>CAWJHX010000010.1:0-208340 GCA_963842825.1 Terriglobia bacterium | reverse complement strand
AGACCAAGTCAGGCCGGCGTTTTCTCAATGAGGCCAGACAATCGCCCCGTTCGGTGAAATGCAATCTAAGAATGTAAGGCGAATGCGACTGGCTTAGGCGACCGGCTGGGGCTTCTTCTTTGCTGCGACCTTGGCTGCTGCTTCGGCGGCTTGCGCTTCGCGCACCTTGGCGTATTTCTTTTGGAAGCGGTCGACACGCCCTTCGGTATCGATCAGTTTTTGCTTACCGGTGAAGAACGGATGGCAGCTGGAGCAGATTTCCACGCGGATATCGCCCTTGTGCGCGGAACGCGTGCGGAACTGGTGCCCGCAGGCGCAAATCACATTCACTTCTTCGTAAGCAGGGTGGATTCCAGGTTTCATGGCGTGGCTCGTACTTTCTTGGGAAATTTTATTTTACCACACCGGCCTAGCGGCCAAAATGGAGGGGAGAAACAAGAGCCAAGAAACCCCGCCCGAGCACAAGGCTCAAGCGGGGCTCCTGCTACTTACTCAGTCTCGCGTGATGGGCGTTGTCCAATCGAACAGCGGCCTCGTCACTGGTTACGAAACCTGAACATTTGGGGTCGACCTGAGGGTCGAGCGCACCAGCCTGTCCGGGCGATGCGTTCTAAGAGTCGGCCACCTCACGCGTGGTTAGAGTGCTGTAGATACTACTACCTTCTGGTAACATTCGACTGGACCACCTCCTTCCTCAGTGATGCATTCATCATAATCGCGAAAACGCCGCTGAGTCAATCCCCAAATAAAACAAAAAGGTTAGAAATGTTTTTGTCATGCGGAAGGCCGCGCTGCTCTCTCGAAATTCCCCCGTGTCGTCGATAATGGAGAGCGTGAACAATGATCGGATTGCGGTTTTCGGGAGCGGCGGGCAGTTGGGAACCGAGCTGGCGGCGGAGTTTGCCAGGCGCGGGTTTCAGGTTTCTGGATTCGCGCGCGCCGACGTCGACATCACCGACGCCGCTCAAGTGGAGCAGTGCCTGGTGCGCGTCGATCCCGCCGTGGTGATCAACGCGTCCGCCTATAATCAGGTCGACGTGGCCGAGAAGGAACCGCAGGCGGCCTATCTGGTGAACGGCCTGGCCGTGCGCAATCTCGCCCTGGTATGCCGCCAGATCGATGCGCGGCTGGCGCACTTTTCCACCGATTACGTTTTCGATGGTCTGGCGGGACGCGCCTACACCGAACAGGATGTTCCTCGTCCGCTCGGCGCGTATGCCGTATCGAAGCTTGCGGGAGAGCTGTACGCGCGCGCGTATCTCGACAACGCTCTGGTGATCCGCACGTCCGGCGTGTATGGTCCGGCGGGTCTGGCCACGGCGCGCGGAAACTTTGTGGAGATGATGCTGCGCCTCGCCGCAAAAGGCCAGCCGATTCGCGTCGTGGAGGATCATGTCGCCTCGCCCACTTACGCACCGGCGCTAGCCTCGCGCACGGCGGATCTGATCGAGCGCGGCGCGCAGGGCCTTTTTCACATCGCCGGCGGCACGCCCATCTCGTGGTTCGACTGGGCCGTGAAGATTTTCGCGGCGGCCGGGCTGCATCCTCCGCTAAAACCCACCAACGAACGGGAGTTCCGCACCGCGGCCCGGCGTCCCAAATACTCGGCTCTCTCGAACGCGAAGATGGAGACGCTCGGCATCGCGCCGATGCCCACGCTCGACGAGGCGATCGGTTTGTATATGCTCGCGCGCAACCGCAAAGCGCCCGCCCCGGCGCCTTGAACGCCGCTTCCTGAAACGATTTCCTAGAAGTCGAGGACCTCACCCTCGCGCAGATTATTCTTCGCCGCGGCTCCCGCGTTGATCTCCAGAACATAGGTGGCCGGTTGATGGCCGCCGTATTTGGGACATTCGCTCGCTTTCGTCTTGCACGGCTGCGTGTTCGCCGCGATCTCCACAATCTTGTGCTGGTGATCCATCCAAATCATGTCGAGCGGGATCTTCGTCTGGTACATCCAATACGTATATTTATCCTCTTTCCCGTAGACAAACAGCATTCCGCGATCGGCGGGCAGGGAATCGCGGAACATGAGCCCGCGCATCAGTTCGAATTCCTGCCGGACCGTCTCGGCGACGATCTTTTGCCCGTTCGGGAACACGATCGGCGTCAGGTTGGCGTCCGTGGACGCGTCTTCTTTCTGGGCGCAGCTCGATAGAATCCCGCATGCCGCCAGAATCGCGATGCGCCCGAATCTTGCGGCCGGCGAAATCTTTATGGAAAAAAACCGCATTGCTCTAGAATAGCTGTCCTCGAAAAAGGGGACAGACCGCACGGTCCACACCCGGGCTCGAGCGTGAAATCAGAAATTCTACGAGAAGGGACAGCGTAGTCTGTCCGCTTTTTCCGGGCGCCTTGTAAAATAGACCTTGGTCCCATTTCTAAAACACCTGCGCCTGACGCTCGAAATGATTAAGTTCGAGCACTCCGTCTTCGCGCTGCCTTTTGCACTCACCGGAGCATTATTGGCCTGGCGCGACGAGGGGTTCCCGCGCGCAGGCTTGTGGACCAAGCTCGCCTGGATCGTCCTCGCCATGGTCAGCGCGCGCTCCGTGGCCATGGCCTTTAATCGGGTGCTCGATGCCGACGTAGACGCGTTGAATCCGCGCACCAGGATGCGTCACCTGCCCGCGGGACTTCTCTCGCGCGGCTTCGCCTGGGGCTTCATCGCGTTCTGGAGCGTGGTGTTCACGTTCGCGGCCGGGCGCCTGAATTCGCTGTGCTTGATTCTTGCTCCGGTGGCGCTCGCGGTCGTGATGTTCTACTCGTTCACCAAGCGGTTTACGTCGATGTCTCATCTGGTGCTGGGATTATCGCTGGGGATTGCCCCGGCTGCGGCGTGGATCGCCATGCGCGGCTCGCTCGATTTTCGCATTTTGTGGCTGACAGCCGCCGTCACGTTGTGGACCGCCGGATTCGACATCATCTATTCGTGCCAGGATTTCGAGTTCGATCACGAAGCCGGCCTGTTCAGCCTGCCGCGGCGGCTGGGCATCGCCGGTGCATTGTGGATCTCGCGCGCGCTCCATCTGGGAATGCTGTTGTCGCTGCTGGCCCTGGGAGCGTCGTTCGGCTTGGGAACATTCGCCTGGATCGGCGTGGCTGCCGTGGGAGCATTGCTCCTCTGGGAGCACCGTCTGGTGCGCGCGGGCGATCTCTCCCGCATCGACGCGGCTTTTTTCACCATGAACGGCTATGTAAGCGTGATATTCTTTGTGTTTTGGGCCTTCGATATCTTTCTGGCCCGAGTTGTCATTGGAAGCAAATATGACACCCGCATTTGAAGACGCCCGCTTGCTTCCCATCCGCGATAAAGTGGAGGCTCGCGAGCGCCTCAACTTCGACGATTGCGTGACGCTGTACCGCACACCCGATCTCCTGGGCGTCGGCTGGATGGCGAACCGTGTTCGCGAGCGTCTGCACGGCGACAAGACTTTTTTTAACGTCAACCGCCACATCAATCCCACCGACGTTTGCGTCGCCAGCTGCAAGCTGTGCGCCTTTGGCAAAAAAGCGCGCGATCCCAAGGCTTACACCATGTCGCTCGACGAAGTGTGGGAGCGCGCCGGCCACGGCTATAGCGAGGCCGTCACTGAATTTCACATCGTCGGCGGACTGCATCCCGAGCTCACGCTCGATTGGTACTGCGAAATGCTGCGCGGCTTGAAGCAGCGCTTCCCGCAGGTGCACCTGAAGGCCTTCACCATGGTGGAGATCGGCTACTTCGCGCAGAGAACGAAGTTGAGCCATCGCGAAGTGCTGCAGCGCCTGAAGGACGCCGGCATGGATTCGATGCCCGGCGGCGGGGCGGAGATTTTCTCCGAGCGCGTGCGCCGCATCATCTGCGATCACAAGATTTCGGGCGACGAGTGGCTGAACGTGGCGCGCCTCGCGCATGAGCTCGGCCTGCATTCCAACTGCACCATGCTCTACGGCCACATCGAAACGGAAGAGGATCGCGCCGATCACCTGTTGAAACTGCGCGCACTGCAAGACGACACGCGCGGCTTCCAGACCTTTATCCCGCTGGCGTTCCACCCGGAACACACGGCCATGCACCACCTCCCCAAGACCACCGGTTTCGACGACGTCCGCGAGATCGCCGTTTCGCGCCTGATGCTCGATAACATCCCGCACATCAAGGCCTACTGGGTGATGATGACGCCGCAGGTTGCGCAAATCTCCCTGCGTTTCGGCGCCGACGATCTGGATGGCACCGTGGTCGAGGAAAAGATCTATCGAGACGCCGGCGGCGCCACCAGCGGTAATCTGCGCCGCGGCGAGCTGCTGCGCCTGATCCGCGAGGCTGGCCGCGAACCCGTCGAACGCGATACCTTGTATCGCCCGGTGGAGCGTACCGAGAGCGAGAACGTCTTTACCGTACTGGTCTGAAGCCGTGGGGCAGGCTTGGCCGGGTGGGGCAGGATTGCATCCTGCCGCCGATTTTGTGGGGCAGGCCCTCGGCCTGCGGCGGCCTCTCAGGCCGCCTTTTCGAGTTCCACGAGACGCCAAGTCAGTCTTCTGTTGTAGAATCGCCTCGGTGCTTCAAAAATCCATCGTCCTTGTTTTAACCGCCCTGAGCTTGATCCTGCCGTTCGACCTTCCGGCCCAGCCGCCGCCGGAATCGACCGCCACGATTTACGAAGGCGCTCGTGTGATTTACGACGCCCGGCGCGCGCCCATCGAAGACGGAGCGTTCATCGTGGACAACGGCCGCATCGTGGCAGTCGGCAAACGCGGTTCGATCCGTGCTCCCGAAGGGGCCGCGCACATCGATTTCACAGGCAAGACGGTGATGCCCGCGCTAATCGACGCCCACATTCACATCGGATATCAAAAGGGATTGGTCTATTCGGCCGATAACTACACACGCGAGAATCTCACCGATCAGCTGCACCGCTACGAATACGTTGGCGTCGCGGCGGTCATGTCGCTCGGCACCGACCCCGGCGATCTTCCCTTCCAATTGCGCGCCGAGCAGGAACGCAACGGAGGCGTCCTCTTTCGATGGGCCGGACGCGGTTTGGCCGCTCCTAATGCGGGTCCCGGCGATCCTGCGCTGAAGCCCTCCGCCTACGGCATCACCACGGAAGAAGAAGCGCGCGCGGCCGTTCGGGCGGAGATCGCGCGCCACGTCGATTTCATCAAGATCTGGGTGGACGATCGCAACGGGACCGTGAAGAAATTAAGTCCCTCGCTGTATCGCGCCATCATCGACGAAGCGCATCAGCATGGGACCCGCGTCATCGCCCACGTCTTTTATCTCGACGACGCGAAAGATCTGCTGCGCGCGGGCATTGACGGATTCGCCCATCTGGTCCGCGACAAGGAACTCGATAGCGAAGCGGTGGCATTGATCCGCGAGCGCAAGGTTCTCATCATGCCGAACCTCGGACTCGCCGAAAGCCGCACGTATCCCGAAGCTCCTCCGTGGCTCGATGACCCTCTGCTCAAAGAAGTCGCACCGGCGGCCGAGATCGCTCGGGTTCGCGCGTCCTATGGAACGCGCTCCGCGCAAGCCGTGAAAGCGGCTCAGGAAACCTATCGCATCATGCAAGCGAATCTAACCAGGCTGATCGCGGCGGGAGCGGTCATCGGCTTTGGCACCGACGCGGGCGCTGTTCCCGATTACTTCTACGCGTATTCCGCGCATCGCGAATTGCAGTTGATGGTCCGGGCCGGAATGACGGCGGTGCAGGCTCTCACGGCCGCGACCGTCACCAATGCCACGTTCCTGCGCATGCCCGAGCACGGGACCTTGGAGCGAAGCCATAGTGCGGATTTCATCGTTTTGGACGGTAATCCGCTCGACGATATCGCCAATACGAAGAAGATCGCCCGCGTTTATTTGCACGGCCGCGAGATAGATCGCGCGGCGTTACACAACGCATTCTCAAAATAGACATCTTCAAGACAAGACAAGGACACCACATTGGCCGATAAAGTCATCATTTCCTGTGCGATCACCGGCAGCATCCACACGCCGACCATGTCGCCCTATCTGCCGCTGACTCCCGATCAGATCGCCGCGCAGGCGATCGAGGCCGCCGAGGCCGGAGCCGCCGTTCTGCACCTGCACGCGCGCAATCCCGCCGACGGCTATCCCACTCCCGACCCCGAGGTGTTCCTGCAATTCCTGCCGCGCATCAAAGCAGCCACGAACGCCGTGATCAACATCACCACCGGCGGTGCCGTTCAAATGACCGTCGAGGAGCGCATGCGAGCCGCGCTGCACGTGAAGCCCGAAATGTCCTCGCTCAATATGGGCTCCATGAATTTCGCCATGCACCGCTCCGTAAAGCGCTATCAAACCTGGAAGCATGAATGGGAGCTGCCTTACCTGACTCGCTCCGAGGGCGCGATTTTCCCCAATACGTTCACCGATATCAAACGCATCTTGAAGAACCTCGGCGAAGGTTGCGGCACGCGCTTCGAGTTTGAATGCTACGATCTGGGACACCTTTATAATCTGGCGTATCTCTTGGACGAGAGGCTCGTGAAACCTCCGTTATACGTGCAGAGCATTTTTGGAATTCTGGGCGGCATGGGCGTCGATCCGGAAAACGTCATGTTCATGCGCAACACCGCGGACCGGCTATTGGGACGCGCGAATTATCACTGGTCGGTGCTCGGCGCGGGCCGTCATCAGATGGCGCTGGTGACCATGGGCGCGATCCTCGGCGGCAACGTGCGCGTCGGACTGGAGGATAGCGTGTATCTCGGCAAGGGGCAGCTCGCGAAATCGAACGCGGAGCAGGTCCGCAAAATTCGCGGAATTCTGGAGGCCCTCTCGCTCGAAATCGCCACGCCCGATGACGTGCGCATGATGCTCCACCTCAAGGGACCCGACAAAGTCGCATTTTGATGGTTCTTTGTGGCGCACACTCTTGCGTGCCGCGTCGAGACTCGTCTCGACGCCCGGAAATCAGCGCGATTGCCCTCCCGTCTCGATGACCCGCCGTCCTTCGATGCGATAACGCCCCGAAACCACCAGCGCGATCGCCTCCGTGTAAATGCGATGCTCCTCCGCCAGAATGCGCGCGGAGAGCATTTCCACCGTGTCGCCATCCTTCACCGGAACCACCGCCTGCTTGACGATCGGTCCCGAATCGAGCCCTTCGTCGACAAAGTGCACCGTGCATCCCGAATACTTCACGCCGTGTTCCAGCGCCTGATGCTGCGCGTCCAATCCCGGAAATGCCGGCAGCAGCGACGGATGAATGTTCAGGATGCGCATCGGAAAACTGCGGATGAAATAACCGCTCAGCAGTCGCATGTAGCCGGCCAGGCACACCAGATCGACGCGATTCGCTGCGAGCTCGGCCACCAGTTGCCGGTCGTAAATCTCGCGATCCAGGCCGCGCGAAGCGAGCACGCGCGCGTTCCACCCGCGCGCGGCCGCCGCCTCTATCCCCGGCGCTTCCGGACGATTCGAAATCACCACGGCGATGTCGGCATCCAAGCGGCCCTCGGCCACCGCGTCCGCGATCGCCAGAAAGTTGGACCCGCGCCCGCTCAACAAGATCCCAAGGCGTTTCTTCATTACTCGTAGACGACCCGCTCGCCCCGCGTGCGAATGACGCCGCCAATGGGATACCACGTCTCTTTCATCCGGTCGAGCAGGCTCCCCGCTTGCCCGAGTTTCTTGGGTGAAACCACGAAGATCATGCCGATCCCGAGGTTGAAGGTGCGCCGCCAGTCCTGCTCCGGAATATGCCCGAGCTTACGCAGCACTTCGAAGATCGGCAACACGGGCCAGGAACCCAAATCGATGCGCACACCGAGTCCCTTCGGCAGAATCCGCGGCGTATTATCGGTGATTCCGCCGCCGGTGATGTGCGCGGCGCCCTTCAGAATTCCCGCGTCATGCAACGCGCGCAGGGGCTTCAGGTAGCTGCGATGCAGCTTCAGCAGCTCGTCGGCGATAGTCGATTCCAGTTCTTCCAGGCGCGTGTCGGGCGCGAGCCCCGCCACGTCGAACAGCAGTTTGCGAGCCAGCGAATAGCCGTTGGTGTGCAAGCCCGTCGACGGCAGCCCGATCAGAACGTCGCCGGGGAGGATCTGGGCGCCCGTCAGCATGCGTCCGCGCTCGACGGCTCCTACGATGAAGCCCGCGAGGTCATACTCGCCGGGAGCATAGAAGCCGGGCATTTCAGCCGTTTCGCCGCCGATGAGCGCGCAGCCGTTGGCCCGGCAGCCGCGCGCGATCCCCGAGACGACTTCGGCCGCGATGCGCGCGTCCAGTTTCCCCACGGCAAAATAATCCAGGAAGAACAGCGGCGACGCGCCCTGCACCGCGATATCGTTCACGCAGTGATTCACCAGATCTTCGCCGATCGTCGAATGGCGCCCCGTCAGGAACGCCAGTTTCAGCTTCGTCCCGACGCCATCGGCCGAGGAAATCAGCACCGGATCGCGATATCCCCGCAGGCGATAGCCGCCGCCGAAGCTGCCGATATCGGTCAGCACGGCCCGGGAAAACGTCGATTGCGCCATCGCTCGAATGGAAGATACCGCGCGGTCGGCTTCGTCGATATTCACGCCCGCCTGGCGGTAGCCGATACCCTCGGCCTTGGCCCGGACGGGCTTCCCGGCGGGCAATTTCTTTTTGCTGGCCGCAGGCGCTTTTTGAGCCGGGGAGGCCTTTCTAGTCGTGGCCTTGCTGCTGGCCGCGGGCGCGGTCTTCGAGTTGGCGCCCGTGGATTCTTGCGTGCTTGTCTTCGAGGAATTCGACTTCCGCTGAGCCATGGAATCTCCATGGTAAGCGAGCCCCGCCCCCTCTGTACACAACCCGTCCCGCGCACTCCAGTCGCCCGAGTCGGCTGTATACTTAAATCGCGCTTTTGCGTCGAAAACATATGCCTTTGCGCGGATTCCTTCTGGTCCTTCTTGCGGTCACGAGCCTCGAAGCTCAGATTGGCTACCCTGGTCAAATTCCGTATCCGGGCGGAAGCCCGTACCCGGGGGGCGGCCGCTATCCGGGAGGTAACGGAGGCGGCGGACGCGGCAGCGGGAGAACCAGCGATTCGTCCCGATCCAAGCGCAAGGAAGCCCCGCCGACCGTCACCACCACGGGCATGCTACGGCTGGTTTCCGGCTCGCAATTTGTTCTGGAAGCCGACGATCACCGCATCATCACCTACCAGACCACCGATCGCACCAAGGTGGAAAAGGACGGCAAGACTGTCGATCTGAAAGATCTGGCGATTGCCGATCATCTGACGATCGACGCCTCTGCCGACGACGACGGCTACTTCACGGCCACCGCCGTAACATTTAATCTCGCCGGCACGGCCGCGGATCGCCTCGCGGCTGCGCGGACCTGGGATCTTCCGACACTTACATCCAGGCCCGCTTCATCGGCGTCTGGCGCGGCCCGCCAAAGTGGACGCGACGATGATGATCGTCCCGTTCTGCGCCGGACATCCGATCCCGCTAAATCCGAAAGCGCGACTGCGAATCCGCCCGCCCCGCCTGCATCATCCACTCCATCGGCCGCCGCCGCACAAACCAACGCCGCTTCCCAGCCGGCTCCGGAAGAAGTCGCCGACAGCCGGCCCACCACGACAATCCGTCCGAATGATCCCGTTCCCGATGCCGACGATCCCGGTAAGCCTCAGTTGCGGCGAGGCCGGCCGATCTCCCGGCCCCGCGCCGTTCCCGTCGAGTCCGACGACGCATCGCAGACGTCCTCGCCCGTGACGACCGCGTCGGCGGCCTCCGCCGGCTCTCCTTCCGCGAGCCCTTCGCGGAACGGCGGCGCCCGCGGTGCGAATGCGCCGGACGGTACGATCAGGTTCCAGGAGGATACCGTCATCGCGAAAGCGAAAGACGCCGCGCGGGAGTACGCGGGCACGCTCCCGGATTTCTTTTGCCGCCAGGTCACCACCCGCTACGAAACGGAGCATCCCAAGCAGGGCTGGCAGGCGCTGGATATCGTCACGGCCGACGTGGCGTATCAGGATGGCCACGAGAGCTACACGAACATCAAGGTGGGCAACAAGGCGGTCAACACCGGCATGGACGCGATCGGGGGCGCGAGTTCCAGCGGCGAATTCGCGTCCATCCTCGAAGATCTATTCTCGCCGGAGACGGACGCCGCGTTCCGCAAAAGCGGCCAGGACACCATACGGGGCCGCTCCGCCTACACCTACACCTATGAAGTGAAGCGTGAGAATTCTCACTGGCGCATCATCTCGGCCGCGCAGTTGTACTATCCTGCGTATCGCGGCACGGTGTGGATCGATCGCGAAACCTCGCGCGTGCTGCGCATCGAAATGGAATCGCGCAACATGCCGCTTCTGTTCCCGTTCGATAAAACGGAGACCGCGACCGACTACGATTTCGTGCGCCTCTCGACGCCCCAGCAGTTCCTGATGCCGGTGAACGCCGAGGTGCTTTCCTGCGAACAGGGTTCCAGCCGCTGCCTTCGCAATCGCATCGAGTTTCGGAACTATCGCAAGTTCGGAGCGGAGTCCGATATCACGTTTGGCAACTAGCGAAGCGGCGAAATTCCGCGCCGGTCAGGGAACCACTTCGATCTCCACCGCGGGAACTCTGCGGCGCCCGATGCGCAGTTCGAGCGCATGTTTGCCGGACGCGATTCCCGCCGGAATCTCGAAAGCGACTTCAAACCGCCGCGCCCGCCGGTCCGTGCAGAAGTAGTTCAGGTCCTGCACGGGCAGTCCCCCGATCAGGATCTGCATTTCGTCCGGACGTCCGATTTCTTCGGCCGTCAGCTTCAGCCCATGGGCCGTGACACGCGTCGAAAGCGACACCAGGCGCGGCACGGAGGGTCCGGGCGGAATGACGCGAAATGCCACCGGCGCGGAGATGGGCGCATCCAGCCAATGCAGTTGCACCGGCAGCAGGCCGGTGGCTTCCAGCTCCGGAAGATCGGCGCGAATTTGCCGGTATCCGGAATGATCCTGCGGCCCGATGTAAGTTACGGTCCCGAAGGAACTGCCCACGGTGACGCGCAAATGATGCAGGCCGGCATCTGCCGGAAGACCCTCGGCGTAGATGGCTATGGACGCGAAGCGGCCGCGGCACGGCGCCAGTGGTTCGGAGCTGCTGGCGTTCGTGATGCGCCGGATGACGACCGGAAATGCGCCCGGCCCCGCGGCGGGTGACGCGGAGGACTTATCCGTCTGTTCCTGCAGTGACGTATACCATCCCCGCGGTTGCTTGCGCCACGCGGTCCACAGCCCCTGTCCGCCGATGTTCTCCAGCGCGAGCACCTGAAAATCCTCGCTCTGCGCGAACTCCAGCAGATCGACGCGCGTATGCACGGGCGATTCATAGCTCATCGCGTCAAAACGAATCCAGCAGTAACCGCCGGCCTTCAATACGCGGCGGATTTGACGCAGCGTGGCGGCGCTCGGGTCCAGGGTGTAGACGAAGTCGTAGGAATGCGGCTCGATCGGAGTCAAATGCTCGGGGTCGGCCTGAACGACGCGCGTATGCGGCAGATCGCGCAAATGTTCTTGCGCGCGGCCCACCGCATCGGGAGATGCCTCCGCGCCGTGCAGTTCTCTAAAATGACGGCTCATGGCGCGCATCAGCCGTCCCGAGCCGCAAGCGATTTCGAGCGCTTGCCACTTGCCGCGTTCTTCGGGACGGGCGCGGCGCAGTTCCCCTTCGAGGCCGTTCACGACCTCCGTGGCGATCGCAAAAAAACGCTCGTCGTCCATGAGGCGCTCGACTACTTGCGGCTGGAGTAGCGATTCAGTTCGCCGAGCAGTGCGTCGGCGGCCTTCGGCGGGGCCACGGCGCCTTCCAGGATTTCGCGATTCTTAATGGGCTTGCCGTACAATTCCATGTTCCAGTCCTCGTCTTCCCGCAAGGTCGCCCCGTTCAGGGAAATGCCGGCGAAGATGCCGCGCGCCCGCGACCACGTCAGGATTTCGGCGGTCATCGCGGCGTCCGTCTCCGCCTGCGTGGCGCGGCCCACCGGACCGGCGGCCACGACGGCGTCGCCGCCCAGCGTGAACTTGGTCGAAAGCAAGCGATTCATTCCGCGATCGTTCATGATCAGCATGAATAAATCCATTTCCGTCCCGCCGATTTGAAAACCGACGCTTCCGCCTTCGATGCGCACCGACCCCGGAGCCGACCAGCCGATGCCGGCCTTCTTGCGGCAGGTGACGAATCCCTTGCCGTACTTCCCGCCGAAAATGAAGGCGCCTTTCTTCAGATCCGGCACGATCACGATACAGTACGCCTTATTCAGCAGCTCCTCGGGGATGGCCTTATCGGGCGTGCCCATCACTTCTTTCAGCGTGCTGGCAGCGGTCTCCAGACGCTTTGGGGCGTCCGAAGCAGCGCACGCGAGCGTCGCGGTGAGAGCGAAAATGGCGAAGAATTGTGGTTTCATGAAGGGGCCTCCGGTAGGATCATAGAGCATCAATATTCCAATCGTACTAAAGCGGCGTTCGCATTGTTCAACCCGCGCGTTCCATCCCGTTTTTGGGGGCTGTTATTTGTCGCGCTCGATCATACTGGTTACCTCGGCATTGCGGACGCCATAAACCTTGCGGATCAGGCGGCAGATTTCGGTAGCCAGGCGTTCCACTTTCTCCTCGTCGTCGTAAGATAGCTCCACCTTCACGTACAAATCGGTCCGCCTCATGCTCCGATCATACGACGTCCTGCTCCAGCGGTACGATGTCCGCGGTGGATATACGCGGTCGATATACTACGGCCCCATCATACGATGACCCTACGATGACCCGATGCTACGATAGGAATGAAAAGGGGCGGGCGGCTGCCTCTTTTTTCGAGACGCCACACTCGTGAACATCCCCTGCAGACTGTGCGAAAAGAGGCGCGCGCGCCGGCACTGTCCCGGCGTCGGCGGCGAAATCTGTCCGCAGTGCTGTGGCGAGCAGCGCGAAATCACGATCGATTGCCCCTCCGATTGTCTGCATCTGCGCGAGGCCCGTCTCCGCGAGACCGGTCCGCTGGTGAACGAGGCCGACCTCCCCAATCGCGACATCCGTTTGACGGAACAATTCATCCACGAGCATGAGCCCATGGTGTTCGCCCTGGCGCTTGCTCTCCGTCGCGCCATGGAAGAAGCCCGGGCAGTCGATTTCGATGCGCGCGACGCCATCTCCTCCCTGATTCGCACCTATCGAACGCTCGAAAGCGGGCTCATCTATGAAACGCAGCCCACGAATCCTTACGCCGCCAACATCCTCGATCGTTTGAAAGCCGCCGTGGAGAATTTGCGCAAGGGCCTGCAGGCCGAGGCCGGAATGCCCGTTTTGCGCGATGCCGACGTGCTCGGCGTGCTCGTATTCCTGGAGCGGCTCGAACTCCAGCACAACAACGGCCGCCGCCGCGGGCGCGCGTTCCTCGACTTTCTGCGTGCGTATTTGCCGGAGCTTCCCGCCGAGGTATCCGAGAAGCAGCCGAGCCTGATTCTATGAATGTGATTTCATGAAAGACACGTCCGAGACCGGCTATGTCGTGTTCGCGCACGGATCGAGCGTCGCTTCCGCCAACGATGCGGTGCGCGTGGTCGCCGCGGAATTCGCGCGCCGCGAAGGGCACCCCGCCGTGGAAGTCGGATTTCTCGAAGGCGGCCGGCCGGATCTCGCCGGCGCCGTCGCCCTGCTCGCCGGGCGCGGCATCGGCAACATTGTCGTCATCCCCTATTTCCTGACGCTCGGCACGCACCTGCAGCGCGATCTTCCCAAGTTGGTCGAGCAGGCGCGCGCCGCGCATCCGGGCGTCCGGATCCAGGTCACGCCGCCGCTCGATGGGCATCCGGCGCTGCTCGAGGCGCTCGCCGACCGCGCGGCCGATGTGGCCGATTAGGATGGGAACTTTCGAAAACGCGTGATGCAGGCAAGACTGATCGAATGGACCGAACTTGCACCCGGCGTGCGAAACTTTGTCTTCGAAGCCGTCGGGATCGCGAAGCTCGAATTCACGCCGGGGCAATTCGTTTCGTTCTCCGACGCGGTCAACGGCAAAGTCATCACCCGCGCCTACTCGATTGCCTCGGCGCCGTCCGATAGTAATCGTTTCGAATTGTGTTTGAACATCGTCGAAGATGGCGCGTTCACGCCGCACTTGTTCGGCCTGGCGCCCGGCGCGGTGATCCAAATGCCTCCGCCGCTGGGGACCTTCACTCTTCCGGCATCACGGCGGGACGCGTTATTGATCGCCACGGGCACCGGCATCGCGCCCTTCCGTTCGATGTTGAAAACTTATCTATCGGCCGACTCGCCCGCATTCACGCTGTTGTTCGGCGTGCGCTATGAATCGCATCTCCTCTATTGCGCGGAATTCGAGGAAATGGCCCGGCGTCACGCGCACTTCCGTTTTTGGCCGACGCTGACGCAGCCGGGCCCGGAATGGACCGGGCGGCGCGGGCGCGTGCAGGCGCATCTGGAAGAAGCGCTCGGCGGGCGTCGCGATCTGGATGTCCTGCTGTGCGGGTTGCAGCCGATGGTCGACGACGTCCGTCGTATCCTGAAAGATACAGGTTTCGACCGCAAGCAGATCCGCTACGAAAAATACGACTGATGCAACAAACGCGCATTCTCGGCCTTGCCGCCCTGGCTATCTTTGTCGTCGTGACCGCGATTCTCCTGAAGCTGATGCCCGGATCTCGCAAGGATTCCGACTATCTGGTCATCGGCTCCATCGCGACGCTGGTCACGCTGGGGGCCGTGTTCGTCCTGGTGAACGCAACGTCCCGGAAATCGGGTAAAGGTTCAGAGGTTTTCTTCAAGCGCCGCCGCAAGGGTTCGTGAATCAGGGGTAGCCTTTTCCCGGCCCCTGGCCCCTGGTTGTTAGTGTTTGCGCACGAAATCGTCCTTGCTGAGCTCCACGTGTAGCCGCAGACTGTAAATCCAAACCGGCCCGCGATCCTGGTTATACGCCGGATTGTTCACATGCTGGGCGTCCAGCGACGCGAAGAATCCGTGAAACAGACGCGCGTTATAGTAACTTTCCCAGACGTATTCCGGAGCGTAGTTCAGCGCGCCATCGCCAATCAGAAAATCGTAGCCGCCGTGCGCCAGATACGACACGTGCACTCCGGAAATGCCGCCCACTGTCAGCTCCGTCGCGACGTTATCCTCGGGCCGATGCCAGCGACTTCCCTTGAACGAAACGCCGCCCGTCGCCAGGCGATCCATCGCGGTGAACGCGAAACTCTCCGTCTTGCCGTCGTTCCAGCCCAGCCGCGCAAACACACCGGCATCTTTGGTGATTTCCTGATCCATGCTGATGCCCACGCCGTACTTCAGCCGCCCGGGTTCGCGCGTAGCGGTGACGTCGGGACGCGTACCGGTGCGCGAGGCTAGCGCTAACGCTTCGGCATAGCTGCCGGCATCCGCGTGGTTCGCGTAACCCAGCAGTCGAATCGCCCCGGCATGGCCGCCTGGGGAAAAGTCCCGTTCGCCTTCCACTACATCTCCGCGATCCTCCAACAGCCGGCGGTCGAAGCGCAATCCGTTGGCGACCTTCGGCATCGCCGCGCTCGCGTAGCGCACCGACCAGTTCCTGGTGTGAAACTCGTGAACCCATCCCCACGTGTAGCCGCGCGTGTCGGCCGGATAATCCCATGTGCCGTTGTACATCACGGCCCAGCCCATGAACTGCGTGCGTGGATCGTGCGAGTAGTTGTTGTTGTCGAAGAAATCGGTCACGGTGAAGCGTCCGATGATGATCGTGTACCGCGTCATGGGGCGCGATCCCGCCAGCTGGTTGGCGTCGCTCATGATGACCTCGCGCTCCTTCCCGATGGCGAAGTCCTGCAGGATATACAAACGTGCGAGATAGGGCTTGGGAGTGGCCGTGGCCACGCGCGGCAGCTCCCCGTTCGGCGAATTGGCCAGCCCATTCACCCCGCTGAATCCTCTTCCGCCGGCGATTTCGGGGTCGAAATACAGCTGGGTGTTTTCGGCGAGACGAAGCCCCAGAAAAAGCGTCGTCGTCAGCGAGACGTCCCGCTCCGGCGTGTTATGCAGGCTGAGCGATCCGCTATACTGCGCGGGAAATGCTCCGTGATAATCGCCGATGGACGTCGCCTGATAGAAAAGGTTCCACCATTCGGTCGGGGTGCTCCGCGTCGTGTCAGGAATCGGTGCCGACGGGTCCTGCCCAGCGTCCTTCAATGCCGCGGGTGTTGCCGATGCATCCGGAGCCGGCTGCCCCTGTGCCCGCAAGGCCGGCACAGCGCTCGCGACGACGAACGCGAATCCCAAAATTGTTTTCGCGCAGCGAGCGCCAAGGAGACGCTTCATGGCGTATCCACCAGTTCTTCGCTTGCGGTGATGGTGGCGTCTTCCGCGTCTACGGCGGCCACCACTTCCCATGAGATCGCGGTGACGCCCGCTTCGAGCGAGAGCCTGGTGACGATCTGTTCCAAGGCTTCCTCTTTCGGGCCGATCGCCTTCAGATAGGCCTTTACGTGTACGCGAACGAGCAGTTCGTCGTCGAGACTGTGCAGCGCGACAAGCGACAGAGGCGTGCGTCCCACGCTCTGGATCAGCATCGTCCGGATGCTGGTCTCGTCCGCCGTTTTGCACGTGCAACGCAGACGGTAGAGGATCTCATGCTCTTCGCTTTGCGCAGGCGTCCGGTTGACAAGGTGCGCGAGCGGGCGTAGGATCACGTTCGCGCCCAGTACGCCAACGGCTCCCATGGCGGCGAAGCTTAGATATCCAAGTCCGGCCAAAGCCCCCACGGCCGCGGTGCACCACAGCGTGGCCGCGGTGTTCAGCCCGCGTATGTTGAAACCATCCTTCAGGATCACGCCGCCGCCGATGAATCCGATACCGGAAACGACGTATGCGGCGACTCTGCCCTGGCTGCCCTCGCCCGCGATCAGCCCGCCCATCATGACGAACATCGCGGAGCCGACGGCCACCAGCCCGTTGGTTCTCAGGCCCGTCATGCGCTGCCGCCACTGCCGCTCCAGGCCAATGATTCCGCCCAGGGCCAGGGCTACCAGCATTCGAATTCCGAACTCGATCCAGTTCATCGTTTTTCTCCTTTCGCGCCGCTGCGCGTTAGCCCTGGTTTGGTGTCTTGTCTCCGCTCCCTTGGAACCTCCGACCAGCCGCACCGTGGCGTCGATTCAACGGAGCACGAGTCCGGAGGAGGATCGCACAAGTCTTCCATCTCTTACAAACGTGTTACGCTTGGCGAGGCCACGGCCGGAGAAGGCCGGGGGAAGACGGAGGCTCCACTGATTCGCTACCGCGCGCGACTTCTCGCCGTTGCCGGCTACTACTGCCGTCAGACATCAAAAGGGCCTCCTTTCTTCTGGAATGGTAGGGGCGGCGGAGCGCCAACCCTCGATCAGGATATACCCGGTGGGGTATGCTTGTAAAGACCTTCCCCCATAATTTCTATGGCGCATACGATAGATGAGAAGAAGAAGCTGCTGCATCGTGTCCGGCGCATTCGCGGCCAGGTGGAGGCCGTCGAGCGCGCTCTCGACCAGGAGGCCGAGTGCTCCGAGGTGCTGCACAATATTTCCGCCTGCCGCGGCGCGATGGACGCGCTCATGGCGGAGGTGATCGAAGGTCATCTTCGCTTTCACGTTCTCGATCCGAAGACCAAACCGACCGGCGAGCAAATGCGGGCGGCCGACGATCTCATCCACGCCTTGCGGGCGTATTTGAAATAGGCCGGCGGATGGGCGTGGCAAGTCACCTCATGATGCCACCCTCGCGTGTCAAATCCGTGACGAGCGCCTAGCTGGTGACCGCCGCTGCGGGCCGCGGAGGCCTCACTTCCACTTGCTTGAAAATCGCGCGCGTCTGATCGAACGGCGCGAAATTCAGGCCGGGCAGTTTCGCCGACGCGGTACCTGCCGCGACGCCCCAACGGAGCGACTCGGCGAAGGATTTCTTCTTCTCCATGCTCCACACGAACGCCGCCCCCAGCGCATCGCCCGAACCGATCGGACAAAGTACGTCCACGCGCGGCGGGAGAACTTCAAAAACTCCTTCCGCGCACGCGCCCACCGCGCCTCGCGATCCCAAAGAAAGGATCACATTCTCCGGCCCCATCGCGTGCATCGCGTCGACCGCCTCCAGGCACTGATTGCGCGTGATGAGCGCGCGCCCCAGCAGGCGCTCCGCCTCGTGCTGATTCGGGGTGATCACGGTGGGCTGCGATTCGAGCGCGTGATGCAGCGCTTCGCCGTCGGTATCCAGCAGAGTTTTCACGCCGCGGGCCTTCGCCATCTCGATGATCTCGCAGTAAAAATGAGGAGGCACCCCGGGCTGAATGCTTCCGCAAATCATGAGCCAGGCGGCCTTCGGGAGTTTCGCTTCCACGCGCTTGCGGATCTCCGCGAGTTCCTCGACGCGCAGCGGCGCGCCCACTTCGTTCAGCTTGATGGTGAGGCCGTGCCGGTCCGAAATCGTAAGATTCGTGCGGCTTTCCTCGTGTACCGGAACCGCCTCGAACGGAAACCCGAGTTTCCCGAGCAGCTTCTCGATGCGATGGCCCGTCGCCCCGCCCGACGTCAGCACGGCGACCGTCTTGCCGCCGAAGGAATGAATCACCTGAGACGCGTTAATGCCTCGCCCGCCCGCCACCTCCGTCGTGTCGAGAATGTAGCCGCGGTCTTCGAACACCAGTTTGTCGGCGGTGATCGTGCGATCGATGGCCGGATTGATGGTCAGAGTGAGGATCAAGCTAACATGGTAACCTTGCCGGCATCGATCTCCAAACATCCGCACTTCGGCGCCTACGTGGCTCTCGGCTGCGTGTGTTTTTTCTGGGGAACCACGTACCTGGGCATCCGCATCGGCGTGCAATCGATCTCGCCTTCCACGCTGATGGCCGCGCGTTATCTCGCCTCGGGATTGCTGCTCGTGATCGGCGCGCTGGTGAAGGGCGCCACGTTCCCCGATGCTCGCGAAATGCCCCGCACCGCGCTCTATGGCGTCATCACGATCGGACTGGGCACGGGGAGCCTCGCGTTCGCCGAACAGTGGGTCCCCAGCGGTCTGGCCTCTCTGTTCGTCACCACTCAGCCGTTCTGGCTGGTGGGCGTCGAAGCGATCGCCAACCGGGGGCTTACGCCCGATTCACACAGTAGCCGCCAGGGGCTGGACAAGCGCTCCATTGCGGGCATGCTCGTCGGATTGATTGGCGTCGCCTATCTGGTTGCTCCCGGGATCGCGCACGAAGCGCTGCTCGGCCGCCGCGACATGCGCAATGCTTTCCTTGTGCTGCAGTTCGGCGTGGTGATGTGGGCCATCGGCTCCATCGGCCAGCGTAAACTCGTGACGCGCGCCCATCCGTTCGTGAACGGAGGCATTCAGCAACTTGCCACGGGCCTCGTTTTCCTGCTGATCTCAGCCTTTGACGGCCAAGCCTCGCGCTGGACTCCCGGCGCGATCGCGGCGGTGGCGTATCTCGCCATCTTCGGCGGCGTGGTTGGTTACAGCGCCTATATTTTTGCGATGGACCGCCTCCCGGTGGCCATCGTTTCGGTCTATACGTATATCAATCCGATCGTCGCCGTGTTCCTCGGATGGCTCTTCTACCAGGAACAGTTCGGCTGGCGGGAAATCATCGCTATGCTCGTGATCTTCGCCGGGGTTGCGATGGTGAAAGGATTTTCCAGTCGCCGCGAAAAATCGTGATAGCTTTTCTTCCTGGCCCCTGGCCCCTGGCCCCTGGCCCCTGGCCCCTGGCTCTTAGTCCCTATCCAGTAGCTTCGCGCCGATCGCTCCGCCGAATGCCGGCAGTGCCGAAAACAACACGAAGGAAACCGCGAGCGCGGCCAGAATTCCCGAGGGCGAACGAAATACGCTGATCATCTGATCCGCGTTTGCCTCCGACAAGCCATGCGTATGAAGCTGATCGCGCATCGCGGAAACCAGCGTCGGATCGGAGAGCATGAACGCCGTCGCCGCGAGCGCCAGCGTCACTACGATGAATCCGAACAGGCCGCAAATCCAGCCCAGGTGCGCGCCGCTCGCGACCGACAGCCTTTGTCCCGTGCGCCGCCGGTACAAATACACCGCGAAGAATCCGCTTGCCGCGAGCCACAGGAACACGAACTCTTGCGGCAGCGCGAGCTGTCCGGCGATCACGGAACAAAGGAACGCCAGCATGCCGGCCACCAGCGCAATCCGCACCGCCAGGCCGTTGCGGAATCCGATCCGCGGCGGCGCGATGACGGGCAGCGGGGGAGGCGGCGGGGGCGGCGTCTCTACGACTTCCTGCTCGATGAGTGGTTCGTCCCTCTGCGGTTTGCCGCACTTATGACAGAATCGCGCGTCTTCGGGCAGCACCGCTCCGCATGTACATCGCTCAGGCACGCTTCCAGTGTGCCACGTTATTCTGAAACTTGTTGCCAACCGCCATGCTCTCCAACGAACCCACCTTTGCCGATATCCAGGCCGCCTCCCGGCGCATCATCTCCATCGCCCGCCGCACGCCGGTGATGACGTCCCGCAGCTTCGACGCCCAGGCCGGCGTCGAGACGTATTTCAAGTGCGAGAATTTCCAGACCGGCGGCGCGTTTAAAATCCGCGGTGCGGCCAACTTCATTTATTCGATGCCGGAGGAGGATCGCGCGCGCGGCGTCGTGGCCTTCTCCTCGGGCAACCACGCCCAAGCCGTTGCAATCGCGGCCCGCTCGGTCGGCATGCAGGCCACGATCGCCATGCCGCACGACGCCCCTCGCTCGAAGCTCGAGGCCACCAAAGGTTACGGCGCACGCGTCGTGATTTACGATCGCCTGAAGGACGATCGCGTCGCCTTCGGCAAGAAGCTGGCCGAGGAAACCGGCGCAACGCTCGTGCCTCCTTACGATCACCCCTGGATTCTCGCCGGGCAGGGAACCGCCGCGATGGAGCTTCTAGAAGAAGCTCCCAAACTGGATGCCTTGGCCGTCTGCGTGGGCGGCGGAGGATTGATGTCCGGCTGCTCGATCGCCGCCAAGGCCATGCAACCCTCGATCCGCCTCTTCGGCGTCGAGCCCGCCGATGCCAACGACACTTATCTTTCGCTCGCCGCCGGCAAGCGCGTCCACATTCCCCCTCCGTCCACCATCGCCGACGGCTTGCGCGCGCAGATTCCCGGCGAGCTCACGTTTCCGATCCTGCAAAAGAATCTCGAAAGCGTCGTCCTGGTGACCGAAGATGAAATTCGCGCGACGTTCAAATTCCTGCTGACGCGCATGAAGATCCTCGTGGAGCCGAGCGGCGCCGTTTCCGCCGCCGCCGTGCTCTTCAAGAAACTACCGCCGGGCCTCGGGCGCGTCGGCGTCGTGCTCTCCGGCGGCAACATCGATTACGAACTGCTTGCGAGCCTCTGACCAGCATTTCTTGCGCGCTGTCGATGACGTGGCGCACGCACTCTTGCGTGCCGTGTCGAGACTCGTCTCGACACCTCGGCGGGCGTAAAACACTTTCGTCGTTGCGCCCGACGACTGAAACGTTTTGCGATTATTTCGGCGCGAGCCCCTGGGTCAGCTCGATGTACGTTCCCCACTTATCGGTGAGGAACGCGATCTTGGTCTTGCCGTCATTCACGGAGCGCGGCTCGGCGTCGAACTTCAGGCCTTGCAGCGTCAGTTTCTGATATGTGAAGTCCAGGTTCGGAACCTCGAAGCCGATGTGATCCAGCGCGCGCCCCTTCGTGCCCGCCTGCTTTTCCTTGGCGATGCCGTAGGTTAGATTCGCCCCGGCGATGTCGCCCGCCTTGAACCGCCCGCGCGTGCCCGGAACGGCGTCGAAAATTCGCGCGTACCACGCTTCCACTTCGGGGATCTGATCCTCGGTGAACGCGAAGTGGATGTGATGGAACTTCAGCGGCGTCGCGATCGTTTTATCTTCGTTGATCTCGATGCGCACGCCTTCGGGCGTCGTGATGTAATACTGGCCGGCGTTGTTCCCCTTTTCGAGTTTGATGCCGGCCGCCTGCCACTTGGCGGCCATGGCCTCGGAATCCTTCGCCAGGAAACCGACATGGTTCACGACCGAGCCCACCGTGCCGCCCATCGGATCGCCCTGCCGCAGCATGACGTAGACGCCCGGAAACTCGATCAGGTCGAGCATGCCGTTCTTCACCGGCCTGCCGCCGAAATCCGTCCAGAACTTCTTTTGCGCGTTCACGTCTTTCACAGTCAGGTGCAGATGACCCATCGACACGCCCCGATTGCCGTTGGGAGGAGCCAGTTGCGCCATCGCCGGCGCCGCGAGAAGTGCCGCTAGCGCCAGGCTGGCAAAAGCCAGTAAAGTTTTCGTCCGCATGATTCGATTCAGCCTCTTCAGATCATCTATAGGGATCACAGATCGTCGCGACTACGGCGTGAGGCCCTGCGTCAGCTCGATATACGTTCCCCACGGATCGGTGAGGAACGCGATGTGCAGCTTCGACGCGTTCGGGCTCGTCCGGATGGCCCCTCCGTCGATCTTGATTCCCGCCGCGTCCAGCCTCTTCACCGTGTCTTCGATGTTCTTCACTTCGAAGCCGATGTGATCCAGCACGCGGCCCTTGGTCGGGGCTTGCGGCGTGTCCGCCTTGGCCAGAGTGATCTCCGTGCCCGGGATGTTGGACGTATCGAACTGCAGGCGCTTGCCCGCCGTCGCTCCGAAATTCTTGTCGTACCACGCCTGCGCTTCCTTGGGGTCGGGCACGAACAAGTGTACGTGATGCATGCGCACCGGCCCCGCCATCGCCGCGTCTTCATACAATTCCACGCGGATGTCTTGCGGCCCTGTGACGAACGCCTGTCCCGGATTGTTAGTCTGTTCGACCTTATAACCCGCGGCCTTCATCTTGGCCACCGTGTCCGGGACGCTCTTCATAAAGAAGCCGAAGTGGTTGACCGTGCTGCCCACCGTTCCGCCTTCGTTGTCGGCCTTGCGGAAAACGATAAACACGCCGGGGAACTGCACCATCTGGAGCTTTTCGTTGTTGACCGGCTTGCCGCCCAGCGCTTCGAAAAATTGCTGTTCGGCGGCGATATCCTTCACGTAGAGATGGATGTGGCCCATAGCCACGCCGGTGGCGTTAGGAGTGGCGAGCTGGGCCGTTACTGGAATTACGGCCAAACCAGCGAGTGCGAGCAGTATTGAAATCCTCATGGCAGTCTACTATATCAACGTTTGACGATCGTGGCGCGGGGCTTATTTTGCTTCCTGGCCCCTGGCCCCTGGCCCCTGGCCCCTGGCCCCTTGGCCCCTGGCCCCTGGCCCCTGGCCCCTGGCACGTTTAGTAGTCCGGCTTGCCATCCACGATCAGATCCTGTACCGCGAACTCCACCGCTCGAAATGGTCCCGCGATTCCCGGCAGGTACAAATCGAAATCCAGAAATTTTTCGCCTGGCGCGACGATCTCCCGCGGGAATGCCATCCGCACATAGGGGTCGTTGTCGGTCGGCGGAAAATAGCCGGACATCTTGACCTTCACTTTTCCCGAGCGCATCGCCGAAGTCTCTTGCATGTGGCGGATCTCGGCCTCCTCGGAAAAGCCCAGCAAGTTGCCGGCGCGGATCGCCAGAATCACTTGCGATGCGCGGTTATCCTCGAACCACGCCCGATACTCCTCGGCGAGCGTGTCTTCGGCTGCCTGCTTGCGTCGCAGCGCCGCGCGGCGATTACGTTCCGTTAACGCTTGCTCCACCAGATGGCCGCTCGCCAAATACGTCTGCACCGGCGGTCCTTGCACCTTGCCGGTTCCGGTGGCCGCGTGCGCCCACGGGGAATCGTTGAGAAACTGCGCGAGTTGGATGTCGTTCCACTCGGCGACGGGCTTCTCCTGCCAGAACGGCGCAACCGCGAGCCACAGCAGAAGCATCCACATTTTTCTATTCTTCCACTTTCCTTTTTGGATGGGGCAGGCCTCGGTGTGGGGCAGGCCCCCGGCCTGCGGCGGCCTCTCAGGCCGCCAGAGAATTTCCTCAGCCAGTGGCACTTAATACGTATGAACCGCCGTCGGCTCCCGCATCTCCACGTCATCGACCGACCCCTCTTCATTACCTTTCGTCTCCACGACAGCCTTCCCCCGAACCGGCCTTTTCCATCCACCAATCTGACTTCTGGTGAGGCTTTCCTGGCAGTGGATTGTTTGCTGGATCAAGCTCGCTCGGGGCCAACTTTTCTCAGAATCTCCGAAATCGCTGAAATCGTTCTCGCGTCGATCCGCTACGGAGCAGATGCCGGACACTACCGATTGCACGCGTGGGTCATCATGCCGAACCACGTTCATCTACTGATGACTCCATTGATCGAACCGTCGCGACTCCTCGGATCCCTCAAAGGAGCCACTGCCAAGAGGGCCAACTTGGTCTTGGAGCGGACGGGACAAGCATTTTGGCAAGACGAAAGCTTTGATCGCCTAGTCCGCAGCGCCGATGAATTCCGGCGAATTGAGCGTTACATCGAGGGCAACCCCGTCACTGCCGGGTTGGTCGCAAGCCCGGAGGACTATATGTGGTCGAGCGCGGGGCGGCGTGAGACGCCGCCGCAGGCCGAGGGCCTGCCCCACATCGAGCCTTTGAGTCAATAGCGGTAGCCGAGCACAGTCATAAATGATAAAGTGTGGACCTATGAAGCTGCACATTTTGCTGACGATTATGCTTCTCTGCGCCATTCCCGCGCTCGCGCAACTGGCTGCTCCCAACGCCCAGGGCGTCACCATGGGACACATGCACCTGTACGTCAAGGACGTCGCCGCGCAGACGCATTTTTGGGTCGACATCATGGGCGGCAAAGTCGTTCACAACGAAAAGATCTCCATGATCGAGTTTCCGGGTGTCTTCCTCATCCTCACCCAGGCCGATCCGGCCGGCCCTCCCGCCGGCTCCATCGTCGATCACTTCGGTTTCGTCGTGAGGGATATGCCCGGTTCCATCGCTAAATGGAAGGCGAACGGTTTGAAGGTCGAGCAGACCGGCACCAATCCCAATCAAAGCTATGTGACGGCTCCTGATGATATTCGCCTCGAAGTGTTCGGCGACCCCAATCTGCCCTATCCAGTGCAGATGAATCACATTCATTTCTTTCCGCCGAAAGCCGACATCCCCGCGATGCAACAGTGGTACGCGAAGGCCTTCGGCGGCGTGATCGGCCGGCGCGACAGCGTGGCACGGCCGGGTAACTGGATCGAGACGGTCGATCTTCCGGGCGTGAACCTCTCTTTCGGAGCGAGCGAGACGCGCCGCGCGGCAACGAAAGGGCGCTCCATCGATCACATCGGGTTCGAGGTGAAGAACCTCGACGCCTTCTGCAAGAAACTGGAAGCCCAGGGAATCAAGATTGACGAAGGTCCGCGCGGCAGCCAGAACTCGAAAACTCTGAAAGTCGCATTTGTCACCGATCCGTGGGGCACGCGCATTGAGTTGAACGAAGGCCTCGCACCGAAGTAGTAGGCAAAGCCGATCCGCCCACCGTGCGGGCCGGGAACGGAAGAGACGTTCCTGCCCGCTTTTACCCCGCGGGTCATCCCGAGCGATAGTCGAGGGCTCTGCTTTTTTGTCGCCCCTGCGAAAAGGGCCCCTGCCGCGCGCGGAACGTGCGTCCCACCCGCGCGCCGACTAACGTGCGAAGTCCAACAGCAGGTCCCTCGACTATCGCTAGGGATGACTCGTGGTTTATGAGTAGAGCCGAAGGGATTACCTTCGGGGAACTGGGCTGCAGCGAGGAGGCGCCCGGGATGACCATCGACGGGGAGTGCGTAATTAGGAGAAGTGCCCCTCGCCAATTCCTCCGCCGACTGATAAAGTAGTGTCCTATGAAGACTCGAATTCTGCTTGCTCTTACCGCCTTAGCCGTAGCTCCGGCGTTTGCCCAGCTTGCGGCCCCCAACGCCGCCGGTGTCGCGATGGGACACGTCCACATCAACGCCAGCGACGTCGACGCACAGGTCAAATTCTGGACGCAGGTCGGCGGCAAGATCGTGCAGCGCGAAAAGATCACCATGGCCCAGTTTCCGGGCATGTACGTCCTGATCCGCAAGCAGGATCCGACCGGCGGAACCGTCGGTTCCACCATCAACCACTTCGGTTTCTACGTCCGCGATTTCGAGCCTACCGTCGCCAAGTGGAAGGCCGCCGGGCTCACCTGGGAACCGGTGAACAATCCCAACGTCGGCCAGGGCTTCCTCACCGGTCCGGACGGCGTGCGCGTCGAGATTTACGAGAACAAGAACATCCCGACTCCGATGGCGATGCACCACATGCACCTGTACGTCACCGATCCGCTCGAAGCGCAGAAATGGTACGTGCAGAATTTCGGCGCGGTTCCCGGCAAGCGCGGAATGTTCGATACGGCGACCGTTCCGGGCGCGGAGATCTCGATCGCCAAGGCCGACAAGATGCAGGCGCCGACCAAGGGCCGCTCGGTGGATCACATGGGATTTGAAGTGAAGAATATCGACGCGTTCGTCGCCAAGCTCACGGCTGCGGGCATCAAGACCGACGCTGCGATCCGCAACAGCACGAACGCCTCCGGCCTGAGGATCGTATACGTCACCGATCCCTGGGGCACGGAGATCGAGATCACCCAAGGTCTCTCGACGCCGGCGCAGGTAGCGAGCCGGTAAGAACGAGTGGCCGGGCGCGTCAGCTTTTCCGCGAGCGGACACACGTCTCCCACGCCCGGCGGAGGGCGGGAAGAAACGGCCCGGGGGCCAGTTAAGTGAGAGCGCTCCGCGGCCCGCTCGATCCCTCTCGCGGTTCTGTTTTCGACTCTAGGCCCGCTCGATCCCTCTCGCGGTTCTGTTTGCTGCATTTATTTCGGAAGCGCGCTTCCTCCGGTTTGTTGACCCGCCACGGAGGCGGGCTGCCAGTTGTACGCGGCAGGCGTTCCGTTTGTTTGCCCGCAACGGAGAGGGTTCACTGTAACGCATCGTGACGCTCGGTTCGCTGTAACGCTCGCACGCTCGGCTCATCGCGCCAGGGGCGTTACGGCCGCTCCCTGTTGGACGCTGAACGCGACGGTGACTCGAGTACTCGTACGCGTTTCGTGGCCCGGCTTCCGATGGCAGAACCCGGTGCTCTTGACCGCAAACTACACCGGAGTTTCGAGAAACCGCACGGTGTGGGAACGCGATGTGATTGAGCGGCAGGTAAATTCCGGTCGCGGGGAAAGTGGGACCGGCAAGGCCGGGAGTCAGGGGACGGGCGAGAATGAAATCTTCCTGACACTGACCTCTTTGCCGAGACGGAGCGCGCACCATTCCGGATCGGAGTTAAACCGGTCCCAGGCGCGCGTCCTCTCCGCGAGCGAATCGAAGTGAATCTGAAACTCGACGTGTCGCTTTCCCTCGTGGCGATCGAAGCGCCCGATGCCGCATTGCCGCAGCACGGAATCCGGCGGAACCACGCCCGCGCGATCGTAGACTCGCTGTTCGAGAATATTCACGCTTGCGGAGGCCGTTGCGACCGCCCTATTGAATAACGAGAGTGCGGCCGGCGCCACTCCCAGAGAGCAAGCGAATTGGCGCCGGGTGAGTTTCACGATTCCCCTTGATTGTAAAATGAACATCAGACGATGCCGAAGATCCTGGTCACCGGAGGCGCCGGATACATCGGCTCCATCACCACATTCCATTTGTTGCACTGCGGATTCGAGGTTGTCGTCATCGACGATCTTTCGCGCGGCCATCGCGATAACGTAGCTCCTGAGCGGCTGCACGCGCTGCGCCTGCAGGACACCGATGGCGTCGCGAAAGTTCTCGCGGGCGTCGACGCGGTGGTGCATTTTGCCGCTTACATCGCCGTCGGCGAATCCGTGCGGGAGCCGGAGCTCTATTATTCGAACAATATTGGCGGAACGCTTGCGCTGCTCGAAGCGATGGCGCGCGCGGGCGTGAACAAGCTCGTGTTTTCCTCCACGGCCGCCGTTTACGGCGATCCCGAGCGCGTGCCGATTTCCGAAGAACACCGCTTCGATCCAGTCAGTCCCTACGGCGAGTCAAAGGCCATCGTCGAGAAAATCCTGCGCAGCCTGGACCGGTATCGCGGCCTCCGATACATCGCCCTGCGCTACTTCAACGCCTGCGGCGGCGAGCCCGAGGCGGGCCTTGGCGAGCGTCACGATCCCGAAACGCACCTGATTCCACTCTTGCTGAAAGCCGCGGTGACGGGCCAGCCGATCCAGATTTTCGGCAACGATTATCCGACGCCCGACGGCACCTGCACGCGCGATTACATCCATGTAAGCGATCTTGCGGCGGCGCACGTCGCCGCGCTCGATCATCTGCTGGCGGGAGGAGCTTCGGACGCTTTCAATGTGGGTACCGGCCATGGACACACAGTGATGGAGGTGCTGCGCGCGGTGGAGGAAATCACGGGCATGAAAGTCCCGTATCAAATCGCTCCACGGCGCGACGGCGATCCGGCCGAGCTCGTGGCCGACGCCGCGAAGCTTCGCCGGACCCTTGCGTGGAGCCCGGAGCGCAGTGATCTCAACGCGATTCTACGCGACGCTTGGGATTATTTCCGCAAGCATTAATGAGGTGGGGCCTGCCCCACAGAAGCTCTCCTTAAGTTCGTCGGATGGCGGTCTGAGAGACCGCCGCAGGCCGGGGGCCTGCCCCACCTTGGCTAAAAAACGTACTTCATGGCGAACTGCATGACGCGCGCGGGTGCGTTGATGGAACTGCCGACGATACCGCCGCTGGGGTTGGTGACGCCCGCAGGCGGCGTGGCATCGGTAGTGATCAGGCCGAAGGTGCTGGGCGCGCTCAAGGTGAGGTTCGGATTGCCCGGCCGGAAGCTGTTGGTCACGTTGAACGCCTCGACGCGAACTTCCAGGTGGGAGCCCTCGGTAACGCGGAACTGCCGGGAGATCGCCATATCCCACTGCCAGAAGGCCGGCCCGAAGATGTCGCTCACGCCCATGTTTCCGAACGTTCCGATGGGGACCGCTCCGAAAGCCGCGGGGTTCAGCCAGTCCTCGCAGAAGGCGACGGAGGCGCTGCACGATGCGCCCTGGGTGGCCGAATAGACATTCGACAACAGTTGATTGGCTCGCTGCGTTCCCGGAGCATTTCCCCCGAAGCCGGTGGCCGGATCGGGATTGGTCCCCGTGACGACCGTAAGAGGCTGTCCGGAGCGCGCCTGGATGGTGGACGCCGCCGTCCAGCCGGTCGCCAGGATGCGTGCCATTTTGTTGGAGTACTTCGGCGTTTGATAGACGATGGTGACGTTCGCCACTTGGCGGCGATCCGTAATGCAGTTGCCCACGTCCGCGTTCCGGTTATTGGAACCGGGGAGGTTGGCGCCGAAACCCGAGTGAATGTAGTTGGCGCCCGGATTGAGCACAGTGAGCGTCGACATGATCCCAATGCAATGAGACCACGTATAGTTCGCATTCATATTCAGCCCGTTGCGCAACCGGTAGGTGGTGCTGAGCAGCAGACCATTGTAGCCCTGCGTGCCTCCGTCATCGTACTGCGTGATGTCTCCGAGCGGAAGCGCGGTCGGATTCGCCAGATTCAGAATCCTGCGCTGGTTCACATTCGCCGCCTGCGTGCAGGCCGGGTTCTTCGCGACCGCCGCCGCCGTCAGGCCGTACTGTCCGGCCGAGCAGTTCCCAGGGATGTAGATCGCCGGGTTGAGTTCCACCGCATTCACCACGTGGATGATATGAGTTCCCACGTAGGTGGCCGATCCGAACCAGTTCTGTGAAATTTGGCGCTGTATGCCCATGTTCCACGAATACTGCTCGGTTTCGTGCATGTTCGGCGGAATCGGAAGGAAACTCGGCGGACATGTGCTCGCCAGGCAAGGAGCCACGGAGAGGCCCGGCCAGACGGGATTTTTCGGGTTGAAGTTGTACGGGAAGGGATCTCCCTGCGGATACGGATTGTCCAGGTTGACACCGCTCTGAATGACCGTTAGGCGGAACGGCAACGACGACGACGTATTCAGGTTCTGATCCTGTTCGATGAAGTCGTGGGCGATGCCCGCGCCCATGCGGATGGCCGTTTTGCCGTCGCCGATCGGATCCCAGGCGAAGCCGACGCGCGGATCGAAGTGTCCCCACTGGGAGTTGATGCCGGACTTGCCGGGAAATCCGGAATCACCCGGGAAAGTGAATCCGGCCACGGCCGAAGGGATCACGGTGCTGTGGACGCCCGCGGAGTAATTCGCCAGATTGAAGTTATAAAGATCGCCCTGCTGGAACTTCATGCCCGCGAAGGGAGCGTAGTTGACGCCGTAGTTCAGGGTCATCTTGGGAGTAATTTTCCAGGTGTCCTGGGCATACAGGCCGAAGAAGTTTTGGCTCAGATTCAGCGGATTGGGATTGGCTTGCCGGATCTGAGCGACGTCCCCCAGCAAAAAGTCCCCTAAGCCGGTCCCCGTGGTGGCTCCCGAGATCGAATACGATCCGCCCGACCACGCCTGCGCCACCGACCACTCGATGGATCGCGTGATGAATCCGCCGAAGCCGAACTGGTGCGAGCCGTGGACGATGTTGAAATCGTCGTTCGCTCCAAAGGCGGTCGTGTAGGCGAACGAATTCTCGCTGAAGTTTCCGCTTCCCAGCGAGAATGCGCCGGTGACCGGAATGGTCAGGTAGTTCGGCTGGTAGGTGTACGCGTTGATGCCCACGTTTTCCGGACCGAACATGCTGGCGCCGGGGATGATCGCCGAGATGCGATTCAAATACAGACGAAACGCGTTCACCTTGTTGCCGCTCAGCAGATAGGTATCGCCGATGTTGATCGCGTTGAACTGATCGTTGGCGCCCGTCCCACCCGCGGTCAGCACATTCTGCGGGGCGAGCGTGTAGGGCACCGCGATGATCTGCTTGACCAGCATATAGTGCACGAACAGGCTCTGCTTGTCGCTCAACTGATAATCGACGCGCGTGCTGACTTCATGGTCGTCTTCGCTCAGCGGATTGCCCGTCAGAAATTGCCCGCACTGGTTGATCGGCTGGGGGAGCAGAGCCGAGATCTTCAGGGCCGCCGGGCTGAGCAGCGCCGGGTTGACCGTATTGGTGGCATAGCCGTTCTGGCCGAACGGCGCAGCCAGCGTCTTGCCGCCGCCCGGGCAGCTCGGAGATTCGAATGCGGTGAAGTTGCCCTGTAACATGGCCGGCGTGGGAACGACGGTCGCGCTGGCGATGGGCGTCTGGCGCACAAATGTTCCCTGATAGCCCATAAAGAAAAACAACTTGTCTTTCTTGATGGGGCCGCCCAGCACGCCGCCGAACTGGTTGCGCTTCAGGCCGTCGGGCCCCAGTGCGAAGAAGTCGCGGCCGTTGGCCTGGTAGTTGCGCAAAAACTCGAAGAGATCGCCGTGAAAGCCATTCGTTCCCGATTTCATGACGGCGTTCACGGAAGCGCCGGAGTGCCCTCCACTGGACGCTTCCTGGGTGCTGGTGGCGATCTTGAACTCCTGCAGAGCGTCGGGGAAGGGCAGCGGCATGCTGGTCCCGTCGAAAAAATTGATGTGCGGGGCGCCGTCCAGGTTGTACTGAATCCCGTTCTGCAAGCCCCCTGCCACGGACATCTTGATGCCGGTTCTCATCCCATAGCTCGGCGAGGCGCCGCTGGTGACCGCCGCGCCGCCCAGCGCAATCAAGTCGGTGGGTTGGCGTCCATTGAGGGGAAGATCGAGAACGCGCTGGTTTTCGATTACGGAGCCCACACCGACGCTGCTGGTTTCCACCTGTGATGCGTTCGCTTCGACGCTCACGCGTTCGGACACCGCGCCGACTTTCAGCGCGATGGGAACCGCCGGGTCGCTGCCGACTTGCAGGACGATGCCCATCTGCACGACGGTCGCAAAGCCCTCTTTATTGGCTTCCACCTGGTAAGGTCCCAGCGGAAGATTGGAAATAACGTAGCCGCCGTCGGCCTCACTGGTCACGGTTCTCGAAATGCCCGTGTCGGTTTGCGTCGCTTTCACCGTGGCGCCGGGAATCGCGGCGCCGCTCATGTCCTGAACCACTCCGTGCATCTGTGCGGTGGCCTGCGCCCAAACGGCCACGGCCCCCAGCATCGATAACAACGCAATCTTTAAGGGTCTCACCAAAGTCTCTCCCCTGCCCGAGCGTACGTCCGGTTGGCCACGAAGCCGGGCCAAGTCAGTCGCTGAGCATATCGGAGCGAGTTTTTCACAAAATGCGGTGGGTGTCAAAGGGGGCGGTAGAAAGCGGAGGCCGGGGAGTCGCGGAAAAACAAAAAATCCGGATGACCCTGGGCCGAAGCCCGGGCCATCCGGATGTGAACTGCTATCTGCGTTCGGTTAGAACGTCAGCTTCAGCGCTAATTGAATCTGGCGCGGATTGCCGACATCGTACAGGATCTTGCCGGCGTTCGGACTGACCGCCAGCCGTGCATTGCTTCCCGCGATGGCGACCGTCGGCAGGCCGTTGGCGGTGGCCGCCGTGGTGAAGCCCGTGTACAGGTTGGCCGTACCGTTGGCCGCGATCGGCACACCGTAATTCGCGTGGTTGAACAGATTGAAGAATTCCGCGCGGAACTGCAGGTTCATGCCCTCGCGGATTTTGGTGTCCTTGATGACGGCCATGTCGGTGTCGTTAAATCCAGGACCGCGCAGATTGTCGCGCCCGGAATTACCGAACGTTCCGACCGGCGCCATCGTGAACGACGCAGGATTGAAATAGAGGCCGCCGGTATTTCCCAGGACCGGGTTGCCGCTTCCGATGAAATTCGGCCGCGGGTTGTCGACGCCGGTTCCGTAACCGATCGTGTCGACGCCTTGGAACACCGTGAAGGGCAGACCCGTGGTGGAAGACACGATGCCACTGAGCTGCCAGCCGGACACCGCCCGGTTCTTGGTGAACGGCAAGGTCCACAGGCCGTTTACGCGCAGGGACTGCGTGATGTCGTAGTTGCAAGGGCCCTGATCGTAACTCTGGTTGCGAGGGTTGCCCCACGCGGCGTTGACGTTGTTGTTGAAGCTGCCGATGGCCGAACCGTCATCCGTGCATTTTCCCCACGTGTAGGACACCTGGGCTTGCACGTTATGCGAGAGGCGGCGATTGACGGAAGCCTGTAGCGAGTTGTAACGGGAGTTCGTGGTCGGAATGAAATCCGGGAACGAACCCAGGGCGGTGTTGATTCGTCCGAACGTCGAAACGGCCGAGTTGGCGGCATTGAATCCGCCGTTGCCGTTGGCGGTGTTGACGGTCGACCCGGTCGGTCCGATCACGAGCGGGTTCTGTTCCACCTGGGTGAGTTCGTGAACCCCACGGGAGCCCACGTACCCCACGGTCAGGACGGTTCCCTGCATCAGCTCGCGCTGGATGCTGAGGTTGTACTGGATCACATACGGCGTGGTCTGGTTGTTGTAATCGAAACCGGGACTCGACGTCACCAGCGGATTTCCGCCAGTGGGGATCGTCGGGAACGCCGGCAGCGTGCTGCCAGGGACGGAGAGTCCGGCCTGGAAGGTGGTCCACGGCGGCTGATCCCAATACGCGGGAATGTACATGGCGGGCAGAATCAGATCGTGGTAGATGCCGACGCCGCCACGAATCGAAGTCTTGTGATCGCTGAAGGGATCGAAGGCGAAACCGATGCGCGGATCGAAATTCTTGTAGGTCGGATTCTTCACGAAAACGTTGGGAACGTTGGAAAAGTTGGTGGAAGTCGCGAAGTTCGTGATCGCGAACAGATCGTTGTGCTGATCCACGGGGTTCGAGATGAACTCCCAACGAACGCCGAAGTTCAAGGTCAGCTTCGAAGAAATCTTCCAATCGTCCTGAAAATACGGCGTGAACTCGATATCGCGAAGATCGCGATTCGCATAGGCCGGACCGGCTCCGGGCAGACCGGCGGGAATGGTCAGAGGCGTCCACGAGAGAACCGTGGGAGTGCCGGCCAGGAAGCCGCTCAGACCCGCGAAAGACCAGGTGGAACCCTGGCGGAACGGCATGAAGGTATTGCTCTGCAACCGCGAGACGGACGCGCCGACGCGGATCGTCTGCGCACCCTTGGTCCAGGTGATGTCATCGCCTTCCGTGTAGCGGTTCTGCACTTCGTTAAAGGGAAGCTGCGTCGCGCCGCCGAGACCGGCGAGTTGTCCGCCGAAGGTCACCTGGCCGTCCTGACGGCCCGCGCCGGGGAAGAACGCTTGCAGCGCGGGAACGGAGCCGGTGGTGGACGCTTCGGTCGCGGTCCGCGTGAAGTGCGCGCGAACCACGTTTACCAGCGTCGGATTCACGATGCGGCGCCATTCGGCGGTGGTGAACTGGTACAGCGAAGTATCGCCTTCGGGCCACAGCGGAACGCCGCCGCCCGCGCCGGCAAAACCACCGCCGCCGAACGGATCGGTGAAGTTCACCGCATCGGTGACGGAGCGGAAGAAGACCGAATCTTTATCCGAAATGTTGTAGTCGACGCGGCCGAGACCGTAGTGCTCGCTCGCCACCTGGTTGGCGGTTTGCGTGGAGATCGTGCCCGAGCCGCCATCCGGCGCCGGGAACAACTTCAGCACGTTGACGATGGCCGTCTGTTCCGCCAGCGGCAGCGTGCTCGAAGGCGTGCAAGCCCCGCCCGTGAAGGCGTTCGCGGCCGTACAATTCGGAACCGCGACCGGCTTCACCACGCCCTGCGTGCGGGCGATCGCTTCGAAGTTGCCGAAGAAGAAGATCTTATCCTTCTTGATGGGGCCGCCGAGACTCGCGCCGTACTGGTTCTGCCGCAGAGCCGGCTTAACGGGATCGGCAACGTGCTTGGACAGGGTATCGTAGGCGTCGAAAATGTCGTTGCGCAGGAACTCGTAAACCGAGCCGTGATAGCTATTCGTGCCGGACTTGCTGACCGAGTTGATCACGCTTCCGTTGCCGCCGAATTGCGCGCCGTAGAGGTTGGTGAGGGTCTGGAATTCGCCGATGGCCTCGACGCCGAGGGACGAGCCGGTCACCGAGCCCATGCCCTTGTTCCAGAAGTTTTGCAGGCTTTCGTCATCGAGCAGAAGCGCCTGCCCCTGGGGCCGCGATCCCGCGATCGAATATTCCGGCGCTCTGCCTTGGAAGCCGGAGGAACTAAACGTGGTGACCTGATTGACGCCCGGAGCGAGCAGAATAAGCGATTCGAAGTTGCGGCCGTTGAGCGGCAGGTCCTTCATCTGGTGCTGATCGGTCAATGTGGCAACCGCGGCGGTCGTGGTCTCTACCTGCGAAACCTGTCCTTCGACGGTTACCGTCTGGGTCTGCTGTCCGACCGGCATCGAAAAGTCGACCACGACTTCCGCGCCGACGTTGAGCGCGATGCCGCTGTGCGCCACGGACGAGAAACCGGACTTGGTGGCCGTCACATCGTACGCGCCTACTTGCAGATCGGAAGCGCGGTAGCGTCCTTCCGCATCGCTGTTTACAGTGCGAGTCGCGCCGGTGCCCGTGTTCTTCAAAACGACGCTGGCATCGGGTACTGCGGCGCCCGACATGTCGGTCACCGTTCCCTGAACGGTAGCCGTAGCGGCCTGTCCATATAAATGATTGATGCCAGCGCCGGTGAATACGAGCAGCGCGGCGAACATCCAGGCCCACACCCGGAGTATAGTAACGGAACTACGTTTCAAGTCTAACCTCCTCATAATAATGGTTTTGAGGCACAAGTTCCGGCGCAGACGGATATCCTGACAATAACTGTGGCGTTGAGACTTAACGAACTACGGAAATCCTCACTTCAAACTGCGGAGCCCCTGTGACCTTTTAAATCACACGTCCGTTTGCCTGCCCCTGGGTTCGGCAATTGGACGTATGCAGCCGAGTGTGTCACATCGCGCGAGCATGTGTCAAGCAAGCGGGCGAGAGCAACGCAACGCCGTGCCAATATACACGCGTTATAACGGCAGCTTAAGACATCTCACTGAGCTGCGCTTGAAAGTGAAGTCCGTGCAAACGAAGTCAGGGCATCTGAAGCAAATAGTTGCAGATCGCGTCCATTTGCTCGGGATCGAACTTATAGGCGGGCATTTTGCTGCCTTTGGAGACGCTTTGGGGATCTTTGAAGTGAGCCTCCAGCCAGGCGCGATCATGGCGATCGCCCACACCGTCGAGAGCGGGCCCGATCTTCATGCCATTTCCGCGCAGCTGGTGACACGCATTGCAGTGGCTCTCCTGATAGAGAGTCGCTCCCTTCACCGCGAAAAGGGGGGCCGATTTCAACTCCACCTCGTTTTCCGGCGTGAGCCTCAGGACGAATAGGGAGAGCGCATTCAGCTCCGAATCCCGGAGCCGTACGGGAGGCATGGCGCTACCGGGGACGACCTCCGCAGGCTCCTTGAAGTGTTTGACCATCCAAGCGGGGTTCCGATGACCCGCGGGCATTTGGGTAAGATCCGGCCCCACGCCTTTCTTTCCGCCCCCGGGGTGGCAGGCAATGCAGTTCTCCGAACGGAAGTAGGTGAGCCCGGCTAGTTCGGCGGGCGAGAGACGCTGCCAGTCGCGGAGCTGGCCGTCCGCCAGGGCGTCGCCCCGGCGGGATTCTTCGGCGTGGTCAGAATGGCGGCCGTCGTTAAACCGCCCCAGCCGAGCGCGGCGAGCGCCGCAATGGAGAACGCGAAAACCCGCTTGCCGAGCCGCACCATGGGGCCGCGATCGATAAAAGGGATGCAAAAGAGCACCAGGATCGCGATGCCGGGGAGAACCGTGCTGCCCACCACTTCCAGCGGTCCTTTGAAGGCTTTCAGGGTCTGGAACAGAAACAGAAAATACCATTCCGGCCGGGGGATATAAGCGGTGTCCGTCGGGTCCGCCAGCTTTTCCAACGGCACGTCCACAAACGCGGCCATCAGAAAAAGAATCAGAAATGCGATCGCGAATCCGACGGTGTCCTTGAAAACCTGCTCGGGATAAAACTTGCGCGGCGGCGCCGTATCGCCGACCGCCGGTGCGACGCCGTGCTTGCGCACGAGGTAAACGTGGATGCCGATGAGGATCAGGGTCAGCGGGGGCAGCAGTACCACGTGCAGCGCAAAAAAGCGCGCGAAAGTAACGACGCCGATGCCTTCGCCGCCCAGCAGGCGAACCAGGTAAGGCCCCACGACGGGGGCTCCGGCGGCGATCTTCGTGGTGACCACGGTTCCCCAATACGCACGGTTGTCCCAGGGCAGAAGATATCCGGTGAGTCCGAATCCCAGCGTGATCAGCAGCAGTATGACGCCCATCATCCAGGTGGCTTCGCGGGGCTTCTTGTAGGCGCCGAAGAGAAACACCTGGAGCATGTGCAGCACGACGACGACGATCATCATGCTGGCGCCCCAATGATGCAATCCGCGAATCAACCGGCCGCCGGCCAGCTCCGTCATGATGTACTTCACGCTGTTGTAGGCGTCGCCGGGAGTGGGAGCGTAATTGAAGGCGAGCAGCGCGCCGGTCACGGCCTGAATCAGAAAGAAAAACACCGCCATGCTGCCGATAATCTGGTGCCATCCGCTGGAGGCCGGAATATCTTCGTACAGGAAACTCTTGACCGCGGTTTCGAGCCCGGTGCGATGTTCCAGCCAGTCGAGAAGCTTACGCATGCGGCTCGAGCGATCCAATCTTGATGCGGCCGGCTTCGACCTTCACCTCGTAGCGATCCAGAGGGCGCGGCGCGGGTCCGCCGAGCACATCGCCGTTGGCAGAAAACTCAGAGCTGTGACACGGGCACACGAACGCTTTGTCCTGAGCTTCCCAGTGATAGGCGCAGCCCAGATGCGTGCACTGCGGGGCGAACGCGATCACTTGGTCCTTTTGGTCGTGGTCCTTCCAGCGGACAATCCAGGCAGTGGCCTTCTCGCTGCTGACCTTCCAGCCGTCGACGCGCTTGCGCTGAAAAGAGACTTCGGTCGGTTCGTCCTGGGGGATCGAATCCAAATCCGATGCGTCGATCCAGTCGGCGTCCTTACGGGCGTTCGGTGGAAAGAAGAGGTAGACCCCCGCGGGAATCGCGACCGCGGCTGTGATCGCCCCCCACAAAGCGTAAATAAGACCAATATGAAAAGATCGGCGCGTAGGCTCAGCAGTGCGGTCAGTAGTTTGCATCAAACCTTCCGGATGATTGAAGTTTACATCAGCGCAGGAGGGGCCTACAACTTTCGGGCGGTTATTGAAACTCTTGCGCCGGGCGTTTTGACGTCCTGAGCAGCCTTCCGATCGGGAGCGTTGGTATCATGCGAATTGCCCCGCGCTTCCAGCAGCAGCGATTCGGCGGAGAGCCGCCAGACGCTTCTCTACTTCGGTTGGCTGACTCTTTTCCTCTATCTTGCGACGCCGACGGGTTACCTCGTCGACATCCAGGTATCGTACTTCCTGAAGAACCAGCTGCACGCCACGGCGACGCAGATCTCGATTTTCCGGCTGGTGACGGCGATCCCCGTGTATTTTGCTTTCGCCCCGGGCCTGATCCGCGATCTATGGAATCCGTTTGGAATGCGGGATCGCGGGTACTTCCTGATTTTCGCTCCGGTTACGGCGGGCGCTTTCATCTGGATGGCCGTTTCCCGCATCTCCTATCAGGGACTGCTGATCGGAATGCTGCTCGCGATGCTGTCGTCCCGTTTCCTCGCCGCCGCCTATCAGGGATTAATCGCGCTGGTGGCCCAGGAGAAATTGATGTCCGGGCGACTGAGCGTGGTTTGGCAGGCAGTCAGCACCATACTTTATAGTGTGGGGGCCTTCGCCTCGGGCTGGGTTTCGGAACATCTGCGCCCGGCTGAGACGCTGTTCCTGGTAGCGGCTCTCACTGTCTGCATCGCCTTACTGGGACTGTGGAAACCCCGCTCGGTATTTAGCCATACTTACGAAAAGCCCCAGGCGAGGGGGACGAATTTCTTCGGCGATCTCAAACGCCTGGTGAAGCATCGAGCCATCTATCCGGCGATCCTTATCTGCTTTCTGTGGAATTTCGCACCCGGGAATCGCGACGCCGCTGCAGTTCTACCTGACCAATGAACTGCATGCCTCCGATGCCGTTTACTCGTACTACAACGGAATCTTCCTTGTCGGGTTCATTCCGACCTTCTTGTTCTATGGCTACCTCTGCCAGAAGGTGGCGCTGAACAAATTGCTGTGGTGGGGAACCATCATCGCGGTACCGCAGTTTATTCCTCTGGCCTTCGTGCACTCGGCGAACCTTGCGCTCGCCATGGCGGCGCCGATCGGGTTGCTGGGCGGGATGGCGACCGCGGCGTACTTCGATTTAGCAATGAGATCCTGCCCGCCCGGCCTGCAAGGGACCTTGATGATGCTGGTCGATGGCGTCTTCTTGTTGTCCGCGCGCGGCGGCGACCTGCTAGGCTCCCGAATCTATAACAGCAGCCCGGCGCACGGATTCCTTTATTGCGTGATCGCCACCACGATCGTGTACGCTCTGATTTTGCCCTTGCTATGGCTGGTGCCGAAGGAATTGATCGCCACCGCGGATGGGCAACCGAATCCAGTCGTCGAAAGCGAGGTCCTGAAAGAGATCGCGGAAACGGAAAGACCTGCAAGAAGAGGCGAAGCTTAGCAACGCCGGGGATTGAAATGATCTCACTCCGATCCCCGACGCAGGGGTGCTAAAAAGTCCTCGGAGGAAAGACTCTCTGCACGTTGGAGTAGATCATCGCATATGGCGGTGTGCCGGGCAACATCTTTTCCAGCCGGAAAATAGCTTTTTCCCCGAAAGACAGCGTCTCCTTCCTAAGAGTCCGGGTCCTGGGAATAATGGAAATGCCAACGGCGGGGCTACCGGAGAGGAACGCGGCGGGTGCTGCATGCGCCTCGCAAACACGTTCTCAAAGAAGCTCGACAATCACGTCGCGGCGATCTCGCTGCGCTTCGCGTACTGCAGCTTTTATCCGCATCCACCAAACGCTCCGCATCACACCGGCCATGGCTGCTGGCGTTACGGATCACGTTTAGGAGATTACCTACATAGTTGCACTGTTGGGCGATGCCGACGCGAAGGACGAGGCCACAAGGAAGCCATCGCGGATGAGCGCTTGAGGCGGTCCTACAACCCGTTCGGTCCGACCTTGGGACACCGATTACGCCATATGTTCGCCATCGTTCGTCGTTTTTGTCAAGCCTTTTATGCCCTTATACTTCAGCCACTTGTCTTTTGGACCCAATGGCGTTATAGTGAATTAGTAGTAGCTTCAGTAGGCGTTAAACAAAACCTCCAAAGCCCTTTCTCCTTTCTAGCCTCCCTGCCGATAACTCAATTGAATGCTCTGTTAAGAGGCAACATGAAGATCGAGTTCCATTATAAAAAGAGCAGCCTGTTTAGGGTTGTACATTCAAATGGGGCGTGGGGTGGCCTGACTCCAGACCTCGATGTGTTCGTAGCATTCTTCAACTCGCGGCCTCCAATTCCGGAAACGGTGGTCCATGAACTGTCCGAAGAAGGGGTAGTGGGGCCAGAAGTTCCGGAGCTTAAGGTTTCTAAGAATGGGATCGTGCGAGAAGTAGAGGTTGGCGTAATAATGAAGCCAGAGGACGTACGGAATTTAATTACATTTTTGCAGGATAGGCTGGACAACATTAAGAAAATAAACGATATTGCTTCGCAGAGAACTGAATCCCAGGAGCAGAAGAAGCAATGATCGGTGGCGTCGCATTGGCAATTCAGATGACAGCTGCAACCCCCAGTCGCATGACGGAGCGGGACCTCGCGGCAATTGAGGGCTCGTACGGCTCCACTGACAGTCATATCAGTAGGTCCAATGTAGATATCGCTGCCCAGATAGATGCCGTGGTGCAAAATCCAGATAACTATGAGGTCGGCGAGCCGAGGCCCAATGCAGCTGCTATAGCCAGCCTAAAATCGCTACTCCTCGGGGTAATTGTTCCCCGAGATGTCCCTGTGGCGATTTCAAGCTATTACGGTGAGATCGATGCAACTTGGCGCAAAGACAATCGAATGCTTCGTTTGGTTGCGTTCTCGGATGGCCGCGTGCCGCTTTTGTATGTTTGTACCGACAGCGGAGAGGCCTTGGCTCGTGGCGAGACGCTTCAGCCCGTGACCCAATCTCAGATCTCCGCAAAGATGGCTTGGCTTATCGGATAACCCGCTTGCTTTGACCGCTAACCCGATCCCTGAAGAATTCGTTTATCGGGCCCTAACCAAGGAACGAACTCCGACGGATAAGTCCTTCAGGTTGCGCCCTCACGAAGAATCTCTCTCGGTCGCTCGCACAAGAGAAAAAGCGCTCGGAACTCTAGACTGCAAGGGTTGGGCAAAGCTCAGCCTTGCAGCCATCCGGAACATACCGGGTCTCTCAGTCGAGATTAAAACCGATGGGCAGCCAGATCCGAGTAATCCAGATCCAGACCTGATGGAAATTCACGGATTGCCAAGATTTGAAAGTGCGGACGATACCTTAAAGCAGGATTACGCACTGGCCCTCGCAAGAACGGTTCGCGAGCATGCCCCCATACCAAGGCGGGGTTAATGCTCAAATGGACCACTACCAGTCCGGACCCACTACCAGTCGCCTGCACGAATTGACAAAGGCTTGCGCATTCGGTACTCTAAGAAAGTTTGGCGAGTTGACCTTCTGCTCCCGCGCTACCACTCCTCCGTTGGGGAGTCCGGCTGGGAGCCGGCCCCGAGGCTTCGGCGCTTTCTACGGCGTCGTGAGTATGGGCTAGTCCGAAGTCTATAAACCCTCGCGTTTTTGGGAATCGGCGGCGGCTTGCAGTTCGAGTCCGTCCGGTTTCTTGGGGTAGATTCAATCAGTTTATGTAGGGCGGCCTCGTGCGGGCATTTTTGCCTTGGGCATATGTCTCGTATGGAGGAAGCCGCTTGAGAGAGGGAGTTCGTGCCGACTTTCAATCAATTGGTGCGCAAGGGCCGCCGTCCCACGCGCTACAAGACCGCGAGCCCGGCGTTGCAGGCCTGCCCGCAGCGTCGCGGAGTGTGCACGCGCGTGTACACGACGACTCCGAAAAAGCCGAATTCGGCGCTGCGCAAAGTGGCGCGCGTACGCTTGACCAATCAAATTGAAGTGACGACTTATATCCCGGGCGTCGGCCACAACCTGCAGGAGCACTCGATCGTGCTGATCCGCGGGGGCCGCGTGAAGGATCTTCCCGGCGTGCGCTACCACGTGGTGCGCGGAACGCTCGATACAGCGGGTGTGACCGGGCGCTTGCAGAGCCGCTCGAAGTACGGCGCCAAGCGGCCGAAGGGTCCGAAATAAATGAGCTGCCCAAATAACAGGAGGCGTGGTTAGAAATTAGCTATGTCGCGCAGACACAGACCTGAATCCCGCGAGATCCTTCCGGACCCGTTGTACGGGTCGACGCTCGCCGAAAAATTCGTGAACTCGATGATGTGGGATGGCAAGAAGGCCGTCTCGCAAAAGATTTTCTACGACGCCATGGACAAGATCAAGGATCGTTCGCAGGACGATCCGCTGAAGCTGTTCAAAAAGGCCGTGGAGAATTGCAAGCCGCTGGTGGAAGTCAAGACCCGGCGCGTCGGCGGCGCCAACTATCAGGTGCCGGTAGAGGTGCCGAACAACCGGCGGACCAGCCTGGCGATCCGCTGGATCCTGTCGAATGCCCGGTCGCGTCCCGAAAAGACGATGCCGGAAAAATTGGCCAACGAGCTCAACGATGCCGCCAACATGAGGGGCGGCGCGATTAAGAAGAAAGATGACGTACACCGCATGGCGGAAGCGAATAAGGCTTTCGCGCACTACCGGTGGTAAAGGAGTTTAACTAGCACCGGCCCCGTTTGCCCCGCTGGGAATTAAAAAATGGCGCGTACCGTAGCACTGGACAAAATGCGGAATATCGGCATCATGGCTCACATCGATGCCGGTAAAACGACCACCACGGAGCGGGTGTTGTATTACACCGGACGTACCTACAAGATTGGCGAAGTCCATGAGGGTACCGCGGTGATGGATTGGATGGAGCAGGAGCAGGAGCGCGGCATCACGATTACGTCGGCCGCGACGACCTGCCAATGGCGCGATTACACGATCAATATTATCGATACGCCGGGTCACGTGGATTTCACGGCCGAGGTCGAGCGCAGCCTGCGCGTGCTCGACGGCGCGGTCGCCGTGTTCGATGCCGTTGCGGGCGTGCAGCCACAATCGGAAACGGTGTGGCGCCAGGCGGATAAATATAAGGTTCCGCGTGTTTGTTTCATTAATAAGATGGACCGCGTGGGCGCGGACTTCTTCCGGTCGGTCGGCACGCTGGTCGATCGCCTGAAGTGCCGTCCCGTTCCGATTCAGCTTCCGATCGGCGCCGAGGATACCTTCACGGGCATCGTCGATCTGGTCAAGATGAACGCGCGCGTGTGGCTCGACGACACGCTGGGTGCGAACTTCGCTGAAGTTGAGATCCCCGAGGATCTCAAGGATCTCGCCCAGGAGTATCACGAGAAGCTGATCGAGGCGGTGTCGGAATCCGACGATCACTTGTTCGCGAAGTTCGTCGAAGGCCAGCCCATCACCCAAGACGAGCTGCGCGCGGGCATCCGCAAGGCGACCATCGCCCAGAAGATTTTCCCGGTGATCTGCGGCACGGCTTTCAAGAACAAGGGCGTGCAGCCGCTGCTCGACGCGGTGGTGGATTATCTGCCGTCGCCTCTCGACGTTCCTCCGATCCAGGGCACCAACCCGGATAACAAAGAAGAAATCCTGATTCGCAAGGCCAGCGACAGCGAGCCGTTTTCGGCGCTGGTGTTCAAGATCATGACGGACCCGTTCGTCGGACAACTGGCGTTCATTCGCGTGTACTCCGGCAGGCTCGGTTCGGGCGAATCCATTTACAACATCGCGCGCGGACGCAGGGAGCGCATCGGGCGCCTGGTCAAGATGCATGCCAACAAGCGCGAGGACATCACGGAAGTTCTGGCGGGCGATATCTGCGCGGCCGTCGGCCTGAAATCGGTGATCACTGGCGATACCATCTGCGACGAAAAACATCCCGTGGTGCTGGAGTCGATCGATTTCCCGGCGCCGGTCATTCAGCTCGCCATCGAGCCGAAGACCAAGGCGGATCAGGAAAAGCTCGGCATGGCGATCGCGAAATTGGTGCAGGAAGATCCGACGCTGAAAGTTTCGACCGATCCGGATACGGGGCAGACGATTCTCGCCGGCATGGGAGAGCTGCACCTCGAAATCATCGTGGACCGCATGCAGCGCGAGTTCAGCGTGGGCGCGAACGTCGGCAAGCCGCAGGTGGCGTATCGCGAGACGATCCGGCAGACAGCCGAGTACGATTACACGCACAAGAAGCAGACCGGCGGCAGCGGCCAATACGCGCGCGTGAAGCTGCGCATCGAGCCGAATCCCGGCAAGGAATTCGAGTTCGAGAACGACGTCACAGGCGGCAACATTCCCAAGGAATTCATTCCGGCCGTGCAAAAGGGCGTGGTCGAGGCGCTGGAGCACGGGATTCTGGCGGGCTACCCGATGTCCGACGTCAAAGTGACGGTATTCGACGGAGCCTATCACGAAGTCGATTCATCGGAAATGGCGTTCAAGATCTGCAGTTCGATTTGCGTGAAGGAATGCGCGCGCAAGGCCAAGCCGGTGTTGCTCGAGCCGGTGATGCGCGTCGAGGTCGTGGTGCCGGACGAGTATATGGGTTCGGTGAACGGCGATCTGATTTCACGCCGCGGGCGGCTGGAAGGCACCGAGATCCTGGGTTCGACGCACATCGTCAAGTCGATGGTGCCGCTCTCGGAAATGTTCGGCTATGCCACCGAGTTGCGCTCCCGTACGCAAGGGCGCGGAGCGTTCACCATGCACTTCGGGCAGTACGAGGAAGTGCCGCGGAGCATTGCCGAGGAGATCGTCAGCAAGGCGCAAGGGAAAGTGGTTTCGTAGATCGGGTTCAGATTCTTTCAGTAGTTATTTGAGACCGGAAGAGGGAGACAGCGATGGCGAAGGAAAAATTTGATCGCAGCAAGCCGCACGTAAACGTGGGAACGATCGGGCACATCGATCACGGGAAGACGACTTTGACGGCGGCGATCACCAAGACATTGGCGAAGCACAATCCGAAGGTGCAGTTCCGGAGTTTCGATTCGATCGACAATGCGCCGGAAGAGAAAGCGCGCGGGATCACGATCGCGGCGGCGCACGTGGAGTACGAGACGGCGAACCGTCACTACGCGCACGTGGATTGCCCGGGTCACGCGGACTACATCAAGAACATGATCACGGGCGCGGCGCAGATGGACGGGGCAATCCTGGTGGTAGCCGCTACCGATGGTCCCATGCCGCAAACGCGCGAGCATATTCTCTTGGCCCGCCAGGTGGGCGTTCCGTACATTGTGGTGGCGCTGAACAAGGTCGACATGGTGGACGATCCGGAGCTGCTCGAGCTGGTGGAACTGGAAGTGCGCGAACTGCTGACCTCCTATGGATTCCCGGGCAACGATCTGCCGGTGATCAAGGTTTCGGCATTGGGCGCGTTGAACGGCGAAGAGAAGTGGGAAAAGACGGTCGATGAGCTGATGGAGGCCGTGGACAAGTACGTTCCGCAGCCCAAGCGCGAAAAAGACAAGCCGTTCCTGATGCCGATCGAAGATATTTTCTCGATCCAGGGGCGCGGCACGGTGGTGACGGGCCGTATCGAGCAGGGCGTTTGCAAGGTCGGCGAGGAAATGGAGATTGTCGGGTTCCGCGACACGCGCAAGACGGTGGTGACCGGCGTCGAAATGTTCAAGAAGCTGCTGGACACGGGCGAGGCGGGCGACAACGTGGGCCTGCTTTTGCGCGGCATCGAAAAGAACGACGTGGAGCGCGGGCAGGTGATCGCCAAGCCGGGCTCGATCAAGCCGCACAAGAAGTTCAAGGGCGAAGTGTACGTGCTGAGCAAGGATGAGGGCGGGCGTCACACGCCGTTCTTCAAGGGCTACCGGCCGCAGTTCTACTTCCGGACCACCGACGTGACCGGAGTAGCCGAGCTGCCCGAAGGCATGGAGATGGTGATGCCGGGCGATAACGTGAGCCTGATCATCGACCTGATTACGCCGATCGCCATGGATAAAGGCTTGCGGTTTGCGATCCGCGAGGGCGGACGCACCGTCGGCGCCGGAACGGTTTCCGAGATTATCGAGTAAGGCCCCTGCGGGGCGGCCAGGGCGCCTTTGCGGCGCAGAGGCACCTTGGAGAGCAGAAGATAACAATGAGCAGCTTAAGAGAACGCATTCGAATTCGACTGAAAGCTTACGATCACCGCGTGCTCGATCAATCGACCACGGAGATCGTGGATACGGCCAAGCGCACCGGTGCGACGGTGGCCGGGCCGATCCCGCTGCCGACCGTGCGGAACACCTATACGGTGCTGCGCTCGCCGCACGTGGATAAGAAGAGCCGGGAACAGTTTGAGATCCGCACGCACAAGCGGCTGCTCGATATTCTCGAGCCGACCCAGGACACGGTGGATGCGTTGATGAAGCTGGATCTTCCGGCTGGCGTGGACGTGGAAATCAAGGCGTTCGGAAAAGGGAAGTAAATGAAGAAGACAGGAAACAGGAGTCAGGAGTCAGAATGCGGACGCGCACCAGGCGGGTGTGCGCCATTCCGGCTCCGGTCTTCTGACTTCTGTCTCCTGGAGAAATTATGAGCCCAGGAATTTTAGGGAAAAAGATCGGGATGACGCAGGTGTTTCGCGCCGACGGACAGGTTGTGCCCGTGACGGTGGTGAAGGCTGGTCCCTGCGTGGTAGTGCAGCGCAAGACGCCGGCGACCGACGGCTACGACGCCGTGCAGCTCGGGCTGATGGAGTACGCCAAGAAGTCCAGCGTCAACAAGCCTCTGACCGGTCACCTGAAGAAGTCCAGCGCCGAAGGGGTGAAGTTCCTGCGGGAATTTCTGCTCGCCGAAGGCACCGACGGCGATCTCAAGGCGGGCGACCGCGTGCTGGCCGACGAGTTCAAGCCCAAGGAGAAGGTCGACGTGATCGGCGTCAGCAAGGGCAAGGGCTTCGCGGGTGTGGTGAAGCGCCATCATTTCCGCGGCAGCGACGCCACGCACGGGTCCATGTTTCACCGGGCTCCCGGTTCGATCGGCGCGTCGAGCTTCCCTTCGCGCGTTTTCCCGGGCATGCGCATGGGCGGCCAAATGGGCACCACGCGCGTGACGGTGCGCAATCTCGAAATCATCGAGGTGGACGCCGAGGATAACGTGATTCTGGTGAAGGGCGCGGTCCCGGGTCCCAATGGCGGCTACGTCATTTTGAGGAGAGCCAAGAGGTAAGCCATGCCGAGCGTAGACGTCATCGATCTGAATAATGCGGTCGTCGGTACGGTGGAGCTGGCCGACGAAGTTTTCGGCGTTCCCGTCAACGAAGCGTTGTTGTACGAGGCCGTGCGCCATCACCTGGCTGGCACCCGCCGTGGAACCGCGTCCACCAAGACCCGTCACGAAGTGGCCGGTTCGGGCAAAAAGCTGTGGAAGCAGAAGGGCACCGGACGGGCGCGTATGGGTTCGATCCGCAGTCCCCTGTGGCGCCATGGCGGCACGGTTCACGGGCCGCAGCCGCGCGATTATTCCTACCGGCTGCCGCGCAAGATGCAGATTGGCGCGTTGAAGAGCGCGCTTTCGGCGAAGCTCCGCGACGGCGAGCTGCGGGTCGTGAATGAGTTTTCGCTGGGCGAGCCGAAATCCAAGCTGATGCGCAAAACGCTCGATGGATTGAAGGCGTCGCGCACGGTGCTGGTGGTCGATAACGGCGAGAACCGCAATCTGGAGCTCTCCAGCCGCAACCTCGCAGGCGTGAAGCTGGTGGCGAGCCGCGAGGTCAATGTGTACGATCTGCTGGGCCACGCGCAAGTGCTGATGAGCCAGGCGGCGGCGCAGAAACTTTCGGAGGCGCTGGCATGAACGTATTCGATGTCATCAAAAAGCCGCTGGTAACGGAAAAAGGCGTCACCAAGAAAGACGCGGAGCGGACCATGTGCTTCGAAGTGGCGCTGCACGCCAATAAGACGGAGATCCGTCAGGCCGTCGAGGCCGCCTTCAAGGTGAAGGTGGAAGAAGTTCGCACGGCCACCAATGCAGGCAAGCTGCGGCGGCGAGGCCGTTTCGCGGGCTACCGTTCGGATTGGAAAAAGGCGTATGTGCGCCTGAAGGCCGGCGAGAAGATGCCGGAATACGCGGAGATTTAGGAAACCATGCCGGTCAAAAGTTTCAGACCCACCACGCCGTCGCGCCGTTTCACAACGGTGCTGATGCGCGAGGACCTCACCAAGAAGAAGCCGGAAAAGAGCCTGCTCGAAGGCAAGAAGGGGACGGGTGGACGCTCCAGCACGGGACGCGTTTCCTCGCGCTTCATCGGCGGCGGGCACAAGCAGTCCTACCGCATCATCGATTTCAAGCGCGACAAGCATGTGCCGGCGGTGGTCGCGGCGATCGAGTACGATCCGAACCGCAGCGCGCGCATCGCGCTGCTGCACTACGTCGACGGCGAGAAGCGCTACATTCTTGCGCCGGTCGGCATGGAAGTGGGCCGCAAGATCATGTCGGGTCCGACGGCGGATATTCTGGTGGGCAATGCGCTCCCGCTGAAGAGTATCCCGGCGGGCACCGTGGTTCACAACGTCGAGTTGAAGCCCGGCAAGGGCGGCCAGATGGCGCGTTCGGCGGGCGCGCAAGTGCAGCTGGTTTCTAAAGAAGGCGAGCTGGCGCTGCTGAAGCTGCCCTCCGGCGAAATTCGCAAGGTGCTGGCGGATTGCGCGGCGACGATCGGGCAGGTCGGCAACGTGGAGCACGAAAACGTCAGCTCCGGCAAGGCGGGACGCACGCGCTGGCTGGGCAAGCGTCCGCACAATCGCGGCGTGACGATGAACCCGGTGGATCACCCGCACGGCGGCGGCGAGGGCAAGACCAGCGGCGGCCGCCACCCGGTGACCCCGTGGGGCCAGCCGACTCGCGGTTTCAAGACGCGCAACAACAAGCGCACGGATAAGTGGATCGTGACGCGGAAGCAGAAAAAGAGATGAGGGGCCAGGGGCCAGCGGCCGGGGGCCGGTAAAAATATATGGGACGTTCACTGCATAAAGGACCGTTTGTCGACGACCACCTGATGAAGAAGATGGAAGCGATGAACGCGAAGAACGAGAAGAAAGTGGTGCGGACGTGGTCGCGCCGGTCCACCATTTTGCCGGAGTTCATCGGGCACACGCTCGGCGTGCATAACGGCAAGAAGTTCATCCCGGTTTATGTGACCGAAAACATGGTGGGGCACAAGCTCGGCGAGTTTTCGCCGACGCGCGTGTTCAAAGGGCACGCGGCCAAGGCAGCGGCGGAGAAGACCGCGAAGCCGGTCAGTTAGGGCAGGCGACTGAGGTTTTTATGCAAGCGAGAGCAGAAGCACGATATCTACGCACATCGCCGCAGAAGGCGCGGTTGGTGATCGATCTGATCCGCGGCCAGAAGGCCGGCGACGCCATCAATATTCTGCGCACCACCAACAAGCGCATCGCGCCGTCGATTGAGAAGGTGCTGCGCTCGGCGATCGCCAACGCCGAGAACCTGCACAACGACGTGGACGTCGATAAGCTGATCGTCACCGAGGCGTATGTGAACGAGGGGCCGCGCATGAAGCGCGTACGCCCCGCGCCGATGGGACGGGCTTATCGGTATCAACGCCGGATGGCGCACATCATTGTGAAGGTGGGCGACAAGCACGCGGGAGAGAGCAAATAAAATGGGCCAGAAGACACATCCTTATGGATTCCGGCTGGGCGTCACCAAAACGTGGCGGTCGCGCTGGTTCGCCAAGCAGGACTACGCTAAGCTCCTGCGAGAAGATCTGGAGCTGAAGGACGCCCTGCGCGGCCGGCTGAAGGCCGCCGGCATCAGCGCGATCGAAGTGGACCGGCCCGGCAACAAGCTGCGCATCACCATCCAGACGTCGCGGCCCGGCATTATCATCGGGCGCAAAGGCGCGGAGATCGAGAAGCTCAAGAGCGATCTGGCGAAGAAGACCAAGCGCGACGTATTCATCGATATTCTGGAAGTGCACAAGCCGGAGCTCGACGCACAGCTGGTGTCGGAGTCCATCGCGCTGCAGCTTGAAAAGCGCGTGGCTTTCCGCCGCGCGATGCGCAAGGCCGTCGATTCGGCGCTGCGCTTCGGCTGCAAAGGAATCAAGGTTCGCGTATCGGGCCGTCTGAACGGAGCCGAAATCGCGCGCACGGAATGGTATCTGCAAGGGCAGCTTCCGCTGCACACCCTGCGCGCCGATATCGATTTCGGATTCACCGAGGCCCACACGACCTACGGCGTGATCGGCGTGAAGTGCTGGGTTTATAAAGGCGAGATTCTGCCGGGTCAGCGCCGCAGCATGCGCAACGAACCTGAACCGCGCCGTCCTCCGCAACGCGACCGGCGAGACCGGGACCGCGACCGGGATCGTGACCGCGGGCCGCGTCAGGCGCCTCCCGCGGCAGAAGGCGGTCCCGTGACGCAAACCGCCCCGGGCGAGGTGCGCAGCGCTCCGATTCTGCCGCCGATGGCATCGCCCACGGCGCCGAGTTGGAAGCAGGAGAGCAAGCCTGAAGGCCTAACGGCCAAGCCCGAAGGCGGGGAAGCTCCGAAGACGGAAAGTCCCAAGACGGAAAACGGGGGCAGCGAGTAATTTATGTTGATGCCCAAGAAGGTTAAATACCGCAAAGTGCAACGCGGGCGCATGACCGGAAAGGCCTGGCGCGGCTCGTCGCTTGCGTTCGGCGATTTCGGATTGAAAGTGCTGGTATGCGGATGGATCACCGACCGCCAGATCGAAGCGGCGCGCGTGGCGATGACCCGTTCGATCAAGCGCGGCGGCAAGGTGTGGATTCGCCTGTTCCCCGACAAGCCGATCACCAAGAAGCCGGCGGAAACGCGCATGGGAAAAGGCAAGGGCGCGCCGGAGCAGTGGGTGTGCGTGGTGCGTCCCGGCAAGATCCTGTTTGAAATGGAAGGCGTCAGCAAAGAAATCGCCGCAGCGGCGATGCGCCTGGCGGCGGCCAAGCTTCCTCTGCCGACGAAGCTCGTGACGCGCGAGGGGACGGAAGGATAAGTCATGAAGGAAAACGCGGACAAAGCACGCGGACTGGACGCCGCCGAACTCGCCAAACAGTTGCGCGAAGGGCCCGAGCAGATTTTCCGGCTGCGCTTCCAGCTGCGCATGGGGCAAGCCGACGGGCTCAAAAAGCTGCGCATTTTACGGACGGAGCGCGCGCGCATGCTCACGGTGCTGCGCGAACGCGAATTGGGAGAGGCGGTGGCTCCGAAGGCCGCGGCTCCGGTGAAGGCGAAGGCGAAGGTGGGTCCCGTGAAAATGGCTCGGATGAAAGCAGCCGCGCCGGCGGAAAAAGCTGTGGCGAAGAAAAGCGCGAAGGCGAGAAAGTAGACGCGATGGCGAAGGCGACACCCGTAATTACAGCCGCGGCCGGCACGAAGACCGAGAAGATCGGCGCGGTCGTTTCGAACAAGATGTCGAAGACGATCGTCGTCGAAGTGTTGCGACGCGTTCCGCACCCGCTCTATAAACGAGTCATCACCAAGCGCAGGAAGTTCTACGCGCACGACGAACAGGGACAGGCGAACGTGGGCGACGTGGTGCGCATCGTCGAATGCCGTCCCATGAGCCGGCTGAAGCGCTGGGCGCTGGGAGAGATCCTGCGCAAAGCCGTGCAGGTGGCCACGGACCTGAGCTCGATCGGCATCGAGACGGGGCCGGAAAAGCGCGTGACGAAGAAAAAGAAGGGGTCGGGAGCGCGGCGCTAGCGGTGATTGTTCACGAGCAGCCGGTTTCTAAGGAGACACGAATATGATCGGAATGCGGACAATTCTGGAAGTCGCCGACAACAGCGGCGCGCGGAGGCTGGCCTGCATCCTGCCACGCGGCGGCGACCTGGGTCTGCGGGCGGGTCTCGGCGACATCATTACCGCAAGCGTTAAAGAAGCCGCTCCTGATTCGGCGATCAAGAAGGGCAAAGTGGTGCGCTGCGTGGTCGTGAGGATGCGCAAAGAGACGCGCCGCAAGGATGGCACGTACATCCGCTTCGACAGCAACGCGGCCGTGCTGATTAGCGAAATCGGCGAGCCCATCGGGACGCGCGTATTCGGGCCGGTGGCGCGCGAGCTGCGCGAGAAGAGATTTATGAAGATCGTTTCGCTGGCTCCGGAGGTGATCTAGTCCGATGGCCACGAAAATTCACAGACGAAATCAGAATGACCCGCGCCCGCGCATCAAGGTCAAGATCAAGAAGGACGATACCGTGAAGGTCATCGCCGGGCGCGACAAAGGCAAGACCGGCCGCGTGCTGGACGTGGACGCGGCCAAAGGCCGGGTCCTGGTGGAAGGCGTCAGCCTGGTGAAGCGCCACACGCGTCCGAACCCGTCGCGCCAGATCAAGGGCGGCATCGCGGAGCGCGAGAGTTCCATCGCGATCTCGAACGTGATGGTGATGACTTCGGGCGGCGTGGCCACGCGCGTGGGCTATCGCGCGGAGGGCAACCGGCAGGTGCGCATCGCCAAAAAGGGCGGCGAGATTCTGGACAAGAAATAGCTTATGCGTAACACAGCGGGAACAACCAGCACGCGGGCGTCGCGTAATCCGCGGACAGTGGACGGGGAATAGGCAATCTATATGTCGGCACGGCTCAAGGAAGCGTATTTAAAACAGATCGTCCCGGCGCTCACGAAGGAGTTCGGCTACACGAACCCCATGGCGGTGCCGAAGATCGAGAAGATTTCGCTGAACGTCGGCATGGGCGAGGCCACGCAGAACGCCAAGCTGATCGAGGGCGCGGTGGCGGAGCTTACGGCCATCGCCGGGCAGAAGCCGGTGGTGACGAAGGCGCGCAAGTCCATCGCGGCATTCAAGCTGCGCGAGAACATGCCGATCGGCTGCGCGGTGACGCTGCGCGGCGACCGGATGTACGAATTTCTCGACCGCCTGGTGAACGTGGCGCTGCCGCGCGTGCGCGATTTCCGCGGCGTGTCATCGAAATCGTTCGACGGGCGCGGGAACTACACGCTGGGATTGAAGGACCAATTGATTTTCCCGGAGATCGACTACAACAAAGTGGAGAAGACCAAAGGGATGAACGTGTGCATCACGACGACGGCCAAGACCGACGCCGAGGGAATGGCTCTGCTGAAGCATCTGGGAATGCCCTTCAGCAAGTAAAGGGAACTCGAATACATGGCAACCACCGCAAAAATCGCCCGCGACGAAAAACTGGCCCTGGCCAAGGCGGCCAAGACGCCGAAGCTCGCCGGCCGCCATCGCAACCGCTGCTTCCGCTGCGGCCGCCCGCGCGGCTTCCTCCGTAAATTCAAGCTGTGCCGCATCTGCTTCCGCAACCTGGCGCTGGCGGGAGAAGTGCCGGGCGTGGTGAAGGCCAGCTGGTAGAGGAGGAGGAAGACAAGGAATGACGACATCCGATCCGATCGCCGACATGCTGACGCGCATCCGTAATGCGCAGAGCGCGCGCCACCCCAAAGTGGACGTGCCCGCGTCGCGGCTGAAAACGGACCTCGCCAAGATTCTCAAGGATGAGGGCTACATCGCGAACTTCAAGCTCACCGAGGACGGGTCGCGGAAGTCGATCCGTATTTATCTCAAATACACGCCGGGCAACGTGCCGGTGATCTCGCATATCGAGCGGGTTTCGCGGCCGGGGAGCCGGGTGTACGTGGGCTCCAAGGAAGTGCCTCGCGTGCTGGGCGGCCTGGGGATTAACATCCTGACGACGCCTCGCGGGGTCATGACGGGATCGACGGCGCGCAAGGAAGGCATTGGCGGCGAGGTGATGTGTCACGTTTGGTAGTGAGGGGCCAGGGGCCGGAGGCCGGGGGCCAGCAAGCAAGGCCCGGTCCGGAATGGACCCGCAAGGCGGGGGTCCAGTGGCTGGCAGGAGATAGGAATTTATGTCACGAGTAGGAAAAAAGCCGATTCCGCTTCCGAAAGGTGTAAAGCTCACCATCGGCGAGCACTTGACGGTCGAGGGGCCCAAAGGCACCCAGTCCGTTCCGGTTCCGGCCGGCATCACCATCACGCAGAAGGACGGCGTGATGGAAATCCAGCGCGATGGCGACGATAAAGCCGCGCTGCACGGGCTGACGCGCGCTCTGGCCGCGAACGCCGTGCAAGGCGTGTCGACCGGGTTCACGAGAGAGCTGCAGTTGTTCGGGGTCGGCTACAAGGTCGATGTGAAGGGACGGATCGCCACCTTCACCCTGGGTTATTCGCATCCGATCGAAGTGTATCTGCCGGACGGCATCGACATGCGGGTCGACAAACCGGTGAACAACCTGATCCCGCTGATCCTTACCGGGGGCGACAAGCAGGCGCTGGGGCAGGTGGCCGCGAAGATGCGCGCGCTGCGTCCGCCGGATCCGTACAAGAACAAGGGCGTGCGCTACGCCGGCGAGGCGCTGCGCAAGAAAGTCGGCAAATCGGGAGCGAGCGCGAAGTAGAGGCCGCGAGAGGGAAGCAGGAATATGGCAAAGACTTCGAAAGATCAGATCCGGCAGCGCATTCACACGCGCATCCGCCGCCGCGTCAAAGGGACCACGGAACGCCCGCGTCTGGCGGTGTTCCGCAGCGTGAAGCACATTTACGCGCAGCTGATCGACGACACGCAGGGGCAGACAGTCGCCGCGGCCGGCTCGCTCGAAAAGAGCATGGGCAACGGCGGCAACGTCGCGGGCGCGAAAGCCATCGGGAAGCTGGTCGCCGAGCGCGCGCAGGACAAAGGCATCAAATCCGTGGTGTTCGATCGCGGCGGGTATCATTATCATGGCCGCGTGAAGGCGCTGGCCGAGGCGGCCCGCGAGGCCGGGCTGGAGTTCTAAGGCCGCAATAAGGAAACTATGTCGACAACAATAGCGAAACGCATCGACGCCGGAAGCCTGAACCTGAAGGAACAGGTGGTGTCGATCAACCGCGTCACCAAGGTCGTCAAGGGCGGCAAGAACATGAGCTTTTCGGCTCTCGTGGTGGTCGGCGATCCGGGCGCGAAGATCGTGGGCTTCGGCACGGGCAAGGCCAAGGAAGTGCCGTCGGCCATCAAGAAGGGCATCGAAGCGGCGAAGAAGAATCTACGGCGGGTGCACGTGCTTGCGACGACCATCCAGCATCCCGTGCTCGGGGTGTTCGGCAGCGGACGAGTGCTGTTGAAGCCGGCTCCGGCCGGGACGGGCGTGATCGCGGGCGGTCCGGTGCGCGCGGTCATTCAAGCCGTGGGTATTCCCAACGTGCTGACGAAATCGATCGGCTCGCACAATCCGCACAACGTGGTGAAGGCGACCATCGACGCGCTCGAGAAGCTGCGCGACCGGGCCGAGACGGCCGAGCTCCGCGGCATCACCATCGATAAAGTGAGATAGGAAGGAATCGCATGCCGGGAACCATCAAAATCAAGCTGATCCGCAGCACCATCTGCACGCCGGACAAGCATAAGGTGATCGTGCGCGCCCTGGGGCTGAAGAAGCTCAATCGCGTGGTGGTGCGTCCCGACACACCGGCCTTTCGCGGCATGGTGAAGAAGGTGCCGCACCTTTTGGAAATCGTCGAGAATTAGAATCCGGAGACTGGATCATGAATTTAAGCCAATTAAAACCACCCCCCGGTCAGAAGCAGAAGAAACAACGCATCGGGCAGGGCATGGGCACCGGGCGGGGCAAGTATTCGGGCCGCGGCGCCAAGGGCGCGAAGTCCGTCTCCGGTTATTCGCGCATGCGAGGGTTTGAAGGCGGCCAGATGCCGCTGCACCGGCGCCTGCCCAAGCGCGGATTCACCAATATTTTTCGCAAGGAATTTGCCATCGTGAACGTGGGCGCGCTCGAAGCGCTGGAAGGCGATGTTTTTTCGCCCGAATCGCTCATGGAAGCGGGCGTGATTCACAAGCTGAAGGACGGTCTGAAGATTCTGGGAAGCGGAGAGCTGAAACGCAAGCTCACGGTGAGGGCGAATCTTTTTACGAAGTCCGCGCTCGAAAAGATTCAAGCCGCGGGCGGCACCGCCGAGGTTATTGCGAGCAAGTGAGTGGGAGTAGGATTCCCTGTGGGGAGTAAAAGGCCATGAAATTCCTCGAAGCCGTAGCGAACGTCTTTCGTGTCCCGGACCTGCGCAAGCGTCTGATGTTTGCGCTTGCTCTGCTGGCCGTATATCGCCTGGGCGGACATATCCCCACGCCGGGCATCGACACGAATCGTCTGGAAGAATTTTTCCGCCAGAACCAGGGCACGCTGTTCGGCTTCCTCGATCTGTTCAGCGGCGGGACTTTCAGAAGGCTGACGATTTTCGCGCTGGGCATCATGCCCTACATCACGTCGTCGATCATTCTGCAACTGCTGACGGTGGTGGTTCCGACGCTCGAAAAATTGCAGAAGGAAGGCGAACTCGGCCGCCGCAAGATCACGCAATGGACGCGTTACCTGACCGTTATCCTGGCGCTGATTCAATCCTTCGGCATCGCGACCGCGCTGCAAGGAGCGCAGCAGGGTTTCGTCACCAATCCGGGCATCGGTTTCATCCTGATGACGATGCTGAGCCTGACGACGGGTACGGCGTTCATCATGTGGCTGGGCGAGCAGATTACCGAGCGCGGCATCGGCAACGGGATGTCGCTGATCATTTTTACGGGCATCGTGGTCAATCTGCCGAATGCGATTTACGAGCTGGTCACCAAGGTGCAAACCGGAGACTGGAACCTGCTGCAGGTGCTCATCATTCTGATCATGATGGTCGGGGTGGTCGGCTTCATCGTATTGGTGGAACGCGGCGAGCGTAGAATCCCGGTGCAGTACGCCAAGCGGGTGATCGGGCGGCGCATGATGGGCGGGCAGTCTACGCACCTGCCTCTTAAGGTGAATGCCGGCGGCGTGATCCCTGTCATTTTTGCGAGTTCGCTGCTGGCCTTCCCGCAAACGCTGACGCAGGTGCAATTCGTGAAGGATTCGCCGGTACTGAGCAACATGCTCGGAGCGATTGGTGGAGCGCAGCCCCTGTATTATCTGCTCTACACGGTGCTGATTATTTTCTTCTGCTTCTTTTACGTGTCGATCATTTTCAATCCGAACGAGGCCGCCGACAACATGCGCAAGTACGGCGGATTCATTCCCGGCATCCGGCCGGGGAAGAACACGGCGGATTACATGAACAAGATCCTGACCCGGATCACCGTGGTCGGAGGCCTGTACCTGGCGATTCTGTCGCTGCTCCCGCAGATCATGATCTCGGGTATCAAGCTGCAGCGGCTGCCCGGCATCGGCAATTGGATTGATAACAATTTCCCGCGCTGGCTGCTGGACGGCCTGGGGGTGAACTTTTACTTTGGCGGCACCAGTCTGCTCATCGTCGTGGGCGTCGCCATGGACACCGTGAACCAGATTGAAGCGCAGTTGATCATGCGCCATTACGAAGGTTTTACGCCACGGGCCGGCCGCATTCGCGGCCGCCGCTCCAGCGTGTGATGCGAGGAATCCGGAGGAGATGAGCCAGCTCTGTCTGATTTTGTTCGGAGCGCCAGGATCGGGGAAGGGGACACAGGCGAAGCTGCTTACCAAAGCCCTATCTCTGCCGCACATCTCGACCGGCGACATGTTGCGGGAGAGCGTGGAGAGGGGCGACGACCTGGGCCATGAAGTGCAGTCGATCCTGGCTTCCGGGTCGCTGGTGCCGGACGAGATCGTCAATGCGTTGGTGGCGGAGCGGAGCGCGCGCAAGGATTGCAAGTGCGGATTTATCCTGGACGGGTATCCGCGAACGGTGAATCAAGCGCGCATCGTCGACAAGATGCTCACGGAGCGCGGCGTGCGGGCGCTGGTGGTCCACCTGAAAGTCGATTACAATATTATTGTGGACAGGCTTGCCGACTAGGCGGCATGTCCTATCTGTGGAGCGGTTTCCGGCGTGAAGCCGGGGGAGGCGGGGACGCAGACGATCTGCGGGTTGGATGGGGCGAAGCTGGTTGTGCGGGACGACGATCGGCCGGACGTGGTGCGGAAGCGATTGCAGAATTATGACGACCAGACCGCGCCGGTGCTGGCGTTTTTCGAAGAGGCGGGCTACCACCGCTTGGATGTGGACGGCGACACACCCGGCGGGCCCGAAGCGATTTCCCGGGGGATTCAGGCTTCGGTCCGGCAGTATGTGGAACGGTTCGGGCAAAGGGGTTGATTGCGCATGATTGTGCGCAAGAGTCCATCCGAGCTGGAAAAGATGCGGGCCGCGGGGTTGTTGGTTTACCAGGTTTTGCAGACGCTGCGCGAGATGGTCGCCGAGGGCGTTTCGACCTACGAATTGGAAGTGACCGCCGAGAAGATGATCGTGGACGCGGGAGCGAGGCCGGCGTTTAAAGGCTACGCCAGTCCGGCGGCGGGAACGAAGTTTCCGTACGTGCTGTGTACGTCGGTAAATGAAGAGATTGTGCACGGGATGCCGTCACAGAAGAGAATTTTGAAGCCGGGCGATATTGTTTCGATCGATACAGGCGTCCAGTTTCACGGCTATTATGGCGATTCGGCGATCACCGTGCCGGTCGGCGAAATTTCCGCCGAAGCGCGGAAGCTGATCGAGGTGACCAGGGAATCGCTGGAACTGGCGATCGACCGGGCGCGGCCGGGCAACCGGCTGTTCGATATTTGCGGGACGGTGGAGCGCCACGTGACGTCGAACGGATTTTCGGTGGTGCGGGAGTTTGTGGGACACGGCATCGGAACGCAGATGCACGAGGAGCCCCAGATTCCCAATTACGTGGATCGCAGGAATGAGAATCCGCGGTTGAAGGAAGGCATGGTGCTGGCCATCGAGCCCATGGTGAACGCCGGCAAACCGGGCAGCCGGGTGAAGGCCGATAAGTGGACCGCCGTAACGGAAGACGGACGCTATTCGGCGCATTTCGAGCACACCGTGGCGGTGACGGCGAATGGGCCGTGGGTCCTCACGAGGCCGTGACGGAAGAGTCCAGGGGCCGGGGGCCGGGGGCCGGTGCAAAAGAACGCACTGGCGAGGAAGCAACGGTGGTTGACCTGCTTCCGAGCGCGGCGTACCGGTTGAAGCTGGAGAACGAAGATTTGGTGATTGCGCACGCGGCCGGCGCGGGCGTCAGGAATTTTGAGAGATTGCGGCCGGGCGACAAGGTGCGAGTGGAACTTTCTCCGCATGACCGGACGCGCGGCAGGATTGTAGAGTTACTGAAATAGGTCGAGTTGCCGAAGGAGTGGCCGGCCGCAGAGAGTTTGAAGGAAGGTTTTATGAAAGTTCGAGCGTCCGTGAAAAAGATGTGCGACAAGTGCAAGGTGATTCACCGCGAAGGCGTGGTGCGCGTGATCTGCACAAATCCGAAGCACAAGCAGAGACAAGGCTAGGGGAAAACGCGAAACATGGCACGATTGGCAGGCGTCGATTTACCGGCGAAAAAGCGGACCGAAATCGGTCTCACCTATATTTACGGCATCGGGCGGACGCGCAGCAAATCGCTGTGCCATCGCGCCAACGTCAATCCCGACAAGAAGGTCGCGGATTTGACGGAGGACGAAATCAACCGCATTCGTTTGATCCTCGAAGCCGAAGGGTCCGTGGAAGGCGACCTCCGCAAGGAAATTTCGATGAACATCAAACGGCTCATCGAAATGGGCTCTTACCGAGGGCTGCGCCACCGGCGCGGGCTTCCGGTGCGCGGTCAGCGGACGCACACCAACGCGCGCACCCGCAAGGGTCCGCGGCGCGGCACCGTGGCAGGCAAGAAGAAAGCGTCGGCGAAGACCTAACCGGGACGGCGGAGAAAATAAATGGCAACCAAGGCTCCGGCCAAAGCCGGCAAGAAAAAAGCATTCAAGAAAAAAGAGAAGCGGTCCGTGCCCGTGGGCATCGTCCACGTGCAGGCGTCGTTCAACAACACCATCATTACGATCGCGGACCCGATGGGCAACGTGATCGCGTGGTCGAGCTCCGGCTCGCTGGGCTTCCGCGGATCGCGCAAAGGCACGCCGTTCGCGGCGCAGCAGGCGTCGCTGACGGCCGCTAATAAGGCCAAGGAATCCGGGTTGCGGACGGTGAACGTCGCCGTCAGCGGTCCGGGCGCGGGACGCGAATCCGCCGTGCGCGCGCTGTCAACGGCGGGCCTCGAAGTGAGAACCATCCGGGATCGCACGCCGATTCCTCATAATGGATGCCGGCCGCCGAAGAAACGCAGAGTTTGAGAAGCAGGGGCCGGGGGCCAGACGCCGGGGGCCGGCCAAAAAGAGCAACTGCGAATAGAATTGTTTGAACGTGATTTGGTTTTTTGGCAGAACGAGAGTTTTTAAGCAGGAAGAAGGACGCGTGAAGCGCCCGTAAACTGCACCTTGACTAACCGGCCGCTTCCGTTACGGACCCGGCCCCTGAAAGTAGGAGGTTCGATTTGGCTCGATACATTGGCCCCGTATGCCGGCAGTGCCGGCGCGAGGGCATGAAGCTGTTCCTGAAAGGCGAGCGTTGCCACACCGAGAAGTGCGCCATCGAGAAGCGCAACTTCGCGCCCGGCCAGCACGGTAAGGACCGCAAGCCGAAGCTGGTGGGCTACGGGCTCCAATTGCGCGAGAAGCAGAAGGCGCGCCGCTATTATCAGCTGCTCGAAGGACAGTTCCGCAACCTGTTCGAAAAAGCCAGCGCCATGAAAGGCATCACCGGCGATAACCTGCTGAACATGCTGGAGCGCCGTCTGGATAACACGGTTTACCGCATTGGCTTCGGGACCTCGCGTGCGCAAGCGCGCCAGATCGTCCGTCACGGGCATATTTTCGTGAACGGCCACCGCGTCGACATTCCTTCGTTCCTGGTGAAGCCCAACGACGTGATCGAAGTGGCGGCCGGCAGCAAGGAGAACCCGACCATTCAGCACGCGCTGGAGGCGACCGCCCACTCGCCCAGCCCGAACTGGCTGGAAGTGGACCGCGAGAATCTGAAGGCCCGCGTGATCCATCAGGCCAAACGCGAGGATCTCGTCCAGATCCAATTGAACGAACAGCTCATCGTCGAGTTGTATTCGAAGTAGTCTCTTCGCGAAGGAGTTCATCACTATGTTTAAAGGATTCCAGAAACCCAAACGGTTAGTCGCTAATACGGAAACGCTCACGGATCGCTATGGCATGTTCACGGCGCAACCCTTCGAGCGCGGATTCGGGTCGACCATCGGAACGAGTCTCCGCCGCGTGCTGCTTAGCTCCATTGAAGGCGCCGCCATCACGGCGGTGCGCATCGAGGGCGTGGCGCACGAGTTCAGTCCCATCCCGGGCGTGGTGGAAGACGCCACCGATATCATTCTCAACCTGAAGCAGGTGCCGTTCATGATGAACGACGAGGGAATGCGCACGGTGCGGATCAAGGCGGATTCGCCGGGCGAAGTGCTCAGCGGCCAGATTGAAACCGATCATGACATCGAAGTGCTGGATCGCAACATGCACATCGCGACGATCGGCGAAGGGGGCAAGCTCAGCATCGAAATGCGCCTGAAAAGCGGCCGCGGCTACGTTTCGGCGGAGCGCAACACGGACGAGGATCTGCCGGTGGGCTACATCCCCATCGATTCGGTCCATTCTCCCGTGCGTAAAGTCAATTTCTCGGTGGAATCGGCGCGTCTCGGCCAGATGACGGATTACGACAAGCTGACCATCGAAGTATGGACCAACGGGGCCATCTCGCCGGCCGACGCCATCGGGCAGGCCGCCAAGCTGGTGAAGGATCACATGGCGATCTTCATCAACTTCGAAGAAGTGCCGGAGCAGGCGGAAGAGCCAGCCGAGCGCGCGCTCAGCCAGATGAACGAAGTGCTGGGCCGTTCGGTCGAGGAACTCGAACTCAGCGTGCGTTCCTATAACTGCCTGAAGAACGCCAATATTCAAACCATCGGCGATCTGGTGCAGAAGACCGAAGCGGAGATGCTGCGGACGAAGAACTTCGGACGCAAGTCGCTCAACGAGATCAAGGAAATCCTGGCCGGCCTGGGCCTGACGTTCGGGATGAAGTTCGACGGGCAGGGCCGCCTGATCTCCCCGAGCGGAACCCCAGCATTGATCGGCACGCCGATCACGCCCGACCTCAGCGGCGGCGAAGACGAAATCGAAGGCGAAGAGGAGACCGGCGCTCAGCTGTAATTTCCGCCGCGAGACAATATCATGCGACACAAGCGATCCGGTTACAAACTCAAGCGCGACGCAGGCTCGCGCAACTCCCTGCTCAAGAACCTGGTCACCAGCGTCATCGAGCAGGAGCGCATCGTCACCACAGTGATCAAAGCCAAGGCGGCCAAGCCCCTGGTGGACAAAATGATCACGCTGGCCAAGCGCGATACACTGCACGCGCGCCGTCAGGCGGCGGCTTTTCTCGAAACTCCGGCGTCGGTGAAGAAGCTTTTCGACAAGCTGGGCACGAGGTTCGGCCAGCGTGCGGGCGGCTACACGCGCGTCGTGAAGCTCGGCTGGCGCAAGGGCGACGGCGCGGAACAGGCGATGTTGGAACTGGTCGGTTCGGAGCTCGTGAAGCGCGCCGCGGAACGCGCGAAGCGCCGTGAAGAACGGCTCAACGCCATCCGTCAAGGCCAGCACGAAGGCGAAACGCCCGAGGAATAAATTCGGGCGAGTTCGACTTTTAGAAAAACGAGGGCGGCTCACAAGGCCGCCCTTTTCGTTTGTGAGCCGCGCGGAAGCGCGATTCCAGTCCGGAAGGGGCTGCCCCACAAAAGACTTTAGCGACGGCGGAATAACCACATCACGAGTGTGAGGATCGCGCTGAGAAGCAGGCACGTTACGATCGGGAAATAGAAGACGCTGTTTTTCCCGCGGATCACAATATCGCCGGGAAGGCGTCCCAGTTTGACCGGCAGCCGTTCGCCGAAGGTGATCAACACACCCGCGGCCACCAGCACGATTCCAAGAATGATTAGTGTCCGTCCCACGACTTCATCTTAATTAAAACGACTTCCAGTCATGTTAGAAATGACCTCCGGTCGTATTAAAAACGACCTCCGGTCGTGTTAAAAACGACCTCCGGTCGTGTTAGAACGGCCTCTGGTCGTGTATGAAACGCCCCGGCCGGTCAAACGCCCATCGCCCCGCGCGGCGCCGCTTTTAGCCATAATTGGATTCGGAGATCCACCACATGGTTGTTGAGAGCCCCCCGATCCAGCCTTATCTTCACGACTTGGAACTCAATCCGCTGCTCTCGGCGGAAGCGCGATTCGACACGGCCGCCCGACTGCTGGGGCTCGACGACGGTATGCAGAAGGTGCTGCGCGCGCCGTCGAGAGAAGTGACGGTCCACATTCCCGTGCTGCTCGATGACGGCCGCATCGAAGTGTTCACCGGATATCGCGTGCAGCATTCGATTGCGCGCGGTCCGGCCAAGGGCGGCATCCGTTACGCCTCTGATGTCACGCTTGATGAGGTTCGCGCTTTGGCTTCCTGGATGACCTGGAAATGCGCGGTCACCAACGTCCCCTTCGGCGGCGGGAAGGGCGGTATTATCTGCGATCCCACGCTCCTCTCGCCGGGCGAGCTCGAGCGCATGACGCGGCGCTACACGGCACAGATCTACGAATTCATCGGCCCGGAAATCGACGTGGCCGCCCCGGACATGAACACGAACGAACAGACCATGGCGTGGATCATGGATACATATTCCATGCGCTCCGGCCACACGCAGACCGCGGTGGTCACGGGCAAGCCCATCGACTTGGGCGGATCGCGCGGGCGCACGGAAGCCACCGGCCGCGGCTGCATGATTGTCACCGAACAGGCGCTGCGCCGCTTCGGGCTGGATCGCAAGTCCGCGCGCGTCGTCATCCAGGGCTTTGGAAATGTGGGCGGGATGGCCGCGAAGCTGATGGAGAACGCCGGCTTTAAAATTATCGCGCTGGTGGAATGGGATGGCGCGGTGCACAATGACGAGGGGCTCGACATCCGGGCCTTGGCGAAGCACCGGAAGGAAACGGGGTCCATCCTCGATTTCCCCGGCGGCGAAAACATGGATCGCGAAGAGGCGTTCTTCATGGAGACCGAGGTACTTCTGCCGGCGGCCAAGGAAAACGTCATCACCTCGCAGAATGCCGGGAAGATTCGCGCCAAAATTTTGTGCGAAGGCGCGAACGGTCCAACGACTGCCGCCGCCGACCCCATCTTGCGGGATAAAGGAATCTTTGTGATCCCCGACATCCTTGCCAATGCCGGCGGAGTGACCGTCTCCTACTTCGAGTGGGTTCAGGATCGCCAGGGCTACTTCTGGAACGAGCAATTGGTCAACGACCGGCTTGAAGAAATCATGATCAACAGCTTTCACGACGTGGTCGCGTATGCCGAAAAGCACGAAGTGGATAACCGCACGGCCGCGTACATGCTGGCGCTCGATCGCGTGGCGTTTGCGATCAAGCTGAGAGGAATTTACGCGTAGATTGCCGCCGAATGCGAAATAATGAGTTCGCAGCAACGATTATTACGATTCTGCTCGCCCTCTTCGCGTACTGGAGCACGCTGAAGCGTGACCGGCTCTCCAAGAAGCGAGATTTGCGAACCCAATATCTGATCGAAGCGTATCGCAGACTGGAATCTGCCGGAAATCGTAGTGATCAGACTTCGGAAGTCGCTCGTAGTTTGGAATCCGCAGTGGCCGATATTCAGCTCTTTGGATCACAGGAGCAGGTTAGGCTTTCGAGGGCTTTTGCGCTGGAGTTTTCTGCGAACGGCCATGCAAGTCTTGACGCGTTGCTCGAATCCCTGCGGACGGACTTACGGAAGGAGCTTGATTTGGGCGACGCTGGAAGTCAGATTACCTATTTGCGGATCGTAGATCGCGGAAGGTCAAAATCGTAGCGAAATTACCCTCGTCTCGCTTCGCGAGTCAGTCCCTCGTGCACCAGCATCTTAATTAGCGTTTGATAGCCGACGCCCTTCCGCGACGCGATTTTCCGGGCCTGTTCAAGGTCGCCTTCGGGAAGCCGCAGTGCGATTTGAACGCTGCTCTTGCGTGGAAGTTTCGAAACCATTCGTGATCCCGCGACCTTGACGCCTCGGGCGGCTGCGTCGGCCGACCGCTGCTTCACAAAGGCCTTTCCTGCGCGGCTTGCCCACCAATTCGCCTCTTCGCTTTCGTTTTGGAATTTCGGTATTTCGATCCGCTTCACCATGGAGTCACTCTCCCCGGAGTCTTCGAGTCAGGTAGTCCCGCTTCTGTCCGGCATCCAGATCGTAGGCGGTAATGACCCGTATTTTGCCCCGTCGTTCCATCATAACCACCGCCAATAGGCGCCCGGCGTCGGTTTCGCCGTAATAGACGAAGCGCTGCTCGCCGTTGAGGTCCTGTTCGTAGATTGGCAGCGCATCATTGCTGAGGGCTTGTTCGGCCTCCTCGCGCGAGATTCGGTGGGCGCGAATCTTGCGCAGATTGCTTCGATCCCACTCAAACATCAGCTGATCTTATTGTATATGCATTGCATGTTCGCCCGAAGGTTACCCGTTCGAAGATGTGCGGCCCTTCAGAAGCGGCACGTAAAGCGCCGCGCCGATGAGCAGCGCCGCGCCCGTCATGGCGGCCTCCTTCCACGAGCTGCCGGCCAGCAGCCAGACGCAAACGGCGACGGCGAGTATCGGAATCATCCCGCCGCCGGGAAGCCGAAACCGCGCGTCCGAGGCCGGCATGGTGCGCCGCAAGACCGGCACCGCGAGGCAGGTGGTCAGGTAATACAAAAGGCGCGATAGCGTGGTGAGGGCGACGAGTTGGGTGAAGGTTCCCGTGACGGCCAGAGCCCAGCCCGTAAAGGCCAAGGCCAGGACTGAAACCGCGGGAGTGCGATAACGCGGATGAATCCTCGCGAATACGCGCGGCAGTTGCCCCCGCGCCGCTTGCGCGTAGAGCGACCGCGGCCCGTGCAGCATGATGTTGCTGGTCGTGCCGATGGTGGACACCAGAGCGCCGGCCGTCAGCAGCAGGCCGCCCGCGGGGCCGAGGAAAATTCGAGCCGCCGAAGCGAGCGGCGTCGCGCTGCTCGCCAATCCAGGGAATGTTCCTACCGCGACCACCTGGATCAGCAGAAAAAGCACCACCACCGTTCCCACCGAAAATAGAATTGCGCGCGGCAAAGCGCGCCGGGGATCCAAAACTTCTTCGGTGGGGATGGAGGCCGCCTCGAATCCTCCGAAGGCAAACACCAGCATCAAAGTGGTTCTTTGAATCGCATCGGCTCCCGGCGGTGCAGACATCGCAAAGTTCCGCCCATGGAGAAAGAAAAGGCCGGCGATGCAAAAGGCGACCAACGGAAGCAGCTTCCCGATCGTAAAAAGCTTGACGGCGGCCATGCCTTGCCGGACGCCCACATAATTCAGGGCTGCGAGCGCCGCCGTCAGGAGCGTGATGCTGACAAACTGTCCCGCCCCGCGGCCGAGCATCGGCCAGAAGTAGCCCAGGTAGGCGGAGAAAGTATTGCTGATGGCCCCTAGTGCCGTGACGCGAGCCACGATCGTGAGCCACCCAACCTCGAAGCCGATAAATGGGCCGAAAGCCGCCGAAGCATAGAGGTAAGGACCGCCGGAACGATCGAACTGGCTGCCAGCTTCGGCAAAACAGAGAGCAATCAGAAAAATCGCGATCCCTGCGAGCAGAAAGGCAAAGGGACTGAAAGGCCCCAGTAAGGCCGCCGCGTTCGCGGGCAGCGCGAAGATGCCCGCTCCGATCGTATTATTAATCGCGAGCGCGGCCAAGCTCAGCCATCCGATCACGCGAAGTGGCGCTGCGGATTGGGCGGCCCTCATGGCGCCTGAGTGTAGCACACGCCCGGCAGTCTACCGCAGTGGTCGAAGGCGCTTTTGTCTCTGCGCGCGGGAAAACCCCAAGCGCCTCAGGGAGCGCGCGCCGCGGTCGTGCGGGATAATGGAGCTTTTCCATGCCTTCCGAGCCGTCTCCGTCCACGCCGCCGTCGACGCCCTTAATGCGGCAGTATCACGGCATCAAACAGCAGGTACCTGACACGCTGCTGATGTTCCGGCTCGGAGATTTCTACGAGCTCTTTTATGAGGACGCGGTGACTGCGGCGCGCGAACTCGAAATCACTCTTACTTCGCGTAACAAAGAGAAGGGCCAGCCCATCCCGATGTGCGGCGTGCCCTATCACTCCGCCGAAAACTATATCGCGCGGCTGACGCAGAAAGGCTATCGGGTCGCCATCTGCGATCAGATGGAGACGCCCAGCGCGGCGACGAAGCTGGTGAAGCGCGGAGTCACGCGCATCGTCACGCCCGGTACCACCATGAACGCGTCGGTGCTGCGTTCGCACGAAAATAATTTCTTGGCTGCTGTCATGCCTGGTCCCGCATCCTCGCCCGGCCGCGCCGGATTCGCGTACACTGACGTTACCACCGGCGAGTTCCAGACGACCGAAATGGATTTCGCGGACGTCCCGGCGGCTCTTGAAACGTTCAACGTGCGCGAAGTCCTGCTGCCTTCCGCGTCGCCTCACAAATTCTCCTGCCTCCGCACTGATGTGGAGGACTGGATCTTCGGCGCGGACTACGCAGCGCGGAGCCTGTGCGATCATTTCCGTCTGCTGTCGCTCGACGGCTGCGGGCTGGAAGGCCGGCCGCTCGCCATCGGCGCCGCCGCAGCATTGCTGCATTACGTGCGGGAAACGCAGAGGGCGGCGGTCGATCATCTCGAGCGTCCGGCGTTTTACGATCGCTCCGATGCGCTGGTGCTGGACGCCACAACGGTACGGAATCTGGAATTGCTAGACCCGCTGTTCGCCGGAGAATCGAAGGATTCGACGCTGCTCGCGGTACTCGATCGCACGCGCACGGGCATGGGAGGGCGTTTACTGCGGCGGCGTCTTCTCGCCCCGTCGATCGACGTCGTTGAGATCGAGGCCCGCCTCGATGCCATCGCGGAATTACATGCGGCAACGATTCTTCGCGCGGAATTGGGCAAAGACCTTGCAGCAATTCTCGACCTGGAACGCCTCCTGGCTCGTATCAGCCTGGCGAGTGCAGGGCCCCGGGACCTGGCGGCGCTGGCGCGTTCGCTCGCCATCGTACCTTCCCTTAAGAAAAGACTCGCGCAGGCGAAGGCGGGGAGGCTCCGCGAAGTCGACGAACGCCTAGACGAAATCGCCGAGGTTCGCGATCCCGTGTTAAATACACTTGCCGATGAGCCGCCCGTGAATCTTACCGACAGCGGCGTTATTCGCGATGGCGTCGACGCGCGTCTGGACGAGCTTCGGGACATTTCCCGGAACAGCAAGACTTATCTTGCCCAAATCGAGCAACGCGAGCGCGCTCGTACGGGCATCGCGTCGTTGAAGATCCGCTTCAATAACGTTTTTGGTTATTACATCGAGATTTCCAAGGCGAACCAGCATCTGGCGCCACCTGATTACGAACGCAAACAGACGCTGGTCAATGCGGAGCGTTTCACGACTCCCGAGCTGAAGGAACTCGAAAGCAAGATTCTGGAGGCCGAGGATAAGATCCTTACGCTGGAGCGCGAGTTGTTCGAGGAACTGCGTGTGCACACGGTCGCTCATGCCGCACGAATCAAGGGGACGGCTGCCGCGATCGCCGAACTGGATGTCACGACGACGCTGGCGGAAGTGGCGGCCGAGAATCGCTATACGCGGCCTCATTTTTCGGATTCGGGCGAGATGCGCGTCGCCGGCGGACGTCATCCGGTGATTGAAAAGCTCGCGGAGAAGGACGCCCAGCGCTTCATCGCCAACGATCTTTATTTCCATCCGGAAACTGAATTTATCGCGGTGATTACCGGGCCGAATATGGGCGGCAAATCCACCTACCTTCGCCAAGCCGCCCTGCTCGTGATTCTCGCGCAGGCAGGATCGTTTATACCCGCTGAATCGGCGTTGCTTCCCATCGTCGATCGCGTCTTCACCCGCATCGGCGCTTCCGACAATCTGGCGCGCGGCCGCTCGACATTCATGGTGGAGATGACCGAGACGGCCGTCATTCTGAATACCGCGACGTCGCGCAGCCTGATTATTCTCGACGAGATCGGGCGCGGCACCTCTACTTACGACGGCCTGGCGCTGGCCTGGGCGGTCGTCGAGCATATTCACCGCCACATACGGGCGAAAACACTATTCGCGACGCATTATCACGAGCTCACGGAGCTCGCGCAGCAGTTGGACGGTGTGCGCAATCTGCACGTCTCGGTGAAGGAGGCCGGCGATCAGATTCTGTTTCTGCGGCGCGTCGAACCCGGCGCCGCGGATCGCAGCTACGGCATTGAAGTCGCAAGGCTCGCGGCACTTCCGATGAGCGTGATCGAACGTGCGCGGCAGATTCTGGCGACGCACGAATCGGCCGAGCACACGGTGACGGAGGAGCTCGCGGGCGCGGTTGCTCCTCGAAACGTGCAGATTCAGCTCTTTGAGCCGGTGAACGGCCAAATCGCGGAGCGGATTCGAAACTTGAAGCTTGACGAATTGCGGCCCATTGAAGCGCTTCAACTGCTCGCCGAATTGCAGAAGGAACTCTCGTGAGAGTCGTGGGCGTCATGAGCGGCACGTCGCTCGATGGCATTGACGTCGCGATTGTCGACATTACGCATTCGCGTTCCGGCGGCCTGAAGTACAAACAGGTCGCGTTCGAATGCGTGCCGTACCCCAGCGCCGTACGCGCCCGGCTGCTGCGGATCTGCAATGGCGCCACGCGCGCGGCGGAGATCTCGCGGATGAATTTCCTGCTGGGAGAGCTTTACGCCGAGGCAATCGTCGAAACATGCAGCCGGCATCAGGTTAAGCTCCGATCGATCGAATTGTGCGGCATGCACGGACAAACGATTTATCATCGCGGGCGCGGGGCCCGATACCTGGGACGCCGGATCGCCAGCACGCTGCAGATCGGCGAAGCAGCGGTGGTCGCCGAACGCACCGGGCTGCGCGTCATTTCGAACTTTCGCGAACGTGATGTCGCGGCCGGCGGTCAGGGAGCACCGCTGGTTCCTTACGTGGATTACTTACTCTTGCGTCATCCCCGTATCGGCCGCGTGGCGTTGAACATCGGTGGATTCGCCAACGTGACTCTGATCCCGGCGGGTGCGACACCCGAGCAAGTGGTCGCCTTCGATACGGGTCCCGGGAATCGGGTGATCGACGCGCTGGTTCGGCGCATGACGAAAGGCGCGCAGACCTACGACCGTGACGGCCGCATCGCGCGTTCCGGCAAAGTTCGTGGGGATCTGCTCGACGGGATGCTCGCCGAGCCTTATTTCCGTTGCGCTCCTCCGAAATCCTGCGGCGACGAAGACTTCGGAGCGGCGTTCGTCGGCAAATTGATCCGCAAACGCGCGTCGATGGAAGACTTGATCGCCATGGCGACGGAGTTAACGGCGCGGTCCATCGCCACGGCGATCGAGGAATACGCTGCCTCGTGCCGAGAGGTCATCGCCTCGGGAGGAGGGGTTCGAAACCGGCGGATCATGCGGCGTCTGCGAGAACTGCTGCCGCATCATCGCGTCGCGACGAGCGCGGACTACGGCATCGATCCCGACGCCAAGGAAGCGATCGCATTCGCTGTATTGGCCTACGAATCGGCGCTCGGACGCCCGTGCAATCTTCCATCGGCCACGGGCGCACGCCGGGCATTGATTCTGGGCAAGTCGACGCCGGCAGCGTAACTTTAATTCGACAGCTGTTCCTTTTCTTGCGCCTGCTGATCGAGTTGGCGTACCTTCTCCGCGGGATTTTTCGAGAGAATTTGATTGTCGAGATCTCCGGGCAGGGGAGGCTGTGGCTTCGGATTCATGTCGTTCAGGATTTGGCGAATAAGCTTCTTCATGCCTATTGCATCGCACGTGATTTCGCAAGATCGCACGAGTTCAAAGCGACAGGTTGTTTAAAACGCGGAAGAAGCAGTTGTGGCGTGAAGCGTCAACGCGCCGCGCAGAGCTGAAACATCGAGGAAATTCAGCGATCTTCCAGATGCTTGAGGCGAGCGTCCAGGACCTCTTCGACGCGATGAAGTTCCGATCGCCATAAGTCCCGAAGCTCATCGAAGCGCCGATCGACGTCCGCAAATCGCTGGTCCACGCTGGTGAATTTGGCGTTGATATAGGCCAGCATAATTCCGATCAGTCCAGCGTTGAACAACATCGGAATGCCGATCGCGAGGTAAAGCTGCTCGTTCGTCATAAGTCTGTATGCATCTATCGGATAAGTGCACCGACTCCTGATTTATTCTCGCACGGGCGTGAGTCGTGCGAGGTCAGGCCTTGGTAGTGCCCGCCAGCGTATTGATCGATCCGACGCGCTTGGCCTCATAGGCCGCGATCGCCGGCTCCTGCTGCAGCATGTAGCCGAGTTCGTCGACGCCGTTCAGAAGGCAATTCTTGGAAAAACTGTCGATCGGAAATTCGACGGTGCGGCCGCCGGGAAGCGTGACCGTCTGAGAGGCGAGATCGATCTTGACCAGGATTCCGGGCCAGCGCAGCAATTCCGCGTGCACGTCCGGCGGAACGACTACCGGCAGCAGTCCGTTCTTCAACGAATTCCCGCGGAAGATATCGGCGAACGAAGTGCTGATCACGGCGCGAATGCCGAACTGCGTCAGAGCCCAGGGAGCGTGCTCGCGCGAACTGCCGCAGCCGAAGTTGTCGCCGGCGACGAGAATCTGCGCGCCCGCCGCCCCTGGCTGATTCAGCGGGAAGTCCGCTTTCGGCGATCCATCGGCGTTGTAGCGCCAATCGAAGAAGAGCGCGTCGCCGAGCCCCTCCATCGAAGTGGTCTTCAGATAGCGCGCGGGAATGATCTGATCCGTATCGATGTTCTCGATCGGAATGACGATGGTTTTGCTTTCGATCGTTTGGATCTTCATATGGTTTTACGCTGTCGTTTTAGGCTAAAGTTCTCGGATCGGCGACGGCGCCGGCGATGGCGGATGCGGCGGCCGTCAATGGACTGGCGAGGAACGTTCGTCCGCCTTTGCCCTGCCGTCCTTCGAAATTGCGATTGCTGGTGGAGACGCTGTATTGTCCGGGCTCCAACTGATCGCCATTCATGGCGAGGCACATGGAGCAGCCAGCTTCGCGAAACTCCGCGCCCGCCGCGCGGAAAATTTCGTCGAGCCCTTCCGCGATGGCCTGCTTGCGCACCTGCTGCGATCCGGGAACAACCAGCATCCGGACCTTCGGATTCACTTTGCGTCCCTTCATCACGGCGGCCGCGGCGCGCAGATCAGAAATGCGCGAGTTGGTGCAGCTTCCGATGAATACGACGTCGACCGGATGACCCGCGAGCGGCTTGCCGGGTTCGAGCGCCATATACTTGAGCGCCTTTTCAAGATCGGAGCGCTCGATCAGGTCGGTAACGGATGACGGCGTGGGAATTGCTTCCGAGATCGAAATGCCCATGCCCGGGTTGGTTCCGAAGGTCACCATAGGTTCGAGCGCACCCGCATCGATGATCAACTGACGCGCGTAGGTCGCGCCTTCGTCGGTCGGCAATTGCTTCCAGCGAGCCACGGCGGCGTCCCAATCCGCGCCCTTCGGAGCGAATTCACGGCCGGCGATGTATTGGTACGTCGTATCGTCGGGAGCCACGAGACCCGCGCGCGCGCCGCCTTCGATCGACATGTTGCAGATGGTCATACGCTCCTCCATGGAGAGAGCGCGAATGGCCGAGCCCGTGTATTCGAACACGCAGCCCGTGCCGCCGCCGATGCCGATCTTCGCGATGATCGCGAGGATGATGTCTTTCGCCGAAACGCCGGGGCGCAACTTCCCATCGACGCGAATTTCGTAGGGCTTCGACGGAGTTTGCAGCAAGCATTGCGACGCCAGCACGTGACCGACCTGGCTGGTGCCGATGCCGAAGGCCAGCGCGCCGAAAGCCCCGTGCGTGGCCGTGTGGCTATCGCCGCAGACAATAGTCATCCCGGGCTGCGTCAATCCCTGTTCCGGGCCGATGACGTGCACGATGCCCTGGTGATCGCTCATGCGGTTGTAAAGACGCACGCCGAATTCCTTGCAATTGGCTTCCATTTGCGCGATCTGCGCGGCGCCAATCGGATCCAGGATGGGAAGGTCGCGTGACGTGGTAGGCGTCGAGTGGTCCATGGTCGCGACGGTCAGGTCCGGACGGCGCACTTTCAATCCGCGCTGGCGCAGCGTCGAAAACGCCTGCGGGGAGGTTACCTCGTGGCACAAATGCAGATCGATGAAGATCAGCGCGGGCGAATCGGGCTGCTGCGCGACCACGTGGCTATCCCAAATCTTGTCGACGATCGTTCGCGGCTTGGACGCCGCTCCATTCGTATTCATAATGCCTCGCTCACTGTATTCATAACGCTGCGCTCACCGCGTGGCCCACCTGATCGGTCGAGAGCGGTTTCCCTTTGGGTTTCAAATCCGCCGTTACCTGTCCCGCATCCAGAACCTTGCCGATGGCCGCGTTGACCGCGGCGCCTTCCTTCACCAGGCCGAACGAATATTCGAGCATGGCCGCTACCGATCCGATCGCGCCCAAGGGATTCGCCTTGTTCTGGCCCGCGATGTCGGGCGCCGAGCCATGCACGGGTTCGTACAATCCCTTCTTTTCGCCGAGCGACGCCGAGGGCAGCATGCCGATGGAGCCCGCCAGCACCGCTCCCTCGTCGCTCAGAATATCGCCGAACATATTTTCGGTCAGGATCACATCGAAGCGCTTGGGATTGAGCACGAGCTGCATGGCGCAGGTGTCCACCAACATGTGCTCCAGCTCGACGTCCGGATATTCAGCACCGATCTCGGTGACTACCTTGCGCCACAACTGCGAGCATTCGAGCACGTTGGGCTTATCCACGCTGGTGAGTTTCTTGCGCCGCTGGCGGGCGAATTTGAAGGCCATGTGCGCTACTCGGGTGATCTCCGCACGCGAATAGTTCATCGTGTTGTAGGCGCGATCACCCGCGCCGCCGTGTTCCGTATCCCACACAATGCCTCGCGGCGTCCCGAAATATAGTCCGCCCGTGAGCTCCCGCACGATCAGCAGATCGACGCCTTCGACCAAGTGATTTTTCAGCGGCGAGGATTCGATCAGTGAAGGCCACGCTTTCACGGGCCGCAGATTGGCGAACACTTCCATGCCGCCGCGCAGATCGAGCAACCCACGCTCGGGACGCTGGGATGGCGGTGTGTTGTCGAATTCCGGCAGACCGACCGCGCCCATCAACGTGGCGTCCGCCGCCAGCGCCTTCTTCATCGTGTCTTCGGGAAGGGGCTTGCCGGTTTTGTGGATGGCGATGCCGCCGATCAGGCCTTCCGTGTACTCGACCGTATGGCCGAACTTCTTCGCGACGGCGTTCAGGACTTCGACGGCCGCACTGGTCACTTCGGCGCCGATACCATCGCCGGGCAATAACAGGATTTTCAGATTCATCTTTTCGTCTAATAGATCTTGCGGACTAACGCACGCGCGACGTTTCGAATGGAAATGGCAGGCGCGGCGAGCTGCAGGTGTACTTCCAGTTTAACGGACGCCCGTGCTCTTTGCTGATGAGAGAGCAGGCTTCCGATACGCCGCGCGAAACGATTTCTCTACTTCTCTGTCTTCTACTCTTGGACCGTGGCGACGGCCGCTCCTTCCACGACCTCGCGGGCGAGCTTCTCAATCTCGTCGTTGCGGACGCCTTTCTTGCGATCCGCCAGAGCCGTGAAGCGGTGATACATGACGTCGAGCTGCTCCTTGGTCATCGCAAAACCGAGATCCTCGCAACGTTTTGCCAGTGCGTGACGGCCGCTGTGCTTGCCGAGCACCAGTTTACTTTCGGGCACGCCGACGCTGTGGGGATCCATAATTTCGTAGGTGGTGCGTTCTTTCAAAAACCCATCCTGATGGATGCCCGCTTCGTGTGCGAAAGCGTTCTCGCCGACGATGGCCTTATTCGGCTGCGGGCCGAACGTGATGATCGAGGTGAGCAACTGGCTAGCTGCGTAGAGATGCTCGGTCACGATGCGCGTCTCAAACGGATAGCGGTCGCGGCGAGTATTGATCGCCATGACGACCTCTTCGAGCGCGGCGTTGCCCGCCCGCTCGCCGATTCCGTTGATGGTGCATTCCACCTGGCGCGCGCCGGCCTGCACGGCGGCCAGCGAATTCGCCGTCGCCAGGCCCAGGTCGTCGTGGCAGTGGACGCTGACCACCGCCGAATCGCCCAGCGCCTTCGCCATGCGCCCAATCATCGCTCCGTATTCTTCGGGAACCGAATAGCCGACGGTATCGGGCAGATTGACGGTACGCGCGCCGGCCGCGACTACGGCGCGTGAAATCTTTTCGAGATAATCCCAATCCGTGCGCGTGGCGTCTTCCGCGGAAAATTCCACGTCATCGCAATACTCGCGCGCCAGGGCCACGGCGGCGACCGCTTCGTCGAGCACCTGCTGCTGGGATTTCTTTAGCTTGTACTTCAAGTGAATATCACTTGTCGCAATGAAGGTGTGGATACGCGGGCGGCGAGCCTTCTTCAGCGATTCGGCCGCGCGTTCGATGTCCAGGCGGTTGGCGCGCCCCAGCGCGGCGACCTGTACCCACGGGAATTCGCGAGCAACGGCCTCCACCGCTTCGAAATCACCTTCGGAGGCGATCGGGAATCCGGCTTCGAGGATATCAGCGCCCAGCTCCACCAGTTTTGCCGCCATCCGGAGCTTCTCGGGCACAGTCATGCTGCAGCCCGGAGATTGCTCGCCATCGCGTAGCGTCGTGTCAAAGACGTAGACTCGATCAGCCATATGAATTCCCTCTCCATTCGATTATCGGGCCGCCAGGTTGGATTTGGCAAATTGATAACATTCGCACGTTGTATAATCGAGAATTATGGAGCTGCACTCGCTTCGGGTATTTCTGACGGTGGCGAACGAGAAAAGTTTCTCCCGTGCAGCCGAGAAGCTGTTGCGAACACAGCCAGCTATCTCTCTGACAATTCAGCGGTTAGAAGCGGAATTGGGCGAGAAATTGATCGATCGATCAGCCAAGGACCTGCTTCTGACCGATTCCGGGAAGACGGTTCTGGAGTACGCCAAGCGTTTCGACAGCCTGCAAGGAGAATTGGAAAATTCGCTCGCCGAGTTGCGCGACAAGTCATCCGGGCGGTTGATGATCGGCGCCAACGAGTCTTCGACACTTTATCTGCTCGATCATATAGAGCGGTACAGGCAGAAGTATCCGAAGGTGAAGGTCCAGATTCGACGGAGCCTATCGAGCAGGATTCCGACGGAGTTGATCGACGGCGAACTGGAACTCGGGATTCTTACGTACGATCCCGAAGACGAGCGGCTGATATCGCAAGTGATTTACACGGACCACCTGGCGTTTATCATTTCACCGCAGCACAAACTGGCGGAGCGCGGGGACGTCTCCATCACGGAGCTTGGGGAGGAGAATTTCATCGCGCACAACGTGGTTTCGCCGTATCGCGCCGTGGTGCTCCGGGAGTTCCAGCGTCACCGTGTGCCGCTGAGAATGGATCTGGAGATGCCGACCATCGAGGCGATCCGCAAGATGGTGCAGCGCAACGAGGGCGTTGCGTTCCTGCCGCACATGTGCGTTGCCGACGAGATCCGCCAGGGCGTGGTGCGCGAAGTGAAAGTTCGGGAGATGACCGTGGATCGCAAGATCCGGCTGGCGTACCCGGCGCGCAGGGCGCTGAGTCACGCGGCGCAGGCGTTTCTGGAGATCGTGCAAACGTAAGATGAAAGTGATCGCGGTTGGACGCGATGAGGGCGGCGTTGCGTTAGACTGAGCGTGTGATTTATGAGTGGGACGCCGCGAAAGCGATAGCGAATCTCAAGAAACAGTCGAGGAACGGGAAATCACCATCGGGCGATCCACGAAGCAACTGACCGTGTTTGTGGCACATTGCTTGCGAGATGATCGGATTAGAATTATCAGCGCGCGGAAGGCGACGAGGAGAGAACGCAGACAGTATGAGCAAAGTTTCGGCAAAGGAACCCGTTAGCGAGTTGCGGCCGGAGTACGATCTTTCGCAGCTGAAGGGCGGCGTAACTGGCAAGTATTACCAGAAGGCAAGGGCCGGTAGCAACCTTGTTTTGATCGAGCCCGAGCTTGCGGGCGTGTTTCCGGATACGGAATCCGTGAACCGTGCTCTGCGCCTATTGGTAGAAACGGCGGCTGAAGTCGTGCGGCCTACCCGCCGAAAAGACCCCTGGCCGCGAAAGGGCGCTAGAGCGGCCTCTCTACCGCGAACCACCACGCGTCGTCGGGCGAAGTCGTCCACAAGTCGCAAGAACGTCGCCGTGTAGCCCGGCGTCGCGCAGGGTCTCAGCCGTGACGACGCGAAACCAGATTTACCATTGGCGACATCCGGCTGGATGCTAAAATCGGGTAATCCCATGAAAATTTCCGTCGGCGCCGATCACGCTGGTTTCGCCCTCAAGGAACACATTCGCCAGTCGCTCGCCAAGGCCGGCCACGAGGTGTTCGATGCTGGTACCCACAGCACGGAATCAACCGACTATCCTGATTACGCGGCGGCGGTCGGCCGCGATGTGGCGAGCGGAACCTCCGAACGTGGCATTCTAGTATGCGGAAGCGGCGTCGGAATGTCGATTGCAGCGAATAAGATCAAGGGCGTCCGCGCGGCACTGGGCGTGAATCCCGAAGAGGTCGCTCTTATGCGGCAGCACAACGATGCCAACGTCCTCACGCTGGGCGCCCGGTTCCTGGATGGAGGGGCGGCGGACGATCTGGTGCGTATTTTTCTCGAAACCGGTTTCGACGGCGGCAGGCATGAACTGCGCGTCCATAAAATCTCGCAATTGGAACGGCAATGAACGAACAACAACGCATGGCGCGGCCCCTGGCTGAGAGCGATCCCGAAATCTATGAAATGGTCGTTCAGGAGACCGAGCGGCAGAACTCGCGCCTGGAGCTGATTGCCAGTGAGAACTTCACGTCGGAAGCGATACTGGAGGCCACGGGCAGCATTTTCACGAATAAGTACGCCGAAGGGTATCCGGGCAAACGCTACTACGGCGGCTGCGAATACGTGGATGTCGTAGAGAATCTGGCGCGCGACCGCGCCAAGAAGCTGTTCCATGCCGAGTACGCCAACGTCCAGCCGCACTCCGGCTCGCAGGCCAACGAAGCGGCCTATGGCAGTGTGCTGAAGCCCGGGGACACGGTTCTCGGCATGAACCTGGCGCACGGCGGCCACCTGACGCACGGTCATCCGCTGAACTTTTCGGGCAAGCTGTACAAGATCGTGCCGTACGGCGTGCGGCGCGAGGACGAACGCATCGATTACGAAGAACTGGCGCGTCTCGCTGTGGAGCACAAACCGAAGTTGATCGTCGCCGGAGGCAGCGCTTATCCAAGAATCATCGATTTCGCCCGGTTCCGGCAAATTGCCGACGCCGTGGGCGCGATCCTGATGGTCGATATGGCGCACTTCTCGGGGCTGGTGGCCGCGGGCGTGCATCCGAATCCCTGCGATCATGCGGACATCGTTACGTCGACCACGCACAAGACGTTGCGCGGCCCCCGCGCCGGTCTGATTCTGGCGCGGGAAAAGTTCGGGCCGGCGATCGATAAGACCGTGTTTCCGGGCGTGCAGGGCGGGCCTCTGGTGCACGTGATCGCGGCCAAGGCCGTATGCTTTAAAGAAGCGATGACGCCTGAATTTGTCGCCTATTCGAAACAAGTGGTGTCCAATGCGCAAACGCTCGCCGCGGGGTTAGCCGGGGCCGGTTTCCGCGTGGTATCCGGCGGCACCGACACGCACCTGATGCTGGTGGATGTTTTCGCCAAGGGCGTGCGCGGGAAAGACGCGGAATTAGCCCTCGATCGGGCCTATATTACGGCGAATAAGAACGCGATTCCGTTCGATGTAAATCCTCCTCTGAATCCGAGCGGAATGCGGTTCGGCAGCCCGGCGGTTACGACGCGCGGTTTCGGTGAGCCGGAGATGCGCGAGGTTGCCGCGCTGATCACGCGGGTACTCGAAAACGCGGATCGCCCGGAGATTCAGGCTGAGGTTCGCGAAAGAGTCCATAAGCTGACCACGCGCTTTCCGCTGTACCCCTGGAAGCTCGCCGCGACGGCGAGCAGCCGATAATACGGAGGGTTGAAGATGCTGCATATCGCGATGGATGTGCGGCGCGTCCGCGATTTCGGCATCGGCACGTACATCCGTAACCTGACGCGTGCTCTCTCACGGCTGGATCAGGAGAACCGCTATACGTTGGTCGCCCGCGCGGCAGACTTCGGCGAGTTTGCCGGGGTCGGGCCAAATTTCGAGCTGAAGGCTTGCGAGCGGACCGATCGCGGATTCCAGCATAACCTGATAATGCCGCGGTTTTTCTCTTCCTTGAAGGCGCATTTATATCATATTCCCCTCAATTCGGTTGCGTGGATGATGCCACGCCCTTATGTGCTCACCATTCACGACATGAGCACCCTGCTGTTCGCGGGCCGCAAGGATTTCCGGAATATGCTGCACGAGGAGCGTTACCGGCGGGGGGCGGCGCGCGCCGCGCGCATCATCGCGGTCTCGCATGCGACCCGCCGCGACATCGAATCCGTCCTGCACGTCCCTTCGGAGCGGATCACGACCATCTATAGCGCGCCCGATCCGATGTTCAGTTCCGACGGCGACGGGCTCCAGGAAAAACAGATATTAGAGCGCTATTCCATCTCGTTTCCTTATGTTTTATACGCAGGGACTATCCGGACTCGCAAGAACATTCCGCGCCTGATCGAGGCGTTTGCCGTCCTTCGCCATGAGCTGGAGGGGCATCCGCGATACCGTGATTTGCGGCTGGTGATCATCGGCGATGAGCTTTCCAAGAATCCGGCGGTGCGGCAGGCCGTGGCGCACTCGCGCGTCGAATCTGTCGTGAGGTTCCTCGGATTCGTTCCGATGGACACGCTGCGTGTGTTTTACCGCGCCGCGGAATTGTTCGCTTTCCCGTCATTATACGAAGGCTTCGGCCTGGCGCCGCTCGAGGCCATGGTGTGCGGAACGGCGGTGGTCGCCTCGAACGTCCCCTCGCTGGTGGAGGCGGTGGGCGAAGCGGCGGAGCTGGTGAGTCCCGACAATGTATTCGATATCGCGCGCGGCATGCGGGAGGTTCTCCTGAACGAAGAGCGGCGACGCTGGCTGGTGGAGGCCGGCCAAAGCCGCGTCGAACGATTTCATTGGGAGAACACCGCGCGAGAAAGTCTGGCCATTTATCGTGAAACGGCAGACATTAAATCTAATATTAAGAGATAAATAAGAAAATAAAGTTTGACATAGCCCGGGCCTAGAAGTACTATACCTAGGCGGTACCAGGCACGTTCCTCCGGGCGTGGGCCGCAGTCACGGAGGTCCACCACGGTGATTGAATGGACTAGATCCCAGACCTTAGCGCTCGCATCGCATAGCTGCGCGCAATGCAGAGGATCGGGACTTCGGCTCGGTAAAAAGATAGACGTGTCGCCCTGCAATTGTGTGCTTCGCGCCATCTTCCGGATCTGTTATGACCGGTTTATTCGTTGCGTCCAACAGGAGCGCTATTTGAGCAAGGTCACGTTGGAACCTGATTTAGGACGCCAACGGCCTTCCACTTGGGGAAGAAAGGACGAGGAGTATATCGCTGATTTCAGCCTCGTTTCCCGCAGAGCCCTGGATGATTTCGAGCATCGGCTTTTCCGCTTTCACTTTTTGTTGGGCGCGGACTGGAAATTGTGCGCGCGGCGTCTGGGCATCGATCGCGGAAACTTTTATCATGCGGTCTACCGGATCGAACAAAAGCTGGGCCGCACGTTTCGGGAAGTAGAGCCCTATCCATTATTCCCGCTGGACGAATACTTCCATGGGCCTTCGCGTATCGGGCCGCCGCGTTCGCCCAACCTCAGCGCGTTCCAGAACGTGCCGGGGCATCTGCGGTTTCCGCAGCCGGTGGCCCGCACGGCCTAAGCATCGCCCCGCAGCGGAACCGAAGAACGGGACAGACATCTTTTTGAGATCTTGTTTTTCTCAAGGGGAAAGGTTTCTCAAGGGGAAAGGTCTGTCCCGACCGTCACCTGTTGTCCGTGGCCGCCCTCTGTGGTGCCCCGCCGTCCCTACAGCAACTCGTCGAGCCGGCCGATAGAGTGCCAAACCGTTGCCCCTGACGGATTTGGTAAAGTATCTGGTTTATGCCATTGCTCTTATCGCTGCTCTTGGCGATGCAATCGCTGAGCAGCATTGAAGTGCCGAAAGGCACGCTGCTCCACGTGCGCCTGTTGAATGCCGTGGGTTCGTTCGCGAGCCGCCCCGGATCACCGGTGGAAGCCGTGCTGATCGCTCCGGTAAAGATCGGAGGGATCACGTTCTTTCCCCTCGGCAGCACGGTTAGGGGCGTGGTGAAATCCGTGCGGCGCGTAGGCCTCGGTGTGGTTCATGAGACGGCGGCGCTGAACGTGGAGTTTACGTCCATTTCGACGCCGGGTGGCGAAAGCAGCACTCTTCCGATGCGCCTGACCGCGGTGGATAACGGCCGGGAAGAAGTGTCGACGGCCGGAACCATCGAGGAAGTTCGCACTACGGCGAGCCTCGGGAATCACGCGGCGCACCTGATCCAGGACATCCTGCTGTGGGACGTCCACGCCCAAATCGCCTTGTGGGCGGTGAAATCCGTGGTGACGCAAGTGAGCGAACCGGAAATCTATCTGCCGGCCGGCACCGAACTGACGCTGTCGCTGACCGGTTCGATCCGCGCGAATGCGGTTCCCGCGAGGGAAGATGACCCGCGTGCGCTGACGGCCGAGCAGCGGGAGAGCCTGGAGCCCTTGATCGACGCCATGCCGACACAAACGGAGACGCCCATCAAAGACCGGCCCTCGGATCTGGTCAACCTTATGTTCGTCGGTTCCCAGCAGGAGATCGCGGCGGCGTTTCGGGCGGCGGGCTGGACCGAACCGCGGAGCCGCGCCACGTTCCGGTCGAACATGTCGGGCGCATATGCCTTTGTCGAAGGGCGCGGAATTCCGAACGCGCCGATGTCGTCGCTGCTGCTTAACGATGCGCCCGCGGATATGGCCTGGCAGAAGGGGTTCAACGACATTTCCAAACGCCACCACATCCGGTTGTGGAAGCAGGCATCCACCTGGAATGGACAGGACGTGTGGATCGGGGCGGCGACGCGGGACATCGATTACGCCTACTTTCGCCCCGGGAAATGGATTTCCCATAAGGTGGCGCGGCAGGTGGATCGTGAACGCGACAAGATCATGGCAGACTTGGCGTACACGTCCTGCGCGGACACGGCGGACTGGTGGGACCGGCCCGGCGTGCCGCACTTCGTGAGAAACGCGACCGGCGACGCGATGGAAACGGACGGGCGCCTGGGCATCATCGAATTGAATTCATGCGACGACCCGCGGCCCTTTGCGTCGTCGCCGGATACGCTGCCGGTGCACGGAAGGACATGGCAACTGGTGCTGCGCCGAGAGATCATGACTACGCGCAGCGATCTGATCCGCCACAGCCTTTACTGGCGAGCCTACGAAGGCGCGCGATACCTGGCGAACGCGATCCAGAACCGGAAGCAGGCCGATCCCGAGGCCCCGACGCCGGTGACGTTAGCGTCCAGGCTGGAACCGGGAAGATTGACCCCCTATTTTTCGCTTCATTGATGCTTCGTTTCGCTCATTGATGCCCTCGCTTCGCTCGTCGACCCGCTCGCTCCGCTCTTCGATTTCCCGGAGTCATGCGGCGCGGGTGCCGGTTTTGCTTGCGGAACGGCCCACGAGGTAGTTTCGAAGAGCCATCATCGGGAAGCCGGCGCTCCTGTTGTGCGGCTTCTGACGGCATGCCAGAGCGAGGCGGCGAGGCCGCCCATGCCGACGGCACGAAGGAATGTTCGCAGATATTCAAAGAAGGCGAGTCCGGCGGGCTTGTCCCTCCAAGGTTCGTCGTAAAGCCGGATTCTCCGGAAATTCGTAACGTGCCAGCGAAGGCTGTCGACGGCCCCCAAAGGGCAAGGTTTCTGGAGCAGATCGTATTCGCTCTTCTCCCACACCGGCCTGCGATGCTTCGCCATCGTCTTGAGTTCTACTTCCGGAACCGAAGCCTCCATGCGATCGCGAAGGTAACAGAGGGCGGCGTGAACGCGGAGAGTCATGCCGGCGCTCGCCGCCAATTCGGAAAGGCGGCGCCAGTCGATCGGCGCGCGGGAAGCCAGGATCGTCATGGCATCGGAAATCCACCTGGTTTGCGGCGTCCAGCTCCATTGAAGGCCGTGTACGCACGCATGCAAGAGCTGATCGGTCGCGCAGGGTACCGGCGCGCGGAGCCCGCCGAGTTCCGCTGTTTCCGCACCATTCCAAAACGCCTCGGCGACGTGGGGAGCGTAGCATCGAACCAGGGGATGCCAGTGGAGATCGCAACTCTCCTCCGGGCCGCGATTGAACTGCCAGGCGTGGCGAACGCGCATCTGGCTGGGGATCTCGCCGGGTGCAAGATTCTCGTCGGCGATCCAGCCGGCGCGGGCGAGCACCTCGGTCGCGTTCACGACGTCGTGCCTGGGGACCAGGAAATCAACGTCGCCCATCGCGCGCAAACCGGTATCGGCGCAGAAGCGTGTGAGCAAGGCCATCCCCTTAAGAAAGACACAGGGGATACCCGCGGAGGAAAGCGTCGACTGAATCGATGCCGCCAACGCGATGCGCTGGCGGTTCTGCTGCCACTGCGCCAGGCGGATGCGCGAGCCCAGTTCGGCGACGCGCTCATCCAGGGGATGGACGCCCCACGCGCGAATCAGAATCGGAAGCAGGCGCAGAGAGAATTCGTCGAGATGATCGAGGTCAACTTCGGCGCGCCAGGCTTCAAAATCGCGAACCGCGGCCGGCCCGGAAAGAAAACAGGCCCGCAGCAGCTTCTCCTGTGCGGCAGAAGGCCAGCACATATTGGTTTTGGAAGGCGGCCCATTCACGACGCGTCCACGGCTAATTGAAGGATTTCCGCCGCTGCGCGCGGAACATCGCCCCGGGCGCCTTCATACGATGCCGCCAGCGCCATGGCCGCCTTTAGGGGAGCGAGGACATCCTCTTTTTCGGCCATCACCTGCGGCGTGTTCTGGAGCAGCCGGATCAAGGATTCGCTACGATCGAGCGGCCGTACGTCGAGTCCTTCCGCGTCCGCTTCATAGCGCAGAAAAAGGAAGAGCGAAACGGGGGAAGGCCGGTCGCACACCTTGGCGGGAAGGTCGGAGGCCAACACAGGGTGCTGCTCTTCGCTCCCACCACGAATCATCAGAGCCCTGGGATATGGTTGCACGCATCCCCGAGGATCAAGGATGGCGTATTCGTCCGAACAGTACTCCGCACCCAAGCGCAGGAGTTCCTGCACTAAACGGCTCTTCCCCGATCCGCTCGGGCCGGGCATAACGATCGCCTTACCTTGATAGACGACGGTTCCCGCATGAATGGGTGTTTCGTGCCGCAAATGCCGGACCATGGCGTCATCCGCGGCCTGCTGGATGAGGGTAAACAGGTAGGGCATCGTTTCGTTTGCCGCGATGACGGCGCCGTTCAATTCCATTTCAAAATAATCGGCTTGGGGATTGCGGCGCAAAACGATATCGACGTCAGGTACGTCGTGCGAAGCCTGTGTACGGGGTAACCAGGGAAGAAGATAGCGCTCGATGAGTTGCAGCGTCCGGGGGCAATCCGCCGCGACAAGAATAGAAAACCCGGGAGCCTCGATGCGGAACTTCCGCATCGAGGCAATACCCAAGGGATCGCTAGAAATGCCCACCTGCGATTAGGTAGGCGGAAGTGTGGTCGTGGGCGCGGGCGTCGTGGTTCCCGAAATCGCTATGGCTGCATACGCTCGCTGTTCGGCCGCCGTCAACGTCAGCACCACGGGAATGGCGAATGCTCCGGCCGCGCCTGCGCGCTTCAGCATGGAGCGGCGGCCCAGATTGATGGTCTCCGCCGAAACCGGTGATTCGCTTTCGATCAGGTTCGCGAGCTGCAACTGCGCGAGCGCCTGACGGATTACTTCGTCGTTCACGGGAGAACCCGATTGGGCCTCAATCGCTTCCCGAATCTGGGCGACGGTCGCGCCCAGCGCGCATGCATCCCACACCAGAGTGGCGCTGGGATTCAGCGAATGAACGCTTTTCACGCGGTTGTCGACGATGGCAGTGGAGCCGTCGGACAATCGTTCAATTGTGAGCGATTCAACTCCGACTTGGGAAAAAATCTGATCTAGCACTCAGTACCTCCTCTTTCTTCACGCCTTTTGAGAATCCAGTTAACAGCATACGCCCGACAATGCACATCTGCCTTTAGCCAACGGGAAGCGACATGGATTAAGGAGGCGGGAGTGTGGTCGTGGGAGCGGGCGTCGTGGTTCCCGAAATCGCCTGGAGGGCGTAGGCCCGCTGTTCGGTGGCCGTCAACGTCAGGACGACGGGGATGGCAAATGCACCGGCCGTTCCAGCGCGCTTCAGCAAAGAGCGGCGGCTTAGATCGATGGCTTCCGCCGAAACCGGTGATGCGCTTTCGATCAGGTTCGCGCGCTGCAACTGCGCGAGCGCCTGGTGGATCACTTCGGCGTCCACGGGAGAACCCGATTGCGCCTCGATGGCTTCCCGAATCTGTTCGACAGTTGCGCCCCGCGCGCACGCTTCCCACACCAGGGTGGCGCTGGGATTCAGCGAATGAACGCTTTTCACGCGGTTATCGACGATGGCAGTGGAGCCGTCGGACAATCTTTCGATCGTCAGCGATTCGACGCCAGCTTGAGAAAAAATCTGATTTAACACTCGCTACCTCCTCTTGCTTCATGTCTCTTGAGAATCCGGTGAGCGGCACTCGCTCGACAAATGCACCTTAGCCAGGCGGGAGGGGCGTGGTCGTGGGAGCGGGCGTCGTGGTTCCTGAAATCGCTATGGCTGCATACGCTCGCTGTTCGGCTGCCGTCAACGTCAGCACCACGGGAATGGCGAATGCTCCGGCCGCGCCTGCGCGCTTCAGCATGGAACGGCGTCCGAGATTGATCGTCTCCGCCGAAACCGGTGATTCGCTTTCGATCAGGTTCGCGCGTTGCAACTGCGCGAGCGCCTGGCGAATCACTTCGGCATCCACGGGAGAACCCGATTTCGCCTCGATCGCGTCCTGAATCTGCTCGAAGGTCGCGCCTTGCGCGCACGCGTCCCACACCAGAGTGGCGCTGGGATTCAGCGAATGAACGCTTTTCACGCGGTTGTCGACGATGGCAGTGGAGCCGTCGGACAATCTTTCGATAACCAGCGATTCAACGCCAGCTTGAGAAAAAATCTGTTCCATCAGCTATCTCTACCTCCGCTTTCTATGAGCAAGCTGTCTGAACATCATACCAGGAATTGTACCAGTACCAAGTGAATCCTCGGGCGAACGCGACGTCAGGCGCTAAACGGTTGCGCTTCTTCTTTTACGATGCTCTGCTGACTGGCAATAACGGGACTTGTCATCAAGTGCAACCCGTCCAGTTCACGCGCATAGTACTGGTCGATACCATGCTGTTTCCGGAGCCATAGCGCTACGGCCGAAGGTGACGCTGGAACGTCATCGAGAATCCGGTCGTAGATCGATTCGTGGTACGCGATCGCGTGGGTGCAGGTAACGCCATGGGGGGCTTCCAGGGACTGGCAGCCGGGAGCCTTCTCGAATGTTCGCCCCCAGCGATGGCCGCCCAGGTAGAGCGTCTTCCAGTCGCGATGTTTCAATTCCTCTATATTGGGCCGCAGCCGCTCGACCGCATCCGCGGAAAATATGACGTCGTCTTCAAAGACCAGAACGTTGCGCAAGCCGCGCTGACGGGCCTCGGCGAGAATCGCCCGATGCGAGAGCGCACAGCCGATGTGATGATTCGACGGCGTTTCAATCGCTGGAAACCGGCGAACCCGCGCGGCGATACCGAGCGCCTCGAAGCGAGCTTCCACGGCCTTCCAGCGGTCGGCCGCCTGCCTCAAATTGATGCAATAGATGGCGTCGAAAAAATGGAAAGAACTGGAGAACTCGCGGTCAGCGGCTTCTCGTGCGGCCAGCGCGGGTCCCGCGCCCAGGTGCTTCTCGAAGTGCTCCAGGACGGGCGATCGATCGAGCCCCAGTTCGTCAAATAAAAGCAGGTAGTTGCGAATCCGGCCTTCCCAATCGTGTGTGTACGGAACGCCGTGCGGACGCGGGAAGCGATGGACCCATTGGAGAAACGGAAGGCACAGAGTCCGGCCCCCCGCTTGGCGGAATTTCTCGTGCAGGCAGCCTTCTTCTCCTCCAAATCCGCGCAGACGGGGATTCAATCCGGGCCAAGCATCGCGGCGGCAGCAAAACACGCCGAGGCCTTGCATGGGAATCTCGAAAGGTTCCGCCGATGGATCAAAGCCGCGCGGGTCGCGGCCCCACACACCCCACATTCCAGCATTCCAAACCGGATCGAAGTGGGTCCCCACAATCTTGAAGTCGTCTCCCAGCAAGGGTCCCTGCCAGAGATCGCGCGAATCGCGATGATTCTCGATGTAGTGGAGCAACTTCGCCAATGCTCCGGGCGGGAAGAGAACGTGCGAATCCATGCACAGAACGAACTCGCCGGAAGCTTCGCGGAAAACCAGATCGCGCACGGCGGTCCCTTGGGCAAAGGATGCCGGCACATACCGAAAATGCTTTATGTAGGCTCCCAATTGCTTGAGGGATGCCGCGGCCGGCCCTTCCGGGTGGTTGTCGATCACCACGATTTCGGTGTCGTCCGTCACTTCCGGATGAAACAGGCGGATGGCTTGCACCGAAAAATAAACGCCGTCGAAATCGTCGTAGGTCGCCATGCCGATGGTGAGCTTCCGCGGCGATCCGCGGGGCGAGGAGGATGGAATCTCGGGGCCCTCCTTCCGCACCAGGTGCGTGTCGAGCACTTGGGCGGCCTGCTGATAAAAGGCGGACGCAGGATCAACTTGAGAAAGAATATCGAGGAGCTGGTCGATCTGCAGAGAGGAATCGGACACTAAAAGCGATTGTGTCAGATCGCGCCCGCTACTTCCAAGCCGAGCAGGCGGGAAACATTATTTCCACGCGCCGAGCAGACGGCGTAAGAGCACCAGTTCTCCCAAGTGATAGGCGTTATGGTCGGCGATGAGCAGCGCCTCCCGCAGAATCGTCTGGCCATCGCCGTGCGGGATAGGAGCGTATAGGTTCGTCGATTTGCGGGACACCAGTTGGCACATGGACTTGAGATCGGCCTGGTAAGCTTTCACGCTTTTGTTCCACGCCGCGTTGTTGGGCGGCGCCTGCGTTTTCGGCCAATACCCGCTCGGCCACGGCGGCGAGACGTGCTTTGGATTGCGGCTGAATTCCAGGATGTCCCACTGCGCCAGCCGCATATGCTCCAGGATTTCCCACGGCGAATGCTCCGCTCCGGCGGGCCTTTTCCCCCGCATGGCAGCGGGCAGGCCCTTGATTGCGGACTCGAAGCTCGCGTGCGCCCCGCCGCCCTTGAGCAGATAGAGGAGATGCTCGCGCAGAGCTTTGTCATTCGTAGCGTCACTTCCCATAACCATCGCTTCCTCCCGCGATCATATTTTAGCGGCTTCCACCAGCCGGGTTTAGCGATTTCATCAGATGGGGCCGTTTCGGCGGGTTTTGTTCGCTTCGTTCGAGCGGATTTGGTAGGTGTATACTAGCCGGAGCCGTCAGCCTCCCGGGGAGGCGGGCGCTTCATTTCGGACGGGAGGAATTATGAGGAGCGCGCCTATCCGCATTCTCGTCACACTGCTGGGCCTGATGATTGGTCCGCATGGGGCGCAGGCGCAAACCGCGAGCGATGCGCATCCGGACCCGAGCGGAGCGCATCCGGATTGGACCGGCTATTACGCGCTTGCGAGTAACCGCGACCTTGCGGGCACGGGCTTCAAACAGGACGCCCCCGGCGAACAATTGAACGGTCTGATCACCCCGTACTTGCAGCCGTGGGCGAAAGCGCGCATGGAGGCGACCGACGGGATCGCGGACGATACAGGCCAGGTGTGCCTCCCCGATGGAATCTTTCGTTATCCCAACATGGCCGGCCGGTTTCTGTGGCTTCAGGAACGCGGGCGGATCGTCCTGGTGTTCGGGATTATCAACACGGCCGGCGTGCAACGAATCTATATGGACCGTCCGCATCCCAAGAATCCAATCCCCACCTGGAACGGCGACTCGATCGGCCGCTGGGAGGGAGACACGCTGCTGGTCGATACGGTCGGCTTTAACGACAAGTCGTGGCTGTTCGGGGGCAAGCAACCGCACACGGAAGAAGCGCATCTGATCGAGCGCGTCCGGTTGGTGGGCAACGGAGCCTTCCTGGAAATCACTCACACGGTGGAGGATCGCCATGCGCTCACTTCCGCGTACAGCTTCAAACGCTATTACAAAAAGCAGCCCAATGACGAGATGGAAGAAAACGTTTGCAACGAAGACGCGGAAACGTGGAAATCGTTTCGGGACGCCGCGCTGAAGAAACAGCTCGACAGCGCCAAGGTAGTTAAATGATCTTGGTCAAATGAGGCAGGTCAAGTGATGACGCCGGCGAAAATCCGGGGATTCGGAGCCGTCGCGACCCTGTGCGCGACGCTGACGATTCCGCAAGCAGGCCGAGCACAACAAAAGCCGGGCGCAGCGAATCCGCCGGATCTGCAAGGTGTGTATCAATCGATTCCCGACAAGGCAACTCTTCCGGGAGGACTCAAGAACGCGGGATCGCCCGCCGCCATTCCGTTGCTGCCGGCGGCCGCGCAGCAGGCGAAATCTTTCGATCTGAAGAAAGATCCGTGGAAAATGTGCCAACCGGTGGGTCCTTTCCGCATGATGGCCGCCGAGCAGGCCAAAATCGAGCTCGTCCCGGTGAGCGGCATGGTCGTGATGTTGTTCGAGGATCTCTCCCACGGCATGCGGCGCAGCATTTATCTCAAGCGCGGGCATCCGGCGAAGCTGGAGCCGACCTGGCTCGGAGATTCGGTAGGCCGCTGGGAAGGGAACACGCTCGCGATCGACACCACCGGGTTCAACGATCAAACGTGGCTGAACGCGGAGGGCGCCCAGCACAGCGATGCGTTGCACCTGGTAGAGCGCATCCATCCGGTGCTCACGGGCCAGTACCTCGAATATAAGATGACGGCGGAAGATCCCAAGGCGCTGGCGAAGCCATACACGTACACTCGCTATTTCAAGAAACTCGACACCGAAGTCGTGGACGATCCCTGCCAGGACGAGTAATGGGACGAGTAATATTTAGATCTCTCTTGTTGCGCGATCCAGCAATTTTTTCGCGCATACATACGGCGACAATTCCCGCCGCGCCACGCGAGCGAAATCCATATCGAGCGACCCGGCTTCCGCACCCGGCCGGCGGATGGTCTCGGCGATCATGGACTGTGCAAGCTTGAGTACGCGCCACTCTGCCATGCGGCGCTCGCGGCGTTGCAGTTCACCGCTGTCGCGTAAATGCGCCGCGTGCGAATGGATCGCGTCGAGCAAGGCTGCGACGCCCTCGTTCCGCACCGCGACGGTTTCGAGAACGGGCGGCTGCCAGCGTTCTTCGTGATTTCGATTCAGGGCGAGCATCGCGCGGATCTGCGTCATTGTCTCGCCGGCTCCTTCGCGATCCGCCTTGTTGACCACGTGAATATCGGCAATTTCGAAGAGGCCGGCCTTCAGCATTTGCACGTCATCGCCCATGCCCGGCACGCTTACGACGACCGTAGTGTGCGCGACGCGCATGATATCCACTTCATCCTGGCCCACGCCGACGGTTTCGACCAGCACAAGGTGTTTGCCCGCCGCGCGCATCAAATCGATCCCCGCGGCGGCGGCTTTGCACAATCCTCCCAGCTCGCCCCGCGCCGCCATGCTGCGAATGAAGACGCCCGCGTCGTCCGACAGATCGCTCATGCGCACGCGGTCGCCCAAAATAGCGCCGCCGGTAAATGGCGACGTGGGATCGACGGCCAGCACTCCGACCGAGAATCCGCGCCGGCGAGCCTCCTTCGCGAGCGCGCCCACCAGCGTACTTTTCCCAGCCCCGGCGGTACCCGTCACGCCAACGATCTGACCCCACGTGACGTTTGCACCTGCTGAGCCGGCATACAACGTTTCGACCAGTGCCTCCGCACGTTCGCCGCCGGCTTCGATCCAACTCAGGCCGCGAGAAAGAGCGCGAGCCGATCCATTGCGAATGGCGTCGGCCAGCTCGCGGACGGCCGCGTTTGGTGGGGAGTTCGAGTCCAAGCTCTTAGGATAAGGCCGAGGAGGCGGTGGTTTTTGCGATCCCCGCGGAGCGGCATTTTGAGAAGATGGTCCTTTGACTCCTCAGGCATCCATACACGAGTCTCCCTCGCCCCGGCAAAGGGCCGCGCGGGTCGCCGCGGTGGTCGGCTTGATCGCGGCCATCACGTTCGTATTTTTTCGGCTGATACCGGTCAACGCGACGACAGCGGGATTCGCCTATCTGATCGGCGTGCTGGTGATCGGCGCGAACTGGGGCCTGACGGAATCGATCGCGAGCTCGATCCTCGCGGTCCTGTGCTTCAATTTCTTCTTTCTTCCGCCGATCGGCACGTTTACCATCGCCGACCCGCAGAACTGGGTCGCGCTCTTCGCTTTTCTCGTCACTTCCATCACCGCGAGCCGCCTTTCGTCACAAGCGAGGAAGCGCGCCCGCGAAGCCCAGGAACGCCAGGAGGAGATGGAACGCCTGTATGCGTTCAGCCGGTCCATTCTGCTGACGGACCCGGAACGACCGGTCTCAAAACAACTCGCCGCGCTGGTGGCGCAGACATTTAACGCGCGCGCCGTCGCGCTTTTCGATCGTTCCGCCGGAGAGATTTATCGCGGCGGCCCGGAGGATTTCCCAGGGCTCGACGAGCAACTGCGCATCACCGCGCGGACGGGCGCGCAGCTCGAGTCGGCGACCAGCGTCATCACCGCCATACGGCTCGGCTCGGAGCCGATCGGCAGCCTGGGAATGACGGGCGTCAAGCTCGCGGATTCCGCCCTGCAGGGTGTCGCGAACCTGGTGGCGATCGGTCTCGAAAAAGCCCGGGCCCAGGAAGCCGCGATGCGAGCCGAGGCCGCGCGTGAAAGCGACGAATTGAAATCCGTATTGTTGGACGCGATCGCGCACGAATTTAAAACCCCACTCACGACCATGAAAGCTTCGACCACGGCTCTGCTCTCGGGCCACGCGAACGGCACCCCGCAGCAACACGACTACGTGGTTTTACTGGACGAAGAAACCGACCGTCTCAACGCGTTGGTGAGCGACGCCATTCAAATGGCGCGGCTCGAATCCGGCCGTGTCCACTTGCAGCTGGAACAGATCGACCTTGCGGAGGCGACGCAGCGCGTACTCGATCATATGCGGCCGTTGTGCGAAGATCATCCCCTGGAAATCGAATTTCCGGCCGCCCTACCCAAAGTTCCCGCCGATCCGGCGCTGGTCGAACTGACGCTGCGCCAGTTGATCGGCAATGCGGCCAAGTATAGCCGGCCTCACGCTCCCATCCACATCTCCGGCGCCGTGGAGAACGGCAGCATCGTGGTGAGCGTCCGCGATCGGGGACCCGGCATCGCGGAAGTGGACTTGCCCCATATTTTCGATCGCTTCTATCGGGCGCGTCACACCAAGACTCATGTGCCGGGGGCGGGGCTCGGTTTGTTCATCGCCCGCGAGATCGTGCGTGCCCACGGCGGCGAAATCTGGGCCGAGAGTACTCTCGGGAGCGGGTCGGTCTTCCATTTTTCCTTGCCGCTCGGGCAAGAACAAGAAAAGGACACGCGATGAGCCTCGGCCGCATTCTGGTGGTCGACGACGATCCTCAGATTCGCCGCGTCATGAAAATGACATTGTCCGGCGAAGGCTACGAGGTGCAGGACGCGCGCTCCAGCGAAGAGGCGCAAGAAACGCTTCGTTCCGGCCATTACGATCTGATGCTGCTCGACATGAACATGCCGGGCATGGGAGGTTTGGAAACCTGCCGCGAGATTCGCGGCTCCTCCGATATTCCCATCATCATGCTGACCGTGCGCAACTCGGAACAGGATAAAGTGTCGGCGCTCGATGCGGGCGCCGACGATTTCGTCGCGAAGCCTTTCAGCACGCCGGAGCTGCTGGCGCGCATTCGTGCAGCCCTGCGCCGTGCGCCGGTACCCCCGGAGGGCGGCCCGCAACGCCTTATTTTAGGCGAGGTTGAGGTCGATTTCGGCCGCCGTTCGGTGGTCGCGCATGGGCACGAGTTGCGGCTCACCCCGAAAGAGTTCGACCTTCTCCGTTATCTGGCTTGGCATCCGAATCGGGCCATCCCCCACCGTGAATTGCTGCAGGCGGTGTGGGGTCCCGATTATGGCGACCAGGTGGAATATCTGCGCGTGTTTATCAAGCAACTTCGGCAAAAGATTGAGCCAAATCCCCCGACGCCCATCTATATCGTTACGGAGCCGTGGATTGGCTATCGCTTCCACCTTGCCTAGCTCTTTATAGATTCTTTACGACTTTCCTATTACTTACATACGCCCCCGGGCCTAAGCTCAGATTGGAGCAAGGCAATGAACAACGTGGCGTCGAAAATGCTGGATGTCGGCCAAATGAACAGTGCAGGGACAAAGCCGGTCTTTGAGCTAGTTCTTAATCGGGACAGCCAGCGTCCTGTCCCGGCGGAGGACGCGGGTCAGAGGCTAAACATCGCTGTCGTCTTCACCTCCGTGGAGACGACGCTCGCGGCATTGAAAGAGGCCGGCTCTCTGGCGAGCAGGCTGGGCGCGCGGATCACCCTATTGGTGCCGCAGGTTGTTCCCTATCCGCTACCGCTGGAGACTCCGCCGGTCCTCATAGATTTCAACGAGAAGCGCTTTCGAGTGATCGCCAGCGAAAGTCCGGTGGAGACGAGCGTGCGAATCTATCTTTGCCGCGATCAGTTCGAAACGCTCGCACACGTTTTGAGCCCGGGTTCCCTGGTGGTGCTCGGTGGGCGGAAAAGATGGTGGCCGACTCGCGAGAAGAGTTTGGCCAGCAAACTGCACAAAGTCGGTCACGAAGTAGTCTTTAAAGAAATGGAGTAAGTTCAGATGCTCGATCTGTTCTACGTCGCTGCTGGGTGCGTATTTCTGCTTGTCTGTTGGGCCTTCACCAAGGCCTGCGATAAGCTTTAGAAGCAATTTCGCTCGCACGGGTCCTGGGGCCTATGCGAGCTAGGAGAGAAGCTCATGGATTACATTATTGCGGGGATCGCATCGCTCGGGCTGTTTGTGTATTTGATATACGCCCTGCTGCGCCCGGAGAAGTTCTGAGAGGTCATCATGACTAGCGTAGGAATTCTGCAAATCGTCTTCTTTTTCGCGCTCATATTCGTGTGCACTAAGCCGCTGGGCGCCTACATGGCCAATGTATTCGAGGGTCGGCGCACTTTTCTGCACCCCGTTTTTCGCTGGCTGGAGGTCCTGACCTACAAAGTCGCGGGCGTGCGCGAGGAGACTGAGCAACGCTGGACACAATACACCGCGTCGCTGCTGAGCTTCAGCATCTTCGGGTTTTTGCTCGTCTACGCGATACAACGCCTGCAGGGCTTCCTGCCGTTCAACCCGCAGAACTTCGGAGCAGGCCAGGTCACTGCGGACCTAGCCTTTAACACGGCTACGAGCTTCCTTACCAACACGAACTGGCAGGCTTATTCCGGGGAATCGACGCTCAGCTATTTTGTCCAAATGGCGGCACTGACGGTCCAGAATTTCATTTCCGCTGCCGCCGGCATGGCCATCGCGATCGCGGTGGTGAGAGGCTTCGTACGGCACGAAATGAAAACCATCGGCAACTTCTGGGTGGATATGACGCGCGCGAGCGTCTATGTACTGCTCCCAATATCCATCGTCGCCGGCCTGTTCTTGTGCTCGCAGGGCGTCATTCAGAATCTGAAGCCGTATACGGTCGTAACCACGGTTGAAGGTGGCAAGCAAGTCATCGCTCAAGGTCCGGTGGCCTCGCAGGAAGTCATCAAGGAACTTGGCACGAATGGCGGCGGTTTTTTCAACGCCAACTCGGCCCATCCGTTCGAGAATCCAACACCGGTCACGAACGTCGTTGAGATGTTTTTGATTCTTGTGATTGCCTCGGCGCTTACGTACACCTTTGGGCGAATGGTTGGCGACACGCGCCAAGGCTGGGCGATCTTTGCAGCGTTCGCCATCATGTTTTTCATCGGTGTGTTTGTCTGCTATGGGTTCGAACAGGGCGGGAATCCGATTCTCGCCAAAATGGGGCTGCAAACCGCCGCGACACCGGGCCAGGCCGGCGGAAATATGGAAGGGAAAGAGGTCCGTTTTGGAGTCGTGAACTCGACCCTATGGGCGACGATCACAACCGACACCAGTTGCGGCGCGGTGAACGCGATGCACGACAGCTTTCTGCCTATTGCCGGATTGGTTCCGCTGCTCAACATGATGACGGACATCGTCGTCTTCGGCGGCGTGGGAGCCGGCCTGTACGGCATCCTGATCTACTGCATTATCGCGGTGTTCGTCGCAGGTTTGATGGTCGGCCGTACGCCGGAATATCTGGGCAAGAAACTCGAGCAGAAGGAAGTCAAGATGGCGATGCTGGCGATCATAGTCACCTCGGCCAGCATCCTGGTTTTCAGCGCCATCAGCTCGCAAGCTCAGTTCGCCGCGAAGGGTTACTGGAATCCGCCCGGCGCCGCGATCGCCAATATGAACAACAGTGGCCCGCACGGGCTGAGCGAGATCCTATACGCCTACACCAGCAGCACGGGAAACAATGGAAGCGCGTTTGCCGGTATCAACGTCAATACCCCCTGGTACAACCTGACGCTCGGGTTGGCGCAGCTCATCGGCCGTTTCCTGTTCCTGATTCCAATTCTGGCGGCGGCTGGGAGCCTCGCGGCGAAGAAGAAGGTCCCGATCACAAGCGGCACTTTCCCCACCCACGGTCCCTTGTTCGTTGGACTGCTGGTGGGTACCGTGATCATCATCGCCGTACTCACGTATTTCCCGGCGGTTTCGCTGGGACCGATCATCGAACACTATTTGATGCAGAGCGGCAAGCTCTTCTCGATGATTTCCGTGCCGCAGCTTTGGAGTTAAGTCATGACGACACAAATGATAGAACAGCAGATGGCGCCGTCCGGCCCGCAGGACGACCCGACGTCGCTTCTTCCGAAGAAGCTGGCGCGTTCCCGGCCATTGTTTGACCCCGAAATCGTCGGCCGGGCGACCAAAGCGTCCTTTGTGAAGCTGAATCCGGTCACCTTGATGAAGAATCCGGTGATGTTCGTCGTCGAGGTGGGAGCCGCGCTCACCACCATATTCCTGGTGCGCGACATATTCACAGGCGCCGGAGGCATCGGGTTTTCACTGCAAATCTCAATCTGGCTCTGGTTTACGGTGCTGTTTGCGAACTTCGCCGAAGCCATGGCGGAAGCCCGCGGCAAGGCCCAGGCAGACGCTCTGCGTAAGACCAAGACGGACGTCATCGCAAAGCGGTTGACCGCTGCTGGAAAAGTCGAAGAAGTGTCTGGCTCCGTATTGCGAGTCGGCGACATCGTGATTTGCGATGCCCGAGACCTTATTCCCGGAGATGGAGAGGTGATCGAGGGAGTGGCAACCGTGGACGAATCGGTGATTACAGGAGAAAGTGCGCCCGTGATTCGCGAATCCGGCGGCGACCGCAGCGCGGTTACGGGTGGCACTCGCGTCCTCTCGGATCAAATCAGGGTCAAGATCACTTCGAACCCCGGCGAAACGTTTCTCGACCGCATGATCGCCCTGGTCGAGGGCGCCGAACGCCAGAAGACCCCCAACGAAGTCGCGCTCAACATTTTGATCGCGGGCCTGACGTTGATCTTCCTGCTGGCGGTCATTACGTTGCAGCCGTACGCTGTCTTCAGCGTGGCGCAAGCCGGCGCCGGGATGGTTCCTAGCGTCGCGGTTCTGGTTTCCCTGCTGGTGTGCTTGATTCCGACCACCATTGGCGGCTTGCTCTCCGCCATCGGCATTGCCGGCATGGATCGCGTGATGCAGCACAACGTGCTTGCCATGAGCGGCAAAGCCGTGGAAGCAGCCGGCGACGTCAATTCGCTGCTTCTGGACAAGACCGGCACCATTACGTTGGGGAACCGTCAGGCCGTCGAGTTTCTTGCCATCAATGGAGTCACCGCGGAGGAACTGGCCGATGCAGCCCAACTGTCCAGTCTTGCCGACGAGACGCCGGAAGGCCGATCGGTTGTCATCCTCGCCAAAGAGAAATACGGCCTGAGGGGCCGCCACATTCCGGAACATGAGGCGACATTCATCCCGTTCTCGGCCTACACGCGAATGAGTGGCGTCGACTTCGAGGGGCGCCAACTTCGCAAGGGAGCCACCGACGCGATCATCAAGTTCGTCATCGAGAAAGGCGGAGAGGTCCCCAGCAATTTCCAGGAGATGAGCGATCGCATTTCGCGGAACGGCGGAACGCCGCTGGCCGTGTGCGATGGCAAGCGCTTGTTGGGCGTTATCAACTTGAAAGACATCGTGAAGGGCGGGATGAAAGAGCGCATCGCGCAGCTTCGCGCGATGGGCATTCGCTCCGTGATGATCACCGGCGACAACCCGCTGACGGCAGCGGCCATCGCCGCCGAGGCCGGCGTCGACGATTTTCTCGCCCAGGCGACGCCCAAAGACAAGCTCGATTACATCAGGCGGGAGCAATCGGAGGGACGCCTGGTCGCCATGACCGGCGACGGCACCAACGACGCCCCGGCGCTCGCGCAAGCCGACGTCGGACTCGCGATGAATACCGGCACCATGGCCGCCAAGGAAGCGGGCAACATGGTGGACCTCGATAGCAACCCGACCAAACTCATCGAAGTGGTCGCCATCGGCAAACAGCTTTTGATTACGCGCGGCGCGCTGACGACGTTTTCCATCGCCAACGACGTGGCCAAGTATTTCGCGATCATTCCCGCGATGTTCATGGCGACCTACCCGGCGCTCAGCAAACTCAATATCATGGGGCTGCACACGCCGCAAAGCGCTGTGCTCGCCGCCGTGATTTTCAACGCGCTGATCATTATTGCGCTAGTTCCGCTCGCGCTGCGCGGCGTGAAATACAGGCCGCTCAACGCCACCAGTCTGCTGCGGCGGAACCTGTTGATCTATGGCGTCGGCGGCATTCTCGTGCCGTTCCCGGGTATCTGGCTCATCGATCAATTGCTGGTGGCGCTTCATCTCGCGTAGGAGAACATTACCATGTGGAAACAAATTCTTCCCGGACTTCGAATCAATCTTTTCGCGACGCTTCTGTTTGGCGTGGCATATCCACTCTTCATGACCGGGATCAGCCAGATTATTTTCCCCAAACAGGCCAACGGCAGCCTGATCCAGGTCGGCGATAAGGTCGTCGGCTCGGAACTCATCGGCCAGAACTTCAGCAAACCCGAGTATTTTCACCCGCGGCCGTCAGCGGCCGGTAACGGGTACGACGCGACTGCCAGCGGCGGTTCGAACCTTGGGCCGACCAGCGCCAAGCTCGTCCACGGCACAACCAAGATGGACGACAAGAAGAATGAGGTGGTCGATTTCGATGGCATCAGCCTTCGCCTAGTCCATTATTGCCTTGAAAACGACATTCCTTATGAATCGTCGATGCCGCTGGACCAGTTTAAGGACGCCAAGGGCGACCTCGACGATGTGAAGCTGATCAAGGCCTTCAACGACGACAAAGCGCCGCTCATATTCAAGGCGAAGGCGCCGATCCCTGCGGATGCGGTAACAGCTTCCGCCAGCGGCCTGGATCCGCATATCAGTCCCGCCTTCGCGGAGGCACAGATCGCCAGGGTGGCGCGGGCTCGCAACACGTTGCCGGAGCAGCTGCGCGCCCTGGTAGCCGCTCATACGGAGCGGCCCGACCTCGGATTTATGGGCGAGCCGCGGGTCAACGTGCTGTTGCTGAACCTCGCCCTCGACCAGCAGGCTCCCGTTAAGCGATAGGCATCTGTGACACGATAGGTTAGATGAGTTCGCTGACGCTGTTCGGATTATTTGCCGTCACGGCAATGCTGGTTACCTATGGGCTGGAGTCCCGCAGCCCCTGGTTCATCCTAGCTTTCGCGGGCTCCTGCGTGCTGGGCTCGATCTACGGATTCCTGCAAGGCGCGTGGCCATTCGGCGTGGTGGAATGCATCTGGGCCTTGGTGGCGCTGCGCCGTTGGTGGCAGGGCCAAACGAGAGCATAACGTCCGGAGCGCATGGGAACAACGCGACGCCCCACACCCGATGAGATGCTTCGGCTGATCCAGGCCGAGGAGGAAGGCCACGCCCGCGGCCGTCTGAAGGTGTTTCTCGGCTACGCTTCCGGCGTTGGCAAATCGTTCCGCATGTTCGACGAAGGGCGTCGCCGCAAGGAACGCGGCGAAGACGTAGTCGTCGGAGCGTTGCAGCCCCACACGAGCGACGAAGTCGCCGACTGCGTCCGCAAACTCGAAGTGGTGCCGCTGCTGTATATCGATGGCAAGCCGATGATGGACGTTCCCGCCATCCTGAAACGCCGTCCCGGCGTGTGCCTGGTCGACGGATTGGCGTACGATAATCCGCAGGGAGCGCTTAGCGACCCTTCCAAAAACGTTTCTAGCAACCTCAGCCGCTGGGAGGATGTGCGCGACCTACTCGCGGCCGGCGTCTCCGTCATCACGACGATCAATATCCAATACATTGCGGAACTCGGCCCAAGAGTTGAGGAAATCACGCACAAGCACGTTGCGCAGTCCGTTCCCAGAAGCTTCCTCTATAACGCCGATGAAATCGTCGTGGTGGATGCGCCTCCCGACACGACTCCGCAAGGGGAAGGAACCACCGCGGAGCAGGGCTCGGCTCGCGCGTGGGCTCTTTCCGAATTGCGCGAGATTGCGCTCCTCCTGGCCGCCGACGTGGTCGATCATCAGCTCGAATCGTATTTGCGCCGCAACGGATTGTCGACGACCTTCGGCGCGCAGGAGCGCATTCTCGTGTGCGTGACTCCGCGCGCCAACGCCCGTCCCATGATCGAAAGCGGCCGCCGCAACGCGGACCGCTTCCACGGCGAGCTGATCGTGGCCCATGTGCGGCAGCCTAGGATGCGTCCGGAATATCAGGCCGCGCTCGAAGGTCACCTGGCGTTCGCACGCGAGATGAACGCGCAAGTGGAGATCCTGGAGGGCGATGAGGCCGTGGAGACGATCCTTACCTTCGCACGGGAACGCGGGGTAACGCAAATCTTCGTGGGGCACAGCCTGGAGGAAGGCTGGTTGCGGCGTCTGCGCGGAAGCCATGTCGACCGCATCATTCGCGGCGCCGACGGCATGGACGTCCGCGTGTTTCCGCATTGAGGCGCCCATTTCCGAGTTCGCGATCGTGACAACATCAGATTATGCAGCCCACCCCGCCGCGCGGCAAGCTTAAGGTCTTTCTCGGCTACGCCGCCGGCGTGGGCAAGACCTATCAGATGCTGTCGGAGGCTCAGGAACTGAGGCGCAAGGGCCAGGACGTCGTCATTGGTTACTTCGAACCGCACGGCCGCCAGGACACCATCGCGCGCACCGAGGGACTGGAAGCGATCCCGCGCCGGCGTGTGGAATATCGCGGCACCGCATTCGAGGAAATGGATACTACCGCGATTCTGGCGCGTCATCCCGAAGTCGCGGTGGTCGACGAGTTTCCGCACACCAACGTTCCGGGCTCGGAGCGCTCCAAGCGCTGGCAGGATGTCGACGTGCTCCTTGACGCCGGTATCGACGTGCTGACCACCATGAATATCCAGCACCTCGAAAGTCTGAACGATCACGTCTGGCAGATCAGCGGCGTGCGCGTGCGCGAGACCATTCCCGATTGGGTGGTCCAGCAGGCCGATCAGGTGGTGATGGTCGACCTCGCGCCGGAGGCTCTGCTGAATCGCCTGCTGCGCGGCGTGGTGTATTCGCCCGAAAAAGCCAAGAAGGCGCTCGAAAACTTCTTCCAGGAATCGACTCTTGTCGCTTTGCGCGAACTCGCTCTGCGCCAGGCCGCGCACGAAGTGGAGTTCCGCCAGGATGGCTTGAGCGGCATGCAGAGCGCCGGCCCGGGACCGCAGCAGCCCTCGGGAGGAACCCCCGCGGCGCGCGTCGAACGCATCCTGATTCACGTCACGCCCGATCCCTCCACGGCCATGGTCATTCGCCGCGGAAAGCGCATGGCCGACTATCTCCATGCCGATTGCTTCGCCGTCGCCGTCCTGGGACAAACCAAAGCCGAGTCGGTGCCCGCCGCGGAGCGCGAAGCGCTTGAACGCCACTTAAATTTCGCGCGCAATCTTCACATTGAAGCGCGCCTGTTGCAGGGAGACGACGTCGCGGAAACCCTTCTGGAGTTTGCACGCCTGAATGGCGTGACGCAACTATTTCTCGCGCACCCGCACGAACACCGGTTCCCGGCTTTCCTGCGGCACAATCTGGTGCATGAGGTGGTGGCGCTCGCGCGCGACATGCAAGTGACCATCGTCGCCGAGCGAAAACGCGGCTAGCGCGCCGTGCCAAAGCGCTGTGCTAGACTTGCCCCTTCCGCAGGATTTTCCATGCTGAACGCCACCAAAAACAAGATTCTTCCCGCGACCATCATTGGTTCACTTCCCCGGCCCTCCTGGTATACCGAAAATCTCGGCACGCGCTCCTTCCTCGACGCCATGGTGAACTCGCGCTATCGCGAACAGTACACCGACGCGCTCTCCGTCTATCTGCGCGATCAGGAACTCGCGGGCCTCGATATCTGTACTGACGGCGACTGCCGTTTCGATCAGGACGTCGGGGGCCAAAGCTGGACCAGCTATCCTCCGCACCACATGTCAGGCTTCGACCACGGGCATCCTCAGCTCGCGCGCGCCGGCGCCGGCGGCATCGCGTTTCCGCGCGGTCACATCCTGCACGACTATCTGGAAGCCCGCGTCATGCCGAAAATCGTGGGCCCCGTCGGACGCGGCGAAATGCAGTACGCCGAGCTGTGGAAGGCCGCGCAGCGCATGACCACGAAACCCGTGAAGTTCGGCACCGTCACGCCGGAGCTCGTCGCCTTCGCCGTGCAGGATGGCCACTATAAGGATCTGCCGTCGCGCATTATGGCTCTCAGCGATGCGTTCAATGAGGAGCTCCACGACCTTGCCGACGCCGGCTGCCCCGTCATCCAGATGGAGGAGCCTCAGATTCACTTGCTGGCCGCGCGCGGCATCGTCGATAGCGTCATCAACCCCGAGTTCATGCTCAAGGTGTTCAATAACACCGTCCGCGGCCTGCGCGCGAAAACGGAAGTCTGGTGCCACACCTGCTGGGGGAATCCGTCGCAGCAGCGCATGTTCGCCAAGGTGCAATCTTACGAGCCAGCTCTCGACCTCCTGAATCAGGTCGACGCCGACGTCCTCACATTTGAGACGAAAAGCTCCGGAGCGGTTGATCTTCCCGCCATCGGGCGGAAAATCACGGAAAAGAAAATCGGCATCGGCGTGATCGATCATCACACCCTGCAAGTGGAGTCGGCCGAGGAAGTCGCCGATCTAGCGCGGCTCGCCTTGAAACACATCCCGGCAGAGCGCCTGATTCTCTGTTCCGATTGCGGCATGGGACGCGAAGGCATGAGCCGCCGCCACGCGTTCTATAAGATGGTTTCTCTCGTCCGCGGAGCGAACTTCGTCCGCCGCGAAGTCGGCGCACCGGAAGCGGAGTGCCTGGCCGCCGATCCCAAGTTCTCCCTCATCCGCTCCTCCTGACGTGGCGCAGGGCGCTAGGCCCGCAGAGTCAGAAATCGTGCCGACTTTTCCCGTTCGATACGGCAGTCGTGCCGGCTTTCTCACCTCGGTTTGGATGTGTCTGCCACCGAGCCTGATCGAACTTTCCAGCGTTGGATTCGTATACCCCCTTTGACGCCGCTCCAACAAAGGAGCAAAATCTTGAAAGCAATATTCGTGCCGGGAGACTATAGAATGTTTCGTCGATTCTGCTTTGCTGCCCTGCTGTCTGCCGTCGCGGCCCTGGCAGCCGATTCGCCGTCTCCGACTTTCCATAAGGACATCGAGCCGATTCTGCAGCGCAACTGCCAGACCTGCCATCGTCCCGGGCAAATCGCGCCGATGTCTTTTCTGACCTATCAATCCGCGCGACCGTGGGCCAAGGCCATGAAGGCCGCGACCCTCGCCCGGAAGATGCCGCCGTGGTTTGCCGATCCCGCCTATGGGCATTTCACCAACGATCATTCGCTCAAACCCGCGGAGATCGAAGTGATCGCCAAATGGGCCGATAGCGGCGCTCTCGAAGGCGACGTGAAGGACGCGCCCGCTCCCAAGCAATGGCCGGATGGCTGGCTCATTCAGCCCGACATCATCATCGACGGTCCCGTGACCGACGTCCCGGCAAAGCCCAGAAACAATGTGATCGAGTGGACCTCCGTCACGGTTCCCACCGGCTTCACCAAGGACACCTGGATTACTTCCATTCAGATCAAGCCGGAGCATCCCGAGGTAGCGCACCATATTTGTTCGGGCTTCAACCCGCATGTCGACGGTGTGAAATACTTCGAAAAAGTCTGGATGGACAAGCCTCGCGATGAAGAAGGCGCGGCGCTGCCCGATGCCGGATCGCCGACGTTTGGCCCGGCGTCATCCAACCCGGGGCGCAGCATGGCGGAGGATTGCTACCTCCCCGGCAACGTCGCCGCCGATTATCGCGACTTTGGTGCGGCGAAGCTCGTTCCCGCCGGCAGCGATCTAACGCTCAACCTGCATTACACGCCCAACGGGACGGCGATCACCGATCACGTCCGCGTCGGCATCACCATCGCCAAGGAGCCTCCCCGGCGCCGCTACGTTTCCCTTAGTTCGTCGGCTCCCATGAGCCCGAAACTCTTCGCGATTCCCCCCGGCGATCCCAATTGGAAGAGCCCTCCCGCCGAGGTGGTCTTCAACCGCGACGTCGAACTCGTGTACATGATGCCTCACATGCACGTGCGCGGCAAAGACATGACCTACACGCTCGAATATCCCGACGGCCGCAAGGAGATCGTGCTCAACGTTCCGCACTACGATTTCAACTGGCAGTTGGGCTATGAGACCTCGGTCAAAGTTCCCAAGGGCACCAAATTGCACGTTGACGCGCACTACGACAATTCGCCGAACAACAAGTTCAATCCCAATTCCAACCGCACCGTCTATTACGGCGAAATGACCTGGGAGGAAATGATGTTCCCGTTCTTCGGCGTCGTCATCGATAAGGATGAGGATGCCAAGAAGATCATCTCGACGCGCTTCGTCGCCAGCGGAGCCTGAAGACTAAGGAGTCAGTACACAGGAGACAGAAGTCAGGAGGCCAGAGCTTCGTCTACCTACTCCTGTCTTCTGACTTCTGTCTTCTGCCTCCTTTCCCGTAAAATAGGGAGTTCATGTCACGCATCGCTTCTCCCATTCGGCGCGCTCTGATCAGCGTCACTAACAAGTCGGGCATCGTCGATTTCGCCCGCGTACTTTCTTCCTTCGGCATTGAGATTCTCTCCACCGGAGGGACCTACAAAGCTCTCTCCGAGGCCGGAATCAAGCCTCTTCGCGAGGTCGCCGACGTCACCGGCTTTCCCGAAATGCTTGACGGCCGCGTCAAGACGCTGCATCCTCGCGTCGCCGGGGGCATTCTCGCCATGCGCTCCAAGCCCGAACATATGAGCGCGATCGCCGAGCACGGCATCCCGCCCATTGACCTCGTTTGCGTCAATCTCTACGAGTTCGAAAGGATCGCTGCGAAGAAAGACGCGCCGCTCGAAGAACTCATCGAAAACATCGACATCGGCGGGCCGACGATGATTCGCGCCGCGGCGAAGAACTGGCAGGACGTCGCCGTGGTCACCTCGCCTACCGACTACGATGCCATCGGCGAGGAACTGCGCGCCTCGGGCGGTTCACTCTCTAGCGAAACGCATTGGAGCCTCGCGAAGAAGGCGTTCTCCGCGACCGCCGCCTACGATCGCGCCGTCAGCGCGCGCTTCGCTGAAATTCCTCCGACCGGCGACATTCTTCCCGCGATCCTCGACATCCGCGCGCCGCGTTCGCTTGCTCTCCGTTATGGCGAGAACCCGCACCAATCCGCCGCGCTCTACGCGACCGGAACCACCGGCATCGCCGGAGCTACCCAGCTTCATGGCAAGGAGCTTTCTTACAACAACCTGGTCGATCTCGACGCCGCCTGGCAGTTGATCGCCGAATTCGACGCGCCCGCCTCGGCCATCATCAAGCACACGAACCCGTGCGGTTGCGCCGAGGGCGCCACGCTCGCCGAAAGCTACACGCGCGCTTATGAAGCAGACCCCGTCTCGGCCTTTGGGGGTGTCCTCGCCTTCAACCGCCCGCTCGACGCGGATACGGCCCGAGAAATCTCGAAGACTTTTATCGAAGCTATCGCCGCGCCCGGCTTCGACGCGGACGCCCTCGCGATCTTGACGACGAAGAAGAATCTGCGATTGCTGAAGGTCGCCGCCGCGCCTGATGGTCTCGTGATCAAATCGATCAGCGGCGGATTCCTCGCGCAGACCCCTGACGTGCACCGCCTGTCGCGAGCGGAAATCGAGGTGAAAACGAAACGTACCCCCACCGATGCGGAATGGGTGGCGCTCGAATTCGGCTGGAAAGTTTGCAAGCACGTGAAGAGCAACGCGATCGTTTACGCGCGCACTCTCGACGGCCTAGGTCAGTCGATCTCCGCCGGCGCCGGTCAGATGAGCCGCGTCGATTCGGCGAAGTTCGGCGCGATGAAGGCCGTGCTGCCGCTCGCCGGTTCGGTGCTCGCCTCGGACGCTTTCTTTCCGTTTCCGGACGGCATTGAGGAAGGCGCGAGGCACGGGATCACGGCCGTAATCCAGCCTGGAGGATCGGTTAACGATAAGGACGTCATCGCCGCCGCCGACCGCCTGGGCCTCGCCATGGTCTTTACCGGCGTCCGTCACTTCCGCCATTAGGCGCGTAGCGCGGGCCGCCCAGCGTGCGGCGCCGGCAGTCGTGCTGATGTTTCTGCCCCAGCCCTTGCGTTTAGCTATCGCTGAACAACTTCAGCTGATTGTCCACTGAGACTACGCCCTTGGCCTTCTTGGCGACCTTTGTCGCTTTATCGCGGGCGATCGCATCGCCCACGCGCCCTTTCAGCGTGACGACACCATCTTTGACGCTGACCTCAATGGCCCCGCCCTTGACATCCGGATCGTCCGCCAGCCTCGCCCGGACGTCGTTGTAGATGCGGTCGTCGTTCTTATTCCCCTGCGCGATCAGCAGAGGGACTGTAATCAGGGCAATCAGCAATATCGAAATTACGCGCGTCATCTCGATAAACATTTTACTCCCACGCGCAAGCACGATAAAGAACGCTCCTACGGCGCTCGCGCCTGAGTAAGCAGGTCCGCGAAGGTCAATGAGCCGAAGACAACATGTTACGATCCGGGATGATTGCCCGAGTCTGACACCACTCTCGAATTTCAAACTGCCAGTGACGAGGAGACCGTCGATCTCGGCCGCCGCATCGCGCGCATGCTGCCGCGCCACGCCGTCGTTCTGCTTATCGGGAATCTCGGCGCCGGAAAAACGACGCTTGCCAAGGGCATCGTCAGCGGCCTCGGCGCCGCGGAGCCCGAAGATGTCTCCAGCCCGACCTTCACGCTGATCCACGAATACGGATCGGCGTCTGATAACAACGCCGTATATCACATTGATCTCTACCGCCTGGATCGTGCCGCCGACGTCGCCACGCTGGGACTCGATGAAATCTTCGAGCGCGAAGGCGTCGTGCTCCTCGAATGGGGCGAGCGTTTTCCCGAGCTGCTTCCCGAAAACCGCATCGAAATCCACCTCGATCCTGATTCGGTCAATCCGAATCTCCGCCGCGTCCGCGTGTCCGGCCTTGTCGAATAGTGCGAAAAACAGATCCCTCGACTGCGCTCGGGATGACGGGCCGATATCTTAGTTAATGACACTAATATATCCTGATAGCGCCCTCGCATTGCATAAATAGCCATCTTGCTTTTCAGATTATTTTCCTTTATATAGCAACACGTTACATAAAAGTATTGTCACTCCTCGATCGAGTGTGCTAATAATATTGCGTGGATGCAAGCCGCCTGGCACATCCGATAATCAAGGCATAAACCAGCCCAGAGATTTCAACTTAGGAGGTAGAAGCAATGAAGATTCGTCCGCTCTACGACCGCATTGTGGTCAAACGGATAACTGATGAAGTGGAGAAGACGGCCGGTGGGTTGTTCATCCCCGATTCGGCCAAGGAAAAGCCCCAGGAAGGCGAAGTGATCGCCGTGGGCCAGGGCAAGCGCGCCGACGACGGCAAGCTGATCCCGCTCGATGTGAAACCCGGCGACCGCATTCTGTTCGGCAAGTATTCGGGCTCGGACATCAAGATGGATGGCGAAGAGTTCATGATCATGCGTGAGGACGAGGTGTTGGGCGTTCTCGAAGGTGCTGGCAAGAAGGCAAAGGCTTAAGAGGAGATTTCACCATGGCAGCCAAACAGATTGTATACAGCGAAAATTCCCGTCAGGCGATTCTCCGCGGCGTCAACCAGCTGGCCGACGCCGTGAAAGTGACCCTTGGACCCAAGGGTCGCAATGTCGTTCTGGAGAAGAAATTCGGCGGGCCGACCATCACCAAGGACGGCGTCACCGTCGCCAAGGAAGTGGAACTGAAAGATCCGCTCGAGAACATGGGCGCGTCGATGGTCCGCGAAGTCGCTTCGAAGACCTCCGATGTCGCCGGCGATGGCACCACCACCGCCACCGTGCTCGCGCAGGCGATTTTCCGCGAAGGCGTGAAGGCCGTCGCGGCCGGCGCGAATCCGATGGAACTGAAGCGCGGCATCGAGCTCGCCGTCGAAGCGGTTGTCGGCGAAGTCAAGAAGATGGGCATCGAGACCAAGACCAACGAGCAGATCGCTCAGGTCGGCACCATCTCCGCCAACGGCGACCACACCATCGGCACCACCATCGCCGAGGCCATGAAGAAGGTCGGCAAGGACGGCGTCATCACCGTCGAAGAGTCGAAGACCATGCTCACCGAGCTGCAGACCGTCGAAGGCATGCAGTTCGATCGCGGCTACCTCTCGCCCTACTTCGTCTCCGATCCCGAGCGCATGGAGTGCGTGCTCGAGGATCCCTACATCCTCATCCACGAGAAGAAAATCTCGAACATGAAGGACCTGCTGCCCGTGCTCGAGCAGATCGCCCGCTCCGGCAAACCGCTTCTGGTCATCGCCGAGGAAGTGGAAGGCGAAGCGCTCGCCACTCTGGTCGTCAACAAGCTCCGTGGCACGTTGAACGCCTGCGCCGTCAAGGCTCCGGGCTTCGGAGATCGCCGCAAAGCGATGCTGGACGATATCGCCACCCTGACCGGCGGCAAGGCTCTCATGGAAGAGACCGGCATCAAGCTCGAGGGTGTAAAGCTGGAGGATCTCGGCAAGGCCAAGCGCATCACCGTCGACAAGGAAAACACCACCATCATCGACGGCGCGGGCTCGGCCAAGCAGATCGAAGGACGCATCAAGCAGATTCGCGCGCAGATCGAGGAGACCACCTCCGATTACGATCGCGAAAAGCTGCAAGAGCGCCTCGCGAAGCTCGCCGGCGGCGTCGCCATCATTAAAGTCGGCGCGGCCACCGAGACCGAGATGAAGGAAAAGAAGGCCCGCGTCGAGGATGCCCTGCATGCCACGCGCGCGGCTGTGGAAGAAGGCATCGTTCCCGGCGGTGGCGTGGCTCTGCTGCGCGCCTCGCACGTGCTCAAAGGCCTCAAGGCGGAAGGCGACGAGCGGATCGGCGTGAACATCGTGCGCCGCGCTTGCGAGGAGCCCATCCGTCAGATCGTCGCCAACGGCGGCTGGGAAGGCGCCATCGTGATGGAGAAGATCCTCGCGAACAAAGACCACAACTTCGGCTTCAACGCGGCTTCCGGCGAATACGAAGACCTGGTCAAGGCCGGCGTCATCGATCCCGCGAAGGTCACGCGCTCGGCCCTGCAGAACGCCGCTTCGATCAGCGCTTTGATGCTGACCACCGAAGCGATGATCTGCGAGATCCCCGAGAAGAAGAACTCGGCTCCGGCTATGCCCGGCGGCCACGATCACGGCGGCGGAATGGATTTTTAGTTTTAGGAGCCAGGAGACAGAAGTCAGTAGTCAGAATAGGGCCGCTCCGAAAGGGGCGGCCTTTTTTGCTAATCGCTCGTGCGACCCCCGAATCCCTTCCGCGTGTGTTAATGAGCTGCCATAATGATGCAAGTGTCGAACCCATTCGAGACCGAGTTCGAATACGACATTTGCCTCTCATTCGCAGGAGAGCAGCGACCGTTTGTTGAAAAGGTCGCTGGTGCTCTAAGGGCAAAGGGCATTCGCGTTTTTTTTGATGACTATGAGAAAGTTCAACTCTGGGGCAAAGATCTCTATGCTCACCTTGACGAGGTATATCAGCATCTAGCTAGGTACTGCGTGCTTTTCGTCTCGGCGGAATACGCAGCGAAAGTGTGGACGAACCACGAACGGCGGAGCGCCCAGGCGCGTGCAATTAAGGCCAAGGGCGAGTACATCTTGCCCGCGAGATTCGACGCGACGCCAATTCCTGGTTTGACCGACACTGTCGGTTATGTCGATCTCACTCGGACGAATCCTGAACAATTAGCCGATCTCGCCTTCGAGAAGCTAGGGCGCCACGAACGGCGGCACTACCTTCCGCCGCACCCGGACAAGCTTTTCATCCGGCTGGGTGTCCAGGACGAAAATGAAACCAAGAACTGCGTTCATGGACAAGCATGGAGCTTTCTGCGAGCTCTCCAACGGATGAACGAGGAAGAACGCCATGCCGTGCTCAAGACTCTCTGGATGGGATGTCCTGCGGATCTGCCGGATAACGTTCACATAGACGTCGATCTGTTGCGCCGATTGACGGGCAGCTCTGCGGTTCGGCTAAAACGAATCCTTGGCGGGTTACGTTCCCTTGGTTTCGAGTGTTCGGTTCGGGACGCCACCGAGGACGAGCTTCGTACACATGGTGCCCTTGGCGATTCGGAAATGCTGGAGCTGACATGGCGCGATCTCGGAGCCAACTTTGGGTACCCGGCGTTGGCGGTGGCGGAAGCGATGGTTACCGGGGCAACCGATGGATACTGCGAAGAACACGGCTGGGCGTTTCTTGAGCGATTAGACTTCTCACAGTTGGCCACGGTGACAGCGACAGTGGAACGGACGCACGCACCGTCCAAAGTTGCCCCTCGGACGGTAGAACCGAGAAAGCGCCGGAAACGCGCCGAGCGGCGAGGCGAAGCGACTTCCAGGATAATGCGCGAGTCGAAGCATTAGGCCGACTGCAGCAAACCCACGCTCCGACCCGAGGTGGCGCGGGGCGCCAGCCCTGCTAAGTCGAGAATCATCTCTAGTCTTCGGAAAAGTCGGCACGACTGCCGACTCTGCAAGCTGGACAGCTTGCGCCACACGGCCCCGGTTTCCTTCTGCCGCATCTCTAGCCCCGATGCATCGCCTTTAACGCCAGTCTCGGCTCCGATTCAATAATGCGCAACAGCGCTGCTGCGGGCCCGGTCGGCCGACGGCGCTCTTGTTCCCAGTTCTGCAACGTTTTGATGCTTACGCCGATTAAGTCCGCAAACTCGGATTGGGACAGTTCAGTTCGTTCGCGGATGGCGCGAACGCCGGCGGAGTCGATGACAAATCGCCGCGATGTTTTCTTTTCGCCGCGGAGGATCGCGCCGCCCTCCCGCACACTTCCCAAAAGCTCTTCAAACATCCTAGCCTTCATCGCCGAACTCCTCTCGAACCACTTTCGCCAGTTGCACGATCTGCTTCGGAGTTAAATCCGCGGCAACATTCTTGGGGTACGCGTACAACAGAAGAATCAAACTTCTCCGCACGGCCCAGTAGTAAATCACGCGCGCTCCGCCGCTCCTGCCTCGGGAGCCGACGGCAACTCTCACCTTTCGAATCCCACCGCTGCCGCGGATGACCGCTCCCAATTCTGGATTACCTGCCAACCGCGCCTGGAACCTCGCGTATTCTTCGTCCTTCAACAATGCAGTGATCTGCCGCGTAAACTTCGAAGTTTCGATCAGTTCCACGATCTATTATACGCCAATGGCGGATAGGATTTCCCTGCGTCACTGCGCGCCGGAGATCAAAATCGGTATAAGATCACTTCAAACAGGACTGGTTTTCCGCGACCCCGCGGCCGTTCTGGGAGGCCAAAATGAATTATCGATCGATCCGGACCCATTTCACGGGCAAAGCGCTGCTGTTAACGGCTGCGGCGTTCTTCGTTCCGGCGCTCGCGCCCGCGCAGTGGATCAACTATCGCGATCCCGCCACTCCGCGCACGGGCGACGGCAAACCGAATCTTTCCGCCAAAGCGCCGCGCGCTCAGGATGGCCACCCCGATCTCTCCGGCATTTGGCAGCCTGAGGGCGCACCCAAGGAGGTGCTCGCGCGGTACTTTAAGGACGGCGTGAACGGTCTCGGCGAAGACAATCCCCCCATTTACTTCCTGAACTTGCTGGCCGATTTTCCATTCGAGAATGCTCCGCTCACGCCCTCCGCCGCCGCGATTTTCCGCGCTCGGGGCGCGACCATGGGCAAGGATTCTCCCTCCAACCATTGCGCGCCTTGGGGCATGCCGATGGTCGACACCCAGCCCAGCCCGGCGAAAATCGTGCAGACACCCGGCGTGACCTACATCCTCTACGAGGAGAATATGAGCCACCGCCAAATCTACACCGACGGACGCAAGCATACGCCCGATCCCCAGCCCACCTGGCTCGGCTACTCGGTGGGAAAGTGGGAGGGTGACACATTGGTCGTCGATACCGTCGGATTTAACGATCTCTCCTGGCTCGACGCGATCGGCCATCCGCACAGCGAAGCCATGCGCCTCACGGAACGTTTCCACCGACTGGATTTCGGCCATACAGAACTGCAGATCACTGTGGACGATCCGAAATCCTACACCAAAGTGTTCACCGTGAAAGTCAATCTCCGGCTGCTTCCGGATACCGACCTGATCGAGTCCTTCTGTGCGGAAAATGAAAAAGACGTGCAGCACCTGTCCGCGAAATGAGCACGCGTCGGACACCTGACTGGGTCCGACGCAGTGACCTTACGGCCGCTGGAAGCGTTTCCTTTCCATAGAGTCTGCGCGGTAGACTGGATACTGTCTAGGCGCGATTGCCAAAACCGGCAGTCGAGTCGCAGCTTTTTTTAGGGTTGCGCCGTTTTAGACGATTGACAATAGGGTGGTTAACTCCGGCCCTCGTCCACTTGTCCGAACATGAACCTGACCGCACTGTTTATCCGACGTCCCGTCATGACCGCTTTGGTGATGATGGGGATTCTCCTATTCGGCATACAAGGATACCGGCTGCTGCCGGTCAGCGACCTTCCGAACATCGACTTCCCCACGATTCAGGTGCAGTCCAATCTGCCTGGCGCGAGCCCGGAGACGATGGCGTCCTCCGTGGCAGCGCCGCTTGAGCGCCAGTTTTCGACCATCGCCGGGCTGGACAACATGACCTCGACGAGTTCGCGCGGGTCCATGACGATCACCCTTCAGTTCACCCTGGACCGGGGGATCGATGGCGCCGCGCAGGACGTGCAGAACGCCATTTCCGCGGTGTCGCGCAAGCTGCCGCCCAACCTTCCGGCCCCGCCTTCGATTCAGAAGGTGAATCCCACCGATCAGCCCGTCCTGCAGTTGTCGATCAACTCCATCAGCATGCCCATCACCACGGTGGATGAGTACGCGGAAACGCTGATCTCGCCGACCATTTCCACGATTGACGGCGTATCGCAGGTGGTGATTAACGGCCAGTCGAAATTTGCTGTCCGGATCCAGTTGGATCCCAACAAGCTGATGAACCGGGGCATCAGCTTGGACGATATTCAAAACGTGATCGGCAGCCACAATGTCAATCTGCCCACCGGCACGTTGTGGGGCCGCAATCAGGCGTTCGTTGTGCAGACCGAAGGCCAGATCTACGACGCGGACATGTACAATCCGCTGATCGTCGCCTACCGCAACGGCGCCCCCGTCCGTATCGGCGATGTGGGCCACGCCATCTCCGGCATCGAGAACGATAAGAATATTGGCTGGTTCGATAACCGCCGCGCCATCAGCCTCAATGTGATGCGCCAGCCCGGCACGAATACCGTGCAGATTGTCGATCGCATCAACAAGCTGATGCCGCAACTGCGCGCGCAACTTCCTCCGGCGATCAGTCTCGACGTGTTGTACGACCGTTCGCAATCCATCCGCGAATCCGTCGACGATGTGAAGTTCACGCTGGTACTGTCCATCGTTCTGGTCATCCTAGTCATCTTCATTTTCCTGCGCAACATTTCGGCCACCATTATTCCGAGCCTCGCGCTGCCACTCTCCATCATGGGCACCTTCGCGGCCATGTCGCCGCTGGGTTATACCGTCGACAACCTTTCGCTGATGGCCTTGACGCTGGCCGTGGGCTTCGTGGTCGACGACGCCATCGTCGTGCTTGAAAATATCGTCCGCCACATGGAAATGGGCAAGTCGGGCTTTGAGGCCGCGCTCGAGGGCGGCCGCGAAATCGCCTTCACCGTGTTGTCCATGACGCTCTCGCTGGCCGCCGTGTTCATCCCCGTGCTGTTCATGGGCGGCATCGTGGGGCGCCTGTTCCATGAGTTCGCGGTGGTCATTATGCTGGCGATTCTGATTTCCGGTTTCGTCTCGCTCAGCCTTACGCCGATGCTGTGCAGCCGTTTCCTGAAGCCGCCGAGCGAGCATCACAACGCCCTGTACCGGGCCTCCGAACGCATGTTCGACGCGTGGCGCGACGCCTATGGCTGGACGCTGCACAAAGTCGTGCGCCACCGTTTCATTACCCTGATGTGCACGTTCGGGACGCTGGCCGCCACCATTTATTTATTTGGCATCGTTCCCAAAGGCTTCATCCCCAATCAGGACACTGGAATTATCCAGGGGCAGACGCAGTATCCGCAGGACGCCTCCTACGATGCAATGGTGGCTTCCGAGGTGAAGGCCTCCGAGTTCATCACCAACAATCCCAACGTGGAGCATTTCACCAACTTCATCGGCGCCACCTCCAGCTTTGGCCGCATCTCCATCACCCTGAAGCCGCGTTCGGAAAGGAAAGCGACGCCGGAAGAAGTGATTGCGCAGTTTCGTCCCCAGATGGCGACCATCCCCGGCGCGCAGCACTTTTTTACCAATCCGCCGCTGGTGCGCATCGGCGGACAGAATAGCCGCAGTCTTTATCAGTTCACGCTGCAGGCGCAGGATCTTCCCACGCTGTACCGTGCCTCTGCGGACTTCGAGCGCCGCATGCGGGATATCCCCGGGATCGAGGATGTCAACAGCGATCTGATGGTCGCCAGTCCGCAACTGACGCTGGACATGGACCGCGATCGCGCCTCGGCCCTTGGCATTACGGCCACTCAGGTGGAAAACGCGCTGTATAGTTCGTTCGGCGCGCGCCAGATTTCCATGATCTACGCGCCGAACAACGATTACCAGGTCATCATGGAACTGTTGCCGGAGTTTCAGCGCGACGGCAGCGCCATGCACCTGCTCTATCTCCGGTCCAACACCGGCAAGCTGGTGCCGCTCGATTCCGTCGCGCGCCCGAAGAATACGGTCGGCCCGCTACAGATCACGCACTACGGCCAGTTGCCCTCCGTGACGATTTCATTCAATGTCAAGTCCGGCGTTTCGCTCGGCGATGCCGTCGACCGGATTAACGCGGTCGCGCGGCAGAACCTGCCGCCCACCATCCGCACGATTTTCCAAGGGACGGCCGCGGCCTTCCAATCCTCGCTCACGGGCATGGGAATGCTGCTGGTCATGGCCATCCTGGTGATCTACATGGTGCTCGGCATTCTGTACGAGAGTTTCATTCATCCGCTGACGATTCTCTCCGGGCTGCCGTCGGCGGGACTGGGTGCGCTGGTCACCCTGCTGATTTTCCACGACGAACTGAACATCTATTCATTCGTCGGCGTCATCATGCTGATCGGGATCGTGAAAAAGAACGCCATCATGATGATCGATTTCGCGCTGGAAGTGCAGCGCACGCAAGGCATGGCGCCGGATGTGGCGATTGTGGAAGCCTGCCTGGTGCGCTTCCGCCCGATCATGATGACCACGGCGGCGGCGCTCATGGGCACGCTGCCTATCGCGATGGGTATGGGAGCGGGCGGGGAAGCGCGGCGTCCGCTAGGATTGTCGGTGGTCGGAGGCCTGGTGGTTTCACAGCTGCTGACGCTGTATATTACGCCCGTCGTCTACATTTATATGGAACGCTTCCGCACGGCGAAGTGGTTCAGCCGCCGCAAGAAGAATCAGTTCGCGGGCAGTCCTCAGCCGGTGCTGCAGAAATAGGCTGCGAGCCGAACTAGCCCTCGATCTCCGCGGCTTTCTTTTCCCACTCCGCCATGAAGCGGAACACGTTCTCGGCCGGAGGCTGCGGCGCGAAGGTCTCGAGCCACCGCACGGGCTCCGTGCCGATGTTCGTAAAGGAGTGCACGCACCCGACGCTGGTCCACAATACATCGCCCGGCTGGGCGAGGTACCGATGGTTGTCCATGATTGCTTCTACCTCGCCGCTCAGGATGAAGTAGGATTCTTCGAACGTATGGTCGTGGAGCGGAATGCCCACGGTCGGTTGATACTCGATGAATAGAAGGCGGTGGTGCCGCGCGCCGAACTTCTCGTCCACCATCCACTTAAGGAACACGCCCGGGGCAGCGGCGATGGCCGACGTCCGCTGATCCATCGGCGGGATTTCTCCCACGTCGAAGTGCCCGAGGAGATCGCCGTCGGCCACGCCCGCCGAGAGGGGTTTGCCATGTGTTGGGGCGATGCCGCCCGTATAAAAAAAGGTGTCGCGCTCCTTGCCCTCGGGCTTGGGCTGAGGAGCGGCCATCTGCATCCAGCGCACGGGCGACGCGCCGGCATTGCGCCAGGCGTGCGGCGTTCCTACTTTGATGGCTCCGAAATCGCCGTGGCACAGTTTGTAGGAATTTCCGTTGATGATCACGACCGCCTCGCCGTCGAGAATGTAGAAGCCTTCCTCGAACGAATGCGCGTGCGGCGCAATAAAGCCGCCCGGCGCCAGATGATTCATGCTGGTCCCGGTGTGCACCGAGCCTGACGCGTGGTTGATGAGAGGCGCCTGCGTATAGCCATGGCTATGATTGCGGTACGTAGTGGGGATCGCGATCGGGGCGTCCTTGGATTTGCCGTAATAGTGCATGCGATCCATCCTAGCATCGTGTCAAACAGCGGGCCCAACACATAACGGCGTCCGCAGCGCAGGGTCGCTGTCAGAATCTCCTGCGTATGCCAGTTCAATTAGATAAACACAGCAAACCTTTTCATTGCGGGCATCGGGGCACTTATGTAACCCTATATAATTGATCAGAAATCTATCCTGCCGCGCTTTCGCGGCGAGCCAGGAAGAGGAGTAATTTCCGTGAAGACCCTGTTCGTCATCTCTTATTTCATTCGGCCGATTCTCATCCGGACTCTTTTGCCGTGCTTTGCTTTGTTGGCCCTGACGGCGACCGCCGTTCACGCCCAGGAGGGCGAACAGGTATTTAATAAACTGTGCGTTAACTGCCATAAGGACGGATCGCCCACGCAGGCGCCGTTGCCCGACGTGCTGCGCAAGATGCCATGGCAGTCGATTCTTTCCGCGCTGCAGGACGGCAAGATGAAGTCCATCGCGTCCGGACTCAGCGACACGCAACGCCTGGCCGTCGCGAAGTTTCTCGGGACGGAAGGCGCGGAAGGCATGTCGCAGAGCGCGGCCTGCTCGACGCCGGGTCCTTTGATGAAGAACGCTCCGAGCTGGAATGCCTATGGAATCGATCTCACCAATACGCGCTTCCAGTCGGCCGAAGCCGCGGGACTCTCCGCCGATGCCGTCCCTAGGCTGAAGCTGAAGTGGGCTTTCGGGTTCCCAGGCGTCACGACGTCGTTTGGAACGCCGACCGTTTACGGCGGCCGCGTGATGATGGGCAGCGCCGACGGCAACGTTTACTCCCTGGACGCAAAGAGCGGCTGCATTCGCTGGAACTTTAAGGCTTCAGAAGGCGTGCGCGCCGGACTCGTGGTCAGCCCCGATGGCGAGACCACGTACTTTGCCGATTTGCACGCGTTTGTGTATGCGGTGAAGACGGAGACGGGCGAGTTGATCTGGAAAAAGCAATTGGACGATCATCCACTCGCCATCATCACCGGTACGCCCAAGCTGGTTGACGGTGTGCTGTACGTCCCCGTCTCGGGAGGCGAGGAAGAAGTCGCGGCCGGCAATCCCATGTACAAGTGCTGCACGCTGCGCGGTAGCATGGTGGCTCTCGACGCCAAAAACGGCGGCGAGCAACTGTGGAAGACGTACATCATTCCCGACCCTCCGAAGCTTCTCGGCCACACTTCGATCGGCACGGAGATGTGGGGGCCGTCGGGCTCGTCGCCGTGGTCCACGCCAACCGTCGATAAAGAGAAATCGCTGCTCTATATCGGCACCGGCGTCAACTACCGCGAGCCGATCACCAAGTCGAGCGATGCGCTGGCGGCCTTCGACATGAAGACTGGCAAGATTGTGTGGTCGCGCCAGTATCTGGCGAACGATCTTTACAATTTCGGATGTCTGGTCGATCAGAAATCGAACTGCCCGAAGAAAATCGGCTTCAATCAGGATATCGGTGTTTCGCCGATTCTCAAGCCTCTCGGCAAGGGGCGCATTCTGGTGTTTGGGCAGAAGAACGGCCTGGTGTACGGCGTCGATCCCGATAAACAGGGCAAGCTTTTGTGGCAGACGCGCGTTTCCAAGGGCGGCCTGCAAGGCGGCCTGATTTGGGGCAGCGCGGCCGACGACAAGACCGTCTACTATTCGATCTCGGACTGGGATCCGATGCATCCCGAAGAGGGCGGCGGCGTAGTCGCGCTCGAAATCGCCACCGGCAAGGTCGTGTGGCAGACCCCCGCGCCGAAACCGGCGTGCCTCGGAACGAAGGGATGCAGCGCCGGACAGCCGGGCGCGGTGGCTTTGATCCCCGGTGTGGTCTTTGCGACGTCGCTCGACGGGCACCTGCGCGCCTACGACACGACGAACGGCAAGATCATCTGGGATTTCGACACACTGCGGGATTTCCAGACGGTCAACGGCGTCAAGGCGCGCGGCGGCTCGATGAACGGCACGGGTCCCGTGGTCGCCGGCGGCATGGTGTATACGAACTCCGGCTATTCGCGCAATCCGGTGATGCCCGGCAACGTCTTTCTGGCGTTTTCGGTGGATGGCAATTAGACCCCAGCTTAAGTAAAAAGGAAAATTCAGCTTTATGGCAACCAGCAATCCTTCTGTCTCCGAAAAAGCAGTGGCGCTGTTTCAGCCGCTCACCATCCGCGGTGTGACGCTGCGCAATCGCATCTTCATGTCGCCGATGTGCCAGTATTCCTCCGACGACGGCTTCGCCACGGACTGGCACCTGGTGCACCTCGGCTCGCGAGCCGTGGGCGGCGCGGCTCTGATCACGGTGGAAGCGACGGGCGTGACGCCCGAAGGCCGCATCACGCCGGCTTGCCTGGGCCTGTGGAAGGACGAGCACATCACGAAGCTTTCGCAGATCACCAAATTCGTCGAAGCGCGCGGCGCGGTGCCGGCGATTCAGCTCTCGCACGCGGGCCGCAAGGCGAGCACGCGCGTTCCGAAGGACCTCGGCACGTTTATTCCCGAGTCCGAAGGCGGCTGGCAAATTATCGGGCCCTCGCCGATTCCGTTCCGTCCCACCGACGGTGTGCCGCACGAGATGACGGTGGGAGAAATCGCGGGCGTGACGGAAGCGCACGCAAAAGCCGCCCAGCGCGCGGTCAAAGCCGGTTTCAAAGTGATCGAGATTCACGCGGCGCACGGATATCTGTTGAACGAGTTCATGTCGCCCTTGTCGAACCAGCGCACGGATTCCTACGGAGGATCGCTCGATAACCGCATCCGCATCACGATCGAGACCATCAAAGCGATCCGCGGCGTGATTCCGACCGATATGCCCCTGATGATGAAAATCTCGGCGATCGATTGGGCCGAGGGCGGATTTACCGTGGAAGATTCCGTCAAGTTAGCGATCGCCGCAAAGGCCGCGGGCGTCGATTTGATCACCTGCTCCTCGGGCAATGTCGTCGCGCATCAAAAGGTGGAGTTCAAGCCGGGTTTCAACGTGCCGTTCGCCGAGAAGGTGCGCAAGGGATCGGGGATCCTGACGGCGGCCGTCGGCTTGATCACGCAGGCAGAGCAGGCCAACGAGATCGTGGAAGGCGGCAAGGCGAATGCGGTGACGCTGGCCCGCGAGCTGCTGCGAGACCCTTATTTCGCGCTGCATGCGGCGAAGGCGCTGGGCGTAAAGCCCGCGTTTCCGGGTCAGTATACGCCGGCGTATCTGTAACGGGGCTTTTGCGGAGCGGGACTGAGAGTCCCGCGCAGGCTGAGAGCCTGCCCCACTCCGGAGCGTACCCCACAAAGAGTTACTTCGCCGAGCAGGGCATGGGATCCCAGCCCGAGGCGTCATCCTGTTTGCGGAAGTGCGTGGACCGCTGGAAGCGGCGCGCGAGGTACGCGGGATCTTCGACCATCTCCGTTGCGATCAGCAGCGTCTTGCCGTCCGGTTCATGTGCGATATCGAAGTGCTCGGTGAGCACCGTGCTCGCGCTATAAGGCACGCCGTTCTTCTGGATATAGCCAGCCTTCATATGCGTCGTGACCACCGCGAGATCGCCTCCGCGGGCAGGCGCTCCTCCGCGCGGCGCGCGGCCCCCCGCGAACTCCCAGGTGGCGATCGAATCGCCCTGCCAGCTGGCTTCACCCGCGGGCGCTTGCCTTGCGCCGAAGTGGAACAGGCGGGTTTGCATACCGGTGTCCATTTCGACCTTCAACGTGTTGTCGTCCTGCCAGGTGATGTGCAGGCGTCCCGGCATGCGGAGGACGTTGACCGCCCCGTAGCCCTTGCACTGATTCCCTGCGGCCTCGTCTTTGGCGGGGTCCCAGGCATCCGCCATTTTGCGGCCTTCGGCGTTCAGGGGAACGCTCGGATAATCGCCGCGCGCGGGCGTCATCATGCGATAGCGCCAGTCCTCCGTGACGAGCGAAACCCAGTAGCCCGTGAGATCGATCGGCGCGGCGGATTTCGCCGTGGCGTTGGCCTGACCGCCTCCGCGGCCGCCTTGCGCCAAGGCGCTCGCGGGCAGCAGGAACATGGCTCCGATCAACGCGGCGGTCGCGAATCCCGCACCGTATATGCTTTTCTTGTGCGCGATTTTCATCGTTCCTGAGCGCACAGCGCCGCGCTCGCTCAATGTGGCCGCAGATCGCTCTCGCGCGGCTGCGTTGTGCGCGATTCTCATTTGGATTCCGCCTTCTTCTGCGTCAGGCTCTTGTAGGAAGCCTCCAGGAACTTGTCGGTGGTCCAGAAACCGGTGGTCGCGCCGTAGACGCCGTCGTAATCGTAGGTAAGCTTGGCGGCCTTGATCTGATCGAGCGTCATGCCCTGCTTAATCGCGTTCTGCAGACGGTCGCGAATGATGGTGGACATGTCGCGATAATACGCCACGTCGGCGATGTCGCACAGGTGCCCGTGCCCCGGGACGATCATCGTTCCGCCTTCCAGGCGAAACTCGGGAATCGCGATATCCAGGATGTGGTTCAGCGCGTCGATGATGCCCTGGAGGCTCCCGCCGCGGTCGAGATCGATGATCGGATAGCTGCCCGGCACGAGGATATCGCCGGTGGCGAGCACGTCCGACGATCGGAAGTACACCATGGTGTCGCCGTCGGTGTGCGCGGCGGGCTGGTGAATCATCTGTACGCCCTCGCCGTTGAAGAAGTGGCTGAGGTTCATGCCTTCGGTATGATAGGTGTCGGTCGGAAACGCGCCGAAAGCAAACTTGGGCTCGTTCGGCCCCGGCTGAGACATGCGATTGAGCACTTCCTCGTAGGCGTAAACGGCGGCCTGATCACCCGCGTCGGCGAGGTTCCCGGCGACATTGCCGCCGGTGAATGTCCGGCCGGATTTTGCCAGCAGTTCGTTGCCGCCGGTGTGATCCGGATGCACGTGCGTGTTGATGATGATGCGGATCGGTTTGGGGGGGCCGACGTTGACGTTCGGCAATCCCTTGGTTTCGACTTCCTCGCTCAACTTGTTCAGCGCCGCCAGGACCTTCGGCGCCATATTTTCCAGGCCCGTGTCCACCAGCAATACGCCTTCGGTTCCCACCGATGCCGTGATGTTGCCGCCCGCGCCCACCAGCATGTAGACGTTGCCGCGCACCGGCAGCACGCCTATTTCGGCAGAAGCGTTATTGGCCGAAGGCGGCGCACTCTGCGTCCGGTTCTGCTGAGCCACGGCCGATCCTTCAGAAATTGCCATGCCTGCCAGGATCGATACCGCGGCGAAGCTCGCGCACCAGAGAGCGCCTGTCTTTGAAATTCGTTTCTTCATGATGTCCTATCTCGCGTGCGACGCGCCAACTCAGTCGCGGAACTCGGGCACCGGAGGTTTCCTGGCGGTTGCTCCGCTCAACTTCTTGCGATATTCGGGATACATGGTCTCTGCGCCGCCGCGAGTCGCCTCGTAGGGAACACCGTAGCGTTCGCCGAATTCTTTCGTGAAAGTATTGGTGCCCGGCAGCAGGTGCGGCACCGCACCCTTGGGGCGCTCCACTTCGCGCACCACCTCGCAGGGATATGGCGGGATCTGCTGGTGCACGTCCAATTCGTAATCCGTGCTGCGGACGAAGGGCTCCGTCAGATACACGGGATCATCGACATAGGTGACAATGGTCAGCCAGTCGCCGTGGCGGATCCAGTTCTCGGTCAGCTTGGCTTTTTCGCTGCGCGCCAGGCCGTTGCGGCGCACGTAGCCTTCCTTCACGTGCGTGACCGTGACGTTCAGAACGTCGCCGTCCCACTTGCCGGTGGAGAAGCCGGCCCAGGTGCGCGCGGCATATTCCGGAGGATGCGGGCGGCCGTCCAGATAAACCGGACGATCGATGGAGCGGAGCCACTCGGCATGGAACGCCGTGGTCTGACGGCTCACCGGGTCGACCTCCTTCCAGATGCGCAGGTTGGAGGGGCCGCGCCAGATGTAATCCGCCGAATGAGGACGGCATTGCCACTCGGGCAGCGTGATGAGAGAAGCGCTCCACGTATCGCCGCGCATGCGTTCGGCATCGTTGATCGGAATACCCAGATAATCTCCCAGTTCGGGGCCCGGTACGCGCTCCAACTGATCTTCGTAAAAACGCGGCGCCCACTCGCCGGAAAAATCCACTTGCGCCAGCGCAGGGACACCCGCGACCGCCGCGTACAACGCGAACCAGGCCGGCTTGCCGATCTTCATGAAACTCTCCTTCGAACTCCGGACTTCTCGCAGCGAGCCCGCGCCGGAGCTTGCGATTGTCCGCGCGGTTCTCGACACCGTCGTCTACCAGAAAGTAATATATCAGAGTGAAACGCCGAGTCAATTAATAGTAAGATGAATGCCTGCCTGGGTGTGCGGGCGTCGCCATTTTTTTAGAAGCTGCCGATACAGGAGGGAGTTTTCGTGCGACTTTGCCGATTCGCGGAAGGACGGCTGGGACTGGTCGAGGGATCGCAGGTGAAGGATGTAACCGCGGCGCTCGACGTGCTGCCCGGCTATCACTATCCTCTGCCGACGTATGACGTCTTCATTGCTAACTTGGATCGCGTCGCGGCTCGCATTCGCGAGATCGCACCGACGGCCGGCTCGGTTCCCCTCGAAGGTTTAAGGCTGCTAAGCCCGGTGGCGAACCCAGGGAAGCTTGTGGCAGCCCCCGTCAACTACCAAAAGCACCTCGACGAGGCGAAGGCCGACGTGCAGATTCATTCGAACAATCCCGCGCACACGCTGACCATTCACAAAGCCGGTTTGTTTCTGAAGGCGAACAGCAGCTTGGTGGGCGCGGGCGAGGGCATTGCGCTGCGGCACCTAGCGCGCCGCAACGATCATGAAGTGGAGCTTGCAGTGGTGATCGGCAAGCGTTGCAATAAGGTTTCAAAAGAACATGCCCTCGAATACGTGGCCGGCTATACCATCGGGCTGGATATTTCGATTCGCGGCTCCGAGGATCGTAGTTTCCGGAAATCGGCGGACAGCTATATGGTGCTGGGTCCGTGGCTGGTGACGGCCGATGAAATTCCGAATCCGGGCCAGCTGGATCTGTGGATTCAGGTGAACGGTCAGACCAAGCAAAGCTCCAACACGAAGTACCTGATTTTGGGCGTCGCGGAGTTGATCGAGATGGCGTCCCTCTTTTACACGCTTTATCCCGGCGACGTGATCATCACCGGAACGCCGGAAGGAGTCGGGCCCATTGAACCGGGCGATACGCTGCTGGCGTACGTCGAAAAGATCGGTGAGATGACCGTGAAGGTCGGCGCCGCGCCGGGCTTTGAGGCATCGGGAGAAGTGGCCGCTCAGCCGGTCGCAAAGGCCTAACGCGAATTCGAGCGCGAAAAGCGCAGCTGGCATTCTAGGAGGAAACAGCATGCCGAGATCTATCCGGATCGGGCAGATTGTCCCGAGTTCCAACACCACCATGGAGACGGAGATCCCCGCGATCTTCCAGGCGCGCGAGCGCGAGCACCCAGACGAGGCGCACTTCACGTTTCATTCAAGCCGCATGCGGATGAAGAAGGTGGTCAAGGAAGAGCTCGAAGCGATGGATCGGGACAGCCTGCGTTGCGCCGCCGAGCTCGCTGATGCGCGCGTCGATGTCGCGGGATACGCGTGCCTCGTCGCGATCATGTCCATGGGCAATGGGTATCATTGCGAATCCGAGGCGCGGCTCACTAAGGTCATGCGCGAAGAGGGATGCGATGCGCCGGTGATCACGTCGGCCGGCGCGCTGGTGAACGAACTGAAGCTGGCGGGCGTGAAATCGGTATCGGTCGTCACGCCTTACGTGCAGACGCTCACCGATCTGGTGGTCGGCTACATCCGGCATGAAGGCATCCAGGTAGTGGATTCGATCGCGCTCTGCATTGCCGATAATCTGGCCGTCGGCCGCCGCAATCCGGCCGATCTGCTGGCCGACGTCGGAAGGTTGAACACCACGGGCGTGGACGCCGTGGTTATTTCCGCCTGCGTGCAGATGCCGTCGCTGCCGGCGATTCCTCAGATCGAGCAGAGGCTGGGATTGCCGGTGACGTCCGCGGCCGTTTGTACAGCGCGCTCTATGATGCGCGCGCTGAAGATCCAGCCGGTGGCTCCCGATGCCGGGTACTTTTTATCGGAAGCAAATCTTGGCGAGGCCAGCCTCGCGAAACAGGCCGCGGGAGTCAGTCGCTAAATTACGGACACTCCGGAACGGATTCGCAAGCCGGGATCCGATCCGCCGAAACCGGGTGCCTTGCGGTGCGACAATGATTGCAACGTGCGGTTTCCATCCGCCACGAACGCATCTTGAACCGGGAGCACTTGGCATGAAAACGCTTTCGCCTGCTTCGAGCCTTGCGGCAGAGGCATACGTCTATATCCGGGAGCGCATCCTGCGCGGAGAAATTGCCATCGGCCAGGTGATTTCGCGCCGCAAGATCGCCGTTGAATTGGGAATGAGCTTCCTGCCGGTATCGGAGGCTTTCCTGCGCCTGGAATTTGAAGGACTGCTCGAAAGCCGTCCGCGCGCCGGCACTCGCGTGCGCATTCCCAGCAGGGCGGACGTCGAAGGGCATTATGTGGTCCGCGAGGGGCTGGAGGTGCAAGCCGCGCGCCTGTTCGCCGAACGCGCTACTCCCGAAGCCCGCGCTGAAGTGCTGAAGCTGGCCCTGCGCGTGGACACGCTCGCGGCCCAATCCGATACCGACCGCTTCGTGCATTCGAGCGTGCATGAAAAATTGCATCGCAGGATTGCCGAATGCGCGAATTGTCCGGCACTGAGCGAAGCGATCGAAAAAACGTGCGCTTTGTCGTCGACGTGGCTGTGCTCGGGCAGCGCCTTCACGGGAACTCGCGTGCGGACGAAGCACCAGAGTTTGGTGGAGACTCTGGTCCAGGGCGATCCCGAAGCCGCCGCCAAGGCCATGCGCGATCACTTGCGCACCAGCAAGGAATGGGCTCTCGAGCGCCTGGAACCGTATTTCAAGCTGGCCGAGCGGCAGACTCAAACGTATTCGCGCACGGCGATGCGGCTTCCCATGGCTCCGCTGCCGGGCGATTCGCTGCCGTCGTAAAGGGCGGTCCGCGCCACACAGCTTGCGTCGCGTAAGCTCCGAACCGTAGAATTGCTCTGACATGCGGGCATCACGATTTTCGTTTGCGAGCGCCTTTGTGATCGTGGTGCTTGCCGCGACGGCCGGAAACGCCCAGAAGAAGAACACGGCGACAACTGCCGGTCCTCTTCCGGGCGATTGGCCCGGCTTCAATCGCGATCTCGCTTCCACGCGCTTTTCGCCGCTTACGCAAATCAATGCCAGCAACGTCAAGCGGCTCATGGCGGCCTGGTCCTACAAGACCGGTAAACTGCGCAACGCGGGCAGTATCACGGGAGGCTCGGAGGTCACGCCCATCGTCATCGGCGGCGTGATGTACCTCACCACGAGTGACCAGATCGTCGCGCTCCAAGCCGATACGGGCAAAGAAGTGTGGGCCTATCAGCCGAAGGGCGCGCCCTCGCGGCGCGCCGTGGCATATTGGCCGGGCGATAGCGCGAATCCTCCGCGAATTATTTACACGTATGGCCGCAAAATGGCCGCGCTCAATGCAAGTACCGGCAAGGTCGATCCGGGTTTCGGCGACGAGGGCGAAATCGACATGGGTGTGGCGTACGATTCCGCGCCGGTGGTTTACAAGAACCTGCTGCTGGTGGGCGCGAACACGGGTGAAGCTCCTGCCACCGGAGATGCCGGCGACACGCGCGCCTTCGATGCCCGCACCGGCGCGAAAGTGTGGAGCTTTCATTCGGTGCCGCAGCCGGGCGAGCCGGGACACGAGACGTGGGAGGGCGATTCCTGGAAGAGCCGCTCCGGCGTCAACAACTGGGGGTTTTCGCTGACCGTCGACGCCGAACGCGGCATCGTCTACACGACTTTCGGCGGTCCGAATACAAATTATTGGGGCGGCGATCGTCACGGCGACAATCTGTACGGAAACTCGGTAGTTGCGATCGATGCCGGGACAGGCAAACTGAAGTGGTATTTCCAGGTGGTGCATCACGACATCTTCGATTACGATCTGCCGCCGGCACTCGCGCTCTTGGACGTCGTCATTGCCGGAAAGCGTGTGCCGGTGCTCGCGCAGACCGCCAAGACCGGATGGATGTATATTTTGGATCGCGTCACGGGGAAGCCTGTATTCGGCATCGAAGAGAGACCGGTGGCCCCCAGCGGCGTGCCGGGCGAGCAGAGTTCGCCGACACAGCCGATTCCGCTGAAGCCGCCCGCGCTCGCGCGCACGAGCTACAAGCCCGAGGACATTGTCACCGCGGCCGATACGAACGAAGAGCACGCGAAATTCTGCCGCGATCTGGTCGAACGATCGGGCGGGCTCGCCAACGAAGGACCGTTCACGCCGTACGTTTATCGCGCCCCGGGCGCGCCTCCACATTCGACGGTGCTGTTTCCGGGATCGATCGGCGGCGTCGATTGGGGCGGGGTCGCAGCCGATCCGGCACTGGGGTATGTCTTCGTGAATTCGATGGACGAAGCGAGCATCGGCTGGATCGAAAAGAAAGCCGAGGGTGCCGCGGTGCCCTACGATCGCAACAGCATTTTCGGGCCGACGTCGCGCTTCCAATGGTTCGAGGGAAACCCGCGGTCGGGCAATATCCAGGGCGCCGGCGAGCACGCTTGGCCCTGCCAGAAGCCGCCCTGGGGACGCATGATCGCGGTCAACGCGAAGACCGGCGACTTCGCGTGGTCCGTGACGCTGGGCGTGACCGACGATCTTCCGGAAGGAAAGAAAAATACCGGGCGTCTGAGCATGGGCGGTCCCATGGCAACGGCCGGCGGGTTGGTGTTTATCGGCGCGACCAACGATCATCGCTTCCGCGCCTTCGATTCGCGCACGGGCAAGGAACTGTGGCAGGCGCATCTTGCTATGAATGCGCACGCGATTCCGGTGACCTATCTGGGGAAGAATGGAAAGCAGTATGTGGCGATCGTCGCGGGAGGCGCAAGCGCGTTGGACGATCCGGCGCCGGCGGGATCGGAAGCTCTGGTGGTGTACGCGTTGCCTTAGCGAGGGCCGGCTAGCTTCGGCATTGAAATCGAAAAATTTAAGTCAGACTCTTGTGAGGAGAAAAAGTGGACGATCCAACTTTGTTAGACCGCCTCGCGATTCGCGAGTTGATTGAAAACTGGGCGCTGTGGCGCGACGCCGGCGATTGGGAGCGCTTCCGCACGGTGTGGCACGACGACGGCAAGATGTACGCGACGTGGTTTCAGGGGTCGGCCGACGAGTTTATCGCGGCGAGTCGGCGCGGCTTTGAAAGCGGCGTCAGCATCCTGCATTTTCTCGGCGGCCAGACGGTGGAAGTATCCGGCCCTCGGGCCGTCTCGCAAACCAAGATGACGATCTCGCAGCGGGCCGACGTTCACGGCGTCCCATGCGACGTTGTGTGCACGGGCCGGTTTTTCGATTTCGTCGAGAAACGCAACGGACGCTGGGGCATGGTGCTGCGCCGTCCTATTTATGAGAAAGATCGTATGGATCCCGTGGATCCCGCCGCGAAGTTGGAGCTCGACCCCAAGCTCCTGGCGACGTTTCCAGTCGGCTACCGGCATCTCGGCTATCTTCAGACCACCATCGGTTTCAAGATCAAGATGAACATGCCGGGTTTGAAGGGACCTGAGGTTGAGGCGCTCTATCGATACGGGCGCGATTGGCTGGCGGGCCGGGCGATTGAAGGCGCCTATCACGAGAGTTGAAACAACGATGACGGGGAAAATCGTACTCGAAGAACACTTCGCGCTGCCCGATACGATCGGCAATTCGGAGCGTTATTTCACGCCGGACATCTGGCCGACGATGAAGCACCGGCTCGTGGACATTCACGAAACCAGGCTCGCTGAAATGGATAAGCACGGTATCGGCGTCATGATTCTCTCGCTGAATGCTGTCGCGATCCAAGCCCTGTGGGATACGCCTCGCGCGATCGATCTGGCGCGCCAGGCGAACGATTATCTGGCCGGGGAAATCGCGAAAAATCCGAAGCGCTTTCAGGGCTTCGCGGCGCTGCCGATGCAAGATCCGGAGGCGGCCGCGGGAGAGCTCGAACGCTGCGTCAAGGATCTGGGATTCAAAGGCGCGCTCGTCAACGGATTTACTCAGAAGGATGTTGAGGATTCCGCGGTCTACTACGATCTGCGGCCTCAGTATGATGCCTTCTGGGCCATGGTCGAATGGCTCGGCGTGCCGTTCTACCTGCATCCGCGCGAGCCCCTGCCGAGCCGCTCGCAGCACTATGAAGGACATCCGTGGTTTCTGGGTTCAGCGTGGTCGTTCGGCGTGGAGACGGCCATCCACGCGCTGCGTCTCATGGCCAGCGGAGTCTTTGACCGCTATCCAAAGCTCACCGTGATCCTGGGACACTTGGGCGAGGGGATTCCCTACAACATCTGGCGCACCGATCACCGGTTGAGTAAAACGCCACGCGGAATTCCCGCCCGCAAGCCGCTTGGCGAATATCTGCGCAACAACATGTACCTGACCACGAGTGGAAGTTTTCGGACGCAGACGCTCTGCGACGCCATGAGCGAGGTGAGCGCGGACCGGATCCTGTTCAGCGTCGATTGGCCGTTCGAGGATATCGGCCAAGGCTGCGAGTGGTTCGACCAGGCGAGCATCGCGGAAGCGGATCGAATTAAAATCGGACGCACGAACGCGGAGAAGCTTTTCGGCCTGATGCCCTGACCTCCGCGGCGGGGCCGCGTACCGACGTTGGCGCGGGCCGCCAGGCCTGGTGAGTCGAGAGTCATCTCGACTCTTCCGCCCCCGATTCACGTATGATGGAAGCTGTCTTTTGGGGAGGCTGAGTTGCCCGCGCCAGACAAGATTAACGTTTCCACGATCAACGTTTCTACGATCGTCGATGACGCCGAGCTTGGCCCGTTCCACTGGGGCCTGATCGTCCTCTCGAGCCTATGCCTGATCATGGACGGCTTCGACGTCCAGGCGATGGGCTACGTTGCGCCGGTGCTGATCCGCGAGTGGCATGTTCCGAATTCGGCGCTCGGGCCCGTGTTCAGCGCGGCTCTCATCGGCGTGCTGTTCGGGTCTCTGGGGTGCAGTATGCTCGCGGACCGCTTGGGACGCCGTCCGCTGTTGATTGCGGGGTCGCTATACTTCGCCGTGATGACGCTGCTCACCGCGCACGCGCAAACCATCAACCAGATGCTGGCGATCCGCTTTATCGCGGGTTTGGGGCTCGGCGGCATGATGCCGAACGCCATGGCGCTCGTAGGTGAGTACAGTCCCAAGAAGAGCCGGGTAGTGATCATGATGATCATCTCCACGGGCTTCACCGCGGGCGCCGCGCTCGGGGGTTCTGTCGCGGCGTGGCTGATTCCTGCCTTCGGCTGGCGCGCGGTTTTTTATTTTGGCGGCATGATTCCGCTGGCGATCGGCATATTGATGTTTAAGTATTTGCCGGAGTCGCTCCAGTATCTGGTCTTGCAGGGGAAGAATAAAGAAACCGTTCGCCACTGGCTGGTGCGTATGAATCCTCGCGCCACGCCGCCTCCGGTATCGGCTGAATACTCGGTGCACGAGGCCAAGCTCGCGGGAGTTCCGGCTGCGCATTTGTTCCGGGAAGAGCGCGGGCCGACGACGGTGCTGCTGTGGATTGTGAATTTCATGAACCTGCTGAACCTGTACTTTCTTTCCAGCTGGATTCCGACGGTAGTGCGCGATGCCGGTTACACTACGCGTACCGCCGTGCTCGCGGGAACCATGGTGCAGGTGGGCGGCACGGTCGGCCCGTTCGTTACAGGCTGGTTCATCACGCGCTTCGGATTCGTGCGCACGTTGACCGTTTCGTTCTTCCTGGCCAGTGTGAGCATCGCCACGATCGGCCAGCCGTGGCTCTCGCTGGCAATGTTGTTTGCGGCGATCTTCATGGCCGGCTGGTGCGTGGTGGGCGGGCAGCCGGGCATCAATTCGTTGGCCGCGATGTTTTATCCAACGTATCTGCGCTCGACGGGAATCGGCTGGGGCCTGGGAATCGGTCGCATTGGGGCGATCGTGGGTCCTTTTGTCGGCGGCCAGTTGATGGGCCTGCACTGGACCAACCGCGAGCTGTTTTACGCGGCTGCCGTGCCGGCTTTCATCTCCGCGCTGGTCACGTATTCGCTGCGCTTCTTTATGAAGCTCCCCGAACCGGAGCCCTCGGTCTTACGGCAGCAGCAGGTCGCCGCGCACTAACCTACCATCATCTAGCATCTAGCCTTCCGGCAACCCCTTCGGGCTAGCGCCCTTCTTGACTTCAACTGAAATAGCAGAATATAATCCGGCAAGCGATTGTTCAGGGTAGGCGTTCGGCAATATTCAACAAAAGGGGTACAAATTCATGAAAAGTGTGGGGACCATCGCGAAGCTCGGCTTGTGCCTTGTCTTCGCCACGTCAGTGTGGGCCCAGGCGGTTTCTCAGATTCAGGGAACCGTCCAGGATTCAACAGGCGCAGCCGTTCCGGGCGCCGAGGTGAAAGCGACGCAGACGGCCACGGGCGCCGTGCGTACGACCATGAGCGCGGCCGATGGCAATTACGTGCTACCAAATTTGCCGACCGGTCCGTATACGATCGAAGTCGCCAAGCAGGGTTTCACCAAGTACGTGCAGACCGGGATCGAGCTGCAGGTGGCCACCAGCCCCACGATTGATATTGCACTTAAGGTCGGCGCGGTGACCGAGCAAGTGCAGGTGGAAGCCAACGCGACCCTTGTCGAAACGCAGAGCACCGGCATCGGGCAGGTGATGGAGAATCAGCGGATTCTCGAACTCCCCCTCAACGGGCGCAACGCGGCCGACCTGATCCAGTTGACCACCGGTTCGGTGCAGATGGGCGTTTCCAGCAGCCGGTCCTTCCAAGGGTCGAGCGGCGGCGAGGCGATTGCGGTCGCAGGAGGGCAGCCATGGTCGACGACGTATCTGCTGGACGGCACGCTGCACAACAATTCCTTCGACAATCTGAACCTGCCCCTGCCGTTCCCAGATGCGCTCCAGGAATTCAAGGTGGAGACGAGCTCTTTGACGGCGCAGAACGGGATCCACTCCGGCGCGGCGGTCAATGCCGTGACGAGAGGCGGCACCAACGATTTTCACGGCGACTTGTTCGAGTTTTTCCGCAATGGCGACCTGAACGGGAAAAATGTGTTCGCCACCACCCCGGACGTTTTGAAGCGCAACCAGTTCGGCGGCGTAGTGGGCGGCCCGATTAAGAAGGACAAGCTTTTCTTCTTTGGCGGATATCAGGGAACCAGAATGCGCAACTCGCTGCCGGCCGCGCCTGCCTTTGTGCCGACGGCCCAGATGCTGGCCGGCAATTTCACGACTTATGCGTCTTCGCTCTGCCAGGGGACGAACAAGACGCTGCAGGGGCCGTTCAGCAATAACATCGCGACGCAGCCCCTCGACGGTCCGGCCGTGGCCGTATCAAAGTTGCTTCCGACTCCCACCAACGCCTGCGGTCTGGTGAATTACAGCGTCCCGACCGACCAGAACGAATACCAGATCGTCTTCCGGACCGACTATCAGTTGAGCGACAAACAAATGTTGTTCGGACGCTATCTGGCGACCAGCTTCAATCAGGCGGTGCCGTATTCGGTGGTGCCCACCAATCTTCTGGTGACGGCGACCGGCGGGCGCGACAATCTCGGCCAATCCATCACCCTGGGCGATACCTACATCGTGAATTCCACGCAGGTGAACGCGCTGCGCCTGGCCTTTAACCGTACGGCGATTCACAGGACCAACGCCCCGGATTTCGGACCGTCGAACATCGGCATTCAGAACGTCTACAGCTATCAGCCCAACTACATGCTGCTCACCGATACCGGGCTCTTTTCGGTCGGCGGCGGCACGGAGAACTTCGCGTCGTTCCGGACGTCGGAGTACCAGCTGACCGACGACTATAGCTGGATTCACGGCGCTCACTCTTTCGTGTTCGGCGCGGATCTCGCGATGTGGCGCTCCAACGGTTACGCGCAAGTGCGCTCGCCGGGGCAGTACACTTTTGGGAGCACGGTCACGGGACTAGGCCTTTCCGATTTCCTGATGGGCGACCTCCAATCCTTGCTGCAGGCCGCTCCCAACACACTGATCATGAGTGAGTGGTACATGGGCGCCTATGCGCAGGACACTTGGAAAATCACGTCGCGGCTGACGCTTAACTACGGCATCCGCTGGGAGCCCTACTTCCCGCAGGATATCCGCAACGGCTACGTCTACAGCTTCAATTACAGCCGGTTCCTGGCCAACCAGGGAAGCACTGTGTACGTGAACGCGCCTCCCGGATTCACTTATCCAGGCGATCCGGGCTTCATCGGCAACTCGGGCGTGAATGCGAACTGGAAGAACTTCGCGCCGCGCGTCGGCCTGGCCTGGGACCCCAAGGGTGACGGCCGCATGACGGTCCGTGCGTCGTGGGGTCTGGCGTACGACTACGTCAACGGCCAGTTCAACATCAATACTTCGATCGCTCCTCCATTCGGACAGCAGACCACCGTTACGCCCGGAACCACGTATAGCTTCGACAATCCGTGGCAGACATTCCCGGGGGGCAATCCTTTCCCGGTGAATTTGAACAAGAACATTACATTCGCCACCGGCGGCACGTTCCTCATCAACAGTCCGCACATGCCGAATACCCAGGTGAACTCGTGGAACCTGACGGTGCAGAAACAACTCGGATCGTCGTGGCTCCTTTCCGCCAGCTACATCGGCAACGAAGCCGCGCACTTGTGGGAGCTCCAGGCGGGGAATCCGGTGCAGTATATGGGCATCGGCCCGTGCGTACTGCCGATCGTCGGCGCGCAGACTGTGTGCTCCACCACCACGACGGCGAACTACCTGGCGCGGCGCCTCTTCAGCAGCATCAACCCGACGGCAGGTCAGTATATCGGCCCTCTCGATTACTACGACACGGGCCTGACGTCCAGCTACAACGGACTGACCGCCTCCGTGCAACGCCGCTTTTCAAAGGGCGTCACCGCGCAGGCCAACTACACCTGGTCGCATTGCCTGAGTGACGATCGCCAGAATTACGGCGGCGGAACGCCTAACGCCGGGAACGGACTCCTCTACACGAACAACGCCGCCGTCGGACAAAGGCAACTGCCTTTTTGATCGCCGTCAGATTTTCAACGCGACGGCGGTGTATCAGGTGCCGAAATTCGCGAACAATAGCGCTTTGCGGACCGTCGCTTCCGGCTGGCAGGTCGCCGGAATTTTCCGTGCGGCCTCGGGCTTGCCTCTGGCCATCATCACCGGTACCGACGCGTCGCTGCACCGGCCAGTGCAACGGTCCGATCACGGGCTGCGTGGAGCGGCCCAATCAGATCGCCGCCAACGTTTATGCCCCTACGGGAACCCTGCAGTTCCTGAACCCCGCGGCGTTCAGCCCTCCGCCGGCCACCGGTACCTTTGGCAACATGGGCCCGGGGAATGTCATCAGCCCCGGATTCACGGAGATCGACATGGCGATTTCCCGCGCCTTTTCGATTCACGAGCGTTATAAATTGGACATTCGCGGCGAGGCGTTCAATGTCCCGAATTCTTTCCGGGCAGGCTGCCCCGCGGGGTCGACCACTTGCGCCGGCGTGGGCTTCATCGGCCAGAACCTGGCGACTGCGGCGACGTTCGGTAAGGTCACCAGCGCGATGGATCCGAGAATTATCCAGTTGTCGGCCAAGTTCGTTTTTTAATCGAATTTGGAAATCCGCGGCACACCAGACGGGCCCTTGGGTCGAAAAGCTCCCGCACAACTGGCGGTGCCGTAAGATAAGATTCGAACTCGCACGTTTGTCTTTTACGAGATTGCTAAGAAGCCGTCTGGGGCGGGGAATGAACTACGAGTGAACGGTGGGAATGTCTGCGAAGGCAGGAACCGGCGGGGGGAAATCGATGAGGATTACTTATGGCGTCCTTTAGCTTTCCGCAGCCATTTTGCGTTCGAGCGCTTTCCACAACCTCGATTTCACGTCGTCCGGAATCTCCTGCGGTTCCACGCCGCGGTACACCTGAAGCGTTTTGCGAGTCGTATCGACGATGACGAAGCAATTCGGGCACTCGCAAACGTGGGCTTCCAGGTGGACCTTGGTCACCGGGTCGACATTCGGGTCGAGATAGTCGTTCAGCTCGGTCAGGAATTGTTTACAAGTAAGCAAAAACGTCTTCCCCTTTCCGCTTGAACTGGCGGGTCAGTTTTTCACGCAGCGCCAAGCGGGCACGTAACAGCCTGCTTTTGACTGCAGGAATTGAAATTCCCAGCGCTTCGGCCGTCTCTTCCGTACTCAATTCTTCGATGTCACGCAGCGTGAAAACGGTGCGAAAATCGGGCTTCAGATCTTCCACCGCTTCGTTGAGGATACGCTGCAACTCCTCCTGCGAATACTGCTGTTCCGGATTGCCTTCCCACACCGCAATCTCGCGTTTCACCTCTTCTTCGCCTGTGTCGATGGGCTCATCGAGGGAAACGAAGCGATCGCCCCTGCGTTTCCTGAGCTTCATAAGGGCTTCGTTGACGGCGATGCGCACGATCCAGGTATAGAACTTGGACTGTCCTTGGAACCCGCCCAGGTGCTCATATGCCTTGAGAAACGCGTCCTGGAGGACATCCTCGGCGTCCTCGTCGTTCTGCGTGATGTTCTTGGCGAGGCGATAGATCTTGCGCTCGTAGCGCTTTACCAGTTCGGCAAATGCCTGGGTATCGCCGGCCTGTGCCTGGGCGACCAGCGTGCCCTCATCCGAGGGTGCGGCGGTCGGCAGATTGGAGGACGGCGTCACAGGAAGGCCTCTGTAATAAATATATACGATGCGGCTGGGGCGGAGCCGGATGCAGGAAGAAGGAGTAGGGCTAGAAGCCCGAGCCCTATGCCTGCGGTGTCCTATACTTACGGGAAGCGGAGGCAGCGGCTCTGTGAACGCGGGCGACCAACTTGGGCCTTATCTCATCGCCGGGCAGATCGGTGCTGGCGGCATGGGCGAGGTGTACCGCGCGCGCGATACCAAACTGAAGCGGGACGTGGCGGTGAAGGTGCTGCCGGAGGCCTTCGCGCGCGACCCGGAACGCATGGCCCGCTTCCAGCGCGAAGCCGAAGTGCTGGCATCGCTCAATCATCCGAACATCGCCGCGATTTACGGAGTGGAAGAACGCGCGCTCGTGATGGAGCTGGTGGAGGGCGATTCGCCCAAGGGTCCGTACGCCGTTGACGAAGCGCTGCGCATCGCGGGGCAGATCCGCGACGCACTCGAGTACGCGCACGATCGAGGGATTGTCCATCGCGACCTGAAGCCCGCCAACATCAAAATCACTCCGGAAGGCGTCGTCAAGCTGCTCGATTTCGGTCTGGCGAAAGCTTTTACCAGTCGCCCCGACGGACAGGGTTCCGCCGGTAGTGTTCCCGAGAACTCGCCCACGCTGACCATCGGGGCCACCGAAGTCGGCGTCATCCTGGGTACCGCAGCATACATGGCTCCCGAGCAGGCCAAGGGCAAACAGGTGGACAAGCGCGCCGATATCTGGTCCTTCGGCGTAGTGCTCTATGAATTACTCACCGGCGATCGCTTGTTCAAGGGGGAGGATGTCGCCGATACGCTGGCGCACGTGCTCGCCAAAGAACCGGATCTCGAAAAAGTGCCGCCGAAAGCGCGCAAGCTGCTGCGGCGCTGTCTCGCAAAAGATCCGCGCAAGCGGCTCCGCGATATCGGTGACGCGGCGGAGCTGCTCGAAGACACGGCCGCGCCCCCGCCAGTGTCACACGGGCGGCGTCCTCTGCGATGGATGATCGCGGCGGGTTTTGCGCTGGTCATCGCTGCGGCAGCGCTGCCATTTGCGTTCGCGCATCTCCGTGAAAAGCCCCCGGCGATCGAGCCGGTGCGCTTCCAGATAGAGCCCCCCGAGAAAACGAGTTTCGAGAATTTCGTCGCGCCGTCGCCCGATGGCAGGCTCCTCGCATTTACGGCGACCGGAGCGGATGGCCGACCTTCTCTATGGGTTCGATCCCTGGATTCGCTTGACGCGCGGCTCCTGCCCGGCACCGAAAACGCCAGCGGTCCCTTCTGGTCGCCGGACAGCCGCTTCATCGCGTTCGGCGACGGAAATAAGGTGAAGAAGGTCGATGTGACCGGCGGTCCTCCTATTACGTTGTGCGAAGTCCAGAACTCGGTCGGGTCGGGCGCCTGGAGCCAGGACGGCGTACTCGTCTTTGGCTCCCGCGGCGGGAGTGGGGTTTCGGGGGGCCTGCGGAGGGTTCCCGCAGCGGGGGGAGTCGCGGCTTCCGTCACGGTGGTCGATTCGTCGCGGCAGGAAGGTTTCCATAGTTTCCCCGCGTTCCTGCCCGATGGACGGCACTTTATATATCTTCGTACCTCGGCGCTCTCCGACCACCACGGCATCTACGTGGGATCGCTGGACGTCAAGCCCGAGCAGCAGTCGACCCAGCGGCTCCTGGGCGTTCAGTACGGCGCGGCGTATGCGCCTACCGCCGATTCCACCATGGGACGCCTTCTTTTCCTGCGCGAAGGCACGTTGATGACCCAGCCTTTCGACAACCGGCGGCTGGAACTCGCGGGAGAACCGGCGCCGGTGGCCGAGCGGGTGGGCATGACGAACCAAGTCCAAGGCCGTTTCGGTGTGTCCGCGAGCGGCCTTCTGGCCTACCGGACGGGTGCGGCAGGCGGGGGAAATTCTTTCATTTGGTACGACCGGCAGGGCAAATCTCTGGGCGCCGCCGCTGAGCCCGCCACGTACGGTTCGGTAGCCCTGTCGCCCGACGGGACGCGGATAGCAGTCAGTCGCAACCAGGGCAATAATTCCGATATCTGGCTGGTCGAGTCTGCCAGGGCTGCGAGCACCCGATTCACGTTCGATCCGGCTCGGGATTTTGCCCCAGTCTGGTCGCCGGACGGGACCCGTATCGTCTTTCGCTCCGAACGCAGTGGCGTGGGCGACCTGTATCAAAAGCCCGCCAGCGGCGCGGGCAGCGATGAGGTTCTGCTCAAATCGCCGGAACCGAAAATACCGGATGATTGGTCGCCGGACGGACGGTTCCTGCTTTACTCGGCCAGCGATCCGAAAACCCAAGAAGATCTATGGGTGCTCCCGCTACAGGGCGACCGCCAACCTGTTCCTTATCTCAAAACCGATTTTGATGAAGTCCAAGGCCAGTTCTCTCCGGACGGACGCTTTGTCGCCTATCGTTCGAACGAATCCGGCCGCTCGGAAATCTACGTCCAGCCTTTCCCGCTGACCTCGGGCGGTGGGGGCAAGTGGATGGTCTCGCGAGGCGGCGGAACCCAGCCGCGCTGGCGGCGCGATGGCAAGGAGCTGTTCTATATTGTGAAAGACCAGGCGGTGATGGCGGTCGACGTGAGCACCAGCCCGGCCTTCAAGGCGGGAATCCCTCAGGCTCTGTTCGAAAGGACCGTTCTTCCCGCGGACCGTGACTTCCGCTGGGATGTCAGTGCCGATGGGAAGAGATTCCTGCTCAACACTGTCGAGGCGGAAACCTCCACCAGCTCTTCGCCCATCACCGTGGTGCTGAACTGGCAGGCCGGGCTGAAGTGATGCAGTCATTTCCGTCTGCTCTGCTACGCTGAAAATATCCATGAGTGAGATTCAGGTCACGCTTCCGGACGGAAGCATCAAGAGCGTTCCCCAGGGCACGGCGCCCGTCGATATCGCGCGGTCCATCAGTACCCGGCTGGCCGACGACGCGATCGTCGCCAAAGTCGACGGAGCGTTCTGGGATCTGACGCGGCCTTTTGAAGGAAATGCTTCGCTCCAGATTCTGACGACCAGGAATCCCGAGGCGCTCGAAGTCTACCGGCATTCCACTGCGCATCTTCTCGCCGCCGCGGTGCTCGAACTGTTTCCGGAAACGAAGCTCGGCATCGGTCCACCTATTGAGAACGGCTTCTATTACGATTTTCAAAGGTCCGAGGCGTTCACTCCTGAGGATCTCGAAAAGATCGAAAAGAAGATGTGGGAGATTCAGGCGCGCGACCTGCCTTACGAGCGCAAGTACACCGCCAAGGAAGAAGGGCTGAAGCTTTACGGCGATCAGCCCATGAAGATCGAGCTGATCACCGAGCGCGCGGGCGAAGTGTTTTCCGAATACACCCTGGGCCCGCATTTCATCGATTTCTGCCGCGGTCCGCACGTACCGTCGACCAAGAAGATCAAGGCTTTCAAACTGCTTTCGATTGCCGGGGCTTACTGGAAAGGCGACGAGAAGAACGCCCAGCTCCAGCGCATCTATGGAACCGCGTGGTTCAACAAGAAGGAGCAGGACGAATACCTCGCCCGCATCGAGGAAGCGAAGAAACGCGACCATCGCAAGCTGGGCCAGGAGCTCGACCTGTTCAGCATTCAGGAACTCGCCGGACCGGGGTTGATTTTCTTCCATCCCAAGGGCGGGATCGTGCGCAAGATCATCGAAGATTGGATGCGCGATCAGTATCTGAAGCGCGGGTATTCGCTGGTGTACACGCCGCACGTGATGCGCGCGGATTTATGGCACACCTCGGGCCACCTGAAGAATTACGCGGAAAATATGTTCGCGGGGATGGAGCTGGACGACGCTGAATACCGGCTGAAACCCATGAATTGCCCGGGTCACATTCTGATTTACCGCGACAAACTGCGCAGTTATCGCGAGCTTCCCGTGCGGCTCGGCGAGCTCGGCACGGTGTATCGCTACGAGCGTAGCGGCACCATGCACGGCCTGCTGCGTGTGCGCGGATTCACGCAGGACGACGCTCATATCTTCTGTACGCCGGACCAGATCGAGGACGAGGTCGTCAACTGTCTGGAATTCGCGATCGACGTCCTCAAGACGTATGGATTCGAGCAGTATGAGGCCGAACTTTCGACCTGGGACGGAGGAAAAAGCGAAAAATACCTTGGCACCGCGGATCAGTGGGGGCTTGCTGAAAACGCGTTGAGCCGGGCCGTGGAGCGCCTCGGCATCAAAGCGCCCGTCATTCCCGATGAGGCCGCCTTCTACGGGCCCAAAATCGATATGAAGCTGGTGGACGCGCTGGGACGCAAGTGGCAGCTCTCGACGGTGCAGTTCGATTTCAACCTGCCAAAGCGCTTCGAGATGGAGTACGTCGCCGAGGACGGGAAAAGGCATCAGCCGCTGATGGTTCATCGCGCCCTGTATGGCAGCGTCGAGCGCTTCTTCGGCATCCTGATCGAACACTATGGCGGGGCGTTTCCGTTATGGCTCGCCCCGGTGCAGACGGTGGTGATGCCGATCACCGACCGGCAGCAGGAATATGCGAAGAAGGTGCAGGCTCGGCTCGAAGCCGCTGGCCTCCGCTCGCATCTGGACGATCGCAAGGAGAAAGTGAACCTCAAGATCCGCGACGCGCAGATGCAGAAGGTTCCCTACATGCTTGTGGTCGGCGAGCGCGAGGCCGAGGCGGGAACGGTCTCCGTGCGCCACCGCAAGCACGCCGACATGGGCGCAAAGCCGCTCGGACAGTTTATCGAAGAAGTGACGAAGTTGGTGGAAACCAAATCGGTCGCGGAGTAGGCTGGCCAGGACCTCGCCAGCGTCGCAGGCAGCTTGCGGAATTGGACTGCGAATACGAAACTCAAGCGTGCGCCGCCATGGTCCGCGGCGTGGCCTGGCTCTCCTTATACAATGCCGCTCCAGCCAGGGCTGCGGCCACCCATTCCACAATTCCTCCGGCGCTGGTCAGCAAGGTCAGGTTGATCGAAAACAAACCTGGCATGGCCATGAGCCCAAGATTGGGCAGCAGGACGCCGGAGATCCACACGGCGAGCCCGGCCCACACCGCCGCCTTCGGCCCCGCGCCGTAACGCGGACGGATGGCCGCATACAGCCACAGCGCGAAGACGCCATAAACTAGACCGAGGATGTTGAACCCGATCATCTGATTCGTCGTGAACTCCGACTTTCCCAATGCTTTCATGCCTTCGGCCCATTGCGGAGCGAGCAGCACGCCGTCCACGACGTAACCTAATGCGTCGGCCACGATGCCTGCCACGATACCGCCCAGAACCACTCGTCCTAGATTCATTCGTTCCATAGCGCCTCCTTTGGCGATGCGCAAAGAGGCTACTCCCTTTGGAGATCGTGCGCAAGGGCCGGCCACTCGAGTACTTGTTCGACGGCCGGCAATCCTAAAATTGAAGTGTGCCCACAGAGGATCGCTCCGTCGACGCCCGCCGCCTGGTCAGGACCACCCTGAGTACTGTGATCCTTAGTAAGACCTCTGGTTTTATCTTCGAGGCCGGCTTCACGCACTCGCTCACTCCGGCGCGCAATTGCACCTTCGGATGCACCTACTGTTACGTCCCCACGATGCGCGTGCAGGGCGGTCTACGGCCCGAGGATTGGAAGCGCTGGGGACAATTCACCACCCTTAAGTCGAACGCCGCGGAACTCCTGCAACGCGAGCTGCGCGATAGGCAGAGGATTTATTGTTCGCCGCTGGTGGATCCCTATCAGCCGGCCGAAGCAGAAGCGCGGCTGATGCCCGGAATTCTCGAGGCGCTCATCGATGCTCCGCCCTGCGTGTTCGCTCTACAGACCCGTGGCCCGCTCGTGCTGCGCGACATTCCTGAATTGCAGGAACTCGCGAAGCGCACTACGCTGCGTGTTAGCTTTTCGATCACCACGAATCGGGAGGACGTCCGGAAGCTCTACGAGCCGCTTTGCGCGCCCATTCCGGAAAGACTGGCCACGATCCGCGCGCTGCGCGAAGCGGGAATCGAGACGTATGCGACACTCGCGCCGTTGCTGCCGTGTGACGCGGAGGAACTGGCGCGCATCGCGATCGACGTCACCGGGCGCGATCTCATCGGCGACCCACTACACGTCCGTTGCGTGAAACGTCGGGGAGCGACCACCAGGGAGGCCGGAGTGCGCGTAAGTGGAGCGCACGGCTACGAGGCGTGGCATGAACCCGCCTTTCAGACGAGGATCGTCGAGCGAATCCGGAACGCCACACAAGCGATGGGGTTCACGTTCACAACCGGACCCGAAGGATTCGCGCGACTCGCGCGATAACGGCTCGCCCGCGTTATCGCCCGGCTACTTCTTCAAAAGCGGCGCCGATTGGGCGAGTAAGTCCTTCACGCCCTGAAGAAGAGCCATCTCCGTGTTCTTCATCACCGTATCGTTGCCGAACATGCGATTGCGGACCATGCCCCTGGGATCGACGAATAACACGACAGGCACGAAGGGCCGCCCATCGGCCGGAAGATGGGCCAGTTTCAGGAAAGGCTCCTTTTCCAAATAGCCGAACGGGAAATTGGGATGGTATTGTTCCACGAAAGCGGGGACCGCCGCTTCCGCATTGGCGTCACCAGCCAGACCGACTACCTGTAATCCCTGCCCGCCATACTGCGTCTGCAATTGGGTCAGGTACTGCACCGCCGTGATGCAATGCTTACAGGTGGTGGAAATCATGACCACGACCAGGGCCTTGCCGCGGTACTGTTTTAGATCGATCTTCTTCTCATTCTTCTCAATCACTTTGCCGGGCGCCGGGATCTGGGGCTTCTGGGCAACGGGTATCGGAATGGGGACATCCGCCAATGCAAAAGCGGCCGGAGCTTCGGCGTGCGCCAGTGTTCCTAGGGACAGACACAGAATCAAAATTGGGAACCGCATCACGATCTATTTTAGTTGATTCTCCACTTCTTCCAGCCAGTCTGGCCGTTTGAGAACTTCGCGCGGGCGGCTGCCATCGGGTGGCCCGATGATTCCGTCGCGCTGCATCATGTCGAGAATGCGCGCGGCGCGCCCGTAGCCCAGCCGCAAGCGGCGCTGCAGAGTGGATGTCGACGCCTTGCCCATCTCGCAGACCACGCGCACGGCGTCCTGATACATCAGGTCCGCGGGACCGTCGTATTCCTCGCCTTCCAGTTCGTCCTCGGCAGGCGGCGCGATGAGGAAACTCTGATCGTATTCCGGTTCGGCCTGCTGTTTCCAGAAATCCACCACCGCGTTGGTTTCGGATTCGCTCACGTAGGAGCCGTGCACGCGCACCAGGCGCGAGGAGCCCGGCGGAAGGAATAGCATGTCGCCCTTGCCCAGCAGATGTTCCGCGCCCATGACGTCGAGCACGGTGCGCGAATCGACGCGCGTCGCCACGCGAAAGCTGATGCGCGACGGGAAGTTCGCCTTGATCAGGCCGGTGATGACGTCGACGCTGGGACGCTGCGTCGCCAGTACCAAATGCATGCCGACGGCGCGAGCCATTTGCGCCAGGCGCGTGACGGATTCCTCCACGTTGGCGCGTTCCAGCATCATCAGGTCGGCCAGCTCGTCGATGATGATCAGCACATACGGGATCGGCTCCAGGGGCTCCTCATTGGGATCGTCTTCTTCGAACAGGCTGCGCGGTTCGGCCTGCAGCAGGCGAACTTTCTTGTTGTACTGCTCGATGTTGCGGACGCCCCGGGACGCCAGAAGCTTCAGCCGGCGTTCCATTTCGAGCACGGCATTGCGCAGCGCGTTGGTGGCTTTCTTCGCGTCGGTGATCACCGGCGTAAGCAGGTGGGGAATGCCTTCATAAAGGCCGAACTCCAGCCGCTTGGGGTCGACCATGATCAGGCGGACCTGCTGGGGCGTGGCCTTGTACAGGATCGACATGATCAGCGAGTTGAGCATCACGCTCTTGCCCGATCCGGTAGAACCGGCAATCAGCAGGTGAGGCATGCTATCGAGCGCGGCGACTTTGATGCGCCCGTTGATATCCTTGCCAAGCGCGACGGTGAGCGGGGAAGCTGAGCCGGTGAATTCCTCGGATTCCAGAATCTGGCGCAGGCTGATGACCTCGCGGCGCGAGTTGGGAACTTCGATGCCGACCGTGGGCTTGCCGGGGATGCGCTCGATCAGAATGGATTCGGCCTGCAAGCCGAGGCACAGATCCTCGCTGAGCGTGGTGATGCGCGAATATTTCACGCCGGCCTCGGGCTTGAACTCGAAGGTCGTGACGACCGGGCCGGGATTGATCTGCGTTACCGAGCCGCGGACGTTGAACTCTTCGAACTTGGATTTGATTTTCGCGGCCGTATCGCGCAGCTCGTCGGTATCGAACTGAGAGCGGCCGGGCGCCTCGGTCAAAAGCTCGGTGGGCGGTAGCCGGAACGCGTTCGTGCGCCTGCGCGGGGCGTGGTCGGCATCATGACGCAAAGTCACCGGCTCCGCCGGCTGATCGTGTTCCACTCGGAGCCGTTCGGGTTCCACCTGCATGGGCTCGGGAGCTGGATATTCCAGCATGCGAATCGGGATGTCCTCGATCGGCGTCGCAGCGGCGGACTGCTCCGCGGCGGAGTCCGTCGGATCGAAAGGGGGAGCTTCCAAGGAACGATCGGGGGAAGGATCGGAAACCGCCGATGATGATGCGGCCTTCGCGGCGGCGCCTTTCTTCCAGATGGACGTGCGCGGTTGAGGATCGATGACCACGCCGGCCGCACTTGCCTGCCCACCGGCTTCGGTCTCCCGAGTCTTCATGGCCGATTGAAGCGCACGTTTTTCGGCACGAACCTTGGCGGCGAAAGCGCGTTTCAGGCGCCATGATTCCCAACCGGCGGCGACGTTGCGGAGCAGGGAACGCATCGGCGAAAGGAGCCGGGCGAGCGGCCGTCCGATCCAAATCCCGATCCAATTTTGGACCAGAGCCATCTCGAACTTCGAGACCAGATAAAGCCCCACGATCCAGCAAGTGACCGCGAACATCACGGCGCCGGTAAGGTTCATGGATGCGACCAACTCCTCCGCGAGAACCAGCCCGACCAATCCACCTCCGGGAATGATTCCGGCGATCGGATGCCAGTGGGGCGCGAATCCGAACAAGGCGCAGGTCGAGGCCATCATGGTCGCTGCCCCGAGCGTTCGCGCGATAGGGGCGTGGATGGGCGCGGATTGAATCCATTTCCAGCCAAGCACCAGAATCAGGGCCGGGATGGCATAGGCGGCCAGACCGAAGGTCTGCAGAAAAAAATCGGCGAGAAAAGCCCCCGCGCGCCCCGTCAGGTTCGCCGGTTTGACCGCCGAAGAGACCGTATTCAATGAAGAATCAAAGGGTTGGTAGGATGCTAAACCCACCAGCAGGAACAAACCTATGAATAGAAACACTACGGCGCAGGCTTCATTCAGCCGCGCACTTGAGGTGGGTCCTAAATATCTCATCCCCCGTTGAAGCGGAAGAAATGAGCCAGAGCAATTATTATTATGCCAAAAACGATGCGGTAGACGACGAATATGTTCAGAGACCGGCTCCGCAGAAATTCCAGGAAAAAGTGGATGACCACCAAGCCAGCTAGTCCGCTCACCAGAATTCCCACGATAAAGGGGAGGCGCATGTCGTGCGGGATGCCGCCTTCGTGCTTCTGGATATCGTAGAAATCTTTAAGCGCGGCGGCGGCAATGGCAGGTGTCGAAAGCAGGAAGGAGAAGCGCGCGGCCGAGGGCCGATCCAGATTACGCAACAATCCGGCGGAAATAGTGACGCCGCTGCGTGAGGTCCCCGGCACGATGGAAAGCGCTTGCGCCAGGCCAATCAAGAGAGCGTCCAGCGGCGTCAAATGGCCGAGATCCTTCTGGCGGCGGCCTGCGCGATCGGAGATCCACAAAACGATGCCGACGCCGATCATCATGGCGGCGATCACATTGGGATTGCGCCAGGTGGTTTCGGCTTGCGTCTTGAAAATGTAGCCGAATACGCCGACCGGTACCGTGGCGGCCGCCATCAGCCACAGCAGCATGCGGTTGCGTTTCAGCGCAGGGTTCGCCTTCCACTTGCATCCCAAAGCCTTGCGCCACGATCTGCACCCAGTCGCGATAAAAGTAGATCACGATGGCGGCCAGCGTTCCGATGTGGAGCGCTATGTCGAATCCCAGACCAGGGTCCGGCCAGCCGAACAACCATGGCACGAGCGCCAGGTGCGCGGTGCTGGAAATGGGAAGGAATTCGGTGAGTCCCTGGACCAAGCCAAGTACAATCACTTCGAGCAAAGGCATGAATATTAAGCGTAGCGCAATCAGCCAAGCGAACAAGAATCATCGGCTGCGAAATCATTCTTGCAGCGTGATAAATCCGCCGTCAGCGAGCTAAACTACTACCAGTGCCGACCGCGTGGCGCCGCTTCTTCCGACCACAGGACTTCGTTTGGCTGCTGCTATTTTCAGCGCTGGCCGTATTCAGCCCGGATCGCAGCGCCATCGTCGCGTCCTTGCTCGCCGCGCTGGGGATCGTACAGGTGCTGGAGCCCCGCCTCGGTCCGCTGGCGTCGGTCCTTCTGAAGCTGGCGCTGTGCTACCTGCTGATCGGCTATAGCGGCGGCGTCACCAGCAGCTTCTATTTGATTCTGCTGATGCCCGTGATCTCCGGCGCGACAGCCTTCGGCCTAGCGGGCACGGCTCTCGTGTCGCTCGCGGCTTGCGGCGTGTACCTTTCGTTTCTGGCGTTTTTGGGCGCGGATCAATACATCCCGGAAGACCAGAAGCTGGAGCTCGTACTGCGCTCGATTTTCCTGCCGGTCGTGGGGTATCTGACCCACGAGCTGGCACAGGCGAATCGTCGGGAGGCGCAGAAGGCGCAGGCGGCGGCCGAGGAGCTGGCGAAGGCGAACCGCAGTCTCAAAGAAGCGGAAGCGCAGGTCCGCAGAGCGGAGAGGATCGCAGCCTTGGGCCAGCTGACAGCGGGTCTCGCCCACGAACTGCGCAATCCCATGGGTACGATGAAAACCTCGGCCGAAATGCTGGCCCGCAGCGTGGCCGCGGAAAACGAAGTGGCCCGCGAAATGGCCGGATTTATCGTGGAGGAAGTGGACCGCACCAATTCGCTGATCACGCGATTCCTGGATTTCGCGCGTCCGCAACATTTGAAAATGCAGCGCGGCGATCTTTCGGCGATGCTCGACCACGCGATTGTCCGGTTCGAACGGGAACAGGCCGGTGCGGGACGCGCGGGCATCACCGTATTCAAGAATTATTCGCTGGACGTTCCGCCGGCAACCTTCGACGCCGAGCTGATGGAGCGCGTCATCGTCAACCTGCTGACCAACGCGGCCCAGGCCAGTCCGCCCAATAGCGTCGTGACGGTGAAGACGCAGCTGACCAGCGACGGAAATGCGGAGATCGCCGTAATCGATCGGGGCTCCGGTATTGACGCGAAGAATCTGGAAAATATATTTAATCCCTTTTTTACGACCAAAACGGACGGCGTGGGGTTTGGCTTGGCGATCGTCGCGAAAATCATCGACGAACACGGCGGACACATCGACGTCGAGAGCACGCCGGGCGAGGGCAGCGTATTCCGCGTGCAGTTACCTTTAGAAAGAGTAAACGGTCCCAGAGATTGAACATGGCCAAGAAAACCATCCTGGTAATCGAAGACGAAGAAAAACTCAGACGCGTCGTCGGCCTGCACCTCGCCTCGGCCGGCTTCGAAGTGAAAGCCGCGGGCACGGCCGAGGAAGGCTGGAAGCTGGCGGACGACGCCGACCTGGTCTTGACGGACCTGAAGCTGCCCGGAATGGATGGGCTGGAGCTTCTGGAAAAGTTGAAGCAACAGAATTCGCACACGCCGGTCGTGGTGATGTCGGCCTTCGGGACCGTGGAAAATGCGGTGGAGGCGATGAAGCACGGCGCGGTGGATTTTCTGCCCAAGCCGTTTTCGCTCGACCACTTGAGCGTAGTCGTGAACAAGGCCATGGATGTCCGCCAGTTGCGCGATGAAAATCGCGAACTCCGCGAGGCACTCGGAGAAAAATATCAATTCGAGAACATCATCGGACGGAGTCCGGCGATGCAGGAGATCTTCGCGACGGTCATGCGCGTGGCTCCCACGCGCGCCACGGTGCTGCTGGCCGGAGAAAGCGGCGTTGGCAAGGATATGATCGGGCGCGCGATTCATCAGCATTCGCCGCGCAAGAACCATCCTTACGTGAAGATCAATTGCACGGCGATCCCCGAAAACCTGATGGAGAGCGAGTTATTCGGCTACGAGAAAGGCGCGTTCACCGGGGCCAATACATCCAAGCCGGGCAAATTCGAGCAGGCCGACGGAGGCACGGTGTTCCTGGACGAGATCGGCGACGTGCCGGGAGCGATTCAAGTGAAGCTGTTGCGAGTGCTGCAGGAGCGCGAATTCGAGCGGCTGGGCAGCAACAAGACCATGCACACCGACGTGCGCGTCATCGCGGCGACCAACGTCGATCTGCGTGCCGCGCTCGAACAGGGTACCTTCCGCGAGGATCTGTACTATCGCCTGAACGTAGTCCCTATGAATATCCCGCCGCTGCGCGAGCGCAAGGAGGATATCCCCTATCTTGTCGAACATTTCGCCAAAAAGTTCGGCGGCGAAATCAGCGAAGGCGCGATGGAACGGCTCATGATGCATCACTGGCCGGGGAATGTGCGGGAGCTTGAAAACGTCGTCGAGCGCAGCATCCTGCTGGCCAATGGCCCGCGCGTGGAAGCCGATGACGTGCGCATCGATACGGGCGCGGGGCGCTCGCGTCCAGCGGCGACCACGGATGGATTTCTCCCCGAAGGCATGACGCTCGATCAATACGAACAGTCGCTGATCCGCGAAGCATTGAAAAGAGCGAACGGCAACAAGAGCCACGCGGCGCGGCTGCTGGGCTTGACGCGCAACGCGCTGCGCTACAGGCTCACGCAAATGGGAATTGAGTAGAACGATGAACGTCGCCGAACTTTTCGCCCAGGTCGCAAATCAGATGCGTGCTGAAGTTGAGCAGGCGCGTGCAGCAATTGCGCACGCCGGATTAAAGGGTGGCGAATTCGAGAAGATACTAAAGACCTTCTTGCGACGGCATCTCCCGTCTTCCTTGGACATTTCTGCCGGGCAGCTCGTAGATAGCAAGGGGGGCGTCTCAAAACAATTGGACGTAATTATTTCTGACACTGCAAAGACGCCCATTCTTTATCAGAACGGCGACGTTCGGGTCGTGCCAGCGGAATGCGTGTATTCCGTGGTCGAGGTTAAAGCTCATCTTGGAGTGAGCGACTTAGACGGGGTCTTCGAGAACATGCAGAGTGTCAAGGGATTCCAAAAGACAGCCTATCAGAATGAAATCGACATCATAGACAGGCGAGTCAATATGTATGGCCACAAATGGTCGATCTGGCCAATCAACTATTTCGTTTTCGCGTATGACGGTGCAGACCTTGACGCTATCCGGCAGCGCCTTGACATCCTACACACTGCTAATGCCAGTCCGGTCCATTCACGAATTGACTTGGTTTGTGTCCTGGACCGCGGCGTCATTTGCAACCGCGATCCGAACGGCATGGTTAGCGGCCTTCCTTCCCCGACCACACATCTCGCTGCCTTCAATACAACGAAGTCCCTGCTCCTGTTCTACGTCCTGTGTTCCGAATTCCTCAATCAGGCGTTCTTGCCTACATTCCGGATCGTCGACTACGTGCGCAAGATAAATTTTGATTGACGCAGGTGGGAACTGAGCAGAACCGATGACAAAGTACGAAATCATTCTGTATTGGAGTGCCGAGGACGAAGCATTCATCGCCGAAGTGCCGGAATTGGCCGGTTGCGCGGCCGACGGCGCCACGCGGCAGGAAGCGCTCGCCAACGTCGAAATCGTGATTGCTGAGTGGTTGGAAGCCGCCCGGGAACTCGGACGGCCTAATTCCAGAACCTAAGGGCCGGCTTCTGTTTGCGTGAGCGACCCGCTACCGCCGCCTAACGTCTCGGTCTGCGCCGCGCCAGGATGACGATCAGGCTCGCAAGAGCCAGCAGGCCGACAACCCAGCGCAGCGCGGTCACGATGGAGGCTACTGCAATTTCGGTTTGAGAACGTCGATGAGCTCTTTGACGGCGCCGGCGCTCTTCGCGAGCATGGCCTTTTCCTCGTCCGTCAGCTTGATCTCGTAAATCTTTTCAACGCCGTTAGCGCCCAGTTTCACCGGCACGCCCACGAACACTCCGCTGATGCCGTATTCGCCTTCCAGGAGCGCCGCGCATGGAAGAATCTTCTTCTTATCCTTGAGAATGGATTCGACCATCTCCGCCGCCGACGCCGACGGAGCGTAATAAGCGCTGCCGGTCTTGAGGTATTTCACGATTTCGGCGCCGCCGTTGCGTGTGCGGTCGACAATCGCGGCGAGGCGATCCGCCGGGATCAGCTCCGACAACGGAATCCCCGACACGTTGGACAAGCGCACGATCGGCACCATGGTGTCGCCATGTCCGCCGAGGACCACTGCGGTAACGTTCTCCACCGAGACGTTCAGCTCCCGGGCGATGAAGGTGCGGAAGCGCGCCGAATCCAGCACGCCCGCCATGCCGATGACGCGATTCTTGGGGAACTTCGAGACGTGGTGCGCGACGGTGCACATGGCGTCCAGAGGATTGGTGACCAAGACCAGGATCGCGTTCGGCGAATGTTTCACCACTTGTTCGGTGACGCTCTTGACCACTTCATAGTTGGCCAGCAGAAGATCGTCGCGGCTCATGCCCGGTTTGCGGGCGAGACCGGCCGTGATTACGACTACATCGGAATTCGCGGTCGGCCCGTAATCGTTGGCGCCGGTAATCTCTACGTCGTAGCCCTCGACGGGGCCCATCTGGGCCATATCGAGGCCTTTACCCTGCGGGACTCCTTCGACCACGTCCACGAGGACCACATCACCCAATTCTTTTGCGGCGAGGTTTACCGCGGCGCTCGCGCCGACATTGCCGCCGCCCACTACTGTGATTTTTTTGCGCATAAGTTCCCAATTATAGCGTGCTGGCGGGGCTGGCGATATACCGGCACGCAGCGATTTTAAGGGCCGGAGTGGGAGTAGCGTGGATGCGCTCGCCGGACTGCTATCCTAATTAATGCCGTGCAGATTTCCATCGTCATTCCGATCCATAACGAGGAGCCGTCGATTCTTCCGCTCTACGACCGGCTCACGGGGGTGATGGAGAAGGTTCGCAAACCGTACGAAATTCTGTTTGTCGACGATGCGTCCACGGATCGGAGCTTCGACCTTCTGGCCAATCTCGTGGAAACGGATGGGAGACTGAAGGTCATCCGCCTGCGGCGCAATTTCGGCCAGACCGCGGCGCTCGCGGCGGGCTTTGACGAGGCACAGGGGAGCGTCATCATTTCGCTCGACGGCGATTTGCAGCATGCGCCCGAGGACATTCCGGCTCTGCTCGCGAAAATTGAAGAAGGCTACGATATCGCCAGTGGTTGGCGGAAGAATCGCGTGGATAATGCGATGACGCGCAAGTTCCCCTCGCGGATCGCCAACTGGCTGATGGCGAAAGTCTCCGGCGTTGAACTGCGCGACTTCGGCACGACGTTTAAAGCGTACCGCGCGGAAGTGCTGAAGGACGTCAATTTATACGGCGAGCTGCACCGCTTCATTCCAGCGCTCGCCAGCCTGTACGGCGCGCGCATCGCGGAAGTGCCCATCAAGAACAGCGAACGTCCGACCGGGGCTTCACATTACGGATTGAGCCGGACATTTCGTGTGATGTTCGATATCTTCACCATCTGGTTCCTGCTGAAGTACTTCACGCGGCCCATGCATTTCTTCGGCAAGTGGGGCCTGGTGAGCGCGGGCGTCGGCGGGTCCATTCTGACGTGGATGGCGGGAGAAAAAATCTTCATCGGCGGCGATATCATCGAAGCGCACGGGCCTTTACTGGTATTGGGCGCGATCGCGTTGCTGACGGGCGTGATCCTCTTCTGCACGGGACTGCTGGGCGAAGTGCTGACGCGGACGTATCACGAAAGCCAGGGACGCCGCATTTACGCCGTGCGTGAAATCCGCACCCGGCGCGAGACACAAGCGGCTGGCGGCGGAACTCGCTAATTCTTCTTCGTCGATCCGTCATGCAACTTGGTCCGCGAAACAGAACGGAAGCCGTCATCTTCGATTTCGGCGGTGTGATCTGTTTCCCTCCCAGCGAAGCCCAATGGCGGGAGGCCGCGGCGTTCTGCGGCGCGAACCGGGAGGCCTTCGAAGCTGCGTTCTGGGAAGATCGCGAGCGGTACGATGAGGGAGAAGATCCCCTGGTGTATTGGAAGGCGATTGGCACGCGCCTGGGCATCCACTTCGACAAGGCTACGATTCACGGGCTGATCGAGCGCGAGATCGCGTTCTGGAGCCGCTTCGACGATCGCCTGCTTGCGTGGATTGGAGATTTGCGCGCCGCGGGAATCCGCACCGGAATTCTTTCGAACCTTCCGCGTCCCATCGGAGAGAGCTTGAAGTCGGTCCCCGGCTTCCTCGCGCACTTCGATGAGGTGACTTTCTCCTACGAGCTCGGAGTGGCAAAGCCGCAAGCCGCCATCTACCACAATGCCATCCGAGGCCTGGGAATCGATCCGCACAAGGCGCTATTTCTGGATGACCGCGACGCCAACGTGGCCGGAGCGCTTGCCGCCGGACTCATGGCCGACATCTTCACAACGTGGGAAGATTTCCTGGAGTCGAGCCGGGCGTGCTTTGATCTCCCGGCGCCGAAGTAGCCATGGCCGTCACTAGAAACGTCGCCACGACTGGTTTTTAATACCGGGACATCGTGACGCTGTAGGCCTGGGCGGCCCGCGCCACATCACCCTGCTACAATCCGGGTAGGACGTTACGGCCTCATGAATTCTTCTTCCGGCCTTCCCAAGACCCTCGGGGCGCTCCGCTTGTCCCCCAAATATCAATCGATGCGCAGCGTCAAGGATGAGCTGCGCGAAAACCTGATCCGCAAGCTCGAAAAGAAAGAGACGTTGTTTCCCGGCATCGTGGGATACGAAGACACGGTGGCGCCGCAGGTGGTCAACGCCGTCCTTTCCAAGCACAATTTCATTCTGCTCGGTCTGCGCGGCCAGGCGAAAACGCGCCTGATTCGCATGCTGGTCACGTTGCTGGATGACTACGTGCCGTATATCGCCGATTGCGAAATCCACGACGATCCGCGCGCGCCCATCTGCAAGCCCTGCCGCGACCGGGTGCGCGACGAAGGTGACTTGACCCCCATCGCGTGGCTCCCGCGCGACGCGCGCTACGTGGAAAAACTGGCGACGCCGGACGTGACCATCGCCGACATGATCGGCGATATCGATCCGATCAAGGCGGCGCGCACCGGCGAAACGATCTCCAGCGAGTTGACGGTGCATTACGGCCTGCTGCCGCGTGCCAACCGCGGCATCTTCGCCATCAATGAACTGCCGGATCTGGCCGGCAAGATCCAGGTGGGCCTGTTCAACATCATGCAGGAAGGCGACGTGCAGATTAAGGGCTACCCGGTGCGCCTCCCGCTCGACCTGATGCTGGTGTTCACGGCGAATCCCGAGGATTACACCGCGCGCGGGAAGATCATCACCCCGCTCAAGGATCGCATCGGCAGCGAAATTCGCACGCACTACCCGGCGACGCTCGATCATGGCATCGAAATTACCGCCCAGGAGGCCTGGACGGACCGGCACGCGCCTGCGCGGTTGCGCATCCCCCGCTACATTCGCGAGGTCATCGAACAAGTGGCGTTTTCGGCGCGCGAAGACAAGCGCGTCGACAAGCGTTCGGGGGTCAGCCAGAGGCTGCCGATATCGGTTCTGGAGAACGTTTCCTCGAACGCCGAGCGTCGCGCGCTGATGGCCGGGGAAAAGGTGGCCGTGCCGCGGGTGCTGGATCTTTACGCCGCCCTGCCTTCGATCACGGGGAAGCTGGAGCTCGAATACGAGGGCGAATTGAAAGGCGGCGATGCCGTCGCGCGCGAGATCATCCGCGTGGCCGTGGGCAAGGTGTTTACGTCGTACTTTGAGGGGGAGAACCTTTCGAACGTCGTGCAATGGTTCGAACTGGGTGGAACACTCAAACTGGATGAAACGCAGCCTTCCGATGTGATGGTGAAGGAATTGGGCGGCATTCAGGGTCTCATGGAAAAAACCAAACTCCTGGGCCTGGGCGCGAGCGAGCCCGACGCCGTGCGCGCGGCTGCCGCGGAATTCATCCTCGAAGGACTGTACGCCCACAAGCGCATCAGTCGCAACGAGGAATCCGTGTATGCGGCCGGAGAACGCCGGCGAGAACCCCCCGACGAGGCGCGCACCAAGGCTCGACGGCAATTTCAGTAAGGAAGTTCGCAGGAAGCCGGCCGCTTTTCGTAGCGAATTTGCCAAGAAGAGACGTTTGCAATGAAAAGGCGTTTGCGATGAAAAGAATTCACTATTCGCGCTACACGGGCGAGGACCTGGGCCTCAGCGCCGAGGATCTGCTCAAAGCCTTGGCCGACTTCTTTCTCGAAAGCGGCTTCGACAATCCTTATATGCAGTTCAGCGAATGGAACGAGCATTCGCTCGAAGGCTTGAAGCGCGCGATCGAAGAAGCCCTGGCGCGAGGTGAAATGTTCGACCCGGAACGCGCCGAGCAGATGCGCCAGGCCATGGAGAACATGTCGCCGGAGCAGATGGAACAGCTCCTGAACCAGTTGGTGCAGAAGCTGATCGACGAAGGCTACATCACTACCGATCCGCAGGAGGGCGGACCTGGCGGCAATCGCGACAGCAAGATCGAGGTGAAGATCACAGACAAAAGCGTCGATTTTCTGGGCTTCAAGACGCTGAAGGATCTGCTGGGGTCGCTGGGACATTCGAGTTTCGGCGCGCACGACACGCGCGATATGGCCACCGGCGTGGAGACCAGCGGCGCGGCCAAGCAGTACGAATTCGGCGACGTCATGAACCTGGACATCGCCCAGACGCTATTTTCCGCCGTGCAGCGCGAGGGCTTGAAGCTGCCGATCAATCTCGAATATCGCGATCTGCACGTGCACCAGAGCGAATACCAGAGCTCCTGCGCGACGGTTTTGATGCTCGATTGCAGCCACAGCATGATCTTGTACGGCGAGGATCGCTTCACGCCGGCCAAGAAGGTTGCGCTCGCGCTCGCGCACCTGATTCGCACGCAATATCCCGGCGATTCGTTGCGCTGCGTACTTTTTCACGACTCGGCCGAAGAGCTGCGCATTGAAGACCTCGCGCGCGTGCAGGTGGGTCCTTACTATACGAACACGCGCGACGGCCTGATTCTCGCCCAGCGGCTGCTGGCGCAGGAGAAGAAGGACATGAAGCAGATCGTAATGATCACCGACGGCAAGCCTAGCGCGCTGACCCTCGAGGACGGGCGCGTTTACAAGAATGCGTTCGGGCTCGATCCGCTGGTGATCAGCCGCACGCTCGAGGAAGTCAGCCGCTGCAAGCGCGCGGGCATCCTGATCAACACGTTCATGCTCGCGAGCGATTACGGATTGGTCAATTTCATCCAGAAGGTCACGGAGCTGTGCCGCGGAAAGGCGTACTTCACGACGCCCTACACGCTGGGCCAGTACCTGCTGATGGATTACATGAATCGCAAGACACGTACGATTCACTGAGCGGCTGGCACCTCGCGCGTAACGAGGGCTCTCCACCACGCCCGCAAGCCTACGATGCACAGAATCATGAAAATCACGTACAGCCCCGAGGTCAGCCACAGACCTTTATAGATGTACAGCGGGACGTAGATGAGGTCCGCAAGAATCCAGATCCACCAGGATTCGAGCAGTTTCTTGGTCTGCCCGTAGGTCGCCGCGAGCGAGAGAGCGGTCGTGAGCGCGTCCCATCGCGGGACGGTGGAATCGGTGAAGCGGACGAGGAACATCGCGAGAACGAAGGTCGCGAGTGCCGTGGCTGGTATCAGCCATATCCACGTCATTGGCGACATGCGGGCGACGCTCAATGTCGTCCTGCCGGGAGCGGGATGCGACCAGTGCCACCACCCGTAAACGCCCAGGCCGGCGTAGATCAACTGGAGACCCGCGTCGCCATAAAGGCCGGAGTGCAGGAAGACCGCGAAGTACAGGAGGTTGTTCGCCATGCCCACCGGCCAGTTCCACAGAATCTGGCGCGCGAGCAGCCAGACGTTGACCACGCCGGTCAGGAACCCGAGCAATTCGGTGAGGGACACGCCTCCTCAGAATATCGAGCCTATTTCTAAATAGCGAAGTGACTTCTGTGGTCAGCGGCCCATCACGCCTTCGATCGCCGCGACCAGCGTGCAGATGGCGGTGTGCGCAAAGATGCCGTACTGAATCCAGCGCCGGGTGTAACGAAGCACAAGGTAGACGTCGCTCATGGTACGCGTCTACTATGCCTCAGGTACCCCTCCTAAAACCAATAGCCCAAGCCCGGTCTGCTTAGCGCAAAAGTTCTAGTACTGGGGCAGAAAGAGGAACGGCGGAAAAAGAGGGGACTAAAAAAACCCCTCTGTCGCAACTCGCACAAACGATTGAAGGAGCGGTTTAAAAATTTTGACCGACTCCCGCAAGCACGCTAGAACTAGCCAACCCGCTTCGTTCGTTTATGCTCATTCCAACAGAGGGCAGGTTTTCAAAGGTTACTGCATCAATTCGTTTTGTATGATAGCACGGGCCTAGCCATAGTTCCTCCCTTTTTTTGCAATCACTTGTGGAAATCAAGCAGACAGATAGTGACCAGGAAGACCCGCCGGGTGTGTCCGTGTGACACAATGGTCTCGAAGTGTGGATCTCTTTCGTCCTGTTACTGTTGGCCATACGCGGCCTGGCGCAAGACCTCCCGGGCGCCTCGGACGACGATCTTCGTGTCTATACCGATCCACCCCGTCTCTTTCTAACGTCAGCTAGACTGCGCCTTTTGCAGCGCGAGAGGGATCGCAAGTCGTTGCGATGGGAGCAGTTCGACCTTCTTGTAAGAGGTGAGGCGAATCTCCCGGAGCCGGGTTTCGCTGGCTCTCTTTACTATCGCGTGGCGGGGGACGCGGCGGCGGGACGTCACGCAGTGGAATGGGCGCTTGGCGATTCCGCTCAGGATCTCCGGCAACTGGCTCTCGTGTTCGACTGGTGCGGCCCGGTGATGACGCCCGCCCAGACGGAGCGATTGGGCGAAAAGATCGAGCGGGCCTTGGCAGCTCCCGCCGATCGAGGGAAGGCGGTCGGCAGCATCTCACGGGACAGTCCCAGGGTGCTCGCGATCATCGCGATCGCCGACCGTTTCCGGGATCACGGCGAGGCTGCGTTGAAACCTGTGTTCGAGCAGTGGAGGGCGACCGCCAAGCGGCTGGAAGCCGGCGAGCCGGCGATTGCCCGCACGGAGGTCTACGCGCTCTTCGAGATGCTGCATGCCATCCGCGACAATCTGAAGATCGACCTGCGAGAGGACGCGCGCGTGTATTTCGGGGAACTGCCCCTGGATCACCTGACCAGTCATTATCCGGCGCCTTTCCAGGCTCCCGAGAACGAATACCGTGTGCCCGCTTTCGTGCGCGATGGGGACCCGGACGTGAACGAAGCCACCCTTTCCAGAGCGGCCGAGTTGGCAATGGTGGCTTTCGATTCGAATGAAGCCGGAAATCAGTTTTTGCAAGGCTGGCTTACGCAGGACCGGTTCGTGATGCGCGGTGCGCTCGGCGCGCCGTATGAATTTCTGTGGGCCAATCCTTACCAGCCGGGATTGGGCTATGCACAGGCGCCGCTCCTGTTCCACGATGCGGTGAGCGGTCACCTGTTCGCACGCACCAGTTGGGACGAGGACGCGACCTGGATCGGATACTTCGACGGCAACCTGCAGTTGTCTCGCGATGGCAGGATCGTCGTGTTGCGTCCGGGCGGGGCAACGGATCCGGTGCGCGTGGGCGACGCCGCTATCCTCAGCGTCGCGGCCCAGAACCCGGTCAAGTTTCACGTCGATACCGCGCAAACATTCGTTCTCGGGCTCGCCAGGCAGGCGACCTATGACATCGAAATCGATGATCAGGAACTGCGCGAGGCTCAGACCGATAATGGAGGAACTCTCGTGCTGTCGCTGCCGGAAGGAACCGACGCGGGAGTGCGCGTGAGGAAACGCCCCTAGCGTGGAATCGTGCGGATTGTCCTGGCGGAGATCGCCGGGCGATGCAACGGGTACCGATCCTTAGTACAGTGAGGTCGTGGCGCTAACGTTCGAACAAGCGCGGGCTTGCGTGTTGCGCGAGGTGCCCGCTTCCATGGGTGTGGAATGCGTAGCGGCCGCCGATGCGGACCGGCGCGTACTCGCCGAACAAATCCGGGCCGATCGCGATTATCCTCCTTTCCCGCGCTCCGCTCGCGACGGATTCGCGATTCGCGCCGCCGATGTGCCGGCGGATTTGCACGCGTCGTTGCCGATGTCGTTGCGCGTCATTGGCGAAGTCCGCGCCGGAGAAGCGTTCCACGGATCGCTCCGCGCGGGCGAGGCGGTGGAAATCATGACCGGCGCTCCGGTTCCGCAAGGGGCCGATGCCGTCGTGATGATCGAACACACGGTTCGTGAAGGGGAATTTGCGGAGATCGGTCGCACGGTGAAACTCGGCGAGAACATCACGCCGCAGGGAGCGGAGGCCCGCAGCGGCGAGGTTCTGCTCGAGCCCGGACGGCGCCTGGGATATGCCGAGATCGCGCTGCTCGCGATGGTGGGTCACGCACATGTCCGCGTGTTTCGGCAGCCCCGTGTGGCGATTCTGCCGACCGGTGATGAGATCGTAGCGGAGGGCGAACAGCCTGGCGCCGTGCAGATTCGCAATTCCAACGCGGCGGCTCTCGCCGTGCAGGTGCGGCGCGCGGGCGGAATTCCAGAGATTCTTCCCATTGCGCGCGATAACGATGAATCGACGCGTGAGCTGGTAACGCGCGGATTGGAATCTGATTTGCTGCTGCTCTCGGGCGGCGTGTCGGCCGGCAAATACGACGTTGTCGAGCGTGTGCTGGCAGCGGCGGACGGGGAATTCTTCTTCGATCGCGTATTGATCCAGCCGGGGCAACCGGTGGTCTTCGGCCGCGTGATCAAGAATGGAGGAGGCGAAGCCGCGTCAAAATTTTTTTTTGGGCTGCCGGGCAATCCCGCTTCGACGATGGTGACGTTCGAGATTTTCGCGCGGGCAGCGATCGAAAAGATGCAGGGATTGCCGCATCCTCCGCTACGGCTGCTGCGGGCGAGTCTGACGAAGGAGCTCCGGCACAAGCCCGGGCTGACGCGCTTTCTGCCGGCGCGGCTGAGCGCCGATGGCGTTACCGTGGAGCCGGAGCCGTGGAAGGGATCTGGCGATGTAGTGGCGCTGGCCCGCGCCAACGCGTTTTTGGTGGTGGAATCAGATCGTGAATCGTGGGCCGCGGGGGAAGATATCCGGGTGCTCTTGAAATAATGAACTCGAAATGAAGAAGCTCTCGCACTATGATGCCGCCGGTCGCGCGCGGATGGTGGATGTTTCCGCCAAGGCGGATACGAAACGGACGGCTGTGGCGCACGCGTTTGTGAGGATCAAACCTTCGGTATTGAAGAAGCTGCCGTCGAATCCCAAGGGAAATCCGCTCGAAGTGGCGCGTTTTGCGGGGATTTCAGCCGCTAAGAAGACGTCGGAGTTAATCCCCATGTGCCATCCGCTCATGCTCTCGCATGCGGATGTGACCTGCGACGTTGCGTCACGCGGCGTACGGATCACGGCGACGGTTTCCGTGGCGGGGCCGACCGGCGTGGAGATGGAAGCGCTGACGGCGGCATCCGTGGCGGCGCTGACGGTCTACGATATGACCAAAGCGCTCGATAAAGGCATCGAGATTCAGGATGTGTACCTGGTCTCGAAAACCGGCGGCAAAAGCGGAGATTACAAACGAAAATGATCAGAGCAGCCATCGTCATCATCAGCGACGGCGTGACCGCGGGAACGCGCGAGGATCAATCGGGTGCGGAACTCGCTCGCCGGGCAAGTGAGCTCGGCTGGACGGTTGACGACCGGCGCGTGGTTCCCGACGATGCCGGTGCGATTTCGCCGTTGTTGATCGCGCTCGCTTCGTCCGGGGCGATCGACGTGATTCTGACCACGGGCGGCACCGGGCTCGGCCCGCGGGACGTTACGCCGGAAGCGACGCAGGCCGTGGCGCACCGCGCCGTGCCCGGCTTCGGCGAGCTCATGCGCCTGGAAGGCGCGAAACATACGTTCCGGGCCGCGCTTTCCCGCAGCGGGGCGTATACGCGCGGAGCGGTGCTGATGGTGAACCTGCCAGGCTCGCCCAAAGGTGCGCTAGAGTCGTTGAATGCAGTGGCCGCGCTCATCCCGCACGCCGTGGATCTGCTGCATGGCCGCACGGAGCACAATGCGAAACCATCCTGCTGACGGTGGTATCTATAATGTAAGTATGAAGATGTTAGCCGGGCTTCTGGCCGCAGGTCTGCTGCTCGCTCAGCAAAGTACGCCGTTAGCATCGCAGCCGGGCGTGCCTTTGGGTGCGAAGCAGAGAACGCCACTGGCTCCGGGCGTGGAGCAGAGTGAACCACTGACTCAGCCCGCAGCGGACAAGCCGACCTTTGCCGCCATCGTCCGCATCGTCATGGCCCCGGTCACGGTAACCGATGGTGCCGGCAATATCGTCGACGGGCTGGCGCCGTCCGATTTCCGCCTCTACGACAACGGCAAGCTGCAAAAAGTGACCGAGGACATGACCTCCCACCCGTTGTCGCTGGTGGTCGCGATCCAGGCAAATGCCGAGGTGGAAAAGATACTTCCGCAGATCCAGAAGCTTGGGGCGTTGCTGCAGGCGCAGGTGCTGGGCGACAACGGCGAGGCGGCCATTCTGGAATTCGACCACCGCGTCCAGACCATGACCGGGTTCACTTCCGATCCGGACAAGATCATAAGAGCGCTGAAGAACATTAAGGCCGGAAGCTGGACCAGCCGCTTGAACGACGCGGCGCTGGAATCCATTAATTTGCTGAAAACCAGGCCTGCCACACGGCGGCGCGTTCTGCTGCTGATCAGCGAATCGCTGGACAAAGGCAGCCAGATCAAGCCGCGGGAAGTTCTGGAGGCGTCCGAGTTCGCGAACGTGGTTATTTACTCCGTCGATATTTCGAAGGTGCTCTCGTCGCTCACCGCGACACCGGCCCCCTTGGCGACCGATACGCGCCCTCCCGGCGCGGTACACCTGCCGATGGGACAGGTGATGACGCCCACCCTCGACTCGCAACTGCAGCTGGGCAACTGGGTGCCTCTGCTCAAAGATATTTTCGATGAGGCGAAGGGCGTGTTCGTCAAGAATCCGCTGGAGGTCTTCACGGCTTACAGCGGCGGGCGCCAGTACACGTTCCTGGACCAGAGAGCGCTGGATCGCGCAGTCTCGGATTTCGGCGCGGAGCTCCACAGCCAATACCTGTTGACGTACGTCCCCAATAATCAACAGGACGCCGGCTTTCACAACATCGTCGTCCAGGTGGCAAGACCGGATTTGAAGATCCGTACGCGAGACGGTTACTACCTGGCGGGGACGCCGGAAGGCGCCAAAGAGACAAAGAAGAAGTAGCCGCTCCTCTTTCTTCGAGTTTCCCGTTCCGGAAAGAAAATCGCTAGTGCGCGGGCTCGACCACCGCGCTCATCGAGCCCTTGGAGCGGGGCATGCGGGGATCGGCGCCGTAGGCAAGAATCTGTTGCCGGCCGAATTCAGCGGCGTCGCGTTCGCAAGTCATCACAATCGTCCGGCCGGTCGAATCTACTTCGACGGCTCGCTGGAAGGCCTGTGACGGCGTCATGCAGAAGGTGCCGCAGAGCATTTCGATGACGTAATCGTAGGTATGATCGTCGTCGTCGAGCAGCACGACGTTGTACAGACGCTCGCGGTGCTCCTCGGTCGTTTCGCCGGTTTCAATAATCGTGCCCGGATGAGGAGTCATAACAGAGTGAATCCCCGCGAGCCGACGGCGTTGCATCGGCGACAGGGCCTTATTCATCCATCTATTAAAGCGCACAACAGAACGCGTCCTGTGCGCTTTCCAAATGGTAGAATGAAATAGAAAGGGGGCGCAACGGATTCGACGGGATCGTATTCGTCGTGGTGAGTCGTGCCGGGTTCCGAGCTCCCGTAAAACGATCGGAAAACAACAACTGCCAACAATCAGCAGTTTGCTTACGCTGCTTAATTAATTAAGTAGCCGCTCTGAGGCGATGGGCCTGCACTCGTCTTAAGAGCGTCATTTTGCAGGATAGGTCCAAGGCTTCCGTCTGGAGCCGCAAGCCGAGATCAATCAGGCTAAGCCATCCCCCTCTTGCCGGGTCCGCATGGGGTGGTCGAAAAATACCGAACCGGAAACGCACGTAGTCTTTTCGCGGTGAACTTTCTCGGACGCGGGTTCAACTCCCGCCGCCTCCACCAGCCTTCGCCAAGGCTTCGGCTGGCAAGCCATCGGCTTGACAGGCCGGAGCGTTGAGGAATGCTGGTGCCCGCCGTAGCCCCAAAATTGGTTCGTGCATTCGCAAACGTGGAAGGCGAAGGCGGGCTAAATCGACAAAACTATAACTTCCGGCCGCCGAGCCGGGCCAGCGAATCTGGGCCGTCGTGCCTGTGCAAAAGGACGGTCCATGCACTACGTCTATCTGCTCCAAAGCCAATCGCATGCGGCGCAGCGTTATGTCGGCCTGACGAGCGATCTCAAGTCTCGCCTCAACAGACATAATGAAGGCTCCGTCACACATACTTCAAAATTCCGTCCCTGGGGCGTTCGGACCTACGTTGCTTTCTCAGGCCGTGAGCAGGCGGCCGGGTTTGAACGGTATCTTAAGTCCGGGTCGGGGCGTGCCTTCGCGAACCGGCATCTCTGGCCGAAGCCGAGCGCCGAGCTAGACAACCCGCGTGCCAACGGTTGAATTCCCCGCGAGGCTCGCTGCGCTACTCTGAAAGTCGGCACGGGCGATGGGCATTGTCGAGCGTCTATTCAAGGGAAAGAATGCCCGCTACGCGTTAGCGGTCGTCACGGCACTTGGCATTGTTGGGCTTGTGCTGATCGTTTGTATTCCTCAGTATCAAGCGGGTTTCTACGACTACCCGGGCTTCAGTCGTCGCCGGCCGGACATCGTTGTCGATAAACAGCTTTTCGACATCATCAACGAAAGCCGCCGGACCGTGATGCAGATCGTCTTTGGCGCATTCGGCGGGCTATTCGGTGGACTCTTCGCGCTTTATTTCACTTGGCAGCGCACGAAGGCGCAAAGGCTTCAAGCTGACGTCGCCGAGCAAGGGCATTTCACGGATCGCTTCACCAAAGCAATTGAGCAATTGGGCGCGGTCCACGACAACGGAAACCCTAAGATCGAGGTCCGACTCGGAGCGATCTATGCCCTGGAACGCTTGGCGCGAGATTCCGAAAAAGATCACCAGACCATCGTCGAGATTCTGTGTGCATACATTCGCGAAAACGCCAAACTGGCTGGGGTGCAACAACCTGGACAGGAGCCCCCTCCCCTACGAACGGACGTACAGGCCGCGCTGACCGTCATCGGACGCCGTGAGCGAAGCGAGAGACGAGAAAGAATGAGCGGCAATACGTTGCTGCTGGACCTTCGTGGCACGGATCTGCGGAGAGCGAACCTGGATAGCGGGCACTTCGAGGGCGTCAACCTGATTTACGCGCGGCTTGAGCGCGCGTTCTTGGGTGACGCGCACTTGGAGGGGGCGATCCTGATTCAATCTCACATGGGCGGGGCGAATTTGGTCGGAGCCCACCTGGAGGACGCGAAGCTGTTCGAAGCGCATTTGGAGAAGGCGATGCTCGTGGAGGCTCATTTGGAACGTACGGACTTGAATGCAGCGCACTTGGAAGGGGCGATCCTTCATGACGCACACTTAGAGGGCGCGGACCTGCGTAATGCCCGTCTGGATGGCGTGCAGCTAATTCGGGCTCGCATGCAAGGAGCGATCCTTTATGGAACAATGCTACACGGCGCGCTCCTGCATCTCTCCGACTTGCGGACGTTTTCCGTTATCGACAAGCCGTCTGTCGATAAGGCTTTTTCGCCGAACGAGCTCTCGGTGGACCAGGTCAAATCCACCGTCGGCTGGCAGTCAGCGCTCTGGTCGCCGGAAGCCGCTGCGAAGCTGGGACTGCCCGCACCTACGTTGACTAGCAAACAATAGCCGCGACCGAATTGCCGCGTCTACTGCCGCTGCCACTTCAGTCGATGAACTCCGCCGGGCACGGTGTAGATCAATGTCAGCTCGCCGTCGGGAGATAGTTCGTAATTTCGAAACTGATCGACGCCGAGCCATCCGGGTCGCAGGCAGCCCTCCACGTGAATCGTCAGCAGGTGCGCGGCCTCGTCGATCTCGTAGGTCCCCCAATAGGCGAGATAGCCGTCCAGGATCGCGAGCATTTCCTCGGGCGTGAGCGCGGCGGCCCAGCTTGGCCCGGTGGAAGGACGATCGCCCGGTCGATCCGTGCGCATCATGTGAAGGGAAACGCGGCCTTGCGCGTCGAAGACGAAGCGTCCCTTGGCGTGGCCGTCCCAGGGCCGGGAAACAGCGCCGGTGGCTTCGTCGCGATATTCCCAGTGAGAAAGATCCCACACTCCGGGAAACTGTTCGCGCACAGAGGGCGACGCGGTAGAGGATAACGGCATATTCTAATTACTCTAGCGCAGCGCACTTGTGATCACGATTCCGCGCGTGGTGGATCTGCTTTTGCATCTGAACCAGATCGCTCGCCTTCACTCGGGATGACAACTCGGTCTTGTAAGATTGTAGGTTGGAGTCAAGAGTGCGAGCATCGCTGTTTCTGGTCATTGCCGGATTCGTTCTGAGCGCCGGGCCGTCACCCGCGCAGACGCCCGCGGAAGGCCGCTCGCTCACGCCCACGGTCGACGTCCTCGACTTCTTCGGGCTGGGTAAAATCCCGGAAGCCCGCATTCGAAAAGTCCTGGGGTTCAAGGAAGGCGATCCGTTTCCTCACTCCAAGGGCGATATCGAAGAGCGGCTCGACGCCCAGCCCGACGTCGTGGAATCGCACCTGGAAGCGGTCTGCTGCGACGAAGGGAAAGCGGTTCTCTACGTCGGCATCGAAGAGAAAGGCTCGATCCACTTCGATCCAAGGGAGCCCCCCGAAGGTGACGTCGAACTTCCGAAGGAAATTCTTTCCGGATATCGCGACTTCCTGGAGGCGTACGCCTTGGCCGCGCGGCGCAACGCCCTCGCGGAAGATCTTACGCACGGGCATTCTCTCATGGCCGACGCTCTAGCGCGCGAGATTCAACTCAAATTCTTCGACCTGGCGAAGGCCGATCAGGCCATCCTGCGCAATGTGCTGCGCAACTCCTCCGATGACGAACAACGCGCCGCCGCAGTCTACGTGATGACCTACGCTCCCGACAAGCGAACCATCATCGACGATCTGCAGTTCGCTTTGCGCGATGCCGACCCGGACGTCCGCGCCAATGGCGCCCGGGGATTGACTGGCCATTGCCGTCTATGCGCGGCTCCATCCGGATTCGGGTATTCGCATCGAGCCGACCTGGTTTATCGAGATGCTGAATTCGGTTTCCTGGTCCGATCGTCATCATGCGCTCGAAGCCCTGCAGATTCTGACGGACAAACGCGATGCCGCCACCATGACCTTGTTGCGCGAACGCGCGCTGCCGGCACTGCGTGGAGATGTCTCGCTGGAAGACGCTCACCCACGCGCTGCCCGCCTTCATGCTGATGGGCCGTCTGACGGATCTGACGGACGAGCAGATCGAGGACGCCTGGACCAAGGGAGATCGCGAAGCGGTGATCGCCGCGGCCCTTGGCAGGAAGAAACGTTAGATATCTTTTGATCCGGGTGTTGTGGTTGACTGCGCCCCTGCAGCCCGATTATCATTCTCGTCCAGGGAGAACCGTCGTGAAGCTAACGCGCTGGGGTTGGGGAATCGCCGCGGGAATTGCTGGGCTTGCCGCCGTGACGCCCGTCTCGGCTCATCATTCCTTCGCCGCCGAATTCGACCAGAATAAGACCGTGACGCTACACGGCGCGGTTACGAAGCTTGAATGGGCGAATCCGCATATCTGGCTATATCTGGACGTCAAGGACGACCAGGCCGCGGCCGCGCATTGGCAATGCGAGGGCGGAGCTCCCAACACGCTCACACGCAATGGCTGGAGCAAGGAATCGCTCAAGCCGGGCGACCAGGTGGTCATTGACGGCTATCTCGCCAAGGACGGTTCGAAGACCTGCAATATGCGCTCGGTGAAGTTCCCGGACGGTCGGAGCGTATTCGCCGGCACGTCGGCGCCCGAGACGTCGGATAAATAGGAGGACGCATGAAGAAGCAGGCGAGCTCTCTTTTCACGTTCTCGATATTCGCCGTTGTGGCTCCCACCGTGGCGATCGCGCAGCAGCCTTATCAGCCGCCCTCGGGACCCACTCCCCGGACTCCGGCTGGGAAAGTCGATTTCAGCGGTGTCTGGGAGCGGCCCTACGTTCCCGATATGACGAAAGACGGCCGCAACCAGAAGGGACTCGCCGAACTGCCCTACACGCCGTGGGGCGAAGCCGAGTGGAAGCGCTATGACGCGCCACGGAAGGCGATTATGCGGGAGCCTGTCTGCCCTTTGGGTTGACACGCTCGGTCAATGCACCCGAGCCCATTCAGATCATGCAGAGCCCCACGTATTTCACTTTTCTGTTTGAGGTGAATAATATCTTCGTAGTCGTGCCCATCGACGGACGCCCCCATCGCAAGGCCGAACCGACATGGTACGGAGATTCCATCGGCCACTGGGACGGCGACACGCTGGTGATCGAGACGGTCAACTTCAACGCCAAGACCAAACTAGATACCGTCGGTCATCCGATGAGCGATCAGTTACACGTCATCCAACGCTATACGCGCACGGATCTGGGACACATCGCCTTCGAGATGACCATCGACGATCCTAAAACGTACACGAAGCCTTGGAAAAACACGCGTACGTTTACCCTTCGCCCGGATTGGGAAATGATGGAATACTCCTGCGAGGAAAATAATAAGAGTCTGTGGGAAGGCCGCATCAAGGCCCCGAAGTATTGAGCGGCGAGCGGGTCAAGTAGCCACACTTCCGGCAAGAAGCGTAGAATTGTGGTCGAAGGCGACCCGAAGTGCCGGTTGTACCTCGGATGTTATGAAGGTAACCCTAAAGCCCGAGCTGGAGAAACTCATCGAGGCCGAGGTGAAGGCCGGCCGCTCCTCCGATCCCGGCGAGTTCCTCAATAAGGCCATCTATCATTACGTGGTAGCGCGCGACCTTGGCCAGGAATACTCGTCCGAGGAGATCGATCGCATGATTGCCGAAGGCCTCGACGATATCGACCGGGGCGACACCATTGACGGCGAGGAAGCCTTTCGACAGCTTCGCGCACATAGTGCTGAGCGGCGCCGCCAGCAAGCGTGAACAGCTTCGAACTGGCCCGTCGCGCTCTTGGGGACCTTCAAGAGATCTGGAAATTCGTCTCAGAGGACAGTTTTACCGCCGCCGACCGTCTGCTTGAAGAGTTCTATCGCACGTTTGTACAACTTGCCGGGATGCCCGGGATGGGCCACAAGAGGGAAGACCTCACGGATCGCGACGTTTTGTTCTGGGCGCTCCATTCCTACCTCATCATTTACAAGACCTCGCAACCGCTTCGCGTAGTTCGCATCATTCACGCCAAGCGAGACGTGAAGCAACTCCTGAATCGGTAGGAGAGAAATTGGGGACGCGTTCCGTGCGCCCAGGTTCCTGCGCAAATCGGCTGCATACCTTTTCTACATGTGGAGAGTTGCTGCGATCCTTGCTCTGTGCGCGTGGATTCCATTGTGCCGGCAACCGCTTTGGGCGCAATCCCCAGGCGTCGCGGTAAACGCCGCTAGCCAGAAGAAGCAGCAACCCGAACTCGCTGGAAGCCAACCCACAGCCGATCAAAGGGGCACGAAGGACGCTCCTCTCGTGGTCGATGTACTCAGTCACCAACAGACCGAGCAGGAGTCCGCCGAAGCACAGAAAGACAAGTATCGCGAAGCGCTCATTAATTGTCTGACGCTCGTTTTCACAGGCGCGGCTGCCGTCTTTATTGGACTGCTGGTGATCGTCGGCAGGCTTCGGCGTGTGGGCTGCTATTCGTACCCTCCGTGACATTAAAAACCAAGTTGATTATGATCGTCAGCGAACGCGCTTGGGTGATTGTCGAGATTGGGGAACTCCAGACCCTTTCAACCCGATTCCGAACCAGTCCGCTCGGCTAAGGCTATGGAAGGAGTCGCCGAGTCCATGGCGTCGAACGTAGAATCCGTTCGTGAAAGTGTCGCTATCAGCAGAGACATTGCCAATATGCAAAAGCTCGCCACGGAGTTGCACAGCAGGGCCGATTGTCTGCCGTCTTTAATACAGCTCTCTTTCAAGACGCCAATCATGTTTTTGAGGGTCAGGCGGCTCTGCGGAACCACGGCAACATCCCCGCCTATGACGTTGTCTTTAAAGCCGCTGCCCGATCGTGCCCGTACCATTCCCCGAAAACTTCGCTTTCCCATTGCCCGAGAGACTGCTGGGACGAGCGTCAGTCTCATTGCCCAGGATGAAAATCTCCATTACATGTCGCGCCCCCGCCAAAGTACCTGATGAGCAAGTTGATGCCAGAAAGGCGGAGTCTCGCTCTTAAGCCCCCGCGATGTGGGGAATCGTGAACTACAGGGACGCCTTTGCGGGTAAACCGCCGCACTAGATGTGTTTTTTATTTGCTGGACTGCCTGGATAAAGGAATGGATTAGGACAAAGATGGGAATCCGCTGGCTTCTATGCCGACTTTTCAGTCCGATACCGCCTCATCACAATGTGCCGACTAGGCACAGCGTCAGTCTGCAAATTAGGACACTGCCCTCGGTCAGTCCGTTGTCGGTCCGTTTGACACCCGCGTCCCTAATCGGCTAATCTAGTGAGCTGAACGTCTTGCGCGGAGAAGGTCTGTCTACATGAAAACCGTAATTCCCTCGGGTGTTAATATCGATCGCAAGTGGCATCTGATCGACGCCGAGGACGCCATCCTGGGAAGGCTGGCCAGCAATGCTGCTAACATATTGATGGGGAAGCACAAGCCTACCTACACGCCCTTCCTCGACACCGGCGATCATGTGATCGTCGTGAACGCGGAAAAGGTGAAGCTCACCGGGCGCAAGGAAGAGCAGAAGCTCTATCGCAACCACTCGGGCTATCCCGGCGGGTTACGGGAAGTGAGCGCCCGTAAAGTGCGTGCGACGCGTCCCGTCCGCATGGTGGAAGACGCAATCCAGGGAATGCTTCCGAAGAACAAGCTCGGCAAGCAGATGTACCGGAAGCTTCAGGTTTACGCGGGTCCCAAGCACCCGCACGACGCGCAGCAGCCCGTGGCGCTGGCGGTTCGTTAGGAAGGATTAACCAGTGGCATTAGTGCAACATCTTGGTACCGGCCGCCGCAAGCGAGCGGTGGCGCGCGTGTTTCTGCGTCCCGGCGACGGAAAGATCACCGTCAACGGTCGCGAGTTCGAAAATTATTTCCCCAGCCCGGCGGCGCGCGCGGTCATCCGGCAGCCGCTGCTGGCGACGGAAACAGCCGATAAGTTCGACATCCTGATCAATGCCAACGGCGGCGGTCCTCTGGGCCAGGCCGGCGCGGCAAAATTGGGGATCGCGCGGGCGCTGCTCGAGTTCAACATCGAACTGCGCGGGAAGCTGAAGGAACTTGGATTCCTGACGCGCGACGCGCGCGAACACGAGCGCAAGAAGTACGGTCAGAAGGGCGCTCGCAAACGGTTCCAGTTCTCGAAGCGCTAGCGGCTTCCGCCGCCTTTGGGCGCCTTGCGGCGCACAGGTCGCGCGGGACGCGAACGTTTTTTCGGGCGTGGGACGTGAATGTTTTTTGGACGGATCTGATGATCCGCCCCCACCACCTCACCGGGCCGCAAATTCCGCTTTGGGCCGCGGACCGGTTTAACCCACTAGCCGCATCGCAAGCGGGCGCAACGGAAAACGTTGCCGTTTGTGTTTGCCGCGCGGCTGTCGCCGATGAAGGCAAGGAGGAAATTTGCCGTCGATTAGCATGAAGGAATTGCTCGAAGCAGGCGTTCACTTCGGGCACCAGACCAAGCGCTGGAATCCCAAGATGAAAGAATACATCTTTGGGGAACGTAACGGAATTTACATCATCGATCTGCAGAAAACGCTGAAGCTCTTCAAGGACGCCATGCGGTTTGTGCAGGATATGGCCGCGCAGGGCAAAACGGTCCTGTTCGTCGGCACGAAGCGCCAGGCTCAGGAAGCCATCGCCGAGGAGGCCGTCCGCTGTTCGCAGTTTTATGTGAATCAGCGCTGGCTCGGCGGTCTGCTCACCAACATGACCACGGTGCAGAAATCCATCAAGCGTCTGAAGGAACTGGACGCCATGGCCGAGGAAGGCTGGGAAGGCCGCGTTAAGAAAGAAATCATCCGCCTGGATCGCGAGCGCAAGCACCTGAATCAGAACCTGGCCGGTATCAAGGACATGAACGGGCTGCCGGATGTGCTCTTCGTCGTCGATTCCAGCAAGGAAGCGATCGCGGTCGAGGAAGCTCGCAAGCTGGGCATTCCGGTGGTCGCCGTGGTCGATACCAATTGCGATCCCGATAAGGTGGATTACGTGATTCCGGGCAATGACGACGCTTTGCGCGCCATCCGCCTGTTCACGAACAAGATTGCCGACGCTGTCTACGAAGGCCGGCAACTGGCCACTGAGCAGGATTTCGCGGCATCGCAGCGCAAGGTCGAGGAAGGCGGCGGCGAGGAAATTCCCGTCGAAGAGATCCCTGAATACGCGCAGTACGTCGATCCGAAGTACGCCGAACAGCTCATGTCGGAATCGCTCGTCGAAGAACCCTTGCCATCGATGTCGCAGTCGCGCAAGGGTCCGGCGGCCGAACCAGGCGTGAGCGACGTTTCCGTACAGAACGTCTAAATAAGTCTGGCTCGGGGCTTGGGCGTCCGTAATGTTGAAAGCGTCCATAACGAGGACGCCTGTGCGAGACACCTGTGCCAGACATGTGTGCCGCGCGTCAGGAAAAAGGATTCTATGGAGATCAGCGCAGGTTTAGTCAAGCAGCTCCGGGATAAAACCGGAGCGGGGATGATGGAGTGCAAGAAGGCTTTAGTCGAGGCCAAGGGCGATCTGGACGCGGCCGAAGTGGTGCTGCGTAAAGCCGGCATCGCCTCCGCCGCAAAGAAAGCCACGCGCACCACCAAGCAGGGCGTCATTGGCAGCTACATTCACGCCGGTGCGCAGATCGGCGTGCTCATCGAAGTGAATTGCGAATCCGACTTCGTCGCGCGCACCGAGGATTTCCAGGGGCTGGTTCACGACCTGTCCATGCAGATCGCCGCCGCCGATCCGCAGTTCGTGCGGCGTGAAGAAGTCACCGAAGCGGCGCTCGCCAAGGAACGCGACATCGCGCGCTCGCGAGCCCTGGCCGACGGAAAGCCTGAGAAAATCCTCGATAAAATCGTCGAAGGCCGGCTTGCCAAGTATTACGAGGAAGTTTGCCTGCTGGAGCAGCCCTTCATCAAGGAAAACACGATTTCGGTCGCCGAGCTGATCAAGAGTAAGATCGCCAAACTCGGTGAGAATATCTCCGTGGCGCGGTTCGTGCGCTTTAAAGTCGGCGACACGGGCGCCGCGGAAGAAACTCCCGCCGAAAACGCCTAGAGCCGGCTGAGAAGGCGCAAGAAATGACCACAGCGGAGCCAGCGCATATGCCCGCGGCGGAGCCCCGTTACCGGCGCCTCCTGCTGAAGATCAGCGGCGAGGTGCTGGCGGGGGATGGCTCGTTTGGCGTCGATCCGGTGCGCGTGATGGCGCTTGCCGAGGAAGTGGCCGAGGTCGCGAGCAAAGGCGTCGAAATTGGACTGGTGGTTGGTGGCGGAAATTTCTTCCGCGGCGTCGCCGCGGCCGCTCAGCACATGGACCGCGTGACGGCCGATCACATGGGCATGCTGGCCACCGTGATCAACGCGCTGGCGCTCCAGGACGCTCTCGAAAAAAAGCGTGTTCCGACCCGCGTGATGACGGCGATCTCCATGCCGCAGGTCGCCGAACCGTACATCCGCCGCCGGGCGATTCGCCATTTGGAAAAAGGCCGCATCGTGATTTTCGCGGGCGGCACTTCGAACCCCTATTTCTCCACCGATACGGCGGCTACACTGCGAGGCCTCGAAATTCACGCGGAAATCGTCGCCAAGGCCACGAGCGTCGACGGCGTCTACGATAAGGACCCACGGAAATCCCCCGACGCGGTCCGCTTCCCTTCGATCAGCTACTCCGAAGTCCTGTCACGGGACCTGCGCGTGATGGACGCTTCGGCCGTCGCGATGTGCCGCGACAACAAGTTGCCCATCGTGGTATTCAACTTGACGGTGCATGGAAATATAATGCGTATGGCGATGGGCGAGCCCATCGGCACCCTCATCTCCTGAGAGACCCGAGATCATGAAACCAGAATCACAGCCAGCCAGTGCGAACAATTTTCAAAGCGTTCGGGAGATCGAACAGCACGCCCGGACGCGCATGGATAAAGTTCTGTCGGATCTGCAGCACGCCATTGCGGGCATCCGCACGGGACGCGCCTCGGTCGCGGTTTTCGACGGCCTGAAGGTGGACTATTACGGGACACCCACGCCCATCAATCAGCTCGCCAACCTGCACGTGCCGGAGCCGACGTTGATCACCATCCAGCCCTGGGACGTTTCGCAGATCGGCGCGATAGAGAAAGCCATCCGCAGCTCCGACCTCGGTCTGAATCCCGCCAACGACGGCAAACTGATTCGCGTTCCGATTCCCGCGCTCACCGAAGAGCGGCGTAAGGAAATCGTCAAACGCCTGCATCACGTGGTGGAGGATCATCGCGTGGCCGCGCGTAACATCCGCCGCGACGCCAACGAGCATCTCAAGAAGCTCCTCAAGGACAAGCTCATCAGCGAGGACGACGAACGCAAGTCGCTGGACGATATCCAGAAGATGACCGACGCACACATCGCCAAGCTGGATGAGACAGCGAAAGCCAAGGAAAAAGATATTCTGAACGTGAAGTAGCACCGTCGCAGGCGACGGCCTCGCCGTCCTATTTGACGATGCTCGTCTTTTCCGCTTCGAGCGTCACGTTCTTGGTGATGGTGTTTTGTCCATTGAGCGGCACGATCTTGACTTCGTAGGTCCCGGGATTCAACGCCAGTTTCTGCCCAGGGTTGCTGAACTCGTCCACGTGGCCCATGAAACGATCATTCACGTAAACGGCCGCAAAATGATCCGGATTCTCGGTGCGCAGATAGCCAAACGGCGGCTTGGCGGGAGGCAGCGCGGTCATGGTTTCCTTCACCACCGTCTTCTTGCCGGCCGTGATAGTGATTTTTCTGTCGATCTCCTGATAGCGGGGATCCACGAGCTTCAAATCATGCTCGCCTGCCGGCAATTCGTAAGTTCGGGCGACTTTGAAGTTTGCGGCCGGACCGAGGTACTTGCCATCGACAAAAACTCCCGCCCTCCCGGGATCGACTTCCGTCTTCAAACGTCCTGTGTCGGCCGCAAAGCATGCCACGGAAAGCAAAGCTAGGATTGATAGAATGCGCATCTTCCCCTCGATTGTGAGTGCGGCTCCAGGACCACTGCGGGCGAACCACATTCCGGCTGCATGATTTCGACTCCGGGCCTCAAGTATAACCCGCCCCTCCTCGCGGCGTCATCAGGTCGAGGTTGTAGCCCGGCCCTTTTCGGGCGCACGAATGGCCCTTGTCCGGATCACCCCGGCGATCACTCCTCCCCAGCCGCTGCTAATCTGGACAATATGAGGTTTCGATTTCTTTTCCTGCTCCTGCCATTGTCGTTGTCTTTGGTGCCGCCCTCTCCCGTCGCGGCCCAATCCCTGAAGGAATTCGAGAGGAAGGTGACCGATTTCACGCTGCCGAACGGCCTCCATTTTTTGGTGATCGAGCGGCACGAAGCCCCCGTCGTTTCCTTTCACACCTACGTGAACGTCGGTTCGGTGGACGATCCCGGTGGTCAGACGGGTCTGGCGCACATGTTCGAACACATGGCGTTCAAGGGCACGCAAACCATCGGCACCAAAAACTGGCCCGAAGAGAAGAAGGCGCTCGATGCCGTCGATGCTGCCTACACGCGTCTGGATGAGGAAAGAAGCAAGGGCCGTCTCGCCGATCCGGAGAAGGTTAAGAAGCTCGCGGCAGTGGTGGAGCAGGATATCGACAAGGCGGAAAGCTACGTCGAGCCCAATGAATATGATCGGATCGTCGAATCGAACGGCGGTCTGGACATGAATGCAGGCACGGGCGAGGACTCCACGGATTATTTTTACAGCTTCCCCTCAAATCGGATTGAACTATGGTTTCTCCTGGAATCCTCGCGTTTCCTGCATCCTGTTTTTCGCGAGTTCTACAAAGAGCGCGACGTGGTGCGCGAAGAGCGCCGCATGCGCGTCGAATCGAGCCCGGAAGGAAAACTCGTGGAGGCCCTGGTGGCCGAGGCGTTCTTCGCGCATCCATATCGCAATATGCCGGGAGGCTGGGCGAGCGACATCGATCATTTCCGCCGTCCCGATGCAGAGCGCTTCTACGATCAATACTACGTTCCCTCCAATATCACGATCGGCATCGCCGGCGACGTGAATCCGCGGGAGGCCCGGCGCATGGCCGACAAATACTTCGGCCGGCTCCCCAAGCGTCCGCTTCCGATCCTCAAGCTCACCGAGGAACCCTTGCAGGAGGGTGAGCATCGCGTGGCCGTCCAATCGCCCGCGCAGCCGTTCCTGATCATCGCCTATAAGCGGCCCGATCAATATTCGAAGGATGACGCGGCGCTGGATGTTTTGAGTGAAATCCTTTCCGGCGGACGCACGTCTGCCGTGTATAAGGATATGGTCCGCGACAAGCAGATGGCCCTCGGCGCGGGCGCCCAGTCGACCTTTCCCGGCGGCAAATATCCCTCGTTGTTCCTTTTCTTCGTCGCCCCCGCCAGCGGCCACACGGTGGAGGAAAACGAGAAGGAAGTTTATAGCCTGGTGGAGCAGGCGAAGAAGGAGAAGCCCGACGAAGTCGCGTTGCAGCGCGTGAAGACGAAGCTGCGCGCGGATCTCATTCGCAAGCTGGCCAGCAACTCCGGCCTCGCCTCGGAAATGTGTTCGTACGCCGCAAACTTTGGCGATTGGCGCAAGCTCTTCACGCAGCTCGAGGAATACGATAAGGTCACCGCCGACGACGTTCAACGCGTCGCGCGAACTTATTTGATACCCGGTCACCGTACCGTGGCGTACACGTTCGCGCCGCCGGGCGGATCCGCGGGCCCTGCTGGTTCCCAGAGCGAAGCAGACGCTCCCGAAGGAGGTCAGAAATGATCCGGCGCCTCGCGATCCTTCTCCTCATTACGACGGCGGCATGGCCGCAGACATCGGCGCCGAAGGGAGCCGCGACGACCGCCCCGGCCGCACCCTCGAACTCGATCCCTTCCTACAAGGACCTGAAATATCCGCCGCTGCCGCAGGTGAAAATTCCGCAGCCCGCAACGTTCACTCTCTCAAACGGCATGCGCGTCTTCCTGCTGGAGGACCACGAACTGCCGATCATCGACGGCTTCGCCCTGGTTCGCACCGGAAATCTTTTCGATCCGCCGGACAAACACGGGTTGGGAGAAATTACGGCCGAGGTTATGCGCGCGGGCGGAACGCGCGCCAAGACCGGCGATCAGCTCGATGAAGAACTCGAAAACGTGGCTGCGTCGGTGGAAAGCAATCTCGGCGAGACCAGCGCGACCGTGAGTTTTTCGGCCTTGAAGGAAACGGTCGGCCCGGTCCTTGAGACGTTCAAGGGGGTGCTCACGGAACCCGAATTTCGCCAGGACAAGATCGATCTTCTGCTCGCCCAGGTGCGCAGCGGCATCGCGCGGCGCAATGACGACGCGCAGGGCATTACCGAGCGCGAACTGAGTGCCATTCTCTATGGCCGCAACACGCCTTACGGCTGGCAGGTGGAGTATGCGGATGTGGACCGCATTCATCGCGAGGATCTCCAGCAGTTTTACCGGCGCTATTATTTCCCGAAAAACGTGATGCTCGCCGTGTATGGCGATTTCTCCACCACCGAAATGAAGGATCAGCTCGAGCGGATATTCGCAGATTGGAAAGTGGAGCAGGCGCCGGTACCGCCGTTTCCGGTGGTGACGGCCAAGCCCGATCCCGGGATCTTTCTGGGCGAAAAGGCCGACGTGACGCAAACTTTTTTCGCCATGGGTCTGCTCGGCGGGACGCTGCGCGATCCGGATTACCCGGCCTTGCAGGTGGCCTGCGATATACTCGGCAGCGGATTCACCAGCCGCCTGATGACCGAAATCCGCACCAAGCTGGGCTACGCATATTCGATCGGCGCCGGCTGGTCGGCCGCCTACGATCACCCCGGGACGTTCCGTATCGCCGGCAGCACCAAGTCCATGACAGCCACGGAAACCATCAAGGCGGCGCGCGCCGAAGTGGAGAAAATGCGCACGTCAGAGGTGACGGAACAGGAATTGAAGATCGCCAAGGACACCGCGCTGAACAGCTTTGTATTCTTTTTCGATAGGCCATCGAAGACCTTGAACCGGCTGGTCACCTACGAGTACTACGGCTATCCCAAGGACTTTTTATTCGAGTATCAGAAAAAGATCGCCGCCGTGACGCGCGCCGACGTGCTGCGCGTCGTCAGGGAACACATCCGTCCGGAGGAGCTTTCCATCGTCGCCGTCGGCAATCCCAAAGATTTCGGCGAGCCGCTGACGGCCGCCGGAAGGGTGGAGAAGCTCGACCTTACCATTCCCGAGCCTAAGGGAGCGCGGAAATGAGCTTTGTTCGCGAGCAGCCTGACTTCGCGTCATCCCATGCGAAGTCCGTGTCGTCGCGCGCGAACTCAAGGGACCTGCTTTGGGCCCTCGTCCTGGTTCTCGTCTTGTGCTTCATGCCGCGATTCTCCCGAGCGGGTCAGGCGGAAGGCCCGATTGTAGGACCGATATTAAACCCGCCGACGGCCACCAAGACAAGCCCGGCAGCGAGGACGTCCTTGGCTCTGACCGCGAGCGACTTGCGCGCGCATAAAGTGATCGACGACGCCATCGCCGCGCTTGGCGGGGACAAGTTCCTCAACATGGAAGATCGCGTCGAGTCCGGCCGCGCGTATTCCTTTTACAACGATCGTCTCAGCGGCCTCTCGATCGCCAAGATTTACACCCGCTACATCACCGTCGCCGAAGGACGCACGGGACAGGATCTGGGGGTTCGGGAGCGTCAGGCCTTCGGCCTCAAAGAAGAGTCCGCGACCGTTTTCCGCGAGGACGGCGCGGCCGCGGTGAACTGGCGGGGCGCCAAGGCCCTCCCCGACGAACAGTTCGAACGCTATCGTGACACCACTCTGCGGAGTATCTTCTACATTCTGCGCGTCCGGCTCCACGAGCCCGGATTGCTGTTCGAGTCCCGCGGCGCCGACGTCGTCGATCATTTACCGGTAGAGGTGATCGATGTGACCGATTCGGAGAATCGCGTGGTGACCGTGTACTTTCACCAATCGACGAAACTACCGATGAAGCAGACTTTCAGCTGGCGCGATCCGAAGACCCACGAGCGCAACGACGAAGTCACGACGTATGCCCGCTACCGCGAAACCAGCGGCATCCAGTGGCCCCAGGAAATCACTCGGGAACGCAACGGCGACAAGATTTATCAGATCTTCGCGGAAACCGTGGCCTTCAATCAAAACCTGACGGACGATCTTTTCGATACCACCGCGCCCACCAACAACAAAAGCACCAAGCGAAAGTAGCGCATGGGAACGGGTTAGTTCCTTGCGCGGAGCCCGGTGGACAGCAGTTTCGGTGCCTAAAAGATGTACATCTATGTTGACGAAGCCGGCAACTTCTTACCCCCGCGGTCGGGCGCTCCCTCGTTCTCGCTAGTCGCTGCGCTGGTCGTGCCCGAACGTCACCAGCAACAACTCTTTGAGGACTTCAAGGAACTTCGCGGCACATGGCCCGGCGGCCAGCGCGAGCACAAAGGTAGTCAGTTGACAGCGGCACAAACGGGCCAGGTTGTTTCTCTGCTTGCCGCGCACGATACCCTTCTGGAGTTTCGGGCAGTGGACATGGCGACTCACACGTCAGCTACAGTCGGCGAGTTTAAAGCTCGACAGGCGGAAGGTGTGACGAGAAATCTGACTGCGGCTCACCATCCGCGCTTGGTCGCTCAATTGACCGGGATGAAAGAACAAATTGCCCAGATGCCCGATCAACTATTCGTTCAATTCGCCCTAACGGTGGAACTTATTCTCGGCGTTCTCCGCACTGCAACTCTGTACTACGTACAACGAATCCCCGCCGAACTGGGCGCCTTCAGATGGGTCATCGATCAGAAGGACAAAACGCTCACTGAGATGGAGACTCTTTGGACGAAGCTGATTTTGCCTTACGGAGAAGGCCGTTTCGCAACAGAGCCTCTGAGCACTCTGCGCGGCGCGGACTACTCTTACTTTCAGCGGTTCGACGTAACGCCACCTGATGCTGAACGGCGGCCGCACCTGGAGTTCATGAGAAAGCAATTCCGCGTTCGCCCCGATGCGATGCTTGATGCCAAGATGCTGCTTTCGGAGCAGAGACGGTTTGTCGATTCGAAAGACGAAATAGGCGTTCAACTGGTTGACATTGTAGCAACGACGTTGCGACGGGGACTCAACGACAGACTAGAGCAGTCGGGTTGGGAGGGGATAGGTAAACTCTTGGTCAGGAAAAGCCAGGACGGTTCCTTCATCCAGTTCGGTCGTCCGATGGCTCCAGTTCCTGCGACGCTAGGCGGACATGCGGCGCGTGTGTGGTTTAGACTAGCACCGAGAAGAAAGTCCATGTTGGTCGACACGGTCACCGACGAGCGCCGCCTGCGTCCCTTGCGGGTTCGTAAACAAGCAATCGTCACAACGGCCAAGGTTGGACGCAACGAGCAGTGTCCGTGCGGAAGCGGCAAGAAGTACAAAAGGTGCTGTGGAGCGTAAGGCCGCCTTTATGAACAGGGTCGAGGTCTTTGGTCGCGCGGGGCTGTGCGTGGAGCGAAACCGCGTACCCTCCGAGTGGGCGCTGAGGACAGACAGGAGTTGTTTCAAGTCGCCGGACACCCGTTGCCGGCCTTTCAGGGCGTTACGCCCCCGGGTGATTTCGGCAACGCCGGGAAATTGCGGTACGGGCGAGCGGCGGTGCGTCCAGGGTGTAAGACTTCCTGCCGCTGGCCCGTTGGCAGTGGGCGCAAGCCCAACCGCACTTATATAGACGCTCCTCGGACCCATTTGGTCGCTGCCATTCTTATGACGATCCGGTGGCTAAAGATCCGGCGGCGTAGCCTGGGTGTTCTGCCGGTCCTCGATCAGAACCCGAACCCGTTCGAGCAGAGCCGCTTGCGTATAGGAACGGCGCAGTTCGCCGGCCGACCGCTCGGGCGTGTCCACGATGCGAAGCATCGCGACATTGGGCCGGGCCTCCTCCAGAACCTGAGAGATCAGCCCGGCTTCGGACGTCGGCGCGATCAGCAGGTCGAGGGGGCCCTCGCGAACCTCCGCCAAGGCGATCGCCTCGGCGGCATCGGCCGCCTCCAGGAGATCTAAGCCGTTGGCCTCGAAAAACTTGTGGAGTTCGGCGCGGACAATCTCCCGCGGTTCGACCAGCAGGATCGTGTGCGTGAATGCGGGCGGGTTCGTGTCCACTCCTTGCGGCTCCGTCCAGCGAGGGAGCAGAACCTCCAGGCACCTGCCGCCCTCCCCTGCAGCTTGAATCGAAAGTGGAGCTTGAGTTGAAAAGGTGCGGTGCGCGGAAAAGAACCCGTGATTTTCGCGGACGATGTTGTGCGCTACTGAAAGCGCCAGGCTTTCATCCTCCATGGAAGCCAGATCGAACGGTGCGTCCCCGCCCGCCATACCCTCCGGGCTCACGACTGGTGAATAGGAGACCGCGATGCGCACGTAGCTGTCAGGCTCGTTTCCGCGTCCACGGCCAATCGCGCCCTCCGCTGGTCCCGTTTCGATCAAGATTTCACTCCCTCTCGCCGACCAGCGTCCCGCGTGCGTCGTCAGATTCACGAGGAGCTGCTCGATCTGTCCTTCGTCGGCTTTCACCTTGCCAGCGTGCAGTCCCGGACGCACCGTGACTTTCACGTCCGTGCCTGCCACCGTTTCGAGCAGCTTTGCCATACGGCGCAGCACGCTGTTGGGACTCAGGACTTCCGGATTCGCGGATTCCTGCTTCCCGAAGCCCGTCAGTCTGCGCGTGATCTGCTCGGCCGCGGACGCCGCCTGCCGGATCTCTTCCGCCGCCTGGCGCGCCGGAGAATAGTCCCCAAACTGATCCCAGAGCCGCTCGGCCTGTCCCCGGATCACGGCGAGCAAGTTGGTGTATTCCTCGGCCACGCCCGCCGCCAGCTTGGCCGCCGCTTCCACCTTTTGCGCTTGGCGGATCTGCTGCTCCTCCCAGCGGCGCCTGCTGACGTCTCGGAAGGTCAAGACCGCGCCGATCGCGGCACTATTCCCTTGCGCGAGGCCCGTCTGTGCGGGACCGACTCGAACCGGCGCTGCGGTTCCCTCCACCGGAACGTAGCGGCCTTCCCGGGTGATCAGTTGCGCTTCGCGATCAAGCGCGACGGCCGCGTCTCGCAGCATCGCCAGCGGCACGGGACACTCCCGCGGGTCGTGTGTTCGGGAATCAGGGGTTCGCGAATCAGGAGGTCGTGAATCAAGGGATGGGTAAGCCAGCGGTACGATCTGGGCCAGGTCCTGCCCGCGAGCTTCCTCCTCGGTCCATCCCGTGAGCGACTCTGCCGCCGGATTGAGAATCCGGACGCGTCCTTCGGCATCCGCCACTGCCACCGCATCGGCAATCGAGACCAGCACAGCTCCGAGCCACGCTTCCCGTTCCGCGACTTCGCGTTCCATGGCGTGCTTGTACACCGCGATTTCGATCGACGTGTGCAGCGCCGCGGGAGCCACCGGCTTTACGATGTAACCGAAGGGTTCAGCCAGCTTGGCGCGCTCTACCGTGGAGCGATCCGCATGCGCCGTCAGGAAGATAACCGGAATTCGAAAGCGCCGGCGAATTGTCTGCGCGGCCTCGATTCCATCTATCGGGCCGTCCAGGCGGATGTCCATCAGGACGAGGTCAGCGCTGGCGGCTGCCTCGATGGCTTCCTCGCCCGTGCACACGATCGCCGACACCCGGTGCCCCAGCGCCTCCAAGCGCTGCGCGATGTCGCGGGCGATCAAGCCTTCGTCTTCAACCAGCAGGACGCTGTATGAGCGCGGGTACGACTTTGGGTCCAACTTTGGGTAAGGCTTCGCGTAGGACTTGGCGGCTTGCATGGCTTCCTCCCTCTCCCGGAATGGTGAGCCGGCAAAGGGTGCCGGCTCCGCTTTCGATCCCGCTTTCGAGATCGAACGCTCCCCGTAACTGCGCGGTCAAAATCCTCACGATGTGCAATCCCAGCGTCCGCGACGGTTCGGAGCCCGCGCCTGGTGCCAGGCCCACGCCGTCATCGCGCACCTCGATGACAATGTTGCCGGCGTTGTTCTCCACGTTGTCGCCCGCGTTGTCGCCGCCGGCATCGCCGGCAATGTCGCCGTGCTTAGATCTTCCGGAGGTATCTCTCCGACCAGTTACATCGATGGTCCCTGGCCGTCCCTTCGGGAAGGCGTGCTTCAGTGCATTCGACATCAGCTCATTCAGGATCAGCGCGGCGGGAATCGCGCGATCCACGCCCACCCGCAGCTCCTGGACGTTCACACGGCACCGCACCAGCCCCGGGTCGACCCCGTAAGCGTTCATCAGATGATTCGCCACGAGCGCCGCATGGACCGCCAGATCCACTTCCCGCAGATTGCGCGCTTGATACAACTGTTCATGGATCAGCGCCATGGATTCGATGCGATTTTGGCTTTCCCGGAGCGCAGCGGCCAAGCGCGCATCCCCGAAAGTCTCCGCCTGCAGGCGCAGCAGGCTCGCGATGACCTGCAGATTGTTTTTCACGCGATGATGGACCTCTTCCAGCAGGGCGTCCTTTTCCGCCAGCGATTCGGCCAAACGGTCCCGCTCGGCCTGCAGATCCTTGAGGAGGCCGATCTTCCCCGTGGCCTTCTCGATCGCGAGCCGCAGACTCTCCGACGTGATCCGATCCTTGACCAGGTAATCCTGGGCCCCCGCTCTCATCGCCGCCGCGGCTACTTGTTCGTTTCCGAGGCCGGTGAGCATGACCACGGCAAATCTTGGCAAATCAATGGGATGAGCGCTTTCTGCACGTACCGCGCGCCCGCCCAGCCTTCTCAGAAACTCCACGCCGGTCATATCCGGGAGATTGTAATCCAGCAGCAGACAATCGGGCAGCGGATCACACAATTCCAGTCCGCGGCGGGCGTCAGGAGCGTCCCGGAAATCCAAATTCGCGCCGTATTCCTCCGTGAGCAGAATCCGGTACAGCTTCCGGTCGGCGGAGGAATCATCCACCATCATGACTCTCACGCCAAATTGTGCGCCGCGGACCGGTAAAATCTCTAACTTTGCGACCAGGCGGCTGGGGGACGCCTGTTTGGCCAGGAACTCGCGCCTTCCATCGCTAATAGATTTTCTTGATGGATTGGCAAACGTTCTTATATACTGAGGCAGAGGTTTCCGGCGAACCCAGTAAGTTTGGGATCGCTCGGAAGAGAATGATCATGCTTAAAAGACATAAGTTTGCCTTCGCTGGCGTAGCAGCCGTGATGCTCGCAGCCGGACCATGGGTAGGTAGTGCCTTGGCCGTGATAGACCCGCCTTCGCCGGTTAGTCTGGCGCGGGGAGAGAAGGAGGCTAAGCGCTTGTTGGCAATTATGGATAAGGACAAGAACGGCAAAGTATCCAAGCAAGAGTTCATGGCATTCATGGAAGCTGAATTCGACCGCCTGGACAAGGACAAGAGCGGGGAATTGGACCTAAAAGAATTAGATACACCGCGCTACTCTGCCAGACCCAGCCGGTAATCGGCCTCGATGCCGCCCATAAAGGCTGAAAGTTAGGGGCGTCAGCCGTCAATTTGCTAGCATAGGGAGTTGTCAGGCTCCGGGCTTCGTGCAACGGGTGGCTGCAAACCCCGCCAGGTCCGGAAGGAAGCAACGGTAGCGGTTTAACCCGTGTGCCGCGGATCACCCGGGGTCTGGCATAAGCGCACAGCGAAGCGTTGTGCGCGCTAAAAGATGGACCGCACAGCGAAGCGTTGTGCGCGCTAAAAGATGGACCGCACAGCAAAGCGTTGTGCGCGCATAGAAAAGCCCCCTGCATGTATCAGGTCATCGCCCGCAAGTATCGCCCCCAGTCCTTTGGCGAGCTGATCAGCCAGGAACACGTCAAAACCACCCTTGAAAACGCCATTTCCCAGAGGCGCATCGCCCACGGATACATTTTTTCCGGGCAGCGCGGGACCGGCAAAACCACTGTCGCCCGCATTTTCGCCCGCTGCCTGAACTGTATCCAGGGACCCACGGCCCACCCCTGCGGCGTGTGCGCCAGCTGTACGGAAATCGCCTCCGGCTCGTCGATCGATGTCATTGAAATCGACGCCGCCTCCAACCGCGGCATCAACGAAATGCGCGAGCTGCGTGAGAGCGTCCGCTTCCGTCCCGCGCGTGATCGCTATAAAATCTTCATCGTCGACGAAGCCCACCAGATCACCAGTGAAGCCTTTAACGCGCTTCTGAAGACTTTAGAGGAACCGCCCGAGTGGGTTGTCTTCATCCTGTGCACCACGGAGGCGCACAAGATTCCCGCTACCATTCAGTCGCGCTGCCAGCAGTTCAGTTTTCGCTCCGTGGATTTCGCCGAACTGATGGCTCGCATGGAATGGATCGCGCAACAGGAAGGCATTACGGCCGATCAGGAGGTATTAAGCGTTCTGGCGCAGGCGGGCGAGGGCAGCGTGCGCGATTCGCTTTCCGCGCTGGATCAGGCGATCGCCTGCTGCGGAAATACGTTGAAAGCGGACGAAGTCCGCTCCCTCCTTGGCATGTTCTCGCTGGATTCGCTGGACCAGGTCGCCAAGGCGCTGGCGGCAGGCGATGCACAGCGCATGTTCGAGATCGTCGCTGAGCTTGAATCGAATGGGCGCAGCCTGCAACACTTTGCACGCGAACTGGCGCGCTATTTTCGCAATCTGGTGGTGACTCGAATCGCCAAAGGCCCCACACGGTTGGTGGCGGCGTCGCCCGCCGAACAACAGCGCATGACGGACGCGGGCACGCCCTTCAGCGAAGAAGACTTGACGCGATACCTGCAGTTGACGCTCGATCTCTTCCGCGATCTCCAGACTTCGCTCCAGCCGCGGTTCCATCTGGAAATGGGGTTGTTGCGGATGGTTCACGCCGGGCGGCTCCAACCGATCGAAGAAGCACTGGCGGAACTCGGGGGCCAGGGGCCAGTCCGGGACGGACGCCAACAACGCGAGGCCGGGGCGGGCAGTTCACGCGGACCGGCGGTTGGATCGACTGGCGCCGCATTGCCGTTCGAACCACGCTCTGCGGGATCCCCGGCAAAGAGTTTCGCGGCGAAGCCCCCGCCGGTGGCCGCAACTTTAGCGCCAGGGCCGGAGCCCGTGGCTACTCCGCTCGCGGGCGGCGATTTCCGATCGCGTTTGCACGCGGCCCTCGTGGACGCGAAGCTCACACACATCGCCGATGCCGTGGAACACTGCGAAGTCGTCGAATCGCCCAGTGAGATCGCGTTCAACACTCCGAAAATGTATCAAATGTTCCTGAAGCAGCCGGAACTCGACGCAACCGTGAAGCGTCTGGCGGGACGCCCGGTGCGAATCTCGATCAAGGTCGGCGAACCGACGGTCCCAGCCTCGTCCCCCGCAGCACGTTCTGCGCCAGCGGCGGCGCTTCCAGATGACGAGGTGACTAGCCGCGCTTTGGAGAATCCCGAGGTCCAGCGTTTTCGGGAGATGTTCCCCGATAGCCAAGTCCGGACCGTTCGCAACCTGAAGGACCGCTCGTAGAGTCCGAAGAACGGCGTAAGCCGGGGTCAAGCGCGCGAAATGCTTGTACTCATCTTCTCGATTTGGACCACCTCTCAGCTTCGATCAGTACGATCACACTGCCCAGTAACGCAAGATTCCATCCGACAAGGGCGCCGACGGAATCGTCAAAAAGCCGCCGAATAGAGCTTGTGGTCAGCTGGAAAGAAATTGAGATCAATGTCACCAATATCAATACGCCATAGATGCGCGAGCGGGATGGGACAATCCCTCCGGGGGAGGGCGGTACCGTACCGACGTTGGCGATAGCGGCCCGGGCTCTCTTTCGCTGCGCCCGCATAAAGATGTAGGCGAGCAAATAGAAGAAAACCGAAACAATGGCAACTAGCCCGAACAGAAATGGTCTTGCGGCGGGCTCCTCCGCTAAAACATCTTTTCCCAGAAACGCGAATGTAGCGAGCAACATCAGCGCAACAAGCCACTCGACTCTCCGGCCATAGAAAATCCAACGCATCGGTTTGCCCCATTCTACACACCTTTCGCCCCTTCAGCTCGACAAACGGAGGCCCTGGCGGACGCGCCCTTCTCGCCAACCTCCGCCGGTGTGACAATAGGTTTACGTATGAAGATGCCCGGAAACATGCAGAACATGATGGCGCAGGCGCAGAAGATGCAGCAGAAGATGCAGGAGGAGATCGCGCTGATCCGCGTCGAAGGCTCCGCGGGCGGCGGCATGGTCACCGTCAAGATGGACGGCCACAAGAATATTACCGGCGTGAAGATCGACCCCGAGGTCGCCGGCGACGTCGAAATGCTGCAGGATCTCGTCCTGGCAGCCTGTAACGAGGCCACGAAACGCGTCGACGACGAGACCAAATCGAAGATGGCCGGCATGCTGGGCGGCTTGGGCCTGCCTCCCGGTTTGTTCTAGAACATTTTCATGATATTTGTAAGGTGTGATGGTGGCGCAGGGCTTCCGCCTGGCGTAAGATTGGCCGGCCAGAAAGCCGGCTGCAGCCCGAAAGGGCTGCCCCGCAAGAACGCAGAAAATGTCTTAATCCCCCCGCGGTCCGGCCGTGCGGAACGTTGTGTGCGATTCCATAAGCAGCACGCGATTCAATAAATGGACTTTGCAGCTCCCCTCCAACGCTTGATTGACGAATTCCGCCGCCTGCCCGGCGTCGGGCAGAAATCTGCGCAGCGCCTCGCTTTTCATGTGCTCCGTTCCCCGCGCGAAGATGCCTCACGTCTGGCCGAAGCGCTGCTCGAAGTGAAGGACAATCTCGGCCTGTGCGCCGAGTGCAACAACATCAGCGATGCCGAACTGTGTCCTTATTGCCGCGACCCTCATCGCGACCGGACGCAGATCTGCGTGGTCGAGGAATCCCACAATATTCTTCCCATCGAAACCACGCGCACGTTTCACGGTCTGTACCACGTGCTCAATGGATCGATTTCCCCGCTGCGCGGGATTGGTCCCGAGCAGCTTCGGATCAAGGGTCTGCTCGATCGCATCGCGCGCGGCGAGACCAGCGAAATCATTCTCGCTACGAATCCCACGGTGGAAGGCGAGGCGACGGCGGTCTACCTATCGCGTTTGCTAAAGCCGCTCGGGCTGAAGGTGACGCGCATCGCCATGGGCATTCCGGTGGGCAGCGATCTCGAATTTTCCGACGAAGTGACGATTTCGAAATCGCTGGAAAACCGGAGAGAGATGTAGTGCCATGGTGGCCAAGCTGCCCAGCTTGCAGCGTCGGCAATCGTGCCGACGTTCGTTTCGGCCAAGGGCAAAGTCGAGATGCCTGGCGGCCCGCGCCACGTCGGCGCCGGTTTGTGAGACGGGGTTAGACGCTCGCCGTAATCAAATACCCGAATCGCCGTTGCAGTCTTCCGGCCGGCCATAAATCGCTCGGGATCTTCGAAACAAGGACATCGCGGAATCCGTGCGCGCGCAGCAGCGCCCGATAATCATAAGCGCGGTAACCAGTCGCCATTTTGAGCGCCGCGCGCTCCCATCTCCGCTCGCTATGGAACTCACATAGCGCCACGCCCTTGCGTGCCAGACGCCGAATGTACGAGAGCATCTCTTCCATTTGGGCCACGTAGATCAGCACCATGTCCGTGAGCACAACATCGGCACATTGATCCGGAAAATCCGCCACTGTCAAAGTGCCGATGCGCAGATCACCGGTCAGGAAGCGACGCGCGACTTCGATCGCCTGCTCGTTCACATCCGCGCCGCTGAGCCGCACTTCGGGAAATTGCTTATGGATCCGAAACAAGTTCGGACCCGAGGCACAGCCTACTTCAAGGACGCTGTCAAATTCGAATCTATGGAGAGCATCCACGATCATTTGCCGATGCGGATGCTCCCAGGTGTCCAGATAACCCGATTTCCAGTCGATCTGGCGCGCTGACCAGTGGCGGAGATGATCCTGCTCGGTCTTGTACATAGCGCGCGTCTCTCTAGTGGTTAGTAACGCCGTGCGCCGAAAGTTCTCAATCCGAAGATTCTTAGGAGATGACCGGCAGCGCGCCCATTTCGCAAACGCCGTCCGAGGTGAGCCCGCCGATGCGGATCTCCTCGATCCGGTTGGCTTCGCGAGGTTTCGCCAACGCCACTTTGAGATAGTTTCCGCTCAGTGCGGTGCCGTTATCGAGCGCGACCTTGTTATGCGTTACGCTTTCGAGCGTGACGACCGAGAGTGTCCTCCCGACCATGGAGCGGCGAAACTCCAGATTCTTGCGTGCCCCCAATGCGCGCAGCGCCTGCGTCCGGTCGCGCCGAACTCTTACCGGAACCTGCGAGGCCGATTCCGCAGCCGGTGTTTCCGGCCGTTCCGAATAAGTGAAGACGTGCAGGTAGGTGAAGGGCAGGCTCTCGATGAACGTGCAACTCTCGTCAAACTCCGCGTCCGTCTCGCCCGGGAATCCCGTCATCACGTCGGCGCCGACCGCGCAATCGGGCATTAACGCTCGCGCTCGTGCGATCCGATCCGCGTAATGCCTGGGCCGGTATTTGCGATGCATGCGGCGCAGCACCGTGTCCGATCCCGATTGCAGCGGCGCATGAACATGTTTCGCGATGCGCGGCGATCCCGCCATCAGCTCCAGCAGATCGTCGGAGAAATCCATGGGCTCGACCGAGCTTAATCGCAGGCGCTCGATATCCGTCTCCGCGAGCAACCGCCGGACCAGGTCCGCCAGCCGGGATTTGCTCTTCGGATCACCAGCGACACTTTCAGACGCTGCGCGTTGCGCCGCTAGATCGCGGCCCCAGCGCCCCAGGTTGATTCCGCTCAGGACCACTTCCCGATACTTCCTCGCGAGTTCGCGAACTTGTTCCACCACCCGATCGGCGGGCGCGCTGCGGCTCCGTCCCCGCACGTAAGGAATAACGCAGAACGAACAGCGATTGTTGCAGCCGTCCTGAATTTTCAGATTCGGGCGCGTGCGATCTCCCGCCGCATCGGCGACGGGGGCCGAAAGAAAATCCGTCTGGGCAAATATATCGCCGACGGCGATATCGTTCATAGAGACATCGCCGACTTCAATTTGCCCGTGATAAGGAAACCCGTCTTCGCCTGCCTTGCGAAATCCGTTCGCCACCAGCTGCGGGATATCGCCCTTGTGCGAATTGCCGACCACCAGTGTAACGCCGGCGAGTTTCGCGATCTCCTCCGGCGCGCGCTGCGCGTAGCAACCGGTCACCAGGATGCGAGCCTCGGGATGCTCGCGATGAATGCGGCGCACCGTCTGGCGAACTTCATCGTCGGCCGTCGCGGTGACCGTACAGGTATTCAGGACCACGAAATCCGCGGAGCCCAGTTCGCCGGCGGCGGAAAAGCCCTGTGCCGAAAGCCCCGCCTCGATCGCGGCGCCGTCGGCCTGCGATGCGCGACACCCGAAATTTTGGACGAGGAATCGTTCCACCTACACCGATTCTATCGTGGTCGGGATCATGGCTCGCCCCGTGGGGCGAGACTCTCAGTTTTGTTACGCCGTCTACTGGCTTCTGTCGGTTTGCCGCTTGTACCGGTTCAGCGCGTAGCTCTGCGCTTCGTTGGCCGCATCCGAACCCGGCGCGAACACCATCGTCTGGTTATAGGCGCGCACCGCTTCCTTCCGATTGCCCTTCAGATCGTAAATCTGGCCGAGTCGCAGCCACGCATAGACGCCCGTGTTCAGATCGATCGCATTGGCTCTTTTGGTGACCGCACTGATGTCGGCGAGCGCGCGGTCGAGATCGTTGTACCAGAACAGAAGATTTCCGCGCGTATAGAGGATGGTCTCTTCGGGCACGCGGTCGTAGCCGCTCGCGCGCTCTTTCTTCAGTTGGTCCACTTTCGAAATGACCTCGAGCGCCTTGTCCTTCTGCCCGAACTCGCCATACATCTGCACGAGCTCCAGTTGCAGCAGATAATTGCGCGGATACTTTCCAATCAGGTCAAGAATGTAGGGCACGGTTTCCTGCGGACGATGTTCGCGCCGCAGGATTGCGCACAGAATCACGGCGGCATCAATGCGATTCGCGTTGCCTTTCTCCGCCACGGTCCGCAAGGTCTCGATGCCGCGGCTGCGATCGCCGACATATCCGGCCAGGAATCCCAGCGTTCTCCACAGGGGCGAAAGGCTGCCGATCACATAGTCGTAGACGCCTTGCATCAGGCGGGCGTCGACCTGGGAAGGGTCCAGCTCGGTGACGCGATTGTGAGCCCTGCGCGCGGTGGTCGCATCGCGCAGCGCGTCGATCCAGGCCTTGTGGACCAGGAAATGATAGTTGGACCGCAGTCCGTAACTCACCCCTTGTGCGTAAAGGGCGGTTACGTCGTTGGGGTTCTGCTGCAGACGGGATTCGGAGAGCGAAATCGCCCGGCTCAGGGAATCCAGAAACTCCTTCTCGTCGGCGGCGCTGATCTTCATTTCCGCGCGCCGCAGAAACGGATTGTTCCCGGTCACCATCTGCGTTTCGAGAGTCCCCGTGCGAAACATCTCGCGATAGAGAATCGTTTGCGCGACGTGGTTGAGAGCCTCAGGCGAATTCGGATTCTTCGCCGCGTTCGCGCGGAAGATCGCCAGCGCTTCGTCGTATTCCAGATTATAAAAGTGTTGAAAACCGGCGTCGACGGACGCGTCCTGCGCCGTTGCGATTGCGGGCGAGATGATAAAGCAGATCAAGTAAGTCGCGGGAAGAAGTGCCGAATTTAGGGAAGCAACGTTTCGCCGCATGCGTTTACCGCTCCACATTTAGGTATTCCAGGTTTACGCGTTCCCCATTCACGCGTTCCAAGGCCCACCGCGCGTGTTCGGCGACCACGGGGTTCGCACTCTGCGCCAGATGCTCGAGCGGCTCGCGAAACCGCTCCTGTCCCGAAGCCCCCATGGCGACCGTGACATTCCTCAAAAAACCATCGTACTTCGGACGTGTTACGGGCGTATTGCGGTAGCCGGCGCGAAACTCCTCTTCCGTCAGATATGCCAAAGATTCAAGCGGCGGAGAGGGATCGAACGCTTGGTCAACAAATACAGGATCGGCGGTTTCCGGCGCGTGGCTGTTCCAGGGACAGACTTCCTGGCAGATATCGCAGCCGAAAATGTTCGCGCCCATGGACTGCCGATGCTCCTCGGGAATCGGCCCCTTCAGTTCGATATTCAAATACGAAACGCAGAGGCGCGCGTCGAGTCGCCATTCTCCTGCCCCATCTTCATCGTTATTCGAAATCGGAACGAGCGCTTGCGTAGGGCACGCCTCAATGCACTGCATGCACGTCCCGCAGCGGTCCGGCGGCGGCGAATCCGGTTCGATGGCGAGCGACGTCAATAGTTCGCCGAGAAGAAACCAGGAACCGAGCGGCTCGTTGATCAGGCATTGATTCCGCCCGATCCATCCGAGCCCGGCTTGCCGTGCGTAACTGCGCTCCAGGATCGGTGCGGTATCCACACAGACTTTCCATTCGAACGCCTCGATCGCCAGAAGCTTATGCGCCAATTCTTCGAGCGCGGTGCGCATGAAATCGTGATAGTCCCGGCCGCGGGCGTAGCGCGAAATGACGCCTCGGCCCTCAGCGGCCGGCGGCACGTTGCCGCCCAGAGGGCGGCTGTTATAGAGTTTTCCCACGCAGATGACCGACCGTGCCCCAGCCAGCAGATTCCGAGGGTCGCGGCGTACTTCGGCGCGCCGATCCGTCAGATAGCCCATCTTGCCCGCCATCCCCGCGCGGATCCAGGATTCATAGCGCGCAAAATCGGCAGGGATCGGCTCCGCCGCGGCAATCCCGGCCAGCTCGAAGCCGCATTCGTGAGCGAGCTTCTTGACCGTTTCAGCCTGCATGATTTCATCGTAGCCCGGATAATTTTCGATGTCAGCGAGCAGATAAGACGCCCCTCATTTCATCGCGCGCGCCGGGCGAAAAACGTCGGCTGCAAGGTATTATTCTTCGTGTCGCGAGGTATTATTCGGGGTGTGTCGCGAGGTGTTATTCTCGGTGACAGAGAGGCCGAACGGTGAATCTCCGCGGGATTCTGGCTGCGCTCGGAAGTGTGCTGTTGTTTTTCGGAACGCTCTATGCGTTTCAGAAGCCGTGGCGCGAATATCCCGCCGTGGAATACAACAATTTCCCGACGCCCCCCGATTACAAAGTCCCCGGCGAGTGGGCTTTTGCGCGCATCATGTATCCGCCGGGGCCGCTTGATGGATACAGCAGCACCGGACGCTACACAGGCGATTATCGGCTCGGCGCCTCGCTGTGGACCCAGGATTATCCGCGCGCCGACCGGCACTTCGCGCGCGCCATTCGACGGCTTTCGCGCGTGGATACGAGGTCGGTAGAACAAGTGACCAGCCTGGACGACGATGACGTCTTCAACTGGCCATGGATCTATGCCGTGCAGGTGGGCGAATGGGGCATGACTGAGAAGGAAGGCGCCAAGCTCCGAGAGTTCCTTCTGCGCGGCGGTTTTTTTATGGCGGACGATTTCCATGGCAACGAGGAATGGGCCGAGTTCGAGCGCCGCATCCGTTTCGCGTTTCCGGATCGTCCCATCCTGGAAATGCAGAACGACGATCCATACTTTCATACGGTTTTCGATGTCGACGACCGGCCGCAGGTGGTCGGCGCGGATCACTTGAGGGACGGGTGCAAGTTCTGCCGTTCTGGAGGCAAGGGTGCTCATTGGCGTGCCATCTACGACGATCGCGGCCGCGTGATGGTGGGAATTTCGTTCAATTCCGACATGGGCGACGCCTGGGAGTTCGCCGACTCGCCCTACTATCCGGAACATATGAGCGACCTGGCGATCCGCATCACCGTGAATAGCGTCGTGTACGCGATGACGCACTGAACCTCCTGAGGGTTCCGGAGGCGACGTGGCGCACGCAGTGTGTGAGAAATACCGACTACGCGGCGTTCCAGCCCGTCGTGTCGCCGTCAAATTCCGGCGGCAGGATCGGGCGCACATCGCGGACTCTGGAAGTCTGGATCACTCCCAGCGTAGGATGGACAAATTCCATCTTCATTCCGCGCCCAATGAAACGGAGCTTGATCATCGGCGTGCCCCACGTGGAACCGGCCAGATGGACGCGCACGGGATCAGGGCAGAATTTCGGATGTCCGGAGATGGTCATCTCGCCATCGCCTTCGTATTCCACATGGTAGGTGTGATACTGAGTTTCGACGGCGAGAAGCGCGCCCGTGGCGAGCTCATTCACGTTCACGCCGCCCTCGATCTCGGATTGGCAAATCGCCCGATTGATGCCGTCGTCGAAGTTTGGGTGCGGCCTGAAGAAATTGTCGCTGCCCGTTAGATCCATCTGCATCTATCATGCAGCAAACGGTGGCGATTTGCATCTTCCATTGTGAACCGGCAGTTACCCGCGTCTAGTTGCATCAGACGCCCGATTTCATGGCGCAAACAATGGACTCACTAGAGCGGATCGGGGACAATGAAAGCTTATGCCGCACGCGTCGAAATTCCGGATCGGCCTGGTGCAGACGAGTTGCGCGTACGACCCCAACGAAAACCTGGCGAAAACCGAATGGCGGATTCGCGAAGCAGCCGCGCAGGGTGCGCAAATCGTTTGCACGCAGGAGCTGTTTCGATCGCGCTACTTCTGCCGCGCGGAAGATCATGACATGTTCGCGCTCGCTGAGCCTATACCGGGTCCGACAACGAAGTGTCTCGGCGGGCTTGCCCGCGAATTGGGAATCGTGATCGTGGCCTCGCTGTTCGAGCGCCGCGCGGCGGGCCTTTATCACAACACGGCGGCCATCATCGGCACCGGCGGCGAGATTCTGGGCGTGTATCGCAAGATGCACATCCCGGATGATCCGCTTTACTATGAAAAGTTCTATTTCACGCCGGGGGACCTAGGCTTTCTCAACTTTGACACCCCGTTCGGACGCATCGGCGTGCTGGTTTGCTGGGATCAGTGGTATCCGGAAGCCGCCCGCCTGACGGCGCTTGCCGGCGCAAACGTCTTGTTCTATCCCACGGCGATCGGCTGGCATCCCGGAGAGAAGGCCGAATTCGGAGCCGCGCAGCTCGATGCCTGGAAGACCATCCAGCGCAGCCATGCCATCGCCAACGGAGTGTACGTCGCCGCGGCGAATCGCGTCGGATTCGAAGGGCCGCCCCAAACGAGGCCGGACGACACCGGTCTGGAGTTCTGGGGATCGTCCTTTATCTGCGACCCTTTCGGACAGGTGATCGCGCAGGCGTCGACCGATAAGGAAGAGATTCTCGTCGCCGAATGCGATCCTGCGCGCGTCGACGAAACCCGCCGGCACTGGCCCTTTCTGCGCGACCGCCGCATCGATGCCTACGGCCCGATTCTGAACCGATGGCGCGATCAATAGTTCGGCCACGCGCGAGCGCGGTCCGCACGCCGCGCCAGTTGGGATTTCGCATGCCCGCCGAATGGGAGCCGCACGAGGCCACGTGGCTAGCATGGCCGCATGAAAAATCCGACTGGCCGGGGAAGTTCGCGCCGATTCCGTGGATCTACGGCGAAATCGTTCGTCATCTGACGCGCGCAGAACGCGTGCGGATTCTGGTCGATGGTCCTGACGGCGAACAAGCCGTGCGCCGCGTTTTGAAGAAGACGCATGCGGATATGGCCGCCGTCGATTTTTTTCATCAGCCGACCAATCGCAGTTGGACGCGCGACTTCTGCCCGATCTTCGTGAAGGATAAATCCGGCGAAATCGCGATCACGGATTGGGAGTTCAACGGCTGGGCGAAGTACGACAATTACCAACTCGACGCCGCAGTGCCGCAAGCGATTGCGGCAGATTTAAATATGACGCGTTTCGAGCCGGGGCTGGTACTCGAAGGCGGCAGCATCGACGTCAACGGGGCGGGAAAGCTGCTGACCACCGAGGAATGCCTGCTTTCGGACGTTCAGGCTCGTAATCCGGGGCTATCGCGCCGAGAGATCGAGAAGGCGCTGGCGGATTATCTGGGCGCGACTGAAGTCATCTGGCTAGGGCGCGGCATCGACGGTGACGACACGCACGGGCACGTTGACGACATCGCAAGATTTGCGTCACGCGACAGGGTGGTCGCGGTCGTGGAGCCGGATAAATCGAGCCCGAATCACGAGCCGCTGAAAGAAAATCTTGGCCGGCTTCGCGCGCGGGGAGATCTTAAGGTGGTCACCTTGCCGTGCCCCGAGCAGGTGTATTTCGCGGGTCAACTGCTACCGGCGAGCTACGCCAATTTTTACATCGCCAACCGCATGGTTCTGGCGCCCGTGTTCGGTGACCCGCAAGATCGCGTGGCGTTGAACACTTTGGCGCGCTTATTCCCCGATCGTGAAGTCATCGGCATCTATTGCCGGGACTTGGTCCTGGGATTGGGAACGTTACATTGTATGACTCAACAGCAGCCGACGTGACTGGATCGGTGGCATACTGAGCATGAAGGCCAACAAGTAATGGATGATACTCGCCAACACGCACACCAGTTAATCGACCTTTTGCCCGAGACCCAGGTCTCCGCGTTGGTCGGCCTACTGGAAACCCTCGTCGATCCCGTAGCCGCTGCCTTGCGAAACGCGCCTATCGACGATGAACCTGTCACCGAGGAAGAAGAGCGCGCCGTTGCGGAAGCCCGCGAGTGGCTCAAGCACAACCCGGCGATTCCGTTTGAGCAGGTGGTCGCAGAACTCGGTTTCACCATGGAGGAAGTCAAAAACTACCAGGAACCTTCGTGACCAAGCGCGTTGTTCTTACCGCGCAGGCCCAAGCGGACCTAGACCGTTTTCATAGATAATATAGACAGCTCTGGCAATCTTTCGGCGACGGAAGATGGCAAGTCCATATTCAGACGACCTACGGCGGAAGCTGTTGAAAGCGCATCAGCGTGGAGCGGGGAGCCTGTCGCAACTGGCCCAACGCTTCGATGTGAGCCTGGCGTGGGCCAAGAAAATTTCGGCGACACTGCGCTCGACCGGGAAAATGGAGCGGCCGCCCGGCGGGCGGCGCGGGCCCGCCAGCAAAATGACCGCTGAAGTACAAGAGGATCTGCGGAACTGGATTGGCAAGCAGCCGGACCTAACCTTAGCGGAGCTGCAGGATCGGCTGTGGAAGCAGAGGAAGCTGAAAGTCAGCGTGGGCCGGCTGTGGATGGCCCTTCGTGACATGGGATTGCGGCTCAAAAAAAGTCACTCCACGCCGCCGAGCAAGATACCGTCGCCGGCCAGCTACAACGCAGCCTCTGGCGCGAGGAAACGAACCAGCTCGATCCGGCGAGGCTGATTTTCCTGGACCAGAGTGGCGTGACCACGGAGATGACGCGCCGCTACGGACGCGGCCCCGGCGGCGAACGCGTTCGCGAAGGCACACCGGGAGGACACTGGCGAACGCTGACCGTGCTGGGCGCGATTCGCCTATCGGGATGGGTGGCGACCATGACCATCGAAGCTGCCACCGATGGAGAGATTTTCCTGGCCTACGTGGAGCAGGTGTTGTGCCCGCAACTGCAACCGGGCGACATCGTGGTCATGGATAATTTAGCCGCTCACAAGGTCGCTGGCGTGCGCGAGCTGATCGAGAACACCGGAGCCCGACTGCGCTATCTGCCGCCGTACTCTCCGGACTTCAACCCCATCGAGAAGTGTTGGTCCAAGGTCAAACAACTCCTCCGTGCTGCCAAGGCCCGCTCTCTGTCCAGCTTGGAATATCGCCTCTCCGAGGCCCTCGCTGCAGTCACTCCTCGCAACGTCCAGTCCTGCTTCCGTCACTGCGGCTATGGTCTATGAATACTATGAAAAGGGTCTAGCAGCACTGGACCGTATCGTTGCTCTGCGCATAATCGGAGCAATCAATCGTTTCGCCGCTACGGGCGCCGGTAACGTTCAGGGGACTTCGCGCCATCCATCCGCCCGAATTCCGTCTTCGCGTGGGAGACTGGCGGGTCCGCTTTCACGACCACGGCGATTGGATTGATGTCCTCCGCGTCCGCAACCGCAAAGACGTCTACAAGTGAGCCACTGAGAATCGAAAAACGTCTCATCCGGCCTCTGTCCGACGGGCTAAAATCTCGATGTGCGGAACGTGAGGCGCGTTTTTCGCCAAGCCTCTTCACATCACCGGCGTTCGTCTAAATTTCGCCAAATTCGAAGAGCCGGAGGGCATCGGTTGATAGGCAAGGTGCGGAAAACTCGAACGACGCAGCCAGCGCCGCGCTAGGTGGCAAGAAACGGGAATCGCCTAAAATCGCGACGATGCGGCTCGGCGGAAAATTCGGGGACAGCTCCGTCTGACACCGATCTCCCCCCGATCTCCCCGATTTCCCCGACTCGACCGATAGTAAAGGAGGTCGTTTATGAGATTGGGTTCAGCGCTATGTATCGCTATCGTCACGGCGTCGGCTGTCTGCGATGCCCAGACGCAAGGATCGATTGACAGCCGCATCACGGCAACGATTGCGCGGATGGCGGGCAAAGACTTGGCGACCCGCGAGGCTGCGCTCTCGGAACTGGCGGCGGAAGTCTCGGAAGGGCAGAAAGGAGGCGATAACTCTTTTTTGGGCTGTGCTGGCGCGGTTTTTCGCGCTCCGTCCTCAGCAAGCGGATCGGGTAAAAATGGGGCTCATTAATTTGCTTCAGGCTGACAATGATGATTTCATGAACCCCAAGACCGCACACGGAACATATACCGAAAATGACACTGAACACTATGCACTGACGATTCAGATTGTCTCAGGTCTACATGATGAGAGGTCAATCCCAGCCCTGGTTGGCGCCATCTCCTCAGGAACCATTGCAACGGATGGACTGCTCCAGTTCGGCGATAAAGCGTTCGGCCCCGTGCTGAGGGAGCTAAATAACTCAGATCCTGACGTTCGAGAAAGCGCGATCATCGTTGCTGTAACGATTCTGAAGGCTGAGAACGACGCTGCCTCCCGCGCCCAAGTGATGGCAGTGATTCGTACAGGGATTGCCGACTCCAACCCTGCTGTACGATACATCGCTGTCCGTAGCATAGAGAGCTTAAGCCGCGAGAAGCAGTTCGGGCCCGAATTGCCAGAATTCGTCGCCATTCTGCAAAACGTGGCCCAACACGATCCTGACGTTAGCTCTAGCGGCGTATCTGGGATGCGAAACGTAGCGCAGAAGGCGCTGGATAGGATCGCGAGCGAAGGTAGAAATTGGTGAAGAAATTGGTGACAGACGGAATATTCTCCGATTACCCAGCCAACGATAGCGAACGAGCTGCGCCACGAGGCTGGTTCAGAAAATGAAGTTCAGGCCGCCGCGTAGGGCTCTCGGCGAAGCGGTCAGTACACTGCGAGGCATCGCTGTCCCGAGCGGCAGGTAACCTTGCGCGAGCATATTGCGCAGCTCCGCGGTGAGCTCCATGCGCCACGGCAGATTCCAGGGCAGGGGCTGCCGGATGTACACATTCGCGCCGATATCCTGATTCACGCTCTGCGTGACGAACAGATGATCCGGAAGCAGCGCGCGCGGGTCGGTCCATCCATAATCGGCCGTAAAGTGCGTACCCGTCCCGGGAACGGTAACGGAGGCGCGCAGGGTTGCCCACGCGACTTCTCTCTGCGCGAGCCCGGCCAGCATGCCGCCGGAGCCGCTCGTCTGGTCCGCCGATCCGGACGCCATCAGCGCCCCGGTGCGCCCGACGGCCGCCGCCAGTTCCAGGTGATCGCCCAACATTTGCTTCAGACCAGCATCAATTCCCGCGCGTTGGAAGGAGCCGACGTTCAGAATGCTGCTGTTGGAATTCAAATCCGGCATCAGGTCGCCCGCCGGCACGCCGGTCCCGGGCGACGAGAGCATGAAGGCGGCGTTGGATACGGATTCGTAATAGGCGCCCACGGTCCACGTGCGGGTGCTCTCCACGCGCTCGTAACCGATTTCAAAATTCTGGGTGCGTTCGACGACGGCGTGGTCGTTGGAGAGCGAAACGCGCGGCACTAACGCGAGCGCCGCCAAGTCCTGATCGAGCGCCCCGGCCTTTTCTCCGTCGCGCGTCAGTAACTCCGCCGGAGGGGCGCCCGAACTGTAAGCGACTCGGATCCGGCCCCGCGGACCGCCGCCGAAAGTCATCCGCGCGAACGGGCTCCCGTAGTTCAAGTGGTCCAGGTAAGAAACGGATTCGTAATCGAATCCATAATCCAAACGAATGCCGTCGGCAACCTCGATGGAATCGAGAAACGCCGTCGACATGGTACGGAGGGGCGGCGCCCCGTCGCTGCCTACCGCGACGCCGGAGACGATACGAGGGGCCATGTACAACTGGTGCAGCGTCACCACCACCTCCGGGTTCGATCCGTCGACGGAAGTCTTCGAATAGCTCGTCCGGAATCCCGCGCCCGGCGTAGCGAAATTGTTTCCGGAGTAACCCACATTACCGCTGAGCTGCATGCGGCCCGATCCGGCGAGCGACGTCGCCAGGGCAAACGCGGTCCCCAAATCCTCTGCCGCCCCCTGCAGGAAAGATTGGCCGTCGCCGGCGGAAAGTTTTACGATCCCCGTGGTATTGGAGAACGTGGACGCGATGGTGCGCGTCGTGGAAATCGCGTCTGGCAAGAAACGCAGCACGGGCCGCGTCGCCTGCGACGTGCGCAGCACCCATTTCCAGTCGTCGCTCATGAGCGTTCCGCGCGCCTGGCCGGGGGGTGCAAACGTGACCGTGCTGAGCACCGTTGCCAGGCTGATTTCCAGGCGGTTTTCCGAGTTCGGCAGGACGGAGATATTGCGGCGCTCGGCGGGGGCAAAACTCGCGAGAAGGACGCGCAGCGAGTAAATATCGGGCACCAGGGCGTCGAATCCAAAGCGTCCCTGCTCGTTGGTGAGGGCGTGGCGGACCAGTTGATCGTAGCGATTATAAAGGTAAACCGTCGCGCCCATCTGCGCGACGCCGGTGGCGTTGTGGACGTTGCCCAGGATCTGGCCGGAGAAGGAATCCGGTGAGGCGGCGGATGCGGTGCCCGCAAGAGACAGCAATACCCCGATGAATCCTGCTCTGATCCACGTCGTCGTGCGCGTGGTCGTCCGCGTTGTCCGCAGCGGGGGCGTCCGCAGGTGCATGTGCTCAGTCCGGCTCCTAAGCCGGTCGCCAACCTGACCGGCGGCGAGGCCGGTCTAACCTTAGCTATGTTACCGTAAACGTCGCGGACGGCGTCAGCGTCTGGTTGCGCTTTTTGTCCACCACCGTCATCTTCAATGTATACTGCCCGGGCGCCAGCGTCTGTAGCGGCAGCAGTTTCTCGACGATGATCTGAGCCGCGGCCCCGGGACTGGCGCTGATGTCTTCGCTATACTCGAACACCTTTTCATTCGAGCCGTTCCTGACGATCTCGTATTCGATCGTCCCATCGGGCTTGTGGGTCTTTTCGTCCGCTTCGAAATTATAGAGCTGCAGGTAAATGCCGAGCTTTTCGGTATGGCTGAACGTATCGCCGACGCGCGGCCTCACTTTGGATGTCCCGATGACGAACTGGCCTGTCCCGATGCTGCGAGTGGGCACCTTTTCGATCAAGTCAGCCAGAATCAGAGAGCTCTGGCTGAGCTTGTCATCCTCCAGCCGAGGCACGTCGAGAGCAAGCTCATAGTTGGTCGTATTGCCGCCCACAATGTCCTTAGCGGCGATGTTCAAGCGGTAGCGGCCCGGTTGCAGGGGAATCACCTTTTGATAAATCGACTGCCCCTGCACCGCCTGCTGCAATAAATCGGTCGGGACGTCGACGCTCACGGTGTCTTCAAACCAGTTGACCGGCCGCCGCGTCATGGAAGTGATGCGTCCATAGAGGTTGACCGTCGCCGTGGAGACGCCTTCCTTCTGCTTGAACTGCAGGTCCTTGCGCTCGAACTGAATGGTCACGTTGGTCAGCACGGAGGAACCGGTGATCGGGATGAAATCCGCGCGCACCTTCATGGGCAAAAGGTTGTACTTGATGGCCGAATTGACCGCCGCTTCCAGATCCTTAAACTTTACGGCCGGAGGAGCCTGAAGCTTGGCCAAGCGTTCGATGCGCGTAAACTCGTCCATGCTTTCCGGAAGGGGCTGGGTTCCGGTACCCAGGTGCGTACCGTCGGTGCGCTGGAAACGCTGGGTCTTATCGCATTGACCCATCTGTTCGCACATCGTGAGGCCCGCGCCGGGAACCATCAGCAAGGCGTCTTTTTCGGAAGGATCCGTGGTGAGATGAAACTCACCGGTCATCGTCGTATCGACGAACTCCATCTCTACGTTGGTGCCGATGCCATCGATGTAACGGTAGCGCCATTTCTCATAGGGGTACATCGAAGTGGTACCGCCACCTTCGGTAATGTCCCGTTCCTCGGTTCCGCCGTTATGCTGATCTCTCTCGTCGGGGGCGCCGTACTTGATATAGATCATGCCCCGGTCGCTTCTCCAGCCCGGAATTCCCGAAGCGAAATTATCGTTGGCATAGGCGATGCGCCGATAGTGCTCTTCCCGATATTCGTTTTCTTCCGTATCGGGACTGGGATCGCGGCGGAGCCAGAACTGCTCGATGAACTGTTCCCGTTCTTCATCGGACTGCAGCCCTTTAAAGGCCTTTTTCTCTTCGTCCGTAATAATGTAGACGACATCCTCGTCCAGCCACTTTTTGAAGGGCGTTTCCAGTTCCTTGCGCAACTTCTCCTGCTGCTTCTTGCGCTGCTTGTCGGTCATGGGCTTGGAGACCGTCGGAGCCTGGCCATCCTTCTTAGGAGCAGGCGCGCCGTCCTGGGCCGAGGCAGGCAACGCCAGGAGACAGGACATCGCCGCAAAAACGAGGAAGAATTTGAGCCGCATAGCTAGATACACCTGCTGACGATTCTACTCTTATGATGGGACGACAGCAATAGGGTAGGGGTTGCGCCGCTTTTTAAGAATCAAGCGTTTTGAGAGCCAATCCGGCGATTGGGCGGATTCGATGTCATGTTATACTGATGCTTACGCCTTGGTCCCGGCGCGAGACGGGCGGCCGCGGACTTATCCTTCCCTGGTTGCTTTCGCTGGCTTGGTTGGTCTCGCTGGTATGCTTTCTTGTGGACGGACTTTGTGGCGGCGCGGACAGGTGGCCGAGTGGTTAATGGCAGCAGACTGTAAATCTGCCGCTCCTTGCGAGCTACGGAGGTTCGAATCCTCCCCTGTCCACCAGAGATTTTTCAATGAGCGCACAGCGGATGCGTCGTGCGCGGTGAGTGTTAAGGGCCGTTGTAGCTCAGCTGGTAGAGCGCGTCCTTGGTAAGGACGAGGTCACCGGTTCAATCCCGGTCAACGGCTCCAGATTTTTTAAGGTACTTTCTGTACGTGCTTTGAAGTGTTCCGAGCGGGAAGTTTTACATCGGAATTGCGGCGGACGTCGAGAAGCGTCTGGCGGAGCACAATACAAGAAATGGGCGGTGGACGAGTTCCTACAAGCTGTGGGAATTGGTCACAACCGAGGAGTATCCGGATTGGCTCTTCCGTGACGCGGCGGGAGCGATTCGTAAAGAGCGCGGCTCGAAAGGAATTGTATGGCGAAGGAAAAATTTGATCGCAGCAAGCCGCACGTAAACGTGGGAACGATCGGGCACATCGATCACGGGAAGACGACTTTGACGGCGGCGATCACCAAGACATTGGCGAAGCACAATCCGAAGGTGCAGTTCCGGAGTTTCGATTCGATCGACAATGCGCCGGAAGAGAAAGCGCGCGGGATCACGATCGCGGCGGCGCACGTGGAGTACGAGACGGCGAACCGTCACTACGCGCACGTGGATTGCCCGGGTCACGCGGACTACATCAAGAACATGATCACGGGCGCGGCGCAGATGGACGGGGCAATCCTGGTGGTAGCCGCTACCGATGGTCCCATGCCGCAAACGCGCGAGCATATTCTCTTGGCCCGCCAGGTGGGCGTTCCGTACATTGTGGTGGCGCTGAACAAGGTCGACATGGTGGACGATCCGGAGCTGCTCGAGCTGGTGGAACTGGAAGTGCGCGAACTGCTGACCTCCTATGGATTCCCGGGCAACGATCTGCCGGTGATCAAGGTTTCGGCATTGGGCGCGTTGAACGGCGAAGAGAAGTGGGAAAAGACGGTCGATGAGCTGATGGAGGCCGTGGACAAGTACGTTCCGCAGCCCAAGCGCGAAAAAGACAAGCCGTTCCTGATGCCGATCGAAGATATTTTCTCGATCCAGGGGCGCGGCACGGTGGTGACGGGCCGTATCGAGCAGGGCGTTTGCAAGGTCGGCGAGGAAATGGAGATTGTCGGGTTCCGCGACACGCGCAAGACGGTGGTGACCGGCGTCGAAATGTTCAAGAAGCTGCTGGACACGGGCGAGGCGGGCGACAACGTGGGCCTGCTTTTGCGCGGCATCGAAAAGAACGACGTGGAGCGCGGGCAGGTGATCGCCAAGCCGGGCTCGATCAAGCCGCACAAGAAGTTCAAGGGCGAAGTGTACGTGCTGAGCAAGGATGAGGGCGGGCGTCACACGCCGTTCTTCAAGGGCTACCGGCCGCAGTTCTACTTCCGGACCACCGACGTGACCGGAGTAGCCGAGCTGCCCGAAGGCATGGAGATGGTGATGCCGGGCGATAACGTGAGCCTGATCATCGACCTGATTACGCCGATCGCCATGGATAAAGGCTTGCGGTTTGCGATCCGCGAGGGCGGACGCACCGTCGGCGCCGGAACGGTTTCCGAGATTATCGAGTAGGGGGCCGGCGGCCAGGGGCCGGGGGCTGGCACGGCGAGCGCACAGCGAAAGCGTCGTGCGCGGTTCGAGGAACAGAAGACATAACTAGGAAGGCGAAATTATGCCGCGCGAAAACATTACGTTTCAATGCACCGAGTGCAAACGGAAGAATTATACGGGTACCAAGAACAAGAAGACCACGACGGAGCGGATCGAGCTGAAGAAGTTCTGCCCGTTCTGCCGCAAGCATCATCCGCATAAGGAAATTAAGTAGGCGCCAGGTGCCCGGCGTCCGGGATCCGGCCAATTCGGTTACACTGAGATGGCTGGCTACTGGCCCCGAGCCGCTGGCCGCTCGATTAGGGGCATAGGCTAACGGTAAACCAGCGGTCTCCAAAACCGCCTTTGGGGGTTCGAATCCCTCTGCCCCTGCCATCTTCCTTGCGGGCGGGTGTGCCGTGGTGGATCATGGTTGATGGACGGCAAGGGCGCGAGCGGCATTTGAAAGAAAGTTGATTTTATGAGCGCAGTTTTATGAGTGAAGATACCAGCGTCATAAAGGGCGCGGCCGCTTGGCCGGCGCGGATGAAAGATTATTTCGAGGACTTACAGCTCGAAATGAAGCGCGTCACGTGGCCGAGCTGGCCGCAGGTGCGCGCCACTACCGGAGTAGTGATCTTCGCGGTGTTTGCGTTCGCGGCGTACTTCGCGGTGGTGGATACGCTCGTCGGCCGCGGAATTCAGAAACTGTTCGACATCTTTACCAAGTAACGACATCAAGTAACGACAAGAAGTGACGGCCATGCCAGAAGATTTACTTCCCGAGGAAAGTGCCGGCGGCGAGAGCCAGCCGGAGACCAAAGCGGCCGCTGATTCCGCGGAATCACATCCTGCTGAAAAGCACACCGAGGAACACGCGGAGCACGCCGAAGAACCCGCGGGTGCGCCCAAGAATTGGTACATCATCCACGCCTACTCGGGATTTGAGAACAAGGTAGCCGAATCCTTGAGAACCCGCGCGGAAGCTTTCGGATTCGCCGGCAGCATCGGGCAGATCCTGATTCCGACCGAGGAAGTCGTGGAACTGCGTGCCGGCAAGAAGATCACGAGCAAACGGCTCCTCTATCCCGGCTACGTGCTTGTGGAAATGGAAATGAACGACGAGTTGTGGCACGCCGTGAAAGCCACGCCGCGGGTCACCGGCTTTGTGGGCGGCGGCGACAAGCCCGTGCCGCTTTCGGCCGACGAAGTGAACTCGGTTCTGTACCGCCAGCAGGATTCGGGCAAGCGTGTGCGCCTGAAGCTGACGTTCGAGAAAAACGAGACGGTGCGCATCGTGGACGGGCCGTTCAATAGTTTTTCGGGCAAAGTGGACGAGGTCAATCCGGAGCGCAATACGCTGCGCGTGATGGTGACTATTTTCGGCCGCTCGACGCCGGTGGAACTCGACTTTTTGCAGGTCGAGAAGGTTTGAACAGGATTTAGCACCTCTTAAGACAGGAATTCAGCAATGGCAAAAAAGGTTACCGGACAAGTAAAGTTGCAGATCCCGGCCGGCAAGGCCACTCCCGCGCCGCCGGTCGGCACGGCGCTCGGTCCGCAGGGCGTCAACATCATGGAGTTCTGCAAGGCGTTCAACGCCAAGACGTCGGCCAAGGACCAGGAAGGGCTCATCATTCCTGTAGTGATTACGATCTTTTCAGATCGTTCGTTCACGTTCATCACCAAGACGCCGCCGGTTCCCGTGCTGATCAAGCGGGCCTGCGGCCTGGCGAAGGGATCGGCGGAGCCTAACAAGAACCGCGTCGGCAAGATCACGATCAAGCAGGTGGAAGAGATCGCCAAAATCAAGATGCCCGACCTGAACTGCTTCACGGTGGAAGCCGCCATGAACTCGGTGAAGGGCACCGCTCGATCCATGGGTGTGGACGTCGTTTAGTCCGCCTCGCATACCGAAACCTCGCCGAGTCGCGACAAGCTTGTCCGGGTGCCGTGATGAGCTTCCGTCGTGGGATTCGGTTCGGTGCAATTTTCCCGCCGTGTTTGACAGAAATCGCAATCCGTGCGAGGATAGCGCCCGAGATCCCCGGCGGAGGTGAAAGCCTTGCGTTTCTGGTTCGCATTTTTTGTATGCGCGGGCGCGCTGTTGGCCGCTCAGCCGCCGTCTGCCTCTCTACCATCGCGCTGCGAAGATTTGGTTCGGCTCAATCTGCCAAGGATCACCGTCCGCTCGGCAACCGTCGTTCCCACTGGCCCTTTCCGCCTGCCGAACGCCCGGCCCGATGCAGCGCCCGGCGTTGGTGTGTTCAATGTCCCCTCTTTCTGCCGCGTGATTGCCGTCGTCCGGCCGGAGCTCGATTTCGAAATCTGGCTGCCGGAGCGCTGGAACCGCAAGTACGAGGCCGTCGGTAATGGGGGCCTGGCCGGGACTTTCCCATTTAATGCCATGGTCGATCCGCTAAGACGCGGCTACGCAATCTCCAGCACCAACACGGGCCACGTGAACGCGAACGGAGGAGACGCGACCTGGGCGCTCGGCCACATGGATCGCATCATCAACTACGGCCAGCGCGGCATCCACGAAATGTCGCTGGCGAGCAAAGCGCTGGTGCAGTCCTACTACGGAGCCGCTCCCGCGCACTCCTATTTCAATGGATGCTCCTACGGCGGCAAGCAGGCGATGACGGAAGTCCAGCGATATCCGGAAGATTTCGACGGAGTCATCGCGGGTGATCCGGCGAACTGGACGACGCGCCATCAGACCGGCAGCCACATGTGGGTGACGCAGGCCTTGGAAGGCGACGGATGGCTCTCGCCCGCGAAGGTACAGGTTCTCGCGGACGCCGTCAATGCGGCCTGCGATGCGATCGACGGGATTCGCGACGGCGTACTCAATGATCCCCGCCGCTGCCACTTCGATCCGGTCACCATTCAGTGCAAGAACGGCGAAGGCTCCGATTGCCTGACCGGCGCGCAGGTCGAAGCCGTCAAGAAGATCTGGAGCGGTCCGCGCGATGCCGATGGGCAGTTGCTCTATCCGGGTCTCGAACCCGGAGGCGAGGCGGGGCCGACGGGCTGGCTGCAGTGGGTCACCGGTAAGGCGTCCGGCGACGGAGGTCACACTGGGCTCGGGCTACCGTTCATGAAATACATCGTTTATGAAAACCCGGACTGGGATTTTCACACTTTCCGCTATACCGCGCCCCCGGGTCTGGAGAACGATGTGGAGTATGTGGAGGACAAAGTCGGCCGCATTTTTGATGCGATCGATCCCGACCTGCGCCCTTTCCGCGGGCACGGCGGAAAGTTGATCCAATATCATGGTTGGTCCGATCCAGATATTCCGCCCATGAACAGCGTCAATTACTACGAGAGCGTGGTGCGCACCGTCGGCGGCGTCCGGCCCGGCGCATTGCGCGACACCAAGGACTTCTACCGTTTGTTCATGGTTCCCGGGATGCAGCACTGTCAGGGCGGTCCCGGCACTTCGCGTTTCGACGTGCTGTCGGTCCTCGAACAGTGGGTGGAGCAGAGTAAGGCCCCCGATCAGATACTCGCCGCCCACGCGACCAACGGCCAAGTGGACCGCACCCGTCCACTTTGCGCCTATCCGATGGAGGCGAAGTATAAAGGAACGGGCTCGACCGACGAGGCTTCGAATTTCACGTGCGCGCTTCCGTAGGTGCCCGCTTTTTTGTTCGGGACACCTCCGCTGACACAGGCAAGGCGGCCGAGTTGCGGCGAGCTGCTCCAGATGCTGTAAACTAATCAGTAAAAATGGGGACGTTGATCTGGGTGCTGGCGATGTTGGTCGCCGGGTCACTCGTTTATTCTTTGTTATCGGTGCTCGCAGCCATCCGATATCTGGCCGCCGCCGCGCCGCCCACCGCCGCCTCGCGCGAGCCGATCAGCATATTGAAACCTCTCTCCGGGCTCGATCAGGGACTCGAAGAAAACCTGCGCGGCTACTTCACCCAAGATTATGGCGACGTGAACGGCGAGGGTGATGCCAGCACCGTGGCCCGTCCCCTGTTCGAGTTGATTTTCGCCGTCCGTCACGAATCCGATCCGTGCGTAACGTTGGTCCGGCGGCTGTGCGCGGAATATCCGAACATCCCCTCGCGCCTGATTGTGACCGGCGAGCCGCCCTATCCGCACGCCAAAGTGTACAGCCTGGCGCGCATGATGGCCCAGGCGCGGCACGATCTGGTCGTGATGAGCGATAGCGATGTGCGGGTCACAGGCGATTTTCTGCGGCACGTAGCCGCCGAATTCGCCGAAGGAGAAGTCGCACTGGCCACCTGTCCCTATCGCGCGATCCCGGGAGCGAGCAACTGGTCGCGCATGGAAGCCGTTGGCATGAACACCACCTTCTGGCAGGGAGCGCTCACCGCGCGCATGCTCGAAGGAATGGCCTTCGCCGTGGGACCGACCACCGTCGCGCGGCGCAGGTTCGTCGACGAAGCGGGCGGCATCGAAGCTTTGAAGGACTATATGGCCGAAGATTTCGAGCTCGGGCGGCGTATGGCCGCCGAAGGCCATCGGGTGATTCTCTCTTCCTACGTTGTCGAACATCGCATCGGCAGCGATAACACGGCGCAAAATTTCAGGCATCGCATCCGCTGGGCCCGCACCGGACGACGGTCGCGTCCCGCGGGCTACATCGGCCAGATTTTCACGTATCCCGTGCCGCTCGCTCTACTTCTATGGGCGATCGCTCCCTTCGAATGGTGGCCCGTTGTAGTAAGTGCCCTCGCCGTACGCGCTATGTCCGCGTGGGTGACCGCACATGTGGTGCTGGGTTCGCGGATCAATTGGCTGCTGCTGCCGGCCGAGGATATTTTCGGATTCGCGTTCTGGATCGCCGGATTTTTCGGGAGCACGATCACCTGGCGGGGACGGAAGTACCGTCTGGATCGCGTGGGCCGGGCGATCGCATAGTTTCCCGCATCAGAATTGCGTCATCATCCACCTCCCCACGCTGGTCATCCCGAGCGCAGCGAGGGATCTGTTCTTAAACAACTAAAGCGATTTCTTTCCCGCCACGCGGGGTCTTTCTATTCCTGCGAATAATCCGGGCGTGGCGGCACTAATGGTTAATGGCTCTGTCCAGGACCCGATCTGCTGCCGTCTACGGCATTGAAGCGCATTTCATCGATGTCGAGGTGGACATGTACCCCAGCTCCCAACGGGATTTCATTACGGTGGGGATGCCGGATACGGCGGTTCGGGAAAGCCGCGAGCGCATCAAATCGGCCCTGATTAATTCAGGTTTCGGCTACCCCAGCAAGGCGGTTACCATCAATCTCGCGCCGGCCAATGTGCGCAAGGAAGGCGCAGGTTTCGATCTGCCGATGGCGCTCGGGATTCTGGGTGCGATGGGCGCCGTGACGCTTCCCGAAGACCATCTCTTCGTGGGCGAATTGTCGCTCGATGGTTCCTTGCGTCCGGTGCGCGGGACGCTTTCGATTGCAGTCGCGGCCCAGAAATCGGGGCTCAAAAATCTCATCGTTCCTTTCGACAACGGCGCCGAGGCGGCCATCGCCGGCGGGGTGCAAGTGTACGCTTTGCAGCATCTGTCGGAGGTCGTGAATTTCCTGCGCGATCAAGGGAAATTCAGTCCGCAGCCACGGACGGCTCCGCCGGATTCGGGTAACGGAAGTTCGTCTATCACCGATTACCTCCCGGATTTCAAGGACGTCCGCGGGCAAACGACGGCGAAACGCGCTCTGGAGGTGGCCGCGGCGGGTGCCCATAACGTCCTGATGATCGGACCGCCGGGGTCCGGCAAGACAATGCTGGCGAAACGATTTCCCAGCATCCTGCCGCCGCTGACCTTTGAGGAAGCCATCGAGACCACCCAGATCCACAGCGTCGCCGGGGCTCTTCCGAAAGGCATCGGCCTGCTGACGACGCGCCCATTCCGGTCTCCTCACCACACCGTTTCGGAAGCGGGCCTGGTGGGCGGAGGCGTGGGCGTACCGCGTCCCGGCGAAGTGAGTCTGGCGCATCACGGCGTGCTTTTCCTGGATGAAATGCCCGAATTCCAGCGCAACGTTCTGGAGCTACTACGCCAGCCGCTCGAGGATCGTTCGGTGACCATCGCCCGCAGCGTCATGACGTTGTCCTTCCCAGCCAGTTTCGTGATGCTTGGCTCCATGAACCC
>CAWJHX010000009.1:0-632359 GCA_963842825.1 Terriglobia bacterium | reverse complement strand
TAACGCTCGACGGATTCGGCTGCGGCCCGCCGTTACTTCGTCTCGATCCGCATCCCGTAGAAGGACCGGTACACGAAGAAGACGGAGACCGCCAGGAACGCGGCTCCGAGAGCTGTCGTCATATTCCCGCCTTGGGTTTTCGTCAGTGAAACGGCCAACTCAACGGCCAGCAATCCGAACAGCGTCGTGAACTTGATGATCGGATTGAGAGCGACCGACGACGTGTCTTTGAACGGATCGCCGACGGTGTCCCCGACGACAGTGGCGTCGTGCAGCGGCGTGCCCTTGGCCTTCAATTCCACTTCCACGATCTTTTTCGCGTTATCCCACGCGCCGCCGGCGTTGGCCATGAAGATGGCCTGGTACAGGCCGAACAGCGCGATCGAGATTAGATATCCGATGAAATAGTACGGCTCAAAGAACGCGAAGGCGAGCGTCGCGAAGAACACGGTCAAGAAGATATTGAACATGCCCTTTTGCGCATACTGCGTGCAAATCTCAACGACTTTCTTCGAATCGCTGACCGACGCCGCGGCGGCGCTCTCCAGGTTGATGTTCTCTTTAATGAACTCCACCGCGCGATACGCGCCCGTGGTGACGGCTTGGATGGACGCGCCCGTAAACCAATAGATCACCGCGCCGCCGGTGATCAACCCGAGTAGGAACGGCGGGTGCAGGATGGAAAGGTTCGACATCAACTCCGTCTGCAGGCCATTGGTGAGAGCCACGATAATCGAGAAGATCATGGTCGTCGCGCCGACCACGGCGGTACCGATCAGCACCGGTTTGGCCGTCGCCTTGAAAGTGTTGCCGGCGCCGTCGTTTTCTTCCAGGTAGTGCTTGGCCTTTTCGAAGTCGACGTTCCAGCCGTAGGTCTTCTTGAGCTCGCCCTTGATGTCAGGAACCGCCTCGATCATGCTCAGTTCGTAAACCGATTGCGCGTTGTCCGTAACGGGACCGTAGGAGTCCACCGCGATGGTCACCGGACCCATGCCCAGGAAGCCGAATGCCACCAGGCCGAAAGCGAATACCGCGCCGGAGTTCTGCAGAAACACGCCAGCCGGCATCGAAGTGCTGACGCCGTAGGCCATGGCCATCAAACCCATCATCGACATTCCCAGCCAGTAGGCGCTGAAATTACCGGCCACCAGACCGGAGAGAATATTTAAGGACGCGCCTCCTTCCCGCGAGGACGTTACTACTTCCTTAACGTGCCGGGATTCGAGCGACGTGAACACCTTGACGAGCTCCGGAATCACCGCGCCCGCCAGCGTACCGCACGTGATAATGGTCGAAAGCTTCCACCACATCGAGTTGTCGCCGTTGATATCCGGGATCATGAAGTACGAGACTGCGTAAGTCGCCGCAATCGAAATAAAGGAGGTCAGCCATACCAGCGATGTCAGCGGTGCTTCGAAGTTCATCTTGTCGGCGTTTTGGTACCGGGCCTTGGCGACCGCTTCATTGATGAAGTAAGAAAGGCCGCTAGAGATAATCATCATGACGCGCATGACGAAGATCCACACCAGCAATTCCACCTTGGTGACGTCGTTGGTGACCGCGAGCAAAATGAAGGTGATCAGCGCGACGCCCGTAACGCCGTAGGTTTCGAAGCCATCGGCCGAAGGTCCCACCGAATCGCCCGCGTTGTCGCCCGTGCAATCGGCGATGACTCCGGGGTTGCGCACATCGTCTTCCTTGATCTTGAATACGATCTTCATCAGGTCGGCGCCGATGTCGGCAATCTTCGTAAAGATGCCGCCCGCGACGCGCAGCGCGGCCGCGCCGAGCGATTCACCGATCGCGAAACCGATAAAACAGGGTCCCGCGTAAGCGCCCGGAATGAACAGCAGAATGCATAGCATGATGAACAGCTCGACGCTGATCAGCAGCATGCCGATGCTCATGCCGGCCTTGAGAGGAATCGCATAACAGGGAAATGGTTTGCCCTTCAGGCTGGCGAACGCCGTCCGCGAGTTGGCGAAGGTATTCACGCGAATGCCGAACCACGCCACGCCGTAGCTTCCCAGAATGCCGATGACGCTGAAGAAGAGAATGATGACCACCCGCGGGATTTCCATTCCCTGCAGGACGCCGAAGTAGATCGCCATGATCACGGCGATGAAGACCCACAGCATCGCCAGAAACTTACCCTGTGTGAGAAGGTACGTCTTGCAAGTTTCGTAAATCAGCTCCGAAATTTCGAGCATCGATTTGTGGACCGGCAGATTCTTCAGGTGCGAATACATCACCAGCCCAAACACGAAACCCAGCACACTGATGCCCAGGCCGATCATCAACAGAGTGGGGCCAGCGATACCGCCCAGAAAAATCGCCTGTCCGAGATCGGGGAGTTTCAACTCCGCTTCGCCACCCTGCGCAAACAGAGGAGATGAGCCGCCGACCAGGATGAGCGCCAGCAGGAACCAAATTGGCGCGCTACGGCGCAGACCAGACAACAGAGTCATTGAAAACTAATCCTCCAGTTGGATATGCGTGCGAGATCAGCCGCAAGGGGCTGGAAAACTTGCTCCTGTCACCATACCGCAGAGCGACCGGAATCCGCAACCCGCAAAGGCCTATAGGGGAGCTATACAACCTGTAGGATCAGGCACTTCAAGTAATGAGTCTCGGGTACCGTAAGAAGAATCGGGTGATCCTGCGCCTGGGTGCGGCGCTCGAGCACCCGCAGCGTTTTTCCGGCGTCGAGGGCCGCTTCGGCGATTGTTTCCAACAACATCGCCTCGCTCATGTGGTGCGAGCAGGAGCACGTCACCAACACACCACCCGAACCTAGCAGGCGCAGCGCTCGAAGATTGATCTCCTTGTATCCCCGAGCCGCATCGTCCAGCGATTTGCGGGATTTGGCAAACGCCGGCGGGTCCAGTACGACCATCGAATACCGGCGACCCTCATTCGCCGACACGCCCGCAAGGAATTCGAAAACGTCCGCCTGCCGGAAATCCACATTCGTGATCCCATTGGCGCGCGCGTTGTTTTGGGCGGTAGCGAGCGCCGGCGCCGATGAATCCAGAGCATCGACGGAGCCGGCTTTCTTTGCCAAATGTAAAGCGAATCCCCCTGTGGACGTAAAACAGTCGAGAACCCGCGCGGTGCCCTGAAAAGCTGAAAGATAACGGGCCGCGGCGACGTAGTTTTCCCGCTGATCGAGATAGATCCCGGTTTTCTGTCCGCGTAGAAGATCGGCTTCCATGTCGAGGCCGTTCATCCGGACGTGCACCCGCTCGGGGATTTCTCCCGCCAGCGTCACGACTTCGAGCGGAAGCCCTTCCAGTTTGCGAACACTGGCGTCATTGCGCGCTAAGATGCCCGCCGGAGCGAGCAAATCCTTCAGACAGTGCACGATGGTGTCGCGCGCCCGGTCCATTCCCTGGTCGAGGGTCTGTATCGTCAGGTAAGGCCCGTAGCGGTCCACGATGAGGCCCGGCAGGAGATCGGCTTCGGAAAAAACCAGGCGGCAGGCTTCCGAATTTTCCACCACGTTCTCGCGATGGGCGATCGCCGCGGTGAGCCGGCTGCGAAAGAACGCGACGTCGGCTGGCTCGTAATTCGCGGATAACATGCGCAACGTAATCTGCGATTCCGAACTGTAGTGAGCGACTCCGATGAAACGGCCACCAGTTCGGCCTTGCGGCTGGCGCTCGGGAGTCAAAAGCTGATCCCTCGACTTCGCTCGGGATGACAAACGATCGGGACTTTTTGGTTCAACGATCACGCGGACCACGTCGCCCGGTTGTGCCGTACCCCGGTCAACCACGTCGCTCGAAAAGATCCAAGGATGGCCGCTCGATACGCGTCCTCCTGCTTTGCGATTGACGCGGATCGTAGGAAAATTGTCAGGCAATTATTCGAACTCCCGCCCCGCATACAATTCGTTGACCAGTGCGCGGTGATTTTCCAGGATGCGGCCTTTGCGAAGCTTCATGGTTGGCGTCAATTCCCCGTTTTCGATGGAGAAATCGCGGTCCAGGATCTTGAACTTGCGAATCTGTTCGAATGCAGGAAGTTGCCGGTTCACCTCCTTGACGGCCCTCTCCACCGCGGGTGCCGTAGCCGCGAGCTCGCCGTTGATCGTAATCAGCGCCGTCACATACGGCAGTTTGTCCCCGATCAAAAGCACGTGACTGATGAGAGGCTCGCGGCGGAAAAGTCCTTCGATGCGCGCCGGATAAATCTTCTTGCCATTGGACGCGACAATGAGTTCCTTCTTGCGGCCCGTGATGTAGTAGTAGCCTTCCGAATCGCATTCCGCGATATCGCCGGTGGCGAGCCATCCGTCGCGCAGCACGGCGGCCGTCGCGGCAGGATCTTTATAGTACCCGTCGAAAAGCATGGTGCCGCGAAGCATCAGCTCGCCATCTTCCTCGATGCGAGCTTCCACACCGGGGAGCAGCTTTCCGATACTGCCGGGCTTGGGCCGGTCCAGTGGATTTACCGATGCGACGCCGCCTTCGGTCAGCCCATATCCCTCGAGGAGTGGCATTCCCACAGCTTCGTAGAATTCGGCGAGGTCTTTACTCAGCGGCGCCGAACCGGAAATCGGAGCGCGTAAGCGCCCGCCCAATCGCTCCCGAATTTTTGAAAACATGATCTTGTCGAGCAAATAAAGCGGTCCCCCGATCGCAGCCGGAACCGGACGGCCCTCTCGCCGCAGCTTCGCCGCCTTGCTTCCGAGCCCCAGGCCTAAGTAGAAAAGCTTGCGCAAGGCGGCAGGCCGTTTCTTGATTTCGGCGGTGATGCTCGCGTAGATGCGCTCCCACAGGCGGGGCGGCGAAAGAAAGTAGGTCGGGCGGACGGCGCGCAGTTCGTGCGGAAGTTTGGAAAGGCCTTCGGAGAACCACACGGCCGAGCCCGTGTACACAGGCAGCAGCTCGCCCACCATGCGCTGGGCCATGTGCGCGGAGGGAAGAAAAGCGATCGTGCAATCGTCGGGCGTAAGCGGCAGCACATCGGGCGTCATATCGAGATTGGTCACCAGCGCCCGGTGGCTCACGACGCCCATCTTCGGCTCGCCCGTCGCACCGGAGGTCATGTAGAGAATTGCGAGATCGGTGTCGCAGTACTCCGCCTGCAGTCGTTCGAACGCGGACGGATCCTCGGCCAGCCTGCGGCGTCCCGCTTCCCACAGTTCGCGAAGCGTCAGGATCGGGTGCAAGCCCATCGATTGCGCGCCGGGGCTCTCGCCGGCTTCCTCGACGTCGCCCGTAAGTAGAATCCACCGGATCTCGCGCGCGGCGTCCCCCAGAGCGGTTCGCAGGCCGCGATACGCTTTCGCGTTTTCGACAAGAGCGATTTTACATTCGCAGAACTGGATCGCGCTGGCCTGATCGGCGTAGGGAACGCTGGTGTATACGGCGGCAGCGACGGCTCCCGCGGCCATCACACCCAGATCCGCGAAGTAAAATTCGGCCCGCGTTTCCGATTGCAACGCGATCATCGATCCCTTCGCGGCTCCGATAGTACTTAGACCGACGGCGGTCCACTGCACGACGTCGCGCAATTCCCGCCATGTCCATTTCTGGTATTCACCTCGGCCCATGGGCTGGTGGAGAGCGGGCTGATCGCCATGCGCCGCTGCCCTTTCCTCCAAAAGTGTATAGACCGTCCGTGAAGACATGATGTGATTTTAACGTTATCGCGCCGCAACTCCGGAGCGCCTCGCGTGCTTAGAACTTACAGAAGCGAATGTGCTGGACAACAAAGCTTCGGAGGAAAGGAAAAAAACAATGAAAAGCATGATGATCGGGATCACAATGGGAACGCTGCTGCTGGGGACGACCACCGCTATGTTCGCCGAAGGGAAGGTGGCCCGCCGCCAGGAGCGCCAGCAACAGCGCATCGCCAACGGCGTCGCCAACGGATCGATGACGGCACACGAAACCGCCAAGGTCGAGCGCCAGGAAGCCGGCCTGAACAAGGAAGTTCGGACGGACCGCCAGGCGAACGGCGGAACGCTGACGCCGCAGGAGCGCCAGCAGGTCAACCAGCAGCAGAACGGTCTGAGCCGCGAAATTTATACGGACAAGCACAACGCCGCGCACCAGCAGCAGTAATTTCGTACGGCTTCGTCGGGGCGGTCTCGGACCGCGTAACAAGGTCTTAGAACGCTCCCGACAAGCGGCGAAAACGGCTCTCTGAGAAGGTAAAGCCGGTTCCCGCCTCCCGCCAGCGCCTAAGGTTTTCCCCTAAGTTCGTAACTCTCCCGTTAGTGCGGCGTCTGATAGGCTAGAAGCGATGAAACCGCGTGCATCGGCCCTGATTGTCAGCATTAGCCTGTGCTTGAGCCAGGCTGCCTTTCTGCAAACGTGTTTTGCCCAAACCCCCGGTTCGGCCCCAACAAAAGTCGCCTCCGTCGAAGGGATCACCGAGTACAAACTCGACAATGGCCTGAAGGTTCTGCTGTTCCCCGATAGCACGCAGCCGAAGGTCACGGTCAACGTGACGTACTTGGTGGGCTCGCGATTTGAAGGCTACGGCGAGAGCGGCATGGCACATCTGCTCGAGCATATGCTGTTCAAGGGCACCTCCAAGCGGGAAGGCATCATGGGGGAGCTATCCAATCACGGTGCGCAGTTCAACGGCACCACTTCCCTCGATCGCACCAACTATTTCGAAACCGTGACGGCCACGGACGAGAACCTGCGCTGGGCTCTCGATATGGAAGCCGACCGCATGGTGAATTCGCGCGTTTCGCGCAAGGATCTGGATTCCGAAATGACCGTGGTGCGCAATGAGTTCGAGCGCGGCGAGAACAATCCGCGGCGCGTGCTTGAGGAGCGGGTGGTTGCGACCGCCTTCCTGTGGCATAGCTACGGACGCAGCACCATCGGCGCGCGCAGCGACATCGAGCACGTGCCGATCGAGCGCTTGCAGGCCTTTTACCGAAATTACTACCAGCCGGATAACGCGATCCTCATCGTCGCCGGGAAGTTTGATGAGCCGAAGACGCTAGGCTGGATCAAGGACACTTTCGGCGCGATCCCGAAACCCACGCGGACCCTGATTCCCACCTACACCGAAGAACCCGTCCAAGATGGTGAGCGCGAAGTGACGCTGCAGCGCGTCGGCGACAATCAACTCCTGATGATGGCCTATCACGTACCTGCTGGGGCCGACCCGGATTCGGCCGTGATCGACGTGCTGAGCTCGGTCCTCGATGACGCACCTTCGGGCCGCCTTTACAAGGCGCTGGTGGAATCGAAGAAAGCCATCTCGGTGCGCGGCGAAAACAGTCAGCAGCACGATGCCGGTTATCTCATGTTCAGCGCCGAGGTACGCAAGGAGGGATCGCTCGACGACGTCCGCAAGACCATGGAAAGCGTGCTCGAAGGCGTGGTGAAGGAACCGCCCAGCAAGGACGAAATCGATCGCATCCTGACCCGCCGGAAAAAAGATTTCGAGCTGATGTTTAACAATTCGCAGCGCGTGGCCCTGCTGCTGAGCGAGTGGACGTCGATGGGCGACTGGCGCCTGATGTTCCTGGACCGCGACCGCACCGAAAAGGTGATGCCGGCCGATGTCGCGCGCGTGGCCAAAGCTTACTTGAAGCCGTCGAATCGCACGGTCGGCCTCTTCATCCCCACCGACACGGAACCGGAACGCGCCGAAGTACACCCCGCGCCGGACGTGACGGCGATGGTCGGCAACTACACGGGCCGGGCGGCGGTGGAAGCCGGCGAGGCGTTCGATCCCTCGCCCGCCAACATAGACGCGCGCACCCAGCGCGTTACGCTTCCGGGCGGTCTGAAGCTCGCCCTGCTGCCGAAGAAGACCCGCGGCGGGACGGTGACCGCGACGCTCGTGCTGCACTTTGGCGACGAGAAGAACGTGTTCGGCAAGGGTACGGCCGCGCAGTTCGCCGGCGCCATGCTGATGCGCGGCACGCAGAAGCACACGCGGCAGCAATTGCAGGACGAGCTCGACCAGCTGAAAACGCAGATGACGGCCACTGGCGGCGAAAACGACGCGACCGTTAGTCTCACCACCATTCGAGCGAATCTGCCCGCCGCGTTGCGGCTCGCGGCCGAAGTGCTCCGGCAGCCCGCCTTCCCGGAATCTGAATTCGAGCAGTTGCGGCAAGCTTCCCTCGGCCGCGTGGAAAACAACCGTAAGGAGCCGGGGGCCTTGGCGCCGCTCGCCCTGCGCCGCCACCTGATTCGCTATCCGGTGGGCGATCCCCGCGCGGTCACTACGTTCGAGGAAGACATCGACAACATCCAGAAGGTCACTCTGGCCGACACGCGGAAGTTCTACCAGGACTTCTACGGCGCCTCGCACGGGGAATTCGCGGTGGTGGGGGATTTCGATCCGGCCGAAGTGCGCAAGGTGATCGAAACGGAGCTGGGAGACTGGAAGAGTCCCGCTACGTACCAACTGGTGCTGCGGACCCGCGATCAGGTGAACGCGGCGAACCAGATGATCGAGACGCCCGATAAGGCCAATGCCGTTTTCATGGCGGGATTCACCTTGGCCATGAACGAGGACGCACCAGATTATCCTGACCTGATGTTCGCCAACCAGATGTTCGGTGGCGACCTGAAGAGCCGCCTGTGGCGCCGCATCCGGGAAAAGGAAGGCTACAGCTACGGAGTGCAAAGCGCGTTCGTAGCGTCGTCCCGTTCCGAGTTCGCACAATTCATGGTGCAGGCGACCTGCGTTCCGCAAAACATTCTTAAGGTGGAAGCGGCTTTTCAGGATGAGCTCGCCAAGCTGTTAAAGAGTGGCTTTGCGGACCAGGAAGTGGCGGAGGCTAAGACGACGTACCTGGAACAGAGGGCGATCGGCCGCTCCCAGGACGCAGGCTTGGTCCGCCAATTGGCGCGTAACGCACAATTCGACTGGACCATGGCGCACGACGCGGATCTGGAAGCCAAGGTCGCGGCGCTGACCACGGCACAGTTGAACGCCGTAGTCAGGAAATACCTGGACCCTGCGGCGATTTCATACTTCAAGGCCGGCGATTTTAAGAAGGCCGGGATTACCCAGTAGTCGCGCGCGTTGTTGCGCGCTTACTTCTCCACCGGTTCATCGCGCTCGATCTTGCCGTCGCGCAGGTGGATGATCCGGTCCGCATGTTGGGCGATATCGTGTTCGTGCGTGACAAGAACAATCGTGTTGCCATCGCGATGGAGACGCGCGAACAGCGCCATGATCTCGTTTCCCGTCGCCGTGTCCAAGGCTCCCGTCGGCTCGTCGGCCAGTAATAGCGACGGCTGATTCACCAGCGCGCGCGCGATCGCGACGCGCTGCCGCTGTCCTCCGGAAAGCTCATTCGGCTTGTGATTCTGGCGCGCTTCCAGATCGACGGCGCGCAGGGCCGCGAGAGCCCGCGCATGACGATCGCGCGCCTTTACGCCCGCGTAAATTAAAGGAAGTTCCACGTTGTGCAGAGCGTCGGCCCTCGCCATCAAATTGAAGGTCTGAAAAACAAATCCGATTTCCCGGTTGCGGACGCTCGCGAGCTCGGCGTCGCTCATTTGGCTCGCGAGATGGCCGTTGAGAAAATATTGGCCGCTGGTGGGCGAATCCAGGCACCCGATCAGGTTCATCAGCGTCGATTTACCGGAGCCGGAAGGCCCCATGATGGCGACGTATTCGCCTTTGCGAATGACCAGATCGATGCCCGCCACGGCGTGAATTTCTTCGCCGCCCATGGCGTAAGTCTTGCGCAGATCCCACGTGCGGATGACGATCCCTTCGCGGCGAAGCTGCTCGCCGCGCGCGGTCAGATCGGAAGCGATAGGATCGGAAGAAATAGCTTCGGGCAACTCTTCTCCATGCTAGCGCGGCTTGAGTTTGCCGGCCATGATCGTCGCTCGGCCACTCTTCCAGCCGTTGCAGCCCGCGGTTGGTAGCTACAATTGGAAGTGCGTGATACCCGTCGCCGATCTTGACCGAATCGCTGAAGCCCGTTTGGAGGATGGGAAAGCGCTGTTGGCTGGAGGCAGATATGATGGTGCTACATACGTTTGCGGGTATGCAGTTGAGGTCGCGTTGAAGGCTCGAATTTGTCGAACTCTCAACTGGTCTGAATTCCCGGGGACCAGCGGAGAGTTCCAGGCGTACAGAACATTTCAAACGCATGAACTCGACGTCCTTCTGCGTCTTTCCGGACAGGAGACCCGGATCAAGCAGCAACACTTCACCCTTTGGAATGCGGTTGCCGTGTGGAAACCCGAATCGCGCTACAACGTTATTGGCACTATCCAGAAGGCCGACGCGGAATCAATGATAGGTGCCGCTGAAGAGCTTTTGAAGGCTCTATGACCACCACAGAATTGCCACTCAAGTTTGCAAAGCTGGAATCGGATGTGTCCGCCGCAAGGGGCGATTTCGCGCTTTTTGCCCTATTTCTCCGAGAGGATCTTCCCGACCGCTGGGATCTCATGATTTCCGCCCCGTGGGCATCCGCAGATCAAAAAGGGGCGCTCGATTACCTCATCTCTAGAATCAAGTCTGACTTGGGCCCGGCGGATCTGACGCAGTTGTCCAGAATTGTGTTTATCGACCCGAGGGATGTTTCAGTGGAAAACCTAAACCGGGCTATTCACGTCGAACATGGTGCTGTGGAAGTGCGCGACAGCAATTTCTTCGGTCTGCCAATTAAGCATGCATTTATTATTACGTCCAAGAGTCCCAGCCCCTCTGTCGGCGGTTGACGGTTCGGCGCCAGTTGAAAACGGGCGCGCAACAGCTAATCGGGTTGCCCCGCAATGCTAGTTTAAGCGCCGCCCTCGACCCGATTAGATACCATAGAATTTCACCCCATGAAACTGAACAGCTACACCATCACCCAAGGGCCGAATCGCGCCCCGGCGCGCGCCATGCTCAAGGCCATCGGCTTCACCGATGAGGATCTGAAGAAGCCCATTATCGGCGTCGCCAACACGTGGATCGAAACCATGCCCTGCAACTACAATCTGCGCGAGCTGGCGGAGCACGTGAAGGCGGGCATTCGCGCGGCCGGCGGAACTCCCATGGAGTACAACACGATCGCGATCAGCGACGGCGTCACCATGGGCACGGAAGGCATGAAGGCGTCGCTGGTGAGCCGCGATCTGATCGCCGATTCAATTGAGCTCGTCGCGCGCGGGCACATGTTCGACGGCGTCGTCGCGCTGGTCGCCTGCGACAAAACCATCCCGGGCGCGGCCATGGCCCTGCTGCGGTTGAATATCCCCGGCGTCATCATGTACGGCGGAACCATCATGCCGGGCCATTACAAGGGACGCGATCTCACCGTGCTCGACGTGTTCGAGGCCGTGGGCGCGAACGCCGCCGGAAAACTTTCGGACGCGGATTTCCTAGCCATCGAAAACGCGGCGTGTCCCGGAGCGGGGGCCTGCGGCGGCCAGTACACGGCGAACACCATGGCGACCGTCATGGAAATGATCGGTCTTTCGCCCATGAATACCGCTTCCGTTCCTCAGGTGGATCCGCGCAAGCATCAGGTCGCGTTCCGCTGCGGCGAGGTGATCATGGACGCCGTGAAGAACGAGCGCCGGGCGCGCGATATCGTTACGCGCGAGGCTTTTGAAAACGCGATCGCATCGGTAGCGGCGACGGGCGGTTCGACCAATGCCGTTCTGCATCTTCTCGCGATGGCGAAAGACGCGGGAGTCGAACTGAAGATCGACGATTTCCAGACTATCAGCGCGCGCACTCCATTGCTGGTCGATTTGAAGCCGGGCGGCAAGTACGTCGCCTATGACGTCGATAAGGCGGGCGGATGGCCGGTGGTCGCCAAGCGCCTGGTCGACGGCGGCTACGTGCACGCGAATGCGAAGACCGTAACGGGACGTACCTTCGCCGAGGAAGCCGCGGATGCCAAGGAAACCCCGGGTCAGGACGTGATCCGGCCGCTGAATAATCCCATTAAGAAGACCGGTGGCCTGGTGATCCTGAAAGGCAACCTCGCCACCGAAGGCTGCGTGATTAAAGTGGCGGGCACGGATCGCAAGGAGCATCGAGGACCGGCGCGCGTCTTCGAGCGCGAAGAGGACGGCATGAAGGCCGTGAAGCTCCCGCAAGGAACGCCCGGCGCCATCAAGCCGGGCGACGTGATCGTGATTCGCTACGAAGGACCGCGCGGCGGGCCCGGAATGCGTGAAATGCTCGGCGTCACCGGCGCCATCATGGGCGCGGGTCTTGCCGACCAGGTCGCTCTGCTCACCGACGGACGCTTCAGCGGCGCCACGCGCGGCTTCATGATCGGCCACGTGGCTCCCGAAGCGGCGGTCGGCGGTACGATCGCACTGGTACGCGATGGCGACACGATCTCCATTAACGTGGAGAAACGTTCCATCGATCTTGAGATCAGCCCCGAGGAGCTCGCCGCTCGCCTGAAAGCGTGGACGCCCCAGGCGCCGAAGTATACCTCCGGCGTGTTTCACAAATATGTAAAGCTGGTCGGCTCAGCGTCGGAAGGCGCGGTAACAGGGCAGTAAGGGTCTTTGCGACGATGTGCGACTCCAAGTGACTGGGCACCTGTTCAAGGTTTTAGCACACGCGACTCGATACATGTGGGGCAGCCATAACCAAGGATCGTGGCCTTTTTCGCATTCTGCTATTCTGAAGGCGTATGGGCGCCAAAGCCGGTGTTTCGGTCAGTGAATATCTTCACACCAGCTTCTCGGGTCTTGACCGGGAATACCGAGACGGCGAACTTGTGGAGCGTGGCTTGCCGGACTATCTGCACGGGAGGACACAAATCCTCCTGGGTGTGTTCTTCGAGGCATTGCGCAAGAGGTTACCGCTTTTTGCGTCCAGTGAGACGCGCATGAAGCTGCGCGATGGCCTCTTCCTGATTCCGGATGTATCCGTATTCTGGCCTGCACCGCCCTCGCCGGGTGTTCCGGAGACCCCGCCGATGATCGTGATCGAGATTCTCTCGCCGGATGACCGCATGGGTGCGGTCCTGGAGAAGCTTGAGGAGTTCCGCAAGTGGGGCGTTTTGCACGTGTGGCTAATAGACCCACATGCGCGCCACATGTTCACGTACCACGCGGCAGGGTTGTCCCAAGCCGACAAGCTTCGGATCCCCGAGATGGGCGTGGAACTGAGCGGGACGAATATTTTCGAATAAACCCGGATTCGAATAAAGGCAAACGCTTACGAAGCGACGTGCGGATCGATCATTTTCTTCACGTCGGGCTTGCCCATCGCGCCGACGCGCTGATCGACCACTTTGCCGCCCTTGAACAGGAGCAACGTGGGGATGCCCCGGATCTGGTAGCGTGCCGCCGTGCCCGGGTTGTCGTCCGTGTTGAGCTTACCGACCTTCAACTTGCCGGTATACTCGTCGGCGACGGCGTCCACGGTCGGGGCCATGGCGCGACAGGGTCCGCACCACGGCGCCCAGAAGTCTACCAGCACCGGGACCTCCGAGTTTAGGACGTCCTGATCGAATGCGTTGTCGGTAAAGTTAAGCGTATTGGTGCCGGCCATAAAACTTCTGCGTTATCTCCATTTCGTTCCGCGATTCGCTTATATTGCGAGGTTCGCTACTTATGATGCTAAATGCGCGGCTTCGGATGCAAGCGGGCTGCAGCCTGGCCATTCCATGGGCTGGCCGGGTCACTTGTAACTATAAGCTACGATAGAGCTTTTGGTACTCCAAGGCCGAAGCGTCCCAGGAAAAATCTTTTCGCATGCCGCGCCGCATCAGCTCCCGCCAGGACATTTGATCCTTCCACGCGGCCACCGCGGATCGAATCGCTTTCAGCAATTGTTCCGGGGTGTGATCTTTAAACTTGAAGCCGGTCGTCTCGTCGACCGTATCGTCTAGCCCGCCCGTGGCGCGAACGATCGGCACCGTGCCGTAGCGCAGCGCGTAAATCTGTCCCAAACCGCACGGTTCATAAAGGCTCGGCATGAGGAACATGTCGGAGCCCGCGATAATGCGGTGCGACAGCGCGTGATCGTAGCCGATGCGGACCGCGTATTGGCGCGGATAGGAGCGCGCCATGTTCCTGAAATCCTCCTCGATCGATTCTTCGCCGGAACCCAGCGCGATCACGGTGAAATCATCGGTGGCTAGTTCCTCGGCGATCGGCCCCAGCAGGTCAAACCCTTTCTGATGCACGAAGCGCGAAACAATCCCGATCACCGGCCTCGATTTCTCCACCGGCAGATTGAACTCTTCGAGCAGGGCCTTCTTCACCAGCCACTTTCCGGAGATATCGTCAGCCGAGTAATTAGCGGTTAAAAGTGCATCGATCGACGGATCCCACTCCTCGTAATCGGCGCCGTTCAGGATTCCAACCACCCGATCTGCTCGATCCAGCAGCAGGCCTTCCAGGCCATATCCGTATTCGGGCGTTTGGATTTCCCGGGCATACGTCGGACTGACGGTCGTAATCGCATCCGCCCACACGATGCCCGATTTCAGAAAGTTCAGCCTACCCCAAAATTCCAGTCCTCCCGGATGCATCAGCTTGGGATCCAGGCCAACTTCGCCAACCACTGCGGCGGGAAAAAGCCCCTGATAACCGACGTTATGCAGCGTCAGCACATATTTCGTCCCGAGAAACGTGGGATCCGAACCGAACGTCTCGCGCAGATATGGACCCAGGAGGCCCGCGGGCCAGTCGTGCCCGTGAAAGATGTGGGGGCGGAAAATGTCCCTCGCAATACCGATCGCCGCCAGGTTTAGGATGCTGAACCGCAGGTAATTGTCGGTATAATCGACGCCGTGTTCGCCGTAGATGCCGGAACGTCCATAGAGCGCCGGGCAATCGACGAACAGGTACCGCACGCCGCCATCGATTACCTCATCGATCGCGACTCTGTAAGTGTGCGGACCCGCAGTCACCGGCATCACGTCCCAGATTCGTTCCGCGTCGAGGATCGTCGCGGAAGCATAGCGCGGCAAAACCACCGCGACTTCTTCCCCGATCGCGGCAAGCGCCGCGGGCAGCGCTCCGAGCACCTCCGCGAGACCCCCGGTCTTCGCGAACGGGGCAGCCTCCGGTGTCACCATTAAGATGCGGGGCATAAAAGATGCTTTTGCACTTTCCCCAGAGCGTTGCGAGGCAGCTTCTCGATCGCTTCAAAGCGGCGCGGAATTTTGAAGGAGGCAAGTTTGTCGCGGCAGCGGGCTTCGAGCGCAGCCGCGTTTGGTGTTGCGCCCTCGCGCCACACTACGTAAGCCACGGGAATCTCGCCGCGCACCCGATCCGCTTCGCCCGCCACGGCGGCTTCGGCGACCTCGGGCTGCTCCATGAGAAACTCCTCGATCTCACGCGGATAAATGTTGAAGCCGCCGGAAATAATCAGATCGCTCTTGCGGCCGCTCAACGTGTAATAGCCGTCCGGTGAGCGAACGCCGATATCCCCGGTCCGGAACCACCCATCGACGAAGGCCGCCTGCGTGGCTTCCGGACGGCGCCAGTAGCCCGCGAATACGTTCGGCCCTTTGAGCCATAGCTCTCCCGTTTCGCCATCGCTCGCAATAGTGCCGTCCGGCTTCACGATCTTGATCTGCACCCCCGGGAGAGGCAATCCTACGCTGCCCGGACGCCGCTCCCCATCGTACGGATTCGAGATGTTCATGATGGTCTCGGTCATCCCGTAACGCTCCAGGATGGTGTGGCCGAAGAGCGCTCTGAACTCCTGCAGGATTTGCGCGGGCAAGGGGGCCGATCCGCACACAAAAAGACGCATTCTCTGCCCGATTTCGCGGGCCTTCTCGGGCGGCGTATCCAGCAGGCGCACGTACATCGCAGGCACTCCGAAAAACAGAGTGGGCCGGAAGTCCAGAAATTGAGAAATCGCGGTGTTGTGATCGAAGCGTTCGAGCAGCCGCATGCGGCATCCCGAGAACAGCCAGCAATGCAGTCCGTTGCCCAATGCATGCACGTGAAATAACGGCGGAGCCAGCAGGAACCGGTCCTGCGGCACGATCCTCCACGTCTGAATCAGATTCGCCGCGTTAACCGCGAAATTGTTGTGCGTCAACATCGCGCCTTTGGACACACCTGTTGTTCCTGAGGTGTAAACCAAGGCGGCCACATCGTCGCCAGTCAATCCCGAATCAGGAAGGCGCGCGCCCGATTGCGCGTCGGCCTCCGCGAACAGCGCCGGAACCTCCTTCGCCGTGATGAGAAGCTTCGGTTCGGCGTCGGTCAGGATGTGCGACATTTCGCGATCGCGGTACAGAATATTAATCGGGACGAAGATCACGCCGAGCTTCACGCAGGCGAGATACAGATCGATGATCTCGATTCCGTTTGACAGGTACACGCACAGACGATCGCCCTTGACGATGCCCCTCCCTCCGAGAGCCCTCGCCATGCGATTGCTGCGGGCGTCGATGTCCCCGAAGGTGTAAACCTGGCCGGCCCACTCGAGGGCCTCCTGGCCGGCTCGCGGACCAAATGTGAGATCAAACCACTGACGCAGATTCATCGACTCGGGGGTTCTCCTTGCCAATACCAAAGGTTAGCAAGGAGCACGCGAAGATGCCGCGAAGAGAGCCTGAGGATTTGGAGGTGTCAAGGAAATAATCCGCGGCGAGTCAGATCGAAACCGTAGGGGCTTGCCTGCTGGAGCTTCACCTCTCCGGTGTTTGCGCAATACGTTGAAACATTCGTGACGGGAGCGCCATCTTGCATCACGATCCCCCGGGCGCTCGCTGTTTCCCGGGAGTCTGAAATCGGAATAACGAGGTGCATGTCCAAATGAGACACAAGAAACTGCTCGTGATCCCATTATTTGTGTTGGCGGTGCTAGCCCTGTTTGCAGCCGCATCTGCGAAGGACAAGCTCGGCCCCTATTCATTGCTCACAACGATCACCGTGCCGGCGGATCAGGGAGTTCCGCCTAATCTTGCGGGAGGCTTCGATATCAGCTGGGTGGATTCGGCAAATGAGACTTATTACCTGTCCGAGCGCACCGGCGTTTTAGGGAAAGGGCGCATCGACGTGTTCGATGCGGAACACGATACGTTTCTTTATTTCATCTATGGATTTGTCGGCGCTTCAGCCGGGGGTCGGGGCGCCTCGGGACCCGCAGGTGTTCTGGCCATTCATAAGGAACACGAGCTGTGGGTGGGGGATGGCGATAGCACCGCGAAAGTCGTGAGCCTGGACGCTACACCGCCCGCCGTTGTCGCGTCAATTTCCACCGGCGGAAGCTTCCGGGCGGATGAGCTGTCCTACGATCCCATCGATCACCTCATCTTGATCGCGAATGATACCGATACTCCGCCGTTCGTGACATTCATTTCGCAGAAGACTCGTAGCGTGCTAGGGAAGATTTCCTTCCCGCAAGCCGTGTTTCCCGACATGGTGGGAGGACCCCAGGTGAACCACGGGATGGAGCAATCGGTGTGGGATCAACAAAGCCACAAGTTCTACATCTCGGTACCGGCCACGGTAACCAACCCCACTGGCGAAGTCGACGAGATCGATCCTCACACGATGATGCTGACCAGAGTATTTCCCATTTCAACGACCTGTGGCCCGGCGGGGCTCGCTCTGCTCCCCCATCAGCGATTGATCACGAGTTGCGGAGTGGTCCTCGATGCGAAGACCGGGGGAACGCTGGCGACCATCAACGGGGTAAGCGCGGACGAAATCTGGTTCAACCGAGGTGACGGCCGTGTCTACTTCGGATCCGCCAGCATGGGCGTTGTCGATGAACAAACCCTCCAGGTTGTTACTACGCTTGCCGTCGGATCTACGCATTCGGTAGCAGCCGACAGCGAGAACAATCACATCTTCGTGCCGGTGACCAGCGTAGGTGTAAAGGTGTACAGCGACGACTCAGATCATGAAGGGCACTCCGACAAGTAGCCCGTTCTGAACCGGGAGCGGGGAGAGGGTTTGCCTCTCCTCGTTCCTTCTCACACAAACAGCCACGAATTAGATATCTCCCACGAGATAAACTCGGTATCCGCCCTCCGAGAATCGCTTTGCTCAGCACGAACGGCAAATTACAATGCGCTGTGCCCTTTTTTCGCGCGCCCACCGGGCCTTAGGAGGATGTTGAAAAAGGGGACAGACTACTCTGTCCCTACTCGTAAAACTTACGATTTCACATTCGAGCGTGGGAGTGGACAGAGCGGTCTGTCCCCTTTTTCAACAAGCTCTTAGTCGTTCAGGTCGACATTTTCGACGAAACAATTCCGCACTGCCCGGTCGAGAATCTCCTCTGTGAGCACGAACGGCAAATTCTCGAAGTGAATAATATCGATCGCGTGCGAGATGACGTCGCGGGGATGAACGCGCCGGAAACGCCGGTTTTCGTCTTGGTAATGCTTCTGTACGAAGACCTCTGAAAGCCCCTGAGGGAACGGAATCGCGCGCGATTGCGCGTAACGCTCCAGAATGTGGATGAATTCAGACCGTTTGGGACTCCGCAGGAACATCTTGTAACGGATCCGGCGCAGGAACGCTTCATCGCCCAGTTGCGCGGGCTGCAGGTTCGTCGAAAAGATCAGGAACGCCTGAAAGGGAACGGTCATCTTCCCGCCCGTGATAAAGGTCAGGTAATCGATGTGGCGTTCCATCGGAACGATCCAGCGGTTCAAAATCTCCGCTGGACTGGCCTTCTGGCGTCCAAAGTCGTCGATCAGATAGATGCCGTTGTTGGATTTCAGTTGAAAAGGCGCGTCGTAAACCTTGGAGTGCGTGTTGTAACTCAAATCCAGCATGTTCAGAGTCAATTCGCCGCCGGTGATGATAAATGGGCGGCGGCACTTGAACCACCGGCCGTCGTAGGGAAGCTGGATGGAGAGCGCCGTCACCCCGGCGTAGTGATCGTCGATCTTCTGGTGATAGATGGGATCGTAAAGCTGGATGATGTTGCCCTGGCACTCGAGCGCGTGGGGCATGTAGATGGGTTCGGTTTCCACTCGAAACAGCGACTCGGCCAGCGCCGTCTTTCCGTTGCCCGGCTGTCCGTAGATCAAAAAGGATTCGCTGGCGTTTACCGCCGGTCCGATTTGTCCCAAGATGTCGGTTTCCACCACCAGGTGGCGGAACGCCTGCTTTAAGGTTTCGGGCGTCAGCCAGTTCTCGGCTAGCTTCTGGCGGCGCACCATTTCCGCATATTGCTCCAAGGGAACGGGCACCGGACCTGTGTATTGGTTGTTGTTGAGATATTCACGGGTGATATTTCGCCCCGCCTCCGTCAGGACGAAGACCCCGGACATGTTCCCCATGCCAAGCGACTTCTTGACACCCACGAAATGCTGGCGCTTGAAGTTTTCGAGCAGGTCGTCGATCAAACTGAACTGCACGCCGAGCAACGCCGCAAGTTCGCGTCCCAGCAGCTCGCCTCGAAAATACAGGAATTTCAGGATCAATTGCTCGATCATGGACGGCTGAATACCGAGGTCCGCGAGCGAATCCGGTACCCGCGGCGCCGTGTTTCCGGACCCCGGATCGTCCTGCGCTGAGCGGCCCTCGGAGTGGTCTTCCTTGGGTGGGCTGGACCTGAATTGACCCGACGTGAATTGATCCGACGTAGACTGGCTGGACGCGGGTTGGCTGGGCGTTAAACGGTACGGTCCCGGGACTTCCTCGTCTGCGAGCAACATCTTGAGGGTGGACTCGGTTTCAAGGTGCGTCTCAAGATTTCTCAGATCCGACCCGTTTAGGCTCGCCTCTGGCAAAGCGGGTGTCGCGTCGGACGCCGGTGAAGGCGGCACTGTACTCGGCGGCAGTGTACTCGGATCGATAAATGCGCTCACGTGAGAATCCTCTGAGGAGATATTTGGCGGGTTCGCATAACTATATGGGGAAGGTCCTGTTACAGAAGATCCCGCCCGCTCTTCGATCTATCGGAGGAAGCCCTGGCGGTCTGCATGGTAAGGCGACTCATATGGTTTGGAAGTCATTTGTATCTGCCAACCTGGAATTACTGGAACCGCGTGCCCGCCGCCGATATCGAATTCGTGACCCGGATCGGATCTTCGGAACTCGAAACCGGGAACTCGAAACCCGCCGTCGCCGGGGGAAATCACGTACTCTTTCGTCAGGTAGGGCTGGAAAATAGCGCTGACGGCGGAGTCCTAGCTACCGCAGGGGAAACGTTAACGCAAAATACCCATTGCTATGCACCCCGGGCAGCTCGTCTGTGCAACTTGGAATGAGTCTAAGGGGGGAAAAGAAAACTGGAAATTGGAGCGGGAGACGGGATTCGAACCCGCGACATCAACCTTGGCAAGGTTGCACTCTACCAGCTGAGTTACTCCCGCTCGCGGATATAACAGTGTCATTGTCGCGCCGCCCAGCCTCAATGTCAAATGTGTTTCCGGTGCTCAAACGGAGCCTCCTAAAAATGTTTATGTGTTCTCAAGGACACTTGTAATTTACAGAAAACAAGCGGTTTAATTTTTTTAAACTTGTCTCTTGCAGTCCGAGGAATTGTGATATGCTGAAGGTCCGCAAGAGGCCGGAATGTTGTGACGAGCTCCCCCTTTCCGGGCGCGGCGGCTGACGAATCCATAACAGAGCTGCAATGAGTGTAGATTTCCACATCCTGTGGAAATCATGTGGGAAAAGTGTGTCGGAGGTTAATGGAAGTGGCAATTGGAGGATCGATTTTACAAATGGCCAGGCAAGGCGACGGCCGGGACGTGTCGGAGAATCCCTGGGAGTCTATCAAGCATCACCTGGCTACGAAAGTAAGTCCTAAAGCGTACGAAGACTGGGTGATGCGCACGGTTTTCGAGAGCTTCGACGAAGGCATTCTGCGCGTGGCAGTGCCCGATCTGGTGACCAAGCAGTGGATGGAACAAGAGTACGGCGATAACGTGCGCGAGGCTATTCGCGAACTCGATCTTAGGGTCGTAACGGTTCAATACTCCACCAGGGCTGGTGTAGCTATCAAACCCGAGAGTTCGGAGAGTCCCCTTGGGTTTTCCGCGAATTCGGCCACCAGCCAGTTAAATTCGAAATTCCGTTTCGATAGCTATGTGGTCGGTTCTTCCAACCAGTTCGCCCATGCGGCGGCCCGCGCCGTCGCCAATAGCCCTTCGCGCAGCTACAATCCGCTATTCATCTACGGCGGCGTAGGGATGGGGAAGACCCACTTGATGCATGCGATTGGGATTTCGCTCCTGGAGCAATACCCGGCGATGCGTATCGTGTATACCTCGAGCGAGCGCTTCATGAACGAAATGATCAGTTGCATCAAGTCCGACCGCATGCCCGCCTTTCATCGCTATTACCGCTCAGCGGATGTGCTGTTGATCGACGACATTCAAATTCTTTCCGGAAGAGAGCGCACGCAGGAAGAGTTCTTTCACACCTTCAATGAACTGTACGAGCATCAAAAGCAGATTGTGATTTCGAGCGATTCGGCTCCCAAAAGCACCCCTGGTTTGGTCGAGCGTCTCCGCTCGCGCTTCGAATGGGGTCTGATCGTGGATATTCAGCCGCCCGATCTCGAAACGAAGATGGCGATCCTCGATAAGAAGTCTGAATCCGAAGGTGTTGTGCTGCCCGAAGACGTGCGCGTCTATATCGCAACCAAGACCAAGTCGAACGTCCGGGAACTGGAAGGCGCCCTCGTGAAGCTCATCGCTTACTCGTCGGTCACAGGGACTCCCATTACCCTTCCGATGGCTCAACAGGTCTTGAAGTATCTCATTCCCGGACAGGAGCGACGCGTCACGATGGATTCGGTGATTCGCGCTGTGGCGGAGAAGTTTCAGTTGCAGCCGACTCAGTTGAAGCAGAAGACCAACGCGCAGAATATCGCCTACCCCCGTCAGGTTGCTATGTACCTCATCAAGGAGCTCACGCAGTCATCGCTGCCGGAGATTGGGCGCGTTTTCGGCGGAAAGCATCACACCACCGTTCTGCATTCAGTTCACAAGATCGACAAGCTGCGTCAGAAAGACGCTGATTTGAACAGGTTGATCCACAGTGTAATCGACTCTATTCATTGAGTTTGCAGATAAAATCCACAGTTGGATCTTCAACCGCGCTGTGGAGACCTGTGCAAGACGCTCCGCAAAGCTGATTCATGCGCTCGAAACGCGACTGTAACCAACAAGGTGGCATATCTTTAACCGTACGTTCTTGCTATAATTTAGAGAGAAATCAACGGTTTCACAGGCTCTATCATTCCGATTCTCTTCATTCACTCATAAGAGAGGGAAGATGAAGAGAAGCGGAGAAGGATTCACTCATGGAATTTACCGTCAGCCGAGCTGATCTTGTGCGGGAACTCAATCTCTCACAGGGAGTGGTGGAGAAGAAGACTACCATCCCGATTTTGTCAAACGTTCTGGTGGAAGCTGACGGGGAGCGGATCGATCTGACGGCGACGGATCTGGAGTTGGGCATCCGCTGCTCCTGCGCGGCTCGCGTGAAGAAGGCGGGCGCGGGCACGATTCCTGCGCGGCGTCTGTTGGATTATGTGCGTTTGCTCCCGGACGGCGATGTGCAAGTGAAGATCGCCGACAATCACTGGGCGAATCTGACCTGCGGACGTTCCAAGACGCGCATCGCCGGTATGTCGCGTGAAAGTTTTCCGGAGCTGCCGCAGATGCCGGAGGCTCTCGCCGAAATACCGATCGGCGTGCTGGGCGGGCTGATCGGTAAAACCGTCTTTTCAATCTCCTCGGAAGAGTCAAGATTTACGCTGAATGGAGCGCTCCTCGTATTGCGTAAAGGCGCTATGGTGATGGTGGCCACCGATGGCCATCGCCTCGCGATGATTGAAACGTCGGAGGAGCTGCCGGGCGTGGAAGGCGCTTACCGCGCGCTGCTGCCGCGCAAGGCGATGCTGGAGCTGCAAAAGCTCGCGAGCGATTCCAACGCGGCCGCCATGGTCAAGTTCTCAGGCGACGAGAATCATCTTTTTTTTAAAATCGGCGACCGCTTGCTGCTCAGCCGCAAACTCACCGGAAACTTTCCGGATTATGAGCGCGTGTTGCCGAAAGATCAGCCCTATTCGGTCATCCTGAATCGCGAGGAATTCCGCGCGTCGATCGAACGCGTCTCGCAATTTTCGGACGAGCGGTCGCGTGCAATTCGCGTGCGCGTGGCTCCGGGAGAAGTGAAGATTCACTCTTCGGTTTCTGACACGGGGGAAAGCGAAGAGAGCATCCCGGTGGAGTATAACGGGCCCGCCGTCGAAATCGGATTCAACGCGCAGTACCTTCTGGATTTCATGCGCGCGATCTCGAACGAAAAAGTGGCTTTCCACTTCAAGGACCCGCATAGCGCGGGCGAGATGCGCCCGGCCGGCGAGAAGGCCGATAACTACCGATACGTGATCATGCCGATGCGCATTTGAGTGCCGAAAAAGTAAAGCATGTTAGAAGTTAAACCAGAAGTTAAACCAAAGATGTCCACATACGATTCAACTAGTATCAAAGTCCTCGAGGGCCTGGAGGCCGTGCGGCTGCGCCCGGCCATGTATATCGGCTCGACCGGCGAGTCGGGCCTACATCACCTGGTCTACGAGGTTGTCGATAACTCCGTTGACGAAGCTCTGGCCGGTTACGCCACGGAAGTGAACGTGATCATTCACGAGGATGATTCCATCACCGTCATCGACAATGGCCGCGGCATCCCCGTGGATATGCACGAGGAGGAAGGGATCTCGGCGGCCGAAGTAGTGATGACCAAGCTGCACGCCGGCGGCAAATTCGATTCGAACAGCTATAAGGTTTCGGGCGGCCTGCACGGCGTCGGCGTGAGCTGCGTGAACGCCCTTTCGGAATTACTCGAGCTGGAGATTTGGCGTGACGGAGGAACGTACCAGCAGGAATATCGTAAGGGGATTCCCCAGGCTCCTCTGGCGAAGACCGGCAAGGCCGGCAAGAAGACCGGCACCAAGATTACCTTTAAGGCCGATAGCTCCATCATGGACGTGACGAAGTACAACTTCGACACATTGGCCACGCGCCTTCGCGAGCTTGCCTTTCTGAATAAGACGCTGAAGATCACGCTCACGGACGAGCGCGAAGATCCGCCAAAATCCCAGGAATTCCGTTTCGACGGGGGCATCGCCGAGTTCATCAAATATCTGAACCGCGGCAAAAACGTCCTTCACGACAAGCCGATTTACTTTGAAGGCGAGCGCGACCTGCCGAACGGCAAGCTCAGCATGGAAGTCGCCATGCAGTACAACGACAGCTATTCGGACTCTGTGTTCAGCTTCGCCAACAACATCAACACCGTCGATGGCGGCAGCCATTTGAGCGGATTCCGCAGCGCGCTGACGCGCACCATCAACGCCGCCGGGCAGCAGGGCGGGTTGTTCAAGGACGTCAAAGAGAACTTGACGGGCGATGACGTTCGCGAAGGTTTGACCGCGGTGGTGAGCGTGAAACTCCCGCAGCCGCAGTTTGAAGGACAGACCAAGGGCAAACTCAACTCCGACATTCAGGGCTACGTCGTGCAGTTGGTGAACGAGAAGCTCGGCGAGTTCTTCGACAAGAACCCAGGCGTGATGAAGAAGATCGTCTCCAAGGCGATCGACGCCTCCCGCGCCCGTGAAGCCGCCCGCAAGGCGCGCGATTTGACGCGCCGCAAGGGAGCTCTCGATTCCGGCGGTCTTCCCGGGAAGCTCGCCGACTGCCAGGAGCGCGACCCGGAACGCTGTGAGTTATTTCTAGTCGAAGGCGAATCGGCCGGTGGCACCGCCAAAGGCGGCCGCGACCGCCGCTATCAGGCGATCCTGCCGTTGCGCGGCAAAATCCTCAACGTCGAAAAAGCCCGCTACGACAAGATGCTGGGGCACGAAGAAATCCGTTGCATGATTACGGCGATCGGCACGGGCATCGGCAAGGACGACTTCGATATCACGCGCCTGCGCTACGGCAAGGTCATCATCATGACGGACGCCGACGTGGACGGGTCCCACATCCGCACGCTCCTGCTGACGTTCTTCTTCCGGCACATGCAGGAATTGATTAAGCGCGGCAACATTTACATCGCGCAGCCGCCGCTCTATCGCATCAAGCGCGGCAAGTCCGAGAAATACATCAAGGATGACAAGGAATTCACGCGGGAGATTCTGCGTCGCGCGACGGAAAACTTAAAGGTAGAGCTCGCCAGCAAAGCGATTCTCGAAGGCGCGGAGCTGCGCTCGTACCTGATGCAACTCGATGAGCTCCAGCAAGCTTATCAACGGATGGTGCGGCGCTTGCGCGACCCCCGCGTGGTGGAAGTGCTCGCGAATCCGGCTCTCGCGATCGATACCCGCGCCAATTTCTCCGAGCAGAAGAATCTGCAGCCGGTGTATGAGGCTCTGAAAGAGCAGAAGCTCGAGACGGAGCTCAAGCGCGAGGAAGAGCACTCGGCGTGGATGGTGACCTTCAAGGATCCCACGCATGCGGAGCGTGCGATTAATCTCGATCTGGCTTCGCACGCCGAGTACCGTCGCCTGCGAACCCTCGCCAAGCAGATCGCCAAATTCAACCAGCCGCCGTTTACGGTGGTGCGGGAAAACAGCCGCGAGACGCTCCCCGGCTGGCGCGAGTTGCTGAATCACGTGAAGACCGAAGGCACGCGCGAAGTGAACGTCCAGCGCTACAAGGGCCTCGGTGAAATGAACGCCGAGCAGTTGTGGGAAACGACGATGAACGCCGAAACGCGCACACTGCTCAAGGTCTCGCTCGAAGACATCGTGCAAAGCGACCTGATCTTCACCACGCTCATGGGCGAAGACGTCGAGGCCCGCCGCAAGTTCATCGAAGAGAACGCACTGGACGTCCGCAATCTGGACGTTTAAGCGCCTTTTGAGGTATAGTTCATTGGTCTATGATGCCGATGGATTCGCGGCGACGGACTTCGCGGCGGCGAATTCTCCAAGCAGCCTGCGCGTTCGCATCGAGTCATCTCATCGGTGCCCAGCAGCGCGTCGGTCCGCCTCCTCACCAGCACGGCCCGAACGTTTTCCTGGAATACGATCAAATCGAACTTGACGCCGCCTACGACCAAGCGGCCTACGCGCCCAATGCCGCGCAGATCCAGCAGCGCAATATCCGCAATAGCGAACTGACACGCGCACGTCTCGGCGCTCCCTTCCGTGTTTCCTATGGCCCCACCGAAATCGAGAAGGTCGATATTTTTCGCGCCTCGGCGGCCGGTGCACCGATCCATCTCCACATTCACGGCGGTGCGTGGCGCGGAGGATCCGCTCGAAATTCCGCGTATCTGGCCGAGCCTTTCGTAAGAGCGGGCGCGCACTTTGTGATCCCCGACTTTGCCGCGGTACAAAATCTGGATGGACGTTTGATTCCGATGGAGGACCAGATTCGACGTGCTATCGCGTGGGTTTACAAGAATGCCGCTAGCTTCGACGGCGATCCGAATCGCATTTATTTGTCAGGGCATTCCTCGGGGGCCCATCTTGCTGGATGCGCGTTGATCGCCGAATGGCCGCGCGATTACAACGTGCCCGCCGAAATCATCAAAGGTGCGGTGCTGGTCAGCGGTCTGTACGATCTGAAAGCGCCGCGGCTTTCCTCGCGCCGCGAGTACGTCAAGTTCGATGATGCGACCGAAGACGCACTGAGCGCGCAACGGCATTTGGACAAGCTTCATACGCCGCTTATCGTGGCGCATGCGAGCCTGGATACGCCCGAGTTTCAGCGTCAAAGCCGCGAATTCGCCGCCGCGGTGAAGTCAGCAGGCAAACCCGTTGAGTTCGTCATCGGCGAAGGCTACAACCATTTCGAATTCATCGAGACGCTCGGGAATCCGTTTGAGATTCTGGGCCGCGCGGCTTTGCGGCAGATGGAACTAGTGAGGCCCTAGTCCACGTAGATTCGCTTGACTCGCGCGTGGATGCCGCACAACACCGCATAAGAGATCGTCCCCGCCGTGCGAGCCATCTGTTGGGCGTCGATGGAAACGTTGCCCTCTCTGCCGAGCAGCATGACAGCGTCGCCGGCCCGCAGATCCGGACAGTGAGTGACGTCGACGGTGGTTAGATCCATCGACACGGCTCCCACGATGGGCGCGAGCTTTCCGGCGGCGATGACCTGCCCGCGATTTCCCAGGCGATGCGGGATGCCATCGGCATAACCCGCCGCGAGCACCGCGATCCGCATGGGCCGCGCGGCACGGTGGATGCCTCCATAACCAATGAGCGCGCCCGCCTCGACTTCCTTGATGTTGAGCACCGTCACTTTCCAGGTGAGCGCCGGGGAGACGTTCAGCACCGGTTTCGGAGCGCCCGCGCCGCGCGCCGGGGAAACATAGCCGTAAATCGCATGCCCGGGTCGAACCAGATTTCCCCATGCTTCCGTGCGCTTGTAGGCCACGGCGATGCTGCTCGAAAGATGCACATACCGCGGCGTGCGGCCAGCCTCGCGGAAAGCCGCGAGAACCTTCTCGAAGGAACGGATCTGTTCGTCGGTTTGCGAACTTTCGAAGTTCCCTGCGGATGCGAAGTGCGTCATCAGACCTTCGAGCGGGGCTCCGTTTGTGAGCGCCTCCGCCGCGGCCACGGCTTGAAGAATTTCGGACGGCGACGCGCGTGTTCCCAGCCGCCCCATACCGGAATCGATTTTCAAGTGATAGGGCACCCGCACCGCGGCTACGTCTTCGAGCGAATGGATGACCGGCGTCAGATGGTAAGCTGCCAGCGCGTCTCGATCCTCACGCAGAAAATCCGCCATCACCAGAATGCGCGCCGGGTTGCCTGCTGCCCGCAGGGCGATGCCTTCTTCGACGCTCGAAACGGCGAGCCATGTGGCGCCCTCGTCCACCAGCGCGCGAGAAACCTCAACGGCGCCGTGCCGGTATGCGTCGGCCTTCACCACCGGCATCACGTCCACGCCCGTGCCGGCCAAATCCCGCACCGCGCGGTAGTTGGCCCGGATGCGGCGCAAGGAAACTTCCACCCAACTTCGCATTACTGGTTTGTGAGCTCTGTCAATAGTTTCTCGTATTCGTCGGTGACTTGCTCCCAGCTGTACCGGGACCGGACCCGTTCCATCGCTCGCTCGCGCCAGGTCGACTGTTCGGTATCCGTCATGGAAAGCACCTGCTCCATCACTTGCGGCAAGGTGTCGCGGGTGAAGGGCAGCGCGGCGCCGCCGGCGACTTCCGCATTCTCCGGCGTATCCAGGTAGAGCGTCAGCGCGCCGCGGCCCATGGCCTCAATCAACGCCGGATGCGTCCCGCCGACCTCCGTCGCGTGAATGTAAGCAAAGCAGTGGGAGCCGAGCTCGTGATAGCCCGATCCATATATCGCGCCGGGCATCACGATGCGGGGATCGGCGGTGTCGCGGACGCGGCGGATATAGTCGGCTGCATAAGGCGCGTCGCCGATCAGCGCAAGCTTTAAATCCGTTTTCACGCGCTCGAACGATTCCCGCACCAGAAGCGCATTGTTCTCCGGTTCCATCCGGCTGACGTACAGGAAATATTTTTTCTTTTCAAGACCCAGCGTCCCGAGACTCTCGCTTCTTTCGACCGGTCCGACTTCCGCGCCGTAGGGAATCATCGCGGAATCTCGATCGTAACGCTCGCGGTAATAGGCGGCGATCGCCTGGGCGTCGGTCACGACGATATTCGGCATCCACGTGGCGAGCCATTCCGAGGCGTAATACCAGCTCCTCGCGGCGGCATTCCACTTCTTGCGATGGCGCTCCAGACCATCCACGTTGAGCGCCGCGGGCATGCCCGCCACGCGAGGCATCCATGTGTAGATTGCGTTGGCGGCGTTGCAATAGAGCACGGCGTCGAAGCGGCGGCCGAGCAGGTGGAGCGTCGAAACGAAAGTATGTGCGAGCGTGTCGAGATACTTGTGCCGAACGGTGGGAAGATATTCGACCCGCACGCCGCGGTAGTACGGTTCCGGATACCGCTCCCGGCAATACACCGTCACGCTGTGGCGGCGCAGCACCAGGCGCGTCGATAACTCTTCGGCGAATGTTTCGAAACCGCCATAGCGGGCCGGAATGCCGCGGGTACCCAGAATTGCAAAGCGCACGGGCCCGTCGTCGTCCCCTATCCGCGAGCCCTGGCCTTGGCCAGAAGGCGCGCGCTCGGTTTCGGGGCAGGCCGGCTGACTGGCTGGAAAGCGAACCAACTGGCGATGTAATCGTCCTTCGCGCGGCGGCGTTTCATGATCTCCTGGCGTTTGACCATGAAGCGCTTCCAGTTGCGCAAGATGTAGGTGAACGCCTTCAGGGACGAATGTTCGTGGAGCAAGCACGCCGCCACCACCACCAGATCCCGCCCCGTGATGGACAATCCGTTTTGGCGGTAGAGAGCTGGTGTCATGTTCTTGATTCGCATCAGGAACCGGTTCTTCACCGAATGCATGTTAATTTCCGGCGGTAACGCCCGGCGGTTGCCCGGCAATACATTGCGGACGTGATAGCCGCGCGCCAGAGGCGTGTACAGGCAGCGCCAACCCATCAACTGCGCGCGCCAGGCGACGTCCGCGTCTTCGCGATAAACGAAGAAATCGGCATCGAAGAACTCGCCCATGATGCAGATGTCATCGATCATCTTCCGGCGATAGAGCGCGGCCGCCGCGGTGGCCCCGAATACGTACTCGAAATTCAGATAATGGCCGTTGTCCACTTCCTGGCTGCCCCGGTCCAGATGGCGTAGCATCGGCGTGAAATAGATTCCCGTGGAATCCACCAGTTGCTGCTCCGGAAGATCGAACGTGGCGCGGATGGAAAGTAATTTGCCGCACACCGTTCCCACCTTGGGATCGATCGTGCCGGCGTCCACCATGGCCTGAATGAAATTTGGCATCAACAGGACGTCCGGGTTCAATGTCAGAACCCAGTCGCCGTTGGACAGGGCAATGGCCTGGTTTTGTGCGGCCGCGAACCCGACATTCTCTTCGTTGTAATAAATGCGGCACTTGTCCGCGAAGGGCTCCAGGATGTCTACCGTGCCGTCGGTCGAAGCGTTATCGACGATCACCACTTCCACATTCGGATACTTTTGCTCCAGGACCGAATCCAGGCAGCGCTTGATGAAACGGCCGCTGTTATACGTTACTACCGTCACGGACACGAGTTCATTTGTAGCCATGCGAATCGTCTTAATCCCCACCGCCGGCGTTTCGATCCTTCTGAACATACATACGCCGTGCGGCCATCCCCGCGATTCTCATCGATACAGTGAGAGGCTCTAAGTTCCGCTCTCTGAGAATCCCCGCCATCCCTCTAGGAATCGAACTTAGCAGCACTGCCGCGCAAACTCCCCGGTATTCAGCTGTGCTGAAATGCTTCGCGGCATATCTTAGAAGGCTATCACACCAATAGGTTGCCCGGGAAGCCGGCCGCAGCTCCCCAACCGAATGCCCACCTCGATGCCGGGCTTTCACCGACGGGACATATTCGATCCGAAGGCCCCGCTCCATCGCTCTGCGGCAGAAATCCACATCCTCGAACCATACCGGATAGAACGATTCGTCCATGCCCTTGAGGCTCGCCCAGACGTCACGGCGGACCATCAAGAACGCTCCCGCCGGCTGCTCGACCGGACCGGGCTTCTCCAAATCCCGATCCAGGCACCGGTACCGCCGGTTTACGGGATTCGACGGCCATAGCCGATTCAGGCCTAGCAATTCGAAGATCAGTGCTTTAGGGCCCGGGAGACTTCGCACCGTAAATCCGGTTTGCGGCCGATCATGGGAATCCGTAAGCTGGCCCGCCGCGATCCCGTGCGTGCGGCACGCCTCGATCAAGGAGTCCAGCGAGGTTCTTAAGGTAACGTCCGGATTCAGGACCAGAATTGAATCAGCCCCGGCGGCAGCACGCGCGCCTTGGTTGACGGCTGCTGCAAAACCGAGGTTCGCCTCATTCCGAATGCAACGGACCCCAGCGTGCTCCTGGACCCGCTCGACCGTCCCATCCGTGGACCCGTTATCGACAACCGTGACCGCAACCTCCGGCGCATACTGCTGCAGCGCGTCCAGGCAAACGTCGATGACGGACGCCGAATTATAGGTCACGATTACCGCGGCAGCAGCCAGAAGTAGCCCCTCCAGTAAAGGTCCAGACCTGCCTGCTGTCCGATCTCCCAAATTTCTTTTTCGCTGGCCTTCAGAATCAAGCCAAGCTGCTCTTCGCTCTCTCGCGATGTGTGCCGGTCGGAGTACGCGCGTCGGTCGGCCCAGGCTGCCATCTTCCCGCGTACAAACGCCCAACCACAACCGTGACGAAGCGCGAGCAGGCCCCACAGCGCCTGCCCAATTATAATGGGAAGAGCAGATTGCCGCCCCAAATGTTTCGAGGCAAAGAGAAATTGATTCCTCGAAATGTGCCAAACGGCATCCGCGCTCCACTTGCCTAGGGTGGCGCTGCCTTTGTGATAGGCGACTGCTTTTGGCACATAAGCTCCGGAGTGGCCCGCGAGCGCGCACCGAATTCCGAATTCGACATCCTCCAGGTACGAGCCGAAAGTCTCATCCAGGCCTCCTACCTCGGGAAACAGCGAGGAACGGAAAAGCGCCGCCGTCATCGGAGCGAAACGAATTTTGCGGGGCCGGTTCCAAAACGGCCCGTCCGTCTTTCCCGAACCGCAGCGCGCTGCGCAGGCTCCCCGCGAGATTTCATCGAACGTACCGTCAAGGATCGATGGATCATCGGCGGACAGGATTTTACCGGTTGCGAACGCGGCATCTTCGCGTGACGCGGCGTCGAGCAGAATTTCCAGCCAATCGGGAGCCAGTGTCACATCGTTGTTGAGGATTCCGATCCAATCCGAGTGCGCGGCCTCGATTCCTCGATTCACAGCCGCCGCGAAGCCGAGATTCCGATCCAGTCGGATGACACGAACCCGATTTTGCGGGAGAATATGCTCCCGGGCAACATCGGCGGACCCGTCCGTCGACCCGTTATCCACCACGATGATTTCGTCAAAGGGCCGCTGTTGCCGGGAAAGATTGTCGAGCAGCGCAACCAGAAGATCACGCCGGTTCCAGTGCGGGACAACCGCTGTAACCGTGGCGGTGACCGTGGGGGACGACGACGGCATTTTCATCAGAATAGCGGAAACCGGGGAGTGCGCCGGGACGGGCAACTCTCCATTAGGTCAGGCGGAATCCCGAACTACCCGCTCGCAAAAGGTGGCAAAGCGTATCATGAAAGAATGAAACGGTGTCAAATCCTGATCGCGGCCGCCTCGCTCGCCTGGGCCTCGTGCGCATTTGGCGCGGATCTTCACGGCGTGAAAACGGTGTATTTTTTGCCGATGTCCGGTGGCCTTGATCAGTATCTCGCAGTTCGTCTGACTAGCGGCGGGATCTTGCAAGTGGTGACGGACCCGCAGAAGGCGGATGCCCTATTCACGGACCACCTGGGTGATGCATTTGAGAAGAGTCTCGACGACCTGTATGGGGCGGTTCCGAAGACCGCGGATAGCAACGCAGCGTCGCCGGGCTTCGCGCGGGTCGGTGGCGGCCAACACTCCCAGGGCACGTTTTTCCTGGTGGATCGCAAGACGCGTGATGTCGTCTGGAGCGACGAGGAAAGCCCCAAAGGTACTTCCCCCACGGAAATGCGCCGTATTGCGGAGCGTGTTTCCAGCCGCCTATCCAAAGCGGTCAAGGGAAAGTAGACCGGCGCTTGCCGGCGCAGCCTTGTTCAGAGATTTATGGTGAGCGCAGGCGGGCCACTTCGGCCCGGTAGCAGTTTACCAGGCGCTCCGTCATGGATCGAATATCCCGTTTTGTGACTACTTCCGTGCGCGCTCGCACGGCCATTGCGGCGGCCTTCTCCGGATGGCGCAAGAGATCCAGGACGTGGACCGCGAAATCCCCGGGGTCATCCGCCAGAGCGCAAATTTCGCCGTCTTTCGCGGCGAGGCCTTCCGCGCCCAAGCGCGTTGACACCACCGGAATCCCCGCTGCAAAAGCCTCGAGCAGTTTCACACGAACGCCGGAACCGCTCAGGATCGGACATACAAAAACGGCGTAGCGCGCCAGCGGCTCGCGGATGTCGTCCACAAATCCAATCATGTCGATCGACTCGGCGGGATGCAGCGAGTGGGGAGGCGGCGGATCCGATCCGATGACCACGAATCGCGCCGAGGGCTCTTCCGCCAGAATCAGCGGCAGAACACCGCCGACGAACCACTGCAAAGCCTCCTGATTGGGAAGATGCCGAAAGCTGCCCAAAAAGAGAATGGTCAAAGGCATTCGGCCGCCGGCCGCAAAAGAATACCGGGTGGTATCGATCCCAGCGCGATATTCGTCGTCGATGCGGCCCCGCAGCGACGGCAGGAAGGACAGGAGATAATCGGCATTGTCGCGGCTGCAAACCTGGACGCGATCCATTTTCGGGAGCAGGCGCAGCTCGTAGCGCAGTGCTCGCAAATACTCCCAGCGAGCCTGGATCTTTTCGATAGGATTCTTCAAAAACGGCAACCGCCGCGCTATCGATTGAAAGTACACGTCATGCTCGAAGAGCATGCTTGGAATACGCCGGAATTGGCCTGCGTACTGGCCGAGCACCGTATACTCTAGCTGCAGGACGTCGATCTCGTGGGTGTAGATCTGGCGGTGGATCATCCACGCGAAATCGACGCTTCGGAATTCGCGGAACGCATGCGGTTCCAGTGACGCGAGCGCCTTCTGCTTGTGATCGGAGCGCACCAGATAATCCGTGGAGGCGCACAGTTCATCGAAAGCGCGATGCGCCTCCCTCTGGCAGGCTTCGTCGAGCATCACGACCGCGTGCAGCTCGCAAAGCCGCGCCAGCTCCTTGGCCGTCTGGTACATGAACACTGCCCCGCCGTGCACGGGAGGGTAGATCGGATAGGGCGACGCGAACAGGACGCGCAGCCGGTCCGGCGCCTTCGGCATCGTGGTGAAGACATCCCGGAAGTACCCGCCCAGCGGCCGGCGAAGGGCTTCGGTATCGGAAACGACCGCGAGCCCGCGCGCGCGGGACCTTGCCGCCACCGCCCGCGGAAGCTGGCGCATCGCGCGAAAGATGCCCGCGAAGCTTCCCCGCTCCGGCGAATCGCCCGCCAGCCAGGTGAAAACAGCGCCTAGCCAGGTGAAGACGAAATGGGAGCTGAGCCGGCGCCAGTCGTGCATGTTCTTCCACGTGAAGAGAAGAAAATTCTTTTGCAGCACTCCCTGGATATAGGCGTTCGAAAAGCGTTTGCCGATCGTCCCGCGATGTTCGTGGTAGACGACGCTCGCGGGTTGGTAGAAGTTCTTCCACCCTCTTTTCCACGCCAGATAGCCGATGTCGGTATCTTCCATGTAGAAGGGCGCGAGCAGTTCGTCGAACCCACCCAATTCGAGAAATTTCTTACGGTCAAAGGCGCACGATCCACCGCCGCCGTATGCGCAGGGAAACAGCCCGCGGATCTGCGGATCGTCGCGATGGCGCACCCGAATCGCGCCGCCCTGCCACCAGGTTTCCGTGAGTCCTGTTTCCTCGCGAATTTTGTCGGGATCGGAGAAAAAAATCTGGCAGGCGACCGAGAATACCTCAGGGTCGCGAAAGCCGTCGAGCAAGGGCCGCAGGAAACCCTGCTCCACTCGCATATCGCTATTGAGCAGCACCACGACGTCATGCGAGGCTGCGCGGAACCCCGCGTTTGAACCACCCCCAAATCCGAGGTTCTCCTCCAGCGGTAAAAGCCGGATCCCGGGAAAATGTTCTCGGACAAGCGCCACACTATCGTCCTCGGAGCCGTTGTCCACCACCAGAACTTCACTGCCGGGAACCTGTTCCGCGGCGGCGATCACGGAAGGCAGGTATTTCTCGAGCAAATCGCGGCCGTTCCAGTTGGGAATGACGATGGTCGCGGCCGTCGTATCCGGACGGGTATTTTTGGGGCGCGAGGGGCGTCGCAGAGCGGAAACCAGATCCCCCAGCGCGAGCGAGACCGCCGCCGCGGCGATCAGCAGCGGTGAGACGAGGAAAGGAATAAATCCGCGCAAGAGGCGCGTCGCCGCGCGCTCGCCGCGTGCCGCGGGGTCAGACATTTTCGTCGGTCTTGGCCTTGTTGACCTCGGAGTCGTCGATGTGAGGGCCGAGGCCGAGCTTCCGGCCGAGCCTCATCCAGCGCGAAGCCCTGATGTGTGCGAGGCTTTGCAGGTAAGCGAGCCGTTCGGCGTCGAGCCGCTGCGCCCACTGGGTCCGTTCGATGACGGTGTTTTCGGCGGCGTCCAGGGCGTCGACAACAGTCTTCAAATCCGTGGCTTTCTGCTTGAGCTCCTCGTCCAGTTCCTTTGCCCAACGATAGCGGGCTTCCAATTCACGCTCTTGCTCTTCCACATGTCGATTCTGTTCTTCGTAGACCCGCATCATCGTGTCGCGTTCCGCGCGGGCCGTGCGAAGCTCGTCGTTTAGCAGTTCGATGTGATGTTCGCGTTCGCGCAGGAGATTGGTCGCGGCCGGTACGTAGAGGAAGTTGCGAAGACCGGCGAGCGGGTTCAGAGAGCACACGGCGAGAAAGAAATGCGCCTCGCTGGGGCTTCCCGAAATAGCCTCCACATATCCGTCAAAGGGTCGCGGCGTTTGCGAATCGTAGAACGCAAAGGCGTCGGTGTGATTTTGCAGCAACATCGTGCAATGCGGAAATTCCGTTGCAAGGGCGTGCAGGAATTCGTCGAAATCAAATTCATGCACGTGGAAGGGATTCGGGCCTTCGTGGGACCGCGTTTCCGCGTAATAAATCGTGTTAGGCGTGGAGACGAGCAGCACTCCTCCCGGACGCAAAACACGGCGAGCTTCGGCCAGCAGCTGATTTCCATGATGTAAATGTTCGATGACCTCGAATGCGGTGAGCAGGTCGAAGGATGCATCGGCAAACGGCAGCGCCGCGGCGGAGCCCGCGAGGAACCGTAGATGAGGATGTTCGTAGTGCGAACGCGCATAAGCGACCGCGCCAGGCGCAAGGTCGATTCCCGTCGCCGAGGAAGAATGCTCGGCGAGAGTGGCGGTGCCGTAACCGGCGCCGCAGCCGATGTCCAAAACGGCCGGCTCGTAACCCAGATGTGTTGCGAAGTTGGCAGCGAAGCGGTAGCGCGACAGATGCTCGGCCCATAGGTCCGCGTCAACTTGGCCTGGAATGACGCGCTCGCCCGTGAATTCCGTCACAGCGCGGCTTCCCCGGCGCGTTCTTCCCCGGCGCGTTCTTCCATGGGTCCGAAACGCGAATTCACCTGCACGCGGCACGGGAAGCGGAAGGGGCCGTAGAGCGGGCCCTCGGGCGGCGACATTTCGAGGACCACGGCGTTTTCTATGAAATCGCAAATCGTGTAGTGCTCGAGACTGCCATCGGAAACGGCTGGGCAGAACGCGAGCGATGTCGAGTAGAGGGTCGGAATATCGACGTAGAAATCCACCGTGCACGTCTCGCCGGGCGCGAGCGGCGGTAAAGGACACCCCTCGCTCGTGGTGTTTGCGCCCGCAAAATCGACGCCGAGCTGGTTTCGGAAAAGGATCCCGACCACGGGTTGGTCGAGCGCGGTCTTGCTGCGGACGCTGATGCGGACGACGACCGTGGAGTCGGGCAATACAGTGTGAAGCGGCCGGCCCGTGGCGTCGCAAACCGATATGCCGATCACTTCGGCGCGGCCATCGCCGGAGCGCCGGTCAATATGGGGGATTCCTTCCACGACTTCAGGAGGCGAGTCTATCGTCGCGGGCGGATGATGGAGAACGTCTTGCTCGTAATAGCGCGCGTCCTTGGCCGTCATCGCCGCCAGATACTTCGATACGACCTGATCCGTGTCGCCGAGCGCCATGGCGCGGCCGTGGTCGAGCCAGAGAGCGCGATCCCCCAGCGATTTTATCTCCGCGGTGGCGTGCGAGACGAATAGGATGGTGACGCCGCGAGATCGCAACTCGTGCACTTTGCGCAGACATCGCTGGCGGAAGTAGATATCACCCACCGAGAGCGCTTCGTCGACCAGAAGAATTTCGGGATCGACATGGATCGCCACCGCGAAGGCCAGACGCACCACCATGCCGCTCGAATACGTCTTCACCGGTTGGTCGATGAAGTCCCCAATCTCCGCGAATTCAGCGATTTCCGCGAATTTCAGATCGATCTGCTTAGCCGAAAGCCCCAGAATCGCCGCGTTCAGGTAGACGTTCTGGCGCCCGGTGAATTCGGGGTTAAAGCCGGCGCCTAGTTCGAGGAGAGCTGCCACGCGGCCGTGAACGGCCACCGTCCCTGCGCTGGGCTGCAGAATGCCCGCGCAGATCTGGAGGAGCGTGCTTTTGCCGCAACCATTCTCCCCGACGATGCAGAAGGTTTCGCCGCGGTGCACCTCAACCGAGAGATCCCGCAGCGCCCAATAATCGTGGTGGTACTTACGGCGGTGGAAAGTCGCTAATTCCTTCAGTCGATCGCCAGGTGCGGCGTAGATCGGATAGCTCTTCGAAACGTTAAGGAACTCGACAGCCTTCAACACTACACCAAATTGTAGACTAGGGTCCGCCGCGGAACTAGAATAAGAATATCAGACCCTCTGCTCTGGATACTTGACACCGTGCCCGCTCGCTGCATACTCTGAAGGGTACGTGCGCCGGTGTAGCTCAGGTGGTTAGAGCGACGGTCTCATAATCCGTAGGTCGTAGGTTCGACTCCTACCGCCGGCACCACTTCAGGATTCTCCCACGATCTGCTCAAAGAGCCGATGGAGTTCCGTCTGCGAGTAGTATTCAATTTCAATGCGGCCCCGGGCTTCGCTCAGCTCCACGATGCGTACGCGGGTTCCGAGCACACGCTCGAGCTGATCTACCGCCGCCTTGACGTTCGGGTCCAGCAGAGCCTCGCGGCGACTCGTGGATTTGCCCTTTGTCCGGTCCGAAGTTCGTTCCTGTACCAGGGCCTCTACCTGGCGGACGGATAGCCCCTGGGCCGCCGCTTTTTCAGCGACCTCGACCTGTTCCTCGGCGGATGACAGACCGAGGATCGCTCGGGCATGGCCCATCGACACGCGGTGTTCGGCGAGAAGCAGTTGGACTTCCGGGGGCAAGTTCAAAAGTCGAAGGGCATTGGCAATGGAGGTCCGATCCTTGCCTGTGCGTTGCCCGATTTCCTCTTGCGATAAACCCAGCTCCTTTCGCAGGCGGTCGTAGGCGTGCGCGGTTTCGATCGGATTAAGATCTTCACGCTGAATGTTCTCGATCAGTGCCAGTTCCAGCATGCGTGGCTCGGCCACGTCTTGGATCACAATAGGGACTTCATTCAGACCCGCTAGCTTGGCCGCGCGCCAGCGTCGTTCCCCAGCAATAAGTTGAAACTGACCTTGATAGGAACGAACGATCAGTGGTTGGATAATCCCATTCGCCCGAATTGAGGCCGCGAGTTCCTCCAGTCGCTCCGCCTGAAAAACCACCCTCGGCTGAACCGGATTCGGATGGATTGCATCGATTGGCAGCGTTGTGGGGCTGGGCGGTTTCGAGAGCGCAGGCGCTGCAGCATTAGGAGTTGCCGGTAGCACTGCCTCTCTTGGCCGCTGCGGCAGAAGTGCGGATAAGCCCTTACCGAGCACTTTGCGTTGCTTTTCGGTGCCGTTGGTCATTTTCCAGGATCTCCTTAGCCAGCTTGATATAACTCTCGGTGCCCTTCGAGCGTGGATCGTACATCAGAATCGGCTTTCCGTAACTCGGGGCCTCGGCCAGCCTGACACTCCGCGGAATCACCGTAGCAAAGATTTCGTGCTGAAAAAAGTCTCTGAGATCATCCGCGACTTGGCGAGCCAGGTTCGTTCGATCATCGTACATCGTAAGCAGAATTCCTTCGAGAGGAAGTGTCTTGGCAAAGGATTCTCTAATACGTTCAATTGTATCAATTAGTTGCGAAATACCTTCCAGTGCGAAGAACTCACACTGGATCGGGATTAACACGGAATCGGCGGCAACTAAGGCGTTTAGCGTCAGAAGATCAAGCGCAGGCGGGCAATCGATTAGGATATAAGAATAGCTGTCACGTACCGACGAAAGCACCCTGCTGAGCGTAAATTCTCGATCCTCTCTGTCTACTAGATCGAGATTGGCCGCGACCAGGTTCTTGTCCGCGGGTAAAAGGTGCAACCCTTCACACGCGGTTTTGACGATGATCTCCTCCAAAGGGACCCCTTGAATGAGTGCATTGTAGAGGGTAGGTTTCTCGTCCGCTTTTTCGATCCCAAGCCCCGAAGTTGTATTACCCTGCGGATCGGAATCGACGACAAGCACCGGTATGTCATTCGCGGCCAGCGAAGCACCTAAGTTTATCGCTGTCGTCGTCTTGCCGACTCCGCCCTTCTGGTTCGTAATCGCAATGATTTTTGCCACAGTGAGATCGTATCAGAGTTCCACGTGGAACACTTGAATAAATCGATTCTTGCCCCAGGGAACTTTGGCGCTACTCTGTTCAGTGGACAGGACAGCGGAATTCGGAGCCACCCGAAGGCTACGTATGATATCCGCCCGCACCGCTCGTGAAACTACCCAATCGTACCGCATGGTGCAATCCTCCGCTCGCCCCACCCATACACGTAGATTTGGGAGGCCTCCCCGAGCTTCTCTCAAAAAGGCGGCCTTCCGCTGATCTGACTCAATCAGGTCAACTTTGCAATCCCCTCGAAGTACCGCTATCGGAAAGCCGGGAAAACCAGCGCCTGACCCTACATCCGCAATCCGCAGAGGTCCAGCGGGTAGAAACCGGCCAAGATATAGGCTTTCACAATAATGCAGTTCGACCGCCTCTCGCAGATCCCGAATCCGGCACAAGTTTATCTTCTTGTTCCACTTACAGAGAAGAGCATAGTGCGCCGCGAGAGTTTCCAATTGACCCTCCGAAAGGACTTGGTAAGGCGCAAATTCAGCCGCAAGTAGGCTCCTGAAGTTATCTTCCATCACCGAGCCATGCTGAGATAGATGTCCAATACCGCCACCGCTGCCGGCGTTACACCGGGGATTCTCCCCGCTTGCCCTAGCGTCTCAGGGCGGACACGCTCCAGCTTTTCGCGAACCTCCCGGGATAAGCCTGGGATTTCGTGATAGCTGAACTCATCCGGTATCGTCCGGCGTTCCGCGGAAAGCAGGTGCTGGACTTGTCGCTCCTGCTGCGCGATATAACCAGCGTACTTCGCCTCCGTCTCGATTGTCTCGAGCACCCCCCGGGACGCTGGTCCATCCAGCACACCGTCCAGGTCCAGCATTGCGAGCTTCGCCTCAGGCTTTCTAAGCCACGCGAGCTTAGCGGGAAAAGTGTCAAAGTGAGCGCGCAATCGGCGCTTTTGCTCCTGCTTGCGCTCGTAGAGCGCCCAACGATCGTCCGAGACCAGTCCTACGTTCCGGCCGAGCGGCGTAAGGCGCTCGTCTGCGTTGTCGATTCGCAGATGCAGCCGGAACTCCGCCCTCGACGTGAACATCCGGTAAGGCTCGTCTGCCCCCTTGGAAATCAGATCGCTGATCAAGATCCCGATGTATCCGGCTGCACGCGAGATCACCACCGGATCGCGATCTTCCAGCCGTCGTGCCGCGTTGATTCCAGCGATCAGCCCTTGCCCAGCCGCTTCTTCGTATCCCGACGTGCCATTAATTTGTCCCGCGAGAAAGAGACCCGAAACCGTCTTTACCTCCAAGGCCGGGCTCAATTCTCGGGCGTCGATCGCGTCATACTCGATCGCATAGCCGGGCCGGATCATTTCGGCATCTTCCAGGCCTGGGATCGAAGCCAGGACGCGAGTCTGCACGTCGATCGGCATGCTCGTCGACATGCCGTTCACGTAAATTTCGTTCGTATCGCGGCCTTCCGGCTCCAAAAATATCTGATGCCGGGATTTGTCCGGGAACTTCACGACCTTATCTTCCAGCGATGGACAATAACGCGGTCCAATACCTTCAATCTGTCCGCTATAAAGCGGCGACCGAGCCAAATTATCTCTGATAATCTGATGCGATTCCGCCGTCGTATAACTGATATAGCAGGGCACCTGCTCACAATCTATCTTGCTGGTAATAAAGGAGAATGGAGTAGGATTCGGATCCCCATGCTGCGCTTCAAAACGCGACCAGTCGATACTTCTGCCGTCCAGTCGGGGAGGCGTGCCGGTCTTCAGCCGGGTCCAATTCAATCCTAGGTTACGGAGCTGTTCACCCAGCAGATTCGAAGCTGCCTCGCCGTTGCGCCCACAGCTATACTTCTGTTCCCCAATGTGTGCCAGCCCATTCAGGAATGTTCCGGTGGTGACGACCACGGCGTCCACCCCGATCGTACGGCCATCCCGCAACACGACGCCCTTGATTCGTCTCGCCGGCGGATCAGAAATCACCAGCTCAACGACCTCTGCCTGAAGGACGCGTAGATTTGGCTCCTTCTCCAAAAACTCCCGCATTTTCAGGCGATATTGCTTCTTATCGCATTGCGCTCGGGGCGACCACACCGCCGGGCCGCGGCTCGTATTCAGCAACCGGAACTGGATTCCTACAGCGTCCGTGACTTCGCCCATGACCCCGCCGAGCGCGTCGATCTCGCGCACCAGGTGCCCCTTCGCGATGCCCCCGATCGCCGGATTGCAGGACATCTGCGCGATGAGGTCCGCGTTCATCGTGATCATGGCCGTGCGCAATCCCAGCCGTGCGCACGCGCGCGCCGCTTCGCAGCCCGCATGACCGGCGCCCACCACCACCACCTGATATCGAGTTGCCACCCTCCTCATTCTAGCGAACGCGCTCGTCACGTCACCCGCGCGTTCCGAGGACCGCGCTCGTCACATAACCCGCGCGTTCCGAGGACCGCGCTCGTCACATAACCCGCGCGTTCCGAGGACCGCGCTCGTCACATAACCCGCGCGTTCCGAGGACCGCGCTACACTGACACTTCATCGTGAAAATTCTCGTCATCGGCGGCGGAGGCCGCGAACACGCCATCGCCTGGCGATTTGCCCTCGAAGGGCATGAAATTTTTGCGACTCCCGGGAATCCCGGAATCGCGCAAGTTGCCCAGCTCATCCACACCACGGATTATGTGGCAGCCGCCGAATCCGTAGGCGCGAATCTTACCGTAGTCGGTCCGGAGACGCCGCTCGCCGACGGGATCGTCGATCGCTTCCGCGCGCGTGGTCTCCGTATCTTCGGTCCATCGCAAGAGCAAGCCCAGCTCGAATCGAGCAAGATCTACGCGAAGGAGTTCATGCGCCGCGCCGGCATTCCCACGGCGCGCTTCCTGCGTGCGAATTCCTTCGAAGACGCGACTGCCGCGCTCCGCCAGTTCTCGCTTCCGGTTGTCATTAAGGCTGATGGATTAGCCGCCGGAAAAGGTGTCATCATCGCGCATGACGCCGCGGCAGCCGACGCCGCGATTCAAACCTTGGGCCCGCACCTGGTGATCGAAGAGTTTCTGCAAGGGGAGGAAGTCAGCTTCATCGTGATCAGCGATGGCCAAAACGTGATCCCTCTCGAAGCGACTCAGGACCACAAGACAATTTTCAACGGCGACATCGGGCCCAATACGGGAGGCATGGGCGCATACTGCGATGGCCGTATTCTCTCCCCGGCCGACACGCAGCGCATCCTGGACACCATCATCGAGCCCGCGGTCCGCGCCACCGGATTCACCGGATTTCTGTATGCCGGCCTGATGATGACCGCCGATGGACCCAAGGTCATCGAATTCAACGTGCGCCTCGGCGATCCCGAAACGCAGCCGTTGATGCACCGGCTCAAAAGCGGTTTCGCCGATACGTTGTTCAGAGCAGCTAGCGGAGATCTGCGAGGAGCAGCGCTTCAATGGAAACTTCATCCCTCCGTTTGCGTCGTGCTGACGGCCGCCGGGTATCCCGGAAAGCCCCGCAGCGGCGATCTGATCACGGGTCTTGAAAAAGCCTCCGTCGATAGCCCTGGGACGCAAGTCTTCCACGCCGGCACGAAGCTCACGGCACGAGGCCTGGAAACCACGGGAGGCAGAGTCCTCGGCGTCACTGCGTCTGGTGCCGACCTGCCGACTGCAATTCGGAACACCTACGCTGCCGTGGAAAAGATTCACTTCGAAGGCATGCACTACCGCCGCGACATCGGAGCGAAGGGTCTCAAGCGCTGGTAAGGTGCAGATCGGTTACCGCCCGACTGGCTGCTTCGCCGCATCCTCCGGCCATTCGATCGTGGGGCGCCTCTTCTGCATGGCACAGTCCCGCAAGAACAGGTTGATAAGGTTCTGATAGGGCATTCCCATTTCGGCCGCCATTCTTTTGAAGTAGTCGACGGCGGTGACATCCAGGCGAATCGTGACCTGACGCTTGAGTTGCTTGGCGTAGGGGTTCTTACGGGATTTGGAAAAATCGTATTCTTTTCTCATTTGAATCTCCAATACACTTCTTCTTCCTGCGCTGTTGCGCGCCTGGCTGAGATCAACCGAATCACGGAATCCGATTCCCGGTAGCAATGACTGACGATCAAACAATGCGCCTGGAAGCTGAAACCCAGCAACAGGAATCGATCTTCATCCCCGGAGTGATCCGGATCGTCGATTAAGCGGGCACTCTCGTCGAGAAAAACGGTTCGCGCCTCCTCGAAAGAGACGCCGTGTTTTTCTAGATTAGTTCTGGCCTTGCGTCGGTCCCAGGCGAACTCGATATTGCCCACAGCATTATTTTAGCAATATCGCGCGCTCGAAGGCGATCCCTCGCGCGTTGCATTACCGGGCGACATCGACGGGAGAGGCGCCCTGATACAATCGTTCCAGAACGTCCAATCGGTGGGGACGTAGCTCAGTTGGATAGAGCGGCCGCCTCCTAAGCGACAGGTCGGCAGTTCGAATCTGCCCGTCCCTACCAGATAACGCTACACCTGCGTCTTCGCGATCTCCGGTTCCTCTTTCCCCGGCTGCAGATAATGCGCCGTCAAGCCCTCTTTCAAAAGCGTGAATGCGGTCTCGACGTCGTCGGCGAAATCGAAAAGCTTCAAATCCTCTTCCGCGATCATGCCGTAGCGCGCCAGCGCGTCGAAGTTGATGATCTCTTTCCAGTAGGTCGTGCCGTATAAAACCACCACGATCTTTTTCATCAGCTTCTGCGTCTGCACCAGCGTCAGGATCTCCGTCAACTCGTCGAGCGTTCCGAATCCGCCCGGAAACACGATGAGAGCCTTGGCCAGGTAGGCGAACCAGAACTTCCGCATGAAGAAGTAATGAAATTCGAAATTGAGTTGCGGGGTGATGAACGGATTGGGACGCTGCTCGTGCGGCAAGCCGATGTTCAGCCCGATAGTTTTGCCCCCGGCGTCGTGGGCTCCGCGGTTGGCCGCCTCCATGATCCCGCCACCGCCGCCGCTGCACACCACGAAACGCCGGCTCGATTCCTCCAGGCCGTCGGACCATTCGGTCAGACGCCGCGCCAGCTCTCGCGCCTCATTGTAGTAGCGGCCGAGCGGCCCCATTTCATGTAAGCGCGCCGAGCCGAAGAAGACCACCGTGTCGTGTATTTTCTCGTTGCGGAAATGAGAGAGAGGATAAAGATACTCACTCATGATCCGCAGCGGCCGCGCGTTGGGCGTGTCCATGAACTCGCGATTTCGGTAGGCGAGCGGCAACCGTCCTTCAACCTCTGAATGTTTTTCGTTCATGATGGAATTTTTGTTCGCACTGGCGATGCCCAGATTTTTCCGACGCACGCTCGCCGCTTTCGATTCTCTCACCCGCAGACGTGGGGCAGGCTCCCAGCCTGCGCGGGACTCTTAGTCCCGCATCCGTTGATCGGCGATGCGCTCCACATGGAATTTTATTCGCACTGGCGATGCGCAGATTTCTCCGACGCACGCTCGCCGCTTTCGATTCTCTCACCCGCAGACGTGGGGCAGGCTCCCAGCCTGCGCGGGACTCTTAGTCCCGCATCCGTTAATCGGCGATGCGCTCCACATGGAATTTTGTTCGCACTGGCGATGCGCAGATTTTTCCGACGCACGCTCGCCGCTTTCGATTCTCTCACCCGCAGACGTGGGGCAGGCTCCCAGCCTGCGCGGGACTCTTAGTCCCGCATCCGTTGATCGGCGATGCGCTCCACATGGAATTTTATTCGCACTGGCGATGCGCAGATTTCTCCGACGCACGCTCGCCGCTTTCGATTCTCTCACCCGGCAGACGTGGGGCAGGCTCCCAGCCTGCGCGGGACTCTTAGTCCCGCATCCGTTGATCGGCGATGCGCTCCACATGGAATTTTATTCGCACTGGCGATGCGCAGATTTCTCCGACGCACGCTCGCCGCTTTCGATTCTCTCACCCGGCAGACGTGGGGCAGGCTCCCAGCCTGCGCGGGACTCTTAGTCCCGCATCCGTTGATCGGCGATGCGCTCCACTCCCGCGCGCCGTTCGAGCTCACGCAAACGCTTGAGGATTTCCGGCAGTTTCGGAAACGCCGTGATCGCTCGCAGCCATTCGCGCGCTTCAAAAGCCGGCGATCCGCTCATCACCGCGCCCGCCGGAACGTCGCCTCCTATGCCGCTCTGCGCGTAAATGACGGCGTTGTCGTGGATCGTCAAATGGCCCGAAACGCCGACTTGCCCCGCCAGCAGCACGTTCTTCTTCAGCACGCTCGATCCCGCGAGCCCGGTCTGCGCGCAGATGATGTTGTCCTCGCCCACCTCGCAGGCGTGGCCCACCTGCACCAGGCTGTCGATCTTCGCGCCGCGCCCCACGCGCGTCTCTCCCACGGTCGCGCGATCCACCGACGTCAGCGTCTGAATCTCCACATCGTCCTCGATTACGGTGACGCCGCTCTGCACGATCTTGTAATGCGTCCCATCCGCGCGCTTGGCGAAGCCGAACCCGTCGCCCCCAATCACCGCGCCATTTTGCAGGATCACGCGATTACCTACCTGGCAGAACTCGCGCACGACGGCGTGCGAATGCGCGTAGAAATCGTCGCCGATGCGTGCTCCTTCGTAGATCACGACCTGCGGATGCAAAACCGCGTTCTTCCCGATGATCGCGTTCTCCCCGACCACGGCAAACGCGCCGATGGAGGCGTTCTCGCCGATCCGGGCCGATGGCGCGATTGACGCCAGAGCATGAATTCCGGGCGCGGGTCTGGGAGGCTGATAGAACAACTCGAGCGCACGCGCGAAATCGACGTAAGGATTCGCGGATAACAGCTGGGCAGTCTCCACAGCCTCGATAGGCTTGGAAACCAGAATCGCAGCCGCGCGCGAATGCTTCACCTTGTGCGCGTACTTGGGATTCGCGAGAAACGTGAGCTCCGTAGGACAGGCTCGCTCCATGCCCGCGACGCCCGTGATTTCGAGGTCGCCCGCGCCCGTCATTTCTCCGCCCAAAAGGTCGCAGCCCAAAGCGGCCGCCAGTTCGCGAAGTTTCATTCCTCTAGGGTACGGCTGAGTCCTGAGCGATGGGAAGAAGGGAAGTCTGCTACTCCACGACAGGCACGAGCTTCGAATCAATGATGCGTTGATCCGAGGTCACCAGCTGAAGCCGGTGGACCAGCGCCGTCGCCACAATCGCGCGGTCCGCCGGATCGCGGAGAGCCCGCAGTTGAGCCGCCTCGATAGCGACGTCAAACGTGATCGGAAGGACTTGAAACGCCGCTTGGAACTGCAGAAAGCTGAAGATCTCACGCACGTCGGCCTGAATCCGGCCGCTTTCTTCAAGCGCCGCGATTTCCAGGAGTGAAATGGGACTGAGCGCAACCGGTTCCTGCCGAGCGACGGCAGCTTCCAGCGTGCGCGCCTGCTCACGCGATAGCTTGTTCCGCTCCTTCAGCCAGCGGACGACGACATGGGTATCGAGCAGAAATCGCGGGGTCAACGCCGTGCTTTTTTGGCGCGGTCGCTTTCACGAACCACGTCCCACAAATCGGCCATATCGAAGTTCACGATGTCACCCGTGATTTTGATTTTGTCGGCCAGCGCATTGGCTGGTGATTTCCATTTTTCCTGTTTCACTGGACCCACCGTCGCCACCGGCTTCCCCCTTTTGGTAACCGTGATCGTGCCGCCTTGCTCGTTTACTTCATCGAGCAGCGCCAGACAATGAGCTTTGAACTCTGTTGCGCTCACAAACCGGGTCTTCATGAAGACATTTTACCATGTGGTCATCTGACCACTTTCGTTGCGGCCTCTCGGAACCACGGCGGGCGCCTGTTTTGGTGCACTCCCCGCAAGCGGTAAAATCCATTCCATGACGCCCTCGTCCAACTCCGGTGCATCGCGCACCCGGAAAGCCGCACGCCGCGCTTTCCTCAAATTCCTGGCCGCGAGCCCTTACGTCGCCGCGCTCGGAGGTACGGCCGCCTTTCTCCGCCGCTCGGCTTCGGCCCAATCTCCGGCGCCCGCTTCCGACGTGATCGCGAATCCCTCCGATGCCTTTGACGTGTTCGATTTCGAGCCCGCTGCGCGCCGCAAGGTGAATCCCGGCCATTGGGCCTACATGGCGAGCGGCGTGGACGACGATGGGACGCTGCGCGCCAATCGCGAAGGTTATCAGCACGTCCAACTGCGCCCGCGCCGTTTGCATGACGCCACCAAAGTCGATACGCGCGTCGAACTGTGGGGAACTACTTATAACAGCCCGATTTTTCTGTGCCCGACGGGCGGCGAGAAATCCTTTTTCCCTGACGGCGAGATCGCCGTGGCACGCGCCGCCAAGGCTCGCGGCACTTTGCAGGTTCTTTCGACGACTACTTCCGCGGCCATCGAAGACGTCAACCAGGCTCTTGGGCGCCCGGTTTGGTATCAGCTCTACGCGCCGACGTCGTGGGAGGTTTGCCAGAAAATCCTGCGCCGCGTGGAGGCCTCGGGTACCAGCGTGGTCGCCCTGACCGTCGATAACACCACCGGCCGCAACAGCGAAACTTATCGGCGAATGCGCCCGAAGGATTTGCATTCCTGCGTGGCGTGCCATGGCCCGGGCGAGCCCGGCACGTCTATCGAAGAGCGCCGCATGTATGACGGCATCGACATGACCGGCGTTCGCACGCAGAATCCCGCGATGGACTGGGCCTTCGTCGAAAGACTCCGCGGTTTCTGGAAGGGCAAACTCCTCATTAAGGGCATCGATACCCGGGAAGACGCGCGCCTATGCCTGGAGCATGGCCTCGATGGGATTCTCGTTTCTAACCATGGCGGCCGCTCGACCGAAACTTTGCGTCCGACCATTCAAGCCTTGCCGGAGGTGGTCGCGGAGGTCGGCAATCGCATGCCCGTGTTCGTCGATGGAGGCGTTCGCCGCGGGACGGATGCGTTTAAAGCGCTGGCGCTCGGCGCGAAGGCGGTCGGCATTGGACGTCCCTTCTTGTGGGGCCTCGGCGCATTCGGCCAGGCCGGCGTCGATCGCGTCCTCGAAATTCTGCAGGGCGAGTTGAAGCTGGTGATGGGGAATTGCGGAACACAAAGCGTCGCGGATATTACGCGAGCCTACGTGGAAACGCCGGATTGGAGGGTCTAGACTCGTCCCTGCGCGCTCTATCCTCTGAATTTATCCCGGCACTCGGTCGAACAAAAATAGTACGTCTCACCGTGCACCGACTTCTGAAACGCCGTTTGCGTGGAAATGAACGTCCCGCACACCGGGTCTTTCTTCAGCTCGCCGATCGTCCCGGAAGGAGGCCGGGGCGGCGCGCCTCCGCCAGATCCGCCCGAGAAGCCGCCTTTGAAAGATTTGGTGAGGATCGCGAGAACTTCACGCACCAGGTAGACTGCCAGCAGCGTGACGACCATCTCCACTAGCGCGCGTAGCATGGATTTTTAGCAGGGGCTCTCACTCCAGCGGAACTAAATCAATCCGCCGGAGTTTGGGCCCGCCCGCCCGGGCCCGTGGATCGCATTCGCTTACGAAGTGCCTACTTCTTCTTCTGGTTCCCCGGCTTGGCCGAGAAGTTCGTCTGCACGGTCCCGCCCAGGCTCGTAATCATGTCCTTGGAGGGCTGCGCGAACGGCCCATCCGGCTTCAGGTCCAGATACTTCTGGAACGCTTCCGCGGTTCCCGGCGGCGCGACGATCTTGCCGCTGGCGTCGGTGGTCGCCTTGCCCATCAGCGACAAACCGTATTGATAGTAGGCGTCGGCGTAGTTCGGATCCACCTCGATCGCCTTCTTAAAGGCGGCCGCGGCCGGTTCCATGTTGCCCGTGTTCACGTACACGGCGCCCAGGTTGAAATAGTACTTGCCTGCGTTCGCCGGATCGATCTGCGCGGATTTCGTCAGCTCCGCCTGTGCCTCGTCGAACTTCTTCTGCTGCGCGAGCACCAGTGCGTAATTGTTGTGATAAGCCGAATCGTCGCCCTTGATGGCGATGGCCTTCTGGTAGGCTTCGGAAGCCTTCGCCAGATCGGCCGTTTGCGCCTCGCCTGTCTTGGTTTTCGCGCGGCTGGAGTAGGAATCGGCCAGGTTCCCCCACACCACGTGTTGCATCGGATCCACCTCGGCGGCCTTCGTAAAGCCGTCGATCGCTCCGTCCCAGTTGTTCGCCGTCATGGCCGACTTGCCGGCGTTGAAGGCGTCGTTCAGCGCCTTATTCTTTGCCATGGCTGCTGACTGGGCCTTATCCTTCTTTTCTTGTTCGGCCTTCTCCGCGGCTGTCAGCCCGCGATTCGCGTCGTTATCCACGGCCGGAGCGTTTTCACCCGCAAGGTTGAAGCTCACATCGACGGTCTCGCCGACCTTCGTCCGGCCCGTCTGGAACCCGCGGTCCTGGCCGTCCACCACCACCGTGATCTTGTAATTGCCGAGCGGCAGGCCTCCGTAGAAATAGTGGCCCTTTTTATCGGTCTTGACCTGATAATTGCCCTTGACGTCCTGGCGCTCGATCTTCATGACCGCGTTCGGAACGGGCTTGCCATCCGGGGCCTTGATGGTCCCTTCGAACGCCGCCGTCTGCGCCCATGCGCTCAAGGAAAAAACCAGGCTAACCGGTAAAACCAACAGGAACTTACGTAACGTACCAGACATGGCCGCAACGACCTCCACTGAAGAATGATGAGAATCCATCTCTCAGGATACTACATCCACTAAATATCGCCAATGGACACCGGCTTGGATTACGGAGGCCCTGAGGACGGTCCCCGCATAAATCTCCGCACGCTATAAAGACGCGCGACTCTCCCGAAAGCTTCACGTTTAAGCCGGCTAAGGAACGATTTAACGAAAGTTTTCCTTACGCGCGATCCGTTTCGTCAACGCATAAAGAAGTATGTTAAAGAGGGATTATTAAAACAGCTCTGATGTTTCACGCCGAAGCGGTCCGGTTCAGTTTTCATGCGTTGCGCGCCAACAAGTTCCGGGCTTTCCTGACGGCGCTTGGCCTGGTGATCGGCAATGCCTCCGTCATTCTGGTGGTCACCATTTCACTCACCAGCCGCGACTACATCCTGGACCAGATCCAGCGCATCGGCTCCAACCTGATTTACGCGCAGTACGACGCCGGCAATAATCCCTCCATGGCCGCCGCCGCAGCCGATTACATCAAGATCTCCGACGTGGAGGCCGTGCGCACTCAACTGGGTCCGCGCATTGTCGCCGCCACCGGCGTCATGAACAGCTACGACCGCATGCGCGTGCAGGGCGGCGAAACGGACGTCGCCATTATCGGGGCGGACGCGGAATATCCCCGCGTGCGCAATCTCGATCTGCTCGCTGGGCGTTTTTTCGATGCCACCGACGTGGCCCAACGCAGGCGCGTCGCCTTGCTGATGGAACGGCTGGCGAAGCGTCTTTTCGGATCGAACAGCGCCGCCGTCGGCCAGACCATCAAGATACACGGCCTGCAGTTCACCGTCATCGGCACGTTTAAGGAACGCACGGAAAGCTTCGGTTTATCGGAGCTCTCCGGCGAGAACGTGCTGATCCCCTTATCCGTCCTGCGCTACTTCGCGCCCATCGAGCGCATCGACCCGTTATACGTTCAGGCCAAAAGCGCCGCCGATGTCGAGCCGCTCACGAAGGTCGTTCAATCCATCATCGAAAGCCGTCACCGCGCCGGAGGACGCTACCGCGTCGATAATCTTGCGGCGATTCTCTCGGCTGCGCGCCGCATCGCCACGGTGCTCACCATCGTTCTGATGCTGGTGTCGGCGCTGGCGCTGATTATTTCGGGCATCGGCATTATGAACATCATGCTGGTGACGGTGACCGAGCGCACCCGCGAAATCGGATTGCGCATGGCGGTCGGCGCGGCGCGGCGCGACGTGCTTGAACAGTTCCTTGCGGAAGCCGTGGTCATCAGCTTGACCGGCGGCGTCGCCGGCATTGCGATCGGCGTGGCGATTCCTTTGAGCGTCCGCTTTTTCACCAATGATTTCTCCATTCCCATCTCGCCCCTTTCGATCGTGGTCGCCTTCGGCGTTTCCGTTCTGGTCGGCCTCGTTTTCGGAATCCTTCCGGCCAATCGGGCTGCGAAGCTCAATCCCACCGAAGCCTTGCGTTACGAATAGCCTCGTGGCGCGGGCCGCTCAGGCCTGCTGAACCGGCAGTCATGCTTTTCCGCCTGTGTATCCGGCTGGCCTCCGGCCCGCTGTCTTGCCGGTCCCAGCTTGCCACCGGCCTGAATTCCCCGCCTCCTCAACCGCTTCGCGTTTCTCCTCTCGCCCTTTCGCGCTGCTCCGTTGTACACAATAATCGAGAGTTCCGGGTTCTGCCATGGGAAGCCGGGCCACGAAACGCGCACGAGTACTCGAGTCGCCGTCGCGTTCAGCGTCAAACAGGGTGCGGCCGTAACGCCCCTGGAGCCATGAGCCGAGAGTGGCGAGCGTTACAGCACCGAGGTCTCTGCGTGAGTGTCGACCGAGAGTCGCGTGCGTCACAGTGAACCCACGCCGTTGCGGGCAAACAAACGGCTGCGCCTGTCGCGTAATACCGGCAGCCCGCCCACCGTGCGGGTCAACAACCGGAGAAGGCGCGCCTTCGAATCATTGCAGCAAGCAGGACCGCCACAAGCATCGAGCGGAGCGAATGTGGACGAGCAGGTCGGGAACCATGCCGGCCGGTGAAATCGTTAAGCGGGCCGCGTGAGCGGCCTTCGCCTGCCTACAGTCTGTATGCCGATGTGTGGGAGTAGTGTGTCAAAAAGCGGTAGTTGTCCGCCTACTTGTACGCTACAAACTCGGCCGGATGATCCGCCCCTCCGATGGCGACGACGATGTACTGTTGGCCGTTCAGCATGTAGGTCATCGGCGATCCTGTCTGTGGGGCGGGCATGAACACCGCGCCCACTTCTTTGCCGTTGGTCTTATCGTAGGCGCGCAGCATCGCGCCGCGGCCCTGCGGATAGATCGCGTTGCCCGCTTCTCCGGCGATCACGAGCGTTGACGTAACCAGCGTCCCGATGATTCCGGCGCGTCCGGTGCGAGGAATATTCAATCCCTTCAGCGCCGGATTATTTTTTATGTTGTCGGGCGTCTCGCCGTGCGCCACCTGCCAAAGGATCTCGCCGCGGTCCAGATTGATCGCCGTGATCTGCCCGTACGGCGGCTTCATGAGCGGCAATCCGCGAACCGTCAGCGTCGCGCCGTTATCCTCCGCCGGACCCGCGCCCGGGACCGCCGACGCATCCGCACCCGCCCCTCCCGAGCTCCGTATGCCGCTCCCCGCGGTGCCCTGGACCCACGCGAAATCCGACGTTCCCGGCAACAGTCCGAGAATCGAGGGAGACTTGCGCGAATAGAGATACGCGATATGCGTTTCCGGATCGTACGATCCGCCCTGCCACACCGTTCCACCCTGCGCCGTCGCCATCGCCAGCGTGCCGAGAGGACCCTCCCCTTTGCTCACCACGGGCGGCGTGAAGATGGGCCCGAGATGGTAACGCGACACGATTTTCTCCGCTTCCGCTCGCAGCTCCGGCGTGAAGTCGATCAGGTCGTCCTTTACGAATCCCTGGCGATCGTAGGCCGGCGGCTTGGTCGGAAACGGCTGCGTGGGGCTGGTCTTTTCTCCCGGTACGGTCGACTGCTCCACCGGCCTCTCCTCGATCGGCCAGATCGGCTCGCCCGTTTCGCGATTGAACATGTAAAGGAACGCTTGTTTCGTCGGCTGCGCCAGCGCCTTGATGGCCCGTCCGTTCACGTTGATATTCACGAGCATCGGCGCGCACGGAATATCCATGTCCCAGATGCCGTGATGGACCAGTTGATAATGCCACTTGCGAATACCTGTATGCAGATCAACGGCGACGACGCTTTCGCCGAACAAGCCGTTGCCGGGCCGGTGGCCTCCGTAATAGTCGCCGGTGGGCAGTTCCACGGGAAGATACACGAGGTTGAGGTCCTCGTCCACGCTCATCTGGCCCCACGCGCCGGTGTTGCCCGTGTAATCGGCCGAATCGCTTTCCCAGGTGTTGTAGCCGAACTCGCCCGGCCTGGGGATGGTATGGAAAATCCACAGGCGTTTGCCGGTGCGCACGTCGAAGCCTCGCACGAAGCCCTTGACGTTTTTGCGGGCGCGCGGCACTCCGCCGGATCGATGCGCCGCGCCCACGATCACGACGTCCTTCGCCACTACGGGCGCGGCATGCAGGCCGACCTCGCCGGTGATCGGATCGATCTCCTGATCGTCATCCATCTTCAGGTCGACTACGCCGTTCGTGCCGAAGCTCGTCACCGGCGCGCCTGTCTTCGCGTTCAGCGCGACCATTCGGTATCCGGGCGTCACGTAAATAATGCGTTCCTCGCGGCCATCGGTCCAATACGCGAGGCCCCGTCCCGACAATTGCCGGGGAGCCGACTGCCCGCGTTTGCCTTCGTTTTCGCTATGAACCCACAGAAGTTCGCCGTTCGCGGCGTCCACCGCGACCACCGAGCGGCGCGTGCCCGCGGTGGAATACATCACGCCTTTGACGACAAGCGGTGTCGATTCCAGGTTGTATTCCGGACGCGGACCGAGGTTATCGGTATGGAATCGCCAGGCGATCGTGAGCTTATTGAAATTCGACGCGTCGATCTTGTTCAGCGGCGCGTAGCGCGTGTTGCCGAGATCGCCTCCGTAGGTGGACCACTCTCCGCCCTTGGCCCCTGTCTGCGCCGCGAGGGGCAGGGCCACTATGGCTAACATCGCCGTTAGCGTAAATCCGATCACTGGAAGCCGAAACACGATTCGCCGCATGGAAATTCTCCTGGTAATGCGTTGCAGTGGAAAGTATATCGTACCTACCGGAAGCTTCGTGACGTGATCACTGCTTTTCGTGATTTCTATCGCCCCGGGTCGTTCGCCCTCGAAGAAACCCACAAGTTCCTTGTGGCCGAAAGATGCGATGTGAGACAAGACGGCAGAGCGTTCGGATCTCTAGCTCGCATCCCTCACCCGCTGGATACGATTGTGGCGCACGCACTCGTGCGTGCCGTGTCGAGACTCCTCTCGACACCCCTGCGGGGGCATTCATTCTGTCGTCGCCAGGCGTCGCCAAGAGTGGCGACGCGGCACGCAGGAGTGTGCGCGCCACGTCACCCGAATCCTTGTGCGAAGTGCGGGCCCAAAAAATAGAACTCAGAGTCAGCAACTCAGAGTCAGCATCGGCCGTGCTATCCTAGGATCGTTATGTCGATTGCCAACGTTAAGCGTTATCGGATCACGAGCCCGGACGGCACGATGACGGCCAGTCTGATGGCTGTTCTGCCGAAGGACCTCGACGTCAACAAATATCTTTCTGACGCGGCCCAGCGTTTCGACTGGAAGGCGTACCAGGATGCCCAGGCGAAGCAGTTCAAAGTCCGCGTCGGCCAGCAGAAACAGAAGAAGGCGAAGTAAACTTCCCTTCGCGATCTCCTCTCCTGCCGCGTCCGCCTTTACGGGCGGGCGCGGTTTTTGTTTTGGGCGACGGCGGCTCATCCAACCGCTCTCGCTGCCTACAGTCCACGCAGAAACTGCGGATCTTTCCAATCCCATACACGCGACGGCTCGGCATCCACACTGACCGGAGTTTCGCTCCAGTAATTGCCGGCCAGCGACGTCGCTCCCCGTGCGTGCGTGAATCCGCCCCATAAAGCGGTCAGCACGAACAGGGCGCAGGTGACCATTCGAAGCGGGCCCGTCAGCTCTTGCCAATAGGCGATCGCCGGGATCAGAAAAAGCATCAACAGTGGAATCATGTCCGTGAAGTACCGGGATCCGTAGCAGTAGCCCGGCCACCACAGCGAGATCACGAGCGCATGCGCCGCCAGGATCGTGGCCAGATAAGGCGTGAGCGGGAAGATCCATCGGCGGCGGAACGCGAGCCTGACGCCAATCGCCGAAAACAGGAATACGGGTGTGAAGATCAGCAGACCTCGCGACGGGCTGAATAGTTGCATCGCGAGACCCGGCCACGGCGAAGAAAACGGGGGCCCTGTGCGGTAATACAGCGGCAGAAAGCTGTGCCGGACCAGAATGTTGTAGGCCAGGAACGGGATTGCCACCGGCAACGACCACGCGGCGAACCCCGGCAAATACCGCCGCTGATGAAGCGCGATAAAAGCCGTGACCGCCACGACGGAAATCGCATTCGACGGACGCACCGTGAAGGCGAGAGCCAAAGGAACCGCGGTGAACGGCAAAAATCGCGGCTCTTTAAAACCTCTCAGCAACAGGTAAAGCGCGGTGCTGAGCAGCAGCACGGAAATTCCGTGCTGTCCCAAGGAGCGGGTCCCCACGGACCATTCGGCCGTTCCGAAAGCGAATAGAGCAGCCAGCCAGGTGGAGGCCCTGGGGGACAGAAACAAAAGACTGGTCCGATATTGGACCCAAACCGCCAAAGCTCCGAAGAAACTCGCTGTCCAAAGTTCGGCCAGCGCGTAGCCGTGCAGCAAATCGCCGGAAACGAAACTCGCCACGGCAAAATTTCGAAACAGCGGCAACGACCGGGGAAGCAGAGGAGACAGAACCGGGGCCAGCGTCTGAAGGACGAATAGAACCGGCAGGCTCAGGATCGAAACGCCCAGAGGGAAGTAGTTGTAGACATGACCTCCGAAACATGCAGCGCGATCGGCATGCGAAACGGCGGGCAGTCCCGAGGGTACGCATTCGGCGGACCCCCGGGCCGCGCGTGGCGCCCCAGCGATGAACTCGTCCACGTCGGTGCGGCCGTGATGCAGGATGTTGAGCGCGACGGGAACCGTCCAGTAGGAATCGTAGGACAGAAACGGGGGACAAACGCTATAGATCCCGAAAGCGGCGAGAAAGATCCCGAATCCTCTGCTTCGCAATGCGCTCCCCCAGGAATTTCCCGCGTAACATCCGAAATCTTCTACGGCAGGCGAAGCTTCTACGGCAGGCGCGAACGCAAGGCGCGCAGATCGCGGATGCCCTCGGCGGCCACGTCCGAATCAGGATCGCGCGACAAGCCTTCCAGCACGGGGACGCTGTCTTTATCGCCGGAGCGGGCGAGCACCATCGCGATCTGCTGCTTCTCGTCCTTGGTCGATTCCGGCAGCATCGTGTAGATCGCCTGGCGCACCTGCGCGTCGCGCGCGAGCTCGATCACAAACGCGATCGCCACGCCGCGCCAGGATTTCTGATTCAGCGCGTTTACCAGATAGCGCAGAGGACCGAATTGAGCCGTATTCAGCTGCCCTAGATCCACCAGCGCGAAGGCCGCCGAAAGCCGCGGGCTCATGCCGTGCTCTTCGTTGAACGCCTGCTCGATCACCATCCGGTCCGCGGGATTGCGCAGGCGCCCGAGCCCCTCGGCAGCGGCCGCGCGGACGCCGTCATCACGGTCTTTCAAATTGTTCAGGAAGACCGTACGGTCGGCCGGATCGGCGATCATCGCCAGCGCTTCCAGCGCCGCCCGCCGCACTTTCACGGAGCGCGCATGCTGCAGTGCGTCGCGCACATCCGGCGCCGCGTCTTTGTTGCGCAGCAGGCCGGTCGTCTCCAGTGCCTGAATCTGGATCTTTTCTTCGAGATCGCGCAGCAGGAACGTCACGCGCGGAGCGGCCGACGGATCGCCGATCTTCTGCAGCGCGACCAGCGATTCGTACATCAGCTTGTCGTCTTTGGAATGCAGGGCCTCAATTAAATCGGGGATGGCCGCGCGCCCGCGCAGTATGCCGACGGCTCGCGCGGCATTCGCCCGCGCGTCGAAGTTGGCAGCCCCGCGCGCCAGTTTTCCCAGCGCCGCGATCACTTCGGGGCGCACCATGATATACGCGTCGATGATGCGGTCGTCGGTGTCGGTGAACTTGCCCTTGACCGAGGTACCGGCGCGCGAGAGTGTTCCGCTGAGCCCGGTCTTCACGTAGCCCGGAATATAGACGTTCACCAGGCCGTCGGTCGCGCGGATCTGCACTTCCGGATCGTTATCGGCGGTGGCTCGAATCAGTCCATCGACCGTCTTCGGACCGCCGATTTCGACGAGAGCCTTGGCCGCCTCGACGCGAACGTTCAAATCGGCGTCGGCCAGGTAGGCAACCACTTGAGGAATTATTTCTTCGCCCTGCTTGCCCAGCTCGCGCACCGCGCGTACACGTTGTTTGGGATCGGAATCGGCGGATTGCGCCCGGCACGGGATGGCTGCCGCGCCCATCGCCGCCACCGCGAGAATGAAAATAGAACTCGTCTTCAACGCACGAACTCAAGCTCGACGCGGTGCGGAATCAATCCTGCCTCATAGCCCAGATCCAGCAGCTTCTGCGCGGCCTTCGGCACGATCTCCCCGCAATCCACGGTGTAGTGATTCACATACATGCCCACGAATTTTTCGGCGAGCGACGGCTCCATGTCGCGGGCAAACTGCATGGCGTAATTCAGCGCTTCTTCGCGGTGATCCAACGCATATTGTATACTCTCGCGCATCAGGCGGCAGCATTCGCTGGCGATCTCCGGCGAAAGATCGCGGCGCAGCGCGTTGGCCCCCAGCGGCAGCGGCAGACCGTAGGTGTTCTTGAACCACCGCCCCAGATCGACGACGTTGTGGAAGCCTTCCTTGCTGTAGGTGAGCTGCGCCTCGTGAATGATCAGCCCGCCTTCCACGCGGCCTTCCTTCACGGCCTCCAGAATCTTGTCGAACGGAGTGATCACCGGTTCGAAATCCGGCTGCAGCAGCCGCAAGGCCAGATAAGAAGTGGTCATGCGGCCGGGAATCGCGATGCGTTTCCCTTTCAAATCTTCCAGCGCGAGCGGCTTGGACGCGATCACCATGGGGCCGTAGCCATCCCCGATACTCGATCCCGCGGCCATCAACTTATATTTGTCCGCGATGTATGGATACGCATGGTAAGAAACGGCCGTTAACTCATACTCGCCTTGCATGGCTTTCTGATTCAGAGTCTCAATGTCGGAGAGTTCGTGCCGAAATTCCACCAGATTCGACCGAATCTTGCGGGTGGCAAGCGCGTAAAACATGTAGGCATCGTCCGAATCGGGACTATGCGCGCAAACGATAGGAACGGGAGATGACATGCTGGGGTGAAACTTGATGATAGCAGGTGCGGCTCGACTCGTGAAGCGGTGACCTTGCAATATAGCCCTCTCCACAAACCTGCGGGCGTTAACCCGCTGCAGTCCGATGCAACCGATCCAAGCCCCATTTCAACTTGGACAGCGGCGGTTCGCGGACTTCTTGCGGCTCCGTATCTCGCGCCGGAACGGCTATCCCCGCGGACTTTCTTCCCGGCGATCCTAGGATGCCAGCAGCGCTTCCAATTCCTTTCGCAAAGACGCCAGCCCGTCTTCGAGCGCCTCCAGGACAGCGGGAAAATCGTCGAGCGTTCCCGCGCGGCCCATCTTTTCGATACGCAAGCTGGTCTCCACGACGCGCCTGGCTCCGAAGTTGGAAGCAGCGCCCTTGAGACCGTGAGCCGCGCGCTCCACCAGCGGGTGATCTCCGCGAGCGCCCGCGTCCCGGAGTTCAGCGAGCGCCCGCGGACAATCGTCTATAAAGAGGCGCGCAATATCTTTGAGGAGATCGGCGTCGCCGCCCACACGCTCGAGAGCGGCGTCCCAATCGAGCCCGTCCCTGAGGCTGGAGCGATTCTCTTCCATATACAGCTTGCTGATTCCTTATTATCAGCAATTCCAGCCCGATTCGCCGCCAAATGCGGGGGCTCAAACCAGTGCCCGCGTGCGCCAGGCAGCCCTGCGCCACCGAATGAAGACATCAATCGGCGCTAAGGGAGATTTACGGGCTTTCGGAACAATTCGGATTGCCCGGGCGCGTGGCGCGCAGTTCCAATCTTGCGGAAATCGCGTCCGGGTTAAGCGTGTGATAATCTGAGCAAGAAGGGCCACCCTAGCTCAGTTGGTAGAGCGGCTGATTCGTAATCAGCAGGTCTCCGGTTCGATCCCGGAGGGTGGCTCCAGCTAGCCCTTTCCTCTCCAAAGACTTACTGCCGTTTGACAGATTCGCAAAAATCGCCAGTTTTCCGACTGTGCCCAGTTTTGTGTCCACCCCACCCCATAGACTGGACCGCCGCGCGGAAGCACGGTCGAAACCCTCCCCCCATTCCACCGCCGCATGCAAGACTCGCCGAAGTGTCGCAGGGTCCCGCGTTCAACGTGGAGACTTGGACTCGGCTTCTAAGCAGGCCGATGCGCCTTCAGGAAGGAACGTATCTGGCGGACCGCTAGGGGAATTCGCTCCTTGGGCTCCTTCCACGGGTAAATGCTTACTTCGGCCTTCGGCGCGAGCATCGCGCACTCCATGGCGACGGCGTATGGATGAGGCGGGACATCGTCCGGCAGAACCAGTACGGGCGTCTGGCAATTGCGCACGAAATCGCGCGTCACGGTGAAGACGAAGTCGGGGTTGGTGCGGAACATCTTGGTCAGGAATTTTTCGACCGTCTCCATCGTTACGTCGGGCCGGCGCTTGACCAATTCCGGACCCCAGCCGGTCATACTGCCGTCATACATGAGGCTGGGCATCTCCGGCCGGAACCCAACGGGCTGCGCCGGCACGGCGGCGACAACACGATCGGGCGCCCGCTTCAAGAGGTTCCAGATGAAAGGGCCGCCAATGCAGAATCCCAGCACCATGAACTTGTCGATGCCCAGGTGATCCATCAGACCGAGATGGTCATCGGCATAGGAATCCCACGGCCGTTCGATCTCGAGCGGACCGGAGGACTCGCCGCCATTGGCGTTGCGCAGGTCCGCGAAGATGCAGCGGTACTCTCCCTTGAACTCTTCGATCGGGTTGAAGGGGCTGGTGACCAAGCCGGCCATCCTGGAGTTCAATCCGCCGCCGGCGATGAGCAACAACGGAAAGCCGGAACCGGCCTCCTCATAGCGGATGCGAACGGAGCCTTTTTCGTAGAAGCGCCCGGTCTGCTGAGCGAACACGCGCGTCGTCGCGGCCATCGCCGTTGCCGCGGCCCCCGCTGCTAGTATGTCGCGTCTTGTCGGATCATCCATACTCGCGTTCTCCTTGATCATCGTTGTGGCCGGTTCGTCCGGCTCGGAGCGCCGGAGTGCCGGCCGGATGACGGTTCAGGGACGGCCAGCGGCGCAGGAGCATCCTATCATAGCCGCCCCCATGCGTGTATTGAAGTCAGGCAGATCGCGCGCCTTCATTACTTCCTTACGGCTTTTCTATGACTCCCTTACCCCTTTGCGCATATCGTCGCGATCGGTTACTCATTTCGGATTCAGGCCCTTCGTCGCTGGCATTGTTCCGGCGAGTTTGCGGAACCTCGTTTGAGGAACGCGGCCAGATGAGTACCGTCATGCCATTCTAAGGTGCCGGAGACGCCGCTAATTTCTCCAGCGTAGCCAGGCGAACGCGGATCGGTCTCACTTCCTCTTCCGTCAGTTCTTCGGCGCAGCCATTCGCGACCCGTATTCCAAGCTCAAGGAGTTTCAGGCGATACGCGGGGTCTTCCACGGTCCCCGCAATGTCGCTCAGGGCCCTCAACATCCGCAAGCTGACCGCGATATCGGCTTTCGAATAGAGGCGTATCTGCTCAAACGCCGAAGTCAGCAAACCGCCGAAATCGATCCACGGAATGCTGGCCCGAACGACACCCGGCGGATCGTACAGCAAAGGAGCCGGCATCTCCCGAGAAGCAAAACGGATCAGGATCCTGCTCAATTGGTCCACGCAACTGACGCCGGTGCTGGGATCGTTCACCGCGGGCGAGATCGCCTTTAGGGCGATATCGACGATCTGCAAAACTCCGAACTCGACGTCCTGCTGCAAGGTTCTGGATGGACCCAGGTCCACCGCGCCAAGCAGTTCTTCGTATTGGTCGGGAGAGAGCCGATTCCCTCTGTGCATCATGAAAAGGGTCGTCCCCGCAGGTACGAAGTGCCCTATGCGGCGAACCACGTGTACCTTTACGTGATACGACCTCGCCAGAGCAACCAACCTCACGGTGTCGATGAAGCGGATATAGCCTGACTTAGGGCTCAGGACCGGCGTCTCCCAAGTGCTAGCCTCCAACAGATGCGGATCGGCCATGGCATTCAGCCGGTGCGGCCAGGGCATCACCTCATCGATCATGGCTTCTGTTTCCGAGGCAATCCTGTCGACGATATGGCTGACACTGATGGACTCGGAAATGTGGTGAATGAAGAACAGCAACCAAGCTACACAGGCCAGCGCCAGCAGCATCGCGCCCATCACGGTGGCGACCGGCGCGAAGGGCTGCGGCAGCATGCGCGCCGCCGGCAGCGCGGCCATGCAATAGCAGAAGGTGCCAAGGAATATGCCAAGCGTCCATTGAGTCACGCGGTCCCTGGCAAAACTGACGATGATGCGCGGCGAGAACTGCATGGAGGCCAGCGTGAGCGTCATCAGCAGGATCGCGAAAACAATAGAGACCACCGTCATGATGGAAGCTGCGATGCCGCCCAGAACGAATTGCGCGACTTGCGGATCGGAGTGGGAGGGAAAGAGAGCCCTCGGCGCGATGTCGCTGACCGCGGGGAAAGTCTCTTCCAGCCACGACAGGATCGCGCCGGCACAGCCCAGCGCAAGCGCGATGGTCAGTGGGCGCACCAGAAACCCGCCACGCAAGTTGTACGTGGCTTCGCGAAGCAGCAATCGAAGACGCTTCTTCATTTCTATTTGTTCCAGTCTAAGCCCACTTTTAGAGTTTAAGTGCAGTGCACCACCAGCCGCGTGGGCTCGCTACGAAACGAAGAGCCGGCTACGCTTTAGACCTTGAAGGCAGCGGAAGTTTGCAGCTCCGATTCGCGAGCGCGGAGTCAGCGTAGTGGTTTCCGACAACACGTCTGAACAGGCGGCTACTCGCGTCGTCGGTAATTCACGTGCATAAACCGCGGACCCGTTAACGACGCCGTGGCTTCTGATCAAAGACGCCCGGCTGTGTTGGCAATGGCTTCTTGATGATCCGTTGTCGGAGGATCGCGATGCCGATCATCATCAGGACCGCGAGGACGATCGCAAAGAGCTTGGCTTTCATGAACGGCGGAACCGAATGGGAGTATACCTTTTTTGCGATTGCCCGTGGTCGCGTCCAGCGACTATCTTCCCAAGGCCTTGGAGGCAGCCGAGGGCCGTGCGCGGCTCCGCCTGCGGCGATTGCGCAACCCGTCGAATCGATTTCATACGCGGTGAAGATCGGAATAGACACGCGGGCATTTCATCGGACTTCAACCACGGCGGGCGTGTCGCCGGATGGCAGAACGAAGACGAGGCGTAGAACGTCACGGTGAAACTACCGCGGCGAGGCTATTCCGAACGCGATGTCGCGAAGCTGTGGGGCGGCAATTTTCTTCTGGTTTGGGCGCAGGGACAGACGGCCAGCAAGACAAATGGCCGCAACTGAGGAAGACGCTGCTTGAATCCGGTCGTCTTCCTCACGCAACAGCGGAGCTTACCCGTGACGGCTCAAGCGCCGGAGATCGCTTGGGGTTTTTCCATTCCTTCATCCACCAGGGTTCCAGGCCAGCCGCCTGAAGTACGGCCATCGCCCGTTCGGGGTGTCCCAAGTCGCTCCAGCCCGTGAGGCCCATCCGCAAAGTGACCAGCCTCCGGGTTTGAACCGATAAAACGTCCTGCGAAAAATCGACCGACCGAATGCCTTCATAGACCGGCTCCCCGATGTTCGTCTCGGAGCCAGCCCACAACTCGCTCTTGCGCAGGAGCTCTACCATCTCCGGAAGAACCGCGCGGATCATCTCCAGAAAGCCGCGCACGTGCCCTACCATCACGAACGTATTCCAGAGGGATCCTCGCTCCATGAGCTCGCGGGCCGCCTGGATCGATGGCTTCTCACGAAATCCCCGCACGTAGAAGGAGGAGGCGCATGCAGGCGGCCCCAACTCGATCCAGCCGTATTCGACCTCCGGGCCCTGTGGATGAGCTCCCAGGAGCACCACCGATTCAGCATTCCGCGATGCGATATCAAAGGCAGACTCCAAAGCGTCCGTGAACGTTTGCTCCTCCGAATAATGGTGGTCGCAGGGCAGAATCGCCACGATGGCGTTATCATCTATCTGTTCGATGCTCAGAAGACTATGCAATATCGGTGGCGCGGTGCCTTTATTCGCCGGTTGCACAACTCGTTGCGACGGACGAATCCCTCGCTCTTGAAGATAAAAGGCCCGATGGCTCCGACTTAAGGGAATTAAGATCTGCTCCCGCGGCATGCTCCGTTCCGCCCTGATTCGGGTCTGCTCCAGTAGGGAGTCGCTGCCGACCAGGGGACAGAACTGCTTCGGGCGGTCATCGCCACAGATGTGGCGCGTCAATTTTTGGAGGCGTGTCCCGTCTCCGCCGGCGAGGATGACTCCCCAGCGCCGCCCGAGCAGAGGGGAACCATCCCGATGGGGCGCGAAGGGCAGCATGGAGTTAACTGCCGCCTCCGGCTCCGCGAGAATGGCCTTCTCGGCGCGTCCTTCTCCAGGTTTGTTTGTGATCATTTTGTTAATCGTCCGCATCGGTGGGGCGCCTGCGTTGCTCGCTCGTCAGGCCTTCGCCGTGGTCGTTAGTGAAAGGCTCCCTGCCGGATCTCATCGGCAATTACGTTCATTCTTTGCCACAGTGCGTCGGGAAGCGCTCCCGAGTCAGGACATTTCTCGATAGCAACGTTAGACATATCAGTCCACCTTCTTATTCGCCCTGTTTAACTGCCACTTTAATTGCCACGGCACGCTTTCGCTCCCGTGTGCGCTCGTGCAGGTATCAGCAAAAAGTGTGGCCAACTGTACTGGTCGGACTGAGTATAGGCTAGGAGTACTAAAGCGAGACCTGGGCAAAAGACTAGGTTTATAAAAAATTCTTAATATTTAACGCGAATGCAATATCAGACTAATCCGTCGTGGATCGCGCGTCGAATCAGTTCGACGGTTTTCCGCACGCCAAGCTTTCGTTTGATGTTGTTCCTATGGAACGCAACAGTCTTGGGCGAGATACTCAGCATGGACCCAGCTTCCTTGGCCGTCCGACCCTCGGAAAGCATTTGGAGAATCTCCCTCTCGCGGGAAGTTAGCGCCGCGGGGGACCCCGTACCCTTTCCCCTTTGCCATCGCGATAGATCGAAGTCCTCCGCGACGATACCGCGTGATATGTATGTCTGTCCCGCCAGAGCTTTGTTTACCCCGTCCAGGATTTCCTCCCGGGTCGACGACTTGAGAATGTATCCCGTTGCCCCAGCATTCAATGCCTCCCGGAGGTTTGCTGGGTTTGCATGGGCGGTCAGAAAAAGCAGTTTTACCCGAGGCAAGCTCTTCCGGATCTGCCGGGCCACATCGATACCATTAAGGAGCGGCATGGTGATGCCCAGAATGATTAGGTCAGGCTTGAGGCGAAGAGCCGCATCGACCAGGGATCTGCCATCGCGGACTGCTCCTACGACCTCGTGATAGGGTTCAAGGATCTTTTGGAGCCCTTCCAATATCAGTACGTGATCGTCTGCCAGGAGAACACGTGAACGTTTCATTATCCTGATCTTAATACCACAGATTTCTCAGCGCGTCTTTCGCCGCTCGCCCGCGGACTGGCGCGCTGTTGAGCTCCCCAATCCGTTCGGAGACCATCTGTTCGCTAGTACATACGTTAATTGTGGTTGACCGGAAGCAGGCCTTAGAACGAAAGGCACAATCCTGGCTGGTACATCTGTTCCATGGACAGATAGAACTTTTTCGTCTTTAATGAGCCATGCCAAATTGCAACTCCCGCTGCTTGGAATGCAACAGCATCATTACGAAGAACGAGCTGAAATGTTATGTCTGCGGAGAGCCGGCGCCTGGGGCGAGGAGAAGCTCCTTCATGGCTTGGCTGATGAAACCAGGCAAAACAGAATCGGCCAAAAGCAGGTCCGCGCACCAAAAGGTCGCCGCGCGTGTTGCTTTCCTCGCCGCACAGAAATGACGCATCCGGTTCGACCCCGGCTGACCTCTTTTCTGCGCGGATGTGATCACATTCCGATAACGGCGGTGATCGGGTATTCATTCCTCACGTCCAGGCGCTGGTTCTCCATCGAAAAAGTTTCCTGCGACACTCCGAACACCCTCCGATGCCTTTCCGGCGGGTAAGCTCCGATCGGAAACTCTTATCGCTCACAAAACAGGTTTCGCTGTTCAATCCCCCTCGTCGTGTCTCAAGCCAGCGGGTAGGCCCGCAACCACTGCGCGAAAGTACCGGATCGCGCCGAAACGTACTGGACTGTACGAGCTAGCCAAGAAGAGTACAGATGGGTGATTTAGCCCAACGCGATCCAGTTGCGAATATATTCACCAGCGTGGACGCTCTCGTACATCGGTTGACGATCTCAAGCGCCGCCGCCCGGCCCGTGGAAGAGGAAGCGCAGCCTCATGCTTGAGCTTGTCTCCAACATCGTCATCACGGTGAGCGCGGCTCTGCTGTTCGCCTACTGGTTTCGTTGGGCTTGCCTTCTGATCTGGAGCGATGGGGCCGCATTGGACCACGGTAGTGCGAAGCGCCGCCCGCCCGCGACGGCACAAGCGCGGACGTCAGGCGATCCGGCGCAAGAGCGCGTACCCTCCAAGAAGTTCAAATAAGAGTGCCCGCCACGGAATTCCTTGTGTCGCCATCGCTTTGGTGACACGGTGGGGTTAACCTTCCCGAAAGTGTGCCATGCTAGGCTCAGTGAGAGTCCGTATAGGACAACGTCTGGAGTAGGACCATGTTGAGAAAATGGGCTCCTTACAAGACCTTTGGGGCGGGTGTGGCGGCCCTCTCGCTGCTTTTTTCGTACGCGGCTCATGGCCAGGAATCCGCGGGCGCAAAATCCGGCAATTCGGCCGCGTCTTCTCCTCGTTCGCCTTCCTCCTCGCCGGCGGCTTCCTCGCCCGAAACCGGACTCAGCTTGCGAGTCGACACCACCTTGGTGCAGATCCCCATCGCCGTGACGGACTCGCAGAATCGTTTTGTTCTGGGCCTTCAAAAAGAAGACTTCCATCTTCTGGAGGATGGTGTGGAACAGACTGTGGTGCACTTCTCCGGCGAGGATGCGCCTCTCTCGGTGGGCCTGGTGTTCGACGAGAGCGGCAGCATGGACTACAAGCTGCGGACTTCACAGGCGGCCGTGATCCACTTCCTGAAAACCATGAACGCAAACGACGAGGCGTTTCTGGTGGAGTTCAACGAAAGCGCCAAGCTTTCCGTGCCGTTCACCTCCCGCACCGAGGAGGTGGAGACCGCGCTGAAAAAAGCTCAACCCAACGGCCTGACCGCGCTGCTGGACGCTGTTCAAACCGCCTTGGCCGAGATGAAGAAGGCGAAGAACTCGCGCAAGGCGATCGTCATCATTTCCGATGGCGGCGATAACCACAGCAAGTACACCGCGGACCAGATCGAGTCGCTGGTTCGGGAAGCCGATGTGCAGATTTACGCCATGGGCGTGTTCGAGCCCACCTTTTCGCTCGGCCTGCCCAACGAGGAGGTCTCGGGGCCGAAGCTGCTTTCGGAGATTGCGACACAAACCGGCGGGCGCGCTTTCGCGGCTGCGCTTACCAGCGACCTGCCGAGCGTCGCGGCCAGAATTGCCGTCGAACTGCGGAATCAATATATGGTCGGCTACTACCCCAAGAATGAGGCGACCGACGGGAAATATCGCAAAGTGGAAGTGAAGCTGGCGCAACCGCCTGGCGTGTCCCCGCTGAAGGCCCACTGGCGGCTCGGCTACTATGCGCCTATGCAGTAAATCTAGCCCGGGAAACTAACGATGGCCGCCGCCGGCGTGCATTCCACCGCGCACTCCGACCGGCGCCCCCACTCGCACCGGCGCCCCCACTCGCACCGGCGCTGGACGGGGTAACGGCACAACGCGACCTGGAATGTAAACGCCGCCTCTTGGAATGTAAACGCCGCTTCCTGGAATCGTCCCGCCGATGTGCGGCCCGGAAGGCAGATAGACCCCAGGCCGGCCTCTGATCGCTCCCAATCCCATGAGGCCCAGAATGACGGGCCGGTAGGTATAACCGGGGAGATAGATCGAGCTGAATCCCGGCTGAGCCGGATAAGAGCTATAGGGGACCACTGAACCGCCGAGCGAACTCAGGCCGACGGAAGGCACGCCGAGCATGGGGAAGTAAGTAAAGCCGCTCGGATCGGCCGCCGTCGCAGCGGGGTCCTGGTCGAGCTGCGCGGTGATCGCATTGTCGGCGGAAATCGAGTCGCTGCGTCCGTTGGACCAATCGTTGAGCGCGTCCTTGCCGCCCAGGTCGTTCGACCGCTCGGTTACCAGCACGCCCGCGAACGGCAGCGTCATCCCCTGTTCCACGCTCACAGGCTCGCCGGCGGCGGATGACACTTCCGCCTGGCCCTGTTGAACCGACAAGCGCGGCGGATCCGCATCCACGCGGTAGACGCCTTTCTGGACGAAGTGAACTTTCCAATCCTTATAAATAACCGTGACGGACGTATTCGGATTCGGTTCTCCCGAATCCACGACCACGGACCCCGTCCGCAACTCTACTTGCGTGTCCGCGAGATCGTTGGCAACCATGCGAATCGTGGTCTGCCCGCCCATGCGGAGGAAAACGCCGGGCGTAAGCAGCACTTCCGCCCGGCCGTCGGCGGTGCGCAGTTCCGCGCCTTGCGGGATCGCCGGGTATTTCCCCAGATGGGCTTCGAGCGCCTGACCGCCCAGGTAGACGTTGCCTTCGAAAAAGTGGATAACGCCCGCGTGGATGGAGATCACCGATTGGGCGCCGGCCGGGAGCAGAACCGCGAGGAACGCGGTTAGGACGGACACAGATCCGGACGAAACAGACGCGCGGCCAGACGGCATAATTCAGCCTCAGAACGAGTATGTGCCCAACCGGGGTTGCGGTCAAGTGCGGTGTTTACAAAGCGGTTTCCAGGCAGGCCAACCACGTCGCCCAGCGCGGGGTCGACCGCCAAAGGTCTTCTGCAGTAGGCCACGCCCGCTTCGATGGTGCGCAGGACAAGATTCAGGTCGACCGGTTTCCTCAAAACCTGGGGAACGTCTCCTCCGTCCCCGGTTTTTCTCCCCGGTTTTTCCGGTTTTTGCCCCCGCAGCTTTCTCACGGAATCGGGAAATGTTTCGTCTGTCCCGCGTTTCCCATTTTCTAGGAATGGAGCCCCAGGTTCTTGCGGTGCCGCCTTCCGAGGCGATCTGTCGTCCAGTTCAAAGTCGTGACAATGACAGCGAACTCGATTGGCCAGATCATCAGAGACCAAACCATCTTCCAGCGGTCAATGTACCCAACGATGATCCAGAAGGAGGTAACGTGAACAACCAGGAAGCCGGCCAGAGTCGCCCAAAATACGGCGCTGCGCCAAGATCGCCGGTAGCGCTTAATTACGTATCCAAATAGTGCCGAAGTGAGGATAAGAAAGCCAACCCAGTTGCCCCACTTTGCCAATGACTCATCGGAGACGTTATGATCCAGAGTCCAAAATCTTAGAGCGACTAAGCCGCCCACCAACAGAACAAGCAATACTACGATCATTACGTATCCCATGAAGGTGTAAACGAACGACTGATTCCGGACCTTAGCTCGCATATCCATCACTCTGGCTACTCGGCCCGGCAAAACTCGGGGCAAAACTCGGGGACGGAGGAGACGTTCCCCATATTTCGAGCCGCATGTGGTCTGTCTTGTCACTCACTTCTCACGCAGGCGCCGAGTCCGCCAGCGGCACTTGCATTGTATCCTGAGCGACTTTCTTCGGGCGGCCACCTCGCCGCGCCTCCAACTTTCGTCCGAGCCTCCGCTCGAGACCCGCGACGAACTCCCGGTCTCCGAAGGGACACCCCGTGTGGGTGGCTTTGCGAATGGCATCCGCGCCGGGGTCTACTCCCGCCCACTTTAGCGCGTCGGCCCAGCATCCCTCGGTCCAGTGCCTGCGCCACCAATCCATGTCCAGCAGGCCACTGGCATCGAGACCGCCTACATGCGAAGCGGCGCTCGACCAAGCATACTCCTCGGCGCACCGGACCATCCCCGCTCGCACAGGATTCAGTTCCACGTACCGGATCACGGACCATGCTCTCGATGGCTGCAACGCGCACGAATAGTAGCGATTTTGCCACATGTGGCCGACCATTCCGCGCTCCGTGTTCCAGTATTGAGCAAATCGCCCGTGCGCGTGCCGAAGGGTACCCGCCATCGCGTTGTCCGTGAGCGGCAGCGCTACGACATGGACGTGATTCGTCATGAGGCAGTACGCAAGAATGCGCAAGTGATAATGCTCGGCCTGCTCGCGCAGCAGACTGAGATAGGTCTGCCTGAGCGCATCGGTGAGGAAGACGTCGCGCCGACCGTTGCCGCGCTGCGTGATGTGATGCGGCAACCCGACCGCGATCACACGTGCCATTCGAGCCACCTCGATCTAGTGCCGAAGGATGGAGGAAGTTCTCTCAAAACCTGGGGAACGTCTCCTCCGTCCCCGGTTTTTCCAATCCATGTCCAGCAGGCCACTGGCATCGAGACCGCCTACATGCGAAGCGGCGCTCGACCAAGCATACTCCTCGGCGCACTGGACCATCCCCGCTCGCACAGGATTCAGTTCCACGTACCGGATCACGGACCATGCTCTCGATGGCTGCAGCGCGCACGAATAGTAGCGATTTTGCCACATGTGGCCGACCATTCCGCGCTCCGTGTTCCAGTATTGAGCAAACCGCCCGTGCGCGTGCCGAAGGGTACCCGCCATCGCGTTGTCCGTGAGCGGCAGCGCTACGACATGGACGTGATTCGTCATGAGGCAGTACGCAAGAATGCGCAAGTGATAATGCTCGGCCTGCTCGCGCAGCAGACTGAGATAAGTCTGCCTGAGCGCGTCGGTGAGGAAGACGTCGCGCCGACCGTTGCCGCGCTGTGTGATGTGATGCGGTAACCCGACCGCGATCACACGTGCCATTCGAGCCACCTCCATCTAGTGCCGAAGGATGGAAAAGGTTCTCTCAAAACCTGGGGAACGTCTCCTCCGTCCCCGGTTTTTTTCCCGGTTTTTCCCTCAAGCGTAATACCTGCTGGTGTAATACCTGCTGGACCCTTGCACCTCTCTGCCTGTCATCCCGAGCGATAGTCGAGGGACCTGCTTTTCGTTTCCGCTCCCAAGGCGCAATCCTCGCGTGTTGACTTCCCGCCGCGATGAGTGCAGTTCCCCCGCTACGCCGTGATGCCGGTCGCGCTAACAGCAGGTCCCTCGACTATCGCTCGGGATGACAGTGGTTTTTTAGAAAAGGAAGCGTCTCGTTCCCCATATTTCAAGACGCATGTAGTCTGTCTTGTCACTCACTTCTCACGCACGCGCCGAGTCCGCCAGCAGCACCTGCATTGTCAAAAACGGGTCAGCCTGATCTTACCCCTTTTCAGGAGGCGGAAAAAGAGGCAGAACGCTTTGTCCCTTTTAGAGGATCAGCGAAGTCACTCCACCGTGCGGGGCGTATGTGAACGCGTTCGCATAGCTGGTGCCATTGCCGCTGAGGCTTCCAGATAGGCTCGATGGACGGCTCGCCAAATCGTAGCTCGTGGCGATCGTTCCACCCGAGGGATAGTTTCCGAAGCCATCGCGCACGGTTCGGTTGTATACTGATGAGCAATCGGGAGTTTTTGCAAATCCCGCGTCATCATAAATCAAAACAGGGGTTGTCGTCGTTCCCCTCCATTCAAAGAAAGAAGGCATCATGAAGCTGTTATCGAAGCTTGTGGCAAAGCCTATATTCGGGGCAATTTATTCTTTTCCTCATTGCCGCGATGGTGCTGTTTATGTCGGCATCCAGCGTGGCCAGCGCCCAAACGCCGGCGCCCGCGAAGCCGCTTCTCTCCGATCAGGCGTTCAAGAACGTTAAAGTATTGAAGGGTATCCCAGTCGACGAATTCATGGCGACCATGGGATTTTTCTCGTCGTCGCTCGCCGAGAACTGTTTGTATTGTCACGTCCTCGAAAGCGCCGGGGATTGGTCGAAGTTCGCCGAGGACAACGAGCACAAAAACACCGCGCGGCGCATGATCGCGATGGTCAATACCATCAACAAGAATTACTTCAACGGACGCCGCGAGCTTACCTGTTATTCGTGCCATCGCGGCGGCCAGAAGCCCAAGGTCACGCCGAGCCTGGTGGATCTCTACGGCCCGGTGCCGCCCGACGACACGCCCGACACCATGGTCGCGGCGGCTCCGAAGACCGCTGCGCCCGAACAGGTTCTCGATCGTTACTTGCAAGCCATCGGCGGGATGCAGAAAATCGCCGCGCTGACGAGCTTCACGGCCAAAGGAATTTACCAGGGCTTCGCGGATGAAAGAGTGCCCATGGAAATGTACGCCAAGGCTCCCAACCAGCACATGACCATTTCCCATGGGGGCAGCGGCGACACCATCACGACTTTCGATGGAACCATGGGCTGGATCGCCGGACCGACTACGGACCGGCCCGTACAGGTGTTCGAGATGACGGGCGGCGATCTGGACGGAGCCAAGCTCGACGGCGAACTTTTCTTCCCCGCGCGCATCAAGCAGGCACTCACGCAGTGGCGCTCGCTGCTTCCGACGACCATCGACGATAAGGATGTCGTGCTTATCCAGGGCACCATGAACGGAAAATATCCGATCGATTTGTACTTCGATGAGAAAACCAACCTGCTAATGCGTTCGCTGCGCTTCGCGGATTCGCCCGTTGGATTGACCCCCACCCAGGTGGACTACTCGGATTACCGGGACGTGGCCGGCGTCAAAATGCCCTTCAAGCGTGTCATCAGTTGGGTCGACGGCCGAGTGATCATCGAACTGAGCGAGGTTCAGCCGAACGCGAACGTCGATGCCGCGAAGTTCGTGAAACCCGCGCCTCCCCAGACCAAGAGAGCCGGGGCGAAGTAGATCCGGTTTTTAGACAATCCGCCCGGAATACGGCCAATAAGATCCGGTTGACACCTGCCGTAGGCGATGCGAAAATACGGAACGATTGGAGGTTTCTTTGTGAAACAGGCGACTCAAAGATTTTTTATGGTTTTCGCCACCGCAGTGGTTGCACTTATGATCGCCGTCCCGATGTTCGCGCATCATGGAACGGCTGCATTCGATACCTCGAAAGCCGTGACGGTAAAAGGCACGGTCACGGAATTCGTTTTCTTGAACCCGCACGTGCAAATCTACTTTGACGTGAAGAACGACAAGGGCGAGATGGAGAAATGGCAGGGCGAGCTGACGGCCCCGAATAAGCTGGCTCGCGCCGGGTGGACCAAGAAAACCCTGCAGCCGGGCGACGTGATTGAAGTGACCGGATTCCGCGTGCAGAGTGGCGGAAACACGCTCTGGATTCGCAAGCTGGTGGATCCCCACGGCGAGTCGCTACCGCTATTTGAAGATTAATTCTTCATCAGCCGCAGCGAGTGCGGTTTAAGGTTCTAAGGGAGGGATTTTCGCGATGTCGTCTGGCATCCGGAGATCCCTCCTTTTTCTTTGCCGAATCGATGCTTCCTTTGTCTCACCGATAACCCGTGCGGAAGCTGGCACGATCTCCAGTAGAGCCGCGTAATTCTTACTGAATCCCGAACGTAAGTTCGCGTAGCTAGCTCAAATGAAAAATCGCAACTTGCTGATTATACGGGCATTGCTGATTTGGTCCGCCTACTGCAAGTGAATCGACCAGATAAAGGAGAAACATGAAACAATCCTTTTTCTTACGCGGTTTTCTTGCGGCTGTCGGTGTCGCGGCGGCGCTCAGCGCGGCCGGATGCGGCCGGGGAAACGTCGCGCCAGTCCAAGCAGCAGGTAGTTCCCCTGCCGCTCAAAATTCTCAGAGCCCCGCCCCCGCTGTCGTGCCTGCCGCGCCACCTGTAGTGCTGACGGCTGGTACGCATGTGCATGTTCGATTGGACCAAACCATCGACACGAAGCGGAATCGCGCGGGCGATCCGTTTTCGGCCACTCTCGCGGAAGCTCTGGTCGCGGGAGACCGCGTCGCAGTGCCGGCGGGCACGCCGTTTGAAGGGCACGTCGTGACATCCATCGAATCCGGACGCTTCAAGGGCCGCGCCGACCTGGCCCTGAGCCTCGACTCCTTTCATCTGAACGGCGCCGCCTATTCGGTAAGCACGAACACGCCGGCGCGCGTCAGCGCGGCCCACAAGAAACGCAACTGGCTCTTCATCGGCGGCGGATCCGGCGGTGGCGCCGCCCTCGGTGCGATCGCCGGCGGCGGAGCTGGAGCGCTGATCGGCGCGGGAGCCGGGGCTGCGGCGGGGACCGTTGGCGCAGCCTTCACCGGAAAGCGCGACGTGAGCCTTCCAGCGGAATCGACCGTCACATTCACGCTGCGTTCGGACGTGCCTCTCGGACCTTTATAAACCGCACGGTGCCGGGCGCGAGCGGCTCGCCCGCAAATGCGACGACCGCATTCGTTGCTGTGGTCGAAGTCGCCGTTACCTGCCCGGAAGGTCGCGCGCGGGCTTGAAGTTCCGCACCGCTCTATTCGTGCGGGCGTGGACGCGAGGCCTTGTCTCCGTTCATGAGAATGAACTTCTGCACGCGCTTGCCGGTGTCGACCTCGCCGGTATACATGTTGCCCTTGGAATCGATGGCGATCGCGTCGATCCAGTGGAACATGCCGGCCATGCGGCCGTTGTCGCCGATTTCGCCGACCTTTTCCCCTGTCTTCCGGTCGTGAATCCAGACCTTATCGTTGGTCCCGTCGGCGATGAACACGTACTTTTCGTCCTTGTCGTGGGAGAACGTCAGGTTGTAGATCGTTCCGCACATCCCATACAACAGGCTGCCCGGTCCGCCGCATTCCTTGCCGCGGGCGATCGTCGAGGGATGCACGAAGAAGCTCGAAACGAATTTGCCGTCCTTGGTGAACACCTGCACGCGGTCGCTGCCGCGCTCGCATATATAAACCAGGTTGTCGACTGAAAAGTGCACGCAGTGCAGCGCCGGGGCGAACTGCTTCTGGTCGGGCGGCGGCCCCGACGTATCGTAGGGAGGCGTCGGGTTGTTGTCGATCTCGCTCAGAGGAATGCCGTGCCCGCCCCAGCCGCGCTTGAACTTGCCGTCGTAGCCGTAAACCAGCACGCGCTTGGCGTCGACGATGTAAATCTCCTGGGCGTTCTCATCCAGATCGAAAAAGAAAATGCCGCCGGGGAACACGTCGGTGTTCTGATTATTTTCAGGGAGCCGTGCGGCGGGTGGCCGCGGCGCGCGATGCCCGAAATCCCACAGGAGCTTCCCGTCGGCGGTGAACTTCTGGATGCTATCGCCCTGGCTGCTGCCGGACATCCACACGTTGCCTTCGCGATCCACAATAATGTTGTGTTCCGAAGCCGCGCCCGGACGGGGGATGCCTTTCGCCGGCCAGCCCTCCACATAGCCGGGACCGCCCCAGGCGTTCAGCAGATTGCCCGCGGTATCGAACTCCAGGACGGCGGGCGCCGCGATGCAGCAATCGGTGCGCGGGGGATTGGTCGACGCGCCGTTTTCGTCCGGATTGATGTCGCGGGGGCGGTTCATCACCCAGATGTGGTCGTCCTTGTCGGTGACCATCGTGGGCACGCCCTGAATGATCCATTTGTTCTTTAGCGGCATCTTCGGCCAGAAGGGGTCCACTTTATAGACCGGCACGGGCTGCGCAAGCGCCGCGGGCGCCAGCGAAACGGCCAGAAGGCAGAGTGTGATCGCCGCAACCCAGATCGTGCGCGACCGGTACGTCTTCATCTCCATGGAAAAAGCTCCTTATCGGCGTCGCAGAGGACTGCGCGCATAGCCGTTAGAGTGGACAACAGGAAGAGTATACACCCGCGCATCTTGTGTGTCCTCGCGCCGTTCGGAATGGTGGGCGCCAATCCCAAAATTGAGGTCACGGCTGGCACTGTAACCTTCTTCTGAGCTCTCCCGGCGCCGTCGCCGACCGCATTGACGGGTTAGGAGATAGAGGGGTTTGAAACCGCACCCCCCCACACTCTTTAGTCGTCGGACCCACCCGTGTGTCCGGCAAAGTAGAATAGGGCAGAAAGATGTTCCCAAAGGGGGCTGGTGTTCGATGAGCCTTAGACCATTATGGCTGGTTGTGTTTGCCTCCGCGCTCCTGGGTCAAGGTACGTACACAATCACTACGCTCACTGGCGCAGGATCGACACTCGATGGCTACACCGGCGATGGTGGTCCAGCGACCCAAGCCAGGCTAAACAAGCCTGGAGGGCTGGCGCTCCGTCGCGATGGAGACCTGTACATCGCCGATACCGGGAACCAGGTCGTGCGGGTCGTTGACGCGTCGGGGCGAATCAGAACTATCGCGGGCAACGGTGCGCAGGGATACGGAGGGGACGGAGGGCCTGCAATCCAGGCGCAGCTATTGTTCCCAAGAGGTATCGCGCTCGATTCACACGGTAACTTGTATATTGCCGATACCATGAACCACCGCGTTCGTCGCGTCACTCCGGACGGAATCATTTCGACGTTCGCCGGAACGGGAGAGCACGGCTATGATGGCGATGGCGGGCCAGCAGCAAAGGCAAAGCTTTCCTGGCCGAATGGCATTGCCATCGACCGCTCGGATGTTCTCTACTTCACGGAGAGCATGAACAATACCGTTCGCAAGATAAACACCGACGGAGTTATCACGAGCGTCGTGGGACAACCAGGAGTGGGACCGCGCAATCCGGTAAGCCCTTTGGCGAGTCCCCGAGGTATCGCTTTGGGTCCGGATGGAGCCATTTACATTGCAGATCGAAACCATGCGCGGACCGCCAGAATTGACCCATCGCGGACAGTAACGACCATCGCAGGCGAAGGTGTAAATCGAGGTGCGCCGTCAACCGGCGACGGTGGCTCCGCGTTAGCTGCTGTCGTTTTCTACCCGATGGCGGTCGCCTTTAATCCACAGGGCAATCTACTTATTGCCGCCGGGAACATTAGGCAGGTTGACGGAAATGGAATCATCACCACGCTTCTGGGTGCAAAGAACGGTCCAATTGTGGAAGACGGCGACCCGCTCAAAACGGGCCTCCATTCCCCAGCCGATGTTGTCGTCGACGAAAAGGGCACAATCTACGTGGCTGATACCCTCGGTCACCGTGTGCTGCGAATGGCACCCGGCGGCGCGGTAACTGTGGTCGCCGGTTTGAGCGCCTTGCCCGAGGAAAAAGAAGGCGGTCCCGCCGAGTTGGCGCGACTGTTGAATCCTTGGAGCGTCGCCGTCGGTCCATCGGGGGACATCTTGATCGCCGACACGGGGAGGAATCGTATCGTGCGCATCACTCGCGATGGGCGCTTTTCCAGAATCGCGGGCAAGGGCATCCCGACAATCAGAATGGAGGGGACTGGTCCACCCCCGCAGTTCAGTGGAGACGGAGGACCGGCTGTTGAGGCCAACATCGACAATCCCAGTGGGGTCGCAGCAGATCTCCGAGGGAACGTCTACATTTCCGATTCCTTGAACAATCGAATCCGGAAGGTATCGGCTGACGGTCGCATTCAAACAATCGCCGGGACTGGCAAGAAGGGATTTGCGGGGGATAACGGACCAGCGTTGACGGCAGAGCTAGCGAATCCTATGGGGTTGGCTGTTGATGCCCAGGGCGATGTATATTTTGCGGATCGGGAGAACAATCGTGTTCGCCAGATCGATCCGCAAGGAATCATACGCACGATAATCGGAAACGGTGAGAAGGGTCCTAGCGGAGACGGACCGGCTCGTTCTATCAGGTTGGATTTCCCACACGGTGTGGCCATAGACCGTGAGGGCCTCCTTTACGTAGCGGACACCTTCAACCACCGCATTCGGAGGCTGGATCGAGATGGTATTGTTCGCACCGTAGCTGGTATCGGTAAGCAGGAATTTAGTGGAGATGATGGGCCCGCTGTCAAGGCTGGATTGGGCGATCCAGATTCGCTGGCTATCGACACCCAAGGGAATGTCTACATCGCAGATCGCGCCAATTGGCGTATACGCAAAATAACGCGAGATGGAATCATTCACACCATAGCCGGAAATCATGAAACAGGATTCTCTGGGGACGGTGGGCCCGCGCTCAAGGCACCGATTTTTCCAAACAGTGTAGCGGTAGACGCTCGTGGCGTAGTTTACTTGACCGACCACAATCGAATCCGGGTGTTGACCCCTAATGAGAATAGGTGAGGAATCACCATTCCTCGGGAAGGGCTTGGCCGTGTCATGTTTCGCAAAGGGTAAGTTTTGCAACGTTCGCCGAAGGCCCGAAAACAAAGGGTCTCGCATGTTGCAAATGTCTAGTGCGAAATGGATCGCATGAAAAGCGGCTGTATGAGTGCCGGAAGCTCGGGGTCACCGTGCCCTCGGGTGAATGACACCTCGTTCATTGGTTTGGCGCGCGCTCTGGGTGTCTCGTTTCGGTTGCTGTGGCATATGGGTCATCAGCGTCTTCGCGAAGCATCCACGCATTGACGACGAAGCCGCCGTAGAAGGTGAACTGATATATCCAGCCCCAATCAAGTGCGTGGCTTCCGTATCTGAAGACTTCCGGTTCAGCCGTGGGCTGATCTACATAGGGGATGCGGCTTAATAAGTCCCTGAACGCTTCCCAGCCATCAGAGCGTTTGTGAATTAACGATGCCTCTGACCCGAGGCTCGGTACGAACACGTGCCAACGGCCCCACTTTTGATGCTGATCTCGATAATGGAGCGCCTGGGCCACCGCTGTCATTACTGTTCTAACCCGTGGTAGGTCGGCCTTGTATGTGCCCACTTGTTCTTCTTGGGAATGGACAACGAAGGATTGAAACGTCCGCTTAAACAGGGCGGGACTGTGATCGAACGATCGCTTTGCGGTGTCGATCAATAATTCGCCAGTTCCGTTTAGGCCCGCGAGAAACGCGATTGCGTTTCGAACGTATTCGACATCCGGAGAGTTATCGCAATTGTGGACCGAGCAGGATGGAACGACAATTAAATTCTTGCGTTTTTCCATCGGGAAAAAGCTTTTTGGTGGCGCGTGTTCCCTCGTGGTGGCCCGTCGCTCACATGCGTAGCAGGTGTCTCCGGCCGGTGGGCTGTTCGGGAGGTTGTTCATCAAAAAGGAGACTACCTCCTTTCCAAGTTTAGAGCAACATAACGTCCCTTATGGGCCTGAAGTACAAACAGGAACGTATGGAAATGATTTATTGGGTGTATAATGAGGGCATGCCGACTTCCAAGAAAGTTGCCTCGCAGGCTGGCAAAGACCTGCGCGACCCGAAGACCCCGAAGAGAGACCGTGGCCCGATTGCGGCCGCTCTTGCGGAAGCGAAGCGCGGGAAGAAGCGAAGCACAAAGAGATAGGTCCGCCGCTTTCGCGCAGAACCTCGAAATCTCCTCTCGTCGCGACCTCGTTCGGTCGTAGACGATAACATACTTTCCGTCGCCACCCTCAACAACGTATTCACCGTCCGGCGAGATCGCGCACGGGATGGGTTTTCTGTCCCGATTGAAACCGTCCCCATCGAGCGTGGTCGAGTAAGTTATAAATCTGAGCTGCCACGACACCACCTCCCTGTTCGTCTTGAAATCCCAGACCCGTCTCCCGGCCAGCAGGCGAACAGACCCGGCCGCTGCGAGGAGGTAGAGGAGAAGCCAGCGGATTAGTCCCAGCCGAAGCACGTTCTTCCGACCAGCATATACCCAGGGCCGTCCGATGTTTCCGCCGAGAATCCGCCGTTATGTCACGGTGGAAAGCTTTCGGCGTCTCCGCGCGGCTCAGGACTGCCGCGAATTTCCGATAGCGCCAAGTTTTCGGAGTATTTCGGCGATTAGTTCCCAGTTCTTCCGGCGCGGCCTGCTGTCACCCACGCGCAGACTGATCAACGCCCGGCGCGAAAGACCCGTTTGCTTGATCAGCACCGAGAGCGGAGCTTTCTTCAATGCAGGTGCGATTTTCGTAGTCCATTCGTCGTATTTCGGATCGCAGTATTCGGTGTAGGCACTTTCTGCGGAGTGAACCAGCCCGGCCTCAACGTCTTCCAGAGCATTCGATTCTTTTCCAATGAATCGTATGCCGTCAATTATGACGTGCCTTCGTTGAAGCAAACCAGTCGCACGCCTTTCGCAGGCATTTCCGTCTTGGTCGGCGCACTTTGCCTCCGGATGAAATTCGTATTCGCGCAGAATCTCGCCGTACGTTTTTACACGCGCAGCATCTTGGCTTCCGTAGTGACCCTGGGTTGTGATCCTGTATAGGTTGCCGGTATATTGGTCGATCCAATCCGTCTCGATCCACCGGCCGGGTTCGCCATCGGACGGCGCGATCAGATGAAAATGTTCTGGATCGACGCCGTTGGGATGTCCAAGCTGCTTTACTTGGCAAGTCAGAACAAAGTTGAAGGGCTTAATTTGCTGGGAATACGCCTTCCCAGCGTTGAAACTCGAAAAAGAGCGCATTGTGGCGGGACTGCCCACACTGACGCGGCCAACAGCGGGTAACTTTTCGAAACTGAGCTTTTGAACGGGCAGACGATAAGATCTGCGCAACATGTTCAGCCACACTTGCCCGATCCAATCCCGATCCGCGCTGCTTGTGTCAGTTGGATTCAAAAGATGCCCGAGGCCATGCTGAGACCAGCGGTCACTTTTGTTGTTGGCTTCCTTTCGCAGCATCACGGGCTCACCACTCTTGTCGAGCGTGAATAGCGTGTAACGCTTCGCCGAGATTGCAAAGCAGGAGAGCTGTCGCTGATGACCTGTTTTTGCATCAAAATTATCCTCTTCGATCTTGAGAACTGATCCTGGCACCGCTTCGCGATTGTACGGGTTCAGCGCCGCGAATCGTTCCGAGATTTCTTCAACCTGCTTCCAGGAGAGCGCTTTCACCGCCGGTCGACCGTCTTTGGTCTTGAAGGACCCTCCCGGACAGGGCACCAATCCGCCGCGTTTGGTCGCGACAATCGCCATGGAATCGGTGTCCTCCATCGCGTATGTGCCATTCAAAGCCGAGACGCAATGTTCCAACAGCGCCAACATGAGACGCGCTGCCCCTGTTATTAAGGATGCAAGCGGCGGAAAGCAATATTCGCCCGGCACGTCGGGATGGGCAACACGGCACGTGAACGGTTCGCAGTCGACGCCGTGGCACGTTACCTGCGTCTTTTCATCCGTCTCCTGAGGATTCATTTCGGCGTAAATGCCGTAGCTTGCGGCATTCGCCAGCACCTTGAGGGCCTTGTCGAGCCGCTTCTTTTCGGCTTCGGGAAGATCGGCGTGCGAATGCAGGCGTTTCCGTTCTTCAATCGCCACTTTGAAGAAGTCTTGACGCGTTGGATCAATCTCAATCGATCCGCGCAGCTTGGTTGGAGTAAGCCCCTGCATTTTACCTTTCGGCTCAATCCGGAACGCATCCACGATCTTGGGAACTTGCCCCGTCAGAATTACCGAAGCAACAATATCCGGAAGCGAAAACCACAGTTCCTGATTGATCGAACTGTCCTTGTCGGCATACACATGATTCACGGCCACCTGCCAATCGTTGCTCACGGTGCTGTATTTCGCGCGCGTCGGCAGGATGTCGCCGTCCGGGATTATGCGGACGAACGCGGGCAGGTATTTCCACGTGGCGGGCTTGAAAAGATCGTCGACGGTCACGCGGCCCAGGAATGCTTCGGTCTCCCGCTTGCAGTTCTTCACGATCCGAATCTCACGCGCAGTAACGAAGCGCCATAGATCCATGAGACTGTTTACCGTGGGATACATCGAAAGAAAATCCGTGTAAACAACAGGGACCGCAAGCTTTCGAATATGTGCGCTCGTTCGTCCGCCAAAGAAGGCCGACTGCGCGTATCCGAGATACTCCTTCGGGAAGCCCGGTTGCCGTTCCAGGATTGGCACGATTCCCATCGCCCGCAAGTAGGCCTTGCCGATGGAGGCCGGGGAATATGCCTTCGTCGCCTGAAGCGTGATTGGATGCTTGTCGTATTCTTCAAGGAGCTTCACCGCGAGTTCGGAAGTGGCCAAAACGTCGCGCCTATTGTAGTCGATGTATTCTTCCGTGACCTCGCCATGCTTGGCGACTTTCTGCTTTCCGTGCTCCACTCCGAAGGCTTCGCAAGCCGCCTCAAGAGAATAGCCCTTATCCGTCAGCGCAAATGCCAGCGTGCGCAGATCCAAGAAGTGCCCCCGAAACTTATAGCCCTTCTGGGGGCTCCCGGTCTCGCAATCTTCTGGAATCAAGTCCGTTTGATCAGGGCCGTTCCGCGCAGTGAAACCTTTCAGCGCGCGCTTGCTGTCAATGTGCTTGATCCCAATTCTGGGCCTGAAATGATCCCCCCGCTCGCGGCCCGTCTTATCCGTCCACAGCCAAAAGCCGAGGGAGAAACCACCCGCGAAGCGACCGCGCGCGGTTGTGAAGTCGCAGGCGATGCGCGAGAGATCAAAGGGAAGATTGAAGCCAACCAGAAGACAACGGCCCTTATAGACGGAGCTATAGAACTTGTCAACGAACTGGCTGCGCGAAAGAAACTTCAGATTCCGCACGCCGTCACCAGCCGTCTCAGGCCTGTGCGTTGCGACGTATTCTTCGAGAACTCGACGGTCTTTTTCCGGCAAATCGTCAGCGTAGAACAAGCCCTCTTCGAGGCACCGGCCTTCATGAAAATAGCGGTAGCTTCCAAAGGTCAAGCGTTGCGTCGCGTCGGTCCGCGTCTCGGTGTCAAAAACGAGCATCGCCTTTGGGCACTTCCATGGCTTGGGCGATGCCGGTTCCCGCTTGGCGTTCGTGGGCTCGGGATAGACCCGAAGGGCAAGCGTCAACGGAGTTGGCTTAGGATTTGGCATCGCAGCCTCCGTGGGGCGCGAATTGTTTCAGCGGAGTCTGTAACCACCACTGTGGCCCCAGTTTTTCGATTAGGTAAGAATCGAGGTCTTCAAGCATCCCAGCAGTCCAGTGCAAGAATTTTTCAACCAAGTAGAAAAGCTGGTCCATGAATCCGCGAATACACCCGGCAGCGGCGATGAGCGGACTGCCATCGGGATTCTCCCGCGTCTTTTTGGGCCAATCATGTTGGGCGGCGCTGAGTTCGGCGCGGTGATCGTTCACGGGAACCGGCATCGTCGTCGGATTGTTTGCCCGCATGGCGACGTGGTGATCATCTATGATCGATTTCCCTTGGCTCCTCCGTTGGCATTCCGCGCATGTGAGTGGTTTGCTATTCGCGATCAGGGCTTCAGGCCGCGTTTCACCGCAGTGCGTGCACTGTGCGTTCTTCCCTACACGCCGAGCGGCGGCAGATTTTCGCTGGGAGGCACTGATGGGATCTCGTTGGGGCATTTTCTTTGGCATTTACGCGTTCCTCCCGTAGAGGGATTCGAACGAAAGCACTCCCGCGTACCCTAGACGATTAAGCAAATTGAGATCCGTCAGCAACGGGTACTTGGTGCCATCGACCGCAGTAACGGACTCACCCTCAAATTTCTTAAGTGCTGAGATGTCCCCCGTTTCGTAGTAATTGTCTAAGGCAGCCCAATAGCGTCCCAGCAAACTTGCGGCGCGCAGACCGCGAACACTGATCTCCTCCGGACCTTGGGGTGTTGGAATCTTGAGCACCCGAACCAGACGATCGCCCGCCTTCGCGGTGTATCGCCCGCTCTTGTTTTTGCGCAAGACAGAAGCGGCTCGTTTCAGCACCGTACGGGCTGCCACCCCGGACTCTCGCGAGGCTTTTCGCAGCGAAGCACCGGCTCGCATTTTTGAGAGCGCGCTGGTCACTTTGGGAAAACTTTGCTGAAGCTGCGCCTTTTTGCCGGAGCGTCGTTTATTTGCGGATGCTGTACGCGTTTGAATCAGATCTCTTTTTGTTCTTTGATTCGATTTCGATTTTGGTTTTTGCTTTTTCATGAATTTCCTTTCGCCAACAGGTCACACCAGGGTTGTAGAGGTAAAAAAGGGCCGGGTCCAGATGGGGGGTGTCTTGGCCATCCGGCATCAGCCGGTTTTGCTCTTTGGTACGCTGGGTTCAATCCAAGTAGGGGTCGCAGCACGCAGTGACACGCGAAACTCTCCAACAAATCTGGAAGGAAATTGATCGGCTCATTGCCGAGACCCAGTCGGAGACCTACGAAGACGTGGTAGTCCGTGTGCGAGCCGCGCTCCGATCTCCTGCGTTCCGTGCGCTTTTCCTGCCAGTTTTCGGAAGGTCGTTACCCGGTGCCGACAACCGAAAGACATTTGAAGGGTATCTCGATCGAATCGAAACTCGTGAGAAATTTGAGAATTTAATGCTCAGTTTGGAAGAGCCGAAGCCGGAAGATTTTGATAGGGTGCGTTTAATCTTTAGATCAATCGCGCCGGGATTTCGCCATCTCCTCGATAAAGCAAGAAATACACTAAAACCATTGGGTGGGCCGTCGGAGAAGCTGGCGAGCAGCGTGCAGATTGGTGAAATTGTGGACAAGATAAACCGTGCGAAGGGAGAGGAAGCCGAATCCTTGAAAAACCTTTACTCGCGTTTTGCTCCCGAGGTTGGGCTCAAGCCAAGAACACTCCGACGAAAATACGAAACGGAAATGAGACGCCGGAATTCTTTGCTCGGAAAGGCTTCTAAACCGAGCAAAAAAGGATAGTTTGCGGTATTCTAAGTTATAGATATTACAAGTAGTTCGGGCCTGCTGTCTGTTGCGAGCAGGCGGCGAGCCCTGACAACCAAAGGAGGGTAAAACTCCCATGGCAGCTACGAAAACCGTAGCGCATCGGCTACGCCTGCGCAAATCCAACGTGCCAGAAATTCTGGCCGCAAATCCCCAATTAGCAATCACACCCCGCCACGGCGTCATAACGCTTTTCGGCTACGGAATTCAAGTCCGTGTCGATAGTGGCCATTTGATTCTGGAAGATGGCATCGCGGCTGATCGTCGCTACGCCCGATTACCGCGCGTCGCTCACGGGCTCGAAAGGCTCGTGGTCATTGGTCACGATGGAATGGTTTCGCTGGCCGCGTTGCGCTGGCTTGCGGATCAAAACGCGGCGTTCGTCATGCTAGAAAGGGATGGTAAGATTCTGACCGTTACAGGGCCGGTTCGGAAATCCGAAGTCCACCTCAGGCGCGCCCAGGCGCTCGCGCGGCAATCTGGCATCGGAATTCAAATCACGCGCGATTTGATTACCAGGAAACTCCTAGGTCAGGAAGAGATCGCGCGCTCACACCTTCGAAATCCGGTCGCGGCAGATGCAATCGCCCGCCTTCGTTCAGAGATTCCGTCGCTGAGCGCTTTCGATTCGATCCGTTTGCTTGAATCCCAAGCAGGCGCGGCATATTGGGGAGCGTGGCGAGACGTGCAGATTCAATTTCCGCAGAGGGACTTGCAATGCATGCCGGATCACTGGAGGACGTTTCGCGCCCGCAGATCTCCGCTTTCCGGATCACCGCGACTTGCATCGAATCCCGCCAATGCGATGCTGAACTACCTTTACGCAATCCTGGAGGCCGAGGCCCGCCTCGCCACGGCAATGCTAGGTCTCGATCCGTGCCTTGGCTTTATGCACGCGGACGCTACCCATCGCGATAGTCTGCCTGCAGATCTGATGGAGCCGGTTCGCCCTCAGGTTGACGCTTTCGTGTTGAACTGGATCGCTCGCGAACCGCTCAGGCGGGAATGGTTTTTCGAGCAGAGCGATGGGAACTGCCGCCTGATGGCACCGCTCGCGGCGCTACTTTCGGAAACCGCACAAACGTGGCGTCGCGCAATAGCTCCGCTGGCGGAATATGTGGCGCGGGCATTGTGGTCAAAAGGTCCGAAACACGCGCGCTACAGGTCCACACCAACACGCCTGACTCAAGAACAGAAGCGGATCGTGAAAGGTAGCAGTTTCGACGATGCCTCGATTAGGCCAATCTTTCCGGACGGCGTTTGCCGCATTTGCGGAAAGACAACGCGCCGGGGAACGGAACACTGCAAGTCATGCGGGATGATCGTCGCAACAGAGCATATGAAAGTTGCAGCCGTGAAAGGTCGCTCAGTTGCACATTCTTCGGATGCTCAAAGCCGGCGCGCTGCTACTCTGCGCAAGAATGTTGCTGCTGCCAAGAACTGGGACGCGGCCAGCTTGCCCACCTGGTTGAACGAAGATGTTTATAGGGCCAAGATCGTGCCATTGCTTGCGACGGTTACGAGGTCGTCTATCGCATCGGTGCTCGGCGTTTCTCTGCCGTACGCTGCGAACGTTCGCAATGGCAAGCGAATTCCGCATCCGAGGCATTGGGTGAAGCTGGCGGAACTGACCGGAATCTTAAGATATCCGGAAATGGAGCCCGCACCAGTTGAACGGGAGGTTATTCGATAATTCACTGGTCGAAGACCGCGATGTTTCCCGCAATTTAAATGGAGACTCAGATTGCTTTTTGGTCATCTTCGTACGGAAGTGTGGCTACGAATGCCATCCGGAGAGGAAATGCGCCGGGGGCCCGTGGAAATGTTTTGGGCAAACCAGCCATCGGCTTGCTCCAGCGGCTCCGGCTTCGCTGTGCTCAAAGATAGCCAAATCGCTAAAATAGTTTCCTAGCTGAAAGGTGTGACACACGAGAGTGTTTCGGTGCGAATCTTCAGACACCGTCGTAACCCTCTCGTTCTGACAAAAGAGGAATGATGACGCGACATGAGAGGCGTGCCGCTCGCGCCCGTCAGCAAGCTATAGAAAGAGCAGAGAACATTCTAAAGCGCAATCCAGGGTTTCCTGCTGCCCAGGTTCGAATAATCAATGACACCAATCAGCTTGTGGATAGTCTCACCGAGGAGGAAAAGCGGTGGGCAACTCCAGCTCGACTCGAAGTGGTGTTACGCCAGCTCGACATTCGCGCCACAGCTTATCTTGAGCTCGTAGGAAACATGGAGTCTCAAGAGGCATTCATGACGCTGGCAAACGCACTCGGGCGCCAAGCTTGGCAAGACTACCTCGGATGTCCACCGGAAATACTTCAACCGATGCCGGGGGATCAGCAGTTTCATGTCATTCAACAGCGGATCGGTCACTGGATTGGCGAAGGTTATAAACGTCTAATACCGGCACCCTCAATCAGTTCTTCCGCCCAAAATACGCCTTCATTCAACGCGGGTGAGTCGAACGAAGAGACCTTGCGTGAACCCTCCTCCAAATTCTATGTTCGTCCGGGCCATCCAAGTGATGACACTGGCGGTGCGTATGGCAAGCCAACGCCAATAGACATTGCGGTCATCACGGTTCGAGAGGATGAATACGATGCTGTCTTGAGTCGCCTACCAGAACAAAACGTCATCAGACTTAAACACCGGACATATGTCATTGGAACGGTATCTAGTCAGAACGGCGATTCCTACCGTGTCGCTGTCCTGCGAGCCATCGAACAGGGTCCCAATGCGGGGCAGGATGCAGCCCGCGATATCATCGAGGACCTAAGCCCACACTGGCTGGCCCTCGTCGGTATTGGCGGCGCTATCCCAAACACTGAATTCACATTGGGAGATGTCGTCGTAGCAAATCGATTGCACGATTTTACGGTTAGTGCGCTTATAGAAGGCACAAACCCGGAGTTAGCCAACCAAGGCGGCCCGATGAACAAGGCGGTACAAGACCTCATCGCTTCGTTCCGTGCCTTGCCATTAGAGGATTGGAACACGGAAGCTCATATTCAACTCCCGCGTCCGGACGTTGATACAAGTCCCGATAGGTTTTACGGTTCCAAGGAGTGGAAGCAGAAAGTTCAGGAAGCCCTCAATGCCCGCTTCGGATCGATGGCTAGGCGGGAACACCCGATTGTAACCGCTCGCTCGATCGCGTCCAGCGGCCACCTCATCAAAGATACTGTAACCATCCAACAGTGGAGCCAAGCGGCACGTGATCTGGTGGCTGTTGAGATGGAGCTTTCGGGCGTCTACGCCGCAGCGCGGCGGATGGATAAGGAATACCCAATCCTAGCTATTCGTGGCATTAGCGATGTCGTAGGGTTCAGGAGAGACCCAGCATGGACAAACTATGCTTGCAATACAGCTGCTTCTCTATTTTTTGCGCTCTTGCGAGCTCTGCCCCAAGGAATCTTTCGTCCGCGCGGGGCGTCTCAAGTCAATTTCTTATCCAATCATCCAACAGAAAACCGATCACGCCCGCCTTCTAAGCGTCCTCGAATTGTCTTTCGCGAGTGGGGTGAAATCCCAGAGGAACACCCTGTGCCAATACGTTCGGGCCAAGCCGGGTTTTATCTGGTGAACGATGGCACAGTGGCGTACGACGTAACGATAGAGGGATTTGAGATTGCGCCATCGGTGAGAGCCGCTGCCGAGACAATTGCACGGATCGATAAAGGCAGGGCCGGATTTGCCTTGGTGTGGCTGGAAGGTTATTCGGGGCTTGCGATAGCGGGGCAAAAATGGAACCTGCCAGCGGCTTTCGCCGAAGCTGATTCGAAGTCTGGTGGCGGTGGAATATATGGAGGTCCAGATTATTGCATTACCGTCAGCGTCACGTATAGGGATGCCGACGGTCAATGGTGGTTTCGAAGCTCGGCTCGGCTCACGTTCATAAGAACTCAAAATCGGCTCTCCTTCGGCGCTACCACTCACGACAAGTGGGGGGCCAGCCGCGAGTCAGTTGCCGAAGACCCCACTCAGCGCTCAACGACATTCGAACCATCGACGGCACCGGAAGGGCTTATCAACAAAGCCATCCAACTCGCGGATAAGGGCCCCTTCTATTGCTACGCATTCAGCCCGGATTCAAGACGGGCTCTAACGGGAGGTCGGGACAAGACCGTGCGGCTATGGGACTTGGAAACAGGGCACTGCCTACGTCTATTCGAAGGGCATACAAAACCTGTTGAATGTGTTGCCTGGAGCAACGACCGATGTTCCGCGTTGTCTGCGGCTGATGATCATACCGTAAGGCTATGGGACGTCAATACGGGTCTATGCTTGCGCATTCTCGAAGGTCATACAGAACAAGTCTGGAGTGTCGCTTGGAGCCGTGATCAGCGCTACGCCTGTTCCGGCTCTTGTGACCACAGCGTGCGACTTTGGAACGTTGAGATGGGAAGCTGCGTTGGGGTTCTTGAAGGACACACTGACACAGTTACGAGCGCGGAATGGAATGCGGATCAGTCTCGCGTACTCTCTAGCTCCGAAGACAACACCGTGCGGCTATGGGACGTCGAGACGCACCAATGCCTGCGAATTTTCAGAGGCCATGACTCTCCCGTGTATTGTGTGAAGTGGAGTCCGGATCAATCCCGCTTTCTTTCCAGTTCTGAGGACGGCTCTTTGCGGCTTTGGGATGTTGAAACGGAACAATGCTTGCGCACCTTCGAAGGTCACATTGAGTATGTAGTGACGCTGGCGTGGGCTGCCGACGGTCGCCACGCTCTCTCCGGCTCCGCAGACAACACTGTGCGGCAATGGGACGTCGAGACGCGGCAGTGCCTTCGGATCTTAGAAGGCCATACTGCTGATGTACGCGATGTTGACTGGTGTCCCGATCAACACAGCGCCATCTCTGGCGACGCGAAAGGCGGAATTCGGCGCTGGAATTTGTTGGAAGGCATTCACAGATGATTGCCTCACATCGCTACCTGAATCTCAGGGCGGGGGCTTGCTTCTTGGTCTTCCGGCGAGGTTTCAACTTATCCTTGCGAAACGCCCGTCGTTGGCTGTCGATCGTCCGAGGCTCTTATGTAGTAGTCTAGTCGTTTAGAAGGCGTTGAGCCGCCCAGCTTCGCCGCGTCCGAGCCGCCACGCTCCTCACGCAACATCCTCGCATTCCATAAAGGAGTCCTTCGCTCGCCCGTTTTTCGCGGCGGAGCCGTGCCGCGAGTTTTCCTCGACCGTTCATCGAGGTGACCGACTAAGTTTTCTTAGATGGTGGCGGTGGGGGAGGAGGAGTAGGAGGAGCCCGTCTCGGTGATGGTGGCGGCGTCCGTGGCGGCGTGTAGGTCTCTTTTAGCGGCAACTTGCCAGGGGTATCGTTCGTGGTTTTCATAAGAGTGTGTTTCGCCCTTGAGTGCTGTTTCTACCTTACGGCTTTTGGGAAGGTGGTGGTGGCGGTGGATTGCGTTTAGCAGAATGTTGAAAAACACTTTATCGCTGTGACCTGAAGGAAAGTGGCGACGCCCTACAATCATGCGCGGAGACGATCGGCAAGATAACGAGCTATTTCTATACGGGACGCTGGAGGAGCGGGTGCCGCAAGAGCATCCGTTGCGTCCGCTGCGGGCCATGGTGGATGCGGCGCTGGAATCGATGTCGAGGCGCTTTGATGAGATGTACGCGAAAGCGGGACGTCCCTCGATTGCACCGGAAAGATTACTGCGCGCCCTGTTGCTGCAGGCGTTGTACTCGATTCGCAGCGAGCGAATGCTGGTCGAGCAACTGGAATACAACCTGTTGTTCCGGTGGTTCGTGGGATTGAACATGACCGAGCCGGCATGGAATCATGCGGTGTTTTCGAAGAATCGCGAACGGCTGCTGGCGGGCGATGTGGCGCAGGAACTATTCTCTTGCGTGGTGGAACAAGCCCGCGCGTTACGGTTGCTCTCCAACGAACACTTCACGGTCGATGGCACGCTGATCGAGGCCTGGGCATCGCACAAGAGCTTCCGTCCGAAAGACGGTGGCTCGGATGACGACACGAATGGCGAGGGCGGATTCCGCGGACAGAAACGCCGCAACGATACGCATCAATCGACCACCGATCCGGAAGCGAAGCTCTATCGCAAGAGCAGCGGAAAGGAAGCGCAGATGGCGTATCTCGGTCATGTGATCATCGACAATCGGCATGGCCTGGCGGTGGATGCCGAACTCACCGAAGCAAACGGACGAGCCGAGCGGGATGCGGCGCTGGTGATGGCGGCTCGGCTTCCGGGCCATCGGCGGCGCGTGACGTTGGGCGCGGACAAGGGTTATGACACCAGTGCGTTTGTAGAAGGTCTGCGACAGTGGGCCGTAACTCCGCACATCGCGCAGAACAACACCCGGCGGCGGAGCCGCATCGATGTCCGCACCACGCGGCACGATGGATATCGGGCGAGTCAGAAGAAGCGTAAGTTAGTCGAACAGGTATTCGGCTGGATCAAGACCACGGCGGGGCTTCGCAAGACCAGGCATCGAGGCCGCGACAGAGTCGCTTGGATGTTCACCTTCGCCGCCGCTGCCTATAATATGATCCGAATCCGTAATCTGATGGAAGCGGCTGCGTAAAAGGCCGCCAGGCCGCCGCCTGAGGCTCTTCCTCAGGCGCTGAAACCCCTGCCCACGCCCTCGGAAACTCTTTCTTCGCCCCTAAGAACGCTCTCCTGCTCAGCTCGCCAATATTCTTCAACAGCCTGTTAGGCGGTGGCGGTGTTCGGGGTGGTGTGTACGTTTTTTTGAGTGGTAAAGTGTCTGAAGTATCTTTCGTAGGTTTCAATGCGCCTTCCTTTGGCCCCTCTTTTCCCACCGGGGTCTGAACCGTAGTCGCCGTGGTGTCTACACGGCTAAGGTTATCAAATGCAAACTTTGACCAACACAGCAATCCAAAGAAGAGAAACACAACGCAAAGAACATTGCCGCACTGGGCCGCCGTACTCCAGCGATTCTTTTTGCGCTGATACCCTGGGGCCAGAGCGTTGGTACTTTCGGTAATTTCAAACTGAAAAGCTTGTTGGCCACAGAGAAATGACGTAAGTATGCTGAGTAAACCGAATGAGAAAGATGCCCATGCGCCACCCAACCACCACAGAGTGCCGGGCGCAGGATGAGGGGCTACATCCTTTAGGAATGCGATAGAGAAGCCGAAAACGGCTGAGCCAAATGTCAGTACAGCCTTGTCGAACGTTCGCGCGTTCTCTCTGGCCGCGTCGATGAGCTGAGCGCGCTCCTCAAGATGCAGCTTTACGGGGTCGTCATCCGCAATGGGGTCGACCGGCGTTGTTGGTGTAGGCAGTCGCTCATCCCCCATAAATTCACTCCTTCCCCCGCGTGACAGTTGTGCGGTGGATTTAGCGGTTGTTCGAGAATGCTTTGATTATCGATTAAGTCAGATTCCGAAGTCCTCCACCTAATTTGTTGTGTCTCACAAAGGGTCCTTTGCGCAACCAGTGCCGATCAATGGGTCCGAAACGTGTTCCACTCGCAGGTGTCCAACTCCATCGCGCAGTAGGCTTCAAACAGGTAGAGTTCGAGAGGGTTTTCGATGTCGATAAACGCGGCACTGCAATCTCGAAGCAGCGCCTTGGCTTGATCGAAGGCCGTGCGGAAGACAGGGTCTAGCATGGCATCGGCCCGTTTCATTTTGTGGCCTGTTTTATCGGTCGCCATTAGGTAGGCAAGACTTGCGTCGAAATGGGTTTTTCCTGTCACATGTTGGCGAAGTCGTTGAACCACGGTTCGTGAAATGCCAACGTAGAACGGCTTTCCTTCCCGCAGCAGCACATAGCACCCTGAAAAATCTGTACTTCGTCGCAACTTTGCAACGATGGATTTGACGCCGAACCCATGTTCACAAAACGAAGACATTGGAACCGGTGTAGCTAGAGCCGCCCGGAGCCTCGCCATATCACCCGGCAGGATGCTCGCGGCCATCTCTGCGAAAGTACTGGTGCAGGCGTCAATTGGCATTTCCCCAAAGTATAAAACGTGTGCCGCGCCTCTGGTCCTTTATCTCTGGCCCGTCACACCAGCTATCACGAAGGCGTGACCGGAGAAGTTGCCTGTGGCGGCCAGTACACCAGCTTCCACAGGAGCGTCACCGGCAAGGTCTGCTACGGCGGGCTATTCCACCCTGCACTAAATTAAATCAGCAGAGCCGTGTTTTCTCGGCTTCACAGCCGACACGGTTTCATCCAAGACCCGACGGCTACGCAACGCTGCACCCACAAAATCGCGGCGCGGCGTCGCCACGACAAACATGGAGCACCGCGCGGTTAGATAGGGGGTGCGGTTTCAAAACCCTCTATCTCCTAACCCCCGACCGCATTGACTCCAACCCCTAAACCCAGTAAACTGCTGCACAAAGGAGTCGTGTATGCCCATTTGCGGATTCCGGGGTGGAATAGGCATCGGCGCGGGTTTGTTGGGAACCTTGCTGGCAGGATCATTGGCGGGTGCGGAGCTGACCGCGAAGCCGGTCACGTTTACAAAGGATATCGCTCCGATCTTTCAGGAAAAGTGCCAGGAGTGCCACCGCGTCGGATCGAGCGCGCCGATGTCGCTCGTCACTTACGACGAAACTCGTCCGTGGGCCAAAGCCATCAAGCAAAAGGTGGTGACGCGGGCCATGCCTCCGTGGCACCTGGATAAGACCGTCGGCATCCAGAAATTCGCCAACGACTTCTCGCTCAGCGACGACCAGATCGCGACGATTTCGCGCTGGGTGGACGCGGGCGCGCCCATGGGCGATCCCAAGGACATGCCGCCTCCCAAGGAATTTCCGGATTTCAAAGAGTGGCAGCTTGCGAAGACGCTCGGCCAACCCGATTTGGTGATCGAGTCGGAACCTTATACGATGCCTGCGCACGGTCAGGACGTATGGTGGAAGCCGTACGCGAACGTGCCGATCACCGAGCCCCGGTGGGTGCGCGCCGTGGAGATCCGGCCGACCACGCCGCAAGCCCGGCGCATCGTGCATCACGCGATCGCGCGGCTACAGCAGGAGGAGCCGGACCTGCGCAGCTCGCTGCTGACCGCCGTCGACGCCAACAACAGCGGCCCGGGGATGCTGATGGAATGGGCCATCGGAAAGAGCTACGACCTGTACGCGCCCGGCACGGGCAAGCTGCTTCTGCCCGGTTCGCGGATCTGGTGGGAGCTGCACCTCCATGCGGTGGGCGAGGAGATCACGGGTCAGACGCAGCTCGCCATTTATTTCTATCCCAAGGGACAGGAGCCGAAGGATCGCACCTATTTGCTGTCGTTCACGGCCGGTAGTTATGTCGGCGGCGAACACGAGCAGACGCTTGATATTCCGCCGAACAGCGTAACCGAGACGCAGGGATTTCACGTGTTGCGGCATCCCGCGAAGTTGGAAAATTTCCAGCCGCATATGCATCTGCGAGGCAAGGCCATGGCGATGGAAGCGATCCTGCCGGATGGCTCGACGCAGATGCTGAGTTACGTCGATCGCTTCAACTTCAACTGGATGACCAATTATATTTACGCGGAAGACGCGGCGCCGGTGCTGCCGGCGGGGACCGTGATTCACGTCACCGCCTGGCACGATAACACCGCCAACAATCCGAACAATCCGGATCCAACGCAGTGGGTGGGATGGGGCGAGCGCACGGTCGATGAAATGGCGCACGCGTGGGTCAACGTGACGTTCCTCAGCGACGAGGAGTATCAGTCGTATCTCGCCAAGAAGGGCGCGACCGTCGCACAGGCGGGGGCGCAAGCCAGCAAGTAAGCGAAAAAACCATGCGGGACCTGTTCTGTTTTTGCGTTGTGACCAGCGCCGTCGCGACGATCTTATCCGCGCAGTCGCTGCCGATCGAGCCGTTTCACGATCGCGGCCAGGGCGTGACGCCCGCTTACGAAGGCTGGTTCCAGAATCCGGACGGCACCTATAGCCTCTCGTTCGGATACTTCAGCCGCAATCAGGTGCAGGAGCTGGATGTCCCCACCGGAGCGAACAATCGCATCGAGCCGGGCGGGCCGGATCGCGGGCAGCCCACGCATTTCATCCCGGGCCGGCAGTGGGGCATCTTCATGGTGAACGTCCCGAAGGATTTCGGAAAGAACAAAGTCACCTGGACGCTGACGGTGAACGGCCAGACGGCCTCCATCCCCGCGAGCCTCGATCCGCTGTGGGAGATCTCGCCGTATAAAGAAGCGACCGGGAACACCCCGCCGGTGCTGCGTTTCGAAAACGGGGAATCCAACCAAGGACCGAAGCCTATCACCGTCAATATGGCGGTGAGCGCGTCGAATCCGCTGCCGCTGCCGCTTTCGATCGCCGACGACGCGAAGCTCCCTTCCGCGAATCCACGGCCGCGTCCGATTCCGGTGGCGATCACCTGGAGCAAATATCGCGGGCCGGGCAACGTGACTTTCGCGGCCACCAAGCCGGCGATCGAAAAGACCACGGGCGAGGCGGCGTTCAACGGCAAGACCTCCACCACGGCAACCTTCAGCGAACCCGGCGAGTATCTGCTGCGCGTCGTCGCCAACGATCTTTCGGGTCCCGGCGGCGGCGGTTATCAGTGCTGCTGGACCAACGCGTTCGTGAAGGTCACGGTAAAGTAGCTCACCGGAAACCGGCGCGCGAAAACAAAGTCATATCGGCCTTGCCGGAAGACCGCCGATGAGCGGCCCTTCCTCTAAACTGGAATCATTGACATTCCCGGAATCCTGACACTGATGGTCTGCCCGCGGAAGTTGTGAATCAGGACACGGCGTTGCATGGCCGGCATGAAGACCGAAGTCCCCATCAAAAACAGCGCTTCCTCCGACGGTGTTGCGGCGGCGGCGAAACAGGCGGCCTACACCGAGGAGCGCCGCCGTTATTGGGATGCCTACGCGCGCAAGCAGCCCGGCTGGGACGGACCCCGGCGCTTCTACCGGCAGAGGCTCGCGGAACTGTACCGCTTTGTCATCCCTCCCGGCTCTCGCGTTCTGGAACTGGGATGCGGGGAAGGCGATCTGCTCGCGGCCCTGCGACCCTCTGAAGGCGTTGGACTGGATCTTTCGCCCGCGCGCCTCGAGCAGGGCCGGCGCAAGTATCCGAACCTGCGTCTGCTGACCGGCGACGCTCATTCGTTCGATCTTGGCGGAGAACGTTTCGATTTCGTCGTGGCCTCGGATCTGATCAACGATCTGTGGGACGTGCAGCAGACGCTCGAAACTTTGCATCATTGCGTTCATCCCGGAACCCGCGTCGTGATGAATTTCTACAGCCGGTTATGGGAGGGGCCGCGCCGCGTTGCCGAAGCGCTCCGCATTGCGCGCCCGCAGCTGGGCCAGAACTGGCTCACCGTTCCGGACGTGAACAATCTCCTGTACCTCGCCGGATTTGAGACGATTCAAACGCGCCCGGAAATTCTGTGGCCGGTGCCCACCCCGGGGCTCGACGCGCTGGCGAATCGCTACCTGGTGAAGATGTGGCCGTGGAATATTTTCTCGATCACGCATTTTCTGGTGGCCCGGCCGGCGCCTGTTCCCGTTACGCCGCCGGAGCCGCGGGTTAGTGTAGTGGTCCCGGCGCGCAACGAGGCCGGCAACATCTCGCACATCCTGGATCGTGTTCCTGACATGGGCGGCGGGACCGAACTGATTTTCGTCGAAGGCAACTCCACCGACGATACGTACGCGGCGATCGAAAGAGAACTCGCGCTTCGTCCGGGACGCGACGCCCGGCTATTTCGCCAGACCGGCAAAGGCAAGGGCGACGCCGTACGCCTGGGATTTGCCCACGCCACCGGCGACGTACTCATGATCCTGGACGCGGATATGACCGTTCCGCCCGAGGATCTGCCGCGTTTTTACGAAGCCTGGCGCTCGGGGAAAGGGGAATATATCAACGGCGTCCGCCTAGTTTATCCCATGGAGGATCGCGCCATGCGATTCTTCAATCTGGTCGGCAACAAGTTTTTCAGCCTGGCGTTTTCATGGCTCCTGAATCAAAGCATCAAGGACACGTTGTGCGGCACCAAGGTGCTGAGCCGCGCGCACTACGAAGTGATCGCGCGCAATCGCGCCTACTTCGGCGAAATCGATCCGTTCGGGGATTTCGATCTGATCTTCGGCGCCGCCAAGTACAATCTCAAGATGGTGGATCTGCCGATCCGTTACGCCGAGAGGGTGTATGGGGACACCAATATCCAGCGCTGGAAGCATGGCATGATCCTGTTGCGCATGGTGCTTCTGGCCATGCGGCGCATCAAGTTCATTTGAGACACCGATTCCGCCGTCCCGGGGATGACCGTCGCCACGTTTGACAGTCACGATCATGTCTTCTTTTTCTCAACCACGACCGCGCCGGCCGCAAAGTTTCGGCCAGCGAAGCAGGGCCGGCCAATCACAAAAGCCGGGGATGGTCCGGACGATCACCGGCGCCCTGGCGATCCTGGGACTGCTGCAATTGCTGATCGTCGCGACGCCCGTGACGGAGTGGTGGACGCGAGCGCTGGCCGGCGATTGGAGGGATCCCACGGGAAATACGCTGGTGGTGTTCGGCAACGAGGTGCAAGGCGATGGCATGATCGGCGAGGTATCCTACTGGCGCACGGTTTATGCCGTGTGGGCCTGGCGCGAAGGCAGGTTTCAGCGCATGATTCTATGCGGCGGCCCCCCGGCGAATCCGGTCGCGGAGGCGATGCGCCAGTTTGTCGTCAGCCAGGGTGTCGATCCCAACCGCGTGCTGGTGGATCGCACCTCCCGTAGCACGCGCGAGAACGCGATGGAAGCGAAGCGGCTGGTGGATCAGGATGGGCTCGCCGGTAGCCGTCGCAACGACGCCGGCGTCGTTCTGCTCACCAGCGATTACCATATGTTCCGCGCCATCCGCGCAGCGCGCAAGGTAGGCCTGCGGGCCCGGCCGCGGCCGATTCCGGACTTGCTCAAGCGGACATCGGTTTGGTATCGGCGCTGGGAGGTTTTCCTGGTGCTTTCGGTGGAGACCTCCAAGATCGCCTATTACTGGGCGCGCGGCTGGATCTAGTAAGAGGTCCCGGTCATAACAATAGCAGTGCTTAACCGCTCCCTCTGGTCGCGGCTCGTAGATGCGCGGCAATAGAAGATTTCGTCCCGCCCGGCCGGCAATAGCCGCGGGAAAAAGTCGCCTTTCCCTCCGCCGTGGTGGGAAACTGGAATCCTGTGACCTCTGAAATGGAAAAATCGCACGTAGCGGTGCTCGGATTGGGTTACGTCGGCTGCGTCACGGCGGCGTGTCTGGCGAGTACCGGACACACTGTCTGCGGTGTCGATCGAGACGAACACAAGGTTTTGAGCGTCCGCCGCGGGGAAGCTCCGTTCTATGAGCCGGGCCTGGAAACGCTGGTGAAGGAAAACGTCTCGGCCGGGCGCCTGACTGCATCCATCTCCACCGCCGAGGCGCTGGACGAAGCCGATGTCGCGCTGGTGTGCGTCGGCACGCCCTCGGAGCGCAACGGGAATCTGGGCCTCGATCAGTTGCGGCGCGCCACCGAAGAGGTCGCTTCGGCGTGTGCGGGACGTACCCGGCCGCTGGTGGTGGCGATCCGCAGCACCGTTTTTCCGGGCACCTGCGAGCAGGTGGTGATGCCCGCCTTAAAGGGCTTGGATCTGATTCGCGTGGTGGCCAATCCGGAGTTTTTGCGCGAAGGCGCGGCGATTAAGGACTTCATGGAACCGGCTCTGGTGGTGGTCGGGGGACATGATTCGAAGGCGATGCAGAGGGTGGCTTCGTTATACGCGAGCCTGGATGTGGAGCCCTGCCTGGTGGCTCTTCGAACCGCCGAAATGATCAAGTACGCCTGCAATGCGTTTCACGCGGTGAAGATCGGTTTCGCCAATGAGGTCGGCGCGCTCGCGGAAGCTCTGGGCGTGCCGCCCGAGGAAGTGCTCGGGACGCTGTGCCGCGATGACAAACTGAACATCTCCGCCGCGTATCTGAAACCAGGATTCGCTTTCGGCGGATCCTGCCTGCCCAAGGATCTGCGGGCATTGCGATATCGCGCCGCGCGGCTGGATCTGAAGCTGCCGATGCTCGAATCGGTTCTCGAAAGCAACGACCAGCATCTTAAGCGCGCCACGCAAGCCGCCTTGGATCTCGGAGCGGTGAAACTCGGTGTAGTGGGCCTGGCGTTCAAGGAAAATACAGACGATCTGCGCGAAAGCCCCGTGGTGACGATGCTCGAACAGCTCCTCGGCAAAGGACGCGATCTTCGCGTGTATGATCCGCACATCCAGATGGACCGGATTTACGGATCGAATCGTGATTACATCCTGAACGCCATTCCGCACATCGGTAAGCTGCTCACGGCCGGATTCGACGAGCTAGCCGGATGGGCGGACCGTCTAGTGATCACGCAGAAGCCTTCCGCGGAGCTGGCCGCGAAGATCCGGTCGAGCGGCAAGCCGGTGCTGGACGTCGCACGCGGGCTGGCCTAGAAAGCGATCATGATCGAATTCCGCTGCCGATTGTTATTTTTACCTGTGTCAGGTCAGCTCGCCGAGCGCGGAACAGCATTCGCTCGCACGTCAAAAACGGCCATAACGTTCGTGCACATCTGTTCTGTTTGTCCGGAATATCCTCCCGCCGCCAAGTCCATTTAGCCAAGGGAAGTGGGTTACCATGTTCATTACACTCGGCGGTCTATCAAGACGTGACTGTAGATCCTCAAGCAATGACTTCGTTCCCCAAGCGATCTGTCTTCCTTCGCGCAGTCGACGAGACGAACTTTACTCTGGAAAGGCATTGCTGGCTCTTCGCAGTTCTCTTTGCACTGGTGCTTCTGGGCGTCAGCATCGCAAAGGATCTACGGACCAAGATGTGGAACGACGAATTTTATACGCTCCGCATGGCGCAGCAGGCAAGTTCAAGCGAAATCATCAGGGCGACGCTGGAGAGTGCCGACAGTCAACCCCCCCTGTACGCTATGGTTGTCCATTCGATTCTGCCGTGGGTCCGGAACGACGCGCTAGCTGTTCGCTTGCCCTCCACTCTCGGCTACTGTGGCATGTTTCTCTGCCTGCTGGCATTCTGCCGCCGGCGACTTCCAGTTCTTTATTCATTGGCTGCCGCGCTACTTGCCTGCCAGGTTTGCGAGCCATACGCCACCGAAGGCCGCAGTTATGGCGTTATTCTCTGCTGCGTCGCGGGCGCGCTGCTGTGCTGGCAATCTGCGATCGACGGTAATCGGAGGACGTTGGCGATACCGCTTCTTGCCGTCTGTCTGGCACTGATGATCGCCTTGCATTATTACACGTTGTTCTTTTTCGTCCCGCTGTTTTTGGGGGAGATGGCGCGGTGGCGAAGGTCCGGGAAATTGGACCTCCCCATCCTCGCCGCCATGCTACCGGCCCTGCTCGTGCTTGGCTTGCATTACCCGTTGATTGCGGCGACCAAACCGCTCCAGGCACACTACTGGTCTCCCGCTGTCTGGACCGCCATTCCGGGGTGGTACTTCCGCTACGTGTTTCTGGAATTATGTGTTCTGCCTCTATGCTCGCTGGCGATGTTGTCAGCGAGGCTGGACCGCCGAAGTGCAAGCCAGTCGTCCTTGACCCTGCCTGAATGGGTAGCGGGCGGTGCGTTTTTGCTGATGCCGCTTTGCATTGTAATTTTGGCGTTATTCACGACACACGTGTTTGTGGATCGTTATGTTCTGTGGGCGGTACCCGGCATCGCGGTGCTGGCTACGGCGCTCTTGTACGCAACGGCACGCGGCAACATTCTGGTGGTTGTCAGCCTGCTGGGCATGCTGGTGGCCCTGATAGCCCTGCGCGAGGTGCACAGCTTCCGCGCAAGGCTGGTGCTTAGCGCAGAGGCTGAGATGGTGCAAAGAGAGTTAGCGTCACTGCAGGGCGGCTCAGAACCCGTTATCGTCGCCAGTAATCACGTGTTCATGGAACTGTCCTACTATGCACCACCGCGGATCCGCGAGCGTCTCATCTATCCCGCCAGCAGCGGCCTGGACTTGCGGTACTTCGGTCACGACACCGATTCGCTTACAATGACCGCATTAAGCCATAACTCGAAACTCCACGTCGTCGATCTTGATGCACTCCTCAGAACGTATCCACGCTTTGTACTTGCCGCCACTCCAGCGCACTATTTGCCTCGATATCTGGCAACGGCAGGGTACCATGTTGTTCCCCTCGGTTCGGCTATGCCTCCCGTGCTTTATGACGTAGAGGGGAGATAGCTCCCCAAATGGATCTCGGGGGCTGTTGGTGGAACGCAGTCTCGATTACCATCGCCAAATTTTGGCAGTCCCGAATAGCCTAGGTTATAGTAGGCGATATGAGCGAGCAGGAATTTATCGGCGCATTCGAGGAAATTCTCGAAATGGCGCCTGGAACTCTCGCGGGCACGGCCAAGCTCGATGAATTGGACCGCTGGGACTCGGTTGCGATGGTCACGCTGATGTCCGTGGTCGATGAAAAGTGCGGTGTCCAGCTCTCGCCGCGCAAAGTCGCCGGATGTCTGACGGTGCAGGATCTCTACGGCCTTACGCAAACGGCATGACGGCGATTCTTCGCGCCATTGAGCACGCGCTTCCCGAGGAGATTCTCACCACCGAAAAGCTGGCAGCCGAATTTCCCGACTGGTCCGTTGAGAAGATCGACGAAAAGACGGGGATTCGGGAGCGTCATATCGCGCGGGCCGATGAATACACCTCGGATCTGGCCGTGGCGGCGGCGAAAAAACTGTTCGATTCCGGCGTTTGTGCGCGGGAAGGTGTGGATTTTCTCCTGCTGTGCACCCAGACTCCGGATTACTTTCTGCCCCCGACTTCGTGTCTGGTGCAGCATCGGTTGGGGGTGCCGCTCAGCGCAGGCAGCCTCGATTTCAATCTCGGCAGCTCGGGCTACGTCTACGGTCTCGGGCTGGCGCAAGGGCTCATCGAGACGGGCCAGGCGTCGAACGTACTTTTGATCACCGCCGATACTTATAGCAAATTGATCCATCGCCGGGATCGTTCCGTGCGAACCATTTTCGGCGATGCCGCCACGGCAACCTGGATCTCGTCCTCCACTCTTCCTGACGCCGAAGGGGGCCTGATCCAAGGACCTTACGTTTACGGTACCGACGGCGAGGGAGGTCCGAATCTTATGGTCCCGGCCGGAGCCTTCCGGCAGCCGCGCACGCCGGAAACCGCTCGCGAAATCACGGACGAAAGCGGGAATGTGCGCAGCGCCGACAATCTGTACATGAACGGAATGGAGATCTTCGGCTTCACCATGCGCGTCGTGCCTCGCTTGGTGCGCGACATCCTGGCGAAGGCGGCGCTTCGTTGGGACGATATCGATCTGGTGGTTTTCCATCAGGCGAACCGCCAGATGCTCGATCACCTGCGCCGCTCGATCCGTATTCCCGAAGAGAAATTTTGCGTCCACGTCAAACCCGGCAATACGGTTTCGTCCACCATTCCACTCGCTCTTGAGGACGCGATCAGGAATGGCCGCGTCCGTGACGGCGCGCGGGTGATGCTGGTGGGATTCGGTGTCGGATACTCGTGGGGAGCCACGATCTTGCACTGGCGCACGGCTCCCCGCGAGTCTAAACTTTCGTGATCGCGGGTAGTTCAGGTACCATGAAGGATCAACTCGCCTGGGAGTCGAGTCGTATCCCGTGAACGGCTTTATCAACAAGATCAGGCGCGCGGAAACGCCCGGCTATGGCCGCTTGAAACGGCTGATTCAGACTTTCCGGAGACCGCCGGGGCCGCGCATTCCGTCTTTTTTTAAGCCGATCGGCCAGTGTTTCTATCAGCTGCATTTTTTCCTGGTGGCTTCCTTCCGCAAATTGCTGGCGCTGGTCTACTACCATCCTTTATTTCAGTCGCGATGCCGGACCGTCGGAAGCCGTCTGGTGCTGGAGGGTCTGCCTTTTGTGTGCGGACCCGTCGAAATCCACCTCGGCAATGACGTCGCGGTCGGCGGGCGCGTCTCGATCGTCTCCGGAGAAAGCTTTGAACATCCGCAACTGAGCGTGGGGGATCACACGGTGATCGGCTGGGACTCGACGATCGTGGTGAACCGTGAGGTGGTCATCGACGAACATGTGCTCATCGCGCCGGCCTGCCGGGTGTCGGACAGCGACGGTCACCCTCGCGACGCCCTCCAGCGCGCCGCGCACATGCCGCCGCATCCGAGCGAGGTCAAGCCAGTGCACATCTGCCGCTACGCGTGGATCGGCGCATGTTCGCACATCATGAAAGGCGTCACCATTGGCGAAGGCGCCATCATCGGCGCCAATAGCGTGGTCATCTCCGACATTCCGCCGTATTCCATTGCCTTGGGCAATCCCGCGGAAGTCTTCTTCCGCAACATCCATCGCAAAGCGAGAACCGGCGACTAGCCGCATGGGCTTCGCGCATACGTTTGCCCTCCGGCCCTGCCACGCTCGGCTTTCGCCCCGGCGCAGAGGGGATGTTTCCCGGTGATCCGGCTCCTGAAACACAAACTGGTTCAGGACTCACTCATCCTGGGCGGCGTCCAGATCAGCGCCTATATCCTGCCGATGATCACGCTGCCGTATCTGACGCGTGTGTTGGGGCCGGCGAACTTTGGCCTCATTGCGCTGGGATCGGCTCTGGTGCTTTACTTCGCGGCGATCATCGAGTATGGGTTCGCGGTCACGGGCACCCGGCGTGTTGCCGTCCTCCAACAGGAGGCTCCGAAAGTCTGGCGTGTTTACAGTAACGTGATGGCTTGCAAGTTACTACTCGTCACCATTTGCTTTCTCATTCTGCTGGGAGTGGTGGCGGCCGTTCCCAAGCTGCGCGAAAACTGGCCCCTGTATTTCGTAAGTTATCTGCAGGCGCTGGGGCTATGTCTTTCGCCGAACTGGCTGCTGCAAGGAATGCAGCGGATGAAGCTGGTGGCGATTTCCGATTATGGCGGCAAGATCATTTCCGTAGCTTTGATCTTTCTGCTGGTCCGGCGCGGATCGGATTATCTGGTCGCGGCCGCGCTGCAGTCGGGATCATTCCTGATCGCCGCGATATTCGGGTTGGCGATCGCCTTCCATCAACTGCGCATGCATCTGGTCGCGCCATCGCTGCGGGAAATGCGCGAATACATGATCGAAGGATGGCCCGTCTTTCTTTCCTTCGCCAGCGGCAATGTGATGAATTCCAGCAACACGATGATCCTGGGCATGACGGCCGCACCCGAGCAGGTCGGATTCCTGAACGCCGCGTCGCGCCTGATTATCGCGTCCCGCGCGCTGGCGAATCCGGTGGCAAGCGCCGTCTACCCTCACATGAGCCAGCTTGCGGCTCGTTCCCGCCACGACGCCGTCAGTTTCCTGAAACGCCGGCTTTTGTGGACCGCCGCGCCGTTTCTGCTGATCAGCCTCGGCATGCTTTTGTTTTCTCCTCTGGCCGTGCGAATTCTTTACGGAGCCCGCTTCCAGGAGTCCGCCGTGCTGCTGCGTCTGATGTCGCCGACGCCCTTCGTGCACGCGCTCAGCATGTGTTTCGGGACTTATTTCATGCTGGCCTTCGGTTATGAGAAGGCCTGGTCCAGGGTGATCGGCCTGGCCCTTGTCATGAATTTTGTCTTGATCGCGATCTTGATGCAGTTCATGCTTCCCGCGCGCGCCGTCGCGCTGACTACTTCCCTCACCGATATCTTTGTCGTCAGTCTATGCATGCGATTCTTTTTCCGTACGGTGAAGGATTGGCGCGAGGGACGCCACGACGGTTCCGAAGGCTAGTCCTGAGCCGGCCAGGCGGCTGGCGAGGGAACGTAGAAGGTCCCGCTCCCGAATGACAGGGAAGCCGGGCGCGCTGATCGCCGCGCCGGGTTGATCCTCAGACTCCGTGCTTCGCGGTAGACCGGACCTGCAACGCCGGCGTTGCGAGGTAGGCCAGTTGCTTCGCCTCGCGCCTTCCCTGCGTCACCGTGTCCAGAATGAGTCCGCTGCAGAAGCTGAGCAATCCGCTCAGAGCCGTTCCGGTGGCGAGGATCGCCGTAGGAAATCGCGGCACCAGCCCGGTCTCGAGGAAGGTGATCAGCAGCGGATAGGCCAGCACGATCGAAAATAACATCAGAAAACAGCCGATTACGGAAAAGAACAGCTGCGGCCGCTCACTGCGGAGTAGCCGCAGAATCATGTACAGGATCCGGAATCCGTCCGCATACGTGCTTAGCTTGCTGACCGAGCCTTCCGGCCGCATCCTATACTCGGCGTCGATCTCCGCGACCGGAAGCTTCAGAGTGAGCGCATGGACGCTCAGTTCGGTCTCCACTTCAAAACCCGCGCTCGCGAGCGGAAACGATTTCACAAAGCGGCGTGAGAGCGCCCGGTAGCCTGAGAGAATATCGGTGAACGTCCGTCCGAACAGACGCTCCACGGCTCCCGTGAATAACTTGTTCCCGAGGACATGGCCGGGACGATAGGCCTCGGCCTGCCCGTGGACGCGCCGCGCCACTACCATCGCGAGGTTTTGTTCCGCGATCATTCGCGCCATCCGCGGCGCGGCGGCGGCGTCGTAGGTGTCGTCGCCATCCACCATCACGTAGATATCGGCGTCGATATCGCTCAACATCCGGCGCACGACGTGTCCTTTGCCCTGCTGCGTTTCCAGGCGAACGATCGCTCCCGCTTCCTCCGCCACGCGGCTGGTCTCGTCGGTGGAATTATTGTCGTACACGTAAATGTCGGCCTGCGGGAGGTGCCTCCGGAAATCGCGCACCACGGCGGCGATGGTCGCTGCCTCGTTGTAACACGGGATGATAACCGCGATGCGAATGTCGGATGACACGCCGTCTTCTACTCTTTCCGTTCCGGCGTTGGAGCAACGTCGTCCGCCGCCATATTATCCAGGATCCCGCGGTTCTTTTCGGACCGCGCGAATCGCTCGAAACCGTCGGGCAGTTCCGTGGACCGGTCAAAATCGAACTGCTCGAAAAAGGCGGGGATCTCGCGCCAGCGCACGAGGGGATCGTCTCGTTCCACCCAGCCCATTTCCGCCGGAGGACGATCGCGCAGCGCCCATTTGGTGATCCAGACGTCCTTGTTCAGCGTCCATTGTGCGAGGACGCGCCGCGAGAAATCCGCTCGCCAGTGGGCTGATCGGCCGACGGTCCCGAATAATTGAGATGTGGGGACGTCCAGGCCGCGGCAAATCGGGTTGAACGGTTTCTGCTCGAGGAGCACGGTGACGGGCTCGCGAATCAGCACGGAAACCAGCAGATCTCCGGGTGCGGCCATCCGGGTGAAATCGCGAAGCTGGGCCACCGCCAACCGGTCTTGAGAGTTGCCCGATCCGATAAAGGCCGCCGCATTGACCGGGACGACTGCGGCCAGCAACGCAGCGCCCAACCAGGGCGCCCATTTCCAGCCCGGAGGTTCCGTGTCTTCCGGACGCCGCGGCGTCCACCCCGCGGCCAGAGTGAGCAACAGAAAGGGCAGCATCGGGAGGAAGCGCTCCGGCGAACTCGGTTCAAACAAAAATATCGCAAACACCAGCATCGGCGCCGCGGCCATGGCGAGCACTGCCAGCATTCTTCTGCCGCTCGCGTTACGCAGGGCGGCCAGCGCAACGGCCAGCAGAAACGCATAGAAGACGGCGATCTTCCACAAGCTCAAACGAATCAGAGCGTATAGCGTCACCGGATTATAAGGGTCCTTCAGCAAGAAGCGCTTTAATAAGAGGCCGTCGTTCGAAAGATCGAAAAGCAGGCGCGCCAGCCCGCTGACCGCTCGCAAGGCCCTCTGGTTCTGCACCCACCCGTGGCCCGCTTGAACAACCCAGTCGTCGAATGCGAGAGGCGATCTCACACCGCTGAGCCACGCCCCCGCCGCCAGGACCGCGAGGTAAACGGCACCACTTGTTACCACTGGCATCAGCCAACCGCGCAGGCTGGAACGCAGGGTGCGCTGGTCGACGGCCCACGGAATTGCGGCGGCCGCCGGCACAACCAGCGCGAACGGAGTCCAACACAACGCGGCAATCCCGAGCAGCGTGCCACCGGTCAGCAATCTCCGGCTGCCCGGATTCACCCCGCCGTTCGCGAATACCCAAATGGCGCAGATTTCAATCGCGGTACCGAAGACATAATCGGTTCCCGCCTTCGTATACAAAAGGAAACCGTTAGCCCAAATCAGGCCCACAGTGATCAAGGCGGCGACGGCGGCCGAGCCGGAGATCCGCCGCGAGACTCGGAAAAACAAAGCCGCCGCGAATATAGCCGCCGCTTCGTTCAGGAGAATCAACCCATAGCCGATCTTCAACCTCGCGTTCCACGCCAGCGCGTCTGGAACAAGAGCCGCAAAGATCGGTGAAAACAGCGCGCCCAGCGGTCTCCACAGCAAGTGCCCGAACTCCCCGATCGGGTTGATCTGCGTCGTCCAGTGCCCGGTTTGAAAGTCGCGAATCGAATTGACGTAGACGAAGGTATCTCCGACTTCGGGAGCGGTCGTGATTGCCAGCGTGATCAGCGCCAGCATGGCGCCGAGCAGATAGTCGCGGCCGGGACGGTAGCGCGGTGCGAGATTCATGTTGTACGCGGCGAGTTGCGTCGCGGATGGTTCACTCCGATGGGAGATTTTCGCATTCATCCACGATCGGAACGATCCCGTCGTATCCATGAACCGGAGCCTCGTAAGCCGAACACGTCTGCACGCCAGCGCGCATGGGAACTCCGTCGGGTAAACCCCCATTTTAGCGCGGTTCTCATGAGAGCTGGTCCCGGCGACGCTCAGGCCATCTGATGGCGCAAGGCATCGATCTTCGCGTCGAATCACCGCGCGCCCTTACGGCAGCCATGTCGAACCACTGCTCAACATCGTCCCAGTCGCCCCGGCGCCAGACCAGTATTGAATGGTTTCCAGGTTCGCGCCATTGGCGACACCGGCAACACTGCAAGGCGAAGCGGAGCACGTCGCAGTCACCGCACTGCCCACAAGGGGCGTCAGGGTCACCTCAACACTGGCCGCTCCGCTGGGAAAGCTAAAACCCACGGAGACGGTACTCGTGCCGGATGCCGCCGTGGTCGAGCTTCCTTCGGTCGCCATGTTCGACGATTCGGAGGGAAACGAGAACCACGGGCGCGATTGCGAGTAGTAGCACATCAGCCGGTACTGATACGCGGTGGACGCGCTCAGGCCCGTTACCAGAATCGTCTGGTTCCGAGATCCACCTGAGGCTGCCGAACGAGTCCAAGTGGTCCCGTCGGGCGAAGTGTCCACGGAACAAGCATTCTGATCGGGAGCCGTGTAGGAGAACTGCAAGGAACTTGGGCCGAGTTGAACGACGATGCTTTTGACGATTCCCAGGTTGCTCAGAACGCCCTGGATGTTGGCGCCTCCCGCGGCGCCGAAATTGCCGGCAGTCGGCGTGAGGATAAGACTATGATTCGCGTATTTCAAGAGTCCCGCCGCCGCGATTCTGGACGCCATGGTTCCAGCGGAAGGATTCGGCCATGAGTCCCCAGGGGGCATGTTGCCTTGGGCGGCTGTGACATCGCTCTGCGTCATATCCGGCCACAGGACGACCGCGGAGTTCGCGGTGTACGCGCAGCCGGTATTGTCGTGAGTGACCGTGACACTGGTACCCGAGATGTTCGTGATCGGGAAAGTGCCGACCATTCCAGAACATCCGGTCCCGAGGGTAATACCTCCAGGAGCTATCGCGAGCGTGAGATTTGCACCTACGGAGAAGAATGAGACGGTGTAGCTGTCGACGGTGAGTACCATCGGATTGGCAGCGCTGGCCGCGGCTAAATTGGATTCTGAAGTTCCGCTATTGCCGCCAATCATCACGTTTCCGCCCCAGTTTCCTGATGCGGTCGCCGCTCCAGCAATGTTGAGCATCGTGCCCGCGAGGATGGTCGCAAAGGTTGTGGTGGTGGGCAGCGGCACAACTGGAAACGTGGCGCATCCGTAGGGACAAACCGGTGGCGGACTTCCGGCTCCGCCTCCGCCAGCCTGAATGCCGGCGTTCGACGCTGGCTGCCCCTGACTGAAGAACAGCAAGTTGTTTGTGAACTGAAATCCGTTCGACGAAATTCCGCCATCGCTCGTCATCAGGATCGCCGGATGGTAATACGCACCGGGAGCCCACGCAGCGTTTGTGAAATCGAAGGTGTTGTTGTAGATGAGATGATTCTGAACCCCGTAGCTCTGCAAATACTCGCTCTCCACGCTCGGAGATCCGGTAAACGAATACAGATATCTGCCTAGATCCACGGCCAGATTGTCGTGCATCAAAAGTTGTGAGTTCAGCGCGGCATCCGGCGCATACCCGCAGCACCCATCGATAGTGGATGTACCCACCGCCTCAGAAATGACGGCCGCGTGGCGCAGATAGTTGAACGACATTTCGATGTCGTGCGCGCCAGTAGCTCCGGTCGTCTTAATCGCACCGCCAATCGGCGTGATAAGCAGGCACGAGCCGGTATTTTGTCCAGCGAAACATCCATCGATCCAATTACCTTGGAACAATCCGTACTGCGTATTTTTGGTTTCGATTGGGTTTCTGAAAGACTTGCGGTTCACACCGTCCCAAATGCCATATCCTGGATTAATCGGATTAAGCCAGCTCGGGGGAGAGTAGAGCGTATTCTTTAACAGCGATATGTTCTGCAAGATGTGTGGGCCGGTGCCGCCGCAATCGGTGCGTCCGACGCTTTCAAAGTAAACCCCCTGTCCGGCCGCGTCGATTTCGTTGTTCAGAATGGTAAGCGGACCGATGCTGCAATCGGTGATGTAAATGCCTTGCGCCACGTATCCACCGCCGACGTTCTGCGCTCCGGCGCAGTAGCTTCCGGTAATAAAGATGTTCGCTCCGATGCCGCCCTGGAGACAGGTATCCACACCAGAGGGAGGAGCAGGAGTGTTGAAGTAAATCCTGTCGAACACCATGTAGGACGGTGGCGTTGGAGCGTCGTTGCCGTTGATGTAAGGATCTCCCAAGACCACGAGCGCTCCCCAGTTGTTTGTGCTTCCGGTGTTCACCGAGACTTCCATGTTGGAATGCCAGAAGTGGTGAATGCCTGTTGTGCTGGGCGCTACCAGCATTGCCGAGAACACTTCCCCCACGGAGTTGAGGCCGTGTGGTGGCGTTTGCGCCTGAAAATTCGCGAGTTTCGACGCCCATGATGGAGCCGTTCTAAAACCGAACGGCGGGAAGTCCGCCGCGTTGACCTGATGTGTTCTGAGGATGACCCAGCGATGCGCGGGGTCCGATATTCCCGAGGCGCAGGGATCTACCGCAATCGGAGGCTCGATAAATCCGCCGTTCGTGACATTGGGCGCGTTGCCAGTCGCTCCCTGGGGAAATTCAATAATTGCTCCAAATTGCACCTCATTGAGAACCGTTTGTAGGGAATCGCCCGCCGTCACCGTCCAGGTCGGATCGCCCGCGCAGAAGATGCCGCCCGTATGCGTGGCAGTGGAGGCGGCCACGAATGCGCTCCCCGAGGTCGTCATGGAAATAGTCGTATATCCGCTTGTTGTTAGCGGGTAGCTCGGTGTGTACTTCGTCGGCGCGACCGGGTAGGGCAGCCCCGTTGTAGTTGTGCAGCTATATTCGGCGGTCTGAACCTGTCCGGTGGTGTTGTCGATGTTCGGGCGTGCCTGGGCCACAAAATAAAATGTCGTCCCCGAGGCGAGAGCGCCCAGGTCCAATGCAAATACCCCTGAATCAGACGGCGAGGACTGCCGACCCGTCAGGTACGGGTATGTGTTGTAGGGATAAGGACCGCCTGACACGGTTCCGTAATAGACCTGCACATAGGCATCGGGGCTGACATCGCCGACGACCCGGCAATAGTGCTGGCCGGTGTCGCTGACGGCGATGCCGGAAAGGGTGATGAGACCCGTGACGGATACCACGATTGCTCCGGACAGGCTCTCAAAATAGAGCGTATTGTCGCTCGCATTCACCGGTTGATTGGTCACAACCGCGACGTTATTTACAGTGACATTGTAGTTGCCGGCGGTCAGTCCGGCGATCAGGTATTGGCCCGTTCCGCCGTGGGTGCTGGTGAATGAAAGCGACGCATAAGTGACGCCCCCTTGCGCGAAGGCCGCGACCTTCGGCGTTGTCGCATCGGCGATCTGGACGACCCGGAAATTGGTAGCCGGCAGCTGCGTGAGCGACGGCATCGAGCCGCTGTTTCCGTTTACCGGTTCATGAACCACCAGCTCCTCGAACGCCGTCGCGCCTACATTGCGTGTGTTGCCGTCCGTCGAGGCGCAGCTCCGAACTCGATAGGTAAATCCGTTCGATCCCGTGTACGTCCCGTTGCTCGCGTCGTTGGTGACCGCGCCGCTGGTGCCGCCGCCGGGGAAGATCCAAGCCGTGTTCAGCTTCGAGGATGTTTGTGTGTTGCTCACCGGCCCGGTGCCGGGCGTATAGCTAATGGCCGTAGAAGGCGCGAGGCCGTTCAATCCGAACTGCCATAATCCGCAGATCGTAGTCGCGGGAGACGCGACATCGTCGTAGACCACGAAGTAATCCTGAGCGCCCGGCTTCTTGAAGTGCGCGACGTGCCTCTGCACGCGCGTCGGCTTGACCACCGCGTTGTTATAAGTGTTCGTCAGATCGGTCATGACATACATGTACCGGCTGGCGCTGTCTCCTGTGGGGTCGGTGGAGGACCAGCGCGAAATCGGCGCGTTTGCCTCGAATGGCGAGATTGATGGAGTGATCCAGTTCGCACCATTGCCAAGCTCGATCATGAGCATGTTTTCCTGGCTGGTGCCCTCGGAATAGCTGGAGAAGTCGTCACCGAGTAGATACGCTCCATTGCGATAGATGCGAAAGTCTCCCCAGTCGCCATTGGAGGAGTGATCGCCGCCGTCTGTATATCCCGCTGTCAGCAGCGCAAGGTCGTCGGTCGAGCTCCAGCCGGAGCGACTCACCGCAAAGGCGTACGCGTTGTTGGGGTAGCACGTCAGACCAAGCGACATGCAGGTCGAATAGTCCGTATCGTTGAAAAGGTACTGGCTCGGGGCCGTGTTGATGTTCGTCTGCGAAAACGCAGGGTCCATGAAGACATAGGAGAAAGGCGTATAAGAAGCCTTGTTGTACGCCACGTCGTAAGAAGTGCTGCCGGGATACTGGCCTCGCGTGGTCCGCAGATAATAGTTGTAAAATGCGGCCTGCGGATCGCTGTTCGCCATGTACTCGACAATGAATCCGGGCCGTTGGTAGAAGGCGTTGTTCCAAAGTGAAGCATTCGGTTGCTGGAACGAGATGGCGTTGGTGGGACTATCGGGATACGAAAGCTGATATTCCCAGGCCAGCAGTCGCTTCTCTAAAAGTCCCTGGAGGTTCGGTCCGCTCACAACCGACTTCTGAACCATCTCGGCAATCAAGGCGTGCATCCAGCCGGTGCGCTCGTTTGTGTATCCATTGCCCGAGGAAGTGAACCCCGTGAACGCCGAAAGCGTGTACGGGTACATGTTCGTGTAGTAGTAGTCATAGGCTTCCTGGAGCAGCGTGACCGCTCGGGGATCATCGTCGGCGAGGGCCAGCCCGACCGCGATGTAACCGACCAGTGCCGTGAGAGTCAGGTTCTCGTCGTTGCTCACGAACGTGTTTCCGTTGAAATAATCGGTGTTATAGTTCGCCGCCTGCGCCGGAATCAGAGGCGGCGCGGCGTTGTGGTGCTTCACGAACCAGATCATGCCGCAGTTGCCAGCGACCCACGGAGGCGAGACATTGAAGGCCGTGCCCGAGGCCGTCAACGGTTCGTAGGTCGTGAAGTGCGTGCCGTCCGTGATCGTGTTGACGATTGCCACTGGTTGCTGGGAGTTGGAGTTGGGGTTCATCGTGGCAGTCTGGTTCAGGATCACGGAACCCGCAACAAGCTGGCTAGTTGTTCCTCCGCTGATCGTCACCGTAGTTCCGCTGGCAGTGAGCGTTCCGGTTCCGGCCACAATCGTCTGATTCGTGCACGCGGTCGTATCGATGCCATTGTGCGCCGTCGTGTTGTCGTTCAGCACCCAGTTGGCGAAGTTGGAAATCTCGGTGCTGGTCAACTGGCTGCGAATGAGCGAGTACGCCTGCACCATGTCGATCAAAAAGAACCGCGTGAAATCCTGATCGTAAGCGCGTCCGGGGCTAGGGGCGCAATAACTATAAGAAGTATTGCATCCGGTGGAGTTGCCGACCATCCGTAGTGCATGGTCGATTCCGTACTTCGCTGCTGCAAGATATCCGTTCGGATCGCTGACATTGGAACCCTGGGCGACCCATAACAGAGCGGCGTTGAGCGTGGAACTGGCGAGATCTCCAGGGCTCTCCACGAAAGTATTGTCGTAATGCAGGTAATCCACCATCGGATCCGTGTAGCCGTTCGCGATGTATAAGTTGACCCGCGCTTGCATGGCCGCGTAGGGCGGATTGCTGAGGTTCGCCCGCCCGGCGGTATTGGACATGGCAGCGGTAAGTGCTCCCGTTGCGCCGTCGAGCCACACGCGAGGGTGAGACTGAAGGTTATAGCTGTTGCCGTTCAGCACGACCGAGGTCTGCGCGAAGGCAGGCAGCGCGAGAAGGAAGAGAAGTTTCTTCATGACTTTTAATAGGACAAGACTACGAACATATTTTGATTTGTGGCCGCTACTATCGTGCAGGCGCCCGGCGAAGAAAATGATGCAGGCAACACCGCATTTGTGGTTGTACATTGATTAGCGGTGGCGTATCCAGTTTGAGTCGTAACAGCGTTCAAAATTGGAACAAATAAGGATGATGCGGCATTTGAGACGGCTGTCATCGCCAAGGTCCCGTCATCCGTGGTCTTTACAAGCCAGTACCAACCTGCCGGATATTGAGTTCCCAATCCTGTCGCGGCTGGACTGGTTGAGGATGTTATCGTAATTACCGATGGGACGGTTCCAGGGTTACACTTCAAAGTCGTTGCTGAAGTTAAAACTCCAGAATTGACAAGCAATGATGTGCGGGCATCATTCATCACTCCGAAGCTCGCGTGACATGTGCTTGCGCCAGCAGTCGTGATATTGACCGTCAGTGAGTTCGCCGTCCATGCGCCGGGCATATAAAAATGCATGAAGTCAATTCGTCCCGCTAATCCCGACTCCAGCCATAGGGCATTAGTGACTTGCGGATAGGTGTCGTTGCTCGGAACGAGAGAACCGATTCCCGGAATCCACTGCTGACCGGAAGCTCCCAGGAGAGTCGGGCCACCTGAGTACTGTGGAATATTTAGGGCCCCGCCAGAAAGGGTCGCCGCGCCACTGGAGCCACTCGTGGTTAAGGTGAGCGCCGGCTGAGGGGCAAATCCGCAATCTTTGACGATTGTCCCGGTGTTCCCGTTAAAGCAAGCCCCATCATTGGCGGTCGCCGATCCAGGACCCGTGACGCTGCCGCTGCTCAACCCGCCGCCGACCAGTTTGAAGACGGAATGCGTGCCGTCGTAACTGAAGACATTCGTCTGCCCGGCTCCACTCGCGCCTTGACCGCTCGCGCAGTCAGTCGTTTTGAGGATAGTCGCGCCGTCCGCTTCGCGCAGATTCGTGGGAGCCAGGCCGTCGATCGCGAGCGTCTCGGTCCCCGCGCAAGCTACGTTCCAGGTTAGCTCGACCAGCATACCGTTGCTGTAGGCGGCTAGGGTTGGGTTCATGGTGCAGGTTACGGCCGTGGCCGAAGAGGAGGTCGGTGTGCAGATGTTGCTGGTGCTCGCCTGCACCACGGTCCTGGTGGGGATCAGGGCTGGGTCCACTGCCAGGTTGATGGTACTTCCAACCGTCGTAACGATGGTGCCCGTTCCCTGCGTAACGCTGGCGAGGCTCACGACTTCCGTCCAGGCGTTGGTGGCCGCACACGTATACAGGTTCGAACCCGCGGCCGCTGTCGTCAAAAAGAACATCTCCCCCGTGCCGCACGCCGCCGGCAGTGTCGCGCCGGTTTGCATCGGCTTCGTGGGGCCGACCGCCGAAAGGTCCGCCGATTTCGTCTGCGTGCGCAAGCTGACCTGCGTCTGGGCGAGCGCGAATCCGCATAAACCGCCAAGAAGAAGTAAGTACCGCCACCGCTTATTCATCAGGATCATCCCCCCGGCCCGACCTTACGTCCAGTTGCGCGCGCGGCCGTCCGAGGCAAAACAGCATCGCCAAGAAAATCCGGCAAATAAAAGTGGCCTCCGCACGGGCAACCGCATCTGTCGCGCGCGCGCGAGTCGCTAATATTGGGAAGAGCGGTTTACAATTTGAAACTTCTCTGGGTCAAATCCGATTTCCTTCATCCCACCACGCGAGGAGGTCAGATCCGCTCCCTCGAAATGCTGCGGTGCCTGCATCAACGCCACGAGGTCCACTACGTCGCATTTCGCGAACCTGGGGATTCGGAAGGGCTGGAGCGCAGCTCCGAATATTGCTCGCGCGCCTATCCGATCGATCTCGCGGTCGCGCCGAAGACCTCGTTCCGTTTCCAGGTGCAACTCGCGGCGGGTCTTTTCGATCCTGTCCCGATGGCCGTTTCCCGTTTCCGTTCGGTCGCGATGCGCGACAAAATCGCTGAACTCATGTCCACCCGGCACTTCGACCGGGTGGTCTGTGACTTCCTGGTCCCCGCCGTCAATTTCCCGTCGCTGCAAGGAATCGTCCTGTTTCAACACAACGTCGAATCGACGATCTGGCGCCGCCGCGTCGCGCACGCCCGGAATCCATGGGAGCGCTTTTATTTGAACCGTCAGGCGGCGCGGATGCGCGCCTTCGAGCGGCACGTTTGCCGGGCTGTCGACGGAGTGATCGCCGTATCGGATGCCGATGCGGCGGAGATGCGCGAGCTTTTCGGCGTGGAGCGCATCGGCGCGGTACCAACGGGCGTCAATGTTGAATACTTCTCGCCTTCGCCAACGCAGGCGGAACGGCAGGCAGACAATGACCTGATCTTCATCGGCTCCATGGATTGGGCGCCGAACGTCGATGGGGTTCTGGACTTCGTGCGCACGACGCTGCCGCTTATCCGGCGGGATCGGCCGTCGGCTTCGCTGCTGATCGTCGGCCGCGATCCGTCGCCTGAAATTCGCGAACTCGCCCGCCACGATCCGCGGATCACGGTCACCGGAACGGTGCCCGACGTGCGGCCCTACCTGTGGCGCAGCCTGGTTTCGATCGTTCCTTTGCGGATCGGCGGCGGAACGCGGCTTAAGATTTATGAATCGATGGCCGCCCGCGTAGCCACCGTCTCGACCCGGGTGGGCGCCGAAGGCATCTTCGCCAGCCCGGCGGAAATACGATTAGCGGACCAGCCGGAGCAATTCGCCCGTGAGTGTCTCGACCTGCTGGCCGATGCGCGCGCGCGCGATGTGCTGACCGCCTGCGCCTGGACGCTGGTAAACGAACGTTTCTCCTGGCTCCAGGTCACGCGCCGGTTCGAAGAGCTGCTCGATCAATTCGGGCCGCCGGGCTGAGGGGGCGCCGCCGTGCCCGTAGCCGCGGTCCAAAAGCTCCTGCTCGGCCGGAATATGATCGAGATCGCGACGGCGGCCGCCGCCAACAAGATGACGAGTGTTCTCGCCGTGGACGTGATGCGCTTCAGCGGAAATGTTTCAGGTACCACGACGTCGACCAACGCCAATCCGTAAAAACACGCTTGTACGCCGAGGGACCACAGCGCCGGCCGCGCCGGTAATCCTAAACTGAACCCCGCCAGCGCCGCGAACCATATGGGCAGCAGAAGGCGGGCCGCCTTGTGGGATAGAAATACAAGGAGACAGCGGTTTTCCCGCCCGAGCAACTCCGGAAGATAACGAATCAACTGATAGACTCCGGCTTGCGTGCGGACTTTGCGGCGAAATTCGGTTTTCAGCGAAGTCGGATCATCCCAGGCGATCGCCCGCTCTTCGAAGATCACGCGGTAGCCGCGAAAGAAGGCGAGCAACGGGAGGTATACGTCGTCCAGCAGCAGGTCTTCTGGCAGCGGACCGGCCAACTCGCGCCGCATGGCATAGATGGCTCCGGTCGCGCCCATCACGGAATCGAGGACGCTCTCCCGCTTGCGGAGCCATTTCTCATAGCGCCAGTAGAGTCCGATGCTATCTTCCTGCAGCGTCTCTCCCGGGCGAATGATCAGTTCGCCGCTAGCCGCGCCCACGGCCGGGTCCGAGAAACAGGAGGTCAGATAACGCAGACTTTGCCTATCGAGAGGCTGCCGTACGTCCGTGAAAAAAAGAATTTCGCCGCGCGCCCGATACAAACCTGCGTTGATCGCGGCGGGCTTGCCCGCATGCGGGATCTCGATAACATCCATTTCGATCGCGTCATTCCCCATCGCATCCATGCCACTCCCGGACACGTCGGCGCCTCTTCCGCGAAAGTGAGCAGCTTTCTCCAGGGTGCGGTCGGTGGAACCGTCGGAAATCAGGACCATCTGAATCTTTTCGTGGGGATAGTCCAGCGCCCGAATCGACCGGAGCTTCTGCTCGATCCATGGTTCCCCATTGAACACGGGGAGAAGGATGGTTACGGACGGTTCAAACGCCGTTGAGGCGGTCGGGTTCGCGGTCCCGTGCAAAGCGCCACGCGTGCGCCATGCGAGCCACAGTGGGTATCCCGCGATGGTATAGAGGATGGCCAGAACGCAAAACAGAAGTCCGCACCAGTCCGCCCACATCCCCGCCTCCGTTTCCGTTTGGTTTAGGCTCAAGAATATCGTGACGCCGGGGCGCTACGCAATGCGTGCAGTTCGACCTTGTTACACCGCCCGCGTGAACCGCTGAGCGCGGCGTGCCGCGCAGTGAATCGAATCGTTCGTTTCCGGCCGTTTGACTCAGTCTTCGGCGCTTCGACGAGCACTACGTCCGAGGCCTGCGCGCCGAACTGAAATTCGATTGCGTCCTCGATCCTTCACCACTCGCGCCACGAGATACAAGCACACCAGTGATGAGGCGGCCACTATTGAGGATTTGGGGATCGGGATGTTCCCCAAATCACGGCTGCGGCGAGGCGCGCACCAGGCTGGTGGTCAAGGAGTCGAATGCACGGGCCGGTCCAACCTAACAGCTAGAGCTTTACGTAGCTTATGATGCAGGGGTTCTTCGGCGAACTTGTAAAATAGCGACGATCCCACGACCACGGCGAAGGTGTAGAATGCGACGAACCCGAGGCCTTCGAAATCAAGGGCAAGGGCTTTTTCGGCGAGAAGCAGCCATTCCCCGATCGGGAAATGGAGAATGTACATGGCATAGCTCGCGTTGCCCAGAAACACCAGCGGTGAAACTGCCAGCACGCGTGCCAAGAGGCCGCCTCCCAAGGCCAATCCCAGAATCAAGGCGGCATAGAATGGCAGTAAGAGGCCGTTACGGACCAAGGCGAGCGGGATGCGGTCCGCGTTCGCGAGCACCAGCACAATGAGCGTCATGGCCGGTATCGACAACCAATCACCCCGTCCGAACCAGCGTGAATCCGGCGGCAGCGAACGGTAGAAGCGCGCCAGCACGATTCCGGTACAAAATGCGGGAAGGCCCGCCAGCGGATTATAGCTGATCAGGTTGACCCAAGATCCTGCTTCGGGACCCGGGACGCCGCCCGCCGCGGCGACTTCTCCGAAGCCGCGGATCGGAAGGAGCACCGCCATCAGAGGAGCCGCCAAAGACAAACCCCACAATACGCCGAGCGCGGCGAGCATGGTCCTTCTGCGCGATAACTTCCAAAGGAAGTATCCGACGACGGGAAACGCGGCGTAGAAGAATGCCTCGCAGGACAGCGACCATCCCGGGAAGTTCCACGTCAGCGCGGCGCTTGGCACCCAGGCCTGGAGTAGAAACAGGTTCAGCAATCCGTTCGAAAGCTCGTAGCCGCCCGCAGGGATCCCCTGCCAGATGCGGTAAAGCGCGACCGGAGTCAGGGACAAAAGTCCGATGAAGTACGCCGGATAGATGCGGCTAAACCGCGCGATCGCGAAGGGCCCGTGTTGCCTGCGATGCCATTCCTTCCGCAAGTCGTAGTTATAGGCCAGGACAAAACCGGAGAGCGCGAAAAAAACCGTCACTGCCACATAACCCGTTCGCAAAAGGCAACTCAGGCCCTCGGGAGATTGCGGCAACCACGGGATGGCGAGGCCAGGCCTCCCCGGGACCACATGAAACACAATGACCCAAAGAGCCAGAAAAAAACGCAATCCTGTCAGCGCCGGAAGTGAACGCCGCTCCGGCGGTGAGGATGGGCTCACCGGCGCCGCCTGAGGGCGGATCGAGGACGCGCCACGGAGGCGACGGCACTCACCGGTTGTGGCGCCGGCTGCTGCCATGGTGGGACTGGGGCAACCGCGCGCGCGAGCGCCGGGGTCGACCTCTTTGCCGCTCGGAGACTGGAGATCCGTTCCAGAGCGACCGCCAGCCCAGCCACCAAATATTGCTGAGGGTGCTTCTCGCAGGTCATGAAGATTGCGCACACCGCAAAGTACACCAATCCCGCTTGCAGGCAAATCGAAATCTGAGCGCCCAGCTCCCAGTCGAGAGACGAGCCGGGCCGGTTCAACTTCAGAGATCGCCGCAAGGAGAAAAACGTCGCTCCGAGAAATCCCAGATACAACAGCAGGCCCGGGATCCCTTCTTCGCTCGAGACCTGAAGATACGTGTTGTGCGATGGAAAAAAACGCTTGTGTCCGCCGCGGGCATTCCGATCGAGAAAACTGTATCGATAATCGGGGAACTCGCCGGGCCCGACCCCGAAAATCGGGTTGCGGGCGGTCATGACCAGCGCATCATGCAGCAGTTCCCGACGCTCCGCGACGGACGCCCCCGCTTCCGTGCTGGCGTCGGCGCGTTCTTCGGCGACGGTTTCCGTCCCGAAACTTCTGAAGGTGCTCGCAAAGCGTTCGAGAATCGTGCTCGGAAGCAGCACCAGCATCGCGAGCATTCCGAGAACACTCAAAACCACGACGGTGAAGCGCTGCAAAAGGTTCCCGTAGAAGAAATACAGCATCAACAAGGCTCCCATGGCAAGCAGTCCGGTGCGTGTTCCGGTTAATCCGATGACGCGAACCAGCCAGCCGCAGCCGATCACCAGGACGAATGCCTTTCCGACCGGATTGCGAACACGCTGCATGATGAGAATGACAACGGGCAGCAGGAACCCGGCGAGCAACGCCACGTCGTCGGAGTTTCCGAAAGTGCCTTTCAGGTCGAATCTTTGGTCCGCCCGGGAGGAGCTTCCGAAGAAAATGTAGAGACTCGCCGAGGCCAATACAACATAAAGGACGCGCTGGATGTCCCGAAAGGAGCGCGGCGCACTCCCCGCCAGTAAAAACAGCACCAACTGCAAACCGCAGAAATAGAAGAGGTACACGGAGCTTCCCCCTCTCCACGTGCTGAACGCCGTGCTCACCGCCATCCAGATCACCCATCCGATCAGCGGCTTTCCAGGCGCTGAGAGAAACCCCTTGAGTGCACGTGTGAACACGACGGCAAACAAGCCGATCAGGCAAATCACGAGCGGAATTTTATAGCCGGTGAGAACCAACTCGAACGGCCGCCCAAAGTGGTTAATCACAAGCACCGCGAGGATGGCCATCGGCACGTTCCAGAGGAATGTCGAAGGCTCGTCGCTGGGGCGGATGTCACGTTCGGCCGGCACCGCCGCGGCGCCCGGACCTGCCACCATGGACCTGGTCGGAATGCCCGAGGTGTGCCCGGAAATCATACATTCCTTTCAGAGCTTCTCGCAAACGGCATTCTTTTTATAATATAACTTAGGATTCCGCTGGCGATCCCGCGGAATCCGCGAGCCGATTGTTTCCATTTTCGCCGAAAGGACCTTTCTGTTCTATCGATTACGTAAATATCTGACGCATGAGCGTTTTGACCGCCAGACCCGCCGGATATTGGACACGCCCCCGATTTCTTACCAGGACGCGCCGTTGACCATCGTCAGCATGGTTCAGGAATCGGACGTTCAGATGTATATTCTGGCGGTCAAAGCCTTGTATCGGCGGTTAGGGCGTGGCCGGATAGCCACCATCGTGCGGGCCGATTTTCCCAAGCGCCAGCGGGAACTCATCCGCCGCCACCTTGGCCCGGTGGAGTTTCACGACGTGGAAGATCTTCCCACAGGCCGCTGCCAGCGCGGAGGGACCTGGGAACGGCTAGTGTTCTGCGTGAATCGTTCGGCGAACGAATTCGTCATTCAGATCGATTGCGACGTGCTCTGCATTGGCCCCATCGAGGACGTCGTCGAGAGAGTCAACCAGAATTGTGCATTTGTGCTGGCGGAAGGAATTCCGATCCAGCCTCTTTCCGCCTGGGTCGAGAAAGGCATCGCCAGGAAATCGAATAACATCGTGACGAGCTTCGAAATCCGTGGCCCCGAAATTACGGACGCGCACCGCTGGCTTTACGTGCGCGGATCATCCGGGTTTGCCGGATTCGCCCAAGGGGCCGTGACCATGGATCTGGTGGAGCATTTCCACGAAGCTGCTGCCAGAGTTCACGGCAACCGTTGGACCGAGTGGGGCACGGAGCAGATTGCGTCCAACTTCGTGATCGCCAACTCCCCCCGGAGCGAACCGCTTCCTTATCCGAAGTACGCGACCTTTGAGCCCGCATACGCTACTTTTCAGAAAAACGGGATTACCCCGGACGTGTCGCTGCTGCATTTCATCGGCGCCTACCGGTTTGATAGCGGCGTGTTCCCGCAACTTGCCAACCGGGAAATCGATGAGATGCTAAAAGGCGCGCAGGCGTGAGCAAACCGACGGGTCGACCGGGATCGGTATGCTTTTAATGTGGGGATGATTCAGAGTGGGGCGGACCCGCGACGACCGCGAAGCACCCGAACGCGCGACGTCTTATTACTGAGCAAGCCGGGTTGTTTCGGAAGCAGAATCAGTTGAACCAAGATTGTTGAACCAAGCAGGAGCCGAGGCATGCTGACTCAATCTGGCGAGACGCCCGCACTGGAAACACGGAAGCTGAACCCGCTGACGCGTAAGGAACGCCTGATTGCGATCGCGATCGTCGCAGTTTATCTCTCGGTTACGCTGGCCCTAGCATTCACCGCTCGGCCTCAGTCTGACGAGGCGGCGTATGCAAATCCGGGCTATAACCTGATCCACAGCGGCAAAATGGGACTAACGTTATATCCGCTCCCCGACTATCTTCCGCTCTCGACCGCGCAGCGCACCTACGTTCAGCCTCCGCTCTATTTCATAGTGACAGCGGCTCTTTTCCGAATTGTGGGATTCGGAGTAGCGCAGGTGCGGCTCCTGTCCGTATTTTTTGGGCTCGTCTGTCTATTTTCCTGGTACATTATCGTTCGCAGCCTCACCAAATCCGCGGCAGCGGCCCTGCTGGTGACCGGCCTCATTTCCGTGGACTATTTTTTTCTGATCGGCGCGTCGCACGGACGCATGGATATGATGTGTGTCGGCTTGGGCTCGGCTGGGCTTGCTGCCTACATTTATTGGCGTCGAGTCGATTTATTGCGTGCCGTTCTTTGGGGGAACGCGCTGGCTGCGCTGGCCCTGCTCACGCACCCAGCAGCTTTGGGGTGGGCGGCCGGGCTGATGCTCGCGATCTTACTGCTGGACCGGCGCCGGTTATCGGTCAAACTGTTTGCGGCGATCGCGGTTCCGTACCTACTGGCGGGCGCTGCGTGGGGAAGCTACATCGCACAAGATCCCGCCGCTTTCCGGGAACAGATGCACGGAACGCTGACTGAAAATGAGGGGAGTTTTGACTACTCTCACCTGTCGCATTCGCGCATCATCCGGTATCTGCAACAAGAAATACTCACCCGCTATGCGGCCCCGTTCGGGTTTCTGCGCGGCGTGGGACTTGCAAGCCGGTTGAAGATTTTGGTCTTAACGGCCTACCTTGTCGGCGTGTTCGGCATCCTGTTGTTCAGGAGATTGCACCGTAGACCCTTCATGGTCTGGTTTCCTGTGTTTTTCTTGACTGCATTTCTTATCCTGGCGGAAGTCTCGCCTTCCAAGTTCAACTATTATCTGCCGCATACGACAATCATCATGGCGGCGTGCCTCGGTATGTTTCTCTTACACGTGACCGACAGTCCCCGATGGAAGCCGATTTTCGCGGTGGTGGCGCTTCTCGCTGCCATCCAGCTCGGCGGAGCCGCTTATTTGATCCAGCAGGACGAATACCACGGGAACTACCTGCCCGTAATCCAGGCGATCAAGCAAAACACTGCGGACGGCGCTCTCATCATGTCCCAAGGCGAGTTATGGTTTGGATTGTGCCCGGACCGTACCGTTTTGGACGACTACCGCCTCGGCTTTCTGAGTGGTTTGCGCCCCGACGCTTTTGTCATGGATCCCGTCTTCCGCGACCTTCATGAGAAAGACCGGCGGGCGAATCCGGCAGATTATCGGCACGTGCAGAGCCTTATGGAGCACAGCCGAATCGTATATCGGGATCCGTACAGCCAGGTTTACGTGACGGACAAGGTGGCCTCCGAAGAGGGCCGGAGCGGACGGCCCGCGGGACCATGGTCCTTATCGCGGCGTAGCGAAGTCCCTAAGGAACTCCGCCTCAAGGGTCTGCTATTCTGAGGCGATGAACGGCAGCGGTTGCCCATGCCAGAATCCTCTTTGAAGCAGAACGCGACGTCTCTTTGTGTAATTGTGCCCTGTTACAACGAAGAGGAAATGCTGCCGGCGTTTTTCACCACGGTGGTGCCTGTTCTTGAGCAAGCCACTGCCGGGCGTTGGGCTATCCTGTGCGTGGACGATGGAAGCAGGGACTCAACGTTTGCCATCGTTTCGGCGTGGAACCAACGCGACAATCGCATCTCCGGGGTCAGACTCAGCCGAAATTTCGGACATCAGGCGGGTCTCTCCGTTGGTATGGCCTATGCGCGAGGGAGTTATATCGGCATTATGGACTGCGACCTCCAAGATCCCGTGGAGGTGCTGGTGGAGCTCTATCAAGCTTGCATTCGTGACGATCTGGATGTGTGTTTCGGTGTTCGTGGCCGGCGTGATGCTCCCCTGTTTCTGCGGCTCGCTTATTCTTTGTTTTATCGTTTGATAAACAAAGCAGCCGACCATGAGTGGCCTCGTGACGCCGGCGACTTCTGTATCATGAGTGCCCGATGCCAGCAGATACTATTGGGGCTTCCGGAGCAATCGCGGATGCTGCGCGGGCTTCGATCCTGGGTGGGGTTCCGGCAAGCGGGCATCGCCTATGACCGCCCTGCGCGTCTGCACGGGACCAGTAAGTACAATCTGAGGAGGCTCACTTTACTGGCTTTGCAGGGGCTTATTTCGTTCAGCAACGTCCCCCTTCGCATCGCCAGCGTGATGGGCGCGGCGATGGGCGCGGGCTCCATCGTGTTCGGGCTTCTGGTACTCGTGAACCGCCTGTTCCCGCAATTCACGTTACTTGGCTATTGGGTTGGAGCCAACGCCGGTATCGCTACCGTGCTGGTATTCCTCTCATTTACGCTCAGCGTACTTTTCTTGTGCCTCGGAATTATCGGCGAATATCTTGTCGTACTGCTTCATGAAATTAAGCGGCGGCCTGCGGCCATCGTTTCCTCCGCGATCGGAGTCGTGAACCCCCATCCTACCGCCTACGTCATGGGCGATGCCGTGGCGCACCGAATCCATACGCAAGACGCAACTCAGTGACGTCCCCCCGAGATCGCATCCACTACCTCTCCAGGCCAGCGGAAGTTAGTATGGGCGATGACTGGTTCGATATCGCGAGTCTGAGCCATTTCTGGATGCGACGACGCTTCGAGGTACTGCAGAGGTTGGCCGGGGACCTAATCAAAGAGGCGGGGCAGATTGCCGAGGTAGGTTGTGGTCATGGCGTCCTGCAACGGCAAATTGAGGACTTTTATGGTCGCGAAGTTGCCGGCTTCGACCTCCATGAAGCCGCGCTGCTACGGAGCGTAAGTCGCGTCAGCCCGCTTCACTGCTACGATCTATTTCAAAGGAAGACGGATCTCAAGGCTAGGTTTGATCTAATTATCCTGTTCGATGTAATCGAGCACATCGATAACGAGGATGCCTTCGTGTCCGCGGTCCAGTTTCATTTGGCCCCCCAGGGCCGCCTTCTGGTTAACGTACCGGCGTTACCGTCTCTTTTTTCACGTTACGACACGGCGGTGGGCCACGTTCGAAGATACAACCTCCCTTCCCTGGCGCGGTTGGCAGACCGCAACCGAATGCGCGTCACACGATCCACCTACTGGGGGTTCGGTCTGCTGCCGTTGCTCGCCGCGCGAAAGGCTTGGATGATCGCGCAGAGCCATAAAACGGCGATTTCGGCTGGTTTCGATGCGCATGGCGAATGGATGAACCGGCTCCTGTTGCATCTGTCCCGGTGCGAAGTTCTCCCGCAGCAGCTCATTGGAACCTCGCTGATGGGGGTGCTGGAGACGGCCGCGGACTGACCGCCAAAGACGAGCTTGATTGCTTAGCCGATGAAGCTGCGGGTTGGAATCGGGCATTTCCTCTGCGGCGTTCAACCGTTGAGCGCAAAAGAGGCATACTGGCCGCCCAAAGGAAAGCGGATCAAGGCATTCTCCAGCGCGCCTATCTTTTCATAAACCGACTTAGCGAAGTACAGGAAGTACTCCGTTCGAAACGGACGTAATCCGGCACCGGAGGAGATCGAACGAGCGGTGTGTGCAGACAGCAACCGCGCATCCCGGTCGAGCGGAACGCGGCTGACAACCAGCTTGGTCACCGGATTGAGCGGATTATGCTCAATCATGACGAACATGCCCCCGGGCTTCAGCACGCGTCGAATTTCCGAAGTCAACTTCGGTCGATTTTCGGGGATAACATGGTGATACACGCATACGGCGGTCACTAGATCGAACGCCTGCGAATCGAATGGAATCCCGGTCGGCGATGTTTGAGGCCGAACCTCGATAGCCGATCCCGCTGCTGAAAGCATTCCGGACGATGGATCACATCCGGCGCAAGCGAGGAAATGCGGCCTTCCGAGTTCCAGAAGTTCGCCGCGGCCGCAGCCGACATCCAGCCAGGACATCTGAGACGGAGCCAGCCCCCTCCGCCTGAAAAAACGGAGAAGCAAATCCATCTTCCGCTGGTAAAAGAACGCGGAACCGCCACCGCCGAAGCTGGTCCGAACCGGATCGGTGACTAGCTTTTCGTAGTCGTGAGAGTACTCATCGAACTCTGCCGGCATTTCTATCACTATATCCCAGCTTGGTGCCGCGGACCGCGTCAAAGCCAAACGGCAGTCTGCTGTGGAATAGTAGATCCATAGGAAATTCATGAACATCCTGCTGACAGGTGGTGCGGGTTACATCGGCAGTCACACGGCCCGGGTCCTCGCGCTCGCGGGTCACAGTCCCGTGGTCCTGGATAATTTGAGCACCGGGCATCATCACAACGTAAAGTGGGGTCCGCTAGTGCAAGGGGAGCTGGCCGACGCGAATTTGGTGAAGAATGCGCTGACCGGACACTCGATCGACGCCGTGATCCACTTTGCCGCCAGCGCGTACGTGGGCGAATCGGTGGAAAATCCACGCAAGTATTTCAACAATAATGCTGTTGGGACCTTGGCGCTGCTGGACGCGATGTTGGACGCCGGTGTCCGGACGATCGTATTTTCATCCACCTGCGCGACCTACGGTATTCCTACTCGCCTTCCGATCACGGAGGATCATGCGCAGGCGCCCGTCAATCCATACGGCGAATCGAAACTCTTCGTCGAACGAGCCTTGTACTGGTACGGAAAGGCCTACGGGTTGAAGTGGATGGCATTGCGCTATTTCAACGCCGCCGGCGCCGAATCGGGAGCCGGCCTTTGTGAAGAGCACCATCCTGAAACACATCTTATTCCCTTGGTGATTCAGACAGCGCTCGGTATCCGGCCAAGCCTCGATGTTTACGGAACCGATTATCCTACTCCCGACGGGACCGCGATCCGCGATTACATCCATGTCTCGGATCTGGGGCGTGCGCACGTGCTGGCGCTCGAACATCTCAACCGCGGAGCTAAAAGCGGAGCCTTTAATCTGGGCACCGGGGTCGGATCGTCGGTCCGTGAAGTGATTCAAGAAGTCCAGAAGCGCAGCGGGCGCACGGTTCAGGTACGGGAAGCTCCGCGGCGCGCAGGCGACCCTCCGGTCCTGGTAGCGGACGCCACACTTGCCAAAACCGCGCTAGGCTGGACGCCGCAGATGTCGTCGCTCTCCGTGATCGTTAAAACTGCCTGGGACTCGCTTGCCGACCGGATGACTCTCAGCCGCTGAGGAAGGGAGGCCTGTCTTTCGTCAAATGCTGCAGCGGCAGTACAAGTGGCCTTCGACGGCGGCCTCGCTATTGGCTGCGGTGATGGTGGTTCCGCTCTCCACGTGCTGGATGAAGTTGTAGCCAACGCCGGTCAAAAAATCGACAATTTCAGCCACTTTGCGGCGCTTTTCCCGGAGTGTCTCGCCGTGCATCTCTAGAAATAAATCGGGCCGGTGATCGACGAGTGTCTGGCGGGCTCCCCGTAAAGCCTCTATCTCAAAGCCCTCGATGTCAATCTTCATGAATTGCGGCGCGGGCAGGTTCTGTTCAATACGGTCAATGTCGATCGCGGTAATTTCGATTTCCTCGGCGACCGTGGAAGGGTCCGTTTTGAGCTGGGCTACGGTCTTTTCCTCCAGACTGGCCCCGCCAGGCATTAACGGCATGAACACCATGGTGGCGGTATGCGGCTTCGACCCCACCCCTAGCGGACGGATAACCACATTGGTCAGCCCGTTCAGTTCCAGGTTTTGCATGAGGCGCTTGCGATTTCTCTGGTTGGGTTCGTAGCAGACGACCGTCTTCGCCCTGCGCGCAAAGAACATACTCACCAAGCCCTGAAACGCGCCGACATCGTATACGACCTTCCCACGCAGGTCGAGGTTTTTAATAAATTCATCCTCGCGCGAATGAACATGCCGTGTGAGAGCCCCAGGAATCCAGCCGAGGCCGCCTTTCCGCTTCATCCCCTCCAGCAATCCATGCCGGACCGTGTAAGTGACCTCATCGAAAAGCCGCTGGCTGACCCAAGCAGTAATGCGATGCGTGAGCGTGTAGTGAAGAAACGGTTGATCTTCGCCTGGCGAAGAGGCTGAGTTGGACAATGGCACTGAAACTCCATTTTAAACTTCGTCGCCGCACCAGAATTCGGACTCAAGCGTCGGGGATGCCAGACGGTAATAACGCGGACGAAACGGCCTGAGCTTACGGTACAAATCTGCAATCCCGCTGGGAATCCTCTGCTTCCAGCCGTGGGGACGCGGGCCGCCGTCGACGCCCGTCTGCCACGTCTGGGCATAGTCACTTTGCTGCGGCGGGCTGGCAAAGATCGGGACCACGGATGTGCGTTGCGCACAAGCGATCAGGTAGGCGGGCTTGCGATTGACCAGCTCCACGCGCGTGCGGATGCGGGCCGGATCGGCGACTTGATACCACGTTCCGGTAAACGGCTGCTCATAAATGAGCATCCGGGTCATTTGGAAGCCGTTGGCCGGGCTCAGCGAGCGAAACAGCAGCTCGGGACTGAACTGGTAAAAACCATGTCCCATCTGATTATTGGCCGGCGTCACGATGAGCAGGTGCCCGCCAGTTTTCACGGCCCGCATGCAATTGGCCATCGCGGTGGGGTACTGAAATACGTGCTCGAGTGAGCCGCAATCCATGACCAGCGTGAACTGCTCGTCCCACTGAGCGGGCAGCGGCTGGTTCAAATCGTGCAGGATGGTCGCGTTTTCATACGATGAGATATCCATCGAAAGCACCTCGCCCGCGGCGATGAAGCTTAGAAAGGGCTCGCAATAGCCCTTTTCCTGATTCCAGAGTTTTCGGGTGTTCTCCATCGAACAAGGCCGTTGATTGCGGACCAGCAGCCCGTGCAGATCTTCCGGCGTAATGTAGAATTGCTGGCGTCCGATGGTAAGCACTCGTTCGAGCGAAACGCCGACGCGTTCAGCATTCAGCAGGAACTGCACGGTCGCACGATCGACTCCCATGATATTTTTCCTCTCGTTTAGCGAATCCCAACGCAGTGCTGCATAGGGTCATGAGGTCAGGCGCCGGGAAAAGATGTCCGCCAAGTGCTCGGCATTTCGCTGCAGATCGAAGCTTTCGAGAATTCTTTGGCGCGCTTGTTTGCCCATTTGCAGACGCAGGCTCGGATCGTCCATGAGACGGCTCACGGCCCGAGCCAAAGCCGTGGCGTCGGAAGGGGCGACCAGCAGTCCATCGACGCCATCACGGATCAGTTCGGGAACTCCCGCGATCCAGGTGGAAATGCAAGGAATTTCCATGGCCATCGCTTCCATGAGGACGCCCGGCAGGCCTTCGGCGAAGCTCGCCAGCGCGAACGCGTCCGCGCGATGGTAGAGTGCATTCAGTTGCTCCTGAAGCACCCATCCGTGCAGGACCACGTGCGCATCCAGGCCGCGCCGGGCGCTGGCCTCCCGCAGATTTTCCAAATCGGGGCCGCCGCCCGCCAGGTGGAGCAGCACCGCCCGGCCCTCCCTCTTGAGCTGCTCGATCGCATCGAGCAGAATATGCTGCGCCTTGACCGGAGCCAAGCGACCGACGCACAGCAACTCAAACGGTTTCGGATCGGCCCTGAAGGGCCGGGGCGAGAATGCGGCCGGATCGACGCCCATATAGGCGATATCGATCTTGTCCCAGTAGCATGCCTCGCAGGATTTCATGATCTGGCTGCGGGCGTAAAACGAAATAGCCCGGACAAAATGCGCCGCGACGACTTTTTCGGCGAGCCAGAATCCGGCTGGATCGTTGAATTCATCCGGACCGTGCAGCGACATCGAAAATTCAATCGCAAACATGCGGCGCAGCAGCAATCCCACGGTGGAGGAGTATTGCACGTGGATGTGCCTCAACTGGTTGCGGCGCATCCATTCGCCGATGATCACAGCCTCCGCGAAGTAGCCCACGAGCGCGACTGCCTTCGGGAGGTTCCAGGCGCTCAGCGAAAGAGCGTACGCAAGTCCGCGCGCGAAGCGCACAGGATGGCGCAGCAGGAAGGGCAGGACGTAGCGGAGCGCGCCGGAAACGCCGAGAGACTTCACGTAAAACGTCCGGTCCTGCTCGTCCCTCTCTTCGGGAAGTAGTTCGGCGGAGGGGCGGTCGGCATCCCTGATAGAGACCGTGTGAATATCCATGTTGAGGGCCCGCAGCGCCCGGACTTCACGGAGCAGCAAAGCGTGGTTGATTGCTGGATGCTGGCTAACGAGGAACGCGACGCCTCGGTTGGGCGAACTCATTTTCAGGCTTCCCATTGTCGCAGGTTTCCTCGCAGGGCCGTGCCGTTATACTGAAAGGAAAAATGAAGATTCCAGTGACGGGTGAGCGTGCGTAAGCCGCATCCATTGCACGTTGACCGACGATAAAACCCAAAGATTGGCCTGCTTGAAATCCTTACATATTTGCTTTGTTTGCAGCGAATACCCACCTGCGCCGCACGGGGGCATCGGGAGCTTTACGCAGACCTTGGGGCGAGCGCTGGTGGAACGGGGCCATCGTGTCACGGCCCTTGGATTGTATCCGCACGAGGATGCCGGCCTTGCCGACGATCAGGGCGTGAATGTCGTGCGGATCTCCCGCCGCGGATTGCCCTTGATTCGGTTCGCCGCTAACCGCCGCAAATTCGCCAGGGCGCTGCTCGATCTCCACGCCGAGCACCCGGTAGACGTGCTCGAGGGTGGGGAAATCGATATTTCCGTTCTGAGCAAATCGCTTCCCGGCGTCAAGATTCTACGCATGCATGGCGGCCCGACGTTTTTCAATACCGGTGTACGCATTCAGGTAGTGAAAGAGACGTGGGCGTTTCAGGTGGCCGACCAGTTGTGCGCCGTCAGCCATTGCGTCGCGGAGGGGACCCGTAAAGCTTTGGGACTCGGCCGGCGCCATATCGAGGTTATCCCGAATCCGGTCGACTTACGGCTGTTTGCTCCGAAGCCTGACGATTTGCCTGAGGAAGACGGCCTGATCGTTTTTGCCGGAACAGTTTCCGAACGCAAGGGGATTCGCCAATTGATCGAAGCCATGCCCCGGGTTGTGGCGGAGGTGCCGAACGCCCGGCTCGAGGTGTATGGCGGCGAAGTAATCAATCCGAAGCCCAAGGCGCCTTTGACGCCTCAATTGCAGGCCATGTTGCAGGGCAAGCTCGGTGAACATGTGATCTGGAAGGGCAGAGTGCCGCGCCTTCAGTTGCCCAAGGCGATTCAGAGGGCTAGTGTCTGCGTCTATCCCTCTCACATTGAGGCCATGCCGATTTCATGGATCGAGGGGCTCGCATCGGGCAAGGCGGTCGTGGCATCGAAAACGGGCCCCGGACCCGAGATCATCGACGAAGGGATGACGGGACTGTTATGCGATCCCCACGACGCAGGCTCCATCGCCAGCGTGTTGATTCGCGTGCTGAAGGATAAGGAACTGCGCCGGAGGTTGGGCGCGAATGCGCGGCGTTCGGCCGAGGAGCGCTACGCCCTGCCGCAGATTGTCGATCGCAACGAGGCCTACTACCAAAATGCGATTTCCGGCCGGATTCCAGCGCTCGACTAGGCGCCGGCAGAGTCTTCGTCAGCCGCCGCGTCAAAAATACACGAAGTACTGGTTGTGTATACTTGCGAAAGCACCCTTGGGAACCCAGACTTGATGCTATCCACACGTAAGGGAGTTTGACGTTTCCTTTTGTGTCGCTTCTCAGTCGCGTTACCACAAACCTGACGAAACCGCGCTTCTGGGTTGTGGTTTGTCTGAGCTGGGCGGCACTTCTCGCGTGGTCACACCGCAACGAGATGGACCCGGACGGCCTGAGCTATCTCGATATGGCTTCGCGCGCGGCCTCGGGTGATCTCGGCGCGCTGGCAAACTCTTACTGGAGCCCCGGGTATCCCGCGATCTTGAGCGTCCTCCTATTCATCCTGCGGCCCGCGCCCCAAAATCTGTTTGCGGCCGTTCATGTGCTGAATTTCCTGATCTACTGCGGCATTTTTGCTTCCTTCGTTTTCTTCTGGCGTTCGTGTTTCGCCGAAGACGACGTGTTCTTGCCGTTCAGCTTCACCCTGTTTCTCTCGCTGATTGGGGAGTTCAGCGGGCTCGGACTCAACACGCCGGACTTGGCGGTCGATGGCGTTGTATTTCTTTCCTCGGGCTTGGTATGCCGGCTCGCGCGCGCATCGCCAGGCGAACCAAGTCTGGGAAAGTGGTCCGTCATGCTAGGCGCTGTTCTGGCATCCGGCTATTATCTAAAGGCCGCCATGCTCCCCCTGAGCATTTTTCTGCTGGCTTTCCTGTGCATCCAGCCTCCTGGGGCTTTCCGGCGCACAAAGATTTTCGGAGCTGCAATGGCTTTCGCCGTATTCTGCGGTCCTCTCGTCGCAATCCAAAGCGGGATCGCCCACGAGTTCACGTTCGGCAAAACCGGATCGCTCAATTACGCTTGGTACGTTAGCCAAGCGAAGCCTTTCTGGCGCGGAGGGCCGCCCGATCCGCGTGTCCTGCTCGATCATGGGCCGCGCAGGCTCATGGAAGAGCCTGTTTTGCTTGAGTTCGCAACGCCGTTCGAAGCGACGCACCCCTTATGGTATGCGCCGGGCTACTGGGGCGCGGGCAAATGGCCTCCCATTCAACTTTCCGACCAGCTTCGCGTTTTTCTGACAACGGGCGAAAGCTACTATGGCATGGCGGTCGATATGGCCGGGCTCATCGCTGGCCTGCTGGTTCTATGGATATTCAAACGTCGCGATGCTTACCCAACCTCTGGTTCCTTGCGTTGGATGAATTTTGCGATCGCCTGGCCGGTCTCGGCTTGCGCGATGTATGCCATGGTTCACACAGAGCGGCGTTTCTTAAGCGGCTTTTTCGTGGTCTTCTGGCTGGTGGCCTATCGGCGCGTCGTCGGACCTCTCAAGGACCGAGCTCTTGTAGCCGGTGTGCTGGCCACCGCGGCCGGAACGATGCTGATTCCTTGGGGTGCACACTTTGGAGCGGCTGCGGCGCGGATCGTTCGGGACGGTGTTCATCCGCGACCCTCGGCGGGTCAGAGCACCGCAAATCTTCTAAAGACCCTTCGTCTTCAGCGCGGTGATCTCCTTGCAATTGCGGGCGAAACCTTCGACGTATCGTTTGCCAGGCTGGCGGAAATGCGAGTGGGCGCACAGATCCCCGATGAAGAAGCGTTCTGGAGCATGAAGCCGGAAAAGATGACGGAGGTTTGCGCACGGATTGAGGCCCTGGGAATCAAAGCAATCGTCGCGAAAACGGCGTCAGAGAGATGGAAGACATCCGAGTGGAAGGATCTCTCGCTGTCTGCATCGCCGGACTTCCGGGTCCTCCTGATCACCGATTTGCAAAAGAAGCTGCACCCGCCGGCAGATCATCCGCCATAAAATGGGGTTATGTTCAGAGCTCGTACGAACCTCGGCGGGTCAGTAGCCGTCTTCTGGCTGCAACTGTTGGTTGGCGTCCTAGCCCAGACAGCCGTCGTGACCGCGCAACAGGTAACGATCCACAATGTCAAAGCCTATGCCGTGACGCATTCCAGCGTCCGGTGGACATTCGAAACGAGTGGCGCAAATCCTGTGTGCTATCAGGTGAAATATGGAGTCGCCAGCGGCTCCTATCCCTACAGCTCAAACTCGGTTTGCAACAGCGATCAAAAAATCAGCTTGGCGATCGGCGGATTGGCGCCATCGACGAAGTTTTTCTTTCGCATGACGGCGCGTCCAAAGGCGGATGTCGATACCGGCATCTGCGCCGCGGACGATTGCGGATCCGTTGAGCAAACCTTAACAACCCTCGCGGAACCGGCGGTGCATCCGCAACTTCCCGCTCCGCCTAAGAGCTGGCAGGTGTCTCATCCCGACACCAGCAAGTACATCGTGGTTCCCATCAATGCGTCCGCCGGACTGCCGGAATGCGTTGCCGCCGCCGATGTTCCTGCAGCGGGAGTTCACGCGCACGATACAATCTCGAAAATTCTCAATGAAATTTCCTACGGAACAGTGCTTGAATTCCCGCAGGACGCCGTCTGCCGGATCCCCTCGGCATGGAACAGCGGTTATGCGCTCCCCAGAAAGCCGCTCGATCCAGCAGCGAAAGGAAGCATTGACTCTCCTTCACACAAATGGATCGTGCTTCGCACCGCTCAGCGAGATCCGTCTGATTTCCCTCCCTTCGGCGCTCGCACAGGTGGGCCATGGGCGACGCATTTGGCCAAGTTTGTTGCGGAGAAACCAACCACCTGGGGCGGAGAAAATCCAGGAAAAGGACGGGCGCAGATTTTTGGCGCCGAAGACGGCGGAGGCCAACATCATTTCTGGTTTGAAAACCTCGAGTTCACTACAACAGGCGCGGCACAGTCTACGGCTGATGCCCTCGACCCGCCACCCTATAGCTCGCTCTTCGCGGTCTTTCCGACGTTTCCCAATGTAGTACCGCCCGACGTCTCCTATATTGTGCTCGATCGTATCTATTTTCATGGCCAAGGGGCGCCGGCACGCTACAACCGCGGCGTCACCCTCGGAGGAAGATATCAGGCCATGATCGGATGTGCCCTGGATAATCTGGATTACTGGCGAATAGCGGTAACGCCAGCCGCGGCACCGAAATTGTCCGAAGGAAATACCGTTCTGGCCGTGCCTCCGGCCAGTTATTCGGCCAATGCCAAAGATCCTCCGATTGGCACTACGGAGCCGGCCAAGATCGTGTTGCGGGCATCGGGTGGGTACGCCGGCAAGTACCAACTTCAACTTGGCCCGCGGGGCAGGGGATTGACGGTTTTGTATTCGAAGCCGGCTTCCGGCACCGTTTCCATTGCTTGCACCAACTGCGAGGCCGTGGAGCAGAACGATCCCGCTGTGCAAGGGAACGCGTATCGCTACTGTTCCGGCACAATCGCCAACGGCCAGTTTTCGCCTCCCAATTGCGCCCTCGCGGTCTGGGAGACGTCGGCGTATGGCTATGGATGGGGAACGGTAGGACTCGAGTTAATGGACGGAGGTACAGGTCCTTATTACATCGCCAACAACTATTTCGGAGCCGTCGGGATGGGACTCTACGTCGACGCTGGCGGCAATGCGGGTGATGGGGAACATCACATATCCTATTCGGATAACTCGAATGATGATGTCTGGTTCGTACACAACCATCTGATCTGGCCTCAGGATCACCGCTTTACCTCGAAGACGTCGGACGGATACCGGTATCCCGTGCGTAATCTGCTCGAGATCAAACGCGGCAAGCGCTGGATGATCAAGGGCAACCTGTTTCAAGGTCACTGGTCGTACCAAAACGACGGTGCGGCTCTTCTTTTTGCCGGCGCGGCCGATCCCTATCCGATCATCAATGCGGTCACCGGCGTGGTTGACCACAGCGTGGTAAGCAACGTCATCCGGCACGGCGCCGTTGGCATAGAAGCCGGAGGAACTCTCGCGGAGTATGCCGCGCCGGAGCAGCCGGGTAACATGCTGATTGAAAACAATCTCCTGTACGATCTCGCTGCTCGCAAGATCTACAGCGACGGGGACCCGTCCCTGTTCACCGGTTGGCTCGCCGCGGGCTTCCGGGATATGACCGTACGTCACAATACCGTTGGGCTCACCTATGGAAACATGCCCGTGTTGCTTATGGCCGATGTATCAGGGACGCTCATGGAGGGCCTAAGCTACACGGACAATATTGTGTATATGAGCGCTGGCGGCACTGCCTCAGGCGTCTGGATCGCCGATGGTAACGGCGAACCTAATCACCTTCGGCAGCCGCGGATCGACCACACCACTTACAAAACAATGCTGGATAGCTCCTACGTGCGCATCGCGGGCTCCTCCACGCCGAATTATTTATTCGCGCATAATGTCTTCGTTCCCGGCGAGAAGTTTTCCGAGGCGGGCCAGGACGCGCGGAGCTTATCCAGAGAAGAACTCGACGACATCGCCAGGAAACTCCCGGGCAATAACTTTTTTCCACTCGGTAAGCCGGATAAACTCTCCGGGCGCGAAGCTACCGTGGGTTTTCAGGATGCTCCAGCCTGGAACTACCGTCTGCTCCCCTCCAGTCCCTATGCGAAAGGGGGCTTGCATCCGGCGAGTGATGGAACCAATATGGGCGTCGATTACGACCGTCTATTCATGGACCTGGGAATGGTTACCGATATCGCGCCGGTGTCCGTGTCCGGCGTTGTGGCCCGATTCCAGTACACCGCCCCGAGTGAGGATGCGTGCAGAGTCGATGTGAATGCGGATAGTCCACACTGGTCCGCCGCTTCCGATAAAGGCGGCGAGCGCAAGCGTGCTCTTACCGTTTCCGGATTAAAGCCCGATGCTCTTTACCGCTATCGAATCATTTGCTACTACCAGCAGGTTAACGACGGCGCGGTCTACTCTGATTACACACCCGATCAGATCACCGACGGCACATTCAGGACAGGGCACTGAGAAGACGCGCCGGATTGCAAAATTCGCGAAGAACAGGGCCCACGCGCCGGATAAGCTTTGGGGGGCAGAAGACCAGCGGGCTCCCACACAGTATAGATCGAGCGAGTCGCGCTGCGATGCGCAAAACTGATATGCGCCAGGAGCAAGTCATCGTTTTGTCACGTCGAGCAGCACCGGGTCGGCATTCAATGTTTTCGTCTGGAATTCAGCCTCCAGACGTTGGCGAACCCACGGCAACAGGGGCGAGCTCGCGGGAAAAAGCATGAGGAAACGATTCTCGCGGGAAGCGGTCTCGATGACCGATTCCACGTAAGGGTGATTTTCGGGGGTCATTTCGTACGGCAGCAAAGTTGCGTCGCCCGGAATCGGATACGCCACAAACGGACTGCGCAGGAAGCCATAGTCTGCGCCGGATTCGGCCGGCATCGGAAGCCGCGTGGATTCCACATATGGACCGGCGGAGAAGAGCTGGATGGATGGTTGTGTTTCCCGCACACGGGTAATTACGGCCGATGCCGCGCGCCAGTCCTCCGGGGAGTGAGTGGTTCTGAGTTTGAATCCTTGGGAAGAGATCGAGAAAGCCACCAGAAATCCGGCGATCGAGAGACGCCAGACGGCAGGCTCCAGGCAGCCCAAGAGGTAACCGGCGAGGAGAGCCGTTCCCGGGGCGCCGACCAACAAGAAGCGAGGCACGAAGACGTTGTGGTGCGATGCCAGGGAATATACGAAGATCAAGGACTGTGGCACAACGGCCCAAAACAGAATCATCAGCAACGTGGATCTCTCGCCCTTGAGACGCGCTGCCAGGCGCGCTCCCGCGAGAAGCCAAGCCACGGCAGTTCCGAAGATCGCGGCGACGATCGAACGGAGCGGAAGGAGGCTGACGCCGAGATCGGACCAGGAGGGCGTACCGGACAAGACAATATGGAGGCCGGACTGGCGCGTCATGACTCGAAGAGGTGGAACGAGAGGAAGAAATAACACGAAAGCGATGAGCCAGGACAGTATCAGGAGCCTCCGCCACGGGACCCAGGCCGCGCGCCAGGCGATTCCCAGGTAGAGCACGTCCGCCGCTAATCCAGCGGCAAAGAAGTAACTCATATGCACACAGAGCCCGCCGCCAATCCCGTAAAGTACTGCGTGGCGCAAGCTTCCCGTCCGCGCCAACCGGACTCGGAAATAGAACGTCCAAATCAAGCACAAGATCGCGAGCGCATAGGGCCGGGCGTCATCCGCCGCGAAATCGACGTGACTGAGAGTAATCAGTACGACGACGCCGTACAGCGCGACAGTTCGACTGAACAGTTCTTTTCCCAGCGCATAGATCCCGAAGATCGAGCCAATGGAAGCCACCACGGAAGGAATGCGTAACGCCGTCTCGCTCATGCCGGCGATTCTGGTCCAGCCCCACAGGGCCAGGGCATACGCCGGCGTTTGCGGAAACAGGTAATTCCGCAGATGCGAAATGACGTCGCGCAGGCTGCCGCGGATAGTCCAAACCGTGCCGGTTTCGTCGAGCCAGAAGCTCGAAGGCAAAGGAAAAATCCAGACACGTGCGACGACCACAACGCATGCCGCCAGGATCAGTCGCCTTTCGCGAGATTCCAACGCCGTCCGAATACGATCCCTCAAGGAATTTGCGGGCTGCAGGGAGGAAATTGGCATGGGATCGGGGATTTCCGTTCTTGGTCCCGACTGCCAACTCAGTTTACACCCGATTTCCGCTTGCCGAACTGCTTCGCGAGTCAGATGTGCCTAGGACAAATAAGCTGATCGCCAAGCCGTCGAAGGATTCAGGATCGGTCCTCCCGAACCGTGGACCCGACGCCCGCGTAGGCTTTTGTTTGTGACGTGACGGCGGGACTGGGCCGGGGGTCCGACGCAAACGACCGTGTCCGCCGCACCGCAAATGACGCGAGGAACCAACACTCGGGTAGGAGATTCGCACCTGTCGTCCGACTGGGACGAGGCGGCTGAACGCGGAGTGACGTCTATAGTTTTCTTCATGCGCCGTCGATCGAACAGTAATGGAATTAGGGACCGAGTTACGGCTCGAGACTGAATCCGTCGAAGCGCTGTCGGTACAGTACCAAGGGGCCAAACCATTTCCGTACATTCATCTCGAAAACCTTTTGGATCCGGAGGTTGCGCGCCGTCTCGCTCAAGAGTTCCCCCTGCCCGATTCCGCGACCTGGATCCATTACAAGCACTACAACGAAAACAAACTCGGCCTCCCAGATCGCAAACAACTCCCGGAGGGCCTGGGGAAGCTGATCGACCAACTGAACTCAGAAGAATTCACGGCCTGGCTTTCGCGTCTCACGGGGATTCCTGATCTTATAGCGGACCCGGATCTGGAGGGCGGCGGACTGCACCAAAGCGGCCCTGGCGGCTTTCTGAATGTTCACGCGGATTTCACGGTGCACCATCATCACCCCAATTGGCGGCGCAGAGTGAACCTGATTCTGTACCTGAACGAGGGTTGGAATGATGCCTGGGGCGGCGCCATCGAACTCTGGGACCGCGCTATGACGCGCTGCGTGGCGAAAGTTCCGCCGTTGCTTAACCACGCGGTCATTTTTAGCACGGACGAGGACTCCTATCATGGTTTTCCCGATCCGTTGACTTGTCCGGTCGGCGTTACCCGTAAAAGCGTGGCGCTGTATTACTACACGGAAGATGTAGCCGTGAGCCCGCGCTCCACCAACTATCGCGCTCGCCCCGACGACGCCAAGAGCAAGGCCGCGCTGATCTGGGCAGACAAGCAAGCGGTCTCAGCGTACTCCAAGATCAAGAGCAGACTGGGTCTTTCGGACGATTTTGCCAGCAGCCTTCTGGCACTTCTTTCACGCTCTAAGAAGTAGCATATGCAGGTTAGATCGGTGGACCAAAATGAGCAAGGTTGGAATCGAGGGAAGCAGCAACGCGGAGGAGATCAACCAGGACAGAATCAGGGATTTTCGCCACCCCACCTACCCCCGCGCCAAGTGATTCCCAAATAGAGCAGGTCCGCCGTTTCAAGTACGCGAAGTCGAATAGGTAAGAGCGCAAAAAGTCTCGCGACGCGCGAAACTTGGTGAGTGCGCAATCCGGCTGAAATTTCGTTTCGTCTTCGCCAGGAAGCTGGGAATTTTCGTCTTTACCTGCGCCCGCCGCGATCGATGCCGGCGGCATCTTCTTTGCCCCTTCCCCCGCCGGCGACCATCGTGGCAGGGCTGCACGATACCGCGCTAGCCGCACAACTCCACGAAATTGCCGAAGGGATTCTCGCGCGCCGGATCCCGCTGCTCGGATATCAGATCGAGACGGAGCGTGAAATTCGCTGGCGGCGGGACTATGTTCACCATCGCGAGACTCCGCCGCTGTATTTCCGCCGCATACCTTATCTCGATTTGGAGCGAGCCGGCGACCACAAGATCATCTGGGAGCTGAACCGTCATCAGCACCTGGTCGCGATGGCGCAGGCCAGTTTGCTTGGCGGACGCGCCGATTTTCTCGACGACCTTTTCGTGCAGCTCGAATCCTGGCTCGATCAGAACCCGGTGTGTTGCGGAATCAATTGGGCCAGCGCGCTGGAGGTCGCTTTCCGCGCGCTTTCCTGGATGTGGATTCACCATCTGGCGGGCGATCGCATGGAGCCGCGCCTCAAGTCGCGATGGCTGCTCGCGCTGTATCACCACGGCTGTTATCTTGAGCACAATTTGTCCATCTATTTTTCGCCGAACACACACTTGCAAGGGGAGGCGCTCGCGTTGCATGCGCTCGGGTTGCTGTTCGGCGTAGATCGATGGCGCGCCCGAGGCTCAGCACTCATGCGCAGCATGATGGTGGATCACGTGAATCCGGACGGCGGTCATTTTGAAGAGTCGAGTTATTACCACGTGTACGCCACCGACATGTTCCTATTTCACGCGGTGCTGGAACCGCCCGAGGAAGCGTATCGCGAATCCCTGAGACGAATGGCGCGGTACCTGTGGGCGCTGGCCGCCTCCGGCGAAATGCCGATGCTCGGCGACGACGATGGCGGGCGGCTGTTTCATCCGTTCGGCGACCGCAGCCGGTTTGCGCGGGCGACGCTTGCGACGTGCGCTGCTTTCCTGGGGGATACTCCTTGTCACGGAGAGAGCGCGGATCTGGATGAGCTGGCGGTGTGGTGGTTGGGCGATCGTGTGCAAGCACAAGCGTGCGCACCCCGCGTCTGCGCGTCCTTTCCTGATACGGGAGTGGTGACGATGGAGGAAGGAGACACCGAGATCATCGCGACGGTGCGCGCGTTTGGGCCAGGCAGAGCCGGGCATAGCCATGCCCACGCGCTGCATTTCACGTTGCGCCACGCGGGCAAGGAAGTGCTGATCGATCCCGGAACCTACACCTATGTTTCCGATCCGGTGTGGCGCGACCGTTTTCGGGGCACCGCTACGCATAACACGCTGCGTATCGGCGGCCGGGATCAAGCCGATCCCGAGGGTCCGTTCCACTGGTCGAATCTTCCGGTGAGCGAAATTCTCGATTTTCAGCAGGATCCCTGGAGACTGCGTGCACGATGCCGTTATCGGGGGCTGTGCCACGAACGGCAGATGATTTTCTCGGAGGGCGCGATATGGATCGTCGATCGCGTTTCCGGAGCGGGCCGACACAGGATCGAGCAGTTCTGGCATCCAGCGGGACCGGTCGAGAGGGTCGGCGGCGCTATCCAGCTTCCGGGGAAAATGCGCCTGATCGTGGAGGAAGGGCGCGAAGCTGAGATCGAGCAGGGCGGCGACTACGGATGGCGATCGCCCGTGCCGGGAGTGAAGCAACCTCTTCCCGTGATCCGCCTGAGCATGGAAGCCGATCTTCCGTATGTGATGGCCACGGCGTTCGATTCGCAAGGCAGCGGCGGACCGCTGCGGATCGAGGGAGAGTGGCTCACGTTGGGCGAGCGGCGCGTGCGGTTCGCGCCCGAGTAGGCTTCGAGAGCATACACTGGAAACAAATGTGCGGAATTGCGGGATTTGTGACAACCGCGGCCGGCGCTGGTTCCGAAGCGGTGCTGCACGGAATGCTCGATCAAATCCGGCATCGGGGACCGGACGATTCGGGCGTTTTCTCGGACGATTACGCATTCCTGGGCCACCGGCGGCTCAGCATCGTCGATCTCGCGGGCGGCCACCAGCCGATGTCCAACGAATCCGGCTCCGTGTGGATCACGTATAACGGCGAGATTTTCAATCACGCGCTGCTCCGTCCCGATCTGGAGCGCGCCGGGCATCGCTACGCCTCGCATAGCGACACCGAGACCGTTCTCCATTCCTACGAGGAATACGGCGCGGATTGCATCAGCCGGTTCCGGGGCATGTTTGCCTTCGCGATTTGGGATGCGCCGAAGCGGACGCTGTTCTGTGTCAGGGACCGGCTCGGAATCAAGCCTTTCTATTACTATTGGGACGGGCGTATTTTTGCGTTCGCCTCTGAAATCAAGGCATTGCTGCAGCATCCCGCGATTTCCACCCAATTCGACGACAGCTTGCTCGGAGAATATCTCGCCTTCGGCTACATCAGCGACGATCGGACACTGTTTCGCGGCATCCGGAAGTTGATGCCGGCGCACCATCTGCGCCTGGATCTCCACCAACCGCGGCCGGAGGTTAAGATCGAGCCCTACTGGGAGGTTCCCACGCCGGGCGAGAATCGCCAGAACGTGGACTGTCGCTCCGAACGGGAATGGATTGAGGAAACACGGCGGCGCCTGGAAGAAACAGTCAGGATGCGGCTGATGAGCGACGTCCCTCTCGGCATGTTTCTGAGCGGTGGCATCGATTCGAGCGCGATTGCGGCGCTGATCAAGCGCATGTCTGACGGGCCGGTGAAGACGTTTTCGGTGGGCTACCGCGAAGCGCCGTTCAGCGAGTTGAGCTACGCGGCTGAGACGGCGCGCCTCATCGGGACCGACCATCATGAGGTCGTCATCGGGATGGAAGATTTTTTCGATGCCCTGCCGGATCTGGTTTGGCATGAAGACGAGCCGATCACCTGGCCTTCGAGCGTTTCGCTGTTTTTTGTTTCGAAGCTCGCCTCGGAACAGGTGAAAGTCGCTCTGACCGGCGAAGGAAGCGACGAGATCTTCGGCGGCTACGAGCGTTATCGCTGGAATGCGCTCAATCAGAAGTACGCACGGATATACGGTGTTTTGCCGGGCTCGTTGCGCTCCTCCATCCGGAACGCGATTGCGACCAGCGATTTTGTACCGGCTGGAGTGCGGCGCAAGCTAGGTCATACTTTCGTAGGCCGCGAGGATCGACTGGAATCTTTGTATCTGGATAATTTCTATTGTGCTTTTTCCGCAGCCGAGCAAATGCGGCTGCTCGGCCGGGATCCTGGGCCGGTTTACGCGAATTACATGTCGCGATGGAACGCGCGCCCGGATGCGGCGGCACTCCCGCGTATGCTGTACGCGGATCAGAAAACCTACCTGGTCGAGCTGCTGATGAAACAGGATCAAATGAGCATGGCGTGCTCGATCGAGAGCCGTGTGCCGTTTCTGGACCATCATTTCGTCGAGTTCGCGATGAGCATCCCAGATGATTTGAAAATTCGAGGCGCAATGCAGAAATACGTGCTCAAAAAAGCCGTAGAAGATTTGCTTCCGCAAGAGATCATTCATCGTAGGAAAATGGGTTTCCCAACGCCCTTGCGCGGATGGCTGATGGACCGGAAGGCGGAGCCGCTGATGCAAGCTCTGCAGTCGCGTGATGGCCTGCTTTCGGAATATGTACGTGAAGAGGAACTCCGCGGGCTGATCGATCGCCACCGGAGCGGGTTGATCGACGCGACTGATCGGGTGTGGCGGCTGCTGAACCTGCAAATCTGGGGAGATGTTTTCCTGACCGGGAAACGCGAGCGATGGAACGGCCTGATTTCGCGCCCAAGGCTGGTGTCCACGCCGGCGTAAGGGCGGAGTTGATGGGGGACGACGCTTTGTTCCACTCCGGTCGCGGCCAAAATCAGGCACTGTTTCGTTGTCGTGATAGACTTGTTCCAATGCCAAAATCTAGGACGAGGGTGATGGCCTGCTCCTGGAGCAGCCCGAGCGCGCGATAACCTGGAGCAGATTCGCTTCAGCGAGACGGGAATATTTCATGCGATTCCGTGGAGCATTCTCTCTATTCCTGCTTCTTTTTTTGTTCTTGCTGCCAGGCTGGGGAATCACCTTGTCGAATGTCGCCATCAGCGACGTCGGTACGACTTACTGCCGGGTCGTGGCTGACCTTACACCCGACGCCTACGTCCAAGTCTATTTTGGAACCACAACAGGAGGACCGTACCCGTACAACACCTACGCGTACCTGACGGGTAAACAAACTACGCCATCGGATTCTGGCCATATGGCGCTCGACATGGGCGCATTGACTCCCGGCACCGATTATTACGCGATTATTGTCGCGCGGCCGCAAATAGACAACGTGACTGGGCAGGTCCAAAGCAGCGAAATCCACTGCCACACGAACAGCGGAACTTTCCCGATTTACCCGCAGAGTCCGACGCTCTATTCTCCCGCCTATCCAAATACTTCCAGCGGCTACACGACCATCTCGCTCACGGGTTCCGGCGGGGCGTTTGTGGCGGCATCGACAGTCACGCATACGGGAGGAGTTTTTTGCGCGAGCGATCCGAGCTGGACAGTGACGATAGGCGATAACGTCCAGACGATTCTGAACGAAGTCGGGTTCGGAGCCATCATCGAGTTCCCGCAAGGAGCCACGGGCAGCGTACCCAATACCTACTACGGAGGATTTCTTCTACCTGTTATCGCGGTTGATCCCTGCGCCTCAGGCATTAGCGACGTGAACCACCGATGGGTGATTCTTCGCACCAATCAAGTGAATGCGGCGGACTTCCCTCCTTTCGGCTTCCGCACCGGCCCCGCATGGAACTCAAAACTTGCCAACCTCCAGGCGCAAATGCCCCACGGTCTTTACGCGGTAGGAGAGATCTTCTCGGCAATCCTAACAACCACCAGCTCTACGCCCATCCACCATTTCTGGTTTTCCAATCTGCAGTTCTCAGTGAATGCCGAGGCTAGTGATGGCCCTTGGGCAGAATACTTCCAATTCGGAAACGGAGAAGGAAACCCACCTGACGCTCAGAATCCCACTTCCTATATGGTCCTAGATCGAATCTACTTTAGTACTCCATCCCCTCCCGTGTTCTCAGTCGCGGGGATCGCTGGAGCGGTGGGAGCCAACGTGATGATCATCGGGAACTACGTCGTTGGCTTCCAAAGATCCGGCAGTATTGGACAAGGTATCTATATTCAGGATTGCAGCACGGGACCGCTATCGATTCTGAATAATGAAGTCGATGCGGCGGGGCAGGGGATTTACTTCGAGTCGGTAGGCGAGACAGGATGCGGAAGCAACCCGTCTGTCATGTTGCAAAACGCGGTTGTAGAGAAGAACACTCTCTACGAGCCCCCCAGCTGGCTGAATCCGCTCAATCCAGGATACGGAGCGTGGGATGGAGTGCAGCGGGGGAATTTTCGCAATCCTTTCGAGAGCAAGAACTGTCAGATCTGCCTGATCAGCGGTAACTGGATCGATGGCTCCTTTTCCGGCCAGAATTCTGGTCAGGCATTCGTAGTGACTGGATCGGGACCGACTGCTATTAAGACGACGGGAGCAACCGGCGCACATGACCTCAATTTCTCGTACAACTATATCCGCCACGCAGCAGTGGTTGCGGATATGTCGGGGAGTTCCACCATAGACTCCTGCTGTGGGTACGCTCCCGATGCCGCTCTCAATTCCAACGTGTTATTCTCAAACAACCTCGCGGTGGATCTCGGACGCCACCTCTACACGCAATCCGGTTCCGTGGGAGGCCTGTATTCCAACTATCTAATAAGCTACGGCGTCCAGAATCACTTGATCTATAACAACTCATTTGATTTTACGAACGGCGATTCTGGCTTCAGCGGGTTTTATTTTATTCCCCATATTCTTGGGCTCAGCGACGGTGGCATTTCATCCAATGGATTTCAGTTCACCGGGAATCTCCTCTACTTCAGCCAAGGTGTGACAGGCAGTACGACATCAGGAATCATTACCCCAACACCCGTGCCCGTATGCCCGGGCGGATGCGCTACCTTTCCGGTCGTACCGCTTCCTGATCCGAGCACGTATGCGACGAGGTTTAGAACGACAGCAATCCAAATCGGATCTTCCGTAAGCTACTCGGGTGTTTGGAACGGCAATGTCATCATCTGCGGGAATATGGCGACTGGCGCCGAACCATGGCCCGACATGGCACAGAGCGACTGCACGACGCAGGCCCTAAATATGCCGCCGGGGGATTTATATCCTCCGGGAGAAACCATGGCTGCGCGGCAAGCCGCGGCGGGACTCCTTGGCATCGCGACCAAAGATATGCGCGTCTCGCCCACCGCCTACAACTTTGGTGGATCTGTCGGCGCAGACATTCAAGGTCTGATTTCTAAACTGGGGATCGTCACGAACATAGCGGCGACTCCAGGCTCGAATTCGATTCAGTTTACCTATACGGCCCCGGATTCCAGCGCCTGTTCGGTGGATACCTCACCTGACGGAGCGACGTGGACTCGCAATACAGATTCCGGCGGATCCCGTGACCGGACTCTGCTGGTGACCGAGCTACCCAGTAGAACGTCGATCAGCTACCGCATCCTGTGCTACTACTCGCAAAGCGCGCCTTGGTTCAGCTTCCCCTCCGAGCCCTCCAACATGGCGACCGAAGGGACCGTTTCTACAACGCTCCGTATCTTGAAAAACGAGTGAGCCTGGCGATCGAAGGCAAGTTCGTCGCCACCCAGCTCCGGTATGACCTTCGGCGTCTCATCAGGTGCACTACGCATCCGGGTGATTTCTCCGCGCCAGAATCGGACTTGTGTATGGGGTCAAAACCGCTCGAAAACCGCTCGAAAACCGCTCGAGGTGAGGGTGTCCAATCCGTGTAGTACACTGGGAAAGCGTTCTTGGAACAGGTTCCGTGAGGAATTCGGCCAGATCGTTCCATAACCAGCGGTTCATTCCCCTGGTAGTTCTTGTTGAATTGCGCGCCCGTAGCTCAGTTGGATAGAGCGTCTGGCTACGAACCAGAAGGTCGCATGTTCGAGTCATGCCGGGCGCACCACCTAACTCGAAACCCCTTAGCCACTTACGGCGAAATCAGCGGTCGGCATTTTTGTGTTCACAATCGGACTGTGCCCAGAATTGTGCCCCCTTAACGCCACTCTCGCCTTTTCCATCGCGGCGCGTGCGCTGCATTCCTGAGGGTTGGACGTAGCCCTTGTTGATGCGGGGTGCCCAGCGGAAACCGATAATGCCATACATGAGGCACGCTGTCGCTTAACACGACCGGCCCGAACTTCATCTTGCTACGCGCCAGATCCTGCTGATGATGCTTGCTGAGACGAGGCACAGAAACTGCGTTCGGCACATTTACTACATTCATCGCCCTCGAGCGCGGAAATCCGCCGCACACCAAGCATGCGCGTGACGACGCAGCCGCAAAGAGTGATCCCTTGTTCGAGTTGATCCGGCTTCATCAGGTGTCGTTTTGGTCCCTGAGACAGTTTCATGTAAGTCGTCATCTGAGGCGCTTCCACAATCGACCAAAAGTATCCGCAATCGTCCTAGTCAGGCTATTTCTGAACTCGGCCGGCTGTCTATAGAACTTAGTTCCTAAGCGGCCTATGGCCGTACTGACTGGCCTGAACGTTCTCACAGGGATTGTCTTAAAGGTTCCGATATTGCGAATTATTTGGCGTGAGCGCAGCCGCAAATTGCTGGTTCATTTAACCGAGTCCTCGTGGATCTGCGGATACGTGGATAACTGAATCCCCGCCTCGATCGCCTCGGTTGCCGCGAGTGCTTCCCGACAGAGTTGCGCCGTATTCAGGCCCTCGCACGAAGGCGCATACGCCGCAAGCTTTTCAATTCCCTTTCTGAGCTGGCGGACCGCGCCTGCCGTGTTACCCCGTTGGGAATGATAGAAACCGACGGCAACGTGAATGAGGGCTTGTAGAAATACCCGGCGGGGTCCGCGTTCCAACTTCCACGCTTCCTCCAGAACTTCGTGGCAGCGGAAAAAGTCACCGCTGTTGAAGAGTCCGATTCCTTGCAATAAGCGCTCATCCATCGCAACGCATCCGTGCTGTGATTATGTCGGACATCAGCAATTTTGTCGCGCCGGTCCGCCAAACGATGACCTTAAGCTGTATGAACCTCACGAGGGTTCAGGGACCGGTCTGTTCTTGCTCCAGGTCGGGCATTGGCCCGTGCCACACTGGCGTTGGGGACTTATGTCGATCTTCATCGTTCAACTCGGCTCGCCGCGAAAACGCGGTGAGGGTTTGCGGCTCGGCACAGTTCGGCGGCCTCCGCGTGGTGTTCCGAAATCTGACTTCGCCCGGCTTGATTACTATGACGTCTGGTTCCCGAACCTGTCTCCCAGTGCCGAACTGGTGCAGGAAGCTTTGGGGGCGGCCGACGAGCGAGCGTGGGCCGCGTTCAGGCGGAAGTTCCGGCGCGAGATGAACCAACCTGATCGGAGTCGAGAACTGGACGTCCTGGCGGCGCTGTCGCGCCAGACCAATCTCTCGCTAGGTTGCTACTGCGAGGACGAGAACCGGTGCCACCGATCCGTATTGCGGGAACTTCTGGCGGAGCGCGGCGCGGACATAGTTTGAAAAAGCGGCCACTTCGGGGAAGAGGGGCCAGCCTTCGGAGGCGGCGTCATCCAGCCGCAATCCGATCCTATTATCGAGTAGACTTAGTGGCGGAATAGTCGGACTTTTCCGCAGCCGACGTGGCGAAAGGAGGGTGGGATGATTCGTTCGTTTCTCGGTTCATTAACCGCATCCAAGGGCGCGCTTGCGCTCGCCATGGGTATCCTGTCATTGGCGTCGGCACCAGTCGCCGGCCAGACTTCGTCGGCGAGTGTTAAAACGAAGAACGCCACTGCGGCGAAAGCGTGGATTCCAGCGCGCACGCCGGATGGCCATCCCGACTTGCAAGGAATCTGGTCGAACGCGACCGTTACACCCTTGGAACGCCCCGACGAGCTTGCGGGAAAGCCGATCCTGACGGAGCAGGAAGCGGTTGCCTATGAGAAGCAAATCGTCGAGCGCAACAACGTGGACCGCCGTCAGCAGGTGGGGACTGAAGCCGACGTTGCGCTCGCCTACAACGCCGCTTGGTACGACCGCGGATCGAAGACCGTGAAGACGCGCAGAACCTCCTTGATCGTGGACCCGCCGGATGGACGAATTCCGCCGCTTACAGCGGAGGCGCAGAAGCGAGTGCTGGAGCGGGCAGAAGCCAGGAGGCTGCATCCTGCCGACGGTCCGGAAGACCGGTCCCTAAACGAACGATGCCTTGTGACAGTTACCACCGGGCCGCCGATGCTTCCGGGCCCTTACAACAACAACTACCAGATTGTGCAGACTCCTGAATCCGTCGTGATTCTCAACGAAATGATTCACGACGTCCGCACGATCCCTCTGGACGGACGTCCGCACCTCCCGAAGACCGTTCGTCCATGGAAAGGGGACTCCATCGGCCACTGGGAAGGTGACACGCTGGTGGTTGACACGACCAATTTCAGCGACAGGACGAATTTTAGGGGCTCCGGAGAAGGCTTGCATCTCGTGGAACGTTTCAGGCGGATTGATGCCGACACGCTTCTCTACGAATTCACGGTAGACGATCCCGCGTCGTTTACCAGGCCGTGGACAGCGGCTATCGCCAGTACGAAAACAGAAGGGCCGATTTTTGAGTTCGCCTGCCACGAAGGAAACTATGGGATGCTGGGCATCCTCTCCGGGGCCCGTGCCGAGGAGAAAAAAGCGGCCGAGAACAAGTCAAGATAAGGGTTTCTTGTTTCGCCGTGAGAATGCTTCACGGATGTTTTCCGCCCTGCTAGAGATGAAGGAGCCTCATCGCGTTTCCCTTCAAGATGCGGTCGCGGTCGGCAGCCGGCAGGTTGAACTGATCCAGGACCGCCGACGGATATTCGATGTCCTTGGCGGCGAAGTTATCCGTCCCGACCACGATGCGGTCGGAACCGACCATAGTCATCAGAAAACGGAACGCCTCCGGGTAGTAAATCAAATAGTCGTAGTGGAACCGACGGATGTAGTCCCGGAACGGACGTTCGATCTTCGTTGAGTGGTCGGTCATATGAAAGAGAAAATGCTCGACTCTTCCCGCCAGGTAGGGGAAGGCGCCGCCAGCGTGCGGCAAGACGATTTGCAGGTTCGGATATTTGTCGAGCGTGCCGGTATAGATGAATTTGCTCGCCAGGAACGTGTGTTCGATCGGTGCATCGATGCCTGACGCGAGGTTGGGCGGCCCGGCCGTCCTGCTGCCGCCGAAAACGTTGACCACGCCGTCCATCTGATGAAAGATGATCGGATAGTTCAATTCCTGAATGCGTGCAAGAACCGGCGCAAAGCCTGGATCGAATATGTAATCGTGCCTTTCCAGGGAATCCGGCAGGTGTACGGCGCGCACGCCGGGCTGTCCGGCGACGCGGTTCAGTTCCTTCAAGGCGAGGGCAGGGTCGCGGACCGGCAACTCGACGCCGATGACAAAACGGTCGGGATATTTCTGGTGGACTTGAATGCCAGTGTCATTGATGACTTGCGCGAGATGCGCGCCCTCCTGCGCCGAGGTTCTTTGCCAGGGCATGGCGCCGGAGAGTGTCAGGCAATGCATGAGGTCGCCGTGGTCGTCCATCCACTTGCGCCGCTTGTCGAGATCGTAATCGAGGGGATAGGGATTGGCGAGGGGCTGTCCCAGAGCGGCGAGGGCCTTGTTGTAAGGTTCCGGAGACCAGTGCGCGTGCATGTCAATCGCCGCGAGTTTACCCAATCCCGCCTTCCCGGGCCGCGCCGCCCACCACGGAATTCCCTGCGACGACGGAGCCTGTGCCGACGCCTTGCCGGCCTTCAGCATGCTGATCGCGGCGGCCGCGCCAGCACTAATTCCGATGAAATCGCGGCGTCCGATCTTGGATTCTCGCACCTGCTGTTGTAAGTTTTTCATGGCTATCATCCTCAAAGGTTAGGCATCCATGTTTTTCATTTGGCGCGCTCAGCAATAAGGATAGCTTTAGGGCTGTCGCAGTTGCCGTCGGGCTCACCGAAGTTGATCCGCAACTTTGGCAATACCGGCCCTGGCACACGCCTCCTCCTGTGCCTGTCCCATCGGGGCTCCGCTCAGGCCGACGGCGCCGATTGTGTCTTCGCCGACGTTAATCGGAACCCCACCGCCAAGCGGAATGACGTCGGCAAGCATCCGCTGCCCCACATTGGTCGTTTCAGTGAGTTTCGCCCACTCCGCGGACGGCCGCCGGAAGGTCCGCGCCGTATAGGCCTTGCGGCGGGCCAGTTCGAGATTGTGAGGTGCGGCCCCATCGCCCTGGAGGAGAACACGAGGCCGGCCTGCGCGATCAACAACAGCAACCGACGTGTTTACTCCGCATGCGGCCAGGGCCGCTTCAGCAATCGTCAAGGCCATGCGCAGCGAAACGTCGCGCTGCATCAGCACCTGCGCGCTCCCAGAGGAGGGAACCATAAGGAGCGCGGCAAACGTGGCGGCGGTCGCCAATCGAAACGGCATGAGAACCTCCTATTTCTGCGGCCTGTATAACATTCCTTCGGCATGAGCGCGTGGCGCGGCCGACCCGGCCGAACTACCATACCACGACCTACAACGAAAATCGATGACTCATCGCACCGGTTGCTCAGGAAATCATCGCCCCAAAAATCCGAGTCGAAACAGCACTGTGATGCCGGTCCATGCGGCCGCCATGGATTCCAACTCCAAGGTGAATGGCACACTCGCGTCACAATCGTGAACTACCGGCCAAACGGCCGCCCGTCCATCGCAATATACCGGGTTCCTAAAGGTTATTGAAATTGCCGGCGGAAGTCCTCAAATCTCTCTTTGAGTTGTGCCACTTCGCGCTCCAGTTCCTCCACGCGCTCCACGATCTTCTGTTCGGTCGCCGGAAGGTCGAGACTCCCGGCAACTGCCTCACCGCTCGCGGCGACCCCGTGCCCGCCGAACAACTGCGTCCAGCGGCCTCGCGGCCCCCGCGTCACCAAGGGATCCGGTTGCCGAATCGCCAGCGCTTCCAGGCATCGTTCCACCTCTTCCAGATCCGTGAAATCGTGCATGCGCTCGGCGCGTCCTCGCAACTCGCCGACGGTTTGCGGCCCGCGCAGCATGAGCACGCTCAGGAGCGCCAATTCTCGTCGGCCCAAGTTCAATTTCTCTCCGAGACGGTGCCCGTATTTATCCACGCGATGGCCGGCACCGGTTACCCGAACGACAAACCCTTTGCCATTTAACAGCTGGATCGCTTGAAAGACCGTGTCTTCGTCGTAATCAACCACCGGTTCCCGATTCGATTTTTGGTTGCATGCTGCCTGTAACGAATGGAGCGTCAGCGGGTAGTATTCCGGTGTTGCCAGATCCTTTTCCAGGAGGGCTCCCAATATGCGCGTTTCCACCGGATTCAAAGTTTCCATTTCCCTCAACTTAACCTCCGAGGCGTCTGGGGTCAACTTGCCGCGGCGATCGGTGCGGCTTCCGATGATCGTGCAGATCGGGCGAGGGTTCATCTGTCGAGTGCCCCGACGAGATGGTGCGTAGCACAACGGATGATCCCGGTAGCACAATGAATCATGTTTAGCATCCACATGTTTAGCATCTCCCCGGAAAACCGCGACCCTGACTTGTTATATGAATAGAGCCGCGATGCCGCGAACATCATGAGCAACGATTCCGTACCCCTCATCCTGCCGTTTTCGCGTTTCGCGACCAGGTCATGCGAGGCTGCCGCTCTGTACCGTGAACTACGTAAACCGCTTCTTCGATATCTGGTGTGTCTCGGCTTGTCGAGCGACGAAGCGCAAGATGTCGTTCAGGATGCGTTTCTCAGTCTGCAGGGGCACATGGCCTCAGGCGGGTCGCAGGAAAACATGCGCAGCTGGCTGTTTCGCGTCGCGCACAACCAAGCTCGAAACCGCCAAAAGAGTTACGATCGGCGTTTCGGAGAGCCGCTCGAAGCGGGCATCGATTCGGCTTTAGACAAAGAAACGCCCGAGCGTATGGTGCTCGAAAAGGAAAAATTTCTGCGGCTGGGCAAAGCGATCGGGATGCTGGCGGAGTTCGAACGCGAGTGTTTACTGCTGCGTGCCGGAGGATTGCGTTATCGGGAAATCGGCGAAGTGTTGGGAGTTTCCACCTCCACCGTGTCCGACAGCGTAAAGCGCGCGATCAAAAAGTTAGCGGAGAAATGCAATGTGTGACTACTCAGAAAGACTGATCGCCTGGCTCGACCATGAGCTTGCGGCGAACGAAGCCGCCGATCTGGAACGGCATGTCCGCTTGTGTGCGGAGTGCAGGAACGAAGTCGGTGCCTACAACCGCGTGAGCCGCGCGTTCGACGCATACTGCGACGCGACCTGCGATGCAGCCCGCGATTTGGCGAAAGCATCGAACGTCGCTCGCGGACTGCCACCCTGGTTGCCGCTAGTATCAGGCGCAGCCGCGGCTGCCGCCATCGTTCTGTTTCTGACGCTCCCCCGTGCGAAAGTCGAGCGGCCTCGGCTCCCATCACAAATCGTCGCGCCCTCCGCTGTTGTTTCCGAGGCACGTATTTCCGAGGGGCCCGTTTCCGCATCAAGACCGGCCGCGATGAACGGGACTCATGCGATCCATACGACTGCCTTAAGACGCGGTGTGGGGCGTGAGCAAAATCAAAATGCGATGTGGGCGCCGGCTGAACCCGCGATCCAGATCGCGATTCCCGCGGATGCGATGTTTGCTCCCGGGGCCGTTCCCGAGGGCGTCAATTACACTGCGGACATAAGTATTGAAGCGGATGGATCGATTCGACAACTTCGTCTGCGGCCTTAACTCACCCGACTTTGTTAGGAGACCGACTCAATTATGAAACGTATCTCGACTTTATTGATTTTGGCAGCCTCATCCTCGGCGTTCGCACAGGACGCAGGAGGGAATGCCGTGTTCTTTCGAACCGGGGGAGCGATCGGCGTGGGGGGAGCGATAACCACTTTTGAAAAGGGGTCGAGCGCGCCCGTGCAAGGCGCGCCGTATACGGCGACCATGACCAACGAGGTGATCCAGACCCTGGCGGACGGCAATCGCATCGTTCACACTAGCAGCGGAACCATCGCGCGCGATTCGCAGGGCCGCACACGCCAGGATGCTCCTTTGCCGTCCATCGGTAATCTCTCCGCGGCTAACGCGCCGCATCTTGTATTTATCAGGGATCCCGTCACGCAGACTTCGTACACCTTGAACTTGACCGATAAGACGGCAGAGAAAATGCCGATGCCGCCGGCCACAGCAGGCGGCTCCGGTCCAGCCAACACAGTCTTCATCCAGATGGGGACGGCCATTGCGACGGCTGGGGCGGTAACGGGCGGCCCGTTGCCGCCGCCAACGACCATCTCCCGGAGCTCTTTGGCGGTGAATGTCCCGACGCAGGAAAGCACGGAGAGCCTTGGCTCGCAGACCATGGGAGGTGGTGTGGCGAACGGAGTGCGCACCACCCGTACCATACCCGCCGGTCAAATCGGGAACGATAATCCGATCAGCATCGTGACGGAGGTGTGGACGTCCACCGATCTCAAAACCATCGTCTACAGTAAACGGAGCGATCCCCAAATCGGCCAGCAGACGTTCAGCCTTACGAATGTCGTCCGCGCGGAGCCGGACGCATCGCTGTTCACCGTCCCCGCCGATTTCACCGTCGTGGACGGTTCCCAGCCGATCATCTATCGCTCAAACCAGTAGAAGGGCTTAACTTCTTCAATCACCCCAATCTCGCCAATCCGTACGGCGGAGTAGTGAACTCTGGGATCGGCAACGACCCCTCCGCTCCCGGCTCGTTCGGCTGCGGATGCGGTACGCCCGACGTCGTCAACGGCAATCCGATCCTGGGATCGGGTGGTTCACGCGAAATGCAATTGGGACTGAAATTCACGTTCTGACGCGTTAAGGCACGGATCGAGGGGGTGTAAGCTACCCCCTCGAAGTTGGGCTCGCGAGCCGATCTTTACAGAATCCTCACGCCTTTTCTATGACTTCCTAAGGGCTTTCGACATACCCTGGGGACGGTAGAAGCTATCATGCCACCCGTCCTTTCCGGCAACCAACTCGATCACTACGTTCTCGAGAAGATGATTGCCACCACTGCCACCGCCTCGACCTATCGAGGCCAGGATCAGCGCACCGGCCATCAGGTCGCGATCAAGGTCCTGCACGGGGAGATCGAAAGCGATCCGGTCCTTTTCCAGCGCTTCCAGCGCGAGCAAGAAATCGGCCGGCAACTGAACCATCCCTCCGTTGTGAAATTCGTCTCCGATGCCACGCGCAGCCAAGCATATCTGGTGACGGAGTGGGTGGAAGGACGACCTCTCCGGCGGATCCTTGGAGAACAGGGAAAGCTTCCCCCGGAGCGCGCGTTGCGCATTACTACCCGTATCTGCGACGCGCTCGACTACATTCACAGCCAGGGTGTGGTGCACCGGGATCTGAAGCCGGAAAACATAATGTTGGGCGCCGGCGATCACATCACGCTCATGGATTTTGGGGTCGCCCGCCTGGACGGCGCACGAACTCTGACCTTCGGTAAGGTGTCGCAGATCGTCGGCACGGCGGATTACATTTCCCCGGAACAGGTGAACGGCAAACGCGGCGACGCGCGCAGCGATATTTACGCGGTGGGCGTCATCTTGTACGAAATGCTGACCGGGACCACTCCGTTTTCCGGCGACAATCCCTTCGCGATCATGAACAGCCGGCTCATTCATCATCCCGTCCCGCCGCGCGAGATCGATCCCGGTATTTCGGTCGAACTACAGGAAATCCTCTGCCGGGCGCTGGAACGGGATCCGAAAAATCGCTACGCGCGGGCCCATGAGTTTTCCTGGGACCTTCAGCATCAAGATCGCGTCGGAGCGGCGGACAGGCCGGAACTGCAGAATTGGCGCCGGAGGCCCGCGCCTCGGATCAAAGCGCTGCTGGCATACAGCGCACTAGCCGCAATCGCCATGTTTGCTTTCGCTCTTCTGTTTTACGTGGCGCGGCACGGCTAAACCGGTTTCAGAAGCTTCGTCCTCTTCACACTCGTGAAATCCTGCGAGCACGACCGTTGTTTGCACCCAGGATTTGGGGTAGACTGAACCCGATTGTTGCGATGCCTTGGGCTTCGCGAGCAACAAGGGGGAGCGTTCATGCTACGTCGCGTTTCGATGAAAACGACCGTTGGATTTCTCGCCGTCTCATTTCTTACTATCGTGGGAACGACCTCCAGCGCTTTCGCGCAGCAGGGGGGAGCCGCGCCCGCCGGCGGGGAAGCGCGACCGCGCGCGACGGTGGCGCCGCTATTCCTGAAGGTCGATTGGGTTCGGCCGTCCAGCCAGGAAAATACGAAAGTTCGATACACACCGGTTCAGGAAAACATCGGCGACCCGAATGTGGAGATCATGTATTACGGCGCTGCCGCCAAGCAGATCCTGACAACCGGCGCTCCCGGCAGTGATCTCACACCTTATGGCGTGTGGTCAGGCACGGCACAGGGTCCGTTTGCCATCACCTTCAAGCAAAAGAGCAATTACGTCGATCTCACCGGTCTCGCCAGCATACGGTGGTTTACGAAGACATCCGGTTTCCATGTGGTTCGTCCCGTGGTGAAGCTCGCGAACGGCACCTTGCTGGTGGGAGATGCCTCCTTCTCTTCCGTCACCAAGCTTACGCTGAGTGAATTCTCACTGGCGACGGTCCGCTGGATCAAGCTGGATCCGGAGAAAATAGTCACGCTCAACAGCGGTCCTGCGGCTGCCAATCCCAATGGTGAAATCTGGGCTCCTAATCCGGACCTCAGCAAGGTGGATGAAGTCGGCTTTGTGGACTTGATGCCCGGCAGCGGCCACGGCACTGGCGGGTGGATTCAACTCGGGGCGATCGAGGTTTACGGAAAGGCCGTTCCGCGTACGGCGGCCATTAGTAGCCGCTAAGTCCGTAAGCGCCGGGAATCTTCTCTTTCGAACGCCCGGCAGCGTCCGCACATTGGTGGATTCGGACTGCGTTAATCACCGTCGTCTCGATGCTGAATGAGGATCAGCTCGATACGGAATTGCTGTCCTTGCGGCGTACAGTTCACAACTTCGCCTACATAAGCGTTCGCCGGCAGAAAAACCGTGACGGCGCGTTCGCATTCCAAGGCGTTATCGACCAGCGCGGATACGCGCGCCCCCTTATGCTGCAGGAGGCGGCCCACTGAGGAGCGATAGTCGCCATCCGCGGTTGAAATGATCACGGGAGTATCGGTTTCGGGTCTGCTGCTGCGCAACAGACGGCGCACAAGCTCCTGAAGTTGGCTGTCGGGAATCCTCCGTCTCGACCGCATTTCTGGAATCTCCGAAACAGGACGTGTAGCTCGTATTTCAAACATACCTTGATAAAGCTCGAATGCGGGAGAAGAATGGGCCGAGTAAGTAAGATTTGATCCTACATTTGTAAAACGTCTAGTACTCAGAGGGCTCGGGTTCCAGGACCATCCCTTCCTTGGTCCTCTCACGGCGGCGGCCAGAAGGCACTGATGTGATTCGAGATATCGATTTGCGGGCGAATCATGGGACACCAAACGCCCGAAGCGCTCCTTCCCGTAAGCACGATCCCTTATTCACGCCAAAAAGGGCGGGGCGACGCAATGAATGGAACGGGACGCCCGTTGCGGGAAGGACGAGGCGGCACCGAGGACTCTCTCATCACACGTATCTTTTATGATGGATGCAGCTTCCTTACATGAAAGTCCCGCGCTGCGAAAATTCAGTTCTTCGATGAAAATCGGCATCCTCGATCAATCCCCCATTTCGGAAGGCTCAACCGGTGCGGACGCCCTGCGCAACACCATCGATCTGGCGCGTCTGGCCGACCAACTCGGATATGCGCGATATTGGCTCGCGGAACATCACGGCACTCCTATGCTCGCCTGTGCCAGTCCCGAGGTGATGATCGCGGCAATCGGCTCCGCCACGCAAACGATCCGGATCGGAAGCGGCGGCGTCATGCTGCCGCACTATAGCCCTTTGAAGGTCGCCGAAACCTTCAGCATCCTCAGCGCTCTGTTCCCGAATCGGGTCGATTTGGGTATCGGTCGCGCCCCCGGTACCGATCATTCGACCGCTTTCGCGCTGCAGCGCGATCGCCGTCAGCCGGCTCCCGATGATTTTCCGCAGCAGCTCGGCGAGTTGCTCGCTTATCTAGAAAACCGCATGCCGGCTGGTCATCCGTTCGCGCGCCTCACGGCGTTGCCCGGACGCCCTTACGTTCCGGACGTCTGGCTACTGGGTTCCTCTCAGCAAAGCGCCCTGTGGGCGGCCGATAACGGAATTCCTTATTGTTTTGCCGATTTTATCAATCCCGAGGGGGCCGCTTACGCACATCTTTATCGCGAGCGCTTCCGTCCTTCGGAAGGTGTGGCTGAGCCGCGCCTGATCGTCGCCGGCTTTGCGGTTTGCGCGGAGACCGACGAAGAGGCGCAGCGCATCGCCTCGAGCGCACGCATGACGAGAGCGCTGTTGAATGCGGGTAACCTCATCCCCGTTCCGCCCATTGAGAAAGCCCTACGGTTTTTGGCCGAACGCGGACCGAACCCCGATAGCATAGGCCGCCCGCGCCGCGCGATTGTGGGCGCTCCCGCGGCCGTGAAAAAAGGAATCGAGGATTTGGTGAAACTCTACGGCGCGGACGAGGCGATGATTCTCACCACCACCTACGATCACGCGGCGCGCCGCCGGTCGTATGAACTGCTTGCCGGGGCCTTCGCTCTGGGCTAGCTTCTTTAAGAAACGCGGCGGTCATGATTTCCGCTGACGCTGCTCGTAGGGAACAGCACCGATGCCTACGGCCTGGGGCTGATGCACAAGTTCGTGCATAAAGCCGAGCTTCGCAATCACGTTAAGCGTCGGAACGAAAGGATACAGATCCGGTGGATGAGAACAACGCTCGCATCGCTGGTTTTCGAAATGCAGGATCTGCCTGCAATGTTGGCATTTGAAGATTGTGTGATTCAGGTTTTCTCAGCGGCTTTCGGAAGGCGCAGCCTCCCGGTTTCCGTGTGACGGGCCCGTTTTGGACCAAACGGTTCGGCGTGTCCGTCAAAATGGCAATGATTGCAAGGCGGCCGGTGAGCTCGATTACTTGTGACAAAATGAACCCTGGCGCCCGTGCACCGGCCCGTTGAATCATCCAGAGGCGCCGGATCAGGAGGATGTATGGAAGCGATCATTGCAAATCTGTTGAACCGCTTCGAAAGAGGTGCGCTCACGCGCAGAGGCTTGATTCAAGGTCTGGCTATGCTAGCCGCCGCTGGCGGCATGGAGTCCGTCGCGCAGGTCCCCAGCGCCGGCGGCGCGCGGATCGTCGCGGCGAAGATCGATCACGTGAGCATTCAGGTCAGCGACCTCCCGGCTTCGATCGCCTTTTATCAAAAGATGTTCGGATTGACCGTCGTCAGCGAGGATAAGCGGAACGAGATCGTTCGCTTGGGCGCGGATAAAGCCGCGGGGAAGGTCCTCGTCTCGCTGCACCACAAGAGTCCCACCGGCCTTGTGGATCACTTCGCCATCGGGGTGGAGAACTTCAATAAAGAACTCGTGACGCGAGAATTAAAAGAGCGCGGGGCGAACCCGGAAGAAAATCTGGACGCTGGGTTTCACATCAAAGATCCGCAAGGGATCGGCGTGCAGATCGTGGCCGCTTGAGGTTCCGCTAAAAGAAAACGGCACAAACGGCTTCGCCGAGCACATCTGTCCCCGTTCTAAAATCAGACCTCGCTAGGCGGCTTTGCGTTCGAGAATCGCGCTGTCCACCTTGGCGACCCGCACATGCTTAGCGATTCCGACGGCTCGCAGCATCTTCAGCGTAATCCAGGAGATGTCGAATTCCCACCACGCCAAGCCATGCCGCGCCGAGGTCGGATGGGCGTGGTGATTGTTGTGCCAGCCTTCGCCGAACGTCAGGAGAGCCAGAAGGAAGCTGTTTCGTGAATCGTCACCCACGTCGAAGCGCTGCGTACCGATTACGTGCGTCAGAGAATTGATCAGCCACGTGCAGTGCAGGCCGAAGGTCACGCGCAGGCAAATGCCCCACAGGATCATCGGCACGCCGCCCCACGCGAATAGGATAAGGGCCACTACTACAGACGGAACCCAGTGATACTTATTGAGCCAGAGATAGAACCGGTCGCGCGCGATGTCCGGCGCATATTTCGTCATGTACGCGACATCGTCGTGGTGCGTCTCGCCGAACAGGATCCACCCCATGTGCGACCAGAAGATTCCCTCGTGCGGGGAATGCGGATCGCCGGGCTGGTCCGACTTGGCGTGATGAATGCGGTGCGTGCCGACCCAGAACATCGGACCGCCTTGGAGCGTCAGCGTTCCGCAGACCGCCAGCGCGTATTGCATCCACAAAGGGCATTGATAGGACTGGTGCGTGTGGAGGCGATGATAGCCAAGGCTGATTCCGAACCCGACGGCGATCCAATGGAGCGCTATCGCGACCAGGAAAACCTTCCAGCTGAAATAGAAAAGTGCGGCTAGCGAGCCGATATGAAATAGCACTAGGACGAGTGTGGTGGGCCAGTTGATCTGGCGATCAGGAGTAATGGGAACAGTGTGTTTGCTCACGGGAGTCTCGCAGATCCAAAATATCAGCAACCTGAGCCCGAGATTGTAAGAGTTGTGTAATTTCAGCCGGATAGGGGGATTTTAGGGCCTCGTTAAGGGTGATCGCCTACCGTCAGCAAGGTTTGGAAATAGGGCGACTCCTCTTCACGATGAACGATAGACGTTTCCACGTGCCGAAAGCCTGCATCTGTAAGAAATCTGTAGACTTCCGCCTCTGTGAATCCGAGCCAGACGTCCGCGTAAAGCTCTTTCGCCTCTTGATAACCATGGCGCAAAAGGTCGAGAACCACGATCCGGCCGCCCGGCTTCAGAATCCGGTACGCTTCCGCCACGGCACGCTCGGGGTGTGGGGCATGGTGCAACGCCTGGCTGAAAAAGGCCAGACCGACGGTGCCGCTGCGAATCGGGACTTTCTCGATATCTCCAAGCCGGTATTCCAGGTTCTTCACGCCATGTTTACGGGCCAGAGCGGTACCGTATTCGACCATTTTCTCGGAATTATCGATGGCGATGACTTTCTTAGCGCGCCGGGCAAGCAGCTGCGAAAACGTTCCTTCTCCCGCGCCTAGGTCGGCGATGACCAGCGGAGGCATGAGCGCCAGAAGCGTTTCCGCCAAACCCTTCCAGGAACGGCCGGGCACGTAGTGGCGGCCGAACTTTCCGGCGAGTTCGTCAAAATACGCGCGAACCTTATCCTTGCGGCGGCCGATGACCAGGGCGAGCGCCTGCGCGTCGTCCTCGGCTTCCGGGATCTCGGCGGCCGCATCCTCGAGCACGGCCCGCAGCCGGGCGAACGATTCCGCCTGAGCACCGCGCCTTGCGCGCAATCGGTAATAAATGCTCTTGCCCTCGCGCCTGTCTTCGAGCAGGCCTCCCTGCTTCATCTGCGCAAGATGCGTCGAAATGCGGCTCTGGCCCATGCCCAGAATGTCCTGGAGTTCGGCGACAGACAATTCTTCGGCCGTCAGCAGCAGGAGGATGCGGAGGCGGCTGGGATCAGCGAGCAACCGGAGATGTCTAAGTATTGACGACACGGGAACTGATCATCTATCATATCAACATATCCAGATTCATCGATGGATAAAGGAAAGGCAATATGAGCACAACGCTTCGGACCACCGCTCTCGATTACAAAGTCGCCGACATGAGCCTCGCCGAGTGGGGCCGCAAAGAGATCTCCATCGCTGAATTTGAAATGCCCGGCTTGATGTCGATCCGCAAGAAGTACGCGGCGACGAAGCCGCTCGCGGGTGTGCGCATTACCGGATCGCTGCACATGACGATTCAGACCGCCGTCCTCATCGAAACGCTGGTGGATCTGGGCGCCTCGGTGCGCTGGGCGAGCTGCAATATTTTTTCGACACAGGATCACGCGGCGGCTGCCATTGCGGCGGCCGGTGTTCCGGTGTTCGCCTGGAAGGGCGAATCGCTCGAGGAATACTGGTGGTGCACGGATCAGGCGCTGTCTCATCCGGGCGGAAAAGGTCCCCAGTTGATCGTGGATGACGGCGGCGATGCGACGCTGCTGATCCACAAGGGCTATGAGCTCGAAGACCGGAGCGACTGGGTCAACACGCCGTCCGAGAGCCACGAAGAAAAGGTCATCAAGAACCTGCTGAAAAAGGTCTATTCTGAAAACCCGCTGCGGTGGCACGAGGTCGCCAAGGAATGGCGCGGCGTTTCGGAGGAAACCACCACGGGCGTCCATCGCTTATATAAGATGCAGGAGCAGGGCAAGCTCCTGGTGCCGGCGATCAACGTCAACGATTCGGTGACGAAGTCCAAGTTCGATAATCTGTACGGCTGCCGCGAATCGCTCGCCGACGGCATTAAGCGGGCCACCGACGTGATGGTCGCGGGCAAGGTTGCGGTGGTGTGCGGCTACGGCGACGTCGGCAAGGGCTCGGCCCATTCGCTGCGCGGGATGGGCGCGCGCGTGGTGGTTACCGAAATCGATCCGATTAACGCGTTGCAGGCCGCCATGGAAGGTTTCGAAGTGACGACGCTGGAAGAGACGCTCGGCCGCGGCGATATTTATGTCACCTGCACCGGCAATCTGGACGTCATCACGCTGGAGCATATCCAGCACATGAAGGATCAAGCCATCGTGTGCAACATCGGGCATTTCGATAACGAAATTCAGGTGGACCGCCTCAACACCGCCCCAGGCGTCAAGAAGACGAATATCAAGCCGCAGGTGGATATGTACACCTTCTCGGGCGGCCCCAGCATCTTCCTGCTAGCCGAAGGACGCTTGGTGAACTTGGGCTGCGCGACTGGGCATCCGAGCTTCGTCATGAGCAACAGTTTCTCCAACCAGACGCTGGCGCAGCTGGACCTGTGGAGGAATCGTGACACCTACCAGCCCGGCGTTTACACGTTGCCCAAGAAGCTGGATGAGGAAGTTGCGCGCCTGCATCTGGAAAAAATAGGCGTTCGGCTCACGACGCTCAGCAAGAAACAAGCCGACTATCTGGGTGTCTCGGTAGAAGGACCGTACAAACCGGATCACTACAGGTATTAACGGGCGATACCGAACTTAAGAGCGTCCCTGGAACGGGATTGTTATACTCACTGAGGAGTATTTGAAATGGCAGATCGAATGAGGCACATTTTCACGTCCGAATCGGTGTCTGAAGGCCACCCGGACAAGATGGCGGATCAGATTTCCGATGCGGTCCTGGACGCCGTACTCACAGATGACCCCATGGGACGCGTCGCCTGCGAGGTGCTGGTCACCACGGGCATCTGCGTGGTCGCGGGCGAAATCACCACGACGACTTATGTCGACGTGCCGAAGCTGGCGCGCGAGGTGATCGCGCACATCGGATTCACCGACGCGAGAATGGGCTTCGATGCCAAGACCTGCGGCATCCTCAATACGATTCAATCCCAGTCTCCCGACATCGCCATGGGTGTGGATACGGGCGGAGCGGGCGATCAGGGCCTGATGTTCGGCTACGCCTGCGATGAGACCCCCGAACTGATGCCGTTGCCCATTATGATGGCGCACAAGCTGGTCCGCCAGCAGAGCGACGTGCGTCGCGATGGCAAGCTTACCTATCTGCGCCCCGACGCTAAAAGCCAAGTCAGCGTGGAGTATGTGGACGGCAGGCCCAAGCGCATTGACGCCGTGGTGCTTTCGACGCAACACGACGACGACGTTACGACCGAGCAGCTGCGGGCGGATGTAAAGAAGTACATCATCGACCCCATCGTGCCCGGCAACATGGTCGACTCGCAGACGAAATACCATATCAACCCGACTGGCCGTTTCGTGATCGGCGGTCCCCATGGAGATACCGGGCTCACCGGCCGCAAGATCATCGTCGACACGTACGGCGGCATGGGCCGTCATGGCGGCGGGGCTTTTTCCGGCAAGGATCCGACGAAGGTGGATCGCTCGGCTTGCTATATGGCGCGCTATGTTGCGAAAAACATCGTAGCCGCCGGTCTCGCGGAGCGCTGCGAAGTGCAGCTCGCCTACGCGATCGGCGTAGCGGAGCCGGTGTCGGTTATGGTGAACGCGTTTGGGACGGGCACGGTGCCCGAAGAGCGCATGGTCGAGATCGTCCTCGCAAACTTCGATCTGACGCCCAAGGGTATGATCACCACGCTGAAGCTGCGCCGTCCGATTTATCGCGCGACTGCGGCGTACGGCCATTTCGGCCGTACCGAAGATACGTTCACCTGGGAAGCCACGGACAAGGCCAAGGCGTTAAAGGAAGCCGCCATGGCAACGGCCGCGGCACGGTAAAAACGGTCAATTAGTCTGAGTTAAAAGCAGCCACTCGAAAGGGTGGCTGCTTTTGTCTTGGTGCAAGCACAGCAGGCCAGTCGCCGATGGGATGGCGAAATCGAGGCCTGAACGGCGGGCGGAACCACAGGCCTCTCCAATTGTGGGCGCGAATCGCCTTTGACGACGATACAATGTTCACAGGTGACATCAAGCGGTTAGCACATTCGGGTTTTGAAGCTCTTCAGTCACTACGAGTTTTGGCCGTCGCAACCGCGGACCGGCGAGGTGTCGCAATGAGTGAAGTTGATCAGCGTCATCCTGAACCTCCCTGATGTCTGGTTGATTGGTACGCTCGCTTGCTACCTGGCTGTTTTGGGGCCGGGCTATACCTCTACCTCTCATCGATCGTCCCAGCCGCGCCTACGGGCGTCCATATTATTCTGTTCCTACTGATCGGCTATCGGATTTGGCCATGTTCTCCACCCGGCTTCCAGTTTCGTCGTCAGCTTGCTGGAAAAATTTGTCGACAAACTCTGCCCTAATGAAAACGCGTACGCGGAGGCAAGAGTGTATCCGCAAACGAGGCCTTCCTTGCAGGCACACGCCGAGGCGACTAGCATGTTTGCTTTCGGCCTTGCATTCCAATTGATCGTTGTTCTACTTCCGAATTCCGCGAATGTAAGAAATTTGCGATGCTGTGTGTTTCTGCTCTATCTTTGTGCTCGCGACCGTCGAACGCACATGTCGAGAAACCGGAAGATTGAAAACCTTAAGTCCGACGCAGCGACCGCGGCTTAGTAACGCCGCCTTCTCACGATTCGGCGCTAACCTGAGCTAATATCCACTGGTGAGGGTGGCTGAGGGAAGCTCCTCTGCCACGGGCGAAAGGAGATTCCATTCGCGCCGTTTTCATCACCGAGGTTAATATAGAAACAATGGCTTTAGTAGAAGGTTGTAAACATGCGCTCGAAATCAGCGTTCCCGCCGCGGAGGTCGAGCAGGAAACGGAACGCGCGGTAGCGGCGATCCAGGGCAAGGTGAAACTGCCGGGCTTCCGGCCGGGGAAAGCTCCCGCGGCGCTGGTCAAATCGCGTTTTGCCAGCGACGTCCGGCAGGACGTGCTCGAAAAGCTGGTGCCACGTTTCTTCCAGGCGGCTGCCGAACAAGACCATTTGCAGGTGGTCGGCCGGCCCAATTTCACCGACGTCCATTTTCATGCCGGCGAGCCACTTCGGTTTAAAGCGGAGTTCGAGGTCGCGCCTTCGTTCGATCTAGGCGAATACACGGGACTTTCCGTGACCTATGCCGAGCCTGTCGTCACCGACGCCGACGTCGAGGCGCGTCTGAAGGAAGTTCGTGAGAAGAAGGCGGAATACGTGAACGAGGAGCCTCGCCCGATCGCCGATGGCGATTACGCGGTGATCTCGCTGGAAAGCGTTTCCGGGGTGGATGAGAACGTCCGACAGGACGAGCTGATGCTGAAGATCGGAGACGAGGCGACCCTCCCGGCGTTCACGGAAAACTTGCGCGGCGTTTCACCGGAGGAATCGCGCGAGTTTGACGTCACGTATCCGGCGGATTACGACCGCGCCGCGCTCGCCGGCCGCACGGTTCGCTTTAAGGCCACCGTGAAGGCGGTTCGGCGCAAGGAACTTCCCGAAGCGAACGACGATTTCGCGAAGGACCTGGGTGATTATCAGACACTCGAAGAAGTGAAGGAAGCCATTCGCAAGTCCATCCTCGCGGAACGCGAAAATCACGCGCGCGAGGAAACCAAGCATCAAATCATTGAGAAGCTGGTGGACGAGCATCCTTTCCCGGTACCGGACTCCTACGTTGATCGCCAGATCGAGATTGGCCTCGAGAGCCAATTGCGGCAACTGGCGGCGCAGGGCGTCGATCCGCGGCAGTTGAAGCTCGATTGGCAGAAGATTCGCGAGGCGCAGAAGGATCGCGCCACGCGCGATGTCAGGGCCTCGCTGATTCTCGATCGTATCGCCGACCGGGAGAGCATCATCGCGACGCAGGACGAAGTGGATCGCGAGGTGCAGCGCATCGCGCGCCAGCAGCGCGAGGCCGTGGCGCTGGTACGCGCCAAGCTCCAGAAGGATGGCACGCTCAACCGTATCGTGGGGCAAATCCGCACGGAGAAGACTCTCGGGGTCCTGTTCGACAAGGCGCGCAAGGAGGCTCCGAAGCCGCCCGAGGGTGCCGAAGAACCCGCACGGAAGGAAGCTTGAGAAGCAAAATTTCCGGAAGAGTTTGGCCCAGCGGGAAGCTGGTATACTTGCAGTGTTGGGCGCTTTAAGGCGCGCTGCATTTCTCACTCGGGGCGTGGCTCAGCCTGGTAGAGCGCCTGGTTCGGGACCAGGAGGCCGGTGGTTCGAATCCACTCGCCCCGACCAACTATCCTTCCCGGTTTCATAACGAGACGGGCGACTACGCGGCCTTGCCTGTATCGGCATTTTCGCGAGTGTGCCCAGTTTTGTGCCCACCCTGTGCTTTTCGGGCGCGCTCAATCGCTTCGAGCACCGTGTGCGTCTGCCGCCCGAAAAGCTGCGCAGAAGACCGGGATCAAGAAGCGCGTCTCGCCTCACATTGTCCGGCATTCCTACGCAACCCACATGCTCGAAGCCGGCGCCGATCTGCGAACCATCCAGATGCTGCTCGGACACGCGAAGCTGGAGCAGACGGCCGTTTATCTCCATCTGTCGCAACGTCATCTCAAAGCCACCGCCAATCCGCTGGACTCGATGACGGTGTCGAGACCCGATGAGATCAAGAGATCCCGAAAACTCGAAAAGAGATGAAGCGGCCCACCCTCATGTCCACTGCGTCGTTCCGGCCGGCGGCATCGCCCCCGATCACGGACTTTCGGACCGCGATGGGAACCAGATACTTACCTGATACGCCGTTAATCATCAGCCAATCGCCCACGAAACGGTCGGCAAGCTACTTCGCGGGAAAACTCCCGAAGGTAGTGCCTAATCTCGTCCCGGACCCGACGAAATAGGGCGAGCCGCTCTTCCTCGGAGCCTTGAAAGGCCCCCGGATCTTCAAAGCCATGATGGAACGTGACCGTTTTGTCTGGAAAAATCGGGCAGCTTTCTTTGGCGCTGTCGCAAACCGTAAGGACGTAATCGAAATGCTGACCGATGAACTCGTCGACGTGCTTGGATCGCTGCCTGGAAATATCAATGCCAAGCTCCCGCATCACCGCGATGGCTTCCGGGCGTACCGGCTTCGGGTTCGTGCCGGCGCTGAAGACCTCGTAGGGATCTCCGAGTTCGTGGCGAAGCAAACCTTCCGCCATCTGGCTTCGCGCCGAATTTCCAGTGCAGAGAACCAGCACTCGTTTTTTGTCAGGCAACGCTTCCCCCTCCTCGGACTGGCCGCGCTCAGGCATTCGGCAGGGGAAACCAGTGACGCGTGCGGTTGCAGGCGGCGCAGACCGATAGCATGACTGGAACCTCAACCAAAACCCCCACCACGGTAGCGAGCGCTGCTCCTGATTCGGGGCCAAAGAGCGCGATCGCGGTCGCAACTGCAAGCTCGAAAAAGTTACTGGCGCCTATCAATGCACCCGGAGCTGCGATCCCATATTCGACTTTGAGCAATCGCATAAGCATGTACGTCAAGGAAGAGTTGAAGTAAACCTGCAATGTGATCGGGATTGCTATCAGCACTACATTGAAGAACCGGCTGGTGATGTTGTCGGCCTGAAAAGCGAAGATCAAAGTCAGCATCGCAAGCAATGCAAATATGGTGACCGGGGCAAACCGTGGTAGCAGTTTTCTCTCGAACCATTCGATGCCACTCTTTCGCACGAGCCAAAAACGAAATATAGCGCCGGCCAAAAGCGGCACCACGATGAAGACGACAACCGACGTAATGAGGACTCCGAACGGAACGGTTAGCGACGAAGTTCCCGTTACCAGAAATTGAACGATTGGCACGAAGAGAAATAGCATGATCAGGTCGTTGACCGAGACCTGCACTAACGTGTACGCGGGATCTCCACCGGTCAGGTGGCTCCAGACAAAAACCATTGCCGTGCATGGCGCTGCGGCCAAAATGATGCAGCCAGCGATGTACTGATCGGCTTCCGCGCCCGTGAGCAACTTGGCGAAGACAAATCGGAAGAAGAACGTGGCCAGAAGCGCCATCGAGAGCGGCTTCACGATCCAGTTGATGAGCAGAGTTACGAGTAGCCCGATGGGCTTCCGCCCCACATTTCGGATCGAGGTGAAGTCGACTTTCATCATCATCGGCGTAATCATGAGCCAGATGAGGATGGCGATTGGCAGATTCACCTGGCTGCCTTTGCCGAGTTCGATTCCGCGTAAGGTGTGGGTAAGCGAGGGTACGAGTTTGCCGAGCAGGATTCCCGCCGCCATGCAAAGTGCGACCCAGACGGATAGATAACGCTCGAAGAAACCGATCCGCTTCTCTTCGGCTTTTGGCCGTGCTGAGCCAAAAAGTTTCTCCGCCTTGGGGCTCATTCGGCCCCTCCCACATCGACGGTGGCTAGTGAGACGGCGTGGCCGCGCGGAAGGCTCAGTGACAAGACCGCAGCCGTCAGCACAAGCGCCGCTGATCCCCACAAGCAACCCTGGAATCCCGCGAACTGGAAAACAAGGCCGGAGAGCAAGGTACCAAGCAGTCGACCTCCGGCATTCGCCATGTAATAGAAGCCGACATTTAGAGCCACGCTATCCTCGTCCGTATAGGCCAGCACCAGATAGGAATGGACTGCCGAGTTGATCGCAAAAACCACCGCGAAGATTGCAAGACCCACCATGAGCGCGAGCCCTGGGTCTACACCGAGCCGCAAAGCTCCGACAAGTCCGAGCGGGACAAGAAGAAGCACGAACGCCCATTGACGCGCGGCAGTCCCGTCGATGCTATCGCGCCTTCCGAGTGCGTGCAAGATTTCCGGAACGCACGCCTGGATGAAACCGTAGCCAATCACCCAAACTGCCAGGAACGCTCCAACAGCAGAGAAGGACCACCCAAGTTGACTCAGGAACACCGGTAGACCAACGACAAACCATACATCTCGGGCCGCAAACAGAAAGAGGCGCGCCGCGGAAAGCCAATTGATCTCGGCACTCTTCGATAGGAGCGAGGTGAATTTGACCTTCTTCTTTGAACGTCCCAGGTCACCCGACAGGGAAGCGACCGTAGCGAGGAGCACCACGACGAGCGCTCCAGCCATTCCCACCAATGCGCCGACGAACCCGAATGCCGCGAGCAACGCGCCGCCGACGAAAAAGCCCACGCCTTTGAGGGCGTTCTTGGAACCGGTCAAGCGCGCGACCCATTTGAACAGTGCGCCGTCCGTACTGCCAGGGACGATGACTTTGATGGCGCTCTTGGCGCTCATCTTCGTCAAATCTTTCGCGATGCCGGACAGAGCTTGTGCCACCATCACGTAGGCCACCGAAACGAAGGGGGACCAATGCTGATTTAGAAGCGCAAGCATGAGAAGGGCAAAGATCTGCAAAACGAGTCCGCCGTACAGCGTGACCTTGACCCCCGACCGTGAGGCAATCCATCCACCAAAGAGATTCGTTACGATCCCGAAGAACTCGTAGAACAGGAACAGGAATGCGATCGAAATGCTGTCATAGCCGAGCTTGTAAAAGTGCAGGACCACAAGCATCCGCAGCGCGCCGTCGGTGATTGTGAACCCCCAATAGGCTCCCGTTACCAGGACGTAGCTGCGAATGCTGTTCATGGGATAAGGTAGATCACGATGCGGTCGGGCGATCCGGTAGCTGCGCCGCAACTTTGCGAGCGAGTTCGATCATTCGATTCACGTACCCCCATTCGTTGTCGTACCAAGCAAGGATCTTCACTTGAGTCCCGTCGATGACCATGGTGGAGAGCGCATCGACAATCGCCGAGTGGGGGTCGTTCAGGAAGTCGATCGAGACCAGGGGCCGCTCCTCATATGCGAGAATTCCATGGAGCGTTGTTTCGGCGGCCTGTTTGAAGAGCTGATTCACTTCGGCGATACTCGTGGGCCTTGCCACCTCGAACACACAATCTGTCAGCGAAGCATTTAGCAGCGGCACCCGGATAGCGACGCCGTTTAGCTTGCCTTGCAACTCCGGATAGATCAGTCCAATGGCGGTTGCAGAACCGGTCGTGGTCGGAATGAGGGACAGCAGGGCGGATCGAGCGCGCCGCAAGTCTTTGTGAGGCAAATCGACGATCACCTGAGTGTTCGTCACGTTGTGTATGGTGGTGATTACGCCGTGTCGAATTCCGATTCCTTCGTGAATCACCTTCACCACGGGAGCCAGACAGTTCGTTGTGCATGAGGCGGCGGTGACAATGTGGTGCGCAGCGGGTGAATAAAGCCCGTCATTCACGCCCATAACGATGTTCAGTGCGCCCTGATGCTTGACCGGTGCCGCGACGATTACCTTGCGCACCCGGCGCTCGAAGTAGGGTTGCAAGGCTTCAGGCGTCAGCAGTTTCCCAGAACACTCCAGCACAATATCGACATTGCTGGCTTCCCACGGGACCTCGTTCGGCTTGGATTCAGCCGTGAACTTGATCGGACGCCCCTCAACGGTTAGTCCATCCGGCTCGGCCTTTATCGACCTCGACCAACGCCCGTGAACGCTGTCGAATTCGAGCAGATGCGCGGCGGTAGCTGCTCCTCCCTTGACTTCATTGATATGCACCACCGCGATGTCAGGACAATCCCACGCGGCACGGAAAGCAAGCCGGCCCATGCGCCCAAATCCGTTAATTCCAACAAGAATCATGTTTTGGTCGTTTCCTTTGGGGCGGCTCTAGCCGCAGCAGGTCGGACCGCAGCACGACTCTCGCGAGTTTTTGGTTGAGGAAGGTTTCTCACCGCGTATAAAGGCGCTCATGAATTTTCCATCAACTTCCTTACTAATCGCATCCACGTCGATGCCTTCGCCGGCCAAAAACTGCCGGGCGTCTTCGATGCTGTAGACGCGGGTAGGTTCGATGTCGATCGAATCAAAGCCCGCCTTGGCGAGCTTGGCGACATAGTCGTAATCGCGAAGCGCTCCCGCAATGCATCCGACCCACAGTTCCATACTGCGCCGAACCTGCTCGGGCACATCGCCGAGGACAACGACATCGGAAACCGCAAATCTCCCGCCTGGCTTGAGCACGCGAAACGCCTCGCGGAGCACTTTGTCCTTGTCGGAGGAAAGGTTGATCACGCAATTTGAGATGATCACGTCGACGGAATTGTCTGGAAGCGGAATGCTTTCAATTTCGCCTTTCAAGAATTCGACGTTGTGCACTCCAGATTTGCGCTGATTCTCCCGTGCGAGGGCCAGCATTTCGTCGGTCATGTCGAGACCGTACGCTTTGCCGGTCGGTCCTACGCGCTTGGCGGAAAGCAGCACGTCAATGCCGCCGCCGGAGCCCAAATCGAGGACAATTTCGCCAGGGTTGAGATTAGCGAGTGCAGTTGGGTTGCCGCAACCTAGCGAAGCGAGCACGGCTTCTACGGGGACTTGCCCAGTCTGGCCGGCATCGTACAGATTAGATGTGATCGGATCGACGCAACAGCCGTCGAGAGCTGCGCTTGCTCCGCAACAGGAGCTTCCGCCGGTCTTGACGCGAAGTGCCGCCTCGCCGTATTTCTCTCGCACTTTTGCTTTCACTTCCATGCCTATTAGTCCTTTCACTGCTTGGGGTGATGATGTTTCTCGACAAACTCAGTCACGTGCCGGCGAATTCTGTCACGCGCATAACGCACCGCCATCGCGTGGCTGAGGCCATCGGCCTCCAGCGCGGACGGGCTCTCAAGCTCCCATGTCTGGCGCCAGATCGCGCCAGGGAATACAGGGCACGACCGTTCCGTCTGTCGATCGCATAGCGTGATGACGTAATGAAATCGATCACGGAGGTACGGATCAACCGTCTTGGTCTGTGCCGAGGAGATGTCTATGCCGACCTCCCGCATCGCCGCAACCGCGTCCGGGTCCAAGTGGCCGGCTTCCGCCCCCGCACTGACGATCTCGAATTCATCGACCGTCAGTTCCCGAAGAAACGCCTCTGCCATCTGGGTTCGGCAGGAATTTTCGGTGCAAAGAAATAAGACTCTTGGTTTGATCGCCATGTTTTCTCCTACTGAAATTGACCGCTCTTGCTTTGAAGGTCGTTAGTCTGGCGCCCAGATTGAGTGAAGGTCAGGTTGGTGCCCAGCCCACACCGTCCAGGCAGCGATGAGAATCAGTATCAGTCCAATGCCGACCCACATGATCATGTTCAGAAGCGAAGACTTTCTTTGCGGCCCATCGGGAAGCCTCCCTTGGTCTTCACTCATAAGCGGACACCTCGGCGAATGCAGTTACGAAGAAACAAGACCCTCAGCTTGCTGGGCATGTCTTCTCCTACTTGCAGAGTTGAGTGATCTTAGTAGGTTTGATCGCCTTGTTTCGAGTACAGCACTCGGCGTAAAGGAACCCGAGCAACTCCTCCAGTACTGTCGTGTTGGCGCTGTAGCGCAGAAACGTGCTCTCACGGCGCACTGCTAGCAGACCCTCATTCTTGAGCTTTTCCAAATGATGCGACAAGGTGGACGCTGTAATACCGAGTTCGTTCTGAATCTCGCCGACCACCATCCCCTCGGGGTGTGCTGCCAGGAGTAGTCGCAAAATCCGCAACCGTGGTTCCGCCCCGAGAGCGGAAAACATATCCGCATATGCGGCCGTCCGGTCGGTGTCAGGCGCAAGCCTCAATCGTGACGGTTCCATAGTTCTATAATATTCCAAATATAGAACTCGTCAAGAGGTTTTTGAGGAATACGTGGGATTTTTAGGACATCCACAGTGATCGGACGCATTGTAGCTACTTGACGAATAAGGCCATCCCGTAAAAGCGGCACCCACCGGCAAATAACGTCACGCGCCGGTTGCAGCAGAAATTTCTGACAACAGGCCACTTCTAGAGGGTTAGTCGGATAGTGAATGGAAGTCGGGCATCCGGAATATTGGCCAGATCAGTATTGGGAAGTCGGCTTGTCGCCCGTAATTTCCTATAGTTTTCCTTCCGATAATGATGCTATAAAAGCGCTGCAGCGCGGTTTCACGTAGACTTCAGCGAAACCCTTGAAGGAAAGGTGCTGCAGCAGTATGGAACAGTTTATCGGATGCGACGCACACAAGAAGTTTTCCGTGTTTGTCGTGGTGAATGGAAAGGGGCGAGCGGGTGTCCGGAGAGCCGATTTTGCGGTCAAGCAGTTTAGAAGCTGGTCCGCCGATTAAGTGGTGATCTGATCTTTCTTGCCGCTAGCAGCGGCCTCTCGGATATACTTGAGCGAAAGGAGCTCTTGCATGAAGCGATTCGGTATTTTCGCACTCGCCCTGACATTCCTGATGGGAGCCGTGGTAACCGCCAGCTTCGCTCAGGACGCGGGCTCGGGCAGCAACCAGGCAAAGAAGAAGAAAAAGAAGAAGAAGACACCAGACGGCCCCACGCCTCCGGCGAAGTAGTTTCGACTAAGGGCAGTTAGCCGGGTCCAGATAGAAGGCGCGATCTGCTTCTTGCCGTTCGCGAGTGGAGTGGGGAAGTCGGCGACCTAATCCGCGTCGAGTGAATTTTGGTAATCGTAAATCGTCGGGGAGAGCCTTATTTTAGGGTCTATTTTGGTCGTTCACGAGCCGGCAGTCGCATGCTGTCGAGCAGGGGCCGAAGCTCGGGGAAGCTGAGCCCTTCACCCCGCCACTCGACGTCCTTCAAGCCGTCGATAGCGGTCCAAGCAGAATGATAGAGAGCATATGGATCCTTTTCTTCGGGATCGCTCCAGGTCCCGTCCGCCCGCTGAGTATCGAGCAGATAAGTCATCCCCGTGCGAATGATTTCATCCGACTCATTTAGGCCAAAGCTCTTCAGCGTATCGAGAAACTCGCCCATTGTTTCCGGATCGTGAAGCGCGATGGCTTCTCCCAGATTTTCTCTGAGATACGCAAACTCCTGCGGCAGCAGGTCGCGCGGCAACAAATAGTTACCGTAATCGTTGAGCGTATAGACCACGTGCGTGAGGGCATAAAGCGTGTACTTGAAGGTTTCGGAGTTGTTCTCACTTGGCTTCGGATACGGCCGCATGGCCGGCATCCATTGCAGGACATCCCGATACGACGCGCCGAGGTGAATCCCGTAACGGTCGCCTGTGTACGTTGCGATCAGCGCATCTGTCCAGACGTCGTATTTTGACCTCATCTTGAGAGGTCGGCCGCACTTGCGGCAGATCGTCGCACCGCGTGGATTGTTCGCCGAATCGTAGTGGCAGTCCTCGGGAATATTGGACGGCGGCGGTTCCTTGGTCGGATCGAACAGCAGAAAGTCGATCGCGGTGAAGCGCGCCGCCGCGCGCGCCAACTCCGGCTTGATCCGCGCGTCGCTCTCGCCGAGCAGTGAAGCAGGCAGCCAACCGAAGATCATGTCCGCAACGTCGTCGCTGGTAGCATTGGGTGGTACTGTCGCGGCCGTTTCGGCCCATCGTTTTGCATAAATGGGCGCTAGTCGCGCCGCCGCCGCTCGCAATTCCGGATCGCGAGCCGTGGCCGCAATGGAATAGAAGCAGTACGTATAGTCGCTGGCTTGAGCGGCGAAGTTCTTCGGTACGCGGGCTGAACGGTCTATGTAATCGAGCGCCCGCAACATGGCTCGGGTGCGATCGGCCTCGGTGTATTTCGAGCCGGGCCACAGCGGCGCGCTGCTCGGCACTCGACGGCCTTGCGGAACGCAATCCGCGAGAAGGAGAAAGCCCAGCGTGGCGGCCAACGGCCATCTGTAATACGATTTCTGGTGCGACATGCAGAAATCCTTCAGGTGGTTTTACTTCTTATTCTTCCTCTCCGGTTTTCCCGCTCTAATTTACCAGATCGTCTGGCAGCGGGCCCTGTTCGCCATATACGGAGTCAATGTCGAGTCGGTGACCATCGTCGTCAGCGCGTTCATGTTGGGCTTGGGATTGGGCAGCCTGGCCGGAGGGCGCATTTCGCGATCTTCCTCCGCGCCTCTGCCTCTGCTGTTTGGTGCTCTGGAGTTAGCCATTGCAGCTTATGGGTTGGCGTCGCTACCGCTGTTTCATGCCGTGGCCCGGTTTTCGGCCGGCGCGCCGCCTCTCGAAACGGCACTGTGGTCCTTCTCCCTCGTGCTGGTCCCCACGGTTCTGATGGGAGCCACTCTTCCCCTGCTGGTAGCGGATTTGGTGAGGCTCTCCAGTAACGTCGGACGATCCGTCGGGATACTCTACTTCGTGAATACGCTGGGCTCGGCCACCGCGTGTTTCGTAGCCGCTTGGGCGACGATGCCGTATCTCGGGATGTCAGGCTCGGTAAGTGTCTCTGCGATGCTCAGCGGGCTGGTCGGTGGGTCTGTGCTCGTGCTGCACTATCGGTGGCGAGACCGCCCTATCTCGTACGTCTCCCCACCGCAGCCTGCACCTGACTCCCTGGGAAATTTCACTCCTCTGCTCCCGTTCCCGAAGGTGCTCGTGCTCGCCGCCCTCTCGGGATTCCTCTCGCTGTGCTACGAAATCGTTTGGTACCGGCTCTATTCGTTCGCGAGCGGGGGACCTGCGCAGTGCTTCGCCTACGTCCTCGGCGCATTTTTGGCCGGCGTTGCCTTGGGCTCTCTGCTGGGCCAGCGCTTGTGCGTCCGGTCATCCTGCGACATGACATCGCTGGTGAGATCCATCTCGCTGCTTGTACTACTGGCCAGCATACTGGGATTCGCTGTAGTGCCCGTTGTTGCTCTAGCGGTCCAGCACATCAGCTATCTCTGGACTCTTCCCCTAATAACGGTCACGGCAGGCATGCTGGGAGCCACTTTCCCGCTGATGTGTCATGTCTCGATTCGTCCCGATGTCCGCGCCGGAGCTGGGCTCAGCTACATCTACTTGAGTAACATCATTGGCTCCGCAGCCGGAGCCTGGGGAGTCGGCTTCGTTCTGATGGACGTCTGGTCTTTGCGTTGGATCTCCGTATTTCTCGCGCTGTCCGGCGTGGCTCTTGCGTTCGTGCTCGTAGGGGCTACGGTTCGCGAGGTCAAGCAGAGAATATGGGCCACGGCCATCGCGGCTGTGGCGGTCACTATTGTGCTTTTGTCTTGCGGCCCATTATTCGCCACCGTCTATGGGCAGATGCAATCGCAGAACGAGTGGGGGCAGCCGGGCACTCAATTGACCGATGTCGTCGAGACACGCAGCGGGGTAGTCACCGTGGACCAAGACGCCGCCATCTTCGGCGGCGGCGTCTTCGATGGCTGGGTCATCACCGACATCCACGAGGCCGAAAACCTGATCGAGCCACTTGCTCTTAGCCTGCTGCATCCTGATCCTGAGGAAGTGCTGGAGGTGGGCATGTCCGGTGGCGCATGGTCCGAGATCATCTCCAACCACCCGCAAGTCCGCCGGCAAGTCATCGTCGAGATTAACCCCGGATATATTCAGGTAGCCAGGCGTCATCCGGCGGTGTCCCCCTTCTTGACCAATCCCAAGGTTGAACTGGTGATCGATGACGGGCGCCGCTGGATGGTGCGCAACCACGATCGGAAGTTCGACATGATCGTCATGGACACCATTTATCACTGGCGCGCGCAAGCGACCAACCTGCTTTCGGTGGAATTCCTCCAACTCGCGCGGGGCATGCTGAAACCCGGCGGAATCCTGTACTACAACACGACCTTCTCACCAGAGGCGCAGCACACTGGGGCTATCGTTTTCCCATACGCGTATCGCTTTAACATCTTTATGGCGGTGAGCGACAGTCCCATTCGGATCGATAAGGAGCGATGGCGGAACACGTTGGCGAACTACCGCCTGGAGGGCAAGCCGATCTTCGATCTGACCCGGCCGGCAGATCGCGACCTTCTTACGCGAGGTCTGCAAATCGCCGACACGCTACCGGGAGACATCTACCAGGTTCGCGGAATGGAGACTCGCGAGAACGTGCTCCGCCGCACGCATGGCATGCGCATCGTCACGGACGACAACATGGCTACGGAATGGCGCGACTATGACTGGCGGCATTAGGTCTTGAGCAACCAGCGCTTTTCTTTTTCGAACCTCATCGGCAGTAGTCCGAGAGCTGCCTCATGAGTGTTGCGGCCGGTCCGGCCAGCGGCACCATGAGTCCACGCGCTGCCAGCAAATCGGATTCGGTCTTTTGTTGGTGACTAGCTTTTTTTCGTCTGCCTTTTGTCGGTGGCACGATTGGGATCCCGTAATCTGTTCCAAACCGGTCTGGACGCAGCATGGGAGTTGGATCTCTTCGGGGGTGTACGCCGGAACGTGGAGTCGGCAGATGCGGCCGTCCAAGCAGCCATCGAGAATATAAGGGACGTTCATGTAAGCATTGCCGCCGAAGTCGCGGTGGACTACGTCCAGCTTCGCGATTACCAGCAGGAAATCATCATTGCGCACAATAGTTTGAAGGTTCAGCAGCAGACGCTCGAAGTAACCCGTAAACTCTATGAAGTGGGGTTCGACAGTGGTCTCGAGATGGCGAGCGCGGAAAGCGCCCTGGCAACGACCGAATCACAAGTTCCGGTCCTTGAAACGGGTGCACGCCAATCCATCTACGCGCTAAGCGTGCTTCTCGCCCGGCAGACGAGAGACCTCTTGGACCGATTGTCGCCGGCGGGCGACCTGCCCCCAATCCCTGAGCATATTCCCGCTGGGCTGCCCTCCGATCTGGTGCGGCGCCGGCCCGATATTCGCCAGGCAGAGGCGCAACTCCAGCGCCACCGCACAGATCGGGGTGGCAAAGGCACAGCTTTTCCCCCAGTTTTCTCTCACCGGCGGTGCAAGACCGTGTGCCATCTGGTCGGCCTCGATTCGAACGGAAAGATCGTCGTTCGCAAGAGGTGTTCGCGAACGCAGATACTGGCATATACGGCCAACGTACGCGTCCCGGTGATCGGGATGGAAGCTTGCAGCGGAGCCCATTTTCTCGGGCGGGCCCTGCGAGCGCAAGGTCACGAGGTACGTCTGATGCCGGCCCAGTACGTCAAGCCATATATAAAGACGAACAAGAGCGACTACATCGATGCAGAAGCCATCGCCGCAGCCGTGCAGCGGCCGACAATGCGCTTCGTGCCGATTAAGACCGAGGAGCAGTTGGATCTGCAGGCCGTGCATCGCGTGCGCTAGCGCTGGGTGATGCGGAGAACCGCCGTGGCGTGGCTTGCGGGCGCACTCCTGATCGCTTCGAGCACGGGGCAGGGAAAACCCAAGCCCCGCTAACTGTCGTTCACTGCGTCTTCAGGAAGCCTGCCGCCCCTTCCGCTCGTCGTACGGTTCGGCGCGAATTCGGTTACCCGATTGCCTACAAATCAATAAGGATGGCACATGCCCACCGAGCTCCTTATTCCCGAAGTCATTGACGGTAAACGACCGAACCAACCGGTCGCACCCAAAATCGAGTCGCAGCCCCTCCCTGCTACGCGGGTTTTGGCGCATCCGAGCAAAGCAAAGTGGTGGCTGACAGCCAGTCTGGCGGCGCTTATCGCGCTTGCAGGAGTCTATTATTTCCGGGGATCCGCAAAACCGGTGTATGTGACGACGGCGATTGATCGGGGCGACATTCAGGCTGCTATTACCACCACCGGCAATACTAACGCGGTCACAACCGTTCAGGTGGGGAGCCAGGTCTCCGGGAACATCATCGCCCTCTACGCCGACTTCAACACCAAGGTGAGAAAGGGCCAATTGGTGGCCCGCATTGATCCAGCGATCTTTCAGGCAAAAGTGGATCAAGCCAAAGCCAATCTGGAAAGCGCCAGATTGGCCGTGGCGACCGCTAGGGCCACCTTGGCGAAAGCCGATTCAGACATTGCCAACGCCCAGGCAAACGTTGCCAACCAGAAGGCCAACGTCGTACGCGCGCAAAGCGCAGTGACCGACGCCAAGACAAAGAACGCGCGCAGGGTCGAGTTGGTTAAGCAGGGCATCATTGCGCAGGAAGACGCCGATACCTACCAGGCCACTTACGATCAAGCCGTCGCCAGCCTCGACGCCGCCGATGCCGCCGTCAACGCGGCAGAGTATTCGGTCGCCTCTGCCCAAGCTCAGAAAGAAGTGGCACAAGCGCAGCTGCAATCATCGCAAGCGCAGGTGAGGCAGAACACTGCGGCCTTGCAGCAGGCCCAGTTGGATCTGGACCACACGCAGATTATCGCGCCCGTAGACGGAACGGTCGTCTCCCGCAATATGGACGTGGGCCAAACCGTCGCCGCGTCCTTCCAAGCCCCCACCATTTTTCTGATCGCGCAGGATTTGACAAAAATGCAGGTGGATACCAACGTGGATGAGTCCGACGTCGGGCCAATTCGAGTGGGCCAGCAGGCTAACTTCATGGTCGACGCGTACCCGGGACTGGTCTTTCCGGGGAGCGTGGCCCAAATCCGCCAGGCGCCGATCAATGTACAAAATGTCATCACTTATGACGTAGTCGTCGACGTGTCCAACGCCGAGTTGAAGCTTTTCCCGGGTATGACGGCTAACGTCAGAATCATCACCGGAGCATCTCCGAATGCATTGCGGTTGCCCGTGTCGGCCCTGCGCTTCCATCCGGCAATGGTAGCCCCCGCGCCAAGCGGCGCGAAAGGCCAGGCCAAATCAGGCGGGCGAACTCCCGGCGCTGGGGCACAGCAGAGCGTTTACGTGCTCGATCAAGGCCAGCTCAAACGCGTGCCTGTAAAATTGGGCCTTAGCGACGGCAACTACACGGAAGTTCTCAGCGGCCCGGACGAAGGGCAGTTAGTGGTGACCGGTACGGCGTCCTCAGCCAAGACCGCCTCTGCCGCGACCCAGGCCAATCCCGCTACGCGCCGGTTCGGCTTCTAAGGAGAGGCGCCGTGTCCGACTTCATTCGCATCGAGAACCTGACCAAAATCTACACGCTGGGCGAAGTGGCCGTCCACGCGCTCGACGACGTCTCCACCACCATCGATCGGAGCAGCTTTGTCACCATCATGGGCCCTTCGGGATCCGGGAAATCGACTTTTATGAATATCCTCGGTTGCCTGGACCGTCCCACGTCCGGCACCTACTCGCTCGATGGCGAGAACGTGGGCGGCCTCAATCGCGACCAGCTCGCTGAAATCCGCAATCGCAAGATCGGCTTCGTCTTCCAACAATTCAATCTGCTGGCCCGCACCACGGCGCTCGAAAACGTCGAACTGCCTCTGCTCTATAGCGCGGAGGGTGTGGATACAGGTCACGAGCGCGCACTCAACGCATTGCGCATCGTGGGCCTCGCCGGCCGCGCCCAGCATCGCCCTAACCAGCTCTCCGGCGGCCAGCAGCAGCGCGTCGCGATCGCCCGCAGCCTGATTAACGACCCACAAATCATCCTGGCCGACGAGCCCACCGGCGCGCTTGATTCCCGCACCAGCGTCGAGATCATGTCCATCTTCCAGCGCCTGAACCGCGAGCAGGGCATCAGCATCATCGTGGTGACTCACGAACCCGACATTGCGCTGTTCGGCGAACGCATCATTACTTTCAAGGATGGACGCATTGTCAGCGATCAACCCGTCCGCGACCGCCGCAACGCCGAGCGCGTGCTGCATGAGGAGGCCATTGCATCATGAAGAAAAGCCTCGCGAAGAAACTTCTCGCCAGCATGAAGATCGCGTTCGGCGCTCTCCTCATCAATAAGCTGCGGTCGGCGTTGACCATGCTGGGGATTATTATTGGCGTGGCGGCCGTGATCGCCATGGTCGCGGTCGGCGCCGGAGCGCAAGTGCGCATTCAGCAGCAGATCGCCTCTATCGGCAGCAACGTGATCATCGTTCTCTCCGGCAGCATTACCAGCTCCGGCGTGCGCGTGGGCACGGGCAATGCGCAAACCCTCACTGAGGATGACGCCCGGGCGCTGGTCCGCGATTGTCCCGGCGTGCAAGCGGCCACTCCCACCGTCCGCGGCGGCGCGCAAGTGGTCTACGGCAACGACAATTGGGGCACGCAGATCCTCGGCACGACACCGGACTATCTGAGCATTCGCGATCTTCAGATCCAAGAAGGCCGGCCGTTCACCACCGCCGATGTCGACGCGGCCGCAAAAGTCGCCCTGCTGGGCAAAACTGTGGTCGACAACTTGTTCAACGGCGACGACCCCGTCGGCAAAGTGATCCGCATCAAGAAAGTGCCGTTTGCGATAGCCGGGACGTTGGTCGCTAAAGGCCAGTCGCCCACCGGCCAGGATCAGGACGACGTGATCCTGCTACCCATCAGTTCAGCCAAGAAAAAAGTCCTCGGATCGAGTCAGGCCAATGCGGCCAGCGTGGGCCAGATCATCGTCCAGGCGCGCGAGGGCATGACGGCTGACGCACAAAATCAAATGACAGCTCTGCTGCGGCAGCGTCATCACATTCAGCCCTCCCAGGACGACGACTTCAGCATTCGCGATATGACCGAAGTGTTCAAAGCTCAGGAAACCTCGGCTAGCGTCATGTCGCTGCTGCTCGCGGCGATCGCCTCCGTGTCGCTGGTGGTCGGCGGGATCGGCATCATGAATATCATGCTGGTGTCCGTCACGGAACGCACGAAGGAGATCGGACTGCGGCAGGCCGTCGGTGCCAAAACCAAGGACATTCTGGCGCAATTTCTGGTGGAAGCCATGACTTTGTCGGTGGCCGGTGGTGTCGTCGGAATCGTTGTGGGCCTTTCCGCCAGCGCGCTCATTTCGTACTTTGCCGATTGGTCAACCGTAGTCAGTCCCGGTTCGATACTTCTCGCGTTCGTCTTCTCGGCACTGGTCGGCGTGTCGTTCGGCTATTATCCAGCCCGCAAAGCCGCCTACATGGACCCCATCCAGGCGTTGCACTACGAGTGACCTCGCGATCTCGACACTGCTTGCAAGACCCGGATCCTGTCGGCGAGCTCGGGGTGCGCCACACCTAGGCGATCCTTTTAGGCCAGTCTATATGCGGATCGCTACGTCAATTCGGATTGGGGCTCGACCGGAAGTGGTGATGGTAGGATTTGAAAAGATGCGCTACTTGCTGTTGGTGTCTGCCGCGCTCCGCTGGGCGCCAGCCCTTTACGCTGGCGCAGAACCGAAACCCGAGATCATATCGCTGTTGACACTCGTCAGTGAGCAGAACGAGATTGAGAATCCCTTAGCGGTTCTGAACGGAAGAGTCGAAAGCATGTTGTGGCAGCAAGTACAAATACGGCGCAGTCCATCCGGAGAGAGCACAGAAGTTTTGGTCAGTTCCCGCTTGACTAAATACAACGCCGATAACCGTGTGATTGAAGAAGAGGTCAATCGCCAAGGCAACGTGGATCGTTCGGCGAATACGTATCACAACGGTTTACTGACGAGCACAAAAGGCCGGACATTCAACAGAGATGGGAAACAAATAGGTGAGGAGTTTTGGCAAATCTATGAGTATGGCGTTTCCGGCCAGCTTTTAGATCAAAAGCGCGGGCGTGGTGAAAAGCTCCAGAATCATTACGTTTCCGAATACGATTCATCCCGCCAGCTCGTGCGGCGCGAGATTCGCCAGGGAGAAAAGGACGCACTCGTATTTAGTGAGGAGTTCTTATACAGCGGCAAGCCAGCAATGGTTGAGCGACGGATCGTGATCCCACAAAAGGGAACTAGAATTTCAACCAAGTTGCGATTGGACGGGGACGGCAACGTGATGGAATTGTGGGGTGAGGAGGGATATCACGTCCGTTGGAAGTACGACAACCAAAATCGTGTCATCGAACAATCGACCGACCCATACGCCGTACCGACCGGCTGCGATGACTGCCCGATTCCGGGTGCGATCCGCACCCGGTACGAAGATCACAGCCGCGAGCAAACGTTCTTTGCGTCCGGCGGAAAGACCGTTCTTCAGCGAATCACTCTCATGGAAAAAGACGGGTCTATCGCCTCCATCCGGTACCGGCTGCCGGATCATCCAGAGCAAAAGGATGCGCCGGATCTCTACCGGGTCGTCGGCGCAATCCAACCGCTGGCGGGCGAACGCTCTGTTGCTACGGTCTGGGATGATCAGGGTAACTGGACAGAAAAGAAAGTGTACATCCAGCCTCAGACTGGCCCGGCAGCCATCCAGTTCATTTACCGGAGAAAAATCACCTACCGCTGATCCCGGCGGCACACCGCTGGTGCCCTAACGAAGCTCAAAGAGAGTGGATCTGCTCCCTACCGATAATGCCCATTATCGCGGCCATTTTTCCGTAGAACGGCGTCCGAAAACCGGGCACCTTTCGTCGCGCTCGTTCTATCCACTCGATGTTGTACACTCAATCACCTTGGAGGAAGCTGTGAGGAAATCGACCTGTAATGCCTGTGCCCACATTGCTCTATTTCTGGTTTTGGGGCTCTTGGCCGGGCCGCCATCCGCGCAATCGCAGCAGGCTCCCGGGCTGGCGCCCGCACTGGTAATAGAAGGCGGCACGCTGATTGACGGCAACGGCGGGACGCCGGTTCGAGATTCCGAAGTTGTGATCCAGGGGAACCGGATCACCAGTGTTTCGCGCAAGGGGCAAGTGCCGTATCCCGCGAACGCATGGATCATCAAGGCGGAGGGAAAGTACGTTCTTCCGGGACTCTTCGACTCGCAGAACTCCTACAGTTGGTATTTTGGCGAGGCCATGCTCAACCATGGCGTCACCTCGACGGTCGACGTGGGCACGACCGGTGAAACCGCGGTGCCCTATCGCGACGCTGTTATCCATGGCAAGGCAAAAGGTCCGCGGGCCTTTACCGGCGTCTCCCGATTGAGCGTCAATCCGAATGCCCTGGTTTCGACAGGTTTTGAAAACCCGCTGACGCACACGCGAGTTCCTAAATCGGCCGAGGAAACGCGCCAGCTCGTGAGAACCTGGATTGCCGCCGGCGCCGATTACATCCTTTTTTACGATGGCGCTCTCCCGATGGATTATTATCAGGCGGCGTTCGATGAGGCCAACAAAGCGGGCAAGCCGGTGTTCACGCGAGCCTATGGTCCTGTTTTGTTTCCCAAGGACGCGGCCCTCCTGGGAGCCGGCGCCCTGCCCCATTCCTCCGGCGTCGGCATCGCAGTCACCAAGGATCCTTCCAAATTCAAGCAAGGGCGCGACGACCGGAACGAACTCGACCGCTATGCGGAAATGGACGACGCCAAGGCGCGCGAGCTGGTCCAGATCCTGGTGGCCCACCATGTCGCGCTGGTGCCCACCTTCATGATCAATTTTCCCGGGTATCCCAAGGAATGGGAGCAATTCGCCGCCCAAGCCCGGCAGTTCTTTACCAATCCGGAACTTCTCGCTTACTATCCTCCGAGCGCCGTGCAATCCGCTTTGCGCAGTTACGGCCGCATTGACCAGGGAGAGTTGCGCGAGCGGCGCATGAAGGGGTTCCAAAACGCCATGCGCTTCCACAAGATGTTTGTGGATGCCGGAGGGCATCTGGTGGTTTCCGGCAATACCAACGACGCCTGGGTCCCTGGAATCGACCTGCATCAGGAAATGCAAATCATGGCCGACGCCGGCCTCACGCCCATGCAGATCATCCAGGGGTCGACCAAATATCCGGCGGAGATGCTCCGCAAGCAAGACGTACTGGGCACGGTGGAGGCCGGCAAGCTGGCCGATGTCATCATCGTCGATGCGGATCCGCTCCAGGACATCAGGAACCTCGACAAGATCAGCACTGTCATTCAGGACGGCAAGGTCGTGGAACTCGGCTACCATGCCACTTACAGCAGTCCCTTCGACAATGTGGCTGCCGGAACGGTCAGCGTGGAAGGACTTCCCTGGGCTGTCGATTTGAAGAGGGCCAGCCGGGGCGTCGAAGGCGGTCCGCAGAGGGGGCTCGACGAGAATGCGATTCCGGATCCCCCCGCCTCGCCGCAGCCCGCCATCGAAACGATGAGTCCCATCATCGTCACGCAGGGCGAACCCGCCGTGGTCACGCTCACGGGATTCAATTTCGTGCGCAGGTCGGTCGTCTATTTCAAGGGCAAGCCCGCGCCGTTCTGGGCCGTGGGCGGCAATGAGCTTCAGGTGACGCTCGATGCGGAAACCTTGCGCGAAGCGGGCAGATTCGATTTGGTGGTGAAAAATCCCGAGCCGATGGATCGCTTCTTTGTGAGGAGCATGTGGGGCAACGGGACGTCAAACGTCGTCCACCTCATCGTGAACTACAAATATTGATCCGTTTGCATAACGGGTGGATTCGAGAGTGTGCCGTATGATCGGATGGATGGAGTTCGATGACTGGAGTCTGATGTCATGAGGGAGGACACGATGTTGTCTATTGGTAGACGCGTGTTGCTAACGGCTGTTGTATGTGTTTCTGTACAAACCGTACGGGCCTGGGCGCAGGATTCGGCGAAAAGCTCGGATGCGGACACGGCGGCGATCAAACAGACGTTTGCGGATTTTTACCAGAGTTTCAGCCGTCAGGATGCGCACGCGACGGCGATGACGTTTGCCGAGGATGGCGATTTCACTAATATGTTCGGGATCCACATTCACGGGCGGGAAGCGATTGAACAGAGATTCGTAGCTCTTTTCAAGGGTAACCTGAGGGGCACGAATCGTACCGACACCGTCAGGAACATCCGATTCTATTCACCGGGAGTAGCGTTTGTGGACGCGGATACCGTCATCACGGGCACCAAAAGAGCCGATGGCTCAGTAGGGCCCGTGCGCAAGGGCCTGATGATCGTGGTAATGACTAAGGAAAACGGACGGTGGCGTATCAGTAACTTTCATGAGGCTGAATATCCGGATCGCCCGGTGCCGGTGATTCCGGCGCAGAAGTAGTTCATCTAGTATTCAGGCATATTGCTCAAGCCCCCTCCGGAAAGCAATTTCCGGATTGCCCCCATGTTCTGTTGCGGGTTTTTGCATATACTGAGTGGGCGTATGAGCACGATCTGGCGGATCTTTGTCATGGTTGTTGCCTTGGTTGCGGCGGCACCCGCGCAATGGCTGAACTACCCGACCGCGGGCCTCCCGCGAACGCGCGACGGGAAACCCGATCTGGCCGCGCGCACGCCGAAAACTGCAGATGGAAAGCCGGATCTTTCCGGGATTTGGATACCCGCCGACACTTCTCATTTCATGAACCTCGCGGTCGATCTCAAACCGGAAGACGCGCCGTACCAACCCTGGGCGAAGGCCTTGGCCGAGCAGCGGCAGAGAGCGGTGCACAAGGACGACCCGCTGGCGCAGTGCATGCCGCCTGGTGTCCCGCGGGTCGAGACCCACGGTGGGCACCCCTTCAAGATTATCCAGATGCCGCGCGAACTGGTGATTCTCTACGAAACGTCGACGAACGACGTTTTCCGCGAAGTCTTTACCGACGGCCGACCCCTGCCGAAGGACCCGCAGCCCTCCTGGAAAGGGTACTCCGTGGGCCAATGGGAGGGCGAAACGATGGTGGTGGATACCATCGGATTCAACGACCGTGGCTGGATCGACACCGAAATGGGCCGGCCGCAGACCCAGGCTCTGCACGTCACCGAACGCTTCCGGCGGCGGAACGTCGGCGAGTTGGAGATCGGCATCACGATTGACGATCCCAAGGCTTATACCAAGCCGTGGACCGCGAAGATCAACGTGGGCCTGGTCCCGGACACGGAGCTCATCGAGACTGTTTGCGAGAATTCACGCGGCGTCGAACACATGGTGGGCAAATAGCCCTCCGGTTGTGGCGGTTTCACGCCGGGAACGGCCTCATTTCGCTGGCTGGGAATACGCTTCTTGATCAGCGTTCCGAACTTCAATCGAATAACGCACCTCAATCGGATGACAACAAACCTCGCAGTCCTCTACGTACGACTGGCGTCTCACAGACGTGTCTAAAACCATCGAAATCTTTTCCCAGCAGTAGGGGCAGGAGAAGAAGTACTCCATAGCGGTGACGGATTCCCGGTAAACCGATGTGGAAGGGTCAGTGCCTGCCCGCAAGAGACGTCACCGCATCCCAGAAGAACTCGGTATGTTTGTAGATCGCCTCTTCCAGAATGCGCTCCTGATCGCTGTGAGCGCCGAAACCTTTCGCCGCGTCCTCTTCATCCACCATGGCGCCTACGCCATAACATTGGACGCCTTTCGCGCGCAGAAAAGCCATATCGGTTGCGCCCGTGCTCATCACCGGCAGCGTCTGGACTCGGTAAATCTTTTTGTAAGCCGCTTCCACCGCGTGGTAGGCGTCGTTGGTAATCGACGAGGGCTCCGCGCCCGGCCGCTGATTGCGTGTCTCGGGCACCAACTCGACCGCGGGATCGTTGATCACCTTGCGCATTGTCGCGTAAAACGCATCGATATCCTCACCCGGAAGCGCCCGGATATCGAGCGTCGCGCGAGCTTCGGAAGGGATCACGTTGATCTGATATCCCGCCTGAATGATATTAGGCGAAATCGACGTGTGAAGCATCGAATATAGGCCCGGCTCATGTTCCGCCAGGTAGTCGCGAGCCGCGGCCGCCTTCGCCGGATTGAACAGAGCGCCTGCATTCGTTGCTTTTTCGCCCGAGGCTGGTTGTCTTCGCCGCATCCCCTGGCGAGATGTCATCACCACGTAGCAATCCACGCGATATCATCTAAGAGTGCCAGTCGGGGCCAGGACGCCTCGAACATCCATCGTGCCAGGCCACGCCGTCCCCGCCGACGGAATTCTTTGCATCATTCTTAGCATCCTCCGGGGGGCCGCTCTTGTCGCTCAGCGCAGATTTGCTGGATCGAAAACAGACGCATTTCTTGTTGTGGCACGCGAAGCCGGCCGGCGTGCTTCCGGTGCTCTGCATCGGCGAGTTTCAGCCGGGCAATCCTCCGTCCCTTGGAAACGTAAAACGATTCTGGCTCGCACCCATGGCCGGTTTCACGGATCTGTTCGGCATAGCCGCCGCCGATTGCGGGTTAAACGACGGCTGGGTCTACCACTACTTTTTTGAAACCGCTGACGGCATCCAGACGACGGACCCGGCGGCGTACGCGGTCGATTGGCGGCTGCTCTCGAACCCGCTTCCGCCTCCCTACACGACAGACGACCGCCAGCCCGCGGCCGTGATCAAGTACCGCGGCGGTCAGTTGGTTCCCTGCGATCCAGCGGGCGAGGAGGCCGACTTCACGGGTGATCCCAGCCCCGTCACGCTCCCTCCGAACAATCAACTGGTGATCTACGAAATGCCGACCGCGTGGTCGAACGTCTCGGCGACCGCGGATCTTGACATCGGCGTCGGCACCTTTCGCGACGTACTGGCCTTGATCGACGCGGCGGCCACGGGCGCGAATTTCGACAACCTCGGCGTCACACAAGCGGGAAGAACGTACCTCACGGACCTTGGGATCAACGCGATTGAGCTGTTACCGCCCGCCGACAGCTTCTATAAGCGCGATTGGGGGTACGACACGGCGCACTTCCTCGCGCCCGATTCCGAGCTCGGCTTTCCCGAAGGCTTCACCTCGTCCACAGCGAATCAGGATCTGGCCACCTTGGTGCGCACGGGCCACCAGAAGGGCATCCGCTTTTTTCTCGATGTCGTGATGGCGTTCGCGAAGCACGAAGCGTATCAGAACATCAACCTGGACGACTTCTACATCACCAATCCCGGCTCTGATCTGGACGATCCCGATTCGCACACTTCGCGGGGCGTGGGCCCCGGCAATCTCCGCAACGGCTTCGGGAGCACGCTATTCCGTTATGCGCGTTTCGTCAGCGGCTACGATCCGATTTCGGGAACGCAAACTTCCATCGCGCCGGCCCGCCAATTGATGTACAGCTACATCACGCGCTGGATGCGCGATTTTCGCATCGATGGCGTACGCATGGATAGCGTGGAAAATGTGTCCAACTGGGATTTTGTGGAGGGCTTCAAGGATCGCGCCCGAGCGCTTTTTCAGGAACGCTGCGCGGCCTGGGACCTCCCTTCCGCCGATGCCGATGCGCGCTTCCTGGTCGTAGGCGAGGAACTCAGCCTTCCCATGGCTCTGCTCACGCAGGGTCGCCTGGATGGACTGTGGAACGACACGTTTCGCGCTTTGGTGCGATCCGTCATTCTGGGCGAAGGCGATCCCGGAACCTTTGAAGCCAACGTGCGCCGCATGGTCGACTGCCGCAGCCTGGGTTTTACCGACGGCGCGCAAGCGATCAATTACATCACCAGCCATGATGTCGAGGGCTTCCGCCGCGAACGTCTTTACAACTATTTGCTCAACGGGAGCTTCGCGGGCATGGATCTGGAGAAGCGCATCAAGCTGGCCTTCGTATGCCTGCTGACCTCCGTGGGCGTCCCCATGATTCTCGCGGGCGAAGAGTTCGCGGACGAGCATTCGCGGTTCGACCGCTTCGGCAACGTCACCCAGGACGGTGGCAAGCAGGTGGACCCCGTAAACTACGGCCGCCTCGAAGGCTCCGACGATACGGCGCAAATGCGACAGCGGATTCTCGGCTACGTTTCACGCTTGGTGAAGCTGCGCACCTCTTCCCCGGCGCTGGGCGTAAACGAAAACAATTTCATTCACGTGGATTTCAACGATAACAAACGCGTTCTGGTCTGGACTCGCGGCGAGGAGGGCATGGACCCCGTGGTCGTCGTCGCGAATTTTTCCGATTTTGAGAGTACGGCGGGAGCCAACCCGGCCGAGTACGTGGTGCCCGGCTGGCCCGCCACATGGCCGGGAACGCAGTGGCGAGAGGTTACTCAGGACCGCATCGTTCCGCCCGACTGGGTCGGGCGAGAACCCATCTTCCCGTGGGAAGCGAAGGTCTATACTACTTTTCTGTAGCCAAACCCGAAGCCGACAACGTGGCGATCGGAACCGGTTTCTCCCGGGGCTTCCATGGCCAAAATTTCGATGTGCGGAACGCGAGGCGCACTTTTCGGCAAGCCTCTTAAGATCACCGGTGTTCGCCTGGATTTCGCCCAAAACGGCACCGCCAAACGGAAATCGCTTAAATCGGCAATTATGCGGCCGCGCGAAGCCCCCCTCATGAGGGCGGCGACAGGCGCAACGTGACTGTGTAATTCCGTTGCCGATATCCAGCACTTGGGACATCCAGCACTTGATTAGATGAGTTTCATACGGAGATGAGTTTCTCGCGGAGCTGGTCACGAGGACCTGGCTCGGCCATCCGAAGCGTGCTGGCGATGTTCCCACGACTCAGGTAACCTGAATCGTTGTCGTTCAGAATGATTTTGAGTCGATTTTAACGCGAACGTTGGGGAGGAGCTCTATGATTACCCGCAAGGATTGGGGAGGCAACTGATGACGCGGAATCGAAGGGCATTTCTGAAAGAAACACTGCTGCAAGCGACGGCGGCCATGGCTGCTTCGCAAGCTGCCTCCGGTATTGCCGCCGCGCAGGCGGCCGCTGACCCTCCCGGTTGGAAGCCGAAACCCTATCGCCGTATCACGACGGAAGAAGCCTTCACTACTCCGGAAATCGCGGCGGCGCGAAGTGGCGCGGGCTCCATCGGTGGCACCCTCACGCCCTATCGCAAACTCATCAACGACCGGCTTCTCGATATTGACGCGGGCCGATTGAAGATCATGGATCAATACGGCATCTCCATGCAGGTGTTGTCGAGCAACGGTTCGTCCCTGCAGGATCTGCCCGCGGACCTCGGGCAAAAGCTCGCGATTCAATTCAACGATCGTATGGCGGAGGCGATCCGCAAGCATCCGACGCGCTTCGCCGGACTCGCGGGCGTGGCGCCGCAGAATCCCGAGGCCGCGTCAAAGGAAATCGATCGCGCACTCGGCAAACTCAAGCTCAACGGCGCGTTCATCGCCTCGCACACCAATGGCGAGTATCTTGACGACCCGAAGTTCACGCCGATTTTCGAAGTGCTCGTGCAACATGATGCACCGCTCTATCTGCACCCGCGGGATATGCACCCCGGCGTGCCTGCTGCTATGAAGGTTCCTGGTTTTACGGTGGGATGGGGGTATGCCACGGAGGCAAGCATCCACGTGATTCGCTTGATGGCGGGCGGCGTGTTCGATCGTTTCCCGAAACTGCGGATGGTGATCGGCCACATGGGCGAAGCGCTGCCTTTCTGGATCGACCGGCTCGATAACCGTTACCTTTGGGAATTCAATTCATCGGGCAAGACCAAACCGATGAAGCGGCTTCCGAGCGAATACTTGCGCGACCATTTCCATCTCACGACCAGCGGCATGAATTACTGGCCTCAGCTCAAGATGACCATCGAGGTGATGGGAATCGATCGCGTGATGTTCGCCGTCGATTATCCGCAGGAAGAACACCAGCCGGCCGTGGACGTCATCGATAAGGCGCCGCTCTCCAAAGAGGATCGCGAGAAGTTTTACTATCGCAACGCCGAACGTGTTTTCGGCATCAAGGCCTAAAAAGCGCCACGTATATCACGACAAGCCGTAAGGCCTCTCCTAGCGGCCTGCCACAGGTGTCGCGCGCCATTGGAGCAGGGCTGCTTCGGTGGAGCGAATCATCTTCCACCCTTCCGCGAGCCGTTTCGCGATATCGCTCGCACTCAGCGCCGTGATACCGCAAGGCACGTTGTGCGCCAGACAGGCCTTGAGGATGGTCTGGAGGCCCTGCTCCAGCTCGGGCGAGTTGTGTTCCACTCCTAGATATTGAGACAGATCGTTTCCCACGCCCACGAAAATTGCGCCCACACCGGGTACCGACGCGATGGCGTCGGCGTTTTTCAACCCCTCGGCCGTTTCGATCATCATGATGGCGAGAAGATCGCCGTCGGGATTGAGCGGCCAGAGGTCGGCGCGCCGCTCGTATTCCGCCTCGGGAACGCCCCACCACCACACGGCATTTCCCGGAGCGTAGCCGCGCAATCCTGGGGGCTCGGGATATTTCGACGTCTTCCTTTGCGGATAGCGCATGTTCCGCACCGCGAGCAATGCCTGTTCGGGGTTGTCGATTCCGTTGAAGATCACGCCCATCAGGCCGATGTCCAGCGCCTGTTTCACAAACCATTGCGCATTCTCCCGTCCATAGGGAGCGAAGCGCGCGAACACGGCGACGTTGGGTTGGGCATTCCCCTTCTTAAGAACGGCAGCCTTGTCGATCATGCCGACGGTGAACCGATGCAGCCCCTCGAAGTCCATCGGTCCGTGCTCCATCTCCAGGTACACGTAGTCAATATCGGCGCGTGCCAGGGCGCGGGCGTTCTCCAGGGATAGATCGCCGGTCTGCACGCCGACGAACGGTTTGCCGGCGGCAAGCTTTTCGATGACCGGATTGAGGTGTTTCGGCGCCGGCTGAGCCCACAGCTCGCCGGTTGCGGGAACGAACCACGCAAAAATGAGGGCGGGGATCGTCCACGCCGCCAGACGCGGAGGCCGTGACACTCGGAAGAAGTGCGAATTCATGCCTAACCCCCTCCAGGCCAAGAAAAAGACGATTTTCGAAGAAGTAAAAGACCAGAATTCATTCTAGAATGAATTCGCGATTCGTCTAACCCATACTTTGAACGGGATCGGTGAAATAGAACGAAGAGATTTCGAACTCCCGGGAGAGACGCTTTGCGCTTCCTAGGCGAGCCCATACCGGTGTCGGACGAATGGCCATCGGTGACAGCTTTCGCGATGTCGGCTCATGACTCTCCCGTCTCGCGAAATCCTCTGCGTCGGCGGTGATTTCACTAGGTCTACTGTCTAGGCCAGTAGTCGATGAGAATCTGCGTCTTATCGTTTTAGCGGATCTTCCACCCACGGAGGGGTTGCCTCCATCAACCGGCCGAGTTCCGGCTCCAGGCGCTCCATTTTCTGCTTCATTTCCCATGCAACCTGGCGATAGCTGAAGTGTCCTTTCACGCCGCTACGAAGCCGGGCGACATATTCGGCTTCCGCGAAATCCATCTTGAAGAGGAATCGCGATCGCGCGCCGAAGGGAAGCAGATAATGCGACGCGGGCTCCGGCAACCGGCCCATGATCGCGAGAGTCTCGCGCATCACGGCTTCGTAGGAGGCCTGCAAACCCCCTTCGATGAGCGATGCGGGCGTGTCGAAGCCGAGGCGGCCGCTATACGCCTGCCGGTACTGTTGGCAGCGGCGATGACGATGCAGGTCGCGGTAGGCGCCAATATCCATCACGATGTCGTAGGCGTACAGTCCGCCGCGAAAGCCGCGCAGCAAATCATCGCGGCGCGTGCGGGAGCGCAGTGCCGTGTCGATCACCTCATTACGCTGGGCCGCGCTCCAACTGGTGGTCATTTCATAAAGCGCGCGGAACGAGTAGTTCGTCACGGGATACAACAACGTCGCGGCGATTTCCGAGTGCATGTCCGCGGGCCGGATCAAATCGACCATTTCATCGTTGTCGTTGACGGCTACCGGCAGATTCTGCCGCGCCCATGTTTCCAGGTCCTGGCGCGATTGGGCGGCGTGCCGATCGGGCTCGACGTGGCGAGCGAGTGTAGGGGCGAGCGGTTCGGCCGCGGTCTTTTCATCCCAGGCGCAGGCGGGAGGCCGCGCGCAGGCTTCAGTGATCTCCCCGGCCAGATCGCGCACCTCGGCATACGAGGATGATTTGAGACGGCGAATCTGATGCTCCAGCGTGCGGATGCTGGTGACTTGGCCGACGCCCGTAGGGATGCCGAAGAATAACGTGTAACGGGCGACGTCGAAGGCACGCGCGGCGATGTTGCGCTGGTAAGCATCCGGCTTCATGTCGTCGGGCCGGGGCAGGCGATCGCCCAGAAACTCGCACATGCGCTTATGAATCTGGGCGTATGCCTGCAAAAGCTTTTCGCCGGCCGCCCTGTAGACAGCTGCGTCAGGCGCACTCAAGTCGGGCGGCGTTATGAAGCCCGAGCGCGAGAAATCCTGATAGCGCGAGGAGCGCGCCTGGCCGTCCCACAGTTGCTCGTCCTCGGCTTCGGTGGCGGCAAGCTCGGAGATTCCTTCAAAACACAAAACAACATGGCCCAGGTCGGCGATGGAAGCGTGGCCGTACTGAAAATAAAAGCTCTCCAGGAACTTCATGGAATCGTGGGTGCGGACCCATTCGATCGAATCGCGGATAGAGTCAGGAGAGCGCGAGTAGCGGGCCAGCGCGTACGCGACTTTCTCCGGAGGCATGGGCGCGACGGCGAGCACGCGGGATTGTGCGGGTGTAGTCATTTCGTTCGGGGAAGCGGACTTCTCAAGCTCAACTGCTCTGAGGGAAGCCAAACGGTTATCATAACGCTTGTCATCCCGGGCGAAGCCGGGACGATTTCCATCCTCATGCGAATTCGGATCAAGAAACTACACCCTGACGCCGCGATGCCTCACTATGCTCACGGCCCCACGGAAGACGCCGGCATGGACTTACGCGCGCTGGAGCGCGTGGTGCTGTCACCGGGCATCGCCCAAGGCGTTCCTACGGGCATCGCCATCGAGTTGCCGCCGGGCTGTGAGGCACAGGTGCGTCCGCGCAGCGGCATGGCCCTGAAGCATTCGGTCACGGTGAATTTCGGCACCATCGACCCCGGCTATCGCGGTGAGATCCGTGTCGTGATGTTCAACCTGGGGCAAGCCGACTACGTCATCGAGAAGGGCGACCGCATCGCGCAATTGGTGATCGCTCGATACGAGCCCGTGGAGTGGGAAGAAGGCGACGAATTGACGGATTCCCGGCGCGGCGCGGGCGGCTTCGGATCTTCCGGGAGATAACCTGTGGAAAATAACTGCGGCAAAGTTTCCCTCGATGCCGTGGCTGGGTTAAACTAAAGCGCGCCAAGACTGAAACGGCACATTCAAAACCAGTACACCCCCTAGGGAGGAAAACACATCTATGAAAAGCACTTTTTGCAGCAAATTCATGGTGGCAGCCGCCACGCTCGCGCTTGCCGCCGGGACGGTGTCCGCGCAGGACATCAGCAAGTTCGTCATCTCCGACGCAGCGGCTAAGAAGACGCTGATGAAGAATGAGATCAACGCCGATACGGCGCGTAAGATCATCGATAAGTGCATCGACATCGCGACGAAGGCGAATATAGCGATCACGATTTTCATTCTGAGCCCCACTGGCCAGATCGTGGCGTCGCATCGCATGGATGGACAGGTGCCGATCAACATTGATACCGCGTTGCTAAAGGCGAAAAGCGTTCTCGAGACGCGCGACTCCACGCACCTGCGAGCCAACATGATCGCGACGAATATTCCGCAGCAGATTAAGTGGCACGACATCGGGGTCTTCACGACCGCCGGGGGCCTCCCGATTGTCGCCGGCGGCCAGATGATCGGCACGATCGGCGTCGGTGGCGGCAACAAGGACGAAGAAATGGCGTTCGAGGCGCTCGAAGCTGTGGTGGGTCCGCAACCTCCGCTGGCGCCAACCCAGCCCGCGAGGCAGTAGGTCGTAGTTCTCTTTTCGTAGGAATTTGGGGGCGTCCCAAGTGGGCGTCCCCTTTTCGTTTTTGAATGCCGAAATAGCCGATTCCCGTTTCTTGGTACCTAGGAGGCTCTAGGACGCATCGTTTTAGTTTTCCGACCCTGACCATCGGGAAGGTGCCTTCCGATTCGTCGCTTTTGCGATATTTAGGCCCATCCAGCTGATTTTCCGAGGCTTCTCAGGGAAACCAGTTGCGATTCCGCACATGGCGAAATTTGGCGGATTTTCAATCTCGCTCGCTGACTTATTTGCTGGTCCCGCTGGCAAGTTTGCCGGCTTACTTACTTGTCTCGCTCGCAAGCTTGCTCGCGAGCGGCCGTTCCTGGCCCGAGTATTTGTTCCCCACCTTCTTGCGATAGGGCACCGCGACGCGTGACGATACCTGCTCGAACGTCATCGAGCAGATGCGCATGCCGGGGTACAGCGCCACCGGCATCCGGCCCAGATTGCTCAGCTCGAGTGTGGCCTTGCCGGTCCAGCCCGGATCGAAGAGTCCGGCGGTGCCATGCACGATAATGCCGATGCGCCCGAGGCTCGAGCGGCCTTCCAGGCGTCCCAGGACGTCGTCGTCCAGCTCAATTACTTCTTCGGTGATCGCCAGCGCGAATTCGTGCGGCTGCAGGATGAAAGCCTCGCCGGACGCGACCGAGATGGGGCGCATCAGGTCCTGGATGGCGGTGCGGTCGCGCAGGTCGATGTACGCGTGGCGGCTGTGCTCGAAGATGCTGAACTCGGCGCCGAGGCGGAAATCGACCGAGCAGCTTCCGAACTGCTCCGGCGGCAGGGACGGCGAGATCCTGATCTTGCCTTGTTCGAGATATTTCTTGATGTCAACGTCGGAGAGAACCATTTTGATGTTTTTTGAAAGGGAGGCTCGAAACCAAGCGGCCTCCCAGGAGGGTGTTGAAAAAGGGGACAGACCGCTCTGTCCACCCCCACGCTCACACGTGAACTCAGACATTCACGGGAGGGGACAGAGTAGTCTGTCCCCTTTTTCAACACCCTCCTAGCAGTAGATCACAACTCGGAGCGGTGCATCACAGAATGTTGACCGCCCGCGCCGCGAGAATCGCGATCGTGGTGAGCGAAATGAGGGATTGGATCATCATCAGCACCTTGGCCCAGCGCGAAAGCACCGGAACGTCCGTGGGAGAAAAAGCCGTGCTGGTGTTGAACGCGAGAAACAAATAGTCGACGAAGTTGGGGCTCCAGTCGCCTTCCCCCATCTCTTCACGGATGGCCGGATCGAGCACCATCTGCGGAAACAGAAACGCGCCATCGGTGTGGGATCCGCGCAGGTCGCGCTGATACGGCCCTCCGGCGTCCAACCGCCAGTACCAGGCGGCGAAAACCAGAATATTGGTGATCCACAGGGCGGAGGCCGCGCGCAGTAACTGAAGCGGGGTTTCTTTATGGCCGGGCAGTCGGGATATCAGCAGTCCCAGCGAGCCGAGCATCGCGAGCGTCGCCGTGCCGACGGCCGCGTGTCCAAAGATCTGGGTCATCAAGCGGGGACAGTGGCGGCGGAGAGCGACGCCGGGCGTTGCGAAAACGGCCACCAACAAGACGATCAGCCAGTCCGGACCGACCTTTAGCGCATCGGGCAGCGCGTAGAATAATCCGCTCGCGCCGAGCAGTGCGACCATCGCGGGCCAGCGCGGCTCTGCTTCACGAATCGGAATCGAAGACATCTTTACTATGGGAACAAGGTACGGGGGGCGCTGTCCAGTAGATGTGCCCAAAAGACACTCCCGCATGCCTTCGCCCGCGCAGTACAATAACTGCCATCATCGACACATGAAGATCGAACCGGTGATGCTGGAGGGAGATTTCGTGCGCCTGGAACCCCTCGAAGAAGCGCGCCATTTCGCGGGATTGTGCCAGGTCGGCCTTGACCCGGAATTGTGGCGCATGGTTCCGTATCAGGTGAGCACGCCCGAAGAGATGCGCGACTATATTCGGCAGGCCCTGGGCGCGGAGACCGTCGGCACGGCGCTGCCGTTCACGAAGATCGAAAGAGCAACCGGCCGCGCGGTCGGCAGCGCGCGTTATATGAACATCGATCGGGCGAACCGGCGCTTGGAGATCGGAGCGACCTGGATCGCCGCTCCCTGGCAGCGGACGGCCATCAATACGGAGGCTAAATATCTGCTGTTGCGCCACGCCTTCGAAACGCTCGGCTGCGTTCGCGTGGAATTGAAGACGGACGCCCTCAACGAGCGTTCACGGAAAGCCATCCTGCGAATTGGAGCCAAAGAAGAGGGTACACTGCGCCAGCACATGATCACCTGGAGCGGACGCCTGCGCGACACGGTGTACTTCAGCATCCTGGACAAGGAATGGCCTGATGTGAAATCAAAGCTGGAAGAAAAACTTAGGCGGGGCGTCTGACGTGCGCTCGCCACACGTGGGCGAATAGCGGAAACGCCTCGGCGCGACGCGCTCCCAGCAACATCCGCGCGCATTCAATCCCAATCCACACGAAGTAAATCCAGGTGACGATCAACGCCGCTTCCGCATTGAAGAAAGGCACCGCGAACAGAACGGCGAGCACGGTTGCTTCCCACCACGCGAGTTCCATATGGAGCAGGAATGCTACGGCTATGCCCGCTTGTCCAAGCGTCAGCCACAATTCGACGCGTTGCTTGGCATCGAAAACAATCGCCGTAGGGGCGCCGTAGGACACCGAATAAATCACCGGCAGCATGGCGGTGAGCAGCGTCCATTGGTTGATGTTGCTCGAAACCATGTTCATAAGCGCCATGGAGGCGCGGTCCGGACGGCGAGCCCAATAGAGCGTGGACGCCATCTCCGGAAATTCGCTCACCAGCGGAGCGATCCACTGCACGAAGACGAACTCCGGCACTCCCGCGACCGTTGCCAGGGCCAGCAGGCTTGCCAGGAAAGGCTCCGCGCTGAAGTAGATGAGCGCACCGCCCGCGGCGAACAAAGTCCCGATCGCGAGAATCCGGCGGGTGCGCGGCGCGAGGACAATGGCGCGAGGGACGCGCTCCAGATCCTCCATTTCCTCCTGGTCCTCCGGCGGCAGCGTTTGCAAAATGATCAGGTAGGCGGCGTAAATCAGAATCAGCACGACGCCGTCCCAGATGGTGAGCGATCCTTTCCACGCGATGACGGGAATGTAGAGCAGCGCGGCGAGAATTCCGATCACTTCCACCGCATGATGATTTTCCAGCCGGATGCGCCGCAACGGCGCACGGTGAATGCGGCGATGGAAGAACGCCGCCGTGAGATAGATTGCCGGCCAGCCAAATCCGGTCAACAGACGAAGCGCGCCCGTCAAATTCGCGAGCAACAAGTTCGTCTGCTGGTGCCAGGCGAGAACGGCTTCGACCGCGAATTCCGGCAAGGTCTGCATCCAGGCGAGAATCGCCAGCGCGAACCCCTGCGCCACGAAAAATTGTGAAGCCTCGGCGGCCCAGGCGATCATCAGCGAAGAGAGCAGAATCGCCGGCGCGGTCCACAGGACGGCAGCCGGGCTGGTGTTCCGTAGGGGAGCCGCGAGGTAAAGGAAAAGAAAGAAGAGGGAATAAGCGGTCTGGGGCAACACGCCCATGGTACAACGAACGTATGCCCAGCTTCCGCGTGGAAACGCCGCAGCGCGCCTACGACGCCATCGTCGAGCGCGGCGCGATCGCGCGCCTTTCCGATGTTTTGCCGCCCCGAGCAGGAAAAGTTTTTGTCGTGACCACTGCGGACGTATGGGAGCTTCACGGCGCCAAAGTGGAAGGGGCTCTCGGCTCGCGTCCTCACGAAGTATTGTTTTTTCCCGGTGGCGAACCGCGCAAACGCCTGCAGGAAGTCGAAGCCCTCGCGGAGCAAATGATGGCGGCAGGCGGCGATCGATCGAGCATCGTCGTAGCCTTCGGCGGCGGCATCACCAACGACGTGGCGGGATTTCTCGCGGCGATCTTCATGCGCGGCGTTCCGGTCGTCCAAGTTCCCACGACGTTGCTCGCGCAAGTGGATGCCGCGGTGGGCGGCAAGACCGGCGTCAATCTGATCTGCGGAAAGAATCTGATCGGCAGTTTTCACCAGCCGCTGGTCGTCCTGATCGATCCCGACGTTTTGCATTCGCTGCCGGAGCGCGAGTATCGCGCGGGACTGTACGAAATCATAAAGGCAGGCGTCATTCGCGATGTCGAGCTATTTCGCTTCCTGGAGCAACACGCCGATCGCGTCTTGACGCGAGACTCGGACACGCTGGAGCACATCATCGCCGCGGCGGTGCGCATGAAAGCGGAAGTCGTTAGCGCCGACGAGCGTGAGGGCGACCTCCGGCGCATTCTGAATTTCGGCCACACGATCGGCCATGCGCTGGAGGCCGAGACATTCTACGAGCGCTTCCTGCATGGCGAAGCCGTGGCGTTCGGAATGCACGCGGCGACGAATCTCGCAAAAAGCACGGGGAGGCTAAAAGCGCAAGACGCCGCCGCGATCCACGCGGTCGTGCGCCGCTACGGACCAATCCCGCCTCTCGACGGCATTTCAGCGGAGAACCTGATTGCGCGTCTTGGATCGGACAAGAAGACGGTGCAGGGCAAAGTGCACTTCGTGCTCCCCACGCGCATCGGAGAGGTCACGATCGTCTCGGGAATCGATTCGGCCGTGATCCGGGCGGCGATCGAAGATGTGCTCCGCGACGCGGTTCCCGCATGAGCTCCAGCTTGACCCCGGATACGTCTCCTGCCGCACCCGCGGAACGCTCCCCACGCGGTGCTGCCCGGGGAGCCACGCCCACGGGTGTCGCGGGAGAAGAAGCCGCGTCGCGCTGGGTGCGCGGCATGTTCGGGAAAATCGCCGGACAGTATGACCTGCTGAATCGCCTTCTTTCTTTCAACCTCGACAGGCGCTGGCGGGCACGCATGGTGGATCGCGTTGCAAGCGCGCTCGCAAGTCTCCCTGCCGCGATCAATCACGCAAGTGACGCCGGTTCACCGCCGGCGCGCCGCATATTGGACCTATGCTGCGGCACCGGCGATGTGCTGCTCGCTTTGGAGGCACGGACGGCATCCGCCGCGAACACCTTGCGAGCGCATGTCCTGGGCAGTGACTTCTGCCATCCCATGCTGGTGGAGGCGCGCCGCAAGATTACGAATCGGCGCCTCCACTCGCCTTTATTTGAATCGGATGCACTGGCATTGCCACTCGCGAACGATTCGCTTGATCTGATCACGATCGCATTCGGATTCCGAAATCTGGCCAATTACCGTCATGGCCTTCGCGAGTTCGCTCGTGTCCTCAAGCCTGGGGGCATTCTGGCGATTCTGGAATTCTCGCAGCCGACGAATCGCGCCTTCGCGGTCTTGTACGGATTCTTTTCGACGCACGTGTTGCCGTGGGTGGGAGGACTGGTCTCCGGGTCGCGGGAAGCGTACTCTTATTTGCCGGATTCCATTCGCAAGTTCCCCGGCGCCGAAGATCTCGCCGCGCAGATTCGCTCGGCCGGATTCGCGCCGGTTGAATTCGAGCGCATGACGTACGGCGCGGTGGCGCTGCACCTGGCACGCAAGCAAAGCGGTAAGCTTTCTACTTGAATCGCTTGCGGAACTGAAGATCGACCCCGAACAAACCGTTGGAATCGCGCACGGCGATGGCCGACCATCGCGGGCTCAGGTCCCACTGGAGCCGCACGATTTGTTCCTGTGTACGGTTCAGGTTGGTGATGTAGGTGAGGTTGATGTCGCGCGACACCTGCTGTTCGAAGGTGAGGCGCGCTTCGGGAAGATTATCGATTCCTGTCATCGTGGGGTCGATCTTCAACCGGCTCGCGCCGAAGAACCGCTGCAGGCGGCTGGAGATCTCCTCGGAGACGGCTTGCCCCAGAATGCCTCCCGCATCGCCGAAACCCGTGGTGCCGGCGGCTGCCGAAATATCATAGGTGGGGGCCGTGGTGTTCGGAGCGCGGCCGACGGCGAGCAGCGCGATAATTTCGCGCGACTGTAGAGGCGGATCGGAGCTGTAGTTGACGGTGAGCTTTTGCGGCGGCCCCGACAGCGAAACGTTGACCGTAATCCCGCGCGTGCTGGTTTCCAGGGCCACATCGAGCGTGGGCTCGATCTTCACCGGATTCAGGAAGCGGATTTCACCGCGGTCCACGGTATAGCGATTTCCGAAAATCTGCACCTCGCCGGAATTGACCGAGATTTCCCCGAGCAGCACGGGCTGGGCGGGTGTTCCGCGCAGATGCAAATCCGCGGAAGTCTGTACGTCGCGCGTGAGCGAGGTCTCCACTTGCAACGTCGCGGCGCTTTGCACGTGGACGTCGAAGCGCACGCCCTTGAGATAATCGTTGGGTTCAGGCGCCGGCGAAGGGCGGGCGCTGGCCGCCAGCAACTTCCCGAGGTCGGCGTTCGCATTGATGGCGGCGCGGGTCAGTGTCAGATCGCCGGATAGCGTGCTGGCGTCGGAGGTGCCGTAGAGAGACAACTTCGCGTTGCCCGTCATGCTGACGTCTTCCGGATAGCGCAGGCGCACTTGACGCACGTCTGCCTGCAGCCTGTAAATCAGTGGCCGGCCGAACTCGAGAAAGCCGGAAAAAGCAATACGCCCGCCGCCGGTTTCGGCCACCAGATTCTCCAGTGTGGCGCGGTTGCGATCGAAGAGGACCGCGCCGTTCGCGCTGTCCACGCCCGTCGGCAAATCGCGCAAGTAAAGGGACGCATTTTTCAGTTCCAGGCGTCCGTTCACCTGCGGATCGCGCAAAGAGCCACGGATTGCGGTGCTCACCGTCGCACTGCCGCGGGCCAGCAAATCGGGATTCAGCAATTGCAGAATTACCAGATTGACGCCGCCCTTTACGGTCAGATCCGCCCCGCCGGCGGAATCGAGCGGCATCGCGCCGCTGACCTCCAGATTTGTATCGCGTCCCGTGAACACCGCGGATCGTACGCGAGCTTCCCGTGCGGAGATGCTAATCACAACAGGTTGCGCGTTCTTCAGCACGAGATCCTCGGCGGTGACGTCCCGGCGGGATATCTGCGATGACAGCGGCATGAACTGTACCGCATCGATGCGCAATTCCCCCTGAAATTGACGGGGACGCAGCAGCGGCACACTGACCGTGGCTCCTCCTTCCACGAATCCTTGAAATGGCGGCGTCGCGCTCTTCTCGCCGGCGCTCGCGCCGATCATCACCAGGTCGTGCAGCGAGGCGACCGTCAGCCGCGAGAATCGCAAGGTGGCGGAGCCCGGAAGATCACCCTCCAGCCGCCACGTTCCCTGCCCCTGGACCGTGGCGTCGCGAAATTTTGCGTTCGCGCGCAAACTCAGGTCCGTACCGCGCGTTTCTGCCGCAAGCGTCACATCGCCTAAAGGCTCCGCATACACGGTGAGCCGCGCGGCGGTGCCCTGGCCGTTTAGTTCGCGTACCAGGAAAGCGCCGGGTTCCAGCCGGGCGCGCACAGTGAATTTTCCTTCCACTCTGCCTTGCAGGCTAGGCACCAGACCGCGCAGCTTCGCGATGCGAGCGATGTCGACGGCCTGTGCATTCACATCCACAGCCAGTTCGCCGCGCGTCCAGTCCCGCGCGTTTGCCCGACCGGCGTTTGTCTGATATGTCCCGTTCAACGCAATGCGTCCCGAGCCGAGCGCCACCTCCCCGTTATTGAAGCGAATCAAGCCGTTGGCGTAGTGAACAGTCCCGCGAAGGCGGTCCAGCTCTTCCCCGAAGGCGGCGGCATGCAACACTTCGAGCGTCACGTCCGCTTCGGGACTACGCACCGTGCCGGAGATACGCGCGGCAGCGGTCGTCGCCGTTCCTCGAACATCAGCATTCAGCCCAGCCTCTTTCAATAGCTCCGAAAGGGAGGCGTTGCCGATGTCTAGACGGGCGGCGATCGCCCCATCCTCGAAGCTGCGGCCGCGCGCGGTTAGGGTCGCATCGCCGCGGACTACCGTCATGCCTCGCGCGAGATCGATGCCGCGCAAGGAAATCTCGCTCTCGCTCGCGTCTACCTGAGCCGAGAAGCGATCCAAGCCATGGCCCTGAATGCTTGCCCTGGTGAGAGCCGCGTCTCCATGAAAGGCGGCATTTTCCGGCCCGCCTGAAATGGTTCCGCTCAGTGAAATCTCACCGCCATTCAACTGCAGGGGCAAAGGCTGCGGAACTTTCACATTGAGCAGTCCGAGCGCCGGCAGCACGTCCGCCGGATTAGCGGAACGCGCCCGCACATCGAGCGACTCGCCCGGGACCCCGGAAAAATCCACGCTCGTGGATCCGGTCGCTAAACGTGAATTGTCGAATCGCAGGAGGCGCGACTGTTGGTTGTAATGCAAGGCCACTTCACCGGCGATGGTAGGAACGCCGCTCTCCGGTATCACTCTCGAAGTCGCGTCCAGATCCACGGAGGTCCAGCCCGGCCCCGTGTTGAGCGTCAGGCCGCCGGCGAGTGTCGCGGCCCAGGGCGTGGGTCGAGCGGTCAGCGCGCCGAGAGCGTCGGCGAGCTCAATGTTTTCGAAGTCTCCTTCCAGGTGCAATTGCGCGTTACTGCTGACGGTAGCGCTACCCGAAAAGCGAGCGCCCATGGCCTCCATCAGGAGGCCTCGTAGCGTCACCCCCTCCGGATTCCAGACGAGCCCGGCGGACGCCGTCGCATTCCTGATGTTGATGCGATCGTGACCGTATCCCAGCCCGCGCGCCGTAGCGCGAACGTCCAGCGTGAAGCGAGGATCCGGTCCTAGCGAGACGTTCAGTGTGCCATCCGCCGCCGCGGATCCCACTGGCTCGAGCGGCAAGCTGAACATGGCGACGACATCACGCGTCGCGACGAGAGCCTTCACGCGGAATTCGCCCGAGGGCGCCCGTAGGCCGGATACCGCGCCGGACAAATCCACGCGAGTTTGGCCGCTTGCCAGACGCAGTCTGGTGAAAGAGAGCTGGTCGCGCTCCAGCGTGAAGGTGGCCGCCGTGTCGAACTCGACGGGCGTTGCTAAGGGAAACGCCAGGTGCAGATGACGTGAGGCGAGTTCGCCGCGGTAGCGCTGGGCTGCGGCTTCGAAGTTCATCTCCAGGCGCAAGTCCTCGCCGCGCAGATTGACAGGCAGTTCGCGATCGTCGAATTCGACCAGTCCGTCCACGATCTCGTAACGCCCCACCGCGAGATCCACCGCATAGGCCCCCCAACTGGTTTTATCCAGCGCGGCTCGCGGCACGGGTAAATTTGTTTTCCCATCCGGATAGATCGCGATGTAAACGGAGGGACGATTGAGACGGACCGACGAAAGGTCGACGCGGCGCTCGAGCGCCGAGATCACGCGCAGGCCGATCGACACTTCTTCGACGCGGACCAGGGGCGGTTCGGTCGCGGATTCCGTTCCATGCAGGACGAGCGGAGCGACCGTAGCCTGCAAGCTTCGCCAGTCGAACGAGAAGTTTCCCAGTTCCACGCGCGCGCCCGATCCATACTCCAACTCCCGAACGATACGCTCGCGGACGCGCTCCTGGAACCATCCGCTTTGAAATACGAGCACTGCCGTAATCACCAGCGCCGGTATGACGACTGCGATCGCCGCGGCGGTACGCTTCACGGTTCTGCTCAGCGGGGTCATCGGAAGGCGGCGTCCTTATATTGAATTTGCGTTTCCCGCCGGGTCATCGCGAGCCACCGGTCCATCGCTTCCCCGATGCGCTGATTCGTCAGCAGTTCTTCGAGTTGCCCGCGGCTCGCCTCGAAATCCGGCCCGGGGGATCCCGCAGGCGCCTTGGCGGCGAGCGCCGCGAAAGCTTCGCGCAGATCCTTGTCCGTGATCTGTACCTCAGGCCGGAATCGCAGGTCCGTATACCGCATCATGCGCACGCCGGCGAGGAGATGCGCTTCGAGCTGCTCCTCGGAAATATCCGCGCGCGCGAGCGCCGCTTGAAATTCTGAGTCGGAAGCATAACGGTCGCGGAGGGTTTTGATCAAGCTGGCAATCTCCGCTTCGTAGCGTAGAGGCGCCTGCGTCACAGCCGCGTCCTCCAGCACCAGATACTGATCCAGCAGGCGATCGGCAGCTTTGCGCTTTTGCGCGCCACTCAAATCCGGTGTCTTGCCATCCAGGAACGCGGAGATGCGGAGATCCAGCAAGATGTCACTTTCCGTGATGACGTGACGCCCCACGGTAACCGCGATCCGGTCGAGTGTTTCGGCGTGTGCGGGAACGAACACCAGAAAAACGAAAGTTATGCGAATCAGCCAGGCTGCCTTTCCCATCGTCATTGCATTCATAAAAGGCGCACTTTTCAATATTGTCAGAAAGTTTGTCCCAGCGAGAAATGAAACTGGAACCAGCTGATCGACTGGTGCGTTGCGACGCAGGTATTCGTGGAGCTGCAATTGATCAGGTCCTGCAAAGTGCCCGGAAATCCATGGAAGTGAGGCGGGTCAGGGCTGATACTTAAATCGATGCGCAGCGGACCGACGGGGGTGCGGTAGCGGATACCGAAGCCAATCGAGTGCACCATGTAATTGAAATCCTGATCGTTTCGTTGGTGGAAGTGAAAACCGATTGAGCTGATATCAGAATAGACGTTGCCCATGTCATGAAATAGTACGCCTCCTAAGTTGTCCCCATATAAGGGAAAGCGCAGCTCGGTGGAATGAAACAGCATCGCCGTGCCGCCGAGAGGAAATCCCGTTTCGAGATCGCGCGGGCCGGCCTGGTTATCGGGGAAGGCGCGCTGCGTGGCCGCACCGCCCGCGAAGAAACGTTCGGCCAGCGGGATCTCCGGAAGGCCGCCCACCCTCTGAATGTAGCCGAACTGCAGCGACCGCGCGAGCACGACTTCGCGGCCCAGCGGATAGTAGGTTGAGTTGCGCATAATCACACGCGTGAAATCCGTCTGCGAGGAGAACGCCGCGAGCGAGACTCCGGCGTCTATCGTATTCAATATTCCGCGATGCGTGTCGGTTTGATTGTCGCGGCGGTCGTAAATGTAGGAGCCCGAAAGCAGGCCCACGCGCACAGGTTGAGACAGCAGGGGAACCAGCTCCGGAGAAATCTTCAGTTCCCCCACCGAGGATCGCCGGTACGAGAAGCGGTATTGCAGGCTGTTGGTGCGGGACAAGCGCTGCGCAAGCTGTACCGAGCCTTCCCAACGATGGGAGGCGAAGGTTCGAATGTCGTAAGAGTTATCGTACAGGGCCGAGAACGTAAGCGTCAGGTTCTCGCTGTGGGCGAATTGCGGGATCAGGTAAGACGCGATCGCGCGCTGTTCGATCGTGGAGACCAGCGTCTGAATGCTCGCCGTATTCGCCACGCCGAACAGATTCAGCCGGCTTAGCCCGACGGACAAGCGCGGGCTGAACCCGGTCTGGCCCGCGGGAGCGTCAAAGGTCGTGATCCCGCCGCCGATGCGGGCGATCTGCGCGCCTACCGCGGTGGTCAGTGAATACTTGTTCGCTTCGTCCAGCTGAAACAAGACGTATTTGCTTTCTTCCACACCCTCGGGATTCTGCAGAGCTGCCTGCACTTTGGAGAAGATCCCCAGGTCGTAGAGCTTTTGCTGGGTTTCCGCGATGGCGCTTTGCGACAGCGGGTCCCCGGCGCGCATTTGCAGCCGCGAGTCCACCAGCGAAGGCCGCGTGGACTCCAGACCCCGCACCAGCACGTTACGCACGAACTGCCGCTCGCCCGGATGCACAACGTAATGCAGCCGCACCCGATGCGCCTCGCCTCCGGGCATTTGGCTCCAATCGAATGTCACCCCCAGGTAGCCGTCGTTGGCGTAGTAGGCGAGGACCGTATCGCGGTCCGCCGCCACAGCCGCCTCGCTAAAGATCTGACCCGGTATCGACTGCAACATTTTGGTCAGGCGCGCCGCCTGTTCCTCGGAAACGCCTTCGATGTCCAAGCTCTCGACGGTCCATAGATTCCCTTCTTCGATCTGGAATCGTAGACCGATGGCATCCCGAACGCCTCCGTAACCGTCGATGGTGTTGGCGCTGACCACCACGTCGCGAAATCCATTGGCGCGGTAAAGATCGCGAATGGCGTCGCGATCCTCGTCCCGCATGCGCTGCGAATAGCGGCCATAGCGGGCCCGCAGGAAGTGGGCCTCACGTGTCGAAAGTCGCTCCCGCAGCGTGGAGTCATTGAAGAAATGGTTACCGCTGAACTCGATGCGAACTAGCTTGTGGCGCTCGTTGCGCGTGATCGCATAGTCGATTACTTGCACGCCCGGTTCTTCGGAATTTTCCGTGAAATCCACGGAAGCATCGAAGTACCCCTGGGCTTGAAAATAGTTCGTCAGATTACGGGTGCCTTCCACCAGCAGGCTCCGGTCGACGGTTCGTTCTTCATAAACCGGAATCAATCGACGCAGCCGTCCGGTGGAAACCTTCGCGCCGCTTGTGAGAACCTTGATGACGGGTCCATTGTCGATCGCCAGCGTGGGCGTCACGGTATTCGTTTTGTCGTGGTATGCCAGGCCATCCAGTGTGACCGTCGCCTGCAGCCGGTTATCCCGCTGAAAACTCTGACGGACGCGCTCGATGCCGGTTTGAACACGGTTTTCCGTCGCTTCGCGCCAGCCGGGAAGCATGATCGGCCCAAATCCCCGGCGCCAGCGGGTGGCGCGCACGATGCTATCCATGGAGCGCACGAACTTGCCCTGGAGCTGAATGCCGTCAAACCGGACGCGTGGCCCAGGCTCGATTTCAATCTCGATGCTCATCTCTTCGGTGGAAGGATTGGGATACAGGTGGTACTGGATGCCCGCCTCATGCAGGCCATTCGCGAGCAGACGTTCGCGCATATTTTCCACGGCCAGGCCCATTTCATTGCCCGCGAAGGGCGCTCCGAGTTCGAGCTTGGATGCCGCAAGCAGCTGCGCGCGGCTGGGCGGGTTCACCGCGCCCTCGATACTCACGCCGCCGACGAAATAATTCAATTCCGTGGAGATCCTGAGCTGAACACCGTCCGCGGCCGGTTCGGCGTCGATCGAGGCGTCGGAAAAGCGGCCCGTCGCGTACAGTTTCTCGAGGGCCGCGCGGACATCCTGCGCACGTAGCGGGGAACCCGTGTGCAGGGGGAGAAGACGTTCCAATTCGTCAAACGGGATAGGCTGATTCGGAGGATCGAAGCGGATGGCGCGGATGATCTGGCCCTCGAAACGAGATGGCGCGCCGCTTGGCGCGTCTTGAGCCGAAGCCGCGACGCCGACGACGAACATGACCAGCAGCAACACCGGCGGACGCACTTCCTCCCATGATAACGTTTCGCGGCAACCCCAGCCTCTTCCGCAACGGCCTTAAATGGTGTGAGGCGATGATGCTGCTACCATCGTGAATGAGGTCGGCGCTCAAAACGCGTCCCCAATTTTTTAGATGCCTGCGGCGGAATCCCGTTACTCTCGTCAAAGCCGTTTCGCTCCGTTGGGCGAAGCCGGCCAAGAGTGCGTCCGGCGCGCCACGGTGGCGATCGTAGGATGCGGCGCCCTCGGAACCGTGGCCGCCGAACTCATGACCCGAGCCGGTGTGGGCCGCCTGCGCGTCATCGATCGTGACTTTGTGGAACTCTCCAATCTGCAACGCCAGTTCCTGTTCGAGGAAGCCGACGCCGCCGAAGGATTGCCGAAGGCCGTGGCCGCCGTCCGCCGCCTCGCGCGCCTGAATTCCGAAGTCAACCTTGAATCCGTAGTCGCCGATCTGGTTCCTGCCAATGCGGAGGAGCTGCTCGAGGAAGTTGATCTGATCCTCGACGGTACCGATAATTTCGAAACTCGGTTCCTCATCAATGACGCGGCTGTTTCCTCGGATCGGCCCTGGATCTATGCCGCTGCCGTGGGGAGCTATGGCCTCAAGCTGGCCATCGTACCCGGACGCACTGCGTGCCTGCGCTGCGTGTATCCCGAGCCTCCCCAAGGGGCGCAGCCGACGTGCGAAACCGCGGGCGTGTTAGGGCCGCTGACCGCTACGATCGCCTCTCTGGCCGCTGCCGATGCGCTGAGGATTCTGGCCTGCGGTCCGGAATCGATGCAAGCGCGGCTGACCACTGTGGACGTGTGGACAGGAGCCATCCGCCAGATCGCCCCGCCCGCCCGCGATCCGGATTGCCCCTGTTGCGCGCGCCGCCAGTTCGCCTACCTCGACGGTTCCCGGAGAGCTCCCATAAGCTTGTGCGGCCGCAATGCCGTGCAAATTCATGATCAGACGCGTCCAGTGAATCTGCTCGAATTGGCCGTACGCCTCGGCGCCATTGTGCCTGTGCGAGCGAATGAATTTGCTTTGCGCGCCTCGCTCGATCCGTACGAGCTGACGGTCTTCCCGGACGGCCGCGCCATCATCAAAGGCACCACCGATACTGGGGTCGCGCGCAGCTTGTACGCCCGCTATGTTGGCGCCTAGAACTCCCGGACTGGTCACGATCATCACGCCGTGCCTCAACTCGGCGCGCTTTATCCGTCAGACCATCGAAAGCGTTGCGGCTCAGGATTATCCGCACATCGAGCACATCGTCATGGACGGCGGATCGACCGACAGGACGCTGGCCATTCTTGGGCAATATTCCGGACTGGCCGTGCATAGCGGACCCGACCGCGGCGCGGCTGACGCGATTAATCGGGGCTTTCAATACTCCCGCGGCGAATATTTCACGTATCTCAACGCGGACGACGTGCTGGTCCCCGGCGCGCTCTCGGCTGCCGTAAAAGCATTGGAAAGAGAGCCGGCCGCCGCCGGCGTCTACGGAGACGCGTCGTGGATCGATGAAACGGGAGCGACGATCGGTCCTTATCCCGTTCGCGATTTCGATCCAAAGCTTCTCGAAAACGAGTGCTTCATATGCCAGCCTGCGTCGGTTCTGCGAAGCAGCGCTTTCGAAGCCGTCGGAATGCTCAATGCGGATTGCGATCTGACCTTCGATTACGAATTCTGGATGCGCCTGGCGCGGATCGCGACCCTCCGCAGAATTCCCGTTCCGCTGGCGCTTTCCCGAATGCATTCGGCGAATAAATCACTGGGACAACGCTCAGCCGTATTGACTGAGACTTTCCGAATTCTTCGCCAGCACTATGACTACGTCCCCTTCCGATGGGTGTACGCCCACGAATGTCACCGCGCTGATGGACGCGATCACTTCTTGGAACCGCCGCAGCACTCCGTCCGGCTGTATCTGAAAAGCCTGCCTGCCGGATTGTCCCTGAATGCCAATGCGCGTCTGCGGTATGCAGTGGAGTGGCTGCGATTCTTGTCGTGGCGGCGCTTCGTGAACTATTTGCGCGCATCCTGATCGACGGCCGACCCCGCTCATACGTTCCCGGTGCGCGTCGATACGGCGTATATACCCCCATTATTCATTCACGAACCTCCTAACAAGACAATGACGACATCCCTTTGCCGAATGCTGATCCTCACCCTCGCTTTGGGATCGGCGGCGGCGGGAGAAATCTCCCTGCCGCTCTTTTTCATCCCGAATCAGGGCCTGACTAACGCACAGTTCCGCTATCTCGCGCACACGCCCGGCCTGCGTGCCGGCTTCGGTAAGGATTCAATCGCGTTTCAACTTCCTGCGAGCCGGATCCAGCTGGACTTCCGAGGAGCCAATCGGGACGTTGACCCCACACCCGGCCGTTCCCTGCAGGGCCACGCAAACTTCTTTAATGGCTCGGCGCCCGAGCAGTGGCAAACGTCGCTGCCGACTCTTGCGGAAATCCGGTATCACGATTTGTATCCCGGGATCGATCTGATCTATAGCGGCGCCGGCGGTGAGCTGAAATCCGAATTTCATGTGGCCCCGGGCGCCGACCCAGGCCGCATCGTCTTTCACTATTCGCAGCCGATCGCCTTGGACCACAACGGCGATCTTCTGGCCGGCGACGGTTCGGGACAACTGCGCGAAAGGGCTCCCGACGCATACCGGCAAACGGAGAACGGAAGAGTGAAAGTGCCGGCCCGTTACCGGCTGCTCGATGCTTACAGCGCCGCATTCGAGCTCGGATCATATGATCCAGCGAGCACGTTAATTATCGATCCCGTAATCTCATACTCCAGTTACTTGGGCGGGTCGAATGCGGGCGCCGTGACCGGCACGGCCGTGGATTCTTCGGGAAATCTCTACCTCGCGGGTTGGACGTCGGCGATCGATTTCCCGACGTTTTCATCCGTGCAATCCGCCAACGCAGGCGGCGTCGATGCATTTGTCGTCAAGCTGAACTCGACGGGGAACACAATCCTCTATGCGACTTACATCGGCGGACGCGGAGACGACCGCGCCGCCGGAATCGCCATCGATTCCATCGGAGAAGCGTACGTTACCGGTTCCACGGCCTCCTCTAATTTTCCGCTGGTCTCGTCGCTTCGTCCCACGCTCGGAGGAAGTAAGACCGCCTTCGTATTGAAACTGAACAGCGCGGGCAATGCGCTCCTGTTCAGCACCTACCTGGGTGGCACGACGTACGACCTGGGCACGGCGATCGCCCTCGATTCGTCGAACAACGCATGGGTGGCGGGAGACACCCAGTCGGCGAACTTTCCGTTGTACCTGCCGCTGCAATCCTCTTTTGGAGGCCAGACCGACATCTTCCTTTCGAAGCTGACGGCGGAGGGTGCGCTCGCCTTCAGTACGTTGTGGGGCGGCAGCGGTGTGGAGCACGCGGGCGGAGTGGCGCTCGATCCGGCGGGCAACATTTACGTGGCCGGAGGAACCTACTCCACCAATCTGCCCGTAGTCGCACCGCTGCAGCCAGCCAACGCCGGCAATCAGGATGCGTTCGTCATGAAAATTAACTCTTCGGCGACCGCGATCATTTATGCCACTTACCTCGGCGGCAGCGGGACCGTTACCAGCGAGCTGGCCAATGGCGTCGCCGCGGATGCAAGCGGAAACGCCTACGTCACCGGCGTGACCAATTCCTCTAATTTTCCTGTAACGGCCGGAGCCGTGCAAACAAATTTCGGCGGGGTTCAAGATGCTTTTGTGACGAAGTTCAATCCCACCGGCTCTGCGCTCGTCTATAGCAGCTATCTCGGCGGAAGCGATTTCGATTGGGGCAATGCGATCGGCCTGGACACGGCGGGCAACGCATATATTGCAGGCTATACGTCGTCTTTTGATTTTCCCACCATCAACGGAGTGCAGGCGGGTTTCAACGGCCTGTACGATGCATTCGTATCGATGCTGAACACCACGGCCAACGTGCTGGTCTTCTCGACCTACTATGGCGGTACGGGATCGGACGAGGCCAACGCCATCGCCGTCGACGTCAGCGGGAACTTGTATGTGGGTGGACAAACCAATTCAGTGGATCTGCCGCTCGAAACGCCCCTCCAGTCCGTGAACAAGGGTGGCGCGACGGGGTGGGTGGCGCGACTCGGCGTGACGGTCCCTCTGACGCAAACGCCCGCTGCGGTATCCGTGACACCGTCGGCTGGAGGCGGCAACACGGTGATCTTTACCGCGCAATATTCCGATACCGGCGGCGGTTCGTCCCTGACGACGGCCGGATTGCTGGTAAACGGGACCGCCGCAACCAGTTTCGCCTGTTCGATAACTTACAGCCCCTCTACGAACCTGTTTTCGCTCGCCGGCGATACCTCCGGCTCCGTAACTACGGTGCCCGGCGGTATCAGTGTGCAAAACGACCAATGCGTGTTGAACGGCACCGCGTCGTCGGTGGCTATCTCCGGCGACACGCTTACGCTGACGATCTCGCTGTTTTTCCAGCCGAGCTTTGCCGGATCGAAAACCGTGTATCTCTCCGCCGCCGACGCGGGCGCAGCGACCGGTTTGGTGGCACTCGGGAGCTGGACAGTCACCGTTCCCGCTCCGCAGCCCTCGGTCGTTTCTGTCGCTCCCAATGCCGGCACAGGGGCCGGGCAGACGTTTGTCTTCACCTTCGCCGATGCCTCTTCGGCGAATAATCTGGCTGCGGTGGCAATGCTGTTTTCCAACAGCACGACGTACACCAACGCGTGTTACGTCGTGGTGGACCGCAATGCGGGTACCATCGCGCTGGTTTGGGATAACGCCTTGGGATCGAACTCCAAGGCGATTGGCGCGACCACAACTTTGCGGAACAGTCAGTGCCTGGTGGGCGCCAATAGTCTGGCGCTTACCGGGCAGACGCTGACCTTAACGGTGGCGATTACCTTCCAGGGCACGTTCAATGGCCTTAAAAATATCTACATGGTGGCGGCTGAAACAGGGATCAACACGGGGTTCGCCCAAGAAGGCACTTTTGACGTCGTTGCCAGCTATCCGACGGCGACATCCGTGGTTCCGAACGCCGGCTCCGGCACGGGAACTCGTTTCACCTTCACGATGTCCGACCCTCAAAGCTCCAGCAACCTGGTGGCGATGGGAATGCTGTTTTCGTCCTCGCTCAACTTTAACAACGCCTGCTCGCTGGTTTGGGATTCGACCAGGGGAACTATTTCCCTGGCTTACGATAATCAAGCCAACGGCGCGACGCCCGTGGTGCCAGGCACGAATATGACGGCCTCGAATGCCCAATGCATCTTAAACGCCTCGGACACAACCGTAACGGTGGGCCCCACCTCGATCGTCGTAACGGTCGACCTGACGTTCGAATCGAGTTGGTCCGGAGCCAAGAATATTTATCTCTATGCGGCCGAACTTCAATCGAATTCCGGGTGGGTCGAGGCGGGAACCTGGACGGTGACATCCGGGACGCCAGGGGCTGGCTCGGTTTCGCCCGCTTCGGGAGCCGGACACTTTCCCGAGTTCGAATTCACCACGAGTGATTCCGCGTCACAGGCGAATATCGTGAGTGCGGCAATGCTGTTCACCGTGGGTTCGCCGGCCAATACCGCCAGCGCCTGCTACGTGGTGATCAACCGCACGACCGGCCAGGTAAGCTTGTACAACGACGCCGGAACGAGTTTCAGCAGCAAAGGCATCGGTTATTCCTCGACTTTGCAGAATTCGCAGTGTGCCGTTGGCTACACTTCCGTCGTTACCTCCGGCACCACGGCTTTGTTTACGTTGCAGATCCTGTTCACCACCGCCACGTTCGCGGGAGCCAAAACGGTTTACCTCGAAACCAACGAAGCTTTGGTGTCGACTGGGTGGGTATCGGTGGGAACATGGACAGCTCAATGATCCACTAAAAGAGACTCGTGGGGCGGCCTAAAATCCCGCGGCGCGCGGGCTATGAAAAACGGCTTTAGCTTCCAGTCGTTCCAGGCCGACGAGGGCGAGCACGGCATGGGAAGGAATCTCACCGTCCATGCGCCAGTAGTAGCGCGACCCCTCCAGGCACGCATGAAAGTTCTCGACCGGAAGGAACTCCGTGTGCAGCTCCAGAATCACGTAATGGACGCGATCCTCCCACTGCCGGAGATGCCGGAACAAGTGGAGTTCGGCGCCCTCGATATCGCATTTCAGGACTACCTTGGTTTCAGGACCGGTCGCGACCATTATGCTGGCCACGCTATCGTTGGCCATGTTGATGATCTCTTCGACCGGCATCACCGGGATTCCCGTTCGCGCCGGCTTCCCCATGCGCATTCCCCACGCTCCGTTGCCGGAATCGACCAGCTCCGCGAAGCCGCGCTCGGCCCCGGCGAATGCCTGAATCGCCCTGCATCGATTCGTCAATCCCGCACGCCTCAAGTTCTCCTGAAGCATGGAGAAATTTCTGCAATCCGGCTCGACGGCGATGATCGCCTCAGGTCGCAATTCCCGCGCCAGTGCGATCACGCTCAGGCCAATGTTCGCGCCCAGATCGACGAGGACCTGAGGAGCTATTTGCCGCGCGGCCTTGGCGTAAGGGGCGTAGGCCTTCTGGATGAAAATCTCGTCGAAAACTTTTTCGTCGGTGGAATTCTTCCGCAGGATCCGGCGTAAAATCATGGACGCGCCGCCTCGCAGACGATATTCTCGATAGCCCTCGCGCGCGACTGATCCATGCGGGCACCCGATCGCCACATCGCGCAGGTAACAAAGTTTGCTGGAGAGCGCCAAGTCGGAAGCCGCGACCAGGCGAATTTTCCGAAAGAGTTTCGCGAACGCCTCAACGATCACGTATGCCCCTGCACTATGAGTGCGCCGGACGCGCCGGATCTCTCAGGGAGGTTATGGTAGAAGCATGTCCGTCTACGACGACCGTAAACCCGCGCTCGAAGAGTACGAATTTCGCATGGGACTGGAGCGGGGACGTCTGGCCGTAACGCTCGATCTGGTCACCGACGCGCTGGTGCTGGTGGGCCAGCACGGTGTTTACTGTCAGAGCGCCCGCCAGCCGGGCAAACCGGCCATGGACATTCAGATGATCCAACAATGCCTGACCGGCGCGAAGGAATTGATCGCCAGCGTCATGGCCGAGATCGAGCGCAAGAAGTCGGAAGCTTCCTAGTCGTTTCTACCGGCTCGGCGACCGCCGCAGGCGTATTAGCTCCGCAACTCGCCGTGCGAAAGAGAAATATGGCGGGCGCAGCCCACCAACTAGCATGGCTTCTCCGGGAAGAATTCCCACGCTGGATGGCTGGCGCGCCGTGGCGATCTGCGCTGTCATCGTTTCGCACGGTTTTCTGCTCGCCGGCTCCGAAGCGGGACGCGACCGCGCCGTCAGCTACGCCGCCAGGCACTTAGGCGGGCTGGGGGTAGCCGTGTTTTTTGCGATCAGCGGGTACCTGATCACTACCCTGCTGCTGCGCGAGCGCGCCGAGACGGGCCGCATTTATTTGCGGGGATTCTATATCCGCCGGGCTTTCCGGATACTCCCTCCCGCCTACGTTTATCTGATCTTGCTTGTGATTTTGAGAAAGCCGCTGCAGCGGGGAGAGCTGTACAGCGCCGCTTTCTTCTTTAGCAACTATTGGGCGGACCGTTCCTGGTGGACACAACATTTCTGGTCGCTTTCCATGGAAGAGCACTTTTACCTGTTGTGGCCCGTGACGCTCGCTTTGCTCGGTAGCGCGGGAACGCTGCGCGTGGCCGGGGTGGGCATCTGCGCGATCATTCTATGGCGTCCCTGGAGCCTGGCGCATGTCCATCTTTTCTTCCCGGCCCTGCAACGCACCGATATGCGTATTGATGCGTTCCTGTTTGCAGGTGCGCTGGCCATCGCGCTTCACTCCGGAGGCGAGGGATGGGCCAGGCTGTTAACCCGGATCTTGACCTCCGGCAAGTTTCGGGTCATGGGCTCGATCGCGCTGGTAGCGGTATCGGCGTGGACTTTGGCCGGCTCGGCTCCGGCGATTGGTACGCTGCTGCAATCGGCTTTGCTTCCGCCCCTGCTGGTGTCCGCGGTTCTGTGGCCGGGCTCCGCGATCTACCGGTTATTGGAGGCAGCCTCCATGCGCTGGATTGGACGGATTTCCTATGGTCTCTATCTGTGGCAGCAACTGTTCTTAGTGAGTCACCTCACCTCCACGCTAGCGGCTGCGGCCGCGGTCTTCCTTCCGCGCGTGGCGGCGATTTTCGCGATCGCAACGGTGAGCTATTATCTCATGGAGCGTCGGCTCCTGAAGTATGGACAGTCTCTTTCCGCGCAGCTCACAAGCCCACCGGCGGGCCCTCTGCTGACTTTCGCGAAACGCACGTCAAGTATCGTCTAATCACAATACCGAGAACCAAGGACGCCCCTTGCTTACGCCGGGAAACATGGGGCCGAGCCGCCCGCTTTACAGGTTTTGCAGGAACGGGTTACGATCCTTCTCCCGCCCGATCGTCGTAGAGGGCCCGTGGCCCGGGATCACCACGGCATCCTCCGGCAGCGGCAGCAACTGACTCTTTATCGAACGCAGGATCTGGCGTCCATCCCCGCCGGGGAGATCGGTGCGTCCGATGCTGTCGCGGAAAAGAGTGTCTCCGGCGACAAGTTTATTCTCCGAGGGGATCCAGATGGAAACGCTGCCTTGCGTGTGGCCCGGTGTCTCCAGAATCTGAAAAGCCGCGCCGCCCAGAGTGAGCGTGACCCCCTCGCGCGCCTCCGCGTCGATGGCGGTCCGCGAGGGATTCTCCATACCCAGCCAGGACGCCTGCACGTCGAGGTGGTCGTATAATTCCTGATCCCGCGCGTTCATCATCACCGGCGCGCCCGTGGCGGCCTTCAGCTTCGCCGCGCCTCCAATATGGTCGATATGCGCGTGCGTGATCACGATCGCCTTCACCTTGAGATCGTGTTTATTCAGGACGGCGAGCACATCTCCGATATCATCGCCGGGGTCGACCACGATCGCCTCATGGGTCTGCTCGTCGCCAAAAATCGAGCAATTGCAATGCAGCAGGCCCACGGAAAGGATCTCGTGAATCATACCCGATTGTATACTCGGGGTATGACACTGGCCCTGACCGCAGGGTATAGAGCTTTACGGGAGGCTGCCGCATGGATCGATCTTTCCGGGCGCGGCAAGATCCGCGTCTCGGGTGAGGATCGCGTGCGCCTGCTGCACGCCATGTGCTCGCAGGATATCGAAAGCATGCAGCCCGGCGGCGGTGGCTATGCGTTTTTTTTGAACGCGCAAGGGCGCATTCTCGCCGACGCGAACATCTTCTGTTTCGAGGATCATTTCCTTCTCGATACGGAGCCCGAAACGGCGCGCAAAGTGTTCGATCATCTGGACCGCTATATCATCGCCGACGATGTCACGCTGGCGGATGAAACCGAAACCACCGCAACCCTCGCGATCGAGGGACCACAGTCGGAAAACGCGTTGCGCGGTCTTGGCGTCAGTCCCCCAGAGAACGACTACGGGACGGTGACCTCTCAAGATCGTATTGTGGCGAAAGTCAGCTCCACCGGCGCCTCCGGATTTTTCGTTTTTCTGCCGGCGAACACGAAGACCGATTTCGTCCGGAAGCTTGCCGGACTTCCGCACGCGGATGCCGCCGAGGCGCGCGTGGTGCGCATCGAAAACGCTCGTCCGCGTTATGGGGAGGAAATCACCGAGCGTTACCTGGTACAGGAGACTGCACAACTACGCGGCGTTCATTTCAGCAAGGGCTGTTATCTCGGCCAGGAAATCGTCGAACGCGTGCGCAGTCGCGCGCAAATCCATCGCGTTCTGCGGCGGCTGGAGATCGATACCGCGGAGCCTCCCGCAGCGGGGACGAAGGTATCTTCCATTGGCGCGGGTGCTGGAGGGCAGGTGGAAGGCGGCCAAGCGAAGACCGCTCAGGTTCAGGGCGGCGACGCCGCTGAGATCGCAAGCAGCGCCTTTTCCCCCGGGCTCGGGCAAACGGTCGCGCTGGCCTATGTGCGAACGCCTTACGCCGAGCCGGGGACGGTCATCGATACGGGAGCTTTCAAGGCTCTCGTTACCTGATTCGTTCCGGCATTAGTGCCCGCCGAGGTGCGGTTCGGTTTCCACCGGGAACACAAAATCCTCGCCCGCCGCGTGCACAATCAAACGACCCGCGCCGAGCGGTTTTCCCTGATTCGGATAAAATACCGCGCCGTCCGTGGACTGTCCCGGGGCGAGCTTGGTGGTCCCCAAAGCAATGGCCGAAGCGGTCGCGGCGGCTTTCAATTTAGTCGATCCAACTTCGGCAAACGCGTTTTGCCGGCGCGCCTCGTAGCCGTTGGTCGAATGAATCTGCGCATTGTTGTACAAACTGGCCTCGTAGGCCGCCACCAGTTTGATAACGTCTCCGCGGGTGCCTTTATCGATCAACTTGTTGACCACCGTGCGCGCGGGAAGAGCCTGCGTCGTGGTGCCGTCGGCGCGCTCGAAGCGAAAATCCTCGGGACGAATGCTCCAGGAAATCGGCGTACCGTTGGAAACGGCGACCTGCAGAATGGCGTAATCCCGAATGCGCATCGCCAGTGGCGAAAACATGATGGTGAAACCATTGTGCGTCAACGCCTGGTACTTAAGCCCGCCGGACTCGAACTCAATGATTTGAGCGCGGGCCACGGAGAGGCTAGCCAGTGTCAGCGCCACGGCCGCAGTTACACAGACGCGGTTCTTCATAGGAAGAGTCTTCTCCCGAAGATTCTGAGGCACAGGTACTTCTTGAAAAACCATAGCCAGAAATACTGTTCTCCCGCGCCGATCCGGTGGCGCGGCTCGAAGTTGGCTTGCCAGCCGAGTTCGGCGGCCTGCTCATCGGAAAATCCCACGCCATTCCACGTATCGTCCGGGACTTCGTCGACCTCCGGGTATCCCTGCACCTGGAACTTAAACAGGGCGTCGTGCCGCAGCAGGCGATGCACTTCACGCACGTAATTTTCGATCACCGCGCGGCTGGGGATGTGTTGGAAAACGATCGCCGAAAAGGCGAAATCGAAGGGCAAAGCGGGAACCACCGACAAATCAAAGCCGTTGTTTTGATAAACATGAGCGTTGGGATGTCCGGCCAGGGCGTTCTTCGCGAGCGCGATCATCTCGCCGCTGACGTCCACTCCGTGGACCTCGCCGAATACTTTCGCCAGGGCGCGCGTCAGGCGCCCGGCGCCGCATCCGATTTCGAGCACACGCATCGATTTCGGATCCCTGCCCTGGCAGATGTTCCCCATGTCATTAAGGATCTGCTCCCGTATCGTTTTCTCTCCGGACGCGAAGAACTCCTCGTCGCTCCACGATTCTTTGCCAGTGGCGATGAAATGACGGGCGTTGTCCCGCGCGCGCGCATCCCAATCCTGCCGCATTCTCTCCAGTTGCTCTTGCACATTGATTTTGCCGGACATCTTGGACAAGGGACCCTCGGGGCTTCGCGCATGGGTCCGGCGCGCGCCCGACACTGCCAACGCAGGCAGTTTATCGCCTTTAGTGTAAGCCCAATGCCGAACAAATGCCAAGAATGCGCGCCTACGGACCGATCACCAGAGATCAGGCCGGGAGACAGGGCACATCGCTCGTGAGGATACTGGAAGGAGCACCTCGCGTGACAGGAACTTAATGGATTTGAAATGAGTTCTCTTCGGCACTGGTTGGCTGCGATACGGTTGCACCGGGCCTGGGTTTGGCTAGGCTTGGTCGTCTACGCTTGCGCCGTGACGTTTCCCCACCAGCCTGTTCAAGATGTCGTCGGCCAATTAGGGAGACGAATCACTCTTCGGCGTGTGTATCAGGGTTCCGTGACCATCGCGCTGATCGAAGCCGTGGCGCTAACGTTCTTCTTCCTCAAGAGCATTCGCGCTCACAAGAGCCGCGGCTGGCTGATGGCTTACTGGCTGCTTTCGTTCGCCCTGATGATCGGTACGTGGCGCTTGTTCACCGCGAACAACACAGAGTTGGTGCATTATCCGCAATATTTTCCCGAAGGCGTCGTGCTGCTCGCGTTAACCCTCTCGCCCGCCGAATCACTGGCGTGGATCGCTTTCTTCGGCGGCCTCGACGAAGCTTTTCAATATACGTTTCTCGTAGCAGGCCGGCCATTGCCGTACGATTTCAATGACGTTTACATGGATCTGGTGGGTGGCGCGGCCGGGGTGATCTTCGCGATTGCCGTGCTGGGGTGGAAGCGTAAATCCGATATGCAGGAGAGCATCGGCGCAATTCTGAAGAAACCCGGCATTGTCGCATTACTGGGGATTGTCATCGCTGGACTCGTGTTGTTGGCTTCCGGAAAAATGGTCCTTTACGAGGCGGAGGGCGGCCCGAGCCACTGGTTCTCTTTGAGCCGCCTCAAGACCCCTACGTTTTGGTACTTCAGTCCGAACATTCTGGGGCCTCATCATTTTCACGAATTATCGCCGGTGGAGGGAACGATCCTAATCCTCGCGACCATCGCGCTCTACGGAATGCTGGACCGGACCTTCGCCATCTCGCCAGGGCTATCGACCCGCGTCGAACAGGAAGTGGCGCGAACCGGGACCCGGCATGAGTGACAGTTCGCGCCGCGACTTTCTTCGCTCCGTCGCAGGCAGTTCGCTTCTTTCCTTTGCACAGGCGTCTGGGAAAGACTCGATTCCTCTCATTGTTCCCGGAAAACCAACCAGTTCCATTTTCCTCTCGCCCGACGCATCTCCTTCCGAGAAATGGACGGCCGGGGAGCTCAGCTCGCACCTGGAAACGATGACCGGGATGCGGCTACCGATCGTCATGAGTGAAAAGATTCCCGATTCCCCATTGATCGCCGTTGGCCGCAGCGCCGTTACGGACAAATATCGGCTTCAGATTCCGGAGGGAGAGTCCTGCCTGCTGGAGACAAAAGACCAAACTTTGATTCTCGCGGGTGGAAGGCAGCGGGGCACCATGTATGGCGCTTTCTGTTTTCTGGAAAAGCTGGGATGCCGCTGGTTTACCGCCGACGTGGCGCGAATTCCGGCGCTGCGCGGACTCTCCGTTCCGCCGCTCCACGAAATGACTCGTCCGGCGTTCGACTATCGCGAGGTTTTCTTTACGGAGTCGCAAGGAAGAGAATGGTCGGCCAGAAACCGGCTGAATGGGCACTTTCATCAACTGGATGAAACCGTGGGCGGCAAGATCTTCTACATGCCGTTCGCGCATTCGTTCTACGATCTGATACCGCCGGACCAATATTTCGGTGCCCACCCGGAATATTTCGCGCTTGTGGCGGGGCAGAGGCGCAATAAGAACGCCCAGCTATGCCTGACGAACGCGGACATCGTGGAGCTCGCCCTAAAGGGCGTTCAGAAATGGTTTACGGACCATCCCGGTGTATCTATCGCCTCGATCTCGCAGAACGACGGGGCTGGATGGTGCGAGTGCGATCCTTGCCAACAAGTCGTCAGGGACGAAGGAGGGGCGGTCTCGGGCGTCTTGCTCCGCTTCGTCAATCAGATCGCGCGGCGCATTGCTCAATCGCACCCGGACAAGATCATTGATACGCTGGCCTATCAGAAAACCGCGAGTCCTCCGGTGGTGGCCAGGCCATTGCCGAACGTTCAGATTCGCTTTTGTCCGATTGACGCGTGCCAGGCTCATCCCTACGAAACCTGCGTTTATAACCGGAACTTCAAAAAACAGCTCTCCCAGTGGGCCCGCATCGCGCCGAAGCTCGTGTTGTGGCAGTACAGCATCAACTTTGCACATTTTCTGTTGCCGTTTCCCAACGAACAGGAACTGATTTCGGATATCCCACGGTTCAAGCGCGCGGGCGTATCCGGAATATTTGTCGAAGGCGCGGTTTCCGGCGGTGGGGGTGGTGAAAATGCCGAGCTACGCGCGTATCTTGCAGCTCGCTTGTTGTGGAATTCGGAGATCGACGTCAACGCGGAGATCCACGGATTTTTGAATGCCGTCTATGGGCCCGCCGCACCGCTCATGACGCGATATTATGTCTTGCGGCACGCGGAATATCGCCGGGGCGAGCATTTCCCGAAGGAGCATTTATGGATCGACCAAAATGTGGATGCTCCGTATTTGACGGATGCTTTCCTGAAAAGCACGCGTGACCTGCTGCATCGGGCATACGTTAAGGCCGAGCCCGGACCACCTCGCAGACGGATCGAACGGTGCGCTTTGTCGCTCGATTATATCGATATGATGCGCCGGCGACGCTGCCGCGTCCAAGGCGCCTTTTATGGCCCGGACGATCTGGATCGAGTCAGGCTGGAGACGCGAAATTTCGTACGAAAAGCCGAAACGCTGGGCATTACGCACCTTCGCGAGGGTTATCCGCTCACGTCACAAGCAGAAGCCTTCGACGAATTGGCTAAGGCATATGATGTCGTTGCGCTGGACGATGGCGTCGTCTCAGTCAAAATTGTCCCGGAACTCGGCGCGCGAATCATCGCTCTTGGTCCCTCCGGGGGTCAAGGCCGAGATCAAAATATCCTGCGCGTCCCCGATCCTGGCGAGTTCTCCTATCCGCATGCCGGAGGACTTTATTTCACTTTGGCCTCCAGCTATTTGAGCAACGCACAGAGAGTGATCTGGCGAGCAGAACCGGCCGCGAAGGGTGTTCTCTCTATGACCGGGCTATCCGATCAGGGGTTCGATCTGGACATGCAGATCCGTCTGGAAGACGGAGTTCTGCGCGTACGCGTCACGGCCGCGAATCGTGGGCCCTCGCCGCTGCCGGCCGCGCTCCGTTGTCAGGCGGAATTCGGCCTTGGACCGTTACGCAAGACCGTTCTGCAATACACGAACAGGTCCGGCGCACAGCGGAATCATCGCATCGAGGCGGGGAACCTTCCAGTGGATGAAAATCTCATTTTGGAGGGCGAAGAGTGTGCGAGGGACCAGTGGACGCTGATTTTCCCTGAATCGAAGATCCGCAATCGATTTCACGCGGAGGAAGTCGGCCAATGTGGACTCCGTGGGTCTTTTCGCTTGCCGCCCCGGCTGACTATGAGCCTGTGGAGCCCGGAAGTTATGCTGGCCAACGGGCAGGATGTGAGCTTGGAAAGCCAATATGAATTGGCGTAGTCAGTCCAGTTCCAACGAGGTCTTCCCACGCTTCTAGCGAGGCGGCAACTTGACCCACCATTCCGGCAGCGGGATGCGAGGGAACGGCGCGTGCCACGTACGCGCAGCCTTCAGGAATTCGGGTGTGAATTCCCGGAGCAGGTTTTGCGCCGCGAAGCCGCCAAAAATGAAAGCCGTCCGAGTTTCGGCATGGCTGAGGTCGTTGAATCCCGCTGGCAAATACAAATTGCCCACGAATCCACCGGCTCCGGCGCCCGCAAAATTCGCAAACGCGATTCGATTTTGTCCGGAATCCGATTTGTCGACAAAAGTAAAAGCCAGCGCATGAAGGGTTCGGACGAGTGGATTCTTGCTGGTCGATGGCCGGTATCGGAAATCTTCATGCAAAACAGCGCCGGTTAGAAATCTTCCTGTTTCCGCCGAAATTTCGACAGCGAAGGCGTTCCCGGAATTCCTGCCAAATGCTTCCGCCCCGTGCCGCCAATCGGGCGGCAATGCGTTTGGCGGATTAACCATGCGAGCGGCGGCCGCAACCGGCGGAACGATTAAAGCTCGTGGGCCAACGGTTACAATGGCGTATTCGATAAACCGGTCGTGAAGACTCTGCGGCCCGGGCGAAGTCACCAGTGGCGCGTACAAAGGGTCACCCGCGGCGGGAACGAGAGGCTGTAGAGCCGGAGTTGCCTGTGGTTCCGGCACCACCGGAGTCGAAAGAGGCGCCGAGTTCTGGGCGTGGATGGGGAGGCTAGCAAGCGAGGCTCCGAGCACGAAGACAAGGCTCAGACAGTTTCGGCGCATAGCAAGTATATGTGAGCACACTTTGGTCTCGGCGTGTTGGATGAAATCTCACGACTCTCGCCGCGCTCCGCAACGTGCTTTATCGCAGCAGGCTTGCCTCGACGGCAAAGTTTTAATCGTTCTGTAATCGGTTTGTGACTCTCGCTCGGTAGCCTTAAGACCTCACCGAAAAAAACTTTTAGTGTGGGGGGGAATTCATGAATAGAGCACGAAGCTCATGGGGACAAGTGTGCGCTGTCGGCCGGATGCTGGCTGTCAGCCGCATGTTGGTGATCGGCGCGATCGCTTTTTCGGTCATTTCAAATCCGGTTCGAGTCTCGGCGCAGCAGACCGACGGCACTCTCGCAGGCAACGTCCTGGATCAAGCCGGCAAGGTGATCCCGAACGCGGCCGTGGTGGTCAAGAACGACGCCGCCAAGTTGACGAAAAACACGACTACGAACAACGACGGCCATTTCGAAGTGACGGGTCTGCCACCCGGCTCCTATAACGTCGAAGTATCGGCCCCCGGCTTTGCCGCAGCCACTCGCACCGAAGTGCAAGTGACCACCGGAACCCCGCAGGAAATATCCATCACGCTGGGCCTGGCTGCGCAGTCTCAGTCGGTAACCGTCGAGGCGGTGGTTTCGCTCGCCGCGCAACTCGCGCCGTCGGGCAACACACTGGATGCCGTTTCCGCGAAAACGGAAATCACCGGCGATTTCATCAAGAACTTCGAAACGCCGGTGGCCGACTTTGGCGAATACGTCAATTACGCCCCCGGGACATATACGCTCAGCCCCAACGGAGTTGGGCTCGGCCAAGGCAAGACCTTTTTCCGTAGCTTCCCGAACGGGAGCTATACGATGACCTTCGACGGCGTTCCGTTTCAAGACACCAACAGCGTCTCTCAGCACAGTTGGGCGAATTTTCCAGTTCAGTGGATCGGCGGAGTGGATTTCGACCGCAGCCCCGGCACCGCTTCCACCGTTGGCCCTGCTAATTTCGGCGGTTCGATCAACCTGGAGTCGAAGGAAGTGCCGACCACCCAGGATATACGCGTGACGGAATCCTACGGGTCGTGGTCCACAAACCTGTTGCAACTGGATTATGATACGGGCCAGTTCGGGCCTGGCGACAAAAGCAGCCTACTGCTGGGCATTCACCAGATGAAATCTGACGGCTACCAGACGTTTAATTACCAGAAACAAGACGGGGGCGACGGCAAGTATCTGTTCCGGTTCTCCCCTCACACGTATGTTTCCGTGGTGGGTGGGATCGTCGACATTTGGAATAACACGCCGAACACAACCAACCCAACCCGGCAGCAGGTCGCCTTATTCGGGGATAACTTCCTGATGACCAGCACGCCCTTCGTGAGTCCGGGTTCGCCATCGAATCTTCTTGGGATTGCAGCGGGCCAGCCCGACCCTCTTTGCTATTGTTACGAGACCTACCACGTGCAAACTGATTTCGAAAACGTCAACTTCAACAGCGATTTGGGCGATGGCTGGAGGTTCGACAACAAGCTCTTCACGTACCGCTACTGGAACAAGCAGTATTACCAGAACAACGGGGCGGGGGCGCTGGCGCCGATCAACACCGGCAACGCGTCGCCGACTGGCATCGACAAACTGAACGGATACCGGCAGGCCGGCGACATCGCCACCATGAGCAAGGAAGGCAAGTGGGGCGTGTTACGATTCGGCGCCTGGTACAACTGGGCTTACACGGATCGTTACCAAACTCCCGACAATCCAGTCACGTTTGCGGGGGATGTACCCTTCGGTAAATTCCACGAGCATTTCGATTCGCAATCCTTCCAGCCGTTCGCCGAATACGAATGGAGAGTGACCTCGAAATTTGTGATCATTGCCGGCGTCAAGGACGCCAATTACGCGCTGCGCTTGAACCAATATCAGGACGCCAGCACGGTCGGATGCCTGGGCGGCGTGACCGTAAAGAAAACTTCAACTACCCCGGCCCTTTGCATTGGCGGCGCCCCCTTCGTTACGCACAGCATCGACTGGAACAGCTGGCTGCCGAGCATCGCAGCGCGCTACCGCGTGCAACGGAATTGGTCCGTATACGCCCAGTTCGGCGAGGGCAGCATCACTCCTCCCACCGCTGCTTTCGACGTGCCGAACGGGCAAGTCACAACGCCGCTCCAGCCGCAAATTGCGAAAACCTACCAAACCGGTTCTGTGATCAAATACAATCGCTGGACGCTCGACGTCGATCTCTACTACGTCCATTACGGCACCGGTTATCAGTCCTACACGGACCCCACCACGGGTGAACCGGTTTTCACGCAGACCGGTCCGCTGAACACGAAGGGCATTGAAGCGGAGAGCAACATCGCGATCGGCCGCGGATTCGCGTTCTACGTCAACGGTTCGATCGGCAACGCGAAATACGCGGAAGGCCCCTATATTCCCAATGGCGGACTGTGGGTGGCCAGCACACCCAAAAACGTCGAAACCTTCATGCTCCTCTACCAGCATAAGAACTGGGACGCCGGAGTCGTTCACAAGCGCGTGGGTACGATGTACAACGACAATGGTTCGCTGCCTTACACGAACCCGGTCAGCGGAGTCACTCTGACGTTCCCGGTCGATCAAGCCACCACCATCAATCCCTTCGATCTGACGAACATATTCGTCAACTACACCATCAAGAACACTTCCTGGCTGCGCGGAAGCAAGCTCGGCTTGGCGGTCAACAATCTTTTCGACAACCACAACATCGTCGGCATTACACCGGCCGTCGGCCCGACAACCACCGTGCCCTACGTCCAGAGCCAGTACGATCAGATGAACCTTTTGCCAGGACGCAGCATTATGGCGACCTTCATCGTCGGCTGGGCGCCGCGGAAGTAGGTGCGACGGAAGTAGTTCACGTCCAGGATTGCGCTGCCGACAATATCGACAGCGTTCTCTTTTTAGAGAGTAGAATCTGAGCTAGGTACATCGTGACAACGCGAACATTCTTCGGTTTGCTCGTGCTCGGCGTCGGGCTCGCGCGGGGACAATTGCTCACGCCGCCGTGGATCGAGCTCGGAGAAAGCGGACGCGTCCTCGCCCGCGTGATCGTGGCCTCCGAAACGTGCCCGGCGATCGTTGTCGATGGTTCCAGGCAAGCCATGGCGCTGCGCACGCCTGTACCCGCGGGATTTCGCCCTCTCTGCGAATTCGTGGTGCCATCTACGGCTCGCGCGGCGTCCCTCGAAGGACAGGTTCTCCACTTGCCGCAGCCTGATCCGGCGTCCGTCGTCGTCATCGGCGATACCGGTTGCCGCATCAAAGGCGCGCGGGTGCAGGATTGCAACGATATGTCCAAATGGCCGCTGCAATCGGTCGCCACGAGCGCTGCCGGCGTGAAGCCGGAACTGATTATCCACGTCGGCGATTACCTTTACCGGGAGTCAGTATGCCCTCCCGATTCCCAAAACAAATGCGGCGGGACGCCCGTCGGCGACAACTGGGAAACCTGGAACGCCGATTTTTTCGCGCCCGCGGCCACGCTCCTGTCGGCCGCTCCGTGGGCGTTCTCTCGAGGCAATCATGAGGATTGCGAGCGCGCTTGGCGCGGTTGGTTCTATTATCTGGACCCGCGGCCATGGAAGAACGTCTGCGCCGCTTACACGCCGGCGTACGTCGTGCGGCTGGGCGCTCGGCAATTGGTGATGCTGGATTCGTCGGCGACCGTCGAAGACAGTCTGGACCCGAAACAAGTCGCCGAATTTACATCCGAACTCCGCGCCGTTTTTCAAAACGGCACAGAGGGACAAGACCGCATCGAACACGCCTGGCTGGTGGATCACCATCCGTTCTGGGGCGTGAAGCCCGGCAATCGGGAAAGCGGTCTACGCCCGTTATCGGCGCCTCTGGAAGCGGCCTGGGAACAAGTGAAACCATCCGGAATCGATCTGGTCCTCTCCGGTCACATTCACATGTTTGCGGTCATTCCCTTCGATTCCGGCCGTCCCATGCAGGTCATTTCCGGGGATGGAGGCACGCAACTGTCAGAACCGGTCCCGGCGTCCGTGGATGGTACGGTCATTCAGGGAACCGCCGTCAGAGGCAGTCAGACGCGGATCGATTTCGGATTTACGTGGCTGAAAAAGTCGAAGGACGGCTGGGACCTTAGCCTGCGATCCACCTCGGGATCCGCCATCGTTCAGTGCGCCCTACAGAATGGACACGCCGCCTGCGGATCGGGCGGCGGCCACTAGGGTGCTGCTTCAGAAAACGCGCGGCACCCTTTTTCTGGTTCAGAATGCCAACCGTCGCTGGTCAGTCCGAATGCAGCGCGGAATCTGCTGTGGGCTGTCCGCTGCCAACGTCGAAAAGCAGATCCCCCGCGGAAAGACGGGCGTGATGTGGGAATACCGGGAACACAACACATCGCTGCGCGGATTTATGGGGTTTTGAGGAGAAATCTGGTGGACGGCGTGGGACTTGAACCCACGACCCCCACGTTGCGAACGTGGTGCTCTCCCAACTGAGCTAGCCGCCCTCGATCAGGACTACGAGACTAATATAACATGCGACCTCCGCGGCTTCCTTCGTCTGCGCCTTTTTGCCGGCGTTTTTTTGCCACATCCCCGGCAAACACCTGCCCCACAATACTGAGTTGCGGATTTTTCACTTGCTACGCGGCGCAAATCGAAGGACACTGAAATTTCATGACCACAGTACGCAACGACGTCGCTCCGGTTCGCGAGCCCGCGGACCGCTGGTCCATCGCCGAGGCCTCGGAGCTCTACGACATCAACAGTTGGGGCAAGGGCTATTTCAGCGTGGGTGCCACCGGACATGTCCGCGTGCACCCCGATAGGAACCCCGACCGCCACATCGATCTCAAGGAACTGGTCGATAATCTCCAGCTACGCGGAATCGCGCTGCCGATCCTGATTCGCTTCGGCGAGATTCTGAAGCACCGGCTCGGCGAAATCCATCAGGCATTCGCGAATGCCATCAACGAGAACAACTACAAGGGCACCTATTGCTGCGTCTATCCCATCAAGGTCAATCAGCAACGGCAGGTGGTCGAAGAAGTCTTCCAGTACGGACGCCCCTACAAGTTTGGTCTGGAGGCTGGCTCGAAGCCGGAGCTCCTGGCCGTCCTGGCCATCGCCGACAACGAAACGCCCATCATCTGTAACGGCTTCAAAGACGATGAATACATCGAAATGGTCATGCTGGCCAAGAAGATCGGCCGGCAGATTATTCCCGTCGTCGAGAAGTACACAGAGCTCGATCTCATCCTGAAACATTCCGCCAAGGTTGGCGTCCGGCCCGTCATTGGATTGCGCATCAAGCTCGCCAGCCGCGGCTCGGGGAGATGGAAATCGTCAGGCGGGTACCGGTCGAAATTCGGGCTCACGGTCACCGAAGCTTTGAAAGCGCTCCAGCAGTTGAAAGCGCTTGGCATGGAGGATTGCCTCCAGCTGATGCACTTCCATCTGGGCAGCCAGATCACGAATATCCGGCAGATCAAGGGCGCGGTGATCGAAGCCGCGCGAGCCTACGTGGAAATGCGCCGCGCCGGCGCCGGACTCAACTACCTGGACGTCGGCGGCGGGCTGGGTATCGACTATGACGGCTCGCAGACGGATTTCGAATCGAGCGTCAATTACACGCTGCAAGAGTATGCGAACGACATCGTTTATCACATCCAGAGCGTGTGCGACGAGGCCGAAGTCCAGCATCCGATCATCATTTCAGAGAGCGGGCGCGCGATTGTGGCCTACCACAGCGTGCTGGTGTTCAATGTGCTCGGTGTCACCGGGTTCGGAGAAGAAGAAACGCTGCCGGATTTCTCGGATGAGGTCGAGCAGCCGCTCATCGACTTGAAGGACACGCTGCGCGCCCTCAGCTCGAAGAACCTCCTCGAAAGCTTCCACGATGCGCAGCAGGCCCTCGATTCCGCGCTGAACTTATTTAGTCTCGGTTATCTACCGCTTCAGCAGCGTAGCTGGGCGGAAACTATTTACTGGGTCATTTGCCGGCAGATCCAGAAGCTCGCCAAGCAGCTCGATTATTTTCCGGAAGAGCTGGAGGGCCTGGACTCACTGCTTTCCGATACCTACTTCTGCAATTTTTCGCTGTTCCAAAGCATGCCGGATAGCTGGGCCGTGAAACAACTGTTCCCCATTCTCCCCATCCACCGGCTGAATGAAGAACCGTTCCATCACGGCATCCTCGGCGACATCTCCTGCGATTCCGACGGCAAAATCGATCAGTTCATCGACCGCCGCGACGTGAAGAAGACGCTGCCACTGCATGCGTTCACGGGGGAACCATACTACCTGGGGGCGTTTCTAGTGGGCGCCTATCAGGAGATCCTCGGCGATCTTCACAATCTATTCGGCGACACCAACGCGGTACACGTGCGGCAGGACGAAAATAATCAGGTCGTCGTGGAAGCCTTGATTCGGGGCGACACCGTCCGCGAAGTGCTGGACTACGTGCAGTTCAAATCCACGGCGCTCGCCGAACAATTCCGGCGCGACGTGGAGGGCGCGGTCCGGGAAGGCCGCGTCGGCTACGAGGAAGCCGGGCTGCTGCTGCGTTTCTACGAAGACGGCTTGAACGGCTACACGTACCTGGAGCAGTAGCCGGCATCCCGAACCAGAATTAGGGAAGAGCTTCGCTCGACGCAGCAGCGCGATTCAAATTCAAATCCCCGGCGGGATCGAATGACGGGCCAATCCGCGCTTTTTCGAGTTTCGATGCGATCGCCCGGCCTGCCGCAATGAACGGTTTCTCAATCCAGTAATAGCTGGCAGTCGCCGCGGCAAACGTGAGCACGATATTCCACGGCCCATGGTGCCACCATTGCGGGGCATGCTCCCATCCGGGCATGAGAAAAAGCTGCTGCCACAGGTACAGGCTGTAAGAGATGCGCCCGATCCACACGAGCGGTGTCCAGCTTAGCGCGCGGGAGACGGTCCACTCCGGGTGAACCAACGTGCCGGCCAGAAGCAGCGGGATCAGGACGGCGATGAATATGCTCGTAAGCGCCGAGTAATGCACGGCGGAGAGCACCAGCACCCCTGCTGCGAGCATCCACACCGGGAGGCGAAATTGTGTTTGAAAATTCAGCCGCTCCCTCAGTGTGTCGAGTACGAAGGCGGTCACGCACCCCCAGAACAACGCGTCCAGTCGCAGATCCGTACGGAAATGTTGGGAAACACCAGGAAACAGGGGGGGCCGTAGCTGCGAATCGACCATCCTCCAGATCCCGAACCCCAGCGCTAGCCCGGCGGCGACGTTCTTCGACTTCCGCAGCCCGACGATCATCAATAATCCGGGCCACAACAGGTAGAAATGTTCCTCCACCGCCAACGACCACAAGTGTCCCGTGCCATACGAAGTCAGGCGCGCCGGAACATAGTTGCGGAAGAACAGCAGGCTGGACGCGAGTTCCCAATTGGAATTTAAGAGACCCAGCACGCTGTAAATCGCAAGGAACGCGAAGCAGGGTGGGAGAATTCGAAATGCGCGTCGGATGTAGAACTGGCGTAATCCGTACGACCCGCTGGTTCGCCGTTGTTCGAGCAGTAGCCTGGTAATGAGCAGCCCGCTAATGCCGAAAAATATATCGACTCCGAAAGCGCCGTACTGGGTGACGCTGACCGCATAAAAATCTTCAGTCGAATAGAATCCCTGTCCGATGTGATGGATCAGAACCAGCAGGATAGCGACTGCGCGCCAGCCATCCAGCACCGGGAGCCGTCTCATGCCTTCAAGATCGGCTGAATCGCCGCTATCCTATAGCTAACAAAGTCCCTCATGCCTCCTATCGCCCCGCCCATCGCTAAGATTCTCCCGAAAAAGATCGCCGATCATGGCGACACGCGCATCGACAACTACTTCTGGCTGCGCGACCGCGACGATCCGGATACCATCGCCAATCTCGAAGCCGAGAATCGCTACACCGAGTCCGTCCTGAAACACACGGAGCCCTTACAGGCCGCTTTGTACCTGGAAATGCTGGGGCGCATCAAGCAAACGGATTCTTCAGTGCCCGTAAAGCGCGACGATTACTACTACTACACGCGCACCGAAGAAGGGAAACAATACTCCTTCTATTGCCGCAAGCATGGATCTCCCGATGCGCCCGAAGAGCTGCTGCTCGACGCCAATGAACTCGCGAAAGGGCGGAAATATTGCCGCGTAGGGAATTTCAGCATCAGTCCGAATCACAAATTGCTCGCCTACTCTGTCGATTTCGAAGGGGATGAGAAGTACACGATTCGCGTCAAGGACCTGAACACAGGGCTCCTGCTGCCCGACGAGATCCCCAATACGTATTACTCGCTCGAATGGTGTGAGGATAACGCGACGTTCTTCTACACGGTGCTCGACGCGGCGTTGCGCCCTTACAAGGTTTTCCGCCACCGCTTGGGCGCACCCGGGGAGACGCTCATCTACCACGAACCCGACGAACGCTTCACGCTCGACATCGCGAAGACACGCACGCGCGCGTTCATTCTGATCGGGAGCAACAGCTCCGTGACCTCCGAAATTCACTATCTCGATGCGCGCGAACCGGACGGCGAGTTCCGCGTCCTTCTGCCGCGTGTGCAGAACGTCGAATACGATGTCGCGCATCACGTGGACGGCCCCGCCAGAGGCGGGGTCCAAGGCGACTCCGCCAGAGGCGGAATTCACGGCGACTCCGCCAGAGGCGGAATTCACGGCGACTCCGCCAGAGGCGGAATTCACGGCGGATCCTTCTTCATTCGCCTGAACGATGTTGCGCCGACTTTCCGCGTCGTGCAGGCTCCCGTCGAAAATCCCGCAAAGGAGAACTGGAAGGAAGTGATCCCCGGCCGCGATGGCATCACCATCGAAAGCGTGACCGCCTTTCGCGACTATCTGGTCACCGAGGAGCGCCATCGAGGGCTCACGGAAATTTACTTGCGCCGATTCGCCGACGGCCAAACTCACGCGATCGAGTTTCCCGAACCGGTCTACACCGCGGGTGTCGGGGCGAACGCCGAGTTCAATACGAATTCGCTGCGCTTCGATTATTCTTCACTCGTGACGCCGGCCTCCGTGTTCGACTACGACATGGACGCTCGAACTCGCGTGCTGCGGAAGCGGCTGGAAGTGCTCGGCGGCTACGATCCCGCTCGCTATCGGTCCGAGCGTTTGTACGCGAAAGCGGCCGATGGCGTCGACATTCCGATTTCCTTGGTCTACCGTGACGATTTCAAGATGGATGGGACGGGCGCGATGTTGTTGTACGGCTACGGCTCCTATGGCATCAGCATCGATCCGGCGTTCAGCTCGGACCGTCTCAGCCTGCTCGATCGCGGATTCGCCTTCGCCATCGCGCATATCCGCGGCGGCGGCGATTTGGGCAAGCCGTGGCACGACGCCGGCAAGATGCTTAAGAAAATGCACACGTTCACGGATTTCACAACTTGCGCCGAGCACCTGATCGCCCATCGCTATACGTCGAGCCGGCGGCTCGCGATCAACGGGCGCAGCGCCGGAGGATTGTTGATGGGCGCGGTCGTGAACCTGCGGCCCGATCTTTTCGCGGCCGTCGTCGCGGGTGTTCCGTTTGTCGATTCGCTCAATACGGCGCTCGATGCAACGCTGCCGCTGACGGTCGGCGAGTACGAAGAGTTCGGCGATCCCAGCAAGCGGGAATCCTATGAGTACATGAAATCGTACGCGCCGTATGAAAACGTGCGCGCGCAGGACTATCCCGCAATCCTGATCACGGCGGGCTTGAACGACCCTCGTGTTTCTTATTGGGAGCCCGCCAAGTGGGTCGCGAAGCTCCGGGCGATGAAGACCGATCATCACGTGCTGCTCCTGAAAACCAACATGGGCAGCGGCCACTTTGGGGCCTCGGGACGGTATGAATATCTGAAAGAGCGCGCCTTCGAATATGCGTTCCTTCTCGACGTTCTGAAGGAAAATGACGTGCTGAAGGATGGTGCTGTGAGCAATGCCTAGCCCTAGCCGGACTGGGCCTTTTCCTATTTCAACAACGCCGCTGGACGTCTATCCTAAGATTATGAATCCCCAGCAGCCCGTCCAACCGAAGATCAGCCTTTCAAGCACCAACGATTACCGCGAAAATTACGCCAATAGCGTGCAGGTGCGGGTCAGTTTGTGGGATTTCTTTCTGCTGTTTGGAATCGCGAACCAGTCCGCTCCCGACGCCGTTTCCATCCAAAACTTTCAGGGTGTGTTTCTCAGCCCTCAACAGGCCAAGGCGCTGGCGAACGTGCTGAATCAGAATGTGTCGCAGTACGAATCGACCTTCGGTGAGATCAAGCTCGAACCGAAAGCGCCGGGTTCTATTCAGTAGCCTGCTTTCCGCGGTCTGCCAGCGATTTCAGATACGCTTCCCGCAGAGCTTCGCGAAGCTCAGTGGGCACCGGCGGCTGCTCGACGCTTGGCGCGTAAGTCCGCCCCACTGCAACGCTCTTCCGGAGACTTTCGACGAATTCCACGCACGGAACGCAATCGTGGATGTGGCGATCGAGCTCCTCGCAAGTCCCCGCCGGTAGCTCCTGGTCGAGATATTCCGAAAGCATCGCGAAGACTTTACGGCATTCGTTCTCGGTCATACGCGAACTCCTTTTCCGGGCCTGTCATCCTTGAGATGCCGGTCTTTGAGGTGCGTGTCCAGTTCGGAGCGCAGCAGCAAACGCGCGCGATGCAGACGGGTCTTGACGACATCCTCGCTTACCCCGAGAATCCCGGCGGATTCCGCCGTGCTCAGTCCCTCGACGTCACGCAGGAGAAAAATGGCGCGGTAAAGGTCGGGGAGCCGCTGCACCGCCCGATCGAGCGCTTCCCGTAACTCCGCGTTTTGCGCCGCGGATTCCGGCGCGGCCGACCAATCCGCAATGTCCAGTTCGCCGGATTCGCCATCGCGTTGGGGGCGCAATTCCTCGAGCGATAACTCGCGCGCGGGCGCGAAAATACTCCTCCGCCTTTTAGTCAGGCACGCATTCTTGGCGATCCGGAATACCCACGGCTTCAGAAATTCGGGCCCCCGAAGCTGTGCCAGATTCTCAAACACTTTCATCAGTGTTTCCTGCGCCACTTCCTCGCCGTCTTCGCGTTGTCCGCACATCGCGAAGCTGTAGCGGAAGATCTTTGCGTAATACAGATCGACAAACCGCTCGAAGGCATCGGCGCTTCCCGCCATCAAATCGCGTGCGAGGTCCAGTTCGCTTTGCGGGCTTTCTTCCACACTTTCATCATAGTTGCCCTCACCCGGAGGATGCCGCAAAAGGGTCAGATACCACTCTGTCCACGACCGCTAGCCTACACGATATGAATAGCAGGCGGGACAGAGCAGTCTGACCCTTTTTTTCAGCCTTCTGCTGGGAAAGACGCGGTTTGCCAGGAAGGGTGACACCCCGTCACCTTTGCCGCGGTTTCGCATCTCTTTTACTAGGAGTGCGTGATGTTAGAAGTTCAGGTCAACCATCTCGGAGACGTTCAGTTCGAGGTGAAGGCTCGCCAGCATACCCTTTATTGCGATCAGCCGGCGAGTAATGGCGGTTTCGACGAAGGGATGACGCCTCCGGAGTTGCTACTCGGTTCGGTAGGCGCATGCGCGGGCCATTATGCCGTTCAATATTTAAGGGCCCGCAACCTTCTCGCGGACGGTTTGCGGATTCGCGTCACCGCCGAAAAGGCGCCAAATCCCGCGCGATTGAGGGATATCGGAATTGAGGTGACGTACCCGTTCGATCTCTCCGCGAAGGATCGCGAAGGCGTACTGCACGCGGTCCACAAATGCCTCATCCACAATACGCTGGTGAATCCGCCCAAGATTCGCGTGGAGTTGCGCCTCGCCGAGGTTCAAGCCGCGGCTTAACCCTTCCCGTTTACGTTTCTCTCCCTGGGCGCTTACGCCTGCTCTAACGACTCTCGCACTTTCGTAACCAGCGCACCGAGTGTGAAGGGTTTTTGCAGGAACTGCGCACCGGGTGGAAAATCGCCCGCTCGAGCTCTTTCGTCGTCGGTATAGCCCGACATATAGAGAACCTTCAGCGCCGGGAATTGCTCGCGCAATTGCTGGGCGAGTACGGTGCCTGGCTGGTCCGGCAGCATGATGTCGGTGACGAGCAGTTCGATGGGACGAAGCTGCGTTGCGGCGAGCGTGCCGGCCTCTGTCGCAGTCGATGCTTCCACAACTTCGTATTGCTCGCGCCGCAGAATCTTGGCGACCAGCGCACGAATTCCGGGCTCATCATCAACCACCAGAATCATTGGTTGTACGGGCTCCGGCACGGCCGAAGCGACTTCTTCCGGCTCCGGTTCCGCCGGTTCGCACGGCCTTAGGTACAGCACAAATGTTGAATGAGAAGCGTCGCCGGAGTAGGCAATATCTCCCCCCCACGCCCTCGCGAGCCCGTAGGCATGAGCCAGAGCTTCCCCCGAAAAAATGGATTCGAAAAGCGCATCGCTCTTCCCGCCCTCAAGGCCAGCGCCGTTTCCCTGCACGGCGATGCGAGCGTACGAGCCGGCGTCCAGCGTAGCGTGGGGAATGCTCTCGGCAATGATCGCCGAACCGCAGGTGATCCGCAGTTCGCTGCACCCGGAGCTTTGGCACGCCGCGCCTGCCAGCGTCGTCAGAAGTTCCTCCAGCGGCCCGCTGTCCGCGAAAGCCCATGTCCGGGCACGGTGCTGAGGAAGGTTCGCTTCCACCTCGACGCGCGTCGCCACCCCCTCGCCGCAAATGCGTGCGAATCGCGGCTCCAGTCGCGTCACCAGTGCCGGAAGATCTACGCGTCCCGGGTTGCTTGATCCGCGGCGCGTGAAACGAAGCAGGCGCGCGGTCAGGTCCGCGATCCGTTCCGTGGCGGTAATGATTTGTTCAGCGTCCTCGCGACGGGCGTCACCCTCCGGGAATGCGCGCAACATTTCCTCCGCGTATCCGGCGATCAGCATCAAAGGATTGTTCAGATCGTGAGCCAAGCGGCCGGCCGCTCCGCGCAAAGCAGCGTGACGCGCCGCCACCTCCATCTGGCGTTGCATTTGGACGCGTTCGCCGATGAACGTCAGCACCCCGTAAACCCTGCGCGATCCTTCGCTGGGCGCGGCGGCTACCACCGTCTCCCGGCACCACTGTGGATCGCCCGTTGAGGTCACGACGCGGAACTCGGCGCTTGCTTCGCCGCCGTGCTCCAGGCCGCCATTTTCAAGAACGGAACGGTACAGGGCCATCGTGGCGCCACGATCTTCAGGATGCATGCGCCCTTCGAAAAACCCTTCCGCGTTCAGCCAATGCGAGGGCGAGTAGCCGAGCACGGAGATGGCCGACCCGCTGACCGCTGTAAACTGTAGCGTCGCCGCATCCGCTTGCCACAGGATGGCCGGAAGGTCGGCGGTAGGGAACGCGGGGGCGGACCGCGTGACCGCTGCCGGTGCCGCGATGGGGTGCGCCGGATTTGCGTCGACCGCTGGTGTACTCATCGCAGCCGGACCCGTCGCTGTCGCGCTCAGTGGCGTTGAAGGAAGCGATTTTGCAGCCGGCATCCCGCCGGAGGCCGGCACTTCTTGGATCGCAAGAAGCGTCTCCCGTTCCATGTCCTCGTCCCAGCTGCGAATCGGCTTGACGTCCACCCGTAATAGCTTCCCTGCTAGTTCCAGCGTCATGCTGCCTCGGCCGGCGGCTTCCGAGGTCTCTAGATGGACGGACCGAATTTTTTCGATCAGTGGATCGGACGGGAGGATCTGTTCAATGGTCTTGCGGCGAATCTCATCGGCGCTCAGGCCGAGCGTTTGACGGAAGGCACGGTTGGCCAGGACGATCGCGCGTTCACCGGAAAGGACCGCGATTCCGATCGGCAAGGCCGCTACGATTTCCTGGTAATAGCGGCGCTCCGTTTCGACCAGCGCCAGAAGGCGGGCAACCTCCTTGCCTTTCCATTGTTCGAAGTCCGCGCGCTCCATCAAAAGGCAGGTTTCCTCAACGTCTAGTCTCGACGCCCGACAGATGTTGGGGCAAGGTACCCGAGGTTAGATCGTACCAGTACGTCGAACAGTACCGATGCAAGCAACGAAAAACAGCCGGTTTATTGGAGTGGCGGGGTGTCCGCTACGGACCCGCCCAACCCGGCGTACGTCTCTTTAACGTGAATCACTTTATCGCCTGAAAAAGTGACGAAAGAAACGCGGCCGGGCGGCTCGCCGTAGATCCAGTCCTCGATCTCCGCACCTTCTTTTGATTCCCGGCTTTTCCGAATCGGACGGCCGACGGACATGAGTACCTGGTCGCGGTTCATGCCCTCGATCACTTTATTTTTTCGAATTGCTTCCTTCACCGGCTCAGGGAAACTCTCGATGGGATTCTCGGTTACCGTTTCCTTTTCAAAATCGAGCACTGGCAGCAGCATCTTCTTGACCTCGGCCGAGGTCACTTGGCCGAGGGGCGCGTCAAACAGCAGCGCGAGTGTGGTGCCCGCCGGCGCGGTCGTGGCCGGATTGATCGGGGTCGTCGTGTTTCCCATGCCGCCCTCGATGTGGTTATACCAATGGGTTTTGGAGCCTCCGTTGAGTTCGAAAACAATGCGATCCTTGTCGATCTGAACGCGCGTCACCTGAATCAGGTCGCCCACGCGTCCGGCTGGCCCGAATTCCTTTTCGGCGGCCTTCCATAACGTCCGGTCCCAGGTGCCGTCCGTATGAAATTCAAGGGTCTTCTTTGAAATCGGCAGGAGCGTCTTGATCGTGGCGTACTCCGCCATGAGCCCCCGGAGCAACTCGATGCGCTGATCCTCGGTGAGTTTCTTCGAGTCCGCCGTCAGGGGCGCGCATACCAACAAGGCCGCAAGTCCGCCCGCCAAGCATTTTCCGACTGCTAACCGCATCATATTTGCCTACCGCTGGTTCCTAGAGCGCGTGCGTCACCGAATCCCGCGCCGGAATCGCGCGCCGTAGCACGAAAAACAAAATCACCACGGCGGCCGTCGTCAGGACGCTGCCCTCGAATCCGTACGCTCCGCCGCTCCATAAATCATCCGCGCTCCAGTGCAGCGCATATCCTGGCACCCCCATTGTAAACCCGCTCAAATTGACGCCCAACAGGGGCATTGCCCCGTTCCAGCCGAAGTGCAGGCCGATGGGCAGCCAGAGGGCCTTCGTCAGCAGAAACGCGTAGCCCAACAGCACGCCCCACAATACCGTGTTGAAAATCGCCAGCGGCGTAACGCCTCGATTACCCATGTGCGCGACGCCGAATACGACCGCCACGGGCAGCACGGATGCGAACTCTCCCATGGTGCGAACCATTAATTGAAAGGCGTATCCGCGGAACAGCAACTCCTCGCCGGCGGCCCCGAACGCGAGCACCACCAGAATGAAAACCACATCGAGCGGCCAGAGGCCGGGCGCGGGTACTCGCTCGATGTGGGCCATGCGGGTCGCAAGCGCGAGGGAGAAGATCGCGGCCGCGGCCCCTGCGCCCCCCGCAGTGCCGATCGACAATTCCCGTCCGGAAGCTTTCGACCACGCCATGCCGAACGCCGCCAGTTGGCTCCCCTCATACATGCGAACGAGCAGGCCGTTCGCTAGGGCTCCGGCGGCGAACGTTGAAAGCGCGGCAACCACCAGCCCGCTAATCTCCGGCGGCAGCAGCATCGGCATCAGTCGCCACGTGCCCCAGCCGGCGATGATGAACAACGTGATTCGCACGATCACGCGAATCGTGTCCGCGCTCATCCGGCGCGGCGCCGGGTTCCTCGAGTCGTGCGAAGCAGGCGTCGTCGCGTCGCCCGGAGGGGGCTTCATCGTGGACACACTTCCCTTCGGAGTAATAACACCGCGGCAGCCGCGATCGCCACGCAGTACGCAGTTGCCGCGAAAGCGACATCCGGCAGCCGGCGCGCGGAGAAAAAGAAGGCAATCAGAAGCGTCAGGAAGATAAGTCGCATCATCACGCGCGCCGCAGCGGCTGAAAAGCGTAACGTCACCCAACCTGCCAGACCCGCCACCGCAACCGATCCTGCCATGCCGAGCAGAGCGGTTTCGCCCAGTACGTCGAGCTCAGGAAGCATCAGGCGACCGCCGTGGGTTAGACTGACCGTAGCGATACCGGCGATGATGAAAATTGCGGCCAGGCCCTCGCCGTAAAGGACCGCTTTTCCCGCGTACAAAAAGGCCTCTCGCATGGATTGCGGACGACTTACAGAGAACGCCTGCGCCGCGGCGGGCGCTGCGAAAATCACACCCATGCAGGCGTAGGCGGACGTGATGACCGGATCGAAAAAATCGACTCCTTTCCACCACGGGATCAGAATCCCAAAGACTGCCACTAATGCGAGGTGTAAAAGCACGTGAAATTATGGTACCAACGATGCAGAAGTTCCTATTCTGGTCCTGGATGGGAGCACTAGGTTGCAGCCCTACGCCGAATATAGGGGAAAATTGTCTAAGGCAAACGCGCTAAACAATTGATGAGCGCGAGTCGATACACGTTTATAGATATGTTAGACCGGCGAATAGAACCGAGATTGCTGTGCGCGGACCTGGTGGATGTGGAGTGGAAGGATCAAAACGGCCGCGTCCGGCGGGGCGTCGCGAACCTGGAGGATATCTCCCTTTCGGGAGCCTGCCTGCAGGTGGAGCGGCCCGTGCCGCTCGGTACCGCCTTCCGTATCGCCTATCCCTCCGGGACGTTGATGGGTAAGGTCAAATACTGCGTTTTCCGTGAGATCGGCTATTTCCTGGGCGTCGAATTCGAGCCCGGGCACCGCTGGTCGCAGAGACAATTCCGGCCGCAGCACTTGCTGGACCCTCGCAAGCTTGTGCATCGTGCCATCGCGAAAGCCACGGAACCCGCTGCCGGCTGAACCGTGTCATCTTCACTTATGCACGACGACGTCTGCCACCGCATTCCACGTAAATTCGACGAATGAATAAAGCGACGATTCCTGAAGCCGCTCGACGTCGCTATGCGCTCCATAATTGATGTAATCCTGCTCGGTCGCCCCGGGGCCGATCCCGTAAGACTGCACCCCCTTGGCTCTGAGATACGCCATGTCGGTGGCGCCGGTCTGCATCATCGGCATGACGGTAGCTCGCGGATAGACGCGTTTCGCGGACCGCTCCAACGCCATATACATTTCGCTATCCAGGCGCGAGGGCTGCGTGGTGGGGCGTGCGCCGAACGAGGTTTCTGCGAATTTCACCGCCGGATCGTTGATGATTCGCTTCATCTCCGCGAAGAATTGCGGCATGTTCTCGTCGGGCAACGCGCGGATGTCGATGGTTGCCTCGGCTTCGGACGGGATCACGTTGGTGCGGAAACCACCTTTGATGATGGTCGGCACCACCGACGTGCGCAGCATCGAATAGTGAAAGGGCTCGTTCTCGGCAAGATACTGCTGGATCGCCGCCGTTCGATCCGGGCGGCTCAGGCCGTTATACCGGGCTGCTTCTTCCGGCGTGCTGACCGTCGCGAGCTTTTCGAAGTAAGTGCGTGTGGTGTCGTTCAGTCTCATCGGCGTCTGCCAGGCCGCGAGTTTCGCCACAGCGGCCGCCAGGTGAGCGACGGCGTTGTCGACGCGCGGACGCGAGGCGTGGCCCGATATTCCTGTCGCGACCAACCGCACCGGATGCGGCACTTTCTCAGCGGTCTCGATCTCGACAATGGCGACCTCGCCGTTGCGGATTACGGAATTTCCTGCTTCGGTCAGCGCGAACTCCGCGTCGATCTCGTCGAAGTGTTTATCGGCCATGAACATGGCGCCGAACTGGCTGTCGCCCTCCTCGCCGGACTCGGCCAGAAAGATGACATCCCGGTCGAGCAGCGCGCCGGAGCGCTTCAACAGCAGCATCACCATCAGATTCGCGGCCAGCTTATCTTTGTCGTCGGAGCTGCCGCGGCCCCACACGTAGCCGTCCTTGATCACCGCGCCGAACGGATCCACCGGCCACTTCTCCCGCTGCACGCTGACCACATCAGTGTGCGCCATCAGCAAAAGCGGGCGTTTGCTCCCGTTGCCCTTGATCCGGGCGACCAGATTCGCGCGCGACGGATCGACCGCGAACGTTTTCGTCGGAATACCCTCCGCTTCGAAGATCTTTTTCAAATATTCCACCGCACGGGTCTCGTTTCCCGGCGGCGAACTCGTATCGATCTGGATCAGATCCCGATAATGCTTGAGGATTTCCGCTCTCTGCGACTGCCAGTTGACGGATGGGATTTGACCCCATGCGGCCGAACCGAGCAAGCAGACAAGGCAAATGATGCGTAATATATCGCGTAACATCAGGAGGGCGTGTCCTTCCACCGCTGTATTATTAAATATACTGAAATTAATTTCCTATGGGTCCGTCCGTGGAACAAATCGTCCATAGCGCCCCGGTGGCGAAGCCGCTTGCGGTGACGGCGCAAAAGCCGGCCGCAGTACCCTGGACAGCCTTGGCTTGGTTTACCGCTTTGCTGATGGGCGTCTATTATCCCATCCTGCGCGGATTAGTCGAACAGTGGAGCACGGATGAAGACGTAAGCCACGGATTTTTCGTGCCTCTCGTAGCCTTGTTCATCGCGTGGCAGCGCCGCGAAAAACTTCTAGCCCTCCCTTCTAAGCCCGCTTGGTGGGGACTCGCCATTATGGCATGGGGTGGATTGCAGGCCTATCTCGGAATGCTGAGCGCGGAATTGTTTCTCCAGCGGACCTCGTTTCTGATCACGCTCGTGGGATTGCTGATCGTGATCGGTGGCGCCCCGCTGGTCCGCGCGCTTGCCTTTCCGCTGCTGTTGCTGCCTTTCATGATCCCGATTCCCGCAGTGGTCTACAACCAGATCACGTTTCCCTTGCAACTGCTCGCGAGCCGGGTCGCCGAATTTGTTCTCGGCCTGTTTGGAATTCCGGTTCTCCGGGACGGCAACATCCTGGAACTGGCCAGCCAGAAACTTTCGGTAGCCGAGGCTTGCAGCGGTATCCGCAGCCTTCTGTCTCTCACCTTCCTCTCGCTGGTGTACGCCTATTTCTTCGACAAACGGGTATGGATGCGCTGGGTCCTGCTGGTGCTGACGGTCCCGATCGCCATCCTCGCGAATTCCGGACGCGTGACGATCACCGGCATGCTGAGCGAGGTGAATCCGGATCTCGCGCGAGGATTCTTCCATAGCGTCGAAGGATGGATTATCTTCGTGATCGCGCTGGCAATGCTGCTCGTGACGCACGTGATCGTCAGCCGTCTCGTCTACCTCTTTCGCCCGGAGAGCGAACGGAATATTCGTCCAGAGGACGAACGCAATGATGTTCCGCTGGACCAGGAGCCGCCGCTTGTTTAAGTTCTTTCGGTCTTCCGCCGTCCTCGCCGCCAGCGTGCTCCTGTTAGTGCAGGCCGCCATGCTCTATAGCGCCATCCGCCCCGAGGCGATCGTGCCCGGCCCGCCGCTTGCCCAATTGCCGCTGACGCTCGGCAACTGGAGATTCGTACAGGACGGGGTCATCGATCAGGAATCGCTCGACGTGCTCAAAGCCGACGACGTTCTAAACCGGGTCTATTCGAAAGATGCGCGGGGCGCCTACCTGTTTGTCGCGGCCTTCCGCTCCCAGCGCAACGGCAAAGCGCCGCACTCACCCAAGAACTGTCTCCCCGGGAGCGGATGGACGCCTCTGAATTCGGGAGAAATGGTCGTCGACACGGGCGCGCGCGGGCCGATTACCGTAAATCGTTATGTGGTCGCGCATGGCGACGAACGCAGCCTGGTGCTCTACTGGTACCAATCCCGCGATCGCGCGATCGCCAGCGAATATAAAGCCAAATTTTGGGTGATGGCCGACGCCGTGCGTCTAAACCGTACGGATACTGCTCTGGTGCGAGTCGTGGTGCCGATCGTGAATCGCGATGAAGACGCGGCCGTCCGGACAGCCACGGACTTTGTAAAGTCGTTTTATGGAACGCTGCGCCAATATCTGCCCGCCTGACGGAGGTCTATGTACTTCCAGCAATTCTATTTGACGTGCCTCTCGCACGCTTCCTATATGCTCGGCTCGGACGGCGTGGCGTGCGTCGTGGATCCGCAGCGCGACATTTCGATTTATCTGGACGAGGCCCGGGCGCACGACCTTACAATTCGGTACATCGTTGAGACTCATCTGCATGCGGATTTCGTAAGCGGGCATGGCGAACTGGCCGCTCGCACCGGCGCGAAGATTTACCTCGGTGCCGAAGCGGGAGCTGCATTTCCGCATGTCGGCGTGCATGACGGCGACGAAATCCGTTTCGGACGCGTCATCCTGCGCTTTCTGGAAACGCCCGGTCATACGGTGGAGAGCGTCTCGATCGTTATTGTTGACCTGGATCGTTGTGAAAAGGACGGACGTGAACGGCCATGGGCCGTTCTTACAGGAGACACTCTCTTCATCGGCGACGTGGGCCGTCCGGATCTCTCCAGGGACAAGACGCCGCAGGAGCTCGCCGCGATGCTCTACGACAGTCTGCATAACAAACTCCTGACGCTGGGCGACGACGTCGAGGTCTATCCCGCGCACGGGGCCGGTTCCCTGTGCGGCAAGCAAATGCGCGCCGAGCGCCAGTCCACCATCGGCAAGGAACGCGCGCTCAACTATGCCTTGCGCGCCGCCAGTAAAGAAGAATTCGTCCGTCTGGTAACGGCGGACCTTCCCGAACGTCCCGCGTACTTCGCGACGGACGCGGAGTTAAACCGTCTCGGCGCCGCCCCTCTCGCCGAAGCTGCGCCGCTGCCGTCCTTGACACCGGCCGAGATCGTTAAACGCCAGCAGGTCGGCGCGGTGGTGCTCGATACGCGTCCCGCCATGCAGTTCGCGGGGGGACACGTTCCGGGTGCGGTGAATATTCCGCTGGCAGGCGCGTTCGCGCCGACAGCCGCGGCCATCCTCGGGCTGGATCACGATATTCTGCTGGTCGCCGAGGATGAACAGGCGACCGAGGAATCGCGTTTACGGCTCGCGCGCGTGGGGCTGGAGCGCGTAGCCGGATCGCTCGCCGGCGGCATGGCTCAATGGGCCGAAGAGAAGATGCCCACGGCGCAGATTCTTCAGATCCCGGCCGAGGAGCTTTGCCGCGAGCTCGCTCAGGACCCCGGCGGCCTCCAAGTGATCGACGTGCGCCGCCCGGACGAATGGAGCCACGGACATATCGCGGGTGCGCGGCACAAACCCCTCAACCATGTGGAGGAGATGCTCAGCGATCTGGATCGCACGCGCCCGGTCGTGGTTCATTGCAAAGGCGGCGCTCGCAGTGCGATTGCTTGCAGCCTGATTCAGAGGGCGGGTTTCGAGAATGTGGCGAACCTCATCGGCGGTCTGGACGCCTGGCAGTCCTTCGGATACCCGGTTATTGCTGCGAACTGACGGCCTTCGCTGCGGCAGCCGCCATGGCAGCTCTCGCGGCGCGCCGCTGCTGGCGCTGCAGTTCCAGTAATTCCCGCCGCCGCCGCAACTTTACGTGCGTGTCCACTTTGCGCCAGAACTTCAGGAAATAGTCGGCCGCCGACACCAGCGCGAATAGCACCACCGTCCACATCGCCAGCATTCCGTATTCGCTCAGCGCGGGCCAGCGGATTCCGGCAATCACCAGCGCGATGGCCACCACCTGCGCCGCCATTTTGGTTTTTCCGAGATCGCTCGCTTCGATCGTATATCCGCCGCTGGCGGCTATGGAACGGAGTCCTGATACCGCGAACTCGCGGCCAATAATCAGAATCACCATCCAGGCCGGCAAACGGTGAATGTCAACCAGGGAAACTAAAGCGGCCGAGACCAGGAGCTTATCGGCGATCGGATCCAGCAGCGTTCCTACCGTCGTGATCTGTCCCCATCGCCGCGCCAGCATCCCGTCGAGCAGATCGGTGGCGGCGGCGGCGAGGAAAATGGCCAGCGCCCAGGTTTCCCTCGAAAACAGAAACCGGCTCAGCCACTCCGAATCGCCGAGGAGCGTTGCGACGAGGAGCGGCACAAAAAAGATCCGCAGCAGCGTCAGTAGATTGGGCCCGTTCATCCCTATGCTCCCAATAATATCCCAACCGGGCATCCCGACAAATTTGTCTATCGATGTTTTAAGTTCGTTTCCGCCGTGGCGCGCGTTTTGCGATGACGTATTGCGCCAGGCGCCGCCGGATCGATTCCGGAACCTCAGCTTTGATCTCGCAGCTCTCGCCGGAGTACTTCGTCGCGATGACTTTGGCGCGTTGATGCAGCAGATGCACCGCGGCGCCTTCGCCAATCGGAATGCGAAATACACACGGGGAAACCGGATCGAGCGCCAGCGCCTGGTCGATCTTGCGGAGGAGGACCTCAAAACCTTCCCCGGTGCGCGCGGAAATAGCCACCGCGCCCGCTGGCTGATGTTCCGGATCTTCCAGAATCCGGCGCGCCAGCGCATCGGTATCGGGTGCGCCGGGGATTTGATCCGCCTTATTCAGCACCAGAATCTGCGGCGTCGTGTCGGCGCCGATCTCCCGCAGCGTCGCCAGCACGTGCGAGGTGTGCTCGGGGGCGTGCGGAGAACTCGCGTCGACGACGTGAAGCAGGAGATCGGCTTCCACCACTTCTTCGAGCGTCGCGCGAAACGCGCGCACCAGTGTCGTGGGCAGGTTGCCGATGAAGCCTACCGTATCGCTCACCAGCACCCTGCGGCGCGAGGGGAGCGTGATGTGCCGCACTGTGGGATCGAGCGTCGCGAACATTTTCGCGTCGGCGAGCACGCCTGCCCCCGTCAGGCGATTAAACAACGTCGATTTGCCGGCGTTCGTATATCCGACCAGCGCAATCGTCGCGAGTGGCACGGCCTGGCGTTGCTGCCGCTGCGTCGTCCTGCCCGTACGAACGCGGTCCAGATCTTTCTCGATGGCATGAATCCGCGCGTGAATCCTGCGCCGGTCCGTTTCCAGCTTGGTTTCGCCGGGGCCTCTGGTTCCAATGCCGCCGCCGAGCCGCGACATCGCTGCGCCGTGGCCCGTAAGCCGGGGCAGGAGATAATTCAATTGCGCGAGCTCTACCTGCAGCTGGCCTTCCCTCGTGCGCGCGCGCCGCGCGAAAATATCCAGGATCAGCTGCGTGCGATCCAGCACCTTGACGTCCAGCAGGCGCTCCAGATTGCGCTGCTGCGTGGGACTGAGCTCGCGATCGAAAATCACCGTCGTCGCGTCGTGCAGATGAATCAGCGCCTTCAGTTCGTCGACTTTACCGGAGCCGATCAGTGTAGCGGCATCGGCGTGGGGACGCGATTGGATGTGAGCCTCGGCTACGCGGGCGCCGGCTGTGGCCGCGAGTGAGGCCAGTTCTTCCAGCGACTCACGCACCGAGACGGGCGCGCCGCTTGATGATCTTTTGGACGCGCTGCGGCTCGTCAGGTGCAGGCCGGCGAGGATGACGATTTCTTCCAATGCCAGATCTATCTTGGGTGACGCTATCTCAGAATGCCGCTATCTCACGGGCGATCCCGGCTTGCGCCCGATCAATTGTTGTTGTCGCCTGCCGGAGCGCCGGGAGCCGCGTGAGCGGAAGCCGTGGCCGCCGGGGCCGGAGCGTGCGGTCCATTATGGAACGGCTTCGAGAACACCACGGTCGAGATCGCGTGTTTGAAAATCAACTGCTCTTGATTATTAGATTCCAGGATCACGGAATATTTATCGAAACTTTTAATCCGGCCCGATAACTTGACCCCGCTCATCAGGTAAATCGTCAAGAAACTCTTGTCTTTGCGCGCATTATTTAAAAACGCTTCTTGTATGTTTTGCGCTTGTTTTTCCATGGACGCTTCATCCCTCGTTTGCCCGCTGGGCTTTGCTGTCTGCCGGGTTCGGGCTGCCGTCTCCATCTGTGTCCCTCATCATACCGCAGCGAGTCATTATGTTAAGGGAGGCTCCCATGAAGGTTGCCATCACCGGAGCATCGGGATTCATCGGACGCCATCTGGCGGCTGCGCTCACCGCCGAGGGCCATTCGACGCGTCCCGTCTCGCTGCGTTCCAAAATCGCATCCGACGCTTTCGCCGGCTGCGATGCCGTGGTCCATCTTGCAGGCGAACCTGTGGCCCAACGCTGGACGGCTTCTGCCAAGCAAAGGATTCTTGAAAGCCGGGTACAGGGAACGCGAGCCGTCGTTCAGGCCATGGCGCAGATGAATCCGCAGCCCGCCACGCTGATCTGCGCGTCCGGAGTCGGCTACTACGGCTCGCGTGGAGACGAAATTCTCACAGAGGACTCCGCGCCCGGCTCGGATTTTCTGGTCGAAGTCGTGCAGGCCTGGGAGACAGAGGCCCGCGAGGCCGCGAAATTTGGCGTCCGCGTGGTTTCGCCGCGCATAGGCGTGGTCCTGGGTCGCGCCGGAGGCGCGCTTCAAAATCGTTACGGAGGCGCGCTTCAGAAAATGCTGCCGCCCTTTCGCCTCGGTATCGGTGGGCGCATCGGAAGCGGCACGCAGTGGATGTCGTGGATTCACATCGACGATCTCATCGCATTGATAGCGTTCGCTCTTTCGAATGCGGCCCTAAAAGGGCCGGTAAACGTGGCCGCGCCGAATCCGGTTACCAATGCCGATTTCACCCGCGAGCTGGCGCGCGTTCTGCATCGCCCCGCGATTTTCCCGGTTCCTGCGATAGTGCTCAAGGTTATCTTCGGCGAGATGGCCGAAGTTCTGCTCGGAGGGCAGCGCGTACTGCCAGAGGCGGCGGTTCGCGCCGGATTTAAGTTCCGCTATTCGGACCTGGGTTCCGCGCTCGCGGCCTTGTTCGGCTCCCACAAAACTTCAGGTACGCCGAGCACGTGATTTACCCACCGGCTCCACACGAAGAAAGCGTCGCTGAGGCGATTCAGATATTGAATAGTTTCCGGTGGAACAGCTTCTTCGCGCGACAATCCCACCAGCAGGCGTTCCGCGCGGCGACAGACGGTTCTTGCAAGATGAAGTTCCGCATTTACCCGTGTGCCTCCTGGCAGCACGAAACTGCGCAGTGGCGCGAGACCTTCATTCATCGTGTCGATCTCCTTCTCCAGCCGCATAATCTCGGCATGGGTGATGCGCGGCTGCTTGGGATGGACGTCCTGCGGCTCGGTCGCCAGAATCGAACCGAGGTTGAAAAGCTCGTGCTGCACCCTCAGCAGAATACTTCCGAGCGCCGCGAGCTTGGGATCTTCGGCGCAGGACACCGTGGCAAGGCCCACGAAAGCGTTCAGTTCGTCCACGGTGCCGTAGGCTTCGATGCGACGGGCGTCTTTCGGCACACGCTGGCCTCCCACCAGGCCCGTTTCTCCGGCATCGCCGCGTTTGGTGTAAATGCGGTTAAGCGCAATCCCCCGGGGCTCGTTGAAAGGTTTTTCTGCCACGCTTTGTTTCCGTCTTCTCTATTGTCGGCCAACTGGCCCCTAGCCCCTGCCCCTGCCTGCCACCACGGACGCTTGCAAATCCGTTCTATACTGTGGATGGGTGCACCGCACTGCCGGGACGGCATTAGCGGCGTATTCCTTTAAGGATCAGCCCGTAAGACGGATCGCGGCGGCAGCATCACCGAAGGTAATGCGTCTGTCGGCGCACCGGTTGCGGGATAAAGTCTCCGTTCCGTTGATGATGGATTCACCAATCCGTGTGCTGGTGGCGAAACCCGGTCTGGACGGCCATGACCGTGGGGCCAAGATTATCGCCAAGGCGCTGCGGGACGCGGGTATGGAGGTTGTCTATACCGGACTCCGCCAAACCCCGGAGATGATCGTGAACGCCGCGTTGCAGGAAGACGTGCAGGTGATCGGCCTGTCCATTCTTTCGGGCGCGCACAACGCCATCGTGCCTCGCGTGATGGAGTTGCTCAAGGAAAAAGGGATGACCGATGTTCTGGTCGTCGTGGGCGGCATCGTTCCGGATGAGGATGCCGCCGCACTGAAAAGTTTGGGCGTGGCTGCCGTGTTTCAACCCGGCGCGCCGCTCGAAGGGATCGTGGATTTCATCCGCAGCTCGGTGAAGCAGGCGGCCTGAAGAGCCTTGGCCCTTGGACACCCGCTTCGCCCGATAAATTAGAACGCGCCGCAGGATTGCGCGCGTCAGGAGTTTAAATGCAAGATAAATTGAACATCGCGGTGTTTGTCGATTACGACAACATCGAGATCGGATTGAAGTCCACGTTGCGGCGCGAATTCGACGTCTCGCTCGCACTGGACGCTTTGAAGGAGCGCGGCGATCTGGTCGCCAAGTTCGCCTACGCGAACTGGGGCCGCCAGGACGGCGCCACGCGCCAGATGGCGGAAAACGCCGTCCAGATGGTTCAACGCATTCCCTCGCCCCGGGGCGATAAGAATGGCGCGGACATCAACCTCGCGCTGGATGCCCTGGAAATGGCGTTCACGCACACGCATGTCAATGCGTTTGCCATCGTCAGCGGCGATAGCGACTTTATTCCGCTGGTCAACAAACTGAAGGAATACGGTAAGACCGTCTTCGTGGTGGGAGGCAAGGCCTTCACCTCCACCATCCTCCAGCAGAATTGCAACGAGTTCATTAGCTTTGAATCGCTGCTTCTCCCCGACGTGGGTCGTGAGGTCGTTCGTCTGCCGGAAGAAACGCTCGCTGCGGCGTCGCCGGAGCATCGCCAGCAGCAGCGCCAGCGCGGCGACCGCGGAGATCGTGGTCCTCGTGGCGACCGTCAGCGTCCGGCTCCGCTCGACCTGGCGCAGGCCATGCCGCTGGTGGAACGCGCTCTTCAAGTTTTAGAACGTCGTGCTGTCCAGCCGCAGTTGGGGTTGCTGAAGTCCACCATGCTGCAGCTCGATTCCGCCTTCAACGAGCGCGCCTACGGAGCGTCCAGTTTCTCCGATTTCGTTGAAAAACTGAAGCGGTCTGACTTGGTGAACGTCACGGGCGCTGGGGGCCGCTACGTGATCGAGCGCAAGGGCCTCTCTCAGCCGGAGCATCCCTCGCTCAAGCAGGAAGACCTCCTGCCGCCGCTGCGCGACGTTCTCGAAAACCATCGCATGGAACTCGAGAGCGGCTGCCCCGTGGAGGATCTCGAAGCCTGGTTCAAGCAGGAACAGCCCGCCATGGACGTGGCTGCCTATGGCTTTCAGGAATTTCTCGAGTTCTTGAACTATGCGCAGGACAAGACCGTCGTGCGCCTGGAGCCTACCGAGGAACAGGGCATGCTGGTTTCGCTCGGCGCGGAGTTTTATCCGCCGGCTGTGCCTCCCGCCCCCGAACCGGAAGCGGTCGAGGAAGAGGAAGTGGAAGTCTACGAGCCTCAACCTTACGTGGAAGGCCAGCCCACCATCTTCGAACCGAATCCTCCGCCCGCCAAGGTGAAGAGGGCTCCCTCCTCGCGCAAGCGCGTACCCAAGCAGGCGGGAGGCGCCCCGCGCCGCGTCCGCCGCAAGAAGCCGGACTGATTTCGGTTGAATTAGCATTTCTCGACGCCCACGTCCTTTGTGGCGCACGCACTTTGCGTGCCGCGTCGAGACTCATCTCGACGCCGCTTCATCGTGGCCTGTTTGTGGCGCGGGCCCAGTCTGCTGAGCCGGGAGTTCCCCGGAACCCACAGCGGGGCTTCTCGACTCTTCGGACCAACGCTGCCGTCTTGTGGGGCAGGCCCATGGCCTGCGGCGGCCTCTCAGGCCGCCTCCGGGCGCACTCTCCGAAAAGCCCTCTATTCCAGCGACCCCTGGAATCCCACGTGCCCCACGCGGTGCAGCTTTATCAAATTGGCGCTACCTGCTTCTCCGAATGGCGCGCCCGCCACGATGATAACGCTGTCGCCGATGTGCGACCAGGCTTCCGGCAGTAGTTTTAAGTCGGTCACTTCCAGCATCTCTTCGGTCGATTTCACGCGCACCGGCGATATCGTATGCACGCCATAAATCACCGCGAGCTCCCGCGCGACCTCCGTGGTTTCGCAGAACGCGAAGATCGGCACGTGCGGGCGAAAGCGGGCGATCAGCCGCGCCGTGCCTCCCGAACTCGTAAAGACGACGATCGCTTTCACGCTGGCCGATAGCGCGCAATGGTAGGCGGCCTCGGCAATGATCTGCGCGTGCGTCGGCTGCGGACCGAGCGGTGGTTCCTGAAACGGACGCTGCACCGCGAAGCTCTCCGCCTCCATCGCGATGTTCGACATCATGCGCACGGCCTCCAGCGGAAATTGGCCGCTGGCGGTTTCAGCCGAGAGCATCACCGCGTCGGTGCCGTCGAAGATCGCGTTCGCGACGTCGCTGACTTCGGCGCGCGTCGGCGTCGATTTCTGGATCATCGATTCCAGCATCTGCGTCGCGGTAATCACGAATTTCCCGCGAATACGCGCTTGTTCGATGATTGTTTTCTGCGCCCCCGGCACGCGCGCCAGCGCGAGTTCCACGCCCAGATCCCCGCGCGCCACCATCACTCCGTCGGTCTCGTCCAGGATGCCATCGAGGTTATCCAGCGCCTCCGGCTTTTCGATCTTGGCGACGATCGGAACTTTCTTGTTGAGCCGCACCAGGCGCTGCCGCAATCCGACCACGTCGGCCGGCCCTCTGACGAAGGACAGTGCCACCAGATCCACGTTCTGGGAGAGTCCGAATTCCAAATCCGCGATGTCCTTCTCCGTCATCGAAGGAATACTGACGCGCACGCCCGGCAGATTGATGCCCTGGTGATTCTTGATAGTGCCGCCATCGATCACTTCGAACAGAACGGTGGAGTGGGTGGCTTCGAGCGCGCGCAGTTCTACGGCGCCATCTGCCAGCAGCACTCGATTGCCCGGCTGGACATCGCGCGCCAGCGATGTATAAGTCGTCGATGCCAGTTGAGCGTTGCCCATCACCGGTTCCACTGTGATCGAAAAGCGCGCCCCTTTTTCGAGTGTGGCAGCTCCGCCCTCAAAATCGCCCAGACGGATCTTGGGACCCTGCAGATCGAGCAGAATGGCCGGCGTGCGTCCGCTCTTGGCGGCCAGCTCGCGAATCAGGCGGATGGCGGCGCTATGATCGCCAAAAGTTCCGTGCGACGCGTTAATCCGGAAGACGTCGACGCCCGCGTCCAGCAGCCCTTGCAGCATCTCCGGTGACCGCGAGGCCGGTCCCACCGTGGCCACGATTTTCGTGTTGCGCATGCGCCTCCCGCGCTCCGTGATTCCTGCCGCACCGGTGAGTCGTATCGGTCCAATTCCTTTTCGGACGACAGCTCCACACGGAGCGGGAAGGGTTTTCGACGGAGATTACCGTGAAACTGAAACCGATGGGCCTCTTTATTATACAATTCCCTTTGCGATTTAATGTCCCACGGATAACCACATGAACATCGAACGAATTCTGCACCAAGGCGCGCCCAGCCCGCGCGGTCCCTATTCTTCGGCGGTGCGCGCCGGAGGTTTTATCTTCGTGAGCGCCGTCGGACCTATCGGCGAGGACGATAAGCTTTTACCGGGCGATGTGCAGCACCAGACGCGCCTGACCATTCTCAATCTTCAGAAAATGCTCGCCGATTGCGGAGCCACGCTCGAACACGTGGTGAAGTGTTCCGTGTTCCTCCGCGACATCAACGAATTCTTGCGCATGAATGAAGTTTACGCGGAGTTTTTCGGCAGGATCAAACCCGCGCGAACCACCGTGGAGGCGAATTTCTTCCTGAAGGACATGCGCGTCGCAATCGACTGCGTGGCTTACAAACCGTAGCCGTTTGCGTTAGCTCCCCGCAATCAGCGCGTGGCTCGAAACCCGGTCTACGTTCAGCACCATGTTGCCTTCGCTGTCGATTTCAAACGCCGGCTGGAAACGGGCTTGCCACGTGACCTCGTCGTAGCGGTAAGAATAGCGCGCGTGGACCGATTGCGCGAACGTGTCGTCGAACGCTTTGATCATGACGACGAACTCAGCCTGCAGCCGCGCGAGGTCCTCCCGTGTTTTCCCGAAAAGGGGACTCTCCTCGTCAATCGGATGCACGATGGTCCAACTCAGCGCCAGGAAATAGAGGTCGTCGCGCTCCAGTTTTAGCGCCTGGTATTTGCGCGTCAAGGCTCCCGGAGGACCTTCGACGGTCATCAGAATCATGTGCGCCTGGATTTCCATAAGCACGTTCGGACGCAGGTTGAGAATGCGGAACTGCACGCTGGTTCGATCTTCGTAGGGCGCCACCAACATCCGGTCGCTGAAAGCGATGCGCGCCGAAGGGCGGGAGAATCGCCCGAACAGCAGCCCCGTGCCGAGCGCCGCGCTCAACAAACCCACCAGAGCTTCGATCGTACTGATAATATTCGCGCCCAAGCTCTCGGGGTAAACGTTCCCGTAACCGACGGTGGTCAGCGTATGCGCGCTAAAGAAAAATTCGCTGAGGAACCGTCCCCCGGGCGTGGTCGCTTCAACGCCTCGCAACGCGCCTGGGCCCAGCAGGAAGTAACCCACCGCGAACACCAGGTTCATCACGCAATAGGCCGCGAACACGAGCAGAAAAAATTCCGTCCAGTTCATGTTGAGCAGCGTCAGGTAAGGATGCAGGTGACGCCAGCTTCCGCCTCGCCTCTGCACGTTGAAGCTGCCGTCCTTGTTGATGCTGCGGCGCAGGACGCCGGTGAATTTATTCGTCAGGCCGGGATCGAAAGTGGGCTTCTTCATCCCTCGATCTTAATTCGCGGCCCACGCCTCGCGCATCCTGAGGGGCATCACATCCGCGCGGTTTGAAACGCATTCCCGCAACATGGTGACGTGATTGCTCGCGTTGCTTTCACTGGTCAGGATCCAGCGTTGGGAGACGTACCTGTCGTAACCTAGAAAAACATCTCTCCATATGGCTGAATCTCCCATCACCGCCCGCGCCAAGGATTTCGCCGCGTGGTATCAGGACGTCGTGCTCGCCGGAGATATGGCCGAGCCGGCCGAAATCGTCAAGGGCTGCATGGTCATCCGCGCCAACGGCTACGCCGTCTGGGAAGTCTTGCAGCGCGAGCTCGACGCGCGCTTCAAGGAAACCGGGCATCAGAACATGTACTTCCCGTTGCTGATCCCCAAGAGCTTTCTCGAGAAAGAGGCCGAGCACGTGGAGGGATTTTCGCCGGAGCTCGCCGTCGTGACCATCGCCGGCGGCAAGGAGCTCGAAGAGCCGTACGTGATCCGCCCCACGTCGGAGACCATCATCGGGCACTTCTTCGCCAAGTGGATCCAGAGCTGGCGCGATCTGCCCATGCTGGTGAACCAGTGGGCCAACGTGATGCGATGGGAGCTGCGTACACGCATGTTCCTGCGGACCACCGAATTTCTGTGGCAGGAAGGGCACACCGCGCACGCCACGCATGAAGAGGCACGGGAGGAAGTGCTGCGCATGTTGGATGTCTATGCCGACGTCGCCGAAAACGTCATGGCCATGCCGGTGATCAAGGGATTGAAAACGCGATCGGAAAAATTCGCGGGCGCGCTCAGCAGTTATTCGATCGAAGCCATGATGCAGAACGGCCTCGCGCTGCAGGCCGGTACCAGCCACGACCTCGGCCAGAATTTCGGCAAAGCCTTCGACGTGAAGTTCCAGAACAAGGAAGGGCAGCTCGATTACGTGTGGCAGACCAGCTGGGGCGTGTCGACGCGCCTCGTTGGCGGGCTGATCATGAGCCACTCCGACGACAAAGGCCTGGTGCTGCCGCCGAAGCTCGCGCCGGTGAAAGCCGTGGTCGTCCCCATCTATCGCAAGGACGAAGAACGTTCTTCCGTGCTGGAAGCGGCCGCCAAGATCGCGAAAGATATCGGCGCGAAGCTTGACGACCGGGAAGGCCAATCGCCCGGCGCGAAGTTCTACCACTGGGAGCGGCGCGGCGTGCCCGTCGTGCTAGAGCTAGGCCCGCGCGATCTCGCGAGCGGCAACGTAGTGCTCAAGCGGCGTCACACAGGTGTGAAGGAAGTAGTCGCGCAGGAGGGCGTAGCAGCCAAAGTCCCGCAGGCGCTCGAGGAGATGCAGGCGGAGCTTTTCGCGGCGGCGAAAAAACGTTTGCAGGACAACACGGTGCTTGCAAATTCCATCGAAGAGGTGGAAGAGATTCTGCATCCGGTGACGGCGGAACACGGCGGCGGCCGTTTTGTGATGGCGCACATGAAAGACGATGCGCGCTGCGACGCTCGCGTGAAAGAATTCAAGGCGACCATTCGCTGCATCCCGCAGGTTGACCATTTCGATGGGCCCGGCAAGTGCATCGTGACGGGCGAAACCGTGGACCGCCGCGTGGTGATCGCGAAAGCCTACTAGATCGGAGGGCAGGCCCGCTCGTGAGAGCTTGAGAGTGCTATAGCATGGTATCGAGATCCAATTTTGAATGAGCGCCAGTACCAATTTGAGTGGGACGAAGGTAAAGCGGCCGCTAACCTACTCAAGCACGGCGTCTCCTTTGAGCTTGCGTCTTCCGTTTTCGGCGATCCCCGGCTCCTCACCGTGCCGGACCTGGAACACAGCGAGAGGGAGGAACGCTGGTTTTCAATCGGCTGGGCGAGCAACGGGACGATGCTTTCGATTGTCTATCTCTGGACGGAATCTGAGCCCGCGATCGCGAAAATACGGATCATCTCTGCCCGCGAGGCGACCAAGTCCGAGATGAGGAACTATCAGGACACTCTATGAATGATCAACCGATGGACCAGGATGAGATGCCGTCCGAGATCGATTTCAGCAAGGGCGTGCGAGGCTTGCACCACATCCCGCCGGGGGCGAAAGTTCTTGTCCCTGTCTCGATCGAGCGCGGAGTGTGGGAATATTTTTCGGTTAAGGCCGAACAAAAGGGCGCAAATTTGTCGGATCTCTTGAGCGACGTGCTCCGGCGCGATATCGAGATCAACGAAGCCCTAAAATAGGTATTTATATACTTGAAGCAACCGAGGGACGCCGGAAGAACCCCACATGACCACGTCACAGACAGTGGAGCTTAGAGCACAGGGAATCTGCTTCTTCTCACAGCTAGACGAGGGGACCTTCTTCGCTTGGCTAGGAAAGCTACCCTGCTTCTCAAACGTTGAAGGAAATGGCGACCTGCTGTTTATTCGAGTGATCGAATCAAAGGTAGACGAGTACGCCCTGCGGGAACTTCTGGCGTTGTTTCAGCGGTACGGCATCGACATGAAGCAACTCGACGTCTTCGATAAACGCGAGTTTGAACACTGGTTCCACAAGAGTGATGCGTATTGGTATGAACCCGTATTCGGCTCCTGAAGACTTAAAGTGCATCGGGGTGATGGTTGCATCAAGTATATGAGTACCTAAATTAGGGTACCCAACTACGCGACTTTTTGAACTTTATTGTTCTTAATACAGGACGTGCACACGCGAACGCGCTTGGGGGCTCCTTGCACCACGGCGTGAACCCGCTGCAAGTTGATATCCCAGCGCCGCGACGTCACGTTATGGGCATGGCTCACCCGGTTGCCGAACCGGGGCCCGCGGCCGCAAATCTCGCACACCTTCGCCATTCGAACACGCTCCTAGTACTGTTTTGCTTCGTTTAGTCTACCACAAGCGCGTCGTCCAGTGGCATAATCGAGGCGCCGGGCTGATTGGGGACCCGTATGGACCACCGCTATATCGACGAGCACGGAGTGGCCGAACGCTATCTGGAACATTCGCTCGCCCCTCAGGAACATGAAGCGTTCGAAGCTCATGTCGTCGACTGCCAGGAGTGCGCCGATCGTTTGCTTCTGGCTCAAATCTTCCTCGAACGAAAAGCCAATGCGGCGGCCTCCGAACCAATGCCCAAACGCGCCCGGTTCGTGGCGCGCCTTGCTCCGTGGCAGCTATGGTTGATAGCGGCGGTCGCGGCCTTGCTGCTGCTGGCTGTGCCCACGGCTTATTTCCTTCTGGAATTGGCGCGGCTTAGTGAGCGGCGCTAGTCACGCTGGATTCGACCTTACCGCGGGCCTGATCCTCGAGCAGCAGTTCCTTGGTGTGATCGGCCACCAGGCAATAGTGACCCACGAAGCGCATCTTATGGTCGTGTACGGCGACGAGTCGAACTTCGAGCCCGGCGAACGTTCCGTCCGCGCGCTTGCCGAACGCTTGCAGATTCGTCTTCCCCAGTAACAACGTCTGACTATAGGCTTCCCGCAGGCGCTCCAGCTCGTGCGTGGCGAACAGGTCGTACCAGCTCTTTCCCACCAAATCCCCGGTCTGGGCCGCCAGGATTTCGGCGAAGGCCGCATTTATAGTCTTGATCTCGCCATCGGGCCTGACCCAGGCAACTCCGCTTTGGACATGCTCGATGGCGACGGTCTTCGCGTATAATTCATCGCTCAGCGGCTCCTGGCGGAGCATAACCCTTCGCAGAGCGATCACCAATAGGATTGATAATCCGAGGAGATACACCCACAGCTCGGGACTTCTAAACGTGAGCTTACTGGCGCTAGCAAGAATCACTAGCTTCTATATCGGCGAGTTTCTCGGTATTAAGTAGGCTCATGCACCTAACGATCAAATACTTTAAGTCTCAACAAGGCCAGGGTACCGGGATCCTACGTAGCCAGGGAATACAGTGGCGATCTGGGAATTTCCGAGATGGCGCGCCACCAGTTCGCTGAGAACATCCCGGAAGTCGGTGGTCAAATTGAGGTCGCGCTGCTCGTAAAGCTGTTCCTGGGCGAGTCCTGGCCAATCCCCGTAGACTTTGCCTCCCCGGATGTTTCCTCCGAGCACCATCATATAGTTAGCGTGCCCGTGGTCCGTGCCGCGGTTGCCATTCTCCCGAGCCGTCCGACCGAATTCGCTCATGGTCACGACCGTTACATCGGCCATTCTGTCCCCCATGTCCTGGTAAAACGCCGCCAATGCTTGGCCGAAGTTCGTCAGCAGATTCGCGAGTTGGCCCTGTGTGGGCGTCGCCCCTACCTCATTGACGTGCGTATCCCAGCCACCGACGTCGGTGAATGCCACTTCCATCCCTACGTCAGCCTTAATTAGGCGGGCAATCTGTTGCAAGGACTGCCCCAATCGCCCGCCGGGATAAGTGGCGCCGTTAGCAGGAATGTAAGGCTGCCTCTGAAGCGCATCGACCATCTTGACGGCCTCGAAGGTTCGCCGGCCGGTCCCGTTCATCACTTTGTCCGTGGAAGATTCGTACATTGCTTCGTAAAGGTCCGAACTCACAGGGTCTTTTACCTTGAAGTCGTTGAGATTGTTCACCGCAAGCGCTTCGTTCGATCCTCGCAGAGAACGCGCCAACTCGGTTCCCAGGCTCACGGCGCGAACCGGGGAACGCACGCCGGAAAGCTCCGGCGGCAACGCACGGTTCAGCCAGCCGTCCGTGGTGGCCTTCCGGCCCGGCGTACCGGATTCCATATAGTCCTGCGCATCGAAATGAGAACGGGTCGGATCGGGCGAACCAACGGCGTGCACAATCGCCAGGTGGCTGGAATCGTAGATCGGTTTCAAGGGCGCGAGCGCGGGGTGCAGTCCGAAAAATCCATTCAGATCGATGGCCGTCTCCGGTCTGCCGTTGGGAGTCGGAATGGCGATGGACGGGCGCAGATCGTAATAATGCTTGTCGCCGAAGGGAACCACGACGTTGAGGCCGTCGACGGCGCCGCGCTGGAAGATCGCCACCAGTACTTTCTTCCGCGATCCCACGGATTCCGCGGCGCTGGCGCGCGCCAGCCATGCGGGAACACAACCGAGTCCAAACATGGCAAGCCCCGCATTCCTCATGAAAATCCGCCGTGTATGTTCCATCGCGACCTCCTCTGCGTCTGACGTCGTTGTTCTCTATCGCCCGCGTGCCGTTCTTAGGTTGTCTATCGTCGCTGGAAATCCGGCGAGCCCAGCACAAGCCCCGCTATTAAGCCGGGACGCGCCGCCGCGTTCGGTTTCTTATCGTCCTTTTGCTCCGCCAGCTTCTTCTCAATCGCCGCCAGCGTTTCGGGTGAAACCTCCCGGAACAGGATTCGCCGCGCCACGCCTGCGACATCCGTATCGAAAGCACCCGTATCCACCTTGCTGCCCTGGACGCGATTCTGGGCCAGGTCGAGCGCGAAATTCATGCGCGATAACAACGACGAAGAATTCATCCATTCCGAGCCGAGATTAGAGTACCCGGTGGGCTCCAGCTTGCGATAGAGAGGCTCGCCTAACTGCGTCAAACGGTTTCCCAAGGGGAACGCGAAATCGACGTCGGCGCCGGTTGCGCGAACCGCGCTGACAATCATTTCGAACGGCGCTTTCACTTTTGCCCGATACGCTCCCTGCGAGAAGAATTCCTTGGACGTGAACGCGGTCCGCAGCACGGCGCGAATGTCACCGTGCGTATCCCGGAAGCTCTTGGCCATCTTTTCGACCAGCTCCGGAGGAGGATTGTCGGCGACAAAACGCTGCGCGAGTTTGCGCGATATGAACCGCGCGGTGGAAGGGTGATTGGCCAGGATGTCGATGACTTTTTCGCCGTCTTCCTTGCCGCCACCCGCCGGAATCGTCACGCCCAGGACCACTTTCACGCCTTTGTCATGCACTTTTTCGTTGAAAAAGAATCCGCCGCCGTCGCGCGGCGCGCGAATCGTCCAGCCCGTGAAACAGCGCGCGACCTCCGTTACGTCCTTCTGCGTGTATCCGCCGTCGACGCCCAGAGTGTGGAGTTCCATCAGCTCGCGCGCGTAATTTTCGTTCAAGCCGCGCACCTGCTTGCCCTTCGTCGCCCGCTGCGATTCCGGCGCGACGCTCTCCCAGTTGTCCAGGTAGAACAGCATGGCGGGGCTTAACGCAGTCGCTTCCAGAAGATCGCGAAAATGCGCCAGCACGCGCGGGCGGATGGCCTCGCGTTCGTAGCTGGGCACCAGGAAACGGTCCGAGCCCTTGTCGATAAATACGTTGAAGTGATTGAACCAGAAATCCACCAGTTCCTCTTCGAGCTGCCGGTTGCTCAGAATCGCCCGGAAAAGTTTGCCCTCGATCAGGTCGTAGGAGATCAACTGCTGCGGCGCGTTCATCAGCATCAGCTTGCGGCGCAGGGAGGCGCTGGCGGCCGGCATGAGCTGAAAACGCAGACCGGGAGGCAAGGCGATGACGAAATCGTCAATTTTGTTTTCGGGGATGGAAGCGAGCACGGCGCGCTTTTCGTCCAGCGTGCCTTTGCGCAGCATACTCACTTCGTCGCCTCTCAGCAGATTGTCGAGAGACACCATCGGATCCAATTGCTCGGCTTCCGGCGCGTCCTTCTTCACGCGGACACGGCGCAAGAAACGCTGGACGGCCGCGCGCGTCACCGGATCCTCCGGCATCTGTTCGCGGCCCACCGCGATCGCTCGGATCATCTGCGGATTCGGATAATTCCGAGCAGCATCGGCCTGCGTCAGGCGCAACGATTCCAACGGCTCCAACTTGCTCGCCAGGGCGGGATTTTCAGGAATCCGTTCCGGATGCAACTGCAGGTCGATCCATTTCTTTACACCAAGTCTCTGGATTTCCTCGACATCGCCGGGCCGTGGACCGAAGGTCAGACGATTGACCGCCTGCAGGACCTGCTCGTCTTTCGATAGCTTGTGCTGGAAAGCGGAGTAATCGGGTGGTGGCGAACCTGCCTTAGGTGTTCGGCTGGTCTTTGCTATCCCGAAAGGCCCAGGAAGCACGGCCAGCACCAGAAGAGGCAAAGCCGCCAGCCAAAACCCGCGTACAGAACTATGCCTCACATTTATATTAAACGCAGCCGGGCGGATAAAGTTGATGAAATATAGGCCTTAAAGCCGGAATACAGTCTTGGCGGTAGATGAAGGGTCTACCTACCTCGTAGTTTCCCTGGACGTTGTGTCTTAGAAACTACTATGCGATGCCGTACTGCCGGCAGGTGCGGTCGAAGAATCCGTCCGTCATGCCCGCGATGTAGTCGCACACTTGATAATGCAAGGGTTGGCCCGCCGACTCTTCCCGGTAGTTGGCAGGCAGAGAGTCCGGCCTGGCCATTAACACCTGAAACAATGCGGCGATGCGCGAGGCCGCGATGCGCCTGCCGGCGTCGAGCGCTTCGGCGCAGTAGACGCGGGCTCTTAAAAAGCTCTTCAGTTCCCCGGCTCCTTGAGCCGTCTCCGGTGTGAAGCGCGCCACGCGGGAGGGATGCGCCCGAACGTCCTCGACAGACTTCAGGTTGGCCGCCGCGGCCACTGTTCCCTCGATCAAGCCAGAAACCAGCCGGTTGATCAGCGCGCGCACCGTTTCATACATCCGCACGCGTTCGCTGGCGCCCGGAAAATGCCCCGTGATTTCTTCATAAAACTCGCGAAACTTCGCGACAGAGCGGCTGGCGTCCTCCACCGAGACCAGGCCCGCGTGATAGGCGTCGTCCAGATCGGCCGTGTCGTAGGCGATCTCATCGCACATATCGATCAATTGCGCTTCGAGAGGCGGTCGCAGCCCAGGAAGGTATTCGTCGAGCTCCGGAATCTCGCCCTTCTCGAAATCGCGGGAGTGCTTGACCATCCCCTCGCGCACTTCGAAAGTAAGATTTAGCCCCGGAAATCGGGCATAGCTGTTCTCGAACGATTCCACGATGCGAAGCGCGTGCAGATTGTGGTCGAAGCGCGCTCCATATTGCTGCATGAGACGGTCCAGCTGCGCCTCGCCCGCATGCGCAAACGGAGGATGGCCGATGTCATGCGCGAGCGCCAGTGCTTCGGTCAGATCCTCCCGAAGGCCCAATGCACCAGCCACCGTGCGCGCGATTTGCGACACCTCGATGGTGTGCGTCAGCCGGTTGCGGAAATGATCGGAAAGGCCGGGGGTGAATACCTGCGTCTTATTCTCCAGGCGCCGAAAAGCCCGCGCATGAATAATGCGGTCGCGATCCCTCTGGAATGCATTTCGATAGGGGTGCGCCAGCTCCGGAAAGCGGCGGCCCAGGCTCTGCTCGACGGGGAAACGGAGATGCGCAAGCGGGGCCGCTGACTCTACTTCTTCAGGCCTTGCCACTATTTCTTAAGATTGCTGGCTTGCTCGATTTCGCCGTAGGCGTTCACCGCCACCCGGCTCACGGCGAGGCGCTGCGAAACGCGCAGCGGCTCCAGCATCTTGAGCGCTTCTGCAGGATTCGTTTTGGCCGTCACCTGGGCGAGCGCGATGGTGGCCTCGTCCTTGGACACCATGAAACTCGGGTCTTTCACCAATTCCTGCAGGACCTTCTGCGCCTCGGCGGTTTTTCCTTCGGCGTCCAGTATGCGCCCGAGAGAAAGGCGGGCGATCCCGGAATACCCCTTCGGTCCGAAATCGGCCACTTCGCGGAATAACTTCTCGGCTTGCGCCAGGTTCCCCTTATCGACCGCTTGTCCCGCGAGCGCAAAGGTTCCGAACGCCCCTTCCTGAGTGCCCGGATATTTCGCGGCGAGATCGGCATAAGCCTTCGTAGAGGCTTTGTCTTTCTCTTCCTGGGTAGCGTAGTGCAGATTCGCGGGAAGCTGAGTGTCGCCGACGGTAGCGTCCTCGACGCGCAGCGTCTGGGCCAGCGCGTCTTCACGCGCCTGCGCCTGATAGCGGTTGTAATAGAAGATGCCCGCTCCAATGGCGATCACGGCCACGACGATAGCGCCGTAGCGGAACACCTCCGCCTTGTGCGTGGAAGCCCAATCGAAAATATCGAAGACTTCCTCGGCGAACTTGTCGCCTTTCAATTCTTTGCGGGTTTGACGATCCACGGGAAACTCCTGGGAAAACTGCGTTATTAGTGTAACATAGCGTGTTTGATCCGATAAATTACGGGTTAGGTGGTGCATTTCGGACGAAGGGCGGACGAAGGGCGGACGAAGGGGGACGAAGGGGACGAAGGGAAGGGGACCGGACGAAGGGACCGGACGAAGGGGACGGCCTGAAGTGACTCCTTCATTTCAGCAATTCTTCGCCCTTGTTTACTGGAAAATAAAGCTATGTATCGTCCACCACCGGTACGATGTGCGCCCCACTTGGATGCGTAACGCGCAAACGGCGGAACTGCTCCACCCGCCTAACTTACGCGAACTTCGCCGGTGTGGCTGGTATCGTAGCCGGCCAGCATTTCAAGCCGGCGGCGAATGGCCGAGCGATTCAGGCTGTCGAGCAGAGCTCCCACCGCGGGCAGCTTCACGAACGGCTGGCGGATCACCAGATCGTAACGCTCGGTCGCCAGAGGCAGAAATCCCAATCCGAACGCTTGCGCGGCGGATCTAGTGGCGACGCAGCAATCGGCTTCTCCCAAACTGACGGCGAGCGCCGCGGGAAGATGTCCGTAAGCCACGCGTTCATACCCCAATACGTTTTTCGCGTCGACACCGGCCCGCTGTAATTCCGCGTCCAGCAGCTCGCGGCTGCCCGCGCCGATTTCCCGATTGACGATGCGCACGTTTTCCCGCGCGAGATCCGCGGCCGAACGGATACCCTTGGGATTACCGGCGGCGAACACAAGTCCCTGCTCCCAGATTGCGAAGGTCACCACCTTCACGCCCCCGCGCGGAAATAGCTTTCTCACCGCCGCCAGGTTGTAATCACCGGTGGAAGCGTCGCGCAGGTGGGAGCCCGCGATGTGGACGAATCCCTCCTTCAGCCACGTAAGCGACTGGCGGCTGGAGGATGACGCCACGATCAGCTCGATCCCCGCGGTTCTCGAAAGGTGATGGGCCAGCAGAGCGATGCCGGGATCGCACCCGGCGATCAAGAGTCTCTTGCCTTCCGATCCATCGGCGGGAAAAGCGCGGACGCTGGCCGGTCCCGCGTGCCGCACTTGCTCGATCAGCACGCCGTCGGCCAGGGGGAGCATGGCAGGCTGCGGTTCGGCCGGCACCGCGATGAGCCGCTTGCCCACCTCGCACAATTGCACGGGTTGCCCCTTGCGCAGAGGCTCGCCCAGAGCGAGCACCTCGGCCGTCACCGGCTTGGCGGGCGCTTGCGCCTCGCCTTCCAACTGAAAAAGGTCCTCGACGTGAACTTCCAGAATACGCGCGAGAGCGAGCGCCAGAGAAGTGTTCGGTACGTAGTCCCCGGCCTCCATCGCGTAAATCGTCTGGCGGCTTACACCGGCCGAACGGGCCAATTGTGCGGCCGAGATTCCTCGCCGGCGGCGGATTTCGGGAAGCTGTGTACGGGTCTCCATCTTGGATTGAGTGGATTCGGGAACGCAGGTGCGGCGTTTTTTAACGACCGATCCGGAACGGTGCGCGAACTTCAGCGGATTGGCCGCCGATTTTGTCGCGCATCGTAATCACTAGTATGTAAGCGCCTTCCGGAACCATCGGATCCAGATTCAGGCTGATCGCGCCGGGGACGTAGTGCTGCGGGTAAAAGGACTCGTGCGAATCGTCGGCCGCCGATGGTTGCGCGAACACTTGCTCCCCGTTTTCGCGCAGGACGGCGAGTCCATATTCGACGGAATAGCGGTTCTTCTCGCCGTGTTTGTATCCCGTGATGTCGAACCGAGCCCACAGCGTTTCGCCCGGATGATAGAGGGGCGGATCGAGCGCCGTCGCGTCGGTTTCGGTGCGCTGAAAATGGAGATTACGCCCCGCCAGTTCGGCGCTCGGCTCCACCTCGCGACCGCGCACCATCAGATTCAATTGCGCATCCGCCTGGGAGGCGCCGACTTCATCCCGCACCTTCGCCTCGATGCGAAAATTTCCGCCCGGCGCAAACGGAGGGATCACGAAACTGTAGACGAATTTCGGCCGCCAGTTTTTGTCTTGCGAAAATACCGGCGCTTCAATCCGGCCCGTGGCATCGGGCACGACGGGGATGCCGGCTGGATCGGCAACGTGGAGCTGCCACGAAAGCTTGACGCTGCGCTGATCGTCGCCGCTCACGGCGGTCTGATAACCCGTCAGGCGGCAGCTGAAATAAACGGTTTCGCCCGGCAGAAAGACGTGCGAGTCGCCGAGAAGCGGACCGTCTTCGAATTGATGCACGGCCACGCGCTCGATGGCGAGCGCCGCCCAAGACGACGGGGCAAACGCCACCGCGAACAAGGCCGGCATAAGCCAGCCGCGCGCCCCTCTTGGCGCCGGCATTTCGCGCCGCGCTCCTACTTTTCGCCGGGCGCGGGCAGGGACACGCTGGTGTCCGTCTCCAGGCGGAGTGGAATCTCTACCCATACATTCTTCTCCGTGCCGGGCTCGTTGCCGTCGCTCAAACGAAGCCGGTAAGAGGTCAGCGGCACATCGAACACGAGGTTCCCCTGGCGGGTTTCAGCCGGATTGAGCGTGCGCAACAACCCGAACCAGTTGTCGACGCCGTCCCCGTTTTCCAGCTCTTTAAATTCCTTGCCGTTCGGACCGTCCAAAGTGAAAAACGGCAGCGACACCTCTTTACCGCCGCTATTGGTCGCCGAGAGTGTAATCACGAGAAAGCGATTTTGTGGAGACCGGGCGGCAAACAGCTCGCCGAGCTGCGTTCGCCACACGGTTTGCACCACGTTATAGACCAGCGGGCCGTTCGTGATGCGCTCGCCCATTTGATAATTAATCTGGGTCGAATTCTGCGGCCGGGTGCAGCCGTTCAGCGACAGGATTCCGAGCCCCACGGGCAACAACAGCCATAATGGAGAGAACGAAAGAGCGGGCGCGGAAAATGTGCGCAAGGAAGATTTGGATAACGCCGCATCGGGCAACGGCAAGCTTCGCGACGGCGGGCGTCTGATCATGTTACTCCCACACTTTATCGAGTCCCGCTGGAGAAGGCAAATACGGAATCGCTCCGCCGCGCTGATCTTGTTCGCGGCGGTCCTGTTCGCAGTGGACTGGTCCCCGATCGCAATCGGGATCGTCGCTCCTCTTGCGGGCTATCAGGCGGTTCACCCTCTCACCGGACGAAGAATCGCCGGCGTCATGTCCGCGAGCGGCGCAGACTGGCTGGAGCGGCCGGAACGCGAAGCCGAGGAAAACGTGGAAGGAGCGCTCGACGCACTCCACATCCGGAAGGGATCGACGGTAGCCGAAGTCGGCGCGGGGACCGGCTACGTTTCCATCAAAATGGCCGTTCGCGTGGGGCCGGCGGGGACGGTTTACGCCAATGACATCCAACGTGAAATGCTGGACCGCTTGCGCGCCAACGCAGACCGTGCGGGCGTGCGTAATATCCAAACCGTGCTCGGCACCGGCTCCGATCCGCAACTTCCCGCCGCGCGGATGGATTTAATCATTTTGGTGGACGTCTATCACGAATTGGGACAGCCCCAGAAGATGCTCGCGGCCATGCGCACGGAACTCAAACCGGAGGGGCGCCTGGTGCTGCTGGAATATCGCAAGGAAGATCCCAGCGTGCCGATTCTTCCGGAACACAAGATGACCGTCGCGGAGGCCAAGACAGAAGTAGAAGCCGAGGGATTCAAGTTGAGCCTGGTGCTGGAAACTCTTCCGCGCCAGCACATTCTGATCTTCACACGGAGATAAAAGGCCTCCGGCGATAAGAAAAATCGGGCCGCCGACGGGTCCGGAGATCGCCGTCGGCAGTCCGATGAGGAGCGCCACCCCTCGCGGTCTTCTCTACTTGTCGGCGAAAAGGTCCGTCATCACGTTCACGCCGGGATCGCAGGCATGATTCAGGCAGGGCAGGTCGAAGGCCGACTCGAGCGACTTGAGCAAAGAGAAATGATTGTAGGGCTGCGCGCTCACGAGGCCCTGATCGCCATGATTTGTATCCACAATCAGCAGCACCTGGTTCAGCGTCGCTGTGTAGTCGTTTTCGTCCCACACCACGACGATCGCATTGTTGCCTCTCTGCCAGGCGGGCGAATTCTTGATGCCCGTCACGATTCGCTGCACCGTGACGTCGCCCTGCAGGATCAGCGCCTCGTTCAGGCCCGTCTGCGAGCCGTTGTCGTTCTCATCGAAGTTGCAGAACGGACCGGCGTTACCGCGCCCATGCTGGTCATTGCACTGATTCGGAGCGATGAAGGAGAAATCCGGCACGTCGCCGGAGCCCAAATCCTGGTACAAGCCCCCGGGACCGTCAAAACCGACGACATTTTTCAAGCTGTTGCGCGGATTCGTGCCCTCCTGAACGTCGCGGAAATAAACGAACGGGTTATGTTTGGCCGCATACAGATAAACAACGTCGCCCTGTGCGTTGCTCTGGCTCTGGACGGCCGGAACGGTCACCCCCTGCACCGTCCACGACGCGAATGAGGAAGAATTGATCAGCGTGCTGAAGTTCGTGTTGTTGGTGAAAAAGCCGTCGCTATAGTTCACCATGTCGGCGCCGCCGGCCGGCAGGCTTTCCTGATAGCTCTTCCAACTCCGCCCGTGTTCGACGAGTTGATCGCCAATGGTCTTGCCGACGGTATTCGGGGCCGCGGCAATCGACTGTTTTCCGTCGATGTCCCAGAGGCAGTTCGCGGGATTGGTCGTCTGAACCTCGTTGGTGCAGTCCACGGCGGGCGTCGCGGCATCCGTGCCGGTGCCTGAAATCGGACACACGGCGGCGGGGACCGCAGCCGGGTTATCCAAGGTCGTGATTCCGGAGATCAGACTGGGCGTGCAGGTGGTGCTGTGCCAGTTCGGATAGTCGTCGGAACGCACGCCAAAGTTCGACCCGCCCACCACTTCCAAATAGTTGGTCGAGCTAGGGTGGCCGACGGCAAAGTAATTCGTCGCATAGTGAGCCGACTTTGCCAGTTGATTGATGAACGGTGCGTTCGGATTATTGAAAATCTGGCCGTAGCCGTGATTTTCCATCATGATCAGGAATATGTGATCGAAATCCGAAACACCTTTGGGGCTCGGTCCCTCGGCGGCGAACGCCGAGCTGACGAGAGCGGTAGCCAAGAGAGCTTTCCATGCAGTCTTCGTTTTCATGTGAACCTTTCGTAGAGCGACAGAGGGTGTCAGCCCCGGTCCACCGTTGCGGGGAGGGACTGACTCACGTCAGTGTATGCGCGGTTTATTGCTGCAGTATTGCGGCGAGGAACAAATGCGATGACAGGCGCGGGCGTTATTAATTTTGTAAGTCTACCGAAACGTTTTTGCCACGAAACATCCCGAACGGCGAGGAGACGAATTTCATGAATGGCCCTCCAGCATCTCCACAATCCGCTCCCGCGCCTCCTGCGTCAGGCGCTCGCGATCCTTCAGGATAAGACCCTTGGTCGGGATGGGATCGCCGATTCGCAGACGGACGACTCCTCTGCGGAAAACCGCCGAACCCATGGCCAGGATGTCGCGGGTTCCGGTGAGCGCGATCGGCACAAGCGGCACCTGCGCCTTAATCGCAATGTAAGCCGCGCCCTCCTTGAACGGCTGCAGTATCCCGTCGTAGGAGCGGCCTCCTTCGGGAAAAACCAGCAGGGAAATCACGCGTTTATGCAGGATCTCGGCGGCGTGCGTCATCGTCTTCACTGCCGAGCGCGGATCGTCTCGCGGCACCGGAACGTGGCCGGCCTGCGCCAGATGCGTCCCCAGGAATGGTATCTGGAAGAGGCCTCTTTTCGCTAGAAAACGGAACTGCACGGGGATGTGTGTCAGCACCACCGGAGTATCCATGTAACTCAGATGATTTCCGCAGAAGACGTAATGCCCGCGCCGATCGATCTTTTCGAGTCCCTCTACCTCGACCCGCACTCCCGCGAAGAACAGCAGGGACCGCGCCCACAAGCGTGCAACGTCAAGAGTGGCATTGCCCTTGGAATCGAACAGCGACACAACGATGCTGACGCAGCCACAAAAGATAGTCGAAAGAATGATAAGAGGGTCGACTACGACCAGGCTACGCAGGAGCGCAAAGGGTGCGGCGCGCGCCTTGCGCCTTCCCAGCTCTTTTGCACCGCGATCCGTTTTGCGCGACTTCACTTTGCGGTCCATGAGCTTGTGAAGGGCCATGAGCCTCTATTGTAAGAGGCCGCACGCGCCTCTCCCACCAGGAACAAAGACCCAGTGACAATAATGACGTCGTCGGCGCAAGCATCTCCCTGGACCAGGTCGAGGGCCGCTACGATATTGGGCGTCGCGCGGCCGCGCCCGGCGAGCTCTACCAGCGCCTCCGGCCGGAGCGCGCGCGGCGAATCGGGCGCCGTGAAAATCAGCTCGTCGCCCAACGGGAATAGAACGCCGGCGATCTCTTCAATGGATTTATCACGCATCGCGCCGTAAATGATCCAGCGCTTGCGGTCTTGGTAGAAGCGTTCGAGATAACGGGCCAACGCGCGCGCCCCCGCCGGATTGTGCGCGCCGTCGAGAATCACGTCGGGGTTGGGAGAAATGTGCTCCAGGCGTCCCGGCCATCGGACTTCCGCGATTCCTCTTGGCGATATGCCGAGGGTGTCGAGCGCGAGCGCGGCGGTCACCGCGTTGTCAATCTGGTGCTCGCCCGCGAGCGGGCATACGATCTCGGTTCCGCCTGCGAGGTGAAAAGGGGGACAGACTACTCTGTCCCCGATAGGGAAGCGTGGATCTCTTGAAGCGCTACGTTCGTGGACAGAGCGGTCTGTCCCCATTTTCACGCCAAGATCCTCGATCACGAAGCGGCTGCCCCGCGCATCGAGGTCGAGCACGCGAACCCGGCTGTCTGCCGCACGCCGCACGGCAATTCCCAGCTCAGCCGCGCGAGCTTCCAAAACCGCGGCCGCTTCCGGCCTCTGCTTCGCGAACACTGCGGGAACGCCGGACTTCAGGATGCCTGCCTTTTCGCCGGTGATCGCCTCGATCGTGTTGCCCAGATAAACTTCGTGATCGAAATCGATGGGCGTGATCACGGTCAGCGCCGGATGCACCAAATTTGTGGCATCGAGCCTGCCGCCCAGTCCCACTTCGACGACCGCCGTATGGATGCCCTTTTCCCGAAAGAGCAGAAATCCCATGGCGGCGACGGTTTCAAAATAGCTGGGATGGCAATCCAGATCGAGCGATTCGGCGGCGTGGTGAACGATATTGAACGCGCGCGCAAACTCGGCTTCGCTGACCGGAAGTCCATTCACCTGAATACGTTCCACGGGTTCCACCAAGTGGGGCGAAGTGAATAAGCCGGTACGGATGCCGGCGGCTTGCAAGCCGGCGTCGATCATGGCGCAGGTAGAACCTTTTCCGTTCGTCCCGGCGACGTGGATCACGCGATAGGCGTTTTCCGGATGCCCTAGAGCGGCCATGATGGCGTCGATCCGTTCCAGGCCGAGTTTCGCCGACTTCATCTCATTGCCGAGAGCGTAGAGAAATCGAACGGAATCGGGGTAGTTCATTCAGAGGTTAGATGGCAAGCTTACAGGACGCGTCGAACTCAGGCGTTCAGGTCGAAGGCTCGCTCGAGCGGAATCTCAATGGCCGGATTTTCAGTATGCAGCGTTTCGCAAACCTCGCCGGCCGGATTCTTCTTCGAATAGCAGAGCGCGCTCTTTTCACCCGGGTCGACGATCCAGACCCATTCGATTCCGATGCTCAGGTATTCCTGAATTTTCGGCAGCATCCGGACCATGCGATCCTCGGGCGAAAGGATTTCCACGACCAGAAACGGCGGAACTGCGGGGATGCCGGAACCGACATTGTCATCACGCCAAACGGCGAGATCCGCGACGCGGTAGCGCCGGGAATGAATCTGAATGCGAATCTCGGGTACCACCCGGATGCCCAACTGCGCACGCAACAGGCGCAACTGGTAGTACAAGTTTCCTTGCACGTCGCCGTGCGGTAGCTCACCCATATTTCGCTCCACAATCTCGCCGTCCAGATATTCGCAATCCGGCCCGTCGAAACTGGTTCGCAGGTATTCCTCGACGCTCATCAGCACTTTGGTGCTCAAACCGCGGTCCTCAACCGCATTATGCCACCGATTCTCAGATCGATTCGGCTCCGGCGTGTCTAATCCGGCTTCCGTTTCCCGGCGCCTCCCCCGGCAATCCGCTTCGGCATCATAATAAAACTGTCGTTTTCGAGCCTCGTCCGACTTTTTTGACTGGTAGTGCGTCTTTCTAAACGGAGCAAACGTTGATCTTTCGCGAAGTCGAAGATCGCGACCTGATCGCCAAAGCGCGACGGGGAGACGTCGAGGCCTATAACCTTCTCGTTTCCCGGTGGGAGAAGCGTGTCTTCAATTACCTGTTGCGCCTGACCGGCCATCGCGAAGACGCGCTCGACGTAAGCCAGGAAACTTTTTTGAAAGCGTACCAGAACCTGCCGAAACTCGACGATCCGGCCCGCTTCACCGGATGGCTGTTCCGCATCGCGCATAACGAGGCGTACTCGCTGCTGCGCCGCCGCAGGCCGGAAGCCGATTTGGCCGATGAGCCCCGCCCTGCCGGAACAGGCGGGAAGATGCTGCCGATCGAGCTATCGCTGGCCGTCGAAGGCGCTCTGAAAACTCTCAGCGAGGACCAGCGCGAGGCGGTTCTTTTAAAGGTCTATCAGGGATTCAAGTTTGAAGAAATGGCGGAAATCCTGGGTTGTCCGGTCTCGACCGTGAAGTCGCGGCTGTACACCGCCCTGGACCTGCTGAAGACAACCTTAGCTCCTGCGGTCGTCAGGAAAGAATTCGTACGAGGCGAATCATGAGCTGCAAATTAGAAGACAGCCGGCCCGATTGGAAATCCTACGCGCTCGGCGAACTGGATGCCGATGCCCGTCGCGAAGCGGAACAGCACGCGGCTGCTTGCAGTGCCTGCCAGGACGAACTGGCGAGCTTGCGGGTGACGCTGGACGCCCTTGCCACATTGCGGGAAGAGGAAGTCCCCCGGCGCATCGCCTTTGTCTCCGACAAAGTGTTCGAGCCTAAATGGTGGCAGAGCTTCCTGCGCCCGTCGTTCGCCGCCGGAGCCATTGTGGCAGCGGCCATCCTGGTGCATGCCTTCGTTCGTCCGCTCGCGGACTCCCGTATGAACACCGCTTCGATGGAGGCTCGGGTCGCGGCAATCGTTAGCGAACAGGTGAATAAAGATGTCGACCGCCGCGTCGCCGCCGAGCTTTCCGGAGCGGTCGAGCAGGCCGTCGCGAAAGCCGTGGCCGACACCGAAAAGCGTGACGATCAAAGAACCGTTCAACTATTGGCTGCCGCCGAGCGACGTTATGCCGAGACCGCCGAAATCCTCAACAAACAAGTGAGCCAGATTTACGCTATGAACACCGGCGCGGGAGTCCGGTAGCCCATGAAACTGATACAGCCTTTCCTCCTCCTTGCGGTTGTGGCCGCTACTTACGTTCCGGCGAGTGCCGCGAACGCTTCTCCGCGCGTGACCCGGCCCATGCTGGTCGCGATGGAAAAAAGCCTGGACAGCCGTGTAACCCGTCTGTCCCAGGACAATCCATTCGTCCTGCTGGGCCCCACGCGCGGAATTTATCTGGAGGGCTACGGCGCGGTGTTCACCGCCGAAATTAACCTCGTCTCTTCGCCCGGGGCTTTGATGATGTTTCGTCCGCAGCTCACCAAGGAGGAAATCGAGCAGCATCGCCAGCGGAAGCTTTCCCGTCTGCCGCAACTGAAAGAAGCTCTGCGCCAGGCTCTGCTCGATTCGGCCGCTTCGCTCGACACGGTGCCCGGAGAAGAGCAAATCGTGGTGGTCGCCATGCTCTCGAAGTATCCCTGGGAAGACACCGCCGGATTGCCGCAGCAGATCATGATGCAGGCATCGAAGAAGCAACTCCTTGATCAGCGCGGTAATCCTTCCGTGCTCGATTCGGTCATCCGGACTATCGAGAACTAGGCTTGTTTCGAGCAGAGATTTAGAAAGGCTTCATGCGACTCGGCGAGATCCTGATCGAGCGGAATCTGATTTCACAGGAAGATCTCGACCGCGCCCTGGAGCTGCAGAAGGAACGCGGCGACAAGCTCGGCAAGATCCTGGTCGACCTCGGTTTCATCGCCATGCGCGACGTGGTCGCGGCCCTTTCGGAACAGTTAAAAGTCCCGGTGGTCGCCATGGACGGCCCCCCTGCGGTCTCGCCCGAAACCGAAACGCTTTCCCCGAAGTTCCTGCGCCAGTTCCGATGTCTTCCGATGGCTCTGCATGACCATACGGTGATGCTCGCCATGGCCGATCCGCTGGATTATGAAACGCGCTCGGCTGTCTCATCCTGCACGGGCTTGACGGTCCAAGCCGGGCTCGCTTCCGAGCAGGAAATCCTGGACGCCATCGACCGCTACTACGGCCAGACGCAGAAGACCGATACCGACACGGCCGCGTCCACGGTGGAAGCCGACGAGGATCTGGAACACCTGCGCGATATGGCGAGCGAAGCGCCCGTCATCCGGCTGGTGAACGCCATGGTCGCGCAAGCCGTCGAAAAGCGCGCCAGCGATATTCACATCGAGCCGTTCGAGAAGGAATTCCGCGTCCGCTACCGGATCGACGGCGTGCTGGTGAATCAGGACCCTCCACCGCGCGAATTCAAAGCCGCGATCATTTCCCGCGTGAAGCTGATGGCGCGTCTGAACATCGCCGAACGCCGCCTCCCGCAGGACGGCCGTATCAAAATCAAGACGCTGGGCCGCGAGGTCGATTTACGCGTGTCCACCCTGCCGACACTTTATGGCGAGAGCGTCGTGATGCGCCTGCTCGACCGTTCGGCTGGTGATTTTTACGATCTCGAGCGCCTGGGATTCGATGCGCATATGCTCTCGCGCATGGAATATTACACCTCGCTCCCGCACGGCATTTTTCTCGTTACCGGGCCCACCGGCAGCGGCAAGTCCACCACGCTTTATTCCGCGCTCAAGCGCATCAACCAAAGCGACAAGAAAATCATCACCATTGAGGACCCCGTCGAATACCAGATGGACGGTATCAATCAGATCCACGTCAATCCGCAGATCGGGCTGACTTTTGCCGCCGGGCTCCGCCACATTGTGCGCCAGGACCCGGACGTCATCATGGTCGGCGAAATCCGCGACCGCGAGACCGCCGACATCGCCATCCGCTCCGCCCTGACGGGCCACTTCGTGTATTCGACGCTGCACACGAACGACGCGCCCAGCGCCATCACGCGCTTGACCGACATGGGTGTAGAGAACTATTTGATGACTTCGTCGCTGGTGGCCGTGCTCGCGCAACGCCTGGTGCGCGTGATCTGCCGGGAGTGCCAGACTTCCGCGGGAACGGCCATGACCCCCGAAGGAACCGCCATCGAGGCGTTCCGGGGCGTTGGCTGCGAGGCCTGCCACGGAACCGGATACCGCGGCCGCGTCGGAATTTTCGAGCTCATGGAGTTGGAGGAACAGCTCCGTGCGGCGATCATGCGCAACGAGGACGCCTCCAAGCTCACCGCACTGGCCCGCCACAACGGCATGCGCAATCTGCGCGAGGATGGTTGGGATAAGATCCGTCGCGGAGTCACTACGGTCGATGAGGTCGTAAGAGTGACCCAGGAATTTTGATGCAAGAATTCAGGAGTCAGGAGTCAGAAGACAGAATGCACAGGCAAGGAACGAGCAGCTAGGAATCAGATGGGATACACAATGAAGTTGAACTCGACGAACGTCTCGGCGCTCAGGATTCTGACTCCTGACTCCTGTCTTCTGTCTCCTTGCTAGGAATCAGATGGGATACACAATGAAGTTAAACTCGACGAACGTCTCGGCGCTCAGGATTCTGACTCCTGACTCCTGTCTTCTGTCTCCTTGCTAGGAATCAGATGGGATACACAATGAAGTTGAACTCGACGAACGTCTCGGCGCTCAGGATTCTGACTCCTGACTCCTGTCTTCTTTCTCCTTGCTAGGAATCAGATGGGATACACAATGAAGTTGAACTCGACGAACGTCTCGGCGCTCAGGATTCTGACTCCTGACTCCTGTCTTCTGTCTCCTTGCTAGGAATCAGATGGGATACACAATGAAGTTGAACTCGACGAACGTCTCGGCGCTCAGGATTCTGACTCCTGACTCCTGTCTTCTTTCTCCTTGCTAGGAATCAGATGGGATACACAATGAAGTTGAACTCGACGAACGTCTCGGCGCTCAGGATTCTGACTCCTGACTCCTGTCTTCTGTCTCCTTGCTTTCGTCTCCTGTCTCCTGTCTCCTGAATTCTTTCGCTATGTCCACCGCCTTCCATTTCCGCGCCGTGGCTTCCGATGGCAAGCTCCGCACCGGCACGCTGACCGCGGAAACCGAGAAGATAGCCGCGCAGGAACTCAAGCGCCAGGGACTGATTCCCGTCTTCGTCGGCGCCGAGGAGAAGCGCGGGTTTCAATTCAGCCTGCCGGCGTTTAAGACGGGCCACCGCCGCGACGTTCTTTTCTTCACGCAGGAACTTTCGACCCTTCTGAATGCCGGTGTTCCCGTCGATCGCGCGCTTTCGATTACAGCCGAGCTCACCGAAAGAGGCGCATTCCGCGCTGTCGTGCTCGACATCGTCCGCCTGCTCAAGGGCGGGAAAGCGCTGGCCGACAGCATCGCCGCGCATCCATCGCATTTCTCCGAGCTCTACATCAATATGGTGCGCGCGGGAGAAGCCTCCGGCTCGCTCTCCCAGATTTTCGATCGCCTCGCGGAATTCGAGCGCACTCGCGACGATCTGCGCGGCTATATCGTCAGCTCGCTGATTTATCCGGGTCTGCTGACTTTAGTCGGGTGTGCGTCGATCTTCATCCTGCTGAACTTCGTCGTCCCGCGCTTCGCCCAGATTTTTGCCGACCCCCGTATCAAGATTCCCACTCCGACGCTCATCATGCTCGAAGCCAGCCGCTATATGCGGGAATACTGGCTGCCGGCGGCGATCGTAATCGGGAGTACGATTCTGGTTTTCATCACCTACATCCGAACGCCGAACGGAGCGTTGTGGTGGGATTCCACGCGCCTGCGCCTGCCTGTGCTCGGCGACGCTCTGCGCAAGGCCGAAACGTCCAGATTCGCGCGCGCCATGGGAACGCTGGTGGCCGCGAACGTTCCGCTGGTGCAATCGCTGGGAATCTCGCGCGGGATTCTCAACAATCGCCGCATCGCCGGATCTCTCGAAAAGATCGCGCAAGGCGTCAAACGCGGCGAAGGCATCGCCGGACCTCTGCGCAAGGCGGGTGAATTTCCGCCGCTCGCCGGCCACCTGCTTAGCGTGGGCGAGGAAACCGGACATCTGGACGCCATGTTCAATCGCATGGCGGATATTTATGAAGTCGAGACGCGTACGGCCATCCGGCGCTTTACCTCTTTGTTCGAGCCGATGATCATCCTGGTGATGGGCGTGGTCGTCGGTACTTTGATTCTTAGTCTGATGCTCGCCATCACGAGCATTAACGATGTGGCGGTGTAAATATGCAAGAAGACAGAAGACAGAAGACAGTAGTCAGAAGGCGCTCCCAGCGCGGCATCACGCTGATCGAGATGCTCGTGGTCGTCACGATCATCGCGCTTTTTGCGGCGCTCGTGGGACCGCGCATGTTCGGTCAGGCCGATAAGGCCAAGCGCACGGCCGCGCACGCGCAGATCAATTCGTTTATGACGGCGCTCGGTTCCTATAAGCTCGATACCGGAACCTTTCCGACCACGGAACAGGGTCTCAATGCTCTGCGCGTAAAGCCGGATAACATGCCGCAGTGGGCCGGTCCCTATCTGCCCCAGGATATCCCCGTCGACCCGTGGGCTCACCCGTATCTCTACAAATTCCCGGGCGACCATGGCGATGAACCGGATGTCATTTCGTTGGGCGCCGACGGCAATCCCGGCGGGGAAGGCAACGCCGCGGATATTGTCAGTTGGAGCAATCAATAGTGTTCTTGGAAAATCCATGGCTGGAGCATTTCCTGAGTTTTTGTGGGGCAGCCCTGGAGTTTGCCCGACGCAGGGGCTGCAGCCGGCTTTCGAGCCGGCTCTTTTCGAGCCGCGCACGGCACGGCGTCACATTTTCTGATTCAAATCGCGATTCGAGCCACGCGCAGCGTGGCGTCACGTTGATCGAAATGTTGATCGTCATGACGCTGATCGCCTTGCTCGCGGCCGTCGCCTATCCTTCCGCTGCGTCGGGCATCGAAGCCGTCCAGCTGCGTTCCACGGCGGACAACGTCGTGAATTTCCTGAATGCCGCCATCGATCACGCCGAGCGGCGCCAGCAGGTGGTGGAAGTATGGATCGCGCCCAAGGATAATGTCCTGATCGCGCGCTCCCCCGATCAAGGCTTCGCCCGCCGCTTTCAAATTCCCGAACCGTTTCGCATTACCGCCGTTCGTCCCGCCGCCGAAGTCGCCGCCGATGAGCCCCGCCGCTTTCTGCTCTATCCCGGCGGAACCATCCCACGCATGGGCGTCGAGATCTCCGCAAGCAGCGGACGGAAACGCGAAGTCAACGTCGATCCGCTGACCGGCATGCCTCGCAATGAGATCGCGACGCCGGGCAACGAAAGTGCGGCGTCGCAGAGTCCAACCATAAAGCTCGGCGGTCAGGCGGTGAAGCAGTGAGGACCGGCCAGCGAGGTTTCACGCTGCTCGAAGTGATGGTCGCGGCCCTCGTCATGGGCATCGCCGTGGCGGGCGTGCTCAGCGGGCTGGCCGGAGCCGCGCGCAATGCCTCGCGCCTCACCGATTACGATCGCGTCACGCTCGTCGCCAAGCAAAAAATGGACGAGCTGCTGGTCGACCGCGACGCGCCGCGCAACCAGCCGCTGGAAGGAACTTTCGATCCCCTGGTCGCGGGCAACACGAAAATAGGCTGGCGGGCGCGCGTCACCCCGTTCGAAGCCCCGCCCGGCCGCGGACCTTCGTCCTGGGGCGTGGACCGCGTCGAACTTGAAATCTGGTGGATGCAGGGAGAGACGCGGCGCAGCTTCAGTCTGGAAGGCTTCCGCCGCAATCTGCTGCGTCCCGGGGACCGGGCCTTCTGATGCGGAAAAGCAGGGACAGACACGTTTTTTCGGAGTGTGGCAGAAGGATTCAGCAGGCGTCGACAAGCCGAAAAAAGGCTGTCTGTCCCGCTTTTCCGCCCGCCCGCCGAGAGCGACAAAGCGGCGTCACACTCATCGAATTGATGATCGCCGTCTCGCTGACCGCCGTAATTACGGTGGGTCTGCTGTTTGCGCTCCGCACCAGCGTGCTCGCCTACGAAAAGACCAGCGACCGCCTGCGTTCCAATCGCGCGCAGATCAGCCGCAACCAGATCCTGAGCAGCGAACTCGGCGGCGCCATGCCGATTTTGTCTTCGTGCCCCGGCGTACCTGCGATGCCCTATTTCACGGGCACGCCCGCCATGCTGCGGATGATTTCGAGTTACTCGATCGGGGAAGGATTTCGCGGTTACCCGCAGATCCTCGAATTTCAGGTGACGGCTTCGCCCTCCGGCGGCGTCCGGCTGATCGTGACGGAGCATCCTTACACCGGCCCCGCCAGCGTGAATGCGTTTTGCGGAACACTCGACACCGGTGCGGATGGGGGCGGAGGCGCATCGCCTCCCTTCCTGCTGGCGGACGGCTTGCTCTCCTGCGAGTTTTCGTATCACGAGCCGGTCGAGATGGGAGCCTACAAGGACACCGCGTGGGTGCCCGCGTGGAACGGAAATCGCCTGCCCTCGGGCGTCCGGGTGGAAATGAAGCCGAATTCGGCGGCTGGCGGCGGATTGCCGGTGGTGAACGTGACGGTGCCGCTGCGCATGGATCGCGATGTTTTTCGATCGTATGCAGATACGCCAAACTAATTCGGGTCGCAGGGACTCTCGTCGCAGGGAGAAGCGCGGCATGAATCCGGCGTGCCGATCGCGCCAGCGCGGCGGAGCCCTGCTTGCCGTGTTGTGGCTCTCGGCGGCCCTCGCGGCGATTGCATTTTCCGTTTCCTCCACCGTGCGCAGCGAGACCGAGCGCGTGTCCACCTCCTCCGACGGCTTGCGCGCGTCGTATCTCGCCGAGGGCGCCGTGGAACGCGCGATTCAGTGGATGGTGTGGGGCCCTGCGTATCGGAACCGCGACGGCTCGGCGATGTTCTGGGACATAAACCAACCGCGCATGAACATGGCATTTCCGAGCGGGGCCGCGGTGGTGGAAGTGATTCCGGAAGCGGCCAAGCTGAACATCAACACGGCGCCGCCCGACGATCTGTACCGCGTCGTGTTCGCCGTGAGCGGGGACGCCGAGCGCGCCCGTGAGATTACCGCCGCCATCGTGGATTGGCGCGGACCCGGCGACCGGGCCGGTTCCTTCGACCAGTATTATTTCGGAATCAGTCCGACTTTCCAGGCGCGCCACGCGTCTTTTCAGGAGATCGAGGAACTGCTCCTGGTGCGTGGCATGACCCCCGAACTTTTTTATGGGAACTACACCGCGGACGCGGACGGCCGTTTGTACGCACGCGGCGGCCTGCGCGATTGCCTTTCGCCGTGGGGCTCCCTGGGGCCCTTCGATGCCAATACCGCGAGCCCCGCGTTAATGGAAGCCGTGGGCGTCGCCCCGGCCGATGTCGCGGCGCTCGTGGCGCAACGCCAGACGCAGCCCTTCCGCTCTTTGAACGACGTGACCAAGGTGACGCCATACGTCGCGCGCCTCACCGTCGGCGGTGGACGCACCATCTGGACTCTGCGCGCCACCGCGCGCTTGCGCCGTCCCGACGGAACTTTTTCGGAAGTCGTGCGCACCGCCTCCGCCACCGTGAAAATGCTGGACCCGCGCCAACCCGTCTATCCCGCCGTGGTTTTGCGCTGGTATGACGACGCCTGGTCGCAGGCCATTGTTCCGCCCGCCGACAGTACCTCGTTCGCGTCCGGAAACCTTCCCCCCGGCGCCGTGCCCGTTTTGGGTGATGGCAGGACGGATAACAGCACGGGAGGCGCTCTGCCGTGAGGATTCCGGCGGAATTGCGCAAATGGTTCGCCATCGGCGGCGGCCTCGGGATCGAGATCTGCGGAGCGCCCGGTGCGGAGTCTCTCCGCGTGGCGGCCGCGCGCGTGCGTCCGGGCGGCGCGGCCCTGCTGGGAACGCTCACCATCGAAGACGCGCAGCATCATGCCGCGAGCGCGTGGGGAGCGGAGTATGGGCAGTTCATACGGCGCATGGGCCTGGGCCACGTTCCGGCGGCCGTGCTCCTGCCGCGCCGCGAAGTTACCATCCGGAGTCTTTCGCTTCCCGGCGTCACCGATAAGGATCTGGCCTCCGCCATCGAATTCCAGCTCGAAGGCCTGCATCCCTATCCCGAAGCGGAGGCCGTTTCGAGTTGGGCGCGTGTTCCCGGCACTCATTCCGTGCTGATCGCCGTCACCCGCCGCCCGGTGCTGGACCGCTTCACCAACCTATTCGCCGAAGCCGGCATTCAGGTCGGTTCCTTCACGTGTTCGGCCGCCGCCATTTATTCCGCGCGTCACTTGTTCGGAACCGCGTCCGCGGAAATGATCGCCTACGAACAGACGGCGTCGGGTGCGGAGATTTACGGCGAAAGTCCGTCGCGCCCCATTTTTTCCGCGTTGTTCGACGCCGAGCCCGCGCACGCCGGCTTGATGGCCGCCTCCGACTTGCGTCTCGAACCGGGTGTTCCGCTGCAATCCCTGCGCGAGGTTCTGGGAGCGGAGCCCGCGCTCGCCTACGCCGCCGCGCTGACTTCGGCATGCCCGCGCATGGCGCTCGGTTTAAATTTGCTGCCCGCCGAGCTTCGCCGCACGGGCGCTGGCGTTGCCTGGATTCCGGTAGGAGTGCTGGGCGCCGTGGTTCTGATGCTCGCCGGAGCATTAGCCGCGTTTCCCGGTTTCGAAAACGGACGCTACGAACGCTCGCTCAGCGCGGAGATCGCGCGTGTCACGCCCGCCGCCAACCATTCCGAGGCGCTGGACCGCGAGATAGAAACCGCGCGCCGCCGCATCCTTCTGCTCGACGCCGTGCGCGGCCGCTCCAAGGCCGACCTGGACGTGCTCGGCGAGTTGACCCGTCTGCTGCCGCCTCCCGCCTGGGCCAATCTCCTCGAAATCACGCGCACGCAGGTGACAGTCGCGGGAGAAGCGCAGCAAGCCGCGCCGCTCCTAGGCGTCCTCGATGCGTCTCCCCTGTTTGAAAACTCCGAATTTGCTTCGCCACCTGCGCGCGTAGCTACCGGAGAGATTTTTCGCATCCGCGCGCACCGGGAGAGTTCGCGATGAACATGTCGCCGCGCGATCGCCGCGCCCTCGCCGCCCTGAGCGTGGCCGTCGTTCTGGGATTGATTTATCGTTTTTGGCCCGCCGACACCGCGCCGGCTGTCGTTGCGCCCGCGGCCGGCAATCTTGCTCTCACCGAAAGAAGGCTGGCGAAACTGCGTGAAAGCGCGGCTATTGTTCCGGCCAAAGAAGCGATTCTCAAACAAGTGTCGGGCGATCTGGCGCTTCGCGAGAAGGGGCTCATCGCCGCGGCCACCGCCGCGCAGGCCCAGGCCCAGTTGATCCAGATCATCCGCCGGCTCGGGGAAGCGGAGAATCCGCCCGTCGAGATCCGCTCCACGGAAATCGGGCCGGTCCGTCCTTTGGGCGACGCTTACGGCGAGGCCCTCGTCTCCGTGCAGATCGAATGCCGCATCGATCAGTTGATTAACATGCTGGCGGCCATCCCGGCCCAGCCCGAGCTCGTCGCCACCAGCGATCTCCGCGTCATGTCTTCCAGCGCGAAGGAAAAAACCGTCGGCGTTCGCCTCACGCTTTCCGGCGTTGTGCCGCGCCGTCTGGTTCCGGAAAAATCCAAAACGGGAGCCAGTCTGTGAATCGCCGCTTGTTGATTCTGGATCTCGTTCTGGTGCTGTTCGCCGCCGGACTCGTGTGGCTGTTGCGCGATCGTTACCTGGAGGCGCGCGCGCGTGAAAAAGCCGTGCTAAGCAAAAAGGTCGCGCCCAAACCTGTGCTGGCTCCTCCCTTGCCCGCTCCCGTGCGGCCCGCGCTGCCCTCGGAATACGTCGACGTCGCGCAAAAGATGCTTTTTTCGAGAGACCGCAATCCCAACGTTCCCATCGAAGCGCCGCCCAAGCCTCCACCGGAGCCGCCCATGCCGGCGCTGCCGATTTATCACGGGCAGATGGCCATCGGCGAACCGATCGCCATCCTCAGTCTGCCCGCGCAGGCGGCCACGCAGAAGGGCTATCACGCGGGGGACAAGGTCGGCGATTTCAAGCTCGTCGCCTTCGATGCCGACAAAATCGAGCTCGAATGGCATGGCAAGACCATCGAGCGCAAACCTGAAGAGTTGGTGGCCAAGGAAGTTACCCCGCCTCCAGCGGCGCAGCCCGCCGCCGTGCTGTCCTCGAACGCCGCGCCCGCGCAGCCGGCCTCTGCGCCGGCCGCTGCCGTCACTTCTCTCGGGTCGCCGGGAGGCTCTGCAAGCTCGAGTTCGGCAGGCTCGCCGCCGTCCGGATTGGGAGCGGAGATCAGCCCCGGCGTTCACAACTGCCTGCCTGGCGACGACTCGCCCGCCGGAACCGTTCTGAATGGTTATCAAAAACGACTTATCCCCAGTATGTTTGGCTCAGTCTGCAGATGGGAGCAAGTGAAGTGAAACGTCAAGATCTGTCCGTGACTTGGTGCTTGGCCGTGAGCCTTCTCGCGGGAAGTTTGCTCCGGGCGCAGGTGCCGGCCGCGCCGTTTCCGGGATTTCCCGGCTCGCAGCCAGTGCAGGCGCCGCCTCAGCCGGCTCCTCAACCCGCCGCACAGCCGGCGCCGCAGCAGCAGGCTCCCGCTCCTCCGGCGGCCGCTCCCGCTCAGACCGCCCCGGCGCAGCCGGCTCCCGGCGCCCTTGCGCCAACTCCGGGGCCCGCGCCCGTGCGCATCGGAAATCTCTCCCTGCAGAACGCCTCGCTTACCGAGGTGATCGACCAGCTTGCCCGTCAGCTCCACATCAACTACATTCTCGATCCAGCCGTGAAGGGCTCGATCGTGTTGAACACGTATGGCGACACGGCTAACCTGGACGCCCGCAACCTGCTGGATCTGATCCTCCGCATCAACGGAGCCGGCATGGTGCAGGAAGGCGACATCTATCGCATCGTCCCCTTGAAAACCGTGCCCAAGCTCCCGATTCGTCCGGAAAACAATCCTAAAAATATTCAGGAAGACGATCAGACGATGCTGAACATGATCTTTCTGAAGTACGTCACCGTGGATGAGCTCACCAAAGTTCTCGGCGAATTCGTGGGCGAAAACGCCACCATGTATTCCTACACGCCGGCCAACCTGCTATTCATCCTCGATAGCCGCCGCAACATGCGCCGCATCATGGAACTCGTTTCCATGTTCGATAGCGATATGTTCGCCAACCAGCGCGTGCGTCTGTTCGAGGTCAAAAACACGCGTCCATCCGACGTGCAGAAGGATCTCGAAAATGTCCTCAAAGCCGTATCGCTTGATGGTAAAAACGTCACCGTCCGCTTCCTGCCGGTCGATCGTATCAACACGCTGATCGCCGTCGCGCCAAACCCGGGCGTGTTCGACACCATCGCCGAATGGCTCCGCAAGTTGGATGTTCCCGTCCGGGTCTCTGCCGGCGCCATCGAGACGAATGTGTACCACGTGCGCTACGGACGCGCCGAATGCCTTTCGATCGCCTTAAATCAGCTTTTTGGTTTCCCCGGGCAGGGCTACAGCGGCGGTTTTGGCGGCGGCGGTTTTGGCGGAATCGCGGGCGGCGGGTATCCAGGGGGCGCCTATGGGGGCTATCCGCAGCAATATGGCGGCATGGGCGCCGGCCTCGGTCCCGGAGCGTATGGCGGGGGCATGGCCGGTGGTATGGGCGGCGGTTTGGCCGGTTTCAACGGAACCGCGACGCCCGGGGGCTATGGCAATGCCAATAGTTTTAGCGGTGGATTCGGCGGCAGCGGATCGTGCGGTTCGTCGATGGGCGGCGGTGGTTATGGCGGCGGATACGGCGGAGGCTATCCGAGCGGCGGTGGTTACGGCTACCCGGTATTTGGCGGCTATGCCGCCCAGCAGCCCGCCGCCGCGGTAGGCCAGCCCGTGGGCGCTGCGCCGGCTAATACGGCGATTCCCGGCGCTCCCGCCGCCGCGGTTACGACCGCTCCCACACAGCCCGTGCCGCCTCCGGTACGGATCGTGCCCAACCCGCTCGATAACGCGCTGATCATCCAGGCGGACGCGCAGGTGCTGCAAGCGATTCTAAAAATCCTGAAGGACCTGGACGTGCCCCCGCGCCAGATTCTGCTCGAAGCGAAAATCTATTCCATCGATCTGACGGGCACGTTTTCGAGCGGCGTCGCTGCGTCCTTGCAGCCCCGCGATAGCAGTAACAGGACCTTGCTCGGGTCGCTGACCAGTACCGCGACCAATCTTTCCGCGGGCGCGCTGGTGGGCAAGAGCCGCGAGCTGCTCGCCACGCTCAGTCTTTCGGAAAACGTGGGCCGGGCCCACGTGATTTCCGAACCCAGCCTCATCGCCACCGATAGTATTCCCGCCACGCTCAACGTGGGCACGCAGATCCCCGTCACCACCGGCACGACGACCATTCCCACCGGAGGCGGCACCACCGTGCAGCAATCGATTTCCTCGGAGAACACGGGCGTTACCCTCCAGGTGGAGGCCCGTGTGAATCCCAGCGGTGTGGTTACGTTGGTCATCAACCAGCAGGTGAGTACGCCGTCGGCCGGCGCCGGCACGCTCACGCCCTCCTTCAATCAGCAGGTCGTACAGACGCAGATTACCGTCCAGGACGGCGACACCATCGCCATTGGCGGCCTCATCGGCGAGACCACCACCTCGAGCGTCAGCGGTATCCCCCTGCTGGACCGAATCCCCTACCTGGGCGCCGTGTTCGGCACCAAGAATTACAGCCACGAGCGCAGCGAGCTGATCATCTTCATGACACCCCACGTCATCTACGATGAGAGCGGGCTCATCGAGGCCAGCAACGAGTTGCGCGATCGCGTGAAGAAAATGCAGAAGTACGTTAAGGAACTTTAACCAACGCGGGGAATCCGGGATCTACCGCTCGACCCCGGATTTTCGCCGTTCGCCGCAAATCCGCGCCATTCCCCGAAACCGCCCTGGTTTGTGCCTCGTTCTGCCCGGTACCCGTACTTTCTCCTTGACTTAACCCGGCCGTCGATGATATCAAAGTAACTGACTCCGTCCAGGGTTCCACAAGCAGTTAGTAGTGTAATTTAGGGCAGGCGGCCTATTGAGAGCCGTCCTCACGCGAGCACATAAGAAAAAAAGAAGTCCAGAATGAGTCCTAGTAGCGAAGCAGTCGAGCGTAAATCAGCCATTTGTGAAGTCGGCTGGGAAGCTCGGTTCCCGAGGTTCGAAGCTCAGGGAATTGCAGATTGAGGCTCAGGTTGAAAAAGAGAACTTCCATCAATTCAATTCCAAAAATTCACAAGGAGAAGGAAATGGCAGATTTTCGCAAGTTGTTTTATGCGTTGGCCGTCGTGGCGCTCTTAGCTTGCTTCACGATCCCGGCCGCCGCTCAAGGATTATTGTGTACCAGTTTGACTAGTACACCTCAATACGTTCGCGTGGAAGGCATGGCGGAACTGACCGGTGACATCGTGCTCACCTGCTCGGGAACTGGCGCGACCACCGCTCCCGGCGCCCAGATCGCCTACGCCAATATTACCGTAACGATCCCGGGTACCACGATTACCAGCAAGGTCATCAACGGCGCGGCCGAAACCGTGCCGCTCAGCGAAGCGACCTTGATCATGGACGATCTGAAAGACCCCAGCTACACCGATCCCACCAACTTCGCCGGCGTCGCCCCATCGGGTTTGCGCCGATAAGGACCCTGTCGGTGGCCCTGGCGTGTGCACCGTGAACGCCCCTGCGACTCCGAACCTCAGTTATGATGGGACCTGCAGCGCAAATACTTTCGCCCGAACATCTTCATCGGCCGCCCGAACGGGCCGAATCAGATCGTGTTCCCCGGCGTACCGCTGGATCCTCCCTCCACCAGCTGGACGCGCACGATTCGCATCACGAATATCCGCGTGAATGCGCAAGCGTTCGCTCCCGCCACTCTGTTATCCACGATTTCCGCGGTCATCCAATTCCAGGGACCCGCGTCGGTCAGCGTGAACCAGATCTCAGCCACCATCGCTTACGTCCAGCCGGGCATGGGCGCCACCAAGACAACGGTGGACAACTCCTTCCTGCAGTGCGAATACCCGACGGACACTCTGGCGAAAGGCGATGAGCCCGCCACGGAAAGTCACGGATGGGATACCTGCACGGCTTCGGGAACCGAGTACCCTGGCATAAGCACCAGTATTTGCAGCGGATTCCAGTACCCTGGATTTGAGAGCACTTACCCGTATGTGTGGATCAACACCTTATCTTCGAATCCCGGACCCCATCCGGTGATCTCGATCACCGAAGGATACCAGAGCAGTTGGAAGTCGAAGAACATGGCTCAATTGCTTGGTAATGGCGGCGGGGCCACCGTTCTTGGCGGCGCTCCGAATTACGGTGCTCCCGTGGTCGGAACTGGCGGCAATTCCGCGGCCACCAACTACGCGGCATACGACGGCTATGCTAGCTTTGCAGCCGCCACCACGTTATATCCGGCTGACATCTCGATGAATAATCCCGCCGTCCGCTTCTTTACGGAAAGCGGTTTCGTGGAGACGGGTACCGCGAATCTTCGGCTACACGTCCTGGTGGACCCAACAGCTATCCGGTCGTGTCAGTCGCCAACCTGGGCTTCCAGGATATAGCCGGCAACGTTGGCGCTGGCGTCGCGGACTACGGTACGCGCATCCAGTTCACGATCGCCAATGTCCCCAACGGGACGGTGATGGCTCTGCCGACCATCGTTTACCTGAACAACGGTTCATCCGTCGCCTCTGGCGTAATGGTAATGACCACCGTCAATGGAACCGGCAAGGGCGCCTTCGCGGCGGTACCTGCCGGCAGCGCACTCGCCTCCCTGACGAACTCCGGATACGTCGATCTGCCCGCCGGTGGTGGGACGGTGACGTACGAGGTCCTCTTCGCGGATTCGGCTGCGACCGAGACCGCCAAGATTTACCCGGTCCTGTATTATCCTGCGTCTTCGCTGCCGAGCAGCATCATCAGCGATCTGCCGCAGGCCAACACGTCCGCCACGGTTACCGCGGCGACCTTCGCTCCGTGGTATTCGACGACGGATCCTTCCAACCCGACGAGCGCGCTTGCCAGCCCGCTGGGTCAGTTGGATGGAACGCCGCGCTTCGTGCAAACGACGGGTGGCCCGTATAACCTGCTGTCCATCAGCCGCTGCACTTGCAGCCTCCTGTTCCCGTGGGTCGTCTCCGACTCTAACTACGTGACAGGCATTGTCGTCGCGAACACCTCCAAGGATCCCACCAACGGCCTGACGCCGCCGGTGATCGGATACAGCGCGGTGCAGAGCGCCGGCAAGGTGCAGTTGTACCTGTTCGGCACCATCGGTGGCAAATCTGCTCAGACCAACACCAGCATCGCGGCCGTTTACCCGGCTACCGATACGATGGCTTTGGCTGGCAGCTACGCCACATTCATCGTGAACACCGGCTTTGACGGTTACGCGATCACCCAGGCGAACTTCCAGTACTGCCACGGTCTGGCCTTCCTGTTCAATGCAACGGGCGCCGTACCGCCGCTGTCTTATCTGGGTCTCGTCATGGATCCGGGCGGTCTCACGCGGACCACTCAGCCCGTAGGCGATCCTCTGAATAACTAGTCAGAGAACCTGCGGTTCGTAGGAAAAAAACGGGGAGGGCTTCGGCCCTCCCCGTTTGCATTTCAGCCCGCGAGTCTCGTCGCAACGCTGTACTGCACGCAGCATCCTCTCAAATCAAGCGGCCATCCTCTCACGCAAGCAGCCTCCTTCCGATCACGCCTCCAGCTTCGCCAGATACGCCCCCAGACGCGTAATGATGGCCTTGTCGCTCTGTGTGTATTGCGCGGGTAACGTTCCTTGCAAATCCGTGCGCAGAACGAAAGATGAGGCAATTCCCGGACCGTCGCCATCGGGGTTGAGAAACAATTGCTCGTTCGCGAGCAATGCACGTACGGGCACCGGCTGGATTGGGTTGGTGTCCTTGCTCTGCGGCGGTGGTATGTTCGGCGTAAGCGCCCACAGCGCCGGAATGATTTGGGGCCCGATCCTCGGATTCCCGTTCGCATCGGCGAGCAGCGCGGAGTATTGATACACCGCGCCGACCCCGGCCGGGGCCGTCGCATCGAACCAATATTGCTCGGGACGCGTCGCATCCCACGGCGGGGCGGTTCCCGCCGCGGTCAGGTAGCTCTCATAGGTAAACGTCGGGAGCGTTTGCAGCTCGGTCGCCGGATATTCCGCCTGGTCCGGTTGCTGCGGAATTACAGGAACACTCGCAGGATTCATGGAAAAACTCCTCCGAGTGCATCATGAGCCTCGTCGTCCAGGCGTTGCCCGCTCAGCAACGCCAGGCGCTTGCAGCGGCATTACTTCGCCCCCGCCCGCACCGTGTCATCCGCACCTCATGGAGCAGAAGACGCGTCCTTGAACTTCAATGGAACCTGCACGGTCCGTCCAAACGGTTGGATGGTGACCCTCACGAAAGCCGGCATCGGATTCGCAGACGGCCTATAATCGACCTTCACGGCCAGATCCTTACCGCCTTCCACTTGCGCGTGTTTGGGTTCCACCGAAAAAGCCCGATAGTCGCCGACGACATCGATCAACACATCGATGACGCCGGGAAGGCCGTTGTGAAACATGAAATCGTCACTGCCGGGCTTCCCTTCCTCAAACAGAAGCACCTGCTTGCTGGTAGTGGTTTCCAAGGTCAGTTTGCCTGCCGCCTCCTGCGCGGCGGCCGGACTGGTGTCCTTCGGAATAGGCGCCGGACCGGACGCCGACACCTTGGAACGGTCGATTTTGACCTCGCCGAACGGCGTGATCAGAACGTCAGGATCGTGATACCACATCCACTTGCCGGACTCTAGCTTCCACTGATCGTTGACCACCAGTTCCGTCGAAATCTCGCGCCCGTTCATGCTCAGAACGCGTGTAACTCTGGAATGGACCGTGGCCTCTTTAAAATTCTTGGAGTAGTCGATGTTCTCAAGCTTGAACGTCTTGTATTGCGGCTTTCCCGAACTCAGGTACCAATCCTTGGTTTCCGAGGCCACCAATTCGTAGGCCTTGCTGTAGCTTCGATCAATCGTGTATTGCAGGAACTGTGCGGCGCGCTCGCGCAGCGCCTTATCCACTTTGGCCGGCGCGGGCTTGGTCGCAAGCTGGGCCGGCGCAGCCGGGGCCGAAGCCGAGGGACTTGTTTGAGCGGAGACGAGTAGTGGAAAAACGACGGCTAAACTGAGGCGGCGCAACATGATAAATCGAAGAGCCGCTCGCGCGGAACCTTGCATGGCTATTCGCTCATCTCCTTGGAGACTCACCAAGCCAATAGTGGCTGGGAGGCAGGGACTCGAACCCCGATACGCAGATCCAGAGTCTGCAGTCTTACCATTAGACGACCTCCCAACGAATTCAGTTTAACAAAGCTGTGCAAAAGTCGCTAGATTTTGAATAGCGTCCTTGTTGAAACGCTACTGGAGGCCTCGAGATACTGTTCGCCTTTTCCGATAGGCCCTTAGGCTTGCATACAGCGGCCATCGCCTGTCACGCTAAAGAGGTGCGACCCCGGTCCGTACTCGCCAGTCCGATCATCTTTACGGCGATCCTGCTCGCGCTGACTCCCGGCGGTTTCGCGCAGCTCAGTTCCGCTTCGCTCAACGCTTCCCAAAAGCAACTTCAGATCGCATCCTTCGAAACAGTCTGGAACACGATCCGGGATAAACATTGGGACGTGCGTCCGGGCGGCCTCGATTGGCAGGCAATTCACGATGAATACCGGCCGCTTGTCGACAAGGCGGAAACTCCGGATCAGGTTCGCGCCGTGATCCGCGCGATGCTCGCCCGCCTGAAGCAGACGCATTTTGCCATCCTCGCTCCTGGCGTCACCGAAGATATCGCGAGCGATGGCGGCGGGGGAACGCCCGGTTTCGACGTGCGCACTTTGGATGGACACGTCATCGTGACGGAAACGAATGCCGCTGAAACGCCTGTCCCTGGAACCGATGCGGGAAGCCAGCTTCGCACGGGATGGGAAGTGCTCAGCGCAGGGACCTGGAATTTGCCCAACCTGGTCGAGAAACTTCACGCCGACCCCGCGATCAACGGCTTTGCTACGGAGCGGGCCATTCAGTCGAGGCTTACGGGCCCGGTTGGAACTCCCAAACACTTCGTGTTTTTAGATGGCGCCGGAGCCCGCGTCGCGCTGGACGTGACGCTGCATTCCCCACGGGGCGAGCTCGCCGGCTTCGGCAACCTTCCTCCGCAGCACGTGTGGTTCGAATTCCGCAAGATCGGCAATACCGGCTTGATCCGGTTCAACGAGTTCCTGGATCTGCCCCGCCTCATGCCCGCCTTCGGCAAAGCCATCGAGGAGTGCGGCAAATGCGACGGCCTGATCATCGACCTGCGCGGAAATCCCGGCGGGATCGGCGGCATGGCGATGGGCATGGCGGGCTGGCTGACGGACCGCCAAAATCTGCGACTCGGGACCATGTTCATGCGCGGCGCGACGCTCAAGTTCTTCATCAACCCGCGCGCCGACGCCTACACGGGGCCGCTGGCGATCCTGGTGGATGGAACGTCGGCTTCCACTTCCGAGATCTTCGCGGGTGGTCTGCAGGATCTCCACCGGGCGCGCGTCTTCGGAACGCGCACGGCCGGAGCGGCGCTCCCCTCGGTGATCACCCGCCTTCCCGACGGCGACGGATTTCAATACGCCGTGGCGAACTACATTTCCGAAGGCGGCCGCGCCCTGGAGGGCAACGGCGTGACGCCCGATGTAGAAGTGAGGCTCACGCGGCAAAGTTTGCTCGCGGGCCGCGACGCCGTCGCGGACGCCGCTCTTGAATGGATCGGGCGGCAAGGAAGAAAACCATGAAGCAACGTACGCGGAAGCAGGGTCTGCGAATCGCGCTCCTCGCGGCGCTCGGCGGCTCATTTCTAGCCGCCCAAATCGTCCCTGATGGGACCCCGGACGATCGGAAGCTACCGGATGCGGCGGCCATTCTCGATCGTTACGTCGAGGTCACCGGTGGACGCGCGGCTTACGAAAAACATCACACGGAGATTATGACCGGCGTGATCGAATTTGCGGCCCAGGGGCTGAAGGGTAAAATCACCCGCTATTCGGCCCCGCCCGACAAGGAATATTCCATCGTCGAACTCGATGGCATCGGTTCCATAGAAACCGGCATTTCCGCGGGAGTCGCCTGGGAGAAGAGCGTTCTTCTCGGCCCGCGGATCAAATCCGGCGAGGAAAAAGACCAGGCGCTTCGCGAAGCTCACTTCAATACGCCCATCGAGTGGCGAAACCTCTATCCGCAAGCGATCGCCGTGGGAACCAAAACGATTAACGGCGAGGATTGCTATGAAGTAGTCCTGACCCCGGCCAGCGGCAAGCCGGAGCATCAGTTCTATTCCCGGAGAACGGGCTTCCTGATGAGAACCAGCGCCGTCGCAGCCAGCCAGATGGGCGACGTCGACGTGGAAGTGGATTTCGAGGACTACAAAAGCTTCGGGGGCGTTCTGCTTCCGACCCGCTCCCGGCAGCGTGCCGGCAGCCAGGAACTGAGTATCACCATCGACCAGGTTCGCGTGAACGAAATGCTTCCCGCCGATCGTTTCGACGCGCCGGCCGATATCGCCGCTATGCTCCGCAAGAGTTCTCCCGCGCCCGCCGACCGGTAAACATCCGGCCCTCCCGGAAACGGTCCCATGAGAATCCACCGGGATTCGTCAACGCAACCCGCTTAGTCCATTCCCTGGGGCGGATCAGCCGGGCGGAAGAATCGAATGCGGCAGCTCCGGCAGCGAAAGGGCCAGCGTCCGAACACGCGCTGAATCATGGCCCACGCGCCCGTGCTCTTCGATCGGCGCACGTCGTGAGACCCGCACTTTGGGCACTTTGCGTAGACCGCAGCCGTTTCTCTTTCTTCGGACATCACCGCTTCCTTTCGTGAGATTAACACGACCTCTGGTATTTTGACGCAGGACACGATATAAACATAGGAGGGGACGATATCGGAGACTGGCCACATTCCTGGATTCCCGCGCACCACAAACGGGCGTGGGGTATCGCCATCGGTTTCGCGGTGGTGGCGGCGTACGCGATCACCGCACTGCGCGGCCCTCAAGGCGTGCAGGTACTGCTCGAAAAGTATCGCGAGATCCGCACGCTGGAAGCGCAGAACGCCGCCGCGGCCATGGAAAACCAACGCCGCAAGGAACGAATCGAACGCCTGCGCACCAGCACCAGCGAACAGGAGATGGAAATCCGCAAGCAGTTAAAACTGCTACGCCCCGGCGAAACGACGTTCATCCTCCCCGACGCGCCAAAATCGTCCGCACCCGCGGATTCCGGTCAACCGCCCGCGATCCCCGGCGGGCAGCCAGCGCAATAACCGCTGGCACCCCCATTTTATGAGCGGGATTTTGTCTCCAGGCGATCCCCGGCAATTTTCACTGCGGGGCCGCTCTCAGACCTTTTTGTCTTCGGCCTCTTCCGGCGCGCCGGCGGGACGCTCCTGATGCCGCCACGTGAAACGCTCCTTGCATTTCTTGAAGCTCGAAAAATTACAGCGGCAGGCCGCGCAGCGATACGGCGTCGCTCCCAATCGAAGCTGGAGGATGGTCCACCTCGGCGCGTTGTAATATTGCTCGCTCCAGGTGGTCAGTTGCTGGCGATAGCATTTGGGACAACGCGCGTAACGCCAGTCGCCCGCGTGCCACACACTGGTTTCCCAGCGCGCACGGCAGCGACGGCAGCGCAGAGGGTAAATGCCGAGCAGGCCGCGCAGGTATTCCCCGAAGCCGCGCCGCTGCGAGACACGTACCTCCCGCATCCCGCACTTTGGACACTCTAGCTGCATTTGACGATCTAACTGTGCATTATACCGCCGGGCATCTTTCAGGCACCTCCCGGCGCCGCGCGGCGACGTACGAATCCACATAAGCGCGAAACGCCGCCCGTATTTGATCGCACACCGCATGCCCGCCGTGCACCGGCGATTTGAGGTTCAGGCCCTGGATGTACGTCACCGGTAAAAGCTCGCGCGTGGTCGACGTGATGAACACCTCGTCCGCGGATTCCAGATCGGCTGTCAGCAGGACGCGCTCGCAAATCTCAATTCCCGGAACGCGGATTTCCTCGAGCAGGATCGACCGCGTGACGCCGGCCAGACATCCCGCGCTGAGTGGAGGCGTGGAAACCTTCTGTCCGTGAACGCAGAAGACATTCGCGGAAGTGCACTCGGCTACTTCATTGCGCTCGTTCAGCAGAATCACTTCGTCCAGTCCCTGCTCGTGCGCGCGCTCGTAGCGTGTCAGGTTCTCCGACCACGACGTGTACTTGGTCCCCGCGAATTCGCTGGCGGCGTGGCGCCCCTGCGGCACCAGGCCGAGCTTTACCGACGCGGGCCACTGCACGACATCCACCGTGAAGGCGATCACATCGAAATCGCGCGTCAAGCCGGGGCCCGTGTAAAGCCCGCCTTGATTGCGGATGGCAACGACCCGCAGCGTGGAATTCCAGGCCTGATTCGCATCGATCAAACGATTCAGTCCGTCATACAGCCATCGCTCGCCGGAAGGAAACGGCACGCGCATCAGCGCCGCGTCGCGCTTCATCCGATCCCAGTGCTTCTCCCAGGCGAACATCACGCCATCGTATACGCGCAGCGTTGAAAAAACGCCCCATCCGGCCAGCAGCCCGACCTGGCCGGCGGCCAGGCTGGTCTCGGCGGCCTCGCGAATCTCGTCGTTATGCAACAGGAAGCGATGCATCGATTCTATTTTAGGCACGAATACCGTCTGTAAGGGAGGACGTGAAGTCCGGACGCATTTGTGAAACGCGGTAACATCTGCGTCCATCCCTCCTATAAGACGGTTCATCGAAGAATGAGTCCAAAAGAACTCACCGTCCTGCTGGCAATCATTGTATCCGCGGTCCAGGCTCGCGGAGCAGCGGCGTTGTTCGTCGAAGAGCCATATGGCCACTTCGGTGGACTCACTCCGACCGGACATGCGGCCGTTTACCTTCCGCGCGTGTGCGCCCAGACGCCGGTCAAAGTGCGTCTCTGCGAGCCGGGGGAGAGCGGCGTCGTCATCAGCCGGTATCATCGCGTGGGCGGATACGACTGGATCGCGATCCCCCTCATTCCCTACCTGTACGCGGTGGAGCGCACCGATCAGATTCCGGAGTCCGCTAATGCGGAGACGGTCGCCGCGCTGCGCGACAGCTACCGTCGTGCGCGTCTTGCGAACATTGTTCCAGACGGCAAGGACGGGAGCATGCCTGCGGGTGACTGGACCCAGCTCGTGGGATCTTCTTACGATCGCAAGATCTACAGTTTTGAAATTGAGACGACCGAAGCGCAGGATGCGAAGCTCATCGATACGCTCAACGCACGCTCGAACAAGACCCATTTCAATCTGCTCTTTTACAATTGCGCGGACTTCACGCGCTTCGTGATGGATTTCTATTATCCGCGGGCCGTGCACCGCGGAATTCTGAACGACTTCGGGATCATGACGCCGAAGCAGGCGGCGAGGACGCTCGCGAAATATAGCCGCAAGCATGAGAATCTCGAATTCACCAGCCTGGAAATTCCCCAGGTTCCGGGCTTGCCGCGCAGCACTCCCTTGCGCGACGTGATGGAAGCTTTCGTGAAGTCGAAGAAATACGTGGTGCCGGTAGCTGCCCTGCATCCGCTGGTGGTGGGAGGCATCGCGGTGGCGTACGTGACGGAGTCGATCTTCGGAGATCGATCACTGGAGGTCAAAGAAATGCCGCTGCAGCCGCAGGCAATCGCGATTAAGTTGGAGGAGGGGACTTCCTCGCGAACATTCTTCCCCGAGTCTGGCGTGCAGAAGCCCGGCGGCAGAATGCTACGCTGACGGCGGTCTCGTCCGCCCCGGTGTTTATCTCGATCTTCTCTTCATTTCCACCGCCCGTCATCCCGAGCGTAAGTCGAGGGACGTGCTTTTCGAGGCGGAAATTCCGTGCGGCGAAGTTCGGGGCAGCTCCGTCCGTCACCGGTTTTCCCGTCGGTCTGCTCCCCACTTCCACTGCGTGTCATCCCGAGCGTAAGTCGAGGGACCTGCTTTTCGGGGCGGAAATTCCGTGCGGCGAAGTTCGGGGCAGTTCCGTCCGTCACCGGTTTTCCGTCGGTCTTCTCCCCACTTCCACCGCGTGTCATCCCGAGCGTAAGTCGAGGGACCTGCTTTTCGAGGCGGAAATTCCGTGCGGCGAAGTTCGGGGCAGTCCCGTCCGTCACCGGTTTCTCCCGTCGGTCTTCTCCCCACTTCCACCACAAGTCATCCCGAGCGTAAGTCGCGGGACCTGCTTTTCGAGGCGGAAATTCCGTGCGGCGAAGTCCGGGGCAGTTCCGTCCGTCACCGGTTTCTCCCGTCGGTCTTCTCCCCACTTCCACCGCGTGTCATCCCGAGCGTAAGTCGAGGGACCTGCTTTTCGAGGCGGAAATTCCGTGCGGCGAAGTTCGGGGCAGTTCCGTCCGTCACCGGTTTCTCCCGTCGGTCTTCTCCCACTTCCACCACAAGTCATCCCGAGCGTAAGTCGAGGGACCTGCTTTTCATCCATTCCGGAGGCGACCCACGTGCAGCGAGATCCTCCCAGGTTGGGTTTTGCGCCTCGATTAATGCTACTTTCTTTTCGCGACGCCATCCCTTAAGCTGCTTCTCGCGAGCGATGGCCGTTCGGGCGTCATGGAAGCTCTCGAAAAATACAAGCCGGTGAACACGGTATTTTTTGGTGAATCCTTCAAACTCGCCGAGTCTGTGCTCGCGCACGCGGCGCTCCAGATCGTTGGTCATCCCGATGTACAAGACGCGGGATCGACTGGCCAGCAGATAGACGTAAAACAGCCGCAAAAGCAGGTCCCTCGACTTTCGCTCGGGATGACTATTGAGGAATAGTGCACGCACAACGACGAAGTTCTCGTTGGTTCCGATTTTCTGCCTCGGTTTTCTGCGGTAAGGCGTGCGGGGTATCGGTGAAAGTTCCCATCCGTCGAGATTTTCCCCCGTCCCGCCCACACACCCAGAGCAAGTCATCCCGAGCGTAAGTCGAGGGACCTGCTTTTCATGCCATTCCGGAGCCGACCCACTCTGCAGCCAGAATTCTATTTCACCGTGGAAAAATTGGGGGACGGTTCCGTCTGTCGACGATTTAGCATCACATCGAGGCCAAGCGAAAAGGCATGATTGGCACAGTGAAAGAGAAAGTGGATCGGTTGCGCGCCATGGGATTCCGGCTTACCGAGGAGGATTATAGAGCCGTTCTGGTAGTCGCAGGAGAGCGTTAGCCAAATCCGCCTGATGCTCCGAAGGCTGATCGACGAGTTGATGAAGCGTCTCGCGGGTTGTCACGGCAAGCCTTTTCTTCAGTTATAGGTCGCCGATGCAGCGTCCAAGAAAACCCGGGGAACGTCTCCTCCGTCCCCAGTTTTCGAGTTTTCGCGCTCATAGTCCGGTGGCTCTCAATACAAGATCCACAGTAAGGGTCTCGATCACCCCGATCGGTGCCCACCACGCCACCCTCCAGTTCGTCAATGTACTCATCATCCAAATGCCGATGAATAGATGAAGCCCGAAGAGCGAGCATATGAGCAGCCAAAATGGTAAGCGCCTTCGGGACGTCCTGTAGTGGTTTTTCAACGCTAGTCCGAACACTATGCCTGTGGTCCCGATCAAGCCACCCCACCTTCCGATCACTACTTCGCCTGGTAGGGTACTATGAGTGGCCAACCAAGCAATGATCGCTATGACGATAAGACTAAGGACAATTACGAGGGCTATCTCACGCAAGTCTCTTGCCAAGGTGATCACCAGGGATAGGATCAGCTAGGTCGAAAATTAGGCCAAATCAAACTTCTCGTGATGCAGTTGGGGATCGCCCTTTACCAGCACTGGACGACGCAGGACTTCTTCCAGCTCCTCCAGATATTTGTTCTGTGACGACTTCAGGACCTTGGCGACGTCGGGATGTACGCGCAGCATGACGTCCTTGCCCTCCACCGACTTCGCCATCTTGCGCGCCTCGGTCAGGATTTCGCTCACCACCGTCTGCACGCTCTTGATGTATCCCGCGCCTTCGCAATGCGGGCACGGGGAACAAAGCGTTCGTTCGAGCGATTGTTTCACGCGCTTGCGGGTGATCGCCACCAGTCCGAAATCGTTGAACTGGAGAATCTTGTACGGAGCGCGATCCACGCGCATAGCTTCTTCCAGCGCCTGCATCACCTTCTGGCGATTTTTGCGCTCATCCATGTCGATGAAGTCGATCACGATGATGCCGCCCAGGTCGCGCAGGCGGATCTGCCGGACGATTTCTTTAATCGCTTCTGTGTTGGTCTTGACGATGGTGTCTTCCAGGCGGTTGGTCTTGCCGACGTACTTTCCCGTGTTGACGTCGATCGCCACCAGCGCCTCGGTCTGATTGATGACGATGAAGCCGCCTGATTTCAGCCAGACCTTTGGACGTAAAGCCTTCTCAAGTTCACTCGTGATATTGAACGCGTCGAAGATGGGAGCTTCGCGGGTGTACAGCTTCACCTTGCCGACGAGGGCCGGCTGGAACTGTTCGACAAAGCGCAGCACGCCTTCGTAGGCGGTTTCGTTATCGATCCAGATGGCCTTGAAATTATCGGCCAACTGGTCGCGCAGGATGCGCTGCACGATATCGAGATCGTGATGCAGCAGCAGCGGAGCCGGATGCTTTTCGGACTTCGTCTTGATGCCCTGCCACAGGTTGTACAGGAACTGCATGTCCCCGGCGATCTCTTCTTCGGTGCGTCCCGCCGCGGCCGTACGCGTGATGAATCCGCCGACCGGACCCGGGCGCTGGGCCTGCAAGATGCGCTTGAGGCGCTGGCGTTCCTCGTCGCTCGCGATCTTCCTTGACACGCCCATGTGTTCGAGCGTGGGCATGTACACCACGTAGCGCCCCGGCAGCGCGATGTGCGACGTAATGCGCGCGCCTTTTTGGCCGAGAGGCTCCTTGGCGATCTGAACGATGATCTCCTGGCCTTCCTTCAGAAGATCGGAGATGGATATCGGCTGGGCATTTGGCCGGGAGACGTTCCGGTCTCCCCGACCAGCATCACTGCGGCCCTCAGGACGATTCTCGCGGCCTTCCTGTAAACGGCCGGCGTCACCACGATTTTCCGGGCCCCGTGTATCCACGCGTCCTTCCGGTCCGCGAGCTTCCCGGCCCTCCGGTCCACCCCGTCCGCGTCGGCGTGTCCGGCGCGAGACGCGATGCGGGAACCGTCCCCCGCGCTCGCGCACTTCGGCGCTTCCGCTTTCGAGCGGCTTGTCCGTTCCTTCGCCCGCTGCGCCTTCCGCGCCGCCTTCGCCTTCACTGGCGAGGCCTTCGGTCTCGTCGATTTCGATTCCCTCGACATCGCCGAGAATCATCGCCTGGATATCCCGATCCTCGTCCTCGTCGAGCATCGGAGCGACGGCCGGCTCATTGTCGACTTCGTCCTCGTCGGTCTCTTCGACGTCATAAGCCGCGCTGCCTTCCGCCACGATTTCTTCCGCATGCTCGGCCGATGATGGGGCGCCTTCATGGCTGGGCTCCTCGCGTTCGGCGCGAAGAGCCGAGGTGGCGTGAATATAGGACGCGACAACCTTGGAGACTGGCGGGGGCGCTGCGGGAACGCCCACTTTCGATTCGACTGCGGGAGCCGCGGCGACTTCCTCAGCGACTGCTTCCTCGGTAGGCAGTTCGTGAATCGGCGCATCCGGAAGAGCGTTTTCCGGAGGATAGTGAATCGGCTCGTCGTACTCATTCTCCACCGCTTCCTCGGCGGCGGTCGCTTCCTCGCCAAGGGGCGCCGCTCCGGCTTCAACCGCCGTTGCGGCGGCCGGGCCCCGATACTTTCTAAGCGATTCGCCGGGCAGCACGATCGGCGTGGGGCGCTCCACGGTCTCTGCTGCGGGGGCGTGGGCCGCTACCTCGCGTACGCCTTCGACGTTTCCAGCGGCTTCTTCACCTGGCTCGATTTCTTCGGCTTCTTCGACGGGGGCATTCGGCCCCGCAACTCGTGGCGCGCCTTCGGCGGCGTATTTGGATTCCGGGAACCCTCGGCTTCCGCGACGCCGGCGGCGGCGTCCCCGGCGATTGCGCTGTTCTTGTCCCGACGGAGCGCCGGTTTCCGCGCCCGGAGAAACGGCAGTTGTTACTGCAGCCGCCACAGAAGATGTTCCGCCGGCGCCTTCGGGGCCCGATGGAGCGATTGTGGAAACATCCGCCGCGGGGATCGCTTGCAGTTGCGGGCCGCGCGAACGATCACCGCGCCCTCGATCGCCTCGAAAACGGTCATCTCGAGAACGTTCGGGGCGGACCGCGCGCTCGTCGCTGGTTATTTTATCGAAATCTTCGTGCTCTTCGAGGAAATCCGACACGTACAGAAACGTGTCGCGCTCCAGGCCCAGATCCACGAAGGCGGACTGCATGCCCGGCAATACGCGGGTCACGCGCCCTTTGTGGATGCTCCCTGCCAGCGAGTACTCATCGGAGCGCTGGAAGTAGACCTCCACTAACTGGTCGTCTTCAATCACCGCCACCTTGGTCTCGTGCCGGTTGGACGAGATCACCATTTCCTTGCTCATCGTTCATCCCTTCTCGCGCGGCGCTCTACGCTCGCGCGGCGGAGGGGACAAAACACCGTACTTAGGTCAGGCAGGAAGCGGCTCGGGAGTCGCGATCGTTCCGCTGGAATGGAGCCCCAGATACAGCCCGGGGGTACAGCATGTCTCGCACATTCCGTACAGCTTGCGGCACATCGCGCAGAACCGGATTGCAGAAACGCGATTGACGGCGCCTGTGCGCGCGACAACCCTGCTCACCGGTCAAAAACTTGTGGTTCCGAAATCCGCTTGAACGCCTGGCGCTTTTCCAGCGCTCAGCCCGTCCGTTCAACTGATAAAGCGCCGGAGCCGCACATTGTTTACCAGCCCCAGCATCATAAATACCGAAAACATGTTCGAGCCGCCCGAACTCATGAGCGGCAGAGGTATTCCCGTCACTGGCATGCGCCCCACCACCATGCCCACGTTCACCAGGACGTGGAACAACAGCAGCGTCGCGACGCCCATGCAAATGTACATGCCCGCCCGGTCCGGAGCCCTTTGCGCGTTCTGCACCACCTGCATGAGCAAAAGAAAATACAAACCCAGCACCACCACCACACCGACGAATCCGTGCTCCTCGGCAAAGGCCGAGAAAATGAAATCGGTGTGCGGTACCGGCAAAAATCGCAGTTGCGTTTGCGTGCCGCGCGTTACACCGCGGCCCCATACTCCGCCGTCTCCCACGGCGATTTTGGACTGAATCACCTGATACCCGGAACCTCTCGGGTCGTTCGCCGGATTGACGAATGTCACCAGCCGCGCGCGTTGATAGTCCTTCAATACCAGCCACCCGACCGGTAGAACCAGCGCGACTGCCACGGCGATTACGGCCAAATACTGCCATCGAATCCCGGCTATCAAAATTCCGGCCGCCAGAACCGGCAGGTACGTCAAACCCGTGCCGAGGTCCGGCTGGTACATCACCAAAGCCGCCGGAAAGAGGACCAACCCTCCTAACTTCAAAAGGTCGCCAAGGGTCACCTCGTCGCGTTTCAGCTCCGAGAGATACCTCGCTACTACTAATATTATCACTAACTTGACAAACTCTGAGATCTGCAGATTAAATCCGAGAATACGGATCCAGCGGCGCGAGCCGAACACCAGCCGCCCGACCGCCAAAACCGCGATCAGCGATGTAATCGACGCCACGTAAAGCAATGGGATTTGACCAAGAAGCGTGTGGTAATCGATGGCCATCACCACCCACATCAGCCCGAGTGCGATCACGATCCAGACGATTTGTTTCCACCAGGCGTCCTGCCACTTGGTGTCATGCGTGGCGGAATAAATTTGCAGGACGCCGACCGCGCACAGGAGTAAGGAGATCGCCAGGAGGGACCAATCGAGGTCGCGAAAACTACGGTACTGCGCCATCTTCTAAAAGTTTAACGCTATGCCGATCCTCGGTCATGAGTCGTCACTTTCCGGGTGAACTTTGATTTGGGGGCTGGCACGTTTGTTTTTCGTAGCCCTGGTTCGTTTCAGGAGGCTGCCGTGGCGTTACCTCAAGATCTCGGACGGCCTCGACGATCAGCGCACCAGTGGCTCCGTTGAGGTGACCGAATCCATTCGTGACGTACTCGCCCCACTTCCCACACATCGCGACATACTTGTCTCGGAGCAGCAGTCGTCCAACGAATATCGCGGTACGTATTACCTGCTGTACGCTCCCTTGCCTTTCTTCCCGCGTTAGCCCGAGCCCCGCAGTGGATGCTGGAAAATTCGATGAATATGCGTTTCCGTTGAACGTTAATATGACGGGCCACCGGTAACCGTTCGTAAAGAACGAACCCTTGCACCGGCCTGAGATCCACGCTCCCTCGCCCGTGCTGACGAATTCGCCCCTCACGGCGATTCGCTTGCCCTTCCACGATTCGAGATCCTGGAAAAGATCGCAGATCGGAATAACGGGCAATTCGCTTGGGTCTGGAAGGATCTCTACCTTCAATGCCTCGATTGAGTCGAAGGCGAATTCGGCAGGAAAACTATCTGTAGACGTCACTTTCAATCGTCCTCCGAGGGTAGCCGTGGCCATGACAAATTTGCCCGCGTCCCGAAGGCGGGCGATTTCAGCGGCTGCATCTCGTAGTTGCTTCGCCTGATTCTCCGGAATTGAGTTCGAGGCGCGGACTTGAAATGCGGCAGACCAACTCCGAAAGATGTGGCCGCCGGTGACGATTGGCGCCCGGTATTCCTTATCGCAGACGGAGGAAGTGAGGACCGTGACGTCGTCATAAAATACCAGTTCTCCGCTGATACGCAATTGGCGTTCATCGGAAGCCCTCAAATCCTGAAAGAGGTCGCAAACCGTCGTCTGTGCGCGCGCAGACGCCGTGCTGAGCAAGAAGGCCGCTGCAAATTGAGCGGTTTGTCGCATTGCTGCGCCTTTAAGTCTACTCCACTATTTCGCGTTGGTGATCCCCGCGAGCATCTTCGCAAGGCTGATGCAGCGCGCCGAATCATGTTCCCGCACCATGGCGAGCTTCTCCGCTTCGATCGATCCTTCGGCGTGAATCGCAAGCACGGCTTGATATCCCGCGAAATCCGTCGCGGTGAGCTCCTTGACTAGGTTGATCGCTTTCAGACGATCCTCCACTTTCACGCCCTTGCGGCCCCCCAAATAGCGGCGCACCCATTTCCCGGTTTCCTCGCCGTTGAGATCGGCTTCGCCGGGACCGGTGGCAATCAGGCCGCCGGTGATGTCCTGCACGTAGGCCAGCATTTGATGAAAATTCGTGGCGAAATGCAGCTTGGCCATGTTGACGACGAGGGTTTTCGGAATCGCGATCCCCAGCGCGCCGGTTTCATGCTCCAACGCGGCTAATCTAATCAGCGCCCGCAACGTCTCCGCATACGCGATCAAGCGTGCGAGCTTCTCGTGAATGTGCTTCGCGCGCTCCAGGCCATTGTATTCGGTCATCAGAAGCGCCGCGCCGACGAGCGCATCCACCAACGGCAGCTTGTAGGAAATCGCCGTGAAGCGATGAAACTCGACGAAGGTTTTCGCCAGCTCGCCGGCGAATTCCCATTCGCCTTTAAGGAACACGCGATCGTGCGGAACCACAACATCGTCGAATACCGTCAGCGTTTCCATCATGCGGTGCTTGGATGCGAGCGGCGAGTCGAACGTAGAGTCATCGTGGTGGGCTCCATATGGACTCGCGAGCAGCTTCAGCCCTTTCGTGTTCATGGGAATCGCGAAGGCCACGGCGTAGGCGGATTCGTCCTGCTTCATGGCGCGCGTCGGCAGCACGATCAGCTCGTTGGCGTTGATGGAAACCGAGGTGTGGACTTTCGCGCCGCGCACGACAATTCCCTCGGATGTTTCCCCAACGATACGCAAGTAATAATCGGGATGTTCCTGTTCCAAAGGTGATTTCGAGCGATCGCCCTTCACGTCGGTCTGCGCGACGGCCATCGCGAGGTCGTTCGTTTTCACGTGATCGTAGAAGCGGCGGACGCGCTCGAGATAGTGCGTGCCCTTCTTCGAATCGATTTCATGCGCCGTCATATGCAGAGCGAGCAGCGCATCGGTACCGATTTCCTTGATCAGTACGACGAGCGTCCCGCCGAGCGTGGTCGCGGCTTCGATCAACTCGCTGCGATGAAGCAGATCGGCGCTTGATTTCGGAATCTTGAAATAGCTGCTGAAGGCGCCCGCTCCTTCGCCTTCGACGGCAAGGCTCTTCCACGCCGGGTCGTGCGCCATGTCGTAATCGATGGCTGCGTGGCGAACGGCAAGGCCCAGCGCGGGGTGTTGCGTCACGTCGTCCACGCGCTCGCCCCGGTAATAGACTTCGCGCCCGTCGCGAAGGCTCTCGATATATTGATCCCTGGTTCGCATCACTCCTCTATTAAAGAGGGGACAGACCGCTCTGTCCACTCCCACGCCTGGCGTGAGGTCAGAAGTTTACTGGAGGAGACAGAGTAGTCTGTCCCCTTTTTAACACCCTCTGGTTCGCATGATTCCCCTATGAGTTCTATGCAGCCGTCATTCCGCCGTCGATGGCGATGGTCTGGCCCGTGATGTAATCGGAAGCCGGTGCGGCGAGAAACAAAATAGCGCCCTTCAGCTCGCCCTCTGCGCCGACGCGCCCCAGCGGAGTGATCGAGCGGATGTGCTCGCCGGCGCGGTCGATCACGGCCGATGCCAGCCGCGTGGGGAAAAATCCCGGCGCGATCGCATTCACGCGGATGCCTTGCGCGGCGTAGTTCACGGCCAATTCGCGGGTCATCGCGAGAATCGCGCCTTTGCTTGCGGTGTAACTCGACGCTTCGAGAATGTCTTTCGGCACGCCGACCAGGCCCATCACCGACGCGACATTGACGATTTTGCCGTAGCCCTGTTTCCTCATCGCGGGAAGCACGGCGCGCGTCATGAGTTGCGTGCCGATCACGTTCGTCGCCAGCACCTTATTCCAGGAATCGACAGTCGCTTCTTCGAAGGGCGCGGCCCAACTGATGCCCGCATTGTTGATCAGAATGTCGATGCGCCCGAAGCGATCGAGCGCTTGCGCGGCCACGCCGTGCGCCTCCACTACGTCAGTTACGTCGCAGGAGCAGGCCAGAGACTCGAATCCGCGATCCTTGAATTCCTGAGCCGTGGGGTCCAGCCACTGCGCGCGGCGAGCGGCCAGCACAACGCTTGCACCGGCTTCGGCCAACGCCTCGGCGGCTTCTTTCCCCAACCCGCGCGACGCCCCAGTGACGATGGCGACGCGTCCTTTCAGCGAGAACAATTCCTGGACACTTGTCATCGAAGATAGTCAGCCTAGCGCGACTGCGGGAATCCGAGGTCCACTTTACTGGTTCCGGGATCGGGCCAGCGGCTGGTGACGACCTTCGCGCGCGTGTAAAACTGCACGCCTTCCGGCCCGTACATATGCAGATCGCCGAAGAGCGACGCCTTCCAGCCGCCGAAGCTGTAGTAGGCGACGGGCACCGGAATCGGCACGTTGATGCCGACCATGCCGGCGTCGACGTCGAACTGGAATTGCCGCGCCGCGCCGCCGTCACGCGTGAAAATCGCCACGCCGTTGCCGTAGGGATTGCTATTGATCAGATCGAGCGCCTGCGCGTAAGTTTCCGCGCGAGCCACGCTGAGCACCGGGCCAAAAATCTCATCGTCATAGCAGCGCATGCCGGGCTTGACGTTGTCGAGCAGCGAAGCTCCCAGAAAAAAACCATCGCGCGCGCACACCGGATCGGTGCGGCCGTCGACGTCGATCGAAGCGCCTTCGGCCGCCGCTCCCGCGATATACGAGGTCACGCGGTCGCGATGCTCGCGCGTGACGAGAGGTCCCATCTCGTTGCCTTCTTCGAGGCCAGGCCCGATGCGGATTTTCGGAATGCGCTTGCGAATCGCGGCTATCAACGGTTCGGCGACTTCTCCCACGGCGACCACCACCGAAATCGCCATGCAGCGCTCGCCGGCCGATCCGTAACCCGCTGAAATCGCCGCGTCGGCGGCCATGTCGATATCGGCATCGGGCAGCACCAGCATGTGATTTTTCGCGCCGCCCAGAGCCTGCACGCGCTTGCCGTTGCGCGTCGCTGTCTCGTAAATCGACTTCGCCACCGGAGTCGAGCCAACGAAGCTCACAGCTTTTACATCGGGATGTTCCAACAAGCGGTCCACTGCAATGCGATCGCCCTGCACCACGTTAAAGACGCCGTCCGGAAGGCCCGCCTGCTTCCACAATTCCGCGATCAAGAGGCTGACCGAAGGATCTTTCTCGGAGGGCTTCAAGATGAACGTATTGCCGCAGGCGATGGCGTTCGCGAACATCCACATCGGAACCATCACGGGAAAATTGAAAGGCGTGATGCCGCAGACGACGCCCAACGGCTGGCGAATCTGATACACGTCGATCCCGCGGCTGGATTGTTCGGAGAAGCCGCCCTTCAGCAGGTTGGGGATGCCGCACGCGAATTCGATGTTTTCGATGCCGCGCGCCACTTCGCCCATGGCGTCTGCGAGCGTCTTGCCGTGCTCCAGCGTGATCAGCTCGGCCATGCGGCGGCGGTTAGCGTCGGCGAGCTCGCGCAGCTTGAACAGAATCTCGGAGCGTCGCGAGAGCGGCGTGGCTCTCCACTCCGGAAACGCGCGCGAGGCCGCGGCGACGGCCGCATCCACTTCGGCGGCATCGGCGAAACCGATTTTGGCGCGCACTTGACCCGTAGCGGGATTGAAAACTTCGCCGCTGCGTCCGGAGCGCGCGGCAGCCTGCTTGCCGCCGATCCAGTGTTGAATGGTGCTTTGGTTTGTCTGGGGCTTTATCTCGACATCCGCCGTTGCCATCGCCACCTCCGCAAACTATTCTGACAGGTTGTCGCGCGGGCAGCGAAAATGGGGACAGACACTTTTTTCGGGTTGTTGCGAATGGTGGCTCCTGGAATCCAGTTGCCCGAAAAAGCCTGTCTGTCCCATTTTTCGCGAAGCTCGTACCATAGAAAGCACGGTTCCATGACCAAAGATGAAATTCTTCTTGCCCATCAGGAATGCCTCTTTCCTGCGGTCTTTCATTATTTTTCCGAACCGCTAGTGCTGACCCGCGCGAAGGACCAGTTCGTCTTCGATGTCGACGGCCGTCAGTACCTGGACTTTTTCGGCGGCATCGTGACGGTGAGCGTCGGTCATTGCAACGATAAAGTCAGCGCGGCGATTCATGCGCAGGCGGACAAGCTTGTTCATACCTCGACGCTGTTCGCCAATGAGCCGCTGGCGGCGCTCGCGAAGAAAATCACATCGATTGCGCCTGGATCCAGGATGGAAGTCCTTCTATACGACGAGCGGCACCGAGGCGAACGAGACCGCGATTCTCGCCGCGCGTTGCTACACGGGATCGTCTGAAATCGTGGCGCTCAGGCATTCGTACCACGGACGTTCGTCGCTCGCGATGGCGCTGACCGGGCACGGAAACTGGAGGCTCGGACCGGCGGCGCAGCCTGGAATTGTCTTCGCGCATAACGCCTACTGCTATCGATGTCCTTTCGGGCTCACCTACCCGAGTTGTGAGGTCCGCTGCGCGACGGACGTAAAGGAGCTGATTCGCACGACAACCTCGGGGCGCGTGGCCGGCATGATCGCCGAGCCGATCCAGGGCGTGGGCGGATTCATTACGCCTCCCAAGGAATATTTTTCGATCGTCGCGGGCATCGTGCGCGAGCACGGCGGCATCTTCATCAGCGACGAAGTGCAGACGGCCTGGGGACGGACCGGAAATCGCTGGTGGGGCATCGAGCATTGGGACGTGACGCCGGATGTCGTCACCAGTGCGAAGGGGCTCGCAAACGGGCTGCCCATCGGGCTCACCGCCGCGCGTCCTGAGGTGGCCGATAGCGTCAAGGGGCTCACGATTTCTACTTTCGGAGGCGGGCCGATTCCGGCAGCGGCAGCCAAGGCCGTTCTCGATCTGATCGACGAGGAAAACCTCGCGGCGAATGCGGCCTCGGTGGGCGCTTATCTTCGCGAGGGTTTAGAGGACTTGCGGAAAAAGTATCCTCTGATCGGCGACGTGCGGGGTATGGGGCTCATGCAGGCGCTGGAATTGGTGACCGATCGCGAGTCGAAGACTCCTGCGGCAGCGGAGACAGCCCGCTTGCTCGAAGCCGCTCGCGACGAGGGGCTTCTGATCGGGAAGGGTGGATTGTACGGAAACGTGATCCGCATCTCGCCACCGTTGAACATCCGGAGGTCGGATGTGGATGAATTTATTAGGCTTCTTGATGGGAGTTTGGCGAGGGTGGCCTCGCCCGCGCTGAGCGGGGTGGTCGGTGACAGATAAAGAGATCGAATCGGCTTCCGATATACTGGTACAGGGCACAACGTGGCTGATCAGCAAACCGCTTCCGAGCGATTTTTAGGTGCCATCCAGCAGCTCGCTCGTGCATTCCGAGAGCAGCGAAAGCAGGGCGTAAATGAGCCATCGCTTCAAGCCATCAAAGCAATTCGGAAAAAGCAGGAAGAGCATGAAGAGCGAAAACGCAGAATCTCAGAAACAATTGCCAACGGCGCCCGTATCAGCCGAAATCAATGATTTTCTTTACGTGGATCGCGCTCGCATCTCTGCACTGTACGCGCAACTGTTTCCCCAAGGTGTTCTCACCGGCATAAGGACCACAACCCAGCAGAACTTCTCCGACGAGGGGGGCGTTGGCTCGGACATAAAGATTTTTAAGGCCAGTACCAAGACGATCGAAGCTGGGTCGGAGGGGATTGAGCACCAGTTCGATGCATCATGGTCCATTCCGCTCGAAGTACTGGCCAAGCTCGAAAGCTTGTCCCTTGTTCGCAATACGCTTCTTGGCGCCGGACTCGGATCGATTATTCTAACGGATTGCCACCTGCGAATTGTCGATTTTAGCAGCATGGCAAACCTCTGGACTCCGGCCCTAAACGCTGCGGCCCTGAGCGGGGAGCACGCGCAGCTCTCGCCGGGCTTGGTCACCTTGATTAGCGATGGGATGAAGGCTATGCCACAGGCAATCCACGCCCATTTTTTGACGGCCCAGGCGTTGTTGTGGGCCTCCCTTCATCCGTTGAGTCTGACGATCTCTACGAGCGACCTCACGCTCAAATACGGGGGCATCGTTTCGGGTCAATGGAAGCTCTTATACATCCTTGACGCTTGGGCAGACAAAGGCGAGATTCAAGATTTGTCGGGTTGGTCGGCCGGCCCGATGATCGATGCTGTCCTAACCGCGCTGCAGACGTTGCGAACAATGGTCGGAAGGCCGCCCGGCTGGGCAGGAATCACGCCACTGATGATCTACCGTGGCGTCAGTGGATGGCTGCCCAACACCACGCCGTCAGCGACTGACTAGGATCGTATCGGCCTTCGCCGTGTGCATTATTGTGCTAACCTTAAATTTCCGACCTTGCGCCGAGCCGCCGGATGCGTGTGAGCGGGCGGGGGCGATCAAACAAGTCTAGAATCGAGAGCCCAGAATAGAGAGCATGGCTATGTACGCAGTGATTGAAACAGGCGGGAAACAGTATCGTGTGGCGCCGGGGCAGACCGTGGACGTGGAAACTTTGCCGGGCGACGTCGGGGCGGCGGTGGAGTTCGACCGCGTGCTCGCCGTGGTGGATGGCGACCAGGTGAAATCGCCGGCCGAAGGCGTCAAGGTGACCGGCGTTATTGCCATGAACGACCGCGGCGCGAAGACGCTGGTGTTCAAGTTCAAGCGCAAGAAGCAGTACAAGCGCACCATCGGGCACCGCCAGAACTTCACGCGCGTCGAAATCAAGGAAATCGTCTAATCGGTTAGGCAGGCAGATATCTCATGGCACATAAAAAAGGGCTTGGCAGTTCTAAAAACGGGCGCGATTCGAACGCGCAGCGGCTCGGCGTGAAGGCGTTTGGCGGGCAACTGGTCCCGGGCGGATCGATCATCGTGCGCCAGCGCGGCACGCGCATCAAACCCGGCAACAACGTCGGCCTCGGCAAGGACGACACGCTATTTGCGAAAGTCACCGGCGTGATCGAATTCCGCGATCGCGGCCGCATGGGCAAGTTCGTCAGCGTCGTTTCCGCGGAATAATTAGTGGCCAGTGGCCGGTTGCCAGTGGCCAGCAAGCCTTCTGGCGCGGTTCGCTGGCCATTCGTGCGTTTGGACGCGATTTTCCAGGTTTATCCGGCATGTTTATCGATGAAGTCATCATCACCGTGAAGGCCGGCGACGGCGGCAACGGCTGTCTCGCGTTCCGGCGCGAGAAGTTCGTCCCCCGCGGCGGCCCCAGCGGCGGCGATGGAGGCCACGGCGGCGACGTGATCCTGGTGGCGAGCCCGCACTACAATACGCTGCTTCATTTCCGTTTTAACCCCGAGCACAAAGCCCAGCGCGGGCGGCACGGCGAAGGCAGCAACAGGACCGGCCACGATGGCAAATCCATTGAAGTGCCGACGCCCGTCGGAACCGTGGTGCAGGACGCCGAGACGGGCGAGGTTCTCCACGATTTTACGGTGGCGGGCGACCGCTTCGTCGTTGCCAAAGGCGGCCGCGGCGGGCGGGGCAACGCGCGCTTTGCGACCTCCACCCATCAAGCGCCCACCGAGCACGAAGACGGCAAGCCGGGTGAGTTGAAACGTCTGCGGCTCGAACTGAAGCTGCTCGCCGACGTCGGGCTGGTGGGATTTCCGAACGCCGGCAAGTCGACGTTGATCTCGCGCATCTCGGCGGCGCGGCCCAAGATCGCCGATTATCCGTTCACCACGCTTGAGCCGAATCTCGGCGTCGTGCGCGTCGGTGAAGACCGCAATGACGACCGCACATTTGTGGTCGCCGACATCCCCGGCCTGATCGAGGGCGCGCATTTGGGCCATGGCCTGGGCGTGCAGTTCCTGAAGCACATCGAGCGCACCCGGCTCCTGGTTCACCTGGTCGACGTTTCCGAAACCGGCCGCGATCCCGTGGAGGACTTCGAAATCATCATGCGCGAGCTGGCCGGCTTTTCCGAGGATCTGGCCGCCAAGCCCATGATTGTCGTCGCCACCAAGATGGACGCCGCGCAGGATCCGAAGCGCGTAAAGGCGATCGAGAAGCTCGCCAAGAAGCGCAAACTGCCCTTCTTCAAGATCGCGAGCGTCACCGGCGAGGGCCTCGACGCGTTGATCCGCGCCATGGCCGAGCGCGTACTGACGCCCGTCACTCAATAACCTCTCGGCCCAAAAAGTTTCAACAGAATCGCCCCGCGCTCGCCTCAATTTCTTGATTAACGCGGCATGAAGGCCGCAACGCGCGGGCGCGACCTCCCCTCTAACAAAGTAGGAGGTGGTTATGAGACGCTGGGCGCTCTTCGGCTTACTGGGGATTGGATTGGCCGCCGCGGGATGCGGGGGAGCTTACGTGGGGTATTACGCAAATGTCCCGCCTCCGCCTCTGCAAGCGGAATATTATGGAACGGTTCCCGGACCGGGCTATGTATGGATTGGCGGTTATTGGGGCTGGCAAGCCGGGCGCTACGCCTGGGTGCCGGGCCGCTGGGACCGTCCTCCACGAGGCTATAACCGTTGGGAAGTGGGACGTTGGCAAGCGCGGGGACAGCGCTATCAGTGGCGCGAGGGCCGCTGGCGCAAGTAAGAATGACGGGTCGGGCGCCTAGGCCTGGTGCCCGGCCGCGCCACCCGGCTCCGGCTTGGACTTTTCCTTCGGCGGCGGAGCCACGGCTTTCACCGGGCTGATGATGACGTGGGCGTTCCGCCCTTCCTGGCGCGGCATGCCTTCGGCGGCTCCGTACTGCGCGAGGTCGGCGGCAAAACGGATTAAAAGTTTTCGGCCGATATCGGTATGAGCGATCTCGCGTCCGCGGAATTGGACAACGGCCTTCACGCGATTGCCTTCCTGCAGGAACCGGATCGCGTGATTCTTCTTGAAATCGTAATCGTGATCATCGGTGTTGGGCCGGAATTTCAGCTCCTTCACCTGAATGATGTGCTGCTTTCTCTTGGCTTCGTGCTGCTTTTTCTTATTCTCGTATTGCCACTGCCCGTAATCCATCGCTTTGGCGACGGGAGGTTCCGCAGTCGGTGCGATCAGAATAAGATCGAGGCCGAGTTCCTGAGCCCTCCGCACGGCGGCGGGCGTGGGCATGATCTCGACGCTGCCATCGGGGAAGACCGCGCGGACTTCGCGCGCGCGGATCGCCTCGTTGACGTTTTCGCGTATTCTCGGCCGGCGGGGTGGAAATCCTCTAGGATTCATCGAGCGGAAAAACCACCAGCGGGCGAGGCCATCGTCATATGACCAAATAGTATCAGATTTGCAGTGTCAATACGCCCCGGCAATTCGCCCGTCATCCGCCAACGATCGGAAAACGATCCGGGAATGATCCGCGCGCCTATGCCTTCGCACGCGAGTCCTGCGCGAAAGTGCCCAATAAGGCCGTGAGTTCATCCGCTAAAACATCCAGCGCCGCCCAATCCGTGAACACGTGATCGTGCGAAACGTCCGTGCTCTCACCGGCGGCTTTTGCGATCCGCTTCATGACGAGCCTGACCAGGAAATTGTATTTCGTATACATCAGCGCTCCAGCGACCGCTTTGATTTTAGAAGGCTGCCAGCCGGTTTCGTCCAGGAACTCGTCGATCATGGCGCGAACGTCCACCGCCGCTTTGGCGCGGCTCTCCCGGGATGCTTCGTCGTCTTCCACACCCGCTTCCGAAAGGCTCACGGAAAGGAACGTCGTAGGCATGGATTCTAGTTCCGCGCGGTGGCGTTTCACGAAATTCACAATTTCGCTTTCATGACGCTGCTGATGAACCGAGGCGGCGAGGACGGCGAGCGAGTAATCCTCCAGCTTGAATTCGGGCGGCAGATGGGCGGCGTCGAAAACCGACGCCGTGAAACCTCGCGTGCGGATGATCGCGGCCAGGTATTCGGCAATCGATCGCGTTTGCCCTTCGCGCGTGGCGTAGAGAACGAGTACCGGTTTCATATGTTTACTAGTCAAGCACGCCGTTGACCGTTATGTCCGACCTCATTTTCCATAACGGGTCGGTTTAGGTGTAATTAAGATGAGTACTGCTACGCCTTGCCGACAAACCAGCCAAGTGGATTGTCTCTGGGCCAATTTACTCCCCAGGGCGCTTTGGCGACAGCCGCGGTTGCGCGATGAATTGGCCGAACGCAATAGGCGCGGTCCCCACGCGCACCGTCTCGGCGACCGTGTTGGTGGCTGTGTCAATCACCGTTACACTGTTGCGCATCCGCGTGGCCACGTAGGCGAAGGTGCCAGCCGGATTGACAGCAACTCCGACGGGAGCGTCCCCCACAATCACGGTCGCGCTGACTGTGTTGGTGGCTGTATCTATCACCGAGACGCTGTTGCTGCCGCTGTTCGTCACGTAGGCGAAAGTGCCGGCTGGATTCACTGCAACTTCGATAGGGTAGGGCCCAACGGGTACCGTGGCGGCGATCCTATTGTTTGCCGCATTGATCACTGAGACGCTGCTGCTACCCGGAATCGCCACGTAGACGAAGGTGCCAGCCGGATTGATAGCAACTCCGGTGGGATAGTCCCCAACGTTCACGGTCGCCGTGACCCTGTTCGTAGCCGTATTGATCACTGAGATATCTTTGGTGGTGTAATTTGCGACGTAGACGAAGGTGCCAGCCGGGTTGACGGCAATTCCACCTGGAGAGCCCCCCACGCGCACCGTCGCTGTGACGGTATTGTTCGATGTATTGATCACCGAGACGCTGCGATCGTTGAAACTTGTCACATAGGCAAAGGTGCCAGCCGGGTTAACGGCAACTCCATTGGGAAGATTCGCTACGTTCACCGTCGCGGTGACCTTGTTGGTGGCCGTATTGATCACCGAGACGCTGTTGCCGCGGCGGTTCGTCACATAGGCGAAGGTGCCAGCTGGATTCACTGCAACTCCTTCGGGATTGGCCCCCACAGGTACAGTTGCCGTGACAATGTTGGTGGCTGTATCTATCACCGAGACGCTGTCGCTTCCTCTGTTGGTGATGTACGCGAACTGCGCACTCGCGCAGCCAGCAAAGGCCAGGGCCAACCCTGCAGCCGCCGAAAAATTATTGAATCGTGCTGTCATTTGCCCACCTCTTTCTGCTCGCCAGGCGCTTAGCTTACGTGCGCGGCAGATCAGAAGCGAATTCCTACGGGAGCGATTCTACCAATGTTTTCGGTCAGGAAGCGGGTTGTTCCTTATCGATGAGAGCCCGCTCGGGGACAATTCACATGGACGGATAACGCGCAAATTTCTGAGGTATCGAAGTCCGTGCCCATCGGGCGGCGTTTCGGCTCCGCCTCTTCCGCTTCAGGCCGCGGGAACGCCCAAAGACACTACTTCCCGACGACGGTCGCGATTTTGTCGGTGGTGGCTTCGGCGGCCTTCAGAGTGGAGAGCGCGTCATCCCACTTGTGATCCCGCAATTCTCCGGCGGCTTCCTCGTAAAGAGGCTGGAGCCGCGCGAATGCCGACGCGGTTGCCGCGTTCAGCGACATGCCTCGCCCTGCCAGGCTGAGCCGCATGGTTTCAGCGTTCTTCCAGGTAATGGCCGATCGTGCGGCGTCGGTGTCGTAACGAATGACCAGATCCGCGGCCGTTTCCTGTTCCTCATCGGGGACTCTGCCGAGGTCGGGAGCTCTTTGGGAGAACGGCGCGTCGCCCGGTTTTGGAGGCGGGGGTGGGACCACCGGCACTTGCTTGCCGGCATACGCGCAAGGGAAGGACGAAAAAGCGGCGGCCACTCGCAGCGCCGCGGCGCGCGCCTCGGGATCCACCGCCGTGGAGCTCACGGATGCAAGGTAAGGCCCCATGCTGCGGGCGATCGCCATGTTCGCGGCGTATTGCGCCGCGGCCAATCCGGTGCAATAGGGGGCGCCGAAAATCAGGTAGCGCTCCAGCCGTTCCATTTCACGGGCGCTGACATTCGCGGCCGGCATGCCCATCAATCCTCTGGAGCTGACCATCCAGCGAGGTCCGACCACCGGCTGAGCCTGCGCGCCGAGCGCGGCCAATATCAGCAGGACGCAAGAAGACCGCATAAGCTTACCCTCCGAGTTTCGCCGCGAACCGATCCAACAAGGCTTGCGCGACGTCCATGGATTTTCCGGCCGCGTCGAGGTCGCCTCGATCGATGGCCGTTTGCGTTTGGTCCAGCGCCGCTTCCAGGCGCACGCGGAGGACGGCGATGTCGGGATGCAGCGATAATCCTTCGGATCTCAGGGACGCTTCAATTGAATCGGCCGACATGAAATAACCGATCGCCCGGGTTGCGACCAGCGCCAGCCTGTGACGCATGTCCCGCACGGCGCCGGATTCCGGGGCGATGTGCCACCCAGTCCGGCGATCGGGAGTCTCGGGAGAGCGATTTCCAGCGGGTGCATTTTGCGCTCTCGCGGAGCCCGCCGTTACCAGAAGTGCGGCAACCAGTGCGCTCCCAAGCGCGAGCGCAATGCGCGCCGGGCGCACGGCTACTTCCTCACCACGTCGCCTACGACGGGCGCGGCCGATCCGTTGAAGTTGCCGATCGAGATCCGGTCGCGGACCACGGTGATGGTGAGCTGCCCGATGGGCGTCGTCTGCACATCCAGAACTTCGCCCGTGGTCGGATCCTTGATCTCCTTCCCTTTGTGATAAATCGTGAAGGTCTGTCCGGGGGCCAGACCCGCCGCGGTCCCCGCGTTGATGGTGATGCTGTTGCCGCTGACATCGGCGACCCGCGCGTCCAGATCGTTTTCCCGGCCTTCCGCGCCGCCATTTAGATTCCGCATGTTGATGTCCACCGCGAGCTTATCCACGGCGTCCATGGTGGCCTCGCCGATGATGGTCTCGGCGAAGTTCGAGCTGGTCATATTGAACCCGCCGCCCACTCCCACGCCGCCCACAAACATTCCCGCGCCGAAGCCTTTGCTCGTGCGCTTGGATTCGCCGCGCGCTTCCCCGCTCGCGACCACCTCGCTGGTCTCCGTATCGACGATGCGATAATCCAGGACAACCACGGCCTTGGCGTCTCCCTTGTAGCCTCCGGCCGCACCGCCCGCGCCCCCCACGATCGCGCCGGCCCCGCCGCTGGTCCTGCGGTCATCGCGGCCAAACACGACGATGTCGCCCATCAACGTGAGATTGGCGCCGCGGATTTGGCCGACGCGCGCGCCGGTGCCTTGCTTCACCCGATTGCTGGCGGCGAAATCCTGTTCCTTCATGATGTTCGCTACCTTGCGGCGCTCCACAACCGTATACTTGCCATCTTGCGAGACGCGCTTGACGAGCATCGCCTGGATGCCCTGGCCGATATTCTGCTGAGTCCCGAAGATCGCCTGGACTGCGGTCATTACGGTGGAGTAGTCAAATTCCTGGACTTCCATCGCTTTCTTCGTCTGCGCCGGCGCTAGCGCCACGCTTGCGGCAAGCATCGCCGCCAAGAGTCTGGGGTTCATGGAAGGCCTCCTGCCGTCGGGAATGAGTTAGATCTTCTTACGAGCGATAAAGCCAATCTTCGCGGGCGAACCGACGTAACTCCCTGTGGCGATCTTGTCGCGCACGCTGGTGACGGTCATTTCACCCACTTTATTGGTGATGCGGTCCAGCACTTCTTTGGTGGTCGGATCTTTCACCTCCCGCAGCACCTCGTGTATCTCGAAGACGTCCCCGGCATTGACGCCGTCGTTCGCTCCGGCGGCGATCACGAGCGTGTTGCCCGCGACGTCGGCCACCGAGGTCTCCACCTCGCGCACGGCTTTCTTCATGCTGGCGCTCTGTTCCTTGAGGATGTCCGCGAGCTTGTTGACGCAATCCTGGGTCGCTTCGCCGATGATCGTCTCCGCGAAATTCGAGCTGGTCATATCCACCTGGACGCCCGCGACGCCTTTGCCGAGCGCGCCGCCGATCGCCCCGAGCGCGTTGCCCTTGCGAACCGATTCGCCGCGCGCTTCGCCCGTCGCGATCACTTCGGACGTCTCCGCGTCGATCAGCCGGTAATCGATGGCCACCACCGCTTTATCCTCATTCTTGCTGGAGGCAATTCCGCCGATCACGCCGCCGATGATCCCGCCGCCCCGGACGCTCTTCTTCTTGTCGTCGCGCCCAAAGATAATGATGTCGCCGGCGAGGACAGCGTCCGCGCCGGAAATGCGGCCGACACGCGCTCCAGAGCCCTGCTTCACCCGATTGCTCGCGTTGAAATCCTGTTCTTTCATCAGGTTGTCGATCTTGGCGCGCTCGACTACCACCAGGTTGTTGGCGTCCGCGATGCGTTTGACGAGCATCGCGCGAATGCCCTTTCCGATGTCCTGTTGCGTATTGAACACCGCCTGGACCTGCGTCTTGACCGCTGAATAATCGAACTCATCCACGATGACGCGCTTCTTCTGGGCCTGGGTAGTGGCGGCCGAAACGGCCGGAGCGGGCGCGGAAGCCGGCGCAGGGGCCGCCGCAACCGGTGCGGGCGCAGGGGCTGGAGCGGGCGCAGGAGCCGGAGCAGGTGCAGGAGCTGCCGCCGCGGCGGGAGCGGGCGCGCTGGACGGATCCAGCATAACGCCAATGATATTCTCTGAGACTCCGGCGCCTTTCAGCTTCACCAGATCGGCCGGAGTCAGGTTCATAGGCTTGTTGTCTCTTTGCAGGGTCTTAATGATGAGACCCTCCGAGAGCCCCGCCTTTACCGATTGAATGATCGAATCGACGGGCGAAGTTGCCGCCGGCTTAGCAGCGGCGGGTTTCGGAGCCGCGGCAGGTTTCGGAGCTGCGGCAGGCGGTGGTGTCTGCCCGGCCGCCAGCGTCACTAGCAGGCTCATGCCTGCCCATGATATGAGTTTCATCGGTTTCCCCTCCGTCTTTATCTAATCGGCGAATGGACGCGCACGGATCACACCCTGCAAAGAAAAGGCCGTCGCCCAGCCCAAACCGGCGTAACGGCGTATTTTAAGATACACCGGTCCTGCCTAAATGTTTATGCATTAGTATGTGCGGGGCTGGAGTGCCTGTCAAGGGCTGCGTCCAGGGACCACAATCCGCGATGCCGGTGGTTCCCATCCTAGTGAAAATGAGTCGCGGTTACGGTCTGCGGCGCCATGTGACCGGCCAACCAGTCCGAAACCTGTGCTGGAGTGGAAACTTCCCCGCGCAGAACCGCCAGGAGTAGATCCCCCTCCACTACGCTTGAGAACGTCGAATCGTAAACCGCGGGTTTGCTGGTCCCGCCGAATTTGACGATAAAGGGCACGGTGGGCGATTGCCCGCCTTCCAGTAAACGGTCGAACTGAGCGGTCCAGTTCATTCCCCCGTGCCATAAGCTATAGCGCAGCCCATGGTCGGCGGTAATCAGGATTGTCGTCGAATCCCACAACCCGGCCTCTTCCAAGGTCCGACGCAATTCCCCGACCGTGCGATCCACTAAAGCCAGGTTATCGAAGTAGGTTGTCTTATCGCTCAGCGTGAATTCCCGGCGCTGCCGGTCGTAGATGGCGAACAGATGGGGCGTCGGGAAATGCACGTAGAGAAAATCCACACGAGGATCGGCCGCCTGCTGGTAGGCGCGATCTCGAATGCGAAAATACTCCTGCTGCTGGCGCGCTTGCATATAGTGGTCCAGCGCGTGTTCGGAGGGATGGCTGGACGGCGCGAAGAGGCTAGCCAGCGACTTCCAGCGCAGCGCCACGGCCATCGCCAGGGATTTCGCCAGTCCATTTTGATCGGCGAACGTTTCGCGCGTCAGTATATCCGTCGCGGTGCCCCCCACCTGATCGAAGCATCGCGTCAGGCTGTCGCCCAGAACGCGGCAGTAAGGATGATGCCATCCGACCAGCGCGGTATTGACCCCCAGTTCGCGCGCGCGCCGAAAAATATTGGGCTGGTCTCGCCAGCTAACCATCGTTTCCGATCCAGCGGGTTGAACCAGCAGCGTCGACGCGTCGGCCGATTCCGCGTGGCCGTAGATGTGGCCGGACAACAGGGAAGGCACCGCCAGCATCGTCCAACCGGCGGTCTGCACCGCATGGGTCGCCACGAAAGATTCGGCGCGCAGCCGGTCGAGCTCCGGAAGTTGTACCCCTGGCTGCCGGAAGTCGAACGCCAGGCGCTGATCGAATTCGTCGAACAGGAGCCATAGGACGCGCGGCGCGGGGCGATGCTTGCCGTCCTGATCGAAAGACCCTGGCCGGGAGGGCAGTGGCGGCAGGTTCGGACGGCTGTGATACGCCGCGGGAGGCTCCATCTCCGAATGCATGCCGGCGAAATAGATGAGGAAAACCGGCAGGAACAGCACCACAAAGGTAGCCGCGCGCATGGCCGCCTGAAAAATTCTGAGATGGCCTCGCAATATGCCGGCCATGCCCGCGACCAGGAGCAGATCCAGCGCCACCAGCGAAAGATTGCTGGGCCAGTCCGCCCGGCCCACCTGGAAGTTCCAATATTGCCGGATGGTCTCGAGCGGAATGATGAGCACGGCCAGGAAGGCGAGACGCGCCGTGGTCACCAGCCAGGGCTTCCCGATGCGCCGCACCATTTGAGCAAGCAGCCAGAAAATGGCGGAGCATATGCTAAAGCCCAGCAGCGTCGCATAGAGCAACACGTTCGTGGGCGGGTGAGTCCGGAAGTAATCCAGGGGAATCGCCTGCAACTGCTCGATGTCATACCAGCGCCTGAGAACCACCAGGTTCCCGAGCGAGAGGCTGATGACGAGATCTCTCAGACGTTGTTGGGCCGCAGGCGATAAAGATAGAGACATCGGTCCAATCCGTCTAGGGGTTGCGACTTGAGGAGATCGAAATGAGCGGACGCCGCAGCCTCGAAAGCGGTCCGCGTCAGATCCGCGTGAAGCATCTCGCGGCCCCGCGCGATCCGTATGAACATAGGATCGGACGGCTCGACGAATTCAATTAACAAATAGCCGCGCGTCAATTCGGCGGCCAGGCGCAGTAATTCACCGAGCGGAATCCGCTCCGTGACCAGCATGTGGTGAATCACCGCCAGCATCATCACCATATCGAACGATCCGTGCGCGCGTTCTAGGAAAGATGTGCATTCCTGATTGCGCCATCCGAGCGAAGGCGTCGGACGCGTCAGATCCACGACCAGAGGAAGCACGTCGAGGCCCTGCTCGTTCGCTTTGCGCCACAACTTGCCCGCTACCGCGGCGTCCGTATCGATCGCCACCACCGAAGCTCCCTGCCGGGCGGCCAGAAAGCTGAAGCGGCCCTCGTTCGCTCCGACATCGAGGGCAGTGCGGGGCTTTGCCACATCCAGGGCTTCGCGGACGAAGCGTTCCTTCTGTTCGAGCTGTGCTGGCGAATACAGGGATTTGTGATCCAGGTAGCCGGTCCATGCCGAAACTGTCGCGCGCGGTTGCAGGCGGTCCAGTTTGCGGTGGCAATCGTCCACGAGATGGTCCAGAATAAAGCGGGCTTTTTCCGCCGAGTCCGATCGTGAGGAACGATACGTCCCGGGCGTCGCGCCCCGGGCCATCCGTCTCGCCATCCAATGCGGCACAGTGACCAGACCTAAAAACGAGGGCGAGAAGAGTTTGCGCGGCCCGGCCCATCGGTATAACTCTTCGGGCTCCCAGCCGTCGCGGCGGCGCAGAAATATGTCCGCCGCCGGGACGCCAAACTCGCCCTGCGCGAGCAGTGGCAGCAGGAACGTGCGCACGAACTGCGCATAAGCGAGCCAGGTGGCGTCGTGAGGATCTCGCCGTTCAAAGGAAAGGACATCGACGAATAGAGGCGAAGCGCCCCGGAACAAAACGTTGTACGGGGTTGCGTCCTTCAAACCAAATCCCTCGGACAGCGCGGATTGAAAGAGCTCGGCCGTCACTCGCGCCGCGGCGTACAACAGCTCTGCCGGCCACTCGTGGGGATAACTGGGAAACCATACCCTTTCGTGTTCATAGAGCGCAATTCCCGGCTTGGCAGGCAGAGCGTCATAAGGGAAAGGAAACTCCTCGGGAGAGATCCGCGTGGAGCGAACCAGCTTCCCGGCATCCATGGCTTCGCGAGCAGTGCGTGTAGTCAGGAACTGGTCGAGTTCCGCCGCATTTTCCGGACGGACAATGCGGAGTATCCGATTGCCATGGCGGTAAACGGCACCCGCGGGATCGCGAAACGATTTGATTGCGCTGTGGCGGCCGCCCGCCCGATTTTCGGCCTCATCTTCCGCCCTATTTTCCGATAGTTCACCGGCGGTAATCATGGCAGTGAGTGGCGGCGAGCTAGTTATTTGCCGGGACGTTTACCGAAGAATCGCTTCAAGACCTTGCGCAGATAGAAGGTTCCGCCGATAAATGCGGCGTATATCGCTTGATAGGCGAACGTGCCCGTACCAGGATCGGTATAACCAAGAGCTTTCCCGGGGATTACCAGCAAGACGGGGATCACCGTGATTCCAGCCAAGATCATCCCGAGAAACCGGTGGGTGCGATGTCCCTTCATTGTTCCTCCCCAAGCCCTAGCCAAGTGAGCCGACGCCAAATGCCAAGTGGCGCCTATGCCTATTCATCGGATGGGGAGATTCCTGAGAATAGGGGTATAACGGCGAAAAGCGCGCATCAGCCTAGGGCTAAATGCCAGATTAAAAATGGTATCCCGTCTGGACACTATGACGTATACGGTCCGCGTCGTAGTCCTCGTAGCTCTTAGGGCCCATGGTCATCGTCTAAACTGGACGCCTTTATAATTGAGACATGCCGCCTAGTGAGATAACGCTGGCTTCCCCCGCCCTCATTGCCAAATACGAGCCTGTGATCGGGCTAGAAGTCCACGTCCAACTGGCTACGAATACGAAGATCTTCTGTGGGTGCCCGACGAGCTTTGGCGCGCCTCCGAATACCAACGTATGTCCCGTCTGTCTGGGCATGCCGGGCGCTTTACCGGTTCTGAACAAGCACGCGGTCGAGCTGGCGATAGAGGCGGCGCTCGCGCTCCATTGCAAAGTGAACGCGAAATCCATTTTTGCCCGCAAGAACTACTTTTACCCGGATCTTCCCAAGGGATACCAGATTTCTCAATACGATCAGCCGCTTGCCGAGCACGGCTTCGTCGAGGTAAATGTGAACGCCGAAGTCCGCCGCATCGGCGTCACACGCGTCCATATGGAAGACGATGCCGGGAAGAGCCTTCACGATGGTTTCAAGGATTCCGACCGCTATACCTACGTCGATCTGAACCGCAGCGGAACGCCGCTGATCGAAATCGTGAGCGAGCCGGATATTCGCACCTCCGATGAGGCTCACGCGTACTTGACCGAAATCAAACAAGTGCTCCAATACCTCAACGTGTCCACCTGCGATATGGAGAAAGGACACCTGCGCTGCGACGCTAATGTCAGCGTGCGGCTCAAGGGAGCCGAAAAATTCGGCACCAAGGCCGAGGTCAAGAATTTAAACTCGTTCCGGTTTCTGAAAATGGCCCTGGATCACGAAATCGCGCGCCAGGTTGCCGTCCTCGAAAGCGGCGGTCGCGTGATTCAGGAGACGCGCCTTTACGATGCCGATGCCGACGAAACCGTCAGCATGCGGAGCAAGGAGCACGCGCACGATTATCGCTACTTCCCGGAACCCGATCTGACGCCCTTGCGGGTCAGCGAGGCGTGGCTCGCAAGCGTTTGCGAAAAGATGCCCGAACTGCCCGCTTCGCGCCGCAAACGTTTTGTGGAATCGTACGGGCTGCGCGAATACGACGCCGAGGTGCTGACGGCACATCGCCCCATGAGCGAGTATTTCGAAAGGGTGGCCGCCGCCGGCGGCGACGCTCGTTCAGCGGCCAATTGGGTAATGGGCGACCTGGCCGCGCTGCTGAAGCAGGAAGGCAAGGAGATTGAGGATTCGCCCGTCAGCGCGGAAAACCTCGGCGGATTGATCAAGCTGATCGCGTCCGGCAAACTCAGCGGCAAGCTCGCCAAGGAGATCTTTCCGAAGATGGCCGCTTCCGGCGAAACCGCCGAGACGATCATGAAGCGCGAAGGCCTGGAGCAGATTAGCGACGAAGGCGCGCTCGGGAAGATCGTCGAAGATGTAATCGCGGCGAATCCCAAACAAGTGGAACAGTATCGCGGCGGCAAGACCCAGGTGATCGGATTTCTGGTCGGCCAGGTCATGAAGGCCAGCCGCGGTCAGGCCGATCCGGCAGTCGTGAATCGGATGCTTTCGGAAAAGCTGAGCTGAAGATTTCGCGGGACCTCGACGACATCTGATTAAGGCGTATTCATTCGCGGCGGCCGACTTTACGCTATCCTAGGCGATCGAATGCTCGTTTACGCCGCGACCATCTTCCTGAGCGCGTTCCTCCTGTTTCAGGTTCAGCCGATGATCGCGAAATTTGTGCTCCCCTGGTTTGGCGGATCGGCGGCGGTGTGGAACGCGGCCCTCCTGTTCTTCCAGTTGGTCCTGCTGGCCGGGTACTTCTACGCCTATGCTCTGATTCGTTACCTGAAGCCGAAGCGGCAATTCTACGTGCACGCGGCGCTGCTCGTGGCGAGTCTCGCGACCTTGCCGATTGTTCCGTCCACCCTTTGGAAAAGTATCGGCGCCACCAACGATCCGACGTTTCGCATTTTGCTGCTGCTTGGCGCGACCGTGGGTTTGCCCTATGCGATTCTTTCGGCGACCAGTCCTCTCCTGCAGGCGTGGTACGTGCGCACGCACAAAGCGGCGATTCCTTACCGGCTCTTTGCCCTTTCGAACTTCGGATCGATGCTCGCGTTGCTGAGCTACCCGACGCTCGTCGAGCCGCGGCTGACGTTGCATCGCCAGGCCGTCGTGTGGTCCTGGGGATTCGCCGTCTTCGCGATCGCCTGCGCCGCGGCCGCATGGAAAAGCCGCGGCAGCGTCGATTTTGATCACCTGGCATCGGTCGAAGAGAGCCCGTCCGCGCCACGCCTGGGAGAGAAGGTTCTATGGATCGGGCTGGCGATGTGTGCCTCCGTGCTGCTGCTCTCGGTGACCACGTACCTGACCCAAAACGTCGCCCCGATACCCCTGTTGTGGGTGGTGCCGCTCAGTCTCTACCTGCTCAGCTTCATCCTGTGCTTCGAAAGCGACAAGTTGTATCCGCGCTGGCTGTTCCTTCCGCTGCTGGCGGGTGCGCTCGGTCTGTTCACCTACGGCATCACCTGGTACGAAAGCAACATCACCATCAAGCGTCTGATTCCGGCGATGTGTGCCGCGCTTTTCGTTTGCTGCATGGTGTGCCACGGTGAGCTTGCCCGCCGGCGTCCGCCTCCGCAATACCTGACGCACTTTTACCTGATGATCTCCGTGGGTGGAGCGCTGGGGGGATTGTTTGTCGCGTTCCTCGCTCCGCGGATCTTCCATGATTATGTGGAACTGCCCGTGGCCCTGGTGGGCTGCGCCGCTCTGGTCATGTGCGTTGTGTGGAACAAGGCGCCCGGAATCCCGCGCCCTCTATGGATGCGTGCCGCGCTGCTGCTGATTACGGCGGGTTTCGCGGGTTACCTCGGCTACAGCCAGGTGAAGAAGGATCGCCTCTACGTTCGCTCCGTGCGCAACTTTTACGGCGTGCTGCACGTCCGTGACGATAAGGAAGGCGCCTATGATGCCCCGGCCGAGCGCGTTCTGGTGCATGGAACCATCGATCACGGTACGCAGCTTTCGCGCCCGGGTTCCGAGCGTATCGCGACATCCTACTTCGGTACCGGCTCCGGGGTCTCCCGGGCGCTGCAAGCATTGCACGCCACGCGCGGCCATCTGCGCATCGGCGTCCTCGGCTTGGGAGCCGGCGTCACCGCGGCGCTCGCCAACGCCGGCGACACGCTGCACTATTACGAAATCAATCCCCTGATCCTCGATATCGCGACGCACGACTTCGGATTTATAAACGCATGCCCCGCGGAGAAGCACGTGTGGATGGGCGACGCACGTCTGGTGCTGGAGGCGCTCCCCTCCGAGCAACTCGACTTCCTGGTGATGGATGCATTCACCAGCGACGCCGTCCCCTTGCACCTGCTGACGCGCGAAGCTTATCAAATTTATCTCCGTCATCTGAAATCGGATGGCGTTCTCGCCGTGCACATTTCGAATCGCTATCTGGATCTGGAGCCGGTCGTCTCGCAGGCCATGGCCGATATCGGATGGAGCGGCATCAAGGTCGACGACGAAGGCTACGAAGAACCTTACTACAATGGGTCTACGTGGACGCTGCTGAATCGCGACGCGAAGTTTTTTGATCATCCCCGCTTTAAATCTCAAGGGATTGTCGCGCTCAAACCGAAGCCCGGATTCCGCGCCTGGACTGACGATTTTACCAACTTGATTACCATCCTCAGATAATATGGCCCTCTATGCGGTTACGATTTTTCTCAGTGCATTTCTGCTGTTCCAGATCCAGCCGCTGATTGCGAAGATTATCTTGCCCTGGTTTGGCGGCTCGGCGGCCGTGTGGAGCGCGAGCCTCCTGTTTTTCCAACTCGTGCTGCTCGCGGGCTACGCCTATGCGCATCTCTCCATTCGTTTCTTAAAGGCGCGCGGCCAGATGCTCCTGCACGCGGCCCTCTTGCTCGGGAGCTGCCTCATCTTGCCGATTTTGCCGAATCCATCCTGGCGTCCCACGCAACCCGGCGACCCCACCTTCCGCATCCTCACCGTCCTGGCGGCGACCATCGGTCTGCCCTATTTTCTGCTCTCATCGACCAGTCCTCTGTTGCAGGCTTGGTACGTGCGCCGCTCGGGATCGGGAATGCCGTACCGGCTTTTCGCGCTCTCGAACTTTGGCTCGCTGCTCGCGTTGATCAGTTTTCCGTTCCTCGTGGAGCCGATGCTGGCCTCGCGCGCGCAAGCCTATTCGTGGAGTGCGGCCTACGTCGCTTTTGCTCTTCTCTGCGCCTACACCGCCTGGGTCAGCAAGGACGTTTCCGCGGAGGTGCCGGCGTTCACCGCGACCGCGGCGCGTTCCGAATCGGGCGGCGCTCTCGCTGCGGATCAAGCCGAAACTTCCTCTTTGGAAACGACCCCGGCCGCGACTCCCGGATTTCTGCAGCTCGTGTTCTGGGTCTCGCTGGCCGCGTGTGCTTCCGTGCTGCTGATTGCGATCACCAATCACATGAGCCAGAACGTCGCGCCCATTCCGTTGCTATGGGTTCTGCCGCTCGCGCTTTATCTGCTCACCTTCATCCTGTGCTTCGAGAGCGGGCGCTATTACCGCCGGTGGTTATTCATCCCGTTGCTCTTCCCGGCATTGGGCGGCATGGCGTACATGATTTACGCGGCCGAAGGGAACCTCACCATCAAGTGGGCGATCCCTGGGTATGCCGCCGGCCTGTTCGTGTGCTGCATGTTGTGCCACGGAGAACTCGCTCGCCGCCGGCCCGCGCCCCGGCATTTGACGCTCTTCTATCTGATGGTTTCGCTCGGAGGAGCGCTGGGAGGGGTTTTCGTCGCGCTGATCGCGCCGCGCATTTTTGTGACGTACCTCGAACTGGAGCTCGGCCTGGTAGCGTGCGGAATTCTGGCGCTGATCGCCGCCTGGAACGTGAAATTTCCCGAGTTGGGAACGCGGTTGGTGCTCGCCTTGCTTGTGGCTGGCATCGGCGGAATGGTCGCCGCCTTCTTCGTGCGCCACATATCTCGCGAGCTTGAAGTCGGACTGGCGGCCTCCGGCATTTTGGCTTTCGTCGCCGCGTGGAATGGGAAAGTCCCTAAGTTGGGCCCGTGGCCAGGGCGCGTCGTGATCGTCATTGGAATCGGCGCGCTTGCCGGATACGTTGGCCGGCAGGAAAACTCGTTGGGCAAGGGAGTCCTCCTGCGGGTGCGCAACTTCTACGGCCCTCTCGACATTCGCCAGGATGCTCCCACCGAGCCTTACGCGGAGCGCACGCTCATGCACGGGACCATCAATCACGGCTCGCAGCTGGTCGATCCGGTGCTTAAATACGTGAGCACCTCGTATTACGGCAAGGATTCCGGCGTGGGCCGCGCCATTCGCGCGGTTCAGGAACGTGGCCCGATGCGGCTCGGCATCATTGGGCTGGGGGCGGGCGTTACCTCGAATTACGGACGCAAAGGCGATTACGTGCGGGTCTACGAAATCAATCCGCTGATCCAAAACATCGCGCAGGCATGGTTCACGTTCTTTCCTCACTCCGCGGCCGATAAGCAGATTCTCATGGGCGACGCGCGCTTAACCCTGGAACGCCAGGAGACTCAGAATTTCGACATCATGGCGGTGGATGCTTTTTCGAGCGACGCCATCCCGGTTCACCTGCTGACGCGCGAGGCAGTCGGCGTCTACTGGCGCCACCTGAAGCCGGATGGAATTCTAGCGCTGCACATTTCGAACCGCTATCTGAATCTGGAGCCGGTGTGCCTGGGCGACGCCACGGCCTACGGCAAAATGGCGATGACCGTGGACGACGATGGCGAGGAAGCTCCGTATATGTCGTCGTCCACGTGGGTGCTGCTCACCTCGAACGCTGCTTGGTTCGATGCGCCCAGTTTCAAAGGCGCCGATATGCATCCGGCCAAGAGCGTTCCGAATTTCCGCCCATGGACCGACGATTACAGTAATCTGTTCCAGATCGTGTCGATTCGATAAGAGAACGTAGCAGGGCTTAACCGCTCCCTCCGGTCGCGGCTCATGGTCCGCGATCCGATAAAGGAAGCGAATGGACCGAGCCGCGACCAAAGGGAGCGGTTCAACACTCGCAGATCTCGCTGGTATTGAAATCGCGGGGACAGCTTACTAGGCAGGGTCCAGCAGGTGCCCGAGCTTTTCTTTTTTTGTGCGCAGGTAGTTGGTCGTCGATCGGGAGGGCTCCGCGATGCACGGCACGCGCTCCGTCACCCGAATGCCGGCGCGCTCCAGCGCCTGAATCTTTTCGGGATTATTCGACATCAGGCGGACAGCGCTCACACCCAGGTGTTTCAGAATCGCGGGAGGCATTTCATAAGCGCGCAGATCGGCCTCGAACCCCAGTTGCTCGTTGGCTTCCACGGTGTCCGCGCCTTGATCCTGCAATTCGTAGGCGCGTAGCTTATTCAGCAGGCCGATGCCGCGGCCCTCCTGATGTTCGTAAATCAGCAGGCCGCGCCCCTCGCGCGCGATCGCTTCGAGCGCCAGTTCCAGTTGTTCGCGGCAATCGCACCGGAGGCTGTGAAAAACGTCGCCGGTCAAACATTGCGAATGGATGCGCACAAGTACGGGCTCCGGCCCGGAGATATCTCCCATTTTGAGCACCACGGACTCTTCGCGATCGCCGCCCCCGACTCCCTCGAATCCGAGAATCCGAAAGTGCCCGAAGCGGCTGGGAAAATCGGCCTCGGCGACTTGGCGTAATTTAAAGTTGGACGGCACGGAGTTATTTTGACCGGACTCGTTCACGAGCCCGGAAATCCGGTACGGATAATCTTGTTATCCGATCATGGGGATATTCTCATTATAATGATCGGCAGCGAAGCATGCTCCAACAACACCTGGTCATCCTGCTGGTAAAGCTGGCTGTGGCGGCGTCGCTCGCGAGCCTGCTCACGCGCAGCGCCCGTTTCCAGCGAATGCTGATGCGGGAGGAGCGGACGCTGGCGCAACGCGTGCAAATGGCCGTGGTGTGCGCCGTCATCTTCGGAGCGGGCGTCGCCACGCGCGTCATGACGCACGACAATTATTCAGCCGTCGACCTCGGCCTGGAAGGAAGTCTCGCCATCGGGATGTTAGGCGGTTACGTCACCGGGCTCCTTTCGGGCGTGCTGATTTCCATTCCGGCGATGCTCAACGGCGAGCTGATGACCATGACGCTGTTTGCCGCGGTGGGCGTCCTCGGAGGCCTGCTGCGCGACGTGGCTCCGGATAAGGAATTCATCTGGAAGTTCACCATGTTCCCGGATCTCGCCCTGGTTCGCTTGCTCCGTAAAGGCGATTTGCGTTTACCCGCGTTCAGCATCATCTGCGTGCTGATGATCGCACTGGCCGAGTTGTTGCGATCGTCCGTGGCGGCGGTGTTCCCCCGCAACGGTGTGTTCGCGATCCAGCAGAACTGGCAGGATCGCGGCGGCTGGCTCACCGTGGCCGTTTATCTGACGACGCTATTCGCCACCGCCCTGCCGATCAAGATTTGGAACAGCAGCCGCAATGAGAAAAAATTAGAGCAGCAGCAGTTGCACTTGAATGAAGCGCGCCTCGCGGCCCTCAGCCGCCAGATCAATCCGCACTTTCTCTTCAATACGCTGAATTCGATCGCGTCGCTCATTCGCTTGGACCCCGACCAGGCGCGCCAGGTGATTTACAAACTTTCGAAAATCCTGAGACGCTTGTTGCGCCAGCAGGAGAACCTCACTTCTCTGGCCGACGAGCTGTCGTTCATCGACGATTACCTCGCGATCGAAATGGTTCGCTTCGGCGATAAGCTGAACTTCATTCGGGAAATCGATCCGGCGACGCTCGATCTGCTGGTTCCCAGCATGCTTCTTCAGCCTATCGTCGAAAACAGCATCCGCCACGGCCTGTCGAGCAAAGTAGAGGGCGGGACCATTCGCGTGCGCAGCCGGCTGGCCTCGGGCCGCCTGCAAATTACCGTGGAAGACGATGGCGTCGGCATTCCGGAGGCCAAGCTCGCCAACCTTTTCGAGCAGGGCATCGGCGTCAGCAACGTCAATGAGCGCCTGCAGGTGCTCTACGGGGACGATTACAAAATGTGGGTGGATAGCCGCCTGGGGGAAGGAACCACCACGGGGATCGATCTCCCGGAACAGGCCGGCGAGGCGTCGGCGTCATCGGCGTTGTCATCGCGCGCCTCGGCGGATGCGCTGGCGGAAAGCCGCAAGACGTAGCGGCTGGCAGATGTGGCGCGCGCACTCTTGCGTGCCGTGTCGAGACTCGTCTCGACACTCACATCCCCCGCAGTGTTCGCGAGGGGCCGAAGCCGATCCCTCGACTTCGCCGGGGATGACGCGCGAGGAAAAGCTAACTCTTCTGCAGCAGCGGTCGAAGCTCGCGAATATTCTTCACCGCTTCGATGTTCCAGATCGTCGCCACGAGCTTGTCGGCTTTCGCCGCTCCCAGCGACGGCGCGATCAAATCGCGCGCCTTGGCGGCCACTTCGTCGCGCGTCATGGGATTGTCGCTGGTTCCGCGCACCGCTTCCACGCGCTCGGTCAATTGCGTGCCGTCTGTCAGCTTCACCTCCACGATCGTCTCGCGCTTCGGGATCAGCTTTTCGAGCTCTTCATCGAACACCAGATCGACCTTCGCCCGCTCCTTCAACACGGCCGGATCCTGCATGCGCGCCTTGTCGTGCGCCGCGGCGAACGTAGCCGTCTTATCCAGCAGCATGACGGCCACCATGTGCTGCAGGCAGATGTCCGGCATGTCGCGATTGTTTACCGTGTTCGCCTCGCTCGACGAAACGCGCACGCGGATTTTCTCGACCTGCGCCGCCTCGAAAGGATGCTTCTTGCGCATATTCTCGATGGCGTCGAGCGGCGCCTGAATCGGCGAGCCCACGGTCCACTTCTTGATGTTCGTTTCCGTGACCGCAAACCGCATGCCGAGCTGATCGATCAAGCGGTTGGGGTCGGCCTTCGGCTGGAACGCCAGCAGGAAGTTGTCGGTTCCCGCGAAGATATCTTCGACGCCGGTTCCCCCGATCTGAATCAGCAGCGCGGCGCTGACGCCGTTGCGTGCGGGATGCCCAGCGAACACCAGCGATTTCTCAATGTGCTCCGTATCCCGCTCCCAAGCCGCGATGCCCGAAGCCTGTTGCGAGGTGTAATCCAGAATAAATCGCATCTGGCGCGGGTCCAGGCTCGCGGCGCATCCGGCCGCCGCCGCCGCGCAGAAATTCTCCGCGATACTATGCGAGCTGCGATGCGATTCCATTTGATACTTCAACGCGCCGAGCGTGGTCGTCACGCGCGTGCCCACGTCGTAGCCGAGAGTCACCGCTCGTAGAAAGTGCGTGCCGCTGATGCCGAACTGCTCGCCCGCTGCGAGCGCCGCGGGAATCGTCGCGCAGCCCGGATGCGAATGCGAGGGAGCGTGCGAATCGTCGGTTTCATCGGAATGCGCGAGCATCCCGTTCGCCATGGCCGCTTCCAGAGGCCCGCAAACGATGTTCGAAGCCGCCACCGTAGCCACCGATTCGCCCCTGTGGGCGGCGGCGAACTTCAGCGCGATTCGTCCAGGGGGCAGATCGGCCCCCGAAATCATGGCGGCGAAGGTATCCAGGATGTGATATTTCGCGTTCTCCACTACCTCGCCGGGAAGCGCGTGCTCGCGAGCCTCGCTCATATAGGTCGCGAGTTTTGCCGTTACCGGGCTGATCACGGCCGGCCCAGCGCTCATCGCGCGAAAGGGAATCGCCGCCGCGGCCGCACCCGCTCCCAAGCTTTGTAATACGCCGCGCCGCGTCAAGGATTTCCTGAGCGATTCTCTCTTCATTTGGGCTGCCTCCTCGATCGAAGCGGCGCAGACTACCGTTTGCGGTGACGTTCGATGCCGGTTTCGATTTTACCGTAAGCCAACGGCTTGGGTGAATTGATCGCAGCGCTTCAAGAAAACATGCCAGTCATCCCGAGCGAAGTCAAGAGGGATCCGCTTTTGTATCCCGAAGCGCGATGATGGGCCAGCGGGGAACGAAGGATGGGGCCTAATAGAACAAATACTTGCGCCACTGATCGTCGCTCTTGCCGAGCAATCGCATCAAATGACGGCTGGTGTGGAGGCTAAACGGCCGCGGAGTGCGCGCCAGGCGCATGCCTGCTTCCTCCGGCGTGCGATTCCCCTTCTTGTTATTGCACGGATGGCAGCAGGCGACCAGGTTCTCCCAGGTGGTCTCGCCGGCGCGAGAGCGGGGAATCACGTGATCAAGCGTCAGCTCGTTGGAGCTCATGGTGCGATGGCAGTACTGACACTGGTAGCGGTCGCGCATTAGAATGTTTTTGCGCGACAGGGACCGCGCCTGCATGGGGATGCGCCGGTATTCGAGCAAGCGGATCACGCTGGGTACTTTTATCGTCTGGCGCGCGGAGTGCACGTTCGCCACGGTGTGCTCCTCGGCCGCGGCGACGCCTTTTAGCACGAGCACGAGCGCACGCCGCGCCGCGCACACATTGATCGGCTCGTAGCTGGCGTTCAAGACCAGCACCGGCCGGTGCAAACGTTCCTGTCGATGGTGCAGCGCTATCACGTTGTTCATCCTCCTGCGATCGCCCCGGATGCCGCGGTTGCCGCTCCGGGGATACCTCGAAAATCGGTACCATCAAAATCAGCGAGCGCCATGCGGCGATCGGTGCGCGCAACAGCCGCGAGCGTGACATGCTTGGCCCCGGCCCGCTTTAATGCGCGCGCGCAGGCCGCGGCAGTCGCGCCGGTCGTCAGCACGTCGTCGATCAGCAGCACGCGGGCTCCCTTCAATGGGGAGTTATTCAAACATTTGCCAAAAAGCGCCTTTGCTATAAGCGCCTTTGCAAAAATTGACTGCCGCGCGGAAAACGCTCCCGACATATTGAGCCGGCGTTTCGAATTCGTTAATCCTGCTTGCGGGGCGGTAGCTTTCACGCGACGAATCGCGGCCACCACAGGTACGTTCCATTTCCGTGCGATCGCTTTGGCGAGCAGCTCGGACTGATTGAAGCCGCGCTCCCAACGCCGGCGCCAGTGCAGCGGCATCGGCACGATCGCATCGAAACGTTCTTCGCGCGGAATCGCACGAGCCAGCATATCGCCCAAGGGAGGGGCCAACGTGTGAACTTTCTCGTACTTGAAAAGATGGATGAGCGTCCGCAGCGTGCCTTCATAAGAACCGTATGAGTAGACCGCGTCGAATCCGGAGAGCCCGAGTCTGCATAAGGGACAGTTCCCCTCGGCATCCAGCGGATGCTGGTTCACAAACGGCGTCTTGCACGATACGCAAAAGAATTCGGCCTTCAAAGGCTGCGGTTCGCGCAGGCAGCCGGAACAAACCGGCATCCTGGAAATTTGTTTTAATGGCTGGCCGCAAACGCGGCAATCGTCGGGGAAAAGAAAGTTAAAAAGACCGCAGGAGGCCCTCTCCGCCGCGCGGAGCATCTTATCAGGCAGGAACTGCCAGCTTCCGGTACTAGGGAGCAGGCTACTCGAGAAAACCCACCTCCAGCGAACACCTTCAGTGTACAACAGGCCAAATCATCGTTTCAGGCCAAGCCTTTTGCGGACCTGGCGGCTCGTCAGCGGCAGGCGGTGTTTTTCCAGGCGGCCTCTGCGAGATAGCGGTCTTCGAGATCCTCGAGATTGCCCTCGATGAGCTCGCGGGCGTAGAAGCTCTTCGTGCAGCCGGTGCGCTTGGCAAGCGTATTCTTCTTGTCCGTCTCATCCACCGTGGGCCCGCCGACTATTTTGTCGATCCCCACCGGGAGGCCGGGGCACTGGGAGTTGACTCTCGCTCTCCCGCTGCGCCCGCTATACTGAAATTCTCCCCCGGCCGTGAATGCACAGGCGGCGAAGCCGGTCGTTGTGCGCGCTGAGTAGTGACGTATGCCGAACCCGTTCGTTCATCTTCATTGCCATACCGATTACTCCCTGCTCGATGGGGCGTGTGAAATTTCGCAGCTCATGCAGATTGCGGAGGAGCAGAAAATGCCCTCCGTGGCCATGACGGATCACGGCAATCTTTTCGGCGCTGTTGAGTTCTACAACCAAGCCAAACTGCACGGCATCCATCCGGTGATCGGCTGCGAGGTGTACGTCGCGCAGCAGGGCCACAAGAACAAAAGCGATTCGAACCGCTATAACCACCTCGTTCTGTTGTGCGAAAACCAGGAAGGTTATCGCAACCTGATCCAGTTGGTGTCCACCGGGTATCTGGAAGGCTTCTATTACAAGCCCCGCATCGATAAGGACCTCCTTTCGCGCCACTCCAAGGGTCTGATTGCGCTCTCGGCGTGTCTGCGCGGCGATGTCAACGAAACACTGCTGCAGGATCGTTACGAAGATGCGCGCCGCATCGCCTACGAATACACGGATCTGTTCGGCGCGAAGAATTTCTTTCTGGAGTTGCAGGATCACGGCCTGGAACCCGACGGCAAAGTGATGCCTCTAGTGCATCGTCTGGCGTCCGACACGGGCATTCCCCTCGTGACCACCAACGATTCGCATTATCTGCGCAAGTCCGACGCCCGGGCTCATGAAGTCATGCTGTGCATTCAGACGGGCAAGACCATGTCCGACTTGAACCGGATGCGGTTCGAGCAGGAAGCCTTCTACCTCAAGACGCGCGGGGAAATGATGGCGCTGTTCGGCGAAGTGGAACACGCCGTCGACCGGGCGTACGACATCGCCCAACGCTGCCAGCTCAAGCTCGAACAAGTATCCGAGCCGTTCCCGAAATTTCCCATTCCTCCCGAGCACACCGCCGATAGCTATTTCGAATACGTGGCGCGCCAGGGATTCGAGAAGCGCCGCATGCGTTTGGAAGCACTGGCCGCCGAGGGCCGCCTGCGCAACGATCTGGCCGAGTACGCCGAGCGGCTGGATCGCGAGATCAAAACCATCCAGCAGATGAAATTCTCGGGCTATTTCCTGATCGTGTGGGATTTCATTCGATTCGCGAAGCAGCGCGGGATTCCGGTGGGTCCGGGACGCGGTTCCGCCGCCGGGAGCCTGGTCAGCTACGCGATGGAAATCACCGATATCGATCCGCTTGCTTACGGGCTGCTCTTCGAGCGGTTCCTCAATCCCGAGCGCATTTCGATGCCTGATATCGATATCGATTTTTGCACGCGCGGGCGCGGCGAAGTAATTCAATACGTCACCGAAAAATTCGGGCGCGAACAGGTCGCCCAGATCATCACCTTCGGCACGCTCGCCGCGCGCGCGGCCATCAAGGACGTGGGGCGCGTGCTTGATATGAGCTTCGCCGACGTGGACCGCATCACCAAGCTCATCCCGTCGATGCCTCTGAACATCAAGCTGAAACAAGCCCGGCAGATGGAGCCGCAGCTTGATGAACTGGCGCGCAAGGAGCCCAAGGTAAAGGAAGTTCTCGAAATCGCCCAGCGCCTGGAAGGCATGGCGCGCAACGCCAGCGTGCACGCGGCGGGCGTGGTGATTTCTCCGGCTCCTCTCCGCGAGCTGGTACCCGCTCTACAAGACGAACAAAGACGAAATTGTCACCCAGTACGACATGGTGGGCCTGGAAAAGTTGGGCCTGCTCAAGATGGATTTTCTGGGGCTGACCACCCTGACCATCATCTCCGACGCGTTGAAGCTGATCGAAAAACATCGCGGTGTGAAACTGCGCATTGAGGACGTTCCCCTCGAAGACAAGAAAACCTTCGAATCGATTTTTTGCAAAGCCTATACCAGCGGCGTCTTCCAGTTCGAATCCGGTGGCATGCGGGACGTCCTGCGGCGCTATCAGCCCGATCGTATCGAGGATCTGATCGCATTGAACGCGCTGTACCGGCCGGGACCCATGGATATGATCGACGACTTCGTCGATCGCAAACACGGGCGCAAGGAAGTGGTTTACGATCTGCCGGAGATGAAGGAGATCCTGCAGGAAACCTTCGGCGTAATGGTGTACCAGGAACAGGTGATGCAGATCTCCAATCGCATCGCCGGGTACTCGCTGGGGGAAGCCGATCTGTTGCGCCGCGCGATGGGCAAGAAAAAGATCGAGGAGATGGCCAAGCAGCGCGAGAAGTTCGTCGCCGGAGCCAAGGCTAACGGACATGCGCCGCGCAAAGCCGAAAAGATCTTCGATCAGATGGAAAAGTTCGCCGGATACGGCTTTAATAAGTCACATTCGGCGGCTTACGCGTATCTGGCTTACGTCACCGCGTACTTAAAGGCGCACTTTCCCACGGAGTTCATGGCGGCGCTGCTGACCTCGGAAACTGGCAACACGGCCAAGGTGGTGAAGTACATCAACGAATGCCGCGAAATGAGCATTCGTGTGCTGCCGCCGGACGTGAATTCCTCGGCGTTCGATTTCACGCCCGATGGCGATAGCATCCGATTCGGGCTCGGTGCGATCAAGAACGTCGGCGCGAACGCCGTGGAGTCGATCGTCGCGGCTCTCCAGGCAAGCAAGGCCGGACCGTTCACCTCCCTCTACGATTTCTGCGAGCGCGTCGACCTGGGCGCCGTGAATCGCCGCATGATTGAAAGTTTCATTCGCGCCGGCGCGATGGATTCGCTGAGCGGCACGCGGGCGCAGTTGACCGCCGCGATCGATAGCGCCATGGAGAACGGAATGCGCGCCTCGCGGGATCGGGAAAGCGGCCAGTCCGGCTTGTTCGCGGCGCTGATCGAGGAAGCTCCCTCGGCGCATCACACGCTCCCCAACGTCCCGGATTGGACCCCTCAGGACAAGCTTACCGGCGAAAAAGAAATGCTCGGTTTCTACGTGACCGGCCATCCGCTCGATCAATACATGGCCAAGGTCTCGGAGCTCGCGTCGCATACCACCGGGCAGCTCGAAGGCCTCGCCAAAAATACCGAGGTCGCCTTGTGCGGAGTTCTGGTGGCCGTTGCGCGCCGCCGCACAAAGGACGGCAAGCCGTGGGCGTCCTTTCAGATAGAGGATCTGGAAGGCTCGATCGAAGCCATGGTGTTCTCCACGCAATACGAGCGCCTGAACACGCTCCTGGTGGAGGATAAAGCCGTGTTCGTCCGCGGGCTGGTCCTGCCTGAGGAAAACGCCCCGCCGAAAATATCGGTGCAGGATATCGTGCCGCTGGATGTCGCGCGCGTGAACCGGCCGTCGTTGATTTCGATTCGTGTTCCGATGAACGGATCGGGCGGCGCCGACCGCGCCTCGGCGCTCGAAAACTTGTTCCGCAGCAAGCCGGGTGAAACCGAGGTCCGCCTGAGGCTGGAGAAGCCTCGCGACTTCTCGGTTATCCTGGATGTTACGGCCAAGGTTTGTCCGGATAAGGAATTCCGCGCCGAAGTGGCTCGCATCTGCGGACCTGAGGCGATGGAAGTTCTGGGGGGCTAAACCGGGCCGGTCGCATGGCTGACACGCCCATTCCAAATTCATCAGCGAATGTCCCCAGCAACCCCAGTTGGGATCGCGTCCTATTGGCGCGGCATCCCAAGCGCCCGCACGCTCTCGACTATATTCAGCGCCTGTTCCCGGAATTCCACGAATTGCACGGAGACCGCCGTTACGCCGATGATCGCGCCATCGTCGGAGGCATGGCCCGTTTCGATGATCGCCCTCTGATGGTGATCGGCCAGCAGAAAGGCCGCGATACCAAGCAAAAAGTCCTGCGCAACTGGGGCATGCCGCGTCCCGAAGGCTATCGCAAGGCCCTGCGGCTGATGGAACTGGCGGCGAAATTTTCGCGGCCCATCCTCACTCTGGTCGACACTCCCGGAGCCTACCCCGGCATCGACGCCGAGGAGCGCGGCCAGGCCGAGGCGATCGCCTTCAATTTGCGCGAAATGTCGCGACTGGGCGTGCCCGTCATTGTGATTGTGATCGGGGAAGGCGGCAGCGGAGGCGCGTTGGGCCTGGCCGTCGGCAACCGCATCTTCATGCTGGAGAATGCCGTCTACAGCGTGATTTCGCCGGAAAGCTGCGCCGCGATCATTTATCGCGATTCCGGGCGCGCGCCGGAAGCGGCCGCGGCGCTGAAGATGACCGCTCAAGACATGCTTCAGCTTGGTTTGGTGGACGCCATCATTCCGGAGCCCGGCGAGGGAGCGCACACCGACGCCGATGCCGCGGCCGATGCGGTACGCACCGCCCTGCGTCAGAGTCTTGCGGAGCTTTCCGGCTCGTCGCCCAGAGCGCTGATGGACGAGCGGTATCGCAAATTTCGGGAGATGGGCTCGTTCTTTCGGGAGAGCGTCGCCGCCGGCCACTGATCTGCATTTATGAACAAAAAACCGGTATGGAAAACGAAAAAGGGGACAGACTACTCTGTCCCCTCACGTCAGAACCGAGCCGCGCAGGACCTTCTTGAGCGGTGGACAGAGCGGTCTGTCCCCTTTTTCACGTCTTATGAATAAGAAACCGGTGTGGATCGGAATCGCCTTTGTCGTCGTTTTTCTAGCTGTGATTGTTTACTCCACCATGAATCTTTCCCAGAACAAAGTGCAGGTGTGCATCACGTTCAAAGGGCAGACCTCTTGCAAAACCGCTTCTGCGACCACTCGGGAATTCGCGATTCGCACGGCGACCACCAACGCCTGTGGAGAACTTGCTGGCGGCGTCACCGAGACCATGGCTTGCAATCAGGCAATACCTGACAGCGTGAAAACGCTCAAATAGCTTGTGGGGCAGGCCCTCGGCCTGCGGGGGCATCTCAGGCCGCCCAGTCGGCAGTCGTCGGATTGGCCTGAGATCGCTTGGAAAGATCGCCCGACCCGGCGCATGGAGCAATTTTTCTTCAGGACTCGCGAGCTGTTTGCTTCGGATTGGCGAACGCTTTTGCTAGTATGGATCTTAGCTTCCCGCCGCTATGAACGCCCCTGCCTCTACGAGAATCGAAGCCAAAGAACGCCTGATCGTCGCACTCGACCTGGAAAGCGCCGAACAGGCGCGGGCCATGGCCGACGCGCTCGACGGCGTCGTCGAATTCTTCAAGATCGGATTGACCCTTCAGCTCGCGCCAGGGATCGAGAAGTTGATCCGCGATCTGATTCAGCGCAAGAAAAAGGTTTTTCTCGACTACAAGTATTACGACATCGCCGCCACGCTCACCAAGGCTGTTTCGCGAGCCGTGGACCTCGGCGTTTCGTTTCTGACCGTCCACGGAACCAGCGAATGCATCCGCGGAGCCATGAAAGGCCGGGGCTCCAGCGACCTCAAGATCTTCATCGTCACGGTTCTTACCTCTCACGATAAGGCCGACCTCGACGAGTTAGGCTACACAAATCAGACGGTGCAGGAACTTGTGCTGTATCGCGCCAAGAAAGCCTTGCAGGCCGGCTGCGACGGCGTCATCGCTTCGGGCCAGGAAGCGAAGGCGATCCGGGAACTTTCCGATCAGCTCGGAAAATCCCTGTTGGTCGTCACTCCGGGCATCCGGCCCGACGGCTATCCTGAAGACGATCAAAAACGAAAGACCACACCCACGCAGGCAATCATGGCGGGGGCCGATTACCTTGTAATTGGACGTCCGATTACCGATGCCTCCGATCCGTGCGCTGCTTCGCGGGCCATTTTGTCAGAGATGCAAGCGGCGTTCGACGCCCGAGCTCAGCAATAATCGGTCTGCATATTCTACATATATAATCCGCCCGCCCGATTCGGCGACTCGCTAACGTTCAATTTCAGCGACTTCAAAGAGACCGCCACAAAACTCTTGACTCCGTGTACAGAACGTCTACACTAGTCCTACTCCCCCCTGATTTGAAGTCCTAGTTCCTCCCCCGTTTGGGACAAACGTAGCGATAGCTCTGCCCGAAATCCTTCAGTCGAGCCAAACTGCCAATGTTCAATCAGCCTCCCTGGTTCGCCGTCACGGTGCGTCCGAATCATGAGCACTCGGCGGAAAAAGGACTCCGAAATCAAGGATTTGAAGCCTATTTGCCGGTTCAGCGCGTAAGGCGGCGGTGGTCCGATCGGATCAAGGAACTGGAATCCGTCTTGTTCCCCGGTTATCTGTTCTGCCGCTTTGATGCCGCCGATCGCCTGCGCATTCTCAATTCGCCGGGCATTGTCTCCATCGCCGGTTCCGGAAAAACTCCGCTGCCGGTGGAGGACGAAGAAATATCCAACATCCGCACGCTGATTTCGTCGCGCCGAGAGCTGGCGTTGTGGCCGTGCGTCCGCGTCGGCGAACGCGTGCGCATCGAATGCGGCGCGCTCCAAGGTTTAAGCGGTGTGATTGTCCGCGCCCGCGATGCCTGGCGCGTCGTGGTGAGCGTGGAGGCGCTGAATTGCGCCGTCGCGGTGGAAGTGGATGCCGAAAGTCTCGCTCCCGAGCGGATTCCTCATGGCCGACTCCAAACCGCGCACTAGAGCGGTCATTTTCCGTCTGACCCAGGACGAGTACAACCGCGTGAAGTCCGCCAGCTCGGCGGGAGGCGCTCGCAGCCTTTCCGATTTCGCGCGGGCCAACGTTTTGCGCGCCTCCGGAGAACCGACGCTGGGACAGATGGAACGAAAACTCGACGAGCTGAATCGCGCCGTTCGGCAGATTGCGGAAAAACTAACAAGGGACTAGAAGGATGTTGCAAAAGGGGACAGACTACTCTGTCCCCTCGCGTAACGTTCTGATTTTATGGGCCAGCGTGGGAGTGGACAGAGCGGTCTGTCCCCTTTTTCAGCAAGCTCTTTTAGAAAACCATGGCAGTCATTAAACCTAGAAACCGCACCCTCATCTTCCGGCTGACCGAGGACGAATACGCGACGCTCCGGGTTGCCTCCACCGGCGGCGGCGCGCGCAGCCTTTCGGAGTTCGCGCGGGCGAAATTATTCGGCGCGCTGGAGAATCACGGCCTGCACGCCGAGATTTCCGAATTGAAGAGCAAGGTCGAATATTTGGCTGAGCTCATGGAGAAAGACTGATGTACAAATGGATCTTTCTGCTTGCGCTGCCCGCGTGCTCGTCCATGTGTATGTGGGCGCAGATGCGTCCATCGCTCATGGAAGACGCCGGGCGCGAAAATCTTCCCTTCCAGATGCTGGGCGCCGACGATCTGATCGCCATCTCCGTGTACGACGCCCCGGAGTTTACGCGCACCGTGCGTGTCGACCCCGATGGAACCATCCGCCTTCCGCTGTTGAAGGAAGGCATACCCGCTGCGGGACTGCTCCCCGTGGAATTGGAGCGCCGCGTCGCCCAGGCGCTGATCGACGGCGAAATCCTGGTGGACCCCATCGTCAAGATCACCGTCGTCGAATACCACAGCCGTCCCGTCGCGGTCGTCGGAGCGGTGCATAAGCCGCTGACGTTTCAGGCGGTGGGAACCGTCACCGTCCTCGACGCATTGGCGCGCGCCGAAGGGCTGACGCTCGACGCGGGCACGGAGGTTCTTCTGACTCATGCGGGCGATCACGGAACGGATTCCCGTGCAGAAGCTCTTGCAGGAGGCCGATCCCGCCGTCAATTTCGTTCTCCATGGCGGCGAAGAAATTCGCGTACCGGAAGCCGGCAAGATTTTCGTGGTCGGCAATGTTCACAAGCCCGGCGCATTCGCCGTGCGCGACCAGGAAGGGCAGTCCGTGCTGAAAGCCGTCGCTCTCAGCGAAGGACTGGCGCCCTACGCCTCGAAGCAGGCCTACGTGTACCGGCGCGACGCCACCGGAACCCGCCAGGAGATCCCCGTCGAGCTCGCGAAAATCATGGAGCGCAAGACCACCGACGTGACCCTCGAAGCCGGCGATGTTCTCTATATTCCCGACAACAAGGGCCGCCGCGTCACCATGAACGCGATCGACCGCTTGACCAACTTTGGCACGTCCACCGCCTCGGGCGTCTTGATCTGGCATTAAAGCATGAAACCACTGCAACGTTTTGAATCCAGTCTGCCGGCGATTCCGGAACCGATCCGGACCATTCCGGCGATTATCGACGCGGAATACGAGCCGTCGGCCGCGGCGGTTCCGCTTTCGCACTATTTGTGGATCTTGCGGCGTCACGGCTGGCGCATGCTCGGCTTCGTGGCTTTCGCCGTGATCGCGACCTTGATCGTCTCGCTGCGGCTGACGCCCATTTACGAATCGACCGTCACCATCGACGTCGATCGCCGCATGCCTACCGGCGTTCTCGGCCAGGACGCGACGCAGGCCGTCAACAACGACGCCGATCAATATCTGGCGACGCAGATCAAACTCATCCAGTCCGATTCCGTCCTGCGGCCGGTGGTGGATCGTTATCATCTCCGCGAGGTCGAGAAGGACGCGTTTGAAAAATCCGGCGACGACAGCCCGGCCAGCCTGGAAGCGCCCATCATCCTGAAGCCTCTGCGCGTGACGCGCCCGCCGAATACTTACATCCTGCAGATCAGCTACCGCTCGGCGAACCGGCAGCTCGCGGCCGACGTCGCCAACGCCATCGCGCAAAGCTATCTGCTCCACTCCTACACCATCCGCTACAAGGCAACCGCGAGGCTCAGCGAATTCATGGAGCGCCAGCTCGAGGAGCTCAAGGCCAAGATGGAAACGTCCAGCCAGGCGCTCCTGAAATTCGAGCGCGAACTCGGCGTGGTCAACCCCGACGAAAAGACGAATATCATCTCCGCCCGTCTCCTGCAGTTGAATAACGAATACACCACCGCGCAGGGCGATCGCGTCCGCAAACAAGCCGCCTACGAAGCCGTGAATGACGATTCGCTGGCCGCCGCGCAGGTCTCCGTCCAGGGCGACGCGCTCAAGAAATTGGGAGAATCGCTCAACGAAGCCAACGAAAAATTCGCGGAAGTGAAGAGTCACTACGGCGCGAATCACCCCGAATACCGCAAGGCGCAGGTGCGCGTCACCGAAATCGAGGCGCAAATCGAGCAGGCTCGCCTCAACGTCGTCAATCGCGCACGCGAGGAGTTCGACGAATCGCGCAACCGCGAGGGGATGCTCGAAACGGCCGTCAAGGAAACCAAGGCGGAATTCGACGGCTTGAACTCGCGCTCGTTTGAATATCAAACGCTGAAGCACGAAGCCGAGAGCGACAAAGGACTCTACGAGGAGCTGGTGCGCAAGATCAAGGAAGCCGGCATCAACGCGAGCTTCCAGAACAGCTCGATCCGCGTGGCCGACCTCGCGCGTCCCGGACTGAAGCCCGTCTTCCCGAAAATCTGGCTGAACGCGCTGCTGGCGTTTCTGCTCGCGGCCTTGCTGGCCGTCGGCCTCGCGGTCACCAGCGATGTGCTCGACAACACCGTGCGCGATCCCGATCAGGTGGCGCGCCTGATGAGCACCGTGGTCATCGGCTCTCTGCCCGCCGTGAAGGACTGGCGGCGTCGCGCGACTCCCGCCCTGGCCGGTCCCACCATGGCCACCATGCACGTCAAGGAAAGCGCGCATGGCCGCGGCTATCAGTCTCTCTCCACCTATGAGGAGGCCATCCGCACGCTGCGCAATTCCATCCTGCTGACGGATTTCGACCGCCGTCTGCGCAGCGTTCTCATGACCAGCGCGTCGCCTTCGGAAGGCAAATCGACCGTCGCCGCGCACCTCGCCGCGACCCACGCCGAGCAAGGCAAGAAGACGCTGCTGATCGATGGCGATCTCCGCCGCCCCAGCGTGCATCGCCTCTATCAGGTGCCCAACAGCGTGGGATTATCGAACGTCCTGTTGCAGCAGATCTTTTGGCGCGACGCCATTGTGCGTCTGCCCGAGCCGCTCGGCCTCGACATTCTTCCCGCTGGTCCCTCCACGCGCCGTGCGTCGGATCTGATCGGCACGGGCCTCGCGGAGTTGATCGACGAAGCGACGCGCGAGTACGATCTCGTCGTGCTGGACGCGCCGCCCCTCCTGGGTTTCGCCGAGCCTCTCCAGATGGCGAGCATCGTCGACGGCGTCATCATCGTCGCCCGCGCCGGCGATACCAGCCGCACGGCTTTAGCATCGGTGGTGCAGACCCTCGCCCGCTTGCGAGCGAACCTCCTCGGCGTCGTGCTGAACGAGGTTCACAAAGAGGTGAGCTCGAAATACTACTACTCGTATTACAGCCGCTACAACAGTTATTACAAAGCGCGCGCGGAAAGCGGGCAGGGTGCCTCGTGACTTTGCCGCGAATCACAGTAGTTACGCCGAGCTTTAACCAGGCCAAGTTTCTGGCACAAACGATCGCCTCGGTGCTCGGTCAGGGCTATCCCGATCTGGAGTACATTATCATCGACGGAGGGAGCTCGGATAGCTCAAGAGAAATCATCCAAGCCAACGAGTCGCGGCTGGCTTATTGGTGCTCTGAGCCCGATCGGGGACAGGCGCATGCGCTGAAGAAGGGATTCGAACGGGCAACGGGCGATATCCTCTGTTGGTTAAACTCCGATGACGTCTACATGCCGGGAGCCCTTCTGGCCGTCGGAACGTTCTTCGCGAATCATCCGGAATCCGAAGTGCTCAACGGCGGGGGCGTGGTCATCGACGAAAACGGAGATCTGCATGTCGACGGCTTTTGGACTTATACGGAAGGCGTGGCCACGACGTGGCGAAGGTTGAAGTGGTACGGTCAGGACGGCGTGTTTCAGCCATCCACGTTTTGGCGCAGATCTGCCTACGAAGCGGTCGGAGGAGTTAACCCGGAATTGTTTTTTCAGATGGACAGGGATCTGTTTTTCCGGATGGCGCGGCGGCGCCGGTTTGACAAAACGACACAGATTCTCTCCTGTTTCAGACACCATCCATCGAGCAAGTCCTATCTCCATCAAAACCGGCATTCCCAAGACGAGGAATGGTTCCGCGCGCGCTACTGCAAGGAAGCGTGGCATTCCGGGCTTCGACCCGCGATCTACGCCTTTTATCGCATGCAAAGTCTTATTCGCAAGGCTGGAACGTCAGGAGCTGTAAGATTCGGCCTCAAACACTTCGAACTCCCCCGCCCGAGTGAGTTTGCTATTCATCCAACCGCGGTTTCACTTCTGACGCGGCGACCATAACTTGACTCCTTCATTGCAGGCGCAAAGGATTTTGTTGTTGACGCCCAGTCTCGCGCGCGGCGGGGCAGACACCGTAGTCGTGCAACTCGCCAAAGCCATGCGCGACCGTGGAGCTGTCGTGAGCGTCGTGTCTATGTTGCCGCCCACTGCGTTTGTGCGGGATTTGGAAAATGCCGGAATCGAAGTAATGCCGCTCGAAATGACGGCTGGCCGCCTTAACATTCGAGGCGTCGTCCGCTTTCTCGCGTTCGTCCGCGCATTCCGCCCGGATATTATCCACGGCCACATGTTTCACGCGAGCATCTTGGCCCGCATGGCCCAGGTGCTGTTGGGAACGACGGCGATTTGCACGATTCACAACGAAATTGAGTGCTCAGATCGAAAATCCTCGGGTTGGCTGCGCGAACGAATTTACCGCATCACGGATGCGGCGTGTCGCCGTACGACCGCCGTCTCCGAACGTGTCAGGCAGCGATATATCCGCGATAACATCGTGCCCTCCCATCGCATCGAAGTGATCGGGAATGGCGTCGACATGAATCGATTTCAGCCCTGCGCGGAGCAGCGCGACCGCGCTCGTGCGGCGCTTCCATGGCGGGATTCTTTCGTGTGGCTCGCGGTTGGTCGCCTTGAATTGGTAAAAGACTATCCCACTCTGATTCACGCTTTCCGCAGCGTTCACGCGCAGTCGCCATCCACGCGGCTTGCGATCGCCGGTGAAGGCCGTTGCCGGGGGGAAATCGAACAACTCATCAAGCAATTCTCTCTTGGCGGGGCGGTTTCGCTCCTTGGGTTGCGCGAGGACGTGCCGGAACTGATGAATGCTTGTGATGCGTTCGTGATGTGTTCTGCGAGGGAAGGCGGGCCTTTGGTGGTTTTGGAGGCGGCCGCGGTTGGGAAGCCCGTAGTCGCGACACGCGTCGGCATGACGTCCGAGGCGGTCGTCCATGGCAGGACAGGGCTCCTGGTGCCGCCGGGCGACGCCCGCTCTTTGGCGGATGCAATGAACGCATTGACCCACTTAGATCCGGGTTCAATCGGCCAAATGGGCGAAGACGCCCGTCGCCATGTGACGGAACGGTATTCGCTGGATTCCGTCCATCAACGGTACGCGCGCCTTTACGAACAGGTCTTGGCGGTCTCTTCATGAGCCGGATTGCCTTATTCATTTGGATCGCGATTGCGATAGCGGGAATCGCTTTGGGTTGTGTCCTGTCCCAATCGGGAGTGCAGCATTTCATCGAGAGTTCGGGCGTCAATGTTCCGACCGATGATGTTGTGCGCGACTATGCCTGGGGCGTCGCATGGGCATGCATTCTACTCGTACTGATCCTCGTGTGTCCGATTCGCTGGGCCCACAAGAAGTTGCTGGCGGCCGGCTGGATGGTCAAATGCTTCGTTGCGCTTGTATTGATGTTGCCTTACGAAGAATATTACCCAGGCGCCGACTGCTGGACATATTTTCAACGAGCCCATTTCGGTCTGGCGGAACTAACGCCGCGTCTATCTCAGGGTGGTGCCGATCTGATCACTTGGCTCGGTGCGCTTCACCTTGCCGTCGGCCCTGACTCATATCACGCCATGAAGCTTTCCTTTGCGATGTGGGGACTCGTGGGCGTGTATTTGTGCTACTTGGCGGCGGAATTGCTTCTCGATCGTGCGGCGCCTTGGATGTTTTGGGGGCTTCTCCTCTATCCCAGTATTCTTTTTTGGTCGACGATTCTGGGCAAAGATCCGCTGATTTTGGCCGCGATCGGACTGAACGCGTGGGGCGTGGTGAATTTCGTCGTTCTCCGGAAGAACACCAGTCTCCTGGCGGTTCTCGTGGGCGCCGGAGCCGCGAGCGCCATTCGCATTTGGATGGGTCCGATCCTCATTCTGCCGTGCCTCTTGATTTTGGGATTACGCATTCAATCGCCGGCGAAACGACTCGCGGCCGTCCTGCTCGTTGGCATTACTTTGGCTGTTCTCGCTCCCGCTGCAGCGGAACGCCTCCGATTGGATCGGGCTGCGGATCTGCTGGAGGCAACCCAAACGTTGACTGGCGGTTGGGATCGCGCAAACTCCTCCTTGAAGCTAGACGTGGAACTCAATTCCACCTGGGACTTGATGTTGTTTACGCCCCAGAGCGTTTTTATTGCTTTCTTTCGTCCGCTTCCTGGAGATGTGCCCACCGCATTCGGATGGTTCGCGGGGTTCGAAAACCTTGGACTACTCCTGCTAAGTCTTTGGGCGCTCCTCCGAGTAAGGCTACGACATTTTCGGAATCCCCTTTTCCTCTGGGCCGTGGCACTCCTTATAACGTGGGGTCTTGCCTACAGCATAGTGGCGTATAAGGATCTGGGGACCGCGGCGCGTTTCAAATTGCAAATTTTGCCGGTCATGCTAGGCGTCATCGCGTTCTTGCTGCGCCAGTCCGCAAGGAAGACGGCTCGCGCGCAAGTTCCGAAAGCCGGGCTGAGCTTAGCGAATACATCGGCGTCATGAAGATCCTGCTGATTGTCGAAGCAGCATTGGGCGGAAGCGGCCGGCACGTCCTGGATTTAGCCGAAGGGCTCTTGGCGCGTGGAAACCAAGTCCACCTCGTGTACTCGCCGATCCGTGCCGATCGCGCGTTCACGGCCGGCGCGGCCGCCTTGTGTGCCGGTATGCCGGGATTCCATACTCACTTGGTCCCGATGAAACGCGAATTGGGCCTTTCTGACATCCGCTGCTTCTTATCGTTGTCGCTCTACGTTCAGCGTAACGGACCGTTCGATATCATTCACGCGCACTCCACGAAGGCCGGATTTCTTGCTCGTTTGCTCATCAATCGAGGCGGCGCGCGGCTGCTTTACACGCCGCACGGCCTCATGACGCTCGATCCGGCCCTGCGGGGTCATCGCCGTCGCGCCGTTTGTCTTCTCGAGTTGGTGCTCAGCCGATTATGTAGTTCCGTGATCGTGGTCTCCACGGCCGAGCGTCGCTGTGCACTCGCCACCGGAATACCGGCGAAACAATTGGTCACGATTCCGAACGGCGTTGATCCGCGTAGTGTAAGGAGGGAGGCAATCCGTGCTGAGTACGACCTCTCTCCGGAGACGACCTGCATAGGCTGGGTGGGGCGCCTGACTGAATACAAGGCACCTGGAAGAATTCTCGAAGCTTTCGCGTTGATGAAACAATGCACTGCGGCTCCAGTGCGCCTTTTTATAACCGGCTGGGGCCCGCTCGAAGGTTTAGTCCGACAGCAAGCGGATAAGCTTAACATCGCTGACCACGTCACATTCACTGGCGAAGTGGACGGTCCATCTCACATTGCGGCGATGGATATTTTGGCCCACACTTCTACCTTCGAAGCCTTCGCCTATGTCTTCCTCGAAGCCATCTCAAGCGGCGTGCCGGTGGTCACGACGCGCGTGGGCGGGGCCGACGACCTCGTGGAGGATGGAGTCACCGGTTACATCTGCGAGCCGTGGAACCCCGACGTTTTCGCGCATCTCCTTCAGCGTGTCGTCGAGAATCATGAGCTTCGCTTGTCCATGGCCGCGCCCGCGCGTCTGCGAGCCGCTCGGTTCACCGTCGACGCGATGGTTGACTCGACCGCCGAGGTTTATCACCGCGTTTGCAAGCGTACTGACCCTGTCCTGCCGCGTCCCGTCGCGGCTTCCGAAATCAGCAATGAGCACCGCCGCCAGGCCTAGTCTCGACCACCGTGTCTTCGCCCCTGCGTCGTCTGCCTGGACGCCGGGGACGATGTTTGCCACCGACGTCACGGCAGTCGAGCTGGCGTTTCTTCTCGGGCTCGGCGTCCGCCGCCTGGTGGCGCCATGGCTGTCGGCGGACATCGGACTTCATCAATACTTCGGGGTCGCGGTAGGGATCTTGTTGCTGCCCGTGATCCACTATCAAATCGGTCTCTATCCCGGCTACATGCTCGGACCGGTGGAGCGCCTGCGGCGTCGCATGCTCGCCACCATCGCCGTCTTCGGCGGCCTGGTCGCCTGGGACAACATCGTGGCGCGAGGCGTCTTCTCGCGAGGCGTCCTGCTCGCAACCTTCGGATTCGCCTTGATCCTGCCTCCGTTGGTCGAATCAGCCATGCGAAGCTGGCTGGTCCGAAGAGGCCGCTGGGGCATTCCCGTCGTCATTCTGGGGGCCGGGCCCGCCGGTTCCGCCATCGCCAAAACCTTGCGGGCCGAACCTCAGCTCGGTCTGAATCCGGTGGCGTACCTGGATAACCGTCCGGAGTCGTGGAATCGCATGACCGAAGGCGTGCCCGTGATCGGGCCGCTGGGCCTGGCCTCCGATCTTCAGCAGCACGCCGAAGCGGCCGTGATCGCCCTGGCCGATCTCGCGAAAGAGGACGCCGCCGCGCTGCTCGCCGAGCTGAACTTCCCCCGCGTGATCGTGATTCCGGATTTAGCGGGTGCGGCGAGCATGTGGGTCACCGCGCGCGACCTCGGCGGATGCCTCGGGCTGGAGATCAAAAGGAACCTGATGATTCAGCGCAATCACACGCTGAAACTGCTGATGGACCGCGTCATCGCGCTACCTTTGTTCATAGCGACCGCGCCGGCCATCGTTTTGGCTGCGCTGTGGGTAAAGCTGGTGAGCCGCGGCCCTGTCTTCTATCGCCAGGTGCGCGAAGGCTTTGACGGAAAGCCCATCGCCGTGTGGAAGCTCCGCACGATGTACGCCGACGGCGATCGCATCCTGCAAGATTGGTTCCAGACACATCCCGAGGACCGTGCCCATTGGCAGCGGCACTTCAAGCTGCGTCGCGACCCCCGGGTGCTTCCCGTAATCGGAACTCTCCTTCGCAGGACGAGTTTGGATGAATTGCCGCAGCTTTGGAGCGTCTTGAAGGGTGAAATGAGCCTGGTGGGTCCGCGGCCCCTGCCCGATTATCACTTGCGCCAATTCACCAGCGAGTTCCGTTCGCTTCGCACGCGCGTCCTCCCGGGGCTGACCGGATTGTGGCAAGTCTCCGCCCGCGGCGACGCGGATCTGGATTTGCATCAGGCACTTGACACTTTCTATATCCGAAACTGGTCGCCCTGGCTGGACCTCTATATACTGGCGCGGACCTTCTCGGCTGTGATTTTGGCGCGCGGGGCCTACTGAAAGCGCCCGCTTTATGCTGGCCGCCATCCTCATCTTCGGCATTCTCACGCTATGGGTTCCGGGACGCTGGGCGCTCAGCGCGTTCCAGGTCGCGATTTGCGCCCTGGCGATCGCGCGCATAATTCAGCGGCGTCTTCCCGTAGTGCATCCCGTGGGAGTTCTGCTTGCGGCAATCGCGCTGTGGGGAGCGATCCAAGCCGCCGCAGGATGGTCGGTCCAGGCGCTCAACACGCAGCAGGCCGTGCTCGATGGGGTGATCAACCTCGCCGCTTTTTCACTCGCGATTGAGGAAGCTCGCGACGCACACCGAAGAGAACGTTTCCTGCGAACATTCCTCTGGTTCGCCGCGGGCCTCGCCGTCCTTGCGATTTTCACGGCGCTGACCTCGCGCGCTGGATACGCATTCTGGATGTTCCCCGTGGAGCAAGACGTGCTGACCTTCGGGCCGTTTGTCTACCACAACCAATACGCCGCATTCATCGAAGCGATTCTGCCGCTCGCGATTTTTCGCGCCATTCTGGACCGCCGTCGCGCTCTCGGGTACGCGGCGATCGCCGTGCTCCTCTTTGCTTCGGTGGTGGTTGCCGGGTCGCGTACCGGAACCTTCCTTTGCCTCGCGGAAATTCTTCTGATCCCCGCGTTCGCCTATGCGAAGAGACTCATTCCGGGCGCGGCGTTTCTGCGCGTGGTCGCAGGGAGCTTTGCGGCGATCGCGCTCGCCGTCGCGATCGCGGGCTGGCAGGCGATCTGGATGCGGCTGCGGGAATCCAATCCCTATGCGGTTCGTGCCAACCTGGTGCGCTCCTCCGTCGCCATGTTCCGCGACCGCCCCTGGACCGGTTTCGGACTCGGCACCTGGTCGGTGGCCTATCCGCACTACGCACTTTACGACGATGGCCAATTTGTGAATCAGGCCCACAATGATTGGATTCAGTGGGCGGCAGAAGGCGGCGTGCCGTTATTCGCCATCATGCTGGCGATCGCCATCTGGGTGCTACGGCCTGCCGCGCGCGTCATCTGGGGGCTGGGAATCGTCGCCGTGTTTCTCCACTGCCTGATCGACTATCCATTTCAGCAAAGGCCTGCTCTCGCGGCGTTCTTCTTCGCGTGGCTCGGCGTCGTCGCCGCGGCTGGCGACGTGGCGCGGGCCGCCAGGCCTGCTGAGCCGGCAGTCTTGCCGGCTTCTCCCCGGGCCTGAATTAGACTGTCCACTCGCGCCATTCATCGAGCAGAGGGAAATACAAACCCACGCGCACCGGTTGGCCCAGCGGAGTGAGCAGGCGGGCATAGCGGCCCAACTGATCGCCATAGCGCCGCTGCTGCTCATCGAGGAACTCATCGAGCGATCCCCCTTTGTGTTCGCTGGTCTTGAAATCGATAATCCAGCGGACACCGGTCGCGTCGACAAAAGTGCGGTCGACTTTGCCTCGCACAATTTCTCCTCCCTCGACCCCGCTGATCGCATATTCCGATCGAGCGTCGCGATGATCGGAAAGAATCCAGCGCGCGCGAGAACTGCTTTGCATGCGCGCGAGCGCCTGGGTGACGTGTTCCAGCGTAATTCCGATCTCGCCGGGAATCACTCCCGCGTGGGCCAGCAGGCGCCGCAAAATAGGCGCAGGCGGCATCTCCATGCTTCCGCGCCGGAGAAGTTCATGGACCACTGTGCCGGCGATGCGCAGACTTTCACCAACCCATTCGAAACTCGGTTCGTGAGCCTCCAGGGGACTCGCGCCCGGCGATAAATTCGCGGGCAGCTCCGGCGGCGTCCATGACATCGGTAGTCGCCGCAAGGTGCGTACTGCCGTGGCAGGTGCCGGAAAGGTCTCCCCGTCGGTCTGCCTCGTGAACCGCTCGCGCTCCTCGTCGAAAAGCGCACTCCATAAATCTCCCAACATGGAACGTCGCGCTGGCGACGGGTCGCCATTATTTTTCGCATTCGCTTGACCCAATAGGTGCAGGCTTTTTTTTGCTCGCGTGGCCGCCACATAAAGCAGGCGCACTCGCTCCAGGTCGTTCTTGCGGCCCTCAATTCCCCGCAGGTATTCGTACAGAGGGTCGCTTCCGCCCGGTTCGTAAATCGGCGCGATCAGCCGCTCAACATTGTGCGGCTCGCCCCACTCGTGAAACAGCACCAGCGGCGAATCGTCCATCCGATCGGTGCGCCCCAGGCCGGGAACGATGACGGTGTCGAACTCCAGACCTTTGGCCTTGTGAATCGTCATGATTTGCAGCCGGTCCGAAGCGTTCGGATCGGGTTGCGCGAACAATTCCTCCAGGCCCGTTTCGAATTGCGCTAAGTCCGCGAGATCCGAGCCCGATTGCCGGGCTTCCAAATGATCGAAATACGCCGAAGCATTCGACAACGCGCCCTCGTCGCCCTCCAAACACGCGGGTCCCCCGAGATGTATCCACGCGCGTTCTACCCAGCGGCGCAGCGGCCATCGGCCCTGCTGTGCGAATGCTTCGGCAAGAACGTCGCGCAGCCGCTCAACCCGCGGGCGGCCTTCTTCGCTCAGGGCCGTGGCGTCCTGAAGTACGTCCCAGATGGCCCCGTCCACGCGGCCGATTTTTTCCAAATCCGCGAGTCCTAATCCGCACCACGGGGCGCGCAGAATCGCGAGCCATGAAATCCGGTCGGCCCGACGCAGCATCGCCCGCGTCAATGCGAGCAAGTCCAGCACGACCGCGCGCTCGGCCAGCGGATCGATCTCGACCGCGCGGAAGGGAATCCTGGCGGATTTCAATACGTCGACAATCTCCGTCAGATGCGTGCGCGCGCGCACCAGCACCGCGATCTTTTCCTCCGGCGCCCGTTCTTGCGCTTGGCGAATCAGGGCCACGACTCTCACGGCTTCGAGCCGGTCCTCCCCCTTCGCGAATCCGTGGATCGTTATTCCGCCTTCACCCGCGGGCGCGAACGCTTCTGATCTGTGGAACCGCACCGCCCCCGTACCGGTGTCTTCCTGTCGCGGAAACAGTTGCTCGAAGATCTGATTGATTCGATCCACGATCCCCGCGTGCGACCGATAGTTGGCGATCAGATTCAGCGGCTGAAGACGCACATCGCCGATGCCGTGCTGGCGTGTCTCCAGAAAGATTCCGACTTCCGCCTGACGGAAGCGGTAGATCGACTGCATGGGATCGCCGACCAGGAAGAGCGTGCGCCCGTCGCCGGGTTGCCAGTGGGCGGTCAGCCTCCGGATCAAGTCCACCTGCCCCCGCGAGGTGTCTTGAAATTCATCCACCAGCAGATGGTCGATGCGTGAATCCAGACGGAACGCGAGATCCGTCGGCTGATCGCCGTTCCCCAGCGCATCACGCGCGGCGATCCCCAACTCCGCGAAATCGGTCGTGCCATTCTCGCGAAAAACCCCGCGCAGTTGCGCTAGCGCGAGCTTTAGCGTTTCCAGCAAGGCGAGCGTGACGTCCCACTGCGTTTCCGAATAGACCGACGGAGGCAAATCTCGAATCGCGGAGAGCGCGTCCTGCAGGTCCGGGATTTTCCCCAGATCCGCGATCAATTGCTTCACGTCCTTGATTCTGGCCGGATTTGCGGCGGGAAATCCTTCTTTGCGCGTCAGCTGCCTGCGCCAGTCATTGCCTTTGGTGAAGACGAGTTTAAGCAGTTCCTTCCACGCCTCAGGGTTCGCCGCGCCGGGCCATGCCTCTACGTTGTGGCCGGCGTAAATTGCCATGCTCACCCATGTTTCACGGATCGCCGCGGGAACCAGACGGTCCGCGGCTCCGCAGTGGCGCGCGATCAGACGCTCCAGCGACTCTTCGAGCGGCTCGCGAGCCGCTTGCCCGGTTTGCACCGCCAGCTCGATCCATTGCTCACGGGTTCGCAACATCGTGGCGATCAGATCGCGCGCGCGTGCGGCGTCGTTGTCCAGATGCCGGAGCAAAAGCGAAATGGCGTCGCCGTATTGGGCACCGCCGGCGAGCAAAATCGTGCGGCGCGCCGCTTCTTCGTACAGCTCGCGAGCTTTTTCCTCGATCCGAGGCATTCCTCCCAGCCGCGCGAGCCACGGCATCTCGGCCGCGATCGCCACGCACAACGAATCGATGGTTTGCACGCGCAATCGCGCCGGATGTTCCAGGATGTTCCAACCCAGTTCGCGATCCCGCTCGAGCGCGGCCTCGGCCAGCGTGCGCGTCAGTTGCTGATGCGCCTTGCCCACGGACGTCTGCTCTTGCGCGTTCCGCAAAGCGTTCATAATTCGCTGGACCATCTCGCCCGCGGCCTTGCGCGTGAACGTAATGGCGACAATCGCTTCGGGACGCTCGACGATGGACAGGAGCCGCAGAAAGCGCTGGATCAGAAGTTCGGTTTTGCCGGAACCGGCGGGAGCCTGGACAAGAAAAGATCCGCGAGGATCGATCGCTTCGGCGCGTTCCGCGGCGTCGGGTGCGGATCGATACGCCGGGCTACTCATCGCTCTCCGACCCTTCCGAGGCGAGCCTGTTCGACTCGCCCGCGTGCGGCTTCCTCAATTCCGTCACGCGGCACAGCATCCCAAGCTTGCAGAGGTCGCAAGGATCCGGCTTTTCCCGAGGATCCACGTCCGCTCGGCCGTTCACGAAATCCTCCGCGAGCTTTTGGACAACCGCCTTCCAGGTGGGAAGTTGCTCCCGCAGATCTCTTCCGCGCAAACCTTTCCACTTGACCGACGCGGTCGCGACCTGGGCGAAAGCAACCTCTAAAACGGGCACGTCGCTGGTTGTCGCGTAGAGCGGAATCTGCGGCGCTTCGGGGCGTTCGCCCTGCCACATCTTCGTGGAAATCTCCTTCGACGTTTTGTAATCGATAATCGCGTGCGTTCCGTCGTCGTACCGATCGATCCGGTCCACGCGAATATCGAGCATCAGTCCGGAGACCGGAACCGTTCGCGCGCTCTCGTTCTGAATCACCTCGAAATTGGGACGATTGTTTTCCACCTCGAGCCATTTCCGCAATAGACCTTCGAGACGGGATTGCTCCAGTTTGCGGAATTGATCGAGCGCGCGCGAGCTCTCGCGTCTTGAAGCGAACTGCCCGAGAGCCCTGTCGGCGCTCGATCGAATCAACGAATCCAAAGCCTCGCGTGGGAGGGCCTTCAGGCGCGCTTGCGTTCGCAGCTCTCCCCACAACAGCTCCAGCGCCTTGTGAACCACCGAGCCGCGTTCCAGCGCCGATAAACCTACGTCCGCTTCGTCCATCTCACGCGCACGCAGCCGGTGAATCGCGAAAGCGCGAAACGGGCACGCCGATTGGTCCGCCAGCACCTGTGTTCCCCCCCGCTGCGACGTCCCCGCGGGCAGAGGAACCTGCTCTTCCCCAGGCCTGTCTTCCAGATCCGGCGCTTGCAAGAACACCCGGCTCATGGCCGTGTCCGCTTGCGGGAGTTCGGGCAGCAAGGGCAATGTCGCGATGAGCGGACTAGGCCGCTGTTCCTCGTCGCCGGCCTGAGCGGGAAAGCTGCAAACAACTTCGTGGCAGATGCAAAAAGGCGTTCTGTCACGCGTTTCGCGTGAGCCACTTCACGCTCCGCAGAACAGTGAGGCATTCCCGTGGCCCGTTGCAAGGCCAGCGGCAAAAACGGGTTCGGCTGGGCTCGCGGCGGCCACGCGCCCGCGTGCAACCCGGCGATCCACAGCGCATCGAAGCGCACGCCCGCCGACTCCGCGATGTCCAGGATCTGCACGGGCGCGTTCTCGCCTTCCGACGCGGAGCGGGTTCCTTTCGCCATTCGCTCCAGGCGCGCGATCGCGCTGCCGCAAGAAATCGAATGCAGAACCACATCCAGGCGCGCCAGCTCCGAGAGGAGATCCTTCCACGATTCCATCGCTCGGTTCTCGGCCGGCGTAAGCGTGCGCTTGCCGGGCCACCCTGCCAGGCGCAGCAGGCTGGAAAATGCGGCGCTCCACTGGCTCGGTCTCAACCGCGCGGGCAGCGCCGCGGCTCGAGCGGCCGCATCGGAGAAGCGGCGCTTTATGGGCTCCGCATGCAGGCCCGCGGATTCGAACTTCAGGCGGCGGAGCTCAACGTCGAGCTGCGCTCCTTCACCCGGATCGATTCCGAGGAACGGCGAGCGCCAGATCATGGCCGCTTCCTCGCGCGGCACATTCTCGATCAGGCGCAGCGTCAGGAGCGCCGCCGCCACGATCGGCGCTTCGGCCAAAGTGCCTCCTTCGGAAATGGCGAACGCCCGCTGGCCCCCATGGAACTCCCAGCGCCGGATGCAAGATATCGTCGAAGATCCGTTCCGCATTCGCTGCGACGGATGCGAGGCCGGGGACGAGGATGCCCAGACTCAACGGCGTCGCCCCGGAGTGGGTTTGCAGTTTCTGGCGCGCCCACGCCGCTGCCTGTGACAGCTCGGCGGCAGGGTCGCGGCAAACAGCCTGCGACACATGGTTGACGCCGCTCCGCGTCGTCCCGGAATCACGGGCGGCTTCTCTCGCTCCCAGCGCCTCGAACAAACGCCGGTCGGCCGTCGCGATTTCATCGAAACCGGTGAATGTGATCCGGCTTGGCGTGTCCGCGGCTCTGGAAGCAGCCAGCCGTTCGCCCAGCGCCCGAGGGAGTTCCGCCATCGAAATCCAGCCGCGATCGCGCAGCTCCTCGCGAACCCGCCGCATCCAGGAGGAAAATGCGCGCGTGTCATCCGACTGATCAAACCCCAGCCGGTCCAACGATGCTGCATCAAACGCCAAGGCATCGGGCCAAGCATGTAAAAGTCGCCAGGCTTCCAACGCCGCCGATGCCGTGGCATGCGAATTTAACAGAACGTCGCGCGTTGTCGCTTCGATCGCCTCTTCCCACAGGGTCAGTTCCTGCCAGCGGGTCAGCAGCACGGGCGTGGCCGCGGGTTCGCTCCACGCACATTCCTGCCATGTTCGGCGCAGCCACGCGTCGCGAGGCAGAATGTCCGGCGAATCCCAGATCAGGTTCCCGTCGGCTTTTCGCGCGGCATCGAAATCGCGAAGGAGCTGCCGGCTCGCGGGCGTGTTCTCCGTGATGATCGTGCCTGGACTGGGGGCTAACGCCATCTCAAAACTTTCGGGGCTTAGGTTTCGCGAGTACAGCCTTTAGTGTCGCGCGCGTGGGGCGTTTGGCGCGCCACGGTTTACGCGTCCGCGGCGTTCACTTCAATTATATTTCAAAATGTTTTAAACGAACTGCCACGAAATGGAGCCGTATGAACCGTAGTCGACGTGGAACGTGTCGCCGGCGCGCGCATACACCGGCCGTGTGAACGAGCCGCCGAGGATGACTTCACCAGCCTTCAGCGTTTCGCCGTGGGGCGCCAGCTTGTTGGCGAGCCATGCGACGCCGTTCGCCGGGTGATTCAGCACCGCCGCCGCGACGCCCGATTCCTCGATCGCGCCGTTGCGGTACAGCAAAGCGGAAATCCAGCGCATATCGCCGTCCAATGGTTTGAAAGGCCGCCCTCCCAGGAGGAGTCCCGCACCGGCGGCGTTATCGGAAATCGTGTCGGTCACCTTGCGTGTGACTTTAGTGGCGGGGTCGATCTGATGAATCCGCGCATCGATGATTTCGACGGCGGGCGTCACATACTCCACGGCGTCCAAAACCTCGAATATCGTGCACCGCGGACCGTTCAAGGGCTTGCCGAGAATGAAAGCCAGCTCCACCTCCACCCGCGGCGCGATGAATCGCTCGACCGGCAGCGCGCATCCGTCGACGAAAAACATATCGTCCATCAATGCGCCGTAATCGGGCTCGCTGATATTCGACGAAACCTGCATCGCCTTGGACGTCAGGCCGATCTTGTGGCCCCTTACCTCGCGCCCCGCCCTCGCCTTCAGACGGACCCACTCCTTCTGGATCGCATAGGCATCCTCGATCGTGATGCGTCGGGTGATCCAGCGAAAACTGGCGATCTGGGTGCGGCTCTTCTCGGCATGGTCGAGCCGTTGCGCCAGCTCCGCGATCGTGTGCTTATCGAGCATTCCGTAACCTCTTTCTGCGTTCCCCAGGGCGCGACACGAGCCAGTAACTTGCTTCGCGCGCCCAACTCGTTATTATCGGCGAGCGCGGCGCTGCGCGTAGGAAGGGATCCCTGAAATCGGAGGCATGCGGCGTCCTATAATGAGCTATCGCTGCTGCTGACAAGATCGCCGATGAGTTGTCGTGTTTAAAATGTCGCGGAGAAAATCATGATCGGTACCGAGCGGCCCGAAGCCGGTCGCCCGTTGCGCACGTTGGCCGGTCGAAGGCGTCTGCAGAATCCCCTACTGGGTTTACCTGGATCCCGAGATCTACGAGCGCGAGCAACGCCGCATCTTTCAGGGACCCACGTGGAATTACGCCGGCCTGGAAGTGGAAATTCCCCACCCCGGCGATTTCAAGTCGACGTTTGTGGGAGATTGTCCCGTCGTCATCGTGCGATCGAAGGACGGCGCGCTGCATGGGTTTGTGAACCGCTGCGCCCATCGGGGCTCCGCCGTCTGCCGCTCGCGGTACGGTAACGCCAAGGATTTTACGTGCATCTATCATCAGTGGCGTTATGATCTGGCGGGAAAACTGGTGGCCGTGCCCTTTCGCCGCGGCGTTCCCGAGGGCGACGTCCGCGTCGGCGGCATGCCGGCCGACTTTCAATTGAACGACCACAACCTGCAAAGCCTGAAAGTGGAATCCGTCAATGGCGTGATCTTCGTCTCTTTCGATCTCGCGATGATCCCTGTGCGCGAATATCTGGGTCCCTTGATGACCTCGTATTTTGAGCGCGTTTTCGATGGCCGCCCTCTGCGGCTGCTCGGCCGCATGAGCCAGCGTGTTCGCTCCAACTGGAAGCTCATGATGGAGAATATCAAAGACCCCTATCATGCCAGCCTCCTGCACGTGTTCCTGGTTTCGTTTGGACTCTTTCGCGCCGATCAAAAATCAAAAGTGGAAATGGACGAATCCGGCGGCCACGCCGTGCTGGTTTCCCGCAAAGGCGAGCAGAAACATACAGGAGGAACCGCGGAAATCGCGAATCTGAAGGCCGACTACGTTCTGCACGATCCGTCTCTGCTCGACCGCCGCAAAGAATTCCCCGACGAGAATACGGTCGTGATGCAGACGATCTTTCCGGGACTGATCGTCCAGCAGCAAACCAATACTCTCGCCCTTCGACAGATTGTGACGCGCGGCCCGGATCAGTTCGATTTGATCTGGGATTTCTTCGGCTATGGCGACGACGACGAACAAATGGCCGGCTATCGTTTGAAGCAGGCCAACTTGATGGGTCCTTCCGGACTGGTCTCGATCGACGATACCGAAGCGCTGGAGGTCTGCCAGAAGAGTTTCGTCGAAAGCTCCGATCGCAGTGCGTTTGTCGAACTGGGCGGGCATGGCTGGGAAAATGTGAATCACATGGTCACGGAATCGGCGATTCGCGCCATGTACCGCTGCTATCGCGATTTCATGCAGATTTAGGAGAATGTGAAAAAGGGGACAGACTACTCTGTCCCGTCCCGTAAATTTTTGACTTCACGTGCAGCGCGTGCGTGGACAGAGCGGTCTGTCCCCTTTTTCAGGAACGCGACAAGAGGAGAACCACTCGGAATGGAAACTACGCTCATCGGGGATGCCGCCGCCATGAAGTCGGCCCTACAGGATTTGTTCGACGCCTACATGGACTGCCTCGACGACGAGCGTTTCGAGGAGTGGCCGGCGTTCTTCACCGAGAACGGTGTTTACAAAATCGTCGCCCGTGAAAACGTCGAGCGCGATCTTCCGCTCGCCACCTGGTCCTGCATGAGCCGCGGAATGATGCAGGATCGGGTCGTGGCGATTCGCAACGCCAGCGTCTTTTCGCCGCGCTATATGCGGCACGTGGCCGGAACCGTGCGAGTTTTCGGAGAATACGCCGGACTCTATTCCGCGGGCTCGAGTTTCTCGCTCTTCGAGACTTCGCAGGACGAACAAAGCAAGGTCTTCATGGTCGGAAAATATCGCGCCAAAGTTGTGTTCACCGGCGAAGGCCCTCGCTTCCAGGAACTGCTGGTAATCTACGACACGTCGCTGATTCCCGGACTGCTGGTGTTCCCGGTTTAGGCGAATTTGAAACGGCTCCGATCTCACCGCAGACAGATGGCAAGTAAGCGAATCAACGCGCAGATGACAGGCATGCAGGGCGTCTTCTTGGTCGCCGCCGAACTGACCAAGCACGCGCTAATCGCCTCACCAACTTCACGTAGCTCTTTCGGCGCTGACATTCTCGCGACTGACGCGAAATGCGTGCAGGCCTGGTCAGTTCAGGTGAAGACGAACGCCGGCAAGGCGAGCTTTTGGCTATTGAACAAGCACTCCTCAAAAACGAAGTCAGCGACCCACATCTACGTACTGGTCAACCTCAATCAGAAGGATCGTCAAGCGGTGAGGGAACCAGAATTCTACATAGTGCCAAGCCGCGTATTGGCCAAACGCATGTACGCGACGCCGCCAAGGGGCAGCAGTGGGGCGGTGTTCTACGCGATTTCCAAGAAGAACGTCGCGGAATTCAAGGATAAATGGGACGTTTTCGAAAAGTAGGAGACAAGACGTCGGCGCGCTGGTGGCTGATCGCGCCCATCCTCCTGATCTTCGTCATCGTGAATCAGATCGACAAATCCAACGTGTCGGTGCTGATCGCCGATGCGAAGTTCGCCGCCGATTTCGGTGCCACCGGCCAGCACGCCCGCCTCGGTTTCATTTCCAGCGCGTTCTTTTACGGCTACGGAATCTCTCTGATGATTTGGGGATTCGTGGTGGACCGGATCGGCCCGCGTCGCTCCGCCTTGATCGGCGTGATCGGCTGGGTACTCACCACGGTATGGTGCGCGGGGGCGGGAAGCCTGACCGAAATGTATGTGGCGCGCTTCGCTCTGGGCCTCGCCGAGGGCGGATTATGGCCGGTTTGCAATAAGTACGTGGGCCGCTGGTTCGCGCGTAGCGAGCATGGCAGAATCCAAGCGTTCTGGTTTAACGGAGCGCAAATTGGCATCGCGATCGGCCTTCCCTTTGTCACTTCGATCCTGCTGATGGGCGGCTGGCGCGCGGTTTTTCTCGTGTGCGGCGGCCGTCTCTGCCGCAATCCTGCTTCCTATGTTCCTGTGGCTCGCACCCGATGAGCCTGCGCAATCGCGCTGGGTGAATGCGGAAGAGCGCTCGTACATTGTGGCAAATCGCCCCGCTCCCATTTCCCAGAAGTCTTCCCAGGGGTCTTCCCATGGGCTCTCAGAGCCGGCCCCTTCGCAGGGCCTGCGCTTCCTCGCTACGCCGGTTTTTTGGATGATCGCCTTTTGCCACGCCTGTCTGGTCGCGGCCTTTTTCGGCCTCACTACCTGGATTCCCAGCTATCTCATCAAAGTTCGCGGCCTCGCCTTCTCGACCATGAGCTGGTGGGTCGCCTCGGCGTATCTGATTCCCGTGCTGCTCACGCTGTGGATCGGCCACGTTGCCGACCGATCGTCGATTTTGGATGCAAAACCGCGCCGGGCAACGGTCGGCGCCTGGGCCAGCCTCGCGATGGCGATCTTCATTATCGCGGGCGTGACCGCGCCGTATCACGCTGCTGTCCATGCTGCTGCTGGTGACCTCCATGGCCGCGCCCATCACGCATGGAGCCGCGAACACGGCGTTGCTGCATGAATTGGTCGAGCCGGATCAGATCGGCGCCGCGACAGGACTGTGCGTCGGCGTCGGCAATATTCTGGGAGCCGCGGGACCCGCCGCCGTGGGATGGTTCATCGGCATCTCACACGGAGAATATGTGGGAGCGTTCGGATTTATCGGCGCGCTGACTCTTCTGCAAGGGCTGGTCTACTGGAGAATCGCGAGATGGGAGAAGCACAACGGCAGCACCTCGATCGTGCCTCAACTTCCTACGCCCAGCGTCAGTTTAGAAGCTTGAAAATCGCCCGTTCGCTATTTCTTAAAACCCTCTTAAATCGACAGGCTTGACAGGCATTTCGTCTTCTGGTAACCCCTATAGGGGAGGTTGAGGCAAATGTCTTCGCGATTCAGCGGGGTTTTAAAGTTGGGTGTCCTGTGCATGGGCGTGATCTGTTGTGCCGCGGTTCCGCTGCTCGCGCACCATTCCGTGCAGGCCCAGTTCGACCTGGATAAGCCCATCCAGATCAGCGGCACCGTGACCAAAGTGGAGTGGATCAACCCGCACTCTTACCTGTTTATCGACGTGAAGGATTCGGCTGGAAATATGAAGCACTGGGCCTTCGAAATGGCCGGCCCGGGAGCCTTACGCAAGGCCGGTTTGAGCAGAGCGGACCGGGGCGGTCTGAAAGCCGGCGACACGATTATGGTCAACGGAGTTCTGGCCAAGGATGGAACCGATTCCGGCCTGGTCAAAACCATTACTTTGTCCGACGGCCGGGTCTTCACCATCTGGACCGACGATCCCAACGCCAAGTAGCGCACGGGATCGCCCGTGCCGGGAGGTTCTTATGGCCCACCGGATTCTATCTTCTTCACTGGCCGCGGCGCTTTCATTGGCTGCATGTCTGTGTCTGGCCGCAGCCGCGTTCGCGCAAAATGCCGGCGGCGCGCATCCCAATCTGAGTGGGGTATGGAACGGTGCAGTTCCACCGCGGGTGTACGCCTCCGGCGAAAAGGTCGGATTAATTCTGGCCGCCCGGGAAGGCACGCTCGTCAATTTCGAACGCGACAACGCGCTGGTCCGCCGCATGGATCAGAACAAGCCCATTTACCGGCCGGAGTTTTGGGACAAGGTGCAAAAGCTCGATCAGGACGGCAACCAGGAAGATCCCTCCTATTCCTGCATGCCCCTCGGCGTCCCGCGCATGGGACCTCCCATGAAGATCGTGCAGACCGCGGACGAGCTGATTTTCCTCTACGCCGGTCCGCAGGACACCTACCGCGTGATCCCCATTGACGGCCGCAAGCACACGCCGCTGCAAGATCTGGATGGAACCTGGCGCGGAGAAGGGATCGGTCACTGGGAGGGCGACACGATGGTGGTCGATACCATTGGGTTCAACGACACGAGTTGGCTCGATATCGGAGGCTATTTTCATTCCGAGAATATGCGCGTCATCGAGCGTCTGCGCCGTGAGGGCAACACGCTCACCTGGCAGGCCACAGTGGACGATCCGGACGTTTTGGTGAAGCCCTGGGTGATGAATCAGCGCGAACTGCGGCTCAATCCGGATTCCAAGGCGATGCTCGAAGAAACGCTCCCTTGCAGTGAACGGGATTTGTCCCATCTTGTGACCAGGGAGCATCATTAGTGGCGCCTCCGAGATCGTTGCATCATCCTTCCCGCTATTCCCGAATGGCGGCTAAAAGCAGATCCCTCGCGTTGCTCGGGATGACATCGATTTGTGTTGCGTCGGTATTGGCACAGGGCCCCCGCACCTCGGATGGTCATCCCGATCTGAACGGATTGTGGAACGCAACCACCGTGAACGGCCCGCATATTCCGTCCGAAGATCCCAATATCGCGAATCTTCCCTCGCGCGACGGCAGCCTCGTCAATTACGAGCGGGACGGCGCTCTCATCCGCCGGTCCGACACCAACCGGCCTCTCTACAAGCCGGAATTCTGGGAAAAAGTTCAGCAGCTCGATCAAAACGGCAATGAAGCGGACCCTTCCTACGGATGCATGCCCGCCGGGGTGCCGCGCATGGGGCCACCCGACAAGATCGTGCAGACCGCCAAGGAAATTCTATTCCTGTACGTTTCACCACCCGCGCGCGGCTGGGGCGATCTGTACCGCGTGATTCCCATGGATGGCCGCGCGCACACACCTCTTCAGGATCTCGACGGAACCTGGAAGGGCGAATCCATCGGCCGGTGGGATGGCGATACGCTCGTCGTCGACACCATCGGTTTCAACGATATTAGCTGGCTCGATTACGGCGGATATTTCCACAGCGAGAACATGCACGTGATCGAGCGCGTCCGGCGAGAGGGGAATACGCTCACCTGGCAGGCCACGGTGGAAGATCCCGATGTGCTGTTGAAGCCGTGGGTGATGAATCCACGCGTGCAACGCCTCAATCCGGATCCTCAGGCATTGCTGCTTGAGACGCTGCCCTGCGTCGAACGCGATTTATCGCATCTGGTTACCAAGGAGCATCACTAGGAAATATGACGCGCGCTGATCATTGCTCGACGGCGGGCCGCCGTGGTTTCGTACGGTGCATTTCCGCCGCTCTCGGCCTCGCACTTTTGTGGACGCCCGTTCGAACGACGGCACAACAGGCTGCGGCGTCCACACCGCGCCTCTCCGATGGACATCCCGACCTCAACGGTCTGTGGAACGTCGTCGGGAACAACGTTTTCATAAAGAGCGACGATCCGCTCGCCAGCAACCTGGCGTCGCGCGACGCCAGCCTCCTGAACTTCGAGCGCGACTTTTCGCTCGTCCGGCGGGCCGATCAAAACAAGCCGATCTATAAGCCCGAACTCTGGGAAAAAGTGCAGAAGCTGGATCAGAACGGCAACTCGGAAGATCCATCTTACGGATGCATGCCGGGCGGTGTGCCGCGCATCGGGCCTCCGCTCAAGATCGTGCAGACCACGAAGGAGCTGGTGTTTCTCTACATCACTCCGCCGGCGCAAGGCTGGGGCGATCCGTACCGGGTGATCCCGATGGACGGCCGCGCGCATACTCCGTTGCAGGATCTCGACGGGACGTGGAAGGGCGAATCGATCGGCCAGTGGGACGGGGACACGCTGGTGGTCGACACGATCGGTTTCAATGACCAGAGCTGGCTCGACATCGGCGGCTATTTCCACAGCGAAAACATGCACGTCGTGGAGCGCCTGCGTCGCGTCGGCAACACGCTGAGCTGGGAAGCCACGGTGGAAGATCCTGACGTTCTTCTCAAGCCCTGGACGATGAACCCTCGCGCCCTCACGCTGAATCCCGATCCCAAGGCGGAGCTGCCCGAATCGCTGCCGTGCGTCGAACGCGATCTGTCGCACCTGGTCACGAAAGAGCACCACTAGTGTGGCGAATCGTGCATTGCGCAAAGGTTTAAAAGCAGATCCCTCGCTGCGCTCGGGATGACCGGCGTTGTGGGGTCTGACGATGCAGGTGACCGTCGCAATTCGAAAAGGAAAGGAATCCTCGTACATGAACCGAATCCGCTACGGCGCGCTGGTCATGCTGGCGGCGCTGGCCGCCCCCTCCGCGCACGCGCAGGACGCTCTCGCCACCATCAAAGCGGCCGAGTACGCGCTCGGGATGATCCGCGGCCCGCAGCGTATCGACGCCATCAATACGATGGAAGTTTGGGGCACCGGCACAAACTACAACTTCGGGCAGGCGTATCGTCCGGACGGTCCATGGCCGGCTTTCAAGATCACCTATCACGCGAGCTACAGCTACCGCACTCCCGCGATGCGCATCGATATTACGCGCAGCAATCCCGACGGCCCGCTGCAAGGTGGAGGCCTGCCGCTCGCGGCTCCTCAGCGCCAGATTCAGGTGGTGAATGGGAAATATGCGTGGAACGAAAGCGTGCCTGGCGCAGGATTTATTCCGGGATCGACGGCAACGCCCGCACCCGCGGCTCTCAAGGATCGTCTACTCCAAATGTGGACCACTCCGCACGGCGTTCTGAAAGCCGCCGAGCGCGCCGCGAATGACGCGAAAGTTTCGAAGGAAGGCGGAGCAACCGTCGTTACGTTTCCCCTGACCGGAGGGCCCGCCGGCGTCACCGTCAAGATGACGCTCAACGCCAAGAATCAGGTGGAGAAGGTGGAAACCAGGAGCGACAATCCTGTGCTCGGGGACGTCGTGACCGAAACCACTTACAGCGATTACAAAGACCTCGGCGAGATTCCCACGGACGTCCTGTTCCCCAGGCACATCCTGCAAAAGCAGGGCGGATTTCCGGTGCTCGATTTAACGGTGACGAAGGTCGATGCCAATAATCCGTACGTAGTCTTCCCGGTTCCAGAAGCCGTCGAGAAAGGCCCGCAGACGGCGCCCGCCGTGAAAGTGGAGACCACGAAGATCGCCGACGGCGTATATTACTTCACGGGCGGCACGCATCACAGCGTCGCCGTGGAGTTCGGCAGATATGTCGCGCTGATCGAATGTCCCTTCAGCGAGGAACGCACGCTGGCCGTGATCGCGGCGGTAAAGTCGGCGATTCCCAACAAGCCGATCCGCTACGCCATCAACACGCATCATCATTTCGATCATTCTTCCGGTTTGCGGGCGTGCGCGGCCGAAGGCGCCACCATCGTCGCACCGAGCGTGGACAAAGCGTATTACGAGAAGGTTTGGGCGCAGCCTCATACCATTGTTCCCGATGCTCTCGCGAAATCCGGCAAGAAGCCGGTGATCGAAGGGGTGGACGAGAAGCGCGTCATCAGCGACGGGAAACAGACCATCGAACTGTATCGCCTCCAGGGCACGGATCATGCCGAGGGGATGCTGATCGCTTATCTTCCGAAGGATAAGGTGCTGGTGGAAGCCGACGTCTATACGCCCGCGCCCGCCGGCGCGCCGCCCGCTCCTCCGACGAAGGAGATGTTGAATCTGTACGACAACCTTCAGCGATTGAAGCTCGACGTGAAGCAGATCACTCCGATCCATGGACGGCTGGTGACAATGGAGGATTTAAAGAAGGCGGCCGGAAAGAATTAGGGTACATCGGGACATACTTCGGGACACACTACGGCAGTGGAATCGTGAGGTTCTTGCGCCGGGGCGGTCAGAGAGCCCGCCGCAGGCCGAGGGCCTGCCCCACGACGCTCATGCTCCCTGTTCAGCAAACGAAACGGTACTTGAAGAGATTGCTCTTCTCCGCTTTCCCTTACGCTGGACCCCCTCCATTTCTGTCGCGGCCCGGTTACGCTAAATTTCGGAAGCGCGCTTCCTCCGGTTTGTTGACCCGCCACGGAGGCGGACTGCCGAATTTGTTACGCGACAGGCGCAGCCGTTTGTTTGCCCGCAACGGCGAGGGTTCACAGTAACGCACGTGACGCTCGGTCGACACTCACGCAGAGACCTCGGTGCTGTAACGCTCGCCACTCTCGGCTCATGGCTCCAGGGGCGTTACGGCCGCACCCTGTTTGACGCTGAACGCGACGGCGACTCGAGTACTCGTGCGCGTTTCGTGGCCCGGCTTCCCATGGCAGAACCCGGAACTCTCGATTATTGTGTACAACGGAACGGCGCGAAAGGCCGAGAGGAGAAAGGCGAAGCGGTTGAGGAGACGGGGAATTCAGGCCGGTGGCAAGGTGGGACCGGCAAGGCAGCCTGCCGAATGCGCAGGCGGAAAAGCCGGCATGACTGCGGGTGCTTGTTAGGAAGGAGTGGCTATGACACCACCCGTCAGGAGTGCTTGCGTTCGCCGAATACAAACCGCACAAGCCGTTTCGGAATGAAGCCCGCACCCGCTATCATGGCGTCTCCGCTATATCGGCCTGCAACGATGAGGAAGGCCACCGCAGCCGCGAGAATGATGACAACGACCTGTACCACGATATTCACGCCATTACGGTATCACAAAGGTCGTCCCCTCGCTAAAGAACCACTATCCGCGTGTAGTCTTCGGCTACCGCCAAAATTGCGGGAAACCTAAAACGCCTGGCTCGACGTGATGCCGTTCGATTCGAGAGCGACGGCCATCTTCTCGAGCGCCGCCTTATGGATCTGCGAAACGCGGCTTTCGTTGATGCCGAGGATGGCGCCGATTTCCTTCATGGTCATCTCGTTCGTGTAATACAGCGAGACGACTTTCTGGTAGCGTTCCGGCAGCGTCTGGATCGCGACGCCGAGCACGCTGCGGAGCTGTTCGCGGGCGCAGATGGAATCGGGATGCGTTTCCGGCTTACTGGGGAAATCCGGGGCCGGAAGATCTTCGTTTTCGTTCGAGCGCGTGGACGCCGAAACCAGGCCCACGTTGCGCAGATCGAGCATCATGCTACGCCAGCGGTTCTGATCGATGCCCAGCTTACTGGCCACTTCGAGTTCGGTCGGATTCCGTTTCAGTTCCGCGGCCAGATCGCGCGTGGCGGCTTCCACCTGCTTGTGGCGGCGGCGCATATCGCGCGAGGCCCAATCGAGCTGGCGCAGGCTGTCGAGAATCGCGCCCTTGATGCGGTGCTTGGCGTAGCTCGAAAACGCGACCTGTTTGTCCGGGTTGTATTTGCTGGCGGCATCGAAAAGGCCGAGAATTCCGGCGTGAACCAGATCGTCCACTTCCACGTGTACCGGAAGGTTTTCGTGCACGCGCACGGCGATGGCCTTCACGAGAGGCAGGTGTTCCAAAACGACGCGGTCGCGACGCGCCATTTTCGTCTCGTGCGCCTGGGTTGCTTTAAGCTGCGCCGCTTTCGCCTGCGCGCCTTCCGCTGCATCGGTCCGGATGACGCTGGTCCGGGCCATCACGGTCGTCCGCGCGGACGTGCTGAGCCCCATGGGCTTGACCGGAAGCTTTCGGAGGCGGGTTCCGACGACCAAAGTGACGGACGTGCTGGGCATTGCACTGCAGGCCGCCGCCCCAGCCCCCGCACCAGCCGCGCTTACCTGTAGAGAAGTCATCTTGCGTTTGGTCATCATCACGACGTTTGCTTTCCTCCGGTGCTACTCAAAGAGCAAGCCCTTCCCCATTTCGGGATTCGAAGCGGAACAGTGGCGGAGGAACTTCCAGATGCGAGCAAAACGGAAGGCCTAAGCCATTGAAAAGGCAAGTGAAATGAGGGCGGACGTAACTCGTTGAATGGAGTGCGAGGACCGGCCGCGCATTTACGTTCGCGGTGCGACGTTTCATTTTGGGACCGGTTTCTCACGACTTTTCCTAAACCGGAACGCTGCGCCCCTTCGTACCCGAGCAATTTGGGTCTCGGAACGAGTTAAACTTCCGGCTTGATTATGAGATTACGGGGTAAGGAAAACTTAGTACCTAGAAGGATCACCTTAGGGGAGAACTAAAATGCTCTGACCACAGTCCTTACGCAGTCTTAGTCAACTCGATCTTTGAGTACTGCCAACCAAGTCTTGACCGCGAACATTCCCAAAATGAGAAGTGTTGCGATCAGAATTGTGCCGGTGAGGGTGAATCCCGCCAATAAGGCCAGCACTGCGTAGGTCGCCATGGCGTACCGAAAACGATGCTTCCTGTCCTGATTCATCGCGTCGGCTGATTATACGAAAAAGCGAGCTGCAGACGAATTTCGCTCCCTTGAAAACCGGAGGGCAGAGGAGGGAGAGGGTTCGAAGCGCTGATGCCGGCGACAGCCGCGCGGTCGAGCGCCGCCGCGCCCGACGATTCCGCGATGACCAGTTTGGGAATACCGCCCCGCTTATCGATGATGAACTGCACCAGCACGCGCCCTTTGCGTCCCAGGCGCGCGCTTTCGGGAATCACCGCCAGCCAGTTGGTGCGGACCGCGCTCAATACCTGGATTAAATACGGCTTGAAGTCTATGCCTTTAGGATCGCTCAGAAGCTGCAAGTTGCTGCGCACGGGTCCGGGCACCGAAGCTTGATTCACGCTGGGCGCGACCGTCATCTCCTCCAGATCTCCCACTACGAGGCCCGCCGACCCTTGCCCAGGCTGCACGGAAGCGCGCATCGCATTGTCGGCGACCACACGCGGATCGGGCACCTTGGAAGCATTCTGATTGACGCTTATGCGCGGCTGGGAACCTCCCGCGCCCACGCTTTCGAAGGCTAATTTGGGCTTATCGGGAGGAGGCGGCGCCACCTGGGGCAAGCGGCCGGCCGAAGGCGGAGGAGGCAGCGGGGGAGCGGCCTCGGCTTCAATTTTAGGGGGCTCGACCACGACCGGCGCGGGCAGCGCGGGGACGGGAATGGGAGTGGGCGCGCGAAAAATGGGAGCCTGTGGAACCGAGGCCGGAGCAGCTTTGCTGCGGACATCGAGTGTTTTGGTGATTTTTCCCTGGTTGGCATCGTGCTGTGTGAGCTCGATCGGGAAGTACAGCGGCACGATAATGTGCGGAGGCGGCAGAGCGGCTGTCTCGCGGAGACCCGCGGTCTCCGGAGCCAGGAGGAAGGCGCTGATCAGCGCAATATGAAGGGCCAGCGATCCAAGCGCGGCCCGGCCGACGCGGCGCGCGGTCATCGGCTCGCGCCATTCCTTCAGCAGATTCAGATCGTCGTGCGTAGCCATGCCGCGGATATATCTGTAACGACGCTTCGCGAGCCAGCAACGTTGCCCGGCCCGCTGAATTCAGCGGCTGTTGCTCAACCAGCCGACTTCGCCGCGCGAAGCGTGGCCGCCACCTGGAGCGCGTGCTCTTCAATTCTATCGAGGATTGCCTGGGCGACTTCAAGGGCGGCCAGTCCCTGTTCTCCCGTAACCAAAGGAGGGCGGCGCGTGGCCACGCTTTCGAAGAAGCTTTCGAGCTCCAATCGCAGCGGTTCATCCTTGACCGAGGGGAGCGGGGCGAAATCGATGGCGAGAGGGGGTTTCACGCGAAAGCGTACGGCCTCCTGGCGGCCGTAGTCGAGCGAAATATACTCGTGGGGCTGAAACAAGCGGAGCTTGCGGACGCGCTCGGTCGAAACGCGGCTGGCCGTGAGGTTGGCGACGCATCCCGACGGAAATTGCAGCCGCACGTTGGCGATGTCCACTTTGTCGGACAAAATGCGGATTCCGGCCGCGCGGATTTCCTCGGGGAGCTGCCCGGTCAGCGCGAGGACGATATCGATATCGTGGATCATCAGGTCGAGCACGACGTCCACGTCCAGGCAGCGCGGGCTGAATTCGCTAAGGCGGTGAATCTCGAAAAAAAGCGGCGTTCCGAGCGCCTTCCCCAGCGCGATCACGGCTGGATTGAAACGCTCCAGGTGGCCGACCTGCAGAATGCGCCCGCAGCGGGCGGCTGTCTCCACCAAGGTGCGCGCCGCGGCCACCGTGTCGGCCAAGGGCTTCTCCACAAGGACGTCGATGCCCATCTCCATCAGCCGGCACCCGACCGAGGCGTGCGAGGTGGTGGGCGTCGCCACGATGGCGGCGTCCACGCTGCCTGCCAGTTCTTCCAGGTTCGCGAACTTCCGGCAATTGTGGTTGGCGGCGGCGACATCGGCTCGCGCGGCGTCGAGCTCCAGAATGCCCGCCAATTCGGCCCTTTCCGACTGATCCACGACGCGCAAATGATTGCGCCCAAACGAACCCACTCCGATCACGGCGATACGCGGTTTCACTTCGTTTACCTTACCTCAGAATCGAGACTCACCAGACCAGCGGTCCGGCTAAACCATCTTGGCCAACAGCGGGAGGAACGGGTGCAGCGTTCTCAGCTCCATCAGCCGAAATCCAGGCTCGCGCGTGTCCGTTCCCATGCGCGGCAGGGCGTCGCATTCGACCACCACGCGAAACGGTTCGCGATAGTGGCGGGGCAGGCGCAGGTCGAGGGTGAACGCGCCTCCCGAAACGGGTGTTTCGGCGGAGGTCTCACCGACGGTCATGCGCAGGGTCGCGTGGGGCGAGCCCTCGGGCCGCCAGCCCTGGAGCCGCAATCCGCTGACGCGAACAACGGGACGGATTTCGATTTCGGCGTGGGGATCCATCCACAGGTCGGCGTAGACACCGGCCGCTCCCTCTAGTTGCTTTGCATAGCCGATCAGGGGAACGCGAATGTTCCGGCGTTCGAACTCCAATACCTGGGAGAGCGACTTCGCCTGCTCCGACAACGATTCGCGTTGCCAGGTCACTTCCTCCACCAGCGCTTGAAGACGCTGCTGCTCGCTCGCCATGGCGGCCAACGCAGCCTTCGCGTTTTCGATCTCCCCGCGATGACCCTCCATCATGGCGCGAATGCCTCGATTTTTTTCGTCCAGCTCGCGGTTTTTTTCGAGCTCCTGCTTTTGATAATGCTGCACCCATATGTCGCGGCGCCATAGCAGAGCTTGCAGTTCAGCCACGTCCTCGGAACTCAGCGTGGCACCGGAGCGCAGGTGCTCCGGCAGGGGCCGCTGGACGTAGAAAGTCCCGTGCATCGGAGCGATCTCCTCGGCCGGACGGGTCTTCGTGTACAGATAAATCGAAATCGATTTTCGCGATAGGGCGCGCCGGTCCGGGGGCAGATTGATCCTGGGAAACCCGTGCCACGAGACTTCGTTGGTTTCGAACATAACGCAGCGGTTAAAAACCGGATCGAACGCCCGAATCTGGTTCTTCTCCGGATCCCGGGGATTCGAATGAATTTCGATGGCGCCACCCCATTCCGTCCGCCATGCCTTGTTCAGATAGACAATCACGTTGAGGCGGCGGTGCAATTGCTGCGCCTCGTCGTAGTTGAAGTCGACGTGGGGATCCAGTTCCTGCCCGTGGCGATTTTCGTGTGTGCCTCCGCCGTACATCTTCGGGTCGAGGATCAGATCGGGAATCCCGGAGATGCGGCTCATGAGCTCTAGAAAGGGCCTTCCTCCAATGATGTCATAGAGTTCCCGATAGGCAGGGCTGATCTCCCGAATGCGGGTATTCACGGCTTTGCCGGCGATTTCGCCCATCTCATTGCGAGCCAGTTCGGGATCGAAACGGGGGAACTCCGCGAGCAGCCGCTCGGCGAAAGAAGCCTCGAAGAAGTCTTCCATCGCCAGGTGTTTGAAGGGCCAGGCATGGAGAAACGTGTCACGATAGCTGTCCGCCCGGTCGATCACTGTCGCTGACACTCCCGAGACCGCGATGAGCGGGCCTGAGGAACGCGCAGGAAAACCCGTGGGATCGGATGACAGCATGGATTCGAAATTGTGCCTCTCGCTTAAGAATACTCTGTTGGAATCAATAAGAACCGCCGAAATCTAAGATGAGTTCCTAGTCCCAGTGAAAAGACGTGGTACATGGTTTGCATTAAGTTTAGCGTGGCTGTGGGGAGCCTTCCTGCAGAACGCGTCCGCTCAACGCTATAACTTCAAATTTTACGGCGAGGACGAGGGTCTGCAGAACCTGTCTGTTCAAGCGGTTCTGCAGGATCGGGCAGGATTCCTGTGGGCGGGCACGCAAAACGGGCTTTACCGGTATGACGGCAGCCGGTTCACGGCTTTTTCGAAAGCGGACGGCCTTCCCGGAACGCGTGTCGAATCGCTATACGAGGCCGCCGACGGTACGTTATGGGTGGGCACGGAAGCGGGACTTGCGAAACGGAACGGCCAGCGATTTGAACCCGTAGCATCCCCGCTTGCACGGGGCGTGATCGGCCGGCAAGGAATCGCGTCGGATAGCCGCGGCCGTCTCTTTTTAGCAACCAGCGCAGGATTGGTCGTCGGGACCCCGTCGCCTGAGGGCCTCCGTTTCACTGCGCAGCCGCAGCCCGCCGGCGTGACGCCCGGCACGGTTTTCAGCGTTTATGGCAGCGCATCGGGGGCGGTTTATTACGGCTGCGGTACCAGGCTGTGTGTGCTCGACGACAGAGGCGCCCGGGAAATCGGCGTCCAACAAGGATTGCCCGCGGATCGTTGGGACGCGATCCTCAGCGACGTCGATGGAAACCTATGGGTGCGCAGCGCCACCAGCCTCTACCGGCGGCGGGCAGGCTCCGACCGGTTCGAACCGCGGCCCGGCGTTCCCGACTCCAATAATACTTACCCGACGCTAGCGCTCGACCCAGCCGGGGAGCTTCTGGTTCCGACGTATCGCGGGCTTGCCCGGGCGCGAGGCGACGGATGGGAGGTGGTGGATGCGGAGATGGGACTCACCGCCAATGACATATCCGCCGTGCTGCAGGATCGTGAAGGATCGATCTGGCTCGGGCTGCTCGGTTCCGGTCTCGCGCGCTGGCTGGGCTACGACGAATGGCAGGGGTGGACCACGCATGAGGGGTTGAGCCGCGAATCGATCTGGTCGATCACCCGAGGCGCGAACGGACGCCTCTGGGTGGGCACGCAGTTCGGGCTCAATTATGCCGACGAAGGCGGCGGAAAAATACGCTGGCGCCAGGTGGGGCTTCCCGGAATCGAAATGGTCAGGGCGCTGGCGGCCGATGCGGACGGCTCATTGTGGGTGGGAGCCGAACCGGGTGGTCTGTACCAACTGAATCCAGCGACGGGAGAGAACCGGCGCCTGGGGCGGACGCATGGCCTTCCCGAAAGCGGAATCCGCTCGGTTTTCGTGGATCGCGACCATCGAGTATGGGTCGCCGCCCACACGGGACTCTTCCGCAGCACTACGCCGGCGCCCTTTGCAAGCCCGATCCATTTCGAGCGGCAGGTTACAGCGGATCCCCCATCCGACGGCGCGATAAATGCGAGTCCCGTGGAAGATTTCCTCAGCGTGATCCAGGATCACCGGGGACGCATTTGGGCGGCGAGCGACGGCGGATTGCTTCTACTTGAAAACGGCAACGGCGGTGAGAAATGGAAACGCTACACCGATCGAGAAGGCTTGCAATCGAACATGGTTGCGCATTTAGCGGAGGATGCCGACGGCTCCCTATGGGTCGGCTATCGCGATGCCAACGGCGTGACCCACGTTGCTTCCCACCGCACTCCGTCCGGGAAAGAAGAGTTGAAGGCTACGCACTACACCACTGCCAACGGGTTGCACTCGGATAAAGTGCTGTTTCTGGGCTTCGACACGAAGGGCCGCTTATGGGTGGGCACCGATCATGGCGCCGACCAGTTCGAGAACGGAATCTGGAGGCACTTCGACCGCTCGGACGGGCTGATCTGGGACGATGCGAATACCGGCGCCTTCCATGCGGACGCCGACGGCAGCGTGTGGATTGGGACCAGCCGCGGCCTCTCGCGCTACCGGTCTTCCCCGCTCCCACATAAGAACGTTCCCCCGCCGGTCGTATTCACCTCGGTGAAGCTGGGCGGCGAATCCGTGGAGACGAACGGGGAGATATCGGTTCCGTACAGCCAAAATTCCCTGCAGGTGCGTTTCGCGGCGCTCACGTTTTTGCAAGAGCCTTCCGTGCGTTTCCGTTATCGGCTGGCGAACGTGACGCCAAACTGGATCGAAACCGCCGAGCGGGAGCTAAACTATCCCAAACTTCCCTACGGCCAATACGTACTCGAAGTGGAGGCCCGCAATGCGCAGGGCTTGTGGAGCGCCGAGCCTGCCCGTTTCAGCTTCACGGTCGCGACGCCATGGTGGCTCACCTGGTGGTTCCGCGTGGCGTCCGGCATTGCGGCGCTGGGCATCGGCCGCCTGATGTGGGCGCGCCGTACGTACCGGCTGGAAGACGAACGCACGCGCCTGGAAATTGCCGTGGCCGAGCGCACTCGCCAGCTTTCCGAGGAAAAGCAGCGCGTGATCGAAGAAAAGGCCCGCACGGAGAGGGAAAACGCCATCGTGCAGCGGCAGAACGAGGAGATCGAACGCCTGTTGAAGGACGCTCGCCAGACCAGCCGGCTCAAGAGCGAATTCCTGGCCAACATGAGTCACGAAATTCGCACGCCGATGAACGGGGTGATCGGCATGACGGATCTGGCGCTCAGCACGGATTTGACCTCCGAGCAGCGCGAATATCTGGACCTGGCGCGGCTTTCGGCGCACTCGTTGCTGGAGCTGCTCAACGATATCCTCGATTTTTCCAAGATCGAGGCCGGCCGTCTCGAGTTAAGCCCCATCGAATTCTCGCTGCGCCAGTGCATTCATGACACGGGCAAGATGGTCCGGCTGGCCATCGAGAAGCGCGGCCTGGTCTTCCGTATTCGCATCGACGACACAATTCCAGACCGGTTGGTGGGCGATCCGCACCGTCTGCGCCAGGTGCTGATGAATCTTCTGGGGAACGCCATCAAGTTTACCGCCGACGGCGAAATCGAACTCACGGTCACCATGACGGCGGCCGCGGCGCAGGACCTGACGCTGGAGTTTTCCGTGCGCGACACCGGCATCGGGATTCCCCCCGATAAACAACAGATCATCTTCGAGGCGTTCCGCCAAGCGGATGGCTCGACGACTCGCAAATACGGAGGCACCGGGCTCGGCCTCGCCATCTGCTCGCGCCTGGTGGAAATGATGGACGGCCGCATTTGGGTGGAAAGCGGCCCGCACGCGGGCAGCACGTTCCGCTTTACGGCCCGCTTCGCACTGGCGTCCGAGGCGACGGAAGGCGAGGTTCAACCGACCGACATGCTGAGCTTGCAAAACATGCTGGCGGCGGTGGGAACGGCCCCCCCGCAGGCGATGCGGGAACTATCGGTTTTGCTCGCTGAGGATAACGTTGTGAATCAGCGCCTGGTCAAGAGGCTGCTGGAAAAGCGAGGGCATATCGTGGAGGTGGCGGCCACCGGCCGGCAAGCGGTGGACATGGCGGAGCGCGGTTGCTTCGACGTCATTCTGATGGACTTGCAGATGCCCGATATGGACGGTTTGGAAACGACCGCCCAGATTCGCGAACTCGAGCGGCAGGGCGTCATGGGAGGCGCGGCCGGAAGACGCACGCCGATCATTGCGCTGACCGCTCACACGATGAGGGGCGACCGGGAACGCTGCATCGCGGCGGGGATGGACAACTTCATCAACAAGCCCATCGATGCCGTGAAGTTCATTCAGGCGGTGGAAGCCACCGCGCAAACGGTGCGATAGCTTCCCATTCTTATCCGCTACTTCTGCTGCTGCGCCACGTGCGCCGCCATGCGCGCCTGCATCTCGCGCGTCAGGTGCGGGGTGATGCCCAGCATGCGCTCCACCAGCATCAATTGGGCGCGATGATGCATTTCATGCTCCTTGACGCTGAGCAGCATATCGAAGCGAGTGCGGCTGGCCGGATGGCCTCCCGGCGGCATGGTCACGACTTCTCCCAGAAAATCGTCGGACAGCGTTTCGAGCCAGCCGGCGAAGTCGTCGCCTTGTTCGCGCAGGAGCTTCAAGATTTCCGCCTTGCTCCGCGGTTTGTCAGCTTCCGGCATCACCTGGCCCATGAACTTCATGAAATCGAAGCCTACCATGGTGGTGCGGCGTTCAATGCGGTTGACTTGCTCGTTGAATTTCGCGCCGAACGCGATGTGCGCGAGCGTCTGTGCGACGGTTCGCACGCCGGGCGCGGGCGAAAAACCGTATTTATCTTCCGGGATCTCTTCTGCAACTTTAATCGTGTTTCCGCGAACTGTGCGGAAGGAGGATGCAAGCTCCTTGGCTCCGTAGTAGGTCATAGAATCCATTCTACCGTGCCCCCTTCCTTCTGCTAGCTTAGGTTCTTGGAAAACTTTTTCGGGCATCAAGCCGTCTGTGCGGTTCTGGAAGATATGCTCCGCCGGGAGCGTATCGCGCAGACGATGCTTTTCTCGGGACCGGAGGGCGTGGGCAAGGCTACGCTCGCGCGCCGCTTCGCGGCGCTGCTGCTGGGGGATGCCCACAAGATCGAGCAGGACGATCTGAGCCTCGAGGCGAACGCCGCGCTGATTGCCGATCGCGAAAAATGGCCCGCCGAAAAACGCAACGAAGATCCTTTGTTCTTCGCCTCGCATCCGGATTTTCTAACCTTCGCGCCAGACGGGCCGATGCGGCAAATCAGCATCCCGCAGATGCGCCTGCTGAAGGACCGGGCGTCGCTGAAGCCGCTGAAGGGCGCGTGGCGCGTGTTTTTGATCGACGGCATCGATCGCGCCAACGAGCAGGCCGCGAATTCTCTGTTAAAGACGCTGGAGGAGCCGCCGCCGCACCTGATTCTGATTGCCACCGCGCGCAATCCCTACGACCTGCTGCCCACCATTCGTTCGCGTTCCGTGCCGTTTCATCTGGCGCGGCTTGCCGAAGAGGAGATGCGCGCCTTTGCGGAAGCGCGGCATCTGGATCATGCCGAGCGCAGGCTACGGCTAGCCAGCGGATCGCCGGGAATGGCGCTCTCGCTCGATCTGGAAACGTATGACCGGCGCCGGGAATCGATGCTCGCCCTGTTGCGCGTCGCGGGCGGCCTGGATGCGTTCGGAGCGTGGATGAAGCATTCGGATTCCATCGCAGCGCGGCGCACCGAAAAACTGGAATCTTATCTCGACGTGCTGTATATCCTGCTGGAAGACGTGCTGCTGCTGGCCAATGGGGCCGCGCAGATCCGCAATGAAGATATACGCGCGCAATTGCAGCCGCTGGCCCGCAAGGTGTCGTTCGAGTGGCTGAGGGCGGCCGCGGGACGTGTTGATGAACTCGTCGGGCTGGTCCGCCGGAACATTCAGAAATCCATCGCCCTGGACGCCTTCGCCACCGAATTGCGGGCTTTCCCGGGCTGACGGTGTTGCGCGATTCCGATGTACCCGAATCGCTCGCGTTCGCGTGTGGGCGATGCATGAAAAACGTCTACAGTCAAAGCCTGACTTTGCGGGGGTCGGTGGCGTGTGCTATTAAAGGATCAAGTAGTTCTCATCCCCGCTCATTCGCAAGGAGCCCGCACCGTGGAGCCCGCAAACCGCCGATTGATCCGGCCTTCATTAAATGAACCTCCCAAAGGGGACGCCAAGGGACAGAGGCCGCCGCGCCCGGATGGCCAGAAGCGTTCCTCGCCTCCGGAACAAACCAACGCCGAGAATTTTTATTACCTGAAGCAGATGCAATCCAAGACGCGCATGACCATCGTGCTTCGCGATGGCGAGGTGCTGCATGGCGTCATCGAGTGGTACGACAAGGATTGCCTGAAAGTGAATCGCGAAGGCGATCCGAATCTGCTGATCTATAAATGGAATATCAAGTACATGTATAAGGCCGTCTGACGCGCGTTTTTAGCGCGACTCCGAATTCGACGTCAGGCTTTCGAGAAACGCCCGCGCCTGCGCGACGATCGCGACGCCGTGGTCCGCTTCGCGAAATTCGCCGAACGCCGCGGGGGCGTGATCTTTTTCCAGTATGTAGATCATCCCGAGCCCTTGCGACGCGAATCGCACTGCGTCTGCCGCACTTTCCGAAGGAAAATAGGTGCACTTTCCGCGAGCGTATCCGCAATTGCATAGCTCACGCTGGACGGCCTCCGGCGGCTCAAAAGATCCGGTTGCGAGAGCCACACAGAAGCCCGACCACGCGTCGCCCAAGGGCAGGCGCGGCGGAGGGTCCCATCCTCCGGCATCCAGGCGCGTCACAGGTTGGAAATAAGGGCAAGCCACGGGACTACGGTAACAGACTCGGCGTTTGCAGAATTCACGGGCGGCCTCAGAGGCCGCCGCAGGCTGGGAGCCTGCCCCACACGGGAGCCTGCCCCACACGGGAGCCTGCCCCACCGGGGGAGCCGGCATGCTTACCTTTTCATGACTGATTCACACTGGGTTCGAGGGACGCGGGAAGCGCGGCGAGTACGCTTCCAGATATTTCAGACCCGCGCCCGTGTTGTAGATCACGATCCGGTCGCTGCGCTTTAGCAGTCCATTGGCGAGCAGCTTCTCCAAGGCCGGGATGCAGGCTGCGCCTTCGGGCGCCGCGAAGATCCCTTCTTCCGAGGCAAGCCGCACGCCGGCGTTGATCAATTCCGCGTCGCTCACGGCCACGGCCGCGCCGCCGCTTTCACGCACGGCATCGAGTACCAGGAAATCGCCGAGCGGCTTCGGAACGCGCAAGCCGCTGGCGACGGTGGTCGCGTGATCCCAGAATTTACTGCGCGCTTCCCCCTGCTCCCAGGCGCGGACGACGGGCTGGCAGCCCTCGGCTTGCACGGCGATCATCTTAGGGCGCTCTTTGCCAATCCAGCCAAGCGCCTCCATTTCAGCGAAAGCTTTCCACATGCCGATCATGCCGACGCCGCCGCCGGTGGGATAGAAGATGGCGTCGGGAAGTTTCCAACCCATCTGCTCGGCGACCTCATAGCCCATGGTCTTCTTGCCTTCGATGCGATAGGGCTCCTTCAGCGTGCTGACGTCGAACCAGCCTTCGGCGGCGCGGCGCTCGGAAACGATGCGGGCGCAATCGCTGATCAGGCCGTCCACCAGCGTGACGTGGGCGCCGAACGCACGGCACTCGATGTAGTTCGACTGCGGAACGTCCTGCGGCATGAAGATATGCGCTTCGATGCCGGCCGCGGCGGCGTAAGCAGCGAGAGCGCTGGCGGCATTGCCGGCCGAAGGGATCGCCAGTTTGCGAATCCCGAGTTCCGCGGCCATCGAGATGGCGCAGGAGAGCCCGCGCGCCTTGAACGATCCCGTGGGATTCAGACCTTCGTCCTTGATCCACAGATGATCCGCGCCGACGCGCGCGCCGAGCCTCTTCGTACGGACCAGCGGCGTCATGCCTTCGCCCAGCGTGATCACGGATTCGGGACGCGGCGGCAGAACGGCGCCATAGCGCCACATGGTGTTGGGCCCGCGGGCGACGTCGTCGCGGGTGAAGGATTCGCGAATGGCGTCGAGATCGTAGCGGACGAGCAGCGGTCCGCCGCACCCGCACAAGCTATGTGCTTGGCCGCTTATAAATGACTTCTTACAGAGACTACACTCCAGGTGCGTAAGCATATTCATCCTTGTAGTGGTTCTTGAAAAGGGGACAGACTGCTCTGTCCACTGCAGCAGTCGCGCGTAAAATCAGAATTCCGAGGATAAGGGACAGAGTTGTCTGTCCCGTTTTCATTGTCCCCTTTTCATTCCTTACGCGCCGACTAGCACTTCGATCTTTTTGCGCGTCTTGGGAACCGACGGAGCGGCCGCCGCGGAATCCTGCATCGGGATGCTCACGCGCCGGATGTGATCGTATTTATAGAGCGCGCCAGCCACGGCACCCGCCGTCGGCACGAGTCCTATTTCGCCCGCGCCCTTGGCGCCGTAGCCGCCGATTTCGTCGGGGACTTCGATGAGGATGGCGTCGATCCGCGGTGTGTCCTTGGCCTTCACGATTCCGCAATCTCGCATCATCAGCGAATCCGGAACGCCGTTCGTGCTGGTGAAATTTTCAGACAGCGCATAGCCGAGGCCCATGTGGACGCCGCCCTCGATCTGACCGGCGCACGCCATGGGATTGATGGCGCGGCCGACGTCGTGCGCCGCCACCACTTTCTGAACCTTACCGTCCTCGCCGAGGATCACCACCTGCGTCGCGTAGCTGAACGTCAGGTGCGTGGTCGGATTCTTTTCGGCTTCGGGAGTGCCCGGCCTGGTCGTGAAGGCGCATACGTACTCGCCATAGAACTCCTGCCCGGCGAGCTGTTCGAGCGTGTGGGTCTTTCGCGCGGCGTTCAGTTTTTTGCAGGCTTCAATCGCGGCCGCGCAAGTCAAAGTGGTACCGCGCGAGGCCCACGTCTCGCCCGACTTCTCGCCCAGTTCCGGAGCCCATCCGACGTCGATGAGTTCCGGGGCGATACCGGTCTCTTCGACAATCGCCTGGCGCAGGTTCGTGAACAATCCCTGGCCCATTTCCGTATGACCGGTGTACGCTTCGATCCGGCCGTTTGCCAGCACGCGGATCTTGACGTTGCCGCTTTCGGAAACGCCGTTGCCGAGGCCCGTGCTCTTGATCCCGCACCCGATGCCGACATACTTGGCGCTCTTGTAAATGTCCTTCACCGCCTGCAGCGTTTTCAGGATGCCGACGCTTTCGCGCATGATCTGGCCGGTAGCGAACGGGTCGCCGGGGCGCAGCACGTTGCGCTCGCGGATGTCGTAGCCATCGAGGCCGACCTTTTCCGCGAGCATATCCATGACGCCTTCCATAGCGAACTGCGCCTGATTGCTGCCGAACCCGCGCATGGCCCCGCTATTCGGATTGTTGGTGAAAACGGCTTTCGCCTCGATGTCCACATTGGGAACTTTATACGGTCCACAAGAGTGGCAGGCGGCCCTCAGCGCGCATTTGGCACTGGTTCCGGCATAGCCGCCGGCATCGCTGACGATGCGCGACCGAACGGCGACTAAGAAGCCGTCGTTGTCGCAACCCGCCGTTACGTGCAGCGTCATGGGGTGCCGCTTGGGATGCATCTTCGCGGATTCGGGGCGCGTGAGCACCGTCTTCACCGGGCGGCCCAGGACATGAGCCGCCAGCGCCGTCTGCGCCTGAATGGTCAGCTCTTCCTTGGCGCCGAACGATCCGCCGCTCGACGTGAGCGCGACTTCGACTTCGCTCTTTGGGATGTCCAGCACTTTGGCGATCAGGTCGTGATCGTAGGTCGAGCCCTGGCTCTGCGAATAGACCTTGACGCCCTTGCCCTGCGGAACCGCCAGGCAGGCCTCCGGCTCCAGAAAGGCCGGATCGACGGCCTGCGTTTGAAATACCTGATCGACCACGTGCGCGGCCTTGGCCAGCGCCGCGTCCACATCGCCGCGCTTGAACGCAGTGACGGGGTCGAGCAGGTTGGGACGAACGTCCAGATTCCCTTCGCAGTGCACCTGCGGAGCGCCGGGCTTGAGTGCTTCGAACGGATCGGTCACCGGCTCCAAAACGTCGTATTCGATCTTTACTTTCTTGGCGGCTTCGCGCGCGTGGAACATCGTGTCGGCGACGACCAGCGCGAACATATCGCCGATGCAGCAGGTGGTCTCGCCGATCGCCACAAACACCGGAAGGTCGGGCGTAGCCAAACCGGTTCCGCGATGGCCGGGAACGTCTTTTGCCGTGAAGATGCGCACGACGCCGGGCATCTTTTCGGCTTCGCTCGTGTCGATGGAGAGGAACTTGGCGCGAGGATGCTCCGTTAATACAGGAGCTGCGTTCAGCATGTCCGGGACGTGCATGTCATCGACGAAGGGCTTCGACCCCATGGCCTGATCCATGCCGCCGTAGCGGACGGGCGAAGCGCCGACGCCGTTGGAATGTCCATTGTTCCCGGTGCCTTTGCCGGCCGTGGTGGTTCGCTTTTGGCCGTACTGCTCGCCGAAATAGTTATGGCGGCGAGCCAAGCCGTCGGGCAATTGCTTCCCGTTCTTCCAGGCTTCCCCTGCGGTCTGGATCGCATCGAGAATGCGGGCCCAGCCGGTACAGCGGCAAATGTGGCCCACCATCGCCTTGGCGACCTCTTCGCGATCATGCGCCTTCCCTTGCCGGACCAGCAAAGAGGCGCGCATTACGATGCCCGGAATACAGAAGCCGCACTGAACGGCTCCTTCGCGCGCGAACGCATCGCCGAGAACGCGGCGCAGATCCTCCTCCACGCCTTCCATGGTCGTAATCTCGTGGCCGCCCATCTGCTCCGGCTTGCGCAGGCAGGAAAGCACGGGACGCCCGTTGTCCAGCACGACGCAGCATCCGCAGACGCCTTCGGGGGCGCAGCCGTTTTTAGCGGAGGTGATCCCGCACTCCTCGCGGAGAACTTCGAGGAAATGCATCCCCGGTTCGTAGGACGCTTCGATGGCTTTTCCGTTCAGAACGAATTTTATTTCAGGCATGATGAGTACCGACCTTCTGTCCGACTCGCTCAAAGGAGCGGGTGACGAAGCCCCTTTCCGCGCAGCACTTTCAGCGTATCAGGCTAGCGTGCCGGCTTCAAATTCAGCGCTTCTTCAGTTTGAGTGCGACTTCGGTTTTTCGGCATGATGAACCGTGATATGGAAAGCGGCGGAGAAATCGTGCCAAACGGCGGCGAAGGCCATCGTGGCTAACGTCAGGCCAGCGCAATAAGCAAGATAAACAAAAAACTCGCGCAGCAGCTTCACGCGTCGACAGCGTGTCACAAGTGGGATACCGGGCGGCGTTCTGAGACGCCCTGATATAAACTGATACCGATGCAACCCCGAATCACGCTCGTCATTCTAACGGTCTGCGCTCTGGCTTCCAGTCTGAGGTTAGACGCCCAATCGGCCTCGCTTCCTCCGGATGTCGATGCCAAGACGTATTCCCGTCTACCCCTGATCCAGCGCAGCTCGCTCGACGCCAACGGCCAGAGGATCTACGACTTCATGAATGGCAATGCCACGACGCCGCGCCTCGGGCCGATCAATTCGACACTGTACAGTCCCGTGGTCGGCGAACCCTTTGAAGCGATCAATCAAGCCCTGCGCAAATCCGTGATCGGCACGCACAATTTCGAAATCTGCACATTGTTAGCCGCGTGGGAGTTCGAGCAGCAGTACGAATGGTCGGCGCACGAGGTCGCCGCGCAGAAGGCTGGCGTCGATCAGAAGACCATCGACGCGATCAAGTTCAATCGCGGGCTCGACGGAGTTCCCGAAAAGGACGCGACGCTCGTGCGCTTCGGCCGCGACCTGCTGCGCAAACACAAAGTCGATTCCTTGCTCTACGCCAAGGTCGTCGAAACTTTCGGACGCCAGGGGATGATCGACATCACGGTTGCCATTGGCGATTACCTGATGACGGCACTGGTCCTGAACGCCGTCGATCAGCAGTTGCCGCCGGATCGCAAGGCATTGCTCCCGGCCCGGTAATCGCGGGAACGAAGGCCCACCGCAGATCGATGAAACTGCTTTTCGCGAGTGTTTTCTGCGTAATCCCTCTCTTTGCGCAAAATGCCATCCCGCGCGCTCCCGACGGCCACCCCGATTTCAGCGGCATTTGGGAAGGTCCCTTCATTCAGGACATGTCCAAGGACGGGAAAAATCAGAAGGGCGCGGGGCCGCTTCCGATGACCGAATGGGCGAAACAGAAAATGGCGACGCAGGTCGATGTATCGGTGCATTGCCTGCCCACCGGCTACGTGCGCACCACCAATGCTCCCTTTCCGCTCGAGATCGTGCAGCGGCCGGGCCGCATCGTTTTTCTTTACGAAATAAATAACAACTTCCACATCGTCTTCACTGACGGCCGCGATCATCCCAAGGATCTGGAACCGACCTGGGCCGGTCATTCCATCGGCAAGTGGGACGGCGATACGCTGGTCGTCGACACCGTGGGATTTAACGGCAAGACGCAGCTGGATACGGAAGGGCATCCGCACAGCGAGCAATTACACGTCATAGAACGCCTTACGCAGACCGATGCGACGCACTTCACTTACGATCTGACGATCGATGACCCGAAGGCGTACACGCATCCCTGGAAGAACGTCCGGACGTTTACACGCAATCCCGCATACGAGCTTATGGAATATAGCTGCAACGAAAACAACAAGGATTTCACCGAAGGCCACATAAAATAGTAAGCTGTCCTGGTCATGACGATAGCAGTGCTTAACCGCTCCCTCCGGTCGCGGCTCATTATCCGCGATTCGGATAAATGAGCGAATTGGCTGAGCCGCGACCAAAGGAAGCGGTTCAACGGCTGGCTTCCGGTCAAGATCTCGCCGGTATCGAAATCGCCTAGACAACCTAACAGTGACGGTAAAATAGTCATGGGCATCCAATGAAAGTCGTCCCTACCGCATTCCTCGCCGCTGTACTTATCATTCCGGCTGCGCCGCTGCTGGCGCACCACTCCTTCGCCTCCGAGTTCGATATCACCAAGCCGATCACGGTCACGGGCGTCGTGACGAAGGTCGAATGGACCAACCCGCACAGTTGGTTTTACGTGGAGGGCAAAGACGAAAAGGGCAAGCAAGCCAATTGGGGATTCGAAGGCGCGGCGCCGAGCCTGTTGATCCGTCGCGGCCTGGCGAAGACCACGCTCAAGCCCGGCGACATGATCACGATCGAAGGCTATCGCGCCAAGGACGGCACTGACGTTGCGTCGAGCTCATTCGTGATGCTCCCCGACGGCAAGAAGGTCCGCACCGGAGTCGTCGGTGGACCGAGCGATTGAAAGTTTAATGGCTCTGCCTTCCGGCCGCTTTTTTTATTCCGCGGAAAACGCCAGCAGCGCGTTGCCCGGGGTGCCACGCTCTCCAAAGAAATAGCCGGAGGGCACGAAGACGAACCCATGTGCGATTACGGGTCCTGCCGAGCCCATCGACCCGCCCTTGGCTGGAACTCCATTCACGGTCTTGAACTCCTGCATCATGTTGAACTGCCACAAGAGCTCGCCGTCTTTGGTCGAAATGGCGCGCAGGATGCCGTCGTAGCCGCCGCCGAAAACGGCTCCCGGCATGACGCTCATCGCCGCGCCGATTCCCAGACGCGGGCCTGCGGCCTTAATGGGCGTGGTCCAAACGCGTTCCCCGTTGGATAATCGCAGCGCCACCACCCCGACGCTGCTCACCCCAAAATACGCGTACTCGTTGTCCGCCGCGCCGCCGAACGTGATCTCGCCGAGCGCGAGCTTCTCGGGGATCTGCGTCTTCCATACCACCGCGCCATTCTGATCCGGATCGTGCGCCCAGATCATGCCGCTCTTCTGGCCGGCGATCAGAAGGCGTTTCCCGTTAGGAAGCGTTCTTAAAATGGGCGACGCGCCGAAATCGTAGTCCGGGCCCATGTTCTTCGGGCAGTTCTCGGTGCCCCACGCCGCGCCGCAGGACATCCAGGCATCGCCTAAAGTGTCCTGCACGACCCACAGATGCTTGCCCGTCGCGAGGTCTATCGCCATAATCGCGTCGGTGCCGGGAGCTCCGGGTTCGGTGTACGTGTTGCCGGTGCCGATATAGAGCGCTTTGTTTTTCGGGTCGATGGTCGGGGTGTTCCACACCGCGCCCCCGCCCGGTCCGTAGAGCTGCGTGCCGACGGAGTTCTTGCGGGTCGGCTTGGGCTCCTCCTGAATCACGTAGGATTTCCAAATCTGCTTGCCCGTATTCGCGTCGAGCGCGACGACGCTGCCCCGAAACGAACAGCAAGGATAGAGAGGGCTCGGGCCATTGGCCTCCTCGCGCGAGGAAACCGGCACGTACAGACGTCCTTCGTAAAGCGCGGGCGCTCCCGTGATTCCGGCGACGGAATTCTCGTCGACGCGCGTTTCCCACAACTGCCGTCCCGTCAGAGCGTCGACCGCGTACACGTTCGCGCGCACGTCGCCGAAGTACAGGGCAAAACGGGCGCCGCTCTGCCCCTTGATCTCGCCGATGCTGATCGCGTTGCGCACACCCGAACGGGCTTGGAAAGACCAATGCGGGCAGCCGGTGACCATGTCGAGCGAATAGACCAGCCCGTTATTCAGACCGATGAACACGCGGCCGGCGGCCACGGCGGGCTGGCCGTACATCGAGGAGCCTCCCGGAAAGCCGAAGGCCCACATCAGCTTCAGGCCGGGCACGCGATTCGCGGCGAAGCCGTCCAGTTGGTACCGCCCGTTCGTCCCATCCACGCCCCACCCGTTCCACAGGGGGGCCGTTTTCAAGCTCGTGATCGGAGGATTGCCCTTGCACGCATTCGGCATCTTCGCGGCATCGCCCTCGCCAGGAGCCATGAAATTCCGGCCTGAAAGATATTCGGCGATGGCTCGTTTATCATTCTCGGAAAGGTCGCCTCCGGCGCCGTCGGGCAATGAGCTTGCCGCGCCATGGCTGCCGAGTTTTGCGACGATGGCCTCGGGCGCCAGCCTGCGCAGCGTGCCCGCTTCCGGACCGGCACTCCCCGCCGTGTTGGCATGACAACCGATGCAATTCTGCTCGAATAGCTTGGCCGATTTCGGCAACTGCGCCATCGCCAGGGGTGCGATCATCAGCGCCAAGGCTGCCGCACTCGAAAACACAGGAAATCGCATCGTCATGGAAGATTGCCTCCAGATTAGTATGACCCACTCGCGTATGAACGAAGTCAACTTCTCGCTAAAGAAAAAGAGCGCCGCCGAAGTGACGCCCTCGCAGTTCAAGACTCGTCTTTCCGTCTAAAACAGGATCTTCAGGCCCGGAGCGAGCGGGCGGCGCCAGCACCGATTTGCGGATTCGCGATCTGGACCTCCGGCGTCGCCGGGGAAATGCCGAATGGCGTGCCGTCGCTGCATTAGGCTTTCGACGAGGGAAGGATCTCGCAGCCCAAGAGATCTTAATGGCCGGCTTTGCCGCTCTCCAGCGCCGACTTCACGAGCGCGGCGCCGCGATAAATTCCATGGACGAACTTGCCATAAGGGAGGGTGAGAAACAGCAGCAGGACCACGGCGAGGTGGATCACCAGCAGCAGCCCCATCGCCGAAGTTTCGCGCAGGACCAGCAGAATGAGTCCGGTCAGGCTCGTGAGCAGCAACAGCGCGAGAAAAGTTTTGTCGCTGCTATCTTGCGCCGCGTCGCCGATGGCCGGATCGCGCTTACGCTTGAGGGCGTAGAGCCCTACCGGGCCGATCAGCAGCCCGATGCCGCCGAGCGTACCCAGGATCACCGGCGCACTCCCGTAAGGATGCGGAGCGATGTACCCGAGGAGATGATCGATCGCGGCCACCGTTGTCGAGGCAAAGCACAGCAGGAATCCGTAGAAGGTGAAGTGATGGAAAATGCGCCGCGCCTGCGAGTGGTGGTCGCCGGGATAGGTGCATCCCGCGCCGCGGCTCGAAAGATTCGCCAGTGCCATTACATCGCGGGCGGCCTTCGCTAACGCGCCCGGCCGGACGAAACGGCCGAGGCTTTCGCCCGCGTCGCTCCAGAACCGCAGGAATCCAGCGACCAGCGCCACTACGATCAGCGCGAATACCGCCAGGAACACCGCGACCATCTTTTCGTGCGGGATCACATCGTAAAACACGCGCCCTTCGAGCGAGCGAATCGACGCGCCGATCGCGATCATGCCGAGAATCCAAAACAGCACCTTGCCGCGGACAAAAAGTTTCGCCACGGGCGCGGGCCAGGCGTACTGGCGGTAGGAATCGGCGCGGATCTGCGCGAAGACCCGCGGGACGTTGACAGCGAATTCGTGGGGCGGCGCGTATTGGCAGGCGTAGTAGCATTCGGCGCAGTTGTGGCACAGATTCGCCAGGTAGCGCAGATCGCCCGGGGAAAAAGTCAGGCGTTTTTCCATGGCGGGGAACACCGCGCAGTAGCCCTCGCAATAGCGGCAGGCGTTGCAGATGGTCATCAAGCGCTCGCCCTCGGCGAGGTTCGCGGCCGAAGCCGGCAAAACCTTGGGCAGCGTTTTAGGATCGGGCGGCACGCGCCGCCTCCCTTCCCGCGATGCGCCCAAACACGCTCCCGATGGTCATTCCGAAGCCCGCGGGATACCCTTTGCCCAGGATATTTCCCGCCATAATTTCACCGGCCGCGAATATATTTGGATTCGCGGTCTTCTCTCGCAACCGGACCTCGGCCTTCTCATTCACCTTCACGCTCAGGTACGTGAACGTGATCCCCGGCCGCAGGGGATATCCGAAAAACGGCGGCGTTTCGATCTTCTGCGCCCAATGCGATTTCGGCGGCACGACTTCATCGGTCGTCCGGCAATCGTCCAGCAGATTGTGATCGAACGTGCCCGGCTGAACGGCGCGATTAAAAGCCTCCACGGTCGCCTGAACTTTCTGGACAGGAAGATCGAGCGCCGCTGCCAGCTCCGCGATGCTCCCCGCGCGAAGCGGCGGAAACACGGACGGCATGAATCGGCCGATCACTTTGGAATCGATGATCGAATAGGCAATCTGTCCCGGCTGCTGGGCCACTAAACGTCCCCAGATCGCGTAGCGCTTGGGCCACAGATCCTCGCCTTCGTCGTAGAAGCGCTCGCCCGCGCGATTCACCACGATGCCGAGCGGCACGCAATCCAGGCGCGTCACGATGCCTCCGTCGAACTTGGGAGCGCGGCCATCGATGGCCACGGCGTGGCACTGCGTCGCGTCGCCAATGGGCTCGGCCCCGCCGTCCAGCAGCAGCTTCAGCACCTTCCCCTTGTTGTAGGGAGTCCCGCGAATAATAAAGTTATCCGCCGCCTCGCCCCACGCTTCTTTCAGCCACTCGAGGTTGGCCTCGAAGCCCCCGGATGCGGCGATGAAACATTTTCCAGCAAACTTCGCGGGCTTGCCATCGAGCAGCACCGTCCCGCCAGCAAAGCGCCCGCTCGCAAGATCGAGCCCGATCACTTCCGCGTTGTATAAAATGCGCACGCCCTGACGCTGTGCGGCTTCGTAATACGCGTTCATCAGCGCCTTGCCGCCTCCCAGGAAAAATGCGTTGGTGCGGCCCAGGTGCAGCGTTCCTCCGAGCGACGGCTGGAAGCGGACGCCGTAACTACGGGCCCAGGCCGCCGCGTTCGGAGATTCGCGAATCACCAGCCTGGCTAGCTCTTCATTCGTCTGGCCGCCCGTGACGCGCAGCACGTCGGCGAAATATTCGTCTTCCTTGTAAGCGCCCGTCAGAACGTCCGTGGGAGCTTCATGCATGCACCGCATGTTGCGCGTGTGGCGGCTGTTTCCCCCGCGATATTCGCGCGGCGCGGATTCCAGAATGGTGACGGAGGCTCCGGCCTCGCGAGCCGTCAAAGCCGCGCACAGAGCCGCGTTGCCGCCGCCGGCGATCACAACGTCGGAGGAAAGCAGCGTCTCGGCAATTTCCGAGGGCGGATCAAAATTGTTTGTGGAGCCCACTAAAGCTCGCGTCCCCATGATTCGGCAGCATGTATCAGTATAATCGGCGCGCGCGGACGGCCCGCCTTCAGGACCGCAAGAAATTTGTTTGCTCTGTCAACCCAGCGCCGCCGACTGCGTTTAGAAAAATGGGCACGTCTTTGTCACGATTGGCGTGTTTGCATAGGGCGGGATCGTGACGAGACCCCTCGGCTGCCTTCCCGCCTCCTTCCGCCGAGGCGTTCCCTCTTAGCGCCAAGGCCTCGGCTATGCTGGGGCAAGCCTGCCGCGCTCTTATGCTCAAGCGTGCGATCCAAAAAATACTCGCGGACGCCGGTTTCGTGGCGTTCCATCGACGCCGGCATCACGTACAAGACGGTTTAGCCACGCTGCATAGCGACCGCTTCCGTGAGGATCCGCGGTTTCAAGCCGCCTACGCCCGGGGCATCGCGGCCAGCGGCGGTATCGATCCCAAGTTCGAGTGGCGCATTCACGTCGCGCTGTGGGCCGCCGTGACAGCTCTCCACGTTGAAGGCGATTTCGTGGAGTGCGGCGTCAATGCCGGGTTCGTCAGCTCCGCCATCATGCAGTATTTGAATTGGAATTCGACGGGCAGAAAGTTCTTTCTGGTGGACACGTTTGCAGGACCCGTCCTTTCGCAATACTCCAGCGCCGAAATCGCCGCCGGCCGCGCTGAGATCGCCAAGAAATATTTGGCAGCCGGGGCCTACGTCACTGACGTCGGACGCGTGCGTGCGAATTTCGCGGAATGGCCTAACGCCGTCGTCGTGCAAGGGGCCGTGCCGGACGTGCTCGCTACGCTCCCGGTCGGCCGGCTTGCTTTTCTCCATCTCGACCTGAACTGCGCGGCTCCGGAAGCCGCGGCGCTCGATTTCTTCTGGGATTCGCTCTCGCCCGGCGGAATCGTCTTGCTGGACGACTATGCATACCTCGGCCATCAGCATCAGGCGGAGGCGATCGACGCGGTGCTGGCCGGCAAAGGCGCAAGCGTGCTCTCCCTGCCCACGGGCCAAGGACTGATCGTGAAGTAAACGGCAAGGATTCGTGGACGCTCCTTCCGAGTTTACGCTTCCGTGTTGCGCCACTTTGATAATGTCCCCTTAAGACCTCGATAGAAATGTCCCCCTGACGAGCCTCCCCGAGGGAGGTGAAGTGAGGAGGACGGCATTGAGCAAGAGGGAGTTGCAGCGGGTCGGAGTGCTGGCTCGAGTGAAAGCCGGGGAGTTGCTGGTCAAGGACGCAGCGGCGCTGATGCGAGTCAGCTACCGTCAGGCCAAGCGGCTGTGGAAGGGCTACCGGGCCAGTGGTGCGGCGAGCCTCAAGCACGGCAATGCGGGGCGGGTTTCCAACCGCAAACGTGCACCGAAAGAGCGCAAAAAGATCCTGAGGAAGGTTCAGGAGAAGTACGCGGGCTTCGGACCGACCCTGGCCGCAGAGCATCTGGCGAGTGAAGACCAGATGGAAGTGCATCCGGAAACACTGCGGCGATGGATGTTGGCCGAGGGCCTGTGGAAGAAGGCGCGCAAACGCAAGCAGCATCGGAAAAGGCGCGATCGCCGCGCGCACTTCGGCGAGCTGGTGCAGATGGACGGCAGCTTTCATGACTGGTACCAGGGCCGCGCAGGGAAAGCTTGCCTGATGAACATGGTGGACGACGCGACCTCGACGGTGGAAGCGCGGCTGGGTGAAGGAGAGACGATCTGGGCCGCGGTGCGGGTGCTGCGGCAGTGGATTGAGAAGTACGGCGTGCCGCTGGCGCTGTACACGGATTGGAAGAACGTGTACGTGCGTGAGCCCACCGAAAAAGAACTGCTGCACGGGAAGGTGCCGGTGACGCAGTTCGGGCGGATGTGCCAGAAGCTGGATATCCGGATCATCGCGGCCAGCTCGCCGCAAGCCAAAGGGCGAGTGGAACGCGGCAACGGGACGCATCAGGATCGGCTGATCAAGAAGATGGGGCGCAAGAAGATCCGCACACACGAAGCGGCCCATGAGTTCCTTCAAACCGAGTATCTGCCGGATCACAACGCGCGGTTCGCGCGCACACCCGCGCTGCCGCAGGATTATCATCGCCGTGCGCCGCAGTCGCGGGACCTGGACCAAGTGTTTCGTTTGGAAACGGAGCGGAGCATTTCCAACGACTGGGTGGTGCGTTATGAGAATCGCTGGTTTCAGTTGGAGAGGTCGAGCGATTATCCGCCGCGGCAGGCCAAGGTAATGGTGTGCGAGTGGGAGGACGAGCGCATCGAGATTCGCTACCAAGGCAAGGCTCGCTCGCATCACGAGATCGCGCCGCCCAAGCCGCCGATTTCAATTGCCAGGAGCAAACCACCCCAACCATCGCGGTGGAAGCCGGCGGCAGACCATCCCTGGAAGGCGGCGATGCTGCGGGCCGCTGCCTCCGCTCCGCCCTAGACGCTCGGCCTAACGCCTCGCAGGGCTCCACTCCGGCAGCGGCCCGCAGCAGGGGAATCAACTGGTTGCGCAAGAAAAGAAAGGGGACAATTCTAACGAGGTAAGCAGGGGGACATTTCTAAAGTGGGTTGACACGAGTTTACGCTTCCGTTGACTTCACTTTCCGGAGCGACCTATACTGGCTCTGCCTCGACGCCCTTGCGTATCGAGCGAACTCGCTATGACCAAACTCACCCGACGCGAAATGCTGGCCGCATCGGCCTCCGCGGCCACAGCGCTCGCGTTTCGCCAATCCGCTTTCGCGAAGGCATCGCAGCCTTCCACGCCCGTGAATTTCGCGGTCCCCGCCGGCGCCTGCGACACACACACGCACATCTTCGCCGATCCGAAACAATTCCCGATGTGGTCCGGCCGTGTGTACACGCCCGAAACCGCGCTGCCCGATGAAATGCACGCTCTTCATCAGGCGCTGCACATGCAGCGCGTAGTCATCGTGACGCCGAGCATCTATGGCACCGACAATTCCGCGACGCTGTACGGTATGAAGGCGTATGGAAGCGGCGCGCGCGGCGTCGCCGTGATCGACGATAAGACCAGTGACGGCGACCTCGATGCTATGGGGCGCGCTGGAATCAAGGGTATCCGTATCAACCTCGCGACCGTCAATCAAACCGATGCGAGCATCGGCAGAAAACGCTTTCAGGCGGCCGTCGATCGCGTGAAGGCGCGCGGCTGGCACATTCAGATGTACGTCGCCGCGTCCATCATTCCCGGCATCAAGGATTTGGTCGCGGCCTCGCCCGTCCCCGTCGTCTTCGATCACTTTGGAGGCGCGGAAACCGCCAAGGGCATGCAGCAATCCGGCTGGCCGGAACTGCTCGATCTCGTGAAATCCGGCAAAGCTTGGGTAAAGATCTCGGGCGCCTATCGCGCGTCCATGAACAGTCCCGATTACGCCGACCTGGTTCCCTACGCGAAAGCCTTGATCGCCGCCAATGCCGATCGCATCGTGTGGGGCAGCGACTGGCCGCATCCCAATTCGAGCCCGCCCGCCGGGCGCAAAGCGACGGAATGGAATCCCGTGTTCCAGATCGACGATGGGAAACTTCTTAATCTGCTTCCGGTGTGGGCCCCGGACGCCGCCGTGCGCAAAAAAATCCTGGTGGATAATCCCGCGCGTCTATACGGCTTCTAACGTGGCGAAAGAAAAGAAATGTGGGGCAGGCGCTCCGCCTGCGCCGGGCCCGCCGGCCCGGGCACTCGTGAGGAAAGGATTCGAAGAGCGTGGCGCGATCATGCAATATTCAGACGCAAGCAGTCATAATCACCAACAACGCAGACAATTCTTAAAGACCGCGTTCGGCGCCGTCGCGGGAGCTGCGGCCGGCGCGATGGGCGCACGAGGACAGGTCACCGGGTTGATGCCCGGCGGCGGCACGCCTCCTTTCCCCCTCGCCATGGGTGCGCTCGACTATCTGGACAAGAAAACTTACGCGCACAACATGGAAGTGATCGCGCATCTTCCCGGGTCCACGATCGCCGGTGGCGAGCCTCTTATGGCGATGTGGGCGCGCGGCAAGCAGCGCCTTTTGCCCGCCAACGGCGGCTTCGTCGACATCAGCAATCCGAAGAACCCCGTGGTGGTGAACAAGGGCGTCGTACGCGGCGGCGGCGCGGTAGTTTACAGCACCAGCCTGAAGAAATGGATCATGATGTGTACCGCTGCGGCTCCTCTCACTTCAGCCACGCCCGAATTCCCTAACGGCGCCTACGACAAGCCGCTGCGCGACAAATCCACCGGTTATAAAGGACTGCGCGGCATCCGCAATTACGACATCACCGATCCGCTGAAGCCCGTGCTCCTCCAGGAATTCAACACCGGAGAAAAGGGCAACGGCACGCATCACAATTTTTACGACGGCGGCAAGTACGCCTATCTCGATTGCGGCTGGGACGATCAGTTGCGCATGGAAAATCACCAGCGTCCTTATAGCAACGCGATCATGATCGTCGACATGACGGACCCCTCCAAGGTCAAGGAAGTTTCCCGGTGGTGGGTGCCCGGCCAGCGCTTCGGCGAGGAGGCCGAATACAAGAAGTACCGTTTCGCGGGCGACAAAACCTCGTGGACCGGTAATCATGGCGCGCTCAGCGTCCCCCAGCGCGTGGAGGATGGCGGCAAGTACGGCTACGGAGGCTTCGGCGCCTTTGGCATGTACGTGATGGACCTCAGCGATATCGCCCACCCCAAGCCCGCCGGCAACGTGCAATGGGAATTCGACGCGATGGGCACGATCCCCTTCCACACCTGCTATCCGGTGACGTCCGACCCCGCGCATCCAAGATTGGCGAACATGATCGTCGCCGTTCCCGAAGCTCTCGAAGCGGATTGCCGCGAGGTCTATCACACGCCCTACATGGTGGATGTGAAGGACCCACACAATCCCAAAATCATCGGCCTGTTCCCGCGTCCCGCCGCTCCGCCGGAGGCGCCTTACACCGATTTCTGTTTTTCGCGCGGACGTTTCGGGTCGCACAACACACAATGCTGGATCGCCCCCGGGAAAGCCCGTCCGGACATCATGGTGATCACCTGGTTCAACGCGGGCGTGCGCGTTTTCGATATCTCGAATCCAACCGCGCCCAAGGAAATCGCTTATTTCGTGCCGCCGCACGAAGGTGAGATCGAGAATTACGAAAGCTGGTGGCGCGGATCGACGGAGAACGTCTTCGTCGAGTGGGACCGCAACTTGATTTGGATCGGCACGCACGAGGGCAGCTACTGCCTATCGTGCCCAGCGCTCGGCAAGCCGGTACTCGAACCGCGTAAGGTCGAACGCTGGTCGATCCCGCATTGCAACGTGGGCTGGGACGACGCGTCGCCGAAAGCGTTTTACTCTGGAAGGTCGGCGGGCAGTCTGGGATAGATATGAAATTTACGAGAAATCGCGTCCTTGGTCTGGTCGGAGTGGTCTGGGGCGGTGCCGTGGTCGTATCGGGCTTGTTTCGCACTCTTGCGGACAACGCAGCTTACGCGGCTGGCCAATTGACGGGATTCGTTCTCGGAGGACTGTTGTTTGCGGTCGGGCTGTACTATGCGATCAAAGGATAAGCCCAGCGCGCAGCGACGCTCGTCGCTTTGACACCGCAGTGCAAGCACCCTAGACTGACGACATGGAAGTACACCTGAGCCCCGATCTCGAAGCCAAGCTATCGCGCATCGCCGCCGAGCAGGGCCGCGCCACCGAAGCGCTGGTGCAGGAAGCCGTCGAGCGCTTCGTGGACTACGACGAATGGTTCCTCCAGCAGGTAGAAATCGGTGAAGCCGCGGCCGACCGCGGCGAGTTCATCGAGCACAAAGACGTCCGCGAAGTGATCGATCGCCGGTATCCCGGCTGACGTGCTCGTTCGCTGGACCAAGCCCGCTGCGGACGACCTGACTCGGATCTGTGACTACACCCAGGAGCACTTCAGTCCGGCACAGGCCCGCCGCGCAGCGCTCGCGATTTACGAAGGGGCCGAATCGCTGAATGCCTTTCCCCATCGTGGCCGGCCAGGGCGAAAAGCGAATACCCGCGAACTGCTCGTTCAGGGTTTGCCGTTCTTGATCGTCTACCGAATCCATGAGAATTGGGTCGAAATCACTCGTGTTCTGCATGGCGCACAGCGATGGCCCTGAAGGATTGATGAAATAGGCGCACGCAGACCGTAGCTCCCCTCCGCTCCCACGCCGTCTTACCGTTAGAGGAGAGGCACTCAAACCGGCCGTTCAGATAAACTTAAGGTCGGCGGCGTACAATTGACAGTCAGTTCGAGTTCGTGAGAAACTTAACCCCCGGAAGGAGTCCTCTTCGTGAAAAATGCCATGAAAAATAAGGTGCTTATATTATTCTCGGCGGTCGCTCTAACACTGACCGCTGTTCCGGCCTGGGCCCATCACGGAGATGCCGGGCGTTACGAGGACAACGTGGTCGTGATGAAGGGCACGGTTGTTGAAATGCAGCTGATCACGCCCCACTCCATCCTGGTTTTCGACGCTCCCGACGATAGCGGCAAGGTGGTCCGCTGGCAGGCGGAAATGAACGGGCGCGCGCTGATGATCAAGGATTTCGGCTGGACGAACACGACCATAAAGCCCGGCGATCACGTCACGGTGACCGGCCGCAAGGTCAAAAGCGGCGCGCCTTACATGAATTTGACCGATCGCGCGAACATCGTGCTGACCGATAGCGGCAAGGAAATCTTCCGCACTCCCAACTACGGCACGAATACGCCCAAACGCCCAGCGGCAGGATATGGAGAGGGCGCAGGCAAGAACGCTCCGCCGGCTGAATAGCGATTGCGCTGAGTTCAGGGGAGGGCTTCGAATAGCACGCGGGGACGGGTAGCGGATCGCTCCCACCGGTGATGCGGTGGTCGAGTGAAAAGCGGCCGGTCCCCATTTTTCCGCGATTTGGCGGATCATGTGTTGAGGCAATTCACGAGGCGGAAGAACGGGCACGGGCGGGAGGCACGATCATGTTGAGCGAAATCAGGGTGACTAAAACAATGACGGGGCGATGTCTTTCGGCTTATTTCATCGCCGGCGCGACGCTTCTCAGCGCGGCGCTCTTAAGTCCATCGCCGGCCGCCGCGCAAACTAAGCAGGCTCCTGGCACCGCTTCTTCCGCGAGCGGATTAAAGCAGACGGCTTACCTCAAGGCCTCCAATCCCCACGCGAACGATCACTTCGGCAATGGCGGAGCGCTCGAAGGCCACGGCCTCGCTCTGAGCGGCGATGGAATGACGATGGCTGTCGGCGCTCCTTATGAAAGCAGCGGAGCGAAGGGCATCAACGGCAATCAGAACGACACGTCGCTGTACGCTTCGGGAGCGGTCTACGTTTTCACCCAGAAGAACGGCGCGTGGACGCAGCAGGCCTACATCAAGGCGTCGAATCCCGGGCAGAGCTACCGCTTCGGCCACCACATCGTGCTCAGCCAGGATGGCAATACGATGGCGGTTTCCTCGCATTTCGAAGCGAGCGACGCCAAGGGCGTCAACGGCAACCAGAACGACAAATCCATCCCGCAGGCGGGAGCCGTCTACGTCTTCACGCGCAGCGGAAACACGTGGACGCAGCAGGCTTACATCAAGGCTTCCAACACCGGCGAAAAAGGAACGGCGGATAAACCGGATGAGGGCGATCAATTCGGCTTCTCCATCGCTCTCAGCGCAGACGGCAACAACCTGGCGGTCGGCGCAATCTCCGAAGACAGCAAGGCCACGGGCATCAACGGCGATCAGAGCGACAATTCACAGCAATCCTCCGGCGCCGTCTACGTGTTCACGCGCGGCGGAAGTACGTGGACGCAGCAAGCCTACGTGAAGCCATCCAACACCTGGGCTGCGATGCTGTTCGGCTATGCGGTGGGTCTCAGCGCCGATGGCAATGCCATGGCCGTCAGCGCCTACGACGAGAGAGGCTCCGCGCGGGAAATCAACGGCGTGCAGGATCGCGGGCGTCCCGGCGCGGGCGCCATTTACGTGTTCGCGCGCACCGGAACGACCTGGGCGCAGACGGATTATCTCAAGGCCCATAACGCCGAAAACGGCGATTCGCTCGGCTACGATATGGCCATCAGCCAGGACGGCAACACCATCGCCGGCGGCGCGGGCGACGAGGACTGCATGACCGGCGGCATCAACCCTCCCGGCTGCGACAACGATTATAAGACCGATACTTCCAGCGGCGCGGCTTACGTGTTCGTGCGCAAGGACGGTAAATGGAGCGAGCAGGCGTTCATCAAGGCGTCGCACCCCGGTAAGGAGGACTGGTTCGGGTCGCGCCTGAGCCTGAGCGGCGACGGCAACACGCTGGCCGTGAGCGCGCAGCTTGAAAACGGAAATTCCAAGGGCATCAACGGCAACGAGACCGACGTCTCGGCCGAGGATTCCGGCGCTCTCTACCTATTCACCCGTACCGGTGACACCTGGGTCCAGAAGGCCTACATGAAGGGTTCCAACACCAAAGCCTACGACGAATTCGGAAGCTCCGCGGCGATGTCGAAGGACGGCAAGATCCTGGCCGTCGGCGCGCGCGGCGAGGCCAGTGCGGCCAAGGGCATCAACGGCGACCAAAAAGACAACTCCGCGATGGGCGCGGGAGCGGTCTATGTTTTCTCCAATCAATAGACGCGGCGCCGTGGTCGCGGCGGGCATCTTCACCACGATTGCGAGTGCGACGTTCATGCTCGCGACGCCCAGCCCAGCCGAACGGATTTATCAAGTCCGCGCGACCAACGACGCCCGTTCGAATCAGGGCATCCTGTTTGTCGGCAGCAGCATTTTCCAGTTCTGGAGGCATCTTGACGAGCAGATGGCTCCTCTGCCTGTGATGAACCGGGCCGTCGCTGGCACTGTCACCCAGGATCAACTCGATCGTGTGAGCCAGTTCGTGTTTCCTTACAAGCCGCGCATCATTGTCTATTATTGCGGCAGCAACGACGTGGGCACCGGAGATACCGCCGCGCCCATCATCGCCCGCACCAAGCGTTTCATGGAAGTGGTTCACGAAAAATTCCCCGAGACGTTCATCTACTACACGGCCATCATGAAGGCTCCCGACAAGAGAGATCGCTGGGATGTCGTGGAAGAAGTCAATCGGGAGATGGAACGTTACAGCCATACGGCTCGCAACGTCGGATTTATCGATCTGAATCCGGTGCTGTTCGACCACGGCAACGTGCGCGAGAATCTTTTCCTTCCCGACCAACTGCACTTCCGCCCGGATTCCACGGCCTATCCCGAGTTCGCGCAAGTCGTGAAGCCCATCCTCACCAAGGCATGGGAAAGCGGCGTCGGAGTATCGAAAAGCAACTAGACTTCCTGCGCGGCGGGGGTCGCCGACCGGCATTCATGCCGGCCTTTCCCATCCGTTTTGCGCGACCTTAACTTACCGCTTCGGAGCGACGGCCGGAGCCGGCTTCGCGAACCGAGCCGCGTCGATGTTGGTGTTCAACTGGATCTGGCTCAGTTCGACGTTCTCGCGTCCATCGAGCCACATCATGGTCCATTTGAACGGCATCTTCACGCCGTTCACGTCGCGATAATCCGAATAATCGTATTCGGTCGGCATGCGCCCGACGACCGAGGCCGCGTAACGCCGCATCCTCACCAGCAGTCCAGTCTCGGGATCGAAGTAGAGGGTGACCATCGTCCGATTCCCAGGCGTCTCGTTTCCCGCAATGCCCTGGATCACGAGCACGCGCTTGTCGTTGACGATCTCCGGAGCGCCGGAGCGCCACTGCGTGAAAGCCTGTTTCAGGGCACCCGGGAATTCCATGGCCGCATCGGCTTTCGCGCCGTCCAGCTCGCCGCCGGTCAACTCCATCACCGGCACCGGGCGCAGCGGCGCTGAGATCCAACCCAGGCGGCCGTCGGTAGTCGTCGTGCTGTCGCCGTTATCGGTGTGGATGATCTGGGTGCGCATGTTGGGAGCCTTGGCGTAAATCTCGATGCCGCGCTGCCCACTTTCAGGCCCATATCCCGAGCTTGTGCCCTTCGCGACCACGCTCGTGATCGCCGCGACCTTTTGCATTCCGCCAATCGCCTGAATGTATTTGTCGAGAATCTGATCGGGCGTGGGCTGGTCCTTGGCAGCCTCGACCGCATCGTCCAATTCGTCTTCCGGAGGAGCTCCGTAGATCGCGCCCAGGTCGGGCGTGGTCTTGGGATGATCGCCGCCGCGATGGCAGGAGAAACATGTCACCACCTGGCGGCCGCCGAAGTAATTCTTATTGATGCCCTGCATGACCACCACCATGCGACGGGCAGTTTTCTTTTTCTCGGTGGTATCGAGCGCGTAATCCGCCCACGACTTGTCACTGAGGGAGTGGCAATTCTCGCAGGAAATGCCCAGCGCGGCGGAAAAGATTCCCATGGTGCCCATGAATTCGTCGACGGGAATTCCCTTCAGCACCTGGACATTCTTGAATACTTCCTCCGCCATGAGCGGTTTCGCGGCGGGCACCTGGCCAAACGCGACCGCGGCCCCAAAGATTCCGAACCCCACGAATGCGACGTACCTAATAAGGACGTTCGACAAGACTCTCATGTATTTTCCCTCCTACGCCTGAGCCAAAGAAATTGTCACCGGGTATGAATGACTTTAGGCTTAAGTTTTCCTGAAGATGCCGCGACTTCAACCTCGCCGCAACCTTGAGCAGGATAGCATAGGAATCTTGCGATTCCCTGAAGAGCGAAAACGGCCGCGGCTTATCCGCGTACCGGCATAGCCTGTGGCCGCGCGGCGGGCGCGGGTTTCTTGTGCGTCCACATCCACACGCGAAATCCCATCAGGATCGCGAGCATGCCGCCGTACATCAGCGGTTCGCGGACGTCGGATTTTACCAGCCAATAGTAGTGAATCACTCCGGCGAGGGTCGCAAAGTAAATCAGCCGGTGCAGACGCTGCCAATTTTTGGGCCCCATGCGCCGCACCATCGCGGCCGTTGACGTCACCGCAAGCGGAATCAACATCAGGAGTCCGGCGGTCCCCGCCATGATGTACAAACGCTTGGCTACGTCGGCGAAAATAGCGCGCAGGTCGAACATCTGATCGAAGGTCAGGTACATCATCAAATGGACCACGACGTAAAAGAAGGAGAACAACCCGAGCATGCGGCGGAAGCGCGTCAGCAGAGGCTGGTTGAAGATTTTGCGCAGCGGCGTCACGCACAGAGTAATCAGCAGAAAACGGATGGCCCAATCGCCGGTGGCGTGCTCGATGAATTCGACGGGGTTGGCGCCCAGGCGGCCTTCGAAGCCGCGCAGGATCAGCAGCGCCGCTGGAATCAGGCACACGACGAACAGCGACCGCTTCGTCCAGGGATTAAATAAGATTTTCTTCCACACGGGCCAAGTTTAGCGGAGAAAAGGGGGACAGACCGCTCTGTCCACTCTCACGCTCGTTACGGGAAATCCAAAACTTAGGGGAGGGGACAGAGTAGTCTGTCCCCCTTTTCTCTTGTTCCTAGTAATTCTTCTTGAGATCCATGCCGGTGTAGAGGCTCGCGACCTGATCGGCGTAGCCGTTGAACATGAGCGTCTTGACGCGGAACAACTCGCCGATGCGGCGCTCCGAAGCCTGACTCCAGCGCGGGTGATCCACCTGCGGATTTACGTTCGAATAGAACCCGTACTCGCGCGCATTCGCGATATTCCAGGTGGTCGGCGGCATCTTATCGACCAGGGTAATCTTGACGATCGACTTGATTCCCTTAAAGCCGTACTTCCACGGAACCACGAGACGGATGGGCGCGCCGTCCTGATTCGGCAGGGTCTCGCCGTACATCCCGACGGCGAGCAGCGCCAGAGGGTGCATGGCCTCGTCCAAGCGCAAACCTTCCACGTAGGGTAGTTCGATGCCCGCGTATTTGGCGCGCGGCATCTGTTTGGAATCGTATAAGCTTTGGAAGGCGACGAACTTGGCCTTGGGATTCGGCTCCACGTTCTTCAGCAGAACGTTCAGCGGAATGCCATCCCAGGGAATTACCATCGACCATGCCTCGACGCAGCGCATGCGATAGATGCGCTCCTCGACCGGCGCGAGCTTCATGATCTCGTCGAGATCGAACGTCTTGGGTTTATTCACCAAGCCGCCGACCTGCACCTTCCACGGCGACGTGATGAGCGTATTCGCGTACTGGGCCGGCTCTTCCTTGCCGGTGCCGAACTCGTAATAGTTGTTGTAGTGCGTTGCGTCGTCCTTGGAGCTGATTTTCTCGTTCACCGTATAGGAGCTTTTCACGACGCCGTTGATTTTCATCGTGGCATTCGCACCGGAAGGCATGGCGAGCGCCCCCAAGGCAGCCGAACCCGCGGCGAGGAAGGAGCGCCGGTTCAGGTAATCGCTCTTGGACGTGATCTCGGACGACCGAATGTCCGCTGGTTTCCGGATGAACATAGTAGTGAGCCTCTACCAAAATAGTAGCGCCAACCGGGAATCGCGTGGGGAGTGGGTTACGGGATAAATCCGGGTCCCTGATCTTGGTGCCAATTCGTTTCGTAGACGGGAGTCCCGGGGGCGTAAAATGGAAACACGCAGGATGCCGAACCTCAAGCCAGCCTTCAGTACAGACCTGGGATCCGTTTACAACGCCGATTGCATGCAGCTCTTTGCGATGGTCGGCGATGGCCGAATTGATACGGTGTTCGCTGATCCGCCGTTCAATCTTGCGAAGGATTATGGCCATGGTAAGGACAAGGACGACCTGGAGAACGGCGACTATCTGAGTTGGTGCTATGGCTGGATGGATGAATGCATTCGAGTGCTCAAGCCGGGGGGATCGATGTTCATCTACAACCTTCCCCAATGGGCGTTCCATCTTGCCGCCCACCTGGAGCGCCGCGACATGACGTTTCGTCATTGGATAGCAGTTTCGATGAAGGGTACGTTTCCTCGTGGCCGGAAATTGTACCCGGCGCACTATGCGCTGCTGTATTTCACCAAAGGCAAACCGACGACGTTCAACCGGGTGCGCTTGCCGGTGCCATCGTGCCGCCACTGTGGAAAGGACGTTAAAGACTACGGCGGACACCGGAAGTTCTTAAATCCGCTCGGCTTGAACCTTACGGACTTTTGGGACGATACAGCACCGGCCCGTCATCACAAATTCAAGGCGCGCTGGCACGTGAACGAACTAAAGCCGGTGATTCCGAGCAGGTGCATCGAGATGTCCACCAGCGAGGGCGAGATTGTTCTCGATCCGTTCGGTGGCGGAGGCTCTACGTTTGAAGCCGCTCAGAAGTTAGGGCGCTGCTGGATTGGGTCCGAGATCGTGGACTGTGAACTGATTCGCGAACGGTTCGAGCGTAACCTTCCTGGCGTTGAAAGGAACGGCACTCCAGCCGCTATATCTGCTATATTTGTGAGTCCAAATCGAAAGATAGCAGGCGCGCATTCATGCCCAAAATCGTCAGCGAGCAGCCGTTCGACGGCGCAAACGCACTCATCCAGAGACTCGGCCTTGACGAATTGCTAGATGAGGTTCGGAAGCTCGTCACCGGCTTCGAGTTTCTCGTTGAAGAACGCAAAGACGCGAATAGCAGCAAGGTCCTTCGGGTCCTGATCGATACCCAATTCAAGGCTGCCGGCGGATGGACCCAAAAGAAAACGGGCGGCGTCGATTGGATCAAACAGCAAGCCATCAACGGAAGGCCGCGCCACATATGCATTGGCGTCGAGATCCAAGTTTCCGGCCGAAGCGATATGCTGTCGGTGGATCTGATTCACCTCCGGAAGGAACTGCTCCAGGGAATGATCGATCTGGCGGTCCTTGTGGTTCCGAGCGACAGACTGGGCTACTTCTTGACGGATCGCGTCGCTAAGCTGTCCGAGGCCCGGCGCCACATCGAAATGGCCAGGGCGGAGGACATGCCATTTGTGCTCATTGCCATTGAGCACGACGGACCTGGTCCGGCCCTTGCTAAGCAGCCCAAACGACCGTCGAAAGGTTCTCCGGAAACATAGGTTTAGCGGACAGTCGGGGCATGCGCTTCTACGCCACCCGGATCACCGTCCGCCCGCGTACGGCTCCCGCGAGGATCCTTTCGCCGGCTTCGATGACGCGATCGAGAGGCACTTCCTCGATCACGCTATCGAGCAAAGGGAGCGGGAGATCGCGCGCCAGGCGGCGCCAGATTTCGAGGCGCTCCTCGCGCGGAACGGTCACGGAATTGATGCCGAGCAGGTTCACGCCCCGCAGGATAAACGGGTAGACGGTGGTGTTCAGCACCGCGCCTCCCGCCAGGCCGCAGGCGGCCACGCTACCACCGATTTTCAGCGTGCGGACGATGCAGGCGAGCGTTTCACCGCCGACCGCGTCCACGGCGCCGGCCCAGCGTTCGGAATCCATGGGGCGTTTCGAAGGAGCGGCTAACGTGTTGCGATCGACGATTTCGCTCGCGCCCAGCGAACGCAGATAGGGCGCAAGCTCTGAACGTCCCGTGGAGGCAAATACGCGATAGCCGAGCTTGGCGAGAATCGCAATGGCGATAGAGCCGACGCCTCCGGCAGCGCCAGTGACGACGACGTCCCCGGAAACGGCGCCTGTGGCGCCTACCGATGAAACGGCGTCTGAGACACCAGAACCAGGTGTCACGCCGTGGCGCTCCAGAGCGATCACACATTGCATGGCGGTGAATCCGGCGGTGCCGATGCCCATGGCCTGACGAGGGGTCATGGTTTCCGGAAGTTTGACCAGGTGGCGGGCGTCGATGCGGGCGAACGCGGAGTAGCCTCCCCAGATGGTTTCCGATAATCCGCAGCCGGTGACGACGACGGAATCGCCCGCTTTCCACAAAGGAGAACTGGATTCCTCGACGACGCCGGCGAGATCGACGCCGGGGACCATGGGATACTTGCGGATCACGCCGGGCTTGCCGGTCACGGCCAGGCCGTCCTTGTAATTCAAACTCGAGTAGTGAACGCGGATCAGAACCTCGCCCGGAGGCAATTCGCTCAGGTCGATTTCACGGAACGAAACGTTCGTTTTTCCGTCTTCTTGGGTTGCCAGCAGGGCCTTAAACATAGCTTGGTGAGGGGGACATGTGCCTGTCCTCAAGGATATTGGATTTTCCGACGATAGGCGGAGCGGGAAGAAGCGTAGTCGGAGGAATAAACATGACCTGTCCCGATTGTGGCGCCGCCATGCGCGTGGAGAAGGATAAAGACTACCTGATCTGCGATTACTGTGGCACCACGCATTTCCCCGATCCGAATCCGGACGGCGTGCGCGTCCTCGGCGAGCCGACCGAGTTTCCTTGCGCGCGCTGCAACGTTCCCCTGGTGCTCGCTTCGCTCGCCGGAGGGCAGGTGGACTATTGCAACCAGTGTCACGGGCTGCTGATCGACATGGAGATATTCTTGGAAGTGCTCGAAGAGCTGCGCTCGCGCCATGAGCACTCCGAGTATGCCGGCCAGCAACCCGATTGGCGCGATCTAAACAGCCACACGGCATGCCCCAAGTGCCGCCAGCAGATGGATACTCATCCCTACGGCGGTCCCGGCAACGTGATCATCGACACCTGCGAGAATTGCTCCGTGAACTGGCTGGATTACGGGGAATTGCAGCGGATCGTCCGCGCCCCGGATGGTCACTACCAGATCGCGATCGACGAAGATGAACGCGACAAGATGGAACGGGACGAAATGATCCAGGACCACTCGTAAAACCGGATTGCCCCGCGCTGAAGACTCTATCGAATGATTAGCGCTCGTTCGAAACCACCCTGAGCGAGAGCCGATCGAATTAGTAAGGCGTCCGATCCTCACGATAGCAGTGCTTAACCGCTCCCTCTGGTCGCGGCTCATTGTCCTCGATCAGATAAGTGAGCGAATTGACCGAATCTCAGTAGTACCGAAATCGCCAATCGCCGGGACGGCTTACTAGCGCACCACTCCCGCCAGGGGGCTGCTGGCCGAAGCATAGAGTTTTTTCGGCATGCGTCCGGCTAGAAATGCGTGGCGTCCGGCTTGCACGGCGAGCTTCATGGCCGTCGCCATCTGCTCGGCGTCGTCCGCCTCGGCGATGGCGGTATTCATAAGGACGCCTTCGAACCCCAGCTCCATGGCGATCGCAGCATCGGAAGCAGTACCGACACCGGCGTCGACGATCAGAGGGACTTCGGTGATCATTTCCCGCATAATCCGCAAGTTCGTGAGGTTCTGGATTCCCAAACCGCTCCCGATGGGCGCGCCTAAAGGCATGACAGCCGCCGCGCCGGCGTCAATCAGACGGCGGGCGTTGACCAGATCGTCGTTGGTGTAGGGGAGCACGACGAAGCCTTCTTTTACCAGGATGCGGGTGGCCTCGACGAGCCCCTGGTTATCCGGGAAAAGCGTCTTTTGATCGCCGATTACCTCCAGTTTGACCCAGTTGGAGAGTCCGACTTCGCGGCCGAGGCGTGCGGTGCGCACCGCCTCGTCGGCGTTATAGCACGCGGCGGTATTGGGAAGGAGAAAGAATTTATCGCGATCGATGTAGTCCAGGAGGGACTCCTTGGATCGATCGGTCAGATTCACCCGGCGGACCGCCACCGTAACGACTTCCGCGCCCGAGGCGGCGTGGCAACGGGCCATTTCGGGGAAGCTTCGGTACTTGCCCGTACCCACGAACAGGCGTGAATGGAAGGTTCGTCCGGCGATGGTGAGGGTATCCATAGCTATATTTTGTTCCTTTGTTCCATTCTATTCCTTCCTTCCAGGAACTGCGAAAAAGCCAGCGAGTCAGCCCTTTCTTCGCGCGGAAGATCATTCGAGGATTCGCCAGTCGAAATTTGGAATTAGATCTCCGGTCTCGCGGCGCAATTAGACCTGAGATCCGTGGGGACAAATACCCTAGGAAAGACTTAAGAGAACGGTCGTAACTGGACACTGTAGGAAATACGCCGTGCGGCCGAATGATGAGAGAAGCGCCATGAACAAAAACAACTTAATGAAACTGTTAGGAGTCGCGCTGGTGGTTGCCATCATTTCGACTGGTCTCTTTTACGGCTTTTTCGCCAGTCGTCTGAGCAGCAGCACCGGCAGCGGACACACACTGGTGGTCGCGGCGCGCGCCCTAAAGGCGGGGACCGTGATTGCCGAGACCGACGTGAAAACGGTTCCATGGCCCGCGGAGCGTCTGCCCAAGGGCGGGTACGAAGCCGTCGATGCCGTGGTGGGCAACACCGTGTTCGATCCGATTGGCAACGAAGAGCCGGTGATGGCCGCGCATCTGGCCTCGCCGCAATCGGGCGGCGGCTCCGGAGTGCCGGAAGGCATGCGGGCCGTCTCGGTACACGTGACCGATTCAACGGGCGTGATGGCGCTGCTGCGGGCAGGACAAAAAGTGGATGTGCAGGTGGTCACGGGACGCGGCGTGAAGTCCAGCGAAACCGAAGTCCGCACGGCGCTTGAAAATATCACGGTGCTTTCGGTGACGCCGCAGCCGGAGCAGAGCTCGCAGGGTCACAACGTGCCGGTCGTCACGCTGCTCGCCAAGCCCGCGGAGGCGGATATCCTCGCGGCCGCCGATTCCGGGGCCGTCATTCGTCTGGCGCTGCGGAATCCTTTGGACACTGCAACCCGCGCGCGCGACGCGCTGCCGCTCGGGACGGTGATGCGCAGCGCACGCTAGCCCATAAACACGCGCATCAGGGAAATCATGATTCTCGCCTCGTCGCTCGCATTCTTCCTCGTCGTCTTCCTGATCGGGTCGATCTTGACGGGCGCCGCCTGGATGGCGTTCCTGAAGATGCGCGCCGAACAATCGGAAGCCGCGGACCTGGATAAGGGAGCGGCGACGGAGGCTCCTGCCCGTCCCGAAGGGGCCGAACCCGGATTCGATTCGGTGTTGCTGCGGAGCGAACATTTCAGCACCATCACGTTTTGGGACAGCGTGCTGGCCCGCTTCGATTTCGTGGAAATCCTGAAGACGCACTGCGAGCAGGCGCAGCTCGACTGGTCGGTGGGGCGCATCACCAGCATGATGCTGCTGATCGGGGCGATCGCTTTCGCCGTCCTGATGCGATTCCTTCCGGCGTGGGCCGCGACGCTAGGCGCCACGGTCATCTCGATCTCGCCCTACTCCTATATTTCTCATCGCCGCAAGAAACGCTTTCACAAATTCCGCGAGAATTTTCCGGACGTTCTCGATTCGCTCGCGCGAGCCTTGCGGGCGGGCTATCCTCTGTCGGCCGCCATGGAAATGATCGCGGTGGAGACGGCGCCTCCCGTATCCGAGGAAATGCGGCGGACGTCGGCCGAGGCGAACCTGGGGCGAGGCTGGCCGCACGCGCTCGAGAATCTGGGAAAGCGCATTCCGCTGCTCGAGGTGAACATGTTCATCTCGGCCGTGCAGCTGCATGCACGCACGGGCGGAAGACTCAGCGAAGTCATGGCCAACATGGCGGAGAACATGCGCGAGGCGCTCGCGTTGCAGGGCGAAGTCCGCGCTCTGGCGGCCTACGGGAAGCTGACCGGAATGATTCTGACGATTCTGCCCGTCGGCATCGCGCTCCTGATGGTGTTCGTCAGCCCCGGCTACATGCAGGTGCTTTTCCATCATCCCTGGGGAAAAAGCATGATCGTCGCGGCGGTATGCTGCCTGGTGCTGGCGCATTTTGTGATCGGGAGAATCGTGGATATCGAAGTTTAGTCATCGAGGTTCCATCATGGCATTGCTCATCGGGTTGTTTCTCTTCATCGTCGCCGCCGTGACCGCCGCCGGATATGTTTTCGTACTGCGTCCGTCCAGCACGAATCCCGCAGACATGCCGCTTCCGGCGGGACTCACGATGAGCCAAGCCGATCTTCCGCCCGCGCAGGCCGCGGTCTTCGATGCGTTCCGCATGATCGGCGAGGCCATGCCGGGGTCCGGCAATCAAACCGAGCTGCGCCGCCAGCTGGTTGCGGCCGGCTATCGCTGGCCTTCGGCCGTCGCGATTTTTCTAGGGATTAAAGCGGCCTCCGCGCTGCTGCTCGGCGTAGCGGCCGGGTGGGGCGCCGCGGTGGGACGGTCCGCCGACATGGGCGCGGCGGGCCTCTCCTTGATTTGCGGGATGGGCTTTGGATATCTGCTGCCGGACCGAGTCCTGGCCCGGCTGGTGCGCCGGCGCATCGAGCAGTTGCGCCACGGGCTGCCCGCCGCGCTCGACCTGATGGTTCTGGCGATTGAGGCGGGTCAAGGGCTGGATGCGGCGATTCTGGACACCAGCCGGGGATTGCGCGTGAGCCATCCAGCGCTCGCTTCGGAATTTACGCAGCTTCAACTTGAACTTAAAGCGAACACCACACGCAGCGATGCTCTGCGCAACTTCGCGGCGCGCAGCCGCGACGCGGAGGTCCGCAAATTCGCGAACCTGCTGATCGACACCGACCGCTTCGGAACGAGCCTGGGCCCGGCGCTCAAGACCCACGCGCGTTATCTGCGCATCCGCTTCCGGCAGATCGCGCAGGAGAAGGCCCGCAAGGTCGGCGTCAAACTGATCTTCCCGGTGTTCTTTCTGATCTTTCCTTCGGTGATTCTCGTAACGCTGGGGCCGGCCGTGCTGCTGCTGATGACGCAGATGAAGCACCTGATGGACTTCTGACCTGCTCGCTCTTCGGCGAGTGGCGCGGACAGCGTACGACGCCGGATGGGAATTCCGCAGGCGTAAGATCGGTACATATGACGCGCGTCGACCGCCGCACCGTGGATCTCTCTTCTTATCCCGACCTGATCGTGATCTATCTGGGCATGCGCGTAAATGCGTGGACCGGCTTGAAAACGCTGCTTGGCTTGGGGCCGCAGATCGCGAAATCGGCGGCCGCGAAACCGGACGGGCTGCTGCTGCACGAAAACTTTCTTTTCACCCTGTTTCCTCCGCACGCGGGCATGCGCCAATACTGGAGGGATTTCGAATCCCTGGAACGCTGGTCGCGCTCAGAGCCGCACTGCGCCTGGTGGAAGAATTTCCTGCGCGATTCCGGAGGCACGGGCTTCTGGCACGAAACCTATTCCATGCGCGGCGGCATGGAAGCAATCTACGACGATATGTCCACGCCGATCGGAATGATGAAGTTCGCCCCGCTGGGGAAGGCGCGCGGAGCAGCTTTTTCGGCCCGAAAACGCATGCAGCGCGAAGGAATGGAGGCGTCGCCCGCGCCGGCGCCGGAGGAAGAGCTTTATCGGGATTAGAATGAAACGCGCCGGAAGTCGCGCACGACTCAGAACCAATCGCTGCGATAAGCGATCCACCAGCTCAGGACGCAGATAGGAAGGGTCGCACCGAGGGCCCACCACAACGGCAGCACGAAATCAGCGATCAGCCCTAAGAGCGTAAAAGTGATCCAGAAGATCTTGCGTTCCACTGTCCCAAGTCTAGCGTGGAATAATGCAGTTGCATGCCCTTTGTCGAATTCCGCAACGTATTCTACGAAGTCGCGGGCCAGCGAATTCTGTCGGAAATTAATTTCAGTGTAGAGACGGGCGAGACTCTGGTGCTGCTCGGAAGGAGCGGGTCGGGCAAAAGCACGGCGCTGAAGCTGACCAACGGGATGCTGTATCCGACGGCGGGTGAGGTTCGGGTCGACGGCCGCTCCACCAGGGAATGGGATCCGATCCAACTGAAGCGCCGCATCGGCTATGTGATCCAGGACGTGGGTCTGTTTCCGCACTTCACGGTGGCTCGCAATATCGGGCTGGTTCCGAGGCTCGAAGGCTGGGCGGAGGAAGACGTCGATCGCCGCGTGGATCAACTCCTGGAAGCCGTCGGCATGCCGGCTTCGGAGTTCCGCGCGCGTTATCCGCGGCAGCTCTCCGGCGGTCAACGCCAAAGGGTGGGCGTGGCGCGCGCGCTGGCCGCCGATCCCCCGGTACTCCTGTTCGACGAACCCTTCGGCTCCCTGGATCCGGTGACACGATGGGAACTGCAGCAGCAATTCCTGGATTTACAGCGGGACTTCAAGAAAACATCCATTTTCGTCACGCACGACGTACGGGAAGCGATGCGGCTGGGAAGCAGAATTGTGTTGTTGGTGCGGGGAAAAGTGGAAACGGTGGCAACGCCGGACGAGTTTCAGCACGCCCAAAGCGCGGAAGCTCGCGCTTTTCTGGCAAGTCTTTGATCGCGTGGCTTTTCCGATCATCCGGCTGCGATGATCTGTTTTTGCACTTCGATACGTGGATGACCCCTGGAGGCAAATGCGTTCCGATCTCGCAAACGACATCATCCGTCTGACGGGGGAGCACTTGACCCTGGTGGGAATTTCCGTGGCCTGCGCCATTTTGATGGGCGTCCCGCTGGGAATTCTGGTGGCGCGCCGTCCCGCCGCGTGGCGCTGGCTGCTGGGTCTGGCGAGCGTGGTGCAGACTATCCCCAGCCTCGCGCTGTTCGGATTTCTGATTCCGATTCCGTGGATCGGGGGAATTGGGAAACGCAGCGTGATCGTCGCGCTGGTCTTATACGGGCTCCTTCCGATTCTGCGAAACACATACGTTGGAATTCTGAGTGTGGACCCGGCCGTGTGCGATTCGGCGATCGCCATGGGAATGACCGGCGGCCAGTTGCTGCGCCAGGTGCAGCTTCCGCTCGCGGCCCGAACGATTATTGCTGGAATTCGCGTGGCCACGGTGACCACGATCGGCACCGCCACGATTGCCGCGGCGATCGGCGGGGGAGGGCTGGGCGTCTTCATTTTTCGCGGTGTCGCATCCGTGGATACGGCGCAGATCCTGGCCGGGGCGATCCCGGCCGCGGTGATCGCGCTCTTTGCGGACGGGGGATTGGGTTGGCTGGAACGAAGGCTTTCATCAGCATGACTCTGGCTAGCATGAGTTTCACCGGAACGAGTTTCGTCCGAGCGGTGGCAGGCGCCGTCGCGCTGCTGAATCTGTGCGGCTGCTCCCTGCACGGGGCGAAATCCGTGATCCATGTGGGATCGAAAAACTTCACGGAGCAGGTGGTGCTGGGTGAGATCATCGCGCAGCATTTGGAAAATCGGCTGCATCAGAAAGTTGAGCGCAGCCTGAATCTGGGAGGCACGCTGTTGGCGCAGCAAGCTCTCGTCAGCCGACAGATCGATCTTTACCCGGAATATACGGGAACGGCGCTTGCCGTGATTCTCAAGGACTCCATTGATGATAATCATGCCGATACCCGTCGGGCGGACGTTCTGGCGAAGGTGCGAACGGGATATCTTCAGAAGTTCCATGCCGAGTGGCTCGATCCGCTGGGGGTGGACGATAGTTTTGCGATGGTTGTGCAGGGTCCTCTGGCGCGCGCACAGCACCTGCAGACGCTGACTGACGCCGCGAGGGCGCCGCAACCCTGGATGCTTGGGGTGGGCTACGAATTCGAGCAGCGCGCGGATGGATTGCAGGCGATCGAGAAGGTCTACCATCTGCGCTGGAGGGGCTCGCCAAAGACCATGGATCTCGGACTTCTTTACAAGGCGATGGAGCAGGGTCAAGTCACCATGATCGCGGCCAACGCCACCGACGGACTGCTTTCAAAGATGGATTTGACGATTTTGCGCGACGACCGTCAGGCGTTCCCGCCCTATCAGGTCTGCATTGTCGTGCGGCAAGACTCGTTGCATGAGATTCCGGGACTCCGGGAGGCTCTGGTCGAGTTGTCGGGAAAATTCAACAATCAGTTGATGCAAGAGCTGAATTTCCGGGTCGATGTCGAGCATCGTTCCGTTGCACAAGTGGCGGCGGAGTTTTTGAAACAATCCGCACTCAATTAGGAGATACCTCCCGAGTGCAAGATTTGCGCTGTTATGAGAACAGGCAAAACTTAGCCTTCATTTTTTCCGGCTTGCGATCGGCCGTCGCCGGCGCTCCCATAATGCGACGAACCCGCACGCCCTCTTCCTCGTCTAATAAAATAGAAATGATGTTCAACCAATCATGGCTACGGTCCTGACGCCTGCGCGAAAGGTGCGGACTCTCGCGGAATTCGCATTTCGCGCCGGACCGATCTTATGGGAGCGCATGGCGGAGGATCGAAGGCGTTCCGTCGCGCCACCACCTCATATTCCTGCTCTTGCAAGCTGGTCCAGGGAAGGCATACAGGCAGCCTGGATCGGCCACAGTACAGTTCTGATTCGCGTGGATGGCTTCACCATCCTTACGGATCCGGTGTTCAGCAAGCGGATCGGGATCAAGATCGGCCCGCATACAGTGGGGATGAAGCGGCTGGTTGAACCGGCCGTGCAGATCCCGGAATTGCCGGTCCCCGATCTGATCCTGCTCTCCCACGCGCATATGGATCACTTTGACCGGCCTAGCTTACGGAAGCTGGAGAATCCTGGGACGACCGTCGTCACCGCGGCGGGTACCAGCGATCTTCTGCAGGTCAAACACTATCGATCGGTGCATGAATTGAGATGGGACGAGTCGCGCCAGGTGGGGCCCGTGAAGATTCGTGCGTTCGAAGTAAAGCACTGGGGCGCGCGGACGCGCACGGATGTTCATCGCGGATACAACGGATATCTGATCGAAGCGGGACGCTACCGTATCGTTTTCGGAGGCGACACCGCGTACACGGATCTGTTCAGCAAGGTTCGTTCCTCGAAACCGGTGGATCTGGCGATCATGCCGATCGGCGCCTACGACCCATGGATTCACGTGCACTGCAATCCCGAACAGGCGCTGGCAATGGCCAATCAGGCCGGCGCGGAGTTCGTGCTGCCGGTGCATCACCGAACCTTTAAATTGAGCAACGAACCATATAATGAGCCGATCGAGCGGCTCTTGCTGGCTTGTGGCTCAGCCGAGGACCGCATCCCGATCCGGGAGATCGGCGAAGATTTCCATCTCAACACGGCCCGCTCCGTCGCGACGATCTAGATTTATCCCGATCATCATTTATTATTCCGATCATCGAGAACGCTCCCCCGCGACGGGGTTCTCGAAGCTGATACCATGCGCAGTGGCGCTCCCTGTGGATACATCGCCTCTCGATCGGAGACCCAATGAAAATGTTCTTTAACCAGTCATTCATGCCGGTGTTGCGAGGCGGCCTGTTGTGCGGGTTTTTCGCGGCGAATGCCTGCGCGCAGCAAGCCATCAACGCTCCTCCTGACGCCATCTTTTACAACGGCAAGATCATCACGGTCGATTCCAGTTTCACGATTCAGCAGGCGTTCGCCGTCAGGGGCGACCAGTATCTCGCCGTGGGCAACAACGCCAAAATCCACGCGCTCGCAGGCAAGAACACGCGCGTCGTGGATCTTAAGGGCGCAGCGGTGATTCCCGGACTTTCGGATAACCACGATCATCTGTACAACAGCGAAAAAGTGATGCGCGGCATCGACCTGGCCGGGGTCACTTCGACCGAGGAAGTACTGAGGCGGCTTAGGGACGGCCTGGCCAAAGCCAAACCGGGTGAAACGGTCTTCGGGAGCGTCGGATGGAGAGCGCCGCTTACCCGGAAAGATCTAGACCAATTGTCCACCGACGTACCTATCGTCGCGCTGCGGGGGCGTCGAGGAGCGGCGCTGCTGAATACGGCGGCTCTCAAGAAGGCGGGAATTGCAAAGGATATGCAGTCCTACATGGGAAAGCCGGTTCCGAAAGACAACAGCGGGGAGCTTACAGGTGAACTCCCCGACTGGCCGGCGGGCATCTACGCTATGGACAAGGTGGTGCCTCCGCCAACGCCGGAAGAGGAAGATCGGATGATCGCGGATGGGCAGAAACAACGAAACGGACTGGGCATCACTAGCATCCGAGATCTTTCGAATTGGCCGCCCGGCATGCGCGCTTTCGTGCGGATGTGGCGGCAAGGACGGCTAACCTTGCGGGTCAGCATGGGCCTGGATCTCCCGGACGCGAGCGATCCGGCGGGCTTGTTGCGCGAGCAGGGGGTAACGCCCGGGTTCGGCGATCACTGGCTACGCATCGATTCGGCGGGCGAGGAGCCATGGCCGCCTAATGTCCCGCAGGCGGAATACATGTCGATGATTCTGGAAATCAACCGGCTGGGCTGGCGCCATTCGCCGCACGTGCAGAACAATGAAGTCCTGGAAAACATTCTGCAAGCTTACGAAGCAGCCGACCGCGAGAGCCCCATCCGCGACAAGCGGTGGGTGGTCGAGCACATTCCCACCGTCACGCCGGCGCTGATGGAGCGGCTCGCGAAGTTAGGCGTTATCGTCTCCACCAACATGGCGGGCTACGCAAGCAACTATGAAGCGGCCGTTCGAACCCTGGGTCAAGAGCAGGCCGAACGTCAAACACCCGTGAGGGAAATGCTGGATCACCATCTGGTGGTGGTCATCGGCAGTGACTACACGGGGCCGAATCCAGAGACGACGACCTCAAACAATCCGTTTATTCCGCTGTACTATTACGTGTCGCGCAAAACCCGCGATGGGAGAGTGCTCGGACCACAGGAGAAGATCAGCCGCCAGGAGGCGCTGCGCATCGCGACGAACAACAACGCGTTCACCACGTGGGAGGAAAAAGTGAAGGGCTCGATCGAGCCTGGCAAGCTGGCGGATTTCGTGATTCTTTCCGGAGATTTCATGACTATCCCCGAGGACGAAATCCTCAAGCTTCATCCGCTGGCCACCTACGTTGGTGGAAAGAAAGTGTACTCCGCGCCGGACGTGAAGGGAGCCTTCTAACGCGTTTGAGGAGCGTGGAAAAAGTTAATGGAAACGGTTGCCAGCTCCGAAGGCGGAAACATGGCGCGGTAACGCTCCTCGGAAGACAGCCCCGCCTCGCGCGCCAGTTCGAGAAAGACGGGGACCTCAACGAGGTATTGGTCGGAAAATCCATGCGTGCCGTCGTAGGCCACCACCGGCGTCCGGCCGATGTTTGCGGCGCTTACTTCGGGTGGAAGCGTGTGGAGTTCCAATGCGAGCAGGCCGAACCGGCCGACATACGGCGCCCATCGACGCAGATGGCGAACCAGATTTTCCTCGAGTTCATCGCAGGGAACCTCATCGCCCAGGTACGCGAAAGCCCCGGTCGACCTCGATATCCTGGTGTGCGCCGCATAGTTCGCGGGAGGGAGATACGGACGGTTATGGTCGAGAAACGAGCGCACATGCAGGAGGTCATGAATATCCAAGCCCAAATCTTCCAGATCGCCGGCAAGTTGCGCCGGCCGGTTGATATCTCCGCGGATTACGTGGAAGTCGGGAATCGCGGCTTTCCTGAGCTTTTGCGTGCTTAATCGCCGGGCAACCTTATTGAAGTCAGCGCCAATCATCACCAAAGGATGCTGGCTCAGGACTTTCCCGCGAGGCGTCTGATTCTTGACCACGCTATAAAGGTGCTCGAGGAGCGTCCCATCGCCGCAGCCCATATCGCAAATGCCGCGAGGCTGCTGATCCAGAGGCCGGCTGAAGATCTCGACGATGATCTCGTCGACCTTCTTGAAGTAGGTCTTATGGGCGCCGCCGCTGCCCCACACGTTGATGGCCCGGTCGCACAGCAGTTCATTGCCGTTTTCATCCGCGCGCGGGATGCGGGCGTTCCCGAACAGAAGTGTGCTGATCACGGAAAACAGGGGCAGGTACGAGACGGTGACGCCGTACGACGCAGCGATCTGCGCCGCGTAGTTCCCGGAATTCGTGAGCGCCACGCGATTGTGCTCCCGCTGGATCCAGCCCTGCGCAGCGAGAAGATCGAAGACCACCCCCAGGCAGGATGAATTGCCCTGCAGGTTCTTGATTTCCACCGGCCCGCGGAGAAGTTGCTCGAACACGCCATGCCGGGCGAGCGCCACCATGGATGGTCCGACCAGGATTCCATTCAGCAACGCGCGAATGCGTTCCTGCACCGCCTCGGCTCCGGGTTCCGCGTCGGACGGAATGTCCCAGCGTTGCTTTGCACGCGTCGCCAGAATCTGTAGAGAGGGATGGACGGACGCCTGGGAACGCCCGAATAGGAAATCCTCCAGGAAGATGGCGATCGGGATGAAGGATGCAGCTTCTCCGAACACCAGGGGCACCAAGCGGAGCGCGATCGTTCCGTCGGCGGACAATTCGTACGAAGGCGAGCCCTGCGACGAATCGAACCTGATCTTTAGCCAACCGCTCAATGCCAGCAGGCGCAACGCGACCTTTAGATATCCCCGGTTCCCTCGCGTGTGTTCCACGATCTGGTCGAGGCTGACCCAGGAGCCGGGCCCATCGAAGAGGCTGAAAACACCGCGATCCCACAGAGCCTTCACGGTGGGAACCAATACCATGCCCGCCAGGTGATCGAAAACGGCCGCGCGAATCGCCGCCTTTTGATCCAAACCGGTTTCCGTAGTCGCCATATCTTCCCTACCCGGAGCGCTAAAGGCGTCCTTCGAACAGGTCGCGTCCTTCGACGAGCGCGCGCATCTTGCGATCGACGACGCTGCGTTGCAGCATCCAGAACCCGCAGTCGGGATGAACGTACCGAAGGCGCTCGGCTCCCAGCGCCTTGACGATCGTTTCAATCCGCGCCGCCACCAGATCGGGAGTCTCGATTTGATTGTCCTTGATGTCGATCACGCCGATTCCAAGGCCGATTTTCGGGTCGAGTTCGGCGATCTCCGCCAGCTCCGCATAGCCTCGGCGCGCGAACTCCAGCACCAGATGATCCGCGTGCAGGGAGTTTAGAAACGGAATCAGATTTCGCCAGAACCCGCGCAGCATGGGTTGGCCGCCGTAATTGCCGAAACAGACATGCACCGCGCGGCCGTTCAGAACTCCGTCCAGCACGTAGTTGATCGCCTCGGCCGCCCACTCGGCATCTTCGGGATATCCGACAATGCAAGCTTCGTCGATCTGCACAACGTCCGCCTCGATCAGTTCCAGTTGCCGGCGCAGAACCTTGGCGATGTCCATGGCGAGCTCGGCCAGATCCTTGTAAAAACAATTGGTCAGAACGCGAGCCAGCATATGCGGGCCGGTGCAGGTGAACTTAAGCGGCGCTTTGGTTAAGGCACGCGCCATCTCGAAATCCTTCGGAAGATCGAGCGTGCCGTCACTGACCGTCCCGGTCACGACGCCGGCAGTAAGAAGATTGTATCCAGAGGCGCGATCGGCGCGAAAGCGATCGTGATCGGCGAGCGAGAACTGTTTGCGGATCCCGCCCATTTGCGAGACGAAGTAATCCGCCATTCCGTTCGCTTCCGGATTGCTCGGATCGAAGCGCAGCAACTCGCCGTCGGTTAAGAGGTCCAGGCCCGCCAGCTCCTGCGCTTTCAGGACGACCATCAGAGCGTCCCGCACAACCGTTCGCGAGGCATTGCCCATCATCCAGGGGAGGACCGGGTAGCTGCCGACCGCCGTTGTCTTAATTTGACTCGCCATAAAATCGGATCCATCGCGCCAGCGGCGACGGCGGCACTTTCGTTAGCAAGATTACTCCGTTTTCCCGGGGCGATGGATCGGCCGCCTGCGGCGAGGAACGCGCGTTGCGCCTATTTCCCTTCGCCGTCAGGCCCACACTTTTCGCGCCGTATCGGTAACCAACTCCAGCTTGCGCCACTGTTCGTCCATGGAAAGCATATTGCCGGGCGCCGTGGAGGCAAATCCGCATTGCGTGCTGAGCGCCAACCTTTCGAGTGGTATAGAGCGCGCCGCTTCATCGATTCTGCGCCGGAGCTCGTCCTGCGATTCAAGCTTGGGGTCCTTGGTGGTGATCAAGCCCAGCACCACGGTTTTGTCGCCGGGGACCAGCCGCAGAGGCTCGAAACTCCCGGAGCGCTCGTCGTCATACTCCAGAAGGAATGTGTCCGCGTCGAGCGACCCAAAAAGTTTTTCGGCAATCGCGTCGTAGCCGCCTTCGGCATACCAGGCGCTGCGCCGATTCCCGCGGCACACGTGCAAGGCGAGGGTGAGCCCCTCGCGTGAAATGCCTTCGAAAGAGGCGTTGTCTCCCGCGATCGCGTTCTCGAGTTCGCGATCCGGATCGAGACCGGCGGCGCTCATGCGCGCCCGCTGCGCGGGATCCAGATAGTGCGAATAAAAAGGAGCGTCGAACTGGATATAAGTGGCGCCCTGGGCTCGCATCCACGCGATTTCGTCTCGCGTGATTTCGACCAGGTCCCGCAACAGATCCGCGTGGGTCGGATAGAATTGCTCCGTCAGGCCGGGCTTGTAGCTCGCAAGCACGAAGTTCGAGGGCGCGGGGATCGTGATCTTGAACGGACCAGGCGCCGACTGTATCAAAAAGGGCAGCTCGTGGCCCGTCAATTTTCGAACCTTGCGCAGTTTCGCTCCGACGGCGTGTGCCGAGCTGACTTCCTTGCCGCCGCCGGGACCTTTCCATTCGAGCTCGACGGGATTGGGAACGAATCCTTCCACGGCGTCCGCCATATCCGTCAGCCACGAACCACGGCGCATCTCGCCGTCGGTGAAAATATCGATGCCCACCCGCTGCTGCCCGGCAAAGGCCTCGCAAATCGCGCGATCCTCGGCCGCTCGCAATTGCTCCAACGGCAATTTGCCCGCGGCGTGCGCCGCTCGAGCGTCCAGCAAATCGCGGGGGCGAAGCAGGCTGCCCACCTGCTCGGCATGATAACGTACAGTCACAAATACCCTCCTCTGTCTCCGGTCCATTGTACAGCGGCCGGGAGATTTCACTCACAAAATTTGTATGACTACGGAACGGGGCGAGATCTCAGGCGGCAGCCTTCTTCACCGATCCGTGAGGATCGATCACGAATTTCTTGGCTGCTCCCTTATCGAAATCCTTATATCCCTGCGGCGCCTCATCCAGCGAAATCACGTTCACGTTGCACGCTTTCGCGATCTGCACTTTGTCGTGCAAAATCGCCTGCATCAACTGGCGGTTGTAGCGCAAAACCGGGCACTGCCCGGTGTGGAAGGAGTGCGACTTGGCCCAGCCGAGGCCGATGCGAATACTCAGCGAGCCGATCTTCGCCGCTTCGTCGACACCGCCGGGATCGCCTGTCACATACAGGCCGGGAATGCCCAGCGACCCGCCGGCACGCGTGATTTCCATAATCGAATTCAGCACGGTCGCGGGACGTTCCACGCCGGCGTCATGCCCATGCCCGCGCGCCTCAAAACCCACGCAATCCACCGCCGCGTCGACCACCGGTTCACCGACAAGTTGGGCGATCTGATCGGCCAGCGAACCATCTTTGCGCAGGTCAATGGTCTCGCAGCCGAAACTTTTCGCCTGGGCCAGACGTTCCGGGATCATGTCGCCCACGATGACCATGGCGGCGCCCAGAAGATGGCACGACGCCGCACAGGCGAGTCCTACCGGCCCCGCTCCCGCCACGTAGACAATGCTGCCGGTGGTGACTCCGGCGGTTACCGCGCCGTGATACCCGGTGGGAAAAATGTCCGAGAGCAGCGTGAGATCCCGAATTTTCGCCATCGCTTTCTCTTTGTTCGGGAATTTAATGAGATTGAAATCGGCATAAGGAACCATGACGTATTCCGCCTGCCCGCCGACCCAGCCTCCCATATCGACGTAGCCGTAGGCGGCTCCTGGGCGCGCGGGATTCACGGTCAGGCAAATTCCTGTCTTGCCCTCGCGACAATTACGGCAGCGTCCGCAGGCGATGTTGAACGGCACGGTCACCAGATCGCCGATATTCAACATCTCGACGTCGGCGCCTTTTTCAACCACTTCGCCGGTGATTTCGTGCCCCAGGATCAGGCCTCTGGGCGCGGTGGTCCGGCCGCGCACCATGTGCTGATCGGACCCGCAGATGTTGGTTGTCACGATTTTGAGAATGACTCCGTGCGGCGCGTCCTTCCCTCCGAACGGATCCGTCTCGCTTCTGGGCATGCGGAGCTTGGGGTAAGGGATGGACTGCACCTCCACTTCGCCCGGCTTTATGTACGCGACGCCACGATTGCTTGCCATGATGTTCTTCCCTCGCTTGTCGGCTTTGAAGTATCTGAGTAGGCTCCCGCGATCGCAACGATGTGTCCGGTCCTGCGTGCGGGACCGGAGGCGGTGATTGCGTCGCGAAATCCGGAGTAGGCTTTCTAGGCGCCACCCGCGGTAACGGTGCCGCGCTTCAGAACTTTCTTCGGGTCTACTTTCTTATCCACGGTGATGGCAAAGAACGGCGCCATCATCTCCTCCCAGGTCATGTCGCCGTAATAGACGGTCTGATTCGGATCCGGATTGTATTTGTTATTTTCCGAGTTATCGTAATGCGCGGTGGCGATGAGCCTGGTTCCTTTCGGCAGTTTGATGGGCTCGACGTTGTATCCGAGCTGCCAATTAAAATCAAAGTGAGGCACCGTCAAGACAACTTGCTCCCGGCCATCCGGGAACACCAACTTATAGCTCATGTCTTTTCCGCGCAGGTGCATATGCGGCATCATCCACACAAGCTCCGCGTCCTCCATGAACTCCGTCTGGGCAATGGGACTTTCCCAGTTCCCGTCGTGCGGGGGGATCGCAAAGCTGGCGGCATCGGTGGGCGACGACAGATTTACGGAGATATAGCGGCGCTGGGGCTCCTCTTTCGCCACGGTGAATCCGATTTCAGGGGTGTCGTCGACCTGAGTGCCGTTCGGGGTGTAGTGGAGACGCCAGACAATATCGGTATTCGCGGGAACCAGTTTGCCCGCGCCGTAAAGGCGGTAGTCCTGTGCCGCGACGCCCGGCACGTAACAACCTTCCAGGCCGCCTCCGCCGAGCGTCTTGGACAATAACTTACTAGCCTCCGGTGAATTCCGGGGCGGTCCGCCCTTGACTTTCGGCAACTCCAGTCCTTTTTCGTCGCGCGGTTTATCCGCCCAATAGGGAATGTTGTATTTGATCTCAGCGGTGTGAGGGACAAACGAAACGCACATGTGATGCGTCACGGCGAGGTGATCCGCCTTGATTTGCATGGAGGTGATCCAGGTGTCTTTCGTGAAGCCGCTCGGCATGGCCACGGTGATCCACTCGATCACGTTATTCTTGGGTGCGGCAGGGACGGTATAAGTCGGACCCTTCGCGACGAAGTCGGGCTGGATATCCCAACCATTTTCGGGCCATGCGATCGCTGGAGGAGCGTCTTTCGGGTCACCCTCGGCAGCGCCGCTGTCGGCCCATTTCGCGATGACGTCGATGTCGCTCTGCTTCAGAGTGCGGTCATTGAGAAAATGACTGTGGCTCGCTTGCTCGTCAGCGAACCACGGCGGCATCTTCTTGGTCAGGATGGCCGCTTTCATGGCTTTCGCCCAGGGCCGCGTACTCTGATAGGTCAGGAACGACATCGGAGCGACCTGGCCAGGCCTGTGACACGTCTGGCAATTGCGCTGGAGAACCGGCAGAACATCCTTGTTGAACGTGACCGACGAAGGCATCTCCGCGCCGAAGAGCCCCGTCACTACCACCGAAGCCGCTATCAAAAATCGCATGATTTTGACCTCCCCAGGGCTTTTGGGCGCGCACCTCGTTGGCGCGCGTCGCTGCCCTGTTGCACGAAGATTGGCCTCCTCGCCTCGGCCGGCGAGTCCATCCATACTTTAGGTCCAGCCCCACGTAAAGTCAAAGAGATAAGTCCTATCGATCGATTGAAAAATCGAATCACGACGGACCTCGCTGGATTTCGGGGCACGCTCGGAGAAACCGCGTGTCAAATGCCTGTGCGCGTTTGCTCAGGGGATATTTCAAGGTCTCTCAACTCCGCCCGTGCCCGAGCCGCGGAGTACTGTGATATGCTCTTTGCTGCTGACAGGTTTGGGGCTTTTGACGCCGTGTTCCGGTGAACGCAAGCGGCCAGAATACGGGTTATAACCGCACACGTATGGACCATATGGTGGAGAAGGATCGCGATCCGAAGGCCACTGGCCAGCTGCACGATTGGCCCCTCCCGCCAGCCCTTTCCGACGAACTGATTCGCCAAGAACTAGCGCGACTCCTCTCCAGCCGCACGTTCCAAGCTGCCGACGCTCAAAGAAGGTTTCTCCGCCACGTGGTCGAACACACGATGGCCGGCCGTTCGCATGAGGTGAAGGAGTATACCATCGGCGTCGAGGTCTTCGAGCGCGGGAAAGCCTTCGATCCGCGCCTCGATAACATCGTGCGTACCGAGGCGCGCAAATTGCGTGGGCGCCTAGCCAAGTACTACGAACAAGAAGGTGAGAGCGACCCGATCCGCATCGAGTTCCCGAGCCGGGGCTACGTCCCTACGTTTCGTGAGGCGGATGCCCCCGAGCTTACGCGATCGAACGTCTCCGCGCTTTTGGCTACGGAACCGGAAAAGCCGGACACCGAAGACCAGTCCGGTCGGCGCACCGAGCCTCTGGCTTCCCAGGTGACCACGCTTTCGGCATCGGCTCCCTCGTCTTTATCGAGCGCGGGCGCGGCTGTTCCAGCCGTGAGGCCGCGTCCTGTCTGGCAGCGGCTAAATCCGCCCGTCTTCATCGCCGCGACACTCCTGCTGGCCGGCCTTTCCGCATTCTTCTTCCGAACACTCGGAGCTGATCGAAACCGATCCGGAGAGAGCCCGTCTATTGCGGTTTTGCCTTTCAACGATCTCGGCGATAGCAAGGATCAGTCGTTCGCCGACGGTCTGACCGATGAGCTGATCAATTCCCTGGGCAGGGTTCAGGGCCTATTGGTCGTTTCTCGTGCCTCGGCGTTTCAATTTCGCGGCCAGAACCGTGACATCCGGGAGATCGGAAGAAAGCTGAACGTGCGAACGGTGCTGGAAGGCAGCGTTCGCATCTACGGGAACCGGATGCGAATCATCGCGGAACTGGACGACACCACGAACGGCTACCGTGTGTGGTCCAACAGCTACGAACAGAATTTCGAGGACGTTCTTTTCGTTCAGCGCGATATCTCGCAAGCGATCGTGTCGGCTCTGGATGCGGAGTTGACGAAGAATGGCACTCCCGGCCTGCTCAAGGCTTCCCCGTATAAGGCAGTTCCCATCAACGCCGGCGCTTACCAGGACTATTTAAGGGGCGTGTATTTCTGGAACAAACAGACAACTGAATCCATACAAACGGCGGCCCATTACTTCGATCAAGCCATCGCGCAGGATCCCGCTTACGCTCCGGCATACACGGGCCTAGCACGCTGTTATATGAATATGCCGGCGTTTACCAGGACCCAGCCGCTGGAGATTCTTCCCAAAATAAGAGAGCTCGCGGAGAAGGCCTTGGAATTGGATAACGCCTTAGCGGAGCCGCACGTCGACCTCGGCTATACAAACTTTCTGAGTAAAGACTGGGAGGGGGCGGAGACCGAGTTTCGAAAAGGGCTGGCACTTGGCCCCGGTGACGCGTTCGCACACCGCTGGTACGCGACCTACCTGTCCACCGTCGGACGCTTGCAGCAGGCGTTGGCGGAAAGCAAAACATCTCAACAGCTTGACCCAGTTTCGCCGTACGTATCGTACGGGACGGCGCACACTCTTTATATGATGCGGCGGTATGACGAATCCGTGGCGGAGTATAAGAAAACACTGGCCTTGGATCCACAGCATGGTTTCGCGCATTTGGGCCTGGCTGCCAGTTATAACGAAAAACGAATGTATCCCGAGGCCATCGCGGAATCTCAAGCGGCGTGGCAGCTGATGCCCAATAATCCTTCCGCCGGTGCCGAACTTGGCTTCGCATATGCGGCCTCAGGCCACGAGCCTGAGGCGCGTAAGATTCTCAATAAGTTTCTCGACCAAGCGGCTCATGGATCCTTCCCCCCCAAATCGATCGCGGAGGTTTACATGGGGCTCGGCGAGAAGGATTCAGCCTTCGAGTGGCTCACCAAAGCGATCGACGCGCGGGACCCCTACCTATATTTGCTGGCAGATCCAATTTATGACGCTCTCCGGCGCGATGCGCGCTTCGCGCAGCTGCTCGAACGCGCCAAACTGAACAACCTCAGATGATTATCGATCTTCTGTCTACGTAGCCGCTTACGGGAAGCCGTGTTCAAATCACTTGTATTCCAGCAAACGGAGTTGTAACGTAGGACCCGCGTCTATGCTTTTTTGGACGACAACCGCGCTTTAGACCACGACCGCGATTTACTCGCATTTGGGGGCAGGCCATGAAACGAAGATTTTGGATCGCTGGCGCAGCCGTCGCCACTGTTCTTGCAATATTTGTGAGTTCTTTCGGTGCGAGAGTCCACGCCGCCGAGAATTATAAGCCCGTGGAACCGACCAAGATGACCGCGGCGGAGTTCGATAAGCTGTTCAAGCAAATCAACAACTGGGGCCGCTGGGGCAAGGACGACGCGCTCGGCACGATGAACCTCATCACCGATGCAAAACGCAAGCAAGCCGCGTCCCTGGTGAAGAGCGGAATTTCAGTGTCTTTGGAGCATGATCTCCTCACGGAGGAGTCCGCCGATAACCCCGTCGGCCGCTTCAAGAGGGTCGTCGCGCCCAATTTCAGGACGGACACCTACTTTTTCCAATACCACGGCGCCTTCGTCACCCATCAGGATGCGCTCTGTCACTATACGTACAACGATCGTATTTACAACGACCGCCCGCTCAACACCAAGGACTGTTTCCCTGGAATCGACCAACTGAAGAACGGCATCGTGACACGAGGGGTTCTCATCGACATTCCCCGACTGAAGGGCGTGCCGTACCTGGAGCCCGAGGACGCGGTTTATACCAAAGACATTGAAGCCTGGGAAAAAATGGCGGGCGTGAAAGTTACTTCGGGCGACTTTGTTATTCTGCGCACCGGCCGGTGGGCGAGGCGCGAAAAAGTCGGTCCGTGGAAGGCGATCGACGCGGCTTCCGGCTTCGACGTAACGGTAGCGCCCTGGTTCCGCGCCCGCGATGTGGCTCTCGCGGCCGGCGACACAACCGTCGAGATTCACAACGTCCCTCCCGTGGTAGAAGGTCAACTCACTCCGCTTCACACACTTTTTATTAATGGTCTGGGTATGCCGATCATCGACGATGTGGATCCCGAAGCGCTCGCCGAGATCTGCGCGAGACTCCGCCGGTGGGACTTCATGGTGGTGGTCGCGCCGTTGCGAGTTCCGCATGGCACGGGCAGTCCCGTGAATCCGATCGCTATTTTTTGAGCATCGGATTTTTTGAGTGTAGAGCTGGGAACGCGTTTGCAAGGAGTGCGGGCACGGATGGATAGGTTTTGCCGGTATCGATGGTTACAGATCGTGGCCGCGGTCGCTTTCGTCGGGGCTGCTGGAACGCTTAGCACCTCCGCTCAACCGACGCGTGACTCCGGGAACGATCTTGAAGTATTCGAAATACGTCCGAACTTCTACATGATCGCCGGCGCGGGCGCGAACATAGCGATGCAAGTCGGGCCGATGGGAGCCATCCTCGTCAATACCGGTTCGGAGCGAATGGCGGACCAGGTATTAGCCGTCGTGAAACGGTTGAGCAGCAAGCCGATTCGCTACATTATCAATACCAGCGCGGACGCGGATGCCGTGGGGGGGAACGCCAAGCTCTCGAAAGCCGGCCAATCGGTTTTATCGGGCAGCGTAGGCAATCCCGGCATTACGGCAGACGTGATCGACAACGGGGGCGCGGCCAGCATACTGGCGCATGAGAACGTCCTGACCAGGATGAGCAGCGCGGCTGGCGGGGAGTCTCTTTTCCCGGAGCCTTCCTGGCCGACGAAAACCTACGGCGGCAAAGGTTACTCGATGTATCTCAACGGCGAAGGAATTCAAGTGATGCACCAGCCCGCGGCGCATTCCGACGGCGACAGCGTGGTCTTCTTTCGTAGAAACGATGTGATCGTGACGGGCGACGTCTGGGACACGACCCGCTTTCCGGTGATCGATCCGAAAAAAGGGGGAAGTATTCAAGGGGAAATCGCCGCCCTCAACCGGCTGCTCGATTTGACGATTCCCCCGGTTCCTCTCCCGTGGGAGGCCGATCGCACTTTGTTGATCTCGGGACACGGACGCATTTGCGATGACTCCGATCTGGTCGAGTATCGCGATACGGTGACCATCATTCGGGACAATATCCAGGATCTGATCAACCACGGCATGACGTTGCCGCAGATCAAGAAGGCGGACCCCACGAAAGCGTATCGCGCCCGGTATGGTTCGGATTCGGGGCCCTGGACCACGGATATGTTTATGGAAGCGGTCTACACAGGTTTGACTCAGAAAGCTTTGACGCAGGAGAAAGGGAAATGACGGGGAAGCGGTGTCTACGGCCTCTGCTTGCCACGGCAGTTTCGCTTTTCTTCGCAGGACATCTGGGAGCGCAAGAGGGCGGAGCACAGCAAGCTCGGTCGGCCAAAGCCTCCGCGCCGATCGATCTCACGGGGTATTGGGTCGCCGTCATCATCCAGGATTGGCGCTGGCGCATGGTTACCCCGGCCAAGGGAGATTACGCGGGCGTGCCGATCAACGCCGAGGCCAAGAAGGTCGCGGACACCTGGGACCCTGCCAAGGACGAAGCGGCGGGCGCGCCCTGTAAGTCGTACGGAGCCCCTGGACTGATGCGCGGACCGACGCGTCTGCATATCACATGGCAGGACGAGAACACGTTGAAAGTGGAAACGGACTACGGGACGCAGACGCGTTTGCTCCACTTCGGAAATTGGAAAGGGTCTACGGGTCCCGGAACTTTGCAGGGGGATTCGATCGCCGAATGGGAAATACCGCGCGCGGGACGCGGCGAGAATCCGTCTCCCCAATTTGGGGATTTGAAAGCGGTGACCAATCACTTTAGCGGAGGCTATCTCCGCAAGAATGGCGTACCGTATGGCACAAATGCCGTTCTGACGGAGTACTGGGATCTTTTCAAGGAGCCAAACGGCGACCGGCGAATCATGATTTCCACGCGAGTCGCGGATCCGCAATATCTGTCGACCCCGTGGCTCACGGTTCTGCACTTCAAGAAAGAGGCGAGCGGCGCAAAATGGGATCCCACGCCATGCTCGGCGAGCTGGTGAGGAGCAAGCAATTTACGGAGCGAGGTGAATGATAAAGCTTTTAAAATCGGTTCCACGCTGGGGATTGGTAACCGCCATCGCATGCATAGGCGTTTCCCTGTCCGCCGAGGTGGACCTGTCGGGGACCTGGGCAAACCGAGGTCACGTGGATTGGCTCGATCGCGGCCGAGGACCGGATGTGGTCGATTACCTGGGGCTCCCCATCAGTGAAGCCGGGCGCGAGAAGGCTTTGGCGTACACCTCGGCTCTTCAGTCCGAGCCGGAACGGCAATGCGAATACTACGCGCCCACCTACATGGTGCTCGGGCCTTTCGGTCTCAACATCTGGAACGAGACGGACCCGGCGACGTCGAAAATTATCGCCTGGAGAATGGGCGCATGGATCGATAAAGACATCGACACCGTGTGGATGGATGGGCGCCCGCATCCTTCGAAGTACGCGTTTCATCCGTACTCGGGCTTTACGACGGGGGTGTGGGAAGGCGACACGCTTACGACTCGCAGCACGCATATGAAAGTGGCGTACATTCGCCGCAATGGAACTCCCACCAGCGACCAAACAATCTTGACGGAGCACATCGTTCGGCACGGAGACATGCTGGCGATCATGGGAATCATAGAGGACCCGGTGTATCTGACGGAACCCGCGGTGATGGCCTCTATCTGGGAGCAGGACCCGCACGCCAACATTCCGCGCATGTCCCAGGCCTGTGAGCCGATTGCGGAGGACCCGCGCCTGGAAGATGGCACTGTCCCCCACTACTTGCCGGGGAAGAATCCGTTTGTCAATGAGGTGACGCAGATTTACCACATCCCGCAGGAAGCGGTGATGGGCGGCGCGGAGACCATGTATCCGGAATTCCGTAAGAAGATCAAGGACAAATATATCCGCCCGGAAAAGTGTGACCGCTATTGTTGCGGGCCGGTCACCGATCCGGCGTTGAAATGCATTCGTGACGGAAGCGGCAAGGAACGCTGAACAATCCTCAGTTAAGGAGAAACGAGTATGAAACAGAAGCTGATGATTTTGCTGGTGGTCGCGGGGGGCTTTCTCGCGGGAACCCGGGCGGTGGCCCATCACTCTTTCGCCGCGACGTATTTCGAAGATAAGACGGAGAAGATCGAAGGGAATCTGGTGCAGTTCCTGTTCCGCAACCCGCATTCCTTCGTGCAGGTGGAAGCCGAGGACGAGCATGGCGTCATGCAGCGCTGGGCCGTGGAGTGGGGCGCCGGCGGGCAACTGGGGCGTCAGGGCGTCACGCGTGACACGCTGAAGCCGGGCGACCACGTGATCATCGTCGGAAACCCGGGGCGCAATCCGGAAGATCACCGGATGCGGATGGTCAACATCACGCGGCCGTCCGACGGATGGAAGTGGGGCGGAAGCTTCGAATAGCGAGACGCGCGCCGGTCATGGGCAGGAATCCAGCTTGAGGTGAGGGAAATGCGCTTCTTGATTGCGATTTTGCTAGCAGGTATAGCGCTGTGGGGCGCCGATGCCCCGTTATCCGTCACGTTTCACAAGGACGTGCAGCCCCTCCTGCAGAAGAACTGCCAGAGTTGCCATCGCCCTGGCCAGATCGCGCCGATGTCGTTCCTGACGTACGAGAGTACGCGTCCCTGGGCCAAGGCGATGAAGGCCGCCGTCATTTCCAGGAAGATGCCGCCGTGGTTCGCAGATCCCCGCTATGGCCATTTCGCGAATGACCGCAGCCTGAAGCAGGCCGACATCGACACTCTGGTGAAGTGGGCCGATGGCGGTGCGGTGGAAGGCGACCTGAAAGATTCACCTCCGCCCGTGCACTGGCCCGAGAACGGTTGGGAGATCAAGCCGGACATCGTTGTGAAGGGGCCGGACTTTCATGTTCCCGCCAAGGGGCTGATCGAATGGACCTGGATCACCGTACCGAGCGGTTTCACGAAGGATACCTGGATCACGTCGATCGAACTTCGGCCGAGTGATCCGTCCGTGACCCATCACATCTGCTTCAATTTCAAACCGCACACGGCGGACACGGAATATAACGTCCCGGTGTGGGATGAGAAGCCTCGCGATCAAAACGGAGTCGAACCGCCACGCCCCAAGGGAACGACCATGCGGAGCAAGGTTTCGAAGGTCACCGCGGGAAGTTATCTCCAGACCTGTTACGTCCCCGGAATGGCGACGATGGACTTCCGCAAGCTGAACGCCGGGAAATTGGTGCCCGCGGGAACGGATTTCGTATTCGTGTTTCACTACACGCCTAACGGTCACGAAGTGGACGCCCATCTCCAGGTAGGATTCACGGTGGCGGCGGAACCGCCGCAGCGTAAATTCGTAACGGTCGCAGGCTCATCGGTAACGGATTCCGACAGCTTCGCCATTCCGCCGAACGATTCGAATTGGGAAAGCCCGCCGATGGACGTTACGTTCCAGGAAGACGCCGAACTGGTGTGGATGATGCCCCATATGCATCTTCGCGGAAAAGACATGAAATACACCGTAGAGCGGCCGAACGGGGATTCGGAAATCGAGTTGTATGTTCCTCATTACGACTTCAATTGGCAGCTCGGGTACCAGGTGGCGGAGCCCATCAAGCTGCCGAAGGGCACGAAAATGAAGGCCACCGCCCATTACGATAATTCCGCGAATAACAAGTACAATCCCAATCCGAATAGCACGGTTTACTACGGCGATATGACTTGGGAAGAGATGATGGCGCCCTTTTTTGGCGTGCTCGTGGACAAGAGCGTCGATGACAAGAAGGTTTTTAAGTATGTGCGAGGTGGGAACAGCGGCGGAGCATAACGGATAGCCTGCCCGGACAGGCAAGAACGCCAACACAGCAAGAAGATGATTCCACGTCGAACCAGACAACCGCGAGCGGTAGAAATGCCAGGGCGAACCGCATGAAAGTTCGCAAGCTGGAGTATCTCATCGCACTCGCGAAGGAAGGGCACTTCGCGCGGGCCGCCGCCGCGTGTCGCGTTTCCCAACCCACCCTTTCCACGGCCTTGCGGCAACTGGAAGTGGAAATGGGTGTAATCATCGTGAAACGCGGGCAGAGATATGGGGGGTTTACCGAGCAGGGCGAGCGCGTGCTCGCCTTCGCTCACCGCATGGCGGCGGAGTGCGAGCACCTCCGGCGGGAATTGGAGAACCGCGGAGGCGAGTCGCTGGGCACGCTTCAAATAGGAGTGATTCCTTCGGCTCTCCCCGTGGTGCACACACTGACGGTTCCCTTCCACCGCGATCATCCCCAGGTGAATGTCAAGATTATCAACCTGAATCCGGCCGACATTCAGCGAGCCTTCGAGGAGTTCACGCTAGACGTGGCGATAACGTACCTGGATGAGAAAGCGCGGCGCCAGGGCCGAAGCCATCCTCTCTATTTGGAGGAATATTCGCTGCTGATGAGCAAGGACAGCGCGCTGTCGCGGCGGAAATCCATCACGTGGCAGGAAGTTTCGAAACTCTCTCTCTGCTTCCTGGCGCCGGAAATGCAGAGTCCCCACTCGCCGGCGCGCGACCTTCTCGCCCGGGAACGGCCGGGTTGCGCCCACATAGAAACCAATTCGCTGACCGCTTTGTCCTCACACATTCGCTCGGGGGCATGGGTCTCGGTTGTTCCGAGGTCGCTGGCGGTGGATTTACAAACGGACGGAGGCTTGGAATCGATTCCTCTCGCGCCGGTGAGAGACCCAGACTGGGTGGGGGTCATGATTCCGGATCGCGACTTGACGTTCCCGCTGGCGGAAGCGTTCTTCAACCTGGCTGTTGCTGACCGGGGAGCAGTCCGCCCGCGCGAGATCATGAAAAGCTTTATTCTTGCAAACCCACGGCTCCGTTCGTGATGGCGCAGGCAGCGCGTGTGGCGTAGGTAGATGTCGAAGAGGAGGAAGGTTCGATGGTTCATTTAGAAGACGCCCGCAGAGTGATTGCCGCTGCGGAGAAGAAGGCCAAGGAAATTGGGCAGCCGATGAATATAGCGGTCGCTGACGGAGGAGGCAATATTGTCGCGCACGTTCGCATGGACGGCGCGTGGATCGGCAGCATCGATATTTCGCAGAAAAAGGCGTATACATCGCGCGCCTTCGACATCGCGACCAAGGACCTGGCAGCGCACTCTCAGTCAGGAGGCCAGTTTTTCGGCATCCACGCGTCGAATGACGGCAAAATCATGATTTTCGCGGGAGGCATACCTCTCAAACGCGAGGGGAAAGTGGTCGGGGCGGTGGGGGTCAGCGGTGGATCCGGAGATCAGGATCACGCCGTAGCCGAGGCCGGTGCGGCTGCGTTTTAAGTTTTTGTTCGAATTTGGATGCGGCAGATTTGAATGGTAAGGCGCAGATCGCTTCATTGTCAGCCGTGATCGTCAGCAAAAAGATGTGAGCAGGGGGTTGACGGTGACGGCGGGGAATATCGGCTGCGCCAGGGAGCAGGTGGGAGCCTGGGTTGTTACCAGTTTCAGGGAGGCGTTATGAAATCTCTAGCCATGGTTACGCTGTTATGCTCCATGAGCGCGGCAGTCGTGTGGGGACAAGCGACGGCTCAGATTCACGGTACGATTCTGGACACGACGGGCGCCGGGGTTCCGGGCGCCGCCGTGAAGGTAACGCAAACCGACACCGGTTTGAACAGGACAGCGACCACCGGGGCGGACGGCGGATTCGTACTGACCAGTCTTCCGCTGGGCCCGTATCGGCTGGAGGTGACCAAGCAAGGCTTTAGCACGGCCGCCCAATCCGGCATTGTCCTGGATGTGGGTAGCGATCCCGCCATTTCCCTCTCCCTCAAAGTTGGCGAAGTAACGGAGAGGGTTGACGTGACCGCCGAGGCGACCCAGGTGGAAACGCGCAGCACAGGAGTCGGAACGATCGTCGAGACCACGCAACGCATCCTCGACCTTCCGCTCAACGGCCGGTCGCCGACCGATCTGGTCGCGCTGGGCGGCGCAGCCGTGGTGACGGCCGTCTCTCCCACGTACTGGATAGGAGGAGGTCTTCAAATCTCCGTGGCCGGAAGCCTCCCCTGGAGTGTCCAGTTCAACCTGGACGGGGCGAATCACTTGGACACTATTGAAGGCGTTAACCTGCCGCTTCCCTTTCCGGACGCGCTTTCGGAATTCAGGCTGACCACCAGCACGCAGGATGCTGCGACCGGCGGGCGGCCCGGCGCCTCGGTCGGCGTCGTGACCAAGTCCGGCACCAACGCATTTCACGGTGACGCCTTCGAGTTCTTCCGCAATGGCGACTTGAACGGACGGGACTTTTTCGCCGCCGCGAACGATCACCTCAAGCGCAACCAGTTCGGCGGCGTCTTCGGCGGCCCCATCAAGAAAGACAAGGTGTTCTTCTTCCTCGGCTATCAGGGTACACTCACCCGCCAAACTCCGAGCAATTCGGTCCTCTATGTACCGACCGCGGCGATGGAGACCGGCGACTTCTCCGCCTATATCGCGAACAATTGTACGGAAGCCAAAAAAATCTCGCCGTCGTGGCTCAGCCCCAGCGATCAACTCCTGATGCCGCTCAACGCCTCGGCGCTCGCGGTGGCAGCCGTGCTTCCCAAGCCCTACAATGCCTGCGGAGCAGTCCTGACCGGAAACCCTCTGAGCGAAAACCAATTGCAGGCTCCGGTCCGAGTGGACTATCAGCTCAACGACAAACAGACTCTTTTTGCGCGTTTTCTGATCACCCGCACCGAAGTCGTGCCTCCGTATGACTTGGCGCCGAACAACATCTTAACCACGACCACCACGGGCAACGACGATACGGCGCAATCGCTGACCTTGGGCCACACGTACGTGATTAGTCCGACAATGGTCAACTCCTTCCGCATTTACGGTAACCGCCTGGCGGAACATAACACATACAAACCCGAATTGACGCCGCAAGATATTGGGGTCCAGAACTACACCACGAATTCCTTGCCAGGTGAAATGGATATGACGATAAACGGCGATTTCGCGATTGGCTACCCCGGCCCTATCAATATCATCTATGCGCACATGAGCAACTTCGGGATCAACGACGACATCAACCTGGTGCGGGGATCTCACCAGTTTGCCTTCGGCGGCATGCTCATGCGAACGATTATGACCGAGTATAATGACGCCTGGGTTGCCGGCGTCTTTACTTTCGGCGGTTTGCCGGTAGCCGCGGGCGGATCGGGCTCACCCATTGCCGATTTTTTGACGGGCACGGTGGACTCCCTTCGTCAGTATAATGCGAGCCCTAACAACAACCACCAAATGTTTACGGGGCTGTACGCGTCGGACATCTGGAAGATCAATTCGCGTCTCACGCTGAATTACGGCCTCCGCTGGAATCCTTACATTCCGCAGCAATACGTAGGCGGCACCGTTATAGACTTCAATGCGACCGATTTTTACAACAACGTCCGCAGCACGGTGATTCCCACCGCGCCGGCGGGCTTCAGGTTTCCGGGCGACTCGGGGTTTCCGGGCAACGCCGGCATAAACGCCAAATGGGGGTTATTTGAACCCCGTGTAGGTTTCGCATTCGACCCGGTCGGCGACGGAAAGACGGTGATCCGCGCGAGCGGGGGAATCGCCCATGACCAGCTCTACAATTTTCCTTACGCCAATGCGCCCGGCGAGGCGCCGTTCGCTAGCGGCTTAAACGTGCAAGGGCCGGTGAATTTCAGCAATCCGTACGCAACCGTTCCTGGCGGGAACCCGTTCCCTTACTACTACAATAAGAGCAACCCATTTCCAACCTACCCCCAATATCAAGGATTTTACCCCTACACGCCGAATCAGGCGAACACGGAGGCTCAATCTTGGAGCCTGGCAATCCAGCGGCAATTTACGCCCAGCTTCTTCGTGTCGGCGAACTATATAGGTTCGCATCTAATCCACACATGGGATTCCGTGGAGCTGAATCCGGCTATATACGTCCCGGGAAACTGCGTCGCCGGACAATACGGCCTCACCGCCCCCGGCCCTTGCAGCTCACTCGCCAACGAGAATTTTCGTCGGCTGTTGAACATTACGAACCCGGCGGGAGCTGCCATTGGGGGCACTGGCGGTATAGGGAGCATGGCTGAGTTCGATCCCAGCGGCACCCAGCATTACAACGGTCTTCTGCTCAACGGGACTTACCGGAAGGGCGACACGAGCCTCTCGGCCAATTATACGTGGTCCCATTGTATAGGGATGCCCTTCCTCGGAACCATGAATAACGGGTCAAGTTATGAGAACGGACCTTACCAGAATAACGGCCCCCAGAACCGGTACCTGGACTATAGCCCTTGCGCCACCTCATCGGAGGACATTCGGAACGTCGCGAACATTACACTCGTGACCGGCACGCCGAAGTTCTCCGGCGCATGGACAAACAGACTATTGGGCGGTTGGCACACCGGGATGATCTATACGATACGCAGCGGTATCCCGATAACTCCAAGCACCGGGGTCGATGTGGCCCAGAACGGTATATTTACTACCACTGGGAGTTACAATTACGTGCAACGCCCGAATCAGTTGCTTTCGAATATCTATGCGACCAACCAAGGTCAGTCTTGCCCGAACGCACCCTGCGTTGCCTATCTCAATCCCGCCGCGTTCGCAGATCCGGCCACCGGCACATACGGGAACATGGCATTCGGTTCTATAAGAGCCCCCGGATTCTGGGAATGGGATCAGTCTGTCTACCGGGACTTTAGGATTAGGGAAGGTCATACACTCCAGGTCCGGGCCGAAGCCTTCAACGTCACCAATAGCTTTCGTCCCTACCTTCCTACCGTGAACATGACCAGCGGCTTGTTCGGCAATATCACTTCGGACTATTCCACAACCGGTTCAGCCGCCCTCACGGGCAGCGGTGGAAGAATCTTACAGTTTGCCATGAAGTACGTGTTCTGATTTCCAGCAAGAGGCGAATGGGGCGCGCGAGCGGCGAAGGCGCCCCCTTCTTTGCAGCGGCAGTAGATATGAAGGTCGATCCTAACAACATCCTATCTGGCGACGTCCTAAGGACGACCCAAAGGTTCTAGCACGAATGCATCTTCTTAAAGGAAATATGTGGAAACTTCGGAGGACGTGGAAGGCCGCGGCGTTGCTTGTCGTCGCCGCCGGCGGCGCAGCCTTGGCGGTGTTACCCGCCCGGGCGCAGCAGGGCGGTCAGGATCTCGAGGTTCTTGAGGTTCAGCCTAACTTCTACATGATTGCGGGTGCGGGCGGCAATATTGGAGTGCAGCTCGGCCCGGCGGGAATCATATTGGTCGACACAGGTTCAGCCGAGATGAGCGGCAAGGTTCTGGCCGCGCTGAAGAGGCTGTCGGACAAGCCCATTCGCTATATATTTGACACCAGCGCAGACCCGGACCACGCTGGCGGTAATGCCACGCTCTCCAAGGCAGGCGTTTCGATCATTGCGGGCACCGCCGGGAATGCGCTGAGCGAATCTGTCATTAATAATAACGGCGCGGCGAGCGTGTTCGCGCACGATAATGTCCTCATGCGCATGAGCGGGGAGGACACCGCGCAATGGCCCACGAAAACCTTTACCGCCAGGTTATATACGATGTCACTCAACGGGGACGGGATTGAGGTTTTCCACCAACCGGCGGCTCATTCAGATGGCGATAGCTTCGTCTTATTTCGGCGGTCTAATGTGATTGTCACCGGTGAGCTCTTTAATCCCACCCATTTCCCGGTAATTGATACAGGAAAGGGCGGCAGCATTCAGGGCGAATTAGACGCCTTAAACCACCTGTTAGAGCTTACGATACCTCCGTACCCGCTTCCCTGGCAGGCGGAACGCACATTTTTGATTCCGGGGCACGGACCAATTTCCGATTCACACGACCTACTGGAATATCGAGACATGGTCACGATCGTGAGGGATGTGATCCAAGACATGATTAACCGCGGCATGACGTTAGATCAAGTGAAGGCGGCAAATCCTACGCATGGATATAACGCGCGTTATGGTGCGACCAAGGGCCCCTGGACCACCGAAATGTTTGTTACGGCCGTCTATAAAGGTCTATCCGGTAAAACACAATGACGTGCTGTCGTGACACCTCAGAGGAGAAACGCATGTGCCGGAGAAAGTTAATGCGCGGCAAGGTACTGACTGTCTTAATGGCCTCCCTTTGCTTCGGCTCTTTCGGATATGCTCAAAGCGAACCAAGCGCTAAAGCGTCGGCGCCGATAGATCTCACTGGATACTGGGTCACCATCATCGTGCCGGACTGGCGGGAGCGGATGATCACGCCGGCGAAAGGCGACTATCTTGCGGTGCCCATTACCGCGGCCGCACAAAAGGTTGCGGATGCATGGGATCCGGCAAAAGACGAAGCCGCCGGCCTGCAGTGCAAGTCTTACGGTGCGCCGGCTCTCAATTCGACTCCCACACGCCTGCATATCAGCTGGCAGGACGACAACACTCTGAAGGTTGAGACTGACTACGGGATGCAAACGCGCTTGCTCCATTTTGGCAACTGGAAGGCGCCTGGGGGCCCGGCTACGTGGCAGGGAGATTCGACCGCGGTTTGGGAGATCGCCGGTCCTGGAGGTCGAGGCCAAGGCTCCGCGGGGGGACCCAAGTTCGGCGATTTAAAAATAGCGACCACGCACATCCGCCCAGGATACTTGCGAAAGAATGGGGTTCCCTACAGCGCGGATATTCGCATGACCGAATACTGGGATTTGCTCAGGGATCCGAGTGGCGTCCAAAGAATTATGATCACCCAGACACTTGAAGATCCAGAATATTTGTTCCGCACGTGGATTACGACCTTCAACTTCAAGCAAGAGCCAGACGGGGCGAAGTGGGATCCGACACCGTGCTCTGCACGATGGTAAGAACACGCGAGGAGACTGCAATTATGAACAAAGTAAGGTTTTTTCGCATGAAAGGACCGGCGCTCATTGTAGCGGCGCTCCTGATGAAGGTTCCCGTGTTTGGCCAGGTTGATCTCTCTGGAGTGTGGCAATTTGTCAGGGGGCAGTACGGCCAGGAAAACGGCGGTGGTTCGGATATTGCCGACTATACCGGGATACCGATTAATGACGAAGGCCGGGCGGTGGGTCTAAGCTATTCCGCCTCCATGTTGTCCGAGCCGATGCGGCAGTGTCAGTACTACTCACCCCGCTACGCTTCGACGGGACCGTTCGCACAAAACATCTGGAGCGATAATGACGCCGTGACGGGCAAGGTCATCGCCTGGCATATGGGCGCTTGGATCGACAAGGACATCATCACTGTTTGGATGGATGGGCGTCCGCATCCGTCCCCGAATGCTTTCCATGGTTTTGGCGGTTTTGCCACCGGGTCCTGGGAGGGGGACACGCTGGTCATTCGTACGACGCACATGAAGTGGAGCATCTTGCGGATCAACGGGCTAGAGCATAGCGACCGGGCCAGCATGACACAATACGTAGTTCGGCACGGAGACCTTCTCTCGATGTTGACGTATTTTGAAGACCCCATCTATTTAACCGAACCTTACGTCCTGTCCTCCGTGTGGCAATTAAATCCAAAGGCCAATTCATCTCGCACCTCGCCTGCCTGCGAGCCGATCGACGAATCTCCCCGAATGGATAACAATGCTTCCATCGTTCCACACTACCTCCCGGGCAAGAATCCATCCGCCGGCGATTACGCGAAGTATTACAACTTGCCTTTAGAGGCGGCTCAAGGCGGCGCGGAAACGATGTACCCGGAGTTCCGCAAGAAACTCAAGGATGTCTATCATTACCAACCGCCCGAGAAGTGTATCCGCTATTGCTGCGACACGCAGGATCCGGCTGTGAAGTGCATTCGCAGCGGGTCCGGCAAGGTCCAGTGAAGCCGGCTCGTCATCACAGCGAATCCTGAACGGCTCTCTCCGTGCGGGCACGAGTTGCGTTCTGGAGACGAACGCGCGCACGTTTTAACAGTGGGTATTAATAGATCCCTATCAATACAGCGCGATTAACAGCTCGCTGATCACAAACTTACTTGACGGCAAGAGCTAAGTCGGGCTCTCACGAACTCGTGATCTATTGACGGGGCACGAGGACCTCGAGTCGGTCACTCTACTTCGAGCGGCCTTTCAGTCCCTGGGCCAGCATGGGAATCCGGTAAATCGTCCTTCCGGTCGCCCCCACGGCGCTCGGCTGCCCGTTGGCGTCCGTGGACCCTTGCCCCACGAGGTAAAGCGTTCTCTTTTCAGGTCCGGCAAAGACCACACTCGTAAGGGCCCGGGGCGTGGGAATTAATCCCAGGTACTTTCCCTGCGGCGTGAATATTTGAACGCCAGCGCGGCTCGACACGTACACGCGGCCATCCGCATCGATGGTGGTTCCATCCGGATTACCGCCGCCTTCAAGACTCCATTCGCGGCGGTTGGTTAGCTTGCCGGGAGCAGGGGCGTCGAAGACGGAGAGAGTCCCGCCATTCGTCACGTAAAGTGTCTTTTCGTCCGCGCTCAGGACGATCCCGTTGCTGCGAATGTTCTCAGCGGCGAGAGCGATCGTGCCATCGGGGCTCGCGTAATACACGCACCCCTGGCTGAAATACGCGCCGCCCACGGCATCGGCGGCAAGGTCGTTGGGGCGCCCCGTCCATTTCGTGCCGTCGGAAAAGGTGTCGGCGACCATTTTGCGTTCGGGGTAGAGCATGGATATGCCGGCAACTGTCGGGGCCGCCGGATTGACAGCTGCCGGCGTGTCCCGCTGCGGGACCCGCTGTACGGCGAGGATTTGTCCCCGCCGATTCATCGACAATGCGCCCGAGCCTTTCGTGTCGGAGAGAAAGACCGACACCTTATCATTCCCGTCAAGCTTGATGACTGCATTGCTTTCTTCCTGGTTCACCAACACGCTGCCGTCCGGGAGGGCGATGATGCCGTCCGCATTGTTGCCGACGGTCTGCCAGACTTGCGTAAATTGCGCGCCCGGCGCGATGATGCCAGGAATAGCGGCGACGGTCGCCACCCGAGGGGATTGGAGCGGGGCCACGCCGCGCCCCTGCGCGGGAGCCGCTGGCGCGACTGGTTGACCTTCGCAATTCGTTCTAATCTGCGCGGCAGTACCTTGGGGCGTAGGGACCTGGCTGAAGGCGATTCCCGGCAGCGCCACACACGCGATCACCGCGAACAAAGCGTTCGATTTCATAAGATCTTGCGAGTTGCCGTGAGCCGCCGAAGGCCGGGGACGAAGTCTTTGCTCGACATGTCTATTGGGCTCAACATATATCTATTGGCGCGACCTGTCAACGAATTTCCGCCCTGTTAGGGCAGGGCGATAAGTCTCCTGTTTGGTGAGATAAAGGGCGCCGCGCGATTTCACTCACTGGTTTGTCGCGCAGTAGAGGCGTCCGGTTCAAAATCGACGTCGAGAGACCGGTATCGGAACATCGCAGGGCGAAGCTGGTTCTCTGAATTGCGAGACTTCGGGATAACTTCGACTGTCTGGTCCTCGGATTGCAGCAGGTTTAGTAGCGTATATTATTGAGGGTAGATTGCGTGGGGCACATCGGGTGCCTTCCGGAGTGAGACATGGACACTGCCCCGCGAGACGTCATCAGCACCGAAGGACTGGGCACAATGCTCGAAGTCCTCAAGGAAAGCGGCTATCGCGTCCTCGGGCCGAGCCTACGGGACGGAGCGATCGTTTATGACGATATCGTTTCGCTGGCCGACCTTCCCGCAGGTTGGACCGACGAACAAGACGGCGGCCGCTACCGGCTCACTCGGCGAGACGATGAAGCGCTATTCGGCTACGCTGTCGGCGCGCAATCGTGGAAGAAGTTTCTTCACCCGCCGTTGCTGCGCCTGTGGCACACCGAACGAACGCAAGACGGATTTCAAGTAATCCCGGAGCCGGTTTCAAACGAGCGCTTCGCATTTATCGGCGTGCGGGCTTGTGAACTCCATGCGATCGCCATCCAGGACCGTGTATTTTTAGGCGGTGAGCATATCGATCCACACTATCGCGCACGGCGCGAGAATGCCTTTATCGTTGCGGTGAACTGCAGCCACGCGGGCGGCACATGCTTTTGCGTTTCGATGAAGACGGGTCCTAAGGCCGAAGCCGGGTTCGATTTGTCGCTCACCGAGATGTTCGTCGAAGGGGAACATCTTTTCCTTGTTGAAGCGGGGTCCGAAGCCGGGCGCAAGATCGTTGCCGCGTTGCCCCACCGGGGAGCGAGCCAAAATGAGATCAAGGCAGCCGATGCGGTGGTGGCGCGCACCACGGCCTCCATGGGCCGGCAAATGCGTTCGGACGATGTACGCGAGCTTTTGCTGCGGAATCTTGAGCATCCACGCTGGGAGGAGGTAGCAGAGCGTTGCCTTACGTGCGGCAACTGCACCATGGTGTGTCCCACCTGCTTCTGCGCCTCGGTGGAGGATTCGAGCGATCTCGAGGGCACTGAGACCTCGCGCTCGCGGCGCTGGGATTCGTGTTTCGCGATGGATTTCTCGTATATCCATGGGGGGAGCGTCCGTGCGACGGGGCGCTCGCGCTACCGCCAGTGGATCACGCACAAACTTGCCACCTGGACCGATCAGTTCGGCACGTCGGGCTGCGTCGGCTGTGGACGCTGCATCACATGGTGCCCGGTGGGCATCGACATCACCGAAGAGGTGGACGCTATCCGCGACAGTGAGTCGCGGTGAGGAGAGCGGGCCATGGAAGGACTTGAACGCGCAAGCCTCGAAACGATTATTAGAGACCACCCATTCTTCGCCCATCTAAAGGACGACTTTTGCAAGCTGGTGTGCGGCTGCGCGAAGAATGTGGTCTTCCAGGCCGGGCATCATCTGTTTCACGAAGGCGATCCGGCTGACGAGTTCTATCTTCTGCGGCATGGCCGCGCGGCGATTCAGGTCACTTCGCCGGGGCGTGGCGTGATGACCCTTCAGACGCTCGGCGAGGGCGAAATCGTCGGGCTTTCGTGGCTAATTCCGCCTTATCGCTGGGCCTACGATGCAAAGGCCCTCGAGCTTACCCGGGCCATCGCGGTGGATGCCGCCTGCCTGCGCCAAAAATGTGAAGTGGATCATGATTTGGGATACGACATGATGAAACGGTTTATGCCGGTTTTGATCCAGCGCTTACAGTCGACCCGGATGCAGATTCTCGATGTCTATGGCTCACATACTTGACGCTGGGGCCTATGCTTGACGCGAGCGCGGGCACGGCCGATCCGATCGGGTCAATGAACCCGATGGCGCCGCGCGTTGCGCGCGTGCTTCGGCGCCGGCGCGAGGCCCCAGAAGTGTGGACGCTCGAGATCGAGGCGGAAGAGACGCCGGGCCAAACCTTCACGCCCGGTCAATTCAACATGCTGACGGTATTCGGCGTCGGTGAGGTCGCCATCAGCCTGAGCGGCGATCCCGCGAACAGCGGCCGCTTGGTCCATACGATTCGCGCCGCTGGACCCGTTTCGACCGCGCTGGCGCGGCTCCGTGCAGGTGACAAAGTTGGCTTGCGCGGGCCGTTTGGCAGGGGTTGGCCGATGGCGGAGATGGCCGGCCGCGATGTGGTGATCGTGGCCGGGGGGCTGGGACTCGCCCCGCTGTGCCCGGTGCTTTCCCGTTTACTCGCCGAGCGGGAGCGTTACGGTAAGATTGTGCTTCTCTATGGCGCGCGTGGTCCTCACGATATCCTCCTTCGCCGTGAGATGGCGGCGTGGCGGCGGCACGGCGTCGATGTCGAAGTGACGGTAGATCACGCGGTGGATGACTGGCAGGGGCAAGTGGGCGTCGTCACGGCACTGATCCCGGGGGCGGCCTTCGATCCATTACGCACCATCTCTTTGGTCTGCGGGCCTGAGGTCATGATGCGTTTTTCCATCGCCGCGCTGCGTGACGAAGGTTTGGCAGCCGATGCGATTTATCTGTCCCTGGAGCGCAATATGAAGTGCGCCGTGGGCTTCTGCGGCCATTGCCAGTTTGGTCCGATGTTTGTCTGCCGGGACGGGCCGGTCTTTCGCTATGACCGGGTAAGCAGCCTGCTCGGGCTGAAGGAGATCTGAGATGGCAGGCAGACGCAAGCCGAGACTCGCGGTGTGGAAATTCGCCTCTTGCGATGGCTGCCAACTCAGCCTGCTCGATTGCGAGGACGACTTGCTGAGGGTCGCCGGTGCAGTCGATATCGCCTATTTTCCGGAGGCGACGCGCGCCGCGGCGAGGGGACGTTATGATCTGTCGCTCGTGGAAGGGTCGATCACGACTGCGGACGACGCCGAACGCGTGATCGAAGTCCGCCGACGCTCCCGCAAATTAGTGACGATCGGAGCCTGCGCAACGGCTGGTGGAATCCAAGCGCTGCGCAACTTCGCGGACGTGAAGGAATACGTGTCGCTCGTTTACGCGCGGCCTGATTACGTTCACACTCTCGCAACTTCAACCCCGATCGCGGATCACGTTCGGGTCGATTTTGAACTGCGCGGCTGCCCGATCGACAAACGCCAACTTCTCGAAGTCATTTCCGCTTTCCTCGCCGGACGGCGCCCGAATACTCCTTCGCATAGCGTTTGCGTCGAGTGCAAACTCAAAGGCAATACCTGCGTGATGGTCGCGCATGGCACGGCTTGCCTCGGCCCCGTGACGCACGCGGGCTGCGGCGCGTTGTGTCCTTCCTACGATCGCGGCTGCTATGGGTGTTTCGGGCCGATGGAAACGCCGAATACGCGTTCTCTAAGTCGCCGTCTGGGCGAGCTCGGAATGAACGAGCGGACCCTGCTACGCGTGTACCGCACCTTCCACGCGAATGCCGGACCCTTCCGAGAGGAAAGTGATCGACATGGCGGGTAAGACCATCAAGGTCGACGTTCTTGCGCGCATCGAGGGGGAAAGCGCGTTCAAGATCGTGGTACGCGACGGCGCAGTGCAAAGCGCCGAGCTAAGGATTTTCGAGCCGCCCCGTTTTTTCGAGGCGTTCCTGCGCGGACGAGCTTTCACCGAAGCGGCCGACATCACGGCGCGCATCTGCGGCCTTTGCCCTGCCGCTTATCAAATGAGCGCGGTGCACGCGATGGAGAATGCGTTGGGGCTGACGGTGACTGGGCCTTTGCGCGAGCTGCGGCGGCTGCTCTATTGCGGCGAGTGGATCGAGAGCCACACTCTCCACATCTATATGCTGCATGCCCCCGATTTTCTGGGCTACGCGGGTGGCATCGAGATGGCGCGCGATCATGGTGCAATCGTGCGCCGAGGGCTCGCGGTCAAGAAGGTTGGCAACGAAATCATGAGGCTGCTCGGCGGGCGCGAGATCCATCCGATCAATGTTCGAGTCGGAGGTTTCTACCGCGTGCCCCGCCGTAGCGAGATGGAGCCTCTTCGCGAACGGCTCACATGGGCGAGGGACGCAGCACGGGAGACCGTGCGCTGGACCGCCAGCTTCGATTTTCCCGAACGCGGCAGGGATTACACGTTCGTCGCCCTTCGGCATGGAGGAGAATATCCGCTCAATGAGGGCCGAATCGTTTCGAATCGAGGGCTGGATATCGCGGCGCCGGAATACGAAAAGCATTTCGAAGAAATGCAAGTGGAGCGCTCGACGGCGTTGCACTCGCGCCTGCGCGGCGGCAGTTCGTACCTGGCCGGTCCGCTCGCGCGTTACAGCTTGAATTTCGATCGCCTCTCGCCGATGGCCCAAGAGGCCGCGCGCGAAGCAGGGCTCGGACGAACCTGTACGAATCCTTACCGGAGCATTACAGTCCGCGCCGTGGAGGTGCTTTACGCCTGCGACGAGGCGCTCCGAATTATCGACGCTTATGAAGAGCCGGACCGGCCTGCGATTCCCGTCGAGCCGCGCGCAGGCGTCGGCTTCAGCGCCACCGAAGCGCCGCGCGGACTCCTCTATCACCGTTATCGACTCGAATCGGATGGGACGATCGAGGAGGCGCGGATCGTACCGCCGACGTCTCAAAATCAAGCCTGCATCGAAGAAGATCTCGCGAACTTCATCGGCGGATTCCTCGATCTCCCCGAAGAGGATCTGCAGAACCGCTGTGAACAGACCGTGCGCAACTACGATCCCTGCATCTCCTGCGCCACGCATTTCCTGCGGCTGGAGATGGACCGGGGCTGAGCTATGGCCGGCGATCGTCCGCGAAGAATTGTGGTTGGCATTGGGAACCCGGAGCGGGGCGATGACGCTGCCGGGCGCGCTGTCGCTCAACTGCTCCGCAGCATGCTGGCGGTGAACATCGAAGCTGACGTGGAAATTGCCGAGCATGACGGTGAGGCGACCGCGCTGCTCTCCCTGCTCGACGGCGCCTCGGAGGCTTTTCTGGTCGACGCCTGCAGGTCGGGTGCGCCCAGCGGAACGGTGCGGCGCTTCAATGCTGCCGCAGTTCCGCTGCCCGCTAGCCTGTCCGGCCTATCGACGCATGGCTTCGGACTTGCCGAGGCCATCGAGCTTGGCCGCACCCTCGGCCAGTTGCCGCCTCGCTGTGTGGTTTATGCGATTGAAGGAGGCTCGTTCGAACCCGGCACGCCGCTCTCGCCGGCGGTGGCGGCAGCGGTAGCGCAGGTGGCTGGCAGCCTGCGTGCTGCCGCCATTTCTGGCGCGCCTAATTCGACCAGAATGTCGTCATGCTTTGCGTCGGACCCGCGATCCACCACAACCCGCTCTCCATAACCCGCGCGTGGACAGACACGCTCAGAAAAGGCAGTACCTCGGCCTCGTCGGCTTTCGGAAGCGGGTGGAACCGCCAGACCACGCCGAGATCGCGCTCATAAGCTGATCGGAACAATTCGCATGGACCACGCCCGTGGTCAAGTTCAAACACGACCAATCCTCCGAAGCTGCCGATGATGCACGCGGCGTTTACCGGGTATATCCTGGACGTTATTGCCGCGTCTGGATGGTTTTCATCGATGGTTACGCGCTCGGTGGAGCGTAATCCGGACGAAACAGTATGGAGGCAATCGGACAAGTTAGAAACGAGGTGATTCAGCGTGGAAGTCAACTTGAAGTCGCTGATTGGGAAGCTCAATCGATCGACGCGTAGCGCGCTCGAAGGCGCCGCTGGATTGTGCGTGTCGCGAACCCACTATGACGTGGAAGTAGAACATTACCTGGTCAAGCTGCTGGAGACGGCCGGCGGTGACTTTGACTTGATCGCGCGGCGGTTCAACGTCGACCGTTCTCGTCTGGAGACGGATCTGGCGAAAAGCCTGGACGCCCTGAAAACCGGAAACGCGCGCACGCCGGCATTCAGTCCCGGCTTAGCCAGGACGCTTGCGGAAGCATGGAAAATCGGCTCGCTCGACTATGGACTCGATGAAATACGAAGTGGCGCGACGATCCTGGCGCTGGTTTCGGACCCCGAACTCGGCCCGCGCACGCGTGAAATCAGCCAGGAGTTACGGAAGATTGACGCACGGGTCCTGCAGTCGGAGTTGCCCTCGCTGATCGCCGGATCGGTGGAAGACGGAGAAGGCGCGGCGCCCGCGGCAGCGGGAACAACGCCCGCGCGCACCGCCGGCAAGACACCGAATCTAGATCAATTCACGATCGACCTCACCGCGAATGCGCGCGCGGGAAAGATCGACCCCGTGCTGGGGCGCGATCGCGAAATCCGCCAGGTGCTGGATATATTGATGCGGCGGCGGCAAAACAATCCCATCCTCACGGGCGAGGCGGGCGTCGGAAAGACGGCGGTGGTCGAAGGATTCGCGCTGCGCATCGCGCACGGCGACGTACCGCCTCCGCTGAAAAACGTGACTCTGCGCACCCTCGATCTCGCGCTGCTCCAAGCGGGGGCGGGCGTCAAAGGTGAATTCGAGAACCGCCTGAAGGGGCTGATCGAAGAAGTGAAGGCTTCACCCTCGCCGATCATTCTGTTTATCGACGAAGCGCACACGATGATCGGTGCGGGCGGGCCGGAGGGCCAGGGCGACGCGGCGAACTTGCTGAAGCCCGCACTGGCGCGCGGCGAGCTGCGCACCATCGCGGCTACCACCTGGTCGGAGTACAAAAAGTATTTCGAGAAAGACGCTGCACTGGCGAGGCGATTCCAGGTGGTGAAGGTCGACGAACCGGAGGAACAGCGCTGTATGGTGATGCTGCGCGGCGTGGTTCCGGCGCTGGAGAAACATCATGGCGTCAGAATTTTGGAAGAAGCGGTGCATTCCGCGGTGCGGCTCTCGAACCGCTTTATGGTGGGCCGCCAGCTTCCGGACAAAGCCGTCAGCGTGCTCGATACGGCGTGCGCGCGGCTGGCGCTGGGCCACAACACCACGCCGCCGCCGATCGAGGATGCCACGCGGCAGCTCGACGATCTTCTCGTCCAGGAGCGGGTTTTGAGCCGCGAGTCCGCGGTGGGCGCCGACCATCGCGAGCGGCTGGAGCAGATCGCCGCCGCGAAATCCGAGATCGAAGCGGCTCTCAAAAAACTGCGCGAAAATTTCGAAAAGGAGCGGACCATGGTGGCGCGGGTGCGCGAACTGCGCGCCCAACTGGAAAACGAGGGCGCGATGGCAACCGGCGCCGCGGAATCGACGGAGAGCGTTTCAGACGCGGACCCGCGCGCCGCCGCGCGTTCGGAGATCGACGCTCTGACCGCAAGCCTCGAAAGCTTGCAGGGAGAACAGCCGCTCTTGAGGGTGTGCGTCGACGCGGGAACCGTCGGTGAAGTGATTTCCGCATGGACCGGAATTCCCGTCGGCAAGATGATGAAGGACGAAGTCGCCACCGTACTCGAGCTCGAACAGCACCTGGAGCGCCGGGTGATCGGACAGAACCACGCGCTGGAGGTGATCAGCGAAAGAATCCGCACGTCACGCGCGAGCCTCGACGATCCGAGTCGCCCGATCGGCGTGTTTCTACTCGCGGGGCCGAGTGGAGTCGGTAAGACGGAAACGGCTCTGGCGCTGTCCGACCTGCTCTACGGCGGCGAGCGCAATCTGATTACCATCAATATGAGCGAGTTTCAGGAAGCGCATACGGTTTCCACGCTCAAGGGGTCGCCTCCGGGATATGTGGGTTATGGAGAAGGCGGGGTACTGACGGAGGCGGTGCGCAGACGGCCCCATGCGGTCGTGCTGCTGGATGAAGTGGAAAAGGCGCATCCCGACGTGCTGGAGCTGTTCTACCAGGTATTCGATAAGGGAGTGATGGAGGACGGCGAGGGCCGCGAAATCGACTTCAAGAACACCATCATCATTTTGACCAGCAACGCGGCGACGGACACCATCATGAAGCTCACGGCCGATGCCGAAGCCAGACCGACGAGCGAGAGGCTCGTCTCCGCGATCAAGCCGGAGTTGAATAAAATCTTCAAGCCCGCGTTTTTGGGGCGCCTCGTCATCGTGCCGTATTATCCGGTGCGGGACGAGGCGCTGAAACGCATCATTACGCTGAAGCTCGCCAAGATTCAGCGGCGCATCGGCGAGAATCACAAGATCAGCCTGACCTGGGACGAGGCGTTGCTCGACGAAATCGCCAACCGGTGCACGGAAGTGGAGAGCGGCGCGCGCAACGTCGATAACATTCTGACCAACACGCTGCTTCCGGACCTGTCGCGCAGATTGCTGAGCGGCATCGCGGAAGGCAGCAAACCCTCGGCGATTCATGTCTCGATCGGGGAAGGCGGCGGATTCCTGTACCGCTAGCGGTACAGCTCGAACGAGGTCCCGTATAAGATAGTAGGGTCGTGTCTGTAAAGCGAACCAACCTCCAGGAACGTTACGAACTTCGCGAGGTGTTGGGCCGCGGGGGAATGGGGGTCGTGTATACGGCGTACGACCGCCTGATGAACCGGGAAGTCGCTCTCAAAACTATCCTCGACATCGAGAATCCTGAAGTTCTCGCCTTGTTCTATAAGGAATGGAGCACGCTGGCGACGATGGTTCATCCCAACGTGATCAACATTTACGACATCGGCGAATTCGAACAAGACGGAGCGAAGAAGCCATTCTTCGTCATGCCTCTGTTGCCGGGGGTCACGCTAGACCAGCTCATTAAGGAAGGAAGCCCCCGGTTGAGCGTTGCCGGCGTGGTGGCCATTGTAGAGCAGGCAGCGCGGGGATTGCACGCCGCGCATGAGCAGGGCCTGGTCCACCGCGATGTCAAGCCGAGCAATATCTTTGTCATGGACGATGGTTCCGTCAAGATCATCGATTTCGGCATCGCGCGGGTCGCGTCGGCCCATTCGAAGACGACGCTTAAAGGCACGCTGTACTACATGGCGCCGGAACAGTTGAATATGAAGCCTCCGACGCCGCTTTCGGATCTATTCGCTCTGGGCGTGGTCACCTATGAGGCGCTCACGCGGAAGCGTCCGTTCCAGGGGTCGAACGAGGGCGAAATTATCGAGGCGATCCAGCGTCTCAGTCCGCCGCCCATCTCCGAAGTGAACCACGAAGTTCCTTACGCCATCAGCCAAGTGGTTCACAAAGCCATGGCGAAGCAGCCGTGGCATCGTTTTTTCAACATACGCGAATACGGCGAATCATTGACCAAGGCTTTGCGCAACGAGCGGCTCGAGTATTTCGACGAAACGAAGATTAAGCCGCGGCTGGAACGCGCTGCGCAGAGTTACGAAAAGGGCGACTACGAATTCGCTTCGGAAGTTCTCTCAGAACTAGAGGCGGAAGGGCATCTCGATCAGAATATCGCGCTGTTGCGCGGCCGGGTCGATCAAGCCGTGCGGCAGATCCGGATCAAACAGATGCTCGATAATGCGCGGCGCTTTTTTGAAGCCGCGGAGTATCCTCTCGCGCTGCGCAAAGTTCAGGAAGCACTCGAACTCGATCCGCAAGATACCACCGCGTTGTCCTTAAAGGCGGCAATTGAGAAGGAGCGTCGGGAAAGAAAGATCTCGGAGTGGATTACCCTGGCGCGGCAACACCTGGAAAACCAGGCTTTCCGTCAGGCGCGCGAGGCGCTGGATAATGTTCTCCAGATTAAGCCGAACGACACTGACGCGCTGCAACTCGCGGCTGAGGTCGGACGGCGAGAGCAGGAAGTAGCTCGCGTCCGCGACGAGAAGGCCAAGCTTTACCAAGCCGCGATGCAAGCTTGGGAAAAGGGCGAGATGAGTTCGGCCTTGAGCAAGCTGGAAGTGCTGATCGCGCTGGACCGGGGTATGCCCGAAACGGACACGATTCGCAGCAATACGTATCAAAGCTTCTACAACACAGTTCATTCGGAGCATGATGCGCTGAGGAATGCCTACGACGAAGCCCGCCGGAATCTGGCGACGGACAACTTCGAGGGCGCGCTGGGAATATGCAAACAGTACCTGGCAAAGTATCCGAATCACGCACTCTTCCAGGCGCTGAAGTTCGATGTGGAGGAGCGGCAGCGCCAAAGCCTCTCGGCGGTGATCGCCGAGACCGACCGCCGGGTTGAATCCGAGCCGGACCTCGACCGGCGCCTCGCGATTCTCGAGGAAGTCCTGAAGATTTATCCGGGCGAGACGCATTTTGTGCGCGCGATGCAACTGGTGCGGGATAAACGCGACCTGGTCCAGTCCATCGTCTCCAAGGCGCGTTTCTTCGAGGAGCACAACCAATACACCGAGTCGCTGGATCAGTGGCAGATTCTCAAGTCGATTCACGAGAAACAGCCCGGCTTGGCGTTCGAGATCGAGCGCCTCATCAAACGTCGCGATCAGCAAGCCCGCCAAGACGCCAAGGCGCGTTGGGTAGCGCAGACGGACAAATACATCGAAGGCGGCGATTACGATCGCGCGATGAAAACCATTCAAAGCGCGCTTACCGAATTTCCCGGAGAGGCCGAACTGCTGGAGCTCGACAAACTGGTTCGAAAGAATCAGGAGCGCGGGAAAGAGGCCATAGATCTTCTGGATCGCGCCCGCGTGCAGGCCGAAAAGGGCCCTTCGGGCGCGGTGCTCGACTTGTTGCGGCAGGCGCATGAGCTCGACCCAAAAAACACGGTGGTCCGTACAGTCCTAGTGAACACCTTGCTCGAGCAGGCTCGACATTCCATAGATTCGAACCCGGATGCCGCCGATGCGGCGGTACGGGAGATCCTGCACGTCGATCCGGATCACGTTCCGGCGCGGAGTCTTGCCAGCCAGATCGCGGACCGGAAGCGCGAGGATTTCGTCACCTGGTGCATGGCCCAGGCGCGGCGTTTGCAGACCGACGGAGACATGGAAGGCGCGCTGGCTGCGGTGGCGCAGGGACTCGCGACTTGCCCCAACGACAAGCGGCTGCAACAATTGAAGGCGACTTTGGAGCGGGCCCGCGATGCGCAGCGCCAGTCACGCTCGCCTCGTCCAGCAGCGCCGCTGGGCACACCTTCCGCAACGCCGCTCGAGACGACCCAGCTAGCGCCCGTGTCAGAACCAATCCGCAGCGCATTGCAGGCCGTCCCGGAAAATGAGGTCTCGCTACCGACGAACCCGGCGAGTGATGTCGCCCACGCCGATCTGTCCTTCCTGAGCGGAATTGAGGCACCGTCGCTTTCCTTATCCGAGCTGCTGGTGCCCCCGTCGGAGATTGTGGCGGCTCCAGAAACGCCAGTTCCGGCCGCTCCGAAATCGCCGCCTGCCCGCCCGACGGGCAAGTATCTTTACGCCGGGCTTGCAACAGCAGCCGCCGTCTTGCTGCTGGTCGGGGTCGGGATCCGCTTGCGCGGAAGTCGAAAGCCGCCTGAGCCTGAACGCGGGGCCGCGCGAGCCGCCGCCACGGCGGCAAAAATTCGAGTGAATCTCCAAGCCGCGCCGGCGGGCGCCGAGATCAGCGTCAATGGCGCCGTTTGCGGTTCCTCTGACTGCACTCTTGAGCTGGCGCCCGGCGAGTATCGAGCCGAAGCCCGACTTGCCGACTATCAAAACGCCTCGGTGGCCTTCACAGTCAAGGGCGGCGAAGCGAGCCCGCCCGCCATCAGCCTTACGCTGTTACCGGTGCCGCCCTTGGTGACGATTTCGACGGATTTGGCGGAAGGAAGCGTACTGCTTGATCGCGTCCCCTTTAAGAGGGTGCAGGGAGGCGATATTGAAATTCCGAAACTCGCGGCCGGAGCGCACAACATCTTCGTGCAGAGCGGCGCTTTTCAGGCGTCGATCACGTTGAACGTCGCCGACGGAGCCATGCCCACGATAACCGGTCCGATCCAGACGCAAGGCATGTTCGGGTTCGTGCTGGCACACGCCGACGCAAACGCGAAGATCTACGGAAGCATGGCGAGCGCCACTGCTACGCTCGACGGAATGCCCGCGGGAACCGTGGGGCCGGGGGGACTGGAGTTGAAGGACCTCACCCCGGGCGCGCATGCGGTCCTGCTGGAAGGTCCGGGTGCGCACGCACAGATCAATTTCGACGGCGGTCCGACGCCGGCTCTCGTCGCATCGCTAGTCACCAACCGAAATCTCGGCGCGCTTACCATCCTGACGACCGAGGACGGGGTCAACATCTTTCTCAATGGCGCCAAGTACTCCCAGCCGACCAGGAAGGGTCGCGCCCTGCTGTTTCTTCCGCCGAAGAGTTATTCCATTCGCGTGCAGAAAGAGGGATTTGCATCGCCGCCGGATCAGACGGTCAATCTGCAGAACGGAGCGGCGACTCAAGTCCAGTTCAAACTGTTGCCCGCGAAGGCGACCCTGGCCGTTCATCGCGGGTTGGCCGGCTCGGAAGTGTTTCTGGACGGCAACCGCATCGGCGTAGTGCGCCCTGATGGAAACTTTTCGATGGAAGGCGTGGACCCCGGTAAGCACTCTGTCTCCATTCAGCATGATCGTTACAAGCCCCTTCAATCAGATCAATTATTTGCCTCTGGAAAATCGATCGACCTGGACGGATCACTGCAAAGTCTTTTTGGAACGCTGAGGATCGAGATGAGCCCGCCAGTTTCAGATATCCGCTTACGGGTGCGTCGCCAAGGCGAAAATCAGGATCGGGAGGTGAAAGAAACGACTCTGAGTCTTCCCGAGGGCACCTATACTGTCTTCGGGTCCGCGCCGCGGTATCAGGACGCAGCGGCCACCGTGCGCATCACTCCCGATACAACGGCCGTGGCCACGCTGACAATGAAGGCCGTACCGATGGCTCCCGCGGTTATCGTAACTCCGCCTGCACCTGCCTCGTTCCTGCTGAGCGATTGGTTTAAAACCGGCGAATGGACTCGCGATGGCCAGACCCTGAGGCGACAGGGGGGCAATTTCGTGCTGGTTCCGATTAATCTTACGGCAGCCGCGATTCGATTCACAGGCATGGTGCTACGAGGAAAACGTTTGGAGTGGGTAGCGGGGTATCGCGACGAGAAGAATTACTATCTGTTCCAAATAGACGATACAAACTTCAACCGCACCGAAGTCGTGGACGGCAAACATTCGAAAACGATGAAGACTCCGCACCAGGCGCGCCATGACGCGTACAATACGCTCACGATCGAGATTACTCCACGCGGGATCAGCCACGGCATCTCCCACGATCAAAGCAGCCTTTCCCTGGAGACTTGGGAGCCCGCAGGGGGATTCCCATCCGGGAAGTTCGGATTCTACATCCAGGGCCGGGATGAGATCGGGCTCACTGATTTCCGGCTAACGCCGAAGTGATTGCACGGCAAATCGTAGTCAAAACTTGTTTCTCCGCGCGCGGCGAATCGACTGGTTCTCGATTTCAGATGGCAGAGACATCGAAAGTTTCGATGACCTCGATTATCCGTAGCCGATATTAAAATCGTTGACAGAAGTTTCGATCAATCGTATACTCGACTAACCTTACTCATCGCACCCCATGCCGTTCCTGTCGCGTCGCGGTTGTCAGTGCTGACTGCCGTCAAGTAAGGTCCCCCCAGTAGGCATTCAGTCGCGCTTGTAGTTCGCCTTGTGAGCGTTTAGACGACAGCTGTTGCTCCTCACTCCAGACATCGAGTCTGCACTAGGGAGGACTGTCTTGTCAGGCGGACTACAAACGACGAGCTAAGACGTTCAGGCGGAACCGTAGGGGTGAGGGTAATCGTTCACACAGACAAGCCACACAATCCGCTCGACCGGCAGGATCTTTTCGATCATTGCGCCGGCGCGGAAAGGACAACCGACATGCGAATACAAATGCGACAGACTACTACCTATTTCTCCCTTAAGCCCGGCAAGCCGACCGCCTGCAAACTCGCGACCAAGGGCGTGTCTCCTGACTTTCTTCGTCTTTTGTTGATATGCGTGACGGGGGTCTCGCCGTTGCTTGCGCAGGCAACGGGCGGCGGTTTCCGGATCGAAGAAGCCTCGATCACCGGGATTCAAAATGCGATTCGCGCGGGACAGACGTCCTGCAAACAGGTTGTCCAGTCTTATCTCGATCGGGCGAAGGCTTACAACGGAGTCTGCACGGAGCTCCTCACCATCGATGGTGCGCCGATTCCTCCATCGACGGGCATGGTCCGGGCGGGTGCGCCGATCCAGTATCCGACTAAAACCGTCGCGGCTTCGACGGTGTTCCCGGATCTGGACCAGTACAAAGGTCTTCCGCTGGAACTCGGCCATATGGCGCCATCGGTCTCGGACCCGAGCGTGCAGTTGCAAGTCGGATGGCGAGTCGGCATACCCGACGCGGGACAGCTCAACGCACTCGAGACCCTCAACATTCGCGGCGAGCGCTCGATCACCTGCAAGGGCGACTTCGACCGCGCACCGTCGGCCGGACCGCTGCCGCCGGGCGCGCCCGCGGTTTGCGAAGAGTTTCGGAAACAGCCAGACGCGCTGGAACGGGCCGCCGAATTGGACAAGCAATACGGCCGCAACCCAGACCTGGCGAAGATGCCGATGTACTGCGCGGTCTTCACTCTCAAGGATTGGTACGACGCCAAGGACATGCGCGGCACGGGCGGCAACGATGTGAACTTTGCGATGGACGCGCCCAAGGTCGACTCGCCCGACATCGCGGTACTCCGCAACAAGGGCGCCATCATCTTCGCGGTCTCGGCGGCCAGCAACGTCACGGGAGCGTCTTCTCCAGGACCGAACAAGCCGACGAAGGAGTTCCCCGAAACTGATCTTCAGTACGCCCCTTGGAGCGGGCAGGCCTGCAATCCCTACGACACCGCTCGCATCCCGCGAGGCACCAGCAACGGGTCGGGTGTGTCGGTGTCCGCCAACTTAGCCACGTGCGGGATTTGCGAGCAGACGTGGGCGTCCTGCAAAGGGCCGGCGTCCAGGAACAACATCGTGAATCTCCTGACCACGAAAGGCGTTCTTATGGACGGCGGGATCACCGGCAAGAACGCGGGAGATCGCGCGGGCATTCATTGCAAGACCGTCGCGGACGCAGCGCTGGTGCTCGATGCGATTAAGGGATTCAAAACGGATGACATTTACACCGCGATCCCGAAGGCGCTGATCCCGAAGGAGCCCTACGCGAGCTTCGTGGTGCCGGACGCGAAGGTCAAGGATAAGCCGCTCAAGGGTGTGCGGGTGGGTGTGGCGCGCGAGTTCATGGTGAAGCATACGAAAAACGACGTGGCGATCAGCGATCAGATCGACCAGGAAATCAAGAACGTGCTGCGCGACAAGCTGGGCGCGACGATCGTGGAGTCGGTGGACCCTTTGTACCCGGATGACCCGAACGTAGCCAACATGACCTATACGTTCCAGGATGCGATGGCCGAAATTCTGCCGCACACGGTACCGGAGTATTTTTGGCGAAAGACGAATACCGGCGAGTTGCAGTTTGCAGTTCCCGGGTGGGACGTAACCAGCGTCGAGTATGACGTGGCGTTATCGCTGCACAAGGCCCCGTTGTCGGAAAAGATCAATCTCCGCAGTATTCCCAAGGGCTTTACGAATCCATCCAGCGTGTTACTCACCGATCAGTATCTGGCCGCAAGGGGCGACGCGCGAGTGAAGGACTGGGCCAGTTGGGTGGCCAATGCAACCTTCAAGACTGACGAGGAAAGGGCTCAGGCTCTCAATGCCGTCGCCAACCATGATCCGCGGCCGAGGCGGGACTCGATCAGCTACCTAGAGATGCAATCGGTATTGCGGATGATCATTCTCAAGGTGATGTACGAAAACAAAATCGACGTCTTCGTCAATCCGGAACAGACCACGACGCCTTACCTTCTGGGCGGAGCACTGGAACCCGAAGTTAACGATCGAGGTACGCAAAGCTGCTGCCAGGAATTCACGGCACTTCTCGGAGGTCCGGAGGCCGACGTTCCGGCGGGCTATGTCACCAGCAGCTACGACCCCAAGTATGTTTTGAGCGCCGACAAGACCAAATACACCCCGGTCACAGGCAATGTCGAGACCAAGCTGCCGCATCCCATGCCGATCAGCATGATGTTCTGGGCCGGACCGGGCGGCGACTCCGACGTGATTAAAGTGGCATCGGCTTACGAGGCCGCAACGCATCACCGGGTTCCGCCTCCTGCGTTTGGGCCTCTGCCAGCCGCCCACCAGGGCGGGAGCCGCTGAGGTGATCCGGATGAGAACGACAAACGTCCTGCGCAGACGCCCGCTGTCTTTGCTTTCGCGAAACTCCACAAACACGAGGAGGGGAAAGATGACTTTCGGCTGGTCGCGACTCTGTGTCCTCTGCCTGGTCGGGGCTTCCCCGTTGCTTGCCCAAGGAAACGGTTTCCGGATCGAAGAAGCTTCGATTACGGGAATCCAAAATGCGATACGGGCTGGACAGACGTCCTGTAAACAGGTTGTCCAGTCCTATCTCGACCGGGCGAAGGCCTATAACGGCGTCTGCACCGAGCTCCTCACGAAGGACGGTGCGCCAATTTCTCCGTCGACGGGAATGGTCCGGGCAGGTGCGCCGCTTCAGTATCCGACCAAGACGGCTGCGGCTTCGACTGTGTTTCCGGACTTCGATCAGTACAAAGGTCCTCCGTTCGAGCTCGGCCGAATGATACCGTCGGTGTCGGATCCGAGCGTGCAGCTGCAGTATGGCTTGCGAGTGGGGATTACGGAAGCGGGACAACTAGACGCGCTTGAAACATTGAATATCCGCGGCGAGCGCTCGGTGACTTGCAAAGGCGACTTCGATCGGGCGCCGTCGGCGGGACCGCTGCCGGCGGGCGCGCCCGCGGTTTGCGAAGAGTTTCGGAAACGGCCAGACGCGCTGGAACGGGCTGCCGAATTGGACAAGCAATACGGCCGCAACCCGGACCTGGCGAAAATGCCGATGTACTGCGCGGTCTTTTCGCTCAAAGACTGGTACGACGCCAAGGACATGCGAGCCACGGGCGGCAACGACGTGAACTTCGCGATGGATGCGCCGAAGGTCGACTCGCCCGACATCGCGCTGCTGCGTAGCAAGGGCGCGATTATATTCGCGGTGGCGACGGCCGAAAACGTCGGTGGACCATCGGTCGCGGGTCCCGCCAAGGCGGAAGTGGTGCTCCCCATGGGAAACCTTCAGTACGGTCCTTGGGGCGGCCAGGCGTGCAACCCCTATGACACTGCGCGCGTGCCGCGAGGCACCAGCAACGGGTCCGCCGTTTCCGTGGCCGCCAATTTATCGACCTGCTCGATTTGCGAACAGACCTCCGCGTCCTGCAAAGGGCCGGCGTCCAGAAACAATGTCGTCAACTTTCTGCCCACCAAGGGCATCCACATGGACGGCGGGATCACGAGCAAGAACGCGGGGGATCGAGCAGGCATCCAGTGCAAGACCGTCACCGATACCGCGCTGGTGCTCGATGCGGTGAGGGGCTACGAGTCTGGCGATATGTTCACCGCGATCCCGAAGGCGCTGATCCCGAAGGAGCCCTACGCGAGCTTCGTGGTGCCGGACGCGAAAGTCAAGGATAAGCCGCTCAAGGGTGTGCGGGTGGGTGTGGTGCGCGAGTTCATGGTGAAGCATACGAAAAACGACGTGGCGATCAGCGATCAGATCGACCAGGAAATCAAGAACGTGCTGCGCGACAAGCTGGGCGCGACGATCGTGGAATCGGTGGACCCTTTGTACCCGGATGACCCGAACGTAGCCAACATGACCTATACGTTCCAGGATGCGATGGCCGAAATTCTGCCGCACACGGTACCGGAGTATTTTTGGCGCAAGACGAATACCGGCGAGTTGCAGTTTGCGGTTCCCGGGTGGGACGTAACCAGCGTCGAGTATGACGTGGCGTTATCGCTGCACAAGGCCCCGTTGTCCGAGAAAATGAATCTCCGCACCATCGCGGATGAAGGAAGGTTTGCGAACCCATCGAGTCTGCCTCTGATGAACAGCTATCTGCACGAGCGGGGCGACGAACGCGTGAAGGATTGGGCGAGCTGGGTAGACAACGCGGCGTTCAAGACCGCCGAGGCGGCGGCGCGGGCCCGCAATGCCGTGGACACAAAAGATCCGCGGCCGAGGCCGGGCATCAGCTATCTGGAGATGCAAGCGGTAATGCGGATGATCGTCCTCAAGGTAATGTACGAAAACAAGATCGACGTATTCGTGAATCCGGAGCAGACAACTCCACCGTATCTTCTCGGCGGCGCGCTGGAGCCCGACTTGAACGATCGGCCTTCGAGGAGTTGTTGCCAGGGTTTTACCGCTCTGTTGGGTGGTCCCGAGGCCGAAGTGCCGGCGGGCTATGTCACGACCACTTACGATCCGAAATATGTGTTGAGCGCGGACCAGAAGAAGTACGTACCCGTCACGGGCAGCGTCGCGTCGAAGCTGCCGCATCCCATGCCGATCAGCATGATGTTCTGGGCCGGACCCGGTAGCGACGCCGACGTTATCAGAGTGTCGTCGGCCTACGAAGCCGCCACGCACCACCGGGTTCCGCCCCCCGCGTTTGGACCACTGCCGGTTACCCACCAGGGTGGCGGGAGCCGCTGAAGAATTCAACAGGGGCGTCGAAGCCCCAGGCAGAATTCGCGCTACGTTAGCGCCGAAGATTTCACGTTTAAATGCGTCCGTCTTTGGTTGGAACTACTTAAATAGCTCGAGTTACTGAATATATCCAAACTTATGGAGGATTACTTGATGTCTCTCTCTAACCGTGTATCTTCGAAAACTGCCGTTTCTAAAACGCGCTGTTCCCGCGTCACGGTTCCATCCGCAAGCGCATACAACATCGCGCGAATTGCGATTGCGGCGATTCTCTTCTCTGGCACGGCGGCGGCGCAGACGGTCGGCGGCACGATCACAGGGACGGTGAAAGATCCGCAAGGAAGCCTGATTCCGACCTGTGAGATAAAACTCTTAAACGTCGAGACCGGTGTCTCCACGGCGCAACTTACTAACAGCAGTGGCATTTATCGCGCGGCCAATTTACAACCCGGCCATTATGATCTGACTGTCATGAATCCCGGCTTCGCCACCGGGATTCAGCACAACGTCAATTTGAACGTCGGCGCCGAAGTTGTGGTCGATTTTACACTCACGCTTGCCGATGTGGCCGGCAGCGTAGAGGTGACAGGACAGGTTTCGGCCGTCGATACTGCTACTTCCGCGTTGACTTATGATGTCTCGGGCACCACGATACGCGAACTTCCGTTGAACGGGCGCGACTTTACGTCGTTGGCCGCGTTGCAGCCGGGTGTGGCGTCCCTCGGCACGATCGGAGGCATACGCGCGGGGTTGGGCAATAAACTCAGCATCTCCGGGACGCGGCCAGCGACCAACAACTTTCTTTTTGACGGGATCAGTATCAACGACTCCGGGAACAACACGCCCGGCAGCGTTCTCGGCGTCACGCTCGGAGTCGACGCCGTCGAACAATTTACCGTCCTCACCGATACATTCTCGTCCGAATACGGACGCGCGGCCGGCGGAGTCGTGAACGCCTTAACGCGGTCCGGTACGAACGAGATCCACGGTTCAGCATTCTACTTTGGGCGTAATAGCGCGCTCGACGCCCGCAACTTTTTCGATGCCGGCAATCAGCCGAAGCCCGAATTCCGGCGCAATCAGTACGGTGGAACCCTGGGCGGACCGATCATAAAGGACAAAACGTTCTGGTTCTTCGACTACGAAGGTATACAGCAATACCTCGGAACCACCACACTATCCACCGTTCCGTCGCCGGCGCTTCGCGGGGGCAATTACGTTAACGGGAATGGCTCCATCACGCACTACACGGTCGATCCGAATGTTGCCAAAGTGCTGGCGCTCTATCCGCTGCCCAATACCGGGCTCATCGGCAATGGAAACACGGGGATCTTTTCCGGCGTGCTGAACGGTCTTGCTAGCGAGAAATACTTGCTCGGACGAATAGACCATACCATTTCACCCAAAGATAGTCTTCACGGGAGTTATTTTTGGGATAGCGGCACAACCAGCACCCCTGACGCCTTTCTGAACTACATATCGCAGCAGACGTCGCAACGCCAGTCGGCGAGCACCGAATACACTCGCGTGATCAGCCCGACCGTGTTGAACGTCGCCCGAGTCGGCGTTGCGCGAACTGTATTTACATCGGGCTCGGTTACACAGGTCTTGAATCCGGCCATCAATAACACGAGCCTCGGGTTTGTTCCGGGATTGGACGTCGGGGCGATCTCGGTCTCGGGTCTCACGGCCCTCGCGGCCGGGCCGACGGCGCTCGATTACAATTTCGCCAACTATACATCGTTTCAGGGTTACGAAAACGTCTATATCACGAAGGGAACTCACGCCTTGAAATTCGGGGTGAACGCCGAGCGAATGCGTTATAACAGCTCTCAGCCAAACCTCACCGGCGGGTCATGGTCGTATGGTTCTCTCCCAGGCTTTATCACGAACGGTCTGCAAGGAACGAATCCGGCGATCACTTTCTCCGCGACATTCTTAGGAACCGATGATGAGCGCGGGATGCGCCAAAGCATTATCGGCGGCTACGCGCAGGATGACTGGAAAGCGACCAGCAGGCTCACGCTGAACCTGGGATTGCGCTATGAAATCGCGACCATTCCGACCGAGTCGCAGGGCAAGGTCGCGTTGCTCAGCAGCCTTTACGCGTCGGCGCCTTCGCTGGGCCAGCCGATTGATACGAGGAATCCGACACTGAGAGACTTCTCGCCGAGGGTTGGCCTCGCCTGGAATCCTTTTGGCGACGGGAAAACTGCCGTCCGCGCCGGCTTCGGAATCTTCGACAATCTTCCGCTTCTGTATCTTTACGATACGCCGCTCTTCCGCTCCTTCCCGTACTTCACCCAGGGCGTCCTGACGAACGTGACCGCTCCTGGTTTGTATGGCGCTTTCCCAGGAAACGGCTATAGCTTGTTCAGCTCCGGTCAATTGCGAACAGCCTACGTCGATCCCGCCCCGCCTCGTTCTTATACGATGCAGTGGAATTTCAATATTCAGCGCACGATCGGCTGGGGATGGACCGCCACGGTTGGCTATGTCGGATCGCGCGGCGTCCACCTGGTTGAAGTCGAACGAAACATGAACGTGGTGCAGCCGATTTTGACTCCATTCGGCTACTTTTATCCGCCTACGAGTACGACGCAAAAGCTTAATCCGAATTTCGCGACCATCAATACGACGGATACCTGGAACGCGGACTCCCATTATGAAGCTTTACACGTCAGCATGGCCCGTCCCTTGCTTCGCGGATTGCAGGTGCAGGGTTCCTACGCCTGGGCCAAGAGCATCGACGATTCCTCCTCGACTTCTTCGGTCACCGCAGGCACCGGCTACCCGAACGCGATTGGAAATCCGGATCCACTGATCCCTCAGATCAACAAGGGCCTGTCGGATTTCGATCTTCGCCACAACGCGACAATCAGCCTCGTGTATGACGTGCCAGCTTGGAAAGCGCCGCTGAAACCAATCCGCTTTGTCACCAGCGGCTGGGAATCGGGCGCGATTTTCCACGTGCAGAGCGGAACGCCTTTCACGGCGGTTCTCAGCGCCGACCAAGCCGGGGAAACCAAGGCCGACACCACCGCGGGCTCTCTGGGCGAGCGACCCAACCTGGTCGCGAGTTCGAGTTGCACGACGCTCACCAATCCTGGAAATCTCAATAATTACGTCAAATCCAACTGCTTCACGTACCCGACGCCAGTCACCTGGAACGGCATAACAGGGACCGTTTTGGGAAATCTGGCGCGCAACTCCCTGGAGGCGCCGGGCTTGACCAACCTGGATTTTTCCATGATCAAGAACGATAAGATCGGCGAGCGGGTCACGACTCAGTTCAGATTCGAGTTTTTTAACCTCTTAAACCATCCGAATTTTTCGGCCCCCGCCTTCAGCATTTTCGACAACAACGGGAATTTGGTCAGCAACTTTGGCCGCATCACGTCGACCACAAACGCGGCCAGGGAGATTCAGTTTGGACTGAAGATTCGGTTCTAGCCCTCAGGCAGCGAACCAAGCATAGGAGACAACATGGCAATATCGCGAAGTAAGAACATTTTCGGCACCATAGCAATGATCGCTGCGTTCTGCGTGCCGGCGTTCGGAGCCGAATCCGGCGGCGATTCGTTCCAGCTCATGGAGACCACGATCAGCCAGGTCCATGCGGCTTACAAGTCCGGGAAATTGACGGCCCACCAGCTAGTCCAGGAGTATCTGGACAGGGTTGCGGCCTACGATAAGCAAGGGCCACATATCAACTGCGTGATCACTATGAATCCCAAAGTGATGGAGGAGGCCGACAAACTCGATGCGGCATTCAAGAAATCCGGCCTTGTAGGTCCACTCCACGGGATTCCGATATTTGTGAAAGACCAGGTGGATGCCGCCGGTATGCCGACCACCCTGGGATCTCTCGTGTTCAAAAATAGTCCTCCGCCCCCGGATTCCTTTGTCATCGCCAAGCTGAGAAAGGCCGGCGCGATTATTATGGGCAAGACGACGCTCGGCGAGTTCGGCGGCGGCGATTCCTATGGATCGTTGTTTGGCGTCACCCGAAACCCCTACGATCTTGAGCGCACCGTGGGCGGCTCTTCCGGCGGTTCGGGAGCTTGCCTGAGCGCCAACTTGTCTACCGTGGCGGTCGGCGAGGAAGGATTCGCTTCCATCCGGAGGCCGTCCACCTGGAACGACGTTGTGGGCATGCGGCCCACGGCGGGTCTGGCAAGCCGGACCGGCATGTACGATGGCTATCCGTCTCCTGTCGGTTCGCTAGGTCCCATGGCCCGGACCGTGGAGGATCTAGCCAAGTTGCTGGACGTCATGGTCGGCTATGACCCAGACGATCCAGTGACCGCTCTGGGCGTGGGCCATGTGCCTGAGAGCTACACCAAATTTCTGGATAAAGATGGCCTGAAAGGCGCTCGAATCGGCATCATCCGGGAATCGATCGGTAACAACTCGGATCCCACGGCGGACGATTTCAAGAAAGTCGACGCGGCTTTCAATAAAGCTGTGGCGGAACTGAAAGCGGCGGGGGCGATCTTAGTCGACCCGATTGTGATTCCGGACATCAATGCCCTCGTAGCGAAGAGAGCTTCCGCTCCGGGTGAATCCGAAGCCAGTCTTAAAGTGTGGCTCGCCCGTAATCCGAATTCGCTCTATAAAACTCGCGCGGACATTGAACACTCGCCGGATGTCGGCAAGATCATTCCGCCTTCGAAGGCGGCGTCGTGGTCGAGCGATCCCCCGAAACCGAATCCCGCCAAATATGCCGAATATGTGGAGGCGCGGGATCAACTCATGATCAATATCATGAAGGTCATGGCCGATAACAAGCTGGACGCGATTGTCCACAAGTCGGTGGAGCACGAACCCACGCTCATTAAAGACGGAATCAATCCGCCCTATATCAGCAGTCACGGCGTACCGCATATCAACACGTTCCTGGTTTACGCCGCGTCGATGACCGTACCAGCGGGATTCGACTCCAATAACTTGCCCATCGGAATCACGTTCTTTGGAAGACCTTATAGCGAACCGGTGCTGCTGAAGCTCGCCTACTCCTACGAGCAGTCGACCCATCATCGGATCCCGCCAAAAACCACGCCGGCATTGCCTAAGCAGTCGGCGGCGCTTCACTAAACCGAAAGGACAAGGGCATGCGAAAACGAATCCAGGAGACGATTACGGCTTTTCCTCTGGTCCTGTGCGCGGGACTCCTATGGGCGCAGGGACTCTGGGCCGCGAAAACGGCCGGCGAACCCTTCGAAGTCACGGAGACCACAATTGCAAAGATTCAGGCCGCCTATAAGTCAGGCAAACTGACGGCCCACCAATTAGTGCAGGATTATCTGGATCGAATCAACGCTTACGATAAGCATGGTCCGCAAATTAACTGCATTATCAGCCTCAATCCGAAGGCGCTCGAAGACGCGGATCGACTGGACGTCCAGTTCAAGACGTCGGGAGCGGTTGGTCCACTGCACGGAATCCCTGTGCTGGTGAAAGACCAGGTCGACGCGGCCGGCATGCCGACCACGCTCGGCTCGGTCGTCTTCAAAGACTACAAACCGCCGCTCGACTCGTTTGTCGTCGCCAGGCTGCGAAAGGCCGGCGCGATTATCCTAGGAAAAACTACACTAGGCGAGTTCGGCGGAGGGGACGCATATGGGTCTCTGTTTGGCGTGACCCGCAACCCCTACGATCTGGAGCGAACCGTAGGCGGATCTTCCGGGGGCTCTGGAGCCTGCACCAGCGCTAACTTCGCAACCGTAGCGGTCGGAGAGGAAGGTTTTGCTTCGATCCGGCGCCCGTCGACGTGGAACGATCTGGTCGGGATGCGGCCTTCTCCCGGCATCACCAGCCGAACGGGGATTTATGCGGGATGGCCTGAAAAGACCGGCCAGCTTGGGCCTATGGCGCGCACTGTCGAGGACCTGGCGAAATTACTCGACGGGATGGCCGGGTACGATCCCGACGATCCCCTCACTTCGCTGGGCGCGGGACAGATTCCCGATACGTATACGAAGTTTCTGGACAAGAACGGACTCAAGGGCGCCCGCATCGGTATTATTCGCGAGGCGATGGGACGGGATTCCGAGCCGAACTCCCAGGACTTTAAGAAGGTTGACGCCGTGTTCGAAAAGAACATCGCCGAACTGAAAGCTGCCGGGGCCATTGTGATCGATCCCGTCGTTATTCCGGATCTCAAGAAGCTCATGGCCACGCGGGCCTCCAAGCCGGGGGAAGCAGACGAGAGTATTCGGCTATGGATGTCCCGTAATCCCGATTCTCCCTACAAGACGCTCGCGGACGTTCGAAATTCTCCTGATGTCGGCAAGATCGTGCCTCCGCCGAAGGCGGCCCAGTGGCAGCATCCGGCGAACCCGGATATGTCGAGATACTACGCGTTCCTCGAAGCACGAAACCAGTTGGAGATCAACGTGATGAAGGTGATGGCGGATAACAAGCTGGACGCCATCGTCCATAAGGCAATTGAGCATCAACCTACTTTGATCAAAGACGGAATCAATCCGCCTTATACCAACGAAAAAGGCGCGCCCAGTCTGAACACGTTTCTCATTTATGCGGCGTCGGTAACGGTGCCCTCGGGATTTACGACAGATAACCTGCCGACCGGCATTACCTTTTTCGGGAGGTCCTTCAGTGAGCCAACGCTGCTGAAGCTGGCCTACGCTTACGAGCAGGCCACGCACCACCGCATCCCGCCGAAAACCACCCCGCCACTTTCCGCGGCCAAATAGGTCAGAAGTATGAAGCCGATAACCAGACTCGCGGCGGTCGCCTTGCTTTGCGGTCCTTGTGGAGCCGCGGAGATCAAAAAGCAGGATTCGTTTCAAATCATGGAGACGACGATCGATCAACTCCATGCCGCGTTTAAGTCGGGAAAGCTGACCGTACATCAAGCCGTTCAGCAATATCTCGACCGCATCGAAGCCTACGACAAAAAGGGCCCCAACCTCAATTCGATCATCACACTCAATCCGAAGGCCTTGGAGGAAGCCGATAGACTGGATGCAGCTTACCGGAAATCCGGTTTTGTCGGGCCGCTTCACGGCATCCCTGTTCTGGTGAAAGACGAAATCGATGCGGCCGGCATGCCGACAACGCTAGGTTCGCTAGTATTCCGCGACTATCGGCCGCCACTCGACTCATTCGTCGTAGCCCGGCTAAAAAAGGCGGGCGCCATCATCCTGGGCAAGACGACTCTGAGTGAGTTCGCGGCCGGCGACACCTACGGTTCGATATTCGGCGTCACACGCAATCCCTACGATCTGGAGCGGACCGTCGGCGGTTCCTCGGGTGGATCGGGCGCCGCGCTCGCCGCAAATTTCTCCACGCTTGCGCTGGGTGAGGAAACGTACGCGTCGATCCGGAGGCCGGGAAGCTGGAACGACGTGGTCTCGATGCGCGCCACGTCCGGGCTTGTGAGCCGTACGGGAATGTACGATGGTTATCCATCCGAAGCATCCGCCATGGGACCGATGGCGCGGACCGTCCGGGACTTGGCGGAACTGCTTGATGTGATGACGGGATACGATCCCGAAGATCCGCAAACGGCTTTGGGCGTGTCCCACATTCCCGAGAGTTACGCCAAGGCGCTCGATAAGGACGGTCTGAAAGGAGCGCGCGTCGGTATTCTTCGTGAACCAATCGGCGTGAATTCCCAACCGGATTCGGACGATTTCAAGAAGGTGGACGCGGTGTTCGAAAAGAATGTCGCGGAACTGAGGGCAGCGGGCGCGATCCTTGTCGATCCGATCGTGATCCCCGGGTTGAAAGAATTACAGACCAAACGCGCCGGCAACTCCGCCCTATCCGACGAAGCTCTGCGGCTATGGCTCGCGCGAACTCCGGACTCGCCGTTGAAGACGCGCGAGGACGTTGGCAAATCACCGGACGTCGACAAAATATTTCCGCCGACCCGGGCCGCTCAGTGGAAAAAACCGGCTTCCCCGCCGGACCTCGCTAAATACGGCGAATACCTGATCGCCCGCGAGCAGTTGATGATCAATCTGATGAAAGTGATGGCCGATAACCATCTCGACGCCGTTATCCACAAATCGGTGGAACACCAGCCCACTCTGATCAAAGAAGGAACGAGTCCCCCCTATCCCACGAACAAGGGGGTTCCCATCCTCAACACATTCCTGGTCTACGTGCCCTCGATTACCGTACCTTCCGGCTTCACGACGGACGACTTGCCGACGGGAATCACGTTTCTGGGACGACCTTATAGCGAATCCGCAATGCTCAGGCTTGCGTATGCTTACGAACAGAACACGCGTCATCGGGTTCCTCCCAAAACGACTCCGGCGCTCCCGGCGAAACCTTACTGGGCCGCGCATATAACGCGGATCATATGGAATCGGGCACAAAACCAGCCGTGAGATGTCTATGAAGATACGGAAAAGGAAAGATACGCACTCCGGTTTTCCGATTAGTAAGAACGTGTTGGCTCTCAAGCTCATCGTGCTTTCGCTACTGCTGTCCGCCGTCCTGCACGGACAGCAACGCCAGCCAATTGTCGCGATCGTCAATGGCGCGGAGATCACCCAGGAGGACCTCGATAGCCAGTTTGAACTACAGCAACAAATTTACGAGATCAAGGTAAACGTGCTACAGCAGTTGGTCTCGACTAAGCTCCTGGAGTTGGCAGCAAACAAACGCGGCCTGAGCGTGGAGCAATTCCTACAAAATGAAGTTGACGGAAAAATAGGCTCTCCGTCCGAGGGCGAAATTCACGGGTTTTATGTAGCGCAGCGCGACCGCTACCGGGGGCCATTGGAAAGCGTGCATGACGAGGTCGCCCACGATGTGCGTGACGCCGAGATTCAGCAGGCGCGGAAGGAATTCGCTGAAGAGTTGCGCTCGACGGCCAAGATCGCAATTCTGATGGAGGCCCCCCACGTATCGGTTGAAATCAGGGATGCGCCTCGGCGTGGCGCGGAAGGGTCGCCTGCGGTTACGGTAATTGAATTCGGCGACTACCAGTGTCCTTTTTGCAGGGGAGTCCAAGCAACGCTGCACCAGGTTAGAGAGAAATACGGGGATAAAGTATCGTTCGTCTTCAAAGACTATCCGCTGCGCGAAATCCATCCTCAAGCGCAGGATGCCGCCGAGGCTGCGTCCTGCGCGCGAGAACAAGGCCGCTTTTGGGAGTTTCACGACGCCATGTTTTCAGCTCCCGATCTGACACCAGACGCGCTTAAAGGATTGGCGGGAAAATTCCATCTTGATCTGGATCAATTTGAACAGTGCCTCGGTTCGCATAAGTATGCTGCCCACATCAACGCGGATATGGCACAAGGAACGCGGATGGGAATGACTGGAACGCCCGCGTTTAACATTAATGGAGTCGTCCTGACCGGCGCACAGCCGCTCGCGGAATTCGAGCGATTGATTGACCAAGAATTGGTGCGCCAGATGAAGTAACAATCCGAGTCCGCGTTACCAGCTTCCGTGGTCGCCGAACAGATCAATGAGTCCGCTGATGCGCTCCAAATCGCCCGTCCAATTGCAGGCGAGCGCGACTTCGGTGGCGCAAGGCTCGCCTTGGCGGATGCCGGCGACGATTTCGTTGTGTCCGGCAACCGAATTGTGGAGCTCATTAATGATGGAGCTTTACTAGCGCCAGTAGCGTTCCACTTGCGGCTTGACCGGCCGGTGCAGCGCGAGTAATCGCGGACCGGCGCTCGCCTCCACCCGGGAACCCGGGGACAATCGACTCATCACGATCAGTTTGCGAAGCTCCTGAAACGCCGTAAGCAGATTCGTTCCGCGGTCCACTTTCGTGGCCGTCTTTCGAGCGGACGAGGGCCCTTTTGTCTTATGGATGCCTGCAATCACCAGGGATTGAGCGAGCTCGCATAACATAAAATGTTACCCACGGGCGCCGCGCGTGCCAATTTGCCCGGGCGCTACGCTTGCGAATCGTATCGCTCAAACCCGCTTGATTCGTCGTTCGTCCGGTCGCGAGCGCGCAACCGCTTCCCTTGGGGTCAGACTGGGTCGAAGAGGAGCCCCCATCTCGTTTTCGCCCCTGGAGCCGGCAAGAGCGAGCTGGGCTACTGCAATCCGTAATCGCGCCGATAGTACTAAGTGGTAGACATCTAGTATTACGAAGAGGTAGAAGGAGGCTCCGGAGTTATGCGGGCTTCCGGCCACGCGACAGGAATAAGACCAGTGCCAGACACGCCGTCAGCGAGGACTCACGATTAACATGCCATCAGTCACCGCACAAGCAGGTCTAGTTGGTAGCTACGACTACCGTCTTGTCCTCGTGTCTATATTTTTAGCGATTTTGGCTTCTTATGCCGCGCTCGATCTCGCCAGTCGCATTAAGGCAACGCGAGGAAGCATACGATCAGTCTGGCTCACGTGCGGTGCCGCCGCCATGGGGCTGGGCATCTGGTCCATGCACTATATCGGGATGCTTGCATACAGCCTTCCCGTCCCGGTCCTTTACGATTGGCCAACCGTGTTAGTGTCTCTCGTGGCGGCGGTGGGCGCGTCGGGCATCGCGCTGTGGGTCGCAACTCAAAACGCATTTGGGCCGCTTCGCGCCGGTTTAGGCGCTGTCCTAATGGGAATTGGAATCGCGGCCATGCACTACAGCGGCATGGAAGCGATGCGGCTTCCCGCCATGTGCCACTATTCCCCGGGCCTCGTGCTTTTGTCGGTCATCCTCGCAATCGTGATCTCGCTGGTTGCTCTGCGGCTGACATTCCATTTGCGCGATGAGACCACGGCTTCGGGCTGGCAGAAGCTTGCCAGCGCAACCGTGATGGGGTTAGCAATTCCCGTAATGCACTACACCGGAATGGCCGCAGTAACCTTTCTACCGATGGCTGCGCCCAAAGGCCTAACGCATGCGGTAGAGATAACGTCTCTGGGAACAGTCGTGATTAGCATCTTTACGACGATCATCCTCGGCCTAACGATTTTGACATCGTTCGTGGACCGGCGATTTTCCGCGCAGACCTCGAAACTTCAACGCTTGATGGAAGATGCTGTAACGGCGCGAGAGAGCCTTGCGGAGACCGAGGAGCGTTTGCGCCTCACGCTCCATTCCTCGGGGGTTGCTGTTTGGACTTGGAACATTGCATCGAATGTCGTCGAACCAGATGAAAACTGCTGCGTTCAATTCGGCCTTCCGAGCGGTCAGTTTCCCAAAACGATCGAGGAGTTTGCAGCGCTCGTACACCCCGAAGACCGGGAGCGTGTCCAGCGAGGAGTCGCCGATTCTGTTGAAAACGGCGTCGAATACGACACGGAATTTCGCGTCGTATGGCCAGAAGGTGCCATCCGGTCTTTAGCCACGCGCGGAAAGGTCTATTACGGCGAGCGTGGGCTACCGCAACGGCTCACCGGCGCAACTTGGGACGTGACGGAACGCCGTCAGGCGGAGGAACAGCTCCGCGCAGCGAGTCAGAGAATTGTGGCGGAGGCGAAGTTCCGCGAGCTCCTGGAAGCCGCTCCTGACGGCGTGCTTGTCGCAAATCGCGCGGGGGAGATCGTATTCGTCAATGCGCAGGTGGAGAAGCTGTTTGGATATCCACGCGAAGAATTGTTGGGGCGGTCCATTGAGAAATTGATCCCAGAACGTTTCCGGGACAAGCATCCGGCTTATCGCACAGAGTTTGTTGCCCGTCCACGAGTACGCGAAATGGGGGCCGGACTGGAACTATACGCGCTGCGTAAGGATGGCACCGAGTTCCCGGTTGAAATCAGCCTTAGTCCACTGGAGACGGATGAGGGAGCAATGGTTTCCAGTACCGTTCGCGACATCACCGAACGAAAGCGCGCACAGCAGAGCCGAGAGCAACTTGCCTCTATCGTTGACTATTCCGACGATGCCATCATCGGTGCGTCCATGGACGGCCTTATAGTCAATTGGAACAAGGCAGCGGAGCGACTTTACGGATATACGGTCGAAGAAATCTTGGGGCAGCCGGTATCAGTCTTGTTTCCGCCCGACCGCGCTGACGAGCTATCCGAAAACAACGCAACCCTTCAGCGAGGACAAATCGTTAATAAGGAGACCGTACGGCGCAGAAAGGACGGGACGCTGATCGATGTCGCCCTAACGGTTTCCCCGATCAAGGATTCCCGTGGTGTTATGGTAGCGGCTTCCTCTATCGCCCGCGACATCACCGAGCGGCGGGCCGCCGAAGTTGAATTGCGTCGCGGCCGAGCGGTATTGCAGAGCCTTTTTGAATCGCTACCCGGCCTGTTTCTGACACTCACGCCCGACCTAAAGATCGTCTCGGCTAGCGACGCCTACCTTAAGGCCACGATGACCAGGCGCGAGGACCTCGTCGGTCGCGGCATCTTCGAGGCCTTTCCCGACAATCCCGATGACCCGGGCGCCACCGGCGTATCACACTTGCGCGCCTCGCTCGATCGCGTGCTCCAAACTGCGGAAGCAGACACGATGGCCATTCAGAAGTACGACATTCGGCGTCCGGACGGCACTTTTGAGGAACGTTATTGGAGCCCCATCAACTCCGCCGTGCTGGGGGCCGATCGCCGGATCGAGTACCTTATTCATCGCGTAGAGGACGTGACCGAGTTCGTGCGGCAGAAGTCACAGCCCCCCGGCGATGCCATCGAGCTTCGTGCGCGAATGGAGCAAATGGAGGCTGAGATTTTCCGCAATTCGCGGCAATTACAAATGGCTAACCAACAACTTCATGAGGCCAATGCTCAGTTATCCCGAACCAAGGCCGAGGCGGAAGCTGCGAACGGGGCAAAGAGTACGTTTCTGTCGACCATGTCCCACGAAATTCGTACTCCTATGAATGCCATTCTCGGCTATGCGCAGTTGATGTTGCGCGACCCAGGCATTCCAGAGGAGGCGAAAACTAATCTCAGAATTATCGGTCGGAGCGGCGAGCATTTGCTTGCCCTCATAAATGACGTTTTGGATATGTCCAAAATCGAGGCTGGCCGTACGGAACTCAAGCCGGTAATCTTCAATCTATCGAGGCTTTTCGACGATCTGGCAGCCATGTTTCGCTTGCGGGCCGAGGCAAAGGGACTCCGCTTTGAAATGGTGTCAGATGGAGAGCCGGTGCCTTACGTGAGGGCCGACGAGGGAAAGATACGCCAAGTTCTGATCAACCTGCTCGGGAACGCAGTAAAGTTCACGCAAATTGGCCAAATCACCCTACACGTTACCGTGGAACATAGGAATGCGAATCAATTATGGATGCTATCCCGCGTTGAGGACACCGGTCCAGGTATTACGCATCAGGAGCAGAAGAAACTGTTTGAACCGTTCAGCCAGACGAAGCGTGGTTTGAACACTCTTGAAGGAACAGGTTTGGGACTAGCCATCAGCCGGAAATGCGCGCGAATGATGGGAGGCGACGTGACCGTCGCCAGCAGCCCCGGCATGGGTTCCACATTCCGATTCGAGATTCCGATTGAGCGTGGCAACGCCGGTGTAGCCATGAAGCAGAAGGCTCTGCGTCGCGTCAGTTCTATCCGAGCAGGACAAGTACGTCCCAAGATCCTCGTGGTGGATGACCAGCTTGAGAACCGGGACTGGCTGATCAAACTCCTGACTGCGATTGGCTTTTCCGTGCGAGGTGCGAGGAACGGCGAGGTGGCCATTCGCAACTGGGAGGAATGGAATCCGCATTTGATCTTAATGGACATCCACATGCCGGTCATGGACGGGCTCGAAGCAACGCGCCGGATAAAGGCGGATCCCCGGGGCAAACATACTGCGATCGTTGCACTAACGGCTAGTGCGATGGACGATGATCAACACCGAGTTTCTCAAAGCGGGGCGGACGATTTTCTAGCCAAACCCTGCGCTGAGGACGAACTGCTCGAGAAGATACGCCTCCGTCTAAACGTAGAATACGACTATGAGGAAATAGCCGACGCCATAGGCCAACCTTTTGCCGGGGCAGCGGCCTTGAGCGCGGAAACGCTCGGCGGGCTGCCGCTCGAACTGGTAGAAGAGCTTCGGAATGCGACTTTGAGCGGCAATAAAAAGTTGCTGGATAAGCTGATCGTCGCCGTGCGGGAAACCAAATACTCCGAGTCCGCCCGTGCACTGCAAGAATTAGCCGACAAGTACGAATACGACACTCTCACCCGATTGCTGGAGGAAGCGTGCAGACGCTAAAAGAGCAGTCACCGATTCAACTCGGCAACATCATGATCGTAGACGATAATCCCGCAAACCTGAAGCTGCTGGAAGATATGCTCAGGCAGGATGGACACGAGATACGCTCATTTCCACGTGGCCGTTTGGCGCTCGCGGCGGCGCACCAGGAAGCACCGGACTTAATCTTGCTCGACATCAACATGCCGGAAATGAATGGCTACGAAGTGTGCCGGCAACTTAAAGCCCACGAGACACTTTCGGGCGTACCAGTGATTTTTCTAAGCGCGCTGAATTCAACAGAAGACAAGGTAAGAGGATTTCAATCCGGAGGGGTTGATTACATCTCCAAGCCGTTCCAGTTCCAAGAAGTACAGGCACGCGTGGAAACGCATCTCAAGTTAAGGCGCGCACAGCTAGCCGAGCACGACTTGTTGGAACGAACCCTCGGCGGCGCCGTCGGAATTCTTTGGGACTTGATCCAACTCATATCACCGGTGCTGGCGTCGCGATCCCGTTCCATCCGCGACATCGTGCTGAGGATCATCAAGGTGATGGGAAGGAGCGAGGATTCATGGCAGTACGAACTGGCCGCGACGTTGTGCCTAGTGGGCTGTATAGCGTTGCCCGAAGATGTCTTCGAAAAGGGCTACGGAGGCCAGACTCTCTCGCCTGACGAGGAGCGGATGTTTCGCGCTCATCCGGAGAGGGCCGCTCGACTGCTTTCGAACATTCCACGGTTGGAAGCTGTGGCTGAAATCGCTCGAGGACAGCAGAAACCCGGCGCTACCATTCTCCATTTGGCACTGGAGCTAGACCGAAGAATCTATCGGGGAGCCACGTTTGGCTCCGCACTTTCCGAACTACGATCATCGGGGCGATTCGACGGCCGCATGTTGGATGCGCTCAGCAATTACTCTCCAGCGCAAGTGGAGTACGAAGTGCGGCGGATACCGATTCGAAGGCTCCGCGCCGGGATGGTGATCGACAATGATGTGTTCACGTCGGATGGGAACCTATTAATCCTAAAAGCGGGAACGGTCCTCAATGACGTCTGGATTGAACGCCTTGAAAATTTTGCGAAAGCCCGAGGGGTGCCCGAAGTGGTGAGCGCGCGCATCGCCGGATTCGCTGGTTCGGCCGGTGGGAGCGCTGCGGAGAAAGGAGGGCTGCCTTGTTGCGAAGCGACATCATGATCGTAGATGACAATCCAGCGAATCTGAAGCTGCTGGAAGAAATGCTTCTCCGGCAGGGGTGTGAAGTACGTTCGTTCCCTCTCGGCAGGCTGGCGTTGGCAGCGGCGATGAAGAGCCCGCCGGACTTGATTTTGCTAGATATCAACATGCCAGAAATGAATGGCTATGAGGTTTGTAGGCGGCTTAAGTCCGCACCAGAACTTTCAAAAATACCCGTGATTTTCCTCAGCGCGCTGGATGGAACCGAAGACAAAGTTAAGGCTTTTGAATCCGGTGCGGCGGATTACATTTCCAAACCATTCCAATTCGAAGAAGTCCACGCGCGAGTTGAAACGCATCTGGGACTTCACAACCTGCAGCGAGCATTGATTCTACAGAATCAACGCCTGGAGGAGGCCGTAGCCGCCCGCACGCAAGAACTTGCACAGGCAAACCAACGACTGACGATCCTAGATCGTTCAAAGAGCGACTTCCTTAAACTCATCTCGCACGAGTTCCGCACGCCCCTCGTCGGACTTTTCGGTGCCGCCGAGATCATTCTGGAAGAAATGTCTTCATCTGCCGAGCGGAGCGACCTTCAGGAGATGTTCGATCAGTCGCGCCAAAGGATTCTCTCGATACTCGATGATGCTTTACTACTAACGCAAATCGATGTGAGTAGCGAACAATTCCGGCCCGCGCCGGTCTCGTTGGATGACGTGCTATATCGCGCAATTGAAAAGGCGAGTGAGTTTGCCCAATCCCGTGACGTCCGGCTCGAACGAGCGGTGGGTACGCTGGAAGCGGTCCTTGGGGACGAGGAGTTATTAGTTAGAGCACTGCACCGATTGCTGGAGACGGCCATTAAATTCTCCAAAAAGAGAGAGACCGTTCTGCTCACATGCGGGCGCGATTCATGTAGAGTTATCATCGAGACTCAATGCGGGACGATTCCGAAGGCCGCGTTGCCACAATTCTTTGACCTGTTCTCCATTGGCGAAGCGATCACGCCCGGAGGGGACTTAGGGTTAGGCCCTCCCGTAGCGGCTCGCATTCTTTCGCTGTTTGGCGGTTCAGTCACGGTCGCGAATCGGGATCCTTCGGGAGTGCAACTGACCATTTCGTTAAAAGTGCCAACGCCCCCGGCGCACCCGCTTCAAGGGCATCATGGCTGAAACCAAGCTCAGCCGTGTCGGTTAAACGCAACCGATGTTACTTACCGCGGCCTTTTGGGCCTTGGGCGATCATCTGAATGGCGATGATCCAGTCCTTATTCGTGGCATTCTCCCTAACCACTGCATATAGCGTCTTTCTGTCCGGACCGCTGAACGCCAGACTAATGATGCCGCGCGGCGTAGGGATCAGGCCAAGATATCTTCCGTCCTGCCCTATCACCTGCACTCCGGGATTCGAGCTCACGTAGAGGCGTCCAGCGGCGTCAAACGTGCTGCCATCGCCGTTTCCTCCAGCCTCCAGTTTCGCGAACTCGTGCTGGTTGGCGAGTGAGCCATCTGGCTGGACATCGAACGCCGCGAGCGTAGGACCGTTGGTGACATAGAGGTGCTTCTCGTCGGCGCTGAGTACGATTCCATTGGTGGCGAGATTTTCACCGTAGCGCGTGACCGTGCCTTTCGGATCTGCGTAAAAGACGCCGCCCATGGTGAAGTACACTCCGCCCTTACTGTCGGCCACAATATCGTTGAGAACGCCGCCTATGCAGTCGAGAGGATCGCCATTGATCCTGTTGGCTAGTGTTTTCCGCTGCGGCGCGAGCTCTTCAATGGATGGATTCAACCCCCGGTTCGCAAGGAACAGGACGCCCTTGGAGTTCATCGCGAGCGAACCTCCGGTGTTGGTTCCGCTGTAAGCAATGGAAATGTGGCCCTTGCGGTCGAGCTTCACGACGTCGCTCTTATCGTTCTGCGCGATCAGAAGACCTCCGTCCTTCGTAGCGATAATGCCGTCGGCGTTATTGCCGTCCACCTGCCAAATGTCTCTCCACTTTTGACCCGCGGCGACAACGCCCCTGATTTCCGCCACAGTGTACTCCCTGGGACCCGCCGCTGGAGCGGGGCCGCGCCCTTGTCCGCCACGGCCGCCTCTGCCCGCAGGTGGCACCTTGCAGGTCCTCAGCACTTCTGGTTCTCTGGCATCCTGGGCCGCTTGTACGCCAGGTCCCGACGTCAGCCCAGCCGGGGGTTGAATCTGACACAAGGCGGCCGTCGCACCAAAAATACTCATCGCTAGGGTGAGCATTCCTGTTTTCATAAAACCTCCTGATTCATACCAACGCCTCATCATATAAACCGATCGGGCAGGGCTTAGCGTTTATCGACGACAACCTTGCCGCCCTTCAGCACAACTTTCGTCTTCAGCATGTACTGAACTCCTTCGAGCGGATTTCCGTCCAGCAAAATGATGTCGGCCAGCTTGCCAGCTTCGAGCGTCCCGATCTGATCCGCCATGTGGAGGTATTCCGCAGTGTTGGGGCCCATGATCCGGAAGATGTCCTGCATGGAGAACATGACGCTGTAGGACTTCAACTCGTGCTCGAGAACCACGACGTCCGCGTAGTTCTGATCGGTGCAGTAGCCGAGCGCCTTGCCGCCACTCGCATCCCAGATGGTTCGTGCATTCACGATAGTGTAACCCGCTTCCGTGCCCATCGCCCTGCCCTGCGCGTCCCTGTTCGCGCCGGCGATGGCCTCCGGCCACGGCTTGCCGTCGCGGAATCGCGGCGAGTCGTCTTTCGGAAACTGTACTTGGGCGGGCGGTCCAGATTCCCGGTCGATGATTGGCGCGCCAAACGCGATCAATCCCAGAACGATCGAATTGGTGTCCGCCACTTTCGCGGCGGCCTCCCGACTCGTCCAATCCTTGTTGGGCAGGTGCACCAGGCGGCGCACGCCCGCGTCGATCGCGGCAACCATCGCCGTCGAACTCACGGCGTGGACGTTCACCTGCACCCCGGCTTTGGCCGCTTCGTCGACTACGGCCTTGAGAACCTCGATTTCCTGCGGCGTCGGACCCGGTTCGGGCGTGAGCGCGATCTCGCCCGTGTGCTTGATGCCCTTGGCGGCCATGGCGCGAACCGCGGCCCGAGCTTCTTCCGGACTGCCTCTGAGATTGACCCGCTCCGACGGAAGGACGCGAGGACCGTTGATCATCCCGGACTCAATATGATCCCGCAGCGCAAGGGTACCGTCGCCCGGGCCACCTCCCGCCAGGACGGTCGTGTAGCCGGCCTCCAGCAGCGACTGCATCTGCTCTTTCTCGTTCGGTCCGGTATTAATGTGCTTGTGGGCATCGATAAAGCCCGGCATGGCGCTCATGCCCTTGGCGTCGAGGACTTTCATGCCTCGCGTGTCAGCCGTGCCCGCGGTGGCGGACACGATCTTGCCGCCGCGAACAATGATCGAGCCCGATGGGATGATGGCGCCGTTGCCGACGATGATGCGCGCATTCGTGATCGCCACATCCTGCGCGGCCAGATTGAGCGCGAAACATGCGGCGATCCCCAGACTCAACAGCCACCGCGGAAAACGATAAGCGGACTGTACTCGCATTTCAGAACCTTCCAGGTAGGTCGATGGACGACCTTTTCAGCGTATCGCAGTCCACGCTTTCGCCCGGAAGAGTCGTTTTGGCGCGCCAGTCGCACTGATGGATTTGCCGCGAGTGTCTTTGTCGGGCTCCGGTCCGGGCTGCCGATAATAGGAAATACCAGGACGAAGTTGCTTCGTCACTTGTGCAGTTACCGCTGCACGTGGTGATCCAGATTCAGCAGACGATTCCCGTCGTCATCCTTGCACGCCGGAGATTCTTGCATGGGTTCGTCGGACGGCTTGATCAGGTGCGCGTAGTTGGTCCAGGGCCCGGTTAGGACTTTGGGGTCGTCCACGGTCACTTGATATGCGAGATCGTCGCCTACCCGCCACAAGCGCTCTGTTACTCGCATGGCGTCCGAGTGGAAGTATCCGTCTTCGCCGAACCAAGTCTCGTCGACGAAATTCGTTGTGTCCACGACCAACGTGTCGCCTTCCCAATGAGCGACCGCGTCGCCGTAGTAGGACGGGTTGAAGTCCGCATGGTGCTGGGCGTTCATCGGAATGAAGCGGAACGCGTCGCCGGAAATCTCTTCGTAGAAGAAGATAAATTCATTGGGCAACTGGACGATGCGGCGGGGCGAGCCTATCCGAGGGACACCGGGACGGCCACAGTAGAATACGGCGTCCACCTTGCTTTCCCGCGCCGCAAGGTCGGCGACCTTTGCCCGGAGTTCCGGCTTATAGGAGGGCTCCTTGGTCCAGGGGAGGGCGCCGGGAAGTTCCGCCTGCAGATACCGGGCGGACTGATCCGCCTTGAGAACGGTCTTCTGGCCGTTGACGACTTTTCCGACAGCGCCCGGCGGTATGGAGATTGCAAACGTCCAAATACCACTCAAATCGGGGTGTCCGTCCGGCAGGCGGCGAATCTTTGACACTGCTGCCGCGGGTTTCTCCGCAGGAGCGGCCTTTTGTTGAGCAACGGCAATGGTCATTGTCAATAAACCAGCCGTAACAACGATGGCAATGTTTCGTTTCATCGCTTGCCTCCCTGCACCGGTTCAATCTGGACTTGGCCCAACTCGGATTTCCATTTGGGTTTTCAGTCGCCAATAAGTGTACATCAACCCCGTGCCTTTCGGGAATGTAGTTTAGTAGAACGGCTGAATCGGGCGCTGCGTTTAGCCGTGCTCATCGAATTGAGCTTCCTTCTCCGGCAGGACGTCGTCTTCGCCGGCCATCCACACGTACAGAGTAGGGAGCAGGAAGATGCTCATGAGGAGGTCGGAGATGAGACCGCCCACAATCACGATCGCGAAGGGCCGCTGCGAGTCCGAACCGATCCCGTGCGACATTGCTGCCGGCAGCAGGCCAAGAGTAGCGACCAGCATTGTCATCATGATCGGACGGAGCCTCAGCACAGCCCCTTCCACGGCGGAATCTCTGATGGCGTGTCCTTGCACGCGGAGCTGATTGATGTACTCCAGCATGATGACGCCGGTTTGCACGGAGACGCCGAAAAGCGCGAGGAACCCGACGCCGGAGGAAACGCTAAAGTTAGTATGCGTAATCATCAGGGCGAGCAAGCCGCCGATGCGCGCTAGAGCCACATTGACCAGGATTAGAATGGCCCATTTGAAGGACCGAAACATGCTGTAGAGGATTATAAAAATCAAGAAAATGGTTACCGGCACGACAATCAGCAGCCGGGCTTCGGCACGCTTTTCGCTCTCGTATTCGCCTTCCCAGTCGATGTTGTACCCACGGGGCAATTGGACTTTTGCATTGACGTTCTTGATCGCGTCTTCGACCGCGCCCCCCAGATCGCGGTCGCGGACGCTGTACTTGATCGCGACGTACCGCTGATTACCCTCGCGATAGATTTCCGAGCCACCGTCCCGTTGTTCGATTTTGCATAGCTGTTCCAGCGAAACTCGTTCTCCGGTAGGAGCGAGAAGCCGGATATTTTCCAAGGCCTCCTTGGTATTGCGGAATTGGGGGAGATAGCGCATGACCAAGTCGTAACGTGCCTCGCCTTGCAATACCTGAGTGAGAGCATTCCCTCCCGCCGCTGTATTAATGGCATCCTGAACGTCGGCGACGTTGAGCTGATAGCGAGCGGCCTGATCGCGATCCACCTCGAAGTTTTCGTTCGGCTGACCTAAAACATGAAAGACTCCAAGGTCCTGAATGCCTCTCACCTTGCGCATCACAGTAACGATTTCCTGGGCTTTATCTTCGAGAATTCTTAGATCGTCGCCATAGATCTTCGTGGCGAGCTGTCCCTTGACGCCGCTGACGGCCTCTTCCATGTTGTCCGCGATCGGTTGTGAGAAGCCCCAAATCACTCCTGGTATCTTCTTTAACTCGTAGTCCATGGAGGCGATGAGTTCTTCCTTATTCTGATGAAACGCGGGACGCCACTGCTCCTTCGGCTTGAGATCCACGAAGTATTCGGTATTAAAAAAGCCCGTGGTGTCCGTTCCGTCATCCGGACGGCCGGTTTGACTCGTGCACTGGGTCACTTCCGGCCAGGAACAAAGCAGGATGCGGGCTTGATTCATGAGTCGGATGCCTTCCGTAGGTCCCGTGCTGGGAGCGAGGGTGCCGCGTACCCATAGTGCACCTTCGTCCAGATGCGGCAAGAACTCAGAACCGATGACACCGCCCACCGTGAGATAAAGGGCAAAGCAAAGGCTGGTAATGCCTACGCCGACCGTCACATAACGCATTCGGATAGCGACCCTCAAGGCGCGGCGGTATAGGGACGTGAGCCAAGCCATCACCGGGTTGTGCCACTCACGAGTGCCCTTGGGAAAGAAAAGGCTGGCAAGCGCGGGCGCGATGAGCATCGAAAAAATGATCGCGCCCAGTAGAGCAAACGCGACGGTCCAGGCCATGGGCTTGAACAGTCGCCCTTCCACGCGTTGCAGTGTGAAGATGGGCAAATAAGCCGTGATAATGATGGCGATCGCGTAGAAGACTGGACGCTGAACCTCGTGGGCCGCGTCGAAGATCCTTTGTTTCGGTGTCCGATCGTCGTGTCCAGGGCGGCTCAAGTGGCGGACGATGTTCTCAACCATCACCACCGCGCCATCGACCACCATTCCGAAATCCAACGCGCCCAGAGACAACAAGTTCGCGGGAATGCCCTTGAGGTTAAGACACGTTGCGGCAAACAGGAGGGCAAACGGAATGGTCAGAGCGACGATAATGGCGCCGCGAACGTTTCCCAAAAACAGAAACAGAATGATCACGACGAGAATGATGCCATCCCTCAAGTTATGCAGCACTGTATCCGTTGTGTAGTGCACCAGATCGCTGCGATCGATGAGCGGGACGACTTTCACGCCAGCGGGCAGGATATGATCGTTCAGTTCCGCAACCTTTTTGTGAATACCCTGCAACGCCGCGTCCGCCTCCGCGCCTTTGCGGAGGAGCACGATCCCGGAAACCACATCATCGTTATCGATGAGGCGTCCATCCTCCCGCCGGATCGCCTTGGCAAATTGGCCGAGCCGTATCTTTGGCCCTTGTGAAACCACGGCTATGTCCCTCACATGAATGGGCGTCCCATTCTTTGCCAGGAGGACCGTCTTCTCAATATCGTGCACGTTCTTGACGAGTCCAACTTCCCGGATATTTATCTGCTGGAGCCCGGCCTCAATGAAGCTGCCCCCGCCGTTGGTGTTGTTGTTGGTGAGTTGCTGCTCCACTTGGCCGATGCTGAGTCCATACGAGATGAGCTTTTCGGGGTCCACGCGAACCTGGTATTCGCGCGTCGGCCCGCCGAAGCTGGCCACATCGACGATGTTCGGAACCGCCTTAAAATTTTTCTCGACAACCCAGTCTTCGATGGACTTCAGCTCCATGACGTCGTAGGCAGGATTTGTGCTGTGGAGCGTGAAGAAGTAGATCTGACCGGCGGGACTCCAGTCCGTTTGCAGTTGCGGCGAAACGCCTGGCGGAAGAGTTACTTGCGAGAGCCGCTCGAGCGTTCGTTCGCGATTTCTGAAATTTTCTTCGTCATCGTCAAAAATGAGCTTCACGTCGGATAGGCCGAACAAGGAGAACGACCGCAAATGGGTTACGTGCGGCATGCCGTTCATAACGATCTCCAGCGGAATCGAGACTTGCTGCTCAATTTGCTCCGCGGAAATGCCCGGCCACTGCGTGACGATGTCAACGTAGTTATCCGCGACGTCGGGATAGGCTTCAACGGGCAGTTGATGGAAAGAGACCGCCCCCCAGGCGAACAGCAAAACTGCCGCTGCCAGAACTAAAAAGCGGTTATCCAGCGCGAAATCGACGAGTTTACGAATCATGTGATTTATTGCTCCGGTGTCTTACTTATTGCTCGACCGTATCCTGGAACACGAGTGCACGCGTGACCACTTGGTCGCCCGGCTTCAGACCTGAGACCACTTCTTGAGCGCCGTTGGGCAGCATGTTCCCCGCGACTACTTCCTGCCGCCGGAAGCGGCCTTCTCCTAAAGGGATGTAGACCCAATCACGATCGTGCAGGTGCAGAACGGACGTCGCCGGGACGGTCGCATGGCGTTCCATCATCTCGCCGTGGAACGTCGCGGTGACGAACATTCCCAGCCGCATCAGGCCGGGATTCTCCACTTCCAACCGCACCTTCGCCGTGCGAATGGTGGGATCGACGATGGGCAGAATGTTGCTGATTCGCGCTTTCAGGATCTTGTCCGGATAGGCCGCCAGATGAATGTCCGCATATTCTCCGATGTGCACCTGCGCCATGTTGTTCTCCCACACGTCGCAAATAATCCAAACGTGCGACATGTCGGAAATCGTAAAAGGATTCGGCGGCGTCAGCGCCTGTACGCCCGATTGATTCGTGATCTGCTGATCCGTGATCGTTCCTGAAACGGGAGCGGTGACTTCGACGATCCCCGAAGGATGCTCGGGATCGGAGCCTAGCAGCTTAAGATGCTCGGTCGTTGTCTCGATATCGACTCTCGCATTGTCCAGCGCGGTTTGCGAACCAATTTCCGCATTCTCTGCAATTTCGAGCGCGCTCTTGGGGATGGCCCCGCCTTCGTACAGAAGCTTGGCGCGATTGAGCTGTATCTTCGTGAGTCGTTCGTTGTCGACCGCGAGCTGCTCGTTCTTGACCGCTTTACGATAATCGGAATACGCGCCAGCGATATCCGTGCTGCGCACTTTAAACAGGAGCTGGCCTTTCTTGACCTCGTCGCCAAGGCGCGCGTTGATTTCCACGATTCGCCCCGTCGCGAGCGACGGCACCGGCACCTGCCGCGAAACGTCCGGACTGACGACGCCGGTTACGTTCAACTCCGGCGCGGCGACATGCTCGCCCGAGGTAACCAAGGGAAACTGCTCCGGGTGCTCCACCTTGAAGTTGTTAGCATCCAAGTCGGGTTCGACGGCGACAAGCGTTGGACCTATCGCGGCCTCTGTGCTTTCATTCGCCGCGACTTTGCCGCACCCGACACAGAGAAGACTCAAACCTACGTACAGAGCGGCGTCGAAGAGCAGCAGGCGATTCATTGGATTACCTCCCGACCCGCGGCCATGTTCATTTGGGCGCTGGCCGTCAAATACGAACCAATCAGATTCAAGTAAGCCAGCCGCGTGTCCCGGTACGACTTCTCCGCGTCCAGGAAATCCAGCAGCGACGCGCCACCGTTTTGATAGGAAAAGGAAATTCTGTCGCGGACATCAATCGCCAGCGGCAGATATTTGCTCTTATACGGCTTCAAAAGATTTACGTTTTGGACGATCGTCCAGTACGCTGAATCGACGTCACTGAACACCTGCGCCTCGTTGGCGTCCCGCAGGCGTTCGTTGCGGCCGATATCGATCTGCGTCAGGGCTTTCTGCCCCTGATTGCGATCGAAGATGCGCAGAGGGATGCTGACGCTGCCGCCGATGGTTTCGTTCGCATAGGAATTGGCAAACGACGGATTGTGCGAATACCACAAGCTCCAAGTCGGATCCGTCGAACCGTTGGCTACGGCCAGTTCGTGGGTGACCTTCGCCAATTCGACGTTCTGCATGGCAACCTTCAGGTCGGGTCGCGTCTCAAGCGCGATCTTTCGGAATTCCTCCAGTGGCGCTAACTCGTTTGCGAAATCGAAAGGTCCGGTCACGTCGAACCGCTCGATCGGCGTGCGGTCGTTCATCAGCATCAGAAGCTGGATCTTGGCCGTCCGCAGATTCACCGTCGAGGTTTCAAAATCGGACTCAAACTGCACGCGCTGCAGCTCCAGACGATTCAGATCCACTTGCGCCAGATCGCCTGCCTTGAAGCGCGTGCGATTCACGTCGAGTTCCCGGTCCCAGTAAGCCAGGTTCTCCGTCGCGTTCTGGAGCACGGCCTTCGCCTGTAAAACCTGCACGAAAGCGCTGCGCAAGGTGAATACCAGATTGCGCTCCTGATCGAGATACGTCGATTCGGAGATGGCCGTGCTTTCCCTGGCTTGATCGCGGCGCAGCTCTCGCTTTTGCTGCCGTTCATGCAGGTAGCTGATCCCGGGCGTCTCCACGACCCCGCTCAGCGGACGCCAGATTCCGCTATTTCGCGAGATCTGCACTCCATCCGCCGACAGACTGATCTCCGGATTCGGCCGCAAGTAGGCCGTGATCTCAGCGGCCCGTCCCTCATCGATGTTGAGCTGCGCAGCCTTCAATGTTGGATTCGATTCGGCGAATCTGTTTTTGATTTGTTGCCAAGTGAACGCGGCTTGAGCAGAGAGCGTTGCGATCGGCATTGCCGCGAGCACGATCATGACGACGCACCATCGCTCACGTCGGAAATAGATGGCCGTTGTCGATGATACGTTCTTCATGATGAAATGGTTTTGAAACACGTTCAAAGCGTCTACGAGGTGTGGTTGCGGCGTCTGAAATTCGACTCTAGCTGTCTTCCCGGGTATAGTCCTAGTAATCTTGTTTCCAAATGCGAAGGCGTTCGATTAATCTTTCGGGGCCAATCAATAGTGTTTTTGGAGCTTATAAAGGATTTCGATACCAGGAAACTCATTCCCAGGGGGCGCATACACGAGGACTGGCGCTCGGACAAGGAACACCTTGCGTGAGTCGACCAGGCGATAAGAGCGTAGATGCGCGGGGAATACTATCTAAAGTGTTTGCGGATGTATTGGCGTGATGCCAATGCTAACGAATTATCTCTGTCGAGATCATAGAAGATCTCGATACTGTTCAAGGGCGACTCGAACGAGTTGCGCGCGCGTGCGGACATTCGTCTTGGCAAATAACTGCTGCAGCGTGTTCTTCACAGTACTTTCCGAGATTTCCATGCGCGTTGCGATTTCTTTGTTGCCAAGGCCCTGGACCAGAAAGCGAAGGACATCAAACTCCCGTTCGGTTAGCGCAGCTCGTTGTTCGCGTTCGCTTGGAAAGGAAGTGGCGTTCGATGCCGCCGCGTCGTCCGTGACGTCTGCAATAATTGCGGCAAGCTTTGGCCGCGGTCCATCCTTATATGTGGAGAACCATACATCCGCCATAAACGGCTCACCATTTCCGCGGTGGCCACGGCATTGCATGGTTGCCCGAAACTGAGGGGCTTCTTCCCACCGAAGGGCGTGGTGTAGTTCGGGCAAAAAAGCCGCAATTGGATTGCCGATCAGTTTTCCATCCAGGGGTGCCATCAGTTCAACAGCTGCCTGATTCGCAAGTTCAATAAAACCTCGCTCATCAATGGTCACAATCGCGGCTGGACTTGTCTCGACGAGAATCTTCAATCGTTCTTGTCCTTGTAATGTCAACCGCCGGTTCCGCGCCATCTCCGCAACGAACATTCCACAGCCTACAAGCGCTAGCGTCTCGAAAGCCAGGCGAACGTTTGACCGTTCCAGGGAACTGAAAACCTCGCTGAGGACTGCGCAGGCCGCACCGAGAAGTGCCACCGCCCACCTAGGAAGAAATCCCGCTCCCAGCATTATGGGAAACAGGTACAGAAAACCAAGGGATACGTAGGGCTTCGTCCACCAGTCGGCGACGGCTATGATCAGGATAATAGATCCGCTAACCAGGAGAACTACTTTACGATTCCGCTCTTCCCACACTCGCTCCAAAGGCCACATGGAATTTATTGTCAGGACCTCCGACCGGTTCATTATCCCATCTCCTTCTGGATTTGCTTTCCAATCAAACGATTATCCGAGCCGCCTTTGGCTCGGGTTGATAGAGCCATCAAACGCTTGATTTCACATACCAATCAAACGGCCAATCAAACGGTTGGCTTCAAAAAAGCTTGATCGATTCCGCCCTCAATCGTGCTCAGGAGCGAAACGGCGCTACCGCCCATTCGATCAAATTCCACAGTCCGAGTCATACAGGAAAGAATGGCGCCTCAGGCGACGATTTCGGTGTACTATATTCAGCGGCTTTCGAAAAAACCTATGTGGATACGGCAGTCAGGCGAGGCGGAGTCATCACGATCCTCGGCGGCAAATCGGGGGCCGTGCAACATCGTACAAAATCCTGCTTTTCAAACGCTGTGAAGCGTATAGGCTTCTTTTCGCTGAGCCACGCGTATGGGCGAGGACTTGCTAGGTCGGTCTCTCCACCGACTTAGGGTTGCTCTGCCTGGCTGATGGCACTGATAAAAAGAATCTTGCAACAAACATCTTTCCAAATCAATTTTCCCTGATACACTACTTTTAGCTCGCCTGCGAAACAAACGGGTTTTCCGGGGCAATCCCGGGAACCCTGTCGCATCCCACCTATAAACTCCCTGCGGAGTTCATTCCCAAGTTGATTCGACCGAAGTTGCTGTGATCGTTCGACCCTCGCCCTGAGCGATAGGTGTCGCTTCCTTGTCGGCAAAGGAGCCTTTGTGGCGCAAAAGGGATACGTGTATCAAAAAGAGGCCGCAGCATGACGACGCTTCCCTTGATGGAGAGCGCGCTGCTCTCGACCGCTGCCAAGTCTCTGGTGCAAATCGCGTTAGAGCCCCGGCCCCTGATTCCGGAACGCTCGCTCGAAGCCGGGGAGCAATATCGCTTTCACTTTGACATGACGAAGTGCATCGGCTGTAAGTGCTGCGTAGTGGCTTGCAACGAACAGAACGGCAACCCGGCGGCGTTGAATTGGCGACGTGTAGGCGAGGTGGAGGGCGGGCACTACCCCTATACGGAGCGCTATCACCTATCGATGGGCTGTAATCACTGCCTGGAGCCTTCCTGCCTGATCGGTTGCCCCGTGGAGGCATATACAAAAGACGCGAGCACAGGTGTTGTACTGCACAGCGCGGACACGTGTATCGGGTGCCAGTACTGTACATGGAACTGTTCTTACGGGGTGCCGCAGTACAACGAAGAGCGCGGAGTCGTCGGCAAGTGCGACATGTGCCACAACCGGTTAAGCGACGGCATGGCTCCGGCGTGCGTGGCGGCATGCCCGGAAGGGGCGATCGCGATTGAAATCGTGAATGTCGCCGAATGGCGTCGCGATTATCTCTCGGCGGACGCGCCCGGACTGCCATCGGCGGACGATAGCATCTCCACTACGCGTGTCACGCTCCCGGAAAATATGGTGCCAGATACGGAGCGCGTGGATTTGCAGCGCGTCAAACCGGAGCATCCACATTTGCCGCTGGTCTTCATGCTGGTGCTCACCCAACTTTCCGTCGGTGCCTTCGTGGTTTTATGGCTGCTCGACCTGCTGAAAGAGGGAGGCTCATTAACGATCGGGGCGGTGGCGTCGCTGGGACTCGCGGGCATCAGCCTGGGAGCTTCGACGTTGCATCTCGGAAGGCCTCTTTATGCCTGGCGAGCGCTCAAGGGTCTGCGCCGTTCGTGGTTGAGCCGGGAGGTTCTCACGCTCTCGCTGTTCGCCGGCGCCGCGAACGCGTTTGCGGGAATGCTGATGTTCAATCTGCCCGGACGAGGCGCGGCCGGCTTGTGCACCGTGCTCGCGGGACTGGCAGGCGTCACTTGTTCCGCGCGCATATATATTGTTCGTGCCCGTCCCGCGTGGTTCAGCAGTTACACGCTCGCCGAATTCTTTTCCACTGCACTGTTTCTAGGGCCGCTCTTCGTGCAAACGCTCCTGGTGCACACGCTCGGCGCGCCGATTCCGTCGTGGATCCATTTCGCGGCCATCGCGGGCGCCGCAGCGCAGTTGATCGCGCAATCGTTCAAATTCCTATGGCTGACGCGCTCGGAAGTGTTTGAGCTGCGCGCATCGTCACTGCTGCTCTCCGGACGGCTACGGAATCTGTTCCTGATCCGGCTGGCCGTGCTGATGGTCGTCGCGGGTGTCCTGTTGCCGTCGGTCGCGGCAGGCGGATGGACCGTCACGTCGGCCTTCGCCGTGGCGCTCGCCGGCGAATGGCTCGGACGCTACCTGTTCTTCGTGAGCGTCGTTCCGAAGAACATCGCCGCCGCATTCACATCCGGGGAAAGGATGGCGCTATGAACTGGAGGCGTGCGGTCGGTCTGGATAATTTGCGCGACGAGTATGCCTTCGCGCGCGATGAATCCACGGGCTACACTTCGGCCAAGAAGATTCCGGACACTTGGGTGCCGACCACGTGCGGCTATTGTTCGGTAGGCTGCGGCATCGAGATCGGCGTGAAGGACGGCCACGCGGTGGCCTCGCGGCCGTTCGCCTTGCATCCGGTCAATCGGGGCAAGTTGTGCCCTAAGGGCCTCTCCGAGCACTACATTATTGAAGCGGAAAATCGCGCACAATATCCGCTGTTGCGAAGAGGCGGCAATCTGGTCCGCGTCGGTTGGGACGAAGCGCTTTCCGTGATGGCCGAGCGGTTCCGAGCGACTCAAGCCGCCTACGGACCGGCATCGCTCGGGGTGTTGAGCACCGGCCAGTTAGTCACCGAAGAGTTCTACACGCTCGGCAAGCTGGTGCAACTGGGACTCGGCACGAATAATTATGACGGCAACACGACGCTGTGTATGGCTAGCGCCGTTTCCGGCTACAAGATTTCCTTCGGAAGCGATGGTCCTCCCGGCGCCTACGAAGACATGGAGTACGCGGACGTCGTTCTGCTGATTGGGGCGAATCTGGCCGACAACCATCCGATTCTGTGTCAATACCTGGACGCGAATCGCAGCAAGACGCTCATCGTGGCCGATCCGCGCGTCTCCAAGACCGCCATGATGGCAGACATTCATCTGCCACTCAAGCCTCGTTCGGATCTCGCGCTGCTCAACGGGATCGCGCATATTCTGATTCGTTATAACCTGATCGACCGTGTGTATGTGGACAAACACACCACGGGTTTCGCGGAACTGGAGCATTTCCTCGAAGCGTATCCTCCGGAGCGCGTGGCGGAGATTACGGGCCTGCCCGAGGAGACGATTTTCAAGACCGCTCTGCTCTACGGCCGCGCCAAGGCGGGCTTCATCGGCTGGACCATGGGCGTCAATCACAGCACGCTCGGCACAGCGACGGTGAACGCGATTTGCAACCTTGCGCTGCTGACTGGGCATATCGGCCGAGTGGGAGCATCGCCCTTTTCCATCACGGGGCAATGCAACGCCATGGGGACGAGGGAGGCCGGCTTTGCGTCTAGTCTTCCGGGTTATCGCAAATTCGAAAGTTCTGAGGATCGAGCAGAACTGGCTGCCATGTGGGGCGTCGAAGAATCCCGGCTCCCCGCCAAACGCGGCCTCGCGTATCCGGATATCGTGGAAGCCGCCGTCGCCAAGAAGATTCGCGCGCTGTGGATCATCGCGACCAATCCGCTGGTCTCGTATCCGAATCAGGACGTGTTACAGCACGGACTCTCGAATCTCGATTTCCTGGTCGTGCAGGATTGCTACCATCCAACGCCCACGACGGAGCTGGCTGACCTCGTACTACCCGCCGCGGTCTGGGGCGAAAAAGAAGGCACCTACACCAACTCCGAACGCCGCGTCAGTAAAGTGAACAAAGCTGTAGAACCTCCGGGCGCGGCGCGCTCGGATTTCGAAATTTTTCTAGCGCTCTCCGAAAAGCTCGGATGTCGCCAAGAATTATTTCCCGGCTGGACTACGGTCGAAGACGCATTCAACGAATGGCGGCGGATTTCCGAAGGCCGCCTGTGCGACTATTCCGGCATCAGCTACGCTCTGCTGGCCGAACGCGGCGCAGTGCAATGGCCCTTTCGCCGGAATGAATCGGTCCGGAACGAATTGCCGCCGAGCACCACGCGACTGTACGCCGATGGCGAGTTCCAGACGGCCGATGGTCGCGCCAGACTGGTATGCACGGCGTGGGCTCCTTTCCCGGAACAACCGGGCGGCGACTACCCGTTCATCCTGAACACTGGAAGAACCGTAGAGCACTGGCACACCCGCACTAAAACCAAGGAGGTGCCGATTCTCGAACGCTTGTCGCCGCGCGCCTGGCTGGAAATGAATCCGCGCGACGCGAGGCGGATCGGGTTGCGCAGTCACGATTCGGTTGACATCGTTTCGCGCCGCGGCCGCGTACGCGGAGTCGAATTGCGGCTCACCGAGATTACTGCTCCTGGCCAGGTGTTCATGCCGTTCCATTTTGCGGAAACCAACGTGAATGAGGTTACGCAGGACGCTTTCGACCCCATCTCGCGCGAGCCCAATTACAAGCAATGTGCGGTGAAGGTGGAGCGCTCGGCTCCGCATTCGCATAAGGCAGCGCGCCCGACGATACTCCGGTCTGCGCCGACACCGCCGGGCTCAGGAGTAAAGGCATGAAGCAACAACTGGTGGTCGTCGGCAACGGCATGGCCGGAGTCTCCTGCGTCGAGCAGATTCTCAAGCAGCCGCACGATTTCGAAATCACAATCTTCGGCGACGAGACGCACGCCAACTATAACCGCATTCTCTTGTCGCTGGTTCTCGCGGGCGAGAAATCGGCGGACGAGATCGTTCTGAACGATCTCGAGTGGTATCAGTCCAATCAGATTTGCACGCGCTTGGGCGTCAAGATCACGGGAATCGATCGCACCCGCAAAGTTGTGCTCGGGGAAGACGGCGGGATCACGGAATACGACAAGCTGATTCTGGCGACGGGCAGCAGCGCATTTATTCCGCCTATTCCGGGCGTCGACAAGAAAAACGTCCATGTATTTCGCACCTTGGACGACACTCGTGCGCTGTTGGAGAAATCGCGGCCAGGGCTAAAGACGGTGGTGATCGGCGGTGGTCTGCTGGGTCTGGAGGCAGCCCGAGGGCTCCAGATGCGTGGCTGCGAGGTGACCGTGGTTCACCTGATGGACACCCTGATGGAACGTCAGTTGGATGCGACCGGCGGGGAGTACTTGAAGCGCAAGATCGAAAACCTGGGTATCCGCGTGATGCTTCCCAAACAAACCGCCGCGTTGTTTGGAAACGGGCGTGTCGATGGCCTGCGCTTCGCCTCCGGGGAGGAACTGGAGGCCGATCTGGTAGTGATCGCCGCAGGCATCCGGCCTAACGTGGAACTCGGGCTCCAGGCGGGACTCGATGTTCGCCGCGGAATCGTGGTCAACGATTTCATGCAAACGTCCGACCCGAACGTTTTCGCGGTCGGCGAATGTACCGAACACCGCGGACAGACTTTCGGATTGGTCGCCCCGCTCTTCGAACAGGGCCGCGTGCTGGCCAGCGCCATTACGGGCAATCCTGGGCCATCCTTCACGGGAGCCTCGCCCGCAACGAAGCTCAAAATCATGGGCGTGGACATTTTTTCGGCAGGCTCCATCAACGAATCGGAGCCGGGCGTCGAGGCAGTGCGCTACGAAGATCCATCCCTGGGCGTGTATAAGAAACTGCTGCTGAAAGACAGCCGGCTGCACGGCGTGATTCTGGTCGGAGACATCGAGGACGAACACGTTTACCAGGACTGGCTGCGGAGTGGAACGGACCTTACTCCGCACCGGAGGCAGATTCTGTTTCCACCCCGCGACCCAGATCCGGGCCTGGAAGTCGCGGCCATGCCCGATAGCGAAACGATTTGCGGCTGCAACGGCGTGCGCAAGGGCGACATTGTCCGGGCGATTCACAACCACGGCATCGTCACACTGCAACAGCTCAAGGAAAAGACGCGCGCCTCCACCAGTTGCGGAACCTGTACCGGGCTGTGTGAAAAGCTTCTGCGCGCGGTCACCCCCGATTTTCAAGAGGAGACGAAGACTGCGCTGTGCTCCTGCCTGCCGTTTTCCTACGAACAGCTGCGCGACATTATTCGCGGCCAGCAGCTGAAATCAGTCGAGGAAGTCCTGAATGTCTACGGCAATCGCAAGGGCTGCGAGGTGTGCAAACCGGCGCTGAGTTATCTGCTCGATATGTTGTGGTGCGGCGGACACGCAGAAGACCGTTCTGCCCGATTCATTAACGATCGCGTCCACGCCAACATCCAGAAGGACGGTACGTTCTCCGTGGTGCCGCGGATGCGGGGCGGTGTGACGACTCCCGATGAGCTGCGGCGCATCGCGGATGTCGCGGACAGGTATAAAGTCCCGATGGTGAAGGTGACTGGAAGCCAGCGGATCGATTTGCTGGGCATCCAGAAGGCGGATCTTCCAAAGGTGTGGTCCGACCTCGGCATGCCATCGGGGCAGGCGTATACGAAAGGAGTCCGCATGGTGAAGACCTGCGTGGGGACGGAGTTTTGCCGCTTCGGCGTGCAGGATTCGACGAGCGCGGGCATCGAGTTGGAACGGCGGCTGGAGAATCTATTTACACCGCACAAGTTCAAAATGGGCGTTGTCGGATGTCCCCGCAACTGCGCGGAGGCCACGGTGAAGGACTTGGGGCTGGTAGGACAAGACGGGAGCTGGCAAGTCGTGGTCGGAGGCGCCGCGGGCAAGTCGGTCCGCAAAGCGGACCTTCTGATAACCGTCGAAACCACCGAGCAAGCCATGGAAGCCTGCGATCTTTTCTTTCAATACTACCGTGAAAATGCGAACTACTTGGAGCGCAGCTACGACTTCGTCGAACGCCTGGGGATTGAAAAGATTCGTAAGGAAACCGTGTATGCGCCGGAAGAAGAGAAGAAGAAACTGCTCGACCGATTGGCGCGCTCCAAAGCCATGGCGAAGGACGCGTGGCTCGAAGGAGCGAATCCGGTCAATCCCACGCAGTTCGTTCAAATTCAACCTTTGGAGGCTCCCACGACGTGATAAAAGAAGTGCGCTGGATACCGGTTACGAAGGTGGAAAACATTCCGCCGCGCGAAGGGCGAGCGGTGACCTTGCAGGGCGAAGAGATCGCGATTTTCCACGTGGGCGATCGCTATCTGGCCATTGAGAACAGGTGTCCCCACAAGGGGGGGCCCTTGTGCGATGGCATCGTCTCCGGAACCACCGTCGTATGCCCGCTCCACGGACGGCGCTTTGACCTGGAGACCGGAATGGCCGTGCGCGCATCTGAACCGGCCTGCGTCGCCACGTATCCGGCGCGGGTGGAAGACGGAATCATTTTTGTCAATTTCGGCGGCGTTGGCAGAGCTTTCGACGAAGCCGCCGCCTAATGGCCTTGTATAGTAGCCGCTTCCAAGTGTGAGGCACCATCATTCAGCCGGGCGGATGCGAACGGGTGTCCCGAATTGCTCGATGACTCTCCCTGTGTGAGCCGATTTGAATTGTTTCCCAACAAATCAAGGAGAACCGACTCAAAATGACCCTTCGCAACAAAGCTACCAGCGTCCGCCTGACCCATTTCTCCAGCGCTCCGATGCGCGCGTTCCATATGTCGTGGATCGCGTTTTTTCTATGCTTCTTCGGATGGTTCGGCATCGCACCGCTGATGCCCGTCATCCGGCAGGAATTACACCTGACTAAGGCGCAAATCGGAAATCTCACGATCGCCTCGGTCGCAATCACTGTTCTGGTGCGCATGTTTATCGGCTGGTTGTGCGATCACATCGGTCCGCGCCGGGCGTACACCTGGCTGCTGATTCTGGGCTCGCTGCCGGTGATGGCGGTCGGTCTCGCGCATGACTACCCCACATTTCTTATCTTCCGGCTGGCGATCGGTGCGATCGGAGCGTCTTTCGTCATCACGCAATACCATACGTCGGTGATGTTCGCGCCGAATATCGTGGGAACAGCGAACGCGGCTGCCGCCGGCTGGGGCAACCTGGGCGGGGGTGTCACGCAAATGGTCATGCCTTTGCTTTTCACTGCGTTCGTCACGATGGGAGCGGGCGCCTGGTGGGGCTGGCGCATGGCGATGTTCGTGCCTGGCGTCCTGATGTTCCTCGCGGGCATAGCGTATTACAAACTGACCCGGGACACCGCCGACGGCGACTTCGCGGAGCTTCGCGCTAGAGGCGAGCTGTCCCGCCGTTCCGGTGCAGCGGGAGCTTTCGCGACCGCCTGCCGCGACCCGCGCGTGTGGGCGCTGTTTGTTATTTACGGAGCCTGCTTCGGAATGGAGCTGACCGTCGATAACATCGCCGCTCTCTATTTCACCGACTATTTTCACCTCGCGCTGACGGCTGCGGGATTGGTGGCCGGTTCTTTCGGCATGATGAATCTCTTTGCTCGCGCGTTGGGCGGCATCGTGAGCGACCGTTTTCACCGAAGTTGGGGACTGCGTGGGCGCGCCGTGCTGTTAGGAGCCACAATTTGCGCCGAAGGATTGGCGCTGATGCTGTTCTCGCAGATGCGCGCGCTGCCTTTGGCCATCGCCACCATGATGCTGACCGGATTGTTTATCAAAATGTCAAACGGCGCGACATATTCGCTTGTTCCGTTCGTCAACAAGCGCGCCTTAGGGGCGGTGGCCGGGATCGTGGGCGCGGGCGGAAACGTGGGTTCCGTACTGGCCGGATTTCTGTTCAAGGGCAGCATGCCATGGACCCAGGCGTTATTCGTCCTCGGAGTTACCATTTGCGCCGTCTCTGTGCTGGCTTTTGTTGTCCGCTTTTCGGAAGGCGAAGAACGAGCTGCGCAAGCGGAGATTGACGCCCGTTTAGCGGGCGCTTTCGCCCCGGCCGAGGCGATGGGTGACTAACATGCCCTACGCATTCCTGCTCGTCCTTCTCGCCGCAACGGCAGCGTTCGGACAGTCATCCCCGCCCGCGACGATGCTCGGGGATGTCGCCATGACCGGAACGCTGCGGTCCCGAATGTACGACTGGGATTGGTTTCAACCCGCCTCCGGCACGAACCAGTACATCTACTCCGGCAATTTGCTGCGGCTGAATTTTGCCGAAAAACGCGAGGGATGGGATTGGGACGCCGAACTAGCCGCACCGTTCCTGCTGGGATTGCCCAACACCGCAACGACGCCCGCGCCACAGGGCGCGCTGGGTCTCGGTTCGAACTATTACAGCGCGAATGGCAACAGCCAAAACAGCGGGATGCTATTCGCGAAGCAGCTCTTCGTAAGGTTCAAGGGATTAGGCGGCAGCGAGGCCAATACCCTGCAAATTGGGCGTTTCGAATTCAATGACGCCACGGAGCTGACACCGAAGAATGCCACGCTCGCGGCCCTGAAGCGCGACCGCATCAGCCAGCGTCTGATCGGTACGTTCGGTTGGTCGGACGTGGGGCGCAGTTTCGACGGCCTGCATTACGCATTTTCTAAACCCACGGACAATTTCACGTTTGTGGCGGCGGTTCCCACAAGAGGCGTATTTCAAACGGACGGATGGGGATGGAACAACGTAGCCTTCGGCTACGCGTCGTACACGCACGACTGGGGCAGCGGGAATCACGCCGCCGACACGCGCTTCTTTGCGATCGACTACGAAGACTGGCGCAATGTTCTTAAGACGGACAATCGCCCGGTCGTCATCCGCCGCGGCGACACTGAAAACATCCACATCCAAACGTTCGGCGCGCACAGTCTGCACGTCTTCACCACAAACATGGGAACAATCGACGCACTCGGCTGGGGAGCTCTTCAGACCGGCCGATGGGGGACGCAAACTCAACTCGCTTATGCTCTCGATTTCGAAGCAGGATATCAACCGAAAGTTGCGCCGAGGCTCAAGCCGTGGATTCGCGGAGGCTTTACCCTGGGCTCCGGCGACGGGAATCCCAACGACAACCGGCACGGGACATTCTTTCAGATCTTACCGACGCCGCGTCCATACGCACGCTTCCCCTTCTTCAACATGATGAATACCGAGGATGGCTTCGGTGCGCTGCTTCTGCGGCCGCACTCCAAAGTCACAGTCTCCAGCGAATTCCATTCGCTGCGCCTCAGCAATGCCAACGACCTCTGGTACAGCGGTGGGGGTGTGTTCCAACCGTGGACTTTCGGCTACACCGGCCGTGCGACGTCCGGACGGCGGTCGCTCGCGAATTTGTACGATACGAGCTTGGAATACCAGGCTACGCGCCGGGTCACGTTCACCGGATATTTCGGTTACGCACAAGGCCTGGCGGTCATGGAGCAAATTTACCCGCAGGGGAAGAATGGTGAATTCGGCTATCTGGAGGCGCTGTTCAAATTCTAAAAGGAATGTAGTGGGCGCCACGTTGCGCCATACTGAAAATAAAGCCGTTCGTGTTTTGATTCATGCCATTCGCAGGACTCCGCGTTCTCAGCCTGGAAAGCCGGCGCGCCAAGGAAATGGACACGCTCATCCGCCGCGAAGGCGGTGATCCATTTGTCGCGCCGTCGGTGCAGGAGCGTGCCCTTGAGGACCAGCGCGAAACCATGCGCTCGCTGGAGCGGATGGAGGCCGGTGAATTCGACATGCTCATCTGCATGACCGGCACGGGCCTGGCGTTCTTTCGCGATCAGGTCAGCGCACACTCTGCTCTCGATCGACTCGGTGCCGCACTACGCGGGATTTCCATCATATCGCGCGGCCCCAAGCCTCTGCCCATCCTGCGGGAACTCGGCGTGCGCGCGGACGTCGTCGTACCGGAGCCGAATACCTGGAAGGAGATTGTGGATGCGGTGGCGCTGCGGCCGGAACGCCGCATCGTCGTGCAGGAATACGGGCGTCCGAACCTGGAAATGAATGCGGCACTTGAAGAGATGGGCGCACACGTGACACCGATGGTCGTATATCGGTGGGAACTTCCGGACGACATCGCACCTTTGCGGGAAGCGGCGCGCCGTTTAGCGGAGCGCCAATTCGACGTGGTCTTGTTCACGTCCTCTATTCAGCTCGATCATCTCATGACGATCGCCGGCGATCTCGGCCTCCGACCGCAAGTATTCACAGCAATGCGCGAATTTATGGCTATCGGCTCCGTGGGACCGGTCATGACCGCCACGCTCGAAGCCGCCGGCCTTCCCGTCGATATTACTCCTGCGCATCCAAAGATGGCAGCGCTAGTGAAGGCCGCATCCGATATGACGTCGACAATCCTTGTCCAAAAGCGCGCGAGGCTAGGCGCCGCCGGTTCGCACGAATTTGCTTGAACCCAAGTTTACTTCGGAGCTTAGGCGGCGCTGAGCTGGTGCACCGTTTCGACGTCAATGTACCTCCGGAGGGCTTCGTTAGTCCCATGACTTGGGGCGTGGATACTCACATCGTCGAACGTTTCGGTCAGGCAGGCGTGCCCAAGGAGAAGATTTCCATGATCAAGGACACGTTCCACTTGATCTCCCCCGACCAAAGCCCAACGCAAGTCATCGAATCGTTTAGACGATTTTATGGCCCTACCATGAACGCTTACGAAGCCGCTGAAAAAAACGGGAAAGTGGAAGAACTCCACAACCAGCTCGTGGAAATGGCGAAAGCACAGAACAAGAGCAGGAACGGCGGTACTTCGATCCCTGCTACCTTTTTAAGAGTGACCGTTAGCCTTTGAAGATAGGAGGCAACATGCGCGCTCTCGGCGATGCGGAGCTGGGTCGCGCCGCGCTCGTTTCGCCCAATGGCGATGAGCTCTATTCAATCTCCGGAATAGAGGCGCTCCTTTCCGTCGAGCGTACACCGGAGAGGGGGCGGTTCGGCATCTGATAGTAATGGGATGGCCCACCGTCTTCCGGATACGTCGTGATCCAGGCACAATCGGCTCATGCCTGCTGGCCGAAGCCGGACCGGCGAACGGAAGGCTACTTCTTCCGCGCCGCGCGCCGATCTTCGAATCCGGTGTGATACACAAACTCCGTTACCGCGCCCCTGGCATTCTTGACGAATTCGATCCGGTCCCCATTCGTGCGCGACACGAAGTTCGTCTCGGCGGCGGCCACGAACGGGAGCTTCAGCGGGTTCGAGCCTTCCCGCAGGTACAGCAGATCGCCCTCGAAGGATATCTCCGCCGCCTTCCCGGAGGCATACTCATACGGGCCCGCATACTTCGCCAGGATCTCCGGAGACACCTTGATCACCTCAGTCCCGCCCAGCATGTGCGGAACGGAGTGGTCATTCTCGCAAACGCTCTCCAGAAGATCGCTGTCCGGCACGAGCGTCTGATCCAACCTCACGGAGAACGGCTTGGTGAACGCCTTCGGATCGTCGTAGGTCATTTCCAGGTCCATGTGTCCGAAGTCGCGCCGATGAAAACGTTCGGTGATGCGCAGAGCTTCCGTGTGAGGATGACCTTCGATGTCCAGCCAGCCCCTGTCGTTGAAACCCGCGGTCTCCACCACCAGCGTGTCTCCCTCCCAGTGCCCCACCGAGTACCCCATCCAAGTTGGATTGGGATCGACGGGAAGCTGGCGGCCGTCGGTAAAGATAGTTCGATGCACGCTGTTGGTCGTGCCTTGATACAGAATCACAATCAGTCCTGGTGTTTGTACGATCCTCGCGATGTCGACGACGTGGTAGTATGCGAACGGATCGGGCAGACAATTCGAGCGCGGTGCGTCCTTGCCCAAATCGCGAACGCGTTGTTGATAGAGCGCCTCGGCCCAGGGCTGAATATCGCCGGGCTTCAGGTCCCGCGCTATGTTTCGGTCGTAGCTGCCCGGCCCGGGTCCGGTCCAGACTCCGGACAGGTCCGGCTTTCTATCCGAGGTCTGCGGCGCGGGCGCGGCGAGATCGGGCTTGCCATCGGGCTTCCGCGGGATTCCCGGCGTCGGGTAGTTAAGCCATTGCGCAGACGCTGCCGAAGCTAAGGCAGTAACCATCACAAAGATCCGCGAGATCGTGCTCATATGCCCACTCAGTATATGCAATAACCTGCCCGTTAAGACGTGTTATCGGAGGCGATCCGCCGCGCCATCGTCGGTAAAATTCCGGATGGCCTGCCATCCGGACACAAACGCGCCAACCTATCTCATGAGGAGTGTTATCGGAAATCCTTCGGCTCACGGTCCGGCGAAACTTTACGGACTATTTTCCCACGATGTTTTCGGTGAGGCGGCCTCGCACGTGATCATGCTTGTCCCGTCTGACGACAATTTTCCACGAAGTTCGTGCGGCGCAGTATACTGCGTTCATGACGAATGCGCCCAAACACTCCATGTGGCTGCGTTTCTCTTCAGGGGCGGCGGTTGCGGTCGCGCTCGTCGCCGCGGCAGTCGTTCCCCCCAGGGCCCAGGGGCAGCAGGAGCCACGGCCACTCAGCGCTGAGGACATTGCCGATGGCATGAGACTTTATCAGCAAAAAGGCAACTGCCAGTCGTGTCATGGCTGGGCGGGTGACGGCCACAAGACTGACAGCCAAATGCCCGACGGCGCCAATTTGCGCGAGACCAAGCTCAACCGCGCCGGTCTGGTCATGATCATCAAGTGCGGACGGCTCAACTCACAAATGCCGGCCTTCGACAAGTTTGCCTACACCGACGGGCGATGCTACGGCAAGAAGAAGGACGACCTCAAGGCGTACCCGACCCGCATGCCCGACCCCCCGGCCACGCTGCAGCAGCGCGAGATCGACCTGGTGGCCGACTTCTTGATCGCGAAGGTTATCGGGAAAGGCCCGATGGACCGAGCCAAATGCATCGAATTCTGGGGCTCCGACGCGGACGTTTGCAAAGAATTTCCGAAATGAATTCCGTTGAAGCGCAAAGGGGTGCGGCGCGCAGCGCCAGACTAAGCGAGGAGCTGACGTGCCGCACTCCGTTTTTGCGCTGATTAGTTCAACGCAAACACAAACAGATAGCTGGAATCCTGCAAGTTATCGAATTTCACGGGATGCAGGTGGCGGCCGCTGGTTTGAACCGCAAGGTACTGTTTTGATCCGATCGCATACGTCACCGGTGCGCCCTTCAGCGCGGTGCCCACGTTGAACCGCCACAGTTCCTCGAGCGTCTCGTCGTTATAGGCCACCACCCAACCGTCCTGGAGCGCCGTGAACACCAGGCCGCCTGCGGTGACCGTGGCGCCCGAGCGAATTTCGATGTCCGTCACAGCTTTCGCAATGACCTTGTGGTTGATCGTGTCGAACGCCGTAACCGAGCCATAGTAGAGGTCGCTGTTGTAGTTGCGTTTCTCGCTGTTCTTTCTGTCGATGCCGCCGTTCTCGGAGAGGAACTTCACTTCTGCGCCGTTTTGTGAAAAACAGCCTTCGATGCCCACGCCGTAGGCGATGTGCTTGACGGGGTTATACGCAGTGGGCTGGTGAGCCACGCCGCCGTGCCAGGTCGGACACGTCCGCTTCTCCGGGTCGCCACGCAGCGCCCGAGCCTCCGGATTGTAGATTTGCACGTCCAGCTTCGGATTATATTCGACCGGTTTGCCGGTCTCCTGATCAATGCCCTTGGTCCAGTTCAGGTCGTTGACATACTGGGCGCTCTTGATGAACTTTCCAGTGGTGCGATCGAGAGAATAGAAAAAGCCGTTGCGCCCGAAATGGGCTACGACTTTGCGGGGCAGCCCGCCGATGATCGTGTCGTAGAGCATGTGGACGCCGATCTCGTCGTAATCCCACGAATCGTTGGGCGTGTATTGGAAATACCAACCCAGTTTGCCGGTGTCGATATTGAGGGCGACCACTGAATCCGTGTACAGGTTGTCGCCCGGCCGAGACTGCGGATCGTATTGCGGAACCGGGTTCCCGGTGCCCCAAATGGTGAGCTTTGTAGCGGGGTCGTAGGAGCCGGTCTGCCAGATGCCGCCGCCGCCGGTTTTCCACGAGTTATTCTTATCCTTCCATGTCTCGCTTCCGGGATCGCCGGGCTTGGGGATCACGTACCAGCGCCATAGCTCCTTGCCCGTTCTCGCTTCCAGGGCCGCGACCCAACCTCGCGTTCCGGCGTCGCCCGCCCCGTTTGCAATCAGGACCTTGTCTTCCGCCGTGAGCGGCGCCGTATCGAAGAACTCGCGTGTCCCGAACTCGTTGGTCGAGGCCATCATCTTGTCCCACACGATTTCGCCGTTGTCGCGCTTGACTGCGATGACGCGGCCGTCGGGAAGGTTGGCGATCACCAGGTCTTCCCACAAGGCAACGCCGCGCGTGCGCGACGTGTTGCCCTGGTGTTTGACGCCCGGGTCGGTGACCCACACGAACTGGCCGCGGTTCGGATCGCGCGCGTCGATTTTATAAATCGTGCCCCAGCCGTCGGAGGTATACATGAAACCGTTGTCGATCAGCGGATTCAACTCGTTTTCCGGGCCATTCTGCCCCACGTCCTGCATGCCGCCGAGCGCCAGCGCCCACACCATCCGAAGGTTCTTGACGTTGTCGCGGTTGATCTGGGTGAGCTTCGAGTAACGGGTTGATCCGTAGTCGCCGTTCATCATCAACCAGTTTTGCGGCTCATTCTGCGCGTTGAGCAACCGGTCCTTGTTGACTGTCATGCTGTACTGGGCGAATGCCGGAACAGCAAGCGCGGCCGCCAGCCCACCAGCGAGAACCGCCATTGTCAAAGGCTTCCGTACACTAGGTCGCATGAAAATCTCCTCTTGACGAGGATAGGTAGTCAAGCGACTGCGGTCAAGCGAGCGCTTCGTCAGCATTGCATCGCGAGTCGGCGTGACCCAGGGCGGACAGACCCGAACTTTCAATTACGATAGCCTCAGGTGGCTCCAGTATGAATCGTACGACAGCCTCCCGAATTCAAAAGGACGCCTGACGCAAGTTGCCAACGGCAACTCCATCACGAACGTAACCGCCTACGATCCGCACGGACGGGTTACCGGGAGCAACCAGGTCACCGGCGGACAGACCTACAGCTTCTCGTACCTGTATAACCTGGCGGGCGCACTCACTTCAGAAATGTATCCCTCTGGCCGCACCATTACGACGAGCTACGATCTAGCGAACCGGCCAATCAGTGTCATCGGAAACGGCACGACCACCTACGTCAACCTGGCGACCCTTTCAAACTCGGCGAACTTCGCCCCTCACGGCGGCGTACTTTCGATGACACTGGGCAATGGACTGGTGCAATCGCAGATCTTTAATTCGCTGTTGCAGCCTACGCAGATCCAGACGGGCAGCCTGCTGACGCTGGGATTGACTTTTCCGACCGGCTCCAACAACGGTAATCTTCAAAGCCAGAGCATCACGCGGCCCGGCGTGAGCGTTTCGCAGACGTACGCCTACGATGCCGTGAACCGGCTTTCCTCGGCCACGCAGACCGGCACGACGGCTTGGTCGCAGAACTATAACTTCGACGCGTTCGGGAACCGCTGGCTGAGCAGCTACTCGGGTCTGTCCGCGCCGACGGCGGAGGTCCCAGACGTCAAGCTGGTATCTTGGAAACGACCGTATCAGTGGCTGGAGCTACGACGTGGCGGGTAACGTGACGTCGGTACAAAACATGTCGCGGAGTTTCGTCTATGACGCCGAGAACCGGCAGACGTCCGCCAGCATCAACGGCACGACCACCAACTATGCCTACGATGGGGACGGCCGCCGCGTGACCAAGGTTGCGCCCTCGGGAACCACCGTGTTTGTGTACGATCCGTACGGAAACTTGGCGCAGGAGTACGGACCCTCAACGGACACGGGGACGAAGTATCTGACTACGGACGCGCTCGGCTCCACGCGCTTGGTCACCAATTCCGACGGATCGCTCGAAAAGAGTTACGACTACCTGCCCTTTGGCGAAGAGATCGAATCTGGGACGGCTGGTCGCGGCTCGACGTTCCCGACCTCGGCCTACCCGCATCCTCCGAGCACTCAGGATTTGGAGTTTACCTCCAAAGAACGAGACAGCGAGACTGGTCTCGACTTTTTCCTTGCCCGGTATTACTCCGGCGCTCAGGGCAGGTTCACAAGCCCAGATGCGCCGCTGGCGGATCAAGACCCACGGGACCCTCAAAGCTGGAATCTGTACGGCTACGTTCGGAATAATCCATTACGATTCACGGACCCGACAGGCACGACTTGCGCTCATAGCACAGGCTCGGATGGCTCGGTGACGACGACGGACAACGGCGACGGAAAGGGCTGTGCGGAGTTACAGCAGCCAACAGTTGTTCAAGGTACGGAGCCGCCCTCGCCGCTTCTACTCGCAGTCGCCACGGGAGCGCAGCGGGCGGGGCCAACCGTGAACGCTGCGGCAGGTGCGACAGCTTTAGTCGCTGGCGGATTGGCGGCTGGGATAGCATACGGAGCCTATGCTGGCGGAACCGCCCTAATCAGCCTGGGGATTGCTTCAGGTCCACTGGTCGGGCTACTGCCAGAGGAAAGACAGATCGCCGAGGAGCTAATCGCACAGGGCCACACCGTTACAGCGATTCCACGTGCCGCTGGAAAGACCGCCGACTTTCTGGTAGATGGAATCGTGACAGAGTTCAAATCGTTGAACAGCGCTGGCACAAATACGCTAAAGAATGCAATCCAAAAGGCTGCACAACAAAGCGGAGAAGACATCCTGATTGATGCTAGGAAGGTGAATATTTCGGGCCAGGACGCACTTCAGCAGATTCAGCGAGCGCAGGGAAACATTCAAAACCTTCAAGGCCGGGTGACTGTGCTGACGAAGGATGGCCCGGTAAAGTTCTGAGGCTGCAATGGGATTAGACGCTGTTGTATACAAGAACCGTGCGAAGCTGCCGCTTGATCCCGAACAAGCGGGCCTGAAATTAGATGAAAGCACTGGCGAATGGTATTCAACGACCGATGAGTTGCCAGACGCAATCAAAGCCGAAGGACTCGAAGCGCTTCATAAGCACCTTGGAAACGTAAGCCAAGTTGCTGCACTTGCCGCAGAAGTCGGAAGATTTATCTCTCCTAAATCCGTGCTACTCGGTAACATTCTATACAGTGGAAGCCACGCTGGAGATGTCGTTCCGCCAGACAAGATTGATGCCTTGAAACACGAAATCGCCATGCTAAGAGAGGCATCTACGTTATCGCCGGAACTAACCATTTTTCTGAATGACCTGGACGAACTGATCAGAGTGGCGAAGGAAAATTACAACCCAGTGGCCTTCGTTTGAAAAAACAACTCGCAAGATATTCCTTCGGTGGCCCCGCTGACTCCAGTGTCTCAGACCAGCGTGTTCTTCAGACAGTGACGTTCCGGCGCTGCACTTCGAGCCTGACAGCGTAGAAGGCTGTTTGCAGGAGATGGATGGGGCCGTGATTGGCGTCGATGACGAGTTTGCCAGCCGACCACTCGGAATGTTTGTCAGCGCCGATCAGAAGCTCCAGGGCGAACCGTTCGAGCACGTCGTCGTAGGCGGCTTGAAGTTCGTGATCGGATAAGGTGGCGACGACGGCGCTTGGTTCGCAGATGTCGGTCACGAGCAGTTCGTCGGCGAGTTGGGTGAGCAAAGGGTCCATGATGGGTTCCCTCCAGGGTGTGAAAGTATTTAACATCCTGGGTACGCAAAAGAAGATCAATCAACAGGAACCATGCGAAGCATGACGGTGCGAAGCAACATCTCGAACAACTGGTCTTAAAGTTTCATTCCAGGAACCAGTTCTAACTGGTCCTACGGACCCTTCGGGGGAAACCGGGACGGGGAAACCGGGACAACGACCGCTTCCTCCGATCCTTGGCGGCTCCGGTTCCGTAGCCTTCTCCCAAAAATCCGCACATTGGGCGTCCGATATTCGATCGAACGACGAAGGCGGAGGGGAGCTAAGGCTCGCGCGCCAGTTGTAGATGATTTTGTAGTTGCCGAAATCCCAAAGTCTCCACAAATAGCAACAAAGTTTGAAACAAAATCGCTTAAAAATGAGCGGTTTTCCGAGAGGGAAACCGGGACAACGACCGCTTCCTCCGATCCTTGGCGGCTCCGGTTCCGTAGCCTTCTCCCAAAAATCCGCACATTGGGCGTCCGATATTCGATCGAACGACGAAGGCGGAGGGGAGCTAAGGCTCGCGCGCCAATTGTAGGGAAACCGGGACAACGACCGCTTCCTCCGATCCTTGGCGGCTCCGGTTCCGTAGCCTTCTCCCAAAAATCCGCACATTGGGCGTCCGATATTCGATCGAACGACGAAGGCGGAGGGGAGCTAAGGCTCGCGCGCCAATTGTAGATGATTTTGTAGTTGCCGAAATCCCAAAGTCTCCACAAATAGCAACAAAGTTTGAAACAAAATCGCTTAAAAATGAGCGGTTTTCCGAGAAGCTCGAGGGGAAACCGGGACAACGACCGCTTCCTCCGATCCTTGGCGGCTCCGGTTCCGTAGCCTTCTCCCAAAAATCCGCACATTGGGCGTCCGATATTCGATCGAACGACGAAGGCGGAGGGGAGCTAAGGCTCGCGCGCCAGTTGTAGATGATTTTGTAGTTGCCGAAATCCCAAAGTCTCCACAAATAGCAACAAAGTTTGAAACAAAATCGCTTAAAAATGAGCGGTTTTCCGAGAAGCTCGAAATCTGCCTTGGGCGCAGGGGGTCGGGCGTTCAAATCGCCCCGCCCCGACCAATTGAGAACATAGGATTTGTTCGTGAGATTCGATTGCGTCGAAAGCGACGCTGTGGGAAAGCGGGACGACCGGGGGACCGGAAACCGGGCAACGACCGCTTACGCCGTACGGGGGAAAAAGGAGGCCTGAGCGGCGTTCGCGAGTTGCTTGGGTGGGCGTCCAGCCCGGCCGCGGCGCAAGCGTCTACCGAGTTCTCTTTCCAAACGCTCGACAAGGGGCTCCCCCAGGGGACGACCGCTCAGTGTGGCCTCCTGAAGTTCCACGCGCGTAAGCTCGTCGGCGTTTCCATCGGCCAACAGTTGGAGCCACTCTGCTCTGGTCCAGTGCTGCGCCCATGTGTCGAAGTCGAGCCAGGAAGGGACGGCGCCCGCTCCCATGCGAGCGGGCGCGCTCGACCAGGCGTAGGCCACGGCCGTCGAAGTCATGCCGGCGCGCACGGGATTGCGTTCCACGTAGGCCAGCGCCCGCCAGCAATACGGCGGCTCCATGGCGACGGAATGATAGCGGGCCTGCCACAGATGGCCCGACGCCCGGCGGCGTACATTGAGAAAGCGTGCGTAGTCGGCCTCCAGCCTGCCAAGAACCTTTGCGGCTGTACCCTCGTGGGCGGGAACCGCGATCAGATGGAAGTGATTGGACATCAGGCAGTAACCCCAGACCGACAGCCCGTACTGCTGGGAGTAACCGGCCAACAGATCCAGGAACACTGCGCGGTCCTGGTCGCAGTCGAACACCTTCGCTCGTCCGTTCCCCCGCTGGGTAATGTGGTGCGGCAGTCCAGGGACCACAATGCGCTTGCTCCTCGGCATATGCCGATGTAGTGTGGTTGCTGTGTGGAAGATCTCATGCTAATTCGAGGAAGTGGTCGTTGTCCCGGATTCTCCGTGTGGAAGATCTCATGCTAATTCGAGGAAGTGGTCGTTGTCCCGGATTCTTCCCGGATTCTTCATGGGAACCAAATTCAGGGAGCCGGAAGCGACATTCAGGTGTTCCTAAACGGTCTCGAAGGAAAGAATCCGTTTGGACAACCAGTGAAAGGTTGGAAGGTTTTCAATAGCAAGTTCGCAGCCACGTGGCTGCCGATGGCAAAAGGCGGAATTCAGCAGATGCAGAAGGACATTCCAATTTACAGCGCTGGCTGTGTCCAATAACCAAGTCTGCGCGCAGCCCACGGGAGGCACGATGAGACGTCCAATACGAGCGGCAATGTATTTGGCCGCACTAGCAGCAATTTCCGGACGACTGACGGCCGGACCAAAGGAATACAACAACCCAGAGTTCGGTATCCGCCTCGCGGTTCCAAGCGAGGGCTCGCTTTGCTCCACCTCCAGCGACGAACACGATCACGGCTTCGGCATACTCCTGGGGGGCGGCAGCGCCAAAGACTGCCACGATGATGTGCGTCACAGATCTATTTGGCTGTTTGCTTTTTTTAATGTACTGGACGACACTAAGCGCTTGCCTGGCCTCCTGAAAATGGGATGCGAAGTCGCCGGGGGGCGGTGCCAACCAGGCCCCACTGACCTGCACGTTGCGAGCTTAGCAAGTGTAACAGGTATGGTGAAGCTTCCCGATGGTTGGGTAGTCATAATCGTCGCGACGCAAGCCGGTGCACCGGACACTTTCGAACCGAGCGAACCGTCGGTAGACTACCTTTTCAGCTTGCGCACAAGACCAGAGTATATGGATCAGGATCTTCACGTCTTCCGGAAACTCCTGCAGGCCGTCAGGCTCTCTTCCGGAGGAAAATAGCGGTCTACATCCACGACGCGTTCGGGAATCTGGACGCGGAATATTCCTCGCAAACTCCCACAAGCCCCTGCAGCACGGCGACATGCTATCTTGTGACTGACCATTTGGGCTGTGGTCCGCAAAAATTCGATCCGTCGCTAGGCGGCCTCCTTTTTCAAGCCGTATTCGTGGTGCAACCCGCCGAGAACCGGTGTCGATGTAATCCGATAACCGATCGGCAACTTGTGGCGGTGTGGACCGGTCGGAACTTTGGCTTGGGGAGGCTCCGGAATTCCAGGTCCTAAAGCGGAATGAGGTCGTCCGCGATTGTAGTGGCCGACGTACTCGCGAAGAATCCGCTTGAGATGGCCTTCGCTGATGGGAATGAGGAAGTCCAAACACTCGCGGCGGATCGTTCCTACCAGCCGCTCGCAGTAGGCGTTCGCCTTGGGCGCGCGGACCGGCGTTCTCAGGACACGGACACCGAATCCGCTCAATGCTTCATCGACGGCAGGCGAGAAAATCGAATCGCGGTCGTGAATCAAGTAGCGGCAGGGATGATCGAAGACCAGGAACTCGCGGAACGGTTGAGTCGTCCATTCTGGCAGTCGGATGTCGGGTGACGTTGCAGTGTAAGATCCGCCGCGAGCCAATCTCCATTACGACGAACACATACACAATCCGAAACGTCGCCGTGACGGAAACAAAGAAATCACAGGCTACGACGCTCCGCGCATGATTCCGAACAAAGATGCTCCAGCGCTGGCTGGGGATTCCGGCGAAGCCGAACGCTGAATCCGGGATGATTCCGTATCGTGCGTGACGAATGACGGCAAACAGCATGCGTGCACCACTGAGCACATCGCCGATTTGAATAAGGCTGCGGCGGCAATGCCGGGCGCCGGCGATCCGATCCATAACGTCGAAGTTGGGCTTGGCAACAAAAAATAAACCCGAGCGCGAAGTGAACAGGCCCGAATCGGGAATTTTGCGCCGTCGGTCACACCAATGAAGGCACAAGTCAGAGGGAGTCGGCATGGGCAACACCCGTTAGGACGGAAAGAAACTTCCGAGTGCGCCGTCAGGAGTTACTCGTTTTGGGGATGAGCTAACCCAAACGAATCAAACGTATACATTGATGCCTACTTCGTCAATACGGGTATTGTGGTTAGTCTCCCGTTTGCTTTCGCCCGCAGTCCCACGGCGCTGATCTTTCCGCTGCGGGCGAGGTCGGATGGTGTCAGCCGCGGGCCGGGCCTTTTGGCCCGCCGCGTGGGGCCATGAACCCGAGCAGGATCGGGTCGATGACGATGTCGAGGAAGGCGCCGGTCACGATCGTGAAACACGTGAAGATGCCGAAGTCCGCGGTCGGCTTGAAGCTCGAAACGGTCATGCACAGAAAACCGCCCGCGAGAATCGCGGTCGTGATCAGAATGCCGTCGCCGACCCCGCGAACCGCGGCCTCGATGGCGTCGGTCCACGTCCGGCCCAGGGCGAGTTCGGCCTGAAAGCGGTTGATGAAGAACAGCGTCGAGTCGACCGTCGAGCCTATGGCCACCCCGCCGATGAGCGCGGTGGCCATATTGAGCCGGCTCCCGAGAAGACCCATCAGCCCGAAAGTCATCGCGAGCGGCAGCCCGTTGATCACGATTCCGAGCAGTCCGAGCCGAACCGAGCCGAAGAGGATCGGCAGCAGCAGGACGAACACGGCCGCCAGCATGAGGATCGACCGCACCTGGGTGCGACCAATCTCGCCGTCCATGTTGGCCCAGAGCACCGTCGTCCCTTGGAGCGAGGCGCGCGCATCCGGTGGCAGCACGTCGTCCGCGATCACCGCGATGGAGTCGCGCAGTGCGTGCAACTCACTCGAGCTCAGGTAGTCGGTCAGCAAAAGGATCCGACGGCGTCGCCCGTCGGGGGTCGAATAGTCGTCGAGCTCCGTGATCCCTGCGCTCCTGGCCGCCGCCCGCAACTGCGCCACAGCGGAATCGGGATAGGCGATCCAGCGCGGGACGCTGGCGGGGCCGTTGAGGGCCTCGTCCACGCCCCGCAGGAGCTGTCCCTCCGAGAGCGTATTCCGAACCCGAGGCAATTTCGCCGCGCGCGACTCCAGTGCCGAAAGTCCCCTACGGTATGGCCCCTGGTCGAGCGATCCTCCCGGTTGCGGGGCAGTGACCACTATCTCCACCACGCTCTGGGCAAACCCCGCCGCCTGCAGTTCTCCGTACGCGCGGCTGACTGGCGTGCCTGGCGAAAAAAACCGTGTGTAGTCGGTATCGATTCGCAGGCGATTCAGCCCCGCAACCGGGAGGACCAGGACGCCAGCCAGAACGAGCCACGCCCAGCGCCAGTGGCCCGCCAGCAGCGGCAGCAGGCGGGCGCCGTAGTTCCCCGGCACCCAGCGGGCATTTGCAGCGCGGGGCTGCCGCCGCCAGAAGAGCACGAGCATCGCCGGCACCATCGTCATCGTGCACGCCCAGGCGAGCGCGAGACCGGCACTGGTCGCGAGTCCCATCTGGCGGATCGGCGCCACGGAGGAAAGCGCAAGCGACAACATGCCGGCGACCGTCACGATGGAAGTCCACAGACATGGGGTCCACAGCGATGAGACCGCGGCGCGCGCGGCGTCCTCTGCGCTCCGCTCGCGGCGTTCGCCATGGAACGCGTTGACGACATGGATGACGTCGCACACCGAGAGCGAAACGAGGATCAGTGGCAGCAGGATCGTCACCATGTTGAATGGAATACCGAAGAGCGCAATGCCGCCCATCGGTCCCAGAACGGCCACGGCCAGTACCGCCATCACGATCGACAGGTCGCGCAGATCGCGCAGCGCGAGCCATCCAAACAGCAGCACCATGACCGTCACCAGGACGTAAAACCGGAGCGCGTCACGACGGGCCGAGCGGTTGAGCTCGGCGTTGATGACCGTCGTGCCGGCAAACGCATGGCTGCGCACACTCGAGCGAGCCGACACGAGCCGGTGGACGGTATCCACCAGTTCGAGGCGGTACGGTTCGAGATCGTGGAGGAAGTTGTCGGACTGCACGAGCACCGCGGTGTGGGTGCCCCAGCCCTGGGGCAGCAGGAGACGCTCCATTGACGGGAGGCGTGTGAGCCCAACGCGGAGCGCGGCAGCGGGATCGGCCGCTGCGGGGTCGAGCAGGGGCGCGAGGGTGGGACCCCGGCCGGGCGCCAGCGTGAGGGCGCGGACACTCGCGAGCGAAAGCACACGCCGGACGTGCGGTACGGCCTCGAGGTCGGTCGTCAATTGCGCGAGGTCGCGCAGGAACGCCGGGTCCGCCACGGACGCCGTGTCGAGGAGGAGGAGCGACCATTCCCGGTTTCCGAAGGCGGCGTTATTGCTCTCGTACTCGGCGAGATTGGGATCGTCTCCGAGGAACCAGACGCCGACAGAGTTGTCGATCACGGTGCCGGCACCGACGAGTTGGACGACGAGCGCGCCCGCGGCGAGGAAGCACAGGGTCAGCCAGCCCGTAACCATACGCCGCGGATAGCGGAGACTGGGCGTCAGCAATCGGTCCCGGATTGCCGTCTTCATATGACCCGCGCCTCGTCGAGTCGGGAGCGCTCCAGGATGTATTTGATCTTGTGCGTCGGGGTCCGCTCGAGTTTTCGCGGCAGGATCCAGATGCGACCCGTATCGAGTTCGGCGGGAATTGCCAGGAGCGAGGCCGCGTAGCGAATAGCCTCCACGAGGTGGGGCTTGAGCGCCTGGTCCTCCGTGAGACCCGCCGCGACGTCGCGCCGCCATTGAACGTCCTGGCGGATGCGCGGCCAGTCAGGGAAGACGTAGACCGACAGGCGCGGGTCGGCTGGGTGGGCATGCACCACCATTGCGTCCTTCACCGCGATGCTTCGCGTCACGAGATTCGACAAGTGCTGGGGATCGAGCAGCCACCCGCAGGCCCACGGGATCAATTCTTTCTCCCGCCCCACGAGTCGCACGCGAGCCTGCTCATCCACCCAGGCGAGGTCGCCGGTGGCGAGCCAGCCGTCGGGGGTGAGGGCCAGCGGTTCGGTCTCACCACCAACGCCGAGGTACCCTGCGGCCACGGTCGGGCCTCTGACCTCGAGCAACCCCACGGGCTCTGCCCACCCGGGCAACGAGCGTGGCTGGGCCAGCCGCCACTCCAGCCTCGGGAGAATTCGTCCGGAAGTGCCGGGATGAATCTCGTTGAGGCGGCTCCGCGCGATGATCCCGGTGCACTCGGTCGCGCCGTAAATGTCGAGCACGGTGATCCCGAGCTTGCCGAAAATCTCGACCAGGGCCGGGTCCAGTTTGGACGAGGAGGAGATGCCGTAGCTGAAGTGCCCGCCGAGCTTGTCCCGCAGCAGCAGCCGCGTTGCCGTCAGCTTGGCTTTGTCGATCATGCCCAGGTTCTGGAGGTGGCCGTTCTTCTCGATCGCGAGAATCTTCTCGCCCAGATCGCGCAGCACCGGCTTGCCCTTGAGCTCCTCCAGAAGTTCCTTCAGGAGATAGATCCAGAACTTCGGCACCGCCATCAGAGCCTTCACTCGCACGCCTCGTGCCCGGAGTTTGTCAATCTCGTTCTCGAGCACGTCCGGTTCGTCAGGCTCCCGGGTCAGGTAAGTGACCGCGAAGCCCTTCGTCTTCGTGACGAGGAACTCCACCAGGGTGGCGATGTGGGTGTAGGAGCCGATGTTCAGGACATCCTCGGTCGGCCGCAGGTTCACGATGTCGAACCCGGCATCGACGGCGGCCACGATGTTGCCGTGCGAGATCCGCACGATACGCGGGAGACCCGTCGTTCCAGACGTCGCATAGTGGCCGAGGATGGTGGCGGGATCGTCCAGGAGCGGGCTGGCGGCGGGCGCGCCGCCGTCGCGGTACTGGTCGCGGATCTGCCGGAGGCTGAGCTCACCAGGCAGTTGCTCTGCCTCAGGGACCCCCAGGTCTTCGTAGCAGGAATGGAGATCAGCCACGAGGAGTTCGGCGCGGAAGCCCAGGCGGGCCTGAAGCTCGCGTGCGCGCGCGAGCTGCGCCCGGCTAACTAGCATGACATCGGGCCGCCGCCGCGAGAGCAGGCCCTCGAGTTCCCCCTGGTTCATGGTGATGTCCAGCGGGCAGAGAATGTTCGCCGTGTGAAACACGGCGAGGGCGGTCATGTCCCACTCGGGGCGGTTCTTGCACAGGGTGACGACGAGCTGCTGCGGGGCTGAGCGGGCAAGAAACCAGCGGGCCAGCGCGCTGGCGTTCGCCAGGGCTTCGGCGTAGGTCGTATCGACGTAGCGGTCGCCTGCGTCGTGCCGCGTGGCGACGGCCTTTCCGTGCCGCGCAAAGTGGCTCCCTAGGAGGTCAACGATGCTGGCGAGGCCCCGCGGGGCCGTTGCTGCAGTCTGGTCAGGCGTGTACATGGCCGGTCCGTCCTCCTTGCATCAAGGGTCGCCCGCCCAGTTGGAAGGCGCCGAGCCCGAACCCGTGGCGCGCCGCCATCGCCCAGGTGCGATGCACCTGCGCGACGCGAACCCGCCCTTTGCAGAACGAATGGTTGTGGCCGTCGAAGCCGAGCAACAGGGTTTCCGCCAGACAGCCGAAGGCGAGGCCTCCCGTAGGCAGGCCGACGAAGTCGATGCGAGAGTTCCCCGGGAGACGCGTAAGGCCGCCGTCGAAGGCCACGACGGTGCCAGGTTGCCTATGAAAGGCTTCCGACAGATTCGACGGCACCGACGTACAGCAGACGATGGCGCCGGGCTTGAGCTGATCGGGAGTCAGCAACTCGCGGTCCGGGCTGTTGGTGGTCACGACGATGACGTCGCAGTCGCGGAGGACGGCAGCGTCCGTCTCGCACGAAATGTGACAGGGGGGTTGGCCCGTTCGCGGAGGAAGCGGACTCTGCCCGCCCACCTCGCCGAGACGCAGGCTTTCGAGGCAGACGTCCCGCGTCGCGTCCAGGCGGGTGCGCGCATCGAAGCGGCTGCTGCCGATGAGGACGAGGGAGGCGCAGGAGCCGGCGAGGAACACCGCCAGAATCCGGCCGATATTGCCGCCCGCGCCCACAATCGCCACCCTTGCCTTTGTCAGGTCGACGCCCGAGTCCTGCGCGGCGCGCGCTACGCCCTCGAGCGTGAGTGCCGCGGTGTAGCCGTTGCCGGTGGTCACGGCCATCTCATGATCGTTTAGGGTCAGCCCATCCCGCGTGGCAACGGAGGTATAGGCCCCGAGGCCGACCATCGTGACTGGAATGTTGTCGTCGCCGAGTTCCTTGGCGATCGTCACGGCATCCTGAATCTTGTCCCGGACTTCGTGCGGTCGCTGACGGAGGCCTCGGCCGGCAAGCGCAGCGGGCAGGTACGGCACCATCACGAGGTTCACCTCCAGCGCGAATCCGTGCGAGGTCACTACCTCGCGGCGCACGTGGGCCGGTTCGAGGTAGCGGGAAATCTGCTCCCACCAGGTCTCGAGCTGCTGGTCGGCTACGGGACGTCCGGACAGTGACGGAAAGAGATACTCCCTTACGTTCGCCGCCGAGATCGGATGAATGATGAAGGCCGTCCGCCCGTCGATCTCATGGTGCTCGGCCTGAACGGGCCACGAGTCGACCCGGCAGCGCGGGGCGCGCCGCTCCCGCGCCGAGGGTACCCAGCCAAGCAAGTGGCCCACGAGCAGGGCCTCATCGTTCGCGCGCACGATCGCGAGCGCCTCGTCCAAGGCCGCGACCAGCCGGTCAATCTCGGCTTCGCTGACTACGACCGGGGGCTGAAGCCGGAGGACGGATCGGCGGATCCGGCCCGGATTCCCACCCAGCAGGTTCGTCAACGGTCCCAGAACGCGGACCCGATGGTGGCGCAGGAGATAGCTCGCGAGCAGGATCGACAGGAACCCCTGGCGACCGGCGATACGAAAGAACGGCGACTGGCCTGACAGATCGGTGAATTCAACCGCCAGCATCAGTCCGCGGCCGCGCACTTCGCTGATGAGTTCCGGGTACTTGGCCTGCAGCCCCTCCAGTCCTTGGCGCAGGTATAGCCCCTTGGTCCGCACTTCCTCCATGACCCGGCCGTCCTCGCGGGTCAGGATGTCGAGCACCCGGTGGGCGATGAGACAGGAGAATTCGTCCTCGCCGAAAGTCGACGTGTGCAGAATGCCGAAGTCGTGGTCCAGGATGTCCGACCGGATGAGCGTCGCAGCAATCTTCACGAGGCCCCCGCCGAGAGCCTTACTCAACACGACGTATTCCGGTTCGTCCACGGCGAGCGGTGTCTCCGCGAGCGCGAGGAAGCGCCCGGTGCGACCGCAGCCGGTCTGAACCTCGTCAACGATCAGGGGCAGGCCGAGCGCCCTGTGATGTTCGGCAATCCAACGCAGAGTGTCGGTGGGCATCGGGCGGATGCCGCCTTCGCCCTGTATCGGCTCCAGCAGGCACGCGAACACTCGTGTGACCCGCGCAGGCTCCAGCACGACCTCGGCCCCTTGCACGACAGGGCGCAGGAACTGGCACGCCCTGGCGTTCACGATTTCACCTAGCCGTTCCGGCTCGTGCGGGTCGACGAACTCGGTCTCGATGGCTGATAACCCTTCGAATCCGTCGCGGAAGCTGTGGTTGTACGTGACCTTTAGGGCGGACGTCGTCTTTCCGTGGAACGAGCCCAAAAAGGCGATCGCCACCGGGTGCTTCTGAAACGATTCGAATTGCTCCAGGTTGTGCTCGTCGAGGTTGTCTCGAAAATCGACGGCCCGCTTGCCGCCTGGCAACGCCGCGGTGAGTTCACGGTCCTCAAGCCGGTGGTACAGCTCGTTCGTTTCCCGCGCGATCGCCTCATGGTGGCGGCGCACGAGGTCCAGATGAACCTTGTAGGCGTGCTTGAGCGCCGCCTCAATTGCTTCGGCGCCGGAGTTAGAGAGGTGCGCGACGTAGCGTGCGTTGCCAGGCATCATGCCGGACAGACGTCTGGCAAGGGCACCAGCGGCTTCGCGGTTCGACCCCTGCGCGTGCGCTGGGGTATCGGACTCCAGCAGTTCAACCGCCAGCTGCTTCAACTCGGGCGGATTATGGCCAAGCAGCGCTGCGCCAAAGCCGCCCACAAAGTCCGTCACTGCTTCGCCGGTCGCGGCAATCAGCGAGGCGCCTCGCGCGGCGCGGTACGATGCGTCCAGACCAGTCGCTGCAAGTAGATTGGCCAGCTTAGGACGGCAGTAGTCGCGGTACTGCAGGCGGGGATCGGATCGTGCCGCCGGCCTCAAGTCTGTCGAAAGAGCGCTGCCTAGAGCCGACGGAGCGCTGGGCAGTTCGCGTCCCCGACGAGGTGTGGAATCCGAAGACGGGTTCATCAAAGCCACGTTTCGTTGCAATGTCTTATCCATGTCTCATGCTCCCCCTCACTTTGTCAGTACCGGCATTGTGGTCAACCTTCCACCGGACTTGGCGCGCAGGCCGATGACGCTGATCTGGCCACTTTGCGGTGCCACGAATTTCAGTTCGTATGAACGCTTCAACTTCATTTCGATTGAGAGAATACGGTCGAATGGGAAAGCGCTCAATGGATTGCGGCGCATCACCGCCTTAAATAGAGCCCACCGCTTAACTTGCTAGGAGCAAATGACATCCAGGGTTACATTTGTGTTAGAGTCTCAAGTCAAGGAAGTATTTATGAATTCTTCCGTCGTCCGTTTCGGAGCCTTCGAGGTAGACTTCCGAAACGGCGAGCTTCGTAGATCAGGCATTCGGCTAAAGCTGCCAGGGCAGCCTCTGCAAGTTCTGGAAGTTTTGCTGGAACAGCCCGGCAGAGTAATTGCGCGGGACGAACTGCGCCGCCGGTTGTGGCCCGCCGATACGTTTGTCGATTTCGACAACGCCCTCAACACAGCAGTCAACAAACTTCGCGAAGCGCTATGCGATACGGCGACAAATCCGCATTTCATTGAAACGTTGCCGCGGCGCGGATATCGGTTTATGGGCCACGTGGATCTTCCCGCAACAATAGCGGAACGGGCGCAGAGCCACGTCAAGCCGATGCTCGCGGTGCTGCCTTTCGAGAATCTGGGGGGCGATCCGGAGCAGGAATACTTCGCCGACGGCCTGACGGAAGAGATGATTTCCCAATTGGGGCGTCGGCACTCGGCGCGGTTGGGAGTGATCGCCCGCACCTCGGCTATGCAGTACAAGCGAACGCACAAGAGCATCCACGAAATCGCGCGCGAGCTCGGGGTGGATTTCGTACTGGAAGGAACGGTGCGCCGCGGAGGAGATCGAGTGCGCATTACCGCGCAGCTCATTCGAGCCGCCGATCAAGTGCATTTGTGGGCGGAGAGCTACGACCGAACGTTAGTGGACATTCTGGCTATCCAGACGGAGGTCGCCAATCACATCGGCCGGTCGCTGGCGATGGAACTGCTTCCCGGCGAGCCCGTGGCGATGCTAAACACCGCAGCCTACGAGGCGTACCTGAAGGGCCGCTTTCATTGGAATCGACGGACAGAAGAGGGCTTCAAGAAAGCGATGGCTTGCTATCAGCAATCCATCGAAATAGATCCCCACTATGCGCAGCCTTATGTGGGAATGACCGAGATCTACGGCGTGCTCGGACTGTATGGAGTGCTGGGATGGAAACGATTCTCCCCGCCCAGCGAAATCGCCGGAAAAGCGAAGGCCGCTGCCGCAAAGGCGCTGGAGATTGATGGCAGCTTGCCGGAAGCCCACACCGCCTTAGCTTTCGCGCGATTCGCTCACGATTGGGACTGGCGCGGGGCGGAACAAGAATTTCAGCTCGCACTGAAGCTCAACTCCAACCAGGCAATGACCCACTGCTGGTATGCCTTCTTTCTGGCGGCCGTGGCGCGATTCGTTGAAGCGATCGCTGAAGTTAAGGCCGCGCTGGCGCTCGATCCGCTTTCCCTGGTCGCGAACACTCACCTAGGTTGGATTCTGTACCTCAGCCGACAATATGACGAGGCCCTGGAACAGTTGAATAGCACCTTGGACATGGATCCGGATTTCACCATTGCGCATGGATATCTGGGCGTCCTTTACTTTAAAAAAATGAGGTATCGCGAGGCTCAGCGGGAATTTGGCAAGGCTTTCAAGTCGGTCGGCAATCCTGCCGTGTACGCAGCCCTTCGCGAATGCTACACGGAGGCGCGTAAGGGCAAACCCTCTCCCGTTGTACCGGGGAATTTGCTGTCTCCGTACCTTCGAGCGATCGTGCAACTCAGTGTAGGACGCAAGGAACAGGCGATGGATAGTCTCGAGCGAGCCTATGAGGAGCGCTCGGGCTGGCTGATCTACCTCGGGGTAGAGCCGACGCTCGATGGTCTGCGCTCCGACCCTCGATTCGGGGATTTATTGCGCCGCGTGGGACTGACTTCGGCTCCCTTGCCGCGTTAACGAAGTGCTAGAATTGGCCGCGGCCAGCGATAAGAGATCGTTGATGGTGAAGCCACGAGGGCAGACCACCCGGGGGAACGCTGCGAGGGGTAGCAGAAAGAAAGCGCTCCGTGTCCACGAAACACAGAACGCTTTGTTGAACTAGGTGCGACGGCTCGTTGAAAAAACGACCGGGGCGATGCCTTATTTGTCTTTCTTTGCGCTGCCGGCAGGCTCGGGTTCGAACGAGCGGAAGTAACTGTTGTCCGCGGGGACGCAGCGGTCTTCCACAATTCCAGACCAGCCGGCGACCGACGCGGCCTCTTTCGGGATCAGACCCCATACTTTGGTGCTGGAGTGCCACGGCCGGGTGTAGTTCGTTGGATCGGTGAGCGTCATGTCCAGCCGCAGCCGATTTCGGGTCGGGCGCGAGTAGCGCTCCTCTAGCACCGCTTTATCGCTGACCGGATAGCCGTATGCGTCCACCCACTGACGGTCGTCAAGACCCACGGTGGTCACCACCAGCGTATCGCCTTCCCACTTGCCGACCGAGTACCCGTTAAAGCGCGGCAGGTAGTCCTCCACCTTCGGAAGGCCTCTTCCATCCGTCCAGATTTCACGGTTATCCCAGAACCATTCAAACCTTTCGATGATGATCTCACCTGTCTGCACGATCTGCATGGGCGGGTTACCCCCGGAAAACGTCACCAGGCGCATCAATCCCAGCGGCTCGCACCGCTCCTCCGGATCGTTGGACAATGCCGACTGAACAGCCCGGCGGTAACCGACGTGGATATCCATATGCGCCAGGGCTTCTTTGCTCCCGGCGACATAGCCCTTTGTGGGGTGGTTCGCCTCGAACCGCTTTTGTCCCACCGCGGTCATCTCTGGAATATCGCCGAAGTAGCCGTAGGAAGGTCGTGAATTGTCACGGCATTCCGGGCAGGGGGGCTGGTGGAATTGGGCAGACGGGTTGCGGGCCCATATCCCGTTGAAGTCGTGCTTATCGTACGGGCGCGTGTCTTTATCCGAAGGTTCGTACTTCTTATTTACGTCATCTCGGTACGCCGACGCCTTGCTCGCCGGCTTAGCCGCATCCTGAGCTACGGAACTCTGAACCAGCAAAAATGCGGGAACGGCAGTGAGAGCAAGCGCCCTTACGGCGTGCCTGGAGAGTCGCGCCAAACCACTATTGTTTGTCATGTCTCGTTCCTTTTAGTTGTTGTTCTCGGGCCGTTCTTGTTTCCGGTCTTCGTCCGTGGGTTGATAGCCGCCGGGAACGCCGTCCAGATCGACGGCCTTTATGGGTGCCTCTCTCTCGCTGCAGAGGAGTTCGCCCTTCTCGCTCTCCATCAACTCCACGATTCCGATGCGGCCGCCAGCGAGCGACGTGCCGACGTAGAGCTTCACTCGGGTTCCCGGCTGCAGGGCTGCCAGGCAGCGGCTCTTGGTCCAGCCCACGCGCGCGAGCCGGGATGGATTATTCGACACCTCGGCGCCCCAATGCTCGACATTGCCGTTTTTGTCCGTCCGCGAGAACTTTACCGCGGGATGCGGATTGATATAGTCGAATTCTTCAATCGTGCCCCAGGTGGTCCACATATGGTTCGTGTCGAAGGAAAGACCTTGACCGTGATGCGCCCAAAGCGACCCGGAGACCAAAAGCAAACCGGCAACGAACAAGAAGAATTTTGTGAAATGGTTTCGCATGCTCAAGATTCTACGTCGCACCGTTTTCGATGTCAATCGCGGTTATGGTCCGCAAAAACTCCATCCGGTCTCGAACTCGCAAAAGGCGGGAGCGTCGTTTGTTTGGTTCGGCGGTCTGGTTCGGCGGTTTGGTTCGGCCGGGTGTGGTCCCAGAAGCCGATACGCCGGCGTTGAGAGCACACGCGGGAGGAGGTTCCCGGCTGAGCGAATCGTAAACGATTGTTTTCCCGGCAGCAATATTTTTTCTATAAAGGGCACCCGCAGTTTGCGGGCTTTTACGCACGCGCGCCTTCAAGTGCCCCAAAATCAATGGGATCGACATTTGAAAAGTAAAATCGCGTTTGCGTGCGATTGGAGCGACGAGCGGGGCTTTCCCCGTACCAAACCACCTTCTTTCGCAAGATCGTTTCTAAGGCCATTTCCAGGCCTGTGGCGCGAGGCGCAGTTTTTGCGATCGGTTTTGTGTTCAATGTCGGGCCGCGAAAGTGAGAGGGCGGAGAAGGCTCTCCCTCAAACTGACACACTCTTACCGCAGTGTTGCCCGGCTTCTTCGATTCCGCTAACATGTATAGCGCTCCCAGCCCGGGCACCTCTAAATGCTGATTCAAAATCAAATCATTACCGGTCAACTGGCTTTTCCGATCCTGGAATGCTTTCATATCGGCGGCTTCGCTCTGTCCATCGGGATGACCGCTCTTGTCGATTTCCGTCTCCTCGGTCTTGGTTTGCGGGATGAGACGCCGGCTGAGATCGCCGCGAGCGGCCTATGGTGGATGCTGGGCGGACTCGTCGTCGCCGTGTTTTCGGGATTCCTGATATTTTCCACCGACCCGGACATGTACTATTTGAACTGGATATTCGATGCCAAGATGGTGTCCCTGGTGCTGGCGATCGTTTTTAACTATACGATCCACCGGAAAGCGCTCTCGGCTGGCGCCTCGCCGGCCGCTCGGCGTTGGGTCGCGGTGACCTCGCTGACGCTTTGGCTATCGGTTGTTTTCGGCGGGATTTTCATCGCGCTGTTGCAGTAAAGTGTTGCAATAAAGGTCATCTCCGCAAAGGTCATTTCAGCAAAGGTCGTGGAATCGATGCTTCTCTCTTTGGCGATTTGGGTCCAGAATCTCGAGTTCTTCGCCTATCTCCGCAGTTCCAGCTATACTTTTCCAACCATACTCGCGCTGCATCTCTGCGCGATTTCTCTGTTCGCCGCCATGATTGTGGCTACCGATCTGCGTCTGCTCGGCTTGGCTTTCCGCCGCAGCTCCATTGCGGCTGTAGTCGACCAGCTGCGGATACCGAAACGAATTGGTTTCCTGCTCGCCGCGACTTGTGGATTCCTGCTTTTCTGTTCCAAAGCCGAGGATTATTACTACAACATATTCTTTCGCATCAAGATCTCGTTGTTTATTCTGGTGGCGGTTCATGCGCTGGTTTTTCGTGGATATGTTTATAACCAGCCGGCCGAGCTCGACGGACCTTCGGGAGCGCCCGTGCGGGCCAAACTAGCCGCTGGCCTTTCCCTCTGTCTGTGGGTCTGCATTCTCTGCGCCGGGCGAGCCATCGGTTATGTGCAAGCGCAGCCGGGCGAGTACAGGCACTTCCTTTGAAAGGGAAACGGCCAAGCTGCTAGAATCGTTCTTGACATGCGCCATGTGTCAGGTTACGGTGCGGGATGATACGGACGATCCGCCACAAGGGGCTGAAGCGCCTTTTTGAACAGGACGACCAAAGCGGGGTCAATCCTGAACATGCCCAGACGCTGCGGGATATTTTGGCGACCATTCACGCCGCCCCTAACCTTGGCCACTTGAACCCCTACCCTTGCTCACTTGAACCAGCCGGGGTTGCGGTTGCATCCGCTTAAAGGCCAAATGAAAGGCTTTTGGTCTATTACCGTGCGAGCCAACTGGCGGGTGATTTTCCGCTTTGACGACGGCGCGGAGGATGTTGATTATGTCGATTACCACTGAAAGGAACCAGCCCCATGACCATGAAAAATCCACCACACCCCGGAGGCGTTGTGTTGCGCCGGTGCATCGAGCCTTTGGGCTTGACGATTACGGAAGCCGCCGCGGCCCTTGGCGTTACGCGTAACACGCTTTCTGAACTGGTAAACGGGAAGCGCGGCATATCTCCCGAAATGGCCGTGAGGCTGTCCAAGGTGTTCGGAGGCACCGAAGACGGCTGGCTCGTGCAACAGGCTCAGTACGAACTCGCGCAAGTCCGCCGCGAAAACATAAAGCTTAAACGGCTGCACCAAACGCCGCCAAGCCGTCAGATCCCTCGCTGCGCTCGGAATGGCTGCGTTTGTGGCAATCGGAAAAGCAAAAGTGCTAAGGCCGGCTTGTCAGACGCCGGCGCAGAACAAACAGAGCTGTTAGACCGGCTGGAATAAGAGCGACCGGTGCGGGATCGGGTGTCTGAGTGATCGTCAACGCCACATTAAAAAAGGCAGTGTCATCCACTCCAGGGCTAATGTAGAAGATCCCGTCCGCGGATAGGTCGCTGAATACACCGGTAGTAGTGGGTAGCGACCCGGGGGACCCGGAGAAGATATTGGTTATAAGTAGCGATGCGCCGTTTGGTTGGTTAACGGCGAGGTTGCAGGACGGCCCCAGACTCGAGGTCGTCGCCGACCCAAACATGAAGCAGTAAGCGCCGCCGCTCGCATTTTCAAAAAGATCAGTTGTTAAAGGGGCGCTGGTGTTGGTCCCATCCGTCATCGTGAACGAGGCAAAGGCGGGGGATTGGCCGTCTGCAACGATCGAGGGAGTCGTGAGCGAAAAAGCGAAGCTCTCAATGGGATTTCCCGCGAGTGCTGTAGAGAATGTGACGTCGAAACTGTATGTGTACAATGTGCTCGCCTGCGCGGAAGCAGCAAAGAAAGAAACCAACAAAGCCGCGAAAAGTGCCAATCTTTTCATATCACGGTACCGAGCTTTCCCTAAGCTCGCTATTTTAAGAGCGGGACCGGCTGGTTCTATTGCGGCAGGTCAAGGAGGGCAACGAAGGAGGGCAACGAAGGGGAACGAAGGGGGAACGAAGAACGAAGGGGACAGCCTGAAGTGAGTCCTTCGAGAATTTGATGAAGTAGACACACTGGTCTGTCCCTTTCGCTCAATTCTACGTTCCGGCCGCGAGTTTCTCAAAGCCCCACCGACGCCAATTCCGCTGGAACCGATTCTCTAACCGTTCGACGAAAGCATCGTCTCCAAACGGGCGCCCCGCATAGGTACAGCGCCGGAGCAGCAAAACGCGTTCAGGCTGATCGCTGGCCGCGTGCATCTCCCTCCAGGTTTCCGCGCCTCCGGCCTTCTGCCAAAATTCCTGGTCGAGCAGTTTTGTCTTGTCGACGCTCAGGCCGAGATGTGCCGCCGCGCTCGACCATTTATAATCCGCCGCGGTCCGCACCATGTTGGCACGGCACGGATTCTGCTCGACATAACGAAGCGCGACCCACAAGTGCCCGGCTGCAAGCGGGCATGAAAAATACCGCTGTTGCCACAAGTGCCCGCTGCGCCGGCGGCGCGTGTTGAGATATTGCGAATAGCGCCCATGCACGCGTCGGAACAGCACCGCGAGCGAATCGGCCCGCTCCGGCACGACCACCAGATGCACGTGATTCGTCATCAGGCAATAGGCCACCACGCGCACCTCGGCGTGTTCGAGCTGCTCACGCAGAAGACTCAGATACATCCGATAGTCGGAGGCGGAGAAAAAAACACTTTGGCGGTTCGACCCGCGCTGGGTCACGTGGTAGGCCAGACCGGCCTCCACGCATCGGGCATTGCGAGGCATTCTATTTGTAGAAGTGTGCTCGCAAGCCCAAAATTCTCCAAAGCGACACTTCAGTCTGCTACTTTGACAATTTTCGCGAAGGAGTCACTTCAGGCTGTCCCCTTCGTTCAGTCCCCTTCGTTCGTCCCCTTCGTTCCCCTTCGTTCCCCCTTCGTTCGTCCCCTTCGTTCTTCCCCTTCGTTCCGCGTGTTTACGCGCGCGACGAAAAAGCAGGTCCCTCGGCAAGCTCGGGATGACGGCGCTGGGGGACGAAAAGGCTATAGGATAACTCCGGCCCTAGTGTGTTCCGTTGAGGGCGCGTTATGGCGAAAAGTAGATTTCCTGTCTGAACCAGTATTCGCGCGATCGGAATTTTAGGCGGGGACAGAATAGCTTGTCCCTTTTTTGCATCTCCCTTTTCGTCGCGAGCCTGGCGGATCTTTACTGGCGCAATCCGCCCATCTGCACCCCCAGGCCGTCCGGGTCCAAAACGTGCAGACTCGTTTTGATGTCCCCTTGCACAATCTTCAGGCCGCGGCGCTTCAGCTCGGCTTCCACCGCTTCCTTCTCCTGATCCCAATTGGCAAGCGTGTAGGCGATGTGATCGACTTTGGGCGCGGGAGTGCGGTTGCGAACGACGAGGATATTGTTGCCGAACGACAGCCGGCACTGTTTCCCATCGTCTTCGGAGACCTTCATCCCGAACAGGCCCGCGTAGAAATCGCGAGTCCGGGCGTAGTCTGTCACTTGATAGGACACGTGGTTGATGTTGGTCGCGTTGAGCACCTTGCCTTCGGCCGCGATTGCAGGCACGCTGGTGGCGGCCGCCCCCGCCGCGACCGCAACCGTCAGGTTCTGAATGAGCTGCCGCCGGGTCAGCTTACCCTGTTCGAATTCGCGAAGCATACTGGCGATGATCTGTTCCATGGTCTCGTCCTCCTCTCGAAGTAGCCGGGATTCCAACGTGGCTCCCGTTCGGCATACGAGTATATACCGGGCGGAAGGGAATCGCGGGGATGGAAGAGGCGCGACGAAATACGGGGTAATCCGCTCGGATTCGGGAGCGCGTTGCGCTACCCTGAAAACTTATGACGCAAGCGACATACGACGACGCGAATCTGTTGTTGAAGCTCTACGAACTCCGCCGCGAAGAGAAGATGCGCGAGGCCCGCGCGTGGTTCGTGGCCAATTTCAAGCCGAAGTCGGTAGAGGAGATGTTGAAGATGTGCCCTCCCGGCTCGGATAACAATGCAAAGATGCGGCAAGTGATCACCTATTGGGACATGGCGGCGTCCTTCGTCAGTATGGGCGTGCTGAATCCGGAAATGTTTTTCGTGAATAATCGGGAATTTCTACTGGTGTGGGTGCGCGTGCGTCCCTATCTGGCGGAATTACGTGAGAAATACGGGGACCCAGCGTACTTCAAGAACCTGGAAACCGTCGGCAACATGAATATCGATTATCTGAACCGCACCAGTCCCGGCACGGTCGACGCGTTCGTCGCGCGAGTAGGCTGACAACGCCAGCGAGCCGACTGACCCATGTGAGCCCAAGCGTCGGCATGAGTGCCGACGCGGCACGCGAGAGCGCGTGCGCCACGTCGAATCTAGCGGTAGTTAAACGCCGCCCACACGATCAGGCCGACGGCGACGGGCAAGCTGATCTCGAGCCAATTGCGCTGCAGGAAGGACATCACTCGCATGTAATTCGGCGGACTCGCGGGGTTCCGCGGACCGTCCCCGGCCTTGACGTTCTTGTTCGACGACGCGTTCGCAGGCGCAGCCTTGGGTGTGAGCGAAGACGCCAGGCGGCTACGCAAGGTCGAGGGAAGGCCGTTCAGCGCGCGGATGATTTCCTCCCGGCCGCGGCGATCGGCGATCAGAATCGTCGCTGAGTTGAAACTGTTGGTGGAGACTTCCAGTTCCTTGCGCAGCGCGGCCGGCACCTCGTCCACGGAGCGGTAGACGCGGGTGCGCCCGCCTTTGGCAATGAAGATCGTCGAGGTCTTAACAGTTACGCGCTGCATGATCAACCTTCTTTACTCGCCCGCCTTACGCATTGGCTTTTCTGCGAAAACAAATCTTGCAACTACGGCCGAATCTTCCTTAACCTTAACCTTCGATCACTGCGCGCGAAGGGACGCGCTCTGGACCCGCTCGCTTTGGCTGTACCACCCCCGGTGCGGCGTAAGCCAGGGTTACTTCAATAAACCCAAGAGCCGCCTTCGAGAGCGCCTTGTCCTTCCTATAGATTAATCCTATTATGCGATCCATGGGTTCGGGCCCCAGCGAACGCGCCACCAGCTTCCCGGCATCGACTTCCTCCTGGCAGTGCGCCGCGGCGACGAAGCCCACGCCGAGTTCCGCCATCACGAAACGCTTGATCATTTCCGTGGCATCCAGTTCCATGGAGATATTGAGATTTTCATCCACCGGTTCGAGCCACGAATTCAGACGGCTGCGCGTAACGCCGGCTTTGGGCACCAGCAATGGCACGTCCGCCAAATCCGCGGGAAGAATCACGGATTTCGCCGCCAGAGGGTGAGTCGGAGGGAGGATCGCTTTTATCTCATCGGTGTGAATCTTGGCGACCTGCAGGCGCTTTTCGGTCACCGGAAGCTGTACGATTCCGAAATCGGCTTGATTATCGACCACCGCGTCCACCACGCGCGCGCCAAAGGAGCGGTCTACCAGCATTTGCACGTTCGGGAAGCGCTTCTTGAACTCGGAAAACACGCGGGGCAGGACGTAGATGCAGGTCGCCTCGTTGGCGGCGATCACCAATTCGCCACGCGGAACGCGTTCCAGCTCGTGAATGGCGTCCTGCGCGCGGCGCTTCAGCTCCAGAATCTGTTCGGCGTAATCGGCGAAAATCTGGCCGGCAGGCGTCAGGGCAATTTTCGTTCCCAGCCGATCGAACAGGGTGGCGTTCATCTCCTGTTCCAGCTGGCGGACCTGAGCGCTGACGGCAGGCTGGGTGCGAAAACACACCTGGGCCGCCTTGGAAAAGCTCTTCAGCCGGACGATCTCCAAAAATGTATGAAGTTGATCGAGATCCATCGCCGATTCGTCATCCGCCGGGTACCGTTTCGAGCAACATCTCAGGTTACAGGTAGCAGCGGGGATACCTAAACAAAGTATCCCATTATCAAAAGCCCCGCAGTGTAGGATGTTAGAAGATGGTAACACGCGCCACGAGTAGCCGTGCGGCGCCTCTTTTGAGGATGTGGCCCAAGACAGAGTCCGGCGCGAAACCCCTATTGACCCGTTTGATTGCGCGCGCCGCGCCCTTTGGGCTTCTTTTCAGGAGCTCGCGCAAAATGGAGCGCGGCGCAATTCCGTTACCGACCCGTCCAGTTCTGCGCGCCGCGCTTTTTGCGCTTGCGCTGTGGCTGGGCGCCGGGCAGGTTTTGGGCGCCGATCCCGCCGGGGGGGCGCGGGTGCTGCTGGTTGTGAACGATAAATCTCCTGTTTCCAGAACGATCGGGGAGTACTACGCGCGCAAAAGGGGTGTTCCCAGCGAGAACATTTGCCACGTAAGCGCTCGTCCGATTGAAGAAATCGACCGCGTTGCCTACAACGAACTGGCCGCCGCGGTGGGCGAGTGCCTGCAAACTCGCAAGTTGGTGGAGCGCGTATATTACATTGTCACGACTCTGGGCGATCCGTTGAAGGTCAGCGGCGTGATCGGGCTGAACGGCGACGCTGCTTCGGTGGACAGCGAGCTCACGTTGCTCTACTCGGAGTTACACGGAGCGGCGGCGCATCGCACGGGGGGCGTGATCGCAAACCCCTACTACGGAAAGATCGCGGCGGAATTCTCGCACCCCGGGTTTCCGATTTACCTGGTTACGCGGCTGGCGGCCTACGATTTCCCGGGCGTCAAGGAGATGATCGACCGCGCCATGGAGGCGTCCAATCGCGGCAAGTTCGTGATCGACATGTCGGCCGGCAACGACGCGAGCGGCGAGAAATGGCTGCGCAACGCCGCCGATATGCTGCCGAAGGATCGCGTGGTCCTGGACGATACGAGTCATCCGCTTTACGAGCAAAGCGATGTAATCGGTTACGCGAGCTGGGGCTCCAACGACGGAAATCATGACCGGCGCTTTCCCGGTTTTCGGTGGCTGCCCGGCGGTATCGCGACCGAATATGTCTCCACCGACGGACGTACTTTCCAGCGACCGCCGCAGGGATGGGTTCCGAGCAATAAATGGACGCGGCCGGATCTATGGTTCGACGGGAGCCCGCAGTCGTTATCGGCGGATTTCATCGAGGAGGGCGCAACCGGCGCTTCCGGGCACGTTTATGAGCCTTACTTGCCCTTCACGCCGCACCCCGACATCCTGCTGCCGGCTTACTATCGCGGCATGAATCTCGCGGAGAGCTTCTACCTGTCCATACCGGCGCTCAGCTGGGAGAACATCGTGATCGGCGATCCCTTGTGTTCGCTGGGCAAGCCGCATTAGGGGAGCGGAGAAGCCGTTCAAACGCCCTTCCCGTTCAAATGCCCTTCACCGTTTAAATACCTTTCAATAGCTGAAACAGATTGCTGTAATCGTCGGTCCAGATGCGCTGCCCCGGCCAGCTCGTCAGGGGCCGGGCGATGGAATCGAGGCTGGGACGGCGAAGACGATCGGCGGATCGCGCCATGACCACCCAGATTGCCTCTGAACGATCGATTTTCCGATCGGGGGGCGTATGCAGCAGGATGGCCGCGAGTCCGAAGCCTTCGGCCAGCTTGGCGACGGGCGACTCCAGGTTCAGCACGGAGTTCGAGATGTGGAACCCGAGGATGCCATCCGGGGTCAAATGCCGCAAATAGATCTGCACGGCTTCCTGGGTGAGCAAATGGGTGGGGATGGCGTCGCCCGAGAAGGCGTCGACGAGGAGCATATCGAAATGGCGCTGCTCGCGCGCCAGAGCGAGCCGCCCGTCCCCTTGCACGATCTCCGGTTCGACGATTTCAGGCCGGGACTGCCGCAGGTAGGTGAACTCGTGGAGGGCCAGATCGATCACTTGCGGATTCAATTCATAGAACACAAAGTGGTCGCCCGGCTGGGCGTAGACCGCGAGCGACCCGGCCCCCAATCCGACGATGGCCACGGATTGCGGACCCAGACGGAGGTTGTCGAGAGCCAATTGAACGCCCGTGCCCGGAGCATAGTAGGTGGTGGCCTGCCGGGCGCGAAGAGGATCCTGGAACTGGGTTCCGTGCGAAACGGTGCCGTGCACCATGGTGCGGATCGGCGCTCCATCGGGGGCAGTGGAGTCGACGACTCGAAGCGCTCCGTAGAAGTTTCGCTCGGCGATCAGGGCCCCGGCGGAGAAGTCGCGGATTTGGGTCCAGGCGAAGACCAATACCGCCACGCTGGTCGCGGCCCAGACGGCGTCCGTAAACCAACTCTTACCGGAGTACAAGAACATCAGGGACATGGACGCCATTACCAGCAGTACCGGTAGTTCGTAGACGCCGCTGAGAAGCAGGGGAGCGGCCCACACAATGAGCGCCCCGCCGATCACTCCACCGATCGACACCATGAGGTAGAACAAACTGGCGTGGGAGGGGTGGGGTTTGCGTGCCACCAACTCCCCATGAAACGCCATGCAGGCAATAAACAGACCAGCGGTAATGAGAGGGACCAGAAGGCGCGGATTGAAACCGAAGTCGGCGTGCAGCGAGACGTAACTCAGGGCTATGAGTGCAGGCGCCGTCATCCACAGAAAAAACCGGTGACGCCGGGGGTTGTCGTAGTCGAAACAGAGGATCAGGGAGAGCAAATAAGCGGCCAGGGGGACAACCCACAGAAAGGGGATTGCGGCTACGTTCTGGCACAGGTGATTGGTGGTGGCCAGCAGCAGCGCGCTGGGGATCGCCGCAAAAATCACCCACAGCACGCGCTGTTTAAATCGGGGCGCGGCGTCGTGGCTTTCCCGCGGACGAACGGGCTGCGAATCGCGGGATGCGCGCAGGGCCGCGGTACCGCACATTCCAACGAAAGCGGCAAAACCAACGGACCATCCGAGAAGCTGCCATCGCCCCGTTACGAACGGCTCGATGCCAGCCGGATACGATACGAGCGCCAGGAGCGAAGCCAGGTTCGAAAGCGCGTAAAGCCGATAGGGAGATGCGCCGTCCTCGCGACCGTGCCACATCTGGATCAAAGGGGACGTCGCCGACAGGACAAAATAGGGGACGCCCACGGACACGGCCAGAATCAGTGCGACGCGCAAGGCGGGCGCGGCGCCGCCGCCGAGCGAAGTATGCAATCGCAGCGGCAACAGCGCGAGACTACCCGCCAGGAGCGCCGCATGGGTCCACCCCTGCGCGCGGGCACTGAGGCGTCGCGACGTCCAATCCGCATAGGCGTAGCCGAGCAACAGAAACGCCTGAAAAAATAACATGCAGGCGGACCATACAGAAGCGGAGCCTCCGAACCAGGGCAGGATCAGACGGGCCATCAAAGGTTGCACGGAAAACAGCAGAAACGCGCTTAGAAATACCGTAGCGCCATACAGCACGGGAGTGGCCTTAGAAGACCGAAAGCTAGCGCCGCAAGGACGGGAAGACGGTTCCACACAAGGAGGCGCGTCGGCGACGAGGGTGCCCGATGCAACCGAGCCGGAGGGTTCCGTCGCCAGCGAAATCCGCCGCAGCGCAGTCATTTGAAGCGAGGCTGCCTCGGCGATTGGCGGCTTGAGGTCCGTTTCGTCGGAGTACGACATTCACAGCAAATCGGCAATCTCCCCGGGGTCCTTTAGATGAGTGACCGGCTATTCGTAGACTAGTAATGAATGCGTCATTTTCAGCCGCTCTTCCGGAACGCCCACCTGGCCACGATCGCCGGCAACTTCTGGACGCGACCCGAGATCGAAAGCCGCTGGCCGGTGAAGGACGTTTACTATGAGCCCGAGCCGGGAGTCCGAACGCTGGTCCGCACGCAACATCCTCGTGCAGACGCTCATGCATTTCCGCGAGGCGAGGTGATCCTGGTGCATGGACTGGAAGGCTCGAGCGAATCCGGATATGTGCGCAGCATGGCGGCGGCGGCGCTGGAGGCGGGGTTCGTCGTGCATCGATGGAACATGCGCGGCTGCGGCGACTCTCCGTGGCATGCGAAGGCGAACTATCATTCCGGGCAAACGGGCGACCTGTTGCTGATGGCACGCGAACGGAAATGCGCCTCGAACTTGCCGCTTTTCGTGATCGGATATTCACTCGGCGGAAACATGGTCTTGAAGCTGGCCGGCGAGCTCGGCGAGGAAGGCCGCGATCTGTTTGCCGGCGTATGCGCCGTCTCCGCGCCCATCGACCTGGCGGCGAGCGTCGCCGAACTCCGGCGGCGGAAGAATTTCCTTTATCAACGCCGATTTTTAAAGCGGCTGAAGGAACGCGTGCGCACGCGCCATCGGCTGGCTCCGGATCTGTACCCGCTCGAACCCCTGCGCGGGGTTAAAACTATCTACGATTTCGACCATCAATACACCGCTAAAATCTTCGGCTTCGGCACGGCGGATCGCTATTACCAGACGCAATCGTCGCGGCAATTCCTGGAGCGCATTTCCGTGCCGACGCTGATCGTCCACGCGAAGGACGATCCGCTGGTCCCCTTTGCGAGCTATGAACATCCGGCCGTGCGGGCGAATCCTCACGTCCGACTACTGACGGTGGAGCGCGGCGGCCACCTGGGATTCATCGCGCGCGGCCCGCATCGTTTCTGGCTGGATCACTTGCTCACGGATTGGTTGCTGGCCGGCCGCCCCCTATCGAGCGAAGCGACAGCCGCGAAGCTTCGCTAAGTCTGCTCACGCGCCGCTCGTTGGGCCAGTTCATCGCAACGGTTGTTGTCCTCGTGGCTGGCGTGGCCCTTGGTCCAGGTCCAGTGGACCTTATGATGCTGCACCATACCGTCGAGTTCGACCCATAGGTCTTGATTCAACACCGGTTTTTTGGCGGCGGTCTTCCACCCGTTGCGCTTCCAGCCATGGATCCAAGTGGTGATTCCGTTCTTCAGGTATTCGGAGTCGGTCACGACTTCGACTTCACAGCCTTCTTTCAGCGCCCGCAGCCCCTCTATGGCCGCGGTTAGTTCCATGCGATTATTCGTGGTCTCGCGTTCCGAACCGGACATCTCCCGTTTGTGCTCGCCGTGGCGCAGAATATACGCCCATCCGCCGCGCCCGGGATTCCCCAGACACGCCCCGTCCGTGATCAGCCGTACCTGCTTCATATTTCTTCTATCATAAGGTTGATGTTGGATTGGCAAGCTCCGGGCGGATCGCCGGAGCCCGAAAAGTCCATCGTCATGATCCCGGTTGCGGCCGAGGACGTGGTGCGCGGCGCTCGCCGGCGCAAAGCCGGAGTGGCGGCAGCGGCAGTCGTCGTAGGAATTGCCGGCTGGTACGGCCACGAACGGACGGTCGATCCCGTCCGCGCTCAACAGGCCTACACGGACGGCGTCCGTCTGGTGCGGGCCACACGCTATGAACAGGCAATCCTGAATTTCGACCGCGCCATCGCGCTGCAATCCAATTTTGCGGACGCTTATCGTATGCGCGGCCGCGCGTTCGTCTCGATCGGCATGCCCGACAGCGGCATTCCGGATTTCACGAAGGTGACGACGCTGCAGCCCCTAGACGCGTCGGTGTTCGTGCAGCGAGGATTCGCCTACGCGGATAAGAAGGATTGGGATCAGGCGATGGCGGACGCCTCCCGCGCGTTAGCCCTCAACGGCAAACTCGCGCGGGCCTACAACCTGCGGGCGACGGCCGTGCGCGCCACGGGGGACCCGGCCAAGGCTCTGGAAGATTTTTCCCGCGCCGTGGCGCTGGAACCGAATCTCGACAATTATTTCCAACGGGCGGCTACTTATCAGTTGCTGAACGATCATAAACACGCCGTCGAAGACCTCAATCAAGCTCTGGCGTTGTGGCCCCATGAGCCGCACATTCATTTTGCGCGAGCGCAATCGCGAGCGGCGCTCGGCGACAGCCGGGGAGCGCTGGAAGATATTCGCGCGGGGCGGAAAATCGAGGGCTGGTAGAGAGGCAACGGCCGGCGGACGGCGAAGAGGTGTCGAGAAGAGTCTCGGCACGCACGAGTGCGCCACGCGGCGCCGGCAACGCTTATACTTGGCGTCCGCGGGCGAGCGCCAAAATGCTTGTACATCCGGGTTAGCTTGCGAGCGCGGGTTCGGCCGATAGCTCGCGTTCGAAAAACGCGTCCACCGTGCCGAGAATGGAGGCCGCATCGTGGACGTGATAGATTTCGGCGCGAAGCTTGGCGCCGTTGCGGACGCCGTGGGTGAAATACGTGGCGAACTGCTTCATTTTCCCGACCGCATCGGAGGACTTGTGATCGTCGAGCATGGTGTAATAGCGGCGCATGATCTCATAACGCGCCGATTCCGGAGGCGTGTGATAGTGCCCGGTGGTGGCATACTCTTCGATCTGCCGGAAAATCCACGGATTCGACGATGCCGCGCGGCCGATCATAATCGCGTCGCAGCCGGTCTCGCGCACGATCCTCACGGCGTCCTCGGGCGTCACGATATCGCCGTTGCCGATCACGGGGATCTTCACGGCCGCCTTCACTTCGGCGATACGCGTCCAGTCGGCATGTCCGCTATAGCCCTGCTCGCGCGTGCGCGGATGCAAGGCGACCGCCTGCAGGCCGCAATCCTCAGCGAGTTTCGCCATGCGAATGGCGACCAATTCGCGGTCGTTCCAGCCGGCGCGGAATTTCATGGTGAGAGGGATGGTGATCGCGGCGCGCACGCCGCGCAGAATCCGCTCGACGAGAGGAAGGTCGCGCAGAAGGCCCGAGCCTCCATTGCAGGTCACGACTTTCTTCACGGGGCATCCGAAATTGATATCGACGGCGTCGAAGCCCTGATCCTGACAGTGGCGCGCGGCGTCGGCCATCACGGCAGGATCGGCCCCGAATAATTGCGCGGTGATGGGATGTTCCTCGGGTTCGAAATAAAGGTAGCGGAAGGCGCGTGTCGGCTTGGCCCCCCGGGCGATGGATTTCGCCGTCGCCACGACGCCGTGGGAACTGGTGAACTCCGTCATGATGAGGCCGCAGCCGCCCTGATCGCGGATCAAGCGGCGGAAGACGGTGTCGGTGACGCCGGCCATGGGAGCCAGCACGGTCGCGGGGGCGATCCGAAGGGGGCCGATGTGGAATTCGCGGGGAATCATGGCGAACCTTCATTTTAACGCGGGTAGTTTAGCCGAGTAATTCCAGCTCGGGCACCTACGCGTTGATCGTTGCGCCCAAACCGGCGAGCTTTTTCCAATCCTCCGCTTCGCCGAATTTTACGCAGCTGAGCGCCGGATCGATATTGCGAACCAGATTCGTGAGAACAGAGCCGGGGCCCACTTCGACAAAGCGCGTCACGCCCTTCGATGCCAGCAGGCCGATGGTTTCCGCCCAGCGGACTGGATTCGGGACCTGATGATAAAGTCCTTCGCGCGCCTCGGCGCCCGTGCGCACTTCGCGCGCCTGCCAGTTATTGATGAGAGGCACGGTGAGGTCGTGGAAGACGGTCGCGTCGAAATCGGCCCTGAGACGCTCCTGCGCGGGCTTCATCAGCGCGCAATGGAAAGGAGCGCTCACGGGCAAGAGCAGGGCCCGTTTGGCGCCCGCTGCTTTCGCCAGATCGACCGCGCGAGCGACGGCTCCCGCGTGCCCGGCGATCACGATCTGATCCGGTGAATTGAGATTGGCGGCGCTGACGACCTCGACGGTTCCGTCAGAGGCGATTGCCGCCTGGGCCAGGATCGAGTCGAGCTTTCCTTCGGGAAGCTTCAGCAACGCCGCCATGGCTCCCACGCCCGCGGGGACCGCTTCCTGCATGTAACGGCCTCTTTTACGCACCAGCCGCAGAGCGTCGCCGAAATCGAGCGATCCGGCGGCGATGAGAGCCGAGTATTCGCCCAGGCTATGCCCGGCGACGTAATCCGGCGTGAGGCCTCTGGCACGCAGCACCGACAAACCGGCGATGGAAACGGCCACCATGGCGGGCTGCGTATTCTCGGTGAGCTTCAGTTCTTCGTCGGGACCTTCGAAGCACAATCGCGAAATCGGAAATCCGAGCGCGGCGTCCGCCTGTTCGAAGACGGCCGCGGCCTCCGGGTAGGCTTCCGCGAGGGTTTTCCCCATTCCCGCAAACTGCGAGCCTTGGCCGGGAAAAAGAAATGCTGTTTTGGACATGAAGGATGGTGGATCTTTTGCGATTCTAGCAGCGTATGGCCAAGGCCTGCATTTGAACTGGTAACGTGAGGGCATGGCCAACGAAATCGCGATTCGCATTCGCCAGACCTCGGCGAGAACTTCGGAAGCATCCATCCGCAAACATCGCGTGCTGATCGACAGACCGGAGCCGAAGGGCGGCGCGGACGAAGGACCGATGGGCGGAGAACTTTTTCTGGCCGCGATCGGCGGCTGTTTTATGAGCAACCTGCTGGCGGCGATCCGTGCGCGAGAGGCGAGCGTTTCCGATGCGCAAGTGGAAGTCATCGGCGCGCTGGCGGATGCTCCGGCGCGCTTCACTTCGGTCGAACTCCACGTGAGCGCGAACTACCAGGACGCGGAGTTGTTCGAGAAGCTGGTCGGGATCGCCGACCGCGGGTGCATCATGATGAACACGCTGCGCGGGAAGCTGGAAGTCAGCGTCCGGATCGCGGCGGCGGTGTGAATTTTCGAGTCCACGGCAATCTTATTTGCCAGTTGGCTTCGCTCCGCCGGCCGGATCCCGCACCACCTCTTTATATTTCGCCTCGACGGAGGGAACGCATACATCCTCGCGCATTTCTGTATGTTCGGTGTCGCGCGTGAGCGTGATCTTCTCGCTGGTCCAGGGTTTCGCGTACGCCTTGGGATCCGTGAGCGTCATGGTGATTTCGATCGTGTCGCGATTCACGCGCTGAAAACGCTCGGCAAGTCGCATCTCCTCGGTATGCGGATGACCGTCCGCGTCGAGCCATGCCCGCTCGTCGAATCCGTTCGACTCAATCAGGAATGTATCGCCGTCCCATTTACCGACTGAGGTTCCGTACCAGCGCGGGTCGGGATCGTCCTGCAGCTTTCGGCCGTCGGTCCAGATGGTGCGATACGTGTAAAACCAGGAGAAGAACATCATCGTTCGCCCGGGAATCTGGATAATTTCGAGCGGATAATTCGTCCAGAAGAGGATGCGCGGGTATCCCATGGGATCGCAGATCATGATGGGATCGTTCCCCAAGGGCTTGCCGCGGGGACCGAGGCCGGGCTTCGCGGCGTCGTATCTCTCCCGCGCCCAGGCCGTCATGGGCGGCGCGGTGCGGCTCAACGAAAAGCCGACGCCGCGCGCCAAGTGGGCCCACCAAACGCCCGACAGATCGTGCGCGTCGAATGGTTGATTGCCGGCCGGAACACCCGCGACGTTTTGTGCGCGGAGCGAAGGGGAAAGCATCAAGGCCGCGACGCTGAGCGCGAGGAGCGTGACAAACCGATGGGACATGATTGTTTCCTTCCGGAATTTCTTGCTATTGCTGCGGCTGCTCGGTGTGATCGGTCACGCGGCCGTCGGCCGTCACCAACCGGGCAAGGAAGCCGCGCGTCGAGCCCACTTTCGAAGGCCACAAGGATATGGTTACCTCGTCGCCCGGCTTGATATAGTGCCGCGACCATCCAAATTTCCGGCTCATCATGGCCGGCGGGTCGGTTTCGGCGGCCCAGAGAGTCACGTTGCCGTTGTCGTCCTTCACTTCGAAAGTGATGTAGATGTGGGGATTCTCGTAACTGAACTCCTTGACGATTCCCTTCAGCGTGACGGTCTTCGACAGATCGTAAGAAATCCGCGATCCATGATGGGCCATCGCCAAGTTCGTGGCCGCGAGAGCAGCCACGAAAAAAGAAATTCTAAGAAGATTGCGTTCCCATGCTTGCATAATGCACCTCAAACGCCAGCCGACGGCCCCACGTAAACGATTTTAGCGCGTGCGCGAAACGGGCAAGGCTCATTGAAAAAGGGGGCAGACCGCGCGGTCCACTCCTCGGGCTCGTACGTGAGGCCAGCGGCCCATAAAGAAGGGATCCCGTTTTTCACCTAGCCGATCAGCTTTTCGAGCTTCGATCCGGGCCGAATGATGGTCTCATTGCGCTCCGGGCCCGTCGAGATACCGCCGATTTCGACGCCCGTGCGATCCTCCAGGCTTTTCAAGTATGCCCGCGCGCGTTCCGGCAGATTCTCGAAGCAGGTCACGCCGCGGGTCGGCGTCCGCCAGCCGGGAAGGGTCTCATAGACCGGCTCGATCGCTTCGAGCGCGCGATAGGTCGCGGGCATTTCCGTGACGGTCTTACCGTGGAGCCTATAAGCCGTGCAAACGGGAATTTCGTCAAACGAATCGAGCACGTCGAGCTTCGTGATCAGCAGAGAATCGTAGCCGTTGATGATCGACGTGTAGCGCAGCAGCGGCACATCGAACCAGCCGCAGCGGCGGGGACGCCCGGTGACCGCGCCGAATTCGTTGCCCTCGCGCCGCAGCAATTCGCCAGCGCCATCGAAGCTTTCGGTGGGGAACGGACCTGAGCCTACGCGCGTGATATAGGCTTTCGAGACGCCGATCACGCCGTGGATGCACGTCGGGGGGACGCCCGCTCCGGTGCAAGCACCGCCGGCCGTTGCGCTGGACGATGTCACAAAAGGATAGGTTCCGTGATCGATGTCCAGCATGGATCCCTGCGCGCCCTCAAAAAGCACGCGCTTGCCTTCGGCCATGGCCTTGGCCAGCAGCTCCGCGGTATCGCAAACCAGCGGGCGGAGGCGCACGGCGTATTCTTCATACTGGCGGCGGATCTGCGCGTAGTCGATGGTTTCGTGAATGTTGAAAGTGGCCGCGAGCGTCTGCTTGTCTTCGGCCAGCGTGTCGTAGAGGGCGCGGAAACTTTCCGGGTCGAAAAGGTCGGCCACGCGGATGCCGCGGCGCCCGGTCTTATCCTCGTAGCAAGGTCCGATGCCGCGCGAGGTAGTGCCGATCGGAATGCGGTTTTCCCGCGCCTCCGACATCTTTTCCACCAGGCGATGGAACGGGAAGATGACGTGGGCGCGATTGCTGATGCGCAGGTGACGGCGCACGTCGATGCCGGCGGCTTCGAGCGTGGTCATCTCGTCGATCAATGCGCCCAAATCCACCACGACGCCGTTGCCGATGACGGCCTGCACGCCCGGGCGCAGAATGCCGCTCGGAATCAGCTTCAAAACGAACTTCTTTTCCCCGACAAAGACGGTGTGGCCGGCGTTGTGGCCGCCCTGATAGCGCGCGACGATGTCGAAGCGCTCGGCCAGCAAGTCCACGACCTTACCCTTGCCTTCGTCACCCCACTGCGCACCGAGAACGATGATGTTTTGCATCGAAGCAATGTTCTGCATGGAAGATTACCGCGCGCACGAGGCGGCCTCCGTGTGAGCGCGCAAACTTTTATTGTATCAGCGCGGAGGCTTCCCTCCCGGCGAAGGCGTTCCTTCCCGCAAACGTTCGTTACAATGAACGTGATGCAGCTTTCCGATATTTTTCTCCGGCTGGGCGAAGACACCTTTGGACAACTGCTGCGCACTGTGTCGCTCGGCAAACTTCGCACCTATCAGTTGTTCGACGCGTTTAAGACGCGGCTGCATCTGCACAAACTGAATTCCGAGACGCTGCGCAAGGCGGCGCCGCGCGTGTGGGCAAGGCTCGACGAGCCCGATTCCGCGGACCTCGCGACGGAACTTGCGCAGGCCATCCTGGTGTCACACATGGACATGATCAAGGCGGTGCTCGACGAGTTGGGCGTGCCTCACGAAGACGGCTTTTTCGCCAAGGACGCCGACATCGCCGCGCATCTTTCCGAGGGTTGGCAGCAGCGCGTGTGGGAAAAATTCCGAGCGACTTATCCTCCGGCCGCCCTGCTGTTTTACTTAAACCACCTGGCGTGGGAAGTGGCCGCGTCCGAAGACGTGTTCGCTCCGGCCGCCTGATGCGGGAGCTTTACCTCGCGATTCGCTCCGCCGATCCGGCCCAGGCCGATGCTTTGGTCCGGGCGCTGGTGGAGGCTGACCCGAGTCTCGCCATCTTCGCGGCGGCCATGCAAGGCGATTCGGCGCGGATCGAGGCGCTGCTTGCGGCGAACCGATCGCTCGTATCGGCAACCAGTTCCGATGGGTGGACCGCGCTCCATCTAGCGTGTCATTTTGGACGCGAAGGAGCGGCACGCACGCTGGTGAACAAAGGCGCGGAGGTTTCGGCCCGATCGGCAAACGCCATGGCGAACACGCCTTTGCATGCGGCGGTGGCGGGCCGGTCGGTGACGGTCGCCAGGCTTCTGCTGGAGCGCGGGGCGAGCGCCAACGCGCGGCAAAACGGCGGCTGGACGCCGCTGCACGCGGCCGCGCAGAATGGCGACGCGGAACTGGCGCGGACCTTGCTGGAAGGCGGCGCCGACGTCAACGTGCGGGCGGAGAATCAGCAAACTCCCCTTGACCTGGCCCTGACTCGCGGCCATCAGGCCATGGTGGAGTTTCTCGAATCGCACGGCGCGCGGCTGTAAGCGCTTCCGAGGGAATGCGAAAACACGGGAGGACGCCCTTCACGGAATGTCAAAGAGGTACAATTAAATGCGGTTTCTGCGTGAAATCCTATACATTTTCATATCGAAAAATCTTCGTGTCCGCCAGGAGCTTGCTGACGCTCGCGCTGGCTTCGCTTTTTCTCGCGGGCTGCGGTTCGTCCGGATCGTCCGAAAGCGAGGGCAAGAAAAAGGGCAAGAAGGGCGGCGACGCGGCTCCTGTGGTGACGGCCAGGGTGATTCGCAGGGACGTGCCCGTGGACGTGATTGCGGTGGGCAACGTGGAAGCGTACAACACCATCAGCATCCGGCCGCAGGTCAACGGCCAGTTGATGAAGCTTTTCATCGAGGAGGGCGATTACGTCCGCGAGGGCCAAAAGCTGGTGGAGATCGATCCGCGCCCTTTGCAGGCGCAAGTGGCTCAAGCGGAGGCGCAGCTTTCCAAGGATCGCGCGCAGCTGCAACAGGCGGTCGCGAATCTGGCCCGCGACGTCGCCAACGAAAAGTACGCACGCGAACAAGCAGCCCGCTACGTCAGTCTTTTTGAGCAAGGAGTCGTTTCCAAGGACGACCGGGAGCGGTTCTCCTCGAATGCGGACTCTCTCACGCAATCGGTGCAGGCCGATCAGGCGGCCATCGAGAGCGCCAAAGCGCAGATTCAGGCCGACCAGGCAAGTCTGGACAACATACAGCTCCAGCTCAGCTTCACCACGATTACTTCTCCCATCGACGGACGCCTCGGCAACATCACGGTGAAGACCGGCAACATCGTGAACGCGAATCAAACCGATCTGATGAGCCTCGCCCAGGTCGCGCCCATTTACGTCACCTTTTCGGTGCCCGAACCGCGCCTGCCGGAAATCCGGCGCTTCATGGGCGCCGGCAACAAGCTCCCGGTGGAGGCCAAGTCCCAGGATGAGAGCGGCGAGGGCGAGCGCGGCGAGCTCACGTTTATCGACAATAACGTGGACGCCACCACCGGAACCATCAAGCTGAAGGGCACTTTCCAGAATGCGGACCGGAAGCTATGGCCGGGCGAGTTCGTGAACGTTTCGATGCGGCTCACCTTGCAGCCGAATGCATTGGTAGTTCCAACGGCCGCGCTCCAGACCGGGCAGGATGGGACGTACATTTACATCGTAAAAGACGATATGACCGTGGAGATGCGTCCCGTAACGGCGGGTATCCGAGTGAACGACATTCTGGTGATCGACAAGGGCCTTCGCGAGGGTGAAATTGTGGTGACCGAGGGGCAGCTCCGGCTGGCTCCCGGAAGCAAAGTGCTGATGCAGGGAAATGGCGGCAATGGCGGGACGGAGGGCGGCATCGGCAGCGGCGCGCTCCAGGGATCGCCTGCGCCGGCGCCCGCAGCCACCGGCAAGCAGGGCCGCCCCCCGCAAAGTTAGACCGAAATTCCGCCGGCTGCCGTTGTGTCCACCACGCGTTTTAAGTCGAACGACTCATCCACAGCCTGCTCCGGCGTCACTTGCGTTCCCGCGGCCAGCAATTTCCGTACTGCGATGTGATCTCCGAAACGATTCACGGAATCCGCGGCCAGGAATCGCCCCTGCTTGAAGTAGAACACCGAAAACTTGCGGCTTTCGATGTCACCGCGCACGACCGAGCGATCATGGCCGCTCGACAGACCGGCCATCTGAAAACGAATATCGAATTGGTCGGTCCAGAACCAGGGCGCATCGCGATACGGCGCGCGCTGCCCCACGATCTGGCGGGCGACGCACTTGGCCTGATCCACGGCATTCTGCACGGATTCGAGGCGGACCCGCTCCCCCGCCCCTGTCCCCGCGCGGGAAAAAATATTCGGATACTCCGCGCAATCGCCGATGGCAAAAATGTCGGGATCCGCAGTGCGCAGGAACTGGTCCACCGAGATTCCGTTGGCGATGGCGAGTCCGGCGTCGTCGGCCAGCTCGGTGTTCGGAATCACGCCGATGCCGGCCAGCACCAGGTCCGCCGGGCGCCGGCTCCCGTCGGCGAGCCTTACCGCATCGGGCTCGATCTCCTCCACGGAAGCGCCGGGAAGGATTTCGACGCCTTCGCCGCGATGCACTTCGAGAAAGAAATTCGAGAGGAGCGGGGGGACGGCGCGCGCCATCAGACGCGGCCCGGCTTCGATAACGGTCACCTGCTTCCCATGCTTTCTCGCGGCGGCGGCCAGTTCCAGTCCGATGAATCCTCCGCCGATCACGGCCACGCTTTGGGCGGCGGCCAAACGCTCGCGGATCGCATCGGCCTCGTCCAGCGTGCGCAGATACAAGACGCGTTGGGCGCCTTTCACGAGCAGCGGACGATTGCGGGCGCCGACCGCCAGAATCAAATGATCGTAAGGAATCACAGCGCCCGATTTCAGACGCAGGCGCTTCACATGAGGATCGATGGTGATGACGCGCTGGCCCATCAGCAGGCCGATCTTCTGCTTGTCGTAGTACGCTTCGGCGCGCAGCGGAAGCCGGGCGGCATCGAGCTTGCCGAAAAGGTAGTCCTTCGACAGGGGAGGCCGCTGATACGGCGGCTGCCGTTCGTCGCCGATCAAAAGAATGGGAGCGTCGTAGCCGAGCACACGCAGCGCGGAGGCCGCTTCCGCGCCTGCCTGTCCGCCGCCGATGATGACTACGCCCGCCGCCATCCTGTCCTCAAGGCACCGCGTCCGGAGGCTACGTCTGCCGATCCGGCATACGCACGATCAGCCCATCCAGTTCGGGAATGACGGGGATCTGGCAGCTCAGGCGGCTATTCGGCTTGCGTTCGGCCGCGGTGGCGTTGAGCATTTCCTCCTGCTCCTCGCCGATGGGCGGCAATAGATCGAGAAACGCCTCGTCGACATACACATGACAGGTGGCGCACATGCACGCGCCGCCGCATTCCGCGACGATTCCTTCGATGCCGTTGCGCACGGCGCCTTCCATCACCGAATAGCCCGCGGGCACGTCGATGGTCTGGGACTCGCCGGTGTGGGCGATGTAAGTAACTTTGGGCATTTGAGAGGATTTTTCCTTTTATGTGCGGAAGCGCTCGTCGATTTCCACCTGATAGCCGCTCACCAGACGGTTGGTCTCGTTGGCCATGCCGACCACGGCCATCAGTTCGGCGAACTGGGCGTCCGTCATGCCCGCCTTGCGCGCCGCCGCGGTATGCGAAGCGATGCAATAAGGGCACTGATTGCTGGCCGAAACCGCGAGATAAATCATTTCCTTGGTGAGCGCGTCGAGAGCACCGGGCGCCATGATCTGTTTGATGGATTCCCAGGTGCGGCGGAGCATGGCCGGATCGTGCGCGAGCGCCTTCCAGAAATTATTGATCCAATCCGTCCGGCGCGTGGCCATGATGTCGTCGTAAACGGCGCGCGCTTCAGGAGTCGCGTCCCGGTATTCCACTAGTCCCAATGTCGCCATGAAATATTTCGTCCTCGTGAACCGCGAAGCGTCAGTTGCGGCTTCCCTGTGGGCCGATGCGGCCGGCAAGAGGCTGCACCACGGTTCCGCCGCACACGCCGACGCCGGTGTTGATTAACGCGTTCAGGAAATTGTACAGCACGGAGTACACCACCTGCTCGGTGACAGCCGCTTTATTCGGCATGCGGAAAGAAGCGGGCAGTTCCTTATTGATCTGCAGGCGCACGGAATTGGGCAGAGCTTTCCCTTGGCGATCGCGCTGGTTGGCGATCTGGATAGGGGTCTGCAGCACCGCGCCCGACGAGCCGTCCACGTAGAATTGGCAGCGCGAAAACCATCCGAGGTTGGCCGGATCGGCGGCGTCGAACAGCAGCAGAGGAACTTGGCGTGTATCGGCGTTGAGATCGAGGACGACGCGCCGCGAATGCTCCTCGAATTTCAGTTCAAAGCCGGCCTGCTTCGCGATGTTCTCGATGAACTCGCGATCCAGCTCCAGCAATAACCATTTGTGCGGCCCGGACTGCAAAACCTGCATGCTCTTGTCATTTTAGCAGTGGCGCTATCGTGAAAGAGAATGGCTCCGCGATTTTTATCCACGAGTCGTGCGCTCCCCGGCCTTGTGCTGTTCGATATTGACGGAACGCTGCTGCGGCGCGCGGGTCCGCATCATCGAAACGCGCTGGTGGAGGCGGTACGGCGCGCTTCCGGCATCGCCACCAGGATCGACGGAATCCCGGTCGCCGGGATGCTCGACCGCGACATTGCGAGTGCGATGCTGCGCTCCGCGGGAGCGTCCCAAGCCGCCATCCGCCGCGCGATGCCCGGAATTGTGAAAGAAGCCCAGCGCATTTACGTCCGCACGTGCCCCGACCTGCGGCGCAAAGTGTGTCCCGGCGCACGCCTGCTGTTGTACAAACTTTTCCGGCGCGGCGTTCCCGCGGCGCTCGTTACCGGCAACCTGACGCGCATCGGATGGACCAAGATGGAGCGCGCGGGTCTGCGTCATTACTTTCGGTTCGGCGCGTTCGCCGAACTCGCGCGCGATCGAGCCGAGCTTGTCCGCATTGCCGTGGCCCACGCACGGCGCGAGGGATGGATCGGCCGGAATAGCCCCGTCGTTCTGATCGGCGATCATCCCAATGACGTTCGCGCCGCACGCGCCAATGGTATTCGCGCCATCGCGGTCGGCACCGGCATTGTCGATCAGCAGGAACTGGTGGGTCAAAAACCGGATCTGTATGTTCCGGACATGCGGGCGCTGAAGCTGACAGATTTGTTCGGGTAACACGTGGGGTAGGCCGCGAGGCCCGCAGAGCCGAGAGTTCCGAAGGACCCGCAGCCGGGCATCTCGGTTTTGCGCTGCGAGTCCAGCGCCGGGCGGAAACGTCGGCATGACTGCCGACGCTGCAGGCCTGGCGGCCCGTGCCACGTCAAATCAGGGCGCTATTCGTTTCGAGCGCGCTGCCATATTTCTACGGTTCTCCCAAGGCGCGGACCGCCTTTTCGAGCTGCCGCGTGAACTCGGATGGATCGCCGGTTCGCGGCGGTTGGATCTCCTTTCCGACCCGCACCGAAAGTCGTCCGGATCGGAACCATCTCAACTGCTGCACCGCTATTTCGGCGAGGCCTCCGAGATACACAGGCAACGCGGCCGTATGCAAATCCTTCCATAAAATCCCCGAGCCGCCGAGGAAAGCGTGCATCTGGCCATCGCGCGTGCGCTCGCCCTCCGGAAACACGAGCACGTGATAGCCGTGGTCCATCGCGCGGCCGGCGTGCGCAAAGCTCTTCCGGAAGTTGCCCGCCCGCGGTAGGGGAAACACGTTGAACAAACCCGTCACCAGCCAATACTGGAGCGGCGCGACGAAATTGAGGAAGGCATTGCCCTGATTACGACCTTTGCGCCAGTCGAGCAACATTTCCGCCGCCATCGCGACAGCCACGCGGTTGCGCATGCGACGCGGCAGCGCGAACAGGATCAACGGCACGTCGAAGGCGGTGACGTGATTGGCGACGATCAACAATGGTTCAGGCGGTTCTGCCACGAGGTCGCGCGCGACACGAGGCTTCGCCAGCAGCCACACCAGCGGCCTCCCGATCATCTCCTGAAATACGAAGCGCACGGCGCACGCCGGGAGCGACCACGGCCACGCCGGATAAATATGCGGATCGACGCGCGGCTGGTTTTCCGGCTGAATGAATGGTTCGAACGTGTCCCGGTCTTGTGGGCGCGGCGCGCCGTCCATCGACGCTGGTTCGGTGCGGGCACGATCTGAAATCGGGCGGCCCAGAAGCTGCTTGAGCTCGCCCAAGGTTCGTACCTGCTGATAGTCGGCGTCATTCAGCGAGATGCCGAAGCGTGTCTCGATAGCGGACTGTAATTCCACGCGGCCCAGGCTATCGAGGTGCAGATCTTCGGACAGGCGCGCGGTATCCGATGCACCGGCGACATCCTCTCCCGTGATCTTCGCAATCAGCCCCGCAAGCGTTCCGGTACTTGGCAGAACGGCGGGACCCTCGACTCCGCTTTCAGGAGCTCTGTGCAGCGCCGCATTGCTTATTTCCTCAGACACGACGCGATGCAGAATCTTTCCGGTAGGGCCTCGCGGCAGATCGGGCTCCGGCCAAACGACCCAACGGCGAATCTGCTGATACTCGGCGAGCTCCGCATTCGCCGCGCGAACGGCTTCGGCGGGATCGCCGTTATTTCGCATGACGAGCGCGACCATGGGCTCGCCGCCTTTGGGACCTTCGAATTCGATGACGGCTGCGGCCTTGACCTGCGGCTGGCGGAACAGCGCGGCCTCAAGATCCTCGGGATAAATGTTGAGACCCGAAGCGCTGACGATGACATCTTTCTTCCGGCCGCGAAATCGCATGTTGCCGGATTCATCGATGGAAGCGAGGTCGCCGGTCGCGAGCCATGGCGATGCGCGCGGCCGCAACTTGCCACCCTCCCACGTGGCCTGCGAAACAATTTCGCCGCTTACCAGTACTTCGCCATCCGGGCCGAGACGCACCTCGCGGCCGGGAAGAACTTTTCCTACGTATCCGCCCAAACCGCCGCGTACGGGATGAAACGGATGCGTCAAGCTCACGAGCGCCGCTGTTTCCGTCATGCCATAACCTTGCACGACGACGAATCCGAGCGCGCTCCAGAATCGTTCCAAAGATTCGCTCAGCGTTGCGCCGCCCGAGACCACGGCCCAGAACTTCAAGCCCAAGGCCCGATGCACGTCGCGAAATATCCACCAACGGCGCAACGCCGATATGTCTTTCGCCTGGCTCAAGCGCCCGGCGAGTTTCGGAAAACGCCACTCGAAATCCGAGCGCACAATCTCCAGTACGCGCGGAACCGCGGCCAGCACCGAGATCCGCTCGCGATGGATCGTCTCGATCAGGTCACCTGCCACGAAGCGCGATTCGAAATGCGCCTCGGCGGCCAACAATACCGGAATCCAGATCCCCATGAATTGCCCGAACACGTGACTGAGCGGCGGCGTCACGAGAAGGCGCAGAGGGTGGAACGGCCGCTCGTATTTCAAGTATTTTCCGATTTCACGCTCGATCGGCGAAAAACTGGCGAGGATGTTGTGGTGCGTGTGGACTACGCCTTTCGGATCGCCCGTGGTTCCGGACGTGAAGACGATCTGAAAGACGTCGCTTTCGGCGAGCCCGGCGGCGGCAGTGAGGAGGGGGTCGACCGGGAGTGTCGTGGCGAAATCCTCGAATTCGATTGAGGGCACACGCGCGGCCAGCGTCGTGAGCTTTTCGCGATCCCCCGTGATCAGTTTTGGCGATACTTCGCGAATGACGCGCTCGGCGAACGCCGTGGGACCGGAGAAATCGATGGGCACGACGATCACGCCGCGCAGCACGCATCCCCAAAATGCGGCCAGCCACGCGCCGCTGTTTTCGCCCCACAGGACTACGCGCTCGCCTTTGTGTATTCCCCGCGCCTCCAGTGCAGCCGCGAACCGTCCTGCCAGATCGGCGAGTTGCGCATAGGTGAGAAAACGCCGCCGAACGCCCTCGCGGCTCACCACGGCGATCTGGGACCCGTAGGCGTGAAAGTCCTCGACGAGCGTCGCGAGGTGCGGACGATGATCGCGGGGATGGGGGCGCGTGGACATAGCGGTGCGCGCTCGAGCGCGGCATCCTCCTCAAGAGTAATGTGCTGGGGGGCAGGCGCGCCCGCGTCCCCGTACAAGACCGTCATTCCGATCCCGCGGCGCGAGAGAAGGATCTACTATTTCTTACCAATGTTACGAAGCAAAAGCAGATTCCTCGCTGCCGCTCGGAATGACGGGGTTGTGGATGGGGGTTTCTATCGGAACGGACCCACTACCCTCCAGGAAATGCGGTTGAGTTTAGGATGTCGATGTGGTTAAGTTTATGGTGACGTGACGTGCCGCGAACCCTGTGTTGCGGCGGCATCCGCGTGAAGGACTGGACATGCGGAAAATATACCTCGGAATTCTTGCTCTTGGCGTGACTGGTTGCGCGCTGGCAGCGACGAATGAAGCTCCGTCGAAGGATTGGACCGGATTTTACACGCTGGCGCGCGCCCGCGACCTGATGGGCACGGGACTCAAGGCCGTCAACATGGATCTGGACAAAACCATCGTGGCGCACCTGCAACCGTGGGCCAAGGCGAAGATGGATGTCACCGACGGAAACGCCGACGATACCGGCGCGGTATGCCTGCCTGACGGCATTTTTCGCAATCCTCCCTTCGCGGGGCGTTTCCTGTGGCTGCCTACGAAAGATCACATTACGATGGTTTTCCATGAGATCAACACGGCGGGCGTGCGGCGAATCTATCTCAATCGCGAGCATCCACGCAATCTTCTGCCGACGTGGAACGGCGATGCTATCGGCAAGTGGGAAGGCGACACGCTGGTCGTCGATACCATCGGCTTCAACGACAAATCCTGGTTGATGTCCGCCATGGAGCCGCATACCGAAGAGACGCACCTGATCGAACGCATCCGCAGCGTGGCGGATGGAGCGTTCATCGAAATTGTCAGCGTGGTGGAAGATCGCCACGCGCTGACCTCGGCTTACACGTACACGCGGTATTACAAGAAGCAGAAAGACGAAGTCACGGAAAACATCTGCGGAGACGAGATCCAGATCTGGAAAGATTGGCGGAACAAGGCCCTGAAGCCTCAGTTGGATCGCGCCCGCGAGGTGAAGTAGCTCCATGCGGAATCTTTTTCGATTTGCGATGCCGACGCTCGCGGCGGCAGTCATGCCTTTTGCAGTGGCGCAGACGAAAGCCTCCGCGAATCCGCCGGATCTTACCGGCGTGTATCAGATCGTTTCCAGCAAGACGGTCATCGCCGGCGGATTGAAGAATATCGGCGCGCCTTCCGACGTTTCACTGCTGCCAGCGGCCAAGGAACAGATGAAGAGCGTCAACGTGAAGGACGATCCCGGGCGCCATTGCCAGCCGGTTGGTCCTTTTCGCATGATGGCTCGCGAAGGAAATAAGATCGAACTGATCCCGACCAGCACAGGTACGGTCGTCATGCTCTTCGAGGATCTTTCGCGTGGGGTGATGCGCACCATTTATATGAATCGGGGGCATCGGACGGATCTGGGTCCTCTGTGGATGGGCGACTCGGTCGGCAAATGGGAAGGCGACACGCTGGTGGTGGACACCAATAGCTTCAACACGGAAACATGGCTGAATGAATTGGGCGCGCAACATAGCGAGGCGTTGCACCTGGTCGAACGCATCCGTCCGATTTTAGGCGGCAAATATCTCGAGTACAAAGTCACTGCCGAAGATCCCAAGGCGCTCGCCAAGCCGTATACGTACACGCGCTATTACGAGCGGTCGGCGACGGAGATCGCGCAGGATAATTGCGTCGAGGACGGCGAGTAGTGTTCGCGCAAACCAAAGAAAATGCCTTCGAGTCTTGGAAACATGCTGATTGTGGCGACCTGTTGGATTGGGTTTCACCCAACTTTGCTGGGCGCATGCAGGAGTGACGGCAAGCCCGGCAGAAGCCCTCAGTTGCGAGATGTATGTCTTGGCGAATCTGTCAGCGAAGAAACGATTTCGGCTCCGGATTCACGCAAGCAACTCATTATTTCGGCCATTGGGCGCATTCGCCTTCAAGTCGACGGGCAATTCGTCGCCTTGCCAAGTGGGATGGACCCGCTCGATCCTCCAACCGAAGTCTCGTGGTCCCCAGACTCCCAGCATCTTTTCGTCAACAACGGCCACGGATCTGGAACCGACGGCTGGACGATCGACGTATTCGAGCTTCAGGACAACACGATCAGGCGCTTGGCGGACGTTAACGCCGCCCTAGCGAAGGCCTTCCGAAACGCGATTCGCTGCAGCCCTCAATCGGTCGACCCGAATGTGTGGGGCATGGGCTGGGATTCCGCATCCTCAAAACTCTTCGTTTTAATCCAATCAACTGTACATCAGTCGTGTGGCAACCAAGGCACTTTTCGAAGCGCTGTCATTGACGTCGAGTCGGGCGCAATCGACAGGCTATACTCAGCAGCCGACACTAGACGGGTTTTTCAGTCGCTGCTGCCATCAAACCTCAAATAGCGACTTCCTTTACTCATAAAACTCCGGAGCCTTCTTAAGCTTCTGATTCGCCGTGTAATCGTGCTGAATCCACAATTGCGCGCCGGTCTTTTTCAGATAAGCCTCGATCACCGCGCGTGATGCTTTGGTCTGTTCGCGGTCAAACTCGGTGTTGGGATAGCGATCGAACTTGCGCTCTTCCGGGTAATGCCACAGATCGCCGCTGAGTAGCACGGGACCGGTTTTCGCCAGCTTCAGAAGCAGGACCTGGTGATCCGGCGAATGACCCGGCGCGGATTTCATGATCACCGTGCCGTCGCCGAACACGTCGTACTCGTCGGCTTTCACGATCACCGTCTTGGCGTTCTTCAATGCCGCATAGTTGGCGGGCACCGTGCGGTCGGAGGGCGGCTCGGCGAACATGATGTCGCGTTCCTTCTGCCGCACCAGCCACGTGGAGCCAGCGAAAGCGTTTCCGTTGGCGACGTGATCGTAGTGGAAGTGGGAAAACGCGACGTAGGTGATGTCCTTTGTCGTGTAGCCAACGGCTGCCATTTGCGGGAGCAGAGGCCGGGTCGCGGTCGCATAGTTGATTTTGACAGGCTTGCCGTCTCCCTTGAAATCGCCATCGGGTACGACGCCGGTGTCCCACATTAGCGTTCCGCGCGGATGCACGATGAGGAAACAGGCATCGGACATGAGGTTCGTCGCCAGTTCTTCGCGCTTGAAGTTGTAGCGTCCGGTGTCGGGCATATCGAGCGTCCCGCAGTCGAAGATGTAGAGTCGCAGCGATTTTACGGGCTCCGGAGGCTTCTGTGCAGCCGCGCGCGGCGCGGCCAGTAGCGCGAACAGCGACATAAGGAGCAGGGCCGATGACGTCGCCAACCGCTCAAAACGAGTTTGAAGATTCACCATGATTTGTTCCCGGTTTCTGATGATACCCCATGAGCTCGTGGCGCGGGCCGCTAGGCCTGCTGGGCCGAGAGTTCCGAAGGACCCGGAATATCGGGCGTCTCGGCCTTTCGGCAAACGTCGGCACGACTGCCGACGCTGCAGGCCTGGCGGCCCGCGCCACGTCGGCCCCTGTCCCAAAAACAGAAAGGGCGCCGCGATTTCAGCAGCGCCCCTTATTTCCACCACCGATTCGATTTCTATTGATCGATCTTAAAGCAGTACAGCAGTCCCGCGCCGCCCGTGCGGACCAGGTTGTCCTGGCTGCAGCCCGCGCTCGGATGAGCCGAGTTCCAGGACGTGTTCGGACCGCCCGTGCGATCGAAGTGGCCCAATTGTGCCGTGCCCATGCTGTCGCTGGTCCAGTTATTGCAGGTGTGGTCGGTGCCGTCAGTATAAGCGCGGCCATCGGGCTGCGAACCGGTCAGGATGTCGTGCTGGTTCGGCATATCGCCGAAGCCTTTAATCGGATTGCCTTTTTCGTCGAGCACGGTGGCCTTGCTCAGGGTGTTGCCGACGCGCGCCTGCTCCAGCGTATCGCCGTGCAGATCGGAAAGATTCTGCGCGATGCGCTGGCCCTTGGCGTTGTACCATGGCCCGTTTCCGATGCGGTCGCGCGCGTTCACCGCGCCCGGACCTTGCGTGCTCATATAAGCGTGCCACGTGCCGGCCGCTCCGACGGATGCCGCTTTCATCTGGCAATACTGATCCGCGCCAGCGATTCCACCGTAGTTTGCACCATCGCCCTTCGACGTGCTGGTGACGAAGAACGACATCGGCGGCGGCGGACCCTTTTTGTCGCCTCCCTGCGCCAAAACGAGAGGCGCACTCAGAGCCAGCAGGGCTGAGGCGCCGAAGATTACTCTGAATAGCTTCATATTTCTCTCCTAAACTTCATGCAATTAGATGGGTGGTAGGAGTTAGCGTAGCACAACGATGCGTGACTCGAATTGCAAGTGTGCGCGCCTCTTCCACGCTGCCTTTCTGCGGTATCGTCAATAGTTGCATGCCCGACTCCCACGTGACCGATTCCAAAACTTCTTCCGAAGACCGCGTCGCACCGGTGATTGATTTCCACGCCCACGTATTGCATCCCGAAGTTTTTCGCCAGACCGTGAAGTACAGCGTCTCGACGAATTTCGGCGCGAATCCCATGCCCCTGCCCGATAAGAACTCGCCCGCGTGGCGGATGTTCGGCGGCATGCTCGATCCCGAAGTGCAAATTCGCGATATGGACGCCAAGGGTATCGATATCGGTCTCCTTTCGACCGCCACGGTTGTGCAGAGCACCTGGTGGGCAGAGCCCGCCCTCGCCGCCGAACTGGACCGCCGCGCGAATGAAGGCATCGCCGCGTGGGTGGAGCGCTATCCGAAGCGCTTCGCCGGATCCTTCACGATTCCCCTGCAGGACGTCGAGGTCGCACTGAAAGAGATGGACTATGCGGTCTCGCACCTCAAGCTCAAGGTCGCGAATGTCTCCTCGAACATCGGCGGCGTGTACCTCGGCGACCCGAAAATGCGGCCCTTTTGGGAGGCCGCGCGCGATCTCGGCGTCACCATTCTGATTCATCCGCACGGCGTCACCGATCCGAAATTTCAAAAGTTCGCTTTGTGGAACGGCGTCGGCCAGCCGATTGAAGAAACGCTGGTGATGGCGTCTCTGATCTACGAAGGGATTTTCGAAACGTTCCCAGAGGTCAAGGTCGTGATCGTGCACGGAGGCGGCTACCTGCCCCATTACATGGGACGCCTGGATCGCAACGCCACGGCGCATCCCGTCAGCATGCAGAACATCAAGCGCGTCCCCAGCGAGTATGCGCGCTGCATGTATTACGACAGCTGCGTGTACGCACCCAGCGTTCTCGAAGCGCTGATCGCGCGCGTGGGCGCCGATCGGGTTCTGTTCGGCACCGATTATCCGTTCGGCGAGCAGGACCCCGTCGGCAACATCCGCAAGACGAAGGGCCTCTCCGCCTCCGATTTCGAGGGCATCGTCAGCGGGACGCCGGCCGGAATTCTAGGAATTGCCGGCAGGTCGTAACGATTGCGCGACGTCCAGGATAATCGAACGTAAATCTTTTTGCGGCCGGTAACCGATCAGCTCGCGCGCGCGTTCGAGCGACGGCACGCGCCGCAGCATGTCCTCGAAACCGTCGCCATAGACGGCCTCATAGGGCACATGTTCGATCACACTATGGCTGCCCGTCACCTCAATGATCCTGGCGGCGAGCTCGTTGATCGTGATCTCCTCGTCCGTGCCCAGGTTGATGACCTTGCCGAAACAGGCGTCGTTTTCGAGGATGCGCGAGAGCCCTTCGACCACGTCCAGCACGTGCGCGAAGCAGCGCGTCTGCCGGCCATCGCCGTAAACCACGAGCGGCTCATTGCGGATGGCCGCAGCGACGAAGCGCGGGACGACCATCCCGTATTGGCCTGTTTGCCGCGGCCCCACCGTGTTGAACAAACGCACGACGGCCACCGGCAGCCGCGATTCCTTCCAATGCGCCAGCGCCAGGAATTCGTCGAGCGCCTTGGCGCACGCATACGCCCAACGATGTTTGGACGTGGCGCCGGAAAGCGTGTCATCGTCTTCGCGAAAGGGAATCGCCACGCCCTTGCCATAGACTTCGCTGGTCGACGTGATGACCACGCGCTTCCGGTACGCCGCGCAGTGGCGCAGCACCACATCGCTGCCGTTGAAAATCGTCTCGATGGTTTTCACCGGCTGCTCCATGATCAGGCGCACGCCCACGGCGCTTGCCAGATGAAATACACGATCCGCGCGCGCGATGGTCCGCTGCATCAGCGTTTCATCGAGCACCGTGCCCTCGATCAGTTCGAAGCGGTCGTTCGCGGCAAGGTGTGCGACGTTATCGCGGCTGCCCGTCGAGAAATCGTCGACGGCGGTAACGCGATGGCCTTCGTGGAGCAAGCGTTCGCAGAGATGGCTGCCGATGAAACCGGCGCCGCCCGTAACCAGGGAATGGAGCATCAGTGTGAGTTTAAGGGAGCTTTCGAGCGTGCAAGATTTGATGATACAAGGCTTCGGTGCGCTGCGCCGTGACCTGCGTGGAAAATCCGCGCGCATGTTCGCGCGCCCGTTTGCCCCGTTCGCGCAACGCCAAGGGATCGGAAGACGCTTCCTCGATGGCTTTTTCAATAGCGGCGGCGAGAGCGGCAGGGTCGCTCGGAGGAATGAGCCATCCCGTATCGCCCACTACTTCGGGCAGGCCGCCGACGTTTGAGGCGATCACCGGCACCTCGTGCGCCATCGCGTAGAGCGCCGAGAGTCCCAGCGCCTCGGCTGTCGAGTTCACCAGAAAGAGATCGAGCCCTGCGTAGAATTCGGCGTCCGGTTTTAAATATCCAGGAAGTTGCGCCGCACCGTTTAGTTTCCGAAGTTTCTCTTGCGTGCGCGGGTCTTCGCGGAGAGGACCGTCGCCCGCGAGGAGCATCCTCATCTTCGGATGCTTCGGCAACAGCGCGAGCAGCGCGTCGAGAGCGTCCAACTGCCCTTTTTCGGAGGTGAACGCCGCGACGTGGCCGATCACGAAATCGTCCGCGGCCAATCCCCATCGCGCGCGCATGCGTTCCCGCGCACCTTCGCCGGCGAGTTGCTCCGGGAAATCGATGCCTCCGGTGATGACTTCGATGTGACCGGCTGGAATACCGTTGCGAACCAGCGTTTCTTTCACGGCACTCGAAAGAGCCACTACCACGTCGCACGTGTATTTGTACTTCAAGCGATGCGTGAACAGGTTACGCGGTTCGAAGACCACCAGCCGGTTGGCGACGCGAATCACGCGCAGTCCAAGTGTCGCGAGAAACGAGACCGTCTGCGCGCGAGCGTCATGTGCCGAGACGATATCGTGCGGTAGCGTGCGCAGCAGGTGACGAATCGTCCGCGCGGCCTTCAGATACGAACGTCCGATCGGCAGCACCGAAAAGCCTTCGGCGGTCGCCATGTTTTCAAGAGGGCTCCCCGGCGGACAGGCGATCGTCTGCTCATGGCCTCTGGCACGCAGCCCGCGCGCCGTCATCAGGAGCAGTTCCTGTCCGCCGCGCATCACCATGCCGGTGTCGATATGCAGGATGCGCATGCGCTATTTCATCGGAGGAATATAGGGGATGCTTCGCGCGAACAGCCAGCACAGGAACAGCACGATCGGGACATTCACGATGAACTGCAGCATCGTATAGCCGATCAGATCGCGCGCGCGCAACTTCAGAATCCCCAGAAGCGGGAGCATCCAGAACGGATTGATCAGATTGGGAAGCGCCTCGGCCAAATTGTAAATCTGCACGACCCAGCCCAGGTGGACGTGGTGCGCGATGGCGGCCTGAAGCACGTAAGGCGCCTCAATGATCCACTTAGTGCCGCCCGAGGGAACGAAGAATCCCAGCACAGCCGAATAAATTCCCGCGAACAGCCCGAACGTTTGATGTGTACTGATCGAAATAAAAAGCCCCGCGAGCTTTGCGGAAAGCCCGGTGCCGACGATCATCCCGAAAATCATCGCGTAGAACGGAAACTGAATTAGCACTCCGCCCACTGCGGGAATCGAATCGCCGACGGCCTTCAGAAAGCGGCGCGGGCGCCAGTGCAGCAGCAGGCCCGCTGTCAGGAAGATCAAGTTATAGGTATTGAGATCGAGCGCCGCCAGCGCCCCCTGCGGCGACGTGCGAAAGACGTCGGCGAGGTACCAAACAGAAATCGCGGCCACGCAGATCGTCAGAATCGGACTGAATTCGAACCACTCTCCCGGCTTCGTTCGCACCTCGACCGGCGGTTGATCGGGCGCGAATTGAATTCCGAAATGCTCGATGGTTCGTGCGTGCTGGGCCGACGGCGCGGAGAGGTACGCAATTGTGGTCGAAGTAATAACGATGACAGCGGTCGCGAGCAGGCTCTGCCAGAGCAGTAATGTTTGCGTCAGAGGGATCAGGCCGCTGATCGCGAATAGCGCCGGCGGCATCGACGATTTCGTGGCCATCAGCATCGCCGCCGATGAAGACAATCCCATCGCCCACACCGATCCCGCGCCCAGGTACGCCGCCGCGCCCGCCGCGCGATAATCCAGACCCTTGATGCGGCCCGTCATTTCGCGGACCAGGAAACAGCAGAAGATCGGACTAAGGCCCCAGGAGATGAGTGATGTGAGTGTTGCGCAGAACGCCACCATGGCGATCGCGGCGCGCGGCGTTTGGGGAATGCCCGCCAGTCTGTGGATCGCCCGGCGCACCAGCGGAGACATCGCCACGATGTAGCCACCAATGATCACCATCACCATCTGCATGGTGAAGGGCACGAAGGACCAGAAGTTTTTCCCCGCCTGAAACGCCAGATCGGCGGGTTTTTCGCCTGAGCCCAAGCCGATCAAAAACACGACCACCACGCCGACCAGCGCGAAGATGAAAGGCTCGGGGAACCAATGCTCGCTCCAATCCGCGAGCGCGAGGCCGCAGCGCGCGATGCGTCCTTCGGAGGTGGACGTTTGCCGGGCTAACGTCGGTGAGGGCTGCATGCGCTTGGTCATCATAACAGGAGCGCGGATAAACAGACGCTGTGGCGCGGGCCGACTCTTCCTTGGGGAAGGCGTCGCCATGAGTGGCGACGCGGCACGCGAGAGCGCGTGCGCCACGTCAACACCCTGCTTGCGTCAGACGCCCAACTCTTCGAAAGCCTCGCGGGCCATCCGGAAGCTATCGACGCCCGCGGGCGCGCCACAATAGATCATCACTTGGAGCAGGACTTCACGGATCTCGTCCTTCGACACGCCATTCGTGAGCGCGCCGCGCACGTGAGCTTTAAACTCATGCGGGCGGTTGAGCGCCGCGATCATCGCGAGATTAATGATGCTCCGCGTTTTGCGCTCCAACCCCGGCCGTCCCCACACTTCGCCCCAGCAGTACTGCGTCATCAGTTCCTGCATGGGGCGGTTGAAATCGTCTGCTGTATTGAGAGCCTTATCGACGTACGGGTCGCCTAGCACCTCGCGGCGCGTTTTGAGGCCCTTTTCATACATTTCCTGGTTCACGACATCTCCTCCGGAGGCGCACGGGTGCCGCGCCCTCTTTCTACATTCTCAATTGCGCGAACGTTTAGGCTCTGCTATAGTACCGCGCATGCACCCGGTTTCTTCCCGATTTTTCGTTCTGCCAGCTATCTTTTCAATTCTGACGGCGTCTGCCTTCGCTCAGCAAGCTCCGCCGGCGCCCGGTCCGCCGCCGAATATTGTGAAGGTCAAGGATGATCTGTTCATCGTCCAGAACCAGGCCAACACCATGGGCGACCTGATCGCCTACGGAGGGAATGCCACTGCTTACGTCACCGACGCCGGCGTGATCCTGATCGACAGCAAGAGCGACCGCGAGCATGACGATCTGATCGCAAAGCTCAAATCGGTCACCGACAAGCCCATCAAATATGTCATTTTGACGCACAATCACGGCGATCATACGGGAGGCGCGGCGAAGCTCGCGGCCATGGGAGCCTCGGTGGTGATTTCGGCGGCCGATCGCGGGAATATGGTGCGCGCCGGCGAGAAATATATTCCCGATTTCGGCTATATCGGCCAGGCTGAGTTGACGCTGGGCGGCAAGCGTGCCGAACTGCGCCAGTTCCGCGGCCACACGCGCGGCGATACGGCGGTCTATTTGCCGGCCGAGCGCACGATCGTGCTGGGCGATCTGCTCACGACCGCCGATACGATCCCCATGATCGTCAGCTATGCCGATGGCGGAAGCTGGACCGACTGGACGATTTCAATCGATCAGATTCTCAAGATGGATTTTGACAACGTAATTCCCGGCCACGGACCCATGATCAGCAAGCAGCGTTTAGCAGAGATGCGGGAGAAGTTCGGCACGATCATGCAGAGGGTCCACGCGATGGTGCGCGAAAAGAAGACGGAACAGGAAATTCAGCAGGCGCTGGTGAAGGAATTCAACTGGGGCGCGGGCCCATCGGCCGGCAACATTGCAGGAATGATGATGGAACTTCGCTAGGTTCTGAGCGATCACGCAGAGGGACGCGCTCGCGTGGCCCCTTTTTCGAGGCTCCTAAGGCGGCTTAGTCCATGCAAAGCGTATGAACTCCTGCATTTGCAGGGACGCTTTCGCCGCGGTCCCGGACGTGCACGCGTAGTACGTAAGTACGTCAGGCGATACCGTAGTCGAGATTAAGCACTCTGCCCGATTGGGCGGGGGGTGCGGCTGGGCCACAATGCAAGAGAAATGCCCGTCACCCGTTTAGCAAAATCTCAATATTCCGAAGTCGAAGCGGCCGAGGAATTGGGCTTCTCCGTCGACCAATTGCGGTCCTTGATTCGCAGTCATGTCGTGGAGCGCGATGAGGATTTGAACAACGTCCCCGTCACTACGTTCCAGCCCTCGGACCTTCTTATTCTTCGACTGCTCGCCGGAAGGGGCTCGTCTCCCAGCTCGCGGAGTTGATGAGATTCGGCGGGCGCTGCCCCGCCAGAGCCGCTAGCGCGTTTTCTGAGGCCATCACCGTCATCTTCGTCCGCGTCGCCACCGATGCAGAGCCGACGTGAGGGGCAAGCACCGCGTTCTGGCACGCGAGAAGATCCGGATGCACTTCCGGCTCGCGCTCGAATACGTCGAGGCCGGCTGCCGTGATCCATTTCTCGCGCAGGGCGCGCGCGAGCGCTGGCTCGTCGACGATCGGACCGCGCGCGGTATTGACCAGAATCGCCTCGGACTTCATCATCCGCAGCTCGCGTTCGCCGATCAGATGGCGGGTCAGGTCGCTCAAGGGCACGTGGATACTGATGAAGTCGGATTCGGTCAGTAGACGCTGTATTGTCACATGTTCGGCGTTGAGCTCGCGTTCGAGTTCCGGCGCGAGCCGCGTGCGATTGTGATACAGCACGCGCATGGAAAATCCCAATCCCCTGCGCGCCACGGCCTGTCCGATGCGTCCCATACCGAGAATCCCCAGCGTGCGGTGGTGGATATCGCGGCCGATCATCAAGTCGATGGTCCAGCGCTTCCACTTCCCGGCGTGGATAAAATCGTGTCCCTCGGCGATGCGGCGCGCTGCCGCGAGCATGAGCGCAAACGCCAAATCCGCCGTCGTATCGGTGAGGACGCCCGGAGTGTTGCTGACCAGAATCCCGGCCTCGCTGGCCGCCGCGACGTCGATATTGTCGAAGCCTACGGCGATCTGAGCGATCATCCGGACATCTTCCAGGCGCGCGATCACTTCGCGCGAAAGCCGGTCGGTGATCTGACTTAAGATGACTTGCTTGCCGCGGGCGCGCGCGATGAGATCCTCCGGCGTCAGGCCTTCGTCGGTGGCGACGTAGTCGATCTCCGCATGCGGCTCCAGCAACGCGATGGTTTCCGGAAACACGCGCTTAGTGATGAGGATCTTGGGACGGGTCATTTACACATGGAGCGAAGCGGGAGGTCCGTTTTCACTTTTTCAATTCTCTCATGAGCTAAGATGGCTCCCATGGCACAACTTGGTTTTCTCGGATTAGGCATCATGGGGTCGCGGATGGCCCGGCATCTTTTGAAGGCGGGACACGACGTCGCGCTGTGGACGCACTCGAAGACCAAAGCGCTGGAACTCGCCCGCGGAGGAAAAGGCGTCGCGTGCAAGACGCCGCGCGAGGTAGCGGAGCGCGCCGACTTCCTTTTTTATTGTGTGGGCGATTCAGAAATGGCGCGCACGGTCGCACTGGGGCCGAACGGAATTCTGGAAGGAGCGCGGCCCGGGAGCGTCACGGCCGATTGCAGCACCATTTCGCCGGCGGTCAGCAAGCAGATCCACGCCGCATTCACAGCCAAGGGAGTCGAGTTTCTGGATGCGCCGTGCACCGGATCCACGGGAGGCGCCGAGGGCGGGACGCTCACCTTCATGATTGGCGGCTCGCAGGAGGCTTTTGAACGCACCAAACCCTATTTAGAACTTATGGGCAAGCGCTTTTATTTTTGCGGAGCAGCGGGCCAAGGATTGCACGCCAAGCTGACCCAGAATCTGATTCTCGGGAATCTGATGGAGGCCTTCGCCGAGGGCATGGTACTGGCTACCAAGAACGGTATCGCGCCCGAGCTGATGCTGGACATTCTGGACAACAGCGCGGCAAAAAGCAGCTTCATCACGTTCAAGGCGCCCTTTATCCTCTCCCGGAACTTTGGAACCGCGTTCTCGACCAAATGGCTGCATAAGGACATTGGGCTCGCCCTTGAATCGGCGCAAGCCAGCAACCTGCCATTGCCTGTCACCGCCGTCACACAACAAATGTTGCGGGTCGCCATCGCGAAAGGATGGGGCGATGACGATATTTGCTCCACCATCAGAACATTGGAGGAATGGGCTGGGGTCGAAGTTAAGAAGTGAACAAGGCCTGTAACACAAATTCCATATTCGGGAGAAAGAGGTGGCGCAACAGGTGGGCTAAGCAGCCTTTCAAACGATAGACATACGCCAAAAGTACTGCTTTTATATCAATGGTATAAACGTTTCGTTGGGGGTCCATTAAAAAAACTTCGTCTTCCAGTTTCAGAAAATTGTTGCTTTTCTCCGGACGATATACTAATATTGGAATCAAGCCGGGGAGGAAACTCCCACCAAAGCGAGACTAACCTCACTAAAGACCCCTGAAGCACCTCCCCGGCGCCCCTAAAAACCAAAAAAGAGTCTACAAGATTCCAACCCGCCCGGACCACCAAGATCGCAGTAATGAGGGTTCTCAGGAGCGACGTAAGGCCTCCCATAGAAGTGTTATGATCGGAGACGAGTGACTTACCTCACGCTTCTCGGTTCGACCGGCTCCATTGGAACCAGTACCTTGGACGTTGTGCGGCGCTGGCCGGAGCGTTTCGGGATCTTCGCGCTGGTGGCAGGACGCAACACGGAATTGCTGGCCGACCAGATCGCGGAATTCAAGCCCCAGGTGGCCATCGTCGCTGACGAACCGGCGCTGGAGGCCCTGCGGTCCATTCTCCGCGCGCGTGGAATTAGGGAGCCGGAACTGGCTGCAGGTTCCGCCGCACGCGTCGCCGCCGCAGTGGCTCCGGAAGCCGGATTCGTGATGTCGGCCATCGTGGGGGTGGAAGGGCTTGAAGCGACTTATGAAGCGACTCGACTGGGCAAGCGGATCGGCCTTGCAAACAAAGAAGTTCTTGTCGCGGGCGGACAGTTGGTGACGCAAGCGATGCGCGCCTCGGGCGCCGAGCTGCTACCGGTTGATAGCGAACACAATGGGGCTCACCAATGTTTCCGGGCGGGACGCCGTGACGAGGTAGCCAAGCTGATTCTGACGGCCTCCGGTGGACCTTTCCGGGAAACTCCGGCGCATTTGCTGAACGACGTGACTCCACAGCAGGCTTTGAATCATCCAACATGGAAGATGGGCCAGCGGATTACGATCGATTCGGCAACCCTAATGAACAAGGGATTTGAGGTCATCGAAGCCTGTTGGCTTTTCGATCTCGCGCCGAAAGAGATAGAAGTGGTGGTTCATCCGCAATCTAAAGTGCATGCCATGGTGGAATACACCGATGGCAGCGTCATCGCCCAAGTTTCGGCGACCGATATGCGCATGCCGATTCAATACGCGCTCACTTACCCGGAGCGAGCGGATGCCCCGGTACCCCGTCTTGATTGGACCGCAGCATCGCAGTGGACGTTCGACCCCCCGGATTATGAGAAGTTCCCGCTTCTGAAGCTGGCCTACGAGGCGCAGGAGGAAGGCGGCTCGGCGACGTGTACGCTCAACGCGGCCGATGAGATTGCCGTGGAAGCGTTTCTTGCGGGCGCCATTGGATTCAAAGACATCGCGGCGATCGTGAGCGAGACTTTACAGAGCGTGGGGAGCGTTTCACCGCGTTCGGTGGACGAAGTACTGGAGATCGACCGGATATCGCGTGAGGCGGCGCGGAGACGGATCCGCTCGGGAAAACGCAAAAGAATTACAACCGAAGCGGCGCTGGGCGCGTAGTTAAGATTATGGGCGCGTAATGGATTTCTAAATATGCTCTTCATTCAAAATATCCTGTGGTATCTGGTCCTGATCGGAGTCATGATCATGATCCATGAGCTGGGCCATTATTGGGCGGCCCGGTTCTTCGATGTGCGGGTGGAAACGTTCAGCTTCGGTTTTGGGCCACGGCTGTTCGGCTTCAAACGCGGGGAAACCGATTTCCGATTCTCGGCAATCCTGTTTGGCGGCTATGTAAAGATGACCGGCGAACAGACTGGTGAAAGCGGAACATCGGATCCGCGCAGCCTGAACGCCAAACCACGCTGGCAGAGGGCGATCATTGCGTTTGCCGGTCCCGCCATCAACGTGGTGCTGGCCGTGGGGTTGCTGGCAGGGCTCTTTATGTTCCGGTACCCGCATATTCCGAATCCCCCGTCGCCGAAGATTGGATCGCTGGCGCCCGACGGCGCGGCGGCGAAGGCCGGCATTCGCGTAGGCGATCAGGTGGTGCAAATCGACGACGTGAGCGATCCGACATGGGAACAGATCGCGGTGAAGGAAGTAACCAGTGCTCGCCACACGCTCGATGTGTGGGTGAAGCGCGGCGATGAGCGCCTGCACATTCCAGTCACGCCCGTTTTGGAAGAAAAGCAGGGCATTGGAAACGCCGGCTGGGCGCAGGAGATGCGTATTCGCATTGCCGGATTCGTTCCCGGCATCGGGGCGGCCGAGAAAGCCGGCATACGCACGGGCGACGTTCTGGTGAGCGCCAACGGGCAGCCCATCAATTCGGCGGGGGCGTTGAATGAAATCATCAGCGCGGCTCCGGGCAGTCCGGTGGATATTGTTTACGCCCGCAATGGGCAGGAGATGCACGCGGTGGTGACGCCCATCAGGCATGAAATCGATGGGAAAGAGCGTTGGATGGTCGGCGTCGCGCTCGAGCCGCTGGTGGAGATCACGCGCTTGGGGCCGCTCCAGGCTTTTTACGAATCCGGCCGCCAGAACTATCAGAGCGCGCAAATGATCTTCAAGTTCCTGGAAGGCATTATCGAGCGCCGTCTGTCGCCGAAATCGCTTGAGGGGCCGATCCGCATCGCGCAGCTTTCGGGCGAGTCCGCCCGGGAAGGCGCGATTTCCTATTTCGGGTTGATGGCCGCCGTCAGCTTGAACCTGGCGGTTTTCAACCTGCTGCCGATACCGATCCTGGATGGCGGCGTCATCCTGATGCTGTTCGTCGAGATGCTGTTGCGGCGCGACCTGGATCTACGAGTGAAGGAAGCCGTAGTGAAGGTGGGCTTTGTATTCCTCATGGTCGTCGTGGTCTTCGTGATTTACAACGATCTCTCGAAGATCCTCGCCCCGAGCTAGTTTGGCATTGCTCGTATGGCGAGTCAGAAAAACGCCGCACAATAGTTCGGGGCTAAAACGGCAATTCGTCTCCGGGTCATTCCGAGCGCAGTCGAGGAATCTGTTTTTTGTTCACGTGTTACCAATCCTTAAGAGCCGATCCCTCGACTGCGCTCGCGATGACAGGCATTGCGAGTATGACCACGTGGGGCAGAAATAGCTCAACGAGCTTCTGATTCAGGACACTAAGAAGCAGCGATCGAGCGGGCCCGCGAGATTTACGAGACCACCTTGAAGCCGGTCTGAGGCCGTCTTAACGCGTGAGGCAAAAAGCTCGGCTGCAGGACTGTTGCGAGACGTTCTAACGGCGTTTAAATTCCAGGACTGCTGGCTCGGGCCTTGGCGCTTGTGGCTTAGAAAGGGCAACTACATTCGTGCTGGAAAGCACGCCATCAGGGAGTCCGGCTAGTTGCTCGATGTCAAGTTCCGGCAGCCCAAGCGCCGAACGAAGGTAACTGGCAGGATCAACTCTCTGCGCCTTAAGTAAATCGATAGCCTTCGCCAATAGCTGCGGCCTTTCCATCGGAAGTTGATCGTCGAGTGGCTCTTCAGTCCTCCACCCCCTCGATGCCATACCTATCCAAAGCTTCTTAAGCTGAGCTTCGTTTACTAAGCCGAGTTGCTCGCAACGCTTTATCATCATGCCGATCGAAACATGCCACATGGATTTTAGGCGCACGAATGCATCAAGACTGAGCGAGTAGATGTCTCCCGCAAAAGACTCTTCGGGTAAGGCAAAAGCTCCCGCGAAGTGGTAGGCTTGCCCTTCCACAATCTTATGGATCACCGGATTAATTAAATGGCGCTGATCGAGGTGTCTATGTAAGACTAAATGCCCTAACTCGTGGTAGAGATCCATTCTGGTTCGAGCGGCAGAATTTTTATTGGAAGACACGAGACAGTATGGAGTTTGATCCTCGATCGACCATCTGGAAAGGCCGTCGAGAGACGATACGTAAAGATCATCCCTAGAGATCATCACTCCGTTATCCTCAAGCAATGGAACCGCATTCTTGATCGGTCCGTCGTCGAGCCCCCAATACTTGCGAACCGTCATTGCGATGACTTCGATTTCATCCTCTGCAAGCTTAAGCGGATCGGATGACAAATGAAGGTCCGGGAAATTGGGGATGGGGAAAACCACAAATTCGCGCAGGTGATTTGTTAGTTCCTGCATCCATCCAAGGCGGCGCTCCACTGCTTGCCTAACTAACTTTGTCGCGCTGGCTTGAGATCTCCAGTAAATCGTGCCTTCGTGCGGAGATTGCTGCCGGGTGAAAAACGAAGCCGGGAGCCGCAAACAGTCGCATATTCGCTCCATCACATCAGGGCGAGGGGATTGAGCATTCTTCTCGTATTGCGAAATAGCCGCTCTGGTTACTCCCAGCACACTAGCAAGGGCTATCGCGGTAAGGCCACGCGCCTCTCTCCCCTCGCGAAGTCGCTCTCCACGGAATCCGATCGTTCCTAACTTCATGCGCCTTCCGTTTTGCGACGCTTCCGCTGCCTTGGCTCGCGACGGGCCGGATCTTGACGCTCAAGCATACCGAGAGCAATCTCTGGAAACTTGGAAAATAGTTCGATGCGACACATGTATTTTTGGAACCGTAAATCGGGCACTACGATATCGACAAAGGCTGGCTGATCGCGGTGTTTGTGACGCGGTCCGTGGACAAGAATAGCCAGGAATTTGGCATCGTCGGGTACTTGTGGTCTAGCGGGCATGAAGGCCAAACGCTCTTGGGAGTCTCGGTTATGTCGCGCCCACATTTTCCTGATCTTCGCGGGTCGCACCATTTGCTTGCTGCGCCCTACTAAGTTAGCTACTAAGCGGTAGCGGCCAGAGAATACCGAAAGGAAAAAGGAAGAGCCGATACAATTGGGCTCATCTTTTTTTTCAAGCTTATGGAAGTCGGCTACGCCCCGAAGTTGCTCATGAAGTTTACCGCGTCGGATCATGCCAAGCCCGTCGTGCCGATCCGGCATGTCGAGCGCTTTTTTTGCCGCTCTCGGGGCGGCACTATACGCGTCGATTACGGCCAATAGAATCGCCCTCAAAACCTCTTCTTCAAACGCTTCATTCAGATACTGGTCGTATTCAGCTGGCGTGTGCTCCATAACTTAACAAGCATCCCCTTGTTAAGTTATAGCTCTTCCCTCGCGTTCTGTAAAGCATTATTTTGATCCCCGGCGCGCTGCAGCCGCTTTGTTGGCGACGTGCTCCCGTTTTTGAAAGCGCTTCCGACGTTGCCTTGGCGCATATAGGCGCACAAAGTTTCAGGTGCACCCCACCGCTCCCTTTGAGTTTCAAGCTGAGCACTACCTGGATTTCAGAAGGCGGCCCATCAGGTTGGGAAAGACCGCCCACAGGGCAACATCTAACTTTTTAGGCTAAATAAACATCTCTTCGTCCGAAGTCGCACGCGACGGATTCGGACGCCCACGCGCTAGAAACAGAATCGCCGTTCGAATGCCTGCCGCCAAGCCCTGGACTTGCCGCACTGGCTTAACGATGCCGGCTTCCACCAGCGCGAAGGTCCGCTGCACGCGGCCCATGGTCTCATCGATCACCATTTCGGCACGATCCATCTGAACCTTGGCGCGTTCGGTGGCGTCTTCCACGAGTCCATCGATGCGGTGCACCTGGAGGCGCGCCGTTTCGACGATATCGCTGGCTTTTGAGGCGATATCGGCGATTTGCTTGCGGCCATCCTCGATGGTGAGGCGCGAGGTTTCGAGAATGGACTCGACCTTCGGCATCATGCGCTGCACATTGTCGTTCAGCGCCAAGGCTTTCGCGGTAATGTCCGCTACGTGCTTGCGACCCTCCTCGATGGTGAGGCGCGAAGTCTCGAGAGTAGATTCGATCTTCGGCATGAGGCGCTGAACGTTGTCGTTCATCCCGCGGGCGGCTTTATAGATCCCGAACAAGAAACCGGCCTGGATGATCAGCGCGATGGCCGCGATAATCACGAATCCAGTCATCGTGTAGAGCAAAGTTTGCTGGTCCATAAGTTTCCAAGGGCGCGCCGCGCGCGAAACCCTAGCTGACGGCACTGCGCTAAGCGGCCCGTCGGCGGACTGTACGGCGCGCGCGCCCGATCTCCTTTGCCTTTCTCAGCCCGAAGCCGCTGTCGGATTACTCGGCCGTAGGTTTGCTGGTGGATTCGCGATAGGCCTGCCGTCCGGCCTCGACCGCCGCCGCCAAATTATCCTTGTGACGCTGGACCGTGGATACGCCGCGATCATAGGTTTCGGCCGCGGCTTCGCGCATTTCCTCGGCGCGGCGCTTGGCCAGATCGGCTCCCTCGTTGGCCTTCGATGCCAAAAATTCGCGGGTTTCGGCGCCCGACTTCGGCGCGAACAGAACACCGGCCACTACGCCGAGTCCGATCCCCAAAAAGAAATATGACAGCTTGTTGTCGTCGTCCATGGTCTCTCCTTCACCTTCTTTTTGCGCGGCGCGATTCGTCCTCGCTTGCTACCCTCAGCATATCAGGACGTATGGCGGAGGGCGCGCGCCGCGCCGGAGGCCTTTTCGAACTCACTTGCCATGGCGGCCGGGGCACCCAAATCAGCACGGATTTGTTCCAACCGGGCGATAAAGCCGGCGAGGGCGGCGTCAATTTCCGCGCCGTTCGTGGCGAAAATATCGCGCCAAATTTCATAGGGACTGAGGGCCAGGCGCGTCAGATCGATGGCCGCCGGGCCCGCGATGCGCATGGCCGCGGGCTCGCTCGCCAAGGCCGAAGCAAGGGCGGTCGAAAGCAATTGGGGAAGATGCGAGACCAGCCCGACCAGGCGGTCATGTTCAGCGGCTCCGAGCGTCACGAGACGTGCGCCGATTTTTTGAATCCAACTTTCGAGTTCGGGGTCGGGCGAGGTGAGGACCCATGGGCGCCCCCGGAACAAATCGGCATCGGCCGCTTCCACGCCGCGCGCTTCCTTGCCCGCCATGGGATGGCCGCCGGCGAAGCGTCCGCGGCGGATGGTGCGAGCCGCGCGTTCGACGATGGCCCGCTTGGTGCTGCCCGCGTCGGTGATCAGCGTTCCGGGGCGCACATAGCGATCGAGGATGCCAAGGGTTTCGATGATTTGCTCAATGGGTTGGGAGAGAAACACCATGTCGGACTGTTCGGTGGCCTGCTGGAGCGGGAGAGCCTCCTGGATCACGCCGCGCTCCAGTGCCGCCGCGACGGTGCTCGCAGAACTGACGCCAATGATGCGACCGTCAAAACCGGCTTTGCGCAGCGCGAGCGCGAAAGAACCGCCAATCAGTCCGACGCCTGCGATCGTCACCACGCGCCACGGCGGGGTCACGCTTCGGTGGCCTCATGATCGCGGGTTTCACGGATGATGGACTGAAAAATCCGTTCGATCGCTTCGGCGGAAAGCGGGCCGGGATTGGCCGCCGTGACGCGGCGCAGCACTTGCTCCTCGCGTTGCGGATCGTAAACGGCGCGGCCGAGAACGCGCTTGGCGCGCACCACGTCGCGCGCAATTTCGGCGCGGCGGTTCAAAACCTCCCGCAGCTCGAAATCGAGCAGATCAATTTTGCGGCGGCACTCGGCGAGCAACCATTCGGCTTCTGCCTCTGTCATCGATTTGCATCCCGCTGGTCCAACCCCTGATATGGCCCCTGATATGACCCCTGACGATCCATCCCTTGGCGGAGAGAGCGCGTGAAAGCTTCTATCTCCGCATCACTCGCCTGTCTTTCGATCAAGCGCACGAACGCGCTGCCGACCACCACGCCGTCCGCCATTTTCGCAACAACGGCGGCTTGTTCGGGAGTCGAGATTCCGAAACCCAGGGCCATGGGCAAATCCGTCACGGCGCGCATGGAGGCGAGCAGGGGAGCGGACGCATCGGACAGCGACGCCCGCTCGCCGGTGACGCCGGTGCGAGAAACCAGATAAACGAATCCGGTCGAATAGCGCGCGACCAATTTCAAGCGTTCCGGCGTGCTGGTGGGCGCGCCCAGGAACACCGTATCGAGATCCGCATCGCGCATGGCTTTTACGTAGGGCTCGGCTTCCTCCACGCTGAGATCGGTGAGGAGACAGCCATCGATGCCGGCGGATTTGGCATCGCGACCCAGGGCTTCGAATCCATAACGGAGCGCGGGATTCAAATACGTAAACAACACGAGAGGGATCTGGGAAGTTTCGCGGATCCGCCGGGCGATGTCGAGCACCTTGGGCAGGGTGGCGCCGGCTTTCAGCGCGCGTTCGGAAGCGGCCTGGATCACGGGCCCATCGGCGATGGGATCGGAGAACGGCACGCCCAATTCGATGATATCGGCGCCGCCGCGTTCGAGCGCGGCCACGATCGCGGGCGTGCGATCGAGCGACGGATCGCCGGCCGTGACGTACGCCACGAGCGCGGCGCGCTTTTGTTCTTTCAGCGCGCGGAAGCGGGTTTGAATTCTAGTCGGCATCCAGTTCCGGCAAGTTCTCGCGATAAATGTCGGTATCCTTGTCGCCGCGCCCGGAGATGTTCACCACGAACAGCTTACCCTTGGCGGCAGGCGCCCGCTTGATCACTTCGGCAACGGCGTGTGCGGATTCGAGCGCCGGAATAATTCCTTCCGTTCGAGCGAGCTTCACCGCGGCGGCGAGCGCCTCGGCGTCATTGGCGGAAGTATACTCGGCGCGCTTACGATCGTGCAACCACGCGTGTTCCGGGCCCACGGTCGCATAATCGAGCCCGGCAGAGACAGAGTGCGTCAGCGCCACCTGGCCATCGGCATCCTGCAACAGATAACTGAAAGTCCCATGCAGGACGCCCGGCGCGCCCCCGGAAAAACGCGCGGCGTGGTCGCCTAACGCAGCGCTGCGCCCGCCGGCTTCGACGCCGATCAGCCGCACCGATTCATCTCCGATGAAGGCGTGGAACATACCGATGGCGTTGCTGCCGCCGCCCACGCAGGCGAGAAGCGCATCGGGGAGGCGGCCTTCCCGCTTCAGGATTTCTTCTCGCGTTTCAAGGCCGATCACACGATGAAAATCGCGCACCATCAGCGGATAGGGATGCGCGCCCAGGGCCGAACCCAGCAGGTAATAGGTCGACGCGACGTTCGTCACCCAATCACGCATAGCCTCGCTGATGGCGTCCTTGAGAGTCCGGCTGCCGCTCGCGACACCGACCACTTTCGCGCCGAGCAAGCGCATGCGGAAGACGTTGAGACGCTGCCGCCGCATGTCTTCCTCGCCCATGTAGACGATGCATTCCAGTCCGAACAAAGCACAGACGGTGGCTGTCGCGACGCCGTGCTGGCCGGCGCCGGTTTCCGCGATGATGCGCTTTTTGCCCATGCGGCGGGCGAGCAACGCCTGCCCCAGACAGTTGTTGATTTTATGCGCGCCCGTATGAAGCAGATCTTCGCGCTTCAAATAAATCTTCGCGCCGCCCAAGGATTCGGTCAGGCGCTTGGCGAAATACAACGGCGTAGGACGCCCCGCGTAGTTGTGCAGAAGATCGTTCAGCTCCGCGTGAAACTCCGAATCCGCCGCCGCCTTCCGGTAAGCCTGTTCCAGCTCTTCCAGGGGAGCCATCAAGACTTCCGGCACAAATCGCCCGCCGTACGGTCCGAAGTGACCCGTGCTATCCGGCTGCGAGGTAATCATGACAACTCCTTTGAATCTTGCGGACGTATAGATTCCTGGCCCAAATTTTCGCGTGCTGCGGCGCTGAGCGACGTTTCCACGAAGCGGCGGACCCTTTCACGATCCTTGACGCCGGGCGACGTTTCGAGGCTTGAGCTCGCGTCCACGCCCCAGGGGCGGACGGTGCGGATCGCCTCGCCCACGTTGGACGGGTTCAGGCCTCCGGCGACGATGACCCTGGCCGTGGGATGATTTCTCGTGAGATCCCGCGCGATGCTCCAGTCGAACGAATTCCCGTTGCTCGTTCCGTCGAGGAGTACGGCTTCCGTCCCGCTCCATGACGCGTCGCTCAAAGGCTTGTCGAGAGCGCTCTCCACGCGAAACGCTTTCCACACACGTGCGGCAGGGGGCGGATCGCCGCCGTAGATCTGTGCGACGTCCAGAAGCGCGGCGCTCATCACGGCCGCGATCATGGCCGGAGGCTCGTTCACGAAGACGCCAACCTTCCACAGGGGCAATCCCTGGCCGAGAGCCGCGGCCGTTTCCGGCGCGACGAAGCGCGGACTTTTCGGATAGAAAATAAATCCGATGGCGGACGCGCCTGCTTCCGCCGCGGCCAGCGCGTCCTCACGCCGCGTGATCCCGCAAATTTTGACAACAAAGCCCCTGGAGGCAGGAGACGTATGTGACGCTGGAGGATCATGCCGCGTCATGAGCGTAACGCGCGGATCGCGCCCGCGGGATCCCCGGATTTCATCAAATGTTCGCCGATCAGAAAAGCATGGAAGCCGGCGGCGCGAAGGCGTGCGACGTCGGCGTGGGAGTGAATTCCGCTTTCGGCCACTTTCACGGCGACGGGCGGGATACGCTCGGAAAGGCGCTCGGAGGTTTCCAGGCTCACTTCGAACGTATGGAGATTGCGGTTGTTCACGCCCACGATCGAAGCCCCCGCATCCAGCGCGGGCGCCAGTTCGTCCTGGTCGTGGACCTCGACCAGCGCGGCCATCTTCAGGCTCTCGGCGAGTTCCCGAAAACGGCGCATCTCGGCGACGGTGAGGATCGCGGCGATCAACAGAACGGCGTCCGCGCCGTGCGCGGCGGCCTCGATTACGTGCAGTTCGCTGATGGTGAAATCTTTGCGCAAGATCGGCACGGAAACCGCGGCGCGGGCGGTTTCGAGGTCGGCGAGACCACCGCGAAAGAACTCCTCGTCGGTCAGCACGCTGAGCGCGGCGGCTCCGCCATCGGCATACAAGCGGGCGATCGCGGAGGGCTCGAAATCCTCGGTGAAGACGCCTTTACTCGGGGAAGCTTTCTTGATTTCGGCGATGATCGCGGGCGGATGGGCAAGCAGGGCGGCGCGAAAATCGCGTGGGGCGCCCGCATCACCTGCCCGGTCAGCGGCGCGGCGTTCAAGCTCGGGCTGGCGAAGCTTCAAACGCACCAGTGAGGCGCGCTTTTGCGCCACAATTCGAGCCAAAATGTCGGGAACCACGGCAGCCATGCAGGGGAACCTTCATGGTAACACCAAGGAAAGCAAGTGTTTTTGGAAAGCGAGAAACTTTACGCGACAACGGATTACCGCGACGAGGGGCAACGCCGGCTTTCCGGGAACAAGAGGTTCACACGCACGCCGCCACGCGCCTCGAAATCGATCGCGAAGCGGCCGCCATGCACCTCCACCAGGCGACGCGCGCTCTCGATTCCCAGCGCGGCGCCCGGTCCAAAGCATTCTTCCGAATCGTCACCGCGCGCGTCCACGGATAAATCCAGGGCCACCAGGAGCTCTCCCGATGTCCCGCGCGACGTCCGCACGCGAACCGGATGGGCGAGGTCCGCTGCGCGCCTCATCATTGCCAGCAGATTCTCGATCAGGCTGCGCGCACGTCCGGGATCAAGATCCACGAGAGGGAGGTCGCCGGCGAGATCGAGGCGCGGCGAGTCATCTCCTTCGGAGAAGTGCGAGGCCGCCTCAGCAAACTGCGAGGCCACGGTTTGCGTGATCAGTTCCTCCAGATCGACAGGCTCCGGCGCGAGCGGCGAGGCGTCCGCCAGTTGCAGCCCGCAGGACAGAATCCAATTCGCCTGTTCAATCAAGCGCTGCAGGCGCGCGGCATGTTCCTGCGCCCGCTTCTCTCCCCGCGGCAGCACCATCGTCAGGTAGTAAGCGGTCGATTCAATGGCGCTGAGCGGCTGGCGCAACTCATGGGCCAGAGTTTCTAGAAAATTCAAGGACTGGGCGGCGGCTCGTGTTTCAAGGACAGTATTCATGGAACGTCACGGCGGGGGATTTGTCGTTTATAACCCGCGGGCCCGCGCCCAGTCAAGGGTGATTTGCGGACCAGTCAGCCAAGTGTCCTGGAAACCCGCGGAGAAGCCTGCGCCCAGCTCCGAAACAAGCGGTCCCGGAGAACTTCGGAACGGACGACGTCACGCGACGGCTACAGCGCGCCTTCCCCTCGTTCGTCGTTGCGAATGCGGATGGCTTCGGAGACCTCGAAGACGAAGATTTTGCCGTCGCCGATCTTGCCCGTGCGGGCCGCCGCGGCGAGCGCATTGATGACTTCGTCGCCGCGCGCATCGGGCACGACCATCTCGACCTTCACTTTCGGCAGCAGATCGACCTGGTATTCCATGCCACGGTAGACCTCTTTGTGGCCCTTCTGGCGTCCATGACCTCGAACTTCGGTAATCGTCATGCCGTCGATTCCGATGTTCTTCAGGGCTTCTTTCACTTCCTCAAGCTTGTGCGGCTGGATGATGGCTTCGATCTTTTTCATGGTCGTCTCCTAGGTGTCCAGATTGTAGCCTTCCTCGCCGTGCATGCTGAGGTCGAGCCCTTCAATTTCTTCCTGCGGCTCGCAGCGGAGCCCGACCATAGCGTCGCATATCTTGAGGATAACAAACGTGCCTACGATTCCCAGCGTCCACGCAATGGCGGCGCCGAGCGCGTTGTTCAAAATCTGCCCGGTGTTGCCGTCGATGGCGCCCATCGGTTTGCCGTTCAGCAGATCGTTGATCTCTTTTGTGGCGAATACGCCGGTCAGAATCGCGCCGACGGTTCCTCCGATGCCGTGCACCCCGAAAGCGTCGAGGGCGTCGTCGTAGCCGAACTTATTCTTCACTACGCTGACCATCAGGTAGCACACCACACCGGCCACTACGCCGATCAGCATGGCAGGCATGGGTTTGACGAAGCCAGACGCCGGCGTGATGGCGACGAGCCCCGCGACGGCCCCGGAAATGGCTCCGAGCACGCTGGGCTTGCCGGACCTGATCCATTCGACGACCATCCAGGCGAGCGCGGCGGCGGCGGTCGCGAAGTGCGTGGCGACAAAGGCGCTCGTCGCAAGCGAGGAGGCGGCGAGCGCGCTGCCGGCGTTGAATCCGAACCAGCCGACCCATAACATGCAGGCGCCCACGACGGCGAAGACCAAGTTGTTCGGGCGCATCGCCTCGGTCCCGAGTCCCTCGCGTTTGCCCAAATACAGCGCACAAACCAACGCCGACACGCCCGAAGTGATGTGGACTACGGTTCCGCCCGCGAAATCGAAGGTCGGAATCCTGCCCCCGAGCGCCGCGTTCAACAGTCCGCCCTTGCCCCACACCATGTGCGCCATGGGGAAATACACGATCAGCGACCACAGAATGGTGAACAGGAGCATACCGGAAAACTTGATCCGCTCGGCGTACGCGCCGGAAATCAAAGCCGGAGTAATGACGGCGAACATGAGCTGGTAGATCATGAACGTCCCTTGCGGAATGGTACCCGCATAGTCGCTGTTGGGCGCGGCTCCAACGCCGTTCAAAAACAGATACTGGAGGCCTCCGACGAAGGAGTTGCCTTCGCCAAAAGCTAAACTGTACCCGACCAGGGCCCACAGGACGCTGATCACGGCCATCAGCACGAAGCTATGCATCATGGTGCTGAGGATGTTCTTGCGACGAACCAGGCCGCCGTAAAAAAGGGCCAAGCCGGGGCCGGTCATCATCAAAACCAGCGCGGCACTCACCAGCATCCAGGCGTTATCGCCGGCGGATTGAGCGGACTTGGTGGCTTTTTCGAGGTCTGCGAGGCGTTTGTCGAGATCGGCCGGCTGTGCGGCAGCAAAGGTACACAACGAAAGTAATAGCAATGACAACTTAGTCATGGGCGCTCCGTGGCGTCTAGTTTAACGGCAGGGACCAGTATACGAAATAAGCTACAGAATCTCGCGTCTAAGTTTTAATGGTCCTTATCGACTCTTTCTATTGGCAATGTGGAGTCTTTCACGTGGCGGCTTGCTAGTACAATCGTCGATGATGCACGTTGCAGGAGGAATCACGGGGATCGCCGGTTCCATCGCGGTGATGCCGTTCGTCATTGCGATGCTGAATGCCGCCGTTATGGATGCCGCGGAGCCCGTGAAGGCACGTCACGCCATGGTGGTTGCCGAGGAACCGCACGCCACCGACGTGGGCGTGGCGGTTCTGAAGCATGGGGGCAACGCCGTGGACGCGGCGGTCGCGGTGGGATTCGCCCTGGCGGTCACGCATCCATACGCCGGCAACGTGGGCGGCGGCGGATTCATGTTGATCCGCTTCGCCGACGGACGCTCCACGTTCGTGGATTTTCGCGAACAGGCGCCGGCGAGCGCATCGCGGGACATGTATCTGGACGCCGCCGGCAATGCGACGCAAGACTCGATCGACGGGTGGCGAGCCTCGGGCGTGCCGGGCACGGTGCGCGGATTTGAACTCGCGCAATCGAAATACGGCCGCCGCAAGTGGGCCGACCTGATCGCCCCGGCAGTGGAGCTCGCGCATCGAGGATTCCCCGTGCCGGCGACCATGGTTCGATCGCTCGAAGCGGAGGGGTCGCGACTGGCGAAAGATCCGGAATCGCGCCGGATTTTTTTGAATCACGGCGCGCTTTTTCGCGAAGGAGATCTCCTGGTTCAGCCGGAATTAGCTGAGACGCTGACGAAGATCGCCCAAGGCGGCGCATCCGAATTCTACGAAGGGCAGACTGGAAAGAGGCTTGCCGCGGAGATGGCCGCGCACGGAGGCCTGGTGACGCTGGAGGATCTGCGAAATTATCGCGCCGTGGAACGTGTTCCGCTCGCGGGAAGATATCGCGATGTCGCGATCCTGACGGCGCCGCTGCCAAGTTCCGGAGGACTGGGCCTGCTCGCCATGCTCGGAATGCTGGAAGGCACCGGGTATGAGAAGACGGGAGCAGGATCCGCCCCGACCATTCACTATATGGCGGAAGTCATGCGGCGTTCCTTCGCCGATCGCAGCCAGTATATGGGCGATTCCGACTTCGTCAAGGTGCCCGTGAGCAAGCTGCTTGACCCGCGGTATTTGAAGCTGCGGCGCGCCACCATCGATCCGGAACGCGCGACGCCCAGCACGGACTTGCGGGGCGGGCTCTCCGCCGGAAACGAAAGCAGCGAAACCACGCATTATTCGATCGTGGATGCCGAGGGTAACGCGGTCGCGGTCACTTACACTTTGAATAACGGCTACGGCAGCGCCGTGACGGTCCCAGGGCTTGGCTTTCTGCTCAACGACACCATGGATGATTTCAGCTCGAAGCCGGGCGCGCCGAATCTATTCGGACTGATCCAAGGGGAGTTGAACGCGATCGCGCCCCACAAACGGCCACTTTCGGCGATGACGCCAACCATCGCCACGCGTGACGGGAAACTATTCCTGGTTCTGGGTTCGCCCGGCGGCCCGAGGATCATCACGGCGGTGCTCGAAGCATTTCTCAACGTTGTGGATTTCGGAATGAACATCCGGGAAGCGGTGAACGCCCCGCGCTTCCACCATCAGTGGATGCCGGACCGGCTGTATCTTGAAAAGGAGATCGCCCCGGAAGTCGCCGCGGATCTGGAACAGCGCGGCTATAACATCGAGTATTCACCAGGCGTCGTGCTGGCCAAGGTGGAAGCGATCCTGATCGATAAAACAGGCCGCAAGGAAGGAGCCGCCGACCGCCGTTTTTCGGGGAAGGCCGCCGGATATTAAATGGGACTGGAGAGGGCGCTTTCGACCCACGCGTTCGTGGCGCACCGTCTGACGACCGTGTGGCTGGATCGCGTATGGGACGCGGGGATTCCGCTGGTGGAGATCTTTTGCGCGCGCCAGCATCTGGATTATCGCAACCGGGCGCAGGTCGCCGAACTCGGATATTGGTTTCGCGATTCCCCGTTGAAGCTGCATTCGCTGCACGGGCCGATGTACACGGATGATGTATGGGGACGCTCCGGTCCCGACGCGGTCATCGATATTACGGAGCCGGTAAAGACCAAGCGGCTGCAGATGGTCGATGAGATAAAGCGCGCGGTGGAGATCGCCGAGACGATTCCGTTCCGCTACTTCATCCAGCATATTGGCGTGAAAGACGCGGAATACAGCGAACGCGCCGCGGATGCGGCTTTCGCGTCGCTTGAAACGCTCACGCTGTTCGCGCGGCAGCGCGGCGTGGAAGTGCTGATCGAGAATACTCCGAACGCGCTTTCCAGCGCGGAACGCCTGCTCCTGTTTTTCGAGAGCACACATCTGGATCTGAACGTGTGCCTGGACCTGGGCCACGCGCACATGCACGAAGGCGTGGAAACGGCGTACCGGATGCTGAAGCCACGCATTCGCTCGATACACGTGCACGACAATAATGGAAAGGAAGACCAGCACCTGTTTCCCATGGCCGAAGGAGGAACGATCGATTGGCTCCGAGCGATGGAGACGCTTCGTTCCCAGCCGGATCAATATCCGCTGCTGTTGGAGCTGAAGGAGGTTCCGGAACTGGGCCCGCCGGTGGACGCGGCGCGGCGGGTGTTCGATCGATTGGAGGCGTTGAAGGTACCCGATGAATTCTGACCAGGCCGTTCGCCGCATTACGGTTGCCGAAGCCGGGCGCCACGAAGGGGAAACGGTGGAGCTCGCGGGCTGGCTGTACAACCTGCGCCGCAGCGGCAAGATTTGCTTTCCTCAATTGCGCGACGGCACGGGCATTATGCAATGCGTTGCCGTGAAGAGCGCGCTGCCCGAGGAAACCTTTGAGGCGCTCAAGAACCTGACCCAGGAATCGTCGTTCACGGTGCGCGGCAAGCTGCGCGCGGAGCCGCGCGCGCATGGCGGCTACGAGCTCGACGTGGAAAGCGCGCACATTCTGCAACGCGTGCCGGAGGAAGATCCGTACCCGATCACGCCCAAAGATCACGGCATAGACTTCCTCATGGATCATCGCCATCTGTGGCTGCGCAGCCGCCGCCAGCATGCGGCCCTGCGCGTCCGCCACGAAGTGATCAAGGCGATCCGCGACTATTTCGATTCGCACGGATTCGTATTGGTGGACACCCCCATCTTCACGCCGGCCGCCTGCGAAGGCACCACCACCCTGTTCGAAGTGGACTATTTCGAGGACGAGAAAGTCTATCTCGCGCAGTCCGGCCAGCTTTATAGCGAAGCGACGGCGATGTCCTTCGGCAAGGTGTACTGCTTTGGGCCGACCTTTCGCGCGGAAAAGTCGAAAACGCGGAGACATTTGACGGAATTCTGGATGGTGGAGCCGGAGATGGCTTACGCCGACCTCGAGGACGTCAAGCGAGTGGGCGAGGAAATGGTGGTGTTCGTCGTCGGGCGGGTGCTCGAGAATCGCCGCGAGGATCTGAAAGTCCTGGAACGGGACGTCGCGAAACTGGAAGGGATTCAGGCCCCGTTCGCGCGCATGAGTTACGACGACGCGGTGGTGAAGCTGCAGGCCAAAGGCAGCGAAATCCAATGGGGCGGGGATTTCGGAAACACCGACGAGACGCTGCTGACAGAGGATGCGGATCGACCAGTGATCGTGGACCGCTTTCCTTCGAGCATCAAAGCCTTCTACTTCCAGCCGGCTCCGGACCGGCCCGAGGTCGCCCTGGGCGTGGATTTCATTGCTCCCGAAGGCTACGGGGAGATCATCGGCGGAGGCCAGCGCATCCATGACCTGAATTTATTGCTGCAGCGTCTGGACGATCACCATCTGCCGCGGGAGGCGTTCGGCTGGTACGTGGATCTGCGCAAGTACGGATCGGTCCCGCACGCGGGTTTCGGCATGGGCGTGGAGCGCTTCGTTGCGTGGATGTGCGGGCTGGAGCATATTCGCGAAACCATCGCCTTCCCGAGAATGCTGTACCGTACCCGGCCCTGAGCTACCGATGAAGCAATCGCACATCGCCATCATCGGCGCGCCCATGGACTTGGGCGCCGGACGACGCGGGGTCGATATGGGGCCTTCGGCGCTGCGCCTGGCGGGGCTCAACGACAAACTGACGGCGCTCGGCTATGAAGTGGAAGATCTGGGAAACGTGCGGGTGGAGCAGCCGGAGACCGCGCCCGTGGGCCCGACGGAGGCGCGCTATCTTTCGCAGATCGCGCAGACCTGTGAACGACTGGCGGAGATGGTGGAGAGAGCGGCCGGCGAAGATCGCGTGCCGCTGGTGCTGGGCGGCGATCATTCGGCGGCCATCGGAACGGTCTCCGGAATGTCGAGGTATTTCCGCAAGAAACGGGGTAAGACCGGCCTTATCTGGATCGATGCACACGCCGATATGAATACGCCGGCGACCAGTCCAAGCGGCAATGTACATGGAATGCCGCTTGCTTGCCTGATCGGGCAGGGGCCGCGAGAGCTGACGCATCTTTCAGGATGCTGTCCGGCGGTGGATCCCGGATCGGTCGCGCTCATCGGCTTGCGCAGTGTGGACGACGTCGAACGTTTCAACGTTCGCGAGGCGGGCGTCCATCCTTTCACCATGCGCGATATCGACGAACGAGGGATGGTGGCGGTGATCCGGGAAGCTCTGGAGATCGTGTCGGCCGGCACCTCCGGATTTCATCTATCGTTCGACATGGATGCCATCGATCCGCGCGAGGCGCCTGGCGTGGGAACGCCGGTGCGCGGAGGCATCACGTACCGGGAAGCGCACCTCGCGATGGAAATGTTGGGCGACAGCAACGGCATGACGTCGCTGGAGATCGTGGAAGTGAATCCGGTGCTGGATGAGGCGAACCGCACGGCGCTGCTGGGCGTCGAACTCATCATGAGCGCGCTGGGGAAGCGGATCTTATGAAAAGCAACGGTCAAAAGCTGCGTCTCGCGGTTCTCTATGGCGGCCGAAGCGGCGAGCACGAAATTTCTCTGCGTTCGGCGGAATCGATCATCGCCGCGCTCGACCAGGCGAAATACGAGGTGGAACGCATCCTGATCACGCAGGCGGGCCGTTGGGAGCCGCGCGCGATCTCGCCCGATCCGGCGGAGAATGCGAACATCGACGTGGTATTTCCGGTTCTGCACGGTACTTTCGGTGAAGATGGAACCGTGCAAGGCTTACTGGAGCTCGCGGATTTGCCCTATGTGGGCGCGGGCGTCCTGGCGTCGGCGGTATCGATGGACAAAGAGATCCAGAAGCGGCTATGCACCGAACGCGGCCTACCGGTGGTGGAGTATCTGGTTACTTCTCGCGATGAGTCCGGCATCGAGGAAATCTGCGGGCGCTTGCCGTTCCCTGTATTCGTCAAGCCCGCGAATCTGGGGTCGTCGGTGGGGATCTCAAAAGCGAACAACTGCGAAGAACTTAAGGCCGCGCTGGCGCTCGCCGGCCGATTCGACCGCAAGATCCTGGTGGAGCGGGGCGTCACCGGCCGCGAATTCGAGTGCGCCGTGCTCGGCAACCGCGAGCCCGTTGCCGCGGTACCATGCGAGATCCTGCCGTCGCGCGATTTTTACGATTACGAAGACAAATATGTACTGGGCGCGTCGCAGACGGTTTTGCCGGCGGATCTCACGCCGGAACAAACGCGGGAAGTCCAACGTCTGGCCGTCGAGTGCTATCGCGCGGTGGAGTGCGAAGGGATGGCGCGCGTCGATTTTCTGATGGAGACTTCGACTGGCAAGTTTTATTTGAACGAGATCAATACGATTCCCGGATTTACATCAATCAGCATGTATCCGAAGATGTGGGAAGCGGCGGGATTGCCTTACGCGCGTCTGCTCGACCGGCTGATCGAGCTGGCGCTGGAGCGTCATCGCGAGCGCCGGGCGACATCCTATCAAATGGACGTGGGACGCTAGCGTGACGCGGGACCATATGAAAACAGGAAGCTAAAGATGCCGCGCCGGGGTGTTCTTCTCCTGCTCGCCGCGCTGTTGCTCGATCATGCCGTCGCGGTGCGCGCCGACGATGATCCGGCGGCGTCGCTTGTCCCTGAAATCAAGCGCCTGACGGAGGTGTTTTCGCTTGTGGAAAGCGAAGCGGCCGACCCGGTGGCGCCGGAGCGCGCTTTTTACGAAGGCGCGATCCCCGGAATGCTGCGGACGCTGGACCCGCACTCTTCTTTCTTCGATCCCGATCAATTCCAGCAACTGCAGCAGATGCAGCAAAGCGAGGTGAAGGGCTTCGGAACGATTGTCAGTATCGTGCCGGGACGCGTGATCATTCTGCAGACCATGGAGGGTTCGCCGTCGGCCAAAGCCGGCATGGGCGCAGGCGATGAGATTCTGGCGATCAATAATATCGCCCTGGGATCGCTCGAACCCGATCAACTCGTGGAGCTCTTGTCGGAGGCGCGGCAGAAGGCCGCGGCGCTCGATATTCGCCATCCCGGAAACGCTCGCGTCTTCCGGCTGATTCTCTCACCCGAGCTGATCGACACGCCGAGCGTGGACCGCAGTTTCGAAATTGCGCCGGGCATCGGGTATCTGCGCATCAAGAGTTTCGAGGCACGCACGGGTCCCCTGGTGAAAGACTTGCTCGAAAAGATGGGCGGCTCGAATCTGAAGGGACTGGTTCTGGACCTGCGCGATAATCCGGGCGGCGCGGTGCAGGCGGCCGCCGAGATCGCTTCGCTGTTTCTGGCTCCCAAGCAGCTGATTTTTACGATTCGCGGCCGCAATCAGGAAGAGCAGCAGGTGCGTGTGCCGGATACGGCGGCGCCTTACACATTTCCGCTGACGGTGCTGGTGGACGGGCGCACCGCGAGCGCCGCGGAAATCCTGAGCGGCGCGCTGCAGGATCACGACCGCGCGACGATCCTCGGCGAACCGACCTATGGCAAAGGACTGGTTCAGAATGTATTGCCTCTGAGCCATAACACGGGCGTTGCGCTGACCGTCGCATTCTATTACACGCCCAGCGGGCGATCGATCCAAAAGCCGCTCGCCAGCGGATCGCTCGATGTCAACCTGGCGGCCACGCCCGGCGTCTTTCACACGGAATCCGGTCGCGAGGTGCGCGGAGGAGGAGGCATCCAGCCGGATGTATCGGCCTTTCGCGCCGCCGAAAGCCGCCTGCTCCAGGTGCTCGATGCGACCGGCGCCGTAACCACCTTCGCGGGTGAATATGTGCAATCCCACGAGATCGATGCAGGGTTCGAAGTGACGGCGGCGATGCTCGATCAGCTCCAGGTATATCTTTCGGCGCGCAATATTCGCCCGGGCGTCGGCGATTGGCTCAGCGACCGTGACGCGATTCAGAGCAAACTCAAGCAGGAGATTTTCAATCTGAAGTTCGGAGTGGAAAAAGGCGACCAGATTGAAATGCAGCGGGATCCGGTGGTGCGGAAGGCTCGCGAGATCCTTAGTGGGCCGCGCTAACTTTAGCCCGGCGCGATTGCACGTAGTGAATGAGCAGCGGCAGTACGCTGATGAGCACGATTCCCAGAACTACCTTTTCGAAATTGCGCCGGATCACGGGAACTCCGCCCAAGTAGTACCCCGCAAGCGTCATCGAAAGCACCCATCCGATTCCTCCGAACACGTTAAACGACAGGAAGCGCACGTAACGCATCTTCCCCACGCCAGCCATGAATGGCGCAAAGGTGCGAACGATGGGGACGAACTTGGCATAGATCAGCGTCTTGCCTCCATGGCGTTCGTAGAACTTCATCGTCCGCGTGATGTATTCCCGTTTGAACAGGAGCGAGTCCTGGCGCGAGAAAATGCGCGGCCCGGTCCGGAAACCCAGAAAGAATCCACTTTGATCGCCGGCCACGGACGCGATGGTCAGCAGCAGTGAAATTCGAACGATATCGAGCTCGCCCGCGCCTGCCACCACGCCGACCGTAAACAGGAGCGAGTCCCCGGGCAGAAAAAGCCCCACCAACAGGCCAGTTTCCGCGAATACGATGCCCGCGAGTAGAGCGTAGCCCAACCAGCCAGTCATGACGGCCGAGAGCAGGTGGATCAGACGTTCCGGGTCGGTCAGGCTGTGCCAGACTTCGAGGACGAAAGCCACTGGTTGTGTTCGCTTTCGACTTAGCGGTTCTGACGGTAAGAAGCGGCCAGCTTCTTCAGGGTGTCCTGATGGACCACAAGTTTCTTATCCGCGCGCATCTGGGCCATGACGCTGTCCAACAGGAGATCGTATTCATCGCGGGCCTTCTGTTTCTTGAGGGTATCTAATTCCGTTTCGCGCTCATTCGCGTAGTCTTTGATATCCGGCGTCACGCGGCCTGTCACTTTGTAAACGATGTCGCGGCCCTCAATGGGAACAGGACCCATCACCGTGCCGATCGGCTTGAGAAACGCGTCTATCACCAGGCCCGCCGGTCCCAGCCCTTCCACTGAATCGTTCGGCCCGAATTCGGACTTGATCACGTCGAGCTTGTCGGCCTTGGCGAGCGCCTCGATATCGCCGCCCGCCCTCGCTTGCTCGGCAAGTTTCTTCGCCGCGTCACTGGCCAGACCCCGGGCGGTTCCGGTTACGAACGATTCCCGCACCTGACTCTCCACCTCAGCGAACTCAGCCGGCTTCGAAGGAATGCGTTCATTGAAAACGACGATGGCGAGGCGATCGCCCTTGAGTGTAAGGGGGGCCGAAACGTCCTTGGGCTTCATAGTGGAAAGCGCCCCATCGATTTCAGGCGCGACGCCCAGGTTCGGAATCGCCTGCCCCTGGCTCGTGTCCGCCGTAACGAGCTCCAGCCCAAACTGCCTGGCCACGTCGGCGGCCGAACCGGGATTCTTCACCAGCGCGGCGTGCGCATCGTCGGCCAGCTTCTGCACCCTTTCGCCCACGCCCTGCTTCTTCAGCTCCTCGGCGATTTGATTCTTGACCTCTTCGAAGGGAACCACGCGAGCCGCCTGTTTCTCCTGGACTTGAATGATGTGATAGCCGTATTCGGTCGTGATGATGTCGCTGATATCGTTTACCTTCGCGTTGAAAGCCGTCTTTTCGAATTCCGGAACGGTCTGTCCGCGTACGATATAGCCCAAGTCGCCGCCCTTGGCCGCGGATCCTGGATCTTCGGAGTTTTTGCGGGCCAGATCGGCGAAATCGGCTCCGGAGCGCAATTGTTTTAGAACGCCTTGCGCTTTGGCGAGCTGCGCTTTCTTCACGTCATCGGACTTGCCTTGGGTCATGAACAAGATGTGGCGGACTTTCACGCGCTCAGGCGTCCGGAAGTTGTCCATGGACGCGGCATAAGCCTGGTGCAGTTGCGCGTCGGACACCGTGACCGATTGCTCCATTTTCACGGGATCGATGACAACCACCTGGAACGCGCGCTTCTCGGGAACCGCATAAGCGGCTTTATTGTCGTCATAAAACTTGCGTACTTGTTCGGCGGTAGGCTTCACCCGATCGCGGAATTTCGCGGGGGGAAACGCGACGTAGTCGATCTTGGCCTTCTGGTGCTTCTTGAGAATGGATGCGTCCACCTCCTGCGGCGTCACCACGACGGCGCTGTAGATCATGTTTTGAATCTTTCTCATCAGCAACTGGTCGCGCATGGTTTCGACGCCCTGTTCGAGCGTTATGCCGTTGGCGTTGAGTTGCTGCTCCAGTTGATCGCGCTGGGTGAGCTTACCGTTCTGGAAGAACTGCGGATACGAATCCATCAGCCCGGCCAGGACCTCTTCGTCGGTCACTTTCAGCCCCTGGTTTCCAAACACGTACAGGGCGGCGCGCTGCTGCATCATCTGATCGACAAAGCTAGGCAGCATGACGTCGATGGTGGCGGCCTGCAACTGATTGCTGGTGATTCCGCGCTCAATGATGGCCTGGGTCTCCGCCACCGTGATTTTCGACGGGCCGACCTCGGCGAGGATTGTATCGTTGTCGGCGGAGGTGGTCAGGCCGGTCTGCGTCAAATAGGTCAGCATGGACGCGGCCACCATGAGCAAAAAGGCCCCCACCAGAATGCGTGTTGCCTTCTGTTGGGTCCGAAAAAGGTTAAACATGACGGTGAATTACTCCTGCTTAAGGCGGAAGACGCTAGAATCTACTATACCGCAAGCTGCCAAAGTCGTCTATTTGCACCGAATAGAACGCACAGGGCCACCGATGAGAGTTGAATCCATATCGGGAAACCCGTCATCCTAAGGGGACTGATCCCATCGTCGTCCCCATCATGTCAGAAGTTCAAGGAATCAACGCTTCTTACGACACACGCAAAGCGGCCGCCGTGGCCCTGCTGGTGGCGGGAGCGTTCTTCATGGAGAATCTGGACGGGACGGTGATCGCCACGGCGCTGCCGCAAATGGCACGATCCTTCGGGGCCAATCCCATCGATCTCAATATGGGGATGACGGTCTACATGCTCACGCTCGCCGTTTTCATTCCGGTGAGCGGGTGGATGGCCGATCGCTTTGGCGCCCGCGTCATTTTCTCCTCGGCGATTGCTTTGTTCACGGGCGCATCCGTCCTGTGCGGCTTCAGCCAGGGTTTGTGGGAATTCACGGCGGCGCGTGTTCTGCAGGGAATCGGCGGGGCCATGATGGTTCCGGTGGGACGTCTGGTGGTCCTGCGGGTCACCGAGAAGAAAGATCTGATGCGCGCGATGGCTTATCTGACGTGGCCGGGACTGGCCGCGCCCGTGCTCGGGCCGCCGCTCGGCGGCTTCATCACGACCTACTCGTCGTGGCGATGGATTTTCTTCCTGAACATCCCCTTGGGAATTGCCGCGGGGATCCTGGCACTGCAGTGGGTCCATTCGGAAACCGCGCACGCGCCGCGGCCGCTGGATTGGAAAGGGTTCGCGCTGGCGGGAAGCGCATGCACGTCGCTGTTATACGGAATGGAGCTGGTGGGCCGTCAGGATGGGAGCTGGATAACGCCCGTACTGTTCGTCGCGTACGGCCTCACGGCGGGCGCTCTCGCGATCCGGCACTTTCGCGCGATCGAACATCCGCTGCTGGATCTTTCCGCGCTGGGCATCCACACGTATGCGGTGTCGCTGTTGAGCGGCTCCTTATTCCGCATCGCCGTGAACGTGTCGCCGTTCCTACTGCCGCTGATGTTCCAGGTGCCTTTCGGGATGAACGCGTTCCATTCGGGACTGCTGCTGCTGGCGCTATTTTTTGGGAACTTCAGCATGAAATCGGTGACGACGCCAGTGCTTCGGCGGTTTGGATTCCGCACAGTCCTGATCGTCAATGGACTGATCACCGGGGCTCTGATTCTGAGCTTCGCGCTGCTGACGCCGCGGACGCCGCTGGCGCTGGTCGCCGTGCTCCTGTTCGTGCACGGACTATCCCGATCCATGCAGTTCACCAGCATTAATACGCTCTCCTACGTAGACGTCCCGAAACCGCAAATGAGCGGCGCGAACACACTGGCGTCGGTCTTGCAGCAACTGGCGATGGGTATGGGAGTCGCGGTCGGCGCGCTGGAGTTACGCGGTGCAGGATGGCTGCGAGGAAACCATAGCGGCGCGCCGGCTCTGGCGGATTTCCACATCGCATTCACGCTGGTCGCGCTGATGGCATTCTCGGCCGTGCGCGATTGCTTTACGCTCGATCCCCATGCAGGCGCCGAGGTAACCGGCCACCGTCCGGCCCAAGTGGCCGCCGGCTAACGACGCCGTCATCGGCCGCGTTGTAAACTGAAGTGCTTCCGCGTAAGGACGACAATCCATGAAGATCGGCAAAAACATCGCGTACATTTTGGGCCTTACCGTGGCCTTTTCACTCCCGCTCGCGGCCCAAAAGGCTCCCGTATTTGAAATCGACCCATCCTGGCCGAAGGCACTTCCGACGGGCTGGATTACCGGTCAATTGGGGGGCGTGTGCGCCGATTCGCACGACCATATCGTTGTAGTCAATCGGCGCGACATCACCGACGAGGAAGCGGAGACGTCGCAGCAGGCGCCGCCCATCATCATGTTCGACGCCGCCGGGAACCTGGTGAACTCGTGGGGCGACCCCAACATAGTGCCCAATTCGATTCATGGCTGCACGTTTGATCGCGACAACAACGTATGGGTCGGAGCGAACGGTGACGGCATCCTGCAGAAGTACAGCCACGAAGGTAAGCTCCTGTTGCAGATCGGCGTGCGCGGCAAGTTCGATAGCACCGATGGGACGGGGAAGGGGAAGCCGCTCAACGCCGCGCATGACCAGCTTTATAATCCGGCCGGCATGGTCGTCGATCCCGCGAACGGCGATCTGTACGTCGCTGACGGCTACGGCAACCGCCGCGTGGTGGTGTTCGACAAAAACGGAAAGTTTCTGCGCCAATGGGGCCGCCAGGCGACGAAGGAAGATACAGACAACGGCGTAGGCGGTGCGTTCGCTCAGGTGGTTCATTGCATCGCGATGAGCAACGCGGGCCTGCTTTACGTGTGCGACCGCCAGGGAGATCGCGTGCAAGTGTTCGATAAAATGGGCAATTTTCAGCGCAATATCTGGATTAAGACCGGCACTCCGACGCTGCCTGATCCTCGCGGCACGGTGTGGTGGGTGGAATTTTCGCGCGACCCGCAGCAGAAATACATCTACCTGATGAACGGACGCAACGAACAGGTTCACATTCTGGATCACGCCTCGGGCAAGATCCTGGCCACGTTCGGGCGCCCTGGCCACCAGCTTGGCAATTTCACGCATGGTCACACGATGGCGGTGGATTCGAAGGGGAACCTGTACGTCGCCGAGACGAATTTCGGGCGGAGAGTGCAGAGATTTCGCTTAGTATCGACGCCGTAGCAACTTCGCAAGGCGCACCGGCATGATGGCCACCGCGAGGCCTATCAAATCATAGAATATTCAGAAAATATTCAGATTGGATGTAATAAACTACGGTACGGGTGCGGCGCGGCCGGGCAGCTTATCCCGCCGTTGAGGAGGACTTGGATTTTATGAACGCGAGCAATCATCGATTCGGATTGAGTTCGACAAAGCCGCCGATGGCGGTTCTGGTCTCGCTAGCCGCGCTTGGGCTGGTGATCCTTGCGCCGCTCGAAGCGCAGGCCGCCAAGGCCGTGAAGGCCGCGACCGGGGCTCCGCCCAGCAGAATCCCGACATTTTCGACGGCCGATCTTTCGCGCACCGCCATTTTCTACGCGGGCGGCAAGTACGTCGGACCTCCGGGCAAAGAGGTGATGGAAGGCTCGGCGTATGTCGACGTGTGGGTCCCCAAGCAGATCAGACATCCTTATCCGATCGTCTATATCCACGGCGCTGGACAGACGGCGACGGACTGGCAGCAAACTCCGGACGGCCGTCCCGGCTGGGCGTATTATTTCGCCAAGCAAGGCTACGTGCAATACATGGTGGATTCACCGGCGCGCGGGCGCTCGCCGTATGTCCCGGATTACGACGGCAACTTGAACATCCGCACCGCGCCGAATCTGGAGGCGATATTCACCGCATCCGCCAAGAAGGGCGATTTTCCGCGCGCGCACTTGCACACGCAATTCCCCGGCACGGGACTGATGGGCGATTCGGTTTTCGACGATTTCGCGCGGACGCAAGTACAATTTCTGGGCGGCGGCGGTCCGGCCACGCAGGATGAGTTAAGCCGCGACGCGTTCGTGGCATTGTTAGACGCGATCAAAACGCCGGTGATTATTCTGTCGCACTCGCAGGGAGGCGCGGCCGGCTGGCTGACTGCCGATGCGCGCCCGAATCAGGTGAAGGCCATCGTTACGCTGGAGCCCGGAGCGCCCCCGATCAAGAACGTCGACACCGCGAAAGTGGCCTACAGCAACGGTCCAGGCGGCATGGTTTGGGGCGTCACCAGTACGCCGATCACCTACGACCCTCCCGTGAAGAATCCCGCCGAGCTGAATCCCGTGCTCGAAGAAAAATCGGACGCGCCGGGCGACGTGGTTCCCTGCTACGTGCAGAAGGAGCCGGCTCACAAGCTCATCAACCTGACCAAGATTCCCGTGGTGTATCTTTCGGCCGAGGGCGGCTACCATCGCGAATCCGATCCTTGCCTGGCCAAATGGCTGAATCAGGCGGGCGTGAAGACGCAGTTCGTGAAGATGGAGGACGTCGGGCTAAAGGGCAACGGGCATGAAATGATGCTCGAAAAGAACAGCGACGACATCGCCAGGTGGATTAACGGATGGATGGAGAAAAACGTCCCGTCCAAGGACAAGGCCTCGATGGCGATGCCGAACGCGTCCACGATTCCGACGTTCCCCGTGGACAACATCGCACGCCAGGGATTCTTCTACGTCGGCGGCAAGTACGTCGGCGAAAAGGGCAAGGAGATTCTGGACGGTTCGATGTACACGGAAGTGTGGGTGCCGAAGCAGATGAAGCATCCGTATCCGTATGTGTTCTTCCACGGCAACGGGCAGACCGGTGCGGTGTGGCGCCAAACGCCGGACAATCGGCCGGGCTGGGCGTACTATCTTGTGGAACAAGGCTACACGGTGTACATGGTGGATTATCCGGCACGCGGCCGCTCGGCCTACGTTCCAGGCGTCGATGGCAAGCTGGGAATTCGCACGGCGGAGGACCTTTCGCAGATCTGGACCGGTCCCGTTCTTTCGGGTGGAAATTTCCCGCGCATGGCGAAATATTCGCAATGGCCGAGCGATAGTCCGAAGAAGGGCACCATGGGCGATCCGGTGTTCGATTATTTCACCAAGGGGCAGGTGCAGTTCGTCTCGAACCAGGCGGAGCTCGCGATTCCCGCGGGCGTCGCGCTGCTCGACAAGATCGGCAGCAAGGTGATTTTACTGAGCCATTCGCAGGGCGGCGGCTTCGCCTTCAACGTGGCCGACGAGCGTCCTCAATACATCGCCGGCATGGTGGCGATCGAGCCGGGCGGACCACAGATCGGCAACGTCGACACCGCGAAAGTGGCGTATACGCGCGTGAATCCGAATTCGTGGGGGCTCACGCCGAACCCGATGAAATACGATCCGCCATTCGCGAGTCCCTCCGACATCAAGACGCATCTGGAGCCTTCCGAGAGACCCGGCGACGAGGTCGGGTGCTACATGCAGGACGAGCCGGTGCACAAACTGGTGGGTTACAAAGACATGCCGATTCTTTCCCTCTCCGCCGAGGGCACCTACCATCGCGTGTTTGACGTGTGCATTCCGAAATGGCTGAACCAGGCCGGCGCGAAAGATGAATTCGTGCGGCTGGAAGACGTCGGCATCAAGGGCAACATGCACGAGATGTTCCTGGATCGCAACAGCCAGGATGTCATCAAGTTCATTGACGGCTGGGTGAATAAGGACATCAAGTAGAACGGAGACAGGCGAAAATGTTTGCTCGGAGCGTGAGTGCGGCCACGATCGTTTGGGCGATCTCTTTCGTCGCTCCCGCACTCGCGCAAACGCCTGCGCCTTATCGCGCGCCACGCCTAAAGGGGACGGATCACCCGGACCTGAACGGCTTGTGGGAGTCGCTCAATGAAGGTAATTGGGACATTCGGGCCCACGCGGCCGCACCGGGTCCTCCGCAATTCGGGGCGCTGTATGCCGAGCCTGCGGGAACGGGGATTGTCGAAGGCAACGAGATTCCTTATCAGCCGTGGGCCGCCGCGCGCAAGAAAGAGAATTTCGAAAAGCGCATGGTGCGCGCCGTGACCGATGGCGTGCGCGATGAGCCTCTCGATCCCGAAGCCAAATGTTATCTGCCGGGAGTGCCACGCGCGACGTACATGCCGTTTCCGTTCCAGATCATTCAGAGCAGCGATACGGTTCTGATTGCCTACGAATACGCCGGCGCGAGCCGCGTGATTCCTATCAAGAACGTGGGTCCGGCTCCCACCGATAGCTACATGGGTTGGTCGCAAGGGCGCTGGGAGGGAGATACGCTGGTGGTGGATGTGACCGGCTTCAACGATAAGACGTGGTTCGACCGTGCCGGAGATTTTCACAGCGAAGATTTGCACGTGGTGGAGCGTTACACGCCGCTCAGTCACGATGTGATGAATTACGAAGCGACCATCGAAGATGCGAAAGTTTTCACGCGTCCCTGGAAGATAAGCTTTCCTCTGTATCGCAGGATGGAGAAGAACGCTCAGTTCCTGGAATTCAAGTGCGTGCCGTTTTCGGAAGAGCTGGTTTACGGGCACCTCCGTAAGGGGGCCGCGCAGTGAACGATCGGAAGACCGAAGGGAGGTTCTCCATGACAGGTCACATTATCGCAACGACGTCTCTTCTAGCAGCTTTTGTGGCGGCGACGGCGTCCGGGCAGACGCCAGTGGCTGAGAGGCCAGCGGCGAAAACCACGACCGCGCCCGCCAAGAAGTGGCACACCGCGTGGGGAGATCCCGATTTGCAGGGCACCTGGACGAACGCCACGACCACTCCCTTGCAGCGTCCGGCGAAGTTCAACGGCCGCGAATTTCTGACGCCCGAGGAGCGCGCGGCGCAAGATAAAGACACCGAGATTGCGACCGACAAACGGCACAAGGTCGGCACCGCGCAAGACGTCGAGGACGCTTATAACGGCGCCTGGTGGGATCGAGGGCGCAGCGACGGACGGACTTCCCTCATCTATGATCCCGCCGATGGCCGCATTCCGCCGCTCACGCCGGAAGCTCAGAAACGGATCGCTGCACTGCCGAAATTGGACTCCTCCTTGGAGGGAGAGCCGGGCACGGGCACGTACGCTGGACCGGAATCAGTGGATTTGTACCCGCGGTGCATTATCCGCGCGCCATTGCCGCGCGTTCCTACGGGCTACGACAACAACTACCAGATCGTGCAAGGGCCGGGATTTGTCGCGATCATGCAGGAGCAGATCCATGAAACGCGAATTATTCCGATGGATGGGCGTCCGCATTTGAACTCCGGTGTTCGTCAATGGCTCGGCGATTCACGCGGTCACTGGGAAGGCGAAACGCTGGTGGTGGAGACGACCAACTTCAGCGACCAAGCGACGTTCCAGAACGCCACGAAGAATATGAAACTGATCGAGCGCTGGACGCGCACGGCCGACGACCACATCGATTACCGCTTCACGGTTAGCGATCCAGAAACGTGGACCAAGCCGTGGTCGGCGTCGATTCCGTGGAATAAAACCGGACCGCTGTTCGAGTACGCGTGCCATGAGGATAACTACGGGTTATATGGAATCCTAGCGGGAGCACGGGCCAAAGAGAAGCAGGCCGCGGCGAAGGCGACGAAATAGAATCGCTATTCTTTACCGCTCAGATAGTAATGCACGGCCGGCGTCACAATGAGCGACAGCACCATCGACGCGACCAGGCCGCCGATAACAGCGATCGCCAAGGGCTGCAGCATCTGCGAACCCGCGCCGATGGCGAGTGAGAGAGGGATCATGCCGGCCACGGTCGCAAGCGCGGTCATCAGGATGGGACGCAAGCGGCGCTCGCCCGCCTCGATCATGGCTTCCTGCGGCGAGAAACCTTCCCTACGGAAGCGCTGATCCGCATCCAATAGAAGAATTCCATTCTTCGCCACGATGCCGATGACCATGATCAGACCCATGAAGGACGAGATGTTGAACGTCGTTTTGGTGATGAGGAGCGCGAAGAATACGCCGGAGGTCGAGAACAGCGCCGACGCCAGAATCGCCGCCGGAGCCGCGAAGGTGCGGAATTCGAACAGTAGCACCATGAACACCAGCACGATCGCGAGCCCCAAGACTAATAGTAAATCGCGGAACGATTTCTGCTGCTCCTGATATGTCCCGCCGTACACGACGCGGATCGTCGGCGGCAGGTGCATTTCAGCCACAGTTTGTTGCACGATCTGCATGCCGGTGCCCAAGCTGACGCCCTCGAAGCGGCCGGTCACTGCCACGCGGCGTTGCAGATTCTCACGCACGATTTCGGTTTGCCCGGCTTCATCGTCGAACGAAGCAAGCGCACCGAGCGTAGCGGTCTTGCCCGTGGCACTGCTGGTGATCATCGTATTGCGGATCGCGTCGAGCGACGCGCGCGCGCTTTCCGGGAAACGCACCCGAATGGTGTACGAGTGATCGTTCACGACCACGGGAGTGGTCGCGGGCTCGCCTTGCAGGACGGCGCTTGCGTCGAGCTCGATTTCCTGCGGCGTAAAGCCGGAACGCGCTGCCACGACGGGATCGACATTCATTACGATGGCCGAGCCGCTGACCGTATTCTCGATGCCGTCTTTCACATCAGCGACGACCTTTTTCTTATTGACTTCGATTTTTTTGATCTTATCGGCGACTTTCGGCGCCCAAGTCTTCAGAAGTGCGGGATCGGCGGCGAATAACTTGATCTCGATGGGCTCGGGGGAACTGGTCAGATCGCCGATCATGTCCTGCAACACCTGAATAAATTCCACATCGAGCTGCGGATATTCGTCGTTCACCTTCCCGCGGATCTCGGAAATCACTTCGTCGATGCCGCGCTTGCGGTCGCGCTTGAGCCGAACCGAGAAATCACCGTTGTTGGCCTCGGTCACGGCGGCCAGACCGAGCTGCAGACCGGTGCGGCGCGAAGTCCCCTCCACTTCGGGCGTCTCCGACAGGATCTTCTCCACGCCGAGCAAAACTGCATTGGTATCGTCGAGCGACGATCCCGCAGGCATCAGGTAGTCGAGAATGAATCCGCCTTCGTCCATTTCGGGAAGCAGATCGCTGCCGAGGTGCGTGTAGCACAAGTACGAGGCTCCCACCAGGACCACGCATCCGGCTGCCAGAATTAGCGGACGCGCCAGCACCAGGCGAAGCGTGCTCACGTAGACTCGCATCACGCGGCCCATAAAACCGGAGGTCGCCACGTGTCCCAGCGCATCGGCGGACTCGGCGCCCTCCGAGCGCCTGCGCCGCAGCAAGTAATGGCTGAGCGTGGGCGTCCAGGTGAGCGCCAGTGCTAGCGACGTGAGCAGCGCCGTTCCCACGGTCATCGCCAGGGCGCGAAAGAACGTTCCGGTGACTCCAGTGATGCTGATCAGCGGCAGGAACACGACAATCGGCGTCACGGTAGAGCCGATCAGGGGCACCAGAATTTCGCGGAGCGCGCTGCGAATCGCCTCGGCGCGGCTCTGTCCGGAATCGCGATGCAGCACGATGTTTTCCACCACGACGATGGCGTCGTCGATCACCAGGCCGACCGCCGCGGCAAGACCGCCGAGCGTCATCAGGTTGAAGCTCTCGCCCATGAGGCGCATGGCGACGAGCGTAATGGCGATGGTGGCGGGAATGACCAGGGCGGCCACGAGCGAACTGCCCCAATCGCGCAGGAAGAGGACCAGAATGATCGCGGCCAGAATCAGGCCGATCAGGATGGCGTCGCGCACGCTCGCGATGGAATCCCGCACCAGGATGGATTGATCGTAAAATGTCTGCACGTGGACGCCGGCGGGCAGCGTCTTGCGAATGGAATCGAGCTCTGCGGTGGCCGCATCCGCCACGGTGACGGTGTTGCTCTCGGGCTGGCGGAAAACGTTCAGCAGCACGGCGGATTTACCGTTGGCGGTCACCATCGTGTACACGGGCATCACGGAATTGTGCACGGCGCCGATGTCGCTGATGCGGATGGGAACGCCGGTGGGCGTCATACGCACCACGATGTTGCCGATCTCCGCAGGGTCCTTGGCCTGGCCGCTGACCAGCGTGAGCGAGAGCTCGTGATTATTCTCGATCAAGCCCGGCGAATCGATCATGTTGAACTTGGAGATCGCGTCCAGAATTCCGGGAACCGTCACCTGAGCCTGCAGGAGCTTGGCGGGATCGGGTTCGATCTGAAATTCGGGAACCTGGCCGCCCTGCAGCACCACCATCGAGATTCCGTTCACGCGATTCAGACGAGGCTTGATCGTGTAATTGGCCAGCTCATACAAATCCGTCTGCGACATCGTCTCCGAGGTCAGGCTGTAGCCCAAAATCGGGAACGCTGCGAAAGTCAGGCGATTGGCGGTCAGCTTTGCAGTGGCCGGCAGACTGGGCTGCACGCGCGCAATGGCGGCGTTCACGAATTGCAGCGTCTGGAACATATCCACATTCCAGTTGAAGAAGAGATTCACTTCGGCCGATCCGCGGCTGGTCGTGGAAAGCACTTGTTCCAGACCGGGGACGGTGTTCATGGCTTCCTCGATGGGACGGGTCACCGTCACTTCCATCTGATTGATGGGCGCCACTCCGTTATCGATGCCGACGACGATGCGCGGGAAATCCGTCGCGGGAAACACGGCGACCGGAATGGTAAACGCAAGGTAAACGCCGACGACCACTAGCGTAATAATCGTGAAGATAATGGGCCGCGAAAACCGGGCGGTCCAATGTTCCGGTGCGGACGCTTCGGCGGTCCGCATCGTCTCGTGTTCGATCATTCCTTAACTCGTCCTTGCCTTATTTGTCCTTGTCGTCGTCATCATCTTCGTCGTCTTCGCTCTTGGGGGCCTGAACCACCACTTTGGCCTTATCCTCCAGCCCGAGGCCGCCCGAGGTGACTACCTGTTCGCCTTCCTGCAAGCCGCTGGTGATCTGCACGCGCGCCCCCTGGCGGATGCCGGCGACGATCCTGCGCTCTTGCGCCACGGCGTCCTTATCCTTGCCGACGATCACCATGACCTTCTCACCGCCTTCATCCGAATTGAGCAGCGCGGTCGCGGGAACGATAATCGTGTTCTGGATGGTCTCGGCGATAATCGATACGCGCACTGTGCCACCCGGCTTCAACTTCTCCTGGGGATTAGCAACTTCCACCCACACTTCCACCGTCGTGGTACTGGGATCCACGGCCGGGCTCACGACCGTGACCTTTCCGGCTAAATCTCCATCAGGACCGGCGATGCGCGCAGGGCGGCCCGGCTTGATCGCGACGGCGTCCTTTACGGGGACGTTGGCCCGGGCGATCAAGCGAGAAATGTCCACGATCGAAACCAGCGGCGTTCCTGGTTGGGCCATTTCGCCAGCGTAAAACGGCCGATCCGACACCATTCCGGCGATGGGACTCTTAACCATCCCATAGGAAACCTGCACATTCAGACCCTCATAGTGGGCCTTAGCCGCGTTCACCTGCGCCTCGGCGCCACGAATGGATTCGCGCTGGCTCACCTGGGTGAGCGCTTCCAGATGCCGCTGCGCGACGTCGAGCTGGCCTTGCGCCTGCTCCATGGCAAGCCGGGCATCGTCGACCATTTTTTGCGCGAGAGCGCCTTCCTTCTGCAATGCCGCGCGATTGTCGTACAACTTTTTGGCCGCATCGAAGTTCTGTTGGGCGATCTTCACGTCGGACTGGGCCTTGGTCTGGTCTTCGCGAACCGTAGCTCCCGTCAGTAATTGATACGCGGATTGCGTCTGTTCCAACAGGTGTTTGCTCTCTTCGGCCGCCGCCGCAAGATCGGCGCTTTCCAACTCCGCCAGCACCTGGCCCACGCGCACGTGATCGCCGCGGTTGACGAGGATACGCTTCACCGGAGCGGCGATCTTCGCCGTCACGTTGGCCTGGTTCACGGGGTAAAGAACCGCGTCGGCGACCACCACGTGATCAATCGCGCCGCGCAGCACCGGCTCGACCGTCACCGGCGTGGAAGGTTCGGCTTCCGCGGCGCCGCCTTCTTTTGTCTCCGCCTTCTTCCCGCATCCGGCGAGCAGAAGCCCGGCGGCTAACAGCCCGGCGAACAGCGCGATACGGCGGCGCTTACTACATTTCTTGCATGGGTCCGACATAGAGATTGGTTCCCCGTGAATATCGACAAAACCGGTATCGTCACGACGGATATCGGCGGAATAAATACGAGATTGCATCGCTTAAAACGCGCCTGTCAAGGTTTGCAGATTCATCAGCGCCAGACGATAGCGTACCAGTCCGTCGTCATACGCATTGCGAGCCTGCAAGAGCGTGGTCTGAGCGTCCACCAATTCCAGGATGGTCGCTTCCGCCGCTTGGTATCGTAAACCGGTCAGCCGCAAACTTTCTGCGGAAAGGTCCACCAGATTGCGCAGGGTCTGCATCTGTTCACGCGCGGTTTGCGCCTCAAGATAATAACCCTGCAAATTTCTCATGAGCTCGCGCTGTGTGACCGTGAGATCGACGTTGGCCTGCTCGCGCTTGAGCCCCGCTTGGCGAACTTTGCTCGCGCGCGTCCCCCAATCCCAGATGGGCACGTTGAGCGATACGGTCAGGAAGTACCCCAGATTCGGCATCGGCCCTTTCAAGGGATCGGCCGCCACGGTGCTATGCAGAGCGAAGGCGTTGGCTTCGATGCCGTAGACGAAGTCGGCCGTCAGCGTCGGAAGATAACCCTGGCGGGCGATCGTGACGTCGAGCTTGGCGGCGCGCAGCGCGCTATTGGCCGCCTGCAGATCGGGATTCTCACGCTCCGCCATGGCGGTGACGTCGGCCATCGGGGGCAGCGCCGCGGGCGTATCCAAATCGTCCACTACGTTGAAGTTCAGATTGAAATCGCGGAACAAGATGACGGCCAGATCCAGCCGCGCCGAATCCATGGCGAGCTTGCCTTCGCGGAAAGCCTGTTCCTGGGTGGCGTACTGAATCTGTGACTTTACTACGTCGCTGCGGGCCACCTCCCCGCCCCGTTCCATCGTCTGGCTGATGTCCAGATATTGCTTGGCCTGATCGAGCCCCTGCTGCGCGGTGGAATACTTGCGCTGTGCCGTGAGCAGCGCGTAGTAGGCTTTGGCGACGGTGGCGCCCAAGCCGCGTTTGGCGATTTCGGCTTTCGCTTTCGCCAAGGCCTCGGCCTCGGCCGCGCGCCGAACGCCTGTCTTCGTGACGGTCGCCATGAAATCCTCGTGCACGATGGCCCAATCTCGATAAACATGCACGCCGTCGTTGGTGACGAAGCGGCCGCTGGCGAATGTGCCGTTACCCTCCGTGCCGAGATATTCCGAACGAGCGCTCAGCGACGGCTTCCGGGCCGCGCGCGCCTGCTGCAAGTCCTCGTGCGCGGCGTTCGTATCGCTTAACGCCGCAAGCACCTGAGGCGCATTCGCTTGCGCCAGCGCGAGCGCGTCCTTGAGCGTCACGGTCAAAGGCGCCGAGGAGGTAGGCGCGGCTGCTTGTGAGAGCGAGGTGGCCGGCGACGGCCGCGCGGCTTGCGCAGGAGCGACCTGCGAAGCTTGCGCCGACAAAGTTCCGACGTCCAGCGTCGTGTGGGCGGGAGCGCGGAGCGGCGTCGCCACCTGCCCCATCGCAACGCCCACGAACGCGCCAGCAGACAACCAGCGAAGGAATTTCGTATTCATGGCTTGATCTCTATCTAGTCAAACATTTAATCCTGAGGAATCCCTGAACCAAGTGGCATAGTTTCTCACATTTTGGAATGCGGAAAATTCAGGCTAATTTCAGCTTGCCTTGGTACGATCAAGGCATGCAGGTCCTGGTCGTCGAGGATGAACAGCGCATGGCCGATCTACTGGAGAAGACCCTCGCCGAGGAAGGCCACCAGGTCGTCGTGGCGCGCGACGGCCGGGAAGGTTTTGAGATTGCCCGCACTTCGCCCTTCGACGTCATTGTACTCGACGTCGGGCTCCCGGGAATGGATGGCATAGCGATTGCGCGCAAGTTGCGGGAGGCCCGCAATCAGACGCCGGTGCTGATGCTGACGGCGCGCGATCACTCTGCCGACATCGTCAACGGCCTGGACTCCGGCGCTGACGACTATCTCACCAAGCCTTTTTCCATCGACGTGTTGCTGGCCCGACTGCGCGCGGTTAGCCGCCGTGGCGCGGTGCCGCAGACGGTCTATCTTGAAATCGGCGATTTGCGGATCGATCCGGCGAGCCGCACGGTCACGCGCGGGGGAGAGATCATCAACCTGACGCCGCGCGAATATAAGCTGCTGGAGCTGCTGATGCGCAATCGCGGACGCGCCGTCAGCCGCGACGCCATTTTTCAATCCGTGTGGGGTTTCGATCACGACGTCAGCGAGAACAACCTGGAGGTTTTCATGCGCCAGTTGCGCCTGAAGGTGGACACGCGCGATCCTAAGTTGATTCAAACCGTGCGCGGCTTCGGCTATATTCTGCGGGAACCCTGATTCATGATGCACCGGCAATCCATCCGCTTCCGGCTGACCGTCTGGTACGCGACAATCCTGACCGCCGGCCTCGCCCTGTTCGGCGGGCTCCTGTGGCTTTCCCTGCGGCATCAATTGCTGACGGATATCGACCACGATCTGGCCGGCCGCGCCATGCGTCTGGAATCTTTTTTCCGCAGTGAGATGACCGAAGACGGCGGGCATATTACCAGGAAGCACCTGACCATCGAATTGCAGGAATTCTGCCAGGCACTCCCGGAAACCAGTTACGTGAGCCTGCGGGGCGGCAGCGACGGATTTTCGTTTCGTTTCCCGGCTGACGCCGCGGCGGCGCCGGCGCGGTCGCGGACGCTGCAGCGCCAGTTCCTGATCGGCAAGGAGATGTTCTTTCTCGAACTCGGCGCACCGACCTCGGATGTGATTTACGTGCTGGGGTTGCTTCGATTATTGCTGTGGAGCCTGGTGCCGGTGGTGGTGGCCATCGCCTGCATCGGTGGATTCTGGATGAGCCGGCGTGCCCTGAAACCCGTACAGGACGTCACGGCGGCCGCGCTGATGATCAGTATCGAAAACCTTTCGGGCCGCCTCCCCGTGCCGGCCACCGGCGACGAAATTGCGCGCCTCGCCGAGGTGTTGAATTCGATGCTGGTGCGGCTAGAGTCGGCGGTAAAGACGCTCTCGCAGTTTGCCGCCGATGCTTCTCACGAGTTACGCACGCCGCTGGCGGTGATTCGAACCACGGCGGAGCTGGCGTTGCGGCGCGGGCGGTCGCCCGAGTCCTACCGCGAATCCCTGCGAAATGTCGTCACCGAAGCCGAACGCATGACGCAACTGGTGGAGGATCTGCTGACGCTCGCGCGCAGCGACACGGCCGGCACGGCCATGCCTCGTCTGCCGGTCGATTTGCGCGATATTTTGAGGGCCGTCTGCGACGAGATGGCCAGCCTGGCGGAGCAGCGCCAGATTCGCATCAGACTAACGTTAGGCGCCCAATCTGCCGTCATCGCGGGCAATCGCCCGGCCCTGCATCGGCTTTTCGTGCTGCTCCTGGACAATGCATTGAAATACTCGCATAACGGCGGGGCCGTCCTAGTGGATGTTGATCACGCCGACGGGCGCCTGGGCGTGACGTTCCGCGATTTCGGCACGGGCATCCGAGACGCGGATCTCCCGCATATTTTCGAGCGCTTTTATCGCGCCGACAGGGCCGGCGGAGGCAGCGGACACGGATTGGGCCTGCCGCTAGCGGAAACCATCGCTCGCGCGCACGGTGCGTTTATTGAGGTCCGCAGCACGGAAGGGGAAGGATCATCGTTCCGGGTCATTTTCACGCCCCGTGAGACTCTCCCTGAGGCACCCGTTTATCCTCCCCAGGCGGGGGTTTACGCGGACACGCCGCCCACGCCCCAAGGTGAGCCGGTTGCTTTGACCGGGCCCGCGGCGATTACGCCGCTTCCCGGTTCTGGCCTTCAGTAAATCCTCAGGGACAGTGAACTATAGTGTGAGATGGCTGGGGACGCGCCCATTTGAAGCGCCTCGCCACGAAAGGAGTTTGCGCTCTTGAAACGAATCTCTCTCTTCCTATTGGCGACCGCGGCTTTGATGGCTGCGGCGCCCTCCTACAAAGTCGTCAGCAAGATAAAGGTCGGTGGCGCGACACGGTGGGACTATGTGTACGTCGACTCGACCAACCACCGCCTATACGCCTCCCACATGAACCAGGTGGAAGTGATCGACACCGCGACCGATAAACTGGTCGGCACAATCATGGGAACAACTGGCGTGCATGGCATTGCCATCGCGCCGGATCTGAACCGCGGATTTATCAGCGACGGCGGCGATAACGACGTCACCGTTTTCGACCTGAAAACTCTGGCGGTGATCACCAAGGTAAAAACCGGCCAGAACCCAGACGCGATTATCTACGAGCCGGTTTCGCACCGCGTTTTCACGTTCAACGGCCGCAGCGCCGATTCCACCGCAATTGACGCCAAGACCGGCAACGTCATCGCGGCCTCCATCCCCATGGGCGGCAAGCCCGAGTTTGCGCAGGTGGACGGCAAAGGGCACATCTACGCCAATAATGAAGACAAAAACGAAATTGTAGAAGTAGACGCCCAGAACGCTCTGGTCGCCAAGCGCTACTCCATCGCGCCCTGCGACAGCCCGAGCGGTCTGGCGATCGATCCCAAAGGCCGTCTGTATTCCGTCTGCGAGAACAAGCTGATGATCGTCAGCGATCCGGCGGCGGGCAAAGTCCTGGCAACGCTTCCGATCGGCGCGGGCGCAGATGGCGTGGCATTTGACGATGGCTATGCGTTCAGCGCAAATGGCGGCGACGGCACCATCACCATGGTCGGCGAGACAGGCGGCAAATACGAGGTAGTCGGGACCATCCAGACGCAGCGCAGCGCGCGCACGATCGGCTCCGATCAGAAGGCCCACAAGCTGTACCTGCCGGCGGCGGAAATCGGAGCTCCCGGCGAGACCAAGGACGGCAAAAAGGGCCGTCCCACAATGGTGCCCGACAGCTTCACGGTCCTCGTTGTCGGCCGCTAAACCGAGTGCAATTCAAACAGCCGGGCCGCGATGGCCCGGCTTTTCTTTCTCACCGGAGTTTCCCCGCCGCGTAAGCCCCACTCTCCATCCGTCGTTTGCGCGATTTATCCAACCAAAGCTGAGTCACTCCGGGAAATTTCCGGATTTCCGGAGTTTTTCGGTCCAAAAATCGAGGACTTGCGATTTTTCTTGACATCACGACAGGTTTCGTATAGCCTTCTAAAGCAGCCGTGTAAGGTCGTAACATGGGGAGCGAGCGTCCTCGGCTACACATGGTACATCTCGAACGTGCAAGGCGGCCCGGGCGGCGATGGCTCCTTCAGCGATCCATCGGCGCTCGCCAGCACCGGCGGCTTCGGATTCTGCAACCAGACGCCCGACCTCGCCCGTTCCAACCCGGTGCTCGGCTCGGGCGGTCCCCGTGCCATTCAGTTAGGTCTGAAATTCATCTTCTAAACCGAATTCCAGAATACGGAAATCGTAAAATCGGCGATACCAAAAACGGAAGAGGCGGGCGCGATAGGCCCTGCCTTTCTCTTCGCTGCCTACCACAAACATCGCTCTTCCCTGACGGTCCGTAGAATTACGCCCCCTCGATGGTTTCCTGGGATTTTCCTGAGAAATCACTGAAGGTCAACTGAAGGGTTGCTGAGGATTCCGCCACGCGGCGGTCTCATTCTGTTTTCTGGTCAAAAACGTCGGGATTATGGTTGACAGTCCTAATGACTTTCGTTTAATTTGCATTGGGGTGGTTTCGCGTGTCGTTAACACTGCAGAGCCGCCTCGTGGGCAAACAATTAGGGGGGCAAGGAGAATGAACCTCCTTGCAGGTTGAGGTTTTTGTATCCCCGTGGAGGGGGAAATTTCTATGATACGCAGTATTTGTAGAACCGCCGTGTTCGCGGCTATGTTTTTGTTGTGCGTCTCGCTTTTTGGACAAGGCAGCGCCGGCAGCATTGCCGGAACCGTTACCGATCAGTCGGGCGGCGCCCTGGCAGGCGCGATGGTGACCGTGACGGACGTGGATCGCGGCATTAGCCGCACGCTGACGACGGACGCTTCGGGAGCCTACTCGGCCCCCAACCTGACGCCGGGTAATTACAAAGTTCGGGCCGAATTCAGAGGCTTCAAGGCCGTCGAGCGGCAGAACGTCCAGCTGGAAGTCAATCGTGAGTTGCGCGTCGATTTGAGCCTGCAGCCCGGCGAGCAGACGCAAGTGGTGAACGTTACTGAGGCGATTCCGTTGATCGAAACGACGAACGCCGAACTCGGCGGCACGCTGCAGAATCAGGTGATCAACGATCTCCCGCTGAACGGCCGCAACTTTGAAAATCTTCTCGATCTGCGCCCCGGAGTCACCAAGTACCCAGGCAACGCCGGCTGGACCCAAGCCACCAACGGCCTCCGCCCGCACGACAACTTCTTCATGGTGGACGGCATCAATAGCAACGATCCGTGGATGGCACAGAGCATGATGAACGCCGTCATGGCCGCCGGTGATGCCGGAACCATGCTGCCCATCGATGCCATCGACGAATTCAAGACCCAGCAGAATCCGCGCGCCGAATACGGCTGGAAGCCGGGCGCGGTGGTCAACGTCGGCATCAAGTCCGGCAGCAACGCGTTCCATGGAACAGCCTACGCCTATGGCCGTGACAGCGCATGGGATGCAAACAACTTCTTCAGCAACGAGGTGGGGCAGGCTCTGCCGCCTCTCTCTCTGGAACAGTACGGCGCGAGCGTGGGCGGCCGCATCATCAAAGACAAGCTGTTCTTTTTTGGCAATTTCGAATCCCAGCAGTACAACGTAGGCAGTCCGTTCGACCACGCTGTCCCGTCCACGTCCGCGCTGATCGCAGGGTGCAATGCCGCGCGAACCGCGGGAGCGCTAACGCCTCTAAGCGCGCAGTTGGCTGGCTTGAGCACCACCTGCACGCAGCTTCCGAACTTCCCAGGACTATTTCCGCGGAGTGCGACCGGCGATTACCCGACGGCGCTGGCCAGCACGAACACGATCTATTCGGGCGTCGGCAAGCTCGACTATCACATGAACGACAAGAACTCTTTCAACGGAATGTTCTTCTGGAGCCCCGGCAGCGGCACCTTCGTGGATGCTCCCAGCGTGGAAGTGGCGCCGCAGTGGCTGACGACGCAATACGCGCGTTCGAACGTGCAATCCGCCAATTGGGTCTATGTCGCTAGTCCCACCATCGTCAATTCTCTCCGCGTCGGCGATTCCCGTTACATTCAGCAGTTCGGCACGCCGGATCAGAACCAACTTCCTTCGAATTACAGTTTCAATGGCGCGACCTACAATTTCAATACCGGCGTGACCGATCCTTACTTCGGCGGTTTCCCCCGTATTCAGATCAGCGGTTTCCCGAGCTTCCAATTGGGCGGTCCGGTCAGCTGGCCTAAGTCCGTAGGACCGGACAGCGTTTATCAGTTCACCGATACGCTTTCCTGGCAGAAGGGCAATCACTCGATCAAGTTCGGGGGTGAAATGCTGCTGAATCGCAGCGACGACAACGTCACCAGCAACAACAAGGGGCCGGTGGCGTTCCGCAGCCTGACAAACTTCTTCGAAGGCGTTCTCCGGACGGCGAAAATTACGGAAGGAAACACCGCTCGCAGCTTGAGCGATAACGGCTTCGCGGGATTTGTCCAGGACGACTGGCGCATCAGGCCGCGCCTCACGCTGAATCTCGGGTTGCGCTATGAAATCACGACGGTGCCGAGCGCGAACAACGGCCTGCTCGGCAATTTCATTCCTGGTCAAGGTCTGCTGCAGGTGGGCTCACCGCAGCTGTCCTCCGTCTTCCATGGCGACCACAACAACTTCGCGCCCCGCGTGGGCTTCGCCTACGATGTCAAGGGAGACGGTAAAACGGTGGTCCGCGGCGCTGCCGGCATTTATTATGAACAGGCGAGCTTTGACACCTTCATGGCCGTCAATAACCTGAACGGCCTTCGCACCATCCCGACCGGCGTTCCGCTCTATGCGAACGGCAGCCTGGTTCCGACGACCGCCGGCGGAACGATCAATGTCTCGACCGTCACCTTTAACGGCGCATCGCTCACCGCGTCGGGCACACCCGGCACGCTCGCCTACAACTGGCTCCACAACAGCTCGTCTACCTCGCTCTTCCCCCAGAGCCCGGCTTGCGGCGACACCACGGTCACCTTGGCGAACGGCGCGACACCGGGCCCCTGCTCGATCATGGGGGTCGATCCGAACCTCCGCACGCCGTACGTGGAAACCTGGAATCTCGGCATCCAGCGAGCGATTACGAACAACCTCTCTTTGGAGATCACTTACGTGGGCAACCATGCCGTCAAACTCTTCGGATTGACGGACATCAACCAACCGCAATTCACCGGCGGATTCAGCCCTGGCTGGGGCAACCCGAACACTCCCGGCACGGCCGCCAATCTGTGTCTGGCCAGCGCCTCCAGCGGCTATGACAATTGCGCTCCGGACTCGGCCGCGATCACGGCCGCGCAGCCGTACAACAAACTGTTCCCGTACTTGAACTACATCAACATCCTGTCGAACAACAACACGTCGAGCTACAACTCGCTCCAGACTTCTTTGACGCAACGCACGCAGTACGGCCTTTCCTTCGTGCTGGGCTACACGTATTCGCACTCTCTTTCGGAGAACCCGGATAACTGGAGTTTCTTCAATGCGGTCCAGAATCAGAATCAGCGGTCGATGTACGCATCAAGCATGTTCGACATCCGGCATCACTTCACCGCCTCGGTGACGTACCTAATCCCCGGCCACAAGACCCGCAGCCAGCTTCTGGAAGGCTGGTCTCTCAACTCGATTCTGTTAATGCAGACGGGCGCGCCGTGGGGAGTCAACGACCTCACTACCGATTTCAGCGGCACCAACGAAATCAATCAATCCGCTTCGGTCGGCGAGACGTGGAATTTCTACGGCAATCCGAACGACTTCCAGACTAAGCTGTCGCTCAACAATACGAACGGCGGCGCGCTGAACGGCGGCACGGGCATTCCGTATTTCGCCGGCACTACGAACCCGCAATGTCTCTCTCAGGCGCAGGCCAACGGGCCGCTCGCGGTTGCGTCGCTCACGAACCTGGGTTGCTATGCAGTCGGAAAATCGATTCTCATCCCTCCTGCTTTTGGCAGCTACGGATCCTCGGGTTACAACATGTTCCGCGGCGCTCCGTACTACAACCTGGATATGTCCATCACCAAGCAGTTCAAGTTCAAGGAGCGCCTCACCGCGCAGTTCCGCATGGAAGTGTTCAACGTGTTCAACTACGTCAACGTCGCCAATCCGTACGGTGGCCCCGGCGGCGGCAACGGCTTCACCGATCCCAGCGGCACGGCCGGTGCGGGTTTCGGCTTCCAGCCTTCGACGCCGGACGTGGTCAGCTCCAACGCGGTGCTCGGTTCGGGTGGACCGCGTGCGATTCAGTTGGGCCTGAAACTCATTTTCTAAATTGAAACCTGCGGCACAACGGACTCGCGCCTGTGCCGCAGGAAGCTCAACCACCTGACCGGGTTGTAAAACCGAGGGGGCCTGAAGTTCGGGTCCCCTTTTTTATTGCATACATGATCCAGGAGGGCGCTGAATGAAGACGCACTATCGATGGCTCGGTGGGTTCGTCGCATGCGCCGCGACGCTCCTGGCGGCGGGCAGCTATCACCTGCTCAAGAAGATCCCCATTCCAGGCGATTACGGATGGGATTATCTAACAGCCGATAGCGACGCACGGCGCTTGTATGTTTCGCACGACAAGGAAGTGGTCGTGATAGACCTGGATTCCGGCGCGATCGTCGGCAAAATCCCCGGAAGCGACGTGCACGGCATCGCGGTTGTGAAGGAACTCGGGCGCGGCTTCATCAGCGCCACCGATCCGGGTTCGGTAACGATCTTCGATCTGAAAACGCTCGCGGTGATCGGAAAGACGGCAGTCGGCGAAGATCCAAACGCGATCTTCTACGATCGCAAAACCCGGCGGATTTTCACCGTCGACCGGGGCAGCAAGCGCGTCAGCGCAATCGACCCGAAGACGGGAAAGGTAACGGGCACCGTAGAGGGCCTGGGCGGTCGCACTGAGCATGCCGTCTCCGACGATGCCGGTCATCTCTTTCTGAACATGCAGGACCTCGGCACGCTGCTCAGGATCGACACGCAGACATTGAAGGTCACCGACACCTGGAAGCTCGCGCCTTGCGAGCTTCCAAGCAGCATGGATATGGATCGCGCGCACTCCCGCGTCTTTATCGGATGCCGCAGCGGAGTCATGACGGTGGTGAATGGAATGACGGGCAAGATTGTCGATATGCATCCGATCGGGAAAGGCGTCGACGCGACGGAATTCGACACGGGCCGGGAATTGATTTATTTTTCGAGCGGAGCCGACGGGACCATGTCTATCTTTCATGAGGATTCGCCCGACAAGTACACGCTCGTGGAACGGGTGAAGACCCAGACCGGCGCGCGAACCATGGCGCTCGATCGCAAGACCGGCCGCGCTTACCTGTCGGTTTCCGATTTCGGCCCTACGCCTGCTGCGACGCCGTCGGTTCCCCGTCCGAGAGCGCCGATGGTGCCGGGCACGTTTTCAGTTCTGGTATTCGGGCAGTAGGCGGCTTCGAGAACTTATCGAGTCAGACGGCGATTGGCGATCGCGGCCTGGCCGAGGCACAATCCGCCATCGTTCGGCGGGACGCGCGCGTGCAGGAAAACTTCAAACCCCGCGCGGCGCAACAACTCTACGGTGGATCGCAAGAGCGTGAAATTCTGAAATACGCCGCCCGAAAGGCATACGCGGTTCAGACCGTCGCTCGTCTTGATTCTTCCGCAGATTTCGAGGATCGCGAGGGCCAAGGTCTTGTGAAAGCGAGCGGCGGCGAGCGCCGCATTCTCGGAATCCTTTATCAAGTGACGAATCGTCTCGCGAAAATCGACTTCCGCGCCAGCGATGTCGAAAGGATAAGGCTCGACATGTCGGCCGTAGAGGCTATCGGCCAGAGCCTCAAGTTCCATGGCGGCCTGCCCCTCATAATTAGCCTCGGCACGGATACCGAGGATAGCCGCCACTGCGTCGAACAATCGGCCGCACGACGACGTGTCGACCGTATTGATACGCTGCGCGATCATCTTCTGGACCACGCCGAGCGCCTTCGCGGGGACATGCTCGGCGAGCCGATCCGTCGGGCACCCGGCGTCGAGTAAATAGGCGAGCCCACTCCGCCACACCTGCCGCACCGCGGTATCGCCGCCAGCCAAAGGAACGTAGCGGAAATGAAAACGCCGTTCAAAATCCGCGTAGCCGCATACCAGAAACTCGCCGCCCCAGATCTTGCCGTCCGTGCCGAAGCCCGCGCCATCGAACGCCACGCCGATCACTTTCCCGTCGAGGCGATTTTCCGCCATGCAGGACGCGATATGCGCGTGATGATGCTGAACCCCGAGTTTTTCGATTCCCTCCATCGACAACGCGAGCCGCGTCGAGAGATATCGCGGATGCAGATCGTAGGCGACGGCCACGGGCGAAATCCGGAAGAAGCGCTTCATGTGTTCGAGCGTTTCTTCAAAAGACCGCAGCGTCTCCAGGTTCTCGAGATCGCCGATGTGCTGGCTCAAAACCGCGTAATGGTCCTTGGTCAGGCAGAAGACGTTCTTCAGCTCGCCGCCGCACGCAAGAATTTGTTCGACGGGTATCCCAAGGTCGATCGGAGAGGGCGCGAAACCGCGCGAGCGGCGCAAGGTTCGCTCACGTCCTTCGAAGGTCCGCACGACGGAATCGTCAACACGCGTCTGAATCTTTCGATTGTGAATCAGGAAGAAGTCGGCGAGAGCGTGCAGGCGTCCGGCGACCTCTTCGTTACGGCTGGCGATCGGCTCTTCCGACAAATTGCCGGAAGTCATCACCAGCGCGTCGTAAGATGCGCCGTCGAACAGTAAATGATGCAGCGGCGTGTAAGGGAGCATCGCGCCGATCCATTCGATTCCAGGCGCGACTTGCCTGGAAACCAAGGCGTCATTACGCCGCCGGATGAGCACGATCGGCCTGCGCGCCGAGGACAGGGCCGCGCGATCGGCGTCGTCAAAATGGCCGACCCTTTGCGCTGTTTCGAGATCCCGAAACATCACTGCGAAAGGTTTGTCGGAGCGCCGCTTACGCTCGCGCAGAAGGTGCACTGCGGCGTCGCTCGAGGCGAGGCACGCCAGATGAAATCCACCAAGACCCTTGATCGCCAAGATGCTCCCTTGGGTTAGCAGCTCTTGCGCTTGTTGGACCGCGCCGCTCCGGGCGTAGAGGCAGCGCTCCCGATCCCACAACTCCACCCAGGGCCCGCATTCGGGACAGGCGTTGGGCTGCGCGTGGAAGCGGCGATCGAGCGGATCGTGATATTCCCGGGCGCAGGCCGCGCACATCGGGAATTCGGACATCGTGGTGAAAGCACGATCATACGGGATGTCCTGGATGATGGTGTAGCGCGGACCGCAGTGCGTGCAGTTGGTGAACGGATATCGATAACGGCGGTTGGCGGGATCACGGCAGTCGGCCATGCAGGCGTCGCAGGCGGCGGCGTCTTGAGGAACCAATACGAATTCACCCGCGGCAGCATGGCTGCGACGGATCTCGAAACCCTGCGAGCCGTCCGGGTGACCTTTTTGCCCCGGCATGATTTGCCCGGGGATGATCTCCTCCCGAACCTCGTCGATAGCCGCGAGCGGCGGAGGATGCAGACGAAGCTCGCGCAAGAAAAGCTGCTGGGCGGCCTCGGGCCCTTCGATCTCGATGGTCACGCCGAGGGTAGAGTTGAAGACAAAACCCAAGAGTCCGTTCGCGTGAGCGAGTTGATACACCCACGGTCGAAAGCCCACTCCCTGGACGATTCCCTGAACAAAAAGTCTGCGCCGCAAACCCCAACGATACCCGATGGTCCTGGTATCGGCAAGTGAGAGCCATGCTTAAAAGTGGAACCTGATCGTCGCGAAAGCTCCGATCGGCGCGCCGGGCGCGAAGAACGTAGTGGTTCGAATGGGGCTCCCGGAAGCACCGGCAGGAAACGGCTGGGCGACAAAATTTCCGGCGTTGTCAAAAGGTGTAAGCGCAAGTTGCGCAGCCGTGTAGTATCGATGGTCCAGCAGATTATCGATCTGCACGGAAAACTGCACTTGCTTTCGGATTTGGTAATGAGCCCCGAGGTGGATGACTCCGTAGCCTGGTGAGTACCCCGGACCGAGATAGTAGACACCGTCAGGCCGGTCCTGATTGTTCTCGTTGCCGCGCGCGAAGGACCGGCCGACCGCATCGAAGTCGAGGTCCACGGAGATTTTCGTGGTGGGCTGATACTCGGCGAATGCTTTTAGAATATTGCGCGGGACCAGCGGGATCTGGTCGCCGGGCTGAACGGTGATGTTTCCATCCAATCCGGGTCCTCCGTCGTTCGTGCTGTTATTGCCTCCGCCAATGATCTGCGGACTCTGGTACGTCGCGGCCAGAAATGTGTAGTTGCCGCCCAGAGTGAACCGTCCGACGCGCTTACTAATGCTGGCTTCGGCTCCCTGACGGCGGGTTTCGCCGAAGTTGGTGAAATAACCGAAGCCGGTCTGTTCCGACGCGACGAACAGAATGTCATTGTGATTTTCGCCGCGGAACCAGCCCACGCTCCAGCGCAGACTATTTTCGAGCGTGCCGCGTACGCCGGCTTCGAACGTTCTGGTCACGACCTGCTTCAGCGGAGGGTCGCTGACCAGAGCGTTCGGCAGATTGCACGGCTCCGCGGGATTGGCGCAGCCCAATTCGATGGCCGTGGGAGTGCGGCTGGCTTCGCTATAGCTGAAATACAAGCTCGCGAGGCGGGTCGGACTATAAGTGAGCCCGGCAGCCGGATTAAACCGCTCAAAGACATATTGGCCGTTGAGAGAGCCGCGCACGCCCGCCGCCGCAGCGGGCGGCAAGAGATCGACGTTCTCGATGGGCGTTCGGTTATACCGTCCCGAAAACGTAAATGCCAGCGACTTGCCCACGGTAAGCGTATCGGTTCCATACACGCTGACCGTGTTGATCGTGCCGCGCAAATCCACGCGCGTATCCACGGGAACGCCGCCGAGAGTCGTACTGCCGTCGGCGAACGAATCGATCGGAGTAATGGTAAGGCGGTCGGAGTTTAGATAGCCGAACTGCGATTCCTGCTGAAACGTCATGCTGCTGCGGTCCCAGGCAGCACCCGCCGTGACGTGATTGTGCGAAATCAGCCAGGACGCCTGCCCGATCAGCCCGTAATTGTGCTGCTTCGTGTAAGTATTCGTGATGATGCCAGTGCAATTCGCATCCGGTTCGCCTTGCTGCAGACCCTGGGCGATGCAGCGGAGACTCGGGAACGGCTCCGTGTCCGGGTTGCCAGTGACCGGGAAGCCAGTGTAGCCGGCGGCAGTCAATGCCTGGACGTCGGCCGACGAAAGATCATAAAGCGATTCTCCGAACGACTGCGAATTGATGTCGCCATTCGTGGTGTCCGCGCGGATATAACGGAAGTAAGCGTTGCCGGAAAAAGTAAGATTGCCAGTCGCGTTGTGCCGCGCGCTCAGATTGAACGAGGGCGAGCGGTTCCAGGTGATATCTGGAATGCTGTAGACGCTGGCATAGTTCTGCTGGAGAAACCGGAAATCCTGCAGGCCGTTCCCGTTCAGCCAGTTGTCGGCGTAGGCGAAGCTTAACGCGAGCGCGGTCTTGCCGCGCTGCCATCCCAGTCTTCCAAAAGACTGGCGGACCTCCGATGGCGAGTGTTCACGCCAGCCGTCCTCGCGAAATAGATTGCCCGCGACATACCAGCTCAGGCCGTTCGAATTCGATCCGCCATGCTCGAACTCACCCGCTCTGCGCCCGAAGCTGCCTCCGCTCACCGAGATCGAAGTACCGGGCGCACTGTTGCCGTCCTTGGTCTCAATCGAGAGCGCGCCGCCCAGGGTGTTGAGGCCGAAGAGCGGATTCGACCCGGGCATCAGCGCGACTTCGGAGATGGCGATCTTCGGAATCAAGTCCCACGCCACGATGTCACCGAAAGGCTGGTTCTGGCGGACCCCGTCGACATATACCGAGATGCCCTCCGGCGTGCCTAAAAGCGGCGACGCCGTGTAGCCCCGGTAATTCAAATCGGGCTGGAATGGATTCTCCTGGTTCTGATTGATGTGCACACCGCTGAGCCGCTGATTCAGAAGATCGGAGAGGTCCAGCGAGCCGGTCCGCTCCAGATCGCGAGCGTTCACCGTCTGAACGGGCGCCGGAATCTGGTCCAGCGGCAAATCAGTTCCGGGGAGGGGCGTTGCCGCGACCACATCCACCTGAGTCGCCTGTGTGCTAAGGGCCATCGTGATCGCACGCGTTACGGGCGTCGCGGACCGCACGTCGATGGAACTCGAGTGCGTCGCGAATCCATCCTTGGAAATCTCGATTCTGTACGAACCATAGGCCAATCCGTCGAGCGTCGCAGCGCCTTGGGTGTCTGTTTGAAAGCGGCGATCGACGCCAGTCGCCAGATTTTCCAGCCGGCCGGCCGCTTCCATTGGGGCGCCGGACGGATCCTTCACTTCCAATCGGATCGAACCCGGAGCCTGTTGGCCATGCAAAGGCACGGGCCGCAGGAATGCGAACAGAGCGAACAGGAGCAAGGACGGGATCGGAAAACGAGCGCACGAGCTTGAGACGCACGAATCCCGCCGACCGGAGAAGCGCATATATCCAACATTCCCCATAGCGGCATTCTGTTCAGACAATGTGGGGAACCAGCCTGAAAAACCCTGAACAACGGAAGGGAAAATGGAATAATCAATCGAGAGCGGTCTGCGACGTTGAGGCCGCCTTCCTCGGGTTACGTAATGCAGGATTCGCCATCTCCATTGGATGTCCTCTCCGCCCTGCCGGTGGCGGCGGCCGAACTTTTGTACCAGCCATCTGTCGCCGAACTGGAGGTGATCGAACTGTTCGATCAATTCCATGATCGCCTTTTCCGCTACGTCCTGACCTTCGGTCTGCCGGTACAGGACTGTGAAGAAATCATCCAGGAGACGTTCCTGGCGCTGTTCCAACATTTGACGCGCGGCAAATCGCGCAGGAATCTACGAGGTTGGTTGTTCCGCGTGGCGCACAATCTCGCGCTAAAGACACGCTTGCGAACTCGCCGCGACGGGCAGGCGCCCGCCGATGAGCAACTGCCCCTAGACGCCATCATGGACCCTACGCCAAATCCCGAGCATCTATTCGAAAGCGCGCAGACGAGGCAGTTCCTGCTGGCGGCTTTTCAGGCTCTGCCGGAGCAAGACCGGCGATGCCTGTCCTTACGGGCGGAAGGTCTCCGCTATCGTGAGATTGCCGGGGTGCTCGATATTTCTCTCGGCTCCGTGGCGGCGTCCCTGGCTCGATCGCTCACTCGCCTGACGCGCGTAAGTGAACGGTGATTATGCGGCACGAAGAACTGCATCTTACCGATTCCGAACTTTTGATGTGCTTGGACGGAGAGCTGTCCGGGCGCGAAGCCACGCGCGCGGAAGCGCATGTTGCCGCCTGCTGGAGTTGCCGGGCGCGAAAACAGGCGATCGAGGCGGCTATCGCAGAGTTCACTCGCTTTCGAGAACGTGAAATGGCCCCGGCGTTTCCTTCTGCGGCTGGTCCGCGCGCTCTGTTGAAAGCCAGGCTATCCGCGCTGGCCTCTCGCGCCGAAGCCCCAAACTTGTGGCTCGGGATGAAACCGTTTGGGCGAATCTGGCTTGCTCGCAAGAGGCCCGCGGAAAGAGCGAATTGGGCGACGGCGGCAGCCGCCCTGGTGGCCTGCTGCTTGTTTTTATTTTTCGGATTCAGGATAGTGCTCAGAGAAAGAGGCGGGAATCCGCCAGTATTCGTCCCCGATGCGCGCCTCACTCCTGGAGCGACGGTACTCGCGGGACGCCAGGAGGTGTGTTCGACAGCGGAGCCGAAAAACCGCATGGTCCCGGTCTCGCTGCGAAGGCAGGTTCTGGAAGAGTACGGAGTCGGGAACGCGGAACCGAGGGCCTACGAGGTAGACTATCTGATCACGCCCGCGCTCGGGGGGGCCGACGATATACGCAATCTATGGCCGCAATCATATGCGGCGAGTGGGTGGAACGCGCGGGTGAAAGACGCACTTGAAGATCGCCTGCACGAGATGGTCTGTGAAGGGCAACTGGACCTTGCCACCGCGCAGCACGAGATATCGACCGATTGGATCGCCGCGTACAAAAAGTACTTCCACACAGACCGGCCGATCGAGACAGCCCAACCCTAGGGTTCGTGGGTGAAGAACTGCGGGTTTTAGTCTCGCGGCGTAGAATTGGCGCCGCGAGGCCCCAGCTTAGACCAGCACGCGTTCCTGGAATTCGCCTCGCTCGTTGATCCAGCAGCGATACTTGGTACGGACAATGTTCCTGTTTCGCAGGCAGGCATCGGCCTGCAACATGATGGAGGGCGGCGATTCCTTGACGATTTGCCGCGCCTTGTCTTGGGCCGCAGCGAGTCCAGGACAAAGCACCTCGGCGCTAAATGCCTTGGTACTTTCCTTGTGCTTCTCCATGGTGCGAACGAAATATTGCATCGGGGCGCTCACGATCTTACCTGCCTTACGTCAGGTTTGCAACAGCGCCGATTTGCTTCAGCGCCGAGTTGCTTCAGCATAGTTAAGGGCAGCGGTCCATGTAGGACTGCCGTTTGGAAAATCGCCGGCCGCAAATCGCAGCCGCCGACGACTTTCTTTGTCTTACTGAACGTGTTTTGCATCACGTTCCATCCCACAATCGGGGATCTCCGAAAAACAACGTTTTTGAAAACAACCGTTGAAGGGCAATATCTCAGACGAGATCCCCTCCCACTGCGTTTCCTGATTTCCGCTCCGCCGCAGGTTCCCTGCGGCGGACGAGAATCGCTCCCCACCCGGGAGAACCGAAATTTACCAGCGGGAGCCCCGACCGCCGCCTCCACCGCTGCCGCCGCGTCCACCGCCGCCTCCGCCACCACCGCGCCAACCGCCTCCGCCCCCGCCACCACGCGGTCCACCGCCGCCGGCCGGCTTGGGGCGAGCTTCATTGACATTCATGGCGCGGCCGTTCAACTCCGCTCCATTCAACTGGGAAATGGCTGTTTCGGCCTCTCGTTTGTCCGTCATTTCAACGAAGGCAAAGCCGCGCGGTTGGCCCGTGTCACGGTCGGTTACGATGTTTACACGTTCCACAGTGCCGTACTGCGCAAAGGCCGCGTGCAGTTCTTCCTGCGTAGTCCGGAAATTGAGATTTCCGACAAATATATTGGTCATCAGACTTGCTCCCTTACACTGGCGACGTCATCTTCGAATAGCAGCGCTGGAACTTAAAATCTGCGGACCAATACGCGCCTAGTACCTCCCGTACGGGAAGCACGTAACAAAGACTCTTCCAGTTTAGCACTTTGCGGCTGCAAGCGCCGTATCCTATCGTATTCACAGCCAAACGCAGACTGTACGTTTCTTGTGACTCGATTTCACGACTTCAGTTGCGGAGCTTGGATCTTTACCACTTCGCGTTCATGTCGCTGGATGTTCCGCCAGCCGCGGGAATATAGCATTTGAGAGTGTAATCCATCACCATGCGGTCGGCATTGAAACGCCAGCCGAGGGTGCGAATGGTACGCTTCATACGCTTGATCCAGCCGCGCGGCAAGCCATCTCGATCTCTTTGATAATAAAGGGGAACGACCTCTTCGAGCAGGACGCGGTAGAGATCTTCGCCGTCGCGCGAATCGTGGACGTCCATGTTGGAGTGAGTCCGCCCCGTCCCGATGGAGAATCCATTCAATCCGTCATAAGCTTCCGCCCACCATCCATCCGGGACCGAAAGATTCAATCCGCCGTTCAGCACGACCTTTTGGCCGCTGGTACCAGACGCCTCCAGCGGACGCCGCGGATTGTTTAGCCACACGTCCACGCCCTGCACCAGGTAGCGCCCAACGTTGATGTCGTAATCCTCCACGAAGGCGAAGTGATCGCCGAACTTGGAGTCCCGCATCATCTGCGCGATTTGCTGGAGAACCCTCTTGCCAGGCTCGTCGTGAGGATGGGCCTTGCCGGCGAACACGAACTGCACGGGACGTTTGGGATTATTCACCATGGAAGCCAATCTCTCCAGATCGGCCAGAATCAGATTGGCGCGCTTGTACGTGGCGAAACGCCGCGCGAATCCGATGGTGAGCGCGTCGGGGCTCAGCACGCGCGAAAGCCGGCGCAGTTCTTCGGGAGATTCCGAGCGGCGCCGCGCCTGTTCCACCGCGCGATAACGCACGAACTCCAGCAGTTGCGATTTCAGGCTGAGGTGCGTTTCCCACAATTCGCCGTCGTCGACGTTTTCGATACCTTCCCAGATACGGGCCTCGCCGCTATGCTCGTGCCAGCCCGCGCCGAGATGGCGATCGTATAGCCGGAACATCTGGGGAGCCAGCCACGTCGGAACGTGCACACCGTTGGTAATGTGGCCGATAGGCACCGCATCCTCCGCCCGGCCTGGGTAAAGGCCCGTCCACATAGCCCGCGAGACTTCGCCGTGCAGTGCGGAAACCGCGTTCGCACGGCGCGACAACTTCAGCCCCAGCACGGTCATGCAGAAATCTTCGTAAGGATTACCCACGTCCACACGGCCGAGACCCATGAAACGCTCCGGCGAAATCCCCAATCGGTCGCGCAGCGGTCCAAGATGCTCCTCGATCAGTCCATAGGAGAAGCGATCGTGGCCGGCGGGCACAGGCGTGTGCGTCGTAAAGACCACCTCGCGAGACACATGACGCACCGCTTCATCGAAACCGATGCCTTCTTCTTCCATGCGGCTGCGAATGGCCTCCACCACCGCGAATCCACTGTGGCCTTCGTTCAGGTGCAAAACGCCCGGCGTGATTCCCATGGCCTTCAGCGCGCGGAATCCGCCCACTCCCAGCAGTAGTTCCTGGCGAATGCGCACGCGGCCGTCGCCGCCATAGAGGCGGGAGGTGAGCTCGCGGTCTTCGGGGCTGTTGCCTTCCACGTTCGAATCGATGAGAAGGAGATCGATGCGGCCCACTTTGACGCGCCAAACCTTCGCGGCAATCGAGGCGCCGCGAGTGTCGATGCGCACGGTGAGGGGTTCCCCTTTGGGTCCGATGGCCGCGGCCATGGGCAGATGATTCACATCGTTCGGAAGATAGTCTTCATGCTGCCAGCCGGCCTGATCGAGCCACTGGCGGAAGTAGCCCTGTTGGTAGAACAGCCCGACGCCGACCAGCGGAATGTCCAGGTCCGAGGCGCTCTTGATATGATCGCCGGCCAGGACGCCGAGGCCGCCGGAGTAAATCGGAAATGATTCGTGCAGACCGAATTCGGCTGAAAAATAGGCAACCGGCCGGGCCCGCAACACACCCGCATGAGTTGCGCCCCAGGTGCGATCGGCGTGCAGATACTCCTGATGACGGCGATAGGCGTAATTGATGCGGCTGTGGAGCACAAGCTCCGCGGCACGCTGTTCGAGCTTGGCCAGCGGCAGCTCGCTCAGCAAAGATATCGGATTTTGATTCAATTGCCGCCAGCGCGGCGGCGCAATCTCGTGGAAGACCCCGGTGGAATCGTGGTCCCAACTCCACCACAAATTGCGTGCCAGCGACCACAACTTCTCCTGGGTGGGAGCAATAAAGCGATCGAGCGCGCGGGCTTCGCTGATTACCGGGGCCACTTCCGCGGCGGCGGCCGTCAGCATCTCCACTTCGTCGGGCCGGAAAGCGCGAGGCTCGATGTTCTGAAGGACCAGCACGCCCTGCAGAACGCCGTGATCGATCAGCGGAACGCCCAAAAACGACTGATAGGCGTCTTCGCCAGCTTCACTGAAGTACTTGAATCGCGGATGATTCCTTACCTGATCAACGGCGACCGGGCGCACCTCTTCTGCAACCAGCCCGGCCAAGCCCTCGTGCAGCCCTAATCGCAGGGTTCCCACGCATTCACGTCGCAATCCGAGCGTCGCGGCCAGCACCAGATTGGCGCGATCCGGCTCCAGCAAGTAGGCGGAGCAGACGTCACTCTTAAAGCGCCGCGCGATCAGTGCGACGACATTCGTGAGGGTTTCCGCCGGTGCGCCGCCTTCCCCGGCAAGGTTGCTGATCTGTTCGAGTGTCAGGACGTTGGTGGCGTCCCTGGATTCGGCTGGCATCATGGTTTAAGTCCTTAAGACGTCTCAGAATTCACGATGGACTTGCAACGACGGGGTTCCGGAAGCGCGACGGGGCGGTGAAAGGGAACTTTCCCAGTGTAAATCATCCCGACTAAAATACGGGAAGAAATGTGGCCGCGCGTGCAGAAAATGTGTCGCGCCAGCGCCAAAGATTTCGCGCGCGCAGCATCCGGCTCACGGCGGCGTCATCGTGGACGCGGGTCCATCCTTCTGACAATCAGTGGCGCAGTCGGAGTTCCTGTTCAGCGAAGAGCCAGTCTTCCTCGGGTGATCCGAACGGACAACCTCGCTCCAGCCAGCGGAAATAGGCTCGCTCGGCGATCTGATCAGCGGTGACCGCACCGTTCACGGCGTTATTTAGATTCAGTATGGAGCGGCTCGCAACCTCAAGGTGTTCATCCGCGGCCGGCTTCGTCCTTATCCTTGCCTTAGCCGTAGGCGCCTTAGCCGCGGGCGCTACTTTAGCCAGAGGTACTGGCTTAGCCGGAGGCGCTTCGGCGAGCTTTGCCTTCGCTTTCACTTTCGCCGAAGGCGCTGTGGCAGGGGCCGACGCAATCACTCTTGGCTGTGATTCCCCGGCCTTCGGCCTAAATTTCTCGGAATCCGGCCCGAATCGAACCTCTTTCCCTTTTTCTCCCGAGGCCACAATGCTAATCGCCTTTCCGCGGGATGAGGGCGCACTCGTCGCCCGAGCATTGCTTTCGGGTGCTTTCTTTCTAGGCATGGAATTGGATTCACTCCTTCAAATCCAAAGAACAGCGCGGTTGTTTGGAGGGATTCTGCCTTCGCCTTGATGATATCACCGCAGTCCATTCACGACAATGATTTGATGACCTTAATAAGATCTTTGAATGACATGGCGAAGTAGATGTCTGTCAAAATTGAGATGCCGTAGTATCTCCTTCAAACGGAATTGATCCTGAACGGACACCGCAATGCAGTTTGGCCAATATCAAACCGACGGCTTTTACGACGAGATGTTCGACCCGCAAGGGGCGGCCCGGCCGGAATCCCGGTTGCTATTGGAGACGGTGGAGTCTCTCGAGGAAGGGCAGCTTCAGCGTTGTCAACGTGCGGCCGAACGGCTGCTTTTGCAACTCGGAATCACGTTCAACGTGTACGGAGACTCAGCCGGAACCGAGAGAATCTTTCCCTTCGACTTGATCCCACGCATTGTGCGCGGCGATGAGTGGGTCCGCATCGAACGCGGACTCAAGCAGCGCATCCACGCGCTCAACGAATTCATTGACGACATCTATCACGATCAGAAGATTTTGAAGGATAAAGTGATTCCGGAGGAAGTGATTCGCTCAGCGATCTTCTATCGTCCGCAATGCATCGGGATTAATCCTCCGCGGCGCGTGTGGTGCCATATCACGGGAACCGATCTGATCCGCCATGGCGACGGGCAAATCTACGTGCTGGAAGACAACTTGCGCGTGCCATCGGGCGTCTCCTATGTGCTGGAGAACCGCGATCTGATGAAGCGGACCTTCCCCCAAATTTTCGAAGGGTTGCATGTGCGCCCGGTGGACGATTATCCGAGCAAACTCTTGGAGACTCTGGAATCGATCGCGCCCCAAGGTGCGTGGCAGAAATCGCAGAAGCCGACCGTCGTGCTGTTGACGCCGGGCATGTACAACTCCGCTTACTTCGAGCACAGTTTTCTGGCCCAGAAGATGGGCGTCCAACTGGTCGAGGGGCGCGATCTGGTGGTGCTGGACGGTTTCGTGTGGATGCGAACCACGAAAGGGCTGCGCAAAGTGGACGTGATCTACCGGCGCATCGACGACGATTTCCTGGATCCCAAAGCCTTCCGCGCGGATTCGCTGCTGGGCGTACCAGGACTAGTCGACGTCTACCGTGCCGGCCACGTCGCCCTGGCGAACGCGCCGGGCAACGGCGTCGCTGACGATAAAGTCGTGTACGCTTACGTTCCCGACATGATCCGTTATTACGAGGGCGAAGACCCCATCCTTCCGAATGTTCCGACGTTCCTGTGCTGGCGCGAACAGGATCGCCAGCATGTTCTGCAGAACCTCGACAAGCTGGTGGTGAAGGCCGCGAACGAAGCCGGAGGGTACGGCATGCTGGTGGGGCCGCATTCGACCGCCCAGCAGCGCGAGGATTTTGCCGGCTACATCCAGGCGCGCCCGCGCGACTACATCGCGCAGCCGACACTGGCTCTTTCGCGCGTGCCGACGCTGGTCGACGATCACTTCGAAGGGCGGCATGTCGATCTGCGCCCTTACATTCTTTACGGGCAGGAAATCAACGTCCTTCCGGGCGGACTCACGCGCGTTGCGCTGCGCAAGGGGTCGCTGGTCGTGAACTCTTCGCAAGGCGGCGGCAGCAAAGACACGTGGGTCCTGGCGGGCGATGGAGTGACCAACGGGCAAAACGGCGATTCCCCTGGCGCGGCGGAGTCTCACGGTACAGCCGCAGACTCCCCCCAACGGTCGCAAACGCAGTCAGGAACACAGCGATGACCGGCGACACTCCTCTGCTCAGCCGCGTCGCGGATTCGGTCTACTGGATGGCCCGTTATATGGAGCGCGCGGAAAATATCGCGCGTTTCATCGGCGTCAATTTGAATCTCCAATACGACCTGCAGCTCGATCAGGAAAATCTGTGGCAACCGCTCATCGATACCAGCGGCGATACGGAGGTTTTCAAGCAGCGCTACGGCGTCGCCAACCAGAACGACGTCATCGATTTTCTAACCTACGACGCGGAGAATCCAAACTCGATTTATTCCTGCCTGCGCTCGGCCCGCGAGAATGCGCGTTCGGTGCGCGAGACGATTTCATCCGAAATGTGGGAGCAGGTGAACGGCATGTACTTGCGCATTCAGGCGAACCGGCAAATGCCGGAGCCCGAATCGCTGCCCGAGGTGTTCCGTTCCATCCGCTTGGGCAGCCATTTGTTCCAGGGCATCACCGACGCAACCATGACGCACAGCGAAGCGTGGCACTTCGCGCGGCTGGGGCGCAAGCTGGAGCGCGCTGACAAGACGTCGCGCATTTTGGACGTGAAATACTTCATGCTTTTGCCTTCGCTGAGGGATGTAGGGACGCCCTATGACGACATTCACTGGTCGGCCGTCCTGAAGTCGGTGAGCGGATTTGAAATGTATCGCAAAAAGCATGGGCGCCTGCATCACCGCGATATCGTCGACTTCCTGGTGCTGGACCGCGAGTTTCCGCGCTCGATCCACTACTGCATTCGCAAGGCCGATGAATCGCTGCACGAGGTGACCGGCACGCCGATGGGCGCGTTCGCGTGGCCTTCGGAGCGTTTAACGGGCCTGTTGCGCGCCGAACTCGATTTCATGTCGGTGAAACAGATGCTGCGCGACGGTCTTCACGAACATCTCGACCTGCTGCAGGCCAAGATGAACGCCATCGACGCGGGCCTCAGTGAGGATTTTTTCTCCTGGACTCCCGAGGAGCAGGCCACGGCACACGCAAAGGTCAGCGCCTGATGTCTATCCGCGTCGCGCTCTATCACAAAACCGTTTACCACTACGACCGCCTCGTCACGCTGGCGCCGCAGGTGGTGCGGTTGCGCCCGGCGCCGCATAGCCGCACGCCCGTAACCAGCTACTCGCTGCGCGTGGAACCGCGCGATCATTTTATCAACTGGCAGCAAGACCCGCACGGGAATTTTCTGGCGCGCCTGGTGTTTCCGAACCGCACGCGGGACTTCTCACTCGAAGTGGATCTGGTGGCGGAGATGACCGTCTATAATCCCTTCGATTTTTTTCTGGAGCCCTACGCCGAAAGTTTTCCGTTCGTCTATGAAGAGTGGCAAGCGAAGGAACTCACGCCCTATCTGGAGGCAACGCCGGCTGGCCCCCAACTCATAGCGTTCGTAGATTCGGTCAGCCTCAAGAAGGTCCGTACAATCGATTTTCTCGTGGAGTTGAATCGACGGCTGCAGGGCATGATCCGCTACGAGATCCGCATGGAGCCGGGCGTGCAAACGCCTGAGGAGACACTGGTCAACGCGAGCGGATCGTGCCGCGACACGGCGTGGTTGCTGGTGCAGATTCTGCGGCGTCTGGGCTTGGCGGCGCGTTTCGTTTCCGGCTATTTGATCCAGCTGAAACCGGATGTGAAGCCGCTCGATGGCCCCGAAGGACCCACTTCGGATTTCACGGATCTGCACGCCTGGGCGGAGGCTTATTTGCCGGGCGCGGGCTGGGTGGGACTCGATCCGACCTCGGGACTACTGGCCGGGGAGGGACACATTCCGCTGGCCGCGACACCCGAACCGCATTCCGCCGCTCCCGTTTCGGGCGCGGTCAGCCAAAGTGAAGTGGAATTCCACCACGAGATGCGCGTCACGCGCATTCACGAAGATCCACGCGTCACCAAGCCGTATACGGACGACCAGTGGCAGGCCATATGCCAGGTGGGCGAACACATTGACGAAGAGCTCACTACGGGCGACGTACGCCTGACCATGGGCGGGGAGCCGACCTTCGTTTCCATCGACGACATGGAGGGCGAAGAGTGGAATACCGCCGCCCTCGGTCCGACCAAGAAACGCCTTTCGGGAGAATTGCTGTTGCGGCTGCGTGACGAGTTCGCTCCGGGAGGCCTGCTGCATTACGGCCAGGGCAAATGGTACCCAGGCGAATCCCTGCCGCGCTGGGCCTATACCTGCTACTGGCGCACGGACGGGCTGCCGCTGTGGCACGATACACGCTGGATCGCAGACCCGGATCGCGATTACGGCTTTGGCGTCGACCAGGCGTGGCAGTTCTCGGAAGAACTCGCGCGCCGGCTGAAGATCAGTCCCGACTTCCTTGTGGCGGCCTACGAAGATCCGCTCGCCTATCTTCACAAGGAACGCCAGCTTCCGATCAACGTCGATCCCAAGGACAATAAGCTGGAGGATCCCGAAGAGCGCGAGCGCATGCGTAAAGTGTTCGAGCGCGGCCTCGACCGGCCGACTGGTTTCGTGCTTCCCGTGGCGCGGGGTCAGGGGAAAAACGGCCCGGAATGGCAGAGCGGGTTGTGGATGCTACGCGCGCGGCACCTGTTTCTAACGCCGGGAGATTCGCCGATCGGTTTGCGCTTGCCCCTGCAATCGCTTCCTTGGGAACCCGCCGACCAGATCCAACAATTGCACACACTCGATCCAATGGCACCGGTGGAAAAGCTGCCCGTGCCCCAGAGAATGCTCCCCTCGACACCGCTGCGCCGCAAGACGAAGCAGCGTTCCAGGCCCTGGGAGGCGCCACCTGCTCCTGTAAGAAACTCGGGCGGTGTAGTTCGCACGGCGTTTGCGATCGAGCCGCGCGAAGGGCGCTTGTATGTCTTCCTTCCCCCGGTAACTTCCGCGGAAGACTACGTTGAGCTGGCAACAGCGATCGAAGACACCGCCGCGCGCCTCGAAATGCCGGTGGTCATCGAAGGCTACGCTCCGCCGTTTGACGCGCGCCTGCAACACATCAAGGTGACGCCTGATCCCGGCGTCATCGAAGTCAATTTGCAGCCGGCCGCCAATTGGAAGGAGCTGACGGAAAATACCACGACGTTGTACGAGAGCGCGCGACTGAGCCGGCTGGGCACCGAGAAATTCATGGTCGATGGACGCCACACAGGCACGGGCGGAGGCAACCATCTGGTGCTGGGAGCGGCAACCCCCGCCGATAGTCCGTTCTTGCGGCGTCCTGATCTGCTCAAAAGCCTGCTGGGGTACTGGCTGAACCACCCTTCCCTTTCGTATTTGTTTTCGAGCGTATTCATCGGACCCACGAGCCAGGCGCCGCGCGTGGATGAAACGCGGGCGGATGCGATTTACGAGCTGGAAATCGCCTTCAGTCTGTTGCAGGGAGCGGCGAATGACTGCCCGCCGTGGCTGGTCGACCGCATCTTCCGCAACCTGCTCGTCGACGTCACGGGGAACACGCATCGCGCGGAGTTTTGCATCGATAAATTGTATTCGCCCGACAGTTCGACAGGGCGTCTGGGACTGCTGGAATTGCGCGCCTTCGAGATGCCTCCGCACGCGCGCATGAGCCTGGCGCAGCAGTTGCTGGTGCGAGCCTTGATCGCGCGCTTCTGGCGCCAGCCGTTCGAGGAACCGCCCATTCGCTGGGGCACGCGCCTGCACGACATGTTCCTGCTGCCGCACTTCGTACAGCGCGATTTCGAGCGCGTGATCGAGGAGCTGCAGCGCGCGGGTTACCCACTGGAGGCGTCGTGGTTCGATCCCCATGTGGAATTCCGGTTTCCGGTTTACGGGCGCGTGTGCTACGAAGGCATCGAGCTGGAGCTTCGCCAGGCGATCGAGCCCTGGTATGTACTCGGAGAGGAGCCCGGCGCGGGCGGCACCGCGCGCTACGTCGACTCGTCCGTCGAGCGGCTTCAGGTGCTGGTGACGGGATTCATTCCGGAGCGTTTCGCGGTCTCCTGCAACGGTCGTAGAGTTCCTTTGCGGCCGACCGGCCTGCACGGCGAGTACGTCAGCAGCGTGCGCTACCGGGCGTGGCAGCCGCCGCGCTGTCTGCATCCGACGATTCCGGTCCACGCGCCGCTGGTCTTCGATCTTGTCGATCTCTCGGCCGGACGATCCATCGGCGGGTGCGCTTATCACGTCGCGCATCCGGGCGGACGAAGTTATGAAACCTTTCCGGTAAACTCGAATGAAGCGGAATCGCGGAGAAGGGCGCGATTTCTTCCGTTTGGCCACACGCCGGGTCCCATGCAGATCCCGCCCGTTGAAGAGAATCCCGAGTTCCCGGTGACCTTGGATCTTCGCCGTCCGGCGCCCGCTCCCGCGCGCCTCCACCGCCAAGCGCGCATCGCTCTCGGCAGGCAGTGAAAGACACGCCCACAACCTCGCTGAAGTCGCGAACGGGCTTATGGCGCTATGTTCCGGAGGAAGGCCATTGGGACGAAGCGCTGACGCCGGGGGGCTTTCCCCGGAGACACTGGCGCGAGCTTCTGGTCGCGCTGGGGCGCATGGGAGCGGAGCAATTAACCCGCCGCTGGCGCGCCGGCCAGCATCTGATCCAGGCCAACGGCGTCACCTATAACGTTTACGGCGATCCGCAGGGGAAAGAGCGTCCATGGAAGCTGGACCTCATTCCGCTGGTGATCGACGCCCAGGAATGGGAACACGTCGAACAATCCATCATCCAGCGCGCGACACTGCTGAACGCGATACTCGCGGATCTGTACGGCCCGCAAAGTTTGATTCATCAGCGCCAGCTGCCGGCCGAAATGCTCTTTGCAAATCCGCATTTCCTGCGGCCGTGCTGCGGGATCGTTCCTCCGGGCGGCGTGCATCTGCATATGTATGCGGCCGACTTGGCGCGCGCACCGAATGGGCAATGGTGGGTGATTGCGGATCGCACGCAGGCACCTTCGGGCATAGGCTATGCGCTCGAAAACCGCCTGGTGAGTGCGCAGACGCTGCCTTCGGTGTTCAACCAGTGCCGGGTGCGGCAACTGACGCATTTTTTCGAAACGGCGCGCGACGCGCTGCTGGCGCTGGCGCCGAATCGGCGGGTGCATCCGCGCGTGGTCCTGCTGACGCCGGGGCCGCATAACGAAACGTACTTCGAGCACTCATTCCTGGCGCGCCAATGGGGATTTCCTTTGGTGGAAGGCGCTGATCTGACGGTGCGCGACAATCGCGTCTTTCTGAAAACGCTCGCGGGACTAGAACCGGTCGACCTGATTTTGCGGCGCACCGACGACAACTTCTGCGATCCGCTCGAGCTGCGCGGCGATTCGCTCCTGGGCGTGCCCGGCCTGGTGCAAGCCGTGCGCAGCGCAAACATCGCGGTAGCGAACGCACTGGGTTCGGGGCTTACGGAAACGGCGCTCCCGATGGCGTTCCTCCCGGGGCTCAGCCGGCAACTGCTGGGCGAGGAGTTGCGCATGCCATCCGTGGCGACGTGGTGGTGCGGTGGAAAAGAGCCGAGACGCTATGTTCTGGATCACCTGGAAGAACTTGTGATCAAACCTACCTTTCCGCGTTTCGGCCAAAAAGCCGAATTCCCCGCTAAGATGAGCGAAGCCGAGCGGCGCGAATTGGCCAACCGCATCGAAGAGCGGCCGGAACAGTTCCTGGCGCAGGAGCAGGTGGATCTTTCCACCGCGCCCGTGCGGGCCGAACAGGTCATCGCAGCGCGCCACATCGTTCTGCGCGTCTTCGCGGTGTGGGATGGGTCGTCCTACACTGTGATGCCGGGAGGGCTGACGCGAGTTTCGCAGGAAGACAGCTCGTTGGTCGTTTCCATGCAACTGGGCGGCGGGAGCAAGGACACCTGGGTTCTCGGCGCACAGAGGGAAGAGATCAGCGCGGCGGCGCGCGCGGCTGAGCCCGTGGTCACCGCGCCGCGCAGCTCAGCGGAACTACCGAGCCGTGTAGCCGATAACCTGTTCTGGCTGGGACGCTACACGGAACGCGTCGAATCGGGCGTACGCCTGGTGCGCGTACTGCTGCCCGGCCTTTCCGGAGAAGCCGACTTCGGGCGCAGCGCATCAATTGATACCGCGGTTCATTTGCTGGGGGGCCTGGGTTTTCTTCCGCCCGAATTTTCGACCGGCTCGATCGCTTCACAACGCTGGAATCTACAACGGCTACTCGGCACCATGGTCTTCGACCCCACGCGCACGTCGGGGATCGGCTGGAATCTGAAACATATACGACGGGTAACGTGGCCGCTCAAGGAGCGCCTTTCTCAGGACACTTGGCGCGTTCTCCAACAGCTCGAGATCGATTTCTCGACCACGCCCCCAGCCGGGACCGAACAGCGCTTCGTCGCAGCCATGAGCCTTTTGGATCGCGCGATCGTCACTCTCTCGGCGTTTGCCGGATTGCTGATGGAGAATACAACGCGCGGTTATGGCTGGCGATTTCTGGAAATAGGGCGCCGCCTGGAGCGCTCTCTGCAAATGACCGAACTCTTGCGCGTTTCGATCGCCCAGGCGCCTTTCGACGTCGAGCCGTACCTGGAAATGCTCCTGCAAATCGCCGACAGCTCCATTACTTATCACACGCGCTATTTTACGGCGATGCGGACTGAGTTCGTCCTGGAACTGCTGCTCGCCGATGAGACCAATCCGCGGTCGGTGGCGTTCCAGCTGGCGACGCTACTCGATCACACTAAAGACTTGCCGCGGCGCGCCGACGACGCGGGCGAATCGACGGAAAGTTCCGCAGCGGCGCAACTGCTCGCCTCGGTGCGCGAGGCTGACATGGAGGATCTGGCGACGCGCGACGCGGAAGGAAATACCGGTGCGCTGGAGGATCTGCTCAAACAGATCAAAACGGGCCTGTATGATATTTCGGATGGGGTCTCGGCGCGCTACTTCAGCCACCTGACGCCGTCGCGGCTGACATCTTTTTAGAGGAACCGTGCGCTATCAAACGTCTCACATTACGCGTTATCTATACGAAGCGCCGGTTTCGCAATGTCTCAGCGAAACGCGGCTGATTCCCCGAACCATGCCGGGCCAGCGGCTTCTGGCGTCGAGGATTCAAGTGGAACCGGAACCCGTGGTCAGCGATCGCCGGAAGGATTATTTCGGAAACGACGTTAGTTCCTTCGCCATCTTCCGCAGTCACGATCGCTTCACGACCACGGCGACCGGAGTAGTGGAAGTGGACGCGTCGCCGCCGCCGCAACCGTCCCTCCCCTGGGAGCAGGTTCGCGATCTGGTCGCCGCGCAGCAGGGAGAGGAGTGCCTGGCCGCTTATGAATTCATCTTCGATTCCCCCTACGTCGCCGCCGCGCGCGAACTGGCGGAGTTTGCGCATCCCACCTTTCCGCCGGGACGCCCCTTCGCCGAAGCGGCCCACGAACTCTCGCATCGCATCCACAAAGAGTTCACATATCTGCCGAAATCGACGTCGATCGATATGCCGCTGCTCGAAGTGCTCCACAACCGCTGCGGCGTGTGCCAGGATTTTTCACATATCATGATCGGCGCGCTGCGCTCCCTGCGGCTTCCGGCGCGCTACGTGAGCGGCTATCTGCGGAGCGGCGCGCTGTACCAGGGCGCCGAGGCATCGCATGCGTGGGTTTCCATATTCGTGCCGGGAAGCCCCTGGTTGAACTTCGATCCCACGAACGACATCATTCCTTCCGACGGGCACGTGACGCTCGCTTGGGGCCGGGACTTCAGCGACGTCACGCCGGTCAAGGGCATCGCAGTCGGTGGAGGAGAGCAAACGGTAGAAGTGGAAGTGCGCGTGGTTCCCGTCGAGGAGCCGGCCGCGGAGAGTTCGAGCGGTCCCGCCTGAGCGTGTTCGAATTTTGTCTTGAATCGGACGCTGCTTAAAAAGTGAACTTGAGCGCGAGCTGCACCAGCCGGGGCGGGGCGGCGTTCACCACTTGCCCGAATAACGGGCTGTCGATATTGCCGTTCACGGCCGCGGGTCCGAAGAATTGGGTGTGGTTGAAAGTATTAAACGTCTCCAAGCGGAACTGCAGCGCCTTCGCTTCCGAAATCCGGAAATTCCTCAGCAGGGCAATGTCGGAGTTGAACATCCCCGGTCCGTAGAATGAGCGGCGCGAGGCGTTGCCCGGAGTTCCCAACGCGTTGACACTGAATGCCGCGGTGTTGAAGTACGGCAGCCCGTTGCGCGGATTCCCATTCAGTTGCAGGGAAGCTCCGTTGTAATCCGGCAAATCCAGGCTGTAGTTATTTACGCCATTGGGAATGCTCCCCATCAACGAATTATCTCCGTTGCTTTTGAGCGTCACGGGGAAACCGGTGCTGGCGCGCGTGATTCCCGAAATCACCCATCCTCGCGTCACCCGCTTCCCATGAATGGAAACCCGATCCAGCGGAAGCTGATAGTCGTAACTGGCCACGAAAGTCTGCGTCAGATCGAACGAGGAAAGCGCTCTGGTCGCACTGAAGTTGAAGGGATTAAGGGGATCGGACAGTGACGATGATTGATCGATGGATTTACTGTACGTATATCCGAGCAGAAACGTCAGGGCTTTGCCCGAACGCCGCAAGGTGGCTTGCAATGAATTGTAATTCGAATTGCCGATGCTTGCATCGTAATCGTCATTGGCGAAAGCCGGCCCCAGGGCCGTCCGCGTGCCGTTCACGATCTGCCCGGACGCAGTGGTGTAGACGGTATTCTCAGCGAATGGCCCGCAGGTAGGCGTTCCGGGCGCGACCGCGCTCGGTTGGCTTAACGCCAGGCAAAGGCCAGGGTTGCCGGGGTTGGCGGAGTAGATCACCAGAAGATGATGCGCCTGTGAGCCGACGTAACTCAGGCTCAGCAGCGTGGAGGCGCCGATTTCCCGTTGGATCGAGAAGAAGTAATTCTCGGTGTAAGGATAGGTGTTCCACGGCGGCGGCGCCGTCATTCCCGCCTGCGGTTCGAACTGAGTGAAGTTGATGCTTGCGTCCGGATTGCTGGGCGTATGCCCACTCAGAGCCGGGAACGTGAGGGGAAACGGGTTGCCCAGAAACGAACCGTTCGAGGCGGTAATAAAAGGCGTCGCAAACAGCGGCGGTCCGGGGCTGGTGTAGCTCAATCCATAAGGCGGCTGGGGCTCATCGAACGCCATCACGTTGCCCTGAATCACCGAATTGTAAATCCCGTACCCGGCGCGGATGCTTGTTTTTCCCGGACCGCCGAGAATCTTTCCCAAGAGTCCGTCCTTCTTGTCCGGCGACCATGCAACGCCCAAGCGCGGAGTAAAACGGTTTTGCGACGGCACCAGCGTGTTCGGAACCCCCGGATCTCCCGGATAAACAAGGCCCACCGGAGCACCAGGGTAGACCTTGGACTGCTCGCCCGGAATAAAAGTCGGAATCTGGTTATACTTTTCGGACCAATACTCCATCAGCTCCCAGCGGAGACCGTAGTTCAGAGTGAGATTGGGACGGATGCGCCAGCTATCCTGCAAATAACCTCCGGCGTATTTGTGGTGCAAGTAGTACGCCTGCGAATCGGCTTGATTGTAGTTGCTGGCGACGCCGATCAGGAAGTCCGCGAAATCCAAACCGGTTTCGGAACCGGAAAACAGGAACGAACCATTGAACGTAGGATTCGGATTGACGTTCACCTGCTCAAAGCTACCGGAAATGCCGGTTTTCAAAGTATGATTGCCCAGCACTTTCGTGAAGCCGTCATTCACCGAATAGGTGTTATTCGCCTGTTTGAGGTTCGTGATGGGCGTACCCATCACGAAGGAATTGAAGATGACGTTCTCGATGCCTTCAATACTCGGCGCCAGCGGAACAATGCCGGGCGATCCCACGCCGGTGACGAAGCCCTGGGAAGCGAGGCTCGGTCCGACGCCGCCCGCGGGCTGGCCGACGTTATTGGAATCGCGCATGAAGCTCAAGTGAGCTTCGTTGACGGCGTTCGGGCCAAACGTTTTGGTGTCACCCAAGGTGATAACTTGCCCCCGTCCCAAGGTGAGGGCGTTGAAGCCCGGGACGCTGGCGCCGCCTTGCCCCCTGGGATATGGATTATTCACCGTGAAGTCGTCGAAAAAGTAGTACGCGGTGAGCAGGCCGAAGCGTCCTCCTTCGCCGTCGATGCGGAAGCTGCCTTTGTCATCGCGCACCTTCTCTCCATACGCTCCGGTCGAAAACGTCGACGATCCGATGTTGGGCAGGGGAATGTATTGCAGCAAATGTTGAGCCGGAGACGACCAGACCTGTTGCGGAATGATCGCATTTGGAAATACGCATTGCGAGTTCGAGACACAGCCGGCCGTGTAGTAAGGCTCACCCGCCGCTACCGGATAGCCCAATGCTTTCGAAAGCTGATACTCCAGACATCCCGGATTGTTGGACGACGGGTTGCTGGGCGGCGTACACGACCCGCTCACCGTGCCAGTCAACGCATTCGCCACGCCCTGAAAATTACCCGAGCGCTCCGCCAGCGACGGAACGGAAATCAGGCCGGTGTCAATGCCTTCATTCGTCCGCGTGCCTTGATAGTCGGCAAAATAGAATATCTTGTCCTTCTTGATGGGGCCGCCGGCGGTACCGCCGAACTGATTTTGCCGATAGAAACTTCGGTCCGGCGAAAAGAAATTACGGGCATCTAGGTCGGTATTTCTGAGGAATTCGAATCCGCTGCCGTGGAACCCGTTGGTCCCCGATTTGGTCACCACGTTGATGATGCCGCCGCTGTAGTTGCCGTACTGTGCATCGAAATTATTAGTCAGAATGCGGAATTCGGCAATCGAATCAAGATCGGGAATGATGGACGTGCCGCCATTCATCAATTCCTTGACGTCGGCCCCGTTGATCATGAAACCGTTGGCGTCTTCGCGCTGGCCGCTGATCGACTGGTTGCCGGGGTTTAGAGTTCCCGAAGGGGCAATGGCGACCGTGGCGCCCGCCATGACGATCGAATCCGGCGTTTGCGTCGACATCGGTATGATTCCCGGTTGCAGAGCCATTAGATCGGTGAAACTGCGGCCATTGAGCGCTACGGAAGTCATCGCGGTGCCCGTGACTACCTCGCCCATCTGAGTGCTTTCCGTCTCCACGTGCGCCGCGTTCTCGATCACCGTGACTTCTTCGACCTTTTCGTTCATCTGCACCGTGAGACTGATGTCCAGCTTGCTATCGGCGTCCACCGCGATGCCCTGCCGTTTCTTGGGGGTGAACCCTGGAACGTCGGCGCTCACGTCGTACCGGCCTACTGGCAGAATAGGAAAGCTGTAAAAGCCCTTTTCATCCGTCGTTGTCTTGTTCTGCAAACCTGTGGCTGGGTTCACCGCGATGATGGTCGCGCCCGGAATCACGGCGCCACTTGGATCGGTGAGCACTCCCGAGATGCTTCCTGTGGTAGCCGCCCAAAGGCTCATGCAGTACATAAAAAGGGCGGCAATAACGACGGATGCAAGTTTCATTGGCCTCGTTAGTTAAGGTTACGTACGGGGAGGAGGACTGGATGCTAACAAGCGCGAAAGCGCCAGACTAACACAAGACCCCATGCAATTCGGAGCGTAGCACAGCGAGCGGACTTCCTCGTCGACAGCCTTGTCACATCAGCGTCAGTGACCGGGTTGTGACGGATTAACCCACGCGCCAACAGCCAGATCCACACGGCGGTCGGAGCGAGATCAGTGAGGATCGAGCGTGACTTTGCGGGCGATCGCGGCGTACGACCCGTCGCGCGCGCGGAAACCTGTCACGGTAATCAGATCGCCTTGCTTGATGGAATCGACTTTCCAGCCCTGGCTCATCAGTGCGTTCGGGCTGTTCAATTCCAACTGCCAGTTGTTCACGCCGCCGTTGGAATCCTTGACGTTCAGGTTGACTTCGACGTGAGGATTAGCCCACCGGACCTTGGTGACGGTGCCCATCAGCGTCACCGGCTGCCGTTCGTCGTAATGGGCCTGATCCGAATGATGCGCCAGCAGCGGCTGCGTGGCGACGATCCCCGCAATAGCCACTCCGACGATCGCGAAAGCCAACGTCTGCCGCTTGGTTTTCATATTTCCACCCCTGCGGTTCAATTCCTGTCGCAGTCATTCTGACTGATGCGAGGATTATACTAGTTTTTTTCAAAGGATTGAAGCAGCTGGTCGAACTTAGCCTTGTTCTGAGTTATCGTCTTCACTGGACCTGTGAACTTGAGAAATAAATTTCCGCCGGGGTTTTCAATGACCGCTGCGATCATGCGATACTGCGGCTTGACGGTAGTGCCAGGGGCGAGCGGCCCGCCCATACCGGTATAAGTCCCCGTGGAATCAATGATTGTAACCGGCAGCGCGTGAACCGTGTGCTTCGTAATCTGTGCTTCCGCCGGTTTTCCGTCGGCCTTGAAAATCTGACTCTTCCAGCGCTCCACATTGGCCTCGACCGAGCCACCGGAGCCCGCGCCGAAAAAGTAAACGACGCACTCGGCGCTATCGGCGTCGCCCGCGGCCGCGGGGACCGTGTAAGTAGCCGCGCGCATCGGGCGCAAGCCTTCCACTTTCCATCCAGGGGGAGGGGTCCACTTGAGCCCGGCTACAGACTCGCCACGGATCGCGATGGCGGCCAGAAAAGCCACCAGACTATACGACAGAACGATTCGGGTTCTCACACGGTCAGTGTAACGCGTCGCTTATACGGTCGGGTTCGTTCTAAAGACCCGGCCGTGGCGCGCCTCGGCCGATTCCGGGCGAACAGCCTCACGTCTGTCTTATATTTAGATGAGAGGTTGCCGCCCCTGTTGCTCGAAACGCGGAGCCAGGAGCCTCAGGCAGCTGAATTTCAAAATCCCAAGGAACTCATAATGCTTTGTTCAATCAAACTTCGTTCCATAAGACCGTGGATCGTCTCCATCGCGGCTCTGGCCGCGCCGGGAGCGCTTTTCGCACAGCAGACGCAGAAAGCCGCCGCCGAGACGACCTTTAATCCGCATGATTTATCCGGGGTGTGGACGGCTGCCCGCGTGACGCCGCCCCAGCCGTTTCGCGGATACACGTTCATGCCCGGAGAACCGTCCATGACCGCTTGGGCGAAGGAAAGGTTCGACAAAACGAAGCCGTCCTTTGGGCCCCGCTCCTTCAAGGATTCGAACGATCCCGTGAATCCGACTATCGTGGGCCAACAGGGCTGCTACCCCCCGGGAGTGCCGCGTATCTACCTGCACCCCTTCCCCTTCGAAATTGTCCAGATGCCGAACCGTTCGATCTTCCTTTACGAATTCGATCACGAGGTTCGCCAGGTGTGGACGGACGGCCGTCCGCTGCCCGAGGACGCGCAGGATACTTACATGGGTTATTCGATCGGGAAATGGGACGGCGATACGTTCATCGTGGAGACGGCCGGATTCAACGATAAGACCTGGGCAGATCGCGCCGGCCATCCGCATAGCGACAAGATGAAAGTGACGGAGCGTTTCAAGCGCGTCGCCGCCGATACGTTGACGATCGACGTTACGATTGACGATCCCATCGCCTACACGAAGCCGTGGGGCGGAACGCTCACCTATTCGCTGCGTCCGAAATGGACCATCGCGGAAATGATCTGCCTCGATAACAACAATTTCGATAACTTCCTGAAGAACGAGCAGGCGCCGACGAAGTAAGACAAAAGACCGTCTGGTCTTCATCTGCACAGAAAAGGGCCACGGCGATCCGCGGCCCTTTTCATTTTGTCGGAACAAATCGAGAGGAAGGATTGTGAATTAAGCTTCCACCACCAGATGCTTCATCGCCCAATCCTGCATGACGGGCGCGCGTCGCGATCGCGGACCGCCGGCGTTCATAGCCTGCGTGTGGCCGGTTCCTTCGATCATTTCGCGCTTGGCGTTGGTCGCCGCCTGATACAGACGATAGGCGCCCGCGGGATCCATAATGCGATCGTCCTTGCTATAGCCAATCAGCATCGCCGATTCGATGCGATTGGCCCGGCCTTCGAGCGTATAACCCGCAAGCTTCTTTTTAGCGTCGGCGAGATCCTTCGCGCCGATGATCCAGCGCACGCGCTCCTGAATCGGCGGATAGTAATCGAACAGATCCTGCCCCAGGTGGAAGGAGCCGCTGCTCATCATCGCCGCCTTGATGCGCGATTCGCCGCTGGCCGCGCGAGGCGTTCCGAAACCGCCCATGCTGATGCCCTGCATGCCGATGTTTTTCGCATCGACGTCGGGACGGGTTTCCAAATAGTCGATGATCGCTTTGGCGATGCGCTCGGTGTCGGGCGGCAAATGCAGATCGCGAAGCCGCAACGCGCCGCCCTGGCCCGGGAAATCCATCGCGAAATACGCCATCCCGCGCGCTCCGTAAGAACCGCCGTTCATAATGGTCGCTTCCGCCATTGTGTCCGCGCCCTGGAAGGCGATCACGACGGGGAATTTCTTCCCCGCGGGTCCGTTTGGCTTGCGGAAATACCCGTCGAGCATTTTGCCTTCGTAATTGACCTGCACTTTCTCGAACGGCGCGCGCGTTTGCTTCCACGCTTTGTCGAAGGTTTCGCGCATCTTCTTATACGTCGTCATCATGCGCGGATCGGTGACCGGAGCCGGCCAGCACGCCTCGCGATAAAAGGTCGAAGCGCGCAGATAATATTCGTTCGCGGTGACTTTGCGGCCTTCTTTGACGAGCTGCTCGGCTTCTTCTTCGTTTCTCTCGGCGACGCGCGTCCATTCGGCCATCCAGGAATCCAGGTTGTACGGCTTCATGCGCTGCGCGACTTCGATCTGATCGGGATCGTTTGTGTAAGTCGTCGTCGTGAGGCGAATTTCGAGCTGGCCGCCGCCGGGCAGATTCTGGCCGGGATACAACTCGGTTTCGGCTCTGCCGCCGACCGCTCCAATTTTTCCGCTATCGGGACCGGCGTCCTGCGCGAGCGCCGAGGTCGCGAGCATTTGCGTGAGCGGCGGAACCGCGGCCGCGCCGATGCCCATCCGCATCAAAGTTCTCCGACTTACCGAAAGTAAAGAATGCATCTTCGTCTCCCTTGATCGATCCTCGGCTATTATCACAACGCGCGCATTTCCGAACCTGAGGATTTCTTCAGGAGTTCGCCTTGCTCATGGCGTAAACTCGGTGATATTATACGCCTCGCGGCGTCGTTTGCACGAAGCATTTGCTTGAAGCTGGGCGACCCAGAAAAAATCGCTCATCTCGCGGCTTCTGGGATGCGGCCGGCGACTCGTAGACAAATTTTAGGGAGGTTTTATGCGTAAGAGTTTTGCTGTCGCGCTGGCGATCGCATCGGCTGCAGCAGGCGTGCTGCTGAGTCACAGGATGGAAACCGTACAGGCCGACGTGAAGCCGGGCACCGGTTTCGGGGCGATCCCGGGACAGAAGGGCGGTCAGGATATGTTCGGCGGCTACGACATCGTGAAGGGCTGGCCGAAGGACATCAGCACCGTTCCGGGAAATGAGAAGTGGACGTACGGCGCAGGACAAGGTGTTTATGCGGAGAATCCGAACCGCGTGTTCATGCTTTTCCGCGGCGAGTTGCCGAACATTCCCCGCCCAAAAACCCAACTGCTACCGGAATTTGGACCGAGCATTCAATTCCCCATCGGGCGGCTTCCGTGGCGCGACGCGACAGTTTCCGCACTTCCGGGCGCGGGCGGCACGGGGCAGGATCCCGACGACGGACCCAAGCTGTGGAAAGGTACCGTGGGCGTAGACGCGAAGTGGGAGAACTGCATCGTGGTCGCCGACGCCAACGGCAACATCATCGAACGCTGGACGCAGTGGGACAAGATCCTGAAGCGTCCGCACTACGTCACCATCAATCCTTACGATCCCGAAAAACACGTGTGGATCCTCGACGATCACATGCACGCGATCTATAAATTCACGCACGACGGCAAGACTCTGGTGCAGACCATCGGAACGCCCACCGTCAAGGGCGCCGACGGCACGCACTTCAACCGTCCCACTTATCTCGCGTGGCTTCCCGACAGCACCATGTTCGTCTCCGACGGCTACAACGGCACGCGCGTCGCCAAGTTCGACAAGGACGGAAAGTTCCTGCTGGATTGGGGCATGAAGGGCACGCCTCCCAACGACAAGCGCCCGAGCTACTTCAATAACGTTCACGGCATCGCGGTCGATCCGCAGACGCGCCACGTATTCGTCAACGATCGCGGCAATCACCGCATTCAGGTCTTCGACGAGAACGGCAAGCATCTGTACGAATGGAGCACGGGTGAAGAGCCGTCCGACATCCACCTCATCTACATTGGCGCGGACCGCACGGTGTGGGCTTTCGACCGCGGCACCTCCAAGATGATCAAGTGGGATCTGGAGGGGCACTTCCTGTATCAGTGGGGCACGTGGGGCGATTTCCCCGGCGGCTTCTGGGGCGTCCACGGCTTCAGCGTCGATCAGGAAGGCAACTTCTACGTCGCCGAAGTGGATAGCGGCCGCGCGCAGAAGTTCAAGCCGCGCGCGGGCGTGAATCCGGCGTTCCTCGTGAGCAAGCCGATTTATTCCGCCTGGAAGTA
>CAWJHX010000008.1:0-253567 GCA_963842825.1 Terriglobia bacterium | reverse complement strand
AGGAAATTAAGGAGAAACGAAGATGTCTGAAATAGCAGTTGGTAAGAAAACAACAGAGACCCCCAGGGTCAGTAGGGCCACTGAACTCTTTCAACCCATGTTTCCATTCGGCCGTTTCTTTGGTCTGAGTCCCTTCGCGATGATGCGGGAATTCAGCGACGAAATGGATCGGATGTTCCGTGGGAACATAACGGAAACGGAGGCCCAGGCATGGGCTCCGGCTATGGACGTCCGGCAATGCAACGGCGACCTGGTGGTCACCGCGGAACTGCCGGGTCTCAAAAAGGAAGAAGTCAAAGTCGAAGTGACCGACGACGCGCTCGTGATTCAGGGCGAGCGGAAGCGCGAGCATAAGGAAGATCACAAGGGCTACCACAGATGGGAGCGGAGCTACGGCCAGTTCTACCGCTCCATCGCGCTGCCGGAGGGAGCCAAGACGGATCAGGTCAAAGCCGAACTCCAGGATGGACTTCTCAAAGTCTCTGTACCGGTGCCCCAGGCCGAAAAGATGTCGCGCCAAGTGCCGATTGAAACCAAGTCGATGGCGACAAAGGCGTAACAACCGATATCTGTGAGCGTAAAGAACGACTTATGGCGACGAATCCTAGAAAAGGACGTTCACGTGCGGTGGCCGCGGCGGGGCGGGAAGCTGAAGTACCCGCCGCGCCGCAACTGCCGAGGCGTAAGTCGCGCTTTCGTATCAACCGCCCCATTATGGTCCTGGCCATCAGGGACGGCCATCGTGCTGCAGTGATCATTCAGGCCGGAGAGATCATCGAGGTCACCGGTCCCGCAGAGGATGATCGCTTTGTGGCGATGGATGTCAGAGGGGAGTAATTTCTTGGTTTCGACTGCGATGTGAAGGGTCACGGAGAACTTATACCTGACCGCAAGGCCAGGGCAAAGGCTCAGAGTACGACGGGATGAAATGCGCTCGATGCAATTAGTAAGAACGCATCGGAATCCAGACTTAGACGGCGAGCGAAGAGATTAGCTGGCGACGCGTGCAAAGGCAGCAGCCGTCGCAGAGGCCGTTGCCCGGACATTTGTAAGTAACCAGTCTTGTGCGATTTCTGCCCCGGACTGCTTAGGCCGGAGGATCAAATGACAGGCAAAAACATTCTCTCCATAGTGGCCGCAGTGGTTGTTGGCGCTACGGCTGGATCGTGGATGACCGCTCGACTGGCGGTTTCGCCGTCCAGTTCAGCGTATCTAATGCCGTCTGTCGTTTCCGCGGAAGGCGGGGACGCCGGCAGCCAGGTATCGTTCGCCAACGGCTTTGCTCCGGTAGCCAGAAAAGTCTTGCCAGCGGTAGTGAGTATAGCGTCCTCCAAGATTGTCCACTCAACCTCTGGAGATTGGCCGTTTTAGACGACCCACTTTTCCGCCGGTTCTTCGGAGATGACTCGCGCCAGTCCCGGGAGCCGCGCGAACAGCGGCAACATGGTCTTGGCTCGGGAGTCATTGTGAACTCCGATGGCTACGTGTTGACCAACAATCACGTCGTCGCCGGGGCCGAAGCCACGCCAGAGATTGCCCGTCAATTCGACCTGCCGCCACAGACGGTAGGCGTGGTCGTCACCGCCGTTCAGCCTGCCAGCACTGCGGAGGAAGCGGGCCTACGCCGGGGCGACGTGATCCAGGAAGTGGACCGGAAGCCGACCGCAACGCCGGATCAGTTTCAGCGCGCCGTTCAACAGGCCGGAAATCAGCCCGTGTTGTTGCTGGTCTCCCGCGACGGGCGCCATCTTTACATTGTCGTGCCGGCCCGGTACTGAGCCTTGAGTGCAGTGGCCGGGGCCAATTGGGGAACTACTTGCCAATCGGGCATCCTTGGCAGGAAATCGTTTCCCTGGGCCAATTTGCTCAGATCTGTGCCATATAGCGCGCCGACTCCGACAGGGCGGGCGACTTGTGGGCGGTTGCGAGCGCCGAGAAGAGTCGACAACGCGGTGGTTTAGGTTTCGGATCGGGCCTTTTTGGCCGTCCGGCAATAGGGCCTTGGCTTGCAGCATCGCTAAGCGAGAAACCTTAGACCCCACGTCTCCTGGGGCGTGCGGCAATCAAGTGACAGAAATGTCTGATTTCGACGGCTTGCTTCGCCGGTATTACGAGAACCCGACGATACGCGAACGTATGTGTGAATTTCTGGGCGGAGCCGAGCCGTGGAACGCAAGCGCGGCCTATCTCGTAGGAACCGACGGAGTGGCGGATTACACTCGCCCGTCCTCGACGAAGCGTCTGCCCGAATACCTGGAGGCCGGTTTGGAGGTGGATCGTTCTCTTTGGGATCGCGATCTGATGATCGTCGATATCGATCTTGAATATCACAATTTCGATAACCCGGCAATTCCGTGGCTCGATCCGGAACGAGCATTCGTGCTACAAAAACCCGTTCTGGACATATCCTTGCGAATTCTGGCCGAAGCCGGCATTGTTCCTTTGACCCTGATGAGCGGCCGCGGCTACCATCTCGTTTGGAGCATCCGCCGCAGCACGCGCGCTTTCTGCCGCTTGGTGAAATTGGGGCGCATTCCGCCGAGCCTCAAGGCCAGATACCAGCATGCGTTCTTTCCGGGCGGCGCGACTGTCGAACTTAGCCTGGGACGTGCGTTTGCCGGGCTCGGGATGATGATGGAGTTCATTGGACATCGCGTGCTGACGGCTTCCCAGGAAAGCTGCACGATCCCGGTTCAGCCCGCAGCGATTGAAGTCGGGCCGGGCTCCAACGGCCGCGAGATTGTTTCGTTTGACCTTTCCGAGTACGGCGATCCCTTGCATACGCGGCATATCCGGCTGCCTTTCAGCGCTTACCAGAAGCCCCGCCAAATGCAATGGGCACTAGGGGAAGAAGGAGTCCGCCGCCTGATGCCGATCTTTGAGATTCCACTCACCGGCATGACACAGGCGGAAGCGATCGCTACCGCGCGCGATCCGGAAGCGGTTGTTGAACTTTCGTGCCATGCCTCAGCCGAGATTCCCGAAGCATCCGCCGCGATGGAGACTCTGATCGACGAATACGAGAATTCTGAACTCGCCGCTTTTCACCAACAGTTCTACGGTGAGCCATGCCAACAGCCGCCGTATAGCGTGGACGCCGGCTCGGTGCGCATTGCCGGGGCGCCGCGGTGTGTGGAATGGCTTCTGGACCACCCTAACGACTGGCTGCTCAAGCCGGCCGCGCTGCAGCACGTCGCGCGGGTTCTAACGGCGCTCGAATGGCCGCCTCTTGCGATCGCCCACCTAATTTGCAGGTCGTACCACACGGATGCCGACTGGGGCGATTTTTGGACGCGTCTCGATCCTTGCAATCGGGCCATTTTCTACACACGGCTGTTTACCGGCATGATCGCGACGGGGGTCGATGAATTAGTTGACTTGAATTGCGTATCGCACCGCGAGAAGGGCTATTGCGTGACTCCGGATTGCAGCTCGAACCTGGTCCAGTTTCGCGACGCTTTGCTGAAAAGGAAATCCAATGAGCGATTGGGCGGTAGGCCTATCGACGGGCTGCTTCTGGCAGACCAGCATCTTTGATTGCCTGGAGGATATCCGCAATTCCGGGTTCGGGAGGATCGAAATCTGTTCCTTTCCGGCGCACCTTGATTATCACAACCTGGAGTGTGTCAAGCGTGCGTCCGCGGTGATCAATGAACTCGGCCTGGAGACGTATTCTTTCCATGCGCCTTTTTCAGACAAGATCGACATCACCTCGCCGGATCCTCGCGTCCGCGATTTCGCGCTGAAGGAATTGCTCCAGGCAGCCGACGCCGCCGCGCAGCTGAACGTCCGCTATTTTGTGATTCACCCCGGACCCGAAAACGCGACGTTGCCCGATCACGAGCGTTTCTGGCGCCTGCAAAATGCCGTCGGAGTTCTCAACCAGACGTTTCTGCACTGCCGCAGCTTGGGCATCGGCCTGGTGTTGGAGAATATGCTTCCACACTTATTCGCCGGCCGCATCCGCGACCTGCTGTGGATCCTGGGCGCGTTGGACACGTGCGATGTCGGCATTTGCCTGGATACCGGCCATGCACATCTGGGCGGGGATCTCGCGGCTGCCGTGCATAAGCTGTCCGGCCACCTGTGGATGGTGCATGCAAGCGATAACCGCCGTCAATTCGACGATCATCTTCCTCCCGGAGACGGGACCGTCAACTGGGCGGGATTGCTCGCCGACCTCTACGATCTGCACTTCAACGGCACGTTCATCCTGGAAATTAGCGGAAAGGGCGACCGGAAGTCGGTCCTCGACGGCGCACGCCGGGGACGCAGCTTCCTGCGCGATCTCTCTCATCGCCTCCGCGTTCCTAGCTAAACGCTGCTTGGCGCCTGAGGCCCGGGTAAATGCGGGTCGTGCTTCGGCGTAATCGGTGAGCCCACCCGCGACGTTGGCGGAATAGCGGGTCTTCACGGTCGGGTTCGTGGCCTATCGAATGGGCTACTAGGCCGACGCGGGAACGTTTCGGACGGAGTCGCTGGGCAGCAGCAGGTCGCGAATTCCGTTCACCCCTGGAATCGCGAGAATCTCGTCAACCAGGTAACGGTGTTTATCCGGCGATACCATCCCGCGGAGCGCTACAACTCCGCTGACAACTTCTGTCTGAATATCGCTCGCATGTTCCGTGATATGTCCCAGGTGGCTGCGGACGCGCTCTGCGATGACGTCGTCGTCAACGACTTCGTAGCTGCGTTCGAAGGCGGCATCCGCCTGGGCGACCGTGCCCTTTGCGCGGTTGAGCAGGTCTTCCGCCTTCTTTGCTAGTTCACGACCGCTCTGTCTCGCAGCGCTGGCTGCTTTCTGTTCCAGTTCCGCGCGACGGGCCTTACCGCGATGCGGATCGCAGAAGTACATCACGCCCGCGCCGAGCGCGGCTCCCGCGATCATCGATACCCCCGCGATCCAACGCCCGCGATCTGTGTTCTCGCAGTTGCCTTCCGCTTCGCATTGTCTTTCTTGGCGATTCATAGCATGCTCCATTACTTTCACTAATCATCTTTCCCGATCAGCCACCGGCAGAAGCTACCGCTTGTGCGGCAGTTCCAGAGCTTCCGCGGCTTCTGTCTGCTGTCGGCTTTCTTCGAGCAACCGTTGCACCTCGGCGTCACTCACCTGGCGGAAATCCTCAAACCACTCTCCGACTGCCCCGAACAAGGGAGGAGTCGCAAGACAGAGAAATTCATCGGCCTCTTTTTTTAAGTGCTCACAGGCCTCGGATGATCCAACGGGCACGGCAATAATCATCTTGGCTGGCTTGAATGCACGCACATAACGGGCTGCGACCAGCATCGTCGAGCCCGTGGCCAATCCATCGTCGACAAGCAACACTACTCGGCCACGGAGATCCAGGGGCGGTCGATCGGAGCGGTAAAGCTTTTCGCGACGTTCAACTTCAGGTCTCTGTTTCGCTATGGCGGCACTGACCTCCTGTCGAGAAATTCGGAGGTCCGCGATCAGCTCTTCGTTCAGGACTTGTACAGAGCCGCCGGCGAGCGCGCCCATCGCCAGCTCCGGTTGCCAGGGAACGCCCAACTTGCGCACGACCACCACATCGAGTGGTGCGTGCAAAGCCTTCGCGACCTCCCATCCAACCGGAACACCGCCACGCGGCAGCGCGAGCACGACCACATTGGGTGGCAATTTACGCTTGACGAGTTCGGCGCCGAGCAGCCGTCCTGCCTCGACCCGATTTGAAAACGGAAGGTGAGTCATCGCGGATCCTCCTCTGTCTGTTCTTTCGGGCCGATTTTGCCGGGCGCCAAAGCTATTGGAGATGAGCCGTGAACCAATCGGCGGCCAGCCTTGCAACCTCCGCAAGTGCTCCCGGCTCCTCGAACAGATGCGTCGCGCCAGGAACAATCTCGAGCTTGGTCTCGCATTTCATCAATGCCATTGCGCTGCGGTTCATTTGAAGGACCGGCGTATCCCTGCCTCCGACAATCAATAACGTTGGAGCGCGGACCAGGGATGCGTCCAGCCCCGCTAAGTCCGGCCGCCCACCGCGCGATACCACCGCCTTGACGATTTTCGGCCGCTGCCCGGCAGCCAGCAGCGCCGCCGCCGCACCTGTACTGGCGCCAAACAGGCCGATTCCATGCCCGCTTGCTTGGGGCTGGTCCGCCAGCCAATCCGCGATCGCCACCAGACGCCGGGTGAGCAAGCCGATATCGAAACGCAACTCTGCGGTGACCTCGTCTTCCAGTTCCTCCTCGGCCGTGAGAAGGTCAACCAACAACGTTCCCAGCGAATGTTCGTTGAGAACTTCGGCGACGTACCGATTTCGCGGGCTATGGCGGCTGCTTCCGCTGCCATGAGCGAACAATACCAAGCCCCTTGGGGCCGCGGGTATGCTCAAGTCTCCGTCAAGCGTCACTGGCCCCGCGAGAACGGATACAGGCGTGTGCTCAATGTTAGTCTTCGTTGTCGTTCTGTTCGGCATATTCACGCAGCCTCGAATTGGCGAGTTGTCTTCGGCATTCGCTCGCAAGCGCTCACTTGTGTGATTTCTCCCTTGCCGGGACTACAGCAATCGGGGTACCAGGGTTGCCGTTGATTCCTCGGCGTCTCTGTCACTAAGACTGATGGGTCATATGCCCCATGTATCTGAAGTGTGGGGTGTATCGCACAGGCCGGCACGTCGCAAGAGGCGAAACGAGCGAGGACGAAATGGCATGTCGAGTGCCCTCAAAAAGCACGAGGTAAAGCAATCATGGCGATACGCAGCATCGACAAACGCGATAAGGAAAGGGAAAGCGGGCGTCCGGGCGGAGGCGCTGGAAGGAAGGACAAAGTTGGCCTTTCCGGGGTTCATCCCATGTCAGGCCCACATCCGGCCGGCGACGCACCGCTGGTTTGGCCGGGAGCGTGGGGACAAGGCAAACGCGGTGCAGCAGGATATGAGGATCACGGGGAATCGGAATTGAATCTCCGGCGTGTCAAGCCCGCCCTCTGCCGCGACATTATGACGAAGGACCCCGTATTCTGCCAGGCGAGCGACACCGCGATCATCGCCGCAGAACTGATGAAGAAGCACAATATCGGTGCGCTGCCTGTTATTGGGAATTTACGCGGAAAGAAACTTGTCGGAATCGTCACGGATCGGGATCTGGCGATGAAGGTCGTCGCCGAGGCTCACAATTCCCAAACGATCACCGTGGATCAGATCATGTCCCGTCCGGTTGTGACCTGCTCACCAGATGATCCATATCAGAAGGCGTTGGACCTGATGGAGCGGCATCAAGTAAAGCGCATTCCAGCCGTTGACAACTCGGATCGAGTCGTCGGCATGATCTCCGAGGCTGACGTTGCACTACGAGTTCGCGATGCGAAGAAGACAGCGGAAGTAATCATGAGCATTTGCCAGCCTGCGTAAATGGCGGACCGCGAGGCCGGGAGCGTTCTGGAGGGGCGGCGCTCCCGGCCGTGCGCCGCAAAGCGGCCAAAGAGCTCGGGCCCGACAAATTCGCGATATGGCCATCTTGGATCGCAACTTGATTGTCTTCCCACCGACCATGAATACGCCTTTCCCCACTGACGCCGGATGTGCCGCCAAGTCCGGTCATGCCGGTTCTGATGCTTCCGCTTTGCGTTCTCCGTGATTATAGGTCACCAAACGACGAGAGGGCGCTCGCTAGGAGTGGAACAATGGACAGAGTCACGATGCCCTCGCGATCAGGCTTAGTGTTGCGCGGGACCGAATCCGTACAAAATATCCGCTTCACGCCGGTCTGCCACAGTTGCCTCCATCTTTCACCTGTAAACAGGCCGTGGGTGACCATAACGCTGATCTCTTTCACGCCCGCTCTGGCGAGCTTCTCGCAAGCCGAGATCAGCGTGATTCCCGTGTCCAGGATGTCGTCAATGATCACGACTTGAGCACCCACCCGGCCGATTGGCCCGCTGTGGACGATCCCTTTTTCCGTTCGATGCTTTTCGAAATAGGGAATCTCAGCGGGCGGCAATCCACCAGCCGTCCTCACCGCCTCACAACGGGCCATGGCCCCCTCGTCTGGAGCGACAATTGTTGCGCCGCAAAGCCCATACCGCTTCATAGCCTCCGCAAAGACGCCCGCACTAGAGATCGAGATCAACGGGACCGGGAAGAGTTGCTTGGCGGCTTTGCTGTGCACATCCACGCTAATCACCCCGTCGCATCCGGAGGCTTCGACAATCGAACCGATCCACGCAGTCGCCATGCTTTCACCAGGCTTGTCTTTGTCATGCCGGGCATAAGCCAGATACGGGAGGACGGCGGTTACCTTTCTGGCTCCTTCTTTCTTCAGCGTGTGTGCGAGCAACAGGGTTGAGACGAGCTGCGCGTCAGGCGGCGAAATGGAGCCAAGGATCACACAGTGCGCGCCGTTAATAGGTGGTTGGATGTCCAGGTGCATCTCCCCATTTTCAAAGCGGGAGACTGTGAAAGCTCCCTTTTTGAGATAAGAGAGACGTTCCTGCAGCGCGGCAGCGACGGACGGAAATCCTTCACACGCGAAAAGCACCACGTAAATGCCCAGGCACTTTTCGAACCAAATTGTTGACGCATAGTGAGAGCCAGATCGACCGCAATCTGTGTGTGGCGGGCGCCGCGGGAACCGATTGCTCGCGCGCGCGGACTTCGAAAGGACAGCCCAGAAAGCGCCGCGCAGCGGTTACTACCGAAGCTGGAACGGTGGAGCTTCGATTGCATCTTCACCGCGGGGGACACGAGATGGAACTGATGGACGCAATTCGGAACCGGCGCGCGGTTCGGGAATATACTGATGCTCCGATTGACCGCGTAACCGTCGAGCGTGTCGTAAACGCTGCGATTCTTGCGCCTAGCGCGATGAACCTTCAGCCGTGGGCGTTTGCAGCGCTGCTCAATCGCGAGCGGATTGGTGAATTTGCTGGGCGCATCAAGAGCTGGCTCCAGGCGGAGTTTCCTCAAACTGGGTTCAGCAGCTCGCTTCGCGACTTGATAAAAGAGGAAAGCTACAACGTGCTTCATCATGCTCCTGCGTTCGTGCTGGTGCTAGCGAAATCATCGCAGCCACAAGCATACGAGGATTGCTGTCTCGCGGCCGAGAACCTGATGCTGGCGGCTCGCAACGAGGGATTAGGAACTTGTTGTATCGGCCTGGCCCGGCCCTGGCTCAACCTGCCGTCGACCAAGCACGAACTCGGGCTACCCGAACGCTACGACGTGGTCGTGCCCCTCGTACTGGGTCACCCCAAAGCCTGGCCGGAACCCCATGGGCGGCATCCCGCCGAGATTCACTGGCTCGGATAAGGCGGGACGCCATCCGCCGTAATCGATCCTTCGTTTGGCCCAAGGGTGCGGGTCGCCCTCTGCTCACGCCGGATTCGCTCAACTCGCTCGCCAGCCTATTGCAGCGCCGAGTCGATTAGTTCACCACAGACAAATACTCGTCTCAGCCACATGCGCAGTTTCGCGCCTTTGTGCGTGCTTTCGCTCAAACTGAAAGACAATCGCGCCCAGCGACAAGGAGTCCGTCACTTAGCTCGAGTAAATCGATTTGTTCCCAAACCCATGAAACGGTCTGCTGCTGATTCATTCTCTGAGATGGCGGCCTCCTCACCGAGGCCCTTTCGTCGGACTTTGGCCACAGCGGTGCTGTCTCAGGGGCGGGAGAGACATACCATGCCTGTTGGAGAATTGTGCATCCGTCAAGTTATCGTTGCGCCGCGTAACGCGTCCGTCTCCGAGGCCGCTAGGCTGATGCGCGAATACCATGTCGGCGATATTGTGGTCACCGACGAAATTGAGGGGCGACGCAGACCCGTCGGTATCGTCACCGACCGCGATATCGTTGTGGAGGTGTTGGCGCAAGAGCTAGATGCCGCAAGCCTATCTGTCGGTGACATCATGACCGCCGACCTGATCACGGTCGCGGAGAATGAAGGAGTCTTTCAGACGATTCAGTTGATGCGCGCTAAAGGAGCACGCAGAGCTCCTGTTGTGAATGGCAACGACGTGTTGGTCGGCATTGTGTCCGTGGACGACTTGTTGGAACTGTTAGCGCAGGAGTTGGGCGAGCTGGCGAAGCTGATTTCGCGGGAGCAGAAGCGGGAAGCCGAGATGCGACGGTAGCAGTCGAAATCGCATCACAAATCCACGAGCGCATCGCGCCAAACTGATCTCAGACTGGCCACAAAGCTGCATGTGTTGGAGGCGCATAATCAGCGTCGACGGACAGAGAGGTGTACAAATGTTGGTTCCCGTTCAAGTGACGTTTCGAAACATGAAGGACTTGGCCGGCTTGGAGGAAATGGTACAAAAAGAGGCAGCTAAGCTTGAGCGCTTCTACGATAGGATTACCAGTTGCCGCGTGGTGGTGGAACGCCCGCAGCGCGCCGAATCCAGCAAACTGTTTCATGTGCGGATCGATTTGGGTTTGCCAAACGGCGAATTGGTGGTTAAGCATGCACCCACGCTCCATGGAGCGTTGCAGGACACTAAGACGGAAAAATCGCGGCGGGAAGCGGAGTCGGTTCTCACGCATAAGAGTCCGGAGCGCGCTATTCACGAGGCCTTCCACGAAATGCGGCGGCAATTGCAGGACTACTCGCGCCGGCAGGAAGGGTCTGTCAAGAGCATTCAGAAAATGCCTAAGGCATCCGTGAAGGAGATCTTCCCAGACCGGGGATACGGCTTCCTGGAGACGGCGGATGGTCGTGCGATCTACTTCCATCAGGCAAGTGTGCTCGACGGCCACTTTGACCGGCTTCGTAGAGGTACTGGTGTGGAATTCGCCGAGGAAATGGGAGATCAGGGCCCGCAGGCCAGCACCGTGAAGCTGATCCATCCGAGGAAGCAGGCTCAAACAGCGGCAGGGGTCGAGGCTTTACCGCGCAACCTAGCGGCGGCCAAGTCGAAGCGCTGAGCACGTGATGTTTACCCTGACCATCGAGGGGTTCGCCGCAGGCGGCGTCATCCCGGACATCTTCACCTGCGTGGGAGACAACCTCTCGCCCGCGTTGACGTGGGCTGGAGAGCCTGAAGAAACACAGAGCTTCGCCCTAATCATGGATGACCCAGACGCGCCTGCAGGAACCTGGAATCATTGGCTGTTGTGGGACATCCCAGCCAGCGTCCACTCAGTGCCTCAGCAGTATCGAGCCGCCCACCCCGTTCGCTCAGGGACGAACGACTTTGGCAAGGCTGGCTATGGAGGGCCGTGTCCGCCTAAGGGCGATGGTGCCCATCGCTATTTCTTTCGGCTTTACGCGCTTGATACACCGACCCTGGGAGTTTCTGAAGGCGCTCGCCGAAAGGAGCTGGAACGCGCTCTCCGACGGCACCGGCTCGGCATCGCAGAATATATGGGCCGATTCGAACGGATTTGATCCGGATCCGATTTACGGCTTGACTCTGCTTTGGCGCCGCTGTTCCCGTCTCTGGCACTACGGAAGGCTCCGTTGGGCTGCAGGTAATCGGTCGAAAGTCGGGTTACAGTTCTCGCACGGCTTGCTCTACCTGCCCTGCGAGCGCTGAGTAATCATCCCCGCTGAGATACAACGGCTGTCCGAAAGCGACCTCGATCGGGCCGGGGTTTGGGAAGTACTGACCACGGTGAAGGATTTTGTCGACTCCGCGCAACCGAACAGGCACAATCGGCACCCGCAGCCGGGACGCGATGAGGCCGATGCCGGGCTGAAATGGCTTGATCTCGCCAGCTTCGGTTCGCTCGCCTTCAGGGAAGAAGAGAACCGACCATCCGCCGCTTACCAGGTCGCCAAGATACCGCAATGATCCGCTCGCGCCGGATTCGGTCTGTGGCAACGGAAATGCGTTAAAAAAGAGCGCTAGCAACCAATACAGCAAGCTGTTGCCGAGCCATTGAAGCATCGTATGACGCTCCGGGTGAAAATGGGCATCGAAGAACTCTTTCCACATGGCTACCGCCGCACGATACCGGTATCGCGCAGGAAGAGCCGCCAGGATGCACGGTGTGTCCATATTGCTTTGATGATTCGATGTGAAGATCACGGGTCCGCTCAAAGTCGCCAGATGCTCCCGGCCGCGCACTTGGGCTCGAGCGAACAAACGTGTAAGAGGTAGCCACAAAGTGAATAGCGCGGCATTCCGGACGATGCGCGCCGTCCAGGACCTGCCCCATCGAGGGATCTCCGCCGGAACGGGGGCGGCCGTTACTCGTGTCAATTCGCCCAGTGTGCGGGGGCCGGCCAGTACGGACTCGTCGATGCTGGTATCGAGATGTTGCTCGAGATCGATCAGGAGTTCGACCCGATCCAGCGAGGTCAGGCCTAACTGGTCGAGAGTCGTGTTCTCAGTAACTTCACGGCCTGGAGCATATTGGCGCACGACATCCAGCAAATGATTTCCGGACGGCGGAGGCAGCGCTGCAGCACCCGCGTCGACCCAACGTTGGATTTCTGACCGCTTGATCTTTTCAGTGCCTGTAGTTCTCGGCAGCCGGTTCCCGGCCCAAACGGAAAGCCCTTGGACCTTTTGGTGATCTTCCAACTGCTGATTGGCGACGCGGATGACTTCTTCCGGTGAAGTTCCGCTGTCGAGAACTAATACCGCGTGCGGGTGGTCTCTGCCGACCACCGCGGATTCGCGCACGCCGGGGACTGCGTTCAGCACCCGCTCGACGTCTTCCGGGAATACCTTGAGTCCTTCCGGCGTGACGATGACTTCCTTCTTGCGGCCTCGGATCACCAGGCGGCCAGTATCGTCGAAGGCGCCTATATCGCCGGTGTGAAACCAGCCTTCGCTGAAGGCCAAGCCAGTCTCTGCGGGCGCTCCATAATAGCCCGGTGTGACGCTGTCGCCTCGAACCAGAATTTCGCCATCTGCGGCAATCTTGATTTCCGTGCCCTCTACGGGGCTGCCGACCGTGCCTTTTCTCACCGCGAAGGGATTGTTGAAGGCGACTATCGGTGCAGTCTCAGTAAGTCCATATCCTTGAATGACCAAGAACCCCAGCCTAGACCAAAACTCTTCGAGTTCGGCTTCGAGCGGGGCGGCGCCAGAGATGAACGCCCAGAATTTCCATCCGAAGTATCGGTGAATTCTCCGGTACCGCCACCAACGGCGTACCCAGTGGGTACCCGGCGGAGGTGGCTCGGCAGCCTCCGGAAATTGTTGCAATACGTGTTCGCGGAGCACCTCCAAGAGTTTGGGCACCACCGCCGCGAGCGATATGCGCCGGCTTCGGATTTGCCGCACGATTTCATGGGGGCTATAGCCGCGCATGAACACAGCTACCGCAGGAATCAATGGCACAACAAGCATCGTCACCGCTTGACCGAACATGTGGCTGAGAGGGACCAGATTGAGGAAACGCAAGGGGAATACCGGGCGGAACCACTTCACGTACTTGGAAATGATTTTCTCCGGAGTACTCAGGTTTGACAGAATGTTGCGATGGGTGATCAGGACGCCTTTGGGTTCACCCGTCGCTCCTGAGGTGAAGACGATCTCGGCGATATCATTTCCTTGGAGCGACACTGGCCGGCCGGCGATGGTGGTGCTTGCCCAGTCCAGTTCCGAGAGCCGCCAGACTACCGGATGCGTATCCCATGATGAAAGACGGACTTCGTCGCCAATGAGGATGACACGGGCGCTTACTTTTTCCTGCACGCGTTGCAGGAACTTGGCCGATGCGCGATAGTCGATTGGAACGACGATAACTCCGGCGACAACGCATCCCCAAAAGGCAGCGACCCATTCCGGCCTGTTCTCTGACCAAAAGATGATCTTGTCGCCCTTAGTTACGCCTTGCGCATGCAGCCTTGCCGAAAAGGCTCGTGCTGCGGCGCCCACTTGGGCGTAGGTATAGGACCAACTTCGGTATCCGTTGTTGTACTGAAGGTACAGGGCAGGGGAATCGGCAAATTGCGCGAAATAGTCCGCCATGGTAACGCGATTGCCCGTATGAGGGGCTGGATCTTCCAATAACATGGCTTGCGATAATACCTGCATGCGACAGCCCACAGGCGTGGCCGCAAACGACTCTCGCGCGCTAGCCCGATGATCCAGCCCACACTCACTTGGCTCGGGCGGGCCTGGAGCGAAATGCCGCAGCGACGTGAGCGAAAGCGCGCACAACTGCACCAAATCAAAGCTTGGCCGTCTTCGCGGGAGGAAGCAAATGGTCGTTAACGTGCGCTTTGGGAACTCGACATGACTTGGGTGCCGATCAGGAAGAACCTCTCTGCGTCGCCGGTACAGCCGAATATGCCGGATCTCGAGCAGACGCGCGCTACGTTCGCTTGGGAACAAGTTCGACGGGATCTGGATGCTTCTGGGGATTCCTTCAACATCGGGCAGCTTGCCGTCGACCGTCACGCGACGGGGTTGCTTCGCGATCGCGTCGCTCTCCGGTGGCTAGGCCGCGATGGAATAGTTCTCGATACGACCTACGGCCAACTGCGGGATCAGAGCAATCGTTTTGCGAACATGCTGCGGTGGCTCGGTATTGGCAAGGAAGATCGCGTGTTTGCGCTCGCAGGGCGGATTCCGGCGCTTTACACCGCGGCGCTCGGCACGCTCAAGAACAGCAGCGTCTTCTGTCCCCTGTTCTCGGCGTTCGGTCCGGAGCCTGTCCGTCAGCGGTTGCAGCGCGGCAACGCCAAGGTCTTGGTGACCACAGAGAGGCTGTATCGGAAAACGATTGCCGAACTACGAGGAGCCCTGCCTGAGCTGAAACACATCCTGGTGGCGGACGCCCGTCAGGACCTTGATTCCCATGTGTGGGCACTCGAACCATTGCTTGCGCAGGCCTCACCCGAGTTCAGGATCCCGCACACCAGCCCGGACGACATGGCCCTGTTACACTTCACCAGCGGCACCACGGGAATGCCGAAAGGCGCGATCCACGTTCACAACGCCGCGCTGATGCACTACATGACCGGAAAGTTCGCTCTGGACCTGCATCCGGAAGACATCTTCTGGTGCACGGCGGACCCGGGTTGGGTGACAGGGACATCTTACGGTATCATCGCGCCGTTGCTGCATGGGGTGACTAACCTTATCGATGAAGGCGACTTCGATGCAGAGCGCTGGTACAGCGTTCTGGAAAAGCAGAAGGTCAGCGTGTGGTATACCGCCCCGACCGCAATTCGCATGCTGATGCGAATCCCCGGGGAGCCCCGATCCCGCTTCAACTTGAGCCGTCTTCGCTTGGTTGCCAGCGTGGGTGAGCCGCTCAATCCATCTGGCGTCATCTGGGGTCAGCAGGCTCTGGGGCTGCCCATCCACGATAATTGGTGGCAGACGGAGACGGGCGGCATCATGATTTCAAATTACCTGTCGATGGACATTCACCCGGGTTCGATGGGTAAGCCTCTGCCCGGCGTCGAGGCAGGCATCGTCCGACGTTCGAGCGACGGCAGTTTACAAGTAATCGAAACGCCCGATCAAGAGGGAGAACTTGCGTTGAAACCGGGTTGGCCGTCAATGTTTCGGGGATACTTGCACGAACCCGAGCGATACAACAAGTGCTTCGTCAAAGACGGTTTAGGGAAAGACTGGTACTTGACCGGCGATCTGGCGCGTCGCGATGCCGACGGTTACTACACCTTCGTTGGCCGCGCCGACGATATCATCAAGACCGCGGGACACATGGTGGGGCCCTTCGAGGTGGAGAGCGCGTTGATGGAGCATCCGGCAGTGGCCGAGGCGGGTGTGATCGGGAAACCCGACCCTACTATCGGCGAGATCGTCAAGGCATTCGTTGCCTTAAGGCCTGGACATGCGCCCAACGAAGAACTGAAGCTGGAGCTGCTCGGCTTTGCCAGGAAGAAGTTGGGAGCGGCCGTGTCGCCGAAAGAAATCGCATTCTGTGCCCAGATTCCTCGTACTCGCAGCGGCAAGATCATGCGCCGTTTGCTCAAGGCAAGGGAACTGGGGCTGCCCGAGGGCGACTTGTCTACTTTGGAGGCGAATGTATGAGCGACCTACGGGAGCACAGGCTTCTCCTCTTGCGACAGATGCTCCTGATACGTCGCTTCGAGGAGAAGTGTGCGGAACTGTATACGCAGGAAAAGATCCGTGGATTCCTGCATCTCTATATTGGCGAGGAAGCCGTGGGAGTCGGAGTGATGCAGTCGCTCCGAACCGACGACGCGATCGTATCCACCTACCGCGAGCACGGGCACGCGTTGGCACGGGGCATCCCGGCCGGATCGGTGATGGCGGAGATGTTCGGCAAACAGGAAGGCTGCAGCCGCGGGCGCGGCGGATCAATGCACCTGTTCGATGCCAGGACGCGATTCTACGGCGGCAATGCGGTGGTCGGCGGCGGACTTCCCATCGCGGTGGGATTGGCACTCGCTGATAAGATGCGCGGCCAGCAGCATGTTACCTGCTGCTTCTTTGGCGACGGGGCCGTAGCCGAGGGTGAGTTTCACGAGTGCATGAATTTGTCGGCCTTGTGGAAGCTCCCGGTGCTTTTTGTGTGCGAAAACAACCGCTATGCGATGGGCACGCGGCTGGATGTCTCGCATTCGGTAACGGACTTGACGAAAAAAGCGGCCGCTTACTGCATCCCCGCCGCTGCGGCGGACGGCATGGACGTGCTCGCGGTGGAGGAAGCAGCGACGTCCGCTACGGAGCACGTTCGCTCCGGAAAAGGACCTTTCTTCCTGGAGTGCCGGACGTATCGTTTCCGCGCGCACTCCATGTACGATCCGGAACTCTACCGCGACAAGGCCGAAGTGGAAGAGTGGAAGAAACGCGATCCTATTCCGGCCCTAATCCGCAGCATCGAGAAAGACGGAACGAAAGCGGATGCCGACGTTGCGTCACTGGAGGGGCAGGTGGCCAAGGAGATCGACGAAGCGATCGCATTCGCCGAGGCGGGAACTTGGGAGCCGGCCGAGGATCTGTTGCGCTTCGTTTACTCGGAAAAAGGATCGTCCACATGACTTACCGCGATGCCATCCGGGAAGCTATGCGCAAAGCCCTGCTGTCTGACGATCGAGTGTTCCTAATGGGCGAGGACGTCGGCCGGTATGGTGGCTGCTACGCGGTGAGCAAGGGTCTGCTGGCTGAATTCGGACCCGAGCGGATCCGCGATACGCCACTCTCGGAATCCGCGTTCGTGGGTGCTGGTATCGGAGCATCGCTGGGAGGCATGCGGCCGATCGTCGAAATCATGACCTGCAACTTCAGCTTGCTGGCGCTCGATCAGATTCTGAACAACGCCGCTACGTTCCTTTACATGTCTGGCGGCCAATTCAATGTGCCCGTTGTCATTCGGATGGCCACTGGCGGAGGACGGCAGCTTGCGGCGCAACATTCCCACAGCCTGGAAGGATGGTACGCTCACATTCCAGGCATTAAAGTTCTGACGCCCGCAACTCTCGAAGACGCGCACGGTATGTTACTGACGGCCTTGCAGGATCCCGACCCGGTGCTGATTTTTGAAAACGCGCTGCTGTATAACATGGCGGGAGAGCTGCCCGTGAATGCGGGGCCGGTCGAAATCGCCCACGCACAGGTGCGTCGGCCCGGCCGCGACATCTCGGTGATCACCTACGGCAACAGCTTGTGGAAAGCTCTTGACGCGGCGCGAGGTTTGGCGGAGAAGGGAATTGAGGCGGAAGTCGTGGACCTGCGAGCGCTCCGGCCTTTGGATGATCACACGCTGCGGGAATCCGTTGCTCGAACGCATCGGGCTTTGATCGTGGATGAGGGCTGGCGCAGCGGGGGAATCTCAGCGGAAGTGAGTGCGCGTCTGATGGAGCAGGCTCTCTACGACCTGGACGCCCCTGTCGAACGTCTTTGCGGCGCCGAGGTCCCCATGCCCTATGCCGCACACATGGAGAGGGAAGCCATTCCCCAAGTGGCGACCATCACTGCAACAGTTGAGAGAATGGTCCGATCCCATGGGTGAATTCCGCATGCCGAGCCTCGGCGCCGACATGACCGAAGGTACCCTCGTGCAATGGAACGTCAAGCCCGGCGATTCCATCAAGCGTGGGGACATCGTCGCGATCGTCGGTACGGAGAAAGCAGACATTGAAGTTGAAGTGTATGAGACCGGCGTCATAGAAAGATTGATCGCAAAGCCGGGAGATAAATTGCCGGTGGGCACTCCGCTCGCGATGATCCAGGTGCAAGGAGAAGCTGCATTCGTAACTCCGTCTGAACAGGCCCCATCAAAGCCCGCAGCGCGGGTGAGAGCCTCGCCGATGGCGCGCAAACTGGCCCAGGAATTGGGTGTCGATCTCGAAAAGATTCAAGGCACCGGACCGCAAGGCGTGATCGAAAAGCACGACGTCGAACTGGCGGCCAAAGCGCAGGTTCCGAAGGCGCCTTCCGAACCGCAGACGGGAATGCGCCACGCGATTGCCGTGGCCATGGCGCGGTCGAACCGCGAGATCCCGCATTATTACCTGTCGACTCAGATTGACATGAGCAAGGCGCTCGCTTGGCTCGAGCGGTTCAACCAGCAACGCAGCATCGAGAATCGAGTGCTGCCTGCCGCGCTGCTGTTGAAAGCCGTAGCTCGTGGTCTGGTCCAGATTCCGGAGCTGAATGGATTCTGGATCGACGATCAGCTAAAGCCATCGCCTGAAGTTCATCTCGGAGTTGCGATCTCACTTCGCCGCGGCGGACTAATGATCCCAGCCATTCATGCAGCGCACCAGAAGTCCGTGGAGGAACTGATGGGGGCTCTGCGGGACGTTATTACCCGCGCTCGCGCAGGACGGCTGCGCAGTTCCGAGATCATAGAGGGTACGATCACCGTCACCAATCTCGGCGACCTCGGCGTCGAGACCGTCTACGGAGTGATTTATCCGCCGCAGGTGGCGCTGGTGGGATTCGGCAGGATCAAGGAGCAGCCCTGGGCCGATCACGGCATGTTGGGCGTGCGGCCAGTACTAACCGCAACACTGGCTGCCGACCATCGCGCCACGGACGGTCACCGCGGCGCCCAATTGCTGGAAACTCTGAGACGCCTGCTGGAAGAGCCGGAGTCCTTATGACAGAGACTGAGATTCGGCAGGCGATCTTCGATTCACTCCGGCAAATCGCACCGGAAGCCGACCCACAAAAGATCCGGCCCGACGAGAACTTGCGGGAAGCCTTGGACATCGACTCCTTCGACTTTCTAAATCTCCTGATCGGGCTGCACGAACGGCTGGGCATCCAGATTCCGGAGAGCGACTATAGCCAACTCACAACACTTTCGACGTTGGTTCAGTACTTGTCGCTGAAAGCTACCGGCGGATCGACAGATGGTTCATAGGATGTTGTAACGACCAAGTCCGGAAACGAACTTCTGGCATCGAGATCCTGATTGGGTTTGGCGCTCGGCTTGCATCGACGTAGGTGAACCGAAAGCCGAACGGGAGGGTTTGGGACCATGACGCGAGGAGTAAAGTACGGTCTCGTGATACTCATATTGCTGTTGTTAGCTTCCATTCCACTCGCGATGCAGTTCGAGACGGGATCCATCGACGGCGTCGTCATGAACGAACGGGGACCGATAGCCAAGGCCTCCGTGGAAGCACGTGAGGTGACGAGCGGCTCTGCCTTCCGTACGGAATCGGACACAGTTGGCCACTACAAGCTGGGGAGTCTTCGCGCCGGACGATATTCCCTTTGGGTGGGAGCCCTCGGACATGATTCGATTTGGATTCGAGAGGTAATCGTCGAACGCGGTCAGACCACACACAGCGATATTCACTTAGGCAAGTCTCATACAAGCACGCCCGGACTCTAAAGAGACTGCTGAAAAAGGGGCATGCTTGCATATCAAGTGCCATGGGTGAGCTCTTTCCGAATTCTGTCGAGATCCTCTTGTAAGCGCTCGCTGAAGCGTACGGGGTAGGGAACCGGCGAAGGCTCCAGCTTCCTTAAGTGATCCGGCAGGCGCTGCAATTCCAATTGGAAGCGCCGCCGGGATTCGCCGAGATCGACAGGGCTGGTCGCGCGCCCCTGGCTCATCACAGGTTGCAATAGCCGTTCGCCGGGCAGCTCCTCGTCAAACCTGCCGATCACATCATGCACCATGTGTCCTGCTTCAACTTGCCGGAACACTTGTTTACGCCCCGGATACAGCACTTTCTTGGTAGAAAGCTTCAGACGTCCTTTGCCGCCGTACTCCACCAGCTTGTACGCCATATCGAGGTGCGAAGCGCCCTCCATAACAGCCAGTTTTGTCCCGACACCAAACGCGTCAATCGGCGCTCCAGCATTAACTAGATCCTGGATTTGGTATTCATCCAGGCTACTCGAAACAAAGATCGTCACGTTCCTAAGGCCCGCCTCATCCAGCATCTTGCGTGTCTGCGAAGCAAGACCACCCAAATCGCCGGAATCAAGCCGCACTGCCCGCACACGGAACCGATCGCCGAGCTTTCGGCTAAGGTCGATGACCTTGCGGACCCCTTCAAGAGTGTCATAGGTATCCACCAGGAGCGTGGTCTCCGGGTAGAGATCGGCGAACGCCTCGAACGACATAGCCTCGCTATCGTGCGCCTGCACGTAGCTGTGAGCCATCGTGCCGGATACGGGAATTCCATAGATCAACCCTGCCAATACGTTTGATGTTCCCTCTCCACCTGCAAGGTAAGTAGCGCGGGCCACCTTGAGGCCAGCGTCGGTCCCGTGGGCGCGTCGCGAGCCGAAATCGACAACGCTGCGACCCTTAGCGGCTCCGACCACGCGTGCGGCTTTAGCGGCTGCGAGACTCTGAAAGTGGATCTGGTTCAATACGAGCGTTTCCATTAGTTGCGCTTCCAGAATCGGAGCAATCACCTGGACGATAGGCTCGTTTGGGAAGACAGGTGTTCCTTCCGGTAACGCGTAAACATCGCCCGTGAACCGCAAACCTTCCATCCGCTGAAGGAAAACCTCCGAAAAGTCCCCGCGCTTCCGCAGGTAGTCCAGTTCCTCGCCATTAAAGTGGAAGTTCGAAAGGAAGTCGAGAACATCGCCGATCCCAGCCGCGACGATGTAGTTGCGGTTCCGGGGCATCTGGCGAAAGGTCAGCTCAAATACGGCGACTTGATCCATGTGCTCGGCTACATATGCCTGAGCCATGGTGAGTTCGTAGAGATCCGTGAAGAGTGCTGATGTCTTCATATCGATGCTTCAGAGCCTCCCGACTGCATCCTCAAGGGAAGCGAATCGCGAAATCGCCTGCCGCGGGCGGCATATTCCAGGAACGGAATCTTTCAGCCCCGACGACGGGGGTGGGGAATAATGAGCCTTATCGTACTGCGCCATGTTGCAAAAGTGAGCCAAATCACGCAATGCTTCCATTGCCTCCTCGACGGCGAAACCCGGGTATAAAGACCCGTTGGGGCTGCAAGCGGAAAGGCAGTGTACGGCATCCCTATGACCTAGGCACTTCACGCGCCGGAGTTCCAGTTCTCTTCGGGCCCACAGCCGTACTGGCAGCCGCACAAGGTACCCGACGTGGGGGAGCTGATCTCATCCGCAGCGCTCGGGTGAGGTCGCGTGAGGGTCCGATTTCAACGTTATGCACAAGTCTGTCCGACGTTCTACATCGCTTCGTGCATTTGCAGTTGTCGTGCCATTTGGTTCCTAAGTTGCTTTTGAGATGTCGAAGAAGGAGTGCTGGTATGCTCGACGCGACTCTTCCCATCGTTACGGACCTCGTTCGCGATGCCGCTCATCCGCTCACAGGAGCCGGCGCCGACTATGATCCTTTGCTCGAATTCATAGGCGACGCGCGCTTCGTACTGCTTGGCGAGGCATCTCATGGCACCCACGAGTTCTATCGACAGAGAGCTCAGATCACCAAACGTCTCATCCAGGAGCGGGGATTCACCACGGTTGCAGTAGAGGCAGACTGGCCGGACGCATATCGCGTCAACCGCTACGTTCGTGGCGCGAGCGGGGATGCCGATGCCGTCGAGGCGCTCGCGGGATTCAAGCGTTTCCCCGCCTGGATGTGGCGCAACGCAGATGTGCTCGACTTCATCGGATGGCTGCGCGCATATAACGATGCACTCCCCTCGAACGCGATTAAGACGGGCTTTTACGGACTCGACCTCTATAGCTTGCACGCTTCCATCGAGGCAGTTTTGAACTATCTCGATAAGGTCGACCCGGAAGGGGCCCAGCGGGCGCGGCACCGCTACGCTTGTTTTGAGCATTTTGGTCAAGATCCGCAAGAGTACGGCTATGCCGCCGGACTGGGACTGAGTCATACCTGTGAATCCGAAGTAATCTCTCAGTTGATCGACTTGCAAAGGCGCGCCCAGGAATACGCACGGAGGGACGGGCGGGTTGCAGCCGATGATTTCTTCTACGCCGAACAGAATGCCCGGCTGGTGAAGGACGCGGAAGAATACTACCGCACGATGTTTCGTGGGCGAGTCTCTTCCTGGAATCTCCGCGATACGCACATGGCAGAGACACTGGATTCACTCGTCGAACACCTTGCACTTCAGAAGCAGAAGGCAAAGGTAGTGCTGTGGGCGCACAACTCCCACCTAGGCGACGCGCGCGCGACGCAAATGGGGCGAGCGGGCGAATGGAACGTTGGACAATTAGTCCGTCAAAAGCATGGCCGCGATTGTGTGCTGGTTGGTTTCACCACGTATTCCGGCACGGTGACGGCAGCATCGAATTGGGGTGGTCCGGCTGAGCGGAAGAGGGTGAGGCCCGCCATGCCGGGCAGCTACGAGTCGGTATTCCATGATACCGGGACACCGGCGTTCCTGCTCACGCTTCCCCGCGGCACGCACGTCACTATGGGATTGCGCGAGCCCATGCTGGAGCGGGCCATCGGTGTGATCTATCTGCCGGAAACGGAATTTGCCAGCCACTATTTCCACGCCAGGCTGTCAGATCAATTTGATGCGGTCATCCACTTCGACCAGACGCGAGCCGTTGAGCCATTGGAGCGAACCGGAGAATGGGACGTGGGTGAACCGGCTGAAACATTTCCTTCCGGAGTATAGGCGCACATGTGTCCAAGCAGATCAGGCGGCTTGAGCAGTGAATCGGCTGAGGGCCAGCCGTGTGGCGTCCTCCCCGGCCGAAATCATTCGCTCGATCGCCAGCGGACCGGGCAGATAACCCGCAAGAGGAACCCGAGGGTGGATGAGAAGATCGGTGCTACGGACGGCGGAGTAGTAGTGCGAAGGGTAAGTACGACTCGCCCGGGGATGATGAGGATCAATGCCGAACCCGCGTAGTAAAGAGCTAATTTCCCAGACATCGGAGCCGATGACGAAATCCGCTCCCATGGCCCGGCAGGCTTCTGACGGCAGAACGCACGCGATCCCCCCATCTTTGAGCCGCTTCCCTTCGCGTCTCACCGGGCGCCGAATGCCGCGCAACGCGCAACTGGCGTTGATCGCAGATGCAAGTTCGCCCTTCGTGATGATCACCGTTCGCTTCTCCGGCATCTCGGTCGTGATGGCAGCAAACGGGAGCGTTAGCTCAGCGAAGGTGGCAGGCAGGTGCTCCGCACAAAAGCGCTCAAGAGTCTCGCCGTGCAGGAGTCTGGGCCAGAATGTCCTGCGCGCCAGGGATGCGATTTCGCTCCACTCCATGCCGGCAGCAAGCATCGCGCCGATCAGACTGCCGGCGCTCGTTCCGGTGATGACGTCCGGCCTGATGCCGGCTTCAGATAGAACTTTGACGACGCCGAGATGCGCAAGCCCTCGCACGGAGCCTCCACTGAGAGCCAATCCAACACGGCGGAAGCGTAGCTGATGCAACCCACTCACCCATCTCCATTATACGGAGCCGCGCAGAACGGGCCGCGCGATATCGCGAAAGAGATCGCCCGGCTGACCGCGCTACATCGACGCTCTCAAACGATTTCTTCGGCGGCGTTTCACAAGATTGGGAGGAATCACGTCACACGAACGATTGATGCGGCGCTCGATTTCATCAGGCGGTGCTTGCCGCCGATCCACTGGGTCGCAGTTAGGCTCCTGGCCCTTTTATTGTACGGATATGCGCGCGCGGTCGCGGCGACAGCGGAAATCATCACAATGGGGAGTTACGAATGGCCGGATGTTCCCAAAGGGGCCGTGCTGGCAATTTGGCATGGAAGCGCCCCTTCGTTGCTTGCAGCGTTTACCGCCCGGAGGCCCAACATGCCTCTGAAGCTCATGGTCTCCGGAGACTCGAGAGGTGATTGTGTTGCGCTGTTCTGCCGGTGGCTTGGCTTCGAGATCGTCCGAGGGGATGCGGAACACGGCGGCTGGAAGGCTCTGATTCAGATCGCGAACGAAGTGCATCACGGCGCTACGGCCCTGATTTCTCCCGATGGCAACGGTCCACCTTTCGTTGCCCGGGTTGGGGCGGTCGCTTTGGCATCGGCGGTCGGTGTAGCTCTTATTCCGGTTGGTGCCGATTGCCGGCCTTCTCTCTTCGAACGGCACAAGTGGGATGACGCGCGAAATCCGCTGCCGTATGGGCGAATTGCAGTCGCTTGCGGTGAACCTCTCGTGTTCCCGTCGTTTGAAGACGCTCCTTCGCTCGAGAAGGCCCGCCAGCAACTACAAGACGCGCTCGACCGCGCAGCTGCCCAGGCGCGAGGCGCCCTCGGTTTTAAGGCATCGCGATCTGCAGCGCCAGAAAAGGAGTAATCTCCATGCTCAACGAAGAGATTGCGCGCATCTTCGAGAGAATGGCACGGGTTCTGGCGTTCAAAGGCAAAGACCGCTTCCGGATCATGGCTTACGAAAGAGCCGCGGTATCCATTAGGGATTTGGAGGAGGATCTGGCCTCGATCGCCGAGCAGGGAAAACTCGAAGAGATACCCGGCATCGGCAAAGATCTGTCCGCGATGATCGACGAATACGTCCGGATGCGTCGAATCAAACGTTACGAGCAGGAATGCAGGGGCATCCCGGCGGGCCTGATCGAACTGATGAGCATCCCGGGACTTGGTCCAAAAACCCTGGCCTTACTCCACAAGAAATTTCGCATCAGCTGTCTTGACGACCTGAAGAGCTGCCTGGAAAAGGCCTCCTCGGCCAAACTGAAGGGATTCGGTCAAAAGAAGATCGACAACCTCAAACGCGGTATCGACCTGTGGCTTGCCAGCCAGAAAAGAATGCTGATCGGCGTCGCTCTTCCGCTTGCGGAGAATCTTCTTTCCGAACTGCGCAAAATAAAGCTCATCGAGCATGCCGACGTGGCCGGATCGCTCCGCCGGCGGAGGGAAACCATCGGCGACGTGGACATTCTGATCATCTCGAAGAATAGTCCGCGTGCACTCCAGCAGTTAGTGAAGTTGCCGGTAGTCAAGCAAGTTCTGGGTGTTGGGGATACGAAGGCGACGGTGATCATCGAGGGTGGCATCCAGGTTGATGTTCGCTCCGTCGAACACGAGTCGTACGGCGCGGCTCTCCAGTACTTCACTGGTTCCAAGCAGCACAACATCCATTTACGCACGCTGGCCCGGGAACGCGGATTGAAGCTCAACGAATACGGTGCTTTCCGCGGCGAAAAGCGGGTCGGCGGCAAAGATGAAGCCGAGATATATGCGCTGATGGACATGCCAGTGATGCCGCCTGAGATTCGCGAAGACAAAGGCGAAATCGAAGCAGCGATGGCCGGGCGGGTGCCGAAACTGATCGAAGTGCGTGACCTGCGCGGGGACCTTCATGCTCACACGACGTATTCCGACGGCAAATCGACGATCGAGGAGATGGTCGAACATGCTGCCAAGCTCGGCTACGAATACATTGCGCTCACCGATCATTCACCGTCGCAACGCATCGCCCGCGGGCTCGACTTGGATCGTCTGGAACAAAAGATCGGGGAAATCGAGCGGCTCCGGAAACGACGCGGAGACCGGGCGCCGCACATCTTGATTGGAACCGAAGTCGACATCCTGGCGAATGGCAAATTGGACTATCCCGACGAGATCCTCGCCCGGCTCGATATCGTGGTGGCGGCCGTTCATTCGCTTTTTCGGCACAATAAGGATGAGATCACGGGCCGCTTGCTCGACGCCCTTGCGAACCCTCACCTCGATATTCTGGCGCATCCAACCGGCCGGCTGATCGGTTCGCGGGAGCCTTTGGAGATGGACTTTGAACGTGTGCTTGGCGCGGCTGTCAAGAATGGCGCCGCTCTTGAGATCAACGGTTCGATGTATCGGCTCGACCTGAACGATTCCATGGCGAGGGCAGCGCAAGAGGCTGGCGTGCTCCTTGCGATTGGCTCCGATGCGCACAGCATCGCGCAGCTTGACCAGATCCGGTACGGAGTCTTTCAGGCACGCCGAGGCTGGATCGAAGCCCGGTCTGTGATCAACACGTGGGCCTGGACCAAGCTCAATCGCTGGCTCGATCGTCGGCACTCCTCTTCAAAGAAAGCGGCGAAAGCCCAGCCTGAGAAAAAGACGACCTTGCCCTTGTGAAGCAATATGTACCGCCTGCGCCGCCGACTCCTGTTGAGTTCGGCGGCGCGGCGTCGGCGGATTACTTGGAAGAAACGCGATAGACGCGCTCGTCATCGGGGCGCTGGAACGAATCCCCGTTTGCGCGGGACGCCAGTTCTGTTAGGATGACTTCGCATGTGACCGCCTCGCCTGGCTTGAAGCGGTCCGCATAAGTTTTTGGCGCGACGCGCCGCGGAAAGGCAACGCATGAGCAATCTTTTTGACGACTTGTTGACTGGTCATCTATCACGGCGGCAGTTGATGCAGGCCATGGCGGCTGTACCGCTGGTGAGCGGTGCGGCGGCCGCGCAGCAGAAGAGTCAGGCGCCAACCGGCCAGACGCCGCAAAAGAAGAGCGGCGTCGTCTACAGCCCGGAGAACATTGGCGGCGGCGGCCGCGTGGAGCGCAATTTCTACCGGGAGTGGGTCAAGAGCAGTAAGGTCCCCATGGTCGAGGGTTATTCCATTACCGATGCGGCCACCCAGGAAGTGCATCCATGGCCCGAGATCGGCGGCAACGGAGCCTACCTGAACTTCTCAGGCAACGTTCACATGGACGCCGTCCTCATGGAGATCCCCAGCGGCAAAGCACTGCTGCAAAATCAAAAATTCTACGAGCAGCTGGTCTATTGCGTGCTTGGCCGCGGCGTCACCACCATAGGGCCGGGCCGCAATCCCAACAAGGTCGAGTGGGGCGAGGGCAGTCTGTTTTCCATTCCGATGAACGTGCTACACCAGCATAAGAATGCGGATTCGCAACATCCGGCCCGTCTGCTGGTGATCACCACGTTCCCACTCGCGCTGAACCTGTTTGGAAGCACGGCTCTGATCTCGGATTCGAATTTCTCGTTCTCGGACCGTTATGACGGTGCCGCCGATTATTACTCCAAAACGCAACGAGTTCAGAAGCGCTGGGATAAGACAAACTTTGTGAAGGATATTCGTTCCTCCGAAGTGGTTGCGTGGGAGGAACGCGGCGAGGGCAACGCGAGCATGTTCTGGGAGATGGCCGGCAACACCATCCTCGAGCCGCACATGTCGGATTTCCCGGTCGGCTCTTACAAGCTCGGCCATCGCCATCCGTATGAGGCCATCATTCTAACGCTCAACGGCCGCGGTTTCACGCTTTTCGGCAAAGATCATCTCAAGAGTTCCGACGCTCTGCAATTGGAGTGGAAAGCGGGATCGGTCGTTTCGCCGCCGTTTTTTTGGTATCACCAGCACTTTAACACGGGCGACACGCGCGCACGATATTTCGCCGTCACGGAAGGCGATTTCCCGAAACGCATGGGTCTCCCTCTGGAAGTGGACCAGATTGAGGCCCCCCAGGAAGATCCGGACATCAAGAAGCGCTTCGAAGTCGAGCGTCGCAAGAAGGCAGCGGCTCATCGCTACCATCACGATCACGCCCACGAGCGGGCGTAATAGCGGCACCACCCGGCCGCGAACGCTCCGAGCCTTGACTCCGAGTGCCGCGCGTGTTAAATCTCACCACGGAATCCCTGCGGGGAGTGGGAGGTCGAGATGCGATTCAGCTTAGCGATTTTGTGCCTCGTGCCGGTGGCCGTAGCGCTCGGCGCAGATTCGAACGCGCCGGGGCGGCCGGCAGAAGTCACGTTTACAAAGGACGTGGCACCGATCCTGCAGCGCTCCTGCCAGAACTGCCATCGTCCGGGTTCGATTGCACCGATGTCGCTGCTGACTTATCAGGACGCCCGGCCGTGGGCCCGCTCCATCCGGGACAAAGTCGTTCGCCGCCAGATGCCTCCCTGGCACATTGACCGCACCGTCGGCATCACCAAATTCAAGGACGATCCGTCGTTGACGGATGGGGAGATCGCCACGATTTCGAACTGGGTCGACCAGGGTGCACTCGAGGGCAGTCCGGCGGACATGCCCCCGCCGCGTCACTTCGACGACGTGGATAAATGGCACATTGGGAAGCCCGACCTGGTGGTTGCCATGCCCAAACCATACGTGCTGAAAGCCAAGGGAGGCGACGAGTATTACGACGTCGACCTGGATCCGGGCTTCCAGGAGGACATGTACGTTGCGGCGGTGGAGACCAAGCCCGATTCCGGTTTTAAGGTTGTGCACCACGCGACTACGAACCTGGTGGAAGATCCGGAAGAAGATCCGGTGGGGCTGTTCCTCAACGAATACGCGGTCGGGAAGAACGCCGATCTCTTCCCCGAGAATTCAGGCCGCCTGATCCGCGCGGGTTCCAAAATCCATCTGAATCTTCACTTGCATCCTTATGGAGAGGAGACGCCGGTCAGCGTCTCGGTCGGATTCAAGTTCTACCCCAAGAACGTCGTGCCCAAGTATGTGGCATTCACGCAGCACATGGGCGATGTGACCGAACTCGATATTCCCGCCGGCCAGATTGCGCGCAGCGACGGTTATTTCCGTTTGCAGAAACCGGCGCTAATTTCGGCGTTTCAGCCTCACTTCCACACGCGCGGCAAGGCGCAGTGCATGGAAGTGATTTACCCGGACGTTCGGCCGGATTCGGCCCGCCCCGGCCCGGCCCGCGCCGAGACACTCAGTTGCGTAAGCGATTACCAGTTTGGCTGGAGCATCACTTACCCCTACGCGGAAGAGGTCGCTCCGCTGTTGCCCGCCGGCACGATCATCCACATCACCACCTGGCACGACAACACGGACAACAACAAGCACAACCCCAATCCAAAAAATTGGGTCGGCTATGGCCAGCGGACCATCGATGAAATGAGCTTCGCGTGGGTCAGCCTGTACTATCTGGACGACGCCGACTTCCAGCAGCGCGTCCAAACTAGAAATACGCAGGCCCGAAATACACAGGCCGGAAACGTCCAGGCCACGAAATAGACGCGACAGCCGATTCGGTGATGAAGACGCTTCTTCGCTTTACGATGTGCGTGTGGACCGCCGCGCTTGTGCCCGCATGGGCTCAGGCGCAGCTTCCGACTGCGAATCCACAGACGCAGTTTTCGAGCGGCCAGGACGTCGTGCCGGTCTACGAAGGCTGGCTGCGAAACGCGGACGGTACATTCACGTTCGTGTTCGGCTACTTTAACCGCAATTGGAAAGAAGAGCTCGTGATCCCCGCCGGCCCTGATAACAAGCTGGAACCCGGCGCGCTGGATCGCGGTCAGCCCACGTACTTCGTACCGCGGAGGCAGCCCTGGGTCTTTCGCGTTCAGGTTCCCAAGGATTGGGGGCAGCAGGAACTGGTTTGGACAATAACCGCGCATGGCCGTGCCGAGAAAGCGTACGCGCAGCTTGTGCCGGAAGAGGAAATTATCGAACGCCTCATTATGACGCGCGGCAATCTGAGTCCGGGCGAAGATGATCCCAATAAGCCGCCCTCGGTTTCGATCGCGCCTGTTGCTTCGGCGACCGTGGGGAGTCCGGCAACGTTAACCGCGCTCGTCACCGACGATGGCCTGCCCAAGCCGCGCCCTCCTCGCGAACCGCGTCCGGGAGGGATTCCGCAAGCTCAAACCAACTCCGCCGCGGCGCGTCCCAAGTTCGGGTTATTCGTCAGATGGTTCGAATATCGCGGGCCGGCCAAAGTGATCTTCGACACGGAGGGCCCCCTGGGGGTTACCAACGGTCTGGCCGTAACCACGGCACACTTCTCGGCGCCCGGAACGTACGTGCTACGAGCACTTGCGACGGACGGCGAACTTCAGACCAGCGCCGACGTTACCGTCACCGTCGGCGAAACCAAGCCTTAGTTTGCCCGGCGAAAAGTTCCCTAGCCAGCACTGCGTCCCGTCATGACGTGTTATCCGAGCAACCACCCTCGTCGGATTAATGGATTCGGGCGCTTCGAGCGCTGAGCCAAAGCCCTGCCGATCGGCCGGGGGCTTGGCGCCGCCTACTGCTTTGGCGCGGGATATCGCTGATTGCTGAGGCTCACCGGGTGCGGGTCGCCGCGATGGCATGTCCAGCAGGTGACTTCCTGGTCGCCTACGGGAAAGACGCCTGTGCCGGGAAATTTCGAGTTGATCTGCCGTACCAGCATAATCATCTTCCGAGCGATGTCCTTCCGCGGGTTGATATCGGTCTCCAACGGCTTTCCGCCGCCGTGACAGTAGCTGCAGTCCACATTGAGCGCGTCACGGAAATCGCCCATGAGCGACTCGGGGCCGTGTACCGGCGTGTTCGCGGGCAGCAATTTTAAGCTGACCGCGGGTCTCTGCTCGAAAGGCCCCTCGCCCAGGGAATTGGCGCGGTTGTAAAACTTGCTCGGCGCCTTCGTCTCCGGCTTTGTGCTTCCTCGGTGGCAAGTGACGCAATCCACTTCGTGATAGCCTTCGGGAAAAACTCCGGCGCTGCTTGGAAACGTCGTATCGATCAGTCTCACCATGGCGATCATTTTGCGCGCCATGTCTTTCTTGGGATTGGCGTCGGTCGCGAAGTCGCCCTGTACATGGCAATACGTGCACTCCACGCCCAGCGCCTCGTTGAAGCTGCGCATGATGAAGGGAATGTCGGATTTGTCTCCGAGTAATTTCAGATTCTTCGCGGCGGTCGCAGGGGACGCTCCGCGGTCGCCCGGTTGCTGAGCAAAAAGCGAGACTGACACAAGGAGCAAGATGACTAGCGGTTGCATAGATGGATTCTACAGTTCCGCGCCGTTGCGATTCAACCCTGCAAACGTTTTTAACGACTGGTCACCGGGCCCGCGTCTCGTGCCTTGGTGAAGTTCTGGGCCACGCTTTCGATAATGGCGGACATCGTAGCCGGAATTGGGATTCGCGAATCGGATAGCCGGCAATCCGTCCGAGCGGATCGCTGTTCTTACAGCAGAACGCTATTTCTTCCCGACCGCCGCGTCTTTGAGGGCCTTTAGGTGCGGCAGGTCGCCGTCTTCCTCGTGACAGGCAGCCTCGGTCAGTTCGAACTTCTCGCGCTTGAGCGGAAGGGCGATCGTCCACGGCCGCGTATACACCACCGGGTCGGTGACGGTCGCCTCGTAGTTGACCGTGTCGGGACCAGCCGGGGTGAATCGTTCCATCACGTGCTCGGCGTAGCTCACAATCTCGCTACCCTCGTTCAGCCAAGTCTTGCCGTTGAGGTTGGTCGTATCGACCACCAACGTGTCGCCCTCCCAGTGGCCCACCGAATCGCCCTGCCACAAACGGATCGCGTCGGGAAGGTGGGCTCGCCGCTTCAAATCCACAATGCGCCATGAGACGCGCTCGTGCAATATGACCAGGTAATCGGATGTTTGAACGATCTGAAATGACGTCGGGACATACATCGACCGCGGAACACCGGCGGGGAAACAGTGCGCTGTTGGATCGTCATAGCCGCGTTCAGGCCGGTTCCGGTCGGCTCTCTCCTGCACGGCCCACGGCTGCATCGGAAGGATCCCGTCGGGTGGATCGATGATTACGCCTCGTCCGGGCGGGGTGAGGTCGCTCGGGGGACGTCTTTCCAAACCATAGTTCGCGCCTCCGGCGTCGGGTTCGTAAAATCCATTTAGGTCCGGCTTACCGTCAGGCGTCCGGCGCAAAGGAACCCGAGGAATGTTCGCCGCGGGTGTCCGTGGAGTTGCTGACACAGGCCGAACGGTCGCCATGGTCATCGCAGGAGGCGGGGTTCCGTTGCCCGGATACCAGGTTCGCTCCTCACGGGTGAACGCGCCGTTCTCCTCTTCGACCTCGGCCTGACAGACGTACTCGAAAAGCCTGTCCCGATCGGTTCGCCGATGGAAGGCGAGCCGAATCGTCCACGGTTTCGTGAATACTTTCGAATCCTCGATGGTCGCCTCGTACTCAATCGTGTCCGGGCCGGTCATGCGATATCGCTCCACCACGTGGAGCGCGTCGCTGTGAAAATCCCCCGCCATGTCGAACCATGTTTTGTCATTGTTGTTGGTGACGTCCACCACCAGAGTGTTGCCCTCCCACCGGCCGCGCGAATCGCCCATCCAGGAATCGAGATCCTTGAAGTGCGGCGCGCCGTCCGTGTGGATCAGCCGGTAGTCGAGTGACCACTCGAAGGTCATGGCGATCGCCTGGGGCGTCTGGAAGATCTGAAAGGGGAAATCTAGATACATGATCCGAGGGACGCCGGGCATGTAGCACTTCGCCAAGGGATCAGCCTTCAGGCGATTTTGGAAGTTCTCGGCCTTTTTCGCCGCGGCCCAAGGTTGGTACGGGATTTCGGTGCCGACGACAACCGAACGCCCGGCCAGCATATTGTTTCGGGCGGAATGATCCTGGAGATCGGTAGCCGCGGTGCTGGACGCTTGCCAGATTCCTTGGAGGTTTGGCTTGCCGTCCGCGGTGCGCGGCAAAGGCCGTTGCGAGGCAGGCGTGTGTTGCGCAGCGGCGAAGAGCGGGTTCGTCAGGGCGACTAGCGTGATCGTGGCGAGATGATGCATGTGCATACGAGATCTTCGGGTTAGTGCTTCGCAAAAAGTGAGTTGAACGATCAGGCCAACGCCCGTCAACAGCACTTCGCGAAGCAGTACAACAACCATCAAACCACACCCCTTATGAAATCTTCACTCCTCCTGGCTCAGGTGCTCCGGCAAGAGGTGGACGGCGAACCGTTCGCAATCTGGCTTACACGCCTGATCGAATTCCTGCGCAAAGGCGCCGGAATGTCCGTCCGGCGGCAGAACGGTTTCTTGGCTTGGAAGCCCGTTGCTAGTGCGGTTGGTCCCTGTGCGAAACAGAAAAGCGTAAGGTTTGGACTCGTCTCTCCTGTGCATTGACTCGGTGAATTTGGCGGAGGATAATGTGACGATTTTTTCAATATGCCTGCGATTGGAGTTAAGCACGTGGGCCAAGCATAGACTGCCACGACCGAAGAGCGTGGCCAAGAGGAGATTTCGATGAAACGTTCCATGGTTGCGGTAGTGTTCGGTGTCATTTGCTTTCTCGCTGGGCTCTCGCTGAAACCGCTCGTGACGGCATGGGCTCAAGGAAAAATTCAGGCGGAAGAAGATGCCAAAGCATCGCCAAGAGCCGTGCCTGGAAAGGCCATGTATTTCTCGTCCGAGGAGATCAAGAAGAGATTCGTCGACGCCGCGCCGCAAAACGCCACGCACTTGGCGTGGGACCCTGCTTATCGCTTCACCGTAATGAGGCGACCCTATTATGAGACGGCGAAGAAGATGAATTCCGGCCAGGTGAGCCATTGGGATGACGCGGAGATGCACGAAGACAAGACGCAGATCTACATTATTGTCTCCGGCACTGGGAGCATCGCTCTGGGCGGCACCGCCATGAACATCAGGGACACCCCGGAAGGGCAGCATTCGGGCCAGCCGATCGTTGGCGCGAAGATCCAGAAGATCAAGCCTGGCGACTGGATCGTGATTCCGCCGATGACCTGGCACCAGACGCAGCCTGACCCCGGCCAGACCTTTGTCTATGGGATGGCTCATATTGAAACTCGGAACACCAGGCCGTAGACGTCTTGTCCGCGAGAATGCGAGCAACCTTTAGGAGGCAACGATGCGACGAATGAATACGTGGCTGGCAGCTGTTGTTGGATTGATGCTGGTAGCCGGTCTGTGGGTCGCGATCACGGCAGCGCAAAAATCGTCCGGTTCGACCGCCTACAAAAGGCTGTCTGGACCTCAAACCAAGAATCCTGGCGCCTGGCCGTATCCGGATGCCTACGATTCTGTCGTGGCTGCCGGCGAGATTCATCACATTCGCTACGAGGACCAACACATCAGGCTGATCGAAGTAGCATACTTCCCCGGCGTGCATGGCAACATGCACGGGCACCCATATCCTTCGGTGTTTGCGTACGACGCAGCCGCGCCAAAGAACGTTACGAATGTGACGTTGGACACGGGCAGCCCGATGAACAATCCGACGGGAGGAAATGCGCCTCCGCCACAGGGGATGCAGTACCCGACGTGCTCGACCATGGGGCCGCAGGCGCCTCACGCGGTTACCAACAACGACACGTTTCCGCTCCATTTTTTTCGCGTCGAATTCAAAAGGGTCGACGGCGACGATTACAAAACCCATTGGAAGACCTGGTATCCCTGGATGCTGCTCCCGATAAAACCGCTCGCCAATATCGATCCGACCGATCCGAAATTGGGGCCGCCCGTTTCCAAGGAGTACCCGTACGCCGCCTCGACGGAATCTTACAAGGCAGCTCCGAACAATCATCAGGTTCGTTACGAGGACGATCACGTTGTCTTTCTCGAAGTGACGTTCCGGCACAACGAACGAGAAAATCTGCACGGTCATGAGAGCCCTTCCGTGTTTGCGCGTGACATAGGCGCGACCCCGGTTACGGGCCCCACGCCTACTCCGGCGAATCCACCGCCGCAGCCAGCGAATCACGAGCCCGGGATCGGCAAAGGCGCAGGTGGAGACTGGAAGCTGGTTCCCAATGGAGTCAACGGTCAAGGAGGAGGCTCGGGGGGCCCGCCGCCGGGCATGAAGTGGCCGAGCTGCGCAACCATGGGACCGCAGTGGCCGCACGCCGCCAGCAACACCAACGAGTGGCCGTCGCATTTCTATCGGATCCAGTTCAAGCGGGTCGATGGGGACGGCATCAAAACCCACTGGCGGGAATGGTATCCGTGGATGGCGAAAGCCGCGGATGATTATAAAGCGCACCCCACACCGTCCAACTACTAACCCGTGCTGCGCGCGCCTCACACATTCGCGGCGTCGTTCATCCTGGTGTCGATCCTCGCGTTGATCCTGGGAGCGTTCCCACGGCGAGCCGCTGCACAGCGAGAACCGCATCCATCGGCGGACAATCCGCCGGTGGTCCTGGCCAACAATCCCGTCCAGGCCTTGTTTGTTCAGGGCTCGAAAAAGACGAAGGTCTACATGGTCGTGGGCGCGGGTCCCGGCAACATCACGCTGCAAGTAGGCGACGAGGGCGCGCTGCTCGTCGATACGGGAGTGCTCGGGATGGCCGGCCAAGCGCTAGCCACGGTCAAGCACGTGATGGCCGGCGTGACCGATCAGCCGATTCGCTGGATCATCAACACACATTTTCATCCCGATAATACCGGCGGGAATGCGGCAATTTCGAAGGCGGGCGAGCAGCTTATCGAGAACAGCATCGGCACGATACCGCTCTTCGGGAAACAGAATGAGGTTCAGCCGGCTACGGTCGTCGCGCACGAGAATGTTCTGGCGCGGATGAGCGCGCCCACCGGATCGGAGGCGCCGACACCGGTCGCGGCCTGGCCGCTCATGACGTTCTTCACTCCGAAGAAGAAGGTCGTTTTCAACGACGAGCCGATCGAGGTCATTCACGTGCCGGCGGCGCACACCGATGGCGACAGTCTGGTCTTCTTCCGCCACTCCGATGTGGTCAGCACCGGAGGCGCCTTCGTGACGACGACCTACCCGGTGCTCGACTTGAAAGCGGGAGGGACCATCAACGGCAACATCGACGCGCTGAATCTCATCATCGACATCGCCGTGCCGCGCGATCACCAGGAGGGCGGCACCTATGTGATTCCGGGCGAGGGCCGTCTGTGCGACGAAGCCGACGTCGTCGAATACCGCAATATGGTCGTGATTATTCGCGACCGCATCCAGGACATGGTCAAGCGAGGCATGACGCTGGAGCAGGTCAAAGCGGCCAGACCGACCGCCGACTACGATGGCCGGTACGCCACGCGTGCCTGGACCGCCGATATGTTCGTCGAGGCTGCGTACCGCACGCTCACGCCGGCGGCGCCCGTCCAACGCCAGGCTCCCGGCCGCGGTGGGACGGGTAAAAACTCGAAGGAATGAAGAGTGGAAGAGATGCGGATAAGACACCTTCGAAGCTTCGCAGCGTCGTTTGCGATTGCGGCATTCGCCGTAGCGACCGGATCGACGACGGTGGCCGCGCAGCGAGGCGGCCTGCCCCAGCCGGCGCGGGCGCGAGCGCCGATCGACCTCACCGGTTATTGGGCGTCGGTCATCACTGAGGACTGGCGCTGGCGCATGATGACCCCGCCCAAGGGCGATGTCCCGAGCGTGCCCCTCAACGCGGAGGGGCTGCGAGCGGCTCAGTCCTGGGATCTGGCCAGAGACATCGCCGCGGGCAATCAATGCAAGCCGTTTGGCGTCGGTGGGATCATGCGCATGCCCACTCGACTGCATATCACGTGGCAGGACCCGAACACGCTGAAAATCGAAACGGACGCCGGCACGCAAACGCGGCTTCTGCGCTTCGGCAATGCAGAACAGCCGGCCGCCGGCGAGAAGACGTGGCAGGGACGGTCGGCCGCGCAGTGGGATTTCGGGATATTGGCCGGGCAAAACGCCGCTCCTCCCGAGCCAGGAACGCGGGGCTCGTTGAAGGTCACGACCACCAACATGCGCGCCGGGTACGTCCGGAAGAATGGCGTCCCTTATAGTGAAGGCGCGGTCATCACGGAATATTTCGAGCGCGATTCGAACAGCTCGGATGGAGCTCAGTGGTTTCACGTCATGACGATCGTCCAGGATCCCAAGTACTTCACCGAACCGTTCGTCACCGATTCGTTCTTCAAGAAGGAGCCGGATGGCTCGAAGTGGCATCCGACGGGGTGCGAGATCGCTCCTCCTTCCGTGGCGGTGGCGCCGAAGGAGGCGCGGTGAGATGGGCCGGTTTATCGACTGGAAGAAGTCGTGTGAAGTTGCACTCCGCGCACCTTGTGTGCTTTTAAGGAGAGCGGAATGAAGGGGAGCCCTGTACGTTTGCGGGCAGGCGTTGCAGCGCTGGTCCTCGCGATGTTTGCGGGAAGCACCCTGATACTTGCTCAGAGCGACTTTACGGGTAAATACCGGAAGTTGAATCACTCTGATGCTCCCAAACGCGGGGGCGGGCCGGAAATCGGCGACTATACGGGCTTGCCGCTCAACGACGCGGCACGCATGAGGGCCGACGCGTGGGAGGCGTCCCTGTTCACGATTCCCGAGTACCAGTGCCGTCCGCATACGGGTCCTTACTCGGAACGCGGATTTTCGGGAGCGACGGTCAAGTGGTGGGCGGAGATCGACCCGAGGACGCAAAAGATCGTCGCGTGGCGGACCCGCGGCGGGTTCGAAGAGCCGGAACGATGGATCTATATGGATGGCCGGCCGCATCCTCCGGACTACGCGGCGCACACCTGGTTTGGATTTTCGACCGGAAAATGGGAGGGCAGCACGCTCGTCGTCAACACTACGCACCTCAAGGAGGGTTATACCGAGCGGAACGGCGTCGCTCAGAGCGATCGGGCGTCGGTCATCGAGAACTGGGTGCGGCACGGTGATTATTTGAACGAGATTACGATTATCGAAGATCCCGTGTATCTCACCGAACCGCTGGTCAGGTCATCGACCTGGATCTTTGACGATTCGCTGCAGTTCTACCGCAGTCCTTGTGCACCGCAGGAGATCGCCGTGGAGGTGGTGCGAACGTCTACGCAAATTCCGCACATTCTGCCCGGCATGAACAAGAGTTTGACGGAGTTTCCGATCCGCTATGGGATTCCGTATGAGGCGGTGCGTGGAAACGCCGAGGCGCTGTATCCCGACTACTTGGAGAAGCTGAAGACGCTGAAGCCGGCAACGAAAGAGACCGCGCAGTAAGAAGCGTCTACTTCGCCGGTGGCGGCTGATTCTTCAGCAGTAACGGATTGACATATCCCGCCGGTAACTTACGATCCGGGTCGGGCCGGACGCTGAGATATGTCACCTGGTCGGTGATTTGACTCCACGCATGGAGCACGCCCGCTGGGATGATGATGATGTCACCCGGTCCGACTTTGCGGCTATAAGCGCCAGGACCCGCCGTAGCGTTTCCGCCAGGGCCGTTCATGACGTTGACGTTATTACTGGGCTTCTTATCAAGCAGGGTGCCTCCCGTTGTAAGGACGCCGCCGCCCGATAAGATGATGTAGGTCTCGGCCGTGAAGTCGTGATATGGTCCCGCGATCGGGTCACCCGGTTTATCGTTGGTCGGTCCCCGATGAATGATCCCGACTCCGAGGTTATACTCGCCCATATCCACCACGCGAATCTGTTGATCGATGGCTGGAGGTGAGTTTTTCAGCAAGAGATCGATATCCGCTTTCAGGATATCGAACGCCACCACGGGCGGCGCCGGCGACTCCGCCCGCATAATCGACTGGCCGGCCGTAAGTGATACCGCAAGCGCACCAAATATGATTCTGTTCATGGACAGCTCCCTTCTTCACTCTCCGGAAGGGGATTATATCACTCCTGTCTCTTATTTCTTCGTTAACATTTTGGATATCGCGACAAAGCGAAAAGTACCGTGGTCGGGTATTTCAAAATGGCGACCCGGGACGGCGTTCAAGCTGCTGGGCGTACATACTGGGCGATGCGCGGGAGACAAACAACCCGGCAATACAAGGAGGCGGCATGCGCGCTTTTGTGATTGGTGGTTGTGGAACTGCTGTATGTGCGATGTTATGCGGAATCGTGGCATTCGGGCAAGCAGGAGCCCGCCGCGATGCTCCCGCTCCCACCGATAAGTCGGCTTCCTGGACGATGGCGGAAATGACGGCGGTGGCACAAGACTTGGCTGCCAAGAAGGAGACGACCCATCGATTCTTTGGAGAAAAAGGCTATAACTTGGAGGTCCGCCGCCTGGTGGGTCCGCAGCCGATCCTGTTGCATGGGAAGAAAAGTGATTTCATGGTAATCCAGGACGGTGAAGGGACGTTCGTGAGCGGCGGCGATCTGGTCAATGGTAAACCGGGCGGGGAAGACCCGGGTGACATGCGCGGCGAGGCAGCACGCGGCGGGGCTTCACGCGTTCTCAAGCCGGGCGACGTCATGTTCGTCCCCGCCGGGATCCCCCACGGCTTTGTCGAAACCAAGGATCACGTGACGTTCATCATGGTCCGGTTCGACACAAAATAGACCGACCCGGAGATTCTCGCCGAAGGTACGCTTGGGCCATTGTTCGCCGAAGTTTGACCGAATTTGCGGGGGCGCCGAAATATTGGCCGAGGAAGTACGGGCCTTCCCGGCCTCATGAGGCGCTTGTTCGAGTGTTTGCGGTGTTATGGGTCGTATAGGTCCGGGGCGATCATCCCGAGAACCTCACTTTGGACGCCACGTCATTTCTACTTGCACCGGAATTTCGTTCTTGATGGCGAAGGACAACAGCGAGGGTGGGTCGATTTTAAAATCGGAGACGGTTGCTGGAATTGTTCCCGACAGCTTGATCTGATTTCCTTCCATGGTCAGATGAAACGCGACCTGTTTGTAGTGGGCCGTTTGGCCTGCGAACTGGATGTCCAGGTCGGCTTCAATCGTGGAAGATCCCTCTGTGTCGGGCACTCGCGTACGTACGGTGACCAAGGGAAATTGCGCGCCGCGGGTCACCTGCAGCATATGAAGATCGCGGTTGCTGTCCCCTGAATCAAACGATTTTACGGGTACCGCGATCAAAAAATCGCACTGTCCGGCGTCGCAAACGCCCTTGCCTCGCGCCGCATGACTAACGCCGTCAACCTGATGCAGCGGGTGAGACACGTGATAGGAGAGGGTGCTTTCCTGCAGAATCCACTCTTTGCTTGCCGCCTGGCTGAGCTGGGGTACGGCCAGAGACAAGACAGTCAGAAACGATACGATCAACAACAAAGCGAGCGTTCGTATTCTCTTGCTCATGATTTCGTTTAAAAATGAACGGAAACTGACAGAATCGCCAGCCCGTACGCTATGCCTGTCACTGCGGCAACGGCCCCATGGGCGCTGGCGATTCCGTGCACCTTTTCTCCCGCGTTCTTCTGGTCCAAGGCCATGGCTCCCAGGATCGGCGTCAGGATCATTCCCGGACCATGGATAAAGGCCAGGGCCTTATGGAGGCGGATAGGGCCTCGGGTTGGTGTTCCCGCAATCTTAGGCGCGAAGATCGAATAGTAGGCGGTTGTGATATACATGCCCGCGGTGATCGTGCCCAGTGTGGCATGTATATCGCGGCCAGTCGAACTGGTGCTCCTGCCGCCCGCCAGCCCGCTCGTCAGAAGAGTCGCCGCCAAAGGGATCGTCGTGATCAGACCGAGCACCTGATGGGTCCTCAGCATGTGCGACCTCTTGTCGAGCCGCGCTTGATCCTGGGCACTGCCTTGTGTCTGGGCAGTGGGGAATCCCAGATCCCCGAGGTTCGGTTCCGCGGAACGACTTGGTTCCGAAGGATTCGGTTTGGGAGACTGCGTCTGGGGATTCCCCTGCGCTTGTGCGAGCTGTGGAAAATCGACCTGCGCGAGTACAAGGTCTGAGAAGAATGCCCCTTCGTTCAATGTTGTTTCGGTTTCGGCTGGGAAACCCACGGCAGAAAATTTCGCCGCTACCGCGCTAGCCATGACGCGCTCGAATGAGGCCATCGCCACATTGGGGGCAGGGAAGGGCGCAGCGCCGACGAAAATCACTTCCGTAGGATCGCCGGCGACGGTCTTGCCATCGGTTCGAGTGAAGGATAAATCGGCTGGTGCGAAATCAGTTTGCGAAGACGAGGTCTGCGCAAAACAAGATATCGAAGCCGAAAACAGGAGTGCCCACCCAAGCACACCCGCTATCAGACTTGTCGTCAACATGGACCTTGGACGAGAACGTCCGGCAAATCGTTTCACCAAACGTTCGGGAATACCTCAGAAAACCGTACAAATGTTCCGGACCTTTCGAGCGTTCAGTTAAGATCGCGCGAGACCATGAGCTTCAAGGTCACTTTGTCGGATGCGCTAGTCACGCCGAACCCCACGCCGGCTTCGATACTAACCCACTTGTCTGACTTACGATCCATGACGGCCCATACCTGCTGCCACTGATCTCGGATCGCGTAAATTTGGCGGAACTGCCCGTAGTCGGAATATTGTTCAGCGGCGACGGCCCATTTATCGGATAGATTGTAGGCGACGCGCATCGCGGGCGCGAAATCGAGACTTTTCGGGCCGCCCAAATACGAGGTGTCCATGATCGGATTCACGATGATATCGACTTGCTTCCAGTGCGCTCCCTCCGGAGGCTTTATGTGCCATCCGATAATGGGGCGAACCTCCGAGGTATAGCGCCTCGGATCCCATTGCTTTTGGTTAACGCTGAATTCGAAATTCACGCCGTAGAAAAACGTGTGATCGTCCGCATGCGGCTTGACGAACAGCTCACGCACCTTGAAGCCGTTGTACGTCATGCCGAGATTTTGGGAATAACTGTACAGAGGCAGGTAGAGCCCCTGTTCGAACCAAGGCGTGACACCATAAGCCCATTCCGCAACGCCAACATACGCTTTGTTCGACTCGACAGCGCCGGGAAATGCCGGCATAGTCCGGCCATCGGGCGTGAAGTTGTTGTGAATCATGAGATTGACCTTCCCTTGATCCGCTATATTGGCGTCATACACCTGGATCTCGTCAGTTTGCGCGAAGCAAGCCGCGCAAACGGCCACGAACATGATCGCTATCCACCATAGCCGCGTGAACGCGGTTTGGCTGAGAGGGAATGGTCTCATAGGAACAGACACTCAGCGTAACATGATGTATTATGCCATTGCCGAAATCGATCTGTGAGTCCCCGAAAGCTACCCAGTAACCTGGTCTAGACTGACGTAACAAACGGAGGATTAGGGAATCACTTAAGTATGCCGGCAGCGAGCGAGTGTAGCGGAGGAAGCGCATAATCGCCCCGTGCTTACAAATTCGTGTAGGAGAAAAATAGTGACGCTTAATTTTGCACTCATGACCTTATGCGCCCTTGCGATTCCGTGGTCGGTCGTGGGACAGAGCACTCCGGCGGATCAAGCACCTCCCGCTGATTCCTCTACAAACGGCCCTCCTCCCGCAAACGCCCAACCCCAATCGCCGCCTTCGCAGGCCCAGCAGACCGTTCCCGTAGCGGATCGGCCGGTCTCGTGGAAACAGCTGTTTCCGAACATTGTGAGCGACCAGGAACGCATCTGGTCGTTCCCAGCCAGACTGGCGCACGGAGAAGATTTGATACCGGCGATTGCGGTCCTCGGAACGACTGCTGGACTGCTCGCGCTGGACCCCACGGAAGGATCCTACTTCCGCAACACTTCAACATTTCACTCGTTCAACAACGTCTTGACCGGCAACGCAACGGCCATTGGCACGATCGTAGCTCCCGCCTCGCTTTACATTGCCGGGCTCGTCCGGAAAGATGCGAAGCTGCAACGAACAGGCCTGCTTGCGGGTGAAGCCGTCGCCGATGCCGAAATTCTGACGGAAGTTTTGAAGGTCGCCACCCAGCGAACCCGTCCTTCCGGCTTTCCGGCCCATGGAAACCTTCATGACTCCTGGTTTGAAAAGGGCACTCTATCGGGAACCGGCGGGGGATTTCCGTCCGGTCACACCATTGCGGCCTTCTCGATCGCCACCGTCATCGCCCGGCGCTATGGAAATCACCGCTGGGTTCCCTACGCTGCCTACGGCGCCGCCGCGCTTGTGGGATTTTCGAGACTTTCCCTGGCGGCTCATTTCACCTCGGACGTTTTCGTAGGCGGCGTCCTCGGATACTCCATTAGCCGTTACTCAGTGCTCCAGCAATAACTGAATGTACGGCTTGGTCCCGCAGGCTTCGCCGGCTCAGGAAGCGTCGGAGAGCTACCGTCCCTTGGAACTCGCAAAGACTGCGATGCAGCCATTGCTGCATGCCGGATTCTTAGCGTTCGCGGCGATGGGAACATAGATCTGATTGGTGACGGGATCGGCGGCAACGGAATGCGCGCCGGGTCCGGTCTCCACGCTGCCCATCCACTTCTTGGTGCTGGCGTCGATAATTCCAAGACCGCCGCGGGCGGAAGCAAGAAAGTATTTTTTGTCCCCTGGATTGAACCACACTTCGTCGGAACCTCCGGCCTCGGCGACCGTGACCGGCGCGGCGGGCTTTCCCAGGTCCAAAATCAGGGCCTTCATTCGGCACCCGACTAACAGACTCTGACCGGGTCCTAGGGCCAGCCCGTGAGGGTTGCAGTTTTCGACGGCAATCCTGTCGCTGATCTTCAGCGCCACGGGATCGACGGCAATGATTTCGCCGCCTGGATTGGCCTTCGTGGCGGGTACTGCGACGTAAAAGCGCTTCCTTTCGCCATCCCATACCGGCTGTTCGAGTCCGTCGGTAGCCTCGGGCAACGGGATCTTCCCGAGGACCTTATGGCCGGCGCGCGCTGAAATGAGAGTAAGAAACACGGGCTCGTCGGCATCGTTGCCGATGATAATCACTTGATCCTTGTTGTCGTAGGCAATTTCGTCCGCGCGCGCGGTACCGCCGGTCGAAATGCTATCGACAATCTTCTGCGACGCGAGGTCGACGACCTTGACCGTGCTGTCACCGTCGCCCGCCCACGCCTGACGCGAATTGGAAATCACCACCACGCCGCTGGGGCCGTACGATTTGGGCCCTTTCGGACTTTGCCCGACAAATCCGCCGATCTGTCCCACCAGCTTGTTCGTTTTCGTGTCGATCACATCGATGCTCTTGGACGCCCGGTCGGCGAGGTAGTATCTCCCGCCGACCGGATCCACCCAGCTGATGTCGAAAGGATTGGTGCCCGTGGCCGTCAACGGAATGGTCGCCACCCGCCGGACGCCGGAATCGCCCCGAGCCTGCGGCGGGGACGGAGCCTGGCCCCAGCCGAGGACCGCGGCTGTCACACTCAGCGCAACGGCTGCGCAAACATTTCCTCTCCCGAACGTTCTCATCGTTCTTCCGTTTAGAAGATTAGCTTCAGAGCGAGTTGAATCTGCCGACTCGGGTTGACCGTCTGAAGCATCGCGCCCGCGGCCGGATTCACCGCTCCACTTCCGGTGAGGACGACGCGGTCGGCGTTGGTCAAGGGACTGAAGCCAAAGTTCGCGCGGTTGAGAATGTTGAAAATCTCCGCGCGGAATTGTAAGGCCCCTTGTTCTCCCAGGTGCGGAAGGTGCGTATCTTTCACAATGGAAAAATCGAGATTCGCGAAACCCGGACCGGTCAGGATATTTCGGCCGGCCGTTCCCAGGAATCCCGCGGGTTGCAGCGAGAAAGCGCAGGGATCGAAGTACAGATTGGGCGTGCCGAGCGCTTGTCCGGCAGCAACGCCCGGACAGCCGGCAGTCGTGCCGGAAGTGATGTTCGAATCGGTGCGTCCGGGATTCAGATTCGGGCGGTCCAGACAGGAAGACCCTCCGCCATTACCCGAAAGCGACCGGTTGCTTTGCAGGCACGGAGTGAAGGGGAATCCGCTCTGCAGCGACTCAATGCCGCTGAACCACCAACCGTTGAGCAGTGCTCCCGTGAAGCCCGTGGCTTTGGTAGTGGGGGCGTGGTAGATCGCGTTAAAACGCCAGTTGTGCGTGGTGTTGAAGCCGGAAAGCGCCTGATCCACGTAAGGGTGGGTCGGATCGGTCTGTCCGGACGCTTCGCCGGCCACCTGATCGCTGCCTAGCTGGTTTTCAATCTGATCGATCGACTTCGAGAAGGTATACGAACTCTGGAACTCCAGCCCGTTGCCCAAGCGCCGGTTCAGAGCAAGCTGCGCGGAGTTATACCAGGAGTTCGAGTTGGCGGTTCGATACGCAATGGTGCTCCAGTTGGGATTGGTGCGCGGATCGCCGGGGAGCCAGCAGTAGGGGGCGTTGTAGTTCACGACTGGGGTCGAGCGCGGCACGCAAACGCCGTTCGAGGGAACGCCCCCTGGTACTTCGGGATTTCCTTCCGTATTGCGCACGATGTGAAAACCGCGCGATCCGGCGTACCCTACAGTTAAGCCGATGCGCCCGGGCAATTGCCGCTCCACGGTTAAGTTATATTGCTCCATCGACGGTTGCTTCAAATTGTAGTCGATCAACTGGAGATTTTTGCCCACGGCGGACGGGGGAAAGAACAACGGAAGCGTCATGACGGCCCCCGCCGTGTTGGTCACCGAGCTCTTGCTGGAGAACGGCGGTTGGCCCGTCGCGATGGTGATGAGGCCGGATCCGATGTTGCTGATGTCATACAGCAGCGCCCAGCCGCCGCGAATCGCGGTCTTCCCATCTCCAAACACGTCCCACGCGAAACCGAAGCGCGGGCCGAAATTGTGGAGTGAATTGTTTACCATGATAGGGCCGAGCGTTTGGGTCGCGTCTTGCTGCACATTGCGCAACGAAGCTTGAATTCCATTGACCTCGTTGGGCACGGTATTGAACTCGTAGCGCAACCCCAAATTCAAGGTGAACCTGGATGTGACGCGCATGTCGTCCTGGAAATACATTCCGTACGTCTGATTCGTGTACTTGCGCTGGTAGTTCGAACCCGGCGTGATGGCGTTATAACTTTGCGGGATGCCCAGGAGAAAATTGTCGAGAGTCGTGAAGTTCACCGCTCCGCGCAGTCCCGCGGGACCCACGGGCTCCTGCGTGATCTGATTGATCAACAAGCCAAACTTCAACGAGTGCTTGCCGCGGGTATAGAAGACGTCGTCGCTGTAGCTCCAGATGTACTGATTTTCGTAAAGCGGGATGGGCGTATCGGGCCCGAAGGTGTTGCCCAGCAAGTTGATTTGTCCCAGGGCCAATCCCGGCACCAGCGAATATTGCGGACTGTCGTAGGGCAGCGGACCTCCGGTGTTGAGGCGGGTTCCGCTCCAGGACGCGCGGACGGTGTTCAGCAGCGTGGGGGAGAAGATGTGATTCTCCGACAGTGTGATGAAATAGAGCTGGCTCTTCTGATCGTCAAAGTATTGCGGGAACTGCTGTACGATGGACCGGCTTGCCCAGTCGGCCGTGAAGCGAGCGAAAATGGTGTCTTTTTCGGAGAAGTTATGGTCCACGCGTTCCTGCGTGTAGTTCTCGAGCGTAGGCTGGCTGAAAGGGAAAGTGTAATTGTTCCCTGGCAGATTGGGCAGGGGGAACAACGCGAGTAACGGCGCGGTCACGGCTGACACAACGGTGTTATTCGCCAATTGCGGGCAAGCCTGCACCGTGATCGTGGCTCCCGCCGGACCGTGGCAACCGGCGCCGGGCAGACTCAAAATCAGGTTCGTCGTGCCGAGACGTTCGTGCAGCGATTCCCACGTCCCGAAGAAGAACGTCTTATTCTTTTGAATCGGGCCGCCGATCGATCCGCCAAACTGATTGCGGATAAATTCCGGAAGGCGGCGGTCGGTCGTGTAGTCGAAGAAATTTCGGGCGTCCAAAACGCTGTTGCGGAGGTACTCAAACAGATCGCCATGATAGGCGTTCGTGCCGCTCTTGCTGACGATCACCATCTGGCTTCCCATGGCCATCCCGTATTCGGCGCTGAAGGAGTTGGTGATGACCTTGAATTCTCGCACTCCGTCCACGCCGAGAGCCGTGGCGGTCATGGAAGCCGGATTCGTTCCGTACAGGTTCCGGGTGGGCGTGCCGTCGAGCGTGTAATAGTTGGAACGCACCGACGCTCCATTGCTGCTGTACCACGTAGCTTCGCCTTGCGGCCTGTTGACATCCAGGTTCACGCCGGGTTGCAGCAGCGCCAGGTCGATGTAGTTGCGTCCGTTAAGGGGTAGGTTGGCAACTTTCTGCTCGTCCACCGTGCCTCCCAACGAGCCGCTTGTGGTGTCCACCAGGGGAGCTTCCGCCGTAACCGACACCGTCTGGTTGGCGGAGCCGACCTCCAGGCTCACGTTCACCACCGCCTCCTGGGATACCGTGAGCGTTAGCCCTCCCCGAACCGCCACCTGGAATCCTGAGTGCTCCACCCGGACTTCATAGTTTCCCACCGGAAGAGCGTTGAAGCGATAGGAGCCGTCGCCCGCCGTTTTGGCCGCGCGAGTCTGCGCCGTATCCACGTTCCGCGCCGTTACATTGGCTCCGGGGACAACCGCACCGCTAGCGTCCCTCACCACGCCGAGGATGGTGGCCGTCGGCAGTTGCGCCTGTGCGACGAAGGTCAGCAGTACCGCAGCGCCTAACACACTAAACCAGGATCTTGCTGTGCTCATTTAGTCCCCTTTATCTTGAAATCCCGTTTCAACGACTACTGGGGAAAAATATTAGTCTCACGCTGCGTTGGTGTCAACCGGGGGCCACGCTGCCTCGTCAAGCACCTTCATTTTCACGAGCGGCAAAAGTCCGTCCGCTTCGCGGGGAGGAGCGATCTGCGCTTGCGCCCCGGACGCGGATGCAGTCAAATCAGTAAGAGGTGGTTCAGAGTTTGTTTTCAAAAGTTTCAACATCTTCTTTGAAAGAGGAATTCATGCCTCCGAGATTTAATTTGCAGCCTGCCGGGTTCGGCTGGCTAACGATTTCCGCATTCTTGTTGGTTTCCTTGCCCGTGCTCGCGCATCATTCTTTCCAGGCTGAGTACGATGCCACCAAGCCGCTAACGCTTACCGGCACGGTCACCAAACTGGAGTGGACTAATCCCCACGCCCGCTTCTACGTCGACGTGAAGGACCCGAGCGGCAAAGTGACCACCTGGAATTTCGAGCTCGCAAGCCCCAACGTGCTCCGGCGCTTGGGCTGGAATCGCGACATGATGAAACCAGGCGACGTCGTAACAGTGAAGGGCCATCGCGCGAAAGACGATTCGACTTGGGCCAACGCCAATTCCGTTACGCTCTCCGATGGACGGACGATGAGCGCCGGTTCATCGGCGGATGAGGCGGCCGCGGCGCCCGCCGGCAAATAGGAAGGGGACCAAATCCATGAACGCTTCACGCGCGAGCGCTTTCCCGAAATCGACGGCATCGCTAATCCTAGGTGCGGCGCTGTTTGTAGTCTCGTTGACTCTCGTGTCCTCCGCTGCGCAGGCACAGAAATTGCTCACGGAAGAAGGCGGTGGGCAGGCTCTTACCGCGCTGACCCGTATGCAGTCGAATTCCACCGCTCCCACCCCGCGTACTGCCGACGGCACGCCGGACCTTTCGGGTCTGTGGGGTCCCGATAAGAACTTCATGTACGACATTTCAAGCGCCCTGAAGCCGGGCGAAACGCTGCCCCTGCAAGAGTGGGCGGCGAAAGCATCAAAAGAACACATGTCGAAGGACGATCCCAATGTGCGCTGCCGTCCATCCGGCATCCCACGCATGACGCCCTATCCCTGGAAGATCGTGCAGACACCGAAGCTGATCGTGTTCCTTTATGAAGGCGGCACGCACGGCTACCGGCAGATCTTCCTGGATGGCCGCACCCATTCTAAAGACCTTGATCCGACTTATTACGGTGAGTCCATCGGACACTGGGAAGGCGACACGCTGGTGGTCGACACCATCGGATTCAACGATGTCTTCTGGTTCGACGGAGCGGGACATCCGCACACCGAGAAACTCCACACCACCGAACGCGTCCGCCGTCCCGACATGGGCCACTTGACCATGGATGTAACCATCGACGATCCGGGCGCCTATACTAGGCCCTTTACGGTTTACGGCCACATGGCTCAACTCGTTAACACCGAGATCATGGAGTACATCTGCGACGAGAATAACGTGGATTTGCCCCACATCGTCGGCAAGGATTCCAGGAAATAGACTCGCGGAATAGGTCCGAGGCTCCTTAATTTGCTAAACCCGCGCGCTCTGTTTGTGGTCCTTCTGGCGACCAGCCTGGCGCCCCGCCTGGCGGTGGCGCAATGGCTTCACTATCCGACCGCCGGAGTTCCGAAGAATGCCGATGGTTCGCGCAATCTGAGCGCACCCGCTCCTCGTGCGAGCGATGGAAAACCCGATTTTACCGGCACCTGGGAGCCTGAAAAGAACAAGCCCTGCCCGCCCGAAGGATGCGACGACATCCAAGTTCCCCAGGAGTTCGTCAATATCGGCTGGAGCGTGAAGGGAGGACTCCCTTTCCAACCTTGGGCTCTGGAATTGAAGAAAGCGCGCCAAGCTCGTTACAGCATCGACGATCCGGCTACGCAATGCCTGCCGGTCGGCATCATAAAAACGCACACCGCGCCTCTGCTCAGGAAGGTCGTGCAGACCCCCGGGTTGCTGCTGATCCTGAGCGAACGCAACGCGATGTACCGGCAGATCTTTACCGACGGGCGGCCCCTGCCGCAGGATCCGCAGCCCTCCTGGAACGGCTATTCCACCGGAAAATGGGACGGTGACACGCTTGTGGTGCAATCCAATGGTTTTCGAGAGGACGGATGGCTCGATCGCGGCGGTACACCGGCAACCGATGCCCTAAGGATCACCGAAAGGTTCCGCCGTATCAATTTCGGCCGCATGGAGATCGACGTTACGGTGGATGATGCGAAGGCGTATACCAGACCGTGGAACGTCAAACTCGTGCAAACGATAGCGCTCGATACCGACTTGCTCGATTACATTTGCCTCGAAAACGAGAAAGACCGACCGCATATGAGTGGAAAATAAAGTAGAACTATGCATTAAGCCCCGCGGAATACAATACCCTCTAACAACTAGTTCTTATCACTTCCATTTTGTAGATTTGGCTCGTTCGGCAACCTTCCTGCCACGAGAATCATCCTATTAGCTTAATGTTCCTTAACGATTTCTTAATCGAAATCTGCGACAATGGAAATGTCGTTAAACTTTGCTCCGAAGTTTGCCTGAAGTTTGGTAGTTAAGCTATGTGGATCGTTCGAGTTGCCCTTACTCATCCTTACGCGTTCGTCGTGATGTCCCTCTTCATCGCGATTCTGGGAGGAACGGCCATCGTCACGATGCCGGTCGACATCTTTCCTTACATTGATATTCCAGTAATCTCGGTCGTTTGGCAATACGCGGGCTTATCTCCCGAGGAGATGGAAAAGCGGCTCGTCTACATGTACGAGCGCTCGCTCACGACCACGGTTAACGATATCGAACACATCGAGTCACAGTCCTACAACGGGATCGAGGTCACGCGTATTTATTTTCAACCCAATGTGAGGATCGATATGGCGGTGGCACAAGTGACCGCCCTTTCCGAGACGTTGGTGCGCTGGATGCCGCCCGGCATAGGACCGCCCTCGATCTTAAAATACGACGCGTCCACTGTTCCGATCATTCAGCTCGGCCTGGGAGGCGAAGCGCTCAGCGAAGCGCAGCTTTACGACTTGGGCAACAACTTCGTACGAGTTCAGCTTTCGGGAGTGAAGGGAATCTCGGTGCTGAATCCAGTGGGCGGCAAACAGCGCCAGGTGATGGTAGACCTGAATCAGCGCGAGTTGATGGCCAAGCAATTGACAGCGCAGGAAGTTTCGAATTCGCTCAGCTTACAGAACCTGATTGTGCCCGCGGGCACCGCCAAGCTCGCGAACACGGAATATCAGATCCGGCTCAACAGCAGCCCCACGACCATCGAAGGCCTGAACAATCTCCCGATCAAGACCGTCAACGGCGCGACCGTGTATATGAAAGACGTTGCGCAGATCCGCGACGGCTACTCCGTACAGACCAATATCGTGCGGACCAACGGGACGCGCGGCGCGCTGATCACCATCATGCGCAACGGGCAGGCGTCCACGCTGGATGTCGTCGCCGGCGTGAAAAAAGAAATCCCCAAAATCCTGGCTAATCTGCCCAAAGAGTTGAAGATTACCCAGTTGTTCGATCAATCCGTGTTCGTCAAGAGCGCCGTCACCGGCGTGGTGCGCGAGGCGATCATCGCCGCCTGCCTCACGGGTATGATGATCCTGCTGTTTCTGGGAAGTTGGCGCAGCACGCTGATCGTATGCGTCTCGATTCCGCTTTCCATTCTTTCGTCCCTGGCGATCATGGCTCTAGCGGGCCAAACCATCAACGTAATGACGCTCGGAGGCTTGGCGCTCGCAGTGGGCATTCTGGTGGACGACGCGACCGTCGAGATCGAGAATATCCATCGCAACATGGGGATGGGCAAGGGGCTGGTCAATGCCATTCTTGACGGCGCGCAGCAGATCGCGGTGCCGGCCTTTGTGTCGACGCTCGCGATTTGCATTGTATTTATTCCCGTATTGCTGCTGACCGGGACGGCGCGGTTCCTCTTCACGCCTCTTGCGCTCGCGGTCGTCCTTGCGATGGGGGCCTCCTACCTGTTGTCGCGGACGCTGGTGCCCACAATGGTTCACTTTCTCCTCGAGAAGGAATCTTTGATGTACGAGGGAGGCGACCACTCTACGGGAGGCGAAGGTCCCATCTGGAAGGCGCATTATGCCTTCAATCGCTGGTTTGAATCGATGCGCCGCGTGTACTCGGGATTTCTCGATTGGTCCCTGGACCATGGAGGGTTGGTCGTCGTGGTGTTCGCGCTCGGGACTGGCGCCTCGCTCGCGCTCGCAGTCATGATCGGCAAAGACTTCTTCCCTAAGGTGGACGCCGGCATGCTGCGCCTGCATGCGCGCGCGCCGGTCGGTACTCGCATCGAGGAAACCGAAGTGCGCTACCAGTCCGTCGAGGACGAAATCCGCAAGATCATTCCTCCGCGCGATTTGGATTCGATCATCGACGATATCGGCCTGCCAAACGGCGGTTGGAATCTGGCGCTCACCGACGTCTCGACCGTGAATTCGAGCGACGGCGAAATCCTGATTTCCCTGAAGGGCGATCACGCGCCCACCGCTCTTTACGAGCGCCGCTTGCGCAAGCGCTTGGCCCAGAGATTCCCGGATATGTCGTTCTTCTTTCAAGCCGCCGATATTACCGGGCAGATCCTGAACTTCGGGCTCCCGGCGCCGCTGGATCTGCAAGTGATCGGCCGCAATCCTCAGAATTACGCCATCGCGCAGCAGCTTGCCGAAAAGATCGCCTGCATTCCGGGCGCAACCGACGTCCATGTGCATCAGGTGATGGACTATCCAGTGATTCAGCTGGATGTGGATCGCTCCAAAGCTGTGCAGTTGGGGATGACGCAGCGCGACGTCAGCAACAATATGCTGATCTCCCTGAGCGCGAGCTCCCAGATTTCGCCGCAGTACTGGGTGAATTGGGTGAACGGCGTGAACTACGCCGTCTCCGTGCAGACCCCGCAGTACGCCATCAATTCGCTGGACGCCCTGTTGCGCACGCCCGTCGGTGCGATGGGAGCTTCGGTGAATTCCAACACGACCACCTCCATGGCCGGAACCGCGAATGAAGCGCTGAACTCGGTGGGCAATTCGCCCAACGGCTCCTCGGCCGCTTACGGAAATCCCGGCTCCGTGGCGAGCGAAACCCAGCTGCTCTCGAACGTGGTGACGGTTCACCGCGGCCTCGCTCCCGGCCTGGTGAGCCACTATAACGTTACGCCCGTGTTCGATGTCTACGCCAACGTCGACCGTCGCGACCTGGGGGGCGTTGGCGGAGATATCCAGAAGTTGATGGCGGAGACAAAAGCCAAACTGCCGGCCAGTACTCAGCTCACACTGCGCGGGCAGTTCGAGACGATGCAAAACTCGTTCTTCCGCCTGGGCCTCGGCATGGTGGCGGCGGTGGTGCTGGTTTACCTGCTGATGGTGGTGAATTTCCAGTCCTGGCTCGATCCGTTCATCATTCTCACCGCGCTGCCGGGCGCGATGGCAGGCATCGTATGGATGCTGTTCGTCACCCAGACGACCTTCAACGTTCCTTCGTTGATGGGCGCGATCATGTGCGTGGGCGTGGCCACGGCCAATAGCATTTTGCTGGTCGTCTTTGCGAATGATTTGCGGCGGGAGGGCACGGGAGCCAGGGAGGCCGCACTGGCAGCCGGCTTCACCCGTATGCGGCCCGTTCTGATGACGGCGGCCGCGATGATCCTCGGCATGCTGCCGATGGCGCTCGGCTTGGGCGAGGGTGGCGAGCAGAACGCGCCGCTCGGCCGCGCGGTCATCGGAGGACTGATTTTCGCCACCGTGACGACACTCATCATTGTGCCGGTTATTTACAGCCGTTTGCGCAAGAAGCCGCCGGTCGATCACGTCCAGCGCATCCGTCAGGAACAAGCGACCGGGAGGCCCGCGGGGTTCGATACGAGCTCATTCGACGTGATTTCATAGAACGTTATTCATGCGACATACCAGACCTGATTCCACGGAAACCGAAGACGGCAGTTCTCTAGAACAACAACTGCGGCGCGAAGTGGAGGAACTGCGCCAGAAGCTTTACGAGCACCAGTTGCTGCTGGACGAGCGCTCCGGCACGCACTCCGCGCTGAAGCCAGGCCGTCCCTCCAGCGCGGCCATCTGGGCTCTCGCCCTGCTCGTCCTCGTAATCGCTGCGATCGCCTTCTTTGCAGGCTATCTCCCGCGCCAGCGCCAGGAGGCGACCGTCGCCGCCGAGGTCAGCACCCAGGAGCAGGCCCTGCCGCGCGTGATGGTCGCCACCGTCGCGCCCACCCGAGGCGGCAACCAATTAGTGTTGCCGGGCAATATCCAGCCGGTCACGGAGGCTCCACTTCTGGCGCGATCCACCGGCTATATCAAGAACCGCTTCGTCGATATCGGTGATCGCGTGAAGGCCGGCCAGCTGCTGGCCGAAATCGAGGCGCCTGAGCTCGACCAACAGGTGGAACAGGCGCAGGCCGCCCTCAAACAGGCGCAGGCCGCCTTCGATCAGTCCACCGCCAACTACGATCAAGGCAAGGCAAATCTTGACTTGGCGCGTGTCACGGCGCAACGCTATGGGAACCTCGCGGCCCGCGGCGTTGTTTCGCGCCAGGATAACGACCAGTATCAGGCCGCTTACCAATCCCAGCAGGCGCAGCTCTCCGCTTTGGAGAAGGCTATCGCTGCGGCGAAAAGCGCCGTCGCGTCGTCGGAGGCGAACCTCGGCCGGCTTCGGGAGATGCAGGCCTATAAGCAGGTGAAGGCGCCCTTCGAAGGCGTGATCACCGTGCGCAACATCGACGTCGGCGCCCTGATCAACGCGGGCAACACACTGCTGTTCCGCATCGCGCAGATCAATACGCTGCGCACCTACGTGAACGTCCCGCAGGCCGACGCGGATTCGGTAAAGGTCGGGCAGATCGCGAAACTGACGGTTTCCAACCTTCCGGGCCGCACCTTCGTGGGACATGTCGCGCGCACCGCCAATTCTCTCGACCCCGCCACACGCACGCTGCTGGCGGAGATACAGGTGCCCAATACCGCGGGAGACCTGCTGCCCGGCATGTATGCCGACGTGGACCTGAACATTCCGGTTCTCGACCCTCCCATGTCGATTCCGGCCGACGCGCTGGTGGTGCGCTCGGATGGCACGCAGGTAGCCATCGTGCGCCCGGATCAGACCGTGCATTACCAGAAGATCGAAGTCTCACGCGATTACGGCGATCATCTGGATCTTGCCGGCGGATTGTACGCGGGGGATCATGTGATACTACATCCCAATGATTCCATCCGCGAAGGCGTGAAGGTTCAAACGCTGCAAGCGCCCGCGGCCGTGAAAGAGTAAGACATTTAGCTGTCCGGAGAATTGAGCATGTCCCAGCGTTTTCTGGTTGTGCGTTTGTGTGTCGTGAGTCTGTGTGTTGGTCTGTGCGCATTTGCGATGCCCGCGTGGATGATGGCGCAATCTCCCCCTGCTCCTGCAAATAACGCCGCTCCTCCGGGTAACGCCGCCTCTTCCGGCTCTTCTCCCAACAACGCATCCTCCCCTTTGGTGACGGCGCCCGAACCGCTGAAAGGCTGGCGTGGAATCACGAATCCCTATGTGGCTCCCTATCGGGAGAAGCCGGTTGCGCCCGTGAACTTCAGCAACTCCACGCGGATTCGCGATCTCATCCGCGCCGGCAATCTTTATCTTTCGCTCGCCGACGCGCTGGCGCTGGCGGTGGAGAATAACCTCGATATCGAGCTGGAGCGCTATGCCATCCCTCTCGCCGAGAGCGAAGTTCTGCGCGCGCAGGGCGGAGGTCTCTTGCGCGGCGTCCTCTACGCGCTGAATGAGACTCCCACGGGAATCGGCGGCCCGAACAGCCCGCTCGTGACTACGGCTGCGACGCAAAATACGCCCGGAACCACCGTGGCGACCAACGCCAACGAGCTGGCCCTGCTGGGGGAGCCGCAGGTGAACTATTCGACGCAGGGGACCCTCCCGCTTTCGAACGGTTCGCAGATTCCGGCTTACGATCCGTTTCTCACGGGGCAATACAACTGGCAGCATCTGAACACGCCGGAAGTGACTTCGTCGTTCGCGCAGAACGGGGATCTCATCGGAAGCGTACAAACGGCTAACGCCGGTTACAACCAGGGATTCAGCACGGGCACGAACATCAACGCGAGCTTCGTGAACAGCCGCGAGGACCTCAACTCGCTGTTCAATTCGTTCAATCCCTACATCAATTCGGGTCTCGCTTTGAACGTCACGCAGCCGCTGCTGCGGGGATTCGGCCGTGAGGTCAATCGCCGTTTTATCCGCATCGCGGCGAATGAAGAAAAGATCACCAGCCTGCTGTTTCGCCAGCAGCTGATCGCCACCGTCTACGGCGTCGTGCGGCTCTATACGGACCTGGTCTCGCTCGCCGAGGACGTCAAGGTGAAGCAGGATACCTATCAGTTCGCGCAGACGTTGCTTCAAAATACCCAGGACAGTGTGGACCAGGGCACGCAAGCGCCCATAGAGCTGACGCGCGCCCGCGCGCAGGTCTCCGCCACTTTGCAGGATCTCATCAATTCCCAGGGGCTCCTGGACGAACAAGCGGCCATTTTGAAAAACGTCATCACCCGGCGAGGCAGCCAGGATCCTGACGTGCGGAGAGCGCAAATCGTCCCCACCGACTCCCTGGAGATTCCCGCGGCGGAAGCGGACGAGACGCGTCCCGTGGAAGATCTGTTGGAGGAAGCCTACCGCCAGCGCCCGGATCTCGCGCAAGCCGGCCTGCAGACCGAGAACACGCGCATTGGCCTCGAAGGCAGCCGGAATGCATTGCGCCCGGAGCTCGACCTGGTGGGCACGGCGCAAAGCAACGGGTTTGCCGGCGCGGCGAACGGGCTGAATGCGGGAATCCCGGCCGGGGCCTACGTGGGCGGCTACGGCACGGCTCTGGACCAGATTTTCACGGGCAAAAATCCCACTTACGCGATCGGCTTGCAGCTGACGCTGCCTCTGCGCAATCGCGTGGCACAGGCCGATGCCGCGCGCGATGAGCTGCAGCTTCGCCAGACCCAAATTCGCGAGCAGCAATTGCGCAACCAGGCGCAGCTCGAAGTGGAGGACGCTTTGATCGGCATGCGCCGCGCGCGCGCCTCCTACGAAGCGGCCCTGCAAACGCGCAAGCTCCAGGAAGAATCTCTCGAGGCCGAACAGATCAAATTCATGGAGGGCGCATCGACCAGCTTTTTCGTGATTCAATATCAGAGTTACGTCGCGCAGGCGCGATCGACGGAACTCGCCGCCAAAGGAGCGTATCTCAAGTCGCGGGCGGCGATGCAGCGCGCGATAGGATCGATTTTGGATGATAACGGAATCAGCTTCGATGCAGCGAGACGCGCCAGCCGGTAGCGGCGCGACCCGGCCAACACAGGAGAAACTCGCCGCAGGGCGATTCTACAGGCGCACGAACAGGAATGTCCGATGACGTTCCAGCGGCCTTGGCTCCTGGCGCTCGCCTTGCTCCCGGCCGTGTGGGTTTTCTATAGCTGGCGCAGGTCGCCATCGTCCACGACGCAACTCCTGCTCAAAGCCTCGTCGCTACTGGCGATCCTCGCCGCGCTCGCCGAACCGCGCATTACCCTGCATCCCGAGCGCGTGGCCGTGGCCGTGTTAGTGGACACCTCGGCCAGCGTTTCCTCCGCCGATCTCAGCAGGGCGTCGAAGATCACATCGAACATCGCTTCGGCGCGCGGTAGCCAGTGGATGCGGGTGCTTCCCTTCGCGCGTTCGGCCCGGGCTCTTACGGTTTATGAAGGACGCGCGGGCTTCCCCTTCCAACTCACCTCCGGCGATGCCGGGCGCGTGACTGATCTCGAAGCAGCCCTTCGCGACGCGATCACCGCGCTGCCTGCGGAAAGGATTCCGCGTATCGCGCTGATCACCGATGGCCGCGAGACGCGAGGCAGTATTGCGCGGGCCGCGTGGCAAGCCCGCCAGCTCGGCGTCCCCATCGATACTTTCGCGCTCGCCGGCCGTACCCGTGCGTTGCTGCGGCTCGAATCGGTGCGCATGCCCGAGGCGGTTTTCGCGGGCGAACCGTTTTCTATCGACCTCACTGTTTTCACGGCGTCCACGATGCCAGCCGAACTGGAGCTGCGCGCGGAAGGAAATCCGCTCGGTTCTACTCCGGTCACGCTCGCAGCCGGCGCGAATGAATTACATCTGCGTGCGAACCTGGATACGCCCGGAGCGTTGCCGGTTGCGATCACGCTGCGGACACACTTAGCGGCTCCGCAAGCGGCGCCGCCTGCGGCCTCGGGTGCCCCGTCATCGCCGCCCCCCAGCGTTGCGGCGCCGGCGAGAGCGGCCGCGAAGGCGGAAGAAGGAGCCCCGGCGGGATTAGAGGACATACATTTCGAGCAACCGATCACTGTCCGCCGTCCGCGCGTGTTGCATCTTTCGGGTGACGCCGAAGCGGCCGATACCCATTTGAATGCCGCTCTGGCGGCCGCGCAATTCGACGTCGAGCGTGCCGCGGAATTCGGCGCTCGCGATCTTTCGCGTTATCAGCTGGTAGTGCTGAACAATTGGGAGTTGGACAAAGTCCGGCCCGCGGATCAGGCGGCGCTCGAAATCTACGTGCGTCGCGGCGGAGGGCTTCTCGTGATCGGCGGCGAACGCAACCTCCTCGCGGAAGCGATGAATTCCAGCGATCCTCTGGATCGCGCGCTGCCCGCAAGGCTCGTCCCGCGTTCGACAGACGGACGAGCGGTTGTGCTCGTACTCGACCGCAGCACGTCGATGCTCGGCAAAAAGATCGAGCTCACACGGCAGGCGGCGGCAAACGTCGTCTCGAACTTGCGTCCCACCGACCAGGTGGGTGTTCTCGCGTTCGATACTATCTTTCGCTGGCAGGTGCCCATGCGCTTCGCCGACGATCCCGACGCCATCAACGCTCTGATCTCCCGGATCAATCCCAATGGCGGCACACGCATCGCGCAGGCGCTCGGCGAAGCTTATCGGGCAATCGTCGAGACGAATGCATTCTATAAACACATCCTGCTGCTGACGGACGGCCTCTCCGACGAGGGCAACTCGTTCGCCTTGGCCCGGGAAGCCCAGAACATGGCGATCACGATCTCGACCGTCGGCCTCGGCCTGGACGTCAATCGCGCCTATTTGACACGGCTTGCCACGCTCGCGGGCGGCAAGTCCTATTTCCTGAACGAACCCGTGGGTCTGCAGCAGATCGTCCTCAGCGACGTCAAAGAGCACACTGGCATGACCGCGGTGGAAAAGCCGCTGGTGCCCGAAGTGCTTCGCGACGCAGAAATTCTGGATGGTGTCTCCATCGCAGGCGCGCCGGCGCTGAAAGGATACGTGCGCTTCGAAGCGAAGCCGAACGCGGAAATCGTCTTAAGGCTTGACGGCCGCGATCCTCTCTATTCGCGCTGGCAGTATGGCCTGGGACGCTCGGCTATTTTCGCCTCCGATGCCAAGGCACGCTGGGCCGCCGAATGGGTTTCTTGGAAAGGCTTCGACAAATTCTGGATCAATGTATGCCGCGATCTGCTGCCTCGTGCCAGTTCCAGAAATGCGCATTTGGAATACGATTCCGCCTCGGGCGATCTGGTCGCGCGCTATCGCCTGGGCGCCAATGCGGTTGAGCCTGCTGCGATTCCCGACCTCTATGTCATCGGGCCGGATCACTTTCAGCGGACCATGCCGGTACGCAAGATTGCGCTGGGCACCTACGGAGGACATGCGGCCATCGGTTTGCGTGAGGGACTCTTCCGCGTGCGGCCGCTGGAGGATTCCGACGCGTTTCCCGAAGCTGCGCTGTATCGTCCCGAAGCCGAGTTGTCCGAGTATGGATCGAATGAAGACCTCCTGAAACAAGTCGCCGAGTTCACCGGCGGACGATTTCAGCCCGCCGCTGCGGATGTTTTCAATTCCGGCGGACGCACCGTGGCCGTTACGGAGCAACTGTGGCCGTGGCTGCTTGCTCTGGCGATGGTCTTGAATCTGACCGAGTTGATCCTGCGAAAGCGAATCGGCCGGCGTTTGCGTAAATGAGCAGCGGGCTGCGGCCTAATTACCCCGCGCAACGCCCTTGCCGATGCTCTCCAGCCGGATTTGCTCTAGCAAAGCCGCGCGGTCGGCCGGTGACATTCCAGAATTCTTGCGGATGTCGTCGCGCGTCGTCAACCTGCGCCGGTAGCGTCCGAAGTATTCTCCGATATCGCCGCCATACTGAAAGCTGTACATGATGTCGGGAAACGCCCGGGTGTGGCTCAATCCCAGCGCGTGTCCGGATTCGTGCAGGCACGTGAGATACACGATCGCGTCGCGCAGCAGCCTGTCCCCCGGGCCGGGAGGCTCGGCGAGCACGTGGATCTCCGCGCCGCGCCGTCCCTGCACCATAATCGGCTCCGTTTCGCCGTACAGGCCGCCGTCCTTTTGGGCCCACACCAGCCGGATCAGCGACGTTGCGCGATCCTTACTTTCGACCAGGCGCAAACGGCCTTCGGAGGCGCCCTCCCACGCCGCGAAGGCCCAACGGGCGAGTTCTGTATCTTCGGGTGCGCACGCGAGCGACGTCATGACCGTGCAGGGTTCGACCCAGTAGGTGAGGTCGACCGCGGCGGCCGGAACGGCTGCGGCGAATAACAGCGCAAGCCCGGCGATGTGCTTAGGGTTGGTTTTCATGGTGTCCGCTCGTCATCGTGCCAGCTTGTCATCATGAAGGGCACGCAGCGCCGCTTCCATTTCTGCAACCCGGCGCGATAGGTCCTCGATTTTGTCGCCTTGGGGATCGGGAAGATCACCGTGTTCCAGCGGCTCGAATTCCTGATCGTCACCCACCACGCGGCCAGGCACTCCGACGACCGTCGAATGATCTGGCACCGGATGCACCACCACGCTCCCTGCGCCGATCTTGACATGATCTCCAATGCGAATATTGCCGAGGATCGCCGCGCCCGTTCCGATGACCACGCCGTTCCCGATAGTGGGGTGACGTTTGCCCGTATCCTTGCCCGTGCCGCCTAATGTGACGCCCTGGTAGATCAGCACGTCGTCGCCGATCTCGCTGGTTTCTCCGATCACCACGCCCATGCCGTGATCGATAAAGAAGCGCCGTCCGATGCGAGCGCCCGGATGAATCTCGATGCCCGTCCAGGTGCGCGAAAACTGCGAGATGACGCGCGCCAGCGTGAACCAGCCGTCCTCGTAAAGGCGATGCGCTAGGCGGTGCAGCAGCACCGCGTGGAAGCCTGGATAACACAGAAAGATTTCCACGACACTGCGGGCCGCCGGGTCCCGCCGGAAAATCGTGTCGATCTGCTCGCGAACGTGGCCCACTCTCTTATACGCCGAACGATAGGGAAGCCGGCCTCATGCGCCGGCTCCCTTTTCGTTTTCTTTTTTTCATTATCGCCGGATTGGTGGCTCTATATGCGTCGCTAGGAACGTCGTTGTATTATGCTAAAAAGCGTGCGTGCATCCGTTCTCCTCCTTGCGGCCGTTCTGGTTGGCTGCTCATCCGCTCCAGCGCCGGATACGGCGGCCACCAAACAGGCCGGCGCCCCGTTGGCAGTAACGTCCGTCATTTCGAGTAAGAACCCGCTGGCGAAGTATCTGGAAATCGCCGGATTCCGTGTGTCGGAAGGCGGCGCCGGCAAACTCACGGTGAAGTTCGCCGTCATCAATCACTCCGATGCCGATATTGGCGATCTTGCCATGAAAGTGAAACTCACAACCACGGCCGCCAAGCCCGAGGATCCACCCGTCGCCGAATTCGACGCCAAGGTTCCGGCGCTGGGGCCCCTGGAAACCAAGGACGCCGTCGGCACCGCGACCACGAAACTCCGCGTCTACGAACTGCCGGACTGGCAGTTCCTGAAGGCCGACGCCGAAATCACCTCGCCTGCCCCGTAGCTCAGGGCAACGCGGCGCGTGTCAAATCAACAGTAGCCCCCCACGCTTTGCGATAAATCGCGACGTTCTGATAACCTGTGGAGGATGGCTGAAAACGTTCGCCGCTTTCAAGCTGGACCCGATCCCTTCGGGCGCACCTTCGATGTTGAGTTCCGGTGGCTGCAGAACGGCATCTCGATCCGCCATGCCGATACGATCGACGTGAAGTACGTTCTACGCACGGAAGGCGAGGAGCCGCAGGAGAAGGTGATCGCGCTGCCGCACGCCGACCTGCTTGCGCTCTCGGCCAAGGGCGGCCATCCGTTGACCGATCCGTGGTGCATGCTGCTGGCAACCCATCACCTGAAGTACATGGTGGAATCCGGCGAGGATCTGGAAAAGACGCTGATCACCGTCTCCCCCGCCGAGCTTGAACGTGCCGCAGGCATTCCCCAGCCAGTATAGAAAGTTTCCTGGCGAAGCACGGTTTTCACCTTTATCCTGTTGAGACGGTATGGAGCATCCACTTCATAGGTGATATGGTACTTACCAAGCTAGTTTCTTGGAATCATCTGGTTCGGAGTGAGCAAAATCGTCCGGCTTAGAGCTATTAGCTCTAAAGTATTTCCGCGATAGGGCCGTTCTACTGATTAGGTCCATGGCGTTTTTCGACATGAGAGGTGAGGTCTTTATTCAAGCTCGATGCTTTAGGTTGTCAATCACAATTACTCGGAGGGTCACCATGATGAAACTGCTCGGCTTAACGGTCATACTGGCGGGAATGGCCACGACCGCAATGGCGGGGATTACCGTACCGGAAGTGGATGCTTCGACGGGCGCGGCCGCGTTGGCATTGCTCGCCGGCGGCGTTTTGGTGCTGCGGGGACGACGCAAGAAGTAGCGTCTGTGGTCCTCGATACTCGGCGCAGCCGAGCCGTTATTGCTGCTACAGGTCAAGCCTCAGCCGTCACGAGCGGCTGAGGCCCTAATACGCCGTGGCCGCTACCAATCAACTGCCTTCTATCCTGTCATCTCGCACGCCGCTCATCGTGCGCCCCTTTCATCCCCGTGGATTGTTGTTCCGTATCCTCTTCGTTACACTTTTGTTCGCGTCGGAACTGCTCGTCATTTCCGTTCTCCTTGACAACGACTCGCTCGCTGGCGACGGTGGATTGGCCGGCGTTATTCGCGATTGGGGACCTTCGGCGGTACGGGCCTGCGTAGGAATTTGCGCACTCTTTGCCACTTTCCTCTGGTTGAAGCATCGAGCGGCACTCGAACTCATCTCACGCGAATTGGAAGGGGTCACGGTCGAATGGGGACTGCTGGGCGTGCACGCGCTCGCGATGGCCGCCTTCGGCACGATTTCTGCACAGCTCTACGCGTCGAAAACATATCAGGCAACCATGCTTCCGGCGGGTTCTTTCGGACTCAACGTTCTTGCCGCCAGTTGGATTGTCGTGGGGTCCGCGGGGATCGTATTCGGCGCACTCGCCTTGTTGCCGTGGAAACATTGGCGCAAGGTCCTGGCGACGGGCGGTCCACTGTGGATTTACGCCTTTATCGCCATCGTAGTGGCGGGCGTGGCCGGAAATCTCAGCCGGCACCTGTGGCAACCAGCCAGCCGCGTGACGTTCACGATGGTTCGAATTTTGTTGAAACCGCTGGTCGATGGCGTGTTCGTCAATCCAGCGCGGATGCAACTGGGGACCCCGCGGTTTCACGTCATCGTTGCGCCGGAATGCTCCGGACTGGAAGGCGCGGGACTGATTTTCGCCTTCGGCGTAGTGTGGCTGCTTCTGTTCCGCCGTGAGTGCCGTTTCCCTCAATCACTGGCGCTGGTTCCGGCAGGCATCGTCGTCTTGTTTTTACTGAATGCCGTGCGCATTGCGGCTCTCGTCCTAATCGGCAACGCAGGTGGGCAGCGGCTCGCCGCCGGAGGATTTCATTCGCAGGCCGGTTGGATTCTCTTTAATGCTGTCGCGGCGGGATTCTGCATTACTGTTCGACGCGTGTCGTGGTTTACGAACACGACGTTCGCAAATGCCGGCTCTATTGGCGCCGAGTTAGTACCTGACGGGTTCTCCGCAGAGATGGGACAGAAAGCCGAGCATCCCTCGCATTCCGTGGCCGCCGAGAATCCGACCGCGGCATACCTGGTTCCGTTTCTCGCCATCCTCGCGGCGGGCATGGCGGCGACCGCTGCCTCCGCGGGATTCGAATGGCTATATCCCGTACGCATGGCCGCTGCCGCGGGCGCCCTGTGGGTGTTCCGAAAACGCTATGCCGCGCTCGCTTGGAACGTCTCATGGATGAGCGTTGCCTCGGGCGCAGTGGTGTTCCTGGCATGGATCGCTTTTGACCGGCTTCTCGGTGGACCTGGCCGCGAACAGGGAGCCCCGGCAGCACTGCTCGCGGCCTCTCCAGCCTTCCGCAACACGTGGATCGCCCTACGTGCGGCTGCCGCCGTTACGACCGTTCCGCTGGCGGAAGAACTCGCCTTTCGCGGATACCTGATGCGCCGGCTGATGTCCGCCGATTTCGAGTTGATTTCCCCGCAACGTGTGACATGGTTCGCGCTCGTCGTCTCCTCGGTTCTATTCGGCGTCCTGCACGGAGGCTCGTGGATCGCAGGAATTTTCGCGGGGCTGGTATTCGGGCTCGTGTGGAAATGGCGCGGCAGCATGGGGGACGCGGTAGCATCGCACGTTTCGGCGAACGCTTTGCTCGCTGCCTACGTTCTGCTTTACGGGCAGTGGCATTTATGGTGACGAGTACAGTAACCGCGACCCTCAATGTTTCCTGGCAGCAGCTGGAGACCCGCTCGTATTGGGTGCTCTTGATCATTAGCTTCCTGACCATGGCGCTGTGGGAATCCCGGAGGCCAAAGCTCGCCCTCTCGGTCGCGCCCGAACGGCGCTGGAGCCACCACGGCATCCTGATGCTGTTTTACAGCATCATTTGGATGGCCATCTACCGCGCGGGGCCGGTTGTGGTCGCGCTTCGTTTTGCCGGTAACCGCTTTGGCCTTCTGAATAAGCCGGCGCTGCCTTATTCCGTGCGGTTCGTGCTGGCGATTTTGGCCTTGGATTTCATGCGCTATGCGGCGCACTGGATGGAACACCACGTGCCTCTGCTATGGCGCTTACATATGGTCCACCACTCAGATCCGGATTTCGATGTCTCTACCGGCTTTCGGGCCCATCCGTTGGAAGTGGTGTACATGCAAGGAGCGCTTCTGGCTGCGGTGGCAATTCTCTCCCCGCCCGTTGCCGCGGTTTTGACTATCGAGCTACTCACCTGCGTCGAGAGTTGCTTTGGCCACGCTAATGTGAAGATGCCCGTGTGGCTTGAAAAACCTGTGCGGGCCGTATTCGTAACGCCGGACATGCACCGCATTCATCATTCGGTGGATGCGCGCGAACAGTGCCGGAACCTGGGGGACGTCTTCCCTTGGTGGGATCGTCTGCTGGGAACGTATCTCGCGCGTCCGGCCGCCGGCGACGAAATCGAAGTGGGGCTGGAAGGCGTGGACAAAGCTCACAGCGTGGATTTTTCGTTCATGCTGGCCGAGCCGTTCATGGCGCAACGCGCACCATCCCCCGAGCAGCCCACGCAGCCGGGCTAGGGCCGAGAACTCCTCATTCGACTCTACGTTCCCTTGAGCACTTCCGCGATCTCTCGTTCCGGAATCGCGCCTTCCCGGATAATCCTCCAATACGGTTCGGTGACGTCGATGGTTGTCGCGCCGCTGCCGGAAATCTGACCCGCGTCAAGCACCAGATCGATGCGGCCGTCCATGGTGCCGAATACCTCGATGCCGCTCGAGCAGGTCGGCTGGCCGGAGATGTTCGCGCTGGTGGCGATCAGCGGCTGCGATAGCCGTTCGATTAAGGCGGTCGCCACTTTCGAGCGCGACTGCCGCATGGCGAGCCTTCCGGTATTCCCCGTTACTTTGAGCGGCACGCGCGAGGAAGCCGGTGCGATGATCGTCAGCGGCCCGGGCCAGAAACGCCGGGCCAGGCGATAAAAACGCGCCGGCAGCTCCTTGCCGAGTTCTTCGGCCATGACAATATCGCCCACCAGGAGCGGCAGCGAGCGCTGCGCCTCGCGACCCTTGGCCGCGAAAACACGTCCCGCCGCGTGCAGATTCAGAGGATCCGCGACCAGAATGTAGAGAGCGTCGCTCGGAATGGCCACGACTTCGCCGCGGCGAATCGCGGCGGCGGCGCGCTCCACGGCGATCGAACTGGGTTTCTCGGCGTCAATTTCGATGAGATCGGTAGCCACTCGTTCGCGCGGAATCGGGAGAGTATCTTTTCTCAACCCAGCTTTTCAGAAAAGCCTTCCGTTTTTTCCGCAGCCTCCTTGGTCAATTTATCGGACGCCTTCTCTCAATCCCGCGGGCCGATCGCACTGGCGACTTGCACTGCCATTTCGTAACGGCCGAAGGGGGCGCTAAGCTGCACTCCGGCCGTCATCGGACGCACCGCCTGCACCATCTCCTGCGCAATGGCGACGCCTTCCGCTCGCGCCGCTTCCGCATTCTCGGCGGCCCGCATGCGCTCCATATAATTGTCGGGCACCGCGACGCGGAGCTCGTGCACCATGAATTCCGCGTTGCGGAAACTGGTGAGCGGCCAGATCCCGGCGATCACCGGGATCTTGAATTGCTCCGTGCGCCTCAGGAACTCTTCGAGCGACTTCAGGTCGAACACCGGCTGCGTCACCATGTAGTCGGCGCCGGCCTCCACTTTCTTTTCGACACGCCGCAGCTCGTCGTCCAGGTTGAGGGAGCCGGGGTTGGCGCCCATGCCGATGAGCAGTGCCGTTTGCGATCCCATCGAATTTCCCCCGAGGTCCAGACCTTGATTCAAATGATGGGCGATCGTGATCAGGCCGATGGAGTCGACGTCGAAAACGGCCGTCGCATCCGGATAAGTTCCCATGCGCGGCGGATCGCCTGTGATGCAGATCAAGTTGCGGACCCCGGCGGCGTGCGCCCCGAGCAATTCGCTCTGGATGCCCAGGATGTTGCGGTCGCGGCAGCAGAAATGCAGCACTGCCTCAATTTCCGCGTAGCGCTGGATCAACTGGCAGGTAACCTGCGCGCTCATGCGGGCGCTGGCGCGCGGGCCGTCCGGCACGTTGATTACATCGATGCCCGCCTGCTTGCATAGTTTCGCTCCGGCGATCTCCTTTGCCGCGTCCACGCCGCGCGGCGGCAGAATCTCGACAAAAGCCACGAAGCGGCCAGAGGCCAGCTTCGCTCCGAGCGTGCTGCGTTCGGCGACGGGGACCTCAGCAAGCGCCTTCGTTTGTTCGCCAGGCACGTCCGAAAGGGCCGCCGACGCGCGATGGTGCGGCTGCATGCTGCGTACTTCGCTGCGAATTTCCTTGATGTGCTCTGGTGTGGTCCCGCAGCACCCGCCCACGATCTTCACGCCTTCCTGGAGAAAACGGCGAGCGTATTGCGCCATGTATTCAGAAGAGCAAAGGTAGAGAGCCCGTCCTTCGACGGTCACCGGGAGCCCGGCGTTAGGCATCGCGCTCAGCGGCTTGTTGGTGAAAGCCTGCATGTTCTCGATCGTTTCGAGAGTCACGCGTGGTCCCGAAGAGCAGTTCAATCCGATCACGTCGACCGGCCATTGATCTAACGCTCGCGTGAACGTTTCCGTCGAACTACCGTCCTGTAGGCTCCCGTCGTCCTCAATCGACACTTGCGCTACCAGCGCGATTTCGTCGCCTGCGGCCTCACGCGCTGCCAGAATCGCCTCGCGAAGTTCGTCCAGATCGCGAAACGTTTCGAGGATCAGCAAATCCACGCCGGCCTCGGCGAGAGCAGCGAACTGTTCGCGAAAAAGTACGCGGGCTTCGGCAAAAGTGGTCGAGCCCAGCGGCTCCAGCCTTACCCCAAGCGGTCCCACCGCCCCCGCGACGAAGGCTAAGTCCCTGGCAGCCTCTCGCGCGATGCGCACGCCGGCCTGATTGATCTGCCGCATTTTCTCCGCGAATCCGAACGCGGCAAGGCGCTTCCGATTGGCTCCAAACGTATTCGTTTCTATGATCTCGGCGCCCGCGCGAACGTAATCCTGATGCACGTCGCGGATCAGCGCCGGCAACGACAGATTGAGCTCATCGTAACAGCGATTGAGAAAAACGCCCTTGGAATAGAGCGCCGTTCCCATGGCGCCGTCGGCCACCAGAATGCGGCTGTGCAGCGCCTCCTTGAATTCGGCGGCGCGCGATTGTGAAGTGGTGGCGGCCATGATCTTGTACAGAGTTTTGTAAGGGAACCCTTTTTCTACAATAGCGCGTGCTGCGCTTGCCTATCAGGTTGCCACGGCTACGGACCGAACTGGCAAAGAAAAGGGAATTGTCGCGACCCTGAGTCTCCACGTCGCTCCTGCGCGTCATGTCGAGCGGTCGTGCCGCCATCGTCCGGCTTTGCGCCACGGGGATGAAAACCCATCCGCCAGAGTGGTGTCAAGAACGGACTTAGCAGGGCGTTAAGTCGTTCTACAAGAGACAATTCATTAGAGGCGGGGCGCATTTCCGTCTGCGTACCTTGCATACCCCGCACCCGAGAGCAAGGTTATCGCCAATTCACGAATACGCCTGTTCGTGCGTTGTGGCAGGCTTCGACCAGATCGGGCACGCGTTTGCGCCGGTACAAGAGCTGGCTAAGCAGTCTCTCCAACGCGTTCTCATCGCCGTCGAGCCACGCGGGAGGAATTTGTTTCACTGTCTGATCGATCAGTTCCTCGGGAAAATGGACGATTCGTTCGAGCCACGGCTCGAAATCCGCGAGGCCGGTCACGTCCTGGTAGACGAGAGGCCGATGATATAGGCCGCGCAAAGGAGAATCGCCGAAACGCCAGTGCGGTCCCTCAAAGAGGAATCCGTGATCGATCATCTGGGCGACGAAGCCTTGCTTTTCCTGCTCAACTCGATCGCTCACACGTTCCCTGTTCGCGCGGCCCGCGCCGATGGTTTTCACGCGCGCGTCCTTGGCATGGTCGCCGGGAGGCCATTCCGTCAGCCGAGCGCGGAAGAAAATCGCTTGGCGGGAATCCGCGTTGCCGGTCCATTGGTCGAACGCGAGCATGCCTGCGAATTCGCCGCGGTTCTCGACCCGCAAGAGGAGGACGTCAGGCAGATAATCGTAAACCGACATGCGCATCGGATCGCCTGGATAGCGCGAACCGAAATGCCAGCCGGGCTCCGGCGGGACGCACCGCGTACCGAGCTGAATGTGAAGATCGGGATGGGCGGCAATGAACTCCACCGAAAGCCTCACGACGGCCGGCTGCGGCGTGGAGAGTCCCAGATAGTGCAGGAACGATGCCCCGATCCAATCATTCACCAGAATGCGCCGGTGCTGCGGATTATTCAGAAACTTGACGACGTAGAAGAAGCCGTCGGCGGCCTCGATCAGGTGAGCCTGTGCTCCACCGCGCATCTTGCGGATCAGGCGGCGCGCATCAACCGGCATGGAATCGAATCGGGGGCATGGAGTGGGAATCGCCCGTCGTGCAATGGATAACGGAGCGGCCCTTAAGAAATGCAGTACCCTAAGAGATTATATGACGGACGATAACATCCCAACTCCAACTCCTCCTCACCCGCCCGCGGGCACCAGCAAAGAGGAGGTCGCGCTGGAACTGATGCGTTTTATCGCGCAGACCACTGGCTTTGGAAAGACTTCGACCGGCGCCGGGTTCGCCGGCAAATCCCCCAAGACTCCCGAGGAGCAAGTCGACGCCCTGCTGCAGCTTTACGAGCGCTGCCGCGGCGTGGTGGCGAAGCCGGCGGGCGAAAAGTAGACCCTTCGCGTTTTCTATTTCGCGATCAACCGTGACAATCGCCCGAGTGCGCCGACCGGAGTTTGGATTTCGGCAGTTCCGGACAGCAGTTGCGCGAGCGCGCGGCAATCCCTGCCGAAAGCGCTATCGGATGCGACCAGGCGGCCCTCCAGGATCGAGCTGCGGACCGAACGGTAATCGTTGGCGAGCGTTGCGTACACGGGCCAGCCCAGGTTCTTCTCGACGTCCCGGATAGATACTTCGTCGCGCTTGAAACGCGTGACCAGCAGCCGGATGCGTTCGCGGGGGACGCCCCTGTGGACGAGGTCCTGGCAGCGAATGTCCGTCATTTTCAGCGACGGTATCTCCGGGGTACACACCACGAAAACGTTCTCCGCGCGCCGCACGACTTCCGCGGTGGCGTCGTTCACGACTTCCGGCAAGTCCACAAGGATGTGGCTGTAACGGTTTTCAAGGAAACGTAACAGGTGGTGATAGTCCGCCCACGAAGGGAGGCGTCCCGGCTTCGCGGGATCCGCCGGAAGAATATGTACGCCGCCGAGCGCAACTTGAAACTTCTGCCACTCAAGCGCCGTCATCTCCGCCGCGCATTCGAGCGCCTCGTGAATGGGCTTCCTCGGGGCAAGGTTCATCAATATCGAAATCGATCCCGAGCGCGCATCGGCTTCGATCACCAAAACGTCGCGGTGCGATTGCTGTTGCAGAGCCCCGGCTGTATTAAGTACCAGCGTGGAACACCCGCCGCCGGCCTTGGACGGCAGAAAAGCCCACAAGCCCGGCCGCACCTGCGACTCGCCCTCGTGGAAGGCTGCGTAGGCCGCGTTGACCAGATCCGTGGGACCGAATGGTTCATGGATAAGCTGCGTGACCCCAGCCCGGATCAAGTCAATTTGTTGGGTGCCGGTCCATTCCGGCGCGAAGCCGATCCAGCGAGCCCGCAGCAGGGTTTCTTGTGCCGCCTTCCGCAGCGGCGCGAGCAACTCCCAGGACGCGAGATCGGCGACAATCACCTCGGGGGCGCGCATGGAGAGCGTTTTAAGCGCTTCGTGCACCGATGTCTCAGGGTTCAAGACCGCAGTCAGGCGGAAAAGACCCGTCTCGTGGACGATTTGTTCAATCGCTTGCGCCGCCAACGAATTGCGCGTGATAAGAGCGAGGCTCAGCATAGGGGACCTGGGCAGTTTTCACCGCCTCAATAGATCCATCGGCAGAGTCGTCGCTTTGCTTGACCCCCGAGCTTAACGGTGGGAAGGCTTCCCGGGAGTGCTCGGCGGGGTTCGCCGTGGGCAAGGGTTTCACCGCGGAGACGCGCACGGCTGGCTGGGCCAAACCGCGCGCGCTTGAGAGGAACGTCCGTGCGGCGCTTTACTTCTTTTTGCCGCCCTTTTTCTTCGCTGTCTTCTTCGCTGCCTTCTTGGGAGCAGCCTTCTTCACGGCCTTTTTTATGGCCTTCTTGGCCACTTTCTTCGGAGCTGCCTTTTTAACCGCTTTTTTGGGGGCGGCTTTCTTTGCGGCCGCCTTTTTGGGCGCCGCTTTCTTGGCCACAGCCTTTTTCGGAGCCGCCTTCTTCGGAGCAGCTTTCTTTACGGCGGCTTTGGGGGCGGCCGGCTTGGGAGCGGCTTTCTTTGGCGCGGCAGCCTTCATCGCCGGCTTGCGCGCGGCGGCCGGCTCCTTGGCCGGCGCTTCCGAGGGTTCTCCCACTTCCACGACTTCGGTCACTATGACGCCGACGGGTGTTAGGACCTCTATCACCTCGTCATCGTCATCGTCGAGCCCGTACTCGCCCATCTCATCGTCCAAGCGGACCTCGGCGCTATCTTCGAAATCGTCGAGCTCGTCGTCGGCCGAGAATCGATACTCAATCATTCCGTCTGCCTCCTTGCAGGCTTAATCAAAATTTAGAATATCTCTTTTTATCCTGAAGGCAAGTGAAAAGTGCCGGCAACAGCGTGACGCTCGCGCAGATGCTCGTGTTTCGCCGCCTTGTCGTTATCATCGTCGTCACCCATGTCGGCGAATCGGCGGAAGCAAGATTTCGTGGGCATCGACCAGCAGCGCATTCGATCGCCTCGGCGGCATCAAAATTCTCTCATGCTGCAGTGGTCGCCCTCAAAAGCCGGGCTGCGACCCGGGCTTGTTGCCCCGGCCTGTTACCATCGATATTGCATGGGTCCTCAAAAAACACCGCCGCAAGGTCAGGCCAAGCAGCCAATTCCCGGCGTCCAGCACTTGGTAGCCGTGGGTTCGGGTAAAGGTGGCGTAGGAAAGACGACCGTGGCCGTGAATCTGGCCATTTCCTTGTCGGCCTTGGGCCGTCGTGTCGGGTTGCTCGATGCCGACGTCTATGGCCCCAACGTTCCCCTGATGATGGGTACCCAGGAGACGCCCCGCGGCGTCGCCGAGCGCATTCGTCCCGTCGACAGCCACGGCGTGAAGCTGATGTCGATGGGTTTCCTGAATCCCGGCGATAAACCGTTAGTATGGCGCGGCCCGATGCTGCACAGCGTCATCCAGCAGTTCCTGCGCAACGTTGAATGGGGCGAATTGGATTATCTGATCATCGACTTGCCCCCGGGTACCGGCGATGTGGCGCTGTCTTTGATCCAGACAGCTCCGCTCTCCGGCGCTGTGATCGTCACGACGCCCTCGGATGTCTCCCTCGAGGACGCCCGCAAGGCGGTCAATATGTTTCAGCAGGTGCGCGTTCCCATCCTCGGCATGGTTGAGAACATGAGCTATCTGATCGCGCCCGGCTCGGGAGAGCGTATCGACGTTTTCGGCCATGGCGGCGGCAAACGCACGGCGGAAGCCATGAGCATCGCCTTTTTAGGAGAGCTGGCGCTCGATCCCGAAGTCCGCATCGGAGGCGATTCCGGCAAGCCGGTTTCTCTGCGCGATGGGAAAGATCCGCATGCCGCGCCGTTCCGCGCGCTCGCCGAACGCATCGAACACCGCTGCCGGGAAGAAGCCAAGGCCGGTCCGGAGATCACGATCGAGGATTGATCGTCTCACTCTGGCGGGTCTAGCTTCGTCTCTAAAGCGATGCGGGCTAGACCGTTTTCATAGATAATATAGACAGCTCTGGCAATCTTTCGGCGACGGAAGATGGCAAGTCCATATTCAGACGACCTACGGCGGAAGCTGTTGAAAGCGCATCAGCGTGGAGCGGGGAGCCTGTCGCAACTGGCCCAACGCTTCGATGTGAGCCTGGCGTGGGCCAAGAAAATTTCGGCGACACTGCGCTCGACCGGGAAAATGGAGCGGCCGCCCGGCGGGCGGCGCGGGCCCGCCAGCAAAATGACCGCTGAAGTACAAGAGGATCTGCGGAACTGGATTGGCAAGCAGCCGGACCTAACCTTAGCGGAGCTGCAGGATCGGCTGTGGAAGCAGAGGAAGCTGAAAGTCAGCGTGGGCCGGCTGTGGATGGCCCTTCGTGACATGGGATTGCGGCTCAAAAAAAGTCACTCCACGCCGCCGAGCAAGATACCGTCGCCGGCCAGCTACAACGCAGCCTCTGGCGCGAGGAAACGAACCAGCTCGATCCGGCGAGGCTGATTTTCCTGGACCAGAGTGGCGTGACCACGGAGATGACGCGCCGCTACGGACGCGGCCCCGGCGGCGAACGCGTTCGCGAAGGCACACCGGGAGGACACTGGCGAACGCTGACCGTGCTGGGCGCGATTCGCCTATCGGGATGGGTGGCGACCATGACCATCGAAGCTGCCACCGATGGAGAGATTTTCCTGGCCTACGTGGAGCAGGTGTTGTGCCCGCAACTGCAACCGGGCGACATCGTGGTCATGGATAATTTAGCCGCTCACAAGGTCGCTGGCGTGCGCGAGCTGATCGAGAACACCGGAGCCCGACTGCGCTATCTGCCGCCGTACTCTCCGGACTTCAACCCCATCGAGAAGTGTTGGTCCAAGGTCAAACAACTCCTCCGTGCTGCCAAGGCCCGCTCTCTGTCCAGCTTGGAATATCGCCTCTCCGAGGCCCTCGCTGCAGTCACTCCTCGCAACGTCCAGTCCTGCTTCCGTCACTGCGGCTATGGTCTATGAATACTATGAAAATGGTCTAGTGCGTTTCCTGCTGATGCTGCTGGACGAACGCCAGAATGTCGAAGCGCTTGATTTCGCGATCCGGGAAGAAGCTATTGACGGCGTCCTGCTCCTCGGCAAAGACTTCGAAAACCGTGTGCAGACGCGTGAGCGCGAGCAGTTCGACGTTGCGCCGGTTTAGCTGCATCAGCTTCAACGCCCCCCCGGCCTTTTTGAGTTGCGTGTAGCAGATCACCATGCCGCCCAAACCCGTCGAATCGATGTATTCGACGTGCGCGAGGTCTAATATAACGTTGACTTTGCCGGCCGCAATGAGCTCGGTTATCTTTTCCCGGAGCGGATTCGATTCGCCCGCGGTCAGCCGACCCTTGATCTCGAGGATGGCGATTCCCTCGCGGTCCCGCTCGGTAATCTCGGAAGCCATACACTCAGTGTATCCGAGAGGGGGCCCTAGCTAAGCGGAGAAAAGGCCCTACTTTTCGAATTTGCTGAAATCCAGATAATCGCCGGAGCAGGAGATTTCACCCATTTCCCATTTCGGACGCAGCTCGTAATAGAACGTCGAGGTCCACGGTTTCGCCAGCGCCTTGGGGTCCTCCATTTTGAAATCGATCTGCATGTGATCCATGTCGACGCGGCGGAAGCGCTCGGTGACGTGCAGTTCGGTGCTGTGCGCATGGCCCAGGCGATCCAGCCAGGTCTTGTCGTTCAATCCGACCGTGTCGACCGTGAACGTCGTGTCGTTGTCCCAGTGTCCGACCGACGTGCCCATCCAAGTGAGATCGGGGTCGGTAGGAATCGGGCGTCCGTCCGTGTAAATGCGACGGATCGTGTGGTCATATTCATAAAGAAGGAGCGTGAACTTCGGCGTGTGCACGAACTCCAGCGGGTACGGGTGAAAATAGACGCGCGGAGTGCCCGGAGGCGCGCAGCGCGTGAGCACCGGATCGTTGGTCGTCGCGAGTGTGAATTTCCCGTTGTTGGAGTTCTTTGCCTCGGCGTACTTCTGCTTGCCCCAGTCAGTCAACTCCGGTTCTTCTTTGGTAAACGTGGCGCCCGTATAAGCGCGCATTGCCTGAGGATTGCGCATCATCCATACGCCGCTGAGATCGTGCTTTGGCGCCGGGGCGCTCGGCGGAGCCGCTTCCTTCTTGTCCATATTCGGCGCGTTTTGCGCGTTCAGAACGCCCGCGAAAACGATCCCACCGACAAGGATCGTGGTTCCGAACGCCATTGCGCCTGAGAAACCGCGCCGGGTCACACGAAGATTTTCGTTGCTCATGTTGTGGCCTTTCCGATCACCAATCATCCCGACCATCCGTATTGATGCCGCCTTACATTCTTCCATACTTTCGGATGACCGGCGAGAGAGACTTACCCGGGGCTAATCGTTCTACTCCCCGTTTTACTTTTGCTTCAACATTGTTTAGTCCGAACGCCGCGTTGTTCTCATCCAGAAAATGATAATCCAGTTCGTTCGCAGCGCGATTATAGCCGAGGTGATCTTACACGACCCGAAGTAACAGGGATCGGCCGCTCGAGTGGGGCTCGCGAAGAGCATAGCTGCCAAGACCAGCGAGAGTCGTGCAACATGACTCTAAATGGGAGGTCGGCCTATTGGCCTTAAAGCAAACGCCAGTCCCAAATCGCGGAGTGAATGTACCTTAAATTAAAAGGCCTTAAATGAAGCGATGGCAGTCGAAGATACAGTCTAAACAGTAGGCGAGAGCGCGAGAGACCGGGTCGGCGGCCTTCAGATATCTGCGAAGGAGGCGGCTCCCGCTCAGCTTTCGGCTGTGTTTGCATACGCATACCTTATCAGTCCTTCTATCGTTTAGCAGTTACGGGGGGTCAGCGGGGAAGCGTCGAACGCGGACGTAGCTGGCCTCGCAATTAGGTGGCCTCGCAATATGGCGAAGGAAAGACGGCACACATCGGAAAGAGACCCGGGATTCGTGCCGGTATTGCCTTTGACACAATTTTCGAATGATGGCATACTACCGCTGTACTTGGAGCGCCAAGGATTGTGAGTTTCGGTTCGCCCGCCTGTAATCTAGTGCAGTCCCGCAGTGTGATCCCTCTAGTCTTGTCTCCAGATACAGTTAGGAGTATGTGAGTGAAGAAGCTTTTTGTGGGAAACCTACCGTATTCGGCAAATGAGACGGACGTGCAGAACTTCTTTTCCGGCCATGGCATAGCAATCGACTCCGTGACGGTGATGCGCGACCGCTTCACTGGACAGGCGCGCGGGTTTGCGTTCGTGGAAATCAATGACGACGCCACGGCGATGAAGGCCGTGGAAACCTGTCATGGCCAGGAGCTTATGGGCCGCGCCGTCGTGGTGAACGAAGCTCGTCCGATGACGCGCGAAGCCGGTGGCGGCGGAGTTGGCCGCGGCGCCCGGCGCGATCGGTAAGTCCCTCCTTTTTATCCGGCGCTCTCGCCAGCAGTCCGTGGATTCGGACCGTGCGGCCCGTGTGTCTTAGCGCGTAATATGAACTAAATGAGCGACAAGACCACCGACAAGTCCACGTGGCTCGACGCTGCCCGGCGCGTCATGCAAAGTGAAGCTGCGGCCATTGTGGCAGCCTCCGAACGCGTATCTGACAGCCTTGCGGGCGCGGTGGAACTCATTTTGGCGGATTCCGGCCGTGCTCCCCATAAGGTAATTGTCACCGGAATGGGCAAGTCCGGCCATATCGGCCGAAAGATAGCTGCGACCCTGCAAAGCACCGGAACACCAGCCGTTTTTCTTCACCCCGTGGAAGCCGGCCATGGCGATTTGGGCCTGTGCCAGCAGCAAGATCCCGTCCTCATGATTTCGAAGAGTGGATCCACGGCCGAGCTGTTGGATCTCATCGTGCCCTTGCGTGGATTCGAGTCCCGCTTCATCGGAATTTTAGGCAACGTAAAATCGCCGCTGGCAAATGAAATGGACGTCGTGCTTGATGGCACGGTGCAGCGCGAAGCAGACCCCGGGGGCTTCACGCCCACCAGCAGCACCGTCGTTGCGCTGTCCCTGGGCCACGCGCTGGCCGTCGCGTTGATGGAGGCGCGCGGCTTCACGGCCGAGCATTTCCAGCGTTATCATCCCGCTGGACAACTCGGGTTGAACTTGCGGCTGAAGGTGCGCGAAGTGATGCATTCCGCCCCGGAAATCGCTTGGGTCAAGCCGGACGACACGCTCAAGCACGTCGTCATCGAAATGTCGGTTCGCCCGCTGGGGGCGGCCTGCGTGGTCTCAGCGGATCATCGCTTGCTTGGGCTCGTGACGGATGGCGACGTGCGCCGGGCTTTGCGAAATCACGATGATATCCGCACGCTCCGCGCGGCCGACGTGATGACGCTGCATCCGGCGACGATTGGTCCCGACGCGCTAGTTCACGACGCACTGTCCTTAATGGAGGATCGTCCGTCGCAGATTTCCGTGCTTCCCGTGGTCGCTCCTCACACGAACGTCTGCCTCGGACTGATCCGCGTGCACGATATCTATCACGGCAAGCTCGCGGATTAGCCGCCCCTTCTACGGCTGCCGCATCGCCCGGAGCTGGATCGGCCCGCTCGATGACTCTCGCGCTTTTGAAGGGAACCGCCGGAAAGCGCCCTTTGCAGGACCGGGAATATCAATAAGCGGGCCGGAAAGATCTCCCGGGCGGAGGCGATTTCAGATAAGCTTTCTGGGTCCTCTTACGTCTGTGGTAGGGTTCATTGCCAACTAATGCGATGCTCGCGCAACGTCGATGAATCCCTATGGAGGATTTTCCTGAATGCGTATCGCTTCATTGCTGGTCGTGACCCTTGCCGCGGGCTCTTCGCTTTTGCACGCCGCGACGAGTTACGAGGCCACCTATGTGGTCGGAAATCTGGATGGTATCGAGCCGGGAGCCGGGGGCATCGTGCATGTCGGCGCCGATCGGCTGACATTCCGCAGCGGGAAACTGACGATTGACGCGCCCTTTTCGAAAATCACAGGCACGGAACTCGGCGCAAAACTGACCCATTCCGAAGATGTCCCGCTGTATAAGGTTTGGGAACTCCACAAGCGGTTCGGCGATAAGACGACGTATCAGAATTTCACCGTGAATTTCACCGACGCCGGCGGGAACGCGCACACCATGACGATCGAGATGACGGCGAACGCCGTCGCTGCAATGCACGAGACCCTGGAGCGTCAGACCGGCCAGAAAGCTCGCCGGCAGCAAGATGATTGGTGGGGCGATGATATCTGGCGCACCGACCGCAATCACCAGAGCTGGGATCAGACCGCCGCGCTCGGCAGCCGGTAGATTTCGATAGGGGCTGAAAAAGCGTGGCGCACGCACTTTGCGTGCCGCGTCGACAATCGTGTCGACGCCTTTTGTGCACACCCGGTGCTTCAACATGGCAGTAGGGGTAGAATCGTTTACAACCTATGTCTATCGCCGCCGGGACGCGCCTGGGACCCTACGAAATCCTCGCGCCCATCGGCGCGGGCGGCATGGGTGAGGTGTGGAAGGCCCGCGACACGCGTCTGGATCGCGTCGTCGCCATCAAGATTTCGAAGCAAGAGTTTTCCGATCGTTTCGCCCGCGAGGCGCGTTCCATCGCCGCACTGAACCACACAAACGTTTGCCATCTCTACGATGTAGGCCCTAATTATCTGGTCATGGAGTATGTCGAGGGTCCGGACTTGTGCGGCCCGCTGGACTTCGAAGACGCGCTTCCCATCATTCAGCAATTGATTGACGGCATCGAGGCTGCGCACGAAAAGAACATCATCCATCGGGACCTGAAGCCCGCCAACATCAAGATCACGCCGGAAGGCGTCGTCAAGATTCTGGATTTCGGATTGGCGAAGGTCATGGAGCCTCCGCCTTCGACCGACGGAAATCCCGAAAACTCTCCGACACTGACTATCGGCGCCACGCAGGCGGGAGCGATTCTAGGCACGGCTGCGTACATGGCTCCCGAACAAGCCAAGGGCAGGGCTGCGGACAAGCGCTCTGATATCTGGTCCTTCGGCGTCATTGTCTATGAAGTTCTGACCGGCAAGCGATTATTCTCCGGCGAAACGGCGGTTGAGATTCTGGGGGCTATCTTGAATCGAGACGCCGACATTTCGGCAGCACCAGCCCGTGTACACAGGCTCCTGCGCTGGTGCCTGGAAAAAGATCGCAAGCAGCGGCTGGCGTCGATTAGCGATGCTCGCAGACTGCTTGTGGAAAGTGGGGCAGACTCGGAGCCTGCGGCGGTCCCGTTCGGCGGGACCGCCAGCCGGAGGTCCGTTGCTTGGATAGTAGCTACGGCAGTGCTGGCGATTATCGCGGCGGGAACGTCCTGGATCGCCTACCGCGCGACGCGGCCTGCGGAGCTGAAACCGCTCGTTCGCCTGGAAGTCGATCTCGGGGCCGATGTTTCGCTCGGCTCCGCAGCCGGAACCGACACGATTATCTCTCCCGACGGCACGCGCGTCGTGTTCGTATCGCAGGGAAAACTCTTTACTCGTAGAATGGATCAGCCCAAGGCAGTCGAACTGGCGGGTACCGATGGAGCGTTCGCCCCGTTTTTCTCGCCGGACGGGCAGTGGGTGGCTTTTTTTTCCGGCGGGAAACTGAAGAAGATCTCCGTGGACGGCGGCGCGGCCATTGCCCTGTGCGACGCACCGGTGGCGCGCGGCGGCAGTTGGGGCGAAGACGGCAACATCATCGCGGCGCTTGTTAGCGGCGGTGGTGCTCTGTCGCGGATTCCCTCCGCTGGAGGCGCACCCACGGCAGTGACGCAACTGGCGCAAGGAGAAGCCACGCATCGCTGGCCGCAGATTCTGCCGGGAGGTAAGGCGGTGCTATTCACCTCCCACACATCAACCAATGGATTCGATGGGGCCAACATCGAGGTCGTGTCTTTATCGGGTGACGGGGCCGATCACCGCCGCAAAATACTGCAACGCGGAGGAACGTTTGGCAGGTATTTGCCGGGGTCTAATGGGACCGGCCATTTGGTTTACATCAACAAAGGAACGCTGTTTGCCGTGCCCTTCGATCCCGGCAAGCTGGAGGTGCGCGGCACGCCATCGCCGGTGCTGGAAGAGGTTGCCTCCAGCACTTCAAACGGCTCCGCCCAGTTCGAGTTTTCACGAAACGGAACTCTGGTATACCGCAGCGGCGGGGGAAGCGGACTCCTCACGGTTGCGTGGCTGGACGGCGCGGGGAAAACGCAGCCGCTGTTAGCCAAACCGGGCGCTTATGGCCGTCCTAGCCTGTCGCCGGACGGCCAGCGGCTGGCCCTGGAGATAACGGATGCATCGGGCCCGGACGTCTGGGTCTACGACTGGCAGCGCGATATACTGACTCGCCTGACGTTTGGCGGTCTGTCCACGAGTCCGGTTTGGACTCCGGACGGGCGGTACATCGTATATTTGGCGCCGGAGGGAGTGTTCTGGACCCGCAGCGACGGCGCCAGCAAGCCGCAGCCCCTCACGCAGAGTAAGAATCGGCTAGTTCCGTTTTCTTTTACGCCTGATGGAAAGCGCTTGATCGGTAGTCAAAATGACCCCGGAAATGGGTTTGACCTCTGGACGGTGCCGGTGGAAAGCGATGCCGCGGGGCTGCGCGCCGGGAAGCCGGAGCCTTACCTGCTCACTCCTTTTGACGAGAGGGAGCCGATGTTTTCGCCCGACGGGCGATGGGTGGCCTACGTTTCCAATGATTCGGGAACCCATCAACTATACGTCCGTGCGTTTCCCGATAAAGGCGGCAAGTGGCAGGTTTCGAGCGGCGCCGCCGCCTATCCGGCGTGGGCTCGCAACGGGCATGAGCTGTTCTTCCATACGGCGGACAATCAGATGATGGTGGCGAATTACACCGTCAAGGGCGATTCGTTCGTTACCGAGAAGCCGCGGGTGTGGTCGGAGAAACGGCTCGCGAACTTCGGCGCGGTCGGCACCAAGAATTACGATCTCGCGCCGGACGGCAAGCGCATCGTGGCGCTGATGCCGGTGGACGCGCCGGAAGCGCAACAATCCCGGAACCACGTGATCTTCCTCGAAAACTTCTCCGACGAGCTGCGGCGCAAGGTACCGGTGGCGAAGTGAGATGACCGACGGCGAAGACCTCGTTACCTTGAGGCGTTCCGTTCGTCAATCCGCGCGCAAGAAGATCCTGTTTCTGCCGCATGCTGTCCGTCAGATGTCGCACCCGGATAGAATGATTACAGCCCAGGACGTGCGGCGCGTGGTCATGAGAGGTGAGATCATCGAGGACTATCCGGAAGACGCGCGTGGCCACAGTTGCTTGCTGCTCGGCGCCGGCGCGGACGCCCGCAAAATCCACGTCGTTTGTGCGCCGAGAACATCTTATCTCGCGATCATCACGGCCTATCTGCCGGACGCCGGCGAGTGGGATGCGGAGCTCCGGGTGAGGAGGCGGTCGTGAAGTGCATCCATTGTGATGGGCGGATGAAGAAGGCCTTAGCGCCGTTCCACATCGATCGCAAAGGGTATCACTTGTCGCTTGACGCGGTGCCTGCGTGGGTGTGCATCCAATGCGGCGAACCGTACTTCGAAGAGCGGGAAGTCCGCACGATCCAACGCTTGCTGTCGCAGCTCGACAAACAGACATCGAATCTGGCGTCGGTCGCTTGAATCGTATGCGCACCCCCATGTTATTCTGAAACCGACCTCGCTCATGCGGAAAAGGACCATTCTCGCGATTGGCCTGATGAGCCTGTCGGCCTGGGGAATCCTCCGGGCGCAAAGGCCATTTCAGGAATATCCTGCCATCGAGTACGAGGATTTTCCGAAGCCTGCCGACTGGAACAAACCTGCCGAGTGGACCCGTGCGCGCCTGCGCTATCCCGACATCACCGGTTATCCAAACCACAGCTTTTATCGAAACTTCGCGGGCTATTGGACCATGGATTATCCGCGCTCGGACCGGCATCTGCTGGCGGGTGTCCGCCGGCTCACGCGCATCGACGCGCGCTCCGTCGAGCAGGTTGTGAGCCTCGATGCCACCGATGAAATCTATAACTGGCCGATGCTCTACGGAGTCGAGGTGGGGCACTGGCTGCTCCCCGACGATCAGGCCGAACAGCTCCGTCAATATCTGAACCGCGGAGGCTTCCTGATGGTCGACGACTTCCACGGTTCGGAACCATACCGAGGCGTGAGGGAGTGGGACACGTTCGTGGACAGCATCAAGCGGGTGTATCCGGGCCGGCCGATCGAGGACCTGCCCAACGACGACCCTATTTTCCATACGATTTACGATTTGGACGATCGTGTCCAGGTCCCTGGCGCGCAGTACTTCGAGACCGGCAAGACGTACGAGGCGGGGGAGAGCGGCAAAGAACCGCATTGGCGCGCGATCCGCGACGATAAAGGGCGCATCGTCGTCGCCATCTGCCACAATATGGACCTCGGCGACGCTTGGGAGTGGTCGGACGACCCGAAATATAACGAAAAATGGGCCGGCCTCGCGTACCGCATCGCGATGAATTATTTCATCTACGATCTGACGCACTAAGCCGATTCACAACAGAGCGTCATTCCGAGCGGCAGTGTAGTGCGTCAGATATTCTGACCCTGGCGATTGCGAGTGGGGCGGGCCCTCGGCCTGCGCCGGACCCCCGGTCCGGCTGTTCCCGGCTTGCCAAATCAAAGGCCGGCTGAGAGCCGGCCGCAGCCTGATGGGCCGCCCCACCCAGGCCGTCGCCTCCGATAATGTCCACGCTGCGCGGGATGACGATGTCGGTTGTTGACGATGCGGCGAAGTTTACAAACGCATGTAGATTTGGGCCGCTATGCTATCCTGAAGCCGACTCGAGGGCGTCGCCCAGCCAATGCACAGCCCTCCGGAAAGCGGGATGCGCGCTCGTTCAGTTTTTCTCCTATTTCTCCTGGTTTTGATGGGTTGGGGCGTGCTGCGCGCCCAGCGGCCCTTCAAGGCATATAGGGGTCAGGAATACGAGGATTTCCCCCTTCCTCCCGATTGGCAGAAGACTGCGGAGTGGACGCGAGCGCGCCTGCATTACCCTTCGTTCTTGATGGTCCATCCGGGTGCCCGCGACGGTTACGATCGCTGGACCATCGACTATCCCCGCTCCGACCGCCATCTGCTGCAGGGCATTCGCCGCCTGACGCGCATCGATACTCGCTCCGTGGAGCAGGTCGTCGATCTGGATTACCAGGAAGACCCGACCGACGTTTATAACTGGCCGTTCATGTACGCCGTCGAGGTCGGCTACTGGAATCTCACCGACGCGCAAGCGGCGCAACTGCGGGACTTCCTGCTGCGCGGCGGCTTCTTCATGTGCGACGATTTTCACGGATCGGTGGAGTGGGCCAACTTCACCGCCAGCATGAAACGCGTTTTTCCGGACCGTCCCATCGTAGATCTTGATAACAAAGATCCCATCTTCCACGTCATATATGATTTGGACGACAAATATCAGGTACCGGGTCTGCAATATGTATACACGCATTCGCACTTCGAGTATGACGGCTTTCAGGCGAAGTGGCGCGGCATTTACGACGACAAGGGCAGACTGATGGTCGTGATTTGTCATAATATGGATCTCGGTGATGCCTGGGAGCACTCGGACAACCCTGTTTATCCGGAACCCTTTGCAGCTTTGGCTTACAGAATCGCGGTGAACTATACGGTGTATGATTTAACACACTGACTTTGGCGGACGGACTGGCAATGGCCGTCGGAGCGCACAGCGGGTACCGCGTTGTGCGCGGTCTCTTGTGGAGCGCACAGCGGGTACCGCGTTGTGCGCGGTCTCTTGTGGAGACCAGCGGGTACCGCGTGGCGCGGTCCCGAGGACGGGCCAGGCGTCCGGAAGGTTGTGAAAGACGTTCATGTTCGAGTTTTTTTTCAAATATCCCGCGGCGGTCTTCTCGCGCGGCACTCTTGTGCTGCTCGGATCGTGGCCGGTGTGGTCGCTCGGCGCCGCCATCGCGATCGCCGCCGCAGGCCTGTGGTTTTGGGTGCATCGCAATGCCGCCGGATCGGGCCGCATCGGTTCGCTGCGTTCAGCCTCCGTTTGGCTGCTGCAAACTTTACTCGCGTCGCTCCTTCTGCTGATGCTCTGGCACCCGGCTCTGAGCGTCGCGACTTTGCGCCCGCAGCAGAACATCGTGGCCGTGGTGGTCGACGATTCGGCCAGCATGGCGCAGGCCGATGAAGCCGGAGGAGCCACGAGGAGAGCCGCGGCGATGCAAGCGCTGAACTCCGGCCTGCTCAATTCCTTACGAGACAAGTTTCAAGTTCGTCTTTATCGCTTGACGGACCATCTGGAGCGCTTCGAAAAACTAGAGCAGCTCAATTCGACGGCTCCCGCAACGCACATCGGCGAGGGGCTGAAGCAGGTAGTCGCCGATGCTGCCAGCCTGCCGATCGGCGCGGTGATTCTGGCGAGCGACGGCGCCGACAATTCCGGCGGCGTGGATCTCGAAACGATGTCCGAATTTCGCCGCCAGCGCATTCCGATCCACACGATCGGCTTCGGCCGCGAGAAATCCGCGCACGACGTCGAAATCAGCGATGTCCAGGTTCCGGCCCGTGCTCTTCCGGATTCGCGCCTTGCCGCGCAGGTCAGCTTCCATCAGCGGGGATTCAAAGGGCAGAAGGTGAAGATCACGCTGCGCGACGGGAAGAAGATCCTGACCCAGAAGGAAGTCACGCTGAAAGACGACGGCGTCGAACAGACGGAGGCCGTTTTGTTCAACCCCGGCGCCGCCGCGGTTCACGTCGTCGAGGTGGCGATCGATCCGCTGCCGGGCGAAGATAACGTCAAGAACAACGTCCTGACGCGTTTGGTGAACGTCGATAGCCGCAAGCCGCGCATCCTTTATTTGGAAGGCGAGCCGCGTTGGGAGTTCAAATTCCTGCGCCGCGCCGTGGAAGATGATACGACCATCGATCTGGTCACCATGCTGCGCACCACGCAGAACAAGATTTACCGCCAGGGCATTGCCAATCCGGATGAATTGAAGGACGGCTTTCCGACCAAGGTCGAAGAGCTATTTGCGTTCGATGGCCTGATCATCGGCAGCGTGGACGCTCCTTACCTCACGCCCGGCCAGCAGACGTTAATCAAGGATTTTGTTGACCGCCGCGGAGGCGGATTGCTGTTCCTGGGCGGTAAGGACGCCTTGTCTGACGGCGGCTGGAAGCAGTCGGCCGACGTGGACCTGATTCCGACGATTCTGCCCGATCGCAAGGACACGTTCCAGCGCATTGGCGCGAAGGTCGAACTGACCGCAGCCGGGCGCGACAACCTCATTACGCGTCTGGAAGAAGATCCGGCTAAGAACGTCGAGCGCTGGAAAAATCTTCCCTACGTCATGAATTTTCAGGACCCCGGCCAGCCCAAGCCGGGTGCGACCGTGCTGGTGGATGGCCTTCCCATGACCGGCGGGCGCGTGCCTTTGCTGATCACGCAGAATTACGGACGCGGTCGAACGGCGCTCTTCGCCACGGGAGGCAGCTGGCGCTGGCAGATGTTGCAGCCGGTGGCCGACAAGAGTCACGAGATGTTCTACCAGCAGTTGCTGCGCTGGCTGGTCGCCGATACTCCTCGGCGCGTGATCACCTCGACGCCCAGGCAATCGATTTCCGATGAAGCACACGTGGCGCTGCGCGCCGAAGTGCGCGACCGCACGTATCTTGCGGCTTCCGATGCAACCGCCGAGGCGCACGTTCTCGGACCCGAGGGCATCGCCGAAACGGTGCAGATGCGTCCCGATCCGATCGAGCAGGGAGTGTTCACGGCGGACTATACGACGCCGAAGCCGGGTTCCTACCTGGTGGAGGTCGTGGCGACGCGCGGCGCCGAGGAACTAGGGCGCGACACGATCACCTTCCGCCGCGAAGACGGCGTCGCGGAGAATTTCCACACCGAACAGAATCGCGAATTGTTGGAGAAGCTGGCATCGGAAACCGGGGGCCGCTACTATAAACCCGAGGACGCGCAGAAGCTCGGCAAGGAGATCAGCTATTCGGACGCGGGCATCACCGTGAGGGAGACGCGCGATCTGTGGGACATGCCGATCGTGTTTCTGGTCCTGTTGATGCTGCGGTCGGTGGAATGGCTGCTGCGCAGGAAGTGGGGTGTGATTTGAGACCTCGCGGGGTAAGAAGGTTTGCGAAGACGGCGCTGTTGTTGATGGCGGCCGGTGGGCTCGCGGTATCCGTCCACGCCGAATCGTTTTATCTCACCGTCGCCGGCCTCGGCGGCGAACAGGAATACGAACAGCGTTTTACCGGCTGGGCGAAGGAACTCGAAATGATTCTCAAGGGCGAGCCCAACGCGAAGCTCGAAACGCTGATGGGCGCGCAAGCCACGCGCGCGAACATTCAAGCGAAGCTCGCGGATTTCGCCAAGCAAGCCAAGGCCGACGACAACGTTGTGCTGTTCCTGATCGGCCACGGAGGCTTCGATGAAACCGATTACAAGTTCAATGTGCCGGGGCCGGATCTCTCGGCGACCGATCTCGCCGCTTGGCTCGACAAGATTCCCGCGCATCAGCTGATCGTCAATATGACGAGCTGCAGCGGCGGGTCGATTGCCGCTCTGGAGAAGCCCAAGCGCGTGGTGATCACGGCGACGAAATCCGGAACCGAGCGCAACGCACCCGTATTCGCGCGTTTCTGGATCGAGGCGCTCCGCGATCCGGCCGCCGATGCGGATAAAAACGAAGTCATCACGGCGCTCGAGGCCTTTCGTTATGCCGAGGCGAAGACCGTGAAGTATTACGAGGAATCGAAGCGTCTTGCCACCGAGCATCCGTTGCTGGAAGACGCCGGCAAAGGCGAGGGCGTGCGAACTCCTTCGGTGGAAAACGGCGAAGGGCTGACCGCGGGACGTTTTGCCGTGCTGCATACCGGGTCCGCCGCGGCGCTCGCCAACGATCCCGAAAAGCAGAAGCTGCTCAAGGCCAAGGAAGAGATCGAGCAAAAGATCGACGATCTGAAGTATCGGAAGGCGTCTATGGCGGTGGAAGAATACCGCGGCCAATTAGCGCAACTCCTGGTCGAACTAGCCAAAACCCAGGAGGCGCTCGACAAGTGAGGTTTTCGCTCGCCCCCGCTTTTGTCTTCGTGCTGGGCTTCGCCGCGGCGCCCGCGATTTTCGCGCAATCGACCGAGGTGCAGGCCTGTGCGGCTTTGAAGCACCACGGAGACGCCAACACGCGGGCGTGCTATCAGCGCTTGACGCGCTCCGCCGATCCCGCCGTGCAGGGGGAAGGATTCTGGGCGCTCGGCGATTTCAAAGCCGCCAACGACGCGTTTCGCGCGGCCGTGAAGGCGCGTCCGAAAGACCCCGCGCCTCGCGTGCGCTGGGGACGGCTGTTCCTGGATCATTATCAAGCGTCCGATGCACAGGATTTGTTCAAGGAAGCGCTCGATATCAACAAAGAGTACGCGCCCGCGTTGTTAGGCATGTCGCTGGTCGCCGGAGAGAATTACGAAGCGCAGGCCATCAAGTTCGCCGAGGAAGCGCTGAAGGCCGATCCGAAACTGGTGGAGGCGCAGGAAGTCATTGCGCGGGTCAATCTGGAAGACAACGAGCCGGAGAAGGCTGCGGCGTCCGCGCACAAGGCGCTGGAAATCGATAAGGAATCGCTCGATGCGATGGCCCTATTGGGGACCATCGATATGCTGGCCGACAAGAATGACACGCCATGGATGATGCGCGCTCTCGCGATCAATCCCAAATACGGCAACGCCTACGCCATCGCGGCGCATTTTTTCATCATCAACCGGCGTTACGAAGAAGGCATCGAGATGTATCGCAAAGCGCTGAATCTGGACCCGTCGCTGCAGAGCGCGCGCAGCGATATGGGCGTGAACCTGATGCGCCTGGGCAAGGAAGGCGAAGCGCGCCAGCAACTGGAGGAGTGCTACAACGCGGGTTATCAAAGTCCGGAGACGGTGAATTCGCTGCGGCTCCTGGATAGTTATAAGGATTACGTCACGTTTGAGACGCCCACCACGATCCTGCGGCTGGCGAAGAAGGAAGCGAATCTGCTGCGCCCGTATTTCCAGTCCGAATTCGACAGGGCGCTCGCGACCTACGAAAAGAAATACAAATTCAAACTGAAGAGTCCCGTGCAGTTGGAAGTTTATCCCAACCACGAGGATTTCGCGGTGCGCACGGTCAGCATGCCCGGCCTCGGCGCGCTCGGCGTGACCTTCGGATATGTCGTCGCGATGGATTCGCCGAGCGGACGCAAGCCCGGTCAATGGCACTGGGCCGAAACGATGTGGCATGAGCTGAGCCACGTGTACGTGCTCGAAATGACCAATCATCGCGTGCCGCGCTGGTTCACCGAAGGCCTTGCGGTGTATGAGGAAACGGCGGCGTCACCCGATCCGGGCGACCGCTGGGGCGACCCGATTGATCACGAATCGCTCATGGCGATCAAGGAAAAGAAACTTTTGCCTGTGGCCGAGATCGACCGCGGCTTTGTGCATCCGACTTATCCATCGCAGGTGATCGTGTCGTACTTCCAGGGCGGCAAGATCTGTACGTTTATCGTGCAGAAATGGGGCTGGGACAAGATCCTGGCCATGATTCACGACTTCGGCGAGAATCGTACGACGCCCGACGTGATTGAAAAAGAATTCGGCATGAAGCCCGAGGAATTCGACAAGGAATTCATGGCGTGGCTGGAACCGCAGGTCAAAACCATGGTGGATCACTTCGAGGAATGGACCAAGCTGATCCGCGCGGTGAACGATTTGGCCAAAGCCAAGAAGTGGGACGAAGTGATTCCGCAGGCCGAGCAGGCGCAGGCCTGGTATCCGGACTATGTCGAAGCGGGCAGCCCCTACGAATTCCTGGCGGATGCGTGGAAGGCCAAGGGCGACAAGGCGAAAGAAGTCGGGGCGTTGGAGCTGTATTCCAAGATGGGCGGGCGCGACCCCGAGATTTTGAAGCGCCTATCTCTGTTGCAGACCGAGGCCGGGCGGAAAAAGGACGCGGCAGCGACGCTGGATCGGTTGAATTTTATCTATCTGGAAGACGAAGTGGCGCACCAGCGCCTCGGCGATCTGGACATGGATCTGGCGAATGCGAACGGAGCGGTACGTGAATACGGCGCGGTACTGGCCGGTAAGCCGCTCGATCCGGCGGGCGCACACTATGGACTGGCGCGCGCGTACGTGGCCGAGCATAGAGTAAAGGATGCGCGCGAGGAAGTGATCTCCGCTCTGGAAGTGGCGCCGGGATTCAAACCGGCACAAAAGTTGTTGCTTGAGTTGAACGGGAAAGAATAAACAATCGAATGTCGACTTCAACACAGGGTTTTACGGAATCCGCAGGGCTGCAGGAGCGGATCGCGCGGTTCCAGAGGGCGCAGGAGGACATCGTCAGCCAGATCCGCAGGGTGATCGTCGGCCAGGACGAAGTGATCGACCAGGTGCTGGTCGCGCTGTTCGTCGGCGGCCACTGCCTCATAACCGGCTTGCCGGGCACGGCCAAAACATTATTAGTGCGCACCCTCTCGCAGGCGCTCGGCCTGGAGTTCCGGCGCATTCAGTTCACGCCGGATCTCATGCCGTCAGACATCACCGGAACCGACATCATCGAGGAAGATCCCGGCACCGGACGCCGTACTTGGACCTTCGTGCCGGGTCCGATATTCGCCAACGTTCTGCTGGCTGACGAAATCAACCGCACGCCTCCGAAGACGCAATCGGCGCTGCTCGAAGCGATGCAGGAGCGCTCGTGCACGGTGCGCGGAAATCAGTACACCATCAAGCCGCCGTTCTTCGTGCTGGCTACGCAGAATCCCATCGAGCTCGAAGGCACGTATCCGCTGCCCGAGGCGCAGCTCGACCGCTTCATCTTCAATGTCCTGCTGGATTACTTGTCGGCCGACCAGGAAATGAAAGTCCTGGACCTGACCACAACGACGCACGTGGCGCACGTGGAGGCGGTAACCACCGCGGAAGATATTCTCGACTTTCAGCAGGTGGTCCGCATGATTCCCATCTCCGATTCGGTGGGCCGCTACGCCGTGAATCTGGTGCGGGCGACGCGGCCCTCCGATGCGTCGGCTCCCGATTTCATTAAGAAGTACGTCAACTTCGGCGCGAGCGTCCGCGCGGCGCAGTTCCTGGTGCTGGCCGCCAAGGCTCGCGCGCTCATGCAGCGCCGCTTCCACGTGGCGTATGAGGACGTCACTTCGCTGATGCGGCCGATTATGCGGCATCGCGTGCTGCTGAACTTCCAGGCCGAATCCGACCGCCTCACGACGGACGACCTCTTGAAGAAATTGCTGGAGGCCATGCCGCCGCCGAAGGAGTAATCGCCCGGGCATCGAAATCGTGCAGCAGCGAAACACGCGCGGGCGGTAAAAAAAATGCAACGTTTTTTAGATCCGGCGGTGCTGGCTGGGATTGCCGGCTTGGACCTGGTGGCACAAACGGTGGTTGACGGCTTCATCTCCGGCCTGCACCGCTCGCCCGATTTCGGTTTCAGCCAGGAGTTCGCCGAGTACCGCTCCTATAATCCCGGCGACGATCTTCGCCACGTCGACTGGAACGTTTTCGCGCGCACTGAGCGCATGTATCTCAAACGCTATCGGGGCGAGACGAATTGCCAGCTGACCATCCTGTTGGATGCCAGCCGGTCCATGCGTTTCACGTCGCATAAAATCGACAAGCTGGAATATTCGCGCTTTCTGACCGCCTCGCTGTGCTATATGGCGCGGCTCCAGAGGGATGCTGCGGGACTCGTGGTATTCGACGACGATGTCAAACAATTTGTTCCGCCGTCGACGCGTCAGGGGCAGCTCGCCCGGCTCCTGCACGCGGTGGAAAAGGCGGAAGTGGGAACGCGCACCGATTACGCGAAACCGTTCGCGCACGTGCGAGAATTCCTGCACCGGCGCGGTCTGATCGTGTGCATATCGGATTTCTGGCAGAATCCGGACGAGGTCATTAAGACCATCGCGCCGCTGCGTTTCCACGGGAATGAAGTCGTCTTGTTCCACATCCTGGACCCTGAAGAGATTCGTCCCAAGGTCCGGCAACCCGTGCTGATGGAGGATCTCGAAACCGGAGAGACCATCGAGGTGGCGCCGGATTATGTGAATCGTGAATATCCGGCCAAGATCGACGCGCACCTGGAAGAGCTGAAATCCAAGGCGCAGGGCAACGGTCTGGATTATTTCATGATCGACACGAGCCGTCCTCTGGACGCAGCGCTGCGCGAATACCTGGCGATCCGGGGCGGGAGGTTTTAATGGGATTTTTCGCTCCATGGTTTCTCGCCGGACTCGCGGCGGTCGGCATCCCCGTGTGGGTACATCTGCTCAAACGCCACAAGACCGACCCGAGACTTTTTCCATCGCTCATGTTCTTCGAGCCACGCGAACAAAGTTCGGTACGGCACCGGCGGCTCGATTATCTGCTGCTGTTCGCGTTGCGTGCGTTGATGATCGTCCTTCTCGTGCTGTTGTTCGCGAGTCCTTTCATCCGCCGCTCGGCGGGAGCGGCTGACGGCAAGAAGATCACGGTCGTAGCGGTCGACCGGTCCTTTAGCATGCGGGCCGGAAATCGTCTGGCGCAGGCCAAGGACGAAGCCATGAAGGTCGTGAATAATCTGAAGCCCGGCGACCAGGCGCAGGTGATCGCGCTCGCCGGTAATGTGCAGGCGCTCACGCAAGTGGTCACCGATCCTGCGCAATTGCGCGCCGCCGTGACCGCCATCCAGCCCGGCGACAGCCGGGCGTCCTTCGGCGAACTCGCGCGCTATCTGCGTACCCTCGCCGACGCGCAGAAGATGCCTCTCGACGTCCACCTGGCGAGCGATTTGCAGAAGACCGCCATGCCCCCGGGTTTTGCCGATCTGCGCGTGAATCCGGGCACCACGCTTTTCTTTCATCCAGTCGGCGATCCCGCGCCGAACTGGGCAGTCGAGAATGTGGTCGCTCCGCGGCGTGTTTACGATCCCAAGCGCGTGCGCATGCAGGCGACCGTCGCGGGTTATGGAACGACGGCCACCAAACGCGAAGTCGCGCTCCTTCTGAATGGCCGCATGCTGCAGAGCAAGTCCGTCGATATTCCAGCGAACGGCCGCGGGCAAGTGGAATTTCTGGGGCTCGACGCGCCCTACGGATTCAGCCGCGGCGAGGTGCGCATCGACGGCGGCGACGTGCTGCCGGGCGACGATCATTATTTCTTTTCGGTGGAGCGCGCCGATCCGCGCAAGGTCTTGTTCGTCGACGATGGACGGCATCCGCGCGCGGAGCTGTATTTCCGCGCGGCGCTCGATTCCGGGGGAGACGGTGCATTTCAGATGGAGACGCAGCGTCCGGAATCCGCCGCGGCCGCGACTCTTTCGACGTACGCGTTCGTGGTGCTTTCGGATTTAGGCAACATCCCGCCGGCGCTCGATAGCGGCTTGCAGAATTACGTGCGCAACGGCGGTTCGGTGCTGGTCGCGCTCGGTCCCGCGGCAGCGGTGCTCCCGCGCGTGCCGATCCTGGATGAGGCGATTCAATCCTCCGACTATGCGGGCCGCGAAGGCGATCGCTTCCTCACGGTGACGGAGGTGGACACGGGCCATCCCGCGCTGCGCGCCGTCGATCGTTTCAATGGCGTGAAGTTCTATCAAACCATTCATGTCAATCCCATGAAGTCGCGCGTGCTGGCCAAGATGAACGATCAAACGCCGTTGGTGATGGAGCGGAACATTGGCGAAGGCAAGGTGCTCGCGTTTGCTTCCACGTTCGACAATGTTTCAAATGATTTGCCTTTACACGCTTCGTGGGTTCCCTTCGTCTCGCAGGCGGCCTTGTATCTGGGTGGCGGCGGTGCCGAGCAGCCGGTTAACCTGCCCGTCGATTCCTACGTGGAACTGCGCTCGGCGGATAACTCGAACAAGAACGCGACAGCCGCCGCAGCCGAGGTGCTCGATCCGGACGGCAAGCGCGTGTTCTCGCTCGAAGAAGCCGTGAAGGCGACCAACTTTGCTTTGGATCGCGAAGGATTTTTCGAGATCAAGACGGCGGGAGGACGCCGCAGCCTGGTCGCCGCTCATGCCGACCGCCGCGAATCCGACCTGGCGCAGATTCCCAAGGAGACGCTCGATTTGTGGAAGGGCACGGGCGCTATGAACACCCAGAGTGGTCCGGGAGCCGGAGCGGGGCAGGAGTCCGCGACTGAAAAACCGTGGCCCCTATGGCCCTACATATTGTTGCTATTGTTAGGAGTAGCAGTGGCGGAGTCGTTGGTCGCTGACCGGTACCTGCGGCCCCCCGTCCAGGAAAGAGAATCCGTGAAGAGGGAGGCGGCATGAACACGCGCGACCAACTGAATCAGTACCTCCGGGATCTCGAAAGGCGCCTGCGGTGGCTCACCGTCTCGAAAGGTGTCGCCATAGCCTTCGGTGTGGCGCTCGGTGCCACGGTGGTGCTGGTGCTGCTGACCAACTGGTTCGCGTTTTCAACGCCCAGCCTGACCTTCGCTCGCGCCGCGCTGTTTTTGTCGCTGGCCGCTGCCATCGGCTTCGCGCTCGTGATTCCGCTGCTCGCGTTGAATCGGCGCAGGACGGCCGGACGCGCCGAAACTTCCTTCCCCGATTTTAAAGAACGGTTACTCACGTATGTGGAACGCAGCGATCGGAGTGATCCGATGCTCGATCTGCTCGCGATGGATACGATGCGGGTTGCGCAGCATACCGAGCCGGAGCGCATCGCTCCTCCGAAATCCATTTGGGCGCTGGCGACGGGAGCCGGAGCCGCCGGCGCGATTCTGATTTGGCTGATCGCCGCGGGACCCGGATTCCTGGGCTACGGCGCGTCGCTGCTGTGGGCCGGCACGCCGAAATCCGGCGCGAACTTTTACGACATTCTGGTGCAGCCCGGCAATAAGCTGATCCGCCGCAGAGCCGATCAGCAGGTCACCGCGCAGCTCACCGGGTTCGTCTCCGAGAACGTCCGCCTGATGGCGAAATATCAAAGTGCGGCGAAGTGGGAAGAAGCCCGCATGGTTCCGCGTGCGGGCCAATCGCAATACGAATTCCTGTTCGCAGGCGTGCCCGAGCCCGTGGAGTATTACGTCGAAGCGTCGGGCGTGCGCTCGAAGACCTACAAGCTGGACGTCGTGGACCTTCCCGGCATCAAGCACATCAAGGTGACCTATCATTTTCCGACATGGCTCGGAATCAAGGACGGCGTGGAAGATCCCGGCGGCGATCTGCGCGCGGTGCAGGGAACCACGGCCGAGCTGACGGTGGAGACGGATCGCCCGCTGAAAAACGGGGTCCTCGAAATGGACGACGGTTCGCATATCAATCTGGAACCGCGCGCCGACGGTAAGTTGACCGCGAGCGTGCCCGTGCAGAAGGACGGCCTGTATCACTTTGCCGCAAAAGAGCAGGGTGAGAGCGTGCGCTTGAGCGAGGATTATTTCATCGAAGCCCGCCAGGATGACGCACCCACGGTGAAGATTACGCATCCGGGCTCGGACGCGAAGGTGAGCCCCATCGAGGAAGTCACGGTCGCGGTCGAAGCGGCCGACGATTTCGCTCTGCAAGGCGTCGAGCTGCATTATTCGGTCAACGGCGGCGCTGAGAAAGTGGTTCCGATCCCCAATTCCAAGAATGTTCGCGAGGCGGGCGGCAAGACTCTGATCGCGCTGGAAGACTACAAGATGGAAGCGGGCGACGTGGTCGCGCTATATGCGACGGCCAAGGACGCGCGCACCACCTCGCGTACCGACATGCTGTTCATCGAGACACAGCCCTTCGAACGCAACTACACGCAATCGCAGCAAATGGGCGGCGGCGGGGGCGGCGGTGGAATGCAGGGCGGCGATCAGAACGAGATCTCGCAGCGCCAGAAGGAAATCATCGCGGCGACGTGGAATGAGCTGCGCGGCAACGCCAAGGATAAAGCGGCGGAGAACGCGCGCTTCCTTTCCGAGGTCCAGAACAAACTGAAGGAGCAGGCGCAATCGCTGGCCGCGCGCTCGCGCAGCCGCCAGTTGGCCGGCGCGAATCAGGAGTTCCAGAATTTCGTGAAGGACCTGGAAGCAGCGGCGGATGAAATGGGTCCGGCGGCCGACAAACTGAAGGGTCAAGGTTGGAAGGATGCGCTTGGTCCGGAGCAGCGCGCGTTGCAGCACCTGTTGCGCGCCGAAGCCACGTTCCGCGACATCCAGGTGGCGTTCGGAGCCCAGCAGGGCGGCGGAGGAGGCGGGGGCGGTGGCGCCGGACGCGACCTCGCGAGCATGTTCGATCTGGAGCTCGACACCGAAAAGAATCAGTACGAGACGGGCCAGCGCTCCGGCGCTGCTCCCTCGCAGGAACAGCGTCAGAAGGAAGTCGACGACGCGCTGCAGAAGCTTTCGCAGCTCGCGCGCCGCCAGCAGGAACTCGCGCAGCAGCAGAATCAGAGCAAACAGCAGACCTTCGAACAGCGCTGGCAGCAGGAGATGTTGCGGCGCGAAGCCGAAGAGCTCCGTAAGCAGTTGGAGCAGCTCCAAAAGCAACAGCAGCAAGGGCAACAGGGCCAGCAGGGACAACAAGGGCAACAACGCCAGCAAGGGCAGCAGGGCCAGAGCGGCCAATCGGGACAATCCGGCCAATCCGGTCAGAGCGGACGCGCTGGACAATCCGGCAATCAGCGCGGCAATCAACAGCAGATGCAGCAGGCCATCGATCGCCTGAAGCAAGCGCTCGATGACATGCGTCAGGCTCAGCAGAGCGCTCAGCAAAACGGCCAGCAGAATCAGCAAAGCGCCTCGCAACAAGCCGATGCGCGCCGCGCGGCGGAACGTCTCGCGGAGGCCGAGCGCATGATGAACGGAATGCGCCAGCAGCAGGCCGGCTCGCAGCTCGACGATCTGGCGGAGCGCGCCGATAAGCTCGCCGGTCAGCAGAACGATTTCGCCAATCGCTTGCAGCAGGCGACGGGCAGCGATCCGCGTGGCAACCAAGGTCGTCCGGGAGCGCAAGGAACCTCGCCGCAGACCAAGCAGCTCGCCGACGAAAAGGATAAAATGGCGGGCGAGCTCGACCGTCTGCAAAAGGACATGCAGCAAGCCGCGCGCGATCTGGCCGGAACCCAGCCGGCGGCGGCGGGCCGCGTACGCGATGGCCTCAGCAGCATGCAGCAGACCGAGGTCACCAATCGCGCCAAGGCTTCCGCGGACAACATCCGCAAGGGTCTTGGAGGTTACATGGTGCCGACTGAGAAGGCCGTGGCGCAAGCGCTCGATCAGGTCAGCAAGGATCTGAAGGCCGCACAAGCCGCGCTAGGCGCCAGCGCCGCTCAGGGCGGTCAGAAGGGTGAGATGGAGCAGGAGCTCGCTCGCCTGGAACGCCTCCGCAGCCAGTTGCAGCAGATGGCCGGCCAAGGTCAGCAAGGCGGCAATCAGCAGGGCGGAAATCAGCAGGGCGGAAACCAGCAGGGTGGTCAGCAAGGCGGCAATCAGCAGGGTAATCAGGCCGGTGGCAACCGTCAAAACGCCAGCGCGCGCGGCCGCAATGGAGGGTTCGGCGGCTTCGGACGCTTCCAGCCCGAAGGCTTCTATGACGTCCCCGATGTCCAATATATGGATCCGGGAAACGTCGCCCGCGATGCACAGCTCCAGTTGAACGATCTGCGCGATCAGTTCAAAGATAATCCCGATGCTTTGCGGGAATTGAACGATCTGAATCACGATATCCAGAAAATGCAGACCGGGCAGACGGCTTCGCCGGAGCTCGATCAGCGCATCAGCCGCGAGATTTTGCCGAAGCTCGAAGCTTTGGAAGTGCGCCTCCGGCGGCAGATCGATGAGTCCGAAACCGGACAAGTCCGCAGCGGCGGCAGCGATCGCGTAGCCCCCGGTTATACGGACGCGGTGGCGGAGTATTTCCGCAAGCTCAGCAAGGGACGCTAGGCCGATCCAGCTTAACGCGAAGATTGGTTGCCACCTTGGTCATCCAGTCCTCCTCAAAATGGTTTCCGTGATGCCGTTCGCTAAAGATGTCCTTTAGCGGCTCGTACCCGTTGCCAAAGGGTAATTCTGCGGCTCTCCTGCGAACGGCCCAAGCAACAACATCTGCCGCCTGTAGCTCCGGAGCCGCTTTATCGTCCCGCCATGTTAGTCTTCCCGCGTGTACCGGATTCGACGTTTGAAAGACGCTCACAAGAAAAAATGATGAGCCCCCTCGACGTCTCGTTGGTCAGTGCAGCCATCGTCTAAAACGAACGGAATATCGTCCCTGTAGCCCACCTCGTCGGCCCATTTCCCTTGCGTAGTTGCCGCAACAAAAAAGCACATCGCATGTATGCTCAAATTTTCTTCGCTGCTAAGGAACCCAAAGTGACGCCTGTACTGGTCGGGAGTCAGGGTGCCCTCAATGGAGAAGGCCTTGTTGTCGTTTATGATCTTGGCCAGATCGCAAAAGAGCCGCCCTCGCGATTCGACGGAAACTTTACGGAGATCGTCGTCGGCTCCGAAGTCCTTCATGTGAACGAATCCTTTCCCGAGGCTGTGTTTGGCGACAGCGTTTCTCCACTCCTCGCCGAGCCAGTAGCATCCCTTGTTATTTAGAACCAAGCCGCCCACCGCTGATACGGCAGATCCGCCGTCCACCGCGCTTTCATCCAAGTAACACGTCAGCACCGCAGCCATCTTGCACTCCCCGGCCCAAAACATTTAGGGGCTATCTTGTTGCGCTCACTTTCGGAGTTTAGCATCGTGAGACGGTCGACGGCAAAATTCGCGCAGCTTGCCTGTCGTAATGGCCGCCCCTATAAAAAAGGGGCTCCGAAGGAGCCCCCGCTCTGGGCCTGGAGGGCCCGTATCAAGCGATGTTCCGTGGATTACGGTACCAGGAGCGTCTGTGTGACGGTAGTTCCGTCCGCCCCCGTCGCGACGCACGGGTAATTGGTCGGGGTCGGAGGAAGCACTTCCAGAACCGCTTCGGTCGTGTACGGGAAGGTCCTGCCGTTCAGCATAATCGAAACGGCGTTTTCGGTGATGCAATACAGTTGGATCATACCGTCGGACAGCGTCTGCTGCGAGTACGATATGATCTTCACCCCTCCGGCCGGAGTCGAGGGGGGCGTGGTAGCGGGCGTCACGGTGATCGTCACGCTCTGCGTGGAGGTCAACGAGCCCTTGGTCGCGGTCAGGATATAGGTCGTGGTCGCCGAAGGAGTCACTTGCACGCTGCCCGCGGGCACCACGCTGCCGAGCGATGAAATGGTGACCGTATCGGCGCCTGTGACCTGCCAGAACAAGGTGGAAGCTTGTCCCAGCGGGATGCTGAGAGGCGCGCCCGAGAACACCACGATCACCGGCGGCTGGGGCGTCGTCGTTCCGGAGGACGTCATCGTGATCGTGACGTGCGCCGAGCCTTGCAGCCCGTACGGATCTTTCACCGTGAGCGTGAAGTTGTAGATCTGCCCCGCGACGCCGGCGAACGTGGTTACCGCGCTGTTCGGAGCCGACAAAGTCACGGCCGGTCCGCCATTCTGCAAGTTCTGGGTCCATTGATAGGTGAGTTTGTCGCCGTTCGGATCGTACGAACCCGATCCGTCGAGCGTCACCGTTGCGGGACCCGGAAGCGTCTGGTTCGGCCCTGCGTCCGCCACTGGCGGAGTATCGCCTTTGCGAACCGTTCGCGTCAGCACTTCGTAGCGGACTCGCGGAACCTGAACCGGAGTCGCATAGTCGGCGGTCAGCAGCTCCTTGGGCCGCATGAAGTTTCCGAACTGCACGCCCGCGCGCACGTCTCCCAGATTGGCGCGGCCCAGCAGCGTCTCGTTCACGCCGCCTTCCAGCGTAAACGCGATCTTATTGGTTACCGGGAAGATGAAGCGCAGAGTGCCGCCCAGGCGGTCCGCCACGGTAGTGCTGCGCAGGTACCCGAGGTTGCCCTCCACGTAGTTCTTGCCGAACAGCGCCGTGGTGAAGTTTACGCCGCCCTGATCCACCACGCGAAGGTATTGCTGTGTGAAGACATTGGGCAGGACCACGCCGTTCGTGACGACATTCGTGCTATTCACCAACGCATCATCCAGGAACGCCTTGGTTCCGAACGCGCCGATCTTGCCCCAGGAGAAAATATACTCCAGGTTCACCGCCGCTTGGCCCAGCGTGCCGCCGGTTTGCATGCCGTCCAGATTCACATGCTTGAAGCTGGAGAATGCTCCGGCCTGGAAACGTCCGATGCGGTCCACCAGGCCCATGTCGAACTGGCCTTCGCGCTCGCCCCTGCTATAGAAGTATTCGCCTTGGGCCTGGAAGCCGTAATGATCGCCGAAGGGAGCGAAGTAGCGGCCGTTGGCGGTAGCCGTTGCGTCGCCGTTGCTGGTGGGCCCGACGTTTAAGCCGAGCAACTCAAAGCGCGGTTTGCTTTGGTCAAGCTCCTTTTTAACCTCCTTTGCGACTTCCGACGCCGAGGGAGCGGGCGGCGCAAGGGGAACCGCGGCCGCGGCCTGTTGTCCTTGTTGTCCCTGGCCCTGGCGCAGCCCCGCGAGCTGATCGCGCAAGGCGTCTTGAGCCGCCTTCAGCCCTGCGAGCTGATCGCGCAGCGCGGCGTTCTGATCCGCCAGATTCTTGAGCATCTGTTCGAGCGCGTCCAGCTTATCGAGCCGGTGCAGAATTTCGTTGCAGCAATCCGGCGACACGCCCTGCCCCTGATTCAGCGCGCGAATCGCATCGCCCGCGCCGCCGGCTCCGATGGTCCGGCCCTGGCCATCCGTGACGGTCAAAGCGACACGCCGGTCCATCCAGCGCTGTTCATCGGTTCTGGCGACTCCGGGCTTGCCCGGGCCGTACTTTAGCTCGGTCTTGCCCCGGCTGGTGGTTTCGATCTGCGCGGCGCGCGCGCCGTACTTGACCAGGAAATCGCGAACGGCGGTGGCGCGAGCCAGGCCCAGTCTGTCGTTATAAGGCGTTGCTCCCGATGCGGTCCGTGTGACCCTCGACCTTCACCTTGAAGGTGGGATTCATCTGGAGCAGTTCCGCAATCCTCAATAGACTCGGAAAACCGTCCACCAGGACGGACGAATTGAAGTCAAAATTGATTTCTTCCCAGTCATCCTTGCTGGCTCTTGTATCGATACCCTGTGCGGAAACCGTACGAATGACCAAGAAAGGAATAACCAACGCCAGAGCCGCAGCTCTCTTCCACATAATTTTGTGACCCTCCGACCCCTGAGTGAGGTCCTATTTACAATGCAAGCGCAAAAGTCCCATTACGTACATAATTGGTGACTTTAAAACATCAGAATACACGAACCCAGCGCAAAAAAGCCAGTGCAATCATATGTTTCGGCAGCATTTCAGGAAACCGTTAGCTGCGGTCGGGAGAAAGCTCCGCGAGATGAAAACTATGTTGTTCCGACCGTCATCCCGCAGGTCCATGAGTTGCGGTCTGAAGGGAGCGCCCTGATAATGAAGGCGGGCCTGTCGGACGGGCAACCGCTGGCTTCGTCTGCAAAAGGCGGGGCTGGAGGAAAGTCCGGTCTCCATAGGGCAGCATGCCGGCTAACGGCCGGGGGGGCTCGCTGATAAGCGAGTTTCACGGATAGTGCCACAGAAAACAATACCGCCTGATGACGATCCCACTTAGGTGGGGTTCGATTTGGGTAAGGGTGAAAAGGTGCGGTAAGAGCGCACCGCGGCCGCAGTAATGCGCGCCGGCAGGGCAAACCCCATGCGGAGCAAGACCAAATAGGGGAGCAGGAGCGGCTCGCTCCGTTAGGACTTCCGGGTAGGTCGCTGGAGCCGGGGAGAGATCTCCGGCCAAGAGGAATGGTTGCCGTCCGCCGCGCAAGCAGTGGATACAAAAACCGGCTTATAGTCCGGCAGGCCTTTAAAAAATCCCATGCTTAAAGCCCCATGCGTCAGCTTGGGGCTAGTTGGCCGTGCCACACATTCGACGCGTCCAGCCCCATGCGTCAGCTTGGGGCTATTTCGCCGCGTTGGGCTTATTCTGGCGTTACGTCACAATCTTCGAAGGCGTACACTTGGGCTCTCCGGTTCCCTGTAGATTCGCGCGGAGTCTGCCGAGTTCCCTTACTGTGGTTCTTGCGGATCAATGAATTCACCATTCGTTCCTCCTCTTACCGAGCCGCGACAGTAACGGAGCAAGCAAAAGAAATCGCCCCACTACGCTGCCGGCAAGACGACTTCCAGGCACGCTCCGCCTTCGGGACGATTGCTCGCCGAAATCTTTCCGCCATGCTGCGTGACGATGCCTTCGGAAACCGTGAGTCCGAGGCCGGTGCCGTGCGCGTCCAATCGCGTGGTGACAAACGCGTCGAAAATCTCCGGGAGCACATCGGCCGGAATTCCGGGACCGTTGTCCTCCACCGTGATCACGATCGACAGGCGGCCGTCACGCGTTTCACTCCGCGAGTGGACGTCGATGTGACCCGGCGAGGGTTGCCGCGCCACGACAGGAGCGCCAGAGGCGCGGTCAACCGAAGCGCCAGAGGCGCGGTCAACCGAAGCGCCAGAGGCGCGGTCAACCGAAGCGCCAGAGGCGCGGTCAACCGAGGTCACGCGCGCGGTTGAATCCACTGCGTTCAGCGCATTGCGCAGCAGATTCACGAACACTTGTAACAAACGATCGGAATTTCCGATGACCCGGTGCTCGGGACGCACTTCATTGGTGAAGTGCACGTGCGACGACTTTTCATCGATGGCCACTAGCGACCAGGCTTCCTCCACCAGCGGACGGATCGCCGTCGGTTCCATCTGGCTCTTGCGCACTCTGGAGAAATCGACCAGGCTCTCGCTGATGCGGCGCAGACGATGGGTCACGCGCTGCATACGATCGAGGCGTTCGAGTGAGTGATGATCCCGCGTGGTTTCGATCAATTTTTCAATGGAACCGGCGAGGACCGAAAGCGGGGTGTTCAACTCGTGCGCGACGGAGGCGGAGAGCAAACCGAGGCTCACCAGGCGATCTTGCTCTTCGAGGCGGCGCAGAGCGGCGGCCAATTCATCCTCGCGCCGGCGCAGCGCGGAAACCGCCGCGTTGCGCGAGCGCATAATCTGCCCGATTTCGTCGCCCATGATCTCCTCGGCGGGGATGATCTCCCCGTCCCGGTCCCCGGCTTGCGTCGCGGAGTCCGCCGCTAGCATTCGGCGGAGAGGTTTGAATACGTAAGTCGGAATGATGGCCGCTTCCAGGGACAATACCGCCAGTCCGTAGATCCCGCCCAATAACATAAACAACGTCAGCCGGAGGCGGAAGAGGGTGTCTTCATAGGATTGCTGGGTCAGTTTGATTTGCCCCGCGGCATACGGAACCTGCCGCAAGATGGAGACCTCGCGCGCCCGCGCGTCGGCCACGAGCTTCTCGAAGAGAGGAATGAGTGAGAAATAAACACCGCATGCCAACACTAAGAAGAAAAGATTATGGAGCACCATCAGTTTCGGCCTGATTTTGAGGTTGCCGAAGGTGCGGGCCAGCCCGATGTTTTTCCTGCTAGACAAGAAATTTTGCTCCAGTTGCGTAATCGATCCTCTTATGATAGAAAGTATAAGAGTCCCAGTAACAGAAAGTCGCAGCCGCGCCTGAGGTAAGTTCAGGACCGTCTGCTGGCCGGAGAACGACACCCGAAATGGCAGTCATCTTTCCCAAGTCGTCCGATATCATCTTAAAAGTGCTCGGGGCCGTGGTTGCGCTGGGCGCGGTCGGCGCCACCGCCGCCTACACGTACTACACGTGGCCGACGGTAATCGATACAGGATACCAGCCGTCGCAGCCCATCCCTTACAGTCACAAGCTGCACGCTGGTCAGATGGGCATCGACTGTTATTACTGCCACTCGACCGTGTATCGCGCGAACTTCGCGGCCGTTCCCGCCCAAACCACCTGCATGAAGTGCCACATGCAAGTCAAAAAGGACAGCCCGCGGCTGGCCCTGCTGCGGCAGGCGGCCGACACCGGAGAGCCGATCCAATGGGTGCAAATCCATCGTCTTCCCGACTACGTCTATTTTAGCCATCAAGCTCATTTGTCGGCGGGCGTAAGCTGTGTAAGCTGCCATGGCCGCATCGATCAAATGATCGAAGTCCGGCAGGAGAAGCCGCTCAACATGGCTTGGTGTCTGGAGTGCCATCGCAATCCGGAGGCGAACATCCGGCCGGCGGAGTTGGTCACCAAGCTCGATTGGGTTCCGGATCGCGATCCGGCCGAGATCGGGCGGGAGATCATCGCGCAGAAGCACATCGAACCGCCAACCAACTGCTCGGGGTGCCACCGATGAGCTCATTGATTTCCATTCAGACGGCGAATCCCACGGGCAAGAAGTATTGGCGGAGCCTCAACGACCTCGCCGATACGCCCGCGTTCCGCGAATTCGTTCATCGTGAATTTCCCGCCAATGCGTCCGAGATGCTGGACGGCAACTCGCGCCGCACAGTGCTGAAGCTGATGGCGGCATCTTTTGGTTTAGCCGGCCTTACGGCCTGCAGAAGGCCAGTCGAGCACATCGTTCCGGTTATCAACGCCAGCGACGTCGAAAACTACGCGCCGGGCGAACCGTTCTTCTATGCGACGGTTCACTCCATGGGCGGTCACGTGACCGGTCTCCTGGTGGAGACGCACGACGGACGCCCGACGAAAGTCGAAGGAAATCCGGACCATCCGCACAGCTTGGGCGCTGCCACGGCATTCGAGCAGGCGACGGTTCTGAGCATGTACGATCCGGACCGGTCGAAACGGGTGCTGCAGGGCGGCAAGGAAGCCACTTGGGCGGATTTCGACGGCGCCGTATCGAAGCTCGCGCTCGGTGATGGTGCGGGGCTCCGATTCCTGAGCGAAACGGTGACGTCCCCGTCGCTTGCCGATCTGCGAACGCAGGCGTTGAAGAAATTTCCCAAAGCGAAGTGGGTGGAATACGACCCGATTTCGCGCGATGCGGAACTGGCGGGAACCGCGATGGCCTTCGGCCAGCAGTTGTACGCTCATCCGCACTTCGACCAGGCGAGCGTGATCGTGGCGCTCGATTTCGATTTCCTGGGCCTCGATTCGCCCTCGCCTTTCATGACGAAGCTGTTCAGCAAGGGCCGCCGAGTCGAGAGCGAAGAAGACCTGGATAAGATGAACCGGCTGTATGCGGTCGAAAGCCAGTTCTCGATTACGGGCGCGACGGCCGATCACCGCTTGCGGATGAAGGGCTCGGATGTCCGGCAGTTCGCCATGGATCTGGCGGCCGCGCTCGGCGCGATGCCGGGTCTGAACGTGGTCGCCAATGGAGCGTCCAACCCAAGCGATGCCAAGCGCGCGAAGTTCCTGTCCGTATTAGTAAAGGATTTGAAAGCCGCCGGCCCGAAGGCCATGGTCACCGCCGGCCCCCGGCAACCGGCCGCGGTGCAAGCAATTGTCGCGCTGATCAATCAGTCGCTCGGCTCGACGTGCGTGACATACACGAAGCCGGTGGGCGTTGATCATGGCAACGATAAGAGCAACTCCGGCGTGGATGCCCTCAAGACTTTGACCGGCGAGATGTCTTCCGGCCAGGTGTCGACTCTCTTCATCCTCGGCGGCAATCCGGCGTATACGGCTCCCGCGGATCTGCAATTTGTCGTAGCGCTCTCGAAAGTCCAGAACTCGATTCATCTGGGTCTTGAAGAAGACGAAACGGCGGCGGCGGTAAAGTGGCATCTGCCCGAGGCGCATTATCTGGAATCGTGGGGCGATCAGGCCACCTCCGAGGGACTCGGCGCGATTCAGCAGCCCATGATCGAGCCGCTCTACAACGGGCGGACGGCGTCGGAAATCGTGGCCGTGGCGATCGGGAACAAGGACACCAAGGCGCACGACATCGTCAAGAATTACTGGACGTCACAGTTTACCGGCAACAAGCAGGACGCCTGGAAAAAGGTGCTGCACGACGGTGTGGTTGCCGGCGGCCTCACACCAGGAATGAAGACTGCAGAATCCGTCAAGATGACCGTCGATGCGAAAAAGCTGGCGACGGCGCTGGCAGCAGAGCCGAAACCGGCCACCGGCGGGATCGAAGTCGGATTTTATCCGAGCTCCGCGGCGTGGGATGGCCGCTTCGCCAATAACGGCTGGCTGCAGGAACTCCCGGATTCGATGACCAAGCTGACGTGGGGCAACGCGGCGATGATGAGCCCCGCGACAGCCAAAGCGCAGAATGTGACCGACGGAGACATCGTCACACTTTCGCGCGGCGCGGTGAAGATGGAAGCCGCCGTGATGTTCCAGCCGGGTCATGCCGACGACGCAATCTCGATTTCGCTCGGCTACGGACGCGAGCGCTGTGGAAGCGTTGGGAAAGGTGTCGGGTTCAACGCGAATCTGATCCGCACGTCGGATTCCTTCTGGTTTGCGCCGGGATTTGCAATCGCGGCGACCGGCAAGCGGCACGTGCACGCGACCACACAAGAGCATGGTGTGATCGACAGCCTCCACTCCAGCGCGGAGCGTCAGAACGACCGGCCGCTCGCACGGGAAGGAACCGCCGCCGGGTACAAGAAGAATCCCAAGATGATCGAGGAGATGGCGGAAGTTCCGGAGCTCCATTCGATCTATCCGGAAGTGAAGTACGACAAAGGCTATCAGTGGGGCATGGCGATCGATCTCAGTTCGTGCACCGGTTGCAATGCCTGCGTGATTGCCTGCACGGCGGAAAATAACATTCCTGTGGTCGGCAAGGATCAAGTGCTGCGCGGCCGCGAAATGCACTGGATCCGCATTGACCGCTATTACACGGGCGACGAGAACGATCCGCAAACCATCGAGCAGCCGATTCCCTGCATGCAGTGTGAGAACGCTCCCTGCGAGAACGTCTGCCCCGTGCAGGCGACCTCGCATAGTCCGGAAGGCTTGAACGATATGGCGTACAACCGCTGCGTGGGAACGCGGTACTGCGCCAACAACTGTCCCTTCAAGGTGCGCCATTTCAACTTCCTCAACTTCCATAAGCGCGGCGACGAGCCGGTCAACCTGACCGTCGGCATGCGGCTGGCCGAACCGGAGATTACCGGCCTGGTTTACAATCCCGATGTCACGGTGCGCATGCGCGGCGTGATGGAAAAATGCACCTACTGCGTGCAGCGGATCGAAGAGGCCCGTATCCACGCGAAAGTGGACGGGCGGCGCGAGATCAAAGACGGTGAGATCAAGACGGCCTGCCAGCAAACCTGTCCGGCCGATGCGATCACTTTCGGAAATATCAACGATTCCAACAGTAAAGTAGCGAAACTCAAAAAGCAGGAGCGCAACTACGCCATGCTCGCCGAGCTTGACATCAAGCCGCGCACTACGTTTTTGGCCAAGCTGCGCAATCCCCATCCGGAGCTAGGAGCATGAGCGCAGTCATTCAAGATCCGGCATTAATGGAAGTCAACCCGCCGCTGGTGGCGGGCCACCCAAGCTATCACGATCTGACCCAAAAAGTCAGTCAAATCGTCGAGGGCGACGTTCTCAAAACGCCCACGAAGTACTGGGTCACGCTTTCGATTACGTCCACCATCACCGTGCTTCTGGGCGCAATGCTGACGTTTCTGGTGTGGAACGGCATCGGCGTGTGGGGCAACAATCGCCCCATTGGCTGGGCCTGGGATATCACCAACTTCGTGTTCTGGATCGGTATCGGTCACGCCGGTACGCTGATCTCCGCGATTTTGTTTCTGTTCCGCCAGAAATGGAGAACCTCGATCAACCGCTCCGCGGAAGCGATGACGCTGTTCGCCGTGATGTGCGCCGGCATTTTCCCGTTGTTTCATACCGGGCGTCCGTGGCGCGCCTACTGGCTGTTCCCGATTCCCAATACCGATCTCAATATCTGGCAGAATTTCCGCAGTCCGCTGATCTGGGACGTCTTCGCCGTCTCGACGTATTTCACGGTTTCGGCGCTGTTCTGGTTCACCGGCCTGGTCCCGGATCTGGCCACGCTCCGCGATCGCGCGACCTCGAAGCTGAAGCAGGTGCTGTTCGGACTCTTCAGCCTGGGGTGGCGCGGTTCGGCGCGGCACTGGAGCCATTATGAGAAGGCATACCTCATTCTGGCGGCCATCTCGACGCCCCTGGTGCTCAGCGTCCACTCCATCGTGAGCTTCGACTTCGCCACGTCGGTCATTCCCGGCTGGCACACCACGATTTTCCCGCCGTACTTCGTCGCTGGCGCCATTTTCTCCGGTTTCGCTTGCGTGATGACGCTCCTGTTGATTGCCCGCTGGACGCTTAACCTGCAGGAACTGATCACGATCAAGCATCTGGAGAACATGAACAAGATCATCCTGGTGACGGGATCGATCGTCGGCTACGCCTACGCGTGCGAATTCTTCATTGCCTGGTATAGCGGCGACATCTACGAGCGCTTCACCTTCCTGAATCGCGCCTTCGGTCCCTATTGGTGGGCCGCCTGGTCGATGTACACCTGCAACGTTTTTATTCCGCAGCTGTACTGGTTTAAGAGCATGCGCCGCAACTTGTGGGTGATGTTCATCATCAGCATCACCACCAACATCGGCATGTGGTTCGAACGCTTTGTGATCATCGCCACCAGCCTGACGCGCGACTTTCTGCCCAGTTCGTGGGGCTTCTTTCATCCCACCTGGGTCGACATGTGTACGTTCCTGGGAACCATCGGGCTGTTCCTTACCCTCTTCCTGATCTTTGCGCGCTTCCTTCCGATGATCGCCATTTCGGAGGTCAAAGGCGTGCTGGCCGTCCAGAAACAGCAATTCAAGGGACAGCAGGAGATCGTCGCCAAATGAACCCCAGATTTGACGTGGACCTGATCAAAGACAAAATCGGCATCGGACCCGACAAGGTCTACGGGGTGATGGGCGAATTCTCGGAGCCGGACGAGCTGGTCGCGGCGGGCCGCAAAATCCGGGAGATGGGTTATACCAAGCTCGATGCGATGTCGCCCTTTCCGGTGCACGGCATCGACGACGCCATCGGGGTGCCTCCTTCGAAGCTCGGCTGGAGAGTGATCTGGTGTTCGGCCGCGGGTGCCCTGACCGCGCAACTTCTGATCTGGTACGTGGGCGCGATCGATTATCCGCTGGTGATCGGAGGCAAGCCGCTCTTCGACTTTAGCTACACGATTCCCATCACCTTCGAGCTCACGGTTTTGTTCTCGGCGTTCGGAGCATTTATTGGGATGTTCGCGATGAATGGCTTGCCCCGCCTGTATCATCCCTCTTTCAAACACCCCAGCGCGTATCGCGTGAGCGACGACCGCTTCCTGCTGGTGATCGAGGCGGAAGATCCGAAATTCGACCCGCAAAAAAGCGTCGAGCACCTGCGCAGCGTGGGCGCCGACGTCGTCGAGGTGGTAGAAGGATGAGACCTTTGTCGATGACGGGCGCGGCGGCCCTCTGTGCAATTGCCCTGGCGGCGCTGTTATCCGGGTGTTCGGTGATCCAGCGCGATCCGCCGCTGCAGGTGTGGGACGACATGAAGCACCAGCCGAAATTCAAGGCGCAATCGGAGATGGAAGAGTCCAACGTTTTCCCCGATCATCGCGTCAGCCGCAGGCCCGTCGAGGATACCGTGGCGCGCGGGAGTCTGCGCGAGGACACGCCGTTTAACACCGGAGCCGAGAACGGAATGTACGTCGGCAAGAGCCCGGTGCCGCTGACCATGGATGTCCTGAAGCACGGGCAGACGAAATTCAACACGTACTGTTCGCCCTGCCACGATCAATCCGGGATGGGGAGGGGCATTGTCCCGACCCGCGTTCCCGCCTGGCAGCCCGCCAATCTTACCGAAGACCGCATCGTGCAATATGCCGACGGGGAGATTTTCGACGTGATTTCGCATGGGCGCAGGACCATGACGGCGTATAACTATTTCTTGACGCCCGAGGATCGCTGGGCGGTGATTGCTTACCTGCGCGCCTTGCAGCGCGCCGCGCACGGCAAGCTCGAAGATGTGCCGGCCGAAGAGAGGGCGGCTTTGAAATAATATGAGCCACAGTCATTCGACCACCCATGACAGTCACCAGAGTGACAGTTACCAGATCGATTCCAGCCGCTGGACGGCCGGGCGCAACGTGCTCGTGTTCGTGGTGCTGGTCGGCGTGCTGGCGTCGCTCGCCGGCTACGTGCTCGATCCGGCGCGCTTCTTCCGCTCCTATCTGATCGCGTTTGCGTTCACGACGTTCACCGGTCTGGGCGCGTTCTTTTTCGTGATGGTGCAGTATCTGACCGGATCGGCGTGGAGCGTCACCATGCGCCGCATCATGGAAAACATCATGACGACGCTGCCGTTCGGGCTTCTGCTGTTCGTCCCCATCGCCTTCGGCCTCCGCTATATTTATCCGTGGACGAATGCGGCGTTGGTGGCCGCGAGCCCCACCAAGGCCAGCTATCTCAGCCCTAATAATTTTCTGCTTCGCAGCGTCGGCTACTTCCTGATTTGGTCGCTTTGGATCTTCGCCATCTACCGGCAGTCCACCAAACAGGACACGGAACGCTCCATTAAGCAGATGCATGTCATGTCACGCTGGAGCGCGCCGGGTTTGTTCCTCGCGGTGGCGGTCGGCACGCTGGCCTCCTTCGATTGGCTGATGTCGGTGGAACCCACCTGGTTTTCGACCATCTTCGGTCTGGTGACGCTCTCGGGCGGCGGGCTGTCCTTTTTCTCGGTGGTGACGCTGCTGTGTCTCGGGTTCCGGCGCTCAGGGATCCTGAAAAACTCGATTACCATCGAGCATTATCACGACCTCGGCAAATGGCTCCTGTGTATGACTTCGTTCTACACCTACGTGGCGTTCTCGCAGTACTTCCTCATCTGGTATTCGAACATCCCCGAGGAAACCCAGTGGTACCGCCACCGCATGGTGGGCAGTTGGTTGATCGTCAGTCTCGCGATGCCGTTCCTGCGGTTCCTGATTCCGTTTCCCCTGCTGTTGTGCCGGCCGGCCAAGCGCAGCCTGAGCCTGCTCGCGTTCGCGGCGGTATGGAGCCTGGTGGTCGAATACATCGATCTCTACTGGGTCGTGATGCCGGTTTATTATCCCAATGGTCCGCAGCTACATTGGCTCGACCTGGCGACGCTTGCGACGACCGTGGGCGTGTGCGGACTGGTTTTCTGGACCCGCCTGAAACAGCACAAGATCGTGCCCGTGGGCGACCTGCGGCTGGAGCAAAGCCTGCATTTCGAGAACGCGTAAGAGGAAGCTATGAGTCACACGGACGAAGAGTACGACCATCCGATTCCGAAGCACGATCCTAAGGAAGGGTTCGACCGCGGCGATCCCGCAGTCGCGAAAATCTTTATTTTTACGGCCGTGAGTCTCGCCGTGCTGGTGCTGGTGATCGTTTCCATCCAGGTATATTTCGAGGACCTGTATCAGAAAGCGGTCTACGAAAAGATTCTTTCCGTGCCAAGCGAGCAGTTGCAGGATGTGCGGAATCGCGATGCTTGGAATTTGTCGCACTACATGTACGGGGATCTGAACAAGAATAGCGGCCGGGTGCGGATTCCGCTGGACAAAGCGATGGAGTTGAATTTGCAAGACGCGCAAGCCGGGAAGGTGTTCTATCCCGCCAAGCCGTCTCCCGTAAAACCGGTGGATCCGCCGCCCGCGCCGGCGCCTAAATATTATTGAGAAAGAAATGAAGCTGTACCAACCTCAATTTGCGCTCGTGATGCTCCTTACCGTTGGTGGTGTGACGGTATACGCCCAGAAGTTCGACAAGTTGCAGCAGCCGGGAACACTGCCCTCCAACGTGCTTCCGCGGCAGCTCGAAAATGTAGGGATTGTCGAGAAGTTGGGCAATCCGGTCGACCTCAGCTTGCAATTCATCGCCGAAAACGGCTATCCCGTCGCCTTGAGCGAGTATTTTCACAAGGGCAAGCCGGTCATCCTGAATCTGGTGTATTACTCCTGCCCGATGTTGTGCACGCTGGTGCTCAACGGCGAGACGGAGGCCCTGCGGAACATTCCCTGGACGCCCGGCAAGGAATTCGAGGTCGTGACGATCAGCATCGATCCTAATGACAATTTCGATACCGCCCGCAAGAAAAAAGCGTTGTATCTGGCGAGCTACGATCGTCCCGCCGCGGGCTGGCATTTTCTGGTGGATAAGGACGGCAACGCGAAGCGTTTGGCCGAAATGATGGGCTTTCGCTATCGCTACGACGAGCGCATTCAGCAGTTCGCGCATCCGGCGGCCATCATGATCCTGACGCCGGAGGGCCGCATGGCCCGCTATCTGTACGGCGTGCGTTATTCGCCGCGCGACATTCGTTTCGCGCTGGCCGAAGCGTCGGAAGGCCGCACCACGATGGCGGTCGAAAAAATTTTGCTGTTCTGCTACCACTACGATCCCTCGGTCGGAACGTATACCGTGTTTGCGATGAATTTGATGCGCGCCGGGGGCGTGGTGTCGGTGCTGTTGCTCGGGTGGTACATCCTGTGGATGATCCGCGCCGAAAAGAAAAGGATGGCAACGATAAAGGAAGGTCTGGCTTAGATGGAAGAGTGGCTTCGCATATTTTTGTTGCCGGCGAATCAGGGGTCGAGCTACGCGAACGAAGTCGACTTCAAGTTCATGTCCCTGTTCTGGCTGAGCGTCGTGTTGTTTTTGGTCGTCATCGCCCCGATGACGTATTTCGCTTGGCGCTATCGCTATAAGCCGGGGCGCGCGACGCCGCATCAAACCCACAATACGACGCTCGAAGTCATCTGGACGGTGATCCCGACGCTGATCTGTTTCGCCATCTTTTTATGGGGCGTGAACGGCTACATGAAATTCGCCGTTCCTCCGGGCGAGGCCCTGGAAGTCCAGGTGGTGGGCAAGCAGTGGCTGTGGACCTTCGAATATCCGGATGGAACGCGCAGCGTCAACGAACTTCACGTGCCGGTGAACAAGAACGTCCGGTTAGTGATGTCGAGCGAAGACGTGCTGCACGATTTCTATATTCCGGACATGCGCATCAAGCGCGACCTGGTCCCCGGCCGCTTCGTGCAGGAATGGTTTCACGCCAACGACAGCGCCATCGGCGAGCACGTCGCCACCTGCGCGGAATACTGCGGCAAGAGCCACTCCGATATGCGCGCCAAGGTGTTCGTCGATACGCCCGCCGACTACGAGAAATGGATGGCCACCGGCGGCACCGAATATCTGGATTACACGCCCGAAGCGTGGGGCAAGATTCAGTGGGACCGCAAGGGCTGCTCGACCTGTCATTCGATCGATGGCAGCCCGAGCAAAGGCCCCACCTGGAAGGGCATCTGGGGCACCATGGTAAAACTCAACAATGGGACCTCGGTGTTAGTGGACGAGGCCTATGTTCGCGAATCGATGATGCTGCCGCAGGCCAAGATCGTCGCCGGATTTGATCCGATCATGCCGACCTTCCAAGGCCTGCTGCGAGAAAATGAAATTAACGGCTTGATGGCTTTTATCAAGTCGTTAAAGTAGAGGTGCGAGGCATGGAACATACACTCACACATGGCACGGCCGCCGGCGAACATCCCAAGCCGGAAAAGAACTACCTGAACGAGACTACCGGCATCTGGAGCTGGCTGACGACCGTCGACCACAAGCGCATCGGGATCATGTATCTGGTCGCCGTCTCCGTGGCTTTCGGCATCGGCGGGACTTTCGCCCTGCTGGTCCGTCTGGCGCTGCTCAACCCGCAGCACACGCTCTTCGGCAAGCACTGGGTGGACGCGGAGATGTACAACCGCTTCTTCACGCTGCACGGCGTGGTGATGGTCTTCCTATTCATCATTCCTTCTATTCCGGCGTCGCTCGCGAATTTCGTCTTGCCTCTGATGCTGGGGGCGAAAGACGTCGCCTTCCCGCGGCTGAATCTGATGAGCTTCTATCTGTGGGTGATTGGCGCGGTGCTGGGTATCTCCGCCATGGTCATGGGCGGCGTCGACACCGGCTGGACCTTCTATACGCCTTACAGCACGACAACGAATACGCACGTGACGGTCATGCTCATGGCGGCTTTCGTACTGGGCTTCTCCTCGATCTTCACCGGGCTGAACTTCATCGCGACTACGCACAAGCTGCGCGCCCCGGGATGGGCTGGTTCGATATGCCGCTGTTTATCTGGGGCATTTACGCCACGGCCATCATTCAGATTCTGGCGACGCCGGTGCTCGCGATTACCCTGGTGCTGCTGATGATCGAGCGCAACTTCCAGATCGGGATCTTCGACTCGCGTATCGGCGGCGATCCCGTCCTGTTCCAGCACTTCTTCTGGTTTTACTCGCATCCCGCCGTTTACATCATGATTCTGCCGGGCATGGCGATCATGAGTGAAATCGTCCCGACGTTCTGCCGCAAGACGATTTTCGGTTATCGCGCGATCGCCTACTCCAGCATTTCGCTCGCGCTGCTGAGCTTCCTGGTGTGGGGCCACCACATGTTCGTGGCGGGCGAATCCGACCTGGCCAACGTGGTCTTTTCGGGCCTGACGTTCCTGGTCGCGCTTCCCTCTGGCGTAAAGGTCTTCAACTGGGTCTCTACGATGTACAAGGGCAATATCTCCTTTGAGACGCCCATGCTTTACGCTCTGAACTTCCTGGTGCTGTTCACCATTGGCGGACTGACCGGCATCTTTTTCGCGACGCTCGCGACCGACGTGCACCTGACCGATACCTATTGGGTGGTGGCACACTTCCACTACGTGATGATGGGCGGAACGGCCATCGCCTTCTTCGGAGGCCTGCATTACTGGTGGCCCAAGATGACCGGCAAAATGTATAACGAAACCTGGGGACGCATCGGAGCGATCCTGGTCTTTATCGGCTTCAACGTGACGTTCATGTCGCAATTCATCATGGGCGGACGCGGCATGCCGCGCCGCTATTTCAACTACCTGGATCAGTTCGCTCCCATGCATATGTATTCGACGATTGGGAGCTGGATTCTGGCGGTAGCCTTCGTCATGATGGCGCTCAATCTCCTCGCGTCGCTGAAGTTCGGCGCGAAGGCGCCGGCGAATCCGTGGGGCGGCACCACCCTGGAATGGGAGACCGACTCTCCGCCGATTACGCATAACTTCCACCATCAACCGGTGCTGGAGCATGAGCCCTACGATTACCGGCACCGGGAGGTGACCCACGTATGAGCACCTCGACCGCAGATCTGCACAACGATCCGCACGGCGGCGGGGAGGTGCTGGATGATCCGCACCATCACCATCAGCATCACTTTACGACCATGGAGCAGCAGTTCGATACCAGCAAGATTGGTATGTGGCTGTTCCTGGTCACCGAAGTCCTGACGTTCGGCGGTTTGTTCGTCGGATTCGGACTAATGCAGAACCGCTATCCGCAAGAGTTCATCGAAGCCCACGAGCATTTGCAGCGGCTGGCCGGCGCCACCAACACCGTGGTGCTGCTGTTTTCAAGCTACACGATGGTGATGGCGGTCCTCGCCGCCAAGACCAATCAGGGCGCGAAAGCTGCCCGTTATCTATGGGTCACCGTGGGCTGCGCCGCGATCTTCATGTGCATTAAGGCCTACGAGTACAATCACAAGTACGAAGAAGGCCTTCTGCCGGGCATTTTCTACCATCACAAGGGCGATTTGATCGTGGGCAGCCACGGCTACTCGACGTTCTTCAGCTTTTATTTCATGATGACAGGCCTGCACGGACTGCACGTCGTCATCGGTGCGATTCTGCTGGGCTGGCTCGCGGTTCGCGCCAAACGCGGTGAATTTTCGAGCGATTATTATACGCCGGTCGACCTGGTCGGCTTGTTCTGGCACTTGGTCGATATGATCTGGATTTACCTCTTCCCGCTGTACTACCTGATCAAATGAGCACTCACAACGGACACGCGACTGATCACGCACACCCCACCGACGCGAAGGCGGAAGCCCGCGCCTATCTGATCAATCTGAGCGCGCTGCTATTTCTCACGGTAATGACCGTGGGCGCTTCGTATATCGATTTCGGGCAAGGCAACGTCGTCATCGCCCTGGCGATCGCCACGGTAAAAGCCACACTGGTCGCGCTGTTTTTCATGCACCTGGCGCACGATAAGCCGGTGAACGGGCTGATCGCCATCGCGGGATTTGTCTTCCTGGGGCTATTTCTGATGTTCGATCTGATCGACATCACTTCGCGCCGGGACGCGATTCCGCAGAACCTTCATGCGCCGGTGGTCCAAACAGCGACTCCGGCCGGTGCCCCGGCCGTCCAAACCGCAGCTCCGGCTGCCGCTCCCCCGGCGGGGGCCGCGAAGAAAGAATAGCCGCCTTCCCGGTTTGTTGGCGGACTAGCTCCGGTGGAAGGAAGCCTCGCGCGTCACCTCCGCCACTTCGATCCGGAAGAACTGATACCAACGTTCCCGTCCAGCCTGTTGGGCGATCTTGTGGCGCGGATGTTCGCGCCATTGGGCCATCGTTGACAAATCCTGCCACCGAATCACGGAGAGTCTCTCGCCGTCGTCGGCGCGGTACGATTTGAAATCGATAAATCCGGGCATGCCTTCAGCCGTCGCGAGCATCTCGGCGGCCATCTCGTGATAGTCGGCGCCCGCTTCCGGGCGAAGCCGCGATCGAAACAGTACCAGAATCATATTTGATTTTGGCATGCGCCGGCATAGGCCGCGACATTCACGAGAATTTATTGCGCAGCGGTACTCCGCGCACCGCTCCGGCGGCGTAAGATCAAATTTGATGCACGACCCACACTCTCACCCCAAACCGTCTCACTTGAAATCAGGCAGGCGCCGCGTCGACGTGAAGCGCGTCGACGAATGCGACACGTTGCACGAATTAATCACCCACTGTTTCCCGGCCTTCGGCGGAGCCTTCTTGCGCCGGATCTATTCCATCCTTGACGTTGCCATCGGCCGGGGCTGCCCGCTGACGCTCGCGATTGCGGGTCCGGTCACGGTTTCGGGCCAGCACCAGGCCTGGCTGATTCCTTTTCTCGAAACCGGTTGGGTGGCGTATTTGAGCACCACCGATGCGGTTTGTTATCACGACGGCCACAGGAGCCTGGACGAGCACCGCCACGGCCCCATCTTCGAAGTTCCGATCTGGGGCGACGATGGCGCGCTGCGCGACGACCGCACCATTCGAGTCACCGACATGGCCTTCGACGAGGACGTCCTGTTGGATCAGGATCGCTTCGTGACCGCGGTTCTTTTGGGGGAAGAATTCCAACGGCCCATGACCGGTACCGAGATGCGCTACCGCCTGGGTGCGCACTACGCCGCGCAGGAGCGCAACAGCAGCGTTCGGCCGGGACTTCTGGCCACCTGCCATCGCATGGCTCTGCCGGTGTTCGTCGGCGCCCCCGGAGATGGCAGTGTCTTTCTGAATTCCATGAAACTATGGGCCATGCAGAAGGCCGGCCTCATTCCTTCGTACAAGTTCGAGCTGGATCTTCATGCCGAGGTGTTCGAGGCGTGCGCCTATCATCGCTGGGGCCTGTTTGACCAGGAACCTTACGAACTGGGTACGGTGATCCTGGGAGGCGGCGTCCCCAAGAACTACAATCTGCAGCCGGAGCCCGCCCTGGGACAGGTGCTCGGAATCCCCAACGTCCGCGGCTACAATTTCGACGTGCAGATCGTCACCGCGCCGGTGACGGATGGATCTCTTTCGTCGTGCCCGCCCGCCGAGGCCGTCACCTGGGGCAAGGTCGACAAGGATACCTACCAGCAGGCCACCGAAAGCATGCAGGCCGACTATTCGACGCTGATGCCATTTTTGGTGAAGGCGCTGCTTGAAAACCGGAAGCGATATCAGGAAAGAGCCGAGAAGATCGGCATGGAGAGGTTGCTGGAAGAGGAGCCCAAGGCGAAGGGTTACTTGAGGAAGTCCGATGGATATCGTTTATTCGAAAGGCGCGAGGAACTCTGCCAGAAGCTTACGCAAAGCGTGAAAGAGAATAGCGGGTGGCTTCTGGAAACGCTGCGTTATCCGCTGGCCGCCCGTTAGAAATCGACGACGTCCGACTGCAGCTGGCGCTCGTCGAGCCACGCGGCCTGGCCTAACCACGCGCCACAGACCCGATGATGAGGGCCGCCAGATTCCAGGTCACCACGAGCGCAAAAAGGACATTGATTCGTCCCAGGAGTTTCACTCTGCCGAAACGCCAGCAATAAATCCCCAGAGCGACGGCTACGAGCTTCACCAGGAACAAGCCGCTCAGGGGCGTCGGACCGTAACGGATGGCGTAGTTTACAACCGGATTTCCTTCGTGAATTCCATTCACAAGAAATGCCATGGTAGTCATGAAATCCAGCACTTGCAGGTAGGAGTACTGGATTAGCAATTGAGTCATCGGCTCGATCCTTGAACAAATACCTGAGTTAGTCTAGACGAAAACACCTAGGGAGTAAATAGTACTTTTGTCCCAGTTCGATCGATAACCATACGATTGCTCTAACGCTATCAAAGGTTTCCGACGATAGTACTCAGGTCGTGGACTCTTCTCTACAGGTGCGTCTGGACGCTCTTCGTAAGGCCCAGAATCAGGACGGCGGCTGGGGATATTTCGCGGGCAAGGAATCGTGGCTTGAGCCGACCGCCTACGCGGCCATGGCTCTGCTCGGAGAGCCCGCGTCAGATCGCGCCTGGAGACTGCTTTCAACCTGGCAATTGCCGGACGGGAGCTGGAAGCCTTCGGAAAAGGTCGGCATCTCGAACTGGGGTACGTCGCTTTGCGTGACGCTCGCCATGGCTCGCAACGACTGGGGCACGCAGACTCGCCAGGGCGTCGATTGGCTCCTGGGGTCGTGGGGCGCGGAGTCCCGCTGGGTGAACGTTCTCGCGTCGAAGGTAGGCCTGTTGGCCGCCGAGCACGATCTGAGCCTCAAGGCCTGGCCTTGGAAGCCGGATACCTCCGGATGGGTGGAACCCACGGCGCACGCGCTGGTCGCGCTGAAAAGAGTTGCCTGGAAGTGGCCCAGTTCGGACTTGAATGACCGCGTCCGCATGGGCGAAGCGGAGTTGATGGGGGTCCGCTCGCGCGACGGCGGTTGGAACTACGGCAGTCCCGCTGCTCTTGGCGTCGATCTGCCCTCCTATCCGGAGACCACGGCTCTTGCGTTGCTGGGTCTGCAGAATAAAAACGACTTGAAGAGCGCCTTCGATCTCTCCTGGCGCATGATGCGCGACACGCCGTCGCCTTTGGCGCGCGCGTGGCTGGTGGTTGCGATGCGTTTGCACGGAATGAATCCACCCGACTACACAGCCCCCGGCATCACAGCCAATGTCACGGGCGACCCCTCGCGCGACATCATGATTACGGCGGTGGAAGCGCTTTCCGCTCCGGAAGGCAATTGGAGATTTATGCGCACGGGAGCAGCCGCGTGAGTAACGAACCGGGTAACGATGTGAATAACGACGCGAACGACCACGCGAAAGAAGACGTGAGCACGCACGCAAATCGCAGGGAATTTATTTCGATCGCGGCGGCCGCGGCCATCGCCGGGTTTGCAGGTTTTCAGGGTGGCTCCGAAAAGGAGGCGAAGCCCGCGCCGCTCCCTTTCGCCGGCCGCAGATCCTCGCCGGTTGTCGTTGTAAAGGCGGAATCGTACACGCATGATCTCGCGGGCCGCATGCGCGAAGGCATCCGGGAATGCGGTCTCGACGTGCGCGGGAAATCCGTGTTGCTCAAGCCGAATTTTGTCGAATTCGATCCCAACACCTGCATCAATACGGATGTCGCGGTGGTGGCCACGGCGCTTGAGGTATTCCGGTCGTTGGGCGCGGCGGACGTGAAGATCGGCGAAGGACCGGGGCACCGCCGCGACACCTACGCCATGGCCGAGCTGACGCGCTACCGCACGGAAATTCCCAAGTTCGATTCCGTATTTGTCGACCTGAATCGCGACGACGTCACCCGCATTCGGAATTTCGCGGACCGTCCCGACTTCTATTTTCCCAACAGCGTCCTGGGTGCTGATTTAATTGTTTCGCTCGCGAAGATGAAAACGCATCATTGGGCCGGCGCTACGCTTTCCATGAAGAACTACTTCGGTCTGGTCCCCGGCTCCATTTATGGATGGCCCAAGAACGAGCTGCATTTCATCGGGATTCCGAGGTCCATCGTCGAACTGACGCGTTTGTTCGGAGCGAAGAGCTTCGCCATCGTCGACGGGATTGTCGGCATGGAAGGGAACGGCCCGATTCAGGGCACGCCAAAAAAGGTGGGTGTCATGGTGATGGGGGCGAACCTGCCGGCTGTCGACGCCACCTGCTGCCGCATTATGGGCATCGATCCCGCGAAAGTCGAATATCTGCAGATGGCCGCGGATAAGTATGGTGTGATCGAGGAATCGCGCATCGATCAGCGCGGCGAAAATATCCGTCCGCTGCGGACGGATTTCAAGTTGATCAAAGAATACGCGTCGCTGCGGCTGGCGTAATGGTCGCCCAAGAATCCGAGAAATCTCCGTCTGTCCCGGCCTTCCACTGTAAAAACGGCACCTCGGGCGTAGGGTCTCCGAGCGGGCCTACGGCGGGTCTGCTGGCTCCCCTATGATGCTGGGCGCTAGCAGTAACTGACAATGGAACCAAAAAAGAATTTCACGACGTTTGGCCTGATTATCGCTCCATGTTTGCTGGCCGTATATCTACTTTTCATATTTCTGGACTTGCCAGATATGGGCCTAACGCTTAGTTGCTGTTTAGGGGGAATCTTATTTGCCGCCAAAATACGTTGGGAGTTGAGAACGCGGGTCTGGTTTTGGATAGTGATGGCTCTCGTGCTGGCCCTGCATGTACCATTGATTGTCTTTTGGCATTGGCCCGACCGATGGATTCCCACTATTGAGTTAGCAGTCTTAGTAATGGCAGATATTTCAATAATTCTTGGAATACTTCGAGTTGCAGAGCGGCTGGCCGGGCCGAAAGGGGGCGAAGGATACACCCCTGAAGACAAAGGAGAAGGTGAAAGGAACGGAGACGACGGGGACATTTTGCATCTCAAGTGACTCCTTGATTTCGCCGTTTTTCTTCCTCAATCGATGTGCAGGGCTCATGAAAACGGGAAGCTCTGTTGCCTCGCAAGATTGCGTCGGATATTTCTGCGAGTCACCGTGAGGGAGACGCTACAGGAAAACAGGGACAGACGGAGGGCGAAACCCGGGATAGTACACTCAAACACAGTTCCTCGGCGAGCAATTATACGGTGATTGAGTGTACTGTCCCACCTAGGACAGATTGATTATGTACAATACGCCTTACTGGATTTGGCGGTTGGGGTGCCCCTTGGTAGCGATTTGTCTAATCGTTATGCACATGGTAGGGTACTTGCAGCCGAAGTTCTTTGTTGAATCTCGAGTTATCACATGGATTATAGAATCGCTGCTCTTTATCGCCACACTGCTCGGCATGCGCATGGTCCGCGCTGCCGGCGGCGCGTCCAGCGGTGGTCGGGCCATCGGTATTGGAACCTGGTGTCTTGGGACTTTGGCGGTTTTCGAAGCCTCGATTGTTTCCGCACTCCTTGTAGGGCGGGGTGGGGCAGTTAGACATCTTTACGAACTCCTAGCAATCGATTCCTCGACCAGGCTGGAAGCGGAAAGATCGCGATTTGGACTATTGATGGTCTTCAGCTTGATGGCGATGCTAACTTGGCCAGCAATTGTCATGGGGATGAGAGGCAAACTAGCTAGCTTGGCAAGCAGTGGCGGGTTTGTTCGCGAACCTAGAAGATAAAAGCGGCCAGTACTCGGCGGGGAACGCGGGACCGTGGACTGAACCCCTTGGTTGAGACAAAAAAACTAGTGACAGTTTAGACATCGCTCGCTGGGGCATCGATCTCATCTAAGGGGCAGTTTGTCACATTCGGGGCGGGGTCCAGGCCGAGGTCCGCGAACACGTTTTCCGAACTCGGTTCTTGTTCAAGAAGTTTTCTTTTCGGCATCTTTCATCCGGAAGGACTTCACGCACGAGCGGGAATCGGCGAGCCACCCATTTTCTTCATGCGCCGGTACATGCCAATATTGGCATAAGCGGAATCGCCGCGTCGAAGGAACGGCATAGGGCATCCCGAGCGGCTTGATATCCTAAAGCATGCGTACCCCCGTCATGGCCGGCAATTGGAAGATGTACAAGACGGCCGCTCAAACTTCGGACTTCTTTGCACAATTCTCTCCGGCGGTTGCCAAGTCCACCCACGCCGAGATCGTCATTTGCGCGCCCTTCGTGGATCTTCCCGCAGCCGTTGAGGCGGCGCGATCGACCTCCATCGGCATCGGAGCGCAGGACGTTTTCTGGCTGCAGGAGGGCGCTTACACGGGCGAAGTCTCCGCGCCCATGCTGGCCGCGATCGGCTGCCGCTGGGTGATCATCGGACATAGCGAGCGGCGTCAGTACTTCGGCGAAACGGACGAGACCGTATTCAAGAAAACGGTAGCCGCGCTCGAAGCGGGCTTGACACCCATCGTGTGCGTCGGCGAGCGTCTGGAAGAACGCGAGGCGGGCGCTACCGAGGCGGTCTGCGGACGACAATTCGAGGGCGGCATCCAGGGGCTCGACGCCCAGCAGTTTGCTCGCATCGTGATCGCCTACGAACCGGTCTGGGCGATTGGGACAGGGAAGACGGCGACCCCGGAAATGGCGGAAGCGGCGCATGTGTTCCTGCGATCGAAAATCGAAGCGCACTTCGGAGCCGGCGCGGCTGCCGCATGCCGTATCCTGTATGGCGGCAGCGTCAAGCCAGACAACGTTCGCGGACTGATGGCCCAGCCGGATATCGACGGCGCACTGGTGGGCGGCGCGAGCCTGAACCCCGCCTCGTTCGCGGCGATCGTTAATTATCTCTAGTCTGCTGTCGGCGGCGTTGGTGCGGCACGAATAGCCCGAAGCCCCATGCGTCAGCTTGGGGCCATTTCTCCGTGAGGCACGACTCCCAACTCGGCGAACGACGCCCTCGCCGGGCTATTTCTCGAACGGCACTTCGAAGTAGAAATAGTCCTTGCCGCTCGCGGCGTCCTTCACGCCCGTCAGGTAGATGTGCGCGCCCGGCTCGTTCGCGGTTTGGAAATAGAAAAACCCATTGGCCGATTCTCCGGGAGGGAGCAGCTTCGCCGTAAACGCCCGTCCCGGAATCTCCCAAACATTCAGCGGACCCTTTTTATCGCGTTTGGGAAAGGCCACCGCGATGGGATTAGGATCAAAAATCTTCGGCGGCTTGTGTACTCCATCGATATAAATCACGTCGTCGGCGGGTGTCGCGTCGAGGTGCATTCCATCGGCGGTCACGAATTCCGCCTTCATTTCGAGGCGCAGGGTCTTGCCCGTTCCGTTATCCATCACAACCAGCACGGGAAGCACGCCGTATTTGTTGGGATTGATCTTGTCGAAAGCGAGGTGGACTTGATCCTCGGCCACGAACGGAACCGCCGCTATGGTGATCTTGTCGAGCGTTTGATGAGCGGCGTAGGTTTCCGCGCGGCCTGGGGCGAAGCGCGGTTTTTCCTTGTCGGCGGCCGCCGCCACGGCCAATCCCAACACCGCTATACTCAAAAGAATTAAAGCGAATCGCCTCATCTACTTCCTTTACCAGCTCCTCGAAGCCGTCCTCTCGCCGCTGGTACTCCTCTATTTACTCTACAGGGGAATCAGGGACCGCAGGTATTTCTCGGGCCTTGGAGAGCGGCTCGGCTTTCTGCCCCCCTCATGTGACTCGACGCCGGGCGGATCTATCTGGTTACACGCGGTCTCCGTAGGCGAGGTCCTGTCCTCCCTTGAGTTAGTCCGGCGTTTAAAATCCCAGCACCCTGCCGTTCCCTTGTTCCTTTCGACAACGACGCTCGCGGGCCGCGAAATGGCGGATGAAAAACTGGCTCCGCTGGTCGACGGCGTGTTTTTCGCTCCGCTCGATTATCGCTCCGTGGTGCGGCGCGTCCTGAGAACCTTGCGCCCGGCGTTGGTCGTGGTTCTGGAGACAGAGATCTGGCCGAACCTTTATCGCGAATCCAAACGCGCAGGGGCGGCGTTGCTCGTCGTCAACGGACGCCTTTCAGACCGCGCGATGCCGCGTTACCGGAGGTGGCGCGGTTTTTTTTGCCATGTGCTGTGCTGGCCGGACGCGATCCTCGCGCAGTCGGAAGAGGACGCGCGACGCTACGTCCTTGCGGGAGCGCCTCCTGAAAAAGTGCGCGCCGCCGGGAACCTCAAGTATGACTTCGTCCCGCCCGCCGCCGGAATCGCCTCGGAAGTCGCCATGTTTCTCGACGCCGTGAAGCCGGCACAAGTGTGGATCGCGGCGAGTACCATGGCCCCCGCGGCGGCTCCTGGCACGGGCAGCGACGTCGACGAGGACGATGCCGTCATCGCCGCCTTCCAGGAAATCTCCCGGCCAGGAGCGGAGTCAGCGTCGATTCCGAAGAGTCTGCTGTTGATTGTGGTTCCGCGCAAGCCCGAGCGGTTCGAGGTTGTCGCGGCGAAGCTGGCGCAGGCCGCCATTCCTTTCGTTCGCCGTTCGTCGCTAAAAAGCTCGTCCACAAGAAAGCTGGAGTTGCCCGGAGCGTTGTTGCTGGATTCGATGGGAGAGCTTGCCTCGCTGTATGCTTGCGCGGACGTCGTCTTCATGGGAGGAACGCTCGCCGCGCGCGGAGGTCATAACATTCTGGAACCCGCCTACTTCGGCAAACCGGTGATCGCGGGACCGCATATGGAGAATTTCGCGGAGATGGCGCGCGAATTCCAACAAGGCGGGGCATGGAAGAGAATCCAACACGCCACCGAACTCGCCACGGCGGTTCAGGCGTTGCTCGACGACTCCGCGCAACGTGAGTGCATCGGAGCCCGAGGCAGGGCACTCGTTAAGGCGAAACGCGGTATCACCGAGCGGATCGCGGGGGAAATCTGGAACGCCTACGCTCTCGGCGTGGTTGACCCTCCGCACAGTCTTCTCAGACAGATTTTCTTAGGCCCATTGAGCCTGCTGTGGCGGGCGGGCCGTGCGATCGACGCGACCAGGTCCCGGGCACTGCGGCGGGAATTGCAAACACCCGTGATCAGCGTCGGCGGCCTGACCATGGGCGGCGTCGGGAAATCCCCGATGGTGGCGCATCTGGCAAAGCGCCTTCGCCAGGCTGGGCACAACCCCGCGATCCTCACGCGCGGCTATCGGCGCAGATCGCCCGATTCCATCGTGATCCTGGAGCGCGGCCACCCCGCGCCTTCGGCGCTCACCGGCGACGAAGCGCAAATCTTTCTGCGCGGCGGCGAAGCCCATGTGGGTATCGGCAAGAATCGTTATGCCGTGGGAGTCCGCATGGAGCGGGAGTTTCGGCCGGACGTTTTCCTGCTGGACGATGGGTTCCAGCATGAAAAGCTGGCCCGCAGACACGACCTCGTGCTTATCGACGCTCTGGATCCATTCGGCGGCGGCGTATTTCCATTGGGCGTGTGTCGCGAGCCGGCGGAAGCCTTGCGGCGGGCGACGATTCTGATCGTCACACGTTCGGAGCCCGGCGTGCCGATCACGGGCCTCGAAATGTTGCTGCGCCCGTACAACACGGAAGCGCCCATTTTCCGATCGTGGATACGCCCCTTGGAATGGATCGATGCCGCCACGGGCGAGGCGCGTCCCGCGGGTGAACCGGGCCTCAAGCGAGTGGCCGCCTTTTGCGGGCTTGGCAATCCGCGGTCATTCTGGAAGACACTGGAAGGTTCAGGGTTGGACGTCGCGTTTCACTGGGTGTTTGGCGATCATCATTCTTACCGGCCGGCTGAGCTGCGGCGATTGGCGCAGCAGGCCGCGACTGCGGGCGCGGAAGCGCTGGTAACCACGGAAAAGGACTTTCTTAATTTGTTTGAAAACGCTGCCGGTTTGGTCGCGCCACTGAAGCTCTACTGGCTGCGAATCGGAATCGAAATCGAAAACGAAGAGGCGCTGTTGCGGCTGCTCGCATGAAGACCGCTATTTTCGGCGGCACGTTCAATCCGATCCATTCGGCGCATCTTGCCATGGCGCGCCTTGCGGCGGACCGCCTGGGCCTCGACCGGGTGTTGTTCATCCCCGCGGGCCGCCCTCCGCACAAGGAGGCCGCTACTCCCTATGAGGATCGCTACCGCATGGTGGAAATCGCCTGTGCCGCCGACTCTCGCTTTGTCCCGTCGCGCCTGGAGGAAGGCGCCGAGAAGAGCTATTCGATCCACACCATCGAACGCCTGAAGGCGCTCGACCCCGCACCGCTGTTCTTCATCATCGGCTCGGATGCGTTTGCCGAAATCAAAACCTGGCACCGCTGGCGGGATGTGATTGCAGCCGTCGAGTTCATCGTAGTCGCCCGGCCCGGCCACTTGATCAACCCGCCGCCGGGCGCGATCGTGCATCGCCTGGACGACGTCGCGCTGCCCGTGTCTTCATCGGAAATTCGAAGGCTGCTCGCGCGCGGCGAGGTGCCGCCGGAAGTTCCGCCCGCGATCGCGGAATATATTCACGACCGCGGACTCTATCGCGATTAGGAGGATGTTGAAAAAGGGGACAGACTACTCTGTCCCTACTCGTAAAACTTATGATTTCACGTTCGAGCGTGGGAGTGGACAGAGCGGTCTGTCCCCTTTTTCAACACGCTCCCAGGTGAACTCAGCGGTCGCGCGCGGTCACCAGTTCGGTGACCGACATCAAGCCCTTCTGGCAGGGTGATTCCGGGAACTCCGTCATAATCGTCCGCGCTTTCTCCGTAAACGTCTGCGCGAGCTGCTGGGCGCGTTCGATGCCGTTGTGGCGGTTTAGGATCTGGAGGATCTTCCCGAAAGGCACCTGATCGTAATTGCCATCGGCCAGAACCGTTTCGACCAGCTTGCGCTCCTGCGGATCGGCGGACTCCAGCGCGTAGATCAAGGGGAGCGTAACTTTCCCTTCGCGCAGGTCGTTGCCGACGGGTTTGCCGAGAATCTTTTCGCGCGACGTGAAATCGAGAATGTCATCGACCAATTGGAACGCGATTCCCAGGTTCCAGGCATATTCTCCGAGACGCGTCTCGATGGATTCCTCGGCGCCGGCGCTGATCGCCCCCAGACGCGCGCAGGCCGAAAAGAGGCTCGCCGTCTTGCGCTCGATCAGCTCCATGTACTGGTCTTCGGCGATCATCTTGCCAATGGATTCGAGCTGCATCAGCTCGCCTTCCACCATCATCTGCGTCAGGTTGATCAACACGTCGAGAATGGGAAACTGGCGCTCCCGCAGAGCGACCTGGAACGCCTGCATGTACAGCCAATCCCCGGCCAGCACCGAAGTATGGTTTCCCCACACCACGTTGATGGCCGGCCGTCCGCGCCGCGTCTTCGCCAGGTCGATGACGTCGTCGTGCACGAGCGTCGCGGTGTGTATCATTTCGACCACGGCGGCCATGCGAATCAGCGTATCGTTTGCATCGCCCAGGAGGCGTCCGGAAAGCAGAACGAGGATCGGCCGCAGACGCTTGCCGCCGCCCGATTGCAGGTACTGATTGATATAGTTGACGGCTTCGACCGCCGAAATCGATTCGAGACCGATTTCGCGTTCCACCTTCGCCAGGTCGGTGCGCACCAAGTCAAAGATTTCAAGAGCCGAAAGCGTTTGGCCGATCTTGCCGAATGCCATGAGGATTTCCCAGTTTATCGTAACGGGATCGTCATCGTTCGCCGGCCGGAAATAGGCGTTCGAAGTTTGCGACCGTGATTGCCGCGATTTCCTGCGCGCCGACGCCACGCAGTTCCGCGACCCTGCGAGCGGTCTGCACTACGAACGCCGGTTCGTTGCGCTTGCCGCGATACGGCACCGGCGCGAGGAACGGCGCATCGGTCTCGATGAGGAGCCGATCAGTGGGAACCATCCGCGCGGCTTCCTGAACGCCGGCCGACTTGGGAAACGTCACGATGCCCGCGAAGCTGATGTGAAATCCCAGATCCAGCGCCTCAAGCGCCTCCGCGGGCCCTTCGGTGAAGCAGTGAATTACGCCGCCATAAGCAGGGTTCCAGTGCTGGCGGACGAGTGCCATGGTGTCGCTCCAAGCCTCGCGCGTATGAATGATGACGGGCTTGCGCGCGCCGGCTGCGATGCGCATTTGCTCGGCGAAGACGTCACGTTGGACCTCGCGGGGTGAATGGTCGTAATGGTAATCCAGCCCGATTTCGCCGACGGCCACGACTTTCGGATGCATCGCCAGATCCGCAAATCTCCGATAGGTCTCCGCCGTTGCCTTCGACGCATCGTACGGATGCACTCCGATGGACGCGCAGAGCATCGGATAACGGTCGGCGAGACGAATCGCCACCTCGACGTCGGGCGGGCCGTCGCCGGAGCCGATGGTGAGCATACGCTCTACACCGGCCGCCAAAGCGCGCTCGATGACCGCCTCGCGGTCGTCATTGAATTGCTCGCTGTCGAGATGACAATGGGAATCGATCAGTCTCACGATCTACTTAAGGCGCGCGCCGATCGGCACATCTTCGAGAAAACTCGCCAGCACTGGAATATCTCCCTCTCTTGACGCCGCCACGATCATCCCTTGTGATACCAGCCCGCGCAGTTTGCGAGGCGCCAGATTCGCCACGATGACCACTTTGCGGCCGATTAACTCTTCGGGCTTGTAGGCGAGCGCAATGCCGGCGACAATGCTGCGCGGCTCCGGCTCGCCGATGTCCACGTGCAAATGGAGCAGCTTGCCGGCGCCCTTCACGGGAGTCGCATCCTTGACGATGCCGACCCGCAAGTCAACCTTAACGAAATCATCGATGGTGATTTGCCCGGTTGTCGACGGCTTCGCAGCGGCAGCCGGCTCACCGATTGATTCCGGCTTCTTGCCGAGGATTTCCATCTGACGAGCCACTTCCGCCGTCTCCAGTTCCTGCATTTTAGGAATCGCGATCTTGGCATCGGCGCGCGGGAATATCGCGCCCGTGGTCCCCAGATGCTGGCCGCTGGGAAGATGTCCCCACCGCAGCTCCGCCGTTCTGAATTCGTCCAGGGGTTTCTCGCACCCAAGCTGCGCCCAGATCTTCGCCGTCGATTCCGGCAGCACGGGCGAAAGCAGCGCGGTCGCGATGCGCAACGCTTCCGCGGCCGTGTATAGCGTCTCATCGAGGCGATCTTTTGCCGCAGGGTCTTTCGCCAGCCTCCACGGCGCCTGCTCCACGATGAACTTATCCACCGCGGCGATCAATATCCAGATGCATTCGAGCGCTTTCGAAAACTCGAAGCGCTCGTAGGCCTCGAGCGCTTCTTCCGTAGTGACGGTCGCGATCTGCGCGATTTGCTGGTTGCTGGCGCCTTCCGGGATGATCCCGTCGCGATACTGGGCGATCATCGCCATCGTACGGCTTGCCAGATTGCCGAGTCCGTTCGCGAGATCCGAATTGTAGCGCCCCACCAGCGCATCGTAGCTGAAGGCCCCATCCTGACCGAACACGACTTCGCGCAGGAGGAAATAGCGCAGAGCGTCCACGCCCAGAACTTTCCGGATCGGCGTCGCCCGCACGATGTTGCCGCGCGACTTGCTCATCTTGTCGTTTTCGAACAGCAGCCACCCGTGCGCAAAAATGCGCTTGGGCAGCGGCAATCCGGCAGCCATCAGAAACGCCGGCCAATAAACGGCGTGGAAGCGCACGATTTCTTTCCCGATCAGGTGCAGATCGGCCGGCCACAAGGATTCGCCGTGAATTTTCTCGTCGTGCACGGCGCTCATATAGGTCGTGAGCGCGTCGAACCACACGTAGAAGACGTGTTTCTCGTCGCCGGGGACGGGAATACCCCATTTGATCGTCGTGCGGCTGATGGAAAGATCCTGCAACCCTCCCTTCACGAAGGCCAGCACCTCATTGCGGCGCGTCTCGGGAAGAATGAAGTCCGGCTGCGATTCGTAAAGGTCCAGCAAGCGGTCCTGAAACTTCGAGAGACGGAAATAGTAGTTCTCTTCGGTCACCGTCTCGGTGGTTCGTCCGCAATCGGGGCACGGATCGCCGGGCTTTGCGTCGGTGACGTAGAGCTCGTCGGACACGCAATACTGGCCGGTGTACGTTCCTTTGTAGACATGCCCGTTCGCCAGGCACCGCTGAAACAAATCCTGCACCACGGCCGCATGGGCTTTGCTCGTGGTCCTCTGGAAGCGGTCGATGTGCAGTCCGAGCTCCGACCATTGCCGGCTGAATTCCCGCGAAATGACATCCGTGAATTCCTTCGGCGATTTCCCCGCCGCGGCGGCCGCGCGCTCGATCTTTTGCCCGTGCTCGTCCGTGCCCGTCGTGAGCACCGCGTCGTAGCCCTGCATCATTTTCAGACGGCGAATGGTGTCGGCAGCGATGGTGGTGTAGGCATGCCCGATATGGGGCGCGGCGTTCACGTAATAGATCGGCGTCGTCAAGTAGTATTTCATCGTTTCGCTTTCCATTCCTTTCTAGCAGGTGCAAGGCGTTCTGTCTGGCGATTATGATCTGGCGTTCGTTTGGGCGTAAGCCGCGGCCGCGGCCGCGAGAATCACCCGCAGAGGCGTTCCCGTGCGGGCCGCGATCGCCTTGCAATCGTCGTATTCGGGAGCAAAGCTGCCGTGCCCCGAGACCTTCCCTCGAACCCTGCCAAAGGACGTTTCGACTTCGACCACCTGCCGCTGCTGCACGCGGCGCTCGGCGGCATAGACCCGCAAGCCGAGCGTGGACGTCTCAGCGAAAACGATCTGCGCGAGTCTCTCCTGGTCCTCCGGCTTCGCGATGACGCGCAGCAGCGCGCCAGGGCGATTCTTCTTCATCTGCAGCGGCGAGATCGAAGCGTCCAACGCGCCCGCTTCCAAAAGACGCTCCAATGTGTAGCCGAGCACTTGGGGGCTCGAATCGTCGATGTTCGCTTCGAGCACACTCACCAGCGTGGCTTCCGCGGCGCCCGAGGTCTCGCCGATCATAACGCGCAAAACGTTCGGCTGCTCTTTAAAATCATGATCGCCCGCTCCGTATCCGATGCTTTTGATGTGCATCGCCGGCGCGGGACCGAAGCTCGAAGAAAGTGCCGCCGCCAGTGCGGCGCCCGTCGGCGTGGTCAATTCCACCGCCGGTCCGCGCGAGTAAATCGGCTTCCCGACGAGTAGCTCGGCCGTGGCCGGAGCCGGAACGGGAAGCACGCCGTGTTCGGTGTTGACGGTTCCGCTGCCGACGTTGATCGCCGAAGTACAAATATTCTGAATGCCGAGAAGATCGAGCGCGACGCAGGCGCCGACGATATCCGCGATCGAATCCGCCGCTCCCACTTCGTGGAAGTGAACCTTCTCCACGGGCACGCCATGGACGCGGGCTTCCGCGTCGCCAAGCCGTTGAAAGACCCGCGACGAATCGGCCTTGGCGCGATCCGAAATCGGAGCCTTATCGATCATGGCGAGGATGTGTTTCAGATGACGATGCGAATGAGCGTGTGCGCCGGAGGGAATCTCCGGCAGAATCACACGGAATTTCGAGGCCGTCATTCCGCCGCGGCGTGTCTTCTCCACCTCATAGCGAGCGCCCGTGTCCAGACTCAGCAGGGCGTCGATCAGGGCCTCGGCGGGGGCGCCCGCGTCGAGCAGCGCGCCGACCGTCATATCGCCGCTGATGCCGGAAAATGCGTCGATATAGCAAACCGTCATAGGTGGATGTGTCCGCGTTCAAGTTTACTGGTTGCAAAACTTTTCATAACAATGCCGGCAGCGCCTTGGCCGCGGAGGCCCGCCAGCAAACATCGACCGTCGAGGAGACCGGCGTGTCGTCGACATTGATCTCGACCACTTTCGCGCCCGAGGACTTGGCCAAATATACCAGCCCGGCAGCCGGATGGACCACCGCGGATGTCCCAATCACAAAGAACAAATCCGCTTCGCGCGTCGAAGAAACCGCCTGGTCCCAGACGGCTTCGGGAAGGCTTTCGCCGAACCACACCACCCCGGGGCGTTCCATCCCTCCACACGAACAATGCGGTGGAATCTCTTCCAGGCGCGGATGCAGGTCGCGGCGCTCGTGCCCACAGAGGGTGCAGCGCAGGGTCCAAATATCGCCGTGAACCTTTAAAACGCTCACATTCCCAGCGCGATCGTGTAGTCCGTCGACGTTCTGAGTGATCAGGCTGAACCGCTCGACGCGCCGCTCGATCTCGGCGAGCGCCCGATGGCCCGCATTCGGCTGCGCTTCGGCGATCACGCTGCGTCGCCAGTCGTACCAATCCCAAACTAGTTTCGGATCGTGTGCGAACCCCTCAGGGGTGGCAAGTTGTTCCGCCCGATACGTCTTCCAAACGCCGCCCGGACCGCGAAACGTCGGAATGCCGCTCTCGGCTGAAATTCCCGCACCGGTCAGAACAACGACCGACGTCGCCGCGCGCAGCCAATTCTTCACAGTCTCGCCGACAGGGCCCGCCTCGATCGTCTGGTCCATTCTTCATTATAGAGCGAGGGTTTGGGGCGACACGCCCTAAACTCGTGCGGTACGCTTCGCGGGCTTTTCCTTCGTCAGAGAGTTTCGCTGAGCACTTTAGCGGTCTGCTCGGCCCGAAAGGATTCGAGCTTTTCACGCAAATCCGGATGCTGCAAAGCCAGGATGGCGACGGCCAGCAGCGCGGCGTTGATGGCTCCGGGCTTGCCGATCGCCAGCGTGCCGACCGGAATTCCGGCAGGCATTTGCACCGTGGATAACAGCGAATCCATTCCCTTCAGGGCGTGGCTTTCCATGGGGACGCCGAGCACCGGCAACAGCGTATGAGCGGATATGACGCCGGCGAGATGGGCCGCGCCTCCCGCCGCCGCGATCATCACCTGCATGCCGCGTCCGAGCGCGCCGGAAGCGTATTCGGTGGCAGCGTGCGGAGTGCGGTGCGCGGAAAGAACTTTGCTCTCATGTGCGATACCGAACTTCGCGAGGGTCTCGCTGGTATGGCGCATCGTTTCCCAGTCGGACTTGCTGCCCATCACGATTCCGACCAGGGGCTTGGGATTTGCTGAGCTCATGGGAAAGTTCTATTGTGAGGGGTTCCGGGTCCGTGGCGCAACGGCTGGTTCGATGCGCATTGCTACACTAAAAATTGAATTTCCCATGATCCAGTCCTTATTTGGTTCGACTCCGGAAGAAGCGCCTGCCCCGAGCGGCATCAGTCTGCTCGACCGGTTGAAAGCCGGCATTCAAAAAACGCGTTCCGGGTTGATGGAAAAGCTCGATGAGGCGATCAGCGGGCGCAAGGAAATCGACGCGGATGTTCTCGAAGAGCTGGAATTCGCCCTCATTACCGCTGACATCGGAGCGCGTACGACCTCCGAAGTTCTGGAGCGCATCCGCCAGCAGGTGGACCGCCACCAGCTTGCCGATGCGGCCCAGTTGAAAACGGCAATCAAGGAGCATCTCCTCGAAATTCTAGAAGCAACCGAGAAACCTGTTCCGGTGGCCGCCGAACCTCCTCACGTGATTCTGGTCGTCGGCGTGAACGGGGCGGGGAAGACGACGTCCATCGGCAAGCTGACCCGCCGCTTGCAATCCGAAGGCAAGAGTGTCCTGCTGTGCGCCGCCGATACTTTCCGCGCCGCGGCGATCGAACAATTGGAAGTGTGGGCGCAGCGTACCGGCGCCGATCTGATCAAGCAGCAGGCCGGCGCCGATCCCAGCGCGGTCGCATTTGACGCTGTGCAGGCCGCCAAAGCGCGCAAAGTCGATTACGTCATCGTCGATACCGCGGGCCGGCTGCACACCAAAACCAACCTGATGGCCGAGCTCGAAAAGATGCGCCGTACCGTGGCGCGCGTGATTCCCTCGGCCCCGCACGAGGTCCTGCTGGTGATCGAAGCCACGACCGGGCAGAACGGGCTGGAGCAGGCTCGCAAATTTACGGAGACGAGTGCGGTGACGGGGATCATTCTCACCAAGCTCGACGGCACGGCCAAGGGCGGCGTGGTGATCGCGATTTCGCGCGAGCTCAATCTGCCCATTCGCTACGTGGGTGTCGGCGAGCAGCTCGACGATCTGTTGCCGTTCGATCCCGCGGCCTTCGTTGGATCGCTGTTCGACGAATGAATCCGCATCTGGAAGAAGCCCTGGAGCTGGCGGAACGCGGCGTCGGACGCGTCAGTCCGAATCCGGCCGTCGGAGCGGTGCTCGTCAAGGATGGCGTGGTCGTGGGGCGCGGATTTCACACGTGGTCCGGCGTCAAGCACGCGGAGATTCTGGCGCTCGAAGACGCCGGCGAGCGGGCGCGCGGCGCGACGTTATACCTGACGCTCGAGCCGTGTTCGCACCGGGGGCGTACGCCTCCCTGCGCGGATGCGCTGATCGCGGCGGGAATCCGCAAAGTGGTCGCCGCGATGCAGGACCCGAACCCGGAGGTTTCCGGACGCGGTTTCGCGAAGCTCATCCAAGCGGGCCTGGAAGTGGAAATCGATCAGGCATACTCGGCGCGAGCCGCGGCGTTGAACGGCGCCTTCGTGCACTTCATGAAGACCGGGCGGCCGCTGGTGACGGTGAAGGCCGCGCTGACGCTCGATGGCAAGATCGCCGCACCCGATGACGGCGCGCCCGGCTTCACGCCCGGCTGGATCACCAGCGAAGAAGCGCGCGCGCACGTGCAAACCCTGCGCCATCGCTCCGACGCGATCCTCACCGGAATCGGCACGGTGCTCGCTGATGATTGCCTGCTGACCGATCGAACCGGCGAGGAGCGGAGCCGTCCGCTGTTGCGGATTGTGCTCGATTCGCTGCTGCGCTTGAGCCTCGAGTCGCGCATGGTGATGTCCTGCCGCGGCGATGTGCTCGTGATTACTACTTCGGCTGCGTCTTCCGAACGACGCAGACGCCTGGAAGACAAAGGAGTGCGCGTCGAAGTTTTGGAAGGGGCGGACGGCCGGGCGGATCTGGGCGCAGTCACTGCACTGCTGGCGAGCGAGAAATATCTTTCGCTGATGATCGAAGCCGGAAGCCGCGTCAATTGGACGGCGCTGGAATCCGGCGTCGCCGACAAGATTTATTTTTACTACGCGCCCAAGATTCTGGGAGGAACGCATTCCATTCCCGTAGCCGGCGGGACCGGACGCCGCCGCCGCGCCGACGCGATTTTGTTCGAGCGCGTCGAGCTGCATCAGATCACGTCCAGTGAATTCGCCGTGGAAGCCTGGCTGCAGAAGGAAGAGCTGCGGAAAGGGACTTGGCTGAAAGAATCTTTGCCGGAGAAAAATGTTCACGGGGATTATTGAGGAACTCGGCACGGTCGCGGGTCTCGATCCGTATGCTGCCGGAGCCCGCCTCAGGGTGCAATGCCGGACGGTGCTCGGAGACGCGCGCGAGGGAGCGAGCATCGCGGTCAATGGTGTTTGCCTGACAGCGCTGGCGCTCACCGCGGATTCGTTCGCCGCCGACCTCGCTCCGGAAACGCTCGCGCGCACCAATCTTGGCGATCTTCGTCGCGGGCTCCCGCGTGAATCTCGAACGCCCGGTTACGCCCGTCACGCGCCTTTCCGGGCACATCGTGCAAGGCCACGTGGATGCGACCGGCGAACTGGTTTCCATGGAGACATTGGGTGACGGAAACTGGTGGCTGAAGGTTCGCATACCCGCCGAACTCGATCGCTACGTGGTGCATAAAGGTTCGATCACGATCGACGGCATCAGTCTGACGATCGCTTCCCTGGAGAAGGGCGCGATCGGCGGCGGCCCGATCGTTGGCGTGACGGTGATTCCCCACACGTACGCGAACACGACGCTGGGACTCGCGCAACCGGGCTCGCGGCTCAACATTGAAGTCGATATTCTGGCGAAGCATCTGGAAAAGTTGCTGCAGGCCAGATAGCGCGGAATCTACTGGAATTGGGGGGCCACCAGCATCCCGTCTTTCAGCGGCTTTTCCGTCGGCAGTGCGACGGCACCGCCTTCCTGGATGCCGTCTACTTGCGAACGCGTGGTGTTCGCGACTCCCAGCCCGATCTTCTTCCAGGCGACCGCCTTTCCGTTTAGAACGAAGACGCCGGTTTGGCCGTCCTGATGTTGGATGGCTTCCTTCGGAAGGGTGAGCGCATCGGTCACCACCTTCGACAAGATTTCGACATTCACGTTGGTCCCGGGCAGCAACTCGCCTGCGCGATTGTCGATGAGGCACAGCACTTCGCCGACCTGGCGCGTGCCCAGAGCAACAATCTGGGTAGGCGTCCGATCGACCGTGCCCTTCCATTGTTTTCGGGGCAGCGCGTCCCAGGTGATCGCGACCGGCATACCGATGGACACGCGTCCCAGGTCCGGTTCATCGACGAAAACTTTCACCCGCACGCGCGAGAGGTCTCCCAGCGTGGCGACCAAGTCGCCGGCGGCCAGATAGGCCCCGGGCTTCAGATCGAATTGATAGATGGTTCCGGAAATCGGAGCGCGGATTACGCTCTTCCGAATGCGCTCCTCGGCGAGCGCCACCGCAGCCTCCGCATCGTGCAACCGCGCCTCCGCCGAAGTCCGGTCGGGTGGAGCGACTAAAGTCGCGCGGCGCTGCTCGAGCGCATGAATCTGCGCCTGCGCGCGGTCCACGCGATCCTTCGCCTGCGCTACCTCAAACCCCGTCGCCGCTTGCTTTACTTGCAGGCGCGACAAAGCATCGTAATCTTTCTGCGCCGACGCGAGATCCAATTTGGCGCGCTCCATGTCGCCGGCGATCGCCGTGATATCGCCCGCGCGGCCTCCCTTATCGAGCACCTCGATCTCCGCCCGCGCCTGCGCCACGCGAGACTGCGCGGCCGCCTGATCCGCTTTCGCTTGGCTCGCATCGAGCGCCACAAGCCCGGCTCCCTTTTCCACGCGCTCTCCGCGACGCACCAGGATCTGCTCCACCGGTCCGGCGCGTTCCGCGCGCGCTTCCGCCCACTCGATCGGCTCGACCTTCCCGTTGGTAGGAACCGCGTCGGTAATCGTTTCGCGTTTGACTTTGACGAAGGAAACTACCGGAGGCTGGTTGCGCGTCGAGATCAGCAGCCACGCCCCGCCGCCCGCCGCGGCGAGCAGAAGGATTGCCCATATTACGCCGGTTTTCATTGCGGCCTCGCACAGTGGTCGAACAGCAATTGCCACTCGGCCCGCTGAATTTCCATCGCGACCTGCTCCTGAGGAGTGCCCGGCTGCTGGCGCGCCCGCGCACAATACGCGATGAAGGCGAAAGGATCCCACCGCCCGACGCGGAATTCGGCTTTGGGGAAATCCGCGAGAATCTTCCGCGATTGCCCGGCCAGCTCGTCAAATACGGGATGCCGGCCGAGGCGGCGGAACCAATAGGCCGCGTTCCCGTCGTCGGGCTCCTGGCGATGGAGGATGGCGTGCCAATACACGCCGTCGGGCGTGCGCGGATCGTCAATCAAGCGATGTGCCTCCTCGAAGCAGGAAAAATACAGCCAAAGCCCAGCCATGGGCGCTTCCGGTTCCTTGTGCGTCGGGAACAACGCTGCCGGCTTCCTGCCCGACAGCTCCCGGCGAGCCTCCTCGTTTATACAGGGACCGCATACAAGCGGAAATAAACGCCGCCCGTCGCCGCTGAGCGCGAGCAGGCGCAGGACCTCCGGACCGTACCGAGAGGGTTCGAAAGCCATCATGGTTTGAAAACAGGGAAGCCCAACCCTCTATTGTAAAGAATGACATGTTTGTGTGAGTTTGTTTCACCCCAGGGAGAAGAATAGACCAGGAGCCATGGCGAAAAAGGCGCTCGTTCTTTCCGGCGGAGGGATGTTTGGAGCCTGGCAGGCCGGGGCGTGGAGCGTCCTCGCAAGGAATTTCCGGCCCGATCTGGTGGTGGGAGCCTCGGTAGGATCGCTGAACGGCTATGCCATCGCTTCGGGAACGCCGCCGCAGGAATTGTGTGATCGCTGGATCCATCCGCAGTTAGTGAGCCTGGATCGATTAGACGAAACCATCGCCGATCTTCTGAAGCGGCCGCTGGAGCTCGAATACGCCGTCGTGTTGACGGAGATCCCGCGCATGAAGCCGGTGACGTTTACGGGCGTGCAAATCACAGCCGCCCACTTGGCGGCTTCCTGCGCGGTCCCTTTGGCGAAACTCCCGGTGAAAGTGGCGGGGCGCTGGTACGCGGACGGGGGCCTGCTCAATCCGCTGCCCGTGTTCGCCGCCGTCGAATTCGGGGCCACGGAAATCCTGGCGCTGCATGCGCTTCCGTACTTGCCGGGGGTAGTGTTGCCCATGCTCGCGAAACCGTTTCTGGCGGTCTTCGGACACAAGCCGCCTCTTCCTCCAAACGTCCGGGTGGTGACGCTCACGCCTCCGTCGCGGCTCGGCTCCTGGAGCGATGCAATCTGGTGGAGCGAGAACAATTCCAAGCGCTGGTTGCGGGAGGGCGCGGAGGCGGCCGAAAAAAACATTTCCGCTTTGAATTGTCTTGCGTCATAATCGAGGGAAATGGCCATGCAAAGCTACCGTGTTTATCGACTCAAAGACCATCTGCGGGATCATTTCCGGTCCGCACCTCATGTCAGCGGTACCGCGAACGTCAAACCGCGGGATTACGAGCCCGGCGAGATCGCGGAAGCCACCAGCCCTTATGCCGCTTTTTTCCTTTTGAAGGACAGCCAAACGCCGCTGCAGCCCGGCGACGTTCTGGAAGCCGCCGGGGATGGCACCTTGAGAATTTACAAATTTGTCGGATTCGAAGAAGCGCGCTGGATGGTTCCGGAGGCCAAGCCGGAGATGAAAGCAGAGTCCACCTCCGAGGCCGGGGAAGTAACAGTTCGCGCGTAACGTTTGGTTTTCCCGCCGGCGTCCGGTCGCGGTAAAATGAATTGGATGGATGGAAGTTGCGGAGGCGAGGCAAGGATTAACTCCTTCGCCTTGGTCTCATACTGTTCCGGGCCGCTCGCCGATTACCTGACTCGCCTGCGCAGAGATCTGGTTCCGGATTGCGAGGCCAAAGCTCATTTGACGGTTCTGCCGCCCCGGCCGATTCACGGCTCCGCGGAGGACGCGGTGCGCGGCTTGACGGAAGGTCTTCAGGATTTCGGCCCGGTTCTCGTCGAATTGGGCGACGTCGCGATGTTCGAGGATTCGCGTGTGATCTACCTTTCGGTCAAAACGGGCCACGAGGAACTCGAACGCATGCACGACGCCCTGAATGACGGCGATGTCGCCTTTGAGGAGCCGTTCCCGTATCATCCTCATATCACCCTGGCGCAGGACCTGAGCTCGGATTCGTTCGCATCGGTCATGGAGCGCGCCCAACGGCACTGGAACAGCTGGCCACATCCTCGCAGCTTCGTGGTCGAGAAACTGACGTTCGTGCAGAACACCTTCGAAAACCGGTGGTGCGATCTGGAAGACATGCACCTGGCGAGCCGCGTCGCTTTGTAGCCGAGAGGCCAAGCCTCTCCATCGCCTATCCGCGCCGCTTCCGGGCCCGCCTTGCCTGTTCCCGCTTTGCCGGTCGCGACCAACATCATTCGGCGGCCCGCGGACACACCGCGGGCGTTAAATGTGGGGATCCCCGTGCCGTTTGGTAACTCTCTCGGCTGAGAGTCCGTCCTTTGACTCGAACGAAAGCGAGGCCGCATCGTAACCCGCAACGGCCGGGGACTGGACGTGTTCCAGCAACATTCATCGCACGCAGACCCGTTGCAGCTTATCTAGAAAACTGCTCTTGGTCGATTCGGCTCTCCGATGACAGAGCGCACGAACTCCTTGCCTAGAAAGTAAGGGATGGAGCGCGCATGGCTGGTGATTTCAATGCGCGATGTGATTGAGGAAGCTCGGAATTCGGGCGGTCAGATTGTGGTGACAGCGCCAGGAACGGGAATGAAAAGCAGATCCCTCTCGACTGCGCTCGGGATGGCTGCGCGCCGGGTGTTACCTCCTGTCGGGACGTCCTCAGCGCGCCCGCCGGGCGGGAGGTTGGCTCTCCATCACGACCCGCAGAATCCGGTTGATGCGGGTCTGATAGCCTCTGCCGTGAGCCTTGAGCCAATCCAGCACGTCCGCGTCAAGCCGGATCGTTAGCTGCTTTTTGACCGGAGGCCAGGCGGCGGTCGCCTTGCTGAAGAACTCATCTCCCAGGGGCGGAATGTCCGAATAATCGATGGGCGTTTTGTCCAGCCGCCGAGCTTCGGTTGCCGTGAGCCTCCGGGGTTTCCTGGGGTCGAGTTTAAAGCGTTTGATCATATTGCCTCCGTTCGCGTTCGTTCGCTTTTCGAGCCGAAATCAGCCGTATCAGTTGTCCGCGCAGGGTGTAGGCCACTACAAAGAGCCGCCCTTCGATTTTGCCGAGAGTGAGCCGCCGTCCTTCGTTGTATTCGCGACGTTCGTCCTCGCTGTCCAGACGGTGAGGGTCGAGAAACACGCGCGCCGCGTACTCGAAGGGCACGCCGTGCTTGGCGATATTCTGCTCTGCCTTGGCGGTGTCCCACTCAAACTCCATTCGCTATCGTAGCTCTATTTGTAGTTACACGCAAGCAGGGACCTCGCAGCCTTTTCTCGTGAAGAGAGGACGATTGGCGCAAGAGCAGGCCGCCACGGAGACGATGACAACGACGAGGAGGAGCTGTGGCCGTTCAACGATGCTCCGCGCTGGATGCGCATAGAAGCTGTGACTAAGCTGCCTGATCTCCTCGAAGAGCTGCTGAAACAAGCCGAAGCTACGACCCAAAAAATCAAGAAAAGGATCGCGCACGCTAGCAGCTGGCTGAGGCCATCGGCATAGCAGCCGACGAGTCAAAACCGGTGGAGGAGAAGTGAGCCATGCACGCGTGGCTGACGGAACTCCCCGAGATTATCAAAGGAATCTTCGATATTCTCGATTTAATCGTATTCCGGCTGACGCTGTTGGGGCTAGCTGCCATCGGAGCATACGCCTTGCTTCTCGGTCACCTGCGCTAACCGGTAGACGCAGCCCGTAAAGTCACAATTCTGTTCACACGTATGCGCTTTTCTGCAAGCTTCAGAGCACCTGATTTGCGTAACGTTGGCATGATGCAGTCGTGGTGTGTATGCCCGTTGTCGTGACAAGCATTTTGAGGATGATCGGGTTTGGAGACGGCAAAGCCCGTTGCGGCGAAAGAAGGCCCCTTGCGGTAAGTTAGGGGTGGAGAAGTTTATATGAAACTGCACAGACGGATCGCCCTGGGCGCTCCCCTCTTTCTGACGATGGTCCTGACGACGGCGCCCGCGTGGGCGCAGTTGGAGCCCGTCGGCGAATGGGCCCCGCGGTTCCACGAGGATCAGCCCGAGCGCATTCCCGGCCCGGATATCGGCGACTATCTGGGTCTTCCGATCAACGACGCGGCCCGCTTGCGGGGCGATAGCTGGGATGCCTCCCTGCTCACGCTGCCCGAGCATCAGTGCAAGCCGCATCCCTCGGATTACGGCGTGCGCGGGCCGGCCAATCTGCGCATCTGGAAAGAGGTGGAAACCGACACGCAGAAGACGATCGCGTATCATACGCACATTTCGTGGCAGTCTCCCGAGCGCACCATCTGGATGGATGGACGCCCGCATCCGCCCGAGTACGCCGCCCACACCTGGCAGGGATTCTCGACGGGGAAGTGGGAAGGCGACGTTCTCACGGTGACCACGGACCACCTGAAGATCGGCTGGATCCGCCGCAATGGGATTCCGCGCAGCGACCGCGCCGTGGTGACGGAACATTTCATCCGGCACGGCGACTACCTGACCGATGCCGTGATCGTCAACGATCCCGTATACCTTACCGAGCCATTTATCCGCACTACCGACTGGCAGAGCGATCCGCGCCAGCAAATCGCGCCGTATCCGTGCGAATCGGTGGTGGAGATCGACCGTCCGCTGGGCGCGGTGCCGCATCATCTGCCGGGCACCAACCCGTTCCTGAAAGAGTTCTCCGAGCGCTACAACGTCCCGTATCAAGCCGCGCGGGGCGGCGCCGAGACCATGTATCCGGAGTATCGTCTAAAGCTGGCCGCGGCGAAGTAAGCGTGTCTGATTTGAGATGGGAGTGAGGATGAAAGCATTTTCCGTTCGGTTCCCGGAGAGGGCGGCTGTGGTGCTGGCTCTCGCGGGCTTTGTATTGTTAGGAGCGTTCGGTGTCCGGCGCGCGTGGGCGCAGCAGAATCAGAATTTCGATAACGTCGAGGTTCACATCCTGCCGGTACAGGGCAACGTTTCCATGCTGGTGGGCGCGGGCGGAAACATCACGGTGCAGGCCGGGAAGGATGGCGTGCTGATCGTGGATACGGGGTTCGCGGGCATGGCTCCCAAGGTCTCGGCTGCGATCAAAACCATCAGCCAAAAGCCGCTGCGCTACATCATCGACACGCACGTCCACGCCGACCACACCGGCGGCAACGAGGCGCTGGCGAAGACCGGATCGATCATCGCGGGCGGCAATTTTGCCGGAACCACTACCGATATCGGCAACGAGGCCACGATCATCGCCTTCGAGACCGTCCAGCAGCGTATGGAGGCGCAGACACCGAAGCTGTCGGAGGACATGATTCCGAGAGACACGTATTTTACGGCGAAGAAAGAGCTGTTTTTCAACGGCGAAGCAATCCAGATTCTGCACATGCCGGCCGCGCACACCGACGGCGACAGCATCGTTTTCTTCCGCCGCTCGGACGTCCTCAGCGCGGGTGACATTTTCACGCCCGGCGGCTATCCGGTGGTCGATCTCGAACGCGGAGGAAGCATCAATGGATTAGTCGCCGCGCTCAACCAGATCATCGATATAACGGTTCCGGCCGACAAGCAGGAAGGCGGCACTTACGTGATTCCCGGCCACGGACGCCTCTGCGACGAAGCCGACGTGGTGGAATATCGAGACATGGCGACCATTATCCGGGACCGCGTTCAGGACATGGTCAAAAAGGGGATGACGCTGGAACAGGTGCGGGCGGCGAAGCCCACGCGGGACTACGATCCTCTGTACGGTGCGACCACGGGTTTCTGGACCACTGATAAGTTCGTGGAGGCGGTTTACACGAGCTTGGCGCAGAAGAAGTAAGCCTCAGAAAGCAGGCGTTGGAAAAAGGGGACAGACCGCTCTGTCCACTGCCACGTATGCACGTGAAGTCAGGAATTTACGAGAGGGGACAGAGTAGTCTGTCCCCTCTTTCGGAAGTCAGCTCGCGGCCTCGGCTCCGAGCTTCTCGAAAAAGCGCCTGATCATCATTTTGGAGGTGCCGTCGAATAGCCTCTGGCCGATGGACGCCATGGTTCCGCCGATCTGCGCATCGCCATCGAAGGAAACTTCCGTCCCACCGTCCACAGACGCCAGCCTAAGCGTCCCCTCACCCTTCATGAATCCGATTTTCGAGGAGCCTTCCACGCTGAGATGAAAGCTTTCGGGCAGAACGGAATCGGTGATGCGGACCTTTCCTTCGAAGGAGCTGGTCAAGCCGGCAAGGGCCATCTTCATCTTCATGCGGTATTCGCCGGGACCGATGAGCTCGAGGCCCTCGCAGCCGGGCATGGCGCGCGCGAGCACTTCGGGGTCCTGCATGAGTTCGAAGGCGCGCTCGCGGGGGAGGGGAAGCGTGTAAGTGCCGGAGATTTTCATGCGTAGGTTCTTTGGTGACGCGGGAGTTGAACCGCTTCCTTCCGGCGCGGCTCGGTGTGCAGTTCTGGCCCGCTCATTTACATTCGCGGTTCTGTTTCACATTTAAGCAAGCGCGGCCGCGATCGCTCGCGCCGCATAGACGCTCGCCAGGTGCTTGCGGTAGTCGGCCGAGGCGTGCAGATCGGAATTGGCTTCGACGCCTTGCGGGACCAGCGCCGCGGCTTTCTGGATATCCGCGGCGGCGCCCGCCGTTCCGACGAGAGCCTTTTCCGCCGCTGCCGCCCGATACGATTTATTAGCCAGACCCGTGACACCGATGTGCGCCGACATGATCTTGCCTCCGCCTTTCCGTAGCCGTACCGCGATGCCCACCAATGCGAATCCACTGGCCGGCTGTGGGGCTTTCTGATAATTTGTTGCGCAGTCCTCGACGGGAACGACGATTTCCCGCACGATCTCGCCAGGTTCGAGGGCCGTGGTGAAAGCGTCGACAAAGAAGTCCGCCGCCGATACAGTCCTCTCCGAGCCTGCGCCCTGAATGACGATCTTCGCTTCGAGGGCTTGCAGCGCCGCCGGATAATCGGCGGCCGGATCGGCGTGTGCTACAGAACCTCCTATGGTTCCGACGTTGCGCACCTGCACGTCGCCGATAGCGGCAGCCGTCGCGGCGAGCAAAGGGCACTTCGCGCGGATCAAAGAAGAGCTTTCCACGGCGTAATGCGTCGCGGTCGCGCCGATGTGAATCTGATTTCCCGATTCGCGAATCGAACTGAGATCCTTGATGCGGGCCAGATCGACGAGCTGTTCGGGCGCGGCCAAGCGCAGCTTCATCATGGGAATGAGACTCATTCCACCGGCGAGGGGTTTGGCGCCCGCGGCGACCAGTTTCAAAGCTTCGTCGAGCGTCTTGGGCGCCGTGTAATCGAAAGGCTGCGGGATCATTAGTTTTTCCCTCCGATCAGCTTCCAGATCTTCTCGGGCGTCAGCGGCATGTCGATGTGGCGCACGCCCAGGTGCGATAGAGCATCGACCACGGAGTTCACGACAGCGGGCGACGCGCCGATGGTTCCAGCCTCGCCCACTCCTTTTACGCCGAGCGGATTGACAGTGGTCGGAGTCGTCGTATGCTCGCTCTCGATCCACGGCATCATGTGCGCGCGCGGCATCGCGTAATCCATAAATTCACCGGTGATGAGCTGGCCGCTGTCGTCATATACAGCCTCCTCCCACAGCGCCTGCCCGAGTCCCTGCGCGACGCCGCCGTGAATCTGCCCATCCACCAGCAGTGGGTTCAGGATATTGCCGCAATCGTCGACGGCCACGTAGCGGCGAACCTTGACTTGACCCGTGTCCTGGTCGATATCGGTGACCACGATGTGCGCGCCGAAGGGGAAGCAGAAGTTGGTCGGCTCCCAGAAGTGGGTCGCGACCAGACCGGGCTCCGTGTTGGGAGGCAGCTTCATTGCCCTATAAGTAGCCCCGGCGATTTCGGACAGGGCCTTCGATGCCCCTGTTTTGTTGCAGATCACGTGGCCGCCGGAATAAGAAACGTCATCCGAGTTCAGCAGCATAGCCCCGAACTTCTTGACTTTCGCTTTCAGATCCTGCAGCGCGAAGTACAGCGCCGGACCGCCGACGGCCGTCCCTCGGCTGCCAAACGTCCCGATGCCGTATTGGACGATAGACGTATCGCCGTGGAGCACCAAGATGTCATCGATATCCACGCCCAGCTCATCAGCGGCGATCTGCGCGAAGGTGGTTTCCTCGCCTTGACCGTGCGGCGAAGCGCCGGTCATGACGGTCACTTTACCGGAAGGCTCGATCTTCACCGTCGCGCTCTCCCAGCCGCCGGCCGGCGTGGCGGGCGACGGACCGAAAGCGCAGATTTCTCCATAGGTCGAGATGCCGATGCCCATCAGCTTGCCTTGCGCCCGTGCGGCAGCTTGCTCGGCGAGCAACTTCTTGTAGTCCACGATGCCCAACGCTTTGTTGAGAGGTGCTGCGTAGTCGCCTGAATCGTAGGTCAGACCCGTGGCCGTCGGATAGGGAAACTCCTCTGGCTGAATGAAGTTTTTCAGCCGGATTTCGGCGGGGTCCATCTTCAGTTCGTCGGCGAGCACGTCGACCATGCGCTCGATGCCGTGCGTCGCTTCGGGACGTCCCGCGCCGCGATAGGCATCGGTGGGCACGCAGTTGGTGAAGGCCCCGACAATATCGGCGCGGATGTTCTTGGTCCGATAGAGTCCCGGCATCATCAGCACGCTGAGCGTAGGTATGGCGGGCGTCAGCAACTGATGATAGGCGCCCAGATCCTGCACGATGCGCAATTTGATCCCGAGGATGGTCCCGTCCTTCTTCGCCGCGATTTCGTAATCGTCCACATGGCCGCGCCCGTGAATGGTACACAGAAAATTTTCGCGCCGCGATTCGATCCACTTCACAGGCTTGCCGATCTGCATCGCGACGAAGCTCATCAACGCTTCCTCGGCATACACGTTGAGCTTGCTGCCGAAACCGCCGCCGACTTCCGGTGTAATCACGCGCACGCGATTCTCTTCGAGGCCCAGCATTCCCGCGACCAGCGTTCGCAGGAGGTGAGGAATCTGCGTCGAGCTATATAGGTTCAACTGGCGGTCCGCCCCGCGCCACTCGGCCACCACGCCGCGCGTTTCCATGGCGTTCGGAATCAGGCGCTGGCTGGTGATGCGCTGTTTGACGATCACTTCGGCTTCCGCGAAAGCCTGATCGACTTCGCCGCCCTCCTGGTGATAGTTGAACGAAACGTTATCGGGCCACTCAGGATGGACGGGAGGCGCACCAGGCGAGATCGCCTTCATGGGATCAGCGACGGCTTGAAGAACCTCGTAATCGACTTCGACCAGATCCGCGGCGTCGCGCGCCAGGTATTTGTCGCGGGCCACGACGACGGCCACTGGATGACCGACGAAGTACACGCGATTGGTCGCCAGGATATAGTGGTGCGGCACGCGGAGGCCGGGCAGTGACGCCCCGCACGGGACCGGACCCACATGTTTCGTGTCCTCGCCCGTGAAGACGGCGACCACGCCGGGAGCGGCCTGGGCCGCGTTCGTTTTTATGGATCGAATTCTGGCGGCCGCGTGCGGGCTGCGCACCACAATCGCGTGGTGCATGCCCGGCATCTGGATGTCTTCGACGTAGGTTGCGGTGCCCGTGATCAGGCGCGGGTCCTCGCGCCGGCGGATGCGTTTACCGACGAGGAGCTCGGTTTTCGTGGTGGTGGTAGCCATGACGATTTATTTCCCTCCTGCCGCGGCGGCCGCTTTCACCGCATTCACGATGTGCTGGTAGCCCGTGCAGCGGCACAAATTGCCTTCGAGTCCATGACGGATTTCGGTTTCGGAAGGATTCGGATTGCGGTCCAGAATCTGTTTCGACGCCATGATCATGCCGGGCGTGCAGAAGCCGCACTGCAGGCCGTGCTCGTTCCAGAAGGCCACTTGCATGGGATGCAGCTCGCCTCCCGCGGCGAGGCCTTCGATGGTCACGATGTCGGCGCCATCGGCCTGCACGGCGAACATCGTGCAGCTCTTCACGGCCTTGCCGTCGAGCTGGATGGTGCACGCTCCGCACAGCGACGTCTCGCAGCCGACGTGCGGGCCCGTGAGTCCGACGGCCTCGCGCAGATAGTGAATCAGCAGGAGCCTGGGCTCCACGTCATGGGAATAAGTTTTTCCGTTGATGGTGAGTTCGATCTTCAAGTTCGGCCTCCCGGCCCGCGCTCCGCGCGGCTCGAAATCTTAGGTGTGGCGGTTTTGAAGATAGCAAAATCGGGAGGGGGGAGAAAAGGGGAGGGAATCGTGACGACGGCAAAGTTCGATCGCTGTGGCAGCGGTTTATAATGAAAGCGATGAAATTCCGTGTGATTCTCGAATACGACGCACAGGCTGATAGCGATTCCGCAGTTTGTCCCGAACTCCCAGGGTGTGCGAGCTTCGGAGACACCGAACAAGAAGCTTTGCGGAACGTCGAAGAGGCGATCCGGCTGTACCTCGAACCCTAAAATAAAAGGCCGGCCCTTGCGGACCGGCCCGTGTTCTTAACTCACTCTTGCTTGCTTGTTACTTCTGGATCGCGATGTACTGCGTGAAGCCGTTGCGGTTCACCAGCAGCAGGACGTTCCCGCCGCTGACGTTGTGCATGGCACTTTCGAACTGATCCACCGAAGTGACCGGTTTGCGATTCACTTCCTGGATCACGTCGCCCTGGCGCAACCCGGCGCTATAAGCCGCGCTGTCCTGTTCAACGTCGCTCGCCACGACTCCATGGGTGCCGGCAGGCAGCTTCAGCTCCTGCGCGGTCTGCGCATCGAGCGGTTCCACTGTGACGCCTTCGAGCGCGGAGGCCGAGCCTCCCTCTTCTCCGTGCTCTGCAGCGCGTGCCGCCGTTCCCGGCAGCTCGCCCAGGTTCACGGCGACCATCTTCTCGGAACCATCGTGCAGGACCTTCAGGTTCGCAGTCGAGCCCGGAGCCATCAGGGAGATTCTCATCCGCAGCTGATTGGCGGTTTCGATCTTTTCACCGTTCACTTCGGTGATTACATCGCCGCGTTTGATGCCGGCCTTACCAGCGGGTGCGTCCGCCGTCACGTCGCCGATCAGAACGCCGTTCTGTGAGCCGTTCAGATGGAACGCGCTGGCCAGCGCCGGAGTGATGTTTTCCGGAACCACGCCCAAATAACCGCGAACGACCTTGCCGTGCTCCATCACCTGGGTCATCACGCTGTGGGCCAGATTCATGGGAACCGCGAAGCCCACGCCCTGGTTGCCGCCGTTGTTGGCGAGGATGGCGGTGTTGATGCCGACCAGTTCGCCGCGGGTGTTGATCAACGCCCCGCCGGAGTTGCCGGGATTGATGGGAGCGTCGGTCTGAATGAAGTCCTCATAGTCTTCGATGCCGAGGTTGTTGCGGCCCTGAGCGCTGATGATGCCCATGGTCACGGTCTGGCCGAGTCCAAAGGGATTACCCATGGCGAGCACAATGTCGCCTACGCGAGCTTTCGCGGAGTCCGCCAAGGGAAGCGTCGGGAGATTGGACGCGTCGATCTTCAGAACGGCGATGTCGGTCTTGGGATCGGCGCCGATAACCTTGGCCTTGAACTCGCGCTTGTCGCCGAGAGTGACAATCACCTCATTGGCGCCGTCGATCACGTGATTATTCGTGAGCAGGTAGCCGTCGGAACGCACGATCACGCCGCTTCCCAAGCTATGCTCGGTGCGATTGCGGGGCATGTTGAAACGGTTGCCCCGGCGGCCCGAATTTCCTGAATTCTCGTCACCGCCAAAGAATTGCTGCCCAAAAAACTGGCGGAAGAACGGGTCCATTTCACTTTCACTCGGCATCACCTCTGATGTCTTGGTGGTCTTCGAAGACGAAATATTTACGACCGCAGGCAGGGCCCTATCGACCACCGGCGCAAAGCTCGATTCCATCGCCACCGGTGCGTAGCCGGCCGCCGAGACCGATTGAATGGGGGGCTTCGCCGCCCACGAATGCGAGCCTACGAGCGCGCCCAATCCGGCGGCCAGCAGGCAGTAGGCAAAGATACGGGATTCCTTCCAAATGCCGGACCACCCGGCATGTTTCCAAAACGTTTGCTTGTCCATTTTTGTGTGCAGCTCCTCGATTTATGTGCAAATCCTCGATGCATTCGCGGAGGAGGACCGCCTCTCTTTGCCAGCGATTCCGGCCGATCTATCGCCCGGGACCGCCGCCTGCGCTGAGGTGGCACGTTGCCTTCCGCACTCAAATGGACGAAGCAGGCATGATTTTCTCCCGCAGGAAAATTTTCGAAACGAGTGGGAGGGTCGCCCGTCTAAGGAATTTTTGCTCCGCTTTCAAAACCAAAAGCAGATCCCTCGACTTCGCTCGGGATGACATGGTCGAGAACTTGCCGGAAGAGTCGGCATGACTGCCGACTCAGCAGACCTGGCGGTCCGCGCCACGTTCGGCGGGTGATCGTCTTGCCAGGGCGGGAGACAGCAGATCGGCGAGTTCGCTCGGGATGACAAGTTTGCGAGTTTGCCGGATCTAATTAACGACTCCGCTGGAAAACGCCCTTCCACTTGCGCATGAGGAGCTCGGCGAGGTTCAGTGCTACGGCCAGCGCTAGCAATCCGGGCCATAGCGAGAGCATGATATTCAACGATCGATTGCCCGGATCGAAGACATCTTTCGGCGATGGCTCGAAGCGCGCGCCGGTGAATTCGGCGACTTGCCGGAGGAGCAGCGGATTCGATCCGTACTCGGCTAGCTCCGCTTCGGGCCGGTATAAGCCGACTTCGGGGAAGGCGCGCGAATCCTCCACGGGACGAATGCGGAACAGGCCCTGCCGCGAGCCGATCTGAAGGCGTCCGCGGTAAGTTCCCGCGGCGGTCTTCTTCACGTCTACTGGTTTCTGGAATCCGTCGGAGCCCACGGCGAAAATGGCGGGAATTTTGTCCGGCTCCGCCACGCCGGGACCTAAACGGTAGACGACGTCGAGCGCGCCGCTCGCGCTATCGTATTCCACCGAGGCCTCGCCGCCGCGGGCGTGAGGCAGAAGGTCGCGTGTAAGATTGGTCCAGAACTTGTCGTAGCCTTTCCAGGAGACCCAATCGGTAGCCCAGCGCGTCTTGGCGTCCGACGTGAACACCGCCGCGCGGCCGAGCCCGTATTGCCAGCGCGCGAGCAAAGGATCCTGACGATCCAGCCGCAAGATGGTTTCGGCGGCGGGCTTGGTCTCATAGCGCACATAACCCTTCAAGGCCGGGGCAGTCGTGAAGTCGACGCCGTCCAGAATTTCGGTTTGCTTGGCGACCTGCGCGGAGAGCGCGGTTTCCACCGCAGTGCTGCCGGTATGTTCCATCACGTCGCGCAGCACGATCTGTTCGAGTCCCGAAGGCTCGCGCAGGAAGTAGGCTTTGCCGCCGGCGAGCTCGGCGATCTTTTCCAGATACTCGCGATGCACGTCCGCTCCCAGTCCGATCGTGGAGATGCTGACGCGGCGCGTGAGAGCGGTGCGGGCGAGCTCGTAGCTGTTGCCCTCTTCTGAAATGCCATCGGTCAGCAGCAGGATATGGCGGTAGGGCGCCTCAATGGGAAGAATGCGGTTATACGCTTCGGTGAGCGCCGGCGCGATCTGCGTGCCGCCATTGGCGAAGATTCCGGCGATGCGCGAGTTGATCAGATTACGATCGTCGGCCTTGCGCAGGGGGACCACCCACGCAAAGGAATTGTCGAAAGCCAGGACGCCGACCTGGTCCATGGGCCGGAGATTCGCGACCGTGCCGGTGGCGGCGGCCTTGGCCAGCTCGATCTTAGGCCCTTCCATCGAAGAGCTCTTATCGATAATCAGCACCACGGCGACGCCCTCGTTATTGCGCGGTGGCAGGAGCTTCGCGGGCAGCGTGCGTTCGAGCGCGTCCTCGGTCTTTTTCCCTTCCACGTAGACGTTCTGCTCGCCGCCGATGACCAGTAACCCGCCGCCCTCGCGCACGTACCGTTCGAAATCGTTCTTGCGGGAGTCGGAGATGTGCTCGATGTCCCAGTTGTTCAGCGCGACGATCTGATAGTCGGACAGCTTCGCGGCGTCGAGGCCGGTGGCGCGGGTCACGTCAAACTGGGCGGCCTGCAGAGCGCGCGGCAAATGGCCGTCGATGGATTCGGGGTCCTGCGAAACGTAGAGCAGCTTGGGACGTTTCAGCATGACGGCCTGATCGTAGCGGAGGTCACCTGTCGCGCCGCCTCCGGCGGCTCCTGTAAAGCCACCTCCGGTGTCACCTTTAAAGCCGCCTCCGGCAGCGACTGCCGGACGCAGGATGATCGACAGATCGAGTGCGCCGGGCGTGTTCAGGCTCGCGTGCAGGCGCACGGAATTGACTCCGGCAGCGAGCGGCACCTGCGATTTGCCGAGGCTCCGGCCCTCGGCGGACAACTCAATTTCGACTCGCGCGGCTTTCGGAGAGGACACATTCAGATCGATGGGGATGGGCTCGCCGGTGAAAGCGTTCACGGGCAGCGAGACGGACATCAGACGCAGTGCCGGCTCGGGACGTCCTTGCATTACGAACGTATCGATGGGTATGCCGGCCTGCTGGGCCTGCCACGCCGCGCGCGCGACGCTGCCCAAGTTTTCGCGGCCGTCGGTGATCAGCACCAGGCGCGGAAGCATATCCACGGGCAGGGAAGTAGCGGCTTCGCGAAGGGCGGCCTCCAGATCCGTGGAACGGCCGCCGGCGCCTGCCGTGGGACGCAATCGCCATGGGCTTTCCGCCTCGCCGGATTCCGGCGCGCGCGTAGCCCGCGCGAAGGGGATCACGCGCATGAAGTTGCGGCCGCGATTATCGTTCATCGCGGAGACCAGACGCGAGGCGCGCTGCAAATCGGCGGGCGCGACGCTTGCGGACGTGTCCACCACAACGCCCAAAGCCACACGAGTGCGCGAAATCTCCAGGCGAGGTTCGGCGAGGGCCAAGAGAATCAACGTGAAGGTTGCGACCTTTAGCGCCAGAGCACCGCGACGACGCGTGCGCGAATCCTCAGTCCGCCTTTGGTCAAACCAGGCCCATGCGAGCGGCAGCCAGACCAATGCCAGCACCCACGCGCGCCCGAAATTCACGATGCCTTCCTCCACGGAAGTTTGCTTGTCCAGTTCGATGAGGCGCGCGATGCGGGCAGAGGGATCATGGCACCGCGCCCGTACAGGAGCCATTCCGTCAAAAGTCCGAGCCCGCCGAGTAGTGCGAGCCACGGCCAAAGGTTCGCGACGGACGGCGCCGGTCCGGCCATGCGCGGAAGACCGCGCGCGACATTGGACGGAGCTTTCCAGGCGGCTTCGCCGACGTCGGGCAAGGTGAGGGAATAGATGGTTTCCCGATCGCCGTCGCGGACGTGAACGGTGCCGGGCGCTCCGGAAAAGAAGCGCAGCGTTTCGCCCTGCACGGTGAAGGGCAGAGGGCGGTCGCGATCGCCGGTGATGCGCAGTTTTGCGGGGTCCGTTCCTTTTTCCACGGGCACGCTGACGGTGCCTACGGTAGCCGCCTGAATATCCCATCGCCGGAACGTGTCGGGCGCCATCCAGCGAAGAATGTTGGCCATCAATAGTGGCGTGGCGAGTTGGTACTTTATCGACGGCGCGCTCGGCTGAAATCCCAACGCGACCATTTTCGAGGGCGAGGTCCGCGCGATGACCACGGGCCCGAGCGAGGTCTCAGCCACGGATTGATCGGACTTCGCCGGTTCGAAGATTTTTGCCGAGGCGAGTTCGAGGTCCTTGGTATAGAGCCCGGAGGCCAACGGCGATTCCGCGTGCCAGCGTTCCAGTTTAGCGTTCGTCTGCATGGCGCGGATGGCGAAGGGCGAGCCTGCGGGCGGGTCGATCCACACGATATTGCGATCGATAGGAGGCTGCGGCGGCGTGAAGCGATCGAACACCAGAACGTCGGCCTGGACGGATGGGTCGTAGCGCGCGGTTGGCTCGAATTTCGCGTCCACTTGGGGATGCCCGGCGAGGAGCGGACGCAACGCTTCGGGTTCGTTCGAATACACGATGACGTGCGCTGTCGTCAAGGCCGGGAGATCGAGCGACGCGCGATCGTCCTGCGGGAAGGCGTCCTCGCGATTGTCGCTGGAACGGACGCGCGCCTGGAGCAGTCCGGCGTCGGTCATTTTGAAAGTGAACGTCGCGGCCGATTCGGCACCGGGAGCGACTTTCAGTGCTTTCTCGCCCAGATTCGTCTTGCCGGATCGCAGGCCGACGACGACGTCCCTGGGCCGCGCACCGTCGTTCTTGACCGATACATAAGCCTCCCAGGATTCGGGCGAAGCCGGCGAGCGCCGCAGGCCGAGCTTCTTCAGTCCCACGTTTTCGCCACTGGAAGGGATCTGCAGCAGCCGGAAATTGGGCGGCGGCGCGAGGGACTCGGCTTCTTCCTTCGATACGCGGCCCGCTCCCGCGAACACAATTTCGCCGGCGCGGCCGGATTGCAGGCGCTGGGCGTTCACCGCGAAATCGAGCGCCTGCTGCAGGCCGAGCGCGGAGGCCGAAGGCTGCGACTTGCGGATCGCATCGGCGACGACCTGATGGCGGGCTTCGAAGGGCGTGACGGGAGTCGCCAGGGCGTCGGCGCGGACCAGCATCACGGGATCGCCCTCCGGCAGCCGGTCCAAGTACGCCAGCGACGCCGACTTGGCCTGATCCAGCAGGATGCCCTGACGCGTGCGCGCCCCCATCCACGCGGAGGTGTCGAGGATCAGCACGTGATCGCGAGGGGCCAGAGTGCCGCCCAGGCGCGGCCCCGCGATCGCCAGGAGCAAGAGCAGCATGCTGAGAATCTGGAGAATCAGACTCCAGGGTTGCTGCACGCGGCGGCTGCGTTTCCATTCGGAGCTGAGCTCGCTGGGCGTCCAGAATCGCAGCGTCGCCACAACGTGGCGCCGGCGCGAGCGGTCGAACAAATAGAGGGCCACGAGGCCGGCCGAGACGACGCCGGCCAGCGCCGCGAACTCGCCCAGGCTGAGGTTCAAGAAATTCATGGTTTTCTGTTCGTGTCTGCGATGCGCGCCCGCTACTGGACGGCGCCCGTGCGCAGGATCGGTCCGAAGATCGCGTCCTCGATCGCGACCGAGGTCGATAACCCAACATACCGCCCGCCGTTGCGCAGCGCCACGGTTCGCAGACGCGCCGAATATTGATCGAACGCCTTGGCGTAGGCGGCGCGAACGTCGCTGCCGAAAGGAAGCCGCACGACGCGTCCGGATTCGGCGTCTTCCAGTTCGAGCTCACCGTCCCAGGGAGGTTCGCGGTCGGCCTCCGCCCATACCTGCACCAAGATGATCTCGTGGCCGAAATCGGCCAGATATTGAAGAGGCCTTTCGCAATCGTTGTCGTCGAGAAAATCGGAGATCACGAAAGTGACGCCGCGCTGCGGATAGCGCGAGAGGAACTCGCGCACGACGCCCAGAAAATCGGTGCGGCCGCCCGCGGTCAGCGCGGTCAGGAAGCGGACAGCCGGCTGGATGCGGTGACGCCCGCCGGAGACGACGTACGCATCGCCCAGCGTGTTGCTAAAGGGATTCAGGCAGATCGATTCCAGGCGCACCAGGCCGACGTAGCACAGCGACGCAGCGAGTTTGCGCGCGTAATCGAACTTCGAAATGCCGCCGGCGTCGCCGCCACCGGTCGTCATCGACTTGCTGATATCGACCATGATGCGCACCGGAATACGCGGTTCCAGCTGGAACATCTTCAGAAAGAGTTTCTCGAGCCTCAGAAAGGCCCGCCAGTTGACATCGCGCAGATCGTCGCCGTGGTGAAAATGGCGATGATCGAGAAACTCCTGACCGGAGCCTCCAAAACGGGAAGCGTTATGGCCGCCGACTAAACCGGGAAGCGATTTCTGCCAATGAATCGCCAGGCGTTCCAAGCGTTCAAGCAGCGCGTTGTCGACCAGGACTGCGCTTGCGGCCACGCTTTGTTATCCCCGCGCACCGTTGCGCGACGCGTCCCGGCTGATACTCGGAATGATCTTTTCCAGAACCGTTTCCGGCGTCTGACCTTCCGCGTGGGCGTCGAAATTCAGAATGATACGATGACGCAGCACCGCCGCAGCCACGGTCTGAACGTCGTCGATCGAAAGGTGCAGCCGCCCGCGCAGCAGTGCGTGAACCTGCCCGCATTCCACCAGCGCCTGTGCCCCGCGCGGCGAGCTGCCGTAGCGGATGAACTTGCGCGCGAGTTCGTGCCCCTGTGCGCCGTCGGGCTGCGTGGCCATCACCAGATCGATCGCGTAGTTTTGCACGTGCGGGGCCACCAGGACCTCGCGCGCCACGCGCCGCAACTCCAGGATTTCTTCGCGCGTCAGGATGGGGGCGACGGTGGCCTCGTCCTTTTGAATCGTGCGCGTGACAATGGTGCTCAGGTCATCGCGCGAGGGATATCTCACCAGGATTTTCATCAGGAAGCGGTCGAGCTGCGCTTCGGGAAGGGGGTATGTGCCTTCCATCTCGATGGGGTTCTGGGTGGCCATCACCAGGAAGGGCGCTTCCAGTTCGTGAGTGGCCGTACCAGTGGTAACCGTGTGCTCCTGCATGGCCTCGAGCAGCGCGGACTGCGTCTTGGGCGTTGCGCGATTGATCTCATCGGCCAGCACGAGGTGGGCGAAAATCGGCCCGGGCTGAAACCGAAGACTCTTGTGGCCTTCCTCGGTATCGATCATCATGCTGCCGACGATGTCGGCGGGCATCAGATCGGGGGTGAACTGGATGCGTGAATACTTCAGGTGCAGAACGCGCGCGAGCGTTCGCAGGAGCGTCGTCTTTCCGAGGCCGGGCACGCCTTCGAGCAGCACGTGGCCTCCGGCGAGCAGGCAGATGAGGACACCGTCGACCACGTCCGTCTGGCCGACGATGATCTTTCCGATTTCCTCGCGAACGCGGTTCAGACGATCGGTCGCGACCTGTAAGGAACTGTCCGTTGGCACGATCTTCATGATAGCGCAGCGCGTTTGTCACGCATGGCGATCGAAACCGCCGAAACCACATAGATTGCAATAAGGGGGTACGTGAGTGATTTTCCCTTAGCATCCTAAGTGCATTTCCGGCTAGGCCCAAGCGAGGGGCCTTGCTACGCTGCGGAGGGAGGGTACTCTCGTGCGCATCCTAATGTCGCTATTGGCCGGGTTTTCATTTGTTTTCGGGCTGAACACGGGAATCGCCAAAGCGCAAACCATGACGGAGTTTGGCGTGGCGGCCGCGGGCTCGGCGGTGAGCGGGACGAGCGGCAAATCGGTAGGCGATGGAATCGCCAATATTTTTGGCAAAGTGAATCAGCAGACAGCCAAGGCGGCCGGTAAAGACATTACCGGCAGGGACGTGGACACGGGAGTGCCCCCGCCGCCCCCGCCGGCAGGACATCCGGTGGCGCGCCAGGAGCCCACCCTGCCTGTGGCCGCTAACTTCATGCCTCCCGTGCCGTTCGCTCCCTTTACAATGGCGGACGCGTTGCCTTCGGCGCCGATTCCTCCGCCGCCGACGATGACGCCCGAATCGCTCAAGCAGGTAACGGTCGGCATGAGCCGGGCCGAGGTGTTGAAGCTGGGCGATCCATCTTCCCGCGTCGCCATGTTCGAAGACGGCCACATGGTGGAGACGTTCTCCTATCGCACGGACGGCCAGCGTTTTGGAATCGTGCGAATGCAGGATGGCACCGTGGCGAAGATCGAAACCAGGTAAAGCAAGAGACAGGACCCGAGCTAAATAGGCCATAATCGGGACTGTGATCCTCGATCCCTCCACCGTTCCCGCATCCGATGCTTACAAGATCATGGTGACCGCTATCGTGCCGCGGCCCATTGCCTTCGTTTCGACGATTTCGAAGCACGGAATTTACAACCTGGCGCCCTTTAGCTTTTTCAACGGATTTTGCGGGGATCCTCCCATCGTGGGATTCAGCCCGAATAACAACCCGCCCAAGGACTCGCTGGTGAATGCGCGCGATACCGGAGAGTTCGTCGTGAACATCGTCACCGAAGCGATCGCCGAGCAGATGAACCTGACTGCGAAGCGCTATCCGCCTGAAATCGACGAGTTCCCTGTGTCGAAGCTCACGCCCGCGCCGAGCAAATTCGTGCGCGCGCCGCGCGTGTTGGAATCGCCGGTCAGCATGGAATGCAAGGTGACGCAGATCATCGAGCTCAGCAATCGGCCGGAGGCCAACAGCCTGGTGCTCGGACAGGTGGTGTGTTTTCACGTGGACGACGCGGTGCTCGACGACAAGGGCCGCATCGATCCCATGAAGCTGCGCGCCATCGGGCGCATGGGCGGCGCGTCCTACTGCCGGACCACCGATCTGTTCCAAATGATCCGTCCGCAATAATGCGCGAGTGCCGTGGGGCGGAAGCATGGCTTACGATTGATTCGCAAAGTCGAGCGCTAAACCGCTCCCTTTGGTCGCGGCTCGTTGGTTGCGGTTCGGTTTGGTTGCGGCTTGTAAGCGGCGGGCTGTGTTAGCCTGATTCTTCATGACCGAGTCGGCCTCCCCGTTGAAGAAAACTCCCCTCAATGCCGTGCATCGCAGCTCGGGCGCCAAAATGGTGGATTTCGGCGGCTGGGACATGCCCGTCGAATACTCGGGCGTTTTGGAAGAGCATCGCGCCGTGCGGCAGGCTGTCGGTTTGTTCGACGTCAGCCACATGGGCGAGATCGAGATCAGCGGGCCGCAGGCGCTGGAGCTGACGCAGCACGTCACCACCAACGATGCGTCAAAGCTGAAGCTGGGGCAGGCGCAATACTCGGCGATGCTGTACGGCCACGGAGGCTTCGTGGACGACATCCTGGTGCATCGCGCAGGCGAGCATGTTTTCTTCCTGTGCGTGAACGCTTCGAACCAGGACAAGGATTTCGATCACATTCTGAATGCCGCCCGCGAGCGACATTTTGACGCCATGGTCGAAGATGCCGGCCCGCGCTTCGCGCAGCTTGCGATTCAGGGTCCACGCGCGACCGAGGTCTTACAAAAGCTGACGAGTTCCGATCTGGCGGCTGTGAAGCGCTATCACTTCGCCGATGGCCAGGTATCGGGCGCCCAAGCGCGCATCGCGCGCACGGGTTATACGGGGGAGGACGGCTGGGAGATTTACGTCGAACCCGGCGAAGCAGAACGCCTGTGGCGGGAAATCCTGGCGGCCGGCCGCGAGCAGGGGATTATCCCGTGCGGCCTGGGCGCGCGGAACACGTTGCGGATGGAAGCGGCGATGCCGCTCTACGGTCACGAAATCCACGCGTCGTTAACGCCATGGGAAGCGGGCCTCGATTGGATCGTCAAGCTCGACAAGGGCGACTTTCTGGGGCGAGACGCGCTCGTCAAGCAAAAAGAAAAAGGCATTACACGGAAGTTGATCGGACTGGAAATGCAAGGCCGCGGGATCGCCCGCGACGGCTATGAAGTTTTTGTAAACGGGGTCGCGGCTGGGTGGGTTACCAGCGGAGGACCGGCGCCCGCATTGAATAAGAACATTGGAATGTGTTACCTCCCGTTGCACGAGGCCGTACCCGGCCGGGCCATCGAAGTGATGGTGCGCGGACGGGCAGTGGAGGCTGTCACAGTCCCTATTCCTTTTTATAAGCGAGCGAGGTGACGTATGTATCCGGAGAACTATCGTTACACCAAGGAACATGAGTGGGTCCACGTGGAAGCGGGCATCGCTACGGTCGGAATCACCGATCACGCGCAGAAAGAGCTCGGTGACATCGTTTACGTGGAGCTGCCGAAAATCGGCGCCCGCGTGGAGCAGGCCAAGACTTTCGCGGTGGTGGAGTCCGTAAAGGCCGCGAGCGATATCTATGCGCCAGTCTCCGGCGAGGTGATCGCGGTCAACGACGCGCTCACGGGCGCGCCGGAAACGCTGAATGCGGATGCGCACAACGCCGGTTGGATTGCTAAAATTAAATTGTCAGCCCCGGAAGAAATCGATCGGCTCCTCTCCTCCACCGATTACCAAACTTACCTGGGAGCGGAATAATGCCCGGAGCAACGCCCATTGCGATATCTTCCCAAATCTGATTCCGAACGAAAAGAAATGCTCGCGACGATCGGCGTCGAGAGCCTCGAAGACTTAGTCGCTTATCTTCCCGACGCGGTTCGGTATCACGGCCGCCTCCCCATCTCCGCCGGGAAAAGCGAGTACGACATCCTCGACTATTTCCGGAAGCTTGGCGAAACAAACGCAGGGCTCCAGGCCAGTTTCCTCGGTGCGGGTGTGTATCGTCACTACCGCCCTGTGATGGTGGACACGATTGTTTCGCGCGGCGAATTCCTCACCTCTTATACGCCTTACCAGGCGGAGATGGCCCAGGGCACGCTGACGGCGATTTTCGAATTTCAAACGATGATCTGCCAGCTTACGGGTATGGACGTCGCGAATGCGTCCATGTACGATGCTTCCACGGCGGTGCCCGAGGCGGCCATGATGGCAATTCGCGCCACGGGACGTTCCGGTGTGCTGGTGGCTCGCAACCTGCATCCGGAATATCGGGAGGTGCTGCGCACGTACGCTCAGTTTCAGGGGATGCCGGTTCAGGAGTTCGGCTTCGACGCCGAAGGCGGCCACGCGGATTTCGATGACATGGCGAAGAAGATTACCAGCGATACGGCCGCGGTGATCGTACAATCGCCGAACTTTTTCGGGATCGTCGAAAATCTGAAGCAGGCCGCGGCTCTGGCGCACGAGAAAGGCGCGCTGCTGGTCGTCATCTTTTCGGAAGCGGTTTCTCTGGGAATCCTGGAGCCGCCGCGCGATGCCGATATCGTTGCGGGCGAGTTGCAATCGTTCGCGATTTCCCCGAGCTACGGCGGACCATACGCCGGCGTGATCGCGTGCAAGGAAAAGTTCATCCGGCAGATTCCCGGCAGGCTGGTCGGTGAAACCAAGGACAAGGATGGACGCAGAGCATTCTGTCTCACGCTCGCGACACGGGAACAGCACATCCGGCGGGAGAAGGCCACGTCGAATATCTGCACCAATCAGGCGCTGATCGCGCTCATGGCCACGGTGTTCATGTCGGTGTACGGCAAAGAAGGGCTGCGCGAGCTCGCGACCCAAAACCTGTCTAAAGCACACTACCTCTCAGCAAAGCTAAAAAAACGTTTCAGCGGTCCGTTTTTCAATGAATTCGTGGCAGAGGCCGGCGCCAAGGATATCGCGGAAATGAATCGGGCTCTTGAAGCGAAAAACATAATCGGCGGGTTGCCGCTTGAGCGGTTCTATCCGGAACTCAAGAGCACCGTTTTGTTGTGCTGCACGGAAATGACGCAGCGCGCGGACATGGACCAGGTGGCGGAGATTTTCGCATGAAGAAGGTGTTCGCATGAGCCCAAGAATTAAACCCGAGGGGATAAAAAAGGTCCGGCAGCAGCCGTCGCAGAACGAGGATCTGCTCTTCGAGATCAGCTCGCCCGGCAAGAACGGCTATCAACTGCCGGATTTGGATGTTCCCACGGTCGATCCGGAAGCGGCGCTCGGAGCAGGGAACACGCGCGCGGGCATCGAAGATTTCCCGGAAGTCAGCGAAGTGGACGTGATCCGCCACTTCACGCGGCTTTCCACGTGGAATTACGCGATTGATCTGGGACTCTATCCGCTGGGCTCGTGCACGATGAAATACAATCCGCGCGTGAACGAGGCGGCCGCGCGCATCGATGGGATGGCGTGGGCGCATCCCTATCAGCCCGATAGCGTTTCCCAGGGGTCGATGGAAGTCATGGCGGAGCTCGAACGATGCCTGCTGGCGATCACCGGCATGGACGCCGTGACTCTGCAGCCGGCGGCCGGCGCGCACGGCGAGTTCACGGGCATTCTGCTGATTCGCGCGTACCTGGAATCGCTCGGCAATCCGCGCAAGAAGATTTTGATTCCGGATTCGGCCCACGGCACGAATCCGGCGACCGCGCACATGGCCGGATACAAAGTGCAAAATATCGCCTCGAATTCGCGCGGCATGGTGGACACCGATATTCTCGCCGCCGCGGTGGACGACGATGTCGCGGCCTTGATGGTGACGAATCCAAACACGTTGGGCGTTTTCGAGGAGCACATTGCTGACGTTGCTCAGATTTTGCACGACAAGGGCGCGCTTCTCTACATGGACGGCGCGAACATGAACGCGCTAGTGGGTGTGTCGCGTCCGGGCGATTTCGGCGTCGACGTGATGCACCTGAATCTGCACAAAACGTTTTCGACGCCCCATGGCGGCGGCGGCCCCGGCGGCGGTCCGGTCGCGGTAAAGAAGATTCTGGAGCCGTTTCTGCCGACTCCGCGTTTACGGCGCGTAAACGACAAATGGGCGTGGAACTACGATCTCCCGCAATCGATCGGGCGCGTCCGCGCGTTCTACGGTAATTTCGGCGTGCTAGTGCGTGCGCTGGCCTACATCATGGCGCACGGCGGCGATGGATTAAAGCGCGCGACCCTGGACGCGGTGCTGAACGCCAATTATCTTCGCAAGCGGATCGAGCCGCATTACGAGATCGCCTACAACGAGCCGAGCATGCACGAAGTAGTTTTCAGCGACGACCGCCAGAAGAAGCTCGGCGCGGACACGGGCGCGATCGCCAAACGGCTGATCGATTACGGATTCCATCCTTACACGGTGAGCTTCCCTCTGATCGTGCACGGCGCTCTGATGATCGAACCGACCGAAACGGAGAGCAAACGGGAATTGGATCTGTTCGCCGACGCGCTGATTTCGATCGCCGGGGAGATCGAGGAGAATGTGGAATTCGTGAAGCAATCCCCGCATTCGACGAGAACTTCGAAGGTGGACGAAGTGGGCGCCGCGCGGAAGCCGATCGTGCGTTGGAAGCGCTAACGGAGAAGTGTCATCCCGGGTAAGGGCAGGGCGGATCGCTCTTGCGGAGGTTCACTACAGCATGCGGTGTTTGAGATGCATAACGTCGCGATAGGTCACCACGCCAAGAATGATATCGTTCTCATCGGTGACGGGCAGCGCTCTGAACCCGTATCGGAGGAACATGTCCGTCGCCTCCTTCATGGTGGAGTCCTTGCGAAGGCGGATGACGTTTTCGGTCATGAGGTCCTTCAGCCGTTCGGTATCTTGAGCGACGAAAGCCGTCCTGATGTCGATCACTCCGATTAGTTTGTCGGACTCATCGACGATGTAGAAGTACATCACCACATCCATGGACTTGGCTGCGTGGCGAAGCTTGTTGCGGGCCTCCTCGACCGTCGCTTCCGGCGAGCACGTGAAAAAGTTGGCTGCAGCGAAATGCAGGATTGTTGTGTCGTGCCTGTCTATGATCTCGTCGACCTTGGCGACTTGCGCGGGCTGCAGCAGCTTCAGGATTTTCCTCTTCTCCGCTGCCGGCAGCACCGAGACGATGTCGGCGGCTTGACCCGGAGTCATCTCGCCGATCAGCTCCGCCACTCGTTCCTTGCTGAGCAAAAAAACGATGTCGCGCTGGATGGCCGGATCGATCTCCTCTAACGTGGCGGAAGCGTGTTCGGTATCCAGACCGTGCAAAAGTAAGGCGCGCTGGGAGCTATCCATCTCTTGCAGGATGTCAGCCAGGTCCACCGGGTGGATCTCGGAGAGCTTCTCTTTCAAGATATTCAACCTGAGTTCCCCCTGCAGCGTTCCAAGCTGGGGGGACAGGGCTTGGACATAGGACCAGGGAATCAACCTCTTTTTGGCCGCACCGGCATGCTTATGTAGGAAGGCCGCGAGTCCCTTCAATCCCACGCGGACCAGCAAGCCATAGCGGCTGATATCGACATCGACCACGTAGATCCGGTCCCCGCTCAGGGCCAGCAGGACATCGTATGCGACTTCGACCTCTCTCCCCTCGACATCCAAAACTTTCTTGTCGAGCAAATAGTCCCGCAGGAGAACTTCGTCCGCCGATAAGTCTCGCACATAGCTTTTAGGATCCTCGATATCCAGGACGATTTCCCGAGGGCTGAGCGATCGGACTTTCTGCAACGGGATCAGCAGGGCGGGCTGGCCAAAAGGCTGCGCGATTTGTAAGTGGGTGACTTCGGCCACCTTGCCTTGATCCACGGCTACGAGGTCGGCCAGCTTGCCGATCCTCCGGCTCTGGACATAAGCGCGCGCGCCCAGCAGTTGCGTCAGAAAGAGGTCCTCTTCCTTTGCGTTTTTGTTCGCCGTTACACTTTTCACGAGTCACCTCCGTTTAGTGCAGCGCTTGAATGAACTTCAAGACCAGGATTCCAACCAGCACAAGCAGATAAACCCGGAGCAACCCCAGGCAGAATCTGACCAGGCGAGTCGTCTTCATATGCGGCGTCTTGTATCGCCGGTTAATGACCCTGACTGCCTCAATGGTGTTGTTGTAGACCGCTGCGATCATCCTGATTCCTCCGGGCTCATTTCAAAATGTTCGGAAACAGCGCGCTGATCCCATACAGAGTGGAAACGACGATGATCATCGCTGTAATGCCGATGTTCGCTACGTTCTGGACGAGCGTGTTCTTGTACTTACCCATGGTCTCCTCGTCGTTCAGGAGGAGAATGAGAAACACCAAGGCTGCGGGGAGCAGGGTAACCGCAATCACTTGCACGAATAAAGTGATGAGCACCAATGGCGCACGCGGGATCAAGACCACCGTTCCCGCTAATAGCAGATCGAAGAAGTAATAGGCATAAAACCACGGGGCTTCTTTGAGCTTATGGTTCAGGGAGTGGGCCCAGCCGAACACTTCACCGAAGGCCCACGAACTGGCGAGGGAGATGCATATGGCGCCCAGGAACCCCGCATCGAACAGGCCGATTGCCAGGCATGCTCCCAGGTATTTATTGATGCCCATGAATTTGCTGGCGGCTGTTGCGGCATCGTTGATGTCCAGGCCCGGGAGGAGCGTGGCCGTGAGGATTACGCAGAAGGCGGCCACAACCACGGTCAAGAAAGAGCCAAAGGCAGTGTCCAGCTTTCCAAAAAGCATGTCCTTTTCCTGCATCCCTTTGTCGACGACCGCGCTTTGCTGGAAGAAGATCATCCACGGCGCGATGGTAGTACCGATGTTGGCCATGAGCAGGAAGAACAACGCGTTGGTGAAGCCGCCTGGCGGTAACTGCGGTATCAGACTGCCGTGAAGGATCTTGTCAATCGGGGGATTAATCAGGAAAGCTGCCGGAACGTAAATCAGGTTGAGGACACAGAAGACCAGCGCTGCTTTCTCCCACGTCCAATAGCGTCCCTGGAGAACCATCGTCCCCATGATGAGCCAGGCGGCGATAACCGTAATCCATGGCGGCACGCCAAAAATGCTCATCGCCGCAGTCATGCCGATGAATTCCGTGATCATCGTCAGCCAATCCACTAAGACGAGGTCCAACAGCGAAAACCATCCCCAAAACGATCCGAAGGCATGGAAGATGGCCTCGGCGTGGCCACGTTTTGTGACCGTGCCCAGTCTTACGGTCATCTCTTGAACGTAATAAGCGACCGGCCCCAGCAAAATCAGAAACCAGATAAGGTAAAAGCCAAACTGAGCTCCAGTAACGGTGTAAGTAGTAATACCTCCAGCGTCGTTATCGGCCACCATAACAATGATGCCGGGGCCGGCTATTAAGAAATACAGCCTTAACGTCTTCAGGATCTTTTTGTATCTGTAATACAGCCGGGAGAAGATGTTCATCGGGCCTTCCCTTGGATGGCCGAATAGTTCACGTGGGGATACAATCCACTTCTGGCCTGAGTGATGTTAGCGGCGGCTGCGTCATTTGGCGCAGCGACTAGAGCTATCGACTGGTTGCAGGCCAGCGCCATCCGCACCGCCTCTCTTGGTGAGAGTGGCGTTTGTGCCCAGATCCAGGCGCACAGCATCGCCGACCCGAATGAGCAAGTGAGCTTGTTCCTCATTTCTCTGGTTGCCAAAGGATGCAACCCAGAGGCCGAAGATCGCGGGTTATGCGGCTTACCAAAGATTCTGTTCTGCAGCGTCTGGGTAGCGGAGGACCTTGGCTTGGGCTATTGACGACTTGGTTTCAACTGCGGTACAAATCCTTGCCAACCGTTGCTTCAGCCAACTGCTGCAGCCGGGGTAGAGTTTACTCCATATCGCGGACGCGGCCTATTTGGCATAGGGAGGTCTTGATTTCATCATGGGAGATGGAGCGCTGACGGGAGCCCGCAGCAGCCCCTTATCGTGCTCTCCCTGCGAGCGAGAGACTCGTAGGCTTGCCCGCCGGTGGCGATTTGAGTTTTTGGACACATCGGAGTAGGATACCTGCAGCGGCAACAGCGTCGAAATGGACGCCGCCGAGAAGATCCCACATGCGCCTGAGCTATCTGATCTTCTTCCTGATGCCACTCGCGTCCGCCGCTCTGGCGCAAACGGCGCCGTCTGGTTCCGCCAAGTCGAAACCTCTCGACATCTATTTCCTCGACACGGAAGGCGGGCAGGCGACTTTGTTCGTCGCACCTTCAGGAGAATCGATGCTCGTCGATACGGGATTCGCGGGCAATCAGGGGATGCCGGCGGTTCCCGGCGCCGCGCCCGTCACTCGCGATGCCGATCGCATCATGGCTGTGCTGAAGACCGCGAATATTTCGGTGCTGGATACCGTCGTCATCACGCACTATCACGGCGATCACGTCGGCAATGCCGCGGAGCTGGCCGCGCGAATTCCGATCCGCCGCTTTGTCGACCACGGCCCTTTCACGGTGGAAATGCAGCCGAACCGGGTAGCCGGCTTTGCCTCTTATCAGCCTTTGCGCGAGAAGGCTCGTGCGATCACGGCCAAGCCGGGCGACCGGATTCCGATCGCCGGCCTTGACGTACAGGTCGTTTCCTCGGCGGGCGCGCTGATTGCCAAGCCGATGGAAGGAGCTCCGGGTGCAGGCGCGCCGAATCCGTTTTGCCGCGGCGCGCAAAAGAAAGATCAGGATCCCACGCCGGAGAATTTCGAATCGGTCGGGTTGGTGGTCCGCTATGGCAGTTTTCGTCTGCTCGATCTCGGCGACCTTACCTGGAATCAGGAGCACGATCTGGCGTGCCCCAATAATCTGCTGGGTGTCTTCGACGTATTTCACACGACGCGCCACGGCGATCCTCACGCGGGAGCGCCTCAGTTGGTGCATGCGATCCGTGCGCGCGTCGCGGTCATGAACAACGGCGAGAGGAAGGGCGGCGATCCCTCCTACTGGCAGATCGTCCACGATGCGCCGGGGCTCCAGGATTTCTGGCAGATCCACCGCTCGGCGGCGGGCGGTGCGGATCATAATTCGCCGGAATCCTTCCTGGCGAATCTCAATGAGACGGATCACGGCCACTACATCAAAATGTCCGTGCGATCAGACGGCGGCTTCACGACGACCAACGAGCGCACCGGATTCACCAAGGACTATCCGGCGGCGAGGAAGACTCCCTCGCCCAAGATCGCGGGTTCCGTCCCGAAGCCATAGCGCCACGTGGCATCGGGATCTTTTGTGAGTGGCTGCCGGGATCAGCTTGTCATGATCAGTGTGGACTATGCGATGCGGAACAGGACGCCTTTCCTCATTACACGCTAGGATAGACCCATGCGATTGCTTCTTGTTCCGACAATTATTGTTTCCATAGCTTGCTCGCTATCCGCTCAAGTTGCGGGCCGCGGAGGTCAGCCCGCAGGCGGCGCCGCGCCCGCGCCACTCGCCATGACTTTGGCTATCGCGGGATTTCCCGACGGCGGACAGATTCCCGTTAAGTTCACTCAGGCCGCTCCAGGCGTTCCGGTCGGCGAGGGCACGTCGCCGGCAATGAGCTGGGCCAACGCGCCCGCCGGGACGCAAAGTTTCTTCCTCCACATGCACGACATGGATCTCGCGCGCAACAAGACGACTGACGATCAGGCGCACTGGGTCCTTTGGAACATTCCCGCGACCGCGACCGGCCTGCCCGAGGGCGTAGCCAAGGGGTCGCAATTGCCCGACGGAAGCTATCAGATCAGCGCCACGGGACCTATGTACCGCGGTCCGGGAGCCGGCGCGAACGGTCCGTTCCACCACTACGTGTTTGAGCTTTACGCCCTGGATACCAAGCTTGACGTGAAACCATCGGCCGACGCCTTCGAGACACGCGCCAACGTGATGAAAGCGATTCAGGGTCACATCCTGGCGAAAGCGGTCTATGGGGGCCTGTTCCGGCGGCCGCAGTAGTCACCAGAACCATTTAGAGATGCGTTTTCCGGAGAGTGTCCCAATGATCGGGAACTCGGAAGCAATCCACATGCGGCGTTTGAAACGTCGTCGCGGCCAGCATGACTTCCGATCAATGGCAATTGCCTGGCTACTACTCCTGCCCTGTGCCGCCGTTCGACCGATTTCATGCGAATTCGCGTGCAAACTGTTGGCGATGTTAAGATTGGAACCGCTCGATTTCTTCGAATACCTCAATCAAGGGAGAACCCGGATGGCAGCAACGTTAAAGTACGGCGGGCTGTTGCTTGCAGCCTGCCTCGTCACCATTGGTGAGCCTGCGTGGGGTCAGTCGTCAGCGCTCAGCATCACGTTGACTGGACAGTCGATGATCCGGTCGGATATCCGCGCTCACGCACCGTCTGCTGTGCCGATCATTGCGTCGCTATTGAAGGGCGACGTGGTGTTTACCAATTTTGAGGCCACGATCGTCGACGAAAGAAAAGGGCAGTCGCCCAAAGACGGTAGATTCCTCTCCCCGCCCGGCGCGCTCGAGGCTCTGAAGACGTTTGGCTTCAACCTGGTGTCCGTGTCCAACAATCATTCGTTCGATCTCAAAGTCCCTGGCATTCAAAACGTGCTGGAACAGGCTAGACGCCTGAACCTGGCTCATGCCGGTATTGGCAGCACGATCGACGAAGCTGTTGCGCCGGGTTTCCTGAAGACGCCTAAAGGCACCGTTGCCCTGGTGGCGATGGCGTCGGGTTTGGTTCCGGAGGGAGGGTCGGCCACCGCGAACCGCCCGGGCGTGAATGAGCTACGTGTCGAAGGCAATAAGCCGAACGACGAGGACGCGCAACGGATTCTTGGAAGTATCCGAGAGGCCCGCAAGAAAGCCGACCTCGTGATCGTGTATGAACACAACCACGTGTTCGATAAACCCTTCCAGACGATTATGCTGGAGGAATTACCAGAGCGGCTGGGGCCGCCCGATTGGCTCAAGAAATGGACGCACGCGGAAGTGGACGCAGGCGCGGACATCATCGTGATGCACGGCGCTCCACTGCTGCACGGCGTCGAAATCTATCGCGACCGGCCTATTTTTTACGATTTGGGCAATTTTATCTTTCAGGCGCCGCCGGCGGATATATTGCTTGACGAACCGATCGTCTGGGAAAGCGTGGTCGCCTATGTCGATTTCCAGGGAAAGAATCTGCAATCCATTAGATTCCGACCGATCGCGCAGAATAAGATCGGGCAGGGTCAGCCCGACGCTCAGGACGAGCATACGAATAATCTTTTCCTCCAGACGCGCGGGCTGCCAAAACCCGTGTCGGGAGAACAGGCGCGCTACATTCTGGAGCGGCTGGCTGACTTGTCACGACCGTTCGGAACAACGGTCGTGGTGAAAGGCGATACCGCGGAGATTAAGCTGAAAGGCCGAAATTAGATCGCGACGGATGGCGTCCCGATTGGTACGCTGGCGTTATCCTAACGGTTGCTCAGCCGGATCGATCCAGAGCGCGCGGGACATCCGTTCCGATCGTGAGTCGTAACGGGTCAGCCTATCGGCCGTTGGCGGCCGCCTCGATGGACACGTGAGCAACTGCTTAGGGCCGCGGGACGCGCCCATCTTGAACAGGCAGCGGGTCAAAGTTCCGGGGAGGGCTAATATGAGGATTATGCTCGATCGCCGAAAGTTTCTGACGGCCGCGGGTGCGGGCGCCGCGATCCCGCTTTCTGGACTACACCCTGTTCATGCGCAGCAGGCGACACGTAATCAAGGGGTCGTGAACTCCGAACTAAGCAATGTGAAGGCACTCGTGTTCGATACATTCGGCACGGTTGTGGACTGGCGCAGTTCCGTAATTTCTGAAGGAATGAATTGGGGCAAGGCCAAAGGCTTGAGCATCAACTGGGCGAACTTTGCCGACCGGTGGCGCCTCGGATACGGGCCGGCAATGGACAAGGTGCGCAAGGGCGAAATCCCCTGGACCCGACTCGATGATCTCCACCGAATGATCCTGGAAGAACTGCTCAAGGAATTCAAAATTGAAGGGCTCTCGGAAGAAGAAAAGGTTTCTTGGACTCACGTTTGGCGGCGTCTCAAACCCTGGCCCGATTCCGTTGAGGGGCTCACGCGTCTAAAAAAGAAGTACGTGATCGCACCGCTTTCGAACGGGAACATCGCCCTGATGACCAGCCTGGCCAAATTCGGTGGTTTGCCCTGGGACGTCATCCTGGGCGCAGAAGTGGCCCGGCACTACAAACCTGACCGCGAGGTTTACGTCTCCGCATACGATTTTCTCGATCTGAAGCCGCAGGAGGTAATGATGTGCGCGGCGCACGCCGGCGATCTGCGGGCTGCTCGCGGTAATGGTCTCCGCACGGGCTTTATCTATCGCCCGAAGGAGTTCGGCGATGGACGCGTTGGCGTGCCGGACACGGCGAAACCGGGAGATTTTGACGTGGTTTCCGTGAGCATGATCGACTTGGCGCAGCAAATGGGAGCCTGATGGAGGCGGTAGTTCGCCTCGACCCGAAAGTTACGACCGAGCCGCAGGGGATCGCTACCGGTAACACGTCTTGACGGGCGCCGAAGTTTCCGGTCGAACGCGCGATTTGTGCGCCGATGGAGTTACTTCGCGAGGGACGGCAGAGTCGTGAATGTGAGCGCCGGGGGCGATCGGATACCCAATACGCTAATCTGCGCCCCGGCTGGCGTGTCGAACTCGATGGTTCCGCGGATTCCGGACGTCTGGGGGAACCGCTCTGCCAGTCCGAACGAAATGTGTCCGTTTGCGCCCAGCAAAATCGATCCCGGTCCGCCGCTGAGAAGGTTGCCCGTGTCGTCGCGCAGCGTTACCGGAATAATTTGCGCCAGCGTCGAAACAGCGTTGACAGCTACTCCCGTCGCCGTTCCGTTGGTGTTATCGAACGCCAGAATGTAGGAGCCCGCGTTCCGGGTTTCGAGCGGCACCACGGCCTCCTGCCCGTTGAGATTGTAGCGGAAGATCACGAATCCGCTGACGTTGCCGGTCGTCGTAAGCTGCGCCGAGCCCGTCAGTAATGCGGCACCGACCGGCGCTGCGGTCTGCACCCACAGAGACGCGTTGGCCGCCACGGGCTGCACGACCGAGGGCGCGAGGGTCGAGGTACCTCCGCTGGTCTGCGGGAACGACAAAGGCAACGACAGTGGAACCCCGTTATCGTCGAAAAAGTTCAGCGTCGCTTGCGCCGTGCTCGTACCTGTGTTGACCAGCACAAAGGTCGTCTGCCATCCGGCGCCCGAGGCGATGTGGGTCATGGAGCCTCCGGTCGTGCCGACGTTCGCGATGGCCGGAATCGTGGTCATGGTTCCGGGTGGGGTGAAACGAATCCCCGTGATGCTGATTTGCCCGCCTGAGGGTGTATCGAACTCGATGGTGCCGCGCATATTCGCCGTCGAGGGAAGCAGCGTGGATAGCACGAAAGAAGTGTGGCCGTCGCCGTTTAAGGAGATCGAGGTGGTTTGAACTGGCGCGCCCGTGTCGTCGCGGATCACCACGGGGACGGTCGCGCTCGTCCCGGAGACATTCCCTACCGCAACTCCGGTCACTACGGTGTTGGTGTTGTCGAACGCCAGAAGATAAGAGGGGGCGTTGCGCGTTTCGAGCGGAACCACCGCCTCCTGCTGGGTCGGATCGAAATGGAAGATCTCGAAACCGTCGACGTTTCCCGTGGCCGCCAATTGCGCCGAGCCCTCCTGATAGGTAACGTTCGCCGGACCCGTGGCCTGCATGATGAAAGATGCGTTCGGGGCGATGGTCTGCGTGACCGAAGAAGCCGTCGTGGAGCCGGAAGTCTGGGGCAGGTTGATGGGAAGTATGAGAGGGGTTCCATTGGGCGCGAACAGACTGGTCTGCGCCGAAGCCGACGTCGTGCCTTTGTTGACGTACGTGAAGGTGGTGGTCCATCCGCCTTCCGCGGCGAGGTGCGGCAGGGAGCCGATGAACGTGGGCGTTGACGACGCGAGGGGATACGGAGCGAGTCCGAAGAATGCGTTTGACGAGCCGGTTGGCGCGGTCGAAACCAGGGTCTGAGCCCCGGACGAGGTGTTGATGGTCCCAAATCCAGCACTGTAAAAATTCGCCCACAGAGTGCCGCCGACAAAGACCATCGAAAACGGGTTGCCCGTATTGGAGTAGCCATTAAACGTCCACGCTCCAATCAATGTGGCCGCGCCCGTCGATGTGTTGATGCTGTAGAGAGTATCGGTGTAGCCGTTTTGAATTTCCCAATAGAGTTTGCTGGAATCGTTCGAGGCCGATAGGAATCCGGTGCCGCCTCCAGCAACTACGCCTGTCGATCCGATCAACGTCGGAACGCCGGTGGCCGGATTGACGGACCAGAGGTAATTGACGCCACCGGGAACGGCTGCCGCCATCGCAAACAGGCCATCGGTAGTGGAGCCAAAGCCGTTCAACACGCCGAAGCCACTTGCATTTTGCTGGAAATAGGTCGGCGCGAAAGTGGGGACGCCGGTAGACGTATTGAGCTGAATGAGGCAACCACACTGGGCACCGGCTCCATACAGGGCGCCACCGTACACGCCCAATTCGTAATCGCTCACGGCAACCGTGGAAATTTGCGTAAAAACCCCGGTATTGAGATCGACCGTCCCGAGCGTTTGCGTGCCGCCTATGATTGCATACACCAGGGTGTCCGCGCCCAAAGCATCCGGCGTGAGAATCACACCCGCGATCCAGACGAAGCTGGCGAAAAATATCATCTTGATGAATTTATGTTTCATGAAGTTTCCTTTGTACTTTGCTTCCGTTGAGTCCGGCGCTGCAGTCGTCCCGATACGTAAGGCCTAAGCTAGAACGGCGATGGAAGTACGGAAAAATATTATTCGAATGGTCGCCTCTCCTAAGTCAGTCTCCGTTCCGGAGGCTGGACCTCTAGAAGTGGACCCCTCCAATATAGTATTTTTCTTACGGAACTAGCCGAATAAAGGAGCTTCGCGCTCACTCAAGGCTGTGGATTGGCCAGGTCAAACCGGGTCTGCTCTTCGGCTTCCCCGATCTGAAAACGATCAAACGCGCGCTATCTGCAGTGCGGCGAGTACGCGCGCCGGGCGGAATGGCACGCGACGGAGCCGAACCCCCGTGGCATCGTAGATGGCGTTGGCGATCGCCGCGAGCAACGGTTTGCAGGCTGTCTCGCCCGCGCCGTAGGGAGCGAGATCGGACCGTTTCGGATTGGGGTCTCCGTTAACCAGCACGACGTCGATCCTTTCGGGCGTGTCGGCATGCGTGAGAGTGGGATAGGAGTTCCAATCCACGCTCGTGACTTTTTCGGTGTTGAATTGCACTTCCTCGTGGAGGCTGCGGCTCACGGAGTGGAGCATGGCGCACTCGACCGTGTGGCGCAGAGCTTCGGGATTCACCACCAATCCGCAATCGTGGGCGCACACCAGCCGCTTCACCCAGACATGGCCGGTGCGGCGATTCACCTCCACCTCGACGATCTCGGCGACCACGGTCTGGTTACGAAAGGCGTAGGCAACACCGCGTCCCGTCAGGATGTCTCCGCTGGCGCGCGGTTTGGGAGACGGACGGTAGTCCCAGTCGTAGGTTTCGGCCACCGTCTTGAGGACGGCGATCGATCGTGCGCGCCGAAACGCGCTGTCGTCGTCGGTTGCGGCCTTGAGCATCTTCATGCGGAATTCCAGCGGATCGGCCTTGGCCGCCGCCGCAAGCTCGTCAATGAACGACTCGGAGGCGAACGTCGACTGAGGACCATTGGGATCTCGCAGGTTTCCCGTGCGAACGGGCGTCTCCCACAGCAGGGGCAAGCCCACCACCTGACTGGTCATCCGGCGATGAGGGATGGCGTACATGTCCGAAGGGGTGGCCGCGCTCCCCGCCGCGGGCGGGTTGCGCCGGATTCCCATGAGCTGGGCGATCAGTACGGTATCAGGCTCGTTATAGCCGAGGTGATTGTAGTCTGCCGCGCGGGCATTATAATCGTACGCCACGAGGTTGCCCGCGGCATCCAATCCGCCGCGCACCTTCACCGCGAATGCCGGAGCCTTCGTGTCCCAGGCGGTTTCTTCCTCCCGCATCCATTGCACGCGAACCGGACGTCCGATCTCTTTGGCGATGTACGCCGCCTCACAGCCGGCATCATCGGCCGCGGTGCGTCCGAACCCTTGCGGTCCTTCCATCCAAACGACGCGTACCTGATCCTGCGGCATGCCCAGAAACGCGGCGACGCCCCTGCGCATCCCGTAGGACTTCATGTCATTGGAATAGATCGTCATCTGGCCGTTCGATGGATCCGCCATGGCATGCGCCGGACTGATCGCCGTGTGCCCCTGGAACGGTATATCGTAGTCGGCTTCGATCACTTTCGCGGCGCTGGTGAACGCCGTGTCCGGATTTCCCACCACAATCGGTTTGGAGCTGGACGTGGGCGTGGCGCCGCGCATGTACGTGAACAAGTCTTCCGAAGACGGGAAGGGCGCGGCGGCCGGCTTCTCCCAGTTCACCTTGAGCTGTTTGGCCGCCTTGATCGCTTGTTCCTCTCGTTCGCAGACGACGGCCACGTAGTTGCCCTTGCTCACCACCTTGACGAATCCCGGCAAGCCGCGCACCGATGATTCGTCGATACTGATGAGCTTTGCGCCGGCGACGGGCGGCTTCACGTTGCGCGCATGAACCATGCCCGGCAGCTTGACGTCGACGGCCCACTTCAACGAACCGTCCACTTTGGCGGGAATGTCATAACGCTGCGGGGACTGGCCGACGACTTTGTATTCTCCCACCGGCTTGACTTTGGCCACGCCAGTGGCCGCGTTGACGTTGTTTCCCGTCAGCGTTACGTTGAATCTCTTCCCGCCGACCAGTTGTCCGTAGGTAACGCTTTTGGAAGGATCGGCTTTGACGGTGATCACACCCGCGTTCACCGCCAGTTGATCGACCGGCACGCCGAGCCGCGCCGATCCCATTTCCAGAAGCACTCTGCGCGCCTCGGCAGCGGCACGGCGCATGGGCCAGGCGTCCCTTTCCATCGCCGTGGAACCGCCGGACCCTCCTTGGTCCACGGTGATGTCCGTGCTGCCCATGATGCACGTGGTCTTGTCGTAAGCAATGTCCAGCTCATCGGACATCAGCTGCCGGAAGCCTGTCCCGGTACCTTGACCGCAGTCCGTCTTACCGACGTAAAAAGTCGCCGTGTTGTCCTCATGAATCACGATCCACGAATCGAGCTGGTGGAAGTCGGGGTCGTGATACGGACCCACACCCGGGGAACCCGTGGGAGTTTGGGCGTCCGCCGGCGTGACGAGCGGGCCGGTCCCGGCGGCACTAAAGCTCACGACCAACAGGCCGGCGCTCTTGAGAAAGTTCCTGCGGGACGGCGTGACGCTCCACTTTTCGAGTTGTTCTTCCACCTGCCTTGGAATGTTTGTGAAGGTTGTCATGCCACCACCTCCTTCTCCGCGGCCGCGTGCGCATCCGCGATCATTTTGGCCCCGCGCCTTATCGCGGCCTGAACGCGGTAATACGTCATGCAGCGGCACAGCGTCCGGTTCATGCCTTCGCGAATCTGCGCATCGGTAGGATGCGGATTTTTATCGAGCAGCGCCTTCGCCGTCATGATCTGGCCGTTCTGACAGAAGCCGCACTGCGGGACTTGCTCGTCGATCCAGGCTTGCTGCAGAGGGTGTAGCTTGCCGTCCTTGGCGATTCCTTCGAGCGTGGTGATCTCGCTCTTCACGGCCGAAACCGGCGTCACGCAGGAGCGAATAGCCGCGCCGTTTACAATCACGGTGCACGCCCCGCATTGGCCCAGTCCGCAACCGAAGCGCGGGCCTTGCAGACTAAGATCGTTGCGTAAGATGTAGAGCAGCGGTGTCGAGGGATCGACGTCCAACGCATGCATTTTACCGTTGACTTTCAGTGCGATGTTGCTCATTATGGACGCTCCTTATAAATCTGATTGGGCTGGCAGCGACGGAATTGATTTTATCAGATACCAGAGACCCGACCGTCGCCGCGGCGACGAGCATCAAGTGCGTATCGCGCGGCTGGGGCAGTTGGAAACGGGTCCGGGCCGAGCGATGCACCGCTCCAGGCCATACCGCGTGCAGGCGGCAAGACAGAGTGATACTATCTGAGACGACAATCGAGCTGAGACGACAATCGAGGGGTTCGATGAAAGCTTCTATCGGCCTGACCGCACTTCTTTGGCTGAGCGTCGCCGCCACGCTGCCGGCCCAGTCCTACAAGGCGCCGCGCACGGCGGATGGCAAACCCGATTTGAACGGCATTTGGCAGGCAATGAACACCGCCAATTGGGACCTGGAAGGTCATGCGGCGCAAGCCGGCCCCGTGGCAGCGCTGGGCGCGGCTTACGCGGTGCCCCCGGGTTTGAGCGTAATCGAGGGCGGCTCCATTCCTTATCTACCGGCAGCGGCCGCAAAAAGGAGGGAGAATTTCGAAAAACGGCTAGCCGAAGACCCGGAAATTAAATGTTACATGCCGGGCGTGCCGCGCGCAGCGTATATGCCTTATCCCTTTCAAATTTTTCAGAGTTCCACGTCCATCCTGATTACCTACGAATTTGCCAATGCGATTCGGACCATATACATGGATAATCCCGGGGAAAGTCCGGTCGATAGCTGGATGGGGTGGTCCGCGGGGCACTGGGAGGGCGAGACTCTGGTCGTGGACGTGACGGGTTTCAATGACCAAACCTGGTTCGACCGGGCCGGAAATTTCCATAGCGACGCCCTGCATGTGATTGAACGCTACACTCCGACCAGTCCGAACACGCTCAACTATGAGGCGGTCATTGAAGATCCAAAAGTATTTTCGCGGCCCTGGAAAATGAGCATGCCGCTCTATCGTCACGTGGAACCGAACGCTCAGTTGCTCGAATACAAATGCGTCGAGTTTGCGGAACCGGTCATCTGGGGACCACTCCGCAAGAAGCCGAACCAGTAAGAAGGAGGTTGGGATGAATCGTCGAATTTTCGTGATCGTTGGCGTGCTGGCGATGGCGCTGCTGGCATCGATCTCCGCTTCCGGGCAATCGCCCTCGGCCGCCACGAAACCGGGTGCATCGAACACCGCCTGGACGCCTCCTCGTACCCCCGACGGACAGCCGGACTTCGAGGGGATCTGGACGAACGCCACGCTGACTCCTCTGGAACGGCCAAAGGAACTCGGGGAGAAGAAATATTTCACCGAGGCGGAAGCCGTCGCGTTCGAAAAGCAAATGGTTCAATCGCGGAATGCGGACATCCGCAATTCGGACCGCGAAGCAGACGTGGGCCGGGCTTATAACGATGCGTGGTGGGACTGGGGCAGTAAAATCGCGAAGACCAGACAAACCTCCCTTATTGTGGATCCGCCGGACGGAAGAGTCCCTCCGTACACGCCGGAGGCGCAGCGCCGAATCGCCGCGAACGAACAGGCGATCAAAGAAAGATGCGAACACACCGTGTGCCCGCCCGGTAACTTTGGCACTCTCATCCCCGCCGACGGACCGGAGGACCGGCCCCTCATGGAGCGTTGCATCCTATGGAATACGTCGGGGCCGCCGATGCTCCCCACGGCCTACAACAACAACTATCGGATTGTGCAAACCCCCGGCTACGTGACCATCAACATCGAGATGATTCACGACTACCGCATCATCCCGCTGGACGGGCGCCCGCACCTGCCGCCCAACGTGCGTCAGTGGCTTGGCGATTCGCGGGGCCACTGGCAGGGCAATACGCTGGTCGTGGACACCACCAATTTCACGGACAAAACAGCCTACAGGAATTCCACGAAGAATTTGCACGTCATCGAGCGTTTTACGCGCGTTGATCCGGACACCCTCATTTACGAGTTCACTGTGGATGACCCCGCTACGTTTGTCAGACCGTGGAGCGGCTCGGTTCCCATGAGCAAGACCAAGGGTCCCATTTATGAGTACGCCTGCCACGAGGGTAATCTCGGGATGACCGGGATTCTCTCCGGTGCCCGATCCTTTGAGAAGCAGGCGGGACGCACAAAAAATTGATCTGAACCGCTCACTTGTAGCGATGTCTTCAGACTCTCGGGCTGAAGGGGTGGATTCTGTTACGTTCAAAACCGCCCAGTTGCCAAAAGAGGGCCTAGCCGGGCGCTGCCAATGCCGCCGCGCTTCGCGCTTACCTTAGCCCGTATACGAACAAACTGCTACCCGCCGCAAACGCGACGTATTGCTTCCCATTTACAGCGTATGTCATCGGTCCCATCGCCACTTCTCCTCCGGCATTCACGCGCCACAACATCCTGCCCGTGCGTGCATCCAGAGCTTGGAAGAACCCCTCTCGCCCGCCGGTAAACAGCAGATCCGTCACGGTAGTCAAAATGCCACTCTGCGTTACATCGGTCATTTTGAACTCCCACTTCTTCTCACCGGTTACCGGGTCGAGAGCTCTGATCACACCATAGCCATCTTCTTCGCGCTTGTTCGTGACTTGCCCTGCGCGCAGCCCAGGACGCGTTGGCTTGGGCGCGCCGCCGGTGAAGCGCTCGCCTTCTGTAAACTCGACGTCCGTTTTATTGAACGTTGCATGCACGCCTTCCCACGCATTCAGATAAAACAGGCCCGTATGCGGGCTGAAGGATGGCGAAAACCAATTGGTGCCGCCGCTTTGACTCGGATAAATTTCCGTTCCTTGCGCTGAAGGCGCGGCGCCATTGACGCGCATCGGCCGGCCCGCTTCGTCCAGGCCCGTGGCCCACGTCACTTTGACGAACGGAGTTCCCCTCAAATACTTGCCCGTGGTCCGGTCCAGCGCATAGAAGAACCCGTTCCGATTCCCCCACAGCATCACCTTGCGCTGCTGCCCCTGCCAATTCACATTCGCCAGTACCGGGACCTGCACGGAATCGTAATCAAAATCGTCATGCGGAGTAAATTGGAAGTACCACTTCAACGCGCCTGTATCCGCGTCCAGGGCGACCACACAATCGCTGTACAGATTGTCGCCGCCGCGTTTATCACTGTTGTAATCCGGGCCTGGATTGCCGATTCCCCAGAAGGTCAAGTTCGTATCCGGGTCATAGGCTCCGGTCATCCAAACGCTCGCGCCGCCGTGCATCCACGAGTCGCCGGCCCAGGTTTCGTTGCCGGGCTCGCCCTTTCCGGGAATCGTGTAGAAGCGCCACATTTCCTTGCCCGTGGCCCCGTCAAATGCCGCGATGAAACCGCGAATGCCAAACTCAGCCCCCGCCACACCGGCGATCACTTTGTCTTTGATGACCAGCGGCGCGTGTGTCATCGCGTAACCCGCGTCGGGCTTGGCCACTTCGTGATCCCAAACGAGTTTGCCGTCGCGGGCGTCCACCGCCACGATATGCGCGTCAATGGTCCCCATGTAAAGCGTATTACCTAGGATCGCCACGCCACGATTCACCCGCCCGCAGCACGGCCGGGCTTCGCGAGAGGGAGTATAGGAATAAATCCACTTTAATTCACCCGTGGCCGCGTCCATCGCCACAATGTCGTTGGGCGCCTGGGTCAAATACATCACGCCATCGACGACCAATGGCGTTGCCTCAAACTTTTCGGTGGACCGCTGCTGAAACGCCCACTGCAACGTGAGATCCTTCACGTTCGCCGGCGTGATTTGCGATAGGGTACTGTATCTTTGGCTCGCAAATCCTCCACTATAGGTAAGCCAATTCTCCGGCTCCTGGGCGGCATTCAACAGGCGATCATGCGTGACCTGAGCCTGCAGAGCGACGATACTGACCACTAACAGACCGAGCGTGCGATGCGGCATTGTTTTTGTTCCTTTGGCAGTGAGCCTTGGGACATCATACGCCAAATCGAAAATGTTGAACGAGGCATCCTGCTCGTTATGACGTATTGTCGGTACGGACCTGCTGTCGTTACGGAGCTGCGTGCCTTCGTCGGTAACGTGCGGTTTCCGGTCAAACATCGCTTGTGTGTGGTGCCGGGCTTAGTCTCACAGTGTTGCCGACGGGTCAACGGAACATTCAAGGTATTGAACGGCTAAGATATGGCTGAACCAAGGGTAGCGCCGCGAGCCGGTTCAGCGAATCGGACCAACCAAATGCCCGTTCGGTCCATCAGTTGCCGAGCGCTGTTAGTTGCCCTTGCAGACGCCGCCCTGGCAGCGGTTGTTCTCCTCGCAGATCATTTCGAGGATCTGCCAGGTCGGGTGAAAGGTCATCGACGAATTCCATGTCCACGGCTTAGTGAAGATTTTTGGGTCGTCAATCGTGATGTCGTAAGACGCCACCGTCGGCGTCTGGTATTTCACCCGTTCGATGACGTGAAGCGCGTCGCTATGCCAGCGTCCCGCGATCTGCGGTGTCTTCGAACCATTCTTGCCCGGGAATTCGTTCACGGTTTCATCGAGCGTCCACGCCTTAAGACCGACCGTGTCGATCACCAGCGTGTCGCCCTCCCACTTACCGACGGAATCTCCGAACCACGTCAGGTCGAGGTCCTTGGGATGAGGACGCCCATCGAGAGGCACTGTGCGAAATGTGCGGAACCATTCGTAAAGGACGACGATCTTGTCCGGAGTCTGCACCCACTCTTGTGCAAAAGGCCCCGTAATCGAACGCGGAATGCCGACCGGCATGCATTGCGATAGGGCATCGTCCTTGGACATATCACCCGTAGGTTTCGGATGCAGCAGCGCTTCACCGCCCGGCTGGAACGGCGCCATGATTTCCATCGGGTAGCGCTGGATGACATTGGGCTCAGTATCTCTCGGGCCCACTTTGTGGCTAAATCCCGGTCCGGCCCACACGCCCGTGAAGTCGGGTTTGCCCGCTAGGCGGGGGATCTCCGTACGAGGCTTGGGAGTTTGGCCGAGAACGGCTGTCGGGGTCAGTATCGCCGCAGCGCACGCGCCCACCACCAAGAGTAGTCTGAAATCCTTCATGTCTGGTCCTTTCGCCCGCCCGGAGAATTGCCAAGTCCGCGACTCCTCGCCGCGCACCCTGGTCATGATGAGAAGCAGCCACAGTCCATGTAGGCGTGTATTCCTCGCACGCTCCGCTTGTACCGCTTTCCATCGCGGTCCGCCGCTGCCCTTGATTTAGGCCGCTACTTTTTCGCTTCGGGGGTCGTATCTTCTTGCGATGCAGTGAACACCTGCCGGCCGTCGGCATATGTGACCCGGCCGCCCGACCCATTATGCGAGCCGTCTTTGGCCTGGAAGCCTTCCACCTTGATAACCTCGCCGATTTTTAGGCTTTCCTTGGTGACGCCACGGCGTGTGAGCATTCCGGGAGGCGCGCCGGAGAAGCCCCAGTTGGTCACGGTGCCGTCGGCGTTCTTAACGTCGATGTAAAACCAAATGTGGGGGTTCGACCATTCCACCTTGGTGACCGTCCCGGTGAGAGAAACGGGTTTGTCGCGATCAAATTCCGCGGCGAAGGAGTGATGCGCGGCCACGGGCAGTGCCGCCAACATGATGCCGCCGCATAGGATAACTGCAAATTTAGCCCTCATTGAGCCTCCGCGCAGAAGGTTATCATCCTCGAATTACGACGTCAACGGCATGTTTAATAGGTTGCACACCGCCTGAGCAGCGGCCGCCCAAAAACCGAAATGGCGCGGGATGATTCCCTGATTCGGAACCCTCCCGCGCCACGAACCAGCGGCCAAATACACCTTCCGCCTAAAAGACGAACTTTACGGCGACTTGCATAATGCGCGGGTCGTAGGCGGCGTTGATAATGCCGAAGGTGTTCGCCGAGGTCAGGTTCACGGCGGGATTCTGGAAGCGCGTTCCATTCAGGACGTTGAAGGCTTCCCCGCGCAGCTCCACATGCCGGCCTTCGCGAATTTGGAACTGCCGCGTCAGGGCCATGTCAAACTGCCAGAAACGTGGTCCAAGAACATTCGAGGCGCCAATGTTGCCATAGGTGCCGAAGGCGGGAAGCGCGAAGGCCGCCGGATTCAGCCAGCTCACGCAATTGGCGATGGCGCACGATTGGCCCTGCGTGGGAGACGCCGTATTGTTCAGTACTTGGTTGGGCCGCTGAATGGTCGTAGACGTTCCCGTGGTTTCGCGGTCCTGGCCCGTGAGGATCGTCAGCGGCGTTCCAGAAGTGAACTTATACAGCCCGGACAGTGTCCAGCCGGTTCCGACGCGGCGGGCCATTGCATTCGAAAACCGTGGCGTCTGGGCGACCACCGTCATGTTGAAGATGTGACGCCGGTCGGAGACGCAATTGCCGCGGTCCAGAGCCCGATTGTTGAGGTGATCATAGTTGCCGCCTGGATTGGGAACCGTGGCTCCCACGGTCGTGTCGCCGATGCAGTGAGACCACGTGTAATTGGCGACCACCGTGACGCCCTGGCTCGCTCGCCACTGCGTATCGAGCACCAGGCCGTTGAAGCTCTGCGTGGCGCCGGAGTCGTAGGCGGTCAAATTGCTAATACTCTCTGCCGCCGTGGGATTCGCCAGATTCAGCACGCGGCGATAATTCAGGGCCGCCGTCGAGGTGCAGTCCGGGAATGTTCGTGTCGGGGTACTAAATCCTGGCGACGGCAATGTGCACGGTCCTGAAATAAAGGTGCCTGGATTCAGCTCGGTCAGGGTCCACATGTGGATTGCCTGGTTGCCGACGTACGACGCCGACGCGAACCACTTGGGTGTGATCTGGCGCTGGATTCCGAGGTTCCAGTTATAGATCTCGGGGGTCTTGATGTTAGGGTCGATCGGCATGTAGGTGGAATTCAAGGGAAACACACCGGTGGGCGGGTGGCCGGGGCAGCAGCTCGGGAAAGCGCTTCCGCCAGGGACGTTGACCCACGGATTATCCAGCGGGATCGGGCCGTTCAGCGTCAGGTCGCCGCAGAACGGCGAGAAGCACACCGTGTTGTGATGCAACTGCTGGTTGACGAAGTCGTAAGCGATGCCGGCGCCTGCACGAATGGCGGTCTTGCCGTCGCCCGTGGGGTCCCAGGCCAAGCCGACGCGCGGCTGGAAGTCGGTCCATTGCTTGTTGATGCCCGCCTTGCCGTTAAAGCCGGGATCGCCCGGGTAGTAGAATCCGGGGGGCGCGTTGGTATACACGGTGCTCTCCGTTCCTTGATAGAAGCGGGCGAGGCTAAAGGTGTAAATCGAACTGTTCTTGATCTGCTGCGGGAAGAAGGGCTCCCAGCGGATGCCGTAATTCACGGTTAGACGGGAGGTCACCTTCCAGGTGTCCTGCGCGTATAGGCCGAAGAACTTCTGCCACAAGATCAGCGGATTGGGCGAGGACTGGCGGAAGCTGGACAGCACGCCCACCATGAAGTCGCTCATGCCGAGGCCGGTTCCGCCCGAGGACGGCGCCAACCCGGTGAAATTATAGTTGCCCGGGGAGCGCACGTTGAAGTGGTTATTCAACAACGACTCGGTGTGGCTAAAGCCAAAGGCCAACTGATGCGAACCTTTCACCAGATTTACGTCGTCATTCGCAGTCCAGTACGTGGAATGCATATCGAGATCGGCGCACGTCGCGCAGCCGATGACGGGTCCTCCCGTCACGGACATCACGAAGTACTGGGGCAAATAGTCGTAGGCGTTGATGCCGACGTTCGAGGGTCCGAAGAACTTGGCGCCCGGGCGATTCTCGGTGACCCGATTGCCCGACAGGCGGAACGAATTGACCATCGTTGCGCTCATCACGTAGGTATCGCCAATGTTGAGGGACTGGGCAAGGTCGTCTGCTCCGTTCCCGTTGACCGCGTTAATGCCCGTGCCGACGTTGGCCGTGCTAAGCACGTTGCCGTTGGTCAGGTTGTAAGGGATCACCACATTCTGCTTCGTGGCCAGGTAGCGGACGAAAATGGACTGTTTATCGCTCAACTGATAATCGACGCGAATGGGGAGCTGCCAGTCGTACTCGGATTGGGGATTTCCAGCCAGGACGCGGCCGCACGGATCCGTGGTTGTGGGAAGATATTTGGCGATCTTCACCGCGGCGGCATTGAACAGCGCCGGATTGATTGTGTTCGTCGCATAACCGCCGGTACCGAACGGAGCGCCCAGCGTCTTCGCGCTGCCTTGGCAGGCGGCCGAGGCGAAGGCCGTAAAGTCGCCTTGCAACATGGCTACGCTGGGGACGAACAACGTGTTGTTCACGGGCGTCGAACGGAGTTCCGTGCCCTGGAAGCCGCCGAAGAAGAAGATTTTGTCTTTCTTGATCGGCCCTCCGACGGTGCCGCCGAACTGATTGCGCTTGAGTGTGTCCACCGTCGCAGAGAAGAAATTCCGGGCGTTCATCGCGCCGTTCCGCAGAAATTCAAACGCGTCGCCGTGGAACGCGTTGCTGCCCGACTTCGTCACTGACGTGACGGCTCCGCCCGAGTGAACGCCAGCCGAGGCGTTCTGCGTGCTGGTTTCAACTTTGAATTCTTGCAGAGCGTCCGGGAACGGGACCGGCAGACCCGTGGCATCGTACAGGTTTACGTGCGGCGCGCCGTCCAGCGAATAGTACACACCGTAAGGTTGCCCGCCAGCCACCGAAACGTATACGCCCGTCTTCATCGACCAGACCGGCGACGTCCCGGTCTGCACGACGGCGGGCGACATATTCACCAAGTCGGCGGCGTTGCGCCCGTTCAGCGGCAGGTCCAGAACGCGCTGGTTATCGACCACCGTACCGACACCCAGCTTCTGCGTATCCACCGAGGTCGCGTTGGCAGCCACCTCGACCGATTGTGAAACTTCACCGACGCCCAGGAGCACGGGGATCACCGGGCTCGTCGCCACCTGCAATTCAATGCCGGTCTGCACGAATGTCTTGAAGCCGGACTTGGTCGCTTCCAGGCGGTACGGACCGATCGGCAGATTCGGGAAAACGAACGATCCTTCGGCATCCGTCATGACGGTGCGCTTCTGGCCCGTGTCCGTCTGTGTGACAGAAACTTCGACCGACGGAACGACGGCGCCGCTCATATCCCTGGTCGTTCCACTGATCTGCGAAACGGCTTGTCCGAAAGCGATCGTTCCGGTCAGTGTCCCTATCACCAGTAATGCCATCCAAAGTCTTCCGGCGATGCGCGCGGAAGTTGATTCTGCTTTCGCCATCCGCGAAAAGGCAGACGGGTTCTGATTCATTTCGATATCACCTCAACCAGCTAAGAACGTACGTGCCCAACACCGAGCTCAAGAGACGCAGGTCGCTGCCTGCCCCGAGATAGTCCCTGGTAGGCTAGGGCCAATTCGGTGCCAATGCAAGGCTCCGTTCAAGGAATTGAACCCTTCTTGCGGGGGGTGTATAGTGAGACGGACTAAGCGTTTAGCTGCCATGAGCACGAAAGCTGCAACGAACTCTTTGGAGCGTGGGCTGGCCCTGATGAGGGCCATCGGGCAAAAGCGGGGAGGCATGACCAACGCGGAGCTGAGCCGCGAGTTGAGCATCCCCAAGAGCACCTGCACCTACATCCTGACGCGGCTGGAGCGCGAGGGCTATGTGGTTCGGAACAAGACCACCGGCCGCTACAAAGTCGGCCTCAAAACGCTCGCACTGGCTCACGATGCGCTTCGCGAAGTCGGATTCCACGCCATGGCCGAACCGGCGCTCTACCGGCTGGCGGAAGCCACTGGCCTGGTAGCGATCGTAGGCGCTCTCGAAGGCAACCGCGTGTTGACGGTTGACCGGGTGGAAAGTCCGGAGTTCATGCACGACTCGGCGGAAAAAGGGCGTTCCCGGTGGCCGTATTATCCGTCCCGAGAGCAGCGCGGCATCGGCTCGGAACACTCGCTTTACGCCACCTCTCTGGGCCGGGTGTTGCTTGCCTACCTTCCACGCAAGGATCTCCTTGAAATACTGCAGAGCGTCAAGCTTACCAAGCTGACCCCGAAAACAATCGTGTCCAAGACGGAATTGTTGGCCGAGCTGGAGCGCATTCGCGAGCAAGGGTATGCGATCACAGACCAGCAGACGCACATGGACACGCTGGCCATCGCCGCTCCCATCTTTGACGCCAACGGAGTAGTCCGCGCGTCGGTGTGCATCGGAGGGAGCCGCGTGTTGCCGGCCTTCCATGACCTCGACCGTCTCATTGCACAGGTGACGGAGGCGGGGCGCGAAATCTCCAAGCGCATGACGCAGGTGGTTTTGATGGCGGACCGACAACCGGTCCTGGCTGAAGTGCCGAAGAGTGCCCCCGTGAAATCGGCTGAGCCGAGCAAACGAGCGGTGTAGCGAGCGGAGCGCACGCTCAAAAACCTGGATCGCCACTCTCCGTTTTAGACCCGGTCACCCTACTTCCATCCGTCGGACGGCCGAGTGACGCCCAATTACCCAACGGCGCCCCACGGCTGAACGGCACGCGCGATGAATGCGGAGCATGACGTGTTTAATCAATTGAACGCTTCATTGACTGCCTAGGATGCGGGTGATAGATTTGCGTCGGTAGCTGCAGCCTGCAGAATTCGTTGTATAGCCCCAACGTACAATGGCAATCTGGAAGATTTCGGACGCGGCGTGGGGGCTGCGAGGTTCGGGTTGCACCAGGAACGATGCCCCGTGCGTGGGTATTGATCCGACTGCGGGAATACCGAAAGGGAGGAGACTCCAGGCAGGTGCGATGAGAACCCGTAAGCGGTCGTGGAAAATATGACGAATCAAGTTCACGTGGGTCGAACAAAGCGCAGTGTAATCTGGCTGGCGATGATTGCTGCTTTGGTGATTCTGGGCTATCAGGCGCAAAGCGTGCTTGCACAGTCGCGGTCGCAGGACGGCGCAGACATCGAGGTGATCCAGGTCCGGCCGAACGTCTATATGATCGCGGGAGCAGGAGCCAACATCACTGTAGACATCGGGTCTGAGGGCGCCATTCTGGTAGATACCGGGTCGGCGCAATTAGCGGACAAAGCCCTGGCCGCGATCGAAAAGCTGACCAGCCAGCGCATCCGTTATATCATCAACACCGGGGCGGATGCCGACCATGTCGGTGGAAACGAAAAGCTTTCCCGTGCCGGCCTAACGCTGTTCCCCTATAACGGCGGCGGCGGTTTCGGAATCGGTGATGCGGTGGCGAATTCAGGCGCCGCGGCGATCCTCGCCCATGACAATGTCAACCAACGGATGAGCGCTCCCTCCGGGCAGCAATCGCCGTTTCCAACGGCCGCGTGGCCTACGGAAACCTTCACGGGCCGGGGAAAATCTTTGTACTTGAACAATGATGGAATTCAGGTGATGTACCAGCCCGCGGCCCATTCGGATGCCGATAGCATCGTCTTTTTCCGCCGCGCCGATGTCATCGCGACGGGGGAAATCTTTGACATGACGCGTTTCCCGGTCATCGACGTGGAAAACGGCGGAAGCATCCAGGGCGAAGTCGAGGCCTTGAACCGGCTGGTGGATCTCGCCATCCCCGCGGTTCCGCTGGTCTGGATGGAGGGCCGCACGATGCTCATCCCGGCGCACGGCCGACTGTGCGATCAGGCGGATCTAGTTGAATACCGAGACATGGTCACGATCATGCGGGACCGCATCCAGGATCTGGTGAAACAGCACATGACGCTCGACCAGATTAAGAAGACCAACCCGACCCAGGGTTACCGGAAACGGTGGGGGTCTGACACCGGCGCGTGGACCACGGACAAGTTTATTGAAGCTGTGTACAAGAGCCTCACGGCCAAGAATTAAGAACATGATCGGCATCGCACAGGAAGCAAGAAGCATGAACTACGTGACATCCGCCATGCGCGGTCTCATCCCGATGGTCGCCCTTGCGACCACGCTGGTTCTGCCCGGCCGCATTCTGGCGCAGGGCGGGAGGGGCGCGCAACCAACGGCCAAGGCTGCGGCTCCGATCGACATCACGGGATACTGGGTGGCCGTGATTTCGGAAGACTGGCGCTGGCGTATGGTCACGCCGGCCAAGGGCGACTATGCGAGCATCCCCCTGACCAAGGAAGGCAAGCGGGTGGCCGACACGTGGGATCCCTCGAAGGACGAAGCCGCCGGCGAACAATGCCGCTCCTATGCGGCTCCCGGCCTGATGCGCCTTCCCATCCGTCTGCACGTCACCTGGCAGGACGACGAAACACTGAAGGTCGAAACCGATCTCGGGATGCAGACCCGTCTCTTCCACTTCGGCAACTGGAAATCGCCGGGCGGCGCGCCGACGTGGCAGGGCGATTCGCTCGCCCATTGGGAGATTGCGCGGGGCGCGGGAGGCCGCGGCGCGGTTGCGAATTTCGGATCCATCACGGTCACGACGACGCATATGCGGCCCGGGTACATGCGCAAGAACGGGGTTCCCTTCAGCGCCGCTGCGGTTCTCACGGAATATTTCGATTTGACCAAGGAAACCAATGGCGATCAGTGGCTCGTCGACACCATCATTCTCGACGATCCGCTAAATTTACAGGTGCCGTGGACGACTCCCATTCAATACAAGAAGGAGCCCGACGGCTCCAAGTGGGATCCCACGCCTTGCTCGGCTACGTGGTAAACGAATCGAGCGACGACGGCCCAAAGATGCGTCCGAGGAATTGATCATGACCAACTTCAATCTGACCAGACTGGCAAGCGCCACATTGCTTGCGGCGGCCTTCCTGAGTGTGCCGGCCTCCGCCGAAATCGATCTCACCGGGAATTGGCAATCCCGACAGCACGAAGACTGGATCGAGCGCGGGCCCGGTCCCGATCCCGTCGACTACACCGGTATTCCGGCGACCGCCGAAGGCCGCGCCAAAGCGCTGAGCTATACGGCCGCGCAACTATCCATGTCCGAACGCCAGTGCCTCTACTATGTGCCCCAATACGTTGTGTTCGGACCGCAGGGAGTCCGCATCTGGAGTGAAGCTGATCCCGTCACTGGCCGGACCATCGCCTGGAAGATTAGCGCGGCGATCGATCGCGACGTTCTGACCATCTGGATGGACGGACGCCCGCATCCTCCGAAGAACGCGTTCCATTCGTTTGGCGGCTTCACGACCGGCGTGTGGGAGGGCGACATGCTCACCACCTACACGACGCATATTAAGGAAGGCTACTTGCGGCGCAACGGCTACCCGAGCAGCGATCAGGCGACCGTTACTGAGCACATCATGCGTCATGGCGACATCCTGACGATCGTGGTGGTAATCAACGATCCGATCTACCTCACGGAGCCTCAGGTCGTCAGCCGGAGTTGGGTGAATGATCCCAAGGCAAATACGCCACCCACATCTTCGGCCTGCTTCCCGTTCACCGAATTACCGCGCCTCGAAAGCGAGGTCAAGGTTCCTCACCACTTGCCGGGCAAGAATCCGGACGTCGCGGAACTTGTCAAGTTCTTCAACTTGCCCCAGGACGCCATCCTGGGCAGCGCGGAATCCATGTATCCGGAATACCGCAAAAAGATCAAATCGACCTACGTGCGCCCGGAGCAGTGCACACGCTATTGCTGCGGATGGGTGGCGCTGGGAGGGCCGGGCTCCTCGCCGGGATTAAGTTGTATCACCAACGGTAGCGGGAAGGTGTTTGATCAGTGATTATCCCGATGATAATCGGCATCGCGATCCTCCGATCACGGATTATCAAGAAGCCACTGCCCATACAGCCGGGCGTCTTTGATCAGAAGCCGAGGCGCCGTTGACGGGTCTGAAGTCCGCGCATCACGTCTGCTGGATCTTGAACCGTACAGATTCTTCTTATTGGAGGATCGTACCGATGCGTGATATCGCCCACTGGGTGGAACAGATTGTGGGCTCTGCCGGCTGCGATTCGCCTTCACCTAATGCGCTATATCCTTCGCTGTGGGAATTTAATCCCTGGCTCGCCGCGCGGTGATTTTGTTCCCCCCGGGAATGCCACAACGCATTGGATGCGTAAGAAATGGACCATTGGGCCATTGAGGCTACATGGGTTCTATTCCCCACTCAATCATCCGGGTGGAACCGTATGCAAGAACACAGCCGACGCGGAACATCATTATATTTATCAAGTTCGAGGGGCCGTGCTGTCATGGACCTCGAAATGCTTCTAGCCAAGCGTGAAACATGCGGAGTATGCCACAACAGCAGTCTACATCGGGTCACTAGTAAACGCATTGAGGAGGGAAACAAATGAACTTTTCTAGAACAGTGTCAACAATGTTTTGCCTTGCGCTCATGGGCGCAACATTCTCACCGAATGCCAAGGCGGATGCCTGGGACAAGGAAACCCGAATTACTTTTAGCGGACCGGTGCAGATTCCGGGCGTTCACCAGCCGGGTTGGGGCGTGTTACCCGCAGGCACGTATATATTCAAAGTCTTGGAATCGGGGTCCAACCGTCACATCGTCCGGATTACCAGTGCGGATGGATTGACAGTTTACGCCACAATCTTGGGGATCCCGAATCTTCGCCTGAAGGCCACCGACAAGACGGTCATGACTTTCAGTGAAAGACCGGCTGGCCAGCCACAAGCGCTCCATGCATGGTTTTATCCCGGCAAGCAGTTTGGCGAGGAATTTGTATACCCCAAAGCGCAAGCCGTCGCGCTGGCCAAATCGACCAGCACACCTATTCTCGAAATGCCGGCTACGGTGAACGTGGAGGCCGCAAAACCGGAAGAACCGCAGATAGCCGCGGAACTGGAGCGCGCACCCGTCACGGCAGTCGCGCCATCGGGGAAAGAGGTGGAAATGGCTCAGGTAGTGACGCCTCCGCCAGCTGCGGAGACGTTGGTGGCGCAAACTACGCCACCGCCGACGCTAGCGAAAACCGCAAGTCCCTTGCCACTGATCGCGCTCCTCGGACTACTGGTGTTGGGAGGAGGCCTGACGCTCCGCTTTGCAGAAACGCGCGGCCTGTAAAGGCTTGATTTGTCGGTGGTGCGCCAGTGTTGGAGCCTGAAACAGGTCTACCAGCCGCGTGCCAGTCGAAAACAGAGCGGTGATCAACGTGAGGAAGAAACGATCTTGGGACCGAGAGCACGACGCCGCGAAAGCGGTCGTGGTCCCGGTCCTTCTTTTTGCCCTCAGCGGATTTGCTGCTCCTCAAGTTGCCCCGTCAAGCAACAGTCGAGATGAGGAAAATTTCCGCATTTCCGTGGATGTCGACCTGGTGGTGTTGCAGGCAACCGTCCGCGACCGCGCCGGACACACGGTGATGGAGCTCCAACGCGACGACTTCACGGTCTTTGAAGATGGCAAACCGCAACCTATCCGCCTGTTCCGGCATGAAGACACACCGGTAACGGTCGGCCTGGTCGTCGACCACAGCGGCAGCATGCGGGAGAAACTTGCGGACGTGACCGCCGCGGCCCAGGCCTTCGTTCAATCCAGCAACTCCGCCGATCGGATGTTTGTCGTGAATTTCAACGAGACCGTGTCGCTGGGCCTGCCCATAGGGATGCCGTTCAGCGATAGCGCCGAACAATTGGGGAAGGCCATCTGGGGCGCTCCTGCGATCGGCACCACGGCTCTGTACGATGCCATCATCGAGGCATTGAAGCGCGTACAGGAAAGCACGCACGATAAAAAGGTCCTGATTGTCATCAGCGATGGCGGCGACAACGCGAGCAAAGCCACGCTGGACCGCGTCTTGAAGCTGACGGAACAATCGAATGCCATGATTTACACGATTGGCATCTTCGAGCCCGACGATCCCGACAAGAATCCAGGGGTGCTCCGCCGCCTTGCCAAGGAATCCGGCGGCGAGGCATTCTTTCCCACCCGGCTCAACGAAACCGTGGAGATTTGCCAACGCATTGCCCGGGACATCCGGGATCAATACACGATAGGGTACTCATCCACAAATGGTAAGCGCGATGGCGTCTACCACAAGGTTCGGCTTGCCGCGCGCGAGAAGGATAACGAAAAATTATTCGTGCGTACCCGGGCTGGCTATAGCACCGGAAGAGAATTACAGCCAAGCAAGGACGTTAGATGAGAGTAGTTGTGTCGAAGAAATCACTAAGGGGAATTCTGCGGTGGTCGCAGCTTGCGTTCTTCGCCTGTGCAGTAGCAATGCTGGGTTATTGCGCCTTCGTTCTAGTGGATACTCATGTGTTTCAAGAACGCGAGAGCCGCAATCTCCAGCGTCTGCTCGAAGACCGGCAGGCCGAGGGCGGCGACTCACCGCTAGCCAAGCTGCTCAGTCCGCCGAAGATCCCACCGGCCACCGCGATGAGCGGTCTGATCGGCCGCATTGAAATCGCACGTCTTGGCCTGTCCGTAATCATCATCGAAGGAGATGACGGAAAGACTCTCCGGCGGGCGGCCGGTCATGTTCCCGGCACGGCGCTGCCGGGGCAGCGCGGCAATGTGGGGATCACCGCACACCGCGATACATTCTTCCGGCCGTTGCGAAATATCCAGTTGGACGATATGATTACGCTCACCACGTTGCAAGGCGAGTATCGCTACCGGGTGGTGTCCACGAAGGTTGTAAGTCCAGAGGACGTTGCCGTTCTGGATCCCACCGGCGGCGAGATCCTGACCCTGGTGACCTGTCATCCGTTCTACTTCGTCGGCGCTGCCCCGAACAGATTTATCGTTCGTGCCGAAAGAGTCAAGGGATGATCAGAAGGGCCGAACAGTTGTGCTCAACGCCCGGTCCCAAGTGAATAGACCGGGAAGGAGAATACAGAAATGAAACACAAACTCACAATGTTCTTGATTCTGGTGCTGGCCGCGCTCTTCGGGGTTCACGCCTTCGCCGGAATTCAGTTTTCGGTGAACATCGCACCACCGCCCATCGCCGTCTTCGATCAGCCCCCCTGTCCTGGCGACGGGTACATTTGGGTGCCTGGATACTATCAGTACGGTGACTATGGCTACTACTGGGTGCCGGGTCAATGGGTTCTGCCTCCCAGCCCGGGACTCCTCTGGACGCCCGGCTATTGGGGCTTCGTCGGCGGCAGGTACACCTGGAACGCAGGGTATTGGGGCCCGCAAGTTGGCTTCTATGGCGGCGTCAATTACGGCAACGGCTACTTCGGTTCAGGCTTCACGGGCGGACGGTGGGAAGGGAACGTGTTCCGGCATAACACGGTGATCTCGAACGTGGACCGCAGCAGGGTGCGCAATACTTACGAGGATCGTTCGGTGGTTCGGAACATCACGGGTCCGAATCACGCGTTCAACGGGAGAGGCGGAATCACGGCACAGCCCTCGCGTGGCGAAGCGGAGGCAAGCCGCGCGCCTCATCAAGGCCCGACGCCGGTGCAAGCCTCGCATGCCCAAGAGGCCCATAACAACCATCTGGCAGCTCATGGAGCCGCACGCAGGTAACGAATCCAACGAGGGAAGCAGTTTCAATTGGTGGCCGACAAGCCGGTAAACATCGTCCTCCCGGACGGGAGAACCGTGCAGGGAACGGTTGCCACTACGAATGAGAAAGTGGAAGTGGCAACCAAGGATGCGAAGTTCAGCCTGGAGCCGTCCGAAGTAACGACGATCCGCAATGATGACGAACAGAAGGCCTGCGAGCGATTGCAAAGGCGTGCCTTTAGAGCTTTGTTACCAGCCCACCTGACGCATCCGCTCCACGATTGCGGCACTGTATTGATTCATGCGCGCAGGTCTGCGCCGGCGTGGTGTGGGCAAGCATGCGCGAGTCTCGCAGCTTGGTCGCGATCGAGCTGCGATGATGCTACATGGTAGTGGTAGTCGGCCGCAGCTGCCGCGCCATAAACGCCGGGTCCCCATTCGACCACATTCAGATACAATTCAAGAAGCGCCGCTCACCAACGACGGAATTTTTGCGGAGGACAGGCCGCATACCTGTGGCGCGTTCGGCACATCTATCCACGGGCGCAACGACTCGAGGACATGCGGGGACCCGGTCCATCGCTCTTTCACCTGCGGCAACGTTGCCGCAGTCGGGCCTGAAAGCTCCGACCGGGGATCACGCAGCGCGGACTTCGACAGTCTTCGTCTGCGCCACTGGTGCTTTGGGCGCGTTGATGTGAAGCATGCCGTTATCGAGCGTAGCCGAGGTCTTGTCCACGTCAATGCGCGCCGGCAACTCGAACCTCCGGTAGACGTCATTCGAGCCGAACTCCGTCCATAGCACGTTGGGTTTCTCAATCTTTTTCTCGTGTTTCGTCTCTGCATGGACGATAATCTCGGAGGGCGTGACCGTGACTTGCACCTCCTTAGGGTCGAAGCCTGGCAGCGTGACCTGCGCTTCATACTTCCCTTCCTTCTCCGCTAGTTCCGCTGCTGGCCACCCAAACACTGCGTGCTCAGCCTTGAGCCAGTCTTCGAGTTCATGGCCTAGTTGATAGCCACGCTTCTCGAAGAGCTCAAATGCCCGCCGCCGCACCTCGTCCAGTCCCTGTTTTATCGTTTCGAAGATGGGAAGGGGCTCGGGGCCCGCTTTCTCTATTTTTTGAACAGCCACGTTTGCCATTGAAGTAGTCTCCTTACCCATGGTGGGTCACCAGCAAGTGAAGCATTCGTCATGCCATCTGGAACTGCGGCCCTCGCCGTGTTCCGGATTGTTCAGACCCTGGAGTTATTCGGATGATGCGCGCCGCCCTGAGACGCTAGCTCCATTCCCGCACGGCAACGCTGTTGGGCATTCGGAATGCAACGCTAGCCTTTCGAAAGACATATCAATGGGCTCTCGTCTCTCCTGGCATGCGCACCTGCTCATCCTAGCCGCGGTGGCGGGGATTGCAACTGCTCTTTCTCTTGGCCTGCGGCGCACGCCCAGCTGGGGGCGCGCTGTTCGATTCTCTCTTGCGGGATTTCTCGCAGCTAACGAACTCGTCTGGTATGGTTACAGGCTCAGTCAAGAGGGGTTCCGCTTTCCCGAAGGCTTGCCGCTGCAACTGTGCGATCTCTCACTATGGCTCACTGTAATCGCAGCCCTGACACTCAAACCGCGCATCTACGAGGTTGCCTATTTTGGCGGATTGGGCGGGAGCAGCATGGCGCTGCTGACACCTGACCTCTGGGCGCCGTTCCCGTCTTATCCGACAATCTATTTTTTCCTATCTCACGGTTTGGTCGTGGTCACGCTCACGACGCTGCTCTGGGGCCATCTGGCAATGCCTCGGCCAGGCAGTGTCTGGCGGGCATTCTTCCTCTTGAACCTCTATACGGCTGCAATCGCGGTTTTTGACGCGATTTTCAAGACCAATTACATGTACCTATGCAGAAAGCCTGTTACCGCGTCCCTTCTCGACTACTTCGGACCATGGCCTGCTTACATCTTTGTAGGCGAAGCATTTGCGTTCGTCGTGTTCTGGTTACTGTGGCTCCTTGCGCTGCCACATACGCGCCGAACTCCAAGGAGCGGTCTGGCGAACGACAGGGTTGTCTAAGCCATCGGCTAAACGGGACCTCTTGGAAGCTCTGGGTTAAATCCGGACCACAAATGCGCCAAATAACCCAATTGTAGGTTGTGAGAGAGAATGATCACACGATGAAGCTGCGGGTCGAATGCTATTCGGGAGGGAAGGCGGACGAACGTCCCGTACGCTTCTACCTGGACGAACAAGTCTACTTTGTCGAAGAAGTCATCGACCAGTGGCATGGCCCCAGCGATTTGTTCTTCAAAGTCCGCGCCGATGACGGCAACCTTTACATTCTCCGTCAGCACCCCTCCCTTCCCGAAAATACGTGGAGTCTGGAGTCGTTCCGAAAATCGGAGAGCGCTGAGCAGTGATCGCCGCCCGCTAGGATCTCTGGGCTAAATGCCTAAAGAGGTCAGGAAGATGGTGAATTGAAATAATGCAGAACGGTGTGAGGTAGTCGCCAAGATGCTCGGGACACGAGAAAACAATCTGCACCAGTTGACTCGCCGGCTTAATGCCTCCTGTGACGTTTCTTTGGATCGTCAATGACGATAACTCTATTCCTTTGCGGCGATGTGATGACAGGCAGAGGCGTCGATCAGATTTTCGCCCATTCTTCGAATCCGGCGCTTCATGAGTCGTACGTGGCTTCGGCCCGCGAATATCTGGCGATGGCCGAGAGGGCCAACGGCCCAATCCCCAAGCCCGTCGATTTTTCGTATATATGGGGCGAGGCGGCCGCGGAGATCGATCGAGCGGCGCCAGCCGCGCGAATCATTAACCTTGAGACGAGTATCACCACCAGCGAGGACTATGAACCCAAAGGCATCAATTATCGGATGCATCCGGCAAACTTGGGGTGCTTAACCGCCGCCAAGATCGACTGCTGCGTCCTGGCAAACAATCACGTTCTGGACTGGGGCCGTTCCGGACTGGCGGAGACGATTGGAACATTGCGGAAAACAGGCGTTAAGACGGCGGGAGCAGGACGGAATTGGGCAGAGGCTTGGGAGCCGGCCGTGATTGAAGTTGGCGGCGGTTCAAGAGTGCTTGTCTTCGGTGCTGGCGTGACTGACAGCGGTATCGAGCACGACTGGGCTGCCACGGATTCAAAGCCCGGAGTCGCATTGCTGCCGGACCTCTCCGGTAGGACAGTATCCTATATCGCTGAGCAGGTGAGCAAGGTGAAGCGGCCGGGAGATATCGCGGTGTTATCGATCCACTGGGGCGGGAACTGGGGCTACGAGATTCCCCCGCCGCATCAAGCCTTCGCCCACGATGTGGTAGATCTCGCAGCGATCGACGTGGTCCACGGTCATTCCTCACATCATCCGAAGGGAATCGAGGTATACGGGGGCAAGCCGATTCTCTACGGCTGTGGAGACTTTATCAACGACTACGAGGGCATCAGAGGATACGAAGAATTCCGGAGCCACCTGGTCTTGGCGTATTTCGTCACGATCGATCCTGCCACCGGGAGGCTTCTGGGCCTGGAGGCGAGGCCGTTCGAGACGAAACGCTTCCAATTGCACCGAGCTGGCTCCGAGGACGCAGCATGGCTACAAGACATGCTCCGTCGGGAAGGAAGACGCTTCGGCACCCGCGTGAAATTGGAAACCGGCGGCCGGCTCGTGCTTGAATGGCAGCCGTGATCTTAGTGTGATGCTGCGAGGATCTCGTCGTGTTTGTGCTCCAGTTGGACTCGCACCAGGGCAGATACAAGCCGGCCGAAATCCCGCCGGGTTCGGACGAGCGCTGCGAGTTTCTTGGAGTCCGCTGGCAAGCCGAGCTTCTTCGCGCTCGCCAGTGCCTTCTCGTCCGCGAACGGAAACAGCTCCGGCCAGGCAAGTTGTGCTTCGCGGAAGAAGATGTTTACGGCGATTTCACCAACTCCTTTGAATTGATCGAGCAGATAGCGCTCACGCGCGGGGTCGCGCTCGCCTGCTAGGCGAAGCTTTCGCAGGTCGCCCTGATACAAGTCCATCAGCATCTGAGCGGTTTCACCCAGCATGGTTGAGGTCCGTTCGTCGTAGCGGACGTAGCCGCCTTCGTCCAACGCCTGAACTCGCTGCTCCCAGGTTGTCGCCACCATGCGGTCCGGTGTCGTCCAGCCACGCTCGAAGAGAATGCGAGCGGACTTTGATGCAATGTTATGGCTGATGCGCGTGCTGAACAGCATTGCGCTGATTAGGAGGCAGAACAACGGAGCAGGCTCGTTCGTCTCCGCATCAATCCCCAGATCTTCCGCAAAGGTCCGGCCGTACAGCTCCAGCAGAACCCTCACGGTTGATTTGGAATTCGATCTCCTCATAGAAACAAAAGCCTCCCGCTCACTGCTGTTACTTTAAGGAAGATCGCATAGCGTTATCACCCTATGAAGCTTACCTTTCTGGGAACCCGCGGGGGAATTGATGCGCGCACATCGCGGCACCGGATGCACTCCTCACTATTGATATCCTGGCGCCGTTCCCATGTCATGATCGATTGCGGCGCCGACTGGCAGAAGAGGCGCGTAGAGAAGATAGCTCCCACTGCCATTCTTATCACTCACGCCCATCGGGACCATGCCGACGGGCTGAAGAAGGGCGTATCCTGCCCGGTATTTGCCACTCAAGAGACTTGGGAAACGATGCGGCCCGGACCGATTCCGGAGCGGGCGGTTGTCGAGCCCCGATGCCCATTCGACATCCACGGCATCCGCTTTGAGGCGTTCCCGATTGAGCACTCGCTTCGCGCACCAGCTGTAGGATACCGGATCAGCACGGATCGCACGGCTCTGTTCTACGCGCCGGACATTGTACGCATTCACGATCAGAAAGCGGCGCTGGCGGGCATACTGCTCTACGTAGGCGACGGAGCTTCCATTACGCGCTCGATTATTCGCAAGCGCGGCGACGCCTTTATCGGTCACGCTTCCATTCGAACGCAGTTGGAGTGGTGCCACGAGGAAGGTGTTCCAATGGCCGTCTTTACGCACTGCGGAACCCAAATTGTTTCTGGTGATGAGCGGGTCATGGACGAGACCGTCGCAAGCCTAGGCCGCCAACTCGGCGTCGCCGCTAAAATCGCATTCGATGGTATGGGATTATCCCTGCGGTCCTGATGCAAACCGGCCGGCAAGAACATGAGCTGTGCAGGGATCGTCTTTGGGAATCGCGCCCGACGGCGCGTGGTTCGATGCCGACGCTGGAGCCCAAGCTGGACGGTCATAATCAACCTTTTGTTGCGCTACGAACAGCACTCCGGGCCCTAGGGGCATTCATCCCTTAACGCAGATGAAGGGCTCCAACCGCGCCACTCTTCGCGACAATCCGGCCTTCTCCGAGGCCTCGACAACGGCGTTCACGTCCTTATAGGCCCCCGGGGCCTCCTCGGCTACACCGCGTGCGGAAGGCGAGCGGATCAGGATGCCACGGCTGGCAAGCTCGTCAATCAACTGGCGGCCTCGCCACTGCTTCGTGGCTTGGTGGCGGCTCATCTGCCGCCCTGCGCCGTGGCAGGAAGAGCTAAAGGCGCGCCGCTCGCTTTCCGGAGTGCCGACCAGGATGTAAGAGGCGGTTCCCATCGTGCCTCCGATGAGGACTGGCTGTCCGATGGCGCGAAGAGCTTCGGGAATAGCGGGATGGTTCGGACCGAAAGCGCGTGTTGCGCCTTTTCGATGGATGAACACCTGCTTGCTGTGCCCATCCACTTGGTGCTGTTCGACCTTGCAGGTGTTGTGGGAAACATCGTAGAGAACCGTGAGCTCCGCGCGAGGAACCACTTCAGCGAAAGCCCGGCGGACCAGGTGAGTGATGATCTGGCGATTCGCCAGGGCGCAATTGATGGCGGCCCGCATGGCTCCCAGATACTTTTCCCCGATCGGCGATCGAATCGGCGCGCATGCCAGTTCGCGATCCGGCAGCTCGATTCCATATCCCGCGGCCTGAGCTGCCATATCGCGGAGAAACTCGGTGCCGATCTGGTGACCAAGTCCCCTCGATCCGCAGTGTATGCTCACCACGATATCTCCGTGGCGGATTCCGAAGGCCGTGGCGGCGGGCTCGTCGAAAAGTTCGACCACCTGCTGCACTTCCAGATAGTGATTTCCAGAGCCCAGCGTTCCCATCTCGCGGCGCTGCCGGTTCTTTGCGAAATCGGATACAGCTTCCGGTTGTGCGCCGGCCATTCGCCCTCGCTCCTCGGTACGCTCCAGATCGCTCGCTGTTCCGTAGCCGAGGCGTAGAGCCCACTGCGCACCATCCGCGAGCATCTCGTCGAGCTGGTGGTCCGTCAGGTTCAAGAGCCCTCTGCTACCCACCCCGGCCGGAATGTGGCGGTAGAGCGCATCCGCCAGCGATTGCTTGATCGGCGGCAAATCCTCTGCTCTTAGGCCTGTCAACAGGGTGCGCACGCCGCAGGAGATGTCGAATCCAACCCCGCCGGCCGAAACCACCCCGCCCTCATCCGGGTCGAAGGCTGCCACGCCTCCTATCGGAAAGCCGTAGCCCCAATGGGCGTCCGGCATGGCATATGCTGCTTTCTGGATACCCGGCAGAGAAGCTACATTCACAATCTGCTCATAGACTTTGGTGTCCATGTCGCGGATCAGCGCTTCGCTCGCAAAGAGGATCGCCGGGACACGCATTTTCCCGTGCGGCTCGATTTGCCACTCGGAATCGGAGACACGCTTCAACAGTGTCATTTCCATAGGACCACCTCAAACATCCACTACGCATTGGGCTATCCATGAGCCATCTGGACTCTGGCCGACAAATAAGCTCGTATAAGTTGCGCCTTTGACCTCAACGGCCGGCTCATGCCGCGCGACATCGACTTGTTCGCCCCAGGCCGTACCGTGCAGGCGAAATCCCTCCAGACGGACCGCGAAACGGCCAAAGATCATTCCACGAACTGCCATCTCATAAACCAGTGCGTTGAGCCAGTCAACCAGGAGCACCTCGCTGTCGGTCGCCTCACATTCGACAACGATCTCAAGCCTAGCCACGACGAGCGCAGGGTCGGTGATGACGGCAACCAGGGCGATCGCCGCCTGCTCAAATGCTTCTTCCCTCGTGGTTCCAATTCCACGGACGCCAATATCAGCGCCATGCGTGAAATGCTCCCAACGGGAACTGGAATCCGCCCGCACCTGCGCCAAATCACACACCTCCAATGTTGAGACTCGCTTGGGCTTCGTTGCTACGTGCCTAAGTGGTTAAAGGAGGTGCACGCTTCGGACCAACCCGGCTCCTCCCGAACTGCCACTCACTGAGCAAGAAAGATGGCTTCCGCGGACGATTGTTCCGCTTCGGCACGCGCAAGAATCATATTAGGGTCGAAACCAGTGGTGATCACGTTGAGAGGCGTGGTCAGCTCTCTCGCGTAACGAGCTCAAATTGAGAGAGCGGCCTGGACGACTCCAGACGTCTGTTACGTAAATAATAACCTGTCAGTGGTCGGTTCTGGAGTAAGATCAGCGAGGTAGCGGCTGGATTCCACATGGAGGTTCCGCAGAAGACGCCGCTTATGTCTAGGGAGTTTGAGGAGGTGAATATGCCCGCAAAACGATTGAAAGAGTTTCTCGATAGCCACCACGTCAAATATGTGACCATGACGCACTCAACGGCCTATACTGCCCAGGAAATCGCATCTCTGGCGCACGTGAGGGGAGACGAGTTCGCCAAGACTGTCATTGTCAGAATCGATGGTGCGATGGTCATGGCTGTTCTTCCGGCCTCATATCATGTAGATCTTGCGCTCCTCAAAGCAGCAGCCAAGGGAAAGAAGATCATGGTCGCGTCCGAGACAGAGTTCCGGGACAAGTTTCCCGAATGTGAAACCGGGGCGATGCCGCCCTTTGGGCAGCTTTACGGGATGCCAGTCTTCGTCGACGAAAGTCTTACACGGGACAAAGAGATCGCATTCAACGCTGGCACGCACCACGAACTGATCCGGCTTTCGTACGAAGACTTCGCGAGACTGGTTCAGCCGAAGGTCGCAAAGTTCTCTACGACAGAGGAAGCCGCATTGCGGCTATGAGCGGCACTGTTGGCATTCCGTGGTACATTGCCTGGCCGCTTGTGGGCGTGTCCTGTTACGGCGCGCTGTGGTTCCTCGCGAGCCGGTCAGTCTACTACCCGCTCAAGTACCCTCAGGGCTTCTGGAGCTTGCAGGCGCAACTGCACGCGGAAGATGTTTGGCTTCATACGTCCGATGGCGTGCAAATCCATGCGTGGTGGGTTCAGCAGGAAGGCGCGGCCCTAGCTACACTCTATCTGCATGGCAACGCAGGCAACGTGACGCATCGCTACCCGCAAATTCACGAGATCACGGCTGCCGGGTCGTCAATTCTGATGCTCGATTATCGCGGCTATGGACGGAGTGGAGGATGGGCAACAGAAAAGGGCTTGTATACTGACGCCGAAACAGCATACCAATATCTGCTCAAGACGGGCTACCGGCCCGAACAAATCATCCTACATGGCGAGTCAATCGGCAGCGCTGTCGCCATACACGTGGCATCACAGAATCCTTGTGCCGGGGTAGTGCTTGAAGCGCCCTTTACTTCGGCCGGAGACGTGGCGGCGACTGTGTTGCCCGTCCTCGGCCCACTGCTGATCTGGAGTTTCGACTCGGTCAAGAGGATCAGCCGCGTCCACGGACCGCTGCTATTCATACAAGGCGATCGAGATGAAATCATCCCGTTGCGGCTTGGCCAGGAGCTATTTGCCGCCGCGCCGTCGCCGAAGTCCTTCTGGATCGTTGAAGGCGCGAGACATAACGACATTCTTGAGGTGGCGGGCCAACGATACCGGCAGCGCTTGCGGTCCTTCTACCAGGGGCTCCCCGCTTTCGCCAATGGTCAGCTCGACTGACCAGCCGATAGGATGTCCGATTGCAGGAGATCTTTTCGAGTGTGCGAAGTATGAACCGCCGATTGTTGGCCCTCGCGTCTTTCGCTTTCTTCCTGGCTCCGGTGTGTTTTCCAGCCGAGCCGGCTACGATTTCGCTGCCCAGCCCAAAGAAAGCAGGCAGCATGAGCCTGGAGGCTGCTTTGAATGCCCGGCGGTCTGTGCGGGGCTACGCCAAGCAGACGCTGACCTTGGCCGAAGTCGGCCAATTGCTGTGGGCCGCGCAGGGCATTACCTCTTCGGACGGCAAACGCACGGCTCCTTCGGCCATGCACCGGTACCCGCTCGAAATCGCCGTGGTGGCGCAGAATGTGGACGGTCTACCCAGCGGAGCCTATCGCTATGTGCCGGCAAAGCATTCGCTCGAACTGCTCATCGCCGCGAAATCCGGGGCTCCGATGCTGGCCGGGTCTACACAGCAAGCTCAGGTCCATAGCGCCCCAGCAGTGTTCGTGATCGCCGCCGTGTATGAGCGGATGGGGTCGGGAGCGAAAAACCGTACATGGACCGATTACGAAGCGGGCCTCGCGAGCGAGAACCTGTTGTTGGAAGCGGTCGCGCTGGGACTTGGGGCCGTGGTCACTGGGGGCATCGACCCTGCGTCCGTCCAGGACGCCGTGAAGTTGACCAGTGGAGAACAAGTGATCGTCGTCATCCCGGTTGGACATCCAGCCAAGTGAAACAGCTTACGCGGAGGGGAAGGACAATCCGATGAATGTGAATGAACTGCAGAAGCGATTGCGCGAAAAAGAGCGCGAGTTATGGACCGACATGAAACGGACCGAGGCAGAAGCACGCGGTGTGGGTATGCCCGAACCTCAAAATGGAATGATTTCAGCGGAGGGGAAGGAAAGTCTGTTTCAGGAAAGTACGTCGGACTGGAATGTCTTCGCCCAGGTTCGTGACGCGCTCCAGAGGATAGAAAAGGGCACGTACGGGAAATGTGTGCAATGTGGGCGTCCGATTGAAGACCATCGGCTGGACAGTGTCCCGTGGACCCCGTATTGTTTCGACCATCAGAACCAGCATGACCACGATTTGGCGGCGCGTCCGTCGTAACTCGGGAGGACAAGCGATATGATGCATTCACTACAAATCGAATTCCATAACAGTCAGCCTATAGAGGATGTTGAATTCCGGATCCGCCGGGAATTGGCGGAGCTTGAGAAATTCTACAACCGGCTCGTGAGCTGCCGGGTTGATGTGGAACTCCCGGAACACCCACGCAGCGGCAGCGTATCTGAGGTCCGGATCGACTTTGGCGTTCCCGCCAAAGATGCAGCGACGCCGGCCGAGGTGCGAGGCGCCACCGTCAAGCAAGACACAGAGCACCTGCAGGTCAAAGCGCAGCACAAAGACCCCATCATGGCGGCTCACGCGGCTTTCAATATAGCCCACCGCCGTCTGGAGGAATTTGTGGGGGGGCCCACAAGCACTCTTGAAAGCGAGCACGCTCCTTGCGTCTCTATCGGGAGCCCGTGCTCCTCAAAAATTCGATCCGAACGGCGAAGGGTGCATGGGCAAGAGGCAGAGCTTTTCCTGTACGGGTTGCTGGAGGAACGGGTTCCGGAGGACCATCCGCTGCGACCGGTGAGAGCGATGGCGGACGCGGCGCTGGAGTCGATGTAGCCCCATGCGTAAGCTTGGGGCTACTTGTGCAGCCGTGAAACGCAGCTGTGAAACGACGTTTCCGTTTTTCAAAAGAGGCTGGCAAACTTCAGAAGATCGCCAAAGGATTGAGCGGCGAACCCGTGCCCTTTTCGATCCGCAGCGGCGCCGCCGTAAACAGGAATTCGTAACGATTCAGCTTCTTCGCCTGCTCGACCGCTCTCTCGAAATCGAGATTATCGAAAATATCGACGCCCATGGACGCGAGCGCTAATTGGTGCAGAGGGATTCCGATGCTCGCCGGCAGTCCCGAAGGCATCACATCGTTCGGCCCATCGCATCCTATGAATGAAACGCCGCGTTCTTTCAAGAAATAAGCCACGTCCGCGTGATAGCCGGCGAACCCTGTTTCCCGGCCCCAGGGGCCCAGCGCGGCCCGCCTCTTCCAACGGCCCGTGTAAAGAAGGATCACGTCACCGGGAGCCACTTTCACGTGCTCCATCTTTTCCAGGGTCTCGAGATCTTCCCGATGGATTGCCGTTCCCGGTTCGATCCAACCTTGCGGCGTGGCCTTGCCTGGCAGTCGCGTCGCATCGAACAGGACGGCTCGCGTCACCACGCCGTCTTTCAAAGCGTCGATGTTCCCCTTAGGGCAGCCGCCTGCGGCCTTAATAGCTTCCATCGGCACACCGTTGTAGCCTTTGCCTTCGTACATCACGTGACAATCGACGGCATCCAGGTGACTGTGAACCACGCCGTGATAGGTGCCCGTATATTGGTACCGATCGGTAGTGCCTGTCGGAAGAACGTCGTTCAGAGTCCTCTCCAGAATGAACGGCGCATCCGCGGCCTTTTCCTGGGGGATGTCGTGCGCCAGCGAGATCGGCAGACCTTCCTTAGCGAGCGCGAGCGCCTGCTTGCGCTTCGCGGGCGTGATGAGATTCGCCGCGCCGAGCTCGTCGTCTGCGCCCCAGCGTCCCCAGTTGGAAAGCTCCTTCATGGCGCGCCGGAAATCTTCTTCGCTGGCGATGGTGTGACGCACGGCGCCCGGAGTCTCCGCGTAGGGAACGGAAGCAGTCGCAACCAATAGGAACAAACCAGTCACCAGAATTCTCATGTCTCCTCCTTCTGACTTCTTGAGTGAGCCGCCGAGCACTTAGCACAGGCTACTCCATTTCACGAGGAGGTTAGGCGAGGCCTCTGGCGAGCGTGGGCGGCGACAAAATACACCGCTTTCCCCCCGCCAAAATTCTCTGTGCGGAAAGGGCCACTGCGTTTCGGGATCAAGGTAGCGCTTCCTGCGGGTTCTCCGTCATCGCTCTGATAGAATGCTGGGTAGTGAAGTACGTCCGCGCGATGCCCAGTTTAGGCGGCATTGTCAGGTATTCAAGACATTCGCAATTCGGCCCTAAGTTCCGGTCCCGAGGGTACTTCTCTCCCGCGGAACGATGGTGTAAACTCTTCAAACAGGAGCAACGCCATGGCTTTCAAGCTTACTGTCAACGGCAAGATCACGACCGTCGATGTTCCCGCGGACATGCCCTTACTGTGGGCTCTTCGCGACGTCCTGAACATGAAGGGCACCAAGTTCGGCTGCGGCGCGGGCCTGTGCGGCGCCTGCACGGTACATCTGGATGGACGGGCCGTGCGCTCCTGCCAGACGCCGGTTTCCGCCGCCGCCAATAAAGCGATCACCACTGTGGAAGGGCTGTCGACCGACGGGTCGCATCCCGTGCAGCAAGCGTGGCTCGAAATTGACGTTCCGCAATGCGGCTACTGCCAGGCCGGGCAGATGATGACGGCCTCGGCATTGTTAGCCAAGAACAACAAGCCCACCGACGCCGATATCGATTCCGCAATGAATGGGAACATCTGCCGCTGCGGAACATATTTACGCATCCGCCGGGCGATCCATCGCGCGTCGGTCATTATGACGTCGCAAAACGGCAAGCCGCAGCCCGTCGAGGCCGCGCAGAACGTGTCGAAATAAGGAGGTCCATCATGAAAACTCAGGCCATGAAAACCGATCTCTTGGACGCAAAAAACATGGAACGGAAGACTTTGAATCGGCGCTCGTTTCTGAAGATCTCCTCGCTCGCCGGCGGCGGCGTGATGTTCGCGCTGTATTTCAAGCCGCAAGCGTCGCTCGCGCAGGCTCCGGCGGCCGCGCAACCGCCTCTCTCTCCCCACTCGTTCATCAAAGTGAGCGCCGATGGCGTCGTCACCATCATGGCGAAGAACCCCGAAATCGGGCAGGGAATCAAGACCTCTCTTCCGATGATCATCGCCGATGAACTCGACGTCGATTGGAAGGATGTCCGGCTGGTCCAGGCCGATCTCGACGAAGTGAAATATGGACGCCAGAACGCCGGTGGATCGACGGCCATGCCGACCAACTGGGATCCTCTGCGTCAGGTCGGCGCGGCCGGACGCATGATGTTCATCCAGGCGGCGGCGGAAAATCTCAATGTTCCTGCTTCGGAATTGACGACCGCATCCGGTAAGGTCATGCACGCGCCGTCGAACCGGACAGTCACGTACGGCGCACTCGCGGCCAAAGTCGCGACCATGACGCCGCCCGATCCGAAGACGGTGAAGCCCAAGGACCCCAAGGATTACAAGATCATCGGCAAGCCGATTCGCGGCTACGACAACCCGGCGATCCTCACCGGTAAGCCAGTCTACTCAATCGATTTTACGATTCCTGGAATGTTGTGGGCCGTGTTCGAGAAGTGCCCGGTTTTCGCAGGGAAAGCGCTCAGCGCAAATCTCGACGAGATCAAGGCCATGCCGGGCGTGCGGCAGGCGTTCATCGTGGAAGGCACCAAGGTGCTCACGGGCCTGCACAGTGGAGTGGCGATCCTGGCCGATAGCTGGTATCAAGCCAAGGTCGCGCGCGGGAAACTCAAAGTCACGTGGGATGAAGGCACCACCGCGCAGCAGTCGAGCATGTTGTTCCAGACCCGCGCCGATGAGATCTCGAAGCAAGCTCCGGCGTTCGACATTCGCGTCGACGGCGATGCCGAAGGCGCGCTGAAGAGCTCGGCCAAAGTGGTGGAAGCCGCGTACTCGTATCCGTTCCTCTCGCACGCGCCGCTTGAACCCGAAAACTGCCTGGCAAGGTTTAACGGCGGCAAGCTGGAACTGTGGGCTCCCAGTCAGACGCCGGCCGCCGGAAGGAAGCAGGTCGCGGAGACCTTGGGGATGGCGGAAGGCGATATCACCTGGCACCTGATGCGCACGGGCGGCGGGTTCGGACGCCGTCTGACCAACGATTACGCGCTGGAAGCGGCGTTCATCGCGAAGACAGCGGGCGTTCCCGTGAAGCTCCTGTGGACGCGCGAAGACGACATGCAGCACGATCACTATCGTCCCGCCGGTTTCCACTTCCTGAACGCAGGCGTGGACAATTCCGGAAACATTACGGCGTGGAACAACCACTTCGTGAGTTTCGGCGAAGGCACGAAGTTCTCCTCGGCCGCGGAAATCGCGCCCAACGAATTCCCAGCGACGTTCCTCAAGAACTTCTCGTTCAAAGCGACCACCATGCCGCTCGGTGTGCCGACGTTCGCGATGCGCGCGCCGCGCAGCAATGCGTTCTGCTTCGTCTTCCAATCGTTCCTCGACGAACTGGCGCTCGCATCGGGTAAGGACCCCATCGAATTCCGCCTGCAGCTCCTGAAGAACCAGCGCGTGGTCAACACCAATCCGAGTCCCGTGGCCAACGGATTCGATTTCGACGCCGCCCGCATGACCGGCGTTCTAGAAGCCATCCGCGACATCTCTGGCTGGGGCAAGCAAAAGGCCCAGAAGGGCCGCGGCATGGGCACGGCGTTCCAGTTCAGCCATCGCGGCTACTTTGCGCACGTGGTGGACCTGAGCGTCGACGACAAGAACAAGGTCAAAGTTCACAAAGTATATGTGGCGGGCGACATCGGACCGCACATCGTGAACCCGGGCGCTGCGGAAAACATGGCGCAAGGCGCCGTGATCGAAGGGCTGGCGCACGCCATGTCCTGGGAGATCCCCATTGATAAGGGCCGCTCCATGGTGTCGAACTTCGATAAGTACCCCCCCGTCCGCATGGCGCAAGCGCCTCCCGAAATCGAGGTGCACTTCGTGAAAACCAACAGCCCGGTCACGGGCCTCGGGGAGCCTGCGATGCCGCCGGTCGCTCCCGCGGTCGCGAACGCGATTTTCGCGGTCACCGGAAAGCGCCTCCGCTCGCTGCCGCTCGCGAAGCACGGCTTCAGCTGGGCGTAAGCAACTTCGACGTTGGTCTATCGAGAGGGCCTGGAGAAATCCGGGCCCTTTCTCTTTTGTTTCGGCGGCGATTCCTGTTTCCGGTAACCTCTAGGCCGCATTTGCCGCCAATTTATGCAAGTGATACAATTTTCGTGGATAGCGGTACATTTATATACCCTGCCGTTTTACCATTTCCTAGAGAGGCTCTCACGATGAAATTGAAACTGACCGCCCTGGCGCTGGGCCTGCTGGCGATTTGTGCACCGATTTTCGCTCACCACGGCACGTCGGTTACCTATCAGGTAGACAAGACCATCACGCTTTCGGGCACGGTTACGGAATTCTCCTTTTCTTATCCTCATCCGCAGCTTTATCTGGATGTGAAGGACGCCGATGGCAAAGTAGTGCATTGGGGCACGGAGTGGGGTCCTACACCGCTGATGCTGAAGAACTTGAACGTCGGCTGGACGCGCGAATCCATCAAGCCGGGCGACCACGTGGATATCGTCTGCAATCCGCATAAGCTGGCGACGGCTACTGCCTGCCTGCTGAAGGAGCTGACGGTCAACGGCACGAAGATGAAGCTCGGCGGCGGGAATAATAAGAAAGAGGAGTAGCGTCATCCTCACCTAAGTGGGCAGCGCTTCTCCCGCGAATACGACGTCCGGCACCGGGAGCATGCTCCTGACCGGGCGCATTTTGTGTGTGCGGTCCGGGCCTGAATAGGGATCGGCCAGCCCTTGAATTCTTGGGCGTGGCTTTTGTTTTAGCTGCCTCGCGGCACGGACGGTCCAATTCCGGGAGTCCGCCGTCGAATCTAAGGAATTTATCGTTATGATGTATCGAGGATTTCGTTCTCTTGCCCCGGCTGGGAAGCCGGCCACCCGCAGCAGACATAAAGAAAGGCAACCCATGCGCCTGATTGGAATTATCGTTTTTTCTACAACCCTAGCGATGTTTGCGCCGGCCCAAACGCCTGCGCCGAAGGCTGCTGCTCCCGCGAAATTCAACCCCAAGGATCTGACCGGGAACTATCATCGCGAAACCCCCTTCCAGACCTATAGCAACGTTCCCGGCGGAGCCAATGAACTGCAGGCCTTTATCCTGGGGCAGGCAGCCGCGCCCCGCAAGCTCGACGTCCCTACCGAGGAAGCGCCCTTCACGCCAGCCGGCCAGGCCGCTTTCGATAAGAACATCCCGTCGTATGGGCGGCGCATCACGGCGCCGAGAGTCGGCAACGATCCGCAGGGCATGTGCGATCCGTGGGGCGTGCCGCGCATGCTGAACGGGCAGGTGGCCGGGCCGCATTCGACGCTCGAAATTCTGGTCACGCCGGGCCGCACATTTATGTTTTCGGCGTGGCACCACGATTACCGCATCGTCTACACCGACGGCCGCAAGCTGCCCAAGATGGACGAGGCCGAGCCCAAGTGGAACGGCTATTCGGTGGGCGCGTGGGAAGGCGACACCTTCGTCGTGAAGTCGATCGGTTTCGACGACCGCACATGGCTCGATCACAACGGTTATCCGCATACCGATCAGATGCAGCTCGAAGAGCGCTACCACAAGAAGGACGCCGTCACGCTCGAAATGGACGAGACCATCATCGATCCGATGTATTATTCGAAGCCGTTCAAGAGCGACCACAAGGTCTGGAAGCTGATCAAGGACTGGGACAAGGCCTGGGACGAACAGATTTATTGCGTGCCCTCGGAAGAGTTCAAGTTCAACAACCTGATTCGCGACGGCAATGTGGGCAAACCTGAGGGTAAGTAACAGCCAGTAGCAACAAGTTCCGGCGAGGGACATGCCATGCCTAGAGCGAGCGCGGTATTCGCGGCGATGACGATGGCCGCGGTGATGACGGTGACCGCGTGGATTCCCGCGGCCTCGGCCCAAACGGGTACGGCCGCTGCTCCGCCTGCCAGAGTTCCCGCGAAAACAGGCGTCCAGGCAGCTTTCGACCCTCGTGATCTGAACGGCAATTGGTACCGCACCAGCCGCTATCAGACCTTCAGCAATGTGAACCCGACCAACCGCTTCATCGTCGGCGGGCAGCGTCCGCGCGACCAGAGCGCCGGGACCCAGGAAGCTCCGTTCACCGAGAAAGGCCGCGCCAAGTTCGAGCTGAGCAGGCCCGGCTACGGGCCCCGTGCGAGCGAGCCCGCTAATGGCAACGATCCCATGGGCACCTGCGATCCGCTGGGCGTACCGCGCATCCTGAACGCCGAAGTCGGCTCGTCGCATGACTGGTGGGAGATCGTGCAGACGCCCAAACGCTTCTTCCAGTATGTCGAATGGCACCACGACTACCGCATCGTCTACACCGATGGACGCCAGCTCCCTAAGATCGACGCCGTGGAGCCGACCTGGAACGGCTACTCGGTTGGCCACTGGGATGGCAATACTTTTGTCGTGGACTCGCTAGGCTTCGACGACCGCACCTGGCTCGATAAATTCGGCTACCCGCACACCGACCAGATGCGTCTCCAGGAACGCTACCGCCGCTTGGATCACGATACGCTGGAACTCACCATGGCGCTCACCGATCCCGAGTTCTACTCCAAACCTTGGGAAAGCGACCGGAAGACTTTCAAGCTCAACGGTGGCACCATCGCCAAGCCCTGGGATGAACAGGTTTACTGCGTGCCGTCAGAAGAATATAAGTTCAACCGCCTGGTCCGCGATCCCGCGGGTGGGAAGAAGAACTAGCCGTGATGTTTTCCGGGCGCGTTTGATTCTGGCCTTGGCGGATGGTGCCAGCTACAGCAAAATCATGCAGACGCTGCAGACGACGGCGCCCACCATTTCCCGATGGAAACAGCGCTTCGCAGAGCAAGGAATGGCGGGTCTCGACCCTCGTCACAAAGGCAGCCAACCGCGCGTGGCCAATGCGGCCGTGCAGGCGCGCATCGCGCGCAAGACGCAGCAGAAGCCTTCCGATCGTTCCACGCATTGGTCCTGCCGAAGATGGCGGAGGCGCTGGGGTTGAGTAAATCGACGGTGCAGCGGGTGTGGCGCAGGCACGCTGAGCCGCATCGGTTGGATCGCTACATGGCATCCGACGATCCGCGCTTTGAAGAGAAGGCCGCGGACATCATCGGTCTATACATGAATCCACCGCAGCACGCCGCTGTGTTCTGCGTCGATGAAAAGACGGCGATTCAAGCCTTGGACCGGCTCGATCCGGTGCTGCCTTGTCCGCCGCGAGACCGGGTAAAAGAGTCCTTCGAAGTGGGGCAGGCCCTCGGCCTGCGGCGGGTTCCTAACCCGCCGGGACGCGATATGGTCGGCGACGCGTGCCGGCTTGAGAAGCCGGCGCGGGATGACCCGGAACGGATTCGAAGGGTCCGAAGATCCTGCCCCACGAAACCGAGCCTAGCGGCCTATTCCGGTCTCTACTCCTGCTCGGTCCAATCTGATCTATTGCTACGCGACAGTCCGTGACACGATCCTGGTGAATGGGTTTAATGCTGCTCCTGCTGGCCGGGCTGCTGCCGGCCACGGCTCAGACGCCCGGGCCGCCTGCCAACGCGCCCTCGTACTCGGCCGCTTCGATTGTCAACACCGCGTCGGATACACCCGACTGGTTCACGCCCAACGCCTTTGTCGCCATCTTCGGGACGAATCTGGCGTATGTGACGGCCGGACTGACCGCCTCGAATACGGCGGGAGGGATTTTGCCGACAATCCTGCCGAACACCAACCTCCGTGTCATCGTGAACGGGCTGGCTGCGTACATCTACTATGTTTCTCCCGGGATGGTGAACGTCCTTCTTCCGGCAGGGCTGACCGCGGGACCCGCGACCATCCAACTGGAACTCGACGGGATCGCCGGGCCGCTGATTGCGATCAATCTCCGCGACGTGGCGCCGGTTGTCGTGACCGGCGATGGAACGTCCGTGTGGGGTGCGCATGGCAACGGATCGTTGATCACGCCGGCCGCCCCGGCCGTTCCCGGCGAATCGATCTATCTGTTCGCCTCGGGGCTAGGGCAGACCAATCCGCCGCAGCAATCCGGAAGCGTCCCTCCCTACGCGAGTCCGCTCGCGAACCCTTCCGGTTTTGCGGTGTGGATCAACGGGACGCAGCTCGACCCGAGCTTAGTGGGTTACGTGGGAATCCTGCCGGGCAACGCGGGGGTCTACGAGGTCGTCGTCACGCTGCCCGTTCCCTTGCCGCATAATCCGGAGCTTCGGATGTCGGCTGGGGGCGTCATGAGTTTGCCGCAGACGATCTTGAGCACGCAGTGACTAGATCGGCCAGTTCGAGGCGATGGCTCGAAACAGAACCGCGAATGTGAATGAGCGGGCCGGATGAATCGCCGACCCGGTATTCGACCGTCCATGCTTTCGAAAGCCTACTTGCCCTTGTACGAAATTCGCCAGATCTTCTTGCCGCCGTCATCGCTGACGAGCAGGCTTCCGTCGGTCATCTCCATGACCGCGACCGGTCGGCCCCACACTTCTGGATTGTCCTCGGAGAGCATCCAGCCCGTCATGAAGTCGCGCGCGGGACCGGTCGGCTTGCCTTTTTCGAACGGCACGAAGGCGATCTCGTATCCGAGGCGCTTCGACCGGTTCCACGATCCATGCCACGCCATGAACGCCCCGCCCTGGTATTCCTTCGGGAATTGCTTGCCCGTGTAGAAGGCGAACCCCGTGATGCTCGCGTGAGGACGAAGAATCACATCCGGCGTGATCGTCTTGGCGACCAGATCGGGACGATCGCCTTTGTGGCGGGGATCTTCGTTGGGGCCTAGATACGCATACGGCCATCCGTAAAAGCCGCCCTGTTGGATGTGCGTGAAATATTCCGGCACCAGATCGTCGCCTAGCTCGTCGCGCTCCTCGACGCCCGCCCACAGCGTGTCGGTTCCCGGATACCATGCGAGGCTCGTCGGATTGCGCGTGCCGGACGCGAAAATCTCGTGGCCCGAGCCATCGGGATTATAGCGATTGATCGCCGCGCGCGTCGGATCTTCGCCCGTATTCACGTTCGATTCCGAGCCGATCCCGATGTACATCTTCTCGCCCTTGCGATCGAAAAGAATGACGCGCGAGTTGTGGCCTTTGCCGAATCCCTTCAGCGACACAACCTCTTCGCCGGTGCCGGCCGTCATCGCCTTGGCGTCGTATTTATAACGCTTGATGGATTCCGGCTCGCCGACGTAAAGGTAATTCTTCCAGAACGCCAGGCCGAAGGGCCGGTCGAGACCCGTGATCAGCTTCTTCTTTTCCTTGCTCCCGGCGGGCACAACGTACACCGCGCCGGAAGTGCCCATCGCGCTATCGGCGATCAGTAGCTCTTTGGACGGGCCGAGCAGCATGGTGCGCGGGCGCTCGAACCCCGAGAGATATTCCTCGACGACGAATCCGGCAGGAAGCTTCAGCTCGGCGCCGGCAGGGCGGGGAATTACTTTCGAGAAATTGCGGGCCGAAGGCGTCGCAAAGGGTTGGGGAAGATGTAAATCATTATCGGCCGCGTAGAGGCCAGTGGCGCACAAGGCCAGACTAAGCAAAGCGTAGGGCTTCATGCGTGTAGTATACCCCCGAAGTTACTCGTTGGAAATGGGAGTTAAGCCCGCGGTAGTGGTCAAACTTGACCACTACCTAGCCTGCGGTATTTGAGCAACTTGCCACCTCAATAACCCAACGGACGCGTGTCATCCCGAGCGAAAGTCGAGGGACCTGCTTTTGGATCGGGAGACGAAATGACTTCGCGTAATTCCTGGATGTAATCGAGAAGCCCGCTGGCCGCAGCCCGTCTGTCTTCTTAAGCGAACAGCAGATCCTCGACTACGCTCAGGATGACACGCGCTCAGTTCACGTTAAGGGCGTGGACTGTTCCCGTTTCTTTAGGCCAACGGCGGCGACTCTCCACGCGGCAGCTCTGCACCTGCCTCGCCTGAATCTTTCAAGTCGCCATACGAGAAAAAAAGCGACGCGAGAGCGTAAAGCAGCGCTAAGAATCCGCTGCCGGCCGTAACCACGAGGACATGATAAACGGCACCGGACGGCCAAGCCGTGAAGATGTTCAGTAGTCCCACCGATGCGGCGACTGCATAGCACACCATGATGGCGGGCTTGAACGCACGCCGAACCCAGGCGGGCACATTGAGCCAGTCGTTCTTAGATAGGGGATCGGCCGCCTCTCCCGCGCAGTAGTACAAGGCGAGGAAGCCGATAACCAAGAAAATGAACGTCCTATCATTGGGTCGATCCAGCCTGAACAACGCCGTGGCGCAGCGGATTAGGCACAACACGCACCCGACCTGCGCCAACACCTTGAGTTCGCGGCGGTGGCGCGCCAGAAATCGCCCCCATCGCGGAGCAGTCTTTTCCTTGAAATTAGGCGGCGGCATCTCTTGTTCACTTAATTCGGCAGCTAGACGTATCCACCTTAGACGCCAACATGATACATTGATGGTTCGTCTCGCATGGCCGTCCAGATTTTTCTCCAAGGCAAGCTTTTAGGAATCCAGGAATTCCTGCTTTCCCCCGCGTCCGCCGACGCCGATCACGATCGGGTCTTCACCGGCCGCTCTCAATGGGCGGCCCTGTTGAGCGAGGTCCTGCCGCGCGCGCTGCTCGCCGAACTGGGGCTTTCGAAAGTTCTGCTTGGCACCAGCGGAGGCGGCCAGTTTCTTCTCGTCCTGCCGGAGGAGTTTCGCGACGCCGCCGGTAAGTTTCTAGAGACCGCCGCTCAGGACGTGACCGCCCTCACCGCCGGGGCCGTCCGCCTGCTATGGAGCGTCACCGAAAATCTGGGCGATTGGAGCGACGTCCGCAAGCGCCTTACCGAAGACATGGATCGCCTGCGAGGGACTCCTGCGGCCTCCGGATTTGCGGCTGCGGAGTTCTGGTCGGCGCCGACGCAATCCGTCGCCGATGCCGAGGAATATTTCGCGCACCAGATCGGCTGGAAGCTAAGGGATGCCGAGACCGTCGGATGGTCGCCGGAAACGCCGGGCCGCGTATTTCCCAGTGCGGGAAAACATACGTGGAGTCTGACTTGGGGCAACGCCGATGCGCTCCCGTTTGCGCGGCACGCGGCGCCCAACGATGCTGGCACGGAGCCGGCGTCCACTTCTGATCTTGCAGCCCGTTCCACGGGCCTTCCCACCTGGGGCGTGCTGCGCGGCGACGTGGATCATTTTGGCATTCGCATCCGCCGCGCGACGACCATCGAGGAACATATCCAGCTCGCGGTGATGTTCAAGCAGTTTTTCGCGGGCGAGCTCGAAGTGCTATGCTCCATGCCGGAGTTCTGGCAGCGCGTGACAGTCCTGTATTCGGGCGGCGACGATTTCGCGGTGTACGGATCGTGGGACGCGCTGCTTGCCGTCGCGCGCGAACTGGAGCGCCTGTTCCACCGCTTCGCCGAGCAGAACTTGAAAGATTTCGTGGGTCCCGAAGGCAAGACCATCACCATGGCGCTGGCGCTCGCGCCCGCGCTCGACGCGTCCATCGCTTCCGTGTTCGAGGAAGCGGGGCAGCGTTTGGAAGCCGCGAAATCGGCCGACAAGGATTGCCTGTGGCTGCTGGGACGAACGCTCGAATGGAAGCAGTTCGCCGAGGCATCCGAATTGAAGGATCTGCTCATGCGCATGGTGGCGGATTTCGGGTGCTCGCCGCAATATCTGCGCGACCTGTGCGGCATCTATCGTGAAACGCAATCGAAGATGTCGCGCCGCCAGGCGAGGCGTCAGGGAGGCGAACGGCCGTGGCGCTATCATCGGCGCATCCGCCGGATTCTTTCGGCCTCGCGCGCGGCGCGCCAGCAGGGATCGCGGCAGCGCGGAGAATATGAAAAAACCAGAACTACTCTGATCGCCGACCTGATCGGGCGCAGCGCTGTCACCGTGAAGTTGCGGCCCGCGGGCCGTGTGGCGCTAGAATGGGCGAGGCTGGCCGCCGAAGCCTGATCACGAGATCAACATAGCTTTCAGTGAAGGAAATATAGGTATGGACGAACCGGAATCGACACAAAACGAAGTCGCGGCGAGCGAAACTCCAGCGAAGGAAAAGCCGGAAAGAGCGACGCTCGCCGAGGCGCTGCAAAAAGCCGTCCGCGAGACAGCGCCGGAGCAAGCCGCCGTTCAAACGAGCGCGGCTCCCGTGGAAGCGCAGGAGACCTCGGCGTCTGGTCAAAAGACGGAGGCGCCCAGCGAAGCTCCCGGCGGTGAATCCACGAAGACCGAAGGCGGACGTCGCGAAGGCCAGCAACAGGGGCCGCGCCGTGAACCTCGGGAGCCCCGTCCACCCCGGCCGGAAGGCGGAGGTCCGCGTGGCGAAGGGCATCGCGGCCGGGGACCGGGTGGTCCCGGGGGAGAGAGAGGTCCGGGTGGAGATCGTGGACGAGGCCCCGGCGGAGATCGTGCCGGCCATGGTGAGCGTGGTGGAGAGAGACGCGAAGGACGTGCTGGCGGCGTCCCCGGCGGAAGGCCGTTCGATTTCCCCATGGACATCGAGCTCGAAAAGCTCATCGCCGACAGTCTGTATCTCGACAATCAAGCCCACGCCGTGGTGGCTCGCATGCGCGACATCGATTCGGGCACCAAGAGCCAGTTGCGGCGTCTGTACAATGCGGTTCGCCGCGCCGTCAGGGCGCCCGAGGGCGAGCGCCAGCACCAGTTCGTGATGCTGCGCGCGCGTCTGGCGTATACCATCGCGCGGCATTCGCTGCGCAGTCTGGACGCGCTCGAACGGCTCCTGCTCCAGGTGACTCGGAGAAATGACGCGCGCGGATATGAGCGCTTTAAGGATCTTTTCGAGGCGATCGTCGCCTACAACGAGTGAAAAGAATGAGTGCGCGCGTACGGACAAAAAGGGGACAGACCGCTCTGTCCACCGCCGGGCTCTCGCCCATGACCTCTTTTTGAAGGAGAGGGACAGAGTAGTCTGTCCCCTTTTTGTAACGAAAATATGGAGAAGCAATGAGCACACATACCGCTCAAACGCAGTTGCAGTTGATCGGCAAGCTGATTCTTTCGGGCGACCTGCACTGCGAAACGGGTCTGCACATCGGCGCCGGCAAGGGATCGCTCGAAATCGGCGGCGCCGATAATCCGGTGGTCAAGGACGCCTTCGGCATGCCCTACATTCCGGGGAGCTCGCTGCGCGGGCGCATCCGGTCGCTGCTCGAGCACGCGTTGGGTCTGACCGCTTCCGCCGAGCTTGTGTATTTATCCAAGCGCAAAGGGCAGGAGGTGCGCATTCATCAGAGCGACCGGCCCGATGACGAAATCGGCCTCCTGTTCGGACGCAATCCCGGGCGCGTGGAACGCGTCGAAGGAGAAGCCCGGGAAGCCCGCTCGGCGACTCCCGCGCGGCTGACGGTATACGACGCCCCTCTCGATCCCGAGAGTATCACCGCGCAGATGCGCGATAACCTCGACGACGAAATTACGGAGGTCAAGAGCGAGAACGCCATCGACCGCATCACGTCGCAGTCGAATCCTCGTACGCTGGAACGCGTTCCGGCCGGCGCGCGCTTTCGTGTGCGCCTGGTGCTGGACGTTTTATGCGAAGAGGACAAGGCGCTGGCGGCGCGTGTGCTCGAAGGCCTGCGGCTGCTGGAAGACGACGCGCTGGGCGGCGGAGGATCGCGCGGCAGCGGCCGCGTTCGCTTCGCGAACCTGAATCTCGCGTGGCGCAATCGAGCATTTTACTCGACCGGCGCGGCCGAAACGGAGCTGGCCTCGGGAGCCGACCTCGCGGCCGTGCAGACGCTGACGAATGACGCCGCTTTTGCGGAGAAGCTGGCGAGTTAGGCACTGGCGAGTTAGGCATATGACAAGCGCAGTATTGGTTCGCCTGCGGCCCACCGGACCGTGGCGCATCGGCCCGGATTCCGGCGATCGCGACCGCGTCGACCGCGTGTATCACAGCGACGCTTTGTATTCGGCGGTCTGCGGAGCCATGTTCCGATTGGGCGAAGGAGATGCCTGGCTCGATGCCACGGCACGGGCGCAGGAACGCGCAGCGGAACGTTCCGTGGAGCCTGCGGTGCGGATGAGTTCCTGTTTCCCGTTCCACGCCTCCACGCTCTTCGTGGTCCCGCCGCAGAATGTGTGGCCGCCGCCTCCTTCCTCGAAAATCCGCTGGAAAGGCGCGCGCTTCGTCCCGCTCGGCGTCGTCGAAACGCTGTTGGCCGGCAAGCCTCTGAACGAAGACGCTTTTGTCATCGACGGAGCGAGCGAATGCCTGCTGCAGAGCGGCAACCAGATCAGTCCGTTCCGCACGGCGGTGCGATCGCGGGCGGCGGTAGATCGGGCCGGTGAATCCGTCGCGCCGCACTCTTCGGCTTGTCTGGAATTCGCGGGAGGCGCCGGGCTGTGGTTCGTTGCTGCGTTTTCCGACGACGAAGCTCGCGAGCGCTGGCGCGGACCCTTGGAAGGCGCGCTGCGCCTGTTGGCCGATTCCGGATTCGGCGGCGAGCGGTCGCTCGGATGGGGCCATGCGGAAATGCCGGAGATGGCCGACGGAACGCTGCCCGAGCTGATTGTCAAATCGCGAAGTACGGGCGAAGTCACATCGGATAATGACGGAGGCCACGCCGCCGGCGGCGGCGCAAACGTGGATAGCGGCGGCGCGTATTGGATGCTGTCTCTGTTTCATCCCAGCGAGGGTGACTCCGTCGACTGGCAGCGCGGGCAATATTCGCTGACCACGCGCGGCGGCCGTGTGGAAAGCACCGCGGGCTGGGGCGACGCGAAGAAGCTGACGCGCATGGTGGCCGAAGGATCGGTACTGCGTTCGGCATCCGAGCCGCGCGGCGCGGCGCCGAACGTCGCTCCCGACGAATTTCCGCATCCTGTCTATCGCGCCGGATTTGCGCTGTGCGTGGCCATCCCCTGGAGTCCCGCGCCGTGGAGGCCCGCGCCATGAGATATCGCGTCACGTGCCTCTCGCCGACGCTGGTGGGCGATGGCCAGAAGCTCGCTCCCATCGATTACATGGTCTGGAAGGATCACGTCAATGTGCTCGATCAGCGCCGCATTTTCAAGCTGCTTTCCAAGGGTCCGCGGCTCGAGGGATATCTCGCACAGTTGAAGAAAGCGGAAAAGCTCGACTTCGCCTCGTGGGGAGGCTTCGCGCAGAATTTCGCCGGACGCCGCATTCCCTTCGAACATACCAGCATGGTGCCGGTGTGGGAGAAGACGCGCCCGGAACATCTTTTCATCCCCACGTTTGCGACTTCGCCGGGCGGTCCGTATCTGCCCGCGACCGCTCTCAAAGGGGCGCTGCGTACCGGCGCCGTTTTCGACCGCTGGTCGGAGGCGACTATGCGTCATATTGCCGCGCGTATGGAAGACGGGCGCATGCCGAGGGACCTGGCGGCCAAGGCGGAGGATTCCGTGCTCGGGGGACCGGGGGAAAATCGCATGAAACGGTTCTCGGTGGCCGATTCCGCGAATATTGGCTACGCCGGGATGAAAGTCTATCTGCTGCGCGTGGCGACACTTATTCCCAAGGGCCACGACGCGCGCGGCGCGTCGCAAAAAAGCAACGATGCCCGTTTCGAGCTCGGCTGGAAAGCGGCACGAGGATCGGTGGATGCTCGCCGCATGGACGACAGCACCCCCCTGTTTGTGGAGATGGCTACGCCCGGAACGTCGTTTGAAGGCCAGTGGCGGGAGCGCTCGGCGGGCGATCGCCAGGCGTTGTTCGAAGCGGCGAACAAATATGCGGCGGAGCAGATCGCGCGTCACAAGAAATACGCCGCGCTCGCAGGGCTTGCGCAGCTCGCGGCTTTCCTGGGCGCGCTGGAGGGCCGTCTCACCGAGGTGCGCGGCAAGGGAACAGGCTGCCTGCTTTCGATTGGCTGGGGCGGAGGGATGCTCAGTAAAGCGGGCTATCTCAATAGCGAGGACGAAACGTATCGCGGGATCCTTCGGCAGACGCCGTTCTACAGCCGGGCCATCCAAAGCGGACTGCCGTTGCCGAAAACGCGCCGCGTGATCTTCCAGGAAGGCCACCCGGCCACGCTGCCCGGCTGGGTCCAGGTAGAAGTCGGCTGACGCTAAACTCCCTCGACGCCCACGAAGTTTCCACGTGCTATCCGTTGCCGGAGCTCCTTCCAGGGGCCATACTCGGGATCTTGGAGGAAAGCGCGGATCGCCTCCATATTCGGAAATCGCAGAAGGACCAGGCGGCTGGGTTGCCAATCCCCCTCGAACGACAAACATTCCCCGCCGCGCGCCAGATACTCGCCGCCGTGCTTGCGAATCAGTGCCGGTACCGCGGCCTTATATTTCGCGTATTCCACTGGATCGCGAACCTCCACGTCTGCTATCAGATAAGCCGCCATCTGCGCCGCTCCTTCCGGCTGAGGGCCCTAAAGTTCAGTACTCCTCGGCCCGAAACACTATTTAATACTAATGGCGTGCATGGTACCATCGAATAAAAGGTCCCCGGGACCTGCCGAAACGGAGAGACACAGAGGGCGTTAGACCCAAAATCGTTTTAGACGCGCGTTTTTATCACTATGTACAATGCCTTTTTCGGATTCTCGGAGGCGCCGTTCAACCTAAGTCCGGATCCGGCTTTCTTCTACCGCAGCGAGCAGCATGAAGAAGCGCTGGCGAATCTGGTGTACGGCGTGCAAGCACGTAAAGGCTTCATCGTTCTGACGGGCGAGGTGGGCACGGGCAAGACGACCATGCTCGAATGCCTGCGCGATTACCTGGAAAGCCAGTACATCGAGTTCGCGTTCATCTTCAATTCGCGCATCAACACCGAACAGTTTTTCGAGATGATCGCCTACGATCTGGACCTGCCGTGCGCCCGGACCTCGAAGACCGAAGTGCTGTTCGCGCTGAACCAGCTGCTGGTGGAGCAGGCCCAGGAAGGGCGCACCGTCGTGCTGATTGTCGACGAAGCGCACAACCTGGAATGGGAAGTGCTCGAAGAGATTCGCCTGCTGGGGAACCTGGAAAATCGCTCCGGCAAGCTCCTGCAAATCATTCTGGCGGGACAGCCGGAGTTCGATCGCAAGCTGGACGCGCCCAACCTGCGCCAGTTGAAGCAAAGGGTCGTGCTGCGGTGCGCGCTCGAACCCTTCTCACTACGCGACGCCACCGAGTACATGCAAGCGCGTCTCGAAAAAGCCGGCATGCCGAACCAGGGCGTCTTCACCGAAGAGATGCTCGCCGACATTCACGTACGCTCGCGAGGGATTCCGCGATTGATCAACGCCATCTGCGATAATCTCCTGCTCACGGCGTTCGCCGCCGAACAGAGGGTGTGCACCCGCGAGATGCTCGACGAAGTGTGCCAGGATATGCGCCTGGAGTGGCCGGGAAGCCGGCGGTTGCACCGCGTGGCGAATGAATCCTTCGACAGATCCGCTTATTAGGAGCTTGTTGAAAAAGGGGACAGACCGCTCTGTCCACTCCCACGCTCGAATGTGAAATCGTAAGTTTTACGAGCAGGGATAGAGTGGTCTGTCCCCTTTTTCAACAAGCTCTTAGGCGCATTACGGAACGCGCGAGTTTCCGTCGCTTCTGTCTTCCGTCTCCCCGGTTCCTACCGGGCCGTGCAGGCCAGCGGCATCCACTTCGATCCGTCCGCTTCTTTCTTGAAGTGCGTGCTGGTCAGGAACGGCTGGTTCAGATACGTCGGATCTTCCACGATCGTGGTGATGATCAGCCACGAATCGCCATTGGGCTCGTTGGTGCGCGTGTAGTATTCGGTGAGTACCGTGTTCTCGCTGTAGGGCGCGCCGTTCTTGCGAAGATAACCGGCCTTCAGATGCGTGGTGACGACTTTCATCGATCCGCCGCGCGATTGCGCCTCGATCGTCGCCGCCGGACTGTTGTTGCCGGCGGCCGCCGCGTTCTGCGGTAGCGGAGGAGCTTCCCACGTGGCCACCGAATATCCCTGAATGGTGCCGGGGCCTGACGGGGGCTGGGGCAGTCCGAAGTGGAAAAGACGGGTCTGCTTGCCGGCATCCGTTTCCACTTTCAGAGTGCGATCGTCCTGCCACTCGATATGAACGCGTCCGGGAACGCGCATGATGGCGGGCGCGCCGTAGGATTTGCATTGCTCGCCCGCGGCTTCATCTTTGGCCGGGTCCCACGCCTCGCCGACTTTGCGCCCCTCGGCGTTCAGCGGGACGCTCGCGAAATCACCCTTTTTCGGCGTCAGCATGCGAAAGCGCCAATCCTCGGTGACGATGGACACCCAGTAGCCGGTGAGATCTTCCGGGGCGGCGGCTTTGCCGATCGGTTCCGGTCCACGTCCGCCGCGGCCTTGCGCCTGAGCTTGCCTTGGAAGAACGAGCGGCAACGTCAACACGGCCACCGCGATGAGGAATCCTGCTGTGCGTCTAAACATAAAATTTGAAGAATCCTTCTTTTCGCCAACCGGCTGTTTCTCGTTTGGCCAGCCTAGATTCTAGCGTGCGGCCGGCATGATTCGCTCCGCAAGCGCAAATCGAATACTCTCCCAAAAGTAGGCGATCCTCCCGCTCCGAGGCTTGCACAAAGCGCACATTCATGACCAGAAACGTGACCTTGAGGACGTGCCGAGAGATCAGGGACAGAGGTCAGGCGACAGTCCAGTTTTCGCCGGACAGGTGTTAGACAATAGAAAACGATCCTCAGAGGAGAACCGATGAAAAAAGAACGCTCACGCAAAAGGCAGGAACAAGTTGTGCAAGACGCCGCCTCCATCACTCGCCGGGACATGATCGCCGGGGTCACGCTGGCGGGAGCTACGTTCGCGGGTGCCGCGTTCATTCCGATCTCCGCGATTCAAGCGGCTCCGCAGGCGGCGCAAGCGAGTGGAGGCAAGGCTGCCGCTGCGTTTCTGCCTGCGCAGCGCCGCATTCTTGAAGCCTTCATCGATCGCATCATCCCCAGCGACGAAAGCGGCCCGGGAGCCGTCGAGAGCGGCGCGGCCGAGTACATCGATCGAGCGTTCGTGGAATTTCTCGCGGGCGAAAAAGAATCCTTCGCGGCGGGACTCGCCGCGGTGGACGCCTTCGCGCGCACTTCGCAGGGAGCGCCGTTGGCGGAATTGTCTGCGGAAAAGCGCGACGCGGTGCTGACGGCGATCGACAACGGCCAGGCAAACAACCTGCGCGCGTTTTTCACCCGCGCCCGTCGGCTGACGCTCGAAGGCATGTTCTGCGATCCCTACTGGGGCGGGAACAAGAACTTCGCGGGCTGGGATCTGATCCGCTATCCAGGCGTGCGTCTCAGCGTGACCCCTGAGGATCAGAAGATGAACAAGCCCGTGACGACGATCCACCGATCGGCCTACGCCACATTGAATAACGGCGCGAACGCCGAGGGAGAAAATCATGGCCACTAATCTGAAGCCTGTCGACGTGGCTGTGGTGGGATTGGGAGCCGCGGGAGGCGTCGCCGTGCTGCCGCTGGCGCGCGCCGGTTTGAAGATCGCCGCGCTCGAAGCGGGAAGCTGGATCAAGCCCACCGATTTCCGTCCCGACGAAGTGCACAACAACATTCGCCGCATGGTGGGAGGTCGCAAGGGCTGGACCGAAATTCCGACGTTTCGCACCGGTCCCGATCAGAAGGCGCGGCGATTCACGATTCCTCCGATGATGAACGCGGTCGGCGGCACGTCCATCCACTGGGACGGCAATAGTTGGCGCTTTCATCCTTGGGATTTCAAGGTCCGCTCGGCGACCATCCGCCGTTACGGCGCGAGCGCGATTCCCGCCGGCTCGACGGTGGACGACTGGCCGCTCAGCTATGACGATCTGGAGCCCTTCTACGACATCATCGAACACGAAGTCGGCGTGTCGGGCAAGGCCGGCAATTTGCAGGGCCAGATCGATCCGGCGGGCAATATTTTCGAAGGCCCTCGCAAGCGTGAATATCCAATGCCGCCTTTGCGTGGGAGTGACTTCATCGACATGATGCTCGCGGGGGGCCGCAAGGCCGGCATGCATCCGCATCGCGGACCGGCGGCCCTCAATTCGAGGCCGTATGGAGGCCGCTCCGCGTGCGTGTATCATGGCTTCTGCGACACGGGCGGGTGCCATGTCAGCGCGAAGAACTCGACCATGGTCACGACGATTCCCGCGGCCATGAAGACGAAAAATCTGACGATTTTCGAGCGCGCGCAGGTGACGCGTATCATTTCCGACAACAACGGAAAAGTCACCGGCGTGCAGTACATCCGCGACGGCCAGGAATATTTTCAACCGGCCAGGGCCGTTCTGTTGGGATCGTATACGTATGAGAATGTTCGCCTGCTGCTGCTCTCTAAATCGAAGGCATTTCCGAATGGGCTCGCCAACAATCACGGGCAGGTGGGGAAGAACTACATCGGGCACTGGGCCTCGCGCGAAGCGGTCGCTCTGTTTCCTCACGATCTGAACGTGTGGCAAGGAGCGTTCGCGCAGAACGTCGTGGTGAACGATTGGGCGGACGATAATTTTGATCACTCCGGCCTGGGCTTCATCGGCGGCGCGAGCCTCACGGTGAATCACGAAGTGCACCCTATCGCTTCGACGGCCGGGCCGACCTTCGGGAAAGCGCCGCAGTGGGGCTCGAAGTTCAAATCGTATCTGCGCGAGAATGCCGGGCGTTGGATTGGATGCTACGCCCAGTGCAACACCCTGCCGTACGAAAACACGTATCTCGATCTTGATCCTGAAGTGAAGGATCCGCTCGGCGATTCGGTGTGCCGCATTACCAGCGGTCCGAAAGTCAATGAGCCGCGCGCGAGCCTGTACGCTTCGAACAAAGCGGCCGAATGGTTCCGCGCCGCCGGAGCGATCGAGGCCGTGGTCGTGCCCGGACCCGCCGAAGGACCGGCTCTGAGCGTGCACGGTGTCGGCGGAACGCGCATGGGCAAAGATCCCTCCGCGAGCGTCGTCGATCCATGGGGCTTCTGCCACGAAGCCCCGAATCTGGGAATCGTCAGCGGATCGGTGATGTGCACGCACGGCGCGCGCAATCCTACCGAGACGATCCAGGCGCTGTCCTGGCGCACCGCCGATCATTTGGTGAAGAACTGGAAGTCGATCGCTGGCTAGGCGTTCGCTATTGGTTGAGCAGCTTGACGCTTTTCACGTCGGGCGGCGGCGGAACCGTTTCGAGATACGCGCGAATGTCGGCGATCTCGGCATCCGTGACCACCTTCGCGGTCACCGGCGGCATGACGCCCGTGGGTTTCCGAACGTAGGCGATCATCGCGGCGAGCGGGATGGGCTTCGGAGCGAGCCTGGCGCCGGCGTTGCTGCCCTGGCCTTGATAACCGTGGCACTGATAGCACGCGTAGGCCGTGAAGAGGCGCTTGCCGTTTTCGGCGTTGGCCGCTTTCGGAGGCTGCTGGGCGAGCAAACCAAGCGCAGAGAGACCGAGGCAGGCAACGCCTCGCGTCCAGATTGGCATTCTCATTGTCGTGGTCTCACCCCGCCCATTCTACCGAGGAAACGGGTACAACGGAATACGGCGTCGTATGTGTGAATTCGCTACCATTGGCGGCAGGGCGAACCGGCCCCGCCGGCATCCGCAGGTTCTTAACGATCTCTATGAATACGATCCGTGAACGCATTGATGTTCAGAGCCACGTCCTCTCTCCCGATTTTCTCGAGTTTCTCGAGAAACGAACAGACCCGCCGCACATCCTGACGCAGAATGGCGCGCGAACGTTGATCGTCAATGGTTGGCGACGTCCGGTGCTGCCGAAGATTCTGGACATCGGCATGAAGCTCGCCGACATGGATCGCGCGGGAATTTCCATGGCGGCGCTCAGCATGACCGATCCCGGACCCGAGCTCTTTGGCGCCGAAGCGGCGGCCGTCGCGCGCATGAACAACGAACATCTTTCGAGCCTCGCCGAAGCCCATCCCAAACGTTTCTTCGGGCTGGCCGCGCTGCCCTACGGATCGCGAGAGGAAATGCTCAAGGAAATGGACCACGCGCTTTCGAGGCCGGGGATCAAAGGCATTCTGCTGTTTTCGAATCTCGCGGGACGGTTTCCCGATGAGGAGCCCATGCGGTCGCTATTTGCCGAAGCCGAACGGCGCGGCACGCCCGTGGTCCTGCATCCGGCGCGGCCAGTGACGTTGGAAGTGCTGCCGGATTTCGACATGGTCGCCTCGCTCGGAATGATGTTCGATACGAGCATTGCCCTATGCCGGCTCATTCTTACGGGCGTGCTGGAGGAGCATCCGAATTTGAAACTGGTCTGCCCGCACGTGGGCGGCGTGCTGCCTTATTTGATTGGCAGGCTCGATTATCAGGTGCTGGCGCTCAAGCGGGGCGGCGACAGGATCAGGCGCGCTCCGCACGAATCGCTGAAGCGCGTGTGGTTCGACACGGTCACCGGCATCGGCCTGGGGATTCAATTCGCCAAGGATTTTGCGGGCGCCGACAAGCTGATGTGGGCGAGCGATCATCCGTGGATCGATCCGCAATACAACATCGACGCGCTCGATAGCGTCGCCATGTCGGAGGCCGAGCGGCAGCGCATTTATTCGGGAACGGCGCGGGAATTGTTTCAGCTTTAAGTAATCCCGTCATTCCGAGCGGCAGCGAGGAATCTGCTGTTGTTTTCGCCGGCAAAAAGCAGATCTTTCGCTGCCGCTCGGGATGACAGAGTGAAGTTTTTGGTTCATTTGGATGATGATCAGATCATGAAGCGCGTCTGTATCTTCTGCGGATCAAGTCGTGGAGTCCGTCCCGCTTATGCCGAGGCGGCGGAAGAGCTCGCGCGCTTCTTGGTAAAACTCGGCATCGGAGTTGTTTACGGCGGCGGAAACGTCGGCCTGATGGGCGTCCTGGCGGATACGGCGATGGCCGCGGGCGGGGAAGTGATCGGCGTGATCCCGCGGGCGTTATTCGCGAAAGAAGTGGGTCACACGGGCGTCACCGATCTGCGCATCGTGGGGTCGATGCATGAGCGCAAGGCGCTGATGGCGGAGCTGGCCGATGGCTTCGTCGCCATGCCCGGCGGCTGGGGAACTTTCGACGAGTTTTGCGAGATCCTGACGTGGGCGCAGCTGGGCCTGCATAACAAGCCCTGCGGCATTCTGAACACGGAGAATTACTACGATACGCTTCTCGCGATGTTCGATCACTCTGTCGCCGAAGGTTTCCTCAAGCCGGAGTATCGCGCCTTGATGATCGCGGCGAAGGAGCCCGGGGAACTGGTCGCGAAGATGCAGGCGTATCGCGGGAAGGTGCTCGCTAAGTGGATCGAGAAGTCGCAGACGTAGGGCATCTTCCAAATAGCACTTATCGGGCGGTCTAGAAGTCCGCCGCAGGCCGGGGCCTGCCCCCACAACAACGCTAGGAGAAGTCGCCGTCGCGGGGCGTGAGCGGGCTGCTCAGCGCGAACTTTGCGATGTCGTCCTTGCGCATGAACACCGTGCCGGGATGGCCCTGCGCGTAGGTGATGAATTCTTCCATGACCTTCGCGCGCGCGGGGCGTCCGTTGACGCGGTCGTGGCAGGTGACGGTCATCATGCGGCGCTTGCGGGAGCTTTCCGCATACAGCGCGTCGAACTCCATCTTCAGATCGTTGGCGAACTCCGAGCACACGTGCCAGCGATTCTCGTAGCTTTGATAATCGTTCGATTGAAAAGCATACGGGACCACTACAAAGGGTTTCTTGCGGACGGGGACGATGAACGGCTCGTCGCGGCTCAGGTCGTCGGTGTGATACAGGAAGCCGAGATCCTGCAAAATTCCGAAAGTATTCGCGGTGGCGTGCATGCCGGGCGCGTTGAACCCGATGGGGCGGACGCCGGTAGCACGCTCGACGATCTTCAAAGCGGTCTCGTGATAGACCTTCTCTTCGGAGAGCGAGAGCGTGTAGAAAGGTCCCCAGGTCTGGCCGTGCGCGGCGGCTTCATGGCCTCGCTGGACGATTTCTTTCGCCAGCGCCGGATGCTTCTCCACGGATTGCCCGACCATGTGCGCGGTCACTTTGATCCTGCGGCGGTCGTACATGTCGAGCAATCGCGGGATGCCTTCCTTGATGCCGTACTCATACCATTTCTCGCCCGGCAGGTCGGGATAATTGACGTCGAGGGCGCCCCACGGGCTCGGCGCGCCGCGGTCGGGTTGCGCTCCGGCTTCCATCTGCAGGGAGATCGCGATCACCATGCGCGCTCCGTCGGGCCAGAAACTTTTCCCGGGAGCCGCGGCATCGCTGGCTTTCCGCGGCGCCTGACCTTGCGCGCTCATGGCCATTCCAAAAGCGGTGCTTCCTTGAATAAAACGGCGTCGATCCACAAGGCCTCCTGATTTGCCAAACGTGTTTCGCCAACAGCTTGACCCAAGATAATGCCCGGGTGGGGGAGTGTCAACTTGCAAGGGTCAGAGCCGGGAGCCAAGCGCGTCCGTCAACCGCCGACCGAGTTCGGATCGCGCGAGAATAGGCGGAAGGAATCCTGTTCCCGATTCTGCGGGCGCACCATCGCAGGGCTGGATCACGGCGAGGAGAGAGCTATGTCAAGGATTTTCGTTGCGAACCCACTTGCTGCCAGAGTCTACGAGACAGACTTCGCGACCCTGGTATCCGTCATCAAAGGCACTTGCATCGTAAGCCTAGCCGACTCAGATCGATTCATCGAGCTCGGGCTCAGCGAAAACCTTCTGCTCAGGATTGAAGGCGGCGTGGGCCTTAGCATTCAGGCAACGGTTTTTTCGACGCTGAATGCAGACGAGGTCGCTCCAGTGCGGCTCCAGCTTATCGCCGAGGGCGAAGAGCCGAGCGCGGCCCTCGTGGAGCGCCGCCTGCACAGCCTGCGGCAGGTCTATGCGATCACGCTCCTCCTCAATACCGAACGCGGAGAAGAATTGGCCGCCGCCCTGCGCGCGGACCCCAACGCCGACCTGGAGCAGATGCTTCTTCGCGATGACGAACGGCTCTTCCTACAAGCCGCCGGACCCGGTACGTGGTATGTTACGGCCCTGGCGAGCATCGGAAAGGCCCCGCAGCGGGCGCTCAACACTCTCTCGCTCGTCTACGGCGAGGGCCGCCGTATGCTCCTTGAGCGTGTGCGCGCAGCGACCGACCTGAAAAAGGAAGAGGTGGAGGCAAGGAGAATCGCGAACGAAGCAGCACGGAGAAAGGCATTGATCGATTCGTTAGCAGGGCTCGATAAGATCAAGAACCAAGATGACAGAGAACTTGCGAGGCAAATACTCCTTTCCAACATGACTGCCGCCAACCCGACCCTTGCCGTACCGACGATAGCCGGAGCTCTTCCGCCGCCTGATCCTAAAAAACGGGCCGCGCTCCGGCCGCGCCCGGCTCGGCGACGCTAACCACGAGCGCCATCGAAAAAGGGCGCTGAGGCCGTGTACGGATTGTCATCCCACGCCGGTCCCGGACGCTCGGCGCACGTAGCGCTATACTCTTTCGAGGAGTCCTACGAATTTTGGGAGGTCAATGATGAAGATACGGGTTCTTGCCGAAACGCTTGCCTTGGCGGCTGTCGCGGGCGTTGCGTTCTACTGGGGTGCCGAGCCGTTCGGCCACCACCTGTCCAGGAATGTTGCGAACGCGTCGGTGCATTCCACGGTGCTCACCGAGAGCGCGGCGAAAGCGTTATTGAACAACACTCAGCAGCATCGCGAATGGGTCAGCTTACAGGTTGGCCCGGCGGGCGTGCGCGTGTTCGTGGCCTATCCGTGGCGGTCGGATCGCGCGCCTTCGGTGGTGGTGACCACCAAGGGGCAGAGCGCCAGCGTGTGGAGTCGCGGCGAAGCGCTGCAGCTCGCGCTCGAAGGCTACATCGCGGTAGTGCCGGATCTTCTCTCGGGAATGGCCCCCAATGGCGGCGACTCCGATTCTTTCGCGAGCCCGCAGGCCATCGCCGCCGCGCTCGATCGCATGGATCGCGGTGAAATCGAAAGGCGCGTGAATGCCGCCCGCGAATACGCCAGCTCGCTTCCTGCCGCCAGCGGCCAGACGGTGAGTGTCGAGCTGGATCCTGCGGACGCGCGTCTGAGCGCAGTAATTGATGCCCCGCTCGCGGGCATCCGCTCGGGCTCGTTCGCTCTGGATGCGAAAGGCTGGCCCAAGGCGATGACGTTCCTCGCCGTGCAGACGAATAATCATCCGATCGCGGGCGCGAATCCGAATATGCCCGAAGACCACTCCATGCACATGGCGATGGGCATGAATATGGCGGGCATGGAGCACGTTGGTATGGCGATGGCCCAGGCTCCCGATCAGGGCAAAAAGGGTGGCGGCGGCCCGCGCGGCTATCCGGCCGGCAAACTCGCCGATCTGCCCGCGGGTACCTTCACCGCGCATTCGACCATTGCGAATTCGAAGCTGAAAAAGGAATTCGTGGATATCGCGATGCCCGGCGGCGTGAAGCTGCACACGTGGGTGGAATATCCCGACGGCAACGGGAAGGCTCCCATCGTGCTCGTGATGCAGCACGGTCCCGGCATGGACGATTGGCAGAGGGCCCTGGCCGACCAGCTGGCGCTGCAGGGTTTCATCGCCATCGCGCCGGATCTGCATTCGGGCCTCGGTCCGAACGGCGGCAACTACGATTCGTTCGGCGGCACCGATGAGGTGATGCGCGCCACGGCACGGGTCAATCCCGACGAGCAGCAGGCGCGCTACAAGGCCGCCTACGAGTGGGGCAAGAAACTCCCTCGCTGGAACGGCAAGGTCGCGAGCATCGGCTTCTGCATGGGCGGCGGCAACAGCTTCCGCTTCGCGGTTGAGAATCCTGAAATCAACGCAGCGGTTTCGTTCTACGGAGCGACGCCGAAGAAGGATCAGCTCGCCAAGATCAAAGCGCCGGTGCTGGCATTCTACGGTGAGGACGACGCGCGCGTAACGGCCGCGGCCGAACCGACCGCCGCGGACATGAAGGAGTTCGGAAAATCCTTCGAGTACCACATTTATCCGCACGCGACGCATGGATTCCTGGAATTTCAGGATCTGGCGGGGAATCCCAACGCTACGGCGGATTCGTGGGCGCGCACCATTACGTTCTTGAAGAGCCACACGATGTAATCGCGCTCAGGCGCATTTTTCAAACGAACCAGCGGGCGGGGCTGCGGCCTCGTCCGTTACTTTGATTTCTGATGGGAGGCCCAGAACGTCCAGGCGCGTTCGAAACCGTCCTGTGCGGCGACCGTTTCCGCTTCCTGCGTGTTCATATAGACGACGTCCTTGCCGCCGATCGCCATGGCCTGCAGTTGCGTCTTTGCGTTGACGGTCATGTAATACGCACGGCCCACGACGACGTGCAGAGAGTCCGCCACGACCACCGCGCCGTGGCCGCGCATCAAAGCGGCCGGTTTATCGCCCAGCGTTTGGGCCAGGTCGCGTCCTGCCGCATTGTTTCGAATGAGCAGGTCGGTTAAGCCGAACTTGCGGATCTCGAAGATCGGAACGTCTTGGGGAAGAAAGCCCGCCATGTGAATCATGGGCCGCAGCGGCACGTTCGTCACGGTAAAAGGAATCAGGTCGGCGGCATGGAAATGAATGACGGCCTTCACATCGGGCCGCGCTTTGTAGATCTCGCCGTGGATGAAGCGCTCCGAATATCCCACAGCGGTTGTGTCGCGCACAGGCTTGGTATCCAGATCGTATTCGAGGATATCGGCGGCTGTCACCACGCCCGCGGGCAAATGCCGCGCTAACAGAAAGTGATTCGGATTGCGCTCATCGCGGACGCTGACGTGGCCATAGGCGTCGACCACTCCTTCGGCGGCGAGAATGTGATTGGCGAGCACCAACTCGGCGATCTGCGCCGGATTCGGCAATCCCGCCGCCGGAGGGTTGCGCAGGTTTGCATTGTGCGCGAGCGACCCGGTTGCAGGCGGCGTCTGGAGGGTTTGCGCGAAGGAAAAGTTCGCTGCTTTCGGAAGCACGAGCGCCGGAAGCATCAACGCTCCGGCGATCCACAAAATACGAGCTCGCATAGAAATCTCTCCTGGATGGGCCCGCGTGCCATGTCTCACAGGAACGATTCCAAGGAACGGCGCGGCCCTTATCCCAACGGTTCATTCTGCTACGCTCGCCCCGCGCGGGTCAACCTTAGCGCGAAGCGTGTTTCAACCTTAGTCGCGAAGCGCGTTTCAATTTTAGTCGCGAAGCGCGGTTTAGTTTTAGCCGCGAGCCCGGGCCGATCTTAGGAAGTCCAGGGACGGCGGCGTACGTCCGCGCGCGAGAGCTCTTTACACGGGATTGTCGTTGGGAGTAACATTTGCTCATGAGGCGCCTTGTGGCAGCCGCGGTGCTCGCCTGGATCAACTTCGCGTTGCTCTTTGTGGCGATCGATTCCGCTTTCGGCGCCGGCCCGGTTTCGAATCTTCCGATGTGCTGCCGCCGCGACGGCAAGCACGCATGCACGCTGATGGCGCCGTCCCCAATTTCCGGACCTGCTCTCCAAGCTGCACGCTGCCCGCTGTATCCGGGCGCACGCGCCCTTCCCGCCCAAGCCAAAGCGAGCGGCTTGACGCCCTTCGTCACGGTGCATGCCGCGATTGCGAGCCAATCCTCGGCGCAGCCCCAAACGGAAGCCCGCTGTCGCATGTCCTATAGCCGCGCAGGCCAGAAGCGCGGACCTCCCGTTTTCCTCGCCTAGCTTCTTCTTCGCACAATCTGTACCTCTTCTTGCGGGTGGTTCAGCCCTCCGCGAATTGGCTTTGCGTTTATACAGGAGGTTCCATGAAAAGTATTTGTCTCTACTTTGCTCTGGCCGCGTCCGCACTAGTCGCGCAACAACGTGGTTTGGAGAACGAGAATTCGACGAACGTGCAGGCCGGCACGGCCGCGAAAAAGAGCTTCACCTTTCACGGCGTCGTTGAGAGTGTGGACGCCAAGGCGGGCCGTGTCACGGTGAATAACGAAAAGATTGAGGGCTGGATGGACGCGATGACCATGGCCTACTCGGTCGATAAGCCGGCAGAACTGGAACGAGTGAAGCCCGGTGATCGCATCGAAGCCACCGTGTATCAGGACGACTACAAGCTCTACAGCATCAAGGTGGTCGGCCAGAAGTGAGCCTGCCGAAGACAGTGAGAGGCGTGCTCGCGATTCCGCTTGTATCCGTACTGGGATTAGAAATGTGTTCTGTAAGCTGCGGAACGCCGTTGCCCCAGGCTTCGACCGAAGGGGCCAGGAAGTTTGCGCTGCGTGGTCAAGTTGTCAGGCTCGAAGACGGCGGAAAAATCGTGGCGATCCGGCACCAGAAAATCGAAGGCTGGATGGACGCCATGACCATGGGGTTTCCGGTGCGGGACCCGCGCGACGCGCAATCGCTGCACGCCGGCGATCAGGTAACGGCGACCGTTTTTGTGCGTGAGAAGGATCACGTCACGAGCGATTATTGGATCGGCGAAGTACATCACGTTTTCGCCAAGTGAGTCTCTTCATAATGAATTGGGCGCGCAGACATTTTTCGTTCAATCGCATCGGCGCATGGTTCCGAAAAGGAATTTCGCGAAAGCTTGTCTGCGCGCTGCTGCTGTTTGCCATGGGCATCGCTCCGGCAACGCCGTGGGTGGCCATGGCGATGTCCAGTGCGGACGCCTGTTCCTGTTGCCACGGAAAGAGGGGCGCCTCCTGCCGGCGGTCAGAGCACGCACCCGGCTGGCAGAGTCGCTCAGATTGTTCAACGAATTGTTCCTGCGACTGCGGAACCAGCCTACCGGAAGCGACCGGGGCCCCAACCGCTGGCGTGCCGTTCCCCATTCCTTCGGCCGCGCGGGCGATGGTTATTGCACAATCCGAATCCGCGGCGTCGCGCCCCGATTTCGCTCTTTACCAACGCCCCCCTCCTCTCCTTTTCTGATTCATCTGCGAGATTCAGATTTTATTGAACAGATTTGGGTTCCATAGGAGAGCTTCCCGTGAAAACACGCGTGGCATTGGTTTGCATTTTAGTCGCGTCATTTCCCTGGACGATTCCGGCGGCGGGCACCGGCTCCGTCCGCGGCATCGTTCACGATCCACAGCACCGCCCGCTCGCCGGCGCGCAGGTGGTCCTTCGCGCGCAGGGTGCGACAGAATCGAAGACGGTTCAGTCAGACCAGAATGGTGAGTTTACGATCAACGACGTCGCGGAGGGAGCCTATACCGTCGATGTTTCGGCAAGGGGGTTCCAACCGCTGGAGCAGCCGGTAGCCGTGGTGGCCGACAAGACCCCCGTATTGCATTTCCAATTGGAGGTGGCGACCGTAACATCGAGCATCGAAGTTTCCGGAGCGGCCAGCAGATTGAACCCGCAGACCTCGACGGTGCAGACGGTAGTTACGCCTCAGGAAATCGCCCAGACCGCTGGAGCGGATCAAACCAACAGCCTCGCGATGATCACCGATTTCACACCGGGAGCTTACATGGTTCACGATATGCTCCACATGCGCGGCGGCCATCAGGTGAATTGGTACGTCGACGGGATACCGGTCGTTAACACGAATATCGCCGCCAACGTGGCTCCGCTCCTCAATCCCAAGAACGTGCAGGAACTGGAGATCGAGCGCGGCGGTTTTTCGAGCGAGTACGGCGATCGGACTTACGGATTTTTCAACGTTGTAACGCCGTCGGGCTTCGAGAGTAACAATCAGGCGGAATTAACGGCTTCCGCCGGAAATTTCTATTCCACCGATGATCAGATCAACATCGCTAGTCACACGCAGCGCTTCGCCTACTACGCGAGCCTGGACGGCAGTCGTTCGGAACTTGGATTAGCTTCCCCGGTTTCGCAAGTCATTCACGATCAGACCAGCGGCACGGGCGGATTTGTTTCTCTTCTTTTTAATCCCAGCGCCAAAGACCAGCTTCGCTGGATCTCCTCGCTACGCGAGGACCATTACCAGATTCCGAACACGCAGGACGATCAGGCGGCTGGCGTTCGTGACCTGGATTTAGAGCGAGATTTCCTCGGCGGCTTCCACTGGAGCCACAGCTTCGCCGAGGGGATCACGTTCACGCTCTCTCCTTATTTCCACTACAACAGCGCTCATTACGTTGGCGGACCGCAGGACAATCCCTTCATCCTGGACGATAATTCCCGGTCCAACTACTTCGGCGCACGCTCCGTTCTGCAGGTTCAAAAGAAGAAACACAACGCACACTTGGGCCTCGAAGTGTGGGGCCAGCACGACAACACCTTCTTCGGGCTGACGGCCAATCCCGGCGGAAGCGTTTTGAATCAAACGGAGACGCATTGGGCTAGCTCGAGCGCTCTCTTTCTGGAAGATCAATACAAGCCCGCTTCTTGGCTCACGTTCGACCTTGGCGTCCGATTGACCCATTACTCCGGCTTGATCAGCGAGAATGCCGCCGATCCGCGGCTCGGCGCGGCTGTCCGCATTCCGCGCTTAAACTGGACGTTGCACGGTTACTACGCGTATTATTATCAGCCTCCGCCGCTCGATAGCCTGGCCGGTCCTTCGCTCGATTTCGCGGCGGCGCAAGGTTTCGGTTTCATTCCGCTGCCCGGCGAACGCGATATCCAGCACGATATCGGACTGAATATCCCCCTTCGTGGATGGTCGCTCGACGTGGATCAGTTCCACACCAGCGCGCGCAACTTTCTGGATCACGATGTCATAGGCAACTCGGGTATTTTTGTTCCCTTGACGGATCTCGGCGCGATCATCACCGGCACCGAAGTGACGCTGCGCTCGCCGCGGCTTTTCCACATGGCTCAATGGCGGGTGGCGTACTCGAATCAGATCGGACAAGGAATCGGGCCGATCACCGGCGGACTGCTGGAGGACGCTCCGACAGGCAATTTTCTCCTCGATCACGATCAGCGCAACACCGCCACGTCCGTGCTCTCTTTGACGCTGCCGGGTCACCTGTGGGCGACGCCGGCCTATCAGTTCGGCTCGGGATTCCTGAACGGCAACGGCCCGTCGCACCTGCCCCCGCATTCCACATTTGATCTGTCGGTAGGCAAGACGTTTCGGGAAAAGCTGACCATTTCGGCAAACGCCGTCAATATTGCCAATACCCGCTATCTGCTGGATACCAGCAATACTTTCGGCGGGACCCACTACATCAACCCGTGCCAGATTTATGGGGAGATCAAATATCGATTTCATTTTTGAGCGGGCCTTCGCCGGTATTTCTTGCCGGGTGTACTACATGGAAAGGAAAAAAAGGCGGGCGGCTTCGGTCGATCCCGATTCGCAACAACGCGGGAGTTCCAATATGTTCCATAGCGTTACGGGAGATACGCTTGGTGTCCAAGAAAACTTGTGACGCGTGGGCGTCCCAGGCGTCTAACTAGGTAGTGCCGCCCACGAGCGGCACCAGCGGCTCTCGCCGCTGGCTAGGGGGGCGGGAACCTCCGACCCCGTCCCCCCTTTTATAATCCGCTTCCGCCCGGCTCCGCCGCTGCAAGTTCCATCGCTGGTTCCACCGGCGGACTTTTGGTACATTCAAAGCGTGGCCTACCCTGAACGATTTCTGATTCCGATGCGGGAAGATTTGACGCGGTTTGGCGTCGAGGAAACGCGCACGCCGGACGACGTGGACCGGGTTCTTGCGCCCGGCGGCGGCATGGTGATCAACTCCGTGTGCGGCTGTGCGGCGGGAAAGGCGCGTCCCGCCATTGGGATGGCGTTGCAGCATTCTGTGCGGCCTGCGAAAGTCGCGACCGTGTTTGCGGGCGGCGACGATGAAGCGACTACCCACTTGCGCGCGATTTTGAAGGATTATCCGCCGTCTTCTCCCTCCATGGCCCTGTTCCAGGACGGCAAGCCCGTGTTCATGCTGCACCGCAAAGATATCGAACCTCGCAACGCCGACCAGATTGCCCAGATCCTGGTGGAAGCGTTCGAGCGCCACTGCACCACCACGACGGTGTGAACTCCGCCCGCCCGGCCCGCGGCGTCGGTGTCGCCCTGGATTTGCGGGGCGTGCGCAAAGTCTTCCAGAGCAATACCGTTATCGAACACTTCGATCTGGAAGTGCCGGCCGGCGAATTCCTCGCGATTCTGGGCCCTTCAGGCTGCGGTAAATCGACCCTTTTGCGCCTGATCGCGCGCCTGCTCGAACCCGACGGCGGCACGATCAGCATCGTACCCGGCGCCGACCGTTTTCAGACGTCGTTCGTCTTTCAGGACGCGCACCTGCTCCCCTGGCGCACCGTTCTCGATAACGCCGCGCTGCCGCTCGAACTGATGGGCGTCGCACGCGAAGAACGTCACGCGAAGGCCCGCGCCGCGCTCAGCGAAATCGGACTGGCGGAAGCCGAGGATCGCTACCCCGCGCAGCTCTCCGGCGGCATGCGCATGCGCGTCTCGCTGGCCCGCGCCTTAGTCGCCGAACCCCGCCTCCTGCTGCTCGACGAACCCTTTGCCGCCTTGGATGAAGTTACTCGCTTCCGCCTCGATCTGCGCCTGCGCGAGTTGTGGAAGGAGCGGGGACTCACCGTTGTTTTCGTGACGCATTCCATCTCCGAAGCTGCGTTTCTGGCTAATCGCGCCGTCGTGCTGGCGCGCCGCGGAGGGCGGATTAAGCTCGATCGCCGGCTGGATCTTCCGGAGCGCGGCGAAGAGTTGCGGCTCGACCCGCGTTACGGCGCCGAGATGAAAATACTCCTTGGGGCCATGGAAGAAGAATAGACCAGCGAAGGAAGAATGACGACGGGGAACAAAATGTCGCGGCTGAAATCGGCGATTCCGGCGCTGATTCCATTTCTGGTCCTGACCGCTTCGCTGGAGATCGCGGTGCGCCTGGGATGGGTGCGATCCTACCTGATTCCCGCACCGAGCGCGGTTTTCCGAGCCATGCTCGAAAGCCGCGGCGAACTCGCCGCCGCCATCGCCTCCACTTCCGCCAGCGCTCTTCTCGGGTTCCTTTTGAGTACGGTGACGGGGATCGCCATCGCCGTTTTTCTCTCGTCCTCGCGCCCGATCCAACGGGCGTTCTACCCCTACGCGGTATTTTTTCAAACGGTCCCCATTATCGCAATTGCCCCGCTGTTAGTCATTTGGTTCGGCTACGGGATGCGCACCGTGGTGGCTTCGGCCTTCGTGGTCTCGATTTTTCCGGTGATCGCCAACACGCTGACGGGAATTCTTTCGACGGAGCCGGCGCTGCGCGATCTCTTTCGTCTGTACGGCGCCTCCACTTGGACAACGCTCGTCAAGCTCCGCTTCCCGGCCGCGTTGCCGCAGATTCTCACCGGTTTGCGCGTCGCCTCGGGGCTCGCCGTGATCGGCGCGATTGTAGGCGAATTCATCGGGGGCCAGGGACTTGGCTCGGTGGTCGACGTCGCGCGCACCCAGCAGCGCGTGGATAAAGTATTCGCGGCCGTGCTGCTCGCCTCCGTGCTGGGGCTCGCTCTCTTCGGGATGATCAACCTGGTCAGCTATTGGACCTTGCGCCGCTGGCACGCTTCAGAACAATAGTCCATGGTCTGACGTGGCGTGGGCCGCTAGGCCTGATGAGCCGAGAGTTCCGCAGGACCCGCAGCCCGGGCATCTCGGCTTTTGTTCGAAAACGTCGCCATGACTGGCCGCGCTCCAGGGCGGCCGGCTCGCACCACCAGAATTTACAGGCGACAATGAACAGAATGCATAGGAGACAGTTCCTTCCCTTCCTCCCGGCCGCACTCCTCGCCGCTTGCTCGAAATCGCCACAGAAACTTCGCCTCGCTTTGAACTGGAAGCCCGAGCCGGAATTTGGAGGCTTCTACGCCGCTCCGTTTTCCACCAACGGTCTCGACGTCGAGATCCTGCCGGGCGGCGCCGGCACTCCTACCGTGCAAATGGTGGGCGCTGGATCGGCCGAATTCGGATTGGTGGAAGCCGACGAATTGATCATTGCCCGTTCGCGGGGCAACGATGTGGTTGGTTTGTTTGCGGTCTTTCAGGATAACCCTCTCGCGCTGATGGTCCACGCGTCGCGGAAGTTGACCTCGATTGGGGAAATCTTCAAAGAAGGCGCGACCCTCGCGGTCCAGAAAGGGTTGCCCTACGTTCAACTGCTTGAGAAGCAGTATTCTTTCGCCAACGTCAAAGTCGTCCCTTCGCCGGGCGGCGATCTCAGCGCGTTTTTGCGCGATCCCACGTTCGTGCAGCAGGTCTTCGTCACCTCCGAATACCTCGCCGCGAGGCGTCAGGGCGCCGATGCGCAGGTCTTCCCGATTTCTCTCACCGGCTTCAATCCGTACTCCGGCGTCGTCGCCACCAGCGGCGATTATCTGCGCAAGAATCCTGAAATCGCGAAGGCGATGGTCGCGGCCATGCGCGCGGGGTGGCGGACCTATTTGGACGATCCCAAGCCCGTCAATCAGCGCATGAATCAATGGAACCCGTCGATGTCGCTCGACGGATTTGCCGAAACCGCGGAGGCCCAAAAACCGCTGATCGAAAACGACGAAACACGCCGTAACGGGCTCGGCGTCATGACCCGCGAGCGCTGGCAGAGCTTGATCATGCAGCTCAAGGACCTCGGCGATATTCAGCAGACGCCCGCTCCGGAAGACTGTTTCAAAATTCTGTAAAGATTGTTTCAAAATCCTGTGACGCTGTGTCAACCTAGTTCGTGATGAAACCCCTCGAAGGAAAAACTGCGATCGTCACGGGTTCCAGCCGCGGCATCGGCAAAAGCATCGCGCTGCGCCTGGCGCGCGATGGCGCGAATGTCGTCCTGGCCGCCCGCGACGCGGCTGCTTTAGATGAGGTCGCCGGCGAGATCCGGAAAGGTGGTGGCCTCGCCGAGACCATCGCGCTCGATCTGCGTACGCCCGAATCAGGGCTGCAGCTCGTCGACTTCGCGATAAAGAGGTTCGCCCGCATCCACATTGTCGTGAACAACGCCGGCGCAACCAGGCTTGGCGATTTCCTCGAACTCACCGACGAGGATTGGGCCGATGGATTCGCGCTGAAGTTTTTTGCCGCCGTGCGCGTGACGCGCGCCGCCTGGCGGCACCTCAAGATGGTTTCCGGCTCCGTCGTGAATATTTCCGGCGTCGGCGGCCGGACTCCCGGCCCTCTGTTTTCGATCGGCGGATCGGTCAACGCGGCGATGAATTGCCTTACGAAATCGCTCGCCGACACGGGCGTGCGCGACAAAGTCCGCGTGAACGCGATTCTCCCCGGCTACGTTCGCACGGAGCGCCTGCAAAAGCGCCTCGAAGCCGTCGTCAAGCAGACCGGTGTGGATCTCAGTGAGGCCGAGCAGCGTTTTGTGGACGATTCCAAAATCCTGCAATTCGGCGAGCCCGAAGACATCGCCGGCCTGGTCGCGTTTATCGTCGGTCCCGAAGGCCGCTTCTTCCACGGCGCGCTGATCGATATGGACGGCGGCGCGACGAAGGCGCTGTAGCCGGGAGGCAGGAGACGGCCCCTGGCCCCTGTCGCTCGTCCCTGCTAAGCTTCCTATCAGACGGCCAAATATGTATCGGATCGTCTCATGCGTCTGCCGGTTCGCCTTGCATCTTGCCGTGAGGCTGGTCCCCGGCGAACTGCGCGCCGAATGGCAAGGCGAATGGCTCGGCGGCTTGTGGTACTGGACGCTCGACGCCGCGAATTCCGCCGTACCTGACGCCCGCTGGGCCCTTCTGAGACATACTCGCGATGCGATTCGCGCGGCCGTGCGTGCCCGCTTCCGCAGCGAACCCGGCGCCGAAGAACTTCGTTCGATGATGGGACGCCCGGGGCTATGTCTCGCCTTGGGCCTGTTGTCGATTCTCGCCGTGGGTGTCGCGAGCCGCGGATTTTCCGTCACTCGCCACCTCGCGGAGGGCGTCCCCTATCGCGATCCGCGCAGCGTAGTCGTCCTGGCCCAGGGACCTCCTGTGTTTGGAATTCGTCTGGGGTTTCGCGACGCCGAGGCGATCTCATTTCGCGAGAAAGCCCACACGCTCGCCGCGGTGGCCGCGTATTCGTGGCACACCGTCTCCGTCTCGTTCGATCGCGGGCGGCGCCTGGTGGAAGCCGCGAATGTGGACGCCTCATTTTTCGATGTCCTCGGCGTGCGCATACCGGTCGAGAGGTTGCGGGAGGACGAGTTCCTCGCGAGCTACGACTTCTGGCGCAATGAATTGCGCGGCGATCCCAACCGCGTAGGGCTTTCGATGTTGATCGACGGCCGCCCCCTGCGGCTCGCTGGCGTGCTGCCCTACAACTTTACGTTTCTCTCGGAGCCCATCGCTATCTGGACCTCGCACCCCGAGGCGTCGCCGCCCGTTCCGGCGCGACGCTGGTGGCTGAATCTGCGAGGGGTTGTCGCGCGCCTGAATCCCGGCGCCACTCCCGATGCCGCCCGCAAGGAACTGCGGCTGCTCCAGTCACAAGGCGGCCTCGCCCGCCGCAATTTTGAGATGCAGGCGACGCCGATCGAGGAATTGGTCTATCGCGCTTTCCGTTCCTACGCCGGCGATCTCGCCACTCTGCTCTGCGCGCTGCTTGCATGGGCCGCCGTGCGCTTTGTGATCGATCGCCGCGCGGGCGCACCCGCGAAACGCGCCGCGCGCTTCTGGGGATTCTTCGTGCTGAAGACGGCGCTACCGCTGATCTCGTTGTTTTTCGCGATCGTGGAACTCGCCGGCGTCAGCGCTCTCGGTCTCACCGGCGGCGATCCCGGCCGAGGAGGACCGCTCCTGCTGTGGGCCTCGTTTGCGGCCGTTGTCGTCATCCTGGTCTGGGCGTTTCGCGATCAACCGGGCCGATGCCGCGTGTGCCTGCACCGCATGCGCCAACCGGTCCGCATCGGCGTGCCGGGCCAAATGCTGCTGGAAGCCGCGGGCCAGGAAGTAATGTGCCCCCAAGGCCACGGCTCGGTCTATACGTCGGCCTCCATCCTGGGCGCGGATATTTCAGATCGCTGGATGAGTCTCGATATCGAATTAGACGACGCAGCGTGGAAAGACGACCAGGGGAAATCCCTGCGCGGGTAAACGGAACCTCGTCTGATTTCATTGAAAAAGAGTCTTGTTGGAACGCGACCTAACGGCCGCCTGCCATCGATCCGAGCAGATCGCTGACCTGCTTCGACTTCGCCCCTCCCACAAAAATATTCGCCGGAGTTTGCCGGTAGCCCAGCATCTCTCGATACAGGGTGTCCGCCATTTGCGAGTTGATGCCCCAGCCCGCCAGATACTGCAGCCGCAGGTCGCGATCGCGATTGATCGGCGCGCCCGCGGTCCACTTGCCGAGGTCGGAATGCTGGCCCATGTAGGCGGCGAACAAACTCGCCGGAGCGTAAAAGCCGACCTCGCGCAGCGACGTCATGACCTCCGCGTATTCCGGTTGTGCCATCCGCGCATAGACTTCGTCGACGTTGATCCGCAGCGGCTCCACGTTCCCGAGAAAAACCATATCGTAACCTTGGCCGTCGCGCGTGTTGCCCCATACCGTCGCGTTCGGAAAAGCGTCGAAGAACGTCGCGAGCTCGCTCTGCACGGTGATGCGGTCGCTTTCGTACAGCGGTACGTACAACGTAAAGAAGCCGCCCGGATTCAGATGGCGCTTGACGGCCTCGAAATACTCCTTCGAATACAAACCGGCCGTTCCCTTGACGAAAACATCCAGAGGATCCGACGCGATGATGTCGTACTTGTCGGTCGTGGTCATCAGGTAGTGGCGCGCGTCGTCGAACACCACGCGTGTCTTCGGATTGTGAAATACTTCGTAGTTCTGCTTCGCGAAGTAACGCGTGGAGATCGGCGGAATCACCGGCTCGATTTCGCACACCGTAATTTTCTGAATGCCCGGATAGCGCGTGAACGTGCCCGCCGAAACGCCCGCTCCGAAGCCGATCCCCAACACCGATTTCGGATGCGGATGCAGCACGCCCGGCAGATGCCCCACCATCCTTTGCAGCGACATGTCGAATGGCTCGGTGGTTGCTTCAATGTGGCCGTTCACGTCGATTTCGAGGGCTCCGCTGCTCCACTGGCCGATGGCGACCGATGAATTCCGGCCTTCGGCGACGTAAATGATTCGGGAATCGTTGCTGAATCGCGGCATCTGGCGTCCGTAGGCGATCAGTTTTCCGGGAACCGCGTCGACCTTCCATGCCAGCCAGCCCGAGGCCGCGAGTGCGACGATCAGGGCCGCGGCTGTGCCAAGCGACCTTAATTCAGGCGCGACGACTATCAGCGCTCCCAGCGCGGAGCCGATCAACAGCACCCGCTCGGTGTTCTGCGTGCCGATCCAGGGCACCAGCACCAGGCTCACGCTCAGCGCGCCGGCGATGGCGCCGAGCGTATTCGCGGCGTACACCGCTCCCACCGTGCGCCCCTGATCGCCCTCGGACGAAGCGGCGGCGGCCAGCGCCAAAGGGAAACTCGCGCCCCAGAAAAGCGTGGCGGGAAGAATCGCCCACAACGATCGCGCCATATCGAGCTGGAAGAGCTGCCAGGGGTTCTTGGAAAGCATCACGTCGATGGGCCAGTAGGGCAGGGAATCGGCGATCATATACGCCGTCCAGGCGATCCCGAACGCCGCGAGAATCTGGCTCCAGCCGAGTGCGCGCCGCGCCTTCCACAAGCGCGGTTTCATGGAACGCAGCAGCATCGCCGCAACTCCGCTACCCGCGGCCAGCCCGATCAAAAACACCGCCAGCAGGATGGAAAAGGCGTAAACCGTGGCCCCCAGCAGCATGCCCATCAAGCGTGTCCACACCACCTCGGCGCCCAGAGCGCAGGCTCCTGAAATCGCGATGGTCGCGTAAACCGGCCATCGGCTGGCCCTTTCCCCGATCGACGACGCCGCCCCCGTATGTTCGTCTCGATCGGCGGCATTGTATTCATGGCCCGAACTCGCGGGAACGCGGCCGGCAAGCACGAAGCTCGCAGCGGATACGATTACATTTAACGCCGCCGCCGCATACGTCGCGACGTAGGTATCGTGGACGCGCAGCAGGTAGAATCCCGCGATCAGACATCCCACCACGGCGCCCGCGGTGTTGCCTCCATACAGCAATCCCCACCAGGAGACGCCCTGCGCGCTCGCTTCGATCCAGCGTGCGATGGCAGGCAGCGACGCGCCCATCAGGATCGTCGGGATTAGCATGCAGGCGGCCGCCAGCAATCCGCGGAGCAACATTCCCGGTAGTCCGCTGGCGAGCCCCACTATGTACACCCGATCGATCAGAGGGAGCGTGACCAGCACCAGCAAACCGAAACCGGCGATGCCCGCCTCGATCCACGCGTACACCCGTAAAGGATGCCGGCCAGTTGCCAGCCGCAGACGCGGCAGCGCGAGGCTGCCGATGCACAGGCCGCCCATGAACGTCGCGAGCAAAATGCCCATGGAAACCGCCGTAGATCCGATGGCGAGCTGCAGCAGTTGATACCACGTGACCTCATAGATCAGCGCGGAGCAGCCGCTCGCGGCGAACAGGATCAGCAGCCCCGGGAAGAAACGTCGAGCGTCGGGCATAGGAAGGGAAAGTATAACGCAGGGGTCTCGTGAAGTGAGCTCGCCGGACATCTTCATCTGACTCCGGCGTCGGATTACGGTCGGATAGCTTAGGTGAACGAGCCCACTTCCAAACCCGCCAGAATCGCGGCCATCCACAGCGCGAGCGAAATTCCGGCGGAAACCTTCCTTCCGCTCGTCACCGGCGTGGCGAGCAGCATCCGTTTGCTGTGAACCGCCATGTGATAGGTGAACGCGATCGCCACCAGCGCGAGCTTCACGGAGAAGTCGGGGGTTTCGAACAACTTCATCGGCATGGCGAAAAACAACAGAGGGCCGGTGATCCCCAGCAGGACCAATCCCAGCCGCGTACGTCGAGAGAGATCGGCGGCGATCACGTCTGGCGGTTCACTCGCGAAAATCCATCCGAACAGGCGCAGGTTGATGATCAGTACGCTTCCGAACACCAGGATTACCCCCGCCAGGTGCAGAATCTCGATCGCCGGAATGGTCCATGTGTTTTTCCGGACCAGCTCGCTGAGAGCCGATTGCTGGCACCACTCGAGAAAAGTCATCGCGCCGGGGATTTCTCCTCCCTGGTCTCCTTAGGAGCTTGCTGAAAAAGGGGACAGACCGCTCTGTCCACTCCCACGCTCGAACGTGAAATCATAAGCTTTACGAGTGGGGACAGAGTAGTCTGTCCCCCTTTTTCAACATCCTCTTAGACCGAGTAATTGATCGTGTAGCCGATGGCCCGGCCCGCCGTCAGGAGGCTGAACCACAGCGCCAGCGAAATGGCCCCGGCGAGCCGCGCCCGCAAGGGAACCACGGCGTCGCCATCCCATTGCGCGACGCTGCGATAGATCGTCAGGTGAAAGCTCGACATATTGATGAAAGCTAAAACCAACAGCGCCATCTTCAGGCGGAAGGCCGTATTCGGATAAAGCCGCCCCGCTTCCACGCAAACCAGCGCCGAACCGCTGACCAGCATCACGGCAAAACCGGTCCACGTCCACGGAAGCAGCGCCCGGCCGACGCGCGACACCGGAATCGAGCGCAAACCGGCTCCCAGCAGCCGAAGATCCCATAGCGAAATGGCGCCAACCGTGATCAGCAGTCCGCACAGATGGATGAAGATCAGTCCGGGAAACCCATAACGCGATTGCCGGATGCCCTCTCCGAACGGCGACGCCTCCAGGGCTTGCGCGATTTTCAGCAGCGACATAGCCGCTCTCAGTGTGGCACGCCTCGGAGGGACGCGGTGTATTTCACGAACATGATCGGCGCCGCATGGAGCCATGGCGCGTCTATTAACATGAAGAGGAGGCCTATTTATGACCAGCTCCGTTACCGTCGAAAACCCCTTGAAGCAACTCGCCCGCTTTGGGCAGTCGATCTGGCTCGATTTCATTCGCCGCAGCCTGATGACCAGCGGCGATCTTGGCAAAATGATCGAGCGGGATGGTCTGGCGGGCATGACTTCAAATCCTTCTATTTTCGAGAAGGCCATCGCCGAGGGACAAGAGTACGCCGATTTCCTCAACGAACTGCGCAAAGATGTAAGGCTTGACGCCAAGGCAATCTTCGAGCGCCTGGCGATCCGCGATATTCAGGATGCGGCCGACACGCTGCGTTCCGTGTATCTCGCGACCAACGGTCGCGATGGCTACGTCAGCCTGGAAGTATCGCCGCTGCTCGCGAACGATACGCAAGCGACCACGGAGGAGGCGCGCCGCCTGTGGAGTTCGGTCGGTCGGCCCAATCTCATGATCAAGGTGCCGGGAACCGAAGCCGGATTGCCGGCGGTTCAGGCGCTGCTCACCGAAGGCATCAATGTGAATGTCACCCTGCTGTTCGCGTGCGAACGGTACGAGGAAGTGGCCGAGATTTACGTGCGGGCGCTTGAGGAGCGGGCGCGGCAGGGACTGCATCTGGCGTCAATCGCCGGCGTCGCCAGCTTCTTCGTCAGCCGTATCGATACGAATGTCGATGCCCGTATCGATGCGCTGCTCCCCGCCGCCGATGACCGCCGGCGCGGGCTGCTTGAATCCTGCCGCAGCCGCGTGGCGATCGCCAACGCGAAGCTCGCCTATGAACGCTATCACCGGATTTTTTCGGGTCCGCGCTGGGAGGCGCTTGCCTCGAAAGGCGCGCGCGTACAACGTCTGCTGTGGGCCAGCACGTCCACCAAGAATCCCAAGCTGCGCGACGTCCTCTATGTGGAGGAGCTGATCGGCAAGGATACGGTCAACACGATTCCGCCGGCCACGTACGATGCCTTCCGCGATCACGGCGAGCCGCGGGCGTCCCTGGAAGAAGGGCTCGACCAGGCTCGCGTGGTAATGCAAAACCTGGCCGCCGCCGGTATTTCCATTCAGCAGGTCACCGCCGAACTGCTCGAACAGGGCGTGAAGCAATTCGCGGATGCGTTTTACAAACTGCTGGCGGCGGTGCGCAGCGCGTGATCAGGAAATTTTAGACTCGATAACGCCATGGAGCGTCGACCAGCGCGCGCCCGGCACGCGCTACAATGGAGCATCCCCCCGGAATCCGCTCGCGGCGCCGTCGTCTTAAGGCAAAGGCATTTAGGGTAGTTTCTCAAGCAGGGGCCGGTAGCTCAGTTGGTAGAGCATCGCACTTTTAATGCGGTGGTCGCGGGTTCGAGTCCCGCCCGGCTCACCATTCTTTCTTTTCGTGTTTACAACATCTTACGTTTCCGCCATACTTCACGTGCAATAGACGTGCAGTAACCTTCGAGCGGAGGTGCGATGCTCAAAGTCGAGAAACGGCATACCAGCGAGTGTGTTGCCGGTCGCCGGGCAAAGAACCGCCACGCATCCGAGTACGATGATTTCTCGCGATGTACATGCAGCTACCGTGCTATCGGGATGCTGGCGGGAGCGTTCATAAGAAAATCCCTCAAGACCGCGAACTACGAAAAAGCGATCAAGACCGTTCACGAGTGGGAGAGCGAGGGTCAGCCGGTTTCGCCGATAGCGCCGGTCACCGTCGAGCAGGCGGTCACAGCGTATTTGGAAGACGGCAAGGCGCGAAACCTGGAAGCAGCGACCCAGTCCAAGCTCAGGACGATCTTTGAGAAGCAAATGCTCCCCTTCTGTAAAGACAAGGGCCTCCGGTTCGTGAAGCAAATCGCGGACGTGAATGTCATTCGCGCCTTTCGCGCAACCTGGAAAGACGCTCCGCTCGCCCGCAGTAAAAAGCAGGATCGCATCGTGAGCTTTTTCTACTTTTGTGAACGAAGCGGCTGGATGGCGGGAAGCAATCCGGTTACGGGGCGAGCGCTGGGCCGGATCAGAGTTGAACAGCGCCCGACGGATTATTTCACGCCACAAGAATTTGACGCGATTGTCGGAGCCACACGGAATTACCGCGGAAATCGATGGGAGCAAGGGGCAACCGGAACGCAACTCCGAGCATTGACTTTGCTGATGCGCTGGACTGGCCTCCGCATTCGTGACGCGGTGACATTGGAACGCGCGCGGCTCGCCAAAACGGATCGGGGCGGGGACGCCGTTCTTCTCTATCAAGCCAAAACGGGGACCCCGGTGTTCTGCCCGGTTCCCCCCGATGTCGCGCAGGCGCTCGAAACGGCTTCTGACAATCCGACGTATTTCTTTTGGTCCGGCGTGGGCCATCCGAACACGGCGGCCGGAAATTGGCGAAGAAGCTTTCGGCGTCTTTTCAAACTTGCTGGCATTACGAAACGCGCCCACCCGCACATGTTCCGCGATACCTTCGCCGTAGAGTGCCTTCGCGCCGGAGTGTCGTTGGAGCGCGTGGCGACGTTGCTTGGTCACAAATCTGTGAAGATTACAGAAAAGCACTATAAACCCCATGTGAAGGCCCTGCAATGGGAGTTGGAGGATGAAGTGCAGAAATCGTGGGGCACACAACCCGCGCCGGTCGCCGTCCGACGAAAGAGGAAGGCAGCTTAAGAAGTCACACGGGCCTGACTGGTATACTTCCGATATGGAGGGCAAATTGAAACCCCCGTCCAAGCCATCTCACATCCGCCGCCGAATCCGGCGAAGCGCCTCTGCACCTCGGATCGACTTTGCGGCGACTCTTGTAGCGCCGCCGATCTCAGGAACGCTCTCAACTCGGATTCCCCCATCCCCTGCCCGGCCAATGGCCGCGATGCCGGTGACATTGACCGTCGGCGATCCCGCCGTCGCGCAGGTGGACATGAAGGTTGTCGCGTCAGCATTAGTCGAATTTATTGCGGACAATCCGGTCCTGAGTTTGGGCATCACGGCAGGTTTGATCCTAGCGATTTATGCGTGCAACCAGCCCCCGCAGCGCAATAGCTGGGCCTGAAGTTACGCCGCGTGCGTCAACCGGGTAAGCACACGTTTTACCACGGACTCAGGAATTAACACCGTTTCGTACTTTCGTTTTTCCCTGCAAATTTCATGCGGCAGGACCACGACGCCAGGTTCATGCTCGAATAACCGGCGCAACGAACGATCCGAATGCCCCGTGATCGGCTTGAGTTCTCGGTAGCGGTAGTGCTTCTCAATCCCGATAACATTCGATTGGGGTTTGCTCATTTACGGCCTCAGCGGACAACAATCGCGACAATCAGTCCTTCGCCATTGACGGCAACGTCGAGGGCATAGTCGTTGGCGTTGATCGGATTCCCTTCGTTGGACACGTCTTTGTGAACGTAGGAGTCCTTAGCACCTGTCGAGGCCGGGGGAAGAAACTCCTTGACCACACCGACCAACGATGCGGCAATTACGGCCGTCGTGCCAAAAACGGCCTTGCCCGTATTTGAGGCGGGCGGCGAAACGACAATCGCCGCACACTTGCCGTTCGATGGGAAATCGGCGGGAAGAACAGACGCGAGAGGAACCCGCGTTCCGGCCGTTGTCACAGTTACAAGGCCGAGCGAAAAGGTCTGCATGAGAGACTCCTAGTATTCAAGGCAAGACGAAAACGTGAAGGTTGAACCGGGTATCGGCTTGCTCCACATCATTTTCAGCCGAAGATAATTCCCCGACGCGGCCAGGCGCGTATCGGGATCATCCCGATAGGCAAAGTCGCGCCGCTTCGTCATTCGCTGGAGCCAATCCCCCTGCGAACGCCGTCGCGAGCGCGGGCATTGCCGTCAGAAATGCCGAGTCCTCCGAGTCCTCGATAATGGCTCGGCACGTCACATTCACGGGCGCGGAATGCAATTTTATAACAGCAACGACGTTCGTAGGCACGACGGGGAACAGAACATTGGACACGTCCAAACCGACGCTTGCAAAACCGACGTGCGCGGCCGTGCCTCCGCTCGAATACGCATTTCCGAACGTGCTGTTGTTGAGCGTGAAATGATTCGCGTCCACGACGGCGATAACCCACTGGCCATTGGCCTCGACGGTGCCCGTCACTCCAGAAATCTGCACCACGTCACCCGTCTCCAGGCCGTGCGCCGTAGCAGTGAGCTTGATAAGTCCGGCAGAACTCACCGCGCCGGTGATAGTAATGTTTTGCGATCCGACAGTTTTTGATTTCGGCGCGGGGCCGATGATGAAGCTAGTCATTTGTTTAAGCTGCCTTTGTTGCCGAAAAATCGTGAATGTCGTTATTCGCTCTGCCAGCGGCGCACTCTTCAGGCGTTGCAAGTCTGAATTTCTTTTCAACGAGAAGTTGCGCAGCGCGGCGCAGCGGCTCCGCATAGCAAAAGTAGGGAACCGACGAGCCTACGGACATCATCAAAACGCCGCGGCCGTGAGTCGGCTGACCTTCCCAAGCCGCCGGATCGTTCGTCGCCAGGAACTTTGCCTTGCGAGCCTTATGCGCGGCAAGCAGTTCCGCCTTTTTTCCATCTATTGCGGCCCAAAAATCCAGCGAGTTCACGCTGCCTCCCCTTGATGTGCGGCGGCCCCTTGCGACTCGCCCCCGTCAAGCTCGGCTTGCAACTCCGAGCGATATAGTTCGACCAACTGGACTAGGATGCTGCTGACCGAGCTTCGACCCCCGAGCCGTGCTTGCCTACTACGAGCAACGCGGCGCAGGAAGTCCCGAAGCTCGGTGCTTGGCAGCGAGATTCCGGTAACCGTGACTGGCATTGATATGACCCTCTGAAAATGGAAAAAGGCCGTCGCGCGGGAAATCCCCTGCAACAAGGCCCTCTAAGACCAGTTTACCAAGTGAAAACAAATCGACTCGTCGAGCGAAGATATTACTTTGTAAATGCAGGCTTTGTGCGACAAGTGGCCGTTTATTCCAATCTCCCCGCAAAGGGTGGTTTGTTACCGCCTGATATATTGGTTCTAGGGAGCCACTTTTCGTGGCTCCTTTCTTTTTTATGGAAACCCTCGACAAACGACCCCAAGCGCGCCCGCCGCGGCGCGAGAAGTTCATGCGTAACAAGCGCACCTTAGATATCGACATTTTGGAGTCCATCGCGTCGGAGGCACTCGGGGATGGGGTGCTTTGTTTAACGATGGAACGCCTTTGCCACGCCTTGCAGGTTGACCGCAGCACCGTCCGTAGCCTTATCGCGACCGGGGATCTTCCGAGCTTCGGCGTGGGCGAGCATCGCGTCAACCGCTTCGTTCGCATACCAGCCGAGGCGGTGCTCGAATTCGTCCGCTCGCGCACCCCTGCCATCCGAACGGAGCCACTCCGACCCCCGGCGTAAGGCGACGAAGTAACACAGAGTTTCGAGTGTTTTGCCCCTGCATTCTCCGGCGTCGCGCCGGTCGAATCGGGGGTTTCTTGTTAGCACAAAGTTTTTGAGAAATGGAGAATTTCACACATGGGAGCAACCCTCAAATATTGGGCCGATGTTCGAGCCAAGGAAGCCGAACTGAAAGCCGAATTCGTCACAAATCGCCGCTCGAAAGTCGCGGCGGGCGAAGCCGACCCGCACCCTCTGCAACCTCAAGATGGAAGTGGCATCTTCCTGAAGTCAGTCGCGATCCCGAATGACGCGACGAGCAAGGCAGGCCGGGTCATTTGTTGCAATTTCGAATTGGCCGCGAGAAAACTTCTCGGCGACAACCTATATCCGTCGCATGTTGTGGCAAATACAGAAGATATTCGCCAGTTTTGGGAGCAGTCCGAAGCGAACCACCAGTCTGAAATGCGGATGGAAAACGCGATGAACTCCCGCAAAGTCATACACATTTTGCCGAGTCCCCCGCGGACCAAGAGCGCGTAAAAAGGTGCTCTATGCCAACGTTTTCCCACTTGGGCGCGGGTCATCTACTTCAAATGTTGACGGCCCTGTTACGCCAGTCCGCAAGTATCCTCAAGGCGAATCCAGGGGAGCGGACGCCGACCGAATTGGATGCGTCGCTCGACTCGATGTACGGGGTTGCCGAGCGAGCCGAAGACTTAGCGGCGGACATCGAAGGGAGGGTGGGGTAGATGCGCCGCCTGATGTTCGCCGATGAAGCTCAACGATTTTTCGCCTCAATCCGTGATGGCCGCGCAAACGCAACACGCCCACCGATGACGCAGGCTGAGGCCGACAAGTTCCACCGTGAAAACGGCGCACGCCGCGATCTGGAGGCCGCACGCAACACATATTATCTGACGCATCGAAGCGGCGATGCGCTTTTTCCAGGGGACACCGAATGAGCGAACTCGAAAATGTGGACATAAGCGAGCTGGACAATCTCCGGCAGAAAGCCGACGCTGCACATTCCATTTATAGTGAAGCCTTTCACCAGCGCGGAGAGTGCGAAAAGAAGCTCGCGGCGTGCGCCGCGCGCCGTGCTGGACTCATCGCAGAATACCGCAGAAACGAACGGAGCCGCGAGACTGCGTTGCGGGAGTGCATCGAAAATCTTATCGACGATCCGACGTGCGATGCGTCTTCGCTGACAGCAGCTCAGACGAGAGGTGCCCTGCTCAAATTAGCCGTGCAAAAATTCAGCTCCTTCGAGGCGGCCACTGAGGAAGGGAAAGTTTTGGAGGCCAAAGTCGCCGAACTCGCCGCGCAACTCCAATTCGAAAAACTCCGGGCCGAAGTGCAGGAATCTGAGCTTCTCGCATCGCTGGCCCCGGCCCTCGAATTGAACGGCAGTATCGAATTGCAGGAATTCGGCGGTGCCGCGGCCGCCCATCGCGAGTTGATCGCCGATCTTGCCGCAAAACTGACGGGCGCGCGCCAGCAGCTCCGGGCACATGCTGATGAGACGCAGACGACGCGCGATACATACGAAAAGGAACTGAAAAAATGGCAGACAAACTGAACGACAACGTGGGCGTCTTGGCCGGGGGAATCGCGGAATACCTTCGCGACCAGCGCGCGGCGCGCGCCGATAAGCAACCCCTGCCAAAGCCCGCGATTCTCGACGATCCGAAGGCCGACCCTGTCAAACGTGACCAAGCGGCCCAGTCCTACGGTGAAGCCTTGCTCCGGCGAAAGACTCTCACATCCGAGGAAATGACCTTCCTCGGCAAAGCCATTCATCAAGCCTTGAATCCTGCGAAGGAATAAGCGATGACGGCCACTCAACGCGGTGACGCCGCCTTTTTAACGGGCCTACGTCCCGGCGCGTTCGGCACGCTTATTAGATCCCTACCTAACAGGGCAATCGATAAGGCCATGGACCCTTGGCAGGGATCGGTATTCTCGTGGGAGATCGCGGGAAGGTTGTATCACTTCCCCGCCTACCAGATGCTCGATTCGCAGTTGTTTGCCGGGATCGTAGGAACGCCCGCGCCACGGGCTCGGTACTGGTCGGACCTAGCCGAAGAGTTGATGCGCGATTCTATGGTGCTTACGTGAAAGCGAGTTCTGCCGCGCTGCGAATGGAAATTGCGGAGGCCCTCGGCCTTGCGGTCGATCACATCGGCGTCATGCACCGGGACGTTCGCGGTGATCTCCATTGGAGCGTCTCGGGTGTGGATTGGAAACTGCCCAAGTCGATTTTGTACAACGCCGGCCGTTTCGCGGCGCGCGTGAGAGCGCGGAAGACGCCCGATCAGGAAGAATGGACGCGCTTGATTGACCGCTTGATTTTGGAGGCGACCGCGCTATGACCGGGGAAACGGGATGCGCGCCGCCCGCCGTGCGCCGTGCGGTTAAGCGCCCACGTGTTGAATTGCAATTCGTCAACGAGAGTGATGAATTGTTCGCGCTAAGCTCCGGCCGCCGTCGCCTGGTTGCTTCCCGTATGGATGCCGTCGCGCTGGTCCACTCCATCGATAGCCATTACTGGGGACTCGATCTGCGAGTGTTTCCCCCTGCCGAGCCGGATCGCATCGTGTTTCTCGATGCGAGCCACTTTCACGGTTTGCCGGCCGTGTGCATTCCGAAACTCGCCTGCTTCGCGGCATGGCACGGCCTGCGAATGGAGTGCGGAGACTTGCTGCGCCGGTACCTCCTGCGACAAAAGCCGGAGCGCGAGCGCATCGTGGCAACGTATCACGTCGCTGACGATGAGGAAAGCGCGATGGGATCGGCGCGCCGGTTCTATCTCGGGAAGCACGAAGAAACGGCCTAGACCGTCTATCGGAAATTTCACGGCCTCTCCGAACGGGGCGCTTACTTTTGGGAAGTGGATATGATCGGGACCGAAGAAGAGAGGCGGAGCGGAGGAGAATCCGCCCCGCCGTGTATGCAGAAAGGCTTCGACCAGAAAGCCGGGATCAGTGAGGACCCTAATTTAAGTTTAGCAGGGGCATCCAAATTACCCGGAGATTCATGCCCCGCCGCGCGCACTCTACTTGAAATGGATTTCGTCACTCGTTTCGCCGCCCTCTTCGCCGGTCATGATTCGGTTTATGGCTGTTACAACGGGATTGCGGATCAGCCTGACGAGAACGGAAAACTTCTTGGGACCGATAGGAGAACTGTGCGCGACGCCGTCACGCCCGCCCTCTATGAAAAGCACCTCGCCGGGACTAATGGCCTCGGGATCGTTCCCATCAAGCTAGATTCGACGGTGTGCTTCGGCGCAATTGATATCGACGTGTATGACGGCCTCTCTCACGCGGCGATCGCCAAAAAGCTCGCTAACGCCAAAATCCCCCTGGTTGTGTGCCGGTCGAAGTCAGGGGGAGCGCACATTTACTGCTTCACGGCTGAGCCGGTGCCCGCGAAGATGATGGTTGCGAAGCTCAAGGAAGTCGCGTCGATGCTTGGTTACGGGAACGCTGAAATTTTCCCCAAACAACTAGCGATGGCCCCTGGTGACGCGGGGAGCTGGATCAATCTTCCCTACTACAACGGCGTGATGGAGAAGCGCTACGCCGTCCAGGGGGATCGGAATGCGCTGGACCTGCCGGAGTTTCTGGACGAAGCGGAAAGGCTACGCCAATCTCTTCCCTGGTTTAAGAAGCCTTTGGTCGTTTCCGCGGAGATGCCGCAGGGTCCCCCGTGTTTACAGCATTTAATTCAGATCGGGTTTCCGCAAGGCACGCGGAATAGCGGGCTCTACAATCTCGGTGTGTATTGCCGGAAGGTGGATGGTGACAACTGGGGTGATCTTCTTGAGGAGATGAATCAGAAGTATATGCAGCCGCCGCTCGATGCGGCTGAAGTGAAGACCGTTACCGGCTCGGTCAAGAAAAAGGACTACAACTACAGTTGCAGTCAGCACCCCATTGCCGCGCATTGCAACTCCACGCAGTGCCGGTCCAGGAAATACGGCATTGGGAGAGGAAACTCAGGCTTCCCGGAAATAGGTCGCGTGAGGAAAATTAAGACGGACCCGGTGACTTGGTTTGTTGAGGTGAACGGAAGCGAGATCAAGTTGATTACGGAACAGTTCCAGGACCCGAACTTGTTTCAAAAAGCGTCCATGGAAAAGTTGACGGAGTGCCCGACTATGCCGGACCGCAAGGCCTGGAGCGCTCTGGTTCAAAAATCACTGAGTCCGGAGAATGTCACGGAGGAAGACGCGCCCGAGGATCTTACGCTCTTGGGACAATTCCGGGAACTCGTAGCTGACTTTTGCACCTCCAGAGCGCAGGCAAACTCACGCGAAGAAATTCTCCTCGGAAAACCGTGGACCAATGACGGGCTGACGTGGTTCCGCGTCAAGGATTTAACTGCTCACTTGGATCGCCGAAAATATAAGGTCGAACTGGCGAAGCTCGCCGATCAACTGAAAGCCATCGGAGCAAAAAATACAAAGACTTCGACGCGCATCAAAGGTAAACCGGAGCGGTTATGGAGTGTCCCTGAATTTGCGAAGCAAACCGAGCCGCATGACATACCGGAATCGATCACCGAAGAAAGGCCATTTTGAAGCTATCGGAAAGTAACGCGACCTTTCGACGTGCGCCGCGCGGCGGTCTTTTGGAAAATGCCGTCAAGAAATGAGGGAGCGAAAGACAAGAAGGAAACGTGGATAAAGGTGAAGGAGAGGACCTGAATATGCCCGGTTAGGAAGGCCGCGCCCCGGCGTGACCAAGGAAACGCCCCCTGAGGGGGCTCGCTGAAGGATGTAGAGGCGCGGGAAGTGACGTTGAGCGACGTGGGGCGTGCCGCCAGGGGGCCCTGCGGGTCGCGCGGGGCAGGAAAGCGCCCTTGGGACGCCCGGCGAAACTTCCAGCTACGTCACGGGGAGGGTTCAGGGGAGGGTCGTTCAGGGGCCTGCTAGAAAGGTCAGGGGGAAGGAATATCGGCGACGGCAGCGACGGGTCAGCGACGGATTAGCGACACACGCTTGTCGCTGATTAAATCATTGAAAAATCGTACTAGCATGGAAGTCCTCCGATCAGTCAGCGACATGTGCGCGCGCGTGGAGAGAAAAGTTTTTTTTTGAACTTTATCTGTCGCTGCGTCGCTGCCGTGTCCAGGTTGCAGTAAACAGGGGGGATAACCGGCGACAAGACGTGTCGCTGAGGCGTCGCTGACTGTCGCTGCTAATCCCTCGCGAGGACGAATTCATAAAATTTTTCTCTCACGTGCGCGTGCGCGATATGGAGTGTGAAAAAAACGCGATTTTTCCCAAGCAGAAATTTGCGAAACAAATGCGTGTTTTGGTGAGGACAAAAAGCGACGTTGTTTCGGAGTAGGAAAACATTCCCCCTGGATCACCTCGCCGGGGGCCGTTTTCACCAGCGATACGCGCCATCTCGGGAATTTTCAAATACCCCTGATCCGCTCAAACTCCGAGCGCCACACAATATCTAGTGTTCTGAATGCGCAGTATCACAATGCAGATGCTCAAGAAAGTGATTTAATTTCATGCTGGACGAAACGTCGATGACTAAGGCGCCGAAAACCCCGCGCGGCCGCC
>CAWJHX010000007.1:0-1337115 GCA_963842825.1 Terriglobia bacterium | reverse complement strand
GACGCGCACGTCCCGGGGCGTAAGTCCAGCCAGATCCAAGCCCGCCCGGAGAGGAATCGTAGCCCCGCTGAGCACACTAGAAAGGGCCATTCCGGTCCCTCGCGTAAAGGCGACGCCCGGCCAAAGCGCCTCCGTTTCGCGGGCCCACTGCGAATAGTCGCGCGCGATGGCAAACTGATCGCGGGCCGTCTCCTCCCATTTCCGGTGCGCGGGTTCGTAAAATTCCGAATTGTATTCGCCAATCATCCGCTGGCAGTTGAAATTCGCGCTCACGTAGCGGAGGCATTGCCGCACGCGCCGCATCCACCGCATCGGCACGCCATGCTCGCGCGCCTCGTAATACAACGGAACGATTTCGTGCTCTAGCAGCGAATAAATAGCGGTCGCATGCGCATCGTCGCGGTCGGGCGAGTAGGGCTCCCGGTCGCCGATCGCCCAACCCCCGGAATTCTCAGCGGCTTCGTCGAACCAGCCATCCAGGATGCTGAGGTTCAGAACTCCGTTGATCCCCGCTTTCATACCGCTGGTGCCGCACGCCTCTTCGCCGCGGCGGGGCGTATTCAGCCACAGGTCGACGCCCTGTACCAGCTCGCCGGCGACTTCGATGCCGTAATCCTCCACAAAGACCACGCGCCCGGCCAGGTCCGGATCGCGCGAGAAGTGCACAATCTCGCGAATCAGCGTCTTGCCGGGGAGATCGCGCGGATGGGCTTTCCCGGCGATCACGATTTGCACGGGCATTTTTTCGCTGGTCAGAATCCGCTTCAGCCGCGCCAGATCCTTGAAAACCAGCGTGGCGCGCTTATAAGTCGCAAAGCGCCGCGCAAAGCCGATAGTGAGAACTTCGGGGTCCAGCACCTCTTTGGCGCGTTCAATCTCTGCCGAAGGCGCGTTGCGGGCTGCGGCGGCGGCGGCCATCCGTTCCCGCACAAACGCCACCAAGCGGCGTTTGCGGCGACGATGCGCCTCCCACAACTCTGTGACGGGAATGTCGGTCGTCTGGTTCCACATCTCGCGCTCGGCGTGCCCTTCCCTCCAGTCCGGCTGTAGGTACTGGTCGTAGAGGTTCGCCAGATCCCCGTTGATCCAACTTGTCAGGTGTACCCCGTTGGTTATCGACGTGATCGGGATCTCCCACACCGGCAGATTAGGCCATAGGCCTTCCCACATTTCCTGCGACACGCGCCGGTGCAGACGGCTCACAGCGTTGCGATAGGAAGACGTCTGAATCGCACAGATGGCCATATTAAAGGGCTCGTACGGCTCGGCCCCTCCGCGGCGTCCGAGCGCCAGGAACTTTTCCAAGGGGATGCCCGCGCGCTGGCAGTAGCCATCGAAATAATCGCCGATCATCGCGGGGTCAAAGGTATCGATTCCCGCCGGAACGGATGTATGCGTGGTAAAAACGTTGCTGCCGCGCGCGGCGTAGAGGGCTTCTTCAAACGACAGGCGCTGCTCGGCCATCAGCACGCGGATTCTTTCTATCGCGAGAAAGGCCGAGTGCCCTTCGTTCATGTGAAAGACCGTGGGTTTCAGCTGCAATTGTTCCAGTACGCGCAGTCCGCCGATGCCTAACACGATTTCCTGCCGGATACGCGTGTGCAGATCGCCTCCGTACAACTGCTGGGTAGTCTCCCGAAATTCTTGCGACGCGTTCTGCGCCACGTTCGTATCGAGCAGGTAGAGCTTCACGCGCCCCACGTCGATGCGCCACACCTTCACGAAGATCTCGTCGCTGCCCACGGGAACGCTGACCAGCATTTCCGTGCCGTCCGCGTTGGCTACCGGCGTCAGCGGCAGCGAGTAAAAGTCGTTGACTGGCGTGCGCTCCTGCTGCCAGCCATCGGGATCGAGAGATTGCTGGAAATAGCCGTTCTGATACGCGAGGCCCACGCCCACGAGCGGCACCATTCCATCGCTCGACGCCTTCAGGTGGTCCCCGGAAAGCACGCCCAGTCCTCCCGAGTAAATCGGCATGCAATCGAGCAACCCATATTCCATCGAGAAATAGGCGACCAGCATATTGGAAGCGGGCTTGGAGGCAACATAGGTATCCAGGATGTCGCAGGCTCGCCGGTACAGCGCCAAAAAGCGCGGATCGGCCGCCGCCCTCTCGAGCGAGGCCTGCGATACTCTTCCCAGCATCACTACGGGATTATGGTTGCTTTCCTTCCATGCCACCGGGTCAAGCCTGCGAAAAATTGCCCGGACGCCATGGTTCCAGCTCCACATTAAATTGACGCCCAGCTCCGGAAGGCGATCGAGAGCTGCTGGAAGTGCCGGTTTAACCAGAAACTCTCTTAATGGACGAACCTCAAATGGCATGAAAGAAGACTACCCCGTTTTCGATTCTTAGAATAACAAAGCGGCACACGTTCGACGGTTCGCGCTATCCTGGAACTGAATGATCCCACGTGGCTTGGCGAGCATCCTGGTTGCGTTCTTGCTTGCGTCATTATCCCTGGTTGCCGCGGCTTGCCGTCGCAGCGCCCCCAACATTGTAATCGGCTCCGAAAACACTACGGAACAGTCGGTGGTGGGAGAAATTGTCGCTCAGCATCTGGAAAAACAGCTAGGAATTCCCGTGATTCGTCGCCCCAACATCGGGGGAACCCTGCTGGCGTACCAGGGCTTGCAAAGTGGCGAGATCAGCATGTACCCCGAGTATGCAGGCACGATTGTTACCGAAGTGCTGAAAGAGCAGCCCTCGCCCAACGCCGACCAGATTTTTGAGAGAGCCAAGGGCGAAATGGCCCGGATTGCGCAGGCACAATTGATCGGTCCGCTCGGCTTCGATAGTTCCTACGTTGGCGTGATCCGCACCGCTGACGCGCGCGCCGCCAAGCTTTCCACCTTGAGTGATGCCGCGCAAGCCACTGAGGGCTGGAGGCTTGGCTTCAGTTTCCAATTTCAACAACAGCCGGACGCCCTGCCCGCGCTGACTCAGTATCACCTGCCGACGACGGTCCCCATGCGACCCGTGGACGGCGCCGCGTTATTCAAGGACACAGAGGACGGAGAACTGACCATGATCGTGACTCATTCCACCGATGGGGCACTCCGTTCAAAAGATTGGAAAGTCCTGCCGGATGATCGCAAATTATTCACCGTTGAGCAGTTGTGTCTGGTGGTTCGGCAGGATCTCCTCAAAGCCGAACCCCGTTTGGCCGGCGCTCTATCGGAATTGTCCGGGAAACTGACGAGCGATAAGATGCGAGAACTGAACGCCGAGGTGGACATCGATCACCGCACGGTTGCCGATGCGGCCGCGGCCTTTTTGGCGAGTATGAAGTGACGGCCTTCCGTTCAGCGGGCGCCTAGAGCCATTCGCGCCCCGAATACCGCCATTCCGATGGAAATTAAGGTGATTCTCAGCTTGGTGATATAATTAGGTTTAGTATAGTTCCACGACGAGCTTTCCACGAATGTCCAGCACTCATCCCATGTCTATAAGTTCCGAACAGCTTCAACTCTCGTTCGGGTTTTCATTCGAAGACCTCTACCACGGCCCCGCCCTTGCCCGGCTTGATGCCACCTTCCTGGGGCATCTAACTGCCGCCGCTCCCACCCTGGCCGCGCGGCTGACGGAGGCCCGCTCGAATCCGGGTTCTCTCACCCGCAAGCAACAGTCGGAGCTGGTCGTCGATGTCGCTCCCTACGTCGAGGATTTCATCGGCGAGTTGTTCGGCATCACCAGCGAAGTCGCCGCCTTGCAGGCCCGGCACGGTGCGCTCGCGCCTATTTACTCGCTGAAGAGGCGCTTCGTCCAGAAAAAGGCCATCAGCGGAGCCACTGCGGAGCAGGCCGAGGCGCTTAACGGCGCCGCCCTGCAAGCCGAACTGGAATCGTTGATGAACGAGCCGCTTACGGAATCGAGCTACGTGGAGCACGTCACGCGCTGGCTGGACGCGGAAGGCGAGCATGCGTCGCAGTTGAAGACGGCCGCGCAGTACGCCCTGTGGGCCGCGCTTTCCCCTGCCGGACGCGAAAAACATCATCACGGCGTGCTGTTCAAAGTACCCCACAAGCTGGACATGCAGCACCTGGTTCCGGTGGAGACGATTCGCCTCAACGGCACCGACGAATTCATCCTGCCGGAGCGTCACTGGCGGAATCGCGAGGGGTTCAAGCTCACCGACGCGGGCATGAATCTGAACCAGGCGCTCGACCAGGCGAACTATTGCATCAAGTGCCACAACCAGGGCAAAGACAGCTGCTCGACCGGTCTCAAGGAGAAGACCGGCGAATTCAAAGCCAGTGTCTTTGGAGTGACCCTGGCGGGCTGCCCGCTCGATGAAAAAATCTCCGAGATGAATCTGGTCAAACAGAACGGGTACTCGGTCGGAGCTCTCGCCATCACCACCATCGACAATCCGATGGCGGCCGGCACGGGTCACCGCATCTGCAACGACTGCATGAAGGCTTGCGTGTTCCAGAAACAGGAACCCGTGGACATTCCGCAAGTGGAAACCCGCGCGCTGAAGGACGTCCTGGAACTGCCCTGGGGCTTCGAAATTTACAGCCTGCTGACGCGCTGGAATCCGCTGAATCTGATTCGCCCGGTGCCGCGCGCAGCGTCGGGATACAAAGTGCTCGTAGTGGGTCTCGGTCCGGCGGGCTTTACGCTGTCGCATCATCTGATGAACGACGGCCATATGGTGGCGGGCGTGGACGGCCTGAAGATCGAACCGCTTCCCGAGGATATCTCCGGCGTGACGCCGCACGGACAGCGCGTGCAGTTCCGCCCGATCCGCGATGTGAACGAAATTTACGAATCTCTCGACGACCGCGTGATGGCGGGCTTCGGTGGTGTCGCGGAGTATGGGATCACCGTTCGCTGGAACAAGAACTTCCTGAAAGTGATCCGTCTGCTGCTGGAACGTCGCAACGAATTCCGCATGTTCGGCGGCGTGCGCTTCGGCGGCACGCTCACCGTGGACGACGCTTTCAACCTCGGTTTCGATCACGTGGCGCTGTGCGCCGGGGCCGGACGGCCGACCGTTATTCCCATGAAGAACGGCCTGGCGCGCGGCGTGCGGCAGGCTTCCGACTTTTTAATGGCCTTGCAATTGACGGGCGCGGCCAAACCGAGTTCCATCGCCAATCTACAGTTGCGCATGCCGATCGCCGTGATCGGCGGCGGCCTGACCGCGATCGATACGGCCACCGAATCGCTGGCTTACTACGTCGTGCAGGTCGAAAAATTCCTAGAACGCTACGAAACGCTGGTCGAGGAGAGAGGCGCGGATGCGGTGCGCGCCGGCTGGAGCGCCGAAGATAACGACACCGCCAACGAGTTCATCTCCCACGCACTCGCCATCCGCGAGGAACGCGCCGCGGCCGCCCGCGAAGGACGCGAGCCCAAGCTCATCGCACTCTTGAATTCCTGGGGGGGCGTGACGCTCGCTTACCGCCGGCGCCTGATCGACGCGCCCAGCTACACGCTGAATCACGAGGAAGTGTTCAAGGCGCTCGAAGAAGGCGTGCATTTCGCCGAATGTCTGTCACCCGAAGCCGTCGAAGTGGACGCCTACGGTCACGCGGCGGCGCTGCACCTGAAGAAGCACACCTTCGACCCCGCCACCAACAAAATGTCCGAGACGGGTGAGCCGGTGCGCATTCCCGCCCGGTCGATTTTGGTAGCGGCGGGAACCCAGCCCAATACGGTCCTGGCGCGCGAAGATCCGGACAACGTCTTTGTCGATGGCCGTTGGTTCCAGGCCGTGGATGAAAACGGACAAGTTATCAAGCCGGAACGCGTTTCGAAACCGAAGAAAGTGCAGGTGCTCATGTCGCTGCGCCCGGATGGCCGCGCCATCAGCTTCTTCGGCGATCTGCATCCGTCGTTCGCCGGCAACGTGGTCAAGGCCATGGCCAGCGCGAAGCAGGGACATCCGGTGGTCACGCGGACACTCTCGCGGCGGCCGCCGGCCGGTCCGCCCGCTCAGGAGCTACTCGAAACGCTGACCGACGAGCTGCGCGCCGCCGTGCGTGAAGTGGTGCGGTTGACCCCTAATATCGTGGAAGTGATCGTAAAGGCTCCGCGAGCCGCCCGGGCATTCAAGCCGGGACAGTTCTATCGACTCCAGAATTTCGAATCGCTCGCGCCGCACGTGAATGGCGCAAAGAATGGGGGCGCGAAAAACGGGAAGAAACAAAATGGCCAGGAAACGGTTCTTGCGATGGAGGGTCTCGCGCTGACCGGCGCTTCGGTTGACCGGGAAAACGGACTGCTCTCGACCATCGTGCTCGAAATGGGAGGCTCGTCCGACCTGTGCGCGCAGCTCACTCCCGGCGAGCCTGTGATCCTCATGGGACCCACGGGAACGCCTACCGAAACACCGGGGCGCGAAACCGTACTGCTGGTGGGAGGGGGCCTGGGCAATGCCGTGCTGTTCTCCATTGGGCAGGAGCTGCGATTGCAGGGCTCGCGCACGATCTACTTCGCGGGCTACAAGAAAGTGATCGACCGCTACAAGGTCGAGGAGATCGAAAAGGCCGCCGACGTCGTGGTGTGGTGCTGCGACGAAGCTCCCGGATTTACGCCCAATCGCGCGGGCGACAAAGCGTTCGTCGGAAACATCGTGGCCGCCATGGTCGCTTACGCCAGCGGTGCGCTCGGTGAGGTCACGACGCCGCTGAGCGCGGCGAATCGCGTGGTCGCCATCGGCTCCGATGGAATGATGGGCGCCGTCGCGCGAGCGCGCCACAAGGAACTCGCTCCCTACTTGAACCCCTCGCACAAGGCCATCGGGAGCATCAACTCGCCGATGCAATGCATGATGAAGGAGATCTGCGCGCAGTGCCTGCAACTCCACAAGGATCCCAAGACAGGCAAGGAGACGGTGGTGTTCTCCTGCTACAACCAGGACCAGCCGCTCGACGAAGTGGATTGGAGCGTCCTGCGCACCCGGCTGCTGCAAAACGGCGTGCAGGAGAAGCTCACGCGCCAGTGGATCGACCGGTGCTTGAAGCAGATTGGTGCGCGCGAGGCGCTGGTTTAGCCGCACATCCAAAAGTCGGTAGCGAGTCCGGTTTTCGAGATACGCGTTTCCCGGCCAAATGCCACGATGGTGTGTAATCGGCGTACGAAACGAGTTTTGACAATTCCGACAAGCGAGCTCGGCAGATCCTCTCAAAGCGCGAGATAATGGCTTCGTGCAAGTTGTGAAGGCATTCACACACCAATCGCAGTTCTTCGCCGCTGTTGCCAACGCGGCAAGCGGATTGACGCAACCCGTCGTGAGCGTTACGCCTTCGCTTGGTACCGATTGGAACGGTGAATCCGCTGTTTTCTTTCAGATCGTACTGGCCGATGGAACGCCCCGTAGCCAACTCCTGAGCCTTACGAAGCAGATTTCACAGGCCATCGTTCGGCAGGTTCAGCCCCTCGAAGAGTGGGGCGTTCTTCCCTATTTCAATTTCAGCACGCAATCCGAGCAGGCGAGAACCAACGAACCCACGCGGGCATGATCCCATGGCCTACGCGGACGAATTGCTTGAGCTCGCTCAGGATATCGCCAATCTCCACCCCGATCAGGCTCATCAATCGAGCTTGCGGCGCGCTGTTTCGACGGCATACTACGCGCTCTTTCATCTCCTCATCGCTGAGGCAACAGCGAACTGGAGTCGTGAGGAATTGCGTGGCACGCTTGCGCGGGTATTTGATCACGGTCCGATGAAGCAAGCCGCCGACGTGAAGGTATCCGAGCTCAATAGCTACTTCCAAGGGAAGCCTCCTGAGGGGCAAGAGCGAGCGGTTGCCTATCACCTTTACAACCTGGCAGATGTCTTCGCCCAGGCGCAATATCATCGAAACGAAGCCGACTACAACACCGCCAGGCAATGGGAACTAACAGAGGTTCTGCTACACATCGACGGCATTGCGGATGCGTTCAAAAGCTGGAAAATCATCCGCGAGGAATCGGTCGCCCAAGCCTACCTTGTCTCGATGCTGCCAAGCAAGGAACGCCGACAGAGTAAAAGACCGGGTCCTGAAAAGCGACCAACCTTGACGGACGGTCCAAAGCCTTAGGACAATGCGACGCGCCTCGCGAGTATGTAAGCTACTGCGCGACCTGCCGGACCAGCGATTCCCGCAACAGCCTTTGCTCTTCCGGCGAAAAATTCTGTTGGAATTCGGGGCTATTCAAACGTTGACGGAGCTGGGGGGTCGGCAGCTTGCGGAGCGCCTGCAATTCCGAACGCACCGCGGCTTGCCGATCGCGCGGCAGCCCTTGAAACTCGTCGTAGCGCTGCAGAAGCTTGGCTCGCTGGTCGGGAGGTAAATTGCCGAGCCGGTTCAACTGCTCCTCAATGCGTCCACGGCGTTCGGGAGGCAACCGTGACAGCGCCTTCTGACGCTGCTCCGGCGACATATTGGCCAGTCTCTGAAGCGCGGGGCCGGCAAGGGCGGGAGGACGCGGCGCTGCTTTCCCCGCTCCTTTGGCCTGGGCAAATACCGGATTCATCTCGCCGAAGGCGATCATACCGATCGCCGCCGGCATTGCTGATAACAGCGCGGAAAACAGCGCCGCCTCGGACACCTTCGCGCTAGAAATCCTCCAGCTAAATTCTCGGAAACCTTTCACAGGATCACATCTTACCGGAGGAGGTCTTACCGGCGGTAGCCGAGGGAGGCGTCAGCAAATCCAGATCCTGGAGCGTTACCTCGAGCTGTTCGACATCGACGGACTCGGGGCGAATCTGCCGGGACGCGTCTGAACCCTTCGGCATATAAAAGGACAAGCCCACGGCGAGAACCGAGGCCGCGGCGACGCCCACCAGCAACGGCTTCCACGTAAATCCGCTGAGTGAGATTCGATTCCACCACACGCGCCACATCGGCTGGGCTTCTTCCTGGGCGATCCGCGCATACAACCGGGCGTCGAAATCCGCCGAAATCTCGGGCGTGTCCAAGTCGTCGAGCGCATTCCAAAGATTTTTCTGCGCGGCGATCAGCGCGCGGCAGGCAGCGCATTCCCGGGCATGATTTTCGATCGCTTCGGCACGCTCCCGCTCGAGCGTTCCGGCGCAGTAATCCAACAGGGTCTGGGCGCCCTGCTTGTTCTGATTTAAACAAGTCATCTTCTTCCCTCAAATTGCTCACGCCGGCCTCAAAATCGCCTACGCCATATGAGACAGACGATCGCGCAAAGTTTCATAAGCCCTAAATAAGAGCGATTTCAGCGCCGATCTCGAAATCCCCAGCGCCTTGGCGATCTGGTCGTAATCCAGCTCGTGATACTTATGCATCACGACCGCCGCGCGCTGCTTGGGCGGAAGTGCATCCACCGCTCTGCGCACTTCGTCGAGCCTGGCTTCGCTCACCATTCTATGCTCGACCGTCGGCCGCCGGTCCGGTATCTGACGCCCCACGCCCTCGATCACTTCTTCTTCGAGGCTCTCATGGCCCCGTTCGTGTTTCCTGTCCCGGATCCAATTCAGGCCCACGTGCGTGGCGATCCGGAACAGCCACGTCGTGAATTTCGCGGTGGGCTCATAGGAAGCCCGGCTCCGGTAGACCCGCAGAAACACCTCCTGCGCCAGTTCCTCGGATATGGCCTGATTCTGGACCATCCGGAACAGGAAATGCACCACGGGCCGCCGGTGTTGATTCAGAAGAAGCGCGAAACTGCCGTCATCGCCCTCGCGAACGCGAAGCATTAACTGGGCGTCGCGTTCCAGAGCCGCTACTCCCTCCATGTCTTTGTTAACACCAAGATTGGCGGAAGGTTGCTGTCGCGGCCGGAAAAACATGTTATTCGCTCTTCAGACTGCGATCCATGAGGTAGCGGAGGGCATCGCGGGGAGCTTTGCCCAGGTGCAGAACCTCATGCATCTGTTGAATTATCGGCAGATCCACGCCGAACTTTGCCCCCAGCGCCAGTGCGGACCCGCACGTTTCCACGCCTTCGGCCACCATAGGCGTCGACGCCGTGATTTCAGGAAGTTTTCGTCCGCGGGCCAATTCGAGGCCGACGCGCCGGTTGCGGCTCAGATCTCCGGTACAGGTAAGAACCAGATCGCCCAGACCGGCGAGCCCGGCCAAAGTCTGGGGCTGCCCGCCCATGGCGACGGCGAGGCGCGTGATCTCCGCTAAGCCGCGCGTGATCAAAGCGGCCATCGTGTTGCTGCCGAGCCCGAGCCCTTCGACGGCGCCCGCCGCGATGGCGACCACGTTCTTCAGCGCGCCGCCGATTTCGACGCCAATGGGATCTGCGCTCGTGTACAGGCGAAACATCGGACCCGAAAACGCCTTTTGTACCTGAGCGGCGGTTCCGGGATCGGACGAAGCAATGACGACGGCGGCTGGTTCCCCTTGCGCGATTTCGCGGGCAAACGTGGGCCCGGAGAGCACGGCAATGCGCGGTGTGCCCTCTCTTGGCAAATCAGCCCATACGTTCGCCACCACCTGCGACATGCGCAGAAGCGTGCGGGCCTCGATGCCTTTGGTCGCGCTGACGAAGGTCGCGCCGCGATCGATGTGCGGCAGCGCCCTTTGCCACAAGCCGCGGGCGAATTTTGACGGGACCACGCCGATCACAATTTCGGCGCCGGAAAGCGCGGAGGCGAGATCGTTGGTAATGGCGACGGCCGCTGGCAGGAGCAGCCCCGGCAGATACACGTCATTTTCCCGGGTCGTGTGCATGCGCGCCGCGAGATCCGGCTCATACACCCAGAGCCGGATCCGGTCGCAACGCGGCGCCAGCACGATCGCGAGGGCCGTACCCCAACTGCCTCCGCCCAGGATGCTGAGCGTCATATGTGACTCGAACCTTGGGTTCGATTTTGGCTCGACCCTTTGTGGGCGGTCATTTCTTCCACATGAAAACGTTCTCGGTACCAGCCCGCAGACGTTCGACGTTGGACCAGTGGCGATATACGATAAATGCTCCCGCGATGAAAGCGGCGACCGTGATTTCAACGGCGGGATGCAGGATCATCCACACGCCAAACGGAAAAGTTCCAGCCGCGAGAATCGAACCCGCCGAAATATGGCGCGTGCGAGCGACGGTGATTACAAACAGGAGCAGCGCGACAGCCAGAGGAATGGGCGTCAAATACAGAAACGCCCCGATGAAACTCGCCACCGCCTTCCCTCCCCTGAAACGCAAGAAAACGGGAAAGGCATGACCCGCCATCACGGCGAGCGCAGCCAAGCTGGTCCACAAAGGCGCGTCGTCGGTAAGCTTCGCGGCCAGCCACACGGCCACAAAGCCCTTGGCGATATCGAGGAGCAGCGTCGCGACGGCTTCCGTGCGCCCGGCGGTTCGCAGGACGTTGGTCGCCCCGATGTTACCGCTGCCCGAAGTGCGAACGTCGGCGCCCTTGGTGAACTTCACCAGCAGGAAGCCGAAAGGGATCGCTCCCAGAAGATAGGCAATGAGAATAGAGAGGAGTCCGAGCATGATTTAGGAGGGTGTCGAAAAAGGGGACAGACTACTCCGTCCCCTTTCGCAAATTTCTGGCTTTCCGTGCGAGCGTGAGAGTGGACGGAGCGGTCTGTCCCCTTTTTCATTTAGGGGAAACGCAGCGAGTCTCGTGTATTGGCCGCCAGCGGAAAGATAGAGAAAAAACTCTGTGGCGCGGAACGTCCCGAAATCCGCGCCGGCGCCGGCGACAGCCGATCGCAGGGCAGCGAGCGGGACGGCCTCGCGAATGCGCGCCAGCGTGAGATGCGGGGAGTAGGATCGATCTTCGACGGAGACGCCCGGCGCCTCGACCGGCACGCCGAGCGCCGCAACCGCGTGTTCGGTCGCGCGAGCGAGGTTGAGGAGTTGGTCGCCCCCTTCCACGCCCGCCCATAAGACGCGAGGGCGCCGGCGGTTTCGGGAGTTGGCTGGCGCCAGCGGAAACCATCCTAAACCGCGCACGCTAATGTCGAACGCGCCGCCCCGAGCAATAGCGTGCAGCGCCTGTTTGAGATCCTCGAGTCTCGGCTCCGGCCATTCGCCGATGAACTTCGTGGTGATGTGCAGTTTTTCGACGGGGCTCCAGTGGATGCGCGCCAGAGGCTTCCATCGTTCGAGGAGCACACGCAGTCGTTCGCGCACTTCTTCCGGAATGTCGATGGCGGTAAATAGTCGCATCGCTGAATGAAAAAAATGTCGTTCGAAAAAAATGTCTGGTAACCAGTGTACTGAATGCTCCCCGGGACTGCGGAAAGCGCCGCCGAATTTTTGTTAAGCTGGCAGCGTTGAGTTCTAGCAGCCCCCAACTGGACCTCCGTCCCCTGATGACGGAAACGGTCACGGACACGCGGATTTTGCGAGCGCCGATTCTGCCCCGGTCCTTCTACGCACTGCCTACGGTGGAGGTCGCGCGCGCGCTGTTGGGCAAAATCCTGGTGCATGGCCAAATTGCAGGCCGCATCGTCGAAACAGAAGCCTACCTCGGCACGGCCGATCCCGCTGCGCACGCCTTTCGCGGAGTCACGCCGCGCACACGCGTGCTATTCGGGCCGCCTGGCCACGCCTACGTCTATTTAATCTATGGTATGTACCACTGCTTAAACGTGGTCGCGGAGGCCGAAGGACAGGCGGGATGCGTACTCATTCGCGCGATCGAGCCGATTCCACCGCTGAAGGGATCCGGCAGCGGTCCCGGCCGGCTAACTCGCGCTCTGAGGATTACGCTTAAGCACAACGGAAGCGACCTTACGCGCGGGCCGGTCACAATTCGCGAACCAGTCTATCCCGAGGCCGGGGAAATCGCGCCATTTGAAACGGCCGTCTCGCCTCGGATCGGCATCCGCCAGGCAGCGGATTGGCCGCTGCGATTCTTCGTAATTGGCAATCCGCACGTGAGCCGCCCTCCCCGGAAGGTCGTCTAAGAAACGACGACGGCCCCTGACGCCTCTCTTACTAGTCCGCGGGTAAAACAACGTCCTATGGACGGCGCGACTCCGTCGCGAGGTGAGGATTCGATGGGCGGAACAGGAAACGGATGAGGACGGAGACGAAACCAAGAAGTATACGGACGGCCGCCGCTCTCCGCAAGTGCCCTCATTGTCGCGCGGACGCGCTGCTCACATCCGGCGTGTACGGCCTCTGCGAGCAAATTTTGTTTTTGCTGGGGGCCTCCCACTACCGCTGCCGCAGGTGCCAGGCACGGCACGCCCGGTTGGGAAGCGTGACCATTCGTTTGGGCGATCCTACGAAGGATAAAACAACTTACGTGGCGGCGGCCGCGATCGTGGGCGGGTTGATAGCTTGCGTTGCAGTCGTCCTATGGGCGCTCCGGCGGGCCGACCGCTGGCCGTTCTGACCAGGAGTGCAACTTTGAAGCCGCCGCGTTAGCTCGCGACCGGTACGGCCTTTTTGCGAGTACTGCGGCGCTTTTCGACAGGAGGTTGGCGATCGCTTTTCTTGAGATTTGGCAGGACAATCGCCAAAATGAACTTCTTCTCGCCGTAGTCGTCGAATTTAATCACGATGTATTCTTCGTTGCAGGAGAGCACGCTGCCGAAGCCGAACTTAGGATGCTCGACCTGTGCGCTCTGAGCGAAGGCTGGTTTTGTGGCCATGCTACTTGTCCTTTGGGGAGCCTCGGAGGCTTCCTAATTCATTCTAACAAAAGCACGAATCCCCTGCAGAGCCGCGGAATTACGTCGGGAAAAAGGCCTAAGCAAAATGCGACTGACCACGCGCCTCGAACGAGCACGGCGGGACAAAGCGGGAACCGCCTGCCGTCAGCCGGTGTCTATTGCTGTGTCGGGTGCTGTGGCGTGAGTGTTCTGTTGTGCGGTGTTTCCTTAGGATGTTTTGCGCGGTACACTGAGGGCGGAACCATTATGGCGGATACGGCAATCAGTTTTTCTTTAGGCGCGAACGATTTCCTGGCCGGCGCGGACGACGATCACGCCCTGATCCGGCGCCTGTGCGCGGCGGAAGAGGCTGCCTACGAAGAATTGCTGCGCCGCTTCGAACACCCTATCTATAACCTGGTATGCCGGCTAACGGATCATCCCGAGGATGGCGCCGACGTTACGCAGGAAATCTTCCTTAAGGTTTTTCGCGGGATTGGTTCCTTCCGTGGCAAGAGTTCGCTCAAGACGTGGATTTATCGCATCGCCGTGAATGAAGCCCGTAACCACAGGCGTTCCTTTCTACGTCATCGCAAGCAGGAGGTACGGCTCGACCACGAGCCGGGCGAGGCGATGGGGTGTGTCGATTTTGTAGCCGATCCTGGCCCCTCCCCGTTTGACATCACTCTCGATCACGAGGCGGTTCATATCATCGAGCTTGCTTTATCCGAGGTAAATCCAAATTTTCGCGCGGCGCTCGTCTTGAGAGACGTGGAAGGCATGGCGTACGAGGAAATCTCCGAGATTCTTGAAATCTCCCTGGGAACCGTCAAATCCAGGATTCTGCGCGGCCGCGAGGCGCTTAGGGAGAGACTGGCCGCCCATCTGGAGCCGAGCCCGCATTCATTCAACCGGACCGAAGGACTGGTGGCGAGATGAAACTGTATCAGGAACGTCTGCTGCATTCGTTGCCGAGGCTTTCACCTCGATCGGTGCCGCCGGAGCTGAGTGTGAAGTTGCGCATTTTAGCTTCGCGTCAATGCCAGAGGCAGGCCACGCGCAGGAATCTGGCGGCCCGCGTGCGCCATTTCCAGGATTGGGCAGAGCGCTTCTTCGATGACATTATAGGGCCGCTGGCGTTGCCCTTCACGGGTGGCATAGCCGCTGCGATCGTGCTTTTCAGCATGTGCGTTGTGCCCGCTTATCCTCTGCGGCAGCCAAGCATTGCCAATGTGCCGTCTACGGATGTGCCCACCATGCTCTCGACAGCCGTGGCGGTCAAGGGCATATCGCCTTTCGTGACCAGCGCGGATGAAGTCGTCGTCGATGTGTGGGTGGATGAAGAGGGCCGCATGTTCGACTACGCCATCGTGGCGGGGGCGAGCGTGCTGGCGAGCGATCATCTGCGCCGGCGCCTGGAAAACATGCTGCTGTTCACTCAATTCACTCCCGCTACCGAATTCGGCCGTCCGATGTCCTCGAAGGTGCGCTTGAGCCTGGGTTCGAGCCGCGTCGACGTGCGAGGCTGACCTGGGCCGGCGGCTGGGGCAGCATTTCCTCGCCCGCACTTCCATCCTGCGCCGCATCGCCGAGGCCGCTTGCCCGGCTATTTCAGGCGACTTTTCGCGCATCGTGATTGAGATCGGGCCCGGAAAAGGCGCTCTGACCGGAGAACTACTCGCGCTCGCCAACCGAACCGGCGACAGGGTCATCGCCATCGAGATCGATCCGGTTCTGGTCCACTATCTGCGACAAAAATTCGCCGAACACATGATGCGCGGGAAACTCACGCTGATCGAGGGCGATATCCTTCAAACGGATTTAAGCTCACTCGCCGCGCGTCCGGTCATCGTGGGAAACCTTCCGTATTACATCACCTCGCCCATTCTGGAAAAGATCTTCTCTCTGCGTGGCGCGTGGGAGCGCGCGGTGTTTCTGGTGCAGGCCGAAGTCGCCGCGCGACTGGCCGCCGTGCCCGGAACGCGGGACTTCGGATATCTGTCTGTGCTGGCGCAGGTGCAGGCGCGCGTAGAGCTGCTTTTTGACGTTCCTAGGGAGGCCTTCAAGCCGGCGCCGAAAGTGGATAGCGCTGTGGTGCGGTTGACACCGAAGCCAACGGAGGCCGCAGATCTGGGCGGGTTTCTTCAATTCGCGCAACTATGCTTCCGGCACAAGCGTAAGACCTTGCGCAATAACCTGGCGCCCGCGTACGGCAAGGAACTCGTCGACGCGCTGGCGGAGGCCAAACTGCGCGCCGAGCAGATGAGCGTAACAGAACTTCTTGAGCTTCATGAAAAACTCTCGGGACGTCCTTTCTCTCGCTGAGCTGCGGGCGCTGCCCATCCTCGCGGAAGAACTGGCCCAGGAAATCGTCTCCTGCGAGCGCTGCCCCCGTCTCCGCCGCTATTGTGAAGAAGTTGCAAGGGTGAAGCGGCGCGCCTATCGCCAGGAGCTTTACTGGGGGAAACCGGTTCCCTCATTCGGCGACCCGCACGCCCGGCTTTTGATCATCGGCCTCGCGCCCGGAGCGCACGGAGCGAATCGCACCGGGCGCATGTTCACGGGCGATCGCTCGGGCGACTTTCTCTACCGTGCTTTGTTCCATAACGGATTTGCCTCGCAGGCGGAAAGCCGCGCCCGTGGAGACGGACTCACGCTGCAGGACGCCTACATCACCGCGGCCGTCCACTGCGCGCCTCCCGACAACAAGCCCACGCCAGGCGAATTTGCTCGATGCGCTTCCTACCTGGAACGCGAACTGGATTTACTGAGGCGCGTCCGCGTCGTCGTGGTGCTGGGCAAACTGGCCGCCGATGCATACCTCGGCATCCTGAAAAAGCGCGGCGCCATCCGCAGCCGCGCGGCCTTTCCTTTCGGCCATGGCCGCGAGCTCACCCTCGGCGCGGACCATCCTATTCTTCTGTGTTCCTACCATCCCAGCCAGCAGAACACGTCGACGGGAAAACTAACGCAAGAAATGCTCGACCATGTTTTCGCCCGCGCCAGCGCGATTCTCTCGAATGCGCTCGCGCCATAATACGGGAGGCCGCAGCGGCGTCACGTCCATCGTCACGGGCCTGTTATTCATGGGCGCTATGTTTCTCGCGCCGCTCATCGGCGCCGTTCCCGCGTCGGCGACAGCCCCCGCGCTGATCATCGTGGGATCGCTGATGCTGGCGCATCTGGGCGAGATCGCATGGAGCGATCCGGTGCAAGCAATTCCGGCCTTCCTTACGCTGATCACCATTCCGCTGACATTCAGTATCGCCAACGGACTGGGGTTCGGCTTCACTAGCTATGCGCTGCTGAAAATCGCGCGCGGCGAATTCCGCGGCAGGCACTGGCTGGTCTATTTGCTGGCAGCCTTGTTGATCGCGCGATTCGTATACTTAGGATCGGTCTGAAGCACTGCGCCAATGGCGCCGGCAACCACGGTATGCCGCCCGCGCGGCAGCACCAGCGTCCGTCCGAAGAGTTGCAGGGGCGCGGGTTTCCCGTCGATTTCGAGGAACGCCGGCAACGGATCCACGATCGCCAGCGCCCGCGACGAGCTGTCGTATAGGATCTCGATGTTTCCGTCGGGCAGGATCGCGGCGTCGCGAAGATCGGCATTGAAATCGAGAACACGGATCGCGGGTAACTGTGATCCCACTTCCACGCTGTGCGCGCCGGGGGGAAGCCACACCAGCGAGCCGTCGGTCACGGGCCACGGTTTTCCGTCGACAATCGCCGCTTTCTTCCAAGGAACTCCGACGCCGCGCTTCGACTGCACAATCAGGCGCCCGCTCCCCTCGATCACGCGCTCCACGGTCGCGGACGCGGAAGCAAGTAGGGGTGCGTCGGCGCGCGAGATGGAGCTTTCGAAATACAGGGCGACGCGCGGGAACGCAGCCGACGCCATATGGACCGTTTCGAGCAGTTCGGAGCCGGCCAGGGCCTTCGTCGGGTACACATCCTGATATCGGTCCACGATGTTAATATCGATGGCCAGCTTCTCTTGGGCAGGCGTCAACGGAGCGTAGCGCGCGGCAATCTGCGGGTAGCGGCGCGGTCCTTGATTCCAGATCGTCGCCGGATCTTCGATCAAGAACGTAAAATCGTGCTGCTTTAACATCGGCAGCACGCGCGACGTATCGGCGCCCAGCTTTTCGCGCATGGTGGGATCGAAGCGGTCGTCGATATGCGTGAGCGCAAGATCCAGATACGGCTTCGTCTGGCGAATCGCCTCGATCTCGCCAATCCACGCGGCTTGCTGACGGCGTGCGAGCTCCGCGCGATAGTCGAGAAAGGCAGCGAGTCCCGCGCTGTTGTTGCTCCAGTGGCGCGGCGAGCCGGCCTGGAACAGGTCCAGGGGATCGAACCCCGCATCGCGGCGGAATTCGGCGCGCACGTCGTCGTTCATGGGCGTCAGGCGCGCGGGATGTTCATAGCCCTCCAGCGATTCAAAGTACAACTCGGCCAGATTCACGCCGTCCCAATCGAAGCGCGTCACCACATCGCGGAGGCCGAGCGAAACGGCCGCATACGCGCCGGGATGCGAGAGATTCATCAGCTTGCGCCAGTCAAGCTGGGCGTCTTGCAATAGAGCCGTCTTTTCGCGCCACTCCGGATGGTCAGCCCAAAACTTCTCACTCACGTGCGGCAGTTCGAACCAGACGTAAACGAGGATGCCATTACGATGACAAGCGTCGATGAGCCGCCGAAGATATTCATCGTTCTGAAGATCACGCTCCCAGAAATGCCACGCCGCCACGTGTAGCGCGCTAATGCCGGCGGCCCGCCAGCGCGTGGCGAAGTAGTCAAGATCGACGCGCGATCGGTAGGCTGAATCGAAGAACGCCCACAGACGCCGCGATTGAAAAGGAGGCTCAAATCCGAGATCGGTGAGCGCATGCAACAGGTACGGAAAGCGATCGTAACCATGCGTTCCCGGAGGAGCGGCTACCCATAACACCGCGCCCGCGCCGTGTCGATAGCCCGCCACAAGGGGCGCCTTTTTCCAACGCTCGCGTGCAAATACGCGAGCTTGCGGCGGTAGTTCGAAGATGGGGAGATCGAGAGCCTTTTCCCAAATAATTCGCACATCGGGTGCGCGCAGATCTTCGACACTCCGCACGGGGACAGGACTCTCCTGGGATGGCTTGAACCCGAACGCGGCGGCCAGCGGCGATTCGCCTTCCAGCACCAGAATGCTTCCCTGCTCTACGCGCGATTTCCATTCCGCGGCGGGAAGATCCGTGGCGTGCGGAACGATCACAACTCCGGCTGCCGGGGACGCGCCGCTGGTGAGCCCGATCGATGAAAGCAGTTCCGGCCACGAACCCGGTTCATCGCCGAGAATCTGAAAAGAGACGCGCGCCTCCGCGGAGAGCGCCGTACACACGACACACAAGCCGGCGAGAAAGCTAATGGGTGAACGCATACCAGATTCCCACGCGAAGATCGTTATACATCGGCGGGTGCGGATTGCCGTTGGTGATGAGATACATTCCGCGCAGCGCATTGATCGAAAGGAGCAAAGAGGGAGGCGCCCAACTCGGGTGGAATCGCACGCCGGGACCGGTCTCCACGAAGTTCGCCCAATACTCGCGCTTTAAATCGAGCGTGGCGTTCCAATTCCAGTACACCTGCGTGCGCACCCGTGCGCCAGGGAGATCGTGTCCAAAGCGATTCTGCGAATAAAGAAGCGTGTCGTTGTCGAATCGAGAGACATAAATCAGATCGTCGTTGGTCTCGGCGAACCAGTGCCGAGAATCGAGACCGCGCCCGATGCCGCGGGTGAAGGACACGCCGCCGCGATAATCCGGTATCGCCGCGCCGCTCGATGTGAGCACGGGCAGAAATTGAAACGATTCACCCGCCTCAAACCACCCCGTCGCGCCATGCCACGATTGTGTCGCCACGCCTGCGCCCACGATGACGCTTTGCTCGGAAAGATACTCCGGCGCCCAGCCGGCTGCAAAAGTCTCCGCCCCGTGCGTATCGCCGGCGAAGCGCACGGACCCATATGGATGCAGCCAACGCAAGCGGGGAAATCGCACCTCGGTCTTGACCTGCGCGTAGGCGAACAGATCGTGCCAGCGCGTGGAGAAGGTCGGGAAGACCCATACCGTTGTGCGAAAGCGCTCCGTCTCGGGCTCCAGATTGCGATACGCTTTCCCGGCTTCGTTCGCGGTCCGCGGATCGGGACTGCGGCGAGCCAGGTTGAACCACTTCACGGCCTCCCGATCGTTCTTCAAAAGATTATTCGTCCAGCCGAGCTTCAGCATCACATCGAAATCCGCGGGATCGTTCTCGTGAGCAACCGAGAGATACCGGAGCGCGTCCTGCATGTATCCTTTTTCAAGGCTCTTCGCGCCCAATTCCTTCGCTTCGGACGACGCCTTCACGCGAGGTTCCTCCTCGCTTCCCGCGAGCTTCTGCGGACGTTGCAAGGCCTCCCGGACGCGATCGGCCAGCGCCGCGTCGCCACTCGCCAGAACGGTTTGCAGCAGCGGCAGGGACGACGGCCCGTCCCCTTCCTGAAAGCGCAGCAGGCCAAGCTGCGCGGTGGATACGAGATCCTGCGGCGACGTTTCGACCGCGCGCGCGAACTGTTGCTCGGCTTGCCCGTTCTGTCCCATCGCCAGGTGCAGGTACGCGAGTTCGCGGCGCAACTCCGTGTTGGTCGGATCGAGATCCAGCGCCTTCTCGAATTCGTAGACATAGGGATAACGCGCGGGTAAAAGTTCGCGAGCCTGTTCGGCCACTCTCGGTTCCGTCCCGCGCGAGGCAGCGAGCAATGCGGCATTCGCGTCCTCCACCCGGCCCAAGGCCTTCCAGGTTCGCCCCAGATCGAGTAACAATTCGCGTCGTTCGGGACGGAGCCGCCACGCTTTTTCAAAGTGTTCGGCAGCCAGGGAGCTCTCGTCGCGCTGCTCCGCGAGCCGCGCCAATTCTTCGTGACCGCTGTAATCGCCGGGATTGGCAGCCACCGCTTGCGACCATCGCGCAATCCCGTCCTTCAGTGGACGATCGATATTCTCAAACGCTTCGGCGGCCGTCGTATCGGAGGAACGTAGGCGATCGAAGATGCGCCGTGCAATGACCGGCTCGCCGGTCTCGTAGCACAGGAACGCATATTCCAGCGCGACCTGCCGGTCGGCCGCATCGAGACGCATCGCTTCGGCAAAATGGTCGCGCGCCCGCACATTTTCTCCGATTTTGAGCAGCGTATACGCCAGGTCCTTATGGATCGATGCGCGCTCCGGCGCAGCGGACAGGGCGCTCTCAAAGTCCGCGATGGCTGCCTCGTAATTCTTCGCGCGCAACTCCTGATAGGCGCGATCCAGTTGCGTGTATGCTGGATCTGCGGTCTGACCAAAGGCGACGGTCGCAAGCAGCGCTAAGAAGATTCTGGGCACCGTTATCCCCTCGGGAGGGATATCAGATAGTGCCTGAGGCTCGAGATTGTTCTCTTAAATGAAGATCCGTATTTTCATCATCTTATGACGCCGCTCGACCTCGCCCGCTCGCTCGAACGCTCGCCTTTCGCCGTCGCCATCCGCGATTCCATGTGGGGATTTGCAATCTTGATAACCGCTCACGTCCTGGCGCTCGGCATGTTTCTCGGAACGGTGGCGCTGGTCGATCTTCGCCTGATTCGGCGAGGTATTGTGGAGGCGCCGGTGTCCGAATTGATCGAAAGCATCCTGCCGTGGACACGCGGAGCGTTCGTCGTAATGGCCCTGAGCGGTGTCCTTCTATTCTGCACGGAAGCCGCCAAATGCTACACGAGCACGGCCTTCCGGATCAAGATCGCGCTGATCATATTGGCAGGCGCGAACATCTGGTATTTCCATCGCAAAACCTACAGGGGATTCATCACCTGGGATCAATCTTCGACCCTGCCGGCGCGGGTTCGCTTCGCTGGGGCCGTTTCGTTACTGTTGTGGATCGGGGCGCTGGCGGCGGGACGCGCCGTCGGATACGACTACTGAGGTTAACGCGTAAAAATAGAGCTGACACGATGAATCTGGGAGATTTTCTGGGGACGCCCTTTCTGGAATGGACGCGCGATACGCGGGTCGCCGTGACGATTCGCCACTCCGGCTGGATGCTCCCGGCCATCGAATCGGCTCACCTGCTCGGTTACGCGGGTGCAATCGGAACGGCCGTCGCCGTTGATTTCCGGATTTTGAAAATCGGCTTGCGGAGTCAGACGGCAGGGCGTATTGCGAGGCAGCTAGCGCCGTGGACGGCCGCGAGCCTTACACTTTCGCTCGTCACCGGAGCGCTGATGTTCGCCTATGATCCGTTCAAATTCGCGAAAAACGGAGCTTTCCCATACAAGCTAAGTCTCGCCGTGGCGGCGACTCTGTTCCACTATGGGATTCTGCCGCGCGCGGTTCGAACCGAGCCGGCGAACCCCTCGGCAACTTTCATCGCCGCATGCTCGCTGACGCTATGGCTTGCCGTCGCGCTCGCGGGCATGACCGTCTCGCTCGAGTTGTTCTGAGTCCCGGCTACTGCTTCTTCCTGTTGGCGTTGGACTGTTCCGCCGCCAGTTTTAGTTCGTTGTTGGCTTGGTCGAGCAGGCTTTTGGCTTTAGCGGCGTGGCCCGCTAAATCAAACTCGTTGGCTTCCTGGGCGGCCGTGATCTTCTCAAACGCATTTGCCGCGAGGCGCTGCGCGGCAGCTAGATTGGGGTGCCGGGCGGCCGAGATATTCTTCTTGGGCGCTGGCTGTTGGGCAACGGCAAAACCAGCGATGAGCAGCGAGGAACCAAACACAACGGTGAGAATTCGGTTTTTGAGCATGGTTGATTATAGGAACCCACGATGAGGAATTCAAGTTGCAATAAAATCTTCAAAAGGGATGTCCGGAAGAATAATTGCGGCAATTACGGAAGTGGAGTCGAACTCAATGACCATGAAGCGGCGGACGAATTCTAGCGTGGCAGGCAGGGCGTCGGATCCCAACCGGTGGCATCAGGGACCTGTTTCCAGGTGTACGTCCGAATGAACGGCTGATTGAGATACGTTGGATCTTCCACAAACTGCGTCATCACCAGGTAGGAATCCCCTTGCTCCCCGCTGACGCGATTGAAATGTTCGGTCAGGACGGCCTTTCCGCTATAAGGGACGCCGTTCTTGCGGATATAACCCGGCAGCATATTCGTCGTGGTCACGCGCAGCGTTCCGGTCGTAGGAGCTGCGGCGGGCCGGCCCCGTACTAACGCCGGGACATAGGCGTCGCCCGTGAAGATGAGCACGTTGCCCGGCGTGCTCCATTCCGCCGCCGAATAACCCTGCCAACTCGCGGCGCCCTTATCGGCCGGCGTTCTTGAAAAGTGAAGCATGCGCGTCTGCGTACCCGTGTCGAAATCGAGCTTCAACGTGTTGTCGTCCGTCCATACGATGTGCATGCGGCCAGGGCGTTGCATCAAGCCAACCGCGCCGTACGCTTTGCAGGCTTTGCCTTCGGCTTCGTCTTTGGCCGGGTCCCACGCCAGCGCGATCTTGCGCGCTTCCGCGTTGAGCGGCAGGTAAGGAATATCGCCCTTTTGCGGCGTCACGCGAAAGCGCCATTCGTCGACCACCATGGACATCCAATAACCCGTCACATCGATGGGCGCGACCGATTTCGCGGTCCGCGGCGGCTGCGCGGCGGGGGCTCCTTGCTGCGCGAAACTCGGAACCGTCAGCACAGAGAAGATCGCCGCGGCCAAAATGATTTGTAGTGCGTTCCGATGCATGTTTTCGGTGATCCCTTATTTCTGATTCACTTCTTCGTCTGCGGTGGATTCGTCAGACTTTGATAGACAGCCTCTACAAATTGATCCGGCGTCCACTTCGGATTCCGTCCGAAGCGCGGGTCCCAATCTTCGGTGGGACGCGCGGCCTTGACCTGTTCGATGCTGGCGCCTTTCTTGATCGCGTCCTGCACGCGGTCACGCACGATCGTGACCATGTCGCGATAATACGCCAGGTCGGCCGTATCGCCGATCCGCCCATGTCCGGGAACGACGAACGTTCCGCCTTCCGAGCGAAACTCCGGCGCCACGATGTCAAGCATGCGATTCAAGCCCGCCAGCACGCCTTGCACGCTGCCGCCTTTCGATAAATCGATCGGCGGATATCCCGCGAAGGTGAAAATGTCGCCGGCGACAATGACGTCGGCGGTGCGGAAATACACGATGCTGTCGCCATCGGTAATCGCGTTGGGGATGTGATACATCACCACGCCTTCGCCGTTGAAGTAGTGGCTCAGCTTCATGACGTTGCCGTAATACGATTCGGTGGGCAGCCCGCGCGTGGGCATGCCGCCGTCGCTCAGCCGCTGCAGAACGTTTTCATGGGAGAGCACCGCCGCGCCTTCGGTGACGTCGCCGAGATCGCCCGCGACGTTTCCCCCGGTAAACGTTTTCCCCGCCGCCGCAATCTGCGGATTGCCGCCCGTATGCTCCGGCAGCGCGCTGGTGTTCAACAGGAAGCGGATGGGTTTGGGAGGACGATAGCTCGCGAGCACGTTACCCGAACCGGTGCGCGAAAGGCTCGTGGCCGGCGCCTTGAATTTGTTCAATTCCAGCGTCAGTCCTTGCACGGCTTGCAAAACCTTGCCGGCGTTTTCCGCGAGTCCCGAATCCACCATCAGGACGCCTTCGGAGCCCGCCGAAATCACGATGTTCGAACCCGCTCCCCCGATCAGGTAAATGTTGTCGCGGATCGGAACCACTTCGATGTTGCCGTCGGCGGAATCGTTGAATGGATTCCGCTGCGCGACCGCAAGAACGGCGACGCACAAGACCGCCGAGACCAGCACGGCGCGGCGTCCCGAGCGCTGCAAATTCATCTTCACTTTGAAACTCCTGTTCATGGACTGCGGTCGCCGCCCCTCGTTGGCTCTTACCGGCGTTACTTCTTGGCGGCCTGCGTGGGAGGTGCGTTGGAAGTTCCGGCGCCGGCCGCTCCCGCATTGGCCGTCTTTAGAATTTTCTTCGCCAGCTCCGGATGCATGCTCGCCGCGCCGCCCCCCGCCGCTTCCTGCGGGATCTTGTACTTTTCTCCAAACTCGGTAAGAAATGGATTCTGCCCGGGCAGATAGTTCGGCACCACCCCCGCCGGACGATCCACTTCTTCGATGACGGTGCAAGGGTACGGCGGGATGCGCATCGGTAGTTGCAGGCGATACTCGCTCGCGCGAATCATCGGCTCGGTGAGATAAAGCGGATCGTTCGCGATCGTCACCCAAGTGAGGATATCGCCGCGTCGAAGCCAGTACTGCGTCAATGTGGCCTCGTCGCTCGAAGGCACGCCGTTGCGGCGATAGTAGTCTTCCTTAAGGTGCGTCGTGGTGATCTTCAGCATGTCCCCGACGAACTCGGCGGTCGAAAATCCGCCCCACGTGTGGGGAGCATACTTCGACGGCCGCGCGCGGCCATCCATGTAATACGGATTGTCGATCGAGCGCAGCCATTCTGCGTGAAACGCGATAATTTCCCGTGAATCCGGATCTACATCCTTCCAGATGCGAACTTGTGACGGACCCCGGGCAATATACATCGCCCCGTGCGGGCGGCACTGCCATTCGGGCAATGTGTAGAGCGACGCGTTCCAGGCCTGCGCCCGCAGGAGAGCCGCGTGGCTCATCGGGATGCCGACGAATTCGCCGGTGTATGGATTCCCGGTGTTGTCTTCGTCCTGCACGGGGGCCCATTCGCCCGAAAATTCCATCTGCGCGAACAGCGGAGCAGCGATCAGGACGCTGGCCGCAATGAAGAAACCAGCCCTCGCTCGCGGCAGGGCGCCAAAAACAGTACGCATGCTATCACTCATTCCGAACTTGATCGTATCAAACTCCATCAAGATTTAAACAGAGGACTCGTCATTCCGAGCGGCAGCGAGGAATCTGCTTTTATTGCTTTCCGTCAGCGCTAAAAGCAGATTCCTCGCTGCCGCTCGGGATGACGCGAAAAGACGCGCTGAGCTACGCCACGGTCGACGCAACCTTCAACGATTCCCGCAACAGCCGCTCTTCCTTCCACGGATCGTTCACAACCTTGCATTCATTGTTGAAAATCATGGTGGCGCGCCGCTCCATCGTAAAGGGCTCCCACTTGGGAATCAGCTTGTGATTGGGATTTCCCGTGCGTGCGAAGTTGACCCACGCGTTACTCATCTTGTCGGCCAGCGGCTGCAACTCCGGTCCGCGGCCGTTCATGGAAACCGTGATATCGATGTTCTCCCAAATGAAAGGAATATCCAGTGTGTGATAGGACCGCAGCACGCCGCCGCGCACCGGCGAATACCACTGGAAATAGTATTTATAAACGGGAGCCTGCCCCTTGGCCATGGCGCGGCGTTCTGCCTCTGCGTCGGTGCCAGAGCGGAAGTTCGAAACGTCGGTTCCGATAATCAGCGCGAGGTCCAACGGGCTGGCCTCCGGACGATTCTTCCGATAAACGGCAATGAGCTGATCGGCCGCCGCGTCATCGATTTTGGCGGCGTCCTTCACGCGCTGGTGCAGCGTTGCGTTGTCGATCTCCTCGCCCTTGAAGTTCGCATTCCAGGTGATCTCGGTTTCGGTCGACCCCACCATGAACGGAACGCTCGCCGAGAACGGGCTCGACACGGGATCGAACGGACCGGCCGGCAAGGTTTTGCCGTCGACCACCGGGCTTAAGTTCAACCCGCGTGTCGCCCGCATGGCTTTGAGCATTTCCGGCACGGGGACTTTCTGCAAGTCGTCGGCTGATTTTACGCCGAGCGTCGCCATGAAGGCCTGCGCTCCCTTGGTAGCGCGATCCCTCGGCTGGCCCATCACGTTCGATCCGCTCTGCGCGATGGCGCGATGGAACAGTCCTTTCGCCCCCGGCATGCCCATGAGTGTCGAGACTTTGCCGCCGCCGCCGGATTGCCCGAAAATCGTTACATTTTTAGGATCGCCCCCAAAATTTGCGATGTTATCGCGCACCCATTCAAGCGCCTGGATGCAATCGAGCATGCCAACGTTGCTCGCGTTCGCGAACTTCTCGCCGCCGAGATCCGCAAGATACAGGTACCCGAACACATTGAGGCGGTGATTCACGGTGACGACCACGACCTCGTGCTTGCCCGCGAGGTTCGTCCCGTCGTACATCTTCCAGTTGGCCGACGCAGCCGAGTAGCCGCCTCCGTGGAACCACACCATCACGGGACGCTTCCCGCCCGTGCCAGGGGTCCATATGTTCAGGTGTAGGCAATCCTCCGTGCCATGGGCATCGCTGGCGGGCTGCTGCGCCATCGATTCCGGAATCAGCGTCGAGGGCACTTGCGGGGACGCTGGCGCGAGCTCGAGCGCATCGCGCACGCCGGTCCATGGCTGCGGCTTTGCAGGAGGCAGGAAGCGCGCGCCTTCGGTCGATGCACCGTAAGGAACGCCCTTAAAGGCGATGGTCTTGCCGGATGCCGCGCCGCGAATTTTTCCGGAGGTCGTGTCTATGGCGGAGTTTGCTGAACCGCTCTTCCCCGCTCCTTGAACGATGGAAAAAGCGCCGTCCGTCAGCAGCCCCGCCGCGCCAATACCGCCAACGAATGACCCGCCCAGGAACGAACGGCGATCGATTTCACCGGTAGATTTTTTCAGATCCATAATCTGAGCTCCTCCAGCCCGAATTTCCTCAAAATAAGAGCAATAACCCTGGCGGCCGAGTCATTTTTGCACGTTCCAAGAAACCAAGTCAAGGAGTGATATGTCACCCTGGAGAACGGCAGGCGTCCCGTGCGCAGCGCCGCACCGCGTCCTACGCCGGGCGTCGTTACGGCACACGATCGCACACTGATATGGAAGATTGCAGTATGATGTGGATGATTCGGCCCGCGCGGGCCGGCTCGCTTTGCCAGCTTTTGTCGCAGGAGGATTTATGGCCAGTTCAGCTCTGGATGAGAAGCCCGAAGTCACGGCAGAGCGCCAGGAGTTTTATGGGCGGCTGGCCAAGAAATCGGCAGCGCCTCTATGGGAAGTGCTCGCCGATATTGTCACGGTGCAGCCCAAGCCCGTGGGCATCCCCGCCCTGTGGCGCTATGACGAACTCCGCGCGCTGTTGATGGAAGCGGGCGAGCTGATTACGGCGCAGGAAGCGGAGCGGCGCGTCCTCATTTTGGAAAATCCCGGGCTAGCCGGCCAGTCGCAGATCACGGGCACGCTGTACGCGGGACTGCAGCTCGTTTTGCCGGGCGAAGTCGCCCCCAGCCACCGGCATACGCCCTCCGCGCTGCGCTTCGTTCTCGAAAGCGATGGCGGATACACGGCCGTCGATGGCGAGAAGATCGTCATGCATCCGGGTGATTTTATCGTGACGCCGTCGTGGACCTATCACGATCATGGCAACGATTCGCAGCGCCCTATTATCTGGATGGACGTGCTCGATCTGCCCATGATCAACCACATGGCCGTCGGATTCGCAGAGCATCACCCGCAGGAAACGCAGCCGGTAACCAGGCCGGAGGGCGATTCGCTCGCGCGCTTCGGGTCCGGACTGTTCCCGATGGATTACACGCCCTCGGGCGGCGATTCCCCGGTCCATTGTTATCCCTACGAGCGCAGCCGCCAGGCGTTGCTCGACGCCGCGCGCGTGGCCGGGATCCACCCTTGCCATGGAATAAAGATGCGCTACATAAACCCGGCCACAGGGGGCTCCCCGATGACCACCATCGGAACCTCGCTGCAGATGCTGCCCGCGAAATTCTCAGGTACGCCCTACCGCTCGACGGACGCGACGATCTTTTGCGCCATGGAAGGCCACGGCCAAAGCAGGATCGGCAATCATGTATTCTCGTGGGGCCCGCGCGATATTTTCGTCGTGCCTTCGTGGATGCCCGTTTCGCATCAGGCCTTGGAACAGTCGATCCTGTTCAGTGCGTCCGACCGTCCGGTGCAGCAGGCGCTCCACTTGTGGCGAGAAGAGGAAATGGCCTGAGCTGGGTGGACTCAAACGCAACCTTGTGCGCTGGTTGACAGCGTCAGCTCCCGCTGCGGGACATCGATCGCCACCGGGCTTCGCCCTCCTCGCCTGCTCGATTGCCTCATCGGTGGCATTGATGGCGCTCTTGTGCGCGCCCGCTTGGTCGCAGGAACCGACCACCCGGCAGCAGGAACAGGCCAAAAGCGCGACCGGCGCCAGCGGCTCCGTGTGCCTGGAGCCTCCGCCCATGGTCCGCTGGCAGGACTACAACGGTCCCTTAGCGAAGGTGGTCGGCACACTGGGCGCAAAGCTCGACCGGACGTCCGTGCACCAGCCCAACTATAAGCCGGGCCAAATGCTGTGCTCGCTCGGAGTGAAGGACAAATTTATCCTGTTCGTGCAGGACACTATCGATCCGATTACAGTGCTCAGTGTCGCATTCAACTCCGGAGTGGACCAGGCTGAGAACAGCGAATCTCGCTTCGGACAAGGTATGCAGGGCTACGGCAAGCGGCTCGGGGCCAATGAGGCGAGCGACGCGTCGGGACGTTTCTTTTCTGAGTTTCTATTCCCGACCATGCTTTCCGAGGATCCACGGTATTACCGGCTGGGCCGCGGCAGCGGAGGCCACCGCCTGCTGCACGCGCTCGAACATGCGGTCGTGGCGCATCGCGATAGCGGCGGCCGGATGCCCAACATCTCGGAATGGGCCGGCACCACTTCCGGCGTGCTTCTGAGCGACCTTTATCATCCCGGTACGACACACGGTCCCGGCTCCATCGCCTCACAGGTGGGCTGGAACATCTTACAAGATACCGGCTTCGACGTCCTGCGCGAGTTCTGGCCCGAGATCGCGCGCAAGTTTCACGTTCCGTTCCGCGCCGCCTCCGAACCCGTGGCACGTCCCGTTCATTAGCCCGAAGAGGGAGATTAAACTCCCGGACTTTTTCCGCCGATAGGTCGCGTGGAAGGGATTCTCCACACGCCCATGACTACCTACGCGCCGATCCAAACGGCTTTTTGCCCGCCGATTCCTCAAAATATTGCCGATCTCGGCGTCCCGGAATCTCTCGTGCTGGACTTGGTGCTCCGCCGCATGGTGATCGAAGGGCACAGCAACCTTGCCAGTCTCAGCCGTGCGCTGCGAATGTCGGTGCCGGTGATCGATCGCGCCTTTAAGCATATGCGCCAGCAGCAACTGGTGGACGTCAAAGGCATGACCGGCAACGATTACAACTTCAGCCTGTCGGTGGCCGGCAAGCAGTTAGCGAGCGAGCGTTTTCAGGTTTCGCAATACGCGGGCGCGTGCCCGGTTTCGCTGAAGGATTACCAGGCCGCCGTAAAAGCGCAAGCCGCCAAGGTGAACGTCGATCGCCAGTCGCTGCGCGAGGCCTTCTCCGATCTCATTGTGACGGACCGCATGCTGGATTCCCTGGGACCGGCCATTATTTCGCAGAGTTCCATTTTCGTGTACGGCCCCACCGGCAACGGGAAAACCAGCCTCGCTGAGCGGATGCTGCGTGTCTATCGCGACGCCGTGCTGATTCCCCACGCCGTGGAAGTCGACAACCAGATCATCAGTCTCTACGATCCCGTGGTGCATCAGCCGCTGGAACATGACGACGCGGATATGGACCCGCGCTGGATCGTTTGCAAGCGCCCTTGCATCGTGGTCGGCGGCGAGCTGATCCCCAGCATGCTGGAACTGCGGCTCGACGAATCCTCCGGCATTTACGCGGCTCCCTTGCAAATGAAGGCCACCAACGGCATCCTGATCATCGACGACTTCGGACGCCAGTTGATGTCGCCGCGCGATCTGTTAAACCGCTGGATTGTGCCGCTCGATCGTCGCGTGGACTACCTCACGCTGCGCTACGGCGTAAAGTTTCAGATTCCATTCGAAACGATGGTGGTGTTCTCCACCAACCTGGAGCCCTCCGACCTTGCCGATGAAGCTTTTCTCCGCCGAATCCACAACAAGATTTATGTGGAGGCGGTCGATGCCCACACCTTCGATCAGATCTTCGACCGCGTCGTGAAGGGCAAGAACATGCCCGCCGAACCCGATAGCGCCGAATATCTCCGCAAGCTGTGCCTGCGCGAAGGCCGCACCGAACTGCGCGCCTGCTATCCCGCCGATATCTGCAACATCTTGAATTCCATCGGGCGATACGAAAATCGCCCGCCACTGATGACTAAACCGGAGTTGGAGCGCGCGGCGTCGTTGTATTTCGCGAAATCGTAGAAGCCATCTTCCTCAGTTTGGAGAGGCGTGGCGCACGCACTTTTGTGCCGCGTCGCCACGGATGGCGACGCCCCGGGAAACGAGCGCGATCAAAATTGCGCGAACACCGGTAAAAAGCCCTGCGGCCCGCTACACATCGCCAGCCGGGAAGTACGGCGTTACGGTAGCGCTAAGGGCGCCGTCTGCACGGGTTCGGGCGCGGGTTGTGGAGGTATTTCACCGCTGCCTTTTTCGAACGAGGGGGGCGGTTTAGAAGCGGCACTCTCACGTCTCGGCCCCAATCCCAGCGCAATGAGCGACAGCGCGCTCAATTTCCCGTCCGCGTCCACATTCTGATCCGTCTGGAAGCGCTTCAGTGCGTCCATGGAATCCGCTCCCCACGTCCCATCCACGGAGCCGTGGAAATAGCCCTTGTCGGCGAGCGCCTGCTGGATCTCGCGGTAGCGATCGGAGGTGGGCTGTTGCTGGCTCACGTGCTGCGTGTAGCGTGGTGTGACTTTTGTTGCCACGCGTTTGGACGGCCCTTTCGCGCCGGCGTTCGCCATCCGCACGTCCTGCTTTGCGGCCCCTGACACCGATTTTGTGCCGGCCGATTTGGCGCCACCGGTCTTCGTAGAAACTGAGTTTGCCTTCGCGGAAACCGCCTTTGCGTTCGACGACTTCGCTGCCAGCGGCTTGGCGTAGGGGGCGCGCGACTTGCCGGGAGCGGCATTCACTTTGGTCGAAGCGGCCGTCCCCTTAGCCGCAACGGCCGTCGACTTCGTTGTCCCGGATCTGTCCTTCGTCTTGTGCGCCGTCGCGTGGCTCTTCACGGAATCGGCCGGCGGCGGCGAAACGACGGTTCTGTTCGCTGTCTGCCCGATTCCCAAAGAGGCCGAAACGAGCGCCGCCGCGAAAATCCTAACTCCCCACACTCGCTAGAGGCTCCTTCGTTGGGCGTAAGTTGGTCCGTCAGTCGGCCATCAATTGGGCAACGTCCCGCTGAGGAACAGCGTCACGCTACGGGGTCCGGTCCCGGAGGCGCGCCCGCGCCCGCCTTGCGGTGTGCGCACAATACGAAACGCCACGGGGTCCCCGGCCTTCAAGGTTTGCTGGATCTTGCGAATGTCTTCCACCGAACCCACCGGCTCGCGGTTAATGGCGATGATCATGTCCCGTTCCATCATCCCGATATCGTCGGCAAAGGAGCCCGGCTCCACGCGCGTGACGACGACGCCGCGCTTTTCGGGAGCCGCGTCCTTCTCCTCGTCGCTGGCCGGCCGGATGCTGATGCCGAAGCGCACCTGCGAGGCTTGCGGCGCATCCGATCCCGAACTCGGAAGCCCGTTTTCTCCGACCACCCGCGGGTCGTCGGAAAAGACCTTGGTGCGATCCTGAATGGTCAGCTTGAAGTCCATCTTTTTGCCGTTGCGGTCAACGGTGAGCGCGGCCTGGGTGCCTACCGGCATATCCGCGACGCGCGCCACAAGGTCGTCGCCGTCCTTCACATTCAGCCCGTTAATGGACAGAATAATGTCCGTCGGCTTGATTCCCGCCTTGTCGGCGGGACCGTCTTTGCGAACATCGCCGACCAGCACACCGTGATCCACCCCCAGCGCCCGAAGGGTTTCGGACTTGGTGTTCTTGTCCCAGGAAACGCCGATCGAGCCGCGGGTCACGCGGCCTTCCTTGATGATGTCGTTATAAACCCTCACCACCATGTTGATGGGCAGCGCGAATCCAACGCCCTGATAACCCCCGCTCTGCGTGGCGATCATGGTGTTGACGCCGATCACCTCGCCGCGAATATTCAGCAGCGGACCGCCGCTGTTTCCAGGATTGATCGCGGCGTCGGTCTGGATGAATCTCTGAAACTGCTGCGCGCCGATGTCGCGGCCGGTCGCGCTGACGATCCCCGCCGTCACCGTCGCCTCCAGCCCGAACGGGGATCCGATCGCGACCGCCTCTTCGCCCACCTGCACGCTGTCGGAATTGGCGATCGTCACGGGAACCAGCGGATGCCTCGCGTCGATCTTGATCACGGCGACATCGGTCTCGCGATCCGTGCCGATCAGCTTCGCGCGGTATTCCGTCTCGTCGCCATGAAGCTTCACGCGGATGCGGTCGACGCCGTCCACGACGTGATTATTGGTGACGATATAGCCGTTCTTATCGACGATGAAACCGCTGCCCGATTGCTCCCGGCGCTGATTGGGCGGCGCGACATCGCCCCCGCCCTGCCCGCCGAAGAAGCGCCGGAACAGGTCGCTCGGATCCTCGGCCTGATCGTCGTCCGGCTCTCGCTTGCCCTTGGCCGCGACTTTGGGCGTGAAATCCGCCGTGATATTGACCACGCTCGGTTCCAGCGTCTTCGCCAGCTTCGTGATTTCGTTACCCAGGGAGACGGCCTTCGGAATCGTCAGCGGCGTGGCGTCGGGCGCGGCGTTCTGGCCGTGCTGCGCGTGCACACCTGTGTTGATCAAGGTCCCAATCACGATGCCGATCGACAGGGTCAGCAAGAGCAGGGTGGTGGAGAGCAGTTTTTGCTGGCGCATCTTTGCAAGCAACTTCGTGTCAAGCAACTTCATAATCCGGCCTCGTCCGGGACAATACGGTGCATTTTCATTATACGTTCAGACGCGCCAAGTTACAGACGGGTTGCCGCTCCCGGGAAGAAAGCCAACACGCGGCGGCTACTCGCCCGTCAGCAGCAGGCACAAAATCAACAGAATCCGTTGCAGGCCGATTTCGCGGCCTTCGGGGGAATACCATTCGCCGCTGGTGTGAGCGCCGCCGCCTGACCCGCCTGCGCCGATGGACAACGCCGGAAGGCGCATCGACAAAGGCACGTTCGCGTCCGTGGACGAACAATCCAGATAGCTGCGGATGCCGAGGTGCGCGTCCACGGCCCGGACGCACTCCAGCAGCGGAGCGTCGTCGGGAAGCGCGCCGCTCGGACGCGACCCGATCTCCCGGATGCGCGCGACCGCCCGGCCGCCGCTGCTCATGCTGTTCTCGATTTCTACCGCGCGCTCCACCGCCGCCGTCAGTTGCGCCACCAGCCGGTCGATCCGCCCGTTGTCCTCGGATCGTAGATCGATCTTCGTGCGCGCCTCGCTCGGAATCGAGTTAATGCTCGATCCGCCTTCCACGATGCCGAAATTAAAGCTGGTGCGTGGTTCCTTGACGGTCTCCTCGATGGCCTTGTCGGTGAACAGCGTGATCGCGCGGCTGATGGCGTGAACCGGGTTGGCCGTCCCGTAATCCCTCCAGCTGTGGCCGCCCGGACCCGTGATGCGTGACCTCGAAGCGGCGGCTCGCGAGCGCCCGGGACGTGATGTGTTCGGCGTCGGGGCCGTCCAGCACCAAAAGGGCGCGCAATTTCGCGGCATTGGCGTTACGGCAGAAGTAGCGCATGCCGTTCAGATTGCCTTCGCCTTCCTCGCCCACGTTCGCGACCAGCAGCGGCCATGCAGCCGGCGATTCCAAAGGGGGCTCGGCCCTCCACGCCGCAGCCAAAGCCAGCAGCGCGGCTAATCCAGCGCCGTTATCGGCGACTCCAGGCCCGACAAATCTTCCTTCGACGATTTTGATGTCTTCGGGGGCCCGGGGCGCGAAAACGGTATCGAGATGCGCCGTCACCGCCACATGCGGCCCTTCCGCGGACCCTTTCGGATGAGGGCCCTTCAGATAAGCAATCGTGTTTCCGCCGCGGTCGATCTTCGATTCCCAACCGAGCGCACGGAACTGCTCGGCCATCCATTCCCCGCGTTTTTGTTCGAAAAACGTAGCGGACGGGATGCGGCACAGCTTTAGGTGTTGTTCGTTGATCCACGCCCGCTCGCGCCGGAACCAGTCGAGACACGCCCGCACGGCCGGTTGGGCGGCTAGTGAAACGGCAGATGCATGGAGCGCCGGCACGGGTTAACCCGATTTTAGCGTAGGATGCTGCACTGCGTAATCCATCTTCAAGGAGGTTCGTGGCAAACTACAGTTGATCAGGTGATGACAATGAAACTCACGCGCAGACAAATGGCTCAGATGGCCGCATTGGGATCGAGCACGGCCGCGGCGCTCGCCGCCGGCCAGAATCAAGGCCCGCTCGGCGCCGGAAGGCGCCAGCGGCGCCTCTCCAAAGAAGTCTAGTGGTATGACGGGCAACGAAGGCGTGACCCGCCAGGTGGCCGAGTTCGCCGTGCGCACCCGTTACGAGGATATCCCTGCCAACGTCATCGAGCTCGGCAAGAAATCGATTCTCGACGCCCTCGGCCTCGCGCTCGTCGGACCCGTGGACGATTCCGGCAAGATCGTCAAAAGCTATCTGGAATCGATGAAGTTCGGCAACAACGAATCGACCGTGATCGGGACGTCGATGAAAGTGCCGGCGCAGTTCGCGGCCTTCGCCAACGGGATTGGCATCCACTCGGAAGATTACGACGATACGCAGCTCGCCGTCGCGCCGGATCGCGTCTATGGGTTACTGACGCATCCCACCGCGCCGTGTTTTTCCGCGGCGCTCGCCGTCGCCGAAAGCAAAGGCGTCTCCGGGCGCGATCTGATGCTCGCTTATCAGGTCGGCGTGGAAGTGGAGACCAAAATTTCCGAGGCCATCTTCCCGAGACATTATGAAGAGGGCTTCCATTCCACGGGCACCGTCGGAACTTTCGGGTCAGCCTCGGCGGTCATGAAACTCAACGGTGCGGACGAGCACGCGATGGCCCGCGCGCTCGGTCTGGCCGCGAGCCAGGCGGCAGGCTTACGCGAAAATTTCGGGACAATGACCAAGCCTTTCCATGCCGGCCGCGCCGCCGAATCGGGCGTCGTGGCGGCGGACCTCGTGATGCGCGGCTGGACCGTCAGCGAACGGATTCTCGAAGCTCCCAGCGGATTCTTCCGCGCGGCGGGCGGAGGCTACGACGCGTCGGCCATCACGCTCGGTAAGCCGTGGACGTTTGCGTCTCCGGGCGTTTCGATCAAGCCGTTTCCCTCCGGGTCGCTGACGCATCCGGGCATGACGGAGCTCGAGCGCATGATTCGTGAAAACAATATCAAGCCGGAAATGGTCGAACGTCTGGACGTCGGCACGAATCAGTACATGCCGACGGCGCTGATCCATCACAAGCCCACCGACGCTCTGCAAGGCAAGTTCAGCATGGAATTCTGCATGTCCTCGCTGCTGGTGTACGGAAAGGCCGGATTGAATCAGTTCCGCGACGAAGTAGTTCGCCGTCCGGAGATTCAGGCGATGATCCAGCGCGTCCACTTTGGCGTGAATCCCATCGCGGAAGCGGCGGGCTATAACAAGATGACGACCATCCTTGATCTGAACCTCAAAGACGGCCGCACGATCTCCGGCCGCGCCGATTTCGGCAAGGGTAGCCCGATGTATCCCATGAGCTTCGACGACGTCGCCGCTAAGTTCGAGGATTGCGCGAGCTTCGCGAAGTGGCCGTCGGAGAAAATCAAAACCATTATCGCGACGGTGCGCAAATTCGAAGAAATCCGCGACGTGCGGACGCTCGCGGCGTTGGTCAGAGCTTAACGTGGGATTTCAGTGAAGGTAAGGGATCTGATCAAACTGATCGAGAGCGACGGCTGGAAGCAACGTCAGCACGCGCGGAAGCCACCGGCAATATAAGCACGAAGTGAAAAAGGGACGGGTAACAGTGCCAGGCCACTTCGGCGACGACGTTCACCCTGATACGCTGAAGAGTGTTCTGACTCAGGCCGGCCTGAAGGGCAAACGATAAAGGGGCAAACTATGAGGAAGTACGCGATTGTCATTGAACAGGGCGAGAACAATCTTTCCGCCTACGTCCCCGATCTCCCCGGATGCATCACCACTGGCCGGACTGTGCAGGAAATCGAGCGCAACATTCGCGAAGCCATCGAACTGCACCTCGAAGGATTGCGGGAAGATGGCGAGCCGATCCCCGAGCCTCATACGGCCGTAACCTACGTCGAACTGCAGGGAGTCGGCTAACGAACCACAGAGGCACCGCGCGGATTTCTCAAACGATGGGAGATCGAGAATCAGGCGGAGTGCCCTCACTTATTGCGCCTGCTTTTTCGTACGTCTCATTCGCTTTTTCCGATTCCTGCGCCCACTGTTCGGGTGTTTTCAAGTTGGGCATTGGCTCAAACTGCATATCCATCGCCGCCTTGTAGAGGTGGCGTAGTACGAATTCCAGATCCGCAAACTTAACTTCTAACGGACCAAACGCAGCCCCCTCCCCGCTCGCGTTGAGAGTCAGCACTAGGAACTCTCCGTCCTTAATTTCGTCCGACTGGATCGCTCCGGCGATGTGAACTATGCTGTTTCGAAGACTCGTTGCGCCTTTGCTGTAGGCTTCGATACTGCGCCGGGCGGTTCTTGAGATCGGCACGTTTCCCGCGTCCACAAACTCAAGGACCCGCCGCAACGAAATAACGCAGTCCTCGAAGTGATCGGTGAAGTCGAAGATCGTAAGTTCGAGCTGCCCGCCCTTTTGATTCGTCACCGCCGGAATTTGTCGTCGCACTGCCTCGCCAGCTCTCTTGTATGCGCTTATGGCCTTGGCGACGAGGCGGACGAAGTTACGTTCGATCTTCACGAGCCTCGGGTCGCGGTTTTCGCCTCCCCAGATGGCGCGCATGTACATATGCGCGGTCAATGGGTGGTCGAGGTCCTTAAGGTCCGATATGGTGCATTTCTCGATGGCCCTGAGCATACGACTGAATTATAGCTGGCCGCCCCACAGGAAACAGCAGAAGCGTGGCGGGACGTCGGTAAGCGGTAGAGTCGAGATGGCTCTCGACTCAGCGGACCTGGCAGTCCGCGCCACGTGCGCGCGGCTCGGCGAACAGCTAAGCCTTCTTCGACGCCGCCTGAGCTTCCGCGATCGAGTCCTTCGATGTGGGGCAGGCCCTCGGCCTGCGGCCGGCTCTCAGCCGGCCTTGCCGATGCGACCACGAACAGCGACGGCTAAGAACCGTCGCGCAGCTCAAGGAGCTGCCCCACAAACCCATTCAGCGTTCGCGACGAGCTACGCCTTCTTCGACGCCGCCTGAGCCTCCGCGATCGCGTCCTTCTCTTCCCTGAAAGGATCGTTGACCACCTTACACTCGACGTTCCACACCATCGTGGCTCGCTGCGAGGGAGTATAGGGCGACCAGTTCGGAATGCCCTTATGGTTCGGATTCCCAGTTCGCGCGAAAGCTACCCATGCCGAAGACATCTTATCGGCCAGCGGCTGGCGTTCCGGCCCACTTCCGATTTCCGTCTTCGCCACATCGACGTTATCGAACACATAGGGAATGTCCATCGTGTGCATGCAGCGCAGCATGCCATCGCGCACCGGCGAGTACTTCTGGAAGTAGTATTTGTACACGGCGCCTTTGCCGAGCTCGGCCTTGCGCATGGCTTCCGTGTCGGTTCCCGTCCGGAAGTTGGAGGCGTCGGTGTCCGCCAGAAGATAAATATCCAGATTGCTCGCCATCGGGCGATTCTTCTTATACACGGCGACGACTTTGTCGGCGCCCGCGGCATTGACGCGCAGCGCCTGCATCAGATTGGCGCGCAGTGCCGCGTCGTCCATGGGATCGTACTGCTGCTGAGCGTTCCAGGTGACTTCCGTTTCCGTCGATCCGATCATCAGCGGAACGTCTTCGGAAATCGTCGTCGCCTTGGGCTCGAACACATGGGCAGGCAGCGTGCGCCCGTCGACCACGGGACCCAGACGCCACGGCATCCCGATCCCCCCCGGACGCGTCAGCGCGAGCAGCTTCAGCATGGGGACGGTTTGCAAATCGGCGACATCCTTAATCTCCAGTTTCTTCATCACCGCCTCGGCGGCCTTCGTCGCTTCGTCGCGCGGAATGGAGGTGACCTGCGATCCGCTCATGGCGATGGCGCGATGGAACAGACCTTTTGCAGCGGGCATTCCAAGCAGAGTGCTGACCTTGCTGCCGCCGCCGGATTGCCCGAAGATCGTGACGTTGCCGGGGTCGCCTCCGAACGTCGCCGCGTTGTCGCGGACCCATTCGAGCGCGAGAACCACGTCCAGCATGCCGGCGTTGCTGGCCTGCGCGAAACGCTCGCCGCCGATATCGGCCAGATACATAAATCCGAAAACGTTCAGCCTGTGATTGACCGTGACCACGACGACGTCGTGCTTCAGCGCGAGATTGCTGCCGTCATAGAGGACATTGCCGCCGCCCGACCCCGCCGAGAATCCGCCGCCGTGCAGCCAGAACATCACGGGGCGCTTGCGCCCGTCCTTGATCCCCGTGGTGAACACGTTGACGCACAGGCAATCGCCGCCCATGGGCTCGGTGCGTTCCATGACGGAGTATTCGGGAACCAGATTCCCAGGGAGCTGCGGCGCGCGCTGGCCGATATCGAGCGCGTCCTTCACGCCGGTCCACGGCTCGACCTTGGCGGGAGGCATGAAGCGCATCTTGCCCGTGGTGATCGCGCCGTAATGCACGCCCTTGAACGAGAAAACCTTGCCGCTTTGCACGCCGCGGACTTTGCCGCCGGTCGTTTCGACGATGGGGCTCCCGCCGCCGCTCACCTTCGCGGCCTGGGCGATCGGCATCCCGCCCCTGGAGACGATAGCTGCTGTCAACGCGCTGTTGCTTATAAAGGTCCGTCGATTCATGGTCTAGATCTCCTCGCAGCGGCCCGAAATGATAAGTGCGGGGCCGGGAATCATTATAAGACACCGCGAGCCCGGACGGGAGGGAAACGGGAAAGACTCAAGTGAAATGGCGGGGACGACGGGGCTCGAACCCGCGACCTCCGACGTGACAGGCCGGCGTTCTAACCAACTGAACTACGTCCCCGCAGTGTGTCAGGTCAGCAACCAGAATAGCATAGCCCTCTGTGCGGATCACTTTTCTACACACAAGTTTTGGATCTTCATGAGAAAAAGTTCGCCCTTCCGCAGCGCTGTTTCCGGAGGACTATAATTCGGATGCTAGGCTAAATTTGAAGCTGGAACGCTGGAAGAAATGTGCGAAAGAGGTCCTCATGAAAGAGCAAACGCAGAAGAACCGAGTATCGCGGCGCAGTCTCGTAGCCGCGGCGCTCGCCATGCCCGCGGCGGCCGCTGCCGCTTCGCGCACCAAGACGTCCTCCGCTCCGGGAAAAGTTTGGAGCAATGAATATTGGGCGCACAAGACCGGCCCCACGGGCAATGTCAACCTCTACATGTTCCGCAAGCGCATGGGAGCTCCCAAGGCGGGCGAAACTCCGCTGCCGGTGCTGATGCTGGTTCACGGTTCGTCGAACTCGGCGCGTTCGAGCTTCGATCTCGCAACACCCGGCAAGGGCGAATATTCCGTGATGAACGTCTTCGCGCAGTACGGCTACGATGTGTGGACCATGGATCACGAAAACTACGGTCATTCCAGCCAGACCAGCGGCAATTCCGATATCGCCAGCGGCGTCGAAGATCTGAAAGCCGGCATCGAACTGATCGCCAAGGAAACGGGCGCGCAGAAGGTTCATATGATGGGGGAATCGTCGGGCGCGATCCGAGCGGGCGCCTACGCCATGGCCCGGCCCGATCGCGTCGATCGCCTGATCCTGGGGGCCTTCACCTATAAAGGCGATAATTCGCCCACGCTCACCGAGCGCGCAAAGGGACTCGAATATTACCGCACGCACAATCGACGCCTCCGTGATCGCAAAATGATCCAGAGCATCTTCACGCGCGATAAACCCGGCACCAGCGATCCCGCCATCGGCGATTTCCTCGCCGACGAGGAATTGAAGTTCGGGGATCAAGTGCCGACGGGCACGTACCTGGATATGACTGCGAATCTGCCGCTGGTCGATCCGAAAAAGGTGGCCTCGCCGGTGCTCTTGATTCGCGGGGAGTACGATGGGATCGCGACGGTCGACGATCTGCAGGATTTCTTTAAGCAATTACCGAGCGGCGACCGCCAGTTCATCATCCTTCCGGGCATGGCACATTCGGTGGTGCAAGGTCTCAACCGGCAATTGTTCTGGCATGCGATGCATTCGTTCCTGACCATGCCGAAGATCGTGACCAGCTAGCCCGCATCACGGTTCTAACAAGGGCGGCCGCGCCGCCCGAGGCACCTTCACAGACGCCCGAGCGCGTCGTCCGCGAGCCGGTACTTGGTCCAACCTTCAACCGGGGTAGCGCCGAGCTTCCGATAGAACTCGATGGACGGCTGGTTCCAGTCGAGCACTTCCCACTCCACGCGTCCGCAGCCGCGTTCCCGCGCGATCTCGGCGACACGTTTCAGCAAGGCCAATCCAGCGCCTTGGCCGCGCGCGTGCGGCTTCACGAAAATATCTTCGAGAAAAATGCCGGGCTGCGCCAGAAACGTCGAGTAGGTAGCGAAGAACACGGCGAACCCGATGCACTCCGCTCCCTGAAAGGCGAGCAGCACGTCGGCTGCTGGATTTTCGCCGAGTAAAGTCGCGCGAATCTTATCCTCTGTCGCGACGACCACATGCGTCAGCTTTTCGTACTCGGCCAGATCGCGAATCATCTGCAGGACGACTGCGACGTCCTGCCCGGTCGCAGGCCGGATTTCTATGGCTGCCAACGCGAAGATCCTATTTCGTTACCGCCGAACGGACCGCTCCGCGCTTCACCGGCTTTCCGTACACTTCGATCCAGTCGATGCGCGACCATCCGCCTTGCCCATGCCCGCTCCCGGCCATCATGTCGGTGAAACCGAACTCTTCCACGTTGCTCAGATCGGGATTCAGCTCCCAGCGGCCGTTCTCGTAGGGCGTGCCGGTGGCCATTTCGACCACTTTATCGATATCCAGCTGGCGCCAGCGAATCCACGCCGGCCAGAACTCCGCTTCGTGCCAGTCCGGCGTCCAGCCTTCGGCATATTCGCCGATCAGCCAGCGTCCGTTCGACAGCTTCACGATGGGATGCAAAGCGTGAAAACCAGTCTGTTGTGTCCGCCACCGGATCCGGGCGAGTCCCGAAAGATCGACGTTGCTTTCGCGGTGCCGGAACGCGACGGCCCAGGGCGCCGGAGTGATGCCGCTCCACAGGAAATCGGGATCGTCCTTGGGCTCGCCCTCGTGATGATCGATCTGGACGTGGATGCCGCCCGGCCCGTACAGCTTCAATTCCAAGTTCGGATTCGCGATGAACGCCTGCGTAACCGGCATTTCGTGAATCCCCTTCGGAGGCCCCTTGAAATCCTCGCGATAAAACAGGCCCGGGCGATGGTCCTGCGGCACGTCGAAACCGAAGGGCGGCTCTTTCCCGGTGCCGCTGACCCGATCGGCGGGCCCGGGAACCTGCTGGGCCATGACGGCCCCGGCAACTGCCGCAAACACGACAGCGATTCGCGAGAGGGACTTTCGAATAGGCATAAACCTCCTTGGCCTGACGCTCGGTCTTTCAGCGCCACTGGGAGTTTACACCAGTCGGCGAAATACCCGCAAGCAAACGGCTCGTTAGCGACCGACATGCGTGTTCCGAGTGACTCCTTGGAGCGTCATCCCGACCCCGTTCGCCGGGAGAGCGTCTCCGCTTTTTGGGGCGGCAAACGAACAAAAGCAGCTTCCTCGCTTGCACTCGGCGGGTTCGAGCTCCGTCGTCCCCGCCAACTTCTTCCTTTCCGTTTCAAAGATTTCCGTATTTTCAGGCTTGCGCGCGTGCAAACATTTGCTAACATCCACTCCGATCAAGCCGTATGACTCGGAACTTGGCGAGCCCCATGCGCTATTGCCGCGCGTTGGCCCGTGAGTAAGTGACCACCCGCAGTCATTCGGCAGGATATGGTCAGTGAAACTGGCCTCGCGGACCTCGGCGGCTCTCTGCCGCGCCGTTCGAATGGAACTTTTGCGCCTCAAATGAGGACACGGCCACTCGATAGCGAATTGGGTTGAACAGCGCGGCCAGCGTGGACACGATTGCCTCCGAGTGAAAGGAACCCCGCCATGAATCTTAAGCATTTCCGTCTGCGTTCTCGTGAGAATGAGCGTAACTGCTCGTCTGATCTCGCCGACTGCCGGAGTGCGACAACAAGGTCATCTCCCCAAAGATTATTACCGGGATGTGACCCTCGGCGCATTGGAGGCCCCGGTGCTCTTCAAGGAAGACGAAGAGGAGATATGGTATGCGTAAAACACACTTAGCCATTTTGGCAATTGCCGGTTCCATGAGTACCGTCGCTTTCGCGGCGGACAGAGAAATCAAGGTTGACGATAGGCTGGAAGCTTCCGCCGATGCGCTGACCGATTCGCTGAGGGCTTCCGATAAGGGGATTCCCCAAGAACTGCTCGACAAGGCGCACTGTATCGTGGTCGTCCCGGGCATGAAGAAGGCGGGATTCGTCTTCGGCGCCGAGTATGGCCGCGGATTCGCAGTCTGTCGCCGCCACAACGGATGGAGCGCTCCAGCCGCGATGCGCATGGAAGGCGGCAGCTTCGGCTTTCAGATCGGCGCTTCGGAGACCGACGTGGTGCTGCTGGTCATGAATGAGGGCGGAATGAGGCATCTCATGTCCGATAAGTTCACGCTGGGCGGAGACGCGTCCGTCGCGGCGGGACCGATTGGCCGTGATGCAAGCGCCCAAACCGACACGATGCTGAACGCAGAGATCTTATCCTATTCCCGAACGCACGGGCTATTCGCCGGCATCGCGCTGACGGGCGCGACGCTGCGTCCGGATGGAGAGACCAATCGCGAACTTTATGGCCACGACGCAACGAATCACGAAATTCTGGAGGGGGACTTCAAAACTCCCGCAGCGGCGCAGAAGTTGGAGCACGCTTTGTATCGCGACTCAGCCCGGCGCGATCGCTAATGGCGGCTTTCGTAGGCGGATGGTAAACGCGCGCATTCTGGCGCTCAGTTGTGATGGGGGAAACATTCCCGTGGGTTGGCTGGAGGCGCCGGGGATCGGACCAGGCGCCTTCCGCACGTGGCAACGCAATCCGATGGAAGCGACGCTTCTGGAGGGAAATCATGACAAAGTCTGCGACGACTCAACTTACGGGAGTGGTCTTCACGACCCTCCTCTTCGCGTTCCGCATATTTGGGCGCGATCACAGCGCCCTGAACGGGACCTGGACACTGGTGCCCGCAAAAAGTGATTTTGCGGGCCAGCCCGTGGTCCAAACCGGCACGGTGACAATCAGGTCTCAGGACCGCGTTATCATCGTCGAGCGCAGCTTTGCATACGAAGGGGCCGGCGAAACCTACTTCTACAGCGATGTCACCGACGCCAATAACGGCGCCACGATTCACTCCGGCAAAGATCTCAAGAGCAAGACTCAGTGGGCTCACGACGTCTTGAAGGTGACGACCACGCTGGACGGCGCGGTCACGGTCGAACGTTATAACCTGGGCGCGGATGGCGTCATGATGGTCAACGTCGAGAGGCCGGGCCGCAAACCGATCGAACTCGCCTTCCAGCGCAAATAGCGCAACTGCCCGGACGCAAAGTTTTTCCTACGCAGACTTTTCAACGACCAGCAGGGTAATGTCGTCCGTTTGCGGCGTGCCTTGCGTGAACTCTTCGATCGCTCCTAAGAGCCTCTGTTCCAGCGCGAAGCTTCCCGAGGGAGCCGCGTCACGAATGATTTCCAGGAGTCTTGCCTCTCCGAACATTTCTTCCTGCTGGTTTTGCGCGTCCGTAAGACCGTCGGAATAAACCACCAGAATGTCGCCCTTGCCGAGATGAAGCGGGCGAGATTGATAGGAGGCGACATCGAACATCCCCAGCGCAAACGCGTCCGGAGCCAGGCATTCGATCTTTCCGGTGGCGGAGCGGAACAGATACGCAATGTTGTGTGCAGCACTGATGAATTGACCGTCGCCGTGCGGGTTCAGCAAGAAGAGAAAGAGCGTGACGAACTGAAAAGGGAGGGATTTTTCGCAAAGGAGATGGTTAATGCGGTTCAAGACTTCCTGCGGTTGCGTACCAGAGCGCAAGTCCATATTGAGAGCGCCCAAGATCATCGAACTGAGGAGAGCCGCGGGAATCCCTTTGCCGGATACATCCGCCAGCACACCCACCCAGTCGCCCGAGCTCAATTTCAGGAAATCGTAGAAGTCCCCTCCCACGTAGCGCGTGGGGCTATTAAAAGCGTGGACGTGAAAAGTCTCAAACTGGGGCAGCGAACGCGGCAGCAAGCTTTCCTGAGTTTGCTGCGCCAGGGATAATTCGGCTTCACTGCGCTTCTGCTCCTCCAGGTTTTTAAGGCGAATCACCTCGCGGCTGGTCTCCAGTTCCCGTACTGTTTCCTCCAAAGCGCGGCTGTAATCCCGGGTTTTCTGATGCAAGAGCCGCACTTCCAGGATGTTGTGAACACGCGCGCGCAGTTCGGCCATATCAAACGGCTTACTTACAAAATCCTTGGCGCCGGCTTCAAGTGCGTGCAGCTTGTGGCCGGGCTGCGCGGTGATCACGAGGACCGGGAGATAGCCGTCTCCCTCGATGTCCTGCAGGCCCTGCATCACCTGGAATCCGTCCATGCCAGGCATTTGCAGATCAAGCAGGATCAGGCTGTGACGGTTCTGGCGATAAAGATCGCAGACTGTGCTCGGATCCATCGTGGACTCTACGGAAGTGTAGCCAGCCACCCGCAACATGCCCTCCAGCAGACGAACGTTTGCTTCTTGATCGTCAACCACGAGGATTTTCGCGTTCTGAATTTCAGCTGAGCTAACCATGAGCTTCGTCCCGACTCATTGGGCTTGCCCGCTGGTCTGCTCGGCGAATTCCAGCGCGAGATCAAGCGTCTGCATAAACTCCGTGATCTTGATGGGTTTGGTCAGATAACGGAAGAAGCCTGCTTGCAAGCCTTTCTCGATATCGCGGGGCATCGCATTCGCGCTGAGCGCAACCACGGGGATGTGCGCCGTGGCGGGATCTTCACGAAGGATTCTTAACGCTTCGATGCCGCTCAGGCCGGGAAGGTTGATGTCCATCAGGATCACCTCCGGCTGGTGGTCGCGTGCTAACTGAATTCCTACGATTCCGTCTCGCGCCCCCAGCAGGCGCAAGTCAGCGCGCCGCGCGATGAGTTGCTCGACCAATTGCAGGTTGGCCGGATTGTCCTCCACATAAAGCAGCGTTCGCAGCGGCATGCCATGCCGAACCTGCGTGTGGACCATGGCCGCGGATTCGGCAGGCTCCACGCCCAGGCCCGGTGCGGCCGCCACGTTGAGTTCGAACCAGAATACGCTGCCCACTCCGACGGTGCTTTCCACCGCGATGGTGCCCCCCATCAACTCCACCAGCCGCTTGCTCATCACGAGCCCAATGCCGGTGCCTTCCTCCGCGGTCGTTTCCCGCCCGAGGCGATTAAACGACTGAAACAGCTGTGTCAGCATCTCCGGTGGCAAGCCCGCGCCGGTATCCCTGACGCTGATCCGGATGCGGTCCGGGCCGCTCGGATTGCACTCCACGACGACCGTTCCATTCGCCCGATTGTATTTGATCGCGTTCGAAAGCAGATTGATAATTACCTGCTTTAAGCGGGTCCGATCGGCTTCGATGAAGCACGGGACGGCAAAGCTGGGAAAGGTCATTGCAATACCGCGCTTTTGCCCTTGCGGCTCGATCATGCCCTGGCATTCGAGCATCACTTCCGACAACGATGTGGGCTCGAGCGAGAGCGCCAGTCTGCCGGATTCGATCTGCGCAAGATCGAGAATTTCGTTAATCAGTTCCAGCAAGTACCACCCGGCGCGGAGAATGGGATCGATGCTGGCCAGCTGAGAAGGCGTGGGCGGTGGAGTTTCGGAAATCATGAGCTGCGCGAAGCCGAGGATCGCATTGAGCGGCGAACGGAGCTCATGGCTCATACTGGAAAGGAAGTCCGATTTCGCAAGGTTGGCTTTCTCCGCCGCCGCTTTGGCTCTTTCCAGTTCTACGTTGTTTTCCTGCAGTGTCTGCTCGAAATGTTTGCGTTCCGTGACGTCGCGCGCCGCGGCGAACACACCTTGCAGCTTCCGATCCCGATCGTGAAACGTGGTCGCGTTGTACGACACCACGGTTTCCTTGCCGTCCCTGGCGCGCGCAGTCAGTTCATAATCGGTGACCTTGTTTCCGCTCAGCACGCGCTTGATACCGGCCTCGGCGCGTTCGGGATCGGTGAAGTAGTTCTTGAACGGCGCGCCGATCAGTTCATCGCGGCTGCAGCCGGTGAGGGCTTCCATCTGCTTGTTGACGTCGGTAATGATGCCGGCAGGGTCCGTCGTCATTAACGCGTCGATGTTGGATTCAATAAGAGAGCGGGTGTAGAACTGCTGATCGCGCAGGCGCTGGTCGAGCAGCTTCTGCTCGGCTTCCACCTGTTTGCGCGCGGTATTATCGGTACCGATCAACAGATAGCCGATGATCCCGCCGGGATCGTCGCGCAGCGCCGTCACCGACACAACCGCCGGAAAGCGGCTCCCGTCTTTACGGATATACGTCAATTCGTAAATATCTTCGATGCCACGCGAGGCTTTGAAGACGAGTGCCTCGAAGCCGGGCGTAATGGGGGTTGCCAGTTCGAGGCTCAATGCCTTGGCGCGCGCGATCACTTCCTGCGGATCGGAAATGTCGGCGGGTGTGATTTTGTCCACCACCTCGGCGGCTGTGTAGCCGAGCATGCACTCGGCTCCCACATTGAACAGCTGAATGACGCCTTTCTCGTCGGTCGCGATGCTGGAAAAGTTGGCGCTGTTCAGAATCGCGTTCTGCAGAGCACCCGTCTTCAGCAGCGCCGCTTCGCGCCGAATTTCCGTGACAACATCCGTTGCGCCGGGTGTCTCCTCAACTAAAACTGGCGCGTGGATTTGCGTGGACATGTGCCAACCTCCGTCGAAGGGCCAAACCCACGGAGGGAATGGTGCGACTGCTCTCTTAGTGCACGAGGCTCGCCACACCCCCTATTGAGGCGGCATGCATGAGCATGCGGTTGCTCGCGATGCCGCGACCATATATGGTCACGTGACTTCCCGCGGTCAGCTCCCGTAAGAGTTGCAGAATTTACCAGGCAAGACAAGGATAAGAAGCAGTCGAATCCTGTACATCCGATCCCGAAATTGCCGATGAGAAGTCTTCATGAATGGTTAGCGTTTTGCAAGGAATAGCCCGCATTTTTACGGGCAACGGGCAGCATGGGTTTGCCATGGCCTTTTGAAGACCAGAACCCCAGGCTTGGCATTCGGGTTGCCCTTGGATACCCGAAGGCCCTCGCTGTGCTCCGGCCGCGGCGGAGCCGTCAACGAAGCAAAAGAAGAGGGATCCGGCCAAGGAGTATAGAAATGCTCGGATGGACAATTCTATTCGCGTTGATGTCGCTCGGTGGAGGTGTATCAGCACTATTGGGGCACCTGGCCTCGTTCTGTCTCAACACAGCCAGCCTCATTTTCGCGATGCTTTTCGTCCTTAGTCTCCTGACGAGTGCCGTTCGGCGCCAGGCCCACGAATGAGCTTGCGGAACTCCGCGTGAAAAGTGATCCATCTCGCGTCATTCTCGGCTTCTATTCTTCCGAGCAGGTAGATGCCGAAAAGGCATATCAGACGATCGGCACATCGGCCGTCGAAGGCGTGCGGCTGTTCCCCGGAAATCGCACGAAGCGGCACTCCGCGGCTGAGGCCCACTACGCCCCTTTGCGTCTGGAAGGGGAATCGCTGATCGTAGCGGAGACTTCGCCGTCCAAGGTCCAGGCCGTTGTCAAACAATTGCAGAGTGTTGGTCTGCCGGCGGTCTTCGTATTGCGCGAGGATTTCGCCAACATATCCCCCGCAGCCGAATTAGCCGTCGCGCCGGACGGCGGGCTGCCGCAGGACGCCGCCCGCGGATGCGCGGAAACGAGCGCGAAGCCCGACGGATCGGGGCCCGGCCGATCCACATCTGAGCGATCCCCAGGGGAGAGCCCCCGGCGCTCGATCCTCGTGCGATTGCGCGCATGCGAACTCGAACTGGACGCCGCCAAGCGCGATTTGCTCGAAGCCGCGCGGCTGGGACATTCGATGACTGCGGCTGCGGAGTGGCTGGTGGACAATGCGTACCTGATCCGGACGCAGATCGCGGAAACCCGGCGCCATCTTCCGCGTAATTATCGCAAGTTGTTTGCGGGGCCCCGGGCGCGCCGCACCTCTCCGGAGGTAAACGATCTCGCCGAGCGGCTCGTCCAAGGCGCCGATCATGCGCTGAACGAGACCAACATTGCGGAATGTCTTCGTCAGTATCAAACCAAAGCCCCATTGACGATCGCGGAGCTGTGGTTCTTTCCCCTGCTTCTGCGCATGGCTCTGTTCGAATCTCTGGCGCATCTGGCGAATCGCGTCAGCGGCGCGCAACAGCTGCGGGAAGTCGCCTATCTATGGGCGAATCGCCTGGCCGTCAGCATGGGCCGTGGGACGAAAGAGTTCGAGGAGATGCTGGCGCGACTGGAGACCGAGCCGTTTGCATTGCAACCGCGTTTTGTCACATCCCTGGTGGAACGGCTTCAGGATCAGGAGAGTGCGCTGGGGCCGGTCAAGCACTGGATCGAAGAGCGCGGCAAGTTACCGCTCACCGATCTACTGAGAAACGAACACTCGGATGAGGCCGCGCAGCGCATTTCCACCGCCAACGCGTTCGGCAGCCTGCGCGCCATCTCCAGAATCGAATTCGCAAAAATATTCGAGGCGGTCAGTCTCGTCGACGCTGAACTGCGCCGCGACCCCTCCGGCGTGTACGCGCATAGCGATTTCGCGACGCGCGACCTCAGCCGCCGGGCCGTGGAGCGAGTCGCTCTCGAAAGCGGTGTCGCCGAACTGGATGTGGCCCGGCGGGCGACCGCGCTCGCGGCCCGTCCCGGTCCGGCGCAAACCACCCACGCCCTCTACTATCTATTGGCCGATGGGATCGCGGAACTGGAAGCTTCGGTGGCAGCTCGCGTTCCTGTTCGAATCCGGTTGATCCGCTGGCTGCGACGGCGAGCAACGCCGGCGTATCTCACTGCAGTGTTCGGTCTTACTGCTTCCTTGCTGGCGCCGGCGCTGGCGCTGGCGTGGGAAGAAGGGGTCCATGAGCGCGTTCTTCTCGCGGTGCTCGGCGCGCTGGCGCTGCTCCCGCTCGGCGAGTTGGCGATCCAGATCGTGAACGCGCTGGTGATTTCCCTGCTGCCTCCTGATTTGCTTCCCAAGATGGACTTCCGCGAGGGGATTCCGAGTGAATGCGCCACGCTCGTGGTGGTGCCGATGATGCTGACGAACCGCGAAGTGCTCCGTCAGGAAATGGAAAAGCTGGAGGTGCGGTATCTCGCGAACCGGGAAGAGAATCTCTTCTTCAGCCTGTTTTCCGACTTCACGGATTCCATCGAGCCCACAGCCTCCACGGATGCCGCCCTGTTCGAAGCGGCGCGGGACGGAATCCATCAACTGAACGAGCGGTATCCTTTTCCCGCCGGTTTCCCGGAGGGCGGGCGATTCCTCCTGTTCCATCGGCAGCGTATCTGGTCGGAAAGCGAGCGGTTATGGATCGGGCGCGAGAGAAAGCGCGGCAAGCTCGAAGATCTCAACAACTTGCTAACAGGAGCCCTTATCGGACAACGGCCGGAAGAGATCCAGGCAGCCGGCAGCTTACCGCTCCCCATCCGCTATGTGATTACGCTGGATGCCGACACTCATCTGCCGTCAACCTCGGCGAGGCGTTTGGTGGAGACCATCTCACATCCGTTGAACCGCGTGGAAATCGATCCCGTTGCGCGAACGCGCATCCGCGGCTTTACGATCATCCAGCCGCGCGTCAGCATCGCGCTGCCCGGGGCCACGGCGACGCGCTTCACGCGCGTGTTCGCCGACACCAGTGGAACCGATCCCTACTGCCGATCCGTTTCCGACGCGCAGCAGGATCTGTTCGGAGAGGCGATCTTCCACGGCAAGGCGATTTACGATGTGCGGGCGTTTCGCGCGACGGTCGGTGATCGTTTTCCCGCGGAAACCCTGCTTAGCCACGACCTGTTGGAAGGCGCCCACGTGGGCGTGGCGCTAGCCAGCGATATCGAGTTGTTCGAGAACCTTCCCCTCAGCTACGTGAGCTACTGCCAGCGTCAGCACCGCTGGATTCGGGGCGATTGGCAAATCGCGCCGTGGATTCTTCCGCGTGTACCGGCGCCGGAAGGGCGCACCGAGCCGAATCCCCTGACCCTGGTGAACCGGTGGCGCATTTTCGACAATTTGCGGCGCACGCTGGTGCCGCTGGCCTCGCTGTTGTTGCTTCTGTTCGGCTGGCTGATCTCGGCCGCGCCGGGTGCGTGGAGCCTGATGGTGGGACTGGCGATCGTGATTCCAGGGCTCGCGCCGCTGCTGGACCGGCTCGCCCGGCACATTCAAGGCTCCGTGCGTGGCTGGCATGGGGCCGCCGATGAACTGATCCGCGCCATCGTCATGATCGCCTTCCTTCCGCATCAGGCGTGGCTGTCGGTGGACGCCATCGTGCGCGTGATCTACCGGCGCTTCGTCAGCCGGCATCACCTGCTCCAATGGCAAACGGCGGAGAGCGCCGGCACGCAGGTGGACCGCCATACCCGCGTCATTCTGCGCCAGACTCTCATCATCGCCGGGCTCTCCGTGCTGCTGATGGGCATCCTGTATGCGGAACACGCGTTCGCGCCCACGTCTGTGTTTCTTGCGCTGTGGATCGCATCTCCGGCTCTGGTGCGGTGGCTCAGCCGTCCGGTTCCGCTGCTCAAACAGGACCGGATCAACGCCGAGGACAAGCGCTTCCTGCGCCGTCTGGCGCGCCGCACGTGGCGCTATTTCGACGATCTGGTCAACGCCGAGACGAACTGGCTGCCCCCCGATAATTCTCAACTGGCGCTGCGCGTCGAAGTTGCGCAAAGGACCTCGCCCACGAATATCGGGCTGTGGCTGACCTCCGCGCTGGCAGGCACGGACTTCGGCTACCTCACGGTCACCGATTTCCTGCATCGCTGCACGCAGACCATGGCGACGCTCGATCGCCTGGAGCGCTACGAGGGGCACCTTCTCAACTGGTACGACACCAAGACGCTGGATCCGTTGAATCCGCGCTACGTTTCCACCGTGGACAGCGGTAACCTTCTCGCCAGCCTGTGGGTCTTTGAGCGCGGCTGCCGGGATTTGCTCGGCGCCCCGTTGCTGGGCCCGTCCTCCGTGCGCGGAATCGCCGATACCCTGGGAGTCCTGCGCGAAGAGATCGGACAGGATACATCGATGGCGATGCCGATCCGAGCGCTGCGGGGCCTGTTGCACGGCAAGGCCGAGGGGCATGAGCTGATCATCCGGCTGCGGATGGCGAACCAGTCCACGCAACAACGGCAGGACACCCAGCGCTGGCAGGAACCGGGCAGCGAGCGCGCCTATTGGATGTCGTGCCTGGGGCGAGAGTTGAGCGCATGGATCGAAATCGTGAATCAGTACCTGTGCTGGATAGAGACCCTGGCGCAACCGCCGGATTCCTTCCTGCGCCCGCTCGGCGAAGAGATCGCGCAGTGGCGCGGCCGGGCGATGCGCGACATCCCTTCGCTGCAGACATTGGCCGGCAGCTTGTCCGGCACGCCGTGGGCGGTCGTAGATTCGATTTTGCGGTGGCGCGGCACGCCCGGGATGAGGCCGGAAGTCGCGGCTTGGATCGAGCAACTGAGCACGGAGTACACGCAGGCGCGCGAGCGCGCGGTGAGCGCGGTTGGTCGCCTGCAGGATCTGGGGGCCTCCGCCGGAAAGCTTGCCAGTGGCATCAATATGCGCTTCCTCTACGATGCCAGCCGCCGTCTGTTCGGCGTCGGATATGCGGTGGGCGGACCCGTGGATTTTTCGAGCCATTACGATCTATTGGCCAGCGAATGCCGCCTGGCGAGCCTGGTGGCGATCGCCAAAGGGGATGTTCCGGTGGAGCATTGGTACGCATTGGGCAGGCCGCGCGTGCCCTTGCCAGGCGGAACGGTATTGCTTTCCTGGAGCGGCACCATGTTCGAGTACTTGATGCCGGGCTTGTTCATGCGCAATTTCACGAATTCGCTGCTCGATCACGCGAGCCGCGAAGCCGTCCGGCAACAGATCGGTTATGGGAACGACAATCGTGTCCCGTGGGGCATCTCCGAATGCGCTTACGGCGCGCTCGACGCGAATCAGATTTATCAGTATCGCGCATTCGGTGTTCCGTGCATGGCGCTGAGCCCCGGCCTCGAAGACGACCTCGTGGTGACGCCGTACGCCACGATGCTTGCTTTGGGAATGGCTCCGGCCGCCGCCATCGCAAACCTCAAGCGTCTTCATGAACTGGATTTCGCCGGCCCCATGGGCCTGTACGAATCGATCGACTTCAACTTGAAGAACAGCAGGAATGGCAAACGCGGAGTCGTGATTTACGCCTACATGGCTCATCACCAGGGCATGAGTCTCGCGGCGCTGGACAACGCTCTGCATGGCAACGTCCTGGTGGAGCGGTTCCATGGCGATCTGCGCGTGCGCGCGATGGAATCCCTGCTCTTCGAACGCATCCCGCTCACGCGCCCGCCGGTCGAGACGGTGGAGGCGAGAAACCCACCGGTCCGTTCGGCGATCGATGACGAGCCGGCCGACCGCCTGTGGAGGGAGGATACCGCGACACCTCGCGTCCATCTTCAGGGGAACGGACGTTATTCCCTGATGGTGACCAATTCCGGCGGCAGCCATAGCCGCTGGAACGAATTTGATGTGACCCGCTGGCGCAGCGATCCCACGCTCGATCGCTGGGGCAGTTTCATCTATATCCGCGACCTGCGTTCGGATTCGGTCTGGTCGGCCGCGCTTCAGCCGCTGGGAGGCGCGCCCAACACCAGCGCGTCCCATGCACCACCGCCCGATACGACGGCGGTTCGTTTCTCGGCGGATCGCGCCGAATTTACGCGACGCCGTTTTGGCATCGAAACGATCATGGACGTGACCGTGGCCGCCGATGACGATGCCGAACTGCGGCGCCTGACCATTACCAATCGTTCCCTGCGGAGCCGGCAACTGGAGCTCACCAGCTACCTGGAACTGGCACTTGCTCCGCATCGTACCGATTCGTCCCATCCGGCGTTTTCCAAGATGTTCGTCGAAACAGAGTGTCCAGAAAGCGGAGTGCTTTTGGCATGCCGGCGCATGCGCGGGCCCGAAGACGCTCCGATCTGGGCGGCGCATGTGCTGACCGGCGCGACGGGCGCCATCGAGTTTGCCACGGACCGGTCCCTTTTTCTGGGAAGGGCTAGAACCGTTTCGACCCCCGAGGCGCTACGCCGTAAGCTGTCGAGCTCGGTGGGCGCCGTGCTCGATCCGATCTTCAGTTTACGCTGCCGCGCGACGCTGGATCCCCGCGAACGGATTGAGCTCACCTTCATCACGCTGGCGGCTCCTTCGCGAGAGGCGCTCCTGACGCTCATTGCGAAATATCAGCGTCCGGGATCGGTAGCGCGGGCGTTCGAACTTGCCTGGACGCGCGCTCAGCTCCAGTTCCGTTATCTCGGGATTGGGTCGACCTCCGCGCACCGTTTCCAGGAACTTGCCAGCCACCTGCTCTATCCCGACGCGCAGATGCGGCCGCAAGGGGGCAAATGGAAGCGCAACCAACTGGGGCAGTCGGGGCTGTGGGAGTACGGGATCTCCGGCGATCTTCCGATGCTCCTGGTTACGGTGGGCGATGCCCGCCAGCTTCCGCTGGTTCGCGAATTGCTCATAGCGCAGACCTATTGGCGTTGGCGCAGCTTCCAAGTGGACCTGATCATTCTGAACCAGGAAGGCGCGAGTTACGATCTGCCTCTGCGGCAACAACTACTGCGCCTGATCGAAGCGCATTCCTCCGAGACGGGCATGAACCGGCCGGGCGGCGTGTTCTTACGAGGCTGGCTGAGTCTTCCAGAAGATCGCCGCGATCTCTTCTTGAGCGCGCCGAACGTAGTCCTGAGCGGCAGTCGGGGTACTCTGCAGCAGCAATTGGTCAGCGGCCTGGAAAATCGTCCGCCGCCGAAGTTCATCGCGTTCGGTGGCGGACCGGAGGTTCCCTCCCGACCGCTCCCGTTCCTCGATTTGCCCTATTTCAATGGGCTGGGCGGATTTGCGCCGGACGGCCGGGAGTATGCGATCTATCTAAAGCCCGGCAGCACCACGCCCGCCCCTTGGGCGAACGTTATGGCCAATCGCGACTTCGGCACGATGGTGACCGAGAGCGGACTTGGATGCACCTGGCGCGGCAACAGCCAGATGAACCGGCTGACTCCGTGGCACAACGATCCGGTGAGTGATCCACAATCGGAAGCGATCTACCTGCGCGACGAACAGAGCGGCGCCGTGTGGACGCCGACCCCTCTCCCCATCCGCGAAAACGACGCCTACCGGGCCCGCCACGGACAGGGCTACACCGTGTTCGAGCACAACAGCCACGCCATTGGCCAGGAACTGACCGTGTTTGTGCCGGTGGCGGAGGATGGGTCGGGCGATCCGGTAAAGGTTCACCGGTTGAGGCTCCGCAACGATTCCGGACGCCAGCGGCGGCTGGCGGTGACGTATTTCGCGGAATGGGTGCTCGGTTCGGTCCGCGAAGATCAACAAGTGCATATCCAGACCGCTTTCGACGAGCCCTCCGGGGCGATTTTGGCGACTCAATTCTGGAACGGCACCCACCCGGGTCGTCCAGCTTTCGCAGCGGTCAGTCCGCGCGCAACGTCGTATTCAGGCGACCGCACGATGTTCCTCGGACGGAATAACACGGCTCACAATCCGGCCGCCATGGGACGCACTCGCCTCGACAATCGCGCTGGGGCCGGCCTCGATCCCGCGGCCGCCCTTCAGCTTTCCGTCACCATCGAACCCGGGAACCAGATGGAGGTTATCTTCTTGCTTGGACAAGCAGACAACCTGGACGCCGTGCGCGCGCTGGTGGGCCGCTATTCGAGCCCGGAGCAAGTGGAGAATGCCTTAGCGGCGACGCGCCAATGGTGGGATTCGCGACTGGGCGTTCTGAAAGTGCACACTCCTCTGCTGTCGGCGGATTTGCTGCTCAATCGGTGGCTCCTTTACCAAACGCTGAGCTGCCGTTTTTGGGCGCGGGCCGCGCTGTATCAATCGAGCGGTGCGTTTGGCTTTCGCGATCAACTGCAGGATTCCATGGCGCTGGTCTATGGAGCCCCGGAGCTCACCAGGGCTCACCTCCTGGCCGCGGCAGCGCGCCAGTTCCTCGAAGGAGACGTACAGCACTGGTGGCATTCGGAGACGGGGATGGGAGTGCGCACCCGCTGTTCCGACGATCTGGTCTGGCTTCCTTTTGCGGTGGCTCATTACGTACAAGTCACGGGAGACGCGGCGATTCTCGAGGAAGAGATCCCGTTTGTGGAAGGTCCCCTGCTCGAGCCCAAGGAGCAGGAGCGCATGTTCGTTCCGGCCGTCTCCTCGGATGTCGCGCCGCTCTCGGAACATTGCCGGCGCGCTCTCGATAAAGCAGGGCAGCTTGGCCCTCATGAGCTGCCTTTGTTTGGCAACGGCGATTGGAACGACGGCATGAACCGTGTGGGCGTCGAGGGACGCGGCGAAAGCATTTGGCTTGGCTGGTTCCTAAGCAGCGCGCTGAAGTCGTTTGCGGATTTGATGGAACACCGGCAACCGGCGATCGCTGCGACCTGGCGGGAACGCGCGGCCGGGCTGGCAAAATCGCTGGAGCGCTCTGCCTGGGACGGCGAATGGTACTTGCGGGGATACTTCGACAACGGCGCGCTGCTCGGATCTCACACCTGCCAGGAGGCGCAGATCGATTCGCTGCCTCAATCGTGGGCCGTGATTTCGGGCTCCGCCGATCCCGCTCGCGCGCAGCAGGCGATGGAATCGGCGGACAAGCTTCTAGTGAGCGAACGCGACCAGTTGGTGCGCTTATTCACTCCACCGTTCGATCATTCGGAGCCGCATCCGGGATACATCATGGGTTACCCGCCCGGACTCCGCGAAAATGGCGGCCAGTATACGCATGGCTCGCTATGGATGGCGTTGGCGTGGGCGAAGATGGGCAAAGGTTCTGCGTCGGTGCGGCTGCTGAACATGATGAACCCCACGGAATGTAGCCGGAATCCGGAATCGGTGGAGCGCTATCGAGGAGAGCCGTACGTAGTGGCGGCCGACGTATCCTCCCCGCCGGCAAAGGCGGGACGGGCGGGGTGGACATGGTACACGGGTTCCGCCGGCTGGATGTATCGGATCTGGATCGAGGAAGTGCTCGGCTTCCGGCTCCGTGGCGATCAACTCACGATCGCTCCGGTCATTCCGGATGACTGGAGGGGGTTCGAAATTACGTACCGTTATCGTTCCACCGTTTACGAAATTGAAGTTCGGCGCGCGGACGCAGGTGTGGCATCGTCGAATTTCTCCATTCCACTCGTCGATGACGGAGGAACGCACAAGGTAACGGTGTGGATTCATCCGGCCGGACTGCACCCTCGGGCCGTGCTCGAATCGGCGACGGTTTAGAGGATTGCCGGAACGCCTTGAACGACGCATCGAGCAAGCTGTCCTCACTGGCTTGAGTAAGCTTTAATTATTCGAGGCGATCCCGCAGGGAGAACCCACGGAAGCGACCGGCACCTTCGCGCGGCGGCGGTCCACTAGCCGAGCCATCGAACGGGGTCTCCGGCGCCGGATTCACGCGAGTCTACGCGTGCCGCTTCGGGTCCATGAAGTCCCATGCGAAGAAGTCCCATACGAACGACTAGTCCAGCCCCCTTGGTCCGTGCTTTCGTCAGTTCCCGGCAACCTGCTGGCGGCGCTTTCTAGAGAACTTGCGGCTCACATCGGGCCAGAATTCCTTCAGGATGTTCGATACCATATCGACGCCGAGTTGCAGGCCCAGTTTGGTCGCCGAATCGCTGACACTCCGGTTGTCCGGATAATAGGCGTATGAAATAGCCACCGCGGTTGAATTGCCGAGGATCTCCGAGTAATTGAATTGCGTGCGGCCGGAATCCGAGTGCGTGAAGAAAATTTGACCAACGGAGTATTCCAGGCGAGAAGAAGCTCTCCCGGCGCCGCGGCGAAAATAGCGGGGATCCTGGTGAAAGAAGGTGGGGTAGACCGCCTCCGATAGGTAATTGCCGATGACGAAATCGCCATAGGATGTTCCAAGATTGTGAGCGTACCCCTTTACTCCTTGCCCGAACGAAGGATTGGCGTTGGTGAACTGAGCGTCGGCGGCGAATATCGCAGCTAGGGCGACGGTGCCGCGATCGAAGGAATCCTTACGAGCAATTTCGAACTTTTCCCTGGGAGTGAGAGGTTCGTAGTTGGTCAGGCTCGGCGAAGTCCGATTATTGGGAATGATGCCCAAAATACGCTTGCTCTCTGATGGCTGCCATGGAGAAGCGACAGTCACCGGCCCAGTGGACGGTGCCAAAGGCGTTTGCTGGCCGAACGCTAAAGTTGACCAGCACGCCGCGCCGAACAGGAGGAGAAGCGGTAAGCCCGGCCTGATGAATAAATCGCTGGTGCCCCCGATGGGAGCGGCGCGCGCTGCATAGCATTCCATGTACTTGTGAACGCACGGTCCCGTCCAAACCAGTCTGCAAGAACCTAAACCACTTTAAATCGGCAGTCAACCGATTCAGTGACCATATTCGGTCTAGTTGACCACGACGAGTCGTCCGCATGGAGGCATGAGATCAGTGTCCGTTCGGCCCAGGACGATTCAGCGGGGTGCGGTTTTATCTTCTTCTGTTATGCTTTGCACTCGCCAGCGTCTCATTTGCGCCGGCAACGTTGAGCCAACCGCGTGGCATGACGATTGCCCTATCCAGGGTCAGGAGAACCACAAATTATGCCCCGTTTCTTGAATGCCGCTCTGCTGGGTGCCGCGCTGATCATCCCAGTAGCCCTCGCGCCTACAGCCTTGCGCGCCGAAGATCAGAAGAGTCGCACCTATCACGACAAACAACACAACGACGATCACCAATGGAATGGTCAGGAGGATAAAGCGTATCGTGTGTATACAAAAGAGAACCACCTCAGGAATGGAAATTTCGCCAAGCTGAACGAGAACGATCAACAAGCCTACTGGGGCTGGCGTCACGAACACTCCGACGCGTTGCTCAAGATCGAAATTCGGTAGGTTAGCATTTTCAGGTGTAACGTATCCATTGGGTTCCAATGTGATGAGCGCCGGTCCCGGGAAGACCAAGTCTTCCCATCGGCGCTGATAACAGCCACAGTTACAAAACGGATCGGGAGACCTACGTGCCACAGGAAAAAGATCTGAAGTGTCTGGATGATTTAATCGCCGATCTCGGAGGGGCCGATCATGGCGTGAGAACCGTGGGCCCCTCCGGATTGCTGCTGGAACAGATCCAGGCCGCACGCCGGGGACTGCTGGGTTCGATGCGGGCCGAGTACAAGGCGAGTCTGGAGCATGCAGCGGAGTCCATTGCGTGTGTTCCGGACAAGCACGTTCGAGCCGGCATAAAGAAAGCGCTGCGACGTCTCATCGACTCGGAGCAGGACGCGGGAAAGCCACTACTGCCGGTCTCTTAGCGCGCGTCGTCAATGCTTGGGCGCAGACGGTAAGGAACCAAGGCAGTGCACAATGGCTCCCGATACCACAGCGGAAGTTGTCAGGACTCCCCAATTAGAAGGTAATCGAATGGATTCTCCCATCGGCGTTCCTGCTGGCCGCGCGTTATCGGAAATCCGTGCCATCGATCTTCAGGATGACAAATTCCGCTTAGTACTAAGAGTTGTTCTTCACAAACACGGCGCCCGTTTCAGATAACTCTTTCGGCCCGTACGATGAAACGATCGGGGGCCGGACCAACGAAATAGAACGGATAGCAGGTCACCAGAGTCAGGATTTCATGGCTATCGGGATGCAACACCGCTACGTCATAAGGACTCACCACCTTTGTGGATACGACGCGGTAGCGATACAGGCCCTGCAACGTGGTGAGCACGATCACGTCGTCTCTTCGAATGTTCCGCAATGGCCGGAAGAGCGTGTCCCGGTGACCGGCGAGGCCTACGTTGCCCGGCTTTCCCGGCATCTGCGTCCCCTCAATATGTCCGGCTGCGCGGCGGAGAGTAGCTTCGTCCGTTCCCTCGGAGACGATTACGGACAATGCAAGCCGCGGGATTTCAATGCGCCCCAACAATTCGCCCGTTACCAGCGCCGTCGAGCTTTGTGGCGCGAGCCGCGGATGCGGCACGTCGAGGATGCGGCTCTCGTGCCTTTGGTAGATCCATATGTCGGAGACCACGAATGCACCGTAACCGAGCAGCGCCGCCGCAACCGCCAATAACCCGATCTGAGACCAGCGCAACAGACGTTTGACGGACCGTCGTGGCAGCGCGACCTTCATTGGGCCGCCGAATCTTTGCCGGGCGGCAGTCCCGCTCCGGTGCTGTAGCCGGCCCTGGTTCGAACGAATAATTTTTCACTGTCCTTTTCGCGCGCGGCCACCCGAACCTTGTGGTACACGCCAGAGCGTTTTCCGCTGGTGGACGAGTACCCTATCGTGTACTGATCCCGGATATCGCGCGCAATGCGCTGGCAGATCTCCACGGTTTCGCTGAGCAGGGTGGGAAAGAACGCCTCGCCTCCGGACTCCTTGGCAAGGCGCCGGAGCACTGCCGGATTCTTGTCGGGATCGTCGGGCTCGAAAATGCCAATGGTGTAAATCATGGCGTTCGATTGTTCCGTCAGTTGCAGGACTCGGTCCAAACCGGCCTTGCTCGCGTTGTCGCCGCCGTCGCTGATGACGATCAGAACCTTCTTGTCATGGGTGCTTCCCTGCAGGCGCTTCAACGCCTCGATGATCGCATCGTACAAAGCCGTCGTACCGGCGGCGGGTGCTCCCCAGATCGCTTTGCCCAGCTGCTCGGCATTGTCGCTGAAGCGCACCCCTATGGGCAGGCCGAGCGACACGGACTCGTTGAAATTCACCACAAACATCCGATCGTCGGGGTTGCTCGACTGAACGAAGGCTTGGGCCGCGGCGGTCACGTCCGAAAGTTTCTCGCGCATGCTGCTGCTGTGGTCGACGACCAGGCCGACCGTTACGGGTGTGTCTTCATGCCGGAACAGGCGGATCGGTTGGGGTTTGCCGTCTTCGAAGACCGTAAAATCGCCGCGCTGGAGTTCCATAACCGTATGACCGGCGCGGTCGCGTACGGTGGCCTGCAAAACCACCAGGTCCACGTCCACGGAAATCCGAAATGCATCCTCATCATCCGGCGCCCGGGCGGACGCCGGCGCCTGCGCCGCAGCGAACGGCATAAGCACCAGCAGGAGAGCGAGGCAAGCAGGTTTCATGATGGTGTTGTTGGCCCCGTTTGGCAGCCCCTTTCAGCATGCCTCGATCCGGCGGTACTCCGGCTGCCACATCGCGTCTTGCACTTGCTGAACAATATCCGGAAGTTTGACGCCGGAGAGGCCCTCTCGCACGGCTGCTTCCGCAACCGCAACCGCAACGGTCACGGTCACGCTACGCAAAGCCTCGATGTGGGGAAGAAGCGTCGCGCCCGCCAATCGCACAGCCACCAGGCTGGACAAGGCGTTGGCCGCGGCAACGAGCATCCCGACGCTTATGTATCTGGCCCGCGAAACGATCACGCCGAGGCCGACGCCGGGGTACAGCATGGCATTGTTCAACTGACCGATCACGTGCGTGATGCCTTTATAAGTGACCGGCGTGAACGCGCCGCCGGTGGCGATCAGGGCGCGACCATCGGTCCAGGCGATCAGATCTCCCGGCGTGGCTTCCGCGAGAGGAGCGGGACTGGAAAGCGGGAAGAAAATCGGACGGTCCGTGTGCCATGCCATTTCCCGGACGATCGCCTCTGTAAACGCGCCCGCGCAGCCGGACGTCCCGATCAGGATGGTCGGCCGCACTTGGTGCACTACCTCGGCCAAACCGATGGGGGCCCCGCCTCGGTCGCCCGGCGATCCTTTTGCGGCAGCGCTCTCGCGCCTCCAGGCTTTCACCTCGGCGGCCGGCCGCGCATAGGATTCGTGATGGCCGTGCAGCCGGTCGCCCATGTCGTCCGTGAGAAGGCCGTTGGTGTCCACGCACCAAAATCTCCGGCCCGCGGCCTCCACCGACGAACCTTCACTCACCATGACGTCACGGATCAAATCGGCAATGCCGATCCCCGCGGTACCCGCTCCCAGAATCACGATACGCTGATTTCGCAGCGGAGTTCCACAGACGCGCATCGCGGATACCGCGGCGGCGAGGACGATCGCGCCCGTGCCCTGCAAATCGTCGCTGAAGATGCGCAGTTGGCTGCGGTATTCATGGACGATGCGGCGCGCGTTGCCGGGCGCGAAATCTTCCAACTGCAGCAGCGCGCGCGGAAACAATCTCGCGGCGGTCTTGATGCAAGCGCCGATGAAGGCCTCGTACCGCTCCCCGCGAACACGGGCATGCCGGTTTCCCGGATACATCGGGTCGTCGCGCAGGCCTTCCCGGTCGGTGCCGACATCGATCATCACAGGGATCACGCGGGCCGGATTGATCCCGCCCGCCGCAGTGTAGATCGCGAGCTTGCCGATGGCAATCTCAATCCCGCCCACGCCCCAATCGCCGATGCCGAAGATTTGCTCGGCGTCGGTGGCCAGGATCAGATCGATGTCCTCCGGGCCGGCGTTGAGATTTCCAAACGCCGCCTCAATCCCTTCGGGCTGATCGATGGAAAGATACACGCCGCGGGGACGCCGGCATTCGTGATGGTATTGTTCCATCGCCAGTCCGACTGTACGGTCGTTGACGATCGGGATCATCTCGCGCAGATGTTCGGAAAGCAAACGGAAAAAGAGCACCTCATTGCGGTCGTGAAGGGCCGTCAGATAAATGTTCTTGCCGAGCGCGTCAGGCAACCGCTGGTACTGGGCGTAGGCCGAGGTGACTTGAGACTCCAAGGTCGCGATCACCGGAGGCAGCAGGCCATTAAGACCCAGAGTCTCCCGTTCTTCCGCCGTGAACGCCGAACCTTTGTTCAGAAGCGGCGTGGTGAGAACTGCCATCCCCCGCTTCTTCGTTTGATAGGTCCCCGCCTCTTCAGGCCGCGCTTTCCGCAAAGGCGGTACCAAGAGCGGAACGACTTTCTGTTGCATCCTGGCAACTCCTCAGTGACCACAGTCTGTTTTCAAGGCGGCGCGCCCGTGCGGCGCGCCGGGCATTCCATCAACTACAGTGCGCGCTTTTGAATAAAGCCCAGGGTCAGGGCCCCGGCTAGAGCGAGCATCCCGAAAAGCACAACCAGCGGCAGGGAGCTGCCCGTCGCCGGGAGCACCGGTGCCGGGGCATTCTGCGCGACCAGCGTTTCGGCGGGCGGCGGCGTGACCACCTGCGCCATCTCGACGGTGTCGCCGGACGGCTGGGCGGCCATCACGGGAGCCTTGCGAAGCTCGATCACGACTGGTTCGGACGGCGCCTTGACCGCAACGGCTACTTCGGGAGTGACCGTGTCCGGCACGAAAAGAACGGGTGTATTGGTTTCCTTTGCCAGCACGATTGCCCTGGCCTTCGGATAGACGAATTCCTCGCCCCACTCTTTACCCGGATAGAACCAGGCGCGGAGAGCTTCGGGCTCGCCCGCCGGCCGTTCGCGGAACGTCATCACGGTCTTATCGGTGGCCTTCAGGCGAACGTTCGGGATGGCGAGGATCGTGGCGTAGACTGTCAACTCGTCCTTGCTGGAAATCTGAACGATGTGGCGGTCCGAGCCCGAGTCCAAAACTTTGAACACATACGTTCCGGCCGGCAGCACTCCGTAGCCCTTCAGATGGACACCGGGGATCTCGACGGGTCCGCTAAATGTAATGGTGGTCCTTTTGTCCCACGCGTCGGCACGGGCGATAGGCGAAACTGCTAAGCCCAGAACGGCCATACCTAATACGAACGGTGCTGCTTTGAAGAATGTCATTGGTTTCCTTTTGGGTCCTAAAACTCTGCGATCCCGGTTTTCGGTCTCGCGCCCTCAACAAGGCACGTCGGGGTCCATCGCTCCACGCGGCTGACTCAACGGATGGCGGAGCACTTATCGCCGGTTTTTCAGCGCGAAACCCGGCGCGCAGATGGCGGAACGAATCGCGGACTGACCATGCGAGGTCAACTGACCTCATAACGTCATCCCCTTGCAAAGGCAACGTTCGCCGGCCGATTCCCTCTCAGTAGCCCGCGCGTTGCGCGCGCCAACTGTCACTGCAATTTGGGAAAGCAACCCTCGCCCGCTTGCCAGGTGGTCCTCTTGTGAGGAAGGTCAGAGACGTCCGTCCGGATGAGGAGGTTGGAGGAATAACCTGTGCCCGTTATCCATGCGCCCAATGGGAGGCGACCAATATTTTTCCGCACCGGAGCGGGACCGGAGAGTGATACAAGCCGCGCCGTAACGTCTCCTTACGCGACTTTTCCCAATAGGGCTCCGAACTAGCTGACATGGGCAGCCGATGGGTTTAATGGAACATACCCAGCATGTAGGCAACGAGGAGAATCACGAGGATTGTCCCCACTCCGATGCCCGCGCCTCCGCCGGCGCCCCAACGGCTGTGACCGTAATAACCACCGCCGCCGCCGAAAAGCAGAAGCAAAACTATCAGTAGGATCAACATCGTTTTGAACCTTCTATTTCTTGTCCGCCGCAGTCACCTGCGCCACCATGGATGCGGGCCGTCTAGCTGCCGACCCCATGCGGCGCAGGGGACTCGCCGAGTAACTATTTCTCGGATACCTTTATTTCTCGAATACCTTCTCGATCTGGCCGACCTTCTTTTGGATGGTGCCGGCTACTTTTTGGGCTTGGCCTTCGGCCTCCAGGTTGGGATTGTTGGTCACGCGACCGGCCTTCTCTTTCGCCTTGCCCTTCAATTCGTTGATCGTGCCCTTGAGCTTATCCTGTGTGCTGGGTTCCATCGTTTTTTCTTCGCTTTCTTTCATGTCTAATTTCCTGCCGGACGGTGCTTCGCCCCATTCTTCCGGTGCACGCGCACGCCCACAAGATGCCGCGCTTAGTCGACCGCAATTCCCGCCTGCGGCGTCAACCGTCATGCGAGCGAGATCGTAATGTTTCGGCGGCGCGGAACCAATCTTCCTCCGGTGAGCCCTCCGGACAACCCCTGGCTTGCCAGAGTTCATGAGCCAGAGTAGCGATGTCATCGTGTCCAAACATGCGGACGCCGTGGCCGGTCACGGCCGCCAGCGTGTGCTGATGAGCGCCTCGGGAATGCTCCAATGCCTGCCGGGACCGCTCGTGTCCCGTCTCGTGATCCTGTTTCCCCTGCTCCTGATCCGCCACGCGATGGGCATGCGCCGCGCTATCGTGCAATTCGGCGGCGCGTTGATGATTCCCGTAATGGGATCCATTGTTGTAGCGCGTAGACATAATTGTTAAAGACTCACGATCTGCCCTGATTTATCATGGGCTTCCTTGGCCAGTTTGTATGCGCGATCCGAGTACTCCAGCGCTCGTTCCGCATGCCACCGTCCGCCCTCGTCATCGCCTTTCTCGTTATGTTCGGCGGCGGTGCGATGGGCTTTTGCCGCAAGTTCGTGCAGTTCGGCTGCTCTCCGGTGCGCCTCGCTCTGATGTGCACCGTGTTGATGTGCGTCTTGCATGACCTTTCCTCCCGTGGAAAGCTTACTCCGTCTCTTCTCCAGGCACGAGACGGACCAAATCTCGCTCATGATTAGTGGTAATCGCCGGATTGCTACGCGAGTTTGTATCCGTATTGGCAAGTCAACTGCAGCGAAAAGTGCATGAAGAAAAGACACGCGGAAGGAATTCCAACCTACGATTCCGTTTTGACGAAAGAGAAAGGGCTCGGTCCGGATTCGGCCGGCCAGTCCGGAGACACGCAGGGGTTGCCGGAGGAAGCCGAGGCCGGATCTCAGAGCGTCCTGGAACTCGTCGAGGAGGGACAATTCTTCGAGGCCGAAGTCACCGGCGGCGTGGAAGATGCACCCGACCCGGACGTCTCCGAGGTTCACACGAAACAAGTTTCCGAAGATGACGTGCCTGCTGAATATCTAAGCAAGGACGATCAAGCCTAGCGGAGCTTGTTACAAGGGAAATGTATGCCTCAAGAAGGGTGACGGCGCCCCGTCACAAAAACGGTTGCGGCATGAACCCATCACAACGAGCTCCATGCTGTACCTTTTTTGCGATTTTTGCCCGTAGAATCGAACCCCTGAGAACTGCCGTAAGGCAGGCTGCATACTGTGCGCGCCTAGGAGCAACGCCACTGCGGACTTTTACTTTCCTGGGCGCTCCCTCCTCGCACCTCCTCGCAAGTGGTTGAAAGGCGACGGCACGCAGTCACGTGACCATATTTGGTCAGTAATTTCTTCGAAATCCTTGTGGTATTCGGCCAATGAGCGTAGACTTGGGATCACCGCCACTCTCGGCGACCCACTGTTTGCGGATCGCGCAATGCGTTCCGTGGGCCGCCTGCTTTCTGGATCGACGGAAAGGAGTATTATGCGCGCGGCCTCTCAGCCAACAACCGGCCACTGGCTCACTGAAAACGGTCCGAAGGAACTCGAGTCGCTATTCCGCGCGATCGTGTTCCAGCCTTCGGCGCCGATTCTGATCGCCGATAATGACCGCCGTTACACGGAGGCCAGTGTCGGCGCCGGCAAACTCCTCGGTCTGCCGCGCGAAAAAATAATCGGCCGCAGTCTGGACGACTTTGCGGCGCCCGAAATAAAACCGGTGATCCCCAAGCTGTGGCAGTCTTTTCTTAAAGAAGGCGAGCAGGCGGGGACTCTCAAACTTGTGGGCCCGGACGGCACTCCGCGAGAGGTTGAGTACACGGCGAAAGTGGACGTATTGCCGGTGCGGCACCTCCTGGTGTTGCGTGACAAGAGCAACGCCGACGCGGACAGCGTTCCTTCCTCGAACACGATTCCTTCTTGGGTGCAGGACTACGCGTTGTTTCTGCTGGATGCGGATGGACGGATTGCCGCCTGGTACGCCGGTGCCGAACGGATGAACGGCTACAAGAGCGATGAGGTGATCGGACGGCACTTGTCGTTGCTATATCCCGATGAAGATTCCGCCCGCCTGAAGATGCAGGAAGAACTGAAGAGGGCCACCGGCGAAGGCCATTTCGGCAGTGAAGGCTGGCGCGTGAAAAAGGACGGATCGCGCTTCTGGGCCAACGTCATTACCATGGCGCTCAAAAACGAGGATGGAGATTTGCAGGGCTTTGCCTTAGTGGTGCGCGACTTCAGCGACCGCCACGAAAGAGACGAAAAGCTGCGGCGCAGCCGCGCGCGTCTCCGGCCGATCCCCGCGGAATCGACGATCGTCGGCGTGGTTTCCGGTGAGTTTGACCGCATTCCCGAAGCGAATGACACGTTTCTCGAACTGGTCGGCTACGGCCGCGAGGATCTGCTCGCCGGCCGCCTGGTATGGCCCGATCTCACGCCGAAAGAATATGCGCCCCTGGATGAATTGGCGCACGAAGAAGGATTGCGCTTCGGGGCGTGTACGCCCTTCGAGAAAGAGTTGATCCGCAGGGACGGGACGCGGGTCCCGGTTCTTGTTACCACGGCCGTACTAAAATTGTCTCCTTTCCGCTGGATCACGTTCGTCACGGACTTGCGGGAGCGCGACCGCCAGGAAAATATCGAAGAAGAGGTTGCCGACGTCCAGCACAACTTTGAGGAGATTATCGGGACCAGCGCGGCCATGAAGCGGGTGATGTCCCAGGTGGAAGTGGTGGCGCCCACCGACGCGACCGTCTTGGTCCTGGGCGAAACCGGCACGGGAAAAGAATTGGTCGCGCGCGCCATCCACCGGCTGAGCCCCCGCAGAAATCTTCCATTTGTCAGCTTGAATTGCGCCGCGATTCCCACCGGCCTGCTCGAAAGCGAACTGTTTGGCTACGAGCGCGGGGCCTTCACCGGCGCTTTGGGACAGAAGATCGGCCGCTTTGAAATGGCGCACCGCGGAACGCTGTTCCTGGATGAAGTCGGCGATATCCCTTTGGATCTGCAACCCAAGCTCTTGCGCGCCCTGCAGGAGAAGTCCTTCGAGAGATTAGGCGGCACGCGGACGATTCCCATCGACGTGCGATTGGTGGCGGCTACCAATCGGAATTTGACTCAGATGATGGGGGATAAACTCTTCCGCAGTGATCTGTACTACCGGCTGAAGGTTTTCCCGATCATCACGCCTCCGTTGCGCGATCATGCCGAAGACGTACCCGCCCTGACCCGCCACTTCACCAAGAAATATGCGGCGAAGATGGACCGGTCGATTGACAAGATCCCGGCCGACACGATGAAGGCCCTGGTAAGTTGGTCGTGGCCCGGCAACGTGCGCGAGCTCGAAAACTTTGTGGAACGGTCCGTGATCCTGTCGCGCGGTCCCAGCCTTCGCGCGCCGTTGGCGGAGTTGCGCGCCGACGCTCCGGAATCCGGCGGCAGCTCCACGCTGGAAGACGTGGAGCGCGATCACATCCTGCGCATCTTCCGCGAGACCGGAGGCGTGATCAGCGCTGCGGCCGCGCGTCTCGGCATGCCGCGGACCACGCTCAACGCCATGATGAAAAAGCTCGGCATTTCCCGCAACGATCTTTAGCTGCCCAGATCGATCATGACCGCCAGCCGCACGCCGGGGTACCTGCGGTTATACAGGTAGTATCCATCGTCGTAGTCGATGTAAACATCGTCGGTAGCGTACCAGTTCTCCGGCCAGTATTCAGGATAAGGATCCACCAGCAGGAACGTAAATCCACCGTAAAAGAATCTCGGATATCCCAGGTACATCGTCGGCAGGATGCCGATGCGGAAGAAGTGCCCGCTGCCGAAATAAAGACCGAATCGATCCTGAGGAATGTAGTACCCACCGTAGCCTCCGCGCTGCGCCCAAGTCCTATGTTCGGAGGACCAATGCTGGGCCCGAGCCTGCTGAAAAGTAGCGTGCCCCTGCCCGCCGCCGCCCCGCTGCCATCCCCGCTGTTGTTGCCACGCTTGCGCCTGCTGCTGTGAGCGCTGCGGCGGTTGCTGTCCACGAGCCTGCTGCGGCTGCTGAGCACGCTGCTGCTGTTGTTGAGGCTGTTGCTGCTGCGCGCGTTGTGGTTGCTGCTGTTGCGGCTGCTGCGTACGTTGTGGCTGCTGAGCGCGCTGGGGCTGCTGCTGCTGTTGCTGCTGAGGCTGCTGAGCGCGCTGGGGCGGCTGCTGCTTTTGTTGCTGCTGAGGTTGCTGTTGGACGCGCTGTTGTTGCTGCTGCTGTGGCTGCTGAGCGCGCTGTGGTTGCTGCTGTTGCTGCTGCTGAGGCTGCTGAGCGCGCTGCGGTTGCTGCTGCGGGTGCGACTGCTGAGCTTGCGGAGGCTGTTGAGCGCGTTGCGGCTGTTGGGGCTGTTGCGCCGGACGCCCTTGTGGCTGCGCCTGCTGGTGCTGTTGCTGTCCGCCGCCTTTGTCCTGCCTGTCCTGTCCTTCGTGTTGTGCATACACGGGGATTATGGCTGCGAAGAACAGGCAGGCGGTGGTGGTAAGTATCGGTTTAACGAATTCCATGGTGAATCGCTCCTCAATCTCTGTCTTGTCCGCGTAAGCTGCGAAACCAGACTAGCCCTTGCGTTCTCGGAATGAGTACCGGTTTAACAGAGCCAGGAGTTTCGCGGCCGCCCTGGGCGCACGAATTCCCTTCGTCACGATGTCCCGGTTATCGATCTTCTTGCCGTAAAGCGTGGCATTGTCGTCGAGGTCCTGTCGCAAAGTCGCGCCTTCCAGAGCAATCCCGGCAAAGAGGCCCTGCGATCGCGACCACGAAAGAATATCAGCGTGCATTTGGGCGTCGGTTTGCGCGGTGGCCGTCCGTCCGACGGGGCCCGCCGCAACAGATCCTTCCGCGCCCAGAGTGAATTTGCTCGAAAGCAATTTGTCCGCTCCCCGCTCATTCATCACCAACATGATCAAATCCGTCGAGGAGCCGCCGATCTGGAAGCCAACACTCCCGCCCTCGATGCGGACCGTGGCCGGCGCCGACCATCCCGGACCACGTTTGTTTCGACAGGACAGGTATCCTTTTCCATATTTCCCACCGAATACGAAAGCCGCCGTCTTGAGGTCCGGCACAATCACGATGCAGTGGGCGTTTTCGAGCAGTTCCTGAGGAATGCCCTTATCCGGCGCTGCCATGATCTCCGAGAACACAGCCGCCGCCGCATCCAACCGCTGCACGGGTTCGTTGTTCTTCGCGAGAAGAGGCGTAAAAACCAAAGTAGTCACTAAAATGAGTCTCATCGGATTACCATTTCCAGCCGACCAGGCTCCCGCACCCTCAGGATTGTCGGTCGACTGTTCTTTTCAGAAGCACGAGCGGTGCCAACTTCTTCCGGGTCGGCAGATTCACAAAGCCATCCTCTCTTTTCAAGCACAGTTGCTAAAGCGATCTGGGTGGGCGTGCGCGCGCATACCCAGAAACTTCCGCTCTCAATGCGGGTTATCACTCAAGCGCCTGGCAAGCTGACGTTATTTGGTCATGTGACCGCACAGCGCCATCGGAAACGGGGATCGAAGCCGGCACAGCAGAACGTCCTTCCAGATTTCGCCTCTGCCTTCGACGCTCCCACGGTTCGGATGTCTTCCGATATCAACGGGCCCCGGCGTGCAATTGTGCTGCATGCGCCTGGCTTCGACGCCGGCGCGAGATGAAGGAGCTTGAAACCAATGCTTTGGACTATAGCTGTAATTCTGTTCGTCTTGTGGGCCCTGGGACTCGCGACCGCTTACACCGTGGGCGGGTTCATTCACATTCTGCTGGTGCTCGCGATCGTGGTCATCCTGATTCGCGTGATTCAGGGTCGGCGCCCTGTACTCTGACCTACGCGGCCGTTGTTAACCAAGCATATTGACGCGTGACAGTTTGCACCACCAAACGCTCCAGGAACGGCCGTCTCACTTCGGAGGAGGCGGCCAGCCTGAGAGCGGGCTCGCGATAGATATGGGCTGAAGGGTAAGTCGGGCAAATCAATGTTCAACCGTTTCCATTCCGTCGGTCTGTGGACCAGAAGCCGGTTCGCGAGCGCGGGTCGTCTAACGGCTCGCGTCACCGTTCTGCTGCTGCTCTCGGCGTCTGTCTTCTACGGCTATTCGGTGCTCACCCACGAAGCCATCGTCGACTCTCTTTGGGACGCCTCCATTCAGAAAATGCTGTGGCGTCGATTTCCCATGGCGACTCCCGAGGAACTGGAGGAAGCCCACGCCTACGTTTACGGCGGCTGCATTTTACAGGATATGGGATATTATCCGTTCAGCAGCAAATTCTTCAGCGACTTGACGCACTATGTCCGCAGCGGAGATTTTGTAGCCGCGCTGATCCGCGAATCGCAGGACCTCAACGAATACGCGTTCGCCTTGGGAGCGCTGGCGCATTACGCCGCCGACAACAGCGGGCACCGGATCGCAACGAATCTCGCTGTGCCGATCCTTTATCCGGAACTCCGCCGCAGATTCGGTAAGACCGTAACCTATTGGGACAGCCCTCTTTCTCATGTCCGGACCGAGTTTGGATTCGATGTTTTACAAGTAGCGCAGGGGCGCTATGCGCCCGACCAATACCGGAAATTCATCGGTTTTCAGATAGCCAAACCGGTGCTGGAGCGGGCGTTCCTGGACACCTATGGAATCGAAATGAAGGATGTATTCCGAACTGAGGACTTGGCCTTCGGATCCTTCCGCTATAGCGTCGGCTCGATTATTCCCGGGATGACGCGAGTGGCCTGGCAGCTCAAGAAGGACACGCTCATCAAGGAAATCCCAGGGGTCACCAAAAAGAAGTTTCTCTACAATCTCTCTCGCTCAAGCTATGAAAAGGAATGGGGAACGGAATATCACCGGCCGGGAATTCGCACGCGCTTCGTTTCTTGGGTGTTGCGGATCGTGCCGAAATCCGGCCCATTTAAGTCGCTTGCGTTTCGTGCGCCGACTCCGGAAGTTGAAAAACTGTTCATGGCGAGTTTCAACGCGACCATCGACAGCTATCGCACGATGCTGGCAAATGTGGATGCCGGCAACTTCGCACTACCGAATGAGAATATCGATGTGGGCACGCCGACTTTAGCCAGCCAATATGTGGGCGCCGACCTGGCTTATGACAAATTGCTGGGCAAACTCGCGGATCACAAGTTCGTGGGTGTTTCGGCCGACCTCCGCGGTAACATCCTGGACTACTACAAGGATCGGAAGCCTCCGGTTTCTCCCCCCACAAAAAAGGCCGGCGCGGAATGGGCAAAGCTGCTCGAAGAGTGCTCGCAACTTGAACAGATCCAACCGGAAACCGCAACGACACCATGAATTTCCATCGCCCCGTCAAGATTGTCACACCGGTTCTCGTAATTGGCAGCAAGGCGAACGTAATTATCAAACAGTTACCCCGCATTGCTGCCGCTATTACGTCCACCATTGCGTCGTTCCAGCCTTCGCTGCGGCCTTACTATCGGCCGAGCGAACGTTGAATTCTTGGAGAAATAGTCGAGAACCGCTTCATTCTGGAAAGACGCGACTGTCAGCAAACTTCCGACCCGCGTAAGTCCGTTGAACGCTATTTTTCTCGTCGAAGTCTGGTGACCGAAGCCGGGATGCCGGAGACGAAGGGGTCCTAACCCGCTGCACGATTGTCGCCCGCTTCCCTATAAGGTAAACTTCGCTTCTAGGAGATTGCCCATGGTGCCGCCCATTCTGACATCGACCATACAACAGGGACGAAAGTGCACGACCGCGGCTTTTGGATTCGCGCCTCTGGCGCTCGCGGCTGTCCTGACGATCGGATGGGTCACCCCGCGCAGTACCCTGGCCGCCGAAGCGGCCGGCGCGAAATCGGCGGTGGCGCTCGCGGGTACGGTCAGCTCCGCCGAGGAAGGCCTGATGGAAGGCGTTCTCGTCAGCGCGAAGAAGGCGAACTCCACCATCAGCGTGACGGTGGTCAGCGACGAGAAAGGCCGCTATCAGTTCCCGGCCTCGCGTCTGGAGCCCGGCTCCTATTCTTTGCGCATTCGCGCCACCGGTTACGACGTGGACGACCCGGGCGTCATCGAGATCGGCCCGAAGCCCGCGACCGCCGATCTGAAGCTCCATAAGGCCAAAGATCTGGCCGCGCAGCTCACCAACGCCGAATGGATGATGAGCATGACGGCCACCGACGCCGAGAAAAATTCGCTGCTCAATTGCGTGCAGTGCCACACCCTGGAGCGCATCCTGCGATCGAAACACACGCCGGAGGAGTTTGCCAAAGTTCTGGATCGGATGGGAAGTTACGCGAATCAGTCCTTCCCGCTGCACGTGCAGAAGCGCAAGGCGGACCGGCTGCTCGAAGAGCGCGGCGAATTTCGGGAGAAAACGCGGCAGAAGCTGGCGGCGTTCCTCGCTCGCGAGAACTTGAGCACCCGTGCGGTGCTCGCGGAGAATTCGACGCCATCCGTCCAGATCACGACGGCAACGTGGCCGTATTCGCTCCAAACGCTTCCCCGTCCGAAGGGCCGGGCGACGCACGTCATCATCACGGAGTATGATCTCCCGCGCAAGACTGTCGAGCCGCACGACGTCGCGCTCGATGCCCAAGGCAACGCGTGGTATTCAAACTTCGGCGAGCAGGCCGTTGGCGAGCTCGATCCGAAAACCGGCAAGGTTACCGAGTTCAGCGTGCCTATCCTGAAGCCCGGATTTCCGACCGGCGAGCTCGGCATGCAGGATGGATCCGGCGGGCAATTTCTGGTTCGGCATGATGTTCCAGGGAGGCGTCGCGAAGCTCGATCCCAAGACGCACGAGTTTCAGACCTGGAACGCGCCCGCGGAATTCAACCGCGATATGACGCAGATCAACATGGCCGCGCCGCAGCATAGCACCGTGGACGGCAAGGTATGGACGCAGAACAACGGTTTCGCCGTGGTGCATCGCATCGATCTCGCCACCGGTAAAATTGAAACGTTCCAGCCTTTCAAAGACACAAAAGAAGGCGAGAATCACAATATCTATGACGTGATTCCGGATTCGCACAACAACGCGTACTTCACCGATTTCGCGAATGAACAAATCGGCCGCATCGATGCCAAGACCGGCGAGATCAAGCTGTACAACATCCCGACCAAGGGAGCGGCCCCGCGCCGCGGCCAGATGGACGCGCAGGATCGCGTGTGGTTCGGCGAATACAAAGGCAACAAGGTCGGCATGTTCGATCCGAAGACTGAAAAGTTCACGGAGTGGACCGCGCCCACCGCGTTCTCCGCTCCTTACGATGTTCAGGTCGATAAGAACGGCGACGCCTGGACCGGTTCGATGACCACGGATCGCGTGCTGCGCCTCGATCCCAGGACCGGGCAATTCACCGAGTACATGCTGCCGCGCTCGACCAACATCCGCCGGGTGTACGTCGACAATACGACTACACCACCGTCGTTCTGGGTCGGCAACAACCACGGCGCGTCGATCGTGAAGGTCGAGCCGCTGGATTAAGCCGGCCGAGCGTTGAAAAAGCGGACAGACCTAGTGTAAATGCGTCAGAGATCCTGACCGTTAAGTTTGCAAAGTGGGGCGGGCCCCCGGCCTGCGCCGGACCCTCGGTCCGGCTCTTCGTAGCGTGCACAATCGAAGGTCGGCTGGGAGCCGACCGCAGCCTGAGAGGCTGCCCCACGCCATACAGCGCCCGCGCTTAACGTGCATTCTGCGTGACGCACTATGCTTAGTACGTAAGACCAACGCCTCACGAGAGGGGACGGAATTGTCTGTCCCATTTTTCGGCCCGTTTTGTCGATTGTCTTTTCTTTTCTCGTCTAACTCCTGCCTGAAGTTTTTTGGAGGCCTCCGTCCGCTTATAACCCGCAACGGCTTGGGGTTCACTGTAACGCGCGTGACGCTCGGCAGATCGCTCCATGGCACCAGGCACATGTTGACGCTGAACGCGGAGGGCACTCGAGTACTCCTCCGCGTCTCGTGAGCCGGTTTCCGATCGCAGAACCCGGATCTCTTGCCTACAAACTACACCGGAGTTCGATGGTAAGCGGCAATTCGAAACGCCAAACAATTGAGCCGCAAAGAAATTCGACTCGACCGCGGAGCGGGACCGGCACGCGGGCGGCTTGTTTTTACGCTTTGATCTTCAGCAGCCGTTGCGCGTTGCCGCCGACGATGGCTCTCTTGTCGGCATCGCTCAGTCCGGGCAAGGTCAGAACGTCGTCCAGGATCGTGCTGCTCCACGTAAAAGGATAGTCGGTGCCGAGCATGATCTGGCTCGCGCCGCATTCGGCAATCAGGTGGCGCAAGTTTTCGGGCGTAAAGATCATCGAGTCGAAATACAGCTGCTTCAAATACTCCGACGCGTTCTTCTGATCCGGACGGCAGGTTTTGCGATCGTGAGGACACGCCATATTCGAGCGTCCGATGTAGGAGGGCAAATAGCCGCCGGCGTGGGCCGAACAAATCTTGAGGCCAGGGAACTTGTCGAGCGTTCCATCGAAGATCAGGTGCGAAAGAAAGATGGTGGTCTCCAGCGGATTGCCGATCACGTTGCCCAGGCCGCCGTGGCCCGCCAAACGCTTGGTCATTTCCGGAATGCCCTGCGGATGCATGAAAATCAGGCCGCCCAATTCCTCGGCTTTCTTCCAGAAGGGATCGAACTTAGGATTGGACAACTCGTCTCCGCCCACGTGGCCGCCGATGGCCGCGCCGCGGAGGCCGTACTTCTTCATCCCGTCTTCCATCTGCTGGGCCGCGAGTTCGGGAAACTGTAGCGCGACGGAGGCGTAAGCAACAAAACGAGCTGGATATTTCGCGACGAGCTCGGCGAGCTTCTGATTCTGCAGATCGATCACTTTTTCGGCAACGTCGCGAGGAGCGTCGTACCAAATGGCGTTGATGCTCAGCGCCTGCATGTCGATGCCCCATTCATCCATGATCTTGAAGCGCTCTTCAGCGGTGGCGCCCGCGATGACGTTGTCGTTGCCCGGCTCGAGCTTGCGGCCCAGCATCTCCATCGCTTCAGGGATCATGACGTGCGCGTGGACGTCAATCGATTTGACGCGCTTACCGCCGATCACCGGCTGCTGTTTCTTCTGCGACCGGGCCGGCTGAGCAGCCAGGCGCTGATCCAGAATGCTGCAACTGGAGAAGACCACCCCGGCCGCGACCGCCGCGCTTTTCAGAAAATCCCTGCGATTGCTCATGATTGCCTCCCGGTGCAGTGTATCACGTCAAAAGATGGATGAGTCCGCGCGCGCTACGCTAGCATCAGAGAAGCTCGGGCAGAGAATAAGCGAAGAGGAAGTCCAGGAGGCGGCAATGGCACAAGCAGTGGAGAAAAAGGTCGCGCACATTTCCAAGGTCAAGGTTCACAAGGAACCCGGCAACAACAAGATCAAACGTATTCAGATCGAAGGCTGGCCGGAAATCACGCGCATGGGCGTGCACGGCGGCATCGCCGAGTTCTTCAAGGTAAATCCCGATGAACCGATGCCTTCGACGCTCGACTACCTGGTCGCTGCGATCGGCGGGTGTATGACCGGCACCATCGGCAGCGCGCTCGAAGGACGCGGGCTCGCGGCCGATCCTGAACACCTGGAAGCGCATACCGAGGGAATCCTCGAAGACGTCGACGGCAAGCTTCTGCTCACGCACGTCACCGTGAGCTATCGCATCAAGGTTCCGAAAGAGAAGCGCGAGGCGGCCGAGCGAGCACTCCAGTTCCATGGCGATCGCTGCCCGGTCTCGGAAAGCGTGAAGCGCGGAATTAGCGTGGAGTGGAAGAGCGAGATCGTCGAGGAATAGGAGTTTTGCAATAAGCCGTTCGCTCGCGAGCGCTGCGTTACGCTATTTCCCCTTCAAGTGCGGAACACTCGTGTTGTTTTCGTTGCAGATCTCTTCCAGCAACTCCGTGTCTACCATCAGAGTCAGAGGTTGGATGTAAGTCCACGGCTTGGTGTACGCCCCTGGGTCGTCGATGGTCGCGGCGATGTCCATGTGTCCGAAGTCGCGCCGGTGGAATCGCTCCGTCACGTGGAGAGATTCTGTGGAGGGATGGCCCAATTGACTCAGCCACGCCTTGCCGTTGAAGCCCGAGGATTCGACCACGAGCGTGTCTCCGTCCCACTTGCCCAGCGAGTAGCCGTACCATTGCGGATTCGGGTCTTTGATCGTCGTCCGGCTGTCCAGGAAGATCTGACGGAACTGACTGAATGCCTCATAGAGGATCACCATGACGTTCGGCTCCTGGAAGATCTTGAGGGGAGCTGGCGCCGAGTTGATCTTGGGAACGCCCTGCGGCAGGCAGTTCGCGTCGGGATCCAAAGCGGAGAGTTGGCCGGTCTTGCGTTCGTCGAAGAGCTTCTGAGCCCATGGCTGCATGGACACCTCGCCCGGCTTCAGGTCAGCTGCGGGATTTCTGACCTTGGCGGGTGCTTGGGTCCAGATTCCCGTTAAATCGGGTTTACCATCGGGACGGCGTGGCGCAGGCGCTTGCAGATTTGGCTCTCCGGTGGCAAGCCTCGGAATCCCTTGATCGGTGACTTTCCATTGCGCCATAAGCGGCGTACACAGCGCGGCCGCCAGGAATGCGTTCAGTCCAGTCCGCTTCAGCATCGCCTTGCATCTCCCTCGGGGTCTTGGGGTTCGGCGGAAATAATTATACTCGACGGCCCTCGGCAGCGCGTTTGGTACTCAGATCTTTTCGGTCCGGACGATCTCCTCGGCGGCCTCGCGAAGATTATTTGCGATCAGGTCCGGTGTTGCAAACAAGGGATATGGGGCCTTCCCCGGCCGCGCGACAAAAGCGGTGCGATAGCCTACCTGCGCGGCTCCGCCCACGTCCCACGCATGCGCGGCGATCATCCACAGGTCGCCCGTCCCGACGTCGAGTGCTTCGGCCACCATGCGGTAAGGTTCGGGAGCCGGTTTGAACCGGCGCACGGTATCGACTGAGAAATTGTGTTCGATATATGCTTCCAATCCCGAATTGGCCATCTGCTCGTGCACCACGATCAGCGGATTATTGGTGAGCGTCACGAGGCGAAAACCGGCTTCCTTCAACAGCGCGAGCGCACCGGGCACTTCCGGATGCGGCGGTAGAGTTCGAATTCCGCCCGCGATACTGCGAGCTTCGTCGTCGGAAAGCTCGACGCCCTCCGCCTCCGCGATCATCTGCAATGCGCCCAGCGCGACTTCTCCGAACGGCCGGTAGGCGTCGGCGAGAGTCAATCCCATGGCGAACTGGATCACCTGATGGAACCAGTCATTCAAGAATGCCGGATCTCCGAACACGCGCTCGAATTGCGGCGCCAGCGCGCTCAGATCGAGCAGAGTTTCGTTGACGTCGAACACCAAAGTCTTAGACATAGAGAATCTCGCGAGGCATCGCGCTCCTGGCGGACCTCAGCCGTTCTAGGAGCTTGTTGAAAAAGGGGACAGACCGCTCTGTCCACTCCCACGCTCGGACGTGAAATCATAAGTTTTACGAGTGGGGACAGAGTGGTCTGTCCCCTTTTTCATGGCGGACCTCAGCCGTTCTAGCAGTTTACGGTAACACTCAAAGCCAACGCTCCGGTCCAAGCGGCTACCGAGCCGCGACCATAGGAAGCGGTTATCGATGCCGGCTAGTGCGGTTTCGAATGGAACGGATCGGGACCCGGGCGCGCCGGCTCCGGAGTCTCCAGATCCAGGTTCACGACGATGGGATCCTGGCCGCTGCGGACCACCACGGCTTCGACGGGCACGTCGGGCGTCGCGTTCATCTCCTGATGCGGCACGTAGGGCGGAACGTAAATGAAATCGCCCGGGCCGGCTTCCTCGACGAATTCCAGGTGATCGCCCCAGCGGAAGCGGGCGCGCCCGCGCACTATATACAGAACCGTTTCGAGCTCCCCATGATGATGCACGCCTGTGCGGGCCGCGGGCTGGACCACGACGGTACCCGCCCATAGCTTGCTCGCGCCGGTGCGGGCGTGCGTGATCGCGGCCGCGCGATCCATGCCCGGCGTCTGCGGTGTATTGGCGTCCAGTTCGCCCGCTCGGACGATGCGGATGCCGTGTTCTCGCCAATCTGCCATAAGGCCCATTAGAACATCCCTGGAGGGTCGGTGTCGCCAGGTTCCGGAAAGCCTTCGTTCACGCTCGATTCGCGAGTGGGCGAGTCATGCCCGGACCCGGAAATGTGCCACAATGTTGAGACGTCTGTTTTACTTCGCATGACCCACCCAAATAAGTCTGAGACGCCTTTGGCGTCGTTTGAGACGCCCGTGGCGTCGTCTGAAACGCCCGTGGCGCCGCTTGAAACGCGCGTGGCGCCACTTGACGTGCCTAAAGTGTCTCCGGTCGATTCATCCGGGCCTGCGGCATCTTCGCCTCAGCCATCCAAGCTCGAGGCGTTTGCGCCCGAAGCATCTCCGCTCAAAGCGCCCGAAAAGCCTTCGCCTAAAGCAGTTTCACAAGACGCGGCGGAGGAAGCGCCGGAAAGGGACAGTTCCTTCGGCGATATTCTCTCGGAATTCGAGCACGCCCATCAGGCCCGCGGGGAAACGATGGAAGGCACCGTGGTTTCGGTGACGCCCGAGGCGATTTACGTTGATCTCGGCCGCAAAATGGACGGCGTGCTCCCGGCCAATCCATCGATCCAATTAAAACCGGGCCAGAAGGTGATTGTCAGTATTCGGGGCCGCGACGCCGAAGGCAATTACCTGCTCTCCACGATCAAGGTGGAAACGCCGCGCGACTGGAGCGGGCTGGAGGCGGCGTTCGCCTCCAAGGCGACCATTTCCGGCCGCGTGCTCGAAGTCGTGAAAGGCGGCGTGCGCGTCGACGTCGGCGTGCGCGCCTTCATGCCCGCGTCCCGCAGCGGCGCCCGCGACGCCGCCGAGATGGAGAAGCTGGTCGGGCAGGATATCGAGTGCCGCATCACTAAGCTCGATACGGCTTCTGAAGACGTAGTGGTGGATCGGCGCGTGGTTCTGGAAGAACGCGAGCGCGCGGCCAAACAGGAAGTTTTCGGACGCCTGGAAGAAGGCATGGTGGTGCACGGAACCGTCCGCACCGTGACGGAATTCGGCGCGTTCGTCGATCTGGGCGGAATTGACGGCCTGCTGCACGTCTCCGACATGAGCTGGTCGCGCGCGGTGAAGCCCTCCGACGTGGTCGCGCCGGAGCAGCCGGTCGACGTCAAGATTCTCAAGATCAATCGCGAAACCCGCAAGATTTCGCTCGGCCTCAAGCAGCTGCAGCCGGACCCGTGGATCGTCGCCGCGCAAAAATATGAACCGGGCGCGCGCATCCGCGGCAAAGTTTCGCGCGTGCTCGATTTTGGCGCTTTCGTCGAACTGGAGCCGGGGATCGAAGGCTTGATCCACGTTTCCGAAATGTCCTGGAGCCGCAAGAACGTCCGCGCCGCCGACGTCGTAAAGCCGAACGAGGCGGTCGAAGTGGTCGTACTCGGCGTGAATCCCACTGAGAAACGCATCGCGCTTGGCCTGAAGCAGGCGCTCGGCGATCCCTGGGAAGAGGCGCTGAAGAAGTATCCCGTCGGGACCGTGGTGGAGGCCCCCGTCACCAGCCTCGCCAAGTTCGGAGCTTTCGTCGACCTTGGGGATGGAATCGAAGGAATGATCCACATCGGGGATATCACCGCCGAAAAGCGTTTGAATCATCCGAACGAGGCGCTGAAGCAAGGGGAAATGGTGAAAGCCGTGGTCCTCGAGGCCGATAAGGAGCGCCGCCGCCTGCGCCTGGGCATCAAGCAGTTGCAGCCCACCAGCATCGACGAATACATCGCCGAACATAAGGCCGGCGACAAGGTTTCGGGCCGGATCATGGATCTATCGGCAACCAAGGCCCGGATCGAACTCGGCGAAGGGGTGGTCGGGCACTGCAAACTGACCCCGCAGAAGTCCGCGGAACCGTCCACAAGTGCTTCAAAAGCTGACGTTTCTTCGCTTTCCGCGATGCTCGCGAGCAAGTGGAAATCGGGCGGCGCCCCGGCCGTCGCGGAGGGTCTGAAGGTCGGACAGATTGTAAGCTGCAAGATCACCAACTTAGATCCCGCCCAGAAGCGCATCGAACTCGAACTGGCCTGATTCCGGTTTCGTTACTTTTATCGATCTGGAGCGTCCAATGGGTAGTGCCATCCAGCTCCAGAGTTGCGCGCTCCGAAGCACACGCCGATGAAACCGCGCTGATCCGGGCCGCCCAAGCCGGCGACCGCGAGGCTTTCGAACAGTTGGTCCGCGCCTACGACCACAGCGTGCTCCGCCTGGCGATGAACATGTTGCGCTCGCCCGAAGACGCGCGCGATGTGTATCAGGAAACCTTCCTGCGGGTTTATCGCAACCTCCCTCACTTCCGCTTCGATTGCAGTTTTCACACTTGGATTTACCGCATCGCCACGAATATTTGCCTGGACTTGCTGCGCAAGCGCAAGGTTCGGAAAGAAGAGTCGCCGGTGCTCGCGACGCCTGACGGCACCGTTGACCGTTTTGAATCGGTGGCCGACCAAAGCGCCGAATTGGATCCGCAAAGACGCTTGCTGAGCGGTCAGATCCGTACACGGGTGAAAGACGCACTGGGGCAACTGTCCCCGCGCGAGCGCATGGTCTTCGAGATGCGTCACTACGAAGGACTGCGGCTGAGAAATATCGGCGAGGTTTTGGGAACCACCGAGGAAGCGGCCAAGAATTGCCTCTTTCGCGCCACGCAGAAGATGCGCGTCGCCCTGGAAGATTTTGTTTAAAGCGAGATTTTGTATGAGCAACGAATCCATTTACAAGTGTGATGATGTCCGCGACCGGCTCGCGCTGCTGCTTTACGGAGAGTTGAACTTCGACGAAGAAGAGCGCGTCGAGCTGCACGTGGGCTCCTGCGCGGATTGCCGCGCGGCGCTGGCGCGGCAGAAAGCCGTGCACGCGGCCATCGATAGCGTCGAGGTTACGGCGTCGCCCGCACTGCTGGCGCGCTGCCGCGAAGAGTTCTTCGATACGCTGCATGTGCAGGACTCGGCGCTTTCCCATGGGATCGGCGCTCACGGATCGGAGCGCGATGCGGAGACCGGCGAAAGCTGGTGGTCGCAGTTCCTGTCCAGTTTCGAGGGCAAGTGGAGCACGCATTGGATGCGTCCGGCCGGTGCGCTAGCGCTGCTTGCCATCGGGTTCATGGCCGCGCGTCTCACGCCTACATCCTGGCTGAATGGGGGCGGAGCGGGCGCGAACTATAGCGCGATGGACCTGGCGCATCTGGGCCCCGATCAGATCCGCAACGTGCAGGCGGACCCGAGCGGACGGGTGAATATCGTCATCAATCAAAACACGCAGCGCACCGTTTCCGGAAATCTTCAGGATGCCATGATCCGGAATCTGCTGGTATCGGCGGCAAAGCAATCGGCCGATCCCGGCCTGCGCGCGGAGACCGTAACGATTCTGGTAGGCGGAGCGGAATCGGCCGACGTGCGGGACGCGCTGGTGTTCGCGCTGGAGAACGATCAGAATACCGTGGTGCGCTGGCGCGCGATGGAAGGACTGAGATCCTACGCGCACGATCCTTCGGTGCAAACGGCGCTCGCGCAAGTGCTGCTGCAAGATATGAATCCGGGGATGCGGACGCAGGCCATCGATCTGCTGACGCCGGAAACGGGGCCTGCGATGAACCGGCAGGTGGTCGGCGTGCTGCAGCAGATGGTCAGCCGCGAAGACGATGCCTATATCCGGCAGCGGGCGCAGAAGATGCTCGAAGCCGTGAAGGCCTCGGCCGGTGTGTATTAAATGTTCGCCAGGCTTTACTCATGTATGACTGGGGTGACTTTTTGCGCCTCGAACCGTCGTAGGATACAGAGGTAGTCAGCAGCATGAAACGCTTTCCACACGCCGCATATTCACAACCGGTCCCGGTCGCAAGGCCGCGCGGCGCGTCGGCAAAATGGACACTGGCGGTATTGATCGCTGCATTCGCGGCGCCCGGAACCATCCTGGCGCAAGCTCCTCCGGCGCCCCCGCCGCCCGGCGCTCTTCCTACGAGAATTTTCCAGCGAGGCGGATATCTGGGCGTCGGCCTACAGGAAATCAACGCCGAGCGTGCCAAGACCTTGAAGCTGCGGGAAGAGGGCGGCGTGGAAGTCACCTCGGTGATTCATGAGAGTCCCGCTGAAAAGGCCGGCCTCAAACCCGGCGACGTGGTGGTGGCCTATAACGGCCAGAAGATCGAAGGAATCGAACAGTTTTCGAGGATGGTGCATGAGACGCCGGCGGGGCGCGAAGTAAAAGTCGACATCGTCCGCAACGGTGCGCCGCAGACCGTGCCGGTCAAGATCGATAACCGGCCGATGCCGAGAATCTTCGGGGGCGACGGGGGGCGCTTCAACGTTCCGCCAGACGTTCCCATGCCGGACATCCCACGCTTGTTCGCAGGCCTGCATAGTCCCATGCTCGGCATCGAGGCGGAATCGGTCGACGGCCAGCTGGCGGAATATTTCGGCGTGAAGGATGGCGGCGTGCTGGTGCGCTCGGTTCTGAAAAACTCGGCCGCCGAGAAAGCGGGACTGAAGGCCGGCGATGTAATCTTGCGGCTGGACGACGTCAAAGTCACGTCGGCCGCGGATATTTCCGCTAAACTCCGGATGGCTCCCGGCAAGACGGTTCAAGTCTCCTTGATGCGAGACCACAAGGAAACAACGGTTCCTGTCACGCCGGACACTCCCGAGCGAGCCGAACGGAACTCCGGTAGATAAATAGGCGCTTTCGTCATTCGAACAGAAGCGCACGTGCAATCACAAAAGCCAGACAGGCCATAAGCAATCCAGCGATTACATCCGCCAAATAGTGGTAGCGCCCGTATACCGTCGCGACGGCGATCAGCACAGCCGCGGCGGTAAGGAGCCGCCCCACCCATTTCTGCTCGGGGAGAAAAAGCCACATGCCAGCCGCCGAGGCGAATGCGGCCGCCACGTGGCCGCTGGGAAAAACACTGGTGTGGATCCCACCCACCCCGAGCAGCCATAGGTTCCAACGGCGGAAGACGGTCGTGTAGACCGGCAAATCTTCGGCGGGAAACAACACGCGGGGTGGTTGGGACGGCCAAAACGGAAACTGCGCGTAGCATGGCAGAACTCCAAGCAGGAACAGAAATAGAAATCGGTCCACGCGATCCCGACGGCCGTAGGCATACAACATCGCCACGGAGAAGGGGCAGAGGGAATACACAAGAAGGTACGCGAGTTCCAGAACCGCGGGCAGAAGCGGACCGAGAGATTCGATGACCGGCTTCGCAGCGCCCCTGAGAACAAAATGGTCCCAAACAACCCAACGAGCCTCCAATGGATGCGCGGCCTGGGGCAGCGCGAACCACCCCATTTCCTGATACGCGATCAATGTTAGTAACAATGGCAGCCAGTCACGCGCGATATCGATGGAATGGCGCCGCCGGATCTTCGGAGACAACAGCAGCGCGTAGCCCACCAGGAGCATAAAATTCAACCCTATGATTCGGACGCGCGTGGTTTGTGGCAGCGGCTCTATAGCTGCCAGGATCGCGGCGTACACCAGAAAAGCCCAGAGAACCCACTCCGAACGGCGGATGTACGCGGTCCCGCGAAAAAGCGTTACGGATCGAACCCGCCCGGCCATTTCATCTTCTCCGTTCGCGACACCGGCGCAATTTTCCGCCGGTTCATTTGCCGGTTTTCGAGAGCACGGCGCGGCGGGTTTGCTGAAGAGATCTCTCAAGCAAGCCTCTCGATAACCGTTTCACCGCGGGCTCGACAATCCATCGGAGCGCAACTGGGATTTGCCGGCTCAAAGCGATGTCTTGCTCTTCTATATAGACGCCGTTATCCCTCTGCTCGTATTTCGTAATGTTGTATATCCGCCAAACGTAGCCGTTCCCATCGTCCGGAGGCAGCTTGCGCTCGTCCGGCTGACCGTATCCTTGGATGTCCTGAACGCGAACGCTGCGGGTAATGGAGTACCAGCGTGTCGCGTCCACTTGAGAATAGCGGGCCGCGTATTCCGCTTCGATGACAGCAGTCACGTAAAGCACTTTACGCACATAACGAATGACGAAACAGTCCTCGCCGCCGGCCTTGCTCAAAAGATTTACCTGGTTAATTGTCGGTCCAAACCAACGGGGATATTGATCGTAGTCCCGGGTGACGGCGAGGACATCGGCGACCGTGGCATCTGGAACGAAAACGGCGCCGACCCAACGATGAATCAGCCCATGCGGGACGCTCCCTGCCTCGATCTGCGAAACGAGCGCTTCGCCCCGCCGAACTCGCTCCATTTGGCCTGGATCTTTCTCGATCCGTAAAAATGCACATTCCCCAGATGCCGTCAAACACGCATCGACGGTCCTGAGATACTCATCCCACGCCGCGCGCGTATCGGCTTTCAGCTCGGCGGCGTTGGAGATTGTCGCACAAACGAAAAGAATCCCGAATAAACGCGGGAACTTCAATTGCCTAGATCCAGGGTCTTTTGTCAGGAGGCCATCTCATTCCGCAGGCCACCGCTATCACCGAAGGGACGACTGGCTTCGTGACGCATTGCGGTCCCGCTCCCTATAAATGAGCAGTTTGCCAACGACTGGCTGGCACCCCCAAAAGTTTGGCTTCCAATGAATTCGTTCGAGAAAGCCTAGCGGAGCGGTATCTTAGCCGTGCTCACATATGGGTATTATCGCGCAAGCATTAACGGATTCCCACGAAGCCAATGAATCGCTGAGGGGCAAGTGCTTCTTCCGTCGCGATTTCCTGCGCCGGAATGTGGCTGAAAATAAAGACAAATACTCTCTGAAGCGATAATTTCGGATCTTTATCCTTCAGCAACTTCCTAAATCGTAAGACCAGTCGTCAAGGGATCGGAAATGAAATGGAGCGGGAGCTTTCGAATCGTACATCGTTACGAGCGGCTCGGCGGGAAACCCTGGAGGTATTGCATCATCTCGTCGCGGACGCGGCACACTTTGACCAGATCTTCGTTCTTCAGCTTTTCCAGATGGTGCGAGAGGGTGGAATTCGGAATACCTAGTTCGCTTTGGATTTCGCCGACAAACCAGACCGTCCGGGTGAGCGGAGAGAAGGAGCTGCATAATCCGCAAGCGCGGCTCCGTTCCCATCGCCGTGAACATATCGGCGTACTTCGCAACCTGCTCGGCGCTCTTCTCGACCTGGCGATCGCCATCTTTCGACAATCGTAGAAATCTAGAATCTCTAAACAAAAAATTCGCCTGGCCGCGTCGCTTCCCCGCGCGTCACAGAGCTTATGTGTATTTCACGAGCGTCTTGAATCCGTAATCCATATGCTGCTGCATGTGGCAATGTAGCAGCGACGCCCCAGGATTGTCGGCCACGAACTCGACTTCCGCTGAATTGTCGCGTTGCACGCGAACGACATCCTTAAAGATTCCCGATGTCCTCTTGTCGCCCACCTTCACGATTTCGAAGCTGTGCCGGTGCAGGTGCACCGGATGACTGTCCTCATGGCCGCTGTGCATTACAAGGCGGTAGCGCTTTCCGGCCTTCACCATCAGCGGATCCGTGTTGGGCCAGACCTTATCGTTCACCACCCATTTATTAAAGGCATGACCTTCATCGGGCAGCATGTGGAAGCTCAGATCGAAGGTTCCCTCCACCGGTTGCGGATTCGCCGCCGGTGGATTGCCGAAAAGCGTATAGTCAAACGGCGTGTTCGGGAGATTCTTCCATTGCGGCTCGCCCTTTTCGTTTTCGTACTCCACTACAATGCCGAGCCCGCGGGCGCGTTCGTCATCTCTGGGCGAACCCAGAATCCAGACGCCGGGATTATTCATCTCCACGACGGCATCGACGCGTTCGGCGACTACCAACTGGAGGATGTCCACATTCGCCGGATTTGGAACGGGATTCCCGTCGAGCGCGACCACTTTGAATTGATGCCCGGCGAGGGCCAAGTTGATGTCGCGCGTCGCGTCGGCATTCAGGAAGCGGAACAGCACCCGCTGACCTTTCTTGACGCGGATCGGCTCGCCGTGTCCCAGGCAGCGTTCGCCGAGCGTGGCGCTGGCGTAATCCAGGTTCCAGTCATTGTTCGGCTCACCGCGATGGATGATCTTCGGCTCCCAGTGGCGGCTGGCGAGGAAAATCTCCTGATCGTAATTGCCGGGATCGCTTTTCGGCTCGACGTACAGAAATCCGAACTGGCCGGAATAAGCACCTTTCGTCACATCGTCCATCGCCATCGAGTGCGTGTGATACCAGCGTGTTCCAGCGGGCTTCGGCGTGAAGCTGACGCGCAGATGGCCGTGCGCCGGTATGACCGGGCTGCCTTCTTCCTCGGCCCCGTCGGCCTTGGTTGAAATGAACATGCCGTGCCAGTGCATAAATTCAGGGGTGCCGGTATCGTTGAAGACGTCGATGGTTACTGGTTTGCCCTCCTTCATGCGCAGCAGAGGGCCGGGGACCTTGCCGTTATAACCCGTCGTTTGGATGGTTTTGCCTGGCGCGATTTCGAACGAGACGGGCGCGATGCGGATCGTGTGATCCGCCTTCGCGGCTGCTTCCAAGCTCACAGGCATGACGAGTTGGCGCCCGGCTCCTGCAGCGATGGCGCGGAAAAGAAAATCTCTTCGCTTCATGGCTCCCCCAGATGATCTGAACTTCCGGCTTTTGGCCAAGCCATAATGCTGCAAGTTTATCACCCGCCGCCTCCGTGAAGCGACTCGGATCCCTTGCGGAATTCGGTTGTGAGATCACGCGAAACCATCCACTTCAGGGATACTTTGTCAGATGCACAGGTCAGGCCAAATCCCGCTCCTGCTTCGATTGCTGACCCACTTGTCTGACTTGCGATCCGTGACGGCCCCGTACCTAGTGCACCGCTCTCGGGCCGCGGAGATTTAGCGGAGTTGGGCCCAGAAAGCCGCTCTATTATCGAGACGCTGCCTCGGCGATCTGCAAGTCCAGGCTGACGCGTTCTCCATTGATCAGCACGACTCCGGAATCGATGAGTTGTTGTCCGGAAACATCAAACTCTTTATACATTCGCAGCATGTTCAGCGGGAAGATGAACTCGACAGCGACGGGGCTCCCCTCCGAATTTTTGTCGGCTCCAAGCCGGATCGAGCTGCTGAAGTCGATGCCGTCGAAGTCGCCGTGTTCTTCCTTGAAGTACTCCAGGGCGGGACGAATCAGGTGGGCGATATGCTGATCGAATGCCAGGGCCGCCAGTTTATACTGCGACCCAACCGCGGATTCCGGCAGCGTCGTGGTTACGGAGAGTTGCAGATACAGCCCCTTGTGGAAAGGAATGAATGCCGGCGGAGCGTAGCGCACGAAGTGCGCTTGAGCATTGAGCTCTTGCACCATTCGGTCAAGACTTGCCTGATAGGTGTTCTGAATATTCTTCAGCGCGTCCGGCGAGCTGTCACGTTCGCGTTCGCCAGCGGGACCAGTCTGTGTCGCCGAGTTCCCCGTGCCCCTAACACCGCTATCGGCGGCGCCTGCGTTCATACTGGCCACGGAGTGCGTGCTCGGAAGAACGAGCGGTCGCGCACTATCGAGAGATGCCACGGGACCGGAGGCGGTCCGGCGGGCGGCCGGCGCGGGTGCGGTTTTCGCTTCCTGATTCTTGACTCCCGGCCACAGTGCGATGGGCGCTGCGTTGAGGAATGCTTCGCCTTCCGAGACCGCGGCCTGTTTTGCTTCCACGTTCGTGGCCGTCATCAGGCGTAACGCCGATGCCTTGGGCAGGATCAAAACCACGTTCTCGACTGCCTCCGTGGAAACGCCCAGCATCTTTTTCCGCACGTGATGAGAGATTTCGAAGGCGAAGGCTTCCGGGACATCCGAAGTCGCGAAGGCAGGAACCGCCGCCTCCAGCAGCGGCAGCATCACGTCCTGATAGGTTTGCCGCGCGCGTTCGTCAGGCTGCATTCGTTCCGCCGAATAAGACGCAAAGTAGTTTCCGGTAATCTTAAGCACGGTCAGGTCGTGATAACGATCGAACTGGATCGAGCGCTGATCGCTAGAATGCTGATCTTTCTCGCTCAGGTCGAGGGTCCGGCTGAAGTAGAAGTGATAGGGGAAGTCATGGTTGTATATGGCAACGGAAATCTGTTTCAACTCTCCGAAATATTTCTTCTGCAACTCGCGCATGCCCGGATCGCGTATTTCCTCGGGCGAAAGCACCTGCGCGGACGAATACGCAGCCAGCAAGAATAAGGGAAGAACCAATTTAGTTGCCCGCATAAAAGACTCCTTCGGAATGGTACGGCGGATCGGCCACCGCGCGGATGTAGCCGATCAAGGCTTCGATCTCCGCTTTCGTCAATGTGTTTCCATAAGGCGGCATTTCGGCGGACTTATTCAGCGCCGGGCCGCCGTGGCTGATGATCGCAAGCAGGTTGGCGTCAGTCATGGAGCTCAAAGCAGGGCCATCGGTGAACGCATGGGGCGGCGGATCGAGATTATCGTGATTGGAAACGCGTTCAGCCGTCGATTCCGAATCGTGGCAGCGAACGCAGTGAATACCACTGACCGCGGCTCCCAATATTTCCCGATATCCCAGTGCGATCTCATCGATGCGGATCTCGACGGACTTGCCCCCAGCGGTCCGTGTAGCCGCGTTGATTTCGTAGTGGCCGGGCATTCCGCCGAGGGTCACGATGGTCATCAACTGCCCGTCGGAACCCGTGAGACCGCGATCCGGCCGGAAAACCACGCCTCCGGCGCCGGCGAACCGGACAAGGGCTCCCGCCACCGCCGCTCCTTTTGCGTCGTTCACCTGGACGACGAGCGGCTGGTCTAACTGCGATCCCACACCGGACGCTTGCTTTTCGCCACTGATGGCGATCACCGCGGCGCCAAAGGCCTTGGGTTTCTCCTCGGGCACGGCGGCGTGCCTGTCGCAGGCGCTATCGAGAAGCAAGATGCAACTCGCGAGCGCGATCAGCGCGGAAGCCTTCCCCGTCGGTTTCACTTTTGTGCTCCTGCGGCGCGAGGTGCGTTTCTTTGCGCCATCAGAAAAGCCGCGATACTGTGGGCGTCGCCGTCGTTCATATTCCACACCGGTTCGAGCGATCCAGGACGCAAATTCTGCGCGTTCTTCAACCAATGAAAGATCCAGGCGGCGTTGAGGCGCGTGCCCACCTGCGTCAACGTAGGACCAATGTATCCCTTGTCTTTCGCTGGGTCCACGATGTGGCAGGATTGGCAGGCATACTTACTGTAGAACAATCCCCGGCCGCGTTCAATTTCCGCGGCTTTCGGGCCTGAGGCGTCGATTTCATCTCGCTCAAATTCGGGCGTCTGGTACACCGTCATGATGTAATCGGCGAGCGTATTTGCTTCGGCGTCGGTCATGTTGAACCGTGGCATGCGGCGGATCAGCGCGGGGCGCAGCGTGGATGGATTCTTCAGGAAATTGACCAGCCACGCCCGTTGCACGGAAGTACCTTCCCACGTGAGGTCCGGCGCCATGTCGCCACCGCGGCCGTTGATGGCATGACAGCTGAAGCAGGACATATCATCGATCAACTGTCCTGCTTTGCCAGCAGGGCGGTAATCCGACGGCTTGCGCGCCGCGACGCGCAGGGAGGAAGGGAGGCGCCCGGCGCGGTCGGTCTGCGCGAGAAGCGCCGTGACCAGTGCATCGACCTGCAGCGGGGCCAAGGTGTACTGCGGCATTTTCAACGCGCTTCCAAACGATCGGGGATTGCGGATCTTGGCGGCGATGTAGTCCGGCAGCGTGTGGTCGATTCCCGGCGCGAAAAGGATTTTTGCCAGTGGGCGGCTGCCGACCGCAGTGAGTTCAGGAGCAAAGTTATCGGGCTTCCTGATTCCGTTAATTTCGTGACAGGCCGCGCAGCCGCGATCGATCACTACCGCTTTGCCGTGCTCGATCTGTTGCGGCGTGGGCGGATTGTAGTGGAGGTTCCCGACGAAGTCGGAATCTGATTTACTGCCGAGAAATCCAATCAGTAGTCCGATCTGCCTGGCATCGAAGCGATAGCGCGGCATCTTCGTGTCGGGATCGTAATTCTTGGGATCGCGCAGCCAATCGGCGAGCCATTCGGGCTTGACCTTGGAGCCGACGCGCGTCAGTTCCGGACCGAGGTTCCCTCCCACCAGATTCCCGGCAGCGTTCTGTGTCGCATGACAGGAAGTGCAGAAGGATTCCCCGTAGAGCGTCCCTCCATCCGCCGCGTCCTCCGGTTTTACAGGAGGTACGGGTTGGCGGGTAGCCGACGACTGATAGGGCGTGCTCTGCGAGATCAGGAACGCCGAGACGTCGCGGATCTCTTCGTCCTGGAATTGGAAATTTGGCATCGTCGCCGTGGCAGAGTAGGCCTGCGGATTCTTGAGCCACGCGCCGATCCATTCGCGGCTGGTCTTTTCCGCAATATGTTCGAGCGAAGGCGGATCGTCCGTCCCGGTCATCGTGACGCCATCCGGGGTCTTGACCACGTGGCACCGCACGCACCCGTACTGCGCCAGCATGTCACGTCCTTGATTCAACTTTGGAGTTCCTCTTGGTCGATCGAGATGACATTGCCCGCAACCGGATTCCAGGTACGCGGCGGGCAGGATGGGCTCCTCCCACGATTTGGTACTGCTGTGCGCCTCTTCCACCGTGGTGGCCGCGCCCTGCCCGCGATGGCACAACACGCAGCCGAATTCGGTGAGCTTGTGGGGGATGGGAGGATGCGGGCGAAAGGGCTGCGCCTTGACCTCAACCAGGCTCGTCTCTCGAAGCGCCGTATGACAGGTGGTGCAGCGATCTACCACCCCAATTTCGGGAAGCCAGATCTGCTGCAATCCGCCCTGAAAACGCCGGCTGATGGTAGCCGCATCGCCGCGCCCCCGGATCAGCTTGAGGTACTGGCTCTGGTAACCACGCCATTGCCGGAAGTAATCCTTAGCCGGAACGATCGTGAGCAACAGAAAGAGCACGGCGCTCAAGGTGCCGAAGGCGCGCGCGCTGTCGCCGAATAGAAATTGCCGAACACTCCGGATAACGCTGCGCGGCTGAGCGGGCTTCCGTGGGTCGCTCATATCTGTCCGCTCCAGGGCGTCACCAGCGACCAGCCGGGGCCGCGGAAGAACGTTCCGATCAGCGTGAGCACCGCAGCCTGCAACAAGAACCAGGACATGATCCAGAAAGAGAGCGGCTTCACCGCCAGCCACAGGCGAAAGCGGCCCGCCGATGGAGAAGGGCTCGCTGAATAGAACATCAGTCCGGTCATCAGCAGCGTGGGAACGAGCGCGACATAGACCTGGAAGTAAACCAGAAATATCGAGAACGCCGCCGTCACAATGGACAAAGTCCGGAGGCGCTGGCTGCGGTTGCGCGACCACACAGGCTCGTCGGCTATGTTGATGTGAAAGTACGGAATCGCAACCAGCGCCAGAACGACCAACGCGGGGATCAGCACGCCGGCAACGACCGGCGGAAAGTAATGCAATAACTCCTGCAGACCCAGGAAGTACCAAGGCGCTTTCGCCGGATTGGGCGTCTGCAGTGGATTCGCGAGTTCTTCGAGTGGCGCGTCCCACAGCAGCGCAAGCACCACCAGCGCGAGCGCGAGCAGCTCGACGGCGACGGTGCCCCGAAACAGAGCTTCCGGAAAGGTCATAACGTAGTCGGCGTCTTGTGCCTTTACGTGAGGTGATGTCCGCCGCGTGACGAAGGCGACGCGCACGGGTGATTTACGCGCGTCCGAGTCTATTGCCGCGGTGAACTTCTTCGGCGGGCCCAAGTTCGGCTCGGGCACGTTTGGCTCACTCATGGCTTTTGCCTTCCCCTGCGTAAATTCCGCCGTCTTTCCGGATCCTCCAGAAATGAATCGCGATGAACGTGACCGCGAACAGCGGCAGAATCACGCAATGCAGCACGTAAAAGCGCAGCAGTGCGTTGGCATTCACCGTATTGCCGCCCAGCATGAGAAAACGAAACTTCGGACCGAGCGCGGGAACCGATGAAAGAAGATTCGAGCCGACCGTGATCGCCCAAAAGGCGAGTTGATCCCACGGCAACAGATAACCCGTATAGCTCAGCAACAACGTGAGAATAAGCAGCACCACGCCGACCACCCAGTTGAATTCTCTCGGCGGCCGGTACGCCCCGCGATAGAACACCTTGAACATGTGGGCGAATACCAGCAGCACCATCGCGTGGGCTCCCCAACGATGCAGGTTGCGCAGGAACAGACCGGCCGAAACCACAAACCGAAGATCTTTCATGTCGGCGTAAGCCTGTGGCACCGATGGATGGTAGTACAGCATCAGGGGAATTCCGGTCGCCACCAGAATCAGCAAGGCGCCCAAGCTCAGCGTGCCGAGGAACCATGTAACGCGAAACGCCAGCGAGCGCTTCCGGATTTTGACCGAAGAGAGGTGCAGAAAGACGTTCTGCTGGATGGCGAGCGCCCGGTGCAGATTACTCGTCCCCGATCCACTGCGAAAGATGGAGCGCCACACGCGAGTCTCGCGCAATTGTGCAAGTTGAGCTTCAAGGGAACTCGCCATGTCAGGTCCTCACAAATTCCTTTCGCTCCAAAAAGGCGGAACGGTCGACCAGCAGATTCCCCTCGTCGTCGATATATGCGCGAAGCCAGATCAAGGGGCGCGGCGCGGGCCCCTCGATTTTGGTCCCGTCGCGCGTGAACTTGCTCCCGTGACAGGGACACGCCACAATACCGAGCTCCGGATTCCATGCCGTCAGGCAGCCCAGGTGAGTGCACACGGCGGACATCGCATAGATTCCTTGCGGTCCGTGCACGATGTAAAGCTCCGACTCCGCGTCCTGCGTAACCGAACCCAGGGCATATTGATCCGGCTTTCCGAGGTCCACGATCGGCGAAGGCTCGTACAGGACGTTGGGCGACAGAAATTCATAGCCGAAGGCGGCCGCCCCCGCGAAAGCCGCGCCAATCGATCCCACGCCGAGCTTTACGAACACGTCCCTCCGGCTGCATCCGGGGCACTTTCCGCAAGGCTCCTGTTGTTCCGCATCCTGGGACTGCTTCCGGTCACGATCCTGGCTCATTTTGCCTCCGCTTCGCGCAATGAATACGCCTCCATGGTGATGACACTCACCGGACACCGCTCGGCGCACAGCCCACAACGAATGCAGCGGGTTTCATCTTTCAACATTGCGGCGCCGGTGATGACGCCGAGTTCCTCGGCCGCGACGTCGTCCAGCTCGACATGGAAAAGCGCCGGGCTCGCCTGCATGTGATCGAGGACTTCCCGCGGAAATTCGATCCTTTCGAGCGGCACAATCTGGATGCAATTCTCCGGGCAGACGTCCACGCAGCCTCCGCACAGGATGCACTGCGATCCATCGGCCTCATTGCCTTCGAAAACCGTGTTAATCCAGCAGCGCAGGCACCGCCGGGCTTCCCGCATGGCCGAGGCTTCGTCGTAGCCCACTTCCACTTCCGTGATGCCGGTGCGCCGGTCGAGAGGGAGCATGGGAACCGGCTCCCGGCTCAGGTTCATGAAGTCTGCAAACATCCGGTGGTGCTCGATCACCTCCACCTGGATGTCGTCCTCGGGACGCTCGCGTCCCATCAGGAACTTGTCGATGCCGAGAGCGATGCGCTTGCCGTCGCCTACGCTGTCGATGATCAAGCGCGGTCCAAAAACGCAATCGCCGCCGGCGAAGACGCCGGGCGCGGTGGTCATCAAGGTCGCTTTGTCGGCGACCAGCAAGCCTCGTCCGGAGACTTCGATTCCATCTTCCGGCGCGAGGAAGTCGAGCCGGGGGGCCTGTCCAATCGCGAGAATGATCGTGTCGCATTCGAGGACGGACTCACTGTTCTCCTCAAACGTGGGATTAAACTTGCCCGCGGCGTCGAACACGGCCTTGGTGCGAACGGTTTCGAGGCCGATCACCTTGCCGCCTTCTCCCAGGACTCGCCGTGGCCCGCGGCCGTCGTGCATCACAATGCCTTCGAGTTCGGCTTCCTCCACTTCCTCCAGGGCGGCGGGCATCTCATGACGGTGTTCCAGGCAGACGATGCTGACCTCGTGCGCGCCCAGGCGCAGCGCCGAAAGCGAAATGTCCATCATTTCGTGCGTGGCTACTGCCGAAATATTTTCGGTGTTGGGTTCGGCTTCGCCGGGAACATATTGCTTCAGGACTTCGCGCGCCGCCGAACGCGCTACATCCATCGCCACATTTCCTCCGCCGATGACGACCACTTTCTTGCCGATGGCGAAGCGGTATCCGAGATTCGCGTTGAGCAGGAAGTCGATCCCTTTATGTACGCCGTCCAGATTCACGCCCGGAATGGACAACTCGCGGCTGCGGTGGGCCCCCACCGCCAACACGACGGCGTGGAAACCTTGTTCGCGTAGTTGGCGAATCGTAAAATCGCGGCCCGCGGCCTGGTTCACCCTCAGCGTGACGTCGCCGGCGTCCAGGATTTCGCGGATCTGCGCATCGACGACGCTGCGCGGCAAACGGTATTCGGGAATCCCCAGGCTCAACATGCCGCCTGCGACGGCCGCCGCTTCGAAAATCGTCACGGAGTAGCCCATGCGCGCCAGATCGTGCGCCGCGGAAAGTCCGACGGGCCCGCTGCCGACAATGGCGACGCGGTACGGCAATTTCGGCGCCCTCGTGCGGCGCGTTTCGACCGGATGCCGCGACTCCGGCCCGTAGCGTTCCGTCAGGAACCGCTTCAGCGCGCGAATAGAAATGGGGCTGTCGATCGCACCGCGCCGGCAGGCGGTTTCGCACGGATGGGCGCAGACCCGGCCGCAGACGCTCGCCATTGGATTGGGGTCGCGCGCGTAGTGATAGGCTTCCTCGAAGCGTCCTTCCGCGATGAGAGAGACATACCGGCCCGCGTTCGTACCCGCCGGACAGGCCATCATGCACGGGAAGTTGGTGTTCAGCCATTCCCCGTCGACCTTCTTATCTTCAAAGCGCCTCAGCACGTTGGCCTCTCATCGCGTGAGCTATTCCCGCGGCCCGATCTCACTTCACCAGCGTGAAATCCGCCTTGGCCGCGCCCGAAACCACGACGGGCTTCGATTGCGTCTTGAAACCTTCATGCCAGGCGGTCAACGTGTAGCTGCCGTCGGGAACATCGGCGATCTTGAAGTTCCCCGCCTCGTCCGTCTCCGCATAGTAGGGCGTTGGCGTGACGATGACATAGGCGGACATTTCCGGATGGACGTTGCACAGCAGAGGCGCGATCCCAGGCGTGTCGAACTTGAACGGCCGTTTCTCTCCGGTCGGCCAGGTTCCCAGGTTGTGACCCAGCTTCTTGTTCCCGCTGATGGCGGGCCAGAAAATATTGTGAGCCACTTTGTCGCTATTCAAGAACTCCACTGTGGCGCCGACTGGGGCGATCAGGATGTGAGGGTTGAAGGCTAGAGACCTCTGATCCATCTCCAATGGCTTTGCCGGGGGAGGGAATGTCTTCCCCGGGACCGCTTCCACGTAGACGACGGAAGGACCTTTTCCCGCACTCACTTTGCCGCTGATATCGCCAGCCTGAACCATTACGCATGCCATCAGGAGAGAAACCGCGAAAAAACAAGATCTGTACATAACGAATCGGATACCTTTCTTAGTAGACAAATTCCAGGCCGAACAAAGCTGTGTTCACCCGGAACGGATTCACCGCGACGAGAGCGCCCGTGGCTGGATTGGTTTCCACAATGGCGACCTGCTGCGGCCGGAACTGATATTCAAAAGAGAATTTGATATTAGCGTGAATCAGGAACTGGACTCCCGGCGTAAAACGATCGCGCGTGGAATGCAGCGGCCCGAAAAAGGGAGTACCCGGCATAAGCTCCAAACCGTTGATGCGGTCCGCCGTCGAGTTGACTCCATCCCAGCGCATGATACCCATCATCCACGGGTAGAACATATAGTCCGCTTGCACGAAGCCGCCGTTGAAGCTGGCGGGCACGCTGCGGGCGAAGCCGATAGGCAGCGCTCCAGCAGAGGAAAGTGGCAGAGGTATCAGCATTCCATTTTGGTCCACGGGGAGCAAGTTCTGATCCCGTCCGTACATGTAGACGCCGTACATATTGAACTTCCGGTAGTTGAAATTGAAATCGCCGCCCGCGCGATAGTAAGGTTCGTTGACTTGCAAGACAGCGTTGGATCCCGCGACGGTCGCGCCCAGGAATTCCTGCAGGGATTTTCCGTAAAGATAGAAGGAACCAAAACTCAGAAACGTGTGATCGTGCGGGCCCGTGGCCCCGGCCGCCTGAACGGCGTGCCTGCTTTCCGAATCGCGTTCCAGGTTGAAGCGGTAAGAAAGCCGTCCATACATCGTTTTGAAGCTGGTATTCGAGCCGAAGCCTACGCCTCCATTGGATCCTCCGGTCGCGGAGGGAACATAAAGACTGCTGTTCGATGATTGATCGATGCCGCCGGAACTGTCATCGACCACGGCGACAGAATAGTGGTAGCCGCCGTATTGATGGCCGCCACTCAACTCGATCCCTTTGGCCGCGTTCGCGAACATGAACTGATTCGACACGTTCTGTTGCAGCATTGCCATCGAGTTCATCGCTCCGACATTGGCCTGCGTATATATGTCATAAGGGCTCAGGTTGTAGCTCCGCGCCTGGGTCACCGGCAAGTCCAACTCGAACTGCCCGATGCGCACGGAGAGCGAGTCCTTGGGGAGTTTCAAAAAGCGGCTGACGTTGACGAATTTCAGATAGGCGTCGCCCAACCCACCCGCACCATTGCTGCCGGCCACGCTGATATCGTCGTCCACCCAGAATGCGATGTCGCTTCCGAAATTACCGGCCGTGAAGATGCTGAACAAGCCGCTCGCAAAATCGGCTCCCGGGATGACCTGGGGCAGTTGCCCAGCGGGCGTCAGGGCGCTGAAATTATTCCGATTTGCACCGGTGAGTTGAAAAAACGTATTAAAGCGCAGGCCGATCGGCGGTATGCCCGGAATCGAGCCCGGCCAGACCGAGTTAGGGAAATTCTGTTTCTGCGCCTCTGCTCCCAGCATGACGGGAGCTATTTTGAGCTGGTTCTCGTCGTCTTGCGGAAACTTAAAGCCCGCATCCTTGAAAGCCTTGCCAAAATCATTCAGCTTGGGAAAATCGATATGACAAGTCATACACGATGTTGCATACAATCGGGAAAAGGCCGGTATCGCGGGACTTTTCTTAGGCATCACGAAGAGCGTAAGCGCGAGCACAGCAACTGCAGGTAGAACCTTCCAGACGCACCGCACAGAAAACCCTCCCTTGATTCAGGTATTCAACGAAAACTCGTTGAACTAGAGGCTCTGCATGTTCTCGGCCGAAGGCATAACTTCCGTGTATTGTGTCTGTTGCAAATAGCTGCGCCTCCAGCGAAGACGTCCGTTATGGGGATTTACACCCGTTTCGGAACGCTTCTGTCGCGTCAAGGCACGCAAGGCGGCGGTCAGTCCGGCCGCACTGGTCGCCGCGTTGCCTCGCGAATGAATCCAGCCCGGCACGAACCCGTTCGAGCTCAGTGATCCGAGAAGCGTCGTGATCGAACCGGAGACCAAGACCAATCCTGAATAATCGTTCAGAAACGATTCAGGAAAACGTCAGTGAACGGAAGGATTTCCCGTCGCAATATGGAGTCTGAGGCTCTTGAATCCGACGTTCGTAATCGAATGAAGAAAACGAAAGCCGCTCAGCGAAATCCTGCGGTCGACCGCCATCTTTATTTCGGAACGTTGCGTTTGCACGTCCTGTATCACGCGGCGTACCGTGCTCACTCCTCTTGGGCGCAAGACATTGTCGGCAGCCGGCGCTAAAGTGCGGGAACTCACGGGAGAACCGATGGAAGGACAACGGCAAGCGTGTGGAAGAGGCAAGGAGGTGGCTGCGGCCACGTGGCAAGAGTCTTGAGTTTGATCATCGCGACCGGCATGGTTCTGTCCGCCCAGCAAGCGCCTTCGACAAGCCTGACGGTCGCCCAGGCAGTCGACGCGGCGTTGCGCAATTATCCTTCGATCCGGGTGACGCAGGAACAAATGAATGCCGCCGCAGCCGGAATCCGTTTGGCCCAAACTGCATACCTGCCGCGGGTTGACGGTCTCGCACAAATAAACCGCGCGACGCGGAACACTTTCTACGGACTCCTGCTTCCTCAGGGCATTATCCCGGGCGTGGATGGCGTTGCCGCGAACAATCTTGGTTCGGTCTGGGACAGTGGCTTGGGCGTCCTCGTCGCCTGGCAGCCGTTCGACTTTGGTTTGCGTGCAGCCAACGTCGCTGCTGCCACGGCGGTGCGCGCTCAGACCGAGGCAACCATGAACCGGACGCGTTATGACGTCTCCGTTGCCACGGCGGATGCATTCCTGACTGTCGTCGCCGCACAGCAGACCGCGGAGGCCGCCCGCGCAGCCGTCGCCAGCTGGCAAGTCCTTCTGAAGAGCATTCACGCGCTGGTGGCCGCACAACTGCGGCCGGGAGCGGACGAATCAAGAGTGCAAGCGGAATTAGCGGCCGCGCGGACCCAACTCGCGCAGGCGGAGCAAGCCATCGACGTCGCTCGCTCGACAGTGGCGCAATTCGTCGGTCTCGACCCATCTCAGATAAGCTTGAATCCAGGCAAGTCTGACAGCCAACTTCCGGCCGAGAGGCCGGAGCAGCCTCTTGATGCAATGGCGAATCCACTCGCTGTGGAGCAGAGCGCCGCGATCGCGCAACAGCAAAGCCAACTCAAAGCGCTCCAGCGAACGTATTATCCGCAATTCTTCGTGCAAGGCCTGGCCGCCGCCCGCGGAACGGGTATGCTGACCGACGGCTCGCGACTCGGCGGATTGAACGGATTGGCGCCTACGACCCAAAACTACGGCGTTGGACTGACGGTTACCTTCCCGGTGATGGAACGGTTCGCCATTCGCGAGCAGGAAGCGATGCAAACGGCGAACATCCGGGCGGGGCAGGCGCAGTATCAGGTGGTCACCACGAATCTGCAAGCCCAATTTAACGCGGCGCTGGCGGCGCTCTCGGGTGCACGGCGCGTCGCCGCGAATACCCCGGTGGAGGTTTCGTCGGCACAAACCGCGCTCCAACAGGCGACCGCGCGGTACCAGTCTGGCCTGGCTCCGATCGACGATGTCGCGCAGGCTCAACGGTTGCTCGTCCAGGCCCAAATCGATGATGCTCTAGCCCGTTTGAACGTCTGGCGCGCGACACTCCAACTGGCCACAGCTCGTGGGGACATACAGCCCTTCCTCGCCGAGGTGAGTCAGTGATTTCGAGAGGTGAAGCATGCGTCTCGTACTAGCCGCTCTCAGCCGCCCGATCACGGTCGTGGTGGCATTGATCTCCCTCGTGCTCTCTGCGTTTCTCGCTGTGCAGCGGATGCCGGTCGATATCTTCCCCAGAGTGGGCGACCCGGCCATTTATGTGGCTCAGCCCTACGGAGGCATGGACCCGGCCCAGATGGAGGGCTACCTTACCTATTACTACGAGTATCATTTCCTCTACATCACGGGCATCGATCGCGTCGAGAGCAAGAGCATTCAGGGCGCGGCTCTGATGAAGCTGATCTTTCATGAAGGCACCGATATGGCCTCGGCGATGGCTGAAACCGTCGGATACGTGAACCGCGCGCGGGCATTCATGCCACCGGGGACGGTCCCCCCTTCATTACTCGATTCGACGCAGGCAGCGTGGCCGTTGGGCAACTCGTCTTCAGCAGCGCCACACGCACGCAAGGCGAGCTGCAGGATTTGGCGCTCAACAGCGTGCGTCCGTTGTTCGCAACACTGCCTGGAGTTTCCGCCCCACCACCGTTCGGCGGAAACCAGAGGACGATCGTCATTACGCTTGATCCCGACAAGCTCCAGCAGTATCAGATTTCTCCGCAGGAGGCGATCTCGGCGGTCAGCAAAGCCACATTGGTGATGCCCTCCGGCAATATGTGGACCGGTGAAATCAACCGCATTGCAAGGACGAACGCAGCGCTCGGAGGAAACCTTTCGGAACTGTTGAGCACGCCCATCCGGCCCGTCTCGGGCGCAACTGTTTACCTCCGGGATATCGGAACGATTGAGAACGGGACTGACATCATTACCGCTTACGCTCATGTCGACGGCAAAAGAACTGTGTACATCCCCGTGACCAAGCGTGCGGATGCCTCGACGCTGGCCGTGATCAGTGCGGTCAAAGCAGCGATACCGGATTTCAAGAAGGTCGTGCCGGACGATGTGGAAGTAAGCCTGCAATTCGACCAGTCGCCGTTCGTCACCAACTCTCTTCGCGGGCTGATCACCGAAGGGTTGCTCGGCGCGGGCCTGACCGGCTTGATGGTTTTGATCTTCCTGCGTGACTGGCGCAGCGCCGTGATCGTCGTCATGAATATCCCGTTCGCCCTGCTGAGTGCGGTGCTTCTGTTGTGGGCCACCGGTCAGACAATCAACATCATGACGTTGGGCGGGCTGGCGCTCGCGGTCGGTGTTCTCGTGGATGAGGCGACGGTCGAGATCGAGAATATTCATACCCAGATGCTTCCGGGAGTTTCGCGGGCGCGCGCGGTTGTGGAAGCGTGTAGCCGGACCGCAATCGCACGTTTGCTCTCGATGTTCTGCATCCTCGCCGTATTCGTTCCTTCCTTCTTCATGATTGGCGTGAGCCGTCAGCTCTTCGTGCCATTGTCGCTGGCTGTCGCCTTTTCGATGATCGCCTCTTACCTGCTCTCCAGCAGCCTGGTGCCGGTATTCTCCACCTGGCTCATGCGTGAAGCACATCGCGGCGAAGAGCATGAGGGGATCTTCGGGCATCTTCGCTCGTTCTACGAGCGCTATCTGCGCTTGGTCCTGCGGTTTCGCTGGCCCCTGGTGCTCGTTTATCTCGCGACGGCGTTCGGACTCCTCTATGTGCTGCTGCCGCGCATGGGGACCGAATTGTTTCCGGATGCCAATGCTCCGCTATTGCGCGTCCGGCTGCGCGCACCGGCCGGCACCCGAATCGAGGAGACCGAACGCATTGTTCTTCGCGCCCTCAACGTCATTCAACAGGACGCGGGTAAGGACAACGTGGAGATCACCAGCGATTTCATGGGCGTCGTTCCCTCCAGCTATCCGGTCGACTTGATTCATCTGTTCACCAGCGGACCCCAGGAAGCGATCATACAGGTTGCCGTGAAACCCGACACTCCGAGAGGCGAAACCCTGCGAGAGCGGATCAGAGCGGACCTGCGGCGGGAATTGCCGGCCTGTCAGGTTTCCTTTGAAGCAGCCGACATCGTCTCCCAGGTGATGAGCTTCGGATCGCCCACTCCCATTGAGGTGGCGGTGCAAGGGGCCAGTCTCGCGAACGACTATGCATACGCCCAGAAGATTCAATCCCAACTGGCAAAACTGGATTTCGTCCGGGATTTGCAATTCGCCCAGGAGTACAACTACCCGACGCTGGACATCAACATCAACCGTGACCGGGCGGGCCAATTCGGACTGACCATGTCGGACGTGGTGCGATCGGTTGTGCCCGCCACGTCCTCTTCCCGGTTCACCGAGCCGAACTACTGGCGCGATCCGAATTCGGGCAACGCGTTCCAGATTCAGGTGGAACTGCCGCAGAACCGCATGCAAAGCGTTGAGGATGTCGGGGAACTCCCCATTATGCTAGACGGCCATCGGGACACGGAACTGACGAATATTGCGCAGATGAAGCTCGGGACGATGCCCGGGTTGATTGAACGCTTCAACGGCCAACACATTGTGAGTCTCACTGCAAACATTCACGGGATCACGCTCGGGGAAGCAACGCGAAAGCTGAATCAGGCACTGGCGGCCGCCGGGACACCGCCTCGGGGCTCCAAAGTCGTCATGAAGGGGGAGATCCCGCCCCTGGAGCAGACCATCTCCGGACTGCGGATCGGGCTGATGCTGGCGGTGGTGGTGATCTTCCTGCTTCTCTCTGCGAACTTCCAGTCGATGCGGCTGGCACTCGCCATCGTCCTGACCGTTCCCGCGGTGCTTTGCGGAGTTCTGCTCATGCTGCGCCTGACCAACACGACGCTGAATATTCAGTCTTTCATGGGCGCGATTATGTCGATCGGCATTGCCGTTGCGAACTCGATTCTGTTGATCACATTCGCAGAGCGCTTTCGCCACGAGAACCGGCCTGTTATGGATGCGGCTCGCGAGGGCGCCTCTAGCCGGCTCCGGGCGATCCTGATGACCGCCGCAGCGATGATCTTCGGCATGGTGCCACTGGCGATCGGATTCGGCGAGGGTGGACCGCAGGCGGCGCCTCTGGGCCGCGCCGTCATCGGCGGTCTGCTCCTCTCCACATTTGCTACTTTGACCATCCTTCCCTCGATCTACGCCATCCTGCAAGGCAGGGCAACGCTGACCTCTCCGTCGCTCAATCCGATGGATCCAACGAGTCGATACTATGACGCCCACTAGAACTTTCCTTTTGCTCATTTATATTCTCGGATTGCTCGCGGACCCCGGTTGGGCGCAAACCGGCGATCTGGCTCCGGTCGTCTCCAAGCCGGTGTCGCGAGCCGTCGAATTGCCGGGCGAGTTTCTGCCATTCCTCAGCGTCTCCCTTCACGCCAAGGTTCCGAGCTACGTGGACCAGGTGCTGGTGGACCGGGGAAGTGTCGTCAAAGAGAAGGATCTTCTCGTCGAAATGAGCGCTCCGGAAATGGCCGCGCAAATTGCCGAAGCGCAGTCGAAAGTGCAGGCCGCCGCGGCCGACCGCCTGCAAGCCGAAGCTCAACTTGCGGCCGCGCAGAGCACCTACGATCGCATGAAAATGGCGGCTGAAACACCCGGCGCCATAGCCGGCAACGAGTTGATCCAAGCGGAAAAACAGATGGACGCCGCCAAGTCGCTCCTGAATTCCCGCGTGCAAACGAGCCGGGCGGCAGAGGCGGCGGTCCAGGCGCTCCAAGACTTGCAGGGCTATCTGAAAATCCTCGCGCCCTTCGACGGAGTCGTGACGGAACGCATGGTCCACCCCGGCGCATTGGTCGGCCCGGGCAACGACGCCGCGCTTTTGACGATCCAACAAGTGTCGCATCTTCGGCTCGTGGTGCCGGTCCCGGAGGAGGATGTCAGTGGGATCATGAACGGGGCGAGCGTGCCGTTCCAGGTGCCCGCTTGGCCCGGGCGAACCTACTCCGGGACGATCGCGCGCATTTCTCATGCCCTCGATCAGAGGACGCGCACCATGGCCATCGAACTGGACGTGATGAATCGCGATGGATCGCTAGCCCCCGGCATGTATCCGACCGTGAACTGGCCGGTCCGCCGCTCGCGGCCCTCGCTTTTCGTGCCACAGACGAGCGTGGTCACCACAACCGAGCGCACATTCGTGATCCGGGATCAAAACGGTCACGCGGCATGGGTCGATGTCAAGAAGGGTGTGACCGAGGGAGACCTCGTGGAAGTGCTCGGAAATCTACGACAAGGCGATCAGGTCGTTCGACGCGCCACGGATGAAATGAGAGAGGGCACTCCCGTACAGACGGCGGCGAGTTCGAAGTAACGGGGATAAGCGATTCGAGGAGAAAGGAAGCTATGCAGCAAAGACTCTTCTCTCCAGGCCGTATGGGCGGCGATTGCTGAGCAAAATATTTCCACGGCAACAGTCGACTTGGGTTTATGATGGATGATCTCGATGTCGCCGGCGCCGGCGCGACAATAATAAGTGGTTGCTCCATGGGTGTTTCTCACGAACCGGTCAGGAAAAATTCAGCAAAAGGCGGGGGGCTTGGCTTGACCACGGCCCCGGAAGAGGATAAGAACGCCTTGCGAATTCTTCTCATCGAAGATGAGCGCAAGGTGGCCAAGGCGATCCGGGAAGGCCTGGAAGGCAATTCCTATTCGGTAGCTGTTGCGCATACTGGAGAGGATGGTTTCTTTCTCGCGGGCTCCGAGCGTTTCGATCTGATCGTTCTGGACGTGATGCTTCCGGGCCGTAGCGGAATCGAAGTCCTCTCGGCCATTCGAAAACAAGGACGTAAGATTCCTGTGCTTCTTCTCACCGCGCTGGATTCCGTTGAGGATCGCGTCCTCGGACTGGATGCGGGCGCCGATGATTATCTGGTGAAACCCTTTGCTTTTCCGGAACTGTTGGCCAGGATGCGAGCGCTTCTGCGCCGTGGCTATGCCGAATCCGCAGGCACGTTGAGATTGCAAGACCTCGAAATGGATCTGGTGGGCCGCCGCGTCCAGCGCGGGACGCGACCTATCGACCTGACGGCCAAAGAGTTTGACGTATTGGAGTTCCTTCTCAGGCATCAGGGCCAAGTGGTTTCGCGGGAAATGCTCTCGCGTAATGTCTGGAAACAGACGCTGCGGCACACTCCCTTGGATAATGTAATTGACGTCCTGATGGTCCGTATTCGCCGCAAGGTCGATGAAGGATTTTCGACCAAGCTCTTGCACACGGTCCGCGGGGTTGGATTCGTGTTGAAAGTGGAATCTCCATGAAGCGCGCCTGGCTTCAGCATGTGCGCACGCGCCTCACGCTCTGGTACGTTGCGGTCCTCGCGGCGGTCCTGTTGATTTACGGCGGCAGTACGTGTGCCATTGTGCTCCTGCAATTACGCACGCAAATGGATCGCCTCGCGGTCGAAGATCTGGAAACCGTCGAAGGCTTTCTTAGTTTTGGTTCAGACGGAAAGCTTCATCTTCGAAACGACTACCACGACCATCCCTACTCACCCGAAATGCAGGAGCGTTTCCTGGAAGTCCGCGCGTCGGACGGAACCCTCCTCTATCGGAATGAGCGGCTTGGTGAGCGCTTTCTCGGTGGTGCGCCGGGGCCGGGAGAGGGCCTTGATTCTTACTCGCCACGGTCCGTCCGGCTTGCGGATGGAACGCCAGTGCGCCTGATCAGCAAGCGTCACATGATCGAAGGTCATCCTACGCTCATCCGCCTGGGATTTAGCGAGGAATCCATGTGGGAGCGTTTCTGGCAGCTCGTCCTCGGCCTCATTATCGGCTTGCCCATTGCGCTCGGCCTTGCGGGATTTGCGGGATATTTTCTTGCCAGGCGCGCACTCAGTCCCGTGGAACGGATGGCGCGTCGCGCACGCGAAATTAACGCGGAGCGGCTGGGCGCCCGCATCGATGTGGAAAACCCGCATGACGAGCTCGGGCTCCTCGCGCAGACTTTTAACGAGACCCTCGCCCGCCTGGAACGCTCCTTTGAACAGCTGAAGCGGTTTACCTCGGATGCATCTCACGAACTTCGCACGCCCCTCACCGCGATCCGTAGCGTGGGTGAGGTTGGACTTCAGCAGGACGGTAATTCCGACCATTATCGGGAAGTCATCGGCAGCATGCTGGAGGAGGCAGGACGGTTAGGGCGCCTGGTGGAAAGCCTCTTGACGATCTCGCGCGCGGACTCCGGCCAGATCCGATTGGAGCAAGTGACGATCGCTCTTCTTCCTCTGATCCAGGAAGCGTCTTTTCTTCTCGCCGAGCTCGCTGAAGAGAAAGGACAGACATTGTCGCTGGAGGGAGACGGCTCGGTCCATGTGAAAGCGGACAACGTCATCTTGCTGCAGGTCGTGATCAACCTTCTGGACAATGCCATCAAGTATTCCCCTCGCAACGGACGTATCACGGTTCGGATCTTGCGAAGCGACGCCGATTACGCCTGCGTCCAGATCGAGGATTGTGGTCCGGGCATTGCGCCCGAACATCGGGACAAGATCTTCGACCGTTTTTACCGAATCGATGAAGGACGTTCGCGCGAAGCGGGAGGCGCCGGCCTCGGGCTGGCGATTGCCAAGTGGGGAGCCGAAGCGCACGGTGGCCGCCTGGAACTGGACTCGATGGCCACGGGATGCATCTTCCGTCTCCTGCTCCCTCTTGCTCCGAGTTCAGTTGCGGAAGTCCCGAGGGCAACCGCCAGTGGCGTTCACGCTGCCAACCTTGCGACTCAGAAAATGACGAGTTAACGGACAACACGATCCGGCAGCGTTTCGCGCGCCTTGTAGATGTATCCTCGTTCAAATGCGGGGGGTCGCCTTCAAAATGACGCCCGGCTACGCTAATCACCGCGTGCAATGAAACCAACGTCACCTCCGGAGATAACGTACGCGAGACTCGTCGCGGTCATCTCCATCGCTTCGGCCGAAAAGCTGACTAATCATCTGGTCCCGGCTTCTGGGCAGCGGACCGCGTAGCACGTCTGGATACGCCTCTTGAATCGCAAGGCCTATTTCCACGAGCCACGGAACGCGAAGATGCGCTGCCCGCAATACCTCGCGCTCCTGCATGACCTGCTCGATGGGGCCCTGCGCGGCAATGTGGCCATTTCGGAGAACCCAGGCCTCCTCCGCCCATTCGTAGGCGAGATCCGTATCGTGTGTGCTGATCACGATGGTCGTTCCGCCCTGGTGAAGCCGGCCGAGAAGACTCAGCATGGAGGTGATGCCGACAAAATCCAGCCCCGCGGTCGGTTCGTCGAGGAGAATAATCTCCGGCTCCAGAACCAGCACGCCGGCCAACGCGACGCGTTTCTTTTCGCCCAGACTGAGTTCGTGAATCGGCCGGTCCGCGAGATGCAAAATTCCCAGACTGTCGAGCGTATCCAGCACGAACTTGCGCGCCTCGGGCGAGCCGACTCCATTATTCAACAGCCCGAACGCGACATCCTGCTCGACGGTGGCTCCGAACAACTGATCGTCGGGGTCCTGCAGCACGATGCCCACCTTCCGGTGCAGCCAATGCAATCCGGATTTTGAATAATCCATGGGCTTTCCGAGCACGAACAACTCGCCCTCGTGCGGCCGCAGCGTGCCATTGAGCAAAAGCATGAACGTGGATTTGCCCACCCCGTTCGCGCCCAGCAGAGCGACTCTTTGCGGAGAATGCAACGCGAAGCTCATCTCGCGAATAGCCCATTTGCCTGGACCATAGGCGAAGCTCACTTCCCGCGCTTCTAGAACCGAAGCCACGAAACCTCCTTCGGCAAACGTCCCACGATCAACAGACTGGTCTGGAGCGCAAGAATTCCGGTAACGACCCACGCCGAGGCGGCGTGCCTCGGAGCCAGCACCCACAGCCTCCCCTCGTAGCCGCGAGACTCGATCCCGTCTTCCAAGCGCCGGGCCCGTTGAATGCATCGCACGAACAATCCACCCGCCAACATGGAAAGCGCCCGCACACGGCTGCGGTAGTCGGCGCGGCCAATGCGCCAGGACTGGGCTCGCCGCATCTCGCCCAGCGTGGTCGCCGTGACAAACAGAAAACGGTAGATCATCAGCGCCAGATCGATCAGCACCATAGGAACCCACAGACGTTCGAAGACCGGAATCAGTTCCATGAGAGGCGTCGTCCAGCCGACAAACGCGAGACAGGAAATCGCCGCGACGGAGCGCAGGAGCAATCCTCCCGCGAACGGCAGACCATTCCAGTCGAATCCCAAGGAGAAGCCCCCAGCTGAGCTGTCAATCTGAACCAAAATCCCGAGGGCCGTAAGAAACGCGAACGATATGGGCACCGAGAGAACCCCAAGCCAACTCCACACCGGAATCTTAGCGCCCGCCGTAGCGGCCAGCGTGACGACGAAGGCGATCACAACGCACCAGGGAAAAGGCGGGACCAACATGGCGACCATCAGCAGCCCTCCGCCGAACAGGACCTTCTCCCAAGGATTGCGATGCCGCCAGGCATTGACAAAAGCAATGTCGCTCAAATGGGGATGAAGGTGCACATGGCGGTGCCGGCCAAGGCGCACGGTCCTCCGGCTCCGTGAGCGGAACCACAAAATGGCCCAAATCAGGATGGCAAGACCGATCCCGGCTTGAAGAGTGAAGAGCAGCGGCTCAAGAGCGTCGCTGGGCTTGAAAAGTGACCTGGCGATCGGATGATAGTTCGGGCGCAGCGTCCGAATCGCGCTGACGGCCTGATCGTCGCTCCCCACTGGTTTGTTAAAGTTCGCGAACATAAACGCACCGATAATGCTGGCGAACACGACGATCAGGATGACGGTATTCGCGAACTTGAAGCGCGTATCGGTATGAGGAGCGCTCCCCTCTAGCCCGACGCCTTCTTCCGCCAAATTCCGCAAGAGGACCACGGTCAGCAGCCCCTCCGCAATCGAGATCGGAATTTGGGTGATCATAAACACGCCGATGAATTTAAGAAACGACGCCGCATAACCGCCATGTGCGGAAGGATAGGCTAGCGCCAGTTGGCCCGCTGTCGTCACGTAAGTCGCCAGATCGCCGACGACAGTCGAAAGAAAGATGCTGCGGTCCCGGCTCCAACCCATCCGCAGCAGCAGCCGCAGCAGAATCCACATGGCCCATGGCCCGACTACGCCCAGCGAAAACAGATTTGCTCCCAGCGTCGTCAGCCCGCCATGAGCGAGAAGCAGCGCCTGAAATACCAGCGTGATCAACGCCAGCGCGGGCATCGACGATGGCCCGAACAAATACGTGCCGACGGCCGTTCCGGTGGGGTGCGAAGAACTGCCGGTCAGCGAGGGCAATCGCAATGCGCTTAACGTGAACAGAAAAGCCGCGGAGGCGGCAAGCAAAACGCGATTCTCGCGCTTCTTTTCGAGGCCTTTTGCAATAGTGCGAACACTGACAATCGCGGCGGGCAGGGATGCTGCTCCCCAGGCAACACAATGAGAGAGAGGCAGGAAGCCTTCCGATATATGCATGCGGCTAATCTCGATCCTTCGCCACGGCAGGCAAAAGACGCGCGGAGTTGGCGATGAACAGCAGCTCCGAGGAGACATGAATCAGCGCCGCCAGTACGGGGTTGAGCATCCCGAAGGCGGCGAGGCACACCCCTGCGCCATCCACCAGCAGCGTCCCCGCGAAATTCGCGTAAATGATGTTGCGGCACCGGCGCGCGACCTTCAGGACTTCCGTGAATCGCAGGAGGTTGTTCCCGAGCAGTACAACGTCGGCGCTCTCGCGGGCGACCTCGGTGCCGGATCCCATGGCAACTCCCACGTCGGCTTCCAGCAGCGCTGGAGCGTCGTTGATGCCGTCGCCCAGCATGACAACGTAGTTTCCATTGAGGCGAAGGTCACGTACCCACTCCACTTTTTCTTCCGGAAGGAGTTGCGTCCGGACCTCACTTACTCCCAGTTCCGCCGCGATGGCCTCGCCAATCTCTTTCCGATCTCCCGTGAGCAGTACGGTACGGCATCCCATCGTCTTGAGCTCACTTATAGCCGCGGCAGCTTCTTTGCGTGGAATGTCGAGGATGTGGATCGAGCCGAGAAATCTTCCGCCGGTTGCGACCATCACCTCGGAAGCCTTTTGTTCGGCTGCCTTGAGCGGCGGAACGGAAACCCCTTCGGCTTCCATCAGCGCTCCGGTTCCCACCATTGTGCGCACGCCGTCGACCTTGCACACGATGCCTTTGCCCGGAAAGTACTGAAAGTCTTCCGGCTCTCCCACGGGGAGCGACCACTCCCTGGCTCTCTTGGCGATCGCCTTGGCTAGCGGATGCTCGGAAAAGCGCTCGGCAGCAGCCGCGATCCGCACCACCTCCTGCGGAGTAACACCCTCTGCCGCTTGCACCTCCACAACCTCCGGAGTGCCCAGCGTCAGTGTGCCCGTTTTATCCAGCACGACTATGTCGACATTACTCAAACCTTCCAGATATCGCCCGCCCTTGATAATCACTCCATTCTGCGCCGCGCGGCCGATCGCACCAAGAATCGCCAGCGGTGTGCCGGCCGCGATTCCACAGGCGCCTGCCACGACGATCACGGAAATCGTGGAGCGCGCATCCCGCGTCACCCAAAACGTCAACGCCGCGCAGAACAGCGCAAAGTATACGAGGTAACCCGCCAGGCGGTCCGCGATTTTCTCAATCGGGGCGCGGGAACGTTCCGCCCGCTCGACCAGTTCGATGATGCGTCCGAAGGCCGTGTCGCCCCCGATCTTGTCCGCATGGATTTCCAGAATGCCGGACTGATTGATGGTTCCCGCGAACACGCGGGAGCCGGGGGTCTTCTCCACGGGCATCGACTCCCCCGTGATGGTGGCCTGATCGACGAAAGAATGACCACTGACAACCACTCCGTCTACGGGAACAGGACCTCCTGGCCGCACCAGCACTACATCGCCGATACGCACGTCGCTAAGAACACGCGGCGTCACCTGGCCGTCTGATCGTACTTCCGCCGTCTGGGGCAGCAAATCCAGCAACTGGCGGATAGCGCCTCTGCCGCGCCCGACCGTCATACTTTCAAGAATTTCCGCAATCAGCACGAAAACCGTGATCAATAACGCGGTAAAGAATTCGCCGATCGCCGAAGCCGCAACCAGGGCGATGGTCATGGACAATTCCATGGTCATCCGGCCCTTCAACAGGTCGCCGATCGCTTCTTTGAAAATCGGGAATCCTCCAATGAGGATTCCCGCGATTGCTAGTAGATCGATTCCGTGGAAGCGGGGAACAATGCCCCACCACACCAGGATGATGATGACCGCGACGAAGCCCACCCGCAACCACTCGCGGCCATGAGCTCCTTCATGCTCGTGTGAATCATGATCGTCGTCGTGGCTGGCGGCTGCATCCGAGTGGTCGAGGATGATTGAGCGCTCTTCTGAACTCCCGGCGGGGACCCCGTGGACGTCTGTGTCAGGTATCGCTCGATCCATAAATTCACCCTCGCTCTGAGCGCTCGGCGTAAACTCGCTCACCGCACCACTCTATTGACACTCCTGATCGAACCAGACCCCGCATATCATCGCCACGTCGGCTCCGACTTATGAGCTCAAAAAGCGTTCTCCGAGTAGTTTATTTATGCTGATGTTCTTTTGCGAGTTGCCCGTGGATCTTGGCCATATTGCGCATGGCTTCGGCGGCTTCACGCGAATGCGCGGCGTAATGGCGCTCTTCACCGGCGAGCCCGGTCTCGACCGCATCGTGGTGCCCCGATAAGTGCCCTGCCAGCTCTTCGAGCAGCTTGGCGTCATTCTCGTGTTCGATTGCATGCGCAGTGAAGTGCGAGGCGAGTTTCAAGTGATCTTCAGCGCTTTTATGGGAGCGCGCAAGTTGGGTAAATTCAGCTTGTGAGAGCTTCATGGAATTAACTCCTTCGGTACTGATCGATCGACTACGGTTTCATACCGTCCGTAGCAGGTATCACGCCAGAAAGCCAACATAAAGAATCTTTTGCACTTATGGCTGAACTCGTGAACCGGGCGCCTCCGACTCTCACCATTTGAGGAATAGTCCTGGGTGAATTCGCCCAGTGCGTGGAAGGAGTAAGTGTGGTCGGTACGCAGGAAACCACCTGACTGGTTAAACCCCGCGTCCGGGAGAAGTAGCGATTGGGCGAAGCCGTAGCGAGATCGCTACCGATAACACCTCATGACGGAACGCGGGGCTTTCCCTGCACTAATTCGCGATCGCCGGGCTGCGTTCTCCGCCAAATGCGGCCGCTCGCTTGCCATCGCTGAGCAAACTCTGGATTTCCGTCTCGTAAGTGTCCCGGCTCACCAATCCCATGTGCACGAAAGCGATTCGGCCATCCCGGTCGATGATGAACGTGGTCGGAAGTGAATCTACATCCCCATAGGATTTGGATACCTGATCGTTGCCCACCACGACCGTATAGTCGATCTTCTTCTCGGCTACGTAAGGCTTGACGGATTTCCATCCATCGTCGTCCATCGAAACGCCCAGGACGGCAAACCCGCGATCGTGATACGTCTTGTTGAATTCGATGAACCACGGGATTTCGATCTTGCAGGGGCCGCACCAGGTAGCCCAGAAGTTGAGCAGCACGACCTTGCCTTTATAGTCCGCCAGCGCAACCCGGACCCCGTTGGAGTCCGGAAGGCTAAAGTTCGCAGCGGGTTTCCGGTCGGGATTCTCCACTGTGGCCGGAGTCCGTTTCGGCGAGGACGAACAGCCTCCAGCCAGCACGCTCACTACCAATAAGCTGGTCCAGAGAGCATATGAGATTCGTGGCGACAAGGGCATACCCCTCCTGTCAGGTTCGATTTAGGCGTTCGCGACTACCAGAACTACTTCTTTCCACCCATGGTGATGTTGGACACCGTGATCGTGTCGCCTTTCATATCCCCTGTGAGTTGCACCGTGTGACCCGCATGCACCGTCAGCAGCCCCAAATCCTGGTTGGCGATCTTATACACTTTCCCGTCGCTCACAAAAACGAATTTGCCCCCGCCCTTGACGCACGCGAGCGTGCAATCCCGATCGGTCATGCCGGCGTGCGCCGACGTCATCTTTGCGTGGCTCGCGCCGCACATGCTGTCGCTGATCTGGCCTGTCCAGGTCTGGTTCGCGGCCGATGCGAACGAGGCAAGGCCCACCAACAGGCCTAGGCAGCTCAAACTTCTCAAAACTTGCTTCATGGTAGATCTCCTTTTGGGCTCTCCATAAGGGGCCGGTTTTCACTTTACTCCAATTACTTCGCTCTGCAACCCCTCCGGGTTACGAAATGACACCAACCTTAGCCACGGAGAGCGGTAAGTTGTTGAAAAGTGGTGGGCGCGCAGGGACTCGAACCCCGGACCTCCTGCGTGTGAAGCAGGCGCTCTAACCAACTGAGCTACGCGCCCGAAGGCGGAGCTTTTATTATAAACCACGTCATCCGTCCGCCCACGATTCGCGAGAACGGCGATTCGCTAGAATGAACTTGACTCATGTCCGACACTCCCGCCAACAACGCCGCTCCGCTCACCTTCGAAGCGGGCCTTCGCGAGCTGGAAACCATCGTCAAGGAAATGGAAGGCGGTGAGCTGCCGCTCGAGCGCGCGCTGGAACTCTTCGAACGCGGAACCAAATTGAGCGAGGCTTGCCGCAAGCAGCTCAGCGAAGCGGAGACGCGCGTCGAAATCCTGATGAAGCGTGCGGGCGCCGCCGCCGATGAAGAAAAAGTTCAGGCACGTCCCTTTCGACCCGAAAAAGCTTAGCGGCTTCGAGGACCGCATCTCCCCCATGACGCTACCCAAATATATAGCGGTTCAACAAAAGGCGATAGAAGCTGCTCTCGATCGCTGGGTCCCGCCGGAAAGTGCGAACCCGGAGACGATTCATCGCGCGATGCGCTACAGCCTGTTCGCCGGCGGCAAACGCATTCGGCCACTGCTCGCAATCGCCGCGGCGGAAACCGTTTCGGACGCGCCCGTCGGAATCGAAGCGGCGGGCTGCGCCCTGGAGATGATTCACACGTATTCGTTGATTCATGACGATCTCCCCGCGCTGGATAACGACGATCTGCGCCGTGGCCGCGCCACGTGCCACAAAGTTTTCGGCGAAGCCATGGCGATCCTGGCGGGCGACGCGCTGCTGACGCTGGCGTTCGAGGTGCTCGCCAGGCTCGACGGGGTGGACGCGGAACGCCGCATCGAACTGGTGCGCGAGCTGGCGACGGCTTCCGGCACGGCCGGGGGAATGATCGGCGGACAGGTAAACGATCTGGAAGGCGAGGGGAAATTTCCGACCGCGGAGCTGCTGGAATCGATTCACCGCGCCAAGACCGGCGCTCTGCTGCGCGCGAGCGTCCGCATGGGAGCGATCTACGCGGGCGCGGATGCGGCGCAACTGGCCGCGCTCACGAAATTCGGCGAGCATACCGGCCTGGCGTTTCAGATTGTCGACGACATTCTGGACGTGGAGCAATCGTCGGAGGCGCTCGGGAAGACCGCCGGCAAGGACGCCGCGCAGCACAAGATCACGTTTCCGGCGGTGTACGGCATCGAGGAATCGCACCGCATGGCCGAAGAGGAGCGTCTGGCGGCGCACCTGGCGCTGAATATTTTCGATGAACGCGGCACGCGTCTGCGCGAGCTCGCCGATCTGGTCGTGCAGCGCAAAGCATGATGGCGTTTGCCAAAAAATCCGGCAAAATCCGGCTCGATCAGTTGCTGGTCGAACGCGGTCTCGCCGCCTCACGCGAGAAGGCACAGGCGTTGGTCCTGGCGGGACAGGTGACGGTCGGCGGGCAAAAGATGTACAAACCCGGGCTCAGCGTCGCAAGCGACGCTCCCATCGATGTCCTCGAGCGTATGCCGTTCGTGAGTCGCGGCGGCTACAAACTCGCCGGAGCGCTGGACGCTTTTCATGTGGACGTCAGCGGCCGCGTGTGTCTTGACGTGGGAGCGTCGACGGGCGGATTTACGGATTGTCTCCTGCAACGCGGCGCAGCGAAAGTTTGGGCGATCGACGTGGGGCATGGCCAGATCGACTGGAAAATTCGCAACGATCCGCGCGTGGTGGTGCGCGAAGGCGTCAACGCGCGCTTCCTGACTCCCGAGGAGTATCCCGAGCGCTTCGACCTCGCCGTCTGCGATGCGAGTTTTATTTCCGCCACGCTGCTGATTCCCGCAATCGTGCCGCTGTTGAAGCCCACGGGAGAGATGATCGTGCTCGTCAAACCGCAGTTCGAAGTCGAACGCGGCCAGGTGGGTAAAGGCGGTATCGTGAAGGAACCGGAATTGCACCAAGCCGCCTGCGATCGCGTGCGCGGCGCCATCGAGAGGCTGGGATTCCAAACGCAGATTGTCGAGAGTCCGATTCAAGGCGCGGAAGGCAACCGGGAGTTTCTGCTCTATGCCAGGCGTTAGGATCGAAACCGCCGCCGTCGTCTCCAAGCCGCGCAGCGATCGCGCCGCGGCGGTCGTGCCCGGCCTTCTAGCCTGGTTGCACGCACGCGGAATCGCGACGCGCCTTGATTCCGAAACCGCGGCCTATGCGGGAGGCGCGAAGTCTTTCGACCGGTCCGATGTCGCCGAAGGCGCTCAATTGCTGATCGTGCTGGGCGGCGACGGCACGCTGCTATCCGCCGCCCGCGCCGTGGGCGGCCGCAACATCCCTCTGTTCGCGGTGAACCTGGGCAATCTTGGATTTCTCACGTCGATTAAAGTGGACGCGCTTTATTCGGAGCTGGAGCGGGTGCTGAGCGGCGATTTTCGCATCGAACGTCGCCACATGCTGCACTGCGAGCTATGGCACAAGGGAGTGTGCACGGGCCGTTTCGATGCGCTCAACGACGTATCTCTCGCCAAGGCGGAGATCGCCCGCATGATCGATCTGGAAGTCCACGTGGACGATCATTTTATGTGCGTCTACAAGGCCGATGGGCTGATCGTTTCCACGCCCACCGGTTCCACCGCCTATTCGCTCGCGGCCGGCGGACCGATCATATTCCCCACCGTCGCGGCGTTGTGCATCACCCCCATCTGCCCGCACACGCTGACGCATCGTCCCGTGATTGTGCCGGATTCCGCCGTCATCAAAGTGTCCGTCCACAGCGACGTTCCCACGTATCTCACCGTGGATGGGCAGGTCGGCGAGCTGATGGCTCGCGGCGATCACGTGGTATGCCGCCATTCCGAACATGCGGTCGGACTGATCCAGCCTCCCGGCCTGATGTTTTTCGACGTCCTGCGTGAAAAACTGCAGTGGGGTGGGCGATGACCCGGCGTAAGCCGGACGAGTTGGACCTGACGTCCGGACAAACGAAATGACACGGGCGGTGAAGCGTCCTTCGCTGACGCTGTGGATTTTCATCGCTCTGATCGCGGGTGTGGTGTTTGGCGTGGTTCTCCCTGGCCCGGCGCGGCAAGTGGGCCTGCTCGGGACGATCTTTCTGCGCTTGATTAGATCGATCATCGCGCCGCTGATCTTCGCCACCCTGGTCACGGGCATCGCATCCACCGGCAGCCTGAAGATCATGGGACGGATCGGACTGAAGGCGATCGTCTATTTCGAAGTCGTCACCACGATCGCGCTCGCGGTTGGCCTGGGCGCTGCGAATCTCGTGCGTCCCGGCGAAGGAATCGCCCTCAACGCTCCTCCGCTTCCGGAAGGCATCGTGGCGGGCAGTTCGAGTCTGCGAGACATGGTGGAGCATGCGTTTCCCGCAAGCATCATTGACGCCATGGCGCGCGGAGACGTTCTCGAAATCGTGGTATTCGCGATGCTGTTCGGAGCCGCATGCGCGTCGATCGGCGCGAGAGCGCAGCCGGTGCTGGACGTATGTAAATCGCTCGCGTCAGTGATGTTCCGGTACACGGATTACGTGATGTGGGCGGCTCCTCTTGGCGTCTTTGGCGCCATTGCGTCGACGGTCGGGGAGCACGGGTGGAAGGTGCTGGTCGGGCTCGGGACACTGGTTGTGACGCTATGGGCGGCGGAGATTTTTTTCGTCGTCGTGGTGCTGGGAGCCGTCGTAGCGATCGCGCGCATTCCCGCCGGGCGTTTTATTACGGCCGCGCGCGGACCCTTTTTGATCGCGTTCTCCACAGCCTCTAGCGAAGCGGCGCTGCCGCTGGCGCTCGAAAATATGGAGCAGTTCGGGGTGCCTCCGCACATAGCCGCCTTCGTACTGCCCACCGGATATAGTTTCAACCTCGATGGCGCGACGTTATATTTGGCGCTCACGTCGATCTTCATCGCGCAGGCCGCAGGAATTCAACTCACGCTGGGCGCGCAATTGACCATGATGCTGACGTTGATGCTGATGAGCAAGGGCGTGGCGGGCGTGCCGCGCGGATCTTTCGTGATCCTGGCCGGAGCCGTCACTGCATTCCATCTGCCCGCCGAAGGCGTCGCCTTGATTCTCGGCGTCGACACATTGATGGATATGGCGCGGACCTCAGTGAACCTGCTCGGGAATTGTTTGGCGTGCGCGGTCATCGCGAGATGGGAAGGCGTGGATCTGAGGGCACAAACGAGGCCCCCGTTAGGCCATACCTCCATCTACAGCAGGTGAAAGTTGACTTCGATCGTCGCGTTCACGGGCACCAGCTTTCCGTCTTTCTTGGCCGGCTCGAAAGACCATTTCTTAATGGCGGACACTGCGTTGGCGTCGAGCCCCTTGTCAAGAGATTGCTGGACCTGAATGTGATCAGCGTGGCCGTCGGTCTTGATCACCATCGTGAGCACAACCTTCCCCTGGATCTTGGCGGCGCGCGCCCTCGCCGTATATTTCGGCTCAACCTTGGACGCAACGTGCGGCGGAACGCTCACTTCAGCAACTTGGTAGATCCGCTGTTTTTGGGCCGCCGCCAACGACACTACCAAAAGCGCGGATACCATAACGATCGTGGCCCTGTGCGCCGTTCCTGCGCGTTTTCTGGAACAAGTCGGGTCCAGAATCGAACGGATGCGAGAACTCAAAACCGGCTCGCGCACCATCGCGACGGCTCCCTCGGGAATCGACCCGCGCAGTTTGCGGGCGACTTCAAGGAGCCGGCCCGCGTACTTTGCGGGCTCGATACCGCCCGCAAGCACCCGATCATCAGCCGCGCGCTCCGACTCCTGCCGTAGCCGTGAGGCCGCAACCCACACCAGTGGATGAAACCAGAACACCGCGGTTATGGCCTGAGAAAAAGTCAGCCACATCCAGTCGCGCCGATCTACGTGAGCCTGTTCGTGAAGAATGACGGCGTCGCGTTTCTCCTGCGGCCAGCTTTCCATATACGCCGGCAGCAGGATTACCGGGCGCAGCACGCCCCACGTCATGGGAGTCGCCGCGGCATCGCTGATCAGAATTTCGTCTGTCTCGAAACGGCGGGCTGCCCGGGTCAACCGCGCGAGCCTGAACAATCCGATTCCCGAGCGTGCCAGTAGCAGCGTCGTTCCCAGGGTCCAGACTGCCGTGAGCAACATCGGCCAGCGCGCCGATGCGACGGGCCCGACGGCAGTACCGGCGGACACGGTAATCGCTATGCGGAGGGAATCCGGAACCGGCGCCGGGACGAGAGAAAGCACCGCGCTGACCAGCGCCGCCAGCCAGATTCGATGGCGGAGATCGGCGGACGCGCGGCGCAGAAACGAAGCGGCGATCCAGGCGGCGGCCAAAACAGCCGTGGCGCGGACGCTGGAGTCGATCAAGAGATCATTGATGAGCAAGTTTTTCATGATGCATTCTCCTTACGCGCCCGTTCGATGAGAGCCTGCAGGCGGTCGAGTTCTTCGCGGGACAGCTTGGCGGCGGAGCCGTCCACCAGCGCGGCGGCCGCGTCCGCGGCCGAGCCATCGAAAAAAGTCCGCAAGAGATGCTTCACAGCCGCTACTCGCGCACGCTGGCGTGGAACGCTCGGAACATAGACGTAACGCGGACCGTCTTCGTGGTGCCGCACGTGGCCTTTGTCTTCCAAAACGCGCAAAAGCGCCCGGATCGCAGAGTAGCTGGGAGGATCGGGAAGGGCGGCTAGAATCTCGGCCGCGGTGGCACGGCCGCGTCCATACAGGACGTCGAGAATCTGGCGCTCGCGGCGGCTAAGAGACGTCATGCTGTTTTTCTAGCACCTCGTATGCTAAATATTTAGCATGCGCCAAGGCCGCGTGTCAAGACTTTTCAAGGGGCCCGACAGCGTTGTCCCGGCGCGAGGAACCAAGCGAAAACATCCCCGACCTTTTGCTCAGGTTGACCTGTTCGCGATTTACTTTTTCGGCGGCGGGGCGAGCACGGCCATCACGATCAGTCTGCCAGGGCCGGTGTTGCGGATGGAGTGAAGGACTCCCGAAGGAGCAAACGCGGCGGCGCCAGCGGTTACCGAGGACTTTTCGTCGCCGACTTGAATCTCAGCCTCGCCTTCGAGAACAACGTAAAGCTTATCCTGGCCGGGATGCGCGTGCGCGGCGTGCTCCTGCCCGGGCTCGAAGCAGTTCAGTCCGGCGAACAAAGTCTCTCCGCGGACGATGTCCACCTTGCCCATTTTCACGGGCGAGAATTGAGCGAGACCCGCTACGCGTTTGACGATCATCGTGGGTTAACCCGTCATGCGAGCGTCGAAAAACTTCGAGAGTGTCATCCCGAGCGCAGCGAGGGATCTGCTTTTTATCGAATCGTCTACGCTGCGGCGGCGCCCAGTTTCTTGGACCACGGCTTCGCGCTCTTCAGAGCCGCGTTCACCGCGTTGATATTCTCCACGCCTTTGGTGGAAAGGAAATCCTCCAGCGCGGCCAGGCCCTTGGTGGCGTAGATCGGCATGCCGTCCTTCCACGTTGCGCGCCCGCACAAGACGCCCGAAAAATCGGTGCCCGCGTCGGACGCCATGCGGAGGCTTTCGACGAACTGCGCGTTGCCCACGCCGGCGCTCAGATAAATGAACGGTTTCGTCGCGACCTGCGCGGCTTCTCGGAACAGCTCCTGGGCTTCTTGATAGGACTGCGCCTTTTGTCCCTTATAGACCGAGCTGCCTTCCACGAACTCGGCGTTGATGGGTACTTCGACTTTCAGGACGTCGACTTTGTACTGGGGCTTCGAGAATTCCTTCATGCTGCCGATGACGACCTGCGGCTTGATCTTGGCGTACTCAAAGCCCTTCTCGTTGCCGCCCTTGGGATCATACCCGACGAATTCGAGGAAAAACGGAATCTCGTTATCCTCGCATTCGGAACCGATGCGTTCGATGAAGGCGTGCTTGATGTCGTTGACTTGCTCGTCGTCGAACGGCGAGTAGTAGATCAGGATCTTCACGGCATCCGCGCCCCAATCCTTAATACGCTTGGCGGAAACGTGCGGCAGCAGATCGGGCAGGCGGCCGGGCTTGGTGTTGTCGTAGCCGGATTCCTCGTACGCGAGCAACAAGCCGGCGTTGGACGAGCGCGCCTTGGCGGCATCCAGGCCGTATTCGGGATCGAGCAAGATGGCCGAGGCGTACGGAGTCAAAATCCGCGTGACAGCGGTTTTGAACTCGGACATCATGTCCCGGGTGATGGCCTTGGTGTCCACGCCCTTGGCGGAGGCCAGCGACTTCTGCAAGCTGCCACGCTGATCCATTGCAGCCGCGGCGATGATGCCGTCCTTGTTGGACAGCGCTTTCATGTGTTTGAGTTTTCCTGCGGAAAGTGCCATGACCTATTGTAGTGAACCCGCGCGCTCCCGCACCAGCCCCGCCAGCCTGCGGAAAAAAACTCGCGCCCGGCCGGCGTCGCGCAGGATTTGCGTCTTCAGTGCTTCGGCGGATTCGAATTTGCGTTCGTCGCGCGCTCGGCGCAGGAATTCCACGCGGATTCGTTCGGGCGCGGGAGGCGTGAAAGGAGACAGAAGGAACGTCTCGATCGTTAACGCTTCGTTTCCCGAAGAGCTTTGAAACGTCGGACGGTATCCGACGTTGGTAATGGAATCCCAGCGCAGGGATTCATTGTCCGCATCCGTGGTCCGCGTGAAATAGACGCCCACCTTTGGAATCACCTGCGCGGGCGTGCGAAGATTCAAAGTCGGCACGGTTTGCTTCGAGCCGATTCCGTGCCCTGGGACCACTTCGCCCGCGACGCCGTAAGGCCGTCCTAACATCCGTCCGGCTAAGCCGACCTTGCCGGCTTCGATGGCTCGGCGGATTTCGCTCGAGGAAACCACACGCCCACGCAGTCTGACGGCATTCACCACGTGCGTCTCGAACCCAAAATGCCCGCCGAGTTCCGCCAGGATTCGCGTGTTGCCGGCTTGATGGTGGCCGAATCTAAAATTCTCGCCGACAATGACGGCCTTCGCGTGAAACGCTTTGACCAGGACGCGCTCCACGAAATCCGCCGGCGTCCAGCGGGAAAACGCCAGCGTGAAGGGCAGAATCAAGACGTTTTCGATGCCTTCGCGCGCCAGCAGACTGCAGCGCTCGACCTGGGTGGAGAGCAGCCGCTGCTTGCGCTCCGGCGCGACGATCGTGGCCGGGTGCGGGTCGAACGTCAGAACGGAGGGCGCCAGAGCGTGCTCCCGCGCGGCACGCAAAACCGTGGAAAGCAGTTCCCGATGCGCGATATGCACGCCGTCGAAGTTTCCGATCGCGACCGCGGTGGGACCGAACTGGGCCGCTTCATCCAACGTGCGCGCGACTCTCATCGCTATTCCGCGACCTCGATGTCATTCTTAACTTCGATCTCCAGACCGTCGTAGGAAAGCTGGACATTCGCGGGGAGCGCGGCATTGGTCGCGGCGTGTCCCAGATCGTGCGACATATGCGTAAAGAAGGCCCGGCGCGGCGCGAGCTCCTGGGCCAATTCCACGGCGCGCGCCACGGTCGAGTGCGTGGGATGGGGACGATGGCGCAGGGCGTCCAGAAAAAGGACATCCAGATTGCGCAACTTACTTTTCGCCTCCTCGGGAATGTCATTATGATCGGTCAGATACGCCGCGTTGCCGACGCGATAGCCGAGCACGGACGAATCGCCGTGCGGCAGCGGGATCGGAATGATTTGGCGGCCGAAGAGCTCGAATGGTTGGGAATCGATGGTCCTCAGATCCACGCGAGGCGCGGACGATTGCGAGGGTCGCGGGTCGAAGGCGTATTGAAAAATGCGGCGGACCACCTCAAAGGTCTTTTCGGTGCCATACACGGGGATCGACCCGCCCTGGTGGAAATTCAGAGGGCGCAGATCGTCGAGGCCCAGGATGTGATCGGCGTGCGAGTGCGTCAGCAGAATGGCGTCGATGCGGTCGACACGCGCGCGCAGCACCTGGGCGCGAAAATCCGGCGTCGCGTCGATCAGCACATTGCGGCCCCCGTAGCGCAGCAGAACCGAAGGGCGCAGGCGATTGTCGCGCGGGTCGGTGGAGGTGCATACGGCGCATTTGCAGCCGATCGTGGGCACACCCGAACTGGTGCCCGATCCGAGCACGGTGATACGAAACGGGTCCTCTCCCATGAATGCTCAGGACGCCGCGGCGGAATCTTCCCCGGTCTCGGCTTCGGCCTTGGTTTCCGTGCCGGTGGCTGGCTCATGGGCGGCCGCTGTCTTGGCCTGGGCCTCGGAGACTTGCACGAAACGGAAGCGCAATTCCGTGAGGGAGTTCTCGATCAGCCGCTGCTCCTCGATCGAAAGGTTGCCGCGGGTCTTTTCCACGATCATCGATAGCAGATCGATGGCATGACTCGCGCCGGGCAGATTGGGATTCTCGGCCTTATCTCCTCCGAAGCTATAGAGGCCCAATTGCATTTCCGCTTGCGTCTTCAGCGAAAATACCAGAAATTCAAATGTGGGCGGAGGGAGCGGGAAATCGGATTCACTCATCGGTTCGTCTCTTTTATGGGATCCCGTTGATAGTGCGGATCGCCTCTTCTCTTCATAGTGTAGTGTGGAATGGAATGCCCCGACACTTTCGGCTCGAAGAAGCGGAACGCCTGCTGCCGAAGGTGGAACTTGCGCTGCGCGACGCGATTTTCCAAAAGACGGAATATCAAACCGCCGATAGCGAACTGAACCGCGCGACCCAGCACATCCGCATGGCGGGAGGATCGCGGGTAAGTCCGGGACCGTTTCTGGCTCTTCGGGCTCGTAAAGATGCCGCGTCCACGGCGCTGACCGCCGCCGTGGAAAAGGTGAATGAGTTGGGAGCGCAGATCAAGGACCTGGACCTCGGGCTGATCGACTTTCCGACCTTGTATCGCGGCCGCGAAGTGCTGTTGTGCTGGAAGCTCGGCGAGGAGCGGATTGCTTACTGGCACGGCGCCGACGAAGGATTTCGGGGGCGCAAGCCGATCGACGACGAGTTTCGCGAGCACCACCGCGGAAGGAGTGCAAATTGACACCCTTCCAACGAGGCCGATAGACTGGAGTCACACGGATGGTTCTCGCACACGAGCTCATCGATTACATCGCCGGCCAAATGGTCAAGAAGCTGACGCCGTTGTGGATGGAGACATCCAATCCGGCCTCGGCGTCCGAGTTTATCGCCGGCATTGTCGATGACGACCTCGCCGTGGAGGATCAGCTCAACGACGAAGTCCGCGATCTGCTGAGCCAATACAGCGATTACATGCGCAAAGAAGGCGTCAGCTATCAGGAGATGTTCCGGCGCATCAAGAACACCCTGATCACGCAGCGCAAGGTGATCCGCGCAACAGGCCGCGATTCGGGCGATGCCATGAAGCTTTCGCGCGATAAAATCAACGACCTGTCGCACAAGATCGTCACCGCGTTGCGCAAAAATCGCGATGTTCGTCTGAAACGCGATCCCAACGAAGTCCGTCTGGAAATGGTCAAAGTGATGACCGAACTCCTGCAGACCGAAGAAAAAGTAGATCGCGCGGCGCGCACCAAGATTCGCACGCAGAAGCGCGAAATCTCGGAAGGCACCGAGGAGTGGGATCTGCTGCACAAGCGTTACTACGCCGAGGAGCTGAAAAAACTCGGCATCGATCTGGCCTCGCGTTAACGCGGTCTGCTGGGAGGCTCGTGGGCGATTCCTCCTGCTCATTCACATTCTCGGTTCGGTTAGAGGCTGCTTTCCCCCGCCGCGTATTCAGAGCCGCGAGAGTTATCGAGCGGGGCTTCGACTCGCAGTCTCTCTTTGATAAACTGAAGGTTAATCCCCCGCCGTGAAGGAAACAGGTGAACGTGTGGCTGCGCCACAGTCGAGAATCGTAGCGATTTATCCGGGTTCGTTCGATCCGATTACGAACGGGCATCTGGACATGATCGAGCGCGGGAGCCGCCTGGCGGATCGCCTGATCGTCGCAATCCTGGAAAACCGGCGCAAGACGTCGCTGTTTTCCATCCAGGAGCGGGTGGAAATGCTGACGGAAGTGGTGAAGCCGTATCCCAATGTGGAGGTCGGCTGGTTCCACGGCCTGCTGGTGGATTACGCGAAAGAACGCGGTGCGAACTTTATTCTGCGCGGGATTCGTGCGATTTCCGATTACGAATATGAGCTGCAGATCGCGCACATGAACCGGCGTCTGAGTCCCGGCGTCGAGACGGTTTTTTTGATGGCGGGCGAGGCGTACTCTTTCATCAGCTCGCAATTGGTGAAGGAAGTGGCATCGCTGGGCGGCGACGTGAGCGGCTTGGTGCCGCCGCTGGTCCAGACGCGATTGAAGCGGCTGCTGGGCGGCTCGGGCGAAGGCTTGACCGCCGCGTCTTGAGGGCAGGCGAGAGTTTAAGCGGAATCGATGGGCCTCGACGCCTTGATTCCGCATCGAATTGAAGGAGCAACACGAATGCAAACTGTGCAAGCACTGGCGGAAAGAATTTCGCGGATCAGCGTATCGTCGACCATGAAGGTGGCGGCCGACGCCGATAAACTTCGGCGTGAAGGCAAAGACGTCGTCGACTTCGGCGCGGGCGAGCCGGATTTCCCCACGCCCCAGAACGTCAAGCAGGCTGCGATCGACGCGATCAACCAGAACTTCACCAAGTACACGAACACCGGCGGCACCGAAGAACTGAAGCAGGCCATCTGCGACAGCCACGCGAAAAATTACGGCACTGCGTATAACACCAAGGAGTGCATCGTCACGGTGGGCGGCAAGCACGCTATTTTCGGCTTGACGCAGGCGCTGCTCGATGAGGGCGACGAATGCATCATCCCGGTCCCTTACTGGGTCACCTACAAAGACGTCGTGAATTTTGCCGGCGGCAAGTGCGTTTTCGTCGACACCGACGAGAACCAGGGCTTCGACCTGAAGGCGTCCATGGTGGAAAAAGCCATCACGCCGAAGACCAAGATGATCATCCTGAATTCGCCTTCGAACCCAAGCGGCGCCGTGTTCGACCGGGCGGAGCTGAATAAGATCATCGCCGTCGCCAGGGACCGCGGCATCTGGGTGATCACGGACGAGTGCTACGACCGCTTCCTCTACGATGGCGAGCCGTATTCGCTCGCGGCGCCGGCATTGAAAGACACCGTGATTGTCGCCGGGTCGCTTTCGAAAACCTACGCGATGACCGGCTGGCGTATCGGATTTGTGCTGGGACCGGCGGCCGTGGTCAGCGGCATAGGGAAGCTGCAAAGCCACTCGACATCGAACCCGACTTCCATCGCGCAGAAGGCCGCGGTCGAAGCTCTGCGCGGACCGCAGGAATCGGTGGGCGTGATGCTCGCCGAATACAAGAAGCGTCGCGATTACGTCATCGGCCGGCTGAAGGCGATGCCCGGCGTGAAAGTACAGGTTCCACAGGGAGCCTTCTACGCGTATCCGAACGTCAGCGCGGCGTTCACCAACGGCATCTCCGGCTCCCTGCAATTCTCCGAGAAGCTGCTGGCGGAGGAATTCGTGGCGGTGGTTCCGGGCGAAGCGTTCGGCACCAACGATCACGTCCGCATCTCCTACGCCACGTCGATGAAGGAACTCGAGCGCGGCCTCGACCGTCTGCAGCGCTTTATCGCAGCGCGCGTGTAAGCATGCCGCTCCGCAAACTGGAGCCGACATTTCACGAGCGGGTCTGGGGATCGACGCAATTGGAGCCGTGGTTCCCCAATCCGGTTTCGAAAGTCGGACTGGCTGCTCCGATCGGTGAGGTCTGGCACGAGGTGCCGGCTGATCTTCCTTTGTTGGTCAAGTTCCTGTTCACTACCGAGCCCCTTTCGGTCCAGGTCCATCCGGACGATGCGTACGCGTTCGCGCATCACGATTCGCCCGGCAAAACAGAAATGTGGCACGTCATGGATGTAAGGCCGCGCGCGGGCGCGTCCTCCGCGCAGTTTCCAGAAGACGCGGTCAATGCCAAGATAGCCGCGGGATTTCGCTACGCGGTGACGGCAGATCAGGTGCGCGCCGCGGCTCTGTCGCCAAACCCCGACGAAATCGAAGAAATGCTCACATGGTTCGACGCCGCCGCGGACGACACGTTTTTCATTCCGGCCGGTGTGGTGCACGCGATCGGTGCGAATCTCGTGCTGTGCGAGATCCAGCAGCCCTCCGATGTCACTTACCGCATTTACGATTACGATCGCGGGCGGGAGTTGCATTTAGATGATGCGCTGGCGGTCGCCGGATTCGGGCCACATGAGGCCCGCGCGAAGATTCCCGTCGCGTGCGATTACTTCGTCACGTCGCGCCTGACGGTCCATGGTCAGGTGCTGTATCGTCCCATGACACAGAGGCCGCAGTTGTTGATCGCCATCGCAGGGCAGGGTGAAATCGACGGGCATCCGCTGAAGGCCGGGGATGTTTGGTACGTCCCAGGTGATTCGACGCATGTCTCGATCACCGGGGAAGTTACGCTGTTGCGCGCGCTGGTGCCGCAAAAACCCTGAGCCCTACGATTCCGGCACGATTCCCAACTCCGCGTACCGCGGCCGAATCATTTTTCGGATCTCCGGCAACTTTCTCCAGAACCAATACGCCAGGAGGGCGCACGCGATTCCGCTCACGATCAGCGTAGTTTGTGCTCCGATCCGCGCAGCCAGTGTTCCGCTTAACAAACTTCCGATCGGCATCGATCCTTGCAGAGCGATGGTGTAGAAAGCCATGACGCGCCCGCGTTTGTCGTCATCGACGATCGTCTGCACGATCGTATTCGTCGCCACAATCTGCGTCATCAGTCCGTATCCGGTGACTGCCATCAAGGGCACGGAAAGCCAGAACCAATGGGAGAGGCCGAGGCCTACGCTGCCGACACCAAAAAGCCCGACCGCGATCGCCATCAGCCGCCCCAGCCCGACTACGCTGCGCCGCAGAACCAGGCCAATTGCGCAGATCAGCGCGCCCACGCCGGAGGCCGCCATCAAAAATCCCAGCGTGTGCGCCCCGCCTCGCAATACACCTCCCGCGAGGATGGGCGTCAGCACCGAATACGGCGCGCTCGCGATGCCCATGAGTGCGAGAAACAGTAAAATCCAGCGAATAGGCGCGAATCCCGACACGTAGCGCCAGCCTTCGAGCAGATCCCTTCGGAGGTGCGTCTCGACGCGGGGCGGCGCCTCTTTTTTGAGTTTCATCATGAGGAGTCCGGCGATCACGGCGATGTAGCTGAGACCATCAATAAGGAAGCAGTAGCCTTCGCCCACGGCCGCCACCACGATTCCGGCAATCGCCGGACCCACCAGACGCGCAATGTTGAAATTCGAAGAATTCAGCGCGATGGCGTTGGTCAGATCGGCGCGATCCTCCACCATGTGAATGACGAAGGACTGGCGCGTGGGGATTTCCACGGCATTAATCACCCCTTGTGCGAGCGTCAGAACGATCACCCATCCAATATTGACGTGGCCGCTCAGCGTTAATGCCGCGAGCGTGAGCGATTGCAGCATGGCGAGCGCTTGCGTCGCGATCAGCACGCGATGCCGGTCCCAGCGATCCACCCAAACGCCGGCGATCGCCGGAAGAAAGAACGCGGGAATCTGGCCCGCGAAGTTCACCAGGCCGAGCAGGAAGGCAGAATCGGTGACTCGATAGACCAGCCAACTGGTGGCCAGTCGCGTCATCCACGTGCCCGTCAGCGATATGCCCTGGCCGATGATGAACAGCCTGAAATTGCGGGAGCGCAACGCACGGAAGGGGGAGCTCAAGATATTATTTTCGCAGGATTCCGGCGGACTGCCAAAAAATTCGCGGCGTTCAGGGAGGAGGGAAACGCTTCTCGCGCCCTGGCTACTTTGCTATGATCGCTTCCGAAGAGGTGCCGATGCCGAACGTGCAACTTCTAAACACATCCATGACGCGGCGGGGGTTTTCCGCGCTGGCCGCCGGAGGTCTGATTCTGGCGCCCGCGGCGCGAACGCTCCACGCCCAGTCGAACGGCCGGAGCCGGCTTCACGCACGTCCGGTTTCTTCGGTCTCCGCCGCTGCGAAGCCCGGGCTGCATCCCCTGGGACTTCGCGCGGACCGCGACGCGCTCTTGTACGTGCCGGAATCATCCGGCAAATTCGAGCAAGCGCCGCTGTTCATCTCCCTCCATGGAGCGACGCGGGGAGCCGATCGCGGAATCGAACTGTTCCGTTCCTTGGCCGACGAGCTCGGATTCGTGCTGCTCGCGCCGGCTTCGTCGGACGGCACCTGGGATGCGATACGGGGGACCTGGGGCGAAGACGTCCAGTTCATCAGTCGGGCGATGGCGCGCACCTATGAGATGCGAAGAATCGATCCGGCGCGCGTGGCCATGGCCGGTTTTTCCGATGGTGCGTCCTATGCGCTCTCCATCGGCTTGGCGAACGGAGATCTGTTCAGCGCGGTATTCGGATTCTCGCCCGGGTTCGTGGTTCCCGGAGAGCGGAACGGAAAGCCGCCGGTCTTCATGTCGCATGGCACCATCGACCCTGTTCTACCCATCGACGAATGCAGCCGCGTGATCGTTCCGCAATTGCGAGGGCAAGGCTACAACGTGACGTACCGGGAATTTGAAGGCAAGCATACCCTGCCGCCCGAAATCGCCGCGGAAGCGCTACGGTGGTTCATGGAAACAACTCGCGCTTGAGATGAGGAGGCACTCATGACGCAACTCGGACGCTTCATTCCCGCCGATGGCAGGCCGGGCGAGCTCGGCGTCCACTCTGTCGATCATTTCAGCCTCAACGTGCCGGACCTCGCGGAGGCGGAACATTTTTATAAGAGCTTCGGGATGGATGTGGAGGCGGAATCGGCCAAGTTAGTCCTGCGCACGGCGAGCAACCCTCACGCCTGGGGCGTGATTGCCGAGGGCTCCCGCAAATGCCTCCGCTATCTTTCGTTCGGGGCTTTTGAGGAAGACATCCCGCGCTTCAAGGAACGCATCGAGCGGCAGGGCATCCGGCTTCTCAATCCGCCGCCGGGTTACGAGAGCAACGGGCTGTGGTTTCGCGATCCCGATCAGAACCTGATCGAAATCAAGGCAGCGGAGAAGACTTCGCCGAATCAGAAGTCCGCGTTTGTGAATCCGTCGGTTCCGGGCGGTCAGCGGGGCGCACCGGGTCGGGCCGAGGTTCAAGTGGTCCGGCCGAATCGCATGTGCCACGTGTTGCTCTTCACCACGGACGTCGATAAAGCGATCCGGTTTTACGAGGGCACAGTGGGTTTGCGCCTCAGCGACCGTGGCGGCGACGCGATCGCTTTCATGCACGGAATCCACGGCAGCGATCATCATATGCTCGCGTTTGGGCTGGCGCCGAATCCGGGGTTTCATCATGCGAGCTGGGGCGTCGATTCGATTAACGAGGTCGGCCTCGGGGCGATGCAGATGGCGGATAAGGGTTATAACGCCGGATGGGGCCTGCTGCGGCACGTGCTGGGGTCGAACTACTCGCATTACGTGCGCGATCCCTGGGGCAGTTATTTCGAATACACCTGCGATATCGATTACATCCCGAAAGGCTGCGACTGGCAGGCCGGGCACCACAAACCGGAGGACTCCATTTATCTGTGGGGACCTGCGTTGCCGGACGATTTCATCGTGAATCAGGAAGTGCCGGAACCCGAGTCGGTCACGCGAGAAGCGTAGCTGACAAAGAGGTCAGACCGCGGCAACCTCACGACCAGGGAGATTGATTTGGAGCCAGCCGTTGAACCGCTCCCTCTCGTCGCGGCTCGGTCAATCCGCTCACTTATCCGATTCCGGACACTGAGCCGCGACCAGAGGGAGCGGTTTAGCGGTCGGGCTGGTCGCTAGTCCTTCTCGTTCTCCCAAGGATCGCCGGGACGCCCAGCTAATTGTTCGAGGCTGGCGGGCTTGACGCGATAATCCTGGCCGTAATGTTTCTCGATCTCATCGTGGTAGCTCATGCGCGGTCCTGGATAGCCGACCAATTGCCATCCGATCATGTTCGCGTTTCCGCCATGCATGGGATCGCAGAACATCCCTTCTATCGTGTGCGTCCGCAGCAGCGCGAAAAAGTGCGTCTTTTCGATCGCCGTGAGCTTCTTGTTTTGCTCGTCGGCCGGCAAATCCGCGAAATTCTCGCCTAGATCCCGAATGCCTTTCCGATAAGTTTCACGCGGATTCTCTTTGCCCTGGTAACCGTGTTCCGGATACGTTTCGAGCCACGGGCCCTTCGTGTAGCGATACTTGTCCTTGCCGTAGGGGCCCGCGAGCTGCCTGTCGATGTAGATGACGACGCCCGCTTCGGTTGCTCCAGGGCCGCTCGTGTCGCTGGGAAAGATGCGTTCGCACGCGGCAGCGACCACGTGCGCTTCTTGCTCCGTGAAGAAGCGCAGCGGAACGCGCACGGTATCCGGCTTCTGCGCCGATTGCGCAAACAGCCGCATCGGCTCGCGCGACAGCGTGTAGAGCAACGTACCGCCGAGGGCGTGAGTGGGAATGGTCAGAAATTCACGGCGCTTCATATGAGTTTCTCCGGACGCTTCACGTAACGATTGATCAACGCATCGGCGGCCATGTAGGTAACGGCCAGCGCCGTGAGCGTGGGATTTCCCGAGGCGTTCTGCGGAAACGACGAGGCGCCCACGACAAATAGATTCGGCACGTCCCAATGTTGCGAATACCGGTTCACGACGCTGGTTTCGGGCGACGAGCCCATGATCGCCCCGCCCTGAATATGCGTGCTCTGGTAGTTGATCGTGTTATACCTCGCACGATTCGGACGCGGCGGATCGGTCTTGCCGCCCATGGCGCGCGCGATCTCCATGGAGATCTTCGCGGCGAACTCGCGCTGGCGAAATTCGTGGTCGGTCCAATCGAGTGTGAAGCGAATGAGAGGATCGCCGAACTTGTCGGTAAAGTTCGGATCGAGGTCGTAGTAGTTCTGGCGATAGGCGAGGTGCTCGCCCGCCATGCTGGGGCCGCTGACGCGATCGTTCCATTCGAGCGCGGCCTTCTTCCATTCCGATCCCCAATTGCTTTTCGACGCGCCCTGCGGCATCCCGCCGAAACCCGCAATGGGATGCGCGCCCACCGCCGTGCAGTTGATGGCGCCGAGGCAATAGAGATTTTCGGATTCCGGGATGTTGCGTGCGCCCTCGAAATCGGAGATGCGATAGCCTAGGCCGCCGGCTCCCATAAATAGGTTGAGAGGCTTCTCGAAATAGACGCGTGTGGGACCCTGCACTTGGTGCGTCAGATTCCGGCCGAGCGATCCCTTGCGCGTCACCGGATCGTAGGGAGTGCCGATCTTCGAGAGCAACAAAAGGCGCACGTTGTTCAGAGTGAAAGTCCCGACCACAACGATATTCGCCGGCTGGAAATATTCCTCGCCGTTCGCGTCGGTGTACTGAACGCCGGTGGCGCGCCCGTCCTTGTGAACGATGCGGCGCACCCAGGTGTTCGTGCGAAGCTCGACGTTCTTTTGTTTCTTGACCACCGGAAGCAGCGTGTTGGTCGGCTGGGCCTTGGCGCCGATCATGCAGCCGTAGCGCTCGCAAAAACCGCAGTAGGCGCAGCCGGGACGCACGACGCCGTCAGGATTTTTGTAAGCGCGGCTCAGCAGCGCCCCCGGAACCGGATACGGATGATAGCCGAGCTTCTTCGCCCCGTCCTCGAACAGCGCGGAGACGTAGGGCTTCTTCATGGGCGGGTTCGGATATTCGTGCGTGCGGGGAGCTTCGAAGATATTGCCGCCCTCGATGAGCTTGCCTTGCAGATTTCCGGCCTTGCCGCTGACGCCGATCATCTGCTCGGCATACCAGTAATGAGGTTCGAGATCCTCGTAGGTGACGCCCCAGTCCTGGACATTTAAATCGTCGGGGAGCTTGGCGGCTCCGTGCTTTTCCGCAAGATGCGTCCGCAGTGTGAACTGTTCGCGCGGAAAACGGAAGGACATGCCGCCCCAATGCTCGCCTGTTCCGCCGACGCCGGTGCCCGGCAGGAACGATCCATATTGACGGACGGGGACGGACGCGTCCTTGACGGAGTGCCGATGCGTGATCGTCTCGTCGGCGGGATTCTGCATCATGCGATATCGCAGGAACCCATCCACTTCATCCATGCTCTTGCCATAGGCGGAGGTGTCGCGGGGCGCGCCGCGCTCCAGAACCAGGACGTGCAGCGGCGTGCGCGTCGAAATCTCTTTGGCCATGGCGAGCCCTGTAAATCCGCCTCCGACGATCGCCACATCCACGGGCTTCAGATTTTTCACTCGGGCCTCCCTCTCCAGACGGAACACGAGAACTTCAGTACGGAGCTGCAATATTGCGCGCGACGGCAGGCCGCGCACCAAAGTGATTATACTCAAGCCTTGGCGATGCACACACGCGATCGCACCGGGGACTCACTTCTGCGGCGCCGCTGGATCGTGCCGGCCGTTTCCCTGTTGTTCACCTTCTTTTTCTTCCACGAATATTTTGTTCGCCGCGTTTACATTCCTTTCGATCTTCCCTCCTTCCATGATCCGCTGGCCGACTACGCTTTCATGGCCATTCGCCACGGGCGCTTTCCGGAGTGGGATCCCACCGATTACGGAGGCATGCCCTTCGCCGCGAATCCGCAGGCGGCCCTTTTTTATCCCGGCACTTGGGTGATGTTCGCGGCCAACTGGCGCCGTCAGCATCTTTCGTATTGGACCCTGGAAGTTTTCGTGCTCGCTCATATTTGGATTGCGTGGATGCTGTGCTTCACGTGGCTGCGCCGGCATTTGAGCCTCTTCGCCAGCGCGTGCGGCGGCGCGATTTTTGCTTACAGCGGCTACATGATGATGCAGCTTCAGCATCTCGGCGTGATCGCCGGCTGCGCGTGGATTCCTCTCGGCCTCATGGGCATCGACGAGGCGGCGGAAACCAATTCCTGGCGGCCTCTGTGGAAGGTAGTCGCAGCGTCGGCGCTGGCGTTTCTGGCAGGCTATACGCCCACCTGGTTCGTAGTCGCGATTTGCCTGCTGAGCTACTCGGTCTGCCGCCGCGGCGGATGGAAACTTGCAATGGCCTGCGTCGCGGCCATCGCGGTGTCGTTGGGCGTCGTCATGATTCAGCTCCTGCCAGCGATGGAATTGAGCTCGCTGCGCGTTCCGGAGGCGCGCTACGGACTGGGGATTCGCGATCCCGCGTTTTACATTTCTTACCTGGTCCCGAACTTCTACAACTTCGGTCCGCACATGAATGTTCTCGCGAATCCGGGACGCGAGTACCTCTATCTGGGCGTTCCCGGAATCGTCGGGCTGGCGTTGCTGCTCTTTTTGCGCAGGCCAGCAGGAGGCATGGAGCGCCGCGCCGGTCGTGGGAATGTTCGCGGTTTGCACCGTACTCGTCACGAATCCGTTCAACCTTGTTTCGAGCATCGTTCTTCGTTCGACGTTTATCGGCCAGCTTTGCCGCGACTACTATTTCCTGGCCGGCTTAACCGCCGCCGCCGCGCCGCTCGCGGCCATCGGAATCGATCGATTCCTTGCGCACGTGAAAGCGACTTACCGCCGCGCACGTCCTCTCCGAAGTTCGCTCTGATTTTGATCGCATGCCTGGCCGCATTTTCGGCGCGACTCCTGTACATTTGGTCGAATTCGGATTTCGCGCCTGGCTGGACGGGCGCCTGGGATGTGGGTATCCTCGCGCTTCTGTTCGTTGCCGGACTGTGGGTGCTCCGGAATCGGCGAGGGCCGATCGGCATCGCGCTCGCCGCAGTGTTGCTGCTGGCGGTGGGCATCGACTACAAGGTTCACGGAACATCCAGGCGTTTTGACGGAACCCTGGATCATGGCTGGAGAACCGACTGGATGCCGGGCATGAATGGCGATATCTATCGGGAGTTGCAGGCGAATTCGGTGTATCGGATCGCCGTGGATCAGACCGGTCCGCTGCCGGCCGACTTGCGCCATTTCGGCCTGACGACGCCCCAGGGATTCGATCCATTTCTAACTACGGCCTATAGCCGGTTCATCAAAACCACCGCGCGGTTCCTGACGAACTGGGACCTCGCCATCGACCCCGGGAACGAGCGTGGTATACACACGCTCGGCATCGGATATTTCATCACTGCGGAGCAAGGTCCGCAGTTTTCGGCGCTCAAGACGAATCCGCAACTTCGCCTGCTGCAGCCTGACGATTCCTTCTACAAAGTTTTTGAGGTGATCGACAAGCGTCCGCCGTATGGGATGGAAGGCGGCGAAGCAACGATCGGGCGCACGCGCTGGGAACCGGAACGTCGCGAGTTCACGGTACGCACCTCAGCCGTTGGGAAGTTTTATCTTTCTGAGCAGTGGAATCCGGGGTGGAGCGCGCGTGTCGACGGCAATCCCGCGCCGATCGAACGATGGAACGGCGCGTTTCAGTCGATCGCAATCCAGCCGGGAGAGCATCGGATCGTTTTCGAATTCAAAGATCGCGGATTGCGGGCGGGCGCGGCAATCAGCTTGATCACTCTTCTGGGCCTATTTGTGGCCTATAGAAAGGAATTGCGGCGCTAGTCCTTCCGCGAGAATCAACCTACTTCTGCGATGCAATCGATCTCGACGCGCACGTCGCGAGGGAGCCGCGCCGCCTCTACCGTCGCGCGCGCCGGAGGGTTGGCCGTGAAATACGTCGCGTACACTTCGTTCATGCGGGCGAACTCGCCCATGTCTTTCAGGTAGACCGTAGTTTTCACGACCCGATCGAGAGATGATCCGGCGGCCTCCAGAACGGCCTTGAGATTCTCGAAGACGCGTGTCGTTTGCGCGGCGATATCGCCGTCGACGATCTGGCCAGTGGCCGGATCGAGAGGAATCTGCCCGCTTAAGAAAGCCCAACCATTCGAAATCACCGCTTGGGAGTAAGGACCGATGGCCTTGGGCGCGCGATCCGTGGAAACAATCTGCTTCATATTTCTTCCTCTAACCTAATTTTGAAAAGTCGGCACCTATCTTTTAAAGTCGATCGTCCCGACCAAATCCTGGGCGCGTGCAATCCCTTCCTTTGCGAGAAACACGTCCAGTTCCTCCGCGACGCGCACGGGCGCCTGCGGATCCCAAAAACTTGCGGTCCCCACCTCGACAGCGCTGGCGCCCGCGATCAGAAACTCGGCCGCATCGACGCCCGTCGCGATGCCGCCCAGTCCGATCACGGGAATTTTCACCGCTTGGGCGGCCTCGTAAACCATGCGCAGCGCGATGGGCTTGATGGCGGGGCCGGAAAGGCCTCCGAATCCATTGCCGAGACGCGGCTTGCGCGTATGCGCGTCGATGGCGAGAGCGACAAATGTATTCACCAGTGAAATCGCGTCCGCGCCGGCATCGGCGGCAGCCTGCGCCAAGGGCTCTATGCGGGCGACGTTGGGCGACAGCTTCACGATCAGCGGTCGCCGCGCGACTTGACGGGCCGCCGTAACGACTTCGGCCAGCAGCGCGGGATCGCTCGAGAAATACATACCACCGTGCGCGGTGTTCGGACAGGAAACATTGAGTTCGTAGCCCGCGATTCCTTCGACATCCTCAAGCGCGCGAAGGACCTCTGTATAATCCTCAACGGCGTACCCGAAAACATTTGCGATCACAGGCGTGCCCAGAGCGCGCAATGCGGGCAGCTTCTCAGCAATAAAAGCTTTCACCCCAATGTTTTGCAGGCCAACGGAATTCATCATTCCGGCCTCCGTCTCAACCAGCCGCGGCGCGGGATTGCCCGCCATCGGCTCCCGCGACAGGCCCTTGGTGACAATCGCGCCGACCTTTCGCAGATCGGCAACCTCTTTTAGTTCTATGCCATAGGCATAGGTTCCCGAGGCAGCGAGGACGGGCGTCCGCAGCGCGATTCCGCACAGGGACGTCGAGAGCCGGGGGGACACTTGTCACAGGGTAGCAGTTGGCATCAAAAGATAACAGCCGGGTCAGATAGCCGAAAGACCGGCCAGTTGGAATATGGCATAGGTGTCATGCGGTTTAATCGAGCACGATGAGAGGGAAGCGGGCTTTCGTCGCTGAAGCTGTTGGATTTGCGCATCCTACAAATGATACGGAGGAGGTACTAAGGCTTTCTACCTATAGTCTGGAGGCTAGGACTCGGCGGAATATGGAATAGTGAGAAGTCCTCCCGCCAAACACAGGACATTGGCGTCTAGGTTTACGACCTTTACGGCCTGGCTCCTAGTGTGGGTTGTAGCCATCGTACTCCTGTGGGATATCCGCACGCATACCTTCAGCCCGGGCGAAGTGATCATGCTAGTGGTCGTTGTTTTGGTGGTCGCCGGGTTGGTCTCGCAATTCACCATTAAAGTTTTGACGCGGCCTCTCGCTCTGCTGCAACAAGGAATTACGTCCGTCCGCCAGGGACGGTTCGAGCCGATTCAAGTCAGCGAAACGGGCGACGAAATCGAGGACCTCGGCAAGAGCTTCAACCGGATGATCGATGAGCTGCAGAGGACCAACCGGGAGATCCAGCAGCATCGCGATTTATTGGAAGAACGCATCCGGCAGCGCACCGAAGAGCTCGAAAATGCCATGCGCACGGCTCTCGCCGCCAGTCAGGCCAAGAGCGAGTTTTTGGCCAACATGTCGCATGAGCTGCGCACGCCGATGAACGGACTGCTCGGCATGCTGGACGTGGTGCTCGACACCTCCCTGGCCGCGGAACAGCGCGAAAATCTGGAGACGGCGCAGCACAGCGCCTATTCTCTTCTCGCCCTGCTCAACGACATTCTCGATCTTTCCAAAATCGAAGCCGGCCGCATGATGATCGAAAAAATCCCGTTCAACGTGCGCACGGTGCTTGCGGATTGCGTCAAATCCTATCAACCGCGGGCGTTGCAGAAGGGTGTCGCGGTGCGCTTTGAGATGGACGCGACGTCGCCCTCGCATGTCATGGGCGATCCTCTGCGGCTCCGCCAGATCGTGACAAATCTTCTTTCGAACGCCATTAAATTCACGGGACAGGGCTTCGTGGCGGTGGGAGTGCGCACGCAGCCGATCGAAGGGCGCCCGGGAACGGTGCAGTTCAGTATTGAAGTGCGCGATACGGGCACCGGCATCGAGAGCGAAAAGCTGCAGAGCATTTTCGACAAATTCACGCAAGCCGACGGCAGCATCACGCGCAAATACGGCGGGACCGGTCTCGGCCTGGCCATCACGAAGCGGCTCACGGAGCTGCAGGACGGCCGCGTGACGGTGGAAAGCACGCCCGGAAGCGGTAGCAAGTTCACCATTATTCTGCCCTATGAGGTCGTGCAGGAATCCGCCGCGAGCGAAGCCGTCTCAGTATCTCCCGTGCCCAATGCCGAGATGAACGGCCCTGCGCGCATCCTTCTGGTGGAAGACAATGTGGTCAATCAGAAGGTGGTCCTGGCCGTGCTGCGGAAGAGAAAGTTTCACATCGACGTCGCCGGCGACGGCCGCGAGGCGCTGAATCTGATGGAGACCTCGCCTCCCTACGACCTGATCCTCATGGATGTGCAGATGCCCGTCCTCGACGGATTGGAGACGACGCGCATCATCCGCAAGGATCCGCGTTGGGCCTCGCTCCCGATTCTGGCGATGACGGCGCACGCCATGACCGGAGATCGCGAACGATGCCTGCAGGCGGGCATGAACCACTACATCTCAAAACCGATCCAGCCGGCCCATTTGCTCGCCACCATCACGCAGGCGCTGGCCTCCGCGCCGGCGCAACCGGTTCCGGCCGCGCGAGACGTCGTCGAGCCCGCGCCCTCCGATCAGAACGAGCTGGTCGGCGATCTGCTGCGTGTGTTCCTGCAGCTCGCCCCCGCGCGCATCGAACGCCTGGAAAGCGCCGCGCGCAATAAAGACGCCGTCGCGATCGCGGCCGAGGCGAAAAAGATCGCCGCTGCCGCCGAGCAGTTGGCGGCTCCGCATATCGGCGAATGCGCGGGGCGCATCGAGATGGCGGGCAATCGCGGAGATTTCACCGGCATCGGGAAGGATCTGGAGCAGCTGCGGCAGGAAATTCACGCTCTCGAAGGCGCGGTCGCGTAAAGAACAGACAGCCTTGGCGTCTTCCCCGAAAAGTCGGCACGACTGCCGACTCTTCAGGCTTCTCTTGATACAGGCGCGGCCCGCGCCACGTCGAAAGACACTGCGGCCATACACTACGGGCGTTGCCGGCGGCCACAGTCCACAACAAAAAGCCGTGGACTTGTTTTTTGAATCGCGCGGCCTCTTGGTAGATGTTCCGCGCTATCCGGCCGCCCGTGATTTGAACAGCATCTCGCGGGGTCGGGAGCTCGTGGATAAGAAACCCCCATTGCCCTGCGCTTCGATAGCTGCCCTCTGATGACCGCTCGCCGCCTCCGATCCCTCTAGGTCGATTCGACGGCACGGTAGGATGAAACCGGTTTCAAGGTCTCCCGTCGACGGCATCCGTATAGTCACCGGCGCAAGGCGTTGACGGCCTCCGGGAGATCAGTACCACTGCAACTGCAACGTTTCCTAGCTAGGGAAAAACTCTTACGCCTGGAGAATAGCTGAGGCTGTTCGCAAAGGGCGGGATTTGGCGGGCGAACTGATGGAAGCCAAGGAGAATAGAGTTGGACGACTTGGCGTGACGGCGCGTTTGGCGGGAAGAAAAAGCAGATCCCTCGCGGGGCTCGGGATGACAGCGTAGGTGATTTCGGAAGAGTCGAGAAGACTCTCGACTCAACAGGGCTGGCGCCCCGCGCCACGTCGGGCGATGGAATCCCAACTCCGCACCAGCAGATCCCTCGACTGCGCTCGGGATCGGGACGACGCGCGTTGCGACATTCAAATTGGGGACAGTTCCTCCTCCGTCCCCGGTTTTTCCCATGCCACTCCGTCAGTCAGGCAAAATCCGCGTTTCTATCTCCGACAGGCTCCTCCTCCGTCCCTGGTTTTTGCTACTTTGACGATTTTCACGAAGGAGTCACTTCAGGCTGTCCCCTTCGTCCCCTGCCCGGGAACTCCTCCCGGGAATTCCCCTCCATCATCCTCCTGTCGTGCAGCGAACGATCAGGTATGCGGTGCCCGCCGCATTCAGCACTCCGAGAACGCGGAAAGTGCCGACTAGTCTTGCCGGGAGTGACACTCGATCAAAGCTCAGGGCCGCGAAGAACCGCTGTGGATTGACCGCCACAAGTGGAAACCGGGGACGGAGGAGACGTTCCCTGCTTTCTGGAGCAGGCGATCGACATTAGAACACGCGCCGTTTCAATCGCTCGACGGTAAATTTCGCGGTATCGGCGACGGCCATCACCGTCATCACTCCCGCCTGCACGGGATCGGTGACCACCAGATCGGCGGCATCCGGGACGCTGCCGGCCATGTTCAGACTGACGACCAGAATCCCTTGCGCCACCACTTCCCGCACGGCTTGTTCGATCTCTCCGCCCATCAGCGATCCGGCCATCACCATCGCTTTCACGCGAGGCAGGCGCGCGGCGGCGCGTACGGCGGCGGCCAGGGGCTGCTCTCCCACCAGCGGAATCGTATCCACCGAAATGTGTTCCCCGCGAATGTTGTGCCGGTCCGCTTCGAGGATCGCCCCTAAAGCTACCTGCCCCACCTGCGCGCCGCCTCCCATGATGATGATGCGCTTCCCGTAAATCTTTTCCATGGTGTCGACGATCGCGGCCTGCTGCACAACCGGCAGCTTCGCCAGTTCATCGATCATTGCGCGGGGGTCGCCCGGCAGATCCACTTCGAAATAAATCCGGGTCAGGGGGCCCGCGGCGCCGATGATTTCGACGCTCAGGATATTGCCCTCATGACGGGCGATCACACCGGTGAGCTGGTGCAGGATTCCAGGACCCGAGTCCGCACGGATCTCCAGGCCGATTCTCCGGCCGTCAGAGGGATTCGCCATTCATTCCACCTCGTAGTTTTTCAGGATTGCGTCCCAAGTACCGTTCGCCTGCATCAGAATTTCGACCATTTCGCGCACGGCTCCCTGCCCGCCTCGGGCGGACGTCACGTAATGCGCAACCTTTTTTACTTCCGGACGAGCGTTCGCGGGCGCAAAGGCCAAGCCGACCCGGCGCAGGAGAGGAATATCCACGAGATCGTCGCCTGCATAGGCGATATGAGCGTGATTCAAACCGCTGCGCGCGACAATTTCGTCCAGTATCGGCAGCTTTTCCACCCGGCCAAGATAAACGTACGTCATGCCGAGCTGGCGGCCGCGGATCTCGGTGGCTTGCGAGATGCGGCCGCTGATGACGCCGGTCTGCACGCCGTTCTTCGCCAGCCACTGCAAGGCGATGCCGTCGTGGGAGTTGAATCCCTTGGTCTCGTACGTCGCGCCCGGCGTTCCGGGCACGTTCCATATGACACCATCGGTGAGCACGCCGTCGGCGTCCAGTAACAACAGGCGAATGCCCGCCGCGCGTTGCCGAAGTTCGGGGTCGGTGATGCCAGAGATGATGCTAGACATGACGCTAGCCCTACACTATGAGTAGGAATCCTCCATGCTGGAACGGGTCGCAAAGACTATTTCCCGTTATAACATGCTGCCTCCCGGGAGCCGCGTGATCGCGGCGGTTTCGGGCGGGCCGGATTCGGTTTGCCTGCTGCACGTGCTCATGGAGCTTGCTTCGCGAGCGCTTCTTCATGTCGATCTTCCTATCGAGGTCGCGCACTACAATCACGGCTGGCGGGGAGAAGAATCGGAAGGCGATGAGCGCTTCGTACGGGATCTCGCCGCGAGATGGAACCTGCGCTTCCATGTCGCACGGGCACAGGACCCGGACGCAGGCGGCAATCGGGAACAAATCGCCAGGCGGGCGCGTCAAGAGTTTTTCAAAACCCTAAACGACGGGACGTCCAGTATCCGTATCGCGACGGGACATACTCGCGACGATCAGGCCGAGACGGTGCTGCTGCGCCTGTTGCGCGGATCGGGACTGGCAGGGCTCTCGGGGATTCTTCCGGTCACGGCGGGGGGGCCAAGCGAAGCGGCCCGGTTGCTTACGGTTCGCCCCTTGCTCGATGTGACGCGGGCGGACGTTCTGCAATATCTCCGCGATCGGGACATTCCTTGGCGCGAGGATTCCTCGAATCGGGATTTACGATTCGCGCGCAATCGCATTCGGCACGAGTTGCTTCCGCAGCTCACGGCCACGTGGAATCCACGCTTGACGGACGCGCTGGCCCATCTTGCCGATCTCTCGTACGAGGAAGAACGCTGGTGGGCCGGCCCGGCCTCTCCGGTGGAAAAGATTCGGCGGGAAAGCCGCGCCGGCGGGGTTGAACTGCATATTGATTCCCTGGCGGCGCTCCCGCGAGCCGTGGCCAGGAGAACGATCCGGAGGGCTATCGCGAAGGCCAAGGGGAACCTGCTCCAGGTGGAATTCGAACATGTGGAGCGAGTGCTGGAACTCGCCGGGCGGGAGGCGGGCGAGGGGCGCATCGTCCTGCCCGGTTTGGACGTCCGGCGCTCGTTCGAGTGGATTCGGTTGGCGGTTCCGTCCAGCATACCGGTCATTGAACCGATCGTGCTGGCGATTCCTGGTTCCTACCTGTGTCCGGACGGAAAGTCTTTGCTTCGATTGGAGCTGGCCGAAGCCCGGCGAAATGGGGACCAAGCAGAGCCCGCCTCGGAGAAGAACGGGGCGGCGGGACGGGAGATCCCGGATAAGGTCTCGCGTCAGGCGTGTGCTACATTGAGAACAGTAGTAGTACTAAGTTTGAACCAAATTCCTGGAGATTTACAGCTTCGCGGCTGGAGACCTGGCGATCGCTACCGTCCCACGGGACATACGCGGGTCCGCAAGGTCGCAGAAATGTTTGCGGAAGCCCGCATCCCCTCATGGCAAAGGCACCTATGGCCGATGGTTATGAGCGGGGAAAGAATCGTGTGGACCAGGCAGTTTGGCGCGGCGGCGGAATTCGCAGCGGATCGGCAAGCGGATCGGGTTCTGCGGATCTCTGAATTAAGATCGGGACGCGAGATCGTAGGGTAAATTGGATCTTTCAGGAGACGAGATTCGTCTAAGTAAGCAAGGGGTCGTCTGAGTGCGCTCCCACGGAAAGACCGGCGGTTTGGAGAGGTCATGAATTCAAGCGTTAGAAATATAGTATTGTGGGCGATCATTTTGTGCCTGGTGGTCCTGGTCTGGGCTGTGTTCAAGAGCAGCAAGATGCCCGGCGCCCAGCCGACCTTCTCGGAGCTGGTGAAAGACATCAAGGACGGGAAGGTCGATAAGATCGTCCTCAACAGCGTCACTGGCGACGTTCACGGGAAGTACAAGAACGGTGACGAGTTCCGCTCCACCGTGCCCCACACCTACAACGACTTCACCACGCTGCTGATCGACAAGAACGTGCAGATCACCGTGGAAAAGGACGCCGGCGGCAACTGGGTGTCCATCCTGGTGAACGCGATTCCCTTCGTGCTGCTGCTGGGCTTCTGGATTTTCATGATGCGCCAGATGCAGAGCGGCGGCAATAAGGCCCTGAGCTTCGGGAAATCCCGCGCGCGGCTGCATTCGTCGCAGCAAAAGAAGGTGACGTTCAAGGACGTCGCGGGCGTGGAAGAAGCCAAGGAAGAGTTGCAGGAGATTATCGAATTCCTGCGGGAGCCGCAGAAGTTCCAGAAGCTCGGAGGCCGCATTCCCAAAGGCGTGCTGCTGATCGGCGCGCCCGGCACCGGCAAAACGCTGCTGGCCCGCGCGATCGCGGGCGAGGCGAACGTTCCGTTCTTTTCGATTTCGGGCTCGGATTTTGTGGAGATGTTCGTCGGCGTGGGCGCGAGCCGCGTCCGCGACCTCTTCGAGCAGGGCAAGAAAAACGCGCCCTGCATCATCTTCATCGATGAAATCGACGCCGTCGGACGCCATCGCGGCGCCGGACTGGGCGGCGGTCACGACGAGCGCGAGCAGACTTTGAATCAACTGCTGGTGGAGATGGACGGGTTTGAATCGAATGAGGGCGTGATTCTGGTCGCCGCGACCAACCGTCCCGACGTGCTCGATCCCGCGCTGCTGCGCCCGGGCCGCTTCGATCGCCGCGTAGTGGTCGGCCGGCCGGACGTCAAGGGCCGTGAACAGATTCTGAAAGTGCACACCAAGAAAACGCCGCTGGCGGACGACGTGGATCTCACGCTGATCGCGCGCGGGACTCCTGGGTTTGCCGGCGCCGATCTCGCCAACCTGGTGAATGAGGCCGCCCTGGTGGCCGCGCGCCAGAATCGCAAGGTGATCACGCAGTTCGACTTCGAACTGGCGAAAGACAAAGTGATGATGGGCGTGGAACGCAAGAGCATGGTCATCACCGACGAGGAAAAGAAGAATACGGCGTTTCACGAGGCCGGCCACGCGCTGGTGGCCGCGCTGACGCCGGACGCCGACCCTCTGCATAAGGTCACGATCATCCCGCGCGGCATGGCGCTGGGCTTGACCATGCAGCTGCCTCTGGACGACAAGCATTGCTACAACAAGGACTATCTGGAGGCGCAGCTCGCCATCCTGATGGGCGGCCGCATCGCCGAAGAGATGTTCATGCACCACATCACCACGGGCGCCGGCAACGACATCGAACGGGCCACCGACATGGCGCGCAAGATGGTGTGCGAGTGGGGCATGAGCGAGCTCGGCCCGATGAGCTTCGGCAAGCGCGAAGAGCAGATCTTCCTGGGCCGCGAAATCGCGCAGCATCGCGATTACAGCGAATCGACGGCCATCCGCATCGATGAGCAGGTCAAGAAACTGGTCTCGCAGGGCTACGACCGCGCCCGCAAGATCATCGAGGAACGCGCCGACGCGCTGGAGCGCATTGCGATGGCGCTGCTGGAACGCGAGGTCCTGGATGGTTCGGAAGTCCGGCAGCTGATCGCGGGCGAGACGCTTGCGGCTATGCCGACGCCTCCGCCGACGAAGCCCGAAGGCGGCGAAACGCAGCAGGTGATCAAGCCGGCCACTCCGCCGACGCGGATGCCGGGAATGCTCGAAGGCGGTCCGCAGCCGGCGTGATGTCGCGCCGGTCGCTTTGGAAGCCGACGAGATCGCTTCCCTATCGCGGCTTGGAATAATGGCATGATTCCGGCGTTCCCCGTGTATCTGTTCGATGTCGACGGCACGCTGCTCGACTCGCAGGTCGATATTTGCGGTGCGATTCAGACGGTGCTGGCGGCGCGCGGCCGGACTGACATCACGCACGAAAAGCTGCGAACTTACATCGGGCGTCACCTGATCGACGAATTCCTGGAGTTGGGCTTCTCGCACGAAGACATCGATCAAATGATTGTGGAGTATCGCGCTATTTATCCGGCGCGCAAGCACGCCGGCACGTTCGTATACTCCGGAGTCACAGAGGTTCTCAGCAGATTGGGCGGGCGCAAATCAACGGCGACGACCAAAGGCACGCCCACTACGCGAACCGTCCTCGACCAGTTCGGCCTCATTTCCTACTTCGACCATGTACAGGGCACCGACGGTTTCCCGGCTAAGCCCGAGCCCGATGTGCTGTTAAAGTCGCTGGAGGTTCTGGGTGTTCACGCGCAGGATTGTCTGTTTGTCGGGGATTGCCCGACGGACATCGAGGCCGGGCATCGGGCCGGCATCCGCACGTGCGCGGTCACGTGGGGCTACGGCGATCTCGATCAACTTGCAGATGCGAAGCCGGATTTCTGGGCGCACGCGCCGCATGAACTGCTGCCGGATTATTGAAGGTTCGCCAGCTCCGCCAGATCCAGACGTCCCGTGTAGATCGCCATGCCGAGCGCGGCATGGACGTTCATCGCGGCCAGCTCTCGGATGTCGTCCATCGTGGTGATTCCGCCGGCGGCGGTGATCTCATGCTTCGTCGCCGCGCGCAGGCGCCGGAACCAGTTCAAATCGGTGCCCTGCAGCATGCCTTCTTTGTCGACATAGGTACACAGGAAGCCGCCGCACAGAGGTTCCAGCTGTCGGATCACGTCTTCAGCAGTCAGGTCCGTCGCCTCCTGCCATCCCTTCACCACGATTTTGCCGTTCTTCGAATCGAGTGCAATGAGGATTCTCTCCGGTCCCACGGCGGCAGCGATTTCCCGCATCACCGGGGTAAAAGCAGCGGTACCGACGATCACGCGATGGGCGCCCTGTTCGAGCAAGCGGCGAGCGCGATCCGGCGTGCGGACGCCTCCACCCACGCGGCAGCGCGCGCGGCTCGCGAGCATTTCCACCAGGGCCGCGTTCTCACCTTTGCCCATGGCGGCGTCGAGATCGATCACCTGAATTTCGGGAAAAGCCGCGAATTTCCGCAGCATTTCCAAGGGGGCGTCCCCTTCGAGCGCCTTCTCGCGCCCTTGCACCAACTGCACGACCTTCCCGTCCATCAAATCGATGCAGGGAAGAATCACAGCCGCACCTGATTCCGGATGGGAACGCCCCGCGCGGCGAGAAATTGTTTGAGATCCGCGACGGTGTAGGTGCCGTAATGAAAGATGGACGCGGCCAACGCGGCGTCGGCGCCCGCGCGTTCCAGCACTTCGAAAAAATCCTCGGGCTTCCCCGCTCCGCCGGAAGCGATCACCGGGATCTGCGTCGCATCGTGCACGGCCCGGGTCAGGGCGCAATCGAAGCCGGTCTGCACGCCGTCGGTGTCCATGGAAGTCAGCAAGATTTCGCCCGCGCCGAGTTGCTCGCCGCGCGCGGCCCATTCCACCGCGTCGATGCCTTCGTCGTGGCGGCCTCCCTTGGTGAACACGTTCCAGGCGGGGCCTTCCTCGTCACTCGTGCGGCGACGGCGTGCGTCGATGGCGAGCACCACGGCTTGCGCGCCAAACTCCTCGCTCAGCTCCCTGATGAGTTCGGGCCGCCGCACGGCCGCGGTATTGACGCTCACTTTGTCGGCCCCGGCGTGCAGAATTTTGCGCGCGTCCGCCACCCACCGAATGCCGCCGCCGACCGTCAGCGGAATGAAAACCTCGCGGGCGGTGCGAGCGACGACATCCGCCATGGTGTCGCGCTCATCGCTCGATGCGGTGATATCGAGAAAGACCAGTTCATCGGCGCCCTGTTCGTTATAGCGCGCGGCGAGTTCCACGGGATCGCCCGCGTCGCGCAGGTTCACGAAGTTCACGCCTTTGACGACGCGTCCACCGGTGACGTCCAAACAGGGAATGATTCTTTTAGCTAACATTTGTAATCGAGCACAACGCTGCGCTGTGCTCTCCAGATTTTATTCATCAATTGAGTCGTCCCTTCGCAAGACAGAAGCAGATCCCTCGACTTCGCTCGGGATGACAATCCGTGAAGTTGTGAATAGTCACGAGGCTAACTCTCTACAAAATTACGGACGATCTTCAAACCCAAGTCACCCGATTTCTCGGGATGGCATTGCACGCCGTAAATATTGTCGTGCTCCAACACCGCTGTGTACGGGACGGAATACTCGCAAATCGCGGCAGTCCCGGGGACGATGGGGGCGTAATAACTGTGCGCGAAATAGAGGAACGGCTTGTCGCCGGTGCCTTCGAGCAGCCGCGATGACCGCAGCCTCTCCACTTGATTCCAACCCATATGCGGAATGCGCATGTTCCCCTGAAAGCGGCGGACATTGCCCGGGAAGATACCCAGGCCGCTTTCGTCCGGAGCTTCTTCGCTGGAGGTGAACAGGGCTTGTAGGCCGAGGCAGATTCCGAGAAACGGAACGCCCGCGCGAATCGTTTCGATCAGCGCCGTGCGCACCTGCATTTCGTCCAGCGCGCGCATCATTTGCCCGAAGTGACCGACGCCGGGAAGAATCAGGCGCGTGGCACGCCGCAAGGCCTCGGCGTCGCGAATTAATTCGTACTCCGCGCCGATCGCGCCCAGGGTATTTTGCACCGAGCGAAGATTCCCGGCGCCGTAATCGAGAATCGAAATCACAAAAGGCCCTTCGTCGAGGGCAGCTGATCTTTCAACTGTTCGTCCGTTGAGCACGCGTAGCGCAGCGCCCGCGCGAAACACTTGAAAATCGCCTCGATTTTGTGATGATTGGAACGCCCGTAGAGAACCTTGACGTGTAGATTGGCGCCCGCGTGATTCACAAAGCCGCCAAAGAAATCCTCCACCAACTCCGTTTGCAGATCGCCAACCAGCCTCACGCGAACTAGATCCTTATAGACCAGCGCAGGCCGTCCGCCGAGATCGAGCGCGACCACGGCAAGCGTTTCGTCCATCGGATGCACGAAATAGCCGGCGCGGTTGATCCCTTTGCGATCGCCGAGCGCCTTCGAGAATAGCTGCCCGAGCGCGATGCCGACGTCTTCCACGGTGTGGTGCTGATCGACGTCGAGGTCGCCCTTGGCTTCGATGGTGAGATCGAACCCGCCGTGCTTCGCGAAGAGCTCCAGCATGTGATCAAAAAAGCGGATGCCCGTGGAGATTTTGTAGGCGCCTTGGCCCTCGATGGCGAGGCTCGCGCGGATCTGCGTCTCCTTCGTCAAGCGCTCGACGGAAGCGCGCCGGGTTCTGATGGAAACACGCCGGGCCCCGCGTGGGCCTGTCGCAACGCTTTTGGTCACTGATTTCGGCATAGCGCTTCCTCGATTTCGTTTACGTTTTCGACGATCGCGATGGCTTTTTCGTTTTCAAATAAGTCGACCAGAGCATCCCGATTGGTGTGCGATTGGGCGGCGACGCCGATAAACGGAACGCCCGCGGTGCGCGCACAACGAGCGTCGTCGACAGTATCGCCGACGTACCAGAGCTTGCGATCCGGCTTGCGGCGCTGGATCTCGATCAGTCCATCCGGAGCCGGCTTACCCACCGCGATTTCATCCGCGCACAATATCGGATCGAAGAGCACGCCGGTGGCGAACCGCCGCAGCGTGATCACCGCTTCGTAACGCACGCGGCCGGTGTAGATCGCAAGCTCGTGACGCTTGCTGAGCCGCTCCAAAAAACCCGACGCCGGAAACCAACCCTCGCGCTGGATCAATCCCTCGCCATCGCCTTTCGGACCCAGAAAAAATACATTGAATTGATCGACCACGGTATCGTAATCGACCTGGACGCCCAGGTCGGCGGCTATTTTCTGCGAGAGCGCCCAATCGTTGTTCCAGCCGCCGCGATTTTTATAATCCTGGATCAGTTCGCGGTCGATGCGCCGCCCGGTGAAATACTCCACCGTCTGCACGATGCCCTCGCGGTAGGATTCGGTTACTTCCGCGAGCACGCCGTCCATATCGAAAACAATCAGGCTCTTCACAGCGTCCCCGGTCAGGCTTTTTACAACGTCCCCGGTCAGGCTTTCCACAGTTTCTCCAGTTCGACGAGAAAGCGTTCGATCTGCGCACGAGTTCCGATGGTCACGCGCACGCATCCGGCGATCTCATAACTGCGGTCGCGAATGAGCACGCCTTTTTCGCGCAGCGCATCGCGAATGGGAATGGCCCGTTCGCCCGCGTAAAACAGAATGAAGTTCGCGCGGCTGGGATAGAACCGGATGGCAAGACGCTTTAGCCCGGCGCAGACGAGTTCGCGGGCAGCGAGAACCTCTTTGACATAGCAGGCGATATATTCGCCGTCGCGCACCGCCGCGCGCGCCGCGAGCGCAGCCAGCATGTTGACGCTGTACGGCGATTGAGCCTTGTGCATCCAGCGAACGTTTTCCGCGCGCGAGAACAGGCATCCGCAGCGCATCGCGGCCATGCCGTAAACTTTCGAAAATGTGCGGCTGACGAACAGGTTCGGGTATTCGCGAATCAGGCCGAGCGCGGTGACGCCGCAGAATTCGAAGTACGCCTCGTCGATCAGGACGGCCGCGTGCGGCGCGGCTTCGACGATTTTGCGGACGCCGTCCAGATCGATTCCCGTCCCCGTCGGGTTGTTCGGATTCGCGATCAGGATCGCGCGCGTGTCCGGACGAATGGCCGCGAGCAGCTCTTCGAGCGGGAAGGAAAGATCAGCGGCGCGGTAATCCAGCTCGCGAACGTTCGCGCCCGCCAGCTCCGCATAAAACCGATACATCGCATACGAAGGCCGCAACAGCAGGACATCGTCGCCATCGTCGACGTAGGTGTTGATGAGCACCTGGATCGCCTCGTCGGTGCCGTTGGTCAATAAGAACTCGTCGGCTGCCACGCCAAAGAACGCGGAAAGCTCGTGCATTGCTTCGACGTATTCGGGATAGACGGGCAGCGCCTCGGCAGTGAGCTTCTCGCGAAGAAATTCGATTACCTGGGGCGAACAACCCACCGTGTTCTCGTTGAAATCGAGACGCAGTTTGCCCGCACGCCCTCCCGTGGGAGGCGAATAGGGAGCCATCTTTTGCACGGCCGGCCGCGGCGTCAGAGCGCTATTCATGGCGGCGAACCTCCGCGGAGCGCGCATGCGCTTCCAATCCTTCGGCGCGCGCGAGCAGCGTGATCGCAGGCGTCAAACGCCGGAGTCCTTCGCGCGAAAGCTCCTGGACCGCAATGATCTTGACGAAGTCGGCGGCGGAAAGTCCGCCGCGCTGGCGGGCAGCGCCCGATGTCGGCAGAACATGATTCGGACCAGACACGTAATCGCCCGCGGCTTCCGGACTCGATGGACCGATGAACACCGCGCCCGCGTGCCGGATCTTCGAAAGCAGACTGCCATCGTGCAGAGCAAGGTGTTCGGGTGCGAGCGCGTTCGAAATTTCTATCGCCTGATCGAGCGAATCCGTCACGACGATGGCGCCGTTGGTATCGATCGAGGCGCGCGCAACGTGGTTCGTGGGCAGCGTCGCCAACTGCTCCTCGATTTCCAGTGCAACGCCTTCCGCCAAGGCGCGCGATGTCGTAAGCAGGATCGCCGAAGCGTCGACATCGTGTTCGGCCTGGGCGAGAAGATCGGCGGCGATCCAGCGCGGGTTGCCTTCGGCCGCGATCACGACGATTTCAGTAGGCCCGGCGACGAAATCGATTCCGACCTCGCCGGCCAGCAACTTCTTCGCGGCCGCAACATATATATTGCCCGGTCCCACAATGCGATCGACCTTCGGTACCGTCTCCGTGCCGAATGCGAGCGCGGCGATGGCTTGCGCGCCGCCCATGCGAAACATGTGTTTCACCCCGAGCAGGTGCGCGATGCCGAGAATCTCCACGCTGGGATTCGGACACGCGACGCAGATCGTGGAGACGCCCGCCACTTGCGCGGGAATCACCGTCATCAGAACGGTGGACGGCAGCGGATAGCGCCCTGCAGGAACATAGGCGCCCATGGCATCGAGCGGCCGGACCACCTGTCCCAGGCGGCGTCCGTCCGGATGATCGATAAACCATTCCTTCGGCAACTGGGCCCGCGCGTAGTCGCGAATATTGTGGGCGGCGACTTCGACGGCGCGGCGGAATTCGGGCTCCAGCGAACCGGTCACGTGCAGCCGCACGCTCTCGCCTTCAAAACGGTCAAACTTGCGGGCGTAATCGAGCAACGCGGCGTCGCCGCGCTCGCGCACGTCGGTCAGGATGGGCATCACCGCAATTTCCGCCTGCTCGAGGCGGATTGTCTTGCGCTGGATGAGCGACGGCGCGTCTCGTGCTGTGAGAATTCGAATCATATTGATATAGCTGCCGCTCGTTTTACTCGGACAGCGCCTCGGGTTTTACATGATGATCTTGTTCAAGGGATATTCGACGATGCCCTGCGCCCCGGCTTCCTTCAAGCGCGGAATGATGGTGCGCACCGTCGATTCGTCCAGGATGGTGTTTACAGCAAGCCATCCGTCTTCACTGAGCGCCGAAATCGTCGGCCGCTTCAACGCAGGCAGCACGCCGAGCACCTGCGGGAGGTTCGTCTTCTCCACATTGAGCATCAAGCCGACCTTGCCGAGCGCATTGATCGCGCCCTGCAGCAGCATCTTCATATCTTCGAGCTTCTTGCGTTTGGCGGGATCCTGCCACGCTTTCACGTTGGCGATCAGCTGGGTGTTCGATTCCATCAGCGTCTCGACAATGCGGAGTTTATTGGCGCGTAACGATGAGCCCGTCTCGGTCACCTCCACGATCGCGTCGGCCAGCGCGGGCGGTTTCACTTCCGTGGCGCCCCAACTAAATTCCACCTTCGCCGTCACGCCGTTCTTAGCAAGATAACGTTTGGTCGCCTGCACCAGTTCGGTCGCAATGATCTTGCCTTCGAGATCCTTGACCGAGTTGATGGAGGAGGATTCCGGAACCGCCAGCACCCACCGAACTTTGCCGAAGCTCTGTTTGGCGTAAATCAGATCCGCGACGGTTTCGACTTTGGCTTCGTTTTCTTCCACCCAGTCGCGGCCGGTGAGACCGGCATCGAGGATGCCGTCCTCGACGTAGCGGGCCATTTCCTGGGCGCGAATCAGCATGCACTCGATTTCCGGATCGTCGATCGCGGGAAAATAGGAGCGGCTGCTGATAGTGATCTGGAATCCGGCGCGACGGAATAAATCGACCGTGGCGTTCTCGAGACTGCCTTTGGGAATCCCTAGTTTCAGTTTCATTCTGTTTCCTTCTACAAAGGGGACAGACCGCTCTGTCCACTCCTTCGATCACGCTGAAATCAAAAATTTGCGCGAAGGGACAGAGTAGTCTGTCCCCAGCGCCAGCTGTCCTAATTCCCGTACACTGCTTTCGGATCGTATGTCTGAGGCTCGCTGATCTTCCACTCGCCATTTTCCAGCCGCCTAAAGAAGCAGCTCTGGTAGCCCTCGTGACAAACACCGGGCCCTTGCGCTTCGACTTTGACCAGAACGGTGTCGAGGTCGCAATCGGTCGAGATCTCCTTCACGACAAGGCGGTGACCGGAGCTTTCGCCCTTCAGCCACAATTTATTGCGCGAACGGCTATAGAAGGTGGCAAAGCCGGTCTCGACGGTCTTCTGAAAGGCCACGTCGTTCATGAAGCCGACCATGAGCACGCGGCCGGTTTGGTGATCCTGGATCACCGCGGGAATGAGTCCATCGAGTTTCTTGAAGTCCAGTTGCATAGTTTCGGCACCAATAAAAAGCCCGCTCGGGGTTAACCGGCGGGCTCTCGAAAATCTTTCTACTTTCTTTCGGGATTAACGGTGAGTCCGCCGCAGCATGGAATGTCCATGGTGGTGATGGCGTCCGTGATGCAAAGCGGCGAACATGAAATTCGAGTATAGCAGAAGTTGCTAAACTAAGGGCAACTTATGATGAGCGACGATATTCGTTTGCTGATCGCCGTTTTGCTGCCATGCATGACGGTTGTGGTTGGGATCCTTATCAACAACCATCGAATAACGGACCTGCACACGTCCATGAACCATCGATTTGACGATCTGACGCGCTTCGTAGAGGCTCGTTTTCAGGTTCAAGACGAAAAGCTTTACCGGGTTGAGCAGGTGCTCGACGCCCGCCTGAAACATCTCGAAGACAAATAGCCCGGCCGCTTCCGCGCCGGTGCGTTATCCATGTCGGCCTACGCGCAAAGTGCGTTGTCCAGATCCGCAATAATATCGTCGATCGCTTCAATTCCGACCGAAATGCGGATCAAGTTCTCGCCGATGCCCAAACGCTCGCGATGTTTGGGCGAGAGATCGCGGTGGGAGGCCATGGCCGGATAGAGCACCATGGTGTGCACGTCGCCCAGCGACGTCGCGCGCACGATCATCTTGAGCTTCTCCATGAAGGCGAAGACTTCGTTTTTCCCCGCGTCCTTCAGCTCAACCGCGACCATCGCGCCCGCCATGTTTTTCGGCAGGAGACGCTCGACCGTGGCGGCGTCGGGATGCGAGGGATCGCCCGGAAAGTGCACGCGCGCAATTCGCGGGTGCGGCTTCAACCATGCCGCGACTTTACAAGCGTTCTGGCATTGCCGCTCCATGCGCAGCGCCAACGTTTTAATGCCGCGCATCGTCAGATAAGCCTCGAACGGGCCGAGGTTCGGCCCCATGGTGCGAACCAGCGTCTTCAGCGTTTCGAAATGCGCCTGCTCGCACGCCACGATTCCTCCGAGTGCATCGCCGTGACCGGCTAAATACTTGGTCGCGCTGTGAATCACGATGCCCGCTCCGAGTTCAAGCGGACGCATCAGCATGGGCGTCGCGAAGGTGTTGTCGACGATCACGGGCACGCCGGCGCGCCGCGCGATCTCTGCAATCTTATCCATCTGAGGAACGCGCAGCAGCGGATTGGTAATCGTTTCGAGCAGCATCGCGCCGGTTTTCGCGGTGCTAAGAGCTTGTTCGACGGCGGCGAGATCGCACATATCAACGAACTCGGTCTCCACGCCAAGCGCGCCGAAGATGGTCATCAGCATGTGCGTCGTGGCGCCGTAGAGAACACTGCCCGCGACCACGCGCTTGGGCCGGTCGATGAGCGTGGCCAGCAAGGCGAGGTGAATCGCCATCATGCCAGAGGAACAGGAGAAGGCCGCGTGGCCGCCTTCGAGCTCATTTACCAATGTTTCGAGCGCGGTCGTCGTGGGATTGTCGTAGCGCGCGTAGGAAGGACCTTCCTCCTCGCGTCCGAATACGCGATCGAGCTGGTGCATCGAATCGTAGAAGTAGCTCGACGCCGTGTAGATAGGGGTGGTGACCGGAATGTATTCGCCGGCTTTGCGCCGGTCGCCCGCGTGGACGGTCTTGCTTTCAAATTTCATGAACGCTTGTGGGTCCGGCTACTGCCGCTTCCAACGAACCCCATCCTTTGTATCTTCGAGGATCACTCCCTGCGATGCCAAGTCGTTACGAATTTGGTCGGCACGGGCAAAATCGCGAGCCTTCTTGGCAGCCGTGCGCTCGGCCACCAGAGCGTCGATTTCGTGATCCGAGATTAGCACCCGGACGGTGAGATCAATACCTAAGGCGGCGCCCATCGTTAGCGGGAGCCGGATAGGAGATGGCTCGAGTACGTCGAAAACAGAATCGAAGTGGACCAGGAATTCGAACGCACTCGGCAGATTGCCGGCTTTGAACTCGCCGTTATCCATCGCGGTGTTGGTGTCGCGAATGTATTCGAACGCGGCCGCGAGCGCCTCGGCGGTATTCAAATCGTCGTCCAGGGCTTCGTCGAAAGCCTTCGTCGCGGCGGCCGTTCGCTCGACCAGAGCCGCGTTTAATCCTTCCGGGAACTTCGCCGTCTTCAGGCGGAACTGATAATTACGCAAGCGCTCGATCGAAGTCGCCGCGGCCTTCAATCCGTCGAAAGTGAAGTTGAGCTTCTTGCGATACGGCACCGACGCGAGCAGGTAGCGGATCGTTTCCGGCGCGTAGCCTTCGCCGAGCAGATCGCGCAACGTATAAAAATTGCCGAGCGATTTCGACATCTTCTGCGCATCGATACTCAAATGTTCGGCGTGCAGCCAGAAGCGCGCGAAGGGCTTGCCGGTGAGGGCCTCCGACTGCGCGATCTCATTTTCGTGATGCGGGAAAGCCAAATCCACGCCGCCCGTGTGGATGTCCAGCGTTTCGCCCAGATACTTCATGGCCATCACGGAACACTCGATGTGCCAGCCGGGGCGTCCATTGCCCACGGGCGTGTCCCAGGACGGCTCGTTATCCTTCTTGGCTTTCCATAGAACGAAATCGCGGGCGTCCGCTTTGTCGTATTCATCCACGTCGACGCGTGCGCCAGCGCGAGTGCCGCTGAAATCGTGATGCGAGAGCTTTCCGTACTCCGGGAACATCGCGATACGGTAGTACACCGAACCATCGCTCCGATAGGTGTAGCCTTTCTCTTCCAGTTTCTGAACAGCGGCAGCCATGTCGTCGATGCAATCGGTGGCCTTCACCAGTCGCTCAGGCCGCTGCAGACGCAAAGTGTCGATATCTTCTAAAAACGCGTCCGTGTACTTTTGTGTGTACTCGTAGATCGTCTTATGGGCTTCGGCCGCGTGGCGGATGATCTTATCCTCGATGTCGGTGATGTTCATCACGTGATCGAGCTTGTAGCCGCGCGCCTGCAGCCAGCGCCGCAGGATGTCCTGAAACGTGAACGTCCGCAGATTGCCGATGTGGACGTAGTTATAAACGGTCGGCCCGCAGGTGTACATCCTCACGACGTTGTCGTGCAGCGGGGCAAAGGGCTCCACCTGTTGCGTAAGGGTGTTGTAGAAACGGAGGGCCATAGCGAGAGTGTCTCTCTATCGTAACCGACGCAGAATAACCCAGGCGACTTGAGCACCGCAGTCGCCGGAGGGTGCTCCAACGACAGCACGTTGCTTGGGAGCGCTAAAATAAAGCCGTGACTGTCAAAGAGGAACTGCACCGGTTGATCGATGGTCTTTCCGAAGACCAGGCGATTCAACTTCTGGATGACCTCCGCGACGCTGCCGACGCAGAGGGCGGGCCACTAAGCGCCGAATCCCTCGAATCTCTCGACCGCGGGATGGCCGACATCGCCGCGGGGCGGGTGGTTTCGCTCGAAGAGTTTGAGCGTCAAAACCCGTTGTGAGTTTTCGCGCGACTCTGTCGAATGAGGCAGCGAAAACTCTTCTGCGGGCCGACTCGAAGCTCCGCGTGCGACTGCAACGGCGCATCCATGCCCTCGCCGAGGACCCTTTCGATGCCCGACTTTCTGCCCCGCTGACAGGCCGTCCCGGAGTGCGAAAATCCCGGGTGGGTGATTGGAGGATCCTATTTACCGTTGATCGAGCGGACCAAGTGCTAAACGTCGCCGCGATCGATACTCGAGGACAAGTATACCGGCGCTAAAGGCAGCTTCGCACTTATCTACCTCTACAATAAAGTACGTGTTTCGTTTCGAGCTTCAGGCCACCTGTCCCACTACTGGCGCGCGTGCCGGCATTCTGCACACCGCGCATGGCGATATCGAGACTCCCGTATTCATGCCGGTGGGGACGCAGGCGGCGGTCAAGTCGCTCCTGCCGCGTGACCTGCTTACTGACCTGGACGCGAAGATTATCCTGAGCAATACCTATCATCTATATCTGCGGCCGGGCCACGAGACCATCCGCAAGCTCGGTGGCCTGCACCGGTTCATGCAGTGGCCGCGTGCGATCCTCACCGATTCGGGAGGATTTCAAGTCTTCAGTCTTAGCGATCTAAGGAAAGTAACTGAGGAAGGCGTTGTGTTCCAGTCGCACCTCGATGGCAGCCGGCATTTGTTTACGCCCCAGTCAACCATCGACGTCCAAATGGCGCTCGGCAGCGACATTATGATGGTGCTCGACGAATGTCTGGAATATCCCGCGAGCCACGAAGCCGCCCGTGCATCCATGCGACGGACAGTTCAGTGGGCGCACTCGGCGTACGCGCACTATCGGGCGCACGGCAATGACGGCCTGCGCGCGTGTTTCCCTATCGTGCAAGGTTCGATGTTTCCCGATTTGCGCGTGGCCTGCGCCGATCAACTTCTGGAATTGAACGCCGACGGCTACGCGATCGGCGGGCTTTCCGTGGGTGAACCGCGCGGACTCAGCCTGGAAATGGTCGAGATCGCCGCGCCGCTGCTTCCCGTCGAAAAGCCCCGCTACGTGATGGGAGTGGGAATGCCGGAAGAGCTTCCCGAATACGTCGCGCGCGGCATCGACATGATGGATTGCGTGCTGCCGTCGCGCAATGCGCGTAACGGATCCATCTTTACCTCCGAGGGGCGCGTCCAGATCAAGCAGGCCCAGTACAAAGAGGACCCGCGGCCGCTCGATCCAGCCTGCTTGTGCTATACGTGCCAGAACTTTTCGCGCGCTTATCTACGGCATTTGTACTTTGCGGGGGAAATTTCATTCGCGACGCTTGCCACGCTGCACAATTTGCGCCATTACCTTGACATCATGCGCGAGATCAGGCAGTGTATACTACTTGGGAAGTTCGCCGAACTTCTTGACCGCGTGCGCGCCGACGGAATTCGAGCGCCTGAATAGAAGTCACCTCCATGTCCCACCTCGGATTGATTCTGCTGCAGACGGCGCCGGCCTCTAATCCGGTCCTGAGCTTTCTCCCGCTCATTTTTATCGTCGCGATCTTCTACTTCCTGGTGTTTATGCCCATGCAGCGGCAGAAGAAGACGCAGGCGCAGATGCTGTCGAATCTGGAAGCGGGCAAGGAAGTTTTGACCACGGGCGGCATTGTGGGCACCATCGTCAGCATTTCCGGGGATATGCTGGTATTGCGCGTGAAGCCCGATAACGTGAAGTTGCAGGTCACGCGCGGCTCGGTCGCGAGCATCGTCACCCAGGACGTCAAAAGCGAAGAAAAGAAGTAAAGCGAGTAAGACACACAGGTATAAATCATGGCCAACAACGTGAAGTTCAAGATTGTGGCGATTATCGCCGTCATTCTGGTGTGCGCCTACGGCATTGTGGGTCTGCCGAAATCGACGGCGGAGCTGGTGGAAAATTGGAAGCGCAACATCCATCTTGGCCTCGACCTGAAGGGCGGCAGCCAGCTCGTGTTGCAAGTGCAGATCCAGGACGCGTTCAAGGCGGAGGCGGACTCCGTGATTCAGCGCCTGAAGGATCAATTGACCAAGGCCGGCGTGGGTTATGGGGAAATGTCCCGCAACGAACCGGCCACCATTCAGGCTGCCGATTCCATCCAGATCGATGTGAAGGGTGTCCCCGCAACGCAGGCCGGGAACTTCCGCCAGCTGGTCAATGATAACTACGGCGGTGTGTGGAACCTGACGCCGGTCAATCCGACGGACTATCGGCTGACCATGAAGACCAGCGAGGCGCTGAAGCTTCGCCAGGACACTCTGACGCAGAGCATGCACACGATCGAAAAGAAGATCAACGCGTTGGGTCTGGCCGAATCCAGCGTTCAGCAGCGCGGTCGCAGCGACGCCGAAGCCGAATTGTTAGTCCAGCTTCCCGGCGTCGACGATCCAGCCCGCGTGAAGCAGATCCTGAAAACGGCCGCGATGCTGGAGCTCTATCAGGTGATGGGTGGGCCGTTTGCGTCGCGGGAAGAGGCGCTTTCGAGCAAGGGCGGCGTGCTTCCGCTGAACAGCCAGTTGCTTTCGAGCCAGCCCAAGGGCGGCGCGCCGGCCGAGACTTTTCTACTCGCGCGCACGCCGGTGGTCACGGGCCGCGACTTGCGCGACGCGAGCCCCGCGCAGGGCGAAGGCGGCCGCTGGGAAACCAATTTTGTTCTTACCCAGGACGCCGCCAAGCGTTTTGAGAACTTTACAGGCGCGAACGTGGGCAATCGCCTGGCCATCGTTCTGGATAAGGTCGTCCTGAGCGCTCCGACGATTCAATCGAAGATCAGCGATACGGGACGCATTACGGGCGCCGCCAGTCACGACGAAGCTGCCGATCTCGCGCTGAATCTCCGCGCGGGATCGCTGCCGGCCGGCGTGGAATACCTGGAAGAGCGGACGGTTGGGCCGTCGCTCGGGTCCGATTCGATCCGGTCCGGGATCGCGGCCGGCATCGCGGGCGTCATCGCCGTGATCGCCTTCATGCTTATCTATTACCGCAAGAGCGGCATCAACGCCACACTCGCGCTGGTGCTCAACGCGATCATTCTGATCGCCGCGCTCAGCTATTTTGACGCTGTGCTGACGCTGCCGGGAATCGCGGGCGTCATCCTGACGATCGGCATGGCGGTGGATTCCAACGTACTGATTTTTGAGCGCATCCGCGAGGAGTTGCGTGCCGGCAAGGCCGTAGTTGCGGCTGTCGACGCGGGTTTCAGCAAGGCGTTTTTGACCATCGTGGACACTCACGTGACGACGGTCGTTTCCTGCGCCTTTCTGTTCCTGTTCGGCACGGGGCCGGTGAAAGGATTCGCGGTCACCCTGGTGATTGGCTTGATCGCCAATGTGTTTACGGCCGTGTTTGTCTCGAAGACCATCTTCGACTGGGAACTCAGCGGGCAGAAGAAAGCAATAGCCATCAGCATTTAGCCGCAGCAGAGGCGGGTAAATGGCGGGACGAAAAGATAAGTACCGCTCGGCTTGGAACGGTCTGGGATTTTGTGGTAACGTGGAAAGCCGTGTCGGGTCTGAGCGGGAACTTTATAGTAGTAGCCGGTGTCTATAAGGACTAGCCGGCAGTAGCGGGATCGATGGAATTATTCAAGAACACAAATTTCGACTTCATGGGCAACAAATGGCCGCTGATCGGCGCCTCACTGGTGCTGACGGCAGCAGGGCTTATCAGCCTGGCCATTAAGGGCGGCCCCAACTACGGCATTGATTTCAAGGGCGGCGCGCTCATGTACTTGCGCTTCAATCAGGAACCTCCGGTGCAGAAGATCCGGTCGGCTCTGGAAGGCAAGGTGAAGGGCGAGATTTCAGTGCAGCAGATCACAGGGAAGCCGGAAGTTCTGGTGGGCACCGAGATTCGCGACGAAAAAGAATTGAACGCGAATCGCCAGATTATCGAGGATACGCTGCGCGCTACGTTCGGCGCCGCCGAAGGCAAACTGGATCTGAACAATTCCGCGGCGGACCAACTGGCGAGCAAACTGCGCGATCCGCTGCTCCAGGCAAACATTCCACTCTCCGAGGACGAACTGCAGAAGGTAGTTCGCTCCGTTGAGGATTTCCGGGCGTCCAAGGGCGGGCTGCTGTCGTCGCTCGACCAACTTTCGGGCGTGCCTGGCGTGACGCCGCAAATCCTCAACGTCGTCAAGCAGCAGTGCGCGCTGGGGCCCTTTACGATTCTGTCGGCGGACGTGGTCGGCCCTAAGATCGGCAAGGATTTGCAGCGTCAGGCGATTCTCGCGACGCTCTACGCGCTGGGCGGAATGCTGGTTTACGTGGCGTTCCGGTTCGAATGGATCTACGGCGTCGCGGCCGTGATCGCGGTATTTCACGATACGATCATCACGATCGGGCTGTTCTCGCTTTTCAACAAGGAAATCTCGCTCACGGTGGTGGCTGCGCTCCTTACCCTGGTCGGTTATTCGATGAACGACACTATCGTCGTTTTCGATCGTATCCGCGAGAACCTTAAGCTGATGCGGCGGCAGTCGCTCACGAGTTTGATCAATATCAGCGTGAATCAGACGCTGAGCCGGACGGTGGTGAGCAGCGGCCTGACGCTGCTGACCGCGCTGTCATTGTTTATCTTCGGCGGCCAGGTGCTGAACAGCTTCTCGTTCGCGCTGGTCGTGGGAATTCTGGTGGGGACGTATTCTTCTATTTTTATCGCGAGCCCAATCCTGGTATTCTGGCAAAACTTCATGGATACACGGAAGGCGAAGCCGGCTCCGGTAGCTCCGGTCAAGGAACCGGCGCGATCCGGGGGAACCCGGAAGGCAGTGCGAAGCTAGCCTAAGCAGGGCTGGGAAAGGATTAAGGGAATGTTTGATCAAACGTTCGTGGACGGTGAGGGAAAGACACATAAAGGCTGGACGGTGATTCTATCGTTCGGGGCCCAGTTTGCAGCAGTCGGGGTGCTGGTCCTGCTTCCCCTGATTTATACGGATGTGCTGCCGAAGGCGACTCTCTCGAGTATGCTGACAGCTCCGCCGCCTCCTCCCCCGCCGCCTCCGCCTCCTCCGCCCGCACCTGTCGTGAAAGTGAGGGTGGCTCCGCGCCAGTTCGACGCGGGACGCCTGATGGCACCACGCGAGATTCCCAAGAACGTCGCGATTATCACGGAAGACGCTCTTCCGCCGAGCGCCTCGCAGGTGAGCGGCGTGGTGGGCGGCATCCCCGGAGGGATCGGGCTGGGCGGCTTGGGCGGCATCGGTGGTGGCATCGCGCCGCCGCCCCCTCCGCCTCCTCCGGTGAAAGTTGCCGACGCTGGCCCGAAACAGATTAAAGTGGGCGGCAACGTCCAGGCGGCCAATCTCCTTAAGAAAATCACGCCCCTGTATCCCGCGCTCGCCAAATCGGCCCGCATTCAGGGAACCGTACGGTTTACGGCCATCATCGGCAAGGATGGCACCATTCAGAATCTTCAGCTCATCAGCGGTCACCCGATGCTGGTTCAATCGGCGACCGAGGCGGTGAAGCAATGGGTTTACCGGCCCACGCTGCTCAACGGCGAGCCGGTGGAAGTGATCACACAGATCGACGTAAATTTCACTTTAAGTCAGTAGTCCGAAGGGGTCCGAAAGATCCCTTTCAAATTCAACTCGCAGGAGAAAATCATGGTTTTACAGTTGCAGGTTTGGGCGATGATGCTGCTACAAGAGGGCGGGGGCGCGGGCGGCGGTATCAGCTTCGATCCCCGGTCGATGTGGAATCAAATGGGCTGGCTCGCCCGGTTCGTCGTTATCACTCTGTTCATTATGTCGGCGTGGTCGATCGGCGTCATGATCGATCGCGTCATCGCCTACAACGGCGCGCGTTCGCAGTCGCGGCAGTTTGCTCCGGCCGTGGCGGGCGCTCTTCGCGAAGGCAAGCTGGATGAGGCTATCAAGATCGCTGACCGCTTTGGCAAGAGCCACTTGGCGAAGGTCGTGGTGGCCGGATTGCAGGAATTCAGGGCCCATCAAATGAGTTCGGATATATCCGGCGAGGAAATCGAGGCTTCCAAGCGCGCGCTGGAACGCGCCGAAGCCATCGTCCACGCCGAACTGAAGCGCGGTGTTTCGACGCTCGCCACCATCGGTTCGACGGCACCGTTCGTCGGACTGTTCGGAACGGTCGTCGGCATCATCAACGCGTTCAAGGGCATTTCGACCGAAAAGTCCACGGGTCTGGGCGCCGTCGCGGGCGGTATTTCCGAAGCGCTGGTCACGACCGCCGTCGGTCTGTTCGTCGCTATCCCCGCAGTTTGGATGTACAATTACTTCTCGGGCCGCATTGAAGCGTTTGACGTGGAGATGGGCAACTCCAGCTCGGAGCTGCTCGATTACTTCATCAAGCGCACGCAAAAAGCCGGCGCCGGCAAGTAACTGGAATCCTTTTCGCGAGTTGAATTCCGGTATGCGCCGCCCTTTTCGGGCGGCGTGTCCCGGCGGATCTGGAAAGTGAGGAGTTTTGTATGAAAAAGCCGGAAGCCCCCGGGGTAACATCTGACATCAACGTCACGCCGATGGTGGACGTGATGCTCGTGCTGCTGATCATCTTCATGGTGATCACGCCCATGCTCACCAAAGGCGTCAACGTCGATATGGTGCGCACGAAGAACCCGATCGCCATGAAGGATGCGGACAAGGAAGATGCGATTCTGGTCGCCATCACGCGCGAAGGGAAAATCTGGATCAGTCCAGGCAACAAGCAAATGTCGCTGGAAGAGCTTCCCTCTAAAGTGCGCGACCTGCAGACGAACAAGCTCGACAAGACGGTCTATATTAAGGCGGATATGCGCTCCAAGTATCAGCGGGTCGAGGAAGTGGTCGACAGTCTTCGGTCCGCCGGCGTCGATCAGTTGGGCTTGCTGACCGAGCAGATTCCACAGGATCGTCCGACGCGTCCCGCCGCGAAAAAGTAGGCCGGATCAGAATATAGGTTTCGCAGTAAGGCAGTTCAAGGAGATTTTATATGGCAATGGCAGTGGGTGGGGCGAAGGGCGGCGCAAAATCCGACATCAATATGACGCCCCTGATTGACGTGCTTTTAGTGCTGCTCATCATCTTCATGGTGATTACGCCGCTAACGCCGCACGGGCTGGAGGCCTTGGCGCCGCAGCCGCCTCCCAAGAATATGCCGCCGCCGCCGCCCAACCAGGACCGCACGGTGGTGATCGTCATCGAGAAGGACAAGTCGATGAAGCTCAATCAGGATCCCATCGAGGAGAGCCGGCTGGGCGACCGTCTGACCGAAGTCTTCAAAACGCGCGCCGAGCGCGTGGTCTTCGTGAAGGGCGATCCCGATCTGGATTATCAATCGGTAGCTCACGCTATCGACATCGCCAAGGGCGCCGCCATTGATAAGGTCGGCTTGATTACGCCTAAGGCCGAAGCGGGCGAGTAGAGGAGCAGAGGATAGAAGGTATGCGAAAAGCTACTTTAACCGTCGCGACGCTGCTGGCGGGCGCGCTGGTTTTGTTCGGAACCGGGTGCAACAAACTGAAGTCTCGCGACGACCTGAACAAGGGCGTATCGGCCTACCGTAACGCCAAGTACAACGACGCGGTGAATTACTTCCAGGAAGCCGCCGATCTTGACCCGAAAAACCTGAACGCGCGCACGTATCTGGCGATCGCGTACATGATGCAGTGGATCCCCGGCGCGGAATCTCCCGAAAACCTGCAGTTCGCGGCCAAGGCCCGGGACGAGTTCGGGAAGGTGCTCTCCGCGGATCCCAACGAGACGACGGCTCTGGCGTCGCTCGCATCGCTCGCCTATAACGAAGCCGATTCTCTTCCGGCCGATCAAAAAGTCGCCAAGCTGGATGAAGCGGCGGACTGGTACAAGAAGCTGATCGTCGCCGATCCCAAGAATCGCGACGCCTACTACGGCTTGGGCGCCATCGCGCAAAAGAAATTCTATCCCGCGCTGATGCTGGCCCGGGTCAACGCCAATATGAAGCCGGATGAACCCGGTCCGCTCAAGGACAAGAAGGCCAAGGCCGAGCTCGCCGCGAAATACTCGCCGATTATCGAGGAAGGATTGCAGGATCTGCAAAAAGCCCTCGACATCGACAAGGAAAGCGACGACGCCATGGCGTACATGAATCTCCTGATTCGGGAACGCGCGGATCTGGCCGACGACAAGGACGACTACAAGAAGCAGGTTGAAGTCGCCGATTCGTGGCTGCAGAAGGCTCTGGATACCAAGAAGCTCAAGACCGAGCGCCTGGAGAAGAAGGACGCCGGCGGCCTCACGCAGGAGTAGGCGGGTCCAGCGCCGGTGGGCGCGTAATTCAGTTGAGTACAGGGAGCGCCATCCTTCGGGTGGCGCTTTTTTTTGTTTGTTTGTTTGTTTGTTTTGTTCCGCTTGTTTTCTTGCGGATAGACGATTCTTCGAGCTGAGCGGCTTGAGTCGTCGGATACACTGAAGATATAGGGTCATGCCTGATTCGACCAAAGCCCTGACGCTGCCCGCTCGACCGGCCAAGGCCGTTCGCCCGTCAACCGCGGATGGGGCGATCTCCACGGGGGCTGTCGCGCCAGGGCCGGTCTCCATCGAGACGATTGGCGCAGAGGCGATCCGGGATAGCCCGGTGGAACGTCTCTACCGGGAACTGGAGGCACAGGTCGCCGAGCAGCGTCCCAGCGATGATCTGGCTACCTTGCGGCGCGCTTTTAAGTTCGCCCAGGAACGCCACGGCGCCCAGAAACGGGCGACCGGTGAGCCATTCATGATCCATCCACTGCTGGTTGCGCGCCAGCTCTCCGACATGCACATGGACATGACCTGCGTGGTCACGGGTCTGCTGCACGACGTGGTGGAGGACACCGTCGGCGACGATCGCCGACGTGAAGCGCGCCTTTGGCGAAGACGTGGCCCGGTGCGTCGACGGCGTCACCAAGCTGAGCAAGCTGAACCTGGCCTCCCGCGAGGAGCGTCAGGCCGAGAGCGTCCGCAAGATGCTGCTCGCCATGGTCAACGACATCCGGGTCATCCTGGTGAAGCTCGCCGACCGCCTGCACAACATGCGCACGCTCGGGTCGCTCCCGCGGGAAAAACAGGAACGCATCGCGGCGGAAACCATGGAAATCTACGCCCCCATCGCGCACCGTCTTGGCATGGGCAAAATTCGCGGCGAACTGGAAGACCTGGCCTTCCAGTACCTGGAGCCGGAGGCGTCCGCGGAATTGTCGCGCGAATTCGAGGCCACGCGAGCGTCGAACGAAGCCTTCCTCAAGGAGGTGAAGCACACTGTCGAGGTGCTGCTGGCGCGCGAGGGCATACCAGCACGCGTCGAAGGCCGCCTGAAGCGCCCCTATTCGGTCTTCCAGAAACTAAAACGCCAGAGGATCGGCATCGAACAGGTCTACGATATTCTGGCGGTCCGCATCGTCACGGATTCCGTAAAGAACTGCTACGCGGCGCTGGGCGTCATCCACAACGAGTGGCATCCCATCCCCGGCCGCATCAAGGATTTCATCGCGATTCCCCGCCCCAATCTTTATCAATCCCTGCACACTTCCGTGATGGGTCCGGGCGGACGCCATTTTGAAGTGCAGATCCGCACCGAGGAGATGCATCGCGTGGCGGAAGAGGGAATCGCGGCCCACTGGAAGTATAAAGAAGGCCGCAAGGGCCCCGGCGAGGACGACCGGCGCGTCGCCTGGCTCCGCCAGTTGGTCGAGTGGCAGCGCGAGATGAGCGATCCGGCGGAGTTCATGTCCACCCTGAAGGTGGATCTGTATCCCGAGGAAGTTTACACTTTTACGCCCAAAGGGCGCGTGATCATTCTGCCACGCGACGCGACGCCCATCGACTTCGCCTACGCCATCCACTCCGACGTCGGCAACACATGCACGGGCGCGAAGGTCAACGGCCGCATCGTACAGCTCAAGTATGCGCTGCGCAACGGCGATGTGGTCGAGATTGTGACCACGCCCGGCCATCTTCCGAGCAAGGACTGGCTGGCGCTGGTCAAGACTTCGAGGGCGCGCAACAAGATTAAGCACGTCATTAATACGACGGAGCGCGTCAAGGCCATCGAAATCGGGGAGAAGCACTTGCAGCGGGAGGCGCGCCGTCTGGGAGTCGCACTGAGCCGCATCTCCAAGGCGCGCATCGGCGAAGTCGCGGCCGATTATGGCTGTAGCAAGATTGAAGACCTGCACGCCGCGCTGGGCTATGGCAAGTTTTCACCGCGCCAGGTGTTGCAGAAGCTGGCTCCCGATCAGGTGCCGGCCGAAGCTCCTCCAGAAACCCTGGAAACCACGCCGCCCCCGTCCACGGGGCTGGGGATCGATGGGAAGGAACAGGACGTCGTTCTGAAAGTTCGCGGCGCGGACGATTTGCTGGTGTACCGCGCCAAGTGCTGTAACCCCATTCGCGGGGAAGCCATTGTCGGGTACGTGACGCGCGGCAAGGGCGTGGCCGTTCACTCGCTAACCTGCACCAATGTGCAGAATCTGATGTACGAGGTGGAGCGTAAGATCGACGTCGAATGGGCGCGCGCGGTCGCCGAGACCTTCCTGGTGAAACTCGTGGTCCACAGCGAGGACCGGCCCGGCATTCTGAACCAGCTCACCACGGTTCTGTTCAACGAGCAAACCAACATTCGAAGCCTGGAAGCGCGCGCCGACGACGAACGCGCCGCGGACGGAGCGGTCATCGATATCACCGTCGATGTGCGCGACAAGAAGCAACTGGAGCGCGTGATTTCCTCGTGCCGCCGCATACCGGGCGTCCGCGATATCGAACGCGTGAATCCAGGTTAAGTTTCCTGACGCCTGAGGTTTGCTGAAAGATCTTCCCGTGACCACCACCACAATCCACGAACCCGAACATATCGCGATATCCAAGTCCAGAGGAATCCGGATCGATTGGAAGGACGGCCATCACAGCGACTATCCGCTCGGCTATCTGCGCGACGAATGCCCTTGCGCCACCTGCACTGGAGCTCATGGGACCGAACCGCAAAAGACGAATCACGCCTCTGCCTCCAAGGAACTATTTCCAATGTACAAGCCCGTGTTGAGGATGCTGTCGGTTCAGCCGGTGGGCAGCTATGCGATTCAGATCAGTTGGTCGGACGGCCACTCGACCGGTATTTATTCGTTCGATCACTTCCGCAAGATCTGCCCTTGCGAGGAATGCAAAGCGGCAAGACACGACGCTGGCTAGCGCGGTATGCAAGGCTGTGATGCTCTGACGTTTGCAAGCGATGGCGCGGAGCGCTTCAGAGCTGGATTAAGATCCGCAGAACTCCGGGCCGTCGAGAGCGCAATCACTGGGCTGCCGCCGGACCAAGCTGGAATACGCCTTCGCGGGATTCCGGGACTGTTGCCTTTCTTAGAATCGCGGGGGCCCGTCGGCCGTATCTCCGGCTCGCTATTGGGGCGCGAATGGCTCCCAGTGCGAGCGATACTGTTCGACAAGACGCCGGCAACGAACTGGGCTTTGGGATGGCATCAGGACCGCACAATAGTGGTGAAGGAACGCGTCGACGTAGAAGGATTTGGCCCTTGGACCGTCAAGCAAGGACTCATCCACGTCGAACCGCCCTTTGACCTGCTAGCGGGCATGATCACAGTCCGATTGCATCTCGACGCCGTCTCGGCGACCAACGCGCCTCTACTCGTCGCGCCTGGATCGCACAAAGTCGGTCGCATACCAATAGGGGACGTGCCCCAGGTTGTTCAGCGCTGTGGCACGTTCGCGTGTGTCGCGGACAGGGGCGACATTTGGCTGTGCGCCACACCGATCCTACACGCCTCTGAAGCAGCTAGTGAACCTGATCATCGAAGAGTTCTGCAGGTAGACTACGCCGTAGGTGAACTTCCCGGGGGCCTTACTTGGTTGGGCGTATGAGGCTTCGAGCGAGGCCATAATCGGACAGGCTGCTGCTGGCCGAGGCGTCAGGCTACGCCTGCCAGACGATTTCGCCGCCGACTACCGTGGCCACGGGCCCTCCGCGGAATTTGGTTCCGTGGAACGGCGAGTTGCGGCTCTTGGAGAACGATTTGTTCACATCGTAGGTCCATTCTCGTTCGATCGAAAAGACGGTGACGTCGCCGGCGGCGCCCGGTGAGAGGATGCCGCGCGCGGGCCCCCGGTCGGATCGGTCCAGATTCAGAATCCTGGCGGGATTCGCGGTGAACAGCCGGACGAGATGCGGGAGAGTAATGCGGCCGTTATGCAATAAGCGTTCGAGCGTCAAACCGACTGCCGTTTCGAGGCCCAAAATACCAAAAGGACATTGCTCGAATTCCTGCATCTTCTCGCTACCGGCATGCGGCGCGTGATCGGTGGCAATCGCGTCAATCGCGCCGTTCACCACGCCTTCGATCACCATCTCGACGTCCGAGGTCGATCGCAGGGGCGGCTTCATTTTGTAATTGCTGTCATACGGCGGCATATCCGTATCCGCCAGCGCGAAATGATGCGGCGTGGCTTCGGCCGTGACGGCCAGGCCGCGCGCCTTGGCGAACGCTACCATCTCCACCGAGTGCCGTGAGGAAATGTGCGCAACGTGATAGTGGGCGCCGGTGAGTTCGGCGAGCAGAATATCGCGCGCCACCATCACTTCTTCGGAAACACCCGGGATGCCGCGCAGACCGAGACGCACGGATTCCAGACCTTCATGCATATCGCCGCCTGCGCTTAGATGCAAATCCTCGCAGTGATTGATCACCGGGAGCCCAAAACTCAGCGCGCATTCCATGGCACGCCGCATGACGCGCGCATTCATCACGGGACGGCCATCGTCGGAAATTGCCACCGCGCCCGCCTGCTTCATGGAGCCGATGGCGGCTAACTCCTCGCCCGCGCTGCCCTTCGTGATGGCGCCGATGGGAAACACGTTCACGATGGCGTGCCGCCGGGCTTTCTCGGCGATGTAGCTGGTGACGGTCGCGCTATCGTTCACCGGCGACGTATTCGGCATGGGACAGATGCTGGTGAATCCGCCGGCGGCAGCCGCGCGGGAGCCGGATTCGATCGTCTCGGCGTGTTCAAAACCCGGCTCGCGGAGGTGCACGTGCATATCGATGAAGCCGGGCGCAACGATCAACCCCGTGGCATCGAAGACGTTTGCGCCGCTCGCCGTCAGTCCCACCCCGACGCCCTTCACGACGCCGTTTTCAATCCATACGTCGGCGACGCCGTCGTAACCCGAAGCGGGATCGATCACGCGTCCGTTCCTAATGAGAAGCGCCGGCATGAGCCTCTCCTTCAGATCGATTCACGCCATTCCCGCCGCCCAAAACCCGCTCCAGAACCGCCATGCGCACAGAGATTCCGTTTTCCACCTGGTTGAGAATCGCCGATTTCTGCGAGTCGGCGACTTCCGAAGAGATCTCCCGCCCGCGATTGATGGGCCCGGGGTGCATGACAATCGCATCATGCTTCGCCAATTTCAAGTGCTCCAGACGCAGCCCGTAAAATTGGTAATATTCGCCGGCCGGAAAGGCGGCTTCATGCTGCCGCTCCAGTTGGACGCGCAGCATCATGATGACGTCGGCGTCGCGAATCGCCTCGTCCATGCTGGTGGTGAGCGTAATGCCCGGAGCGAGACGCGCAAGCTCGCGCGGCAGCAAAGCGGCTGGTCCGCACAAGACGATCTGCGCTCCGAACTTGGACAGAAGGTAAACGTTCGAACGCGCCACGCGGCTATGCGCGATGTCCCCAATGATTGCCACGCGCGCCCCTTCGAGTCTCTTGCCACGATCCAGGATGGTGCGTGCATCGAGCAGCGCCTGCGTGGGATGTTCATGCGTGCCGTCGCCAGCGTTGATGATCGGGATGCCCAGATGCCGTTGCAGAAAGTGCGGCGCGCCGGAGGCCGCATGCCGCATAATGATCGCGTCCGGCCGCATCGCCGCCAGGGTGTTTAGGGTGTCCACCAGCGACTCGCCCTTGGAAACGCTGGACGCCTGCGCCGTGATCGAAACCGCGTCCGCTCCCAGCCGCTTCGCCGCGATTTCAAAGCTGGTGCGGGTACGGGTAGACGCTTCAAAGAAAAGATTCACCACGGTGCGGCCACGGAGCAGATCGAAGCGCTTAAAACTCTGCCCCGGTCCGGGCTGGAAATCACGGGCGCGATCGAGAATCGCTTCGATCTCCGTACGCGTCAAGTGTTCCGTACCAAGCAGTCCCGCCATTTTCCGCACAGCTCCCTAATCGACCTTTTCCACGAGCAAGACTTTCTCCACGTCGTCGATCTCGCGGAACTTCACTTCGATGATCTCGTTGGCGTCGGTTTGCACATTGCGACCCACATAGCGCGCCTCAATGGGTAGTTCGCGCCATCCCCGGTCGATGAGCACCAGCAATTGCACGCGGGAAGGACGTCCCTGGTCGAACAGCGCGTCGAGCGCGGCGCGCACCGTGCGGCCGGTGTAGAGCACGTCATCGGTCAGGATCACGTCCTTGCCCGTAACCGAAAACGGGATGTCCGTCGCATTGACCACCGGCTGATTGGCGACCATCGACAAATCGTCGCGATAAAGATTGATGTCGAGGATGCCCACCGGTATCTTGCGGCCTTCCAGATTCTGGATCTTCTGGGCCAGCCGCTGCGCCAGCGGAACGCCGCGGCGGCGCACACCGATGAATACGAGCTTGTCGAGATCGGCGGTTCGTTCCAGGACTTCATGCGCCAGCCGAACCAACGTCCGGTCGATTTCCGAGGCGCTCATCAATTGAGATTTTTCTCGCGTGACAGGCATGGAGGGTAAACGTTTCAGGGTAGCACACCGGCCGTCAGAACCGCCGCTCCTTAGAAACGCTTGAGGCGGCCGCGTATGTTCCTGGCAAGTTTCTCGATCTGTTCGGCGGAACGGATGTCATTGGCATCCACGATAAAACTTCCGTTGCGCTCGAAGGACGCCTGCAGTCCCTGCGATAGCTTCACGAGATCGGCGGCGTCGCGCACGTTGTCTTTGTAGTCCTGTTTGGAAAGCGCGTCCCTCTGCTGACGCCGCAAGCCGGGATTTGTTTGGGGAGCCGGGGTCAGCGCGGGATCCGATGACGGGATACCGGGCTGCTGGGCCAGCGCGGCGATTGCCGCGAAAACCGGAAGCCACAGGTGTTTCATCACATACAATGATACAAGTCGCACTCATTTCATCTATGCAGCCAGTAAACATCGGGATCATCGGCCTAGGCCACGTCGGCTCCGGGGCGCTGACCATTCTCACGGAAAATGCATCGCAAATAGCGGCCAAGCTGGGGTTTCCTCTGCGTGTGGCCGCCGTGTGCAGCCGCAACATCGGCGCAAAACAGCTGCCCTGCGGCGTGGAGGGCGCGCTGAAAACATCCGATTGGCGCGAAGTGGTGGAGCATCCCGATATTCAGATTGTCGCCGAGTTGATCGGCGGGACCACCGTGGCTCGCGAAATCATCGAGGCCGCCGCCGCGCGCGGCAAATCCGTGGTTACGGCGAACAAGGAGCTGATGGCGCTGCACGGCGCCGAGTTATGGGATCGGGCCATCGCCGCGGGCATCAACCTGGCCATGGAAGCGAGCGTCGCCGGGGGCATTCCGATTCACGCGGTTTTGCGCGAAGGCATTTCGGGAGACCGCATCACCGCGCTCTCCAGCATCCTGAACGGAACGTGCAATTTCATTTTGACGGAGATTGAGCAGCGCGGCGCGGATTTCTCGCAGGTGCTTGCCGAGGCGCAGGCAGCCGGTTACGCGGAAGCCGATCCTTCCGCCGACGTCGACGGCTTCGATGCGCGGTCCAAGCTGGCGATTCTGGCGGCGCTCGCGTTCGGCGAACGGATCGTTCCATCCGATATTTATACCGAGGGCATCCGGCGGATTTCGCCGATCGATTTCGCCTACGCGCACATGCTGGACCACACCATCCGCCTGGTGTGCGCCGCTCGCCAGACCCCTAACGGACTGCTGCTTTCGGTGCGACCTTCGCTGCTGCCGCGCTCCACCATCCTGGCAAGCGTTCGCGGCGCCTACAACGCCGCATGGGTGCGGGGAAAATATGGGGCCGACACGTTCTACTATGGCCGCGGCGCGGGATCTCTGCCGACCGGCGTCGCCGTGGTGAGCGATCTCATGCGTGTCGCCCGCGAGATCCGCTCCGGCAGCCCCGAACGAGTTTCCCCGTTCGCGCACGCCCGTCTCGGCGAGTATAAACCTCTGCCGATCACCTTGAATCACTCGGCCTACTATTTGCGTTTCCGCGTGAAGGATCGTCCTGGAATCATCGCGGCGCTGGGAGCGGCGCTGGCCGCCGAAAACATTTCCCTGGATGCGGTGCTGCAACTGCCCCACGCAAATGCCGAGGACCTGCCTTTCGTCATCACGGTCGCGCCCACGTCGGAACAATCCATCCGCCAGGCACTCGAACGTATGTCCGCCATGGATTTCCTGATCGAGCCGCCGCTGGCAATGCCCATGGAGGAATCGCTGTAGATGTTGTTTCGCTACGGCCGGAAGAAATCCACCGGCTCCCATGCGACAATCTTCCAACGCTTTCCCTGCCGCTCCACGCGGACTTTGATGACGCCGCGGCGGGTCTCTTTCTGGACGCCCGCGTTGTCCTTGTCGTCCAAGGACAGCAACCAGTCCAGTTCCAGGGAGCGCTTGTGGTCGTCGCCCTCGTCCGATATCGTCACAACCGACGATGTCACCTGATCCCCGTTCAACAAACCCTCGACGTTCGCGCGCAGCGCCGCGTAGCCGGGCATGTTGCGATCGAACTGATCGAAAAACGCGGAAACGTCGTCGTTCGCCAGCGCTTCGGCCGCGTCCGTGAGCACTTTCCAAACTTCCGCCGGTACTTCGGCAAACGCCAGGAGGGACGCGCACAATCCGGCCAGCAGAAGCAGACGAATTCGCATATCAAGTCCGGTAGCTGGCGTTGATGCGGATGTAATCTTCGGTGAAGTCGCAGGTCCAGAACCGCGCGCGCCCACGGCCCGCGCCGCGAATGGAAAAACGAATGCTGCAATCGCGTTCGTCGAGTTTCTTTTTTAATCCTTCTTCCTGGAAATCCGCGGCAAGTCCTCCACGGCACACCGCGACCCCTTGCATGTCGATGTCGGCCTTGCGCGGATCGAATTTCACGCCGGAGTAGCCAGCCGCCGCGATGATGCGTCCCCAATTCGCATCGGATCCCGCGATTGCCGTCTTGACGAGCGGCGAGTTGGCGATGGAACGGGCAATCCGGGCCGCGTCCGCTTCGTTCCGCGCACCCTCCACGTCAATGGTCACTAGCTTCTTCGCGCCTTCGCCGTCGCGCGCGATTTGCATCGCGAGCGATTCCAGGACGCTGGTCAGCGCGGCCTCGAACGCCTTAGCCGAAGGCTTGATTCCAGACGCTCCGTTCGCGAGCACCGCCACGGTGTCGTTGGTCGACGTGTCACCATCGACGGAAATCCGGTTATAGCTACGATCGATGGCCTGCTTCAGCGCGGTGCGCAAAACTGCCGGGGAGACAACAGCGTCCGTGATCACGAATCCCAGCGTGGTCGCCATGTTCGGCTGAATCATGCCGGAGCCCTTGGTCATGCCGGCCATCCGCGCGCCCTTCACACCCGCGTATGCCGTCTTCGGGACCAGGTCCGTCGTGAGGATCGCGGCCGCGGCGGCGTCGAAATTCCAGGCATCGAGCGAAGACACCAGCTTTGGCAGCGCCTCGACGATCTTGCTTCCGTCCATCTCGACGCCGATCACGCCCGTGGACGCCGGAAGCACTTGTTCCGGCTTCACGCCCAAGGCCTTCGCCGCGGCCTTCACGGTTTGCAACGCGACCCTTTCGCCAGTCCGCGTCGCGCAGTTGGCGTTGCCCGCATTCACCAGGATGGCCTGAGCTACGCCGCGCGAAGCTTTCAGGTTCCGGCGCGCGATTTCCACCGGCGCGGCCACAACCAGGTTCCTGGTAAACACGGCCGCGGCAACAGCCGGGCGATCTGACACGATCAACGCGACATCGTCTTTGGGGACTTTGCGAATTCCCGCATACGTCGCGGCGAAACGAAAACCGATGGGCAGGCTCATGCCAAAGCCTCGTTGTCAGCGGCCGTGAATCCATTCAGAAACGCCGCTGCCGTCATTCGCTTCTTTCCTTCCAACTGGACCTCCATCAATTCGATCGATTCTCCTTCACCGCATCCAGCATAAAGTTTCTTGTCGATGATCTGCAGCGCGCCTGGCGCAAGCTTCGGCTCGCCGGTAGCCGCCTTCCAGATTTGAAAGTTTTGGCCGCGCAACGTGGCGTAGGCGCCCGGCCACGGATCGAAGCCGCGCATGCGGTTCAAAATCTCGCGCGCCGGCTTGCGCCAATCGATGCGGCCGTCTTCTTTTTTTAGAATCGGCGCGTAGGTGGCCTGCGCGTTGTCCTGCGGTTCGGGATGAATGCCGTCCAGTTCGGCCAGGGTCCGAGCCGCCAGGTCCGCGCCCGCTTGCGCCAATCTCCTGCTGAGATCCGGAGCGGTTTCCGCCGGTCCGATTTCCGTCTCCCACTTCAGCAGCATATCTCCGGTATCGAGCCCCTCATTGATCCGCATGGTGGTGACGCCAGTGCGCGTTTCTCCGCGGGCGATGGCCCACTGGATGGGCGCCGCGCCGCGATATTTCGGCAGCAAGGACGCGTGAACGTTGATGATCCCCTTCGGAGGAATATCCAAAATCGATTTCGGAATGATCTGTCCGTAGCCAACGACCACGATCGCCACCGGAGCCATCGCCCGGATTTGTTCGACAATCTCCGGACGCTTCACGCGCTCCGGTTGATGAATGGCGAGACTCAACCGCAGTGCGGCTTCCTTGACAGGAGGCATAGCGTCACGCTGGCCGCGCCCCTTGGGACGATCGGGCTGCGTGTATACGGCGACGATCTCGTGCCCGCTCTCCACCAATCGTTCGAGGGTCGGAACGGCAAAGGCGGGCGTGCCCATGAAAATCAGCTTCATGCCCATTTGCTCGAAAAGTGGGGACAGTCAACTCTGCCCCACAACATCGGCTTGGTCGTCAATCCGCGGCTGGCACCGTGGACAGAGATGACTATCCCCATTTTTCGACTCGCGTTAATCCCACTCGCCGGCTTTCTGGAGTTTGCGAACCTTGCGGCGGATGAGATCGCGCTTCAGCGCGCTGATGTAGCTGATATACAGCTTCCCGCTGAGATGATCGGTTTCGTGCAGGAAAGCCCGCGCCAACAGATCTTCGCCCGTCATTTCGAACGTGGCGCCTTTGACATCCTGCGCCTTTACAACGACCAGCCTTGGCCGCGTCACTTGCTCGCGAAACGTAGGCAGGCTCAGGCAGCCTTCTTCACTCTTTTGCGAGCCCTCGGTCTTCACGATTACGGGGTTGATCAGCACGAGCTTCTGCGCGGGATCCTCGCCGCTGCTGATATCGATTACGGCGAGGCGCTTGCCGACCCCGATCTGCGGCGCCGCGAGGCCCACTCCCTTGGCGGCGTACATGGATTCGAACATGTCTTCGATCAGCTTATGCAGCTCGGCGCTGTCGAAATCGGCGACCTCCGCGCCCTTTTGCTCGAGCACGGGCTGGCCGTACTTGACGATCGGGTAAATCATCAGAAATTTCTCACCTGGTCGAGATAACCTTCATAATTGCGCTTGGATTCGCGGAGCGAATCGCCGCCGAACTTTTCAATCATAGCGGCGGCCAGCACCAGCGCCACCATCGCTTCGCCGATGACCCCGGCCGCCGGTACCACCGCGACGTCGCTGCGTTCGTAAGCCGCCTGCACTGCTTCGCGCGTTTCCAGGTCGACACTCTCAAGCGGCCTGCGGAGCGTGGAGATGGGCTTTAGCATCCCCCGCACCAAAACGTCCTGCCCGTTGGTGATGCCGCCTTCGAGGCCCCCCGCGCGATTCGCGCCGCGCGTGAACGCGCGAAGCTCGCGATCGTAATGGATGGTGTCCTGCACCTTGGAGCCGAACGCGGCAGCGCCTTCCGCCGCGAAGCCGACCTCCACGCCCTTCACCGCCTGCATCGAAACGATGGCCTGCGCCAGTTTCCCGTCAAGGCGGGTATCCCACGCTATGTGCGATCCCAGGCCAGCCGGCACGCCATGCGCCACCACTTCGAAGACGCCGCCGACGGTGTCTCCCGTCTTGTAGGCGTGGTCGATCACCGCCTTCATTCTCTGTTCGGTCTCGTGATCCACGCAATTCAGAAGCACTTCATTGCGCTTGCTGAGCTCGACGAGTTCGTCCCAAGATGCCTGCCGGTCGAGCCGCGCGTCGCCGACCGCGATCACGTGGCTCAAGATGTGGATGCCGAACTCCGCGAGGTAGGCTTTCGCGAACGCGCCCACTGCTACGCGAGCGGTCGTTTCGCGCGCGCTGGCGCGCTCCAGAATATAGCGGGCGTCGTGGAAATCGTACTTGATGCAGCCGGCGAGGTCGGCATGGCCGGGCCTCGGCCGCGTGACGGGTTTCTTCTTTTCTTCGCCGCCGTCGATGTCTTCCACCGGCAGCGCCTCGGTCCAATTCTTCCAGTCTTTGTTTTCGAGCAGGATGGCTATGGGTGAACCGATCGTCATCGAATGGCGCACGCCGCTCACGATGTGCGCGTGGTCCGTTTCGATCTTCATGCGGCCCCCCCGGCCGAATCCCTGCTGGCGGCGCCACAATTCTCGATCGATCACCGCAATCGACACGGGGACACCGGCCGGCAAGCCGGTCAGGGTCGCGACAAGGCACTCCCCGTGCGATTCTCCCGCGGTTTCAAACCTGAGCATGAGGAAAGGAAAATTCTATCGTACCAACAACAGCCGACGATTCCGCCATCGCCCACGCTCGAAAGTTGTCGCGGCGGCGAGCGGATCCGGAGACGAAATTTGCCCGTCGCTATTCGCGCGGACGCGAGGCGATCGTCTCCAACAGTAGGGCGGCGACCAGGAATCCGGTGATGGCCGCTCCGATCAGCATATTTCCTTCTGTCCGGGAATACGTTCCATTCGATGTTTTCGGATGGGAGCAAGATTCGGCAAGCGGTTATAATCGATGCCCATGGACTCCTGGTCGAGTAAACCGCCCGGCTCGGCGCACCTGCAGGCGCCCCTGTGGGGAGCCCGCGTCAAGGATTGGGCCGAGGTGCAAGAGCCCACGGCGCGTCCTCTGTTCGATGCCATCTTAGATGCGACCGGCATAGGCCGCGGAACGGCGATCCTGGACGTCGGATGCGGCGCGGGACTGATGTGCCAGCTGGCGGCCGCGCGCGGCGCGTCCGTTTCGGGTTTCGACGCCGCTGAACCGATGATCGCCGTCGCGGGTTCGCGTGTTCCGGGCGGCGATTTTCGAATCGGTGACATGGAATCGCTGCCGTTCGCCGATAATTCCTTCGACGTGGTGACGGGCGTCAATTCTTTTCCATACGCGGCGAATCCCGTGCGCGCGTTGGCCGAAGCGTGCCGCGTGGTGAAGACGCGGGGCTCGGTGGTGATCGCGACGTGGGGGCGTCCGGAGGATTGCGCGACGGGCGTATATCTCTCCGCGCTGCGTCCGCTGGCGCCTTCCGCGCCATCCGGGACTCCCGGTCCTTTCGCCCTTTCCAGCCGCCAGGCTCTCGAGGAACTGGTTCGGGAGGGGGGACTGCAGCCGGCAGGCTATCACGAAATCGCAGCGCCCCTGATTTATCCCGACCTGGCGACGGCATTGCGGGGCCTGCTATCCGCCGGACCCGCGGTACGCGCCATGGAAGCATCGGGAGACGCGAAAGTGGTGGAGACAATCACCGCGGTGCTGGCACAGTTCCGGCGCGGCGACGGCAGCTATCGCCTGGAAAATACGTACATGTTTCTGGTGGCTTCCCACACGGCGGCGAAAAATTATTTCCGTCCGGGGTTCCGGTCCATTACGCCCTACCTTCTGGTGAGCGATGCCGGGCGTCTGATCGATTTCCTGAAGTCCGCTTTCGGGGCTCACGAAGCGGTGCGCGTCCCCCGCGAGGATGGGACCGTGCTGCACGCCGAATTACAGATCGGCGATAGCATGCTCGAATTAGGCCAAGTTGACACCGCGGAAAACGCCAAATGGAAGCCGATGCCAGCGGCCCTGCATCTGTACGTGCCGGACACGGACGCGACGTATCGGCGGGCGCTTGCGGCGGGGGCTTCCTCCCTGCAGGAACCGCACGACACATCTTATGGCGATCGCTCCGCGAGCGTCGTCGATCCCGGCGGCAATCACTGGTTTATCGCCACGCATACAGCCACGCCGAGCACCCCTATAACACCGGCCCGTCGCACCCCTTGGTAACGGCAGACCGGAACGCGGTCGAGATCCCCATCCAGCAGCTTCCTCATAACGTTTGCCGCGTTACACTAGAAGCGCATGTCCAAACAATACAACGCCCCGCCCGCGATGACGATCGATCCGAACAAGAAGTACACCGCGACTTTCACCACCTCGCGCGGCGAAATCGTCTGCGAGCTGTTCGCCAAGGACGCTCCCAAGACCGTCAACAATTTCATTTTCCTGGCTCGCGATAAGTTTTACGACGGGACTGTTTTTCACCGCGTCATCAACGATTTCATGGTGCAGGGCGGCGATCCCACCGGCACCGGCCGCGGCGGCCCGGGTTACCGTTTCGAGGACGAATGCAAGGGCAACCCGCACCGCCACCAGGTGGGATCGCTTTCCATGGCTAACGCCGGACCGAACACCAATGGGAGCCAGTTTTTTATCACGCATATCGCCACGGATTGGCTGGACGGCAAACACACCGTTTTCGGAAAGGTGCTGAAGGGGCAGGATGTGGTCAACGCCACCAAACAGGGCGATCAACTGACCGGCGTCGTCGTTACGGAAGCGTAGCTAGATTCGTCCGAGCGCCGCCGGATTCACGACATTCATAGGTTCACCGCGCTCATAAGCGAGAATCTGATCGAAGATCTTGGTGAACATCCGTTCCAGATCCTCGCGCGCAACGTAGCCCAGGTGCGGCGTGCACACGACGTTATCCATCTTCAGCAGGGGATGGTTGCCGCCGACAACGGGTTCTTCTTCGTAGACATCCACGGCCGCCATGCCGGGACGTCCCGCCCGCAGCGCGGCTTCGAGCGCCCCGGGCTCGATCAAGCCCGCGCGGCTGGTATTCACCAACAGAGCGTCGGGCTTCATGCAAGCCAAATCCGCCGCCGTCACCATGTCGCGAGTTTCCGGAACGAGGCGCACGTGCAGGGAGACGACGTCGCATTTGGTAAACAATTCCTGCTTATTTTCCGCCGTGGCGTATCCGTCGGAGCGCGCCTTTGCGAGCGTCGATTCCCGTCCCCACACCAACACTTCCATTCCAAACGTACGGCCATAGGTCGCGATCAATTTTCCCAGGCGTCCGTAACCGTAAATGCCAAGCTTCTTTCCGTACAGTCCCAGCCCCACGCTGCCAGTCTGCCAGCCGCCTTCTTTCAGGGCTGCCATCTGTTGGGGAATTCTTCGAAACGCCGCGATCACCAGTCCCCACGTCAGTTCCGCAGTCGCATAGGAAACGTGCGAAGACGTGTCTGAGCATACGATCACGCCGCGCCTGGTGCAGGCGTCCACGTCGATGTGCGGGTACGCGCTTACCTGACTGATGATGCGCAGCTCATCGAGCCTTTCGATCAGGGCCGCGCGGATGGGCGTGCGCTCCCGCAGCAGCGCCAACGCCTCTGTATCGCGCAGACGCTCGGCGAGTTGATCGGTGTCCTTGGTGTGATCGCGCCACACCGTGACATGATGATGCGCGATCTTCTGGAAGCACGGCAACGTGCGAAGCGTATCCTGATAGTCGTCGAGGATCGTGATGTTCATGGCGAGGGGGACGCCGACTGACAGGCTCGCGGCGGCCTCTGTTCAGGAAAACACACGGAGCGCGATCTCACAACTTAAGGCGTGGGCCGCGGAGAGACGACGACGTCACACGCAACCGATGGAGATGCCGCCGGGCGTTGTTAATGCTGGTTTATCCCTTGGTGGCGTCGTTGATGATCGCCTCGGCAGTCGCCTGTGCATCCACCTGATACAAGCCGCTCGCATAGGACCGCGCGAGCTGTTCGATCTTGTTTTGACGCTCCGGTGAATCGGCCGCGAGCGACCGCAAATTGCGCACCAGTTCGGAAAGATGGACGTCGTCGGAAGAGGAAGACGACGGCGCCGTGCCAGGACTTCCCGACGTGGAGGCGAAACGTTCCGTTTGCGGGGCTCGTACGGTACCGGCAGAGCCCTGGGCGGCGAGGTTTGGATTGTTTGCCTTCATGAGTTGTTCGGCGGGCGGCATTCGCCCTGAATTCAATATCGACCCATCATCGCGCTTTTTTAACGATTCGGCCCGAGTCCCGCCTACAGGGATGCCAACTCCTATTCCGCGGCCGAAGGCGCCATCTCCGCTTGATCCATTAAAGCATAAGCGATCATGTGGCAGACGATGTGGTGCGCATCCTCGATCCGTCCCATGTGAGATTCCGGCACATGAATGTTCAGTTGCGCCAGCGCGCCCAACCGGCCTCCGTCACGGCCTGTCAGCGCGAGCGTCCTGCAGCCGAGGGTGGTCGCGAATTCCATGGCGCGCACGACGTTAGGAGAATTGCCCGACCCGCTGATCGCCATATAGAGATCCCCCGGCTGGGCGAAATTGCGGAGTTCCTCGACCATTGCATCGGCGTAGCTTACGTCGTTCGAATACGCGGTCAAAGTGGGAAGATTCTGCGCCAACGCCTGAATACGAAAACGGGCGCGTTTGCCGAAACTCGCGCCCTTCACCATATCGCACACAAAATGCGCCGCGGTGGCCGCACTGCCGCCATTTCCCGCCACGAAAATGGCGCGTCCGGCATCCCGAGCGTCCGCCATCCACGCGATGGCCTGGTCGACTTTAGCCGCCTCGATCGAATGCACGGCCCGCAGCAAATGATCCCGGTACAGCGAAGGAAAAGACATTTCTGGTGTCCATTGTATACTGAAGCTCGAATGGGCATCCCCGCGCGTAGTCCGCGACGGCGCTGGACCGGCGACTACCTTTTTTTATTCGAGAACCTGCTCCTGCGGGACTTCCGTGTACGCTACCGCAATATGTCGCTCGGCGTCCTGTGGTCGCTCATCAATCCCCTGGTGATGATGGGCGTGCTGACGTTCATCTTCGGACGCGTTTTCGGCGGCGATCGGCCACCGCTGTTCCCGGTTTTCGTGTTGTGCGGGCTGGTTCCGTACAATTTTTTTACCTTGGCGTTCCTGTCGGGAACGCTGTCGATCGTCGACAACGCGCCGTTGGTGAAGCGCGTTCCGATTCCCCGGGAGATCATTCCGGTGGTCGCCGTGCTCTCCCACGTGGTGCATCTGCTGATCCAGGTGGCCTTGCTGATCGCCTTCGCCCTGGGCTTCGGACTACGTCCCTCGCAAGCGTGGATGTGGCTGCCCGTGGTGTGGCTGCTCTACGTGATTTTCGTGTGCGGGCTGGCGCTCGGATCGAGCGCCATCAACGTGTACCTGCGGGACACGCGCTATCTGGTTGAATCCTTCAACATGGTGTTGTTCTACCTGGTGCCGATCTTCTACTCGTTCTCGATCATCCCCGCGCGCTACGCCGGGATCTATCAGTTCAATCCCGTCGCCGCCATGGTCCTGGCCACGCGCAACATCCTGCTCGACGGGAAATCGCCGCCGCTGTCTCTGGTTTCGAATCTGCTGGTGGTCGCGGCGTTCACCACGGGTCTTGGTCTGCTCATATTCACGCGCCTCAAGCCGCGCTTCTACGAACACATTTGATGCTCCTCCAAACGCGATGAGCGGGCACATTTCATGAGCATTCCTAACGGCACGATTCGCTTCGATCGCGTCACCAAGAGCTTCGTCCAGGGGGGCGGACAGAGGCTGCTGCGCGAACGGATCGGCGAATTCCTGGCGTCCTCGCGCCTACGGCGCTTCGAAGTCCTGAGGGATGTGTCTTTCGAGCTCGCGCCGGGTGAAAGCCTCGGGTTGATAGGCGCCAACGGCGCGGGCAAAAGCACGCTGCTCAATCTGGCCACGGGGCTGTGCGACGCAGACTCGGGAACCATTGAAACCGGCGGCCGGATCGGCGCTTTACTGGAGCTCGGCGCGGGCTTTCATCCCGATCTGACGGGCGTCGAAAACCTGCGCATCCAAGCCGCACTGGTCGGTTTGTCGCGCGGTGAAACGGCCCGGAAGTTCGAAGAAATCATCGAATTTTCGGGCATTCGCGAATTCATCGAACAGCCCCTGCGGACGTATTCCCATGGCATGATCCTGCGCCTTGCGTTTGCGGTCGCCGTGGGCGTCGCGCCCGACGTCCTCTTGATCGACGAAATGATCGGCGTGGGCGATCAGGCATTTAAGGAAAAGTCGCAGCGCAAGATCCAAGACCTGCGGCGCGCCGGGCATACCATCCTGCTGGCCTCACACAGCGAGGAGTTGCTCGCTTCGCTGTGCGACCGCGCTCTGTGGCTGGATCACGGCCGCGTGCGGATGCTCGGCACCGTGCAGGAAGTCTTTGCCGCTTATCGCGCTGGATCGCGACCGTAAGGCAGGCTGGAATTAACTTAACTACGCCACCGCGTCCGATGCATGATACGAGCTCCGCACCAGCGGACCGCTCTCCACGTGGCGGAAGCCCAGTTCATAGCCCAAGCGCTTAAGCTCGGCGAATTCGTCGGGCGTCACGTGACGAATCACCGGGAGGTGCTTCAGGGACGGCCGCAGGTATTGACCCATCGTCAGGATGTCGACGTTCGACGTCCGCAGATCGCGCATCACCTGATGGACTTCCTCCATGGTTTCGCCCAATCCAAGCATTACGCCGGACTTTGTCGGGATCTGCGGATTTCGCCGCTTCACATAAGCCAGCATGTCGAGCGAACGCTCATAGCGCGCGCCTAGCCGCACCATGCGGTAAAGGCGCGGCACTGTTTCCGTATTGTGATTCAGCACGTCGGGACGCGCCGCGAGGACCATATCCATGGCCTCGTGCGACCCCTGGAAATCCGGGACCAGCACTTCTATGCCGCACTCGGGCAACCGTTCGCGGATGGCCCGAATCGTCAGCGCGAACAGTTCCGCACCGCCGTCCTTGCGATCGTCGCGATTGACGCTGGTAATTACCGCGAATTTCAGCCCGAGCGCCGCGCAGGCTTCGGCGACGCGCCGGGGTTCGTCGTAATCCACCGGCAGAGGGCCGCCTTTTTGGACGGCGCAGAAGCCACAGCGCCGCGTGCACACGTTGCCCAGGATCATGAAGGTCGCGGTGCGCCGATTCCAGCACTCGCCGATGTTGGGACACGCCGCGCTCTCGCACACCGTGTGGAGGTCCAATCGCCGGACTAATTTCTTTAAGTTGTCGTAATTCTCCCCCACGGGCGCGGGCGCGCGCAGCCAAGTAGGTCGGGGAAAGGGTTTCGGCTCGATGCTGACCAGCACGTTAATTCGATTGTATCAGTGGCAGCTTGGGGCAGCTCAAATGAGATACTCAAGAACATGCGGCGCGGAATTTGCCGGCTCTGCCTCGCCGAGGCGGACCTTTGCGACAGCCACTATCTCGGTAGGAGGCTCTACGCCCTACTCCGAACGGACGGGGAACAGCCGGTGCGGATGTCGCCTAGCCGGATCATTCGGACCGACCAGCAGATCAAAGACTATCTGCTGTGCGCGGAGTGCGAACGCCGTTTCAACGACCGCGGTGAACGGTACGCCACGACCATGGTCAATCAGTTCGGAAACTTCAAGCTACTCGATCTGATACGCTCGGCTCCCCGGAGGCGCGTCGAGGGAGAATTTACTGTCTATTGCGCTCTGGACATCGGGGTGGACACCGAGTCTCTCGCATACTACGCTCTGAGCGTCATCTGGCGCGGCGGAGTCCATACCTGGCGGACATCCAAAGTCACTGCGACCGGGGGTATTAGTCTTGGGGCTCACGAGGAGCCGATCCGCAAGTACCTGTGTGGCCTCGGTCCATTTCCTCCGGGAGTCTTTGTCAAATTGAGCGTTGCCACGGATTTCGCCTCACAGAACTCGGTCAAGTTTCCGGAGGTTAGTCCAGACCAGCCGGATACAACAGTTTTTACGTTCCACGCCCTCGGCATCTGGTTCGACGTCATCATCGGGGAGAATCTCCCGCAGTATATGCTGAGGTCGTGCTGTGTGAGTTCCGAGGAGCGGCTCATATTCGTAGGCGATTTCGACAGATACGTTGTCTATGACGGCCAGCAAATGAGACAAAGTGCTCGGATTTCGGGGCGGCTTCGCCAACCGTTACAGACCCAGTTCGAAGAGCGGACCAACTAAATTCGCAGCGGCGCGGCACCAAACTCTACTGGCCCCTCAGTCGATTCTCGATAATCCGCGATTCGTCGAACGCCCGGGTGCGGCGAAAGAATTCAGGTGATTTCTCGAACGCGGCCTTCGGAACAAACCCGATCAATTCGCTTTCCGCGATAGAAGTTCCGCGCCGGGCGGCCTCGTCTTGAATCGTCTCGTATAGCTTGTCCAGAGGGATCTCCGCGAAATTGGTCAGATTCATCGACACTTGCGCGCGATTTGCCGAAGCGAGATGTAATCCCATCGCTTTGACGAAGGGGAATCCGCCGGAGGACTCACGAATTTTGCGCGCGATCTCCTTGGCGATCTCCACGTCGGGCGTCGCCAGATTCACGTTGTAAGCGATCAAAAACTGCCGGGCTCCTATCATGACAGCGCCAGCGGTGGGATGCTCGGCAACGTCGCCGATATCCGGAGGCCGGCCATCGAAACCTTTGCGCCGGACATTTTGCAACGGCCGCCGCGCGGGAACGCGAGCCGCCGCTTCGTAGAAATACACGGGAACTCGAAACCGTTCCCAAATTTCCTGGCCGGCCTTGTGTGCGACCTCGATGCAATCTTCGATGATCGATCCTTCCAGCGGGACAAACGGCACCACGTCGGCCGCGCCCACGCGTGGATGCACGCCGTGGTGTTGGTTTAAATCGATGCGCTCGACCGCCGCGCCCACGCCGCGAATGGCGCCTTCCCGCACGGCGTCCGCCGGCCCGGCAAACGTCACCACGCTGCGGTGATGATCGGCATCCGCTTCCCATCCGAGCACGGTTACGCCTTCCGCCGACGCAATGGCCTCGGCGATCTCCCGGACCACACCGGTGCGGCGGCCTTCGGAGAAATTGGGCACGCACTCGATCATCGCTCGACCATCCACATCGCTGTACGATCATAAGGAGTGCGAGCCGTTCGACACAACCGTAAACCGCCGGTTTCCCAGGGCGTATTGGACCCGAAGGGCGAGCCAAAGGAAATCCGTCGCAAGACGCTTGATCGCATAATCTCGAAAGCGGGCCTTGGATCGCGCACCGAAGCGCGAAGTTGGATTGCCTCAGGCTGCGTCACTGTAAACGGAAAGAGAGTGCAATCGCCCGATACATGGGTGGATCCTGAACACGATCGCGTCGCCGTGGGTGGACGTCCGCTAGGCGCGCGCGCGAAAATCTATTTGCTGCTGTACAAACCGAAAGGCTACTTGACCACTTACAAGGATCCCGAAGGCCGCCCGACAGTTTACGACCTGATCGAAGGCCAGGAAGAATGGGTATTCCCGGTCGGACGCCTGGACCAAGACACCACCGGTCTGCTCATTCTGACCAACGATACGGCGTTCGGCGATTACGTGACCAGCCCGGCGTCGAAGGTGCCTAAGACGTATTTGGTAAAGGCGTCGACCCTATTGACCGATGATCAGCTCGATTCTCTCCGCCGCGGGATCGCGTTGTCCGACGGCATGACGCGGCCGGCCATCGTCGAGCGCATACGCGATACGGCGCGCTATACGTTTTTCGAAATCACGATCACGGAGGGCCGTAATCGCCAGGTGCGCCGCATGGTGGAGGCACTGGGAGCGAAAGTCTTGAAACTGGTCCGCACGCGTATCGGGCCGATTCAAATCGGAGACCTCGAAATCGGCAAACATCGCCCGCTGACGCATCAGGAAGTGAGAATGCTCACGCAATGATTGCCCAGACATGAACTGCCCAGACATGATTTGCCCGGAAACAACGGCGCAGCTCGCCGACACTCTGCGCGGCATCGCGCAAGCGCATCGGACGATTCGATTGGGCGGGAATTTTACCAAGGATCGTATCGGCGGCCCGCTCTGTCCCGCGGACGAAACCGTCTCTACGTCGGCTTTGCGCCGACTTTTGAAATACGAACCGCGCGATCTTACGATCTCAGTGGAAGCGGGGATGCCGTGGACGGAACTCGAGCGCACGCTCGCCGAACACCGGCAAATGCTGCCGCTGGACCCTGGGTTTGGCCTGGAAGGCCCGGGAGCCACGGTCGGCGGCGTGATCGCGGCCAACCAGAGCGGTCCTTTGCGCCGCCAGTACGGCACTGCGCGCGACATGGTGATCGGGATGACGTTCGTCACGCTCGAAGGCCAGGAGATTCGCACCGGCGGCAACGTGGTGAAGAACGTCGCGGGTCTGGACATGGGGAAGCTCATGATCGGCTCGTACGGAACGCTGGCCGCCATCGCGTCGGTGAATTTCAAAGTGTTTCCGATTCCGCCCGCGTCGCGCACCTTCGTCCTGGAGTTCGCCACCGCCGCCGAAGCCTTTGCCGAACGCGATCGCATTCTTGGCGGCGTGCTTCCCCCGGCGGCCATCGACCTGGTGAACTGGCCTTCTAAATTCGCGCTTTTGATCCGCGCAATGGGAACGCCCGCCGTGGTGCAGCGTTTTACCCGCGAGTTCACGCACGCCCGGGCGCTCGACGGCGACGAACAGGCGGCCCTATGGCGCGAAGTGCGCGAGTTCACGCCGCGATTTCTCGAGGCGAACCCGGCGGGAGCGGTCATGGCGATTCCGTGTTCGCTGGCCGGGATGCGCGAGGTGGTCGAGAAACTTGCCGTGCCGTTCGTCGCTCGTGCCGGCTCCGGAGTCGTCTATGCTCACTATGCGGCGAATCCGCAGTTCATGCCTTTCCGTGACGACGCTGAGATGATGAAGAGAGTGAAGCGGATGTTCGATCCCGGGAATCTTCTCAACAGAGGGCGCCTACATGGCTACCTCTGATTCCGCCGCACACCTCGTAAAAGCCCCATCGAGTTCGGACGCTCCGCGCCAATCCGATCTCGATAAATGCGTGCACTGCGGCCTGTGCCTGAACGCTTGTCCCACGTATCGCGAACTGCATGTGGAGATGGATTCTCCGCGCGGGCGGATTTTCCAGATGAAGCAGGTGGCCGGGGGCGCTCCGATCACGGAATCTTATATTCGCCATTTGGACTTATGCCTGGCGTGCCGAGGCTGCGAGACGGCGTGCCCGTCGGGAGTCGCTTACGGACGGCTCATCGAAGCCGCCCGGACGCAGATCGAGCCCCATCGACATCGTTCGTGGGCCGCTCGCCTGGCGCGCAGTTTCGTGTTCGAAACTTTACTGCCGAGCCGGGCGTGGATGCGTCTGGCCGGTTTGCTGCTGCGTGCCTACCAAGCTACCGGACTCCAAGCGCCGAGTTTTTTTCCGCGGCTTCGCGAGATGGAAAATCTGGCTCCGCGCGCTGAAGCTCCGTTTTTTTTCGATCACATCGGCAGGGTGTTTTCGGCTCAAGGCGAAAGGCGCTATCGCGTGGCGTTCCTGGCCGGTTGCGTCGCCAACGTCGCCTTCGCCCGGCTCAACGAGGCGACGGTACGCGTCCTGCAAGCCAACGGCTGCGAAGTGACGATTCCAGAAAGCCAGACGTGCTGCGGAGCTCTTCACGTACACTCAGGGCTGCGAGAGAAAGCGCGAGAGCTGGCAAAACGCAATATCGATGCGTGCCTCAACACAAGCCCGGGGTTCGACGCGATTCTCACCAACGCCGCGGGCTGCGGCTCGACACTGAAGGAATATCACGAGCTGCTGGAGCACGATCCCATTTATGCCGCACGCGCCCGGGAATTCTCCCAGGCGATGAAGGACGTCACCGAGTTTCTTGCGTCGATCGAACTCAATACCGCTCTGGGCGGGGTGCGCGAAACCGTCACCTACCAGGATTCCTGTCACTTGGCGCACGGCCAAGGCGTCCGTTCGGCTCCCCGCGAACTGCTGCGGCGCATTCCGGGTTTAACTTTCCGCGAAATGCCGCTCGCCGATATATGTTGCGGAAGCGCGGGAATTTATAACGTGGTCGAGACCAAGATGTCCATGGACGTACTGCGCTCCAAAATGGCGTCCGTGAACGCCAGCGGAGCAGGCCGCGTCGCCACGGCCAATCCAGGGTGCATGTTGCAATTGCGGGCTGGGGTAAAACACTTCGGCCAGGGGCAGAGCGTCGCGCACGTTATCGAGATTCTGGACGAGGCTTACCGAAACGCAGAAGCATCAAAAAGTTTGGCAGCTCCTGGCCCCGGCCATAGCGGCTGAGAACCACGGCGGCGGCGTGCAGCAGCCCGCCGAGAACCAGTGAGACCTGCCAATGGGCCAGAAGTCCATGCACGGGAAATTCGCCTACCAGGCTCATGTCCGACGCCAGACGCCAAATGCCCAAAACATACGCCATCAAGCAGATTGGATAAAGAAGCGCGCCGCCTGCAAGCGCCAGTTGCGTGTTCTTCCTCCGATTCCGGACGAGAGCGCGGCCTTTGCGGAGCTTGACGCGGACGATCATAATTAAATCGTCGAAAATCCAGTGTAACAATTCCACGGAGGTCGGCTATCTAACCGGTAAGATTCTACGCAGAACCGCGGTCCAGCACGCGGCCGCGCACGGTGATAAAGTAGGTGCCAAGAAATAGCGGACGACGCGGCGGGGCCGGGGGGCCCTGGGGGTGGCTGCCGAACTCGTCTAAACGCTAGCCGAAGGAGATGGGCGATGCGGCTGCTGCGAATGGGCGTCACCTCGGGGATCGTGGTGACGGGTTTAGGCCTGGGTTGTGCGGGCCAGGTGTTGGTGAGCCAGAATTTGAGGGGCCAGGATCTTTCCGGAGAATCCTGGAAGCTGGAGGCTCGCGGCGATGGCGCGGCCGCCCGCGAGGAGCTGCGCCGCGCGGCGGAAAATGCTCCGGGCGATCCGCTGGCGCTGGAATCCTATGCCGTTTTTCTGGATCGGCACCGCGACCCGGCGGCGCGCGAAATATACCAAAAGCTGAGCGATCTGCTGGCTCGCAATCACGCGAGCGCGGGCGAGCGAGCACGCATCGCGCGGCGCCTGGTAACGCTCGATCTGATCGCCGGAAATCGCCAAGCCGCGACCCGTCACCTGGAGGATTATCGCTCGGCAGGCGGCACGGGCTTGACACTCCCGGGCGAAGCGCAGGTTTCCCGGTCGAAGTACGTCGAAATCCCCGGACCGCTGCGTTCGTTCGGACGCATGGCCGCGATTTCACCGGACGCCGACCCCGACGATGTGCTGCCCTCGCTCGCTCACAACGTCGTGCTGAACGGGTATTCGGCCAGCCGCGGCGCCGACTCGCTGGAACCCACCGAGTACCTGAAGCTGTTGGAGCGGTATATTGCGCAAGCGCGCGAAATTGAAAGTCTCGCGGGCGCCGGAAAAATCGTGAAGATCGAGATGTGCGAGTCCGCCGTAACGGGCGATCTGCTGCGCATCCTCGGGTACCGTATGCGCGGCGGCTGCGGGTCGGACCTGGTGCTCGAAACCGTCAACGCCTCGCGCGCGTTTCTCACCATCGATTCCGGCTTCCCTCTTTCCGACCTGGAAGAGGCGCTGCGCACGAACCGGCCGTTTACGCTCGATTATCATCCGTCGCGGGTCCCGATTATGTTCGGCTCCGAATATTGGATCCAGGACATGGCCAAGAGGGAGACCGGCGATTTCATCGACTCCTTCCTGGGCGACCCGACCCTGTGCCGTTTGTATTCGGCCCTGGCGGCTCTCGATCCGGACACGGCCGAACAGATTCGCAAAGATATGCCGGCACAGAAAGCGAAAGCCTACGCGCACGTCATCGATTTCTTTGGCGCGATGTTTGAAATTAGGGATGGCAAAGTCACTCCGCCCGGCGGGGCGCGCTCGGAAAAAGCGTGGGCGGACCTGGTGGGTGTATCTCCGGATCGCGGCGCGGCTTTCATCGAGAGGCTCTTCGCGAAGGACGACGGGTGGCTCGCGTCGTATTACGACGCGCTCGCGCGCATCAACGGCCCGGTGCAGGATTATCTCACCGAGCCGGATCATCTGAAACGCTTCTATGCGGCGCTGCGGGGGCGGGTCACCAGCCCGGGCCCCGCTCGTCCGGTGTTCCGCTCCAGCACCGATTTAGTGTTGCTGACGGCGCGGCTGCGGCTCAATCCCGACGGCCGCCCCCATCTGCCGGGCGGCTTGGAAGTGTGGAAGAACATGTACGCCGGCAAGGCCATGGCTAAGTTCGATCCGAAACTAGCCAAAGCAGCGCCCGGCTGGAAAGAGCCTGAGGAAGTGCTCGAAGCCTTCTTCGGCCTGGCCAAAAAAATGGCCGACAACGAGCCGCTGAAAATCTTCATGGCCCTGACTGACGTGGAGCGCAATCGCCCGAAGCCGCTGGAAACCGCGACCGTGGAAGCACTGGTGCGCGATTATCGGCTGCTCGGTGCGCAGTATGCGCTTTTTTCGGATGTGCCCTCCGTCACGGACAGCACGATCATCGCGTTTCTCGACACCGCTCGCGCCAACTCCCAGATGAGGGATTTCGGCCTGCGGGGCGATGCGGCGGGTACTCTCCAGGCGCTCACCGCGTTTTGGCAGATTTTCGTGCGCCAGGGAAACATCGCCCCAGCGGATGCCGATGGAGCGCTCGCCGCCGTGCTCCGGCCCTTCGCGAAGATTCAGAATTCGCGGGAGGTGTTCGATGCGGGGCAGAAAGGCGTCCGTACTCTGCTCGAAGCGGCGCAGGCTACAGCAGCCGTGGGTTCCACGCAGGATCATATCCTGGATCTGCTGGCCGGCACGAAGCCCACCGCGGGCGCCGATCTTTCGGATGCGCAGCAGCAAATGCTGCAGGATATGACGCGGGCGTTCGAGGCACAAAGGTTAGTCTCGCTCGAAACCCTGTTCACCCTCGCCGACCGGCTGGAAAGCGCGGCCGCGGGGCAGAAGCCAGATGCCGCGGAAACGGCGAAACTGGCGTCGCGCATCGCCGAAGTGCAGCTCCCGCGCAACTCCCTCACCACCAGGGAACGCACCGAGATGTCGGCTGGCTTCTGGTCGGAGCGCCACATCGACGCCGAGCGCAAGACCAACCTGCGCGCGCTGATCGACAAAGCCGGCTCCGATCCCCAGAAGCTGCGCGACGTGCGCGCCGCGCTCGCCCCCTACCTGCGCGATACGCTGGTCGGGCTAGCCTACATCCACTACGCGCCGCCCGGCGCGCAGGTGCTTTACACGAATCCGCTTTTCGTACGCAATCACGATTTCTTCGGCACGCCGGACCGCCCGCGCGTGTGGTCCCCCACGGAAGTTTTCGGAAACGGCTGGCCCGCCAATGCGGGCGGCAGATTAGTGGGCTCGCTGTCGGCGCTGCCGTACGCGCTGGCCGAGGTGGAACAGAACTTCCTGATTCCGTCGCGAGAACAAGCGCTCATTTGGGGCGACCTGGTTCCGCAGATGATCCAGGCGGCCGTCATCCCGCGCTTCTGGAACGTGACGCCGGTCCAGCTTCACTGGATCGGATTGCATATGGCCTACGCGGAAACGGCGCTCGCCGACAGCGCGCTCGACGCCGCCGAGCGCCAGCGCGTTCTTGCGGTGCTTCGTCCCTACGTTCCGCCCGCTCGTCTGCGCAAGGTGGAAATGCTGCTCGCCTCGGGCGACGTGCGAAACGCGCTGGATCGGGTGGTTCCGTCCGAAATGTATCTGCTGGCGGGCGAGCTCGCGCCCGCCGACCGCGGCTCCGCGATCGCCGCGGAGATCCGCACGCTCGCCGCGCAGGCTCCCGAGCAGCTCTCGCCGCGCGTCATCTCGCACGCCTTCGGCAGTCCCAAGCCCGTGCTCACCAATTCGTATCAGCCCGAGCTTCTGAACCTGCGGACGTTCCCGACATTGATGGGCTATTCCAGCCGGATTCTCGCGGAGAGCTGGGAATCGAACCTGCTGTTCTACGCGGCTCTCGCGGATCAAGTGCACATTCGGCCGGCGGAACTGAATCTCCTGGTGCCCGGATGGACGCAGCAGACGGTCGAGCGGATTTTCGCCACGCATCTGGAGGACTGGCCCGCGCTGCTCCGGTCCCTGCGGCAGGTGGGCGACGAAGTAGTGCAGAAGGCTCGCAAGCAGATGGTTGCCGTCAATTAATAAGAACGAATTCTTACCGGAGGATATAACTTTGCTGCGCAGACTGAGTTTCCTATTCTCGCTGGTCGCCCTGGCCGTGGCGCAAGACCGGCCGACGTTCCGCGTCAAAGTGGATATGGTGGTGCTGAGCTTCACCATCACCGACAGCAAGGGTCATTACATTAACGGCCTGCAACCGAAGGATTTCAGAATCCTCGAGGACGGCATTCCCCAGAAGCTCGCGACCTTCGGCGAAGGCGGCAAGCCTCCCATGGACGTCGCCGCCGACGGGTCACTCAAGCCGATTCCGGTGAACGAGGCCGGCAAAATCGAGGGGCGCAGCGACGCGTTCGTGGGCACCAACGTCTTCGTGTTGTTCGACACCAGTAATTACATGTACCGCGGATTCGTATACGCCTCGGACGCCATCGCCGATTTCATCCGCGGTCTGGATCGCGCGGATTCGGTGGCGGTTTACTCCTATAGCCGCAATCTGACGCGCATTGCGCCGCTCAGCAAGGAGCGCAACAGCGCCGTGGCGGGTTTGCGCAGCGCCGTCGCGGGTGACGATTCGGCCCTCTACAACGGCCTTCTCCTCACGCTGCGGGACGCCGCGCATATCCCTGGGCGGAAGGTGGTGATTGTCTTCTCGAACGGCCCTGACAATGCCAGCATGGTGGCCCCCGACGATGTGCGCGCGGTGGCGGAGGACGAGGGCATTCCGATCTACGTCATCTCCACCAACGACGTGACAAAGGACCCGGTGTCATCCAACGTGTTCCGGCGCATCTCCACCGGCACGGGCGGCAAATCGTATTTCGCGAAGACCTGGCAGAAACAGGTAGAAGCCTTCGAGGCGATTCGCGAAGATCTGGGCAACTCCTACACCGTGACGTATTATCCGCAGCCCAATCCCAATGACGGATTCCGCAAGATCTCCGTCGAGGTGACCTCCGACGTGGGCAAGAAGTACCGCGTGCAGGCGCGTCCCGGTTATCGTCCCAAGGGCGGATTTTAGTCGCGGTCCGCCCTTCGTTAGCTTCAGCGGAATCGCCCGAAGAAAGCGGGTGTCAGTTTCGTTGAACGCCGTTTCTGGCCAACGCATGGCATGGTTCATCAAAAAAATTCCGAATTGCCGACCATCCGGGAGCTATTTCGCGCGTTCGCCGTGACGTGCGAATATGTACATGAGAAGGTGACAAACCATGGCAGCGAAACCCATTACGATTGCACTTCTGTTGGCGGTTGGAGCAATAGCCGCGGATGTGACCTCGGCGCCTACGTTTCACAAGAACGTGTTGCCAATTCTGCAAGATCATTGCCAGGAATGTCACCGCCCTGGCGAAATAGGGCCCTTTTCGATGATGTCCTACCAGGAAGTAAGGCCCTGGGCGAAATCCATCCGCCAAGCGGTAGTGAGCAAGAAGATGCCACCCTGGCATGCCGACGATGCGCATTCTGTCAGGATGTCCAACGACCGGTCTTTGAGCAAAGACGAAATTGAAGTGCTGATGGCCTGGGCCGATGCTGGAGCACCTGCTGGCGACCCGAAAGACGCCCCCGCCCCGCGTCGATTCCCTGAAGGATGGACTATCGGCAAGCCTGATGTTGTCTTGGACCTCGGCACGGACTTTAGGGTTCCCGCGAAAGGGGCCGTCGAGTACACGCTCTTCCTGGCACACACCAATTTCACGGAAGATAAGTGGATCTCCGCCGTAGAGGTTCGCCCGAGCGTGCGCTCCGTAGTGCATCACATCGTCGTGCATGTTCGACCTCCGGGATCGAACCATTGGTCGTATCTGAAGGTCGGTGAACCGTATCCGGAGTCCATTATGCCGAACGTGACTCCAGTGAATCGGCCTCCACAAAGCGACCAGTCCGTGTTGACCTTCACGCCGAACCAGGATGAGTGGCTTGCCGAATATTTTCCGGGCTCCAACGGTTTCGTCGCGCCGCCGGGAAAGGCCAAACTAATTCCCGCCGGTTCCGACATTATTTTCCAGATGCACTACACGCCCGACGGAAAGGAAACCTTGGATCGCAGCAGGATTGGCCTAGTGTTCGCCAAGGAACCGCCGACCGAGCGAATCTTCAATGTTGGGCTGAATAACCCCTCGTTGCGTATTCCTCCGGGAGAATCCCACCACCGCGTTGACACGAACATCGTGATTCCGAACGACGTCACATTGGCAAGGATCACGCCTCACATGCACCTGCGCGGCAGCGGCTTTGCCCTGGAAGTCACGTATCCATCGGGAGAGAAAGAGTCCATCTTGGAAGTGCCGCGGTTCGACTTCAACTGGCAGATGACTTATGAAATGGACAAGCCCAGGCTGCTGCCCAAGGGCACGAAAGTGCACATGATCGCGTATTACGACAACTCGCCGAACAATAAGTACAATCCGGATCCGAGCAAGGAGATCTATTGGGGAGAACAAAGCTGGGATGAGATGATCACCGGCTTCTTCGATATGACGATCCCAGCTTCCGCGGATCCATCCAAGGTGCTGCCCCCGCCGGTGAAAGCGGTCGCGCCGGCGCAAACCGCAGCGCGATAGCTTTGCCCCTTGCTCTCGTCCCATTCGCAGAATTTTTCGGCGATGATCGGCGTACCTCGTGCAATGATTTCGTCGAAGGGGTGTCTCAAAAGCCGTTGAAGTTGGCCTGCATCAGGAAGCGCCCAATTCCTGAGTGGCGGCGAAAGCTATCTTATCCAGTTCCGGTCGAGAAGCCGCTTCCGGGAAATGACCGACCGCCCAAGCGTCAAACGCCCACCACCGCGCTATCCTGCAAAGTAGCGGATGGCACTGCTGACGATCTCGGGTGAAACGGCTTCCGGTTGGGAGGAAGTCGCCCACGGAGCCGCGTCGCTCCTTCAATTCGAGCTGGTGACCGAAGCCCGCCTGGCGCAGTGGGTCACCGAGGAATTCGGCGGCCGCATTCTGCCCGCGCGGGCGTGGAAGGCCGCCGCCACCAGCGTCCTCGCGCGCTTCGCCACTGAACATCATCTATTGATCGCCGTCGAGGGCGCGGAGCATTTGTTCGATCCTCTGCCGCTGCGGATGTTCGATCCGCTACCGCTGCTGATGACGGTTTATATTGCGGCGCCGAAAATGATGCGCAGCGGACACTTGATGCTGGAACAGCGCCTGGAAAAACCCGCGGCGCTCGCGTTGCTCGCCAAGCTGGAGCAGGAGCGAAGCCGTTTGCGAAGGTCGCGCATCGGACGGGCCTCGGCTGATCGCGCCGAATTCGATGTCACCCTGGGCATGGCGAATCTCGATACTACTCAGGCAGCCGAGGCCATCGCCGCCGTCGCCGCGGCCCGCAGGCTTTCCGATCAAGGTCTGCTTTCGGCGGCCAACGCGGATCGCATTCAGTTCTCCACGCGCCTGCAACTGGCGCGCGATCATATCACGCCGGCCGGACGCGCCGGGCTCAAGCGGGCCACTTTCAGCCATCCCAGCGAGGAAATGTTCGCGAATCTCCTTGATTTTTACCGCATCGCCTGGGAGTACGAGCCGCGCAGCTTCCCTCTGCAGTGGAACAAAGACGGCAACGTGGCGGAAGCGTTCACGCCGGACTTCTATCTCCCGGAGTTCGATCTATACGTGGAGCTGACCACCATGAAGCAGTCGCTCGTCACGCGCAAGAATCGGAAGGTGAAGCTGCTGCGCGCTATTTATCCGCATATCAACATTCAGGTGTTTTATCAGAAAGACTACCAGGACCTGATCTTTAAGTACGGATTGAAGGCATCATGACTCTCCCCGAAGGCGTGGAGCGTGTACTGTATACGGAGGAGCAAGTGGCGGCGCGCGTCGGTGAAATCGCCGCCGAGATCGATCAAAAGTATCAGGGGCGCGAGCTGAAATTGATCGGCGTGCTCAAAGGCTCGGTGTTTTTCCTCACCGCGTTGGCCCGCGCGCTGAACGTCCCCGTGAAAATCGACTTCCTTGCCATTTCCAGCTTCGGCGGCGCGAGCCGTGCGGCGCAGGGCATGGTACGGATCGCCAAGGATCTGGACGAACCCATTCAGGACGAGGATGTCCTGCTGATCGAGGACATTGTCGATACCGGTCTTACCACGCGCTATCTTCTGCAAACGCTGGCCGGCCGCGGACCGCGATCGCTCGGCATATGCACGCTGCTCGACCGCAACGTGCGCCGCATCGTGCAGGTGCCGGTCGAGTTTAGATGTTTCGAAATCCCGGATCGGTTCGTCGTGGGATGCGGACTGGATTACCGGCAGTTGTACCGCAACCTTGGCTGTATCGCAGTCATGAATCCCGGCAGGCAATAAGAGAAAGTCAGAGGAATTCCGCAACTTCGCCGGGCATGCCGGCATCTGTCCATCTGTAGAACCGAGGAAGGGAAAAAACCACTGAATGGCCGCGATTACCTATCAAATCGATAATGCGCACTCGCACGCGCAGTTCAAGGTGCGCCATATGATGATCTCCAACGTCCGGGGAGAGTTTTCCAAGGTGACGGGGACCATCGTCTATGACGCCGACAATCCGTCGGCGTCAAAGATCAACGCGGAGATCGATGTTTCCACGATCAGCACGCGCGAGCCGCAACGCGACGAACACCTGAAGAGCGGCGATTTCTTCGATGTCGCGCGTTATCCATCGATCACCTTCGCATCGAAGGACGTCGCCGCCACCGGTCCCGATAGCTTCGAAGTCACCGGCGACCTAACCATCCGCGGAACCACGCGTCAGGTCGCCCTCGCCGTGGAAGACGTGACGCCCGAAGCAAAGGACCCCTGGGGCGATTTCCGGCGCGGAGCCTCCGCTAAAATCAAAATCAACCGTAAGAATTTCGGGTTGGCGTGGAATATGGCGCTCGAGGCGGGCGGATTCCTGGTGGGCGACGACATCGAGATCACGATCGACGTCGAGTTGGTCCGCCCGGCGGCCTAAGCGGGATTTCTGGCAAACATTCCTGCCGGCTCGGCGATCATGTTCATCGCATGACGCGAGCGCAGCGTAATCACCGCGCGCGTCTCCACTTTTTGGCCCGGAGCGAGCCGCAGCTTCCAGCGTTGCGCGAGCGTCGCGAGCACCAGCACGCCTTCCGTCCACGCGAAGCGTTCGCCGATGCATACGCGCGCGCCTCCGCCAAACGGAAAATAGGCGAATTTGGGGAGCTTCTCCATCTGCTGCGAGCGCCACCGGTCAGGGTCGAATTTTTCGGGCTCGGCGAACCAGCGTGGATCGCGATGCGAGACCCAGGGGCTCATGATCAGGATGGAGCCGGCCGGAATGGTGTATCCGCCGATCGAATAATCCTGTTTGGCTCGCCGTCCGACGGCCCAAGCCGGCGGATACAGCCGCAGCGCCTCCGAAAAGACGCCCGTTGCAAAAGGCAGCTTTGTTACGTCCTCGAAAACCGGCAAACGTCCGTCCAGGACCTCGGCAAGCTCGGCGTGCATGCGTGCCTCGGCGTCGGGATTCTGCGAAAGCAGATACCAGGACCAGATCAGCGCATTTGCCGTGGTTTCGTGTCCAGCGATCAGCAGTGTGAGCGCTTCGTCGCGGACCTGGTGATCGGTCATGCCGCCACGACCTTCGTCCTGCGCGAGCAGCAGCATCGAAAGGAGATCGCCTTCGTCCCGGCCGCTCCTGCGCCGTTCGGAGATCAGGTCGTAGATCACTTTATCCAAACTCGCACGGGCGCGTTCGAAGCGCCGCGTCGCTGGCAGCGGCAGCTTTTGGAGCCATTGCGAAAACGGCATCAGCAGCCGGTCGAACAAGGAGAAGACTTCCGTCAGCGCGCGGCCGATTCCCCGGGCCTGGGAAGAAACGTCGGCGCTGAACAGCGTCCGCCCCACGATGGCGAGGGTCAGACGCTGCATTTCGGCCGCAACATCGAAGACAGGGCCCGCTTGCCAGCAGTCGCGCACGCGGGCGGCACATGCCACCATTTCATGTCCATAGTGCGCCATACGATCGCGATGAAAGGCCGGCTGCACCAGGCGGCGCTGGCGAGTGTGAAATTCGCCCTCGCTCGTCAGCAGACCTTCGCCGAGCAGAACTTTCGCGCGCTCCAGCATCCGGCTCTTGACGAAATTGGATTGATGCGTGACCAGAATGTCGCGAATCCATTCGGGGCGGTTCACCAGGTAGGCGTGCTGGCGAGCCAGCGGCAAATACACTAAGTCGCCATACTCGCGCGCGTTACGGAGCAGGAATCCGGGCGGATCCTGGCGAAACAGAGTCAGCACGCCGAAATAGGGGCGGACGGACTTGGGTCCCGGAGGACGCCGCACAGCGGGGTTCAATAATGACACGGCGCGCTGTATTCATTGTATGATTCCTTCAACGAGAGCCCTACGAAGAGGCTGCCACTCCGAGAACGGACTTTCCGAGACCGGCCTTCATGAAAGGAGACCTTCCCATGTCGAGCTCTGTTCCTCCGAACTTCCCTTCCTCTCCGCAAGCATCTGTTCCGCCGCCTTTTCCGCCGCAAGCACCGCTTCCGCCCGGGAAAAAATCGAACATATTGGTTTGGATTCTGGGGGGCGTAGTCGTCGTGGTGCTGGGTTTCACGGCGATGTGCGGCATCGGCGGCTACTTTCTGATGCACAAAGCCAAGGAAGCCGGCTTCGATAGCTCCTTGATGTCGAAGAATCCAGGCTATGCGGCGGCGAAGATGGTCGCCACGCTCAATAAAGACGTGGATGTAATTTCCACGGACGACGGCAGCGGAACAATAAAAGTCCGCGACAAGAAGACGGGCCAAACAACGACACTGCGGTTCGATCCCGCGACGAAACAGATGGTGGTGACCGACGGCGAGGGCAAACAGGCTACCGTCAGCATCACCGGCGACGGGGACAAGACGGCGTTGAACGTCCAGTCCGCCGATGGAGCCGTGAAGTTCAGCGCCGGAGGCGATAATCAGATGCCCGCGTGGGTGCCGGTGTATCCCGGCTCGACACCCAAGGGCACGTTTTCGGCCCAGGGCAAAGGCGCTTCGCAAAACGGTTTTGGATTTACGACGACCGATCCTCCCGCGAAGGTGATCGAGTATTATCAGAACCAGTTGACGGCCTCAGGTTTTAAGATCTCCGGGACCTTCAGCTCTCCGGCCGGTGGATTGATCTCGGCCGAGAACGGCAATAGAACGCTGACCGTCACCGTGAGCGCCTCAGGCAACGAAACGTCGGCGAGTTTGATGGCCGTCGAGAAGTAGCAGCTCGGGCACGCAAGGAACGGGCAGCGGCGCCGCTCTGCTACGATGATTCGGCGTGAGTTCTTCCAGCCCTTCCTTTTCCGCGCGTTTTCATTGGGATTCGCGGCCTAATCCTCTTACCGAACTGCTCCGTGACAAACGCGGCGCGGGCGCGGCCGTCCTCGATCTGACGGAATCGAATCCCACGCATGCGGGGCTGATTTATCCCCAAGAACAAATCCTGGCCGCGATCGCGGACACCCGAGTGTTGCGCTACGATCCCGATCCGCGCGGGATGCTCACGGCGCGCGAAGCCGTCTGCCGCTATTATGCCGATCGCGGCACGGACGTAGATCCTGGGCGCGTGATTCTCACGGCCAGCACCAGCGAGGCTTACTCGTATCTGTTCAAACTGTTGACCAATCCCCGCGATGAAGTGCTGGTACCCCGCCCTTCCTATCCCCTGTTCGAGTACCTCGCCGCGATGGAATCGGTAACCGTAAAGCCGTATCCTCTGCGCTACGACGGGTCCTGGCACATCGACTTCGCGGCGCTGGAAAGGGCGGCTGGGTCGCGAACGCGCGCGGTGGCCGTTGTCAATCCTAACAATCCGACAGGTTCCTATTTGAAGAAGAATGAGTGGACACGTCTTGCCGCATGGGCTGCGTCGCGTGGCCTGGCGATTCTCTCGGACGAGGTTTTTTCGGACTTCCCATTCCAAGGCGATCCCGAGCGAGTCACGACGCTGGCTGCGGCTGAAGAAGCGGCCGTGTTCGCGATGAGCGGACTGTCAAAGATCGCCGGCCTCCCGCAGATGAAGCTCGGTTGGATCGTTGCCAGCGGCCCTGGGCATGCGGCCGCGCTCGACGGGCTCGAGTGGATCGCCGATACTTTTCTATCGGTGGCGACTCCCGTCCAGCTCGCGCTCGATCGCCTGCTGGCCGTGACGGAAACGGTTCGCCACCAAATCCGTACGCGGACGGCGGAAAACCTGGTGGAGGCCCGCGCGCAATTCGGCGCGAGTTCGGCGTCCCGCATTCTGCACGTAGAAGCGGGCTGGTATATCGTGATCCAGGTGCCCAGAACGCGTAGCGAAGAGGAGTGGGCGCTGGGGCTGCTCCGGGACGCAAATGTCCTGGTCCAGCCCGGCTTCTTCTATGATTTTGAATCCGAAGCTTATCTCGTCGTCAGCCTGTTGACGGAAACCAGGGTATTTCGCGAGGGAATCGAACGCCTGTCTATTTATGTAAACCGGCTTATGTAAACCGGCCGGCGGACGGCCGCTGAAGCTCGCGAGCCCGTCAGCCGATATAATGCGTAAAGACTTATGTCTGCTAAGCCAAGAGTCGTCGTGGTGATGCCGGCCTATAACGCGGCCAAAACCCTGCGGATGACCTACGCGGAGCTGCCTCGCGATTCCTTCGATCTGGTAATCGTGGTGGACGACGGCAGTTCCGATGAGACGGCCGCGATCGCTCGCGAGCTCGGCCTCGAGCTGTTCGTGCACAATCAGAATTACGGATACGGCGCCAACCAGAAGACCTGCTATCGGGAGGCGCTGAAAGCCGGCGCAGAAATCATCGTCATGGTGCACCCGGATTATCAATACGATCCGAGACTGCTGCCGGTCATCATTCGTCCGATCGAGGAAGGCAGGGCCGACGTCGTTTTAGGCTCGCGTTTGTTGCGCGGGCAACCCCTCAAACAGGGAATGCCGTGGTGGAAGTACATCGCCAACCGTTTTCTGACGGGACTTGAAAACGCGGTGTTTGGGCTAAAGCTCGCCGAATATCATACAGGTTACCGCGCGTTCCGGCGTCAGGCGCTGGAAAGCGTGAACCTGGAGATGAACTCGGATAATTTTATCTTCGATCAGGAGATCATGGCGCAACTGGTGCGAACGAACGCCCGGATTGCCGAGGTGCCCGTGCCGACGCGTTATTTTCCGCAGGCATCGTCGGCTTCTTTCGTGCAGAGCTCGATATACGGGCTCTCGATTTTGTGGCTTCTGGCGCGCTACATCGTACATAAGGCGGGCCTGGCGCGGCAGCGGCAGTTCGAAAGCCTGTCGGGGCGGTATTCGGCGGCAGCGTCCGTTCCCGACGCCGCCGTTCCGAAAGCGGGCGCAGCTGAGACAGACGTTCCTAAGACGGGGATTTCCAAAACAATCATCCCGGAGCGAAGCAAGTGATGACCCACCGGTGGGAACTGGCAGTCTTGGCCGTCCTGTGCGGAATCTGCACGGGATGCAGCAACGATTTTGACGAAACCAAGATGCGAGGAACCACCGAAGGGGCCCCCGTTCAGCTGGATAGCGAACAAGTGACGCTGACGCAAGCCCAGGTGGATTGCGGAGTCGACCGAGAATTGTGGGATTCTCCGGTCCAGGTTTCCGACCGTTCCGTCGCTCGCCTGCGGCAACCGGCGCGGGATCTGGGCTTCAGCGACGATGTCTCCCTCTACGAAGCCGGCTACAGTCAGCCCTATGCGCAGATGCGCGGCAAGTTCATGCTGCGCGTCGAAACCCTGGTCGACACCAAGGATGGTCCCGGAGAAGGCTACAAAACCTCCGTGGCGCAGGTGCGAGTGAAAGTACCAAACGATTGCTTCACGGGCGATTTGCCGATCATGGGCATACGCAAAGGACAGTTCAATCAAGGCTTGCCCGTGACGATCGTCTTCGCCTTGGGAGACAAGGGATGGTACGTGGATCACTTCGTCCACTAAACGCGGGCGAATGCTGATACTCGAGTTCGCGAGTCTCTTCTTCCTTCTGCCGTCCCTGATTGCTTACGCCGGGCCACGGCTTCCCGGACTGCCCGTGCTGTGGGTGGTCAGCGCCGTATGCCTCGTTTTTCTGCGGCGCGATCCACGTTTTGACCGGCGGCAACTGTGGCGTTCGGGTCCCTTTCCCAAAGGCTGGACGGGCATCCTGATTCCCTTCTGCGTTTCCGCCGCGGTCTTGTTCGTAGCCGTGTGGCACTGGGCTCCAGCGCTGCTTTTCGAGCTCCCGAAAAAAAATCCCGTGCTCTGGGCCCTGATCCTGTGCCTGTACCCGGTGTTCTCGGTGTATCCGCAAGGTTTGATGTACAGGGTCTTTTTCAGCCATCGCTATGCGGGGCTGTTCGGAAGTCCCACCATGTTGATCCTCGCGAGCGGCGTGGCGTTCGCCTACATGCATATCATCTTCCGGAATGCCTGGGCCATGGGGCTTTCGTTTCCGGCCGGCTTGCTGTTCATCGCGCGCTACCGCGAGACGCGTTCGCTGCTGGTGTCGTCGGTGGAGCACGCGTTGTACGGATGCATGATCTTCACCATTGGCCTCGGCGCGTTCTTCTACCAGGGGCCGATGCCGAAGCTATAGGAATGTTTTTAGGGGATGTTGGGGATCAAGCAGATCTGTGAGGAGTGCCCGGGGCACGAAGTTGTTTATCGCCGGTGAATGGTAGAATAATCGTTTCCGCCCGCCAAGTTCGCAGGTCCGCGGGGCGGAGTCTATTCGGACTACTTTAGAATCAGGCGAAGGAGAATCATGGCTGTTACAGGTGCGGGTTTAGAGGGCATCATCGCGACGGATTCGCGGCTTTGCTATATCGATGGAGACGCTGGAATCCTCAGCTATCAGGGCTACCGGATCGAGACGCTGGCCGAGAACGCCACCTTCGAAGAGGTTATTTTCCTGCTGTGGAACGGCCGCTTGCCGAAGCAGGCCGAACTCGACACGCTAAAGGCCGCGCTGGTGGCGAATCGCGAATTGCCGATTCCGGTGGAGGCGTTCCTCGCGGGCGTTCCGAAGGGCGCCGGCGCGATGCACGTGCTGCGCACGGCCGTTTCCATGCTCGCGCTATACGATCCGCTGATTAACGACAACTCCATTGAAGCGAATGAAAAGAAGGCCGTGAAGCTGATGGCGCAGACTGCTACCATCGTCACCAGTTTCGACCGCCTGCGCAACGGCAAGCACGTGGTACCGGGCGACCCGCATCTCAGCTTCGCGGGTAATTTCCTGTACACGCTGACGGGCAAGAAGCCCGACGACGTGATGGAACGCACTTTCGATATCGCCCTGACGCTGCACGCCGAACACGAGCTGAACGCTTCGACGTTCGCGGCGCGCGTGACGGCAGCTACGCTGTCCGATATTTATTCGGCCATCACCAGCGGCATCGGCGCGCTGCGCGGTCCTCTGCACGGCGGCGCGAACGAGGAAGTGATCCGCCTGCTGCTCGAAGTGAAATCCGGCGAAGAGGCGTTGGCCATGATCAAGGACAAACTGGCCAATAAGATCAAGATTCCGGGCTTCGGACATCGCGTGTATCACACCACGGATCCCCGCGCGGCGAGCCTCAAGGGGATGGCCAAGGACTTGGGCGAGCGCACAGGCCATCAGATCCTATACGAGATCTCCACCCAAATCGAGAAGTACATCAAGGAAAATAAGGGCCTGAACGCGAACGTCGATTTCTATTCGGCGTCCACCTACTATTCGCTGGGCATTCCGATCGACCTGTTCACGCCGATTTTCGCGGTGAGCCGCATGTCGGGCTGGACGGCTCACGTGCTGGAACAATATCGCAACAATCGCCTGATTCGCCCGCGCGCCGATTACAAGGGCCTGGAGCCGGGTCAGCCGTGGGTGCCGATCGCGCAGCGATAAGAGCACGGCTCACGGCACCCGTGTGGGGCAGGTACTCCTGCCTGCAGCCGCGCTGAAGCGCGGCCTCCACATACGAATCACTCAGGCCGGGTGAGACCCGGCCGCAGCCCAAGGGGCTGCCCCACAAGGAAGGGCCGCCCGCGAAATTCACCAATGTACGATCTCGGATATTTTCGAAACAATCTCGATGCGATTGCCGCGCGGCTGGCGGATCGCGGATTTTCGCTCGACGTCGAGGCATATCGCGCCCTGGATGCCGAACGCCGCGCCGCGCTCACGGAATCCGAGCAGTTGAAAGCGGAGCGGAACGCCGAATCTCAGGAAATCGGTAAGCTGAAAAAGACCGGCCAGGATACTAGCGAGCGCCAGAAGAAGGTGCGCGAGATGGGCGAACGCGCGGCCGCGCTCGAAACGCGGGCGAATGAGCTTGACGAGCAGTACAAGCTGCTCCTGGCGGGCGTTCCGAATACTCCGCATACCTCAGTACCCACGGGCAAGAGCGCCGACGACAACGTCGAAGTCCGGCGGTGGGGAACGCCTCCCGCTTTTTCATTTCCGGCGAAGGCGCACTGGGATCTGGGACCGGAACTCGGGATTCTGGATTTCGACCGCGCGGCGAAAATCACGGGCGCGCGCTTCGCCGTCTATATGGGCCTGGGCGCGAAGCTCGAACGGGCGCTGATCAATTTCATGCTGGACGTGCACACGCGCGAGCACGGCTACACCGAGGTCCTGCCGCCGTTTATCGCCAACAAGGACAGCTTTTATGGCACAGGCCAGTTGCCCAAGTTCGAAGCCGATTTGTTTCACCTGGAAGGCACCGATTATTACCTGATCCCGACGGCCGAGGTTCCGGTGACGAACCTGCATCGCGATGAAACGCTCGATCTCGATGCCTTGCCGATTAAGTATTGCGCCTACACACCGTGCTTCCGCAGCGAAGCGGGATCGTACGGGCGCGACGTGCGCGGCATCATCCGGCAGCATCAATTTCAGAAAGTCGAGCTGGTGAAGTTCGCGCCGCCGGAATCGAGCTACCACGAATTGGAATCTCTGACGAGGGATGCCGAGGATATTCTGCAGCGGCTCGGGCTGCCGTACCGAACCGTGGTCCTGTGCACGGGAGATATGGGCGCGAGCTCGGCGAAAACCTACGACATCGAAGTGTGGCTGCCGGGGCAGAACGCATATAAGGAAATCTCATCCTGCTCGAATTTCGAGGCATATCAGGCGCGGCGGGCGTCGATTCGCGCGAAGCCGGCAAAAGGCAAGGCCGAATTCGTCCACACGCTGAACGGCAGCGGTCTGGCGGTGGGGCGGACGTGGGTCGCGATTGTAGAGAACTACCAGCAGCCCGACGGCAGCGTAGTGGTTCCCGAAGCCCTGCGTCCGTTCATGGGCACGGATGTGATCCGCGGCGTGAAGTAGACAAGAGTTAGGAGTCAGAAGATAGGAGTCAGAAGACAGAAGTCAGAAGACGGAGGCGAGGAGGCCGGAGGTATCGGTGTGTTAGCCGGCGTTGGATCGCACCAGTTGTTTTGCCATTCTGTCTCCTGACTTCTGACTCCTTTCTCCGGGTGCGAGTAACAGCCCGCAGAAATCCACAATCGGCGGCGATCGTTTGGTTTAGAGTCTCTACCTGTATAGTTTTGCCAGGCCCTCCTCCTACACTCCGGGCGACGGGAGGCAAGGGCATGCTTAAGTTCAGCCGATTGGCGGTAATGGTGGTGGCGACGGCCGCCGGGGCAGGGGCGCAGCCGGCGCTCACCACGATTCAGGACGTGCTATACCGGGCAAACGGCACGCGTTTCAGCGGAACGATTTTTATCGCCTGGGGCAGTTTTCAAGCAGGCGATACTTCAGACATTGCGACGGCGACGCTGACGTTGCCGATCGTCAACGGCGTGCTGAACGTGCAACTGGTGCCGACGACGACGGCCACCGCCGGCGCGCAATACAACGTCACCTTCAGCACCCAGGACGGCACGCCACAGTTCACCGAAGTGTGGGCGGTTCCGCCCAGCGCCCTGCCGTTGCGTGTACGGGACGTGGTCGTCTCCACGGGAACCGTGGTGGGCCCGTCGCCGCTCACGTCGGATCCCATTCAAATCGGCGATGTCACGGGGCTCGCGAACGCGCTCAGCGTGCGCCCGCAAGAGGGTGTGGGATTCGCGATCGGACGCGCGGCGATCATCAATCAGGCGGGCCAGATCGAAGGCGCGGTGGGAAACGCGGGCGATTGCGTGCGCGTGGATGGAAGCACGGGAGCGTGCGGCGGAAGCGGGGGTCTGGCCACCCTGTACTCCGACGACGAGACGCCGGCCGGCGCGGTGAACGGCAGCAATACAGCGTTCACGCTGCGGTACATGCCGTCGCCCGCGGCCAGCCTAGACTTGTACCTCAACGGTCTGCTGATGGCGCAAGGCGTTGACTACACCATCACGACCAACGCGATAACCTTCTTCTTGCGCTCGACGCCACAGACGGGCGACGTTCTAATCGCCAGCTACCGCTACGGGAGTCCGAACAATCCGTTGAGCTCGCTGACATCTCCGGAAGTGGTGTGCAGCAGCACGGGGACATCGACCAGTTCGACGACGCCCGTTCCATTGGGAAGCTGCACGCTGCCGGGAGGACTGTTAAGCACGGGCGATCGCATCGAGGTGCGGTTCCAATACACGCACACCGGCACAACCGTCGGATTCACGCCGCAGATTCAGTGGGGAGGAACGACCGCGCTGTCACGCGCGGCGGCCGCAACCGAGACCTCCGTCGCGGGCGAGTTGGGATTCGGAATCAACGTGGGGGCGCAACCCTACGCCGCGCAGAGTTGGGGCAACGCGCTGGGGTTCGCCGCAGCCGTCGGGAACGCAACGGAGAATTCGAGCGTCAATTTGACGATATCTTTCCAGGGACAGATGGACGCTACAACTGCGGACGCCCTCGTACTAAGCAATTTCACCGTCATTCGGTATCCGGCGCAATCGAATCCCTAGGTGAAAAAGCCTTACGACTAATCGTAGGGAAACGGGCTACCACGGTTTATAGGGGGTTTTGGCAGGTCCACTACGGTAATATTACTCTTGTTGTTTCCTGCCGCTTCCAGCAAGATGGATTTGCAAGTGAAGTAAACGTACGGAGCGAGGGTTCGTCTATGATGCCATATTGGAAAGCAGCGGTACTCCGTTTTTTGGGCGACCGGGCGGGCCAGGACCTGATTGAGTATGCGCTCGTGGCAGCGTTCGTAGGGGTGGCGGCAGCGGCGATCTTCCCGACTACCCTGATGCCCGACGTAAGCATGATCTTCTCCAAACTAGACGTGTACTTTTCACAGGCGGCGTCGCAGGGAAGCTAGGGCGCGACCAGCGTAAAATTATCGCGGGACTGGCCGAAACGAGGATGTTGCTATCCTGGTTACAGCCGCGTGAGCGCTCCATCACCCGCCCGGGAAATATCCTTTCAAATTCTTGACCAGGTCCGCAAAGGCGGATACGCGTCCGACTTGTTGCGGGCGGGCACGGCCACGCTGTCTTCGCGCGATGCGGCGCTGGCGGAGACGATTGTGTTCGGCTGCCTGCGCCGGCAGCGCGAGATCGATTTCCTGATCGGCCACTTTTCCGGCAAACCCGCCGTAAAACTTGACGACGCGGTGAGAATCGCCCTGCGCATCGGCGTCTTCCAATTGCGCTATCTGGATCGCGTGCCGGCGCACGCCGTCGTGGACGACAGCGTGGAACTGGTAAAAAGAGCCCGCAAGCGATCGGCCGCGGGATTCGTCAACGCGGTTCTTCGCAAGGTGGATCGCGCGCCCGTGAAGTGGCCGGACAAGGCGACTGAACTGAATCTCCCAGATTGGATCCTGCGGCGCTGGGAGCAGCACTATGGGGCCGGGCCGGCTGAAGGCATCGCACGCGCGGCGCTGGAACCTCCCGAGACCACTGTGAATCCCGAGACCGGGCGGATGCAGGACATCGGCGCGCGCTCCATTGTTCCGCTGCTCGCAATCGAGCCGGGCATGACGGTTCTGGACGTGTGCGCGGCACCGGGAAATAAAGCAGCGCAGATGCTGGCGGCGGGAGCGAAGGTAGTCGCCTGCGACCGATATTTGAAGCGGCTGGCTGAGGTGCCGGACGGTTGCCTACGCGTCGCCGCCGACGCCACGCTGCCGCTGCCTTTCTCCCGTAAGTTCGATCGAGTTCTAGTGGACGCGCCGTGCTCGGGAACGGGGACGCTGGGGCGGAATCCGGAAATCAAATGGCGCCTGGCGGAGGCCGACCTGGCGGCGTTTCAGGAGCGGCAGCGCAAAATTCTGGCAAACGCGATGGCTTGCGTCGCAACGGGCGGGCGGCTGGTGTACGCCACCTGTTCCCTGGAACCGGAAGAAAACGAAAACGTAGTGCGGGAGTGGCGCGTCCAAGAGTCCATGTTGAAGCACGCCCCGCTGCTGCGACTGCCCGGCCGGGAAGCCGGAGACGGATTCTTCGCGGCGGTGATAACGCCGTGATAACATTAGACTAATGGAACTGGGTGCGTAAGCGAATGGTCGAAATCCTTCCTTCTATCCTGTCCGCCGACTTTGCTCGCCTGGGCGAGCAGGTGACCGCCGTCGAACGCGCGGGGTGCCGGATGTTGCACGTGGATATCATGGACGGTCACTTCGTCCCGAACCTGACCATCGGGCCGCCGGTGGTGAAATCACTGCGAAAATATACCCGGCTGACGCTCGACGTGCATCTGATGATCACCGACCCGGACCGTTACGCGCCGCTGTTCATCGAGGCCGGGGCAAACCAGGTGTCGGTCCATCAGGAAGCGGCTCCTCATCTGGACCGGACGCTGCGCATGATTCAGGGCGAGGGCGCGAAGGCAGGCGTGGTCATCAATCCCTCGACACCGGTGGGAACGTTGGAGAATATCCTGGAGGTCGCCGACTACGTGCTGGTCATGAGCGTCAACCCGGGGTTCGGCGGACAGACGTTCATTCCTTATGCGCTGGACAAGGTGCGAAAACTGGCGGTCATGCGTCGGGACCGGGGACTGGCGTTCCGCATCGAGATCGATGGAGGCGTCACGGCGGAGAACATCGGCGAGATTGCGCGCGCGGGCGTCGATTGGGTGGTGGCCGGATCCTCCGTCTACGGTAGCGCCGATCCGGCGGACGCGTTTCAGGGGCTGCGGCGGGAGGCCAACGCAGCGCTGACAGTTCGGGTATAGTCAAGGGATTGCCATCAGTCAAGGAATCACAACAAGGAACTGCCATTATGTATTCAGTAGTCAAAGGCTGGCGGGTGACAAAGAGCAGGGCGGCGGATGCGGCCGTGGTATTGGTGTTGACGGCGCTCGTCGCGACCTCCTGCGGGTTTCGCCGCAAGGCGTATGAAAACCCGATCACCAAGGAAACGCAACAGCCGGACAAGGTTCTGTTCGACAAAGCCGTCAAGGATATCGAGCACGGCCGCTATGAGACCGCGCGGCTGACGCTGAACACGCTCATCAATACTTACGATTCGAGCGAATACCTGGCCAAGGCCAAACTGGCGATCGCCGATAGCTGGTTCCGGCAGTCCGGCGCCGAGGGTATGGCGCAGGCCGAGGCGGAGTACAAAGACTTCATCCTGTTCTACCCGACCATGGAGGAAGCGGCCGAATCGCAATCGAAGATCTGCGATATCCACTATAACCAGATGGATAAAGCGGATCGCGATCCGAACAATGCGCTGCGGGCCGAACAGGAATGCCGCCAGATGCTGATCCAGTACCCCAACTCAAAGTACGCGCGGGGCGCCGAGCAAAAGGTGCGCGAAATCCAGGAAGTGCTGGCGGAGGCCGAAATGGCGGCGGCCGATTACTATCACCACAAGGGATCGTTCGCGGCGGCCGCCAACCGGCTGAACGGACTGGTGGGGCAGTATCCGCTCTACAGCAGGGCCGCCGAGGCGCTGTGGGAGGAAGGCGATGCCTACACACGCATGGGCCCGCGTTTTCGCGGGAAGGCTGGCGACGCGTACGCCAAGATCGTCCGCGATTACCCGCTGAGCACTTTCGCGGAACTGGCCAGGAAAAAGCTGCAGGAAATGGAACTTCCGGTGCCGGAGGCCGATCCCGCGGCGGTGGCGCGCATGAAGTATGAAGCCGCGAACCATGTGAAGCCGGGCTGGATGCATCAGAGCATGGGTCTTATCAAGCGGGGGCCGGACGTGAGCTCGGCGGCGAAAAGCGGGCAACCCACGATGGATCCTCCCAAGAGAGCCATTCCGGAGAACGTTCCGGTTCCGACCGAAACCGCTGGATTCACCGGCGACGTGACGGTCGCGCCGGTGACGGGAACTTCGGCGCTCGACACGCAGCCTGACGCGCGTAGCGCGGCGGCCGGATTAGAGACTCCCGCTCCGGCCAATCAGACGAAGAAATAAAATCGCATGAGCGCGATTCTTTTGGCGGACCGCAGTCCGCACGCGCGCCGCATGGGAGAACGAATTCTCGAGGACGAAGGCTACGCGGTCGTGTGCGTGGCCGACGGCACGGCGGCGCTGAAGCTGCTTACCAACATAGATCCGGACGTGATCGTGGCGGATGCGTTCCTCCCTGGCTGCAGCGGTCTGGATCTATGCCGGCAACTAAAGAAACAGAAGCGCCGGGTTCGCCTGATCCTGACAGCGGGACTCCTCGATCCGTTAGACGAAGACGAAGGGCGGCGCGCCGGCTGCGACGCGATCATTCGCAAGCCGTTTGAGGCGACGGCCTTCCTCGAAGCCGTGCGGGAGCAGGTGCAACTGGCGCAAGCGGCGCGCACACCGGCCGAGGATCGCGAACGGATTGCCGCCGAAGTCGCGCGCCAGTTGGATGCGGCCCTGCCGAAGTTCTTCGAGGAGATCGCGGAGAAGGTTTTGATCGCGTTGCGCGGGCGGTAAGAGATCCAGGGGCCAGCACCAAGATTAGAATGAAGGCACAATCTTTCTATGCCAGACAATAGCTTCGACATCGTATCCAAAATTGAGTTGCCGGAAGTCAGCAACGCCGTGCAACAGGCGCTGAAGGAGATTCTGCAGCGCTACGACTTGAAGGATTCCAAGTCGTCGATCGAACTGAACGAGAAGGATAGCAAGCTGATCCTGCACAGCAGAGACGAGTTTACGCTGCGAGCGGTGACCGATATCCTGCAGAGCAAGCTGGTTAAGCGTAAAGTTCCCCTGAAAGGAATGTCGTACGGGCCGATTCTGCCGGCGGCTGGATCGACCGTGCGCCAGGAAGTGACGATGCAACAAGGAATCGCGATCGAAAAGGCCAAGGAGATCGTCAAGGCCATCAAGGACAGCAAGAAAAAAGTCCAGGCTTCCATTCAAGGCGATTTCGTCCGCGTCTCCGGGAAAGATCGGGATTCCTTGCAGGAAATCATCGCGCTGCTGAACGGCTCCGACTTTGGCATCGATATGCAGTTTACGAATTATCGGACCAACTAGAAGAAGGGCCAGGAAGACCATAAATTCGTGCCGAGGAGAATCGAAAGCCTATTTTTGGCTGGGCCCGTAGGCCGGCTGGAAGCTCTCCTCGAAGAACCCGAGGACGGCGCTCCCCGAGGGGTGGCGCTGGTGTGCCATCCGCATCCGCAGCACGGCGGGACCATGCACAATAAGGTCGTCTACCGGATCGCGCGTGGGCTGCGGCGGACCGGCCACGCGGTCCTGCGGTTTAACTACCGGGGGGTCAACCTGAGCGTTGGTTCGTACGCACAGGGCGAGGGTGAACTGGAGGACGCGCGTGCAGCGCTGGCGTATCTCCGCGGGCGGTACGCGGATCTGCCCTATACGCTCGCGGGCTTTTCATTCGGTTCGAGGGTCGCGCTGCGCCTGGGATGCGGCGGCGATTCACGGGCCGTGGCAAGCCGGATCATCGCCGCTGGTTTTCCGACGGCTTACCGGAACACGTCCAACCTGGAAGGCTGCGTAACGCCGCGCATCTTTATCCAAAGCACTCACGACGAATTTGGAGCGGTGGAGGATTTACAAACAACGGTCGGAAAGCTCCCCGAGCCGAAGCGAATGATCCTGGTGGAAGCGGAGGATCACTTTTTCAAGGGTGCGTTGGAGCGATTGGAAGATGTAGTCGTACAACTCGGCTAAAGGCGGACGCGATGCACTTACAAAGTACAAGTAAATACAATAAAAAGTGATGCGAATAGAGGCGGACTAGACGCCGGCGAGGCGCAATTCGCGCTCCATGCGGCGTGTAGCACGTTCGCTGATAAGACCGGCAACCTTACTGAGCAAACCGGGTATGTCCTCAGGCTTGATCAGGATCGAACTTAGCCGACGAGAGGGAAGCGTCTTCGAAGCCTGGTAGGTCTTGAGAAGAGCAGTGGCCGGCTTGTAGTCCATGTTGCGAGCCTGCGCGAGAACCTTGAGGCCGGCATCGGGAGACTCTAAGTCTAATCCGCTCAACACCAATTCGTACGTTCCTTCTTCCAGCTTGCCGACTGCTTCCGCCGCGCTGGCGGCCGAGTCGACGTTGTATCCGCTGGCTTCAAGGACGGTCTTCAGCGTAATTCGTGACGCCGGGTCGTCATCGACCAGAAGAACCCGGGCGAGGTCGTAATCGAAGCTACGTGGCAAACGACGCATTTTCTTAAACAACATTGCAAAACTGCTAAGAACAGTTTAACCCAGAAGCGTCGAATTTCGACCCGACGATTTTTACGCGGGGCCCTAGAGGGCCTATAACCCCGTGAATTCAACAGGCTTGTGGGAATACACGCTGGAAGATTGCGTCGACGTGGGACAGGTGGCGAGCCACAGAAAACGCCTCATTAATCTTTTCAATGGACAGATAAGAAAGAACTTCTTGGTCATGCTCCACGATCGCGCGAAAATCGCCACCCTCTTCCCAGGCCCGCATGGCGTGGGTCTGCACTAAGCGATATGCCTGTTCGCGGAGCATTCCAGCGGCCGCCAGATCGAGCAGGAGCTGGCCGGAGAAGACCAATCCCTTGGTGCTCTCCAGATTCCGGAGCATGCGTTCGGGATAGACGCGCATGCCGTCGACAAGCCACAGTGTTTTGGCAAGCATGTAGTCGGCTAGGATAGCGGAATCGGCGAGGATTACGCGCTCGACCGACGAGTGGGAAATGTCGCGCTCATGCCACAGCGCGATGTCCTCGATGGCGGCGTTCACGTTACCGCGGAGGATGCGCGCCAGACCGCAGATTTGTTCGGCGGTGACGGGATTGCGCTTGTGCGGCATGGCGGAGGAACCTTTTTGGCCCGCAGTGAACGGCTCTTCCGCTTCGCGAACCTCGGTGCGCTGGAGATGGCGGATTTCGAGTGCGATTTTCTCAAGAGTGGCCGCGATGAGCGCCAGCGAAGAGACCCATGCCGCGTGGCGGTCCCGGGCGATCACCTGCGAGGCAATGGGCGCGGGCCGCAGGCCGAGGCGCTGGCAGATTTTTTCTTCCGCCGCGGGACCGATGTGGCCAAAAGCGCCGACGGCGCCGGAGATTTTCCCCACGCGCAGATCCTCGGCGGCGGCATCGAAGCGTGTGAGGCCGCGCGACATCTCGTCATACCAAAGAGCGATCTTCAAACCGAAGGTAATCGGCTCCGCGTGGATGCCGTGCGTGCGCCCGATCTGCACGGTGTGTTTGAATTCGATCGCGCGGCGCTTGAGACAATCGAGCAGGGCGACGATTCCCAGCCGCACCTGGGCAGAAGCCTGCTTCAGCACCAAAGCCTGCGCGGTATCGACCACGTCGTTCGAAGTGAGGCCGAAGTGCAGCCATCTGGAAGCGTCCGCGTGACCCGCGGATGCCATGGTCTCGGCAACAGCGGTGGTGAAGGCAATGACGTCGTGCTTCACCTCGCGTTCGATCTCGTGGATGCGGGCTACGTCGAAAGCAGCGTGCTCGCGCAAAGCGCGGGCCGCCGCGGAGGGTACTTCACCCGTTTCCGAGAGCGCTTCGCTCGCGGCCAGTTCCACGGCAAGCCACTGGGCGAAGCGGTTTTCATCGCTGAAGATGCGGCCCATTTCAGGCCGGGTGTATCGAGGGATCATTTTTTATAGAACGAACGGTCCTATCGGGAGATTGGGTTCTGCGACCACCAGCTCCGTGAACAGGCGCCGCCCCGTCAGGGCCTCGTGAGCGCACTGTTCGACGAGGGCCGGATGATTATTCTGCGCGCTGAGATGCCCAAGGATCAGCGTTGAGATACTCGTATCGAGATCGTTTTTAATGAACGCACAGGCTACGTCATTGGATAAATGTCCCATGCGCCCCATGATGCGCTGTTTGATCGACCAGGGATACGGGCCCACCTTGAGCATTTCAAGAGCGTGATTGGATTCGAGCAACATGATGTTGGTATCGCGCAAGTGAAAGCGCACGGAATCGGGCATGTAGCCGAGGTCGGTCGCAATGGCGATCTTGATTCCCTGCGAGCGGAAGGTGAAGCCGACGGGATCGACGGCGTCATGGGGAATCGTGAAGCTGGTGACATCGATATCGCCGATGGGAAAGCTGGAACCGGCGGCGAAGGATTCGATCTTGGGCACGAAATCTTCCGGCCAAGGGATGGCGGGCGCGGTGAGGCGCGAGACGTAGACCGGAATGTCGAGCTTCTTGGCGATCACCTGGAGACCTGCGATATGATCGCTATGCTCGTGGGTGATCAGGATCGCCGTGAGCGTTTCCGGCGCGACGTCGATGGCCCTGAGCCGTTCGAACGTTTCCTTGCGAGAAAGTCCCGCGTCGATGAGGAGACGCGTGCGCTCGGTGGCAACCAGAGTGGAATTGCCGGAACTCGACGAGGCCAATACCGAGAGTTTAAAGATGGCGGAGAACTCCTACAGATCATTAGAGCCGGAAAGAGAGGCGGGGTGCAAGGGTTCTCGACGCGATTTGAGAAAACAGGCGTTGAGAAAACAAGCAAGGCTCGGCGATAATTGCGGCATGCCGGGCCGGCGCTGGAGAGATTGCGTCACATGGAGCGTCGCGGTACTCGCGCTGAACGCGGCCGGGTGCCAAAAACAACCCGAAAAGATAGTGGTTCCTGAAGTTTTTCGGGTCAAATTCGAGACCTCGCAGGGGGACGTGGTGGTGGAGGCGAATCGGGCATGGGCGCCGCGCGGCGTCGATCGATTCCACGAGCTGGTCCGTATGCGCTATTTCGACGAAGGCCGATTCTTCCGGGTAGTGCCGGGATTCGTGGCACAGTTCGGCGTGCACAGGGACTACGACGTCCACGACAAGTGGCGCAAATTTTTCATATTGGACGATCCGCCGAAGGAGAAGAACGTGCGGGGCACGCTGACGTTCGCGCAGTCCGGGCCGAACACGCGCGCGACCGAAATCTTCATCAATCTGGGGGATAACACGAAACTGGACGCGGAGGGATTCGTACCCTTCGCAAAAGTCGTGGACGGGATGAACGTCGTCGATAAGCTGTACGCGGGCTATGGCGAATTGCGGCCCGAGGGGAAGGAAATCGATCCGGGGCGCCTGGAGGAAGGCACCAACGCGTACCTGATTCCGCACTTCCCCAACATGGATTACATCAAGCACGTGGTGTTTCTTCAGTAGGCGGGAAAAGCCGAGATGACTCTCGGCTCGGCAGGCCTGGCGGCCCGCGCCACATCAGAAGGCATGCAAGCCGACTCGCCCGCTGCTAAGCGATACGGCGATATCTTTCGACGCGCGAGGTTTCGAGCAAATCGGCGGCGAGCGCGCGAAATGCCGTCAAGTGCGGCGAGGCTCCGTGGCGTTCCAGATGTTCGACGGAGGTCCAGTTTTCATAGAAAACCAACCACGCCGGATCGACCAAGTGCACATGCATGTCATATTGGACGCAGCCCTCCTCCCGGCGCGTGGGCTCGACGAGGGAGAGCGCAGCGGCGCGGAGGGCATCTTCCTTGCCAGGCTTGGCCTTCATTACGGCCACGACGGTGATGAGTTCAGGAGGGATGAGATCGGTCATGGAAGTGACTAGCATTTTAGCGCCTGTCATCATCCCACGGCACTGTGCAGTTTCTGGCCCCTCCCGCCGAATTCCACTACAGTAGAGATATGAAGGCTCGCGTATTCGTTTCCTTCAAGCCCACCGTGCTCGATCCTCAAGGTCAAACGATCTGCGGAGCGCTGAATGGGCTGGGGCATAAGACCATCGCCGGCGTGCGGCAGGGCAAGTTTTTCGACCTCGAAGTCTCCGCCGGAGCCGGCGAGGAACAGATTCGCGAGGAGATCGATCAGATCGCCCGCGATGTGCTTGCCAATCCCGTGATAGAGGACTATCGCGTCGAATTCGTGGACTGACAGGACGGGAACATGTGTGGAATTGTCGGTTATATCGGGCCGCGCCAGGCGGTCCCTATCATTATCGATGGCTTGAGGCGGCTGGAGTACCGCGGTTATGATTCCGCCGGTCTCGCCGTGCTCGAAAATGGCGACGGCCTGTCGGTGCGGCGCGCCTCGGGGAAGCTGCGCAACCTGGAAGACGTGCTCCGGCTGAATCCGGTCGATGGACCGTACGGCATCGGACACACGCGCTGGGCCACGCACGGACGCCCCACCGAGGAAAATGCGCATCCGCATAAGGATTGCCACGGCGATATCGTGGTGGTGCATAACGGCATCGTCGAAAATTACCTGCAGTTGAAACATGAGCTGACCGCCGAGGGCCACAAGTTCGTCACGGAGACGGACACGGAGGTGATCGCGCACCTGGTGGAAAAGTACTTCGAGGGTAACCTGGAGAACGCCGTGCGGGACGCGGTGCGCAAGCTCACGGGCGTATTCGCGCTGAGCGTCATTTCCTCCAAAGATCCGAACAAGATCGTCGCGGCGAGGTCCGGGCCGCCGGTCGTGGTGGGACTGGGCGACGGGGAATATTTCGTGGCGTCGGACGTTCCGGCGATCCTCAGTCATACGCGCGACATGTTCTTTCTGGCCGACGGCGACGTCGCGGTGCTGACGCGCGACGGGGTGCACCTTACGGACTTCAGCGGCAGGCCCGTGAAGCGCCAGGTTTCGCACATCCTATGGGACCCGATCATGGCGGAAAAAGGCGGGTACAAGCATTTCATGCTCAAGGAGATTTTTGAGCAGCCGCGCGCCGTCCGGGACACGACGCTCGGACGGGTGGGCCAGGAGTCGGGACGCATTTTTCTCGATGAAATGGATATTTCGGCCAAGGAGTTCAAAGAATTCCGCCAGATTCGCATCGTCGCCTGCGGCACCAGCTGGCATGCGGCGCTGGCCGGCAAGTTCATGATCGAGCGGCTAGCGCGGATTCCCGTCGAAGTCGACTACGGCAGTGAGTTCCGCTATCGCGATCCGATCGTCGGGCCCGATACACTGACGATCGTGATCTCGCAATCGGGCGAAACGGCCGATACGCTGGCCGCCCAGCGGGAAGCGCGGCTAAAGCGTTCGAAGACGCTCGCCATCTGCAACGTGGTGGGGTCCATGATCACGCGAGAGGCTTCGGGTACGCTGATCACCCACGCGGGTCCCGAGATCGGCGTCGCTTCCACGAAGGCATTCACCTGCCAGCTGACAGCGCTCTTCCTGATGGGAATGTATCTGGGACAAGCGCGCGAGAACCTGGATGCGGCGCAATCGATGAAATTGGTGGATCAGCTCCTGAAGCTTCCGGCGCAACTCGAAGAAGTATTACGCCGCGACGCGATTTACGACGAGTTAACAAAAGTCCTGTTCCGCGCACCGGATTTTCTTTACCTCGGGCGCGGCATCCATTTCCCAATCGCGCTCGAAGGCGCGCTCAAGTTGAAGGAGATCTCCTACATTCACGCCGAAGGCTATCCCGCGGGCGAGATGAAACACGGGCCCAACGCTCTGATCGACGAGAATCTGCCGACCGTGGTGATCGCGACACGCGATGGCGACAACGAGCAAAGCAACGCGCTGTACGAAAAGACGCTCTCCAACATCCAGGAGGTGAAGGCTCGCGGAGGGCTGGTGGTGGCGGTGGTTTGCGAAGGCGACACGGAAGTGGGAAAAGTCGCGGACTACGTAATTCCGGTGGGAACCACCAGCGACCTGCTCCTGCCGATTATCGAGGTGATTCCGCTGCAAATGCTGGCGTATCACATTGCCGTAAGGCGTGGGTGTGATGTAGATCAACCGCGCAACCTTGCGAAAAGCGTCACGGTGGAGTGACGCGCCGAAGAGTGTCACGGTGGAGTGACGCGGCGAAAACGTCACGGCAGAGTATCGCACCGGCGCCAGCGGCGAAATCCCGATGCAGATCTTCTCGTCCAGTATCGTGATTCCGACGCACGGCAAGGGTCTGCATCCGATCACGCGCGAGGTCGCGCGCTGGATTCAAGAAACCGGCGCGAAAGATGGCCTCCTCACCGTGTTCGTCCAACACACATCGGCATCGCTCGTGATCCAGGAGAATGCCGATCCGGATGTGACACTGGATCTAGCGGAGTTCTTCGAGAGGCTCGTCCCGGAAGACGATCGGAACTACCGGCACACCAGTGAAGGCCCCGACGACATGCCGTCGCACATCCGCGCGGCGCTCACGCAGACGTCCCTTTCGATTCCCGTGACCGCAGGTCGCCTGGCGCTTGGGACGTGGCAGGGAATCTATCTTTTCGAGCATCGCTCGTCGCCGATGCGGCGAAGCGTGGTGTTGCAACTCCTCGGATGAGCGCGGGCGGAACCGGTTTTCCTTACTGAATCAGCCTTCTGGATCGCCGCATGATCGCGGGCACCTCGAGATCTTCGAACAGGCTGTCGGCGTTTCCATGAAGCGGGTTCCCGCTCGCCCTAGCTGCATTCGCCGCGGCGGCCATCGCGGCCGAAGGCTCCTCCTCGATGGCTTCGGCAGGCGGGGCCGTATGCTGCGCTTCGGCGTGCATCATCGGTTCGGGCTCGGGCTCGGTAACGGTGGCGGGTTCCGGCGCGGGCACGGGTTCGTACGGCACGGCTTGGGCTGATGTGGCTTCGTTCGACGCGGCTTCGTACGACGCAACTGCGGAAGCGCGCGGCGCGCGGCGCTCGATGCGCGGTAAGTTCTCGCGGACAAAACCCGTGGCGATGACCGTAATCTTGACTTCGTCCTCCATGGACTCGTCGAGCACGACGCCGAAGTTCACCTGTACGTCGTCATTCTCGGTGGCTTCGCCGATCAGCGTGCACGCGTCGTTGACTTCGTGCAGACCCAGCCGGCTCGAGGCCGTGATGTTGATCAGCACGCCGCGGGCGCCGCGCACACCCCCGGAATCCATCAACGGGGAACTGATGGCCTTGCGCGCGGCCAAGACGCAGGCGTCTTCGCCCGTTGCCGACGCGGTGCCCATCATCGCGTACCCCATGCCGCTCATGATCGCGCGGATGTCGGAGAAATCGCGATTGATCAACCCGGGCGTGGTGATGATATCGCTAATCCCCTGCACCGCCTGGCGGAGGACATCGTCGGCAGCGTGGAACGCCTCGAAGAAACTGGTGCCCTTGGGAACCAGATCGAGGAGCTGATCATTCTGAATGGTGATCACCGTATCGACAACGGCCGCGAGTTCCGCCAGGCCCTGCTCGGCCTGCTTGCGCCGCCGGGGGCCTTCGAAGCCGAAAGGCTTGGTGACGACGGCAACAGTGAGCGCACCGAGTTCTTTTGCCAGAGACGCCACGACGGGAGCCGCACCCGTGCCGGTGCCGCCGCCCAGGCCAGCCGTGACGAACACCATGTCGGCGCCTTCCAGCAGATCAATGATGCGTTCGGTGTCTTCGAGCGCTGCCTGACGCCCCACGGAAGGATCGGAACCCGCTCCCAGGCCGCTCGTGATTTTGGATCCAATCGCGAGCCGCTGCGGGACCGGAGAGGCGGCCAGCGCCTGGGCGTCCGTGTTCAGCACACAGAACTCGACGCCGCTCAATCCTTCATTCAGCATGCGAGCAACGGCGTTCGATCCGCCGCCACCGACGCCGAGAACGCGAATCTTCGTGCGCGGTTCCGGGTCTTCTTCCATCACGAACTTTAATGCGTCCAGCGCCATGTCGATCCTCCTTAAAAGCGAGCTCTTTCAAAACCGTTATTTCAAAACCAGACCCATGAGCCCTCCCGCGTGGCGCCGGGCGGGCCGATGGAGTTTCAACTTCGCGGAATACATCGCGAGGCCGGCGGCGGTCGTCCACACGGGCGTTTTCAATTCGTCCGGCCAGCCGCCGATGTCCTCCTCCGTGGCCAGGCCGTTGGCCGCCTGGCAATTCAAGATGCGCTCGGCCATATCGCACATCCCGGGAAGAAGCGCGCCGCCTCCCGAAAGCAGAATTCCTTCGTACAGTGTCTTTTCCATGCCGACACGTTGCAACTCGGTACGCACGTACAGGAAAACCTCTTCGGCGCGGGCTTCCAGAATCTCAATCAATTCGCTGCGGCGGGCTTCGCGCGAGGGACGTCCTTCGGGAGATGGAACCTCGATCAGCGTCGAATCGGAGGTCAGTCCCAACAGGGCGCATCCATATTCCTGCTTCAGGCACTCGGCGTCCTCGTAGGCCGCCTTGAAGATGCTCGCGATATCGCGGGTCATGTGGTCGGCCCACACGGGAATGCTGGCGGCCAGCAGGAGCGCGTCGCCGTCGTACACCACGAGATCCGTGGAGTTCAATCCGAAATCGACCAGCGCGGCGCCGCGAGCGCGGGCTTCGGGCCGCAGGCAGGCGTAGGCGGCAGCCATCGGTTCAAAAACCGTTTCCTCGACGGCCAGATGCGCCATGTGCGCGGCGGCGACCAAGGCGTGATGTTCCCCCGCATCCGTCGTGACGATGTGAACATGCGCCTCCAGACGCGTGCATACGCTTCTTTCCGGCTTGCGAAAGCCGGCACGGCCATCGAGCGTAAAATCCTGAGGCAGCGCGTGCAGCAGCATGCGCCCGCGTTCCAGGCGAACTTCGGAGGCGAGCGAAACGGCGTAGGCCAGATCCTCGACGTCCACTTCATGCGAACGGCCGAATTCATACAGGCCGCGGCTCTGCGCTCCCCGCACTTCCATGCCGCCGACGCCGAGCGTCGCGGAATCCACGGGAACACCGGCGCCGCGTTCGGCATCGACCACGGCGGCGTGAATGGACTCCGCCACGGCACCCTGATCGATGATGCGGCCTTTCGACCAGCCAGCGGCCGGCGCGAGGCCGTGCGACAGATAACGCAGGCCGCCGTTCTCCAGCAGGCAGACCACGACAGCGCGTGCGGGACGCGCCCGCATCCACGCCGACCGCCAAGGGTGCGTGCTTATTCTTGGACTTTACTGATCCACTCATTGGTCAACCACCGTGATGCGATCCTCCAGGCGCAGGTCGAGCGTCGCCGCCCCCGGCAGCTTCTGGCGGATCTCGCTAAAGTGAGTCACGAAATTCTGATAACGGACGGCGAAATTCCGTTCGCCTAGCAAAAGGGTCACCATTCGTCCGCCGGAAGGCTGCTTCACCTTGAGATTGCTGGCATCGGAGACGTCCACCTCCGCGATGTCGGCTCCCGCCGCGCCGAGGCTCGCCATGAGACTCGTCATACGACGGACGCGCTTTCTGCGGTCCCCGACGGAATCATTCAAACGCGACGCCGGTCAGCACGGGCAAATGAAAGCGATCCGGCGCGGGCGGAAGAATCACGCCGTCCTCGTCGATCAGACCGAAGCGCGAAGGCGCCAGCGTGACGAAGGCCACAGGTATCGCGCTCGGATACTTGGACCAGAATCCGGTTGGGCCACGCGCGGGCCACCGCCGCGTCCTTTACCCAATTCACGTTGCGAAGCGCCGCGCGCCGGTCGGCCAAGGGCATTAAATACACGCTGCGCCCGGAATCCTCCCGAAACGCCGCTTCGAGCGCGCCTACCGAAACGTGCGAAGCACCGCGAATCTCCAGAGTCGAAGTCGCGCCGTCCGTCCCGTTCAAAGCGAATCGCGGATCGCGGATCAGGAATTGCTCGACACGATGAAATCCGTAGAGCCCGGTGCCGAGCACAGCGACTGCCCCCAGGACGCGCAGTACGATCTTCCCGCGCGAAACCGGCGAGGAAGCCGGAGCAACGCCGCGCACGCGCGGCCGCGACCGGAGTACGGCATCGCTTCCCGGGTCCATCGGGGGAAGCATTCCGTCGTCTTTGCCGTCATCCTCGTAGGGCCGTCGCGCCACGCTATTCATCCCTTCCGAGCCGCGCCAGAATCCGGTCGCCGGCCTGCGAAACGCTGCCGGCGCCCAAGGTCACGATGACGTCTCCGGAAGACGCCGCCGCGAGAACCGACGCCATGCCCTGTTCGAGCGACCCGGCATAGTGCGCACCGCGATGTCCGTAGGCGACTAGCTTTTCCACAAGCGCCTCGGAGGTAACACCCTCGATCGGGCGCTCCGAGGCGGCGTAAATGTCGGTCACATACACGGTATCCGCCTGATGGAACGCGCGCGCGAAATCGTCGAGCAGGGCTTGCGTCCGGGTGTAGCGGTGCGGCTGAAATAACACGTGCACATTGCGAAATTTGCAGGCTCGGGCGGCCGAGAGCGTGGCGCGGATCTCGGTCGGATGATGGCCGTAATCGTCCACCACGGTAATGCCCCTGACGGTTCCCTTCACCTGGAAGCGGCGATCCACGCCGCTGAAACCGGCCAAGGCCTCGCGAATCGTTTCGAGCGGAATCTCCAGTTCCAGCCCAATCGCGACGGCGGCGGCGGCGTTCAGGATATTGTGGGCGCCAGGAATGGGAAGCCGGAAGCAGCCGAGGTCGCGGTCGCCGGCGATCAGGTGAAACTCGCTGGCCATGTGACCCGTGTTGGAGTGCGTGACCCGCACGTCGGCTTGCGCGCTCGCCCCATAGGTGATCACGCGGCGATTCAACGAGGGGAGAATCCGCTGGATGTTTTCATCGTCCAGGCACAGGATAGCCGCGCCATAGAACGGAACTTTGCCGATGAAATCAGCGAACGCCCGCCGGATTTCTTCGATGCCCGTGTAGTGGTCCAGGTGCTCGCGATCGATGTTGGTGACCACCGCGAGAATGGGGGCCAGCTTCAGAAACGATCCATCGCTTTCGTCGCTTTCCACGACGAGATAGTCGCTGCGCCCGAGACGCGCGTTAGCGCCGCCCATCATCCCGACGCGGCCGCCAACGACGATGGTGGGATCGAGATTGGCGTGGCTCAGCACCGCCGCAATCATCGAGGTCGTCGTGGTTTTTCCGTGGCTGCCGGCGACAGCGATGCCGAACTTCTGGCGCATCAGCTCGGCCAGCAACTCTCCGCGAGGGATCACCGGAAGGTTACGCCGCCGCGCTTCGAGGAGCTCGGGATTATCGGCGCGCACAGCCGAGCTGACGACGACGGCCTTTGCGCCGCCCAGGTTGGCTGCCGCATGCCCTTCAAAAATGACGGCTCCGCGGGCGGCAAGGCGATCCGTAATTGGAGTGGGTTTCAAGTCCGAACCCGTGACAGGGTAGCCCAACTCCAGCAGAACTTCGGCAAGTCCGCTCATGCCAATTCCGCCGATTCCGACGAAGTGGACGGGCTGGCGCTTGAAAAACATTTTAATTAAGTATTGTTTCGGCTTTCCGAACGCGTGTCAATCCCCATTTTCAAAGACGCGGGATTTCCCAATGCCAAGCCTTCCAATATGTCGGCCGCCCGACGGGCCGCGCCGGGCTTGGCGAAGGCGCGTGCCGCGGCGCCCATCTTCTGTGAGGCGACAGCATCCGCAGTCAGCTGCGAAACCTCTTTCACCAACCGCGGGCCGGTCATTTCCGCGTCCACAACCAGGCGCGCGGCGCCGGCCTTCTCCATCGCCCGGGCGTTTTGCAACTGGTGATCGTCGCTCGCGCCGGGAAACGGCACCAGAATAGAAGGCTTGCCCGCGGCGGCCAGTTCGCTCACGGCCCCCATCCCCGCCCGGCTCACGACGATGTCCGCCTCCGCGAAGGCGCGCGGCATGTCGGACAGGAACGGAAACATTTCACCTTCGACGCCGCTGGCGTGAAAGCGTGGAGCCAGTTCCTCATACATGGCGGCTCCCGTTTGATGAAGCAGTCGAACAGAACCTTTCTTCCACAGCGGCCAACTCTCCTCGGCCGCGCGATTGAGCGTTCGTGAACCCTGGCTACCCCCGGTGATCAACACGGTCACCACCGCGGCCGGCCGTTTCGCCGGCACCGCAAAAAACCCTTCGCGAATCGGGAGGCCGGTGACCTCGGTGCGTCCGCGCGGGAACCAACGCGCCGTTTCCTCGAAGCTCACCAGCGCGCGCGCGGCGTAACGCGCCAGATGACGATGCGTGAATCCAGGGACAGCGTTGGGTTCCATCATCGCCACGGGGATGCGTTTCCATAGCGCGGCCAGCAGCACGGGTGCCGCGACATACCCGCCCATGGAAAAGATAGCGTTCGGACGAACGCGATCGAGTATCCTCGCGGCCTGCCACACCCCGTCGGGCAATCCGGCGAGCGTCGCCAACATCTGCCTCCAGCCGACCCGTTTCAACGCTCCGGTTTCGATCCACTCGATCGGAAAACCTTCCGCAGGCACCAGCTTCGCTTCCATTCCGCGACGCACACCGACGAACACGCAGTGATGACCGTCCGCACGCAATTCGCGCGCCACGGCCAACGCGGGAACCACATGTCCGCCGCTGCCGCCGCCAGCCATGACAAACGTGAATGCCACTGTCAGCCCTCGTGCTCGCTGACACTCAAAAGCATGCCGAGCGAGGTGAGCGTGCTCAGTAATGAACTGCCGCCGAAGCTGATCAGGGGAAGGGGGAATCCCTTGGTGGGCGCCATGTCGAGCACCACACTCATGTTAATGAACGCCTGCGCCACCACCGAGAGCGTCACTCCCAGGGCGAGATATTTTCCAAAGTCATCGCGCGCCAGCACGAACAATCGCGCGCCGCGCCACAGAATGACCAGAAACCCGATGATCACCGCCGTGGCGCCCCACAACCCGAGTTCCTCTCCCACAGTGGCGTAGATAAAATCCGTGTGGGCGTCCGGCAGGAACATCAGTTTCTGTTTGCCCTGCATTAAGCCGACACCGAAAATCCCTCCCGTACCGACGGCGATCTTCGATTGCCTCGGTTGATAGCTCGCATCGCGCACGCTGGTGGATCGCTGGATGTACGATTTGACGACGCCGTGCGGATCGACCATTTCGAGCTTCGAATAATCCGGATCGACGTAAGCAATGACGCGGCCCAGCCGATATCCTTTCGAACCGATCGCTACGGCGACGAGTAGAACGCCGATCGCGACAATACGCGCCATGTAGCGCCCTTCCAGTCCCGCGATCCAGAACACCAGCACGGCGGTGATCACCGGCACCAGCGCGGTCCCGAGGTCCGCGACGACCACCATGAAGGCCAGCATGAGGATCGCTACCAGGGCCTGCTTCAGCGTCCGGCGATCATTGATAATATGGGCGCGCCGCGCGATGAAGTACGCCAGAAACAAGATCAGCGCGGGCTTGGCGAATTCCGAGGGTTGGAACGATCCGATGCCCGCGATCTTGAACCAGCGGTGCTGCCGTGGATCGGCGAAATACACCAGCACCAGCAGCGTCAACACGATTCCCAGGCCGGAGAACGCCCATGTCGGGCTGTTCATGCGGCGATAATCGGTGCGCTTAAAGTACATCAGCACCATAAACGAAAGCGCCGCCCATCCGACCTGCCGCACGACAAAGTAATACGGCGCGACGTGATAGCGCAGCTCGGCGACCGCGCTCGATGCGCTGTACAGCATGACCAGGCCGAAGCCCACCATCGCGACGATCGTGAGAAACAGGATCCAGTCTGTCTTTAAGCGCGCCACTGATCCCCCCTAAAGTGCTCGCACCAGCCGCTTGAATTCACGGCCGCGATGCTCGAAATTTTCAAACTGGTCGAAGCTCGCGCAGGCGGGCGCCAGCAAAACGGTCTCTCCCGATTTCGCCAGGCTGCGCGCCATGGCGACCGCAGCCTCGAGCCTTCCGCAGGTCAGAAGCGCGGTATCGCCGTTCCGCGATAGACCGGCAACGGACAGCTGTGCTTCGATCTTATCCGCAGCCGCCCCAATCAGCAGAACACCGCGCGCCCTTTCGCGAAGGGGCGCGGCCAGCGGCGCATAATCGCTATTTTTGTCCTTGCCGCCGAGGATCACCCATAATCCTCCGTCAAACGCCGCGATCGCCTTCAAGGTCGCGTCGACGTTGGTCGCTTTCGAATCGTTATACCACGCCACGCCACCGATTTCGCGCACGAACTCCAGGCGATGCTCCACCCCCGGGAAGGTCATCACGGCCGCGCGGATCTGCGCATGAGTGGCCCCCGTCAGCCCCGCCATCGCGGCCGCGGCCATCGTGTTCTCCAGGTTGTGCAGACCGCGCAAGGGAACCTCGGACGCTTGCATCAGCGGCTCACGATCAAGAAATATGCGGCCTTCTCTCAGGTAAGCCCCCGGCGATACTTCCTGCGTCGAGCTGAACCATACCGGCGTCCCTTTGCAGGCATCCGCATAACCGCGGCACGCGGAGTCGTCTGCATTCAGCACCGCGAAATCGTCCGCGCGCTGGTTGACGAACAACTTCCCCTTGGCGGCGGCATAGCGCTCCCAAGTATGGTGTCGATCCAAATGATCCGGCGTGACATTGAGAGCCGCGCCGATGTGCGCGCGAAACGACTCCGTGGTTTCAAGCTGAAAGCTGGAAAGCTCCAGCACATTCCACTGGTCGTCGTGAGACGCGGCCACCATGGCGGCCGGCGGCTTGCCGATATTGCCTCCCACTTGTACGGGGATGCCGCTCTCTTTTAAGATGTGACCGGTCAACGCCGTCGTGGTTGTCTTTCCGTTCGAGCCCGTAATGCCGATAATCTCGCCGCGCAGGAACCAGCTCGCGAGTTCAAGATCGCCGATGACTTTCACGCCTTTCCGGCGTTGATCGTCCACGATCTCGAGATCGGCCGGCACGCCGGGGGAGAGCACGATAAGGTCGGCGCCGGCGAGCGACGACGCCGTTTGCGCCTCGACCGTAAGACCGTCGACGCTCATGGGATTTTGGTCCACCGCGCGCACCTGCGCCCCTTTCGACCGGAGCAACTCCGCCGCCGACACGCCGCTGCGCGCCATTCCTATCACAACCACCTTCGCTCCCTCTAGTTTCATGGACACGTTATTGCAACTTCGTTATTTCGATAGCGCTATCTCAACTTTAGAGTCGTCAGCGCGAACAACGCCATCACCAGCCCCGCGATCCAGAAACGCGCGATCACTTTGGACTCGGCCCATCCCAATTGCTCGAAATGGTGATGCAACGGAGCCATCTTGAAAATTCTCTTCCCGCCGCGCAGTTTATAGCTGCCTACTTGCAGGATTACCGAAAGGCACTCCACCACGAACACGCCGCCGATAAACAGGAGCAGAATCTCCTGCTTCAGCAGCACCGCGACCACCCCGAGTCCACCGCCCAGTGCGAGCGAGCCGACATCGCCCATGAAGACCTCCGCCGGATGCGCGTTGTACCACAGGAATCCCAGCGAAGCGCCCGTCATCGCACCGCAAAAAATCGTCAGTTCGGTCGCGCCGGGCGTGCGGGAAAGTTCTAAGTAGCGGGCGAAATCCGCGTGTCCGCTGAGATACGAAAGCGCGGTCATCGCGCCCGAGGCGATGATCATCAGGCCGATGGCGAGGCCGTCCAGACCATCGGTGAGATTCACTGAGTTGGTCGCTCCCACCAATACCAGGATGAGAAATCCGAAAAAGAATACAAACGCGAACGGATACGTCCAGGGATTGTGGAGCCACGCATCCACCAGCAGGTCCGGTCTGAAATTCTTGAAAAAGGGCACGTTCATACTGGTCGAATAAGCTCCCCGCGCGTTCATCCACAGCAGCAATAGGCCTACGATTAGCGCCGCGACGATCTCGGCCGCGAACTTCCGCTTCGCGGTCAGCCCCAAATTGCGCGCCTTTCTCACCTTCGAAAGATCGTCCCAGAATCCCACGGCGCCAAAGCTGACCAGCGCCGCGAGCGCCACCCACACGGAGGGCACGCTGAGATTCGACCACAGCAGGGTCGGCACCACAATCGAGAGAATGATCAGCAACCCTCCCATTGTCGGCGTCCCGGCCTTTTTCAGATGCGACGGCGGACCGTCTTCGCGAATGTGTTGCCCGATTTGAAATTCGCGCAGCCGCGCGATCATCCAGGGACCCAGCGAGAGGGAGAGCCCGAGCGCGGTGAGACTCGCCATCCCCGTACGAAACGTCGCGTACTGAAATACACGGAACGGAGTGAAGACGTGAAAAAGCTTCTCGTAAAAGAGCCAATAAAACATCTAGCAGCGGCCCTCCGGCGCATTCGGAGTATAAAGGAACTCCTCGAGCGCCCGCTCCACATGCACTCCCCGGGAGCCCTTAAAAAGGATAGCGTCGCCCGGTTCCGCGAGTGCGCGCACCAGCCGGCCTGCCTCGGAAGGATCGTCGAAAAAAAAGGCGGCGCTGGCCCCGAGGCCCTTGTTCTTGGCCCCGTCCAGCATGTGACAGGCAGCGCCGCGTATCCCCACGAGCACATCTACTCCGCACTCGACGGCGTATTCGCCTACGCCGCGGTGCAAGAGCTCAGCCCAGTGGCCGAGTTCGCGCATCTCCCCCAGAACGGCGATACGCCGCCGAGCCGGAGTGTCCCTCAGGACATCCAGCATGGCGCGCACCGCGTCGGGATTGGAGTTGTAGCAATCGTTATAAATCGTCATGCCCCGGATGTTCCAGCGCTCCCCGCGCATTTTCGGAGGCCTCAGCGCCGCCACGCGATCCCGGAGCCGGTCCGGTGCAATTCCGTAGATCCCCGCGACCGCGATTCCCGCGAGAATATTGGAGATATTGTGCCGACCCGTCAGGCCGCTTTCGAATTTCACTCGCCCAACCCGGAAACGAAGGCCTTCGATCGGCGATTCCACGTCCTCGGCACGCACATCGGCCTGCGTGGATTGACCGTAGAGAATCGTCCGCCCCTGATGAGCGCTCCGCATCGCCGCGACGCGCGGATCGTCGGCATTCAGCACAGCGGCGCCTTCGGCGCCGAGCGATTCAATCAGCTCCCGTTTCGCCGCCGCGATTCCTTCGATGGAATCGAAATTCTCAATATGTGCGTACCCCACGTTCGTCACGACGCCTACATCCGGCCGTGCGATCTCAGAAAGCCGCCCAATCTCCTGCGCGTGATTCATGCCGAGTTCGACGACGGCGACCTGGGCCGCATCGTCGATGCGCAGCAAGGAAAGCGGCAGCCCAATCTCATTGTTGAGATTCCCTTCGCTCTTCGCCGTTCGCATTTCCGCCGCCAGCATATCCGCGATCACATCCTTCGTCGTGGTTTTTCCCGCGCTCCCCGTCACCGCCACGATCTTCCGGTTCCATCGAACTCTGGCCTGCGCAGCGACTCTCTGCAGAGCGGCGCGGGTATCGCGCACCTGAATAACCGGACAGGGAACCTCCAACTCGCGATCCGCCACGATCGCGACTGCGCCGCCCGCCGCCGCTGCGGACGCGTAATCGTGACCGTCATGATGCGGACCGCGCAGCGCAAAAAATAGATCGCCCGGCCGGATGGCGCGGGAATCGATGCACCAGCCTGTCACGATCGCCGGCAACTCCAGCCGTTGTCCCAGGGCCTCCGCCACTTCGCGCAGCCCCATTTTCATTCCGGCTTCTCATATCCGAGCGAACGCAGAATGCGCCGGGCCGTCTCCCGATCGTCGAAGTGGATCGTCCGATCCTTCAGGATCTGATAAGTCTCGTGCCCTTTGCCGGCCAGCAGGACGGCGTCGCCGGGCCGCGCCTCCTCCATCGCCTTGCGAATCGCGCGCTCGCGATCAGGCTCGGCCACGTGCGGGGTATCGAAGCGCGACAGACCGACCATCGCGTCATTCATGATGTCGAGTGGATCTTCCGAGCGCGGATTGTCCGAAGTCAGAACGACGAAATCACTCAGCTCCGCGGCGGCCACGCCCATCAGCGGCCGCTTTGTGCGATCGCGATCACCGCCACAACCGAAAAGCGTAATGACACGGCCCTTCGCCAGCTCGCGCATGATCTGGATTGCGTTACGCAAAGCATCGTCGGTGTGCGCATAGTCCACTACTACCAGGAACGGCTGCCCTTCATCGACGCGTTCGAATCGGCCCGGCACTGCGCGACACGTGCCAACCCCTTGGACGGCATCCGCCAGAGGAATTCCGTAACTGATTCCGGCGCCGAGCGCGCCAAGGATATTTAGAACGTTCACGCGGCCCGCCAGGGCCGAGGAGACGGGATAGCGCTCGCCTTGGTAGGCGGCATCGAACGTGAGCCCGTCGAAACCGGAGTGCACATTTTCCGCTCTTAAATCCGCCGATTTTCGAAGACCGTATCGCACTACATTCGCGCCGCCAGCAGGCGCCATCGTCTCGCTCGCCGGATCATCCGCATTCAGAATCGACCAGCGCGGCGACGGCCCTTCCAAAGGATGAAACAGCAGGCGCTTGGCCGCGGCGTATTCCTCCATCGTGCCATGAAAATCCAGGTGATCGCGCGTCAGGTTCGTGAACACCGCCGTATGAAAGTCGAAGCCGTATACGCGTCCGAGCGCCAGCCCGTGCGAAGAAACTTCCATCGTGAGATGCGACCCTCCGCGCGCGGCGAGCTCCGATGCCAACCGCATGACGTCCAGGGATTCCGGCGTTGTGTTGGGTGCGGGCCGTGTCTCGCCGGCCATCCTGTATTCGATGGTTCCGATCATCGCCGTCGTCTTTCCGGCCGCGCGCAGCATGGCGTCGATCAGGTACGCCGTCGTCGTCTTGCCATTGGTACCGGTGATGCCGGTCAAGGCCACGCGTTCGTCCGGCTTTTCATAGAAGTTGCGCGCGGAAACCGCCAAGGCGTGACGCCCATGCTCCACTTCAATCCACGGCGAGGTGAACCCTTGCGGACACGGCGACTCGCTCACGATCGCGCAGGCGCCCCGGGCCAGCGCGTCGTCGGCAAATTTGCGCCCATCGGCGCGCGAACCTGGGAATGCAAAAAACACGAAATCTTTCCCGACTCGCCGGGAGTCGTACTCCAAGCCGGCTACCATCAAAGAGGCCCATGCGGAGATCAGTTCGCGCCGAAGTTTCGCACCGGTCAGCACCTGGGCCAAGGTCATCGCGGTGTCCGGATCCTTATCTCGCGAACTGGACGCGGACCCGGGCGCCACGAGGAAGCACGCTGCCGGGCGGCGGATCCTGATTGCGGGCAAGTCCGTCCCCCTGCACTTCGACGGGCAGACCCGTGGCCGCCGACTCCTCCAGCACGATTCGCAGAGGCATCCCTCGGAAATCCGGTACTCGCGAGCCTCCCGCACGCACGCTGAAAAAGGGCCGCCGGTCCGTGGCAGACTCATTCGCCGAAGCGGACGAGCCCCTTTGAACCGGCGGCGGAGTGACGGAGGACGGTGCTACATCTGGAAGACGCATGGGCGTGGTCTGCTTGCCCCCTGTCTGACCGTGCGTCGAAATTGATGCAAAACCAGTCGATGCCTGTGAACTTGCCTGAGCCGGGATCGTCTGCCGTGCACGCGGCTGACGCAGCGCGCTCACCGCGGCCGCGTCCGCCGCGCGTGACGCGTCGGCGAAAAGATCTGGAGGCGCGTCCAATCCGGCGGTCGCATCGTTCACGCTCGTTTCCTTGCTCGATTGGGCGGAGCGAATCGAAGTATCCGGCAGATCCTTGGGAACATCCAGCATCCGCAGCGCCGACGTCGCCACGTCGTGAAAGACCGGAGCGGCTGTCGCACCGCCGAAACCCGTCCCGCCGCCGGTGGTTCCAATCAGTGTCACGGCGATTACGATCTGCGGATTGGCTACCGGCGCGAATCCCAGGAAGCTGGCATTGTAGCTATGCGTGTACGCTTTTGCCTTGAAATCGTAAATTTGCGCCGAACCCGTCTTCCCTCCCGACGTGTATCCCCGCAGGATCGCAGCCTTGCCGGTGCCGTGCAGCACGACGCCTTCCATCATCTGGCGCATCTTGATGGCTGTCTCCGGTGCGATCACCCGTCGCGGTTTTTGGGGCGGCATACGCTCCTCGGCGGATCCGGGAGTTTGTTTCGCCAGCACCAGCCGCGGTTTTACCATCAACCCGCCGTTCGCCACGACCGCGCCCGCAAGCGCCAGCTGGATCGGCGTCGCTCCGACCTCGTGGCCCATGGCGACCGACGCGATCGACCCCGGCTCCCAATTCTGCAGGCGGCGCAACATGCCGGCGGACTCTCCGGGAAGATCGACGCCGGTTTTTTGTCCAAATCCAAAGCGCCGCACGTAGTCATACATATTGCGCTCGCCGACTCTCAATCCGATATTGATTGCTCCGATATTGCTCGAATGCGCGAGTACGTCCGCCATGCTCAGCGAGCCGTAGTGCTCGTGGGGAGCATCATGGATCACGCGTCCGAATAGTTTGATCGTTCCGAAGCCGCAGTTGATGATCGAATCCGGCGTCAACGGAGTCGTTTCGAGGGCGGCCGACAATGTGATGACCTTGAACACGCTTCCCGGTTCAAATGGAGTGGTTACGGCCAGGTTGCTGCGCGCGGCCGCCGATTCACCAGGCTTCAAGGGAGAATTGGGATCGTAGGTCGGGTAATTGGCCATCGCCAGAATATCGCCCGTATAGGGATTGATGGCGACCAGCGAGCCCGTACGGGCGTGCGATTTCTCCACCGCCGACGCCAGCGCGTGCTCTGCGTCGTACTGCAGGTTCGTGTCAATCGTGAGGGTGAGGTTCGCCCCGGGCTCCGGAGGCCGGGTCACCAGCATTTCGTACGCGTTCTGCCGCACGTCGTTGTAAACGCGCCCCACGCCTGCGTTTCCGGAGAGCTCATCGTCAAAGCTTAGCTCGATCCCGCCGCTGCCGTGCTCGCTGACGTCGTCGGCGCTGGTCATGCCGGTCGCGCCCAGCACGTGCGCGGCGAGCTGACCGTGCGGATAGAAGCGCCGCATTTCGCCCCGGAATTCGACCCAATCCAGCTTGAGGCTGCGAATGCGCGCGGCTTCCTCCGCCGAAACCTTGCGCTTCACCCATAGAAATCCGCTCTTGTGAGATTTCGCGGCCTGAATATGGTTATACAGCTCCGTGCGATCCACATCGAGCACCCGCGAGAGGATGTCAGCCGCAACAGACACGTCCGGGATCTTCATCGGATTCACGAGGATCGATTCGGCGGGGAGCGTTTTGGCCAGCGGTTGACCCGCACGATCGAAAATCGTGCCGCGTACAGCCTCGATGGCGACCGTCCTCTGTTGCTGAGAGAGCGCCATTTTCAGCAGTTCGTCGTGGCGGATCACTTGCAAAAACCCCAAGCGCCCGATAATCACCGCGACCCACGCGAGCATCAACCACAACAGCCACTTGAGCCGCTGGGTGGATTGATCTTCCAGCATCGCCTCCCCCGTGGATCGCTTATTTCTTGGACTGGCGCCCGGAATCGCTGAACGTGGTTTCGTTCATCGCCACGGCCGCCCCGTGGGTCGAATCAAGGTAGACCACTTTTTGAGGTTCCGGATCGACGAACTGCTGTTCCCGCGCGAGTTGCTCCATGCGCTCCGGCGATAGGAGTTTCGCCTCCTCCAGTTCGAGCGAAGCCTGCTCGTTCGTCAGGTGCTTCGCTTCCTCCTTCAAGGCCTGGATCTGGTAGCCCGCCAGGAGTCCGTAGGCGCTGGGCAGTAGGACGCCGATCAGCAGCAGGGCCGCGGCCGCCACCGACCCGATCAGCTTCCAGCAAACGCCACGCGTTTTTGGATCGGCCTGCCGGACCAAGCGGCTGTTATCAATCCGCTTGATATGGAAATAAATATCTTCATTCGCAAAGCATCGCACTGGAACTGCCTTGCCCCCTGCCGAACGGCGATCCGTCGCGCCGGGAATATTGCGAAATGCGTTGTTGTAAGCGGTCGCTAGAGCTGCCATGTTACGTCTTCCTCCGGGTTCTTCCGACCCGCGCCTCGTTAGTCCCGAAGCGCAAACATGCCGCGAGCGCCGGGGGAGGTAGCGCCCGCAACAAAATTCGTGCTCAAATCACTCTCCAAAACGGTCACAAAATTTCCAACGCCCGCAGCTTCGCGCTGCGTGACGGCGGATTCTCGCGGATCTCTTCGTCCGTTGGACGCACGACGTGACGCGTCAGAATCCGCGCTTGCCCGGCGCGTTGTAATGCCTGGAAAGCATGCTTCACTCTGCGGTCTTCGAGCGACATAAAAGTAACGAATACGGCTCGCCCGCCGGGCTTCACCAACTTCGGAATCGCATCGAGCAGGGCTTCCAGTTCCTCGTTTTCCCGATTGACGGCAATGCGCAACGCCATAAACGTTTGCGTCGCGGGGTGCAGTTTGCCCGTACGGGGCACGGCGCTTTCGATCAGCTTGGCCAACTGACCCGTCGTTGTGACCGGCCGTGCCCGCACGATTGCTCTGGCTATTCTCCGGCTCCTCCTTTCCTCGCCCAATTTGAAGATCAAATCGGCGAGTTCCTTTTCCGATCCCGTATTGACGATGTCCCCGGCGGTAGGCCCCTGGCTGCGATCCATGCGCATGTCCAACGGCCCATCCGCCATTAGCGAGAACCCCCTCGCGCCCTCCGTAAGCTGGAAGCGCGATACGCCCAAGTCCGCCACTAACCCGTCCAGTTGTGGAACACTCTCGGCTCGGAGCGCCATCCCCACCAGGGAAAACGAAACATGATGAAAGCGGATGCGGTGCGCGACATCCGCCAGATTGACCTGCACGTTGGCTCGCGCCAACTCCAAACTCTCCGCATCGCGATCGCAGGCGATCACAAAACCGCTCGTCAGCTGCCGCGCGATCGCTATCGTGTGCCCGCCCATTCCGCAGGTCGCATCCAGATAGACGCCGTCCGGACGAATCGCGAGATACTCCAGACACTCCCGCAACATAACCGGAACGTGCATACATGACCGCTACTTCAACCCCTTCTTCTCGAGCGTCTTAACTTTTTCGCCCAGATTCGCCATGGCGCGGTGGAAGCGCGCTTCGTGGATCGCCTTGCCCGCCACGTTGATCCGCCCGTTGTAGCAATCGAGCCACACCGGCTGCGATTCCAGATTCAATTCCTTGCGCAAAGCGGACGGCATCAGCACGCGCCCCTGCGCATCGATCTCCGAATCGCCGCCGAAATACTTCGCGACGTAGGCCACGTCTTCGGCCAACTCCGCCAGATCGCCCGAACTCGCAAAAAAGTTTTCATTGCTCTTCCACACCGGAATCGGGTAGATTCGAGCTAGCTGCAAATCGACGGTCGTAATGAACACCTTTTCCACACCGAGCCGCTTCAGATACTCCCAGAACTCCGCGGGAAGCTTTAATCTGCCCTTATCGTCGACGCGCGCCTGGATGATCGAATGCGGCGGTTCGACGGCAGGAACTCCCCCGCTGCCCATAATTTCGCCATTCTCGACCACTCTGTCAACCATTTCAGTCCAAATTTAGCCACTTCGACCCACTCAGTTTACGGCAGTGTGATTCTGACGTCAAGAATTTAATTGAAAGAGAAAGAGTTGCGCCGTTTCTTCGCCATCCCAGGGCAAATCTGGCAATAGGGATTCGCGCGTTATAGAGAGGCGAGCGAAGGCGAAAAATATCTCAAGGGCACTTCGTTTCAATCCGGGTCAATCGATTATCCGCGTCGACAACTTTGTTCAGCGGGAAATTCAGCGCGTGCCGAATTTTTCCATGACGGTCAGGGGCGTGTCGAAACTCGACATGAGCGCGTTTTGGGTCATTGAATATCACTTCACGCCGCTTGCGATCCGCGGAGGAAGGAATTCGTCGCCCGCTTTCCACGTCGGCAGCGTCGAAATATTCGCCGCGTCCATGCCGATCAAGAATCCGAGCCTCGCGTATATTTCCAAACCCGAGAAATCCCAATCGTCGTGATATTCGTCGGACGGCTGATGATAGTGCTGCGTATTGAATTCCTCGAACAGTTTCGCGCCGGTGCCTGGAGGACGGCCGGCCAGATCGTCGCCACGATTAATGGAAAACGCGGGAATACCCACACGAGCGAACATGAAATGATCCGACCGGTAGTACGTTCCGGCGAACGGCCTCGGATCGCTCGAAATCGTGAGCCCGAGCCGCTTTGCCGCTTCCTGGACCAGCGGATAAGCCGTCGTGCGCTCCGCTCCATAGGCGCCGAAATCGTTATATCGACCGAGCGGCAGGAACGCATCGTAATTAATCGCAAGCGCGGTCTTCCCCGCGGGAATCACGGGGTGCTGTCCGTAGTATTCAGATCCCAGAAGTCCGGCTTCCTCGGCCGCGACGGAAATGAACAACGCCGTACGCCGCGGTTTCTCCGGCAGGCTCGCCCATGCTCTGGCCAATTCCAGCAGAATGCCGCAGCCCGTGGCGTTATCCACCGCGCCATTATAAATCCGGTCCCCGTTATGCGGCTCGCCGACACCGAGGTGATCCCAGTGCCCACTAAACATCACGGCTTCGTCTTTGAGCCGAGGATCGCTGCCTTCTACTTTTGCGATGACGTTACGCGTCGAAATCTCCCGCACTTTCGACGTCGTGTGCAAGCGGAATCGGAGCGGGACCGGCATGGCCCTGAATCCGCGCGCATCGGCCATTTTAAGCAATTCTTCCGAGGTCTTCCCGAGCGCCGCCGCGATCCGGTCGCCGGCTTCCTCTGTCACCCATCCGGCGAATGCCAAGGCGTGCGCGTCAGATTGTACTCGCACGGCTAAATCTTCTTTCGACCACGATGACCGTACGACGTTCCAGCCGTAACTGGCCGTGGGTGTCGTGTGGATGATGATCGCACCGATCGCACCCCGCCGCGTCGCCTCTTCGTACTTGTACGTCCACCGGCCGTAGTAGGTCAGGGCCGGGCCCGCGAAAAATTTCGGATCGTTCGAAGGCGGCTCGCCGGTGAACAACACGACGACTTTGCCCCTAACGTCGATACCTTTGTAGTCGTCCCACTGAAACTCGGGAGCCTTGATTCCATGTCCCACGAAAACCGCCTCGGCGTCGAAGCTCACGTCGGGTTTCTGCTGGAACGTTACACCAATGAAATCGTCGAGCCAGCGAAACGCGATCCCCTTCTCGCCCCCGGTTAAAGGGAGCGCGCTCAATTGCGTATTGGCCTGCGGCTCGGTTCCGATGAGAGTGAAATTCTGAAAATAGGTGCCTTGATCTCCCGCCGGCTTGGCGCCCGCGAGCGCGAATTGCGTAGCCATGTATTCGGTTGCCAAGTCCCCGCCTCGGGTGCCGACGCCGCGCCCTTCGAGCAAATCGCTGGAGAGGAAGCGCACGTGCGCCCGCATGCGTTCGCCGGAAATCTCGCCGATCTGGGCATACAGCGCCGCAGCGGCCAGCAAGGCCGTCATAGCTGCAAGTTTCATAGCGCCTAGTCTACCCGGATTTTCGTCCGTGAACGACCCGGCCGCGCTTTCTGCTTCACGAGCTTCGGGCGAAGCCGAACATTCTTCGCTCGCGGCTTTCTGGCGCTGCCGCTCGCGGACCTCTTCTCTAAACGCTTGCGGTCCCGAGCGGTCAGCCCCCTGCGCCGCGCCAATTCCTCCATGGCGGCGATGGCCTCTTCGACTTGCGCTCGATACGTGCGCAATTCGTCGATCAGTTTCAATAAGTCCATTTCTCTGAATTCCCGGAAAGTCTATTTTCACTCTAAACCTAAAGCACCACCGCGGGCCTCAGGCTTCAAATCACAATCTGCTGTAAGGCGCACGGCACACAACGGTGAATGAAAACATATCATTCACGCGGTGCGAGCGGTGATCTTTCCGGTATTCGCGCAGCAAAACACGGAAAGCCGATCCTCAGCGGGGTCGCTTGAGCTGTCGCCGCCGGACTCGCGACGTTTGCAGGCTATATCCGCAATCGCGATCTCAGGGAAAATGTTAAGTATTCAATGTTAAGTATTCGCAGATTGCATGGCTGCAATTAATTCCATAAGCGAGACCACCCCACCGCCGGTCGCCGCAACGCAGCGCGTCGTTTTCCTCGATGGCATGCGTGGGTGGGCCTCGTTGGTGGTCGTCTTCAACCATTTGCTTCCCTGTTTCCTCGCCCTGACCACGCCCGCCTACCGCCATTGGTACTTCGCGTTCGTCAGCGATGGCAATTTCGCCGTGTATATCTTCTTCGTCCTCTCGGGATTCGCGCTGTCCATCCGCTTCATACAAACCGGAAATCCACGCATTCCGGTAGAGCTAGCCTTGCGGCGATATCCTCGCTTGACGCTTCCGATTTTCGTTTCTTCCGCGCTGGCGTATACGCTGATGAAGCTGCACTTATTTTTTAACGTGGCTGCGAGCATCCCGGCGCATGGCGAGGAATGGCTCGCCACGTTCTTCCGCTTCGATCCCACCCCGCTGCACTTCCTCAAGTTCACGCTGTACAAGGTCTTTTTTGAATATGAAGTGGCGACGTCCTACAACCAGGTGTTGTGGACGATGCCGGCGGAATTCTTCGGATCGATGGTGGTTTTTCTGGTGTGCCTGATTTTCCCGTATCTGCGCTCCCCTTGGATCGTGCTGGGGATTGTCGGCGGCGTGACGCTGGCGGCAAATAGCGTTCTGCTCCCATTCGTACTCGGCGTGGCGATGGCGTTCGCATTCGAAAGCAGCGCGCGCCGGAAATACGACCGCAGTCTCGGGGCGCTGGCCGCCTCGCTCACATTGATTGTGGCGGCTGCCGCGTATTCGCCAATCAGCTACAGAGGTTTTCCCACGATCCACGCTATCGTCGTGCGCAACACGCTCCCCACCGCGATTTTCGCCGCCCTATTCGTTTTTGGAGTCTCGCTCTCGGCTCGCGTCCGCGGGTTTTTCTCAAACTCTTTGTCGCGTTATCTGGGAAGTATTTCATTCCCGCTCTATCTCGTACACACGCTCGTCATATGCTCCTTCTCGAGTTGGCTGTTCTTGAGAGGGACGAACGTTCACGTGGTCTTTCTCTCCACGCTTGCCGTGTGCCTATTAAGCGCCAATTTGTTCAAGTACGTCGAGCGCGCCTCCGTGCGTTTTGCTCGTGTCTGTTCCGATGCGCTGATGAAACGCCTTCCTGCTTCCGCTGAGCATCGCACCGCACTGGCCAGTATGGAAAGGCCTTGTATACTGGAAATTCATGAACCGTAAACGAGCCGCCCTGATCGGCGTGTCGCTCCTGCTGCTCGCGATCTGCTACGCCCGGACGCTCGCCGGCATGGTCTATCAATGGACCAACGACGAGGATATGGGCCATGGGTTTGCGGTGCCTTTCGTCATGCTTTTCATCGCCTGGCGAGAGCGTAAGCGGTGGCAGTCACTGAAGCCCGAGCCGAGCGCCTGGGGCTTCGCGATTCTAGCGGCCGGCGCGGCTATGCAATTTCTTTCCGCGCTCGGAACCGGGCTCTTCGCCGGGTCGGTGGCGTTTCTCATTTCGCTCTTTGGTCTGGTTGTCTGCTTCGGCGGATTCCCCTACGTCCGCGCGTGGGCTTTCCCGTTGATTCTAGGATTGTTCATGCTTCCAAAACTGGCTGTCGTGTACAACCAAGTCACGCTGCCGATGCAGTTGCTGGCCAGCCGCATGGCGGCCGGAATGCTAACAGCCGGCGGTTTCGGCGTGATTCGAGAAGGCAATATTCTGGACGTCGGCGGGCATCGGGTCATGGTCGCCGAGGCGTGCAGCGGCATTCGCTACCTGCTGCCTCTGGGCTTCATGGCCGTATTGATCGCTTACTTTTCGGATCGCCGGCCGTGGATGCGCGTGGTCATGGCGGCGCTCGCGATGCCGCTTGCAATCGCAGCCAATGCGCTCCGCGTGGCCGCGTCGGCCGCGGTCCCCACGCTCGCTGAAGGAACTCCGCACGAATTGGTTGGGCTCCTGATTTTCGTCCTGTGCCTGGCGATGTTGATGCTTTGCTCCAAATGGTTTACTCCCTCGGCAAGGGGTGCACATGCGTAATTGGGGGATCGGCGTGCTCGCATTTCTGGGGCTGCAGTTCGTCGCCGTGAACTGGCTGGCGGGTTCCGAACGCGCGCCGGCGATGCCGGATCTCTCCAAGTTTCCGACGCAATTCGACGGCTGGAAGAAGCTCCGCGAAGATCCTATCGACGCTGACACGCAAAAGCAGCTCAACGCGGACCAGATCATCAGCCGCGCCTACAGCGGTCCGCAGAATCAGGAGGCAGGGTTATTCGTCGCCTGGTTTCAGTCGCAAAGTTCCGGCTTGAAGCAGCCGCATTCTCCGCAAGTTTGCCTGCCGGGCTCAGGCTGGATTCCGCAGGTCACCGACGACGTCGCGCTGAATACTTCGCTCGGCGCGATTCGCGTGAATCGTTATATCGTATCGAACGGCGGGTTTCGCGCCGTGGTGCTGTACTGGTATCAGACGCCGCGCCGGGTGATTGAAGGTGAATGGGCCGCTAAGTTCTGGCTGATTCCAGACGCACTGCGCGACCGGCGGACCGATACCGCTCTGGTGCGAATTGTGACCTGGGGCAATCAGGGTGACGAGATTGCCACCGAAAACGCCCGCGCGTTCGGCGAGAAACTCTATCCGCAATTGCGGCAATGGCTGCCGCGGTAGTTGACCCCTCTCACAACCAATGACGTCGTCCTTCCGAGCGGCAGCGAGAAATCCGCTTTTGTTCGTTTGGCGAAGCAAGAAGCAGGTCCTTCCCTTTGTTCGGGATGACAGATCAATGGAAGAAAGTCGCTCCTCACAGGTATGATTCGGTCCGCCCGGCTGCGCTCTCTCGCCAAAATCAACCTCGACTTGCGCGTCCTCCAGAGACGCGCCGACGGCTTCCACGAATTGCGCACGGTTTTCCAGACGATTTCGCTGTCCGATACGATCGATATTCGATTTGAACGCTCCCGCAAGACGTCACTTGCGATCGAAGATTCACTGGACATCCCCGATAACCTGATCCTGCGTGCGGCGCAAGCGGCGCTCGATGCGATGAAAGTCTCCGGGCGTGTTCACTTCAGGCTGCGCAAGCACATTCCGATGGGCGCCGGATTGGGAGGCGGATCGAGCAACGCGGCGTCCGTTTTACTGGCGCTTCCGGTGCTGGCGGGCAGGTCCATTCAATACGAAAAGCTACTCGCCCTGGGTGGGGAACTCGGCAGCGACGTCCCTTTTTTCCTCACCGGCGGAACCGCGGTGGCGGTCGATCGAGGCACCGAGTTTTATTCGCTCGCCGATATCGCCGAAGAACCAATTCTGGTGGTCGCCCCGGGGCTTCACGTAGCCACCGGCCCGGCCTATCAGGCGCTCGCGCGCGGTTTGACTTTGTCCGAATCGTCACGTATTATTAATGATTTCCAGCTCTTCGTCCGGACGTTGGCAGACTCGCGTTCGGCAAGGGCGGCGGGTGCGTTTAGCGCGAACGACTTCGAGCCGGTCGTATTTAGCCAGTATCCCCAGCTTCAGACCCTGTTCCGAAGATTGCGGGGCGTTACTTATGGGGCCGCCGCCAGGAGCAGTGCGCGGCGAAAGACCGCGGGGGGCGTAGCGCGGATGACGGGCAGTGGATCGGCGTTGTTCGCCGTTTTCGGTTCCACCACGGAACGCGACCTCGCGGAAAGTAGTTTAGAAGGGGATCGGGGGTTCCGGGGAGGCCGGATTATTCCGGCAAGGCTGGTGAGCCGCCGGAGTTATCGGCGGCTGTGGGACGGGCAACTGGCCGGACTCGCGGTCTCCAGCGAAGGCATATGGCCGCCCCACAGCCGGTACGCGAGATGAGGTTTAACCACTTCAAAGTATTCTCGGGCAACGCAAATCCGGCCTTGGCCGGGGAAATTTGCTACGAGCTGGGATGTCAGTTAGCGGCCGCCAACGTCAAGCAGTTTTCCGACGGCGAAGTGCATCTGCAAGTCCAGGAAAACGTGCGCGGGTCGGACGTGTTCGTCGTACAGCCTACGTGCACGCCGGTGGATCGCCACATCATGGAATTGCTGCTGATGATGGACGCACTGAAACGAGCGTCGGCAGAGCGTATCACCGCAGTGCTACCCTATTATGGGTACGCGAGGCAGGACCGCAAGGATCGCCCGCGTATGCCGATTTCGGCGCGGTTAGTGGCCAGTTTGCTGGAACGCGCCGGGGCCAACCGTATTCTTGCGCTGGATTTACATGCAGCGCAGATCCAAGGCTTTTTTGACGTACCGGTCGACCATTTATTCGGGATGCCGGTGATGATCGAGTATTTCGAGGAGATGGGCGGCGATACGCTGACCGTAGTATCTCCGGATGCCGGGGGCGTGGAACGGGCTCGGGCGTTCGCCAAGCGGCTGGATTCTCCGTTGGCCATCATCGATAAACGGCGCACGGAAGTGAACGTCGCCGAAGTGATGCATATTATCGGGGACGTCGCCGGCCAGCATTGTCTGATCGTGGACGACCTGATCGATACGGCGGGTACGCTGGTAAAAGCGGCCGAGGCGCTGCTTAAGCAGGGCGCAAAGTCGGTACGGGCCAGCGCCACGCACGCGGTGCTTTCGGGGCCGGCGGTGGAAAGAATTGAGAAGTCCGAGATCGTCGAAGTGGTGATTACGAATTCGATCCCTTTGCGGGAAGAAGCCGAGGATTGCAGCCGGATTAAGCAGCTCTCGGTGGCCTCGCTGCTCGCCAAGGCGATCCAGTCGATCCACGAAGACGGTTCGGTGAGTACGTTATTTGTTTAAGCGCATTAGTCGACATTTGATGAAGGGCATGCTGCGCGGGAAGGCCTGAGCGCGAGGCACGGAGAAGGAAAAGTATGGCAAGAAAAGATATTACGATTACGGCGGAGACGCGGGATTCGCGTGGAAAGAACGAAGCGCGCAGGCTGCGCGTCGCCGGCTCATCGCCGGCCGTGCTGTATGGGGCGGGCGGCGCAGCCGTCGCGGTGGCGGTGAATCCCAAGGATATTAAGCGGATTCTGAACAGCAAGACCGGACACAATACGATTTTCAACGTAGCGCTGAAGAACGGCGAAAACACGCCGGTCATGATCGTCGACTGGCAGAACGATCCGATCAAGGAACATCTGCTACACGTCGATTTGAAGCGGATCGACCTGACCAAGCAGATTCGCGTGAAGGTTCCAGTGCATGCCCACGGCGACCCCAAGGGCGTCAAACTGCAGGGCGGCTTGCACGAATTGATCACCCGCGAAATCGAAGTCGAGTGTCTGCCGGACGACATCCCCGAGGAATACACGATCGACGTGACTGAACTGATGATCGGCCAGAACATCCGCGCAGGCGATATTCCGCTCGGCGGATCGGCCCGTCTGGTGAGTCCGGCCGACGCGGTAATCTCGCACGTCGTCGCGCTGAAGGCGGAAGAAGCGCCGGCCGCCGCCACCGAAGGCGCTCCCGCCGCCGCTGGGGCCGAGCCCGAAGTGATCAAGAAGGGCAAGAAGGAAGAGGAAGAAGTGGCTACCGCAGAGAAGAAGAAGGGCGAGGAGAAGAAAAAGAAGTAGGCAGCAGCCGAGGACTCACTATAGCCTTAGGGAGACCCGGAGTTTCCAGACAAGGTCATGCCGGACGAAGCCGACATTCTGGTGGTCGGACTTGGGAATCCGGGCGAGGAATTCGAGAATACGCCGCATAATCTCGGGTTCATGGTGATCGACCGGTTAGCGGAATCTCATGGGATTCGCGTCGGCCGGAAAGAGAATTTTTCGAAGGTGGGACGGGGAATGATAGGCGGGCGGCAAACCGCGCTGGCCAAACCCCAGACGTTCATGAATTTGAGCGGTCCAGCGGTAAAGGGACTGCTCGAACGGTACGGACTTAAACCCGACCGTTTGATTGTGGTGTACGACGAGCTCGATCTTCCGTGGGGCGAGTTGCGGATCAAGCCGAAAGGCTCCGCGGCTGGTCACAAGGGGATGAAGAGCGTCATCGGAAGCCTGGGGACGAGCGAAGTGACGCGAGTCCGCCTGGGAATCCATCCGGGGCATGCGATTAGGGATGGAGCGGAATTTGTGCTCGCGCCGTTCCGGCGGGCACAGAAGCAGGAAGTGGACGAAACGGTAGCGCGGGGAGCCGCGGCCGTGGAATCCATAATCGCTGACGGCGTCGAAAAGTCCATGACGGTGTTTAACCGTCGCGCCGAAGGCTTAAAACCAGAGGAAGAATGAGAGTCTACGAAGAGTTGTTCATCGTGAAGCCGGACACGCCCGAAGAGGAAGTCGACGGCTTTATCGAGCAGATCAAGAGCATTATTACCGACGGCAAGGGAAACATCGACAAGGTCGATAAGTGGGGCATCCGCAAGCTTGCCTACCGCGTACAAAAGTACGCAGAAGGCGGGTACGTGCTGGTGCAGTTCTCCTCGTCGCCGGAACTCGTGCACGAGGTCGAGCGGCGCATGCGCGTCGCCGACATGGTGATCAAGTTCATCACCGTGCGCATCGATGAGAAAATCAAGAAGATCGAGAAGCGCAAGAAGGCTCGCGACAAGCGTGCGGCGCGCAAACCCCCGCCCATGCCGGTCGCTGCTCCGGCCATGGTTCCGGCCATGCCGGCTGAACCCGTTGCTGCTGCGGCTCCGGCTCCGGGATTGCCGGGAGAGAAGGAGTAAGCCATGGCTGAATCAAGGGGCGGAAGACCTATCAGTGCCTCCCAGAGGCCGACCGGCGGCGATAAAGCCGTGGCAGGGAAGAAGCAGTTTTTCCGGCGCAAAAAGATGTGCCGATTCTGCGTGGACAAGATCGACGACATCAATTACAAGGACGTCCGGCTGCTGAACTCCTTCATGTCTGAGCGCGGCAAGATCACACCGCGCCGCATTTCGGGCGTGTGCGCCCCGCATCAGCGGCGCCTGGCGGAAGCGATCAAGCAGGCGCGCAATATCGCGCTGATGCCATTCTCGACGTCAGTGTAAGGAAGAAGGAACCGGTCATGGAAGTCATTCTCAGAGAAGAAGTCGAAAAACTCGGCCGGCGCGGCGATCTGGTAAAGGTCGCGGCCGGCTACGCGCGCAATTATCTGCTGCCTAAGAAACTGGCAGTGACGGCGACGGACTCCAACAAGAAGATCGTCGAGCAGGAAAAACAGGCCCACCTGCGCCGCGAGGCCAAGGAAGTCTCCGAGGCACAGGAACTGGCGAAGCTCATGGGCTCCGTCTCAGTGACCATCGCGCAGAAAGCCGGCGAGAACGATCAGTTGTTCGGATCGGTCACGGCCGGCGATGTTGCGGCGGCGCTTGAAAAGCTCGGGTATACCATCGACCGCCGCAAGGTTCATCTGGACGAGCCGATCAAACAGCTCGGCGAGCACAAGGTGACGGTGCGGCTGCACCGGGACGTGTCCATCGATGTCCCTGTCCACGTGGTCCGCGAAGAATAGCGGCCAGTGGCCAGTGTAGAGAAGGCACCCGTGGCCAGCGTAGAGGAATTATTGCGCGAGGCGGCTTCGGGGCGCGTCGGCGTCGACCAAAACTTCGTTCGCCAAATTCTCGATCACAACGATCCAGCAGCGGTTCTGCGCTTCGCGCAGGGACCGCACGAGGAGGATCGGATTGATCTTGATCCCCTGCTCGCCGACTTGTTCCGGCATTACGGAACTGGTGCGCAGGCGGGTCAGGATCTTACGCCGAACGATCAAGCCGTTCTGGATTTCTACATCGGCATGATCCGGCGTGAGCCGGAGGACGTCGACGAAAGCCTAATCCAGGCGCTACTGCCGTTCGGCGTGCATGCCGTCGCTCCCTTGCTGAAGCTGTATGAAGAGCTCGGCGAGGAGCAAGGCTCCGATATCGCGTTTCTGTTGGCCGCGCTGCACGCGCGTGATCCCCGAGTTCTGGCTCTACTGCTCGACCGCCTGGAATACGACGCGGCCGACGGCGCCTTTTGCCTTGGTTTGTATGGCGACTCCGACGCCCGTCCGGCGCTCGAAATGATGCTCGCCGAGGTTCCCGCAAGCGAGGTCGAACTGCGGCGCGAGATCGAGTATGCGATCGAGCAGCTCAGCGCGGCGGAGCCGCACTACGAACCCGAAGCGTTCGACATTTATTCCGAATATCCGAAACGCGCGCTGCCGCCCTTCGATGTTCTGGACGAATCCGAACGACTCGCTCTTTTCGCGTCGCAAGATGCAGACGTCCGCGCGGGAGCGGCGCATAGCTTCTTCAATCAGGAATTGAACGCGAAAGCACGTGCGGCGCTGCTCGATCTGGCGCATTCCGATGCGGACGCGCCGGTCCGAGGGGAAGCATGGGCGTCGTTGGGCGATGCCGTCGGCGACGAAAACGCGGATTCGGTCAAGATCCGCGACGAAATGATTGCGATTCTCCGAGACAAATCGCACCCTGTCGAGGAACGCGGTGGCGCGGCGGTGGGCCTCCACGCGGTAGCTGATCGCGATGATGTCCGTCAGGGGCTGGAAGCTCTCTACGCGGAGGGCGGCAAAGGGCGCGTGAGGGCCCTGGATGCCATGTGGCGTTCTCTGTGGCAGCCTTACGCGAAATTCTTCGGCCGTCATCTTGACACTTCTGACCCTGAGAACAAAGATGTGGGGTTGCTGCGGCAGGCCCTGCGCGGCGCTGGCTACTTTCGCTTGACCACGCACATCGACAAGATCTCTTCATTTTTCGATCGCGAGGAACCCTACGATGTTCTTCGCGAAGACGCCTTGTTCGCCTACGCGCTCGCGATGCCGGGAGAAACAACGCGCGGCCGCGTGAAGGGTATGCTCCGGAAGATTGACGAGTTCGCCGGACTTTCACAGGACGAGGTCGATCTGGTGCAATTCGCGCTCGACGAACGGCTACGCCTGCACGGGCTCGCTCCCGTGTTCGAAGCGGAGCAGCACGAAGAGCACCATCATGACGCCCATGAAACCGTGCTGCCCGCTCCACCAGCGAGGCATTCGATGGCGGAGAAGCCCGGTCGCAACGATCCATGCCCTTGCGGCAGCGGGAAAAAGTACAAAAAGTGCCATGGAGCGTAAAAATGCCGCGCGGGGTCGCAGCGGGAGGTAATCAATAACCGGCAAACGACCGGAAGACATCGGCCTACAGTAGACCGTCCGATCCCCCGATAGAGGCGTATGGACGCGGTATCCGCACCAGCTCTTTCCGCCCGGTTAGCCGTGCGAAGAAAACCCCAGGGTTTGGGATCAATGTTGCTGGATATCGCGGCCAGGATTGCGTTCGTCGCGCTGTCCATGGCCCTTGTTCTGTCGGTTGCGTTCTTCCCTTACTCGATCGATGGCCCGCTCACTGCCAAGGAGCAGGCGGACCTCTGGAAATTTTACGCCACGTCGTACGAAAAGCCGGCAGGCACGGCCGAAAATGACGATGCGGAGTACGTCAAGATCGCGGAAGGAGAGGCGAATAAAGCGGACATCACGGGAAGGGTGGCCGATTTTGCCGGCGCTTTTGGACTTGCGGGCAAGAAAGTGCTGGATATTGGGGCTGGACGCGGCTACTTGCAGGACGTCGTCGCCGATTATACGGCTCTCGACATATCGCCTTCGGTTAAGCGCTTCTTTCATAAGCCGTTTGTAGTTGGATCGGCCACGCTGATGCCATTTTCCGCGAATCAATTCGACGCTGCGTGGTCGGTCTGGGTGTTTGAGCACGTACCGAACCCAGAGGCGGCGCTCGAGGAAATGCGCCGCGTGGTCAAGGACGGTGGGGTGTTGTATCTGGCGCCGGCCTGGGATACTAAACCGTGGCTGGCGAACGGCTATCCGGTACGCGCGTACAGTGATTTCTCACTTGCGGGCAAGTTGGAGAAGGCTTCCATCCCGGTGCAATCCTACTTCTGGAATCTTTCCAAAGTTCCGGTCCGTCTGCTCCTGTATGCCGGCTGGAAGGGTAGCGGAGGAGGGCCGACGAAGCTTCACTACCGGCGCCTGACGCCCAATTACGACCATTACTGGATGCCGGACTCGGACGCCGTGAATCAACTCGATCGCTACGAAACCGCCCTGTGGTTCTTGAGCCGCGGCGATGAGTGCCTCAACTGCAAAGGCGCGCTCCAGGGGTGGTTCCAGGAAAATGATCAGTTGATCATCCGAGTCCACAAGGAAGACAAAATCAGACCGTAAGCGCACAACCTCTTTGTGTCGCAGTGCACTCGCTACAACTGGCCGCTACCTCCGTTTCAATCTCGTGAGCCTCTATCATTTGCGACGGTAGCCGACTTCGCAAAAGTGTGACTAGTTTTGAAACGCCACGGACAAGTAACCGGCGGCGGCGGCAACACGCCTAAAATAGACAGTAGCGTGCCCACCGCCAAGTCCTCCCTTCTTCGCCAGCTCGGCGTCGTCAGCGCGACGGCGCTCGTCGTCTCCAACATGATCGGAACCGGAATCTTCACCAGCAGTGGATTCCTCGCCGGCGATCTCGGTTCGCCCAAACTGGTCCTGTGGATCTGGGTGGTGGGCGCGGTCGTCGCACTAAGCGGCGCGTTTTGCTATTCCGAGCTCGGTATCAACATGCCGAGTTCCGGCGGCGAGTACGTCTATTTGACGCAGGCGTTCGGCCCTACCTGGGGATTTATGACTGGCTGGGTATCCTTTTTCGCCGGGTTTTCCGCGCCCATCGCCGCAGGGGCGCTGGCGTTTGCCGATTACCTGGGCCACTTCTTCCCGGCCCTGCATCAGGAGCATTCGCACGTGCTGTTCGGCTCGGGCGATTGGACGCTCGCGTTCGGCGGAGCGCAAATGGTCGCTTGCTTGCTGGTGCTGGTGTTCACGGTGATCAACATCTTCGGAGTCATGCGCGTGGCGCGGCTGCAGAACGTTTTGACTGGCGCGAAGGTGCTCGTGCTGATTGCGTTTATCGCGCTTGCATTCACCGGCGGCCAAGGCGACTGGGGAAACTTTTCGATGAACGCCGTGCGCACGGCCAAAACGTCGCTCACGGCGCAGTTTGCCATTAGTCTCTTCTGGATTTATTTCGCTTATAGCGGATGGAACGCGGCCACCTACGTCGCCGAAGAGCTGCGCCATCCGACGCGCACGCTTCCGCTAGCGCTGACAGTGGGCACGCTGCTGGTAGGAGCTCTATATCTGGCGCTGAATGTCGTCTTCATTTACGCCGCGCCTCTTGAAGTTATGAAGGGAGAGGTCGCCGTCGGCGCTCTGGCCGCCTCGCGCCTGTTCGGGCCAAAAGTCGCCGATCTGTTCAGCCTGCTGCTGGCGCTTTCTCTCATGTCGATGGTGAACGCCATGATCACCATTGGACCGCGTGTTTATTACGCGATGGCGAAGAACAAGGCGTTTCTCAGTTCGGCCGCGAAAATCCATCCGAAATGGCACACTCCGGTGGCGGCGATTGTCGCGCAAGGCGTATGCACGATGCTTCTGACCATGACGCCGTTTCCGCAATTGGTGGTCTACATCGGCTTCACGTTGAATTTCTTCGCTGTGATGAGTGTCGTCTCCCTTATGCTTTTCCGCCGCCGCGCGGGCTGGCAAAAACTGCGCGTGGTGAGCTTCGCCTATCCGCTGTTCCCCGTGATGTTTCTGATCGTCGGGATCTGGATGACGATCATGGGACTGCAACTCAAGCCGTGGATATCGCTCGCCACCATCGTGACGATTGCGACCGGGGCGATGGTCTATCACTTCGGTCTTCGATCGCGCGCGCAGCAGCCTGCCGCGCCGACCATCGAGACGTACTGAAGCTCGCACCCAACGGGAAGATCGCATGGCGTGAAGCGCCCGCTTCCCCCGAACGTTTGACATTGCCCCGTCGAGGCGGCAATCTAACGCGGCGGTTTTGACACGTTGATATACTAGTTCAGACGCGCATTATCTCCCGCGCGCGATGGCGCTATCGTCTAACGGTTAGGACGGAGCCCTCTCAAGGCTTAAATACGGGTTCGATTCCCGTTAGCGCTACCAATCTTTCATAGAGTTACGGGCCGTGGGGCAGCACGGGGCAGCACGCGCAACGCGGCAGGGGAAGGATTTCCCATGTCGAACTTCCATCGATGGCAGAATTGTCAGCATATTTCTTCGAAGTTCCTGACCCTCGTGATCAGAACTTCCCTGACTAAGGTTGACCCTGTGGTTGGGCGTCGGGTGGGTGGTGGGGTTGGCTCAGACACGTTTTCGCAACTGCCGCGGCCAGCGTTTTGCAAGAGAATCTGCGTCCCCCAAAACGACTGCGTTCCACTTTGACTGGCGCGTTTCTTGGGGTAGGCGTACCTGGAAAGACGGCCGCCGATATTGGTGCTCATCCGGCATTTGTACGCCTACCGCGTTATGCGTCCAGTTTGGCAGACGTCACCGGTTACAAGCCGACATATCAGGACTTGACTCGTGATAATAAGATCCGAGCAATCGTAGTCTCCTTGACGCGCTTTCGGAAAGCGCTCGTCGGCAATCGCCAAACCCGGTGCCCTGCGCCAAGCGCTGCTCAGGCTTGCCGCATTCGCCGGGGCAGCGCGAAGGACCTGTTTTTTCTGCGCGCTCGCGCTTAGTCGATCTGACTGAGCAACTTCGCTGGGGGATGTTCAATGGTGCGGGCGTCGTAGTCAGCGCAACCAACGCCTTTGAATCACAAAACACTGTCGGAATCGAGGATAGTCACCAAAACGAAGACCGGAAAATTGGGAGGGGGCAAGGCAACGTAAAATCCCCACCCTCGGCGACTTTTCGCGAAGGGTGGGGAAGGTTTACTAACGCGGCGAAGACGAACTGGTAATTACCTGTTGACCGGACCGTGGCAGGTGCCGACGCCCTTGTCGCTGTAAGAAGCCGGACCGGTTGTCTGTGCAGGATCCTTCAGTGCCGACTCGAAATCCCACGCGTAGCCGTTCTGATTGAGCGTCAGGCCCATCACGCCCCAGAATTCCCCGCTTGCCGCCTCGAGATTCTTTGCGTTGAAGTTCGGGTTGCCGCTAGGATCGGCGGCTGTTGTGTCGGTTGTGACGACCGGATCGAGTGTCTCGCCGCCGGTGCCCACGATGAATTCCCGTATGCCCTTGTTTGGATCATAATTCCCGGAGGGGTCAAGGGGGCGGTAGCGGGCATAGAGGTGGTCGTGTCCGTTCAGCACCAGGTCGGCTCCGTACTCGTAGAGCAGTTTCCAAAAGGCCTGAGCGGTAATGCCCTCTTCGCCGAGGCCGTTGGTAGCGCTGTACGTGGGCTGGTGCCAGTAGGCCACTGTGCACGCGGAATGATTCGCGGCCAGATCGTTTTTCAGCCATTCGAGTTCGGCGGCAAGCCAGGAGCCTGTGTCCGAACATCCGCCCGGCTGTGTCTCGCACTCTATATTGAGCGAGATAAGGTGCCACGCGCCCAGATTATAGGAATACCAGCCATCTCCGACCCCGACTGGGCCCCCCGCCGGTACTGTCTCTCCGAGTCCGCCTGTTTGCTCGAAGTGCCCCGCCTGTCCATCCGAATAGGGCACGGGTTGGGTGAAGGTACCGCCGGTGTCAGGGTTGCCGGCGATCGTAGCCGTCATGACGGTTCCATCGGCATTGTGCTGGACGCCGTTGAAGTAGGAGAAATAGCCGTAGCCGGCAACGCCGATCGCGCCGTGCTCGACATAAAACTCGTGGTTGCCAGGCGCGGGCCGCGTGATAAATTTGAAGGCGCCATACGTCGATTCGTAAGAGTTCTCAAAGTCCGAATATTGGCCTACCTGGTATTGCTCATCTCCGACGAGCGCGACGAGGTCGGGCTTCATGTTCTCAATCTGCTTCGCGGTGGCCGCCTGGGATGCGTACAGATTCTGAACGGTGTCCCCGTTGCAGTTTTCACCCGCCTTCTCACCGCTCGGTTCCGTCTCGCCCGGCTGGCAGGCGACGTCGCCAACCACAGCAAGCACGGGCGATCGGCCGGTTGTTGCGTAAGGCCACGGATTGTCGTTCGGCGCCGAATGACCGTTCGGCCATTGATTGCCGTCGGAATTTTGATTCTGTGCGCTTGCTCCGGCTGCAAATGCCAGCACCGCGCCTATGAGCACTGCCGCTCGGGACCTTCCCCGGATCGTCTTCATGCAGTTTCTCCCTTTCGGACTTGTAGTTGGATAGTTGCCAAGGCGCTTAGTTTATCCGTTCAATATTTCGTGTATATGTCGAACGCGCGAAGAAGCCGTAACACGGATTATTTGGGAGGTCGTTTAAACCATCAGCAAAACGGAATGTCCTAGAGACGCTACAGAGGACTAAAGAGGCTTGCCGTAAGCGAATCCGTCGTCGATTCATAACGACCGGTTTCAAGCTATGCCGCTGCACGGATGCACAACCGTAGGCTCCGCAGAATCGCCCCGCCCGTTTTGCAGGCGATGCGGTGCTTAGGCGTAGCGAAACAGCGCCTTGAAACCAAAGTCCATGTGCTGCTGGATATGGCAGTGAAACAGCGTGAGGCCCGGTTGGTCGGCGACCAGATCCACGGCGACGCGTCCAAATGCGGGAACGATCACCGTATCCTTCTTGATGCCGGCAGTCGGCTTGCCGTTGAGCTCGACAAGCTCGAACAGGTGCCGGTGGATGTGCAGCGGGTGGGAATCGTCACTGCGATTGTGGAACACCAGCCGGTAGCGTCCTCCCTGACGGAACACGAATTCCCGTTCATGCGGATATTCCTTGCCGTTGACGAGCCAGTGATTGATCCCATGGGGCCCGCCCGGCACTTTTTCGAAGACCATGTCGATGGTCTGGTCTGGCGCGGGATGCGGGGAGGGCTTGCCAAAAATCGTATAGTCCCACCGCGCCTTCCGAGGCGGCAGCCATTGCGCGCGCTGGTGCTGATCGGCGTACTCCACTATGATGCCCATGCCGGCTTGCCGCGCGGCATTGCGCAGCGCGCCTAATATCCAAACACCCGGCCGATTCATCTCCACGATCGCATCCACGCGCTCGCCCGGGGCGATCTCAATGACATCAACCGGCTGAGGCGCGGGTACGGTATTGCCGTCGAGTGCGATCACCTGAAAACTATGGCCGGACAAAGCCACGCGATGAATTTGTGAAGCGCTGGCGTTGAGCAGGTGCATCAGGATGCGCTGACCCGAACGCACGCGGAGGGGATCCCCCGCACCTAGCATTTTGTCGTTGATTGAGTAAAGAGGAGCGCTGACTTCGAGCCCGTTGGGACGCGGGTCTGGAGTGGCGGGTTTTTCGGGCATCGGATCGCTGGGATCCGGCTGCTCCTCGTCCGGGTCCACCGTGGTCAGAAAAGGCTGCCATTCACGCAGCGCCAGAAAGACTTCTTGATCGTAGAGCCCAGGGTCATTCGCGGAATCGATCATGAGAAAGCCGAACTGGCCGGTGTAGGCGCCGCGATGCAGATCCAGCATGGCCTCGGTATGCGAGTGGTACCATCGCGAACCCGCCGGCTTGGCCACGAATTGATAACGCCGGCGGCCATGCGGAGGCACCGGGGGTGTACCTTCTTCCTCCGCCCCGTCCACGTCCGAGGGAACGAACAAACCGTGCCAATGCACGTATTCAGGAACGTCCGTGTCGTTCACAACCTCTACGGCGACGCGCTGGCCCTCTCGCACCCGCAGCAAGGGACCGGGGACCTGGTTGCTGTAGCCGATAGTGCTGAGCACAACCTGGGGTGCCAGCTCGACCATCATCGGTGCGATCCGCAGGGTGAAATCCGCCGCTAGCGACTGAGCGAGCGCAGGCCGGAGCTTGCCTGCCCCCGCCCCGATCACGGTGGCCCATCCAAGCCGCGCAAAATCCCTTCGATTCATTTGATCCTCATCCCGCCTGCAATGCCAACGCCGGCGCGACCGCCAGAAGCACGGCCGGTATTTTATCCGCAAGGGCACTTCGCCTTCGTTCACGTTCGTCCCGGCCCGGGTAATCGGCACCGAGGACCATACTACCCAACTTTCAAGGGTTGATCCTGACGGGCAAACCGGAAGTAATCCGTTCGACCACCAATTCTACGTTACTTGCGAGTTGCCGATTCCGAAGTTGGGAGTGTTGGGATCACGTACACTCACGTTCCCCCCTAGTTCTGTGACGCCCGGCGCGTACTCACCTACACAGGGCTCGCGTTGGTTCTCGTTAACCGGCAGGTCACTTGTGGTCCGCAAAAATTCGATCCGTCGCTAAGCGGCCTCCTTTTTCAAGCCGTATTCGTGGTGCAACCCGCCGAGAACCGGTGTCGATGTAATCCGATAACCGATCGGCAGCTTGTGTCTGTGTGGACCGGCCGGAACTTTGGCTTGGGGTGGCTCCGGAATTCCAGGTCCTAAAGAGGAATGAGGTCGTCCGCGATTGTAGTGGCCGACGTACTCGCGAACAATCCGCTTGAGATGGCCTTCGCTGATGGGAATGAGGAAGTCCAAACACTCGCGGCGGATCGTTCCTACCAGCCGCTCGCAGTAGGCGTTCGCCTTGGGCGCGCGGACCGGCGTTCTCAGGACACGGACACCGAATCCGCTCAATGCTTCATCGACGGCAGGCGAGAAAATCGAATCGCGGTCGTGAATCAAGTAGCGGTGGACGCGGACGGTCGCCAGCGTAGTGCCAAGCTGGCGCGCAACTTGGCCGGTCGAATAAAAAAGGGTTCGCATACGTGTCGAACAAAGACGTTGAATAAACGTCCGAATTTCCGTAAAACGGTTCTTCGGGCGGTTTCCCGTATGGTTTTTGGATTTTCAGTACGTTCTGGCCATGGTATTCGGGCTGGTTTGGCGAAATGGGCTATGGTTGGGGCTGTTTCGGAGGTGGTTTACCGCCCCCGGCCGCCTTCGTGTGGCCAAAATTTGCGCCAAGTCCTAACATCTGCCCCCATCTGCCCCTATCTGGGGGCCGAATTCGCCCCTATGGGCGCCCATGTGGATTTCCGATCGGAATTAGCTTGCGATTCCGGCCAACCCGAGTGATCTCTGTGATCGCGGTAATCACCGCCAAAGGAGAACGCAGTATGAACGGCATTCCAGCCGAAACCCCCAACACCCCGGCCACTGCCCCCGCCGCGGAGCCGAAGCCTCCGAAGAAGCCGCGGGTCGCGGCACACACGGCCAACGTTGCGCCGTCCAAGGCCGGGTCGGGCCACAAGGCCACCCCGGCGAAGAAGGCTACCAAAGGCGCCAAGTCGGCCAAGTCGCCCAGGAAGAAGGCAACCGGCGCCCACCTGGGCGGCAAGACCGCCCAGGTCCTCGACCTGCTGAAGCGCTCAGGCGGCGCCACCCTGAAGGAGCTCATGAAAGCCACCGGCTGGCAAGCGCACTCGGTCCGCGGGTTCCTGTCCGGCGCCCTGGGCAAGAAGATGGGGCTGACGGTAACGTCCACCAAGGCCACAGACGGGGAGCGCCGCTACTCGGTCAAAGGTTGAAACCCAACCATTCCGTTCCCTATGGCCGCCGGGGTTCTGCCTCGGCGGCTTTTCTTTGCTCGTTTCCCATGCAGGAGCTTTAGCTCTCGCGTCCAGCCCGCCGCCGAGTCTCTTCACCGCATGTTTGTTCAACAGGGCGGCTAGTCCGGCTTTTGGGACGCCGCGCGGCAGTGCGCTGCTGTAACTGAGCGATCAGCTACTCATGAGGGCCTCGGTGTGCCTACTGAAGCAGGCGTTGCAGAAAAAGATAACATCCCCAAGGCACTTCGCGGCTCGCTTCGCGCAGTTTCCTTTTACAACTCATACTGGAGGATAGTACGCAAATCCGGCAGCATAGACGCTGAGATGAAAGAACTCGCCATGGATCAAGAGTGGTTCGAAATGCATGATATCCGGCAGCGCAAGTTTAATACTGCAGTGTGGATACCGCTCCGCGCATCACGATCGGCATCTTCCGGCGAGAGCGGAAAGCTTGGTTATAAGGACGAGTTCTTCGGCGCTGCGTCCATAGCCGTACCGGTGAATCAAAGAGCGCAGGCAGAAACGCTGGACTGGACGAGTATCGGCCTATCCCATTCGCATTGTGGTTACGTCGAAGGAGACCGGTATAAGCCGGCGGATGTATTCGAAGGTTACGGACGAAACCTGAACGCCGTAGCCCTTGCCCTCGACCAAGACGGTAATTCTGATGAGTTTTCAGAGTGGCATCTGCACCAGGATCTTGCCATCACCCTTAAGCTCAAACGCGAAGGCGACAAATGGCTCGCCATGAACGAGGCGTATATTGAGGTCGCGCGGTTAAAGCGAGGACGAAAGGGGCGGACCCATACTTCTCGAAATCCGCGCAGAGTTTTTGAAAGACTATTTGTGCGCGCGCGGCATGGCACTTTTCGTTAGTTCCTACAGAAGCCGCCAAGAAATATTAGCCGATGCAACGCACATCAACTGGGCAGACGAGCCATTTAGTCAAGTTTCAGGCGGAGATCGTTGGGAAGGACGCCGAACGGAGATAGTTGAAGGAGGCCACCTCTTTGGCTCGTCAGCGGCGGTCTTGTGGCTTGGCCGCGAAAATGTCGATGCTGAACAAGATGTACCGGCAATTGGTCCAACGGATGCAAACTTAGTTTCAAAGAGTTGGACCAAGAAGTTTGACGGCATCAACCTAGTACGGATTCAAGGCGAATTGTGGCGCAGCGAATGGGTGGACCCCGCCAGCAACAGTCCGCGTGTACGCGGCGATAAGCTTCCCACCTCAGTGTTTTTCGTGACAGATGCCGAAGGTACGCGACAAGCGGGGGATGCTCTTGAAGCGACTGGCGGTTGGCTTATGGTTCCGACCGGAGAGTATCGTCGCAGTGTCGCGCGCTCGCCGAGGAGGCCTCCAATGGTACACACGCGACACGGGTGGGGTAAAGGGCTCACCGGGATCATACTTGCACTTTGGAATCAACGGACTTGGCCTCGTCAACAGCGAAGGCGCTCGCCGGACTCTGGGCCGCCTCCGGCGCCGTCCCCGCCTGATCACCGCGTTCTGGAAGCAGGCTTCTTTGTTTGAATAAGTCCGCTATATTCTGCGACGGTCAGTAATTGCTTCTGATCGTCAAATGAAGCTCCTGGGTTTCTATCAGCGCGCTTAGCGTTTCGCCCGTTTCTTCCAAAGTCGAATTGTGGCAATCGACGGCTGCGCGTACCCCGGCGGATTCGAATTTACCCCCAGGAACTCCAGTGAGTTCATCGCGTTGGTCGTTAACTGGCCGCCAACGTGCGGACCTAGGGGTCCGATAAATCAAGAAAGCAGCCGTAGACGGTTAGGCTTCGCTCCGGGAAATCGGACTGCATCCGAAGGCAGTCGCCTTTTCCTCCGAGCGCAGTTTTGCCGAGGAGCAGCTCCAAGTAAAAGTTAAACTTGGCGGGATGTGCATCCTCTAAGACGTGCTGATCTAGCCGGTAAAAGTCCCCTCCGGGTATCCACGCCAGAGCACCTTGAGCGCATCCAAAGTATGGTTGGGCTAGGTGACGGATGCGTTAGATTTCGTTTCACGCATGATTCCTGTACAATAAGCCCCGCTCTTTGGGCAAGTCGAAAGGGAGGTTCGCGTGAAAAGCTTAATTTTGGTGTTAGGCGCAGCGCTGATCGCTGCAGCTCTGGCGTGGGGGCAAGCTACTGCGCAGATGCACGGAGTGGTTTCGGATATGAGCGGTGCGGCGATTCCTGGCGCCATGGTGAAAGCCACTCAAACGGAAACGGGCATTTCGAGAACCGTGACGACCGAGGCTGATGGCAGCTACATTTTGTCCAACCCTACTGCACTGATCGGGGGTCTTCAACATCATGGGGCAGCCGGAGCAATTCTTCGTTTTCTGCAGTTGACAGGTCGCGTTTGTTGACACGTCTGTTCGGTCCCGCGTCCCAAGTCAGTAATTCAACGTCGCGTAGTTGCGAAAATTTCTCCCACGCCAGGGCTGTGATCGATGCCGCCCGCGGACGCAGCACGAGCTTCGCCATCTAATTGAACTGAAGTCGCGAATTTCCTCTCAATCGCTGATATAATCAGGGCCGCGTTTGGGAGCGCCAATCGATTTCTCATGACAAGACGTTACCTGATGAACTCACTGATTCTTTCATCGATGCTTGCTATCTCGGCCTGTACCGTTCTCGGGCAAGATAAGCCGCAGCGAGCGCGGGATGGCCACATCATGCAAATGCGGCCGCCTGTCTTCTTCAAGGAGACGTGGAAACAGCCGACGGAACCCGGCGAACATCCAATTTCACCCTCTGTTGTCAGCAACACGAACCTTGAATTAAAGCTATACGGGGCTTCGGCAAAGGACATCCAGCTGTCGGGCGATTCCGCAAATCCAGGGACGCCGCTAAATTTGTGGACTGGCGTGACGACGACGCCGATTGCCGTGACGTTGCGCGATAAGGACAATTACGTCGATCTCACGGACCTCGGCCGCATCCGGTTGACGACCAGGACTTCGGGTTTCCACGTGGTGCGTCCGGTGGTGCGTCTGGCCAATGGCACTTGGCTGGTGGGCGACGCGGCTGTGGGAACCTGGGCCGACTTCAACGAAAACGAGATTGCGGTGGCCGACGTTCGCTGGCTGACGCTGGACACCACACGCGTGGTGACAAAGGGCCGCTGGGTTGAGAAACCGGATCTGAGCAAGGTCGATGAAGTTGGTTTCGCGGACCTCATGCCCGGCAGCGGGCACGGCATGGGCGGCTGGGTGAACGTCGCAAAAATTGAGGTTGAAGGCAAACCTGTCAAACGGTAAGCCGAGCCATTAGCGCCAAGTCCGAATCCACGCGTTTCGAGATGTGTTTCGTGGAGTGGGCCTCGCCGTTATGCCGCGTCGTTCGTTCCGCAGAGCGTTCGCGTCGAATATCGGGGCACCCGCCGCGCAAAAATCCTCGTGAGTCGCCGACCGGCGACGGGGTATGCGCTCGGCAATCGCACGAAAAGGACGTGCATGTTGATGTCCGTCCTTTCTGAGCCTAACTGATCCCGACCAGCACCTCGAAGGCAATCGCGCGTCCGGCATAAGCGATCCCAAACCAGCACAAAAGGGAAGCTGCGGCCAAAATCTTTCCGGCTATGTTGCCCCGGATCAACGCTGGGAACTTGGCTAGAACGACCTGCAGAATCACACTTACAATCAACAGGATCATCTTGGCCAGCAAAGGTATGCTGTTGGCGTACACGGTCGCAGCCGACATAAACATCGGGATCCCTGTCACCGCCGCGAGCGCCAGGCCGGCCAACCCCCAGCGGGTTGCGTCTCTAACGACCCGGCCGGCTGGTTGCCGCATTCCGAGCCCCAGCACGGCGAGGTCGATAAGGAAAATGCCGCCGAGCAAGATGCCAAATCCCAGAATGTGAATCGTCTCCAGAATGGCGAATCCCCAACGGCTCCCCCGGATCATTAAGGAAATATCGGTACTCATGCACCACTGAAAGAAAGCGCTCGGTAAAATGTATTTCATCTCTTTGCCAGATCGTCTGCGAAATAGGCCGTCCATCGGCCCAGAACGGCGATAATTACCCACAGCGTGGCCGAAACAAGACCCACCATCTTGGCCGAGCCGGGTAGTATCTCCGATGTGTCCCATTCGCGTACATGTGGGTAGACACTCTTATGAAAGTACAGAACGTTGAGCCCCGCCAGCGGAAGTAGCAACATTTTTATGCGGAATGCCCACGTGCTGAAATAATTGTCGGGCTTGCCGACAAACAGGAGGATGCCGCTGACGAACATCACGACGAAACCGCCGATGGCGAACGGTTCCAGGCGGCCCACCACGTCGGACACTTTCTCGCGGCGCATGGCCAGCCCCAACAGGCGCAAATCCACCCACATGATGGCGCCCATCGAAATGCCCAATCCGATCAGGTGAATCGCTTCCGTTAGCGGAAACGCCAATTCGCTTTCGCGCAAATAGATGCTAAACGATGTTTCGTTAAGCCAATGAAGTAAGTTTATAAAGAACACGTGAATTCCATATCAAACATGAGGGCGTTAAACGAAAGCAATGGCGCGGCCCGCCCATCCAATGCCGAACCACAACAGAAGCGAAGTGACGCCAACGCTCCAACCCTTTAAAGGCGGGACCTGCTCGGCCCTCGCCACCGATCCAACCACGGCGTAGTGAAACAAGATGGCGCCGAATAACAGGTAAACCTTGACCCAGAATGCGATGTTGTCAAAGGCCTTTGTGGCTTCCGACAGAAAAAGGAGAACACCGCTCACAAGAATAACCGCCAAACTACCATTGATGTACGGCCGCAGGTCCCGCATCAGGCCGGACACTGTCCAGCCGCGCATGAGCACGCCCATCAGCCGAAGGTTCAATACGACCACTGTCCCAATCAAAACGGCCAGCGAGAGAATGTGGATGGTCTCGACTAATGGGAATTGCCAAGTGCGAGACCGCACGAATTCGCCCACCGAAGTCGCTTCGCACCATTCGAAGAACGGCAGCAATATTTTGGGCCCCACTACTTGCTTAATTCCTTTCTATGGCCTCAGGCATCATTTCTAGTGGTTGTAGGCGAATTGACGTCCGAGCCATATCACAAGACCCCAGAATACGAGCGAAAAAACGCCGGCCATGCGCGCTCCTAACGAAGTGACTTCGTCGAGATCCCATTGCGCCATCCTCCGGTACACGGTGGTGTGAAAAATGAGCGCATTCAGTCCTGCCAGCGCCATGAACGTTAGTTTGAACCAAAACCACGTGTTCCCGTACGATTTTGCGGGCTCTGAAATGAACAATAGCAGTCCTGTGGTGAAAACCGCGACGAAACCTGCAATCGTGAAAGGCAGCAGCGAACTCAGCACTTTCGAAGCGGGTTCCTTCTTCATCATAACTCCCAAGAGGCGCAAATCGCTGAGTGCGATCGTGCCCGCCGAAATGCCAATGCCCAAAGGTGAGTCCCCTCAATGCAGGGAAACAAGATTTGTGATTCCCGGATGGACGTGCTGATGTCCGTATCTTGAAGCCATTGGCAGAACTCGTATAGAATGGCCATCTGTCTGTATCCTTAACAAGTGTTGGGCACGGGCACGAAAAAATGCCTGCAGTGGTCAAGACTTCCGGAGTAGCGATTAGGGGATCCGGTATTCCGCCTTCACGGAGTCGTCACCTAGCCGCTACTTTTCGGACCTTTCGTCCGGCGCACCAGTGCCTGAAGAGCCGAGGAACAGCTTTCGCCCATCAAGGAACGTTACGTCCCGTCCATTGGCTCTTGTGGACCCGTCTTTGGCTTGGTAACCATCGACAACAACTTCCATGCTTGGCGCCACCGACGTCTTCGTCAAGCCGCGCCGGAAAAGAGTGTTCGGGCTGCCACATTCCACCATCCAGCTGACGGTCTTACCGTCCGCCTCTTTGACATCAATGTGAATCCAGGAATGTGGATTGATCCACTCCATTTTCGTAACGGTTCCACGAAGCTTGATAGGTTTATTCGCGTCGAACTCCGCGGCAAACGAGTGATGGGCCCAAACGGGTGTAGCAGCTGCCGATAGAACGAAACTAAGAATGATGCCCGTTAAACTTCTCTGCATGATACTCCTTGCTTACAGGTCTTGTTAAAACTGCGAAACAAAATATAAAAACAATGCGCAAACACAACAACCTTAATGGCTGGCCGAGGCGCGCTTCGCTTCCTCCGCCCGCGCACCTGAAAGGATGCCCGCCAAACCATAATTCCCCTCGTGACACGCGTACTCAAAAATCGGACCGCGCGCGGCATTCATGATGTATGCTCCGGACCACGGCCGGACGAACGTAGTGGGGTCGCTTACGGTGAACTCGTAAAGTAACGCGTCGGGCGCTACGCGGCTGAAGCGCTCCGTCAAACGCATATTCTTGCCGGCCCAGCGGAAGTTGGTGTCTTCCCGGAAATTCGTCGTGTCTACCACGAGCACGTCGCCTTCCCAGTGACCGCGCGAATCGCCCATCAACTCGCGAATGTGGGAATCGGCGTGCGGCCTGCCATCCAGCGGAATCACACGAAAATCGTGTGCCATCTCGATGAGGATCAGAAAATAATCGCGAGTCTGCACAAATTCGAAATTGTTGTTGTAGGCGGACGGAAGCATCGGCGGGCCGCCGGTGGGCTGTAGAATGCAGCGTTCCATATACGGACGATCTTCGGGACCAGTGGCCGGACGCATCTCTCCTAAACCTCTACCATCTGCTCCGGAATTCGCGGGCGAGCAGACTTCCGTCTCGCAGCGCTTCTTGATCTCTGCAGCCATAGCTTCCACGCGCTTTTGGACTTCGGGCAGCAGCGGAGGCATCTTCCCGTTCGGTTCGACCACAATCGATGTCTGCAAAGTCCGCGTGATTTCCGTGCCGCGGTCCCAGAAGAGGTCGTTATAGGCGCGTGTGACATCCTCCGTGGCGGAGCCATCACGCCGATCCATATTGCGGTTGGCGAGGACGCGCTTCGTGTACTCAGCGGCTTCCGTTGGCGTAAAGAACGCTTTATCGCCAAGAGCGGTTGGACGTTCAAACGGGGTAATTGTTCCGTTGTTGTAAATACCCTGCAGATCGGGCTTGCCATCCGCCGTGCGCGGAACCGTCCAGCCTTTCGGGGCGAGGGCAGCAGCTGCCTTCTCCACCGCATTCAGGCCGGTTTGGTTCTGGGCTGCGAGCGGCGACGTCAGCGCAACTCCCGCCAGTATCGACGCGAGAACTTGGCGATTCATAACACCTCCACTCCAAACGACGTCTGCGCCCACGTACTACTTCGCCGCCTTTTTCCGAAGCGATCCATACAGCATTTCCTCGGCGAAAGGCACACACTTGTATTCTAATAACTGGGCGTTCTTTTCCACATGCCGATAAATCGGCACGCTGATTTTCCAAGGCTGTGAATATACGTTGGGATCTTCGATCGTGGCCTCGTACAGGATGACGTCGGGACTGTGCGGCGTATACCGCTCCACCACATGCAGTGCGTCGCTGTGATAATCGCCAGCCCGGTCAAGCCAGCTCTGATCATTCAATCCCGTCACGTCAACCACGAGCGTATCTTTTTCCCAATGTGCTACCGACCATCCCATCCAGCTATCTGCTGGTGCGGGACCCGGATTGGTCATGTAAATCTGCCGAATCGCGTTCGCGAATTGGTAAGCGATCATGATGTGGCCCGGGCTCTGCACGATCTGGAACGGGTAGGGTATATAGGTGCCCCTCGGCACGCCTGGCATGTAGCACTTGATCTCAGGATCAGTGGTCAGCCGCTCTTCAAAATTCTTCTTTTTATGGGCAAGAGCAGCGGGCAGATAGGGAATCTGCCCCCCTTCCACAATGCCGAGTCCCGGGGGGACGGAAAATTCTGCACCCAGAGCGGGTACTGGACCTGCTTGCGCTCCATGAGCTTGAATATCCCAATCGATGGAGGTATCCAGCACTTGCCAGATGCCATTCAGGTCGGGCTTCCCGTCAGAGGTACGTGGACCCTTATACGACAAATCCTGGGCAGACGCTGAACTCACCCCAAGTACAGCACCTGCGATTGTGGCTGCCGCCAGCAACAGGTTGCTCGCCTTTCTCTTCCGCCCCAAAGATCTCACGCTGAAAATCTCCCTGCTACCGCGAGCGTAATTTAGCACCCCACCTGTGTGGCGTCAAGAGATCAGTTCAAGATGTTGAATTAGCCTGCTACGCCCTGCAAACTGAAGGGCTTGCCCGCCCTAGGAAACCGAGTAGCACGGGCTGGATAATGTTTGGCGACCGCAGTTCAAAATCTGCCGCACACCGGTCAAAACGTGCCGAATCCTAAGTGTAATGGAGTCGCCAAAGGCGACAATCGTCTAGGCATCTGCTTGAGCTAACTAAGACGTCGACGGCTGAAAGCCAGTACCAGGATTCCGTCGTAGCCGCTTCTTCCATCATTTCTTGGCCCGTCGTATCCCCTGTCTTGGAGATGTAGGTTGTGTGCAACCCGATTCCATACCGGGATCACCGTGCCAGTGTCAGCGATCCACGGGATCGCTGACAGCGGCTTGTGTCCCGGTCAAGTTCAATATATTGGCCTGACGTATTGCATTCAAATTGATTTCTGGCTAAACTCAGCGAGCTAATCCAGAGGTCGGCTCATATGGCGGTTCAATGAATTCTCCGCGAACCGTCGGGGTCGGGGCATGCAAGGTGTGTTTCTCGTCGCGCGGCAAATCAAAAGAGGGTCAGTCCTTAAAAGTAGAAAGAGGGTCAATGAATCTTAGGTCAATGAATCTTAGGTTGGGGACACGGATAGGGCGTGTTTTCCAAGCTTCCGTATTTTTTCTTATTGTTCTCTGCGGTACTGTTGCCTCAGCACAGGTGACAGACCAAATTAGTGGAACGGTGGTCGACGCATCAGGTGCCGCGGTACCCGGTGTCGCAGTGACGGTCATGCAGACGGATACCGGATTCATGAAGAGCGTGATGACCAATGAAACTGGGTCTTATCTATTGACACAGCTGCCCTTGGGGCCGTACCGGCTTGAAGCAGCCAAAATGGGATTCCGCACTTATGTGCAAACTGGAATCGTGCTGCAGGTCGGCACGAGTCCGGTCATTCCCGTGTCGCTCAGCGTGGGCGCAGTCGCCGAGAGCGTCGAGGTTCAAGCGAATGTCACTCAGGTCGAGACGCGCGACATGGGCGTCGGCTCCGTGGTTGAGAATCAGCGCGTTCTCGATCTGCCGCTGAATGGCCGGCAGCCTACCGATTTGATTACCCTGGCGGGCGCGGCGGTCCAAACCGGAACGTCCCCTTCATATGCCGTCAAAACGGGCGTCATGATCTCCGTTGCCGGGGGGCAGACCTACGGCGTCGAATACCTGCTGGATGGCGCGCAGCATAGTAACTTTTACGATGCCTCGGGATTTCCGCTCCCGTTCCCGGACGCGTTGCAGGAGTTCAAGGTCAACACCGGCGCGCTCACAGCGAACAACGGAATTCATTCCGGCGCAAACGTGTCGGCTGTGACCAAGTCGGGAACGAATGCGTTTCATGGCGATGCGTTCGACTTCATTCGCAACCAGGACGTCAACGCGCGGAACGCCTTCTCGGCCAAGGTGTCGGATTATAAGCGTAACCAGGCTGGTGGAACCTTCGGCGGGCCGATCAAAAAAGACAAGATGTTCTTCTTTCTCGGATATCAGGGAACGTTTATCCGCCAAACGTCGCCCGATACCCAGGCCTTCGTGCCCACGCTCCAGGAAATGCAGGGCAATTTCAGCCAGTTCATGAATAACCCGGCCTGCGGTACGGGGGGCAAGAACCTCATTGGTTTCCCGGGCAACATAATACCAGCCGGCCAACTGAGTCCGGCGGCGATCAAAATCGCGTCGAAATTTACCACTACCGATCAAGTGTGCGGAAAAACCACGTACAACGAAAAGGACGTTGAAAATAACAGCCAATGGGTCAGCCGGTTCGACTATTCCATCAACGACAAGCAGACCCTTTTTTGGCGGTACATTGGGACCAAATGGTTGAACTCCACGCCCTATAACTTGAGCGGCGGCAATCTTCTGACCGTGAACGCGATCTCTAGCGCCCCGTCGATCAATAACTTTAGCCAGGACGATTTGGCTACCTCGATAACGCTGGGCCACACCTATGTGATCAACGCCAATACCGTGAACTCGATTCGCGCGTCTCTCAATCGCGCTTCTGGAGACCATGGCGGCCCGCATTACTTCGACCCGGCCGCCGTCGGGATCAACGCCTACGCTACGCTGCCCTACGAAATGGTGGCAAGCGCCTCCGGACTGTGGAGCCTCAGCCCTGGTCCGGGCGCCTACTTGTTCATCGATCCGACGCAGCTTCAACTCAACGACGATGTGAGCTGGGTACGTGGCACACATCAGTTAGGATTCGGTTTCCTTGTCGCGCAGTCCGCAGTTGTCAGTCAGGCTCACGTTCAGTCGCAGGGCACCTATACGGCGAGCGGGATCGTCAGCGGCAACGCCATGGCGGACTGGATGCTGGGCGACGTCGCCTTCCGGCAGCAGACTCCGAACGCCATCAATGAGTACGAACGTTTCTTCGGCATATACGCTCAGGACACCTGGAAGGCCAAGCGCAACCTTACCTTGAACTACGGTTTGCGCTGGGAGCCATTCTTCCCGAACAATTTCAAGCTCGGTAACATCTATAACTTCAGTCTGGCTAACTACGAAGCGGGCATCAGGAGCGTATCTATCCCCGGCGCGCCTCCGGGATTGACCTTCCCCGGCGACCCCGGTTTCAACGGCAAAGCCAGCATGGCGGTGCTGTGGAAAGAGTTTGAGCCGCGTTTTGGATTTGCGTGGGATCCCAAAGGCGACGGAAAGATGTCGATTCGCGGCGGCGCGGGTATCTCATACGACTTCATCAATCAGCAGATCCACCACAACACGGGAGGCGCCTCACCGTTCGGTGGTGTGCTGAACCTGTCCCTGGCCAGCTTGGATAATCCCTACGCCGGCTATGGAACGCCATTCCCGTACACCTACAATCCGCAGAATCCCGTCTTCGGAATCGCGGGCGGTTTCTATCCGATTCCGTACAATCTGAACACTCCCGGAGTCTATAACTGGAACCTCACCATACAGCGCCAAATGACCAAAGATTGGTTCCTGTCGGGAGCCTACTTGGGCAATCACGCTATCCACCTCCTGTATTCGCAGGAAAATAACCCGCCTCAGTTCATGGGCCTGGGTCCCTGCACACTGAATACGGTCTCGGGTCCTGTCAACTATCCCGTATGCTCTACTGCGGCGAATGAATTCCAGCGCCGTTTGCTGTACACCTTGAATCCCGCGACTGGTCAATACTTTGGGCAGGTGGATCCCTACACGACGAATGGCACGTCCTCGTACAACGGCTTGCTCATCAGTTCTACCTATAGGCTGACTCAGGGCCTGAACCTCAACGCCAACTATACTTGGTCGCATTGCTTGGGCGATCCGACCACCGGGAATTCGGTGATGAACGTCGGCACCGTTTTCCTGAATCCCAACAACCGGAACTACGACTACGGCAATTGCTCGCAGGACCGCCGTCAACTCGCGAACATGACCGTTGTGATGCAAACGCCGACGTTCGAAAACAAAGCCCTACGCAGGGCTGTTACTGGATGGACCTGGTCGGTAATCTATGCGTTCCGCACGGGCGATGCCCTGAATGTTACGACCTCGGACATCGGCCTGACCGGCAACTCCAACCAGCGCCCGAATACTGTGACTGGGGCGAACCCGTACCTGGGTAGCACGTCATGCGGCGTAAATTGCATCGGCTGGCTGAACCTGGCGGCCTTCTCGCAGCCCACCGCAGGATCTCTCGGAAACGTCGGCAATTACGGCTTCTATGGTCCGAGCTACTGGGACCTGGATATGGCACTCTCGCGTGACTTCCACATCCTGGAAGGAAAGTTCATCACCTTCCGCGCAGAAGGCTTCAACATCACGAACAGCGTCCGGTATCAGGATCCGGCCACTGTCTTCAGCACCTCGACCACCTTCGGAACCATCCGGGCAGCGTATGATCCGAGGATTTTGCAGGCTGCCGTGAAGTTCACCTTCTAGGCCGAACTGCTAAAGGTGTCAACAACAGCGAGGCCGAGCCAGAGCCAGCGTTCTCATGAAGGCTGCATCGAGAATGCCGGTCAGGTCTCGGCCTCGTTTATTTCAGCGATCGGAAGGAAGACCGGTCGTGGCTGTTTGCGGGCCCGCCGGACTGAGATAAACCTGGTGCGAAATTTAACGCGATCCGGTGGAATCAATACAAAAATGAGAATTGGGGCAATAATCGGGATCATTCTAATGATGGCCGCCTGGATTTGTTTGGCGGCGGGAAGCACGGACGATCGTGATCAATTGGATGTGCTTCGAATCCGCCCCAACTTCTATGTCATTGCAGGCGCCGGTGGAAACATCGGCGTACAAATCGGAGATGAAGGCGTCGTGTTGGTGGACGCCGGCACGAAGGATGCTTCCCGCGCGGTGCTCGCGGAAATTAAGAAGCTGACCGACCAGCCCATCCGTTATATCTTCAATACCAGTGCGGACGCGGATCACGTAGGCGGCAACGGGGAGGTCTCCAAGGCGGGGCAGACGATTTTCCCACTCGGGAACAATGCGCGCGCGGAAATGACCAAGGCCATGACAGGCGGCGGCGCATCGATCTTCGCGCATGAAGGCGTTCTTAGTCGCATGAGCGCTCCTGCAGGGAATGCGACTGTCTTTCCCAGCGACGGGTGGCCCACCGAAACTTATTATCAGAAGCGAAAGTACATTTACTTTAACCACGAAGGGATTGAAGTCTTCCACGAACCGGCGGCGCATTCCGACGCCGACAGCGAAATCTTCTTTCGCATTTCCGACGTGGTCATGGCAGGAGACGTGCTCGATACCACGCGTTTTCCCGTAATCGACCTCGCGCATGGAGGCAGCGCGCAGGGTGAGATCGACGCCCTCAATAAGCTGATTGAATTGGCGATTCCTCCGGGACCGTTCCCGTTTGAGAGCGGCGGGACCTACGTGGTGCCGGGTCATGGACGGATTTGCGATCAGGGCGATGTCGTAGAGTATCGCGATATGGTCGTGATCATTCGCGATGTCGTTCAGGATATGATCGCGCATGGAATGACCCTCGATCAGATCAAAGCTGCTGCTCCAGCAGGACCTTACCAGAAGCAGTACGGCTCTAATTCTGGGCCGTGGACGACGAACGCCTTTATCGAGGCTATTTACAAGAGCCTCACGGCGAAGAAATAGGCGGATACTGTGACCGATCGCGTTTCCAGAAGCAAATTGAGCCCCCGCTGGATCCTTGCCGCGGCAGGACTGCTGATCGCTCCGGCGTTCGTGCAGGCGCAGGGCGGCCGGGGGCCGGCGGGACCTCCACCCACGGCGAAGACATCCGCGCCGATCGATTTGACGGGCTATTGGGTTTCCGTCATCGACGAAGATTGGCGCTGGCGGATGGTCACGCCCCCCAAAGGTGATTATCAAGGCGTGCCAATGAATTTGGAATCCAAGAAAGTCGCGGATCAATGGGATCCAGCCGCGGACGAAGCGGCTGGCAATCAATGCAAGTCCTATGGTGCAGCCGGGATCATGCGTCAACCAGAGCGCCTTCATATCACATGGCAGGACGACGATACTCTGCGGATGGACGTCGACGCAGGAACACAAGCGCGAATCTTCCATTTTGGAAACTGGAAATCAGCCGGTGGAGAGCCTACCTTGCAAGGCGATTCCGTAGCGCGTTGGGAAACAAAGCGTGGGGCCCCTGCTGCCGGTGCGACCTCCGGTGATCTGAAGGTGACGACAAATCACTTGAAAGCCGGTTATCTCCGGAAAAACGGCGTGCCCTATAGTGATCGCGCCGCGATGACCGAGTATTACGACATCGTTCGTGAGCCGAACGGCAGCCTTTGGCTGGTGATTACCTCGATGGTGGAAGATCCAGTTTACTTGCAACAGCCGTTCATCCTGAGTACGCACTTCAAGAAGCAGGCCGATGCAACTGGCTGGGATCCTACGCCGTGCTCGGCGACTTGGTAGAGAGAGGGTATTGGACGTGTCATTGGTTCGACGCAAGCTTTTGGATCGGAACCCCGCAGCGGATCGAAAAGGCCTTAGTGCTCGCGTCCTGTGCGCCGCATTGCTCGCCCTTGCGTCACTGCCTGTGTTTGCGCAAGTGGATTTGTCGGGCTCGTGGGCCGCGAGAAATCACGAAGATGCCCTGGATCGCGGCCAGGGCCCCTTTCTGGTGGATTATACCGGCCTTCCGATCAATGATGACGGCCGGACGCGCGCACTGGCTTTTTCGGCCTCACTTCTGTCCGAACCGGAGCGCATTTGCCTATTCTATCCGCCATACTACGTCATGCTGGGACCGTTCGGCATCAAGATGTGGAGCGAGTCGGATCCGGTCACTGGCAACGTCATCGCCTGGAAAATTGGGAGCTGGGAGGATCGTGCGGCCAATACCATTTGGATGGACGGACGCCCGCATCCTTCTAAGAATGCGCCGCACGAAAAGACTGGGTTTTCCACTGGAGTATGGGAAGGCGATGTACTGACCGTCACGACCACTCATATCAAGGCTGGATACATCCGGCGCAACGGAGCTCCGGCGAGCGATCAGGCGGTCATGACTCAGCACTTCTTGCGGCACGGAGATCTTCTCACTTTAACCACTCTTCTTGACGATCCGATCTACTTAGCCGAACCCATTTTCTGGTCCAAGACGTTTCAGCTTGATCCGGCCCCCATCAGCATTTCCGGCCCCCCTTGCATTCAGGGCGATGAAGGTTTACAAATAGAAGTAGTTCCGCATCTTCTTCCGGGTAAGAATCCCTTCGTCGATGAGTTGACGAAGACCTTCGGTATTCCGAGGGAAGCTGTTGTGGGTGGTCCAGAAACGATGTACCCGGAGTTCCACAAAAAGATCAAGGACCAATACCATCGTCCGGAGAAGTGTTTGCGGAATTGTGGTGGACCGGCTGGCCGGCCACAGTAAGAGCGAAGGAAGGATTTTTATATGAGCCGAACGCCCACTAATTCTTTGGAGCGTGCTCTTGTAATTATGGAGTTTGTCGGAAGGACGCGGGGCGGCCTAACGAACCTTGAGATCAGTCGCGAATTCAAGATTGCACGGAGCACATGCAGCTACATTCTGAGCCGTCTTGAGCGAGAAGGCTATTTGGCAAGAGATGCTACAAGTGGCAAATACACGCTCGGCCTGAAGACGGTTTCGCTTGGACGCGGCGCCTTGCGAGAAGTTGGCATTCGGGCAGCGAGCGAGCCAACGCTTTATCACCTAGCCGCAGTCACTGGATTGGCGGCGAATCTTGCGGTGCTTGAAGGCGATCATGTCTTGATTGTGGATCGCATCGAAGGATCCGCGTTCGTGAAGGTTGCTAGCCAAGAGCATGCCAGAGCGCGCCGTCCGTTGAGTGTCCACGTCCCTCCGGAATCAGACAACCGAGGGCAACTCACTCGGGAATACCGGCAAACGGCATATGAGTTACGCGTGCGCAGCACAGCGGTTGGGAGAGTGCTTGCCGCGTACATGACAGAGGGGCAGGTTAGGGCTCTCTGGGATCGTATCGAATCGTGTATCGAATCGAAGAAGGGCCCACCATCGCAACTTCAACTTAACGAGGATGAATTCATGGCGGAACTGGCCTTGGTGCGGGGCCAGGGCTATTGTTTGATGCGATTTGAGCCCCACAATGAGTCTTGCGCACTTGCTGCGCCGATCTTTGACAGGACTGGAAATATTGGAGCTGCTATATCGGTGAGCTGTAAGCGGCATTTGCCCGTGTGGAACGACGAAGCCGCCTTGAGCGGGTTGGTCATGGAAGCGGCACAGGAAATCTCCTTCCGGTTGCAAAACCCGAAGGTGATCCATACAGTTCGCCGAGACCAGGTGCCGACTGCCTTGGTACCCAAAGTCAGGGCTACCGAACTGCCAGCGCGATCTGTCCCGCGTTCCGCATCACGGTAACGCAACGACAAGCACCGAGTCCCTAAATGCAGCTGCCCATCTGTGCCGCGCCCGGATTCGGCACACTTGGCGTCGGGTCGATTAGGGCCGACCTGCCTTCTCTACACTGTCAGGAACCGGAAAGACCTCGTACGGATTATTGTTATTGGTCTGGTTTATCGTGACATCCAGGACCGTCTTGCCGCCCCGCTTTTCGACAATGTGGTTGGCGAACATGATGTCCGTCTGTACCTTACCGATGTCCTTGTAATCGGAGTACATCGCTTCCACATTCATATCAGCCGCATCACCGTGACTCTCGACGCGCGACACCATCTTCTTGGCATCTAACATCACCTTCTCGGTCACATTCGCCAGCGGAGCGGGAAGCGGAAACGTAAGCGCGGTCATCCCACCTTCAGTCAAAACCTTTGTGCTGGCGCCGGCGGCAACCGCAGCCTTCAACGCTCCAAACGGCGTGAGGTAGATTTGCAGCAGGCGCGCCCTCATGGCGGCCTTCATCGGGGTGGCGGTGGTTCCGGGAACAAGTCCTCCGCCAGGGACCGACTCATCCCAGGAGTACCCCTCGCTGACGACCTCAATCTTCCGCGAGCCGGCGGTAAGATCGATGCGCATCGCCGGTAGGGCATAGCTGACGCTGACGTGGTACTTGCCGTTCGCAGGCGTGGCGGTCGTGCCCCAGTATTCCATCGTGTTGATGATCTCGCGCCGCTGCGGCAAGCGCAGCATGCCAAGCGCGTCCTCAGCCTCGTGGATCGTTTTTTGTACATCCTGCGCGTGGACGCACGGCGCCACGAGCGCCGCCGCCAAAGCAGTGCATACAAGTAATTTTGAATTCATGGATTAGTGGTGTTCCGTAGTAACCAAATGCGACAGATCGCGTTCGCTGCAGGGGTTCGCTTCCAGCAAGACGGCCTTCGGATCCTGGTTCAGCCTCACCGTACGAGTATTCATCGTCCACGGCTTAACCAGGACTTCCGGATCTTCAACCGTAGCCGTCCAGCTCAACGTATTGCCATTGCGTTTGAGACGCTCGATGACGTGCATATTCTCGGTGTGAAAATAACCGCCGATGTCGAGCCAGCTCTCATCATTAAACCCAATTGTGTCGACGACCAGGGTGTCACCTTCCCAATGGCCGATGGACTCGCCCTTCCAGGTTCCATCGAGTTCCTTCAGCGGAGTGTGCGGGCGGCCATCCATCAGAATGATGCGCCAGGGATCGCCCCACCCCTGCGCTTCCGGGCTGACATACAGGAAAATGATCTTGTCCGGCGTCTGAACAATCTCTCCGGGAGGGCCCATCCGAGGCACGCCGGCTGGCATGCAGCCAAACGACGGATCGGCTTTGCTGCCGCCTTCATCCAACTGCTGCACCTTCTCCCAGAATTCAGGCTTGTAAATCGGCTTGTTGGGGTCTGCCCGCCTCTGGAGGGAGCTGTCGCGTTCAAAGTTGGCGAATGAGCCGTTGCGGGCGCCGAAGTAACGCGCGTTCGGGTCGTTCTGATCCAGCCGCAAACGGTAATTGCCGTTCCATGTCCCGGTCAGATCCGGATGGCCGTCCGCCGTCCGGGGAGTGGGCTCCGTCGGAGCGTTCTGCCCAGCGAGAGGGCCGATCGAGAGCATACAGGCTGCTGCGGCCGCGATCGCAAGATAACCAGGACGCGATGCTTTCATAGACCTTTCCTCTTCTAGTTTTGCGGGTTCGTGTCGGAAGACCAAATCGTATAGACGCGTCCATCGGGTAGCTTCACATCCTTCATCAGCCCCGTATCGGATCCGTCCTTCGCCAAAACTCCATTCACGGTCACTACGTCGCCAGGCTTGATGCCGCCATTACCCGAACGGCTCAGCCCCGCCTTTCGCAACGCGCCGGGTCCGGCCATTTCGAAGGCCCAATGCCGTACCTTTCCGTTGGCATCTTTGGCGTCCAAGGAGAGGTACGAATGCGGGTTGACCCACTCCATTTTTGTCACGACGCCCGTAACGGTAACCGGTTTATCCAGATCGAACTGCGCTTGAACAGCGTGGTGAGCGGATGCTTGCACAGCGAACGCGAGACAGAGAATTGCCGAGACATGTCCCAATTTGTGTTTCATTGCATACGAAGACTAACAAAGGGGCTATCTTCTGTCAACTAGCCGGTTCAATCTATTGTCAGCAAAAGCGTATCCTCTAAAACTGCGAAGATTACGACACTTGATAACGAATTCCCCGCTCGGCCGCACGTCCGCCGAAACCTTGCGCGTCTCTGGCTCGGACTGTATTGGTATCCCATTCTACGTCTAGCGGTTGGGCGAGCCGACTGGAAATTTCCCGGGCGCCACCTTTAACAGCGCTCACTAGCAGGCCCATGTCCCGGAAAACGGGCAACACGCGGCTCCCAGCAAGGCTCATTGCCGCGCGAGCTGTTCCATTGACATCAAAAATGGGCGCGCCGACAGCACAAAAGTCCTCATGCAATTGTTGGTCGGCGATAGCATATCCTTGCTCGCGTATGCGTTCCAGTTCGGCCACGAACCTGTTTTTGCACGTAATGGTTTCTGGCGCGATCTTGGTTAGTTGGATTTGCTCGAAAGTATCGAGTAGCTCGCCGCGCGGCATGTAAGCGAGCAACAATCTGCCAACGGAACTGGCATGCAGCGATAGCTCCGCCCCCAGATCACGAAATTCACGTGACGGGTAATACGGCCATCCGGACCGCCCCACTTCCGCAAATTCGGGACTTTCCACCCGTTCGACGGTGAGGACTCGATTGCCTTCCAACACACCCACAACTGCGACCAAACCAGTCGCGTTCGCCAGCCGGTAAAGCACCGGCTCGGCTATCGCATGGAAGCCAATTTCCCGTAGCGCGCCATGAGCTAGCACCAGTGCCCTGACGCCAAGCCTGTATCTTCCGGTCACCTTGTTTCGAGACACGTACCCTTCGCGTTCTAACCGCGTCAGAATGTAAGTGCAGGTGCTCTTGGGGATTTGCAGTTGACGGCTCAGCTCCGTGTTCGTTAGGCCCCCGCGCTTTTGGCCGATTACCCCCATCAAGGCCAACGCACGTTCTAGAGAATTCGTCGCCAATGTGGTCTCCGTGCCAAACTAGCACTAAGCCTATTATCGCTCATTCTTGCAATTCCGTGACTATCCGTGCTCGACGCCCAAAGTTAACAATCTAAGGCTGCAAGGTTGATGGAACGGCTCCACTCGAGGAGGATCATGCGTGAAGGCTGTGGTCCGCAAAAATTCGATCCGTCGCTAAGCGGCCTCCTTTTTCAAGCCGTATTCGTGGTGCAACCCGCCGAGAACCGGTGTCGATGTAATCCGATAACCGATCGGCAACTTGTGTCTGCATGGACCGGCCGGAATTTTGGCTTGGGACGGCTCCGGAATTTCAGGTCCTAAAGAGGAATGAGGTCGTCCGCGATTGTAGTGGCCGACGTACTCGCGAACAATCCGCTTGAGATGGCCTTCGCTGATGGGAATGAGGAAGTCCAAACACTCGCGGCGGATCGTTCCTACCAGCCGCTCGCAGTAGGCGCTCGCCTTGGGCGCGCGGACCGGCGTTCTCAGGACACGGACACCGAATCCGCTCAATGCTTCATCGACGGCAGGCGAGAAAATCGAATCGCGGTCGTGAATCAAGTAGCGGTAGGGATGGTCGAAGACCAGGAACTCGCGGGACGGTTGAGTCGTCCATTCGGCGGTCGGATGTCGGGTGACGTTGCAGTGCAAGATCCGCCGGGAACCAACCTCCATTGCGACGAACACATACACAATCCGCTCCGCGCTGGAGTCCGGACGGAACGCAACTCGCTTTTCTTTCCTCCCGCGCCACCGAGGTGCCCACAGGCAACGCCGACGCTCCCAGCCCGCAGATCTGGTTGCTGCCCATGAATGGCGGCGAGGCTCATCTGCTCACGCACTTGAAGAACGGGATCAGCGCATTTCAATGGTCGCCCGACGGCCAGCGTTTCGTTGTGGTGAGCCGCATTGGCCCGAGCGATCAATACCCCAGCGGCTTCCGCCGACCGGACACCACGGCACTACACGCACATCCGTTATAAGTTCAACGGCCCCGGCTGGTATGACGATCGGTGCACCCATTTGTGGGTAATCGACGCGCGTACGGGGAAGGATCAGCAGATCACCTCAGGCGACGGCTGGAACGACACGGACCCCCAGTGGTCGCCGGACAGCGCGCGCATCGCATTTGTTTCCGACCGTACAGGCAAGGAGCACGAAGGCGGCCACAACAAAGATGTGTTTGTCATCGCAGCCGCGGGCGGCGCGCTGGCGAAGATCTCCGACCATGAGTTTGAAGACGATCAACCACGCTGGTCGCCTGACGGCAAAAAGATCGCCTTCGCCGGCAAGGTGAAACGCGACCAGGATGCAAAAATCTACATCGCCGATTCCGATGGCGGCAAACCCGCGAAGATGATCGCGCCGGAACTCGATCTGATCCCCGGCAATCTGAACTGGATTGCACCCGGTGAAATTCGCTTCGATACCGGCTACAAGGGCCAATCGCACATGTTCAAAGTGGACGTCGCTACCGGCAGACTCACCCAAGTGACCACAGGAGACCGTTCCGTGCATGGCTTCGACGTCAACCAGAAAGCGGGCGTGATGGAGTACCTCAGCAACGAATTCGAGCACATGGACGACATCCGCGTGGCCGCCCTCGACGGCAGCGGTGAGCGGAAGATCACGGACGTCAACAGCCGGCTCTGGGAAGAACTGGATCTGGCGCATGTCGAACGCCTTTCCTATAAAAGCAGCGATGGGTGGCAGGTGGATGGTTTCCTCGCGAAGCCGGTGAATTTCGACCCTTCGAGGAAATACCCGATGATCCTCATGATCCACGGTGGCCCCGGCGGACAGTACGGCATCACCTGGTTTCAGGAAGCACAGATTTACGCATCAAAAGGATGGGCGGTGTTCTTCTGTAATCCGCGAGGCTCCACTGGTTATGGGCAGAAGTTTGAGCTCGGTATAAAAAATAACTACGGCGGCATGGATTATCAGGACGTCATGTCCGGCGTGGATGCTGCGATCAAACAAAATCCATGGGTCGACACTGCACGGCTGGCCGTCACGGGCGGAAGCTACGGTGGTTACCTCACGAACTGGATCGTGAGCCACACGGACCGCTTCAGAGTTGCCGCCGCGGATCGCAGTGTTTCCAACTTTCTGAGTCTGGAAGGTACACGCGATGGTGCTTATGGGCACGATGAATACTTCGGCGGCGTATTGTTTGACTCACGGGAGCGGTTTTGGGATGCCTCGCCTCTCAAATATGTGAAAAACGTGAAGACACCGATTCTGCTCATCGAAGCGGAGATCGTCTTCTTTCCGCGCGAGAATCACGGCCTTACTGCTACGGGTGAACCGCGCCACCTCGTCGATGCCCTGAAGTGGCACACCTGGTGGTTCGACCGGTATCTCGAAGGCATAAACGACGCAAAAGCGCCGGATATGCCGTAAAGTTCCACGCCCACTCCGCTGCTCCGATTTCGCCCTCTTCAATACGAAGTTCTCACAGTCACGACGAACGAGGTGTTCCGCCTCGCGCAACTTGGCAGCCGCGGAATCATCAGCACCCGGATCGGCCTGGCGGATTGTGCCATCTGGATGACGGCGTAACCGGAAGTTATTTTTTCCCAAACGGCTTCGTAGGGCAGTTTCTAGGTCTACGAACCCGCGAAATCTTACGCGAAGTGGGACACATTCCGCAACTCCACTGGATCGGATAGCGCTCTGGATTCAGAGGCAGTCGCCCGATCCCTAATCCTTCTGCAGGTGCTTCGCATCCTTCTCGTTCTCGCAGAACATCTCAAAGATGTCTTGGTCGGGAATCAACTCGAAACCGACCTTCATCGGAATGGGACGCGCGAACGTTTTCGGATCGTCAAATATCATCTCCGCATCCAAATGTCCGAAGTCGCGGCGGTGGTAACGCTCGGTCAGCCGCAGGTCTTCGCTATGAAAATGCCCGCTCCAGTCCATCACGCCTCGATCGTTAAACCCGGCGCTCTCCGCGACAAAAACGTCCTTCTCCCAATGCCCCACCGAGTAGCCTAGATACGCCGGCAGATCGAACTCCTTCGGAATGGCGCGCCCGTCCGTGAAGATCTGCCGATGCAGCGTATCCACCTCGTAAAGTATGATCGTCTCCTTCGGCGATTGGACAATCTTGATCGGCTCGGAAGCGAAGGCGGGGAACGGAAGGCCCACAGGCTCCGCGCAAACTCTCGTGGGGTCGCGTTCGGCGGCCCGCTTGCGGCGCAGTTCCGCCGCGGCTGGCGTCAACGTCGGCTCGCCGGGCTTGAAATCCGCAAAGATATCGAAGAAATACTTGTATTGCGTTCCGACCTCCATTCCGGGGATGGATCCGGCAATTTCGCCGTCGAAGCGGTTGCCGAAGGTGCGCTTCACATCCTGGACGGTGAACTGCTCATGCATCCACACGCCGGTGAGGTCCGGTCTCCCATCCAGGGCCTTCGGCGTCGGAGCCGTCAGGTTCGGCTTTCCATTCTTCAGCGGCGTCCCCGGCGTTTGGTAGTTGATCCACTGCGCCCGGGCGCCACCCGAGAGAAGCGCAAGCAAAGTTGCGAGCATGCAGAAGCGTGACATTTCTGGCCTCCAGAGCCTCAATGCTATCACTTGCGGCTCAATACACCTGCGGCTGGATGGAACCTAGCCCGCCGAAGGGGTGTAGGGCGGCGCGCTATCGGGCGGGTCCGGAACAATCTTCGTCATCCTGTGATTCCATCAAATCCAAGAACACTATTTCGCGGTGACCTATATTGCGACATCGCGCCTTAGCTGGCCGTGCTCCTCGGCTGCGGCTTGCGCCGTTCTGAAGTGGCCGCGCTGAAATTTGCTCATCTCCAGCAACCCGATGGCCGCTGTGCATCGTGGACCTGGTGGGCAAGCACGGCCGCGTCCGCACCGCGCCGATACCGACGTGGGTAAAGGTGGCGATCGACGCGTGGACGCTACCAGCATGCGTTGCAGACGGTCACATTTTCCGTTCGGTGAATCGCGCGGATCGCATCACCGGCGAACGGCTCGGGGAGAAAGTGGTCTGGCAACTCATCAAACCCTATGCCGAAGCGGCCGGCGTCCCCGGTATCGCGCCTCACGATCTGCGCCGTACGTGCGCCAAACTGTGCCGCGCCGGTGGCGGCGAGCTTGAACAGATTCAGTTGCTCCTGGGCCACGCTTCCGTGCAAACGACGGAGCGATACCTGAGCACGAAGCAGGATCTAGTTCACGCGCCGAACGACGCGATTAAGTTGAGAGTAGCAATAGAACGGCCCATCAGCGCGTAACGCGCGTCGCAACGAAAGTTCGGCTTGGAGCATCACAACCGCAGTTCCATCACTACCGTCGACTCTCGCGGTTCTTCGTAATAGTTAGGCGTAGTTCGAAGGATCTTGAAGCCGAACTTCTCGTTCAAGCCGATCATCGGTTTGTTACTTTTGCGGCTATTTGTAACGATCCGAGTAAATCCGTGATGGCGCGCATACAAAACTTGCCAATATTTCAGCAAGTTGCCGAAACCCAGACCTCGGAACTGCGGCAGGATGCCTGTGGTGACAATGTATAGCGACCCACGGAGGGGAGGATTCTGTCCGTCTCCGCGGATATCCCCCTGAAAGTCGACGTGCGGTTCAAACGCGCAACAGCCAACTTTCCTATCGTGGACAATCATCCACCAGGGGTCGCAAGTTTTCCAATCGTCTCTGTCGAACCAGTCCGCTGGGTACTTATGAAAGGCCTTGTGGTCGAAAATCACGAGACTTCGAATCTCTGTCGGTACGAGGGCCCTTCGGAACTCAGTGTTCATGGTTTCCGTTGCGAAGATTGCTCCGTCTATCGCGAGTCACTTTATAGCACACACGGGACAGGGGCCTCATTTGATTGAATAGCGCCTGTTCATTATCGGAACTTGTCAAGTTAGGCACGATGCGGAAGCCGAGTTGTCGCAAGAGTAGGCGACGGATGCCGCTATGCGGCCAACGCTCTTAAGGAAAGTGGGACGGCAACCGAAGAGATTTTGGACGCTAGACCATTGTCATAGTATTCATAGACCATAGCCGCAGTGACGGAAGCAGGACTGGACGTTGCGAGGAGTGACTGCAGCGAGGGCCTCGGAGAGGCGATATTCCAAGCTGGACAGAGAGCGGGCCTTGGCAGCACGGAGGAGTTGTTTGACCTTGGACCAACACTTCTCGATGGGGTTGAAGTCCGGAGAGTACGGCGGCAGATAGCGCAGTCGGGCTCCGGTGTTCTCGATCAGCTCGCGCACGCCAGCGACCTTGTGAGCGGCTAAATTATCCATGACCACGATGTCGCCCGGTTGCAGTTGCGGGCACAACACCTGCTCCACGTAGGCCAGGAAAATCTCTCCATCGGTGGCAGCTTCGATGGTCATGGTCGCCACCCATCCCGATAGGCGAATCGCGCCCAGCACGGTCAGCGTTCGCCAGTGTCCTCCCGGTGTGCCTTCGCGAACGCGTTCGCCGCCGGGGCCGCGTCCGTAGCGGCGCGTCATCTCCGTGGTCACGCCACTCTCGTCCAGGAAAATCAGCCTCGCCGGATCGAGCTGGTTCGTTTCCTCGCGCCAGAGGCTGCGTTGTAGCTGGCCGGCGACGGTATCTTGCTCGGCGGCGTGGAGTGACTTTTTTTGAGCCGCAATCCCATGTCACGAAGGGCCATCCACAGCCGGCCCACGCTGACTTTCAGCTTCCTCTGCTTCCACAGCCGATCCTGCAGCTCCGCTAAGGTTAGGTCCGGCTGCTTGCCAATCCAGTTCCGCAGATCCTCTTGTACTTCAGCGGTCATTTTGCTGGCGGGCCCGCGCCGCCCGCCGGGCGGCCGCTCCATTTTCCCGGTCGAGCGCAGTGTCGCCGAAATTTTCTTGGCCCACGCCAGGCTCACATCGAAGCGTTGGGCCAGTTGCGACAGGCTCCCCGCTCCACGCTGATGCGCTTTCAACAGCTTCCGCCGTAGGTCGTCTGAATATGGACTTGCCATCTTCCGTCGCCGAAAGATTGCCAGAGCTGTCTATATTATCTATGAAAACGGTCTAGTGGCTACTGAACCAAAACCTTCACCAGTGCCGTAGTCCAACAGCATTGGAACCCACCGCCACCCTCGCCCGAGTAATCGTTAGCCGTGACGTGCAGCATATACTCACCGGGTTTGCTGAAGGTGGCTGTGGTCGTAGCGGTTCCGCTGAATGCTACGCCAGGGCGTGCGATCTGCTTGACCGCGGGCCGGCTATCAGCAATCGTGACCGCTCCGGGAGCGCGATAGAGCGACCAGAGCAGCCTCACGGGAGGTGGCATGACCTTCGGCTTCGCGCCCGAATTCGTCGTGAACTTGGCGTCGTCGGAAACCCACATTGCCAACGGCAAGGGAACGCCCGCCTGGGCCGTGCGCTCTACCATCATCGCCAAGGGACCCTGCACCGAAGGCCCCTTCTCCTCGAAGCTGAGGATCGGCGGCGTATTCCCGACGGCCGCTTCCTGGAAGGGCGAGATCACCCAATCGGATTTTAGGCTCGCCGGAATCGTGGTGGTCTGACCGTTCACGGTGAGAGTCCAGGTAATCTTGCTTTCGCCGAAATCGTGCGGCACCCGCACCACGAACATGCCCCAATGGCGGCCGGGCGAGAAGTGTGTGGGCTGGCCGCGATCCGGACCACCGGGCTCGATGCGGTTGTTCGCGCCGATCGGTATTTCCACCTCCTGGTTGCGATTGCGATTGTAATAGCCCAGGAGCAGATTAAAACTGCCATCGGGATTCGTGAACCAGCCCTCAAACGATCCCGTGATGCTGGCGCCGGCATCGCGCGCAGGCTCCAAAGGCAAAGATTGCCCCCACGCCGCCCCGGCCGACAGAATCAGTGCCGCCCACCCACGCATGACGTCTTTGGGCATCGTCGCTCTCGATGCCTAGCGGCGAGACACAGTGGCCTGCGGCTTGTGCTTCGCGGCCCACGCGGCGTATTCTTCGTCGCTCAGATAGGTGACGTTCATCCACGCGTGGCCCATTTCGTCCACCGTGCGATCGCCGAATCCCACCCACTGGTCCGGGTCTGGATTGTTGGGATTGGCGCGCGTGTTGTCATACCACGCCGTCACATGAATCATCGTGCCCTTCGGGAACACCGGCGCCGCATCGTCGTCATAGATGTAGTTGGTCATCCAGTTGAAGTTGAAGCGCGGAACGTAGCTGACCGGCTGCACGGTTCCATCCGGCAGGATCGCTTCCACCGACATGGCCTTGCCGCGCAGATGCATATGCGGTTGGAAGTTTTCCAGGCGCGCGGCCTTCTTGAGCACCGTAAAGTTGTCGGAAGACGCGATTGTGTTGGGCGGAATGTCCACATTACGCGTGGGACCCGCGGGACGGCCTGCGCCGCTGAAGGTCTTCAGCGCCTGGAACCCCGTCAGGTAGGTACGATGCGATGGCTCCTGCCCTTTGGCGTACAGCCACAGGCTGAGCTCCACATTATCGCGGATCTCCTGTCCGACCGCGTGCAGGTGGATGTCCCACGAAATCTGCGAGCCCGGCAGCAAGAGTTTCCCAGTATCCGGAGGATGCAAATCATAGCCCTTGCCAATGGCCCACTCCATCAGGAACGCGCGCGAGTTTAGATCCGGATCGCTGCCCGGAGCCAGAGAGTCCGGATCGTCCTGCACTAGGTATGCCACGGCATGATGCGTAATCTTCCGCCCGGCCAGCGTGCCGGGCCGAATCTCCACCGCGCGGACCCAGCGCGGCTCGGTAAGACCAATATCAGAAGACGGGCGCCACCACACGTCCTGATGTTTTTCCGCCATGGTATAGGGCTCGGATTTCACAACGATATCGGGCGGCCCTAGTTCTTTCGCGGCTTGCCATTCATTGGCGGCGGGCCACTCCTTGGCCACCGGCATATCCTTGGCATCACCCATCGGCGCACCCGCGTCAACCCACCGGACCAGCGTGTCGATCTGGTCGTCGGTCAGCGACATGTCGTTCTTGAATTTCTGCACGCCTACGCTCATGTCGATGTGCCAAGGCGGCATCTGCTTGGTGATGACGCGCTGACGTATGGATTTGGCCCACGGCCGCGTCTCTTGGTAGGTCATCAACGACATGGGCGCTACCGTGCCGGGATGGTGGCACTCCTGACAGCGTGCTTGCAGAATCGGCGCGACGTCCTTGGTGAACGTCACGGGAAGCTTGCCGTTCAGATCGGCCGCCATCGCACTCCCCACTCCAACCGCCAGAACCGCAGTAACCACCGTCCAGCTATAGGCCATGTGGCATCCTCCCGAAATCTCGCCCATGAGTCTACAGCATTGAATAGCTGTGTCAAAGGGGTTAGACGGAACAGGCTGCTGGGAACGGTGGGCCTTTCCCTGGTAGTTGGAGTGGACGGGACACCAAACGGTCTCAGGGTCACAAAATCCCTGGGATTAGGCCTTGACGAGAGGGCCGTCGACGCTGTGCGTGAGTGGCAATTCGCGCCTGGCCAAAAGGACGGGAAACCAGTTCCGGTCTTGGCCACGATTGAAGTCAAATTCGATCTGATCGACGCCGCGGGCGTGTGGCATGTCACTCGGATAGCGTTCAAAGCTCCGGACGGGGCTTTGTCCCCTATGTCCGTCAAGGTTAAATTTCCGGCAGACAAGCTCTCAGGTTTGTGCACTACGGGCCAACGGGATCAGTGAGGGACGTCGCTTCCACGCATGTGTTCCAACAACGACCTTCCCTGTTTGAGATCTGCAATTTCGGCGTCGGCCGGAAAACGTCCCACTACCCTTCGCAGCGTTTGTTGGGCGCCTTCAAAATCGAGAGGCGAGCTTTCCACGCTCAACCGGAATTGGCTGATTGCCGCGCGCAACTCCAATAAATGCGCGCCGGACTGACCTGACCAATCCAGGGAATTCTGGAAGCATTCCGCCGCGGTCGCCACATTCCCGGGGCTTTCGAGCAATATGAGTTCTCCCTCCAGCCGCCGAATTTCAGGCTGCCACCAGCGTTCGCCGGTCCGCTCGACCACCTGCCGCGCTTCGCGCAGAACTTGGAGACCGTCCCGCGCCGAACCCGCTTTTCCATGGGCTTCCGCCAGTAGCGTGAGAAAGAATGGCCGGGCCAACTCAGCCCCGGTCGACTCGCGGCGAGAGTCGAGCCCGAGACGTATTTGCTCGATGCCATCGCTCAGCTCTCCCTGCCAGGTCATCGCCCATCCCCGGAGGATTTTTGCATACGCGAGATAGTGCGGAAATCCGTGTTTGTTCGACAACGCGATCTCAGCTTCCGCATCGCGCCTGGCGGCCTCAGCGTCCCCTCGGAAACTGTGATATACGACGTTAAAGTTCAAGGCGTGGGCGTAGCTCAATGGATGGCCGGTTTGCTCCGCGATCTCCAGGCTTCTTCGATTCAGCTCGAAGGCCTGCTCCGGTGCGCCCACCAGCCAGTTGAGCCACGTCAGGTGAACGGCGGCCAACACCGCCGGGTCCAAACCATACAGGAAAGAGTGATTCCGGTGATGGGCCGGCGCATACAGCACCAGTGCGCGTTCCAGGTGGCTTCGGGCCGCCAGCAGATCGTTGAGATAGAACAGAACCGTCCCGAGCCAGCTCTCGGCTTCCAGCAATAGTCCCGGATCAGCTTCGGCGCGCGCCAGCGTCAGACACTCTTCGAGGAGTTCCCGGGCGGCGAAGAGGCGGGCCCGAACCAGCGAGAACGCCCCGAGCCCCCATTGTGCACGGAAGCGCGTGCCGGGCCCGACGGCGCGCCCGCATAGTTCGCGAGCACGGAGGAAAGCGCTTTCTACCTCAGGTGCCGCATACCCCCGGGCTGCGATCAGCGGCGCACCGATCGCGATCTGGAGCGACAGTTCCAATTTGTCGCGCCGCTCCGTTTCCGGAAGCTTTCTCACCATCGATAAGCCCTGGTTCAGGTGGCTTATCGCTTCCCTGAAAGCCGAACGCTCAATGGCCCTCTCTCCGGCGCGTTGCAGCCAGGGAGTAGCGCTTTCCGTCATTGCGGCGGCCGCATAGTGTTGTGCGAGCATTTCCGGCTGGGTCTCGGCAATGCGGGGGAAATCCCGCTCGAGCGTCTTGGCAATCTGCCGGTGATACTGCTGACGGGTGGTTTTTAGTAAAGATTCGTAAGCGATGTCCTGGATGAGCGCGTGCTTGAAAACAAATTGTTCCTGCACGCCAACGCCGCGCCGGAACAGTAACTCCGCTCGAACCAGCCTGGAGAGTCCTTCCTTGAGCGTCTCAGGCTCGAACGGCCAGACTGCAGCCAGCAGTTCCGGCGTAAACTCCCGGCCGAGTACGGCGCCTACCTGCGCCACCTTTTTTGCGTCCGCCATCCGGTCCAGCCTCGCCATCAGCGAATCGCGTAAGGTCGCGGGGATCTGGAGGGCCTCGGGCGACATGCCAGACTCCAGGACCATATTGGTGACTTCTTCCACGAAAAGCGGCACGCCATCGGTTTTTGCGCAAATCTGGTCCACCACGGACGTCGGCAACGTGCGATCTTGCGTGATAGCTTTCACCATGCCGCGGACTTGCGCCGGCGTCAAGTGAGCCATCGTTAAATGCGACAGGTGCGATAGGGCCGTGAACGTGGGCCGGAATTCCGGGCGGAACGTCAGCAAAGTAAGGACGCCACTGTTTGAAGTTCTCTCAATAACTATGTTTAGAAGCTCAATGGTTGTTGGATCGGCCCAGTGGAGATCTTCGACGATGAGGACGACGGGCTGTTTCTGCGCGGGCTCCAAAACGATTCTAAGAAACAGGCTCAGGGCTGCTTGCTTTTTCTCCTCTGGCGTCAGCGCCTCGCGGCGAGGAAGATGTGAAATGGGCAGCACCAGTAATTCGGCGAGCGTGAGAGTTGCCTCCTGATCTGGCAAGCCGATCCGTTCCAATACTTCTTCCAATTTGCCGACTCGGACTCGGGCAGAGTCGTCCGGTTCGAAGCTGCAGGAGCGCTCAAGCAAATCGATGAACGGATACAGCGCGGTATTTGCGTGATGCGGAGAACAGCGGCACTCGAATAACAGGTGTGGAGCACTCGCAAGGGCGCTCTTGAGTGTGTCGACCAGCCGCGACTTTCCTATGCCCGGTTCACCGGTCAGTAGTACCGCCTGACCCATACCCTCCGAGGCGCGGGCCCAGCAGTCCAAAAGCAGGCCTGTTTCGCGTTCACGGCCCGCCAGCGGCGTTTTCCGCAGCCCGGTTCCACCGCCGGTTTCGCGATCCAACACCGGGGGCGCCACTTCGAACCATTGTGCTTCCGCGGACCCAATGTCCGGATTCTGCGAACCCACCAATCGAAAATGGAATGCGGACCCGGCAAGCCGGCGCGTGAGGGCGCTGACGGCGATTCCGCCCGGGCTGACTGTTTCCTGCAGCCGCGCGGCGATGTTCGGAGTTTCGCCGGTGAACTCCAAAACACCATCGTCACCTGAATCCTCAACGATGACGATGCCGGTGTGAATTCCGATTTGGACGGCAAGCTGCAACTCCTCGGCCAGCACTCGGCTTTGGTTCAGTTTGCTGACGCGGTCCGCGATCGCCTGCGCCGCTTTGATTGCTCGCGAGGCGTTATCTTCAAAGGCGACCGGATACCCGAAGTAGACCTGTAAGCTACGATGAGACGGCCGCGCAGTCCGGCCCCCGAATTCCGTGGCCGCTGCCGCGCAAATCTGCCGATAACTCATTACAATTTCATGCAACTCTTCCGGATCGAGCCGCTCGGATAGCGCTGCAAAATTGACCAAGCCGCATGACAGAATACTCAATTGCCGTCGCTCGCTTGTTTTGACGGAACGGGGAACGCCGGTTGCCGCTGCTGAAGGCGTGTGCGCGGCGGAGGCTCTGACGCTTCCAGGTCCTTCGGCTGAGACGGGAGTTCCGCGGATCGGGGAACCACAAGTAACGCAGAACCTCGCGCCGGCAGGATTGTCCGCTCCGCACGCCAGACACTTTACCGCCAAACTGGTGGAACACGACCCGCAAAATCTCTGATTTTTTGGGTTTGGCGTCCCGCAGTTCCGACATAACACCGAGGAAATGGAAGCGTCGGGCAAAGAGGATGCGCCGGCCGAGGAACTTGTGGGCCAACCGCCGCTCGAAACCTCGGCCAGTCTCGCCAGGCCTTCCATTACATCACTCATGGAAGCCGTTCGCTGATCCGGGTCCTTGGCAAGCATCTTCGCCACTATCGCGTCCAGTTCCGAGGGCAGATCAGGGTTTCCTGCCGAAACGGGTCCGGGGTCGGCCATCAAAATCGCCGATAACGTGTCGACCTGGGTATCCCTGCGGAACGGATTGACTCCCGTCAGCATCTCGAAGAGAACTACGCCAAAAGCAAAGATGTCAGCTCGTCGGTCAACCGGCCGGCCACGTGCTTGTTCTGGAGCCATGTGGTCCGGAGTGCCGAGTATCATGCCCTCGTTGGTGAGGGAGAGGCTCAAGGTTTGGTCGGCCACCTGCGAGGCGTCGGGGTTTCGCCGACGGCTAAGGCCGAAGTCCATGAGTTTCACATGCCCCTTGGGCGTGATCATGATGTTCCCGGGTTTGAGATCGCGATGCACGATGCCGTGATCGTGTGCCTCCTCGAGTGCTTCCGCCACGCTCTGTGCAATGCGGAAACATTCCTCGGATGGGAGCCTGCGGTGTTTGATCTCATGCTCCAGAGTGGTGCCGCGGACGTATTCCATTGCGATGAACAGAACTCCATCGATTTCGCCCGTTTCGTAAACGCGGCAAATCGCCGGATGGTCCAGCGCCGCAGCGGCTCGTGCTTCGCGGAGAAAGCGATCGCGGATTGTCTTCGACTCGGTCGAAGAGGGATGCGGCACCTTCAGGGCGACCTTGCGGTTCAACATCGGGTCTTCGGCAAGATAGACTACGCCCATGCCACCCGAACCGAGCACTCCGACCACCCGGTAGCGGGAGAACATTCGCCCGATCATCTGATTTGGTGTCAATTCAGTGATCCACAGTTTCGCATAAATCCCGCCAGCGTCCACCGGGCTTGTCAACTTTCAAAGTGCACTTGTGAGCGCGTGTTACTCCTGAATCCGGGAGCGACTGCGAATTTTGCTTGACACGACCATGAGGGTCGCGTATCGTGAATCTCTGTCGGTTAAGGTCCGACATAAAACACCCAAACACCCGCTCTGACAAATATATCCTGATCGATTGTAGGGCATTCCTGGAATTAGTGTCAGGAATTCACCTACGTGCGGATAAATATTCGCTTTGCTGATGAATGGCTGATGAACATACGAAGATAGGAGTCTATTATGCCGAGACGTTTTGTCGCGTCATTGGGCTATAGAGACCTTCGACCTGGACCCCATGGGACGATTTCCATGGGTGCGCACAAGGGCCTGCCCGATATCCGCAGCGGTGGTGGCGGCGACATATCAACATTCTTTCTGGGCCCTCGAGCCGAGAACGCAAACCTTTTTTCGGAACTGGTGGGGATGGCCGTTGACGCTGTGGTGGATTACCGGCGTTATTACCACCCCGAAGATCCACCTCACATTACTGAACAAATAAAGGTCTCGCCGGAGTACCTTGCAGGCGCGCAAATCCTCAGGGATAAGTTCAACCTCCTGCTGCAGAAGCTGTCGCGCTATACGACGCCATACTTCAGCATGCGGTATCAGGGACACATGCTTCGGGACAACACGATTCCTGGCATGCTGGGATTCTTCGCAACGATGATGCACAATCCCAACAACGTGACCGTACAGGCTTCCACGCTGACCACGTTTTTGGAGATGGCGGTGGGCGAAGACCTATGTGCCATGTTGGGATTCGACGGGAATGTCGTCGAGCCCTGGGCTCATCTGACCGCCGATGGAACGGTCGCGAACCTGGAGGCGAGCTGGGCGGCGCGCGAGCTGAAGTACCTACCTGCCGCCATTCGTTACGCTTTGCTCAATGACCCAAATCTAGAAAAAGCAGACGGGCTGGAAGTTGCGCTGCTCGACGGCTCCCACAAGGAGCTTGTTATGTTGGGCACTTGGCAGGTTCTCAATTTAAAGATGAATGAGATTCTCGCGCTGCCCGCGAAGGTCGCCAAATTGCTGGGCTCGAACAATCCAGCCGGTCTCAGCGACGAAGCCTCTGTCTGGTCTTACTTGCTGGGCAACTACTCCGTCAACTCGATGGGCTGGCTGAAATTCTACTCCGCCTGTCTTGATGGATTCAGTTCTGGTGCCGTAATCCTGGCACCACGCACGAAACATTATTCCTGGCCGAAGGCCGCCGCGATACTAGGGCTCGGAACCAATGCCGGAGCGATCGACATCGAAGTGGACGAACGGGCCCGCATGGACGTCGGCAGTTTGCGAAAACATCTGGATCTGGCGCTCGAAAATCAACAGCCCGTGCTGATGACAGTGGCGGTGATGGGCAGTACTGAGGAGACCGCGGTCGACCCGCTGAGCGACGTTCTGGCAATCCGGGAAGAGTATCGCGCGAGGGGCCTTGAGTTCGTGGTACATGCCGATGGCGCGTGGGGCGGCTACTTCGTCTCGACCATGCGGAAGGATTTCGACCAGCCGCCGGTGCGTTTCGATCAGGTTGACGAAGGGCTATCCAGGTGGGACAAGCATCCATTCCTTACGGACATCTCCGGTGTCCATCTCAACGAGCACACGAAGAAGCACATGATGCGGATTCGGGATTGTGATTCGGTCACGATTGATCCGCACAAATGCGGATATGTTCAATACCCGGCTGGAGCTATCTGCTACCGGAATACCGAATACAAAAACCTGCTGACGTTTGGCGCCCCTGTTATCGAGACTCCCGGCTCGGACCCCGGCGTTGGCATCTACGGTGTGGAGGGCTCGCGTCCAGGCGCGTGCGCCGCGGGAGTTTTCCTGAGTCATGCCGTGATCCGCCCGTCGGCATCGGGCTACGGGAAATTGCTCAACCGCGTGTTGTTCAACACCAAGCTGTTCTATCTTCACGTGCTGTCATTGGCTCGGCCGGACGATCCCTTCGTCGTGGTGCCGCTCGCCCCTTTGCCGGCGGGACGTGATGTTGATGCTGCCGTGCTCCTCGACCGCATCCGCAAAGAAGGAGCGGGCAAGATTCCGCACGACTTGCTCAGCCTGTTCAACGAACTGGGGCCGGACCAGAATATTGTCGATTACGTGTTCAATCTGCGCGAACCGAATGGCTCGATCAACAGTGATCTGGATCTCCTGAACAAACTGAACGGCGGCATCTATGACCGGCTGCACGTGATTCCGGGCGACGATGTCGAGAAATACGATCTGATGATCACCCAGACCCAAATGTCTACGGGCGATTATGGTCAGCGATTCATGGATGCCTATCTGAGGCGGCTCGGGGTTTCTTCGCCGGGCAAGCTCGCTTACACGTTGAACGTCAACCGCTCGGTGATTATGGACCCGTGGAGCGGCGAAACTCCAGTGGGTCACGGCGATTTCTTCAACGTGATCTTCGGCGTTTTACGGAAGACCGTAATCGACGTAGTTAAAGAAATCAAACATCATCCCAAACAGGAGGCGGCAGCAAGTGTCTGATCACAAAGATTCCCCGTACGTGGACGCGCATCCGATGATCGATATCGGAGATTTCTTCCTATGGCCAGGAAAGACAGGGCCGGTCTTCATGATTTCTTTGAATCCGCTGACCAATCCCGATCCGCGCATCAGCTCGGAAATGCATCTGGATGCCAAAGCCGTTTACGAATTCAAGATCGATCTTGACGGCGACGCCGTCGCGGATCTCTCCTACAAATTAACGGTGGAAGGCAATGTGCCTACCCAGCGGGTGACGCTGCGGAAAGCGCACGGTGCAGACGCGGTTTCGAACCTGCCCCGCGGCGAAGTGATCGCCACCGGCGAGAGCACAGCCTACGGAGCAGCGAAACCCAATGTGATTAACGGCCCAAACGGTGAGAAGCTGTTCGTCGGTCTGTGCCAGGACCCGTTCTTTTTCGATTTCCGGGGTCTGATTTCCCCGGTGTCTGACGATTTGAGGTTTGCGTTAAGTTCCGACGGTCTTCCCACCGATGGCAGCGCGCAGGACACTTTCGGCCCTACGAACGTCACCATCTTCGCAATCGAGGTCCCGGATCTGGCGGGGAAAAAGATTGGCGCCTGGGGACTGACGTCGCAGGATGGCAAGGCTCTCGACCGGGCCGGCCGGGCGTCCATCACCGCGATATTCCTTCCGAATCCCCCGAGCGGTCGCAATCCCGATTCCTACCCCTACGGAGTTTTCAAGCAACCCTACAACGAAACGATGCCAGTGGACGACGTAACCAACTACGGGCATATGTTCCGTTACCGTCTGCAGCAGATCCAGGCTGACCAGAGCTGGGCCGATTTCTTCCTGCCCGATATCCTGACATACGATCCGTTAGCGCCGCAGGAATATCCAAACGGGCGCAACCTGGTCGAAGACGCGGTCTTCTGGATGATCGTGAAACTCAACCCCTTCTGTTATATTCCTGCTGCGTCCGATCCGCCGTTCCCGCGTCTGAACCCGCAGAAGCTGCCTGCGGAGTTTCCTTACGCGCTTCCGCCGACGACCAGTTATCCGTATATGAAGTTAGGGAAGTCTCATCACCACACGGCTTAGAAAAGGACCTCAAGATCATGTATCTTTACGTGGAAATGTGGAACGCCAAACACGAATGGCTGACTCTGGATACTGCGGGCCGCCAAGTTTTTATGGACAAAGTGAACGCTCTTCTCGGATCGCTGATCGGAGAGGATATGAAGCTTTTTGCCTGCGCCCTGAACGATGGCGATACGACTCCGCGCGCCGATTACCGGTACATAGCAGTGTGGAGCATGAAAGATAAATCCCAGGTGGCTCGAATTGCCGACGGCACAGCTCGCATCGGCTGGTACAGGTACTTCAACCAAGTGAACATCGGCGGGGATGGGGTAGGCCCCGAGGCCCTCACAGGCGAAATGATGACTCTTTGACGTGACCGATATTGCCAAGGTCCGAATCGGCTTCGCGCTGTTTCCCGATGCCGACCTGCTCGACGTCACCGGTGCGGCGGAGGTTTTCGCCGCCATGGCGGCCAGTGTCGAGGTGCTGTATGTGGCCGCGGATCTGTCGTTATTGGGGCTGCTCCAACTCTGCTCGCGTGCGCGACAAGCGTTCGTGTGGACCTTGGAATATTGTGATCTTGTCAGGCAGGGTGAACCCTTCGAAGACCAAGCGGCTCGCCAGCGGCCGCCCCTGGTACAGGCCGAGTATGCGGCAACGTGAATCGAAATCTGAAGTGGGCGTTTGTGGAAACGGGCAACCTGATCGTGATCAATCAGCGTCGGATCGCAGGAACCCACGTGGTCCGGCTCTATCAACGGATCAAACGCACCAGGAATCACCAAAAGGCAGTAGTGGCTGTAGCGCCACTTGGCCGAAGCCGCCTGGTGCGTGCTCACTAAGCAGGAGGTTTATCGCGAGCCGCAGGGCCTGCGGCAACAGGCTCTTTCGTCGACGCACGGTAAGCGCGGATGTCGGATTAGCCCAATGAGGCTGAATAATAATTGCGATACCCAGTCAGCGGAATAGGCTCATTATCGGAGGGCCTTGTTCGGACCGGCTGGGGACACCCGAAACGAAAAATCATTTATCCAACGGCGTCAGCTCTGATCGAGTTTGGCTCGATCTCCTGCAAAAAGTCTGATATTCTCGCTACATCTTGAAAAGGCCGACTTTATCGCTGTATTTCTGTTTTCTATTGTGCGCAATGGTGGCCAGTGGCGCTGAGCCGTGGCCTTTGGAGTTCTTCACAAGCGATCCGAAAACAGTTCTCGAAGCCGCCGCGAAGATCGTCGCACCGGCTGGCGCGGACGCCATCGTGATTGATGCCCAATCGAGGTTCAGGGTCGAAGAGCGAGGTCGCACTTCTCACGTTCAGCACATTATTTCGCGAGTCGTTACGGAGCGGGGAGTCACGCAGTTTTCCCAGATGTCCCAAGTCAAGATGACGTGGCGTAAGGATCAGGTGAGGTTGCGCGCTCGCGTGATAACGCCCGACGGGCAGCCGCACCTTTTGGACCCCGCCACAATTACGGAGGCAGGGATACCGGCACGATTGCGGGGGATGTTCACTGATGTGACGCAGTTGGCGGCTCCACTGCCGTCCGTGGCGAAAGGCGCTGTCGTTGAGATGGAGGTTGAAATTGATGCACAAGAGGTTCTTAACCCGGGGGGAACATGGAATCGCTGGGCCCCTCCCAGCGGGGTTCCGGTGGCGCATCTTTCGGCAATCATCGAAACGCCTGAATCGAATCCGCCTCACGTCGAGTGGCGAGGAATTAAGGGAGTCCAACGCCAGGACGAAGTGGATCAGGGAGTCGTGCGCGTTCGATTGACCGCTTCGGACCTTCCCGTTACGCGAGCGCCTCAATTCGGACCGCCCGAAATCGTTCCGCCCGAAGTTACGTTTTCGACCGTTCCGAACTGGCAACAAGTGGCCACGTGGTATTCAGGCATCGTAGAGCGGCAGGTCGGAACACCCGCGCCCAAGACTGGCGGCGATCCAACGGACCGATTGGGAGAAGTCGAAACCATTCTCGCGGACGTTCAGAGTAAGGTTCGTTATACCGGGGTCGAGTTGGGGATGGCGGCTTATGTGCCTCGGAGCCCGGCGGAGACTCTCGAACGCGGCTATGGCGACTGCAAAGACAAGGCTGTGCTCCTTGTGAGCCGGCTGCGCGCTGCAGGCATTAACGCCGAACTCGTACTCGTGACGCCCTATCCGTACTCACCAGTGTGGCCTGAGATTCCCGGCATCGAGGCGTTCAACCATGCGATTGTTTACGTCCCCGGTAAACGGCCCCTGTGGATTGACCCAACTTCGGAATTTACGCCCGCCAGCCGCCTTCCTGCAGCGGACCAGGGACGGATGGGCCTCATCATTGATCCCAATACCACTGAATTAGTACGCACGCCAGAGAATGTAGCCACTCAGAATCGTAGTCTACAGCGTCATGAGATTGCGCTGACAGAGGAAGGCGCGCCGAATATCTCGATGACCTTGGAGGTGACTGGCGCTTTAGAGGATACAATTCGCGCGTTGGCCAATGCCGCGCTCGAAATGCCCGAAGATCAGAGGGCACGCGCCTACAATCAGATCGGCAACAGCGGGACGATCGGCAAAGTGATTTCCGTCGATTGGGGAGCGCCTAAAGACCTGGGCCATCCCGCACGCATCACCATAAAAGGAGAAAAGTATGCGCGGGCAGGAGGTACCGAACAGCTAGCGTATGTCTTTACGTCCGATTTCGGCTCCCAGGTTATTTCAGGGCTGGCTACAATGAGCGACATCGCAAGGGACAAGGATCGGACGGATGACGTGGTGCTGCCGCTTCTCTCCTCGACCGAAGAACTCTGGAAGGTGATACCGCCGCCTGGATTCAAGCTGAAGCAAGTACCTTCATTGAAGAATGTTGAGCTTGGACCATTGACGCTCCAGAGGGAGGCCTCCGCGGAACCCGACGGCTCCGTGACGTTTCGTTACGGGATCGAGAGTTCCCGGAAGCGGTACACCATAACGGAGCTTCGACAGGTCTCCGAAGCCGTGTCCAAATTGCGAAGCGAGCGGGCGATCCGGGTAGACTTCGTTCCAGAAGGTAGCCAGCTCATGTCCGACGGCAAGTGGAAAGAAGGCATCGAGCGTCTGCGCAAGGATGCCGAGGCTGTTCCCCAGACCGCGCACTCCCAGCTCCGCTATGCCGCCGCTCTTTCTCAAGTCGGCTTGAGAGACCGGGCTATTGAGGTTTATCGGAAAGCGATCGAGTTGGATCCCAATTCCGCGGAGGCTTGGGCCAGGCTGAGCTTTGCGTATGGAGCGGATCAGGTGGGCCGCTTTAGCAGAGCGGGAAGGGATTTTGGGCAAGCCGAAAAGGCGATCCAGAAAGCAATTGAACTCAATCCGAAGGAGCCGCGCTATGTCGCCCAGTTCGCGACTTTGATGCAATGGAAAGGCTCCGCCCGATTTGAGGACTCGGCCGCCCTGGCCGAATCGATCAAACTGATCGAGAGCATCGCTAAAGATTTGCCGACCGTTGCCCCCGACGCACTTCCTGAGGCCCTGCTTCACGCGGGACGCTATGAGGAGGGTAAGCAGTTCTACGCCCGCGATGAGGCCAAGGCAAGCCGTGCCGATTTGAAGTTGGCGACACTCGCTGCGGCAGATGGAGTCTCGGATGCAATGCGCGAATCAGAACGATTGGGCCAGTCCGAGGACGTTCGAAAAACAACTCTGAAGCAGGCCGCCCAGTACTTGCTTGCCGTGCGCGAGTACGCGAAAGCTGCGGAGTTGTTCTCGGCAGGTGTGGACTCAAGCATTCTTTCTTCGGATATCGACTTGCTAAGCCGGAGCCGAAGGCGAACGGAAGCGACATTGTCTAAGGATCCGGTGATCGCAACTGTTCAAAAAGCGATCTACGCTCTTGGAGATCCGGATTTACGACCTGAGTTCGGCAATCTCATCGCACCGGAATGGCGAGAGCTGGATCCGTTGGTCATGCGGAACGAACTTCTCGGAATCTTTGCTCCCTTTGCCCGGATCGCCGGCCAGGCGCTCGGAAGCCGGGCCACTGCCGATATTGTCGTGTCGACGGCGGAATTCTCGTCCGAGGGCAGTGACGAGTTAGGCTATCGCATCCGTTTCGCTGATCCTTCGGCGAACGGGCAACGCAAGACGGTGGCGTGGGTCGTACAGCGGGACGGCAGCTATCGGATTCTCGGATTCCGTAATGACGCGGCATTGATCGGCGGGGAGGCTCTCGCGCTCGCCAAGAAGGGCACCCTCGATGGCGCTCGGCGATGGCTGGATTGGCAACGGGAAGAAATGACGACGACCTCGTTGACAGATCCTCTCGGTGGCGATGTGTTCGCCCGACTTTGGCCGGCCACCGATCCTTCGGGAGATGCAATCTTGGCCGCAGCCGCCACCCTGGTCTCTCGTGGCCCACACTTTGAGGAAGGCATTGATGTTCTGCGCGAAGTGAGCCGGCGCGCCACGGATCGAACATTCGCTGGCGCCGTCAACCAAGCTCTTTCTTTGGCCCTCACCCGAAGAGCAAAATACGCAGAAGCGCTACCGACACTCCAGGAGCTGCACAAGCAATATCCCATGTCGGAGGTTGGGCTTACTTCGTTGGTAACGGCTCTCACTTTGAGCGGGAAGCCGGAGGATTCCATCGAACTTTTACGCAACATAGATCCTATAAGCCCGCTCCACCTCGTCGCCCTTCGTCTTCGGGCTCGATCTGATGCCTCTCGCGGAGAATACAAAGATGCGGTGGAGATTTATCGGACGATTGCGGAGACCAAGAATCTTACTGCGGGCGATTGGAACAACATGGCTTGGGCTACGCTCTTCTTGCCGGGCGAAATCGAGCCCAATTTGGAATGGGCACAACGGGCCATCCAATTGAGCCAGGGCCGGGACCTGCCGGCGGTACAGACGCTCGCGTCTGTCCAGGCGGAAGTCGGAAAGCTGAAAGAAGCTCGCGAATCAATCCTTCGCTACATCGGCCAGCGGGATCCGATTGATCAGGGAACTTGGTACGTAATGGGACGTATCGCTGAACAATTAGGCTTTGCGAACACGGCAACGGCAATGTACGCGAAAATCAAGGCACCGGATGTCATGAATGGGGTCACTCTATACGATCTGGCCAAGGTTCGTATCTCTACCATCGCGCTGCCAAAATAAGTCGGCAGCGGTTGCCGAACGCCTGACAACCACCATTATCGGCAGCTACTTCCTCATTCGCATTCCGCGCAAGGGCTTAGTTCAGGCCGGTAATATTTCCGTCGGTATCTACATCGATGTCGAAGCCGCGCAGGGTTCTTCCCAAGCCAGGCATCAGCAGCATACTCCCGGATACGATCACAAGAAACCCGGCACCGGCTGAAAGCAGGATATCCGTGACGTGCAGGGTCCAGCCCGTGGGGACACCCATCTTTTCGGGGTCGTCGGAGAGGGAATACTGGGTCTTGGCGATGCAGACGGGCAGAGCACTGAAGCCGGAGCGGGTGAAGCGGCGGAGTTTCTCGCGGGCAGAATCGCTTAACACTACAGAAGTGGCGCCGTAGACCTGTTGCGCCACGGTCGTGATCTTCTGTTCCGCAGTGGCATCGAGAGAATAAATGGGCCGTACGTTCCTCTCGGAGTCGGTATCGGCCGCAGCAATCACTTTCGCTGCTAGTTCGCGGGCGCCAGCGCCGCCACGAGTGAACGGGTCCGTTACGGCCCAAGGCTCGCCAAGCTGGGAACAGAACTGTTCTACCATCTGCAATTCTGAATCGGCGTCGTCAGCGAAGCGATTGATTCCCACAACGCTGGGGACGCCGAAGGCGCGCAGGATGCGCGTGTGTTTAGCCAGGTGGGGGAGACCTTCAGCGAGCGAGCCACGGCCTTGCAGCTTGAGGCTCCGAACGGTAGTGACCAAAACGGCGGCAGAAGGAACCAGTCCGGAGGTTCGCATCACCAGATCGAAGTATTTCTCGGCACCTAGCTCCGAGCCAAAACCGACTTCGTTGACCACATAGTCGGCAAGCCTCAAGCCCATGGTCTGGCACAAGACGCTGCTGGTACCGTGAGCGATGTTTCCAAAGGGACCAGTGTGCACCAGGGCAGGCGTGCCTTCCGTTGTCTGCACCAGGTTAGGCTCGATGGCCTCGTTCAGCAGCGCCATGAGGCTGCCGGTAATGTGGAATTCCGCTGCGCGGACCGGTTGGCCCGCGCGATTCCAGCCGACCACGATCGCGTCAAGGCGGCGCCGCAGATCGTCGCGGTCTCTCGCCAGAGCGAGGATCGCCATGATCTCGGAAGCGGCGGTGATGACAAATCCCGTCTGGCGCGCGGGCCCGCTCGACTTGGTCCCGCCAATCGCGACGTGGCGGAGCGCACGGTCGTTCATGTCGATGGTACGCGGCCACGTGATCTGAGCGGGATCGAGATCCAGTTGGTTGCCGTGAAAGACGTGGGCATCGATGACTGCAGCGAGGAGATTGTGCGCTGCCGCGATGGCATGAAAGTCGCCGTGGAAGTGCAGATTGATTCTGGCGCTGGGCTCGACGCACGCGCGGCCTCCACCGGTTCCGCCGCCCTTTTGTCCAAATACAGGTCCGAGAGAGGGCTGCCGTAACGTGACGACCGCGCTTTTGCCCAGTTGCTCCAACGCCTGCGCCAATCCGATGGAGACTACGGTCTTGCCTTCGCCGGCTTGGGTGGGGTTGGTGGCCGTGACCAGGATCAGCTTGCCGCGACGCTGCATCGCCGTATCGGCCACGAGGCTCAGCTTGAGCTTGTAGCCGTACGCGCTGCACCGAACCATGTGCCGCTGGTCCAGATTTAGCTTGGACGCGATCTCGTCAGTAGGAAGCAATCCAATCGATGGGCTTGGGAGGGACCAAGCCAGTAGGGGCAGCGTGAAAACGCTTCATAGGACGCTCCTCCATCACTTTCGGAGGTAGTTTACCACGTGAAGTTGGAGTCGGAGCTAGACGCCGGCTAGGTCCCGTTAAGACGTGTTATCGGAAACGATCTGCTCGCTGACGACTAGCCACTGCGCGGTCTCCTTCAGCCGGAATGTACAATGGAGCGATTATTTCGGGCCCTGCGAAAGGAAGTGCGTGAAATCACAAATCCATTGCTTTCCGATTCTGGCAGTTGGCATGGCAGTTATTTTCTCCACAGCGATATTGGCCGGACCGCTTTACACAGTTACGGACTTAGGCCCTTTGTTTATTCCAACCGCAATCAACGATTCGGGCCAGATCGTGGGGGCGGGCTTTGTGAGTGGTGGCCCGTACCCGACCGGGGGCTATTTCCCAGCCATTTATGACGGGGGTCAGGTGACCGTCATCGAGAGTACGCCCGGCTTTCAAGGCCAAGCGTACGGCATAAACAACTCGGGTCAAGTGGTTGGTTATGCCAACCAAGGAAATGCGTTTGAGTACAGCGGCGGGACTTTAACCTATTTTAATTCGACCCTGGGTGCGGCATTCGTCTATGGGATTAACGCTTCTGGGGAGGTCGTCGGCGCGGCGTTCCCGTCCGTGAACGCGGGTACGCAGGCATTCTCATATATTGGCGGCAAGGTCACGTTCTTGGGCACGCTGGGCGGTTCCCGGAGCGGTGCGCTCGGCGTCAATGATGCTGGTCAAATCGTGGGGTGGTCCACACTACTCAACGACGCAACCGATAACGCATTTTTATATAACGGCGGAGCCTTGATTAATCTAGGGACCCTACCCGCAATGGAAAGTAGCCACGCTAACGCTGTGAATTGCGCAGGACAGGTCGTCGGAATCTCTTTCGTTGGATCGTCCGGTACTGATGGCATCGCGTTCACGTACGCCAACGGGGTCATGACCAGCCTAGGCACTCTTCCTGGCAATGCGTTCAGCGATGCACTCGGCATCAACTGCGCGGGCCAGATTGTCGGGTGGTCCGGTGGCGGTAATGGTGTAATCGGGGGAGCCGGACATCGTGCGTTTATCTACGAGAACGGGGTGATGTACGATCTCAATTCATTGGTTTCACTAAGCACTGTACTGACAGGGGCCAGCGGTATCAATGACTCCGGCCAGATCGTCGCATATGGAGCCAACGGCGATGGATACCTTCTCACTCCGATCAACCAAGCAGGCTGCTCGGAGGCGATCAGTTCCGGCGGAAACACGTTCACGGCGACCGGTGGCTCGGCGACAGTCGCCGTAACCACAGGAGCGAATTGTTCGTGGACAGTATCGGGCGTGCCGTCATGGGTGACCATCACCAACGGGGCCAGTGGAACCGGCCCTGGCTCCGTGAGCTATACAGTGGCACCGAACAGCTCGGCGAACGCCTTGAGCTCGATCCTCACGATCGACGGCCTCCCGTACGAGATTCAGGAGCAGGGCACGTCTGGGCCGAGCCTCATTGGCTCCATGCCGCACCTGGCAGCCGAAGGCGGCTGGAACACGACGTTCACGCTCGTCAACAAAGGGTTGACTTCGACGCAAACGCAAGTCAGCATGTTCGACAACAGCGGAAATCCGCTGGCGGTACCGCTCACGTTTCCCCAGCAGGCGTCGAACTCGCTGACAGAGGCTTCGGCAAGCCAGCCACTACCCGCGAACGCGTCGTTGATCGTCGAAGTGTCCGGGCCCGCCAATGTTCCTTCCATCGAAGGATCGGCGCAACTGGACTCGGCTGGTACGGTCGACGGGTTTGCCATCTTCCACTACAACCCGACCAATCAGGAAGCGGTTGTGCCGATGGAGACGCGCACCGCGTCTTCGTATCTGCTGGCATTCGACAACACCAACGGCGTGCTGACAGGCGTGGCGATCGAGAACGTCTCGGCGCAGAGCGCGACGATCCCCGTCATCATTCGTGATGATGCGGGCACGCGGATTTTCAGCGGCATGCTTCCCACGTTGAACGCGGATGGGCACATGTCGTTCGTGCTGTCGACGCAATTTCCATCGACGGCGAATATTCGAGGGACGATGGAGTTCGATGCACCAGACTTTCCCACGCCCGGCCACGTTAGCGTTCTGGGCATCCGCTACACCGGCGGAACGTTGACGACGATTCCTATTCTGGCGAATGTCGGTACAAGCGGGGGCTTGATGGCGCACCTGGCATCCGGCAACGGTTGGCAAACCACGTTCGCACTGGTGAACACGGGCACGACCGCGGCAAGTGCTACGCTGAACTTTTTCGCCGACACGGGCGCACCGCAGGCGCTGCCGCTAACCATTCTCGAGACCGGCAATGCGTCGACGGCGTCGTCGATCACGCAAACGATCGCGGCGGGCGCATCGCTGTGGGTGCAGAGCACGGGCGCGGCGAGCGCAGCATTGCAAACAGGATCTGCGCAGCTCACGACGACGGGCAACGTCAGCGGCTATGCGATTTTCCGCTACAATCCCAACGGGCAGGAAGCGGGGGTGCCCTTGGAATCGCGCAACGCGAATTCGTATATACTCGCGTTCGACAACACGGATAGCACGGCGACCGGCATCGCGATCAGTATCGTTTCGTCACAGACTGCGAATGTCCCGGTCGTCATTCGCGACGATGTAGGGAATCAACTCCAGACAGGACCGATTCCGCTCAATGCGAACGGCCACTTCTCGCAGGTCCTGGCTACGTTGTTTCCGATCACGGCGGGCATCCGTGGGACGCTCGAATTCGACACGCCGGCCGGAGCTGCAATCAGCGTACTCGGCATTCGCAGCCCTCCGACGCTGACGTTCACCACGCTGCCGCCCTTGGCGAAGTAGCCGCGTACATCACGGCACGATGTCGGACATGTCTGAAAGCCCTGCGAGAATCAAGCTCTTTTTTCGTTCGATTGTTGTCCAAAACTACTGTTGCGGGTACAATACTAACGGCTGGAGCGGAGGATAAGCCTCTGCTGGAAAGCAAACTGAGCGCCGACTCCGGGGCCAAGACCAGGCTGGGGTTCGGTGTGACTGAGCCCCAGCGGCGAACTTCATTTACTTGGGATTGGCATCGATGCGATAAATCCCAGCGGTCTGGAGTCCCCAGAGAAGCGTTCCTCCCTTTTCAACTCATTTCGTCCGTTCCGCTCTCGCCCAGATTCCGTTCTTTCGTCGGATGTATGTCTCCGCCTTCAACTTCTGCATGCTGCTTATCGGGCACCTGTGCGACTGCCGCGCCTCAAATGTTCCGCGCGAGGGCGATGCTGCCACTTTCACGAGCACGAAGCCGGGAGCCAAGCCACCGTCTGGCACCTTAGGTCCATGAGCGCCTGCTCAGTACGTTAGATCTATTTATTTTGACGATTGCTTCCGTTACAAAAGAAGCTAGCCAGTCGGGTGACTGAATTCAATTGTAGGGAGAATTCGAGGATGAAATTTAAGCGAACTCTTTTGATGTTAGGAGTATTCGCGTTGCTGGTTTCCGCAACGCCGGGGACGGATCACAAGGTTTATTGGTGTCATTACCCACCGGGTCAGTGGACCGGTGACCCTACTACTTCCAAGGTTTTGATTCTCAGCATTGACGAGGCCGCTGAACCGGGCCATCTGGTCCACAGCCCGCTACTCTCTGATGGTGTGACGCCGGCGGAAGGGATTACGAGCGACGGCACGGAGACTGGTACATGTCCGGCCGCGGTCCAGCCCCAATGAGAACTAGGTTACTTTCCAGGTTCTGAATAACTATGGGGGAGTGATGACTTCTTCGCTCCTCCAATGTCGTTCTTGGGGGCTGATCATGTGGTTGCTGTGTGGGCTCCTGGTAGCAAGCTCGACGCTTTTTTCCCAAGGCATCGAAGGTACGGTCATAGATTCCGTCACGGGCTTGCCCATAGGGGGAGCTAAAGTATCGGTCGAGGCAGGCGGAAAGCTCGTTTACCAAGCCACTACTGACGATCAGGGTGTTTTTCGAATCCAGCCCGTGAAAGTCGGCACTTATACCGCCAGTTTCAGAAAGCCCGAATTCCTTCCTTCCGCTCAAGAAGGGTTCGATGTCGGATCCAATTCGATCCACCTGCGAGGCCGGCTGACGCCTCGGAGCAGAGTGGCGGGACGCGTTCTCGACGGGGGTGGACGGCCCGTCTCCGGCGCTGAGTTGTTACTGGACGGGAGCCTCACAGGCCAAACCGCCATTAGCGACGATCAGGGCAATTTTCTATTCCGGGCAAACCCCGGAAGCTACATTCTAAGCGCGCGTTCCCCGATCGCGCTGCCCCCGCCTGCCGCGGCCGAAGACGAACGCCTAGGCTGGGCCCACACCTACTATCCAAGTGTGCTCGACCGGTACGCTGCGGTCAAGATATCGGTGCACGCTGGCTCAGATGTCTGGGGGCAGGACATCACGCTTCGCATCACCCGTTTGTTTCGGGTTCGTGGGATCGTCTTTGACAATAAGGGAGATCCCGCCGCGAAGGTACTCGTGCAAGCAGCCCGAACTGACGAAACCCTCTCAGATGATATCCGCGTGGTGTCGAACGAGGACGGCAGTTTCGAGTTCCCGTCGCTCCCCGAGGGGGAATGGCGAGTGCTTGCCGAGACCGAGGGCAGCGACTCGAAGCAACGAGCCTCTGCCGTGTTTCAGGTTATGGACCACGACTTGGACTGGTTGGATCTGCGCCTCACGGCGCCGTTCGCCGTGACCGGTAGCGTCGCGCTCCTCACAGCGGAGGGCGCAAAACCGGACAAGAAGGCGGTCGGAATCTTCCTCCAACCTTTGGTCGCCGGCTCGGAGGGCTTAAGCCAGACAACCGCGGATTCGAACGGCAATTTCAGAATCGACAATGTTTACCCCGGCAAGTACAAGATCGTCGCCGTCTCACCCGGACCGCCTTATTTTCTCAACTCCGTCCGCATGGGAAATCGTGAACTGCTTGGTCAATATGTTGACCTGGTATCCGGCACGCTTCCCGTGGAGATCAAGTTCGAGTCTGAGGGCGGCGGTGTTCGCGGAATGGTGGAAGACTGCGGGAGCGCCACAGTTGTCCTGGCACCGCAGGACCCTGTGCTCCAGGAACCGCAATTCATCCAGACAACACGGTGTGGAGACCAGGGGCGCTTCCAGATTGCGAATGTCCGGCCGGGAGATTATTACGCTTTTGCTTTCGACCAATGGGGAGGCGCGGCCGAACTGCTTTCCGGCTTGGATCAATCTCTGGTCAATAAGGCAGTCCGTGTCCGGGTGGAGCGCGGGGCGTTCGGTAACGTCGCTCTTCGGATCACTCCTCAAAATCAATAACCCGCGGAGTTCACTTACTGATGCCGTCGCGTTTTCGCCTTGATGTCCCCGCCGCCCCGAGGTAATGTGTCATGACGTAGCTACCGTTAATGCCCCATATCGGACAGTTTTGAAGGCCAACTTTCCTTAAAGCGGAATTTACTTCCGAGTGCCCGACAATCCGTCCATAATCTGGCCAACCGTCCAAAAGAGCGACTTTTATTAGAGATTTCCGCCGCCAACCGGGAGTGACGTACGCGTCGTTCAGGACACGGAGTTCAGTATGCCAAGTTTAGGTTGTGACCCGAAGGGGCTGGTAATGCTGTTCGCATTGCGGTTCCCGGCCCCGAACGATTCGCTTTCCGGTTAGGCTGCCTCGATGCGAGGTGATGACGGTCGCTTGGCGTTCATCGAAGCCGCCATCATAGTAGAGGACCACCCAATCCCGAGTCGTCCCGAACTCATGTGCCTTTGCGGTGTTTGAAAAAAGGGCCGTGTAGTGACGCTCGCCGCGGTGCGTGTGGAGGATCGGAAGCCATGCTTCCCCCGAAGGATTAAACCGCCGCGGCGCGATGGTAGGCAACTCCCCGGCCGCCGCTCTTTCCCGATATTCCCGGTCTACGTCCAGCAGTTCCTCGACGGCCGGCTCATCCTTCGCGGGCATGTGGCCCGCCTGGCGTACACGGCCCAGCCGCGTGGCTAACGTATCGATAATGCCCGCGAGTTTCTTCTTGCCAATTCCCGCCAGATCGGCGAGACGTCCATCGTGCGCAGCCGCTTCCAAATCTTCCAGTGAGTCGATACCGAAGTCGTCGTGGAGGCGTTCGGCGAGCCCGCGACCAATACCTGGAACGGATTCGAGCAGCGCCACGGGATCGGCTTCGCCACGCAAGCGGTCCAGCATGGGCAGCCGCCCTGTGGTGACCAAGGTTCGCAGGGCCGACGTCAGGCGTTCGCCCGCCCCGGTTACCGCGTGCAGACCTTCTTCCCCTTTCTCATTCCAGATTTCGATCAGGGGTTTTGGCAAATGCCGGACGCTCGCGGCCAGCCGGCGATACGCCTGGACGCGGAAGGGGTTGGCCCGTTGCGCGTCAAGAAGATCGGCTACCTCCTCCAGACGACGCGCGATTTCGAGGTTGTGCATGATTCCGCCGAGATTATCGCTCGAGATACATGTTAAGCGAAAGGCGTTCGCGGAACCAGTCCCCTCGCCAGCGTGGCTACTTGATTCAATGCGCCAGATTCCTCGCCCGAACCGCTCCGGGTTGGTTGCCCGCACGCAGTGGTTAGCGCGCGCTTACGATCAAGATCTGGGGAGTGTGGCAATGGCGCGGGCATATTTTCGCTTCTACGCGGAGCTGAACGATTTTCTACCGCCAGAAAGCCGAGGGAAACGGCTGGAGCGCTATTTCGATGTGATCGGGCCGGTGAAAGATCTCATCGAGAGCTTCGGGGTTCCACACACTGAGGTTGACTTGGTCCTGATCAATGGCGAGTCGGCGGCATTCTCCCGCCCAGTGCGGGATGGTGATCGCATAAGTGTGTACCCGGTATTTGCATCGATAGATGTGTCATCCGTGTCCCAAGTGAGGCCGTTGCCGTTGCGAGCGCCTTGGTTCGTTCTGGATGTGCACCTTGGACGGCTGGCGGCCTATCTACGCATGGGCGGTTTCGATGCGCTGTACCGAAACAACGCTTCTGACTCCGACCTGGTAGCCGTCGTCGGGCGTGACCGACGGGTGCTTCTGACGCGGGATCGCTATTTGTTGATGCGCTCCGATGTGGATCGGGGTTACTGGGTTCGCTCCACCAACCCGCAACAACAACTGATGGAAGTGGTGAGGAGATTCGATCTGCTCGACCGTATGCAGCCATTCACGCGGTGTATGAAGTGCAACGGTAGCTTGGAACTGGTGCGCCGGGATGACATATTGGATCGGTTGCCAGCCAAAGTTCAGGGCAAGCAGGACTTTCGTCTCTGCTCCGGTTGCGGAGCGCTCTACTGGGAGGGCACCCATCATGCGCGAATGACCAAGATCTTGGAATGGCTCAAAGCAAACAGTCGCACTCCGGCGGCACCCGGATCAACTTGATCGTGGGCCGTATAGCCCAGACTGGTCAATGACGCGCTGCTTCAGGAAGCACATAGGCCCTGAATGACGGCGCATCCGGAGAGCGCCGGGATAAACCGGCACGTTGTAGGGGATGAAAGAGCCCTACAGAAAAGGAGAGTAGCGAATCCATTCTGGCCTCGAGTCTTGCGGGCGGCGTCGCGAGGTGTCGCCTGAAGCGTAGATAGAGGTATCAGTGGGCGGGGCAATTGAGCTTCGAAAAGCCGTTGGAAGAGGACGCCGACTCCCTTCCGAGAGGAGGAAGGCAATACAACAACCACGTTAAACGCGAATGGCTTGCGGCCGCCGTCAAGGCTCACGATGAACTCGCTGCGCTCGGCCTTGACTGCCGTCCTCGCCGGCCTGAAGATTCATAGATCAGGGCGAAGGGGGACTGCGAAGGAGCTTGCCCGGCAACGGGCAATTATTACGAGGAACGACGGTTACACAAAAGTGCGGACACAACCTACCAATACCCATTCCGAATCCCGCCAACGCATCTCAAATGATGCCGTGATTTGAGCCGGAGGAAGTCTATTAAAAGATCGAACGCGAGTGGACTTTTTCGTGTGGCCATAATTGCCCTTTTGGGGGCCGGGCTCGCTGACGCGCAGCAAGCGATCAGTATAAACTTCATGTCCGTTAATGCGTGTTATCGGGACCTCATTATATGGCTGCTGGGTCCACTTCCCACAATTCGTCTGGACCACGATGGGAAACCAGATAGCTTCCGGTTCTGAAGCGCGTGATTTGTGGCAATGGCGCCACAACAGCCACGATCCTGGCACACGCCAGAAATGCCCACAGAACCCATTCAAGTGGTCGGTGCCGTGCACTGTATCTCTTCGAAAAAGGGAGGACCGGTGGGAAGCTTGCAATTCGCAGGAATTGGTTTGGCCTTCAGTGCGATATTAGCCGTCGCTCAGAATACAGCTCCGGCTGGCGGGGTCCCCGTGCGGATGGTGGTCACGGTCGAATCTCATGACGGCAAAAACGTCCCGGCCCTGAATAGGGAAGACGTGATAGTTTTTCAGGGGCGTTATCGGGCGCAGGTCACTGAGTGGACTCCTCTTCAAGGGGATCGTGCGAGCCTGGAGTTCTACGTGTTGATCGATGACGCGGTGAGTTCGAGCGTCAACGTACAGTTGTCGGACATTCGCCGGTTTATTGAACAACAACCGGCGCCCTCGGCAATCGGGATCGGCTACCTGCGAAATGGGATCGTCGAGATCCGGCAAACCCCGACTTTGGACCATGCCAAAGCCACCGCGGCGTTGCGAATCCCCGTCTCTTCGATCGGAACGATGGCAAGCCCCTATCTATCCCTGAGCGATTTGATCAAGCGTTGGCCGCCGGGCTCCCTGCGCCGCGAAGTCCTGATGATTACGAGTGGCGATGATCCTCTCGGTGGCAATGGCTCCGTGAATCCATATGCTGATTCCGCGATCGACGACGCACAACGCTCCGGCATCATTGCCTATGCGATATACACACCAGGGATCGGTCATGCGGGCCATAGCTACTGGCGGGAAATGTGGGGTCAGAACCACCTCGCCCAACTGGCGGAGGAAACCGGCGCCGAGGCTTACATGATGGGATTCGGAGCACCGATTTCATTTGCGCCTTATTTGGAGGACCTGACGCGGCACTTGTCTCATCAATACCTTCTGACCTTCCTAGCGAAATCCGAACGGAAGGCCTCCTTCCAGTCAGTCAAACTGAGGACGGAAGTGGCGAATGCGGAGCTCATCGCTCCCAATCGAGTCTATGTCCCGGCCGGACGTTAGACGTTAGAGGATATTGGAGCTACACCGAGACGATGAGACTAAGAGGCAAAACAGCGCCGATCCGGGCACCAGCCAGTGATTTCGCAGGTTTTAAAGAGTATGAGCAGCGTCATTCAACGCATCTGCGTCTTTTCACCCAAAGCAGCTTCGAAGCAAGCGGTGCCGATTGCAACAAAGACCTCTGCGGCGAAGGCCTGAAGCGCGGAACACAGGGCGAAGGGAAGACGAGCCGGAAGAGGAAAAAAATATTCACAAATGATTCTCCAGAAGGACGCGCGGTGGACGCGATGTTCGTGGGCGGAAGGCGAGAGTGATACCAATGCTACCCGTCACGCCCCACCGGGAAGGTTCCGCTAACGCGCTAGGCTTATGTTTCGGGTCATTGACTTGCCTGTGGACCAGTTGGAGGTGTTTGCTAGGCCGTTCAGACTTTTTCCAGGAACGATACAGCGCCTCAACCTCGACGCGCAGCGTGGGAACATCGTCCCTTGTGGCCAGCCTGCCGGCGACGATCTTCAGAGTGTCATGGTAGACGGCCGCCGTGCGGAACAGGGCGCTGTTGAAGTGGAAGCCAGCCATCCATGGGCCATCCGTCCGCTCGCGTCCATTGGCCATTTGTCCTGCCCGTCTCTCGACGGCAGCGACCTCGATCGGGCGATCGAGCCTGTTCGCGAAACCACTTTGCTTCGCCAGAATCAGAGCATGGACGGCGCCGAGAAGATCATCGAGAGAACCTGCCAAGTTGGAATCTCCTTGAACTGTGAGCACGTTCAACTGCTTGTAGATTCTGTCGGCGGCGTGGGCAAGGGTGGCCTAGGCGGTATCCGTTAGCAGAATGTTGAAAAACACTTTATCGCTGTGACCTGAAGGAAAGTGGCGACGCCCTACAATCATGCGCGGAGACGATCGGCAAGATAACGAGCTATTTCTATACGGGACGCTGGAGGAGCGGGTGCCGCAAGAGCATCCGTTGCGTCCGCTGCGGGCCATGGTGGATGCGGCGCTGGAATCGATGTCGAGGCGCTTTGATGAGATGTACGCGAAAGCGGGACGTCCCTCGATTGCACCGGAAAGATTACTGCGCGCCCTGTTGCTGCAGGCGTTGTACTCGATTCGCAGCGAGCGAATGCTGGTCGAGCAACTGGAATACAACCTGTTGTTCCGGTGGTTCGTGGGATTGAACATGACCGAGCCGGCATGGAATCATGCGGTGTTTTCGAAGAATCGCGAACGGCTGCTGGCGGGCGATGTGGCGCAGGAACTATTCTCTTGCGTGGTGGAACAAGCCCGCGCGTTACGGTTGCTCTCCAACGAACACTTCACGGTCGATGGCACGCTGATCGAGGCCTGGGCATCGCACAAGAGCTTCCGTCCGAAAGACGGTGGCTCGGATGACGACACGAATGGCGAGGGCGGATTCCGCGGACAGAAACGCCGCAACGATACGCATCAATCGACCACCGATCCGGAAGCGAAGCTCTATCGCAAGAGCAGCGGAAAGGAAGCGCAGATGGCGTATCTCGGTCATGTGATCATCGACAATCGGCATGGCCTGGCGGTGGATGCCGAACTCACCGAAGCAAACGGACGAGCCGAGCGGGATGCGGCGCTGGTGATGGCGGCTCGGCTTCCGGGCCATCGGCGGCGCGTGACGTTGGGCGCGGACAAGGGTTATGACACCAGTGCGTTTGTAGAAGGTCTGCGACAGTGGGCCGTAACTCCGCACATCGCGCAGAACAACACCCGGCGGCGGAGCCGCATCGATGTCCGCACCACGCGGCACGATGGATATCGGGCGAGTCAGAAGAAGCGTAAGTTAGTCGAACAGGTATTCGGCTGGATCAAGACCACGGCGGGGCTTCGCAAGACCAGGCATCGAGGCCGCGACAGAGTCGCTTGGATGTTCACCTTCGCCGCCGCTGCCTATAATATGATCCGAATCCGTAATCTGATGGAAGCGGCTGCGTAAAAGGCCGCCAGGCCGCCGCCTGAGGCTCTTCCTCAGGCGCTGAAACCCCTGCCCACGCCCTCGGAAACTCTTTCTTCGCCCCTAAGAACGCTCTCCTGCTCAGCTCGCCAATATTCTTCAACAGCCTGTTAGATCAATTTGTTGGATCTGCTTACCCTCTTTAGTAGATAGCTCCATTGGATATTTACTAGTGGGGGACCGAGTCGCGAAACTGCTGGGCCGCCTTGATTCACGAAAGTGTCACACTCGCAGCCGTAGAATGGCCCTAACGGCATACGTGTGTGACTCAAGGGAAAGGATTGCCATTGTACCCGAGGAGACGCGACAAGCCGAAAGTCCAGAAACGTCCGCGCCATCGGCCGAACCGCAGCCCGCTCACGAGCAGCTTCGCTCACTTACGCTCTTGGCAACAAAGAGGGGGTCCGGACGGCTCGCCGCAAGAGGACTGGTTAAGAGCGGAAAAAGAGCTGCTCGCGTAATCGGACGCGTCAAGTACGACGGTCGTTTGGAGCCACTACGAGCCCCAGGGATTTTGCCATGATGAATGTGGCCGCGAATGCCTGAACGTGAAACGGGGAGGTCAGCCGCTTCACTTGATGATTAGTCATGCCACGCGTATTTAGCTTTGAAGTCTTGCCCACGCTTCCAGCCCGGTTGGAGGCCCTCAATAGACTTTCCTTTAACCTCCGCTGGTCTTGGGACCACGCCACGAGGGACGTGTTCGAGAGTCTCAATCCCGACCTTTGGGAGGAAACGAACCATAATCCGCGTTTGCTGCTCGGCCGGACTAGCCAGCGACGCCTAGCTGAACTTGCCTCGGATGAGGCATTTCTCGCCGAATTGGATCGAGCCGCCGCCAGCCTGGCGGAGTACCTGTCCGGTAAGGGATGGTTCGGGCGCGCGCACCCCGATGCCGCTGGGGTTGTCTTTGCCTATTTCTCCGCCGAGTTCGGCCTGACGGAATGCATACCCAACTATGCCGGCGGTCTGGGAATCCTGGCGGGGGATCATCTCAAGTCTGCCAGCGACGCGGGCCTGCCGCTGGTGGGGGTTGGCCTATTGTACCAGCGCGGTTATTTCCAGCAGTACCTGAACGCGGATGGCTGGCAGCAGGAAACCTACCCGGTGAACGATTTCTCCACTCTGCCTCTGATGCCGGAGATGGATGCCCAGAACAACCCGGTCACCATATCCATGGAGTTTCCCGGACGCCTGGCATATGCGCGGGTTTGGAGGGTGCAGGTGGGCCGCGTCCCGTTATACCTGCTCGACACCAACGTCCCGCAGAACTCGGAGGAAGACCGCCGGATCACGGGTTCGCTGTATAGCGGCGACGGCGAACTCCGCCTCCAGCAGGAGATCGTCCTCGGAATAGGCGGTATGCGCGCGCTGGCCGCGCTCGGAATCCGGCCTGCGGTTTGCCATTTGAATGAAGGGCACTCCGCGTTTCTGGGTCTCGAAAGGACGCGCGCGCTGATGGAAGAGCTAGGGGTGTCGTTCTTCGAAGCCCGCCAGCTTGCCGCCGCGGGCAACCTGTTCACCACGCACACTCCGGTCCCGGCTGGCTTCGATCGCTTTGACCCGGAACTGATGGCGAGGTATTTTGGGGCCTTTGCCGAGCGGCTTGGCATTCCTTTTGAGCGGCTGCTCAGCTATGGCCGTCAGAATCCCGCAGATCCGAACGAGAGTTTTAACATGGCCTTCCTTGCCGCTCGCATCAGTTCCGCGGCCAACGGCGTCAGCCGTCTCCATGGGGTTGTCACTCGCAAAATGGTCCGGGCCATGTGGCCTGGCTACCCACTCGATGAAATACCAGTGCAGTCGGTCACCAACGGGATGCACATCCGCAGCTGGGTCTCGCTCGAAATGACGGCGTTGCTGGACCGTTATCTGGGCCACCGCTGGGCGGAAGAGCCCGCCGAGAGCGACGTCTGGAACCGCATCGATCGGATTCCCGAGCATGAACTCTGGCGCGTACATCAGATTCGCCGGGAACGCCTGATCAATTACTGTCGCCAAGCCCTGGAGTCCCAGTTGCGGCGGCGCGGGCGTTCGGATGCAGAAATCGGCGTTGCCCGCTCCGTGCTCAATCCGGACGCTCTGACCATCGGCTTTGCCCGCCGGTTCGCAACTTATAAGCGCGCGACCTTGATGCTGCGGGATGTCCCCCGTCTAAAACGCATCTTGACGAACCCGGCGCGTCCCGTCCAGATTGTGATCGCCGGAAAGGCTCATCCTCACGACTCCGATGGGAAGGACTTAATCCGCCAGATCATCCATTTCGTCCGCGATCCCGAGATCCGCTCCCACATTGTTTTTGTGGAAGACTACGACATTCGCGTTGCCCGCCACCTGGTGCAAGGTGTCGACGTATGGCTGAACACGCCCCGGCGCCCCAATGAAGCCAGCGGCACCAGTGGCATGAAGCTTCTGCCCAATGGCGGTCTCAATCTTTCCGTGCTGGACGGGTGGTGGGCGGAAGGCTACGACCGCGAAGTTGGCTGGGCTATCGGTAGCGGTGAAGATTACGACAACGATGACTATCAGGACGCCGTCGAGTCCGATGCTCTCTACAATCTTCTGGAGACGGATGTGACGCCCTTGTTTTACGAGCGTGACCAGGAAAACCTACCGCGCCGGTGGATCGCCAAGATGAAAGCTTCGATGAAGCGCTTGTGTCCGGTATTCAACACCAACCGGATGGTGACGGAATATGTCGAGCGTTTCTACATCCCCGCGGCGAAACGCTACTCGGCGCTCGCCGCCCACGGCGGCGCAAAACTCGGCCCGATCGTCGAATGGCGCAAACGGATTCGAACCGCTGGCTCTCAAGTGAAGATCACCCGGGTTCAGGCGGAGAACAGCCGCGAAATCCGGGTAGGGGAAAAGATACGGGTGACGGCGTCTGTTGTTCTCGGCGAGATCCCGCCAGAGTATGTCCGCGTCCAAATTGTCTCCGGCTCGGTGAACGGGGACGGTTCGATCGTCAGCAGCTCTTCGATCGATATGAAGCACGCGGGAATGACCGAAAACGAACACCAGTACGAGGGGCAGTTGGAGTGCCTAGAGAGCGGATCCTATGGCTTCAGCGTTCGCGTGATTCCTTATCACGCCGACGTGCGGGTTCCCTTCGAGCATCCGTGGCTGGTCTGGGCCGAGTAACTCATCTTCGGGCAGCCGACTGCGAACCACGTTATATTCCTGATGAACGTCTTCGATGAAGTGCGGCGGCGTGCACCGCATGCACGTAACTTCAATTGCGCATTGCCGCGCGACTTTTCATCAAACCGGCGCTGGCACAGATACAAATTTGTATGAGGAAGCCGCCGATTCGTACAGACTTGTCAGACCTCGCCGCTTCCGTGACTCCTATCCCATTCAATCGGCTCATCACATCTTTTGGACCATAGCTTGCAGTAAGGACAAACCAATCCGGAGACCATGTGACAAATGTCTGCTGTAGCCGGACGATTCCGATGGTGCGAGATGTCGAAAGGAGCCGTAATGGACCAAAAGAAGGCCTCGAAGAACGATCCGCCGGAGCTGCTCGAACCGTTTCATGAGTATCAGGATGGACGCTTTGGTCGGCGGTCATTTCTGAATCGAGCCGGGCTCGCGGTCGGTAGTATGGGCGCTGCCGGGGTGTTTGGGGGATTCGCATCTTCCGCGCGCGCGCAGCAAGTGCCGAACGCGGGAGCCAAACTGCCACTCGATCGCTTTGATTACTTGCCGATCATTGATCGGCCGGTCATTAAATGGCCGAACAATGCGCGCGTGGCTTTTTGGGTTGGCCCCAATATTGAGTGGTACGAATACACTCCCTTGAACCGACCCATGCAGCCAGACATCGCCAGCTATTCCTATCGGGATTACGGTAACCGGATCGGCTTCTGGCGTTTGCTTGAGGTGCTGGACAAGCACAACCTCCGCGCCTGTGTCTGCCTGAACGGAGCAATGCTCGACCACTGTCCGGAAATCCGAGACGCTATGGTCGCACGGAATTGGGACTACATGGCGCACGGGTTCTACAACACGCGGCCCATCACGGGCTACTCGATTGATGAGGAGCGCGCTTATTGGACCGACATGATCGCGACGGTGAAGAAACACACCGGCAAACAGATCAAGGGGCGGCTCGGCGCAGGGGGCGGTAACACCGTGAACACACCTGACCTGATGGCCGAATTTGGACTGCTCTACCACACCGACTGGATGATGGATGACCAGCCGGTCCCGCTTAAGGTGAAGAATGGGGCTAAATTCATCCACGTTCCGTATAGCTATCAGCTCAATGATGCCAGCCTCAACGGGCAGCATCGGGACGCGGCGTACTTCTCTCAGATGATCAAAGATCAGTTCGACGTTTTGTACGAGGAAGGCGCCGAGAGCGGCAAGGTTATGTGTGTGGCCCTGCACCCGTATATAACCGGAAAGGCACACCGCGCTAAGTACCTCGACGAGGCATTGCGATACATCAAATCCCATGACCAGGTCTGGTATACCACGGGGGACGATATTGCGGAGTACTACATGAAGAACTACTACGATCAGGTTGTTGCGCATATCGAGCAACAAAAACAGAAAGGATTGGCGTAATGTCTGGAGAACGCAAATACGGTCAGGATAATCCCTATTACGACTGGGTTCCCATCACCAAGCGCTCGCCACTGGTCTGGCCCAACAATGCGCCGGTGGCGCTTGCCGTCATCGTGAACCTGGAGCATTGGGACTGGCAGTTACCCCCCGATGCACCGGGTGCGCCCGCTGGTCCGTTCCGCCCCGATCTCGCCGGCTTCTCTCAGCACGAGTACGGTAACCGCGTCGGCGTCTTCCGTGTTTTTAAAATTCTGGACAAGCATGGTATCAAGCCCACCATCGCAATGGACAGCGTGGTGGCGGAAAACTACCCGTTTCTGGTCAAAGAGGTCCAGCGGCGAAACCTCGAGGTGATCGCGCACGGCGAAACGCCCAGGCGACCGATTCACTACAAAATGTCTGTCGATACCGAGCGCGCCTATATCCGGGGATCCATTGAAGCCGTCGCAAAGGCAACCGGAAAGCGGCCGATAGGCTGGCTGGGACCGGGGTCCCAGGAGTCGATGAACACCCCAAATCTTCTCGCGGCTGAGGGAATTCGCTATGTCTGCGATTGGGCCAACGACGAGCAGCCGTATCGTATGAAAGTGCAGCAAGGTGAGTTGTACTCCCTGAGCGTCAATCTGGACCTGGATGACGACTACATCCACAATACCGGAGGCCGGCTCATCACGGAATACCGTGACGGGATCACGGACACCTTTGACGCGCTTCACAGCGAGGGAGCGAAAAACGGACGAATGATGGTGATCAACATTCATCCCTGGATCATGGGGTGGCCCTGGCGCAGCAAATATCTCGATTCTGCTCTGGCGCATATCACGCAATCCGGCACGGAAGTCTGGAAGGCCAGCGGCCATGAAATCGTGAATTGGTACAGCGCTCACGAGAACATTGCTCGCGCGTAAAAACAACCACCATTCCGTTCGAAAATGGAGTGAGAAACGATCAACCCGTCAAGCGATGCTCATCCTGTCCTTGCCGTAAAGATTTCAACCTCTGCATCGGCGGCTCAGACGACCTCGAGTCAGGAAGCGGCGCAATTCCATCTCGAGGAAGCCACCGTCCAGAGCATCCACACGGCGATGCTCGCCGGCCAGCTCACCTGCCGGGGATTGGTCAGTGGCTATCTCGCACGCATCGCTGCCCACGATCACAGCGGCCCGAACTTCAATTCCTATCCAGACCGTGAACCCGCGGGCGATGCAGGAGGCAGCCGCGCTGGATGCCAAATTCCAGGAGACCGGCAAACTTTTGGACTGCTCCATTGCATTCCGGGATGCTGAAGGACGAGGTCGAGATGATCGGGATGCCTACCACCTACGGCTCTCTGATCTTCAAGAACTACATGCCGACGCGGAACGCGACAATCGTCACCAGGCTTGAAGCGGCCGGCGCGATCGCCTGAATGCGAAGGAATTGGAGAAGTTTCTACAGGGGGATGGCGCGGAGACTCTCGGTTTGCAGCCCAAGACGCAGGACTGAGCGTGGAGTGTGTACTTTGTCGAGGGCGTCTCAGGGCAAGAGAGCGCGCTGCATTGAGTTCCGCTAAATAATTATCTGGCTCGTTCTCGCCCCGAAGACCGGTAGCGTGTTCAGTTTCAAATTTTGAGTTCCTTGCCTGTCTTCCCCAGCTTTATTAGTTTGTTCGCCTCTGCGAGCTTCACTTTCAAGACGCGGCGTTCTTCACGGGAATCTTGGATAAACCTTGTGAGCGCCGGAGTAGTTGGATTGCGCTTCGCCTCCGCTATTGCCAAAGGCGCCGTTTTAGAAAAGCGTTACGACTAGGGTGAGTTCCGTTAATGACCGATAACGGGCAGTTGTGACCCCGCCTGCTTGAGGCGGTAAGGACGAGATCGACAGCGCTAAGAGTGCCATTCGCTCTTTGAGCGCGTAGACTTCGCTGAGCGCCGCGTGCCGTTTTCCCGGTGCGACCTGAAAGAACCCCAGCCTGGTCTTGGCCCCGGAGTCGGCGCTCAGTTTGCTTCCCAGCAGAGGCTTATCCTCCGCTCCGGCCGTTAGTAGTGTATTCGCAACAGTAGTTTTGGACAACAATCGAACGAAAAAAGAGCTTGATTCTCGCAGGGCTTTCAGACATGACCGACAACGGACCGAGTCAGAATTTTCAGGCGCGACACTGCCGCAGAGCTTCCGCCATTGAACATGAACGCCAGATCTACGGTCGTAGGCTAACAGGATGCTGAAAAAGAAACTTTGTTAGAGCGTGACCCTCGAAGGGAAAGTCTCGTCATAATGTTTCGACCCCTATGCGCGGAAAAGATACCCAGCAAAGTGCGATGTTCAGTTACGTTTCGCCGGAACGGCGCGTGCCTGCGGACCATCCTCTGCGGCCGATCCGGGGGATGGTGGATGTGGCACTGAAAGGACTATCGAGATCGTTTGGACAAATGTATCCCGATTGGGGCCGGCCCTCGATCGCGCCGGAGAAGCTGCTGCGGGCGCTGCTGTTGCAGCTCCTCTATTCGATTCGCAGCGAACGACTGTTGATGGAGCAACTCGAATACAACCTGCTGTTCCGCTGGTTCGTGGGATTGAACATGGACGAGCCGGTGTGGGTGCCCACGGTGTTCAGCAAGAATCGCGACCGGCTGCTGGAGGGCGAGATCGCCGCGAAATTCTTCGCACAGGTGCTCGATCAGGCGCGCGCCAACGACCTGCTGTCGGATGAGCATTTCAGTGTGGACGGCACGCTCATCGAAGCTTGGGCAAGCCACAAGAGCTTTCAACGCAAGGACCACAATCAGGCTCCGCCGCCGGACGATCCTGGCAACCCGACAGTGAGTTTTCATGGCGAAAAGCGCAGCAACGACACGCATCAGTCGACCACGGACCCGGAGGCGCGGCTGGCGCGGAAGAGTTCGGGACACGAGTCGAAGCTGGCTTTTTGCGGAAACGTGTTGATCGAGAATCGCAACGGACTAGTGATCGACACCGCACTGGTGATGGCGAGCGGCACGGCCGAGCGCGACGCCGCCGTCGAGATGGCCGAGCGGATCGAAGGCGACAAGCGCGTGACGGTGGGCGCCGACAAAGGCTATGACACGTGGGGGTTCGTCGGCGAAATGCGCGAACGGAACGTGACGCCGCACGTGTCGCAGAATACGAATCGATCTGGGGGCAGCGCGGTTGACGGCCGCACGACGCGGCATGCCGGATACCAGGTGAGCCAGCGTAAACGGAAACGGATCGAAGAAGTATTCGGGTGGTTAAAGACGGTGGGCATGTTGCGAAAGACGCGGCATCGTGGAATCTTCAAAGTCGGGTGGGTGTTCACCTTCGCGGCGGCGGCCTACAATCTGGTGCGGATGAGGAACCTCGCGGTGGTTCCCTCCGCATAAGCCCGGGGAGAAGTGTGCTCGAACGCCAACAAACCGGCGATTCGGGCATACAAGCTCCACGAAAATGCCCGCAAAAAGCTCGTCGGTGAGGGTGACGAGCCTGCGCCGAGTATCTTTTTCAGCAGCCTGCTAAGGCGCGCTCCAGCAAAGAGTGCTAGACTCGGGGCGGTCTGCAGAGAGTGCCGTTTTCGGCGGTTTCATCTTCGCCGTGCGCAGTTTAGGCTAGGCTAAACGCCGCTTGGGATAGCAGCCTATTCCCCGTTTCACTGGGAATCCCATCGGGTTCGTGCGTTGTCGTCGCCGGCCCGGCCGGGGCAGCCATCGAGCTTGGTGGGCAGCAATCACGAATAGAAAGGGAGGTCGTGCTTATGGTGGTACCGTTTTGGACAATCCCCACAGCGATCATCATCCTCTACCTGTTGTCTTCCATCAAAATCCTGCGCGAATATGAGCGAGGCGTGATTTTCCGGCTCGGACGCGTGCTGCCCAAGCCGAAGGGCCCCGGTGTCATCTTCGTCTTCTCGCCGATCGACCGCATGAATCGAATCTCGCTACGCGTCGATGCCATGGAAGTGCCGCCACAGGACGTCATTACACGTGACAATGTGACTGTAAAGGTGAGCGCTGTACTGTACTTTCGGATCGTGGATCCGACCAAGGCTGTCATCGAAGTGACGAATTATCTCTATGCTACATCGCAACTTGCGCAGACGACTTTGCGCAGCGTCCTCGGCGAAGTCGAGCTTGACGAATTACTCGGCCAGCGCGAGAAGCTCAACGTGAAGTTGCAGAGTGTTCTCGATGAACACACAGGACCCTGGGGAGTAAAGGTATCGAATGTCGCGGTGAAGCAGGTCGATCTGGCCGAGCAGATGATCCGGGCGATTGCACGCCAGGCCGAGGCCGAGCGAGAGCGGCGCGCTAAAATTATTCACGCCGAGGGAGAAGCGGCTGCGGCGGCAAATCTCGAAAAAGCGGCCGAGATGATGGCGCGGCAACCGGTGGCGATACAGCTCCGCTACTTGCAGACGCTGGTCGAGATCGGAGCGGAAAAGAATACGACGGTGGTCTTCCCGCTCCCGATGGATATATTGTCGTCGTTAGGGCAGGTGCTGAAGAAACTCGCCGGCTCCGAACCGGGCAGCACACTTCCGGGAAGTTGACGGGTGCGCCCATGGGAATCCGCCCATGCTGATCCTGATCGTATTGTTGGCGGCCTTTCTCGCCCCCGCGGCGCCGAAGGTAATCGCCGTCGACATCGACAGCATCGTCCATCCGATCACGGTTGAGATCGTCGGGCACGCCATCGACCAAGCGGGCCGCGAGAACGCAGCCGCGGTTTTGCTGCGGCTCAACACACCGGGAGGTTTGCTCGATGCGAGCCGCGAGATCGATTCGAGGATCGTTGCCTCGCGCGTTCCCGTCATCGCTTACGTCACGCCCAGCGGGGGGCGCGCGGCCTCCGCTGGGTTTTTCTTGCTCGAAGCGGCGGATGTCGCGGTAATGGCGCCGGGCACGAATACGGGTGCGTCCTCACCCGTGCTGATGGGGGAACAGATGGACCCGGTGATGCGCAGCAAAGTCGAAAATGACACTTCCGCCTGGCTCCGCAGCCTGGTCACCAAGCGCGGCCGCAACGCGGAACTGGCGGAGCAGACGATTCGCCAAGCTAAGGCGTTCACCGAAAAGGAAGCTCTCGACAATCACTTGATCGACTTAATCGCGGCGGATGAACAACAGCTTTTTGTCGAGCTCGACGGGCGCGAAATCAAACGCTTTGATGGAAGCACCGAGGTACTCCACACGCGAGGTGCAGACAGTGTCGACTACCATCCCTTGCTGCGCGAGCGTCTCATGCAAGCGATCGCCGATCCAAACATCGGCTATATCCTGGTGGTGCTTGGAGCGCTGGGAATCTATCTCGAGTTTCACGCGCCGGGTCTGATATTCCCCGGAGTGGCGGGCGGTATTCTGCTGCTACTCGGGTTGTCGTCGCTGGCTGTGCTGCCGATCAACTGGGTCGGAGCCGCTCTGCTGATTCTGGCGGTGGCCCTCTTCATCCTGGAAGCAAAGCTCGCCTCTCACGGAATCTTGGGCATTGGCGGTGCAGTAGCGATGGTGCTCGGTGCGGTGCTCTTGATCAACGGGCCGCCTGAACTCCGTATCCGTCTTTCAACAGCCTTGGCCGTAAGCGTGCCATTTGCACTCATCACGATGTTCTTAGTGACGCTGGTGATTCGCTCCCGGGCGAATAAGAGCGTTCTTGGGAGCCAAGCACTGATGAACCAGATCGCCCAGGCGCGCACAGCGCTCGCCCCAGTAGGAACAGTTTTTGTTGCCGGAGAATACTGGGAGGCCGTATCCAGCGCCCCAGTGGAAGAAGGCGGCGAGGTGCGCGTCATCGGCGTGGACGGCATGAGACTCCGCGTCGAGCCCGTCCGTCCCACGGAGTTCGCTACCGATAACACGTCTTAACGGGACCGAGTTAAAGTCGGACTTTAAATGGGTGTGGCATGCGATATCCTGGAAAAATTGTGCAAATCTCCGCATCGGTCCTGCTGTGTTTCGTTTTCACACTCTCAAGCAACGCAGCTACTCTGCCGAGCTACGGGTTTGTTGCCGCTCCCCAGCCCGCAAATCTTCCGGGTACATCTGCGACCATCGCTGACTTCAACGGTGACGGTAATCCCGATATTATCAGCGTCTCTGCGAGCACTTCCGAAGTCAGCATTTGTTTCGGCGATGGACAAGGTAACTTCGGCTCACCGATCTCAGTACCAGCGTCTCCAGGCGCCTATTCGGTTTCGGTCGCCGATCTTAACGGCGACGGGTATCTTGACTTAGTCGTCCACGTCGCTGCTACGCCCGAAAGCATCCAAATTCTGCTTGGTAACAGCACGGGTAGCTTTCGGGTTGCTGGAAGTTTTGGCATTCCTCGCACGGGCAGCATCGAGGTTACTTCCGCGAGCGGTCAAATTAATCCCCGCTATCCAAACTCAATCAGTTCTTTTGCGCACTGGGCTGTCGGCGGCGGCTGGGACACGACGATTCTCTTGCTCAATCCCACGAACGGCGTGGCACAGGTGGTCGGCATGGGGATCAGCGGCGAGATGGGCGCGTCCATGCTGCTTCGTAATCCTTCCGCACCGTTTCAAAGCTTGAACTCATATTCTTTCCTGACGCCACATTCAGTGACGGAACTAGATGCGAGTGGCGCGGGCACGGTTCTGACCCAAACAGGCAGCGTGAGCGTCACGGGCGATTCGGCAATAGCCGGTTTGCTTCGCTTTCGATATGAGCCCACAGGCCAGGAAGGGATTGTTTCGCTGGAGACGCGCGACGCTAGCTCCTATGTACTGGCGTTCGATAACACGGGCGGCATCGCGACAGGCGTCGCGATCGCGAACGTCGCGTCTAACACTGCAAATATTCCTGTCATCATCCGGGACAACACGGGCGCGCAGATCGGAAGCGGGACCATTCCACTCGCTGGCGACTCCCATACAGCGTTTGTACTGAGCACTCAGTGTTAGGCGCAAGCTCGGTGACGATTCCGTCGAACGGCCACGTTTCGGCGGTACTCGCAAGTCAATTTCCGGTAACCGCGAATCAAAGTGGCACCGTCGAATTTGACACGCCGTCCGGTGGACAAATCAGCGTGCTGGGGATCCGCTTCCCATCGCCGTCCACTTTTACGACGATCCCGGTCGCCGCGCAATAGGCCGAAACGCGCTCGTCAATCGAAGCGCTGAATGGCGCGGATGCGGACGCTTCCGATAATGCTGCATAACGGGACAGGCAGTCGGCGGTTGACGAAAAAAGTAACTTCCGGATTCCCGACCATCCGGAAACAATCCCCGAAGCGCTACCTCAAAGTGCGGGCTAACGGCTAAATGAATGCCATCTAGTAAAGAGTTCACGCATCCAGTCTCTAGAATAGCCCGGCTGAGCGATTTCACGCATCGGTGCCAAACCCACGTACTCAGGCATGGGCGATTGGAATTAGCTTACTGAAAACACAGGGTATCCATTCAGGGGGCACTGGGCCTGAAATTGCCCCAGAACCGGCGTGAAGGACGCCGAACATCTGCTCCGCATCGCAGCCTTGTTTGCAGTGGGAGTATTGACGTTCCTGGGCATTCGAGCGTTCTTAATCCCGCATAGCTTCGGAGAATACGGACATTACCGCGGCGACGCCATTGCGGAGATTGCGGCACTGCCCATCGTCCACGCCGGACATGAAATCTGCGAAGCCTGCCACGCAGATATCTCCGAGGTAAAGACCAAAGGCAAACATGCTGGAGTCGCCTGCGAGGCTTGCCATGGCCCGCAGGCCAAGCATACCGAGGACCCGGGCGCTCTTGTGCCGCCTAAGCCCGATCCGGCCGTGCTTTGTCCGCAATGTCATGAAGCTAGTGCCGCCAAACCGAAGTGGTTCCCGCAAGTGGACACGAAGGAACATTCCGGCGGAGTGGTTTGCGATACCTGCCACCCGCCGCACGATCCGTTGCCGAGGGGAGAACAAAAGTGAGCGTCACGCGCCGCCATTTTCTAACTCTGACCGGAGCAGCCGCAGTGGCGTGGGAATATCTGTTGGCTGGGACGCCGGAACAGTCGCCGAACTACAAAATGTCGGACCACTGGTGGGGCATGTTGATCGACGTCACCAAGTGCATCGGCAGCGGCAACTGCGTCCGCGCGTGCGCTCAGGAAAACGACGTGCCGGAGGGATTCTTCCGAACTTGGGTGGAGCATTACCATGTGGATGATTGGCATCTGGAGAATCCCGTGGTCGAATCGCCCGACGGCGGCAAGCACGGATTTCCCGTGGTGCCACAGAGCACGGGGAAGGATTTCTTCGTTCCCAAACTGTGCAATCACTGCGCGGATTCTCCTTGTGTGCAGGTGTGTCCGGTGGGCGCTACGTTCGTCACCCCGGACGGCGTGGTGCTGGTGGATGAGAAGTACTGCCTGGGCTGCCGCTACTGCGTGCAAGCCTGCCCCTACGGGTGCCGCTTCATCCATCCAACCAAGCATACGGCCCAGAAATGCACGCTCTGTTATCACCGGATCACCAAGGGTCTGACGACGGCGTGCTGTGAAGCCTGTCCCACCGGCGCACGGCAGCTTGCAGACCTCAAGAATCCCCGCGATCCGATTCACGAATTCATCCGGACACACAGCGTGGAGGTGCTCAAACCCCACTTGGCCACGGGCGCCAAGGCGTTCTATAACGGCTTGGACGGTTCGGTGAGATAAGGAGGCTCGATGCATCCCCTTCCAGTAGCGGGCTTCATGTACCCGAATGAAGCAGAGCTCCAATGGAGCGTGCTCATCGTGCTCTACCCTTTTCTCACGGGGTTGGTGGCGGGAGCGTTCATTCTGGCTTCGCTCGAGCGCGTGTTCAAAGTGGACGCGGTGAAACCGACGTACCGCCTGGCGCTGCTGACGGCGCTCGCATTCTTGCTAGTGGCGCCGCTGCCTCTGCAACTCCACTTAGGACATCCGGAGCGGTCGTTTGAAATGTACCTTACGCCCCATCGGTCCTCCGCTATGGCGATGTTCGGCTTCGTTTACCTGTGGTATTTGATGGCGGTCCTGATGCTCGAGATCTGGCTGGATTACCGGCGCGACATTGTAACGCTCTCCCAGACCAGCTCCGGCTGGAGACGCTGGGTCTACCGCGTCTTGACCCTGGGTTCGGACAACATCAGCGAGCGAAGCCTGCAGATCGACGATCGGGTGGGCTGGATCATCACCGTGATCGGCATCCCTTCGGCCTTTCTGCTCCACGGATATGTTGGATTCATTTTTGGGTCTGTAAAAGCGAACCCGTGGTGGTCCTCGCCGCTCATGCCGGTGGTGTTTTTGTTTTCGGCCATGGTGTCCGGCATTGCCGCCGTGATGCTCCTATACCAATTCACGGCGCGCGTGCGGAAGACGCCGGTGGACATGAACTGCCTGGACACGGTCGCTCGCTATTTGTTGTATACGTTCATCATCGATTTCAGTTTAGAAATGCTGGACCTGATTCAGCGCATTTACGAAGCCGATGAGTCGTTCCGCAGCTTGGACTTTATGGTCCACTCGCGTTTGTGGACATCGCAGGTGGTCATCCAAATGGGGATCGGAACGCTCGTGCCGATTGCGATCCTGGGGCTGGTGCAAGTGTACAAGTTCGGCGCTCTGGCGCGCCGGCGGATCTATACGCTGGCAGGCGTGCTGACGCTGGTCGGCATTTTCGCTATGCGCTGGAACGTGGTGATCGGCGGCCAGCTTTTCTCCAAGAGCTTTCTTGGGTACACGACGTACAAAATGGGTTTTGCCACAAGCGAGGGATTGCTGACCGCCATTGCCCTTTTGATCCTGCCCTTCCTGATTCTGTGGGCACTCATGAAGCTGCTTCCGCCGTGGGAGGAACGCAGTGCCTGATGATCGCTGCGAGGACGCTATGCCTGCACCATCCACCAATTCGGATCCGGCCCCGGTATCGGGCAACCTTGGCGAATTGATCCTTGAGGTTCAGGACCTGCGGCGACGGGTTTTGAATCTGGAAGAGCGCCTGGGGACCACGGTGGCGGCGAGGCCGGAGGTCCCTGTCTCGGCGCCGCCACTTGCCGTAGGGTTCGGTCTGCCGCCAAACGTTGTGCCCGTGCTCGGCAGGATGCTCGTCGCGATCGCTGGTGCTTATGTTCTCCGTGCATTAACTGAATGGGGAGCGCTGCCCGCGGCAGCTGGCGTGGCGATCGGCCTGATATACGCGTTTATTTGGCTCTGGGTAGCCGGGCGTTCGCCGATCGAAGCGAAATTCGCGGCCGCGGTGAACTGTTCCACCTCGGTGCTCATCATGGCGCCATTGGTTTGGGAGGCGGCGGGGCGCCTCAAGGTCATGTCGTCCGCGACGAGTTCCGCAGTGCTCGCCGCCTTTGCTCTCATCGGACTGGGGCTCGGGTCGAGAACGCAGCACAGGATCATTGGGACCATTGCGGGCGCATCTTCGATCGTCATGGCCGTTGCGCTCCTGCTGGCCCGCGACGATATCGTCCCTTTCACAACGGCGTTGCTGGTCATCGCGGCCGCAATGGAATTCGCCGCATGGCGCGATCTGCAATCGGGCGGGCGCGCCGTCGCCGCGCTCGCGGCCGACTTCTCCGTTCTCACGTTCTCTTATCTGATGTCGAGCCCGCGCGGCATGCCGGAGGCCTGGATTCCGGTATCCCCCTCTGCCGTGCTTACCGCGCAACTCGCGCTGGCGCTGATCTATATGGGAACCGCCATAAGCCAATCGGTCGTGCGGCGCAGGACCCTCGCCTTTTCGGAAATGGCGCAGACCGCGGCGGCTCTTTTGATCGGAATCGGAGGCGCGGCCTGGGTTTTCAAAGAACATCGCGCGGTCATGCTGGGCTTGGGGATCGCGGCGCTGATCGGGGGAATTGCGTTTTACGGAGTCTCGTTCCTCCTGTTCGAACGCGAGAACAAGCGGAACTTTCGTGCCTTGTCCACGTTCGGCCTATTGATGGTGCTGGCCGGGATCTTTCTTCCCTTTTCCCGTTCCGAATTCTGGATTCTTTCTTGCGCATGCGCCCTGGGCTGCTGCTACGCAGCGAGGACGTTCATTCTGCCCACTCTGGGGCTGCATGGCGCGGTCTATCTGCTGCTCGGCTCGCTGGCCGCGGGCGCGACAAGCCAGCCCTTGCAGGTATTGTTCGCCATCGGTGCAGGCCCGGTGGAATGGCGGGCATCCATCGGCGTGCTGGTAGCTGCAGCGGTGTCCTGGGTGGCGATCGCCGGAATTTCCCCCGGCGCTCCCGGCCATTGGCGCAACCAGATCTCTTCGCTGGCGCTTGCGGCTCATGTCGTCTGGATCACGGCGGGACTAGCGTTATACGGCATCCTGGCGATATGGCGGACCGGTGTCAGCGGAGAGAGCGGCAGCGTTCCGGCGGATACCCTGGGAACCGTAGTTCTGACCGGGCTATCGCTGGCACTTGCCTGGGCTGGAACACACTGGAGGAAGCGTGAGTTAGTGTGGCTGCTATACGGATTCATGGCGCTCGGCGCCTACAAACTCGCGATACGGGATTTCTCCAATGAACGCAACCTCGCTCTGGTCGTTTCGCTTCTTTGTTACGGTGGTGCCCTGATCGTCCTGCCTCAGATGCTGCGTGGCAAGCGCGCAGCCGGGGACGCATAGCGCCATTCTTCAGGAAGGCGAATGTCAGGGCTCCGGGTGTCGCCCTCTAGGCACCGCTAGAATTGAAAAAATTGAGGTCCTTGGCGCAAGCACAACCAAGGGCGGGCACACTAGGGAACCGCATCAAAATGCGAGATTCCTACCGCGCCTGAGTCACGGCGCATCCGGACAGAACCGGGTAGTCGAAGTTTGAAAAGCCCGGCAGTTCGTCCCTTGAATCAAACCCTCGTCTGGCAGGAACTGTGCCGACACCGCTGATAGAATGAACCGCATGGACTCGATCCAGTACAACCTCCCGCAGAGCAGCATCCCGAAAGCCTGGTACAACATCCTTCCGGATCTCCCACAACCTTTAGCGCCCGTCTTGCACCCGGGCACGCTGAACCCCATCGGACCGGACGACCTGGCTCCACTGTTTCCCATGAGCCTGATTCTTCAGGAAGTGAGCACGGAGCGTGAAATCGAGATCCCCGAAGAGGTGCGGCAAGTGTACGCACAGTGGCGCCCCTCGCCGCTGTTTCGAGCGCGCCGTCTGGAGAAGGCTCTGGATACACCCGCGCGGATTTACTACAAGTACGAAGGGGTGAGCCCAGCGGGTTCCCATAAGCCGAACACTGCCGTCCCGCAAGCTTATTACAACAAGAAAGACGGCACGAAGCGCCTTTCGACGGAAACGGGTGCGGGTCAATGGGGCTCGTCGCTGGCGATGGCCTGCGCGTTTTTCGGCTTGGAATGCAAGGTTTATATGGTGCGGGTCAGCTACAACCAGAAGCCCTACCGTCGCGCCCTGATGGAAGTTTTTGGGGCATCCGTAACCGCGAGCCCTAGCAACGAGACGGAGTCAGGCCGCGCCATCCTGGCGCAGAATCCGCAATCCAATGGTTCGCTGGGTGTCGCCATTTCCGAGGCTGTAGAAGTGGCCGCGAAAGACCCGCACACCAAGTACGCCCTCGGCAGCGTATTGAATCACGTCCTGCTACACCAAACGGTCATCGGACTGGAGGCGATGGAGCAGATGGCGATGGCGGGTGATGAACCAGACGTGATTGTCGGTTGCACGGGAGGTGGATCTAACTTTGCGGGCCTGGTGATGCCGTACCTAGGCCGCAAGATCAAGGGCCGATGCCAAGCGCGCGTGATTGCGGTCGAACCCGCCGCTTGTCCCAGCCTGACCAAAGGCAAGTTCACGTATGACTTTGGGGACACTGGACATTTGACACCGCTCGTCAAAATGCACACGCTGGGAAGCACGTTCATTCCTCCGGGCATTCATGCAGGCGGGTTGCGCTACCATGGCATGGCTCCGCTGGTGTCGCATGTCATGGAGCTAGGATTGATTCAAGCCACTGCGGTACAGCAACTGGATGCCTTCGCGGCAGGTATTCAATTCGCCCGCGCCGAGGGTATCATTCCAGCGCCGGAAGCGAACCATGCTGTCGCCGGAGCGATACGTGAAGCTCTGCGCGCCAAGGAAGAAGGAAAGCCGCGGACGATTCTCTTCAATCTCTGCGGGCACGGGCATTTTGACATGCAGTCGTACATCGACTATCAGGCAGGAAAGTTGCAGAACTACGACTATCCAGCAGAAGAGATCGCGTTAGCTTTGGCCGGGTTGCCAATTTTATCCGCTTAGCTCCCATCTGGATCACGGCGTATCCGGAGAGCGTCGGGATAAACCGGCATGTTGTAGGGGATGAAAGAGCCCTACAGGAAAGGAGAGTAGCGAATCCATCCTGGTCTCGAGTCTTGCGGGCGGCACCGCGAGGTGTCGGTCGAAGCGTAGACAGGGGAACCAGTGGGCGGGGCTATTGAAGGCGATCGAAAATTCGGTGGGATGCAAGCCCCGCATGAAAGGCAGCAGCTACGACTCAAAAGACTGGATTCTGGACACCGAATGCAGCAACGAGGAAGTGCTGCAGGGTACCCAGGTCATCGCGCGACTCAGCATTGAACCCATTGCAGGGCAGCTCCGACGCGAAGGCGTCACCGAAATGTTCACCTACGTTCAGCATGAGCCATTGGGAACTTCACTGCTGGTTCCGGCCGCGCAGGACACCTACGTCGACAATGAGCTGCGGTGGTATTTGAGTACGCTGCCTCTCAGCAACCCTCCGCCGGACCTCCTATTGACTTACGGATTTGCACCTGAGAAGACGTTGCCAGGCCAGGATCGCATTCAGGTGGCAAGACTTCCGGGGATTCTCAATCCGACCATTCCTTGGGGGCAATCGATACGGACGCGGGAACCCAACCTCTCGCCGCAAGACTTATTCAAGGGCGTCGAGCGCGCGCGCGAGCAATTGGGTTTGGTGATCGCGCTCCGCTAGTTCTCCATCGCGCCCGTTATTTCGTAATATCGGAACCCTTAAGACCCTCGCGGCAAGTCATTTGTCCGACGAGCGCCCTTCGTCCAAGTTGCTCTTGCCACGCCCCCGCGCCGATCCTGCGCACGGGACGAGCATAAATGGCGAGATACGGCCTTGCGAAACCGCAGATCGCCAGTAGATTTGTTCCCACGCGCTGCTTCGCGGTCATGCCGCAACTGAAGCGATAGGGTAATATCAAGTCGGCGCGTACCGCCGCGCACGCTTTTCGAATCGAATCCATTGGGTGTCTCTTGACGGTTCCGGTCAAGTGGTCGTCCACCCGCGGATAATCCTGTTGCGCCCGATGCGTCTGGAAGTGGGTCACATAACAAAACGAGGCGAAACCGCGTCAACGGCTTCGCCTCGTTCATCAGAACGGCGCTTCCTCCGGCAACGCCGTCTCGTTCGCTACCTGTTTTGATAACCGAAGTTAAACAGCTCGAACAGGTCACTAATCGCCGGACTGTTCACGGGTGCGTATGGGTTGAACGGAAGTGCGATCGGGTTGGGGAAATTGTCCCGGCTGCGCTTCGTGATCGGATCCAGATTCCAGTTCCTTTCGATGAATTTCAGGATGGAGACGTGGTCCGAGTAGTCGTGCGAGATGTGCCCGGCATCCACGTAGGGAGACACGACGATGAGCGGGATGCGCGTGCCGTCGCCGAAGTAGTCGAGCGGCTGAACGTAACCGGAGTCATAGTAGCCGCCGCCTTCGTCGAAGGTAATAAAGATGGCGGTATCCTTCCACAGAGACGGGTTGGCCTTCACTGCATCCACAATCTTCTGCGTGAAGCCTTCGAAAAGATTGATTTTCGAAGAATTTGGATGACCATCCACCAGTCCGCTGGGTTTGACGAAGGAAACGGCGGGCAGTGTTCCGTTCGCGATGTCGCTATAAAGATTGGCCGTGTCCTGAATGTGCGCCGTACGGACAGCCGCGTTCGCCATGATCGACGTGTCGTACTGGAAGGGGTTGCAAATATTGCAGTACTCGTCCGTGATCGCGCCGGCCGCGTAATAGTTGAGCTGGTACGGATCGGGCACATAGTTGTTCCACTGGTCGCCGTAATATTTCCACGAGATGTCGGCGGAGATGAGTTTGTCCCCGATGCTCGGTACGGAAGATGGTGGAATCGTGAATACCGTGTTATTCGGGTTGGTGTCGGTATACGCGTTGTTGCCGTTGCCAAAGTAGCCGGGGTTGTAGTTGTTGAGCAGGTAGTAGTGGCCCGTTTCGCAGTTGGGATCGATTCGGAGGGACTTGAGATAGCTTACAATCGGGGCGACTCCAGGTTGAGATGGGTCCGCGCAGTTCGTATAGGATCCGCCACCATACGACGCCGAACCGTATGAACCACCACCGTAACCATCCTGCTTATACCAGTTGTTGGTGTTGGCCGCGGGGTTCGGATTTTCGACCTCATCCACAACGCCAGCGTTTGCGGTGCCCGCTGCGACTAAGGCGTTGTGAGGCGGCATCGCGGCGTGGCCGTTGCCATCGGTGAAATAGATCGCATCGCCGTGGCCGAGCATGATGTGATTTGCGCCGGTACCGCCATTGACGGCCTGGTGATAGTTGTCGCTCATCGCATAATTGTCAGCCAAGCTCTTGAGATAGGGAACGTCGCCATGCTGCATGTTATAGAACCCCATGGACGTCGCCCCTTCTCCGGTTGTAGTTGCGGTCGGTGAATATTCGATGCTGAAATTTGCGGGCTGCGTAATACCGTTCGCGCCAGCGCCCACGGTGACTTCCACCCAGGGGAACAAACTGGCGTCGCAACCGGAAGGATTCAAAAACGTGACGTGGTTCACGCTGCAATCCAACTGTTGCCACATCTGGTAAAAGCGATGGACCGGACTTGCGGCGTAAGAGTTGTACACAAAACTCGTACCGTTCGTCAATTGAAAAGGACCCGGCTGCAAGGAAGTGACGCCCGTAGAAGCGACGCCCGTGATCCGCGTGTCCGGCGTGTAACTCGTCAGGCCAGTGCCTCCAGAGACCAAATATTGGTAGTACGGATAGGCCGGGTATGGGGGCAACCCATTTTCGGATGCTTCGGCAAGCGCAATGCTGTCGCCGGATACGTAGGAGTCTTTGGGGCCCCCTACCAGCGGTGCGGGAAGAACCCCGCCCGGGAACGAAGCCTTGGGCGGGCTCAGCAGGAATGAGTCGCTGGGTCCTTGGTCGTTGGCGGCACTTTGCTGCGCCCGGGAGAAATTAGGACCCGGAGTGCCGTCGGCCTTTACGATTCCTTCCGAAAGCAGATTCCAAACGGTTTGCCCTCCCTTGGGCTGGTAAGTCGCGAATATGTGGTCAAAGGTGCGATTTTCGCCGATGATCACGATCACGTGTTTGATGGGCGTTTGGGTTTTCGTTGAGGGAGATTGTTGCCGCGAATTCGCAGTGGGCAAACTATCGCCGAATGCGAGCTGGACAAGCGCAAGGGACACCAGTCCGATGCGCAGACCATGTGTGGCCTGTGTTGCAAGTTGTTTGATGGACATTCTTCTTCATCCTCCTTTTGAGACGGTCTGCAACCTTCGGCTAGTTGTACCAACGGCACGTTGCAATCAGAGGTCGCTCCAGTGAATTTCGAGTGAAGGCGAGCGATGGAGATCAGCGTGACTGAGTAACATTGCGTTCGTGAATTCGGGTGCTTCGTAAAGCGCAACGTTTCAACCGTTGTTGATTCGTATGCAACTCGATCGAAATCGTTTCTTGCTACCCTATCGGTCAGTCGCAGCGTTGGATCGTTGCAAGGGGCGGCCCGTGCGCAACGAAAACTTAGGACACATGCCGAAGTGTTGCGCGCGAAGCAGACGCACACGCGTATTGGAAGCGAGCTCTACGGTGAAACAACTAGTTGTCTTCGCGCTTGCCGCCGTTCTTTTTCCTCAATTGAATGCGAACCTTCGAGCCCAATCGGTGGGGGGCAACAGTTGCCCTCGCCCGGCGGTCGCGAGCGCACTTCCCGAGCCGGAAGATTTGCGCAGCCACGATGGCGTGCTGAAGGTCGATATGACGATTCACAGCTATGCGGCGGCCGACGGCTCAATCCGCTATTGCTACGTAGATGGGAGCGGCAACCAATCCCCCAATCTAAGGCTGAAGCCGGGCGATCTACTCATCCTGAATTTGAAGAATGAATTGTCGGACGCTCATGCCGCACCCGCCAACCATCTTCACGATCACCTGCCTGATCAAAAGATGGCTGATAAGAAAACGGCTGTTAAGAAAAACGCAAATCCGTGCGCGAGCGGCGCCATGACGGCGAAGTCGACCAATCTTCATTTCCATGGTTTGACCATTCCTCCGGTTTGTCACCAAGACGACGTTCTGAAGACATCGATCAGTCCTACCGATCCGTCGTTCGAGTATCGCTTTCGTATCCCAGAAAACCAGCCGCCCGGATTGTATTGGTACCATCCCCACATCCACGGATTCACCACAAAACAAGTTCTGGGTGGAGCGTCCGGCGCACTTATCGTCGAAGGAATCGAGAGTGCCAATAAGGAAGTGGCCGGCTTGCCGGAGAGAGTCCTCGTCATTCGCGATCAAGACCTGCTGAACCCGAATGTACCGCCCTCCAAATCGGAGCCGGTCTTGCCCAAGATGCTGATCGATCGCGATGGAGACGCGGCCAACAACGGTACGGGTTTCGGCAAGCCGGCGAAGGATCTCTCGATCAATTTTGTGCCTGTCCCCTATCCCGACTATCCGCCCGCCGTGATCAAAATCAAACCAGAGGAACGTGAACTGTGGCGCGTGTTGAACGCCTCCGCTATTACATATCTCAATTTGGCGATTCTGTTTAATCGCGCGCCGCAACCTCTTGGCCTGGTGGCGCTGGACGGTGTGCCCTTGAACCAGAACGGAACTTCGGGCGATTTTATCAGCTGGCAAACGCATCTGGGAGTTCCGCCTGGGGCGCGCGTGGAGTTCATCGTAAAGGGACCTCCCGCGGGCACTACGGGGCTTCTGGTGACGCGAACCGTGGATACTGGACCGGGCGGCGAGAACGATCCCAATCGCGCGATCGCCACAATATCAGCTTCGGAAGACGCGCTGGAGCCGCGTTCAAAGCTCGCGGCCACGCCCCAGCCTCTTCCTCCGTCCAGCCTGCCATGGCTGGGGAATGTGGCTCCGGTGCGCACTCGCAGACTGTACTTTTCCGAAAAGCTGCTCGATCCGAACAACCCTAATAGCGCAACTGCGTTTTACATTACCGTGGACGGCCAGACGCCTGCGGCGTTCGATCCAAAATCGGGCGTGACGAACATCGTCGCAAAGCAGGGCACGGTGGAAGATTGGATTATCGAGAACCGATCGAACGAACTGCACGCCTTCCACATCCATCAACTGCATTTCATGATGCTCGACTATCTTGGGACGCCCGTAAATGAGCCGTTTCTCCGCGATACTGTCAACGTCCCGTACTTCACGGACCGAGCGCTGCAATATCCGAGCGTCAAGCTAAGGATGGATTTTCGCGATCCGAATGCTGTTGGTACCTTCGTATATCATTGCCACCTTCTAGAACACGAGGACGGGGGGATGATGGGGCTAATCCGTGTTGAACCCGCGGATGGTAAGCAGACTTCCACAACCAGCGCGCCTAGGGAGTTCCATCCGCAGTTGCAAGGTGTGCAGTGAGGCAGGGACTGATCCGCTTACGTTACTTACGGCCCTTCTGTGGCGTCTCTAGTTAACCGCCCAGACCGCCACGGCTGAGCAGCCTTAGGATAAAGCTGCCGCCGCTAGGGCTTTTGCCGGGCGAACCCGATGTTCCGATGGATGCAGCGTCCTCATGCGATTCCGCAGCGCGCGGGCGCCGATTCCGAGGAGGTCGGCTGCCTCTGGGAGGTTGCTCACGTGTTGCAGAGTCAGTTTGATATAGGCTTCTTCTACTTCAGCAAGCCGCTGGCCCGGCACCAGAGTTATCGAGCCATTATCCACTGATTGCGCTGCCGAGTTCTGTTTGAGCATAGCGGTCGGAAGGTGTTCGAGGTGCAGCGTACCAGTGCCAGCGACAATAGTCGCTCGTTCGATTACATTCCGAAGTTCCCGGGCATTGCCGGGCCAATCGTACGTCTTAAAGGCCTCCACCACTTCGGCATCCATGCCCGTAACCTGGGTCCCATTCTTCCGGTTCAAGGCCTGAATCATGACCTGCGCCATGGGCGGGATGTCTTCCGTACGTGTGCTAAGCGGAGGAAGCAGAATTTGAAACACGCTCAGTCGGTAGAAGATGTCGTCCCTCAAGTGGGTGCGCGCGGACGGACTGGTCGCCGCCAACAACCGTACATCCACGGAAACTTCCTTCCGGCCGCCGAGTCTGCGAACACGGAAATCCTCAAGAACGCGCAATAGGGCGGGCTGTGCCGAACGGGGCATCTCGCCAAGCTCATCCAGAAATAGGGTTCCACCGCAAGCCTGCTCGAAGCAGCCCGCATGGCGCTCCATTGCGCCAGTAAAAGCGCCCCTTTCGTAACCGAATAATTCGCTTTCAATCAAGCTCTCCGGCAGTGCTGCCATATTGATCGCAAGGAACGGACCGTTCCTCCGAGGACTGCAGTTATGAATCTCCCGGGCGACCAGTTCTTTGCCGGTTCCGCTCTGCCCCGTGATCAATACAGGGGCCGAACTTGGTGCCAGTTTCCGAATCATGGAAAACACCTCCTGCATCGCAAGGGATCGACCTACCAGGTTACCCAGCCTGCCTGGGAACCCTAGTTCGCCTGGGCGGGCGTCCGTTGGGTGAATGGGCAGTCCGGGCGTCCAGTGCGACTGAGTACGTCCCGCCTTGCCGTTGCCCCTTCTGGATGGCCGTTCCATATCCGGCGCACTGTTATCCTCTCGCAAGACCCACCCCGAGGCTGGAGCCGCTAGAACACTGTTCATCCGCATTTCTCCCCTCAATATCGAATCTACGCGAATCGAGATCAAGAGCGGGTCAAAAACCGATGGCCTAGCGTAAATAAGGTAGCAAGGCGATACGCAATACTGACACGAAGCGATGACCCCGTGGATGGTGTTTTTTACAACCGTCAAGCAGAACTACTGAATCTCGCATAATATAGAGGAACTTTTCCGGCCCGTTCGGGTTCTAATCGGTATGGGGAATCCGAAGGGTGTTCGCCGTGATTTCGAGGCATTGGAGAAAAGGCGGCTGGCCGCGATCAAGCTGTTCGGTGAAGAATTCAACAACTGCGAGATCGGTCGGCGGTTGAAGGTCTGCAATCAGACCGTGAGCCGCTGGCGAAAGCAGTTTCAAGCCGGCGGCAAAGCGGCTCTTCGAAAAACCGGTCGAGCCGGTCGCAAGCCATGGCTGAGCGCTGACGATCAACGGCGATTGGTGGATTTGCTGAAACAGGGCCCCGAGCATCTGGGCTATGAGACGCCGCTGTGGACGTGCTGGCGAGTGGCGCATCTGATCGAGAAGGAATTCGGCGTATCCTATCACGCCGGACATGTCTGGAAGCTGCTGAAAGGGCTGAACTGGAGTGTGCAACGTCCCACGGGCCGCGCGCTGGAACGCGACGAAGACGCGATCCGTCAGTGGAAGCGGCAAGGCTGGCCCGCCCTTAAAAAAAAGCCCAAAAAGAAGGGCGTACGATTGTCTTCATCGACGAAAGCGGATTGAGCCAACGGCCGCATCGCTGCCGCACCTGGGCCCCGCGCGGCCAGACCCCCGTCCTCCAATATCACTTCAACTGGAAGACCATCTCGGTGGCGGCAGCCATGACGCTGTGGAACTTCTATTTCCAAATCTTCGAAAAGGCCATTGCCAAGGAACAGGTGGTTGAGTTCCTGGCTGGTTTGGTGCAACAGCTCGCCGGCCCGCTGCTGATCGTCTGGGATCGGCTTCCGGCTCACCGCAGTCGATTGGTGGCCGAGTTCGTCGCGCTTCTGGAAGGACAGATCGTGCTGGCGTACTTGCCCGCCTATGCCCCGGAACTGAATCCGGTCGAATACTTGTGGGGCCATTGGAAACACCACGAACTCCCCAATGTCTGTCCGAAGGACTTCTGGCAGCTCGGGGCAGGCGCTCGCCGGACTCTGGGTCGCCTGCGCCGCCGTCCCCGCCTGATCACCGCGTTCTGGAAGCAGGCTTCTTTGTTCGAGTGAATCCGCTATATTACGCGAACGTCAGTAATTCGATGGCCCGATCCGAAGCCGATATCCCACACCTGGTTCCGTCGCGATATGGCCAGGATGCGCGCGATCGGCATCCAGTTTCTGGCGGAGCGTGCTGATTGTGGTCCGCAGCATTTGGAGTGCAGTGTCATCGCTCTTTTGTCCCCAGACTTCCTGGGCCAATCGGTGCTGTGTCAGGAGCCTGCCGGCATTGGAAACGAGGATTTTCAATAGGTCGTACTCCGTCACCGTGAGTTGGACTGGGCTATTGGCGACTTGAACGATCTGGCGGTTCAAGTCAATCACGAGATCACCTGCCGTGAAAACTCGTGCATCTTGGAGCGCTACCCGACGCAGAGCGGTACGTATGCGATCAAGCAACTCTCCTAGATCGCAAGGTTTGGTGAGATAGTCATCCGCGCCAGCATCCAAAGCGGCGATCTTGTCGGATTCCGTAGCATGAACCGAGAGGATGATGATCGGTGTCTGAACTAAGGGGCGGAGACGGCGGGTAACTTCGATTCCATCAATATCAGGTAACCCAATATCGAGAATGATCACATCGGGTTGCAGTACTGGAGCTGTCTGGAGAACTTCTTCACCGCTACTTACTTCGTGAATGAAGTACCCCCGTGCGGTCAACCTGGCGCGAAGAACCTGGCGGAGCGCTTCCTCGTCATCCACGAGCAGAACTGTCTGGCCACGGTCGTTCAAGCGCCCTCGGTTGAGAGTAGGTTGTACTTGTAGCACCCCACGATCAAATACTAATCGTTGGGATATCAAGATGACCTCAAAAATGCACGGATACCCGTCAAGGAGTCGTCAAGCATTCGATGGAGCCACAGATGCGCGAGGCTCTGTCCGAAGCCGGTATCCCACGCCCGGTTCGGTGATGATGTAGTGCGGTCGCGCCGGGTCGCTCTCCAGCTTTCGTCGCAGGTTGCTGATATTCACCCGCAGCAGATGCTGGGTATCTTCGTAATGTGCGCCACCCCATACTTCACGAACCAGTTGACGATGAGTAAGGAGTTTGTTCGCATGGACCACGAACGCCTTAAGCAGACTGTACTCAGTCGGTGTAAGCTGTATCTCTTCTTCGCGAAGCCGAACCGCCCTACCGGTAAGGTCGACGGTGAGGTCCCCCGTTACGAAAACTGGTCCGCTATCTTGTTGACCAACCCTTCGCAAGGCCGCACGAATGCGCGCCAGCAGTTCTCCCTGCCCGAACGGCTTTGTCAGGTAGTCATCGGCTCCAGCATCGAGGGCCTCGATCTTCGCGGACTCATCACCTTGAACCGACAAAATGATAATCGGCGTTTGAGTCCACTCACGAAGGCAGCTCGTGACCTGTTTTCCGCCGACGCCAGGGAGTCCAAGATCGAGAAGGATGAGATCCGGACGAAACGCTGGAACGACCTGCAGAGCCTCTTCGCCAGTGGCCGCTTCATGGATCAAGTATCTGTGCGCCTCGAGTGAAGCACGGAGAAACCGGCGGATCCCAGCTTCGTCGTCAACGATCAGCACTCGCGGTCCCAGATCACTCACGCTTTGCCTCCACTGGCAGGAACAAGGCTAACTCCGTTCCTCCTCCGCTACGGCGTTTCGCAAAGATTCGGCCATTGTGAGCTTCCACAAATCCTTTGCAGATCGACAGGCCGAGGCCCGCCCCTTTTGGTGCTCCAGGGATTGCAACACGGAAGAACTTGTCAAACACGCGCCCGAGTTCCTGCTCTGGAATTCCCCTCCCACGATCGAGAATCCGGATCCCTAGTTGTCCAGCATCCAGCCGGGCTTCGACGTCTATTGGTACATCGTCTGGAGAATACTTCAGCGCATTATCGAGTATGTTCACCAATACCTGCACGATTAGAACATTATCCATGGGTACGAGGGGTAGGTCTGGGGCGATGGTGACTGTAATCGGGTGCCTTTGAGCGGCTTCGCCGAGCTGGTGAAGCGCCGCACCAACCACATCGTGCACATCGCATGGCTCGGTTTTTACTCGTACCGCGCCGCCTTCCAGTCGCGTCATGTCTAGCAGGTTTTGAACCAGCCAGTCTAGTCTTCGTGCCTCGTCGTGCGCAGTTTTCAAGAGGCTCTCTTGTGTAGGCACATCGAGCAGCGCCCTATCCTCCAAGATGGTGTTTAGGACGCCGAGGACAGAGGCGAGTGGGGTCCGCAGGTTGTGCGAAACAGAGTTCAAGAGGGCCTTCTGAAGCTTGTCGGCCTCCTGAAGCACTTCTGTGCGCTTCGCTTTCTGGGCGAGATCAGCTCGCGTGATTGCCAAGGCAGTCTGGTTCATGAAAATACCCAGTAGTTCACGCTGATCGGGCGGAAGCAATTCTCTCGAACTCGTTGACTGAAATCCCATCACACCGACGATTCCTTGGCCAGTCTTGAGCGGCCGGTAGCGTATCAACGAGTCTGAAAACGTCTTGGTCCCGCACCCGGCCTCTTGGCCATTTTGAAATACCCAGGACGCGATTTCGTTCTCACATTCATCGAAGACCAATTCTGCGCTGCGGAAGCGTACGGTCACTCTTTCGGCGTCAGGCAATAAAACCACAATGGGTCGTCGAAATACCTCCAGGAAGTGGCGTGGGACGGCATCCAGGATTTGATCAAAGTTGTTTTCGGAGGCCAAGGATTCGGTGAAGGAGTATAGGGCTGCCGTGTGTGCTTCGCGCCGCCGTGCCAACTTGGCGTCTTCTCTGGCTGCAACCGTCAGTATGCTGACAACCAGGCCGATCGTCAAGAGTCCGACCAGCGTAATCAAATACCAGATGTCAGTGACGGCAAAGCTCCGGTACGGAGGGACAAAGAAGAAGGTAAACGATAGCGCACCAGAGACCGCGCTAAGGATGGCTGCCCGCCGGCCCCATCGCAGCGCACTGAATATGACAGCGAGCATGTAGAGGATCGCAAAATTGGAACCTCTAATGATCGTTTCGATCCGAAAGCCTAGAATCGTGATGAGTCCAACGATGGCCAAGCTGGCCAGAACACCATGCCAGCGCTTTCCCGTCGACGCTTCTCCAAACCGGAGAACGCGATCCTTCCATGAAACCTTTGAACCGGTTACCGGATACTGGTCCGTGCTGAGATGGGTCAGCAGATTCGGAGCTGCGTCGTACGGGAAATCCTCTTGCATTTTAGGCCCCAGCAGTGAGTCCGCTCGCTTCCAGTGTAGGAGGATCTCCTGCTGTTATCAAATTCCAGATTCGCCGTGATTCCTAGTATGACTTACTAAACCCGTGTAGCTTTTATGGCGTTCCGCCGCCGTTCGCTGTTGCTCTGCTCTCAGGGCTTGGTACTCGTCCATATCCGATACGCCCGCAAAGTGTTGATGAGTGATCAAATAGCATCGCAGGGCTGTTTCGGCCTTGTCAGCAAAGACAATCGACTCCAGGAAAGACCGCCCCAAGCGATCGCAGCTATCGCAATTCATATCGTGTTTTCTCGCTTTCTAGTTTGTGCACAATTCGAACCGCGTCAGTCTCACAAACCTCGATGCTATGCGCCCGAACCCCAGCCCCGAGAAATGTCTCACTGTGCAGCCGATGCGCCGGCGACGCTTTCATGGAGGCTGAATTCACTGAATTCATCAAGTTCTGACGCTTCCTGGCAAATGACGCAAAACGCAGCCTGCGGCATGACGTGTAAACGATCCCAACTGATGGCTTCATCGCATCGGAGACAGAAGCCGTATGTCCCTTCCTCGATGCGCGCCAAGGCTGCCTTCACGAGACGAAGTTCTGCGAAGTCATGCTCTAGAATCCGCGTGGCGAGGTTCCGCTCTTCAGCGCATCGCACCTCGTCCATGATATCCGCCGTGTTCTCGATTGCAATCGCATTTCGATTGTGGACACGTTCGGAAAATGTATCCCGCCGATTTTCGAGTATGACCCTAAATGTCTTGATCTGGATTGAATCCATAGATTTCCCCCTCTACCTCCAGCTGCTGGCCGCCGTCTGCAACGAACTCATCATCCCGGCGTACTGCATTCCTCGACACAAGCAAGAGCCCATTTGGCGTTTCCACTACATCCGAGCATCGAAAGGACGCGGCTCGCTTCCCCTAAATCACTCCATCCTAGATTCCCGCCGGAGAGGACCGCGAGGTCATTTGGACGCGCTGCGAGGACGTCATCGGAAAAATTACTGCCGCGCATGTCCGAGTAAATCCGGTGTAGCGCCGCTGGCTCCAACTGCGTGAACAGCGACGGGCGGATTGAATCGAACGGTTCGACCAGATCGGGAAGCGTGTGTCGGACGAGGTTCAGGAAGGCGTTAACGTGACCAACCATCACGAAGCTGTTCCACAGGCAACCCCGTTCCATTAAAGCGGAAGCGAGAGAGAGTTTGGGCTTCTCCCAGAAACGGCTGACCTCGAAGACCGTGCCGAAGGCATGGTTCGTCAAAGGTGCAGCAGGTTCGATCCAGCCGTATTCGACTTCTGGGCCGCTCGGTGCAATTCCCAGCAGAACCACCCTGCCGGACGACTCAGCCGCCTCGAAGGCTGAGTCGACATGGGCAATAAGTGCCTCGTCATCTGCAAAATGATGATCAGAAGGAAAGAACCCGACGACGGCGCTTGGATCCGATTCGCGCAGATGGAATAGGCTGTATAGGATTGCCGGCGCTGTGCCCCGGTTGCAAGGCTGGACGAGCAGGGAACGGGAGGGGGTGTCAGCGAGCTGACCGGCGTAGAAGCACTCGTGCTTCTTGGTGACAACCAACAACGTATGCTCGGGCTCTATCATCCGCCCGACCCGGCGTCGCGTCTGGGCTAGGAGCGTTTCCCCGTCCATGATGGCGCAGAACTGCTTAGGCCTGTTATCGCCGGTGATCCTTCTAGTCAAAGGCAGTAGCCGCTTACCGTCGCCTCCCGCAAGAATCACGCCCCACCGGTGGTCGAGGGGATCGGGGCACGCGAACGTCGAACGGGCTGGCCGTGACTGTGTATTCATTCTGTTCTCCGCTTCTGCATTTTCAACTTTGGACTGCACTTCAACAAACCTAACGCAAGATGTCTCAAGAGGAGGTCAAGAATCTTGAGCGAAGCGTCAAGTAATCGTCAAGGACGCGCGATGCGACCAGCGTTCGGCAGATGATGTTGTTCTGGGCCGCCAAAGTTCGCGGATGGTGATCGCTGAAAATCAAGCAGAAACACCGTGGATGCTCATCAAGACCTTCACTACCATTCGGGCATTGTGACGAGTAACACTCATCGGTTTCCTTGACGCATTTCTGACATGGCCAAAGTGCTTTTTGACGGCACATTGACCGTTGTTGCTCTAACGTAAAAGTGCAACAGGTCTGTGGAACGTAGTCCTTTGGGTTCATAGCGCGTAGGAAGTGAACTTCGCGCGAATCCGGAGACCGGTTCACGGACAAGTGAAAGGAGTCATGCAATGAAACGCTGGTTTTTGGCAACCCTAGTCTTTGCCCTTACACTCATGACGATCCCTTATCCGCCCAACGTGAAGGCCGATGCATGGGATAAGAGAACCGAGTTGACCTTCAGTGCACCGTTCGAGCTTCCTGGAGTTGTTCTATCACCCGGCACATACGTGTTCAAACTGCTGGAGTCGCCATCGGATCGAAACATCGTTCAAGTGTTCAGCAAGGACGAAACTAAGCTCTACGCAACCATTCTGGCGATTCCGGATTACCGTCTGACGCCGGCCTCCAAGACCATCGTCCGGTTCGAAGAGAGACGTACTGGCACGCCTGAGGCGATCAAAGAGTGGTTCTATCCTGGCGACGAATTCGGGCAGGAGTTCGTATATCCCAAGAACCGCGCAGTTCAACTGGCAAAGGCGACCAATCAGAACGTAGCTTCGATGCCCAACGAGACGGCGGAGAACATCACGAAGCCGGCCAAGACGGCTCAGGAGCCACCGGTAGTGGCACTGAAGAGTGCGCCCGTGATGGCAGTCAATCCCAAGGGAGCAGAAATTGAGATCTCCCAGGCTGCGACCCCCAAACGTTCAGGAACCCCGGCCCAAGCCGCGGCCACGCCTACAACCAATCCAAACACCGCAATCGAACTACCAAAGACTGCCAGCAACCTGCCGCTCGTTCTCCTTGTCGGCGTAATCGCGTTGGGGCTTTCTCTGAATCTGTGGCTCCTCAGGAGACCAATCGGTTAACGGAGTTTCCTGTGATATGCCACGTATACGCCGCCCGACGCCGCACCTGCCTGATCAGGCCAATATTGCGATGGAGTCAGTACATCTGTCTGCTTATTGGGATTGGTGCATTGAGTTGGTGCGCATATGTGACTACGGATGCGAAGTGGACCCAGGCATCGCTCGAACGAGTATTGGCGGGAGTGCGTGGAGGAACCCGGACGACACCCCCACGCGCTCTCGCGGTGGGCTCACTTTCTCAGGAAAGTTCGTTGGTAGGACGGATTGATATTTCCCGAGTAGGAATATCGGCCATGGTGCTGGAGGGAGATGACGCGCGGACCCTCACAAGAGGCATTGGGCATATCCCCGGAACAGCGCTGCCAGGCTGGTCCGGCAATGTGGGATTGGCTGGCCACCGCGACACGTTCTTCCGGGCCCTCCAGAGCATTCGTCTAGGCGACGACATTTTGGTGACGACCCTGCAGGGTTGTTATCGATACCGTGTGGTTTCGTCAGAAATTGTTAGTCCGGATGAAACTCGCGTGCTCGACGCATCCGCCCTCCCGAGCCTGACCTTGGTCACCTGTTACCCGTTTTACTTTATCGGTTCTGCCCCCAAGAGGTTTATCGTGCATGCGCAGCTCGTGTGGGATGAGGGTATAGCCTTACGGAAGAAAGGAAAGTCTTATGGCTAAAATGCGTTGGCTGGCCGACCCACGGACAGACGTCGCCGTTGTGAAAGTCGATGCGAACAACTTGCCAGTGCTCACATTGGGTGATTCCTCAAGAATGGAGGTCGGCAATTTTGTACTGGCGGTCGGTAATCCCTTTGGCGTCGGACGTACCCTGACCATGGGCGTCATCAGCGCAACCGGACGCGGCAACCTGGGCATTGAAGATTACGAGGACTTCATTCAGACGGATGCCGCCATTAATCCTGGCAATTCCAGCGGGGCGCTCGTCAACGTGCAAGGCGAGTTAATTGGAATTAGCACCGCCATAGGGCGGAAAGCAGCCCGTGCTCTTACTGATCGATCGGGAGGGTGACCATCTGTACCTGGTGGTGACCCCTCATTCATAGGTTTAGGTACTTGTAGAAAGGAAATTGCCATGAGTCAAATTACCGCAACCAAAAATCCTGTCCCTTCCTGGACGGATCGTGGCGCACTCCCGTCTTTCTCACTTCCGCTGGCTTCCGAAATGTCCAGGCTGGACCCAATCTTACTTGTCCGGCGCTTCGCTGACGAGATGGATCGAATGTTCGGGACGGCCATGGGACGCCTCCGCGGCGAGACGGACTTCTGGATGCCTTTGATCGAAATGACGGAGCACGACGGTCAACTCGCGATTTCCGCCGAACTGCCGGGCCTCCGGAAGGACGACGTGAAGGTGGAGATCACCAAGGACGCACTGATCCTGCAAGGCGAACGCAAGCGCGCTCATCGGGAGAAGCACGAGGGGTACGATCTGTCCGAGCGAAACTATGGGCGCTTTTACCGGGCCATTCCGTTGCCGGAGGGAGCGAACATCGACAAGGCGATGGCGGAGTTGGTGAACGGGACGCTCGAGGTATCCATCCCCATCCCGGAAGCCAAGGCGAACCGCCGTCAGATTCCGGTGCAAGACGGCAAGCCACGGACCGTGTCGCCCAACTAAATCATCGGATCTTATGCGACACATCGCATGAATGAAAGGAGAACGACAATGCGACTCAGGACGATAACGTTAGTTGCTATGTTTTCTGGAGCTCTTGCGGCCCAGACCGGATCTACACTCCCCAAGACTGGATCGGAGGCGAACGACGCCGCAAGGCTTCTGAAAGCAATAAGGGCCGACGCCGAGCAAATCCAATCGTTAGCGGACAACTTCGAGAGGTTGACGAAGATCCGGGATACAAATTGGCAAAACTACGATCAGCAATGGAACGCCATCAAACCGGCGCAGGAACGCATCGACCTGGCAATGCAGCGCCTGGAGCGCATGCAAGCCTCGCTCCCGCCCGCCGAACGGCAGGTTTTAGACCAGACTAAACGAGACGCAGAGGCAATCGCCAGCGCCACGCACGACCTCTGGATAAGACTAGGTCAGTCGCAGGTCGACTTGAAGGCGCCGGCATTCAACGCCGACGCGCGAAGTCTGGATAAGGCTGCTCGCGATTTGATCAAAACCACAACTTCGGCAACTTAGCTGGTAAGGGCGCCCTGCGCCCTCATTCTTCACCAATTGAGGTCCATAATTTGAATCCGAAATCAGTATCGAAAGGAGAACTAAAAATGTCTAATGAAACTGTTGGAAACGACACTCGTGCGCAGATTAGTCTGCAGCCGATTGCAGCGCCGTCGATTCTTGGACTCTACGGGCTTGCGGGTGCAACGTTCATGGTAGCCGCTCACATGGCTCATTGGTTCGGAGACTCGACGACGTCACTGTATCTATTTCCGTTTGCGGCGATGTTTGGCGGCCTCGCCCAGTTCTTGGCTGGCATGTGGGCATATAAAGCGCGCGACGGGGTCGCCACTGCCATCCATGGAATGTGGGGTTCGTTCTGGATGGCATATGGCGTTCTTAACGTCATCTTCGCTGTTGGAAAGCTCACTCCACCAACGGGTCAGTGGCCTGAAATCGGATTCTGGTTCATTGTGTTGGCCGCAATCACGTGGGTCGGAGTCGCGGCAGCCGTGGCCGAGAATCGGGGATTTGTCACGCTTCTGACGTTCCTCGCCGCTGGGTCGACTACCGCGGCGATCGGAGAATTGACTGGCATCGCATGGTTGATGACGGTTACCGGCTGGCTGTTCATCATCGCTTCGATCGCCGCTTGGTACACGGGCAGCGCGCTCATGCTGGAGGAATCGTTCGGCCGCGAAATTTGGAGTCTTGGGAAGAGCCGGCAAGCAAAGGAGATGCCACCCGTTTCGATTGGAATGGGCGAGCCAGGCGTGATTAGGGGGCAAGCCTAAGCACGCGGCCTCGCATGGGGAAAGAGATTGTGTTCGGCCTGCTGGAGCGCAAAACAGGACGCGTCAACGTCGAGCACGTCGAGACGCGACGCAAGGCCCATGTTCGGCGCTGGGTTTGACGCGGGTCAGCGCTGCTATCGCGTAGATTCTGCCAGAGGCGGTTCCTGCTCTCCCGCAGCAAGCAGCTCTGGAACTCGGGCAAAGGCTTGAATGTCGCAATACAGTGCGCCGAACAACGCAACGGCCACGAAGGCGATCACCGCCCACTTGTTTTCGCTGGACGCGAATGGCGATCGGCTTGCACGTGTTATTGGGGTTGAGTCTGTGCGCTATGACTTATGCAAAATGCTTGGTGTCCGGGCAAGCGTGGTCAAGATGGGGATTGATCCCGTTATTTTTCACACTGACACTTGGCGCTGCAGTCGCTCAAAATCCGGCTCCGGCCGACCAGTTCCGAAACCGAAGACTGATCATGGTGAAACACCAGATCGAGGCTCGTGGGGTAAACAACCCAGAGGTACTCGAAGTTATGCGCGCTGTCCCGCGGGAACTCTTTGTGCCAGAAAGTGTCCGTTCCCAAGCTTACGAAGATTATCCGCTGCCGATCGGCTTTGGCCAGACTATTTCTCAGCCCTTCATCGTCGGTCTGATGACAGAATTATTGGACCCGAAGAAGAACCATCGCGTTCTCGAGATCGGCACTGGATCGGGATACCAGGCCGCGATTCTATCTCGCTTAGTGAGAGAAGTGTATAGCATCGAGATCGTGCCTGAGCTGGCTCGCTCGGCTGCCGAGACGTTGAGCACGTTGGGCTTTCGCAACGTAACGGTACGGGAAGGAGACGGATATCGCGGCTGGCCCGAGAAGGCGCCCTTTGACCGGATCATTTTGACTGCGGCACCTCCCGAGATACCCCATGTACTCTTGGATGAGTTGAAGCCAGCCGGCGTGCTCGTCGCACCAGTCGGAGTGGGAGTCCAGAGCCTCGTTGTTGTGCAGAAGTCCGCGGACGGCAAGACAACAACTCGATCGGTGCTTCCGGTGATGTTCGTGCCGATGACGAAGGGGGCGGAATAACCCTAGTCGACCGGTAGAAATCCCATCTCAGCCAACTTAGTCATCACACGCCGAGCCGCGGTTTCCGGTGTCTCTCGACCGCCATCCACCACTACCCCCGGCTCCTCAGGCGGCTCGTAGCTTGACTGAAGTCCAGGCACGGTGTCTGTCTTTCCCTCGCGGGCTTTGCGATAGATTCCCTTCGGGTCCCTGGCGATGCAGGTTTCTAAAGGGCAGTCCACATACACTTCCATGAAACGGGGGATTTGCTCCCGCGCTTGGTCTCTGTACCGGCGCCGGTTCGCCGTCGCGTCGAAGATGACGGGGATTCCGTGCTGCGTAAGGAGCGTGCCGATGTAGACCATTTGATGGTAGAAGGCTTCGCGCTCGGCCTCGTCGTACCGCGGAATCGGAGTGAAGACTTCACGCAACACATCAGATTCGAGTACCGCAACATCCAGCCCTCGTTTATCAAACTCAGCTTTCAACCACTTCACAAGAGTCGACTTGCCTGAAGCCGGAAGACCAGTGACCCAAACCGCAAAGCCATTCTTGACCTTACGTTCCACAGTATAGGTTCGCCTTTTGAGGATCGAAACTGTCACTTTCCAGCACAGCAAGAACAAACGCCAGGATTCTTTGTCGGACCACATCCTGGAGCCTCGGATACCAGAGTGGACTGGCCATTACGAGTCCACGGAAGGCAAAAAACGGCGCAACCACGCTCAGCATTTCGCGATCCTTGCTTTCTTCGAGGTAGCGCTGCCAGAATCGGAGAAACAGCGATTCCAGAGCTCCTTCCAGCCGTCCAGTGCGTTGTAGCGAGAAGAATAAATAGTTCATCGTGAGGGAGGCAACATCGTCCGCCGGATCGCCGTACTCCCCGCGGGAACGGTCCAGCAGCGAGAAATCAGTCGCGGAGCGAAACAGGATATTCCACGGATGAAAATCTCCGTGGACCTCGCGTAGCCGGTGTGTGAGGCTTTTCAACCGCCACCGCCAAGTCACGCACAGATGCTCAACCTTCTCGAGGAAGCTGCCGGGGAACAGCGGATGCTGAGGGTAGGAGTCCGTGATGCCCATGATGCACTCGCCGTGTCCCACCAATTCGCGGATGCGCCGGACGTATAACCCTGGATCGGTTCCACGGACTTTGTGAATCTCTACGAGGTAGTCGCAAAGCGCGTCGCAACGGGCGAGATCGAGTTCCGTGAGCGTGCCGTTGTCCCGAAGCCGCTCCAGATCGTGGGCATAGCTCTCACCTTCCGCAAACTCAGTCAGCAGGCAGAACTCTTCCACATTGCCGACAGAAATCAGACCGCCGCTTGATCGAAACCCGCATACGTCCAGCGACCGGATGTGACGCGGAAGATGATTGAAGGCTTGATTCTGCCACAACAACTCCTCAGCGCGATCCGCCATGTGTTCGTGTCCAAACGGACCCGGAGTCATGGTGTGGAGGACAGCAATCTTAGGCTGCTGGCCGGCGACACAATAGTCCACACGCACGGGCGTTCCATACCCATAAGCCTTGATGTCTGTGCCTGAGGAACCGCTTCCGAGCGTAACTAGATTGAGCACGTTCACCCGCGCTCCAAATACGCTGCTGAGATATCGCTCAATCTCTTCGCGCTTCAGTTCAGGCATAGATTATCCTCAGACCACTACTTCGCGTAGCCCAAAACGATTCCAGACAGAGACCACGACCCAGCCCATTACAGATTCGGACGGATGCCAGCCGCTGGGCAGCGCGATTAACTAACTTTAGCCCATCAAGCAGCGGACTGTGCCTGCATGACGGAGTATTCGGATGCAGCTGTGTAATGGAAGTGTCGTCGACCTACCGCCACGAACACGTCCGCCACACAGAAACTGTTGCGGCTAGCCGGTTTAAACGGTGAGGGGACTGGGGTTTGCCAATGTGGTGGGAGATAATTGCTGGGGGAGGCTTAGTTGGAGCTGACTGTCCGCACTGCTGAAACTGCCTGGCCGGATGCGCAAGATGTGGAAGTGGTCGAGCGCAAGGGAATCGGCCATCCCGACACAATTTGCGATGCCCTCGCGGAAGAGATCTGCCGAGCGCTCTGCCGTCATTACCTGCAGCGGTTTGGTGTGATCCTGCACCACAACGTGGACAAGATTCTCCTGTGCGGGGGTGCGGCACGTCCAGCGTTTGCAGGCGGAGAGGTCACAGAGCCCATGGAGCTGTACCTGGCGGGAAGAGCCACCGCCGAACACGACGGAGAGCGGGTTTCCGTAGCGGATATCGCAGTAGATGCGTGCCGGAAGTGGCTCAGCGTGCATCTCCCAGCACTCGATCTGGAGCGCCACGTCAGGATTATTCCAAAGTTCCGGCCGGGATCGAGCGATCTACGCAGTTTGTTTTCAAGAGGCAAAGGCGTCGCGCTTTCAAACGACACCTCCTGCGGCGCGGGTTTCGCGCCGCTGACACGCCTCGAGGAAGTGGTGCTTGACGTTGAGAGGACGTTAAACGCTGCTGAAGTCAAACGCGCCCATCCCGCGATTGGGCAGGATATTAAGGTCATGGGCGTTCGTCGGGGCTCGCGCGTCAATCTCACTATCAGTTGCGCCATGATCGGGCGGTATCTCGACGGCGTCGAAGATTACGTTCAAGCCAAGACGATCGCCGCCCGACTCGCCCTGACCGCGGCTCGTCGTGTCGCGAAACTTGACGTCAATGTCGCGGTGAATACGGCTGACGATACCCAAGGAGGAGAAATGTTTCTGACGGTAACCGGGATCTCGGCAGAGGCGGGGGATGATGGCGAAGCAGGGCGCGGCAACCGCGCTTCAGGTCTGATTACGCCCTACCGGCCGATGACGCTCGAGGCTGCGGCCGGCAAGAATCCTGTGACCCATGTTGGGAAGCTTTACAACCTTGCAGCGATTGGAATTGCCGTCAACGCAACTCGCTGCATCCCCGGAGTGAAGGGCACATGCTGCGTGCTCGTGAGTCAAATCGGCCGTCCGATTGATGATCCACAAATCGCGGACGTTTGTCTGGCACTTGAACCCACAGGCCTCATCGGTTCCTTTACCGGCCGGATTCGGGATGTTGTAAGCGAACAGCTCCAACAGTTCCCCCGGCTCCAGGCTGCCCTGCTCGATGGGACCGTTCCGGTGTACTGACCGCATGACTTAATCATGCTTGCGCCAAAACCATCACTTGGTCGAACCGTCCGCACCCCACAGATTTGACCTTGGTCGGGCGATGTTCTAGAGATATGGAGATCGCGACGGCTGGAACTTCGGAAAATATGGCTGTGAACTCTGCCATCGATGGGGCTCGACAGGGGGAGTCTTTCTTCTGCCGCCATGCGCGTGCTGCCCTGTGCTGCCCTACTGCCCGTAACTCTATGAAAACTTGGTAGCGCTAACGGGAATCGAACCCGCTGGGCGCCAGTCTAACTGGGTTCAGTTGGGTCTAAGTAGTTGTGTTTTCGGTTTAGTTCAGTTCGCCACCAGCGTCCTTAGCGCCGTACAGATGCCTGACGTGCTGCCCCGGTGCTGCCCCGCGGCCAGGATTGCCTGGCGGACGAAGCGGCCGATCGCAGCGTTCGCGACCAAGAACGCGGGCTCGCGTAGAGTTCCGATATTGACCCGTAACGTGCCGGAAGCCGGTGGCGGATGAGCTTGAAAATACATTCCGAGTGCCCGACCAACCAGACAGAATCGTGCTTGCGGACGGCCTTCCTCAAGGCGCATCTGCCTGCTTAGGCCGCGGTGTCCGATACGACATTGTGAACTATAGACTCGACATCATCGCGCACTATGCCGATTTTTGGCCGAGTCCAATGCAACGGGCTTCGCCGAGGATCAAACGCGGGCTTTTTCCTGTATTTGCGATTTTGCTCTAGAATAGTTCGCGGGAGTAAGCAACGATGAAGACCTTATGCGTTCCAGCATTTGTCATCCTTTCGCTAGTCTCTACTGTAATGCCGCTATCGGCGCATCACTCATGGCCGGTCAGCTTCGAACGGCTCGTTACGGTGAAGGGCACGGTAATTGAGTTTGTTTGGGCCAATCCGCACCCGATGATGACTCTTGAGGTGCAGGCCAATGATGGTCGGACGGAGCAATGGCAGATCGGTGGCCCCGCGATCAACCGGATGGAGGCTAACGGGTGGACCAAGACGACGGTGAAGCGCGGCGACGTGATCACGGGCATCGGCTATCAGTTTGCCGACGGCAAGAAGATCCTCAGGCTTGAGCGCGTCGTACTGGCCGATGGCAAGGAACTACGCCTCTACGGCCGCTAGACGAGTGGATCGCGCCACGCGGGGTCCCTGCGGAGTTACAACGTTATTCCAGGCGCCGGAAAATACATCGCGGGGCCTGCATGAACTGGCAGTCCGCTCCGACAGCGTACGTGTGCGCGGTACCGGTCTGGGGCCGCCCAGCGGACTGCCAGTGTGCACCGGTAGCAGTCCAAACCCACGATTTCTGCTATGCGGTCCACCTTTCGCATGTGGACACGAATTGGCTCCCGTCCTTCTGAAGGTCAAGTGGCTCAGGCACGCTCGCCACAGCGGGAATGCGATATAGGAGTGAACGAAATCAGTTTACTCGATCAATCACCTGTCAGATCCTGTATGGCGGCGCATCCGGACAGTACTTTTGCAAATTCTGGGTTTGGCGTCGAGTCGAGGCTTCGCCAAAAAGTAGTGGAAGAGTGCCCGACCAACCGGGACTTAAGGGCCGCAATACGCGTTATGCAAACCCGTGAAGCAACCCGGGGCTCGCCAGTGCGCGATCGACATCCGGCCTCGCTCGCGTATATTTTGGTGGAAGAGCGTCGAGAACTCAAAATTTCAACCACCATATTGCATTCGAGAAGAACGGGGGTGTATGATATCATCGCGTTTCCAGAAGCCCACAGGGAGACGCAAGAATATAGGGGAAAAAGCAACCGATGACTTTTTCGCAAGCTAAGCTACTCGGCGGGGCTTTCGTGCTGCTGGCAATTAGTTGCCTGCCGATCGCGGCGCAGCCCAACAGTGTTCAGGAAGGCAAGAACCAAGAGCTGGTGTTGAACTGGTACCACAATGTCGTTGTGTTGGGACACGTGAATGAGGCTTCCAAGTACATGGCTGACGATTACATCGACCATGATCCGAGAATTTCAGGTGGCAGGGCTGGCTTCATTCAGCATTACGAGAACGCTTCGGCGCGGCCTGCCGAGGCCAAGCAGGTTGCGGCGTTTGCGCAAGGCGATTACGTGGTGCTCGTCTGGCAGCGCGCAGACAAAGATCCGAAGACATCAAGCCCATATGCATATACTACTTATGACGTGGTGAGGGTAAAGAACGGCAAGATACAAGAGCATTGGGACAATGCCAAGAAAACTACGCAGTGGCGATGACTGCACATTGGCTACACTCCGCCGGCGTAACCGGCGCATAAAGGAGAAGAATATGAATATTTTGAGACTGTCCGGCGGACTAGCGCTAACCGCACTCGGTGGCCTTTTATTGCTGGCGCAAGCTCCTTCCAACATTCCCCCGGTTGTCCCGATGCACACCTCCTACGACGTTAGTTCTTTGAAATACACCCCGGAGGCGCAGGACCACATTGCGATCGCCGACCTCTTTTTTCGCGCCTTACACTCTGGTCACTTTGAGTTAGCGGAGAATGTGATCGAGACGAAGGATGCAGTAAACCACAACCCGAACGATCCGAAGACCCCTCCCGGTTTGATGGCTCTCTTGCAGAGCCGCATTCCTGACCCGAAACCCCTCTTTAAGGAGCAGGATCAGATACCTAGCCTTGTGCTCGCGAATGACAACATGGTCCTGTTCATGTGGGACCAGCAGGTCACGGACCCCAACGGAAGCATGTATCCGGCTAACCGTTTCGAACTGATGCGGTTCAAGGATGATAAAATCGCGGAGCATTGGGACGTTGCCAATAGGCGTGAGAATGCACAGGACTGGAAGATCGAGTGGTGTAAGAAAGCCGGCAGGACCGATTGTCCGACTCCGTAGCGTCTTCATCCAGCCCGGTTTCGTTAGGAAGTGTTTCGTTGTTGGCGGCCTTGTGTCGGTGTGATTACAAAATCAGAAGTTGGTAGGACGTTTTGTACGCACCTGGTTTCTTCTTCTAATTCACCCATCCCGTGCGCGTCGCACATCAGCCGGCTTGCCGCGCAGGGAACGACGGCAATGATTTTAGGTGCGGTGACAGACTCCACCAGCGCCTCAATTCCCGAAGCGAACATTTCATCGGTTAGCTCGTCACAACGCGAGTAGCTCCTGGATGACGGCGCATCCGGAAGTTTGTTTTGGGGATGACGGGCAAAAAAGTGGCTTCCAGATGCCCGACAATACAGCCGGAATCAAGCAGATCCACCTTTGAACGGTGAGGGGTCAGGCGCAGCCGAGGCTGATACCCACCTACTTGCGCAGCAGGGCGGACCAGTTCTGGACGAGGACGATAGGCACAATCGTGTTCCCGCTCAGGGATTCCGCGACGATGAAGCGGCGGCCAGCGGTGGTTACGTCGAAGCCCACGGCCCTGGGGGCGTCGAAAAGTTTTCGCGGAACGCCAGAACGGGGAGTGCCATCGTTCCAGACGATGGGAAGCGACATCAACGCCGTTTGTTCCGTCGCCGGTTCCGTTAGGAACAGGAGTTCCTTTCCATCGGCGCTCCAACGAATGCCCACGACCGGCGTTGCGATCGAGGCGATTTCGCGGTCGCCGGGCGGCAATGGCGCCGGGTCGTCCGGAACAGCACGGACGAATATATGGAAAGGAGATGGACCGACAACATACGTCAACCATCGGCCGTCGGGCGATAGACCTAACCCCGAGGCCGCCGAGGCGAGTGGGGGAAGGTTGGCGGGCCGGGCGTTACCGCCGGGCCGGGAAAATAGAGACGCGTCGTTTCTGCCGCCACCACCGGCGGAGAGGGCGACTACCTTTCCATTTGCGCTGATGTTTCGGACTACGGGTCGCGCATTGCCCGGGATTCGCGCGAGGATGGTTTCCGCGCCCAACGCGTCAGCCGGCCGTTCGATCACCACGTTCTCCTGGGCTTCGCGGCGGCTATAAAGAATACGACCGTCGGGCGTCCAGATTGCCACAATAGGATCGGCGCCACCTGCAATCCGCTCGCTGGCGCCGCCCTCTCCGCTCAGCCACAGTTCGTGCTTGCCGGAGTTTCTCTTGTCGAACATCACCCGCTTACCGTCCGGCGAAAGTTGCGGATTTGTAAGTTCGCCCGGCTCACCGAGTGTTTCGCCAGGCTTGCCGTCCCCACCGTAATAGCGCAGTCGCGTCGATACTGTTTGGGTTGGCGTGTAGGCCAAATAACCGGGTCCGCCGAAGCTAAACGTAGGGCCGTTGACCACGCCATCCACCAGAAGAACGGCTTCACCCAGGAACTCACCTGTTGCCGGATTGAAGGGCCGCGCCAAGAGTTGGGACCCGGCGGTGTAAGCGAGAAATCCGCCGCCTGAAGGGTTTGCAACGTAAACGTTCAGACCAGCGATGTTGTCGAACAGGTGGCGACGAACCTTGCCATCGAGCGTGGCGAAAAAGCTCGCCCCACGGACCTTGCCGTTGCTCGTAAACAGAAACGCCTTCCCGCCGGGCAGGAAGGACGGACCATTGTGGCTCTGCTCGCCGAATGCCGAATCCAGTTCCAGTGCATTGCGAGGCGTGCCGCCCGCGGCCGGTACTCGTTGGATCGGCTTGCCATCCTCGCTGAAGAGGATGACGCCGTCGTCGCCCCAGGACCCATAATTCATATCGGCGTTGCACACGATTTGTGGTGGCTGCCCGCCCGTCACATTCCATTTCAGGAGCTTGCCGTCGGCCCCAAAGGCGATCCATTGGCTATCCGGCGACCAAAACGGCTGCAATGTAATATTTTCGGCGCCGGGTACCGGCGCAAACGCTCGCGCGCCTAGGGGCCGCAGATAAAGCTGCGGTCGGCCGCCGCGAGGCGTTCCCCTCACAACCAGCTTGGTTCCATCCGGAGAGATGGAACCGTACCCAGGGACAACTCCATCGGGAAGCGGCATGTCTGTTTGGACCAGTGGCGTCACAGGCGGCGCTTCGCGGAAGTGGACGGAGGCCAACGCCGCGGCGAGCACCGCGAACAGCGCGGCGACGCTCCACGCCGCCCGACCAAACCGCGACTTTTTCAAGGGTGCAGCCGGAACCGCGCTTCCGGATTCGGGCGCGCTTGCGATCCACTCCAACTCCGCTCTTAAGTCGCGCGCTGTTTGCCAGCGATTGTCCGGGTCTTTTTCCAGGCAACGCTTCAGTACTCGATCCAGTGCCGGAGGCGCGACATCAGATATGGAAGGCGCGGGGCGTTCCATAATCGCCGCGATTACACTGGCCGGGGACGAACCTTCGAAGGCGCGCTTGCCGGTGAGCATTTCATACAGCACCAAGCCAAACGAGAAGATGTCGCTGCGACCGTCGATTTCCTGGCCTGTCGCTTGCGCTTGCAACTGCTCCGGCGACATGTAGTACAGCGTACCCACGATCTCGTTCCTGCCGGTGAGCGCCATGGTGAGCGTGGCCTCATGGGGCTTAGACGCCTGCCCTATGCCTGATGTTCCGAGCTTTGCCAAGCCAAAGTCCAGAAGTTTGATGCCGGTTTTGGTAACGAGGATATTCGCGGGCTTTAGATCGCGGTGCGTGATTCCTTTTTTATGGGCGGCATCGAGCGCATCGCAAATCTGCGCAGCGTACTTCAGCGCTTGATCGACAGGCAAAGGCCCCTTGAGAGGTGTGCCCTCGATGTACTCCATCACCAAGTGATTTGGTCCGACATCGTGCAGCGTACAAATGTTGGGATGATTCAATGCCGCGATGGCTTTGGCTTCTCGCTCGAAGCGTTCGCTGAACTGCGCGTCGGAAACTTTGAGCGCGACGCTGCGATCGAGACGGGTATCGCGGGCCTTGTACACTTCGCCCATGCCGCCTTTACCAATCGGCGCGAGAATTTCGTAGGGACCGAGTTTATCGCCGGGCTGGAGCGCCATCTGGGGGTCAGAGCAATTTTAGTCGATTAGGGAGCACCTAAGTCCTGAATGACGGCGCACCCTTCCACTATCTTTCTCAACGATCCTACCAGAACAGGCGTTCAAAATAGTGGAAGTGTATGCGACCAACCGCTCCCAATCTCGCTCACGGAGTCTGCGCTAAGCTGGCCTATTTCGTCGCGGCTGGCGCAAGTTTGCTGCCCGGTTTCCAGCGTGGCCGCTCATCCTCATTCGCAACGGTTTCGACCAGATGCTGGTAGAAGTCGTTGAACTTTGCGGCGGCTTGGGGATCCCAGGGCTGCTGCAAATCGTCAGACGGGCTGTGGTAGCGATCGGCGTACGTACCAGCACCGGTGCATGACTTCTTCCGGCGATCCCTTCTCATAGCCAAAGATGAAACCGGTCGATGGTACGCCAGCCTGCAGGAAGTAATATCCGCGGGCTTACTGCTTCGGCGGCCGCTGCCCACCCGTGCCCGCTGTGGGATTGCCGAATTTCATCTGCTGGTTGTAGAGCATGTACTCCGAAACCGAGCACAGCATCTCGATCGGCTCGCTGTCCTCCGGCAGCAGCTTCATCCGGAACTTATCGAGCGGTTTCCACTTCGCCGTATACATGGTGGGGTCGTCGATGGTCACCGTCAATTCCAGGAGGTCTTTGCTGGCGCGGTGGAAGCGCTCCTCGACGCGCATATCCTCGCTGTGCGGGCGGCCCGTTTTGTCGAGCCACGTGCGCCCATCCACGCCAATGGTCTGCGTGACGAATGTGTAGTCGTCTTCCCATTTGCCGATCGAATAGCCCAGCCATCGCGGCTCCGGATCCATGGGAAGCGCGCGCCCGTCGGTCCAGATCTCGCGCCACAAATGCTCGTATTGATACAGGATGAACGTCTTCGCCTGTTCGTGGAAGATGTGCGTGTCCCGCAATTCGTAAAGATCCACACGCGGCATGCCCTGCGGATCGCAGTAGATGACGGCTGGGTCATTTATCAAGGGGGGAGGGTTTTGGTAGATTCCGTTGCCGGGCCGATAATCTTTCATCTTTTCGCGCGCCGCGGCGGTGTACGGAGGCTCGTGCTTTCCGTCCGACGGCGCGCTGTACGGGCCGGCACCTGCAATGCCGGAGCCCTCTTTCTCCGGAGTCCATGTCCCCGAAATGTCGTGGCGCGGCACGCCAGCCGCCGCCGCCGAACCTTCCTTTGCTTGTGCGAAGGTCAGCGGTGCGGTCACGATCATTACCGCTGCCGTTGCCAAAATCCACGTGTGACTCTTCGCCATTCGTTGCTCCTTTAAGCGGATAGCGGAGAAGTTAACTCGCCGCGCAGGTCGTGCGCGCTACGAATCAAGCGCACAAGCCGTTCGTGCCCTTGAGCGCGTTTGCTCTCCGTTCAACGATTTTACACGCTCCAGCCCTAAGCGTGCCTCTCCGTGCGGAAAGTTGTGCCCGAACGACGGCGCACTCGGAACCTACTCGTCGCGTCGGGGTCTTCGGGGCATGAACTCACTTAATGCGTGAACTGGGTATGCACTTGACTCAGATAGTCCCCCTTCCAAATCTGCTCGCTAGCGAATCACAACCTGTGGGGGCTACCTGAGTCAAGTCCATGCCCAGTATGGCAATTATCAGGGCGATAACGTGCGGCCCGATTGATGCTCAATCTGCTTCGGCTAGGCATCTATGCGGTCATGGCAGGCGGTCGTGCGGACAGCTTGCCGCTATGGCTCTCAATTGTGGCAGCCAGTTCTCGGAGCAGCGCGGCGCCGTCACCGCGATAGGCGCTCCCGTGCTGACAGGCGAGCATCGATGGATGGAGTCCCGCCAGGCGCTCCAAAATAGCTGACGTACTCGTCGCGTGCGCATAATAGTCCATCATTCCGCGCATTCCTTCGCTGGCGGTGAGCACTTCCGATTCGGTCACAGGCGGTATGTTCGCACCGGGTTGCGTGAACAAATCCCCGCACAGTAAAGTCTGGGTGGACAGATCGAACAGAATGCCGCAATCCCAGCCGTGCGGAACGTGCGGCGTATAGAGCCACTTCATCCGGCGGCTGCCGATGGAGAACTCCTCTCCGTCCCCGAAACCGCGGGCGGGCCGGGCGGCAAAGTCATTGAGCGATGTCAGCACACCGATTTCGGTGCCGAACGGCGTCGCCCGCGGTGCTGCCGCCAAAATGTCGTTCAGCGCACCGAATTCGTCGCTTTCAAAATGCGATCCCCCGATCCACCGGAGCTTTTCGACTCGTATGACCTTCCCGATGGCTTCCAGTGTGATCGGGAACAGCTTCCGTAACCCCGCGTGGAATAGCAGGGGTTCCTCATCAACCATCAGGTATGAGTTGAACGTGAATCCCCCAGGAATCACGTCCGCCGGAGTACAGATGCGATAAATGCCAGCGGCGACCTCGTCCACGCGGGTGCCGGTTTCTTGGTTTGTGATCATTTTGGCTTCTCCTTCTCCCTGGGCGGACCGCCTTGTGTGCAACGGCCCGTAGCTGATACCTGGATGTGTAACGACCAGCCTCTGCGTTACACATAGAATATGTGTTGATGGACGTTGAACTGAACGATGCTGGGTTGGTGCGGCAAATCAGCTCCGGAAGTGACCGCGAAGCGGAAGCTGAGCTGTTCCGCCGAATGGCTCCGCGCATTCGGCTCTATGGCTTACGTCACTTGAGAGACGAACATGCCTCGGAGGACCTTACCCAGCAGGTTCTGATGACAACCCTAGAAGCTCTACGGGCGGGTCGCTTGCGTGAACCGGAGAAACTCGCATCCTTCGTGCTGGGAACGTGCCGGAAGACAGTGCTCGACCTACGCCGCAACGCTCAACGGAGAGAACGCCTGCTCGAACAGTTTGGGGCGGATCTACCGGCGCCGGTCCAGCCGCCCTTGCCGCACCTCGACCATGACCAGCTCACCCGCTGTGTTCAAAATCTGAAAGAACGAGAACGCTCGGTAATCGTCATGACATTCTATGACGAGCAGACCGGCGCGGATGTCGCCAGCTTCCTGGGGGTTTCTGAAGCCAATGTACGGGTTATTCGCCATCGGGCAATCCACCAACTGCGCACTTGCATGGGAGTTGCCGTATGAACTGCTTAAATCCCATTGACGCCGCGGTCCTCGTCGACTATTGGCTCGCTGCGCTGGCCCAATCCGATGAAGAGGCCGTCGAGGAGCATTTACTCGACTGCGACCGATGCGGAGCGCGCCTGCGTGAAGTCATCGCACTCGCCGAAGCGGTTCGCAACCTGGCGCGCGAGGGATCTCTGAGAATAGTTGTCAGCGACGCATTTGTTCAGCGTGCCGCGGAGGAAGGCTTGCGTGTCCGTGAATACTCCCCTCCTCCTGGAGGCGCTGTCGAGTGCACCGTAACGGCGGAAGACGACATTCTCATCGGACGCCTAGCCGCGAACTTGCGTGGGGCAAAGCGCGTCGATCTCTGCATCTGTGATGGACGCGGCGTCGAACAGCTACGATTGCCAGACATCCCTGTTCATCCCGAGGCAAGCAGCGTTGCCTTCCAGGAGTCGATCACAAACGCGAAAGCAGCGCCTACAAATAAAATGATCGTGCGTCTGGTCGCCCTCGATGAAGTAGGCGGCGAGCGACTGCTCGGCCAATATACGTTCAACCACACGCGCTCATTGCCTGGCCCGGGTGCTTGGTAGTCACGTCCGGGCCAACCCGTCATCAACGGCGTATGACCACGGCGACGGCCAAATCGGCCTGAGTGTGAGGCTCCGTTCCAGTTCCGATAATGACCGATAACGGTCGGTTTTCCAGAAGCAAACTTCTGGACCGGAGCTCGGCAAGATAACTTTTGTGCGCCTTCATACAGGCGCGATCGGCTGGGTGAGTCGGGCCGAGGCCACCTCTCTTCCGAAGTCATTGCGCGAGGAGCATGATAGACTTGGCACCTTATGAAAGATACGGAAGACTTGAGAACCGGCACGACGCGCCGCCGTTTTCTGCTGGGCACGCCGCTCGGCGTCTCTGCGCTGTCCGCATACGCAATGAGCCGAGCCACCGAGGCGGAGGGGGCACCGAACGAGGGCCGTGACCTTCCTGAACTTACCGCAACCGAAGCCGTTGCTCTCCTTAGGTCGGGTGATCTATCGGCGGAGAAATACGCGCAAGCATTGCTCGATCAGTGCCGCAAGCATCGCGCCCTCAACGCATTCATTTGGCAGAATGAGGATCCGGCGTTGACCAATGCCACGAGCTTTCTACAAGCCAGACGGGTTCAGACGGTACGTTCGATGCTTGATTATTTGCCTACCAGGTGGATAGCGTCTTTCTCGTTTTCCAAACAAATAGAGTCCAGCAGTTCCGTATTGAGGACGATGTACTCGATGACCTTGACGGTCCACGGCTTGGTGTAGGCCTTGGGATCGTCCACCGTAACCTCGATCTCCATGGTGCCGTAATTGACGCGCCGGAACCGTTCGGTCAACTTGGCGGCGTTGGTCATCGGACTACCGTTGCGATCGAGCCACATTCCGTCACGGAGACCGTTCGTCTGCACCACCAGGGTATCCCCTTCCCATTTGCCCGTGGAGTAGCCGTTCCAGGAGGGCTGCGGATCTTGAGGCAGCGGTCGCCCGTCGGTAAAGATCTGCCGGTAGCCGGCGTCTCGTTCATTGAGAATCACCAGCAGTCCCGGGGTTTGGACGAATTTCCTGTACAAGGGATCGACCAGCATGCGCGGCGTGCCCAGCGGCATGCAATGCGTTGGCGGATCGTCTTTCCCGTAGTCCACCTTTCGCCGCTTTACTACCTCCGCAGCCCACGGTTGATAGGGCAGGCCGCCCGGAAGTCGCGCGCCGAAATCGACCCACCCCACGTTCCCGGCCAAAGGGGAGGTCCCTTTCGGCGAGGAGTCCTCGCATCCGCCCGCGATGCACGACCCCGGCGGCTTCCCAGTATCGTCTTCCCAGATGCCCGACAGGTCCGGCTTGCCGTCCACGGTCCTGGGCGCGGGACCAGACAGATTCGGTTTGCCATCGGCTGTTCGCGGGATGCCCGGAGTGGGATAGTTCAACCATTGTGCGCTTGCGCCCGCGCAGAAGAAGGCCCATGTGACACACAGCCGCCAAATCGCCATTATTGAAACCTCTGGAGCATAATCGTATCTGATCCCGTGACTGGGCAACAACATCATTGTCACCGGGTGGGTTCAAAGGCATAAGGTAAAACTAGTCTGGCGAGATCCGCACTTATTGCTAAGCCGCCGCCTCTGCGGGCAGTTCGGATAATAGTCTCTCAACGGTGCTCTAAGGCTCCGATAATGCTGTACAACGGGCCCTTGTACGGCTGGCAGATGATCACCAGTCACACCGACTTCCCCGTACTAATCCGCCCATCTTCCTGGAACGCCGTTTCTGGACCCCTTGTCCGAGATGCCGACTTATCGGGCGGAATCCTACCTCCCGCCCTGTGCCAAGGGCCGGGCGGGTTGCAGGAGCGCGAGCGTGATGGTCGCAGCCAGAGAGAAGCACGCAGCACAGGCGAAAACCATCCGTGGATGTGCTGACCACAAGGCTCCCGCGATGAGCGACGCCGGTAAGTAAATTGCTCCTGTAACGAAGTTGTAGACGCCGATCGCAGTCGCTCGCCGATCCGGTTCCAAATCTGCGATGAACGCCTTGCTTTGCGCTTCGTCGACCGAATAGAAGACGCCGTAGATCACGAATAGAAGGACGATCTGCCATCTGGTCTTGGAGAAAGCAAACCCAAGGCTCATGACGAAATAGATCAAGTAACTCAAGGCAACCACCTGTGTTCGGCCTATCCGGTCACCCAGTTTGCCGGCCAAAGGCGCGGAGACAACGAATGACATATTGAACAAGGCGTATAGCAACACGATGTCCGCGACCGAGAAACCGGCGGTCTTTGCACGCAAGAGCAGGAAGCCAAAACTGAAGTATGCGAGGGAGAAGATCCCAGCAGCAGCGAGGTAGCGTTTGAATCCGGGACTTAGGGTCTTCCACGCGGTGAAGATACTCTCACGATTGGACGGAAAGCCCCCTTCCCTATGTGATCTGGCTGGCCGATCCGGAATGCGCCCAAGCAGGAGAACGCCGAGCACGGCGGGAACAAACGCGACCCAGAACAACATCCGGAATGCCGGGGCTGTTTCTCCCTGCCAGGAGAGCAATCCATAGGCCACGAGTGGACCGAGAACGGCCCCGGCCTTATCCAGCGCCTTATGTATTCCGAACGAATATCCCCGAATGTCCTTGGTGGCAATCGCCGAGAGCCACGCATCCCGCGGTGGCCCGCGGAGGCTCTTTCCCAGACGTTCGATCACGCGGAAACAGCCCAGGGCCGTCACAGAACTAGCGATGAGCAGGATGACTTTGGCCGCGGTTGAGAAACCATAGCCGCCAAGAGCAAAGACCTTGCGTTTCCCGGTCTGGTCCGACAACCAACCCGCGACATAGTCCAACGAGGATGCCGAAAAGTCGGCGAGGCCTTCCACCAGACCTAGTAAGGCGCTGGATGCCCCTGCGATGGCCGTGAAGAAGACCGCGAAAACGGAAAAGATCATCTCCGAACTGACATCCGTAAGAAAGCTCACCAGACCCAACTTGAGCACGTCGGGATGAACGCCAAAGGTCTTGTTCATGGACATGAATGCGGTGTGAGATGCAGGATCCCTTTCCCTATTTTGTCTGAGTCTGGATACCGGACATGGATGTCCTCGAATATGTCTGTGCGGAGAACGAGAAGGACCATCAGCACCTGGTTGGCACGACTTCCGACGCTAAGCCCGCCGTCGTGATCGTAGCACCTGAAGTCCTCGCAATACGTGACATATTTGCGGCCGAGACGGGCACGTTAGGCAGCTCAGCCATGAACTGACGTGCATTTGGATGTAGAGCAACGACACTCTTAGGGAGTAGGCACTTGGATCTTTGGCCGGCTCAAATTGCACTGCGAACTTGCCGGCGTCAAGACGGCGATCGACGAGCTTGGTGGGATTGTGGACGGGTGGTCGGCGACGCAGAAGCTACTTTTGCAGACCGTCGGCGACGGATTCTTTCCGGATAGGCCGTCATCCAGGGCGCTAACCGCTTCTTCATCGGCCAAAAGGAACTCGTTTACTCGTAAACGGTGGAATCATCGGCACGGGTAATTCCTCCGGTCGCCCGCGTGACAGCGGGTGTGCCGGATGGAAGCGCGCTAACCGGAGACGTGCCAGGTTGTAGCCTCTACACTCAACATGATGACCTCAATTTCCTCGGTGATCTCCTCCTGGCGCACAGTATTGCGGCGCTGCCAGAGCTCTTTGGCCGTTCGCTCCAGGAGCCGGACCGCCGACTCCATGTGCTGCATCCGGCGTTGATTCTCCGCCATGAGCGACCGGTACAAAAGCTCATGCAACAACGCCAACAGGTATTGCTCAGCCAGTCCAGTCAGGAAAGAGCGAGGCTCCAAGTTGAGCAGAGGTGCATAGGTGAAAGCAGTCCCCGCCGCTCGCAGCTGCTTGAAGGGTCTCAAGGTTGAGATCTGAACCTGGTCCTCGTCGGGATCATGATGGAACACAGTCAGGAGCGAGTAGCCTGCGCCTGAACGGGGTGCATTCAGACGGTTGATCCCTTCGACCAGGTTCGCAAGCACAGCATCTACTTCTTCCACCACACTCGCACCATCGATTGAGGCCGCTACCCGCGGGTCGCCTGTGAGCTTGGACGCAAGCTTGCCGCCGATGACCACCGCTCTGGCCGGCTGCCCAGTGCCTCTCTCTTCAAAGACCCGCAGCAGGGATTCGTTAAAATCACCGCAGAAGCCCCGTTCACTCCCTACCAATACATACACTTCACGGGATTCTTCCTCGTCGCTGGGAAGCAGCCCCGTATGAAAACCCAGGAAATCCGCAGCAGCTGATTCGACGCTCGCGACGACGCGGCGTTGCGTGTCCAGGAAGCGGGCCAGCCGATGCGTCTCCATCAAGGAGAGGTTCTTCATCGCGCTCATGATCTCCTTGATGTCGTTCAGACCGCGGATCCGCGTTTCAAGATCGCGACGCTTACTCATACGCTGCCGGGCCGTAGCCAGCCGTCGACCGCCTGCTTCCAGCGTTCATGGTTGTCTTCCAGCCTAAGATCACCGCTTTTGACGCCTGCCTCCAGGCGGCGTAGCGCAGCCGGAATATCGCTCGCCGCCGTGGCATTTAAAAGTCCTTCATTGAACGCCACGAGCCAGGCCATGTGAAGCTCGACGGGCAGTGGCGACAAGCGATCCTGCTTGAGCACTTCTCGAAGCAACCGGCCACGCTTGATCTTGGCCTCGATGGAGGCTTCCAGACGGGCGCCGAACCGAGTGAAAACTTCTAATTCCAGGAATTGCAGATAATCGAGCTTCATGTGCCCGGCTTCCCGGGCAATACCGGGGTGTTGGGCTTTTCCGCCGATGCGCGACACCGACTTCCTTACATCGATCGCCGGGAGGAATCCACTTCCAAACAAGTTTGTGTCGAAATAGATCTGTCCATCGGTAATCGAGATCAGGTTGGTGGGGATGTAGGCCGCGATCTCGCCCTCCCTGGTCTCGACGATCGGTAAAGCCGTCATGCTGCCACCGCCGTGACTCGCCGCTAGGTGGGTGGAACGCTCCAGCAACCGGGAGTGCAGGTAGAAAATATCGCCAGGATACGCCTCGCGGCCGGGCGGCCGTCGTAACAGCAAAGATAATTCTCGATAGGCCTGTGCGTGGGTTGTGAGGTCGTCATAGACAACTAGTGTGTCTTTGCCTTGTGCCATCCAAGCTTCTGCCACGGCGCACCCCGCGAAGGGCGCGAGGTTTTTCAGACCAGGAGTCGTAGTAGCTTCGGCGACCACAACCGTCGTGTGTGCCAATGCGCCGGCCTCACGCAAGGTCTCCACGGTGTTGACGATCGTCGAGCGTTTTTGTCCAATCAGAACATAGACGCAGAGGACGTTCTTGCCCTTCTGGTTGATCACGGTATCGACCGTAAATGCTTTCTTGCCCAGGCCGTTATCGCCAATCACTAACTGGCGCTGTCCCTTTCCGATGGGGATCATTGTGTCGACGATCTTATTTCCGGTGTAGAGAGGCTCTTCGACGAATTCCCGCGCGACGATGGGTGGCGAGGGGACCTCCAGATCGTGCCGTCCAGTACAGCCCGGTATCGAACCCCCATCGAGCGGCACACCGAGGGGATCGATAACACGACCCAAGAGCTCATCTCCAATGGGGATGCTCAGGCGCTGGCCGGAAAGATACACGGCGGCTCCGGCCGCGAGCGCGGGGCCCTGCTCCAGCAAGACAGCGCTGATGGAGTTCCGGTCTAAGGAGAAGACCACTGCGCGGCTGTCATCTTCAAAATAAAGGATCTCGTCCATCGAAGCAGATGGCAGGCCGCTGATGTGGGCGATGCCGTCTCCGATGGACAGGATGGTGCCTTGTTCGGTGACGCGCAAACCAAAACGGTACTGTTCCAGCCATGCCGGGAAACCCTGTTGATTGGAAGCAGCGCTATTGGTTTTGGGAGTCATGACGCAGGGCATCCGTAAACGACTGCAATTCGTCCTCGAGGTTGGCATGCAGAAGCCACGGTCCGATGCTCAATCGCAAACCAGCGAGCAAGCGGCTGTCTTCTTTGAACTCGACCGTAACTGAGTCTTGGATGACTGTCTGGAGCCTCTGGGTAATAGCACCCCGTTGCGTAGCCGGTACAGGGAAGGCGCTGGTCACCTTCACCGAACGATCGCCGTCACGGGCTGCCGTTCTTATGGCTTGCACCTGTTCGGCCGACAGGAGAGGAATATCTTCTAAGACCAGAGCGACGATCTTTGCTTCCATCTCCGCGGAGGCTAAGCGCGTCAGCAAGCGCGCAGTGAATTGCGCGCTTTTGACCCTACCGCCCTCTTCAACTCTGCTTGCAAGCTCGTTCAGCCGCCGTTGCTCCACGGCGCGCGCCTTCTCGCGTTCCTGCGCCAAGGACTCTTGTAGCCCAGCCATCATCTTCTCGCGCTGTGCATTGATTTCTTCCTGGACCCCCGTCCGCAGTATTTCCTTCTCACTTTCCCAATCGGCAAGGCGGTTTTTATATTGCTGCTCAAGCGCGGTGGCGTCATCCTGCCGCGACTTGGCATCGGAGAGGGTCTTATCGATCACCGCTTTGCGCCGGGCGAGCGCTTCCAACACTGGCTTATAGAGAAACCGCTTTAGGATCCAGACCAGGATCAGGAAGTTGACGATCTCCAGAACGAATGTGGGCCAATTGAGTTCCACTTCAGGGCCTCTACTTGCCGACAATGTACTCGAGCAACGGATTTCTGAATAGGATGATCAGCACGACAACCAGGACGTAGATCGCCAAAGACTCGATCATGGCCAGGCCTATGAAAAGCGTGCGCGTGATCGATTTCTCCGCCTCAGGCTGCCGCGCCAGCGATTCCAGGGCCGTGACGATAGCGCGGCCCATGGCCTGCGCCGGGAACATCGCGCCGATCGCAATGGCGAGAGCCGCCACCACGGTGGACGCGAGAGTGAACCAGGTCATATCACGCATGAATTACTCCTTATCCTTGCTTGTTTTCAAGTCAATGACTGATTTCAAATCCACGGACTGGATGCCGCCGGCGATATAGATCAGTGCCAAAGTTCCGAAGATGTAAGCCTGAACCAAAGCTTCGATGATGTGAAGCAGCAGCACCGGAATCGGTACGAGGAACCCGGCCACCAGCAAAACTAATAATGCTGCCATCTCCAGGCTGAAGATGTTGCCGAACAGGCGGACCGCCAACGCCACGGTGCGGGAAATCTCGCTGATGATGTGAAACGGAAGCAGGATAGGGTTCGGCTCGAGATAGTGCCGCAGGTATTGCCGCAGCCCATGGATCTGGATGCCGTACCAGTGCACAGAAAGGAACACCAGAATTGCCAGCGCGGCGGTCGTAGATAGGTCCGCCGTTGGGCCGTGCAGACCTGGAATGATACCCATAAGATTTGCAATGGCGACAAAGATCCACAAGGTTCCGACAAACGGCAACACCTGTAGACCATGTTCGGGAAGAACTGCTTCGACAGCGTCTTGGATTGCCGTTACGACACCTTCCAGGGTGACTTGCCACGGTCCTGGTTCGATGCTGAGCCGCCGCGTGGATAGGCCACACAGCAAGAGCAGGGCCAGCATCAGGCCCCAGGTGGTCGCAACCGTGTCGCTTACCGGAAGCGGTCCAACGCGAAACAGTATGGCGGCAAAAACTATGGGAAATGTCACTTCTATTCCCTCACAAACAAATAAACATTGATCGCGCCGACGATGATGCCAAGAAAGATCATGCTTACCGTCCAGTGAACCGCATAGCCTGCCAACAAGCTATCCAGCCAACGACCCAGGTACGCTCCCGCCACGATAGGCAGCGCCAGCATCACGCCAATGGTGCCCAGGTACACGGTCTGCGCAAGCAGCGTGCGGCGGTCCTTGTCCGCCTGTTTCATCTGCCGGACTTGCCGGTCCACGTTTTGCTCGAGTTTCTGCTCGTGGGAGATTGGATCGTCGGGCGGTTCCATCCTTATATCTCCCTTCTGCGGCTCATTTCCCACAGGCGTTTCAGCATCTCCTCTTCCATTTGCTTTACGCTTTGCTTCGTCGCCCGTAAAGCCTCTTCTTCCGCCAGCAATTCTTCGCGCAGCGCAGCCGTGATTCGTCCGAACTCCTTGCCACGCAGATAGCGCCTGGTGCTGAGGTGAAGTTGGCTATCGATGAAGTAGGCTAAAGCTCCGGGCAAGGCCAAAAACTCCCAGCCCTGACCGGCGACGCGAAAACGCGCTAACCCGAAAGTGAGCAAGGTCATCATACGGGCGTGACCGGCCAGGACACCGAAACTACCTGACTCATCCTGGCCGATAAAACTAGTTACATTCTCAATTCGCTCGTACTGAGTCGCGCTTTCCAAATGCAGCAGGAACGTGCTCATGCTTGACTCCCGTGCATACTGCCGCGCATATAACACTGCGCCTCCGTAAGTTGGTCGTACGCTCCCGCGAGGAAATCTTCACAATCACGGAGCGTTTCCTCCAGCGCCACGGACTGACCGGGAATGCTGGTGTGTTCGGCCACCACATAGAACGGCTGCGTGAGATAGCGCTGTAGTTTTCGGGCCCGCAACACAATATTGCGGTCTTCCGGCGACAACTCCTCGATGCCCAGCATGGTAATGATATCCTCCAGTTCGCGATAGCGAGCCAAGTGCTCGCGCACTTTTTCCGCTATGTTGTAATGCCGTTCCCCAAGTACATGGCGATCCATTAATTTGCTGGAGGACAGAAGGGGATCCGCAGCGGGATAGATGCCTTTGCTGGCTTGGGCTCGCGAGAGAATGACGGTCGTATCGAGGTGGTTGAGGATCGCGCTGACGGCCGGGTCGGTCATATCGTCGGCGGGCACGTAAACGGCCTGAACCGAAGTCACATTGCCGCGTGTGGTCGACTGGATGCGGTCCTCCAGCTCGGCAACCTCGGTCAGCAGAGTGGGCTGATAGCCCACGGTTGCGGGCATACGGCCCAGCAGGCCGGAGATCTCGCTGCCTGCCTGGACGAAGCGGTAGGCGTTGTCCATCAGGAACAGGACCTCTTTGCCGAGCGCATCGCGCAGGTACTCAGCGTAGGTGAGCGCGGTCATGCCGACGCGAAAGCGCACACCGGGCGATCTATCCATCTGGCCGAAAACCATCAAAGCGTGCGGCATAACGCCGGCCGTCTGCATCTCGCGCCACAGCTCATGACCTTCACGGATGCGTTCGCCCACCCCCGCAAAGACCGAAACTCCTTTGTGGAGATTGGCGATCGCGTGCATGAATTCCATGATCAGCACGGTCTTGCCGACTCCAGCTCCTCCGAAAAGTCCAGTCTTGCCTCCCCTGATAAAAGGGCACAGGAGATCGATCACCTTAATGCCAGTTTCGAGAATGCCGGTGGCGGCCTTGGCTTCATGGAGCGGTCCGGGTTTCGCGAGAATGTTTCGGTAGGCTCGCTGGGCGAGTGCAGGTCCTCCGTCAAGTGGGTCGCCGAAAAGATCCACCAACCGGCCCAAGCATTCCGGGGACACCGGCACGTGGAGAGAGGAGCCGGTATCGAACACTGGCATGCCCCGGCGCAGTCCGGCGGTCCGGTGCAGCGTAATCGCCCGCACATGCGTCTCATCCAAATGTTGGTGGACTTCAAACGTATAGGTCTGATGGTCGAGTTTGCTCACTAGCGCCTGATGTAAAGCCGGAAGGACCGAACACGTGATATCCACAACCGGCCCATGCACTCGGGCGATCGTCCCGACTTGTACCAAGCCTTCTGGCGCAGCATTCATGGTACTGACTCCAGGTTATGCCCCTTCGAAAGAACTGTACAACCCGGCGAGCAAATTCATGGGTCAGGCCCGTTTTCGATGAGTCCGGAAATTAACAATCACCGCGTGGCCGGCCCGCCAGAACGGGGCGGTGCCGCGAGCCGTCCAACGAGGAGATCTAAGAAACCACGAGCATCGACCTGGGTCGCGAGCGCGGTCCTCGGTGGCCGGCCTTGGGGCAACTCATCCGCCGGCAGAAAGCGTGTGGTGCCGTTCGGATCTGCTGTGTCCACGGCGACATTGCCTCGCTGAGACTTGATCAGTGCGGGCTGGAACGAAACAGCAACGGCCAGTGGATCGTGGAGGATCGGATACTCATTCCTCTGGCCCTTCTGCCACAGCTCGATCAACTGCACAAGAAATTGCGAAGCAGGGTTCTGCGCGGCGCGTAACCGACCTAGCTCGCTGGCCTCAACCGTACAGCCACCGGCGACATCGCGGCTGACGACTGTGATCGGGACACCCGAGCTGAAAACGATCTCGGCGGCAATTCGGTCACGCTGGATATTGTATTCGGCCTGCGGCGGATTGAAGGCGCCTCCGGCCACAACGATACGGGCGATGTTCTTCTTGATGCGGGGATCAACTTTCATCGCCAGGGCGACGTTGGTTAACGGACCCGTGGCAATCAGGGTGACCTGTTCGGACGAATAAAGTACAGTATTCACGATCAGATTGATCGCGTCGCGATTAATTCCCGGCGGGAGAAGATCCTCCGGCGTCAGGATTTCAAGAGGCGACAAACGCCCCACGCTGGAATCGAGCAGCGGCTCAGAGGCGCCCCGGCCGAGCGCGATGTCGCGCCGGCCGTACAGTCCCAGTACCTTCCAAGCGAGACGCATCCGGTTCTCTGCGTCATCTCCAACGATGGTGACAGCGCGCACGTTGAGTTCAGGTGATTGCAGAGCGAGGGCGAGAGCAAACTCTTTGTCAATGTCATCGCCAATATTGCTGTCAAAGACGACCGGAATCGGGTTCTGGGCGCGCAGCAAACCGGCGAGCAGCAGGAAAAAGAGTAAAACGAACTGGCGCGTGAACCGATACACCTGCGAACCCTCTCGCCTGGAGCTCCTGCCCGATGAGAACACCCCGCCGCTCGGCGCACCACGCCGTTGTCCGGCGCCGTGAATCGGTTGGCGCATCACAACACCCTGGCTCTTGCGTGTGCAACTGACGGGCCTTGTTTGTGAACTCTCGGTTTCCGAGCTGTATTTTCATTTGCCGCGTACCGCGCTGGCGATTCGACACCACATAAACTCGGTGATTGTCCCGGAAAACCCCGCTACATACACACAGATCTGGGGCAAATGGCGCAGATGACAAGCCGCCAGGCAAGGCTTTGAATCAAATCTAACCAGCTTTTTGATTGGCCGGGGCAGCGGCATAATTCAGATAAACGAAACACACCCCACCTGTTGGCCTTACCCTTCAGGGGCTGGAGCCAACGAGTAAGTGGACTCGTCACTTGGCCGCCGGCGACCTGGGCCATTTACCTCACACTTGGTGGCGTCCGACGCAAATCTCATACACCACAACTGTGGATGTCGACACCGACTCTGGGATCACAGACCCTGACGTTGCCTTCAAGGGATTTCTGCCGGTCTCCGCTCCGTGGTGCCAGGAGCGCGCCCCGAATCCATCGGAAGGCCCGCGACGAGCTTAATTTCCGCCGACGTGGACGTAGCCGCGAAGCTCCAGATTGACCAGCGTCGTCAAGGCCCACAGATCAAGCTCGATTTCCGGCAGGATCGTCTTTTGATCGATCTTGTTCGCCAACACTGCTTGTCCGCAAACGCGAAAGTCGACGCCGGCCTTCTTCAGGCTTTGAATCAACGCGACATTGGGATTGCTATGGCCTTTGTTGCGCGCCTTGAATGTTTCGTCGTTCAGAATGATTTCGGTCCCCTGTTGATGAAAGACCACGGCGATCTTTCGATGATCTGCCGGGACTCCGTTCTTTGCGAGTGTATTGACGAACCGGGCGACGGCGGTAAGCATCGGATTCACGTCGTCGATCTTCGGAGCGGCCTTGCCGATATCAAACACGACCTTGTAGGTCATGCTCGGATCGGGCAGTTCTTTCGCCCCCGGGATGTCCTTGGCCACCTGGCCGTCCGGTACGGGCAACGGTTGTACTGGTTGCGCGAACGCTGAAACTGAAAGTCCGATCACGGCGGCTATCGCGGCCGCACCACGCATGAACGAGTTATTCATAATGACCTCCACGACTGAAGTTCTTGTCTTGGCCGACTGATCCGGGCAGCAACCTGCCGAGCGAGCCACGAAACGAAGCTACCATGTCGTGAGAGCCAGCGCCAAACTTAGGGAGATTGGCGTCGGATCAGAGGTAACGGAACTGGAACGGAGTCAGCTCCTGGCCGTACACTGGTAACAGGAGGGTAACGTGGGCTAAGGCGTTTCGACTTCCGTGAGATCCGAACCAAGCAGTGGGATGGTCGATGAATCAGGCGACAGGTTCTTTACGCCGTGCCCGTCAAGAGCCGGATCTGGGCGATGACTCTCGCTTAATTTGAAATTGGAGTGGACCATGAAGATTCCCCGCAGAAACTTCCTTTTTCTCGCCGGCGCGAGCCTCCTTCGAGGCGACGACCGCCCCAAACTCGACATGCTGGTGCGTGCGGTTCGCCCGGAGGATCTGGAGATGCCTCTTTCCGGTTTCTCCGACTACATCACCCCGATCGAGCATTTCTTCGTTCGGACCCACGTCTACGTGCCCAGGGTGAACTTAGATTCATGGCGACTCAGAGTAGAGGGTGAAGTGGCCACGCCGCTCACGCTCACCATGGAAGACCTCAAAAAGCTGCCGCAGGTCGAACTCGTGAGCGTCGTTGAATGCGCGGGGAACGGTCGTGGGCTCTACGAACCTCCAGTTCCTGGTTTGCAATGGGGAAATGGCGCCGTGGGCAATGGGCGCTGGAGAGGCGTGCGGCTAACGGATGTGCTCAAGCGAGCCGGAATCAAGGATTCTTCCAAGGAAATTCTCTTCGATGGGGCAGATGTCCCGCTAGGCACCATGCCGGACTTCCAACGTTCGATCCCCGTGAAAAAAGCGCTGGACAGCAATACGATTCTGGCTTATGAAATGAACGGTGAAACTCTGCCGGTGAAGCATGGCTTCCCGCTGCGTGTCGTAGCGCCCGGCTGGGCGAGCGATTCGTGGGTCAAATGGCTGACCTCGGTTCGCGTCCTCGATAAAGAACACGACGGCTTCTGGATGAAGGGTTCTTACCGGCATCCGGGAAAGCCAGTCGCGCCCGGAACGGCCGTTCCGATGGAACAGATGCAGCCCGTGACCAGTCTCCGCGTGAAGAGCGTAATCGCAGCGCCATTGGATGGCGCACAAGCCCTTGCGGGAAGGCCTCTCACGGTCCGGGGCGTGGCCTGGAGCGGTGACGCAGGACCTGTAACGGCAGTTGACGTGAGTGTTGATTCCGGGCGCACATGGAAGCCAGCGACAATGCGCCAGGATCAGCGGACCCAATTCGGCTGGCGGCAGTGGGAGTTCAACTGGACGCCGCCTCAGGAAGCTTATTTCACGATCCTGGCTAGGGCGCGCGACGCCGCCGGAAACATGCAGCCCATGGACCAGGAGTGGAATCCATCGGGTTATCTGTGGAACGTCGTGCCGCGCGTCGGCGTGGACGTCGTGAAGGAACTTTCTGGCACATCCCAAACGCCGCAGCCAGCCGCCTCCAACGTGGCGCAACCGGCCGCGCTCAAGAGTGCTTGCGCGGTCTGCCATGATGACGACGTCATTCGCCAGCAACGCCTCACCCGGGCGCAATGGGACCGGGAAATCAACAAAATGGCCGGCTGGGGCGCCAAGGTGAAAGACGAGGAACGTGCCGGGTTGCTGGACTATTTATTTACCAATTACGGCCCGCGCCCGCGCAATCGTTAATTGCTTAGACGACCGTCTGACTGCTGGGGCAGTGTCAAGCGATCATGACTTTGCGCGGGAACTGCACGTTGTCTTCGAGGAAGGTCTTTTTCCGCTTAAAGTCGGCGGCGACGGGTTTCGATGCGAAGTTCGTTGCCGCCTAACATCCGCTGGGGAAGTGCAAGGGTTCGGATACACGCTACCCATGATGGTGATAGCAATCAAGAAGTGATACATTTCCAGAAGTAGCTATTCTTTTACAGGAGGCAGCCATGAAGGAAGATCAGAAAAATCCACAGAAAGACACCTCAGATCCGGGCGATATTGGGCGTCGCGATTTCGTAGGCTTGTCGGTGGCGGCGGGTCTTGCCGCGACGGCGGCTTCGGCCGAGGCCGCAGGTCTTGAGGTCGTTGAAACCGACGTCGAGATCAAGACTCCGGACGGAACGTGCGACGCCGCGTTCATCCATCCCAAGAAGGGTTCGCATCCAGGCGTGCTGATCTGGACCGACGCGTTCGGTCTTCGGCCCTCGTTTCGCGCGATGGGCAGGCGCATCGCGGCTGAGGGCTACTCGGTGCTGGTGCCGAATCCCTTCTATCGCGTTGCCAAGAATCCGTTCACGGATGCATCCAATTTCGACTTCGCGACCGGTATGTCGAAGATCCAGCCCTTGATGGCTTCGGTGAATGCGCCAGGCGCGGCCGAAAAGGATGCTGTCGCCTTCATCGCTTTTCTGGACGGGCAGAAGGAAGTGAATAAAGGGAAGAAGATCGGGACGCAGGGTTACTGCATGGGCGGACCGCTGGTCGTGAAGACAGCTGCAACTGTTCCCAATCGAGTGGGAGCGGGCGGGTCGTTTCACGGCGGCGGCCTGGTGACGGACAAGCCCGACAGCCCGCATTTGCTGGCCTCGAAAATCAAGGCGCGGATGTATTTCGGGATTGCATCGAATGACGACATGCGTCAACCGGACGCCAAGGACAAGCTGAAAGAGTCCTTCGCCGCCGCGAAAGTTCCCGCCGAAATCGAAGTGTACACGGCGTCTTTGCACGGCTGGTGCGTGTCGGATATGCCGAAGCAGAACGGAATGCCAATATACAACCAAGCCGACGCCGACCGCGCGTGGGGCAAGCTTGTCGCTTTGTACAAAGCGGCTTTAGCCTAATAGCCCACGAGGCCCGCGCGGGAACGAGAGTTCCCGCCTACCGGGCCGTCGGCGTCGCGGCCTTCGGGCGCGGTGGTTGGGGGGTGTAAGACTCGTCGTGGCTGGCCGGTTCAGCGGCGCGAGCGAGCCACGTACGCGCCGCGTCCGGATCGAGCGGCACACCGAGCCCTAGTTGATACAGCTTCCCCAGGTTATACATCGCGGACTGATTGCCGAGATCCGCTGCTTTGCGGTACCACGCCGCTGCCTCCGCGTAGTTGATGCTGACGCCCTGGCCGTTGCGGTACATTGCGCCGAGACTATTCATAGCCTTGTCGTTCATACCGACCGCGGCCTTAAAGAACCAATTCATAGCTTCGCTCGCGTCGGCCGGACCGCCCACGCCGTCGCGATACATAGCGCCGAGGTTGAACATGGCCTGGTTGTTGCCAGCCGCCGCTGCATCGCGAAACCATTGTCTCGCCAAGTCGAAGCGTTGCGGAATCCCCGAACCACGGTAATAGAGAATGCCTATGTTGCACATGGCTTGTGAGTCGCCGGCGGCAGCCGCTTTGCGCAGCCATGTCATCGCTTCCGCGTAATTTACCGACGTGCCTTGCCCCTCGCTAAACATAACGCCGAGGTAAGCCGCTGCTTCGACTTTGCCGGCGGCCGCAGCCTCCTGAAAGGCGAGCAATGCGGTCGAATACTTCTTGGATTCGTACATTTCAACCGCCCGTTCAAGGATCGTACCCGGATTTGATACCGGTGGCTGAGCGCTGGGCGGTGACACCTGTGCGAGCGAGGAAAGACCAACAGAAAGCAAGAGTATTACTTGAAGCCGCAGAAACTTGCAGGTGCGCACATGACGGAAGTTTCCGAGATGATGCAAGTGCCTCATCTCTTGAGCAGACGCACGGGACCGTCCGACGGTTCCGCGTCCGATCGCCCGCGGGCAGTGTCGAGATTGCGCAAATCAGACAGTTTCAAAGAGCTCATTTGGTTGCGCGGCGGGGCACATCTCACGCCCGTTGGTCGTCTTCCGGATGGTCTCTTTCCTGATCGTCGGGGTCCTGATCTTGGTCGACCGGGCCCGCTGCTTCGGCCTGGGCGAGAAGGTCTTCGTCGGAGATTTGCGTTTCCAGGATCTCCTCGGCTTGCTTTGCGAACGAAGCGGGGACCATGAGCCGCAGTCCACCCGCGCCCGTCATCCCTGAACTCAGCTCGTTATCGAGGAAGGCCGGAATTTCGGCGCTTTGGAGTAAAGTTCGTCCCAAATCGGCCTCGTAGAGCGACAGATATGTCTCCACCGTAACCAAATCTTCTTTCGAATTTGGTTCGGGATTCGCCATGGTCTGCGCCATTGGCTCGGGATGCAGGCCGCGCCGTGCGACCTCAGCGTCGTAGTATGGCAGGGCAATTTCAGTCAGATCTTTGCGGTCGAACGAAAGAAGACCTTCATCGGACATTTCCGCGTACTCGCGCTTTAACTCTTCAACATCGATCTCCAAGATACTACCTCTGGTCAAATTATACTTCCCGGCGAGGCATAGACTTTTACTTTTCGAAGGAAGAACCTTTGGTAGGATGAATCGTCTGGTGACGATCATGCTCCGCACGGCTCTCACCCTCGCGCTGACCATTGCCGCGCTTTGTGTTGCCATGACGGCTCGCGGCTTAGCCTTGCTCGGCTCCAACCGTCCGGCCCTCGTGGTCGCGCTCGCGGTATTAGGTGTCTTGCAGGCTTACCGGCTTTTCAGCGCGTGGCAGAGGCACAAACACAGCGACCGGCTGAACAAAGTCCCCAGACGACCACTGGGAATCTGACGGTTTACGCAAACCGCTGCCGCAGTGCGTCATTTCGAAAACTTCTCGAACGGAACCGCATCTTCGAAGTGGATCCGAAAGCTCACGACCGATGCCGGTCCGCGGTCCCGGTTATAGCCGGGATCCTGCACGTGCTGATAGTCGGCCGCGACGGAAATTCCTCTCCACACGTGAGCCGTATAATAGGTCTCGAAGATCTTTTCCAGTCCATAGTTCAGCCCGCCATCGCCGAGGATGAAGCCGTCCCCTCCCAGGGCCAAATAACGTCGGTGATCGCCGGAAAGTCCGTTCGCGACAAAAGCGGCACCCAGCTTATCTTGGGAACGATGCCAGCGCCTTCCGCGGAAATCGGCGCCTATTTCAGCGGTCCTGTCGATTTCAGTGTAGGCATAGGACTCATTCGCGCCGTCATTCCATCCCAGCCGACCAAAGGCGCGCAAATCGCGGGTCAGCTCCTGCTCCGCGTTAAACCCGAATCCGTACTTCACGCGGCCTTGCTTGCGGTAGAGCGTGATGTCCGGAACGGCATCCTTGCCGCTAAGGTAGCCATCAATGGCCTCCCGATAGCTGCCCATATCGGCATGATTGACGAACGCCAACGCGCGGACGATAGTCACACGCCTGGGAAGAAACGCCGCGTGATATTCGAGCTCGAAATTCTCTCCGCGGGCGCGAGCAAGATTCCAGTCCAGAGTGATTCCGTTGGCCACGGTCGGCATCAGCATTTCGCCAAAGCGAGCGGCCCAAGCTTTCGCGTAATACTCGGCCACGAAGCCGTACGTATACCCGCGCGTGTCGGCGGCGTAATCGTAGGCTCCGTTGTTCACGGCAGCCCAGTTCATAAACTGGAGATGGCTGTCGCTTCCGACCGAATTCAGATCGAAGAAATCGACCGTACTCATTTTCCCTAAGCGAAGCTCCAAGCGCCTTACGGGAACCATTGATGCGAGCGCCAACGGGTTGCGCGTGGCCTCGGTCATCTCGGCGCTCAAGGGGATGGTGTAGTGGAGCATCACCCTCGACACGTAGGGCTTTTCACCCAGGGTGGGATTGCGTACGACGTCCACGTTCGTAAATCCGGCGATACCCAGAGCGTTGCTGAGACCGGCGCCCCCGGCGCTCTCCACGTCGAATATGATTTCCAACTGCCGAGCGATTTTAAGGCCGGTGTAAAGGGTTTCGACCCGCGACGTCGCATGCTCCTTGTCAGAAACAAAGCTGTTCGGCCCGGAGTACGCAGCCGGGAAAGAGGGATGTTGTTGACGAATGAAATTGCCTTGGATCGAAAGCCAGAAGCGGTTCCAAAACGAGTCGTCGGCGGCGGGGGAAGCTGCAGGCGCTGGTACGTCTTGAGTGGGTTCCTCTTGAGCGCGTCCCTCGTGAGCGATCAGCAGGCACAGGGCAAGAGTCAAAAAAGCCGGAAGCAGACGCACGTCCTTCCATGGTTGAGGAGGACCGTGGAGGTGTCAAGAAAGTGGATGCAAGCTCACAGGAAATTCACGAGCCCGTAACTCAAACGACACGTAGGCCGCCGGCTTCGATGCCATGATAAATTTGAATCGCATTTTATGTGGATGTTCGGAATCCGGAGAGAGTTGCTTGCCGTAGCCGCTTGCTTCTATGCCTTGGCACCAACGGCCATTGCAGGCGAACCGGGAAATCTACTCGTGGGCATTAAGCGCCTCTACGTAGAGCCCTTTCCGGCCAAGGCCGGCTCCCAAAAACTTCGCGCGGATCTCATCGCAGAGCTGCGAAAGCTTTCCTTCTCGATCGTCACTTCGGAAGGGGACGCCGACGTGATCGTCGCCGGCGATGGGGAGACTTGGATCAAGGGATATCGCAGCCTCAATCCTCGTTCCGGACGGCTACCGTCGAATGGGGAGCCGGTATACGCGGGTTATCTGTCGGTAGAGCTGAAAGATCCCCAAGGGGACACGTTGTGGTCGTACCTAGTCACGCTGGGTCCCGCGTCCGAAAGCATCACCAAAGATTTATCTAAACAAATCGCCAAACATCTGACGGAAGCCCTCAAATGATCTTCGTTGTCATCTTGTTACTTGCCTCGTTCTCGACGGCCGCTCCGGCACAGTCCGTTACCGCGGTAGCGGGCGCGGGCGCCACGTTTCCGTATCCCATTTACGCTAAGTGGTTCGAGAACTACCGGCGCCGCATGCCCAGTGTGGAATTCCGGTACGACGCCGTTGGGTCGGAAGCCGGGATTCGCCGCCTGCTCCAAAACAACGTCGATTTCGGAGCTTCGGACAGCCCGGAAGTCCTTCGCGAGCTTTCTCCGAACAGGGAAAGCGATTACTTGTTCTTTCCGTCGGTGGTTGGCGCCGTGGTGCCCATCGTCAACCTGCCTGGATTCGGCGACAACATCGCCTTTACGCCAGAAGCTCTCGCCGGCATTTATCTCGGAAAAATTAGAAAGTGGAATGACCCCGTTCTTGTCCAAGCCAATCGCGGCCATCGTCTGCCGGATCTCGATATCGTGGTGATTCATCGCGCCGACGGAAGCGGCACGAGTTATTCCTGGACGGATTACCTTTCCAAGACCAACTCCGAATGGAAGATTCGCGCCGGGGCAAGCGTCGCGCCCAAATGGCCAGTGGGGCGGGAAGCGGCCGGCAACGACGGTGTCGCGAAGCTGGTGAAGGAATTAGGAGGATCCATCGGGTATGTCGAATTCATTTACGCCCTGCAGAACCACCTGAGCTTTGGAAAGGTTCGCAATCAGCAAGGCGAATTTGTAGCCGCCAATCTCGAGAGTATCGCCGCCGCAGCCACCAACGCCATGGAGCCCAGCCGCGATTTCAAAGTCTCGATCGTGGACGCGCCCGGCCCGGGTTCCTACCCCATTGCGTCCTTCACGTGGCTGGTAGTTCCCGCGAGCATCCCCGATAGCGCCAAACGGGGCGCGATCGTGGATTTTCTGAAATGGATGCTCGGCCCGGGCCAGCGACAAGCCGCCGCGCTCGGATATCTGGCGCTCCCGAGCGGCCTGCTCAGCAGAGAAGAGGCTGCCCTCGGGGGAATTCACTAGGCCCCCGCACGTTTGAGCCGTTGCACAGATCGCCGGTGAAATTCATATCGGCTGCGCAACCTGACGGAGGGCGCGCATTTTTTGCGCCATGCACCGCCTGTCGCCGGCGTGGTTCGCGATCGGATGCTTAACGCGCTACTTCACTCCTATCCGCAACAGGACGTTGAATCCGAAGGCGAAGATCCCGGCGCCGAGCAACACGCAAACCGGGAGGGTCAGAACCCAGGCGAGAAGCAGATTTCGCAGCGTCTCGGTCTGCAGCCCGGAACGGTTCGCGAACATGGTTCCGGCGACCCCGGAAGAAAGCACGTGAGTGGTACTGACCGGCAAACCATATTGATCGGCGGCCATGATGGTCGCCATGGCGACCAGCTCCGCGGATGCGCCCTGTGCGTAAGTGAGGTGCTCCTTGCCAATCTTTTCGCCAACCGTCACGACGATCCGTTTCCATCCGATCATGGTTCCCAGTCCGAGTGCGAGCGCGACGGCAACCTTCACCCACGTGGGGATAAACTTGGTCAGCTTGTCCATGTGCTTCTTCAAGTCTGCCAGGCTTTTCTGCTCCATGGGGTCGGTTAACTGTTTCTGCTTGATGAGCTTGCCGAGCCCCTCGGAGGTCAAATACAGATCGCTGCGGAGGATTTTGCGCTGGTCGGGGCTGAGCTGGGTCAGGGCCGTCTTGCCGTTCAGGAGCTCCGAGATCTCGCGGCACTTCGTTCCGATTGCGGCGAAGGTTCGGTCGTTCACCTTGCCTGTCGTCTTCAAATACGCGGAGACCTCGTCGGCAGCGGCCTGGTATCCAGCCATGGCTATGCCCGGCGAATGACGATCCATTTGGAAGGAGATGGTTTCCGTGGTGGCCGCCAAATCCGTGATCGAAGACTGCGAGGTGTTGAGATCCACGGCGAAACTCAGCGGAACGATTCCGACCAGGATCAGCATGATCAGGCCCATGCCCTTCTGGCCATCGTTGGAGCCGTGCGCGAAGCTCACGCCCGTGCAGGTGAGAACCAGCAATCCGCGAATCCACAGCGGCGGCACCTTCTCTTTATCGGGCGCGGCGTAAAGATCAGGGCGTTTGATGAGCGCCTTGCACAAGAGGAGGAGCAGGGCGGCGCAGCTGAAGCCTACGATCGGAGAAACCAGGAGAGAGCTGCCTACTTCCGAGGCCTTGGCCCAGTTGATGCCCTCGCCGAACTCGTGGTTGCCGGAAAGCCAGGAGTTCGCCAGTCCCACCCCCATGATGGCGCCAATCAGCGTGTGAGAACTGGAGGCCGGCAGGCCCAGATACCACGTACCAAGATTCCAAATGATGGCGGAAAACAGCAGGGCGAAGACCATCGCGAATCCCGCGCCGGAGCCGACGTTCAACACCAATTCCACCGGAAGCAGAGCCAGCACGCCGAAGGCGACCGCGCCGGTCGAAGTCAGGACGCCGATCAGATTCCAACAACCCGACCAGATCACCGCAATCCAAGGCTTTAAAGAGTGCGTGTAGATTACCGTGGCGACCGCGTTGGCCGTGTCGTGAAACCCATTCACGAACTCAAAGCTGAGGGCCAACCCCAGTGCCAGCAAGAGAAAGATCCCGTTTCCCACGGAGATCGCTTGTCCAAACAGTTCCATTTGTCCTCCCGGATAGACTACTGAGTCTAAGCGAAGGACGTTTCAGTTCTGTTAAAAGAAGACGACTTTTCCGATTAGATGCGGGGGCTGGTCTTTAGCGGGTGCTCCGGGCGGTGGGGCCAGACGATCCTTACCAACGCGGAAATCGCAAGCATGAGCAAGGCCATGGAGACAGCGAACAACACGACCAGGACGGTTAGGACTACGCCTCGCAAAAAGACGTTTCGAATCGTGCTCCACGCGAGAAAAGAGTAAGTACCCCAAACCGCAAACAGTAATGAGCTGAAAAAAATGCGAAGGAGCGCGCCGCCCGCTGCGACCACCGCCTCCCGGATGCTCAACCGCGGTTTGAACGAATAGGGAATGGCGAAGCGCTCGTACGAGGATCGCGCAGGATCCACGCCGTTGCTCTCCACGGGGAAGGCGACCAGATCACGTAATTTTTCAAGCAATGACGTATTCACCAGCGCTGCTTAAATTATCGCTTAGATATATCGATGTTTAAGCCTTTATTCTTCAGGCATTTCCGCCGCATGGTGAAATATCCGGTGATGCATCGGCGCACTCCATTGGAATCATTTGGAAGCCGCACGATGGCGCTGAGCGGCCGAGTTTGCGAACTCGGTGGCTACACCGAGTTTGCGTAGCATGGAACGCTTCTTTTCCTGATGCGCCTGCATGCGCCGCATGATGTCATCCAAAGTCCGCACCGCTTCCACAACGTAAGGACCTTTATTCAACATGACGCATTCCGCGCGCTGTCCCATGGCGGCGTCGGTGATTTCGGAGCGCGAGGGCGTACCGGTTTTCGCCAGGCTTTCCAGCACTTGCGTCGCCCACACGACCGGAACGTGGGCCGCCTCCGAGATCCACAGGATTTCCTCCTGCGCCTCCGCCAGGCGCTCATACCCGCACTCGATCGCCAAATCGCCGCGGGCGATCATCACGCCCACGCTCCGGCTGCTGAGGGCCGCCAGAAGCAAGCTTGGCAGATTGTCGAATCCTTCCCGCGTTTCGATCTTGAGCAAAATGCCGAGATGCCCGGCGCCGAGTTCGTCCAAACGGGATTGCAGAAGACGAACGTCATCTTCCGTGCGCACGAACGAGTAGCCCAGAAGGTCGGCATTCTTCACAATAAAAGCGAGAGCCTTCAAATCTTCGGCAGTGAGCGAGGCACTTTTGAGGTCGGTTTCCGGCAGGTTGATTCCTTTTTCCGCTCCCAGCTTCTCTCCCTCGGCTTTCGCGTGCTTGATCTCCACAGCGACTTCATCCGGGCCAACCTGTGAGATGATCCCGCCGATTTTTCCATCATCGAACCAAATAGGCTGGCCAGGCTGCACGGAGTCGAAGAACTCGGGCAGGGTGACTCCGATCCGCGCGGGAGACACCAACTCGTGATCCTCGTTAAACCGCGCGGGATGGCCGGGATCGAGCGAGCGGGTCAGAATGAGGGTATCACCGGGCCGTAGCAAGACCGTCTGGGGTTTCGATGGGAAGTGCCCGACCCGCGCGGGGCTAGGGTGCCCACATTCATTTTTGTCCACGTCTTTATAGACGGCGGTCAGCATCACGCCTGGGGCAAAGTAGGCCGTGCGATGAGCCTCGGCGCAACGGCTGTCGCCCGCAGCCTCGGTGATGGTCATCGATCGCTTTGCGCCACGCGTGTCGATGAATTGAATTTCGTCGCCGGGTTCAAGAGTTGCCAACCAGCGGCCCGAGACTGGAATGCAGGCGTCCGAGGAGAAAGGAGGTTTTTGGAAATGAACCGCCGGCGTCAGCCAGATTCGCGCGGCTTTTTCGAGTCGACCGAAGGCGTCACGAGAAGGACAAACCTTCACCACCGCCGGTCCGGGCTCTATGGGGCCGGTGCGCAGTTTGGGGCCGGCCACATCCATTTCGATCTTGCAGGGTTTGCCGGTCTCCTGTTCGGCCCGGCGCAGATTGCGAATCATTCCGGACCAGGCCTCCGGGCCGTCGTGGGCGCAGTTAATCCGCATGCAGTTCATACCGTTGATGACCAGATCCCGCACCAGTTCGTAGTTGGTTGCCGCTTCGGATGGCATCGTGACCATAATGCGGACCTTGCGACCTTCGGGGGTCGGTCCCAGGAGCAGCTCGGTGTTCTTTTCCAGCAGGTCCCGGCCCTCGGAGCATTGCGAGCTGTCCTCGGGAACCCCGATTTGTTGCGGCCAGACGGGTTCGCCGTGGCGCAGGCTGGCGAGGATCGTCATGACGGCCCGGACGCCGGCCAAGACATTCGACTCGGTGCGCCCCAGGGACGACAGTCCCAATGCCGTGAGCTGGTCCTGCAACGCACGAACGTCGTGACGGCGCAAGGCCACATAGTGGAGAAGGTTGACGGCGCCGGATTGGTTCTCCGGATGGATCCGACTCAAGACCGAGAGATTCTCCTGAGCCAGATTCATCATCTCCAAGTGCAGGACTTCCAACTCGTGAATCAAAGGTTGCAGGTCGGGTTGCATGGCGGGAACTCCAGCGAAGGAAGAGGCACGCCGGAGACCAATGCGCGATCTACGGATTCAACACGTTCCCTGAGGCTTACCAACCGCGCCGTGGGAATCAGTGCGAAATATCCCGCAGGTAGCGCAACCGGCTGTAATCGCATTGACACGCATAGCCTGTTACAGGGGCGCGGAAAGCTTCAACTGAGGAGATTTGTGATCTTAAGATTCACGCCGGTGAGTTTCCGATCGCGGGCCGCGCGCATCAACGCGGCGATTTGTTGTGCGGCCAGGACGGGTTCCAGTCCGCCATTGCGAATGTTAGAGACGCAATTCCGCTCGGCGTCAGTGCGGCCGATGCGCGGCGCGTAAGTTAGATATGCGCCCAAACTGTCGGGCGAGCTTAGTCCCGGGCGTTCTCCAATCAGCACGACGGCAAGACGCGCTCCCAAACGCTCGCCGATCTCGTCGCCGATGGCCACGCGAGCTTGACGGACGATGCAGATCGGCGCGACGCGCCAGCCTTCGCGATGCGCGAAGGTTTCGATTAACGCATGAATCACGACGACAGCATGGCGGCGCACGGCGGTAGCGGACAATCCGTCCGCCGCCACCAAGACGGCGTCCCAATCTCCACGCGTCAGACGCTCTACCGATTCCGGAGCCAGCCGTCGGCCGAGATCCGGGCGTCGCAAGTAAGTGTCTCGATCAGGCGCGGCGCTCCTGAGCATGACGGCCTCGTTGAACTCCAGCGGGGAAACGTCCAACGGCTGATACACGGCGTCCCTGGCTCGCGCGTGGGCGAGCTGGAATGCCAAGAGTTCGCGCGTCGGCAAGCTGTGCCCGCATCGACCCAGAGCGAGGCGCGCCGCTGTGAGTTCACGGAGTCCGGTCCACGGGTTACTTGTCAGCATTGTAGGGCCCGCTCAAAGGCCGCAGGCAACGCGCGCGCCGTTCGCAGTCGAACGCCGTCTTCCAGGATGCCCATGCGTTCGAGCCATGCTTCGAATTCCGGAGCCGGGCGGAGTTTCAGGAGGGAGCGCAGATAGAGAGCGTCGTGAAACGACGTGCTTTGATAATTCAGCATGATGTCGTCGGCGCCGGGAACTCCCATGATGTAGTTGCAGCCGGCCACGCCGAGCATGGTGAGCAACACGTCCATATCGTCCTGATCGGCTTCGGCGTGATTGGTGTAACAGACGTCGCAGCCCATCGGCAGCCCGAGCAGTTTTCCGCAGAAATGATCCTCCAGGCCGGCGCGCAGAATCTGCTTGCCGTTAAAAAGATATTCGGGTCCAATGAACCCAACGACCGTGTTCACCAGCAGCGGATCATATCTCCGGGCGACGGCGTAGGCCCGCGCTTCGCAGGTTTGCTGATCGACGCCGTGGTGAGCATTGGCGGAAAGCGCACTTCCTTGTCCGGTTTCAAAATACATGACGTTGGCCCCGCGGCCGAGCTCGCGAGCAGCCTGATAGGCTTCGTCGAGCATCCCGAGATTGATTCCGAAAGCGCGATTCGCGGCCTCCGTTCCCGCGATTGACTGAAAAATCAAATCCACCGGCGCGCCCCGGTGCAAGGCTTCCATTTGCGTCGTCACGTGCGCGAGGACGCAGGTCTGTGTCGGAATCTCCAGGGTATGTCGGATGTGATCGAGCATGCGCAGCAGCGTCTCGACCCGGCCCACGTCATCGGTGGCGGGGTTGACGCCGATCACCGCGTCGCCGTTCGCGTACATCAGGCCGTCCACGATGCTGGCCGCGATGCCGCGAGGGTCGTCGGTCGGATGATTCGGCTGCAAACGCGTGGCGATACGCCCACGGAGTCCGATCGTGTCGCGGAAGCGCGTGACCACGCAGCGCTTCGAGGAGACCGAGATCAGGTCCTGCACACGCATGATCTTCGAGACGCCCGCGACCATCTCAGGAATGAGACCGGGGGAAACCGCGGCGAGGGCCTCATCCTGGGTGTCCTCATCGAGCAGCCATTCGCGGAATTCGCCGACCGTGAAATGCGAGAGCGGAGCGAACGCCTCAGGCACGTGCGAGTCGAGGATCAACCGAGTGACGTCGTCGATTTCGTACGGGATCAGGGGCTCGTCGAGGAAGCGCTGGAGGGGCGTGTCGGCGAGTTCCATTTGCGCTGTAACGCGCTCTTGCGCGGAGCCGGCAGCGAGGCCGGCCAGCTCATCGCCGGAACGCGCGGGGCTGGCTTTGGCGAGCAGCGTTTTCAGGGTCATCCGCGAACACCTTCGATTGTAACCGGCGAAACGCCAAAAGACGCTAGATATTAATGGTCCAACCGCAGTTACCACCCCTGCCCCGGTTCACGTCACGAAGCCGGCGCAGGTTTTCCTTATGTTACAGTTTCGTGACAGCATTCGTAGGATTTGCGCGCTTCGACGGACTCGAAACCCTTCCCAAATCGCGATAAGCGAGAGACAATAAGATGAACACCGATGCGAGGAGTCCCTATGCGATGCCCTGTCTGCGATGAGCTTCACCGCGAGCATAGTCTTGCATGCAAAGAAGAGGCGATCGCGAGCCTGCAGCAACGCTACGACGCGATGTTGCGGCCTCCCCTGGAGAGCGCGGACCCACAAGCCCTTCAAGAGCGCCAAGAAACCATTCTCTCCAGCAAAAAGCGCCAGTTGAAGATCACCACGCGTCTGGAACAGCACAAGGCCCTAGCGCATTCGGCTTAGGTCGAACGCGGGCCAGCTCCCGAACCCGTCGTTTGTGCCGTACGTCATAAAGCATCCGCCCGAACGTAAGAAACATTCCGATGCGAAAATGTTTAAGTAACATTCACGCACATGAGATCACCCAGTAAAGACACTGGTCCATGGTTACTACATGGGCGCTGGATTTCTCACCACCCGTCGCGGTCTTTTGGCCGCAGCGTTTCGAATCGTTGCATTTGGACGGATCGCCTCTTCCCTTAGCCGAGCTGCCTCCTTTGAAAACGACGGACCCGCGATCCTCTCCTCCTCTCCGGCGGGCAAAGCCGAATTCCGTCGATATCGCGTAGAGGCGACCGTAAGTCTTTTTTCCATTCCCGTGATCGCGAAGGACGGGATCGGCGCAGCCGGACTGTTGGTCGAAGAAGCGCTCGCCGGATCCAAGTGCACCACCGCCGTGCAGTTCGTCAGCGGATCGTGGCCGGACCGCATAAACGGATTCAACCGCTTCGGCATGACCCAGGAAGTAGTGCGGGAAGAGAACGGCACGATCCGCGAGAGCGGATATCTCTCCTTCATGACGAGCTCGCCGGAAAAGAATTCCGATCAGGCCTGGCAAGCCTTTGCCGGTCACCCTCACGATCTGAGCCTCGCGGTGGCGTGCGGAATGGCCTCCACAGCGGGTTATCGCTGGGCGCTGGAACACAAGACCGTTCCTGCCGCGGCCACCTGGATGGATTGCCCGTCCCTGATGGAAAGATTCCGCAGCCAGGATGTAGCGCTTCGCGAAGACGTCCTTTCCGACGGCCCCGCCAACGAGAGCGTTTATCCCACGTTTTTATTTTCCGTACGCCAGGCAATCCTTCGGCGCGCCAACGGCCGTTGCACCTTCATTCACAACGCCAAGCTCTACGACTTGCATACGCGTTTTTCGGAGGCCGACGGCGCGGTTTTACTCACCGGGCAAATTGTCGAACACAGCTCCTCGACGTCCAAGAAGGAAGCGGGCGAAGCTCAATTTCGCTTGTGGCTGGATGCAGGCGACGGCACAGCGTTGCCCTCCAAAATCGAGTTCCGGCCGAAGAATTTCCTGCGCCTGACGTTCCACCTAGACTCGACGGTCGGGGGCCCCCTTGTCCCGCCGCTCATCGCTCAGAAGAAAGCATGAACCAGGAGGAGCATGCACCTTTCCCACATCCACTTTGAACAGGATCTGCGTCTCGGTGGCGGCTTCCGGACCGGGATTTCCCTGCACGGCCACACGCTGCACTCGCAAGAGCGCCTGGATTTCATTTATCGGCTGGCGAAACAGATTGCCCCGATCCGGATCGCGTTAGAACACGGCGAGGCCCGCTACCGCAGCCATTTCGGCGCCTCACTCAATCTTGCGCGCGCCTGGTGGACGCCGCCGCTCTCGGCGTACGATGCCTGGTCGCTGGAGAGACGCCAGATCACGGAACACTTCGGGCTCGCGCCTCTCATATCGCTCTCCGACCACGACAACATCGACGCGCCGATTCTTCTGCAGCATCGCGAGGAATGCCGGCCGATGCCTGTTTCGGTCGAATGGACCGTTCCCGTCAGCGGAACATTTTTTCACATCGGCGTCCACAATCTTCCGCTGGAGACGGCCCGCGCGACGATGACGGATCTCGCCGCCTTCACGGCCGGAACGTCCACAATCCCCTTGGCCGATATCTTCCGTAGGCTCTCCGTGAGCCGCGATACGCTCATCGTTTTTAATCACCCCAACTGGGATGAGAACAAGATCGGCGAGGAAGCGCATCGCGCGGCCGCCCGCCAGTTTGCCGCGACGTACAAGCAGTATCTGCACGCGTTCGAACTGAACGGCCTGCGCCCGTGGTCGGAGAATCGGACAGTGATCGACCTGGCGCGACACTTTGGCAAGCCGCTCATTTCCGGTGGCGACCGTCATGCGCTTGAGCCCAACACCATTCTGAATCTTTCGAACGCGACTTCGTTTTGCGAGTTCGTGGATGAAATCCGCGACGGCTACAGCCACGTGCTTCTGACTCAGCAGTATATGGAGCCGCTGTCGGTGCGCATCCTGCAAAATCTGGACGACATTCTGCGGGACTACGATGGGCACATCTACGGAAAGCATTGGAGCAACCGCGCCTTCTACCTTTGCGATGACGGCGTAACCCGTTCGCTCAACCAACTGTGGGACAAAGCGCCACTCGCCGTGCGCCTGTTCACCCGGGGGGTCAACATCCTACGGCATCCCCACGTCAAGCAAGCTTTCCGCGTCGCGTACGCCAAGCGGGAAGAAGTCGTTTTGTGAAGGTGCCCTTGTGAATGTACCGAGGGTCGCATTTTTCACCGATAGCTATCACGAAGTGAATGGAGTCGCACTCACCAGCCGCGAGTTTGTACGCTTCGCGGTCGAGAAACAATATCCGTTTCTCTCGGTTCACGCGGGCCCCAGGACGCGCTCCTGGAAGGAAGGCGCTCTCGATACAATGGAGATCGCTTCCTCGCCGCTGGTTGTGCGGCTGGAGCGCGACCTGAAATTCGATCTCCTCTTCTGGCGGCATTACCGGCGGGTTTACAAGAAACTCCGCGAATTCGGTCCTGACGTCGTACACGTGACGGGTCCGAGTCACTCCGGTATGCTCGGAGCGCTCCTGGCGCACGAACTCAAAGTGCCGCTGGTCGCTTCCTGGCACACCAATCTGCATGAATTCGCTGCGCGCCGGATCGAGTCCAAACTCGGCTGGATGAGGCCACGGTGGCGAACTGCTTTGGCCGATTTCACCGAGCGCGAAACGCTCAAATGGACGCTGCGCTTCTACCGGCTCGCGCGGCTCCTATTTGCTCCCAATCCGGAACTGGTCGAGATGCTGACGCTGGCCGCCAATCGTCCCACCTACCTGATGAAACGCGGCATCGATGTGGAACTCTTTTCTCCGGCGCGCCGGACACGATCCGGCGACGAATTCGTAATCGGTTTTGTGGGCCGTTTATCGCCGGAAAAGGGCGTGCGGATGCTAGTCGAAGCGGAACGGCGCCTGCGCGAACACGGCATTACCAACTATCGCTTTTTGATCGTGGGCGATGGTTCGGAACGCCCATGGTTGAGCGAAAATCTCAAGCAGGCGGTGCTCCCGGGCGTTCTTTCCGGCATCCGGCTGGCGGAGGCATACGCCAACATGGACGCCTTCGTCTTCCCGTCTTTGACGGACACGTTCGGCAACGTCGTACTGGAGGCGATGGCCTCGGGCGTGCCAGTAGTCGTCAGCGGAAGCGGCGGCCCGAAGTACCTGGTGCAGCCCGGAAGAAACGGATACGTCGCGCGCGACTTCCAAGACTTCGTCGATGCACTGATGGATCTGCGCACTCATCCCGCTCTGCATGCGCGCATGTCGCAAGGCGGCCGGGCCACCGCGCTGCGACATTCCTGGTCCGTCGTGTTCGAACAGATTTATGCCCGATACGAAGAGGTCCTTGCAAAGGGTGATTCCGGTGGGCTTGCGCCGGCGCGAGATGTCCCGATGGCTGTGGTGCCATAAAGCGGCTGTGGGAAAGCTGCCCCTGCCGCGAAGGCGGAAGAGATCTTAGGGAAGCCCGAGAAGGGTGATGGCAGCCTTCCCGTTCTGGCTGGGGATGATTACGCAGGCTAGCTGGTTTTACCCACTAAAACCGAAGCAAACGGAGTCCCGACATCAAGAACGTTGAGATGGTCCGCGGCAGGGACCGGATATCCGAGGCGATCGATCCCGCGTTTGCGCCAACCACGAGCACTCCCTGCCGCATGGCGTGCAGGTTGAATAGGGTCGAAACAACCGTAAAGCAAACTGAGGCGAGAACGTTCGTCCTCAGGTTCGGCGTTCCACGCAGCATGTGAATCGCCAGTTCAATCACGTGGGAAACGATCGGTACGCCGGCACCCGCCGCGAGGTTCGCCTGCCAGCGCGGCTCGGCCTTGCGAAAGTTCTGCGTGACCGCGCCGTAGAAGCCGGCGGTGATCGAGCGGTAGGCGAATTCCGTGTACATCGCGCCGAGGGCGGCGCTCAGTCCTGCACTGGCTGTAGCGGTGAAGAAAATCCCACCGCGCATCAGGGAACTGAAGATCGCGGATTTCCAGTTCCAGCGGGCGATCAGGACGCCCTGCGGATCGCGGAACAAATCGGCGGCGCAGTCAAGAACACCAGGAGCCGTGCGTTCCGAAGCGACGCTCAAGCGGCCGCCACCCCGTGGAAGCGCAGAAACTCGGCCGCGTTGGTCTTGCCCATGTAACGCTCCATCTGGCGATGGGTGGGTTTCAGAAGATCCACCACAATCAGGCCGTCCAGCACGTTTGAGAATTTACGATCCACGCTGAAGTCCAGAATCTGCCCTCCCAGGTTGAGGTACTGCTGCAGCAGAATCGGGATACCCTTGCCGTCCGCTTCGAGATCGGCAACCACTTCCGATAGCTCATCCAGATTGGTGAGCAGCGAGCTGAAATTGCGCGGATCGCAATCGCGCGGCCCCCGAACATAAAACTTCTTGCGCGGCTTGACGCTGCCGGCCAGGAGTTCATCGCAGTGGCGCGATTTCAAGAATGAAACGATCAGCGCGCGCGACGAAGGATTGTAATCCTTGCTAATGCTCACCGGTCCGAACAAAGTTCGATAGCGCGGATTCCGGGCGACATAATGCCCGAGTCCTTTCCATAAAAGCAGCAGCGGCAGATATCCTTTCTGGTATTCAGGGCGAACGAAGGAGCGGCCAAGTTCCAAGGCAGGGCGAATGTTTTCGTAGAATTCGGGCTGGAGATGGAAGAGCGTGCTGGTGTACAGCCCGCGCGTTCCGAAGCGCTCGATCACCTCGTCACTCTTCGCTACGCGATAGGCGCCGATCAATTCCCCCGCTTCCTGGTTCCATGCGAACAGATGCCCGTAGTGACGGTCGAAGCGATCCAGATCGAAAGGATGCCCGGTCCCTTCGCCCACCGCGCGAAACGTGATTTCGCGTAGCCGGCCAAGTTCGAGAAGCACCATTGGAATTTCCTCGGCTTGGGCGACAAAGACCTGATATTGGCCGGAACTCACCAGCCTCCGTACCTCGGGCAATGCCTCGATCTCGCGGCGCATCGCCGCTGGATCCTGCGCCTCACCGACCGGAGGATGATGCTTCGTCCGCTCCGGCGCGGGAAATCGCAGTTTCGGCGCGGTCCTTCCATTGGGCCTGCTGCCGAGCATGAACGTGCGGGCGCGCAAATATGCAGTGGCATTCTCGATGCCGTCTTTTCCCGCGAGCCGGTCTGGAGAAATCGGGCTCCCGATCGACGCGCGGACGATCGAGTTCGCCTTGTTCAAAAGCTCGTGAGGAAGCAGCAGCGTCCGCAGACGTTCATGTACCAGCCCGGCCAGGTGAAACGCCGGGCTGTTCGCGCCGTGAAAAAACACGGGCACTACCGGCGCGTTCGCTCTTTGCGCCAAACGCACGACGTTCTCGGTCCAATCCGGATCGGTGATGCCGAAGCGGCCGGGACGGAGAGAAGCGACCTCGCCCGCCGGAAATACCGCGAGCAATCCACCACCGCGCAACCACTGAATACTTTCGCGCAACGGCTTGCGGTTGGCGAGCACCGCCTCAGAGCCCCCGAACGGATCCACCGGGATGGCGAATTCCCGAAGCTGTGGAATGCTCGCGAGCAGCGAATTCGTCAAGATCCGGAAATCCCTCCTGCGTCCGGACAGAATCGCCCCCAGGACCATGCCATCCAACAATCCGAACGGATGGTTGGCCACGATGATCGCCGGGCCTTCGGTAGGAATGTAATGAATCTCTTCGTGAGCGCACTGGTATCGGATGTTCAGGCTATCGAGCAACGCATCGAAAAAGCTGCGATTCGAGCGAACCAATTTGCTGTAGATTTGTTCGATGTCCCCGATAAACCACTTTTCGAGCATCGGCGCGATCGGACCGAGCGGCGTGTTGAGAAAAAGATTATGGGCGGTTTCCAGACTCTCGCGGGGGATTTCGATGGGACCTGGAATCGCCGGTTGCCGGTCTGGCACACACCCTCCAGGGTCAGGATAGAGGAGCTATGTTACGCCCCGATGTTGCCTCGACGAATGTTCGCTAACAAACATTTCGATCACAGATTGTTTGCAGTTCCCCGCGTGACCGGCGGGTTCTCACCTATTCCTTCGTGACTAGAACAACAGCTTCAATCCGAACTGGATCTGCCGCGCCGGTAATGTCGTTGTGATCGTACCGAAGGACGAACTGCCGAAGATGTTATTCGGCGGCCCGAAGTTCGTGTGGTTTGGCAGATTGAAGAACTCGCTGCGGAACTGCATTTTGATGCCTTCCGTGATGCGGAAGTTCTTGTTGATCGCCAGGTCCCATTGTTCTATGCCCGGCGCCCGGAAGGCGTTGCGGCCCAAATTGCCGAAGGGACTGTTCACGGACGGCGTGGTGAATGTGTAGCCGGCGAAATACGTGAGCAAACTCTGCGCGGTGCTCTGGCTGGCGGCGCTTCCGGAGACGTTGGGGCGCAGGTAGGGTGCGCCTCGATATTCGGCGGTAATATCGCTCACCGCCCCTGCCGTCGCCGGCGAATAGTAGACGTTGACGGGCAGCCCGGTGCTGGCGGTATTGATCGTGTTTACTTCCCAGCCGCCGAGCACAGCGTCCAGCCATGGATTCAGGTTGCTCATAAACTGCTTTCCCTTGCCGACCGGAAGCTGATACACAACACTGGTGACGTTGACGAACGTGGAGTCGTAGCTGGTGGGGGCTCGCTCTGCGCGCAAGTTGTAGATATTCTGCGGATTCGCGCCGGTGAGGTTGGAATAGTATTCCAGCGCCTGTTCGGAATCGCCCAGCGCCTTCCCCCAAGTGAACGAATTCAGGGCGTACAAGCCGCCGGAGAAACGATGCTCCAAGCGGGCGGAAAGCCCGTTGTAGTTGTTGTCGCCCGCTGGATCCACCCAGGTGAGGCCATCGAAACTCTGGTCCGGGCGCCGGGCTTGGATACCCAGGCAGCCGGAAGTAATGGCTGGCGTGGCCGCGCCATTACAGGTGGCCGTCACCGGATTCGGAGCGGCCTGATTGTAGTCGCCGAGAATGGGCAAATTCAGACTGTGGTTGCCGTTATAAGCCAGCTCCACCACGGTATCCTTGGTGAGCTCACGCTGGATGGACAATACCCAAGACTGGATGTAGGGCCACGGGCTGTTGGCCGGAATATAATCGTTGTTCGTGTTGAGCGGGTTGAAGTTGCTGGAAATCCCCGCGTTGAAGCCCGTCTGCGTTGTGAGGAAGCCAGGGGAGCCGGGGGCCGCCGTGTTGTTAAAGGTTCCGAAGACCGCGAGCGGGCCGTTGATACCTTCGATCGCACTCCCCGGACGATTGAAGAACGCGTAGCTGATCCCGTACCCCGCGCGGATGACGGTCTTCGGGTCGATACTGTACGCCAAGCCGAGGCGCGGACCGTAATCCTTGTAATTCGGATTCACCAGGGCCCGATCGTACAAGCTGCCGCTGGTGGCGCGGACTAGGGTGTTCGTGGCGGGGTTAAAGTTCGACCAGAGATTGTCGCGGTCCCAAATAGGCGTCGCGAATTCCCAACGTAGGCCCATGTTCACCGTCAGCTTGGGAGTGACGCGCCAATCGTCCTGCACGTAGAGGGAATGAACGTGTTGCCGCAAATTGGTGACTAAGTTGCTTCCTTGCGCGATCGCGCTGGGTAGGCCGAAGAAGAAGTCGGCGAGGTCGTAACTGGTAGCGTCATTGGCGGGGGTGCAGCCGCATTGCGCCGCTGTCGGCTTGCTGTATTGGCCGTTGTACGTATCTTGTCCGTACAAAGGGTTGATGTCTTGGACTTCCGTGCGGATGGCGATAAACTCATAACCTACCTTTATAGAATGCCGCCCTCTGACGAACGAGTAATTGAGCTTAGGGTTGAAGGATGTCGGATTCTGGAACTGCGGGTTGGTGGCTTGCCTGCCGAACGTCGGGTTGCTGAATCCGGTGACGACTTGGGTAGGGAACCCCCCTGCTAAGCTCGATGGCAATCCTTGGATACCATATTGAGCCGCGATATCCGGTCCTCCCAGATACGGCGGTGATTTTCCGCCCAATACGTGATCGAATCCGAAGCGGGCCTCCAGTAGCGAGGTCGGCGTCACCGTCCAGGTATAGCCAATGGCTGCCTGCTGCTGAATCGCGTGGATGAAACCGTTCTGGTCGCCGCCCGAAGGCCCGGGATCGAGGGGCCCTTGGAACAGGATGTCTTTTCTCTGGCTGAATCGCAGAAACGCGTTCATCGTGCTCTTGATCTGATAGTCCAGCTTTGCGTCGTATTTGTCGCTCTTGTCCGTGATCGGAACCGTGGTCTCCAGGTTGTTCGAGCGGCTTGCACTCGCGGCTGCAGGCAAGCCCGCCAGCGCCGCGGCGGCGAAGGGATTGATCTGAGCGACGGGAATCGCCGTGCCCGCCGGATAAACGACGCCCGTGAGCGGGTTGACCACTGTGACCGGCAGAACCCCCTCGCGGTCCGTCGTGCTCGGAACGCTGTAGAAATTGAGATAGCCTTGCGCCTGCCGGAGGCCTTCGTAATCCACGAAGAAGAACAATTTATCCTTGATCATGGGCCCGCCGAGTGTTGCGCCGAACTGATTGCGATGAAATGTGGGCACCTGAAACGTGGAGGGGCGGACGCCGAAGACGTACTGCAGCGCGTTGAGATCGGTGTTGCGCAGAAACTCATAGACGGTGCCGTGAAACTGATCCGTGCCCGAGCGGAGCACCGCATTCACCACGCCGCCGCCCACGCGCCCGTACTCCGCGCTGAAGTTGCTCGTGATCACACGGAATTCGGCCAGAGCATCCGGCGAGGGCTGCACCACCTGGCTGGAGAAGTTCTGGTTGCTGGTCCCGTAGGAGTTGTTATCCAGGCCGTCCATCAGAAAATTGTTATACGTGCTGCGCATTCCATTGACATTGAATGCGCCTTCGCGCGGCGTACCCGTGGGTCCAAGTGAGAGTGCCGCGGGGGAAACGTGAACGTTCGTAGCCAGCAGCGCCAGGCTCGAATAGTTGCGTCCGTTGAGCGGCAACTCCACCATGGCCTGTGTGCCGATGACCTGGCTGTGCTCGCTGGTATCGGTTTCGACTACGCTAGCCGTGCCGTTCACAGTTACGGTGTCGGTCACCGACCCAACCTGTAGAACCGCGTCCACGCGCTGGCGCGCGTTCACTTCGACTGCGATGTCCGGGGACGAAAACTTCGAGAACCCGGTAAGTTCAGCCGTAACCGTGTAGCGCCCGACCTTGACGTTGAAAAAGTCGTAATTGCCGTTTCCGTCGGTGGTCGTCTTGGCTTCAATGTGGGTGTCCTGGTTGATGAGAGTCACTGCCGCGTTCGCGACGGGCTTCTCCGAAGCGTCGTGCACCGTTCCGAGTACCTCGGAGGTCTCAAACTGCGCGAAGCAGGAGGAACTCCCTAGCGCCACAAATGCTAGTACTGCCATCGTGCGATAAGTCATGCCTGCAAGGATACACACCGGCTCTTTCAGCCCATTTGCAATTCAATGACAAAGCGGAGACGACACGCGCCGTATGGGCCTCATCCGGAAAACCAATGACATGCGCAAACCGTCTCTGCAAGAGCGGATGGTGAAGAGCGGAACCCGATGCTCGAAGGCATCGCAACATGAACGAACTGCCGAGTTGGCCGAGGTTACCTGCTTTTCAAGTGCGCGATCAACGCGGCCGGATCGTCGGTGATGATCGCGTCGACTCCCGCGGCCAACAAACGATCCCAATCGGCCGGCGTATCGGCGGTCCAGGGGACCACGGGAAATCCGGCGGCGTGCGATTCGCGCACCTGTTGCGCCGTCACTAGATGATGTTCGGGCGAGATCATGTCGGCGCCGGCTTCCTTGGTGATCTCCACGAAACTTTTCGGCGGCCCACTGTACAGCGCGGAAAGCTTGATTTCCGGAGCCACCTTCTTCATCTCATGCAGAGTTCGGAAATCGAAGGACTGCAGAATGACGCGCGATTCCAAATGATGCCGGCGAATTAAGGCGAGCACCATGCGCACAAATTCGTCTGGCGGCGGAGAAAGCTCCGGACGATCGGCGAAAATCTTGGTTTCGATATTGAATTTGAAGTTCCCCTTGGGCGCGAGGGCGAACACTTCATCGAGTGTCGGAACCCGCGTTCCCGGAACCGTCTGCTGACGCGGAAACCCCGGATTCTGGATGCGGCCGCAATCCCATTGGCGAACTTCCGCAAGGGTCAAGTCGTGGATAGCCGCCATTGGCCGGGGGCCGGAACATACCGGAGGCTGCAGGATCGGATCGTGCGACACCACGACGACGCCGTCTTTCGTAACTCCCATATCGAGTTCCAGAACATCCACTCCCTGCGCGATCGCATACTCAAAGGCAGGCAGCGTGTTCTCGGGGCGCAGCGCGCGCGCACCGCGATGGCCGTGAACCTCAATTCGATGGGTCTGGTCGGCGGCCACCATGCTTACTGCCGAGCATACGATGAAAACGAGTAGCTTCACGTTGCCGAGAATAGCGAAGCAATCCTACAATTCCATGACAGAGCCGGGCAGGACCAAAAGGCGCGACAGTGGCAGGATTTCCAACTCCGAAACTCACCGAAGAAATAGTTGAGAGAAGTTCAGTGATTTCCGCTGGTCTTTTGTGGGTGGCAGCACGCGGCGGAGGTTGCACCCACCGGAGATCGAACGGATATAAAATATTGCAGTATGCGTGCTGTCTACCGCGCAACCCGGCGTTGACAAGGAGCGAATATGTGTGATCAGGATCATTTTGAAGAGGACCGGAAGCAGCTCGATGCTCTCGGCTTGGTGATAACGCGAAAGCAATTCGGCATGATGTTGGGGGCAGGCATGGCCATGATGCTGCCACAAGTCGCGAACGCGGCTGCAGTGACCGGATCGGACGTGAACGTGATGACGCCGGACGGCACCGCGGACGGCTATTTCGTGCATCCCGCGAGCGGTACGGCCCCTGGCATTCTCGTTTGGACAGACATCTTCGGGCTGCGGCCGGCGTTCCGCCAGATGAGCAAGCGGCTCGCGGAGTCGGGCTATTCGGTGCTCGTGGTGAATCCGTTCTACCGTGTCAAAAAAGCCCCGACCGCGGACGCTGGTTCTGCGACCCCAATCCCGCAATTATTGCCGCTCGCGCAAGGTCTGACCGAAACGACGCAGATGACGGATGCAAAGGCGTTCATAGGGTGGCTGGACCGGCAATCGTCGGTTGCCAAGAATCGGAAGATGGGAGTACAGGGTTATTGCATGGGCGGCCCGATCGCGTTTCGCACCGCGGCGGCTGTGCCTGATCGCGTCGGAGCAGTCGCCTCCTTTCATGGCGGAGGACTCGTGACAGATATGCCGAACAGCCCACATCTGCAGGCCGCGAAGACCAAGGCGCAGTTCCTCATTGCGATTGCCGCAAATGACGATATGCGGTCTCCCAATGAGAAGAACGTTCTGAAGGAGACGTTCGCGAAGGCGAACCTGCCTGCGGAAATCGAAGTGTACACTGGGGCCGCGCATGGCTGGTGCCCTCCGGATTCGCAAGTCTACAACGAGTCACAGGCCGAGAAGGCATGGAGCCGTTTGCTTGCGCTGTACGGCAAAGCTCTGGCTTAAATAGGGCTCTGGCCTGAGCATCGAATCTAGCGAGCTGGTCTGGCACCCGGTCCGTCGCGCGGATCTGGTCGGCTTGGCACGCCTACAAGCGCGTCGGGCATCGCGATAGAAGCGGCTGGGCCACGCGGTGGTAACCGGAAGTAATCACTCCTGGGAATCGCCAGTTACGAAAGCCTCTTTCAAGGAGGGACCTTCACCTCGATAAAAAGTTCAAGGTACACGGGCGTATAAAATCACGAACGATCGAACCTCCAACGGGAGGGCGTACAAATGGAGGTGCGGCAACTATGTTGAACATTCGAAAAACCGTTCTGACAGGTTTGGCAGTCATTGGGATCGGCGCGGTCTGGCACGCCAAATCAATCGCACAGGAAAATTCATCTTCCGGAATTGTTACCGTCTTCGATCACGAGAAATTGGACGCATCGTTCGATAAGGCAGTCTCGAATGGAGGCAGCAGCCTCTTATGGAGCCACACATCCAGCAAAGGGACCTACAACGTGGACACGCACAGTCGGGAATCTGTGAAGGCTGCGTGCAAACCCGAGGGGTGTAGCCATACTGGCTATACTGCCGTCGTGTACGTGGTGAGCGGGGCTGCGACCTTGGTCGTTGGTGGCACGGCCAAAACTACGGGGTCCGACAAGTTTGGCGGCCAGTCAATCCAGGGTGGCGAGTCACATCGGATCAGCAAAGGGGATGTGTTTATTATGCCTCCCGACACGGTCCACTGGTATAGGAACGTGGAGACACCGTTCCGCTATCTAGAGGTGCCGGTCCCTTAGTAATGCTTCGCCGTAAGTCGGTCATCAGCCAGATCCGCGGCTTGCAGCTCCCGTTCCGTGCGACGGCAAGCTGCGGTAAGAAGTCGCTCCGGGCCGCGTTAACCAGAAAGGGCCCACTTGGAGCGGAGAAAATACGTCCGATAATGTCCGTCATCTTGGCCATTTTTCAGTAGGACCGCGTCTAAAAACCAGATGCTTTCCGGAAGCGCCGTCATCCAGGACTAACAGTCGGAGGATGGCCGCACGGGCCGCTTAGACGCTATTTCATTTTGGAACGGAGCCTGATGGTCTCGCCGTCAACGACGAACCTGCCGTTGCCTTGATGATGCATGGTGCGAGGATGTTTTTGTGAGCGGTCGATCCACGCTTTTGTCACCTCAAGAATGAAGATCCCATACTGCGTCACGAGCTTTGTGTCGATCACCTTGCATTCCAAATTGGCGTAGCATTCGTCGATAAGCGGCGCGCGCACCGAGGAGGCCGTCGATGGCGTAAAGCCGAATTTCTTAAACTTATCAACGTCACGCCCTGACGTGTTTCCGCAGGCCACTACCTTTCTAGCCAGTTCCACTGTCGGGATGTTGATGACGCATTCTCTGGTCTTCTTTAGCGCGTCAAACGAATAGTCCCGGTTGCTCATGACGCAGGCCAGAATCGGCGGCTCGAAATCAACCATCATGTGCCACGACATGGTCATGATATTCGCTCGCCCGTCACTCATCGTCGAAACGAGAACCACCGGACCCGGTTCGATCAGACGGTACACTTCAGACAAGGGTAAGGATCGTTTTGCCACGGACATTATTTCCAGGAAAGAATTTCCGGCGGCTTGCGAGTTACGGTCGGTGTTTGACCAGCAGGTAGACCCACGATAATCGGCGCGATGGCCGTCATTTCAGCGGGAACGCCAAGTTCCCTCTTCCAGTGCGGCGTATCCAACGCCGCAACCGCAAGGCCGATAGGGCAAGTGCCAAGCCCATTTGCGCAGGCCGCAAGCATCAGATTCTCCGCTGCCAGCCAGCAATCAGCGACGACGAATGGCCCTAGCGGTTTCCCGTAGATAACGATCAGCGTTCCGGCGTTATAGAAGGCATTGAACTCCGGGTTTGTGAAGCGATCAAGCGCATGGCCTCCCAGGAGAGGATGAATGCTGTCAGTGCCGTTGGCCAGTAGTTCTTTCACGTTATCCGACAGGCGCTTCAGTGTGTTTCTGTCTTGAACAATGGCAAATGCCCATGGTTCCTCATGCACGGCGGTAGGAGCATGGATAGAGGCATCTAGCAGCATGCGGATGACGGCCTGATCGATTTTCTGAGGCGCATAGTCACGTACGGCACGGCGATGATTGATGGCGTCCATTGCGCTCATGGAAGCTTTAGGCTTGGCAGTGTTCTGGGAGGTGCTCATAAGTTTTCTCCGGTGAAGAGGGTGACCGTGTCAAGGGCGTCATTTCGTGACGGTGGTCATTTCAAGCCTGTACGCGTTCGGATCCGGTTGGTACTGGGCAGCCTCCATTTTCGCAGTTAGCGACGTCATTCGCCACGCAGCGCCCACGTCCTGCATCCAACCGCCCAGGTTGCCATCGCGCGTGGGCATGGGTTTGTTCTCGCAGCCCGTTGACCCAGATCGAGAAAGGGAATACCTTCCAGGGCTGGCCAGCGTACCTGCCTCGGAACAAAGCAATGCTGCTCGCTTCGGTGAGTAACGGCAAAGCATTGACTGTCGCGGCGTACTTGATCGAATCGCGTGAACAGCGCGAGCTGGTGCCATGCGCTCCGGATCGCGAGCAAAAGCCTCGGGCAGAACTTTAATCGCTACATCGCGAATCGCTACATCGCGCTTCAGCTTGGTGTCGCGCGCGCGATAAACTTCGCCCATGCCGCCCGCACCGATCGGTGCGAGACTTTCGAAAGGGCCGAGTCTGTCGCCGACAGAAGGCGGCATATAAAGAATGCAGCTAGTTTACACGATCAAGAAGCGTTGCGCCCGGACCCACTACCGTTACTGGTGGTTAACGGGAACCTTGGGATATGCCCAGCTTCAATCAAGCGAGCGACCGCATCGACCCAGCGGTGGCTCTTACCAATCGCACATGTAACGATTCTATTGCCGCTGGTTCTCTGCCAGGACCGCATAGTGATATTTTTTCTATCATCGGCCGGTTTCTTTGAGGACCGCGGCGACGACGACCGATAGGGAGATCTTATGCCTAAGGCCAGGGCAAAGCGATCGACCGATACCGAACTGCTCCACGAAGCTCAGTCCCGAGCGACTGCGGAGAAGCTTTTTCATAACCTCCTGGATGCCGCGCCTGATGCGATTCTCGAAGTCGATTCCAGCGGGAGGATTGTTCGCGCCATAACACGGTCGAGGAACTCTTCGGTTACGGTCCCACGGAGTTATTGAATCAGCCGGTCGAACGGCTGATCCCCGAACAAGCCGGGCGCGTTCACGCGAAGCACCGCGCAGGTTGCGTGAATTCACGCACCGGGATAACTTTTCCGTTGTTTGTGCTCAAAATGCAATGGCCTTCAACGTGCTTTCGAGATGGAAAGTTTTTATATGAAAGAAAGAAAGGATACAAAGATGCGCGCGAAGGACGGCAGACTTCTCTCCATCAAAGAAGTACTTCTCCAGACTCAACCCGCCTGGAACGAAAGCCCTGACGACGTGATCGACTCACTGAGGGCGATCAGCGAAAATGAGCCTCGCTCGGAGGAAGAGACGCGGTTGGACGATGAGACAGAACCGGATTTCGCCGTGCGGAGTGCCGCATGACAGCGCACAAGCCTCAAAGCCCTCAGCAGAAGGGCAGTGGACGAATCGGAGGAGGTACCCTGGGGCGCGGGAGGCGAGAGGCCGTTTCGACCGATCGAGTCACGCGCCGTTGGGGGGTCATCCTGGCCGGGGGAGATGGTCTCCGTCTCCGGCCGCTCACGCGATTCATTTGCGGCGATGACCGCCCTAAACAGTTTTGTCCCCTTTTGGGGGAATGCTCGCTGGTACAAGAGGCGCGGCAACGGGCCGAACGGAGCATCTCTGCCGATCAGATCCTTTACTCCGTGAGCCGGGCTCATGAGAATTATTACGTTCGCGACCTCGGGGATCGGACCTCACAAAGAATCGTGCAGCCGGGCAACAAGGGCACGGCGCCCGCCATTCTATCCGCCCTCCTCTGCATTTCTCAGATGGATCCAGAGGCGATTGTGGCCATCCTTCCCTGCGACCACTACTATTCACAGGAGAGTGCGTTCACTTCCACCCTGGAGACCGCCTTCGCGATTGCGGAACGACGTAGCGGATCCATCGTGCTTTTGGGGGCACAGCCCAAAGCCCCAGAGGTCGAGTATGGCTGGATCGAGTTGGGAGACGCTGTGGCAGGTCCCCACTCTGGCGTATTTCACGTCAGTGGTTTTCAGGAAAAGCCTTCACGCCCGGTAGCGGAATGTCTGTTCAGAGCCGGTTCCTTGTGGAATACGTTCGTCATGGTGGGACACGTGAATGCCTTCCTCGAATTAGCTTGGGCGTCGGTGCCCGGTTTGTTCGAGCGGCTTCGTTCGGCACGGATCTCGTTGGGTTCCGGTGGCGAGACACGAATCGGCGAGTGGCTTTACGACCAAATCGCTCCGACCGATTTCTCGCGACAGGTTCTATCGCCGGGAGCAAGACGGCTGGTTACCATGCCGCTTGGCGAAATCGAATGGAATGATTTGGGCGATCCCGACCGGGTCTTATCCACTCTCCTTGAAAGTGAACTGGACCTCCCGAAGTGGGCCGCGCGCTGGTGCCGCCAAATTGCGGTACAGCCAGGCTGCGATCCATGCCCGTCGGCGGCCGTCGCATGAAGAGCCAGCAGTGAAAAGCAACGATCAGCAATAAATTTCCAGGAACTATCGCGATGGCTGATGTAGCAGTTCAGTAGTTGGAAGACGAGCGCTCAAAACCCACCCGTTTCGTCGAGGAGACAGCGGTCGGTTCCGATAATGATAACGCGAAGGCCGGGGCAGAGCGCCGAACGACGGACGCCGCGTGACCCAGTCCCCGCATGTCGCTATTCTCAGTGAATGGCAGCGACGCCCGGAAGTTCCGCACAATCCAATGCGGTTCGCGCGGCGTTCCGTAGCTTTTTACTCGATATCGCCCTGAATGCGATTTTTCCACTCGTCTTATACAGGCTCTCGAAGCGTTACTTCTCGCCGTCAGAGTTTACGGCGCTGGTTTTCGCCACAACCTTCCCTATCGGCAAGAGTATCTTCGATGTCGCGAAGCGCCGCCAGATCGATCCCTTCTCGGTGATTGTTCTGCTCGGCATCGGTACGAGCGCGGTCGCCCTTCTCGCGGGCGGGAGCCCGCGGCTGCTACTGATGCGAGAATCACTTTTTACGGCTCTATTTGGGCTGGCCTGCTTCGGATCACTGCTGCTGCCCCGGCCCATGATGTTCTATTTCGGGCGGCACTTTCTGGCCGGAGGCGACGCGACGAGGCGCCGCAGATACGAAGCCAGTTGGACGCTCCCGGAAGTGCGCTTCGCCAGCCGCCTGGTCACTGTGGTGTGGGGCAGCGTCTTTCTAGGAGAGTTCGCGATCCGCGTTGCCCTGATTTTCCTCGTTCCCGTGGGCTGGGTTCTGGTGATTTCCCCAGTGCTGCTGGGCTCACTGACTCTAGTTACGATCATATGGACATTCCGCTATGCGAAGGGAGCGAGGGAACGCGCCATTCCGAAGATCGATGAACTGATGCGTCGCGAAGCAGAGTAGCCGTCGCTGCTTGGCGAACTGGCGGAGAATTGGGCTCGGGAATCGCGTCCGATATTGTTGCATAACGGGGGCAAGTAGCCGAAAGGACCTCTTCGCGCCAAGGAAGAGCCATTCTTTTCGTTACTCGAGTGCAAACGGGTTACGCTTCACTTTGATGGGTGTCCAACCGGGATGACGACAATCACTTGTTCGCTGCCGGGCAACTTCACGGCCTCCTTGAACTACGCGGGTTCGATGCCCCCCGCGACCATAGCCCCGAGTCCGAGCGCGACTGCCTCGAGTAACAGGTTCTCGCTCGCGAGACCGGCTTCGTAATCGGTCCATGTGCGGTTAGTGGCTCCCGAGCCCATCCGCTCATACACAGCGGCAATCACGAACACTGCCGGGGCCCCATGAACCCCATGAACCTGAGCTTGTGATGTGGAGCCCGCCAGCAGGGGTGCGCCTGGCTTTGCGATGACGAGCAGTTCGAGCGAACGTTTGGCCGGCACAAGCGATACGCACCGCTGCATAGACCCTCCACATTCTGTGCTACCACGGCGACTTCGAGCGGGTACCGGTGCATGGCCGAAGGAGCCGTGCGTTTGCCATCCGCTGAGGTAACACCCTGAGCGGCACACAACGTTGGCCGACGTCGGCCAAGGTCAACATCTGCGTGCTGTAGCTGCCGTTGCCTTACGCGCCCCTGCGCCATACCTCGCATTCGGGGCGACTGTTGAGCCCTTTCGCACAAGCTGGGAATCGCTCAAAGCGAAGGGGGCGCGTAAACGCAAGGGAGGCAAGATCGGCATCGGCCAAAGAACTGGCATTTGAGTTGCACCGCCTATGGACGGAAACTCTGATGCCACTGATCAAAAGGATCCTTTTCCCGGTCGACTTCTCTGACGGTTGCCTCGGCGGTGCCCGGTACGTCGAAGCCTTCGCCGGTCGCTTTGAAGCCGAGATAATGTTGCTCCACGTCGTCGGCATGGGCGAACACAACCTGGCGGAGGAACTTCTGCCAGGGAGGCGGGCCCAACTGGGTGCGTTCCTGGCGGACGACCTCAAATATTTCGCAACCAAGCGGGTATGCGTGACGGGAGATGCATCGTCGGAAATTGTGAACGCCGCGCGCCGGTGGGGTCCCGATCTGGTCATGATGCCGACTCACGGGCTGGGCGTTTTCCGCCGGTCTCTTCTCGGGTCGGTCACGGCGAAAGTGTTGCACGATCTGGATTGTCCGGTGTGGACGAGCGCACATTTGGAAACAGCGCCACCACTCGAAGAGATCCACTGTCGCAGTGTCCTGTGCGCGGTGGATCTCACGGAGCGCAGCCGGAGCATTCTCGAATGGGCCGCCTGGCTGGCTGGCGAGTATCAGGCCGCCCTGGGAATCGTCCATGCAACCGCCGAATTCCCCGTGGCGCACTACGGATGGAATCGCGAAGAGGAGTTTGCGCAGTCGGTTTCGGAGCACACGGCGCGGCGGATCGAAATCCTCCAGAACGAGACCGGCACAGCGGGTCAGCTATTCGTTAGCTCCGGAGATCCCGCGAAGGTGGTTGCCCGGGCCGCGAAGGATTTTCGCGCCGATCTGCTTGTGATCGGCAAGCATGGCACCGCAGGCGCTTACTTGCGTCACAATGCTTACGCGATCCTATGCGATTCGCCGTGTCCGGTCATAAGCATATAGGCGTCTTTTTCGTGGCTCTTAGACCGTTTTCATAGATAATATAGACAGCTCTGGCAATCTTTCGGCGACGGAAGATGGCAAGTCCATATTCAGACGACCTACGGCGGAAGCTGTTGAAAGCGCATCAGCGTGGAGCGGGGAGCCTGTCGCAACTGGCCCAACGCTTCGATGTGAGCCTGGCGTGGGCCAAGAAAATTTCGGCGACACTGCGCTCGACCGGGAAAATGGAGCGGCCGCCCGGCGGGCGGCGCGGGCCCGCCAGCAAAATGACCGCTGAAGTACAAGAGGATCTGCGGAACTGGATTGGCAAGCAGCCGGACCTAACCTTAGCGGAGCTGCAGGATCGGCTGTGGAAGCAGAGGAAGCTGAAAGTCAGCGTGGGCCGGCTGTGGATGGCCCTTCGTGACATGGGATTGCGGCTCAAAAAAAGTCACTCCACGCCGCCGAGCAAGATACCGTCGCCGGCCAGCTACAACGCAGCCTCTGGCGCGAGGAAACGAACCAGCTCGATCCGGCGAGGCTGATTTTCCTGGACCAGAGTGGCGTGACCACGGAGATGACGCGCCGCTACGGACGCGGCCCCGGCGGCGAACGCGTTCGCGAAGGCACACCGGGAGGACACTGGCGAACGCTGACCGTGCTGGGCGCGATTCGCCTATCGGGATGGGTGGCGACCATGACCATCGAAGCTGCCACCGATGGAGAGATTTTCCTGGCCTACGTGGAGCAGGTGTTGTGCCCGCAACTGCAACCGGGCGACATCGTGGTCATGGATAATTTAGCCGCTCACAAGGTCGCTGGCGTGCGCGAGCTGATCGAGAACACCGGAGCCCGACTGCGCTATCTGCCGCCGTACTCTCCGGACTTCAACCCCATCGAGAAGTGTTGGTCCAAGGTCAAACAACTCCTCCGTGCTGCCAAGGCCCGCTCTCTGTCCAGCTTGGAATATCGCCTCTCCGAGGCCCTCGCTGCAGTCACTCCTCGCAACGTCCAGTCCTGCTTCCGTCACTGCGGCTATGGTCTATGAATACTATGAAAATGGTCTAGTCACGCAGCCTCGTCATGCACTCCTCGTGCCTTGGTCCGCTCTGCACCGGTCTCGACCGTCGCGGGCTCTTTTCTTAGCCAAGTCACGCCCAGCAGTGTAAAAGTTAATCTGCCCTATGTTAATGAATGCGTCCGGCTCGATCATTGGCTCTCACTCGTCTTGATGTTCGTGCCACACAGAGGTAATGTCCTCATGATTGGCGGCCTGGGTAGGAATGGTTCCCCGAGAGTACTCGACGGGCGGCAAACAGAAGTTGCTCGGCATCAGCAAGCAGTATCGGACCAAACAGGCTCCCGGGCTGAGCGTCTGGTTGTCACAACTGATGGCCCGCACCCACCAAAATGTGGTGGTGGTGGCACTCGCGAATAAGCTGCTCCGCATGGCCTGGGCGGTGCTATGCAAAAACGAGGCGTATCGGACTCCGGAGCTGGCCGCGGCCGCCTGAGTCCAGCATGAAGTAGAAAATTTCCTGCCAGGTCTGCTGGCGGATTACGGAGATGGCACAACGGTCGAACCGGCGCTTTCTAAACTTGCTATCGGAAGCGGTCCTTTGAGACCGTCTCGACTAAATAGGAAGAGAGCGGGCGGACTCCATCATGGCCAGGAGTCACAGACTCCACCAAAGGCCGAATACATTGGCGCAGACCACCTTGTCCATCCCATCTTTCGCTTGCAATCCTGCGGCGGACCATACATTCCGATAATACGAATTATGTCCGATTGGCTGCGTCTCCGCCGTTACCTGGCCGGTCTCGGACATGCCCAGAGGGGCAGCGTTATGGGTTGGCAGCTCTCTTGTCGACGCTTGCGGCGTGGCATCAATTCTGCAACTATTGGCTGAGGAATTACTCGGATGATAGCCACATTGAAGTCCCGACACCTCTCTGCGATGGGCATCGTGCCTGCAATATTCGTCGCCATATTGGCACAGACCTCGGCTGTGGCGGCGGACGCTACGCCAGCCAACGCTGGGGCGCGTGAGCAAGTCACGTTCTCGAAGGACGTCGCACCAATCCTTCAGGTGAAGTGCCAGGAGTGCCATCAGCCGAACTCGATCGCCCCCATGTCGCTTATTACTTTTCAAGAAACGCGGCCCTGGGCCCGTTCCATTAAGGAACGTGTGATCACGCGGCAAATGCCGCCCTGGCATATCGACCAGGGCGTGGGTGTTCAAAAATTCAAAAATGACATGTCGCTCACCAATGAGCAGATATCCACCATCGTCCGCTGGGTCGACGGCGGGGCGCTCCAGGGCGATCCGAAGGATCTGCCGCCGGCGAAGCCGCTGGTTACCGACAACGAATGGAAAGGTGTGCGAGATGGCTACGGGCCGCCCGACCTGGTTGTTAAATCGCCTGAATACACGATGGCAGCCCGACACCAAGACGTGTGGTATCGGCCCATGTCCGATATCCCGATCACCGAACCGCGATGGGCAAAGATGGTGGAAATTCGTCCCACGAGCTTGAAGGGCCGCAAGGCTCTTCATCACTCGATCGCATACCTGGTGCTCAATAATGACCCGGAAGCCGTCAATACCGGCACCTCAAATGGTCGCAGCACCGACAATAGCGGCTTTGACCTCGTCAACCGGCGTCCGCAATTGATGGAATGGGCCATCGGCAAAGGCTATGACTTGTTCCGGCCGGACACGGGAAAGTTGATCGTTCCGGGTGAAAAGATTTCCTGGGATCAGCACATTCACGCTGCTGGCGAGGAAATTACTGTAGGCTCCGAAATTGCAATTTGGTTCTATAAGAAGGGTGAGGAGCCCAAGAAGCGAAGCTATCTTATCGGGTTTACGGGGCTCAGAAATGGACCGCAGTCCCTGGACATCCCGCCGAACTCATTCGCCCAGACCGAGGGCTTCACGGCGCTCAAGCAAAACACCCTTATCGAAAATTTTCAGCCGCACTTCCATCTGCGCGGCAAGTCGATGCAGGTGGAGGCCATTCTGCCGGACGGCAGTTCACGAATCCTAAGCTACGTCGGGAATTTCAACTTCAATTGGATGACCAATTACATTTACGACGATGATGCCGCGCCATTGTTACCGAAGGGCACGATCATTCACGTGAGCGCCTGGTATGACAATACCAAGGCGAACAAGAATAACCCGGATCCGGATCAGTGGGTCGGCTATGGGGATCGGACCGTCGATGAGATGGCTCATGCGTGGATGAACGTCGTCTACTTAAGTGACGAAGAGTACCAGAAGATGCTCACGGACCGTACGGCGAAGATGGCGAAGGTAAGCGCCGACCAAAATCCTCAATGATCGGACTCCGCGGATTGTGCATCGTCGGTGCGATCGCCACCGGCGCGCTTTTGTCAGGCCAGACGCTCCCCGAACCGCGCAAGCAGTTTGGCGCTACCATAACCGGCGCCTTCGAGGGTTGGTACGAGGACGGAGTTGGCGCGCGGGGCTTTCTCGTTGGGTACTACAACCGCAACACGCAAGAGGAGCTTGATATTCCCATCGGCCCCCACAACCGGATCGAGCCCGGGGGGCCTGACATGGGACAACCGACGCATTTTCTTCCCAGCCGGCAATTCGGAATGTTCGCTATTCCGGTGCCGAAGGGTTTCACCCCGGAAGACAAGTTAACCTGGACGATCAACGCGAATGGCAAGGATACCAGCATTCCGCTGCGGCTACATGCCGATTACCTGATCAGTCCATTCAGTGAAATAGCTGTGAACAACACGCCTCCGGTCATCAGGTTTGAGGAGAACGGCACAGCGTTGCAAGGTCCGATCGCAACCTTGACGAACGCCACGGTCCGCAGCGCCTCTTTGTCTGAACCACTTGCTTTGACGATCTGGGTCACGGACGATATGAAGTATACAAGTGATACGAACGCGCCGTTGACAACCCCACGTCCTCCCGTCACTCTGGTGTGGTCAAAATACCGGGGGCCTGGCCCCGTAACGTTTGACACGGCGAGGCCAGCTGTTGAACAACTTGTAGGGACGGGCAACGCGAACGGCGCTTTTAGCGGAAAGGCAACGACTAACGTCAAGTTCAGCGAGGCCGGTGAATACGTATTGCATGTTACGGCGAACGATTACTCGGGAGATGGTGGTGGTGGCTTTCAGTGCTGTTGGACGACCGGTCTGGTAAAGGTTTCCGTCAAACCCTGACGGATCTAACGTCGAGTCCCCTTAGGCGTCCTGAAATTTCGGACTGGAATTGACTCGCGCATGTGGCTTGACCAGCCAACTTCGTCTGAATGGCTTTAGAAATCCCTTTCGTCACTTCGCCCAGTAGCGCGATGCTTTTTGAAGTGGTCGGACGGACAGTGTCCAAACGGTCGGCAACTCGAAAGTGGCCAGTGTCCCGGTCCAGGGGTGCGGGCCGTTAGCCGGCCTGACAATTGCCATTATCGTCCTCTACGCAGTGCTGCCAGACTGTGACGAAGTCGTACGCCGGGCGCATCTCAGTGCTTTGAGCTGCACACCTGCAAACTGCACCCGCATAATTTGAGAGCCTGGTCAGCCCGACAAATCCGCGCCCGCGAATTCGTCCGCCTGCTCCGGCGGCGATCCCTGGCTCACGCGGACAGCGAACGGAGCTGGCCATTAGAGCGCCTCAGAACAAGACACCACGCGGAATCAGACGGTGCTCATAGGCCTGGCGCCGAGCTCCTCGCGGAAGTCGGGATGGGCGATGGAGATGACTGCCGCGGCACGCTCCGCGAGTGACTTTCTTTTGAGGTTGACCATGGCATATTCGGTGACTACGGATCTCACGTCGGAGCGCGGCGTGATAACGACGTTGCCGGGCGCCAGCTTGAGGACGTAGCCGCGGTTTGCTTGCGAATGACCCCGGATGGTACGATCCCCCTGAACGCTGCAAATCCTCCTGACTCGAGGTTTCCCTTGCCCACGATGAAAGCTGTCCTAGTGCGCTCCGCCGGGGCCGACTTTGAACTGATCCAACGCGAGATCGCCGAGCCGAAAGAATACGAGGTACTAATTAAGGTTGAGGCCTGCGGCGTCTGCCACGGCGATGCGCTTGTGAAAGAAGGCCATTTTCCCGGCCTCACCTACCCGCGCGTTCCGGGGCATGAAGTGGTCGGGACAATCGCGAAGCTTGGCTCTTCCGTCACCACCTGGACTCTGGGACAGCGAGTCGGCGTCGGCTGGCATGGCGGCCACTGCTGCTATTGCAGCGCCTGCGGGAAGGGCGATTTCGGAGCCTGCAAGAATTCGCTGACGACGGGCCTCTCCATGGATGGAGGCTACGCCGAATACATGATCGGGCGCGCGGAGGCGCTAGTCGCCATCCCGGACCAGTTGAGCTCGGTGGAAGCGGCGCCGCTGTTGTGCGCGGGCACGACGGTTTTCGGAGCGTTGGGACACGCAGGAGCCGGAGGCGGAGATATCGTTGCGATCCAAGGTCTCGGTGGGCTCGGCCATCTGGCGGTGCAGTTCGCGGTGAAGCTCGGATGCAAAGCTTTCGTGGTGTCGCGCGGTAAAGACAAAGAAGCTCTCGCGTTCAAACTGGGCGCGACAGCCTACATCGATTCGTTCGCGGCCGACGCCGCAAAGCAACTGCAAGCGATGGGCGGCGCAGCGGCCATCATCTGCACGGCGCCTAGCGGCAAAGCCATGTCCGAACTGGTCGCGGGTATTGCGCCCGGCGGAAAAATGGTGATCGTCGCAGCGGGTAGAGATCCAATATCGGTGTCGCCGTTCCTCCTGCTGAGCAAAAAGTCTATCAGCGGGTGGGTAGGAGGAAACATGGAAGAAACCATTCGCTTCGCGGTTCATACCAAGGTGCTGCCGATGATCGAGACATTTCCTCTGGAACAGGCAGCGGCGGCTTTCGAGAAAATGATGACCGCGCAGGTTCGTTTCCGGGCGGTACTGAAGGTCAGTTGAAAGCAAAATGCTATGCAAGAACTTATAGCACTTATCGAGAACCGGCAATCAGCGAGAGGGCCGTTTGACCCGAAGCGTGCGATTCCTGCGGAAGATCTCGAGAAAATTCTGGAAGCGGCGCGGTGGGCGCCGACGGCACATAATATGCAGAATTTCGAGATCGTGGTGGTGGACGATAAATCGCTACTGGCAGCGATCAGCGAGATCAAAATTTCCCCCGATCTGACGTTTATCAAAGAAAACTATCGCCAATTGTCTTTTACGGAAGACGAATTGCGCCGGAGGAAAGTCGGGGTCTTGGGCACCATGTTTCCGAAATCATGGCAAACGCCCGAGCCGAGCTGGGAAGAGATTAAGCATGAAGAATGGCATGCGCAGATGGCTAAGCAGATCGTTTCGAGCTCGGCCATTCTTTTCGTGCTCTACGACCCGAGCCGCCGGGCGCCGGCCTCAGAGGGCGATTTCCTGGGCATTATCAGCCTCGGTTGCTTGATGGAGAATATGTGGTTGACGGCCAATTCTCTTGGAATCTGTGTCCATATCGTAAGCTCGTTGTCCGGTAAGAAAGTGGCGGCTGAAATTGCGAAGATGCTCGGTGTCCCCGATAAGTTTGTCATAGCGTTTAGCATGCGCTTAGGTTATCCCGTCACGCCTGTTCATTACTTACGAGTGCGGCGCGATAGAGACGACTTTGTGCATCATAATGGATTCAAGAGGTAGACCCGTCCACAGGCGGTTGTGCCTTCTCATCTCATTCCCTCTGGTTGATCGCGCATCTGCAAGTCCGTGAGAGTTGACGCTATCGCGGGCCGTCCTCTTGTGGGAAGATGACGCCCCGATAACACGTATGAACGGAAGTGAGTTCATACCGCGAAGACTCCGACGTGACAGGTAGCTACCGGATGCGCCGTCATCCCGGCGCTATCGCGCCGAGTACGTCATTTCGTCGCAGCGAAGAAAGCAAGACCCGCAGCCACAGTTTCGTCCGGGGATTGTTTTCTGTTCACTTTGCCCGATCTTAGCCTTCTTGGGTTCATTAGCCAAGCCATGATCGAGGATCTCCGCGCTCCCGGCACCGGCTCTCCGCAGACCCAACATTTCAGCTCCTTCTTTGTGATGATGCTGTTGCAGTCCAGGCATCGGGAGTTGCAATTGGGCAGGGCCTATTAAAAGCGAAAAACTTCGATGTATCCATGGAGCATATGTACCGATCTGCATTGTGCCTTTCGTTCTAAGGCCGGCTGCCGCTGGTAGGTGCGCACGCCGCGAGATATCGTCGGGCTTGCGACTTAAGCCATACAATCTGTATGGTACTACTTACGCAGCGCCGCGCCGGTTCGAGCGTGGGGAACAGCCTTGATCTGGACGTGTGAAATTATTTTTGCGGCGTTGGGTGAGAGTTTTAACTGTGTACCGATGCGAGTAGGCAGCGTCCACGAAGCAACCCCCGTCGAGCGCACAACACTGGTAGCGGGCAGCGACCACGAAGCAGCCATTTGTGTTGGTGCGCTTGTAGCAGTGATCGGCGCGACTGCCATTGGTGTGCTGGGCGTGGGTATAGAAACGATGTTCGGATTGTAGCCACCACCAAAACCCTGAATGAACGCGGACAAATTTGCCGCGTTGTTTTCTGGTGCTGGTGTCAGACTCGATAGATACGGGCTCAGTGAATCTTGAGCAAAACCCATCTGCATAGAAGCTGCTGCGAGCGTCAAAATCAAAAGTAACTTTTTCACCTTGTTTCTCCTCAGATGTATGTAGTCATGAAAAAAGGGGCGAAAGCGTCGTTCCCGCGCTTGCTCGCTTACGCCTTCTTTGAAGTGTTTTTGGCACCGGCCAGCCCAAGATATAAGTTCCGAGAAATCAGAACAATCGCCTGGAAGTACTGAATCAGGGGGTACGGTGCAGCTAGCCCGAACGCACTCAGTAAGCGAACTGTCCACTTGGACGTAAGGTCGCCATCTCGTCGAAGTGTCTGCCCGTTGGCCGAGCCGTTATGGGGCATTATCGGAACTGAAAGCGGCGCGCTCAGTCCTGCGTCTTGGCCTGCAAGCCGAGAGTCTCCGCGCCGTTTTCTCGCAGAAACCTTTCCAGCTCCTCCGCATTCAGGCCATCTGGGATCTGGCAGAAATTCACGACACCAAACCGGCCCGTTGGCAGAAACCCGCATTCACCGAGGATCTGCAGACACCTGTCCTGATCTAGGGCCAAGCCCCAGCCCGCCTGGCACGCTACCCACAAGAGCGCCGCGATCGCTTCTTCCTGTTTCCGTGAGCTGTGGCGTCCAGTTTTGGATTCCAGTTGGACTCCGGCGACGATGTTCTCGGCGGAGAGGGGCGTGTAAGTGTTTGAATGTTTTGGTGGACCTGAAGGGATTCGAACCCTTGACCTCTTCCATGCCATGGAAGCGCGCTCCCAACTGCGCCACAGGCCCACGAGCGGGGCACGAACAACTATTGCAATTTTAACACAGCGGGTTTTAATACCCTACGGATCACTTCTTTTTCCCGGATCGCGGGGCCGGGGCCAGCTCGCGGAGATGCTGCTGCGCGTTACTTGCCAGACTGTGCGTTGGATAACGCGTCAGGAAGTCCTTGAACTCGGTCACCGCATCGGTCTTGCGCCCCGCCTTCTGCAGGTCGACGCCCTTCATGTAGAGCGAATCCGGGGTCTTGGGATTTTCAGGATACCGCTCGAGCACGGCATCGAAAGCCTGAATCGCGTCCTCGTATTGCTTGGCGCGATCGTAAAGCTGTCCTATGTAATACTGCGCGGCGGCCGCGTTCTCGGTCTGCTGCGGGAAGTATTTCAAATAGTCCGTGAATTCCATCATCGCCAGTTCGTCCATGCCGCTCGAATAATCGCGAAAGGCGTTTTGGAACAGACCCTCGGCGGAAACCCCGGGTGGCGGCGCGGGAGCGCCCGGCGCCGTATTGCCGGGCGGCGGAGGAGGAGCGGCGGAGGCCGCACTGGCGCGAATGGCGCTCGAAATATCGGCCAGCTTGTTGTCGAGGCTGCCGAGCCGGTTATTCAGAGCTGTGACGTTTTCGCGGATCGCGCGCAGATCCTCCGAGGATTGATCGAGCCTCGCGCCTACGGTCGCCAGGGGAGCCTCCAGCTTGTTCTGTTGATCCGCCAGGCGATCCGATAGCGTCTTTTGCAGCGCGTTCACCGCCACGGAGACACGGTTCGATTCTTCCATGGCTTGCTGCATCAGCGCCTGAAGCGAGGCGATTTTCTGATCCTGGGAAGCCTGGAGCTGCTTAACCTGATCCTGGAGCTGCGCGACGTCGCGCTGAATGGAAAGAAAATCCTCGCGTTTTTGGGCCAGCAGGAATCCGGGGCAAACGAGAAGCCCGACCGCGGCCAATCGGAAAGCCGTCATCGATATTCTCCCTCTCGCGACGGGAAGGGCCCAGAGCCATTCCCCGATTTCAAAAGGGATGGTCGAGTACCATCCCTTCTTTCTAACGTAACCCGTCATTCTTCTAACTTAACGCAGCCGGGTTACGAACGTAACGCCCGCTTACTGGCCGGGAGCCAGATGCACGTGGCGATTGCGCTGGTAGCAATCCTCCGTGGCTTCGGTGCAGACCGGCCGGTCCTTGCCGTAGCTGATGGTCTTGAGCTTGTCGGCCGGGACGCCCAGTTGCACGAGGAAGTCCTTCGCCGACGTCGAGCGCCGGTCGCCGAGGCCGAGGTTGTATTCCGCCGATCCGCGCTCGTCGCAGTTGCCTTCGAGCATGACGGTGAAGGTTCGGTCGGCCGCGAAAATGCGCTTCAGCAAGTCGGCGTCGCGCGTCAAGGCTTGCATCGCATCGCTGCGAATGTCGCTTTTGTCGTAATCGAAAAGAGCGTCCGTGGCCTCGCGGCTTAGCATGTCGGCGCCGGAGATTCTAGGAGCAGCCGGCGGAGGCGGAGGCGGAGGCGGAGGAGCCGTGACTTCCACCGTGACCGAACGTGTGTCGGTCCCGCCCGCGCCGCGCGCCGTCAGCCTATAAGTGGTCGTATTCGCCGGGAATATCTGCCGATTGCCGTTGGCCTGCACGGCGCCTACCCCGTTATCGATGGCGATGTCAGTAGCATTGGCGACCTGCCATCTCAGTGTGGCCGCTTGGCCGCGCTGAATCGAACGAGGCTCGACGGCGAAATTGACGATGCGCGCGGCGGCGGGAGCCGGTGGCGCTTCTACCTTGGCCGGGGCCGCTGGCGGCGGAGGTGGCGGTGCGGCCGCTACCTTCTTCTTGCACGCCGTTACGGATAACACCAGCGCCACGGCGAATGCCGCTGCGCCCAACGTTCTCATATTCCTGTGCATGTCTGACCTGTCTCCTCGATACTTCGGCTGGACGTAGCCGGATCTTCAATGGTTTGTTCTTTAAAATTCTATACCGTACTTTAGATCACGTACAGGTGGCCCCACCCCAAGCGCAAGTGCTCGGTTAGGGAATCCACGGATTCTATTTTTCAACCTTAGTTTACTCCGTTTGCCCAAACCGGTTGAATATTATTTCCCTGCGTGGTGAGCTGCTGTACGTTGCTGCCGTCCGCCAGCATGGAATAAATCTGCGTCGTCTTCCCGCGCTTGGAGGAAAATACCAGGTGTACGCCATCCGGAGCCCACCACGGATTCTCGTTGCGGCCGACGCCGCTTGTGAGCTGGACGGGTTGTTGCGTCGCCACATCCATGACAAATAAATTGAAGTTGCCGGGCTCGTAGCCTCGCGTCCACGCAAACGCGATCGTCTTGCCGTTCGGATTCCACGACGGATTGGAGACGTCGCCCTCGCCCGAGGTCAGCCTCTGCAGATCGGCGCCTTCGAGCGTGCTGCGCCACAGCTGCTGACGGCCGCTGCGCCCGGAAATAAACAGCATGTCGCTCCCGGTCTTCGGATTCACGCGTGGCGAAACTTCAATTGACCGGACGTTCGAAATCCGGCGGAATCCGCCGCCGTCGACGTTCGCGATACAGATCTGTACCCATCCGTCGATGGCCGTCGCGAACAGCAATTGCTTCCCATCGGGCGTGAATTCCGGCGTCTCCACCACCGAGGAGACCGGATTGTAAAACGGCACCCTGCGGCCGGTGGCCACCGAATGAATGCGGATCTGCGGATTGCCTCCCGCGTAGGTGGTAAACGCAACCAGCGAGCCGTCGGGCGAAACGGCCGGCATGTTCGACGTCGAATTGTAGCGCGTGAGCTGCTTCTGATTCGTTCCGTCGTAATCCATAGACCAGATTTCTTTAAAACCACTACGGTCGGAGACGAAATAGATCTTGGTCCCCGCCAGGCTTTTCGCACCGAACTGCTGCAGGATGTCAGCGGCGAAATCGCGCGCTACCTGGCGCGCTCCCGCGGTGTCCAGCGACCCGAAATATACCTTCCCGATCACCTGCGCGCTGGTCACATCGGACTGGCCCACGTTGAAAAGCCACCCATACAACGCGAGCCGGCCATCCTGTACCGCCGTATACCCGAACGCCAGATAATTCGCGTTCACCGGCGGACCCGACCAGTCCGTCAGCCACGGGCCGTTCTTCACCGTCTGCGGCGTCTGCCCCCGACGCACGGGAGTAGTCACCGTCGGCGGCTGAAAATCCTGTGGACGTTGCGGAGCTGTCAGCGGGTACATCGTTTTCGCCACCATCTTCAGGACTCCGGAGCCCGCCAGCTCGTCCCATAAGGTCGAGTTGAAGGTGTCCATGAATTTCTGCGCGTCCCCCGCCCCGCGCATGTCGGCGACGGCGATCGAAGGCTTCTCCAGCCCGGTCTGGACTAAGCCGCTAATGTCGCTACCCCTTTGCTGTCCGGCAAGCGTGTAGGCGCCAGCGGCGATGAGCCCGGCGATCACGAGGAAAGTCGCAATTTTTTGAGGTTTCATCTTTTTAGCTCGAACCAGAACTCCACCTTGGCCGAATCCTTTTCGAACCCCGGAGGGATAGGCGGAAAGGGACTTGCTTCCAACACCGCGCGTTGGACTGAGTAATCCAACGAAGGATTGCCGCTCCGCTGCAATAATTGAAAATTCTTGATGCTGCCGTTGCGCATCAGCTCGAAGGTCGCGATCACCATGGGCGCCGTCTGTAGATTCGCGTCCACATCGCCGGTCCGCCACTTTTGCGCCACTAGCTCCTGGATCTGCTGCGCGTAACCCGCGAAGCGCGTCCCCAGCGTCGTATTCGCTCCGGTGCCGATCCGCCCCGAACCGGGCATTGCCGAATACAGCGGGTTCGATACCTGTGGCGCTTGTTTCGCGTAGACCTGGTTCGGTTCCAGTTCCTTGAAGGGACGAAAACGCTGCCGTTCGCTCGCGACGTCGTTCAGCCGTTTCTTCTCGCGGCTCTTCAAAGGGATCGCGTTCGGAGAGACCTTTTCCTTCTTGGCCTGCTCGACGGGCTTCGCGGGCTGCTGCGGGATCTGCGACTGCGTATCGTTCGCCAGGGGATTTGGCATGCCTTTATGCTGCAGCGGAATCGCGTCGACGGCCTGAATGCCGATCGCCCCTCCCCCGGCATCCTTCGCCCCGAACGCTTCGCTGTGCGAGCCCATCCAGTTATAGAGAGCGAGCGCCGCCACTACTGTTACATGCAGCGCGATAGCGAAAGCTACCGGCCGCCCCATCGGATCCCGCTGATCGAGGATGTCAGCGTGTTGCGTCATCGTCCGCGTGCGGAGCTGTCCTCGGGCTTCGCTACCAGCCGTATACCGAGCTTGGCGTCGTTGAGTGTGCTGATGACCTGCGCGATGGGGTCGAAGGTGGTTGCCTTATCGGCGCGCACGTACACGAACTTTTGGTTCTTGAAACGTTTCGCGACTTCGGCGGAAAGCGAGTTGATGTTGACGGGCTTCTCGTTCAGAAACAGCTTGCCGTCGCGCGTGACACTGACGACCGGCAGGTCTTCGGCGGAATCTTTGACCTGCTTCACTTCCGGCACGTTGACCTCCATCCCGAACTCCATCACGTGCGCCGTCAGCATGAAGATGATCAGCAGCACGAGCACGACGTCCACCAACGGGATGATGTTGATTTCCGCGAGCGTGCCGCCCGCCGAGCGCGAGCGTCGTCCGCCTGATCCCAGTCCATTGGACGAACCAAAGGAGAATGCCATCGTTAGCCCTCGAAAGTGCGCTCAGTCAGGTTCAAGAATTCGAGCGAGAAATCTTCCATGCGGGCGGCCATTTCTTTAATGATGTGCCCGAAATGATTGTAAAAAATCGCGGCGGGAATCGCCGCGGCCAGCCCCAGTGCCGTCGCCACCAGTGCGTTGGCGATTCCCGGAGCCACGACGCGCATACTGGTCGATCCGCTCAGTCCCAGCGCTTGAAACGCGTTGATGATGCCCCACACGGTCCCGAACAGTCCGATGAACGGCGATACCGTCGCCGTGGTCGCCAGCCAGTTCATGCTCCGCTCCAATTTGGCGATCTCCTCACTGACGCCCACCTGCAGCATGCGTTCCAGGGCAAGGAAGTTGGTGATCTTTCCCTTCGAAGTCATCTGCCGGCTGACTTCGCTGTAGCCGAAATCGAAAACCACGGCGAGCGGCGCGGCGTCGTATTGCTGGCCCACGGCGGCGATGGCGTCGAGCTTGCCGCCCTTGCGAAACGCTCGCAAAAAGTGCTGATTCGCGTTGCGCGCTTTACGAAAGAAAAACCACTTTGAAAAAATGATCGTCCACGAGAGCAGGGAAAAGAGGAGCAGGAATCCCATGACGGCAAGCGGGATCGGCTCCTTCGTGCTGACCAGTTCCCAAAAATCCACCTGAAGTAAGAGGCCACCCGACAAATGCACATCTACATTGTAATCAACCTATGGCCCCAAGTCGGAGGGAAAAGACTTTTCAGCGGCCCGTCGACGGACAACGCTGCGTGTTTCCGCGGCTGTTTCAAGCAGCCGCGGATTTTTGAGCCGGCGAGTGGAGTCACCCGCGGCAGGCGTTTCCCCTTAAGTCCTCTACAGTGTCGACGGGAGGTTGCCGATTATGAAGGCACATGCTCCGCAGTATCTTGATCAGCCCCGACGAACCACTGAACCTGGAATTGGCCACCGCGCTGGCCGCTTTCTCCGAAGTTGAGGTGGTGCGCGCCTTCTCCGGCTATCCCCTTCTGGATGACCTCCTCCGAACGATTCGTGTCCGCAAGGCGGATTTCCTGATCCTCTGTATCGAAGATTTTTCACAAGCGGAGGCGCTCGCTGCGCAACTGGACGACCTGATGCCGGACTTCCCCATCGTCGCGGTGGGCCGTCGCCTGGAAGTAGACGTCCTGCCCAAACTCATGCACTTGGGCATCCGCGAGTACCTCACCTCTCCGATCGAGCGCGCCGCGTTGGAAAACGTCATTGCTTCCGTCCAGCGGCTCATACAAAAGCATCCCTGCCGGCCTGCCACCTTCGCCGATCTGTGCACGTTCCTGCCCGCCAAGCCTGGCGTGGGATGCTCCACCATCGCCGTCAGTACAAGTTGTGCGCTGGCCGACGATCTCGGCGCTCACACGCTTCTCGTCGATTGCGACATCGCGGCCGGCCCGATCAAGTTCATGCTCAAGCTGGGCAATAGTTCCTCCGTCGTGGACGCTCTGGCCCATGCCTCCAACCTGGACGAGGATCTGTGGTCCCAAATGGTGGGCCGGTGGCACAAGCTCGACGTGCTGCATGCCGGCGAACTCGCCCCGGCGCCCACCGTCGATTTGCCCGGTTTGCAATCTGTTCTTTCGCTCGCCCGCTCGCAATATGAAGTGATTTGCGCCGATCTGCCGAGCAGCATGGATCCGTTCTCAATCGCACTCATGCGGGAATCCCGCCGGATTTTCTTGGTGACCACGCCAGAAGTTATCCCCCTGCACTTCGCCGCCGAGAGAATGCGTTCCCTGAAGAAGCTCGGCCTCGATGACAGGGTCAGCCTCCTTCTGAATCGGAAGACCGGACGCCGCGATGGCTTGGGAGATGCGGAAGTGGCGCGTTTGGTCGGCTTGCCCATCGCCGTCACCTTTTCCAACGACTACGACGGCGTGGGGAGGGCCATCGTGGACGCCAGTCCCGTCATCCGCGATACGCCCCTGGGCCAGAGCATTCTGAACCTCGCGCATTCCCTGGTTCCACATTTGCAGCCGAAGCCATCCCCGAAACAGCGGAAGTTCTTGGAGTTCTTCCATGTTTCGCGCAGCGAAGAGATGGAGGAAGCCTGGAAGGACTAATCCGGCACGACGCCCCGACCCTCGACTCTTTCGAATTTTGTGGGCTTATTGCGCCGGAATGTGCTGCGCGTCCTTCTCGTTTTCCGCGCAAATCGCATCGAGCAGTTCCGTATCGACCATCAGGTCCTGATACACCATGACTGTGAACGGCCGCGTGTAGGATTTCGGATCGTCCACGGTGACCTCGATTTCCAACTTCCCGAACTGCGGACGCCGGAAACGCTCCGTCACTTTTGCGGTGCTCGTCAAAGGACTGCCCGCGCCATCGAGCCATTGGTCGTCTCGATAACCGTTGGACTGCACGACCAGCGTGTCGCCCTCCCATCTACCGGTCGAATAGCCGTTCCAGTTCGGCTGCGGATCTTCCGGCAAGGGCCGCCCGTCGGTGAAAATCTGGCGGAAGTTGGCGTTGAATTCGTTGAGGATCACCAGCAGCGCGGGCGTCTGAACGAATTTCTTCAGGGTCGGGATCAGGTACATGCGCGGGCCGCCCGGCGCGATGCAATGCAGATATTGATCGTCCGTCGGGCCCCGCTTCGCCATCCTCTCCTTGACCTCGGGCCGATACGGCAAACCGTCTTTCAGATCCACCCCGATATTGAAAAACTGCCGGCTGACGGGGAGGTCCGTACAAACTCGATTAATGCCGTCGCAGGGCAAGGGGTTCGCCTGCTGCCATAATCCCGAAAGGTCGGGCTTGCCGCCGGCCGTGCGCGGCGCCGGAGCGCTTAGCTTTGGCTTGCCGTCCGCCGTCCGCGGGACGCCCGAAGTGGGGTAGTTGATCCATTGCGCGGAGAGCCGGCTGGCCATGGACGCGGATATCAAAATGAACGCCACGACGGCCCGGCGGATTCGCACTTGGAAATTATAACAGCGGCGTCTCGGCGTGAGATCGGGATCGTCACGTTCCTTCATTTCCTGGACGCTATAATTCATTCAATGCTCGTCGAGCTGACCGTGGAAAATTACGCCGTGGTCGAGAAGGTCCGCGTGCGCTTTCATCGCGGCCTGAATCTGCTGACGGGCGAAACCGGGAGCGGAAAATCCATCGTCGTCGATGCCCTTGCCCTGCTGTTCGGCGCCCGCGCGGCCGCGGAAATGGTGCGGACCGGCGCCGAGCGCGCCCGCATCGCCGGTATTTTCGAGATCGATCCGGGCGATCTTCCCGAGGGCGTCGAAGCCGAAGACGGTGAGCTGATTTTAGAGCGCGAAATTTTAGCTAACGGCAAATCGCGAGCCTTTGCCGGAGGCCGTCCCGTCACCGCCGCGCTGCTGCGCGAAATCGCCGAACGCCTCGGCGATATCCACGGCCAGCACGATCAGCAGCAGCTCTTCTCTCCCGCGGTCCAGCGCGACATGCTGGATGCTTTCGCCGGCGCGGCTGCCTTGGCCGCGGAAACCCGCTCCACCTTCGCCCGCTGGCGCGCCGCCTCGGATGAATTGGCCGATCTGGAACGTTCATCCCAGGAAAAGCTGCGCCAGGCCGACCTGTGGAAGTTCCAGCTTCAGGAAATCGAAGGAGCAGATCCAAAGGAAGGCGAAGACGTCCAACTTGAAAATGAGCGCCGCGTGCTGCGCAACGTGGTTCGACTGGAGGAATCCGCCGCGGCCGCGTACGCCGCTTTATACGAAGATCCTGAAAGCGTCGCCGCGCAACTCCGCTCGGTGCAGAAACGTCTCGAAGAAGTCGCCCGCATCGATGAAGATCTTCGCGGCGTCATCGCGGCATTGCAACCCGCGGCCATCGGAATCGAGGAGGCGTCGCACGCTCTGCGTAACTATCTCGGGAAGCTGGAATCCGATCCGGGGCGTCTGGACGAGATCGAGAGCCGTCTGGCCTCGCTCGAAAAGCTCAAGCGCAAATACGGCGCGACGCTTTCGGACGTGCTCGCATTTCTCGAAAACGTGCGCACCCAGTTGGCCGCCGTGGAGACCTCCGGCGAACGTCAGGAATCCTTGCGCAAGGAACTGCGCTCCTTGTCCGCGGCTTACGAAACAGCCGCGCAAACTCTTTCGGAGCGTCGCAAAGCAGCCGCGCGGAAACTTGGCAAGCGCGTGGAGACGGAACTCGCGGCGCTCGCCATGGAACGATCGAACGTCGAAATCCGTATCTCGCCGGCCGAGTGGTCGGCTTCGGGCATCGATTCAGTCGAATTCCTCCTTTCGCCAAACCCCGGGGAGGAGCTCAAACCTCTGGAAAAAATCGCCTCCGGCGGTGAGCTCTCGCGCGTCGCACTGGCTCTCAAAACCTGCACGGCGGACTCCGCGCGAGCGGCGATCCCGCGAACGCTGGTTTTCGATGAAGTCGACTCAGGCGTAGGCGGCAGCGCGGCCGAAGCCGTCGGCCGCAGGCTCAAGAAGTTGGCCGCAACGAGCCAGGTGCTGTGCGTCACCCACTTAGCACAAATTGCGGGATTCGCCGATCACCACTATTTTGTCGAGAAACACGCCGAACGCGGCCGTACCGTCACGACCATCGAAGAATTGACCGCTTCCGCGCGCACACGTGAAATCGGGCGCATGCTTTCCGGCGAGCGCGTCACGCCCGAGGCCTTGCGCCATGCTGAGCAATTAATCAAGCTGGCGGCCCAATGAAACCACAAAGCTGGTTGAAACAAGAGAGTAACTCCAGGCGGATACAATAAGACGTCATGCGGCCGACCCGATGGCCTGTGGTCTTTTTGCTGTTTCTGGCGCTGGCCGCGCCCGTGCCCGCCTGGAATTTTTCGGGGCACTGGATCGCCGCTGCCATCGCTTATCAGCGCCTGACACCCTCTGTCCGCGCGCGCGTCGACGACCTGATTCGCAAGCATCCGGACTACGAAAAGATGATTTTCGCGGACGCGCCTTCCGATCCCGAGAACCGCGCTCGCGCTGCGTTCATCCGCGCGGCCAGCTGGCCGGACGAGATTCGCAATGACGATCGTTTTTACGACGATACGCGCAAGGACGCCGTGCCGACTCCCACCTTACCCGGCTTTCCCGGCATGCAGCGGCACACCAATTGGCACTACGCCGATTTCCCCTTTTCGCCGGACGGGACGCCGCTCATCCAGGATCCGCCTCCGAACGCTCTTACCGAAATCCGCCGGATGCTGGAAGAGATCGGGCCGTTGTCTGACTCCGCCCTGTCCGCGTACGATTTGCCGTGGATCGAACACCTCGTAGCTGACGTCCACAATCCACTCCACGCAACCAGCCGTTTCACCAAAAGTCTTCCCGAGGGCGACCGCGGGGGCAACCTCGTTTTCGTTCCCGGGAAGAATCTGCATGGCTTGTGGGATGACGCGGCTTCCCCACGCGATATCACGTACCAGGGCGTTCTTAAGTACGCGCACGATCTTATGGCCCGGCAGGCGCCTCCGGTGACATCTTCTTTAAATCCAAGAACATGGCTTGAGGAAAGCTTCAAACTCGCGCAGTCGGATGTCTACACTTTTGGGGACGAAAACGGAACCAAGGAAAAACCGGTCAAGCTGCCTCCTGGATATTTGGAGAATGCGCAAAAGATTGCGCGGCAGCGGCTCACGTTGTCCGCATATCGCCTCGGGTCGGTGTTGAACGCACGTCTTCGATAGCACCGTTTTCGAACGTCCAATTTGCCGTCTGGGCCCGGGTCTGTACAGATAAACTCCAATAGTGTTAATATGAGAGCGTCCAGTTGTGGAACGCTTTTGCGTTTCACCGCGTCTCTTTCTCTAGGGAAGGTGAACCTTTTTGGTGCACCGCCCGAAAGTTCGGCAAGCTGCAACCTAACGGTCGTGGTAAGCCGGCCGGTGAGTATCTTCCTCCGAGTACTCACCGGTTTTTTTCTTTAGGAGGCTTCTTCTTTTCGCGCGGCGCTTTCGACCGATTGGTATACTGTGTGCAGGTTAGGGATTGATGCGCACTCTGGTCCCTGTTTTTCTCTTCGCGCTGCTGCCGCTGGCGCTGTTCCCTGCGGATCAGGATACCAAGCCAGTCACAGGCCCGGAACCAACGGTAAATATTACGCCTCGCGTGCGCGGCCGCGGCCCTGAGCCTGCGGAGTCTATCGCCGACCGGCGCGCCGATATCCGCATCGACACTACGCTGGTGCTGATTCCCGTGGCCGTCACCGATCCGATGGCTCGCTTCGTCACCGGCCTGGAGCGCGAGAATTTCAAGATTTACGAGGATAAAATCGAACAGGAAATCAGCCAATTTTCGAGCGAGGATGCGCCCCTTTCCGTGGGCATCGTCTTCGACACGAGCGGCAGCATGGGCGCGAAGCTGACCCGTTCGCGGCAGGCCGTCACCCAGTTCATGAAGACCGCCAATCCCCAGGACGAATTCTTCCTCGTCGTATTCAATGACCGGCCTGAAATGGTCCAGGGCTTTACCAAGGAAACCGAGGAGATTCAGAACCGCCTCACGTTCACCCAGGCGAAGGGACGCACCGCCTTGCTCGACGGCGTCTACATGGCCATGAGCCAGATGAAGAAGGCTCACAATCCGCGCAAGGCGATCTTGATCATCTCTGACGGCGGCGATAACTCCAGCCGCTACACCGAGACCGAGGTAAAGAATGCCGTGCGCGAGGCCGATGTACAGATTTACGCCATCGGCATCTTCGAGCCCATTAGTTCGCGTGGGCGAACGCTTGAAGAGTTGAATGGCCCGGGACTGCTGAGTGAAATCGCCGAGCAGACCGGGGGACGTCACTTCTCGGTGGATAACTTGGCCGAGTTGCCGGACGTCGCCGCCAAGATCGGCATTGAATTGCGCAATGAATATGTTGTTGGCTACAGCCCGAAGAATGCGACCCGCGATGGAAAATATCGTCGTGTTCAAGTGAAACTGGTGAAGACGGCGGGATTGCCGCCCCTGAAAGCCGTGTTTCGGACTGGATACTATGCGCCCCTTCAATAAGATCTGTGTCTTTCTCCTCCTGGCCTGCGCCGGACTCGCACAGCAACCCGCCCCGCCGCCCGCGGCCCCCAAGGAAGCTCAAGCAAAGGAAAGCCCGCAGGATGAAGTTGCCGTCTTTACGGCCGACACCCGGCTCGTGGTGGTGCACGCGAGCGTTCTCGATAAGAACGGCAAACTGGTCACGAATCTCGCTGAGTCCGCTTTCAAAGTGCAGGAAAACGGCGTCGACCAGGCCATCACGCTGTTTCGGCGCGAGGATCTTCCCGTATCGATGGGAATTATCATCGACAACAGCGGCAGTATGCGCGATAAACGCGCCAAGGTGGCTGCGGCGTCGCTCGACCTGATCCGCGCCTCCAATCCGCAGGACGAGGTCTTTGTCGTCAATTTCAACGACGACGCATACCTCGACCAGTCTTTTACCAACGACATCAAGAAGCTGGAACAGGCTTTGGAGCGCTACGACACCAAGGGCGGCACCGCCATGCGCGACGCCATCTCGATGTCCATCGACTACCTCAAGGACAAAGGCAAGAAGGATAAGAAGGTCCTCATGGTGGTCACCGACGGGAACGACAATACCAGCAACATCGGCATCGAAGATCTGGTTCGCAAAGCCCAGCAGGCCGACGTGCTCATCTATTCCATCGGCATTCTGGGCGAGGAAGAACCGCGCGAGGCCAAACGCGCCAAGCGCGCTTTGCACGATCTGGCGATCGCATCGGGCGGAGTCGATTATTATCCCAAGGATCTGGCCGAGATCGACCGCATTACACCAGAGGTCGCGCACGATATCCGGAATCAGTACACCATCGGCTACACGCCGACGAATACGGCATTGGACGGGACGTTTCGCAAGATTTCAGTGCTCGTGAACGCAACCGGCAAGCCTACGGTTCGCAGCCGCAACGGATACTACGCGACGGCTTCCCACAAGTGAGGGCGCTTCGCGGAAAATCAATCATTTGAGATTGTCATCCCGAGCGAAGTCGAAGGACTTGCTCTCGCGGAGCCGTGTCTTACGTAAATGTTAGGTACGATCTGGCGGCTTTCCAAAGGCTATCGGCTGTGCCCGTGGCGCAGTCCCTATTTGCGGTGGAGAATCGAAACCCATCAAGGCTTGCACGCCGAGCGCATCACCGCGGGCGACTTTTGGCGATTCACCTGGTCGCATCGGCGCGAACTGGTGCGCTTTCTGCGCTGGGCCGATCGCATGCACTCCCGAACAGAAAGCTCTTGATTTCGGCCGAAGCATTTATTGCTTGTAAACTTCGCGCCAGCCGCCCGTGGGGATGAGCGCTCCGACCGCCGTCCCGATGATCGCGCCTAAGGCCGCGCCGATCCCGGCATCCTGGCCTCGTGTCGTGTAGAGGATACAAAAGCCCGTGCAGCCCTTGTGGGTCGCGACTCCGACGACGAGACCCACGCCCGCTCCCGCACCCAAACCGATTAACGTATTGCGTCCGCGATGACTCTTTGTCTTCACGGACACTCGCAAAATCTCTTGGCGCATGAGCATCTCCTGGCCTTTTCCGGAGTTGATCGTGAGAGCATCATCGGTCACGCCTTGAAGCTGGCCCCGGATGTTGCGCGAATGAACTTTGACCCGCACCTCAGTGCCAGCGACGAGTGCTTTCGCGTTATTCCAATTCTGTGCCGGCGACTGACCCACCGCCGCGAGAGCGAAGCACAGAAGCATCCCGACAACGCGCATGAGCCTAGTCATGGCCGCCGAGTATAGCAGCCACGAAGGAAGTAGGCGAGCCTCTTTACGACGACGCCTTGTGTGCCCTCTGGCCGGCTCCGGGCCGCACCACTGAGGCCTTTCCGCTCCAGCGTCCCAGATGGTATTCGCGTTCGTAGTTCGAGGTCCGGTTGCGGATCTTCACCGTCACCACACCCGCCGCGTCGCACGAATACAGTTCCTCGATCAGCTGCGTCTTGGCTCGCGGCGATTCATGGATGTGGACGTTTTCCAGGGAGGACTCTTCCGCCAGCTCCGGATCGAACGGAAAGCGGATTTCGTCCCACACCGCGATGTCGCCGCTCGGCTGTAGATTTTCGCCGATATGTCCAGCTTCGAGATATCGGAAATCGCCGACGTTGTGCATGGGACGGTAGACCCTGCTGACGGTGATGCCGCATTCACCCACGGAAGGGAGCCGTGTGCCGCGCGGAAAAATCGGATCGAGGATCATGCGGGCCCCCCCGTCGCCTTCGCGCCACACGGCGAAGTTGCGATGGAACATTTCCCGCAGTTTATACCCGGACGCCGCGTCCGCCTGAATCGCCAGGCCAATCGCCGTGGCCGCCCTGGTATATTCGCTGCGCTTTACCTTGCGGCCGAATTCCTCCCGTAACACCCGGGCCACCAGCGGGAGCTCGCTCCCTCCGCCCGTCACATACAGCGCCGTAATATCGCGTCCCTCCGCCAGCCGCGCGGCGATTCTCACCGATTCGTCGAGGAGCGGGCGGCAGGCTTCATAGAAATCGCCGACCGCCACCGTGGCCTGTCCCATCCCTTCCCGAACGGTGTCCAGATCCACCACGATGCGCCGCGAGTTGGCATGCAGCGCCTCCTTCTGGCGGCGGCACTCCTCGAGCAGCCGGAATACTTCGCCCAGCGGAAGCGAGTACATGCCCTCCTTCCCGGCCGCCAGTTCCGCGAGAGCCAGATCGAAATCGTCGCCGCCGAAATTGGAGATCCCCTCGGCATCCAGCACCGTGTGAACGCCTTCCTCCATTTCCACGAGCGACGCGTCAAAGGTCCCTCCTCCCAGGTCATACACCAGGAGGAGTCCCTTCATCTTTTGGCGATGTCCGTATTCGATCGCCGCGGCCGAAGGCTCGTTTAGCAAGCCCAGCACTTTAAATCCCGCGTTCTGGAAAGCGTCAATCGTGAGGAATCGCTGATTCCCATTTGCATTGGCCGGAACGCCGAGCATCGCTTCGAGCGGCTCGCGGGGCCCCAAGCGCGCGCGCAAAGCGCGGAAGAGCGAGCGGGTCAAGCCACCCAGGAGTTCGGTGAGAAGAAAGTCCTGATTCCCGATGACAAGGTGCGTCGCGGGACCCGATCTCTCCAGGTGCCGCTTCACCGAACGGAGCACCGTCCACTCGGGTTCCGTTTGCGCCTGCCACGCATCCCACCCGAAGCGGACCTCGCCCGCGCGGGTGGCGATGACCGAGGGGAACCAGTCGCAGGTGCCTTCCGGCGTTTCGAAATCCAGGATCGGATAATTGCCGCGATCGGCCGCGGCCACGATAATTCGCGTGGTACCGAAATCTATTCCGAGCTTCACTCCCCATCTTTGCATTTTTTCCGGGCAGTACGCGAGCTAGAATGATCGTGTATGAAATCCCTCGGCGCGTTTCTTGCCGCGTACCTGTTGTCTGTCGGACTGCCCTTCAGCCTGAATGCTCAATCGTCACCCCACTTCGCGAATCCCCAGCAGTTAACGCATGGTGGATCGAACGGCGAGTCCTATTGGGCCCCCGATTCCAAGCACGTAATCTTTCAGTCCACGCGCGACGGCGCCAAGTGCGATCAGGAATATATTATGAATGCCGACGGCTCCGATCAGCACATGGTCTCCACCGGCAAAGGCGCCACGACTTGCGGCTACTTCCTGAGCGATAACCAGCACTTCCTCTACGCGTCGACCCACGAAGGCAATCCTTCCTGCCCCGCCCCTCCCGACCATTCCAAGGGATATGTGTGGGCCGTGCACCCGGCGTTCGATATCTATCTCGCTACCCTCGATGGGAAGATCGTGAAGAAGCTCACCGATACGCCCGGCTACGATGCCGAAGCCACCGTGAATTTCAAGACCCACAAGGTCATCTATACCTCCATGGCCTCGGGCGATCTTGACCTGTGGACCATGAACGAGGATGGGAGCGGCAAGAAACAGATCACCCATACCGAAGGCTACGATGGAGGGGCCGTCTTCTCGCACGATGGCAAGAAGATCGTCTGGCGCGCCTATCATCCCGACACGCCGGAGAAGAAAGCCGCGTACCAGGCTTTGCTCAAGGACAATCTTACAGCGCCCATGAAAATGGAGCTGTGGACCGCCGACGCCGATGGCTCACACGCCAGGCAGATCACTCACTTCGGATGCGCCAGCTTCGCGCCCACCTTCACACCCGACGACAAGAAAATTCTGTTCGCGACAAATAAAGACAAGTGCGATTCCAGCACCTTCGAACTTTATTTGATTAACCCCGACGGCACCGGCCTTGAACAGGTCACCAATTACGGCAAGTTTACGTCGTTCCCGGAGTTTTCGCCCGATGGAAAGAAGCTCATTTTCTCGTCGAGCTACGGCAGCCAGAGCTTCTACGAGTTCAATCTGTTCACCGTCGATTGGAAGCCGTAGACTCAACAGAACCGCGAATGTAAATGAGCGGGCCGACTGAAACGGATGTAAATGTCGCGAAAAAGGGGACAGACTACTCTGTCCCCTCTCGTAAATCTCTCAGTCTAACGTCGGCGTGCGGATGCGGACAGAGCGGTCTGTCCCCTTTTTCATGAGTGGCGAATCCTACGACGCGATCTGCGTCAAATCCATCCGCTTCAATTGCCCGCACGCCGCGAACACATCGAGCCCGCGCGGCTTGCGCACGAAACACGGCAGCGATTTCCGCACGATCGCCTGAAACGACGCGACGCGTTCCGGATCCGGCGTCTCGTAGGGAATCCCCGGCCCCGGATTCAACGCGATCAGATTCACTTTTGCATCCAGATGCGCGAGCAACCGAACCACACGCCGCGCATCGGCATCCGTATCGTTGACGCCCTTCAGCAGCACGTACTCGAACGTTAGTTTCTCCCATGGCCGCAGAGGATAAGCCTTGCACGCCTCCAACAATTCGCTCAAATGATATTTCCGCGTGATCGGCATCAGCATGCGACGCTGTTCTTCGCTCGATGCGTTGAGCGAGATGGCCAGCTTCGGACGCACCGGCTCGCGCCCCAATTCGGCGATCTTCGGAATGATCCCCGCTGTCGACAGCGTGATCCGCCGGGGGAAAATCCCAATACCCACGGGATCGGTCAGCAGCCGCGTCGCCTTGATCACGTTGGGTAGATTCAGCAGCGGCTCGCCTTGCCCCATCATGACGATGTTCAAGCGATCCACGGCCGCCGTCCCCGCCGCGAGCAAAACCTGTCCGACGATTTCCCCCGCCGTCAGGCTCCGTTCCAATCCAAGCTTCGCCGTCAGGCAGAACTTGCAATCCACCGGACATCCCACCTGGCTCGAAATGCAAATCGTAGCGCGATCCCAATCCAGCTCTAGACTCTCCTCGTCATCCCGAGCGAAGTCGAGGGACCTGCTTTCGTTTTCGCGTGCCCGGCTTTCCGGCATCCACACCGTCTCAACCGTTTTGCCATCCGCGAGCTTCAACAGGTATCGCACGGTACCATCCGCCGAATCGTACCGTTTGGCGATTTCCGGCAGCCCCACTGGAAACTCGTCGGCCAACCGCGCGCGCAAATCTTTCGGAAGATTGGAGATCGCGCCGACCTCACCGATCCGCTGCCGGTACACGGCGTCGTAGATTTGCCTGGCGCGGAATGCCGGCAACGCGGCCCCCAGAGCCGCCTGGATGTCGACAAGTTCCATGCCTACAATAGCTTGCGGCATGTCTTCAGTGTACCACCCAGGGTTGCTGTTAGGTTGGCGCGCTACAATGGAATCAGTCCATGTCTGCGCGATTTGAGGCCAATCGAGATGTCGAGCGCACCGTTCTGCCGAACGGACTGCGCGTGATCACCGAGAAAATGCCGCACGTGCGCAGCGCGTCTGTAGGCATTTGGATCGGCACCGGCGCGCGGGAAGAAACAATCGAGCTCACCGGCATTTCACACTTCATCGAACACATGCTGTTCAAGGGGACCAAGAACCGCACCGCCGAGGAAATCGCGCGATCGGCCGATTCAATCGGCGGCGGCTTGGACGCCTTTACCTCGAAAGAACTGGTTAGTTACAACGTTAAAGTGCTCGACGAGCATCTTCCCCAGGCCTTCGATATCATCTCCGACCTGGTCCGCAATCCGTTGTTCGAGCAAGCGGACATCGACAAGGAAAAGGGCGTCATTCTCGAAGAACTGAAGATGGAAGTGGACAATCCCGAGTCCCTCGCCCACGAGATCTTCGCCACCAACTTCTGGAAAGGTCATCCGCTCGGACGCTCCATTCTCGGAACGCGCCGCACGATTCAGAGTTTCAATCGCAATAAAGTCGAACGCTATTACGAGAAGTTTTATACCGCGAGGAACATCCTGGTGACGGCCGCGGGGAACTTAACGCATCGCCGCCTCGTACATTTGGTGGAGGATCATTTCGGCGATTTGAAGCCGCATCCGGTTCCGAAAATGGCGACCCTGCCCTCACCGCACGCGCCTTTGGTGGTGCGCAACAAGAGTTCACTGGAGCAGGTGCACGTGTACCTGGGTGTTCCGTCCATCGCTCTGCCACACCGCGACCGCTTCGCCTGCTACATCCTCAACGCGATTCTGGGCGGCGGGATGAGTTCGCGCCTGTTCCAGAACATTCGCGAAAAACAAGGGCTGGCGTACACCGTCTATTCCGAACTCGCCATGTATCGCGACGCGGGATGCATGCTGATCTACGCGGGCACGTCGCCGAAATCGGCCGGCAAGGTGGTGGATTCCATCGCGCATGAGCTGCGGATGCTGGCGTCCCAGCATGTCACGGCCGAAGAGCTGCGCCGCGCCAAGGATCATCTGAAGGGATCGTTCGTGCTGGGCCTCGAATCAACATCCAGCCGCATGGGCAACCTGGCGCGTCAGGAACTCTATTTCAAGCGCTTTTTTACGATTGACGAAATGCTCGCGAGCGTCGAGAAGGTCACCGCCGCGCAGGTGCTGAGGCTGGCCCAGCAGTTCTTCGATCATCGCCGCATGGCCGTCACCATGCTCGGCCGCCTGAACGGCTTCCGCGTCCGCCGCGCGGATTTGGCATGATAATCGGACCGCCGCCCGTTCACGGCGATTAAAGTCTTCCGCTCATGAAACGATTTCTTACTCTCGGAGCCCTGGTTGCTCTGGCCGCGGCGTCGGCTTGGAGCCTCGATACTTCGAAGCTTAAGCCCACCGGCTATGTCAACGATTTCGCGCACAAGCTCGATCCGGGCGGAGAGCAGGCGCTCGAAGCGTATTGTGCAAATCTCGAACGCACGACCGGCGTGCAGATGGCCATCGTGCTGGTGGATTCGCTCGACGACGAGCCCGTGGAGGATGTCGCTAACCGCCTGTATCGCGAATGGGGCATCGGGAAAAAAGGCGCGAACGAGGGCCTGCTGATTCTCCTTTCGATCAAGGAGCACAAGAGCCGTGTCGAAGTCGGCTACGGACTTGAGCCCATCGTCACGGACGGATTTTCAGGCGGCGTTCTGCGCGACATTCGGCCCATCCTGCGGCAAGGCAATTACAGCGGCGCGTTGCTCGCGGCCGCCGAACAGTTCGGCAATCAGATCGCGCAGGCGAAAGGCGTCGCGCTGGCCCAGCCGCAGGCGGAGCGTCCGAGGGTGGTGCAGCGTGGCCGCGGGATTCCCCTGCCGCTCATCCTCATCGGATTGTTTATTCTCGTCAGCCTGCTGGGCCGCGGTGGCGGCGGCAGCGGCACCGGCTTCCTCACCGGGATGCTTCTCGGTAACATGATGGGCGGTCGCCGCGGCGGATGGGGCGGCGGTGGCTTCGGCGGTTACGATGGCGGCGGTGGCGGAGGCGGTTTCGGCGGCTTTGGCGGAGGAGACTCGGGTGGAGGCGGCGCCTCGGGAGGCTGGTAATACATATGGCGGAAATAAAAGAAGCCCAACTCGGGCAATTGGTCGCAAAGCTGGAAAATGCGTATCAGGACCGCCTGGTGTCCGTGATCCAGTACGGATCGGCCGCCGTCGACGGCCACCGTGACGCCTTTTCCGACTTCAACGTCTTATGCGTCCTGAAGCATGTCACCCCGCGCGAACTCGGCGACGGCGAGCCCGTCGTGCGCTGGTGGCGCGGCTGCGGCCATATTTCGCCGCTGCTGATGAGCGAGGAAGAGGCCCACAATTCCGCCGATAGTTTCCCGGTCGAATTTCGCGATATGCAGGAGCGCCGCAAGGTTCTCTACGGCGTCGACATCATCGCCGATCTGCACGTCGACCCCAAGTATTTCCGCGTGCACCTGGAACACGAGTTACGCGCGAAACTGTTCCGCTTGCGTCAGCAGGCCGCCGGCGTGCTCTCCGACGACGCCGCGCTCTTGAAGCTCTGCGTGGAGTCCGTCTCGACGTTCTGTCTCCTGGGCCGGCACGCCCTGGCTGCCGCGCACATTGAAGTACCGAACGAGCGCCGCGCCGTTGTCGCCGGCCTCGGGAAAGTCCTGCGAGCCGATATGGCCCCGTTTACCGCGCTTCTCGATCTGCGGGAAGGCAAGAACCCCCGCGAAGGTGAACCCGGAGCGACTTCCGTCGAGTTATTTGCCAGCTATCTGGAGTGCGTTCGGAAACTGGTCGAGTTTGTGGATGGACTGGAGGAAAAATCATGAAGATCGTCCTGATTGTTTTGGCTGTCATTGTCCTGGTCGTGCTCATGGTTGGGGGCAGTTTAATGGGCACGCGCAACGAACTGGTCACCGAGCGCGAGGCCGTAAATGGCGCTTGGTCCCAAGTGGACGTCGCCCTGGAGCGCCGCGCCGACCTGATTCCCAACCTCGTGGAAGTCGTGAAAGGCTTCGCCAAGCACGAACAAGGCGTGATCGATTCTGTCACCAGCGCCCGCGCGGCCTTGGGCGGCGCCCGCACGCCCTCGGAAAAGATCGCGGCCAACACGCAGTTGGATAGTGCCTTGTCGCGCTTGTTGGTGGTCGTCGAAAACTATCCCAACATCAAGGCCGATGAGAATTTTCTTCGCCTGCAGGACGAACTCGCCGGTACTGAAAATCGCATCGCGGTCGAGCGCCGCAAGTACAACGAGACGGTGCAACGCTACAACACCGATATCGAATTGTTCCCGAAAAATATCGCCGCCTCTATGTTCGGCTTCCAGCGCAACGACGCCTACTTCAAGGCCGAAGGCAACGCCCGCGAGGTTCCGAAGGTGAAGTTCTAGCCCGTCGCCCTACGTCCGTTGGCATTCTCCCAAACTATGGTCACAACCAAGGGAAAATGACCAAACTCGCCACGCCTGTCATCCCGAGCGAAGTCGAGAGGGACCTGCTTTTGAGCTGTGATAACGCGCCTCCAAAACAGATTCCTCTTTGTGCGGGCCTTTTTTGACTCGCCGAACGGATACATGAGAAGCCCCGTACAATTCCCAGTACTATTCGTGAATTTCCGTTCATGAAATATCGGCCCGTGCGGTGCTCGGCGCGGGATCAGACATGTATCATAGTGAATAGCGAGGTATTCCGTCGTATCTGGGTCCAGTCTTCCCACGGTTTTAAAGCTCCATGCGATTAGGGCAAGTTAAGTGGAACGGCGCCGTCACGGCCGCGATTTTCGATCTATATTCAGCGCGCCCCATACCTGATTACACGCTGAGCGATTTAATTCTGCGGGCCGAAAAGGAAGGCGAAGACCTTCCGGCGCTCGCTTCCGGATTGGCTAGCCGTCAGCCGGTATCGGCCAAGCCGCTGATTCCTCTGCATCCCAAGGAAGTCTGGGCAGCCGGAGCCGGCTATGCCTCCGCCGCGGCTTTGCGTGACGCCGCCCTTCCCGGAGGCCATCCTTTTCATCAACAGGTTCACCACGCCGAACGTCCGGAGTTCGTATTTAAAGGCACTGCGCGCATTTGCGTCGGTCCGGGTCAATCGATCGGCATTCGTCCGGACTCCTCGTTCACGACTCCTGCGCCGGAACTCGCCGTGGTACTGGGAGCGAAAGGCCACATTATCGGCTACACGCTCGCCAACGACGTCACCGCGCGAGATCTCGAATACGAGAACCCCTATTACATCGCGCAGGCCAAATCCTACAGCGCCAGCTGCGCGCTCGGTCCCGTGATCGTGACCGCCGATGAAATCACGGATCCTTACGCGCTTGAAATGAGCATTCAGATTTGTCGCGCCGGCCAGCTGATATTTGAGGCACACGTTTCCACCTCGGAACTCGCGCGCAAACTTGAAACTCTAATTGAGTACCTGCTGCGCGCCAACCCGGTGCCTGCGGCCTCGGTACTCCTGACGGGCTCCGGCATCATGGTGGGCCGTGAGGCCGCGCTCGCCGACGGCGATTTGGTGACTATCCGTGTGCCCGAGATCGGCGAACTCACCAACACCGCGTCGCTTCTAAACTAAGCGGAGATTTTGACCCGGACATTTGAAACCGTGAGTCCTGCGATTTACGGGCGTTCCGGCGATGGGTCAAAACTTACCCTTTGCGGGAACTTGAAGCCGATAACTTCCGTATGCGCCGTTTGATAGGCAGGCGCGTTTCTGTTCCTTCGCTATTGCCAGCAGAACCTATACAGCCCCGCTTCCAGCCACCAACCACCGGGCGGCGGCCTCGGCGCTATCCACGGGCGTTGTATTGAAGGCAATCGCCGCGCCTGGGGCAGCCTTATGAACAGCGTTGATGACGACTTCGAATAATGCAAGGCCCCGGGGCGGCAGGCGCACGCCAGCTCCGATTACCACACAATCGTAGCTCTTCGAGGCTAACTGACGCTCCACTGTCGGCCCAGCGGTTTCATCGGGTCGGATGAAACCGACGTCGCCCTCCCATCCGCGTTCAGCGAACTGCTTCAGCGCAACCGCAATGCCGGCGCGAACCTTCTCAAGGGTCATACCTGGTGGCAAAGCGGGGTCAGAAAAATCCACAGTCTCTGGATCGTAGCCTAGCAGCAGAACCCGTGTCATAAGAACTCTCCCTTTATTAGAACTCTCCTTTATTCTTGCGAGCGCTTGGCGGCAGCGTCAGATACCAGCTTCGCCAGAGCTTCAAGGCTATCATAAAAACTAAAGAGCTTCTCAACCGCATAACCGCCGTCGACCAAACGAATTGGGCGGGGTAGCGTCCGGAACTTGGCCGACGTAGAATGCCCGGCAACCGATACTGCGGCGGGTCACAAAGGACCCTTTGTGACACACCGCTATGCGCCGCAGCCGTCGCCTAAGCGACAATAAAGGCGATGACCGGAATCCAGTACGTCACCGACGAGAAGGGCCGCAAGGTGGCCGTTCAAATCGATTTGAAAATGTACGGCGAGATTTGGGAGGACCTTAAAGACGGCATCATCGCCGAGTCGCGCCGAAAAGAGAAAACCACGCCCTACGAGCAGTACCGCTCCGGCCGCCGCAAGCGCACGACTCCGCGTGCCTAGTTATTCCATCGGTATCAAGCAGTCCGCGCGGAGAGAGCTGGACGCGCTTGATGACGCCACATTTGCCCGCATCGACCGGAAAATCCTCGCACTCGCGGAGAATCCGCGCCCCAATGGTTGCAAGAAGCTGAAGGGCTTCGCGGACCAATGGCGTATTCGGATCGGGGACTACCGAGTCGTGTACTCCATCGATGACCTGGATAGGACGGTGACCATCATGCACGTTGCCCACCGGCGCGAGGTTTACGAATAAAGGCCTACGCGTTAGCCTTCGCGGGCGCGCTTTGCGGCCTCACTCCCTCGTCTCTTCCTCGACCCCTTCTTCCATCTCCTCCAACTTTTCCGCCTCGGCCGCGTGACGTTTCAGCACCCGAATCGAATTCCCCGAGCTGAATCCCGCCATCCGCAATTTCCGGTACGCCGCAGCCAGATGCTTCTCCTCGCCGAGCAGCGCGCCCAAATCCTTGCCCCGATACTTGCGCTCCAGAAATCGCTCGATCATGGCGATCTCGTCGCTTCCTTGAAACACTGCCTCAGCCGCCTTCTTTGCCACCGGCGGAGCGACGCGCCGCGCCATCAGATCCCGTAGAACCCGCGTCTTCCCGAGGCCCTCCTGATCCTTCCGCCAGCTGGCAAATCCCTCCGCGAAGCGCTCATCGTTGAGGTATCCCATCTGCTTCAGCCGCGCGAGCACTTCGTCGACATGGGCCGGCTCCGCCGCGCGGCGCTTCAACTTCTCCCGCAGCTCCGCCGTCGTCTGTGCGCGTGCCGAAAGAACGCGCGCTGAGTAGGCCATCAGCCCTTCCCGATCGAGAAGCTTTTTGGGGTTAGCGGAACGCATGGGACGTGACTTATTGGAGAGAAGCCGAAAAATCGAAAGGCCGCCCGCCACCTTGCGGTGCGGACGGCCCAGGGTTGGTTCGCTAGTTTGTTGCGTGGATCCCCGTGAGATTAGGGGCGACCCACATTCTCCGCCTGCAGGCCTTTTGGCCCGCGCTTTACCTCAAATTCCACCTCGGCGCCTTCCTCGAGGGTCCGGTAACCGGACATCTGAATGGCAGAAAAGTGGACAAATACATCCTCGCCGCTGGCTCTCTGGATAAATCCATAGCCCTTGGCGGCGTTAAACCATTTCACTACACCCTTTTCTCTCACTGCAGGTATCTCCTATTCCATTCCCGGCATCGCCGAGACGTTCTTTCTGCCGCCGTCCCGGTCTCCAGCTAAATCTCCGACGACCTTCGCGACGGTAAAACTTCCGCCATTGTCGCATGCGTCTTGTGGATCTGCAAGAGAAAAAAGGTCTATAACATCATGAAATCTATACGATTGCGGGCACTGGAACATAGCGTGACAATATCGCGCCAGCTCGCGGTCCACGACCGCGTTTTCCCAGCCAAATCAGTAAATTGGCCTGTGGAAAGTCGGTAACACCTGAAATATGCTCGCAAGGTTGTCGCCTGCGGCCGGCGTGACCAAGGGTCTCTATGTGGCGCTCTTCAGGTCCCTATAATAACGCGCCAGGTCGAGCGGCGGCGGGACCTTTCCCAGAGCTCTTAGAAAGCCCGAAGCCTGCCCCCGGTGATGCGTCCCGTGATTCACCACGTGCAGCACGATCTGCCACGCAGGCATCTCGAACGAATTCCCTTTCAGATCTTTCCAGGCGATGACGGCTTCGACCGAGTCGGAACTCAGTGTCGATACCCATTCCTGCCATTTCTTGAGCAACGGCGGCCAGACGTTCTGTAGTACCGATAAATGCATGTCGCGCTCCGGTTCCATGAACTTGGCCGGCGGGTCGCCCGCGATGCGCGCCATCCAGATGCGATCCGCCGCGAAGACGTGCACCAGTGTTCCCAGGACGCTCTTATCGGCGCTGCCGAAGTCGCGCGTCAGTTCGTCGGGGGTGAGCTGACCGGCCGCGTCCACCAGTCGCGCGCTGGCCCAGGCCGTGTAATCGATGTGCGTGCGCAGAACTTCCGGCGAAATGAGCATTTGCTTATTTTGCCACGGCGCTTCCTGAATGCCAACGTCGTGAAAAGGGGGACAGCTACTCTATCCCCTCCGTAAATTCTTGACATTATATGCAGGCTGGTAAGTGGACAGAGCGGTCAGTGAAAAAGGGGACAGACTACTCTGTCCCCTCCGTAAATTTTTGACATTACATGCAGGCTGGTAAGTGGACAGAGCGGTCTGTCCCCTTTTTCAACCAAACGCGGACCGTTCATCTACTTGAGCCTTTCGTCCGGTTATGTCACACTGAGCCTCGTAACGGAGATTACTGATGAAACGCTTTCTTGCATACGCCGCCACTCTTCTGATCGCCAACCTGTGCGCCGCGGTCCCGGCTCTCGCGGCTTCGCCTGACGAACAGATCGCCCAGGCAACCACGCCTTTGCCCGAAGATCTGCGAGCCGCAGCAACGGTGGTTGTTTACGATACCGCCACGGGTGAGCGCAGGGTGCTCCGCCAGGGAACCAACACGCTCGAATGCGAGCCGGAGAATCCGAGGGATGGATTCACGCGCTGCTATAGCAACGTCAACCGCCCGCGCCGCGAGCTCGAAGAGAAGCTGCGTGCCGAAAAGAAATCCGACAAGGAAATTCAGGAAGCGGTAGGCGCCGCGATCAAGTCCGGTACCCTGAAGGTGCCTCCCACGGGGACGATGTCCTACCGGTTATCGAACAAGGACGGCGTGATCAAGAAGCTGTGGGTGGTCTCGGTCCCCTACGCGACTCCAGAAATGCTCGGCGTCTCCACCGTCAGCCAGCGCGATGCGGCCTTGAAGGGCCAGGGCATTCCATGGATGATGCTCCCCGGGACCGCCGGGGCGCATATCATGATCCCGATCAACTAGATTTATCCGATTTTGAAAAAGGGGACAGACAACTCTGTCCACGGCCGCTCGCGTAGGCGGCGTGAAGAACTTACAGCCGGGGACAGAGCAGTCTGTCCCCCTTTTTCCTGGTTGGCGGGACGCGGGCGCTGTTACACTATTGAGGGTATCGCCTCCGATGAGCACCGCCACGGAATCTGGTCTTACAACGCTTTCCGCACGCCTTGAATCTAAAGATCTGATTCGCGCTTTCCGCTATATGTACGCCTCCCGGCGCATCGATGACCGGGAAATCCTGCTGAAGCGCCAGAACAAGATCTTTTTCCAGATCAGCGGCGCGGGGCATGAAGCGATTCAAGTGGCGGCCGGGCTGGCGCTGCGCCCCGGCTACGACTGGTTTTTCCCGTATTATCGCGACCGGGCGCTGTGCCTGACCCTGGGAATGACGGCCGAGGACATGTTCCTCCAAGCGGCCGGCGCGGCTTCCGATCCTTCCTCGGGCGGCCGTCAGATGCCCTCGCATTGGAGCTCCACCAAGCTCCACATCGTTTCGCCCTCGTCTGCTACGGGGACGCAATTGCTCCCCGCCATCGGATGCGCCGAAGGGAATCGTCATCTCGATCCTTCTTCGGATGCCGTCACCCTCACCAGCACCGGCGAAGGCGCCACCAGCGAAGGCGAATTCTGGGAAGCCATCAACGCGGCGTGCCTGCAGAAGCTCCCCGTCATCTTTTTAGTCCAGGACAACGGCTTCGCGATCTCCGTTCCCGTGGAGGCGCAGACTCCCGGCGGCGACGTCTCGAAGCTGGTTTCCGCGCATCCGAACCTGCGTGTTTTCCAGGTCGACGGCACCGATGTGATCGCCTCCTACGCGACCATGGCCGAGGCCGTCAACTATTGCCGCGCCGAGCGCAAGCCCGCGCTCGTGCATGCCAATTGCACGCGTCCTTATTCTCATTCGCTTTCCGACGACGAAAAACTCTACAAGACCGAAGCGGAACGCGCCGCCGAAGCTCTGCGCGATCCGGTCCGCAACTTTCAAACCTGGCTGATGGAGAACAACATCACCGACCGCGGCCGCCTCGACCAATTAATGCTGGAGGTCGATACCGAAATTCAGGAAGTCAGCGAGCGCGCGATGAAAGCGGCCGTCCCCGCTCGTGGAACCGCTCTGCGTTATCTGTATTCGGAGCGCGTCGATCCCACCTCCGCGCAGTTCGATGTCGAGCCGCAATTCGCGGGCGGTCCCCGCACTATGGTCGACACCATCAACCTCACGATGCATGAGGAGATGGCCCGCAATCCCAACATCGTCGTGTTCGGCGAGGACATCGCCGATTGCAGCCGCGAGCAAAATCTGAAAGAAGTAAAAGGGAAGGGCGGCGTCTTCAAAGCCACGCAGGGATTGCAGACGGATTATGGCTCGGAGCGTGTCTTCAACGCTCCCATTGCCGAAGCCGCCATCGTGGGACGCGCTTCCGGGATGGCCATGCGCGGGCTCAAGCCCATTGTCGAGATCCAGTTTTTCGATTACATCTGGCCCGCGATGATGCAGATCCGCGATGAGCTGGCGTCCTTGCGCTGGCGCTCCAACAACGCGTGGTCGGCGCCGCTGGTGATCCGCGTCGCCATCGGAGGCTATCTCAACGGCGGCTCGATTTATCACAGCCAAAGCGGCGAATCCGTCTTCACGCACGTGCCGGGGCTGCGCGTCGTCCTGCCCTCGAACGCGCTCGATGCCTGTGGGCTGCTCCGTACGGCCATCCGCTGCGACGATCCGGTGCTTTTCCTGGAACACAAGCGCCTGTATCGCGAGCCTTACAATCGCTCGCCGCATCCGGGACCCGATTTCACGATTCCTTTCGGCAAAGCGAAAGTCGTGAAGCCGGGCACACGTTTGACGATCGTCACCTTCGGCGCGCTGGTCCAAAAATCGTTGCAAGCCGCGGTGCAGATGGAGCAGCAGCATCCGGACGTCAGCATCGAAGTGATCGATCTGCGCACGCTCTCACCCTACGACTGGGAGACGATCAAGACGTCGGTGGAAAAAACCAGCCGCGTGATGGTGGTTCACGAGGACACGCTTTCGTGGGGCTACGGCGCGGAGATCTCGGCGCGCATCGCGAGCGAACTTTTCGGAACGCTCGACGCCCCGGTGGGCCGCATCGGAGCGCTCGATACGTGGATCGGCTACAGCCCGTCGCTGGAAAACGAAATTCTCCCGCAGGTGGAGAACATCGTCGAGGAAGCGCAGCGGGTGCTGGCTTATTGATAGGGCTGCGCGGGGCGCGCTTCGCTGCCGCCTTGTGGCCTGCGACTTCCGAGTAGGGGTTCAAGAACCTCCCGCCGATAGTGGGAGACTGATGAAGACGCATGGCAGATCCAAGGCACCTGAAGGTATTGGCGAAAGGGGTTCCCGCCTGGAACAAGTGGAGGCGCGGTCTATACCGTCGTCGCGATTTGGTCACTCCCGACCTGTCGGGAGCGAGCTTGTTTGGGAAAGACTTATCTCACGTCGACTTTACAGCTGTGGACCTCAGTGGCTGCGATCTGCGCTGCGCTCGACTTTGGGAGGTCGATTTCAGCGGCGCGGATCTCGCAGGCACTAGGCTCGCAGGTGCGTCCCTGTTAGGGTGCCGGTTTGCACCCTTGGTACGGATCTTCACTGATAAAGAAATTCGAATCTTTCCAGGCGTCCGCGGATCTGCGTTCGCAGGTGTCGGTCCGAACGTAAGCGAGGCCGAACTCGGGTGGACAACCATCGAAGGAATTGATTTAAGTAAATGGACGGGCTTGGAATCGGTCAAACACGTGGGACTTTTCGTTTTGGGCGTAAGCACGCTTACAGCCTCACGTGGACGGATCCCAGAGCGGTTCCTGCGGCGCTCCGGCGTGCCAGATTCGTTTGTGGTTTACGCAAAGTCTCTCGCCGAGAATCCGATCGAAATGCACTCGTGCTTTGTAAGCTTTGCGAGCGGAGATCAAGAGTTTGCAGACCGACTCTACACGGATCTCGTGAGCCGGGGCGTGGACTGTTGGTACGCGCCGCGAGACGCAAAGCCAGGGCTCAAGCTGCACGAGCAGATTGATGAAGCCGTACATGCGTACGAGAAACTTTTACTCCTACTGTCGCCGTTGAGTATGAGAAGCGAATGGGTAAAGACCGAGATATCGAAGGCGCGCCATCGAGAGGTACGGGAGAAACGACGAGTTCTATTTCCTATATCCCTAGTTCCTTTCGAGACATTGCGGGACTGGGAGTGCTTCGACGCCGACCTTGGCAAGGACTCCGCGCGTGAGATCAGAGAGTACTACATACCGCAGTTTGACGGCTGGAGAGCTGATCAGGATCGATACGAAAAAGAACTGGATCGTGTGATCGTCTCGCTCAAACGCGGCGCTGAGAGCGTGGCTGGCGATAAGCATTCAACTGCCGACGGCCGCTGAAATCGCCCTGCATTGCGAACTCCCGACCAGCCTAGAAGGCGTTCGCTAGCAACTTACTCGTGCCCGAGGTACATCAGCCAGCTCAATCCAAAAATCGCAAGCACGAAATACCCAAAGGTCTGCGCCCCGCGCGGAGTTCAAAAGGCTCCGTCCAAACCCAACGCGACCCCAAGTGCGGCGTCCAATTCTTCGATTTTAGAAGAATCCAATTGCCCGACATATCGCGTCAGCAATGTCTTCGGAAGGCTTACGAGTTCATCGCAATGAATGCTGGATTCGTGTTTCATCCCCTCGGCCGTATTGATTTTGACCTGGGTGCTTAAACCGTCGTGATGCGAATAGACCGGCGCGCAAATCACGGTCGAAAACCTGGAATCGATTAGCAACTGGCGGCTGACAATCGCAAAGACGCGTTGCTTCTTCGGATCGCTGGAGCTGGGTTTCCGAACCAGATACAATTCACCGCGGCGCATGAAGACCTTCTCAATCCAGATTTTGATATTCGAGAACGTCCAACGCCTCTTTGTTGAGCCGGACGGCATGAGCGTCCAGGATCGCAGCGTCCTTTCGATCACGCTTGACTCTGCCGATTTCGGAGAGGTAATGACGTGCGGCCTTCTCGATAAACCTCGACCGATTTGAATCCGCACGGTCGATCTCATTCAAAAGGTCGTCCGGCAGCGTGAGAGATGTCTTGACTTTCACAAGATAATTATACTACTCAGCAGACGATAAATAGATGCCGCTGAGAGAAGAGGCCTGGTTGTTTCGGGGAAAGGCCTTGAAGCTAGCTCAGCCGTGACCGAGGTACATCAGCCAACTCAATCCAAAAATCGCCAGCACGAAATAGCCGAAGGTCTGCGCCGCGTGCCGGATGCGCTCGCGGTCGGTGCGCTTCGTAATCACGCCGAGCACGACCGAAGTGAAGAACGCAAAAATGATCGAGGCTTCGAAATGCGACAAATTCATTTTGGGCATGCGCTAGTCCTTTTTCCCCGTCGCGATTTCAAACGCATCCACCATAGCCAATAGATTCAGGAGCCCCGCCGCCACCAGGAACTTCGTCCCGTAGTCGTGGACATGACCCGCCATATCGGGCTGGCTGTAGCCGAGTGCGACCGCAATGAAGTACAGCACGCCGGAGAGCAAATCGCCGATAAAACCTCCGTAGTAGATCACGGTAGTCAGCAGATCCCCGCCCTCGGGATGGAACATCGCGCCCCTCATCATCAGGCCAAGCAGGAACATCACGGTCACCGAGACGGCGATCACCACGCCGCGCTCACGCTTTTTCAGCAGGAAGTGCCCGCCGCCCGGAATCAGCCAGCCGACCAGAACCGCCGGAGCCCACTGGCTGAGCGGGGCCGAAGCGCCCGCCGCCGGGCTTTTTTGACCCAATGTCACATTTTCCGCCACAGGTTCATTTTATCGCATCGTTTGTCGCGCCGTTTATTAGATGATGTAAAGAATGCAGATTTCGCGAGAAGCCGCCCAGGAGCTGACCCGCATCGAACACTGGCTGCCGTGGGCCGAGAAGGGCGTACGCGTCCTGGTGATTCTGGCCGGTGCATGGCTGCTGACGCGCATCGCCCGGCGCCTGCTGACCCGCCTGCGCACTTACGCGATCGGCGCGATGGCCCGGCGCGGCGAGACGCCCGAGATCGAAGTGAAGAAGCGCGCCGCGACCATCGTCTCCACGTTGTCGAAGCTCGCGAGCATCGTCATCTGGCTGGTGGCGCTCGTCATGGCGCTGCACGAACTGGCGTTCAACATCCAGCCGATCCTCGCCGGACTGGGCGTCGCTGGGTTGGCCGTAGGCCTGGGAGCGCAGACGCTCATCAAGGACTGGCTGGGAGGGCTGCTGATCCTTCTGGAGGATCAGATCCGCATCGGCGACGCCGTGGTGATCAACGGCATCAGTGGAACTGTCGAAGAGATCAATCTGCGGACCACGGTCCTGCGCGGCGAGAGCGGCGCAGTGCACGTGATCTCCAACGGCCTGATCAACACGCTTTCGAACACCACGCGTGAGTACGCCTATTATCTTTTCCAGGCGACCATCGCCTACGGGTCCGACGTGGACCGCGCTCTGAAGATCATCGCGGAGGCGGGCGCGGCGCTCGCAGAGGATGCCACGTGCGGACCGATGATCCTCGCGCCTATTGAAGTAATGGGCGTCGACCGGCTCGGCGACCGGGGATTGGTGATCCGCGCGCGCATTCGGACGCTCGCCTCGCGGCAGGATCGCGTCGGATGGGAATTAAATCGCAAGGTCAGCGAAGCGTTCACCGCCGCGGGAATAGCGTTCCCGCCACCGGCCGTGGGGCGACCGTAAGCCGGAAAGAGACAGAAGCCAGGAGATAAAAGACAGAAGAGTCTGCCGAGGGATCTGCTTTTCGAGCCCAGAGCGAATCCAAGTAGCGACAGCTGCTGACTGCCTATTCTGACTCCTGACTCCTGACTCCTGTCTTCTTGCTACTTTATCCACGCGAGCAGTGCGCCCAGCATCAGCAGCAATCCCGCGTATTGAATGAACGCTCCGCGATCGCCCTCCGCGGGTTGGTCCTTCGCCCAGAACACGCGATACGCCCCGCCTGCCGCCAGCGCCAGGAACATACCCGCGCTTGAGAAATACCACAGCGCGACCATGATTCCGATGGAGTACAGGCGCTCCTGCCGATCGAGCGCGCGAAAGCCGCGGCCGCCATCCAGTTGCCAGATCGGAATCAGGTTAAACAGGTTGATGTACGCCAGCGAATGCGCCAAAGCCAGCCATATTCCGCCGCCGTTCAGAACCCAGGGGAGAAGGCAAGCGAGCGCCGCGCCTGTACCCCAGATCGGCCCCGCGAGTCCGATGCGCGCATCCTGCGCGTGATCCGCCGGACTGTCGTAAAGGCTCACAAACGCGCCGAAGCCGGGGATGAACATCGGGGCGCTCGCGCGCAATCCGAAATGCTTGAGCGCCCAGATGTGCCCCATCTCATGAACGTAAATACCGAGCACGAAACCCACGCCGAATTTCCAGCCGTACAGCGCCCAGTACAGCCCCATCGACGCGAACATCGACAGCAGCGTGTTCAGCTTGGTAAAGCCAAGCAGGAGGAATTTCCCTTTGGTCACCAGCAGCAGCGCGGCTGTCTTGAACTTCGCGAGAAACGCCAACACGACGCCGACCGGCCCGAGACGCTTCTTCCAGGAAGGACGCTCTTCCAGGGGCGGAGGCAAAGCCAAAGGCTCGGAACCGGCAACCGGGCGCACCGGTTCTTCGGGTTGGGTCAGCGCGGGTTCCGTGGGAGGAACTCCTTACTCAAATAGGTAGAGCGCAATGCCCGGAGGCGGCGCTTCCGCCACGGCGGGAGCACCTTCACCCGCGCCCGCTTCCACCGGTTGTTCCACCAACTGGCGGCAATAGATGCCGGTCTCGCCGAGGTACACCTCGAACTCGGCGGGCCGGGCGAGCGACCCCTGAATCAGGGCCTCGCTCAGCGGATCCTCGATGTATTTCTGCAAAGCGCGGCGCAGCGGACGCGCGCCGTAGCTGCGATCCGTCAGCGTCTTGTCGAGGATGTATTTGGCCGCGTCATCGTTCAGCCGGATCTTGATCTGCTTGGCCGCCAGATTGAGATTCATCTGATCCGCCAGCAGACGAACGATCTTGATGAGATCGTCATCGGTTAGCGAAGTAAACAGAATGACTTCATCCAGACGGTTCAGAAATTCCGGATTGAACGCCTTCTTTACCTCGGACATCACCTGGTCTTCTACCTTGGCCGGGATTCCAGTGCCGGGACCGGAAAAACCCATGGGGCTGCGCTTGTCGAGGAAACGCGCGCCCAGGTTCGAAGTCATGATGATGATGGTGTTCTTGAAGTCCACCGTATTGCCCAGGCCGTCGGTCAACTGGCCGTCTTCGAATACCTGCAGCAGGATGTTGTAAACATCCGGATGCGCCTTCTCGATTTCATCCAGCAGGATGATCGAATAGGGCGCGCGCTTCACGCGCTCGGTGAGTTGTCCGCCCTCTTCATAACCCACGTAGCCCGGAGGCGAGCCGATCAGTTTCGAGACGGAGTGCTTTTCCATAAACTCCGACATATCGAAACGGATCAGCGATTTTTCGCTGCCGAAGAGAAACTCGGCGAGCGCCCGCGCCACTTCGGTTTTGCCGACGCCTGTCGGCCCCAGGAACAGGAACGATCCGGCCGGACGTTTGGGCGATTTCAATCCCGCCCGCGAACGCCGAATTGCTCGCGCCAGCGCCGAGATGGCTTTTTCCTGGCTGATAATGCGCTTGTGCAGCTCCTCTTCAATCCGCAGGAGTTTCGAAACTTCTTCTTCCTTGATGGCGGTCATCGGCACGCCGGTCCAGCGCGCCACCACATCCTCGATGTCGTCCTTGGTGACGACGCCCGTCGAGGTGTCGTCGAGGTTGTATTTCTCGCGCAACTGGCGCAGGTTCTCGCGTTCCTTGCGCTCCTCGTCGGAATAGAAGCGCGCCTTTTCGAACTCGTGATTCGCGATGGCGTTTTCCATGCGATGCACGATGAACTTGATGCGCTTCTGAATGTCGGCCACTTCGCCGGGAAGCGTGGTCTGACGGAGCTTCACGCGCGCGCCGGCTTCGTCGATCAGATCGATGGCCTTGTCCGGAAGAAAGCGATCCGGAATGAACCGTACCGAGGTGTGAACGGCGTTCTCAATCGCCTCGTCGGTATAGGCGACGGCGTGGAATTTTTCGTAGCGCTCCTTGATGCCGAACAGAATCCGCGTAGCATCCTCTTCATTGGGGGGCGGAACTTTTACGGCCTGGAAGCGGCGTTCCAGGGAGCGATCTTTTTCGATCGACTTGCGATACTCGGCGGGCGTGGTCGCCCCGATGCACTGAATCTCGCCGCGCGAAAGGGCGGGCTTCAGGATATTAGCCGCGTCGAGCGACCCTTCGGCCGACCCCGCTCCCACCAGCGTGTGCAGCTCGTCGATGAAGATGATGGCGTTCTGATTTTCCATCAGCTCCTTCATGATGGTCTTCAGTCGCTCCTCGAACTGACCGCGGTACTTCGTTCCCGCGACGATCAGGGAAAGATCCAAGGCTAAGATGCGCTTGTCGGCCAGGAACGAAGGCACGTCGCCATCCGCCACGCGCTGTGCGAGTCCTTCGACAATGGCGGTCTTGCCGACGCCCGGCTCGCCGATGAGTACGGGGTTGTTCTTGGTGCGCCGGCAGAGGATTTGCACGACGCGCTCCAGCTCGTAATCGCGCCCGATCAGCGGATCTAGGACGCCGTCCATGGCGGCCTGCGTCAGGTCCCGGCTGAACTCGCTCAGCAGCGAACTTTCCTTGGGACGGTTGGAGGACATCTTCTCGGAACTTGATCGCGCGATCTCCTCGCGCACCTGCGAAAGCCGCAATCCGCGCTCATGTAGAATGTCGGCGGCGAAACATTTTTCCTCGCGCAGAAGCCCGAGCAGAAGGTGCTCGGTTCCGATGTGCTTGTGGCTCAGGCGCTCGGCTTCCTCGGCACCGTAGGCGAGCACGCGCTTGCATTCGTGGCTCAGCGGCAGATCGACGGAGGTGGAAACCTTCTCGCGCATCGTGGTGTGCGCTTCAATCTGCTTGCGGATGGAATCGACGGACGCGCTCGAGCGCAGGAAGCGGTTGGCTAAAGCCTTGTCTTCGCGCAGCAAGCCGAGCAGCAAGTGCTCGGTCTCGATGCACGGGCTGCCGAACTGGCTCGCCTCGTAGCGCGCGAAAAAAATCACCCGGCGGGCCTTTTCGGTATAACGTTCAAACATGTTGGCGACCTTCCGCGGAGGACAGCATGGCTGGTACCAGTTGCCCCCGCTCCAGCGCGACGGCCCTGTCGGCCCGGCGCGCAAAATTCAAATTGTGCGTGACGTGAATCGAGGTGAGCCGCCGCGACCGGTGCAACTCGTCGAGCAGGCTCATAATCATCTCCCCCGTGCGGTAGTCGAGGCTGCCGGTGGGCTCATCCGCCAGCAACACGCTGGGGTCGCCGGTGAGGGCGCGCGCCAACACCACGCGCTGTTGTTCGCCTCCAGAAAGCTCCCCGGCGCGATGCGCCGCCCTATTCCGCAGGCCCACTTCGTCGAGCCGCGCCATGGATACGGGCTCCGCCTGGTCCCGGCTTTGGCCGCGTATCAGCAGGGGCATCATCACATTCTCAAGCGCCGTAAATTCGGCCAGCAAAGACTGGATCTGCCAGACATAACCAAGCTCCCGGTTGCGGAACTCGGATAGCTGGTCCCCCGAAAGCTTACAAATGTCATTCTGACCGAAGTATATCGCACCCTCCGTAACCCTGTCCAACCCGCCCAAAAGGTGCAGGAGTGTGCTTTTCCCGGCTCCCGATTCGCCAACCAGCGCAAGCTTCTCACCACGGGCCACTTCCAGGTTAATGTCCGCAAAAACCACCAGTTCGTGATCGCCGGAACGATACTTCTTGGTGACGCCGACGGTGCGTATCGCGAGCTCCTCAGACATGGCTCATCTCTTCTGACATAGCCCTCCTATCATTATCGGGCATCCCGCATCGGGCATCCCACCGGGACACTACACCTGGATCGGGCAGAAATGAGAAAAACGTCTAGGAAAAGACTTCGGCGAGCGGCAGTTCAAGCGTTGGGTTTTCAGTCTTAAGGGACGCGGCTTTCACCTCACGAAGGCCGGTTTCGACTGTAGCCTCGTAAGCAATCCGCAACGACGGCTCCAGAAGCCAAACGTAACGAACGCCCATCTGGAGGTAATCACCGATGCGTTGCTCGACACGAGACATGCGATCCTCAGGCGACAGGATCTCAATGCACAGAAAAGGCGGCGTGCGGAAGATTTGTTCGTTGGTCTTGCCGAGGACAACGCAGACATCGGGAATCCGGAACCGCGTCGCACTGACTTGGACCCGCTGCTCGACAACGACGGTAATCCCAAGCTGTTTCTGCCGGGAACCGAGATAGATGGCAATCGCCGTCTGCAGGCTGCTGTGATCGAATTCGCCCAAGTTACGCTCCTCGATGCGCCCGTCCACGTAGTCGCAATCCGGCCGATAGCTCGTCGCCAGATACTCTTCTACGGAGATCAGCGTCCCGGTGGGCATAATTCTCAACGTACCACGATATTTACAAGCTTATCCGGCACCACGACGACCTTCACAACCTGCTTCCCTTCGAGGAATGTCCGTACTTTGGCATCGGCTTGAGCCAGCGATTCCAGCTCCGCCTGTGGAGTTCCAACCGGCACGGCAATCCGCGCACGCAGCTTGCCGTTGACCTGCACGGGGATCTCCAGTAGATCTTCTTTCGCGAGCTCTTCGTTCCACTTCGGCCACGGCTGGCGGAAGACCGGGCCCGTTCGGCCGAGTTGCTCCCACAGTTCTTCGGCGATGAACGGAGCGAAGGGTGCGAGCAGCAACGTCAGATCGGGCAGGATCTGGTCGAGTGCCGCGCGCGAAAGCGAGGCTTCTTCTTCGTACAAAGTATTGATTAGCTCCATCAGCGCCGCAATGGACGTGTTGAAGTGCCAGCGATTATTGAAGTCTTCCGTCACTTTGCGAATCGTCTGATGCAGCTTGCGGAGTGCTCGTTTATCGGCATCGGAACTGCCTTCGGCGGCGACCCATTCGTCATCGGCTGAACGAGCAACGTTGCGGGTAACAAATCGCCACACGCGCTCCAGAAAACGCCGTTGTCCGCCGACGCTCGATTCGATCCACGGCATGTCCTTTTCAGGAGGGGCCGCGAACAGGACAAATAGGCGGCACGTGTCCGCACCGTATTTGCCGACCATCTCCTCAGGGTCGATCACGTTGCCCTTGGATTTCGACATCGCCGAACCATCTGTACCTAACACCATGCCCTGGGTGAATAGATTCTGCGCGGGCTCGGAATTCTCGATCAACCCGAGATCGCGCATGACCTTCGTAAAGAAGCGCGAGTAGATCAGGTGCAGAATCGCGTGCGTGACGCCGCCGATGTACTGGTCGATCGGAAACCATTTCTTGATCTCCGCGCTTTCGAACGGCGCGCGATCGTTATGCGGATCGCAATAGCGGTAGAAATACCAGGACGAATCGACGAATGTATCCATGGTGTCGCTTTCGCGCTGGGCCTCGGTCCCACACTGAGGACACTTCACGTTCATGAATTCGGGCACCTCAGCCAAAGGCGAGCGGCCTTTCCCCGTAAATTTAACGTTATAGGGCAGCGTTACGGGAAGGTCCTTCTCGGGAACCGGAACCAGGCCGCATTTCGGGCAGTGGATCATCGGAATCGGCGTGCCCCAATAGCGCTGCCGCGAAATGCCCCAATCCTTGATGCGAAATGTAATGGCCGCTTTGCCGAAGCCCTTTTCCTCGGCGTAACGATTCATGACGCGGCGGGCTTCCTCGCTGGGAAGGCCGGAAAACTGGCCCGATTTTTCGGTGACGCCATCGTCGGTAAACGCGGCCTTTGGATTTTCGTCGAGCGCTCCGTCCGCAGGACGAATCACGGAACGGATGGGAATGCCAAACGTCGTGCAGAAATCGAAGTCGCGTTCGTCGTGCGCGGGAACGGCCATAATCGCCCCGGTGCCGTAGTCCATCAGCACGAAGTTGCCGATCCAGATGGGCACCTTTTCGCCGCTGTAGGGATTGATCGCATAATGCCCGGTGAACGCTCCGTCTTTGATCAAATCGGCCGGTCCCTCTTGCTTACGAACGTCAATGAGCCGTTTGGCTTTCGCGCGGCCTGCTTCATCGAGCAGCGCTTGCGCTATCGGATGCTCCGGCGCGAGGATCACGCAGGTAGCTCCGTAGATCGTGTCCACGCGGGTTGTAAAGACGCGAATCTTTTCTTGAACCGCTCCTTCGTCGCTGCCAGGTCGCTCGACAGCGAAGTCGATCTCGGAACCCTCGCTGCGCCCGATCCAGTTGCGCTGCATCGCGAGCACGCGTTCCGGCCATCCACCCGCGAGCCGATCGTACGTGTCGCGCAGCAGCTCGTCTGCATAATCCGTGATTTTCAAAAACCATTGTTCGAGCGCGCGCTGCTCGACGGGCGTGGATTCGTGACGCCAGCAGCAGCCGTCGATGACTTGCTCATTCGCCAGCACGGTGGCGCATTCCGGACACCAGTTGACCAGCGCTTTTTTTCGATAGGCCAGTCCCCGCTCGAACATTTTGAGGAAGAACCACTGATTCCAGCGATAATATTCGGGTTCGCAAGTGGCGATTTCCAGCGACCAGTCATAGGCGAAGCCCATGCGGTGCATCTGGCGCTTCATCTCTTGGATGTTGGAGCGTGTCCAATCCTGCGGATGCATCTTGCGCTGGATCGCCGCGTTTTCGGCCGGCAATCCGAACGCGTCCCAGCCGATGGGGTGGAGCACGTTGTAGCCGCGCATCCACATGTAACGGGCGAGTGCATCGCCGATCGAGTAATTCCGCACGTGACCCATATGCAGGCGTCCGCTCGGGTAGGGGAACATTTCGACGACGTAATATTTAGGCGCTTCGGTACCCGCACTGGCGCGGTATAAATTCGCGTCCTTCCGCCAGCGATCTTCCCACTTCAGCTCGATTTGATTGTGGTCGTAGATGGTTTCCATTTTTTGTCGCGCATAACGGAGCGCGCCGTTTTGTTCACTTCCGCGTTATTCCCGCCCTGTGCGCTGCCCCGCGAAAGCTGCTTGAGTGTATCGACGTTCCTTTTGTCGTCGCCGTCTTTATCCACCGGCGTTTCTAAAATGAAGGCTTTTCCGCGAAGCTTCGGGTGGGTGAGGATGCGACGAAACCCGTCAAGACCAATATAGCCTTCGCCGATGTTCTGGTGCCGGTCGATGTGAGAACCAAGCGGAGCCTTCGAATCGTTGGCGTGAATCACATGGACGTTCTCCATGCCGAGAACCCGCTCAATTTCGGCGACGGTTCGTTTCAATCCGAGCGGGCTCGCGATGTCGTGCCCCGAGGCGAGCAGATGGCAAGTATCCAGGCAAAACCCAATGGGAAGATCGGTGAATCGCGGCGCAAATTCGCGAATGGTGGACAGTTCTTCGAATCGCCCTCCGATTTGCGCACCCGCCCCGACGGTCCCTTCGACCAGCAGCATGAGTTTGCCGTACTTCAATCCAGCGGCGGCCGCGCCCAGTCCTTCGAGGAGTGCCAGAATCCCCTGCTCGCACGTCTGTCCTTTGTAGTTTCCGGGATGAGCCACTAAAAACTCCGCGCCAATCGCGATCGCACGCTGCAGTTCCCCGCGAAACGCTTCCACCGATTTTTGCCTCACCACCAGGTCCGCGGATGCCAGATTGATCAGGTAGTTATCGTGAATGACGAGCGGTGTCAGATCATGCTTTTCTCGCGCACGGCTCAAAAGTGCGATGGCCGGTTCGCTCGGAGGGGACGCTTTCCATTGACGGGGGCTCGCCGAAAAGATCTGAAACGTGTTCGCGCCGAGTTCGGCGGCTTTCAATGCCGAGTGCTCCAGGGATTTCGAAATCGAAGTATGGATGCCGATGCGCACGGGAAATCAGAAGATCCGGTTCCAGCCTTCAACGCGAGATGGGGCGCGACGCGCAACCTGGGGACGCATGATGACTCATAATAGCGAGTAGGCGCGTGGAAATGTCCGGCGGTAGCCTGTTGTTTTATGACACGCAGTATCCAGTTGGTTTTGATCGCGGGAGTGCTGGCGGCGATGGCGTCTGCCGCCGACCGCCTCTATCTCAAGGACGGCGATTATCAACTGGTCCGCGAATACCAGGTCCAGCAGGATCGCGTGCGCTACTACTCCACGGAGCGCGGCGACTGGGAGGAAATTCCGCTGGAACTGGTCGATCTGGACCGCACCAGGAAGGAAGCCGCCCAGCAGCAGGCGGTCATCCAGCAGGAAACCAAAATCGTGGCCGAGGAAGATGCCGCGATTCGCGCCATGCAGGAAGAGGTGGCAAAGGTTCCCGCCGAGACCGGTGTTTACTATTTGCGCGGCGACAAACTCGAACCGATCAAACTTGCCGAGCCGAGAATCGTCACCAACACGAAACGCCAGGTGCTGAGGATTTTGGCGCCGGTGCCGCTCGCGGGCAAATCCACCGTCGAGCTCGACGGAGTAACCTCCTCCAACACCGTGGACGGGCACGAGCCGCAATTTTATTTTCGTCTGGCGGATGACGAACGCTTCGGCATCGCAAAATTGACGCTCAAGAAGGACTCCCGCGTCGTCGAAAACCTCAGCGTGATGACGGTGCAGAGGGAACGCCTGGTCGACGAACAGGTGCAAATCGTGCCGACCTTCAAGAAGCAAGCCGCCGATCTGCTGTATAAAATCTGGGCGGAGAAGCCGTTGGACTCCGGTGAATACGCGCTGATCGAGTACACCGAAGGCAAGATGAATCCCAGGATCTGGGATTTTAGCGTGAAATAACGCGGCGGAAGAACGCCAGCGATTGCTCCGCGCATTTCTCCCACCGGAAGCGTTCCGCGCTGGCCCGCCCGTATCCCGCCAGCTTGGTCCGTTCCTCGGGCGAATCGAGCAGCCTTTCGATGGCCGCCGCGATCGCCTCCGCGTCGGTTGGATCCACAAGCGCCGCTCCGTCGCGGGCGATTTCAGGCAGCGCCGACGTGTTCGAGGTGATCACCGGCACGCCCGCCGCCAGCGCTTGCGCTACCGGAAATCCGAAGCCTTCGTAAAGGGACGGGAATAAAAAGAGCGTCGCGCCGGCGAACAGGCCCGGCATTTCCGGCTCGGGGACGTAGCCGAGATAAATCGCTTCCGATCGTAAACGGGCGAATGTTTCCTCCCGCGCCCAGCCGCGAGGCCCGGCGATGACAAGGTCGAACTCCTTGCGCAAAGCGGGCCGCACCTGCTTCCAGGCATCCAGCAGCGTGTCGTAGTTCTTGCGCGGCTCGATGGTTCCGACGCTCAGCAGGTACGGGCGGTCGCGCCGGCGCGGCGTCGCGTCGAAATATTCGGGAGCCACGCCTGAATGAATCGTGGTGATCTTCTCGGGGGCGATGCCCAGCAGCCGGACGGCGTCCTGGCGCGTGTTTTCAGAAACGGCAATGAGCCCGTCGGCGCGGCTGAGGATGCGATCGGCAAACTGAAAATCCGCTTCGCAGCTCGCTTGCTTGTTGCGATCCGGCATCAGCCAGGACGTCAGATCGTGGAGCGTGGCGGTAAGCTTCGCGTGCCGCGGCGCCGCTCGAACCAGATTGGACGCGTGGAAAACGTCCGCATCGCCCAGGGCCTTATCCAGCAGCCCCGGCCCGAGAATCCGCAGCGCGTGCACGAAGGCCAGGCGCGACGCCGTCGCCGCTTTTCCCACCGGCGAAGCCTCGTGATTCAATTCGCCCAAATCGTCCAGGAACGGAAAGATGCGGATCTCGTCGCCGCGCGCCTGCTCGCGCAAATAGGCGACCCAATGATGAATGTAATTCTTGACGCCCGCGCTGCGGACCAGGGCGGGCGTCGCATCAATCACGATGCGCATGGCTGAATGCAGGGGACGATCACTGGTTTGAGAACACGGATTTCCCGCCGCTCTGGGCGACCACATGCAGCCGCTCGCGGCCTACCAGCCGGTCCAACCGCTCCTCCCGCGGCTTTTCGACGCAAATGTAATAACGTTCAGGACTCATCCACAATTGCTGAAACTGAGCGTCGTCGATAAACACGCCCTGCGGGGCGTTGGGCGCATTGGACCCGTATTCCAGATTGTTGACCCGTCCATTCAACAGCAGAAACCGCTGGTTGTGATAGGCCTCGGCGTAATAGACGATCGACGAAAACGCATAGTACTGGTTGTCGAGAATCACTTGGCCGTGCGGAGCCCGGTTGAGCGCCTCCGCCAAGGGACGTGACGCCAGGTAGGGGTCGAACGTGACCAGAGCCAGACGCGCCGCATGGAAGAACAATATCATCATGATCACCACGCCGGCCTGACTTTTTCGCCATGCTGAACGGGCCCCGATCACAAAAGCCATCCCCGCCACCACCAGCGGAGCCCGTAGATAGGCAAACGATTCCATCGTCAGATCGCCCATGTGCCCGAGCGAAAGCGTGTATGCCACGCGACGCTGCACCAGCGCCTGCGAAATATCGCCGGGCGCCGGCAAATTCCACACTTTGCCGAGCAACAGCAGGATGACCAGCGCCGCCAGAGTCGCGATGATCGCCAGAATGGTCTGGCCGTGCTTGCACCAGGACTTGGCGGATTCATCGGTAAGCGCCGAACCCAGCAGCAGCGCCAGCGCCGGATAACAGGGCATCGAATAATACTCCTGCGTCGAGGAAAAAGTGAAGAACACCAGGATAAATCCCGCCAGGCACAGGCATAGCAGGCGCATTTTCGCGGCACGATCCACAGGACGAAATTGCAGTTTCGCTACAGCCGGAAAGTACACGCTCCAAGGGAACAGCCACGCCAGATGAAACAGCCAGAAATACAGGCGCGGAACGGTGTTGTAATCGCGAGGAAAGCGGAGATTCAGGAACCGCAGCACGTGCTCGTTCATGAAATAGAACCAGAAGAAGCCGTGATAGCGGCCCGGCCCGCTGAACATCGTAAATTCGAAATACGGAGGATTCCGCAGCGTCGCGAGCACGTGCCACGGCGCGGCGATCGCGAGCGCGATGACTACTCCCGAGAAAATATGCAGACGCCGCCACGTTTCGCGTTTGCGGATCTCACCCGTGAACGCGAGATAGAGCAGCGCCGCCGCGATGGGAAAGACCGCCGCAATCAGGCCTTTCAGCAGTAATCCCGTTCCGATGGCCGCGGCCATCACCGCGCTCCACAAGCGCGGCCGCGATTCTTCGGCATCGAGCGCGCGCAGCAGCGCCCACAGGGCGAGAGCGATCGTCGCCGTCACCGTCACATCGGGAATTTGAATGCGCGTGAACAGCCACAGGCCGATGCACGTTGCCATGGCGAGACCCGCGTACAGGCCCGCGCGCAACGAGAACGCCCACGCGCCCATGCGAAACGTCAGCCAGCTCAGAAAGATCGCGGAGAGCGCGACGGGGATTCGCGCGGCCCAATCGTGCACGCCAAATATTTCATAAGAGACCGCGATCATCCAATAAATGAGCGGAGATTTCTCAAGATAGGCGATGCCGTCGAGCCGCGCCGTCACCCAATCGCCCGAATCCAGCATGTTGCGGGCGATCTGCGCCTGCACGGAGTCCACGTCGTCCATCAGCGAAGGCGGGCTGACGACGCATCCCAGGTAAATGGCCGCGGCTACCAGGACGACGATCAGGGCGTATCGGCGCTCGCGGCGGTCGTCGCGGGTGTCTCTGTCTCCTGCAGGGCTGCCTTGGATGGCGGCTCGATTTGCCATCGTTTCATCCAAAGGAACAGAACCAGAAGCCCCCATAAGTGATATCCGAGATTAGCACGCCGGTCGAGGTGCGAACGCATCACTCGCTCGACCGCTTCCCACGAAAATAATCCGGAGGCGCGCACGTTCGCCTCGCTTAAAGTCTCGGTGAGCAGGGGCCGCAGCGTGGTACGCATCCAGTGATGAGCCGGAATGTCGAAGCCTTCCTTGCCGCGTTTCAGCACGGACGGGGGAAGCTTGTCGCGCATCAGCTCCCGCAATACGAACTTCAATTGCGTACCGTGAATCTTCAACCCCTCCGGCAGCCGCGCCGCGAATTCCACGATGCGGTGATCGAGAAACGGCGGACGCACTTCGAGAGAGTGCGCCATGCTCATGCGATCGCATTTATTCAGAATATCGTCGGGCAGGTAGCAGATTTGGTCGAGCCACAGAAATTGATTCAGATACCCGACATCTTTGCCGGGGAGAGTTATCGGCGCGGCGCGCCATTCCGGATCGGCCAAAAGCTCCCGGCGCGTGTAGCCACCAGAGGCGGCTTTGTCAGAAAAGGTTCCGTTCCAATCCTTAAAGGAACCAAAGGTTCCGTTCCAATATAGATGGGCTTTCACCGGATCGAGCAGCGAGCCCTCCAGCATCCTCGTGATCTTGTAATCGAGCCCAATTTTTTCGTCCGAAACCGGCAGCCAGCGTGCGGCCCGGGCGGCGAGAGCGCGAATGCCGTAGGGCACCATCCGGAGACGCCGTGCGTAGCGATCCGCCAAATAGGTTTTGTACCCTCCAAAGAGCTCGTCGGCTCCGTCCCCCGAGAGCGCGACGGTCACGTCTTGGCGGCACATTTTCGAAAGAAACCACACCGGCAGCGCACCCGCATCCGCGCTCGGTTCGTCCGAATACGTGGCGAATTCCTCGATCGCCGAAGGCAGGTCGACCTCGGGATTCAGATCGAACTCATGATGATCGGTTCCATAATGTTTCGCGACCTCGCGAAAATAGGGAGTTTCATCGAAGCTCCGCCCGCGGAAGGAAACGGAGAAGGTTTTCAAGCGCGACGACGATTCCTGCACGGCGTAATGCAGAATCGCCGACGAATCCAGTCCGCCGCTCGACCATACGCCCAGAGGAGCATCCGAAATCAGGTGCTCGCGCACGGAGGCGCGCAGCAGGCGATCGAGCTCTTGCGCGGCAGACGGCAAATCCCAGTGAGGTTCCGGGTGAAATTCAAGCTTCCAGTAGCGCTCTATTTTGGCCGAGCCTTCGTGCCATTCGAGCCAACATCCGGGAGCGAGCTTCTCGATCCCTTCGACCATCGTTCCGGTGCCGGGAATGTAGTTCAGGGCGAGATAACGATCGAGCGCGGCGGGATTTACATGGCGCGGAATCTCCGGATGCAGCAGGATCGATTTCATCTCCGAGCCGAAGTACAGATCCCCGCCGCGGACGCTGTAATACAGAGGTTTGATCCCCATCCGATCGCGCACCAGCACCAGACGTTTCCGCGACTCGTTCCAGAACGCCGCGGCAAACATTCCTCGCAGGCGCCCAAACGACTCTACATCCCATTCGAGGAAGGCGTGGAGCACCACTTCGGTGTCGCAATGGGTGGCGAAGCGATGCCCCAGCGCTTCCAGTTCGCGGCGCAGCTCGGCGTGGTTGTACACCTCGCCGTTGAAGACCAGCACCGTGCCCCCGTCCGGATTGAGCACGTCACTAAACATCGGCTGATCGCCGTGCTCCAGATCGATAATCCGCAGCCGCACCGCGCCGAGCGATACATGCGCGGATTCCCAGACGTTCTGTTTATCGGGGCCGCGATGCGTCAGCGCCCGCGTGACGGTCCAGATGCGGGAGGCGTCGGCGGGCCGGCGACGATGGGTGAATCCGGCGATGCCGCACACGTCGGAAGGCTCTCCGTCAGGATTCCAGCTGCTCCGGGAAAACCGCGTATCCCTTGGGCGGCGGAAACATCTCTTCGAGCAGCATCAGGCGCTTGCGCAGATAACGGCTGGGTAACTGGCGCGGTCCGGTATCGACGTCGATGTCGCAGCAGATTCCGTGCAGGTAAAGCGTCAGCGTGTCGATAAAGGATTGCCGTGCGTAATCGCTGAACGCCTTGCCCCTTTGCGTCGCGCGCGTTCCGCCGGATCGGCGTAAATTTTGTTTGAGCCGCCAGCTGGGCTCGTCGACCTCACCATGAACGTCAGCGCTGATTTCCTCGCGCACCAGCCGTCCGTAGCGGTTTTCGACATCGTCGCTGCGGCGGTCCGCCATGAGCGTGGCGAGAAGGTGAAACAGCCGGTAGTGATACTCGGCCACCTCCTGATCCTTCAGCGCGAAGGCCAGTACGGTTTCCTCGCCCAGCTTCAATTGCGTGGACGTCGACAGACGTTCATCGGGAGGTTTCTCGATGGATACGTAATCCGCCGAGGACACGGGGGCCTTCTTCTTTTCCAGGGCGTCGCCGCGCTCCAGGTACGGGACGAGGAAGATCGAGATCTTAGGCAGCGCGGCGCTAACCCCGGCGGGAAGGGCCGCGATAGGTTCTTCCAGATATTCTTTCAAGTCCTCTTCCGACATCGGCATCGATGCGCAGAAGTAGGAGAACGTGTTACTGAGCGGGATCATCTCGCCGCGGAACCGTTCCGCGAACTGGCGCACGCTCAGTTTAGATAAGTCGAATTGAGCCGGCATCAAGGTGGCCCCTTCATTCTATCTGCATAGCGTCCCGGCTGCACGAAGATTATCCCAGGGGTACGATCAAAATCGTCTGGGCCGGGCTCCCTTGAACCGGCGGCAACCGCTGGCCGGTTTCCCCCTTCGGCGGCTCGTGCGAAAACTAAGTCCCTTGTTATGATTGAGCTGCCATCGTGATGCTCCGGGACAAAATCCTCGTCCTGTGCCTCTGGCCAACCGCCAGCGTCTGGGCGCAAACCTCGCTTGTGGGCGGCGCTCTGGACGGTACTGTCAGCGACGCCAGCGGCGGACGCATTCCCGGAGTCGCCGTGAGCGTACGTGACAACGACACTCACCGGACGCGCGAGGCTTCCTCCGATGCGGAGGGCGTATTCCATATCAGCGAGCTGCCGGCCGGCGCCTACGAGGTCTCGGCATCTCAGCCCGGTTTCGCGACTTACCGGAATGCCGGAATAACCATTCAGCTCGGTTCCACAGCCCACCTGGATATCGTCTTGCCGTCGGCAAGCGTAACCACGCAAGTAACGGTCACGGCGCAGCCGCCGGCGATCGACCCGGCGCAGACCTCGGTCAGTTCCACGGTCGATACCGAGCGCATCGAGGAGTTGCCCGTCCAGAGCCGGAATTACCTGAATTTTGTACTGCTGGCCCCAGGAGTTGCGAGTTCGGCGCAACAGCCGGGGAAGCAAAGTCTGGGGCCTCTGCCCGATAGCGGCTTTACGTTCGGTGGCTTGCGCGGACGCAGCAATAACATCACCATCGACGGCCTCGACAACAACGACGAATTCGTCGGCTCCAGCCGCACGGAACTGTCGCTGGAAACCGTGCAGGAGTTTCAGGTCGTCAACTCGGGACTATCGGCGGAAACCGGCGGCGCCTCCGGCGGTTCCATCAACGTCGTGACCCGCGTGGGCGCGAACACGATCCATGGCGATGCGTTCGTCTTCCTTCAAAATGGAGCGTTGGACGCCCGCAATCCATTCGAGACCGACCGCGTCGCTCCCGACCTCCACCGCTATCGGACGGGCGCCGCCCTGGGCGGACCGATCGTCAAAGACCGCACGTTTTTCTACGCCGCGTTCGAACAGGAGCATAGCCGCTCGCTCGAAGATTCTTTTATCAATCCAGCGGTCGCGGGCGCCGTCGATCGCATGCTCGCCGGCGGAGCCTTCCCCCGCCTGTCCACGCGCCAGATCAACGAAAATCTCTTCCCCGCTTCGCGGATGGAAACCGAGGCATCCGCCAAGGTCAACCATCAACTGACGCCGCGCAATTCCCTTATGCTGCGGTATGCGTTCACCAACAATCGCGACGCGGGAGATGCCTTCAATACAGCCGGTCTCACCGATCCCAGCGCGCGCGGAAGCAGCTTCATCGAGGACCACGCCGTGGTGGGAGCGCTCACTTCCGTCTTCGATCCACAATCCGTCGGCGATCTGCGCTTTCAGATCGCGGACCGGAGGGCGCTGCTCCGTACGAATGACGCGGCCGGCCCGGGAATCGATATCGCGGAGCTTGTCGATTTCGGGCGTCCCTACGATGGCAACGGCCGCCGCACGGAGACGCACGACCAGGTGACGTATACGTATTCGCACAACGTCGGGCATCATTTGTGGAAGGCGGGAGCCACCGTGAACCACGTGAATGAGGACGCGGCGATCGCGGACGGTTTTGGCGGTCTGTATATTTTCAGTAGCCTGGCGGATTTCGCCGCCGGCGCGCCGGATCAATTCCGCCAGGCTTTCGGCGGTCTGAACACCAGCTACGCCGTGACCAGTTACGGGGCGTTCCTACAGGATCATTGGTCGGCGGCGCGAAGGCTGACCGTCGATCTCGGCGTACGCTACGACTTCGAACAGCTCCCCTCTCCCTTTCGTCAGGATGCCAATAACGTGAGTCCTCGCGTGGGACTGGCATTCCAGGTGACGCCCACGTGGGTCGTGCGCGCTGGTTATGGCATCTTCTTCGACCGATATGTGCTGGCCAGCTTGAATCCCGAAATGCAGAAGAACGGCATCTTCGGATTCGAGCAAGTATTGGACGGCGCGGCCGCGGCCGCCGCTTTCCAGGGCGCTTTAGGGGGACCTCTGCTCGCGCCCCTTCCGGGAGTGAAGCCCTCTGTTTACCGGGCCGACCCCGGGCTCGCTACGCCCTATAGCCAGCAAGCCAATTTCGGAGTGGAACATCTGATCGCGCGCGATCTGACAGCTACAGCCTCGTATCTATTCGTCCGCGGCGTGAAGCTCTCCCGGACGCGGAATATCAACTTGCTTCCTCCAGGGCCCGTGTTTGGACCCGATCGAGCGAACCCTGCGTTCAACGACATTTACCAATGGGAGGACTCCGCCCGTTCTACCTACCAGGGCGCCAGCTTCACGCTGAACCGCAGGATGTCCGACGAATTGGAGTTCTCCGCCAGCTACACGCTCTCCAAGACCTTCGATAACGCATCGGACTATAACGAGCAGCCGCAGAATCCTTTCAATCTTGCGACAGAGTGGGCTCTGGCGCGGCAAGATCAGCGCCATCGTTTCGTCTTCAATGCGCTGTGGGAACTGCCTATAGGCGACGAGGAAAACACGGCACAACCTCAGCAGCGCGGATTGTTGACGCGCATTTTCGAACATATTGAAGTCGCGCCCATTTTCACCGTGGAGAGTGGCCGTCCGGTCGATCCTCTTACGGGCGTCGATAACGGCAGCGACGCATTCCCTCTGTCCGCGCGCCCTCCGGGCTTCTCGCGAAATTCTTTGAAGACCCCGATGCTCGCGAATATGGACTTCCGGGTTCTGAAGTACTTCCCGTTCGGCAAGACCGCGCGTCTCGACCTGGTAGGCGAAGCCTTCAATCTTTTCAATCGCCCGAATGTCACGCAAATCAATTCTGTCTTCGGCCTCGGCGCTCTGGCGCAGCCTGGCTTTCTGCAGCCTCTGGCAGGCGCCGGCGCACGCCAGATTCAGTTCTCTCTGGATTTCGAGTTTTAAAGCGGCCGTCCTGAAATACCTGCATTGAAATCTTCTCGTAACGGAAAAAACTTGCCTCGCCTCTGCTCCAGCGAGTAGCCTCAAATGAGACCCGTGCGAGGCGAACACTCCATCCAAAAGCCCTTGGTGCGCCGGACTGCCCATTTGTCGGCATTCCGATACCGGTTTCTTGCCTTCCTCGCCGTCATGGGGCCCGGATTCGTTACCGCGAATGTCGACAACGACCCCGGCGGCATCCTGACCTATTCGCAGGCGGGAGCCAAGTTCGGGTACGCCCTGTTGTGGACCCTGATCCCAACTACCATCGCTCTCATCGTAGTGCAGGAAATGGCCGCCCGCATGGGCGCCGTCACCGGCAAGGGCCTTTCCGATCTGATCCGCGAAGAGTTCGGCCTGCGCGCCACATTTATCACCATGGCGATCCTCAGCATCGCCGACTTCGGCAATATCGCCGCCGAATTCGCGGGACTCGCCTCCGGCATGGGGGTCTTCGGCGTCACCAAATATCTGTCCGTTCCCGTGGGCGCGATTCTCGTGTGGGTGGTGGTCGTGCGCGGGCGTTATAAGCCCGTGGAGCGCATGCTCATCCTGTTCTCCCTGATCTACTTTACGTATCCGATTTCGGCGTTCCTGGCAAAGCCGGATTGGAAACTAGCCCTGCACGATACGCTGGTGCCGCAGTTCCACGGCGATTCTCAGTACATCGTCATGATCGTCGGCCTGATCGGCACCACCATCACGCCTTGGATGCAGTTTTATCTGCAGGCGTCGATCGTCGAAAAGGGCGTGGACCGGCGGCATTACTCGCTCAGCCGCTGGGATGTGATCGTCGGCTGCATTGTCACGGACGTCATTGCCTTCTTCATCGTGGTCGCCTGCGCCGCGACGATCTTCAAGGCTGGAGGCGGCGAAATCACCGACGCCGCCGATGCCGCCAAGGCGCTCGTGCCCTTCGCCGGACGCTTTGCTGGAATTCTGTTCGCGATCGGCCTGGTGAACGCCTCGCTGCTCTCCGCCGCCATCCTTCCCTTGGCGACCGCCTATAACGTCTGTGAAGGACTGGGCTTTGAATCGGGCGTCGAAAAGCGCTTTTCCGAAGCGCCGATCTTTTACTGGCTGTACACCATGCTCATTGTCTGCGGCGCGGGATTCGTACTGATTCCGCGCATGCCTCTGCTCAAAGTCATTCTGTTCTCGCAGGTGGCCAACGGCATCCTGCTGCCCTTCGTGCTCTTCTATATGCTGACGCTGATTAACCGCAAGCGCATCATGCAGGAGTACACCAACAACATCTGGCAGAACGCCATCGCCTGGTCGACCGCCGTCGTGATGATCACTCTGACCGCCGGCCTGATCTACTACACCGTAAAGTCCTGAGGGCGGCGGCTCCGCGTCAATGTGGTATTCTTTCCGCTGAAAAGGAGCGATCCTCATGGAACCTACGCAAAATCCCCCAAACGTGGAACGCAAAAAAGCGAGTGAGTACCCGCAGGAGTTGTTGAACCTCTTCGATAAGTATGTCCACGGCGAAATTCAACGCCGTGACTTTCTGGAAGGCGCCAAGAAGTTCGCCGTCGGCGGCGTGACTGCAACGGCCATCTGGGAGAGCCTTCGCCCCAACTACGCCTGGGCGCAACAAGTCCCCAAGGACGACAAGCGCATCAAAACCGAATATGTCACCGTGCCCTCGCCGAAAGGCAATGGCAACATCAAGGGATACCTTGTTCGCCCGGCGAACTTGACCGGCAAGGCCCCGGCTGTTCTCGTCGTGCATGAGAATCGCGGCTTGAATCCGTACATCGAAGACGTGGCGCGCCGGCTGGGCACGTCGAACTTCATCGCCTTTGCTCCCGACGGGCTCACATCGGTGGGCGGCTATCCCGGCGACGAGGAGAAAGCCGCGAAGATCTTCGCCACGGTCGATCGCAACAAAATGACCGAGGATTTCATCGCTTCCGCGATGTGGCTGAAGGCCCGCCCGGATTGCACCGGCAAGATCGGCGTCGTGGGTTTCTGCTTCGGCGGCGGAATCGCCAACGTTCTGGCCGTGCGTATGGGTTCGGACCTGGCAGCGGCAGTGCCGTTCTACGGCGGCCAGCCCAAGGCGGAAGAAGCCGCGAAAATCAAGGCTCCCATGCTACTGCATTATGCCTCGCTCGACGAGCGCATCACCGGCGGCTGGCCTGCCTTCGAGGAAGCGCTGAAGGCGAATCACGTCAAGTACCAGGCGTACATCTACCAAGGCGCCAACCACGGCTTCCACAACGACACGACGCCTCGCTACGACGAAGCGAACGCGAAGCTCGCATGGCAGCGGACGCTGGACTTCTTCAACAAGAATCTGCGGTCCAGCTAGCGGAGCGCGTTGGGATCTTTCGGGATCTTACCGTTAAGTTTGCAAGTGGGGCAGGCCCCCGGCCTGCGCCGGACCCCCGGTCCGGCTCTTCACCGCTCGCAGGATCGAAGGCCGGCTGAGAGCCAGCCGCAGCCTGGGAGGCTGCCCCACCGTTCTTGGCGCGTGCCTCTACGGATGCAGCGTGATCTTCTGAATGCGCCAGTTCGTGAGCTCGCCGGCGAAGATCTCATTCGCGCTGCGGCAATCGATCTCGTGCACGGTGCCGAATTCTTTCAGGAGTTTCCCCGCGTGCCCGAACTTGCCGAGAATTTTTCCGTCCAGCTCCATCTTGTAGATTTCGCCGTTCTCCATCGACGTGCTGGGGTTTGAATTCGACGTATATAAATATTGGTGCGGACCCGGCGAGATGCACATCGCATAGGGCGCGCCGACATTGGTGTACTGCGTCTTGAACGTGCCGTTGTTGTCGAACACCTGAATCCGCTTGTTCGAGCGATCGCCGACGTACACATTGCCTTGGGCGTCCACGGCGATGGCGTGGAGCAGATCGAACTGCCCCGGGCCCGTGCCCTTCGAGCCCCACGATTTGATGTAAGCGCCGGTCTTATCGAACTTCGCGACGCGCGAATTCCCGTAGCCGTCGGCGATAAAGATATTGCCGGCGGAATCCCAGGCGACATCCGTCGGACGGTTGAAATTATCGCCGGGAATGCCAGCGCCCGGAAGCCCTCCGCGTCCACGACCGCCCCCTTCCCCGCCCTCGCGAGCCGGAACGTTCACCGACTCCGGTTTGCGCCCCATCGTCATGATTACGCGGCCTTCGGGATTGAACTTGATCACCATGTTGGAGCCTTCATCCACCACCCAGATGTTGTCCTGAGGATCGATGCGCACCACGTGCGCGAACAGAAACCCGTACAGCCCCTGTCCGATTTCGCGAAGATACATCCCATTGGGCGCAAATTCGAACAGGCGCGCTCCGCCGCGCGTGAAAACACGCGATCCGCCGACCGACGCCAGCATGCCGCCGGTCCTGGTGAAGACGAAAATATTTCCCTTCGAATTTGTCGCGACGCCGGCCGCTTCGCCCAAATACAGATTCGCCGGCATTTTTAATAAATTCGGGGCTGAATCATAGGCGATTTCGGGAATATTCTGCGCGAATAGCGCGCCCGCGAGCGCCGCGGCGCTTAAGAAAACCTTCAGTGAGCTCTTCATCATGGGATCTTCTTTCCGATTTCCTATTTGGCGCTTGCGCTCTTGCCCTGGGGATGAAGAATGATCTTCTGCACCCTCCAGGCCGTGATTTCCGAAACGAGCAGTTCGTTTTCGCTGCGGCAGTCGATCGCGTGCGTGGTGCTGAACGAGCCTAGCTCCTTCCCGGCTTTCCCGAACTTCCCGACGATCGTCCCGTCGAGCTCCATTTTGTAAATCTCGCCGGTGACCGCGCCGATCTCGGAATTGCCGTTGTCCGGATTCGAATTGGAGCTGTACAGGTATTGGTGCGGCCCCGGCGTGACGCACACCGACCACGGCGCGCCCACTTTGTCATAAATCGCTTTGAACGAAAGATCGTTGTCAAAAACCTGAATCCGGCGATTCGTGCGATCCGCGACGTATACGTTGCCTTTCGCGTCCGTGGCGATCCCGTGCGGCAGATTTAACTGGCCCTGCCCGTTCCCCTTGGTTCCCACCGAGGCGATGAAACGCCCATTCTTGTCGTACTTGACCACGCGCGAATTACCGTAACCGTCGGAGATGAAGATGTTGCCGTTGGCATCCCAGGCCACGTCGGTAGGTCTGTTGAACAGGTATGGTTCCGCGGGAGGCACTTTACCGGCAGGAGGCGTTTCCGTCAGACCCTCCACCGCCTCCGGACGGCGGCCCATCGTCATGATGACGCGGCCCTCCGGATTGAACTTGATCACCATGTTGGAGCCTTCGTCAACCGCCCAAATGTTGTCCTGCGGATCGACCCTCACGGCGTGCGCGAAAAGAAAACCGTAGAGTCCCTGGCCTATCTCGCGAACGTACTTGCCTGTCTGATCGAATTCGAACAGGCGCGTCTCCTGGCTGCGCGTGTAAACAAAGATGTGCCCTTTCGAGTTCGTGGCGACGCCGATCCCTTCGCCCAGGTACAGGTTCGGCGGCAGCTTCAGAAAATTGGGGACCGATTCGTAGGGAATCTCCGGAACATTTTCAGCTTTAGCTTTCGCGTTCATCTGCGCCTGGGTCAGAGTCTGCGCGTGCACCAAGCCCGTCGCGGCCATCGCCAGCACGGCCATCCAGCTACGTTTCTTCATGATTCACCTCCGCGCTTTTCAGGAGCGCACAGCGAATGCGTTGTGCGCGGCTTCAAGTTACGAGCGCACAGCGAACGCGTTGTGCGCGCTTCAAGTTACGAGCGCACAGCGAATGCGTTGTGCGCGTTTCAAAAAAGTCCCCTGGAATTTTATCACGCGTGAGTTAGTATAGAAAGCCGGGGCCGGGCATGAGCCATAGACCGGCGCGCGAGAAAAGGGAAACACCATGAGGCTGAAAATCGTTAGTTTGAGCGCTTTTATTTTTACGAGCCTTGCCATCGCGCAAGCTCCTGCCAGTCCCGATCTGCACCTGCGCGGCGACCGCTTCAAGCCATTGACCTACGATAAATTGACGCCCGAGCAGAAGGTCATGGCCGACCATTTGCTGGCGGGCGAGCGCGGCGGCATGAATGGCCCGTTCAACGTCACGCTGCGCAGCCCCGAGGTGGGCGACCAGGCGCAGAAGCTCGGGGCGCTGCTGCGCTTCCATTCCACGCTTCCCAACAAGCTGAATGAAATGGCCATCTTGATGACGGGACGCTTCTGGAACGCGCAGTATGAGTGGTCGGCGCACAAGAAGCTCGCCCTGAAAGCCGGCCTGAGCCCCGCGATCATCGACGCCATTGCCACCGGGAAAAGGCCCCCGTCGATGCAGCCGGACGAGCAGGTGATCTACAACTTCGCGAACGAACTGCTGCAAGACCGTCAAGTGAGCGATGCGTCGTTCAAAGCCGTGGTGGATAAATTCGGCGAGCGCGGCGCCGTCGATCTCACCGGCGTCATGGGCTACTACTGTTTCGTTTCCATGATGCTGGACATCGACCGCTATCCTCTCCCGGATGGCGAGAAGCCCGAGCTGAAGCCGCTCAGGTAAAAAGGTTTTACGCCGATCGCGGATCTTGCTTGCCAAGTTGCGCGAGCAGATCCTTGAACTTGTGCGCCACCTTCGCGCGCAATTCCGGCGAAGCTTCAGCCACCGGCGGGAAATCGGGAATGCGCTCGAAGGGGCGGCACGCCACGATCACCGCGCGCGAATTGGTAGTCGTTCCTCGCGGAATCCGGGGATCGAGCGGCCCGCTCCAAGCCTTGCGGATGAAATCGATATCCTCGGAAGGATCGCAGCGGGTGCACATGGCCCATACCACTTCGAAAAGATTGGTGGGATCGATATCGTCGTCGACGACCACAACGAACCGGCCCAGATAGGAACCCGACTGGCAGCTTGCCGCGAGCATCCCGGCCTGGCGCGCATGGCCAGCGTAGGCTTGGCGGATCGAAATCACGTTGAACATGCGCGCGCCGCCGGACTCGTGGCACCACACGGCTTTCACGTTGGAAAGACCCGCGCGTTCCACCTCGTCCCAGATCATGCCGGATTTCATGACGCACTTCGAATACGAGAAATCCGACGGAGGCTTCATCGGCGTCGCCATCGTCAGGATGGGATTCGTGCGGTGATACAGGCGCTTCACGCGGATCACCGGCTGCGGCGTGCGTCCGCCGGCGTAATATCCCGTGAATTCTCCAAAGGGTCCTTCGGGAGCCGTGTCTCCTGGGTGCATCTCGCCTTCGATGACGAATTCCGCGTGCGCCGGCATCGGCAGGCGGTGCAGTTCCGACTCGACGACTTCGAAGGGCCGTCCTCGATGGCCGCCCGCGTAATCGTACTCTGACAAACCGAAGCGGATTTCGTTGCCTCCCGCGAGGAACAGGAGCGGGTCGTGCCCGCACGAAACCAGTACGGGGCATGGCTGATTCTGCCGGAAATATTTTTCGCGAATCTGCCGCCCGTGCTTGCCCGGCGACATCCATACTCCCGCACGATTCGCGTCGTGCACCATCACGCGATAGGTACCGCAATTGACCCAGCCGTCGTCGGGATCGCGCATGATGACAAGATCATCGGTGCCCAGATAGCGGCCGCCGTCTTTTTCGTGCAAAAGCGGCACGGGAAATTGGAGCAGGTCGATATCTTGTTCGCCAATTATGTTTTCCAGGATTGGCCCCTTGCTCACAATCACCGGCGGGATCGGCTTGTGCTTTTTCATGCGGTCGCGATAGGCACGCACTACATCCATCGAATTCGAGGGAACCGGAAACCCCATCGTCAGCGCGAGGCGTTTGGCCGAATTCGTCATCCCGGAAAGCAGGCGGTAACCGCGCGGGTAGCCGAGGATCTCGTCAAATACGATCGCCGGAGGATTATTCTGCAGCTTGTTGTAAATGATTTCAGCGAGCGTGCCGACTTCCAGGTTCCAGTCCGCGCCCGGAATGCGGATCAGCTCCCCGGCCTGTTCCACCCGCTCCAATAACTCGCGCAAGTCCCTGTGAGGGGCGTCGTACTGATTCCAGGCGTGAGTGGACTCGGCGACCTGCATGTTTGCCCTGCCATTGTAACGCGCCCATGCAGGTGGGCCTTTTCGCGCAGCGGCCTGCGGCGGCGCGGGCGAAATCTCCGCACGCTGGCAGCGGGACGCCGAGGCAAGTCATGGAAACGGCGCGGGTTACCGGGCGGCTCTTCGTCTCCGCGATGGCGATCCATATGCACCCAGAAAAACATGGCGTTGCATCATGCTCCCCGCGACTACTCGCAAACACCGTTGAACATCTATTGGGAGATGACGCAGGCCTGCGCACTCGCCTGCCGCCACTGCCGCGCGGAGGCGGTTCCGGCGCCGCATCCGCGGGAGCTTACGTTCCAGGAGGGCTTGGAATTTCTGCGGCAGATCCCGGAATTCGGCCGCCCGCTCCCGCACCTGATTCTTACCGGCGGCGATCCGTTGCTGCGCGAAAATCTTTATGACCTGATCGATGAGGCGCGACGTTTGGGCATCGCGGTATCCATCACTCCCGCGGCAACTGCTGCGTTGACCAGAGAGGTACTCGTAAAGCTGATCGAGCACGGCGTGGAAGGCCTCGGTCTCAGCATGGACGGCTCGACCGCGGAACGCCACGATGCAATCCGCGGCATCCCCGGTACGTTCGATCGCACCATGCAAGCCATGCGCTGGGCGCAGGAGCTCGGCATGCCGCTGCAGGTCAATACGCTGGTTTCCGCGGAAACGGCTCCGGATATGCCGGCTGTCTATGAGCTGCTGAAGCCTCTAGGCGTCGCTCGCTGGAGTTTGTTCTTTTTGATCGCCGTGGGGCGCGGCAAAGTGCTGCAGCCGCTTCCGCCGGAGCAAGCCGAGAAACTCATGGGCTGGATCTACGACACTTCGCGTGAGGCGTCCTTCATCGTGGCGACTACCGAAGCACCGTCGTATCGAAGAGTGGCCCTGGAACGCATGCGCCAGGATGGCATGACCGGCGAACAGATCAAGGGCACGGGCGCATTTCGAGGCTTCGGGATCCGCGACGGCCACGGCATCGTGTTCGTTTCGAATACCGGCGATATCTGTCCGGCCGGATTTCTGCCCCTGACCGCTGGCAACGTTCGCCAGGATCGACTCGCCGAGGTCTATCGTCACGCGCCGCTTTTTCAAGCTCTCCACGATCCCGGGCAATTCGAAGGACGCTGCGGCGCCTGCGAATATCACGCGCTGTGCGGAGGATCGCGCTCGCGAGCGTTTGTGGCCACCGGCAATCCGCTGGCGGCGGATCCGCTCTGCACGTTCGAGCCGCACCGGCATCCGCGGTAAGCGCGTGGTCAATCGGTCGATTTTCGGCTGAATCGTTCTCGATGCGCTATGCCGCTTCGCGAGGATGAACCGTCCGCTCGATTTCTTTCGCCTTAGCCTCCGCCGCCATGGCCAAATCGTAGGACGTTTGAAGGTTCATCCAAAACTTAGCGGTCGTGTCGAAATACCGGGACAGGCGCAGAGCCGTGTCGGCCGTAACCGCCCGTCGTCCGTGGACGATTTCTCCCATCCGCGTCGCAGGCACGCGTAGTTCAAGGGCTAGCCGATTCACGCTGACGCCGAGAGGCTTTAAGTAGTCCTCCAAAATAGTTTCGCCAGGATGGGGAAAGCGAATGAGCGTTGTTTTACGTTTCGCCATCGACTCTTCCATGGTAACGTCAGCCGACGATCTTTCGCCGCAGCAGCTTCCAGCCGATGATCGCCGAGGTGACACTGAGTGTCGTGCCTCCCGCTAGTAACAGCAGCACCAGGATGTCCCATGCGGGACGGTGATTGTAGAGCCAGGGGAAATCCAGCGAATGCAATCCGTGATACAGCCAGCGATTGAACCACGCGTCAGACTCACGATGGCCGACTACGCGGGCCGTCCGAGGGTCGATGTAATATCCGGCGTGGCCGTCAGTAGTTCTCAGGAGGATAAACAACACCGGCAAGGGACGCTCGCCGCGACGATCGAGATAGTACGCCTCATATTGGGAAACCGTTCGCACCTCTGCAAGCCCAACGGGCTGAATCGCCTTACGAATCACATCCACAATGCGGCCGCGCTCGAAGCCCGCTTCTGGCGCGCCGTGGACGGGCACAACCCACGACGCCTGCGCATCGCCGAAAGCGATATACGCGGGATCGCCCGCGAACGAGATCAATTCCAATTCCTTCACGCGCAGGTTAGGAGGCGCCGACGCGAGCGCGGCCTCGGGAGACTTCGCCGCGAATGTCGCAAGATCGACGGAATCTCCGCGCAGCACCCGGCCGACAGGATCATCGGCAAGTCGGCCCGCGGTTTGAATCGGAAACGGGTCCATCGATAGCATTCCGCTGAAGGTCCACGTGCATGCGACAATGCCGAAGAATAATCCGAAGATCATGTGCAGGCGCTTGGTCCCCTTGTAAGGAATACTGGTGGCTTCCCCTTGATATCGATATCTCTTGGATGGCGAGTAAACCAAAACACCAACGACCAGCCCCGAAAGCGCCATCAGCGTCCCGAGGCCCGACGCCCAGATCACGATCCGGCTCCAGAGGGCCGCGTTTTTGCGCAGCGGCGTGAAGTACACCCAGTGCGCCACCGGGCCGAGGTACGCACCAAGACGCGCCGCCCGCGTCGTGTACTGCATCACCTGTCCACTTGTTTCTGAAACGTACACCTGCTGGCCGTCCGGCCACGAATATTTGAACATCGGAAGCTGGTCGCGCAAGTCTCCGACCGTCCATTGGTCCGGCTCGCGAATTTCCTCCATAGTGACGTCTTTCGTGGAAGCGCCTGCCCAGGCGGCCGCGGTGCGCAGATTCAACTCGGGCGGAAAATCCTTCTGCATCGTTCCATCGTCGGCATAGACGATGGATTGTTCCGCTCCGAACCAGTACGCGGGGCGTCCATCAAACATGGCGACGCGAACTTGATCCGGAAGGGAATCGAGGCCCAGGACTTTATAAGCCTGTTCGGGCGAAACGCGAATGCGGGAGGCGTCCAGAAGTTGCGCGTGCGCCAGGCGATCCGCATCGCTCACCGCGGGAAAATCGCAGTACATCATGAAGACGCCGGATACGAACCACCACGTGAACAGGAGGCAGAAGGCCACACCCATCCAGCGATGGCAGAAGATGGCGAACCTGCGCACTGTCGTTTCCGTTTCTGAGCCCGGCTTAAGCGTTCACCGGGTCCCAGCGCCGTGCCATTTCCCGGAGAGCTTGCTCGTGCTGCGGCCAATCGTGCAGCGTGGCCGGATCGAAATCGGCGCCGTTTGGCCAGACAAGAGTACGGACTTCTCGGTCGATGGTCACCTGGTTGAAAAGATTTAGATCGCGCAGAGGACGGTAAACTTCGCCGGCCAGGATCGGCCGGAAATTGATAGTCTGTGACGTTCCGTCGTCGAAACAAACGCGTAGTATGTAAGCAGCTACGATTTCGAAAGAGACAACGCGACAAATCGAGTAGAGCATAATTTCCACTCATTCTATCCCACAATGGTCCGGTTACTCCTCACTCGTGTTGGGAGCTATGATGCTTTGGTGGATAAATTCACGCGTGTTATCGAGGTTATGGTCGGGGCGGGGCTAGTTGCGGCGTCATTCCGAAAGGACGCGCGTTTGCGGGGAGGGCTCAGCCACGGTCCATGGACGCACACGATGACTCCCATTGGCAGAATCTGTTTTTTCTTGGCTGGTGTCGCGGCCCTTCTTGCTGGAATAGCCAACGTGACCGAATACTGGCACTTTTCTCGATAGCCCTTTGCTTCACGTCGCGTTACAGCTTCAGCAGCGCCCTGAGCCGTTTCGTCTGCACGCGGCTCACCGGGATTTCCGTTTGCTTCTTGTCATCCATCTTGAGCTGGAAGCTCGACTTGAACCAGGGAATCACTTCCTTGATGCGATGGATATTCACAAGGAACGATCGGTGCACGCGCCAGAACATATCCGGATCGAGGTTCGATTGCAGCTCTTCAATAGTCCGGTAATTGGATTGCCCTTCCAGGGTATTCGCCACGACGGTGATCAGGCCGTCCTCGATCGTCGCGTAAACCACGTCCTGCGCGTCGACGATGAAGTTACGGTGCCCGCTCTTCACCAGGAGTTTGGAGCGTTGCAGCGAAGGCTTCGGCGCGGCCACGTCGGCGGGCGCGCTTTTTGATTTTTCGGCGATCGCCTTGCGCGCGCGATCCACGGCCACCGCCAGGCGGCCCTTTTCCACCGGCTTCAAAAGATAGTCCAGCGCTTCCCAGCGAAACGCCTCCACCGCGTATTGGTCGTAGGCGGTCGCCATCACAAAATGCGGCAGCGGGATATTCTTTTCGCGCAATTTGCGGATGACGCTCATGCCGTCCATGCCGGGCATTTGGACGTCCATGAAGACCAGGTCGGGCTCCAGATCCTCGATCAACTTCAGCGCCTCGAGGCCGTTCGAGGCCGTCGCGATGATGTCGATGTCCGGAAACTCCTTCAACTGATAGGACAGTTCCTCGCTCGCGAGCTTCTCGTCGTCCACCAGGACCGCGGAAATCACGGCGGCGGCGGGGCCGCCAGTCGCGCGATTCACCATAAGATGCTAGTATAGCGAAGGATAGGCAACCTAAACTTTCAAGTTCCTGCCCCGCGCCCCGCAATTTATTGAAACGCCGCGCGTCACGTACACACACGAAGGAGCACCGCATTGCCCGGGAAAGATAATGTCCAGATTGCGCCCGCCGAGGGGAAACTTGGCGTCTTGATCCCCGGAATCGGCGCCGTTTCCACGACCTTTATGGCGGGTATCGAAGCCGTCAAGCGCGGGCTCGGGTTGCCGGTGGGCTCGCTCACGCAGCTCGCGACCATACGCCTCGGGAAGCGCACCGACGGCCGCTCGCCCATGATCAAGGATTTCGTTCCGCTCGCCGGCATCGACGATCTGGTCTTCGGCGGCTGGGATATTTTCGAGGACACGGCGTACGAATCGGCCGTGAACGCCAAGGTGCTCGATCCCTCGCTCCTCTCGCAGTTGAAAGAGCCGCTTTCCGCCATTAAGCCGATGTCCGCGGTGTTCGACCCCGAATATATTCGCCGCATTAACGGGCCCAACGTGAAGCACAAGGGCACCAAGATGGATAAGGCGCAGGCCCTGATCGCCGATATCGAAGAGTTTCGTAAATCGACCGGCGCCACTCGCTTGGTCATGATCTGGTGCGGTTCGACCGAGGTTTTTCACAAAGCGGCGGAAGTGCATTCGACGCTCGCGAAGTTCGAAGAAGGCCTGTGCAAGAACGATCCCGACATCGCTCCGAGCCAGATTTACGCTTACGCGGCGTTGAAATGCGGCGTGCCTTACGCTAATGGCGCTCCGAATCTGACCACCGACGTCCCCGCGCTCCTGGATCTGGCGCGCGATCGCAATGTTCCGATCTGCGGCAAGGATTATAAGACCGGCCAGACCTTCATGAAGACGCTGATCGCGCCGGGCCTGAAGGCTCGCATGCTCGGCATCAACGGCTGGTTCTCGACCAACATTCTCGGCAATCGCGACGGCGAAGTGCTGGAGGATCCGGGTTCGTTCAAGACCAAGGAAGAAACCAAGCTCAGCTCGCTGGATCAGATTCTGCAGCCGAAGCTGTATCCGGCTCTGTACGAGAATCTTTATCACGCCGTCCGCATCAACTATTACCCGCCGCGCGGCGACGCCAAGGAAGGCTGGGACAATATCGATATCTTCGGGTGGCTGGGCTATCCGATGCAGATCAAGATCGATTTCCTGTGCCGCGATTCCATTCTGGCCGCTCCGCTGGTCCTGGACCTCGTTCTGTTCATGGATCTCGCGCAACGCTGCGGTATGCGCGGCATTCAGGAGTGGCTCTCTTTTTATTTCAAGGCGCCCATGACGGCTCCGGGGCTGTATCCCGAACACGACATTTTTATTCAGTTGATGAAGCTGAAAAACACACTGCGCTGGATGCGGGGCGAAGATCTCATCACGCATCTCGGGCTCGAATATTACGACTGACAACCCGCGGAAAGACGAACGTTTTTGCGCCGCATTCTCCATCTGTTGTTTGACACATCGCTGAAAAAGGGGACAGACTACGCTCTGTTTGCGTCCGTTCCGGACTCTGTCCCCTCCCGTAAACTTCTTTATTCACGTGCAAACGTGGGAGTGGACAGAGCGGTCTGTCCCCTTTTTCAAATCGACACAGCGCAATGAATTGCCTGGTGATCGGGGGAACGCAGTTCATTGGACGGATCCTAGTGGCCGAGCTGCTCAAGGCCGGCCATGGCGTTTCCGTGCTGCATCGCAAGCCCAAGCACAGCCTCGGCCGTCGCGTCGGTAACATCGCCGCCGATCGCAACGATCCCAAGGCCATGAAAGCCGCCCTCGCCGGAAAAAACTTCGACGTGGTTTTCGATCACGTCTACGACTGGGAACGCGGCACCACCGCGGCCCACGTCGAAGGAACCGCTCGCGCGGCCGGCGGCAACCTCCACCGTTACATTTTTATTTCGAGCGTCGCGGCTTACGGCGATGGCTTGAATCATCACGAGGGCGACGCGCTCGCCGCCGACGACGCCGCCGAATTGTACGTCCGCAACAAGGCCATGAGCGAGCGGGCCCTGTTTCGTCTGCACCAGCGCATCGGTCTGCCCGTCGTGACGCTGCGGCCTCCGTTTATCTACGGACCGCACAATCCCTTTTATCGCGAAGCGTATTTCTGGGACCGCCTGCGCGCGGGCCGGTCGATCATTCTGCCCGGCGATGGACGGCGTCTGATGCAGTTCGTCTACGTAAAGGATCTGGTGGGCGCGAGCCTCAAGGCCATCGAAGAACCGAGCGCCATCGGGCACGCCTTCAATATCGCCAACGCGCGTCCGGTTTCCCAGATGGAACTCGTCGAGGCGCTGGCGAAAGTGTGCCATAAAACCACGAAATTCGTGCGTGTTCCGCGCGCATTCCTTACCCGCGCGGGCGGGAATCCGATGGGTCCCAAAATGTATTTCGGCATGTATCTCGACGTGCCGCCGATCACGCAGATCACCGCCAAGGCCCAACGCATGCTCAAATTCAAGCCCACGGATTTTGAAGATGGGCTCAAACAAACCTATCAGTGGTACCTGCGCAACGCCGACTTTCCCAAACCGGATTTCTCGTTCGAAGACGCCGTGCTCGCGAACGCTCCCGCCATGCCGCCAGCGAAATAGCATTTCGCGATGCCGCGGAAATTACCGCTGGATTTCCCGCCGATATTCGAGGCCGTTAGAAGATAAGATGCTACAATTCTTTTCATATTCGACTCAGCACACGCGAAGGCAATTTATTCGAATTCATGAAGATCGTTGCACTTTTCTTTCTGGCCCTGTGGGTGGTAGAAGGACAGCAAATTGCGCCTAGCGCCCAGAAGCAAATCGCCGCGCTGCTGGCGGAAAAGACCTCTCGCACATTCGCTCAACAAAAAATAAGCTCGCACCTTGTCCACGCGGCCAAGGCACTACAAGGCCAGCCGATCCATCCGGATTTCCCGACGCCGCGTGATATCTTTTCTTCCGTACGACTGGATTCTCGCAATCGGGTCGAGATTGATATCAATGCCGACGTTACTCCCGGGTTGCTTGACTATATCCGCTCGCTAAACGGCACGATCCTCACCTCTTATCCAAATTACGGCGCCGTGCGGGCGACTCTCCCTCTTTTAGCGGTGGAGCGACTTGCCGGACGTCCCGACGTCCATCGAGTCAGATCGAGTGATAGAGGTTATACAAGCCAGGCAACCGTCCGAACTCAATCGCCTCGGCTGCGGGTATCGCGTGCCCCGAAAGTGGCCAGCCGGCTCGGAAACTTTCTTCGCAATTGGAAGCACGAACGATCCGGGTTGGGAGGCCTCTCGCGCGCGTTAGGCTCGGCTTTTTTCATCGGACTCGACGCCTCGGGAGATATCGCGCATCAAGCCAATGTTGCTCGCGCTACCTACGGAGTCGATGGGACCGGAGTTACGATCGGCGTTTTATCGAGCGGTGTCGACAGCCTAATACTCGAACAATCTACCGGAAGGCTTCCGAACGTAAACGTGCTCCCTGGCCAAAATGGAAACGGCGACGAAGGCACTGCGATTCTGGAGGTTTTGTACACGCTGGCGCCCGGCGCGAAGCTTTATTTCGGTACCGCCAACGGCGGCGAAGCAGCAATGGCCGGTAACATTCAGGCTTTGGCCGCGGCGGGATGCAACATTATCATCGATGACGAGGTTTATACCGAGGAACCAGTTTTTCAGGACGGAATTATCGCTCAGGCGGTGAACGGAGTCGAGGCCAACGGGGTCTTCTACTTTTCCTCAACGGGAAATGAAGGCAGCATAGAAAGGCAAGGGGTCACTAGCGTTTGGGAGGGCGATTTTGCTAGCTCCAGCGGCGTGCCGGGTCTTCCACCCGGGACGGATGTCAACGGATTCGGTCCTTTTGCGTCGCCGTGGACCACCATCCTTGGCCTCAGCCGCGCTGCCACCTATACGTTAAATTGGTCGGATCCGCTGGGCGCGTCCGGCAATGACTACGACTTGTTCATACTGGACCAGGCGCGCGCGAATGTTATTGAGTACTCCACGGACGTTCAGAACGGAACTCAAGATCCGCAAGAGACGATTGAGGACGCACAAAGTCTAGTCACCACAGGCGACGTGATCGTGGTTGTTCGAAATACCGGCGCCACTGTGCGCGCGCTACACGTGGACTCGTGGGACGGGGCCCTTGAACCTTCAACCGACGGCGCGCCCTTCGGTCACCATGCCGCGGCGGCTGGGTTCGCCGTAGCGGCAGTCGACGCTCATAGCGCGGGCGGCGGGCCATTCACCGGACTGTATCCATCGAACCTCGTGGAATCCTTCAGTTCCGCCGGACCGCGACGGATGTTCTACAAACCAGACGGAACACAAATCACGCCCGGGAATATACTGTTCGGAACCCTCGGTGGCACAGTGTTAAACAAGCCCGATTTTGCTGCGGCGGATGGAGTGACGACGGGCCTCGCTTCATTCAACCCGTTCTATGGGACCTCCGCTGCCGCGCCGCACGCCGCCGCCATCGCCGCCTTGGTGCTGGAATCTAACCCGTCCATTACCGTGACTCAGATGCGAAATGTATTCTGGGCAACCGCGATCGATATCGAGACCGCCGGCTTCGATCCGCTCTCGGGAGCGGGCATCGTCATGGCGCCGCCAGCAATGGCTCAACCTATCGTGCAGTGCGAATACGCTTTGAGCGCCGGCGGAATTGCATTCCAGGACCTCAGCGCGGGGACGGCAACAATCCAGATCTACGCGCCGCCTGGATGTCCTTGGGTAGTGAATAATCTTCCGCCATGGGTGAGGCTCGCCGGCCCATCGTCCGGGATAGGCAACGGCAGTCTGACATTTATCGTTTCCGATAACGATACTACCCAGCCCCTCTCCGCCTCTATCACGATCGCCGGCACAACGTTCTCGCTCGCCCAGCAGGCATTTATCTTTACGCCTCAAATCGGCTGGATGCCACATTTGGCGGCGGGAGGCGGGTGGACGACTACGTTCACTTACCTAAATAAGGGTCCGTCCATGTCTATCGCGAGAACCACGTTCGCCGGGAGCAGCCCGGTTTGGCTGCCGCTTGAGTTTCCACAGCAACAAACGAACTCGGGGCCGGTGCTTGCGTCTACTATCGATCAGAGCATTGCGCCCAACGCTTCGTTGCTCATGCAGGCGGTTGAACCAGCCAACTCCCCGCTTCTAGAGGGCGCGGCTGTGCTGGCTTCGGCCGGCGCGGTCGACGGGTTTGCTATTTTTCATTATGGTCCGACATCACAGGAAGCGTCTGTTCCGCTCCAGGTTCCGGGTGCGACCTCCTACGTCTTACCTTTCGACAATACCGGGCCGTTGTCAACAGGCGTTGCAATCGCTACCGAGCTCTCCTGTTGTTCGCAACCCACACAAAATATCGCCGTGGTAGTGCGCGACGACACCGGAACGCAAATCGAAACCGCTACGGTCGAGGTGAACATACATACATCATTCATGCTCAACCAGTTATATCCGATCACGGCTGGGAGGCGGGGTACCGTCCAGTTCTCCGCGAATCCCGGCGGCGGATCGATCGGCGTTCTAGGAATTCGCGCCAACGGGTCGGCACTCACCACCGTTCCGGCGATCGCCAGTTCCTCCGCGGTAGGCGGCTCCATCGCGCACGTCACCTATAACGGGGGCTTCACGAGCGCCCTCCAACTCGTGAACACAGGGACGTCGGCCGCTTCGTTCACGTTGAATTTTTTCGATGAAAACGGCGGCCCGCTTCCGGTTCCGCTCTCGCTGCCTCAGTCGGGCGCGACGATCACGACTTCCGCACTTAGACAGACGCTCGCGGCCGGCGCGATGTTGTTGATCGAGAGTCAAGCAAACGCCGCCCTTCCGAGTATCTCAGGCTCAGCGCAATTGACGACCACAGGCAGCATCAGCGGCTTCGAGATTTTCGACTGGACCACCTTCGGCCAGGAAGCTTCTGTGCCGATCGAGACGCGAACGCCTAATAGCTTTCTTCTGATCTACGACGACACCGGTGGGCTCACAACCGGCGTCGCACTCTCCAACGTCGCCGCGACGGCAGCCAACATTGCCGTCAATATCTACGACGACGCCGGCACGCTGCTGCAAACCGCCGCTGTAGATCTTCCGGGGAACGGGCACACCGCATTCATGCTTCCCGGCCAATATTCCCAAACCGCGAACAAGCGCGGCATGGTCGAATTTGTCGTGCCGCAGGGCGGAAAAATCAGTGCGATCGGGCTGCGCGCCACTCCCGCCGGCACGCTCACCACAATTCCCATGCTCGCGAGGTAGCGATCAAGACCGGCTCCCGTCAGCAGCAACTCAGGGACGGATGCGAGCGCCGGGGCCACTCTCCACCGCTGCTTTCACCGTATTGACGTGAACCGTCACGGTGTCCTCTACGTTTCGCGCATACCCTCCCGCGAGCGTCACCGCGACCGGCACGTTCCTTTCGCGCAGCAAACTGAACACGAATCGATCCCGCGCCATCAAGCCGTCGAACGTCAGATCCAATCCGCCGAGTTGATCGTCTTGAAACGGATCGGCGCCCGCGACGTAGATCGCCAGATCGGGTGAGAATTGCGCGAGCGCCTGATGGCAGCCGTCGGTGAGGCGTCGCAGATATTCCTCGTCGCCCACGCCGTCCGCCAGGTCGATATCGAGGTCCGAAGGCGGCTTTACCGCCGGATAGTTGGCGTACTGATGAATCGACAGCGTGAAGACGGTCGCGTCGGCTGCAAAGATCGCCGCCGTTCCGTTGCCGTGATGAACGTCGGCGTCGATCACCATGGCGCGCTCGATGCGGCCATCTTTCTGCATCCGGCGGATGGCGACGGCGATGTCGTTGAGCGCGCAGAACCCCTCGCCGTGATCCGCATACGCATGGTGCCAGCCGCCCCCGATGTGGAATCCGATGCCGTCTTCGAGAGCCAGCCTGGCCGCGAGAATCGTTCCTCCGGCGGCCAGCCAGAATGCCCGCGTCATCGAGGCCGAATAGGGCAGTTCCAACGCGGCCTCTTCCAGATGCGTGAGCGAACCCTCGCGCAGATGCTCGATCCATCGGGCCTCGTGCACCAGCAATAAGTCCTCATCCGCAGCCGGCTCTGGCCTCACGAAATCGGACTCGTCGGCAATGTGTTCGGCCAGCAGACGATCCCGGATCAGCGAATACTTATGGGTCGGGTAGACATGCCCTCGCAACCGGAAATTATAAGCATCGTGATAAACGAGCCGGAACGGAAGCATTTTTCGATTATACTTGACAGGCTAAACAAACGATCGTACGCTTTAAACATACGTATGACTTCGGCACCTGTTGGGACCAAGACCAGAATCCTCGACGCGGCCGAAAAGCTCTTTGGGCAGAACGGTTTCGACGCGACATCCCTGCGCGACATCACGGCCGAGGCTCAAGTAAATTTGGCCGCCGTGAACTATCATTTTCAATCCAAAGAGAGTCTGATCGAGGCCGTGATCGTCCGGCGGCTGGAGCCTGTGAACCGGCGTCGCATGGAAATGTTGGTCGCGGCGGGAAGCTCGCCGAGCCTCGAACAGATCATCGAGGCGTTCGTTTCGCCGGTACTGGACGCCGACCTGTCGAGTGCGGGACCGATGATCGGGAGGGTGTTTTCCAACCCGGCGCTGTTCGCGGTGCGGATTTTCCAGAAGCATCTGGCGCCGGTGGCGCAGCGCTTCGACGAAGCCCTCGCGGCGGCTCTTCCCGGCAGTCCGGCGGAGGAGCGCTTTTGGCGTTTGCATTTTGCGGCAGGCGCCATGACGCACCTGCTTGCTTTTTGGGACGTGCTGCCGCTGATGACGCCTTTGCCGATCGAGCCCGTCGACCGCCACGCGCTCGTTTCGCGCATGGTGCAATTCCTGGCCGCGGGCTTCCGTGCGCCGATGGCATCCGGGAACACAGGGGAGAGGAATTAGTATGCGCGTGCTGAAACGAACGAACATGCGCTTTATGCCGATCATCCTGGCGGTCGCCGCGCCCTGCGTCGGCAGTGCGCAAACGGCTATGCCGTTGAGCCTGAAACGCGCCGTGGAGATTGCGCTCGCTCCCGATGGCAACACGAGAGTCGCTCTGGCGCAGGAATCCATCGAGCAGGCGAGAACGCAGCAGGCCCAGGCGAAAGCCGCGTTCCTTCCCGATCTGGACAGCTCCGTCCAGGAGCGCCGCCAGGTGACCAACCTGGAGGCGTACGGGTTAAAGATCAGCATCCCTCCCAGCTTCGGCTTTTCGATTCCCACGCTTGTCGGGCCGTTCAATATCTTTGATGCCCGCGTGACGGCGCAGCAATCGGTCTTCAACCTGGCCGATTTGCGGCGCTATCAGGCGTCCAAAATCAGCGCCGCCGCGACCGCCACGGATGCGGCCGCGACGCGCAATTCGGTGAGCGACGAGGTCGCGCGCGATTATCTCGCGTGCCTGCGCGCCGAAGCCGATCGGACGACCGCGCGCGCCAACGTCGAGCTGTCCGAAGCTTTGCTGACGCTGGCCCGGCGGCAGAAAGACGCGGGAACTGGCACCGGTATCGAAGTGACGCGTGCCGAAGTGCAGCTCGCCAATGATCGCCAGTCTTTGATTCGGGCGGAGAACGATCGCAATCGGGCGGCCTTGACGCTTTTGAAAGCGATCGGTCTGCGGCTGGACGCGCCCGTGGAATTCACGAATAAACTGGAGTTTAAGCAGGTGGATACGGCCGCTGACGAGGCTCTGGTGGAACTAGCCCGCAAGACTCGCCCCGAGCTGAAGACGCAACAGCAGCGCGAGGACGCCGCGCGCATGAGCCTCGGCGCCGTCAAAGATGAACGGCTTCCATCGGTGGGCGCATCCGCCGATTATGGAACCATCGGCGGCGATATCGCCGGCGCGCATCCGACCTACACGCTCGGAGTCTCCTTGAAGGTGCCTATCTTTGACGGAGGGCGGCGCGAGGCGCGCATCGGGGAAAGCACGTCGCAATATCGGCAGGAGCAGCTTCGTACCCGCGACCTCGGCCAGCAAATCGAATTGCAGGTGCGCACGGCGTTGGAGAGTCTGCATTCGGCGGCGGCGGAGGTGCAATCGGCTACCGAAGGCCAGACGCTCTCTGAAAGCGAGCTGGCGCAGGCCCGCCGGCGCTACGTAGCGGGCGTCGCGACGTCGGTCGAAGTGACGGATGCGCAGACGCGTCTGCAACGGGCCCGCGACAACCTGGTGAAGGCCTTGTACGACCATAACGTGGCCCGGCTGGATCTGGCCACCGCCACGGGAACCATCGGAGACTACGTCAACCAATGAAAAAAAGATTGCCCATCATTATTCTCGTGGCCGCCGCGGCGGTGGGGTTGTACCTCTGGAGATCGGGGACCTTCAACAAGCCCGATAATCGCATTCTGGTCTCCGGCAACCTGGAGCTAACGCTGGTCGATATTTCCTTCAAGGTCGCCGGCCGCATGACGGAGCTCAACGTGAAGGAGGGCGATTGGGTGAAGAAGGGGCAACTCATCGCGCGTCTGGATCCGGTACAGCTGCAGCACCAGCGCTTCCGCGATGTGGCGGCCGTCACCAACGCGCAGTCCAACTACGACCAGTTGGTCACTTCGATTCAATATCAGGAAGCGACTCTCGAGAGTGACATCGCCGCGCGGAAAGCGGATCTCGACGAGGCGCGGGCGAAGCTCGACGAACTGCTGGCGGGCAGCCGTCCGCAGGAAATTCAGCAGGCGGAAGCGCAGGTCGCCGACGCGAAAGCGCAGCTCGATCAGGCGCGTGCGGATTGGGAGCGCGCCCAGATGCTTTATAAGAACGAGGATATTTCCACCCAGCAGTTCGATCAGTACCGTCAGCGTTTCGATAGTGCGGCGGCGCTGGCGCATCAGGCCAACGAGAAAGCCGCGCTGGTGAAAGAAGGCCCACGGAAGGAGGATATTGCGGCGGGACGGGCGCAGGTGGCGCGCGCGCAAGCGGCGCTCGGAACCGCGGAAGCGAATCGCATCGACCTCGCGCGCAAAAAGCAGGAGCTGGTCGCGCGCAAGGCACAGATCGAACAGGCTCGCGGGCAGGCTGGGATCTCCGAGGCGCAGTTGAACGACACCGAGATCTACGCTCCCATCGATGGCGTCGTGCTGGTGAAGTCAGCCGAGGCCGGTGAAGTCCTGGCGGCCGGAACCACCATCGTGACGGTCGGCGATCTGGATCATCCCTGGCTCCGGGCCTACGTCGGCGAAACCGACCTGGGGCGCGTGAAGTTGGGCGAAAAGGTGAAGTTGAGCACCGATTCGTACCCGGGAAAGAGTTACTGGGGAACCGTTTCCTTCATTTCCTCGGAAGCCGAATTCACGCCCAAGCAGATCCAGACCAAGGAAGAACGCGCGAAGCTGGTCTACCGGATCAAGGTGGATGTGGACAATGCGGCGCACGAGTTGAAAAACAATATGCCCGTCGACGCCGAGATACAGTTATGACGGCGAAGATCCAGTTGTGAGGGTCATCATCTTATGAGCGTCATCATCCACGCCGAGAATTTGACGCGGGTCTTCGGGAAGGTGCCCGGCGCGCTCACGGCCGTGGATCATCTGAATCTGGAAGTGCAGGAAGGCGAAATCTTTTGTCTGGTCGGCCCGGATGGCGCCGGGAAAACGACCACCATGCGCTTGCTGTGCGGCTTGCTGAATCCCACCGGCGGCCGCGCGATTGTCGCCGGACAGGACGTCGCGAAAAATGTCGACGTGGTCAAGGATCAAATCGGGTATATGGCCCAGCGCTTCGGATTGTATGGAGATCTGACCGTCGCCGAAAATATGGCTTTTTACGCCGATCTGTTCGGGATTCTCGGACAGGAGCGCACGGAGCTGACCGCCCGGCTGCTGCGCATGACGCGCATGGGCCCCTTTACGGCGCGTCCCGCCGGCAAGCTTTCCGGCGGCATGAAGCAGAAGCTCGCGCTGATGTGCACGCTGCTGCACAAGCCCCGCATCCTGTTTTTGGATGAACCGACGAACGGCGTCGATCCCGTTTCGCGCCGCGATTTCTGGGCGATTCTCTACACCCTGGTGCAGGACGGTTTGACCGTCTTTGTCACCACCGCGTATCTGGACGAAGCCGAGCGCGCCAATCGCGTCGGATTCATGCACCAGGGGCGCATGATTCAATGCGCCCCGCCCCACGAACTGAAACGGAATCTGAAGGAGGAGTGCTACCGCGTGACTTCGCCCGACAATCGCAGGACGCGCGAAGCGCTGGCGCATCAGCCGGGCGTGCTCGCGGTACAGCCGATGGGGGCCGACCTGCACTTGTTTGTGCAACCCCAACGGACCTCGATCGAGGCCCTGCATGCGCTCGTGCCGTTCGATGCCCAGCGCATCCAGCCCTCGCTCGAAGATGTATTCATCGCGCTGATGTATGAACAGGAGACCGCCCATGCCGCTTGAAATGCTGCCTGAAATGAGGGGTCCCGCGGTGCGGCTGAAAAATCTGGTCAAGCGCTTCGGCGATTTTACGGCGGTGGATGACGTGACGCTGGAGGTCACGCGCGGCGAGATTTTCGGATTTCTCGGACCGAACGGCGCCGGCAAATCCACCACGATCCGCATCTTGTGCGGGCTGCTGCTGCCCACCTCCGGCAGCGCGATGGTCGGGGGCTTCGACGTGAAGACCGACTCCGAGCGGGTCAAGCAGAACATCGGTTATATGTCGCAGAAGTTTTCGCTCTACGACGACCTGACGGTAGGCGAAAACATCGAGTTTTTTGCGGGAGTATACGGCGTGGCGCGCGAGAAATTTCCCGCTCGCCGCGATTTCGTGCTGCACATGGCCGGCCTCGAAGATAAGCGCGACATGAAAACGAATTTGCTCTCGGGCGGTTGGAAGCAGCGCCTTGCGCTGGGCTGCGCGATTTTGCACGAACCGCCGATTCTGTTCCTGGACGAACCGACCAGCGGCGTCGACCCCATGGCGCGGCGCAGCTTTTGGGAGCTGATTTACCAGCTCTCGGAGGCCGGCCACACCATCTTCGTCACCACGCATTATATGGACGAAGCGGAATACTGTCATCGCATTGCTCTCATGTACGGGGGGCGGACCATTGCTCTCGGCTCGCCCGAGGAACTCAAGCGCTCGCTCGGCGGCGAGCATTTATTGAATCTGGAAACATCGGACCTGCTCGAAAGCCTTTCCCTGCTGGTGGGGCATGAGGGCATTCTTGACGTCGCCGTATTCGGCGGAGGATTGCACGTGAAAGTCGGCGATCCCGAAGCGGGCATGGCTTCGATTCGCAAATTGCTGGCCGACGGGAAAGTGGAGATTCGCTCCCTGGAGAAGATTGCGCCCTCCATGGAAGACGTCTTTGTCAGCTTGATCGAGCAGCAGGAAAGGGCGGCCGCATGAGCTACCGAAGATTGAGAGCCATAGCGCGCAAGGAAATTCTGCATATCGTCCGCGACCCGCGCAGCCTCGCGTCCGCGCTCCTCACTCCGCTCATTATGCTGCTGATTTTCGGCTACGCGCTGAGCCTCGACGTCGATCGCATTCCGACCATCGTTTATGACCTGGATCACACCCCTCAGAGCCGCGAATTGGTCCGCGAATTCCGGGGATCCCGGTATTTTCAGATCGTCGAGGAAACCCAAAGCTACCGTCCCGTGGAAAAAGCGATGGACGCGCGCCGCGCTTTGCTGGCCGTCGTGATTCCACCCATGTATTCGCGGCACTTGCTCGCGGGCGAGGAGGCCACGGTTCAATTGCTTTTGGATGGCAGCGATTCGAACACCGCGGCCATCGCGCAAGGCTATGCCGAAGGCGTCGTGCAAAACTATGGAGCGCGCGTGCGCACCGACGCGCAGACCATGGTGGCGGGAAAGCCCCCGCAAATGGGCGTGGGAATAGAAACGCGTGTTTGGTACAACCCCGACATGCTGTCGCGCAATTATATTGTGCCGGGCTTGATCGCGGTCATCATGATGATCATCACCGGAAATCTGAGTTCTCTGACCATCGCGCGCGAATGGGAATCCGGGACCATGGAGCAGCTTCTTTCGACGCCCGTGCGTCCCTCCGAACTCGCGCTCGGCAAACTCTCGGCCTATTTCCTGGTGGGGCTCGTCGATATGGCGATCTGTCTGGTGATGGCGGTGTACGTTTTTGACGTGTCGATCAAGGGCAGTCTTTTGTTCCTGGTCGTATCGAGCTGCGTGTTTCTCTTCGGTTCCCTGGCGTCCGGAATTCTGATTTCGGCCACGGCGCGCACCCAGCTGATTGCGTATCAATTGGGCACGCTCACTACATTTCTTCCCGGTTTTCTGCTTTCCGGATTCATCTATTCGATCAGCAGCATGCCGCGCGTGATCCAGGCCGTCAGCTTGATCGTCCCGGCGCGGTATTTCATCAACATCATCAAAGCGGTGTTCCTGAAAGGCACCGGCATCGAACTGCTGTGGCCGAATTTTCTGCTGTTATGCATTTACGGCGCCGCGATGTTTTTCTTTACGGCCCGAAAACTGCGGGAAAAGGTGGCTTGAGCCATGCGGCAACGTCTCCGCGCCATCGTTCGCAAGGAATTCATTCAGGCATTGCGCGATCCCCGCATGCGCGGGATGCTTATTTTTCCGCCGCTGATCCAATTGCTGGTTTTCGGCTACGCCGTCAATCTCGACGTCGACACCGCGCGCATCGCGTGGATGGATCAGGATCACACCCCGCAGAGCCGGGAACTGTTTGCCGATTTCGCCAACTCCGGACACTTCGAGGTTGCCGCGGCGCCCTCCAATGAAGCCGAGATGCAGGATGTGCTCGACCGCGGCCAGGTGGACGGCGTGGTGCGCGTGCTGCCCGGGTTCGGCCGCGACGTTTCTCGCGGGCGCTATACCAGCGTGCAGGTTCTCCTGGACGGAACGAATTCCAACACGGCTTCCATTGTTTCCGGATTCGCCGCACAGACCGTGGCGCGTTATTCGCAATCCGTGATGAACGATGAGCAGCGCGTCCGGCTGGTCGGCGGAACCACGTCCAACGGCGGACCGCTTTCGCTTCCCGTGCCGCGCCTCACCGAGCAAACCCGCGTGTGGTTTAATCCCGAGCTAAAAAGCAGGAATTACTTCATTCCCGGCGTCGTGGTGAATATTATTACTCTGGTAACGCTTTCGCTCACCGCGATGGCCATCGTGCGCGAAAAGGAGATCGGCACGATGGAGCAATTGATGGTGACGCCGATTCGCCCCCTCGAGCTGATTCTCGGCAAGACGCTTCCGTTCGTGTTGGTAGGCTATTGGGATCTGCTCCTGGTGGTCGGGACCTCCCTTTTGGTATTTCACGTTCCTTTCAACGGCAGCTTCGCGCTGCTGCTTTTCGCGGCGCTGGTATTTCTCCTGACGACGCTCGGCGCCGGCTTGTTCCTTTCCACCATCTCGCGCACCCAGCAGCAGGCCATGATGGCGACCACCCTGCTCTTTCAACCGTTCTTCATGCTGAGCGGATTCTCTTTCCCCATTCGCAATATGCCGGAAGTCGTGCAGTGGCTGACCCTGCTGAACCCGGTGCGTTATTTCATGGAGATTGTGCGCGGCGTTTTTCTGCAGGGCGCGGGCGTCTCCACGCTGTGGCCGCAATTGCTCACGCTGGCGGTTTTCGGAGTCGTCGTTTTGGGGCTCAGCGTGCGCCGTTTCAACAAGCAGCTCGAATAGCGTGAAAAGGGATACGAAAAAGGGGACAGTCCCCTCCCCCGTAATTCCCGGCTTCATGGGCGCCGTTGCAGTGGACAGAGCGGTCGGTCCCCGTTTTCATTGCTACACTCAAATTGCGTGGATTCCCGCAGACATTTTCTCGGCAAGGTTGCCTCCGGATTGGCCGGGACGCTCGCCGCCGTTCCGCGAAACGTGCTCGGCGCGAACGAACGCATTCGCGTCGGCATCGTCGGAGCGGGCGATCGCGGGCTGGAACTGGTCAACCAGATTCGCCTCTGCCCCAACGTCGAAATTGCCGCGTTTGCCGACGTCTACACGAAGCGTCTGGAAAAGGCCGCGGCCGTGACGGCGGCGACGTTCCCCGGTGCGAAGACTTACCGGGACGCGCGGCGGCTCTTCGATGACAGCTCCGTCGACGCTGTCGTGATCGCGACGCCTCCCCATCTGCACGCCGCGCAGTTCTGCGCCGCCCTGGAATCGGGCAAGCACGTCTATCAGGAAAGGACGCTCGCGCTTACCGTCGCTGACGCCAAACGCATGCGGAAGGCGTGGCGCGAGGATAACGGACGCCATGCGGTGCAGATCGGGCATCAAGCCTGCTCCCACGGGCAAATGGCCGACGTGAAACAATTTCTGAACGAGCCCTCGCGCCTCGGGCGGATTACCTCGCTCGCCATGCGCTACTTCCGCAACACGCCGCCGAGCAAGCCGCAATGGGCCCGGCCGGCGCTGCTGACGCCCGATGTCAACGAGCGAAACGTCGATTGGAAGGCGTTTCTCGGCGAAATCGCGGCCCGTCCCTTTGACGCGCAGCGCTTGATTCATTGGCGCTATTTTTGGGATTTCTCAGGCGGCGGAGTATCGGAAAACATGAGCCAGCAACTGGCCTTTTGGTATCGCGCGCTGGATTTGCAAATCCCCGAATCGGCCTCCATGACGGGCGGCGTCTTTCTGTGGAACGACGGCCGCGAAACGCCCGATACCATGCAGGTGGCCTTCGAGCAGCCCGAACGAATGCTGGTCGGTTGGTCCTCCGGCTTCGGCAACAATCATCCCGGAATCGGCGAGGACCTGCTGGGCTCGGCGGGCACCATCTCGCGGGCGAGCGAAGTGCGCTACGCGCCGCAGAAGACGGTCGCGTCTCCGCACGGCGAAATGCTGGGCCGCGCGACGAACGTCCCGCACGCCCACATGCAGAATTTCTTCGATGCGATCCGCCTGAACCGTGAACCGAATTGCCCCTTCGAGACGGGCTTCCGGGTTTCGATCGCCTGCCGCATGGCCGTCGAAAGCTACCAGCGGGAGCGCATGGTCCGCTGGGATGCGCAAGCCGAAGAGATCGTTTAGAGTCTCTCAACCTCAGGCCATGGACTTCGGGCACACCGACGAACAAAAGCAGCTGCGCCGGACCATTCGCGAATTCGCGGAAGCGGAAATGAGGCCGCACGTCATGCGGTGGGACGAGTCGCAACACTTCCCGCTCGAAGTGTTCCGCGAGCTCGGCGCCATGGGCGTGCTCGGTGCCATTTTCCCCGAGGACCTCGGCGGCTCCGGCTACAACTACATCGAGTATTCCATTGCGGTGGAGGAGCTCGCGCGCGTGGATCCCTCGGTCGCGCTGAGCGTCGCGGCGCACATTTCCCTTTGCACGAATCACATTTTCGTGGCCGGGGACGACGAGCAGCGCCGGCATTACGTTCCGAAACTCGCTTCGGGAGAATGGACCGGCGCCTGGGCGCTGACCGAACCGGAATCCGGGTCCGACGCCGGCGGCACGCACACCCGGGCGGTACCGGACGGCGACACGTGGGTCATCAACGGGAATAAGACGTTCACCACCAATGGGGAGATCGCCGACATTTGCGTGGTGATGGCCGTGACCGACCGGACTTCAGCGCCGCATGGCATCTCGGCATTCCTGGTGGAAAAAGGCACGCCCGGTTTCCGCGCCGGCAAGAAAGAAAACAAGCTCGGCATGCGCTGTTCGCCGACCAATGAAATGATCCTGACCGATTGCCGCGTGCCCGCGTCGCAATTGTGCGGCCGCGTGGGGGAGGGATTCGTCGATGCTTTGCGCATTCTCGATGGCGGGCGCATCTCCATCGCCGCGCTCTCCGTCGGCATCGCCCAGGGAGCTTACGAGGCCGCGTTGCGCTATTCCAAACAGCGCAAGCAATTCGGCCGGTTTATTTCCGAATTCCAGGCGATTCAGCATAAACTCGCGGACATGGCCACGGAAATCGACGCGGCGCGCCTGCTCACGTCGCGCGCTGCCTGGATGAAAGATGCGGGGCTCGACGTCAACAAGGAATCCGCCATGGCGAAGTTATTCGCCTCGGAAATCGCGGTCCGCGTGTGCAACGAAGCTGTGCAGATTCACGGCGGATACGGATTTTTGAAAGATTATCCGGTGGAAAAATTCTACCGGGACGTGAAGCTGTGCACCATCGGCGAGGGCACCAGCGAAATTCAGAAGATGGTCATCGCGCGCCAGTTATTGAAGAGCGATCCTTCCCATGCCTGAGACCCCACAGGAGACCCTGGGAGACGCGCCCGCTCGTCTCGATCATTTAGGAATCGCCGTGCGCTCACTCGACGAAGCGCTGAAATTCTACGAGAGGCAGCTTGGATTATCCGTCGCCCTGCGCGAGACCGTCGCTGTGGAAAAAGTGAACGTCGCGATGCTCCCTCTGGGAGCAGCCGATGTGAACCTACGTGACCCTCGCATCGAACTACTGGAAGCCGCGCAGCCGGATTCGGTGATCGGAAAATTTATCGAAAAGCACGGCGAAGGATTGCATCACGTGGCGCTGCGCGTTTCGGATCTCGTGGCCACGGTCGAGCGGTTGCGTTCGTCGGGCGCGCGCATTTTGAACGAGCCGCGGGAGGGCGCGGGCGGGCACTTGTACGTCTTCGTGCATCCGTCCTCCACCGGCGGCGTGCTATTGGAATTGATTCAGGCTTGAGTGCCTTCATCTCTATATGAACCCTAAGATCGGTATTATCGGCGGCAGCGGATTGTATTCCATGCCTGGATTTGACGCCCACGAAGAGCGTACGTTGGATACGCCGTGGGGCGCGCCCTCGGACCCATACGTGGTGGGCAAGCTCGCCGGGAAAGAAGTGGCGTTTCTGGCGCGCCACGGAAAAGGGCACCGCATCTCCCCCTCCGAGTTGAATTTCCGCGCGAATATTTACGGCTTCAAGGCGCTCGGGGTCGAGCGGATTCTTTCGCTCAGCGCCGTCGGCTCGCTCAAAGAAGAGCACAAGCCGATGGATTTCGTGATTCCCGATCAGTTCCTCGATCGCACATGCGGCCGCGTCTCCACGTTCTTCGGCGATGGACTGGTCGCGCATATTAGCTTCGCGCATCCCGTCTGCGGCCAGCTCGCGAAAGTGGCGCAGGCGGCGGGCGCGGCGGCGGGCATCAACGCCAAGATGGGCGGGACGTATCTGTGCATGGAAGGCCCGGCGTTTTCTATGCTCGCCGAATCGAATCTGTACCGCAGTTGGGGTATGGACGTCGTCGGGATGACGAACTTGCAGGAAGCCAAGCTCGCGCGCGAAGCCGAGATTTGCTACGTCACCATCGCCATGGTCACCGATTATGATTGCTGGCATCCCGATCACGACGCCGTAACGGTAAACGAAATTATCGCCGTGTTGAATAAGAATGCGGCCAACGCGTGCAAACTCATCGCGGCGGCGGTTGAGGCCATGCCGTCCGAACGCCAATGCAAATGCGGAAAGGCGCTGGCGCACGCACTCATTACCGATCCGAAGACGATTCCCGCCGCGACGCGCAAGAAGCTGGAGCTGCTGGTTGGAAAGTATCTCTAGCGCACCTACGGAAGCCCCTGGCGGCGCATGCGGCGAGCTGCTCTCGCGCTGCTTGCGCGGCGAGGCCTCGCCTAGTGAGGCTCTCTTTAAGGAGTCATGGTCGGGGGATCTCCTCGACCGCGCGATCGCCGAAGACTCCGGGCGCGCTTTCTTTTCGATTGTCGTGGAGCGATTGGGCGACCTTTTCGAGCCTCGGCTGTGTTCGGTCTACGACCGCTTGATGTCCCATGTGATCGCCAGCGTAGCGCCCGAATTAGGTTCGCGGCTCCGGTCATCCGGCGCGGAACACTCTGGACGTGCGCCGGCGTCTCCTCCGGACACCGCAAATCGCGTCTACGTTCTCTCCCGCGTGACGCTCGGCGCCGACGTCGCCGTGACCAGCGTCCTGATCGACGCGGCCAAGCGGCGGTATCCCCGTGCCGAAATCCTTTTCGCCGGATCGCGAAAATCCTACGAATTGTTCGAGGCCGATGCGCGCGTGCGCCATTTTCCCGTGGACTATGCGCGCGGAGGGTCCCTCGCGGATCGTCTGCGGGCTTCGGCGAACCTGTGGATCGAAGACGGAATCGTAATCGATCCCGATTCCCGCCTCTCGCAACTCGGAGTGATTTCGGTATGCCCGGAGGACCGCTATTTCTTCTTTCCCAGCCGGAGTTATGGCGGCGAAAGTCCGGATCGATTGCCCGATCTCGCCGCGCGGTGGGCGCATGAAGTCTTCGGCGTCGAGAATGCTCGCCCGTATATCGCGCCGCGCGAGACACACGTTCCTCCCGCGGACATAACCGTGAGCTTGGGTGTCGGCGACAACGAATCAAAACGCGTCAGCGGAGATTTCGAGCGCGAATTGCTGCACGCGCTTGCGGAAACCGGCGCGTCGCTCCTCGTGGACAAGGGCGGAAGTCCGGAGGAAGCGGAGCGCGTCGAGCGAGTTCTGCTGTCCCTGAAAGCGCCGCGTCGCGGCGGCGGAGCGCGCACCCACCAAGGAGCATTTGCAATCTTCGCTGCGCTCATCCGGCAATCCAAGTTATTTGTCGGCTATGATTCGGCCGGCGGCCACGTGGCCTCGGCCTGCGGAATTCCGGTCATCAGCGTCGCGAAAGGTTTCGCCGGCGATCGCATGGCCGCCCGCTGGAAACCAAACGGCGTCATTCTGGACGGCAACGATCCGCAACTGCTTCTGAAGGTACGAGCTGCGCTAAGCTTAATTCCTGGCCCCCGGCCCCCGGCCCCTGGCCCCTGACTTCCGGCCCGCGGCCTCTGATCCTTGCTCTCACATATACATTCCGCCGTTGACGTTCAGCACGGTTCCCGTGATGTAGCCGGCGTCGTCGCTCGCCAGGAATTTCACGGCCGCCGCGACGTCTTCGGCCTTGCCGAAACGTTTCAGCGGAATATGCGAGAGCATGTTGTTCTTCATTTCCTCCGACAACGCGGCCGTCATGTCCGTCTCGATAAAGCCGGGCGCGATGGCGTTCACGGTGATGTTGCGGCTGGCGATTTCCTGCGCCAGCGATTTCGTCAATCCGATCAATCCCGCCTTCGATGCCACGTAGTTGGCCTGTCCCGGATTTCCCGTCTCGCCGACGATCGAAGAGATATTGACGATGCGCCCCCAGCGTTCCTTCATCATCGGCTGCAGCACTTGTTGAATCGCCAGAAATGCCCCCGTCAAATTGGTGGCGAGCACGGCGTCCCAGTCGTCCTTCTTCATGCGCAGCGCCAGGCCGTCTTTGGTAATCGCGGCGTTATTCACCAGGATGTCGATTTTTCCCGCTTGGGCGAATGCTTCCTTGATGGAATCCGGCGATGCCATGTCGATTTGCACCCACGACGAGCCCGGCACCTCGGCCGCGGCCGCCTTCAGTTTCTCGATATTCCGGGCGGCAAGGATTACACGGGCGCCTCCCGCGGCCAGCGCTTTCGCACACGCCAGCCCGATGCCGCGGCTCGCACCCGTAATCACAGCCGTTCTGTTTGTCATATTTAAGATTATGGCCTATGCCGACCTCCGCGACTTCATTCGTGCCCTGGAAAAGAACGACGAGTTGAAGCGCGTCTCTTTCGAGGTCGATCCGCACCTGGAGATCACCGCGTTCGCCGACCGCAGCGTGAAGCGCGGCGGACCCGCGCTGCTCTTTGAGAAACCGAAGGGCTCGAACGTTCCCGTGCTCATCAACGCCTTCGCGAGCAGGAAGCGCATGCAGCTTGCCCTGCAGGTCGATGCAGTGGATGAAATCGCCGCGCGCATCTCGCAGTTCCTCGAAATGCGCATGCCGGAAGGGATCCTCGGCAAGTTGAAGATGCTGCCGATGCTCGCCGAAGTGGGCGCGTTTTTCCCCAAGATGGTGGAGAGCGGACCGTGCCAGGAAGTGGTTCATCGCGCCGATTTTTCGCTGGACGATTTTCCCATCCTGCATTGCTGGCCTCAGGACGGCGGACGATACATCACGCTCCCCATGGTATTTTCGCGCAATCCCGATACCGGCAAACGCAATTGCGGCTGCTATCGCATGCAGATCTTCGACCATCGCACCACCGGCATGCACTGGCAGACGCATAAACAGGGCGCCGAACACTATCGCCGGCGGCAAGCCGCGGAGGGTTCCACTTCGGGCGTCCATCGGATGGACGTCGCCGTCGCACTGGGAGCCGATCCCGCGACCATGTACTCGGCGATTCTGCCGCTGCCGCCGGATCTCGATGAAATGATGATCGCGGGCTTCCTGCGCTCCAAGCCGGTGGAAATGGTGAAGTGCGAAACCGTCGATCTGGAAGTTCCCGCGAACGCCGAGATCGTGCTGGAAGGCTACGTCGAGCTCGGCGAGTTGCGCACGGAAGGACCCTTCGGCGATCACACCGGGTTCTATTCGCTCGCCGGCGATTATCCCGTGTTCCACGTCGAATGCATCACCCATCGCAAGAATCCGATTTACGCCACCACCATCGTCGGTCCGCCGCCTATGGAAGATTTCTATATGGGCGAAGCGATCGGCCGGATCTTCCTGCCGCTGATGCGCATGCAACTGCCCGAAGTGCGCGACATCGCCATGCCTGCCGAAGGTGTGTTCCACAATTTGATCCTCGTTTCGATTCGTAAATCGTATCCCGGGCACGCCCGCAAGGTGATGCACGCCATCTGGGGCCTCGGCCAGGCGATGTTCTCCAAGGTAATTGTCGTGGTGGATGAGGACGTCGACGTGCAGAACTTCAACGAAGTCGCCTGGAGAGCCCTCAACAATATCGATCCCGAGCGCGATATCCAGTTTGTGCTGGGTCCCGTGGATTCGCTCGATCACGCGAGCCGCCTGGAGAATTACGGATCGAAAATGGGCGTCGATGCCACGAAGAAGTGGCCGGGCGAAGGCTTCACCAGACCGTGGCCGGACGTGATCACGATGCCGTCGGAGGTTCACCGGCGTGTTGACCAGTTGTGGAAGAAAGCCGGACTGAAATAAGAATCGGGAGCCGTTCCGCGCGACCGATAAAACACGCCGCCCGCGCAAGGCTAAGGCCAATGTTAAACTGGAAGTGTTCACCTCTTACGGCGGCTGTAGCTCAGCTGGTAGTAGCGCCAGATTGTGGTTCTGGATGTCGTGGGTTCAAATCCCACCAGCCGCCCCAAAACTCAAAATCATTTCAGCGGCGGATCGAACTCCTGAAGGAGAATCTCGATCACCTCGTCCGTAGTGGCGCTCGAATCATTCAGCAGTGCCTCCACCCGGGAATCCAACGCGCCGTGCTCCATGGGAGGGATCTTCAACTTCAGGGTTGCGACGCATTCGTAGATCCGGGACTCGGCGTCGGCGTGCTCTTCCGTCATAGGACCGAGCGTAGCACTGTCAATGCGCGCTCGCGTCCCTCGCGCTGAAACATGCTCCTGTTAATTCTCTTGTAACAATACGCACGTTACACTAGGAACAGGTGCTGTCATGAAGAAAATCGTCCTGATTGAAGACGACGCCGACTTGTTCCGGCTGGTTCAGTATAACCTTGAAAAAGAAGGGTTTCAGTTCGCCGGACTACAGACCGGGCGGGGAGCCCTGGATCTGTGCCGTCGCGAGCGTCCGGACCTGATCATCCTTGACGTGATGCTGCCGGACGTCGATGGTCTGGAACTATGCAAGGCCATCCGCGGGAATCCGGAGCTGGCCCACATTCCCGTGATCTTTTTGACGGCCCGCGCCTCCGAAACCGATCGCATTGTCGGTTTGGAGTTGGGCGCGAACGACTACATCGTGAAGCCGTTCTTCATTCGCGAGCTGATCGCGCGCATCAAGATCCACTTCCGCGGCCCCGCGCCGACGGTCAAAGTGCTGCGCGCCGGAAGCCTGGAACTGGATCGCGCCCGCTGCAACGTCAGTCTCGCCGGCCAGGAAGTTACGCTGACGGCCACCGAGTTTCGCCTGCTGGAATTCCTGATGAGCCGCCCCGGCGTCGTCTTCAGCCGCGAACAGTTGCTCGACGCCGTCTGGGGACATGATCGTGCCGTCACGGATCGCACCGTCGACGTTTACATTCTCCGCTTGCGCCAGAAGATCGAGACGGAAAACGGACCGTCCTTCATTCGGAGCGTGCGCGGATTCGGATACAGCTTCAGCGTGGAGCAAGCTGCCGCCGTCCCGCAGACGACTTAACATTTCGTTCCCGGCGCCCGCCGCTCTTGGCCATTCCATCGCGTACGACCCTTACAATGAGAAACGTGCCTGCGGCACGAATGAGTAAACGTGCCTGCGGCACGAATGAGTAAACGTGCCTGCGGCACGATGAGTAAACGTGCCTGCGGCACGATGAGTAAACGTGCCTGCGGCTTGACGCTTCTCAGGATGACTTGGCTTTTCTCAAAACCGCTCCCGGTAGGCGATCCCGCGCCTGATTTCTCGCTGCCCGACCAGGACGGCCAAACCGTTTCCCTCGAAGCCTTGCGCGGCCGAAACGTGGTTCTCGTTTTCTATCCCGGCGACGATACGACCGTCTGCCGCCGCCAGCTCTGCGAATTTCGCGATCGCTGGGCCGATGCCGCTGAGAAAAATACGGTCGTCTTCGGCGTCAATCCGCAAAATGCGTCCAGCCACGATCGATTCCGCGCGAAAAGCAAGCTGCCGTTTCCGCTTCTGGTCGATCGCGGCCAGAAAATCGGCGAGCTTTACCATACGCGCGGGCTGATCGTGAAACGAACCGTCTACCTGATCGGACCCGATGGATTGATCCGCTACGCGCGCCGCGGTACGCCTCATCCGGATGAGGTGCTCTCGGCTGCTATATGACCTCTCGCTCCCTATGATTTCGCTGCCCGCGTTTTATCCGATTCTCGATACGAATGTAGCCGCGCGTCACGGAATCAAAACCCTGGACGCCGCTCGGGAGCTGATCCAATGCGGAGTTCGCATCCTGCAAATCCGTCACAAGGGATTTTTGTCGCGCGAAATGCTGGACGCCATGGTGAGCGTTTCCGAAATGTGCCGAGCTGCGGGAGCTCTGTTCGTCGTCAACGACCGCGCCGACGTCGCTCGCTTGACGGGAGCGGCGCTGCATCTGGGCCAGGATGACTTGCCGCCTTCAGCCGCGCGAAAAATCGTGGGACCCGATCTCCTCATCGGCTTCTCAACGCACAACGAGCGGCAACTGCGCGATGCCGCATCGGAGCCAGTGGATTATCTCGCCCTTGGGCCGATTTTCGGCACGGCGACGAAAGAAAATCCCGATCCCGTGGTCGGTCTCGACGAGCTGCGCCGCCTCCGTACTTTGACGGATCGCCCTCTGGTCGCGATCGGCGGCATCACACGAGCCACGGCCGGTGCGGTGCTTGCAGCCGGCGCCGATTCCATCGCCGTCATTGGAGATTTGTTCTCGGGAGACGGCGATCTCCGTTCCCGTACCGTCGAATGGCTGGCGGCGACAGCCGCGCGGCGATAGCGCACGGCGATCTCACTCAGGCGTGGCGATGCGCGTCCGGCATTCCAAAGCGTCGGGCGGTTTCGTTCTCGAAATCGAACTCGATCATCACGGCAGGCTCGTCGCCCACCACCCAGCCGTCGTGGCCCGGCTCGATCGCCACGGCCTGCGGCGCGGCGAATTCGAGGACGCACCCGTCTTCGTATTGGATGTGGATTTGCCCGTGCGCCAGAAAACCCACGTGCGCATGTTGGCAGAAACCGCTGCCGACGATCGGCTTCATGTGGGTGGACCAGCGGAAGCCCGGTGGATAAATCAAGCGTTTCACGCGTCCCGACCCGGCGCGCACCACGTCCACTTCCACGCCGGCGACGGTGCGGTGCTCGGCGCCCCTCATCGGGGAGAGTAAAGAGCTGGGGGCGCGTAAAGGACTGGCCGCGAATAAAGGATCGGAAGGGTTCATACCGCCAATCTACACCCGCTAAGGATCGGAGTATGGGTAGCCAACTTTCCGGCCATCTCATTGACTCCCACGGTCATTTAGGGTAGACTCGCCCAAGCTGTTCTCAGGGTATTTCGTTTTTCGATGGAAGCTGGATCGTGCTCCGGCAGGGGATCTCGTAGGTCTTTGGAGGTTATCGATGTTGACCAGCCTGAATACGCGCAGGGCGTTCGCTCGCGCGGGCAGTTTTTTTGCGATCCTCTGGATCGCCGGCTTCTTAGCTACAAACGCCGCCTTCGGTCAGGCCGTGACGCAAATCAGCGGCATCGTCAAGGATGAAACGGGAGCTGCCGCGCCGGGCGCGATGGTCACCGCTACTCAGACCGAGACGGGATTCAAACGGTCCGCGACCGCCGACGACACTGGTTTCTACCTTCTCACCAATCTGCCGCTGGGTCCTTACCGGCTCGAAGCGACGAAGATGGGATTTCGCACTTATGTGCAGACGGGTATCCAATTGCAAGTCGGCACCGCTCCCGAAATCCCCATCACTCTCGCGGTCGGACAGGTGACCGAGTCGGTCAGCGTGGAAGCCAATGCGTCGCAGGTAGAAACCCGTAACATCGGCGTCGGCAGCGTCATCGAGAACCAGCGCATTCTGGATCTTCCGTTGAACGGCCGGCAGCCCACCGATCTCATCACTCTCGCCGGGGCGTCCGTGAATACGGGCCCGTCTCCCACCTATGGCATGCGCACGGGCGCGCTCATCTCGGTGGCCGGCGGCGGCATCGAAAGCATTCAGTACAATCTGGACGGCGCTCCTCACCTGAATGAATTGGACGGCACCGGCATGCCGCTGCCCTTCCCCGACGCGCTGCAAGAGTTCAAGAGTTCGACCAGCGTGCAGGACGCGTCGAGCAGCGGGCATTCCGGCGCAACCGTCAATGCCGTGACCATGTCCGGATCCAACGCTTTTCATGGCGATGCCTTCGAGTTCATCCGCAACTACGGCGCGAACGCTCGCGACTTCTTCGCCACCGGGCAGGACGGCCTGAAGCGCAATCAGTTCGGAGGGACCTTCGGCGGACCGATCAAGAAGGACAAGCTTTTTTTCTTCCTGGGCTACCAAGGCACGACCGTCCGCCAGACGCCCATCAGCTCCGTCGCATTCGTCCCGACGGCTCAAATGCTGCAGGGCAATTTCACCACGTTCGAATCCCCCGCCTGCAACAACGGCGTCACGAAGACACTGATAACGCCCTTCGGCACCGGCGGCTACGGCACCAACATGATCAACCCGGCGCTCCTGAGCCCGGCCGCCGTCAATATCGCCTCGCGCCTTCCGACGCCCGTAAACGGCTGCGGATTAACATTGTTTGGGGCGATCACGCACGAAAACGACAACCAGGCTCCCGTTCGCATCGATTATCAGGTGAATGACAAACAGACGCTGTTTGCGCGATATCTGATCACTAACCAGCAGTTGGAGGTTCCCTACTCGCTGAGCCACAATCCGTTGGACGAGGCCACTCCCGGTTTCAACGATCAGGCCCAATCGTTCGCCCTCGGCCATACCTACATTTTCAACTCGAATATGGTGAACTCGCTGCGTGCGTCCGTAAATCGCATCGCGTCTTTGAAGCTGGGCGCGAACATGTTCGGCGCGCCCGACGTAGGGATTCACATGTATAGCTATGTGCCGAACTACCTGCAGACAGTCGTCACCGGAGACTTCACGCTGGGAAGCACTACCAAGGATGCGTTCGCCTATCAAACCAGCTTCGGAGCCAACGACGATTTCAGCATCGTCCACGGGCCGCACCTGTTCGCCTTTGGCGGATATTACACACGCGCCCTGAATAACTTTTTGGCCCAGGCTTTCGCCGACGGACAATTTCAATTCAACCAGGGGATTACGGGAAGCACCATGTCGGACTTCTTGTTGGGCGACGTTTCCTCGCTCCGGCAGGCCAACCCCAACCCGCTGAATTTTCGCCAGAACTTTTTCGCGTTATACGCGCAAGATACCTGGAAAGTAAATAACCGGCTGACGGTGAACTACGGTGTGAATTTCGCGCCCTTCATCCCGGGGCAATTTCCGCAGGGCGATACTTACGATTTCAGCCTCGCCGGTTTTTACGCAGGTACCAGGAGCACGGCGATTCCAGGCGCAGTTCCCGGATTCACTTATCCGGGCGATCCGGGCTTTATCGGAAAATCCGGCATTAACTCGCACTGGGCGAATTTCGATCCTCGCGTCGGACTCGCATGGGATCCGTTCGGCAACGGGAAAACAGTCCTGCGCGCCGGAGCCGGTATTGCGCACGATTTCATGACCCCCAACATGATGATCAACAACGAAAGCGGATCGCCGTTCCGTTTGACGGTCATCAGTTCGGGCATCAACTTGGATAACCCCTATCCTGGTGGTGATCCGTTCCCCTATAACTACAACAAGAGCAACCCTGTGTTCGCGCCTTTCGGGACTTATCTCCCGGTGCCGCCGAATCTGAACACGACGGAGCAATACTCCTGGAATCTGGGTTTGCAGCGGCAAATTAACCAGGCTTGGTTCGCCTCGGCAACCTATCTGGGAAATCACATTATCCATATTTGGAATGCCGTGGAACTGAATCCGGGCGTGTACATTCCCGGTACCTGCTCGGCAGGTCAGTACGGGCTCGCGACGCCGGGCTTGTGCACGCAGTCCTCCGATCTTAACGCGCGCCGTCTCCTCAATCTCGCGACTCCAGGAACGAAGCTCGGCAATGTCACACAATACGACGACGGCGGCACGCAGGGTTACAACGGCTTGATGTTGAACACCACCTGGCGTCTGAAAAACAATGTAAGCCTGAATGCGAATTACACCTGGTCGCACTGCATCGGCTTGCCCCTGATCACACTGCTGAATCCTGGCGCGAATTACATTCACCAGGCGTTCGGCCAAAACATCGGGCCGGTGGATCGGAACCTCGACGTAGGCGATTGCGCCCAGGACCGGCGGCAGAACGCGAATATCACTTTGGTAGCCCAGTCGCCGAAATTTTCTAATAGAATGGCGAGGATCTTGGGCACGGGCTGGACCTTCGCTTCCACGATCGTCGCGCGGTCCGGCGCGCCGCTCACAGTCGTGACGGGAGCGACCGACCCTGCCACCGGTTTCGGAGGGAACTCCCCTGGCACGCAGCGCCCGAATTTAATCCTTACGAACACGGCTTCCCCCAACCAGGGACAATCCTGCGTGACGGTTGCTTGCGTTCAGTGGCTGAATCCGGCGGCGTTTCACGCGCCCGCTCTTGGCACCTTCGGAAATCTGGGACAGAGCTCCATCCTGGGACCGGGATTCTGGGAGTGGGATGGGGCGCTGTCGAGGGAGTTCTCGATTACCGAGCGCCACAAGATCGAGGCTCGGTTCGAGGGATTCAACATCACCAACAGCTTCCACCCCGGGAACCCCAATCTCGCGACAGGCAGCGCGAATACCTTCGGCACGATCACGACGGACGCGACGCCGCCTTCGGCGACCACCGCCCCGGCGCGCGTCCTGCAGTTCGCCATGAAGTACCGCTTCTAGCCGGATGGGGCGGACCCCACTTGCTGCGAGAAATGTGGGGGCAGGATCTCAGTGGGGCAGGCCCGTGGCCTGCGGCGGGTTCTCAACCCGCCTGGACGCCCGTTGGGCCGCAACGCCGGCCGGCTTGAGAAGCCGGCGCAGGATGCACGGTTACGTAAAAATGCGGGTTATCTTGCGGTGCACGCCGACGGGCTCCACTTCGATGCGTCGGGCAGCTTCTTGTAGTGATACGTGATGATCCACGGCTCGGTCAGGTATTGCGGATCTTCGGCTTCCTGGGAGAAGTTCAGCCACTCGTCACCGTTCGGTTCTTTCTGATAGCGGAAGTGCTCGGTGAGCGTGAGCCTGCCGCTGTAGACCATCCCGTTTTTCCAGAAGTAGCCGGGCTTCAGGTTGGTGGTGACCACTTTGAGATTTCCGCCGCGCGACCAATCGCCGCGGCCGCCGAGAATCACCCACTCGGCCACGGAATTTCCTTGCAGCGACGGCTCACCGGCAGGCTCGGGAGCGGTCGCCGCCTGCCCAGGCTGCGCGGGACGCCGGAAATGGAAAATACGCGTCTGATTGCCTGCGTCGATGTCCATCTTGAGCGTGTAATCGTCCTGCCAGGTGATGTGCAGATGCCCAGGCAGACGCATGATGCCAGCCGCTCCGTAGGCTTTACACTGGTTGCCTTCGGCTTCGTCCTTGGCCGGGTCCCACGCCAGAGCGAGTTTCTTGCCCTCGGCCGTATATGGGATGCTTCCACCGCCGCCAAACGGAAGGCCTTCGGCATCGGGTCCCGAGCCGAAGTCGCCTTTCGGAGCCACCAGCATGCGCACGTGCCAATCTTCGGTAACCACCGACGTCCAGTAGCCGCTCGGATCGAACGGCGCCGCTGCTTTCGGTACAGGAGGAGGACCACCGCGCCCTCCGCGACCGCCTTGCGCGTGGATGCTCGCGGGAATTGCGAGCGCGAACAGGAGAGCGCCGGCGATCGGAAGAAAAAACGGGGACTGACACCTTTTTTCGCGACCGGGGCTGTTCATTTGCCCCGCAGTCCTTCGTGAAAAAAGGCTGTCTGTCCCGTTTTTTCGCGCACTCTTTAAAAACGGTGGAAGGAACGTCATGGATTATTTTTCCTTCTTCTCGGTCAAGCTGCGGTAAACGGCTTCAACGAACTTCGCGGTCGAGCCCGGCTGGCGGCCGAAGAGCGGATCGTAGTCCATGGTCGGTTTCGCTGCCTGTACCTGAGCGAGCGTCATTTTCTTGCCGATCATGTCTTGAATGCGATCGCGCACCACGATCATCATGTCGCGATAGTAGCCGACCTCGGCGCCATCGGAGATCCAGCCGTGGCCCGGAACGACGAGCGTTCCGCCCTGCCCCATGTATTCGGGGAAACACAAATCGGCGAGCTTTTCGAGCGCGGTAATCAAGCCCTCAATGCTGCCTCCATGATCGACGTCGATGGGCGGATACATGTCGGAATTGAAGATATCGCCGGTGGCGAGGACGTCCGAAGTTCGGAACCACACCACGCTGTCGCCATCGGTCACGGCGTGCGGCATGTATTGGAGCTCCACGCCTTCATTGTTGAAGTAGCGATGCAGGCGGTAGCGCTCCGAAAAATAGGTGTTCGTGGGCTGCGCGCGGACCGGAACCTTGGCGGCGATCAGCGCCTGCTGGACATTTTCGTGGGAAAGAATGACTTCACTGGCGGATTGATCCGCGCCTTCCACCCCGATCGGATGGAAAATCGCGGAACCGGCGATGTTTCCGTTGCCGCCCACGTGATCCGCGGCGGCGCTGGTATTGATGATCATGCGAATGGTCGCGGGACCCTGTGTGTGCAGGCCCTGCCAGGCATCAGCGAAACTGGAGGCCGCATTCGCCTGCGGCGCGGGCTTGGGCACGCGCGTCACTTCTTTAATGGCGCTCAGGACCTTGTCACTTGCCTGTGCCGCGCCCGAATCCACCATGACGACGCCGTCGCCTCCCACCGAAAGTGCGATGTTCGCACCCGCGCCGGCGAGCAGATAAATATTCCCCTTGACGTGCAGCGTCTCGACCTTGTCGTAGCTCGGAGCTGGCACCGGCTGCGTGGCGATGCGCTCGGCGAGACGCGTCGATTCGTCGTTGTAAACCGGCTTGAGCGTGAACTGCTGCGCGGGAGGTGCTTCGCTCTTGATCTTCGCCACGAATTCGGGGTACATGGTCTCGGCGCCGCCGCGAACTCCCAACAGCGGCGTTTTGTACTTGAACGCAACCTCGGTCAGGTAAGGATTCGTTCCATAAAGGTAGAACGGCACGCGATATTTGCCGACGTCCTCGGGCCGGTATTCCTCCTGTTGCGGGGAGCATGGATACACGGGAATCTGCATATTGGGAGCGCGTTGAAAGGTCACGCTGCGGATGAGCGGCTCCGTCAGATAGTCGGGATCGTTCACGATCAGCACCCAGGTGAGATACGGTTCGTCGAGCGAAACGTGTTCGGTGACGGTGCGGCGGAAGCTGCCCTGCACGCCGTTACGGCGGATAAAGCTTTCCTTGAGATGATCGGAAGTAATCGTCAGCGTGTCGCCGTCCCATTTCCCAAGGGAAAAGCCCTCCCAGCTATGGGCGGCGTATTCGGACGGCCGATCGCGGCCGTCCAGCCAGATCATCCGGTCGCCCGGCGTTCTCTGAAACAGAATGCGGTAGGCGATCAACTGACGGCTGATCGTATCGATTTCCTTCTCGATGCGCATCTGGTCCGGGCCCAGCTGCTGGTAACCGGTAGGATGCGGGCGGCATTGCAGGTACAGATTTGTGGACAGCACTTCGCCGTTGTACGCGTCGGCGCGCATGCGCTCGGCGTCGTTGAGAGGAAGCCCCCAGTATTCGCCAGGATCGGGGCCGGGACCACGCTCATGGGCGTCTTCGTGATTGGTCAAACGGCGCCATTCGCCCGAAAGATCCGTGGGCGCGGCTTGCCCTTGCGAAAACGCCGGCCGAACTATACCGGAGGCGAGCAGAACGCCGCTCGCGATTCTCAAAAGAACGACTTTGTTCATCCAGACACACCTCATGGAGCAGACCGAAAGGGAACGCAAACCGGCAAGAATATCGGAGAAACCTTCTAGCGCCCCCGGCGCAGGCCGCGAAAACGTGCAATCACCGCGTTCGAGACCCTTTAGCCGACGGTCAGTATATCATGGCGAACGGATTTGGCTTTTTGGTTACTCCGCAAGCCTGTTCGAAGACTCGTCGGGCAGGTGTCCTTCCAGAGGGAATTCACGGCAGTAGTTCGATCATTTTCTCGATTCCCGCCGGCTCCATGTAAAAATGCGGGGATGCGCGCACCCACCCCGCGCGGGAAGCCATGATGATGGAGTTCGCCCGCATTTCGTTGACAATGGCGTCGGCCGTTGCGCGATCCGCGCCCTGTTTTCGAAAGCTGACGATCCCCGCTCCTGTCGTGGGCGTGCGCGTCCCCAGCACCTCGTAACCCTTGCGTCGAACCCCGTCGGCGATCCGGTCGCCCAGCGACTGGACCAGGGGAGCGATATTCTCAACGCCCACCTCAAGCAGAAAATCGATGGCGGCGCGCAGCCCGAAGCATCCGATGGTATTCAGCGTCCCGCATTCATAGCGCCCGGCGTCCGGACGCAGCTTCATATCGCGGCTGCCGTAGTCCTCGTACCCGGCGACGTTGGTCCAGCCGAACTCGACGGGTTCAACCAGTTCCTGCAGACGTTTCGATATATAGAGGATGCCGCAGCCTTCCGGACCGAGGAGCCATTTGTGGCCATCGGCAGCCAGCGCATCGATCCGGGCTCCTTGGACATCCACTGGGAAAGCACCCAGACCCTGAATCGCATCCACCAGAAAAATGGCGCCCCGGCGATGGCAGATCTCACCGATGGCACGTAAATCGGCGCGAAATCCGGTCAGAAACTGCACGAAACTGATGGCGAGAAGCCGGGCGCCCCGCGCTGCTTCATCGATGCGATCCAAGGGGTCGCCGGCGGACAGCCATTCGATACTAACTCCTTTTGTTTCCAGTCTTCTCCAGGGATATTGATTGGCGGGAAACTCTTCTTGGAAAGCCACAATCTTATCGCCGGCGCGCCACTCGAGTCCCATGGCAACCGTGGCGATTCCCTCGGAGGTATTCTTGACCAGGGCGATTTCGTCGCGGGTTCCGTTCACCAGCCGCGCCGCGGAACGCCGTAATCCCTCATAGGTTTCCAGCCATCGATCGTAATGGATCGAGCCGTAATGCAGAGCGTCTTGGGCCAGCCATTCCATGGCCTCGGCTGCGGGACGGCATAGCGGGGACACGGCCGCGTGATTCAGGTACGTCAATTTCTCCAAGGAAGGAAATTGGTCGCGATACATGAAATAAGAGTAATCTGTTGGGGTCGCAAAGCGTCAAACCGGGAGTATACTGAGGGCAAGGAGTTTGCTGTGCGTTACACGCGTTATGCGGCCGTTCTGCTGATCGCTTTTTCGCTGTTCGCGGCGGATGACAAGAAGAAGGACCCTGACGAGATCGGAAATCGAGATGTCGCCAAGGGCGTGAATTTCTACTCCATCGAGAAGGAAATCGCGCTGGGGAAGGCTCTGGCAAACGAAGTGGAGCGCCAGGCCAAGATCATTGACGATCCGGTCATCTCCGAATACGTCAATCGCGTGGGACAGAATCTGGTGCGGAACTCCGACGCCAAGGTGCCGTTCACGATCAAGGTCATCGATACCGAAGAAGTCAATGCGTTCGCGCTTCCCGGCGGATTCTTTTTCGTGAATTCCGGTCTGGTCTTGAAAGCGGATTCGGAAGCGGAGCTGGCCGGCGTGATGTCGCATGAAATCGCCCACGTAGCCGCCCGCCACGGCACGCGGCAGGCGACGCGCGGCGAGATCGCGCAGCTCGCGACCATTCCTTTGATCTTCATGGGCGGCTGGACGGGCTACGGAATTCGCCAGGCGGCGAGCGTCGCGATCCCCGTCGGTTTCCTGAGCTTTTCGCGCGGATTCGAATCCGAGGCGGATCTGCTCGGCCTGGAGTACATGTACAAGAGCGGCTACGATCCGGGCGCCTTCGTCGATTTCTTCGAAAAGATTCAGTCGATGGAGAAGAAGAAGCCCGGCACCATGAATAAGGTCTTCTCCACGCACCCGCTGACCGAGGACCGCATCCAGGCGGCGCAGAAGAACATTCAGGAATATTTGAAGGAGCGCCCCGAGTACGTGATTACGACCTCGGAATTCAACGACGTCAAGACGCGACTCGCCGCTCTGCACAACAAGCGCAAGATCGACAATCAGGATCTGAATCGTCCCACTCTGCGCAAGGCGCCGGGATCCGGTTCCAGTTCAGGCTCGGGCAGCGGCGATAGCGGCAGCGACGACGATCGTCCGACGCTCAAGCGCCGTCCCGATCAATTCCGGTAAAGGAACATCTCCCTGGTTGTGCACGAGAGCCCACGGATTCCGGTCCGTGGGCTTTTCTCTTTTGCGAGAAAGAATTTCAGGGCAGAATTAATTTCGTCAGCGGCGATCGTGCGAGCCGATCCCAGTACGATGCGCGCGGGCCGCTTTCCCGATCCAGAACTCGATTCACCTGCTTTCCGCCGGTCGTCAGCGGCGCGTCCATCCTGGCTATAAGGCCGCCGGGCTTTTCAACCAACAGAATCATCGGACCTACCGGAGTCTCCGTATCGCGGGCCCAGCCGCCTTTGAAATCGCGCTGGGTCCAGCGGAGGTTGCCGTCGCTCCCGATCCGCAGATAGTTCCTCCACGAATCCCCAAAGACTTCAAAAATCTCGGGCGCCGCTCCGTGCCCGAAGAGCCTCCGCAAGCTGAACTGAAGCGCGTGAGACTGATTGCTGATCGCCGGCCCATGTTTTCCGCTCACGAGAAACGGGACAATCGGCTCTTCCTGAAGAATGATGAGCGTATCGGCCGTCGCGTCCGGAGTGGCCGCGACGATCCCGGCGAGGATTTTTTTATCCAGATCCCATTGACGGACGTAATCTCCCTGGATGACGAAAGAATAGGCAACAAAGAGAGCGTAAAAAGCAATGCCGGCCGCCTGGATGACCGCGGAAAGCCGGCGACGATCCGGCCCCCTTCCTTTTGCGAGTGCGAGCGCCAGGCCAAAAACACCCGCTGCAAAAATGCTGCTGCCGAACGTGGCGGCGATCGAGAATCGGGTATCCCTTCCCGTGACCGGATACGTAAAAATGCCGACCATGCTGAAGTATGTGAAGCCGTAACTGAGCGCCGTAAGAATGAGGCCGGGTACGATTGCTCTCCGTAGCCACCATCGGGGAGGGAGGCCGCGCATACTGATTTCACCGGCGCGCGAGCGGAGCACACCGAGGAGCACGAGCGCGAAGAGCGCGCCAAAAAGCAATCCTTCGAGCGGATGTTCGGCAAGCGCTACGTAGGCGCCGTACACGTAGGAGACCAGCGTGCCGAACACGAATAGTCCGTCAAATCGGGCTACGTTCCACACTGTCCGCAAGCCTCCCGCTGCCATGGCCGAGACCAGCCTCGGCTCCGAAAAATGACGTCTCACCAAGGCGTAGACAATCAGAATCCCCAGCCATGCCAGTGCGTGACGCGCGGCCTCCCCTTTCGAGAGCCTCCCTTTCCGGAAGAGCGGAGCGCCGAGAAAAACAAGGAACATCGGTTCGTAAATCAGCAGCGTCGTGGCAGCGAGAAGGCCAGTGACCAGCGTCATCCCGCGGTGGTAGGCGAGAATGCCGAGGAAGAGACAGATCAGCGCGGGCGCCGACCACAGCGTGGCATCGAGATGCTGTCGAACCGTGGTCAAAGGCGAGATGACAAAAAGCGAAGCCGCCAGCGTGGCGAAGAAAACCGGATAACGAATCCGCAGAACCCGGTACATCAGAACAGCGGTGATGACGAAGAGCGCGGCGGCGATGAGATAATCCGCCAGAATGCTATGGAAAGTCGCGCCGATGAATCCGAAAATACCGAGACACAATTCCTGCAGCGGCCGGCCGGCATAAAAACTCCGCATCGTCTGGAACCTGTCGGAAAACCACCTTTGAGCGGTGATGTCCCACGGCGGAGCCATGTAATACCAGTCGTCGTCGTAAAAGCCAAAGGAAGCCGCGTGCAGAAAGTTCGCCACCAGCGCGAGAAACGACACGAGCACGAGGGCCACCCGGTCGTTCAACTTGATACGCAGAGGCGGCATGGGCAGAGGGGGCATCGAAGGATGAGCTGAAATCGCCGCGCGGGCGCGAAACGCTCAGCGACTTTTACTCCGGCGCGAAAGCCAGCAAGACGTTGCCGGGAACGCCGCCGTTGCGAGGATAGCCCGAACTGATAAATACCATCCCGTTGACCACCACGGCGCCGGGCCCGTCGATGGAACCTCCACGAGCTTTCGCGCCGTTGACGGTTTCGAAATCGCGCATCGTGTCGAAGTCCCAAAGCTGGCGGCCGTCCTCAGTAGAGTGCGCGCGAACATGGCCGTCCGTGGACGTCGCGAAAATCACACCGGGAATTTCCGTCACCGCGCCAGGCTGCGACGGACTGCATCCGGAAGGTGCGCTCGCCGGACACGGAGCTGCCGCGACGTGCCATTCCTGACGGCCATCGGCGACGCGCAGCGCGGTGAGACCGCCGCCTTGCTTGGGATCGAGAATGTAGCGGCGCGGGTCAGTCGTCATATTCGTCTGACGCGTCCGTCCGACGTCGGACACGGAGGCATAGACGCGCTGGCCGTCGGTGGCCATGCCCCACTGCACGCCGCCGTTGGTCCCTCCTTCGCCGACGCGCGTTTCCCATACGATCTCGCCCTTCTTCTCCGGATCGAGCGCGTGAACGATGCCCGACTTTTGGCCCGCCAGCAGCAGATCGCGTCCGCCCGATTCGACGAGAATCGCCGAGGAACCGAAATCGAAATCCGGCCCGCAGGTGCTGCGATCGCCGGCGCAGACGCCGCTGTAGACATCGGCGGCGGTGAGCTGGCGCTTCCAAACGATTTCTCCGCTCTTCAGAGAAAGCGCGATCACGGCGTCGCTGGTATCGGTGTTGGGCGCCGAGTAATTGTCGCCGGTGGTGATGTACAGAACGTTGCGTTTGGGATCGACAGTGGGCGTCGACCACACGCCCACGCCGGAGGGTCCGAAGCTCGGAGTGCCGCGCGCGGCCTTGCCATTCTCCACCGGAACACCGGTCATGTAGGTCTTCCACAACTGCTTGCCGTCGCGGATGCGGAGCGCGACGACACTGCCGCGAAACGTACAGCAGGCGTACTCCGGATCGCCGGAGCGCGTTTCTTCCCACGAAGCCACCGGCACGTAGACGGTGTCCTGATAGATCGCAGGGCCGCCGGTAAGCCGCGTGGAGTCGTGCGTTTCCACGTGAACTTTCCACAACAGCTTTCCGGTTTCCGCCTCCACCGAATAGAACCAGCCGGTCATGTCGCCGAACAGCAGCGCGTGCCGATTACCCTGGGCGTCACTTTGACGAACGACGACAATCGACGTTCGCACCGACCCGTTGGCCTGGAAAACCCATTGCAGACATCCCGTTTCAGCGCGCATCGCGTGGATCAATCCGCCGGCGCTGCCGACGAACACCTGCCCGTCGATCACCGTCGGCGGCGCAAAAGCGGTGACGTCGCCATCGAAGCCAAACGCCCACTTCAATTTGAGTCCGCGGACCTGATCGATGCTCAAACCCGCGACGTCGCCAGGCTGGAAGCGTGCGTTGACCGCGCCGGGGCTCCATCCGTTCCACACAAATTTGGGAGAGGCCGCGATCTTCACGCTGCGATCCTTGCAGTACGCCGAGAGCGGAGGCCCTGCAACCTTCTCCTTGGTCCCGAGATATTCCGCGACTGCAATACGATCGTCGCGACTGATGGTGAATCCGATGGCCATCATCGCGCCGGTGTCGAGCGCGCGAAGAATCCGCTCGGAGGGCATCTTCTGCAGCGCTTCGCGGCGCGGAATGCGGTCGCTGGTCTGCTCATGGCAGCCTGAGCACTTCTTTTGATAAACCGCCTCGCCCGACGGCCCCGCGGCGAACGCAATCAATGGGAGTAGGATTAAAACGAACCTCATGGCGGGCAAGGTAACACAGGGGCGACAGGGATGTCCACAGTTGCAGCGACACAGTTGCAGCGACGGTTAACCTGTGCCGGAGGGCGTATCGGGGCCTTCCTCCGGCCACACAAAAATTGGAGGTGCAAATCTCAGGTCCTCTAGCTTGGATCCCTTATGTAGTAGCTCGTTCGCCGCTTTGAATTCCGCACTCCGCCCCGCCACTCTGAGCTTCTGGTTTAGGCTGATGCCACGTTCTATTTCTCGGCGCGCATAATCCAGGGCAGCTTGCCAGATCGGCTCGGATATGAGTGGCGTGGCGGGGGAGACTGTGCCGTCTATTCGATATCTTTGGAATGTCTCAGGGAAATGAGCGCCAGTGTTCTCCAAAAGCGCACGGCAATACGCCATCGGAACTAACTCAACCAGGCGAGCGGCGCTCTTGCTGTCGATGCCAAAATCGACAAGCACTCGATGTATTTCCCCGTCATCCATTTCTTGCGAACTTCGAAACAGGACGACGGCTTTGACGATCGCGGATTCCATGGCTCCCAAGTTTCTATTCGCTGATTGGTCTCTTCCTGCTGAATGTCCCGCAGTCGACGGTTTTAAAAGATCCGGGCGTGGCATTGTCGATGGCTGCGAGGATCTGCGACACGTAATTCTTGATGATCGGCCAGTTATTGGTCGAGAGGGCTATGACAGCCAGCCGCCGGCCAGCAAGATTCTGCTCGTAAGCGACGCCTCTGTCACCCGTGACAAAAACTTCAACGGCGTTTTCCTCCGCCGCTAGGAGCAATTCCCCGTTCTTCAGTTCACCCCATCCCAGGTGCGAAGCCGTGACGATCTCGTGCTCGCAAATCGTGCGGAGGTTAAGTCTTAGTTTGTGGGGCAGGTTGTGATCGAGCAAAACCCTCACGATGCGTGCTGGGGTTTGTGCGTGCGAGCAAAAGAAATGAGCGATTGAATGGAAGCCATGGACAAATCGGGATAATTCTCGTGGATTTCTTCCAAGGACGAACCAAGCTCGGCGTCTTGGACGATGGTGTCCGCGAGAATGCGGGTCCCGCGAACGACGGGCCTCCCCGAAACTTTCCCAGGTACTCGTTCCACTAATTCGCAGCCGGCCCAATCGATGTAACTATCCATTTGGCGATATTCCCTGCTTTCATCGTACCTTTTCGCGGCGAACGGAGTGGAGCATAGTACAATCCTCCTTGTACGAAGGAGCCACGATGATCCGGAAATTAGACCGTCGCGAATTTGTGAAAAGCGCCGCCGCGCTGGCTGCCGCGAGCGCCATCGCGCGTCCCGCATTTTCCGCACAAGCAAAGAAGACGGCGGGACTGCTGCCCTCCCGAGGCGAATTCATCATACGCGACGCCTACGTAATGACGATGGACCCGCAGCTTGGCGATATCGCGGGCGGTGATGTTCACGTCAAGAACGGAGCGATCGTGGCAGTCGGCAAAGCGATCCCATCATCAAACAGCGCTCCGGGCGCGGCGGCGCTCGACGGGCGTCACATGATCGTGCTGCCGGGTCTGGTCGAAACGCACTGGCACATGTGGAACACGCTGCTACGCAGCTTCGCGGGCGAGAAGCCCGATCAGGGATATTTCCCGACTGCCGCGACCATGGGCGCCGTGATGACGCCGGAAGACATGTATCACGGCGTGAGGCTCGCGGCATGCGAGGCGCTCGATTCGGGGATGACGACGGTCCATAACTACTGCCACAACCTGCGCAGCAAGGATCACGCCGCCGCGGATGTTCGCGGATTGCAGGAGGCCGGTCTGCGCGCCCGCTGGTCGTACGGATGGCCTCAAGGACTTTCCGATACGCAGATTTGCGATCTGGCCGGCCTCGAAGAAATGCATCGCAATTGGGCGAGTTATTCGAATGAAGGATTAATCTCGCTCGGCTTCGCGTGGCGCGGCATGTATCGCGCCGGCCTGCTCCCTCGGGAAGTTTATCGGAAAGAAATAGAAACCGCACGCAAGCTGGGCATCCCGATTTCTTCGCACATCGGCAGCGCCGAGATCGCGGCCAAGGGGCAGATTGAAGCGCACGCGAAAGAAGGGCTGCTCGGCAGGGATCTGCAAATCATCCACGCGCTTTCGGCGACGCCGGCGGAAATCGAAATGATCGCAAAGTCGGGCGCGGTGATCAGCGTTTCTCCGGACACGGAGCTGCGCATCGGATACGGCTTCACCAAAGTAATCGAGTTCCTGGACGCAGGCATTCCGCTCGGGGTATCGATCGACTCGACGGCGCTGGCCGGCGATGCAAACTTGTTCGACTCTTTGAAGATGATCCGCTACATCGAAAACGCGAAAGCCCACAACGAATTCAAAATGACCGCGCGGCGGGCTTTGGAGCTCGGCACGATTGGCGGGGCGCGTTCACTCGGCATCGACGATCGTGTCGGATCGTTGAAACCCGGCAAGCGCGCCGACCTGATCATGATTTCCACGCAGCATCCGAACATGGCCGTTTTCACGGACCCTGCTCACCTGGTGGTGGAAGCCACGCAGGCGAGCAACGTCGATACCGTGGTGGTCGATGGACGCATTTTAAAACGTGGCGGAAAGCTCACGGCGATGCCAGTGGATCAAATTCTGGCCGAGGCGTCGGCATCGTTCGACGGCATCCGCAAGCGCGCCAATTGGCGCTAAAGCGGCGTTATTTGGTGGTCGACGTGGATTGCCTGAAGGAATATACGAGGGCCGCCACGAAGATGATGCCGATCCCGATGTAGGTCCCCAGCACGGTCGCCCGTCCCAAATCCTGGTACTTTGCTGCCGCGACTTGCACCGCCAGTCCTACCGACGCAATGTAATAAAAAATCCACAAGATGTAGAAGAAGAACGTCAGAAGCTTGTCGACGATTCTCCTGTCCTGTTCGCCATGGCCCTTTTCCTCCAACCAATGTTCCCAGCCAAGCGCGGATTTGGCTGCTTCATCTCGTATTTCGGGTTCGATCACCGTCCGGATGTATTTCCCGCAGCGCATGAGGGCTTTGCTCTCCGACAGGTAGAGCAAAACGACGGTACAGATGAGCAAAGGAAGCGATAAGATCAGCACATCGACGTGATACGTGTTAGCCAGATAGTAGGCGGACGGCATGCCTACGATGCCGAGACCCGCCAGCTTAAAGATGCGTCCCTTTGTCTCTTTGACTTCCTGTCTGAGGGTGACGTACTCAGCTTTCAAGAAGTCCGCTTTGCGCCACTCCTGGGGAGGGCGTCCTGTACCAGGCCCCATGCGTTCTCCTTATCCGCCTCGCGCGCTCTGGCCGAAGCGCTCAAGCGGGTCGGTCTATTGCTTCCCTCTGGTTCGGTCCGGATCTCCCTTTGCTCGCCGGATTAGCCGATAGTGTACAACGAACCTGTCCCTCCGGCCCAGCCCTCGAGGCCAGCCGGGGCGCATTTCGAATCGCCGCCCGGCGGTCTATGGCCGGCCGCAGGATGTCCGGAACGGATCCCGCGGAAATCCCGCCTCCCACGAGCTCGTTATTTCGCGCGGCCTTTAAAGCCCTGGGCCAGCGTGGAGATTTTATAAATCGTCTTGGCGTTGTTGCGGACCCCTTTCGGAGTCTCGAATTCCTTTCCGTCAGGACCGAGTGCGCCCGCGCCGACAACGTACATCGTCTTTTTCCCGGGACCCGAAAACGCCAGGCTGATGACCGGCCGCGGCGTCGGAATCAGGCCGAGATATTTCCCTTCCGGACTGAGCACCTGAACACCGGGAGCAGAAGTAACGTAGAGGCGTCCGGCGCTATCGATCGCCATACCATCGCCGTTCCCACCCGCCTCGAGTTTGCCGAATAATCGTTGATTGGTCGCGGAACCATCCGGTTGAAGATCGAACGCCGCGACCTCCGGTCCGTTGGTCACATAAAGAATCTTCTCGTCCCGGCTGAGCATGATCCCGTTGGTGCGAAGCTTCTCGCCGACATTGCTGACGCGGCCGGTCGTAGCGACGCGGAAGAGTCCTCCCGATGTGAAATAGATATCTCCTCGCTTGCTCACGATGAGGTCATTGAGCCGGCCCAGCGATTTGCCTTCGATACTATCCGCGAGCATCTTGCGCTCCGGAGCGAGCATCGCGATTGCCGTGGGCTCAGTGCATGGCGCGCCCTGCCTGCCCGGATCGGTGCAGGTCCGCTCGACCACGAAAATCCGGCCTTTGCAATCGATGGATATAGCGCCGGCGCCGTGCGTGTCTTCGAGAAACGCCGAAACATGATCGTTGCGATCCAGCTTGCTGATCCGGTTCGGCTGTTCCTGGGCGAACAAAAGGCCACCGTCGGAAGTGCCGACGATCCCATCGGCGTTGTCGGTACCCTGCCAGGCGAGCGTCCACTTCGCTCCCGCTGCGATCACGCCCGGGATTTCGGTGACGGTGAATTCCCGTATTCCTTGGGGCTGCCCAAACTGAGCGTTTACGTGTGGAGCGGCGAGCAACGCGAGCGCGATCCCGAGAGGCGTCCCGAATCTGCTGGCTGCCCGTGCTTTCGCTCGCGCCGCTTCTTCTTCGCGATTCTTCGGCGGGGCATTCGTTCCGAGTTCACGAAGCAGGCGGTTCGAGATCACGGCAATATCATCGACCGCCGCAAGAAACCGCGCTTCGTTGGACTTCGACGGCTTGGTGAAACCGCTGATCTTGCGCACGAATTGAAGCGAAGCCGCGCGCACCTCCTCTTCGGTGACGGGCGGATCGAAGTTAAAAAGCGTTTTGATGTTCCTGCACATTTTTGTCCCTGACCTCAAGGTATCAGGATGGGTCTCTTCAGCAAACTATCAGGTGACCTGCCTATACTGATGTTCGGATCGTATCGAAAGGGGAGTTATGAATCGCATTGCGAGAAGAATTCTTTCAGTAGGAATTGCCTTCACAAGCTTAATCGCGACACTCGGCGTTGCGGCCGCGGCCAGCAACCCCGGCGACGACGCCGTCATGGTGGCCGACCGCGCGGTGGTCGCGGCACTGGCGAAAGGCGATAAGGCCGCCGCCAATAAGTGGCTCGATCCGGATTTCAACTGGATCGATTCCGAAGGCATCATGTGGTTCAAGGACGACGCGTTCCGCGCGGGCTTGAAGCCGCTGATCACGGCGCCCGGCGACGACGTCAAGGTGCTCGAACACAAGTACGGCAAGAGCGTCGTGTGGATCCAGTGGAACCAGGGCAACAAGTATTCGGCACGGTTCTGGGTGAAGCGCCCGGCCGGCTGGAAACTGCTGCACACCACCGAAATCGCAGCGGTTCCGAAGCGCGATTTCGAAACGTTTAAGGCCCCCTACGATATTCCCTGCAACAATCCTTGCAAGGCGGTTCCGTACAAGCCGCTGAGCGAAGGTGAGAAGGCGTCGCTCCAGGAATGGCAGGAGCAGGAATCCGGCCAGAAGTTTTGGGAGAAGCGCGTCGCCGACGATCAGGATCAGCGCGTCGTCAGCACCTATGGCGGGGCGTCTCCTTCCAAGGCCGACCGCATCGTCGGCATGAACAAGCGCGCCGCGGCGAATCCGAACGCTCCCAAAGAGGGTGCCGCGCCAGCTCTGTGGATCCGCACTTGGGATTTCGGCGACGCCGTTGTGATGGTGTCGATCCAACCGACCTACGGCGACAAGGCCTACTGGTCAAGCCGCGTGCTCGCGAAGGACGCGAATAACTTCTGGCAGATGAAGGAAAGCTATCACAACTACATTCTGGCGTCGCCGGTGATGACCGCCACGCAGAATCAGCCCGACTTAAAGTAGAAAAGGGGACAGACTACTCTGTCCCCTCTCCGCAAGCTTGCATTTATCGTGTAGCGGCGTTGTGGACAGAGCTGTCTGTCCCCTTGTTCTACTACGCTGTCACTCTCGCACACAGCCACTCCATCGCCATCCGCCCGACGCGCCCGTTTTCCTTGCTGCCTCGGCCCATGTGTTTGCCATCGGCGATAATGCGGGCGGTCTTAGGCTCGCCTGTTTCGAGCAGCAGCGGGATTTCTTGCGGCGACATCCACGGGTCCTGGCCGCCGTTATAGGCGAGCATCGGCGCGCACGGCTTGTCCAGCCATCCCTGCTCCTTGAGCGACATTGCCGGGGCCGTTTTGACCAGCTCGTCGTAATCCTTGACATGATTCGAATAAATCATCGAATCGAGCAGCGACCAGAAATATTCCTTTTCGTTGAGCAGCCCGCGCAGCCACGGCTCCTGGAACGTATAGTGAATCGGCCCGCCCGCCTGGACGCACGCGCGCAGGCGCTTGCTCTCGACGTATGCCATCTTCGCGCCCCAATACCCGGCGTAGCTGCGGCCGATGAATCCCATGCGCTGCCCGTCCAGATCTTGCCGCGTCAGCAGATAATCGATGGTCGCGGTATAAAGACGTTCGGCATCCGGCGTGTTCCACACGGGACATTCTCCCCCGCCCGGCATATCCATGGAAAACGACGCGAGTCCTGCGTTGAGAAGATCGTTGGTGCCGCGCTCTTCCTTATAAACATCGACGCCGCCCGTGCCGATCACCACGGGCGGACGCGTCACGCCTTTGGGCTTCCGCAAGTATCCAATAATTTCCTTGCCCTCGAAGGGAATCGCCACGCGCTCCATCGGCGGGTCCTGCGTTCGCGTTCCTTTCAAATAGTTTTCGACAGCCTTGCGATACGCCGCCTGTTTCGCCGGATGATTGATCACCGGGAATTTGGCGATCCCGTAGAGCGCGGCGGCCTGTAGATATGCCTTATTGGCCTCCGGCATCTTCCCTTGCGATTCAAGCTCGGCCGCTTTGTGCTCGTAAGGAACCGCCAGTTTGGTCCATTCGGCGACCCACGGTTCCGCATCCAGGCTGGTCAGGCGGCCGAAGATCGCAGCCACGTCTTTCGGGTCGGCGCCCCTCCCCACGAACTCCTGCATCCGCATCTTCGCGCCGGCTGCGTAGCTCGGATCGGTGAAGGGGTTCACGCTCCCGGCCCGGGAAACTCCCGACTGGGCAGCACGCACGTCGCGGGTCGACGCCAGGAATCCGGCTCCCGCGCTCAGCGCCATGAATGTTCTGCGCGTCGCTGAGTCTACTGAAGAATTCGTGGATCGATCGTTATCTGAATCTGCGGGCGAACCTGCCGTGACCATGTTTCGAACCTCGCTGAGTATTATGGCTCATCCCGTGGCCCGGCGACTACCGGACAAGCGATGAGATTCGCTTTCCGTCCTTGACACTTGCACAGGCAAAACAGTAAAGTTGCGAGTTTGCGGCGCGCCGGGAGTCGCCGATCGCGCCAATTTTCCGCCGCGGAGTGTAAAGCATGAAAAAATTCCGGCTGGTCGTGGGAGCCTCATCGCTGATGGCGGCCATCGGCTTGAGCGTGGCCGCCCAGACCAATAACGGGGGAATCGTCAGATTCGATCCAGCGGTGGACGCCATTATCCCCGCGGATGCCAAGCTCGAAATGCTCCCCGCCGAGGGTTTTGAAGGCGGCGAAGGACCGGTTTGGATTCAAAGCGGAAAAACCGGGTACCTTCTCTTCAGCGATATTCCAGGAAATCGCATTTTTAAATGGACCCCCGACTGTTTCAGTTACCCATGTCCCGTCACCGGAAAGTTATCGGTGTATCTGGAGCACGCCGGGACAAAGGACGCAGCCGCAGCGGGTATGGGACGCGGCACGAACGGCCTGACCACCGACCGGCAGCACAGGCTCTTAATGGATGCCACGGGCGATCGAGCCGTCGAGCGAATCGAGAAGAACGGCACGCGAACGGTGCTGGCCGATCGTTACGAAGGGAAACGGCTCACCTGTCCGAATGACATCATCGTGAAATCGGACGGAGCCGTTTATTTCACCGACGGCGCCGCTGGCTGCCTGGAGGGGCGCGAGAATAGTCCCGAGAAAGAGCTGGCATTCCACGGGGTCTATTTCATCAAGGGTGGCAAGCTGCAACTCCTGGACAAGGATCCCGACGGAATTCCGCCGAACGGGATCGCTCTTTCTCCGGACGAAAAGATTCTGTACGTCACCAATGGCGGTCCCGCCCCCAACCAGCGCAAGATTTTCGCCTATGACATTCAGAAGGACGACACGGTGAAGAACCGCCGCGTCGTGGTCGATTTGACGGGCGAGAAAGGTCTGGGTGGTCCGGATGGCGTCAAAGTGGATCGCCAGGGCAATATCTACACGGCTGCGACCGGCGGATTGTGGATCGTTTCTCGCGAAGGCAAGCGGCTCGGCTTGGTTCGCGCTCCCGAAGGCATACGCTTCGCCAACAACGCCTTTGGCGATCCGGACAGCAAGACAATGTATCTGGTCAGCGCCAAGAATTTGTGGCGAATTCGCTTGAGCATTCCGGGAGTTCGCCCCTAGAGTCCGCGTTTAACCCCCTCCCGGTGGCCGTGGCTCAGTCACGGCTCTTTTCGGCGGTTCGCGTCATCAGCAGATCATGGAGCCGCGACCAGAGAGCGGTCTCGCGGTCTGTGTCACTTTTGCAAAGTACCTTCGATGCTTGACACCCGCGGCGAATTCGTATAAATTCCTTACGATTTCCCGATAGCGTGGTGGGTATAAATCGGGCAAAAAAGCAAAAAGGGGCAGGTTCCATGTTTAGAGACTTGGTACGTCAGCGGTACTTCGCTGTCAAGACAGTTCTTTTCTTCGCGCTGATGGTCACCAGCGCTTCCTGGACGATGGCACAGACAGCCGGCACGGGCGCGTTAGCGGGCACGGTCACCGATGCCTCGGGGGCGGTCGTGCGTGACGTAAAGGTCACCGCCACAAGCGCCGACACCGGCCAGGTGCGTACCGCAACCACCGCCGTGGATGGCACCTACAGCATCACGCTGCTGCCGCCTGGCAATTACAAGGTAAAGTTTGAAGCCGCCGGTTTCAAAAGCATCGAAATTCCCAGCGCGACGGTCAACGTGACCGAAACGGCGGTGTTGGATCGCGCGCTGGAAGTCGGCAACGCGACGCAGTCGGTTACGGTGGAAGAGGCCGTCGAAAACGTGCAGACCACCAGCTCGACCCTGGGCTCCGTGGCGGACTCCCGCACGGTGACGGAGCTTCCCTTGAACACCCGCAATTACACGAACCTTCTCACGATGACGGCCGGCGCGAACTCGTCGGTCAGCAACGCCAGCACCATCGGAAAAGGCTCGCCCTTCATCGCCGTCAACGGCGCCGGAACCTCCCAAAACACCTACCTGCAGGACGGCGTGGTGGTGAACAACTGGTACAGCTTCAACACTGGCGTGGAAGGTGTGGCCTTCGGATCCTTTGTGATCCCGATTCCTGATGCCATCGCCGAATTCAAGATTCAGACCTCCAGCTACGATGCGGGATACGGACGCGGACCCGGCGCGAGCGTGAACGTCATCACCAAAACGGGTACCAATGCATTCCACGGCAGCGGGTTTGAATTCTTCCGGAATACGGAAATGAACGCCAACGACTGGTTTCGAAATTTCACCGGTCAGCAGCGCGGAATCCTGAATTCCAACCAGTATGGCGGCGTGATCGGGGGCCCCATCAAGAAAGACAAGCTCTTCTTCTTCGGGTCTTACCAGGAAACCGGGCAGAAGAATGGGCTTTCCGGCTACGGCCTCTCCAACGTGACCTTGCCGCCGATTCCCGGCGGAGATCGCGGCAACTGCCCCACCGGCTTCACGACCATTACGCAATGCGACGCGGCGGGCCAGGCGTTTGTACAGAATCTCGCCTCGGCGGTCTGTCCCGCCGGTCACCCCGGCGTGACGGGCGACGCGACCTCGATCGCCGGCGGCCTCAACGTGGCGTGTCCGGGGTCCGGCTCCGGCGACACCTTGTTCAACATCAACCCCGTGGCCATCAAGATTTTGCAGTTACGGCTGCCCAACGGCACGTTCGCCATTCCGGGCTCGGGACTGGCAGCCGCGGGCGCCAGCGGCGGTTATGGGCTGCAAAGTTTTTCTGATCCGGCCATTTTCAGAGATCACAACGGCATGGGGAATGTCGACTATGTGATCAATGAGAAGAACACGCTGGCCGTGCGCTACCAATATGAGAAAGACCCTCTGCAGGCGCCGTTCCCGGTTTTGAATGCGAATCTGGCAGGCAGTTACCTGCCGGGCAACCCAACGGTGACCACCAAGTGGAACCATGCGGCCGCCGTGAAACTCACCACGATTCTGAACCCCACCCTGGTGAATGAAGCGCATGTGGCTTACCAGTTCAACGGCGTCATCGACACCGCGAACACGCAATTCACCAACACGCAGGTCGGAATCGCGAGTTTGGACCCGTCCCTGACGTTGCTTACCGATTTCACCATTGGAAGCGGTCAGGCCGGATTTTCCTTCGGCGCACAATATCAGTTCGATGGCATCTTCCACGACCAGCAGGTCGGCTGGGGCGATCAGGTCTCCTGGACCAAGGGAAAACACACCATGCGCGCCGGATTCGACGTGGAAAATATCAGATTTGCCACTTATTACCCGGGCCATTCGATTGGCGCACCCACTTTCACGCGTTTCTCGGATTTCCTGATCGGAAGGGGCTCCTGCCAGGTGTTCACCGGAACCGGCACGTGCAGCGCGGCCAATCCCGGCAATACCAACGGCTCGGCTTCGGCGAGCGACATCAACAATGACGGAACCTTTACCTCGCAAAACGCCGTTGAAACGCACTGGTTATTTCACGCAATTGAACTCTCCGGCTTTGTCCAGGACGATTACAAAGTCACGCCTCGCTTGACCGTGAACCTGGGCTTGCGCTGGGAGTACAACGGATATCCCACGGCATCCAACGGACTCTTCAGCGGTGTCTACCCGAGCCTGTTCTCGACCGCCGCGCCGCCCACCTGCCCGGTGTTGAACGGCACCACGTGCACCACCGCCGCGGGCACCTTGCAGGGATACGGCGTCCCGTCCAACTATTCGGCAACCCTTCCGGCGGGTGTAACGAAGCTCGGCAACAATGGCGCCTCGATGAACGGAGCGCCGTGGAACGATTTCGCCCCGCGCGTCGGATTCGCCTGGCAGCCGACCGGGAGCAACAAATGGGTGGTCCGCGGAGGCGCGGGAATGTTCTACGACCTCATCGCCGGTATCGCCTTCTTGAGCAACATGACGCTGAGCAATCCCGCCGTGGGCCAGCCTCAAATCAACGGGCTTTCGGCCGCGACGCTCGCAAATCCGTGGGTCAATTCGGCGGCCATATCCGCCGGCTCCGGGCTTTTCGGGTTTGCGCCGATGTGGGTGAATCCAGCGACCTCGGTGAGCTCGAACCTGTCGGTTTCATCCCAGCAGCCGGATATCACGGTACCGGTGACGTATCAATGGAATCTGAACACGCAATGGGAATTCCGGCCGAACTGGCTGCTGGAAGTGGCTTACGTCGGTTCACACGGGATCCATCAGGGAGCCGAGTCGCAAGCCGCCCAGCAAGGACAAATTGCCAATATCACCGGCGCCAATATCGCGCCGCTGGCGGGTCCAGGCTGCGCCAGTTGCGGGCTCTTCGGAGTGACCACCAATACCACGCAAAACGTGGCTCTGCGCGTTCCCGAACTCGGCATCAGCGCGCAAAACCCGATTCTGGCAACCGAGGAAAGTTACAAGTTCAACGGGCTGGAAGTGACGGTCCGCAAGCAGATGTCGCACGGACTGCAAGTGCAGGGTTCTTACACGCACAGCAGTTCGTTCATCACCGTCCCGTTCGGGATCAACGTGTACCCGTATTTGATCCACGCGTATCAGCCGAACAACAACTACCGCCCGGAACGCTTTATCCTGAACTACGTTTGGAACATCCCCTCGGGGCATGCCAGAGGCGTCGCCCAGCGTGTGGTCGGGGATTGGACATTGTCCGGCGTGACGACCCTTCAGGATGGGCAGTTTATGACCGTCACCGACACCGGCGGGTCCATTTTCTTTGGCGGAGCCGGAGCGATCTCGACGGCGAATATGTGCCCCGGCGCAACCTATGCGCAGGTGCTCGCTTCCGGTAGTATGGACGCTCGCGTGACCAGCGGATTGCTCGGCGGCACTGGCTATTTCACGGGGAACTCATCATTGGCTGGTAGCGCGCTGTGCCCCACCCCGGCCATCGGCAACGGCAAGGGCTTCGGGAACATGGGCGGCGGAGCGGTACTCGGGCCGGGCCAGGTCAACTTCGATGCGTCGCTCTCGAAGATGATCAGGATCACGGAAAAGCAGTCCCTGCAGTTCCGCTCGGAGTTTTTCAATATCTTCAACCACCCGCAGTTCGCGAATCCGGGGCTCAGCGCCGCCCAGGCGACGTTCGGACAGATCACCAGCACCTCGGTCAGCCCCCGTGTGATTCAGCTGGCGCTGAAGTATTCTTTCTAAAGGAGATTGTCATGACCAAATTCCATCTCGCCCCGCTGATGGCCGGACTCGGCTTGTTCCTCGCGATTCCGTCCTATGCCCACCATTCGTTTGCGGCGGAATTCGACTCGACCAAGTGTGCCGACTTCAACGGCACTCTGACGAGTATCGAATGGCAGAACCCGCACGGATATTTTCACGTCGACGTGAAAAATGCCAGCGGCGCCGTGGAATCCTGGACGTTCCAGACCGTGTCGATTATCACGTTGAAGCGCAGCGGGACGACGAGACGCGATTTCCTCGACAACGTCGGCAAGCCGATCTACGTCCGCGGATGCCTGGCGAAGAATGGGGTCAAGAACAGGGCCGCCGCCGAGACCATGAAGCTGCCCGACGGGCAGTTGCGCATTGTAGGGCAGGAAGTGGAGCACGGAGGCAGGCAGGAATACTGAGCGGCGGCCGGGGCGCGGCGGCGACCGAGACCGTAGCGATCGAATCGTCGGAAGATTGCGCCGCAGGATTCCCGGGTGGATTTAAATGAAGGAGAAACCGCAGTGAAACGACGATTTTGCAGTCACGGGATCGGGGCAGTCTTCGCCGCGCTCTGCGTGTTCTCGATCTCCGCGCCGGCCCAGCAAAAAGCCGAGGTGCCGGTCAATGCGAAGAAGGCCGTGCGGCTCCCGCCCGGGGGGCCCGCGCCGCAGATGTCGGATGGGCACCCGGACCTTTCGGGCGTCTGGTTTGTCGGTTCGGCGGGAGGGCAAACCTTTGATGCGGGCGCGAAGAGGCAATTCGATCCGAAGGTGACTCCGGAGGAGCCTCCGTCGTTTCAGCCCTGGGCGGCGGCAAAAATCAAGGCGATGAGCAGCACGGATTTTGAGTTGGGCCGCGCCTCGGTGAACTGCCTGCCTCGCGGCGTTCCCGGCATGGTCCTGATCAATCCGTATCCCTTTCAACTGGTCACGACGCCCGGCCAGTTTGTTCAACTCGATGAACTGAATAATAATTTTCGCGTCGTGCCGACGGATGGCCGCGCGCACGACCCGGACCCGGACCCGACCTTCGATGGCGACGAGGTGGCTCATTGGGACGGAGATACTCTGGTCATCGACACGATCTCCATCGACGAGCGGACCTGGAACAATTTCACAGGCTGGTTCCACAGCGATCAAGAGCATGTCATCGAACGCTTCCGGCGCCCCGATTTAAACCATCTCATGGTGCAAGTGACCGTCGAGGATCCCAAAGTTCTCTCGAAGCCCTGGACATCGGCTCCCCGCATGTGGAGCCTGGGGCATGAGAAGTTGCTCGAGTACTATTGCACCAACAACCAGGATGTCGAACAATACAAGGAATTGAAAGACAAGGAAACCGCCGCGAAACAATCCGGCGGAAAGAAGCAATAATTTCCAAGAGGAGATCGCGATGAGAAATAAATTTCCCGGCAGTCATTTTTGGGCGCTGCTCGGATTGCTGGCGGCCCTGCCGCTGTTGGCGCACCACTCGATTACCGCCGAGTTCGATACTTCGAAATCGTTTACCGTCAAAGGGACGCTTACCAAGATCGAGTGGGTGAATCCGCACGCCTATGTTTACCTGGATTCCAAGGACGACAAAGGCGTCGTGACGAGCTATTCGTTCGAGACAGGACCTCCCGGAAACCTGCGCCGGTCCGGCGTCCTGAGGACCATGTTCGTGGTCGGCGAGGAGGTTACCATCGACGCTTTTGCGGCCAAGGACGGCACCAAGCACCTGGGCCTGGTAAAGGCGTACCATTTTGCCGACGGCAAGACCATCGTCATTGGGAAAGATCAGCAGGAAGTGGAACAGGCCAATAAATAGGCCGAAATCGAGTCGACTTCTGTAATTGCTGCAGGGAGGGTGAAACATGAAACGTTCGTTCCTCGTGCAAGGCGCGACAACACTGGTCGCGGCGGCTTTGTGGTGCACGCCCGGCGGCGCGCAGGAGCGTAAGCTCCCGCCCGGCGCGATCCTCGACAAGCAGGTCCAGGTGGGATATGGACTGGACAAAGATCAGCCCTTCGCCGGCGCGGATCCCGACGGAACGGGATTGCCCTTCAAGGAGCCACCTCCCGCGGCGGTAGAGGCCGCGAAGAAGGCTCCCACTCCTCACATGCCCGACGGAAAGACGGATCTGACGGGGTTCTGGGGACCGGCCGGATGGGGCTACGCCGTCACCCAGGGAAAGCTCAGCGCGGATGGGAAAACGGCCTTCACGCAGCGCCAGGAGGATGGCCCCAGGCAAACGCCGGAGAAGGCGGCCCAACTGAAGAAGCGCATGGAAGGCGCCAATCTCCCTCCCTATCGGCCCGAACTGGTCGCCAAGGTGAAGGATTTGGCGGAGCACCAAAGCAAGATGGATCCCGCGTTTTATTGCGCTCCGAAAGGGTTCCCTCGCGTCGGACCGCCGACGGAGATTGTTCAGTCGGCGAAGACCATCGCGTTTCTGTACGACACCGTGAATTCGTCGGAACAAAACGCGTTTCGCGTCATCTCCGTGGATGGCCGCGGACATGACGCGACGTTGAATCCTTCTTATTATGGAGACTCGATCGGCCATTGGGAAGGAAACACTTTAGTTGTCGACGTGACCAACTTCGTCGATGACACCTGGCTCAGCCAGAACGGCACGATCCACAGCGACCAGATGCACGTGGTGGAGAAGCTGACGCGCGAAGGGAACGTGATCAATTGGGAGATCAGCATTGAAGATCCCAAAGTATTCACGCGTCCCTGGGTGTACAGCCGCCATTTGATTCACGGCCTGGCGGGCGGTCACGCTCTGGAAGAGGCCCCTTGCGTGGAGCACGATGGGAATCACTTAGTGAATACCGATCGCAATTAGCGGCAACTTTCATGAAAGATTTCCTTTCCGATAGACGCGACTTTTCTTCCCGCGAGCCGGGGAGCGCCGGCGGCGCGGTTCCAGGTTTCGTTCGCCGGGATTTCTTAAGATCGATAGCGGCCTTCGGCGCCGGCGCCAGTCTGCCCTTCGGCAGGATCATGGCGCAAGGCGGAGCGACGGCGCCCGCCGCTCTCCGCATGGCCGATCGGATCGACGTTCACGGCCACATGACGCCTCCGATCGTGCTCCAAACCATGGGCGCGGAGGCCCTCGGCGGATTCGCGAAGTGGACTCCCGAGATCGCTCTCGCGGAGATGGAGAAAAACGGCATCGCCACGGCGATGGTTTCCGTTCCGCCGCACTACGATCCCCAGACCGTCGATAAGATCGCCCGTCCTTCGAATGAATATGCCGCGCGTTTGGCCGCCGATCATAAAGGGCGATTCGGCACCTTCGCTTTTCTCCCGATGCCGCACGTGGACGCGACACTGAAGGAAATCGAGTATGTTTTCGATACGCTCAAGCTGGACGGCGTCGGAATGTACACGAATTACGGCGATAAGTGGATCGGGGACGCGGCGTTTAATCCGGTATTCGAGGAATTGAACCGGCGCAACGCCGTGGTCTTCACGCACCCCATCACCGCAAATTGCTGCGGCAATCTTCTCAAGAACGTGGGCGACGGAACCATCGAGTGGCAGACGGACACGACGCGCGCCATCGCGAACATTCTGTTTAACGGAGCAGCCTCGCGATACCCTAACGTTCGGGTGATATTCTCGCACGGCGGGGGCACCATGCCTTATCTTGTCGAGCGATTTACAGCAGCGGCACGAGCGCCCAAATTCGCGGCGCAGTTTCCGCAGGGCTTTGCCGGTGCGGCGGCCAAATTCTTCTACGATACGGCATGGACCTCGAATCCCGTGGCGATGGGCGCGCTGAGCAAAGTCGTGCCTCTGTCGCAGATCGTATTCGGAACGGATTATCCGGCTCGCGCGATGAGCGATCATGTCAAGGGACTGATGGAGTGCGGGGTCTTCAACCCGAAGGAGCTTCAGCAAGTGCAGCGTGAAAATGCGCTGACGTTGTTTCCCCGATTCAGAAGCTAGACTCCTCAGCCTCACGTTGTCGCCATAGGCTCACGAGGAATCCATAAAAGAATGCACCTTGTCAGCCTGTTCCAATGGCTCAACGATTCGGCGGTTAGCGTGTGGCTGCGCGAAGGGGAGTGGCCTTTCCCCATCATCGAGACGGTGCACATCCTGGGGTTGGGGCTATCTGTCGGAACCATCCTGTGGGTGGACCTGCGCCTGATGGGACTGGTCACGAAGCGTTATCGCGTTTCGGAGATCGTCGGACCGCTGGAGCCATGGGCGATGGGCGGATTTGCCGTGATGTTCGTGAGCGGCCTTCTCTTGTTTATCGCCGAGCCGATGAAATGTTTCACTACATTGTCATTTCAGCTCAAGGCAATCATGCTGGTGCTGACTGGCTTAAACGTGTGGTATTTTCACGCGAAGGTTTATCCCGGCGTCGCCGCTTGGGATGAAGCGGTGGTGGCGCCGCGCCCGGCCAGAATGGTCGGAATCGTATCGATGGTCCTGTGGTTCGGCATTATTATCGCAGGACGATGGACCGCGTATCTCTGAGATCCGAAACCTGAGAGCTGAAAATGGTTCTTCTGCAGATCCTGCCGTATTCGTTTTTCGACTGGTGCGAAACCATGCCGCTGGGCAACTGGCTCAAGCAGGCGATGTGGGGTTTCGCGATCATCGAAACCATTCACATCATGGCGCTCGCGGTGCTGCTGGGAAGCATGGTGGTGGTCGATCTGCGCCTGCTGGGGCTGGGCTTGAAGCGGATGCCGGCGGAGGAGCTCGACCGTCTACTGAGCCCGTGGTTCTGGACCTCGTTCTTCACGATGATCGTTTCGGGCCTGTGTCTTTTCTCGGGAGAAGCCGTAAGGCTCAGCAAAAGCGGACCTTTTGCGTACAAGATGGTGTTCGTCCTGCTGGCCGTCACGGTGCATCTCACCATTCACAAAAGAGTGATCGCGCGGGGAGTGGACGGCGCGGCGCTGGGCAAGGTCGCGGCGTATCTGTCCTTGGTATGTTGGCTTGGAATTGCTCTGGCCGGACGCGCGATTGCATTCCTTTAGTCAATCCCCGCACCTTCCCCGTTTCCAACTACGGTAATCGGCACGATTGTACTGGCCTAAACTCCGCGCCAAGCCCGAGACCTCCTACCTTTTCCTTGCGACGCGGCGAGCGCCGCGCGATCGAGCGCGCTTGACGTTCGAACATGTTATAAATTGGTGGGAAAAATGAAATTTGCGATGCGGAAAATCGTGCGTGCGGCGGTCGCCGCGGCGTTGTCCGTGCCGCTCGCGGCGCAGTGGAGCTATCCCACTCCGGGGATCCCGCGAACCGCGGACGGCAAGCCGAATCTTTCCGCTCCCGCGCCGCGCACCGCCGATGGCAAGCCCGATTTTTCCGGAGCCTGGGATGTGGAGCACAACAAACCCTGTCCGCCGGAGGGTTGCGTGGATTTTTACGCTCCTCAGGAGTTCGGCAACATCGGCTGGGGGCTCAAAGGCGGCCTGCCGTATCAGCCATGGGCTTTAGATCTCGCGAAAGCCCGGACCGCGGCTCAACGGAAAGACGATCCCCTCACGCACTGTTTGCCGATCGGGATCGTGGAACTGCACACGATTCCGATGGTGAGGAAAATCATTCAGGTCCCCGGGCTCCTGCTGATGATCCATGAGTACAACGCGAGTTATCGGCAGATTTTCACGGATGGGCGGCCGCTGCCCGTCGACCCGCAGCCTTCCTGGAACGGTTATTCGACGGGGAAATGGGAGGGTGATACGTTGGTTGTGGAAACGACGGGCTTCCGGGATGGAATCTGGCTCGATACGTATGGCGATCCCATCACGGATGCGGCAAAAGTCACGGAGCGCATCCGTCGCGTCAATTACGGGCGCCTCGAAATCGAGCTCACGGTCAACGATCCTAAGGCGTACACCAGACCGTGGACCGTCAAGCTGAACCAGATCCTTCAGCCCGATACCGACCTGCTGGATTATATTTGCCTTGAAAACGAGAAGGACCTACCGCATCTCGTCGTGAAATAGCGATTCTTAAGAACCTACCGCCGGCGTCCCGTCAGCCGCAGCAGGCTGAGGAACAGGTTGATGAAGTCCAGATAAAGCATCAGCGCGCCGAAGATCGTCGTCTTGCGTCCAGCGTCGGTGCCTTCGCTGCCGGGGGTGTTCATCGCTTTAATCCTCTGCGTATCGTAGGCGGTCAGCCCCGCGAAAACGATGATGCCGACAATGGAGAACACGAAGCTTCCGCCCGCCCCCATCAGCGATGGGAAGAACATGGAGAGCAGCGCGAAGCCGACCATTCCGAAAAGACCCATCATGCAGAACGAGCCCACCGGGCCGAGATCGCGCTTGGTCACGTAGCCCACGGCGCTGAGGCCCGCGAATCCGAAAGCCGTGACGCCGAATACTTCGGCGATGCTGGAACCCGTATAAGCCAGAAAAATGCTGGACAGCGTAAGGCCGGTTAAGCCGGCGTAAAGGAAATAAATGAGTGTGGCCGTGAAGCCGTTGATCCGGTTAATGAGCCACGACAGCGCGGAAACGGCTCCCAGTTGGGCGATGATTAAACCCCAGAACAGCAACCGGTTGCCGAAGATTTCCCGCACCATCTCCGGATTGCCCGATACGTTCCACGCCACCACGCCGGTGACGCAAAGTCCGCTCGTCATCCAGCCGTAGACACCACTCATGAATCGGGCGTTCTCCGCCGCGAGGGAAGAGGGCACGAACGCCTGCGCCGGATTGGCGAACCGCTGGTTGCCCGTGGATTGTTGTTCCATGCCCCAACTTTAATCGGCGGAGCGGAGGGTGTCAATCCGTTGTATTACGGGAACGGAATTCGACTTTAGCGTAACGGTTGTGGTGCGCCGGAACAGCACATCCACCGCGTTCGCGACGTATTGCTCATCCGTGAGTTGTTCGACGATATCGGCCGGATAAGGAACCAGAGTTTTCAAATAGCCGGCGAATTCGCGAAACACAACCAGTCGTGCGGCCGGCTGGATCTGATCGCGCCGCAGAATCGCATCCAGGCACAGATACGCCACTTCAGCGGGAACTTTCTGGCGCAAGCGGGCCGCGAGATGACGAACCTCGGCCAGCGAATTGAACTTGCGCCCGAGAATCTGGTCCACGTCCGGCGCGATCCGGTCCGGGATGCGGATCACGATGGTGCCCGCGGCAATATCGCCCAACCGCTGGCGGCGAGCACTCAGGACGCAGCATGCTCCCCCGGCTAAATACAATCCCGGCAGCATATCGATGAAGCGCAGCAGATTCCGGATCACGATCTGCGACGGCCTCAATCGCAAGCCGCTCGCTTCGACGACTCGCAGGCCGAGCAGCCGCTTGCCGATGGTTTGTCCCCTCCACAGCCACTCGGTCAAGATTCCATAGAGCAGCGAAAGCGCGAAATAGAGCACGGTGATCGCGGTCTGTTCCGCATCGGCGCTGATGAGTTGCAGCGGGGCGGCCAGACGCGCAAGAAGAGTCCCCGCCGCCGCGATCACCGCGAGATCGACCGCAAACGCAAGCATCCTGCTAAAGGGCCCGGCGAGCGGAAGCGTGAATTCAATGCCCTCCGGCGTGCGGATCGAAACGATTTCAGCGCGCATGGCGAACCTCGCGGGGAAGCCCCGAGCGCATGAGGAACGTCGTCAGCAACAGCGCCTCGATCAAGCCGAAGGCGATTTTTAGTCCGTACGGAACCACGGGTTCGTGATACTGCGAGACGAATGCCTCCACCATGACCCGCCCACACCAGCAGCACGGCGACCCCTCCGGCGAGCGTGGCTACGTCCGGCGCCACGTGGCGCAGCCGCTCGCCACGTGAACTTCGATCGCCCCAGCCGATTAACGCGTGCGCGAGGACCAGTCCCGCTTGTCCGCCGACCAGAATCGCCGGAATTTCGACGACCCCGTGCGGCAGAAGCCAACCCAACAGAAACAGCGTCTGGCCTCCCGTAACGTAGTCGAGCGCGACCGCGCCCAAAATGACGCCGTTGTAAAACAACAGGATCATCGTTCCGAATCCAAACGTCATGCCGAGCGCGAGAGTCGTCAGCGCGACCTGGGTATTATGCGTCATCAGTTGCGCGGAAAAAGTTCCCTTCCTGCCGGTCAGTTGCCGCCCTTGCTCGGCCCGCTCCCGGGCGACGCGCTCGGCGGGCGTCATGCGCAGGCCGTCGAACGGCATGAGCACGGACTTCGCCTCAGGATCGTATTGAACCGCGAGCGCTCCGAAGACGCTTCCGATCACGGTGAGGAGCGCCGCCAGCTGAAACGCACGGAGGTGGCGGCGGAACGTGTTCGGAAATTCAAACGTGAACCACCGCCACGGACGAAAGCGGGGACGCTGTCGCGCTTCATGAATCTCCGCATAAGCGCGGCTCACCAGCCACCCGAGGTACGTCTGAAGCTCGCCCTCCGCGGCGAAGGCCGCGACCCGCGCCAGATCATCCGCGGCCCGTTGATAGAGCGCGTGAAAGCGAGCGGCCTCCTCGATCGTGAGGCGGGCGCCGGGATTCGTTTCGATCCACGCCAGAGTCGCTTCGAGCGCCTTCCATTGGGGCCGTTCGGTCTCGACAAAGCGCGGCAGGTCGAGAATCATAACAATTGCCTCTGCTTGACGTCATCGTAAAGATTCACGAGATTCTCCGCGAACGATTCGGGTTCGAGCAGGGCCAGATGAACGCCGCCACGGGCCAGTGTGCCTTGCAGCTCGTGAAGCTTGCTCCACCCCAAATGCCCGGCCAGAGCCCGGTAGATGTCCTCGGCGGATTCAATTTCCGGATCGTGAAACAGCGGACGCGCGGAGTTCGGGCGCAACATGGCCGCGAGCACCCGATGCCGCCCGGCGAGAAGGCGCGCGGAACGCTCGAAGTGTTCGGCGATCAGCGGGTCATCGAGCGCGGTGAGAAATAGGATCAGCGAACGCCGGCGCAGCCGCAAACGCAATAACGTTGCGATTTCCTCGAAGTCCGGAGAAACCGGTCTCGAACGCAGATCGTGAATCGCCTCCCGGCAGGCCGCATAGTGCGGCTTTCCGCGGTGCGCGCGAACAAATGTTTCGACGCGATCGGAAAAAGCGGCGATCCCAAACAAGTCTCCGCGCTTTTCCGTGACGGCTCCCACGGTCAAAGCCGCCTGGAGGGAGCATTCGAGCGCGGATTCCGCTCCGATCATCCGCGAGGACAGCCGCGATGCATCGATCACGACGTAGATCTCCTGCGTCCGCTCAACCTGAAAAACTTTGGTGATCGGGCGGGCGCGGCGGGCCGTCGCTTTCCAGTGAATCTCGTCGGAGCCGTCGCCGGGCGAATATTCACGCAATTTCTCGAACTCGCGCCCTCGTCCGAGTTGGCGCGTGAGATGCAGGTTTTCCATCCCGCGCCGCAGAGCCTTCAGAGCGCCGCTGTCTCGCAGGTTCGGGTAAACGCGCATCTCGAGGGAGACGGATTGCGTGCCGCGAACGGCCCATAAACCCAAAGGGGAAGACGACTCCAGATAGCATTCTCGAATTTTGTAACTGCCTCGCCGGCGCGGCCGGCACGGCCATTCCAGGCGGGAAATCGCCGCGGGCGCCTCGATTGATTGTTCTTCCGGCTGTGCTTCCACGCCCTGCGGCATCGCGAATCCGATCCGGATTCGACGGCCACGATTCTTGCCGTTGTGAATCGTAACGGGGATATGCGCTTCACGGCCCTGCACCAGCCGCAGCAGCTCCGGCAACTCAATTCTTAAGTCGGCGAGGACGCGGCCGCGCGGAAAAGCATCCATAAGAGCGGCGAGGAAGATCGCTGCGATCAGCGCTACGGCTGCGCCGCGTGCCTGCGGAATCACGGCCTCCACGACCACTGCTGGAAATCCCAACAAAGCCGCGAGCCAGATCAGCCGCGGCGAAGGAACAATGCTGGATTTCATCGCCATGGCCGTCACACGGGAACCGCCACGCTCTCCACGACCTTCTCGACCGCTTCCGCCGTGGTCATCCCTTCTATGTCGAATTCGGGCCTGAGTATGATGCGGTGCTCCAAGACCGGTTTGGCGAGCGCCTTGACATCGTCCGGGGTCACGAAAGCGCGCCGATCGAGCGCCGCGTGGACACGGCTCGCGAGCACCAGGGCCTGCGTCGCCCGCGGTCCCGCGCCCACCAGCACGCTTTCATGCGATCGAGTCTGGCGGACCAGGTCCACGATGTACGCCGCCAGTTCGGGGCGCATGGATACGTCGCCCAACGCCGCCTGCGCGGCCGCCAGCTCGCCCGGATTCAGAATCGGCCGCACCGCTCCGCGCTCCAGTGATTCCTCGGGCGGCTCATCGGACAGCATGCGCATCGCCAGTTCGAGCTCGTGCTCGCGATCCGGCGCGGCCATCGTGATCTTCAAAAGAAAGCGGTCCTTCTGCGCCTCCGGAAGCGGATAGGTGCCTTCATACTCGATGGGATTCTGCGTCGCGAAGACCGTGAAAGAATCGGGCAGCGAGTGCGTTTCGCGATCGATCGTCACCGTGCGCTCCTGCATGGCCTGTAACAGCGCCGATTGCGTTTTAGCCGGCGCGCGATTGATTTCATCGGCCAGCAGGAAGGAGGTGAATACCGGTCCCTTGACCAGCGTGAATTCATTGCGGCCGAAGTGAAAAACGTTCGTGCCGGTGATATCGGCGGGCATCAGATCGGGCGTGAACTGAATCCGCGCGAACTCGCAGCCCAGCAGGCGGGCCAGGGTGCGCGCCAGCAGCGTCTTCGCGATCCCCGGAACGCCTTCGATCAGCGCATGCTTGCGCGCCAGGATCACGATCAGCGCCTGTTCGATCACCTCGTCTTGTCCGAGGATTACTTTGCGCGCCTCCTGCTTCGTGAACTGCAGAATCTGGTGGAGCTGTTCGAGTCTTTCGGTCATTTCCTCTCCGTCAGAGCGCGGCAAGCAGCGCGATAACCCGCCACGGGATCTCTATTCTTGCTCTCGTGTTCGATCTCACGGAAGACCAATTCCGCGCGGCCTGGTTGAGAGTCGCGGCGCGAAGCGGATCGGCTCCATTCTTTCCAGCACGCCAGCAGAAGCTGATCTTCCGGAATACTCCGGCGCAAAAGGGCGGCGAGCCCTTCGTGCGAATCCCTTCCGCTCACGCGGGAAGAGCGGGGATCTTCGCGCGGGGGCAGAAAAGTGGACGCGCTGCGCCACACAAACAAGCCCGCAACGGCGAGCAGCATCGCGAGCGCCCCGTCCAGACGATACTTCCGCAGCAGCACCGCGACACTGCCGGTTTCCGACACGCCGAATTGATTTTCGTCGAAAAGAACGCGCTTCGACGATCCGACGAGCCGCGCGATCAATTTCGCATCGCTGGCTTCCAGGAGACCCTGATTGCTCAGCGGAAAACTATCGGCCACCAGAACCAGCGTTCCGCCCGCAAGATCGCGCTCCACGATGACCGCTTGTCCCTCGCGCTCTCGCAAGACTCTCCACTCTTTTCCGGGCTCGAAGGAAAGCGCCGATTCGCGGGGGATCGCGCCGGCGTCCTTCTTCCCCGGCTCCGGCGGCTTTCGATAGAGCGGACGGATATGCCATTGCCCTTCGAGGGCCGTTGTATTCGGGGGCGTTGGAGGAGCGTTGGCGGGCACAAACGCGATCACGATGCGGCCGCCTGTTCTCAGCAGCGTTTCATATTCATCGAACACGTCTTTCGGCGAAGCGCTCCATCCCACCGAATTGACTCCTAATAGGAGAAGAGTGGTGGCGCGATCGAGCGGCGGCCGGGCCTTGTAAAGTCGTGCGACGTCCAGCCCGGGCTGTTCGGAGAGACTTTCAAAAAGCGCCTTCGCACCCAACGGGTCGGCGCGCAACGACGAGTAGGGCGGATACACGTCGCCGGGGGCGAGCGGCGCGATGATCGTTTCCCACGCGCCCGCCAGGAACAGGACGACGAGGAAGACGATCGACCATGCAGCTCCGTTACGGGCGCCCGGCATAACTCCTGATCTCCTCCAATCCTTGGGCGAACGCTTCCACGTCCGCGCGTTCCACCGGTTCCCTTCCATACCAGCCGCGCTCAAACAGGAAGACGTTGCGAGCGAAAGCCGGCGTCAGGTTCCCGTCGCTTGCGGCACGCGCCCGGCGCTCCAGTTCGCGCCGATAATCGCGCCCCGATTTCCATCGTCGAATCGAGATCAGTCCCCGGCCGCTCAAATTGTTCAAACTGGCGAGGTACAGCGCGCGCAGCGCCAGCCGGCAGTCTCCTTTGGCGAGCAGCTCCTCGGCCAGTCGCAGCCAGGAGCTTTCCGGCATTTGATCCGCCGTGATCGATTCGTCGGCGAGATCGGGGGACACAGCGGCCGGCGTGACCGGCTGCGCCCGGACGGCCTTTTTGCGCCGCCCCGCGACGAACGCCGCAACCCCTGCCGCAAGCAGAGCGACCGCCACCAGCGCAATCCATATCTCGATCGGCGGGCGCTCGGGCCGGGACGGTTCTCCGCCGCTCTCGTCCGGCTTTCCGCGGAGCCAGTTCTGAATGTGTTCGATGACCCACGCGACGCCCCGCCCGAGTGCGTCCAGCGCACTGCGTACCCAACTGACCCATCGGCCCCGCGGCTCGGGCCCGGCCTCGTGCGGCGCGCGCCAGGCGAACTCGCGGCGGCGAATCACTTCGTCGATCGTGTGATCGAGCTGTTGTGGATCGATCGTACCGCGCTGATCGTTCACCAAGGGGTTTTGTGCCGCGGGCCCCGCGGGAGCCTGCGCCATGGCTGGGGGAACGGCAACGAATAAGCCGATCCATCCAGCGATAAACACGGTGATAAACACGTTGATAAACACGTTGATAAACAGCGGCAGGGTCAGCGCGGCGGCGCGGATCGCCCGCTGCAACGCTACCCGCAAATCCTCGCCCGAGGCGAGCGACTCGCCATGAAAACACCGAAGCACGTAAACCGCGTCCAATAAAGGATCGATGCCCAGCCACGTCACGGACGCCGCGAGCGCCAGGGTCGTCGAGTTCAGGAGGCGCAAGCCGAGCCGCGCGAGGTCTCCTTCCATTCCCAGAATGCTTCTCCCGATCTGCGGCACGAGCAGGATCACGATCAGCACGTTCGCGAACAGCAGCAGGCCGGCCAGGCTCACGAGCGTCAGAAGAAGCCAGTTTTGCAAGCTCCACAATCCAGCGTGGCGCCGCGCCTTCGCGATCGCGTCCTGCTCGCCGAGCGCGGCGAAAAGGCCTGCGTTGCGGAAGAAAGCGATCGTCCAGGCAAAGGGAATCACCGCCAGGCTGCTGACGGGAATCGCCACCAGACTCAACGGCTGCAGAGCGCACTGGATCGCCCCCAGCCGCGCCAGACGCAAGGGCGGAGCCGCCGTCAGCGATAGCTGGCGGTACAGGCGCGCCTCGAAGAGGGCCTGCCAGACGCTCTTCCAGAGGTACAAAGCCGCGACGCCCAACGATTCCGCCGCGAGCCGTTTGGCCGCGAATGGATTGCGGGTCATATCCGTCCAGAAAAAAAGCAAACCGGCCAAAAAAGGAATCGCGCCCGCGAGGTATACGGCGATGTTCGCCGCGGGCGCCGTGCGCAGGAGCTGAATGGCTTCTTCCAGAATTTCAATCGCTCCGTGTTCGCCCATCGCTTTGGGTTTGCCCATCAGGGAGCGCTCCCGAAAAAGGCCGAGGGCACACGGGCCAGAGTCATACCGAAATAGTAGAAAACCATCCACGCCAAAAACAATCCCGTCACGGAGAGGATGCTCCACATCGCCATCGGCGATTCGCGCCGCTCCGGAGGCAGTTCCGTTCGCGCCACGCACGGCGCGCACATCATGCGCCCAAGATGCTCGGTGACGCACTCGCGGCAATAGAACCGCCCGCATCCCGGACAGCGTACCGCGGCTTCTCGATCTGCGTGGACCACGCAGCGCTGCTGAAGAAGAGAACTCAATTCCGTGCCGCCGTCCTTTCGAAATAGCACACCAGGAGGCCCGTTGCGGCCAGAATCGCGCGCCAGCCGGGCGCGAGCAGCACGGTCGTTACCGGCGCCTTGATGCGAATGTTCCAGGGGAAAAGCGCGCCCGAAGACGCCTCGCGTAGACTGGCGAAAAGACCGGGCCAAACCGCAGTACCGCTTAAGACGAAAGGATCGATGAGTACGCACAGGAATGCCGCGACCGCTATGATCGTCAACGGGGCGTTCCGGGCGCGGGATTGAACGAGGGCGAGGATACCCATCAGGAATTCGGCAAAGTACACGGCCGGCAGGAGGCTCAGGGCCACTCCGATCGTCGACGTCAGCGCCATGAATATGAGAACGCTGTCCAGCAGAAGGACGGCGAATAGGATTTCCGGTGCATAGCCCAACGTTCGCTCGATCGCGGGCGGTTGCGGAATCGGTGCGGATGTTGGAGCGGCCGAAGGCGCCGGCGACGAAGCTTGCGCGAGATCCTCCGCGGAAAGTGTCCCCTGGACCGATTCAATTGCCGGAGCGATCGCCGCCAGAAATGCGCGCGCCGTGCGCATGCGCGAGACACACAGAAGACGCTCGCGGCTCACGGCGGTCTGCAGGAAGCAGCGGCAGCGCGGCCCGCGCGCGATGTCCAGGATCACCAAAACCAGCGCGATCGCGCCAATCGTCGCAAAAAATCCCCTGGCAAAGCTCGATTCCGAAAGGAAGCCGGCGGCAAGACACGCGAGAACCACCAGAGCTTGCCAAACTGTCCGCTCGCCGCCTTCACTCACGACGATCGCCTGAATGTCGGACAAGGCGAAACGCCGATAGCGCTCCACGAAGCGAATGGAATGCACGATCAGCAGATGGTCGCCACCGAGCCACGCTTGGGAGAATCCGGTAAAGGTGCGCTTCTTCCCCGTCAGCCGGACATATTGCTCTACCAAGCGGGAGCTGTTCATCTTCGCGCCATCCGAATGGCGACCACCGCGGCGACGATGAGACCGATCTCTCCGACGGCCAATCCTCCTGCTGCGTAAAACCGCCATCGCGAACGCGGGAGAATGCCGCGGGGCGAATTCCAATGACGGACAATCCAAAATAGAGTGAGCGGCGCGGTGATGATCACCGGCCACACCAACAATACCGGAACGGTTGCCAGCGCCAGCGCAATGCTGTCGTGCATGGTGCGGCTCGTCTCCAGATGCGGAAGCTTGCGTCCGCGAAGGTTCGCTTCAAAACACACTGGGCAGAGTTTCGCGCCTGGAATCTCGAGCGTGCAGAGGCCGCACAGAAATCGGCCGCATTCGTCGCACGGCGTGGACGCGCGGTTCCGCGGGTGATAGAAGCAGCTCGCTTCCGTAGTCGCTTCCACAAGCTGCGGGCCGCTTGCGACGTTGCGCTTCGCCAACGCGGGGAACACTTTCACCAGGACTTGAGCGCGGCAAACGGGGCACGTCATTCCCGGCTCGCCAGACCACAGCTCTTGCGGAAGCGTCGAGGAACATGAGCCGCAAACGATGCCGGAAGTCATCTGGTGTTTTGCCGCTCGCGCATCCGGCTACCGCGAATGGACGACTCGCGTCTCGCAGATGCGGTCGTGCAGCGCTCGTTTTTGATCGTCGAATCCCGCCATGATATACCCGATCCCAAACGTGATGGCACTGATCCACTGCGCGAAATAACGGCCGGTAGAAAGGCCGAGCGAAACCGGGCCCCCATCGGCGCGAATCACCTTGAGCCCGAAAATCATTTTGCCGATCGTCGCTCCGCGCGTTCCGATCATGAAAATCTCATAGCAGGCGGTGGCGACTACGCTCATCAAAGTGATCAGGATCGTGGCGCCGGCGAACGCCGCCAGGGCGCCAGGATCGCGTGCCACGCCAGGGGTGAACAAGGCGACGCCGAACGGAAGCCTCGCGATCAGAAAGACCACATTCAGCAGAATCGCGTCGACGACGCGTGCCGCAAACCGAATCCAGAAGCCGCCATAGCGCCGTGCGCCCGCTGCCAAGCCGCCCTCGCGCATTTTCTGCAAGTACGTCTGCTTGCACGTCGCGCATACGGATACCGGACCGATCGCCACAAGTTCATGGGCGGGAAAGGGACGGCCGCATTCGCCGCAATAGCGAACTTCAGCGCCTGCTGTTTGAGGAAGAACGGGTGGAGGAAACGCGGAAGGAGGAGCAGCTCCACGCACCGAGCTATGTCTTTCCCACGTCTGCATGCCTTCGTGCCATACGAGGGTGTCATCCCGCACCACCCCCGCCTGCACCAGTTCGTCCAAAGCCGGCTCTTCGACGGGCCCTTTTTGCTGACCTTGATCGGCATAGTACCAATTCATGGAGCCTCTCCTTCGATGCGTCAGGATAGCATGCGGTGTTCGTGCGGCGAAGGCCTATTGTAGCGATAATTACCTAGCTCGACGCCCCATCATACCTATGCCGGAGGGAGATCTTCGGTGCGACGAAAGCCGAACCAAAAGCTCCGGCGCGCCGTGCCTCAGTAAGCGGGAGGATCGCTGGCGGGGAACGACTCTTCCGACATCAGATCGATCTTTTCGTCGAGCGTCTGGAGTTCCGAATCTTCGATGACTGGACCGCGAGCTTGCGATCTTGGATCGAGCAAGATCTGCAGCTGCGCGTCCGGCAATCCGCTTTTTTCCGCGGCCACGTCGCGGATGCTTCGCCCGCTTTGATAAGCTTCCTGCGCGATCGCGGCCGCTTTTTCATACCCGATCTCCGGGACCAATGCCGTCGCGTTCCCGAGAGATCGCTCGGCGTAGTACAGAGCGCGATCGGCATCCGCTTCCAGCCCAACCACGCATCGCCGCCGGAAATTCTCCGCCGCCGCGCTCAATAGCTCGATCGAATCGAGCAGGTTGTAACCGAGGAGAGGCATCATCGTATTGAGCTCGAAGTTTCCGGACGCGCAGCTCCATGCGATGGCGGCATCGTGACCGATCACCTGGGCGCAGGCCATTAGCAGACTTTCGGCGATGACCGGATTCACTTTGCCCGGCATCATGCTGGAGCCCGGCTGCACGGCGGGCAGGCGCAGTTCGCCGAGCCCGCATCGCGGACCCGAGGCGAGCCATCGCACATCATTGGCAATCTTGGTGAGCGAAACGGCGCAGGTCCGGAGGGCTCCGCTGAGAAAACAGACGGCGTCCCGGGATGCTTGTGCTTCGAAGTGATTCGGCGCTTCATGAAACGGCAAGCCCGTGCGCGCGGCCAGGTGCGCGATGGCGATCGCGCCGAATCGGTGCGGCGCGTTCAGGCCTGTTCCCACCGCCGTTCCTCCCAGCGCCAGTTCGTGGATTCCCCGCAGCGCCGCCTGGATTCGTTCGGCGGATGCTTCCACCTGCCTCGCGTACCCGCTAAACTCCTGCCCCAGGAACATGGGAACCGCGTCCTGAAGATGCGTGCGGCCGATCTTGACAACATCCCGGAATTCCGTCGCCTTCGCGGAAAGGTCATCCCTAAGCCCGGCGAGGACGGGAAGCAGGCGGCGATGGACGAGAAGCGACGCCGAAATGTGGATCGCCGTCGGAATGACGTCGTTGCTCGATTGATTCCGATTGACGTCGTCGTTCGGATGCGCGGCGCCTCCCGCTTGCCCCACGACATGGGCGATCACCTCATTCGCGTTCATGTTGGTGGAGGTGCCGCTTCCCGTCTGAAAGATGTCGATGACGAATTGAGAATCGAACTCGCCCTGCGCCATGCGCTCCGCCGCGGCCTCGATCGCGCCGGCCTGAGCGGCCGTAAGTTCTCCGAGCTGCAGATTGGTCTTGGCAGCCGCCGCCTTGATGAGCCCCAGCGCGCGCAGGAATTCCCGTTGGAATCGCAACCGGCTGATTGGAAAATTCTCCACGGCCCGCTGGGTCTGGGCTCCGTAAAGAGCTTCGCCCGGAACCGCGATTTCGCCCATCGAGTCATGCTCGACGCGGAGCTGTGGTTCACCCGGATTCTTCACGTTTCCACTGTATATCGTCTTCCCGGTCCGTTCATCCATGGAGCATTTCCGAGGCCGTCCCCAGAGCCGGACACCACCACGAGTGATGGCGCTTACGACCAAGGTGTTTCGCGTAACTTTTTTAAACCGCGCCGCGGATCTCTCTATTCGCGCCGGGCGCCGCAGTTGCCGCAAAACTGCCCGTTGCCTTGCAGCGGAGCTCCGCACTGGGTGCAAAAAGCATTCCGGGAAGAGGGCGTCCAGCGCGGGGCTGAAATCGTGTTGGATCTTTTCCCCGCGAACCTGAGAACTATTCTAAGGATGAGCATGCCCAAAATCGCGAGAAGAACCAGTCCCCGTAAGCCGAAGAAAAGCATATTCCAATTCTCCCATTGGAGGACTAGAAATATCGGATCAGAGCGCCGGACGGTAAACGGATGATCCAGGAAGGCCTGCCACGCCATTGACCTTGGACCGCACCACGCTTCTGGTCATCGCGATTGTGTTCGTGGGAACACTGATCCGCTCCAGTATGGGATTCGGCGAAGCGTTGATCGCCGTCCCTCTGCTGGCGTTGCTGATGCCGGTGGCGACCGCGGCGCCGGTAGCCGTACTGGTGTCCATCAGCATCGCCCTGTTTATTCTTTTTCAGGATTGGCGCAAGGTGCACCTGCGCAGCGCGGCATGGTTGGTCCTTTCCACGCTCTTCGGGATTCCCTTGGGACTGCTGCTCCTTCGCAGCGCTTCGGAGGCGGCGGTCAAAGCGATTCTTGGATTGGTCATCGTCGCCTTTTCCCTCTATGCGCTTTTCAACCATCACAGACACACGCTGAAGAACGACCGCTTCGCATGGTTGTTCGGATTCCTCGCGGGAATCCTGGGAGGGGCCTATGGGATGAACGGCCCTCCGCTCGCGATGTATGGCTCGCTGCGGCGCTGGCAGCCGGAATATTTCCGCGCGACGCTGCAGGCGTACTTTCTGCCCGCCAGTTTAGCCGGCATGCTCGGCTATTGGCTCGCGGGGCTGTGGACGCCCGCCGTGAATCATTTTTATCTTGCGTCGCTGCCCGGCGCGGCGCTGGCCGTGCTCGCCGGACGAGCGATCAACAGCCGCATGCATCCGTACAAATTCACCTCGTATATTTACGCGGGATTGACCGTCATCGGCGCGGTGCTGTTATTTCAATCCCTCGCGGCGTGGATGGCGACCCGCCGCTAACGCGTCTTGCCCGGAGACGCGGTCCTCGCTCCGAACGGAAGGCGTATGCGGAGCACGCGCTCCCGGTCACGCTCCTCGGAAAGACTGCGCGTGCGGGCTTGCAACAGATCTTCCAAGGAAACCATCCCCACGAGTGTCCGTTCGCCGGGACTGTTCAGGACCGGCATGCGCGTGAAGCCGGTCGAGGCCATGCGGTAGACCACCACGCGCAAGGGTTCGTGCGCGTACGCGGCAACCGGATTTGTTCCCACGAATGCGCCGAGCGGGCATTCGTGCTTCTGTTCGGCCGCGAGTTCCCGAAGACGCTTGCGCGTGATGACTCCGGCCAGTCTCTCCTCGCTATCCAGCACCGGATACAGGTGCTGTCCTCGCGGACTGTGATCCGGACGGAGATGAGCGGCCGCCTGGCTCAGCGTGGTGGATTCATCGAAAGCCGCCACGTTGGTGCGCATGACTTCGCGGACAAATAGAATCTCCAGGGGGTCGATCGAATACTCGCGGGTGAGGTGAAATCCGCGGCGGCTTACTTTCTCGGTCAGGATCGATCGCTTGAGCACCAGGACGCTGATGGTATAGGCCAGCGTGTTCGCCACCAGCAACGGAAGCAGCATGTTGAAGTCGTGGGTAAGCTCCAGCGCGAACACCACGCCGGTGAACGGAGACCGCATGGTCCCTCCGAGGATCGCGCCCATGCCGATCAGCGGCCAGAAACCCGCTCCCTGGGCGGGAAGAAAGCTCGCTTCCAGACCACCGAGCGCGCCCCCCATCATCAGTAAGGGCGCCAATACGCCTCCCGAAGTCCCGGAACCCAGCGCGACGGCCCAGATCATCGACTTGACCAACAGAATTCCGAAAATCGTTGTGCGCGGCACGTCCCCCTGGACCAGCGCGCCGATCGTGTCATAGCCGACGCCGAGCGCCTGCGGAAAAATCAGTCCGCCGAGACCGATGACCACGCCTCCAATGGCGGGCCACCACATCCAATGAAGGGGCAGCTTCTGAAATGCATCTTCCGCCGCGTAAACGGCGGCGGTAAGGATCGCCGCCAGCAATCCCGCGAGCAATCCGGCGATCACGCATCCGGCTAAGCCCTGCGGTCCGATGAACACCGGATGTGCGGCCACCGGGAAGAGAGGTCCCAGACCGATGACATAGCGTCGCGCGGCTCCAGCGGTCACGCTCGCGAGCGCGACCGGAATGAAACTCCGTGGCTTCCATTCGAATAACAGCAGTTCGACGGCAAGAAGCAGCGAGGAGAGAGGGGCCGCGAAAGTCGCCGCCATGCCGGCCGCGGCGCCGGCCACCAATAGCGTTTTGCGCTCGGCGCTGGTGAGGTGGAAGAGTTGGGCGATCATCGAGCCGATGGCTCCGCCGGTCATGATGATGGGTCCTTCGGCGCCAAAAGGCCCGCCCGAGCCGATGGAGATGGCGGCGGAAAGCGGTTTCAGCACCGCCAGGCGCGGTTGCACACGGCTGCCGTGAATCAGGATGGACTCCAGCGCTTCGGGAATGCCGTGACCTCGGATGCGCTCGGAGCCGAAACGCGCCATCAGGCCGATGATCAATGCCCCGCCGACGGGTATCAGCACGGCGAAAAGGCCCAGGGAGTTTTGCGCCGGCGAAACCAGCTGCGTGCTCCAGCGGTGGTAATAGAAAAGGTTGGTGAACAGCCCGATCAGCCGCAGAAGGGCCAGCGCGACAAACGTGCTCACGACGCCAATGCCGATCGCGAGCGTGGAGATCAACAGGACGCGAGGCGTGACGGTGAAGTCTCCGAGTACGGACTCGCGGCCAGGCGCGCTTGCCTTGGATTTTGGAATCGAACGACGAATCATTTCACTCCTGAAGCCTGCTTTCGCGGCGGCGCGCTTTTTCTAAGGCCCGCTCTTTCGTAAGGATGAAGTTCAGCGCTCGCGCCAGCTCCGGGCCCTTGACGCGCAGTTCGTTGCGATGCGCAAACGACAAGGCCCGCAGCTTGGCCGCTCCTCGGGGGGTCAGACGAATCAGGATCTGGCGTCCGTCCTCGGGATCCGGCGTGCGCTTCACCAGGCCGGCCGCTTCCAGGCGGTCTACCAGCTCCACCGTGCTGTGGTGGCGCAGCAGAAGCCTGTCCGCAAGCGCGCCTATGGTGGGTCGAGCGCCGGTGGGAAGGCCTTTCAAGGCGAGCAAGGCCTGATGCTGCTGGGCCTCTAAGTGGTGCTCGCGCGCCTGCTCCTCGCTGAATTGAAGAAAGCGGCGCAAATGATAGCGAAACTCCGCCAGCTCCTGGTAGGCGCGCAACGAGAGGTCCATCCTTGATATATCGTATCACGATCTATTTTTCCGGCGCATCCTCCCTGGCCGAACGGCGGACGCTTCTTACCGGCGGACTGCTCCCGCGGACCCCGTGAGCATCGCCTTCCATGAATCCTCGTCTTGGCCGATGCTGATTCGGTGCGCGGCGCGAACCAGCGGCAGACGCAGGAGCCGCGGATCTCGCTCGATTCTTCCCAGCAGATCGGAATCGGACAACTTGAGGTACTTCAATCCGGCGTCGGCATATGCCGTGCCTTCGCTGTCGAGTAGCCCGGTCAAACCGAAACGCTCGATAAACCTTCTGATCTCTCCGGGCGCCATCGCCTTTTGTTTTAGATCCACAAACTGAACGACCGCGCGGCGCTCTTTGAAAAACCGTTCGGCGGCGCGAGTCGCTGCGGAGTTCTTCAAACCGAAGATCTGGATGCTGGCCATAAAGCCGATTGTTACAGAAGGCGTTGGAGCGGCGTTCGGCGCTGAACCCATGAGACCGGGATCGCAATCTGAGGTCTTCCGAATAAAATGAAACGCAATCAGCGGCGGGAGACATCCATATAACGTGCTCACCCGAGCGTTCCTGGTGGCCTTAACCGCGTGCAGTGCAGGAATGGCCCAACCAGCGGCCTCCGATCCTTCCGCTCCGCCGCCCGATCCTGGAGCCGTGCCTGCAAACCCGGCCTCCGGACCCCAATCCCCCGGATGGCGCGACCTGAGTATGAGACGGAAGATGGCGTACGATGCGCGGCACCTGTTTGCGCCCGACAACTTGGTGTACGCCGGCATTGGAGCGGCCGTCGACCAGGCTCGAAACCGGCCTGGCGAGTGGGGCCAGGGCTGGGACATCTACAGCGGGCGATATGCTTCCCACGTCGGACAATACCTGATCCAGCGCAGCATTATGTCTCCGGTGCAGGCGATCGATGGCGAAGACACGCGGTACTACCGTTCCAGGCACACCAACTACGCGGCGCGTCTGGGGGATGCGTTTTTCCACACCATCTGGCGTCCCGACCATTACGGCGGCATGATGCCCGCCTATAGTGAATTTCTAGGCGACTATGGAGCGTCCGCGGTCTCGCGGATGTGGTGGCCGCAGCGCTTTCATAACGGACAGGCGATCTTCATCGCGGGATCGGACACGATTTTGATCGACGCCGGTCTCAATGTATTCCGCGAATTCGCCCCCGATATGAAGCGTTGGGTGCGTCTGAAACGGTGAGCCGCGCGGAAAACGCTTGCGCCGCCGGCCCGATTCCTGCGTAGATCGCGCGCCTTTTCTGTCGCGGCCTTTCGGGATACGGTACCCTGGTAATTCGTCCATCCATCAATCAAAGGTTGGTAAGCTAACTTGCGTATGCGTGTGTATTCACTGCCTTGCGACTCTTTTGGTGACCCTTATGCGGCGCGACCGCGGCCCCTGCGGGCGCCGAGTCGCGTCGTTTCACCGGCCAAGCGAGTTGCCTTCCTCCTGTGTTTGGCGAGCGGTATGGCTTCCGGCGTGTACGCTCAGGGCCGGGGCGGCGGACCTCCCGCGCCGCCTCCCACGCCGAAGGCTTCCGCGCCGATCGACATCACCGGCTATTGGGTTTCGCTCGTCACGGAAGACTGGCGCTACCGCATGGCGACGCCGCCGAAAGGCGATTTCTCTGGTGTTCCCCTCAGCCCTGCGGGGCGTGGGGCGGCCAACGCATGGGACCCCGCGAAGGACGAAGCCGCGGGCGAGCAGTGCCGGGCTTTTGGCGTCGGAGGGTTGATGCGCATGCCGACACGTCTTCACATCACCTGGCAGGACGACGACACTTTGAAGTTGGAAACGGACGCCGGTACGCAAACCCGTATCCTGAACTTCAAACCTTCCCAAAGCCAGGGCGGCGATTGGCAGGGCGTCTCGATCGCGAACTGGGAACGGCAGGTGAGCGTCATGGGACCGGGCCGCGGAGCTCTCCCCCGAGGCGGTTCTTTGAAAGTCGTGACCACCAGGATGAAACCCGGGTATCTACGCAAAAACGGCGTTCCTTATAGCGCCAACGCCGTGGTGACCGAGTATTTCGAAAAGTTCGATCAGCCCGACGGCGGTTCGTTGCTGGTGGTGATCACGGAGGTTAACGATCCGGCCTACCTAGCGGCTCCGTTCTGGACCAGCACGCACTTCAAGAAACAGAAGGATGCGGCCGGCTGGAACCCGACGCCGTGTTCGGCCAAGTGATGGAGCGCATGAAGAGGAAACGGATGAAGCTCAGCAATCAAAACATTATTCTTTGCGCGCTGCTCGTGACGGGCGCGTGCCTTTCGGCACAACCGGCGCGGCCCGTGGCGCAGGATCAGGGATTCGATCTCTCCGGCTATTGGTCGCCCGCCATGCATGAGGACGCCCTGGAGCGCGGAGGCGGTTCCGAGCTCGGCGACTACGCCGGGTTCGCGCTCAACGAAGCCGGCCGCTTATGGGCGCTCTCCTACGATTCCTCGCGAGTGACTCTGCGGCACCATCAGTGCGACGCCTACGTGGCTCCGTATCAGATGCGCGCGACGGGGAATTTCCGGATCTGGGAAGAGCGCGATCCCCATAATCAACGCCTGGTCGCGGTTCACGTCTGGGCGCAGACCACCGAGGGACATCGCGTCATCTGGATGGACGGCCGTCCGCATCCTCCGGCCTGGGCTCCGCACTCTTTCCGCGGATTTTCAACCGGCAAATTCGTGGGCGACGCCCTGGTCGTGGAGACCACCCACATGAAACAGGGCTGGCTGCGGCGCAACGGCACTCCGGAAAGCGATCAAGCGACGGTGCTCGAATATTTCGTGCGCCACGGCGACCACCTGACGAACGTCACCATCGTTACCGATCCGGTGTTTTTGTCCGAGCCCGAAGTTCGCAGCAATGACTATTTCCGCCAGGTGGTGGATCATCGCGCGTGGCTCTATGCCTGCGATGACGGCGAACAGATCACCGGGCGCGCGCCCGATAAAGTCCCCCACTATCTGTTCGGCCAACAGCCGTTTGCCCAGGAATTCTCGCACGTGTACAAACTTCCCGTGCTCGCGGGCGTGGGCGGCGCGGAGTCGATTTACCCGGAATTCATGGCCAAACTCAAGACCTCCACGGATGCGGAAGGCTTGGCTCGGATGAAGCCCGAACCCGGCCGACCTTCGGAAACCAGTAAAGCCGTGGATCCGGAACTGCATGACGGCCAGATTCGTGTTCTGCCTCTGCGCAACAACGTCTACATGCTGGTGGGAGACGGCGGAAACATCGTGGTGCAGGTGGGCGATGAGGGCGCGTTTGTGGTCGATACCGGAACCGGCGCTCTCGCCGACAAGACCATTGCCGAGATCAACAAGCTCTCGGATACCCCGATTCAGTTCATCGCGAATACGGGATTTCGCCAGGATCATACCGGCGGCAACGTGAAACTGCGCGCATCCGGCCTCGATCCAAGCATTCAGGGTTCGTTCTTCTCGAATCAATTCGCCGATGCCGGCCAGGGCGCGACGATCATCGCGCATCAGAATACGCAGAATCACATGGACGCGCTCAAAATGCCCGCCGATGGCATCCCCAGCGACACCTACCTCGAAGAGCGCCGCCGGAAATTCCATAACGGCGATTCCATCGAAATGTTCTGGGAGCCCAATGCGGTGACCGATGGCGACAGCATCGTACACTTTCGACGCGCCGATGTCATCGTAACCGGCGACATTTTCACGACCACGCAATATCCGTTTATAGACCTCAAAAACGGCGGCAGCGTGCAAGGCGAAATCAAGGCGTTGAATAACATCCTCGATCGCACCGTCTACGAGCACGAAGAAGACGGCGGAACGATCGTCGTTCCGGGCCACGGGTATGTATCCAACGAGCACGAGGTGCTGGAGTACCGCGACATGGTCGTGATCGTGCGCGATCGCGTGCGCGACATGATCAATAAGGGCGCGACCCTCGAACAAGTGAAGGCGGCGCGTCTTACGGCCGACTACGATACGCGCTTCGGCAAATCCACCGGCCCGTGGACCACGGATATGTTCGTGGAAGCGGTTTACACCAGTCTCAAGCAACCCGTAGCGTCCGCGTCATCGAAATAACGCGACAGGTGAGGCGGACGCCCCGCCCTCTTGCCACTCCGCTAGATCACCGCGGCCGTTCAGCGTATACTTTGAGCAGGCGGAACCCAGGTTGGTTTCGGGTGCAGAGGTCGTATGGTCTACTCGCTGGCGTCTACGCTAATTCTTCTTTTGCTGGCGGCTGAGTGCGGTTTCAGCCAGATCGGTTATCCATATCCCGGTCAATATCCTGGCCAGTATCCGCCAGGCTATCCAGGAGGCGGCGGGATCGGATTCCCGATGCCGGGGCGCAGGAACCGCACAAATCAGGACAATCAGGCCCCCACCCAGAACCTCACCGGCACGCTGCGCCGAATCTCCAGCAGCGAGATTGTGCTCGAGTCCGAAGACAAGCGCACCGTGACGATCTCACTCTTCAGTTCGACGCGGTATTACAAGTCGCAATCCGATGCGGACGCGGGTAATAACGGCAGGCCGGCCGCGAGTACCGCAAAGCGCGGCGACTTTCAGCCTGGCGACCAACTGAGCGTCGACGCCACGCAGGATGACAATAGCAATTACCGCGCGGTTAAAGTCGCTTTGGTGAAGCAAGGTACGGCGAACGATCGCACGAAAGCGTCGGGTCCGGCGGATGCGTCGCCGGTCGCCGGCGGCGCGGATAGTAACGACGACGACCGCCCCAAACTGCGCCGCGCGACTCAGCGGGATTCCGGGGATAGCTCCCAAGCGCAGGCGTCGGGAAGCCAGACTCAACCGTCTTCGACAAACACTAGACCAGCGACTTCAACTACGCCGGCACCTCCGCCTCTCGACGCCGACGATGCGGGCGCGCCGACGCTGCGACGGGGGAAGCCGACGCGCGGCAGCTCTCCTTCCGCGGATTCCGATCCGCCAGTGGTCGCCGACGCGCGTCCGAGTCTCCATGCAGAGGATGTGAACGGCATCACCCGTGTTCCCGACGCTCCTCAGCTCGATCGCAGCTCCTCCGGCGCGCGCGCGGCGCAATTGAACGGCGACGAAGATCCCGTGATCGCCAAGGCTCGCGACGAGGCATTCTCCTTCAGCGAGACTCTTCCGAACTACATCGTCAAGCAGGTTACGACCAGATTCGCGACCGAGGCCGCGCGAGGAGGGCACACCTCCTGGCAGGCGATCGATACCGTGACGGCCGACGTGGTTTCCGAAGACGGCAAAGAGAGCTATAAGAACGTTCTCGTGAATGGGAAAGCTCCGAGAGAAGCTGTGGAAAAAACGGGGGCCTGGTCCACCGGCGAGTTTGCGAGCCTGCTCCAGGACGTCCTGTCGGACGATACCAACGCCGATTTTCACAACAAACGTCCGACCACCATCGTAAATCGCGCGGCATTCCGTTACGATTTCACGGTGGAGCAGCCCAACTCGCATTGGCACGTCTATGCCGCGTCGGAATCTTATTCACCCGCGTACGGCGGAGCGATCTGGATCGACAAGGACAGCTCTCGGGTGCTGAGGATCGAGCTTTCGGCGCAAAAGATTCCGCGAGCGTTTCCGCTGGACACCGTGGAGTCCGCGGTCGATTACGATTACGTGCTGATCGGAGATGGCAAGTATCTCCTGCCCGTGCATTCCGAGGCGCTAAGTTGCAGGCGCGGGACGGGCGAGTGCACCAGGAACGTGATCGATTTCCGGAACTACAAGAAGTTTGGCGCGGAGACCAGCATTACATTCGGATCAGATAAATAAGGCCCGCCGCCCACGCCTCGGCGGAAACGTAAACCGCCGTATCTGATTGATACGGCGGCTGATTATCTGGTGCGGTCGAGAGGACTTGAACCTCCACGAGATTGCTCTCGCTAGCACCTCAAGCTAGTGCGTCTGCCAATTCCGCCACGACCGCTGATCAGCAACCCGATAGGCAAGATCCAGGGATTCGGTTGCCTCCATTAGGATACCGCACGATCGTGCCGCTGCCAATTCCGCCAGTGAGAACTTACTTTTTCTGAGCCGGTGCCTGATTCTGAGCAGGCGCGCTCTGAACAGGTACTGCGGCCGGAACCGGGATGCTCTGCGTCTGGGCCCCGCCCGCGGCAGGCGGAGCGCTCTTTTGTTGCTGCTGGGTCGTCTTCAAGGTTTTGTCGAAAATGCCGGGAGCGCCCTTGCCGTTGCGGGTCGAAAGGATGGACAGCGAAAGCGATGTCAACATGAAGAGCGCCGCCGCCAGCGTGGTCGCTTTCGAGAGCACCGTGGCCGAACCCCGCGGACCGAAGACCGTCTGCGATCCCATGCCGCCAAAAGCGCCCGCCAGATCGGCGGCTTTGCCGCTTTGGAGCAACACGACCACGGCGAGGAAAACGCACACAATCACGTGAATAATCGTCAGGAGAATAGCCATAAGAACCGCCAGCGAAGAGAATCCTCGCCTATCTTAGCATGCCCTCGACTTCGCTCGGGATGACGGCTCTGGGAGATACGAGGCAGGCAGGGCATTCCGCTCCTATTCGTAGGCCGCGATGCCTGTGACGCGCTGGCCGATCACCAGCGCATGGACGTGATCGGTGCCCTCGTAGGTTTTCACCGTTTCGAGATTGCACATGTGGCGCATGATGGGGTACTCGTCCATGATGCCGTTGGCCCCCAGCAAATCCCGCGCCGTGCGGGAGCAATCGAGAGCCATGGCCGCGTTGTTGCGCTTCAACATGGAAACGTGAGCGAAATCGGCCTTGCCGCGATCTTTCAGCCGTCCCACATGAAGAGCCAGGAGCTGCGCCTTGCTGATCTCCGTAATCATGACGGCAAGCTTCTCCTGCACGAGCTGGTGCGAAGCGATCGGGCGTCCGTTGAATTGTTTGCGGACCACGGAGTAAGCTCGGGCGGTTTCATAGCAATCCATGGCCGCGCCGATCACTCCCCAGCCGATGCCGAAGCGCGCCTGCGTCAGGCAAGCCAGCGCGGCCTTGAGCCCTTCGGCGCCGGGAAGCATGGCCGACGCGGGCAGGCGGCATCCTGAAAACGCGAGGCTCGCCGTCACTGACGCACGCATGGAAAGCTTGCCATGAATCTCGGAGGTTGTAAATCCGGGTGTCCCGCGCTCCACCAGAAATCCTCGCAGGCCGTCGTCCGTCTTGGCCCAAACCAAGGCGACATCGGCGACGGAGCCGTTCGTGATCCAGGTCTTTTCGCCGTCGAGAATCCAATCTTCTCCGTGCTGGCGGGCTCGCGTGGTCATCGCCCCGGGATTCGATCCCGCGCCGGGCTCCGTCAGCCCGAAACAACCGATGGCCGCGCCCGATTGCAAGGCGGGAAGCCAGCGCTCTTTTTGTTCCTCGCTGCCGTAGGTCAAGATGGGATACATCACGAGCGCGCCCTGGACGCTGACGAAGCTCCGGACGCCGGAATCGCCGCGTTCCAGTTCCTGCATCATCAGGCCGTATTCCACGTTACTCATCCCGGCGCAGCCGTAGCCTTGCAGATTCGCGCCGAAAAAACCGAGCCGTCCCATTTCCGGGATCAATTCGCGCGGGAAACGCCCGTCGCGAAAGCAATCCCGGATGACGGGTAATATATTTTCGTCGGTGAAGCGGCGCGCGAAATCCCGCACCAGCAGTTCCTGCTCGCTGAATTGGGAATCGATGAAGAGGTAGTCGACGCCAGGGAATCGGCTCATGTTCAAATGCTACGATGAAACGCGAACATGATTCTTGCGTTTCCGCTCCTGTGGGCGGCCGGAGCGCTGGCCGGCATCCTCTATGCGCAGGCCCGCGGCGTTCCCTGGAGCACGGCTGCTCTCGCGCTGCCCGCGTTTCTGCTGGAGGTTTCGTTCTACTACGCTCTCGGGTCGGAGCGTCTGCGTGCGCGGCTGGAGAAACTACCCCCCGCGGCGCTGGCGCTTGCGCTGACGGCAGCCGCTTTGATCCCGTACGCCGCCGCGTCGCTCGCCTTCGGATCGTTCCGGTGGCAGTCGCTTGCAATTCTGGCAATCCTCGCCGGCGGGGCATCGTTCTGGTACGTGATTTTCCCGCATACGGCGTGGACCGACATCTTTTACCTGATTGCGATGGCGGCCGTATGGCTGACGAAAGTAATTCCGCATCAATACATCAGTCCGCATCCGCGCGTTCCCCTGGCCGTGCTGGGGCAATTGATGTGGTTCCGCACGGGATTATTTTCGATGGTCAGCATGCGGCGCACCCGCAACATCGGCTTCGGATTCTGGCCCGGCGCCTCGGAGTGGAGAATTGGCGCGCTGTATTTCGCGGCGCTCCTGCCGGTCGCGGCGGCCATAGGGTGGGCGTTGCGATTCACCCGCCCGCACGTGCGTTACGCGGGATGGGAGAAGCTCCCGCTGGCCACCATCGCGACCTTCTTCGGCACGTTGTGGGTGCTGGCGCTCGGCGAGGAGTTCTTCTTTCGAGGGTTGCTGCAGCAGTGGATCGCGGAATGGCTGCACAACGAATGGGGCGCTCTGCTGCTGGCCTCGGCGTGCTTCGGCTCGGTGCATTTGTGGTACGAGGCATTTCCCAATTGGCGATTCGCGATCCTCGCGGGAGTCGCGGGAATCTTCTATGGATTGGCCTTCCGGCAGGCGCGAAGCATTCGCGCCTCCATGGTGACGCATGCGCTGACGGTCACCACCTGGCGGATCTTCTTCTCCTGACGCGGATGATGAGCCGGGAGACACACTTGTCCCATAAAAACGGGGCCCGGAAGAGGGGTAATGGGGCCAGACGGCCCGTCCATGGATCTTCGCGGTCGTGTTTTTCGACTCTCGGCCCGCTCGATCCCTCTCGCGGTTCTGTTTGCTGCATTTTATTTCGGAAGCGCGCTTCCTCCGGTTTGTTGACCCGCCACGGAGGCGGGCTGCCGGTTGTACGCGGCAGGCGTTCCGTTTGTTTGCCCGCAACGGAGAGGGTTCACTGTAACGCATCGTGACGCTCGGTTCACTGTAACGCTCGCACGCTCGGCTCATCGCGCCAGGGGCGTTACGGCCGCTCCCTGTTGGACGCTGAACGCGACGGTGACTCGAGTACTCGTACGCGTTTCGTGGCCCGGCTTCCGATGGCAGAACCCGGTGCTCTTGCTTATGGTGTACACCGGAGCGGTGCAAAAGGGCGGAAGAGTGAAACTCGAAGTGGTTGAAGAGGGGAGGGATTCCGGATGACCAAATGACGGGACGGGCAAAGATGAGGCGGCCTGAGAGGCCGCCGCAGGCCGAGGGCCTGCCCCACGAGAATAGCCTGTGCTGTTTCGTTGGCCGGCGAAAAGCAGATCCCCTCCGCCCGGCGGGATCGCGATGAGGATGCGGGAAGCAGGCCTAGCGGCCCGCGCCACGTCGGGGGCCGCAGAGAATGAGACGCCCGCGCCACGTCGGGGCCGCGGAGAATGAGACGCCGGCGCCACAAGGGGCCGGAGCGGTCCCAGTTCTCAGCAGTGAGCTGTCTCCTGAGTCACCTCGAAAAATATATCCACACGCCGAGACCCGCGGCGGCGAGCAACACGAGCGCAGCCAAAATCCAACGCCCGGCGTTTCCGGATAAAATGCGCCCGGATAGAGCATGCCAGGAAGAGCCGGATTTCGCAGCGGATGAGGAAGCTCGCGCGAACACGCTACCTTCCGGGAACGGCACCCACGCCGGCATGGAATCCGGAGCCATGGTCACGGAAAGCACCGTTACATTATCCTGCGCCGGCAAACCTTTCGCGAGCGTCCGATCCACCAGCACGCTCGGCCACGACTGCGGATGCCCGATCAGGCAAGCCTGAATTTCGGCAAAAGGCAGCGTCTTGAACATCCCGTCGCTCGCGAGCAAGACCGTGTCCCCCAGGCGCAAGGGCCAGGGCTCGATGTTGCGATCGATCTCACGCAACGTTGAGATGCCAATAAAACTGGTGAGAGATTCGCGCTCGGGATGGCTCTGGGCTTGCTCGAGGGGCATGGCGCCTCGAGCCACCGCCTGATCGAGCAGATTGGCGTAGACGTGCGGCCGGTTGATCACCTGCAATTGCCGGCCGCTCATGAGGAACAACCCGCTGTCGCCCACGGAAATAAAATAGAGGGACTCGCGGTGCAGGACGGCCGCGACGAGCGTGGTTCCGACGCCTTCCCCGCTTCCGAGTTCCCGGGCGATCGCGAGAACGCGGCGGTTGGCCTCGTGCACGCCACGTTCCAGGGCGTCGGGAATACTCTCGCCGGGCGTCTTGAGGGCATAGGCGTCGAGGAGCGCGCGGACGGCGGTCTGGCTGGCCAGGTCGCCGCGTTCCATCCCGCCCATGCCATCGCACAGAACGGCCAAGAGCCCGCCATGCGCAAAAAATTTCAGGTCGCCAGCATCGGAAAAGCCGTAGCAATCCTGCTGGTGCCGCCGCGATCCGATGTTTTGGGCGTCGCCTGAGAGATACCGCATGGGGAGGGAACGCGGCCATTATAGCGAAGCCGTCTTCGTCGTGAGAGCCCGAAAAACGACTACCCCGGCCCCCCCGAGTGCCTTAAAAATGCAGAATTTGCACCTCATCCTTCGTCCCGGAGCGACAAATCTGGTGATAGGATGGGAACAGATGGGATCGCTCTCGCCACGCCTGCAGGTTCGGGTCGCGCAGAAGCAGATCTTGACCCCTGGGTTGGTCCAGATGGTCAGTCTGTTGCAGCTGAACCGTCTCGAGCTGAAGGACATGATTTCAGCGGAAGTTGCTCAAAACCCTGTGCTCGAAGAGGCGGTAGAGGGTGGCGAGGAGCTGACGCCAGAGGAATTGCGGCCGCTGCTTGAAGCCGAACGCGTCGCCGATCCGGCGGATGGACCGATTCTCGAAGTGACGGCGGGCCCGCCGGAGATCGACGCCGTAGATTCCGACGGAAGTTATTCCGCCGATGGTGTTTATTCCGATGCGGCGACGGGCGACGGGAGCGGCGTGGTCGATGGCTTAGCCCCGGGCGCTTCGACGGCCGAAATTGCCTCGCAGGAGACGGCGGAAGTCAAAGCCGCCGATCCCTTCGACGAGATCGATTTCGGCTCCTATTTCGACGATTATCTGGACCCTGGCTATAAGAGCCCGGCCGCGGAGATCTCGGAAAAACCTTCGTTTGAGACATTTCTTTCCTCGCCGGTCACGCTGAGCGATCATCTGCATTCGCAGTTGGCGCTGGTGGCTCTCACCGAGGGCGTGCGCGACGCCGCCGAAAGCGTCCTCGGCAATCTGGATGAGAACGGCTATTTGACCCTCACGCCGGCGGAGATCGCGGCTTCGGAAGGGCACTCCGACGAGGACGTCGCCGAGGCTTTGCGCGTGGTGCATACCCTCGATCCGGCGGGCGTCGGGGCCGCGGACCTGCGCGAGTGCCTGCTGCTCCAACTGGAGAGCCGCAACGCCAAGGACGGCGTGGCGTGGAACATCGTGGCCGATCACCTCAGGCTCGTGGAACTCAAACAATTCCGCGAGCTGGCGCGCGTCCTGCACCGGCCCCAGGAACATATCGATATCGCCATCGATGTGATCCGGCATCTGGACCCCCGTCCTGGCCTCCGTTATTCAGGTCCGGGTGCACGGCAGGTGGAGCCGGACGTGTACATCACCAAGGACGGCGAAGATTATTTGATCCAAATCAACGACGAGGATCTTCCCGTTCTGCGCCTGAATTCGCAGTACCGTAAGATGCTCGACCGCGACCAGGAACCCGATAAGGATGTGCGCAACTACGTCAAGGAACGTTACGCCAGCGCCATCCAGTTGATGAAGAATATCGAACAGCGCAAGCACACCATCCTGCGCGTGTGCCAGTCCATCGTGCGCCGTCAGGGCGATTTTCTCGAGGACGGCATCGACTGTTTGAAGCCGATGATGATCAAGGAAATCGCCGAAGAGATCGGGGTGCATCCTTCCACGGTCAGCCGCGCGGTTTCCAACAAATACGCGCACACGCCGCAGGGCGTTTTTGAGCTGCGGTATTTTTTCTCGGAGGCGGTGCAGGGTCCCTCCGGGAGCGCGACGCCGCTGCTCATCCTGAAACGCCGTGTCAAGAAGATGATCGAGGAGGAAGACCACGCTCATCCCCTCACCGACGAACAGATTACCGACCGCCTGCAGGCGGAAGGGATCGAAGTGACGCGCCGCACCGTGGCGAAATACCGCGAGGATATGCGCATCCCTTCCACCCATCAGCGGCGCGTTCGAAAATGAATTGAGGGTTTCAAATTAAGAATGAAGATCAGCTATCGCGGTTTGAAGAAGGATCTGCCTGCCGTGCAGAAGGAGAAGCTCGACGCCAAGCTCGCGAGGTTGGCCAAACTGCTGGACGGGCCGTCAGGCGAGAAGGAGGCCCGCGTCGTTGTTACCAACGAGCGCCATCTCCAGAACGCGGAAATCACGTTGCATTATCTGGGCCACCAGATGGTCGGCATCGGTTCGGATGCGGACTTGTTCCTGGCCTTGTCCAAGGCGCTGGATAAAGCGGAAAAGCAGGTCACCAAGCAGCGCGCCAAGTGGCGCGGAAAGGCTCGCCCAAGCCGCGCGGCCGCGACGTCCACGGAGAAGCCGGAACCCACTGGAGCGGAAAACGTCTCCCGGATCTACCGGGTGAGTCATCACGAGAAGCGCAAGCCGCTGACCGTCGACGAAGCGCTGATGCAAATGGAAGACGGACGCAACTACCTGGTCTATCGCGACGCGGACAGGGATGCCGTCTCGGTGCTGCTGCGCCGCAAAGACGGGCATTTCGATCTGGTGGAAGCCTAGCGGCATGTTCAAAGGGGACAGACTACTCTGTCCCCTCCCGTAAATCTCTGACTTAATGGGCGCGTGTGTGTGGACAGAGCGGTCTGTCCCCCTTTGAACATAGAAGAATGAAAAAAACGTCCACGGCGCCGGCGCGCACGGAACTGGTGATCATCACCGGATTGAGCGGGTCGGGCAAGGGCACGGTTCTGAAGGCCTTGGAGGACATCGGCTATTATTCGGTCGATAATCTGCCGATCGAGCTGATCCCCAAGTTTGCGCAGCTTGCCAAGGACTCACCAAACATCCGCCGCGCGGCGCTGGTGGTCGATATTCGCGAAGGAGCGGCGCTCAAGCGTTTCCCCGCGCTGTTCAAGAAAATCCGGCAGGAGGTCGACACACGCCTGATTTTCCTGGAGGCGGACGACGCGTCCCTGTTGCGGCGATTCAGCGAGACACGCCGGCCGCATCCCCTGGGAGCCGACCAAAGCGTCGCCGCCAGCATTCGCAGCGAGCGCGAACGCCTGGCTCCCATTCGCAAGCTGGCCGATCCGGTGATCCAGACGAGCAAGTTCAACGTACACGAGTTGCGCGAGACGATCCATCGCACCTTCGGCGCGGCCCGCGGAGCTCCCGATATCCTGGTACAGGTCACCAGTTTCGGCTACCGGTACGGCGTTCCGGCCGATAGCGACCTGGTGTTCGACGTGCGTTTCCTGCCGAATCCCAACTACATTCCGGAATTCAAGCATTACAGCGGCAAGCATCCGAGCGTGGCGCGCTATATCCGGTCGTTTCCGCAGACCCGGGAATTCGTGGAACGCATTTCCGATTTACTGATTTACCTGATCCCGCATTACATCGCCGAGGGGAAAAGCTATCTGACCATCGCTTTTGGCTGCACCGGCGGTCATCACCGCAGCGTGCTGATCGCGAGCGAAATCCGCAAGCGTCTGGCCCGCGCCGGCTATCGCGCGAAGGAATCACATCGCGACGTCAAGAAGAGTTAGGCGGCTTTCTCAAGGGACGGAGGGGCGGCTTTATGAGACGCCGGAAAGCGGCGTTTATTGCGAGATACGCCGCCGAAATCATGCGGAATCTTCCCTGGAGCTGCCGGCGAAAAAGTCCCGAGCCGTTTCGAATCCTTGGGTGCATAACACAGCAACTCTGGGATCGGTCAGGCGAATGGCCTCGATGTCGTCCGCGATCGCGCGATGCAAATTCTCGGCCGGCGCACGCTTCCACGCCTTCGGCCCCGCCTTCCCGTAGGCGCGCAGAGCCTTGGTGCCGATGACCCCCACCACGCCGGTGGCTTCGTCCCGCGAGAATCCCGCGGCGCGCAGGCTCTCGACAGCGCCGGCGATCCACGGCAGCAGCAGGTGGGCGCTCAGATGCACTCCGCAAAGATAGAGCGGCTTGGCGCTTGGCCGGAGCTCGATCAGCTTGCGGCGTTCCAGCGCCAGCAACCTGCGCAATTTCGCCAGGCTTTCCGGATGACCCTCCGCGACGAAGAGCCGCTCGCAGGATTCCGGAACGCAGTTGAGCGCCACCACGCGCGCACCCGCGGTTCGCAGCGGACTGGGCCGAAAGCTATCCCGCATCACGTCGCACAGAACAACCGTCTTTCCCTCCAGCGAAATCGCCCCGGCCAGCTCCGCGCTGATGTGATCCACAGCGTGTTCCGGAACCGCGAGCCAGATGAGTTCACACTTCTGCAGCGGCGCGTAGTCGGCGACGCCCTTCCCGGCTTTTAATCCGTTGGCGATGCGGCGCGAGACGCGCAGTGATGCTCCTTTCACTGGTCCAATGCGCTCGAGCAACGCCGGCATGCGGGCCAGGAACGACCGGCCGACGCCACCGGCGCCGACCAGTCCCGCCAACTTGCGGACCTTCATGTGATCGTCATGCCAGTGTATACCTTCCGCGCTTCGAGCCGCATCCTGGCATGTGAGGCGTGGCTCTCTTCGTTGGCTGGACTAAAGCGAAATTTCCGCCAGCGTGCGGTCTTTCAGCTCCTTAAGGCGGTCGCGATAGACGGCGGCCTGCTTGAAATCGAACTTGCGGGCGGCCTCTCGCATTTTTTCCTCCAGTTCGGCGATGAACTGATCCATGCGCTCCGGGGGAACTCCGGTCAAATCTTCCTCGAGTTCCAGCGGCACGGTGACGTAGTCGCCCTCCGCCACGGCCACCAGATCCGCGTCGATCGGCTTGATGATGGACTGCGGCTCGATGTTGTTCGCGGCGTTATAAGCCCGCTGGATGGTGCGCCGCCGCGTGGTTTCATCGATGGCCCGGCGCATGGAAGCCGTCATGACGTCCGCGTAGAGAATCGCTTCCCCGCGAACGTGACGCGCCGCGCGGCCCATGGTTTGAATCAGCGACCCCGCCGATCGCAGGAAGCCTTCTTTGTCCGCGTCGAGAATCGCAACCAAAGAGACTTCCGGTAAATCCAACCCTTCGCGCAGCAGATTGACGCCGATCAAAACATCGTAGACGCCGCGCCGGAGGTCCCGCAAGATGCGGATGCGATCGAGAGTGGACACTTCCGAATGGAGATAGGAGCACTTTACGCCCGCCTCGGTGTAGTGTTCCGCCAGATCTTCGGCCATGCGCTTTGTGAGCGTCGTCACCAGCACACGTTCGTTGCGCTTCGCGCGCTCGCGAACTTCGTGCAGCAGGTCGTCCACCTGCCCGCGAATGGGCCGCACGCTTACTTCCGGATCCACGAGGCCGGTCGGACGGATGACCTGCTCGATCACCGCGCCGCCGGTTTTGGTGAGTTCGTAAGGCCCGGGCGTGGCCGAAACATAAATCACCTGATGCACGCGATTTTCAAATTCCTCGAACGTGAGCGGCCGGTTATCCAGCGCGCTCGGCAAACGGAACCCGTACTTCACCAACTGTTCCTTGCGCGAACGGTCGCCATGATACATCCCGCCGAGCTGCGGCACCGTCTGGTGGCTTTCATCGATGAACATCAGCGCGTCGCTCGGCAGGTAATCGAGCAGAGTGGGCGGAGCCTGCCCGGGCAGCCTTCCGGAAAAATGCCGCGAATAATTCTCGATCCCGTGGCAGTAGCCGATCTGCTTGATCATTTCGAGATCGAACTTGGTGCGCTGCCACAATCTCTGCGCCTCGATGCGCTTGCCCTCTTTTTCGAGTTCGCCCTTCCACCAAATCAGCTCGTTCTCAATGCTGCGCATTGCGGTATCGCGCGTTTCCTGCGACATCACGTAGTGCGTCTTGGGATAAATCGGAAGGCGGAGATACGTCTGTTTCACCTGCCCGCTCAGCGGATCGATCTGGTCCAGCGATTCGACCTCGTCGCCCCACAGGCTGATGCGATACGCCAGATCGTCGTAGGTGGGGAAAATCTCGATGATGTCGCCGCGCACCCGAAACGTCCCGCGCTTGAAATCGCCCTCGTTGCGCTCGTAAAGAATATCGACCAGGCGCCTGGTGATGTGCTCGCGCTCGATGTTCTGCCCTTTTTCGAGCATCAGCAGCATTCCGTAATACGCGTCGGGAGAGCCGAGCCCGTAGATGCAGCTCACGCTCGCGACAATGATGCAGTCGCGCCGTTCGAACAAAGAGCGCGTGGCGGAAAGGCGCAATTTGTCGAGCTCGTCGTTGATGGTCGCTTCTTTTTCGATGTAAACGTCGCCGGCGGGAATGTAGGCTTCGGGCTGATAGTAATCGTAGTAGCTGACGAAGTACTCCACCGCGTTGGAGGGGAAAAACGTCTTGAACTCCTGATACAACTGCGCGGCGAGTGTTTTGTTGTGCGCGAGAACCAGCGACGGGAGTCCCGTGGCCTCGATCACTTTCGCAACGGTGAAGGTCTTTCCGGAACCGGTGACGCCGAGCAGAACCTGGTGTTGTTCGCCGTCGCGCAGGCCGCGCAGAAGGGACTCGATAGCAGTGGCCTGGTCGCCCCGCGGCTTATAGTCGATCCCGAGCCGGAAGCCCATCTCCTAATTATAAAGGTCGTGCGCGCTCCATTTAGCGGCGATGGCTAGCGGAATCGAATATCCGGCCCGCGCAAAGCAGATCCCTCGACTTCGCTCGGGATGACCTGCGTTGTGAGTATGACCACGTATGGCGGAATCACGCGATGAATGTCTGACTAAGGACACTAACGCACTCTTTCGAACGAATACTTGGCCTCGGTGAGCCGCCGCAGAATTTGCTCGACGTGCTCAGGGCCGCGCGTCTCGATGGTCAGATCGATGATCGTGTTGCCGAGCGCCACGCCGTAATACGCGCGATCGTGGGTCGCTTGTACGATATTCGCGCGCGATGCCGCGATCAGGCCCGCCAGTTTTTCCAATCCACCGGGATGATCCGGCAATTCGACGCGCACGCGCACCAGGCGTCCGTCCTTCACCATGCCGCGTTCGATAATGTGCGAAATCATCAGCACGTCGATGTTGCCGCCGCTCACGATCACGGCGACTTTCTTATCCCGCAGCGTGGTCTTGTACCGCAGCATCGCGGCCAGCGCCGCCGCGCCCGCTCCCTCGGCCACTGTCTTTTCTTTTTCGAGCAGCCACAGGATCGCCATGGCGATCTCTTCGTCCTCCACGGTCACCAATTCGTCGACGTACTTCTCGAAGAGAGGCAGCGTCAGCGTACCGACCTCCCGCACAGCGATGCCGTCGGCAATGGTCGAGGCAGGCGGCACCAGCACGGGCGCATGTTCCTTCACGGCAGCTTTCATCGAGGGGACCGCGGCCGCCTGCACGCCTACGATGCGGACACCCCTGCGCGTTTCGCGGATGGCGCAGGCGATGCCGCCGATCAATCCGCCTCCGCCCACAGGCACCACGACTGCCTCCAGATCCGGGATCTGCTCGAGCAATTCCAGGCCGATGGTCCCCTGCCCCGCGATCACCGCTTCGTCGTTGAATGCCGGGAGGTATGTAAGCTGCTCTTCGGCCGCGAGCTGCCGGGCTTTGCCGACAGCCTCATCGTAATTGGTTCCGTACAGGATCACTTCGCCGCCGTAATTGCCCACGGCCGACACCTTCACGATCGGGGTAAATTCCGGCATGCAGATGCGCGCGCGAATGCCGTGCCGCGTCGCGTGATACGCCACCGCCTGGCCGTGATTCCCCGCCGAAGCCGTGATGACGCCACGCGAGCGCTCGTCGTCGGTCATCGTGAGGATGCGGTTCAGCGCGCCGCGCTCCTTGAACGACCCCGTGTCGTGCAGGTTCTCCAGTTTGAGATAGAGCGCATTACCCGTCGCGCGTGATAACGTGGCCGAGAGAGGCGCGGGCGTCAAATAGATGCTGTCGCGGATCCTCTGGCGGGCGGCCTGAATGTCGGCGAGCGAAATCATACCCTCTCACGTTAGCGCGTCTCATGGGAACGCGACGAATACGCTGGAGCTGTATCCGCTGCGCTTTCGCCAGCGCTCTCCGACGGGGCGCGCGTGGACGGCGAACGTCCTGCGAGGGGCCTTCGGGAGCGTGCTCAAACGCCTGGACGCGAACGCTTACAGTGAGTTTTTCACACCCACGGCTTCCTCGTCTCCCATCGCGAGAACGCTGCCCGGCGGCTTAAGTGACCTGCCGCGTCCGTTCGTCTTCCGCTTGCGTGAAAACGAAATCGGAATCAATCTCTTCGGCGTATCCTCGCTGGATCTGGTTTGCCGGGTCATGCTGGATTTGGGTCTCGTGGTTTCCGCACAGCCCGCACTTCTGCGGCTCTCGCTCGCGGCGCCAGGCGTCGGTATAGCGGAAAATGCCCATCGTCTGCGCATCCGCTTTTTGACGCCCACGGAACTGAAAGGCGCCCACGTGCCGGACTTTGGCCCTCTGCTCGCCCGCATTCGCGACCGGATCTCGACGTTGCGGGCGCTCTACGGGGCCGGGCCTTTGAACCTCGATTTCAGGGCTTTTCGCGAACGCGCGGATCGCATTTCGATGACGCGCTGCGAGCTGCAAACGGTCCAGGAGGAGCGCCTCAGCAAGGGCACGGGCCAACGGCACGCCCTCGGAGGATTCATTGGGTTTGCAGAATACGAAGGGGCCCTCGCCGAGTTCGTTCCGTATCTGGAAGCCGCGCGTTGGACCGGAGTGGGACGGCAGACCGTGTGGGGCAAAGGTGAGATCGGAGTGGAGCTGCTGCATGACTGAAAAGACCGCGATCGAGCGGATCGAGGAAGAAAGGATCAGCCAAGAGCCGGTCGTACAAGAAATGATTCGCGGCTGGCTGCATCGCCCCCAGGGCGCTCAGAGGAAGCAGGGCCTCGTGATTACGCATGGCGCGGGATCGAATGGCAACTCCCCTCTTCTGATCGCGGTCGCCGATGCGTTCGCCGCGGCCGGCTTTCCTGTCTTGCGCTGCGATCTGCCCTACCGTCAATTGAAACCCACCGGACCGCCGATCCCCGGCGGCTCCGCGCAAGATCGCGAGGGTTTGCGCCGCGCGGCGCTGTTCATGCGCGAGATCGGCGGAAGCGTGATGCTCGGCGGCCACTCCTATGGAGGCCGTCAGGCGACCATGCTGGCCGCGGAAGATCCGGAAGTCGCCGAAATGCTTCTGCTGCTCTCCTATCCGCTCCATCCGCCGCGCAAACCGGAGCAGCTTCGCACGGGACACTTTGAAAAACTACGCACGGCGGCGCTCTTTATTCACGGTACGCGGGATCCTTTTGGGCGGATCAAGGAGATGGAGGCGGCGATGGCGGCGATTCCGGCGCGCACGAAACTCGTAGCGATGGAAAAAACGGGCCATGAATTGGGCGCCGGCGCGGCCCCGGTTATACTGCGAGAAGCGGCTGCTATGTTGAAGATATAGAGTGCTTCGGGAACGGCTAGAACAGGTCGAAGAGCGCATCCAGAGGGCGGTCGCGCGCGCGGGACGGCGTCGATCCGACGTCACGCTGGTGGCCGTCACCAAGAAATTTCCGGCGGAGATCATTTGCGAGACCTACGCACTGGGGCTGCGCTGTTTCGGCGAGAATTACGTGCAGGAGTTCGAGGCCAAGCACGCCGTGTTAGCCCGTTTAAAAGACGCCCCGCTCAAGGACGCCCAGTTTCACCTGATCGGGCACCTGCAAAGCAATAAGGCGCGCATCGCGGCCGGATTGTTCCAGGCCATCGAAACGGTCGATTCCGAAAAACTCGCGCGACGCTTGGATGAGGCCGCGGGATCGTTAAATCTAGCGCTGGAAGTCATGATCGAAGTGAAGTTGTCGCCGGAAGAGAGCAAAGCCGGGGCGCCGCCGGAGCAACTCGCCGATTTGATCGCGACAATAAACAACTGCGCCAACCTCCGGCTCACCGGTCTGATGACGATGCCTCCGTGGAACGACGATCCCGAGCAAACGCGCCCCTATTTCCGGCGGCTCGCGGGGCTCGCGCGGGAGCACGGCCTCGCCAAGCTGTCGATGGGCATGTCGCACGATTTCGAAGCCGCCATCGAAGAAGGCGCGACGCACATTCGCGTGGGCCGGGGGCTGTTCGGGCCGCGGCCAAAGGCCGGCTGAAAAGCTTCGACGAAAATCAGGCGGCCAGACCAGGCGTCGACGGGAGCGTCGACGCGGCACGCTACGAGCGTGCGCCACGTCTACAAGGGGAACGATCTCATTACTTCGCTTCGAGCTGCGGATAAAGATCGTTCATCATCTTCTCGAATTTCTCGCGCTGGGCGGGATCGAGAATTTGCAGAATGTGATTTTTTCCAGTCGAGCGGACGTCATCCAGCTGGTCGCTCAGGCTTTGATAGTAATGGCGGTAGTCATCGAGCACAGCGCCGATTTGCTGGGTCTGGTCCGGGGTGAGATTCAACTCCGTGCGAAAGCGCTGGACCACGGCGTCGCGGGGCGATTGGCCGGACGGAATGCTGGCCGCCGCCACGGTACGATGCAGCTTGTCGTGCAGGCCCTCCCGCATGAACAGCGCACCACACGCCATGCCGGCCAGGAAGACAAAGGCCAGCGTCGAGATTACCTTGGGATTCCGCTCGGCGGCCGCGTTGTACATTTTATTGTTCGCGATACGTGACGAGGTTGACCAGCATGTCGTCGTTGGGCGGTTCCACATCCAAGCGCGATAGGACTACGCCCGGGGCATCTTCGCCAGGAATCGCGGAAGCGGTCGAGGACGTCCCGGCCGCCGCCCCAGCCGCATCGCAAGCCGGCGCGAGGCAGCCTGCCGCCTCGCCCGCAGCGGCCATGGGTTCCGCGGAACGCTCTATCGACACCAGATAAACGCCGAGCACGAGAGCGAGCGCGAGGGACGCCACAGCGATGCGCCTTCCAAAAGCCGACTCCACGAACAGGTTCCAGATGGAAACCGGCCCCTCCGCCTCGATTCGCTCCAGAACGCGCGCGTAGAACCCGGCGCGCGGCTCTACCTCGGCGGGTGGCTTGAGTTGCCGGACAAGCGCCGCCTGGGCGCGCATGGAAATAACCTCATCCCGGCACTCCTGGCACTGTTTCAAATGTTTTGCGGCAAAATCGGGAGGAGTCCCTGACAGGACCTCCTCAAGACGCTCGTAAATCTCGCGGTGCATGGCTTCTTCCCTCAGTCACTCACAACACCTTACAACACGGTCATAACAGCGCGGGTCTAAAGCCCGCTTCGTTTCGTACTATCGCGCCAGCGGCCTGGCGTGAGTCAGACGGGACGCGGCCTTCAACAGTTTCTGCCGCGTTCTGAAAAGCTTCACTTTAATCGTATTCTCGTTGAGGCCGGTCATTTGCGCCAGCTCTTCGACGGAATGGCCTTCCACTTCCTTGAGCAGCATGAGGCTACGATCTTCTTCGGAAAGTTTGCTCAGCAACTTTAAAATCAGGTCGCGCTGAGCGAGTCGCGTATCAATCGGCGGCCGGGGATCCGTGGCAGGCTCCGACGCTTCCATCCGTTGGGCGTCTTCTTCGCTGAAGTCGCTCTCATAAACCAGCTTGCGTACGCGCTTCTTGCGCAGGTAATCGTAGCATTCGTTGACCGTGATTTTGTAGATCCAGGTCAGCAGCGAACTGCGAAAATCGAAGTTTTTAATGGAAAAGTAGATCTTCGCGAAAACCTGCTGGGCAATATCCTCGGCATCGTTGCGGTTGCGAAGGATCCCGAAAATGATGGAAAACACCTTCGACTGATAGCGCTCCACGATCTCGCGGAAGGCAATCTCGTCGCGGGCCTGGACGCGCTTAACGAGTTCCGCTTCTTCGCTGTTCCTGTGGTCCACACGGGTCCTCGGCCGGGTTTCTCGACCCGTGACCGGAAACGATAACACCCCGATCAAGCTCGTCATATCTACATCGTCCGACGCGGCCCGGTTCCCATGGGTTACGCCCAAGTATCGGACTCGATGAGAGGCCGGCAAAAAGCTGCATCCAGACCGCTCCGCTTCGCATCATAGTACAATTGAGGGGAGGTTTAAGGCAAATGGTACAACTCACGGAAACCGCAGTCGTCAAGGTGAAAGAGATTCTCGATACCCAGGAACCGAAACCGACGGGACTGCGCATCTCCGTCGTCGGCGGTGGATGTTCCGGATTCAGCTATTCGATGGCTTTCGAAAACGCGCCGGGGATGCTGGATAAGACGTATAGCTTCGATGGCCTCAAAGTATTTGTCGATCAGGCCAGCATGCTCTACCTGGACGGCGCCGAAGTGGATTACGTCGAGACGCTGGAAGGTTCCGGTTTTAAGTTCAACAATCCAAACGTAAAATCGACCTGCGGCTGCGGCAGCTCTTTCAGCGCCTGAGCGATTCCCGCGACAGTTCCTTTTGTCGAGATCCCGAGTTCCCGGAACAGCGCCCCGGTCGTCCCAGGGCGCTGTTGCTGTTTCTACGTCCGTTTGCCATTGTCAATCATTTCCGGCCCGCTCCATGACTCTCGCGGTTCTGTTTCAACGGCGGTTCGGTACCCAAAAATGAAAAACGGGCACCGCATCCGCGGTACCCGTTCGAAACTACTCAATTCCTAAACTTCGCCTAGCTCTTGCGGGCGTTTCTCCGCTTCTTGATGAAGCCGAAGCCAAGGAGTCCGGTTCCAAGCAGAAGCATGGTGGTCGGCTCGGGAACGGTGTTGTTGACCGCCGACGTATAGAAGTCCGTCTCGAAGTTTGCGTTAGTGTTGTTCCCGTCATACGACGCAGATTCCGTAATCGCGCCCACGCCGCTAAACCCGGAAGGTCCGAACGTCGAAGACGCTGGGGTTAAGGTGATGGGGCTTGTACCGGCCGTCTCGGTGACCGTTACGATACCGCTGCTGTTCCCCAACTGCAGGAAAGATGCCTGTTCGTAAACGCCGACGACCGAACAAGTCAGAGGTATTGTGCAACCGCTGACCGTGACATCGAATCCTAACGTGCTGAAACTCGGCAGAGAGTTGCCGCCCGTGCCACCAAACTGAAATCCGGCAATTCCGGCTCCGCTATTGAAGTCGACGACGTTCAAGTAAATGCTTGCGCCATTCGCCTCCGCGGTGAAATTGCTAAACGTGACGGTGTAGTCCGCGAACGTATCGGTGCATCCACCCGATATAGCCGCGAGTTGATTATAAGTGTCGCCGACCGCGCTGGCGCATGTGGTTCCCCACGCCGTGACTGAGAATAGCGACATCCCGACCACTGCGAACAATAGCTTGAACTTCATTCCTTGATTCCTCCGTGAAAATTCACCAACCAAGTTCCTGAATGCCTGCACACTGAGCCGGCAAAAACGAGTGTAGCCCGACCCGTACTCCTGTGTCAATAACCTTCTTCGTAACCGGCCTGAAATGAGTCGCTTGCGATCATCGCCCTCTAAGGTCGGAGTACCAGTTAACTTACTCAATTGTAAGAAAGAACAAGGTTTAGCCAGGCACCGGCGCCATAAGAACATGAAATTGTTCTAGGGCGATTACCCTAGAGGCCTTTAAGGCCTTTTTTTCGGTGAACTAAGAGTCCACCGGAGGCCGGCGAGGATCGGTACAATTCAGGTATTGGCCACTGGAAAGGAAAGACCGCGGAGGGAAGCGTTGACGGAGCAAAGCTATCCCGGCGCGGAACGGCTGGATGAGCTCCAAACCGAGGAGATTCTCGCGCTGATGAACCGTGCGGATCAGGCGGTTCCGGGGGCGGTCGCGGCGGAAATCCCGGCCATCGCACGCGCGGTGGGGGCGATCGCAGATGTATTGAAACGGGGCGGACGGCTTTTCTACATCGGTGCTGGAACCAGCGGACGTCTGGGAGTACTAGACGCTTCAGAGTGTCCCCCGACCTTCGGCATCCCTCCGGACCAGGTCCGGGGCATCATCGCAGGGGGCGAAGCCGCGCTCAGCCAAGCGAGCGAAACGTCCGAGGACGATCCAGAGGCGGGGGGCCGCGATCTGCTCGCCGGGGGATTCCGAGGCAGCGATGCGGTCGTGGGGATCGCCGCGAGCGGACGGACGCCTTACGTTTTGGGGGCGATGGCGAAGGCCCGTGAGCTCGGCGCGGTCACCTGCGGGATCAGCTGTACGGAGAGTTCCGAGCTTTCCCGCGCTGTCGATTTTCCCATCGAGCCGAAGCCGGGTCCCGAGGTGCTGGCGGGCTCGACCCGTCTGCGGGCGGGCACGGCCACAAAACTGGTGCTGAATATGATGAGCACGGCCGTCATGATCCGCCTGGGGCACGTTCACGGGAACCTGATGGTGAACGTTCAGCCCGGCAATCAGAAATTGCGCGATCGGGCACGGCGCATCATCGAGAGGGTTACGGGAACTTCGCCGAAACGCGCGGCGGAACTGCTGGATCTTTCAGGCAACAACGTTCGCGTGGCGATTGTGATGGACAATAAAGGCGTCCCTCGCGAGGAGGCCGAACGCAGGCTGGCCTCCGTTGGCGGACGAATCAGAGACGCGTTGAAATAGCTTGGCGGGGCGTGGATAGCCGCTGAAGCTTTTCGGATGGGCTGTGCTTCCCGGCTTCATCACTATCGCGGCTCGGCAAGAGAGGTCGTTTGGAAAAGTTCATTATTGAAGGCGGCGCGCCGCTCCGCGGCGAAATCGCCACGAGCGGCGCAAAAAATTCGGCGCTGCCCGCGCTGGCGGCCTGTCTGCTGACGGATGAGCCGGTCACGCTGGAACGCATTCCGCGGGTGCGCGACATCCGGACCATGGAGGACCTCCTGGAGTATACGGGCGCGCGCGTCTCCTTAAGCACAGTCGTCAGCGACGGGGCGAGCAACTGCGTGGTGAAGGTGGATGCGAAAACGATCACGCGTCCCGAAGCGCCCTATGACGTGGTCAAGACGATGCGCGCTTCGAGTCTGGTGCTAGGGCCTCTGGTGGGACGCTGCGGGCGAGCCCGCGTTTCCCTGCCGGGAGGATGCGCGATCGGCGCGCGGCCCATCAATCTTCACGTTTCCGGCCTCGAAAAGCTGGGCGCGACAATTCGGCAAGAGCATGGATATATCGAAGCGGCCGCGCCGCAGGGATTACACGGCGCCGAAGTCCATTTCGACCGGATCACGGTGACGGGAACCGAGGACCTGATCATGGCCGCCGTGCTGGCGCGCGGCGAGACGGTGATCAACAACGCGGCGCGCGAGCCGGAGGTGGTCGATCTATGCGCGCTGCTCTCTAAAATGGGCGCGCGGATCGAAGGCGCGGGAACCTCCGTCATCCGCGTGCAGGGAGTGGGGAAGCTTAGCGGAACGCGCCATGCGATCATTCCCGACCGCATCGAAGCGGGGACGTTTCTGATCGCGGGAGCGATCACCCGCGGCGACCTGATCGTCAGCGGCTGCGAGCCCGAACACCTGCGCGCGCTGATCGCGACGCTGGAGCAGGCGGGCGCGCCGGTGACGCAGACATCCGCCGGCGCGCTGCGCGTTCGCGTCCCCGGCAAGTTGAAGAGCGTCGACGTGACCACCGAGGAACATCCCGGGTTCGCCACGGATCTGCAGGCGCAGTTCATGGCGCTGATGACCCAGGCGGAAGGCATCTCGATTCTGACCGAAACGATCTTCGAAAATCGCTTTATGCACGCGCAGGAACTGGCGCGGATGGGAGCCAACATCCGGCTGGACGGACGACGCGCGCTGGTGGCGGGGCCTACGCCGCTCTCGGGAGCCCAGGTGATCGGGAGCGATTTGCGCGCCAGCGCGTCGCTGGTATTGGCGGGCCTGGCGGCCAAGGGCGAGACGATTGTCGATCGCGCATATCACCTCGATCGAGGATATGAATCGATCGAGGTGAAGCTGGCAGGCGCGGGCGCCCGTATTCGCCGGGTCAGCGATAAAAGAGCGGCCGATAGGCTCGAGGAGGCAAGTGCGTGAGCATTCCCCACAAGACTCACAATCCCGGATTCGTGGCTCTGGTCAACGACGCCAAGACGCGCATTCGTGAGATCGCGGCCGAGGAATGCCGCAAGCTGGATGGCTTACTCATCGACACGCGCGAGGATCACGAATGGGACGACGGACACGCGGCGGGCGCCACACATCTGAGCCGGGGGGTTCTGGAACGCGATATCGAGAACGTCGCGCCGGATAAATCGACGCAGATTGTTTTGTATTGCGGCGGAGGCTATCGCTCGGCGCTGTCGGCGGATTCGCTCGCGAAGATGGGCTACACCAATGTGTGGTCGCTCGCGGGAGGATGGCGAGCATGGCGGGAAGCCGGGTTGCCGGTGGAGAAGGACTGAGCGGAAAAAGCAGGTCCCTCGCTGCGCTCGGGATGACTCGCCCAGGGGTTAATGCCACGGGTTAATGAACGATGCCCTCGGCGACCGCGAAACCGGGATTGTCGGGCGTCCCGAAACGCAGGTCGATGAGTTCCACCAAAGTTCCGCCGGAGACCGGGGTGACCTTCCAGAACGGCGCTTGCGAAAAACGGATCATGGTTTGGAATTCGGGCAGGCCGCGGGCGGCTGCCACGACGGCTCCGGGCGGGGAATCTTCAAAGGCGCGCTCCCCGGAGGCATCGAATCCATTCTGCACGTCCAGGGGCACGATCGTCACGAATCCCGCGCCGCGCGCGACGCCCTTCCAGCGCGCGGGATGCACGAAATCGGCAGGAACCGCGATGGTTTGCCAGGGAGCCTGGTCTTTGTAGGTTCCCCATGAATAGGTCTGCGATGCGAGCATCTCGACGGCCTTCGCGTGCATCGCGAAGCGCGCGCCCTCGTAAGTGATGAGCGTGGATAATGCGATCCATGCCCACATTACACGCGAGGGCATTCCGATGGACTGGGCGCCCTTGGTCCGTATTTTCACGAAGAACGGCGCGAGAAGACCGACAAATAATATGGCCCAGATCCAGACGTCGGCGATGTTGGTGATATCGAGCATCAGACGGCGGTGCGAAAACGGCAGCAAAAGATCGATGCCGTAGGGATTGGTCCAATCGAGCAGCAGGTGGCTGAGGACGCCGGCGATGGCGGCCGCATAAGATTTCCACGAAAATTGCGCACGCGCCAACAGCATCGGGAGCAAGGCCACGAGAGGCGCGCAGGCGAACGAATGCGTGTAGGTGCGGTGATAGTCGAGATAGTGCTGGCGGTTGAACCAGAAAATCGCGTCGACGTCGGGGGCGTTGGCGGCGAGCATCATCATGCCCGCGCCGCGGACCGTGGTCTTTTCGAGGCCACAGCGCGCCATGGCGAGGCCGACGAGCGTATGAGTCAGGTTTTCCATTCAACTCCCGGGTGCAGTTCCTCCCGTCATGTTAAACAATAGGCGCCCCCCGGGGAGAAATGCCGGCATGACTGCCGACACAGCAGGCCTAGCGGCCGCGCCACGTCAACGATACGCGGCGGGCAGGAGCAGGCTCAACGCGTCCTTTTCAATTCCGAAGCGGCCGGGCGTGCGGCCGGCGTACTCGCCATCGAGCTGCACGGGAACGTCCGCGGAGCATTCCACGGAATCGGTGTGCAGATCGGTGACGCCCGGCAGCAGACGCAGGCAGTGGGCTCCCACGCCCAAGAGATAGCTGGCATAGCGGATGGCATGGGAACCTTCCAGCATGACGACGTGAAAATCGTCGCGAAGGAGCGAAGCGCGGTTGGCGATTTCCAGATCGCCGCCGTAGTTTCTGACGCGCGAGACGAGGGTGAAGCCCGACCGCCTGCGGGTATCCGCTTTGTGCGAACCATTCGGGTTCAAACCATTGACGCGGGCTTCAAACTGATCCACGCGTGCGAAGGTTTTTCCGAGTCCCGCGAGCCAGTAGGCCAGCTTACCGGTTCTCGCCTTCAGCTCGGGGTTCACGTCCAGCACGACAGAGGCGTCGAACCCGACGCCGGCCATCAAAAGGAAGTAGCGATCCCCCTGAGTGTTAGAAAATCGTCCCAGCGCAATACGCTGTTCGACGCACTCGACCAAGCGATGCGCGGCCCGCGTCAGACGCGAGCCGAAGCCGGTTTCCATCGCGAAAACATTGGCGGTGCCACCCGGCAGCACGCCGAGGACGGCGGAGGAATGCGCCATGCCGTTGACCACTTCGTTGATGGTGCCATCGCCGCCCAGGACCAGAATGAGGTCGGCGCCCCTTTCGACGGCTTCGCGGGCCAGGCGCGTGGCGTCGCCCGGCGCCTCCGTCGCCAGCAACTGGGGATGCCACCCAGCGCCGGAAAGGATGCCAGTGATACTTTGTAGAATGCCCTCAGTATTCCGCCGTATTTGACCGGCGGTTGGATTGTAGATGAGGACTGGCTGCCGATAGTTCGCGATCCTTCGAGTATAGCGCCACGTGAGTTCCGTCCAACGAAAAATCGAGCAGCTGCGCGAGACTCTGCGCCACCACGATTATTTGTATTACGTGCAGGACGCGCCGGAGATCACCGACGCCGAGTACGACCGGCTGATGCGCGAATTGAAGGCCCTGGAAGAGGCGCATCCGGAATACGCGAGCGAAGATTCCCCGACCCGGCGCGTGGGCGGAAAGCCTCGCGAAGGCTTTGTCAAAGTGGCGCATTCGAGCCCCATGCTATCGCTCGACAACGCACTGAACGAGGAGGAGCTGCGGGCCTTCGATAAGCGGGTGCGAGATCTTTTGGGAGACGAGGAGTTCACCTACGTTGCCGAGTTGAAGTTCGATGGATTATCGCTCGCGGTGCATTATCGCCACGGGAAGTTCGCGCAGGCGATCACTCGCGGGGACGGAACCGTCGGGGAGGACGTGACGGAAAACGCGCGCACGATCCGATCGATTCCGCTCGCGCTTCGTCCTTTGCGCGATGCCGATTGGGGGAAGATTCGCAAGCAACGGCTGCCTACGCATGACCCAGACTGGTCACCCTTTAAGCACTGGGCTTCCGAACGGATCGATCTCGGCGACTGGGAGGTGCGCGGCGAAGTCGTTTTCAATCGTAAGGCGTTTGAGGCTCTCAACGAAGAGCGCTCGGCCGCGAATCTGCCGGTGTTCGCCAATCCCCGGAATGCGGCCGCTGGATCTCTGCGAGTGCTGGACCCAGCGATCACCGCGGCGCGAAAGTTGGACTTTTTCGCCTATTTCCTGATACCGCCGCAGCCCGACGAACCTGTTCGCTTGAACAACGCACCGCGACCATGGGCGAGGCAATCTTGGGCGCTGTGGGTACTTCTAGCGATGGGATTGAACGTCAACAAGCACTGGCGAATATGTGGCGACATCGAAGCGTTGGTGGCGTTCTGCAGGGAGTGGGAAGAGAAGCGCGATTCCCTTCCCTTCGAAATCGACGGAGTGGTGGCCAAGGTGGATCGCGTCGATCAGCAGCAGCGGCTCGGATGGACGTCGAAAGCGCCGCGGTGGGCGATCGCATTCAAGTTCCCGGCGAGGCAAGAGACGACGGTGGTGGAAAATATCGAGGTGCAGGTGGGGCGCACCGGCGCGCTGACGCCCGTCGCTCATCTGCGGCCGGTCGTCGTCAGCGGCGTGACGGTATCGCGCGCGACGCTCCACAACGAGGACGAGATCGAACGGCTGGGCGTGCACATCGGCGACACGGTGGTGGTGGAACGTTCGGGCGACGTGATCCCGAAAGTGGTGCGCGTGGTGGCCCACGGGGACAAGCGGCGTCCGTTCCACATGCCGAAAGTTTGCCCGGTGTGCGGCGGCGAAGTGATCCGGGTGGAGGGCGAAGCGGCCAGCCGGTGCATCAATACGAACTGTCCGGCGCGGCTCAAAGAAACGATCCTGCATTGGGCGGCGCGCGGGGTGATGGATATCGACGGCCTGGGCGAGGCGCTGGTCGATCAACTGGTGGACACAGGCCTGGTCCGCAATGTGACGGATCTATACGACCTGACGCTCGATCAGCTGGTGAACCTGGAACGCATGGGCGAAAAATCCGCCACCAAGCTACTCGGGAACATTCAGAAATCGCGCCAGGCAGCGCTTCCGCGCCTGATCAACGGGCTGGGGATTCCTTTCGTGGGCGAGCGCACGGCGCAGATTCTGGCGGAGACGTTCGGGGATCTGGACGAAATCTCCAAGGCGAGCGAAGACGAGCTACAGCGCGCCGAGGAAGTGGGTCCGAAGGTCGCGGCGAGCCTGCGGCGCTTCTTCGCGGAGCGGCACAATCGCAGCCTCATCGAGAAGCTGCGCAAGGCGGGATTCTCCTTCCGGTATGCAGTGACGCGCAAATCCGGTAAGCTTGACGGGTTGACGTTCGTCCTGACGGGAACACTGCCGCATCTTTCGCGCGAGGAGGCGAAGGCGCGCATCGAAGGCGCGGGCGGCAAGGTCAGCGGCTCGGTCAGCCGCAAGACGCGGTACGTGGTGGCAGGCGAAGATGCCGGATCGAAACTGGACAAGGCCCGCGAACTGGGCGTCGAAGTGATTAGCGAAGAGCGTTTGCTGGAGCTGATCGGATAATCCATGCGCCATTTGCGCGACGTCCTGATTTCGTGGGGCCCGCTGGGGCTCCTGGTGTTCGCGGCCATCGAATCGGCGGGGATTCCGAGTCCCGGCGGCACCGATGCGCTGCTCCTGGTGCTGGCGATCGCCCGGCCGCAGGAAGCGATGCTGTGCGCGGTTCTGGCGACCGTCGGATCGCTGATCGGCAGCGTGATTTTCTATGAAATCACGCGCAAGGGCGGCGAAAAATTCCTGATGAAATACACGTCCGGCGCCAGCGGAACAAGGTTCCGGGAGTGGTTCGCGCGCTATGGATTGATTACGGTCTTCATTCCGGCGCTGCTGCCCATACCAATCCTGCCCTTCAAGGTTTTCGCCGCTTGCGCAGGCGTCATGTCCATACCCCGCCGCCGCCTGTTCATCGTTTTGGCGCTGGGGCGCATTCCGCGTTACTTCGCACTGGCGTATCTGGGACAGCAACTCGGCGAGAATTCCACGGCATGGTTAAAGGATCACGTGTGGCACTTGCTGGCCGTGGCGGTGGCCATCGGCATCGCGCTTTACGCGCTGGTGCGTTGGGTGGATGGCCGCCGTCCGGTTACAATTAGGTGAAGAGGGTTTTCTGTCCCCATGGTTGGTATTTCGTCCGTTATCGAGGAAATCGCGGAGCTGAAGAAGTCGCGGCGAGCCGTGATCCTGGCGCATCATTATCAGGACCCGGAAATCCAGGAACTGGCCGATTCCATCGGCGATAGCCTGGAACTGGCTCGCGTCGCGCAAACGTTCGAAGGCGACGTGATCGCGTTGTGCGGGGTGTGGTTCATGGCGGAAACCGCGAAAGCCCTCAACCCGGAGCGCATCGTGATCGCGCCGGACCGCAACGCGGGGTGCAGCCTGGTGGACGCCTGTCCGGTGGAGGAGTTGCGGGCATGGAAACGGCACAACCCGGGCTATGCGATCGTTTCCTACATCAATACGTCGATCGAGGTGAAGGCGGAAAGCGATATCCTGTGCACCTCGCGCAACGCGGTGGACATTGTAAATTCGATCCCCGCCGAACAGCCCGTGATGTTCCTGCCGGATCTGAACCTGGGCAACTACGTCCAGCAGCAAACCGGACGCCGCAATATGAAGATCTGGCCGGGCACGTGCGTCGTGCATGCGACATTTCCGGCGCGCCGCGTGGCGAAAGCGCGCTCCGCATATCCAAGCGCCCTGGTGGCCGCGCACCCCGAGTGCCCGCAAGACGTGCTTTTGATGGCCGATTTCATCGGCTCGACATCGGCCATCGTAGACTGGTGCGCGCAATCGCCGGCCGAAGAGTTTATCATCATGACGGAGAGCGGAGTGCGCTATTCGCTGGAACGCGCGGCTCCCCACAAGAAGTTTTATTTCGTCGCCAACGAGCAGTGCAATTGCAGCGAATGCCCGTATATGAAGCTGAACACGCTGGAAAAGCTGCGCGACGCACTAGAGAATCTGGAACCGCGCGTGGAGATTCCGAGCGATATCATCGCGCGTTCGCGTGTACCCGTCGAGCGCATGCTCGCCGTGAAATCGAACCAAAAGTGAACCCTCTGGTTGACAATTTCGGCCGCACGCACGATAACCTCCGGATCAGTGTGACCGACCGCTGCAACATCCGATGTTTTTATTGCATGCCAGAGGAAGGCGTCAAGTTTCAGCCGCACGAACAGATTCTGCGCTTCGAAGAGATTGAACGATTCGTGCGCGTGGCGGTGAGCCTGGGCGTTCGCAAGCTGCGCATCACGGGCGGCGAACCGCTGCTGCGCCGCGATCTTGCGCGTCTGGTCCGGATGCTCGCGGCGGTGGAAGGAATTCAGGACCTGGCTCTCACCACGAATGGCGTCCTGCTGGCGGAGCAGGGCCAGGAGCTTTACGACGCCGGATTGCGCCGCATCAACATTCATCTGGATACGCTGGACCGCGCGCGGTTCCAACAAATTACCCGGCGCGACGATTTCAACCGCGTGATGGCAGGCATCGACGCGGCCCAGCGCATCGGCTACCGCGTGAAGCTGAACGCCGTGGCGGTGAAGGGACTGGTGGAGCCGGATATCGTTCCGCTGGCGCGTTTCGGACGCGAGCGCGGCATCGAAGTCCGCTACATCGAATTCATGCCGCTGGATAACCAGAGCTTGTGGGACAAAGGCCGCGTGCTCACCGCGGACGACATGATCGCCATGATCACGCGCGAAATTGGCGCTCTCCGCGAAATCCCCGATCAGGACCCGCGCGCTCCCGCGACCGAATACGCGTTCGAGGACGGAATCGGGAGCATCGGTTTTATCGCGTCGATCAGCCGCCCGTTCTGCCTGAACTGCAATCGCATCCGCCTGACGGCCGACGGCAAATTCCGCTATTGCCTGTTCGCCATCGAGGAGATGGACATGCGGACGCTTTTGCGGGACGGCTCGCCCGACGAAAAGATCGCGGAAGCGATGCGGGAGTGGGTGAAGGCCAAGTGGATCGGGCACGAGATCAACACGCCGAAGTTTGTCCCGCCGCCCCGGCCGATGTACTCTATCGGCGGCTAGCGGTCTCCTGAAGCATCACGACTCGAACGCTGCCTTTCCGAAGAAAGGCCGTCATCCCGAGCGAAGTCGAGGGATCCCTCCAACGCGGCAGTCCTGCCGCTTCTATCTGGCGAACGTGACGCCGATGCCTGTCGAATACAGAAAATCGTTGGTCTTGCGGCCGGGATTCGGGACGGCCACGAAGCGATCGCTCAGCGTGAGGTTCCACGTCAGCCATTTCGCGATTTTGGTGGAGGCGCCCACATCGAAATTCACACGATAGGCGCTGCTGTCGCTCAGGGAGTCAAAGAAGCGCATCGACTGCAACACCGACGTGTTGCCGTTGATCTTCAGGGTGTAGTCGTCACCGAACACAATTTCCGCAAACGAGGTCGTGTTCGCCGGCGCGAAATAGCTCGCCCGGCTATAGTCGAAGCCGCCCAGGACGTCCAACTGGCTCTTCTTGGCCTTGAGCAGGTGGTAGCCGAAATTCCCGCCGACGGTAAAGCGCAGGTTTAGATTCTGAAACCTGTCGTAGTCGTAATCGTTGAAGACTCCGACAAACAGCTTCGGGCTGACGTTGTGGTTGTAGGCCCATCCCGCGTGCACGGCCTCCGCCGTATTGGAGTCCTTGCCATTGACCAGCGCCGACGCCTTTATGGTGTTGAAGTACAGTGTGGTCTTGTCGTTATTCGTCGCGCGCGCGGCAGTGGCGCCCAGCGTAAACGTGAGCGCCTCGGCATTACCGGCCGTGCCGGCCAGGCCCAACGCGGCGTTACCGGCCCAGAGTTGCCCCCAGCTGGGGTGCAGCAGCCGGTCAAAAGCGGCCTGCTCGGCGTCGTCACGGAGGGTGGTGATGTCGCCGGGCGCTGCATTGATGGGAGGCTGCGCGGCGATCTCCACCATGGCGCCGGATGTGGCGATCGTCCCTTTCACCTTCCGGCCATCGGCAAGCACGACGTTGACCGGTTTATCGGTCTTGATCGAGGCGATCTGGTCCCAGGAGAGCGTGACCGCGCCAAATTGGTCGGTCTTGACCGTGAGGTCCTTGCCATCCTTTTTGACGACGCTTCCGGTCACGCGGTCGCCGTTCTTCATGACGATCTGATCGGCCCGCGCGGGAAGCAGCGTGAACAAGACAAGGAACGAAAGCGTCGCGAGCGTGTGGAACGAGCAAGCGTGCGTCCTACGATTGGTATGCATGGGAGGGCCTCCGCGATGAATTGAGGGATAAGCGCGAATTAATCCCTAAATTATAAGGCCATTGGCTTCCGGAAACGAGTCCGGAGCTTGATACACTGGCGTCATGAGCACGGCCGCGCTCGTCGGACTGCAGGAATACCTGGCGACGACCTACCATCCAGATCGCGATTACGTAGATGGCGTGCTACTCGAGCGCAATGTGGGCCAAAAAGATCACAGCAAGCTACAGCGCCGCTTAATCGTCTGGTTTGACGGCCGCAGCCCCGAGCTTCGTCTCGCGGTTTTCCCGGAGCAACGAATTAAAATCAACGCGCGGCGCTTCCGCATTCCGGATGTTTGCGTCGTCGTGCTGCCCGAGCCTGACGAGCAAATCTTTACCCAACCGCCGTATATCTGCATCGAGATCCTTTCGCCCGACGATACTTTCCCCGGTCTTCAGGAACGCTTCGACGATTATCTGGCGATGGGCGTGCCGAACGTGTGGGTCCTCGACCCGGCATCGAAACGCGGCTGGCGGGTCACCCGCGAGGGGCATCTCGAGGCACTCGATGGAGTGCTGCGAACGGGCGATGGTCGTGTGGAGATGCGCATATCGGATCTATTCGCGGTGGACGACTAAGACCGATCGGGCCAAGCTGATGCACACTCGGCTGATGACGAGGTTCCTGCTGATCGCTCTTGCGGCGAGCGGAGCCTACGGGCAAACTCCTGCCGAGCAAGTCGTGATGGAGTTCCAGGGCCACCAAGTCACGTTGATGAAGCCCGCGCTAGACGACAACGGCTTCGCGGAAGATTCGGCCCAGGTCTGCTTTGACGCAGCGTCGAAGGCCAAGTGCTATGCACCGCCCGCGAAGAGCTTGCCCATTGGGCAGTTTCCTGAGCTGATGCTGATGGATCTCGGCCTCGGCCGCTCGGCGCTCTTGTTCTCAGTCTCCGCCAACTACGGCGGAAGTGGAAGCAGTTTTCACATTGCGTTACTGCGGCCCGGGAGCGGCCCGGACGTGGAAAACCTTCTTCCGTCCGACCTCTTGCTTTCAGAGATTAGCGAACACGACTTCTGGACCGACCCTTCCATATCCGACGCGCCAATATTTGCGACGGCGGATTTCGTATGGGACTTTAAGGACGGCCATTACGGCGACCATCGTTTCACAATCTCGGCATACATCCTGGAGGAGCCCTTTCTTGGCTTACCAGACTCCTTCAGTTACGCTCTCGAAGACCGGTATATGACCGTCCGCAAGTATCCCAGTCTCAATGCCGATCCGAGCGACCCCGATGCCAAAGTCGGGGTATTGCAATCTGAGAAGCCTGAGATCCTCGCCCGCCTCAAACGCGTCAAAGCTGAACAAGAGCGCCAAGCCAAGACACCCCGCTAGACTAAATCTTGTGCGCATTCTGATCTCCGCGGGTGAAGCTTCGGGCGACCTCTATGCTTCCCGCGTCGTCGAGGCTCTGAAGCGCAAATATCCTGACGCCGACTTCTTCGGCTGCGCCGGCCCCCGCATGCAAGCGGCGGGCGTGCGTCCCATCGTCGATCAGCGGTCGCTCGCCGTCGTAGGCATCGTGGAAGTACTCGCGCATATTCCCCGAATTTATCGCGAATTCCGCAAGTTGGTTCGCGCCGCGGAGCGCGAAAAACCCGACGTCGCCGTGCTCACCGATTCCCCGGATTTCCACTTGCGGCTGGCGAAAAAGCTTCACGCGCGCGGAATTCCGGTCGTCTACCTGATCGCTCCGCAGGCGTGGGCGTGGCGAGGCCACCGAACGAAGTTGATGAGCCGCGTGCTGACGCGTCTCCTCTGCATCTTCCCTTTCGAGGAGACATTCTTTCGCGAGCGCGGCGTCCCGACCACGTTTATCGGACATCCTCTCGCGCGCATCGTCAAGCCAAGCATGTCCCGCGAGGAGTTCTGCGCCAAATTCGGGTTTCAGGAAACCGACCGGATCGTCGTGCTTCTCCCCGGCAGCCGCCATGGAGAAGTCGCGCGGCACATGCCCTATCTCATCGATGCCAGCCGCTTGGTTTCCGCGCGGCTTTCCGCGGGGAAAAGTGTGCGGTACGTACTGGCCCTGCCGGGCGGATTCACGGCTGGACTTCAAAATCGAGAAAGTTTTTCGGAACGGGCGCGCGCCGCGTCCATCCAAGTAATAGAAGGATTCACCTGGGACTGCCTCGCGCAGGCGGAGGTGGCGCTGGCGGCCAGCGGCACGGTGACCATTGAAGCCGCTTTGTCCGGAACCCCCATGGTGACCTTTTATCGGGTAAACGCGTTAACTTGGATATTAGGGCGCTGGATGGTCCAGGCTCCGTTTTTGTCCATGGTGAATTTGGTGGCCGGCCGCCGGGTTGCAGCCGAGCTCATCCAAAAGGATATGACGGCGGAGGCCATTGCCGGGGAGGCTTTGCGGCTCCTGGAGGATGACGCAACGCGGAACGCGATGCGCGCGGAGTTGGCGGAAGTGGCGGCGAAACTGGCGAGTCCCGTCGATCCCATGGAAGCGGCGGCGGAATGGATCGAGACGGTGCTCGCGAGCGGCAAGTGACAGGCGGGGGACGTAGAGCAAGCAGGGAAGCCGATTTTAGGGAAGGAATGTCATGAGGCGGTTCAGGCGAAGGGACTCAGTGGCCTGGCGTGATTTCAAAGCATGGATCAATGCGGCGGCGACGACGGTTTGTGCGCTGATCTGCGCGCTTATCATCGCGGGGACGCCTGTAGGCGCCCAGGAGCGGCGCGCTTCGCAACAGCAGCGCATCGACGTTCAGGGTTACGTGATCGACGCGACCATCAATCCGCAGGCGCAAACCATTTCCGCCACGGCCCAAGTGACCTTCGTTCCCATCGACACGGTTTCCACCGTCTCGTTTGAGCTGAACAACGCTCTGGATCTGAGTCGCGTGACGGATGCCGACGGCTCCCAGGTATCGGCGTCGCGCTATCAGGAAGACATGAGCGTGCGCGTCAGCCTGCCGAGGGCGCTGGAACGAGGGAAGCCCACGAAGCTGACCTTCGTCTACGCGGGCAAGCTCACCGGCCAGGAGGAATCGCCGGTCTTCGGCATTAAATTCGCGGCCATCACTCCAGACGTGGCGTATCTGATGTACCCCTCGCGCTGGTTTCCGGTGAACGATTACACCATCGATCGCTTCACGTCGGATCTGAAAGTAACGGTGCCGGAAGGTTTCGCGGTGGTCGCGAGCGGCAACGGCGTCACCGTCAGCGGCGCGCCGGCAGGGATGCGCACGGAGCGCTATCAGTTCACCGAGGCCTCGTTTCCGGGAAGCCTCGCGGTGGTGCGCGGCGAGGCTCGCGTGATTTCCGCCGACGGGATCAGCACGTCTATCTACTTTCGCCAGGGCGCTGAAATGGCGAGCGCCTACGCCAGTGAATTCGCCCGCGCGATGACGTTTTTCACGGATGCCTTTGGCCTGCCGTATCGCAAGAACCTGACCGTGGTGGAGACCGATAGCGGAGCGCCCAATGGTTATGCGGCCCCGGGCGTCGTCTTTCTGTCGCCGAAAGCGATCGGGAAGCAGGTCGCGTTGAAGCTGGTGGCGAATCAAGTGGCGCGGCAGTGGTGGGGTGTGCTGCTCTCGCCCTCCACGCGCAATCATATGTGGATCGAAGACGGACTGGCCCGCTATTCGGAAATCATGTACCTCGAACACGTGAACGGAGCCGGCGCGGTAGACGCGGAAATTCATGACACCTACATCGAAGCGCTCACCGTGGAGCAGCCCCCGCTGATTCAATCCTCGCGGCTGGAGGATTATTCGCCGGAATATTGGGCGGAGACGGCCAGCAAAGGCGCGGCCGTGGTGAATATGCTGCGCGCGATCGTAGGCGAAGATAATTTCGCCAAGATCCTGAAAGCGCTGCCCGAGCGGTTCGCCTGGAAATCCATCAGCACCGACGATTTCCGGAAGGTGTGCGAGGAATTCTCGGGGCAAAGTCTGCAGGGCTTCTTCCTGCAGTGGATCGAATCGAGCGGCGCGCCGGAATTCAAGATGGAGTACACCATCTTCCGCACGCAAAAGGGATTTCGCGTCGTGGGCAAGGTGACGCAGGATCTCGATACGTTCCGCATGCCGGTGCTGCTGCGCGTCGAAACGGAAGGGAATCCCGAGGAAAAGACGATTGAGGTGGTGGGCACCTCTTCCGAATTCGCCATGGAAACCTTCGGCAAGCCGAAAAGCGTAACACTCGACCCGAAGGGGCAAGTGCTACGCTACGACAACTCGATCCGTGTCGCGGTGGCGATCCGCCGCGGCGAGCAGTTCACCGAGGTCGGCGAATATTCGGAGGCCCTGAAAGAATATCAGAAGGCCGTCGATGTGAAGCGCAACAGCTCGCTGGCGCATTACCGCATCGCCGAGCTGTTCTTCCTGCAGAACAATTATCAATCGGCGGCCAACGAGTTTCGGGAAGTGCTCAACGGCGATCTCGATCCCAAGTGGACCGAGGTATGGGCGCACATCAATCTGGGCAAGATTTTCGACATCACCGATCAGCGCGATCGCGCGGTGAATGAATATCGCCAGGCCGTGCGGACAAAAGACAACACGCAGGGCGCCCAGGAAGAGGCCGGAAAGTACATCAACGCGAAGTACCAGCGTCCGCCGAGTAACAACTGATCTTAGCGTCGGCTATGAGGCTCCAATCGAAATCAGCTGGCCGGGCTTAATCTTCCGTAAGGCCTTGAGTGCGAACGGAATCAGAGGCCTCAAGTGAAGCATGCGGTTGGAGGGCGCACGCAAGATTACGACGCGCAGCCTCAATGACCCCAGATTCTGCTGATGTTCCAGACTCCTGTCCATCGTTATGAACGCGTCATAACGCCCTTCGGCCGCGCGGAGCAAATTGCCGTTCTGAATTCCTGCCCACCCAACGCCGGCCACCGTCTCCACTTGGTGGCCAGTCAATTGAGCCGCGAGGTCCGCGGGCAGATTTTCATCAAGAAGAATGTGCACTGGCGAGCAGGGAGTCGTGCGCTGCATCGAGCGCCGCGACGGCCTGCTCCCGCTTCACCGAGGGGAACTGCCGCAGAAATTCGTCAAGCGATTCGCCACCTTCCAGGTAGTCGAAGAGAGAACGCACGGGCACGCGCGTACCGGTGAATACGGGAGTACCCCCGAGGACCTCCGGGTCGCTATGCCAGATTTGCGAGTCCGCAATCATCGTACGCCTTCGTTCTCAGTATATCCGGTCCGCTGCTTAGTGCCCCTCGGCTTCCAGGAATCTCTCGACTTCAATCGCCGCCATGCAGCCCGCGCCCGCCGCGGTGATGGCTTGCCGATAAGTGCGATCCTGCACATCGCCGGCATGGAAGACGCCGGTGATATTCGTCCGTGCGCCGCCCTTGGAAAGAATGTACCCATCGGGATCGAGGTCGATCTGTCCCTTGAACGGCTTGGTATTTGGTATGTGGCCGATGGCCAGGAAGAAGCCGTCGACTTCCTGATCCCAGACTTGCCCGGTCTTGATATTGCGGAGCTTTACGCCGGTGACGAAGTGCTTCTCGACGTCGTACACATCCTCGACGACCGTATTCGTCAGCATTTTGATCTTGGGATTGCCGAGCGCGCGGTCCAGCATGATTTTGGACGCGCGAAACTCCTCGCGGCGATGCACCAGCGTCACCTCGCGGCCGAAGCGCGTCAGGAAGTTCGCTTCCTCCATGGCGGAATCTCCGCCGCCGATCACCATGATGTTGCGATCGCGATAGAAAGCCCCATCGCAGGTGGCGCAGGAGCTGACGCCGTGACCGATGAGCTTCTGTTCGTTCGGCAGCCCGAGCCATCGCGCCGAAGCGCCGGTAGCCACGATCAGCGCCCGGCACTCGTGCCATTCATCGTTGATCTTCACACGAAAAGGACGGCGGGAGAGATCGACCTCCTCGACGATTCCATGCAGGTACTCGGCCCCGAACTTTTCAGCTTGCCGCTGCATGTTAAAGACCAGATCGGGACCGTTGACGCCTTCGGGGAATCCGGGAAAATTCTCGACTTCCGAGGTAATCGAAAGCTGGCCGCCCGGTTCATGACCGATGACGACCAGCGGTTGGAGACTGGCTCGGGCTGTATAGATCGCCGCCGTGTTGCCGGCGCAGCCCGACCCGAGGATGATCACGTTTCGCACGCTTCATGGTAACAAGCGCGCGGCAGAGAACGCCTCAGCCATGCGCCATTCTGCCCGCGCGTCAAATCTCTTCACCGCGCTGCCCCAAGGCCTATTCGCGCCGCTGCGACTGTTAAAAGAAAACGGAAATCAGGCGGTTAGCAAGGAAGGCGAACACATAGGCGAACACCGTCATGTAGGCAAACTGAATCGCCGGCCAGCGCCATCCGCCGGTTTCGCGGCGCACCACGGCGATCGTCGACATGCACTGCATGGCGAAAGCGAAGAAGACGAGCAGCGCGGCCGCGCCTCCGGGCGTCAGATCATGCCGCAAGGCTGCCTGCAAGCCGACCGATTGGGACGTGCCCTCGATGCCGTAGATCGTCCCCAGCGTTCCGATGATGACTTCGCGGGCGGCGAGCGAGGTAATCAGGCCGATGCCGATCTTCCAGTTGAACCCCAGCGGCCGGATCGCCGGCTCCACCGCGTGCCCGATCATCCCCACGATGCTATGGCCGATTTCCGGAGCTTTCCCGTCGTGCAGAGGCAGGTTAGACAACACCCAGAGCACCACGGCGACTCCCAGAATCACCGTGCCCGCGCGGCGTAGAAAAACGCGCGAGCGATCGAGCAGCCGCAATCCGATCGACTGCAGAGTGGGCCAGCGGTACGGAGGCATCTCCAAAACGAACGGTGCGCGCGCGCTTTTGAGGACTGTCGATTTCAGCAGACGCGCCGTGACCACTGCGGCGAGGAAGCCCAGCACATACAAGCCGAGCAGCGCGGCGGCCCGGGTTCCGAAGAACGGACCGAGCAAAGCTCTTTCCGGAATAAACGCCGCGATCACCAGCGTGTAAACCGGCAGGCGCGCCGAACAAGTCATGAACGGGGCGATCAAAATCGTTGCGATGCGGTCGCGCTTGTTCTCAATGGTGCGCGTCGCCATGATGGCGGGAATCGCGCACGCGTAGGCGGAAAGCAGAGGGATGAAGCTTTTCCCCTGCAGGCCGATGCGATACATCGTCCGGTCGGCGATGAGCGCGGCGCGAGAGAGATAGCCGGAATCTTCCAGGATTCCGATGAATAAGAAAAGCAGCAGAATCTGGGGCAGGAAAACGACCACCGATCCCACGCCACTCCACACTCCATCGATGAGCAGCGAGCGGAAGGCATTGTCCGGCAGCACGGCTCCCATCCACTTCCCCGAAATCTGAATCGCGTCCTGCACCGCGTCCATCATCGGGCGCGCGCCCGTAAAAATGGTTTGAAAGACCCCGATCACCACAAGGAGGAATACCAGCGGTCCCGCGACTGGATGCAGGAAAATCGCGTCCAGACGGCGTGTCCATTCCGGAGGAGCAGGGGCTCTGTAGCTGGCTTTGCGGCCAATGTTGGAAGCCCAGTCGCGGGCCTTGGGAACATCCTGGATGACCGGCAGTTGCATCAGCGGCGGGGCGGGCTTCAACCGGAGCGTCGCGCCGGCGAGAAATTCGTTCACCTTCTGGAGACCCGCGCCCTGAGACGCGCTGATCAGCGCCACCGGAGTGCCGAGTTGCCGGGAAAGCTCCGCCACATCCACTTTCCCGCCGCGGCGGTCGAGGTCGTCGGCCATGTTGAGGACCACCATCGTCGGCAGTCCAAGACTCAGGATCGGAGCAGCCAGCGCCAGATGCCGTCCCAAATTCGTGGAATCCAGAATCAGCATGACCGCGTCGGGACGCGGCAAATCCTTCATCTCGCCCTTGAGGACGTCGTGCGTCACGCGCTCATCTTCGGTGCGCGGTTCCAGGCTGTAAACGCCCGGAAGATCCACCAGAAACACGTCGCGGCCCGTCTCCAGCCGCATCCGGCCCATGCGATGCTCCACCGTCACGCCCGGGAAATTGGCCACCTTTTGGCGCAGACCCGTCAGCCGGTTGAACAGCGTCGACTTGCCGGAATTGGGAGGGCCTACGATGGCTACTACGTGCCGCGTGCGCCCTTCAGACGGCGGCGGGAGCGTGGCGGTTGTGGAATCGTGACATTCGGCCATGAAGATATCTCAGCGGAGGAAGAGGTGACGCGCCGTTTCGCGTCGCAGGGCTATTTCGGAACCGTCCACGCGATACACGCGCGGATCGCCCCCGGGTGCGGATTGCGCCGGAACAATGGTGTGCCCGGGAAGAAAACCCATTTCCATCAATCGCCGGGCGTCCGGCTCGGGAAGCTCGATCCGGTCCAGAATACCGGATTCCCCACGCCGTAGCACCGTGATCGGATGGCCGGCACGATCGCTGGAATGTTTGCCGGAGTCTTTCACGGCCTGACTGCCAGCAACCTTGTCCTTCTTGACACGCGTTTGCATCTGACCATCAGTATCGCCGAGCGTTCGACCTAGTATCAAGCAATCCGTTTGCATCTGGAGTCAGTATATACCATACAGGACCGAAAAGGTCCATGATGTCTGGCCCCATGCTTAAAACCGGAAATAAAGGAACATCTGCTGCTTGGGCAGGCTGAGGACGGTAGCGGCGATGATCGCCATCAGCAGAACCCACATCACCCATGGATTCCACCGGTTTGTCAGCGCGGTCCGGGTAATCGGAACGCGAGTTTCGATGACATGCGCGACGGCGGTCAGCCCAATGAACGTGACCGCCATCCATTCCGCGGTAGTGAATCCGGCCGTATTGGACCCAGAATAGAAGGGACCGGTCACCAGCGAGTGCAGGTACACCGGCAGATCGGACAGATGATCCAGCCGGAAAAGAATCCATCCGATGGCCGCGAGCTGCTGCATCAGCAGAATCGAAAGCAATCCGCCAAGCTTGTTTTGCGATGCGCCTCGCGGCGGTGGCGTCCCGCGGCGGCGATCGCGAATCGCATAGTAGCCAGCGAGCAGTACGCCGTGATACAGCCCCCAAGATACGAACGTCCATCCTACGCCGTGCCACACGCCGCAGATCAGCATGGTGATCAGGAAATTCGTATACGAAAAGATCTTGCGCTTGGAACGCTGCCCGGGCAGCGAAAAGAATATGTAATCGCGCAGCCAATTGGAGAGCGAGATGTGCCAGCGCCGCCAGAAATCCGCGGGGTTCTTCGATAGATAGGGCCAGTTGAAGTTTTCCGGCAACTTGTAGCCGAACAGGCGCGCGACGCCGAGCGCGATATCGGTGTAGCCGGAGAAATCGCAATAGATCTGCACGGTGAAGGCGTAGGTCGCGAGCAGAATCCGGCTGGGGCTCGTGTGCAGATTCGCGAAAATCGGATCGGCCACCGCCGCCAGGTTATCGGCGATGACCAGCTTCTTGAACAGACCGAAGCAGATCAGCACCAGCGATTCCCACAGCGCCGCGGTATCCACCATGGTCCGCTTGGCGAGCTGCGGAAAAAACTCGTCCGCGCGCACGATCGGCCCCGCCGTCAACCGCGGGAAGAAACTCATGTAGAGCGAGTAATCCAGAATCCCGGCCGGTTTTTCAACATCGCCGCGATAGCAATCCACAATGTAGGCGATGGCCTGCAGAGCGTAAAAACTGACGCCCACCGGAAGGGGGGTCAAGCGAAGCTTGGCGTAAGCGAGTCCCGCGACGCATACCGCCACGCCCGCCAGCATCCAACTGAGACGCCGCGCGCCACGCACCGTATTTCCGGCGAGGAAACTCAGCAGCGTGAATCCGGCCAGCAGGGGCAGATACGCCAGATTCCAGGTGGCGTAGAAAGCGTAGCTCGCGACGGTGAGCAGGATCTTACGGAAAGTATTCCGGCGCAGGAGCGCCCACAGCACCCACACGCCGGCGACGAACGCCCAGAACGGAAAACCGTCAAAGGACACGGGTGCGCAGGTACTCCGTGAAGATCTCGCCGCCCTTGCGATTCAGGTGCACGGTGTCGAGCATCATGCTGCAATCGACGTCGAGCTTGGGCACAACGGTCGCGCCGGGAACGCTTTGCACGACCTGGCGCACCGCCGACGAGAATTCGCGCCGGTAGGTCTCCGGATATTGATCGAAGTCGGGATCCCAGTAGGGCGCCTCCGTGACATAAACCGCGATGTGCCGCGCGGCCATTTCCGCGAGCAGCCGGCGCAGGAGTTCGGTTTTATAAGTTTCGACGCGCAGGTGTTGATTCAGGCGTACGGAATATCCCGCCTGCAGCGACACGACATTCGCGAGCAGCGGGCTATTCTCGCCGCGCAGTTTCTCCACGGTTTTGTCCAGTTCCCGAAGAGGGCCCGCCTGGCACACGGAAAACTCGTTGTGGGTCTCGACCATGGGAGACTGCGGGCCGAAAGTATGCATCCAATCGTGGATGTGCTTGGCCTCGCGCAGGCGCCCGATGGGATGCGTCACGAAGTCCCGCATCTCGGCCCGGAAAAGCAGGGGCCGTCCGGCCACCGCCGCGGCGTAGTCCATGTACTGGCGGGGCGACTGGGCATAGGCAGCCAGCCGTACGAGGTCACTCGCATCCACCACGGTTTTTAGCATCGCCAGATCGTTCAGCAGAAAATCGAAGTCGGTGGTGCTGATCGTTTCCGGCGTCAGCATCACCACGGCCGCGCGCGGATGCACGCCACTGCTCATGACCGTCTCGAGCAAGCGCTGCCACAAGTAAATCCAGCCGCTGGGGACGCCGAGATCGAGCGCCACGGCGCCCGAGCCATGGGATCTGAACCAGTTCGGACGGAATCCCTCGGCGGCGGTGGAGTTGCCGAGCACGACCACGCTCGCTTCAGGATGCACGCGCGCTTGCGCCAAGACCCATTCCACGGTGAAGGAGGCGCTGTCGCCGGAAAGCAGGTACGCGTAGCCGCCCAGGTAGAAGACGAAGATGGCAACGGCTGCGGTCGCGATCAACAAGACGAGGCCCGCATACCACCATCCCCCGCGCGCTGTCACTTTTGTCGCAGGCGTCATTTTGTTCTGGCCGCAACCGCCAACGAAAATTTACTCCGCCGGCGCGAACGCCAGGAGTACGTTTCCACGAATTCCGCCGAAGCGCGAATAACCGGAGTTCACAAACAACATTCCGTTCACGATCACGGCGCCCGGTCCGTCCATCGACCCGCCCTTGGCCGTAACGCCGTTGACGGTCTTATAATCGCGAACCGTGTCGAAATCCCACAGGATGTTGCCTTCTTCGGTCGAATAGGCGCGCAGATGACCGTCCATGGAGGGCGAGAAAACCACGCCCGGAATCGCCGTCAGCGCAGCCGATTGCGCCGGACTGCAGTTCGCCCGATTCCCGCACGGGGCGGGATCCTTATGCCAGATCCTGCTGCCGTCGGCGATGCGCAGCGCCGTCAGACCGCCGCCCTGATTCGGATCGAGGCCGTTCAAGCTCTTGGTGAAAACCGCATCGGAGACGGAGGCGTAGAGATTCTGGCCGTCGCTGGCCATGCCCCACTGCACGCCGCCGATCGTGCCGCCTTTGCCGACGCGCTCCTGCCACACGATCTCGCCTTTCTTATCCGGATCGACGGCGTACACCACGCCGGATTTCTGTCCCGCCAGCACCAGATCGCGGCCTTGCGCGGTTTTCACGAGGATCGCCGATGACCCGAAGTCAAAATCGGGGCCTTCTTCCTGCGGACAACTTGCGTTGCGCGAATCCGCCGAGCAGCCCGATGTCCACGCGTCGCCTGGCGTGGTCTGGCGCGACCACAGGATGCGTCCTGTTTTCAGATCGAGCGCGAGAATCGCATCGCTGGTAACGGCTGCCGGCGTCGAGTAACTATCGCCGGTGGTGACGTAGAGCGCGCGCCGCTTCAGATCGAGCGTCGGAGTCGACCACACGCCCGCGCCGGAGGGTCCAAAGGCGGGCTTGCCGTCGGCTCGCGTGCCCGTTTGCTTCGAGGGAGTGGGAATCATGTAGCTCTTCCAAACGACCGATCCATCGCGAACGCGCACCGCGGTGATGCTGCCCCGAAACGTACAGCATGGATAATCGGGATTCAGTGCCCGCGTCTCCTCCCACGATGAAGCCGGAATGTAGGCGATGCCCTCGTGAATCAGGGCGCCGCCCGTAAGGCGCGTGGCCTCGTGCTCCTCCACTTTCTTCTTCCAGCGGAGCTTACCGGTTTCTGCTTCGAGAGAATAAACCCAGCCGGTCAGATCGCTGAACATCAAAGCATGTTGGGAGCCGACAGGTGTTATCGCGATCGCCGTGCGAACGGGACCGGTCGCCTGGAACGTCCATTCGATGCAGCCCGAATCGGCGCGCAAAGCGTGGATCGCCCCGCCCGCCGAGCCCACGAAGACGTGGCCATCGAAAACCGTGGGCTGCGAGAACGCGGTGACGTCGCCCTCGAATCCAAAGGCCCATTTGAGCTTGAGCTTGCCGACTTGCGCGAGCGTCAAGCCAGCGAGCTCGGTAGGAACGTAGCGCGCGTTATCGCTTTTCGGACTCCAGCCGTTCCAGATGAACTTCGCCGAATCGTTCAGTTTGATCGTGCGGTCTTTGCAGAAGGCTTCCGGCGGAGGGGCGGGATCGGCCGTCGCTTTGCCCAAATAAGCCGCGACCGATTCCCGCTCGTTGCGATTCATCGGATAGGCGATGGACATCATCGGGCCCATATCGAGCGTCCGGAGGATGCGGGCGGGCGTCATGCCGTTCAAGGCTTCTTTCGGCGGAATACGCTCGCCGCCGCGATCGTGACACGCGGCGCATCGCTGGCGATACTGAGCTTCGCCTGTGACAGGATCGGCCGCGGCGGCAATCGCCGCCGCAGTGAACATCAGTATGGAGATCCGAAAGATCAAGGCCCGACCTTCACCGGATGCAGCGTAAGCTTCTGGACGCGCCAGTTCAGGATCTCGGCGGCGTACAGTTCGTTCTCCGAGGGGCAGGCGATCTGGTGAATCCAGCCAAACTCCTTGGGCTGGCGTCCCACCTTGCCCAGCATCCCGACGAGTTTCCCGTCGAGCGTCAGCTTATAAATGCGGCCCGGGAACGCGTCGGAGGTGTAAATATACTGCGTGGGTCCCGGCGATATGCACACGGTCCACGGAGCGCCCGGCTTCTGCGTATTGTTGGGCGCGTTCATGTCCGGCGGGTTGCCCATCCACGGCATCAGGCCGGCGGGCGCGACGGCGTCGATCTTGATTTCGCGCAGGAATCCGCCGTTGTGGTCGAACACCTGAAGGCGGCGGTTGCCGCGGTCGGCGACGTAAATATTGCCCTGGGCATCGTTCGCAATGCCGTGCGGCGTGTTGAACTGTCCCTGGCCCGCGCCGGGCGTGCCCCACGACCTCACCCACACCCCATTCTTGTCGAATTCGGCGACGCGCGAATTAATGTATCCATCGCTGATGAAAAGGTTCCCCTCCAGATCCCAGGCGACATCGGTGGGCTGGCGGAATTGTCCCGGGACGGCGGGGAGCGGCGGCCTCGGATGCTCCAAAGGGTGGGCGTTCTCGTCGGAGGCTTCCGATTTACGCCCGAACACCATCATCACGCGGCCATCCGGATTGAATTCGATAATCATGTCGGAGCCTTTGTCGATCACCCAGATGTTGTCGTTCTTGTCGACGCGGACATCGTGCGCGAAAGACCACGCGTACAGGTTATGGCCGATCTCGCGGATGAACTTTCCATCGGGGCCGAACTCGAGCAACTGCGCGGCGGTAGCTCCGTAAGCCGGCCCCGTGCTGTTGCCGCGGTTGAAGACAAAAATATGTTTCTTCGAGTTCACCGCGACGCCGGAAGGCTCGCCGAGGTACATGTTGGCGGGCAGCTTCAGGAAGTTGGCGTCGGCATCGAAGGGAATTTCAGGGACGCTTTGCGCATTTAAGCCTGGCGCGAAAGCCAGGGCACCGAATAACGCGACAGTGGAAAAACGACAGAGTTTCACAGGAGCCTCCTCAGGGATTTCATACAGCCGGGATGGACCGGACAGGAATCCAACAAACTACGATATCAAAGCTGCGGGCTCCAAGCGCTCCTGAAGGGCGGGCGGCGTTCTGCGGGCGGGACACTATCCCGGCGGCTTCGGTTCCGTACCGCCGAAAACGCACGATCTGCCGGAGCGGCACAAGTTCACACTTGGCCTTCTGGTTGCTGTAGGGTTGGTGGATAGGGAGGTTAAAGTGATTGAGGCGCTGACAGGATTTCCTGATAAGGTCCTTGCCTTCGTGTGCAAAGGACAAGTCACAAAGCGCGACTACGAAACGGTGCTGATTCCCGCCGTGGAACAGGCGCTCAAGCAACAGGGTAAAGTGCGCCTCTATTATCAAATCGCCCCCGACTTTTCCGGGTATGAGCCGGGGGCCATGTGGGATGACTTTAAGGTCGGGATCGAGCATGTCCTTCGTTGGGACCGTATCGCCGTCGTTACCGACGTTGAGTGGATTCGGTATACCATCCGAGCTTTTAGCTTCGTGATTCCCGGCGTGGCGAAGATCTTTCACCTGGATGAACAGGCAAAGGCGCGGAATTGGATCTCGGAAAACATCGCATAAGAGGATGGCGCCCTTGGGGCGATGTTCACCCCACTCCGGCGAGCACGTACGGACCTTCCGGAATCACGGCGACGCGGCTGCCACGCGGAAGATCCGCGTAGAAAGCCTTCAGCGCCGCATCGGCGTTATCGAACCCCGGACCCCACAAGGCGTTTCTTTGCTCTGTCGGAAGCCCAGGGACGCAGTAAAAGATCTTGGCCTTGCGCACCGCGAGCGCGAGCTTTTCGAGCTGCCATTGGTCGATGGTGACCGAAGCTTTCGCCGTCCCATCCAGAAAATCCTGAGCCGTCGCGAAGCGCGTCAGCATCTCGCGGAATTCCTTGGCTCCCGCGCCTTCATTCGACGCACCGAACAATAGAATCCGGCCGCCCTCCTTCACGATCTGCGAGGCGGCCGTCACTCCCTTGATGCACTGGTAAAACGTGAGATCGAGTGGATAGCCGGCGCTGGTCGTGATGACGGCATCCAGGGGCCGGTCGAGCGTCTGCATCGTGGCCTCGGTCACCCATCGCATTCCGGCCGCGTGCGTGGCTCGAGGTTCCCCGGCGAACACGGCGGCGATGCCGCGGTCGCGCGTAAGGACCACGTCCAGCATGAAATCCTGCCGTGCGCCGCGCGCAATCTCGATCAGTTCGGCATGCAGAGGATTATCGTCGATGAACCCTTCGCGCGTGCGCTCATCGCGCATGAAGCGAGGGCTATGCAACTGCTTGATGGTCGCCTCCGAGGCCAGCCCCGGCGCGATCAGCTTGCGTCCGCCCGAAAATCCGAGCATCAGATGCGGCTCGATCAACCCTAGCGTGATGTGCAGATCGGCATCCAGAAATCGCGCATCGATGGCAAAGGATGTTCCCGATTTGGTCGTGCCGACGGCACGATGTAATGACGCGTTGCGAGCGTCGTGATTCAAAACGGTGTATTGCGCGGCGGTCTCTTTTCCTACGATCTCGATGATCTCAGCATCCGTCGCAGGCCGGTGCAGGCCAGTGGCGATGAGGATCGTAATCCCCGCGCGCGGAATGCCGGCCGACTCCAGACGCTTGAGTAGCGGCGGCAGCATAACTGGATTCGGCACAGGCCGGGTGATATCGCAAACAGCAATCGCCGCGGAGCGCTTGCCGCGTGCAAGCTCCGACAAGGACGGTCCCGCGAAAGGCCGGTCGAGGGCGGATTCGATCGCGTCGGCTGGGTCGTCCAGCGGCGCGATCACGGGAACCGTGAGAATCGTGTGCTCGAAATCCTCGCTGAGCTGAATCGGGAGTCCTTCGCGTCCGAAGGCCAGGCGAACGATTTCGGCAGAAGGGGTCATATTTGGCGCACGCTATCCACCGATAGAGTACATCGGACGGGGCGCCCTCGTCATTTCGAGGGCCGCGCGGCGGGGCTGAGCTGTCTTTTAAAGTGTGGGCGAATCTAAAGTGTGGGCGAATCGTCGCCGAGCATCGCTTTGCGGACGATCTTGATCGGCGGATAGCCCTGCGACAGCAGGCGGTCGTGGAATTCCTCGAGCGAGAACTGCGCTCCGCGCTTTTTACGATAGTCCTCGCGCAGCTTCATGATTTGCAACTTACCGAGGGTGTAATACAGATACGTGGGATCGGAGGTTCCGCGTTTGGTTTCGCGAAGGGCGCCATCGCGCGTCTGGAAGCCTTCGTTGACAAAGAAATCGACTCCCTGCTCGAAAGTCATTTTTCCGGTGTGCATCTGAATGCCGACGATGTAGCGGGCGTCGCGCATCAGGGCGTCCTGCAGTTGCCCGAGCTTCAGCCGGGAATCCGTCGTGTAGCCTTCGTCGAAGATCATCTGCTCGCAATAGTGCGCCCAACCTTCGACGAAGGTATTGGCGCTGATCAGCTTGCGAACGCGCGACGGCACTTGCTGCAAGCGCAGAAACTGCACGTAATGGCCGGGATAGGCTTCATGAATCGCGGTGGAGAGAATGCTTCCGCGAGAATGGCCGCGCAGGAACTCTTCCACGTGATCCGGCGTCCAGTCCTTTTCGGGCAACGTCACATTAAAGAATGCCTCTTTCGCGACCTTCTCGTAGGGCCCCGGTGTGTCCATCGACGCGAACGTCAGCGCGCGCGCGAAGGGCGGCGTTTCCTCCAGGATCGGCAGAACCTGGGAAGGGATGGTGACAATCTTGTGCGCGGTGATGTAGTCCCGCAACTGCATGACGACCGCGCGGTAGGCGTCGAGCAGCTTGTCCGCCGTGGGATGTTCTTTTTCCAGTTCCGCGACAATCTGCTGCGGCGTCTTCTGGGGATCGATCGCGGCGACCGTGCGGCGAAACTTCTCCTGATTCGCGCGCAGATCGGCGAATCCGATCGCGAGCAGGCGGTCGAGAGGCAGATCCACCATTTCCTCATAGAGAAGTTTCTTCGCGTAGTTCTCCGCCCCCAAACGGAAATCGCCGTTCGAGCGCGCGAGCAGATCCTTCTTGAGGAATGCCTCGTAATCCTTCAGCGCGGCGATGACGCCTTGATTCGCCGATTGGAATTCCGCCAGCAATTTCTTGTCGTTCACTTTTTCAAACGCCAGAGGAACGTCGTGCTCGAAGAAGCGCACCATGCCGGGAAGCTGTTCGATCGCGATTTGCGTGTAAATACGCGGAGGATTCCTGAGATTCGCGCGCGCCTCGGCGAGCACGTTCGGCATCTTGCGCTCGCGCGAAATGAGCGATCGCAGACGAGCCTCGGGTGGCGCGAACTGGCGGCTCATCAAGGTGAACGTGCTGCTGGTGATGAAGCTCGAATAAAAATCGGGATTGCGCTCCCAATTACGAACGGTCTCGAGTTCGAGCAAGGTCGCGTGGATGTTCGAAAGCAGTAAGTCGCGATCGGCGCCGGCGGGGAGCTTGGCGAAGGCGGATTCAAACTCTTTCAACTTCGCCACCTGAGCGCCGATGGTGGCCTTCGAATAATCCTCCAAATCGGCGTCGTACTGATGAAGGCCCGTATAGGTGGCCGTCGTCGGATTGAAGGGGAAATAGTATTCGTCGAAGAAGCGGTCGGAAAGCGCCGGGACATTTCCGGAAGGCGCTTGCGCGCCGGCCGTGGCCGTAAAGAGAGCCATCAGGAAGAGAGACCTTGCAAGGTTGTTGCTAAAAACATTCACTTTACCTATTCAATTTACAATGGATTGAGGAGGATGTAGAAAAGGGGACAGACCGCTCTGTCCACTTACCACGCTTTTTACGCGAACGTGGAAATTTCGAGAGGGACAGAGTCGTCTGTCCCCTTTTCAACAAGCGCCTAGTGTCTTTCGCTCCCGTACCCGAACAGCTCGAATACCTGAAAAAAGGCTTCGCCGAGATCATCCGCGAGGAAGATTTAAAGGAACGCCTCACGCAGTCGGCCAAGAGCGGCAAACCTCTGCACGTCAAGGCCGGCTTCGATCCCACCGCGCCCGATCTGCATCTGGGCCACACGGTGCTGCTGCGCAAGATGAAGCACTTTCAGGATCTGGGCCATCACGTTATTTTTCTGATCGGCGACATGACAGGGCTGATCGGCGATCCGACCGGCCGCAACATCACGCGTCCGCCGATGACGCGCGACGAGATCAACAAGAACGCCGAAACCTATAAAACCCAGGTCTTCAAGATTCTCGACCCCTTCAAGACGGAGGTCCGGTATAACAGCGCATGGCTCGAAGCTTTGCGTTATGAAGACATCATCCGGCTGTGCTCGCGCTACACCGTGGCGCGGATTCTGGAGCGCGACGACTTTACCAAGCGCTTGAAAGAGGGCACGCCGATCTCCATGCATGAGCTGCTTTATCCGCTGGCGCAGGGCTACGATTCGGTGGCGCTCGAATGCGATGTCGAGCTCGGCGGCACGGACCAGAGGTTCAATCTGCTGGTGGGCCGCGAGCTGCAACGCGATTGGGGCCAGCCGCCGCAGATCGTGGCAACGACGCCTTTGCTCGAAGGCACCGACGGCATCGAGAAGATGTCGAAGTCCAAGAACAACTACATCGGCATCACCGAACCGCCGAAAGTCATGTTCCGCAAGATCATGGGCATCAGCGACGAACTGATGTGGCGCTATTGGGAATTGCTGACGGATAAAACGCTTCCGGAGATCGCGGCCTTGAAACAGCGTGAGCCCATGGAAGTGAAGATGGAGCTCGGGGCGCGGATCGTCGCGGATTTCCATTCCGCGGCAGAGGCGGCGCAGGCGGGCGAGGATTTCAATCGGGAAGTGCGGCAAGGCGGCGTGCCAGAGGATATCGAAACCGTACGGTGCCAGATGAAGCCCGTGCGGCGAACGGGTTCCATGTCCACAAGATGCTGCTCGGCGTCGGCCTCGCCCCTTCACGCACGGACGCGGAGCGACTTGAAAGTCTGGCGCGGAGTGGATCGGATGGAGCACGCTGGAGCGGGACGGGCTCACACGCCCTCCGAACTCTTACTGTTCGTGCCGGCAAGAAATGGAAAAAGATCTTGGTCGCGTAGGCGATGCCTGCGTCGTTACATCGCCGGAAGGCTTTGTGGCCGCGCGCTTCCTGTTTCCGGAGTCGTTGGGCGCTTCACGGAAATCGAGATCTCCGGGCGAGCCGCGTCGCCAGGAAACTCCGCGCGCTTCAGCTCCGTGCGAAGCGACGGGATGTCAAATATGCGGTCCCCAGCGCCAGTCCCACGAGCGTGAGGAACAGCGAGGGCGGAGCCGGCGTGGCAGGCGGCGGGCCGCTGATTGTTATGCTGCCGAGGGTCTGACTAAAAGACGTACTTGCAACTCGCAAAGTGTTGGCTGTTTCCGCGTAAGCGCCCGTCAGAATCGTTGGTGACGCTTCGGGCCCTGAATAGGCTTGAGGGCCCAGGACGACGAATCCGTTAGCAGGCGTGCTGAGCGCGGAACTTCCAAATAGTCCGATGTCGATAAGCCCGCCCTCCGCAGTACTGTAGAAAGCCACGTCGACTGGTCCAACGCTCACAGGGCTGCCATTGAGCAGGTAAACGAAATTGGTCACGGGCGTGTCAAAATTATTCCCCGAGATCGAACTGTTCACCGTCGGAGTGCTAGACACATTGAAGGAAACGCTCCACGTGGCTCCAGGAGCTGTCCAACTGGACGTCGCGGTTGACCCGCTGTACGTTCCTCCCGTGCTTAAAAGCAAAGTGGCGGCGGAAAGGCTGGCACTCCCACAGCAAAAGGCGATCGCGGCTAAAGCCATACGGCGCATTGGTGGTTTTCTCCTGAGTGAAACCTTCGGCGGGGACGACTTGACCCGACGTCTCAAGGCAGTGTACCGTCCCCACGAATGAAAAGCAAGCCTTTAGCGGTAGTGGGGCTACTTTAGATTTCGCGTGACCGGCGAGAACGGTATGGGGCCGTCCGTGCCGCAGTTGCCGGCGCAAGATCAACCGGTCGGGATGGCGCTTGGGTCGTGGTTTCCGCTAACCGGACGGGCATTTGACAATTGATCCCTTTTATTCGTTTCCAGGGCTTGTGAGGTCGGGCAAGAAATGGAAAAAGATGTCTATTTCGGGGCTTTCGCTTCGCCGTTCCGGGAATGGAGAACGCGTCCGTCCGGGAACGTTATCGTTCGCCCATTGCCGGTGGTTGAGCCGTCTTTCGATCGGAAGCCCTGCACGTTCACCCGGTCGCCGGGTTTGACCGAGTCACGCGTCCAACCCAACCGGGTGAGCGTAAGCGGACCGCCCAGTTCAAAGCTCCACTTGCTGACCACACCGTTCTTGTCCTTCACATCCAGATAAAGGCGCGAGTGCGGATTGGTCCAGTCCAGCCGGGTGACGGTCCCATCGATCGCGACGATCTGGTTGACGTCGTATTCCGCCACTAACGAGTGGTGCGCGGAAAGCGCCGCCGCCGTCGCAAAGAAAATCGCGATCGCGTTATGAGTCTTCACCTAATTCCTCTTACTTCCGATGGCACCTGGAAACCGATTCTCTTGCACCTATTGCTTCGCCGATGGTTGCCGGGCCCGGGCCTCGGCGGTGACCTGATTGAGCACTATGTTGTATTTCGCCATCATAGCCCTAATGGCGCTGAGGGACTGATTGACGTCCGGCTTCGCCCCCTTTAGCCCGGTCTGCAGCTGCGCGGCGCCCGTCGTGACGGCATCCAATGCTTCCGGCGACCGTGCCTTCAAGAGGCCGCTGACGCTATCCAGCTTGCCGCTGAAGACAGCCAGCGATTTACGTGCTTTCGCGAAGTCGCCGGCCCTGATCGCGATGTCCACCTCCCGGAGGCTTGCGCGGAACATGCGCAGGCGGGCGACGTCGTCAAACAGAGGATTGAGAGGGGCCGCCTTTTCCGCGATCGCGAGAGATGCATCGTACCGGGCGAGCAAAGCCCGTGTATCGACGCTGAGTACGGCCGCATCCGGTTTGGCCTCATTCAGCCCATTGATGATTTTCAGTCGAAGGTTGTTTTCGATCTCGTACGTGTTCTTATCGCGTGTGAAGAAGTACATTTCGACGCCCTTCCATCCGGTGTCAAAATCCGCGAAGGCCGCTTTGGCTCCGGTGAAATCGCCCGTCTGCAATGCGGCAAGCGCCTTCGAAAGAGATATGCGGACGGTTTTCGACGCGGAGATCTCGAAGCGTTCTCCGGATTGCGCCTCTGCTCGAACCGCAGAGAGGACCCCGGCGGATACAAGTACGGCGGCGGACCCCGCAATCCATAAAAAGATACGAGCAATTCTGGTCACGGATAATCCTCCATCCTTACAGAGTGGCAGGATATTCCTGTTGGCTTCAAGCATTCACCTAGTACGAGGAATCGTGAGCGACAATACAGCAGAAAGCGGCGGGGAACAGAGGCCAGCCATAAGTCTTCCCATTCTTTATTGATCCTAAACGATGGCGCGCCAGCCGAAAAGCAGAGCCGGAAAAAAGCAAGAGCGGCAGACATTTCTGCCTGCCGCTCGAAAACGCGTCTTTCGATGTCAAGCGCCAGGCCGCGCGCGATGTCAAGCGCAAGGCGGCGCGCGATGTAGGCGCTAAGCCGGGCGCGATGTAGGCCTAGGCGGCGCGTGCGAATTTATTACGGGCGAAATAGAACAACGCCAAAGCGGCCAACCCGGCGAACATCAGCAGGACTGAACTCGGGACGGGCGTCGTCGGGGGCGCGAGCACCGACGCCGTAAGCGCGCCTTCCAGCGAAAACCACGCCGAGTTGCCGTTCGCAATGCCCGCACACGTGCCGATTCCCGTACAGCCCACATTCACGGTGCCAGTTGAGCCTGACGGGGAACCGCCGATGCCCGTATAATTCACACCCGGACCGCCGTAGCCTGACGTGTCCCCCGCGCCATTTGTACACGTGATCGCGGCGCAGGCGCCATCTCCCTCAAAGGCAAAGATCCCGACGCCAGCGACACTGCCACTCAGGGCAATGGATTTTAACGTCCCCCCGGAACTGTTGACGATTCCAATGAGCGTGTCGTCGCAGCCGTCGTATGGGCCTTGGTCCGGAGAAGGCGTGGCAACCGTAAATGCCGTCGCCGCTCCGGAACCGTTTACGGAAGTTACAGTGATCACAAACTCGCAGCCATTCGTGTCGACGCCCACGGCGGGGCAAGGGCTAACTGCCCAAAGGGACGCACTTCCCAAAACCAACATCGCGAGCATGACAAAAGCAAACTTCATTATTTTCCTCCAGATGTTTTGGTTTACCGCTGACGATGCGTATTAAATTCCGCCGAATCAGCGACTTGAAAATAATCCCCCGTAGCGTTGAAGGCACCAGCCGACTATCTGCCGACAGGCTATCTCCAGTACACTAAGGACTTTACGGGATTATCGCCGGAAGGAAAGACTGATGTCAAGACAAAAATCAAGCTTAACCAACCTAAGCCACTTTGATTTGGGCAATGACGGACCAATGAGTTCAACGCTCCTCAGATCCGCTCCAGTTGGAAGATTGAATCGATTGCATCGACAACGACCGCCGGGAATCCGTCATGCATGGGTCATTCCTGATGTGTTCGACCACAGCCCCACCGGATCGCCGCAGCCGATTCTTCGAAGGAACAGTGGCGGGCGCACTGCGGGGATCTTATGTGCGAAAATCAACGTCTGTGCGAAAATCAACGTCGCCACGGAACCGCCGTTCAGCAGATTCCCTCTCCACAACCGCAATGCGAACAGAGTTCAGAAGAGCCATCCTCCCGAATCCACAAATGCTCAGTTCGACATTACCGTTCAGGGAATCATGGAGTGCATTAGAAGTTGCCCTGGATGATTGCAGTGTAGACTCCGTGCAAAACGGCCTGAGGATTGCTGCTGGCGGCGGCAGTCGCGTACTGGGCTCACCGTCGCAAGAAGTCTGTCCGTGTTTGGCGGTCCATGCCGATAGAGTATACAAAAGGAGCTAAAATCGGACACAGGCGATCCTCGTCGAGAAGAGTTCTAGACCAGGTATCTCTATGGCTCAAGTTGCTTCACAGCGTCTCGATCCCTACAGGAATTTCAAACTTAGGATGTGGGGCGGTCACCGCACGTACCGTGGCAGCAAGCTAACCGGCCTGCTTCCCCCCGCCGAGGTGGTAAAGCACCGAGAGGGCGGTGACCCTTCGACCTCCTTCAAGTCACTTGGTGGGGGGAACAAATACGAATCGATTACGCTGAACCGAGGAGTAACGCAGAATCAGTCTTTCAGCGACTGGGCGAGCCAGGTTTGGAACTACGGGTCTTCTCTGGGTGCAGAGGCATCGCTGGCTAACTTTCGGAAAAATATTTACCTGGAGTTTTACAACGAAGCGGGATCATCAGTGGTCACCTACAAAATCTATAATGGTTGGGTTTACGAATTCCCGGCTATGCCTCCCGGCGGCACCATCGTGCATCGACTCCAGCCCGTGACGGGGAAGCATTCAAGAACAATTGGCAGCGATTTTTGAAAACTCTCTGAGAAGATTGCGTCCGTAGTGCACGGTTGCGAGAGTCCATCGAGAGGGCTCTAGCGTTCTTTCCGGTCCAGCAACACACAAACTCCGGCTGCTACGGCGATACCCCGTAGACCGCCCACCGAATCTGTCCCGTCATGAAGCTTCCCGGCAACACGTTTATCCCGTGCAGGAACCAGATGCAGCCGAAGAGCACCAACAGCGCACCAACAATGTTCAGTGCGATTTTCGTCCGCGCTACCTAACTCCGGCTCCCGTCCCCGGCTCTTCCGGCGATTGACGGGATCTCATGGGATACCGGAAGGGTAATCGGGATGCCAGAGGTTGTGAGCAGCGTCGCCCAACTGTTGCATCGTGGTGCCACTGCGTTGATAAGCGACATAGCCACCCAACGCCAAGACCGCTGCAAGAATCATGCCAGCCAACCAACTCAACATCGCTGAACCTCCGGGGAGCACCATATCAAAAATAGTCAGCGGCGTCACCGGGGGTGTGGGGACGATAGTGGGCTTAAATGTGTGTCCCCTGGTCAAAACGGAAGGTCTAGGTTTTCTTCGCCGGCAAGGTCGCCAGGACTTTCTGCTCTTCTTTCAGCCAACTCAACTTGACGGACTCTTGGATCACTCCCTCCTCGTAGGCCCACTTCAGGAACGCCTTCAAACACCGCAAATACGTGTTTATCGAAAATGGCGCTGTTCCCCCTTCCAATCGCCCGTAGCTCTTCAATGCGCTGGATGACCCCAGCTTTGAACTCGGAAGCCGAGCCATACTCGCGTTCGAGCGTCGGTCTGAAAGCCTGGAAGCTGTGCCTGTACCATGCTAGAGTGGATGGGGTGACCCCCTTCAGGTATTGCCGTTCCTTGGTGAATCGTTCGACGAAATTGTTGAGGCGAGGAATTGAGGCAAGCGTGCAAACGCCTGTCGTTTGTTTGTAAGTCATTGATTAATCGGGCCGTGGCGCAGCCTGGCTAGCGCGCTTGCTTGGGGTGCAAGAGGTCCCGGGTTCAAATCCCGGCGGCCCGACCAATTAACCCCTTTTAGTTTCAAATACTTCGTCCTTGAGATTTACCCTCCGTGCAGCCATGTGCAGCCATGCCGCTGTTCTCACGCGGACTTCTTACCAGAATTGATAGGGACCACCCGGCCGGCCTTTGTTTCGTTTTTGGGGCGCGGGCCAGCGGGTGTCGGCTGCAGGGTTCCGCTCATGGCTTGATTCCAAATCTGCGCAGCCGCGACCTCGTCATCCGGGAGGGCGTGTGAGTAGACGGTAGCGGTCACGTGGACGTTGGCATGACCGAGCCGCTTACTGACAGTCGGAAGCGGAACGCCGAGGCTAAGGAGTTGGGAGCCGTGGGAGTGGCGTATGGTGTGCAGTGAAACTCCCGCGAGGCCGGCTTTCTTCGCGATCCGCCGCGCCGCCTTCGTCACTACGTCCGGCCGGATGTAGTTGCCGTCAGGATGGCAGAACACAAGATCGAGATCGACGCGGTAGTCGAAGCCGAACATCCGGCGAGTTTCCGCTTGCCGACCCTTTAGTACCCGGAGGAGTTGGACTGACGCGTCGGGAAGGTTCAGCCGACGAATCTTTCGGCCCTTCGTCTCCTTGACGCGTAGTCCGTGCTTCGTTTGCTCAAGACTCTTGCGGATGGTCAGGACGGCAGTATCCAGATCGACGTCCGGCCAGGCAAGTGCGAGTAATTCCCCGCGGCGTGCTCCCGTCGAGAAGGCCATACCGAACAGGTCGCGTAACCAATTACCGTCAGCCGCCTCCATGAAGCGCGTCGTGCCGTTCGGATCCATGCATTTCGCTTCCTGCTGCGGCACTGGGGGCAGGTCGCAGGCATGGGCCGGATTGATTTTGAGTAAACCCCATTTCACCGCGGTCTCGAGAGCGACATGTACAAGACCGTGCACGTGCCGCACAGTTTTCACAGCCAGACCCTTGCCGTTCTTTTTACCACCATCGAGCAGAGCGTTATATACGCGCTGAAGTTGAAGCGTCGTCACCTTGGTCAGCTCCGCGGTTCCGATCGCGCGCGTCACGTGGCCTACTAATTCTCGGTAGCGTTCGAGCGTTGTGGGCGCGAGCTTGCGGGTGGCATATTCTGCGATCCATTGATCGAGAAATTCAGTGACAGTACGCGGATCAGGCTTGACCAACGTGCCCTCATTGAGTTCTTGTAGAATTCGTCGGAGTTCGTCGTCGGCATCGCCTTGGCGCCGGAATCCGCTCTTGAAAATTCGCTTGCGTTTCCCATTCTGGTCTCTGCCGAGATCGATCCCCAGGCACCACGAAATGCGGCCAGACGGCAGTTTCCGCTTGTAGGTTGTACCCTTCATCCGTTTCCTTTCGTAGCGGCGAGGCTTCCGCCCCTTCTCCGCACGTCATGACAGGTACCTCTCAATGGCCGGCCCAGGCAACAAGCTTGGTGCGCTCAGCCACGTGTGACGCGGTTTTTTCGACTTCGAGGCTCCGGCCGGCCGTGCGCAACCACTCAGCGATGGCCGCCTTCGGCAGGATGAAGCGGCGCCCGACGCGAATATGCGGAATCTCGCCGCGGCGGAGTGCGTTGCGAGTGGATCTTTCGCTTAGGCCAATGTCTGCGGCCAGCGCGGCGACCGAACGATAAGTACTCTCGCTCCCGCGGGCCGGTGAGTCAAGCTCTAAGCGCTTCGATGGCTCCCGTAAATCGTCTCGCATGGTCGTGTCCTGTTCGACACCCACAACGACGTCCGCTTCGCGGTCAGCACGCTGTCTGGTGATGGCACTTCATTAGTACATATACCGGGCCGGCCCGAGGACTGTCTCATGTCGTGGCTCGGTCAGAATCCAGGGAACGGAGCATGATCGATTTGTTTTAGAGTCGGAAGAGAGCGCGCTCTGATAGCAATCATCGCAACAGGCGAGGAGCACCCAGCGTGAAACAAAAGACCAAGAGGCCGAAACTAGCCAAGCCCAAGAGGAGGCTCCAATTCCGTGAGTTCGTCGCTATGTACGGAAAGGCCCTCGAAGAGGGCGAGGTATTGGACAGGTCCGCCGAAGGTCACTTGTTCGGCGGTGCGTCCGCACAACATATCTTAGCGAGCCTCCTCAGTGGCGTAGTTCCATCATCGCCACGACCATCCCCGCGACCGATGCCGTGGGATGCCGTGGGGGAGTCATGGCTTGGTGACCTTCTCCGGAAGGCGGCTCAAGCGAACCACGCTGAGGCGATACAGATGCTCTTGCGAATGTTTCTCCGCGAGGTGGGCGTGAAGCCGCCCGAGGGTGTTTTCGTTCCGTTTCCTAAACCGCTTGGGCGACGGAAGAAGGAATCAACGGACCAAATCGCCGAACTTTTCAAAAGAATCAAACCACCGTCCCTCACATCTCAGCATCTGGCACGTGCCTATTATGGGCCGGAATTTCTTGATACAAGTTCTGCCGAGAAAGAACGCAGAGTTGACGTGTGCCGAAGAGCAGTACAACGTAGTTTGCCGCCCGACGAAATTGCAAGGGTAATTAAGTCGGGGAAAAAGTCCGGACTTTAATTAACACCGTTATTAGTCGGGTTCATCGTTTCGTCTTATTATTCGAAAAGAGCCGGTAGCCAACATAGAGCGAAAAAAAATTGAAAAGCTTGATTAGGAGAAAAAACTGGTGTAATCTGCTCTCAGACGAAAAAACAGTCGCGGAATCGTCGACCGCGACATCGGGACCGTTTGAAGAAGTATCACTCGACCAGCTTTCAGACGAGCAGTACACGAAATGGAAGCTAACTGGGGAACTTCCGAAGAACGGGACCACAACGAATCAGGCGGCGTCGTTACCCGCTAAAACAACCGTTGAGACGCCCGACGAATCGGGAAAGTCCAAAGGAAGCCAGGAAGCAGGCAAGGGAAACGTCGTCAAGACCCGCAAAACGGAACTTGACAGCGAAATCCTTGCCCGCCGCAACGATCTCAAGCGGCAACGGAAGAGTCCAAACCCGGCGACAAGGCCACGGCCCCGCCCGAGTCGACAAACCAACCCGCAGAACTGAAAGCGCCCACGGCTCCAGTGCGCCCCAAGAGCGATGACTTCAAAACTTGGGATGAATACCAGGCCGCGCGGCGGATAAGTTCGAAACGGCCCGCGACAAGTATTTCGAGGATTCACGCGAGTGCAAATCCAAGCGAGGAGTCAAACGGTGCTCACAAAATCTTCTCTCTCAACTCCGCAACAGCGGCTGCTCGAAGCCATGCAAAAAACGAATTATGGCCGCATTGAAGGCATCTGTGTTCGCGGCGGTCAACCAGTTTTCGATCCGCTGCCGCGAATCGTGAAGGACGTCAAGCTGGGCACTGGCGAAAATGGCGCCCGCTCCGAATTGGATTCGGGCGACTTCGCGCTCAAGCGTGAACACATTGAACTGTTCGAGCAACTCCGCCGTTTAGGCGACGGCACCATCGAGTGCTTAGTGATCAAAGGCGGTTTACCGTTCCTGCTGACGCTGGAACAACCCATTTAGTCTTTCCGGAGTAGCACCAGACGTAGGCTGACCGCGTAGCGGACGCCTTGTGGGTGACACCAGCCGAGGGCGTGTCTCTTCACGGGCTGCCCAGCGTTGGCTCATCCACCATCACCGGTTACGGAGAAAGTGGAATGGATGAGCACGAACCCCAACAGCAAATAGATCCAGATATCCGGCGGCTGATCTGTATTAAGAGCCGACAGTTGGCTGGTAGGCACGGCTTCGAGCGCTCCGAAGCTGAGGACATCGAGCAGGATCTTCTACTCGACTATTTGAAGCGATCGAAGTCTTTCGACGCACATCGCTGTGGCCGGCGAACTTTTGCGCAGCTTCTGGTGAACCACCATGTGGCGACGATAGTAGAGGCGCGGCGGGCCCGGTGCCGTGACTACCGGGCCTGCCGGCGATCCCTCGATCAGAACTTCGACTCTCGGGATGATCCCAATTCGCCGGAACTCGCTGACGTCTTGGCGGTATGTGTCGATCGCTCCGGCACGCGCCCGATTGAAGCAATACTCAATCTGAGGGTGGACGTCGAGCGGACGCTGGCGCGGCTACCCACCCTACAAGCGGATCTATGCCGAATCTTAATGGTTTGCGAGACGCGCGCCGAAGCGGCGACCAGGAGTGGGATGTCGCGCGCGACCCTTTACCGTCACCTCGGCCGCCTGCGAGTGGTCTTCGCGCAGGCCGGCCTGCACGCGTAGGAGTCGCCCGTGCCGGACGGTTCTCGACAAGCGTACTGCCCACCGGAATACAAGGACCGCATCTATGCCTTGACCGAGCTGATTCGCTGGGGTCCGTCGACCTTCGCACGTGCGGAGTTCTTGGCCCTGCTGTACTACGCCGAGCGGACTCTGCCCTATGGGAAACGCGCGGATGCCTCGAGTTTGTCGCAGGCCACAAAAGGGATCTTCAGCCGAAAGAAACGGGAATGGATTCGCGGCCCCGCGGGCCTGAGTGCGTCGGCTGTTAAGCAAGCGAACAAATCGCTCACAGAAAAAGGATTTCTGTTTCGTCGGCGTGCATCTCCGGGCGAACTTCGTTATAGGCCGGATCGCGGTTTCGAAGCGACGGAATACGAGATCAACTGGACTCGTATTCACGCAGAATTTGAAAAGAGAAGGTACGCACCCCTTGGTCCGCAAGTGGCCAAGCCCCTTGGTCCCTCAGTACCCAGGTCCCTTGGCCGCCCAATGCCCAACAACAGAGGTAAATCATCATCAGAGGAGACGTATGACAGAAAGCGTCTCTCAGAGGACAGGTCGGCTGTAGAGGAGGAACTGCGGTCAACCGCGGCGAAGCGAGGAACAGGCAGACAGAGTGCCAGCGAAGGTAATGATGAAAAATCAGCCGCCCCGCGAAGTTTTGGCAGTTCGAAGGAGGAGCTTGCTTACTGGTGTAGCAATCGGGGCCAGTTACTCAGCCAGGGCGAATGGCAGGGGATCAGCGCACAGTTGGAACTCCGAGGGATAGATCAAAATGAGTTTGTAGCTTTCCTTCGGCCGCATCTAGCCAACCCCAAGACGAACAACCCCCTAGGGATGATCAAATCCAAGATCAAGGCCTACCGAACTCTGAATCGGCCAGCGGTTCCGTCAGCCGCTCCGAGTCAGCCGGAGAGTACAGTGGCGGTTGAAAAGTGTCCCTTGTGCGGCCAAGTTAAAGGCAAGGGGACAAAGATCGAAGGCGGCCGCTTTGTGCCATGCGAGTGTGCCGATGCCGACTGGCAGGCCAAGCTTGAGCAGACGAACCAGCGCGATCGGGCGGCACGCGGGGAAACGCCTGGCTCAGGCAGCTGAATCCACGGGCCACGGGCCGAACGTTTTGTCGGCCCTATAAAAAAGGCCCGACCCGCCATTAACCGCGCTCGACCCCACCGTCCTGCCGATAACCCAGAGATTCCACTTGCTGTTTCTCCGAACCGGAGCGATGGATGTAACGACCGCGAACAAGCGGCTAAGGAGAAACCATCATGTCGACGTTCACAATCGACTCTGACAACAACATCACGGCGCTCGCCGGGCCCCCGGCCGGCGCCGACGAATCGCAATCGTTTTCCAGCGCGAAGGAACTGTCCAAACTCACAGCGGAATGGCCAGCGTCTCGCCTGGTCGATACCTGGAACAGCTTCGCGGGCGTCGCGCCTTTCGACGATCTGAAGGCAGTTAAGAAATTCACCAGCCGAAAGGCCGCGGTCGCCCGTATCTGGGAGGCGGTCCAGCGTCTGTCCCCCGACGGTGCGCCACAGGCGGCCGACGTCGCGTCCGCCAAGGGGAAGTCGAAGAAGTCTCCAGCCAAGGCCAGCCAGCTCGCCCGGGCGCGGAAGGGCGCAGCCGAAGCGCGCGCCAATAAGAAGGCGGCGGTGATCGCCATGATGAAGCGGGCGAAGGGAGCGACCCTGGCCGAGATCATGGAAGCCACAAACTGGCAGCCGCACACGGTGCGGGGCTTCGTCAGCATCCTGGGGAGCAAGGGCGGGGAGAAGATCGAATCCTCGAAGAACGCTGCCGGGGAGCGCAGCTACCGCATTGCGAAGTAGCGTGCCCGCCAAGTCGTCCGCTGCAAACGCCGCTCCCGGTTCCGGCCGGAGCGGCGTTCCTCGTCGTCCTGGCCACAGTTGCGCCACAAACGCCCTCCGTGGCGCCGGGCGGGCGGGACGGTTCAGCAAGCGCCAGCAGACTCAACCGGACCGATCTAATCGCCGCAGTAGAGCCCTGATCTGCTGGGCAGTCTTGATCCCGACGTAGTGGAATTGCATCAGTTCCCTATTTGGGACCCAGCGGAGATCTCCAATGCAGCGAAATCCAGCATCGAGCAATGACTTGAGTACCACTGGCTTGAACCGGATCTTATGAGTGGCCAAGCTTTCTGTGTTATCCAGCCGTATGTCCATCCAGGCAGGCCTGTTTGCGCTACCAGGACGGGTGGGTTCACCGAGTCGCCGCTTCTCATCCGCTAGAAGACCGACTTCATACCCGGGCCACTTCCAGAATGGCCCGCTTCAACGCTCCTCGCGTACAGAGTACCTTCTCGCCGCTTGTCCGCTGGAGGCGGCTGATGGCGCTGGACGCCAGCCGCTCGGCAATTCTTGAGTCAAGTTCGTCAGCCATTCGGATTACGCTGCCAGAATACACTCGCGGGAGGAAGCAGCGCAGTAGAGTGGCAACCGTTGCGGAGAGCGCGCCGAAGGTGGCGGTTCTCGGGAACCGCTCGCGCACAGCCGCAGGCGGCAGGACAGGCTGGCCCGCCACGTACACCCTGGGACCTGTTTTAAGTGACGTGACCGACCGGTGACGTCACTGCTGGGGCTCAGGTTCGCGCTTGCCGGTGGCGGTTGGGGCGGGACGGGGAGCAGGTACCGGACACAGCCAGAGAGGGTGCTGGTGTGCCCGAATTGCGAGGCTCTGATTACTGTAGAGCTCCGAAGCATTCCGCAAGGTCGCATCATCCGAGCGACGGAATCAGCTGTTTGTCGCCAGGGCAAACTCGATTTTACTGAGACCGAGATTGACGCGCTCGGAGCATGGCTCTAGCTCGTCGCTTTTCCGGGTAATACTCGCCGAGGGGCCGTTCTAGCGGAATCGGCTGGAACCGATGGTTGACTAGCCTGGCTCCCGCTGGGCTCCTGGGGCTGAATTATTGCCGGCTCTCCTGTCTTCCATTCGGGCCAACTTTCGACTCGTTGAGCCGTCTTCTCCAGTAGGCTCCAGTACTCGTTGCCGTCCTTCGCTCTGATCTTTTGTGACATCCTGTGTTGCCTCGCTCGCCCTGTAGATTTCAACCAACGTTTTTTGAATGAGCTGTTCGCGTTCCAAGTAGGACGTGGGCGCCATCGGAACGCGGGGCTTGGCGTCACTTCGGTAGTCCCACTCGACCATTTTCCCGTCCGTCTTCCGTTCGATCGTATATCCGGAACTCAGCTTCAACGAAAACAAATCGAAGAAGCGCCTCGGCCCAATCCCAAGGAATGGCTCGAATGGGATCTTACGATCACCCTTCTCGGCCGTCGAAATTCGTATAGCGTCCTCGTGCAGCTCCGGCGCCAAACTCTTAGGATACGGTTCAATGTAAACCACCCGCTTCACACCGGCGGCAATAATGTGCCTGGTGCAAGTGTGACATGGGAAAGTGGTTGTGTACAGCACGGAATCACGATAACTAACCCCTATCCTGCCGGCAGCCATAAGGGCGTCCATTTCCGCGTGAACGGATCTTCCATATTCGGTGAGGTCAGAAACCAGAGTTTCGCGAATCACTGGACGGGCGGCGCTGAGTACTTCTTCTTCACTCTTATCCGGAAGGAATTTCTTGGCGAACGCTCGAATGACATCGTCGACGATTTCCCGTTTTTTAACGTCGTTGGAATCCTCTCCACGTGTATGATCCCGGTGATCAGCGTCCCCTTCGCACGTATATAAACCGCCGCCAGGTGACGGAACGTCATTACATCCCAGCGAAATAACATCGCCTTCCGAACACGCCAGGGCCGCACCGACCTGACGGGACAGATCGCCGGAACGAAGCGACGCGGCATAGGCCAAGAACATCGAGTGCTCGTCACGAGTCGGAGTACTAAACGGGTCACCAAACACGAGCTTCAGAAATCGATCCAAGCCACTCTCGTACTGCCTTTCAGCCAGTCCCACAAAAACGTCGGCCATCTGGAACGTATCGCGTGTTCGCTGGCCGTACGGTAAGTCTTTCTCCTTTTGGTCGCGATCGATCAGCTCGTTCGCTTGACTTGGCTCAAGCGCCTTTCGGCCCGTGAGAAATTCGATCCGCTGAGATTCATCCGCGAAGACGCCGATCAGGTAAAATCCGGGACCGTATATCTTTCGGAGGCTTTCGACCTCTTCCGGCCTTTTCAACGAAACGACAATGTGCGCGGTTTTCTTGTGTGCGGTCGGGTCTTCCTTGTCGTCCAGTTCACGGCTGCTGAAGATTTTCGAAGCCGCGATCAACGCGAATATGTCCGCTTGTTTCGTCTTCGCGCGAATACCGTTGCCAGCCGCGATCCTACTCGCAATGCGATCGTATTCTGTCGTGTCGATGAGCTTATCTGGAAGGCCGAGTTTGTCGATCGTTTCCGCGAACCAGGAGCTCACCTTGTAAATGATGGGTGTGTATCGCGCCAGCCGTATTTTGTCCTGCACAAAACTAAGAACCGGCTCGTACTCAGTCCCGATAGCGCAAACTAGACCAAAGACCAGTTCGGCTTCAGGGTATTCGAAGTTGAAGCGACCATGCTTACGATCGAAGGCCTGGTCCTCGAAGGCCGGAAGTAAGCTAGGTTGCATTTACAAACTTTAACCCAAAACGAGGCTCCGGCGCTTCGCCCCCTTCGCGCGCATAGAATTGCTGGAAACGAGAAGGGCCAACAGGGCGCAGGCGGCTCTGGGGATTCACACGCTTAAGGGCGCGTTTGCTTGAGGGCGCGGGCCACCGACTCAAGCCGCCAGGGCGTGCCCCGCCGCGTGCGGAATGCCTGGTGATTTAGAGCGGCGGCGATTCCCCGCAAGGGCGTGCCTTGGCTGCGCATCCGCCGAATTTCGGCCAATGCCTCCTGCTCGGCCGGCTCCGGTTCCAAGTGCTGCCCGTCCCCTGCGAGCCGGGAGCCGAACGCGATGTTGCCCACACGCTGGCCTTGGCTCCGCTTGTGCCGCAGCGCGTCGCGAGTTCGCTCCCCGATCGCCTCGCGCTCCCACTGGCTCACCGCGCCCATGATGGTGATCACCAGGCGTCCCGCCGCCGAGCCGGTGTCGAGCGATTCTGCGACCGAGATCAACGCCACCTTGCGCTTCTCGAACAGCTCCAGCAGGCCGCATAGGTCCTTGACGCTGCGCGTGAGCCGGTCGAGCTTGGCGACGATGACCGCCTCGACTTTCCCGCCGTTCACGAGACCGAGCAGCCGTTGCAGACCGGGCCGGTTCAGGCTCTTGGCGGACTCCCCGCCGTCCACGATGACTTCTACCAAATCGGCCCCTTGAACCGTGGCCATGGCGCGAATCTTGGCTTCCTGCGCTTCGAGCGAAACGCCGTGCTCTGCCTGCCGGTCTGTCGAAACACGAACGTAGCCGATAGCTTGCATGTGACACAGCATGGATCGAACTGCTGCAACATTCAAGTCCGATGGGGCCTTAGGCACCTTCCCGGTTCTCTAAATCTGTGTTGCTCAGGAGCAGCTGCCCGGCGGCTATTGCGCTTTCGTGGGGTGCGTAGCAAGCCATTCCCGCACTCGCTCCTGTGCCTGGGATAGAGCAGCTGTCGTCAGGTGCGTCGCGATAGTATCGAGTATTTTCGCTAGGTCGTCCTGTTTCACACCCTCTACTTTTCCCGCTGCTGCGAGTTTGACCCAGAAATAAGATTGACTGTAGTCCTGGGGGACGCCGCTACCTTGGAAGTACAGAACTCCGAGAGCGAACTGTGCGAATGCGTTTCCCCGCTCTGCTGCCTCGCCCAAAATCGCGGCATCACTCGGGCAGTTCAGTATATTGAATCCGCTGCTCAGACCTTCCTGAGAGGTCTTGTGGAGACTAAATGTGCCCTGCTGCTCCGAACCTCCAGCGGGGTCTGACACCGTGTACGTGCCACTCAGGTCATCTGCGTGGCGTTGACCATCAAAACTCAATTGCGCGGAATCGCTCACCACGACAAATGAGAGTTGCCCCCCGCGAGCTGTACCTCGCAAGTAGCCGCTACCAACAAGCGGCGGCTTCACCGTCATGCAGCCTTCAACGGCACCCGTAGTCTCGGAGACAACGATCTTAAAATCAGCCGACAAGCCCGCAGTAAGATTCTGAACAACGCCAGAATATGTTCCTGTCAGTTCAGCATTCGGCGGGAAATCCAGAAATCCGGGGCGGGTCCGCGCGCTCGAAAGGCCACTTGCCAGCGTGGCCACATCGAAGCCCACCGCAAAAGCCGTGCGCTCAATGTTTCCGGAAACCTTCCAGAAGCTGCCGTTGAGGTGCCCAGCGATAAGCCATCCCGGTGCCATCGCCTGGCAGACCGAGCCCGCCAGCATCGCGAGGATGAGAATCGCTTTCAGATCGTCTCCTTTGACGTGGCTAAAGCGTAAACCGATTCCTCGAGGCCGGTCAATAGTACCCAAGTACCGTCGGCAGCCTCCGCGCCAAAGGTCCTTTTATCTCCGGGTGGCGAGTCGTGACTGGTGACGCACCTTCCTAAACCCACTCATGGCTTAGTGCGCGCACACGTCAACCCCCCTCTATTTTTCTCTTTCAGTGGACATCGAATCGATGACGGTGTATAAACGGAATAGGGCCCGGTTCGATAGGCCAGCGCAAGAAGCGCACCCTCCGAAAGATCCCAAATCCAGTTTGAGCAGGTTTGCGGATGAACGATCTGAAGGTGTGCATGTGGCCTATCGACAGGCCGATTCCTTACGCGCGGAACAGCCGTAAAATTCCAGAGCGTGCCGTCGACAAGGTAGCTGCGTCGATCAAGGAGTTCGGCTGGCGCGTTCCAATCGTCGTCGATAAGGACGGCGTCATCATCTGCGGCCACACCCGGCTGCTAGCGGCGAAGAAGCTGGGGCTCCGACAGGTCCCGGTGCACGTTGCGGACAATCTGACGCCAGCACAGGTTAAAGCGTATCGTCTCATGGACAACCGCAGCCACGAAGAGACGGATTGGGACCTTGATGAATTAGGGCCGGAGCTGGAAGAGCTGCGGGGTCTGGACTTCGACCTGGAACTGACCGGCTTCGATGAGCGCGAGATCGCGGACTTGCTCGCCGACCCCGAGCTCGATGACCGTGCCAACATCGTCCCGGATCTGCCCGCCCACCCGGTTACCGTCCCTGGTGATCTTTGGCTCTGCGGCAGACACCGGGTACATTGTTCCGACTCTACCGACGAAAACGCCGTGTCGCGCCTGTGTGGGCCAACACGGCCCAATTTAATGGCGACCGACCCTCCCTACGGCGTTTCATATTCACCGGAATGGCGGATAGAGCACGATGGAGGTGGCCGGCATGCGCTGGGCAAGGTGGCCAACGACGACCAGGTGGACTGGACGGACGCGCTCAAGTTATTTGCCGGCGACGTCGCCTACGTCTGGCACGCTGGCGTCCATGCGGGCGAGGTCGCGGAAAGCCTTCACAGCATCGGCTTCCAGATTCGCGCACAGATCATCTGGAGCAAGCAGCATTTCGTCTTCGGTCGCGGCAATTACCACTGGGGTCACGAACCCTGCTGGTACGCCGTGCGGAAGGGCAAACAATCGAGCTGGTGCGGTGACCGGACGCAATCCACCGTATGGGAGGTCAAGAACCTCAATCCGCATGGTGGCGATAAGGACGAGAAACAAACTGGCCACGCTACCCAGAAGCCCGTGGAGTTGATGCGGCGGCCGATTCTGAATCACACCAAGCGGGGCGGCGCAGTATACGATCCCTTCCTGGGATCGGGCACCACGTTGATCGCAGCCGAGATGACCGGGCGCGCCTGCTATGGGATCGAGATCGACCCGAAATACTGCGACGTGATTTGCCAGCGGTTCACGGACTTCTCGGGCAAACCAGCCACGCTCGAAGGCGACGGCCGGACCTTCGAACAAGTGAGAGCCGAAAGGTTGGGAGTCGCGGCATGAATAAATCGTTGCCGCCGGGAAATTGCGGCCATCGAAGCGAACCTTCTCGCGGGCAATCCCGACATCCAGGGACTGTGCCTGGCGCTCTCGGACTGGAGCGCCGAACTGTGGCTGTTGGAAAAGGAGAGTAAGAATGGCGCGTCCTGAAGCGAGCATCGATCTTGCGGAACTCGAAAAACTCTGCGGGATGCAGTGCACTGACGAAGAGATCGCCGCTTTTTTTGGCGTGAGCACCCGCACGATCGAGCGGCGGCGCAAAGTAAAACGCGTTAACGAGGTGATGGATCGTGCCAAGGCAAAGGGCCGGGTTTCGGTTCGCCGAAGTCTGTTTCGACTGGCGGCCGCCGGCAACATCGCGGCGGCCATCTTCCTTGCCAAAAATCTCCTTGGCTATCGCGATGTACGGAGCAATGAGCACAGCGGGCCGGACGGCGGGCCTATATCGATTAACAGCGCGCCCGACCTCTCCCAGCTTTCAGAAGAGGAACTTGAGCACCTGAAAGCCTTGGTCGATAAGACTCAGCGCCCGCGCGAAGCGTGATGTAGATGTCTACCGACTATGACATCAAACGATTGCTTGACCCTCGCTGGATCGAGGCCGAGTTGTTCCGCAGACGCACTCCGTTCCTGACGCTGTTCGCTGACTCAGGTCCTCTTCGACGGGAGTTGTACCCGAAGCACGTTGAGTTCTTCCACGCGGGAGCAAATTTCAAAGAGCGGCTCTTCATGGCCGCAAATCGCGTCGGCAAGACCGTTGCGGGCGCCTTCGAGACTACCTGCCATCTGACCGGCCGCTATCCTGCCTGGTGGGACGGGCGGCGCTTCGAGCACGCCACCGATGGCTGGGGCTGCGGATCAAACAGCCAGACCACGCGCGACGTGGTGCAAGGCGTGTTGTTGGGAAAATCGACCGGCCAGGGGATGATTCCCACCGAAGCGATCCAGAACACGATTGCCGGCCGCGGCATTGCCGGCTCGATCGAGACCGTTTGGGTGAAGCACGTCTGCGGCAAAGCCTCGAAATTCGGCTTCAAGACCTACGAACAGGGCCGCAGGGCGTTTGAAGGCGAGTCCAAGGATTTCGTATGGTGCGACGAGGAGCCGCCGATGGACGTCTACACGGAGCTGCTTTATCGGTTGCTCACGACCAAGGGACTCATATGGACGACGTTCACGCCCCTGCTGGGAATGAGCGAAGTCGTGACCAGCTTTCTTGAACCGGAAAGCGAAGAATCCGGCGGGTCGAAATGCGTTGTTCAGGCCGGATGGAAAGACGTTCCCCATCTGGACGAAGACGAAAAGCGCAAACTGGTCGCAAACACGCCCCCCTACCAGATCAGGGCGCGAACCGACGGCGAGCCCACCCTCGGGTCTGGAGCAATCTACCCGATCGACGACGCCGACATTGTGGTGCCGGATCGTCCCATTCCCGAAACGTGGCCACGCGCATTTGGAATGGACGTCGGATGGAACCGCACGGCGGTGGTGTGGGGAGCCCGCGATCCAGGCACGGGCTTGATCTATCTCTATAGTGAGCACTATCAGGGGCAAGGGGAACCGGCCTCTCACGCCCAAGCAATTCGAGGCCGCGGCGCGTGGATTCCGGGCGTCATCGATCCAGCCTGCCTAGGCAGTTCGCAGATCGACGGGCGCACGCTGATGCAGATTTACAGGTCGCTGGGGTTACATCTTTCGCCGGCGGTCAATGCTGTCGAAGCGGGCATTACCGAAGTCTGGAATCTGTTGATTTCCGGCCGGCTCAAGGTGATGGCAAGTCTATCGAACTGGCTCCGGGAGTTCCGCAAATACCACCGTGACGACAAAGGTTCGGGTAAAGTTGTGAAGCGACATGACCATTTGATGGACGCCACCCGCTACTTGATAATCAGCGGGCGGATGCTCATGAAGGTGCAACACCGACCGGTGCCGGAAGAACCCCAATATATCCCTGGACCGTGGAGCTGAACGGCGCGCACGACGACCAGGTGGCTGCTATGGGCGGTCACGCTGGGTTGCGCTAACCGAACGTTATCGAAAGTCAGGCTCCTCACGACCGCCAACAGACCGCTCGCGCAACAGACGCAAATTGTCTGACTGCCGGATCGCTGGTGGTAAGCCGACTTACGCGCGGCGAGACGTTTCGATCTCGTTAGGACTAAACCAAGGATAAAGCGCCGGCAATAGATATAAGGTGAGCAATGTCGACGTCAATAGGCCTCCAATGACTACAGTGGCGAGTGGCCGCTGAATCTCGGCTCCGGTCTCGGTCGAAATCGCCATGGGTAGAAATCCGATGCTGGCTACCAGAGCGGTTATTAGTACGGGCCGCAGCCGGTCGGCGGCGCCCTCGCGCACGGCAAGTCGCATAGAAAGGCCTCGCGCGCGCCACGAGTTGACATAGCTCACCAGCACGATTCCGTTGAGGACGGCAACGCCGAACAAGGCAATGAAGCCGATCGAGGCGGACAAATTCAGATTCAGGCCTCGCAACCATAGCGCCGCGATGCCACCCACCAACGCGAACGGGACATTCAGCAGGATGAGGCAGGCCTGCTTGACCGAATGAAAGGTGGCGAACAATAACGCAAAGATGATCGCGATCGACGCCGGTAGTACGAACGTAAGCCGGCGATTGGCGCGCGATTGATTCTCGAATTGACCGCCCCACTCCATTTCGTAACCGGGCGGGAGCGCGAGCGAGCTCTTCACCTTCTCCTGAGCAAGGCGGACGAAACTTCCCAAATCCGTGCCGCGCACATTCGTTTGGACCGCCACGCGGCGGCGGGCATTCTCTCGGGAGATGATTTCCGGACCCCGCACGGTCCGGACCTGCGCCACCTGATCCAGCCGGACGAGCTCGCCTCCGGGAGCGCGCAAGATGAGCTCCTTCAACGCGTCCGGATCGTTCCGCAGGCTGTCCGGAAGCCGCACCGATATAGGAAATCGCGCCTGTCCTTCGATCATTTCGGAAACCGGCTGGCCGCCCACCAGAGTTTCGATGACTTCCTGAACGTCGGACACGTTCAGTCCATAGCGGGCCAACGCGGGTCGATTTGCGTCCACCTGGAGCTCGGCTACGCCGGATGTCACCTCCATCTGCGAGTCGGCGGCGCCGGGGATCGACGATACCAGCGCCAGCGTCCGCTTGCCCAACTCCTCCAGCGCTCTGAGATCGTCGCCGAAAATCTTTATCGCAACGTCACCGCGAATCCCGGTCACGGTTTCGTCCAGTCGCATTTCCATGGGTTGCGTGAAGGTGTAGGTCACTCCCGGAATCTTCTCCAGGGCTTGGGACAGTTTCTCAATCAATTCCTGTTTGTCGCGACAACACCGCCACTCGTTTCTGGGGGCCAACCGCAAGTACGAATCCGATTCGTAAATTCCCATGGCCTCGGTAGCCACATCGGGCCGGCCGAGCTTCGTCACCACACTGGCGACTTCCGGGAAGCCGCGGATTGTGCTCGCGACCTCTTGGCTGACCTTGATCGACTCGGTCAACGCGATTCCCGGCAGCTTCCGGGACGTGATCACGATCGAGCCTTCATCCAGCTTGGGCATGAACTCGGTCCCGATAAAGCGCAACGAAACCAGCGCGCCCATTACCAGAACCAGGGCCAGCGTCACGAGAGTCGTCCGGTGATCCGTCGCGAAATCGAGCGAGCCCGCGTACCAGTCCCGCATCCGCCTTAACTGTGCGTACCACTTCTCGCCGACTTTTTCACTGGCGCCCGGCCTCGTCCTAAGGAAATACGTCGACAACGCCGGGACCGCGGTGAGCGCCAGCAGTAGCGAGCCGAGCAGGGCCGAACACACGGTAATCGCCATGGGCCGGAACATTCTTCCTTCGAGGCCTTGCAGAGTGAAGATTGGCAAATACACCGCGATGATAATCGCTACGCCAAAGAGAATCGGGCGAGCGACTTCATGCGACGCCGCGCGGATGGAGTCCAGCGCTTTCCGCTCCCGCCGCGATTTCTCCAAGTGATGCACCGAGTTCTCAATCATCACGACGGAGCCGTCGACGATCATGCCGAAGTCGATCGCGCCCAGGCTCATCAGGTTGGCGGAAACGCCGAAGATAGCCATTCCCATGAAGCCGAATAGGATCGAAAGAGGAATCATCACAGCGACGATCAGCGCGGCCCTCAAGTCACCCAGAAAGAACAGTAGGATCACGGTCACCAGTAGGCCGGCCTCCAAAAGATTGTGCAGGACCGTGTGTATCGTGCCATTGATGATTTCCGACTGATCATAGAACGCGCGCAACCGATAGCCTTCCGGGAACCGTAACTGGCCTAGCCGCGCTTTGATGCGCCGGATGGCGGCTCCGCTGTTCTCGCCTTTGAGCGCGATGACAGTCGCGGAGACGGCTTCCCGGGTGTCCTGCAATGTGGCGCCGTACCGCAGGATAGGAGCCGTTTCCACGCTGCCAATGTCGCGGACCAGAACCGGCACTCCATCGCGCGCCAGCACCACGGTGTTGCTAAGGTCCGCGGAATCCGAAACGCGACCGAGGCCACGAACGGTGTATTGCTCCTCAGCGTGCTCAATGTAGCCGCCGCCGAAGTTCGAATTGTTATTGGCAATCCGCTCCACGATGTCATGGACAGTGAGTCCATAACGACGAAGCGCCGCGGTATCGAGCTCTATTGCGAATTGTTTCGATCGTCCGCCCCACGCGTTCACCTCGCTGACGCCAGGAACGCTGCGCAGCGCATACCGGAGCGTCCAGTCCTGATACGTCTTGACGTCCATTAACGAATTGTTCTGGTTTTCCAATGTGTATTGGTACACTTCTCCGAAAGCGGTGGCCATGGGGCCCAAGGTCGGCTGCACGTTGCGCGGGAGACGTGCGCGGACTTCCTGTAACCGCTCGGCGACCAGTTGCCGCGCTAGATACTGATTTTGAGAATCGTCGAAGATCAAAGTAACCATCGAGAGGCCCAGCTTGGAGATCGAACGAACGGTCTGGACACGAGGCAGTCCCACGACGGCGCTCTCGATCGGATAGGTAACCAGTTCGTCCACTTCGGTCGAAGACATCGAAGGGCATTCGGTTACGACGACAACTTGGTTATTGGTCAAATCTGGAAACGCATCGATCGGAAGATTCAGCAGAACGTATCCGCCAGCGATGACGATGGCCACGAGGCCGGCCACCACCAGCCAGCGATTATCCAGAGCGAAGTCGATGATGCACGCTAACATTTCGCCGGTCAGTTGTCCTGAATCGTGTTCTTCAGCATTTGGGACTTCAGCAGGAAGCTGCCTTTTACAACCACGGTCTCGCCCGGAGTCAGGCCTTCCAGGATTTCCATACCGACGTCGGCGTGCTGGCCCGTCCTCACCGTGCGGGCTTCGAACTCATTTTCGGTGCGACGAACGAAAACCACCGAAATGCCGTTCACATCCTGAATGGCTTCTTCCGGCAAGAACAGCGCCGCCCGCCGTCCAGACTCACGCACGATCGCCAACGCATACATTTCCGGCTTCAGCAAACCTTGCGGGTTGGGGACGAGAATCCGGACTTGCAAGGTGTGCGTGTCGGGGTTCAGTTCTTCGCCGAGCTTGAGGATGCGGCCCTCGAACTCGCGGCCGGGATACGCGCGAACTTCGATCCGAACTTGCTGTCCGGGATGCAACTTGGACAATTCCACTTCGTTGGCGGCGGCAATCATCCACAAGCTGCTCGTATCGCTGACCGCAAACAATTCGTCGCCCACGTTGACGACGCTTCCGACTGTGGCCTTGCGCTCCCAGATCAGCCCCCCGGCCGGTGCGAACACAGGTATATCGTCCTCCAAGCCCTCTGCCCCAGATTGCGCGGCGGGCTCTTCGAACGGCACCCGGAGGATGGCCAAGTGGGCGCGCTCCTTTTCCAACTCGCTTAGCGCCTTGTCGACGGCAGCCTCAGCGTTGCGCAAATCGGCCTCCGCAGTCTCGAAGTCCTGACGCGAACCGGCCTTTAGATCCAGAAGCCTCTGCGCCCGGTCGCGCCGCTGTTTCGCGTAGATTTCCGCCGACCGCGCCCGCTCCAGCTCCGTCGTAGCCTGCTGATATCCCGCCCGGGCTTCATGCACATCGTGACTGTGAATGCGGCCCAGGATCTGGCCGGCGTGAACGGAATCGCCGAGGCGTGCGGTTGCTTCGTCAACTCTGCCGCTGGCGATGGCGCCGACGTGCCAGGTCTGGTCTTCACTGATGGCCAGCCTTCCCGGAACCAAGAGGGTTGCTGCGGCATCCCTGGCCCGGAGCGCTTCCACTACGATGTGCCCCTTCTGTTGCTCCATCCGATCCAGCACGATGACGCCGGCGTCCTTCTTTTCGTGCGACGCGGCTTGTTGCGAATTCCCGGAGGGCGCGTCCGAGGCGGCCGCGGATGTACTTTTCAACTGGCATGACCACAGCGCCATTGCGGCGCCCATAATCCAAAGCACTTTCATGGCAGACTCCCTTGCGCGGTCTCCAGCGCCACCGCGCTCTGTTGCAATTCCGAAAGCGTGCGCGTGAACATAACGTCGGTCTCGATCCTGATGCGTTCCGCATCGAGGAGCCGGAGAATGTCCGTTCCCGTCTCCCGATAGGCCGCCTCCACGATTCGGTAGACCTCGCCGGCACGTTCGCGCATCGGCCGCAGCGTCTCGTCGAGTAATTTCTGGCGCGATTCGTATTCCTTTTTCGCGCTCTCCAGCTCTGCTCGAACCAGCGCTTCCGTGGCGGCTACGGATGACTCCGCAGCCGTGATCTCTTCCACCGCGGCTTCCACTTGGCCCTGATTCCGGTTCCAAACGGGAAGGGGAATCTGGACCGCCGCATAGACCGTGTCGAATCCACCCGTCCGCTTATATCCCACGTGGACGTCTGGATCCGGTTTCGCGCTGGCCTCCTGCAAGCGCAGGTTGGCGCGCGCCTGGTCAACCGCTTCCCGGGCAAGGCTCATCTCAGGCCGCTGATCCAAGACCTGGCTCAGCGCCATAGACGGGACAGGATGCGCCTGTTCAAGTGCATCCACAAACTCGACCGCCGGAAACTCTTTCTTGCCCATTTCCCGAAACAGGGCGATCCTGGCTCGTTCGGCGTCTTGCGCCGCTGTTCGCGCGGCGCTCGCCAGGCGGTCTCGCTCCACTTCGATCCGCAGCAGATCGACTTCCGGAGCGGCTCCTTCCCGAACTCGGTCGCGATGGAATTGAACCACACCGTCAAAACTTTCCGTTTCCTTTCGCAACAAATCCTCAATCCGCGTCGCTCCGGCCGCCGCCCAGTATGCGATGCTGACCCGGCTGGCGATTTGCCGCCGATAGAGCTGCAATTCGAGTTCACTGCGGCGGACATTCTCGCTGGCCAACTCAACCCGCCGATTGCGCTTGCCGCCGGTTTCGACTGTCTGCGCCAAAAATGCGTAAGTGTCGCGATCATGCTCAGGCGCGACCAGCGAGTTTCCCGGGAATCCGCTGCTCTCCGATTGAAAAATCAGCCGAGGATTCGGACTCAGGCGCGCCTGCCGCTGAAGGCCCTCCGCAGCCGCCGAACGAGCGCCCGCCACGGCGAGTTGCGGATGACCCGCGATGGCCTGTGCAACGGCATCCGCCAGCGAGAGCCGAGCCTGTGCGGATAGCGCGGGTGCAAATGCCAGCAAGAATACGTACCTTCGCGCGGATAGATGCATTATGGCCTCACGAACTGGATCGACAAAAACAGGGAACGCGCCGGCGGCGCGAGAAATGAGTGAGGAGGCTAGGCGGGGGGAGCGCGGGGATTTCTAATGCACAACAGCGGCGGATCGTGGCCGTTAAGCAGCGGGGCTTCGACCGTCCATTCATTGAATTCGGGACCGCGTATAGAGTAGTTCTCCACTAGGATCACGGGAGTCAATCCGGTATCCGCGGATGTGGTGGCCGAGAACCAGTTTTGGAGCTGCGCATCGTCATTGGGGTCCAGATTTCGGAGCTCAGGTCCACTGCCGGTCGGATGGACGGATTTTAAGTGCAGGTGCAACAGCGCGCCCGGATGTCTCTGAGTTGTTTCGTGCTGGTGCACATGCAGAAACGGTGCTTGGATGAAAGCAACGCCTAGCGCAAAGCTCGTGAAAATGGCAGCGAATGGGCGCACAGCACCTATGCTTATATCACAAAGCGGCGATACGACCTAGCAATTTTTCGCGGTCCTGCGGGTTCCGCGCTTCGCGGGCGGGCATATTCGACGATGGGCGCGTTGTTTTGGGACCAACTGGAGCTGCTCCCGAATGCTCTTGCGGCAAGAAAAAGACTGTGAACGGGTAGAACTTCGCCATGAGCGGGAATTTCATCCCTGCGTTGATCACAATATTGGAGTGCGTGACTTTCTACGTCCATGGTTCGACCCGCCTGCGACAGTGAAGTCGACATCCGTGAATCCGCCTACCTCCCGATCCGCCCGACTATTCGCTTGATCCGCCCGCCCGTACTTTTTCCTATGAATTCCTGAGCGCAGCGGATATTCTAAGCGTCTCGACCGAGACCGAAGTATGCCACGATCTGCTCTGCACGCCCTGACACGGCTCGTGATTCTCGGCGCGTGGTTATTAACAGCCATGCCAGCCCGGGGCGCAATGGGACGATGACTGAAACCTAGCCATGAATGCCTTTGTACTCATTCCATTCAGCCTGATCCTCTTCTTCTTGCGCGATTATTTCCTACTGCAGATGGGCCCTGCTCGACTGCTTTCCGCGAGGCTGCGCCTTTATGCTCTTGTCGTCCTCGCGTCCGTTCTTCTCGTTTCGGGTGCCACGTCTCGGTTGAGCGACGAGGAGTTTCTCAACCTTTTTCGAACGCCTCGCGTCGTCCTGCCTATCGTAGGGTTTTACGCCTTGTTCGTCACGATCTGCCTATGGATTCGGCGCTCAGGCCGCCACCACCGCGCGTGGCTTTTGGCGATGGCCCCGAATCCTCTTCTGGCTTTCTGCGTTGCACTGGTTCCTCGCCTGATGTTTTCCTCGTCGTCGATGTATTCCATTACCGCCGGTTCAGTCTTAGCGGCCTGCGTGTGGATCGGCTTGATTAGTTTATGTCTGAGAGGAACAGTCGAGGTACGCATGGATGCGTCCGATCTAGATTTCTCGATCGGGGTCGCCGCCTGGGTGAACGCGATCGCGCTACTTTTCTGCCAGCCGACGTTCTAGCAAGCGATCGATTCGCCACGCCGCGGAACCATCGAGGTCGCTAACTACATCGACAAGAAGCGCCCAGGCTTGCGCTCCGCCGGACAAAGCTCCGCCGCGAAAGGCTCGTACACTCGGTCGTCCTCGGCCCTTCATTTGATTTTGATGCCGTAGAAGAGATCCCAATCCTCGCCGCAACTCGTCGAAGACGACGTTTTAGCGTCGGCCCGATCGCTGAGCGGCGTCGGGTTTGACGCAATTCACGACCCGGGCCGAACGCCGCGCCGAACTGTCGGAATCGTGGAGGCGACTCCGCGTGCGGAATCCGACTCGCGAGAGCTGCGCTGCGCACGCCGCTTATTCGTCATTCGGGTTCGTTGACGCCGAAGACCCGCCCGTTCATCTGAAAGTTGTCGGCAATCCGAAGTTCCTGTGGTAAATAAGTCTGAGTCTTGAAACTTGACTATGGTCTTGAGGACACTGATTGTCGACGATGAACCGGTCGCTCGCAAGATTTTGCGCGAGGATTTGGAACTCATTGAAGGCGTCGAAGTCGTTGGGGAAGCGAACGACGGGGCTTCGGCGCTCAGTCAGATTGCCGAACTCAAACCTGATCTGGTGCTGCTCGATCTTCATATGCCCGTGATGAGCGGCCTCGAAGTAGTCCGCCGCATCGAACGGGGCAAGCCGATGCCGGTGGTCGTAGTGGTGACGGCGCATGACCAGTACGCGGTGCAGGCGTTCGAGGCAGGAGCGATTGACTACCTGCTGAAGCCTGTCGGCCAACAGAGACTGGCGGAAGCGGTGGAGAGGGCGAAGCGTGTTTCCGGCCTCGAGGCGGCTGAAAAGCTCGCGCGCTTGCAGGAGATTACCGATCCGGTTCCCGGCCCGAAGCCGAAGAAGATCGTCGGCAAGGTGGAGGACGAATACTTTCTGTTGAACGCCGACGAGATCCTGGCCTTTCAGGCCGAGGGGAATGTCGTCTGGATCATCACGGGCAAAGGGAAATATTTCGCGACACAGACGCTGACGGCTCTGGAGCAGCGGCTGGCGAACGCGAACTTCCGGCGCATTCATCGGAACGCTCTGGTGAACGTGGACCAAGTCCGGAAGATAAGCGCACTGAGCAGCCAGAGGTGGCTGATCACGCTAAGCAACAATCAGCAGTTCGTCGCGAGCAAGAGGCAGGCGCGGAGCGTGCGGCAGATTATGAAGTGGTGACCGCAGCGTTTTCTAGGAGCATTGGCGGGAACGTTGCCGGATTTTAAATTAGGCCGCCTAGGCGAGCCCACTCATTTGGGAAAATAGGCCGTCCGTGGCCGATCTAGGCCGTCCGTCAAATTGTTCTAGGAGTCCTTAGAAGTTCCCTACACAATCTGAGAATGACCAAGCTTCATCCAGGTAGTCTCGCGTGCATAATTCTCGCGTTCGGTGGCGGCGTTTTGAGTTATGGGCAATCGTCGTCGGGCACCGTCCGCGGCACGGTTTTGGATCCGTCGGGAGCGGCGATTAATGGCGCCACAGTCGAAATCCAGAACCCGGTTTCCCATTACGATCAAAGCGTAAAGACGAACGGGCAAGGGGCTTTTCAGTTCGCGAACATTCCGTACAACCCCTATCATCTGACGGCGAGCGCTTCGGGGTTTCAGAACGCCGCTCAGGACGTCGATGTGCGGTCGGCGGTGCCGGTCGAGGTGAAAGTCAGCCTGCAAGTCGGTGTCGCCACAACCAGCGTGACGGTCGAAAGTTCCGCGGAATTGGTCGAGACGGACCCGACGACGCATACCGACGTGGACCGCAACCTGTTCGACAAGCTGCCGCTCGAAAGTCAATCGTCATCGCTGAGCTCGCTGGTGACGCTGGCGTCGCCGGGAGTCGCGGCCGACTCCAACGGCCTCTTTCATGGACTCGGCGATCACGCGTCCAATTCATTTTCGATCGACGGCCAGCCGATTACCGACCAGCAGAGCAAAGTGTTTTCGACTCAGCTTCCCGTGGATGCAGTGCAGTCCATGGAGGTGATCGAAGGAGCGCCTCCGGCCGAATATGGAGACAAAACCAGCCTGGTGATCGTGGTGACGACGCGATCGGGGCTTGGCCAGACCCAGCCGCATGGCGACATCACCGGTTCCTTCGGAAGCTTCGGGACGGCGAATGGCAGCGCCAATCTGGGCTGGGGCGGCGAGAAGTGGGGGAATTTCATTTCCCTAAGCGGACTCAACACGAGCCGGTTTCTGGACGGGCCGGAGTTCACGGTGATGCACGATCACGGAAATCAGCAGAACATCTTTGACCGGCTGGATCTGAAGCCCTCCTCGAAGGACACGATCAACGTAAATTTAGGCTTTACGCGGAGTTGGTTCCAGACGCCGAATTCGTTTGACTCCCAAAACGCGACCGCGTGGTCGGGGCCAGTCTGCGTCAACTACCTTTCCTTTTCGGACGCTTGTAACGGTCTCGGTCCAAACGGCCAGGTCGTGGGCAGTACGGATCAGGTATCGAAGATCAGGACGTTCAACATCGCGCCTTCCTGGACGCGGGTGATCAACGCGAATACGGTGTTCACGTTCGCCGGGTTCGCACGGCAGGACCAATTCAATTACTACCCAAGCGCCGATCCATTCGCGGACCTCATCCCGGATCTTCAGACCACCACGATCGGGCAGAATAGAAGGCTGACCAACCTGGGGCTGCGCACCAGCTTGTCGATGGTGAAAGGGAAGCACAACATCAAGATCGGCGCTACCTACCAAGATACGATCCTGACGGAGAACGACACGTTCGGGATCGTCGATCCGACGTTCAACCCGGTGTGCTTGAATGCGGACGGGAGCCCGAATCTGGACCCGACGTTGATGAACCCGGCGAATTGCGGCGGCGCGGCGTTCGTGAATCCCGGGTACGATCCGCTGCTGGCCTGCTACGACCTGACCCGGACGGGACCGCTTCCGGCAGGCGACGGCTGTCCGACCGCCAGGAGCGCCCAGTACACATTCAACGGGCACGCCAACATTCGCCAGTTGGCCTTGTATCTCCAGGACACCATCACGCTGAAGAACTGGACGTTCAACCTGGGACTGCGTGGAGAGGTGTATAGCGGCATCTCAAGCACCAGCCAGGTAGAGCCGCGACTCGGGATTGCTTACAATATCAAGCCGACCAGCACCGTCCTGCAAGTTTCCTACGCCCGGACGCTCGAGACGCCGTTCAACGAGAATCTCGTCCTGGCGAGCGTGGGATGCAACGATCCCGTGATCAACGATCTTATGGCGACGATTCAGGGCTATCCATGCATTACTTCGCCTCTGACTCCTGGATTTCGGAACGAGTTCCACGCCGGCCTCCAACAGGCTTTCGGGCGGTTTCTGGTGATCAGCGGCGAATACATCTGGAAATACACGCACAATGCCTACGACTTCAGCGTGCTGGCCAACACTCCGATTACCTATCCGATCGAGTGGGCCAGTTCCAAAATTCCCGGCTACGCCATCCGCGCGAGCGTGCCGAACTTCCACGGCTTCACGGCGTTCGTCGTGATGTCCAGCGTGGCCGCCCGGTTTTTTGGGCCGCAAGTCACCGGGATTGGTACCACCCCGACGAGCTTCGGCGCGGGCGGGGTATTCCGCATCGACCACGACGAAAACTTCAACGCCACCACTCACCTGCAATATCAAATCGGCAAGAGAGGACCGTGGATCGGCTTCAACTGGCGCTATGACAGCGGCCTGGTTGCCGGTCCAGCGCCGTGCGCCGGCGGGAATTGCAACAACGGACCGAGCGGGACGGATACGGTTGTCGACGTCTCCAATCTGACACCGGATCAGCAGTTCGAGGCTGGCCTCTTTTGCGGCACGGTGCACGCGACGCCGACGACGCCGATCAGCCCGGACGGCCTGTGTCCCGCGTCGCAGTACGGCTCGTCGTTCCTCAAGATTCCCGCGGCGGGGACCGAAGATGACGACCACAATCCGCCGCGCATCGCGTCGCGGAATCTGTTCGATCTGGCGATCGGGCATGACAATATTTTTCACGGTGACCGCTACAAGTGGAGCGCCCGGCTCTCGTTTATCAACATTGCGAACACGGAAGCGTTGTATAACTTCCTTTCGACGTTCAGCGGCACGCACTACGTGACGCCGCGGGCGATCACGGGCACGGTCGGGTTCCACTTTTAACGGGCGCCTGGGAATCGAGCGGATCTCGTAGGATCCGCTCCGTTGCGTAAGGCCAAGATGGATCGCAATTCGTTCTCCTTGGCGCATTTTGATTTCTTGATTGACGGTCCAAAATTTCCGCCACGGCGACGTGCTCTCTTCGCGCTACTGCTTGGGGTTCTCACGCCACTGTCGGCCCAGGTCCCGTTGGGTGCTTTGGAGGGCCAGGTAACCGATCCCAGCGGCGCTGCCGTGCCGGGCGCGCCGGTTACGGTGACGGGAGTGAACGGCGCGGTTCGAACAACCACAACCGACATGCAGGGGCATTACCGCGTCGACGGGCTCACTGCCGCGCCCTATACCGTGCGGATCGTCTATCCCGGGTTTGTTCCATTCAATAGCGCGAGCGTCCAGGTAGCGGCGGGCCGGGTTCAAATCGTGAACGCGCGGCTCCAGATACAGTCCGAACGGGCAAACGTTACTGTTTCCGATGCCGGATCGCCTGAGGTGAGCGTCGATCCGTCGCAAAACGTCGGTCAGATCGTTCTCCGAGGCAACGATTTGGATTCGTTTTCGGACAATCCAGAGGATCTCGCCAATGAACTTCAAATGCTCGCGGGTCCCTCGGCGGGTCCGGAGGGAGCGCAGGTCTTCATCGATGGTTTCAGCGACGGCGTTATGCCGCCGAAAGCATCTATCCGTGAAATCCGTGTCAACCAAAATCCGTTTTCCGCGGAATACGACCGCGTTGGTTTCGGACGCGTCGAGGTTCTCACAAAACCGGGGACCGACAAGTTCCACGGTCAGGCATCTTTCGATTTCGGCAACCGGGCCCTCACTGCCCGCAACCCCTACCTAACCGGCCCTATCGTGCCTAACTACCGGCAGGAAATCTTCGCCGGCAATTTTGGTGGCCCCCTTTCGAAGAAAGCCAGTTTCTTTATCGACGCAGACCGCCGCATCACCGACGAGAACTCGCTGGTTAATTACACGTCTCTGGACTCAGCTCTGAACCCGGTGCCCATCAGCAGCGCAGTCGTGGCTCCGTCTCGCCGCTTTAGTATCAATCCTCGCCTGGATTATGCCATTACGCCCAACGACACCTTGACCCTGCGGTACTCGTGGGTCGACACCAACGCGCAAAATCAGGGAATCAACACGCAAACGTTCGATCTGGCGTCCCAGGCTTATGCACAGGACACCCGGCAGCAGAGCGTGCAAATCATCGAGTCCTCGGTGCTCGGAACCAGCGCCGTGAACGATGTAAGATTTCAGTTCCTGCGGAACCGCAACAGCCAGAGCGGCGTCAGCTCGGCGCCCGAAATCGATGTTCTGGGCGCCTTCACGGGCGGCGGAACTTTTCCTTTGAATTACACCGACGATAACAAGTTCGAGCTCCAGGACAATGTGACGATCGTACGCGGCGCGAACACGATCAAATTCGGAGCGCGCCTCCGAGAGGAGCGGCTGAAGGAGCAATCGACTTCGAACTTCAATGGCCGGTTCATTTTCACGTCTGTCCCGGGTGGAGACTCGGCCCTCGGTGTCTACCAACAGAATCAGATGCTCGCCGCGCAGGGAGTCCCGCAAGCGGAGATCGCCACGATGGGGTTCGGGCCATCCGAATTTCTTCTCACCTCCGGCAACCCGGTCGTGAATGTTGACATGTTCGATGCCGGCGTGTACGTTCAGGACGATTGGCGAGTCAGGCCGAATGTATCGCTCAGTGCGGGCCTGCGCTACGAAGGGCAAACGAGCGTCTCCGACCACGCCGATCTCGCGCCGCGGTTGGGCTTCGCCTGGGCCCCCGGTGGCCGGAATCGGAAGACCGTCATTCGCGCCGGCGGCGGGATGTTTTACGATCGGTTCCCAACCAACCTTCTCGCGAACGCCGCTCTGCTCAACGGGATCAGCCAAACGCAGTACATCATCCGGAATCCGCTCTTCTACCCCGCGATTCCCGATCCCTCCGCTCTGGCCGCGCTGAGCGCACAGCCGGGCGGCGCCAGCACGGATGTCCGCTACCAGGTAGATGCGGGGCTGCGAGTGCCATACCTGATCCAGGCGGCGGTGGGCATCGAACGCCAACTGCCCCATGGCGTGGCAATCGCGGTGAATTACACCACTTCGCGCGGAGTACATGAACTCCTCACGAGAGATATAAACGCGCCTCTGCCGATGTTGTTCAACAGCCTGGGGCAGGCGATCGGCCCGCGACCCTTTGGCGCCGCCGCCGGCGATATCTATCAATACGAGGGCAGCGGTGTTTTCCGCCAGAATCAGATCATTACTTCGGTGAACGCCAAAATCAGCAGCAAGTTCTCGCTGTTCGGCTACTACGTTTATAACCGCGCCATGAGCGACACGGATGGGCCTGGCACCATGCCGGCAAATCCTTACAATCTTCGAGGCGACTATGGGCGTGCCGCCTTTGATTTTCACCATAGGGCATTCGTGAGCGCCACGACCACCTTGCCGTTCCGCATCCGGATGGCGCCCTTCATTTATCTGCAGTCGGGACTTCCGTACAACCTGACTTCGGGCGTTGACACCAACAATGACGGCAATCCTAACGATGACCGCCCGGCCTTTGCCCAGGATCTGTCGCGAGCCAGCGTGATTAGGAAGCCGGGATTTGGCGTGTTTGATACCGCGCCCGGAACCTTGCCGAATGCCGTCATCGTCCCGCGCAACTATCTGGAAGGTCCCGGCATTCTGTCCTTAACGGTTCGCGTGAGCAGGAGCTGGTCTTTTGGCGAAACTGGGAGAGGCGGAGGGAACACTGGCGGCGACGATATCCGCGGCGGCGAAGCGATCCGTAACGGAGGCTTGAGTGGAAGTTCCAATCAGTCGGGAATGGGGGGCGTGTTTGGAGGCGTCGCCACCTCCAAACGATTCAACCTGACCGCGACTGCGTCTTTCAGGAACGCATTGAACAACGTAAACCCGGCCACCCCCATCGGCAATCTCAGTTCTCCGTATTTTGGGAAGTCCGTCGCACTGAATACATTCGGGCCTCTTCCGGGAGCCGGACCAAACGCAGGCGCAGGCAATCGTCACATCGAGTTGCAATTGAGACTGACCTTTTGACGCGAGGAGACAAGACTCGGAAGTCAGCTATTGTACCCGGCACGCAAGTGTTAAGTCTTGTGAATCGCGCAATGGAAGCGTTTCCGTAGGTTTGATCCGACGCCATATTCTGACCGGATTTTCTAATCCATAGCCGGTCAAAGACGCATTGCGCCTTGGAATGACGGCGCATCCGAAAGCTTCCCGCGCTTCCGTCCGATTCTGGACGGGGCAGTCTGGCCGGAGCGGGAACAAGAAACGCGCTTGGATTCGCCGATCCGCTTGGTTCGTTTGCCGGCTTCTCGGAGAAGTGATCCAGATACGCCGTTTCCGGAAGAGTTGGCGTTTCCGTTATGAACCTCGGATTTTCTGACTTGCGATAAGTGAGCATTATCGAAAGTTAGACGCCCCCCGACCGCCAAGAGGATCGCCTTCAGGCCGACCGCGTAGGAGCCAATACGACCGCTCGCAGAGGTACCTCGCCTGCTCATTTCGAGCCACTCAGCCTCGCTGTCATACCTCGGGGTGATTCGCTGGAGCGACTCAGGATGGCGATGCACGTCCTGTGCTAACGTCGTGCAAACATGCCAGAGAAACAGCCTGCCTGCCCTTGCCAGATCGGCTGGCAAGGCCAACGTACTATCAAACAGTTACCCCACATTGCCGCTTCTTGCTGTCCGGTTAGGCGGGTTCGAGCCCTGTCGTTCCCCCATTCCTTAATAGCTCCCGAGCTTTCCGCTAACCCTGAGGGCACTGCCGGTGAGCTCATTAACGGTCAGTTCCGAATGGTGCAGATTCTTCCAGCCCCTTTGATATAGTATAAATTGGAAGGGGCGAGCCAACGTGCAGCCATGCCAGCGGTTGGCGTTGCTTCTGGCTGCCAGAACGACTGAAACCAGAGTTGTGGAATCAGCGGTTTACCGCAGGTTGCCGCCCAATGCCATGGCGGGTCCCGGGTTCAAATCCCGGCGGCCCGACCAAACGTTTCAAACAGTTAACATTCCCCAATGTTCTGTAACCTCGCCCCCGGAGTCCAAACTGGAGTCCAAAAGGGGGCACGCGCACGGTGGCCGTTGGCGGCTTGATCCGCCTTTGCGCAGGGCGTCGGAGGCTCTCTACTCCGCTGAGACCTGACATTCCCGACAATTAGCGTTCAAGCCATTGATTCAACTTGGCGGCTCGATGTCGGGCACCTTCAATTTTCCGACAGGCGACCCGACATGACGGTGCTGCGAACCCGACAATTCGCCGTAACTGCGCTTTTCTGTTGACGACTGAAATCGCACAGTGCTAACAAGAGATTGAACGCTAACGAAGCGTTTGTAGTCCCCGAGCGCCGGGACGCTCGTGAATCTCCTTCCCGCAGCTTTTCCTGCTACTCCACGTGTACCCAAAAATATGAATGCCTCGATCCCCGTCTACCAGGCGGACGGCAATCTGTACGCCTGCGTGTCCGAACAGCGGCTGGCGAGACTCGAAGCTGCTGGGTTGGTGGCGCGAGTAGTGCGCCATAAGAAGGGTCACATCAACCGGGCCATTCTGTTCATGCGCCCCGGCGAGCCGAAGCCGACGTCGGCCAGTTCCGTTATGGGTACGCGATACAGCTTCAAAGAGAATCTGGAGCACGGGCGGGCATGGGAACTCAAGCGGCTTGGCGGGAACAATGGTGAGAAGACGTATGCGCCACCAGAGGTACGCGGCGCCTTCCTCCAGGTCGTGACGGAGTGTCTGGTCGGATGAAACTCGGACGGCAGGTCGGCGGGCGGTATGTCGCTCGTGCGCGCGGCGCGTTCGTTCCGCCCCCGAAAACAGTGGCGGTGGAAAAGAAGGTCCGACCGGCTGCCAACAATTCGCGGGACCTGACTCGCGAGGCGGCGGCCGCGGGTCGAATGGCGGCGCAGTTTGCCTAGTCAGGTTGTCAAAAGCAGGTTGTCACCCCCGGTTGTCAGGCACCTAAGCCGTTGATTCTTTGAAATAACCTCAATTTTGCGGTTGTCACCACTCCTCTAATGCGCCGCCCCAATCAAATCAAACCCGAGTCCCCGACGTTCGCCGTCGAGTGGTGGCCGATTGGCCGGGTCACGCCGTATCCGAACAATGCCAGGGTGATTCCTCCCTCCGCAGTCGAGAAGGTCGCTTCCTCAATTCGAGCCTTCGGGTGGCGGCAGCCGATCGTTGTCGATGCCGATGGCGTAATCGTCGTTGGTCACGTCCGGCTGCTGGCCGCGCAGTCAATGGCGCTGACCGAGGTTCCGGTTCACGTCGCGCGCGATCTCACACCCGGCCAGGTGAAGGCGTACCGGTTGATGGACAACCGGTCCCACGATGAGGCGACGTGGGACTTGGATCTGATCGGGCCGGAACTCCAAAGCATCCAGGAACTGGACAGCGATTTCGATCTGGCGCTGACCGGGTTCGATCAGGATGAGCTGAACGCCTATCTGTTCCCGCCGGAGGAAACTAACGGGAAAGAGGACCCGGTTTCGTTGCCGCCGGTCGTGCCGGTCACCCGGCCCGGCGACCTGTGGCTCTGCGGCGATCCGCCCCGTCAGCACCGCGCGCTTTGCGCTGATTCGACCAGCCAGGAGGCGGTCTCCCGGTTACTCGGGGAGCGCAAACCGTTTCTGATGGTGACTGATCCGCCTTACGGAATAGAGTTGGATTCGGAGTGGCGTGACCGAGCCGGCCTGAATGGTTGTGGGCCTGCCGAGGCGAGCTACATGAAGCACCGGACTGAGGGTCACACTCAAACGGAAATCTCGGGCGACACGCGCGCCGACTGGTCGGAAGCCTTCGCGCTGGTGCCGAGCCTCGCAGGTGGCCTATGTCTGGCACGCATCAAAGTTCACGCGCGAAGTGCTCGACGGCTTGTTGCGAATCGGCTTTCTGCATCACCAGCAAATCATCTGGAACAAGGGACGCACCGTGCTCACGAGGACGCACTACTGGTTCCAACATGAGCCGTGCTGGTACGTCCGCAAGAAGAACGCGCCGTGGTACGGGAAGCCCGGCGAGAACTCCACCATCTGGGATTCGCCGTCACCGAAGTTCATCATGGGCGGCTCGGATGAGGAGAAATTCGATCACCCCACGCAGAAGCCCGTCGAGCTGATGCGGCGCCCTATCCTGAATCACACCAAGCTCGGCGAACTGGTCTACGAGCCATTTCTTGGGCAGCGGCACCACGCTCGCCGCGGCTGAATTGACCGAGCGCGTCTGCTGCGGACTGGAGCTCGATCCGAAGTACGTTGACGTCGTCGTCCAGCGGTGGCAGCGGCTGACGGGCCGAGAAGCAACGCTCGATGGCGATGGGCGGACGTTCGAGCAGATGAAGGCCGAACGTTTGGGGATCGCGGCATGAATCGCCCGCTGCCACCGCGAAATCTCGGAAATCGAATCGCTGATTCTTTCCGGGCACACCGATTTGCAAGGCCTGTGCCTGGCGCTCTCGGACTGGTCTGCGGAACTGAGGATTCTGGAGCGAGAACGCGATGAATGATCCCATCTTGCAAATGCTCGTTCCGGCCGTGGCGCTGGTCTCCGGCTTGATCGCCACCTACGTGAGCTTGCAGAACCGTGCGCTGCTTGCTGAAGTCCGGAAGGAACTCGCGGAATTGGAGAACCGGATTATCGCCAGGATCAACGGCACATACGTGCGCACCGAAGAGTGCAAGCTGCGGACGGAATTAGTGCAGGAGAAGATCAACGTGCTGAGCGCGGGCATTCACAAAGCAGAACCGCCGCCGGATTGTTGACCCGGCGGCGGCGTGGGAGGCGGGAGATTCCTACTTGGCGACCTTGTAGACGCGGTCGCCCGCGTCGTTCTTCGAAGATTCGATGTTGATGCTGTGCTTCTTGGCGGCGATGGAGATGAAGCCCCTGACGCTGTGGGCCTGCCAGTCGGTCGCCTTCATGATCTCCGCAAGGGTCGCTCCCTTGGCCCGTCCGATCATGTCGATGATCTTCGCGCCCTTGCTCTCGGCGCGCGGCGCGCTGGCTTCCTTCTTGCGGGCGGGTTTGGCGGCTTTCTTCGCGGCGGCCTTGGCTTTGGCACGCTTGGCGGTTTTCTGGCCCTTGGGCGCGCCCCCCTTCTTGCTGGCACCCTTCTTCGAGGGAGCCTTCTCCGGCGCGACGGGCGCGCCCTGTTCCGCAACGGCGGCGGCTTGGGTGGTTTCGGTGGCTTGGTTGTTCTTCATGGTCTTTAATCCTTTCTACTCAGGTGCTTGCGCGTCTTCGCGCACCACGATTCATCACTCCGTTTGAACCGGAAAGCAAGGCGAATCTTCGTTTCAATGGGCATCTCTTTACGGGCTTACGCCAAGGCGCGCGGATGCAGCCTGACCGCTGTTCAGAAGGCCATCGCCACGAAACGGATCACGAAGCTACCTGATGGGACCATCGATGCGGAGCGCGCCAACCGGGAGTGGTCGAAGAACACCTTCGCCGGGCAGACGGTCCGTGAAGCTGCTGCCGTACCGGAGCGGCTTCCGATGCACGAGTCTCCGGCGCCCACGGGCGATCCGGTCACTGCTTACTTGCGGGCACGCGCGGTCAAGGAGAGTTTTCAGGCGCGAACGGCTGAGCTGGACTATAAGGAGCGCGCCGGGAAGCTGATCGACGCGGCGCGGGCTTCCGAGTACGCGGCCACGTTTTCCGCGATCGTCAAGGACGGCCTCATGGCCATGCCCGATCGCCTGGCTCCGATGCTGGCGGCTGTGGACAACGAGAAAACGATTCATCGAATGCTGGGAGCTGAGATTACAGCCCTGTTGCGGAAGGTGAGCAAGTCGGTCGCGGACGCAGGTCTTTGAATATGCAACCGTTCTCCATTCACGAAGTGGGCGCCGCGGCGATGCTGCCGCCGCGCGACATAACGGTCGCTAAGTGGGCCGACGAGAATCGTGTGCTTACCGGAGGCGCGGCGGCCGAGCGCGGGCAGTGGCACACGCGCCCGTATCAGCGCGAACCGATGGAGGTGCTTAGCCCGGCGCATCCGTGCCGGCAAGTGGTGTTGCTCTCGGCGGCGCAGCTTCTGAAGACCGAAGTGCTGCTGAACTTCATCGGCTTCATCGCGGACGTTGATCCGGGACCGGTCCTGGTGGTTGAGCCGCGCGCCGAGGACGCCAAGGCGCTGTCGAAGGACCGCGTGGCTCCCATGTTCCGCGCGACGCCTTCGCTACGCGGCAAGATCGCGCCGGCCAAGTCGCGCGATTCTAACAACACAACGTTGCACAAGGTTCTCGTGAACGGCGAAGGACATATTACGTTCACCGGGGCGATCTCCCCGTCGGGCCTCGCGATGCGGCCGATCCGGTACGCGCTGCTCGACGAGGTCGACCGCTACCCGGCAAGCGCAGGCACGGAAGGCGATCCGGTGTCGCTGGCGATTCAGCGCACCTCCGAGTTCGCGCACAACAAGAAGATCGTCATGGCGTCGACGCCGACGATCAAGGGCATCAGCCGGATCGAGCTGGCGTGGCTTGAGAGCGATCAACGCGATTACTTCGTGGCGTGCCCGAAGTGCGGTCATTACCAGGTGCTGGTGTTGGGCGATGGCACTGGGCCTGGACTGGTGTGGCTGGAGGGGAAGCCCGAGGAAGCAGCGTACCGCTGCGCTGGATGCCGCGAGCTGATCCCGCACCACGAGAAAGCTCGGATGGTGGAGCACGGCCAGTATCGCGCGCAGAATCCTTCGTCGCCGATTCCGGGATTCCGTGTCTCGCAGTTGATCTCGCCCAAGCGGAGTTGGGGATCGATCGCGGTGGAGTTCCTCGCGGCGAAGAAGTCGCCGGAGACGCTCAAGGCGTTTGTGAATACGGTGCTCGCCGAGCTGTGGGAGGAGAAGCACGAGACTCCCATGGACGAGCGCGCGCTGTGGAACCGATGCGAGCCGTTCGAGGCCGAGGCGCCGGAGGGAGCGGCGCTGATCACAGCCGGAGTGGACGTGCAGGCGGATCGGCTCGAAGTGGAGTTGGTCGGATGGGGGCGCGACGAGGAGTCGTGGTCGATTGCGTACCACGTGATCCCCGGCGACATCATGCGCAACGAGGTGTGGGATCACCTGGAGGGCCTACTCACTTCCGAGTGCATGCACGAATCCGGCCTGGGCATGCGCGTGGTTGCGGCGGCGATCGACTGTGGCTTCAAGGACGCGCAGGTGCTGCGGTTCACGCGCGACCGCTATGCGCGCCGCGTGTACGCCGTAAAAGGACGTCTCGGGCCAGACTCCGATCTGGCCGCGCAAGCCGAGCCGGAAGAATCAGACGCCGTTCTTCATGGTCGGGGTCGACGCCGCGAAGACGGCGATCTATGACCGGTTGAAGATCCAGGAACCTGGACCGGGATTCTGCCATTTTCCGATCGGGCGTGAGTTGGAATACTTCGAGCAGTTGACGGCGGAGAAGAAATTCACGCGCTATCACAACGGCTTCCCGAAGCAGGAATGGAAGAAGGCCGCCGGCGCGAGGAACGAGGCACTGGATTGCCGGGTATACGCCTACGCTGCGCTGTATGCGCTGTACGCGAGCGGGTTGCGCCTGGGTGCGCAGTGCGACAAGTTCGCGCAGATGGCGGGTGGTCGGCGCGCCGAGTCGAAGACGGTCATACCGCGCCAGGAGCAGCACCCGCAGCCGCCGACTGAAGGCGTGCCGCCCGCGCTCATCGAGCGGACGACTCCCGAGCCGTGGGTCCCACGGAGAAACTGGTTCTGATGGCGCTTACCACTCTGACCGTCGCGCAATTGACGGCGAACCTGAACGCGCTGTACATGGCACTGGGGAACCCGACGCTGCGCGCGCGCTTTCCCGACGGACGCGAGGTGCAGTATCGAACCGTTGACGATATTCGGAAGGCCATCGCCGAGACCGAGGACGCCATCCGGGAGGCCAGCGCGCAGAAGACCAGCAAATCGACACTGGCGGAACATCGGCGCGGGGACGGCCCGTACGTCGCGGGGTTCCCGCCATGGGAGCAGTGGTGAACCTAGTCTCCGACACCTTCACATATTTGATCACCTCACCAGGAGCGCCCGAGCGGCTTCGAAAACCCTGTCTAGAGCGATGCCGCTCTCGTTAATCTTTGGCTTGCTCCAAATGTCGGGTTCAAGCCAGTAGCTACCTTTAAGGAAACAGCGGTTCGCAAGATTAGGGTCGATGTGGCGTAAGGGGACCGCGGCGTTGTGCCACAGTTTAGCGAGCGAAGTCTCCTTCGTTCGACTCCTTCGAGTTCCTCGCGCTCGGGCGGTGACATACGCACGTGTCTCTGCCAGTGCAACGTATAAGGCCAACAATGCTTGATCCGTCTTTTCGTCGCGCCGCCGCTTGCCATCTCGGATTAACCCAATTGCAGCGAGTGTCTTATCGAAGAGCAGTGTGATAGTCGCCGGTTCCATAGATCGCCTCGATCCCTGATATTAGCCGTCTAGAACCCGCGGCGTCCATCGCTTGAAGGGAAACTGGCGGTTCTCCGGCTCGGAGCCCTCCGACGAATGCGTATTAGTCCATCAGTCATCCAGTGCGACTGCGGGTCACTCGTGCTCGTGCTGAACGAGCAGGGCATGTTTACGTGCTCGAATCCGAGATGCGTGAACTTCGAGAAGGTGTTCAAGGCAGTCGAAGTGAAGGCGGTCCGATCACAGAAAACGTATCGCGAGACGGTGTACACGGCATCCCAATGAACGTTCTCGATCGCGCCATCAACTTTGTTGCGCCGCGCTACGGCTTGCGGCGGACGCAGGCGCGCATGGCGCTGGAGCTGACCGAGGGTTACCTCGAGCGGCATGCGTCGCGCTTCTCTTACGACGGGGCGAGCGCGGGGCGGCGGGCTTACGGGTGGTACGCCCCATCGACCGACGCCAACGTCGAGTTGATGGGGTCGCTCGTTTGGCTCCGCAACCGGAGCCGCGATCTGATCCGCAATAATCCGTATGCGTCGAAGGCGATCGAGGAGCTGGCCGGCAATACGGTCGGGACCGGCATCGTGCCACAGGCGAAGACGGGTGACGCGGGGCTCGATCGCATCATCGATGCCGAGTGGCCCTACTTCGTCGAGAACTGCGATACGCCGCAGCGTCTGGATTTCTATGGCATGCAATCGCTGATCATGCGGACGACCGCCGAGAGTGGCGAGGCGATCCTGCGCTTCCGGCCGCGCCTGGCGAAAGACAATCTGCGCGTGCCGCTCCAGCTTCAGATCGCTGGAGGCCGACTTCCTGGACCAGACCAAAACGATGGGGACAGTGAACGGCCACATCATGCAGGGCGTCGAGTTCGATCTGCTTGGGCGGCGGTCGGGGTACTGGCTGTACACGTATCATCCCGGCGGCGTTCTGATCTTGAACCCGCGCGGCGGAATCCTGAGCCAGCCGATTCCGGCCGAGCAGGTGCTGCACACGTACCGCGTGCTCCGGCCCGGCCATAGTGCGCGGCATTCCGTGGCTGCATCCAGTGATGATGGCGCTTCGCGATCTCGATGATTATGCCGATGCGGAGCGAGTGCGCAAGAAGATTGAAGCCTGCGTCGTGGCGATGGTCACGCAGCCGGAGGGGATCGATGGTTCGACGCTGGGCATTCAGGGGAAAGACTCGCTCACTCGGAATCCGGTCGAGTCGTTTCAGCCTGGCATGACGGCCTATCTAAAGCCAGGCGAGGATGTGAAGTTCAACAACCCGCCGGTGGCGGGCGGCTACCGCGAATACAAGATGACGGAGTTGCAGGGGATCGCGGCGGGCTTGGAAATTCCCTACGAGATGCTGGCGGGCGATCTTTCGCTAGTCAACTATTCGAGCTGGCGCGGCGGGCAGTTGGGGTTCCGTAACACCATCGAAGGATACCGCTGGCTGACGTTGATTCCGATGTTCTGCATGCCGGTGCGGCGGCGCGTGATCGACACGCTGGTGTTGCTAGGCAAGGTCCCGGCGAAAGCAGTCAACAATCCGAAGATCAACCTGTACGGCACGCAGTGGACGGCGCCTCGGTTTGAATCGGTGGACCCGGTGAAGGACGCCGAGGCAGCGCTGAAAGATATTCGCATCGGGCGCGTGACGTGGTTTGAAGCGGTGGTGGCTAATGGATTCGACCCCAACGCCCAGATCGAACAGATCGCGCTGTTCAACAAGCTGATGGACAAGTATGAAATCATCCTCGACTGCGATCCGCGCAATATGACTCTGCGCGGCCAGGAGCAGCCCGCCGCGACCGAGGAGCGAACGCCGACGAGCAAAGCCGTTCCGGGCGCACCGAGGCCCACCAATCAGTCGGCCAAGCTTTCCGATGAAGATCTCGGAATGATCAAGGAACTGCTCGTGGCCGGCGCGACAAACCGTGCGCGATGGGATTCCCCCACGCGGATGTACCTCACGTACCCGTCCCACACTCGCCGGCCACGGCTGACGTTCGAACGGCACTCGTAGCCAAGGGAGTCATCGAAGCCGGCGACGAGCATGCACCAGATGAAGATGGGCAACAAGTGCTCAGGTTGGCGATGCATGAGTTGCAGAAAGAGTTGCCCTGCGACAGGGCCGCGCTACGCCTAACCGCGGTCCAGTCGGTCATCGAGACAGTCATTCCGGTGGTGAACGGCAACAACATGCCACGCGCACCCAAGGCTAGCGGTCTTTCCGATCGTGACGCCCGCGTACATGATGTTATTGGCCGGGAACGCTTCCGCACTCTTACGAACGCCGAGATCATGAGAGAGGCCACCGTGAAGAAGCGGCTGCGAGTCGACTTCGAACTGGAGGCTGGGGGCGACGACACCAAGCGCTGCCTCGACCGGATCAGAACGGCGAAGAAATACCCTCTATCGCGTGAGGTCGTAAAAAAACGGTCAAATCCGCAATAGAGCAACGGGCAAGAACGGTCAAAATCGCCCAACTGTCGCTCTATGTTTTCAATGATTTCCTCCCACCAGAACGGTCAAACCGCCCCTGACCGATTCCCCCCGTCAAGTACCGCGTTCGCAGCAAATGACTGACCAGGCAACGTTCTGACCGTCTTACCCCCTCCTTAAGATCGAAATCGAGCAGAGGGAACATGCCGGTTTCAAAATTACTTTCGGTTGCCCAAGTGAGCGCGAAGCTTCAATGCGCTCGCTCAACAGTCCGGCGATTGGTCGCCGACGGAGAACTCCGCGCTTCGCGCATCAGCCACCGCACGATCAGGATCTCTGAGGCCGACCTCCAGGCTTACTTGGACGGCCGCGCCAATATGTCAGTGCTTACCACGGTCTCCACGAAGGTAAACGGAGCCGCCCAATGACAAACGATCAACTCGCGGCGGTCCTGGCGGAACGTGTCATGGGCTGGACCGTCGGTCCCGAGCGGTTCATGATGAGCGGTCGGCGTTGGCTACCTCGGTGGCGTTTTCAGCCAGCCACGCGGCTTGAAGATGCCTTCCACCTCCTGGAGCGTGTCGCTGCACAAAGTTACACGACCGGCGCCGCTGAGAACGGTGGCTTCTGGGCCAAAGTCCTCGTTGCCGATGTGACAGGAGAAGCCCGCGAGTCTTCGCAGGCACGGGCGTTGACCGTGGCCGTCGCCCGCGCCCTTCGATTAGACGTTCCCGAAGTTGAGCCGTCTGGCGGGACACCCAGACGCCGCGATAGGCAGCAACCCGGGAGTAAGCGCAATGCCTAAGTCCGGCGGCGGACCCGCCGATCGCGAAGCCGGGCTGAAGCCTCCGGGCACGCCGTCGACGGCCGAATATCGGTCCGCTCGCAGACCTCCAATCTGGGGCACACCTCTCACCGAAGATGACTACGCGATGCTGGCGGCGTCCTGGATCACGCGCGAGATCTCGGACGCCGCGTTGCTGCGGCGCGTCACCAGTTTTGAAGGGCGCGAAATCGTTGGGCAAAAAGGGAACCGCGATTGTGCTGGAATCTTGATTTCGTATTTCTGGCCCGGCGACGGTTCCGCCTTCAATCACCGGATACGGCGCGACAATCCAGACTGGACGGTGGGCAAGGACGGCCAACCGAAGACGGAGAAGAAGTATCTTGGTCCGCCCAACGGCTCAAACCGGCTCTTCATTCCGCCCGGCGTCACGTTGGAACAGCTCGCTGATCCCCAGATTCCAATCGCGCTGGTTGAAGGAGAAAAGAAGGCGCTCGCTCTTTGGCGGCTTGCCAATCATGAGACAGAACTCCCTCGATTCATTCCGGTCGCGATAGCGGGCGTCTGGAATTGGCGCGGCAGAATCGGCAAGACTGGTGGACCCAAAGGCGAACGACTTGACGTCAAAGGCCCAATCAGCGACCTCGGCCGAATCGAATGGAGTGGACGAAAGGCCTTCATCATCTTCGATGCGAACGTTCACACGAATGAAAGCGTGAAATGGGCCCGAAGAGGGATCTGCCGGGAACTCGCAACGCGCGGCGCAAAGGCGGACTTGGTCAACTTGCCTGAAGATTGCGGCGTGAACGGGATCGATGATTTGCTGGCCGCCTGGGGACCTGTCAAGGTGCTCGCGTTGTTCGAGGCCGCCACGTCTGGCGCGCGTCTCGAGGTAACGCTCCCTCCGCAGTTCCAGTCGAGGGCCGACGGCTTATTTCGCATCACGATGAAGGGCGGTGGTCTGACGCAGATCCAGTTGACTAATTTCCAGGCGACAATCACCGCCAACATCCGATTGGACAACGGCGTCGAAACGAGGTACGAATTCGAAATCGCCGCGGAACTGCTGGGGCGGAAGCTCCAATTCATGATTCCGGCCTCGGATTTCGCCGGCATGGACTGGCCCATCGAGCGGTTAGGCGCGGCAGCGATCACATATCCCAATCAACGCGACTATGCTCGCACTGCGATCCAGTCACTGTCCATGACAGCGGAGGAGCGATGCATCTATACGCACACGGGCTGGCGCAAGGTCAACGGTGTTTCGATATTCTTGCACGCCAGCGTGCGATTGCCGGTACCGGGGCCGTCGCCGATATCAACGTAAGGCTTGCCGTCCAGATGAGTCGCTACGAGCTGCGGCTTCCGGCCAGCCCCGACGCGCTCGCAACTGCGGTCAGGGCAAGTCTCAAACTGGCTGAACTTAGACCTGAGGTAATCAGCTTGCCGTTGCTTGCGGCTACGTACCGAGCGGTGCTCAGTGACGCAGACTTCGCCATACACCTAGCCAGAGAGACCGGCGCATTCAAAAGCGAGTAGCGGCGCTGTACCAACAGCACTTCAGCGCAGCAATGAATCAGCTCCACCTGCCGAGAGCGTAGTCGTCTACAGGAAATGCCCTCGAGGTCCTAACCTTCTTCGAGAAAGACGCTATTGTCGTTATCGACGACTTCGCCCCGCAGAGCAACAGCGCGATGTCGCGCGCTACCATGCCGCAGCGATCGAGTCTTCAGAGCACCGAGAACCGTGCCAGCCGCACCACTATATTCCACAGCCAAATTACAGAGCCCAAGCCGCCTCGCGCCTTAATCCTTTCAACAGCAAACATTCCACGTAAGCAGTCCGTTCGCGCCCGTTTGCTGATTCTAAAACTCTCCAAGAACTCCATCGAGACCACACCCTCACAACGTCAGAACAACGCGCAAAGAGCGCTTCGCCGAGCATACGTGCCTACGTGCGATAATAGCGAGTCACTACATGAACGCAATCGTTTCGAGAAGCTATCGTAGAACATCGCAACCGCGCCTTGCGCAATTTAGCTCACACACACACACCTGATATCGTCGCAACCTTCAGCTGAGTTCGAACTGTACTTAGCGTTTTGCATTGAGTCTGAAGCATTACCATGCCAACGTACACCTTCTGAATCGTGTTAACCACCCTTAGCCTAACCGCGCAACACAAGCAAGCATCAATAGCAACCAGCCTGCCACCAATTCGTTAACTATCCATCTCTGAATCTAATGCGTCCACTTAAAGCGCGCAGCGCGCGCAGTGAGCGAGTCACCTGAGTTCTGTGCTAGAGCGCACAATTCCAAGCATAACTCCGCTCGTGAATGCATTAGCTGAGTTGCACACACTTATATCTTAAGCCACTGCGCTTTTCGCGCGCTCAATCGCAAGCGCACATCAGCGAATACTACGTTACCGAGCAACGTTAAAAAGCTTCACAAAAAAACCTTTTAGCATCCGTTATGCATCGCAAACCCTCACAGTGCGCCGTAGCATCAGCACACATCCAAAGCGTCTTGCATTACCACCAGCACGTTATCTTAAAGCGTCCACACAATGAACGCTGCATAATATCAACAATATCTATCCCTTATCTATTCATTAACCTACCCACATTCCCATCCAGTGAAATCAGCAGCTTAAGCGCGCTTATCAATATCAATCTCAGAAAAAACCACCACAACCGTAAGTTAGCACACACAGCTTCAACCGCTCACCTACCAACCCAATCACTCAACTTATTCATTATTGGACTTGAATGATGCTCGCAACCGAAGGTAACCTCCACATGCTGGCTGGAGGCCTGCGTGTCAAGGTGCGCGTTCAACATCCACAAGTAAAGCCCCGGAAGGATCGCCAAGGCTGGCCTTGGATCTTCCGATATTGGTCCGACGAGATTCAACCGGACGGCACCGTCAAGACGCTGCGGAAGTACCAATCAGTCGGGCCCAGCAAGGGCGAAGGCGCCATCACGAAGAAGCAGGCCGAGATCGAACGCGATAAGTTTCTTGCGAAGCTGAACGCACCGACCATCGAGGCCGCCGTCCAGCAGTGCCGCCACCGGCGTCGCGTTCTTCGGCGAGTGGCGCAAGATGTATGAGGCCGGCTACCTTGGCGCGAAAACCAGATTGCCAAGCCAACACGGGTAAAAGAGGTCTTCTACCTTCACGCAGTACATCGTCCCGCATGGGGCAACGCTTCTCTTGAACCAGATCCAGCCCCAGGCGGTTGAGGATTGGCTGCACACGACCTTCGATTCATGGTGGACCATGCATGGCGTGCGGGCGATCATGATCCGCGTCTTCTACTACGCCGAGGGACACGGTTTGTGGGAGGAAGGGCAAACGCAGCCCTGTCAGCAAAGCGAAGCTTGGGAAGAAACGTTACAAATACGAGCGCCGTATCCTTTCTTTCGAGGAAACTGCCCGTGTGCTCGCTCGCCTGGAAGATACCATTCGACTGATCATCGAAATCTGCATCGCCACCGGCGCCCGAATCTCTGAGGTGCTCGGTTTGATATGGCAGAACGTGAACCTGGACGCCGGCACGATCAAGATCGAGCAGCGTGTCTGGCACCAGGATGTCGGCCGCCCGAAAAGCGAAGACAGCAAGCGCATTCTGGGCATCGGCGATCTCGTGGAGCGCTTACGGGCTAAAGCCACGGAGGACGGAGCCACACCGCAGGCATTTGTCTTCCAGCAGAAACGTGCACCCGGAAGCCCCTCTGGGACTCGGGTGTGCGCGATGCTCTCCATCAAGCTGCCGAAGCAGAGGGATGCGATTTCCCTGGCTCGGGCCGCACTCCTTCCGGCGGGCCAATATCACTTGGCGGCAACAGGTCGGCGGCAGCGCCATCGAGGCGTCCAAGATCGCCGGCCACAGCGATCTGGAGATGACTGGCGAATACACCTTCGTCACGCCCGAGCGGCAAAACGAATTGACGCGCCGCATCCAGGAGAAACTTGCGGAAGCCGCCAGCAAACGGAATGGCAAGACGGAGGCACCGCCGCAACCAGCGCCGGGCGCACCTGAAGTCCCCCCAAGCCTCGCTGAAACGACACCAGCGACAACGATCCTCCAGTAGGCCCCCCAGGGCCATACTCTCGCCGACGAATGAACAGCGGCCTTGTGCGCAACACGGTAGACTGATAATGTTTGAAAGGGGCAATGGCTTTTAAGACGACTGAAACTCGCTACGAGGCCGGCGACTCGCGCCTGTTGCCAGCCTACTCGGTGACGGAGGCAGCCCACTACCTCCGCATGCCGGAAGGAACGTTGCGCAGTTGGGTGGTGGGGCGGTGGTATCCCGTTGCTGGACAAGCGAAGCGGTCCAGGCCCTTGATCCACTTGGACGATCCACAGAAACAGTATCTGTCCTTCATCAACCTCGTCGAGGCGCATGTCCTGGCCGCCATTCGTCGTCGTCACGGTGTCAAGCTTCCGAAGGTTCGCGCCGCACTCGACTATGTAAAGCGACAGTTCCATATCGAGCGCCCTCTCATCGATCAGACATTCCAGACCGATGGTTTGGATCTGTTCGTCGAGCGCTACGGGGACTTGATCAATGCGTCGCGCGAAGGACAACAGGCGATGAAGGAGATCATAAGCGTCTATCTCAAGCGGATTGAGAGGGACGCAAAGGGCCTTCCGATCAAGCTTTATCCCTTCACTCGCGACACCGAATCGGACGCGGCGCCTAAGTCCGACCCGCGCGTTGTGGTCATGAATCCTGCAGTTTCTTTCGGCCGACCGGTGATCACCGGTACCGGCATACCTGTTTCATCCATCTACGAGCGATACAAGGCCGGCGATTCCGTCGCGGAGCTCGCGCAGGACTTCCGTCTGGACACCAGTGCCATCGAAGAAGCCATCCGCTGCGAAGCCGCCTGATGAAACGGTATTCTTCATCGACAGGTCGTTGGGCATAGACCCAATCCGAACCGAACTCATTAAGGCCGGTCTCGTTGTCGAGATTCACGACGACCATTTCGCGCGTGATGAGGAAGATCGCGTCTGGCTTCGGACGGTCGGCGAGCGGGGATGGGTTGTGCTCACCAAGGATCAGAGGCTGCGATACCGTCCGCTAGAGATCGCCGCGCTGAGAGCCAGCAAAGCGAGAGTGTTCGTCCTTACTGCGGGAAACCTCCGGGGCATCGAAATCGCGGCGGTCTTCTTGACGGCGCTGCCGCGGATCTTCAAAGTCCTCCATTCCGTGCCAGGACCGTTCGTTGCCCGCGTTTCACAATCGGGGCACGTCAAGATCACCTGATTTGGAGTGACGTGGGCTTCGCCCAACCGTCAACCTGGCCGAGATTCGACTTCCCCGCACCCAAAACGCTCAGGTTATCGCCACGCGACTTTGGTTATTCCCCACTGGACAGTTTCCTTCGTGTCCCGATTGTGTCCGGGACGACCACCCTGCTTCCTGGTACACTGCCAATCACTGGGTTGCGACGATTCGTCCGACCCCAGAAAACCTGAACTAGTCGCAAACATGCCGAAAGGCGAGTGTTTGGAAGAACATGCCGTGCGAGGTACGCATTCACGTCGATGTCGACGCTACGGGACACTACGTGTTTCGAATGCGTTCTGGCAGGCGCGAGATCAAGACCAGCGTCGCCCTTGACCTCGCGGCGAGCTTCTACGAGGACCTCCGGCTCCTGCGATGGAAGTCCGTCGGCGTCCACGATCCGGGTGACCTCCTACTCAACCACGTCGGCGACCGACTCGCCGCCCTCATCGCGCCGCCAGCAACGTGGGAAGAACTCCAGCTGCCTGACAGCGCATTGCGCGTCCGCGTCAACTTCACGCAAGCAGCGCACCGTCTCATGCCGTTCCCCTGGGAACTCCTCCGGGTTAACGATCGATTCCTCATCGGACCGAAAGGGAGCCACGTTGTACGCGACGTGCCCGCCCTCGGCGGCACCAGAAGACCACGGGCCGTACGCAACGTCGTGCACATCAGCCTCGGCACAGACAGCGCCTTGCGGTTCGACGAAGAACGGTGCACGCTCCTCGAAACACTCCCCGCGAGCATCCCGATCGAGTTCCTCATCGATCCATCACCAGACACCTCCAGGCAGTGATGGACGTCTTCCGACCGCACATCATTATTGTCTCCGGACACGGGCACTACACGACCTCCGCGGCGAGCACTACCTCTCTGCCGGAACAACCAAGTGGTCCCCACCGCCGGACTCGTCGCCCTCTGCGCCGCCTATGGGTGCCAACTTCTCGTGCTCTCCACGTGCGAAAGTGCACCACTCGGCGGACCAGTCATCGACAACGGCACCATCCTCCCCGCTGACCTCATCGCGTTCAGCTTCCCCGTCAGAACCACCACCGCAACACAGAGCCTCGCAGTTCTCCTCGGCGAGCTCGTTCGTGGCCACACCGTTGATTGCGCCATGGCAGCAGTACGTGCCATCGACACCGACGACGAGTACGCCTTCTTCAACGCCGTCCACCTCCATCGCGTTCGCGCACGATCACTCCACATCACCGACGCGGCGCCACGACCGCCTGGTCCGCCAGCGACACGATGCCCGGGCATGGAACTCCCCCTAGGCACACTGAATAGCTTCGCGCACTGGGAAGAACCAGCCACGCTCCTCGCTCCCGCCGGGAGCGGCGGGGACGCACTCATCAGGCACTGGGCCGAGCTGGTCCAACGTTCACAATCACAATCGAGACGTGGCGCGTGCTCCTCGACCGGACCCAGTCCTCGATGTTGCTGGCGCGCAGCTCGTACGTCTCGCGTACCCTTACGCGTTCGTCCCCGTGCCCACAGAGAACCTCGTGTACTGCGACGGGATCGACCGCGCACTCGCGAAGACCTTGCTTGCACGTAGGGACCGGGACCTCGCCCGCAGCGTGGCGAAGCATCCACTCGTGGGCATGCCGGGCTTCGTGGACGATCTCATCGCGGGCCGCTCGGAGCAAGAAGCAGTCGAGCGGTTCGAGCAAGAGAACAGGATGGCCGAACGCGCAGCACGACTCAGTCGTGAAGGCACGCTCTTCGCGAGCTGGCTCTTCGCCACCGAAGGCGTCGCCGCCACGACCTTCGAGGACCGCGTCACGTTCGCCGAGACGATGAAGGACTTCGGGATGGCCGCGCCCGTGATCGTGGCAGGCATCGAGAACGCATTAGCAGCGACGGTCATCCTCGCTCGACCGGATGCTCTCTTTCTCGCGCCCGAGTTCATGCTCCTGGGCGAGCGCTGGTTTCCCAACTGGCGAACGGACCACCGCGCAGCCTTTCGGCTCCTCTGGGCAGCGTTCGCCACCCTCGCTGCGCGCGGCAAGATCGACGCCGCGAAAGACGACCGACTCCTGGATTGGGCTATCCGCCTCGAGGAATGGAAGACCGCGTCACTCATCTGCGTCTTCCTCTGCCGGTGGTACGGGGAACACGGACGGCTCGAAGAAATGAAGGCAACGATCGAGCAGTTGCTCCCGCACGCAACCGGGATGGAGCGCATCGTGCTCCGTGGGCACCTCACGACTATCGCGACGAACAACGGCGACTACCGAACCGGGCTCGCAGAAAACCAACAACTCGAAAACGAACTCCAAACCCTCCGAGAAGATGCCGACTACTACCGAAATCTCCAGGCCACCATCACGCAGCAAATCGACTGCCTGCGAGAACTCGGGAGGCTCGACGAGGCAGAACAGCGTTGGAACGACGCGCACGATCTCCTTCCACGGCTCACTGAGCACCGGCCCGAAGTCGAGGCTCGACTCCTCGGACAGCTCGCCCATCTCCGACGCGAGCAAGACAGGATGGATGAGGCCCTGGAGAATGCCTCCCGGGCAGTGCAACTCGCCATTGCGAGCCAGTGTCCACCGGTGCTCATCGCAGAACTCCGACACACGAGAGCGGACCTCCTCCGACAGGCCGGACGAGATCGCGAGGCGATCGCGGAACTCAACGCTGCAGCGACTATCCCGATGCCCGCGGCGCTGCGCTCGCGGTTCCTGCACCTCAAAGCACTCCTCCTGGAACGGCATGGCGCGCCACAGGCGCTCGAGCACTTGCTGGAGAGCTATCAGGAGGACCGATTACGAGGGGACCACGCCGGGGTCGCGATCTCCCTGCTCGCGATCGCGCGCATCTTCTTCGAGCAGCACGAGTACGATCGTGCTCGCGAACGCATCCGAGAGGCGATACCGTTGGCGGACGCGTGCGGGCTCGTGAACGTTGTCGCAAGTCTCGCACTCCTCTGGGCGGACATCGACCTGGCAGAGGGGAAGACCGCGTCCGCCGTCACCTGGCTGGTTACGGCACGGAACAAATTCGCCGAGAGCGAGGACGAGGGTGGCGTTGCGCACGTGACACGACTGCTCGACACGCTCCGAGCAAGAGCGGAGTAACCACGTCGAGAGGCCTAGGTGGGCTAGTGCAGGTAAGCCATCACGCCTGATCTGGGTCCACACCAAATCCGCTCGGCTCGACGTCGGGGTATCGTCCTTATAGGGAAAACTTCGGGTGTCGTCTCCTCCAGCGAACCACAAAGGTTGGTGGCGACCGCGCGCGCGAGTGGGGGAGATTGTGGAGTCTGCGTGGAGTCCAATCCGCCCTGACCAGTATTCTGGCGTCCATTTGGCGTCCAAATCGACCGCCTCTAAGTCTTGTGTTTTCATTGGGCGTGCCTTGTAAGTGATTGATATTTTTTGCTTGGGGTGCAAGAGGTCCCGGGTTCAAATCCCGGCGGCCCGACCAAAGTCTTCAAAGACTTACAGCCATGGGACCTTTCCCAAACCCCTCTTTTGGCGTCCAATTGGAGTCCGAAATGGACGCCACAGTAGGAACCGGATGGACACCAGAACCTAATAGAAGCGCGACCTTGGAATTTTATACATCTAGTTCTTAGAACCGGAGAAGTTTCATGATACAAACTCATAATCGTTTGGCGGTCCTAACGATGCTCCTTCTACCGCTGGTTGCGTTTGGGCAAGAAAAGACGCCGGATATCACCGGCGTGTGGTCGGCGCGGGGGCTTTCGGCGAATATCTACGAAAAAGGCGACCCGCTGATGACGCCGTGGGCCAAGGCTCAGTACGAGACCGCAAAGCCTTCCTTCGGCCCAAAGAGCGTATTGCTCACGCAGACCAACGATCCCGTTTACAAGTGCCTGCCTCCGGGCGTACCGCGCATATACTTTCATCCCTTCCCCCTGCAGATCGTGCAACTCCCCGGCCAGGTGGTCCTGATGTTCGAATACGACCATACGGTCCGTCACGTCTTCACTGACGGCCGCAAACATCCGGAAGATGCCGAGCCCACATGGCTTGGGCATTCGATTGGCCACTGGGAAGGCGAAACGCTGATTGTCGATACGGTGGGTTTTAAAGATATGACGTGGCTCGACCGCCTCGGTCGCCCGCACAGCGACCAGCTTCACGTCATCGAGAAGTTCAAGCGGACGGCGGCCGATAACCTTCAGATCGAAGTGACGATCGACGATCCGAAAGCCTACACGCAACCCTTCGCCGTGTCCTTCAACATGCGGCTGCAGCCCAAATGGGACATCGCGGAAATGTACTGCATCGACACGCTCGGCTTCGAGGCATTTGAAACCGGAGGGCGCCCCCCGAAGCAGTAAGGTTTTGAAATTTCCGGGCTCCTGATTAAGAACGCGACATTCCCGCGTCCAACCGGATTCCAAGAACGGACACCGCTCTGTGCATCGGAGCTTCGGGTATCGACCCGAAGACGTTGCGCTGGCACTTCCGCCGCGAGCTATCGATTGGCGTTGCCAAGGTCAACGCCTTGTGCCGGAGACGATGTACTTTGGTTTGACCGGGCGCGCTCCACGCCAGGTAGTAGAATCAAGCCATGAAATACCTGCTTGGAGCTCTGCTGATGACCACGACCGCGTTTGCCGCCTCCAGCGTGCATGAGTTCACCCTCGACGCCATTAACGGCACGCCCACCTCGCTCGCCAACTACAAAGGCAAGGTGCTTCTTATCGTCAACGTAGCCAGCCAATGCGGCTACACCTATCAGTACGAAGGACTGCAGGCGCTGTACGTGAAGTACAAGGACCAGGGTCTGGTGGTGGCCGGGTTCCCGGCCAACAATTTCGGCGGGCAGGAGCCGGGCAGCAATGCCGAAATCGGTGCGTTCTGCAAATCTAAATTCGGAGTCACCTTCCCCATGTTCAGCAAGATCTCGGTGGCCGGCAAAGACAAGGCGCCGCTCTATCAGTTCCTGACCGACAAAACGGCCAATCCGAAGACGGGCGGCGAGATTCCGTGGAACTTCACCAAGTACCTGGTGGACCGCAAAGGCAAGGTGCTGGCCCGCTTCGATGCGCCGGTTGAGCCGGGGTCGAAGGAACTGGCCAGCGCGATTGAAGGGGCGCTCGCCGCCAAATAGTGCTCACATCGTCAACGGAGTGGGCCACAACGGTTCCGATAATGCGTGAACTGGGTAGTGCGTGATATCGGGGCGTGACTGTCCCAGGCACTTCAGCCGAATGTCCCGATGAAAATGACTGCTCATCCACAATGCTGATGGGCAGAGCCTTCGGCTCGCCGATCTCAATCGAATCACCCTTCTGCGAACCGGTGCCGCGATGATGCGGCCGTCGATCCCACGGTAGAAGATCTCTTTCCCATCGCCGCTCCAACGCGGTACAAGGCCACCCGCCCTACTTGACGCTTTCCTGTTGCGCCCGGGAAGCGGGTCCTGGCATCCACTTTCCACAACCGGAATCGGGGATGGGAAAGCGTCGACGTTACCGGTCATACTCATCGCGGCGCCGCACCCACTGAAGTCGTGCCGCAGCGTTTCCGACTCAGGCGGTGCGAGGTTTTGCACCAGCGCTTTGATTTTGCTATTTATACTTAGTACTGCCGCGTCTCTGGTATCGGCGCTCAGGCATTTGTCTTAAGCCATTTCACGCATCTCGCTTTGCGTCAAAGGTCTCACTTTCACCAAACGGCACTAATTTGGATAGTGGCCATGTGTTCCACACGTTTTGTTTTTGGGTTTTCCGAGGTGCGTTACCTTCGGTACGCAATTTGCTCGTACCAGAACGGCCGGACTAGCGAAGAAAGCGAAGAAATCCAGGAGGTTGGTTCGGCGAGGTAGCAGACGAATATCTACGGTTTTCAACTCGCGCAAAACCGCTAATAGCTCTTCGACAAACACGTATGAGAATCAGACGAACGAAACAACAAAAAGGCCATCGTGATCACCATGGGTCTGGCCGGGCTGGAAAATCTAGACTGGAATTCGACATTTGAGCCGGATGCTGCAGAGAGTAATTCCATCCATCTGGATACGCTGGATTGTTATGAAGTAATGCAGCTGAGCCCGCATGCCGACGCCGACACTATTTCTCACGTCCACCGAATGCTCGCTCTCCGATACCATCCAGACAACGCCGAAACCGGGAATAGCGAGAAATTCATACGGCTTTCCGAGGCCTACCGGATTCTGAGCGATCCCGAAAAACGCGCCCTTTACGATGCGCGTCGTCGAGACGACAAGGGGCTTCGCTCGAAGATCGTTTTCGCTCAGGCCAGGGCGTCAGCCGGAAGCGAAACGGAAGGGCGAACGCGCCCTGACGACGTCAAGTCCGGAGTGAAAGTTTCCGGCCGCAGCGCGGGAAAAGGTGACGATGTCCCGCCGTTCGTGGGGGCGCTCCGCGGTTGGAATACGGCCTTGTGTCACCCGAAATTATGATGCTCGATCAGATAGAAATCTTCTGCAGGTATCAGCATGAGCGGTACGGCGAACGGACTCGCAAGGGTGTCAAAAGTCGAATCCATGACTTAAGGAGTGCATTGTGAGAACCATCATTCTCTTTATTTCGCTCTCTCTGCCGGCTCTCGCCGAGCTCACGGCAGGGCAGCAGGCAGTGAAGAGTGGCGATTACGCGACGGCCTTCCAGGAGTTCCTGCCGTTGGCGCGTGAGGGAAACGCGGTTGCGCAACTGAACCTGGGCATCATGTATGCCCATGGCGAAGGCGTCCCGCAGGACTACCAGAAGGCGATGGAGTGGTACCGTCTGGCGGCGAGCCGGGGAGTCGCGGCCGCGCAGTCGAACCTGTGCATCCTGTACGCCCAAGGCCTCGGTTATGCCCAAGGCTCTGGGGGGCTGCGGGATTACAAAGAAGCCGTGCGGTGGTGCAGCCTGGCGGCGGATCGGGGAGTCACGGATGCGCAGTTATACCTCGGCGGCATGTACGCCCGAGGCGAAGGGGTCCCGCAGGACTACGAGAAGGCGGTGCAGTGGTACCGTTCGGCGGCGGAAGAAGGAAACGCCAACGCAGAGTCGAACCTTGCCTTCCTTTATGACCAAGGTCTGGGCGTCCCGCAGGACCACGAGGAAGCCGCGCGGTGGTACCGTTTGGCAGCGGAAGACGGAAACGCGATCGCGCAGTTGAACCTCGGCCACCTGTACGCCGAAGGCGTGGGGGTTTCGCGGGACGAGAAAGAAGCCGTGCATTGGTACCGTTTGGCGGCGGATCGTGGGAACGCCGTAGCGCAGTTGAACCTCGGCCACATGTACGCTCAAGGCCTTGGGGTCTCGCGGGACTACAGAGAAGCCGCGCGGTGTTACCGTTTGGCGGCGGACCAAGGGAACGCGGTTGCGCAGGTGAGCCTCGCCCGCATGTACGCTTACGGCTTCGGTGTCCCGCAGGATTACAAAGAGGCCGCGCAGTGGTATCTTTTGGCAGCGGAACAAGGAGACGTGTTTGCGCAGGTTGACCTTGGTCTGATGTATGAGCAGGGCAAAGGCGTGCGTCAGGACTACACTCAGGCGCATATGTGGTTTAATCTGGCCGGCGCCAATGGCGATGGCAACGGCGCCAAGAACCGGGACATAGTGGCCCGTAAGATGACGCCGGGTCAAATTGCGGAAGCTCAGCGCCTCGCGCGAGAGTTCAAACCCAAAACGGGCCAGTAGATCCGGAGTTGTCCGATCACCTCGCCGGCCGTATACCGGCCCAAAGGGGAGACGAGCCTTGTCTTTTGGGTTGAACCTGCCGTTCTTGGGGCTCTCTATCCTCTATAGATATAGAAACCTGACATTCGCGAGGTTTCGGTTCACCTAGACAAGCCGAGGCCCAGGGAAGGCCCGTCTCCCGCTCCTTTTTTGACTCACCTGACTGCACTTAGACTCGTTGGGGGGATATGCCTTATCCAAGCTGTAATGAAAACTAAGGTCGAGGCCGATTCCTATTTATATGGATAGGCACATAGGGCCACGCTTTGAAATCTACGCGCCCGCGCAGGCGATTCCACTGGATGATCTGGACAGGGCACTTAGCGTCTCTCTGACGGCCGTGTCCGCGGATGGTCTTCGGATGTTGGCGGCGCGAGAACTGACTTCAGAGCGGATGATCGTTATCGAAGTAGAAGATCATTTGCTGCTGGCTGAGGTTCGCGATTCACAGCGCGACGGCAGCCGGTACTCGATTGACGCAAAACGAATCCACACACTTGCAACGAAGGACTTGTCCAGGGACGCAACGCGGTTGGAAAAGGTCCGAGCCGTGGTCGACGACTTCCACTCGCAGTTAAAAGCGAGAATCGCGCTGACGCAGGAAACCGGTAACCGCGCGGGGGTTTCCTCCATGCCACGGCAGGGATTCGCGCTGGAGTCGCCGGCCGAGACGCAGAAGAAGCCGGTAGAACTCGTGGCGCCCGAGCTTTGTGACGAAGCGGCGCTGTTTCGTGATGATGCGGAACCGGGGGCAGACAGGGCAACCGGGGCTGAGCCGGAAATTCCCAGCCCCGCGCTCATGGAAACCTTTGAACCCGAACCGTCGATCACTTTTCACGCGATTCCAAAGGCAACCGAGCCCGTTTTCCCTTCCACGACTATTTCCGGGAATCCTCAAAAAAATTCCGTTGCCATATTCAAGGCGCTCGCATTGCAGGCGCCGAACTCGTCATCCTTCGAATCCGTTGGTTCCCCGGAATCGAGTCCAGAACGCGTAGAGCCCGATCGGTTGAATGAGTTGAGCGAAAAGGAACAGCGCCCGGTCAAACCAGCGGCGGTTTTTACCGGAATTGTGGTGGTGGCGGGTGTAATCCTATTGGAGGCAATGTTACTGGGACCGTTTCGAGTCAGTGCCAATATCATCCCGCCTCCCAAACCTGCGGCCGCTGCCGCCATGGCACGCGTACCTTCCGCCGTTCCCGCACCCGCGATACCCGCCGAACAGTCCAAGACTCGACTGGCGACGATCACCGCCACCGCGGATACCTGGATCTCGGCTTGCTCCGATGGCCAGATGGTATTTGAGAATCTCCTTAGTCCGAACGGAACCATGGACGTTCATTTTTCCCGTCTGGCCGTGATCCGCCTGGGGAACGCCGGCGGAGTCGACATCGCCGTTGACGGCAAACCGATCGGCTCTGTCGGAACGTCCGGCATGATACGAGTCCTGGAATTGCGACCGGACCAGATCCATCTGCTGCCGCCGAATTTTCGCGAGAGCCCGGGAGACTGCAAGCTTCCCTAGGGTACCGGAATCGCGATCACCATCGGGTGCCACAGCCCCCGATGTTGCGGATTCCGGAGGAACACCCTCCTCGATTAGACGGACACTGCCGAAGAAAAGTGTGGAGCGATAAGGCATGGCACGGCGTTGCCAGTACTGCGGCGAAAATCTAGGACTGTTGAAGCTCTTCAAGGGAGCGATCTTTTGTTCCGAGGAACACGAGACGCTCTACGCTAGCGAGCAATCCACGCGAGCGTTCCAGCGACTTCAGAGCTCGCATTTTTCCGCAACGCCCGTCGAGCCAGCGGTTTCCGAGAAACCAGCGGAGACGCCGGAGACGCCCGCCGTGGATGTTCAGCAGGCCTCGCAACCACCCGTCCTCGACGTTCCGCAGGCGCTGCTTCCACCCTCCTTTTCAAGTCGCGAGGACCCTCTTCCCGTCAGGCCCTTTCTGGCGACGCGCATCGAGCCGGCCGAAGATTCGCTCCGGCCCTTGCTTCCGGTAGATCCGGATACGGGGTTGGTGAGTTCCATCGCGCTGACGCAGGGAACACAGCGAAGCGAGCTCTCCATCCCGCTTGGGCCCGTGATCGTCCTGGAGTCGAATGCCCGGCGGCTGGAAAGTCCCTCCCCCGGTGCTGCGGAACGCGAGCCGATGGGCTTCCTGGCTGACTGGGTCTTTGTCCGTCAGACTAAGCTCTCCTTGCCACAATCAGAGCTTCGTCCCGCCTTCGCTTACCTTGACGCCGCCCAGGAAAACGCAGCAAGTCAAGACGAAAACCTGGAGCGGCTTAGTGTCCAAGGACTGAGGATCATGAACGTCGCGGCGGGGGAAGTGGCTCCGCAGGAGCCGATTGGCCCATCTATTCCCAGTCCGCGGATTTCGCCCCTTGAGAGCGGCGCTCGTGTGGCTTGGCGTCCGGGCGCGACAATTTCCTTTGTGCCGTCCCCGCGCGCGGCGGCCGAGCCAGCCGCGTTCGAAGCCTTGGCCGCCTTCCCGGACGGGACTGCGCGCCTCCGACGCCCCGGAGAATTGCGGGGCACAAACCTTCCCGATTTTGGAAGAATGCCTCGATTGGCCTGGGACTATCCGGTGTTCCGTCCAACGCCGGTCCCCGCAAGTATTTCTTCCGCTCCCGAGGTTGAAACGTGGACGGGCAGGTCTATTCGGCCCCTCCCGACGGTTGTCCAGGGAACCCGGCTGGAAATCGGGACTGTCGCTGACCCGTTCTTTGCCGCCCCGGCGAGAGACGCCATCACGCGGACCTTCCCGTCTGCCGGGCACATGGAAACGTTCACCAAGCCGGCGATCAATCCGCCGGTTGCCTCACCAGCGCTCGCGTTACGGCCTGCGGCGGCGAACGCGTACCAAACGATTGGGATCGAGCTTTCCCCAAAAGACGTAACGAGTGGCTTCCTGCTTTCGAATTGGATGGACGAAGGAGCATGGACCGCAATTCCTCAGCTCAGGCTGGTGAGCTGTGGAAGAAGGATTGGGGCGGCAAGGCTTGCCGTGGCGGGTAATGTCAGCATGGACCGGGACCCGCTCAGAATCGCGAAGCGAGACGCGCGAGAAACAGAGTCGCTGTTATTCGCGGGAACCGGCGCGTGGATCGATGGTTACGCTCTTGCTTTTCGCTACGCGGATCGGACAGGCAGCGGACGCCTCCTGCAGGCTGCCCTTCGCTTGCGGCCGGTGGCGGCGAACTCATACCGAGCGGCTGGAATCGATCCTCCGCAAGGCGAAATACCGAGTCGCTTCCTGCCTTCGGGTTGGATGGACGGAGGAGTACGGACCGCGATTCCTCACCTTGGGCTGCTGAGCGGTGAAAGAAGGATTCGGGCGGCAGGGCTTGCTGTGGCTGGTAATGCCAGCATGGACCGGGATCCGCTGAGAATCGCTTCGCGAGCCGCGCAAGAACCGGAGTCGATATTATTCGCGGGAAGCGGCACCTGGATCGATGGCTGCGCGCATGCTTCGCGCGAAGCGGATGGGCCAGCGCTCAGACGCCTCGCGCATGTCATTTGCGCCACCCCCCGCATTGCGGGACGTTCTTCTTCCTTGTTCGGGGCTTCGGCGCGTGACGTGGAAACCACTTTTCGATCCGCGCCCCAATACGCCATGATCCGTGTGGCTCCGCCACAAAAGAGCCGGCTGGCGAGCAACGTTTTTGCGATCCTGGAACGCGCCGAGGCGCGGGTCCGCTCCTCGCTCCATGCTTATCGATCCGAAATTCCGGTTTCGTTCGAGCCGCAGGCTGGTCCGTGGGAACTCCCGCCGCGCGCGCCGGAAGCCGGCCTTCCCGCCTCTATCAGGCTCGCACGGCTCACGCCGCTTGAGCGCTTCTATCCTTTAAATCGCTTCGTCTCGTTGGTTGTCCCGAAGCTCAACTTGAGGCTCGCTCGCCGGAACGATATAGCTTTCCCACACTTTTCTGCCAGCGGTGCCGCCACCCTCGTCGCGGGCTGCTCAAGGGAACTGCTGACGCCATCCGACGGCGCAGACCTGCACGCGCCCTGGCAGGCGCAAGCACTGCCACCGAGCCCGGCATCGCTGAGCACGATGCTGGTCTGCAGCGATCAGATCACAGCCGCGCCGATCGCCTGTTCACAAATTGAAATGCTCGAGATGCGCCCGCTGCGAGGGAAACTACACTTGGGTGTGACCGCACGACTGGAGCGCGAAACTGCTTCCCCCTGCCTGGCGGATGGGATCCTCATCCACCCGGCTGCCCCCGCCGTCCATCCGGCTGCGGGAACCGTGAATTTGCTGGTGGGGCGTCGCGCTGGCCGAAACGAATCCAGGATAGAGCCCGCTTCCACTTTTCGTGTGCCGGCGTCGTCGATGCTAGCTTCGCCGCTTTCGCCGGGGCTACAGAGGTGTGACATGCCGCCTCCAGGTTCGCGCAGCTTTCCTGTATTCCCGACGTCCACCCGGAACGTCCAGATTGCGCAGCCGGAGCCCGAGCCGTCCGCTGGAAGCAATCAGCTCAGCCTGCGGTCGCCGGTGCCTGGGCAGAGGATGGGGAAGAGTGCCGCAGGGGAGCTGATGCCGTTGTCGCTTCGCACCGCCACGCCGCTGCCTGAACACCTCCTGGAGGCGCCAAACTTCGGCGTGTCATCCCGATCATCCCGAACGAGCACCGTCTTGATCGGCGCCGACGCCCCTTGTTTTTGGCCATTCTTGGCCGAGCGGCAGGGAATCGGATTAAGCAGCGACGGCGCGGGCAACTCCGGGATCGAAGGACTGGACGATAGGACGCAGAAGCTCTTGCTCTTCCGGAATCTCGCTGAACCTTGTCCGGCGCGATCCAGCCAATACTCGACGCTCGGGTTGCTCCCCGTGCGTTCGGCGATAGCGGAGGGATGCGGGCGCCGGCAACGTATGCGCCTTCCAAAAAGCGCTTGGTATAAAGAAACTCGGCCTGTTGCCGATAAATCCTGTAGTCCCTGCTAGGGGAACTGCCCTATACCGGACTGCGGTCGCCAAAATGAAAGGGATACATGGGAAACTTCAGCACTGCTAGTCAACAGGAACGCACTATGCCCCAATATTCGGACGCCATTCATCCAACGACGGACTCGGTTCGCCATTTGGCGCTAGCAGTGTCCTTGCATTTGAAATCGGATCGGGAAAACGCACTGAAGGCTCTGGACGCAGCCGAAAATAGCGGCGGCGACCTCGGGCAGATCTGCGCAGCCCGAGGCCACATCCAGTTCGAGATGGAAAGGTTCGAGGAAGCCGCCGGCAGCTATGCGAAGCTGTGCGAGATCATTCCTCAAAATCCCGAAGCGAGGTATATTCTCGGGCTCTGCCTCCACAATCTGGGCCGGCACGCGGAAGCACTGGAGAGTTTCAAGACGGTGCTTGGGCAGAATCCGAAGCACTTTCAGGCGCAGCTCGCCGCTGGAACCTGCCTGCTCCATTTGAACAAACACAAGGAGGCGCTGGAAGCGTTCCGGGCGGCGCATGCGCTGGAGCCAGAATCGGAATCAGCGTTGTTCGGCGAAGCGGTCGCGCTACAGACCGGGTGGGATTTCGACGCCGCGGCGGAGTTGTATCAGCGGATATTGGCCCGCAATCCGAACGCCGAAGACTCGCTGGTCAACATGATCAGCATCGGGCTGCAACGCAAGGATTATGATTTGGTCCGTTCGCATTCCGAGCGGCTCCTGGCTCTCAAACCGGAGTCGCCCGCCGCACTGGAAGGATTGGCAGCAGCAGCGTTCTTTCGGAAGGATCTGGATGCCGCCGCAGATTACACGGCGCGGCTATCGGAGATTTTGCCCCAGTTTTACGATAACTGGTTCAATCTGGGCGTCGCCTACCAAAAGCTAAACCGGCTGCGGGACGCGATACCGCCGTATCAGCGCGCCCTTCAGATCCGTCCCGATGCGGTCGCAGCACATATCAATCTCGGCGTGGTCTACCAGGAACTCGGCGAGCTAACGGAGGCCCGTGTGGCGTTCGAACAGGCCGCGCAATACGCGCCCGAGCGAGACGATCTGAGATTCCATAGCGCATGGCTGGCGGAGCGGCAGCAATCCTTCCTGGAGGCCGAGCTCCTGTACGCGCAACTGGTCGAGAAGAATCCGGACCTGGAAAATGCCTGGTTCCGGCTCGGCTATGTGCGGCTCGATCAAGGCGATTCGGCAGGCAGCGCAAAGGCGTTCGAAGCGTGTCTCAAGAAACGTCCCGACTATCCCGAGGCCGAGATCAACCTGGCCCTGGCGTACTGGCGTATGGGGCAGTTTCGTCAGGCCGAAGCGACGCTCGAAAAGCTTCGCGAACGGCATCCGGACTCAGTCGACGCGCTGAAAGGACTGGCCGAAACCGCGCTCAAGCTGAAAGAGCCCGAAAAGGCGCTGCGTTATCACGAAAGCTTGATCGAAGCCGGCGAGTCTACTCCGGAGGTCCTCTATAACAGCGGCGTTCTCGCGCAAGAGCTCAACAATCCAGCGGGCGCCGCAAAATTCTATCGTTCGGCACTGCAAGCCCGGCCAGCCTTCCCGGAAGCCCTGCTGAATCTCGGCCATGCGCTTGAAGCGCTCGGCCAAAAGGACGAGGCGCGCGAATGCTGGATCGAAGCCCTGCAAGCGAAGCCTGAACTGGCAAACGACTACTTCCTCCCGCGAGCGAGATCGGAACAGTCATCCAGCCCCGTAGCTTCCTAATGGGAGCCGCAGTCCGGATATAGAAGGTCGCGATCCGCTTCCCGAACGAGGAAACTGAGTAGAATTACTCATATGCCTCCCTGGGCGACCGAGCGGCTCGGGCCCCGCAAGATCATTGCGCAAATCGGCTCTCGGGGCATGGGCGCTCGAACCATGGGCGCCGCAGCGGCGGTCCTGACCGTTAGCGTTCTTGCGGGGTGTAATGCCCCTGCCGACGCGCCGTTGTGGCCGGGCTCGAAATACACGCAAGGCGACCGCTCGAAGGCGTTGATGCGGGCGATTGAGTACATCGATCGCTCCGCCGCTGACCCGGTGAACTTTGCCCAGCAGGGCGGCGACTATCTTTACTGTTTCTATTCCATAGCGAATACGACTCGCGATCCGGCGTTGCGCGCGGCGGCGGAACGCATGGGCCGCGAATACGCGAAACGGTGGGCGAATACGCATTCGAAGGTGCCCGCCAATGCGAATGCGAATAGCGTTGCCGCCTTGGTCTTCGGCTGGCTCTCTGCATCGCGTCTCGGCCAAAGTGACGAGCGGATCAAGCCGGAGTTGCGCCTCGCGGCAGCTCACTTCAGTGCGATCGACTATCTGCTTTTCGACCCGGCCAAGGAACCACCGCCGTCCGATCTCCCTGCCCCCTGCCGTTACGATTCCGTGTCGAATCCCCGCGGCTCGAAGGTCTGTAAGAGATGCGGCCGGACTCTTGAAATGGAATCGAAGTATGACCTCTGGCAAGACGCGTTGATCGCCACTTATTCGGGCGATCGCTACGGAATCCGGCTCGGAGGGTCCTACCGGGATGTTGTGCAGTGGCTGCCTGCCATGCGGCCATATCTTGATCGGGGAGCGACGAGCGAATCGAATTTTATCGACACTGTCTACACGATCACCCACGTGGTCTACACGCTGAATGATTACGGCCAATATCGATTGCCGCGCGAGCTGCTCCCGAGCGAGTACTCGTATCTGAAGCGGAACGCCGGAGAGACCATCGCCCTTCACGATCCAGAGACAATGGGCGAGTTTCTCGACACGCTGAAGAGTTTTGGGTTGGATGAATCGGATGAAGTCATCCGCACGGGGATGACGTATCTGCTCGATACTCAGCGGGCCGACGGGACCTGGAGCGATCCCAAAGAGAAAGATCCATATACCCTTTACCATTCGGCATGGACGGGCATTGGAGGGTTGATGGATTACCGCTGGCAAGGCGAGGGGCTCAGTTTCCCGGAACTTCGGCCTCTGCTGGAGCGAATTCGCCAAGCTGAGTGAAAAGATAAGGGTCTTCGAGGCGGCGACAAAATGTCCGTGATCGTCTACATTGAGATCTGCAGGAAGAGAGGCAAAACGCATGTTCCTGGGTCACTTTGCCGTCGCTTTAGGAGCAAAGAAAGCCGCGCCTAAAGCCTCCCTGGGCACGCTCGTTCTCGCGGCGCAGTTCGCGGACCTGCTCTGGCCGGTTCTCCTGTTACTCGGATGGGAAGAAGTACGGATCGTTCCGGGAATCACTCGTGTTACCCCGCTCGATTTCGTTTCCTACCCGTACTCGCATAGCCTCGTCGCGCAACTGCTGTGGGGCGTGGGACTCGGCCTCATCTATTTCGCGCTTCGCCGCAACGCCCGCGCAGCCCTGATCCTAGCGGCTTGCGTTCCCTCTCATTGGGTGCTCGATTACATTGCGCACAGGCCGGATATGCCGCTTGTGCCAGGGGGTGCGCGTTATGGACTCGGTCTGTGGAATTCTTTTCCCGCGACTCTGGCAGCGGAGTTCGGCTTGTTTGCGATTGGAGTTGCCATCTATGTGACGATCACAAGCGCTCGGGATCGCATCGGGAAATGGGGACTCTGGTCGCTGCTGATCTTTCTGCCGCTGATTTACATCGCGTCCCTGGTCTCGCCGCCGCCTCCTAGCGTGCGAGCGATCGCCGTGTCGGCCCTCGCACTGTGGTTGATCGTCCCGTGGTCCGCTTGGGCGGATCGTCATCGTTCCGGCCCGGTCTCACGATAGGGACTGCGCCGTGACGGAGCATATCATTGATCCGCAAACCACGATCCGCAAACCACGATCCGCAAACCACGATGCGCAAACCACGATCCGCAAGACACGATCCGCAAAACACACTTATTCGTAAAGGCTGTGGTTCACTCAGTCGCCGGTAATCAGGCGCGCGCCCCGATCGAAGCTCAGGTATTGAAAGCCCCAGCGAATAAAGACGAGCACCCGGTTGCGGAACTGCGCCAGATACATCAGGTGCACGAATAACCACAGCAGCCAGGCCGGCCAGCCGTAAAAATGCCATCGGCCAAAGTCCGCAACCCCAGCCGCACGCCCGATCACGGCCAAGCTTCCTTTATCGTGATAAGCAAAAGGGGGAAGCGTGCGGCCCTGCGCCTGCGCTCGAATGAGAGCGGCCACATAGCGCCCTTGCTGCATGGCAACGGGAGCGACTCCGGGAAGCGGTTTGCCCCCCTGCTCGAGGAATGCCAGGTCGCCCACGACGAAGATCTCGGAATGGCCGGGAACGGAAAGATCGGGCGCGACCTTCACCCTCCCTTGACGATCGAGTTCCGCCCCGACACGTTCGGCGAGCACTTTCCCGAACTCCGACGCCGACACTCCCGCGGCCCACAACACGGTGCGAGCCGCCAATCGTTCCTCGCCAGCGGACGTCCGCAGCGTGAGTCCTTCCGCGTCGATGCCGATCACCCGCACGCGGTTGCGCGGCTGTACGCCGAGCCGGATTAAAAGACGCGCGGCTTGCTCGGACAGATCTTGCGGATAGGACGGGAGCACATACGGCGAACCGTCGAGCAGGAGAATCCGCGCTTCTTCGGAACGGAAATGCCGAAAGTCCCGGCGCAAGGTGTCTGTGGCGATGTCGGCGAGGGCGCCTGCCAGTTCCACGCCGGTCGGTCCCGCGCCCACGACGACGAATGTCAGCCACGCACGACGCGCCACCGGATCGGGCTCCCGCTCGGCAGCCTCAAATGCGTACAGGATTTTGTGGCGCATCGCGGTGGCGTCTTCGATCGACTTAAGCCCGGGCGCCACCGCTCTCCACGAGTCGTTCCCGAAGTAGTGATTTCGAGAACCGGTCGCAGCGATCAAATGGGTATAGGGCACGGAAGCGCCGCCGGCGAGCAGGACGCGGCGATTGTGGGGGTCGAGGCCGGTGGCCCGGTCGAGCAAGACAAAGGTGTCACGCTGGTTCCGCAGGAGCGAACGCAAAGGGGCCGCGATCTCGCCCGGAGAGAGCGAGCCCGTCGCCACTTGATAGAGCAGCGGCTGAAAGAGATGAAAGTTGCGCGAGTCGATCAGCGTTACCTTGGCGTGATCGCCAAGAGCCTTGGCGGCGTAGAGTCCGCCGAATCCCCCGCCGAGAATGACAACTTCGGGACGAAACGGGACGTCCATATGCTCATCTTCTCGTTTTGGGCCGCTGGGTGGGGCGTGACTTACCAGCCTCGATTATCGACTTTTGCGGGCGGGATAGAACGACGGCTGGAGGAGAGGAGGTTTAGAATGCGAAAGACTTGGTTCCCAAAAGACTTGCTTCCAAAAACCGAGAGTCGGGAATGAAAAAGGGCGGCGCCGCCGAACCACTCTACTTCAGGACCTCTCGTTGACGCCATCAAAGTGCGCTTTACGCGCTGCACGTATCCCGTGCATTCCGGCCGTTCGCGGTCCTAACTGCAAGGAGAGAGGCTCAAACTTCGCCGCCCACTGAAAGGTTCGGTGGACTATCCAACGCGCCTCCTTTCAATTTGCCCGGTCTTGTTCGACCGGTACGTTTCCTACATCCTGTTGCAATTGAAATATGCGCCTAAACTTCGAAACTGTCAATAGAACCGGATTAAAAAAAAACGCCGCTGTTGGCCGCTCAGTCCACTGAGCGCGGCGGGGCGAATGTATTGGCGAGCGCACGACCACGCAAAACGGCGGCCGTTGAAAGGCAAGTGGAAAAGCAGGGCAGTTCCACCAGATCGATCAATGCGGACGCGCGAAGGGGCTTGGAAATATAGTCGTCGGCGAAGGACTACTTTTCCCGCTGCGAAAGTTCAACTGCCCGGCGTAATCCAATGAGGGGAAGCTCCGGCACAAATGCGTCGAAGAGACGCTCGTCTTCAAATAGCCGTCCGAACCCGCCGGTCCCCACGATGACAGGCGGCTCCTTGGAAAAGTGTTCCCTCGTGACGGAGGCAGCGAGCGAGCGCACGGTTGCCAGAGTGCCGTAGTATAGACCCGATTGAATGCTTTCGACCGTGGAACGTCCCAGAACCTCGGGCGGCCGGATAATCTCCACGGCGGGCAGACGCGCGGTCTTCGATTCCAGCGCCGCCATGGACGTGCTGATCCCCGGTGTGATAATTCCGCCGAGATACTCCTTCGCCTTGTTCACGGCGCACAGCGTGGTGGCGGTTCCGAAGTCGACGATCAAAAGGTTTCGGTCAGGGAAGCGAGTCAGCGCACCGACGGCGTTGGCGATCTTGTCCGCGCCCACTTCCAAGGGATTGCGATAGCGGATTTTCAATCCTGTTTTCACTCCGGGCTGAAGCAGAAACGGCTCGAAGCGGAAGTACTTGCGGAAGCAGTTGCGCAGCGAATGCACGGCATCGGGCACCACAGAGCAAATCGCGGCCATGTGGATCGCATCCGGATCGACTCCGTTCTCCCGGAGCGTGACGCGAAAGAACGTTCCAAACTCATCGGACGAAGCCCGAATGCTGGAGGTTCGGCGGAAAGTCATTTTTAAGTTGTCGGCGTCATACACTCCGCCGAAGATCTGGCTATTGCCGACGTCAAGCGTTAGCAGCATGGACGCTTCAGAATCGCTTCGGTCTCCGCGATCGGTACGTTGTCGATCAGGCGCACACCGTCGAGAAACGCCGCGGCGAAGCGACGCCCCCAGTGCTCTTCGACATAGTCCACGGCAAAGCCGCTCGCTTCAAGCATTGCTCGCGCTTCGGAAATGTTGCCGGCGGTGGTCAAAGCCCGGAACATGTGCCCTGCCTTCGCTTTTGCCTCTTCGGACAGCAGCTTGTTGCGGGAGCTTTCCGCCAGCCCGGACTCCTCGCGCACGGTGGCGCAAGGGATGATCTCGGTGGGAAGAAAGAAGTCCTGCACCATGTCCGCGACGATTTTCAACTGTTGATAATCCTTCTCTCCAAAGTAGGCGCGATCCGGGCGAACAATGTTGAGCAGCTTCAAGACGACGGTCAGCACCCCAGGAAGGAACCCTGGGCGGTACGCGCCTTCCATCCGTTGGGGGCTGCCGCTGTCCGGCTCGACTCGAAAGCGATAGCCATGCGGGTACATTTCCGCAGCGCTCGGGACGATCACTTCATCGGCACCCAGGCTCCGCAGAAGCGCGAGGTCGGTGTCGAGCGTACGCGGGTATCGCTCCAGATCCTTGGGGTCGTTGAATTGCGAGGGGTTCACGAAGATGCTGACCACGACAATCTCATTCTCCCGGCGGCATCGCTCCACCAGGGACGCGTGTCCCCGATGAAGCGCTCCCATGGTGGGGACGAAACCAATGCTGCTCCCGCGGATGGCGCGACGTCTTTCCCGCCAGTCCGCGATTGTGTTCCAAATCCGGGTCAAGAATAACTCTCCTCCGTGGATGGGAAAGCGCCTGTCTTCACCGCCTCATCGAAGCGCGCCACTGCGTCCAGAATGCGGCACGAGCCATCCATGAAATGGCGGGAAAACTTGGGTTTAAAATCCACGTTCATGCCGAGGAGATCCTGAAGCACGAGAATCTGTCCGTCACATCCGGCTCCGGCGCCGATCCCGATGGTTGGAATCCGCAGCGCCGCGGTGATCTCCTCGGCGAGCTTCGCGGGAACGCACTCCAGCACGATCGCGAACACGCCGAGCTCCTGCAGGGCGGCGGCTTGGCGGACGATGTCCCGCGATGACTCATTGCCGCGACCCTGGACTCGAAAGCCTCCGTAAGCGTGGACCGATTGGGGCTGCAGGCCCAGATGGCCCATGACCGGTATCCCGCTCTGCACCATCCGTTGAATTACATCCTCGTGCCCGTCGATCCCCTCCAGCTTCAGCGCGTGGGCGCCTGCAGCCATCAATGTCTGTGCGGTCTCCAAGGCCGGAGCCAAACCCTTCCGAAAAGAAAGAAACGGCATGTCCACGACCACGAACTTTTCGCCCGCGCCGCGCACCACGGCCTGGGTGTGCATACGAGTCATTTCCACAGTCATCGAGAGAGTGGAAGGATGCCCGTGCATCACCATAGCTGCGCTGTCACCGACCAAAATCCCATCTACCGCGGTTCGCGACAGGAGACGGGCGAAGGTGTAGTCGTAACAGGTGGTCATCGACAGCTTACGGCCCTGGCATTTCGCGCGGACAAAATCATGGCTGGACATCGGTCACCTCTTCAGAGAAGTACCGAGCGGATAGAGAAGGATGGAAATAATGATTCAGCATTGCCTTGGTACCTGTCAGAAATCGATCAAGTCCCGGACTTACATGCAGCCCTGGAGAGCGGAGCGGCACGGTTCCATAGTCGCTGCATTTACGTCAGCGCTAAACAAATTGTATCAACGTTCGCCGCGAGGGAGGACTGAGCATCCCGGGAAAGAGGTTCCTGGCGGCCGATCCGCGCACGAGCGGATGAGTTCCGCTACGCTAGAACATTATGACGGCGTCGCTACAGAAGACCGCGCGGCCCGAGCTTTCTATTCGAACGCCCCATGGAAGAACTCATGTGATTGCCCTCGATCTTCCCCGTTATAGCGTCGGCCGTCTCGCTTCCAATGAGCTCAGTTTTCAAGGCGTGGATGGTCTCTCCCGAGAGCATTTCGCACTCGAGCTTCAGGGGGCCGACTGGAGCGTTCGCGATCTGGGAAGCACGAATGGGACATTCGTCAACGGCACGCGAATCGCAGCCCCTACGATCCTTCGCTCCGGTGATCAGATCACCGCGGGACAATTGACCCTCCGCTTCAAGGGCGCAGGCGCACGTAGATTGCAGGACGTCGTTTTTGTGGACGATGCTCCCGAACTGACGACCACGGCGACGCTGGATGGCGTGCTCTCGGGAGGAGAGGGTACCGGATCCGACAGGTATATGCGAGCGCTCATCCGCGCGGGCCGCGAGCTCGCAGGACGCATGCCCCTGGAAGACCTTTTCGAACTGATCTTGAACCTTTCACTCGAGACGGTAGGCGCCTCGCGCGGGGCCGTGATGATTCTCGAGGATGGAGAACTCGTCGTGCGTGCGAAGAAAGGCGCCGCCTTGCGCATCAGCTCGAGCGTTCGGGACCTTGTCCTGAAGGAAAAGCGGTCTCTGCTGGTGCAAGACGCCTTGAAAGATCGGGCGTTTGCCGCCCGCGAGAGTATTATGCAGCAGCAGATCCGGAGTATTCTGGCCGTACCGCTGCAGACGGAAGAACGCGTCATCGGACTGGTCTATTTAGATTCTCCGTTCTTCGTCCACGAATTCAAGAACGAAGATTTGGGCCTGCTGACGATCATGGCGAACATCGCCGCGATCAGGATTGAGCACGCCAGACTCGCGCAGATCGAACAGGCCGAGAAAATTCGCGCGAAAGAACTGGAGCATGCGGCCCTCATTCAGAGGTCCATTTTGCCGGGGCAGTTCCCGGCCTTCCCTCATCACACCGAATTCGCGTTGCACGCGGCCATGGTTCCCGCCACTGAAGTGGGGGGGGATTTTTTCGACTTCTTCCTGCTGGATGACGATCATCTCGGCTTCCTCATCGGAGACGTGAGCGGCAAGGGAGTTCCCGCCGCGCTCTTTATGGCCGTCAGCCGGACGTTGTTGCGGGCGACGGCGCAGCATCAAAAATCGCCTGGAGATTGCCTGACGCAGGTGAATGCGACTCTGCTGGAACAGAACGTTTCTTCCATGTTCGTCACTCTTTTCTACGGCGTTCTGGACCTCCGCTCAGGCCGGCTTGCGTTCGTGAACGCGGGCCATAACCCGTCTTATATCTTTTCGGTAGACGGCACGTTGCGAACGTTGACGGAAAAAAGCGGACCCATGCTGGGACTCTTCGCGGGCTATCAATACCACACGCTCACCGAGCGAATGGAGCCGGGAGAAAGCATTCTTCTCTACACGGACGGCGTCACGGAAGCGCTGAGTAAGGCCGGCGAGTTTTTCGGCGATGAACGGCTGCAGAAGTTTGTCGCCGACCACGCGGCGGAAGCAACCGAACAACTCACGAAGAGCCTGCATGCGGCCATCCAAGACTTTTCGGCCGGAATACCCCAAAACGATGACATCACGGTTCTTGCGTTGCGGTACACCTGATTTCATCTCGCGGGAGAACGTCAGGTTTAACAGTTTTGTAACCAGCGCAAGATCAGGCCGAAATCGGCGTACAGTACAACGGTCTTGTGTTGAAACAACCCAAGAACGTTCCGAGCGAATGCACCTGCCATTTGTGCAAGTGTGCGCCACGACATTCCCAAGAAACTCAAAGGGCCCAAGAAACTCAACGGGCTGAGGAAACTCAGACGCGGCGAAACCTCGCAGGGGGGCTTGAGGCGCGGCCCCGACTTCTCTCCGCCGGCCCGATCCGATTAGTTCCTAGAATGCCCCTCGCTTCGTGAGGCGGCTTCGGTTCGAGGAGGAGCCTGCGTGGGGTCGCGATGCTCCGTCGCGGACTGCTTGTGACCGAGGAGCAGGCTCAGGAGGGTCTGCGCCGACGCGTTCTTCGCATCCAGTTCCAGCGCCCGGCGCGCTTCCTGTGCGGCGCGGTCGAAATCCCCGGCGCAGGCCAGCGAGAGGCCGAAGTTATAGTGCGTCATCGCATCATGCGGCAGCAAGGAAACGGCTTGCTCGAATGAGTTTACGGCGTCGGTAAAACGGGAAGTTTTCACGTAGATGACTCCCAAGACGCTGTGGACGTACGCCGCCGAATCGGGGTATTTGGCGAGCGTTTCCAGTAGTTGTTCCCGGGCTGCTTCGTAGTCGCCGGAATTGAACGTTTCCAGCGCTCTGCGAAGCATGCGGCGCGCTTTTTCGGGGATGGGATGTCGGAGGACGTCGACCGAGATCGCGTCTTGTCCAACGCTGGGCGCGGCCCGGGCGCCCAGCGCGGGGCCGCTATCCACTCCCGCCGAACCAAGCCCGGTAGCGGAAGTTGGTTTATGGATCAGCCCTGGATTATCGGGGGCGCTCTGCGCGGCTATTCGGGTTGCGCCAAGGAGAGCCCCCAGAATCAGCGCCGCGAGGCGGAATGTCTGCGGGGAAGCTATGTGGATCACTTGGCCCTCCGTTAGATTTCTATCGGCCGCAAACTCTGTCCAAATTACAGATCAATGACGAACATGTTACGTTTCCGTGACAATCGACGCAAGCCCGTGTGTCGTCGGCAGTCCATCGGTGTTCTTCGCGGAGTCCTTGAGATCGCAGAGCGTCTCCCCCGAGAGCAACCTAAAATAGGCGTCCTAGTTGAGAAATAGCGTCCTGTTGATCCACTTTCCCTTTTCCTCCCTGCCTTGAATCCTGCACGGCGAGATGCCGTATCGTAGTAGCGATGAGATCTTCACTGCACGATCCCGCCGTGAGCCGCGTTCTCGACGCCCTCCACTCCGAGGCCGATAGAGTGGATCCTCCTCTGCTCGCCGGCATGGGTGACAAGGCCGACGATGAGATGGCCCACCTGCTCGACCAAGCTTACATTCCGGTTCCCCCGGACGCGGGACGCCTTCTGTATGCGCTGGCGCGGGCAACCAGAGGCACGGTGGTCGAGTTTGGGAGTTCCCTGGGAATTTCGACCATCTATTTGGCGGCGGCGATTCGGGACCGCGGAGAAGGCAGCGTGATCGCCACCGAACTCCACTCGGGCAAGGCGCAAAAAGCGCGCGAAAACCTGCGTGCCGCGGGGTTGCTCGACTACGTGAACTTACGCGAGGGCGACGCACTCGAGACGCTTCGAGATGTCACCGGCGGCGTGACGTTTCTCTTCCTGGATGGCTGGAAAAGGCTTTATTTGCCTGTACTCAACCTGCTGGAGCCGGCGCTCGAACCGGGTGCACTGGTCGTGGCGGACGACTTGGATCTGTTCCCGGAGATCCACAAGCCATATCTGGCCTATGTGCGCAATCCCGGCAGCGGATACGTCTCCGTGGAAATTCCCATCGGCGATCGCATCGAGCTTTCCGTTCGGACCGTCCGACCCCAGCCCAGGAAATGACGTTCGTTTACGACTTTCCCGCGGGTTTTGCCGGAGCTGTCAGCTCGATTTCGTAAGAGCGCGCGGCGGCGTGCTTGCGACGCACGCTGGCCCGAACGCGGTCTCTGGGTTTTTTTTCCCATAGGGCGATTCGCAGGTCGGCGATGCCGCGGATCGGATGACCGTCGATCTCCAACAAGGCATCTCCTTTCTTCAGTCCCGCCTTTTCGGCCGCGCCGTCCGGACTCAGCGAATGGATGCCGCAGCCTTTTCCTTCCTCCGATCCGCTCCTTTCTTCTCCTCCACATTTCTCTTCGAGGGTGACGCCCAGAACGCCAGCCGGCGGCAGTTCCTGCTTCTTGCCGAGGACAAGAAAATCCGCCATATGCGGTTCCACATCCTCGCCGTTGCTGAGCACGATCGCATAGGTCGCCTTGGTACGCCGCTCGAGACGTTTAGGAATGCCGGAGCCGAACGCCACGTGTCCCGACCCGGCGAGGATCACCATGCGCCGGCCCGGATTTGCGTTCAAATACGCGGCGGCGCTTTCGGCCATGCCCTCGTCCCACACGAGCTGGGCTTCGACGAAATGATCGAAGGCCTCGGGCTTTGCCGACCCGTGCCCTGCAAACGCCGGACGGAGCCGGGTCTTGTAATCCTGATCGGCGGGAACGATTTCCTTAGGCAGGTACGCGCGTTGCTGTTCCGTGAGCTCTGCAGAAGGGAGTCCCGCGAGGCCGGACTTAAAGACGGCCGAAGGCAGGGCCGTAGGTACATTGAGAGCGCGTACCGGAATGTGCTGCTCGTGGGCGAATCGAAAAATCGGCGCGTACAGACGATAATCGTAGCCCCAGCCTTGAAAATATTGGGCGGCCCGGAGGAATTCGTCTTCGTTCGTTCGTCCCGCGATGTAATCGTCCACCTGCGGTTGAAAAGGCTGCTGAAAATATTCCACTCCGATCGCCAGATTGGGGTCTATCTGGTGGAGTTGCCTGATGATGGCAAGCTGAGTCAGATGATGATCGTAACGGTCATGAGTCTCGCCGATAAACACCACGCGCTTCGCCGCGAGCTGCGCGGCAAGGCGGTCCAGCGAAAGAGCCGCGTCCAAATCGACGGCTTCCCACGAGACCCGATCCTGCGCGAGGCCGCGAACGACGCCAGGAGCGCAGGCGATCGTAAGGACGACCAGGCACCGAGAACGCCGCAGCCACATGCATCGTCATCATAACAGCGAGCGAGCACCGGAGGCTCCTTGGGGAGAGAAATCGCGTCTATCGAACAAGATGTTTTTCGAATCAGGATCCAAATGAGGTTCTAGTCGAAAAGAAGCAGCGGCTCAAGAAATAGCCTGCTCAAGCAAGAGCCGAACTTGCTTGTCCGACACTTGCCGGCGGACGTGGTATCTTCGATCACATACTGGGCCAGAGGCCGGGGGCATTCTGGACGGTTTCGGAAATGGCAAAAACTTTCGGCGACGGCAGAAAAAGAGCCGCGTCCCCTCCCCGGAGACATCGCGCAAGAACCGCAATTGCCAGGGCCGAAACCGGGGATGCAGCCCTCGGCGTGCGCCCGGGGCTCCCTTTCCCCGTCGTAGCGATCGGCGCTTCGGCCGGGGGGTTAGAGGCATTCACGGGACTCCTGAAAGCGTTGCCCCCTCAAACCGGGATGGCTTTCGTGCTGATCCAGCACCTGGAGCCCAAGCATGAAAGCGCGCTGACCGCCCTTTTGTCGAAAACCACCGCCATGCCCGTTAGCGAGGTTTCGGACGGAATTGCCGCCGAGCAGGACCACGTCTACGTCATTCCTCCCAACAAGAACATGACCATCCGGGAGGGAGTCCTTCGGCTGGCTCCCCGATCGGAACTCTCCGGGCTGCAACGCCCGATCGACGATTTCTCGATCGCGTTAGCGGAGGAGCAGGGCAGCGCGGCGATTGGCGTGGTTCTTTCGGGTACAGGATCGGACGGCACCTACGGACTGAAGGCGATCAAGGCAGCCGGCGGCGTGACCTTCGCGCAAGATCCGAAAACGGCCCAATGGCCCGCGATGCCGATGAGCGCGATCACCGCCGGATCCGTCGATTTCGTTCTATCGCCCAAGCGCATCGCCACCGAACTGACGCGCATTGGGCGCCATCCGTACCTGGTGGACGCGCGGGAAGTTCCGGAAGGCGGCGAACTGGACAAACTTTGCCTGCTCCTCCGGGCCGCGATGGGCGTGGATTTCCGCCTGTACAAACAGGCGACCGTCCGCCGGCGCATCGCGCGGAGGATGGCGCTGCAAAAGATCGGATCGTTGCGGAAATATGCGCAGGTCCTGACGGAGGACTCTACGGAGGCCCAGGCCCTGGCAGACGACATTTTCATCCACGTGACCAGCTTCTTTCGCGATCCGGCGTGCTTTCAGGCGCTGCGAAAGCAGGTGCTGGCGAAGTTAGGGCTGAAAAGAGGTCCCGACGATCCGATCCGTATTTGGGTGGCTGGATGCTCCACGGGCGAGGAAGTCTATTCGATCGCCATGTTGTTGCTCGAGGAATTGGGAGACCGCGCCCATCGCCTTACGATTCAGATCTTCGGAACGGATATCCAGGAGCGCGCGGTTACGCATGCCCGCGCTGGAATTTACACGCAGGCGGCGGTGAACGGAGTTTCTCCCGCGCGCCTGAAGCGATTTTTCGTCAAGACGGAGAGCGGGTATCAGGTCCAAAAGTTCATCCGCGATCTATGCGTTTTTGCGCGCCACGACCTGGGCAAGGATCCGCCGTTTTCCCGGCTGGATCTCATCAGTTGCCGGAACGTGCTGATCTACTTCGGCCCGCCGCTACAAAGGAGAGCGTTGTCGATATTCCAGTATGCGCTGAAGCCGGGGGGCTTTCTTTTCCTGGGAACCTCCGAATCCATCAGCGAATATTCCGAAGCCTTCACGGTGGTGGACAGGAAGTATCGGATCTTCGTACGCAAGCCTGCAGCGGCTCCTTTCGGGAAGCTCCCTATAAGCTCCGGCCGCCCTGCGGGGCCGGAGGCGCTTCCACAAAGAATTGCGGCGCCGGGTGCGGCCATCGATTTCCGGAAGGAAGCGGAAGGGGCTCTGCTGGCGCACTATGCGCCGCCCGCTCTGATTGTCGATGCGGATCTGCACATCAGACATATTCAAGGCGACACCAGTCCCTACATGGCGCTCTCCACGGGAACGCCCAGTTTTCATCTGCTCAAGATGGTGCGCCCCGAATTCATGGTGGATCTGCGCACGGCCATCGAGGAAGCCAGAAAAAAGGGCGCCGCCGCCCGCAGGGACCGCGTGGAGTTCGAGCATGAGGGCGAGCCCGCCGCCGTGCGGCTGGAGGTTCGACCACTCGGGAAGCGCAACGGCAAAGAAGATCTGTTGGTAGTGTTTCAAAAGCTGGAAGCGGCGGCTCATCCGGCGAGCCCGGGTAAAGAAAGGAAATCCGACAGAGGCGAGAAACAGACGGCCGGAAATATACGGAAGATCGAACGGGAATTAGCGGCCGCCCGGGAACAACTGCGTAGCCTGGTTGCGGAACAGGAATCCTCGGAAGAGGAAATGAAGGTAGCCCACGAAGAAATCCTCTCCAGCAACGAAGAACTCCAGAGCACCAACGAGGAGTTGGAAACAGCCAAGGAGGAATTGCAATCCTCCAACGAGGAACTCATCACCCTCAACCACGAATTACAGCATCACAACAGCGAACTGGCGGTTCTGACGCACGACCTGAACAACCTGCTGGTGGGCGTCGATATTCCCGTGCTGGTTCTGGATGCCGAATTGCGCATCCGGCGTTTCACACCGGTGGCGGGCGCCTTGCTGAACCTGATCCCCGCCGACGTGGGACGTCCGTTCAGCAACATCGCTTCCAGTTTGAATGTCGCCAATTGGCAGGAACTGCTTTCGGAGGCGATCGGTCAAGGACGCTTGATCGAGCGCGAAGTAAACGACCGAAATGGCCATCGGTATTTACTGCGCATGCGGCCGTATAAGACCAGCGACAACCGGATCGAAGGCGTGCTTCTGGTCATGCTGGATACGGATGCGATCTACCGCGCGCGGGACGAGGCCCAGAAATCGGGCGACTATGCACGGGCCGTGGTCGAAACCGTTCACGAGGCCCTGGTGGTGGTGGACTCCGAGTGGCGAATGCTGACGGCGAACCGCAGCTTCTGCGATTTGTTTCGTGTGGCGCTCCCCAACATTGAGCGCGAGCCTTTCTTTGGCGTGGGCGGTGTCCGATGGGATGCTCCCCGGGTGCGCAAGCTCCTGCGGGACGTTCTCCCCAACGGCGCGCAGATTGAAGACTTTGAACTGGACCAGGAGTTTCCAGAGATCGGCCGCCGGCATCTGCTCCTGAATGCTCGGCAGATCGACACGACGCAGACGATTTTGATCGCTCTCGAGGACGTTACCGAGCGGAGGTACCTGGAGCAAGCCATGCAATCTCACGCACAGGAAGTGCAAGCTCTGGCGGCCAGTATTCTGACAGTGCAGGAAGAGGAGCGCCGCAGAGTTTCGCGCGAGTTGCACGACCAAATCTGCCAGCAACTGGCTTCCCTGGCCTTCGAAATCGGCGGACTGGTGGCCGATTTACCGCCCGCCGAGGACACGAAGCAGCGCCTCAAAGCACTTCAGGCGCGCGCCGTCAAGGCGTCGGAGGAAACACGCCACATCGCCTATGAGTTGCACCCCCTGGTCCTCGATGACTTGGGTCTGGTGGCTTCTCTGAAAGCCCTGTGCAATGAGTTCTCCGAACAAAATCCGGACATTGCGCTCGAATTCTCGAACAGCGTCCTGCCCGGCCCTGTCGCCCGCGAACTCGCCTCGTGTTTGTACCGCATCGCGCAAGCGAGTTTGGAGAATGTAAAGAAACATGCGGGCGCGAAACACGTTTCGGTCACGCTCGTCTTCCGGGAGAAGACTCTCGTATTGGCAGTAGTGGACGATGGCGCCGGTTTCGACCCGCGGGCGGCCAAAGGGCACGGCGGGCTCGGATTGATCGGCATGGAGGAACGTGCCCGATCGGTAAAGGGCAAGCTGACCATCGACGCGCGGCCGGGGCACGGCACCCGGATTGCAGTGGAAGTCCCGATCCCCGCGAGCGGCGCATGAAACAGACCCGAGTCTTATTGGCCGACGACCACCCGCTGACGCTCGAAGGCCTTCGGGCATTCCTGGATCCGCATCTGCAAGTGGAGGGGACGTTTATGGACGGGCGAGCCCTGGTGGAAGCGGCGCTGCGCTTAAAACCGGACCTGATCGTTCTGGACATCACGATGCCACTACTGAATGGCATCGACGCCGCGGTGCAAATCAAAAAGAGCCTGCCGAAAACCAAACTGGTGTTTGTCACGATGCACGTGAGCCCGGCGTATCTGGAAGCCGCGCTCGACGCCGGCGGGACTGGATACGTACTCAAATCGGCCGCCCGCGAAGAGCTTCTGGACGCGATTCGGAGCGTCCTGAACGGACGCATCTACGTGAGCCCGGGCCTCTCGGATGGACACCTGGAACGATTCTCGGATCCGTCGCGCGCCGCCGCCACGCTCCGACTGACGGGACGCGAGCGCGAAACCCTGCAGCTGATCGCCGAGGGCAAAAGCGCGAAGGAAATTGCATTCATTTTGAGTATTTCCGTGAAGACGGTCAGTTTCCATCGCGAAAACATCAGGAGAAAGCTGAGCTTAAACACGACGGCCGAATTGACCAAACATGCCATCGAACAAGGCTTGGTTTCCTAAGAAACCGGCCATAGAATCCGACTTCCGGAGCCGCGTCGAAAGGCGATTTGTGACTACGGTGTTGAAATCGGACTGCGTTCACGTGTAAGCCGGAGTTGTGGGCCATTTCGTGCGTGGACGACCCCTAGAAATTCCCTAGTTCACCTCCCGCGGGCATTCGCCTACCCGTGAAGGTAGCCCGGCGCGGAAAGCACAGTTCTCCGAAACCGAAACGTTCGGGCAGGACGTTTATGAACGAGACGAAACATCGATCCACCTGCGGCATCACACCCATAGTCCACCGTTGGCATGAGGCGATAAACCCAGTCTCTCTACGGCACACGTAATTGCGGCAATACTTTACGATTCCTTGAGTTTGGCCTAAGGCATGCCCAGGACATGGGGCGACTTCCTGGCGAGGAAGGTCGTGAATCGGCCCGGGAAAATGAACGACAAACCCGTAGGAGTTTTCCAATGGCGCAGATATCGATCAGTAAATGCACGGATCCGGTAGCGATGCCGGAGACGATGCTGGAAAAGATCGCCGCGATCACGGATATCATCCGGCAGCGGGCGTACAGCCTCTTCCAGAGCCGCGATCGCAGCAGCGGTTCCGACCTGGGAGATTGGCTGCTAGCAGAGCGGGATACCGTATGGTTACCCGTCTCCGAACTTATAGACGAGGGCACGGAATTCAGAGCCCGCGTAGCACTACCGGGCTTCGACGCCAAGGACGTTCAAGTCTCCGCATTGCGGGACGCCTTGGTCATCCAAGCCGACGTCACTCACACTCACGAAGACCACAACGGGAACGTTTGCTTTTGCGAGTTTTCTCAAAACAAGGTATTTCGGCGCATTAACTTGCCCACGTCGATCGACGTGGATCACGCATCGGCCTCGCTCGAGAAAGGCATCCTGTTGGTGACCGCGCCGAAGGCAGCCAAGCAAGTGGCGGCCGCGGCCGCCTGACGTTTTCGGAAGCCTGGCCACCCGCCGAGCTTTCGCACAATAACAACCATTTAACAAACTTGAACAACGTCGTGTGCGCAAAAAGGAGCATTCTGTGGAACAAGTAAAAGTGACCAAAGAGCAGCCGGTCGCCAAACGTGAGACCGCGCCCGTCCGCGCCGCAAGCGATTTCTTCGCCCCGGTGCTTCCGTTCGGCCGATTGTTCGGCATGAACCCCTTCGCGCTGATGCGGGAGTTTTCCGATGAAATGGACCGGGCCTTCCGGGGAATCGCGCCGGCGACGGGCGATGGCCGGGAACTCAACGCATGGTCTCCCACAGTGGATATCCGACGCTGCAACGGCGATATGGTCGTGACGGCGGAGTTGCCGGGCCTAAAGAAAGAGGAAGTCAAAGTCGAAGTAACGGACGATGCGCTTGTGATTCAAGGCGAGCGAAAGCGCGAGCACAAGGAAGATCACGAGGGATACCATCGCGTGGAACGAAGCTACGGGCAGTTTTACAGATCGATCGCCCTGCCGGAAGGAGCCAAGACCGATCAGATGAAAGCAGAGTTACAGGACGGGGTCCTGAAAGTATCCGTCCCTGTGCCAGCGTCCGAAAAGAAGTCGCGCCAAGTGCCGATAGAAGCGAAGTCCACGGCCGCGAAAGCGTAGCCCATGCCGATGACCGGGAGTGTTACGGAAAAACCTAGAGAGGGACGCTCCGGAAAGGCCATCCTCGTGGGGCAGGAGGCGGGAGGGACACCAATGCTCTCCGCCGCCCCCCACCGGGATGGTCCCGGTTCTCGCGGGCACCGCTGGGGAGTCATTCTCGCGGGCGGAGACGGCACACGGCTCCAGAAATTAACGCGCCTCATCTGTGGCGACGACCGTCCCAAGCAGTTCTGTCCCCTGGTCGGTCAGGAAACCCTGTTGGAGCAGACGCGCAAAAGGGCGGAACGGAGTATCTCCCGGGACCAGACCCTGGTTTCGTTCAAGAAGGACCATTGCAAATTTTATCTTGAGGAGCTGGAGATCCATCCTTCCCAGCGCGTGATTCAACCCGCGAACAAAGGCACGGCGCCGCCGATTCTGCACAGTCTTCTGAGCATTGAACGCATGGATGAAGATGCACTCGTGGCGATTCTGCCCTGCGACCACCACTATGCGGAGGATCAAACGTTTACCGACGCATTGGAGTCCGGCTTCGACATCGCCGCGCGGAATCCCGCTTCGGTGGTGCTCCTGGGGGCTCATCCGGAGGGCCCCGAGGTCGAATATGGGTGGATCGAACTGGGGGCACCCGCCTGTCCTGAATCCTTTCACGTCCGGGGATTCTGCGAAAAGCCGTCCATCCATGTCGCGCGGGAATTGATCGAGCGAGGGTCTTTCTGGAACACCTTCGTAATGGTGGGAAGCGTGCGCGGATTTCTGGAAATGATTCGCGCGGCGGTTCCGGATCTGGTGGAACGGTTGTGCAGGACAAGGCTGTGGTCCGGCGTGGAGCTCCACGTACCTGAGCCGGCGTATGAATTTTGCGCCGTCAATTTTTCGCACGAGGTTTTGTCCACGCAGACGGGCCGCCTCATTACGCTGCGTAATGGCTTCACGGGCTGGAGCGATCTGGGGCATCCTGAGCGAGCCGTGGCCGTGCTTCGGGCAGCCGGCATGGAACCCTGGTGGATGAAGAAGTGGCAAACACGCGGACGATCCGTGTCCGCTTTGCGCGCGCATCCGAATGTAGCCGTCGCATAAGAAAATTGGCTCGAGAGCCCGGCTCCGCGCGTTGTGCGAGCCGGGCTCCTCCTACCTCTGCTATCTCCCCCTCTTTCTCCGTCGTCATCCCGAAGTCTAACGATCTGATTTTTGCAGTTGAGGACCAGCGCCGCGCTTCGTGGTTCTTACCAGATTCAGGCGGCGCTGAAATGCATGACCGCGCGGCCGCTGGCATCGGACGCAATCGGTAGCGTTCGATTTGGGTGAAAGGACTCACGTCGCGGAGCCTGGATACTTTGAACCCATTGATTTAGTGGACGCGGCGTTGGCAAATGAAGTGCCCTATTGGGGGCACGAGGATAATATGAACTTCGGAATATTACGTGGGGCTTTGCTCGCGGGTATACCCATCCTTCTTCCATCGCTGATGGCGCAGGCGCCTGCGAGTGGCGATGGCAACTGGCCAAAGGAAATCGTCACGGACCAGATTCGGCTGTTGTTGTACCAGCCACAAGCGGATTCCTGGAAAAACAATCGGATCGAGGCGCGCTCCGCCGTGATGGTCACCCAACTGGGTAATCCCAAAGAGATGTTCGGCATGATCGTCATGAGTGCTCGAACTGAGGTTGACCGTGAAACGCGGACCGTTACGCTCGAAGACATCGACATCAAGGAAGCGAACTTTCCTTCCGCCGGATCGCTCCGGCCTATGTTGCTCACGACGATCCGCGACAGCGTTCCCAACTGGCCGAAAAACGTTTCGCTGGATCGGCTATTGGCGGATCTCTCGATCACCCAGGCCCAGACGCAAGCGGAGAATATTCCTTTGAAGAACGAACCCCCGCGGATCATCTTCAGTACTGTGCCGGCGGTGCTGATCATCATCGACGGCGAACCGGTTTACAAGCCGGTTGAAGGAACTCGCTACACGCGCGTGATGAATACTCTGGCGTTGCTTTTGTTCGATCCGGCGGCCGGTACTTTCTATCTGGATGGCGAGCGCTGGTGGATGACGGCGCAGTCCCTCACCGGCCCGTGGAGCGCTGCCGCGAATCCGCCGCAAGAAATCATGGCGATAAGAGATCAAGTGAAAAAGCAAGAGGATCAGGAAGAGCCTAGCGCGCTCCCCAACCCGAACGTGGCGCCTCCCACGGTTTACGTGAGCACCGTGCCGGCCGAATTAGTAGTCACGGCCGGGGCGCCGCAGTATGCCCCCATTGCGAAAACCAGCCTGCTGTACGTGACGAATGCAGAGGGCGATATCTTCATGGATTCGAAGACCCAGCGATATTATGTTCTGCTGGCCGGCCGCTGGTTCGCCGCCGCCAGTACAAATGGACCGTGGGAGTGGGTGCCCGGCAATAAGCTGCCGCACGACTTCTCGCGTATTCCGCCGGAAAGCGCCAAGGGGCATGTTCTAGCGTCCATACCAGGCACCCAGCAGGCCAAGGAAGCCGTAATCGCCAATCAGATTCCTCAGACCGCCACCGTGCGGCGCAAAGATGCGAAGCTCCAGGTGCACTACGATGGGCCGCCGCGGTTCGCGCCGATCGAAGGCACCAGCATGGAGTATGCCGTCAACACCGTCAGCGAAGTGATTCACGCAGAGGGACGCTATTACGCCGTCCAGCACGCCGTCTGGTTTGTCGCGGATTCTCCGCTCGGGCCATGGACTGTGGCCGACATGATTCCCGCCGTCATCTATACGATTCCTCCGAGCTCGCCGCTGTATCACGTGCGATACACGTATATTTACGGCGCAACTCCGGAAGATGTTTATGTCGGCTACACGCCCGGGTATGTCGGCGCATATGCTTACGACGGCGCGGTGGTCTTCGGGACGGGTTGGTGGTATCCAGGAATTCTCTGCGGAGATTTTTGGTGTGGCTGGCCGTGGACCTGGGGCTTTGGGTTCGAATTCAGCTATTGGGGCGGAGGATGGTTCTGGCATCCCATGGGCCATTACTGGTGGTATCACAATCCGCCCTTTGCGCACCGCATGTATTCCGAACATTGGAATCCGCAGTGGCGCGCTTCCAACGCCATGTGGATCCGCAACAACGTGAACGTCTATAACCATTGGGAAGGGGGCGCCTTGGTGCCGCGTGCGGGAGTGCAACGCGGCTCACTCGCGGGTCCCAGCGGTGGACGTCCTGATATGTACGCGGGCAGAGACGGGCAGGTTTATCAACATAATCAAAAGGGCTGGTCCACGCCCAACAGTAATGGGCAATGGCAGAAAGTACCTGCCAATCCGGGTCTCGAGCAGCAACGGCAGTCGCGATCGTTCGGGCAAACGCGCCAGAATGAATTTCAACAGCGGGGCGTGACGCCGGGAATCCCGAGAAGCGTCGCTCCTTCCGGGCGCGGTTTTGGCGGTTTTGGAGGCGGACGGCACCGCTAGTCGAGCGTACTAGTTTCGAGCTCTCAGGATGTGCTTGGTGCTAAAGACATCGGGCACATCCTCTTCCATTTCCATGCGATTTTCCCGTTTCTTTCGCCTCCGCCATCCGCGATCGCCCGCGCTAGATGGCCGCTTCTCATCCACTCGGAGACCCTATCGCGAGGCGATGACTGAGGCACGAAAATGCGTCATTTGGCGCAGAGCCTTCCCGGCGGGGCCTTTATAACTCCTTACGTAACAATGGATTGCACTGGGAATGGCACTGGCAGAACAAGTGCATCGTCATCAGTGAAAGGCGACTCGAATGACTGGAATTCTAAAACTCGCCTATAAGCTCCTCGTCAACGACAAGGCGAAATTTACGGCGCTCATTGTGGGAATCACGTTTGCCGTTTTTCTCATGATCGCAATGACTTCGTTGTTTGCCGGGGTCCTGAAGCGGGCGTCCGCGACGGTCATCAATCTCGGCGCGTCCATTTGGATTATGGATCCATCGGTGCAAACGGTCGCGAACACGATCGGCATGCCGGATTACGTGCTGGACGCGGCGCGCAGCATCCACGGCGTCAGTTATGCCGTGCCCGTCTATTCCGGGTCTGCCCTCGTAAAGCTTGCCAATGGCACCTACCAGGCAGCGAGCGTAGTGGGACTGGACGACACCAGCCTATTCGGCCGTCCGCGACTGCTCCAAGGCAAGATCGAAGACATATACGGCGAAAACGGTTTCATCGTGGTCAAAGACACCGAGTTTCACAAAATGAACAATCCGGATGTGGGAACGGAATTTGAGCTGAATGAGCACCGGGGCGTGGTTGTTGGCATCGCGCAGGTTGCCAGCAGCGGACTTTTTGGTATCCCGACACTCTATACAACTTATGAAAGGGCACTTCAATACATTCCGAATCCGCGCTTTACCATCTCCTACATTCTGGTCGAACCCAAGAGTCCCGCGGATGTTGCCCATATCAAGCAACAGGCACAGGCGCTCGGTTACCTGGCATTGACGAAGGACGAGTTCATGGCCCGCATCAGCGACTTTTACATGTACCAGACCGGCCTCGGGATGAATCTCCTGATCATGACCGTGATGAGCTTTATCGTCGGCCTCTCCATTTCGGGTCAGACCTTCTACACGTTTGTCCTGGAGAACATTGAGAAGTTCGGCGCCCTCAAAGCGATGGGGACAAAAAGCCGCGAATTGATCCTGATGATTCTGTTCCAGGCCAGCTTCACGGCCCTCACGGGCTACGGTTTGGGAATCGGACTGTGTGCTCTGACCATCTATCTCGCCAAACTGCGGCTTCCGGACTATGCCGCGCTGATTACTTATTGGAATCTTGGGCTGGCCTTCGTGATGGTAGTGGTCATCGCCGCCGTTTCGAGCTATTTCGGGGTCCGCAGGGTGTTGCGAATCGAGCCGTTCGAAGTTTTCCGAGGTTGACGATATGCCTGAGCCAGCGATTCAAGCAACGGGAGTAAGCAAGTGGTTCGGCGAAGGCGAGGCCAGGACACAAGCCCTAAAAGATGTAAGCATCGAAGCCTATTTTGGCGAAATGCTGTACATCGTGGGGCCGTCCGGGAGCGGGAAGACGACATTGCTGAGCGTGCTCTCAGGGATTCTCAGGCCGAATTCCGGCAGCGTCACCGTGGAAGGAGCGGACATTTGGAAGCTGAGCGGCGATAAACTCGCTGATTTCCGCCTGCACAAGATCGGTTTCGTATTCCAGGACTATCATCTGTTCCCCCGGTTGACCACGGCCGAAAACGTGGCGATTCCATTGATCCTCAAGCGAGAGGACTGGAACAAAGCGATCGTCGAGGCCACCAAGTACCTGGACATCGTCGGCTTAAAGAACCGCGCGGAGCTCCCGCCGGTGAAACTGAGCGGAGGAGAACAGCAGCGCGTCGCCATCGCCCGCGCCATTGTCGGGCAACCGGACATCCTGATCATGGACGAGCCCACGGCGTCCCTGGACGGCGACACCGGCCACGGCATCGTCAAGTTTGTGCAGCAGAACGTTCTGAATGATAAGCGGTGCATCCTGATCGTCACCCACGATGCGAGAATCTACGAATTGGCCACGCGGATTATGAAGATGGAGGACGGCCGGCTGATTGGATATGAGAAGGGAGGCAACATGTGAGGAAGGTAATCTTTGTTTTATCCTTCATCGGCCTTGTTGCCGGAGGTGTAGTCGCTTATATGTCCGCGATCGAACAGCCTGCTCTGCCGCCGGCTTTTAGTCCGCCAACGAATCCTTATCCGCATGGCATCTACGCGGAAGGCATCGTGGAAAGCGATCAGCCGAGCGGCGAGAACATCAACATTTACCCGGAGGTGCTGGGCACGGTGAAACAGATCCTCGTGACGGAGGGTCAGGAAGTGAAAGCGGGGACGCCTCTTCTGCTGCTCGACGACTCCATCCAGAGCGCGACGGTCGAACAACTGAAATCCCAATCGGAGGCCGCGTTTACTCTTCTGAATGAACTGAAGGCTCAGCCAAGACAAGAAATTCTGGACGTGAACGAGGCCCAGGTCGTGGCCACGCAGGCCGCCTTGAAAACGGCTCAGGATGAGTTGGATAAGCAGCAAGCCGCTTACGATTTGAATCCGAAATCCATCAGTAAAGACGCATTGGACAGCGCGGCAAATGCGGTGCTCACGGCAAAAACCAACCTCGATGTAGCCAAGAAGCAACGCGACCTGACCAAAGCGGGGGCTTGGATTTACGATATCAACAACCAGGAAAGGACGTACAACGCGCTTTACAAATCTTATCTGTCCGCGAGCGCGCTCCTTGCCAAGTACACTCTCCGCGCGCCAAAAGATGGAATCGTATTGGCGATCAATCCGACAGTAGGAAGTTTCGCCTCGACGCAAGGCGCTTACGACACCTACACGCAGGGCATGGACCCCGTGATCGTGCTGGGAAGTCCACATGCGCATTTGAACGTGCGTTGTTACGTGGACGAAATTCTGGTGCCTCGGCTTCCCCCTCCGTCCAAGATAAAGGCTCAGATGTCCATCCGCGGGTCCAACGTCAAGGTCCCGCTCGAGTTCGTCCGGGTGCAGCCAAACATATCTACTAAAATCGAGCTCTCCGACCAGAGGCTGGAACGAGTGGACGTCAGGGTCCTCCCGGTTATTTTCCGGCTTCAACAGCCCAAAGACCTGATCGTCTATCCAGGTCAACTGGTCGACATCTTTATCGGGGAATGAACTATGCCCAGAGAGACTTATCGGATCGCTTCGCGCGCGGCGAGGATCAGTCTCGCGGCGATAACAGTGTTGCTGGCCGCCTGCAACATCGGCCCGCAGTACGCCAGACCTTCGGCGCCGGTCCCGCCCGCGTATAAAGAAGTCGGGGCGCCGAACATAGACGGAGAGTGGAAACAAGCACAACCAAGCGACGGTGCGTCGCGAGGGAAGTGGTGGGAAGCATATAAAGATCCTCAGTTGAACGCGCTAGAAGAGAGGGTCAGTATTTCGAATCAGAACATCGCCGCATCGGCAGCCGCCGTCCAAGCCGCCCGTGCCTTGATCCGCGAAGCCCGCACGCAGTATTTTCCCACGGTCACGGCCAACCCGAGCATCACGAATACACGCATATCGACAGGGTTTGGAAAGCCGATTGGCATCGCGTTCCCAACGTATTCGCTGCCGCTCGAAGCTTCCTGGGAGCCCGACCTGTGGGGCCGCGTTCGAAACACGGTGAAATCGAACACATTCGCAGCGCAGGCCAGTGTGGCGGATTTGGAAAACGTACGCCTCTCCGCGCAATCCGACCTTGCCACCGACTTCTATGAGCTGCGTGCACAGGACGCGCTGAAGCAACTGCTCGACTCTACCGTAATCGCATATCAAGAAGCGCTTGATCTGAATCGGGACCTACTCAAGTCCGGCTTGGGCGCCGATGAAGCTGTCGCGCAAGCGGAAGCTCAGTGGAAAGCTGCGCAAGCGCAGGACACAAATCTCGGCGTTCTCCGCACTCAATATGAACATGCCATCGCACTGTTGATTGGCCAGCCGGCGTCGGCCTTTACTCTGTCCGCGGAAGCCTTGAAGGCGGAACCTCCGTCGATTCCGTTGGGTGTCCCTGCCCAGCTTCTGGAACGCCGCCCCGATATCGCGGCTGCCGAACGTTCCGTCGCGCAGGCTAACGCACAGATTGGTCTGGCAAAGACGGCGTACTATCCTGCGATCACGCTAGGCGCCACGGCCGGCCTTGAAAGCATCTCGATTGCAAATTGGTTCACGTGGCCCAGCCGGATTTGGTCCGTGGGCCCGAGCCTCGCGGAGACGCTATTCGATGCGGGATTGCGCAAGGCCACGGTCCAGCAGTACCAGGCGACTTATGATCAAACCGTCGCGAATTACCGGGAGACGGTGCTCACGGCGTTTCAACAAGTGGAAGATAACCTGGCCGCGCTCAGAATCCTCACCCAGGTGATCGAGCAACAGGATTCCGCAATCGAATCCGCCGGGAGAAGCCTGCAGGAAGCCGAGGTCCGATACAAGGCCGGGCTCGATCCTTACTTGAATGTGATTACAGCCCAGACCGTCTTGCTGACCGACCAGCAGGCGGCCGTAACTTTTCGCATGCAACGTATCGTGGCGAGCGTTCAGTTGATCAAAGCATTAGGAGGCGGATGGGATGCTTCGCAACTGCCCACTGCCAAACAACTCGCGGCAAGCGAGTCGAAGGAACGACGCAAACCCTGACCGTCTGAAAACCGGCCAGGAGCGGGTTTATTTGCGTTCGACGCATTTGGCATACAGGTCCGGGAAGATCCCGGCTGGATCGTAAGTATTCCTGAGTTCGTCGTAACGCGGCTTATTGTGCATGCGCCAAAAAGTTTCTTTGTCGTAATAAGACGCCGAGTATAATCCCTTTGTCCCCCCCAGTTCAGTGACTTTGTTTTCGATCAGTTTGTTATGATGGCCGCCCTCATAAGTCGTCGGGATAACATCCCAGAAGCCGAAGTTTATATAGAGACGATTTGCATTTAGTCCGCAGAGATCGTAGGTCTGACCCGAGCTTCGGAACGGACATATCCAAACCGGCGTGATGCCGATCTCAGCACGCAAGAAATCCCAGAACAAAGGCGCATTCTCGATCGGAATCTGAACGTCCTGAATTACGGATTCAGCCGTTGTGGAAACAGGCAAAAGCCTCTGGGAGAGCCGCATCAGGCGTTGATAAGTTCGCGAATTGAGCGCCGGTTTGGCGAGAAACCGAATCGCCGGCGTCTCCATACCAAAGTGCTTGGAACACCAAAACCAATCGGTGTCCCAACGCCAGATATAGCCCTTCGAGGTGAGCCAGTCGTTCCTCATTCGTGGAATGGACCGGTAGTAAATATCCATGAATGTGTAATCGCTGACGTGCGGTGCTTCGTCCGAGAAGACGGCCTGATTGACGTACATCTCTCCGTCATAGAAGATCACGCCATCCAGAAAATCAACAGATCCCTGGTCGCAAAGCTGTTCGGTACGGGCAAAAAATTCGCGCGATTCCGAGAACTTCGTGTACGTCAAGTGAACGAACGGCTTGGCCGGAACCAGGCGTACGGTAAGACGGAGCGCATAGCCGAGCGTGCCATAAGAGTTCGGAAATCCGAAGAAAAGGTCCTGGTTTTTGCAAGGGGAGCAGGTTATGAGGGAACCATTGCCGGTCAGGATTTCCATCTCGTCGATGGTTTCATGCACCAGACCATACTTGAACGAGGACGACTCGATACCCAAACCACTGACTGCGCCGCCCACGGTGATGGTTTTCAATTGCGGCACGACCGCCGGGAGTAACCCGTGACGCAGTGTTTCATCCACCAGTGCCTGGTAGGTGGTCATGCCTTCGACGTCCGCAATCATCCGCTGCGGATCGACGCGCAGCACGTGGTCGAAAGACCGCACGTCCAGCTTGTGCCTCGCAGTCCGCTCCCGACGCCGAAACAGGTTCGAAGTTGTTTTCTGCAAGCCAATCGGCACGCCCGAGGACCTGGCGGCGTGAAACTCAACGAGAAGCACAGCACGCCGTGTGGCGTGCTCCGCGATTTGGTTCATGGGGCTATCTTACCGGCGCATACGCATGGACATCGCCCTTGGATAAGACGACTTGCCATAGTTGGAGTGTGCGCGCTCGAAAACCGCCGGCGCATCCCAGCAGATAGTACTTCCACATGCGATAAAACCTTTCGCCATACTTCTGCTGCAACACCGGCCACGCACGGTCGAAGTTCTGCCACCATGCCAGCAGCGTTCTGTCGTAATCCGGACCGAAATTATGCCAGTCTTCCACGACCCACATCCCTTCCATCGCCTTACCCAGTTGCGCAATCGAAGGAATCATTCCGTTAGGGAAGATGTATTTGTCCACCCAGGGATCGGTGCAGGCCAAGGACACATTGCTGCCGATGGTGTGGAGCAGGAACAATCCGCCGGCCTTCAATTTCTGGTGAGCTAACGAAAGGAATGTGGGATAATTCTTGCGGCCGATGTGCTCGCAAAGCCCCACGGAAACCACGCGGTCGAAGAGTTCCGATTCGAGCGCGGCTTCGCGGTAGTCCTTATGTTCGAATCGGACGGGCAGATTCCGGCACCATTGCCGGCCATACGCCACCTGCTCCCTCGAAATGTTGTAGCTCACGACACGGCAGCCGTACTCCAAAGCCATGAAGCGCGCCAAGCCTCCAAAACCTCCTCCTAGTTCGAGGACAGTCATTCCGGGTTCCAGTCCGATTTTTCGGCAAATAAGACGGAGCTTGTTCTCCTGGGCCTGTTCTAGCGTCGTAGCGTCCTTCCAGTATCCACAGGTGTATTGCATCCGCCGATCCAGCATGGCTTCGTAAAGGTCATTGCCGAGGTCGTAGTGTTCTTGCGCCACTTCCGCAGCCCGCGATTTCGTCTGGCGGTTGAAGACGAGTCCATTCAAGGCAAGCCACATCGTCTCCCACTTTCCGACTTTCGACGCCAGGTCGGCACGGTGAACTCTGGTGCATAATTCATCCAAAGCCTCCGCGTCCCACCAGCCATCCATGAAAGATTCACCCGCTGCCAGACTTCCTCCCGAGAGCAGTCTCTTATAAAAACGACGGTCGCGAACCTGAAGGTCCCAGGGCCTGCCGCCGCCAATCTCGATGCCGGCAAGGCCGAACAAATCCGCCACCTTCCTTGCTGTCGCCGTTGAGGCCGGAGGAGCAACCGACCTCGGCGCCGTTGCGGAACTTTGCGGAGCGTGATAATCCCACTTCGCCACCCCCCGATATGCGTGATTTTGAGCAGAGTCCATGCGATCCCCCTCAACCTCTCCAACCGTCACAGCGTTCCTGACGATCGTTCTATGGTGCTTCGCGCGAATGAATGCGCTCAGCGGAACCTATAATCCCCTGTGCCTCGACGACAGGCTGGCAGAAAGACGGAAACAAAAGGGGCCAGGAGGTGCAGACAGCTCAAGTGCGGTGCGAGTTGCGACCATGGCTCTCGCGTGGAAGCCTCCGGCTGGGTGTATATCATAGCAAACTCCGAAAATTACTTGCACGGCGATCGCCGAACGGTTGTTTTTGTATATTCGCGCGATCGGGAAAATGTGGAGAATGACCCGACACCGCGACCGGGCAGGGCCTTGGATCGATGGTATTGCGTAAATCCGTGCGGTTCGCCTCGGTTTTTCGCGAGGTTTTCTAAAGCGCGACTTGCTTCCCCGGGAACTTCGAAAGCTCGATGTGCCGTTGCCGCGTTTGAAAGCAGCCGATCAGACTGGCTGCGGCGGGAAGCGCAACGGCGTGTGGCTTTATTAAGGCATCTGCCGTGCCAAACCGGAGGAATTTGGATCAACGATCGTCAAGATCCCTGAACCTCCCCAGTCCGAGGAACCTCCGCAGCCCGAGACCCTTCCAATCCCGCGCCTGAATGGCGAGACTTCGATAATTCGAGGATGTGATCGGCGGCTTCCTGCGGCCGGTCAATGGAGAGCATGACGATGCGACTGGTCCCGCCCGCCGTCTCGAGGGACAAGTCGCCGATTTTCAGCATCCGCTGGCCCAGGGTCTGATCCACGCGGACATCCTGCACTTTGGCCAGCTCTATCGTACGCGTCGTCTTGGAAAACAATCCGGATTCGTAGCGCAAGCGGTCGTTCAGGATAACGAGCTTGGTGAGCCTCCGCCGAATGTGCCGGATCATGACGAAGAACATGAGCAGCGCCGGAACGACAAGCAAGCCCCACATCCGCGGATTTCGCTCCGCCTGATCGCGAATCGTCAGCAGATATACCGCGATGCCAGCGGCCAAAAGCAGGGAAAGAACGTAGCCGAGCTTGACCATCTTGAGGGAAGCGCGGATTTGCATGCGGGCATCATAGCAGTCTTGCCGGGATTATGGGCAGGTTCCGGGGGCACCCGGCTCTCCCCGCCAGCGAGCAGCTTATAAATCAGGCTCAAGCCGGGAGGCTCTGGTTGGGTGATGACGGCGGTATTTACCAGTCCGTCGGGCGGTAATCCTTCAAGAATTGCCCCCATACGTGTTCGCCTGTGTTTACGCCGTGGATGATGGGATCGAGGACGCGTGCGGCGCCGTCCACGATATCGAGCGGCGGGTGAAAGCGCTGCTCCACGATCTTCCGCGCCGCGATCTCCACCGGATCTTCGTCCGTCACCCATCCCGTATCCACGCAGTTCATGTGAATACCGTCGCCGTAATAGTCCGTGGCCGCGGTGCGCGTCATCATATTGAGCGCGGCTTTTGCCATGTTGGTATGCGGATGGCGCGTGGTCTTACGGTTCCGGTAAAACTGACCTTCGACCGCGGACACATTGACGATGTGTTTATCGCGCTCCGGCGTGCGCAACATCAGGGGTTTTAGGCGGGCGTTGATAATGAACGGCGCGACGGCGTTGATCAAATGCACTTCGAGCAGTTCGACCGAGGACACTTCGGCCATCAAAAGCCGCCACGAATTTCGACCCCGCAAGTCGACCTGCTGCAGATCCTGGTCGAGACGGCCTTCGGGAAACAGGTGTTTCTGCTCCAGAAAATCCTCGGCGAGCAGGGCAACCTGGGACAGCTCGGCGGCCAGTAGTCCCCCGTTCCCTCCGCGATGGAATTCGCCCCTCCCTCCGTTTTGGGCCAGGGCGAAAGGGGGAAGGTCGGCGGGGTCATGCATCCGCAGGAGCCGGCGTACGTTCGCCGGCATGTCCAGGAGCGCCGCCCTCTCTCCCTCCATCATGTGGGCATAAAATTCCGGCGGGCGGCGAACGGTCTGGCATCCATTATTAATCACGAAATCGAGCCGCGGAAGGCTTTCGAGTAATCGTGTGCAGAACGCTTCCACGCTGGGCGTGTGACGCAGGTCCAGTCCAAAGATTTCAAGCCGATCTTCCCACCCGTCAAAATCCGGTTCCTGGGCGTAGCGCCGCGCCGAATCGCGAGGGAACCGCGTGGTCACGATCAGCCGCGCTCCGGCGCGCAGCAACTTGAGCCCGGCCTGATAACCGATCTTCACGCGTCCGCCGGTGAGAAGCGCCACGCGGCCGCTCAGGTCGGCCAGCTCGGTGCGCTTGTGGAAGTTGAATTCCGCGCACGGTGGACACATCTGATCGTAGAAATGATGGACGGCCGAGAATTTTTGCTTGCAGACGTAGCAGTGCTGCGGATCGATTACTTCCGTGCATTCCTGCGCTGGCGTCATTCCATCTTCCGGCTCGTGATCCTTTTGCACAAAATCCGGAGGAGGAAAAATATTGGGGGTCGTAAAAACGGGTTTGCGGCGCGAGGTCCGGATCCCGGTCTCCTCGAGCACGGCATCCACCTGTCCCGCGCGTTTGGCGGTGCGTTCCCGCCCGGCCGCTCGCACCATGCGCCGGCGCGCGATCGGATCCGGATTATAAACCTCCGCGACAGCGCGGTGGAAACGCTCGCGGTCCGCGGCAGGGATGCCTCGTAAAACAGATCGGTTGAAGCCGATGGCTTCGAGGAGTTCGGTTGCCGAGCGGAGCCGTTCGAGCAGAGCGAGATCGATTTCCACGGGCGAAGAAACAACGTTTATATCGTCGTCACGTGAGGTCTGGGGTGAGGTTGCGCGCAAGGAATAACCATTATCGCCTGTATCCACGCCTTATAACCACGCCGTATATCCGCGTTCGCGTCATGACCTCGTGCATCCACATGACCGCGTGTGTCTTGACGCGCATCGCCTGTCAGGCGCTCCTGGCTTAAAGTGCGGTAGCCCGCCTTCCTTGAGACGGGACATCAGCCCCGGCGGCAGCCTGGACGTGACGTTCGAACTCCCGAATGGATTCCTGCAATTCATCTGCATCAAGCGTTTTGGCCGCCTTTTCGATCGCCGAGCCAAGGTTGGTGATGTCCGGGAAACCGTAACCCATGCCGATCCCCTTGCAATTGTGTCCGATGGCTTGAATGACGAGGAAATCCCCGGCGGAGAGGGCCTCGCGCATCGTGGCCAAGTCCCGCTGGCGATTGGCCAGGAAGGCCGGGCGGCGGGCCGCGATGGGTTCCGGAATGGCCTCGCTTTGACGGATCGGACGTTTGGCGAACCTGGCGATGGCTGCCACCAGGTCATTCCTTTCCACGGGCTTGGTGATGTGGCCGTCGCAGCCGGCTTCCAAGCTGTCGGTACTGGCACCAACGAGCGCGTTGGCTGTTAAGGCGACGATCGGAATGCGCGGCACCCGACGCACCCTCTCCCATGCCCGAATTTCACGCGTAGCCGTATAGCCGTCCATGACGGGCATTTGGATGTCCATCAGCACGAGGTCGTAGCTTCCGTTCCGGCGTTTTTCAAGCGCCTCAAGACCGTTCGACGCGAAATCGAGCGCAAGGGACATATTTTCCAGGCAGGCCCGGAGCAGGATCAAATTCTCGGGATTGTCTTCCACCAGTAGAATCCGGGTACCGGCCTCCACCGCTCGCGCCACCGGCGCCGAGCTGTCGACGAGCATCCTTTCTCGAACCGCTTTTTCCGTGCCCATTGGGAAGTACGCCGTAAATACGAACTTGGAACCGGGCCCGGTCCGCTCGTCCACCCAGATCCTGCCGGACATCTTTTCGACCAGGGTGCGGGCAATCGCCAGCCCAAGCCCGGTACCTTCGTAGGACCGATCCATGGAGCCTTGCGCCTGCTGAAACGCCTCGAAGATGACCGCGACTTTGTCGGGAGGCACGCCGCAACCCGTGTCGGCCACTTCGAACCTCAGTCCTCGTCTGGCGTGGTCCCCGCTTTCGGAGCGGACCCGCACCGCGATCTTTCCGTACGTCGTGAACTTCACGGAATTTCCGATCAGGTTTAACAGGACTTGCTGCAGGCATTCTGCGTCGCCGATCCAATAGCGCCACACGTCTGGGTCGAGCAAAATCTCGAACTGCAGGCCCTTCTGTTCGATCGCCGAAGATATCGTAGCAGCGCATCCTTCCACGACCTCTTTGAGATCGAACGGAGCGGCCTCGAACACCAGCTTGCCGGCCTCTACTTTGGAAAGGTCCAGGATGCCGTTAATCAAGCGCAGCAGCCTGCGAACATTGCGGTGCGAGATCTCGAGATACTCGCGCTGCTTGTCGTTCAGCGGACTTTCCAGCAGCAGCGCGTTCATTCCCATGATCAGATTCATGGGCGTGCGGATCTCATGGCTCATGCGCGCCAAAAAGTCACTCTTGGCTCGATTGGCCGATTCAGCGGCGTGCTTCGCCAGTTGCAACTGCTGCTCATGCCGGACGCGCTCCGCGATATCGACTACGGTGCACAGAATCAGTTCTCCCGTATCGGTCTCGATACGGTTGAGATACACCTGTACCGGGATCTCGACCCCGTCCTTACGCAAACCCAGCAGGTCGCGGCCGGCCATGGCCTTCAACGACCGGCTGGCGATAAAGGCTTCGCGATGTATCAGGTGCCCGCCGCGGAAGCGTTCGGGCAGCAACGTTTCCACCGCGCGGCCCGCCAGTTCGTTGCGAGTGTAGCCGAAGAGTTTTTCCACGGCCCGGTTCACCGAGCGAATTTGCCCCTCGTCGTTCAGCATGAGCAACCCGTTCGGCGCCGATTCGACCGCCAGCATCAACATTTCCCGGTCCCGTTTGTACCCGGTGATATCATGCCGCAGGCAGTGGTATCCGGTGAGCGCGCCGCCCTCGTCGCGGATTCCGGACACCGTCAGCGCCTGATAGACGATGGTGGAATCGTGGCGCAAGGCCCTGAGTTCGGCGTAACCGCGGCCCTTGGATTCGGCTTGGTGGTACGCCGCCTGTACCAGTCCGTGATCCTCCGGATGGACCGTGGAGCGCCAGTGCCGGCCGAGAAGATCCGCCTCTTCTAAGCCGAGCATTGCAAGAAATGCCCGATTCGCCGTCACGAACTGGCCTTGGCTGTCCAACGTGGCTAACCCAAGGTGTGCCAGCCCGGGCGCGCATTGGGCGGTCTCGCTCTGTTCCGGCATACGCGTAAGCATCTCGGCCGGTATGCGCGAATGCTTAACAAATTGTGCGGGGCCGCGCAATTTTGTCTCAAGTTTTCGAGCGGCTGGTCGATGCCAGTGGAATGGAACTGAGCAGCGCCGCCACCTATCCCTGCCGCATCGCCCCCTTCGGAAAAACCCGAGAGGCCGCCCCCTCCGTGGGCCGCCCCATTCAGGTCCTCCTGGTCGAAGACAGTGCGGAGGCCGCGGAGTTGGTGCAGATCTATCTCGCCGAAGAAGGCGCCAAGCCCTTTCGCGTGGAATGGGCCTGCAATCTTGTCGAAGCCATGGCGCGCCTTGCTCAGCCTGGACTCGATGTGGTTCTTTTGGATCTCGGTCTGCCCGAACTCAGCAGCTACAAAAGCTACCGGGCGATTGACGTCGCGGCAGGGCCACAGGTCCCGGTCGTCATCCTGACCTCCGACGATCGCAGTGTTTCGCGGGATCTGACCCTAGGATTTGGCGCCTCCGATTACCTATTGAAGCAAGAGAGTTCACCGGCGCGCCTCAAACAAGCGCTTCGCCAAGCGGTCGCCCACTCGCGGCCTGGGCGTGGCTCAAGCTTACAGAAATCAATTTGAATTCCTGCCTGTTTCCGAGCCTGTCTAGTCCCTACTTGGCCTGTTTTCAACAACGAAGAGGCCGCCCGATCCACAACTCGAATGAAACAAGTGGCTAAAATCACAGCGTTCTTGCAAATCCAGAGAAAGAGAACATACTGCGTCCTTTTCGGCGTTCCGGGGAAGTGTTTGAGGACTGCGCTTCCGCAATATCCTTTGTTGGGAAAGATTCTGGGTTGGGAAAGATTCTGGATGTTCCGGAGAAATACGATTGGCGTGGAGTATTAGAAAAGTCCGTCAAGACTTTCAGTTCAATGATTGCCGTTTGCCTTGGCGCCCTTCTGCGCCTGCGCCCATACGCGCAAGAAATTGCCACCCCATAGCTTCGCGATTTGGCGCTCGGAATAGCCTCGCCGCAGCAGTTCGACTGTGACGTTCTGCGCCTCGCTTTCGTTCTGCCATCCGGTAACGCCGCCGCCATGGTTGAAGTCCGACGAGATCCCTACGTGGTCGATGCCGATCTTCTTCACCGCATAGGAAATCGAATCGACCAGCTGCGCCACTGTCGCTGGCTCCACGGGCGCGTGCTCGGCGGCTGCCTCGGGAGCCTTGCGCAGATAATTTCCGAAGGCGACCACCTGCACCACGCCGCCATTCTTTTTAATTAATTCGAGCTCTTCGTCGGACAAGTTGCGCGGAGAATCGACAATGGCCTTCATGCCGCTATGTGTAGCGACGACGGGCGCTTTCGTTAAATCCAGAACCTGCTTCAGCGCGGGCGTCGTGAGCTGCGACACATCGATCAGCATTCCCAGATCATTCATACGAGCGACGCCTTGCTTGCCTAGCTCGGAAAGGCCGCCATGCTCATCCGGTTTGTCGCCGAGCGCCTTACTGGGACGGGAGGAATCCGCCCAATCGTTGTTGCCCGCGTGCGTGTATCCGAGAACACGCACACCGCGCTTGTACCATTCGTCCAACTGCGCGAGATCGGCGCCAAGGGGATACGCGTTCAGTATGCTGATCACGACCGCAAATTTCCCGCTGGCCGAAATACGCCGCACGTCGGCAGGCGAATAAGCGATCGCAGCCCGGTCGGGATTCTGCTCTGCGACGTTCTTGATCAATTGATACTTCTTGTCCGCGTCCGCAGCGGCTTTTTTATAGCCTTCGGGAGTGCGCGGGCCCTGCGGCACGAAGACGGCGAGAGCCGCTCCTTTTAACCCTCCGTGAAGCGCTTTGGGCAGGTCGAACTGGGTCTTTCCATTTTTCGCCGCGCCCGGGTAGTCAAAAGGCAGATCGAGGTGGCTGTCGAAGGCAATGATCCGGTCGTGAATGACCTTGGCCTTCTTCCGCAGTTGCACATCGGAGAGGACGTCGGCGGCGGAGCCAACGATCGGAGCAAACAGAAGAAGTCCCATGGCGCAGGCTACAACGGACGTGCATTTCATCTCTGCCCTCCCTCACCTAGTTTGGTGGGCCCTGATGGATTTGAACCATCGACCAAAGGATTATGAGTCTCACTGAGGCTCGTCTACCCAATGTTACCTCGTGTGTTTTGAAGTTGTTTCGAACGCCTCCCAGACCACCACGGACATGGCATGTACTGAAGACAACCCCTGGTGGCTGTCAGCGTGGCCGTCAAAATCTGCTCCGCCTGCGCTGGTTCAAGCCTTATTCCGGCGGGACGGCCAGCACCTTGTACATCTGTCTCAGGGTAACTCAGCGGCCCGACCGAACAAACGCTTGTTTGTTGTTTGAGGCTAGAGGCCATGGGAGGAGATATGGCCGGGACCTGCGATGAAGCTAGTCGGCCCGCTTGCTGCTCGCTGGCCGGGGCTTCGGCTTGCTCTTGCCCTGGAGATTGAGCGCCACTGCAGCGCGGATGAGATCCTTCAAGGCCGCCTCATCGACCTTGTCGCCTTCGTGGATGTCGATGGCGCGCCTGACATTCCCGTCGAGGCTGGAGTTGAATAGACCTGCAGGGTCCTTCAACGCAGCTCCCTTGGCAAATGTCATCTTGACGACGTTCTTGTACGTCTCTCCCGTGCAGACGATGCCGCCGTGGGACCAGACGGGAGTCCCCATCCACTTCCACTCTTCGACGATCTCGGGATCTGCCTCGTGTATGATTTCGCGCACTTTCGCGAGCGTCTTCCCGCGCCAGTCCCCAAGTTCCTTGATCTTCTCGTCGATGAATGCAGAGGCAGACTCCACCGGGACGGGCCTTTTCATATGCAGCTCCAACTTTCGCACCTATTTTAGCTGCGCTCAGCGTAACCTGCACCCTCCGCCCGAGAGGCGAGAGAAGTGAATGGAAGCCTCTTCTGGCTCGGTATCCGTTCGGAAAGATGGTCGCAACGCGGTTCGGAAATCCGTTCGATACGCCCGCGGTGACGCATCGCTTTCAAGCTCTGCTTACGAGGGCTGGCATTGGGCATCATCGGTTCCACGATCTCCGCCACACCGCAGCCACCCTGCTCGCTGTCCAGGGAGTTCATCCGCGCGCGATTCAATCGGCGCTGGGTTGGGAAAATCTGTCGATGCTAAACGGCCATGTTCATTTCGTCGAGGAGCAACGGCAGGCGGTTGCTGCGGCAATGGAGTCGATTTCGACTCCGGTAGCTGTCAGCGTGGCCGTCAATGCCTCTGACGGTAAGCCGAATTGACGCGCAAGCTGCTGAAAAATTTGGTGGGCCCTGATGGATTCGAACCATCGACCAACGGATTATGAGTCCGCTGCACTAACCGCTGTGCTAAGGGCCCTCGGTTTCATGTACAAAAGTGCGCGATACCCGAAAACACGTCTCCCACAAATGCCGCGCCCCGGGGAGATGCACGCGACATCGAAATCGCGACATCGAAATCGCGACATCGAAATCGTAACATCGAAATCGTAACATCGAAATCGTAACATCGAAATCGCGGCGTCGAAATCGTGGCCTCGAAATTGGCGGCCGAAATAGCGTCTCTGCCATCGTGACAACCAAACTTCCAGGAAAATTTCCAAGCAACTTCCGGAACTCTGTCTTGACCTGCCTGACTCGGCGTCCGCGAGGCGGCCCGCATAGCGGTCTTCGAGAGCCGCGGCAGGTTCCTGCGCTTGACTTTACCCGCGCCACTATTCTAATGTAGCGGTTCGACTTGCCGCGAGCGAATGGTGTACCTTGTGTGCGGATTTTTGTGCCCTAAACTATGACGGATCACGAAAGCACCCAGACTCATACGCTGGATCTGGCGCTGGAGTCGAGTTTAGAGAGCGTGGATCTCGCCGAGGCCGACATTTTGCGCGAGGCCCGGGCACTCGGCTTCGACGAGGATGACCTGCATAAGATTGGGATTTCGGTGCGCGAGTGCATGGTGAACGCGGTCGTGCATGGAAATCGCTATAACGCACGGAAGAAAGTGTACGTGAAGGTTTCGCGAACCCCCGACCGGATCGCGATTTCGATCGCGGACGAAGGCGAGGGTTTCGATCCCTCGGCGGTGCCGGATCCGCTGGCGAACGAAAATCTGCTGCGGTTCTCCGGACGGGGGGTCATGCTGATGCGGGCCTTCATGGACGAGTTTGAAGTTTCCCTTCGGGACCCGAAGGGCACCGAAGTCAGAATGGTTAAGTACAAAGCCAAGACGTAACAAGGCACAGACGAGTGAAAAGGGGGAAATCCTGTGAGCGTGAAATTGACCACCCGGCAGGTGGGCGAAGTAACCGTAGTAGATGCGGCGGGCCGCATCACTTTAGGGGAAGGCGCCAGCACCTTCCGCGATAGCATCCGCGATCTGGCGGCCAACGGCCACAAGAAGATGTTGCTGAATTTGGCCGAGGTTTCGTACATCGACAGTTCGGGCATCGGCGAACTTGTATCCGGCTTTACCACCGTCGCCAACCAGGGAGGTACAGTGAAACTGCTGAACCTGACCAAGCGCGTGCAGGACCTGCTACAGATCACGAAATTATATACGGTATTCGAAGTATTTGACGATGAAGCGAAGGCGGTTCGTAGTTTCGCCTAGCGCGGGCCAGATCGGGCCTTAGGCGGATGTTTCCTGTTTCGGGATTCTGGAGCCGGGTCGACTATGTCGGGCAATTCGAGAGAATTACGCTCCGTACCTCTCACTCTAAAGTGAAGGGAGCGAATATCCTGAGCTTCTTTCGAACGGTTCGGTGCAGCTAAGGAAGGCCCATGGTCCCGATCAGAGAGCCTAAAACATATTCGATCCTTTTGGCCGATGACCTGACGCTTGTCAGGGAAGGGTTAGCCGCGTTGTGCGAGTCGCAGCCGCACCTGCGGGTCGTCGAGCAATGCTCGGAAGGCGCGGTGGCGCTCCGGATCATCGAGGCGCAACGGCCGGACATCGCTGTGCTCGATCTTAACCTTCCGGATTTATATACCCTGGAGATTGTGCGACGGGTGAAGGAAGCGAATCTTCCCACGCGCATTGTGGTTCTTTCCACACGCAAGGATCGCAAGACCGTGGTCGAGGCGCTGCGTTGCGGCGTCAATGCTTTTCTACTGAAATCCGCCCCTTCCCATCAATTGCTGGAGGCATTCGGCCAGATTCTGGCGGGGGGCGTGTACGTCTCCCCGCAGCTGGAGCTGGATAAAATCTTCGCCCCCGGTAGCAAGTCCATGCCCGACGACCCGGTCGAAGCTCTCAGCGCCCGGGAATATCAGGTGTTCACTTTCTTGGTCGAGGGGATTCGCGCCAAGGAGATCGCTGCGCGCCTGGAACTGAGCCCGAAAACCGTCGACACTTATCGTGCCAGCCTGATGCGAAAACTCGACATTCACGACGTCGCGGGGCTGGTGAAATTCGCCATTCAAAGGGACCTGATCTCCACTCGCTAGGGTTTGGGAACCGCCCACTGTCTTCGCGTTGAACCTGCGGCAGCGCTATGCTATTACTATAGCTTCGGTATTATTCCTGCCTATTAGTCCAGGCTGAAAAACGAGAACTCTTTATGGCATACGTAATTGCGGAACCCTGTATTGGCGTGAAGGATGCGGCATGCGTGGACGCTTGCCCGGTGGACTGCATCCATCCGAAAAAGGACGAAGAAGCGTTCGCAACGTCCGAACTGCTGTTCATTGACCCGGTCGAGTGCATCGATTGCGGGGCTTGCGTTCCGGTCTGCCCGGTGTCGGCGATCTTCGCTCTGGACGATCTGCCGGAAAAATGGTCCGATTTCGCAGCCAAGAACGCCGCCTACTTCGGCCGCTAGGTCGCACGCCTCGCGAAACCTCGGACCCGCCGAAGCGCATCCCTTGCGAGAAACGGCACACCGCTTTGGCTCTCGTGCAAGTTTGGCTTAAAATGCCTAAGGCCGGAACGTCGCGCTCTGGATCGCGGTCTCCCAGATCTTGACTTCCTTGATGCGGACGCCCGTAAATTCCCCCAGATTTTCGCTCAACTTCTCGTAAAAATGTTCAGCGAGATTTTCCGCCGAGGGATTCTTCACGTCGAAGGGCGGCACCTCGTTCAGAAACCTGTGATCCAGGCGGGAGACGATGGCATCCATCATGCGCTTCACGTCAAGGAAATCAATCAGCATTCCTGCTTCGTCTAGCCTTTCGCCCTCGATCACAACCTGCGCCTTCCAATTGTGCCCATGCACGTTCTCGCAGGCTCCCTTGTAGTTGCGGAGAGCGTGCGCGGAAGCGAAATCCTGCTCAACGGTAACTTCGAACATGTCTCTTCCATGTTCGCATTTGGAAGAGTGAAATAAAACGATCGAGCGAAGCAACCGCGGGACTCTATCGCTCGAAAAACTTCGCCACGCCCTCCGGATTGGTCGTAAAAGCGTAGTGCGGAAGGCTGTCGAAGAAAATCTGGCCGTAGCGCGTCTTGGTGATGCGATTATCCAACAATGCCAGCACACCGCGGTCGCTGCGGCTGCGGATCAGGCGTCCGAATCCCTGCTTCAAGGCGATGGCCGCCTGCGGTACCTGATACGTAGAGAAGGGATCGCCGCCGTCGTTGCGAATGGCCGTGATGCGGGCTTCCACCACCGGATCGCTCGGCACGGCAAACGGCAGCTTATCGATGATCACGCAACTCAGTTGCTCACCCGGCACGTCGACTCCCTGCCAAAAAGACGAAGTGGCGAACAGCACAGCATTTGGCGTGGCGCGAAATTCATCGAGCAGCGCGTTGCGCGGCCCAGTGCCCTGGAGCAGCGTCTGATACGGGATTTCGAACGAGACGCGGTCGTATATTTGGCGCATCTGCTGGTAGCTGGTAAACAGCACGAAAGCCCGGCCGCGACTGTGCGTCAGGATCTCGACGATCTCGCGAGCGGCGGCCGCCACGAAAGCGGGACTGCGAGGATCAGGTAAAGATTGAGGCACATATAACAGCGCCTGCTTCTCATAATCGAAATGACTCGGAACCACTAGCGTCCGCGCGCTGCGCAAGCCCAGCCGCTGTTTCGTAAATTCGAACTCGCCGGCCACGGCGAGGGTGGCGGAGGTGAGCACGGCAGTATCGATCGCGTCGAAAAGTTTCTCGTCTAACAATTGCGAAACATCGATCGGGGTGGCCTGCAGGAAAGTGCCGCGGCCGCGCTTCTCGATCCAATAAACGTAGGCGCGCTCCCCAGATTCCATCCAGAATTGCAGACGGCGCGCGATTTCCCGAGCCCGATGGATCAGTGGAATGGCTTCCTCCGGCGCCGCGCGGGCGAGTTCCAAATTCAACGCCATGATTTCGAGCGCCGCGAGAACGTCGCGATACAGCTCGTCATTCTGGATGAGAAAGGCTTCTTGATCTCGAAAGGCCGAACGGCCGTCGCCCGCGCCAAACGAGGCCCCGAACAGCGCGAAAAATTGCGCCGCACGACCCACCGCGATCGTAAGCGTATGGTCCAGTTCCTTCGACCCGAAATTCTTGCGATGCGCGAGCGCGGCGACGTCCCGCGACAGCTCTTCGAACTGATAGCTCGAAACCGTGACGCCGAAATATTGTCCGGCGACGTCCTCAATGTCGTGCGCTTCGTCGAAAATCACGGCGCCGTAGTCGGGGATGATGCCACCGGCCTCGCCGCCTACAGGACCGCCCTTCACTGCGAGATCCGCGAAAAACAGGTGGTGATTGACGATGATGATGTCGCTTTCCTGCGCCACCTGATGCATCTTCGTGATGAAGCAGCGCTCGAACTGCGGGCATTTCTGACCCGCGCAGAGCTCGCCGCGCGCATCGATCTTGGCCCACACGCTGCTCGATTCGGGCAGGGTCTTGATCTCGGCGCGATCGCCCGATTCCGTTGTCTTCTCCCACTCGCGGATCACGCGAAAATCCGCGACTTCTTCCAGTCCCTGCAGAATTGGTTCCTTTTCGGCGTCGTAGATTTTCTGACGGCATGCGTAGTTGGCGCGGCCCTTCATGTAGCAGGCGCGCAAGGGGCCGAGGTGCTGCTCCAGAAACGGAATGTCCTTGAAAAAAAGCTGCTCCTGGAGATTTTTCGTACCCGTGGAAATTACGACGCGCTTGCCGGAAAGGATGGCGGGCACCAGGTACGCGAGGGTTTTGCCGGTCCCCGTGCCGGCTTCCACAATCAGGTGCTTCTTCTCGCGGAGAGCGCCTTCCACCGCCTCGGCCATTTCCAGTTGGCCCGCACGAAACTCGTAACTCGGATGCCATTCCGAAAGCAACCCCTTGCGGCCGAAAAACTGGCGAACGGTGAGGGGTTTGGTTGTGGGAGGCACCTACAGGCTGATTCTACCAATCGCTCTTCCCGGCGCGCCGTGGTGGGCAAAAACCACACTCGCCCACTTGTTTGCTAAATTAGTCCACGAAGAATATGACGCGCCTGGAATCGAAGATAACAGTCATTCCGAGCGGGATGCCGCTGGGAGCGGAGCTTCGCGGAGTGGATCTGCGCGATGTCACTGACGCTGAATTCGCTGCGATTCACAAAGCTTGGAACGAGCATTCGGTGCTGTTATTTCGCGGCCAGCAAATGAGCGACGACGACCTAATCGCTTTTAGCCGGCGTTTCGGCAATCTCGATTGGGCCCCCGTTCAGGAAACGGGACGCCGCTTCGTCGAAGGATATCCGGAGATCTACGTCGTCTCGAACGTGATGGTGAAGGGCGAGCCGATCGGAAGCCTGGGCGCGGGCGAAGCGACGTGGCACACCGACATGTCGTACCTGGAGGATCCTCCCAAGGCGAGCATGCTGTTCGCGCTGGAGGTTCCTCCCACGGGCGGCAACACGTATTTCTGCGGGATGTACTACGCGTACGATTCGCTGCCCGACACGCTGAAACGCCGCATCGCGGGAATGATGCTGAAACACGACGGCACCTATAACAGCGGCGGCTATGTGCGGCAGGGCGTCTCTGCCGTCGACGATCCGGTGACCTCCCCGGGCACCTATCATCCGCTCGTTTGCACGCATCCGGAAACGAAGCGGAAGGTGCTGTATCTGGGGCGGCGGCGCAACGCCTACATTCAGGGGCTGCCGCTCGCTGAATCCGACGCGTTGCTCGACGAGTTGTGGTCCATCGCCACGCGCGACGAATTCACATGGCACAACGAATGGAGAGTGGGCGACCTGGTGCTATGGGACAATCGCTGCACCATGCATCGCCGCGACCCGTTCGACGCTAACTCGCGCCGCGTGCTCCATAGAACACAGATCAAGGGCGAAGCGCGGCCGACTGCGTGAAGCATATGTCGCGCAAGCCGGCCCCAGGTCTGAAGGCTCCCCTGTGCGGTTAGGGAAGCTCGGCGCGCCCACCGTAGTTCTTGCGCTCTTATGCGCGATGTACTTCCTCTATTTCGTCGACCGCGTCAGCATCTCGACCGTGGCGCCGCTGATGAAGGCCGATTTAAGGATCAGCAACACGCAACTGGGCATCGCGTTTTCGGCGTTTGCGATTCCCTACGCTTTTTTTCAATTGGTCGGCGGATGGATCGGCGACCGCCTGGGGCCGAGGCTGACGCTGGCGCTCTGTTGCGGCCTGGTAGCGATGGCGACGGTGCTGACGGGTGCCGCTACGGGAATCGTTTCGCTTTTCATCCTGCGGCTCGCCCTGGGATTCGGCGAAGGCGCCGGTTTCCCAACCGCCACGCGCGCGATGGCGAGCTGGACTCCGCAAGGCAACTGGGGCTTCGCGCAAGGGATCGTGCATTCCTTCGCGCGCATCGGCAATGCGGTGACGCCGCCGATCATGGCCGGACTGCTGGTGTACTCCACCTGGCGCGGCTCCTTCGTGATTCTGGGAGTGGCAAGCTTGCTATGGCTGGTCGCGTGGGCCTGGTATTTCCGTAACGATCCGCGCGAGCACCCTTCGATGACGCCGCCGATCTTGTCGACGCTGCCGCTTCGAGCCGCCGGCGCCGCGCGATCAGTTCCCTGGCTGCGATTGGCCCGGCACATGATGCCGGTAACGATCGTCGACTTCTGCTATGGATGGACCCTGTGGCTCTTCCTGACGTGGATCCCTGCGTTCTTTTTCGAAAACTATCATCAAAATCTGCAGGCGTCGGCGTTATTCTCGGGCGGCGTGCTCTTGGCCGGCGTAATTGGCGACACGATGGGTGGCTTGGTGAGTGACCGGCTACTGCACAAGACGCGAAGCCACGGGATCGCGCGGCGCGGCGTGATCGTTGCGGGATTTTTGGGCGCGTTTGTTTTTCTGATTCCCGTGGTGCTGATCCACAACCTGACGGTGGCGGCCGTGTGCCTGTCGCTTGCGTTCTTCTTCGCCGAGCTGATCGTGGGGCCCATCTGGTCCGTGCCCATGGACATCGCGCCGCGCTACGCGGGCACGGCGAGCGGCATGATGAATTTCGGTTTCGCAGTAGCGGGGCTGGTTTCGCCGTCGAGCTTCGGCTACCTGGTGGATCGCACGGGGAGCTGGGTGGTCCCGTTCATCGCATCGATCTTTCTGCTGCTGTTAGGCGCGGTGCTGGCGTGGCGGCTGCGGCCCGACCGGCCCTTCGTGGAAGCAGAACCGGCCGCCGCGTATTCGGCACCCGCGTGAGCGCGGGATTCCTGAAGTCGATCTATTTCCAGGCCGAGTATACCGGCTTGCCGACCAGGAACTCGGGATTTGCGCCCGGCCGCGGGCGAAACTTCTGGACGCGCCCGTTGGCCACTTCGGCAACGTAGAGATTTCCTTCCTGATCCACGCTCGCGCCGTGAATGTTGAAAAGGCCGCCGGGATAATCGCCGAGAGCGCCCCACGCGTAGAGCAGATGACCCTGCATGTCGAAGCGCACGATCTTGGCCGTCGTGTCGTCAAAAGCCCACAACTGGCGGCTCCCGGAAATGTAGACGAAGTTCACCGAGGAGGGCTGCGCGAATGGCCATTGATCCAAAAACTTGCCGTTCTCGTCGAACACTTGCATACGCCGGTTGCCGCGATCGCTCACATACACGCGACGCGTAACCGGATCGGCGGCGATCCCGTGGACCACATTCAAATAGCCGGGCCGCGTATCGGGCGGCGTGCCTTTAATGCCCCAGTCGAGGAGGAATTTGCCATTCTTATCGAATTTCGCGACGCGCGTCCCGTTGTAGCCGTCGGCAACAAACAACGTACTATCGGGGAGCCAGGTGAGAAACGTCGGCCGATTGAAATGCGTGCCGTCGGCGCCGAGCTTGCCCGGCGTGCCGAGCGTTTGCAGAAGCTTCTTGCCGTCGTTCGAGAAAATAAAAATCGCATGGCTGAAATCGTCCACTACCCATACGCGCTTTTCCGGATCGTAGGGATTGATATAGACCGCATGCCCGCGCTTGATCATGGAATCCCATTGCGTCCAGCGTTCCGTGATGTTGCCTTGCGCGTCCACCACGACAATGTTGTCCTCCCAGCGCGCGTCGACGCCCATCCGTCCATGCCAGTTCTTCTCGGCATCCTCGGCCAAACTCCCAGGTCCGCCTCCTCCGGGAAGCGCGGCCACGGGGCCTTGCGACGCGTTGCGGAACGGCACCTGCGCCGTGGGGAAGGAGAGGCTCGGTCCGAACTGCGGCACGGGCGTCTGCGGAGGCCTTTTCACCACCGGCAGCTCGCCGCGCTGAACGATGATCACTCGATTTGGGCTTTCGGCGAAGACTCCTTCGACCGCGCCCCAACCCCAGCCATCGTGGTTAGGCAACTGCGACATGGGCTTGGGCCAATCCTTCACCACTTCGTAGGGTCCGGTGAGATCCCAGCCGCCCTTCGCTCCCGGAACCGCAGCGAAGCCCGCGCCCGGCTGGCCTTGTCCGTGAACGGTTTCAAGGCGCGTCGCCACGAGGGCGCCCGCGATGAAAATCGCGACGGCTGCGGAAAGAATCATCAGTTTTCGATGCATGAGCTCTCCTTTAAGGAATCCATCATGATACCCCAACGCGAGCGGCGCGTCCGGGGCGCCACCGGACGTTGTATCTTAAAACAGCATTGAGGTGTCGCATGCCACGTCTTAGAGAATTGACAATTTCCGCCGCCGCTTCGGCTGCATTTTGCATGCTAACTGCTTTCGCGCTTCTCGGTTTGCAAAAGGAGGGTTTGGCGCAAGATGCCGGGCGTGCCGGCGGCCGCGGCGAACGCGCTCATCTGGACCCGCCGGTGCCCACCGGCCCTCCCATCAATTCCGCGCCGAATCCTTATCGCAAAATCACGGACTGGTACGAGTGGCCGCAGGGCAGACTGAAAGGCTCCATGCCTGCCCTTGCCGTCGATCAGCATGATCACATCTGGGTCATCGAACGTTGCGGCGTCAAAGGATTCATCGCGGCCGCCTGCGCCGATTCCAGGCTTGATCCGATATTCGAATTTGATACGAACGGGAAGATCCTGCACAACTGGGGCGGCGGAATGTTCGTTTTCCCACACGGCATCGGCGTCGACGCGGATGGGAACGTGTGGATCACGGACGGCCAGGGTAAAGGCACTAAGGGCCATCAGGTTTTCAAGTTCTCTCCGGATGGGAAAGTACTGATGACGCTCGGCAAAGCGGGCGTGGCCGGGCGCGATCACGATACGTTCAACGAGCCGAACGCGATCGCCTTCGCTCCTAACGGCGATATCTTCATCGGCGAAGGGCACGGCGGCGACAAGGGCGACCGCATCGTGAAGTTCACAAGAGACGGCAAGTACATTACGGAGTGGGGCAAGAAGGGCGTCGGCCCAGGTGAATTCGACATCATCCACGCGATGGTGTTCGACAATCGCGGACGTCTCCTGGTCGCCGACCGCAATAACAACCGCATCCAGATTTTCGATCAGGACGGCAAGTTCCTGGAGCAGCTCACGCAATTCAGCCGCCCGAGCGGCATCGCAGTCGACAAGAATGACACGATCTACGTGTCCGATTCCGAATCCGAATCCGTTTCGCGCAATCACTACGGCTGGAAACGCGGTATCCGCATCGGAAGCTTAAGGGACGGCAAAGTCGTGGCCTTCATTCCCGATCCATCGGATACCACCGAAACCACGAGTGCAGCCGAAGGGATCGCGATTGATTCCAAGGGCGTCATTTACGGCGGCGAGGTCGTGCCGAATGATTTGAAGAAGTACGTGAAGTGAAGCCGCCGGCGCGCATCTGGCATACTGGCTTACTTACGTAACATCTTTCCAGGGAGGAATCATGGTTCGATCACGATTAGCGCTGTGGATATTGGCGGGATCGATGCTGACGACCCACGCGGCGGCCGAGAGCGGGCAAGTCCGCGTCCTCTGCTCCAACGGAATTCGGGCAGCCGTAGAGCAGCTCAAACCAGAAGCCGAGAAAGCGACTGGCCGCAAGCTTTCCATCGAGTTTTCGGCCTCGACTGTCCTCAAGAAAGAAATCGATGCTGGGGCGGCCTTTGACCTCGCGATTCTCACTCCCGGAATCGTCGACGACCTTGCGAAGGGAGGGAAAATAGTGGCGGGGTCGCAAACCAACCTCGCAAGCGCCGACATCGGCGTCGGCATCAAAGCGGGATCGGCGAAGGCCGATGTGAGCACGCAGGAGGGCATGAAGAAGCGTCTGCTGGCCGCGAAATCGCTCACATGGACCGATGGTGGAGCAGCCAGCGCGGCGACCCTCGCGATGTTCAAAGGGCTCGGCATTGAAGACCAGTTGAAATCGAAGATCGTGCTGCAGAAGACACCCGGCCGCCCGGCGGAAAGCATCGCGGAAGGGGAGAACGAACTGATGTTCGCGCCGATTAGCGAGATCCAGACGGTGAAAGGCGTGGAGCTTCTCGGCGTGTTCCCTAAGGAATATCAAAAGCCTGTGATCATGACCGCCGGCATCGGTACTCAAGCCAAGGACGCCGAGGGAGCTAAAGCACTGGTGAAATTCCTGACCAGCGCGAGGTCGGTTTCCGCGATCAAGGCCGCCGGCATGAAACCGGCGTCGAAGAATTAGGACAGACGCGATTAAGCTTCTGGCATTCCGCGCGCCGCCGCATCCCGCGACGTGGTTGTTCCCGCGCGGCCCTGCCCGCCGGGCTACAATCGTAGGGCGACCATGAAAGTCTCCGTCATCCTCCCCGCGGCGGGCCTCGGCACGCGCATGGGCCGGGAAAAAGCCGGCACCAGTAGAAAGCAGTTCATGCTGCTGGACGGCTCGCCGATCCTGGTGCATACCATCCGGAAGTTTTTTCGATGTCCTTCGGTGAGCGAGATCGTCGTCGCTCTGCGCAAGGAGGATTTCGACTGGGCGCGAGGCCTGCTGCAGCAGCATCCGGATCATGCCGCGAAACCAGTTCGCTTCGTCGAAGGCGGCGACAGCCGCCAGCAATCGGTGCAGAATGCTTTATCGACGCTCGCGGCGGACACCGACCTGGTGGCCGTCCACGATGCAGTGCGTCCATTCATCGAACCGGAACTCGTGGAGAAAGTCATTGCCGAGGCGGCGGCGTGCGGCGCGGCGATCGTCGGCATCGTGCCCGTGGATACCGTAAAGCGCGTTCACAAGAATAAAGTGCGCGATACCCTGCCCCGCGAGAACCTGGTGCTGGCGCAGACCCCGCAAGTATTTCGCTTCGAGCTGCTGAAACGCGCGTTCGCGCGCGCCGGCGAAGACAGTTTTTTCGGCACTGACGAATCCAGTTTGGTCGAACGGCTTGACGAAGTGGAAGTGAGCGTGGTGCAGGGCACCGATCGCAATATCAAAATCACGCGTCCCACCGACATGGACCTGGCCCGCCTGTTTCTCACCGAGGAAGCCGGGGAGCGCACGGCGTCGTGAGCAAGACGTCGTGAGAAAATAACGTGAGTTTTTCGGAAATTCGCACCGGCCAGGGATGGGACGTCCATCGCATCGCCGGCGGGCGCAAACTGATTCTGGGCGGGGTGGAGATTCCTTGGAACTACGGCCTCGAAGGCCATTCCGACGCGGACATTCTGCTGCACGCCATCACGGACGCGGTGCTGGGCGCCGCGGCGCTCGGCGACATAGGCGAGCATTTCCCCAATTCCGATCCGCGCTGGAAGGACGCTGCCAGCCGCGCCTTCCTGGAGCACGCGCTGGAACTGATTCGGGCGCAGGGATTTTCTCTTTGCAACGTCGATTCGACGATTATTCTCGAAACTCCCAAGCTCAAGGATTTTCGTGCGCCGATCCGCGGATCGGTCGCGGAAATCGTGGGTCTCCCCATGGATCGCGTGTCCGTGAAATTCAAAACCGCTGAACGCGTGGGCCCGGTCGGCTTGGGATTTTCCGCCGAAGCGCAGGCGATCGTAACCATCACGCGCTAGCCGCGCGAAGATGGGCGGCTCATTGCGATCGAACTCACACCTGCAGGCGTTTGCCGGCAACGATCACGGCGTGGGGCACGAGCTTTTGCTTCCCTCGCCGCGTGGTCCCGTAATTATCCACGAATTCAAAGTCGCCGTCCTTGAGATCGAGCACGGTCACGTCCGCGGCGGCACCCGTCCTGAGCGTGCCGTAAACCTTGAATTCGGGGAACACGCGGGCAGCGTTCGCCGTCACGCACGCGATCACCTGGTCCACCTTCATCCCGAGCAGCAGAAGTTTCGACATGACGTTCGGAAGATTGAAGATTTGCGTGGTCCGGCCGATCAACGTCATGTCGGTCGAGAGCGTATCGGGCAGAAAATCCTGCTCGATGGCGCGCTGCGCGGTGGCCCAATCAAAATGTAGGTTGCGGCCATTGCCGAAGTCGAAGATCACTCCGCGCCGCCGCGCCTCGCGAATTTGAGAATAGACCTTACCGTTTTCATCGAGCATGCCGTGCGGCGCCGGCGCGTACATATGCGTGACGATGTCGCCCGCGCGCAGCAGCCCGACGATTTCCGTCAGAGGCGCCGCGGTATCGCCGATGTGCACCATGATGGGCACCTTGAGCGGATCACCAACTTCCCGGGCGCGGCGCAATGCTTCCATATCGTGGTCGCCCGCGACGTTGCGCGAGAGCCGCGCCTTAATACCGATGACCCACTGGCGATGGCGCTCGATGGCGCTGCGGGTAGCCGCGACGTTCACGTTGGCAAGGTCCATTAGCTCGCCCATGGGTTCTACGCCGCGGTGGGCGATGTTGATGAGAATGCGAGCGCGAATGGGCGCGCTTTGCACGATCTTCACCAGGTCCTCAACATTTTCAAAACCGGTCGAACCCGCGTCAACGATCGTCGTGACCCCGTCCGCGAGACAGGTTGCCGGCGGCATGGCCGGGTCAGCTAAATGCGCATGGATGTCGATCAGGCCGGGCATCACCAGCTTTCCGGTCGCGTCGAACGATTCCTTCGCGGCCGAGGGAGCTATCTTCGGACGGATCGCCGCGATTTTTCCATCGTGAATCGCGATATCCGCTTTAAGGTCAAGACCTTGCGCGGCGTCGATCACGCGGCCCCCGCGAATCACCAAATCGTACTGCGCCGCGAGCAAATGGGTGGGCCGGGCGAGGAGAACGGGAGCGATGGCACTTGCGCGGAGAAGCTCGCGGCGGTTCAGCAGGGTGGGTTCGGCGTTCATGCGATGTTTCCTCTCGACGAGTGAGTATACCAGGACTCTCGTTGTCGGTTGGGCCGGCCGTGGGGCCTGTTGACTTAGAGGACCGCGCGTCCTACACTGATTTACCATGCGAACTAAACTCACAAGAACACTTGGCTTGGGGGCGGGACTGCTGCTGATCTGCGTTTCGGGCTGGGCCCACCATGGCAGCGCGATCTCTTATGACACGGCGCACCTCTGGACGACGTGGGCAACAGTTACGGAGTTCAATTACTTAAATCCACATCCTTCGATGACATTCGACCGCACCACCAAGGACGGAAAGGTGGAGCACTGGGTTTCCGAGCTTCTCACCAATCCGTCGGCACTCGCGCGCGCGGGCTGGACAAAGAGCCGCAGCGTCGAAGCGTTGAAGCCGGGTACGCGGGTAAAGCTCTTTATCGGCACGTCGCGGGTTGGCGGATTCAGCGGCATTGTCATGAAGATCGAAAATGAAAAGGGCGAAAACATAGTCGGCGAGCGGGCGAACGCGACGGCCGTCGATATGGACGGCGTTCCCGGCGGCTTGCAGCCGAAGCCGGGCGAGAAGAGCGAGTAGGACAGGAGCACAATAACCATGCGCATCCACGGTTCATTTCTTTCACGCTCGCGCGTTTGGGCAACCGCCGGAATTTTCGTGCTCACCGGCACGCTCGCTCTGGCGCAAGGACAGATGGCGAAGAGCAATCCCAACGTTTCCTCTGATAAGGATACGCGTCCCTACGACAAGCACGACTTCCGCGGCCTGTGGGCCCGCAATCCGCAAACCTACAAACTGCCTCCCTGCCAGGAATGCCGCGACCAAGCCTTGGCCCCCGGATACGGCTTCTTTGGCGATGTTCCTCCACGCACGCCGGAAGGAGAAAAGAAGTTCAATTTGAACCATCCTTCGCGCGGGTATGAGTTGAACAGCAAAGAGGCCGCCGCTCATCCGGAAGTGGATATCGGGATGCGGCGCGCGATCGTTCCGGCGAAGGGCAACGATCCGGAAGGACGCTGCGAACCGCTGGGAGCGATGCGCCTGGTGACGTTTTCCGGCGGCGGCGCGACCATGCAGATCGTCCAGGATAAGGATCTCATCATCCAAAGATTCGAATGGACCTGGGATAACCGCGAAATCTGGACGGACGGACGGGCGCTACCCAAGGTGGATGATTACCTGCCGCGCTACAACGGTTACTCGGTCGGCAAGTGGGAAGGCGATACGCTGGTGGTCACCACGGTGGGCTTGGACGACCGCCAGTGGGTGGATCAGTTCGGCTATCCGATCAGCGACAAGGCGGTCCTGGAAGAACGCTACACGCGCCCCAGCCCGAATCGGCTGCGCGTGGACATGACCCTGACGGACCCGGTGATCTACACGAGGCCGTGGCACTCCAGCCCCAAGATCTGGGCGCTGATTCCGAAGGAAGCGATGTCGATCGGCGGCTGGTCCGGGATCCTGGAAGACCGCTGCATCCCCAGCGATGAAGCGCTGTTCAATACCTTCCGCAACCATGCGGCCGGATTGAAGTAGCTCGCAGCCGAATTGGCGGGTTGCGGTCTAAACCCAACGTGCGTATTTTTGCCCGCGATCCATCCGATCGCGGGCTTTCGTTTATCCCTGGCTCTCGGACGGAACTGTTACCGCGCTTTTGATAACGGCTTCACCACGGCAGGCGCGGGTTTCGCGAATTTCGCGGCATCGATCGCGACGTTCGGCTGAATTTCGTTGAAGAGAATTTTCGACTGCCCGTCGGTCCAGGTGATAACGACGTTGAACGGCATCTTGACGCCGGCGACATCGCGGTAGTCCGCATAATCCACTTGCGTCGGCACCATGCCGATGGGTGTGTCGGCGTAGCGTACTTGCCGGGTCAGCAATCCTGTTTCGACGTCGAAGTAGAGTTTGAAGCGTGTGCCGCTTGCTCCCATGCCCTGAACGACGTTGACCGCGTGGTCATCGATGGTGGTTACAGGAAATCCAACGCGCCACTGAGTTAGAGCTTGTTTGAGGCCCCCGGGAAAACACAGATCGGCGTCCAGCTTCGCGCCGTCCAACTCGGCCCCTGGGAGCAGGGACAATAATTTGACGGGCTTATCCGGGGCGGCGACCCAGCCCTGACGGCCGTCGAAGGTCGTGGTACTGTCGCCGTTCTGCGTGTGGGAGATCAACACGCGTTGCCGAGGGGCCTTCGCATAAAGCTCCACGGGAACCTTCATGTGATACGTATCGTATCCCTCGATGGTCCCCTTGGCCGCAAAACTGGCGATGGCAGACAGCTTTTGCGCGCCACCGAGAACCTGGATATATTTATCGAGCACCTGATCGGCAGTCGGCTCCGTGGGACCATCGGGGACAATTTCGATCGCATTCGGGTCTTCGGGGGCGATGGTGTACTGCGCCTGCAAGCTCGGAACCACCTCGGGGACCTGGGTGCCTCTGTGGCAGGTCCAACACGTCAAAGCGCGCCGCCCTCCAAAGCCCGTTTTGTTGAAGTTGTTCACCATCAGGATCATGTTGCGGGCCATCCGCTTCCGCGGGACGTCGTCGGCGAATTTGCTCTGATCCTGAAGGCTTTCCGCGACATGGCAACCGGTGCAGTTCTCGCCAATCGCCGCGGAGAAGAAGCCCATGGTATCCATGAATTGGTTCACGGGAATCCCTTTCAGAACCTGGACGTTCTTGAAGACGTCCTCCGCCATAAGCGTTTTCTCCTGGGGCGCCTGGCCCATCGCGGGCGCGGCCGCGAGCACGCACGCCACCGCCGTTCCGAGCGCGTGAACGATGAATCGCTTCAATCCGAATTTCATGTTTCTTTATTTAGTCCTCAGCAACAGTGTATTCCAATCGCGGCACTCAGATGCGACGTTTTGCGGCGTCCCGTTTGGTTATGCTGACGGGTATGAATCTTGCTTTCATCGGACTCGGAAAAATGGGGAGAGGCATGGCGCGTAACCTGCTGCGCGCGGGGCACACGATGGCGGTCTACAATCGCAGTCGTGAAAAGGCGGAAGCTCTTGCCCGCGAAGGCGCGCGCGTAGCCGATTCGCCCGCGGATGCGTGCCGCGATGCGGATGCCGTCATGACCATGCTCGCAGATGATCAAGCGCTGGAACAGATCGTTTTCGGGAAAGACGGCATCGCATCGGCCCTGAAGAAAGACGGGGTTCATCTTTCACACAGCACCATCAGCACGGCGCTTGCTCGACGATTGACCGCCGAACACGCGCAGCGGAACCAGGGCTATCTGAGCGTGCCCGTGTTCGGACGGCCCGAAGCGGCCGAGGCGAAAAAACTCGCGGTGGTCGCTGCCGGCCCCGCCGCATTGCTCGAGCGCTGCCAGCCGCTCTTCGACGCCATCGGCCGCCAGACATTCGTGGTAGGGACCGAGCCATGGCAGGCGAATGTTACCAAACTGTGCGGCAATTTCATGGCGGTCAGCGTGATCGAGGCATTCGGAGAACTCTTCGCGACGCTGCGAAAAGCGAACGTCAGGCCCAAGGCATTTCTCGAAATCATAGACGGCCTGATGACGCCGCAAGCGATTGGGCATTACGGACACATCATCGCGGAAGATAAATTCGAGCCGGCTGGATTTGCATTGCGCCTGGGATTGAAAGACGTCCGGCTGATGCTGGCGGCCTCTGAGGAATGTATGGCGCCGATGCCGCTCGCGAGCCTGGTGCACGACCAACTCCTCTCGGCCCTGGCGAATGGCCAAGGAGAAATGGATTGGTCAAGCGTCGCGCGCGTCTCGGCGCGAAATGCCGGGTTATAAAAGAGCCACGGAGCGCCGGACTACAAAAAACCAGAAGCGCCGGGCGATAGAAGCCGTGGGACGCCGAAAAGTCGTAGCTACTCGCGTGTGGCGTGTCCCATCAAAGCCTGGCCCATTTTTGCTTCCCCCGTTTGGGCTTCGCCCGCGTTGGGCTCGCCGTGCACCAACGGATAAGCTGGCCAGTGTTCGGGCGTGGACCGCGCGTATTGCGGAGAGACCGCGATCTTCTCGCCGAGCTTCGCGGCCGCATGCCACGGCCAGCGCGGATCGTCCATGATGGCCCGCCCAATCGCGATCATGTCGGCCTTGCCCGACGCGATGATTTCATTGGCCTGATTCGCTTCAATGATCATGCCGACAGTCATCGTCGTGATGCCCGTTTCGCGCTTCACGCGCTCGGCAAAAGGCACCAGATAGCCCGGCCCGACTGTCGGAATTTTCATGCCTGGAGCAATATTTCCAGCCGAGGGTGTCACGTAATCGATCCCGATTTCGCGAAGAGCTCCCGCGAGCTCGACCGCATCGTCCAGCGTGAGCCCCCCGGGAACCCAATCTGCACCCGTGATGCGGACGCCCAGCGGCTTGTGCGCCGGCCACGCTGCCCGCATGGCTTGCGCCACTTCCAGCGGGAAACGCGCGCGTTTCGCTGCGCGACCGCCGTAATCGTCGTCCCGATGATTCGTCAAGGGAGAAAGGAATTCGTGCAGGAGATAGCCGTGCGCGCAGTGAATCTCCACCCAATCCAATCCGCACCGGTCGGCGCGCCGCGTGGATTCGACAAACTGGTCGCGAATCCGGATAAGCCCCGCGCGATCGAGTTCCTCGGGAACTTGCCAGCCGCTAGTGAACGCCTCCGCGGAAGGACCGACAGGCCGCCACCCGCCTTCCTCGGCGGGCACTCCGTGGCCTTTCCACAAATCCCACGTAGGCCGCGTGGAGGCTTTGCGGCCCGCGTGACTAAGCTGAATACCCATCGGCGTGTGTGAAAACCTGCGCACATCGCTGAGCAGACGGGTGAGCGCCGCCTCATTCTCGTCCGAGTACAATCCCAGACATTGCGGCGAAATGCGCCCGATGTCACTGACCGCCGTCGCCTCCAGAATCACCAGCCCGGCGCCGGAGACCGCGAAGTGCCCGATGTGCATCCAGTGCCATGGCTGCGCGGTGCCTTCGATGGCGCTGTATTGGCACAGCGGAGAGATGACAATGCGATTTTCCAGCATCAAATCGCGGAGACGGATGGGAGTGAACAGCGCGCTAGGCATGAATTTTGCGATGGCGGATTCTACGGCGATGGACGCAGAGAGGGACCAAGCTGCTATCTTAACGCGAGCGGCGCTCCGTTCACTGTAAACGCGGTTAATCCTTGAGGATCGGATGTCCCACGGGAAGCCAGGTCTTCTTCACCGTCGCGTTCGTCACCTCCGCGAACGACAGGTATAGGGCGTCGAGGCCAGTCACCAGGCCGAGGTAGCCTCCCGCCGTATGCCAGGAGGCGCCCATCCCCAGGTCTCCGCCCGCGAGCAGGAAGAACGTGATCCACAAAAAAAGAAATACGCTCCACAAACAGAAGTTGAGGCGGAAGGTAGGAATCCACATGTATAGCGTGAAAACGCCCCACGCGAGAAGCGTAAGACCGACGGCATTGCCGGCCGGCGGCTTGATCCAGCCCGCTCCCGCGGTCCACAACAGGAACGCATACCACCACCAAAACAGTCCATACGAAGTGAAGGCGACCGTACCGAACGTATTGCCGTTCTTGTACTCCAATATGCCCGCGATGATCTGGCCGACGCCGCCATAAGCAAACGCTAGCGGCACCACGACCGCAGTGAGTGTAGGACCGTCGCCGGTCAACAAACCGGCGTTGATGGAACTGAGAACGACGGTTGTCAATCCAAATCCGGCGAGCCCCAGCGGCGCTGGATTCGCAGGGAGCGATGCAGCTCCGTCAGGCATGTAAGTTTCTCCTTTTCGGGCCCTGTTCCTAAAGGCTCAGGCGGGCGTTAGCAAATCATAGCGCCATCGCTGGTGAAGATAAAGGGTCTTATTGGGAGGCTACTTGCGCGATTCCTTGCCGACGATGTGGCTCACATCCTGATTGTTCTCGTTGCAGATGTATTCCATGATTTCGGAGTTCTCGAGTAAAGGCGCGTGGCCGTACATCGTGAAGGGCTTCGTGTAAGCTCCCGGATCGTCGATCACGACTTCGAATTCCAGGTGTGAGTAATCGGGCCGCCGGTAGCGTTCGGTGACGTGGAGCTTTTCGGTGTGCGGATGGCCCGCGAAATCGAACCAGAACTTATCGTTGAAACCGACCGTATCGACCACCAGCGTGTCGCCGTCCCATTTGCCGATCGAATGGCCGTACCAGGTGGGATCGGGATCGTCCGGATGACTACGTCCATCCATGAAAATCTGCCGGTAGGTGTGAATGTTTCCCTCGAAGAGAAACACGACGAGCTTGGGCTGCTGCAGAATTTTCCACGGATAGGGAGCCATGCGCGGCACGCCGGCCGGCAGACAATTCGCCTCCGGGTCGTCCTTCGACAGGCGCTCCTTCGTCAGCTTTTCCGCCCACGGCTGCAGCGGCAAAGTTTCGCCCTTCTTCAGCGCGCTCTCGATGTTGTAAATGAAAGAACGATCCGGACCCCACAGGCCGTTCATATCCGGATGGCCGTCGGCCGTACGCGGAGTTGGTTTACTCGGAGGAGGGGCAGCCTGCCCGAGAGCGAGTAACGACAGCACGAGGGTCATCGCCGCGGCCGTCGCCAGGGGACTGAGAAGGAAACCGGTCGAGCGTTTGTGCATGTGATTCTCTATTGCTTGCCCGTATCGCCCGACGACGCGGCTCCTACTTTAGTTCCGTCGGCGAGAATGACCGACTTTGCGTTCGCGAATCTAGAACCATCCTTCGCCAGCCACGCATCCACGGTGACCCGGTCCCCCACCTTCAAAGAAGTCCTCTTCCAGCCCTGGTGGACCAGCGCATTGGGACTGGCCAATTCCAGATTCCAATTGATCACGTTGCCCTGCTCGTCCTTCACGTCGACGTAGAACCGGGCGTGCGGATTGGTCCACTCGAACTTCGTGACAATCCCCGAAATCGTGATCGGTTTGTTCGAGTCGTACTCGGCCTCGAAGGAATGGTGCGCAAAAAGAGGCGCCGCCGCTATGAAGAAGGCCGCGATGAGCAACGTTGCGTCCAGCAACGCCACCATCGGAAACGGCGCTACCAGCTTTACCCCCACCTTCGGTTTCATAGCAAAATCCCCCGCGTTCCCCCGATCACAACCACGAACGATTGTATATCAGGCACTGGGTGGATGCGAAGCGCGGTTCAGATCTTAATCAGAAGTTTCCCCATCGTTCCGCGGCCTGCGAGATCGGTCTGGGCCTGCGCCGTCTCCGCAAGAGGGTATTCTTTCCCGATCATCAGCTTCAGCTTGCCATCCCGCAGCCAGGAGAAGAGGTCGCCGGAGCGCCATGCGAGTTCCTCCGGAGACGAATAATTGCCGAGCGTCGGACGTGTCAAATACAGCGACCCCTTGGCGCTCAGCATCAGCACGTCCATCGGAGGGACTGGACCGCTGGCGTTGCCGAAGCACACCATCATGCCGCGAGGACGCAGCGAATCGATGCTCTTTTCGAAGGTCGCCTTGCCTACGCCGTCGTACACCACGTGGACGCCCGCGCCACCGGTCAAACGTCTCACCTCGGCTTGAAAGTCTACATCGTTGTAGAGGATCACTTCATCGGCTCCCGCTTCGCGAGCGACCTCGGCTTTCGCGGGCGACCCGGCCGTGGCAATCACACGCGCGCCGCGCAGTTTGGCCATCTGGACGATGAGCCGCCCGGTGCCTCCCGCAGCGGCGTGGACCAGCGCGCTGTGTCCCTTTTCCAACGGAAACGTCGAGTGCGTGAGGTAGTGCGCTGTCATGCCCTGCAACATGCAAGCGGCGGCGTCGCGCAGGGAAACGTGCGCGGGAACGTGCACCAGCGCGGTGACCGGAACGGCCGCGTACTCCGCGTAACTGCCGCGCGCCATGGTCCAGGCAACGAGATCGCCCGGTTTGAAGCCAGCGACGCCTTCGCCGACCGACTCGATAGTTCCCGCTCCTTCGGTCCCGAGCACCGCGGGCAAAGGAAGCTTATAAAGGCCCATACGATGGTAAATGTCGATAAAATTGACGCCCGAGACGGCGACCCTTACTAACGCTTGGCCAGTTGCGGCCGTAGGCTTGGCGAAATCTCCGTGCTTTAATACTTCGACGCCGCCGTGTTGTTCAACGTAGACAGCTCTCATGGTTGCCTCCTCATCATGTTCATCATGCGAATCCTTCTTCGAAAGTGTACCGCCGCGGCATAGACCAGCAGGTACGCCGCCGTCAGCGGAGAAAAGAGCAACCGCGCGATGGACGGGATAGCCGAGGCGCCCGTGATCCCGGCGCGGAATAACGCAAACCGCAGCATGATGCGCCAATTTCCGCGGTCGCACCAGAAAAAATCGGCATTTTCGTTCACAATTAAAAGTTTCGCCGGGACGCGCGCCGCCAGCGCGAACTTCCATTTCGTCATGATCGGCTCGGCCGCGCAGATGATGGCGATCGCACCGTAGCCGCGTGCGCCGAGCTCACCGTAAAGGGCCCTGCGCGCCTCCGCCGTCGCATAGTCCGCCACGCGATAGATCCGGCCGTGAGCGCCGCGCGGTTCTCCCGCAAAGCAAGTGACGACGTCAATTTCGACGATGCCGCTGTAAATTTGCCGGAAACGCGGGATCATCCGTTCGAGAATGGATCGCGATCCGCTTTCGATCAGAAGCACGCGGGCGTGAGGCGGGACCGCTCGGCGAAAAAAGTAGCGCAAGAGATTATCTTACGCGGTCCGAAGCGCCCGCGTTCTTTCGCATGCGCCTGCCCGCGAAACGGAATGCCGGCTGCGCTGCTTTGTCGGGTTTGGCGTATCTCACAATCCCCGCTCCGCGTTTACGATCGGGTTAATGAGGACGTTTTGTCGAAATGCCTCGCGTTTGCCTCGGGTCGCGAAAAGACCCTATCGTTCGCGATAATCTTCCCTAAGTCACGATTTGACAACGAATTGATTGGGCCATGACGCTATAATTTTTCTTCAGTGCAACTTTCTCCGATCGATTGGGCCGTCGTCGCGCTGTACTTCCTGTTCAACCTGGGCATCGGGTTGTACTATCGCGCCCGCGCCGGTAAGAGTGTCGACGAATTTTTTCTTTCCGGGCGCAATATTCCGTGGTGGCTTGCAGGAACCTCCATGGTCGCGACGACCTTCGCTGCCGATACGCCGCTGGCGGTCACGGGGATGGTGGCCAAGGGAGGCATCGCCGGCAACTGGCTATGGTGGTGTTTCGCGGCGAGCGGGATGCTGACGGTTTTTTTCTATGCGCGCCTATGGCGGCGCTCCGGCGTCATGACCGACATCGAGTTCGCCGAGATCCGCTATTCCGGCAAGCCCGCGGCCTTTCTGCGCGGATTCCGCGCGATCTATCTCGGTATTCCGGTCAACTGCATCATTCTCGGATGGGTCAATAAGGCGATGGTCGATATCCTGATGCTGATTCTCAGCATTTCAAAGTTACAGGCGCTCGCCATTGTGATCGGGATGATCGCGGCGACCTCCTCCATCTCGACTCTTTCAGGATTGTGGGGCGTGCTGGTCACCGACGTTTTCCAGTTCGCCGTCAAAATGGGGATGGTCATCGCCCTGGCCGTCTACGCGGTGAACGCCGTGGGCGGCATCGACGCGCTGAAGGCGAAGCTGGCCGGGATCGACCTCACGCGCGGATCACAAGGCTCGGTGCTCAGTTTCGTTCCCGATCTTCATTCCGCGTGGATGCCCATGGTCACGTTCTTCGTATACATCTCGCTCAACTGGTGGGCCACTTGGTATCCTGGCGCTGAGCCGGGTGGCGGCGGCTATATCGCGCAGCGCATGTTTTGCGCCAAGGATGAAAAGAATTCCCTGCTCGCGACGCTGTGGTTCAATGTGGCGCATTACGCCGTGCGGCCGTGGCCTTGGATCCTGGTGGCGCTCACGTCGCTGATTCTTTTCCCCGGCCTGAAAGACCCGGAGACCGGCTATATCCGCGTGATGATTGCGCATCTTCCGCCTTCGCTGCGCGGCCTGATGGTGGCGGCGTTTGCCGCCGCATATATGTCGACCATCGCCACGCAGCTCAATTGGGGAGCGAGTTATCTCGTCAACGATTTCTACCGGCGCTTTTGGAAACCCCAGGCGCCGGACCGCCATTACGTTACCGCCTCGCAACTTGCGACAATTCTTCTTACGGTGATTTCCGCCATCGTGACGTTCTATCTCGATTCCATCGCGGGCGCCTGGAAGCTGCTGCTGGTGACCGGCGCCGGCACGGGCAGCGTGCTCCTGCTGCGTTGGTACTGGTGGCGCATCAACGCATGGAGCGAAGTGTCGGCGATGATCTCCGCGTTTGCCGTCTCGCTGGCGCTGCAGATCGGCTTCCACATGGATTCCGACAATCCGCGCAGTTTCGCCTACATCATGATGATTACCGTCGCGATCACATCCGTAGTGTGGCTGACCGTGACGTTTGCCGCGCCGCCCGAGCCGCGCGACGTGCTCGTGGCGTTTTACCGCCGGACACGTCCGGCAGGACCGGGTTGGAATCCGATCGCGAAGTTTGCTCCGGAGGTAAGGCCCGAGCGCGACGGCTGGGCGAATCTCATCGATTGGGCCGCAGGTTGTACGCTGATTTACGGGGTGTTGTTCGGCACCGGAAAGCTGTTGCTGCACGAAACCGCGCCCGGACTCGTGCTGCTGGCCGCCGGGCTCGCGGGCGGGGCAGTGATCTATTTCGATCTTTCGCGAAGAGGGTGGAGTGCCGTTATTGATTAGCACGATGGCGATCCATCGCGCGTCTCGCACGTTTAGGATCGGTGTCGCATTTATTCTCGCCGCAAGCGCCACGTGCGCGGGTCCTATCGACTATGGGCTCGCCGAGCTCAACGCCGCGATGGCCGCGCGGAATCTCAAGGCAAGGAACAAGGCCGAGCTGAACCTCGATCCTCCCGAAAGTTTTCGCATCGAGCCGTATTCTTCCGGCGGCGCCTACATCACAGGCGGCGATGTGCGCGGCCTCATGTACGGCTTGCTCGAAGCATCCGACCAGATTCGGGCCACGGGACGCTTCGCCAAAGCTCACGGCGAGCATGCGGCGGCGCTTCGCGGCGTGCACATCGAACTGGATGCGGACCTCGAACGCGCTCCCGAGGAATTCTGGCGGTCCTATTTTCAGATGCTCGCGCGCAACCGCTTCAATCGCGCGCACGTCGTTTTTCAGCACCTGACTCGCCCGTATCGTTCGGCCTGCATTGTGTCCGGCGCCGCAGCGGATTACGGTGTCGATTTCACGCTCGGCGTCGGGGGCGAAATCAGCGCGGATGAAATGGGCGTTCTGCTGGCTGTCTGCCCCTCTGTTCGGAGCGTCGCGGTCGAACCTCACACGGCCTCACGCGTGGCGATTCTCGAAGCCGTGCGGCACGCGGGCCGCCTCATCACGGTCGACCCGGACGGAGACATCGGCGGAAGTGCCGATACGTCCATCGCTGTGCTACGGCCGTCGGCCCTCTGGCCTCCCAGTTTCGAGATTCGCGCACCGCTGAATACGTCCGACCATGCGCATTCCGATCAGACGGTCGACCCGGCGCGTGCGGCCGGGCATGCGGCATTCTATTGGGTATGGGGGCGGCTCGGTTATGATCCCAAGACGAAACCGCCGAAGGACGCGAATCCTGCCGAGTACGAAGCCGCGCGGATGGCCGCGCTGCACATCGCGGCGGCGGAGATCGCCGATGAGCGCGGCTCCGATCACGTGGCCTCGGCCTCGGAGGCTGTGCGCAATCTGAAACACGGAATCGCGTCCGCCAAGTTTACGCCACTCGATATCGCAGCTCGTTTGGAATCCGCGGCGGCAGTTCTCGAAAAATCGGCGATCCCCGACTTTCAGGCGATAGCCGGCATGGCGAACGATCGCGCCCGCCAGCAACGCTCGGCGTATGCCCGGGCGCTGCGGGCGGCGGAGTCTCCTGCCCCGGTGCATGCAGACGAGTCGAGCGTGCCGGTGCGCGGCGCCGAGCATACGGGTGCCGATCATGCTGGCATCAATCTCGGCGTTGCGGACCACGCCGGCGTCTTCTACGCGGACGCGACCTCCAGCGTGCCCTCCCCCCTGCGCCCGCAGATGATGCACAAGCCGAATCAGGCAACGCCCTCGGATCAACCGCTCATAGTGACGCTGCGCATCGCCGCGCCCAAGCAGGCCACGCTTGTGCGCCTGCACTACCGGACGCTCGACGCGCAATCGAAGGAAATCGTGCTTGAGGAGCAGCCGTCCGCGGAGGTTCATTTCACTATTCCCGGCTCGGATCTGACTGGCACCTGGGATCTTTTCTACTATTTTGAAGTGCTCAATCGGGAGGGTTCCGGCTGGTTCGAGCCTGACCCACTCGCCGCGGCTCCCTATTTCATCGTGCACATCCAGGCCCCGCGAACCGGTCCTAACTGAGTTCGTTGCGGCGCGGGCCGCCAGCCCTGCAGAGACGCAGTCCTGCCGGCTTTTCTTGCGCGCTTCTTAGTACAGAACTCGCGTGTGAATCGTGCCCTCGACCGCATCCAACTGTTTTTTCAATTGCTGGGAGACAGAACGCTCCGAGGTTTCAATATCAATCACCACGTAGCCAATTTTGGCGTTCGTCTGCAGATATTGCCCCGCGATGTTGATATGCTGCTCGGAAAAAATCGCGTTGATCTGAAACATCACGCCGGGTTGATTGCGATGGATATGCAGCAGGCGGTGCTGCCCGGGATGTTCCGGCAGCGAGACCTCCGGGAAATTCACCGCCCCGAGCGTCGACCCGTTGTTACTGTACTTCATCAGCTTGCCGGACACTTCGATACCGATGTCGCGCTGAGCCTCCTGCGTGCTGCCGCCCACGTGCGGCGTGAGGATCACGTTGTCCATGGCGCGCAGCGGCGAAACGAACTCTTCGGTGTTGCCCTTGGGCTCCTGGGGAAACACGTCGATCGCCGCGCCGCCAAGGTGCTTCGAGTTCAGTGCGTCCACCAGCGCGCCGATGTCCACCACCGTGCCGCGCGCGGCATTGATCAGCCCCGCGCCCCTCTTCATGCGGGCGAGCACCGCCGCGTTGAACATGTTGTGCGTCTGCGGGGTCTGCGGCACATGCAGAGTGACGACATCGGAAGCTTCGAGCAGTTCCTCCAGCGTCGGCACCTGGCGCGCGTTGCCCAACGCGAGCTTCATTTCGATGTCGTAGAACAGGACGTGCATGCCGAGCGATTCGGCCAGCACGCCCACCTGCGTTCCGATGTGACCGTAGCCCACGATACCGAGCGTCTTGCCGCGCGCCTCCCGCGAACCCGTCGCCGTCTTCAGCCATTCGCCGCGGTGCGCCGCCGCGTTGCGGTGCGGGATGCCGCGCATCAGGAACACAATCTCGGCCAGCACCAGTTCGGCCACGCTGCGCGTATTCGAAAAAGGAGCGTTGAACACGGCGACGCCGTGTTCCTGCGCGGCCACCAGATCCACTTGATTCGTGCCGATGCAAAAACATCCGACCGCGATCAGGCGCGGCGCGTTGTCGAACACGTGGCGCGTCAGTTGGGTGGAGGAACGGATGCCGACCACATACGCCTCGCGCACCGCTTCGATCAGCTGCGGCTCGGGTAGCGATTTTTCGTGATATTCGATTTCGGTGTAGCCGTCCCCCCGAAACGCATCCACCGCGCTGGCGTGAATGCCTTCGAGCAGGACAATCTTCATCTTGTTTTTGGCGAGCGAGGTTTCCATCGTGGGAGGTGTGAAATTTGTAAGCCTGAATTTATAGAGTGCCACATTTTCTTGGCGTGAAACAGCACTTTGTTATCTCTCCTGGCGCGCCGTCGCTTTTCCCGTCCGCCCGGCTGGCTTGCTCACGAGCGATGAGGTGTGACACCTTACAAGCAGGGGCTCCGCGCGTCCTGCTTTCCGCGATGATCACGCCAACGCCAACTCGAGGCAATCCACTCATCCGAATTTCGTTGAGCGTTGCGCTGCTGGGACTCGCGTTATTCATGGTGATCAAATTTGGCAAGGCTCCGAAGAAAGAGCCGGTCGTGCCGTCGTTCCGGTCGCAGTCGCCTTCGTCCGGCTTCGGCTGGGTTCCTCGCTATCCCGGTGCGAACGTCATCAATATCCGAACCAAAGAGAACGAAAATGTCTTGAGCTATGGTTTGGATTTCCAGAGCAGCGATGCGCCCGCCGACATCGTCTCGTACTTCGAGCGGGGATTACGAGGCGCCGGTTTCACCGTGCAGACGCGCAACCCGACCGCCAACGAAAGCGATCTTCACGCCGAAAGCCCCGATAAAAAGCGCACTGTCGACGTCGGCGTCGATAAGACCACAACCGGCTCCAGGGTCACGGTTTCGGCCCTAGAGCAGTAAGAAGACCCGTAAGCAAAAGAGCAGTCGTTGCATTCCGATGTCAGGCGCACTACGCAAACCCGAAGTCAAGAGTCCCGCCGGGCACTGGCCGCAACTGCAGGCGGCAATGGAGGCGGGCGCTGATGGCGTGTACTTCGGCTTGCGGCTTTTCACCGCGCGTGCGAAGACCGGGTTTCTGATCGACGAGCTCCCCGAAGCAATGCGCACCTTGCATGGGCGCGGCGTGCGCGGTTACGTCACATTCAACACGCTCATTTTCGAGCACGAACTATCCGCGGCCGCCCGCGCGATTGCATCGATCGCCGAAGCTGGTGCCGATGGAATTATCGTCCAGGATTACGCGGCCGTAAAGCTGGCCCGCGAAATCGCGCCGCATCTGGCGCTGCACGGCAGCACGCAGATGAGCGTCACCGACGCGCGCGGCGTGAACCTCGCCTATCGCCTGGGAGTGTCACGCGTGACGCTGGCGCGCGAGCTATCGCTCGACGAACTGCGCAAGATCGCCATCGAAACGGAGTGCGACCTCGAGATCTTCGTGCACGGCGCCTTGTGCGTGGCGTATTCCGGCCAGTGCCTTTCTTCGGAAGCCTGGGGCGGACGCAGCGCCAACCGCGGGCAATGCGCGCAGGCGTGCCGCCTGCCCTACGAGTTGCCGGTCGACGGAAAGATTCAACCCCTGGGCGATGCGCGCTACCTGCTCTCGCCGGGCGATCTCTACGCGCTTCGCCAAATTCCGGAAATCGTCTCCATGGGAATCGCGGCGTTGAAAATTGAGGGCCGCTACAAAGACGCCGAGTACGTCGCGCTCACGACGAAAGCGTATCGCAAAGCCGTGGATGCAGCCTGGGCTGCGACCAATCCGAAAAGTGATGCGGCGCGGGCCGCGATTCATCAAAAACAGGACGGACCCACCATCGATCCGATCGGCCCGCGAGCCGAGTTACAGCTCGAACAAGTTTATTCGCGAGGCCTCGGTCCGTATTTCCTCTCCGGCACGAATCATCAAACCGTTGTCAAAGGCCGCGCGCCGAGGCATCGCGGAGTGCGCATGGGTGTCGTCGTTCGTGCGGAAGGAGATCACGTTTCCATCAAATGCGACGAGGCTCATCGCATCGCTCCGCTGAAAGCGGGCGACGGCCTGGTATTCGATGCGGCCGACTGGCGCAGTCCCGAGGAACCAGAGGAAGGCGGCCGAGTTTTCGAAATCTCAGAACGTTCTGATGGAACGATCGACATAGGCTTGGGACGAGGATCGATTCAGGCGCGAAGAATTCGTCCCGGCGACGTGGTGTGGCGCACGCATGATCCCGACGTGGATCGCGCGGCGCGAAAATTCACGCACGCCACGGCTCCGGTCGCGCGGCAGCCTGTTGATATTCACGTTCGAGCTCGGGAGGCCGAGCCGCTCGCTGTCGAATGGACGCTTCGTGCGCACCCGCGAATTCGCGTTCACAGGAATACGGCGGCGCCTCTCGATGCCGCCCGCGACCGCGGTATCACATTGGATCTTCTTCGCGATCAGTTCGGCCGCCTCGGAGGCACGCCCTACGAGCTGGCCGAAATCACTCTTGATATAGATGGCACTCCGTTCGCGCCGGTGTCCGTTCTGAATCAGCTTCGACGTGAAGCCGTGGAGCAATTGCAAGGGGAGCAGCTCCGCGCGCGGCGCGTCGAAATTCACGATCCGGCGGCGTCGCTTGCGCGTCTCAGCACGCCGTCCCAAACACAAAACGCACTGGTAGCCGGTGCGCAGCTGCACCTTCTGGTTCGCGCGCCGCAGCAACTGGAAGCGGCACTCGAGCTGGCGCCCGCCAGTATTACGCTCGATTATCTGGATTTTTACGGTTTGCGGCCTTCCATCGATCGCGTGAAGGCGCGCGGCATCGTGGCGCGCGTCGCTAGCCCCCGCGTCATGAAGCCGGGAGAATCGCGGATTCTAAACTTCCTGCTGAGCTTGGATTGCGCCATTCTAGTCCGTCCGGCCGGTTTGCTCGATGCGTTGCAAGGGAGCGAACATCCGCCTCTCATCGGCGATTTCAGCTTGAATGCCGCGAACTCGGTCGCCGCGGGCGTGTTCTTCGCGATGGGTATCGACCGCATCACTCCGGCGCACGATCTCAACGCCGCGCAGGTCGCCGAACTTGCCCATCATTCCGGCGGCGATCGGATGGAGGTCGTCGCCTACCAGCACCTGCCCGTGTTTCACACCGAGCACTGCGTGTTCTGCCGCTTTCTTTCCACGGGCACCAGCTTCCGGGATTGCGGACGCCCCTGTGAAACGCATCGCGTGGAGTTGAAGGACCAGGCGGGTCGATCGCATCCGGTACTCGCCGACGTAGGCTGTCGTAATACCGTATTTGGAGCGGAGGCGCAGGAAGCGAGCGCACATCTCGATTCCTGGTCGCGCGCCGGAATCCGGCACTGGCGTTTAGAGTTCGTACATGAGACCGCGGATCAAGTCCGCCGCGTATTTCGTGCTTTCGAAAAAGCACTGGTTGCGGGCGGTCCAGCGCGCGATCTCGCCAGCGAACTAAAGAACATCGCGCCGGAAGGCACTACGCAGGGCAGTCTCTACGTGGCCCCGGATTACCGCCTGCTCCCGATTTTGCCGTAGCAAAGCGTTTCGTGTCGTTCGGTAGAATACCTGAACATGCGCATTCTGTTTTGCGGTGAGGCATTTCCTGAAGCGCGGAAGCACTTGGAAAAGGTATTAAAGGAGCTCGACGACGAAATCGTCTCCTGTCCGCGCACCGCGCTCCCCGCCGAGGTGAAACGCGCCGACGTGGTCATCCCTCTTATGTCACGTATCGACGCGGCCTTGATGGACGCCGGCCACTTTCGGTTGGTCCAGCAGTGGGGCGCGGGATTGGAAGGCGTGGATCTGGAGGCCGCGCGGCACAAAGGCATCCGCGTGGCCAACGTCCCGGCCTCCGGCAGTAATGCCGATTCCGTCGCCGAACACGTGGTCCTGCTGATCATCGCCCTGCTGCGCGATCTGCCAAAGTGCCAGTCTCACGTGCGCGCCGGTTTGCTCGGAATCCCGCTGGGCAAGATGCTTGCCGGACGCACCGTCTGCCTCTACGGATTGGGCTCGATTGCCCGCGCGACCGCGCATAGATTGCGACCTTTCGGCGTGCGCCTCGTCGGAATCACGAGGGATCCGCAGGCGGAAAAGGCCGCAGCGTTGCAGCTGGACGCATGTTATTCCGTTCAGGATCGTGAGGCCGCCCTGGCGCGCACCGACATACTGATTCTGTGCGCGCGCATGACGCCGGAGACGCGGGGCGTGATAGACCAGGCGGCGCTTCATGCCATGCCCGCAGGATCGTATCTGATCAACGCCGCCCGCGGAGGCCTGGTGGATTACGATGCGCTTTCATCGGCGCTGCGCGGCGGGCGCTTGGCGGGCGCCGGGCTAGATGTTTATTGGGAGGAACCGATTTCTCCGGACGATCCTCTCCTGGCGCTCCCCAACGTCATCGCGACGCCGCATATCGCGGGTGTCACCGATCGCTCTTATGAAGAGATCGCCGTGGTCGTCGGGAACAATATCGAACGTTTGCGTCGCGGCCTGGAGCCGCTAAACTGCGTTGTCTAGACCATTTTCATAGTATTCATAGACCATAGCCGCAGTGACGGAAGCAGGACTGGACGTTGCGAGGAGTGACTGCAGCGAGGGCCTCGGAGAGGCGATATTCCAAGCTGGACAGAGAGCGGGCCTTGGCAGCACGGAGGAGTTGTTTGACCTTGGACCAACACTTCTCGATGGGGTTGAAGTCCGGAGAGTACGGCGGCAGATAGCGCAGTCGGGCTCCGGTGTTCTCGATCAGCTCGCGCACGCCAGCGACCTTGTGAGCGGCTAAATTATCCATGACCACGATGTCGCCCGGTTGCAGTTGCGGGCACAACACCTGCTCCACGTAGGCCAGGAAAATCTCTCCATCGGTGGCAGCTTCGATGGTCATGGTCGCCACCCATCCCGATAGGCGAATCGCGCCCAGCACGGTCAGCGTTCGCCAGTGTCCTCCCGGTGTGCCTTCGCGAACGCGTTCGCCGCCGGGGCCGCGTCCGTAGCGGCGCGTCATCTCCGTGGTCACGCCACTCTGGTCCAGGAAAATCAGCCTCGCCGGATCGAGCTGGTTCGTTTCCTCGCGCCAGAGGCTGCGTTGTAGCTGGCCGGCGACGGTATCTTGCTCGGCGGCGTGGAGTGACTTTTTTTGAGCCGCAATCCCATGTCACGAAGGGCCATCCACAGCCGGCCCACGCTGACTTTCAGCTTCCTCTGCTTCCACAGCCGATCCTGCAGCTCCGCTAAGGTTAGGTCCGGCTGCTTGCCAATCCAGTTCCGCAGATCCTCTTGTACTTCAGCGGTCATTTTGCTGGCGGGCCCGCGCCGCCCGCCGGGCGGCCGCTCCATTTTCCCGGTCGAGCGCAGTGTCGCCGAAATTTTCTTGGCCCACGCCAGGCTCACATCGAAGCGTTGGGCCAGTTGCGACAGGCTCCCCGCTCCACGCTGATGCGCTTTCAACAGCTTCCGCCGTAGGTCGTCTGAATATGGACTTGCCATCTTCCGTCGCCGAAAGATTGCCAGAGCTGTCTATACTATCTATGAAAACGGTCTAACGTGGCGCGGGCCGCCGGCCCGATAAGCTGATAAGTCGATTGTCCAGCCGACTCTCGCCCACCGGAAATCTAGGATTGCCCCGCCAACGCGTGGAGAATCCGGCCAGCGACTTCCTTCCCGCGTTCGCCGACCTCGCCGACCGGACCCACGCATCCCGGGCAGCCCGATTCGCAGGGGCACGCCGCGACCAGTGCCGCCGCGTCCTCCAGCAGCTTTTGCCGCAACTGGAATAACGCTGCACTCTGGCCGATACCGCCCGGATAGTTATCGTACAAGTACAGATTCGGTTCAAACGTTTTCAGCCCTCCGGCAATCGCCTCGGTGATGGAAACGCCCAAATCTCGGGGATCGCACATCACCGCCAGCGATCCAACCGTGCGGAGCAGAGCGCCCGTCCCCATGAGGCCGGCCTGCTTTTCGGTGGGCGTCAAATCGGCAAAGCGCGCGAGAAATGCTTCGGAGAAGTGGAGCCAGAAAGCCGTGGTGTGCATTTCCTGCTCCGGCATGGAGAGGTTGCCCGAGCCGACGTTTTCCATCGTGTAAAACTTCACTTTCTTAAAGCCCACGATCTGTCGATTCAAGCGGACTTCGCCGTGAGCCGCCTTCGCATGGCTGCCTACCGGCGCCGCATCGAACTCTTCGAGTTCCTTTACCTGCGTGTAGTCGATCGCATCGGTGAAATAATCGGAATCGATCGAGCGCACATACGCCTTGCGGCCCTCGTAATCGAAGCGCTCGACCTGAAACTGCCGCGCCTCGTGCAGATAAATCGCCTTCTCATGCAGCGCCGTGAGCGCATCGGTAAAGGAAACAGTGGCAATGATGCGATGGTCCCCGGTGATATCCACCACCACGAAGTTATCGCTGGAAATCGATCGCAGGTTGACGGCATCCGCGGGATACGTATCCGAGGTCCAGTGCCAGGCGCCGGCCGAATGATACAGCAGCTTCAAATCCGCCAAAAACTGGCACATCTCTCCGATGCCGCGCGTACCGAATTTTTCGTCATCGTGAAGAGGCAGCTCGAAAGCCGCGCATTTCAGATGATTGAGCATGATTTCGAGATTATCGGGGTTGATGCGGGCATGCTCCGGCGGGCGTTCGAAAAAATATTCGGGATGTTCAATGATGTATTGATCGAGCGGTGCGCTGGAGGCGACCAGCACCGCGAGCGACGTCGTTTGACGCCGTCCGGCCCGGCCCGCGCGCTGCCACGTGGATGCGATCGTGCCGGGATAGCCCGCCATCACCACGGCATCGAGCGAGCCGATATCGATGCCAAGCTCCAACGCATTCGTCGAAACCACCGCGCGAATTTCGCCGTCGCGAAGCTTGTGTTCGATCTCGCGGCGCTCCTTGGGCAGGTATCCGCCGCGGTAGCCGCGCACGCCGGCATGATCGTCTTTCAGGTATGTCAGCAGAAGCTCAGTCGCCAGCCGCGAATTGGCGAAAACCAGCGTCTGCTGGCCGCGATCCAGCAGCTCCCGCGCGATGCGCCGCGTTTCGCCCAGATACCCTCGGCGAATCCCCAGCGCGCGATTCACGACCGGCGGATTGTAGAACACCACGTACTTCTCGCCCGCGGGAGCGCCATTTTCCGCCACCAGCTCAAACGGCCTTTCGGTCAGCGCCTCGGCGAGTTCCTTCGGATTCGCGATCGTCGCCGAACAGCAGATAAATTGCGGTGAGGAGCCGTAAAACTCGCAAATGCGCTTCAGCCTCCGCAGCAGGTTCGCCAGGTGACTGCCATATACGCCGCGATAGGAATGCAGTTCGTCGATAACGATGTAGCGGAGATTCTCGAACGCTTTGGCCCACTTGGTGTGATGCGGCAGAATGCCGGCATGCAGCATGTCGGGATTCGTCAGCACCACGTTGGCGCGTTCGCGAATCGCCCGGCGCGCGTCCTGCGGCGTGTCGCCGTCGTAGGTAAAGGCGCGCAGATCAGAACCCATTGCATCAATCGCGGCCTGGAACTCCTGCAGTTGGTCCTCGGCCAGAGCTTTGGTCGGAAACAGGTACAACGCGCGTGCAGTGGAATCGGCAGTAAGGCAGTTCAAAACCGGAAGGTTGTAGCAGAGAGTTTTTCCGCTGGCCGTCGGCGTGACGACCACGACGTTGCGTCCCGCTTCGGCGTGCTCGAGCGCCTGTGCCTGGTGGGAATAGAGTTGCAGGATGCCGCGCGAAGCCAGAGATTGCTTCAAAGAAGGTGCCAGCGCCTCCGGAAAATCCACGAAGACTCCGTCCCGGGCGGGTTGATGACGGATCGCGCGCACCGGCGAATCGGGGTCCATCATCCATTCCTGAAAGCGTGCAATGGCGCCCGCCAGTCCAGTGCGGCGCGCCAGTATTTTTTCTTCGACCGGCTCCGGGAGCCCAAGGGATAGGTTCATATTTCGCCCTTTCTTCGCTTGGCCTATTGTACCCGAGCGCCGGTTTGCGGACCTTCTCCCTATTTCAAGCCCGGAATCCCGCCCAGAGTCGGAGCCAGGCGTACGGCTCTGAGAATCGATTCCGACACCGCCTCGGCTGCCGCCACACCCAGCGCGTCGACGGGAGCTCGTGCCGCCCCGATCGAGAGCGCGATAACGATATCGCCGTCCGACATCGTATTGACGGGATAAATCGAACGCGCCACGCCCAATTGCCCCAGCTGTGCGAGCTTGGTCGCCTGCACTTTGTCCAGCGCGGCATTGGTCGCGACGACGACCAACGTTGTGTTACTTCGCGTGAAGCCCGTTGGCCCCGACGACTTCATCAAGCGCGCGCTATCGGCGAATTCTCTTGAATCCGGTGATCGCCGCGCGCCCGCGATGATTCGGCCCGTGGCTGGGTCGCGAACATCGCCGATGGCGTTCACCGCCGCGAGGGCCGACACCATCACGCCCGCATTCGGTCCCTCCAATTTCACGGTCCATGAACCGACGCCGGATTTCATGGCCTGTTTCATCCCCAGGATCTTGCCAACGGTTGCCCCCGTGCCGGCGCCTACCGCGCCTTCGACCACGGACTTGGTTGACGCCGCTGCCGCCGCCGTCTCACCCATCTCGCGCGTGGGACGTACACTCCTCTTGCCGATGCCGAGATCGTACAAAATTGCGCCCACCACCAACGGCACAGGACCCGCGCCGGTCTTAAATCCGACGCCTTTATGTTCCAGAAAACGGCGCACGCCACTGGCCGCTTCCAGCCCGAAGGCGCTGCCGCCGGCGAAGCACACCGCGTGGATGCGGTTAGTGACGTGCATCGGACTGAGCAGGTCCCACTCTTCGACACCGGTGGCCGAGCCGCGCATGTCTCCGCCGGCGACCGCGCCGTTTTCGGCCAGCACCACGGTGCACCCCGTCAATCCGTCATAATCGGATGCATGACCGACCTGCAGGCCGGGGATATCCGTGAGACCACTCATCGCGCGCCTCTCATGTTAGCACCAGCAATTCCGGAGGATTTGCGTTGCTCGATTTCGTAAAACGGCCCATCGAAACGTTCCAGGAGTTTTTGTTCTTGAGCGGCCGGGCTTTTCGGAATATCTTCCGGAGCCCGCACTACGCCGACGACATTCTTCTCCAGATGGACATCATCGGCGTAGGGTCGCTTTTCATCGTCGTTCTGATCGGGTTCTTCAGCGGCGTGGTCATGGCGCTGCAGATGTCGCGGGCTCTGGCCGTGTACGGCGCGCAGGGTAAAATCGGCGAAATCGTCTCCATTACGCTGGTGCGCGAACTGGGCCCGGTGCTGACGGCCGTGCTTGTCGCCGGACGCAACGCCAGCGGCATCGCCAGCGAAATCGGCTCCATGCGCGTCACCGAGCAGATCGACGCCATGCGCGCGCTGGGAACCGACCCGGTGCAGAAACTGGTCACGCCGCGCCTGATCGCCACCGCCGTCGTGCTTCCTCTGCTGACCATCATTGCCGACTTCATCGGCCTGCTGGGCGGCGGGCTCATCGCCAGCACCATGATGAACATCAGCTTTGACCAATATTGGAATTCCGCGTGGCGCATCCTGGAATATAACGATTTGGTGCAAGGTTTGATCAAGCCTTTTCTGTTCGCTTTGGTGATCGCCATGGTCGGCTGCTATTACGGCATCCACACGTCGGGAGGAACGCAGGGCGTGGGCCGCGCGACCACCAAGGCCGTGGTCGTCGCTTCGGTGTGGGTTTTCGTGATCACCTCGCTCCTGGATCCCCTCTTTGTAAATCTGCAATGACCCGAAACTGTGACGAGGAAAACAAGGAACAGGATACTCTGTACTTTTGCGTAAGTTTCTCAATCCACGCGCGAGCGTGGGAGTGGACAGAACGGCCCATCACCTTTTTTTAGGCTCATGTCTCAAGACGCCACCATCGTTCGCTTTGAGGACGTCAGCCTGCACTATGGCGAAACGCCCGCGCTGGATCATGTTTCGTTTTCCATGAAGCCCGGCGAAACATCCATCGTCCTGGGCGCCGCTGGAAGCGGCAAGACCATGCTGCTGAAATGCGCCGTGGGCCTGGTGAAGCCGGATTCCGGACGCGTGTTCCTGTTCGGGCAGGACGTCACGCCGTGGACCGAGACTCAGATGTTCGATATTCGCGCCAAGGTCGGCATCCTCTTTCAGGAAGGCGGGCTGTTCGATTCGCTGACCATCGCCGAAAACGTCGCGTACCCGCTCGAGAATCAGCACGCCCTTTCCGCGGAGGGAAAGCTCTCGGAAGCCGAGATCATGGAGCGCGTGCGCGAGTCTTTGCGCTTTGTCGAACTGGAGCACACGCTCGAGAAATTTCCCAGCGAGCTATCCGGCGGGATGCGCCGCCGCGTGGGAATCGCGCGTGCCGTCGTGACGCGTCCGCCGCTGGTGCTCTACGATTCGCCCACCGCTGGCCTGGATCCGATCACGGCCAATACCATCATCAACCTCATCATCAAGGAGCGCGATCTTCGAAACGCCGCAGCGATCCTGGTGACGCATCGCTTCCTGGACGGGCATTTGATGGCGAATTTCCGCTACAATCCGAACAATGGCAACGTCGAGCCGCACAACGTGGACCATCTAAGCGCCGGGGTCGAGGATACGGCGGTGAGCACCCGGTTCCTGGTCATGAACGAGGGACGGCTGGTGTTTGAGGGTTCCGAGCATGAACTGCTCGCCAGCCGGGATCCTTACGTGCAAAAATTCTGCAAGCCGGGGACCTCCTGATCGTATGCCGAGCCAAGAAAAGAAACGTTGGGCGCAGTTGCGGGTCGGTCTGCTGGCAGCCGGAGCGCTTGTCGTGCTCGCGGTGCTGGTGTTTGCGCTTACCAGCTCGCACGGCTTCTTCAAGCGCCGTACGGCCCTCTATACTTATATGGACGATTCCGCGGCCGTGGCCATCGGCTCGCCTGTGCGGCTGAATGGCATTGACGTCGGACGGATCTCGGAAGTGACTTTGTCGGGCTCGAACCAGCCTAACCGAATCGTGAGAATCACGTTGGAAGTCAACGATGAGTATTTGCCGTCGATTCCCGTGGATTCACAGGCGACCATTGCGGCCGAGAATGTGCTCGGCACGAAATACATCAACATCAAGAAAGGCCGCAATCCCGTGGGCGTGAAGGAGGGGGGGAACTCAAGAGCCTGGATACGCGCCAGTTCGACCAGGTGGTGCAGCAGGGTTACTCCACGCTGGCCTCGCTCGATGGAATTCTCAAGAAAGTGGATGGCATTGTCGATTCCATCCAGGTCGGCAAGGGCACCATCGGCAAGCTGCTCTCCGACGAAACACTTTACGATCGCGCCATCAATATCACCACTGAAGTGCAGAAGCTCGTGGAAACATTGAACGGAGATCAGGGCACGCTCGGCAAATTGATGCACGATCCCCAGTTGTACGACGATGTTCGCGGCACGGTCGCGCGGGTCGACACGCTCATGGATGGCTTGCAGCAGGGTCAGGGCACCGCCGGCAAGCTGCTGAAGGATCCGGCCCTGTACGACGACACCCGCTCCGCCATCGCCGACGTCCGCAAGTTGCTCGCGGGCATCAACGAAGGTCAGGGAGACATCGGCAAGCTGCTCAAAAGCGACGAACTCCACAATGAATTGAAGGCCACCATGGGCCGCCTGGACACCCTGCTGGACAAGGTCAACAACGGACAAGGCACGCTGGGACAGCTCCTGGTGAATCCTGCGCTGTATCAATCGCTCGATGGCACTACCCGGGAAATGAACGGATTGCTAAAAGATTTCCGCGCCAATCCCAAGAAGTTCCTGCGCATCAAGCTGGCGATTTTCTAAGCGCGGCAGTATTCACAAAAACCGCGGAATTACATTAAAAATGGCCCGCTGCTCATGAAATCCGGCGTCCGAAAACTGGTCGTCAACGCGGACGATTTCGGCTTCACGCGCGACGTGAATCAGGGAATCGTCGAGGCTCACCGTAATGGCATCCTGACGGCGACGACGCTCATGGCCACCGGCGCTGCGTTCGATGATGCTGTGCGGCTGGCGCGCGAAACTCCCACGCTCGATATCGGCTGCCATCTGGTGCTGGTGGGCGAGCCTCCGTTTCCGTCGACCGTCGCGCAGTTGATTCTGGCCCTGGCTCTGAAGCGCGTGCGCATCTACGACGAATTCGCGTCGCAGGTCCGCCACATTCTCGATGCCGGCCTTCCTCTCACACATCTCGATACGCACAAACATACGCATCTGCTGCCGCCCGTGCTCGATGCCGTCGCACGGATTTCCGAGGATTTCAAAATCCCTTGGGTGCGGCGGCCTTTCGATTTTCCCCTCACCCCCGAGGGCGTTTCCGTGGCAAAGCGCGTGACATCGAGAGCCATGGCCGCGATGCGAGGATATTCCGCGCGGGTGCTCAGGCGGCACGGCTGCCGCTCCACCGATCATTTTGCGGGCTTTCAGATCACGGGATGCTACAACGCGGCCGGCCTCGCGAGCTTGCTTCGCGCGTTGCCCGAAGGATCGACGGAGTTCATGTGTCATCCGGGTCTTCTGGGTGGCGAACTCCGTTCCGCTCGAACTCGTCTCAAGGAAAGTCGCGAGCGGGAACTGCGCGCGCTGACCTCACCCGAAGTGCGCGCATGCCTCGAACAATGCGGCATCCAACTCTCCGGCTATCGGGACCTATAATGCGTGGCCAAACTTACAGTCACTCCTTCACCGCGTCAGCAGGAAGCCGAGAAACTGCGTCGCGTTGAAGCTCGCGTGCATCAAGAACGACGCAGACGTCGCGCCCGTGCGAACGCGCGCGAACCCGAACGCCGTGCCGGCGAGCGCGATGAGCATCAGCTGCTGCCACGCCCACTCGTTCTGCGCGCCGTGCGGCAACGCGAACAAGACCGCCGTCAATAGGATCGCAAACCACGGGCCGACGGATCGCGCGATGACGGGGAGAAGGAAGCCGCGAAAAATAAGCTCCTCCACGAAAGGCGCGATCAACACGCCGAATACGATGACCACTCCCAGAGTGATTCGCCCGGTGATCATCTCGCGAATAGGATCGCGCACGTCCGGCGCGCGCACCAGGACGCCGAGAAGCGAGATAGCGACCGCCAGCACCGGCCCTGCCAGCATACTCGCAACCGCGCCGCGAAACGCCATCGTCCATCCGAGCGCTCTCCAGAACGGCTGTCCGTGCTTCCAGGAAATCAACAGAAAAAGCGCGCCGACGAGAAAGGTGTAGACGAGCAGCTGGTAGGTCAGCGTGGCGATGGCGACCATGCCGAACAGCCCCGGCGCGCTCCAACGCAGCAGGCGCATCAAAACTGTTCCCAGCAAAAGCGACGGCAGCACCGCGCCGATCATCAGCGCGACATCCTCCCAACCCCACGCCGGCCACCGGCCGGAAACGGCGCTTTCGTCGGGCGTCGTCATTCGCTTTCGATCAGCGCGGCCGCCAGCAGCGGAATCATCAGCTCGTGATGGCCGGTCACGGAGTACCCTCGTCCGCCGGCTTTGGCGTGCGGACGTTCGACGACGTTCATCTTCGGCCGGTAATGCTGCAGGAAATCGAAATTGACCGTGGTGAACTCCGTGAGTGGATATCCCAGATTGCGCACCACCGAGACGGCTTTCAAAAACACTTCCGGCAGCACCACCGCCGAGCCGATATTCAGGTACACGCCGCCCTGATCGAGCCCGCGCACCAGCGAGCACAGCAGACGGAAGTCGCGATGCGTTCCCGCGCCGATCGCCGAGCCGTCCGCCGCTGGATGCGTATGCGGCGTATCCGTCCCTACGGCCACATGCACAGTGATTGGAATATTCGCGCGATAGGCCATCGTCACGATACTGTGCGGCGCGTATTCCGGCTTGGCGAGCGTTTCCAGACGCCGCCCCAGAGCCTCTCCGATGCCGAGGCCGTCGCGATTCCCGTCCACAATGGCGACGTTCATTTCGCGTCCGGTTTCCTCAGCCGCGCCGAATCGACCGTCCGGCAGTACCGCTTCCACGTCCTCGCTGGTTTGTCCGGCAATCGCGATTTCGAAATCGTGGATCGATGCCGCACCGTTCATCACGAACGCCGTGACCCATCCCCGCTTCATCAGATCGAGCAAAATATCGCCCAGCCCGCATTTCACGACGTGGCCGCCCATCCCCCACAAAATCGCCCGCTTCTCCGCGCGCGCTTTTCGAATGGCGTCCACGACGGCGCGAAAGGAATCCGCCGCCAGAAGTCTCGGCAGCGAATCCAGCCAGCCCGCTACGCCTTCTCCCTTGCGATACGGCCGCGCGAAATGTTGGACCTGGACTTTCCCGCCCCGATCATCGATCGGAACCGTCTTCAAACCTTCAAAACTCAGCGGCTGCTCTCGATAACGGCTCATCTTTGACATCGGCTCACGCCGCGCGTCCTTTCGGCGCCGCTCATGCGGCACGTCCTTTCGAAGCCTTGCGCAGCGCCTGTCCCGTGTAGCTCTTGGGCACGCGCGCGATCTCTTCGGGCGGGCCGCATGCCACCACGTGGCCTCCGCGCTCTCCGCCCTCCGGACCCAGATCGATGACCCAATCAGCGCTCTCAATCACATCCAGCTGATGTTCGATCACCACGACAGTATTGCCTAGTTTCACCAGGCTCTGCAGAACATCGAGAAGCTTGCGTATGTCTTCGAAGTGCAGCCCGGTCGTCGGCTCGTCCAGGATGTAAAGCGTTTTGCCGGTCTGTCGTCGGCTCAACTCGCGCGATAACTTGATGCGTTGCGCTTCCCCTCCCGAAAGCGTCGTGGAGGATTGCCCCAGGTGCAAATACCCGAGGCCCACGTCCACCAGCGTGGCCAGCCGCATGCGGATCTGCGGGATGTTTTCGAGCAGCGGCAGTGCGTCCTCCACCGGCATCTCCAGTAAGTCCGCAATCGAATAACCGTTGTACTTCACTTGCAGCGTTTCGTGATTGTAGCGGCGTCCGCGGCACACGTCGCAGGTGACAAATACGTCGGGCAGAAAGTTCATCACGATGCGCTTTTGCCCGTCGCCCTGGCACGCCTCGCAGCGCCCACCCTTCACGTTGAAACTGAAGCGCCCGGGTTTGTATCCCCGCGCGCGCGATTCCGGAAGCATGGAAAACAGCTCGCGAATGTGCGTGAAGACCTGTGTATACGTGGCGGGATTCGAGCGCGGCGTGCGGCCGATCGCCGCCTGATCGATCTCGATCACTTTGTCGATCAGATCCAGTCCCGTCATCGACGTATGCGCGCCCGGAACGGCATGGGATTTGTAGACGTGCTTTGCGACCGCGCGATAGAGAATATCGTTCACCAGCGTCGATTTGCCGCTTCCCGAAACGCCCGTGACCGCGATGAAAAGCCCCAGCGGGAACTCCACGTCAATGTGTTTCAGGTTATGTTCAGACGCGCCTTTGATGACGAGCTTTCGCTGCTCTGGCTTGCGGCGGGTTTCCGGGATCGGGATCCGGCGCGTACCCGAGAGATATTGGCCTGTCAACGAAGCTTGGTTGCCCAGGATTTGTGCAGGCGTCCCGTGCGCCACCAGAGCGCCTCCCAGGCGTCCCGCGCCGGGGCCCAGGTCTATGACGTAATCGGCGCGCTCGATGGTTTCGGCGTCGTGCTCCACCACGAGGACGGTATTCCCGAGGTCGCGGAGATTCTGCAGCGAATCGAGCAGGCGTCCGTTGTCGCGCGGATGCAAACCGATAGACGGTTCGTCGAGCACGTACAAAACCCCGCGCAGCTTCGATCCGATCTGTGTCGCCAGGCGTATGCGCTGGGCCTCGCCGCCGGAAAGCGTCGCCGAAGAGCGGTCCAGGCTTAAATATTCCAGACCTACCGCTTCCAGAAACTCCAGGCGATTGCGAATCTCGTCAACCGGTTTGCCGCCGATTTGTTGCTCCCTGCCGATAAGTTTCCATTTCTTGACCGCGTCGAGCGCCCGCAATACCGACATACCGGTCAGCTCCGCGATGGTGACGCCTTTCACCTTCACAGCGAGGCTCGACGGCTTCAGGCGCTTGCCCCCGCATACCGCGCAGGTGGTCGCCGATTGATATTGCATCAGCCACTCGCGTTGATCGTCGGTGACGTTTTCCTGCTCGTAATATTGGTTGAGCGCTTCCACGAGTCCATCGGAAAGCGCCTCCTGCGATTTCTTCGGCAATTGATCAAACGGCTTGTGAATCGGAATCTTCAATCGCGTAGCCAGCAATTTCAAATCGCCGGTCACATAGGACGACCCGGCTGCGATCGCCAGGCCCCCATCCAGCAAGGGCCGCGATGAATCCGCAATTACCTTGATCGGATCGAAGCTCCAACGGCTGCCCAACCCATTGCACGCTTCGCACGCCCCAAACGGGCTATTGAACGAAAATGAGCGCGGCTCCAATTGCGGCACGCTCGATCCGCATTCCGGGCAGCCCAGTTTCTGCGAGTACAATCGCTCGGGCCCTGCCACCTGCGCGACCACCACCAGACCGTCGGCCAGCTTCATCGCCGTTTCGATCGAAGCTTCGAGTCGCCTCTCCACCTCGGGCTTGATCAGCAACCGGTCCACCACCACCTCGATGGTGTGATTCTTACGCTTATCGAGCGTGATCTCCTCATCCAGCGATCTCAGCACTCCATCCACGCGCGCCCTCACGAATCCTTGGCGCAACAGCTTTTCGAGCTCCTTCTTGTACTCACCTTTGCGGCCCCTGACGATGGGCGCAAGGATCATCACGCGCTCCTGCGGGCCCAGCGATAGCACCTGCTGCAGGATCTGCTGCGTCGATTGGCGCGAAATTTCCAAGCCGCACTTCGGGCAGTGCGGAACGCCGATCGAAGCGTACAACACGCGCAAATAATCGTAAATCTCGGTGATCGTGCCGACGGTCGAGCGCGGACTGCGGCTCGTGGTCTTTTGTTCGATGGAGATCGCCGGGCTCAATCCGTCGATGGAATCCACCTCCGGCCGCTCCATCTGATCCAGAAATTGACGCGCGTAGGGCGACAACGTTTCCACATAGCGGCGCTGCCCTTCGGCGTAGATCGTATCGAAGGCGAGCGAACTCTTGCCGGATCCGCTCAACCCAGTGATCACCGTAAAGGTGTTGCGCGGAATTTCGACGTCGATGTTCTTAAGATTGTGTTGCCGTGCGCCATGCACGGTGATGCGGTCGAGCAAGCTCTTATTATTTTCCCAGATCGCGGGCAGCTGTCCGAAACCCGCCGCTGGAAGGCTTCAACCCTGCTGATTGTCTTCGAGGCGTTCCAGGCGCTGGTGGTGAAGCTCGGCGATGCGTGCCAGGGCGCGAATGTTTTCGGCATCGAGAGAAATGGCCTGCGTGAGCTTGTCTATCTGTTCTTGGGTCCTCCTCTTCTCCGCATCGTGCCGCTCGAACGCTTCGTCATGATATTGCTGGCGAGCGGCCATTTCATCTTGCCGCTTGGCAGTTTGTTCGAGGATTTTTTCGACGCGGGCCAGCCGGTCGTCCCCGTTGTTCATCTCGTACGCCTTAGTTTCAGCCTATCAGTTCCAGCGCACGTTTCCGTGCCCTATGCACGGTGTGCGATCGAGCACGCTGACGATCATTTTCGCAGATCCTGAGAGTGGGCCAGGATCGGATAGACTGACTCGCGTGCCATCATCGCCTGGAGCAGTCGCTATTCATTGATGGGTTCGGAATGTGAAGCTTCCTTAATAGATTTCTTATTCGACGGATTTGGTCTCAGTTAGTCATGGGAGCATTGTGATCGTCTTAGTCATGTCAGCGCTTCTGGCTCCGATCTGGGCGCATTTCGAATCGCGGCTTTTAACCTGGTTCGTTTGCCACGATTGCGCCCCTCCTCGTGGTAGCCTCCCCGACCGTTTTGATGGGAATGGCAGGTTCAATCCTCATTTGGGAGTGGCTTATGCTGATTTGGGGTGTGCCGGGGTTGGTCGCATCCTGCGCTGTCGTCCTCCTTTGCAAGAACCTGGGTTCCGATCAGCTCAAATGGTAGGCGTCGAGAATTCCCATTCTGCGTCGTCACTCCGCGCGGGCCGCCCAGGATTGCCGTCCCGAGACGGATGATAGAATAAGCGCCAGCATGAAGATCCACCGCCGCGTCTGCTTAATCTCCGCTGCGCTCCTTCCGTTGGCTGTCTCACTTTACGGCCAGGGACGAAACTACGGCCGCTCGATGGTCATCACGCAGCAGGGCATCGCGGCCACCAGCCAGACGCTCGCTTCTTCGGCCGCGGCGCAGATTCTCGCGAAAGGCGGATCGGCCGTCGATGCCGCCATTGCCGCGAACACCGTTCTCGCCGTGGTCGAGCCGATGAAGACTGGCCTGGGCGGCGATCTTTTCGTGATTTATTGGGAAGCCGGGACCGGCAAGCTCGTGGGACTGAATGCCTCGGGCACGGCACCGAAAGCGCTCTCTCCCGAGTTCCTGGCGAAGCAGGGCATCAAGTCGATGCCGGGATACGGAATTCACAGCGTCACCGTGCCGGGCGCGGTCGAAGGCTGGGCGCAAATTCATAAGCGCTACGGCAAGCTCCCGTGGAAGGATCTGTTCCAATCCGCGATCGCCTACGCCGAGCAAGGCTTTCCCGTGACCGAGGCGATTCAGGAATCCTGGGCCGCCGCCGAAAGCCGTCTGCGCGTTCATCCCGAATCCGTTCGCGTGTTTTTGCCTGGCGGCAAGGTGCCCAAGGTTGGCGACGTTTTCAAGAATCCTGATATCGCGCGCGCCCTGCGCCTCATCGCCGACCAGGGACCATCGGCGTATTACAAGGGCGACATCGCCGCGGCGTTGCTCAAGACTTCGCACAAGCTCGGAGGCACCATGACCGCCGAGGACCTGGCCGGTTACTCCTCCGAATGGGTGACACCCATCTCGATCGATTATCGCGGCTGGAAAGTTTCGGAGCTGCCGCCTAACAGCCAGGGCATGGCCGCGCTGGAGATGCTCAACATCATGGAAGTGACACCCGCTTCACCGCTCGGTGCGTTTAGCCCGATGGAGATGCATAAGCGCATCGAAGCCATGAAGCTGGCCTATGCCGACGTGCGCCGCTACAACGCTGATCCGCGCAGTTACGATGTCCCGGTCGAGCCGCTCCTCTCGAAGGCTTACGCGAAAAAGCGCGCCGCACTGATCGATCCGCACAAAGCGAATTGCGAAGTCCCCAACGGCGATCCCATCGGAAGCAACACGACGTACCTCACGGTAGTGGATAAAGATGGCAATATCGCCAGTTGGATCGAGAGCGTCTACGAGGAGTTCGGCTCCGGCCTGACCGCCGAAGGCATGGGCTTCATCCTGCAGAATCGCGGCGCGCTCTTCACGCTCGATCCGCACCATCCCAACGTGCTCGCCGGAGGGAAGCGCCCCTTCCACACCATCATTCCCGCGTTCATGGAGCGCGGCGATCAGCACATCGGCTTCGGCATCATGGGCGGCGCGAATCAGCCGCTCGCGCATGCGCAGTTCGCCTCCAACATCATCGATTACGGCATGAACATTCAGGAGGCCCTCGAATCGCCGCGCTTCACCAAGCGCAACTCCGGCGGCTGCGACGTTTCCATCGAAGTGCGCGTCCCCGCCGCCACGCTTCAGCAGCTCTCCGAGCGCGGCCACGAAATCCGCATCCGCCGCGAATACACGCAGGAAATGGGACGCGGCCAAGCCATCCTGCACGATTCGAAAACCAGGACCAACTACGCCGCCTCCGACCCTCGCGCCGACGGCGAAGCCATTCCCGAGCCGATCGTCAGATAGGCTTGGCTGTTTTGTATTGCTAAACTTCGCGCTACAGCCAGCCGAATCTATAGAGTGGTCCGACTCTCCCTGTTAGCCGTGATCCAAAACCAAATCTGTTTCACCTCGACGCGCTTGTTGAAATACGCCGTCGCGAAACGCGCCTATATCGCGCCCGTTGCGACCGTCTTCGGCGTAATGCTGTTTGCGACCACCATCGTCGACGCCGACGTCGATTTCATGGGGGACACGCGCCCGACATTCGAATTGTCCGCTCCCGTCGTGAAACCGTGGCCGGATAAGCGCATCGATCTCCTGAAAGCTTTCTTCTATCGCTACCAGTGCCCCGCGCCGCTGTACGTGAACGAATACCTGCGCGTGGCCGACGAGAACCGGCTCGACTACCGGCTGCTTCCCGCCATCTCCATTCGAGAGACGCAATGCGGAGTACACGAAAAGGGAAATAACCGTCTTGGATTCCACCCTGACGAGGAAACCTTTCCGTCGGTTCTCACCGGCATTGAGTTCGTAGGCGAGCGACTCGCGCAACACCCGTACTACAAGGGCAAGGACATCCCCGGCAAACTGTTCCGCTACAATCCCAAGCCGGCCTACCCTGGCGAGGTTCAATGGATCATGCGCCAGATCGAGCCCTAGCGTTCCCTCTCACACCATCTCTTGTCGTGGGGCAGGCTCCCAGCCTGGCGGGACTCTCAGTCCCGCTCCGGGGCACTTGCATCACAAGCGCGCGCTGCTGGATTGCCCGCGTCAGCGGTGGTACCATGCCAGATCATGAACCCCCGAGGAGTTCTCATTCTGGCATTCTTTCTCGCCGCCGGAATCGCGCAAGCGCAGCACGGTTACACGCCCTCCGAAATCGAGGAAGGAGGGCGTCAATACCGCCTGAATTGCATCACCTGTCATGGACCCGACGGCAACCTCGTCACCGGCATCGACCTCGGCCGCGGCAAGTTCCGCCGCGCCTCCACCGACGACGACATCATCAATACCATTCTGAACGGCGTTCCCGGCACCGGCATGCCGGCATTTGAAATGATCCTGCCGCGTGCGCAAGTGATCGTCGCGTATCTGCGTTCGCTCGCGGCCGAACCCGCCGGTATTTCGCAAGCCTCCAAATCCGGCAACGCGACCCGCGGAAAAATGATATTCGAGGGCGCCGGCGGATGTAACAGTTGTCATCGCGTGCGAGCCGTCGGCGGAACCATCGGACCCGACCTTAGCGAAATCGGACTCAACAAGCGAGCCATTGAAATCGAGACGGCCATTCTCCATCCCGGCCCCGGCAAATCACTCGAGAATCGCCCCGTCCGCATCGTCCGCAAAAGCGGCGAGACCATCAACGGCTTGCTCCTCAACGAGGACACCTTCACCGTACAGATCACCGACCCCGCCGGAAAGCCCGTCTCTTTTCAACGAGCGGATCTCAGCGAATTCTCGTTCCTCGATAAATCGCTCATGCCGTCGTATGAAGGAAAACTCAACCCGCAGGAATTGGCCGACGTGATCGCCTACCTGGTTTCGCTGAAGGGAGCGCCTATCCAATGAGCACGCGTTCTATGAAATTTGCATTCGCGATTTTTCTCGCCTCCGCGACGCTCTCCGCTCAAGTGACCTCAGAGCGCCTCCTCAAAGCCGGTCAGGAGCCACAGAACTGGCTGACGTACTCGGGCGGCTATGCCGGGCAGCGTCACAGCGCGCTCACGCAGATCACCCCGCAAAATGTCCGCGACCTGGAGCTCAAATGGGTTTTCCAGGCTCGCTCCTTCGAAAAGTTCGAAGCGACGCCGCTGGTGGTCGATGGCGTTCTCTACACGGTGCAGGCGCCCAACGACGCCGTCGCGCTCGACGCCGCTACCGGCCGCGTTTTCTGGACGTTCAATTACACGCCTTCGAAGGCCGCCCGCCCCTGCTGCGGCCGCGTGAACCGGGGCCTCGCCATCTCGGGAGATCTCCTGTTCATGGGCACCATCGACGCGCATCTCATCGCCATCGATGCCAAGAGCGGGAAGTCCGTGTGGAACACCGCCGTCGCGCGCGCCGAAGCCGGCTACGCGCTCACGCATGCGCCGCTCGTGATCAAGGATAAAGTGATCGTCGGCGTGGCTGGAGGGGAATTCGGCATTCGCGGATTCATCGCGGCGTACGACGTCCATACCGGCAAGGAGTTGTGGAAGTTCTACACCATCCCCGCGCCCGGCGAGCCCGGCAACGAAACCTGGGCCGGCGATTCCTGGAAACATGGCGGCGGTTCCGTGTGGGTCACCGGCGCCTACGATCCCGATCTCAATTTGACCTACTGGGGCATCGGCAATCCCGGCCCCGATTGGAACGGCGACAAGCGCATGGGCGACAACCTGTATACCGATTCCGTCGTCGCGCTCGATCCCGATACCGGCAAGCTGAAATGGCATTACCAGTTCTCGCCGCACGACGAATTCGATTACGATTCCGTCCAAGTCCCCGTGCTCGCGGATATGGAATATCAAGGGCGTCCGCGCAAAGTCATGCTGTGGGCGAATCGCAACGGATTTTATTACACGATCGATCGCGCCACCGGCCAGTTCCTGGTTGGCAAGCCTTTCACGACGGTAAATTGGGCCAACGGTTTCGACGAACAGGGCCGCCCCATGCGCGTCCCCGGCAAAGTGCCCTCGCGCGAAGGCACTCTCATCTATCCCAGCAACCAGGGAGCCACCAACTGGTATTCGCCCTCCTTCAGCCCCCGCACCGGATTGTTCTACATCCCCGCGTGGGATAACACATACTCCGTTTACGTGAAGACGGAGGAAGAATTTGTCGAAGGCCAGCGCTATTCGAGCGGCATGCATAACTCGAGCTTCGGGCCCAATCGCGGAATTCAGAACAACACGCGCAAGCCCGAGGACGGCCACGGCGCGGTGATCGCCATCGACCCCAAAACAGGTGAAAAGAAGTGGAAGTTCGATCTGACCGACGTCACCGACGCGGGCATTCTGACGACGGATTCCGATCTCCTGTTCAGCGGCAGCCGCGAAGAATATTTCTACGCGCTCGACGCCCGTTCAGGAAATCTGCTGTGGAAGACCGCGCTCGGTGGAGCGATCATGAACGGCCCCATCACTTATTCGGTCGGCGGGAAACAGTATGTGGCCGCCGCGGCAGGGAATTCGCTGTACGTGTTCGGGCTGCGGTAGATCAGCGCAAGATCGCTCACAGCGCCGGCTAGCCGCCCTCGCGCTTTTCATGGTTCAGATACCATCGAGTCAATAATGACCGCGATTCCCTGGAGGGCTTTCTTTAATTTATCCGCATCCTTCGCACTCAGTTTGTCTGGGATGTTGACCTCCGCGCGGCGGCCGTCTGACAGTTCAATTCGCGTGCAGTGCCCCGAAGCCGGCATCTTCCACGGTGGCACTGCAGGCTCAGGGGGCGTCATGGCGAATGGGTGGCTTCCGTCGCCATCGACTCGCGCTGATTCGCCTTTCTGAATCAGATCCACTATGGGCTCCTGGGCGCTCTCACCTAACATCGGGGATTCCGCAATCTGAATCTTCCCATCTGCTCGGCTGTGAAATAGCCCAGAAACCTTTGCGCCTTCCTTAAACTGCCTTACCCACACATCGGAGACGTCCCGCGGGACGCCGGATTCCTGTTCAATGATGTTCCGCAGGAACTCGTCCGCGGGTAGCAACTTGCCTTTGTGCTGGTTAAAGAGAAAGGCAAATTGCTCGATTCGCAAAAAGGCGAATTTCTTCGCGTCTAACTGCGCTTCTGGCGAACGGGGGAAGGCAATTGATAGCGCGAGATCGGTCAGTGCGTATTGTTGTTCCGGCTGCTCTGTCAAGAGACCGTACGCGACCAACGATCGAATCTTCCTAGTAAATGCGCTGCTAGTCACGGTATTGCCGAGCACTATGGCTAATTTCGATACCTCCATAGACTTGCCCTCTTGCGCGATTTTGTTCATCGCCTCAAGGGCCTGGGGCAAGTCCAATTCGAGGGGGGCTTTGCCATATGCCCGCTTCTCTTTCGTTCTAACGATCGTGTCGGCTCTTGGCATGGCGCGTTCAGAGCAGCCTTCCTAATGGGTTCTTGGCTTCCACAGCAGTTTTATATTAGCACAAGATGGCACCGTAGAACAGTAATTCATGTAACTCATTGAGTCTACAAATGCTGCTATGTTTTAGGCGTTGTTAAGAATTGTTTTTTGCGAACAATTGTAGAGCACGCTGAGCCTCTAATACACTGAAGTTGTACGGAATGTATTGCGTTACCGTACATGGAGGATGTACAATGGCTGCGACGGCTCTAAAAGATGCGAAAGTGCTTGAAGTCAACCGATCCGATCTCCGGCAGAACCAGAGCAAGTGGCTCAAAAAAGCTCGTGGTCAAAACGTGCTTCTCATCAAGTCGAACGACGCAGAAGAGGAAAAGATCGTGCTCGACAAGCAGTACTATGATGAGCTCCGCAAGAAGCTGGAAAATCTGGTTGAAACTCTAGAGATAGCAATGGACCGCAAGTTGTTTAATCAGATCCTAGCGGCAGCGGACACCCTCGAGGAAGATCTTCGCTTGGGCAAACTCCACTCGCTGGAGGATGCCTTTGCGGAGGGCTAATTGTACGTACTCAAGTTCACCAGTGACGCAGTTGCGGACATCAAAGCATTAATTCCCAAGCACCTTAAGGGTCCCATGCAGAAGGCGCTGATGGACAACGTCGCTACCGATCCGTTGGGATGCTCCAAGGAATTGCAAAGAGAATTGCGCGGTTATCGAAGCTTCACATGGCAGGAGTATCGTGTGGTTTACCGGATCTTTGAGGATCTTCTTGCGGTTGCCATCGTAGGCGTCGGGCCGAGGTCTCCACAATCAGCCGAGAATATCTACCGTAAGTTAGAAGCTCTGGCTCGAACGGGAGAACTGGCGCAAGGCGTGTTGTTCTCTATTCGTGGCTTCACGAAGTGACCCGGATGCAAAACTACGTGGCGAGTCCACGGCGGGCCCTTCGCCCCGAGAGAAGCCGGGGAAAGTAGGCGACACTCTCGCGCGACGGGACAAGGATCCGTGAAACGCACTCTACTTCAGCTGATCGTCGCGACCGTCCTCATCCTCGCCTTCGTGTGGTATCGCTCCCGGCCCAGGACGCATTTGAACGTCACGCCGGAGGCCGAACGGGCAATCGAGAAGGCGAAGCGGCGTTGACTGCGCATACGTCTTGCGTCGTGGCTGTCCTTGACCGGACCTGCCAACCGGGCTAGCTTTAAGGGAAGGGAGGAACATCATGATCGGTATTCAATTTCTGACCGACGAGAAGGGCCGGAAAGTCGCCGTTCAGATCGACCTCCGCAAACACCGTGCCCTATGGGAGGATTTCTACGACGGCCTCGTCTCCGAGCAACGCCGCGGCGAGAAGAACGTTCCCTTCGAAACCGTCAAAGCCAGTCTGATCAGGCGCGGCCGCCTGCGTGGCTAGGTACGACCTCGGAATCAAACCTCCCGCTCGCAAGGAGTTGGAGAATCTAAACGACGCCCTGATCGCGCGGCTGGTTCCGAAAATGGAAGGCTTGGCCTCCGATCCAAGACCACCCGGCTGCAGAAAGCTTCACGGGCATCAAGATCTATGGCGCATCCGCGTCGGAGATTACCGCGTCGTATATATCATCGACGACGACCGCAGGAAAGTAAACATCACGCGTATCGCCCACCGCCGCGAGGTCTACGAGTAGGTTAGCCAACGCAAGGCATTACACTCACATAGTTGAAACGCACTCTACTTCAGCTCATCGTCGCGACGGTCCTCATCCTCGCCTTCGTGTGGTATCGCACCCGCCCCAGGACGCACTTGAACGTCACGCCGGAGGCCGAACGGGTAATCGAGAAGGCGAAGCGGCGTTAACGCGCACACGCGTCATCCCGATCCGCGTGGGGCAGGCCCTCGGCCTGCGGCGGGCTCTCAGCCCGCCATCACCGCATGTCATCCAAAGTACAAGCGCGTCATCCCGATCCCGCTTGGCGGGAGAGGGATGCTGTTAAAGTGCCGGCAAGAAACGCCTAGCTTCCGCCCTTGAAGAAGTGCACGATCTTCTTCCCGCCTTCTTCGGTGTAATATACGGTGACCTTGCCGGCCTTCTCCGCTCCCTTGCCGATATCCTTGCCCGCATCCACGGATGCGTGCTCCGTGATCTTATAAGTCGTTTCGGTGCCGTCGGCGGTTTTCACAGCGATCGTCTTGGCGCCGCGGTCGATCTTCCCCACGGTTCCCTCGGTGACCTTCAACCCGCCTTCGCCGACCCGATCCACTTCCTGCGCGGTCTTCTCGGTGCCCTTCACCGTGTAGTGCACCACGACGTGGCTGCCTTCCTTGACGCCGTGCATTCCGTCTTTCGCACCCGCTTCGGTCGCATCGAAGCCTTCTACCGACGTCTTCTTGACGATGTGAACGGTGTGTTCGGTTCCATCTGCCGCGGTCACGACCACCGTCTTGGTTCCGGCATCCACCTTCTTTACGGTCCCTTCGACAGCCGTCACGACGTCCTCCGCGGCGAACGCGAGAGCGGCAAAACTGACTCCAACAAGTATTTTTCTGAGCATTTCATTATTCTGCCTGATTTTGCGAGTTTCGAGAATACAGTCCTTACCCGTTGTCCCGAACCCGATGGGAGTAAAATCCGTGGACGAATCTGCATCAAGAATATGGATAACGTGGTTTTTGTATCCTGGCAGGAAGGAGAAATAATTTAAATGAAATTCGTTCGCTTGCTCTGCTTGATCTGCCTGGCGGCTGTTTCCATGCTCGCCGCTGGAACCGACGGGAAATGGGAATGCGGGGTCAAGGGCGGCGACGGCCAGGTGCGTCCTCTGGTCGCCACGCTCAAGGCCGACGGCATGAAGCTGACCGGCACGGTCAACGGCATGAACGGCCAGCCCGATATCGAAATCTTCAACGCCATGGCTCACGGCGAAGAACTCATGTGGTCCTCGAAGCGGCCCACACCCAATGGAAACGTGCAGTTCGATTACAAAGCCAAGCTCGCGGGCGACGAGATGCAGATCAACATCGTGCGTGCCGATGGCCAGGGTGCTCCGATGAGCTGCACCGCCAAGCGCGCGAAATAAAATCTAGTGAGGCAGGCTCCCAGTCCGCGGCCGGTCCTCAACCGGCTTCCTGCCGTGAAGGGTTGCGCCCGCTTACTTCTTGCGGAACTCCGACATGTTGTCGGCCGAGTTCTTCACCAGGTAGAGAACCCCCAGGCCGGCGAAGCACTTCCAGAACGAAGGGAAACTGTCGATAAACAGCGACGCCACGGTAATGAGCGCGAACACGACGAAGAGTACTTTGATGATGGTCCGAAACCGGTCGCTGAACTCTTTGGGGTTCTTTGTGACCACCGGAGAGTTGCACGAATAACAAAACGTCTCGGCCGTCGTGAGCGGGGAATTGCACTGCATACAGCGCTGCATGGCTAGCTTGAGTCTAGCCGCGAACGGGCGTCCCTAGCCATAGAGCGATCCCCTGAGGAGACCTGAGGATTTCCAAACGAGATGTACGAAACGACAGGACCACGGACCAGTGTGGGCGCCTTTATCTACGCTTTTCGCACGTTGTTTACGTGTCAGTAAGTTGCTTACGTGTAAGATGAATAAGCCCCGGATGGATGAACTCATAACCCGGTCAAAGCATGTCCGATCTCTGCTTCCTTTCCGCCCTTGAGCTTGCCGCGCTCATCCGCGCCAAAACCGTCAGCGCCCAGGAAGTAATGCGGGCGCACCTGCGGCAAATCGAACGCGTGAACCCCCGCGTGAACGCCATCGTGACGCTGGTCGCCGAGCAGGCGCTCGACAACGCCCGCATTGCCGATCAGGCGCAGGCCCTCGGTCCCAAACGGCGAAAGAAGATGGGTCCTCTGCATGGTCTTCCTGTAGCGCATAAGGACCTGTTCGAGACCGCCGGCATCCGCACGACCTTCGGATCGCGCATCTTCAAGAATCACGTCCCGGACCGTGACGCCATCATCGTGGAAAGAGCGAAACGAGCCGGTGCAATCACCATCGGCAAGACCAATACCCCGGAGTTCGGAGCCGGCGCGCAAACCTTCAACGAAGTCTTCGGCGCGACCGCCAACCCTTACGACCTGACCAAAACCTGCGGAGGATCGAGCGGAGGATCGGCCGTCGCGCTCGCCTGCGGCATGGTGCCTCTCGCCGACGGCAGCGACCATGCATCCTCACTACGGAATCCAGCGGCCTTCTGCGGCGTCGTGGGACTTCGCCCCGCGCCCGGCCGGGTTCCAACCGCGCCCGCGTCCAACCCCTGGTCCACCATGAGTGTCGACGGACCCATGGCGCGCAGCGTCGCCGATCTCGCCCTCTATCTCAGCGTGATCGCCGGACCCGATCCGCGCAGTCCGATTTCGATCTCGGAATCACGTACAAAATTTGCGCGCGATCTCGGCCGCGACTTCAAAAACACACGTGTTGCCTGGTTCAGAGACCTCGGCGGCGTTCCGTTCGAGCGGCGCATTCTCGACATCGTAAACGCCCAGAAGAAGATCTTCGAGGGCCTCGGCTGCACGGTCGAAGAAGCTGAGCCGGATTGGAGTGGGGCGGCGGACTCGTATAGCGTACTGCGCGCGCTGGGCTACGTCGGCGCGCATTCCGAGAACTTGCGCAATCACCGCAATCTCCTGAAGGACACCATCGTGTGGCAGGTGGAGGAAGGCCGCAAGCTTTCCGCCGAGCAGATCGCCCGCGCGACCGCGCAACGCGCCCAACTATGGGAGCGCATGCGGGCGTTCATGGATCGCTACGAATTTTTCGTGCTGCCGACGACGCAAGCTCTCCCGTTCGACATCCGCCAGCCATACGTCACGGAAATCGAAGGCGTAAAGATGGATTCCTACATCGACTGGATGAGAAGTTGTTTCTACATCACCATGGTCGAGACTCCCGCGATTTCCCTGCCCTGCGGCTTCACTCCGGAAGGTCTGCCGATCGGGCTCCAGATTGTGGGGCGTCACCGTGATGAATGGGGTCTTCTGCAGATGGCATATGCCTTCGAGCAGGCCGCGCACATCGGGACGAGGAAGCCTCCCGTGGCAGGAGGATAGCTCGGTACCAGCGATCTACAGGCAAACGGCGTCATCCCGACCGAAGTCGGGTCTGGTTTTCTTTTAATTCATTGCATTCCAAGGAGTTGAAGGATTGGCGCCTTTAGTTTTTCCACCCAAACTAGCCAGATTCCGGCCAAAGTTGACCTCTCCGCGTCTACTGTGTTAACGTGATTGCTTCGGAAGCAGAAGTCGGAAGCTGCGGCCGGAGCTCGTCCGATCCCCGAACAATCCAGCATGGAACAGACTCTGCAAGCACTGGTGGGCATCCTCGAAAAGGCTGTCCCCACGGTTTTGCTGCTCATCGTACTGCACTTTTATCTGAAGGCGATGCTGTTCAAGCCTCTGGCGAAAATGCTGAGGGAGCGCGACGCGTTGACCAAGGGCGCGCGCCAGACTGCCGAGGAAAGCCTTGCTGCGGCCGAGCGCAAAACGGCCGAATACGAAGTGAAACTGCAGGCGGCGCGCGGCGAAGTCTATCGGGAGCAGGAAGAGATCCGGCGTAAGTGGCTCGCCGAGCAGGCCGAGCAGATCGAGCGCGGGCGCGAGCGAACCGCTGCCGCCGTGCGCGACGCCAAGTTTCAAATCGCGCGGGAAGCGGCCGCGGCGCGGACCAGCCTTCTCGAGACCAGCGGCATGCTGGCCGATCAGATCGCGAGCACGATCCTGAACCGGAGAGCCTCATGAAGCGTTTCGTTCTGATCCTTTTGCTGACGCTGGGCGCCGCCTGTATTCTGCCCGCCCAGGAGAGCGGGCAGCCCAAAAAGGAAGAGAAATCCGAAGCGAGTGACATCTGGAAGTGGGCCAATTTCGTGATTTTGGCCGCCGGTCTCGGCTACTTGATCAACAAGCACATGCCTCCGATGTTCCGGGCGCGCACGACGGAAATTCAGAAGGATATCTCCGAGGCGCAGGCCGTGAAGAACGACGCGGAGAGCCGCGCAGCCGCCGTTGACGCCCGCGTGCAGGCGCTCGGCGCGGAGATGGAGCGCTTCCGCGCGCAATCGAAAATCGAGATGCAGCAGGAAAGCGACCGCATCCGCCAGGAAACGGCTCGCCAGATTGCACGCCACGATACCCAGGCCACGCAGGAAATCGAAGCGGCGGGCAAGACCGCGCGCCGGGAGCTGAAGGAATACGCGGCGAAACTCGCCCTGGAGTTGGCCGAGCAACGCATTCGCGCCCGCGTGGACGATCGCACGGAGAGCGCGCTGGTCGATGCGTTTGTCGCCGACCTCGGACGCAGGGAGTCGAAGAACTAAATGGTTTCGGTCGTCGCCACGCGCTATGCCAAGGCCCTTGCCGACGTGGTCGTGCTCGCCGACGGCTTGGACGCCGGGCAGGTTCTTTCCCAGCTGCGTTCCACTCAGGAGTTGATTGAAGGTTCGGCGGATCTGCGCAATGCGCTGGCGTCGCCGGCAGTGGCTCCCGCGCGCAAACGCGCCGTGCTCGCCCGTTTGCTGGAATCGATTCACGTGTTCCGGCAGGTGCGGAACTTCATGTACCTGATCAGCGATCACCGGCGCGTGAACGAGCTCGACTCCATCATCGAAGCCTTCGAACGCCGCATGGACGATCGGCTGGGCTTCATCCGGGCCGACGTTTCGAGCACCCGGGAAATGGGCAGTGAACAGAAGAGCGCCCTGGAAGCGCAGCTTTCGCGCCTGACGGGCCGCAAAGCCAGGCTACAGTTTAAAACGGACCCGTCGCTACTGGCGGGCCTTGTGGCGAAGGTGGGCTCCACCGTGTACGATGGCAGCGCCCGCGGCCAGTTGGAACGCTTAAGAGTTAGACTGGGGAGCCAGTAAGGCTCTCTTGTAAAGGAATTTATGGCTCAGATTCAGGCGGATGAGATCTCGCGCCTGCTACGCGAAGAGATCGAGAATTACGAAAAGGCGGTGAACGTCGCCGAGACCGGCTCGGTGATTTCGGTCGGCGACGGCATCGCTCGCATTTACGGCCTGGAAAACGTCATGGCCGGCGAACTGATCGAGTTCAAGGGCGGCGTTTCGGGCATCGCTCTGAACCTGGAAGAGGATCAGGTGGGCGCGGTGCTGCTCGGCGAATACGCGGGCATCAAGGAGGGCGACGAGGTTCGCCGCACCGGCCGCATCATGTCGGTTCCCGTAGGCGAGGCGATGATCGGCCGCGTCGTCGACGCCTTGGGCCGTCCCATCGACGGCAAAGGACCGATCGAGGCCAAGGGCTATAATACCGTCGAGCGCATTGCGCCCGGCGTCGTGGATCGCCAGCCGGTAAAGGAGCCGATGCAGACCGGCATCAAGGCGATCGACGCGATGATTCCCATCGGCCGCGGACAGCGCGAGCTGATCATCGGCGACCGCCAGACCGGGAAGACCACCGTCGCGCTCGACACGATTATCAATCAGAAGGGCGGCGATGTCATTTGCATCTACGTCGCCATCGGCCAGAAGCGCTCCACGGTCGCGCAGGTGGTGAAGACGCTCGAGGATTTCGGGGCGATGGAATATTCGATCGTGGTGGCCGCCACGGCCTCCGATCCCGCGCCCATGCAGTACATCGCGCCCTATTCGGGATGCGCGATCGGCGAATATTTCCGCGACTCGGGCCGTCACGCGCTGTGCGTGTACGACGATCTTTCGAAGCACGCCGCGGCGTATCGCGAGATTTCGCTGCTGCTGCGCCGTCCTCCCGGGCGCGAGGCGTATCCCGGCGATGTGTTCTATCTCCACAGCCGCCTGCTGGAGCGCGCCGCGAAGCTGAACAACGAAAAGGGCGGGGGGTCGCTCACTGCGCTGCCGTTCATTGAGACGCAGGCAGGCGACGTTTCGGCCTACATTCCGACCAACGTGATTTCGATTACCGACGGCCAGATCTACCTGGAAGCGGACTTGTTCAACGCCAACGTGCGTCCGGCCATCAACGTCGGCATCTCGGTCAGCCGCGTCGGCGGCAACGCACAGATCAAGGCCATGCGCCAGGTGGCCGGCTCTCTCCGCTTGGACCTCGCACAGTATCGATCGCTGGCCGCGTTCGCGCAGATCGGCTCCGATCTCGACAAGACATCGATGGCGCAGTTGACGCGCGGAAGCCGCATGGTGGAGATCCTGAAGCAGGGGCAGTTCTCGCCCGTGCCGGTGGAAAAACAGGTTTTGATCATCTACGCAGGTACCAACGGTTTTCTGGACGATCTTCCGCTCGATCAGTGCCGGGCGTTTGAAACCGGCTTGTATACGTTCGTCGAGAACGCGCATCCCGGGCTGCTCTCTTCGATTCGCGAAAAAAAGAACCTGGACGACGCCCTAAAGGCGCAGATTGGCACGGCCTTGCAGGAATTCAAAGCACGCTTCGTGCAGGAGCAGAAGGCAAAGAAGTAGCGCGGGTGATGCCCAGTTGGCCGATTTCTAAATGCCAAGTTTAATTGACATACGGCGGCGCGTCCGCTCCGTGCGCAACACGCAGCAGATCACAAAGGCCATGAAGATGATCTCGGCGGCGAAGCTGCGCCGCGCCCAGGAACGGGCAGTGGCGGCGCGTCCCTACGGGGCGATGCTCAAGCAGATTCTGGCCAACGTCGCCGAAGCCGCCAGCCAAAGTCCCGATGCCGGATCGAATCCCCTGCTCGCCGTGCGTCCGGAAAAGAAAGTACTGCTGCTGGTGGTGTCGGCCGACCGCGGCCTGGCCGGGGCCTTCAATACCAATCTTCTGAAGCTGGCGCAGCGCTTCGTCGTGGAGAATAACGACAAAGAGCTGAAGTTCGAGACGATCGGACGCAAGGCCCGCGATTATTTCCGCAAGCGCGGCGCGACCATCACAGGCGAGTATCTCGACATGATGCGGCAGTTGAGCGTCGAATACGCCGACAAGATCGCGGCAAGCGTCATCGAGCGCTTTTCCAGCGGCGAAGTGGACGCCGTCTACCTGTTCGTCAACGAATTCAAAAGCGTGGTGGCGTCGAACCTGAGCCAGACGCGCCTGCTGCCGATCGAGCTGCCGCCGACCTCGGCGGCCATCGATTACATTTACGAACAAAAGCCCGAGGAGCTGCTCGGCACGCTGCTGCCGAAATACGTCAAGGGCCAGATTTATCGCGCGCTGCTGGAATCGGTGGCGGCCGAACATGCCGCCCGGATGACCGCCATGGAGGCCGCCAGTTCGAACGCCGGCGAGATGATCGACAAGCTGACGCTTTATATGAACCGCGTCCGCCAGGCCAGCATCACGCGCGAAATTATTGAAATTGTCAGCGGAGCGGCGGCGCTGGGTTAGAGAGATGGAATCGGGACAGACTAGTCTGTCCCGATTCTCGAGTTTGAGAGTGGGAGAAAGTTCGGGAGCGGACAGAGTCCGGAACGGACGCAAACAGCGCGCGGTCTGTCCCCTTTTTCCCGTGAAAAGGTAGGTTTTATGAACGCGATCGGAAAAGTAATTCAGGTGGCCGGACCGGCCGTGGACATCGAGTTTCAAGAGGGGGAGATCCCCGTCATCCGCACGGCCATTCGCATCACCAGCGAAGGCTTCCATGTTCCGGAGCCGATTAGCATCATCTGCGAAGTGGCGCAGCACATCGGGGAGAGCCGCGTGCGCACCATCGCGTTGCAGCCCACTGAGGGCCTGGTGCGCGGCATGAGGGCCGAGAGCCTGGGCCAGCCCGTCACGGTGCCGGTAGGCAAGGAAACGCTGGGCCGCGTGCTGAACGTGATCGGCGAGCCGGTGGACAAGATGGGACCGGTGAACGCCGCCAAGCGCAATCCCATTCACCGCCAGGCGCCTCTGTTCGAAGAACAATCCACTGAATTGCAGATGTTCGAGACCGGCATCAAGGTCATCGATCTTCTGGAACCGTACTTACGCGGCGGCAAAATCGGGCTGTTCGGCGGAGCGGGCGTCGGCAAGACGGTCATCATTCAGGAGCTGATTTCCAACCTCGCCACCAAACACGGCGGCGTTTCGGTGTTCGCCGGAGTCGGCGAGCGCACGCGCGAAGGCAACGATCTGTGGCTGGAATTCCAGGAAGCCGGCGTTATCGACCCGCACGACTTCACGAAATCGAAGTGCGCGCTGATCTACGGGCAGATGACCGAGCCTCCCGGGGCACGCTTGCGCGTCGCGCTGACCGCGCTGACCGTGGCCGAGTATTTCCGCGACGAAGAAAATCAGGACGTGCTGCTGTTCGTCGACAACATTTTCCGCTTCACGCAGGCGGGCTCGGAAGTGTCGGCGCTGCTCGGGCGCATGCCGAGCGCCGTGGGATATCAGCCCAACCTGGCGTCGGAAATGGGCGACCTGCAGGAGCGCATCACCTCCACCAAGAACGGTTCGATCACGTCGGTCCAGGCGATTTACGTGCCCGCCGACGACTACACCGATCCGGCGCCGGCGACGACGTTCGCTCACTTGGACGCGACCACCAACCTGTCGCGCTCGATTTCAGAAATGGGTATTTATCCCGCCGTCGATCCGCTGGCCTCCACTTCGCGTATTCTCGATCCGCGCATCATCGGGGAGGAGCACTACAACACGGCCCAACAGGTGAAGCAGATTCTGCAGCGTTACAAAGATCTGCAAGACATCATCGCGATTCTGGGCGTCGACGAACTTTCCGACGAAGATAAATCGACCGTCGCGCGCGCCCGTAAAATCCAGCGCTTCCTGTCGCAGCCCTTCAACGTCGCCGAGGCGTTCACCGGCCGCAAGGGTAAGTATGTGAAGGTCGCCGATACGGTGCGGAGCTTCAAGGAAGTGGTGGAAGGCAAGCACGACGAAATTCCGGAGCAGGCATTCTACATGCAGGGCTCGATCGACGACGTGCTCGAGACCTACGCGGAGATGAAGAAGAAGGGTTAATCGGGACAGCCTACTCTGTCCCGAGCCGTCATGTTTCTGATTTTCGGGATCAGCAGCCGGCGGCGAGTGGACAGAGCGGGCTGTCCCCGTTTTTCGGTGTGACACTGGGGTAACTGTATGGCGGACACATTTCAGATTCAAATCGCGACGCCCGAGAAACTGGTGCTTGACACCCAGGCTCAGTCCGCGCAAATTCCCGGCCTGGACGGCTACATGGGCATCCTGCCCGGCCACGCCGCGCTGCTGAGCGAGCTGGGCGTCGGTACGCTGTCTGTCATGGCGGCAGGCGGCAAGACGCAGGATTTCCAGATCTCTGGCGGGTATGTGGAAGTCCGCGACAATCACGTCAGGGTGCTGGCTGATAAAGCAGAATAGCCGGTCCTCGATCATCTCCCATCCCTGGCGCTTATCGCTCTCCCATTGACATAGTGCGCGTTTTTCGATAGCCTCACGGTCCATGGGCACTCATAAGGGGCAAGCTGTATCGCGACGAGAATTGCTCACCGGAATGGCGGCTCTCGGGGCCGGCGCGCTCGCGGTCAAAAGTAACGCGCAGCAGGTTCCGAATGCCCGCGCGATCGACTGCCACAATCATTTTTCGTCGCCCGCCTACCGTCAGGCGCTGATGGCTAAGGACGGCAAGCACGTCGCCGGGTTCACCACGTGGTTCTCGCTGGGCACGTGGAAGGGCTGGTCGCCCGCCAAAGCCGTCGAGGACATGGACAAGCAAGGCACGCAAACATGCATGCTCTCCTGCACCACGCCGGGCGCGTGGTTCGGCAATCCCGAAGAAACCAAGAAGATGGTGCGCGAAATGAACGAGTACGGGGCGCGCATGGTTTCCGATTATCCGGGCCGCTTCGGATTATGGGCGCTGCTGCCCTTGCCGACCATCGACGATAGCTTGAAAGAGATCGAGTATGCGTTGGATACGCTGAAGGCCGATGGCTTCGGGCTGATGTCGAGCCACGATCTGCACTGGCACGGCGACCCGATCTTCCGGCCGGTCTTCGATGAATTGAACCGTCGCAATGCCATCGTCTACACGCATCCCATCGATTCGCCGTGCTGCCAGGACATCCAGCCGGGCATTTCGCCGCCGACCATCGAGTACAACACGGACACGGCCCGAACGATTTACAGCCTGATTTCGGGCGACACACAAACTCCTTCGGGCCGCCTGCCCAGCCCGGCCACGCGCTATTCGAACATCAAGTTCATCTTTTCGCACGGCGGCGGCACCATGCCGTCGCTGATCGAACGCTTCGGTGTGGGTGGCCCGGACACCATCAACGACGCGCTCGCGGGAACGCCGGCGGTCAATTCGCGGCTGTACCACTTGCGGCGGTTCTACTACGACACGGCGCAATCGCCGAATATCGTGCAGATGCAGGGCCTCAAAACGGTAGTCGGCATCGGGCAGATCGTTTTCGGCAGCGATTATCCATTTGGGGCGGGCATGGGAAAGCACTTAATCGGCTTGCAGAAGGCCGGCTTCTCGCAGGACGAGCTGCGTCTGATCCATCGCGAAAACGCACTGAAGATTCTTCCGAGGCTAAAGACATAGCTTCGTTTCTCAATTCAAAAAAGGCGAGGTCTTATCTACATGAACGGTGTCACGTTTCGTCCTTCACGGCGAAAGTTTCTGACAGGCATTGCGGCGACGGCTGGCGCGGGCGCGCTCCTGGAACCCGGCGGTTTGCTGAAGGAAGCCTGGGCGCAACCGGCCAATTCGCGCGCCATCGATTGCCATCACCATTTTCTTTCGCCGGCGTATATCAAAGCGTTGGGCACCCACGACGGCAAGAAGGTGAATGGATACACCACGTGGTTCGCGCTCGACCGCCTGAAGGATTACACGGTGCACCAGGACCTGGAAGCCATGGATCGCGACGGCTGCGCCACGTCCATGCTTTCGTGCACCACGCCCGGCATCTGGTTCGGCGATCCCGAGGAAACGGCCATGCTGGCGCGCGAGATGAACGAATTTGGTGCGCGGCAGGTGACGGATCATAAGGGGCGCTTCGGATTGTTCGCGCTGCTGCCGCTGCCGTCGATTGAATTGAGCTTGAAAGAGATCGCGTATGCATTCGATACGCTGCACGCCGATGGCGTCGGCCTGGTATCGAGCTATGGCAACGTCTGGTTGGGAGACCCGCAGTTCCGGCCCGTGTTCGATGAGTTGAACCGCCGCCGCGCGACCGTGTACGTGCATCCGATCGACGCACCGTGTTGTCAGGAACTGATGCCCAACCTTTCGGCAACCGTGCTGGAATACAATCAGGATACCGCGCGCAGCATTTACAGTATGCTGTATACGGGCGCGGCGACACGCTACAACAACATCAACTTTATTTGGTCGCACGGCGGAGGCACGGTGCCCGGGCTGGCGGGACGCTTCCAGCTCGGTACGAAGAGCCTGCCAGACGTGAACGACAGTATTATGTCGAAGACGCCCGAGGTCAATTCGAAGCTCTATCATCTGCGCCGCTTCCACTACGATACGGCGGGGTCGGCGAACATCGTGCAGATGACCGCCATGAAGATATTGGTGGGCGCTTCGCAAATCGTGATCGGCACCGACTACCCATTCGGCACGGTCGGCGCGATCGTCAAAGGCCTGCAGAAATGCGGCTTCACGCCCGCCGAGCTGCAGGGCATCTATCGCGACAACGCAGTGAAGTTTATCCCGAAGTACGCTTAACGAGATGACTTCCCGGTCCTTCGAACAAATTTCGCGGCGGGAATGGCTCGCCGGCGCGGCGATCGCGGGAGCCCCGCTGCTGCGCGGACAGGGCGCGAATCCGCGCGTGATCGATTGCCACCATCACTTCACCGCGCCCGGTTACATAAAGGCGCTCGCCTCTAAGCAAGGGCAGTATCGCCAGGGGTTCACGCCGTATTTCAACCTGGGCGTGCTGACCAGTTACACCCCGGCCAAGGACATCGAACTGATGGATCAGGAAGGCGTCGCCACGTGCATGCTTTCCTGCACCACACCCGGCATCTGGTTCGGCGATCCCGCCGAAAGCGCGGCGCTCGCACGCGAAATGAACGAATTCGGGACGAAAATGGCCTCTGATTATAAGGGCCGCTTCGGATTATTCGCGCTCATCCCGCTGCCGACCATCGACGCGAGCCTGAAAGAGATCGAGTACGCGCTCGACACGCTGAAGGCCGATGGCGTCGGGCTGATGACCAGCTACGGTAATCGCTGGCTGGGAGATCCGACATTGCGGCCGATTTTCGATGAACTAAACCGTCGCAAGGCGGTGGTTTACACGCATCCGATTGACGCGCCGTGCTGCAGCGGGTTGATGGCCGGCGTGAATCCTACGACCATCGAATACAACACGGACACGGCGCGGACGATTTTCAGCTTGATCGCCAGCGACGCTGCGGCGCGCTACTCCGATATCAAGTTTATTTTTTCGCACGCGGGCGGGACCATGACGTCGCTGATCGAGCGTTTCGGCGTGGGCGCTCCGGACACCATCAACGACAATCTGGCCGGGACCGCAGCACCCAATTCAAGGCTGTTTCACTTGCGGCGGTTTTACTACGACACGGCGCAATCGGTGAACGTGGTTCAGATGCGCGGGCTGAAAACCATCGTTGGCACGTCGCAGATCGTGTTCGGCACCGATTATCCATTCGTAACGGCCGCGCGTACGCTCAAGGGGCTCGATAAGTGCGGGTTCAACGCGAGCGAACTGCAGGGTATTTATCGCGGAACGGCCGCGAAGCTGTTGCCGAAGTTTGGCTAGATCCGAAGCGGCTTCGTGCAGATGACGGGATTGCGAACGATCGTGGGCGCAAGCCAGATTGTGTATGGGACAGACTATCCGTTCGGCTCGTTCGCAAAACACATCGCTGGATTGCGCGATTGCGGATTCAGCTCTCAGGACCTCGATGGAGTGTTTCGAAAGAACGCGCTGCGGCTGTTTCCGAGATTGGAAGGGTAGCGAGGGGCCAGGAATCAGGGCAGTTGATTCGAAGATCGGACAATACGGAAAATTTCTCGGCCCCTATTCCTGTTTCTTTTTCTTCCGCTTGGCGGCCCAGCCGAGCTTAACCACCTGTCGTTCGCGCGCGATCGCCAGAGCGTGATCCGGAACCTCCTGGGTGATGACGCTCCCGGCGCCGATATAGCTGCCTTCGCCGATTTCCACGGGCGCCACCAGCGTTGAATTGCTGCCGACGAAAGCCCCGGCGCTGATTTTGGTCAGGTGCTTCTTTTCGCCGTCGTAATTGCAGGTGATGGTGCCCGCGCCTATGTTGACGTCGGCGCCAATCTCGGCGTCGCCGAGGTAAGCCAGATGTTGGCTCTTCGCGCGCTCGCCGAAACGGGTCTTCTTCAGTTCGACGAAGTTCCCGACGCGCGCTTCCGGGCCGACCTGCGATTGCATACGCAAACGCGCGAAGGGGCCGACCTGCGCGCCGGGATCGACGCGGGAATCGGCGATCAGAGTGTAGGGCGCCACCACCACGCGATCGGCGAGCGCGGCCGATTCGAGCACCGCGCCCTGGCCGATGCGGCAATCCTCGCCAACGGCGGTGTGGCCGGTCAGGCGCGCGAACGGCTCAATGATCGTATCCAGACCGACGCGGACCTGGGCGTCAATGGTCACTGTCTCCGGACGCTCGATGGTCACCCCGGCAAGCATGAGTTCCCGTGTTTTGCGCGCGCGCAAAATACGGTCGGCGTCGGCGAGCTCGACGCGCGTGTTGATGCCGAGCAGCTCGCTGAAATCGTCCACGTGGAGCTGCTGCACGCGCTTTCCGTGGCTGTTTAAAATAGCGGCCATGTCGGTCAGGTAAAGCTCGCCCGATGCACTGGGTTTTATCTCACCGAGATACTTCCGGGCGAGCTCGGAACGGAAGCAATAGATCCCGCTGTTGATTAGTTGAATAGCCAGCTCCTCGGGGCGGGCCGCGTTATGCTCCACAATCGCCTGGACGTCACCCCGGTCGTTGACGAGGACGCGTCCATAGCCGTACGGATTCGCGAGCGTGGTGGTGATCAGCGTCGCGGCTGCGTCGGAGCCGGCCTGCGCGTCGCGGAGTTCCTTGAGCGTCGCGGCGGAGAGCAGCGGCGTGTCGCCGTAGAGCACCATCAGGAGTCCCGATTTCCGCGTCATTTCCCCGCGGGCGCACAAGAGTGCATGGCCGGTGCCCTTTTGCTCCACCTGGCGGGCGAAACGAACGCCCAGCGGGCCGAGGAGTTCCTCGACGGCATCGGCTTGATGACCGGTGACGACGACAATTTGATCGGACGGAGCGACGGAACGCGCGGCCTGCACCACGTGCTCGATGAGAGACAATCCTCCCGCCCGATGCAGGACTTTGGCGCGCTTGGACCGCATGCGTGTGCCGAGCCCCGCGGCCAGGATGACGACGGTCGTATTCATGGTTCCCTCTTTAGGAGTTTAAGACTTCCGCCGCCGCGCGCGCTGCGCTAATTCAATGGCGACGGCGGCGATGGCCCCCGAATCGTGGCGGATTTTCGGAGCGGCGAGTGCGCCCGACATCCGCACGAGGTCGGCCGCGTGAATGCCGACACCCAACGCCCGCAGATTTTCCAGATCGTTTTCGACCACACGAGCGGCGTTTCGCTGGTAACGTTCGAGAATATTGCCGCGAATCTTTCCGGTGTTCACCACGCACAGGTCGATGACGGAACAAGAGCAATGCCGCTGGATGGCCGCGACGTGATCGGAGGCCTGGAAATTGGTGGTCTCGCCGGGTTGCGACATGAGGTTCACGAAGTACACTTTGAGCGCGGGCGAAGCGGCAATGGCCTCCGGGATGCCCTTCACCAACAGGTTCGGGATGACGCTGGTGAAAAGCGACCCGGGGCCGAGCGTGATGAGATCGGCTTGGGCGATCGCCTCTAGGGTTTCGGGCAAGGGACGCGGGCGGCGCGGACGAAGCGTAATTTTTTCGATGCGGGAAGTCGAGCGGCTGATGCGGGTTTCCCCTGTCAGCAGCCGTCCATTGGAGAGCTCGGCTTCCAGCACGACGTTCGCCGCCGTCGCCGGATAGATGCGCCCTAAAACGGAAAGTACCTCGGAGGAAAATTTAACAGCCTGGCTGAAATCGCCGGTGAGCTCCGTCATGGCCGTCAGGAACAGATTGCCGAAGCTGTGTCCTTTCAGGCCGCGGCCGCTGGTAAAACGGTGTTGAAACAGGCGCGTCAGCAGGGTTTCGTCCTGCGACAGGGCCACCATGCAGTTGCGGATGTCGCCGGGCGGCAGCACGTCGAAAACGCGGCGCAGTCGGCCGGAACTACCGCCGTCGTCCGTGACGGTGACGATCGCCGTGAGGTCGACCGATCCACCGGCGGCTTTGGCGTATCGTTTCAGCCCGCGAAGTAATGTCGATAAACCGGTGCCGCCGCCGATCGAGACGATGCGCAGCGGAGAAGAAGTCGAGATCGGCTTCAGTCGAAGAACTCCCTCTGTTCAGGATCGCATGGAGCCCCCGGAGACACCAACTAAAAACTCGAGAAATGCGCGGGTGCTCAGGAGGCTTTGCGGCGAGAGGGCTTTTCTTCTTCCTCGTCGTCGAAGGCGGGGAGCTGCTCCAGGTCTTCGGCTTCGAAGACATGGCCGCAGTCGATACAGCGCACGTAATCGACCCCATCCCGCCGCATCAGGAATTCCGCGTGTTGGTGCTCGCATCCGGGCATAGTGGACGTAGAATATCCCTATTCTATGGAACGCAATACCGTTGTCAAGCCCTAAATTGGAAAGGCTGGTCCGCATCTACTCGTGGATCTGCCAAAGATTGGCTATATTTCGATTGACCCAGCCTGCCGAATGTTACGGGAGATTGTTCGAAGGCGAGGTCACAAACGGATGAGATCGCAAGAAAATACGAGGATACGCGGGCTACGAAGCTTAGCTGGGCTGGCGGCCGGGATCGTGCTCATCGCGAGGACGGTGCATGCGGCGCCGATCCCGGCGCCTAACCTTTCCGGCGAGTGGAAGCTCAATTTGAGCAAAAGTAGTTATGGATCCTTTCCCGCCCCACTCGGCGCGACACGCAAGATCGCGCAGAACGGTCCGAAGCTTTCCATGACGACGATCCAGAGGGGCCCGAAGGGGGAAGTCACCAGCCAGTTGAATTACACTACCGACGGGAAAGAATCCGTCAATGCGTCGCCGACCGGCGAATCGAAGGGCTCGGCGCAATGGATCGGCGACAAACTCATGATTGAGAGCAGCCGTGAAGTCCAGGGGACGGTATTGAAGCAGAAAGAAATCTGGACGCTGTCCCTGGATGGGAAAATGCTGACAATCGACGCGCATGTCTCGCTGCCGAACGGGGAGTTCGACGTGAAGCAGGTGTTCGAGAAGCAGTAGGCTAAGGAAACAACCCCTTACCGAGCCACGACGGTCACGGAGCGGTGACTAAACTTTCTTTCCCGACTCCTCCACCATCCGACGGACGCGATCCAGTTCTTCGCGCAGGCGGCGTTCGCGCAAGGCGAGGAAGGCGACGTAGGCGGTGATGATTACCCAGGCCGCCGCGAACCCGTAGAACATATATATGAAGTTACGTTGATCGATCATGGGCTTCCTCAGTAAGAGTGCGCCAGCCGGCGCAGCGAATCGATCTCGCGAGACATATTTTCCTGGCGCATGCGGATCATCACCAGCACGGCCGCCAGGCACATCAGCGCCAGCCAGTTCCAGTAAATCGGAGCTTCCATGCCCGGCGCCATCCCGCCGCCTTCGCGCACGCTCAATACTGGCGCGGGATGCTGCGTGCGCCACCACTCGATGGATTTCCAGACGATCAAGATATCGGTGCATCCGAAGATCGAGACGACGGCCGAAAGACGCGCGCGCTGAGTCGGCTCATCGATGGCGCGCCGCAGCATCAGGTATCCGGCGTAAATCAGCCAGCAGACCAGCATGGTGGTTAGGCGAGCGTCCCAGGTCCACCAGATGCCCCAGATGATGCGTCCCCAGATCATCCCGGTGGCGAGCACCACGGTGGCGAAGGCCAGCGAAACTTCGGTGACCGCCGCGGCGAAGGCGTCGTACTTGAGGTTGCGGGTCGCGAGATACAGGCCGCTGGCGGCGAGCGCGACGAAGAAGCCCGTGAAGCCGGTGAAGATCGACGGGACGTGGAAGTACATGATGCGGTAAATGGCTCCCTGATTCTTCTCGTCGGGCAGCATCAGCAAAATATTGTAGAGCTGCCAGCAGAGAATCCCCGCCGCCAGCGCGCAAAGAACGAATACGAGTTTATTGCGCATCCCAATCACCTCGCGGAAAGTTCGTTTTCATTTTTCTCAGCCCACTAAAACTACATCAATGAATACCACGGCCAGAATCGAATAAATGAAATCGAAGCCGGCCAGCACGCGCAGCCAGATCATATTTTCCTTGCCGAAAGGCACGCCGTTCATCAGGTCGGTAGTGAGCGTCATGGCGGCCATGAGGGCAGGCACCAACAACGGATAGACCAGCGTCGGCAGCATCATTTCGCGCATGCGCAGATTGACGGTGAGGGCACTGAACATGGTGCCGATGACGGTGATCCCCCACGTGCCGAGCGCGATCACCAGGGCGATGGACCCCAGCTGCGAGCCGAAATGCGAATCGTAGAATATGGCGAATACGGCGAGCGACGCCAGTTCGACGATCATCAGCAGCAGGAAGTTCGCCAGCGTCTTTCCCATAAAGATGGCCCCGGCGGGCGCGGGCGAGGAAATCAGCGCGTCCAGACAATCGTTCTGCAGCTCGCGCGCGAAGCTGCGATTGAGAATCAGCGCGCCCGCGAAAGAGAACACCAGCCACAGCAGGCCTCCGGAAATCGTTTGCATCTGCTCCGAGGAGGGATCGAAGGCGAAACTGAACAGCACGAGAATCACAACCGAGAATGCGAAGGACGCGTTCAACGCTTCTTTGGTGCGGAACTCAGAGCGCAGATCCTTCCCTAAGATGGCGACGATCGAGCTGAAGAACGGGGACACGTTAGCTATCTCCGCTCACGCTACTATCCTCGATCCGCAGGTACGTGGCGCACGCTCCCAGCGTGCCGTGTCGAGACTCATCTCGACACCTTAAGACATCGCCCAGGCAGGCCACTAGTTGTCTCCATAGGTCCGGTACAAGTAGCCCGGATCGTCGAGCATTTCCTGGGAACGTACACCCGTGTAGGCGAGTTGGCCTCGCTGGATCAAGGCGACGTGCGTGGCGAGCATCAGCGCCTCGCGCAGTTGATGCGTGGACATGATGATGGTGCGCCCCTTAGCGTGAGCGTCGTTGAGTAAGGACTGCAGTACGGCGATAGCGCGATCGTCGAGCGCGGTGAAAGGCTCGTCGAACAGCAGAATTTCCGGATCGTGCAGAAAAGCGCGTGCGACCGCCAGGCGCTGGCGCATGCCGCGGGAAAATTCGCGAACCAGGCCATCGCGAACCCGCTCCAGTCCGACGCGCTCCAGCCATTCCGACGCGCGCTTGGAAGGATCTGCGTATCCATACAAGCGCGCGAAAACGGTCAGATTTTCCGCAGCGGAAAGTTCGTCATAGAGGGAGATGCCATGGCCCAGCACGCCGATGCGCCGCCGCGTCTGTACGTCGCGGACATCGGCGCCGCGGACGCGCACGCTGCCCTCGGATGGTTTGGATAGCCCGGCGAGAATCCGAAGTAGAGTGGTTTTCCCCGCGCCGTTGCGGCCCAGAAGGGCGACAGTGGAACCCGCGGCAATCTTCAGTTGAATATTGCGCAGAGCGGGGAAATGCCCGTAGAACTTCGAAACGCGATCGATGTCAAGTGCGGAGTCCGTGCTCAAGCCTCGCTCCGCCGGTACAGCGCCACGCCGCCGAGCGCGAGGATCCCAAACGCCAGCCCGAGCACCCAGTAGAGCTTGGAATAAATCCGCGCGGATGCGACCTCAACCTTCGGAGCGCCGTTGTCATCCGCCTCCGCCGAACCGTTGCCGCTGGGAGCTCCGAGGTTCAGCGAGCCGGTCCCATCGATTAGCACGTTGTAGTCGAGGGCGGAGACGTTATAAAGATGCGCCTGCGTCTGCGGTTCCTGGCCGAGGGTCTCGATGCCATCGCCGGTGACAGTCACGGTGGAGGGCGTCACCAGACGCGTTGGAGCGTCCGAAGGCACGATCTTGCCGGAGAATTTCTGTGCCGCCGGTGTGGTGTAGGTCACCTCGATGCGCGTTTCACCCGGTTTCAGCGGATAATCCACTTTGTAGATGCCGGCGGTTGCCGTGAGGGTCGCCGGCCGCGGCACGGGCATGCCGCCGGGAGCGGTGATCACGGCGCGCGCCTTATCTGCCGAGCCTGGGGGCAGGAAGAACTGCGCCGAACCCTTGGCTGGATCGTGATACGTCATGGCCGTCTTGTTGTCCATGATGAACAGCTCGCTGATCTTGATCTGGTCGGCGGAAGGCTCCATCACGATCAGGTGCTGGGTGGCCTTGGCTGTTCCCGTCTTATTCGTGGATTCATAAACCATCACTTCGACGCCGGTGGTGGGCATGCCCGGTGTGATGATCTGGTTGTACGTGGCGTTCTGATACGTCGATTGCAGCAGTCCCGGGCCCGGGGGGATCGTGACGTCGATGTTGAACTTGCCCTGCGCGTCGCTCACCGTTTTGCCGAGTTGTTTCATGCCCTGCTGGCCGGGCTGGACGAGCGTAATTTCGACGCCGGGCTGCGGCCGCATCAGCGTGCCGTTGAGGACCACGCCGTCCACGGCGAAGAGCGGCAGCACGGAGAACATCGCGAGGCCCGCGAACGAAAGACCAATTTTCACGACATCTCCTTCCCGCATTCTCCGCAGAACTTCAGGGGCAGTGGAAATTCAGCTCCGCAATGAGGACACGTGTACTCCGCCTTCACGGGTTTCGGCGCGGCGCCGGCCGTGGCCGTTTGTCCAACGGCCATTTGCTCCATAGCTGCCTTCGCCGGAGCCGATGCGGGCTTCGGGGAGGACCCCGGGGCCTGCGCTTTCCCGATGCGTTCGATTTCGCCGATCACGACGGCCAATTCCTTCTGCAGCGATAGCTTGGTCTGTTGGTAGTCGGCGTCTGAAAGCTTACCGACGCGATATTCGAACTGCAGATCGCGCAAGTTCTCATAAATGGCCGCGCGCCGTTCCTCCAGATGCCGCGTGGGAGAAACGGGTTCGGCGGCCGGGATGTCGGTCGCCCGGATGAACAATGTGTAGAGAAGTGTCGCGACGACGAGGACCGCGACGGCGATCACCAAGCTCATTCTTCGGAATCCATCATGACGACAATCGACGTTCCCTCAATCGAATTTGTCCATATCTTTCTCGATCTGCGCGAGCGTAGCCGGGTCGATGCCGCCGCCGGGTCCCGCTGCCGCCACGGTGCCGGTCAGCACTGGCTTCTTCGCCACGTAACGGCGGATCGTATACAGCACCGCGATCAGGCCGAGCCCGAGTGCGACGTAGGGCCCCATGACGCCGCCCACGCCCGGCGGGATGACCACGATTGCCGGGCCCTTCTCGGCGACAAATTGATCGATGATCTGCTGGTCGCTCATGCCCGCATGCTGCATCTGATAGATCTTGGTGCGGTTCGCCTTGCACAACGCGCAGCCGCCGGGCATCTGACAGGCGACGGTCTGGTTGCAGCCGCAGGTGCACTTCAGCTTCGCGCCGACGCGCAGAACAGTGTCCGATTCCAGATCGGCTCCGTTTTGCGCGAACGCGGCCGCGGTCATCACCGCGACCAGCAATGTGGTCCGCAGCGCGCGCGGAGGGAGATTCCTTACAGCGTGAAGGATTGACGTTTTTGTACGACGCAGGTTCAACATCTTACTTATTTCTCGACACGAGCCTCGGTAGCGGCAACGCCGACGACTTCGGTGCGCGGATAGACCAGCCGCAACTTGCTGGGGATCAAGCACGTGATCGTGCCGAACAGCACCACCCAGTATCCCATCCAAATCCAGCTCACCAACGGAAAAACATAGCACTGTAGCACGTTTCCGTCGCCGTCGTTGGAGTTGCCCGCGAAATTCAAATACAGATCCTCGTTCAGTCGGCGCCGGATAGCTACTTCAGACGTCGGCTGGCGCGAGGCGGTATAGAAACGCCGCTCCGGCCGCAGAGTCCCGATCTCGGCGCCATTCCTCACCACGCCGACGTTGAGGATTTCCCACTGGTAGTCGCCGGTCTGTCCGGATTCCACTTTGCCGATGTTGAGCTGATAGTGTCCGATCTCGACCGCCTGGCCAGGATTCACTTGCACCGTCTTGCTCAGGTCGAACGCCTTGCCGGTGAATCCGATGAACATGAAAACCACGCCCATATGGACCAGGTACCCGCCGTAGCGGCGCGTATTGCGATGCGTCAGCTCGAACATCGCCTGGAGGATGTGCATCTGATTCTTGGCGCGAATGGCGAGGGCGCCCTTGAAAAATTCCAGAACTACCGTGACCGCGACGAACGCGCACAGCGCGAAGGAAACCAGCGCGTAGAAGTCGCGGACGCCATTGGCGAATAGACCGGCTGACAACGCTACTCCAGCCGCGGCCGGCCACAAAAATGCCCGGCGCAGACTTTCGAAGGAACTCTTGCGCCACGCGATCAAGGGGCCGACGCCCGTCAGCAGCATCAGCATCATGGCGATCGGAATATTGACGCGATTAAAGAACGGCGCGTCCACGCTGATCTTCTCGCCCGTCACGGCTTCGGAGATCACCGGGAACATGGTGCCCCACAATACGGCGAAGCAACTGGCGAGCAGAATCAGGTTGTTGAACAGGAAGCTCGACTCGCGCGAAAGCACGCTTTCAAGCTGGGCTTCGCTCTTCAAATAGTCCAGGCGGTTGAGGATCAGGTAGAGTGTCCCGGCGATGCCGATCGACATGAACGCGACGAAGTAATTGCCGAGCGGCGATTGCGCGAACGCGTGCACCGACTGCACCACGCCGCTGCGCGTCAGGAACGTGCCGAAGATGCACAGGAAGAACGTGCAGGACACCAGCACGACGTTCCACACCTTCATCATGCCTTTCTTCTCCTGCATCATCACCGAATGGAGGAAGGCAGTCGCCGTAATCCACGGCAGCAAAGACGCGTTCTCCACCGGATCCCAGCCCCAGTAGCCGCCCCATCCGAGCACCGCGTAAGCCCATCCCGCTCCGAGCAGAATGCCGGTGGTCTGGAACATCCACGTCACCAGCGTCCAGCGGCGCGTGGTCTTGATCCACTCCTCGCCGGGCTGCTTGGTGAGCAGCGATCCGATGGCGAAGGCGAACGGAACGGTGAATCCCACGTAGCCGAGATACAGCATCGGCGGATGGATCACCATGGTCCAATACTGCAGCAGCGGATTCAGCCCCTGACCGTCGCCCACGTCCACGACGCCTTTGCCGGACATCAGCACGTTGAACGGCTTTTCGACGAAGGAGATCAGGATCAGGAAGAACGTCTCCACCGTCATCAGCACCGCAGTGACGTAGGGCATCATATCGCGGAACTTGCGGCGGTTCTGATAAACCAGCACCGAGGAATACGTCGCCAGCAGCCACGACCACAGCAGCAGGGAGCCCTCCTGGCCACCCCACCACGACGTGAATTTGTAGATGCCCGTCATCGTCCGGTTGCTGTGCGCGGCAACGTAGGCCAGCCGGAAATCCCCGGTGATCAGCGAGTATACGAGCAGCCCCGCGGCGACGGTGAGCAGCGCCCAGATGGAATAAACGGCGCGTTCGGCGCTCAGGATCAGGAAGGCGCGCTTTGTCCATTTGCCAGCCACCGAAGCGACGACAGCGTAAATGGCAAAACAAAACGCCAGAAGGATAGCCAGCGAGCCGATGTTTTCCATATCAGTCTGGAAGTACTCCTTTACCTGAGGTTATTGAAAAAGGAGACCCGGAACCGGCAGGCAACCCTTTTCGCGACATAGGTCGAGACGAGTAAACGTCTTTGTCCCAGATCATCCACATCTTCTCAAATTGCCTGGCTCCACTCGAGCCTGCCCAGCCGCAGTTGTTCCGAAGGGACAGCCTAGCTGCTGCGCACCGCAGGATTTCCCTTCGCTGTCGGGGCCGCTTCATACTTCGACGCGCACTTGGCCTGGATCTTGGTGGCGTGGAAGACGCCGTCGCTGCCCAGTCTGCCATCGGCCAGAGCCTGCGCCCCCGGACGGAACGTATCCGGCAGCGGATCGATCCCGCTATAAACCACTTTCAACTGAAGCTTGTCCTGCGACATGACGAAGGAGACGTTCGCGCCGCTGCGTTCGATGGAACCGGCGGCAATATCACCGCCGACGCGGAGGCGCTTCTCCTTGGCGGAGTCGCCCATCTGATGCAGCTCGGCAATGGTCTTGTAATAGGTCTTCGTGTCGTTGATGCCGCCCGCCGCCAGCCAGGCGAGAGTCCCCAGAATCGCGAGGATCAAGACTCCGAACTTTACGTAATTTTTCATGTCCAACATATCCTCCCGAGGCAAGCCCGATGGGGAAACAATACTCCGATTCCCAGTATACTCCCGCTGTTCCACGGCCCGGGGCGTCGTGAACTTTAGCCGATCGGGCCGGGAATCTGCCCAGGTGTTCGGGCGTTCCCCGAATTATGAATTTCGCGAGCTTCGCGCGGGTTGCCCGGCTCTCGCGGAAAACGCTACCTTGGTAGTACCGCCATGTTAAAGCCACGCGTAGAGGCGCCGGACGACCTCAATCCTCAGGAAACCGGCGAATGGATCGAGGCGCTGGACGAGATCATCGATCAGGAGGGGCCTGACCGGGCCACCTATCTGCTCGAAAGGCTGATGGAACGGGCCTCCAACCTGGGTGTGCAGCCCCCGCTGCGCTGGAACACGCCCTACATCAACACGATCAAGCCCGAGGAGGAAGTTGCCTATCCGGGCGATCGTTTCCTGGAGCGCCGCATCAAGAGCCTGGTTCGTTGGAACGCGGTCGCCATGGTGGTGCGCGCCAACAAGTACGATGCCAATATCGGCGGCCATCTGGCGACCTATGCATCGCTCGCGACGCTGGTGGAGGTCGGCTACAATCATTTCTTCCGCGGCTCCTATGACGATCCCGCGGGCCGCAAGCTACCCGGCGATTTCGTCTATTTCCAGGGCCACGCCTCGCCTGGCATTTACGCCCGGGCGTTTATGGAAGGCCGCCTGAGCGAGCAGCATCTCGAGAACTTCCGCCACGAATTGCGCGACCATCCCGGCCTGTCATCGTACCCGCATCCCTGGCTGATGCCGGACTTCTGGCAGTTCCCGACGGTCTCGATGGGCCTCGGCCCGATTTCCTCCATTTACCAGGCTCGATTCATGCGCTACCTGGAAAATCGCGGCGTCATTCCGAAAACCAACCGCAAGGTGTGGGCGTTCCTCGGCGACGGCGAATGCGACGAGCCGGAATCGCTAGGCGCGCTGACGCTGGCCTCCCGCGAAAAGCTCGACAACCTGATTTTCGTGGTGAACTGCAACCTGCAGCGGCTGGACGGGCCCGTGCGCGGCAACGGCAGCATCATCCAGGAACTGGAAGCGACGTTCCTCGGTGCGGGCTGGAATGTGATCAAGGTCCTGTGGGGCCAAGGCTGGGACGATCTCATCGCCCGGGACACTTCCGGCTTGCTGATCAAGCGTTTCCACGAATGCGTCGATGGCGAATTCCAGGCGTACCGGGCGATGGGCGGCGCTTACATCCGGAACGAGTTCTTCGGGAAGTATCCCGAGCTGGCCGCTCTCGTCGAGCATATGACCGACGACGACATCTGGGCGCTGCGCCGCGGCGGCAACGATCCATTCAAGGTCTACAACGCCTATCTGCGGGCGCATTCGCATCGCGGCCAGCCGACCGTCATTCTGGCCCACACCGTGAAGGGTTACGGTCTTGGGGAAGTTGCCGAAGGCCGCATGACGGCGCACCAGCAGAAGAAACTGCCCGAAGCCGATCTGCTCAAGATCCGCGACCGGTTCGATTTGCCGCTCTCCGACGAAACCGTGACGCACCTGGAGTTTTTCCGGCCGCCCGAGGATTCGCCGGAGATGCGCTACCTCCGCGAGCGGATTCGCGCGCAGGGCGGATCGCTGCCGGCGCGCCACGTCCGGCCCATCGAAATCAAGGCTCCGCCGCTCGAAGCGTTTAAAGAAGCCCTCGAAGGCTCGCGCGGACGCGAGGCCTCGACGACCGCAGCCTTCGTCGCGGTACTCAAGACGCTACTGAAAAGTCCCGAGATCGGCAAGCTGGTGGTTCCGATCATTCCCGACGAGGCGCGCACGTTCGGCATGGAATCGCTGTTCCGCGATTACGGCATTTATGCGAGCCAGGGCCAGCGCTATAAGCCCGTCGATTCCAATACGCTGCTGTATTATCGCGAAGCGCAGAACGGGCAGATTCTGGAAGAGGGCATCACCGAAATGGGCTCCATGGCTTCGTGCCTGGCGGCCGGCACGGCCTACGCCAATTACGGCGTGCCGATGATTCCCTTCTACATCTACTATTCGATGTTCGGTTTTCAGCGCGTGGGCGACCTGGTATGGGCCTTCGCCGATTCGCGCGGCAAGGGCTTCATGCTGGGCGGAACGTCGGGCCGCACGACGCTTCTCGGCGAAGGCTTGCAGCATCAGGACGGACATAATCCTCTGCTGTTCAGCGTGGTTCCGACCTGCGCGGTCTACGATCCGGCGTATGCGTATGAGCTCGCCGTGATCATCGAAGAAGGCATCCGGCGGATGTACGAGTTGAACGAAGCGCGCTTCTACTACATCTGCGTCTACAACGAGAATTACGTGCAGCCGCCCATGCCGGGCATCGAGCTGGGCATTTCCGAAGAGCTGCGCCAGGGCATCCTGCGCGGCGTTTATAAATATCGGGCCGCGGCCCATGGACCGGCCGTCGCGCAACTATTCGGCAGCGGCTCCATCCTCAATGAAGCGCTGCGCGCGCAGTTGATTCTGGCCGAGCGCTACCAGATCGCCACCGACGTGTGGTCGGTGACCAGCTATAACGAATTGCGGCGCGATGGTCTTGACGTGGACCGCTGGAATCGCCTGCATCCTACGGAGGCGCCGCGGACGCCGTATATCGTCAACGCGCTGGCAGGATCGGAAGGGCCGGTGATCGCCTCGAGCGATTACATGAAGGCGATGCCCGATCAGCTCTCGCCGTGGATCGGAGAGCGGTTGCATTCTCTTGGCACCGACGGCTTCGGGCGCAGTGAAAATCGCGAGCATTTGCGGAAATTTTTCGAGATTTCCGCCGAGGCGATCGTGCAGGCGACAATTTCCGCGCTGGCCCGCGAAGGTAAATTCGACGCGCAACGAGCGGCTGAGGCCATCGCCGAACTGGGCTTTGACGCGTCGTCACAAGATCCGGTAAAGCTGTAGCGACGACGGCCGATCACAAGGCCCGGTAAACTTCTTTGCGATCGCCCACCCGAACGACCAGCACACGCAGAATCCGATCGGAGATTTGATAGATCGCACGATAGTTCTTTCCGGGTCCAACACGGATGCGGTACAGCTTCTCTTTCACATGCAGTCGTTCCGCGCCGGAGGGGCGGGGATCGTCCTCCAGATGGAGCAACTCCTTGGCAATCTTGTCTCCGATCGGGCGGTCCAGGTTGCGCAGATCCCGCTGAGCAGCGGGAGTCAGCTCAATCCGATATTTCAGGCCCCGTCTCCCGATTCAGCAAGGAAGTCGCGGAGTGCGATCCGCTTGCCGCGTTCCGCCAGCGCTTCCCGCGCTTGCGCGAGGTCGATGCGGTCTATCTCTTTCTGCGCGAGATGCTGCAGCCGGTGCAAATCTTCAATGGGGACTACCGCCGCGACGTCCTTGCCGCGCCGCGAGAGGATCGTCCTCTTCTTGGATTTGACGGCGCGATCGACGAGCGTGATCAGGTTCGCCTGCGATGTCGACACACGTGCTCCTGTCATGGCTAGCTTCAGTATCGCGCATCCCCGCGGTGCCACAATCGCGATGAGTCTGGTTCAGCGAGGCTCCAGGCCTTTGGCTTTCAAAACCGCCGCCGCTTTCGGGCTTTTCAGAAACGCGATCAGAGCTTTGCCTGCTTCCGCATTCTTCGCCGTCGAACTAACCGCCGCGGCGAACTTGATATCCGATTGATACTCGCCCGGAAGCGGACCCAGAATCTCGACGCCCTTGATCGGCACGATTTCGCTGAACAGCGTGATGACGAACGTTGCCTTTCCTGCCGCGACGCTTTCGGTGGCAGGTCCCGAACCCGGCGCCAGGACGATTTTCGGCTTCAGGTCGGCGGCGATGCCGAGGCGTACGAACATCATGTCGATGTAGCCACGGCTCGCGCCATCCTGCGGATACGTGATGACCTTGGCCTCGCGCAGCGCGCGCTTTAGCGCGTCGAGGGTGTGGATGTCCGGCTTCGGAGTACCGGCCTTGATTCCGATGCCTAACTCTGATCGAGCTAGTTCGGTGCGCGAGCCCGCCGCGAGCTTGCCCTCTTTGATCAGGTCGGCGACTGCTTCGGTGGTGATCAGCGTCGCGTCGAACACTTCGCCGGCTTCGATCTTCTTTTTCACCATCAGCGTGGAATTGTATTGCACCGCGAGCGGACGCCCGATCGCATGCTCGGCCTGCGGCTGGAGCTCCTCCATCGCGCCCTTCAGGCCATTCGAGACGAGAACGCGAACGGCGCTGTTCTGAGATGTGTCCTGAGCAAACGCGGCGCTTGTAAGCAGGAGGCTTAATCCCAGTACGGTAATCGCGAAAGCAGCAGCGTGGCGGCGTGGTTTCATCGCCCCATTATATTGAAATCCTAACTTGAGCCTTAAGAGGATGTTGAAAAAGGGGACAGACTACTCTGTCCCGACTCGCAGACGTATGATTTCACGTTCGAGTGTGGGTGTGGACAGAGCGGTCTGTCCCCTTTTTCAACAAGCTCTTAACGGCCGTAAACTGACACGATAGACTAGCAGTGATGATCCACATTACGGAGCAGCAGGTCCGCGACGTTCTGAGCATGAAGCAGGCCGTCAGCCTCATGCGCGACACGTTCACCGCATTGCGCGAAGGGAAGGCCACGAACCAGCCGCGGCGGCGCATCGTGCTGCCTTCGGGCTCGACACTGCACAGCATGGGTGGAGCGTGGGGCAAATATTTCGGCACCAAGTTCTATTCGACGAATCCCAAACATGGCGCGCATTTCTTCTTCTTCCTGTTCGATGCCGAAACAGCCACGCCGCTGGCTCAATTCGAGGCGAACTGGCTGGGGCAGATCCGCACCGGCGCGGCGTCAGGCTATGCGACGGATGTTCTCGCGGCGCCCGATAGCGCGACGCTCGGCGTGATCGGCAGCGGATTTCAGGCCGCGGCGCAGATCGCGGCGATCCGCGAGGTCCGCAAGCTCCAGGACGTTCGCGTATGGAGCCGCAGCGAGGAGAAGCGCAACGTGTTCGCGCAGTCGACGGGCACCCGCGCGGTGGCGTCGGCGAAGGAGGCCGTGAGCGACGCGGATATCGTCGTGACCGCGACCTTCGCGGGCGATCCCGTGCTGGAAAGCGCTTGGATCAAGGACGGCGCGCACATCAACGCCATGGGCTCCAACCGCGGCAATCGGCGAGAACTGCCGACGGACCTGATCCAGCGCGCGAACCTGATCGCCATCGATTCCATCGAGCAAGGCAGGATCGAGGCCGGCGATCTACTGCTCGCCGGCGCGGACTGGAACGACCCCCGCGTTGTCGAACTCGCGGCGGTGACCCAGCGTCCAGCCGGGAATCCGGTGACCATTTTTAAGTCGCTGGGATTAGGCGTGGAAGATGTGGTCGCGGGGGCGTGGGTTTACGAGAAGCTTTCCAAGTAAACGCTAACTCGTGATTGACCGAGGATGACTCCAGGGAATAAAGAGGCGGCGTTATTCCTGGGCCGGCATTTGCGAATCGGAATCGCGCCAGGCGCTCAGCTTCAGCCGGCGGCACACCCAGCACAGGCCCTCGGCAGAATTGGGAGCGCACTCTTCGCCGCAAACCGTGCATCTGGCGGCCCTGTTCATGCGGTCGGATTGAATAGCACGCCGAGCCTCTTCCATCAAAGCGGGGGGAACCACGGGAAGTTCCGTCGAATTCACTTCGGGAGGCATAGGGCGTTTCCGCTTCACATCTCCACTATAGCCCAAAACTGTTGCCGCGGCCCAAAACTAGTCGGCGATCGTTGAAATCCCTCCCGGTGGCGAAATGAAAAGCCGTTCATATTCGCAACCTTGCCTCGCGTGGCGGCGTTTGAAACGATAGGAGAACTATGCGCCAAAAATTTCTGGGTGATCGGGGTGCGTTTGGATCGGATGAGCCAAGGCCACGTCTGAGGGGACGAAGCTTTGTCGTACCGGCTTTGGGCACGATGCTGCTGGTGAGCGCCGGCTCGATTCCGTTCCTCCTGCGGGCGCAAGCGCCGGAGGGACCGCTTCCCGTCGCTCAGGGTGGCCAGCCTCCTTCCGGCGGCGCGGGCGAACCCAACGATCCTCCCACGCGGGCCGCGCGTCTCGGATGGATCGAAGGCAACGTTTCGTTCCAGCCCGGCGGCGTGGAGGATTGGGTCCCTGCGACGTTGAATCGCCCGATCGCAACGGGCGACCGTCTGTGGACCGATGCGGGTGCGCGCACCGAGCTTCACCTTGGTTCGTCGGCATTCCGTTTGAACGGGCGCACCAATTTCACGTTCGTCAATCTGACCGATTCGCTGGCGCAGGTGCAAGTATCGTCGGGGACGCTGGAAGTGCGGGTCCGGCGGCTGGCGGAACAGGAAAGTGTGGAGATCGATACGCCGCAGGCCGCGTTCACGCTGCTGCGGGCGGGCGAATACAGAATCGATATCACGGAACAGGGCGACGCCACGGTCGCCACGGTGCGCGGCGGAGACGCCGAGGTCGCGGCGGGCGGCCAGGTCTTCCCGCTGCATCCGCGCGATCAAGTGCGCGTGATGGAAGAAAACGGCCAGCCCGTGTTCGATCGCCGCACGGCTCCCGTCGCCGATGCTTTCGACAACTGGTGCGCGGATCGCGACCGGCGCGAGGACCGGTCCCCGTCGGCGCGCTACGTGTCGCGCGACATGCCGGGATACGCCGATCTCGACGACCACGGCGTGTGGCGGGAAGAACCCAACATCGGCATGGTGTGGGCTCCGCGAGTTCCCGTGGGATGGGCTCCGTATCACAACGGGCACTGGGCGTGGATCGAACCGTGGGGCTGGACGTGGGTGGATGACGCTCCCTGGGGCTACGCTCCCTTCCACTATGGACGCTGGGCGTTCGTGGGCGCGGGGTGGGTGTGGGTGCCGGGACCGGTGGTGGTGGGAGTGCGTCCGGTGTACGCGCCGGCGCTGGTCGCCTGGGTGGGCAGCGGAGGCTTTGGAGTTTCCATCGGCATCGGCGTAGGTCCCGCGGTGGGATGGTTCCCTCTGGGGCCGCGTGAAGTATGGGTGCCTCCCTATCGCTACAGCCCGACGTACATCACACAAGTAAACGTCACGAATACGGTGATCGTGAATCGCACGGTAATCAATAACGTGAACGTCACGAACGCCAATTATGTGAATCGGGGAGTGCCCGGCGCAGTGACGGCGGTCCCCCAAGGCGCCATGGTCGCGGGACGTCCGGTCGCGGCCGCGGCGGTGGCCGTTCCGCCTGGCGTCGCGGCCAGGGCTCAGGTGGGGGCGTATGCCGCGGTGGCTCCGCAAAGGGGCGCGGTGGTCGGCGGGCAGGCTCCTTCTAACTTCACTCCTCCGCCGGCGGTCGCGAATCGCGCGATGGTGGCGCGGACGGCTCCGCCTCCTCCTCCAGTCTCCTTCAACCAGCGGCAGACGGTGTTGCAACAGAACCCGGGACAACCACTCAATCGGGCGCAGTTCAGCCAGATCCAGCAGACCCCGCCCCAGCAGGGAGCCCGTCCGGCGTTCCGGCCGGCGCTTCCTCAGTCGACGCCTCCCGCGGGCGGTGGTCCGGGCGGGATCGGACAAAGCAGTGGCCGTCCGCAATTCGGCCAGCAGCAGGCAGCCGGGCAGCCCGCCGGAGCTCAAACGGGGGGAGCCCAGCCCGGCGGATTTCAGGGCGGGAATCGAGGTCAGTTTGGCGGCGCGGCTGGTGGTGCGGGAGCCCCTGCGGGAGGTACTGGAGGGAGTCAGCCTGGTGTGGGTCAGGCTGGTGTAGGTCAGGCTGGTGCAGGTCAGCCTGGCGGCGCGAAGCCGCCGTTCCAGCAACAGCAGCAGCAACGGGTTCAACAGAACACGGCTCCCGTTCGTCCGGCGGTGCAACCGGCGGCGACGCCTCCACCAGCGAAGAAGGCCCCTCCTAAGAGGCCACCAGAGAGGGGTCGCGAAGAGAAGCGCAAGGACTAGGGCCGCGGCGGGCGTGTTCGCCTGCCTCCTTCACCCACGGAACTGCGCTATTTTCGCTTGAAAGTCAGCTTCTGCAGGCCGCGATTCGTCGCCGCTATGTACAGGTTGCCCTTCGAATCGGTCTGCATCTGATGCCCGCCGCCAAGCATGCCGGGGCCCTGAATGGTGGTCACGATCTCCATCGTCTTGCGGTTGACCACTACGATATCCGTACCGCCGCCGACGTACAGCCACTGCTGATCCGGATCCGGCGAAAGCGCCAAATCGCGGGCGAAAGGAGCCGATCCGCGCACCAATTGTTTGACGAACTTTCCTTCCAGAGTGAACATCTGCACGCGCCGGTTTTCGCGATCCGCCACGTAGACCATTCCGTCATTGGAAACGCGAATCGCGTGGACGATGCTGAATTGATCGGGACCGGGCCCGTCCGGCACGCTCGATAGGCTCGGCGGCGGGCAATCGTCCTTATCCACGGGCTTGTTCCCGAAAGCGCCCCACATACGCTTAAACGCTCCGGTATCGGCGTCCATCACCACGACGCGATGGTTTCCATAACCGTCAGCCACAAAGAGCTCGTTGGTCTTCGCGTAGACCACCGCGTCGGCCGGCTGATGGAAATTTTTCGTATCGGCGTTGCCTTTGCTCTGCGTGCTGTGTCCGATTTGCAGGACGAACTTGCCATCCGGCGTGAACTTCAGGAGTTGATCGTCGCCCACCGGCTTGAGGCCGGGCAGATTCCTGCCGGGGCAATTATTCCCGCCCACCCATACGAAGCCCTTCGAATCGATATGAATACCGTGCTCGCGTTCGGGCCATTCGTAGCCCGCACCCGCACCGCCCCAGCCTCGGATGAAATTACCCGCCTGATCGAAAATCATGATGGGAGGCGCGGCTTTGGTTGTTTGATTTGGCGACGCCTGAGCGGGCGGCAATGTGCGCGGGCGATGCAGCACCCAGATGTTATCCTTCGCGTCGACGGCGATGCTGGACGCGTCGCCCAGTTTGTACTTCGCGGGAATTTTGGGCCACGAGGGATCGACTTCGAACGCCGGCGTTTCGACACCCGCGGCGCAACAAGTCAGCGCGGTGGCGACAAGAAATCCCGCTGTCACGAGCAATTTTCGGGCGAAGAGCTCTTTCACTGTCCACCTCCGTGTGGCTGGAATGTTAAAGTCCGGGCGTGTACGTCTTGCTGAACCCGTTGCGCGTGTTGGTGACGGTGAAAGTTCCATCTCTCTGCGCGGCGACCTTGATCCAATACGCCTTGCCCTCATGAGCCGGCGGGGGCGGCACGTTCGGACCCGGCGCGGGAGCGGCCGCTGGAGCGAGGGGCATCATCGGGGGCTGGCTGTCAGTCTCATTGGCGATGAACATTCCGGGCACCGTGTATTCCTGCCCGCTCAGCGTCGAGAAATGAATTTGCCACAGATCTTCAAGGCCCGGCGAGGAATGAATCGTTTGCATGGTCTCCGGATCGCCGCCCTTGCGCGTGCCGTTGTTCATGATGGCGACGCGGGGATGCAGCGCGTGCACCATGACCGGCGAATTCGAACTTCCTACTCCGTGGTGCAGGCCGAGAAATAAATCCACGGTGCCGAGACGATTAATGGGGCACATCATCTCGAACTCTTTGTTGCGCGTCAGATCGCCGAGGTGCACCGTTCGAAATTTTCCATAGGTTACGTGCACGGCGACGGAGAAAGGATCCTCGGCGTTGTTATCGGAGGGTTTGTAGAGCGAGCAGTACGGATTGGCCTTGCTGCCGCCAGGAAGAGGTTTTTGGATGAGTTGGCCGGCGGAAGCCACGACGACGATATCCGTGCCATTCAACGCGATCTTGTCGCCGGGCTTCGCCACGGTATGCTTCGCCTTGGCGATGAGCTGCGGGTAAACGTCTTTCAGGAAATTGTCGGCCAGCTCTCCGGGCTGCACGTTAGGGCCGTGATCGATGAATTCGCGAATCGGAACCTTCGCGGCGAGCTCGGCGAGTCCGCCAAAGTGATCGCCGTGCCAGTGCGTGATGATCAGGTGATCCAGATGATCCAGCCCGGCGTCCTTGATGGCGTCTTCGATGCGCCCGGCATCGCGCTTGGCGGCCGTAGGTCCGGCGTTTCCGGTATCGATGAGTAGAGACTCTTTGTTCGGCGTGACGAACAGCGTGGCGTTGCCGCCTTCGACATCGATAACGTAAATATCCAGCGCTTTCGAGGCCGTCTGTGCCGAAAGGGCAGGCGGCAGCAAGGACATCGCAAGTACCGGTAGTAGAAAAATCGTTCGACGCATAATCCTCCTCATTCCCGGAAGGGACGGACCGTCATCGAGTCTATCGCAACAGGACGCCGACGGGCGACGTACAATCAGGTCAGGCATGACCTTGGACAATTACAAAGTCGTCCTTTACCGCAATCAGCTGGACGGCTGGGTCGCGGAAATTCCCGCGATCCGAGGCTGCTACGCCTTGATGGACACACGGGAGGCGGCGTTGAACGAACTTGCCCAGGTGTTTGAACTGATCGCGGCTGAATATCGCGAGAAGGGCCTGCCCCTGCCCGAGGACACTACCGCCATCGTGCATGCCTAGCGCCCGCGCCGACGAATTCCGGCGCGTCGCCGCATGGCGCCGATGGGCGCGAGGATCTCGTAAGGTCCGAGCCGGTCTCCGGACGAAAGAGACATAGGCGATACGCGCGGCCTTCGTTTACGGCGGGCCGCTCTATCCTTCCGATTCTACTTTGCGTGCGATCACTCGATTCTATCCGATCCCAAGACAAGCGGCATATCCGCCACATCCTGCGCATCGCCACATTCGACTTCAGATCGTTACATAATGTACATAGGTGGTTTTATCCCTATGAAAAACTGGCTCGTGGCGATTGCGCTGGTGGCGGGACTTTCGGCCCCGGCGCCCGCAGCGGAGTTGACTCCGCCGAAAGCGGGCAAGCCTCCCATCATGACGCTGAAGGACGTGAAGCCGGGCATGACGGGCATAGCCTGGACCGTGTTTCAGGGCATGACGCCCGAGCCGGTGCCGATCGAGATCATCGGTGTGTGGAAAAACGCCATGGGCCCGCGCCAGGACGTGATCGTCGGGAAGATGGGCGGCAAGGCCAAGGAGACGGGCGTCGCCGGAGGCATGAGTGGAAGCCCTGTGTACATCGACGGCAAGCTCATCGGTGCGGTGGCGCTGCGACTCAGTCAATTTTCGCCCGACGCGATCTGCGGCATCACGCCGATTGAAACCATGCTGGAGATTCAGGATCTGGACGGCTCGGTGCCGAGCGATGCGCGCACCCCCGATAAAATTCCCGCTCCCAAGGCCGCCTCGGCCGCGGCGGAAATGCCCAGCGAGTTGCTGGCTCAATTGGTGGCAGCCGGCTCGAGCAGCTCACTTTTCAACGGCGGCGGCTCGACCCCGATGCTGACGCCGATCGAGACGCCCCTGGTGTTCTCGGGATTCACGCAGGAAACGCTTTCTACCTACGGACCTCTATTCCGGCAAATGGGCATCACCGCCGTGCAGGGCGGCGCGAGCGCCGGCAAGCTCACCGCAAAACCCGCCGCCGGCTGGGAGAACGCATTGCGCCCCGGCGAGGCGATCAGCGGCGTACTGGTGTCGGGCGACATGGATGTCACGGGGATGGGCACGGTCACTTATAACGACGGCAAGCACGTGCTCGCGTTCGGACATCAGTTCTTCGATCTCGGGCCGGTAAACATGCCGATGACGCGCAGCGAGATCATCACCGTTCTGAGCTCGGCGTTCCAGCCGAACAAGATGGGCAATGCGACCGAGATCGTCGGCGCGCTGAAGCAGGACCGCTACACGGGCATCATGGGCGAGCTGGGCGCGGAAGCTCCCGTCGTTCCCGTGCACGTGAAGGTTCGCGCGCTGGACGAACACGAGATGGTGCTCAAGGAGCGCGATCTGAATTTCGACATTTTCGTGCAACAGAAGTGGACGCCGTTTTTGATGTCGGCCACGCTCAGCAATTCCTTGCAGCAAATGAACCTGTATGCAGATGAGATGACCTATCGCATGACCGGCGACGTGCTGATGGACGGCTCGCCGAGCATTCACGTGTCGACGATGATCGCGCCGGGCGAGCTGCCCGTGCCGCTGCCCACCGTGCTCGCCGGGTGGTGGGGCGATAAATTCAACAAGCTGTTCATGAATCCGGTGAACACGCCGAAGCTGAAAAGCGTGAACGCGGTGGTGGATCTGCTGCCGGCGCGGCGGGTGATGTTCGTGGACAACGCGTGGACGCCTTCGGCGGAGGTGGAAGCCGGAACCGAAATCCCCGTGAAGGTTTTCCTGCGTCCCTATCGCGGCGACAAAATCGAGCGCTCGATTATGGTGAAGATCCCGGCGGGCATGCCCAAGGGCGACCATCGCATTCTGTTTACCGACGCGCAGACGCTGGACCGTTCGCAGGAAGCGGCCTCGCAAAACACGCGCTTCATCGATATTCCGGAGACCGTTTCACTGCTGAATCAGGAACGCAACAACAACCGTTTGTATGTCGCGCTGGTGCAAAGCCGGCCGACGTATTACGCCGACGACAAGACCCTGCCGGATCTGCCGCCGTCGGTGATCAACGTCCTGCAGACGGAGCGCACCGCGAATCGCTCGCTGAGCGGAACGCCCGACAGCACGCAGGTCCAGCAGTCGATTCCTTTCGATCAAGTGGTCGTGGGCAGCTATTCGCTCCGGATCACGGTAAAGTAGGCCATCACTCATGCAAATCTCGCGCGTTCTGACAGCATTCCTATGCATTCTCGCGCCCCTGTGCGCGGTGGAGACGCGCACGTGGGAGCAATCCGAACAAACCGATTTCGAACGCGGCACGTTGAATAAACTCTCGCTCTCGAGCGACGGGCGGCTCACGCCCGCGCCCGTCGTGAAAGAACTTTTTGACGCCTCCGTTACGTTTTTGTGGTCCATCGCCCGGGATTCCAAAGGCAATCTCTACGCGGGCGGCGGCGGCGTGGGTGGGTCGAAAGCCAAACTGGTCCAGATCGATGCCGGCGGCAAGTCCAAAGTCTTCGCGGAGTTCGAAGGGCTCGCGGTGCAGGCCGTGGCGATCGACCGGCAGGATCGCGTATACGCGGCCACATCGCCCGACGGAAAAGTGTACCGCGTGGATGCGAGCGGGAAAGCAGACGTCTTCTACGATCCAAAAACGAAATACATTTGGGCGCTGGCCTTCGCGAAGAACGGCGATCTGTTTGTCGCCACCGGCGATCAGGGCGAGATTCATCGCGTAACGCCGGCTGGCGCGGGATCGGTCTTCTACAAAACGGAGGAAGCCCATGCGCGTTCTCTCGCCATCGACGCGAACGACAACCTGATCGCCGGTACGGAGCCGAGCGGGCTGATCCTGCGCATCTCGCCCGCCGGCCAGGGCTTCGTGTTGTATGAAGCTCCGAAGCGGGAAATCACAGCGGTGGCGGTCGCCTCTAACGGCGCAATCTTCGCCGCGGGCACGGGCAATAGGACACCCGCCAGGGCTCCGGCCGCTCCCGCAGCAGGACGCGGCGGTGGTGGCGAAGGCGGCGGCGGGAACGCGAATGCCATGCCGGCGGCCCCTCCTGGCGGACGCGGAGGAGCAGCTCCGCCCGCGACGGCCAATCCGGCAGCGGGCGTTCCGGGCGGTTCCGAGGTCTATCGCATTCAGCCGGATGGTTACGCGCGCAAGATTTGGAATCACGCGCAGGATACGGTGTACGCGCTGGCTTTCGACGCGCAAGGCCGCCCGGTGATCGGCACTGGAAACCGCGGCATGCTGTACCGCATCGACAACGACCATGCGTATACGCGGCTGGCGAATCTGGCTCCCGCGCAGGTGACGGCGTTCTGCACCGCGCCCGGCGGCACGATCTATGCGGCTACGGGCAACATCGGAGAGGTATTTTCCATCGGACCGGAACGCGAACCCTCGGGAACCTTTGACAGCGATGTTTTCGACGCCGGAGGATTTTCCGATTGGGGGCGGCTGACGCCGCTGACCCAGGGCCAGGGGAACGTCACGTTCGAAACACGCAGCGGCAACGTCAGCCGAACCCAAAAAGACTGGAGCTCGTGGGCGGCGCTGAACGCGGGCCGGGTGGCCTCGCCTTCCGCGCGCTTCCTGCAATACCGCGCCACCATCACCGGCGCGGCGGAGCTGTATGACGTCGCCACGGCCTACGAAATGAGAAATGTCGCGCCGGTCGTGGAGGAGATCGAGACCACGCCGCCGAATTATAAATTCCCGCCTCCGTCGGGTCCGGCGGCCGCGCCGACGACGTTAAGTCTTCCGCCGCTGGGGAAGAAACCGGCAGCCCCCATCGGCGCTTCGGGCGAAGGAGGAGCTACGCCGGCGATGACCTTCGCCAAAGGGCAGATCGGCGCCCGCTGGCTCGCTACCGACGAGAACGGCGATGCCCTGCTGTTCAAAGTGGAGATCCGGGGCGAAGGCGAAACCGCCTGGAAACTGCTGAAGGACGGCATTCGTGAGCGCTACTACAGTTGGGATTCCACGGCTTTTCCCGACGGAAAGTATTACCTGCGCGTGACGGCCAGCGATGCGCCGTCGAATCCTCCGGACAAGGCGCTCAGCGCTTCGCGTGAAAGCGACCGGTTCCTGATCGATAACTCTCCGCCCGAAATCAGCGGGCTCACGGGAACGGTAAACGGCGCGAAAATCGACGTGCGGTTCCATGCCAAGGACGCTTGGAGCATCCTCGAAAGCTCCGAATATTCGGTGAACGGCGGCGAATGGAAAGTGGTGGAGCCCACCACGCGCCTTGCCGACTCCGAGGAACACGATTATCGCTTTCAGGTGGATCGCGGGCAAGGCGAAATCACCATTGCCGTGCGCGTCAAAGACGCCTACGATAACGAGGCGGCGGCGAAAACGGTTGTTAAGTAAAGTCGTTAAGTAAAGTGGTAAAGTAGCGCGTCGTTACTCGTGCCGTTACCCGCGCCGTTACCCGCGCCGTTACCCGTAAGATAGAAGGACAATGGCTCATCTGCCGCGGCGTCTCGCCCTCATCGCGATCGCCATCCTGGCCACGCTCGCTTTCGGCACCGCCGGTTTCGTTCTCATCGATCATTACCCGGTCTTCGACGCCTTCTACATGACGTTGATCACGGTGACGACCGTGGGCTACGGCGAGATCCGGCCGCTGAGCCAAGCCGGCCGCGTCTTCAATTCCTTTCTGATCGTTTTCGGAGCAAGCGTGGTGCTGCTGGCGATCGGCGCGATGACGCAGACGGTGATCGAGCTGGAGCTAAACCAATATTTCGGGAAACGGCGGGTCAAAGGCATGATCGACAAACTGGAGAACCACTTCATCGTGTGCGGCTACGGCCGCGTGGGGCGTGGCGCCGCCGAGGAGCTTCTTCACGCCCATGTGCCATTCGTCGTCATCGACCGCACCGAGGACCGCGTGGAGCGGGCCATGAAGGCCGGGATGCTGGCCGTTCTGGGCGATGCCACGCACGACGACGTCCTACGTGAAGTCGGAATTTCCAAGGCCAAGGGCCTGATCGCCACGCTGGCCTCCGACGCGGACAACTTGTTTCTGATTCTTTCGGCGAAGGCGCTAAATTCGCGGCTGCATCTTTCGGCGCGCATCGACGAAGAAGCGTCCGAACAGAAAATGCGCCGCGCCGGCGCGGACTTCGTCCTGGCGCCTTATAGGAGCACCGGGCATCGCATGGCGCGGGCTCTATTGAAGCCGCACGTGCAGCAGTTCATGGATTTCACGGCGCACGGCGCGGGACCGGACGTGGGCATCGAGCAAGTGCGTGTCAGCACGCGCAGTTCCTTCGCGGATCAGACTCTGGGCCACATGGAAGTGCAACGCACGCTGGGGTTGATCGTGCTGGCCATCCGCAGGCCTGACGGTCAGATGTTATTCAATCCCACCGCCGAGCAGAGGATCACCGCCGGAGACCATCTCATCGTGATGGGCGAGTCGGACGGATTGCGCAAATTAGAGCAGATGCTTACGGGGGTGCCGGCATGAGAGTCATAACCAACGGGCAGTCGCGCGCGGCGGACCTGGCCATGTTCGAGCGCGGAACGCCGGTGGAGACGTTGATGGAACGCGCCGGCAGCTGCCTCTTCGAATTTCTGGAACGCGAATTTTCTCCGTTGGGCGAGCAGCGCGTGGTGGTTTTCTGCGGCACCGGCAACAACGGCGGCGACGGGCTGGCGCTCGCGCGTCTGCTCGAAAGGCGCGTCGCTGAGCTTCAGGTAGTCCGGGTGACGGATGCGGGCGACGCCTATGACCGCGACGCGACCATCGTCGTCGACGCGCTGCTCGGAACGGGATTCCGCGAGCCGGTGGAAGGACGCTACGCGGAGCTCATCCGCGCCATCAACGAAGATTTTCGAAAAGCGAAAATCGTGGCCGTCGACCTGCCCTCGGCAATGCTGGTGCGCGCGAATTACACCGTCACGTTCGCGGCGCCCAAGGCCGAGATGCTGCTGAGCACACGGGCTCACAACATCGGGAAGCTGGTGGTGGCCGATATCGGAATCGCGCCGGATCTGCTCGAATCCGGCCTGGAACTATCGGAAGCCCGCGACTTCCGCACTCTGTTCGCGCCGCGCCCGGCGGACGCGCACAAGGGACTTTTCGGCCACGTGCTCGTGGTCGGCGGTTCGGCCGGAAAGACCGGTGCCGCGGCGATGGCGGGACTGGCCGCGTTGAAAGCGGGCGCAGGCTTAGTGACGGTCGCCTGCTCCAGTCCTTCGCGACTGGCCCCGGAACTGATGACGCAGCCGCTCGATGAGATCGATCTCAAGAAGAAGACGGTGCTCGCCATCGGGCCTGGATTGGGCGTTCGCCGCAAGCTGGTCGCCAGATTACTGCAGTCGGCCACGGTTCCCGCTGTAATCGATGCGGACGGTTTAAATTCCCTGGCCAAGGAAGACGGCACGGGAACGGATTTTCGCGGCCGCGGAATCCAGACGATTCTCACGCCGCACCCGGGCGAGATGGCCCGTTTGACCGGATCTCCCGTGCCGGAAGCCGATCGCATCAACATCGCGCGGTCGTTCGCTAAAGATCGGGACGTGTGCGTGGTGCTGAAAGGTTATCGGACCCTGATCGCGTTTCCCGATGGCCTCGGGGCACTGAGTGGAAGTGTCTGGATCAATCCGACCGGGTCGCCGTCCATGTCGAAAGGCGGCGCGGGAGATATTCTGACCGGCCTGATCGCGGGCTTCGTCGCCCAGAATCCCGGCGACATCTCGCTGGCCGTGCGCGCTGCCGTGTGGCTGCACGGCCGGGCGGGGGAACTCGCGGCCGAGACGCTCACGGAGCAATGCGTGCTGGCGACCGATCTGTTGACCTATTTGCCGCAGGCGATCCGGGAGTGCCAATAGTCAATGTCATGACTCTCAATCCCCGTGCCTGTAAAATAGTTTGAGGAGCAATTCATCCTTAGGAGTAATCAATGTTGACCACGGCAGTTCCCTCCTTGCAGCTTGCGGATTCCAGCCTGCTCCGCCAGGCGAATTATATCGATGGACAGTGGATCCAGGCCGATAGCGGTGCGACTATCGCCGTCCGCAATCCGGCTAACGGGGAACTGGTGGGAGAAGTTCCCGCGCTCGGGGAGGCGGAAACGCGCCGCGCGATCGAAGCCGCCCACAAAGCTTATCCGGCATGGCGTGCGCTGCTCGCAAGCGAGCGTTCAGCGATCCTGCGCCGCCTGAACGATCTGATGCTCGAGAACAAGGAAGACCTCGCGCTGATCATGACGGCCGAGCAGGGCAAACCGCTCCCCGAAAGCCGCGGGGAGATCCTCTATGCCGCGAGCTTCATCGAGTGGTTCGCCGAGGAGGGCAAGCGCGTCTACGGCGATACGATCCCTCAGAACGCGAAAGGTCGCCGCGTACTCGTGTTCAAGGAACCGATTGGTGTCTTCGCGGCGATTACCCCGTGGAACTTCCCGTCCGCGATGATCACGCGCAAGGCCGGCCCGGGATGGGCGGTCGGCTGCACCGCGGTGATCCGCCCGGCGAGCCAGACTCCTTTTTCGGCGCTGGCGATCGCGGCGTTGTGCGAGCGCGCCGGCATGCCGCGCGGCGTGTGCAACGTGATCACGGGACCCGCGAGTGCGGTCGGCAAGGAACTGACGGCGAATCCATTGGTCCGCAAACTTTCCTTTACGGGCTCCACCGAGGTGGGCGCGAAGTTGATCGCGCAGACCGCGCCGACCATCAAGAAACTCAGCATGGAGCTGGGCGGCAACGCTCCGTTCATCGTGTTCGATGACGCCGATCTCGATGCCGCCGTGCTAGGTGCCTTGGCCTCGAAATATCGCAACACGGGACAGACCTGCGTGTGCGCGAATCGTCTGCTGGTGCAGGACGGCGTGTACGAAGCCTTCACGGAAAAGCTCAAAGCGGCCGTTTGTAAGCTAAAGGTCGGTCCTGGAACCGAAGACGGCGTGACGCAAGGCCCCCTCATCAACGCGGATGCCGTTACCAAAGTGGAAGAGCACATCGCGGACGCCGTCAGCCACGGCGCGAAGATCGCATTAGGCGGCAAGCGCCACAGCCGGGGCGGCAATTTCTTCGAGCCCACCATCCTGACGGATGTGCCTCGCAAAGCCATGGTTTGGCATGAAGAAACGTTCGGTCCCGTAGCGCCGTTGTTCCGGTTTAAGACGGAAGAAGAAGCCATCGCGCTGGCCAACGATACGGAATTCGGCCTGGCCGCTTACTTCTATGCCCGCGACGTCGGCCGTATTTTCCGAGTCGCCGAAGCGCTGGAATCCGGGATCATCGGCGTCAATGAAGGAATTATTTCCACGGCGGTCGCGCCCTTCGGCGGCGTGAAATCGTCGGGGCTCGGTCGCGAAGGCTCCAAATACGGGATCGACGATTACTTGGAGATCAAGTACGTCGCGCTGGGCGGCATCGGAAACTAGGGACGGCTGAGAAATAAAACGGCGGGTTCCGAACACTCCCGGTCCCGCCGTTCGTTTGCTGCTGAGTTTCCGCGAGTCCTACTGCTTGATGTGAAAATTCCCCTGCGCGCCCTCGCGATGCGCCATGTGGCAGCCTCCGCACACCATGCCGATGCTCTTGGCGTCCATCTGCGCCTTGTCGAAATTCCCGGCCCCGACATCGGTGGCGACCATTCCCGCGACCATCTGTGCTTTCTGCGCGAACCCGACGGCATCCTCGGCGCCTTTGGCTTTCCAGAACGCTTCGACCATCTTGAAGGTATCCTGAAGCTTCTTTGCGTCGGCGGCTGCGTCCGCGCTCTTGGCTCCGACGTTTTTCTGCATGCTGCCATTGGCGGCGAATACCGCTTTCATGTAGCCTTGGTAGTCGCTTTCGCTTTGTGCCCACGCCGATGCGGCCATCATGGCAGCCAGCGCGCCTATCGTCATCCATTTCATATGTTGAATCTCCCGGAGTGGATTGTGGTGCGTTCCCGGCGGTACCCGTGGCCGGCTCATAGCGATTCTAAGCGTTTTACGGCACGGGGTCAAATGACCTTGGACGCCGCCGCGTGGTAGGATTCTAGAAGCTTTCCCGGACCTGGATTGCGCATCGCAGCGGGCGAAGCAACGGGTTTGACCGAAGTTTATGAGCGGTTTATGAACGATGTCACGGACGCGGCCAGCATTCTGAAGATCGATTCCATTCCTCGGTTCCAGCGCGGCGATGGGGTCGTGACAACTCTGCTGGTGGGCGCCGAGCGCGCCCCCGATACGGTCTTCACGTCGGGCCTGACTTCATTTCCAGCAGGCCGCAGCGCTCCCATGCACAGTCATAATTGCGGCGAGCAAGTCACCCTGCTCGAAGGGGAGGGCGAAGTGGAAGTCGACGGCCGGAGCACGCCTCTGGCGCGCTATGACACCACCTACATTCCCGCGGGCAAGCCGCATCGCTTCAATAACACCGGCACGTCCCCGTTGGTGATTCTGTGGATTTACGGCGCTCGCGAGGTGACCAGGACATTCACGGAAACAGGCAAGACGGTGAATCATCTTTCCCCCGGCGACCTGGTGACGAAGACGGGGTTGGTCTAGAGGACAAATATGAGTCCGAGTTCGGGAACAAGTCCACGGAGCACAGTCCAAACAGGCGCGGCGATTTCAGCGGCCAGCGAACAAACCGGCACCGCAGCGATCGCCATCAGCATGTTTTGCGTGCTGCTGGTTTCCTACATTTTGATGGCCGCGGACCGCTATCTCTTTCCCGTACTGGCCGCGGATGTCCGCCGGGCTTTCGGCTTTTCGCTCAGCAACACCGGCCTCCTTTCGACCATCTTCACCCTGGGTCTGGGACTTGCCGGTCTGCCGACCGGCTATCTTCTCACCCGCTTTTCCCGCAAGACGGTTCTGCTGATCGGCATCGCCATCTTCTCCGGAGCCACCGCTCTTACCACCGTCGCCGCGGGATTTTTCACCATGCTCGTTTGTCTGGCGGCGCAAGGCATCGGGATGTCCATGCTGGCGACCTCCATGTTCGCGCTGGCCGCGAACTATTTTTCGGGCAATCGCGCCGCGGCCATCGGTTCCGTCAATTTCTGCTACGGCATCGGCGGCTTTCTCGGCCCGTTCATCGCCGGGATTCTCAGAACCAGCTACGGCACCTGGCACGCCCCGATGCTCGCGTTCGGCGCTTTCGGTTTCGTGATGATCGTGCTGATCGCAATTACGGTGCGCCCATGGTTCAGCGAAACGCAGCACGCTTCCAAAACGCTGGCCGACACCGGGGGCGCCTCTTCGCTGATGAACCGGAACACCATCATTCTCACGATCCTGAGCCTGATCCACGGCCTCAGCATGTACGGATTCCTCGGCTTGTACCCGACGTTCCTGCGTGAGAACCTCCATTACTCCCCGAAAGACGCGGGCACGGTCATCGGCTTCTTCGGCATCGGAGCGCTCGCTTCCATCCTGGGAGGCTGGCTCGGCGATCGCCTTTCTCCGAAACTCGTCCTGGCCGGCTCTCTGCTCTCGATTGCCTTGCTCGGTTATCTCTTCTATCTGCCCTCGCTGAGCATGCTGACGCGGGAAGCCCTCACCTGTGTCTATGGCGTCATGGGTAGCGCCGTGCTCTACGTCAATCTCGCCGGCTATCACGTGAAGGCGCTGCGGAGAAGCCTCTCCAGCAAGGGTTCGGGCATGTTTGTCACCACCCTCTACGGAGCGGCGGCGTTCGGCGGCTATTTACTCGGCGCACTTGCCACTCCTTTGGGATGGTTGCTCGCGAGCGAAATCGAGATGTCGCTGATGTGCCTCCTGGGCGCCTTGCTCGCGCTGGCTCTTCGACCCAGCGAAATGTCGCTGTAGGACGGGTCACTGTAGATCATGTCAATTTAGATCATGTAGGTTGAATGGCGACTCCGACATCCACAACACCTCGCTCCGGAACATCACAGCAGAAACTCACGCCCAACCAGATTCGCGGATTTCTCGCGGCGTGGGGCGGGTGGGCGCTGGACGGCATGGATTCGTTCATCTACGCGCTGGTGCTGGTCCCCGCCTTGAAGGAGGTGCTGCCGAAATCCGGCATCGCCGCGACGCCCGCCAACATCGGCTACTACGGTGGGTTGCTGTTCGCGCTGTTCCTGGTCGGCTGGGGGATGGCTGTTCTGTGGGGGCCCGTCGCCGATCGCTTCGGCCGCATGCGCACGCTCATGATCACCGTGCTGTTTTTCTCCGTGTTCACTTTCCTGAGCGCCTTTGCGCAAAGCGTGTGGAGCTTGGCGATTTACCGCCTGCTGGCCGGTACCGGCATCGGCGGCGAGTGGTCGGTGGGTGCGACGTTCATCTCCGAGGAATGGCCGGAGGATCGTCGCAAGATGGGCTCCGGCTTGATGCATACCGGCTACTACGTCGGCTTTTTCTTTGCCGCCGTCGCGAATTATTTCATAGGAGCGCATTACGGCTGGCGTTGGATGTTCGCCGTCGGCGGATTCCCCGCGCTGTTGGTCGCCGCATTTTATAGCAAGGTGAAAGAGCCCGAGAAGTGGAAGCAAAAGAAGGCAGCGCTCGGCGGCTCGCACACATTCCTTGACGCGCTACGCGGACCTTTCTCCGGCGTATATCGGAAACGGACGATCCTGAATTCGATCTTTATGCTGGTTTCGATCACCGGTCTCTGGGCGGGATCGTCGTACGTCCCGGCCGCCGTAACCGACATAGCGACACGAGCTGGCCGCACGGCCATGTCGGCCGCGCAGCTGTCCTCCTACGCGACCGCGATTCTTTCCATCGGCACGATTCTCGGCGCGCTGATGACGCCGTGGCTGTGCGAACGACTGGGCCGCAGAGGAGCGCTGGGCTTTTTCTTCGCCCTGATGCTTATCTTTATCATCGCGGCCTTCGGCATCGTGTTCTACATGCAGGGCGACGTTCTGCCGCTGTTCATGGGTTGTCTGTTCTTCCTGGGAGTCGGCGGCGCGAACTTCGCCGTGTATTCGCTATGGCTTCCGGAACAGTACGCCACCGAATGCCGCGCGAGCGCGTTCGCTATCGTGACCAGCGGGACGCGCTTCCTCGGCGCCGGGATCAGCTTCCTGGTGGGCGCGGGCGTCAGTTATTTCGGAACCATCGGAACGCCGGTGGCGTTGACGTCCATCGCCTTCGCGCTGGGAATCCTGCTGCTGCCGCTCGGTCTGGAAACCAAAGGCAAGCCGCTGCCGGAATAGCGCGCGCACCTGAGTCGCTATTTCTTCGCGACGGGATTGTCCATCACCGGCTTGATCTCGATCCGGTGCGCCTGATAAAGATACGTCCCGGTATTCAGCAGGGTGTGCATGGCGGCCGGGAAGTTCTCGAAGGTCACCTGCTGCGCCGTCAGCTCGGGACGATCGACTGGAGGCTTTCCATCGGCGGTTCCGCGCCTCGATGATGGCAGCCGGTAATAATAAACCACCGACGGCCACGTGTGGGTATGCGGCGGTTCCGCTTCGCCCGGCTTCACTTCGATCTCCAGCACGCGGACGTACGCATTTTCAAAAGGAACTCTGATTTTAGGATCGTGAATCACCACTCCATCGGTTGCGGGCAGCGGAGGATTCTTCACCGGCTTGCAATCGCCCTTCTTCAGTTCGATGCGCAAAGCGTGATAAGGAACTGAACCGGGGTTCCCTCCTTCAGCCTTCTTCTGCGGCGCTTCCCACCGCGAAGTGAAATTGCGTACTGCCGGAATTTCTCCGGGACGCTGTGTGTCCTCGATGATAACGGCCGGCCACACGTGCGAGTGCTCGGGTTCCTTCGCGCCCGGAGGCAGATGGACGTCGAGAATGCGGATCTGGTCGTTGTCGATCAGAATCTTATAAAAATCCGGAGACACCGCGACGGCGTCCTTGGCATCCGGCTGGACGGCGCCGCAGCCCGCGCCATACAGGCTCGCGGGGGCGATCAGGATACTCGCCGTCAAACAGCCGAATAAAACGTTCCTCATAGTTCGTTAGCTCCTCTTGGCAGGCCGGCAGGCCTTTCCCTTTAGGCCCGAAGGACTGAGCCCTAGCGCGCATTCTCCCACTTCGTGAAGGGGCCGGACGCATAGACAATCTTACCGCCGACCATCGTCAGCAGGGATTCTATGCCGCCGACTTGATCGACAGGCACGGTGAGGTAATCCTTGGAAAGAACCGCCAAATCCGCGAACTTCCCGGCCTCCAGCGATCCCCGCCTGGTTTCATCGTGCGAGAACCACGCGCTGCCCTGCGTGTAGAATCGCAGCGCATTCGCGCGGCTGGGCGTTTCCTCGGGACCGCGCAAGGCTTTCCCGGCGACCGTTTTTCCATCCAGAAGCCATTGCAGCGACGTAAAAGGGCTATAGGGCGCCACGCGATGCGCGTCCGTGCCCGCGCCGACGGGAACTCCGATCTCGCGCGCGGTTTCCACCGGAGGCATGCGCCGCACCGCGTCGGCTCCCATTCGGCGCTCGCTTTCCTCGCCCTGAAAGTACATCGCGTCCTGCATCGTCCAGCCCATGCCGAGTGCCTTCATCCGGCGCAAATTGGCCGCGGAGGCGTCGTTCAGATGCGCGATGGACCAGCGCAGATTGGCGATGGGGATTTCCCGATTGATCCGCTCGAACACCGTCAGGATCGGATTCACGGCGGCGTCCGTCGCGCAATGGAACGTGAGCGAATATCCTCGCCCGGCCGCCCATTTCGCAATCTCGTAGAAGCGCTCCAGATCGGCGGGATTTGGATTCTCAACGTTATTGATCGCCCAGACAACCTGCTCGCCGATGCCGTTGAAATGCATCATATCGTCGCCGAAACCCATCGGCATCAGCCCGAGATACTTCTTGAAATCGTCGAACTCCTTGCCCGGCGTGAATCCGCAGATGGAGTACGCCACGCGAACGGTGAGCTGCCGGTCGCGCCACACCTGGTTGATCGCGTCGTAGGTTTCCGGCGTAACGTTGTTGCCGCAGGGGTCGCTGACGCCTGTCATACCCAGCCGGTTGAGCTCGCGAAAGAACTTCTTGGTGCCCTCCACTTGTTCGGCGAGCGATGGCTTCGGTAAGCGGTCGAACAGCGGGATAATTCCGCCCGTGATGCCTCCTGTCAATTGGCCGCTCGCGTCGCGATCCAGCTTGCCGCCGCGCGGGAGATCCGCGTCGGTCTTGATGTTCAGCACCTCGAAGCCCAGCGGGTTCATCAGCACCCACGCATAGAGGAGTTGAATATAGGCGGGATGGTTCCCGGCGGCCGCCGTGAGCTCGGCCTGCGTGGGGAGCCGCCCTTCCTGGAACTGCTCCGGCTTCCAGCCGCCGCCGACGATGATCCAGGAACCCGGCTTCTGCTCTTGCGCCGCCCGCTTTATTCTTGCGAGCGCTTCGGCGAGCGACGGCACGCCTGCCCAGTTCACCTCGGTCGAAAAAAACGAAGCGGCACGGATCGCATGCATGTGCGAATCGATCAGACCGGGAATCACGGTGCGGCCGCCCAAGTCGATGACGCGCGTCCGGGGGCCGGCGGACTTGCGGATTTCGGCGTTCGTCCCTACTGCATCGATCTTGCCGTCGCGCACCGCGAGGGCCTGCTGGATCGAGAACGGCGCGTCGGCGGTCAGGATCTTGCCGTTGACCAGAATGGTTTCGGCGTTCTGCGCCGCGGCGGGAATTACGAAGGACACCCCTAGGGCAAGCACGCGCACGGAGCTGAAACGGGTGATCGTCATCATTAGTTGTTGTATCAGTTTTTATATCGAAAAACGACGATACGCCGGCGCAACATTGTTATAATGGTCCAGATTTTCATGAGATTCGCGGGCTTTCTTTTCCTGTCGTCGGGATGGCTGATCGTCCTGGCGGCAGTGATTCTGTTGAAATCCGCGGCGCTGGCCGGCTTCGTGCTCACGGGCCTCGTCGTCCAACTGTTGGGGCTGACCCTCGTCGTTCGTACCCACGTGCTACCACATGGGGACAAACGTTGACGCCCACCGCCACCACTCCTCCTTCCCTCGATTCCACTTCGGCGATCTGTCTGCTCCTGATCCTGCTGATTCCCCTGGCGGCCGCCGGACTCGCGATGATCAATACCGGCCTCGGCCGCGCGCGGAACGCGGCGCACATGATGCTCACGTCGCTCTGTGCCATGGGCGTAGCGGCGATGGTCTTCTTCGCGGTCGGATTCGCCTGGCAGGGATATCCGGGGAGCGCGGCGCATGTACTCGTTATCTCCGGAAAGTCACTTGATTGGATCGCGTCGGCGCCATTTTTTCTGCGTGGCCTGCCGCTCGATGGAACGCGGGCTTCCCTGATCGCGCTGTTTGGATTTTTCAGCGTCGCGCTCGCCGCCATGCTCCCCTTGGGCAGCGGAGCGGACCGCTGGAAGCTGAGCTCGGCTTGTATTTCGTCGGCGATCCTGGCGGGATTCACCTATCCGCTGTTTGCGCACTGGGCGTGGAACGGATGGCTCGCGCAACTGGGAACCAACTACGGCATTGGGCAGGGATACCTGGATGCGGGCGGCGCCGGAGCCGTGCAGGTGCTCGGCGGATTGACGGCGCTCACGGTGACCTGGGTGCTCGGCCCGCGGCGCGGCAAGTACACTCCGGACCGGATGCCTCTGGCCATTCCGGGACACCACGCCATCTACGTCCTGTTCGGATGTTTCCTCGCGTGGATCGGATGGATCGGTTTATCCGGTGCCGGCACCATTCTGTTCACATCCGCGGGAGCGGGCGCCGTGGTCCTGGTCGCCATGAACGCCACGCTCGCTGCCGTCGCGGCGGCTCTGGCGGCGGCTTTGATCACCCGCGCACGCTACGGCAAGCCCGATGCATCGTTATGCGCGAACGGATGGGTGGCGGGGCTGGTCGCCGTGAGCGCCGGATGCTCGTATTTCCGGCCGTTGGCCGCCTTGATCATCGGGATGATCGCCGGCGCGTTGGTTACCTATTCGGTCGAGATGTTGGAGTTGCACTTCACGATCGACGATCCCGGCGGCACGATTTCCGTTCACGCGGTGGGCGGCCTGTGGGGGATTCTCGCGGCCGGCTGGTTCACGACATTGCCTGCCGAGGCGAACTCCGCGACCGCCGTCGCGAGGGGCCTGGCCCAATCGAGTCAGTGGGTCGCACAGGTCGCGGCCGTCGCGACGCTGCTGGGATTCGTGCTGCCGTTCAGCTACGGGATTCATCGGCTATTGAACCGGATCCGGCCGATGCGCGTGCGCCCGGAAGGGGAACGGAAGGGTCTGGACCTGGAAGAGCTGGGCGCGGGGGCCTATCCCGATTTCTTGAGCCACAACGACGATCTGCTGCAGCGTTGATTGTTTCGGGGGGCTACGCCCGCCTGGCTACGAGTAGAAGCAAACCCAGAATCACGATCGGGATCAGCGCCATCGCGACGTAGAACAAGATCTGGCGCATGAGCGGCGTCTTGCGTTTCTTCCAATCGTGAAGCTCGGCCCGATCCTCCACGCCCACCTGATCCAGATGCTCCAGGTCCCAGGCGAATTCGTTGGCCGTCGAATAACGATTCGCCGGCTCGCGCTCAAGAGCGCGGTAAATCACTTCCTGCAGGGCGGGTGAAATCTCCGGGTTGGCCTCGCGCGGAGGTACGGGATTATTCATCAGGCGATCGTTCATGACGGCGAACGGATTGGGACCCGAGAACGGCGTCTTGCCGGAAAGCATCTCGTACAGCATCACCCCGGCCGCGTAGATATCGCTGCGGCCGTCGCCGCGCTTGCCCTTCACCTGTTCCGGAGAAATGTAATCGGGCGTGCCCATCACCTGCGAGAACTTAGCGAACGTCAGCCGCCGCGCGCCTTCCTTGCCGGCGATGCCGAAGTCGATCAACTTGATGCGGTCGTCCTGATCCACCATGATGTTCTCCGGCTTCATGTCGCGATGCACGACGCCGTTATGGTGAATGTAGTCGAGTGCGTCCAGAATCCCCATCGTGATCTTGATGGCGCGCTCGGGGGGCAGCTTTTTCCGATCGTGGATGATCTGACGAAGCAGCTCTCCCTCCAGCCATTCCATCACCATGTATTTCCCGCTGCGCTTCTCCCCGCCGAAAACCTTCATGACGCCCGGGTGGTCCAGCTGTTCTCCGATTTCCGATTCGCGCTGAAAACGCTCGAATAAGGCTGGATCAGCCTCCATTTCCGGGTGTGGAATCTTAATCGCCACCGGCTTACCGCTGCGCATATCCGTAGCTTTATAGATGGAGGCCATCCCGCTGCGTGCTACCAGGCTCTCGATGCGGTAGTTGTCGAGGAGGTCGCCCGGGTGTACGGATTTCATGGATGTCGCACGGATTTCATGAATGCGAATGTGCGGCTTTCACGGGAGAGAAGGCGAACAGGCAGAGCGAACTCCGAGTGGTTAGCGAAGTTTATAAGGCCTTCCCCGGTACATTCCCACGCGTTCGACGTCGCGAATTCGGATGATGAGAACGCTTATATTATCGCTACCGTCCCGGTCGTTCGCAAGCTCGATCAGGCGGCGCGCCGCGGCATGCAAATCGGCGCCTGGCTGGCCGGCCACTGCCGCCATTTCCGAGCCTTCCACCGAGTTGTGCAGGCCGTCGGAGCAGAGCAGCAGGACGTCGCCCGCTTCGATTTGGAACTCGTTCACATCGGCGGTCGTAAACGGATCCAGACCGAGCGAGCGTACCAGCACGTGCTTGGTGTGAACCTCACCAGCCTCTTTCGAAGAAAGGATTCCGAGCTTGGCCTGCTCGTTGGCCACCGTGTGGTCTTTCGTCAGCAGATTGCTGTGGCCCCCGCGTATCAGGTAGCAGCGCGAATCCCCCGCATGCGCGACGGCCAGGCGGTCGTGGCGAAGCGCGCAGGCCACCAGCGTCGTCGCCATGTTGCTGCCGCCGGCGCTCGCCTGTTTGCCGGTTTCATACACGCGCAGGTTGGCTTCTTTCGCGAGCCTCGCGAGCATGGCTGTTATGGGTTCGCTGGCGGGCGCCTTCCGGAAACCGGCCAGCATCTGTTGGATGGCGGTTTGCGAGGCGACCTCGCCATGATCGTGCCCGCCGACGCCGTCGGCCAGCGCGAAGAGCCAGCCGTGGGATTGCGCTTGCTCGGGGGTCGTGGGCTCGACGAAACCGGCGAAATCCTCATTGTGATCCCGTTGCTTCCCGTCGTCGGATACGTGGACGAACTCTACGTCAAGCATGTTTCCAAACTGCGGTTGTGCCCGCTGTTGGCTCGCGGCATCAATCATGGATGTAAAAGAATGGGGCGGGCCGCATTTGGCCCGCCCGAACTCCATCACCAGACTACCGAGGGCCTTACGAGGCCGTCCCCATCCCCCGCTCGCCAACCAGTGTTGTCCGGCCCTTGGCTTTACTGGAGCGAATGAAGTAAATGCCGCCGTAAAGCGCCCACACCAGCGCGATCCCCAACGCCAACAGCGGTTCCATCTTGCTGCCGTATCCCATGAACGGCCCGATGATGTAGAACGCCATGCAGACCAGATTGGCCAGCAGCCCGAACATCGGAATCAGGACGTGCTTCAGAACGCTCGCGTCCGGACGTCCATGGTAGGCCACCATACAAATGATGCAGCTCAGCGCGTATAGCAGGAACGTGCCGAAGTTGGAGGCGAGCGTCATGGTGAGGAGCGTGTTGGGCAGCGCCGCCATGGCATCGTGCGACATGTATCCGACGCTGGAGAAGAGGCCTTGCGGCAGCGCCTTGATCGTTGCGTCCGGCAGGGCGCCGGCATCGCCGAAGGGCACCAGCACAGCGATCACGCCGACGACGGCCGAAATCGCGGCCAACGTCCAAATCGCCCGATGCGGCGTCAGGTTCTCGGAGTGCAGCAACCCGAAATGTTCCGGAACCTCCTCGTCAACGCCCATCGCGTAGGTGACGCGGGCGCCCGTGTTCATACAGGAAAGCGTGGTGCCGATGATCGCAAGGAACACCGTGAACGCTTCGACCAGCATGAAGGTGCGTCCGCCCCCCGGACCGAACAGCGCGTTGCCGACGACGATCATCATGTCGCCAATGGGCGCCGCCGATCCGGTGGCGGTTGTCATGGGATACCCGCTATTCAGGAAATAGTTCGCCGCGAAATACTCGATGAGGTAGCAGAAGGCCCCCTGTACCAGGAGCGACGTAATCACAGCGATAGGAACGTCGCGCTTGGCGTTTTTGGCCTCACCGCCCATCGCCGTGACCGATTCGAAACCGACCAGGATCAGGATCGCGACCGTCGCCTGGACGAACACCCAACCGAAGTTGTGCATTCCGACCACCGAAGCTCCGCTCGGATGCGAAAGGAACACGCCCTTGTCATCCTTTTCGGGATAGGCGATCTGGAATGGAACCGGCTTGCCGGCGGCGTCCAGCTTGGCCTTCGGATTGCCCTTGTCGTCGCGGACAATCACGTCGGTCGTCGTGCCGTTGACGGTCTGCGGCATGGTTTGGAATTCATAGTTGTAGGCGTCGCCGGAAGCTGAGTCGAACTGCCAGGCCCCGGTCCCCGCGGGATGGCTGCTGCGGTAGCCGAACGCGAGTACCGAGAAAACCAGCAGCGCGCTGATTTGGATTACGTTAATCGCGATGTTCACCGCCGTCGAACCGTTGACGCCCTTGTTGGCGATCCACGCGACCGCGAACGAAAACACCACCGCGATCAGCGCCATGAACACCGGGCCCGGATTCGAGGCGCTCATAAAGCTGGGCCATAGAGTGCCGGCCAGATATCCACACAAAACTCCCATAACGGCAACCATCACTCCCGGATAGACCCAGTAGTAAAGGTGCGAGCCCCAGCCTACGATAAATTTCGAGAGCCGCGCATATTTCCATGCTTTGTCGTGATTCAGAAAAGATTGTTCTGCAAAATAATACGAGCTTCCCGTGCCCGGATAAAGCTTTGCCATTTCCGCGTAGCATACTGCGGTCGCCAGGCACAGCAAGAGGGCGAGCACGATGCCCGCCCACATCGCCGGGCCCGTCGCTCCCGTATTTGCCTGGATCGCAAAAGTCAGCCATAGGAAGGCGCCCGGGGCAATGAGCGCCATTGCGTTCATAGTCAGACCCGTAAGGCCTAACGTCGCTTGCATTTTTGGTGCGTCGTTCTCCGCCATGTTGGTTCTCCTAAAGTTTCTTAAACTTCCACTTTTTGCGGTGGTTAGATTCAGTGCTGGGACCGCTTATAGACACGGAGCCTCTGCGCCGCCACGGCGGAGGCTTACCTGATCTGTGGTTTTGGCACTGCGGCAGCAAGCGACGGGGCTTAGCTTGCAGACTACATTTTCATAATTATTTTACGGGAGTAGTTTGTTTTAGGCTAATAGATAATTTCGATTAGTCCCATAGCGAACTTTCTCTTCCGCTATCCGCTTTCTTGCGTGATACTGGACGCGGGCCCCTACTCGCTCTCCCAGGCTACGTTTGCCAAAACAAGCAATATTAAAGGTTTGTGCATGCTGGACCTGCAAAAATTGAAGACCTTTCGGATGGTTGCGGTCACCAATAGCTTTACCAGGGCAGCCGCGGAGCTCGGTTACTCGCAATCGAGCGTGACCACTCAAATCAAGGCTTTGGAGCGCGAATTGGGGGCTCCGCTCTTTGACCGGTTCGCGAAAAAGGTCGCACTTACGGAAGTCGGCCAGAAGACATTCGAGTACGCCGGACGCCTCCTGGCGCTGGCCGACGAAACCAAGGCGGCCGTGCGCAAGCAAGGCAAACCCACCGGCCCGTTGAAGGTGAGCGCCCCGGAATCACTGCTGATTTACCGCCTTCCCGATCTTCTGCGGCAATTCCAAGTCGAATATCCGTTGGTGCATCTCGAGCTTTTTCCGGCGGCGATGCGCGGGCTCAGGCGGGCGCAGTGCTCGATGGCGCCGTCGACGTGGCTTTCGTAGCCGGCGAAGCGGTGCAATCCGAACGTCTGAATGTGGAGCATCTGGCGGAAGAAGATATTTTGATGGTCGCCGCACCGCAACATTCTTTGGCAAAAGCGGAAGCCGTCACCTGGGATCATCTGGCGCGCGCGCAGGTCCTGCTCACGAACCGCGGTTGCGGATACCGCGCCGTATTTGAAGCCATGCTCGACGTGGTCTCGGTGCAGCTTTCCGGCGTGCTGGAGTTGACCAGTATCGAGGCCGTCAAGCAGTGCGCCATCGCCGGCATGGGCGTGGCTGTACTGCCGCGCACCGCCATCGCCCAGGAGCTCGCGCAAAGAAGACTGGTCCCGGTGCGCTGGAAAGGCGCGCCTCTGGTTGCCTATACGCAGATGCTGCGCCACCGGGACCGCTGGATGACCCCCGCTCTCGATGGGCTGTGGGGCATGGCGCAGAAGTATTTCGGCGTCACCAGAACCGCGGATCCGGAACTGGCGGGCGCGCCTGGTTAGAAACGTATCAGCGGCCGACGTCGTGCGGGCCGCCAGGCCCGAAGCATCGGCTTTCCTGCCGGCGTTTCCGCTGTGCTCTCCATTCATTCAAATCGTCATTGATGAATTCAACGCGACATTCTAAAATCTTTAAGCTTGTGAAAAAATTCTTTTCGTCGCGTCGATTTTCAGGAACAGCATCGCCGCGATCACGCATAGCGCGCTCGTGATCAAAAACGGCGCGTTCCAGCCGTAGCTTCTCACCGCGTACGTCGCGACGGTTGCTGAGAGCGCTCCGCCGACGTTGCCGAGTGTATTCATCACCGCCGATACCGAGCCAGCATAATCGCCGCCGATATCGAGCGGCACCGCCCAGGAGATCCCCACCGTCCACTCCAGGGCAAAGAACGCCAGGCAATAGAAAGCCACGGAAATCTTGGGATCGGACGCCAAAATCGCCGGGATGGTCGCCGCGCCCGAAACTACAAATCCCGCGATCGCCACCCCGCGCCGTGCCAGATTGACGTTGCCGGTCCAGCGCAGCACGCGGTCCGAGCACCAGCCGCCCAACATATCCCCGAGCGTCCCCGCAAGCAAAGGCAGACTCGCGTAAATCCCCATCTTCGCGAGCGTCATCCCGCGCGCGTCGTGCAGATAGGTGGGGAACCAGTCGTTATATACGTTGAGATTGAAGTTGTAGCAGAAGTACATCACTGCCAGGATCCACAAATTCCCGTGCGCCAGAATCTCGCGCCACGGAACCTTCGCGGGCGACCGCCTGCGGATGCCGATCAGCGCGCGTTCGGCCTCATTGACGCCGCGATGCTCCTCCGGCGTATCGCGATAGTACAGAAACCACGTCGCCGCCCACATGACGCCCAGGACGCCGAACGCCAGAAAGGCAACGCGCCATCCGTAACGGGCGATAATCAGCACCACGATGGGAGGCGTCAGAGCCGCACCGAGCCGCGATCCCGCGTGCGTGATTCCCTGCGCGAAGCCGCGTTCGGTAGGGCGCATCCAGCGCGAGAGAGATCGAGTGGCGATGGGAAACGCGCCCGCTTCGCCGACGCCGAAGAAAACTTGAATGACGAGCATGGAAGCTGCGTTCCAGGCCATCGCCGTGAAGCCGGTGAAAGCGCTCCACCAGATCACGATCAGCGACAATCCCCGCCTTGCGCCGAAACGGTCGCCGAGCCATCCGCCGGGAATCTGAAATAGCGCATACGCCAGCCGGAACCCGAACGTGATCCAGCCCATCATCACCAGCGAGATGTGCAGCTCGTCGCGAATCACCGGCCGCGCCACCGCCAGAATCTGGCGATCCATATAGGTGATCATATAGGCGGCGACAGTCAGGCCAAGCACCGCGTGGCGCACGTGCGTGGGACCCTGCGGGCGGCCTTCGGAGTTTGGAATTTCTGAGTTCGTCGTCGCTGGCTGCATTCTTCCCAGGGAAAGCGCGATCCGTCGTGCGCGATTCTTCAAAAGGATAACACCGGCATAACAAGCCCCGGTGAGCGCAGCTCGCAGTGGGTGCTCCCGGCCAACGCCTATGACATAATAATCACGTTCACGACACCCCTCAAGGAGAGTCCCATGGCGAAATCCAAAAACAATCCAGTCGACCGGCGCGGGTTCCTACGAGGCGCGGCCGCCGCTGCAGGCGCCGCCGGATTGATCGGCACGCCCCCTGTCGCAATGGCGCAGCAAGCCGCGTTGAAGCCCGAGACCACGGGCTCGGCTCCCGAAGTGACCTCCAACCAGCGGCCCGGCTCGGACTTCATGGTCGATGTCGTCAAATCCTTGGGCTTCGAATATGTCGCCGCGAATCCCGGCTCCAGCTTCCGCGGCGTCCAGGAATCCATCATCACCTACGGCGGAAATAAGAGCCCGGAATGGCTCACCTGCTGCCACGAGGAATCCTCGGCCGCCATGGCGCACGGCTACGCCAAGATCGAAGGCAAGCCCATGATGATCATGGCGCACGGAACCGTCGGACTGCAGCACGCCTCCATGGCGATTTACAACGCGTGGTGCGATCGCGTGCCGGTGTACATCGTGCTGGGCAACATTCTGGACGTGAATTATCGCCGCGGCAACGCGGAGTGGGTTCATAGCGTGCAGGACGCCGCCGCCATGGCGCGCGATTTCTTGAAATGGGATGACACGCCGGTGACGCTCCAGCACTTCGCCGAATCCGCGGTGCGGGCCTATAAGGTCGCGATGACGCCGCCTTACGAACCGGTCGCGATCGTGGCCGATGGCGCCCTGCAGGAGGAGCCCATCTCCGAAAAGAACCTGCGCATTCCCAAACTGACGCTGAGCGCTCCGCCGCAGGGCGAAAGCGCGGCCGTAAAGCAGGCCGCGCAAATGCTGGTAGCGGCGGAAAATCCCGTGATCGTCGCCGGACGCGTCGCGCGCACGCCCCACGGAATCGAATTGCTGGTCGAGCTCGCCGAGACGCTGCAGGCTCCCGTGAAGGATCAGCGCCTGCGCATGAATTTCCCCACTCGCCATCCTTTGGCGGGCAACGTCAGACTCAACGACGCCGACGTGATCCTGAGTCTGGAAACGCAGGATCTGTGGAGCTCGATGAATTCGCAGACCGGCCTCAACAAATTCGGCATGGAGTTTCACAAAACGACCAACGCGAAGTTGATCGACATCTCCTCGGTCGAGCTGAATTACAAGTCTAATTATCAGGATTTCGGCCACTATCTGGAGCCCGCGCTGTCCATTACCGGCGATTGCGAGGCCACGCTTCCCATGCTGATTGAGGAAGTCAAGAGACTCCTCACCGCGGATCGCAAGCGGGCGCTCGCCGAGCGTGGCGCGAAGATCGTGGAGGCCAACCGCAAAGCTCGCGAGCGCGACCGCGAGCTCGCTACGCTCGGCTGGGATGCCAGCCCCATCAGCACCGCGCGCCTTTCGGCGGAATTATGGAATCAGATCAAGAACGAGGATTGGTCGCTGGTTTCCACCGATAATTTCCAAAGTGCGTGGCCCTCGCGCCTATGGGATTTCACGAAATATCACCAGTACATCGGCGGCCAGGGCGGCGCGGGCATCGGCTACGGAGCCCCCGCCGCGGTCGGCGCGGCGCTCGCCAATCGCAAGCACGGACGCCTTACGGTGAACATCCAGTGCGACGGCGATTTCAACTACGCGCCGGGCGTGTTCTGGACGGCGGCTCATCATCGTATTCCGATGCTGAGCGTGATGCATAACAATCGCGCCTATCATCAGGAGCGCATGTACCTGCAGATGATGGGCAACAAATTCGATCGCGGCCTGGGGAATTCCGATGTCGGCACCGCGCTCAACGATCCGTTCATCGACTACGCGTCCATTGCCAAGGGTTATGGCCTGTACGCCGAAGGTCCGATCAGCGATCCGAAGGACCTAGGCCCCGCGCTCACGCGTGCCATCGCTCGCGTGAAAGCAGGCCAACCGGCGCTCCTCGATACCGTGACACAGCCGCGTTAAAGGACGGATTCCCATGAAAACGAATCTGGTCCTTTTGACATTATTCGCGCTGACATTTTTCAGCGTGCCCGCGAGCGCGCAGCTCAAGCCGGGGAACGTCGACAACGGCAAGCGCCTGTTCTCCTTCAACGGTTGCTATCAGTGCCACGGAACCGTGGGACAAGGCGGGTCCGCGGGAGCGCGCCTGGCCCAAACCAAGCTGACGCAGCCGGGGTTCATCGCATTCGTGCGCAACCCTCCGCCGAGCAACATGCCGCCGTATCGGGCCAAAATCATGTCCGATCAGGAGCTCGCCGACGTGTACGCTTATATTCAGACGTTCCCGGCGCCGCTAAATCCCGCAAATATTCCGTTGTTGAAGCCGTAAATATTCATGCGTCGCCATGAGTGGCGACGCGGCACGCAAGAGTGCGCGCGCCACGTTTCTAATCCAACAGGCTTCGAACCACCACGGCAGGATGCCGCGCTGTGACGTCGCTCAGATCCGCCACCTGATGGCGGCACGAAGTTCCGACCGCCGCCAGCACGTCGCCTGATTGCATCGCCTTCGCCGCAGGCAGGAGCTTGCGATTCGCAATGGCGACGGAAACATCGTAGTGATCCGTCGAATATCCGAACGACCCCGCCATGCCGCAGCAGCCCGCGTCGAGATCGACCACCGAGGCGCCCGGAATTTTCGACAACAGCGCGACCGACGCCTGCAGCATTCCCATCGATTTCTGATGACAATGTCCGTGCAGCAGGATTTTCTTCGGTCCCGCTCGCAGCGGCAGATCGAGTCCCGCCGCGAACTCGTCGAACAGGATCGCTGAGGCCGCGACCGCCTGGGCTTTCTTGTGCTGCTCTCCGCGCAACAGCGAAGGAGCATCCTCCTTCACCGCTGACAGACAACTCGGCTCCAGGAAAAGGATCTTCTCGCCGCGGCTCGCGATCGGGAAAAGTCCTTCGACGAGCTTCGCGGCCGATTCGCGAGCTTCCTTCAGCAGACCCTTGGAGATGAGCGGCCGCCCGCAGCATCCCGGCCGAACGACGTTGACGCGGCAGCCTCCGCGCTCCAGCACTTCCACCGCGGCGATGCCGATCTCGGGATCGTAATGATTGGTGAAGGTGTCGTTGAACAGCGCGGCTTTGTTGGAAGCAGCCTCTGGCTGCGTACCCTTCGATGCCCGTTCTCCCCGGGCAGCCGCCCACTTCGCAAAGGTGTCTCTGCGCCATTTCGGCAAGCTTCGTCGCGTATCCACGCCGAGCAACTTTTTATTGACAGCCGTGTCCGCAATCCAATTTGAAAGCGGCGCGAACGCGCTTCCTAATCCCGCAAGCTTCGCGACGCCGCCCAGCGCCTTCGCTTGCAATGGGGTCCCATGCTCCTCGTAATAATGCGCGAGGAATTCGCTCTTGTAGCGAGCCATGTCCACGTTTACCGGGCATTCGGCCTTGCACGCCCGGCACTCCAGGCACAGATCGAGAACCTGATAAACGGCCTCATCGGCGAGCCCTTTATCGCTCAGTTGTCCGGACATCGCGAGACGCAAAACGTTCGCGCGTCCGCGCGTCGTATCGGATTCCTCCCGCGTTGCCATATACGACGGGCACATCGTCCCCGCGAGCTTCTTCCGGCACGCTCCCACGCCGCTGCACATCTCCACTGCTTCCGCGAACCCGCCGTATTCCGAATAATCGAAATATGTTGACGCTGGATTCGCGGCCTTATAACCTGTTCCGTAGCGCAGATTCTGAGTCAGAGGCGGCGCGTCCACGATCTTGCCGGGATTCAGAACGCCGAGCGGATCGAAAGTTCGCTTGATCTCGCGAAACGCTTCGTAGAGCGTATCGCCGAACATCTTGCGCATGAAGGGACTGCGCACCAGGCCATCGCCATGCTCTCCAGAAAGAGCTCCGCCGAATTCCAGCACGAGGTCCGCAACCTGATTCGCCACCGATTCGAACTTGCGGACGCCCTCTTCGGTTTTCAGATTGATCACCGGCCGCACGTGCAGGCATCCCACCGAGGCGTGCGCATAGACCCCCGCCGTCGTGTCGTGACTCGCGACAATCTTCAGAAACCTGCCGATAAATTCGCTCAGCTTTTCGGGAGCGACCGCCGTGTCCTCGACGAAGGAAAGCGACTTCGCTTCTTCCTTCATCGCCATCGATAATCCCAGCGCGGCCTCCCGCAGGCTCCAGATGCGCGCCTGTGCCGCCACGTCGGTTTCGCGGTAATAGAAATATCCGAACTTCCTCTCGCGCAAATCTTCTTCCAGTGCCTCAAGCCGCGGCGGCAAATCCTCTTTCTTATCCGCGTAGAATTCGACGCACAACGTAGCCGCCGGATCGCCCTGCACGATCTTGCTGCGGATCCGATCGAGCGCGATGTTTTGGCGCGTATTATCGAGAATGGCCTTATCCATCACCTCGACCGCTGAAGGCTTATGCGCCAGAATCGCCGGCGCGGCGGCCAACGCCTCAAGAAGATCCGCGAAGCAAATCACCATCACGGCCTTGAATTTCGGCAGCGGAACCAGCCGCAGCTTCGCTTCAAGCACGACGCCGAGCGTTCCCTCCGACCCCACCATCAACTTCGCGAGATTCACGGGCTTCGTCGCGTCGACGAACTCGTCGAGGTTGTAGCCGCCGACGCGCCGTAGGACTTTTGGATATCGACGATCGATTTCGTCCGCATGCCTGCGGCTCAAATCCAGCACCGCGCGATAGCATACAGCTTCGAGCGTATCGCCCGCGGGCACCTGGTCGCGCGGCAGATCGCGAAAGTGGACGAGGCTGCCGTCGGAAAGCAGAACCGTCTGCTCGATCACGTGATCGATGGTCTTGCCGTACAGCACGCTGCGTGCGCCGCAGGAATTATTGGCCATCATGCCGCCGATGGTCGCGCGGCTGGCTGTGGAAATGTCGGGCGCGAAGCGCAATCCCAGCGGCGCCAGTTGTGCATTCAGTTCGTCGAGCACAATCCCGGGCTCGACACGCACCCATCGCTCCTCCGCGTTCACTTCCAGCAGGCGATTGAAATACTTCGACGTATCCACCAGGAGGCCCGCGCCGATCGATTGTCCCGCTTGCGCCGTGCCGCCGCCGCGCATCGTCATGGGGCAGCGGAGCCTGCGGCAGATTTCCACGATCCGCACGAGATCCTCGCGCGTTTTCGGAATCGCCACGCCCGCCGGCCGGATCTGATACACGCTGGCGTCCGTGGAATAGAGCGCGCGTGAAACGGTATCGAAGCGAACTTCGCCTTCGATCGCGCTCTCCAGTTCCCGGCGCAGCGCCTGTGCGTCCACCAGGCTCGCGTTCGCCTGCGGAACGGGCGTGCCGGCGGTCACCTGCACCAGGTTCACTTCATCGACTCCCGGATCTGGACCAGGCCTGTGCGCAAGGCCGCGAGGCCGCTCGCGAGCTTCGCACCGCCCGATGCGAACGAAACGCGCAGCGTGCCTTCGCCCGCCGGCCCGTATGCGGCTCCGTGCACCACCACCACGTCATGTTCGCGCATCAATCGCACGCGGATCTCATTCGAGGGCAGGCCGAGCCCTCGGACATCGAGCATCGCGAAGAACCCGCCTTCCGGAGGCAGCACCGTGACGCCCCGAATTCCGGCCAGCGCGGCGATGACCTGCTCCCGGCGCTTCGTATACTCCGCGCGCATTTCCGCGACGCACGTCTGCGAGCCGGCCAGCGCCTCCGCCGCTGCGTCCTGGATGAACGTGGCGGGTCCGCGGCTTGATTGTGCCAGCACCATGAACATCGCTTGAATCAAATGCGCCGGCCCCGCGCAGTATCCGACGCGCCATCCGGTCATCGCGTACGTTTTCGAGAGGCTGTTGACCAGCACGCAGCGTTCCCGCAAACCATGTGACACGGCGGGCGGTGAAATGTGTTTCGCCTGGCCGTAGGTGATGGCCTCATAAATTTCGTCGCTCAACAGAATCAGGTTCCGGCGCTCGCAGAAACGCGCGACGATTTCAATTTCCGCGCGCGTCAGGACTGTGCCCACCGGATTCCACGGCGTGTTCAGGATCAGCACGCGCGACGCCGGGGACCACGCGGCTTCCAGAGCTTCCTCGGTAATCGTGAACCGCAGGCCTTCTATCTCCGAAGTCACCGGGCGAACGCGCCCGCCGCACAGGCGCACGGGCGATTGGTACGCATCGTAAATCGGATCGGGTAATAGGACCTCGTCGTTTTCGTTCAGCAACGACGCGAGCGCCACGTAAATGCCGAAGGTCGCGCCCGTGGTCGCCAGGATTTCCGTTCCGGGATGATACGCAAGCCCGTTGTCGCGGTGCAGCTTTTCCGCGATCGCTTCGCGAAAGGCGAGCTCGCCGCGATTATCGGGATACGTCGTGCGGCCGGATCGCAGCGCGCGCGTACAAGCTTCAACGACGTGCTCCGGAGTCGCCAGATCGGGCTCTCCGCGCATCAGGGAAAACAGCGATTGTCCGCGCGCCTGGCATTCGCGAACTTCCGCCAGGATCGCGTTGACCGCCGTCGGCCGCAGGTCGGAAATCCGGGCGGAAGGAGTTACAGCGGGAGCACGCACCACCCGAGAATAACAAAGCGATCTTGGAGGGACAAGTTGACTTTGCGCACCGGAAAGGGGCGCTTCGCTAGCTCAATTTCCCCCGCACCCGATCGCTCAGCGATTTCCCGTCGATGCGTTTCCCTGCGAGCTTCGCTTGCGCGGCCTTCATGACCACGCCCATCTGCTTCAGCGACGTCACGCCGGTCTCGGCCATGGCCGCCGCGATGGCCGCATCCACCTCGGCCTCGGTCGGCGCCGCCGGCATGTAGGATTCGATCAGCTTTAGCTCGGCCTCTTCCTTCTCCGCCAGTTCCGGACGATTCCCCTTGCGGAACATGTCCGCCGACTCGCGGCGCTGCTTGATCAGCGTGCTCAGGATCTGCAATTCCGCCGCTTCATCCAGCGGCTTCATGCTGTCGATTTCGTGCTTCTTCAGCGCCGATTTGATCATGCGGATCGCGTCCAGGCGCGCTTCCTCGCGGCCTTTCATGGCGGCTACCATGTCCTTCTGAATCTGATCGAGCAATGGCATAAATACTAGCTTAACGGGATCAGGCGCGCGCCGGAGTTTCCCGTTTCGCGGAAGGCTTCCTCGCGCGGTGCGCCAAAACCATTTTGTTATCCTGAAACTTCAGCCTCCGCCCCGGGCGATCCAAATGAATATCAAGAAGCAGCGTTTGCTCACCGCCGGACCAACCCCCCTCTATCCCAAAGCTCTTCAGGCGATGATGGGCGCCGACCTCCACCATCGCACCCAGGAATTTCGCGACGTAGTCCTGTCCGTGCTGGCCGATTTGAAATCTCTGCTCGGCACGACTCATGACGTGTTGATCCTCACCGCCTCGGGCAGCGGTGCGATGGAGGCCTCCGTCACGAATTGTTTTTCGCCCGGAGATCGCGTCATCGTCTGTTCGGCTGGTAAATTCGGCGAACGCTGGGTGGAGATGACGAAAGCTTACGGGCTCGATGTTCTGCTCCTCAACGCTCCTTATGGGAAATCCGTGGAAGCGGAAGCCGTCTCGAACGCGCTAGCGGCGAATCCGGTTATTAAAGGCGTATTCGTGCAAGCCTCCGAAAGCTCGACGGGAGCCGCCCACGATGTTCAGGCCATGGGCCACGCGATCAAGAGAGGAGCGCCAGAGGCGCTCTTCATCGTGGATGCGATCACGGGCATCGGCACCATGCCGCTTGATATCGACGGCTGGGGACTCGACCTGGTCATCGGCGGATCGCAGAAAGCTTTTATGATCCCGCCGGGACTTGCGTTTCTCGCGGTCAGCCCCAAGGCGTGGGCCCGCATGGAAACGGCCCGGCTGCCGCGTTACTATTTCGATCTGCGCCGCGAAAAGAAGAACGCGCTCAAGGGCGAGTCTTCTTGGACCCCCGCGACGTCGCTGATTCTCGGACTTGCGGAAGTGCTCAAGTATATCGCGACGCTCGGGTCCGGCGAGCGGAGCGGAATGAACGCATTAGTCGAGAACGCCCAGCACTTGGCTGCCTCCACGCGTGCGGCCTGCGCCACCCTCGGGCTCGAACTGTTCGCCCCAGGCCGTCCCAGCGCCGCGGTGACAGCCGTGCTGGCGCCTCCCGGACTCGACTCTGGCGTCATCGTGAAGGAGTTCCGCCAGAAGTTCGGGTCGATCATCAACAACGGCCAGGGCGAGATGAAGGGCAAGATTTTCCGCATCGCGCATCTGGGCTACTTCGATGTGGTCGATCTCTTCGGCATCGTTGCGCAGCTCGAGCTGATCCTCGACGCCCATGGATTTCCCGTGAAGCTCGGCACGGGCGTCGCAGCCGTGCAGAGGTATTATGCGGAGCACGCCTCGGGACTTGGTCAAGCGATGGACAAGAAGCAGCCTGTGACTGCGTAAACTACGCTTTCGCCTTCTTCACCGCTTCCACCAGCGCCGGAACCACTTCGAACAAATCGCCGACGATGCCATAATCGGCGACTTCGAAAATCGGCGCATTCGCGTCCTTGTTAATCGCGACGATGGTTTTCGATCCCTTCATCCCCACCAGGTGCTGGATCGCGCCGGAGATTCCCACGGCTACGTACATCTTCGGCGCCACGGTCTGTCCAGAGCTGCCGACCTGCCTCTCCATGGGAAGCCATCCGGCGTCGCAAATCGGGCGCGAGGCGGCCAATTCGGCCCCTAACGCCTCGGCCAGCTCAGCAACGACGTGGATGTTCGATTCTTCCCCGATTCCCCGGCCCACGGAAACGATGATCTCCGCCGCCGTCAGGTCCACCGCGCGCGCCGCTTCGCGGAACGGAGCTTCCGGCTGCTGCCGAATCTGCGCCGCATCGAGCGCTGGATTGAAAGTCTCGATCGGTCCGGGACCTCCGGAGGAGGTTTCTAAGGAATCACTACGCCACGCCCCCGCTTGCACCGAGGCGAATTGTGGACTTCCCCCGCCTAACCGCACTTCGCCGTTTAACTTGCCTTGGAATAACTGCCGCACCAGAACGATCGCGCCGTTCTCGATCCGAGCCGCGATCACATCGCTCACCAATACGCTCCCAAACCGTGTCGCCAGCTTGGGTGCGAAGTCGCGCGTGCGATAGGTATGCGGGAGCAGCACTAGCCTAGGCTGCGATTTGCGAATCAATTGTTCGAGCGCGATCGTGTACCCGTCGGCTGTGTAGGTTTCAAGGAACTCATGCTCCACGGCCCAGATCTTCGCCGCTTTCTTCGTCGCCGCTTCTGCCGCGAGTCCTGAGACTTCTTTGCCGATCACCGCTGCTTCCACCGGCACTCCGAGTGATGCCGCGAGCTGCTGCGCCGCCGCGAACGTCTCCCAGGACATGCGGTGGAACTGCCCGTTTTGTTGTTCGAGGACCGCGAGTACGCTCATATAACCCGCACCTCGAACTTGAGCTTCTCCACCAGTTGCGCTGCAGCGGTCTTCGCATCGCCTTCGAAAATCTGCGCCTGCTTCTGCTTTTGCGGTGCGTAGACCTTCGCGATGCTTCCGGCCCGCGCTGGCACGCCCCCGCCATCCGCGGGCGTTACTCGCCGGATTTCCTTGGTCTTCGCTTTCTTGATTCCCATCAGCGTGGCGTAGCGCAGCTTGTTCGATCCGCTCTGGATCGTCAGAACCGCGGGCAGCGGCATGCCGATGTACTGGAACCAGCCGTCTTCCAGCTCGCGCTTCACGCGGATGCGCCCGCCGTCCACCTCCACCTGCATGATGATGGTCGAGTGCGGAACCCCCAGCAGTTCCGCCATGACGACGCCTGTTTGCCCGGAGCCCAAATCATCCGATTGCAGGCCTGTCAGGATCAGATCGGGATTCTCGGAGCGCGCGGCTTCGGAGAGAATCGTCGCGATGCCCAAGGTATCCATCGATTTCAGATTCGAATTCAGGTCCTCGGTCTCAACGTGAATCGCCCGGTCGGCGCCTTTAGCGAGAGCCTCGCGAATGGTCTGCGCCGCGCGCTCGGGACCCGCGCACAGCACGATCACTTCGCCGCCGTGCTTCTCCTTCAACTGCAGCGCTTCTTCCAGAGCGTAGGCGTCCGGCTCGTTGATTTCGAAACTCAAAGAGTCTTCCTCGATCCACAGCCCGCTGGACGAAACTCGCAGCGGCGAATCGCGCAGCGGCACTTGCTTGATCGCAACAATAATCTTCATACCCTATGAAAAAGGGGACGGACTACTCTGTCCCAAATCTGAGAATCCGAACCCAGCGGAAAGCGCCCGGCGTGGACAGAGCGGTCCGTCCCCTTTTTCAAGTACTTTGCGGTTCCCTGCATCCGGCTATAACTCGAACTTGCGGAACAGCAGGCAGCCATTGGTGCCGCCGAAGCCGAAGGAATTCGATAGGGCATAGTCGATCTTCAAAGGACGCGCGTGATTGGGCACATAATCCAAGTCGCAGTCCGCATCCGGTACGTCATGATTGATCGTCGGCGGCACAATCTGATCTCGGATCGCGAGCACCGTGATCCCCGCCTCCAAACCGCCCGCGCCACCCAGCAGATGCCCGGTCATCGATTTCGTCGAGCTGACCGCCAGCTTGTGCGCATGGTCGCCGAACACTCGCTTGATGGCCAGCGTCTCGATGCGATCGCCCACCGGCGTCGACGTGCCGTGCGCGTTGATGTAATCCACCTGATGCGGCTCAATTCCCGCATCGCGCAGGCAGTTGCGCATCACGCGAAACGCACCGTCGCCGTTTTCCGATGGCGCGGTGATGTGAAACGCATCGCCCGACATGCCGTAGCCGACGATCTCGGCGAGAATCGGAGCGCCCCGCCGTTGTGCATGGCCCAGCTCTTCCAGAATCAGGATGCCCGCGCCTTCGCCCACGATGAATCCGTCGCGATCCTTGTCCCATGGCCGGCAGGCGTGCGCCGGATCATCGTTGTTCTGCGAGAGCGCCCGCATGGCCGCGAATCCGCCGATGCCCATGGGCGTCACCGCCGCTTCCGTTCCGCCGCAGATCATCACATCCGCGTCGTTGTGCTGGATCAGCCGAAAGCTGTCCCCGATCGAATGCGCGCTGGTCGTGCAGGCCGTCGCCGTGGCGGAGTTCGGTCCCTTCGCACCGGTTCGAATCGAGACGTGACCGGAGGCCAGGTTGATGATTGTTGCCGGAATGAAAAACGGGGAGATGCGCGACGGCCCCTTTTCGAGCAGAATCTTGTGTTCGCGCTCGATCACTTCGAACCCGCCGATGCCGCTGCCGATGTACACGCCGGTGCGATCGGGTTCCTCCGGGTCCACCTGGAAGCCCGCGCCTTGCACCGCGAAATCCGCCGCCGCAATGGCGAACTGGATAAAGCGGCCCATCTTCTTGATTTCTTTCTTCTCGACGTAATCCGCCGGATCGAAACCCTTCACCTCGCCGGCAATTCGGCAAGTGAAATCGGTGGCATCGAAGGACGTAATGGTGGCAATCCCACTCGTGCCCTTTTTGATGGCCTCCCACACGGATTCCGTGCCGATGCCGACCGAGGTCACAAGACCGACACCGGTAACTACCACTCTACGTTGCAAGCGGGACTCCAATAAATTGCCGATGAACGGCCAGGTAAGCTACTTCTTCTTGGATTCGATATAATCGACGGCGTTTTTGACGGTGGCGATCTTCTCCGCATCTTCGTCGGGGATATCGAGGTCGAACGCTTCCTCGAACGCCATCACCAGTTCCACGATGTCCAGCGAATCGGCGCCCAGATCGTCGACAAAACTCGCGGTGGGATCGACTTGGGCCTCATCCACGCCGAGCTGTTCGACGATGATTTGTTTGACCTTCTGCTCAACGGTCATGCATCCTCCCAGTTTGTACTCGAAACTCCTGATTCTATCCAGGTATGGCGTGGGAAGCAAGTTCCCGACCGCGAAATGAGGCTAGTACGCGTCCGTTATTTCAGCCGAACCTCGCACTCTGTCTTAGACTTACAAGGAGTCCACGCGGCCGCGCTCTGTTTTGCGGCCGTCACCTGCGCCGGGCTCATACGCGCCGCCAGGCGATCCAGCGCCTTGCGCGCGTCCTGATCGCCTTTGCCCGCCGCCAGCGATACCCACTTATAAGCTTCCGCGTCATTGCGATCTACGCCGCGGCCCGTCGCATACATTCCTCCCAGGTTGAATTGCGCGTCCGAATGGCCTTGTTCGGCCGCCGACCGGAACAGGCGCATCGCCTCGTTGAAATCCTGCGCGATCCCTTGCCCTTCGGTGTACATCACGCCCAGGTTGTAGGCTGCGTCGGGCACGCCTTGATCCGCGGCCTTACGATACCACTTCGCCGCCTCCTTGAAATCCTGGGGAACCCCCTGGCCGTTTACGTACAGCAATCCCAGATTGAATTCGGCGCCGGCGTGTCCTTGATCCGCCGCGTCTCGATACCATCTCGCCGCTTCTTCGTGATCCTGCGGAACGCCTAACCCCGCGTCGTACAACTCCGCCAGATTGAATTCGGCCTCCGGGATGGCGCGTTGCCCGGCGGCCAGCCTGTACAGCCGCGCTGCCTCCGCGTAGTCCTTCTCCACGCCGAATCCATTGGCGTACATCACGCCGAGGTTGAATTCCGCATCGGGCATCTTCAGATCCGCCGTGATTTTGTACCATTTCACGGCTTCTTTGTAATCGCGAGGCACTCCCAGGCCGCCGTCGTAGATCACACCGATATAGAATTTCGATTCCGGCAATCCCTGCTCTGCCCCCGCGCGAAACCAGCGCAGGGCTTCCGTATAATTCTGCGGGATCATATCGCCTTCGTAATAGAGAATCGCCAGCGCGTGCTGCGCCTCGGGCATCCCTTGTTCGGCGGCCATTTTGTAGTAACGCTCGGCTTCCTTGCCGTCCGGAGTCAAGCCTGCGAGCCCCAGCCGGTAGTCTTCCCCCAGCGAATATTGGGAGCTGCGATCGCCCGCCGCGGCCTTCTTCTTGAGCTCGTCGATATTGGAGCTCGCGCTCTGCGCAAGGTTCGAAGTCGCGCCTTGGCCGAAGCTGACACTCGTGCTCTGCACGACCAAAGCCGCAAGCGCCAGAGTGGTCAAAATGGCTGAATACCGGATCACTGTAGCTAATGTAACAAGCCGGCATGGACGGTTGCGGGGAAAGCGGCGGCTGCCGGTCCGCCTTCATTTCGCCGCCTTGTGCCAGCCTGAGGAGCGGGCTCTTCCGTGGCGTACGTACTCCTTTGCGCCACGCCTGCCCACCTGAACATGCACGCGCTGGATGGCGCGCCGTGGGAGTACAATAAACTCCGGTGTGAGCTCGCGGATCGGGCGTCCGGAAATCGCGCGGTGAACGAGGAGTGCAATGCATGCGGAGTGCCATGAATAACGACGCGATCAGGAATATTCTCGTAGCCTCCGCGATCCTCGCATTCGGCGTCAGTATCGCAATGCCGCAGGACCCTGCTCAAAACAAAGACGGCGGCCAGAAGAAAGGCGGCGGACGGGGCACCGGCGGCCTGGGCAATAAATCTCCTGATCTTCCCGCCAATCTGTTTGTTTCGGCATCCACCGTTGCCCGCACGACCATGCGCCACGAATGGGTCGATATTCCCGCCGGAAAAACGAAGTTGCGCACCTGGATCGAATATCCTGCCGGCGATGCGAAGGCTCCGGTTGTGATCCTGATGCATTACGACGCCGGACTCGATATTTCGCAGCGCGCCTTGGCCGATCAGCTCGCGCTCGATGGCTTCATCGCCGTCGCGCCGGACTTGCTCTCCGGTCGAGGCCCCAAAGGCGGAGGCTTCGACGCTTTCGCGTTTCCCGACGAGGCCCTCCGGGCCAATATGAAATTGCCGCAAGCCGAGGCGTTGCGTCTTTATAGGGTTGCCTACGATTATGCGATGAAGCTTCCGCGCGCCAGCGGGAAAAGCGCCAGCCTCGGTTGCTCGCTGGGCGGAACGCTCAGTTTCCGCTTCGCGGCCGAGACGCCCGGGCTCAGCGCCGCTGTCGTCTTCTACGGCCTGCCGCCCTCCGCGGCGATGCTTGCGAAGATCGACGCCCCCGTGCTCGGCCTCTACGGAGGCGATGACGATCCAGTGGACGCGACCATCCAGCCCACGGAAGCTACGCTAAAGAAGCTCGGCAAAAGTTTCGAATCGCATATTTATCCGGGCGCGACTCACGCCTTCATGACCTATCAGGCCGAGGGCTTGAACGGCGCGGCCACGGCCGAAGCGTGGCCCATCGCGATTGCGTTTCTCAAGGATCACACCAAGTAGCCGCAAGGAGCACCCATGACCAACGCCCGTCTTTCCGTCCTCGCTTTTACCATCGCCGCCTCTGCCGCACTGGCTGCCGCGCAGGTCTCACATGCCGCGCACCTGGGGGTGCCAAACGCCGCGCCGAACGTCGCGCCGACCTTGCGCTCCACGCTGCCGTCTACCCAGGACGCCAAGGCGCTGCTCGATGGAACGCCGCGCTGCCGCGATTGGGTCGCCGTGCCCATGGGCTCCTCGATCGTGCTCGCGTTTGTGGTGTATCCGGTGCGCGCCGATCGGGCCCCCGCGGTCATCGTGACCGCGCCGCGCGAGGGCACCAACGCGTGGGTGCGCGCCGTGAGCGATCAGCTCGCCGCCGAAGGCTTCATCGCCATCGCGCCCGACCTGCTCACCAACATGGGTCCTCGGCACGGCGACAGCGAATCCTTCGCCACCCCCGAAGCCATGGCCGAGGCCTTCCGCCGCATGGGACCCGCCGAGCTCTCGCGCCGCATGGCGGCCATCCGCCAGTATGCCGTCACGCTTCCCGCCGCCGATGGAAAAACCGCGCACATCGAACTCGACGCGCGCGCCTCACGCATGAGTATCGTCGTCGACCCGAGCGCCTCCTCGCCCCGTCAGGTGGCCGGCTTTCCGCTGACTCCCTCCGGCTGGGCCGATGCACTCGGCTTCCTGAATCGCGAGACGAACAATCATCCCGTCGCCGGAATGGGCGACTTCATGTCCGCCGACGAACACGCCGCGCACATGGCCATGATGCCTGCCGCGGTGCAGGGAGGAAGCAAGAGCGCGCCGGGTTCTTCCTCGGGCCTCCCCATCAGCTTCTCCGAAAAGCAACCCAACCTGCCTGCGGCGTATTACACGGCGCTCTCGACGCTAGCGAAATCCAAAATGCGCAGGGAGTGGGTGGACATCCCCCTCGGCCCCTCGCCCAACCCCGCATATAACGACGTCAAGCTGCACACCTGGGTCGAATATCCCGCGGGCGACGCCAAGGCCGGAGTGGTGATCGTCATGCAATTCGGCACCGGCATGGATGAATGGGTCCGCGCCGTCGCCGATCAGCTCGCCGTCGAAGGCTTCATCGCCGTTTCCCCCGATCTCTGGTCGGGCACCGCTCCCAACGGCGGCGGCCGCGATTCGTTCCAGTTCGTCGACGACGCCATGAAAGCCGGAGCCAAGATCACCGCCGACGAAGCGCAGCGACGCTACAAGATCGCTCGCGATTGGGCGCTGAAACTCCCCCGAGCGAATGGCAAGACCGGCAGCATCGGCTTCTGCGCGGGCGGCGGCAACAGCTTCCGTTTCGCCGGCGAAGTCCCGGAGCTGAACGCGGCCGTGGTCTTCTACGGCACTCCGCCCGATCCCGCGGTGATGGCGAAAATCAAGGCTCCTGTGATGGGTTTCTACGGAGAGAACGACGCACGCGTGACCTCGACCGTCGCGCCCACGATCACCGCGATGGAAAAGCTCGGCAAGGTCTACGAGCCGCACATCTACCCGAAAACCACGCATTCCTTCGTCTATTTCCAGGACATGGCCGGCAATCCCGCCGCGGTCAACGACGCTTGGCCGCGTGCGATGGCATTCTTCAAGAAAAATTTGAACTAACTTTGTGTGGGGCAGGCCCTCGGCCTGCGGCGGTCTCTCAGACCGCCGTCATCGGCTTTTGCGGGACTTTAGCCTAGCCCTTCTTCGGCCACAACACGCCCTGATCCTTCTTCGTCACAGGCGCCATGCCTTTATACACGAACTTCTGCACGCGCTGGCCGTGATAAGTTTCGGTCGTGTAAATGTTGCCCTTCGAATCCGTCGTGATGCTGTGGACCGCGTAGAACTCGCCGGGCTGCCGCCCCCCGTCGCCGAAGCTGGTGAGGATCTCCATCGTATCGCGCTGGATGATGTGTACCTTCTCATTCGCTCCGTCGGCGAGGTAAATAAACTTCTGCTGCGGATCTTTCGAAAACGCGATGTCCCACACCGATCCGTCGCCGCGCGTGTTCTTCTCGATGATCGTTTCCTTCACGAAGGTCCCGTCTGGTTTGAAAACCTGAATGCGGTCGTTCGAGCGGTCGCATACGTACAGCAGGCCGTCGTTCGAGAGTTCCGCACAGTGCACCGGATTGCGGAACTGCTGTGCGAGCGGCGCGTCGGGATTATAAGGACCCAGATCCTTATCGTCGGGCTTGTTTCCATAAGCCCCCCAGTGGCGCTTGTACTTGCCCGTATCGGCGTCGAACACGATGACGCGATGATTGCCGTAGCCGTCGGCGACGTACAGTTCGTTCGTCTTCGGATCGATGGTCAGCTTCGCGGGACCCTTTAGGTTCGCGAGATCGTTGCTGCCCTTGCTTTGATCCGGCTTGCCGATCTGCATCAGGAACTTTCCGTCCTGCGTGAATTTCAATATCTCGTTGTCCTTGAAGCGCGCCGCGACGCTGGAGGCTTCGGCCGTGATGCCGGTTTCGGCCTTCACCGGCGTGGGCTGCGGGCCGCGCCCGTTGCCGCCGATCCACACGTTACCTTTGTAATCGACCGTGATGCCGTGGTTCGAATCCGGCCAGTCGTAGCCCGCGCCCGGGCCGCCCCAATGATTGATCAGATTGCCTTCCTGGTCGTATTCCAGAATCGGAGGCGCCGGCGTGCAGCATTCCGCGGCCGCCGACGGTTTCGCGATCTGATAAACCTCTTTCGGCTCCAGCGAGCCCTGCCTGTGAATGATCCAGATATTGTCTTTAGCGTCGGCCGTGACGCCGATCGTCATACCGATCACCCAATGGTTCGGCATGGGCTTCGGCCACATCGGATCCACCTCAAAGCGCGGCGCCATCACCGTCGCTGCGCTCACCGTCGCATGACGGTCGAGAATTGCCGAGCCCGCCCCCAGCACCACCAGTGCCGCGACGAACCCTGTGCCGATGCGAACGTTTCGTCTCATATCCGGTCCTCACTTTCCCATTTCCGAGCTCTTTCCACTTGGCGAGCGATCCGAGGTAAGCTACTTTACGGCGCGTCCTATTGACTTCCAAATGACGCGTTCGAAGCAGCAAACGACGCACGGAAACCGTGGGAGCATTATACAAGACTCGAACGCTCGTGGCGCTGGCGGCTTTATACATCGCCTGGCAGCCCTCGATTTTCGCTCACGACATTCCCAACGACGTCACCGTCCAGACGTTTCTCAAGCCTTCCGGCTCAAAGATGGAACTGCTGATGCGCGTGCCCTTGAAGGCCATGCGCGACGTCGTTTTTCCCGAAAAGGGCCCCGGTTATCTGGACCTGGAAAAGACCGATCCGCTGCTTGCGAGCGCTGCGACGCTGTGGCTTTCCGATTTCATCGATCTTTACGAAGGCGACACCAAACTCCCCAAGCCGCAGGTGATCGCGACGCGCATTTCGCTCGAATCCGATAAATCGTTCGCCGATTTCGACGCCGCCCGCGCGCACGTCACCGGGCCTAAGCTCGCGCCGGAAACCAACGTGGCCTGGAACCAGACGTATCTCGACGTCCTGTTCGAATATCCCATCCGCTCCGATCAATCCCTGTTTTCGATTCACGCCCGTCTCCAGGACTTGGGCCTGCGCGTCATCACCACTCTGCGTTTCATTCAGCCCAGCGGGACGATTCGCGCGTTCGAATTCGAGGGCAACCCGGGACTCGTGCGGCTCGATCCGCGCTGGTATCAGGCCGCCGCGCGCTTCGTGGAATCGGGCTTTCTGCATATCCTCGACGGAACGGATCATCTGCTCTTTCTGTTCTGCCTGGTGATCCCGTTCCGCAAATTGCGCGCGTTGATTCCCATCGTGACCTCGTTCACCGTGGCGCATTCCATCACGCTGATCGCCTCGGCTTACGATCTCGCACCGGACGCACTATGGTTCCCGCCCTTGATCGAAACTCTGATCGCGGCGTCGATCGTCTACATGGCGCTCGAGAATATCATCGGAACCGCCAACGTGCACCGCCGTTGGATCATTACCTTCGGCTTCGGATTGGTGCATGGATTCGGCTTTTCGTTCGCCCTGCGGCAGACCTTGCAGTTCGGGGGCAGTCACATGCTGACTTCGCTTCTCGCGTTCAACGTCGGCGTGGAATTGGGCCAGCTCCTGGTGCTCGTCATTCTCTTGCCTCTGCTCGACGCACTGTTCCGCTACATGGTCGCCGAACGCATGGGGACGATTATTCTCTCGGCGCTGGTCGCGCACACCGCCTGGCACTGGATGATCGACCGCGGCAGCCAGCTCCAGAAATTCCCGTTGCAGTGGCCCGATTTCACGCCTGCATTTTTCGTGAGCCTCATGCGCTGGAGCATGGTCGCCGTGTTTTTTGCCGGGATACTGTGGCTTCTTTCGACGATCTCGCGGAAGACCGAAAGCGAAGCCAGTGGCTTGCACGATTCCGAGCCCGAAACGTAGGGGATCCGTCTCACCGCTACCCGACGCGGCACGAACCGCCCGAAACTTTGCTGAAATGCGACGTGGCGCGGGCCGCCCGGCCTGCTGAGTCGAGAGTCATCTAGACTCTTCCGAAAAGTCGGCATGACTCCCGGCGCTGCACGCGAGAGCGCGTGCGCCCCATCTATGCCCCAGTCGAATCCTTCTGCTTGCGCTTGCGGATCAGCCTCTTCCTCCAGCGGCGCGCGATGGTCGGAGGTTCGAACGCTTGCGCCACCAATTCGGCCTGTTCCTGCGCGCTGCGCTTCGCCGATCCCGCGGCCGTGCTCGCGCTCTCCGGACGCCCCGCGTAGCCGAGCACGCGCGCCTGGTTCGCCAGAATCCTCTGCAGCCGGGTGCGCATGAAAATCCACGCTCCCATATTGCGAGGCTCCTCCTGCACCCACACGATTCCGCTCGCGGCCGTATAGCGCTCCAGAACTTCCCGGATTTCAACTTCCGGGAAGGGGTAAAACTGTTCGACGCGCACGATCGCCGTCGATGCCGCGACCGGGTCCGATGCCTTGCGGGCGTCGCGAGCGGCCATTAATTCGTAATAGATCTTGCCCGTGCACAGAAGAATTTTGCGGATCGTCTTCGGATCGTTTACGGAAGGATCGGCCAGCACCGGATAGAACACGCCATTGGTCAGCTCGTCCGCCGTCGAAATGACCTTCGGATGACGCAGCAGGCTCTTGGGCGTCATCACGATCAGCGGCTTCCGCAAGCCGCGACGATCCGGTCCGCCGCGCATTTGCCGCCGCAGGAGATGGAAATACTGCGCCGGCGTGCTGGGACACGCCACTTGCACGTTGCCTTCACCGCTCACTTGCAGAAAGCGCTCCAGACGCGCGCTGGAATGCTCCGGCCCGCCGCCCTCCTGCCCGTGCGGTAGCAGCAGGACCAGCCCGCTCGGCTGCTTCCACTTGGATTCCGCGCTAAACAAAAACTGATCGATGATGATCTGCGCGCCGTTAACGAAATCGCCGTATTGCGCCTCCCACAATACCAAGCTGAGCTGATCCGCGACGCTATAACCAAACTCGAAGCCCATCACGGCGTACTCGCTGAGCGGGCTGTTGTACACCTCGAAGCGGGCTTGTGACGGCGCGAGATGCTGCAAAGGTGAGTAGACGCGATCCGTCTCGTAATCGTGATATTCCGCGTGGCGATGGCTGAACGTGCCACGGCCGCTATCCTGGCCGCTGAGCCGCACCGGAGTTCCTTCCACCACCAGGCTCCCGAACGCCACGGTCTCCGCGAGCGCCCAATCGATGGCATTATCCGCCAGCGCCGATGCCCGCTTTTCGATCATGCGCGCGAGCTTCGGATGCACGTGAAAATCCGCGGGAAACGCCGTGATGCCCCGCGTAACGCGCTCCAGCATCGCGCGCGTGACTCCGGTCGGAGGCAGGTCCTGCGGGATCAGGCCCGGCGCCATCGGCGTGAGCTCGTGCAGTTCCCACTCTTCCTTGTTCTTTTGGGTCTGGTCGTAAATTTCGTAGAGCCGCTTCTTCTGTGTCGCCGACCAGCCATCGACTTCCTCGGGCGTCACCGCGCCCTGCTCGATCAGCCGCGCCGCGTAACCGGCGGATACCGGCTTGCGATCGCGCAGCTTGCGATACAGCACCGGCTGGGTGTAGCTCGCGTCGTCGCCTTCATTGTGCCCGTGCTTGCGCCAGCACAGCACATCGACCACAACGTCGCGATGGAAGCGCTGGCGGAAATCGAAGGCCAGTTGCATCGCGCGCAGGCACGCGTCCGGATCGTCGCCGTTCACGTGCATCACCGGTGCATGCACCATCAGCGCAACGTCGGTGCAATACGTCGTCGATCGCGACGAGCCCGGATTCGTCGTAAATCCGATCTGGTTGTTGATGACGATGTGGATCGTGCCGCCGGTGTTATAGCCGTCTAGCTGCGATAAATTCAGCGTCTCGGCGACGATACCCTGCCCGGCCATGGCCGCGTCGCCGTGCACCAGCACCGGGATCACGCGTTCCCGCGCGGTATCGCCGAGGCGGTCCTGCTTGGGCCGCACGATCCCTTCGACGACAGGATTCACAGCTTCCAGATGGCTCGGGTTGGGCGAGACGGAGACCGTAATTTCCTTGCCGCTCGCCGTTTTGCGGCGGACGCTTTCGCCCAGGTGATACTTCACGTCGCCGGAACCGTCGAAATCTTCTTCGATCTCGCCTTCGAATTCCGAAAAAATCTGCGCGACGCCTTTGCCCATCACGTTCGCGAGCAGCGTCAGCCGTCCCCGATGCGCCATGCCGAGGACGCATTCCTCGACGCCCGAAGACGCCGCGCGATCCAGCAATTCGTCGATCGCGGCGATGAACGTCTCGCCTCCCTCGATCGAGAACCGCTTGTGTCCCTTGAAGCGATTCTCCAGGAACGCCTCGAAACCCTCGGCCTCCACGACGCTGCGCAGCGCCCGCTTGCGGGCCGCGGTTTCAAGCTGCCACTGGAACCGGGACGGCTCCACGCGCTGTTCGAACCACCGGCGTTCTTCCGGATTCTCCACGTGCGCGTACTCGATGCCGATGTGTCCGGCGTAGGTCGCGCGCAGTTGTTCGATCAATTCGCGCAGCGGCAGGACGCCGAATACGCCGCAATGAAATGTCCGGTCCAAATCCCAAATCGTCAGGCCGTGCCCCTCCAGATCGAGGTCGGGATGAGGGGCGCGCGGAACTCCTAGAGGATCGATTTCGGCGATCAGATGGCCGCGCATGCGCCACGCCTGGATGAGCCGCGCGACCGCCGCTTGTTTCAGGGGATCCGCGTTGACCACCGGTGCCACGGCCTGATCCACTTCCCAGCGCACGGGCTTGGCCGCGATGCCGAGGTCCCGGTAGATGCGCTCATAGAATTCGTCGTCGCCTTCCAGCAGCGCTTGCAGCTTGCCCAGAAACGCGCCCGATTCCGCGCCCTGAATGACGCGGTGATCGTACGTGCAGGTCACCGTCATCACCTTGCTGAGCCCCATGGACGCGCGCACGTCCTCCGGCACGCCGCGATATTCGGGCGGATAATCGATCGCGCCGGTCGCGATGATGGCGCCCTGTCCCGGCATCAGCCGCGGGATCGAACCCGCGGTTCCCACGGTGCCCGGGTTGGTGATGGAAACCGTGGTGCCTTCGAAATCGGCGACCGTCAGTTTGTTATTGCGCGCACGCGCGACGATGTCGTCGAAGGCCGCCGCGAACTCCGCGAAGTTCATCGCTTCGCTGCGCTTGATCGAGGGAACTTTCAGCGATCGCGCTCCATCCTTGCCCGCGACGTCCACGGCAACACCCAGGTTCAGATGCCCGCGATGAACACGGAAGGACTCGGCGCCGTCGTCCGTGTAGGCTTCGTTCAGAGCCGGGACCGTTTCTACTGAGCGCACGATCGCCCAGGCGATCAGATGCGTGAAGGAAATCTTGCCTTCGCCGCGCAGCGCGCGATGCTCGTTGATCGCGCGGCGATTCTCTTCCATCACCTTCACGGGCATCGATCGCTGGCTGGTGGCGACCGGCACCGTCAGGCTCGCCGTCATGTTTTCGGCGATGCGCAGCGCGGGTCCCCGCAGAGGGAGCAACTGATCGCCTTCGCCGATCGCGACCGTGGGCGTGCGAGGGGCAGATAAAGCTTTGAACTGGGGCGTCAATTCAACGGTCGCCGAAGAGGGAGCCGCGGGGCCCGTTTCTGCTCCCCCGGAACCCGAGCGATCGGCCGTTTTCGGAGCCTCGCCTGGCCGATGCGCAGCGGAAGCGAAAACGCTATTCCAGGACGGATCGACATCTCGTCTATCATGTTGATATTGTTGATAAAGCTCGTCTTCGAGCCAACTATTGACACTCGGCGTGGATGTATCAGGCATGAAAACTTCTACTTCTTATGATACCGAAAGCTGAAGAAAAGCTGAGAAATTATCTCAGTACCCCGGGGAGCGGGTGGCTGGCTTTATGACTCGAATCTTGATTTTTTCCGATATTCACAACGACGCACGGGCGCTCGAAAAGCTCATACAAACGGAAGCCGATGCCTATATCTGCGCGGGCGATCTGGTGTTTTGGGGGCGCGGGTTGGAGAAAATGGCGCCGCTGCTCGCGCCCAAGGCGGACCATGTGTACGTCATGCCCGGCAATCATGAATCCGAAAACGACATCACGGCGTTTTGCGCGCGGCATGGTTTCGTCGATTTTCATGGGGCCAAGCTGGAACTGGGCGGCTTGCGTTTCGCGGGCCTCGGCTATTCGACTCCCACGCCCTTCGATACCCCCGGCGAATACAGCGAAGCGGAAATGGCGGCGCGCCTGGAGAAGTTCGCGGAGTGGAAACCGCAAGTGCTAATCTGCCATGCGCCGCCGCTCGACACGGCGCTGGACCAGATCAAGGAAGGCTTGCACGCCGGAAGCAGCGCCGTTCGTGCGTTTATCGAGAAGCATCAGCCCGCATACTTTTTCTGCGGTCACATTCACGAGGCCGAAGGCGCAGTGATACAAATGGGCGCGACGCGGGCGATGAATGTGGGCAAGAAGGGCTACCTGCTGGAGATTTGACGAAACCGTCGGGTGTCGGGAGAAGAGTGAGCGGGCGCTCTAAAAGAAAAGTGGTTCCAAGTGACCCTCCGGCAGCTCGCTCCCCGACCGGCATGCACGGTCAGAGCTTGGCATTCGGAATGCGGTGACGTAAGCCCTTCACTCCCCGGGCCGGTTTTACCCGACATCGGATCGTCGCTCTGGTGCGTGTCCGCAGTTCATTCCGATAGAAGCTTGGTCCTCAATGCGGCCTTTCACTATCCGGCGATGACTGCCTGCCTTGCGGCGGCCCCCACAACCGTATCGAACGCTCCCGGCCTGCACCTTCAAACCCGATCCGGTCTCTCCGCGGAATCCGTTCAGCTTCCCGCTCCCGGCCTCGCCCGGCTTTTTCTGCCAAGTAAGGCTCGATCACTGCGCGTCGCCCGTTATTCCGTCCGATTCCAGACCGCTCCGTCAGTTTCCGCGCCGCCGCTCCCCTCCAGGACCTCTCGATCCTTCGGGCTCGTAGCGCTCAGCTCGGCTCCCGCCGGAGAAGCTTACCATTGCAGGTTGCCCGATCTGCTTTCGCTCCCCGCTGCGCCGCGATAACGAATTAGCGCCACGCAACGGATCAACGTTCCAGCTCCGCTACTTCCTGCCCGGCTCGCTGTCCTTCGAACCTCTTGGAACCAGCCCCATCATGCTCTTCGATATATTTCCAGTCAAGGGAAAAACCGCGCTTTCCTCTGGTATTTACTTCTTAATAATCAATTGCTTACGATGTTAATACAGTGGAAGCCCTGTGGATAAAACAGAAGCGTAACAGAGTGTTTTCACGAAAATGACACAATTCCCGCGTTTCCGAGGTGGCGTGTGAGAAGAAGGCCTCGCCGACCTTCCCCACGAAGGGTTGCTGTATACCGCTCAGGAAGCCCAGGCTCCCAGCGACTTACCGTACGACGTCGCGGATGGACGCGCCGATAGAAAAACCGTTTTCGACCGGTTTGCAATGGCGAACCCGTGCAAAGACGTACTCTTCGCCGAACGAAAACATGATCTGGAGGCCTGGGTTGATATGATCCTGGGATATCAAGCCTACTCCGTTCTTGGAAACATTCACGACTTCAGCGGCGATTGTCTCTGATTCCGGGGGAATCCTGAGCTCGACGCGCTGGTTCGGGATCGTATAGCGGCGCTCCCTGCGACGGTCTTCGGGCCTCACGGCCGTAACGTGGGCCCGAAAGTCAACTGTCGAAGTGGACATTCAACACTTCCCTTCCAACAGTAAGGTACTCCGGATCAATCGCGAATGATATCGGGTGGACTCCTTATTTCTATCGGAAAGGCTCCACCTGGCATGGGAGAAAGGCCCGTAGCTCTAGAGGGCAGAAGTACCGGGGCGGCCCTATCGGGAGGGTGCTGTCCCAGCGCCAAATTGCAGGATCATCCCGGTGTCGGTTGCGGCCCAGACGTGCTCGGGGTCAGGTCCACTCAGAATGACGAAGCCCGCCACGGCGCGATAATCCACGTTCATTTCTTCCCAGTCCGTGAGATTCGCGCTGTTCAAGATTCGTACTTTCCCGGGAACCGGCGCCGAAGCCATCTGTCCCGGTGGTTCGACCGCGGCGAGGAGCCCTTGCGCATCCGAATCGGCTTTGTCCGAAAAGACCAGGGCATCCGTCACGCGGCGATCTTTCTGCTTGAAGACGCTGCTGCTTTTACCGGTCGCGAGATCGAAGTGGAATACTTCCGACGGCCACATAAACGAATCCGCGTAGGCGAACACGCCAAGGCCGCTGGTTCCCCTGAGACTCAAGCTGATGAGCGAGCCGAGCAGGGGCGCGGTTGCGGACGTCCACTTCGTCCCGCCGTCGCGCGTTTCCATCTCAATCGTCAACGTGGGAACCTGGCGGCGTTGCAGCGCCCGCTCTGGATCGACCCAATCCGGCTCGTTTTCGGCGTCCTTGCGCGGCGGCGAGTAGCCGCCCACGATCATCCCGTGCCTGTCGTTGGCCCATGCGATGTGCGTGTACGTGCTATAGGCCGGGTTTGACGATGGTGTCGCGGCCTCTCCCACGGGCGCCCAGGATCGACCGCCATCTTTCGTTTCAAAGACGGATTTTTGCATTCCGACAGCGAAGCCGTGGCGCGGATCGAGAAAAGCGACGCGCAGAATGAGCCCCTCCTCGCCCAGTTTTTTACCGGCCTTCAGCTGATTGCAGAGCCGCGTCCACGTGCGGCCGGTATCGCCCGTAAACCAGAATCCTTCGCGCCCGATCATCCAGCCGTTCGCGTCGTCCAGAAAGAACAGCGAGCGCGGGGTATCCTGCAGAGGAACCGGCGTCCAGTGCGCTCCGCCATCGCCGGTGACGAGCGCCGTGGGCTTGGGTTTGTGACCGCCCCGGCTATCGACAATCGCGCCCACGGCCACCCCGCGCAACGCGGAAGGAAAGGCCAGGCCGACGATTTGCAGCTCCGTGCCGATTTCGTCGTAGAAGTACTGCAGCTTCCAGCGTTGATTCAGGAGATGGGCGGATGCGGTTTGCGCGAACAGGCGTGGCGTGAAAACGCCGGGAAGCAGCAGCACAAATAGCAGCCCAAGCGGATGCGGCAATATTCGAGCCCGCGAAAACATGACTACCCTCTGCGGGCAGGCGCCATGACCAGATCCAGCAGATCGGTTTTGGCGAGCGTCGCCGAATCGAGCGCCGCCAGCGCCGCCAGCGACCCGACCATTTCACCGACCGTCGTCAGCAATTCCATTTCGCCGCCGGTATGCGCATGAGGATCGCGATGCTGCACGTTGATGACGCCGGCCACGCGGTTGCGGATGATGATGGGCGCGGAAAGGAACGCCTCATAGGTATCTTCCGGCAGGTCCGTGAAACGTTTGAAGCGCGGGTCGGTATAAGCTTCGCGCGAGATCGACAGCAGACGCCGCTCGCGCGCCACCCAGCCGGTGAGTCCTTCGCCGAGCTTCAGACGAACGTTGCCGATCGTGTCCGGTTGCGGATTGTTCGAGGCGCACAGCACCAGCTCTTTATCCTGCAGCAAGTAGAGCAGGCAGGAATCCGAGTTGGTGAAGGCGACCACCAGCGAAACGACGGATTGGAACGCGTCGTTCAGGCTCATTTCACGAACCATGAAACGGCTGATTTTTTGCAGCAGGCGGAGCTGCTTTTCCGTATCCGCCAGCTGAGCTTCGAGTTCTCTTGTGCGTGACACCGGCTTCATTATGCCAGATCGGGAGGGTCAGGAAATCGGGCGAGGGGCGAGAGCGCCGGTCACTCGGATTTAAATCGGAAACCTGTCAGCACATGACCGTTCAACGTAACCATCGACTGATACTTTCTTGCCGCCGATGCTTTCGAAATGGAAGGTGAGCTCGATGTCACCCGGGAACGCGTTGATGGGCTCGGGCAACGTAACGGGCTGACCCGGCAGTACGTTTAGAAGGTAGCTGGGGTCCTTGCTTGTCTTCCTGCCGTCGAGCGAGTTGAATGTATATAGGACGTTGAGGGCGACCCCGTTGCGGATATTCTGAACTATGAAGTTTCCTTGGTCTGAACGCACGACGGTATTGCCGACGGCGTTATTCCTGGACAAAATGGCGTCAGACTCGTTGCGCAAACGCACGCAAAGCGTGAGGCACGGCTTCGCCAGGGCGCGTAAGGAAAGCCGGAACGAGCGTCAAGCCATTGATAGCGACCCTAAATCCGCTGCCTGCCACCTTGTCGTATAACAATTAGATAGAAATGCGGCTGCACAAGCTGATTCCCGCGTGCTGGCGTACGCGCTCCTGCAGGTCGCCCTACGCCGCGACGACGCCGATCTGGTGCGCCGTCTGAAAGCCCACGAGCCCAAAGCCATGGCCGATCTTTACAAGCGCTGCGGGCGCCTCGCGTATACAGTGATCCTGCGCATCGTGCGCAACACGGGCGTGGCCGAGGACCTGACGCAGGAGACGTTTCCTGCGCATCTGGAATCGGGTCGGCTCCTTCGATGCCGAACGCGGCGCGCTGACGCCGTGGGTGCTGACCGTCGCACGCAATCGCGCCATCGATCACGTGCGATCGCAAGACGGCCGCATGGAAGCAAGCGCGGTCGATCTCGACCGCCTGGAGCGCCCGGGTCTTATTCGTGGATCTCGACGCGAACGCGCTGTCCATCGATCGCGCGCGCCGGTTGAAGAGCGCGCTCGAGAAACTGAACGTCAATCAAAGGGCCGTCATCGAGCTGGCCTACTACGAAGGGATGTCCCAGACGGAGATGGCCGAACGGTTGAAGCAGCCTCTCGGCACCGTCAAGACGTGGACGCGCAGCGCTCTCCAGATTCTGCGCACCGAGCTGATCGAGGCGGCCATCGCATGAGCTGCCAGGAGCTGCAGGATATGTATGAGCTCTACGCGCTGGGCGTACTGGAAGGCGCGGAGAAAGCCGAGATCGACGAGCATCTCGGCCGGGGGTGCGAGAATTGCCGTCGCGGTCTGGCCGGCGCGCGCGCGTTCAACGCCATGCTGCTGAGTATCGGCCCGCCGGAGGCTCCCAGCCGGCGTTTGCGCCACCGCTTGCTCGCTTCCATCGGATATGAACGGCCGGGCTGGTTCTGGACCGGGATGCTGGCGGCTTCGCTGATGCTGGCCCTGGCGATATGGCTGGGAACGAAGGAGCGCGAGCGCAGCAACCAGCTCGCCGACGTGCGCAAGACGCTGTTCCAGGTGACCGCCGAACGCGATCGTTTGAATCAGGCCTTTCGATTCCTCTCCGATCCGGACACGCGGCCGGCCAGTTTCGGGAAAGGGCAGCAAGCCCCTCCGCGCGGCTACGTTTTCGTGCATCCGCAGCTCGGCGTGATGCTGATTGCCTCCAACCTGCCGGCGGCGGGCGCCGGTAAAACGTATGAGATGTGGATGATTCCGAAAACCGGAGCGCCGCGGCCCGCCGGCCTGTTCCAATCCGACGGCATGCGCGGTTTGTACATCCTCAACGGGCCGCTGGATCTCGACGCGCTGAACGCGGTCGCGGTGACGCTGGAACCGGCGGCGGGATCGACGGCGCCTACGACCATGCCGATCATCGTCGCGCCGACCGGATCGTAGCGAAAACAGTGTCGAGACGGCACGCACGAGTGCGTGCGCCACGTCCTTATAGTCGTGTCGCCGCGACCGAGGAACGCGTGATCTGCGCGACGGTCGTGGTCCCGCATTGGCGCATGGTGCGCATCAATTCGGCGCGCAGGATGTCGACCACGCGCTCGACGCCCTCCTGTCCGAACGCCGTCAGTCCCCACACGTAAGGCCGTCCGATGCCGACCGCGCGCGCCCCCATCGCCAGAGCCTTGAACGCGTCGCTTCCACGGCGCACGCCGCCGTCGATGAGGACGGGAATTTGATTGCCCACCGCTTCGATGACTTCAGGTAGCGTCTCGATCGTGGGACGAAGGTCCTCGGTGGCGCGTCCGCCGTGATTCGAAACGATGATGCCGTCGACCCCGCGTTCGCGGGCCATTTTAGCGTCCTCGCCCGTCTCGACGCCCTTGAGCAGCAGCTTTACTTTGGTCGTCTTGCGGAGCTTGTCGAAGAGTTCCCAAGTGGCCGTCAAGGGATTGATGCCCGGGCCGCTGAGGCCGGAGAGCATAACGGCTTTGCGTCCGCCGTTCGCCGTGGTGTGGCAGTCCATGCACTCGCGGGTGTCGGTGCGCCGGAAGCGCTCCGCGGTTTCAAGATTGCGGCCGGCCAGGTTATCGATCGTCCAGGCGATCGCCGGGCATCCGGCATCTTCCGCGCGCTTGACCAGCTTCTCGCCGTCCTCCCATTTGGTCGGCATATAAAGCTGATACCAGGGGGCCATGCCGCGCGCCTTCGCGACGTCCTCCACGGAGATCGAGGTCTGCGTCGAAAGAATCTGCAAACTGTTCTTGGCCTTCGATGCCCGCCCCGAGGCCAATTCGCCGTCGTTGTGGAACATGCGCTGGCCGCCCACCGGGCACAGAAAGATCGGACTGTCGTATTTCACACCGAACAGCTCGATGCTGTAGTCGATTTTCGAGACGTCCACCAAACGGCGCGGCCGCAGTTCGATGTGGTTATAGGCGTTATGATTCGCGTCGCGCGTCCCGTTGTCGTCGACGCCGGAGGCCATGTACCCCCAGTGCGCGGGAGGCAGGATCTGGCGGGCCAGTCCTTCAAAGTCCATGATCTCGAGCGCATCTTTAGCGGTGCGGATCGGAAACTTCGGATCTCCCGCAGGCGTCCCTTGCGCGAAACCCTTCTGAGAAAACGCGTGCGCCAGCAGCGGACTTCCGGCGAGGAAGCGCAGAAAATCACGGCGATGACGGCGAAGTAAATTTTGATCCATGACGACCTCAACTTTTTTCTAGTTCCTCATTATATATAAACCCATAAATAAAAACCCGGCCGGGCGAAATCACCGGGCCGGGTGGCGAACCGCTCATGAAACAGCCGGGGCTTAGGGCCGGGCCGGCTTCAAATCGACCACTGCCATGGTGGGTCCGGGAGGGCCGACGGGCAGCAGACTGGGACCCGAGCGCTTGGCGATCTTCTTCGGTTCAATTTTGTTATCGAAGACCAAACCGATAAAGCAATTGCTCATCTCCTCCCAGTTCTGCAGGCCCCATACGACTTCTTTCTTGGGATCGGGATTCCAGGGATTGTTCAGCGAATTATCGAAGTGCGAAATTCCGATCAGGCGCGTGCCTTTCGGCAGGAGCACGGGTTCCGCGAAATCGAAACCGAGCTGCCAGTTGAAATCCCATTTGGCCTTGAGCAGGGTCTGCATCTCGCCGGTGGGATAAATCGCGCGCAGTTCATAGTCCTTGCCGCGCACGTGCATGTGCGGCTGCGCGTAGACCAGCTTCATGTCGACCTGCGTGGTGAATTCACCGACGACCTCCGCGTTGCCGTCGCCGGCGGGAATCTTCAGATTCGAAGCGGTCGGCCCGTAGGAGGTGAAATAGCGCGTGGTGTGCTCGCCATGAGCGAACGTCATGCCGACCTTGGTGCGGTCGCTGGTGGGCTTGCCCATGGTGGTGTAGTGGATTTCGAAAATCAGGTCCGATCCCTTGGGAATGAACTTCGCGGAATCTCCGATCACGAAGTTCTGCGCGCCGACGCCCGGGTTGAACTTACCGATGATATCGGTATTATCGGAATTCTGCTTGGGCATCTCCGTCATCGGGAAGGCTACGCCGTAGGGAGCGTTGGCCATCCACTTCGATCCCGGAGGAACCGCCCACACTTCGCCGTGATGCACCACCTGGCGATTGCCCGGACGCATTTCGGCGGCCGCGACCCAAACATCTTCGGGGAAATTGCCCTTCACCTTCATATATTGATATTCGACGGCGCCGGTCGCCGGAATCTGGACTTCGTTGGGCATCTCCACAATCAAGTCCGGCTTGATGTTCCAGCCGTCGACGAACTCGCGCGGCGCGGGTTTATCCTTGGCATCCCCCTCGACGGCGCCGCCGTCGGCCCAGGCGACGATGGCCTGCACCTCAGCCTGCGATAAGGTCCGGTCGTGCGCCAGCGGAAGCGAGCCGTCCTCGGCGAACCACGGCGGCATCTTTTTGGTTAGCACGGCGGCTTTCATGGCCTTGGCCCAGGGCCTTGCGGCCTCATAAGTCATGAACGACATGGGAGCGATTTCGCCGGGGCGATGGCATTCCTGGCAACGCTTCTGGAGAACGGGTAACACGTCCTTGTTGAAAGTGACGTTGGGGATGCTGGCCGCCGAGCACAAGGCTGCGGCCGTACCGAGTAAAATCACAGCAAAACGAGCGTTTTTCATGAACACCGACCTCACACCGAAATAAATCGCACTTCGCACGCCGATTCCTCCCGTTTTTGAGACATGGAACCGAGTATACAACCTCGTTATTGTTAACAAGTTGCAACGTCAGTGTCAAGGCCGGCTGCGGCGTCGGCCGCACATACCCAAAAAACACGAACTCAGGGACACTTCGCCTTGTGGCGTCGTACACTACAAGAATCAGCTTTGCATTACCGGCGAACATGCTGCCCCGGAAGCGCGCCGCAAAACGCGCCGCGGCAATTGCCGATGATTCGCGCTTAGTCCACGACGCCCCGTCTGCACGTCCAAATAACTCTCTTTATGCAAAAAGTACTTGCACTGAACCGGAGTGAAATCGCCATCCGCATTATGCGCGCGGCCACGGAACTCGGCTTGCGCACGGTCGCGATTTATTCGAAGGAAGACCGCCTCACCCTGCATCGCTTCAAGGCGGATGAAGCGTACGAAATCGGCGCGAACAAAGGTCCGGTGGAAGCCTACCTGGACGTCGCTGGAATCGTCGCCCTCGCCAAGGAGAAAGGCGTCGACGCGATTCATCCCGGCTACGGTTTCCTGTCGGAGAATCCCGCGTTGCCGCGCGCCTGCAAGGAAGCCGGCATTACGTTCGTCGGCCCGAGCGCGGAACTGCTCGAACTGCTGGGCGATAAGACTGCGGCCCGGAAGCTGGCCGAGGCGGCGGGTGTCCCGATCATCCCGGGTACGGAGACTCACGTCGAAGGGCGCGCGGAGGTCGAAAAGGCCGCGCAAAAAATCGGCTTCCCGCTGATCCTGAAAGCGGCGTTCGGAGGCGGCGGCCGCGGCATGCGGGTGGTGGAAAAACCGGCGGATCTGATTAGCAAGTTCGACGAGGCCAGCCGCGAGGCCGCTGCGGCGTTCGGCAACGGCGCGATGTTCCTGGAGCGTTTCATACGCAAGCCGCGCCACATTGAAGTGCAGATTCTGGGCGATCTCCACGGCAACATCGTGCACCTGTACGAGCGCGATTGTTCGGTGCAGAGGCGCCATCAGAAGGCCGTGGAGGTCGCGCCGGCGGTGGGACTCGATCCCAAAGTCCGAACGGAGATTTGCGACGCGGCCGTGAGGCTCGCGAAAAAGGCCGGCTATTTCAACGCCGGCACGGTCGAGTTCCTGCTCGATACGGAGACCAACGAGTGGTTCTTCATCGAAGTGAATCCGCGCATTCAGGTGGAGCACACGGTGACGGAAGTGGTTACCGGCATCGACCTGGTGCGGGCGCAATTGTTGGTCGCGCAAGGAAAATCCTTGCACGGTCCGGATATGAATTTGCCGGAGCAGGCGCGCATGCCGCTGTATGGCTACGCGCTCCAGTGCCGTGTCACCACCGAAGATCCGGCGAATAACTTCGCGCCCGATTACGGAAAGATCCACACGTACCGTTCTCCGGGCGGATTCGGCGTACGCCTGGATGCCGGCTCGGCGTACGGCGGCGCGGTGATCAGCCCGTATTACGATTCGCTGCTGGTGAAGATCACGGCATCGGGCCGCGATTTCCCGCAAGCCTGCCAGCGCATGGATCGCGCGCTGCGGGAGTTCCGCGTGCGCGGCGTCAAGACCAATATTCCTTTCCTCGAAAACGTGGTGAATCACCCGACCTTTCAAAGCGGCGAGGTGACCACGCGATTTCTCGACGAAACGCCCGCGCTGTTCCGTTTCACGCAGAGGCGCGATCGCGCGACCAAGATCCTGCACTACTTCGCCGAAGTGATCGTCAACGGCAACGCGGAAGTGAAAGGAAAGAAGATTCCCGAAAAGTTGAGGCGCGCGCCCGTGCCGGCGATTGCCGCCGGGGAGCCGCCGCCCGGGACTCGTCAGCTTCTGGAGAAACTCGGCGCGGAGAAATTCGCCGAGTGGACGGGATCGCAGAAGCGCCTGCTGATGACGGACACGACTTTCCGCGACGCACATCAATCTTTGATGGCCACGCGCATGCGGACCTACGATATGGCCGCGATTGCGAGCCTCGTGGCGAAGCGTCTGCCAAATCTGTACAGTCTGGAAGCGTGGGGCGGCGCGACGTTCGACGTCTCCATGCGGTTCCTGCTCGAAGATCCCTGGAAACGCCTGCGCCGCCTGCGCGAACTGGTTCCGAATATCTGCCTCCAGATGCTGCTGCGCGGGGCGAACGCGGTCGGCTATACCGCGTATCCCGATAACGTGGTGCGCGAGTTTATCAAGGAAGCAGCCGCGCAGGGCATCGATATTTTCCGCATTTTCGATTCGCTCAACATCGCGTCGAACATGAAGATCGCCATGGAGGCGACGCGTAAAACGGGCAAAATCTGCGAAGCCGCGATCTGTTATACCGGCGACATCCTGGATCCGAAGCGCGATAAATATCCGCTGAAATATTACGTCGAAATGGCGCAGGAGTTGAAGCGCCAGGGCGCGCACATCCTCTCCATCAAGGACATGGCTGGATTATGCAAGCCTTATGCAGCCGAGAAATTGGTCAAAGCGCTGAAGGAAGAAGTCGGGCTGCCGATCCATTTCCACACACACGACACCAGTGGCCTCAACGCTTCGTCGATTCTGAAGGCGAGCGAAGCGGGCGTGCACGTCGCGGATGCGGCGGTAGCCTCGATGAGCGGGACGACCAGCCAGCCGAACATGAACTCGATCGCGGCGGCGCTGGCGAATACGAAACGCGATACCGAGATCGATGCCGCCGCTCTGAACGATTACTCGGCTTACTGGAAAGTGGTGCGCTCCTATTACGCGCCTTTCGATGACGCGCCGAATTCAGGGCTCGCCGACGTCTATCTCCACGAAATGCCGGGCGGCCAATACACGAATTTACGGGCACAGGCCGAATCGATGGGCCTCGCCGAGCGGTGGCCGGACATCGCGCGCACATATGCGGACGTCAATCGCGCGTTCGGCGACATCGTCAAAGTGACGCCATCGAGCAAAGTCGTCGGCGACATGGCGATCTTCCTGGTCACACACGGCATGACCGTTTCCGAGTTTGAACGGCTGGATGAGAATCACACGCTGACCTTGCCGAATTCCGTAATTGAGATGTTCCAGGGAGCTTTGGGAATCCCGGCTGGAGGATGGCCGAAGAAAATCCAGAAAATTATTCTCAAAGGCGGAAAGCCCTCGCATGGACGCCCCGGCGCGCACATGAAGCCCGCGGATCTTACCGAGACAGGCGACCTGATCGAGAAGAAGATCAACCGGCGGCCTTCGAACGACGAAGTTCTCAGTTATTTGATGTACCCGGATGTGTTCCTGAAATTCGCACGAGCGGCGCAGACCTACGGCGACGTGGACGTGATCCCGACCGCGCAATTTTTCTATGGGATGAAGACCGGCGAGGAAATTTCGGTCGAGATCGAGCCGGGCAAAACGTTGGTGGTGAAGTATCTGACAACGAGCGATCCGCGTCCCGACGGACATCGCACCGTGTTCTTCGAGCTGAACGGCCAGCCTCGCGAGGTCAACGTGCGCGACAGCTCTATTCGCGCGACGGCGTCGGAGAAGCAATCGGCGGATCCGAACCAGCCGGGGCAAGTCGGCGCGCCAACGCCGGGGATGATTGCCGCGGTCGCGGTGGAGCTCAATCAGCCGGTGCAGAAGGGCGAAAGACTTCTCGTGCTCGAAGCGATGAAGATGCAGACGACGATCTACGCGCCGGTCACCGGCAAGATCACGCAGAAGCTCGCGCAGCCGGGGCAGACGGTGGACGCGAAGGAATTGCTGTTCGTCATCAGCTGAGATTCCACTGCTACATATTAGACTCGACAGCGGGCGCTGTCACCTAGGGAGCACTTCGTACGCCGCCCAAAAAGAAAATCCTCCGAAGGCGAGGAAGAACGCCCGCGCAATCCATAGGGGCATCGGCCTTACTCCGGACTTTGCCCAAGCAAATCGTCGCCCGGTTGCCGCCAATGCAAGGAACTCAAAGCCAAAGGCCAGGGAGTAAGCAGCATCGAAGCGCCCGTAGAACTCCCTTGAACCAACAAGTCCACGTACCACCCCGATCGCTACCAGCGCGAGAAAGAGCCATCCGACGAGAGGACGCATATCCTGTTCGGTTTGTCTCTGCACAGCGTCTAATGTAGCCCAAACCACGGACTGGTGGGTCAAGAATGTCCGGCCCGCTCATTGACATTCGCGGTTCAGTAGGCGACTCTTGCGCGGCTTCCGTTCGGAACCGCGAGAGTGATCGAGCGGGCCGAAAAGTACTCGGGGTTAGCTGCCCACCGGAAGAAATGTCGGCATGAATGCCGACACAGCAGGCCTGGCGGCCCGCGCCAAGTCGAGGTCCTACGCTTTCAGGCGCGGGAATAATTTCTCAGCGTTGCCGCGATTGATCGCTTCCCAATCCTTCGGCGAAAACCCGGGATAAACTTCAAGGCCCTCGTCGGTCAGCTCGTAACTCCGCAGGGGAACATCGGCTCCGTAGAGGATCTGTGAAACTGGCGCGATATCCTTCAGCGCGTCGAGCGCGGGCACTTTGCTCGCGTGCGCGGTATCGTAGTAAAATCTGCGAAATTCGTATTCGACGCCGTGCGGAAGCCGATTGAGCAGCGCCTTCGGATAATCGTCGATCATGCGCGCGGCGAGCGTGGGGATGGCTCCGCCGGAGTGCGAAAAGATGAAACGAACGTCCGGAAACTTTCCAGGAGTTCCGCCGACGAGCAGGCTCTCCGCGCAGCGCGCGGTATCGAGATCGTATTCGATCATGCCGGAAATCGAGAGTTCCGGAATCAGATTGCGGCAGCAGGACGCGGCGGCGGGGTGGTAGAACACAACGGCTTTGCGGCGGTTCAATTCCTCAAACACGGGAGCGAAGGCGGGATCGCCCGGCCATTTATCAAGATAGCTGGTCCACAGCCCGATGCCGTCGGCTTTCAGAGTGTCGTACGCGTAGGCGATTTCCTTGAGGCTGCCTTCGACGTCGGGCAGAGGGAGCGCGGCGAATAATCCGAAGCGCCCCGGATAATCGCGCACCAGTTGCGCGTTGTAATCGTTGTTGATGCGCACCAGCTTGCGCGCCCGCTCGCTCTTGTCGCTCATGGAATCGAGCACCAGGCGCTGGACCGGCGAAAGCATGGCCGTCGCCACGCCGTGCTTGTCCATCAGCTCGATGGAAGTCTGCGGCGTCCATGGGCGCGGCGTGAAGCCAGTCGCCTTCATCTCCGCTTCCATGGCGGCCATGTAAGCGGGCGGAAAAAGGTGATGATGCACGTCGATGCGCCCGGGCCTCTGTCTCTGCGCCCAGAGACTGCTCGTTGGCGTCAGCGCCGCGCCCGCCGCAAGCGCCTTGAGAGCATTGCGGCGCGAGATTCCAGCCCCAGGATGGTTAGGATGGCTCATGGCCCGATCCCTTCGTGACTAGGAGGTTTTGAACTTGGGCCACAACCGCTCTGCGTTGCCGCGATCGAGGGCGTGCTCCACGGCGGCCGGGAGTTTCCGATCCGCCAGATTGTACACAGTGGATTCGGTGGGCTCGATCGGGAAATCCGTGCCGAACATAAATTGCGTGGAAGGCGCGAACTCGCGCAGCGCGGCGATGGGCATCGCATAAGTGGCGTGGGCGCATTCGTAATAGAGGCGCTTCAATTCGAACCAGGCGCCCTGGGGAACTTTGTCGCTGGTACCCGCGTCGGGATTGAATTTCCCGTTCTTGGTGCTGCCGGCGCCCGGAACGCGATCCTTAATGCGCCCGGCCAGCGTCGGAATCGCCGCGCCGGAGTGATTGATGATCCACTTGATATCCGGGCAGCGCGTCAGCACGCCGTTGAAGAGCAGGCTGACGACTGTGCGCGTGGTGTCGAAATCGAATTCGACCACGCCGTCGCCCACTCCCGCGAGGTTGTGGCAGCAGTTCGCGACGGTGGGATGAAAAAAGAGGGCCGATTTGCGGCGGTTCAGCTCGTCGAACATCGGCTGGAACATCGGATCGCCCCACCACTTATCGCCCGTGTTGGTAAACAGCGAGACGCCGTCGCATTTCAGCGTGTCGAAAGCGTATTCGATTTCCTTCATGGTCGCGTCCACGCTTTTGGCGGGCAGCGACGCGAAGAATCCGAACCGCTTCGGATTCATCTGCATGGCCTTGGCGCCATACTCGTTGGCCTCGCGCGCGAACTTGATGGCCTTGTCGGTGCCATCGTAAAGATACTCGGCGGCCACCGTCAACGAAAGCACCGCCGATTCGGTGCCGAAGCGATCCATCTCGTCGAGCGATACCTGGGGCGTGTACTTCCGCGCCGTCATATTCGGTTGGAAGGGAGGCAGCATATGGTGATGCACGTCGATACGGCGTCCATTGGCAACCTTCTTCTTTTTCTCCTGAGCGGTCAACTGGCTGGAGGGCAGGACAACCGCGCCGGTCGCGGCAAGCGCCCGGAGCAGGTCACGCCGGGAAAGGCCGGACGCATATGGGAAATTCATGGCGATACTCCTTCGTAAAAATCGCGCGGCGCATTTGTCCACGCTTCTCGGCGAGAGCTCCCCGCGCGCAGTGCGCTCCTGGGAACTAAGACGCTACTTTGAACCGCGGGAATAACTTTTCGGCATTTTCCCGGTCGATGGCTCTCCACTGCTTGTCGGAAAGGCCCAGCTTGGGAATCTCGTTGACCGTGGATTCCATCGGCTCGGGCGAAAAGTCGGTTCCGAACATAACGTGATCCGGCAGCGCGAACTTCATCATGGCGGCCATCGGATAGGGGAACGACGCGTGCGCGATATCGATGTAGAACTTCTGCAGCTCCGCGATCACCCCGTTGGGGATGAAGGAATCGCGGCCGGGGTTCTTGGTCAGCGCGTAACGGTCCTTGATGCGCCCGGCGATCATCGGCATGGTGCCGCCGGAATGCGGAATGATGATTTTGACGTCGGGGTAATTATGCAGGACGCCGTTGGCCAGAATGCTGGTGCAGGCGCGCGTGATGTCGAAATCATATTCGTTCATGGCCGAAGGAACGTCGTCGTTCAGATTGACGCAGCAGGGCGGCGCGAGCGGATGCATATACACGACGGCCTTGCGGCGGTTGAGTTCCTTCCACATCGGATCGAAGTACTTGTCGCCGGGCCAGCGCGTCTGATTATCGTTGGTATAAATTCCGATGCCGTCGGCCTTCAGCGTGTCGAGACCGTACTCGATTTCCTTCATGACGCCGTCGATATCGGGCAGCGGCACGCCGGTCATCAGCCCGAACCGCTTGGGATACTGGGCCATCACCTTGGCGCCGTAATCGTTGCCCAGGCGCACGTTTTTGCGGCCCTTTTCCGTGTTGTCGTAGAGCAGATTGCCCATCTGCGTCATCGTCAGGATGGCGACCGCGATATCGTTCTTGTCCATCATTTCGAGCGAATACTCGGGCGACCACTCGCGGCGTCCCGCGCGTCCCGGGCCCTGGCGCAGGGCTGGCGGAGACGTGTGATGATGCACGTCGATGCGGCCGCCTTTGGCTACCGACTTCGTGGGGGTTTCCCCGGCGAGCAGCTTCTCCGCGGCCATCGCAGCGGCGCCGCCGGCGGCTAAAGCTTTCATCAGGTCGCGGCGCGACGGATTCGAAAAATCGGCTCTCATGATCGTGATTCTCCCTGCGGTGGATTCGGTTGTTGAGTATACTCCAATGCGCGGTGCTTCGTCCACGTGGAGGGGTGCTCGACGAGTCCAGGCCCCTCCGCCGGGTGAGAATTTAGAAAGTCAGTTTCATGGCGAACTGAATCTTCCGGGTCGGGAAGGCGTTCAGGATCTGCCCGAACTGCGCATTGTTCAAAGCGGCTTCCGCCGGAGTCGCCAGCGACGTGGGCTGGGCGGTGTTTGCTTGCACCGCCGGGTTGGTCCCGTTGAACGCGGGCACGAACGCGTTCACCAGATTGAACGCGTCGGCGCGCACCTGCAGCGTGACGCTCTCGTGGAGCCGGAAATCGCGGGAGAGCGCGAGATCCAGATCCCAATAGGGCGGCGTGATCACGCTGTTCCATCCGAGATTGCCGACGGTTCCGAGCGTCCCTGCCGCGAGCGACTGCGCCGCGAATGCGGATTTATTGATGAAGAAGCAGCCGCCGCAGGTTTGCCCCGTGTAGACATCCGTCGGATTCACCAGATTCGGACGCTGGTGGTTCAGACCGGATAATTCGCCATCGACCGCCGTGCCGTCCTGGACGGCGAACGGTGAGCCGGACAGGTACTTGTAGATTCCGGCCAGCTGCCAGCCGCTCACCACCGTGGACATCATTTTATTGGCGAACTTGGGCGTCACCGCGACGGCCGTCAGATTGACGATATGACGCCGGTCGCTGTCGCAGTCGCCGCGGTCTCCCAGCGGATTGTACGGGTTCGTCGCGGTCTCCTCCGGCTTGGAATTAAAGCCCTGGAAATAGCCGATGCAATGCGACCAGGTCCAATTGGCGCTCATGCTCACGCCTTTGCTGAATCGCTTCTGCAGCGAGGAAAGCATGCCGTCGTAAAGCTGCGTGCCGTAGGGATACCAGGTGTCCATCACGCTGACAAAAGCGCCGTTGGGATTGATCACGCCATTCTGCAGTGAGAGCACGCGGCGCGCCTGCGTGTTGGCGGTGGAGGTGCAGGTGATCGCCGTCGGGGCGCAACCGCTGCTGACCACATTGCCCACATTCTGCGCGTAATCGATGGCCTGGTTGATGTACAAATGCTGCACGCGGCTTCCGATGTAGGTTACCGAGGCGACCCAGGTAGACCCGATCTGCCGCTGGGCCGCGACATTCCAGGAATAGGTGGTGGTGGCCGGAAGATTGTAATCCGTATACATGTAGTTGCCGCCGGGGAGAAACGTCACATTCGGCGTGACCCCATACGGATAAGGATTGCCGCCGGCTTGACCCGACCAAGGATTCGCCAGGCCGCCCACGGGCGACACCAGCGTCACGCGTCCGCCCCAAGGGTTCGAGCCGCCTTCGTCTTCGTGGGCGATACCCGGCAGGTACGCATAGCCGAACGCATAGGAGGCGCGGATCGACGTTTTGCCGTCGCCCTTGGGATCCCAGGCGATTCCGGCGCGGGGATCGAAGTGCATCCACTGCGCGTTGGCCGACGATTTATCCGGGAAACCAGGATCTCCCGGAAAGTAGAATCCGGGAGGCGCGTTCGTGAACACCGTGCTCTTGGTTCCAGCCAAATAGCGAGCCATGTTGAAATTCGAAATCTGTCCGTTGGAGACCGACTGCGGCAGGTAGGGATCCCAGCGAATGCCGAAGTTAAACGTCAGCCTGGAATTGATGCGCCAGGTGTCGGTGAAATAAAGGCCGACCATGTTCTGGCGCGACGAGTATGCATTCGGAAGGCCCTGCAACATCTGAGAGAGGTCGCCGAACATGAAATCGGACAGGGGCGACCCCGTGCTGGAACCCGAGAACGACAAATTGGTGCCGGCCGGAGCAAAATGATTGAACTCGTCGACGCGGCCCTGCAGGAAGCTGAAACCGAGGGTCATCTGGTGAGCGCCTTTCAACCAGTTCACGTCATCGTTAAAGGCGAAGTCCTGGCCGTTCCAGAAGTCGCCGTTCCCCAAGCCCGTGCCGAACGACCAGCTGCCGACCGTGCCGCCGGAAAGCTGTCCGGGAGTGCCGCCACACCAGTAGCCGCTGGAACCCTGGGAACCGCCGCCCACGCCGGCGTCGCACAGCGTGAAGAGGTCGGGACTGGTCAGGGCGGCTGCCGTGCGATTGAACGCCAGCCGGGCCGAATTCACAACGTTGGGGCTGATGACGTATGTATCTCCGATGGCCGCCGAACTCGCGAGTTGGTTTTCGCCGGTCACCCCCGAATTCAGCATGTTGTTCGAAAGGCAGCTGCCGCCGAGCGTCAGCGTGGAAGTACTGAAAGTGCAGCCGCCCAGTGCGGACGGGTAACTCACTTTGCTTTCGAGAACGCGCAAGAACAAGGACTGCTTGTCGCTGAGCTGATAGTCGAACTTGCCCGTGTACTGGCCGTCATTTTCGTGCGTCGGCACCTGGTAGGAAACCTGGCCGCAGGGTCCCACCGGCAGACCGCCCAGATTGTTCACATACGCCTTGGCGATGTACACCGACTGTGAGTCAAACTGTGCCGGATTGAGAATGTTACCGGCGCCTACCGTGGTGCTCGTGCCCGGAACGTTATTGATCAAGCCGCTCTTCAGGGTTCCAAAGCATCCACCGCCGAAATTACCCGCCAGCTGCTGGGCCGTGGGAACGATGGCGTTCGCCGGAGTCGTCTGGCGGATGGTGGTGCCCTGATATCCGCCGAAGAAGAAAAGCTTGTCCTTCTTGATGGGGCCGCCGAAGGTTCCGCCGAACTGGTTGCGTTTGTAGGTGCTGGGGACGGTGGAGAAGTATTCGCGGGCGCTGCCGAAGCCGTCGTTGCGGATGAACTCGAAAACGTCGCCATGGAAGTTATTGGTGCCCGATTTGGTCACGATGCTGACGGAGGTCGACGCGCCGCGCTGCGCGGTCTGGCCGCTGGTCTCCGCCTTGAATTCCTGAACGGCGTCCGGAAACGCAATCGGCATGGTGGTGCCGTTGAGATAACTGAGATGACTCGCCCCATCCAAAATGTATTCGGTGCTGAGAAGACTTGACCCTCCGGCTCCGCCCGCCGCGACGCCTCCACCGATGCTGATCACCGGCAGGCCGCTGAACCAGCGGGTCTGTGCAGTCCCCGTCTGCACGGAAGCGCCGCCCAGGCCGATGAGGTCCGATACGTTGCGCCCATTGAGAGGAAGCTCGACGATGCGCTGGTTCTGGACCACCTCGCCGATGCCGGAACTGCGCGTCTCGACCAGCGCCGCATTCGCCTCGACGCTGACCTGTTCGGTGACCGCGCCCACCTTAAGGGCCACGTCGACGGCCGGGTCCGTGTTGACCTGCAGCACGATGCCTGTCTGGACTGCTTTGGTGAAACCTTCCTTGGTGACCTCAATGCGATACGGTCCGATCGGCAGCGGCGTCAAAACGTATTCGCCGGCCGCGCCGGTGGTCGCCGTGCGCGCTAAGCCGGTATCGGTTTGGATGGCCTTTACTTCGGCTCCGGGGACAGCTGCGCCGGTGGCGTCCTGAATAGTCCCATGCATCTGCGCGGTGCCTTGGGCCCAGGTAATGCCGCAGGCGAAGATCAGCAGAGCCAAAAAGCGAAGTACTGGTTTCATGAAAACCTCCTGAAGCTTTATAGCGAGCGAGAAAAGCTGGGGTGTAGTCTATCACGTTCAAGCAGCGGCGAAAAGCGATCCGAGGCTGCCCTGTCGTTGGCATCCACGTGCGGGGATGATTCGCTAACGCATCGCGCGGCAATCGACACGACGCGAATCGGTGCGGCAGGCAAGCCTTGCCGGCATCCGTTCGCGTCGCTTGGTTTTCGGTGACCGCGGATTAGAAAATTAGCTTCAATCCGAGCTGAATCTCGCGCGAAGGCGAGGCGTAGGTCGTAATCACACCGGCTTGCGCGTTGTGGCCCAGGATCGCGGTCGGCGAGGGCGTGCCCGTAAATTCGGCGGACGCCGGATAGGACAGGTTAGTGTGATTCAGGATATTGAAAAATTCGGCGCGGAACTGAAGATTCATGTTTTCGCGGATCTTGGTGCTCTTCAGGACGGCGAAGTCCAGGTTGGTCAGGCCGGGACCATACAAGCCTTCTCGCGAGAAATTGCCGAGCGTGCCGAACGCTTCCTGACTAAAGCAGTTCGGGTTGTACCACATGCCCACGGTCCGGACATAAGGATTGTTGTTGCAGGCCGGGTAGCTGACGCCGTTGACGGTGACGGCCGGATTGTTGGGCGCGTAGTCGGGGCGCGGCGTGCCATTCACCTGATTGCTTTGATCCACGCCATCAGTGACGTTGAAAGGCAGACCGGAACTGGCCGACAGAATTCCGCTGAGCTGCCAGCCCTCCACCACGCGGTTCCCGTGGAAGGGCAAGTCGTACAGGCCGTTGACTCTCAGCGCCTGGGTAACGTTGTAGCCGCAAACCGAATAATCGGCCTGCCAGTAGTGTGGATTGGAATACAGCGTGGGAGCGTTCCCGGAGAGAGAGCCGAGAACGGCGTCGCCTGTCCCCAAACATTTCGAATACGTGTAGGACACCTGCGCCTGGAAGTTGTGCGTCATGCGGCGATTCACAGTGGCCTGCAAGGAATTGTAACGGGAGTTTGTTCCCGGCACGCCCAGCGAGAAGCCCGCCAGAGCGGGGTTGATTCGATCGCTCCCGACGGTGGTGCGGGCGAAGTGGTACACGCCGTTCGAATCGACGCTATAGGGGACTGGGTTCTGCTCCGATCCCGTGATCAGGTTCACGCCGTGGGACCCGACATAGCCGACGGAGAGAACGGTGCCTGCGACAATCTCCCGCTGAATGTTGAGATTGTACTGTTCCATGTAAGGAGTCCGGTTGATTTGCCAAGCGTAGCCAATGCTCACGCTCGGGAGGGGTGGCGCAGCGCTCCCCAGCGATAAGGGTGGAGCTCCTCCGTCAATGGACGGATTTTGGAACGGGATCGAGGGAGTGCCATTTCCTTGGGAGAGGATGTTCCAGGGTTTGGAATTGATAAACCCGATGCCCCACACGCCCGCGCCCAACACCTCGTGGAACATTCCGAATCCGCCGCGGATGGACGTCTTGTGATCCTTGAAGGGATCGTAGGCGAAGCCGAAACGCGGATCGAAATTCTTCCAGGACGGATTGGTCTGCATCACGTTCGAAACATTCGTCCAGTTGGTGTCCGTCAGATAGTTGGGGATGGTGAAGAGGTTGTTATGAGCCTCGATCGGATCGGTCATCGGCTCATACCGCAATCCCAGGTTCACAGTCAGTTTCGAATTCACCTTCCAATCGTCCTGTCCGTAGAACACGAAGTCGATTTCCCGGTAGTCGCGTACGGGATTATTGTCGGGCGTGTTCAGGACTCCCGTCGCCGCGGTTGCGGTTCCCGCGAGAAACAAGGGAAGGCTGCCGAACGTCCAGGTGGATTGTCCCTGGAACGGCCAATACACATGGGACTGGACCCGGTCGACCGACGCGCCAAATCTTAAATTGTGGGCTCCCTTGGTCCAGGCGATGTCGTCGCCTTCCGAAAAGCGGTTCTGAATCTGGCTCTCGGGCTCGGGTGACGCACCGCCCGTGCCGATCCCGGTGACGCCGCTGCCGACCGTAATAGAGGCGTCGGGCCGATTCGATCCCGGATACATCTGCAGCGCCGTATGGGTCAGCCCGGCCGAAGACGCGGCGTTCGTGCGGGAGAACGATCCGCGCAAGACGTTCACAACCGTCGGAGAGAAAATATGCCGCTCCTCCATGCTGAAAAACTGGTTGCCTCCATTCTCGTTTTCCGGCTCCAGGGCCAGATTGGAGCCGCTGAACGGGTAGACCTCGTTCTGGAGATCGTCAAAGTAGCGAGCAAAGAAAGAATCCTTATCCGAAATGTTGTAATCGGCCCGTCCCAGGATGTAATTTTCATGAGCGGGCTGATTCGCGACCACCGTCGCCTGACCTGTCCCGGCGGTGGGGTTGATGTTGAACTGCGGCGCGGGATAAAGAGCCAGCACCGCGTCGACCGCGGCCGCCGTTTGCGGGTTCGTCGAGGTGGAGGCTCGGGCGATAGGAACCGTCACGATCTGCGAGAAGCCCTGCGCGAAATGGATGCCTTCGTAGTTCACGAAGAAGAAGAATTTATCCTTCTTGATGGGACCTCCGAGTGTCCCGCCGTACTGATTTCTGCGAAATGAGGGCACCGTTGACGGATCGGTGAAGTTCCGCGCATCCATGGCGCTATTGCGCAGAAACTCGTAAGCCGAGCCATGAAAACTATTGGTGCCGGATTTGCTCACCGCGTTCATGACCGCCCCGCTGCCGCCGAACTGCGCGCTGTAGGTATTGGTCAGGGTCTGAAACTCGCCGATGGCATCCACTCCCAGCGAGGAACCGGTGATCGAACCGAGGCCGCGATTGTAAAATGTCTCCAGGCTCTGGTCGTCCATGAGGAGAGCCTGCCCCTCCGGCCGGCCGCCGGCAATCGAGATGGAGGCGTCCCGTCCTTCGCGCATGTTGGTGCCGGAACTGCCCGCATAGTAGTTCTGCACGCCTGGCGCGAGCTGGATCAACTGCTCGAAATTGCGTCCGTTCAACGGTAGTTCGCGCATCTGGGTCTGGCTCGTCAGCGTGGCGACCGTGGACGACGTGGTGTCCACCTGGGTGACTTGGCCTTCCACGGTCACCGTTTGTTGTGTCTGCCCGACGGCGAGCGAGAAGTCAACGACGTTCTGGCTGCCGACCGTAAGCGTGATCCCCGTCCGGACCACCGTCGCGAATCCGCCCTTGGAGGCCTGTACTGAGTAATCGCCGACGATCAAATCCGGAGCCCGGTAGCGGCCTTGCGCGTCGCTCTGCACGTTCTGGGTCTGCCCGGTGCCGACGTTTTTGACTTGAACCGCGGCATCTGGGATGGCCGCTCCCGTTGCGTCCGTCACGGTTCCCAGAATGGTTGCCGTGGTTCCTTGCGCCGCTAGACGCTCGATTCCGCCGAAGCTGGCGAGAACAACCCCAACACACACATGCAGCAGGCATCGTCCCACGAATCTGAAATTGACCAACATCGCAGTCCTCCCATTGTTACGATCGATCTTTTCAAAACCCCTAAAAAACCGCCGCTAAGCATATCACGTCCCCGGCTCGAAAGCACTCCTGTCTTCACGTCAGTCTCCACACCGTCGGTTTCGCGTCGTGGAAGAGGCTCGCGCGGGTAAGCTCGCTCCCGCCGAAAGTTGCCGGCGAACCTTGCGAATTACCCCTGAAGTTGGGTTATAGTGAACGATCCGGCGCTCCCGCGAAACCGGCGGCGGGAGCGCGGATTCAGGAGGCGTATGCTGTCACGGTTTCAACCGCGGGTGCTGTCGATACTGCGCATCATCGCGGCGTTTGTATTCTTGGCGCACGGCCTTCAAAAAGCCGTCGGGGTGTTTGGAGGGCTGCCGCCCCAACTTCCGGCGAACCTCCTCCTGATGCTCAAAACGGCGGGCTGGATCGAAACGGTCGGCAGTGTCTTTATGATTCTCGGCCTGTTCACATCGCCGGTCGCATTCATTCTGTCGGGGGAGATGGCGGCCGCGTACTTCATAGGCCATGTTGCGCGGAACGGAAACATGCTTGTGCCGATGGTGAACGGAGGAGAGCCGGCGGTGCTCTATTGTTTCCTTTACCTGTACCTGGCGACGTCGGGCGGCGGGGCATGGAGCATGGACCGGGTGCTCGGCCGCGACAAGCCGGTTCAATCCTGACATACCTGGCATAGGGACCGGCATCTTCCCGGCTTCCGCCAGCAGATACGATAATGAGGCAGGCCGATTATGCACGCCCGGATCTCTCTCCCCCTCCTTTGCGCCGCGCTGAGCTGGTTGATCGCCGTGAGCTGCGGGAACCCGCGAAAGACGGCGCCGGATTTCGACAAGCTGACGTCGGATTTCGTTTATGGCAGTCTTGCGCTGTCGCCTTCTAACGCGACTCAGGCCGGCTATCACATCCATAACGGCGTCGCGCTCGACGGGCTGTTGGACGACTACAGCGCGGCCGGCATCCAGGCCTCTCGCGATTTCTACACGGAGATGCAAAGCCGCGTGTCTCTGCTCGATCCGAAAACGCTCGACAAAGAACAATCTGCCGACGCCGACATCATGAAGAACAACATCGGCTTGAGCCTGCTGGAGCTGAATTCGATCCAGAGCTTCAAGCACAATCCGACGGTTTACGTCGAGCTCGCCGGCAACGCGCTGTTTGAATGCTACATGCTCAATTACGCGCCGGTGGAGAAGCGCTTTGGAGACATCGCCAGCCGCCTGGAAAAGATGCCGGCGCTTTTCGAGCAGGCCAAAGCCAACCTGACCGACGCTCCCGAAGTGTGGAATCGTGTAGCGCGGGAAGAAAACCAGGGAAATATCGACTTGATCGACAAGACGCTGCGTGCGGCGGCTCCGGAAGCGCAGAAAGCCCGCTACAACCAGGCCGCCGGCACGGCGATCGCGGCGCTGCGCGACTTCAACAAGTTCCTGAAGGACGACCTGTCCAAAAAACCCGGCGACTGGCGCCTGGGCAAGGAAAAATACGCGAAAAAGTTCGAATATGTACTCGCCGTCGGCAAATCGCCCGAACAATTGCTCGCCGAAGCCGAGACGCAATTGCAGGCGACGCGCGCGGAGATGACCAGGCTTGCCGCGCCCAAGACCGTCGAACAGGCCCTGAATGAAATTGCAAAAGAGCACGCGACGCCCGCGACGTATATGGACGAGGCGCGGAAGACTCTGGCGCAGGCAACTGCCTTCGTGACAGAAAAAGGACTGGTGACGCTGCCGACGCGAGCGAATCTGCAAGTCACGGAAACTCCCGAATTCATTCGCGGAATTTACGCGGTGGGCGGCTTTAACCCGGCGCCGGCGCTCGAGCCGCAACTGGGCGCGTTTTACTGGGTCACGCCCATCCCCAAGACGTGGACGAAAGAACGGATCGAATCGAAGCTCCGGGAGTACAATCGCTTCGGGCTGCAGCAGCTCACCATACACGAAGCGATGCCCGGCCACTACGTGCAGTTCGAATACGCCGACGACGTGCAACCGCAATCGCGTCGAGTCCTGCGCGACGTCTACGGCAGCGGACCTTATGTGGAAGGCTGGGCGTTCTACACGCAGCAGATGATGTCCGACGAAGGGTACATGGCCGGCCAGCCGGGCATGCGGCTCACCATGTTGAAACAGATGCTGCGCGGCATCGCCAACACGATCCTGGATGTCCGGCTCCAAACCATGGGCATGACCGACCAGCAGGCGCTGGACTTGATGATCAAGGACACCTACCAGGAAAAGGAGGAAGCCACCGCGAAACTCCAGCGCGCGCAGCTTTCCTCCTGTCAGCTGCCGACGTATTTCGCGGGCTGGAAGGGCTGGCTGGATACGCGCGAACAATTCAGGAAAGAGCAAGGGAGCGCCTACACGCTGCGTAATTTCCATGACCGCGCGCTGCGAGAAGGCGCGGTGCCGCTGTCCGTGCTGGGCGGCCTCTTGCAGTAAGCAATGTTGCAATAAGGAACGTCGCAGTAAGATATGGAGCGCGTATGAATCGGACACAGGTAGGCACGGCGTTTGCCATGACGGCCGCGGTTGCGGCGACGTTCGCGTTGGCGATGCAGTTCGCGCCCCAGTCCACGGAAGCCGCGCCGGGGACATCGTTGCCGAAATTCGAGGCGGATCCCTACTGGCCGAAGCCTCTGCCGAACAACTGGATCCTGGGCGAAGTTTCCGGCGTCTCGGTCGATTCGCGCGATCACGTGTGGATCATCCACCGGCCCCGCACCACCAGCGAACATGATCGCTATGCGGCCGACGGCAAGGGCGATTGCTGCGTGCCCGCGCCCGCTGTGATCGAGTTCGATCCGGCGGGCAACGTCGTGCAGGCGTGGGGCGGTCCAGGTCAGGGCTATGAGTGGCCCGACAACGAACACGGCGTGTTCGTCGACGCCAAGGATAACGTATGGGTCGGCGGCAACGGCGATAAAGACGCGCAAATTCTGAAGTTCACGCGTGCCGGAAAGTTCCTCATGCAGATCGGGCATCACGGCCTATCGAAGGGAAATAACGATACGGCGAATCTCGGGCGTCCCGCGGGCATCGTCGTGTGGCCTCCGACCAACGAGGTCTTCGTCGCCGACGGGTACGGCAACCGCCGCGTCATCGTATACGACGGCGAAACCGGCGCCTACAAACGCTCCTGGGGTGCGTACGGCAACAAGCCTGACGACGCCGCTCCGCGCACGCGCTTCTTCGAAGGGCCGGGTGCTCCGCAATTCAATCTCGTCCATGGCATCCGCATTTCCAACGACGGACTCGTGTACGTCGGCGATCGCGTGAACAATCGCGTGCAGGTGTTCAAGCTCGATGGCACATTCGTGAAGGAAGGCTACATCGAGCGCAAGACCTCGGGCAGCGAAGGCACCGCCTTCGACGTCGCGTTTTCACCGGATAAACAGCAGCGCTTCTTTTACGTCCCCGACGGGACCAATAAGAAAATCCAGATCATCGATCGGCAGACACTGGAGATCCTGGGATTCGTCGGAGGCCACGGAGGCCACGGCGCGCTCGATTTCTACCACATCCATAGCATCGCGACGGATTCGAAGGGCAATATCTACATGGGCGAGGTCAACGCCGGACGTCGCGCGCTGCGCTACGCGTACAAGGGGATGAGCAAGTAGCGCTCTACGACGGCCGGTTGGTCTGGAACCCGCCCGTCGAGCCGAGAGCTTCCATGGGGTGATCCAGGTTCTCCTGCCACAGTGACGAACCCATCCAGATGTTCAAAGGGCTGTCCTGAATGGTGAGTTCGTAAACCGGATCGGCGTTGGAAGCATGATTGTGAATCGCCCAGCCGGGAGCCGAGAACATCAGGTCGCCGGCCTTCCATGTATAGCGCTTGCCTTCCACGGTACTGTACCCGCTGCCCGCGAAATAGTAGTTGATCGCCGACGAGGTGTGCCGGTGCGGACGGTCGACGATGTTGCCCGGACGGATCGTCATGGTGGCGAAGAAATTCGCAGTAGTGCCGTTGGTGTTCAGCGTGGCCGGGTTATAGAGGAGATATAGGCGGCGTCCCCGATAGCTCTGGCCGAGGCTCGCCAGCTTGTCGAGTTCCTGTTTCACTTTCTTCCACTCAAAGTACAACGCCTTGTGCGGGGCCATCTCCGGGTTGATCAGCTGCTCGTACGGCATCAGGTAGGCGCCGTCCTCGGTGAGCTGGAAGGTTCCGAACGGGCTCTTATCCTGCGTGTGCGCCGGGCTTTTTTTCTCCTCACCCGGCGCGGGAGGATTTTCGTCGATCACGTGCACCTGCATTTTTTCGAGCAGCGCCGCATTGCTGTACATGAGCCTTACCTGGAGCTCATTGGTGTCGTTGTAATTCTCGTAAGTGGCCCAGCCCGGCGTGTTCCACACGTCGTAAAGCCCGAACTTGATGCACTTGCCATCGATGCGGGTCTGCCCCGCGCCGTGAATGCAGAAATTGATCAGCGCCGAATTGTGGCGGATCGGCTTCGTCTGTTCGCCCGGCTTCAGCACGCACAGCGTGACGGAAGTTCCGGGAGCGAACGCGTTCCCGCCCGCGTGCGGATTCACGATGAGCGATTGGCGGCGGCCGTTGGCGGGCGCGGGCAGAGACGCCAGCCGTCCGATCTCAGCGTCAATCGCTTCCTTCGGAATCACGAACGGAGCGATCAGCTTCATCGGTTCGGCCGTGGCGCCGGTGCGATCCACGAATTTATATTCCAGATTGTTATCCATACGAGCCGGCTCCTTCCAGCTATTACTTGTTCACCGGCGCGGCGGGCAGCATTTCGCCGTCCCAGCGCGGCATCAGATCCACATGAACCCCGAATTGATCGAGGATGCGCATGACCGTATGGTCCACTAATTCCTCGATCGTTTGCGGATGATTATAAAATGCGGGGACCGGCGGCAGGATGGTCACGCCCATGCGCGCCAGCTTTAACATGTTCTCCAGATGTACTTCGCTGAAGGGCGACTCACGGACCACCAGCGCGAGCTTGCGCCGTTCCTTCAGGATCACATCGGCCGCGCGATGCACCAGGTGATCGCCGGTGCCGTGGGCGATGGCCGCGAGCGTCCGCATGCTGCAAGGCGCCACCACCATGCCTTCGGTGACGAACGAGCCGCTCGAAACCGCCGCTCCCTGGTCGCCCGGCTGGTGCCACACGTCTGCCAAATCGCGAACCTGTTCCAGGGAATAACCGGTTTCGTGGAGCAGCGTTTGCAAGCCCCACTTGCTGACGATCACATGCGACTCGACGTCGGCTTCACGTAATGCCTGCAGCAGCCGGATCCCGTAGACCGATCCCGTGGCGCCCGTGATTCCGACAATCAGCCGCATAGCTCCCTTATTACTCTAACTCGTGATGCCCAGCAGCGGCCAATAGAACGGCACCACGATCAGCAATAAGACGGAATCGATAATGCTCATGCACAAGCCCAGCCGGAACAAATCCTTCGAGCTGAAGTAGCCGAACGAGTATCCGACGACGAGCACGGCGGATTGATACATAAAGATCTTGCCGCTGCAGGCAAACGTCCACACCATGCCGAGCGCCAGCGGATTCAGATGATGCGCGGTCGCATAGTTCATGAGCACGGGCACCGACGTCCCCAGCATGGAAAGCTCGCTCGCCAGGAAAAGATGATAGGTGAAGGCCGTCCAATACGTGACGAACGTCGCGAAAAAGGTGCTGCCGAGCAGCGGGGTCATCCATCCGAACAGCACGTTGGTCAGGACGTCCAGGCTCTTGGTGGCGGTCAGAACGCGGCCCATGCTAATCGCTGCGCCGATGAACAGAAACACCATGTAGTTGACGCTCTTCAAATCTTCGATGCCGAGCACACCGACCACCGGCAGCAGCGCGATCAAGCCGATTCCCAAGCCGATCACGGAAGACGGGATGTGGTGCCAGAAATCGGTGGTCCACAGGGAAATCGCCACCAGCATCAGCGCGAGCGATTTCTTTTCCATGGACGTCCACGCGCCCATCTTTGCCAGTTCGCTTCGCAGGAACGACGAACCTCCCGGCAGCGAATCTTTTTCGGGCGGGTAGAACCACAGCATCAGACGCCAGGCGACCAGAATCATCACAATGTCAGACGGAATGTAAGCCATCAGCCACTTGCTGTAGAGCACCGGCACGTGACCGTATTTTTCGATCGCGCCGCGCGCGATGATCGACGCCGCCCCCGCGATAATCGTCTTATCGAACACCGATGCCGTGTACGTCAGGATCAGGAACATGCCGCGTCCGACGTTGCTGCCTTTGCCGAGGCCGAACGCTTCGACGAGGCCCAGCGCAACGGTGGACATGATGATGACTCTCGGCGGCCCGGAGGGCACCAGAAACGTGAGCAGAAAATCGGAGAGGATCAGCCCGAAGAGCAGACGCGAGTAGGTCGTCCCGATGCCCGCCATCACCGTGTACGCGAGTCTGCGCGCCAGGCCTGATCGTGCGGCCATGGTGCCGAACAGCATTGCGCCCACCACGAACCATGCCGTATCGTCGGCGAATCCGCTGAACGCGACGTCTACTTTGACGACGCCGAGCGCCCAGAAGAGATAGCAGCCCATCAGCCCGACGAGGCCGTGATCCAGCACCTCGAACGCCCAGGCGATGATCATGAACAGGGTGATGGCGATCGCGTGTTTGGAGGCCGAAGTCAGTGGCAGCGGGGCGAACCACAGTGCGGCCGGGATCGCTAGCGACGCCACCCATCCCAAAGTCTTGGCGAGGCCCGTTCTCGAGACCTCGACCGGAGACGCCGCGCCTCGGTCCATCTGCACCGCCGGAGCGTTAGCCACGCGGAGCCTCGAAAATGAGCAAAAGCGTTCGCATTTCGCGATCCATCGCTTAGCTGCAATGCTAATCGAGCAGGTATCCGAACTTCTCGCGAGCCTTCTTCATCACCGCGGGGCTCGGCATGTTCACCGTCGGGAATTTGTCGCGCCAGTGGAACGGACGGCAGGCGTCGATGATGGCGCGGGAGTTCGTGAAGTCACCCGTGGCGCGCTGCTCCGGCGTCAGGCGCGGATCGAGAGGCGTGCTCCAGGCGCCCTTAATGATATCGATCGAGGTCGCCGGATCCGAGCGCGTCAGCATCGCCCAGATCAACTCGTCGAGGTTGGATACGTCGATATCTTCGTCCACCACGATCACGTACTTGCCGGCGTAGGCGCCGACGTGGCATTGCGAGGCGACGTGACCCGCCTGTTTGGAGTGTCCCGGGTAGCGCTGCTTGATCGAAATGCCGATCAGCATGCGCGCCGTACCTACCTCGTGCGCCCACACCGCATGCACGTCGGGGACGCCCGCGCGTTGGATGCTTTGCCGCAATAGAGGCGACCGCGTGACCGCCCGATACCGCGCCAGTTCGTCCGGCGGACGCTGCGGCGGGCAGCCCAGCAGGATCGGATCGTTGCGATGATAAATCGCTTTAATGTCGAGCACCGGCTCCGGGCGCGTGTCGCTCGCATAGTAACCGGTCCATTCGCCGAAGGGTCCCTCGGGCAGGCGCTTGGCGGGATCGACAAAGCCCTCCAGCACGATCTCGGCATTGGCCGGAATCGGAAGGCCGGTGATTTTGCCGCGCACGACTTTGAGCGGCGAACCACGCATCGCGCCGACAAGATCGTATTCGCAGGTGCCGTAAGGCGTCTCGCTGCAGCCCATCAGGAACGTCAGAGGATCGCCGCCCACCACGATCGCCGTGGGCATCATTTCACCGCGGGCCTGGTACTTGTCGCGATGAATGCGGCCGTGCTTGCCGGGAGAAATGTAGAATCCGACGGTCTTCTTGTCCTGGATCATCACGCGATAGGTACCCACGTTGATCCAGCCTTCTTCGGGATCGCGCGTGACATTAAAACTGCCTGTCCCGATATAGCGGCCGCCATCGCGTTCATGCCAGACAGGCACGGGGAAGCGCGTCACATCGACGTCGTCGCCCATCATAATGTTCTCGAAAATCGGGCCGCTTTCCACTTCCTGATAGGGAATCGTCGGCAGGTCCTTGAGATAGGTTTCGAGAAACGCCTCGCTCAGCTCCAGGCGGTTCAGGCCGGCCGGGAAGCCCATGGTCATGTTCTTGCGCTTCCCTCCGAAGAAATTGGTGAGCACGCGGAATCCCTTGGCGAATCCCGGGATTTCGTCGAAAATCACGCACGGCGCGCTATCGCTATGCTGCACGATCTCGGTCGCCATGCCGATCTCTTCCTGCCAGTTCGCGCCCTTCACCACTTTGATTTCGCCGAGCTTCTCGGCTTCGCGAATCCACTCCCGCAAATCGTTGTAGGCGAAGCGCGGCTTGCGGCCTTCGGCGGCGGCTCCGTTCGATTCGGCCGCGCGGGGATCTTCGGCGCCGGCCACGCCCACCGGCATGCTCATTGCGTCTTTCACGATGACTCCTCGCCGCGCACAATTTCACGTGCGGCTTATAGAAGATTAACGGCCCATTATAGCCGATGGCGGCCCGCTATTCGCTCCTGCCTGCATCTACGAACCGATTGGGAAGGGGCGGGCTCCGGAAGGCCGGCGCCGGCCTGCTGTGGATCATCCAGGGCCCGGTCACCGGAGCGTTGTATTATAATGCCCACCAGCGAAACGAGGTTTTCCGAAACGAGGTTTTCTATGTCGACTTCCAAAAAGCCCCCCGTCGGACGCCGTGGATTCCTGAAGGGAGCCGCCGGCGGCGCAGCCGCCCTGGTCGCGGCTACCTCCCAGCCGGCCGCTGCCCAGCAGGCCGCCGACCAAGCAGTCGCCCAGAACAACATTCCCCTGCGCAACGCTTCCGCGCCCGTCGCGACGGCCGAGAAAGATCCGGCGCTGAACGTCGAGGTTCTCACCGCCGACCGCCCCGGATCGGACTTCATGGTCGACTGCCTGAAGGCTCTGGGATTCGAGTACATCTTCGCCAACCCCGGCTCCAGCTTCCGCGGCCTGCATGAATCGGTGGTCAACTACGGCGGCAACAAGAAGCCCGAGTTCATCACCTGCTGCCATGAGGAATCCTCGGTCGGCATGGGCCACGGCTATTCGAAGATCGAAGGCAAGCCTGTCTGCGTGCTCGCGCACGGGACCGTCGGCCTGCAGCACGCGTCCATGGCGATCTACAACGCCTACGTCGACCGCGCGCCGGTATTCATGGTGATCGGCAATACGCTCGATGCGGCCACGCGCCGTCCTGGCGTCGAATGGGCGCACAGCGTGCAGGACGCCGCCGTCCTGGTCCGCGACTTCACCAAATTCGACGACTGCCCGTTTTCGCTGCAGCACTTCGCGGAATCCTCCGTGCGCGCCTATAAGATCGCGACCACGCCTCCGACCATGCCTGTGCTGCTGGTCGCCGATGGCGATCTGCAGGAATCGCCGATGGCTCCCGGCGAAAAGCCGCACATCCCGAAACTCACGTGGGCCGCTCCGCCCCAAGGCGACATGGGAGCCGTCAATGAAACCGCGCGGTTGCTGGTCAACGCCGAAAATCCGGTGATCATCGCCGATCGCTGCGCGCGCACGCCTGCGGGTCTGATGCACCTCATCGAGCTCGCGGAAACGCTGCAGGCCGCGGTCATCAATCAGTACGGCCGCATGAATTTCCCCTCGCGCCATCCTTTGAATCAGACCGAGCGCGCGGGAGCCGCCATCCGCAACGCCGACGTGATCCTGGGCCTGGAAGTCTGGGATTTCTGGGGAACGGTGAACAATTTCAGGGATCAGCTCCATCGCACCTCGCGGCCCATCACCAAGGACAGCACCAAGATGCTCGCGATTTCCGCGACGGACCTCAACACGCGCAGCAATTATCAGGATTTTCAGCGCATGCCGGATCTGGATCTTTCCATGGCCGCCGATTCCGAGGCCACGCTGCCCGCTCTCATCGAAGCCTGCAAGAAACTGATCACCGCCGATCGCAAGCGCGTTTTCGAGGAGCGCGGCAAAAAGCTGGGCGCAGCGGCGAAGGAAGCGCACGAGCGCATGCTCGTCGACGCGAGCTACGCCTGGGACGCCAGCCCCATCAGCACCGCGCGCATGGCGATGGAGATCTGGGCGCAGGTCAAGAACAAGGATTGGTCGCTGGTTTCGAACAACGCCTGGCCGCAGCGCTTGTGGAATTTCGACAAGCACTATCAGTACATCGGTGGCGCGGGCGGCGCGGGCGTCGGCTACGGAGCTCCGGCAGCGACCGGCGCGGCGGTCGCCAATAAGAAATACGGAAGGCTCTCCATCAATATTCAAAATGATGGCGACCTTATGTACGCTCCCGGCGTCCTGTGGACCCAGGCCCATCACAGCATTCCTCTGCTGACCGTGATGCACAACAATCGCGCCTATCATCAGGAAGTGATGCACCTGCAGCGCATGGCCAACCGCCATCAGCGCGACATCACCACGGCCGAGATCGGAACGACGATCAAGAATCCGAATATCGATTACGCGGCGCTGGCGCGCAGCATGGGCGTCCACGGCGAAGGTCCGATCACCGATCCGAAGGATCTGGGTCCCGCGATTGCTCGCGCGATGGACGTCGTCTCGCGCGGCGAACCGGCCCTGGTCGACGTCGTCACGCAGCCTCGTTAGAACTTAAGGTTTTATGCGACTCACGTTAGCAATGTTGATCGCGGCGGCTGCGCTATCGGCTCAGACGCCGGCCGCGGCGCCTGCCGGCGACGCCAAGCACGGGCAGAAGCTTTTCGAAAACTACGGATGCTATCAGTGCCACGGCCGTGAGGCTCAGGGCGGATTGGGCACCGGACCCAGGCTAGGGCCGAAGCCCATCCCCTTTGCCGCGGTCCAAAAATATATCCGCCAGCCCACCGGACAGATGCCCCCATACACCGCCAAGGTCGTTTCCGATAAAGACCTCGCGGACATCTACGCGTTTCTGCAATCGAGGACGGCGCCGCCGCCGGTGAAGGATATTCCCCTTCTCAGCAACTGAAATCCCTTCCGAAACGGCAGAGCATGGAACATTTGGATTCCGTCATCGGCGATCTGGTGATCGCCAACCGCATTCTTGCGCACGAAGGCGTGCTGGATGCTTACGGACACGTCAGCGTGCGGCATCCCGCGAAGCCCGATCGGTATCTGCTCTCCTGTTCTCGCGCTCCCGAATTGGTGGAGAAGCACGATATCGCCGAATATCATCTGTCAGGCGAGCCCGTCCATAAGGACGATCGCCGCCCGTATCTGGAACGTTTCATCCACGGCGGCATCTACGAATCGCGGTCCGACGTCGTCGCCGTGATCCACAGCCATGCCGAGGATACGCTCGCTTTCGGCCTCACCGAGCAGCCTCTGCGGCCGGTGATCCACAACGCGAGCCGCATGGGATTGCGCGTGCCCGTGTGGGACATCCGCGATAATTTCGGCGATACCAACATGCTGGTTTCGAACATTGCACAGGGCCGCGATCTGGCGAATTCACTGGGAGAAAATAGCGTGGTGCTGATGCGCGGCCACGGCTTTGCCGCCGCCGGCAGGAATTTGCTCGAAGTGGTCGGCTTGGCGGTCTATCTTCCCAAGAACGCGCGAGTCCTGTACAAGGCGCTCCGGTTCGGCGGCGTTGTTGGGCTATCCCCGGGTGAAATCGACCAGATCCACAACGGTCCGCAGCCGCACGACTGGAAGCGCGCGTGGGAGTATTGGAGCCGCCGCGCCGGCTTCAGCGACAAGTAAGACCCGGGGCGACTTCTTGTGGGGCAGGCCCGGCCTGCAGCGGCCTCTCAGGCCGCTACGCCTGAATCTTGATCCGCAACTCGCTCAGTCCGTCGATCGTCCCGACCAGTTCATCGCCTCTCACCACCGTCGACACGCCCTCCGGCGTACCCGTGTAGATCAGATCGCCGGCGGCGATCGCCACCTGCTGCGACAAGTGATGGATGATGTACGGCACCGGCCAGATCATCAGGTTCAAGTCCGAATTCTGCCGAACTTCGCCATTCACCGTAATCTGGATGCGCCCTTCGGACGGATGCCCGACTTCCGACGCGGGATGAATCGCGCCGCACGGAGCCGAGTGATCGAACGATTTACCGACTTCCCACGGACGCCCCGCCTTCGCCGCCGCCTGCTGCACGTCGCGCCGTGTCATGTCGAAACCCACGGCGTAACCATATACATGACTCAGCGCTTGCTCCACCGGGATATTCTCGCCGCCGGATTTCATCGCCACGACGAGCTCCACCTCGTGTTGCAGATTGTTGGTCAGCAGAGGATAGGGAATCGTCGAGCCGCTTTCCACGATCATGTCCGGAGCCTTCGCGAAATACAGCGGAGGGAGCTTCTCGTCGTTCCCCATTTCCCGCACATGCGCCAGGTAGTTGCGTCCCACGCAATAGATCCTCCGCACCGGGAAGCGGAGGTTCGATCCGGCCACCGCGACGGTAGGGACAGGGGGCGCGGGGATAGCCAGGTTTGCCGGCGTGGCCGATGACTCAGGTGATGAATGTAAGGATGACGAAACGGACATGGTTTTGATTATCGCGCATTGATTATCGGGCCGGCCGGTGATTCAGGACTTTCCCGCGATTAGGTCGAAAGTACTACAACAATAGGACCTTTTCGCTAGAGCAAACCCCCATTGACCTTAGCCGTCTCCGGCCTTAAACTCGAATCACTTATGATCGAACAGCGGAAGAATCAGCGCTTCGAACTGCGCTTGCCCTTCGAGATTCTGGGCGAAAAATCCCATCGCCCGAAGGGCGAGACGATGAACGTCAGCTCGTGCGGAGTCTTGTTCACCACTCCCGCTGCGATCCACGTCGGCGATCCGATCGAGTACTTGATCACTCTGCCAAAAGCTTCCGGTGCCCGCATCGAGGTCCGCCTGCGCTGCATGGGCAAAATAGTGCGCAGCGATGAAGTCGTGCGCCGCGAGGAACCTGCCCTGGCCTTCGCGGCCACGCTCGAGCGCTACGAATTCATCCGCGGGAAGGCATAACACCGCATCGGCGTGGCGCACGCGCTGTTGCGTGCCGCGTCCCTACTCTTCTCGATGCATAACGTGAGGTAAGCCGCCATCCTAAGCGATGTGCGCGCCTTGCGTTTCGACGTACACCGTATACAGCGACGAACTCGCGGCCATGAATAGCCGGTTCCGTTTCTGACCGCCGAATGCTATGTTGGCGCACGTCTCCGGAAGCCGGATGAAACCGATGCGCTCGCCATTGGGTGTCACAATCTGCACTCCGGGCCGCGCGCCACACCACAGATTGCCGTCCACGTCCACGCGCATGCCATCGGCCGCCGACGGCTCGCCCGTTCCCGGAATATCGAGCACGACGAAGCGCTTCCCGTTGCGCGCCTTTTTGCCGTCGATGTCGAACACGCGGATCTCGCGCCCCACTGTGTCGGCGATATAGACCTTCTTGTAATCCCGGGAAAAACAGACGCCGTTGGGCCCGGACATCTCATCGGTGATCATGTCCATCTGCCCGCTTTTGTCCACCCGGTAGACAGCGGGTTTCACTTCCGAAGGGGCTTTGAAGCCCTCATAGTTGCCGCGGATGCCGAACGGAGGATCGGTAAACCACACGCTGCCGTCGGGATGGACGCTAATATCGTTGGGAGAATTCAGCCGCTTGCCCTGGTATTTATCGGCGATCACCGTCACCGAGCCGTCGTATTCGTAGCGCACCACGCGCCGGCCGCCGTGCTCGCAGGAAAGCTCGCGGCCTTCGTAATCGAAGGTGTTTCCATTGCTGTAGCCCGACGGATTCCGGAACACCGAGACATGTCCGTCTTCCTCGGCCCAGCGCATCTGCACGTTGTTGGGAATATCGCTCCATACCAGGTAGCGCCCCACGCCGTTCCACGCCGGTCCTTCCGACCACAACGTGCCCGTGTAGAGCCGCTTGATCGAGGTGTTATTGACAATGTACTTCCGGAAGCGCTCGTCAAGCACGACGATATCGGGATCGGGATACTGCACGGCCGTGTTCCCGGACCAATCCCGTGGCGCCGGCACGGGCGAGATCCGCTGTTGGGACGTCTGCTGTGCCGCCGCCCGGAAGCCGGGGCCGAGCACGGCGCCCGCGGCCGCGGCACCCAAAAAATTTCTACGGTTCAGAAGGCTAGCCATGCCTGCTAGTTATATCGCAATACATCCATGTTGCAAAGTCCTCGCGTTTCGCCCTGGGTGCGCTTGTGGCGCACGCACTTTGCGTGCCGCGTCGACGCTCTCGTCGACGCCTGGGTTTTAAGGGTCCTTTCCAACCGAGCTCTTTACAGCCGGGCCACGCCCACCCGGTCCGCAAGCTCATCCAGCGCGCGCCGCAGTTCCGCGCTCACGGGAACGCCGTTCGTCATGCGCTCCTCGAGGATTTTTGCCGATCGCTCGCCGGGCAACCGGATCTCGTCGACGCCCGGCAGCCTGGGCGACGATTTCATCTGCTCCCAAATTTCATCCACACTCTGTTTGAATGCCGCGACTTCGGCGAAAGCCGCGATGTTCACGGCGACGATCGCGTGGCCGGTATTCGTAAGGGATTTCGAGTCCGCATTGAAATCGACCACATCTTTGCCGAAAGCCGCCCCGTTTAACGTCCCGGCCAGTAGTCCGAACATCAGCGCGAGCCCGTAACCTTTCGGCCCTCCGATCGGCAACAGGAATCCCTCGTTCGCGCGCTTTGGATCGGTCAGCGCCTGGCCTAGGCGATCCATCATCCAGCCTTCGGGCATCGCCTCTCCCCGTTGGGCTTTGATCTTGACTTTGCCGTAAGCCGCGTTGGTCGTGGCCATATCCAGCACGATCGCTTCGTGCCGCGCGCCGGGCACAGCGATGGCGATGGGATTGGTGCTCAGCAACATCTCTGTTCCGCCCCACGGCGGCAAATGGTTCGCGCTGCCCACGGCAATATAAATCCCGATCATGTCGCGGGCCAGAGGCATGCGCGCGTATAGCATCGCCGGACCCGCATGATTGCTGTTGCGCGCGCCCACCCACGCAACGCCCGCCGCGCGAGCCTTCTCCACGGCTATTTCCGCCGCGCGCCTCATTACCAGATGACCCATGGCGTTGTCGCCATCCACCAGCGCCGACGCCGCCTGTTCGCGGATTACGCGGATTTCAGGACGCACGTTGATTCCGCCGCTCTGGATGCGTTTGACGTACTGGGGCAGGCGGAAAATCCCGTGGCCATCGGCGCCGCGCGCGTCAGCTTCGGCCATCAAGGCGGCGACCTTTTCGGCGTCCGGTTTGGGAATGCCTACCGAAGCGAGCACCGCCGCGATGAAGCGCGTTAATTCAGAAATCGCCGCTCGTCCGGTTACGTCCGCCACTACGATCGACCTAAACCGTCATCGTCTTCACAGGCTCGTGAATGATCAACCTCGCGGCCGTGGCTTTCTGCACTTCCGCGACCGTCGTATCCGGGGCAATCTCCCGGAGCACGAGTCCTTCGGGCGTCACTTCGATCACCGCCATCTCCGTCATGATCGTGTGAACCACCCCGCATCCGGTAAGCGGAAGCGTGCACTTTTTCAGGATTTTCGCTTCGCCTTTGCGCGTGGTGTGTTCCATCGCCACGATGACGCGCCGCGCGCCCGCCACCAGATCCATCGCCCCGCCCATGCCTTTCACGACTTTTCCGGGCACCATCCAATTGGCCAGGTCGCCCTTCTCGTCCACTTCCATCGCGCCCAGGATGCTGAGGTTGATGTGCCCGCCGCGAATGATGGCAAACGAATCGGCGCTCGAACAGTAAGCCGTGCCGGGGATTTCGGTGACCGTCTCCTTGCCAGCGTTGATCAGATCCGGGTCCTCCGTCCCCGCCACGGGATACGGTCCGACGCCAAGCATTCCATTCTCCGACTGGAGCACCACTTCCATGCCCGCCGGAACGTGATCCGCCACCAGCGTCGGAATGCCGATGCCGAGGTTCACGTAAAATCCGTCGCGCAGTTCCTGCGCCGCCCGCCGCGCGATGCGCAGACGCTTCTCCTGGTCTGTCAATTCTTTCCTCCCACCGCCTGCCGGACAGTCCGCCTCTCGATCGGCTTTTCATACGCCTCGCCGACCACGATCCGGTGCACGAAAATTCCCGGCGTGATGACGTGATCCGGATCGATTTCACCCGGCTCCACAAGCTGCTCCACTTCCGCGATGGTAATTTTCGCGGCGGTCGCCATCATCGGATTGAAGTTACGCGAAGTCTTGCGATAAACCAGATTGCCGAGCCTATCGCCCTTCCACGCCTTGACCAGCGCGAAGTCGGCAGTGAGGGCGCGTTCCATGATGTATAGCTTGCCGTCGAACTCGCGTGTCTCCTTGCCCTCCGCGACGATGGTTCCGGCGCCGGCCGGGGTGAAAAAAGCCGGGATTCCGGCTCCGCCCGCGCGGATGCATTCGGCGAGCGTCCCCTGCGGCATCAGCGTCAAATCCAGCTTGCCCTGAATCACCAGCGTCTCGAGCAGCTTGTTTTCTCCCACATAGCTGCCCACGTGCGAGGCGATCATGCCGGCTTCCAGCATCAGCCCCATGCCGGCGCCGTCGATGCCCATATTATTGCTGATAGTGTGAAGTCCGGTGACCCCGCTCCGCACCAGCGCGCGGATCAGATTTTCAGGAATTCCGCACAGGCCGAAGCCCCCCAGCATCACTTTGTCGCCCGCGCGAATATCGGCCACGGCCTCATCCGCGTTCTTGAATACTTTGTTCAATTCTCAACTCTCCTGCAAGATTCTAGAATCGCTTATCATAGCAACCAATGGGGCAACCAATGGCCACCGTACAACGCGCTACGCAACCCGCAAGGCAGCCAGGTTCCGCGACCGAAACCGGCCTGGCGCGCGCGGGAATCGCGCTGGCGAATTGGAGCGAACGCTGGTTCCCGGACCCTCTGGTGTTCGCGCTTCTCGGCGTGGTGGCGGTTTTTCTGATCGGTCTCGCCGCGGGCGAAAACGCGTCGACGCTGGCGATCCAGGCGGGCAGGAATTTTTGGACGCTGGTGCCTTTCACCATGCAGATGGTGATGGTGCTGGTGGGCGGCTACGTGGTCGCCTCGGCGCCTATCATGCGCCGGGCCATTGTTCGCGTCGCGCTCCTACCGCAATCGCCGCGAGCCGCCATCGCCACGGTGGCCTTGTTTGCTCTTTTGCTCTCGCTGTTGTCCTGGGGCATGAGCCTGATCTTCAGCGGGTTGCTGGTCCGCGAACTCGCGCGGCGAATGAAGGGCATGGATTATCGCGCTGCGGGACTCGCCGCCTATCTCGGCATCGGTGTCGCATGGGCGCTGGGACTGTCTTCTTCCGCGGCGATGCTCATGGCGACGAAGGTCTCCATGCCGCCGGCCTTGTTCGCCATCAGCGGATTGATCCCGCTCACGCAGACGCTGTTCCTGTGGCAAAGCCTGGCGACGGCCGCGATCCTGATCGCGGTCTCCGTAACGATCTGTTTTTTTGCCGCGCCGTCTCCGGAAAACGCGCGCACGGCGGAAGAGATGGGGGTCACGCTCGAAGACCCGCCGCAAGCCTTGGAACTCCGCACGCGGCCCGGCGAATGGCTCGAATATAGCCCGATGCTGACGATTCTGGTCGTGCTCGTGCTCGGCTTTTACTTAGTGCAAGCCCTGCGCACGTCGCCCCAAGGAGCGCTGGCCGCGCTCGATCTGAATACTTATAACCTGATGTTCCTGACGCTCGGCATGCTCCTGCATTGGCGGCCCAAACGGTTTCTGCGCGCGGTGGCCGAATGCATTCCGGCGACCGGCGGAGTACTGCTGCAGTTTCCCTTTTACGCGATGATCTTCGGCATGATCGTCGGCACGGGCTTGAGCGACAAGCTGGCGCATCTGTTCGCGCGGCTCAGCTCGCACGAGACGTATCCGCTTTTGGTGGCCCTGTATTCGGCGGGACTCGGAATCTTTATTCCCTCGGGCGGCAGCAAGTGGATCGTGGAAGCGCCCTACGTGATGCAGGCGGCGATTGCCAACCAGGTGCACCTTGGCTGGGTGGTTCAGATTTACAACGCGGCGGAGGCTCTCCCCAATCTGATCAATCCTTTCTGGATGCTGCCGCTGCTGGGCATCCTGAAAATTCGCGCGCGGGACATGGTCGGCTACGGGATCCTGCAATTGATGGTGCAGGCGCCGCTGGTATTCCTGCTGTGCTGGTTTTTTGCGCGAACCATCGGCTTCGTGCCGCCCATGAAATAGTTTCAAAGGAACGGAGATCCCTCATGAAGAACACGATGATTTTGGCTTGTGGCGCGTTCGTCGCCGCATCCCTGGCGGGCGCCCAGGACCGCTTCCCGATGATTCCCGCCATCCAGCAGACCGACGTGCAGAAGAAAGTGGTGGCCGATATTTCGTCGGGCCCCCGCGGAGGTTTCGCGGGACCGTTCGTCCCGCTACTGCGCAGTCCGGAGCTCGAAAACCGCCTGCAAAAGGTCGGCGAGTATCTGCGCTTCGGCGCGGCCATCGGACGGCGCAATACCGAATTCGTCATTCTGATCACGGCGCGCAGCTGGTCGCAGCAGTATGAGTGGGGCCAGCATGCCCCCATCGCGCAGAAGGAAGGCATTAAGCCCGAAACCATCGCCGCGATCTCCGATGGCCGCCGCCCGGCAAACATGACCGACGAGGAAGAAATGATCTACAACTTCGCCGACGAGCTGCTCCGCAACAAGACCGTCAGTGAGCCGACCTTCGCGCGCGTGAAAGCCAGGTTCGGCGAGCAGGGCGTGATCGATATGACGGGTCTGATGGGATATTACACGACGCTCGCCATGATCATGAACGTCGCGCAGACGCCCGGCGAAACGGGGGTTCCGCGGCTGCCCGCGTTCCCGCGCTAGGTTTTCCCGGGAACAATAGTTTGCTCCAGCCGCGCCAGCGCTGGAACCTGGCAGCTCCGGTCCGCCCTTGCATCGACCCAGTGCGCGGCATATCATACATGGGAGCTTGCGGTTCGCGGTTTTGCCGCAAATTTGCTTCGGGAGTAAGCGTTTACATGTTCAAAAACACGTGGATTTTATGGGCTGCGGGAATCATGTTTGCCGCCGCGTTTCCGGCTGCCGCGCATCATTCCTTCTCGGCGGTGTTCGATCAGAACAAGCCCGCGAAGTTTACCGGCGTCGTCACCAAGGTGGAATGGACGAATCCGCACGCGTGGTTTTACGTTGACGTGAAGGACGAGGCCGGGCATGTGACGAGCTACGCTTGCGAAAGCGGTCCGCCGAACATCCTGATCCGCAACGGCTGGAGGAAGGATTCGCTGAAGGTGGGCGATACGGTAACCGTTTCCGGCTTCCGGGCCAAGGACGACACCGATACGATTTCCACGCGTGAGATCTTGCTTCCCAATGGCAAGAAGGTGTTTTCGGGCTCCAACGCCGACGACGCCCCCAAGGAGTAGCGTGCCATGCAGCCAGGTTTCTTAAAGACGGCTTTGGTGTGTTCGGCCGCGGTGATGCTGGCGGCCGTTCCGGCTCTCGCGCAGAAGAAGTACGCGCCGCCTGCCGGCGAGACGCCGCGTATGCCCGACGGCAAGCCGGATCTGAGCGGAGTATGGCAGCATCCGTACGTTCCGGACATGACCAAGGACGCCCCCAATCAAAAAGGGGAACCGAATCTGGTTCAGTCTTTCACGGAGTGGGGCAAGGCGAATGCGGTGGAAGAGTTCGATTACACGGCATTCTGCTTGCCGTTGGGATACACGCGCTCCATCAATTCGCCGATGCCGATCGAGATCGAACAGCGCCCCGGCCGCATCGTGATGCTGTACGAGATGAACAACACCTTCCACATGATCTACACCGACGGCCGGCCGCATCCCAAGGATCTGGAGCCGACGTGGTTCGGGCATTCCATCGGGAAATGGGACGGCGACGCGCTGGTGGTGGATACGGTCGGGTTCAACGAACAGACCCGCATCGACACACAAGGGCATCCTCACACCGACGCCCTGCACGTGGTCGAGCGCTTCGCGCGAACGGATTTGGGGCATCTTTCCTACGAAATGACCATCGACGATCCCAAGGCGTACACGAAACCGTGGAAGAACACGCGCACTTTCGTTCTGCGTCCGGATTGGGAGCTGCTCGAATACAACTGCAACGAGAACAACAAAGAGGTAATGGAAGGCCACCTGAAGCCGCCGGCCAAAAAATAGGATGCACATGGTAACGGAGAAGAAGGTTCCGCGGCAAAAAAAGCGGCCGGCACGTGAATGCCGACCGCCTGAACCAAGAGGGCCTTACTATTTCCTGTTAGAAAACCAGCTTCAATCCAAACTGGATCTCACGCGATGGCACGGCCGCCGTCAGGATCTGGCCGGCAGTGGCTGTGTTGTAGTTGATCCCGCTGAATAATGTATTCGTGGGATTCGCCGTCCCTGTAAACACGCTGGCAACGGGTAACGACAGGTTCGTGTGATTGAAGAGGTTGAACACCTCGGCGCGGAATTGCATCGTTACCTTCTCCGTAATTTTGGTGGTCTTGAGAAGAGCCATATCGACACTGGTCAAGCCCGGTCCCCACAGGGCTTCTCTGCCAAGATTGCCGAGGGTCCCATACGCTTGCGGACTAAAGCAGGTCGGATTGAACCACAGGCTGGCCGACCCAATAATCGGAGTGTTGTTACACGCCGGATAGCTCACGCCATTGGCCGAGAAGGCAGCGCCATTCGGGTTGTAGTTGGGTCGCGGCGTGGTCGTGATGCCGAGCTGATTGCTCAGATCGATCCCGTCGGTGACGTTGAACGGCAGGCCGGAACTCGCCTGCCAGATGCCCGTAATCTGCCAGCCCTCAACCACGCGATTGCCATGGAACGGGAGGTCATACAGCGCGTTCAAGCGGAAGACGTTGGTGGCGTTGTACGCACACCGCGCCTGGTCGTAAGCCCGGTTATACGGGTTTCCGAAAACCGATGGGCCGTTGCCGTTCAGCGAAGCCAGAACCGAGTCACCCTGGCTTTGGCACAGCGAATACGTATAGGACGCCTGAGCCTGCAGGTTGTGGCTTAGCCGTCGGTTCAAGCTCGCCTGCAGCGAATCGTAGCGCGAGGTCGTTCCGTTCTCGGCGATGGTAAAGCTGCCGAGGTGCGGATTGATGCGGCCCGAGACGCCAGGCGCGCACGCCGGAGCGCCCGTGTTGGTGCCGCAGAGCGGCTGGAAGACGTACTGTCCGTTTACGATCGAAGCCGGAACGGGGTTCTGGTCTTGTTCCGTAAACAGATTGACTCCGTGAGATCCGACAAATCCAATCGTGGCGACCATGCCCTGCCCGAACTCATGTTGCAGGTTCATGTTGTATTCCATCAGGTACGGAGTCTTGGTCGCATTCGGGTCATACCCGTTGGTAACAGTCGCATTGGGAAGCGATTGGGTAAACGGCGTCGGGAAAGTGAGGCCGGACGTCTGCGTGATGAGGTTCCACGGTTGGGCGTTGATGTAGTAAATGGCGTACTCGCCGGCAAAGATCGCGTCGTGGAAGATGCCGAATCCGCCGCGCAGGGACGTCTTGTGATCCTTGAACACATCGTAGGCAAAGCCGGCGCGCGGATCGAAGTTCTTCCAGGACGGATTGCTCGCATATGCATTCGGAACGTTCGTGAAGCCGGTGGCTGTGGCGAAGTTAGTGATGGCGTACAGATTGTTATGAGCTTCGGTCGGGTTGTTGGTCGGCTCGTAGCGCAACCCGAAGTTCACGGTGAGCTTCGAGCTCACTTTCCATTCGTCATGACCGTAGAAAACGAAGCTGGTTTCGCGGAAATCGCGAATCGGATAGTTGATCGGGCTGTCGAGGGCGCCGCTGACAACGGTTGCGTTTCCAGCCAGGAAGTTGGGCAAGCTCGTAAATGTCCAGCTCGATCCGCTCGTGAACGGCCAATACACGGAAGACTGAACGCGGTCGACCGACGCGCCGAACCGCATGCTGTGGGATCCCTTGGTCCAGGCGATGTCGTCGCCTTCCGAATAACGGTTCTGCAACTGCAGTTCGGGCATCGGCGAAGCGCCGCCCAATCCCAGGCCGGTGAGGCCGGAGATGTTCACGGTGCCATCGGCCACCGGCGGCCCGCCAGGGAAGAATTGAAGGGCCGGATAAGAATACACTTCCGAAGCCGTAACCTTCGTGCGCGAAAAAGATACGCGGGCCGTGTTGACCATCGTCGGCGAGAAGATGTGCTTTTCTTCCGCCGTGGCGAATTGGTTATCGCCCAAATCGCGTTCCGGCTCCAGACCCGTGTTGCCGCCGCTGTAGGGATAGAGGGCATTCTGCAAATCCGTGAAGTAGCGGGCGAAGAAAGAATCCTTGTCCGAGATAGCCCAATCCGCGCGGCCCAGTACGTAATTTTCCTTGGCCGTATTATTTTTCACAACCGTGGCCTTGCCCGTGCCGTTTACCGGCGCCGAGCAGGAGGCGACAGGATTGAGCGTATAGAGAGCCAACAGGGCGTTGACCTTCGCCGCCACCACCGGGTTCGTCGAAGTCGACGAGGCGTTGCACGGCTCGGTCGCAATTTCCGAAACTCCCTGGGTGTACTGGACGCCTTCATAGTTGGCGAAGAAGAAGACCTTGTCCTTCTTGATCGGGCCGCCCAGCGTCACGCCGTACTGATTCCTGCGAAATTCCGGAACCGAAGGTCCGTCGGTGAAGTTGCGAGCATCGAGGGCGCTGTTGCGCAAGAACCAGAATGCGGAGCCGTGGTAGTCGTTGGTGCCCGACTTGCTGACCGCGTTCATGGCCGCGCCGTTGCCTCCGTACTGCGCGCCATACGTATTGGTGAGCATCTGAAATTCGCCGATGGCGTCTACGCCGAGCGACGAGCCAGTGATCGAACCGATGCCGCGATTGTAGAACGTCTCCAGATTTTGGTCGTCCAGCAGGTAGAACTGGCCTTCCGGACGGCTGCCGGCGATGGAGATGGCCGGATCGCGACCTTCACGCATATTGGCGCCGGTGCCGGTGCCGACCGCCGCGCTGCCCGCGTAATAGTTCTGCACGCCCGGCGCGAGCTGGATCAATTGCTCGAAGTTCCGGCCGTTCAAGGGCAGTTCGCGCATCTGCGTCTGATTGACCAGCGAAGAAACCGTGGAGTTGGTGGTTTCCACCTGCGTCACCGCGCCTTCTACCGTGACGGTCTGCGTCTGTTGTCCGACTTGGAGCGAGAAATCAACGACGTTCTGGCTGCCGACCTCGAGCCGGATACCCTTGTGCAGCAAGGCCGAGAAACCGGCTTTCGACGCCTGTACTTCATAATCGCCCACGCCCACATCCGGCACGCGATAGCGGCCCTGTGCGTCGGTTTGCGAAGTCGTCGTTTGTCCCGTGCCGACGTTCTTGACCTGAATGGTAGCGTCGGGAATCGACGCCCCGGTCGTATCCGTCACCGTGCCGAGAATGGTCGCCGTCGTCCCTTGCGCCGCGAGTCGGGTGACCTGCGTTGTGCATAGGACGGTTAGAAGGAGAAGAAACCAAGAACGCAGAAAGCGCCCTTTGCCAAGTACTGAATTCGTCATCGAGACTAACCCCTTTCAAACGATTAACTGGCCACTCAAATGATGCATTTCCACACGTATCCCGCGACGCCGTGAAATACGGCAACCGTGGTCCCCCACGTTTGGAAGAGCGGAGTTCGCGCGACGCCCGGCCCCTGGCGGAAGACACACGCGTAGCCGGCTGACAAAACGAAGACCCGCTGTAATTTGCCCCTCGGTTCCAAATACTGGAATCGATCCGGAACGCCCACTGCTGTGGACACTCTAACAGAAAGCTGTGGATCGGGTCAATTACGACGGATCTGTAGAGAGAGGGCTAGACAACGCATTGGGCCACAGGACCGCGACTCCGCTACACTCGACAAATGCTGCTCTGCCCGGTCCGTGATTGCCGTAAGGATCTGGCGCGCGAGGAAAAAAGGCTGGTGTGTCCCCAGGGACATTCTTTCGACATCGCGCGCAGCGGCTATATCAATCTGCTCCAGCCGCAGGAGCGGCGATCCAAGCAGCCGGGCGACACTCCAGCGGCCGTCGAAGCCCGCCGGCGCTTGCACGATCGCGGCGCGACGATGCCTCTCCTGGATGCGATCGCCGGGGCAATCGATGCCTCGCCCGGCGACACCGTTCTCGATGCCGGCTGCGGCGATGGATTCTATCTGGGCACGCTCGCCAATCGCGTGGGCTTCGACGCGCATGGCATCGACATTTCGATCCCGGCGATTCGAGCGGCTGCACGGCGCTTCCCTCCCCACAAGGGGCGCTTTGAGTGGGTCGTCGCCAATGCGGACCGTTTGTTGCCCTATTCGGACGCTTCCTTTTCCCTGGTCCTTTCGATCACCGGGAGAATGAATGCGGCCGAGTTCCGGCGCGTGCTGCGCCAGGACGGACGCCTGTTGGTCGCGGTGGCATCGCCGCTGGATCTCCTGGAATTGCGCGGCCGAGGTTCGCGTAGCGAAGAATCGCTTAATCAGGAAACACGAGACCTCGGGCGCGATCGCGTGCCACGCACTCTCGAAACCTTCGCGCGCGAATTCAAACTGATCGAGCAACACCGCGCGACCACCACCGCCGATCTCGACGCCGAAGCCGTTCACGATGTGCTGGTTTCGATTTATCGCCCCATGCAATCCCGGCCCGTCGAGGCGATGCGCGTGACCTTCAGTTTGGATCTCTTGCTATTTCGGCCGGCGTAGCCGGCGCTCGTTGTAGCGCGCGCACTCTTGCGTGCCGTGTCGACGCCTGGCCGCGCCCGGGATGACGCCCGAGGATTTTTCATTTCGGGTAATATACGTGTTGGCAGCAATCAGGGGCCAGAGGAGGGATTCAATGAGAAAGCGCAATCTCTACGTTGGTTTGAGTTTCGTCGCCACGCTGGCCGTGCTCGGCGCGGCTTCGACGTGGCTTGAAAAAAAGAGCGTGGTTCACGCCGCGTCCACGATGGCCCCACGCTTCGAGGTGGATCCTCTGTGGCCCAAGCCCCTGCCCAACCACTGGATCATGGGCCAGACCATCGGAGTTTCGGTGGACGCCAAGGACAACGTCTGGATTATCCATCGCGCCGGATCGCTCGAAGCCGGCGAGTTGCACGCCTCCACCACTCCGAAAACGGCGCAGTGCTGCGCGGCCGCTCCTCCGGTGCTGTCCTTCGATCAGCAGGGGAATCTTCTCAAGAGCTGGGGCGGCAAGGGACAAGGCTACGACTGGCCGGACTCGAACCACGGCATCACCATCGACTATAAAGGCAACGTGTGGATCGGCGGCAACGGGCGCGGTCCGGCCAGCGGACGAGGCGCGCTCAACGGCCAGGACGAAGAGCTCGCCACGGGCCGCGGCGCGGCGGGACGCGTCGACAGCTTCGCCGACAACATGGTGCTGAAGTTTACCCAGGACGGCAAATTCCTGATGCAGATCGGCAAGCCCAAGAGCAGCAAGGGCAGCAACGATACCGAGAATCTGCGCCTGCCTGCGAAAACCTTCGTCGATCCCAAGACCAACGAGCTGTACGTCGCCGACGGCTACGGCAACCATCGCGTGATCGTCTTCGATGCCGAGACCGGGAAATACAAGCGCCACTGGGGTGCCTACGGCCACAAGCCCGACGACGCCGACATGGGCAAGTACGATCCCAACGCCCCTCCGCCGCAGCAGTTCCGCAATCCGGTGCACTGCGCCGAGCTATCGAACGATAACCTGCTCTACGTGTGCGATCGCGTCAACGACCGCATCCAGGTGTTCCATCCCGACGGAACTTACGTGAAGGAAATGTTCATCGAGAAAGAGACGCTCGGCTCGGGATCGGCCTGGGACATCGCGTTCTCCAAGGACCCCCAGCAGAAGTACATTTATCTGGCCGACGGCGAGAACGATCGCGTGCATATCCTGGACCGTCAGACACTCGAAGTGCTGACCACCTTCGGCGAAGGCGGCCGCCAGCCGGGCGAATTCTACGGCGTTCACAGCATCGCGACCGATTCCAAGGGCAACATCTATACGACGGAAACCTACCGCGGCCAGCGCGTCCAGAAGTTCGTATATAAAGGCCTGGCGCCCGTGACGGCGAAGGATCAAGGCGTCGTGTGGCCTAAGAAGTAGAGAGTCTAAGGTCTCTCCTGTGGGGCGGCCCGTAAGCGCCAACTCTGGACGTGGCGCACGCGCTCTTGCGTGCCGCGTCGAGACTCATCTCGACGCCTTTTTGAAGTTTGCATGAGAGCCTCTTCTCGTTCGGCTAACCATGTAACAAATGGCTCCACATCGCCGGCGGTTGCCGCACACTTACCCGGAAGGAGCAGCCTTGTTCCTGACGTGGCACTTGCACGGCAGTATGCCCGCGTCGCTGTTGCCGCCGCCCGGTCCGCTTTCTTCGCTAGAATGATTGCGGATGGCCTTTCGCGTATTCCTGAGCTACAGTCTCGATCCTACTGAGATGACGCTGGCGTGGAGGTTACAGACTCTCGCCGCGGCGCATGGCATCGAGATGTACGTGCCCCAGCACGGAGTGAGCACAACCGCACCGGGCGTTGTGACTGTGCAGCAAGCCATTGATCGCGCCGACTGCGTGCTGGCGATCATAACGACCGCTGCAAGTCAAATGGTTCAGAATGAGCTGGGATACGCGCTGGAGCACCGGAAGCTTGTCATTCCGATTGTGCGCACCGATCTCGCTGGCCATCCATGGCTGACCCGCTTTCCACGCGTTTTCACATTCTCTCCGTGGGACAATCCCGGCACAGTCGAAACCCAGATCGTGGATTTTCTCAAAGAGCAGCGGTTAACCAAGGACAAGCAGCAGACGATTGGTGCATTAGCCGCACTTGGCCTCGGCCTCCTCGTGCTTTTCGCAGTAAACAAGGAATAATTATTTGCGACTCGCGGTGATTGATGCATCTCCGCTCATCAACCTCGCCCACCTGGACCTCGCCCGCGAGTTGGCGCTCTTTTTCGACCAAGTATACGTGCCCCGCGCCGTGCAAGAAGAGCTAAACAAAAAGGGACGGTTTCGCTATCGGCTGAACAAGCTCTACAAAACGGGATTCTTCGCGAGATGTACCACCGCCGACGCCTTTAACGTGCAGTATCTCCAAGCTGAATTACACAAAGGCGAAGCAGAAGCTCTGATCCAGGCCCAGGAAAAACAGGCGTTGTACTTTATCGGGGATGAAAAACGCGCGCGTACGATCGCGGAGCGGATGGGGAAAAAGCCCGTTGGCACGCTGCGCTTGCTGGCGCGTCTCAACTTAGAGGGAAGAGCGCCAGAACTAGCAGGTCTCGTACGAGTGTTGCGTCAGGATCTGAATTTTCGCGCTTCGGAAGATATTGTGCAGCAGGCAATTGGTCTGGCGGCCGACCCCATCTAATTCAAGCCGAAACCGAATGCCTTCGCCGAAAAGCTACTTCTTCCCTCCCTCCAACGGCGGAGGCAGCGGCTTCAACTCCTCATATCCGCGACTTCCGTCCGAGCGAATTGGCCCCGGCCCAAATCCCAGGTGGTCGCGATCCACGTTGTTCTCGCTGCACGAATACTCGTGAATCTCCTCATCCGGTTTCCCGAGCACCCAGGTCCGCTGATAGTTGAACGACCTCGTGAAGAATTTCTTGTCGTCGATCACCGTGTCGACGTGAATGTGATCGCCATCCGGGCGCGTCCAGCGCTCCACGGTGTGCAGCGCGTCGCTGTGCGGATCGGCGTTCTCATCCAGCCACACCTGCGTGTCTTTGAAACCGATCGAATCGATTACCAGCGCGTCTCCGTCCCAACGGCCCAGCTCCTCGCCGAAGAAGGACGGGTCGGGATCTTCGCTGTGCTTGCGAGCGGCGTCGATGGGGATCAAGCGGTAGTACGTGTACCAATAGAGAAACGCGACCTTATTTTTCCCCTGCAGAACTTCAAAGGGGAGTCCGCTCGCGTTATGGCGAGGAATACCCCCGATGATGCACAGGCTCTCGGGATCGATGGTCGCCGTGACGTTGTGCTTCCACGCGGCTTCTCCCGCGGGCGTGAACGGAAACTTGTGGTCCGGGAGATCCTTCGCCATATTGCCCACGGGCTTGGTCTCGCGTGTGCCTTTCCAGTAGCCGCTGAGATCGGGATGGCCGTCGGCGGTGCGCGGCGTGGGTTTGTTCGACTTGAAATCGGGAACGGTCATCTGCCCGAAGGCCGAAAGGCCGCTGAGCAAGAGGATCGACAACAAAGCGGCAGCCTTTAATACTTGGGTCTTGAGGTTTGCGTGAGAGTGTTTCTGCATGGCTTTCTCCGTCCTAAGAATCATGCCATCTTCGACGGACCACTGCCAGCGTAGGTTGTGGCGCACGCACTTTGCGTGCCGCGTCGACATTCGTGTCGACGCCCGCCCAGGCGTCCGCATGAGCGCGGAAGCGGCAAACACGAGGGTTCGCGCCACATCGGTCATCGCTGTCGCCCAGCCCCTTGACCGGGCCCCTTGACCAGATGCGGACTTTGCATGACCATGGCTGTGTGGGGAAATGCAGAGAAGAGGAGAAGTTGCCGTGACCCTGAAACACGTCCTTTTCGTCGTGACCTTAACCGCGGCCGCCGCCGGAACCGCGCTGGCCCATCACTCGTTTTCGGCGGAGTTCGATGGGAACAAGCCGATCCGCATCGAAGGAACGCTGTCGAAGATCGAATGGACCAATCCCCATTCCTATTTCTACATCGACGTGAAGGACGAAAAGGGCAACGTCGCGACGTGGGGCTGCGAGGGCGCCAACCCCGGCCAGCTCAGCCGGCGCGGCATGAAGCGCGGCGACGTGAAGATCGGCGACAAGCTGATCGTGGATGGGTACGCGGCCAAGGACGGCTCGCGGCTCATGGATGCAAGACGGATCTATCTCAACGGCAAGGCTATTTTCGGCGGCTCCGACACCGACGGCGGCCCTGGCGCCCAGTAAGACGTGGCGGCACGCACTCATGCCGACGCCTACTGCTTCGCGGATATCGTTCTGAATTGAGCCTGCCACTTCGCCTTCAATGCCGCACGCGGAACTTCCCCGCCTCGCAGGAAAACTTTGTTGATCCGCCGGGTATTCGAAATGCTCTCCAGTGGATTCGCATCCAGCACGATGAAATCGGCACTGCGGCCCTTCGCGACCAAGCCCGTATTGAAGTGCGCGATCTGAGCGGCATCGGACGTCGCGGCGACAATCGCCTCGGAGGGCGTGAGCCCCATGGCAACCAGTCCCTCCAAATCCATGTGCGTGGAATAGCCGATCCAAAAACGCGTTTGTCCGGTGTCCGTGCCCATCACCACCTTGATTCCGGCAGCGCGTAGCTTCATCCCGTTGCGCGCGAGCCCGTCGAAAATCTCTTTGGCGCGCTTGATCTCCTCGGGCTTCATTTTCTGGAGCGGATCGCCCCAGAACTGGCGAATTTGCTCGTCTGAATATGTGTCCCGCAGCAGAGGATCGTTCAGCCAAGCGGGATTCTGCCCTCCGTGCAAACTCATCCACGGTTCCGCGAGCGCCGGAGTCATCCACATATTCGGACGATCCTTGCGCGCGATGCGATCCTTCACCATGCCGATCAGCTCGTCATCCACTTCGTCGCCTCCGCGCACCGGGACGTGCAGCCATCCTTCGACGCCGTCGCGCATCAGGTTCTTGGCGTCGGCGAGCGTAACATTGTGCGCCGCCACCGGGACATTGAATTTGTGCGCTTCCTCCGTGATCGCCTTGTAGACCGGGGGCGTAAGCTTGGGCTTCGTGCCGCCGCGATCGTCGACCCAGATCTTAATAAACGACGGCTTAATGCGCACGTAGTCGTCCACGGCGGCCCTCGCTTCTTCGGGCGTCGAAACCGGATAGGGCACGTCCGCGCGCGACGGATGCCCGGTGGGTCCGCCATTCGGCCACGACATGCCCGTCCCTGCTGTCTTGAACAGCGCGGCGCCGGGAATGATTTCATCGCGCACGCGCAGCGGAACGTCGCCCCAGTTGGTCCTGCCGCCGTGCATGTCGGAGCGATCCACCAGGCTCGCGACGTCCACCACGGCCCCGATGCCGTTGTACGCGAGCCTCTCCAGATGATCGATCAAATTCTCGCGCGTGAACATCTCCTTCGACATGGTTCCGGCGGGAACGTTCTGATAGCCCAGGTGCCCATGAAGATCGACCATCGCCGGCATCACCGTCTTCCCTGTCAAATCGACATGCGCGGCGGAAGACGGAACCTTGAGCGCGCCTTTCTTGCCGACGGCCGTAAATTGGCCGTTTTGCACGGCAAATGCCGAGTTCTCGATAGGCGGTTTGCCGTCGCCCGCGATGAGACGCGCGCCTTCATAAACCGTAACAGTTGGACCTTGGGCCTGTAAGGTCGAAAAGACGTAAGCGGCCATGATAACTGCCGCCGAAGTCGACCACGTAATCACGCGCCGCATAAGAGCCTCCCACGATAGAATCTGCCAAAGAAAGTGTAGTCTACCGCACGCGTGCGGCGTGGCATCGCCGAAGCTCCATTGTAAACTTATGAATTCCGTGCCAGCTTAATTTTTGGGGAGGATATCATGCGCAATCGCAAAATCGGAATCGCTTTCATGGCTACCGCCGCGGGGGTCGCGGGCGGATTGTGGATCGCCGCCGGCCAGAATCCTTTACTCGGACAGGCCGCCGGACAAACCGCCAAGCCGGTCGGATTCGCCGCTGTCGCCGGGCGGAAAGGCGGACAGGATGTAACCGGTCCGTACGAGATCGTCCCCGATTGGCCGAAGCCTCTCTCTCAACTCAAGGGCCACGAAAAATGGACCTTCGGAGCGGTGCAGGGGATCTTCGCCGAGAATCCGAATCGCGTCTTCATTCTGATGCGCGGCGAACTCCCTGCTCTGAAACGTCCCGAGGAAACTCCGGTTCCGCAGTTTGGCCCGAGCCTTACATTTCCTGTCCCGCAAGCGCCGTTTCGCAACGCGTCGGTGGGTCCGCTCGCGAGCCCCGGCAATCAGGGGAGCGACGGATGGAACGGGTGGAAGGGCAAGCTCGGCGTCGACGCGCGCTGGGAACATTGTGTGCTGGTGGTGGACGCGCAGGGCAACATCACCGAGGACTGGACCAAATGGGACGATAAGTTCCGCCGCCCGCATTCGGTCACCATCAATCCTTACGATCCCGACAAGCACATCTGGATCGTCGACGACCGCATGCACGCGGTCTACAAGTTCTCTCACGATGGCAAACAGCTCGAGCAGACGCTCGGCGTTCCGGGCGTTCCAGGCAATGACGACAAGCATTTTAATCGCCCGACGTTCCTCACCTGGATGCCCGATAGCACCATGTTCGTTTCCGACGGCTACGCCAACACGCGCGTCGTGAAATTCGATAAGAACGGAAAATTCCTCATGACATGGGGCGAAAAAGGCAATCCGCCGGATGATACGCGTCCCGGCTATTTCGACGCCGTGCATGGCGTGCAATACGATCCGGCCACGCGCCGCGTGTATGTCACCGACCGCTCCAGCCATCGCATCCAGATCTTCGACGAAAACGGGAAATTCATCGATCAATTCAGCACCGGCAAGCCGTCCACGCTGCAGGTTCTGTTTCTATCGGCGGATAAGTACCTGTGGATCGCCGACAACGAGACGTCGAAGATCATCAAGTACGACACGCAGGGCCACTATCTGTATTCGTGGGGCAGCGGCGGACAGTTTCCGGGCGCGATGTGGAACGTCCACGGATTCAGCGTGGATCAGGACGGCAATTTCTACATCGCCGAAGTGAACAACGGACGCGCCCAGAAATTCCGCCCGCGCGCGGGCGCGAACAAGGATCTGATGGTCGGCCAGCCGATCCGCGCGGCCTGGAAATAAGAGCAGCCTGCAGAACCGCGAATGTAAATGAGCGGGCCGGATCGCATCCGGCATAATCGATAGGGTTTACGAATGCGTGCCGGGAGCTTCATGGCCGGCCTTCTGCACATACTCGACGTAGGAGCCGGGGAACACTAGCGGATTTTTATCAGTCCCGCTTTCACCGCCCAATTCCAATACCCGCGACCCCAGGCCGCGCAGGAAGTGGCGGTCGTGCGATACGAAAATCATGGTGCCTTCGAAACCTTTCAACGCCTCCACCAGCATTTCCTTAGTGGCCAGATCCAGGTGATTGGTCGGTTCGTCGAGAACCAGAAAATTCGGCGGATCGTACAGCATCCGCGCCATTGCCAGCCTTGATTTCTCTCCGCCCGACAAGGCCCGGATGCGTTTGTCCACGTCGTCGCCCGAAAACTGGAAGGCTCCGGCCAGCGACCGCAACGATCCCAGGCCGTCCTGCGGAAAATCCTGCTGCAGTTGCTCGATCACGGTGAGGTCGCCGTTCAGGACATCGAGGGATTGCTGCGCGAAGTAGCCCATCTTGAGGCTCGCTCCCAGACGCACGTCGCCGTCGTCGGGCGCAAGAACGCCGCCGATCATTTTCAGCAGCGTCGTTTTGCCTGCGCCGTTTCTGCCCATCACCGCCCAGCGCTCGCCCCGCCGGATGGTCAGGCTGAAGCCGTCGTAAATCACGCGCGGGCCGAATCGCTTGCGAAGGTTTTCAATGACCGCGACTTGATCCCCCGAACGCGGCGGGACGCGAAATTCGAATTTCACGACGTGGCGCTTCTTGGGCAGCTCGATCTTTTCGATCTTGTCGAGCGCCTTGATGCGGCTCTGCACCTGCGCCGCCTTGGCCGCGTGGGTGCGAAAGCGGTCGATAAACCGCTGCTCCTTGGCGAGCATGGCCTGCTGGCGCGAAAAAGCCGCCTGCTGATTGGCCTCGCGTATGGCGCGCTCGCGGTCGTAGAAATCGTAATTGCCCGAATACACAATGATTTCGCCCGCGTCGATCTCGGCGATCTTGGTGACGATGCGGTTCATGAACTCGCGGTCGTGCGAGGTCATCAGCAGCGTCCCCTGATAGGATTTCAGGAACTGCTCCAGCCAGATGATCGACTCGATGTCCAGGTGGTTGGTCGGCTCGTCCATCAACAGAACGTCGGGACGGCCTAGCAGCACGCGGGCCAGCGCGACGCGCATCTTCCAGCCGCCCGAGAGCGCCCCGACGTCGCCGTCGATCTGATCGTCCTGGAAGCCGAGCCCGTGCAACACCTCGCGCGCCTGCGCCTCCAGCGTGTAGCCGTTTAGATGTTCGTATTCTTCCTGCACCTCGCCGAAGCGCTCCAGGATGGCGTCCATTTCACTGGCTCGCGCCGGGTCTTCGAGCCCCTTGTGGAGCGATTCCAGTTCATGATGCAGATCGCCCACGCGGCCGCTGCCCGCAATGGCCTCGTCCAGAACCGAACGGCCTTTCATCTCCTCCACGTCCTGGCGGAAATAGCCGATGGTCAGCTTCTTTGGAACGGTCACCTCGCCGTCGTCGGCATATTCCTCGCCCGTGATCAGCCGGAACAGCGTGGTCTTGCCGGAGCCGTTGGGGCCCACCAGTCCGGCCTTTTCGCCCGGATTGAGCTGAAAAGACGCGTCAACGAAGACGAGTTGCCTGCCGTACTGCTTATTGATATTCGAAAGAGCGATCATTCAATGTGGAAGCGCGGGCATACCGTTGACGTACGCGTCGGATACAGCTGAAAGCCGCGCGGAGGGCCCGGCCTAATGGAAGCATCCCGTGGGAAGATTGCGAATGAACCCGCACTTCTAAGCTATCAGACTCCGGACGTTTTCGAGCCGTCGGTGCCCCTAACATATTGACTGCGCGGCGAATCACCCTTTGACTCTCGTGGCGGCGATCAGTATAATCTTCCCCAGTCCTGGTTTCTATTATCAGTCGAACCAGTTTGCTTTTGGGTCAGGGAGGCCTAGTCTTATGCGGAAATTCACGCGTCTGCGTGTGATGATGTACGCGCCTGTGGTTTTTGCCATGGCGTTGCTCTTGGCGCTTTCTGGAATCGGCACGGGGCGTTTGAATGCTCAAGTCACCGCCGCGTCGATCCAGGGAACCGTAACCGACGCATCCGGCGCGGCTGTCCCAGATGCCGCCGTGCAGGTGCGCAACGTCGGTACGGGCATCACCCAAAGCACCACCACCAACGCGCAAGGGCGCTTCAACGTGCCGGATCTCGGCATCGGCGACTACGAAGTGCAGGTATCCAAGACCGGCTTCTCCACGGGACTGCGCAGAGGCGTCACGCTGACTGTCGGCAGCCAGAACGTCGTCGATTTCGCGCTGCAGGTCGGGCAGCAGACACAGACGGTGACGGTGGAAGGGCAGGTCTCCAACGTCGAAGTGACGAACGCAGCCGTCGGATCGCTCATCGGCGGGCAGCAGATGGCCAATCTTCCCATCAATGGCCGGAACTTTGAAGCCCTGATCATGCTCTCGCCGGGCGTGCAGACGGTCAACACTATGGCTCCTAACGCGCGGCAGGGACGAGCCAACGTATTTTCGGCATCCGGCGCTCGTCCCGAAGGCTTTACGCTGATGATGGACGACGAGGTCATCGACAACTTCTTCCGGCGCGGCATGGGAACCATTACCGGTTCCTCGCTCGGTATGGAAGCGATGGCTGAATTCCAGACTCTGACCAATACCTACGGGGCGCAGTTCGGCGGCTATGGCGCGGTGATGAACGCGGTCAGCAAGTCGGGGACGAATCAATATCACGGATCGTTGTATGCGTACCTGCGCAATAGCGCGACGGATGCGCGCGGGTTCTTCGACAACATCGTGCAGCCCGGCGCCACCACGGCCGCTCCCCCTCCTTTCCGCAGGTTTCAGCCAGGCGGCAGCATTGGCGGACCGGTGAAGAAGGATAAGGCGTTCTTCTTCTTCAACTACGAAGGAATCTGGCAGCTACAGGAGATCACTAAGGTCGCGACAGTGCCGGATAGCGCTCACCGGACGCCCACTGCTACCAATCCGGCGACGGCTGCCGCCGTAGCGAGCACGCTGGCGCTGTTTCCACTGCCGACGTTTGGGTTCAACCCCGCAGCGGGCACCGGCCAGACCTATGTAGTGGGCGACAACATCGCGCATGAGAATTACATTCTGGGACGTTTCGATTACAACCTCGACGACAAGAATTCGTTTTTCCTGCGCTACTTCTACGATAAGCAGCATGTCATCGACCCGTACACGGGCGGCAACGGCAGCCCGGCGGCTGGTTATCTGCCGTACTGGCCGGAACGCGACGAGGGGATGAATCACTTTGCCAACATCGAATGGCGGCGCGTCATTTCGCCCACGTTGTTGAATACCGCGCGCATCAGTTTCTCACGGCCGAACACGGGCGACTATCAGGTGAACTCTTTCCCCGCCTTGCAGTCGGTCTTTCCAGGTACCGGACGCCCCGACGCCGACGTCAGCATCACTGGTCTTACCCCGCTGGGCCAGAGCTTTTTCGTTCCCGCCGTAGAGATCCAGAATCGTTTCACCGAAGCCGACGACCTGGTGTGGACCAAGGGACGCCACACGGTCCACGTCGGCGCCTCCATACAGCGCGTCGATTCGAACGTTTTCTATCCCTTCCGCAGCGGTTCGGTGTGGACGTTCTCGGGAGGCATCAACCAATTCCTCGCAGGCACGGGACCCACGGCAACCGTGACAGGAGTTCCAGCCGACGCGGCCACCTGTACGAGACTGATCGGAACCAATTGCTACACCAACCGCGACTATCGCGAAACCGACTTCACGCCGTACATTCAGGACGACTGGAAAGTGAGCTCCAAGCTGACCCTGAACATGGGTATCCGCTACGAGTTCGCCACCAACGCCAACGAGATTCATAACGCGCTCTACACGGTGACGAACTATCTCACCAACACCACGCTGGTGCAGGTTCCCAACGCCAACGCGACCAACCCCAACAAGAATAACTGGGATCCGCGCTTCGGTTTCGCCTACGACCTGTTTGCCGATCACAAGACCGCGCTGCGCGGCGGATTCGCCATCACCCATAGCCCGATCTTCGTGGCCCAATACAATCCGGATTACACGGCCGTTACCCCGTGGCCCGGATTCGTCCAATCCGCCCCCACCTATCCCAATATCAACTTTGCCAGCGTCAGCAATTCGGTCAGTCCGGGCTGGGATTACTACATCAACAAAGCTCCCTACCTGATCCAGTACAACCTGAACATCGAGCGGCAAATCTCGGAAGGGACCGTCTTTAACATCGGCTACGTCGGCTCCCACGGAGTTGATATGCTCAGCGAGCAGGAGCGCAATCCCCCGAGTTATACGATCGACTCGAACGGCGTGTATCACTTCCGCAACGCGGCGGGCAGCGCCCTGAATCCGCGCATCAATCCGAATTTCAGCTTTCTGGCCATGGCCACCACGGGTTCGACTTCGCGTTATAACTCCATTCAAACCAGTGTGACGCGGCGGATGACCCGCAACCTGCAGGCGCAAGTTGCCTACACATTCTCGCGGTGCGTCGACGACGGCAGCAGCCCTCTCGGCAGCATCAGCGGCGGGAACACGTCGTCGCTGTACGAGAATCCTTATCTGCGCGACCCGATCGACAAAGGCTTGTGCTATTTCAATGCCACGAGCACGCTGCGCGTCAACGGCGTGTACAGCCTCCCCTTCAAGGGCAACCGACTCGTCGAGGGATGGCAGGTCAGCGGCCTGGTCACGCAGAACACAGGCCTTCCGTTCAGCCCCTATGTCGGTGCGGACACCGTCGGCTGGACGGCCAGTACCAGCAACGTGCGGCCGAATGTCATCGCCGGCTGCCAGATTCAGACCAACACTCCTGGACAGTGGTTTAACCCGGCCTGCTATACGATCCCCGCGCCGGGCACCCTGGGAAATGCCGGCCGGGACACCATCATCGGTCCGGGGCTGGCGGAAGTCGATTTCTCGCTCTCGAAGGACACCAAGATCTCCGAGAGCGTCCGGGTTCAATTACGGGTGGATGCGTTCAACATCTTCAATCATCCGCAGTTCGGACTCCCCGGCAACAGCATGTTCAGCAGCGCGCCCATCAACGCCGCAACTGGGCAGTACACCAGCACCGCGCCCAACGCCTCGGCCGGCCAGATCACGACCCTCGCGGGCAACACCGCCGCGCGCCAGTTTCAGTTTGGCTTGAAGATCCTGTTCTAGATTCGACCTTACTCCCGCGGCGCGTGCGAACCACTGCCGCGGGAGGCTTGAAACTTTCGGCGGTGCCCGCGTACTGCGATACCGCCGAGGATTTGAGGCTTGCAATACCGCCCGGGAATCGCCCTCCCCCCGGGTACGACCTGGAGTTATCATTTTGTAGGGAACATAGATAGGGCATCGTTCCATAAACGTTCAACCAAGAGGATTATCATGGCGACATCGAAAAATACGGACCGCCGAGGTTTTTTGAAGGGAGCGGCCGCGCTGGCAGGCACGGCGCCCATCGCACTGGCTCAGCAGCAAGTCGCGCAGAATCGCGCCGTCTCAGCCCCGGCCGAAGTGTCCGGCGGCGCCGTCGAGGTGCTCACCAACGAGCGTCCCGGCGCGGATTTCATGCTCGACGTGATCAAGTCGCTGGGCATCGAGTATGCCGCGGCGAATCCGGCATCGAGCTGCCGCGGCCTGCACGAATCGATGATCAACTACGGCGGCAACAAGAACCCCGAGTTGCTCACCTGCTGCCACGAGGAATCCTCGGTTGCCATGGGCCACGGCTACGCCAAGATCGAGGGCAAGCCGATGGTCGCGATGGTGCACGGCACGGTCGGCACGCAGCACGCCACCATGGCGATTTACAACGCCTACTGCGATCGCGTGCCCGCCATCGTGATCCTGGGCAACGAAACGGACGCCGTGGCACGGCGGAGCTTTGTGGAGTGGACGCATTCGGCCCAGGACGCCGCCTCGATCATCCGCGACTACACCAAGTGGGACGATAACCCGGCCTCGCTGCAGCATTTCGCTGAATCTTTCGTGCGCGCCTACAAGATCGCGATGACGCCGCCGTACGGCCCCGTCGCCATTATCGCGAGCGGCAAGCTGCAGGAAGAGCCCATCGAAGAGAAGAACCTGCGCATTCCGAAACTCACGCCGGTGCTTTCCCCTGTGGGCGATTCCGGGTCCATCGCCGAAGCGGCGAGGATGCTGGTGAACGCGGAAAATCCGGTGATCGTGGCCGGGCGCGTGGCGCATAGCCAGGAAGGCATGAAGCTGCTGGCGGAGCTCGCCGACACGCTGCAGGCGCCGGTCAACGACCAGCGCAATCGCATGAACATCGCGTCGAGCCATCCTTTCTATAACACCGGCAGCGTGGCCAACGCCGACGTTCTTCTGGCGCTGGAAGTGGAAGACGTCTTCATGCTGACGCATCGCATGTCGCCGCTCAATCGCATCGGCATGGAAGCGCCGCGCAAAGTCACCAAGGATAACGCCAAGGTCATCAGCATTTCGAGCATCGACTTGTTCCAGAGGTCCAATTATCAGGATTTCGCGCGCTACAACGAAGTCGATATGGCGATCCCCGGCGACGCCCAGGCGACGCTGCCGATGCTGATCGAAGCATGCAAGAAGCTGATCACCAGCGACCGCCGCACCGCCATGCAGGCGCGCGGCGCGAAGCTCGCCGAGCAGCACAAGAAGAATAAGGAAATGGCGCTCAACCAGGCGACGCTCGGCTGGAATTCCAGCCCGTTGACGGCCGCGCGCATCTCCGCCGAGTTGTGGGCGCAGATTAAGAACGAAGACTGGTCGCTGGTGGGCAACGACATGTTCTTCAGCCGCTGGCCGACTCGTCTTTGGGATTTCGAAAAGCACTACCAGTTCATTGGCGGATCGGGCGGCGAAGGCGTGGGCTACGGCGCGCCCGCCGCTGTGGGCGCCGCGCTCGCCAACAAGAAGCACGGCCGCCTGACGATCAACATCCAGAACGACGGCGATTTAAACTATGCGCCGGGCGTCCTCTGGACCGCGACCCATCACAACATTCCGATGCTCACCGTGATGAATAACAATCGCGCCTATCACCAGGAAGTGATGTTCGTCACCACCATGGCCGCGCGCGCCAACCGCGACGTGAGCCGCGCGGGCATCGGCACGAAGCTCGAAAATCCCTACATCGACTATGCCAGCATGGCGAAGGCGTACGGCATGAAGGGCATCGGCCCGATCACCGATCCCAAGGACGTGGGTCCGGCGATCAAGCAAGCGCTTGAGATCGTGAAGCGCGGCGAGCCGGTGTTGATCGACACGGTCACGCAGGGCCGCGGATAAGACTCGCGCATAACGACACGGGAGATTTATCGTGAAGAAGTCATTGCTATTATTTGCCGCGATGGCCCTGGGCTGCGTCGCGCTGCAAGCTCAGGACGCCGCGGGTAACGCGGAAAACGGCAAAAAGCTGTGGGTGAAGGATAATTGCTATTCCTGCCACGGCTTTGACGGACACGGCGGCGCGGGCGTGAAGCTCGCGCCCAAACCGATCGCGGTCAACGCATTCATCGGCATCGTGCGGCATCCGCCGAAAAGCAATATGCCGACCTTCAGTGCGAAGGTCATTCCCGATTCCGACCTGCGCGACATGTGGGCTTATTTGAATTCGATACCCGCAACACCGGCGGCGAAGGACATCCCGCTGCTATCGGGGATTCAGTAGTGTTGTAGGGCGGGCCCTCGTGGTGGGGCGCAGGTCCTTGGCCTGCGGCGGTCTCTTAGGCCGCCCTCATAATCGCTTGAGCGGCCACGCCGCTTCTACTCGATCACCGCGGCAAGCATAAATCGTGTCGTAGAGATTCACTGTCGGGTCGCAGTGTGGCGGGACCATCTCAATTTTTTCCCCGAGCCCTGGCAGCGAGCGCACAGCGGTACTCAGCGTTGTGCGCGATTCAGGAAGTGCTGCGCCGTCCGGTTCCAGATAGCCGAATTCGTCGCCGCCCCATCGGTATTTCAGTCCGCGCAGGAACGCGGGCTCCGGTCCATAGCCGCGATCGGTGGCGAAGGCTTTCGTCCCTCCATCCATACTGACCGAGGCCGCATGATTGGCGCTCACCACCGTCGCGAGCACCGTCAGCGCCTGCTCGAAATCCAGGCCCGCGCGCCGGTACGCCATGTCCATGAACACGTAGGAGCCCGCCTGCAACTCGGTCAGCTCCGGAATCTGCGTGTCGATGTTCCATGTCCCGGTGCTGCCGCCCGTCAGAATCTCCGTGCTGAGTCCCTTCCGCGCCATTGCGTCGCCCACCGCCACGGCTCGCGCGAACGATTCTGCCGATACGCGCACACGCTCTTCAGGTCCGCTGCCATGCGATCCGTGCACCGAATACGCCTGGAGCCCTCGCAAATGAAGATTGCTCGATCGATCAACCGTTTCCGCGATAGCAAGGGCCTGACCCAGCGAACTCGCGCCCGTGCGATGGTCGCCCACGTCGAGGTCGACCAGAATATCTACTTTACGATTCGCCGCGTCAGCCGCTTCTTGATACCAAATAGCTTGCTGCACATGATCGACCACCGCCATCGCGCCGGTCTGGACGATTCTCGCGATCTTCAACGGATCGGCGACGGGCGAGGTCAGCAGCAGCCCAGTAATGCCGGCCTTCGCCATCAACTCGGCTTCCGAAACCGTCGCGACGCACACGCCGATCGCTCCCGCCGCAATCTGCCGGCGCACGATCTCCACGCATTTATGCGCTTTGGCATGCGGCCGGAGTTTTTTCCCGCTCCTCGCGATGTGCGTCGACATTCGCTCGAGGTTGGCCTCGAACTTATCCATATCGAGGAGCAGCGCGGGCGTGGGTAGTTGGCTCTTGGTTTGCATTTATTGTTTGGAAATTTCCCGGGGGAATCCATATTCTCGTTCAAACCAGACACGAATTGCATTATCCTGAGCATTCGGCGCAGCCCCTGGCGTGGGCCTGGGGCTATTTCTGGTACCGCGAAGGCCCTCCCTTAACGGACAAGGCTAAAGGTCGTAAATGGCTAAAGGTGCGAAGCGAGAGCAAATTCTGAAAGACGCCTGGATTGGCGACGCCGTACTGTGCCTTTACGCGCGCCGCAAGATCCTGCGCGAGGACGGCGCGACCGACGGGCCCAAGGAGGAGCGCATGACCTCGAATCAGTTTCTCTCCGGTTGGGCGGAGCCGAGCGAGACCGAAGCCGAAATCGGAAGAATCTACAATCGCGAAGGGCTGGAAGCGGCGTTTCAATGGATCGAAGAGCGCCTGCTGCCGATGTTCGAGCGTCAGGAAGCGAAACGATTGAAGCCCTATGCCAAGCTCGCGAAAACCCCGCCTGACGGACGGGGCTAGCTCCGGCGATCCTTGGCTTCCATCAGATTTTTGATGTTGACGAGCTCGGTGGGATAGTCGCCCGTGTAGCAGGCATAGCAGTAGTCGTGGTTCGCGTCCGCCACAGCTTCGTGCAATGAATGAAGCGACAGGTACCCCAGCGTATCGGCTTCCACAAAGCGGCGGATCTGCTCGGTCGTGTTGTTCGCCGCGATCAGCTCCGCCATGCTCGGCGTATCCACGCCATAGAAACACGGCGAAATCGTCGGGGGACAGGAGATCCGCAGATGCACCTCGCGCGCACCCGCGCCGCGCACCATGCGGACGATCTTGCGGCTAGTCGTCCCGCGCACCAGCGAGTCATCCACCAGGATGACGCGCTTCCCTTCGAGCAGATAGCGAACGGGATTCAGCTTCAACTTCACGCCGAAGTCGCGAATGGCCTGCGATGGTTCGATGAAGGTTCGTCCCACGTAATGATTGCGGATCAGCGCTTGTCCGAAGCGGATGCCCGATTCCGCCGCGTACCCGAGCGCGGCGGCCGTGCCTGAATCGGGCACCGGCACGATGATATCGGCGTCCACGGGATGCTCCCGGGCGAGCAGCCGGCCGAGTTTCTCGCGCGATTCCTGCACGGGCCGGCCGAAGACAATCGAATCGGGACGCGAAAAATATACATGCTCGAAGACGCACTGCGCGCGTTCGCGAATCGGCGCGTAGCGTTCGCGCGTCATGCCCTCCGTGCTCACGATCACCATCTCACCGGGCTCCACGTCGCCCAGGTACACGGCGTTAATCAGATCGAAGGCGCACGTCTCCGACGCAAACACGTAGCAGGCCTTGCCGCCGGACATCTCCATTTGGCCGAAGGCCAGCGGCCGGAATCCATGCGGATCGCGCGCCACAATGACGCGGTCGCCGGCCAGAAACACCAGCGAAAACGCGCCTTCCAGCTGCAACAGCGCCTCGCGCAAGGCTCCCGCCAGGGTGCGCTCGCGGGAACGCGCCACCAGATGGAGAATGACTTCGGTGTCACTCGATGCCTGGAAAATCGACCCTTCGCGCTCCAGTTCGCGGCGCAGCTCACCGGCATTCGTGATATTTCCGTTGTGCGCCACCGCGACGCGGCCCTTATTGCACGCTACCGAAAAGGGCTGGGCGTTTAGGAGAACCGTGTCGCCCGCGGTCGAGTAACGGGTGTGGCCGATCGCCAAATCGCCCGGCATGCGCCCCAGGACTTCCGGCGTGAAAATATCCGCCACATGGCCCATGCTCTTGTGGCAATAAATTTCACGCCCGTCGCTCGTGGCGATGCCCGCGCTTTCCTGGCCGCGATGCTGCAAGGCGTATAAACCGAGATAGGCGAGATTAGCGGCCTCGGGATGGCCGTGGATGGCGAAAACGCCACACTCCTCGTGGAGCTTGTCGAATCCGAGTTCGTCGAAATGGGAATTGTCAGACATGTTGCGGCGCCAGTTGACCTTCCAGTGCGTGCTCGAAAACACCACGGAACCGATCTACGGGGGAATCAATGCACGTAACGGCATTGTGATCGATCCGCAATCTACTCTTCATTGTAACGCCGATCCGCAGAGCCTCCACGTTGTTCTCGCGGGCAATGCGCTCGACGATCTCCGGCACGGCCGTCGAAACCAGAACGCGCGACGGCCCCTCGTGAAACAAAGCCAGATCGGCGCGCAACGGACTCGTGATCTCAATCGAAGCTCCCATGCCCTCCATGGAACACTCGGCCAGAGCGACCGCCAATCCTCCGCCGCTCAAATCGTGGGAAGACTCGGCGTGGCCTTCGTTCACGATACGGCGAATGGTGGTTTGCACGTGCTTCTCGTAATCCATATCGAGCGCAGGCGGCAATCCCCATAGCGTATTCAGCACGCTTTTTGCGTATTGCGTCCCACCGAAGCGCGTTTGGTCGCAGGAGCCGAGCCCACCCAACAGGATCACCGTGCGGCCTTCCTTCTTGAACGGAATGGTCACGGGGGGCGCGGTTTTCATCAGCCCGACGATTCCCAGCACGGGCGTTGGCCAAATCGCCTCGCCCAGCGTTTCGTTGTACAGGCTGACATTGCCGCCCGTGATCGGCGTCTCAAAAAAGAGGCAGGCTTCCTTTAACCCTTCGATAACCTCGACGAGTTGCGCCATGATTTCAGGCCGCTCGGGATTGCCGAAATTCAGGTTGTTGGTCGCCGCCACGGGCGTCGCACCCACGGTCGAAAGATTGCGGCAGCATTCGGCGACCAGCAAACACGCACCCTCGCGCGGCGAAAGGACACAGTAGCGGCTGTTGCCGTCGAGCGACATCGCGACGCTCGTATCCGTTTCTTTGATGCGCACAATCGCGGCGTCGCCACCGGGACCATATAGAGTATTGGTCCGCACCATGTAGTCGTACTGCTGCCAGATCCAGTTCTTCGAACAAAGATCGCCCGAGCCGAGCAGCGTCATCAAATCCGCGTTGAAATCGCGGCCGTCATTGGAGCGATTCATAAACGCCGCAGGCGTTTCCAGGGGCGCCGGGCGATAGGGAGGCACTCCATGCGGGCGATCGTAAAGAGGGGCTTCATCGGCCAGTTCGCGGTTCGGAATTTCCGCCACCACAACACCGTGATTCTTCACGCGCAGCATGCCGTCGTCCGTCACGCGTCCGATCGTGACGGCGTCCAGGCCCCACTTCTTGAAAACCGCGAATACTTCCTGCTCGCGTCCGGCGGCCGCCACCAGGAGCATGCGTTCCTGCGATTCGGACAGCATGATGTCGGTAGGCGTCATGCCGGTTTCGCGCTGCGGCACCAGCGCCAGATCGATCTCCACGCCCGTCTCGGCGCGGCTCCCCATCTCGCAGGTCGAACAGGTGAGGCCCGCCGCACCCATATCCTGAATGCCGACGATCGCGCCCGTTCGCATCGCCTCCAGACAGGCTTCGAGCAGGAGCTTCTCCATGAACGGATCGCCCACCTGCACGTTGGGGCGCTTCTGCATGGAATTTTCAGTGAACTCGGACGAAGCCATGGAGGCCCCATGGATGCCGTCGCGCCCGGTCTTCGCGCCTACATAGATCACCGGATTCCCAAGGCCGGTCGCGCGGCCGAAGAAAATTTCGTCGTGGCGAAAGACGCCCAGCGCGAACACGTTCACCAGGGGATTGCCGTTGTAACACGGCTCGAACACGCACTCGCCGCCCACCGTCGGGACGCCGAAACAATTTCCGTAATGCGCGATGCCGCTGACCACGCCTTCGAGGATGCGTTTGTTGCGTTCGCCCGCGGGGCCATCCAGAGGTCCGAAGCGCAGCGAGTCCATCACCGCGATGGGACGCGCGCCCATCGTGAAGATGTCGCGCAGAATGCCGCCCACTCCGGTAGCCGCGCCCTGAAAAGGTTCGATGAAGCTCGGATGATTGTGAGATTCGATTTTGAACGCGATGGCGTATTTGTCGCCGATGTCGATGATTCCCGCGTTTTCGCCGGGACCGACCAGCACGCGATCGCTCTTTGTCGGAAGCTTCTTCAAATGCAGGCGTGAGCTCTTATAGGAGCAGTGCTCGCTCCACATCACGGTGAAAATGCCGGTCTCGGTTTCGTTCGGCTCGCGCTTCAGAATCGCGCGGACCTTATCGAGTTCGGAGGCCGTCAGATCGCTCATGCGTGAACCGGTGCGCGCTTCGGTGTTGCGCCGCGTGCCTGCTTGGAAAAGAAATCGATCATGGATTCGAAAATCACCCGGCCGTCGGCCGAGCCCAACAGGTGATCCGCTGCGCGTTCCGGATGAGGCATCATTCCCATCACGTTGCGCCCTTCGCTGCAGATACCCGCGATATCGTCAAGCGAGCCGTTTGGATTATCCACGTAGCGCAACACGATGCGATCGTCACGTTTCAAGGCCGCAAGCGTCGCGCTGTCTGCGAAATAACAGCCCTCGCCGTGCGCCACCGGAAGCGTCAGCGTCTGGCCCACCCGGGCACGCGACGTGAAAGGCGTCGCCGTTGTCTCCACGCGAACCGTCACCGGGCGGCATACGAACTTCAACTCCCGATTTCGCAGTAGCGCTCCGGGGAGCAGACCGCTCTCCACCAGCACCTGAAATCCGTTGCAAATTCCGAGCACCAGACCGCCGCTGGAGGCAAATTCGCGGACCGCCTTCATGACCGGCGAGAATTTAGCAATCGCCCCACAGCGCAGGTAATCGCCGTAGGAGAAGCCGCCGGGAAGAATAACGGCGTCGACGTCGCCTAACTGAGAAGAATCGTGCCAAATGAATTCGGCCGAGTGGCCGAGATTATGGGAGACCGCGTACCAGGCATCGTGGTCGCAGTTGGAACCCGGAAACACGACGACACCGAAGCGCATGGGAGGAAACTTCATTGTAACAGATCAAAGGTTTTCCGCCGCGGTCCCCAATATGCCAAGCCTCGTCATCCCGAGCGAAGTCGAGGAATCCGTTTTTTGTTCTTATTGACGGCTTCAAAGCCTGCCACGACAGTTGCCGGGCACGCCGGGGAGCACGTTTGGATGGCGCCGGTCGAAGCGCTTGCGGCTAATGATTTTCGGTAGTGGTGGACGAAGTGACGGGAACCGCCGCGCGTGATTCCGCGTTCACTGCTCGCAGGAGCTTCTCGGCATAGTCCGACGCGTCGTCGGCCGAACGAAGATCGGTAAGCGGGGCGAGCGCCTGCGCCAACGCGGACGACGGCGGCACGGAACGCGCCTGATTTCTCAGCAATTCCTTGATTTCGCCCAGTTCGGTGGCGATCTGAAACAGCTTCCAGACGGCCGCGAGCAACAGCACGTAGCCCATAATCGCGGCCATCTCACCCAACAAAGCCCCGATGATTTCCACGCAATCGCTCCTTCCCTACCTTGATCGGCCAGAGATTGCCGGAACTTTAACTTTAATAAGGATAAGGGGCTTATTCCTTCTTGCGGAAATCCAAAGAGGCCGAATTCATGCAGAAGCGCTGTCCCGTGGGGCGCGGGCCGTCGGGGAATAAATGCCCCAGATGAGCATCGCATTGTGCGCAGAGGACTTCCACGCGCCGCATGCCATAGCTGGCATCTTCCTCGACGCGGACGCGCTCTTTATCCATGGGAGCGTAAAAACTGGGCCACCCCGTGCCGGACTCGAACTTCGTATCCGAATCGAACAGCTCCGCGCCGCAGCAAACGCAACGGTATGTCCCTTTTTCGTGATTGTCCCAATACTCATTGCGGAAGGCCGGCTCGGTCCCTTTTTTTCGGGCGACGTGAAACTGCTCCGAAGTCAACTTCGTTCGCCACTCGTCGTCGGTCTTGCGGATTTTGTCCATGGCAATTCCAGGGTATCCGATTCCCGCGAGTCTGCAAAAAGCGGGCGGCAAAGGCTACAGACCCCCTGGAAATCCGTAAGACCGCTTGGGAGCTTCGGGCAAGCATTTCATGTCGTCGATCTCGTCAGCAAGAATGGAGATTACAGAAGCGTGTTCCTTCTGCGCTATTTCCAGTTTCTCGACGCGAGCGGCCAGTTCCTTATGGCTCGCCAGCAATTCGCGCATCCGAACGAAGGCCCGGACGATCAAAATATTCATCTGAATCGCCCGCGGGCTGCGGAGGACAGAGGACAGCATAGCTACTCCATGCTCGGTGAAGGCGTAGGGCAAATAACGCCGGCCGCCTGGCAAACTTGAGGTCGCAACTTGCGACCTCAAGTCGCTCCCTGAGTTCAAGTCGGTTTGCGATCTCAAATCATCGAACTCCGCGTCGGTCAGCTGGAACATAAAATCCCGCGGGAAACGGTCTCGGTTGCGCTTCACCGCCTCATTAAGGCGCTTCGTCGGGACCTGATACAGCTCCGCCAGAGTGGCATCCAGCATGACTTTTTCGCTTCGAATCAAGTAGATCCGGCGTTCGATGACAGCGACAGGAGCAGGTTGCACTTTATTCCGATAGTGGCTGGCGAGTGAAAATCCTCTCGCGGAAAATGCGTAGCCCGGCGAACCGCCCCGCACGTCCCTCATACTGGAGGAGTGGTCGCTCCGATGAAACTGCCGCTGCGGTCCGCCGCGTTCGCCGCTCTGTCGTTCGTTGTATTCACCAGCGGAGGTCCCGCTCGCGCTGCCGATGCCGCCAACGGCATTGATATCGACCGCACGCTCAAGGGCATTGAGGATCGCTACAACCACACGCAAACCCTGCAGCTCGGGTTCACCGAGACATACCTGTTCCAGGGGCGTGCCCGCGTGGAAAAAGGCGAGCTCTTTCTTCGCAAGCCGGGCCGCATGCGCTGGCAGTATACCGCCCCGGCCGGGAAGCTTTTCGTCTCTGACGGAAAATTTATGTATTCCTACACGCCGCAGGAAAATCGCGCCGAGAAGATGAAACTGAAAGAGGCGGACGATCTCCGGGCGCCCCTGGCCTTCCTGCTCGGCAAGCTTCATTTTGCCGACGATTTTCGTGAATTCCGCGCCCATCCGGACGAGGGCGGCGTGTATATCACCGCGATCCCGAAATCGGACAAGCTTCCCTATACCGAAGTCTCGTTCCTGGCGGCGCCGGATGGCGCGATCCGCCACCTGGAAGTGAAGGGCCAGGATAATTCGATCCTGCAGTTCGTCTTCGATCACGAGCAGAAAGATCCGCCGATCCAGGATGCCCTGTTCCGCTTCGAGCCACCCGCCGGAGCCGAATTCATCGATTCGTCGAACGCCCGCTGAACGACCAAACCTTCGCGCGGACGCGCGCCGTGGGCGCCCGGTTAGAATAGAAGTTCCATGCGCATCGCTTTGGCGCAGATCAATCCCACCATCGGGGACCTCGCGGGAAATGTCGAGCGCATGACGCGCTGCGCTCGCGAGGCGTCCTCGCGCGGAGCGGAAGTCGTGGTGTTTCCGGAGCTTTCCATCACGGGTTATCCTCCTCGAGATTTAGTCGAAAAGATCAATTTCATCGAAGCGAACGAAACCGCACTGCAGGAGCTGGCGGCAGCGACCGCCGGGCTGAACCTCAGCGTGATTTGCGGCTATGTCGGACGATCCCAAGCAGAGACGGGGAAGCGCGCGATGAACAGCGCCGCGGTTCTGGACGCGGGCAAGGTTCTGTTCCGGCAAAGCAAAATGCTATTGCCGAACTATGACGTCTTCGACGAGGCGCGTTACTTTCGGCCGGCCGAGCGCGAATTTCTGTGCCCTCTCCGCGGCCGTCCCACGGCTCTGACCATTTGCGAAGACGCGTGGAACGATCGCCAATATTGGAAGCAGCGTCTGTATTCACGCGATCCGGTGGAGGAACTCTTCGCCGCGGGCGCCGAAATGATGGTTTGCATCAACGCTTCGCCCTACAACATGGGGAAGCGGTCGATCCGCCAGGGTATTTATCGGGCGGCGGCACGCCGCTATGCGAAGCCGATCGTCTACGTGAATCAGGTGGGCGGCAACGATCAGCTGGTGTTCGACGGATCGAGCTTCGCCATGGACGCGCACGGCGAAGTGATCGCGTCCGCGCGTTCCTTCGCCGAAGATCTGGTGATCTGCGATGTCGACGCAGGAACGGGAGACCGTCGCGATAACTTCACCGACGAGTGCGAAGCTGTTTACGAAGCTTTAGTTCTCGGGACCCGGGATTACATTCGCAAATGCGGGTTTTCGCGCGTGCTGATCGGGTTGAGCGGCGGCATCGACTCTTCGCTGACGGCGGTGATCGCGGTGGAGGCGGTCGGCAAGGAAAACGTCATGGGTATCGGGATGCCGGGGCCATTCTCCTCCGATCACAGCCTTATCGATGCACGCGAGCTGGCGCGGCGGCTGGACATCCGCTTCGAGGTGATTTCCATTACCGGCGTCTGCGAGAGCTTCGAGGCCGAACTCGCGCCTCTGTTCAAGGGGCTCCCGCGTGATGTTACGGAGGAGAATTTGCAGGCGCGCGCGCGCGGTGTGACGTTGATGGCGATTTCCAATAAGACCGGTGCGCTAGTGCTGACCACCGGAAACAAAAGCGAACTCGCGGTCGGCTACTGCACTCTGTATGGCGATATGGTCGGCGGCCTCGCCGCGATCAGCGACGTGCCGAAGACCCTGGTCTACGAGCTCTCGCACATCGCTAACCGGCGCCATAACAATTCGATTCCCGAACGCGTCTTCACCAAGCCGCCTTCCGCGGAACTGCGGCCGGATCAGAAAGACACCGATTCGCTGCCGCCCTACGATGTCCTCGATCCGATCCTGGAAGCTTACGTCGAGCAATACCACGCCCCGCGAGAGATCGCAGCGAAGCTGCAACTGCCCCTCGATCTGGTGCAAGGGATCGTCAATAAAGTCGATCGCAACGAATACAAACGTCAGCAGGCCGCACCCGGTCTAAAAGTAACCACCAAGGCGTTCGGCATTGGGCGCCGGATGCCGATCGCCCAAAAATATTCGGGATAAAAGACATTTAGGAGGCGCGCTCCGATGAACAAGTACGTGGCGGCGTTCGTGATCTTCCTCTCCGCAACCGTGCTGTGCTCGCAGCCAGGCGGCCGCGAGCAGCCCGGGCCGCAAGCCGGAGGCTTTTTCCTCCTGCCGAACGGCTGGAGCATTCGGCCCGCGGGCGAGCAGATTCCACTCGACACGATGCCGATGTCGACGGCCCTTTCGCCTGACGACAAGTTTCTGCTGGTGTTGAACGGCGGCTATCGGCCGCCCTCCATCAGCGTGATGACGGTCGCGCCGCTGAAAGAAATCGCGCGCGTTCCGGTGGCCGACGCGTGGCTCGGCCTGACCTTCGCTCCGGGAGGAAATCTGGTGTACGCCAGCGGCGGGTCGCGCGGCACGGTTTTTGAATTTTCATTCTCCGCCGAAGGCGAATTGAAGCTGCTTCGTGAAATGCAAGCGACGGCCGAACACACGGCACTCGATTTTATCGGCGACGTGGCGATGTCGCCCGATGGCCATCTGATCTACGCGGCCGAGCTGCTTCGCGATTCCATCGCCGTGATTAATCCTCAATCCGGCCGCGTGATTGAGCACTGGAAGACCGGGAGAAGGCCCTACCGGATCCTGTTCGCGCCGGACGGGAAATCGTTCTTCGTCTCCGGATGGGGGGATGCGACGATTCATCAGCACGACGCCAACAGCGGAGAACAAATCGCGCGCCTCGGACTGGCGCCGCACGCCACCGACATGGTTTTGAGCGTACGCAAAGCCGATCGCGACGAGGATGACGACGATAAGGCGGCCGGCGCCCCGGCGGCCGTTGCGGCGAGGACATCGGATTGGAGCTATCGCCTGTTTGTCGCTGCCGCGAATACGAACAATGTCTATGTCGTGGGCGTGGGCGAAAATAATTCGCTCCGGCTGCTCGAAACCATCAACATCGCGATGACGCCGCTGCAGCCTCTCGGCATGACGCCCAGCGCCGTGGCCCTATCTCCGGACCAGAAACGACTCTTCGTAGTTTGTTCCGACGCAAACGCCGTGGCCGTGGCCGACACCTCCACCGCGCGCACGGCGGTCGAGGGATTTGTGCCCACCGGCTGGTATCCGACGGCCGCGCGTTCCTTGCAGGACGGGCGCCTGCTGATCCTCAACGGCCGCGGTGCGGGAAGCCTTCCCAATCCGAAGTGGGCGGGATCGGTTAAGCCACGCTCGGGCGACGACCCTCGCGCGGAATACGTCGGCAACCTGCAGCGCGGGACCGTGTCTGTGGTAGCACCATGGTCCAGCGAACAGCTCGATGAATACAGCGCCACTGTCCGCCGCGGCGCGCGCTATACCGACGCCGATCTCGATACGCCGGACGTGCCTGAAAACAGCGTGATCTATACACGGCCCGATCGGCCTTCGCCGATCGAGCACGTGATCTATATCATCAAGGAAAACCGCACCTACGATCAGGTTTTCGGCAAGATCGGCAAAGGGAATAGCGATCCTTCGCTCACACTGTTCGATGAGTCCGCGGCTCCCAATCATTACAAGCTGGCGCGTGAATTTGTGCTCTTCGACAATTTCTACGTCAACGCCGACGTCAGCGCGGATGGCCACAACTGGTCTACGGCCGCCATCGCCCCGGATTTCGTGCAGAAACTGTGGCCCAGCAACTACGGGCGCCGTCTCAAGTATTACGGCTTCGAGGGCAGCGAGCCCGCCAACCTTCCGCCCGCGGGTTATCTATGGACCAACGCGCTCGCCGCGGGCCTGACGGTGCGCAACTACGGCGAGTGGCTGACCGGCGACAAGATCGGCGATCCCGCGCTCGAAAAGATCACGAATAAGAATTACAAAGGTTTCGACACCGATTATCCCGATGTCGACCGGGCGAAAGTGTTTCTGGACGATCTGCGCCAGTTTGAAACGAGCAACGCCATGCCCCGGCTGATCGTGATGCGGCTCCCTAACGATCACACCAGCGGAACCACCCCCGGCAAGATCGCTCCGCTCTCGGCTTTCGCCGACAACGATGCCGCCTTAGGTACGGTCGTCGAGGCGGTTTCGCGCAGCAAATTCTGGGCGAAGACGGCGATTTTCGTGCTGGAAGACGACGCGCAGGATGGGCCCGATCACGTCGATTCGCACCGCTCCGTGATGCTCGCGCTTTCGCCTTACACGCGGCGCGGCATCGTCGATAGCTCGATGTACAACACGGCGTCGGTGCTGCGCACGATGGAATTGATTCTCGGACTGCGGCCGATGACGCAGTTCGACGCGGGCGCGCGCCCCTTGGGAGCGGCCTTCGCCGCAACAGCCAGCAATGCTCCCTACGTGGCCGAGAAACCGCGCATCTCGCTGATCGACCGCAATCCGGCGAATTCGCCGACGGCGGCGCGCTCCCTGAAGCTCGATTTCAGCGACGCCGACCGCGCCGACGACGACGAGTTGAATGCGATCCTGTGGCTGGCGATTAAGAAAACCGATCCGCCCGCGCCGATCCGCAGCTATTTTTCGCGCTACTGGCGCATGTTGGAAAACCTGCCGCGTCGACAGTCATCTCACGTCTGTGCTGCCCCTTGCTCTAACAATCCTTACGAGGCGCGCGAATCGCCGCGTCACAAGTTCTAAATAAACGCCGTGGTCTTGACCCCGGAAATGTCGAAACGCTTGCGGCAGCGCATGTTCTTGCACATGGCCTTATCGTCCAGCAGCACCATGTAGCTCAACGCCTTGGCGAATTTTGCGCGATCCCGCTCATCGGCGCCGCGCGGCAACTGCTCCACTTTCTTGCGCACCAGCCATTTCAATTCGTACGTGTCCTCGGTCCGGCAGTAGGGACAATTCAGCGGTACGGACTTGGTCGTCTGGGACTCACGGAAGAAAGCGCGCTCATCTAAGGCCACCGAGTCGTTATAGCACAGCCGCGTGCAGACCGCTACGCGTAAACTGCCGGCTGATGCGCATAAACTGATTATTCGTGCTGCGCTGCTACATCACCGATCGCAAGCTGCTCGCGCCCGGCGTCTCCCTCGAAACAGCGTTGGCGCAAGCCGTGGCTGGCGGAAAGGAGAACGCGCCGAACTGGATTCAAATTCGCGAAAAGGATCTGCCCGGGCGGGAACTGTTCGAACTCGTACGCTACGCCGTCGATCTGGCCGCTCCCGCGGGCGTGAAGGTCCTGGTCAACACGCGCTTCGATATCGCCCTTGCGGCGGGGGCGGCCGGCGTGCATCTTCCGGCGGGATCGCCTTCGCCGGAACGCTGGCGATCCATTCTGCCGCCCGGATTTCTCGTCGGCGTTTCCTGCCACACGCTTCCCGAATTGCGCTCGGCCGAAACGGGAGGTGCGGATTATGCCTTCTTCGGACCCGTCTTTCCCCCGCGCTCAAAATCATCCGATCTCACTCCGCGCGGAATCGCTGGATTAAGGCAGGCCGCGCGCTCCGTAAAGATTCCCGTGCTGGCGCTGGGGGGCGTCACCCGGGAGAATGAGGCGGCATGCGCCGCCGCGGGAGCCGCGGGAATCGCCGCGATTTCATTGTTCCAATGCTAGAATCGGCACAGTGGCATCCCAGGCGGGAGCAACCCAGACAGGGGCATACCAGACGATGACGCAGGCGTACTCGCGCAAGGAAGCGTTGCGGCTGGCGGGCGTTTCCGAACGGCAGCTCCGCAGTTGGGAGCGGCAGAAGCTGATCGCCGCGGCCGTCCGCTACGGGTTCGGCGAGCTGCTGGCGCTGCGCATGCTCACCCAGCTTCGCAAGAAGGGTGTCGCGCCGGCCAAAATGCGCCGCGCGCTGCACGCGGTCGCGCGGAAACTCGAAGGCGTCGAGCATCCTCTCACCGAACTGCAGGTTTACACCGAAGGTAAGCGGATTCGCGTGGAAATCGACGGCCGCCACATGGAGGCCGAATCCGGCCAGCTGCTCCTCGATTTCGGCCCCAGCGAAATCAGCCGCCTCCTGGAGTTCAAGCCTCGCGAGAATCCCCGCGCCGATGTCGAACGCCGCGTGGAAGCCGAGCGCTGGTTCCAGCGAGGATTGGAGCTCGAACAGACGGGCGGTCCGGTGGAACAAGTCCTGGAAGCGTATCTGAAGGCCATCGAGCTGGATTCGCAATCGGCGGGAGCGCTGGTGAATCTGGGCACGTTGTATTTCAACGCGCATGATTTCACGCGGGCCGAGCGCTGCTATAAGCAGGCGTTGGACGTCGATCAGGAGTATGCGCTGGCGCACTTCGATCTGGCGAATCTCTACGACGAACGGGGCGAGCGTGGTCCGGCGCTCGAGCACTACCTGACTGCGCTGCGAATTTCGCCGAACTATGCCGACGCGCACTACAATGTCGCTCTGCTGTATCAGGGTTCCAATCAGGCGCTCAAGGCCGTGCACCACTGGATGACGTACTTGAAGCTCGACCCCTCCAGCCAGTGGGCCACCATCGCCCGCCGGGAGCTTGCCAAACTCCGGAAAGCGGCGGTGGTGCCGGGCGCGCGCGGCCACGTTGACGCAGGCTAGTCCCGGATCTTCGACAAGGTCTCGACAAACTCGGGCTAGAATGGACTTCTGGCCCCTTACGATCCCACGCGGCAGAATCCACCCTGGCTTTTCGGCTTGCTCGGCTTGCCTTACGGGATTTCGAACGCGATCGTCACGATTCTGACGCCTTTCGTCTTGCGCAAACAGGGCGTCCCCGTGGACCGCATCGCCGAAGTGGTGGCCATCGCGACGATTCCCGCCGTTTGGTTTTTCGCGTATTCGCCGGTGGTCGATTTGGGGCTGAGGCGCCGGACCTGGATCATCCTGAGCGCGATCACCGCCGCCCTCTGCTGCGCAAGCGCGACACTGCTCGCTGGTCATTCGCTCCCCTTGTTGACGATCCTGCTGTTTCTGGCGAGCGCCGCGAGCGGACTGCTCGCCTCGGCGGGCGGCACACTCCTTTCCGTGCTGCTCCCCAATGTCCAGGGACGGGCCAGCGGTTGGTACCAGGGAGGAAATCTAGGCGGCGGAGCGGTCGGCGGCGGAGTGGCGATTTGGCTGGCGGGAGTCGCGAACCTGTCCGTGCTTTCCCTGGGTGTGTTTCTGCTGGTGGCCGGGCCGGTGGTGGCCGCGCTGATGATCCAAGAAGGTCCGCCCAGGCGCGAGCGCACGGGACAGGGATCGGAGAAGGGATCGGTAAAAGCTCTGTTCCAACCCTTCCTGCGCGATTTGCGTGCGGTTTTCTGGTCGCCGCGAGCGCTCATCGGCCTGGTGTTTTTTCTATCGCCGGCGGGCAGCGGCGCAGTCGCAAACCTGATTTCGAGCGTGGGGCCTGACTATCACGCTCCCGACATCGAGGTGCTGTGGATCACCGGAATCGCCGGAGGATTGCTCTCGGCCGCGGGCGCGTTCCTCGGCGGCTACGTGAGCGACCGCATGAATCGCATGGCGGCCTACGCGCTGGCCGGCGTCCTGTGCGCAGGGTTTGCCATCTACATGGCCCTGGCGGGACCGACGGCGCTCACTTTTGGAGCGGGATACTCCGGCTATTCGATCGCCACGGGTTTCGGGTACGCTGTGTTCACCGCGCTGGTCCTCGATGTATTGGGCCGCCGCCAGCACGCGGCCGGGACGTCGTATTCGTTGCTGGTCGCCAGCGGCAACCTTCCGATCAGTTACATGACATATCTCGATGGCGTCGGCTATAAGCACTGGGGCGCGAGGGGCCTGATGGGCGTGGATGCGTTCGCCAACGGCGGAGCAGCGATCGTGCTGCTGGCCGTCGCCTGGTACGCGCGGCGGCTTTGGCATAAGACGGACGTGGAAGTGGCAGCCTGAACAGGCACACTTCTCCCACACGAAGAGGGGCCGGGGGGCCTGGCGGCAAGAGTCAGGGACGGAGGTCAGACGTCAATCCAAGTGGTTCCGTTCCCAGTATTCGGCGTTTCGATACGAACTTCCGTGCTCTTTCTTCTGACTCCTCACTGACTTCTTTAGTTCGGAAGCGCGCTTCCTCCAAGTTTGTAATCCGCCTGGTGGGCGGACTGCCGATTGTACGCGACAGACGTTCCGTTTATTTGCCCGCAACGGCGTGGGCTCGCTGTAACGCGCGACGATCCTCGGCTCATCGCTCCAGGGGCGTTACGGCCGCTCCCTGTTGGACGCTGAACGCGACGGTGACTCGAGTACTCGTACGCGTTTCGTGGCCCGGCTTCCGATGGCAGAACCCGGAACTCTTGCTTATGGTGTACACCGAAGCGGTGCAAAAGGGCGGAAAGGTGAAACTCGAAGTGGTTGAAGAGGGGAGGGATTCCGGATGACCAAATGACGGGACGGGCAAAGATGAGGCGGCCTGAGAGGCCGCCGCAGGCCGAGGGCCTGCCCCACAAGAATGGCCTGTGCTGTTTCGTTGGCCGGCGAAAAGCAGATCCCCTCCGCCCGGCGGAATCGCGATGACGATGCCGGAAGAGTCGGCACGACTGCCGACTCAGATGGGATGAGACGGCTGGCTCACCTTAGAACAGCGGTTAAGCTGTAAGACGCACTCGATGAGGTGCAAAGGAGAAACCAGCCATGAAGAAGCTTAGCAAAGTGCAGAAGCAGATGCCGGAAGAGACGATCGGAATCGATCTAGGCGACAAAGTCAGCCGGTATTGCATCGTCGACCGCGAAGGGGAGGTGGTGGAAGAAGGGACGTTTCGCAACCAGGCGAGTTCGCTGGAGAAACATTTCGGCGATCGGCGGTGCCGCGTGGCGCTGGAGGCGGGCGGACAATCGGCGTGGATCAGCCGGGAGCTGCAGCGGCTGGGGCATGAGGTAATCGTGGCGCATGCGCGTGAGTTGAAGTGGATCACCGCGAGCGACACCAAGAACGACCGCAACGCGCGGGGGAGGCGCTGCCGGAGTTTCTGCGCACCGCGCTGGGCGGAGTGCTGAGCAAAATCGACGATCTCAGCCGCGAGATCGCGGGCTACGATCAGAGCATCGGCGAGTTGGCCGAGGGGCATCCGGAGGTGCCGCGGCTGACCAGCATTGCCGGCGTGGGCAAGCTTACGGCGGTGACGTTCGTGCTGACGCTGGGCCGCGCCGAGCGATTCGCGCACAGCCGCGACGTGGCCGGATTTCTGGGCCTGCGTCCGAAGCAGCGGCAGAGCGGCGGGCACGATCCGCAGCTGGGGATCGCGAAAAGCGGCGACACGTATCTGCGCAGGCTGCTGGTGCAGTGCGCGCATCACATATGGGGCCCGTGGGGAAGGGATTCGGCCTTGCGGCGCTGGGGCTTGGCCAAAGCCGCAGGCGGCAAGAAAGCCACGCTGCGGGCGATTGTCGCCGTGGCCCGCAAGTTATCCGTGCTGCTGCACCGCTTGTGGGTGAGCGGCGAGTCTTATAAACCCTTTCCTCAGATGGTGTGAAGTTTGCGTTCGATGGATGGTGTGGTGAAAGCCCGTGCCTTCCGGCGACTGCGGCGGTCTGCTTGAGCTTCGAGCTCGTGACTCAGATGGCAGCGCCGGACTTCGACCCTGAACTCAACTTGCATCGAGCCTCGCTTCATTACGGCTCATCAGAATGCGTATGGAAGCCTGGGTTGAAGGGGGGGCAAAGATTTTTGTTGACAACGGGCGCCGTCTCATGGAAGCAGACTTCGGTTGAAAAGGGCGCGGCCCGCGCCACGTCGACGCCCCGAGCCGGTTTTCTAAGGCGCGACGACTTCCACGGGCGCCGTGCGCGCGCTTTCGTTCCCGGTGCGATCCACCGCACTTACGGCGTAGCGATAGGTCTTCCCCGCCTCGACCGCGCGATCGCTATAGGCCGGCGCATCGATCGGCCCCGCGATCTTCTCGAAGTCGCCACCTTCCGTCGCGCGAAATACGTTGTAACCGGCGAAATCCTCTTCCGTATTCCGCTGCCATACCAGTTCGATCGCACCCACGCCCTGGACCGCGGAGAACTCCGCGGGAACGGCGGGCGGAAATACGTCCTCCGGCGTGACGGCGGCTTCGGCGGAAACCTCGCTTTGATGCTGATCGCCATCGAAGGCTTGCACCCGGTAGAGATACATGGTGCCTCTCGCCACCGATGCGTCCTCATATTCGGGAACGTCGGATTCTCCCAGGCTCTGGGGAGTCGCGCCGGGCAACGCACGAAAGATTCGATAATGCGGCGGGCTCGTCGATGCACTACCCGGCGATGGACTGGCCGTCCAGGTCACACGCACGCCCTTCGGCGAGTTGGCGGCGACGACGTTTTCCGGCGTGGCCAGCGGCGGCTGCACATCCATCATGACGAGGTTCGACCAAGCCGAAGCCTTCCCTTTGGGCCCGATGGCGCGCACGGCCAGGGTGACGTGTTTGCCGACGAAATCGGCCACGGGCGTATCGAACGCGTAAGGACCCGGATCTTTCGGCGGAATCTGGAAGGTCCGATCGGCCGGTGTTGGCTGCGCCGCGGCACTCACACGCAGCTCGACAGCGCGGACATTTTTGAGCGCCAGGCCTTCCATGGTCAGGGGCGGCAGCGTGAATTCCACGGCGATCCTGTCGCCAAATTCGGCGGCGCGCAAATCCACGACGCGCGCCGGAATATCGAGCGTGGGAGGTTTGACGTCGCCGATGTAGGCGCATCCGGCGGCGAGCGAAGCCAGCACGACGACCAAAGCAAATCTCACGGGCCCAGCCGTCCCCAGGAACGTTGTCTCACAAGCCGCGTCTCACAGAATGTAGCGGCTCAGATCCTGATCCTTGACGATTTCCGCGAGCTGCCTGCGGACGTAGGCCGCGTCCACCTTTACGTTCTTCTTCTTCAGATCGGGACCCTCGAAGGATATCTCTTCGAGCAATTTTTCAAGAATCGTATGCAGACGCCGGGCGCCGATGTTTTCGGCCGATTCGTTGACGCGCGTGGCGAACGCCGCGATTTCCTGAATGGCGTCCTCGGTGAAAGCCAGCTTGATGCCTTCGGTATCGAGCAGCGCCTGATACTGCTTGATCAGCGCGTTTTTCGGTTCCTTCAAAATGCGGATGAAATCGCCCTCGGTGAGCGATTTCAACTCGACGCGAATCGGGAAGCGGCCCTGCAATTCGGGAATCAGGTCGCTGGGCTTCGAAACATGGAACGCGCCCGCCGCGATGAACAGAATGTGATCGGTGCGCACAAACCCGTAGCGCGTGTTGACGGTGGTTCCCTCGACGATGGGCAGGATGTCGCGCTGGACGCCTTCGCGGCTGACGTCGGGGCCATGGCCGCCTTCGCGTCCCGCGATTTTATCCACTTCATCCAGAAAGATGATGCCGCTGCGCTCCACGCGCTCAATGGCGACGCGAGTCACCTGGTCCATGTCCACGAGCTTTTGCTCTTCTTCCTGCACCATGTATTCCATGGCTTCGCTGACGCGCATTTTCCGCTTGCGCGTGCGGCCCGCGAACAGCCCCGGCAGGACATCCTTCAGATTGATGTCCATCTCCTCCATGCCGTTCGGGGTCGACAGTTCGAACGTCGGTCCGCGCTCCTTGACGTCCACTTCGACAATACGATCGTCCATTTTCCCGGCGCGCAGGCGCTCGCGAAGTTTTTCGCGCGTCCGCTCGGTGCTCTCGGCGACCTCGCCCTCGGCCTGTTGCGGAGGAGGAGGCATGAGCAGGTCCAATAAACGTTCCTCGGCGTTGCGCTCGGCGCGCTCGCCCACTTCGCTGAGCCGTTCTTCGCGAACCATGTCGATGGCGATTTCCACCAGATCGCGAATCATGGATTCGACGTCGCGTCCGACGTAGCCCACCTCGGTGAACTTGCTGGCTTCCACTTTCAGAAACGGCGAGTTGGCGAGCTTCGCCAGGCGCCGCGCCAGCTCCGTCTTGCCGACGCCGGTGGGCCCGATCATGAGGATGTTCTTGGGCATGACCTCGTCGGCCATTTCCGGATCGAGCTTTTGCCGGCGGATGCGGTTGCGGAGAGCGATGGCGACGGCCTTCTTGGCGTCGGCCTGCCCGATGACGTACTTATCGAGCTCGCGCACGATTTCGCGCGGGGTCAATTCGTCGAGCAAGGGCTCATCGTCCACGGACTGGGCGGGAAGATAGATCACCATTTAGTGCCGTTCCAACTTTTCTGAGCTTAGTTGCTCCAGCCAGATACCGAGACGCTGCTTCAAGTAGCGTTTGCCCCGACCCGTCTTCAAGTACCGCTCCCGACGGAAAGCATCGTCGCGGTTCAGACACGCTTCGTAGTACGCCAATTCAAGCGGCAGGCGCTTTCGCGTCGAACGCACCCTCGCCATAGCGTGCTGCTTCATTCGCGCTCTCAAATCCGCAGTCGCACCTGTGTACCATCTGCCATCCACAGTACTGAGGAGAACGTATGTGTAGAACATAGCTGCAAGAAGTTGGAACGGCATTAGCCGAGTTCCTCGTAGATCACCGACTCATTGGTGTAAATGCAGATTTTCGCGGCGATCATCATTGATTTTTCGACGATTTCGCGCGCGTTGAGTTTCGTGTTTTCCGTAAGTGCCGTGGCCGCCGCCTTGGCGAACGCGCCGCCCGAGCCGATGGCGGCAATTTCGTTATCGGGATCGATGACATCGCCGTTCCCGCTGACAATGAAAGTATTGGTCGGGTCGGCTACCACGAGCAGCGCTTCCAAATGCCGCAACATACGGTCGGTGCGCCAGTCCTTGGCGAGTTCCACGACCGAACGGGCAAGATTCCCGTTATACTGCTCCAGCTTGGTTTCAAAGCGGGTGAATAAGGCGAAAGCGTCGGCCGTCGACCCGGCGAAACCCGCCAGAATCTTCCCGTTATACAATCGGCGCAGCTTTTTGGCGGACGCTTTCAGCACTTCCGAGCCTAACGTCACCTGTCCATCGCCCGCCATGACGACCTTGCCGTCCTTGCGGACGCATAAGATCGTCGTGGATCGAATACGTTCTCTCATTTGCGTGAAACTCCAGTGTGACACAGTAGCGGGAAGGTCTCTACAGCCCGTCAAGAATCGTAGAGCTGGGGTCTATCATCAAATGTGAGCAGTTTGACACTGCGCGCGCCAGATAGCGTAAAATCGAACGGTATATTATTCTGCACGGATTGTTCCACATAATCACGAGAGTCACGCCAGGAGACAATGTATGTCCTTACGAATAAACGACGAAGCCCCGAACTTCACGGCTGAGACAACCCAAGGTCCCATTAACTTTCACGAGTGGATCGGAGACGGGTGGGCGATCTTATTTTCCCATCCGAAGGATTTCACCCCCGTTTGCACCACCGAACTCGGCTACATGGCCAAGCTCAACCCCGAGTTTCAGAAGCGCAACACCAAGATTATCGGCCTGAGTGTCGACCCCGTCAGCAGCCATGGCAAATGGGCCCTCGACATCGAGGAAACGCAGGGCGCCAAGGTCACCTATCCGATGATCGGCGATCCTGAACTAAAGGTGGCGAAGCTTTACGACATGCTGCCCGCCGATTCCGGAACGACCTCTGAGGGCCGCACCGCGGCTAACAACGCGACGGTCCGCACCGTGTTCATCGTCGGGCCGGATAAGAAGATCAAGCTGATGCTCAGCTACCCCATGAGCACGGGGCGCAACTTCGACGAAGTGCTGCGCGTGCTCGATTCCTTACAGCTCACGGCCCAACACAAGGTTTCCACGCCGGTGAACTGGAAGAACGGCGAAGATGTCATCCTGTCGGCGGCGGTGACGGACGAGGAAGCGCGGCAGAAATACCCCGGTGGCTGGAAATCACCGAAGCCGTATATGCGCATCGTGGCGCAACCGAAGTAGACACATCGAAGCAAGCACCGTGAGCAAGGTTCTCTCACCGTTCGCGAAAGCGAGGAGCGCGCGCGTGGCGTTTGCGCTGGCGTCCCTGACGCTCCTTGCGGGCACGATGCAGGCCCAGTGGACCAAACTCCACGATCCAAAAATTCCCCGCACGGCGGACGGCAAACCAAATCTGTCCGCCCCCGCGCCCCGGCAAGCCGACGGCAGACCGGATCTTTCGGGGATGTGGCTGGTGGCGGACAATCATCTTCAATTCAATATGACGGCGGACACGCCCGGCGTCGAACTGACGCCGGCCTACGCGGCGATCTATAAGCAGCATCTTGACGAAGCCGGCAAAGACCGGCCGTCGGGGCGCTGCTTACCTCATAGCATTCCCGATGCGATGCTTGCGCCGACTCCCTTCAAGTTCATCCACACTCCCGGAATGACGCTGATTCTGTATGAGGAATTCGTGGATTTCCGGCAGATCTTCACGGACGGCCGTGCGTTACCTTCCGACCCCCAACCCGGGTGGTTCGGATATTCGGTGGGGAAGTGGGAAGGCGGTACGTTCGTGGTCGACACGCGCGGATTCAACGACAAAAGCTGGCTCGATGACGACGGCCATCCTCACTCGGACGCTTTGCATACGATCGAGCGTTTCCGCAGACCCGACGTCGGGCACCTGATCATGGAGATCACCATCGACGACCCGAAGGCCTACGTAAAACCGTGGAACGCGACCGTACATTTCGACCTGCTGCCTGATACGGAGCTGATCGAGTCGGTGTGCGACAACAACAAGGACGTTCCGCACTTGGTAGGCAGGTAGCCGCCGCGCGTTTTGCTACTTCGCAGGCGGTTGCCCGAACTTCGCCGGGTCGATCGGCACGTTGACCTTCACGTCGTTGATTTCCGCCGTGAACCTGCCATCGAGCCACAGAAACGAGTACTTGAACGGGAATTTGATTCCCCCGACGTCTTTATAGTTGTCGTAATCCTGTTGAATCGTGATCCGTCCGACCGGCGAGGGCGTACGTCGGACAAACCGGGTGAGCAGGTGAGTTTCCTTATCGAAGTAAAGCGTCCCGAGCACGCCACTGCCCGGAGCGGTTCCCTGCACCACATAGACATCCCGGTCGTTGATCGTTTCCTCCGGACCGACGCGCCAGCTAGGAAACGCGTTCCTAATCTCGCCGGGTAATCCAATGACGCCGTCAAGTTTGGCGCCCACCAGATCGTTCCCGGTCAGCTCGTATATGGGGATATATCCGCGCGGCTGGCTGATCCATCCGGTCTTGCCATCATAAGTCCAGGCGCTGATGCCGCGGTCCGGATGCTCCGGGAAATTGATCCACACGCCGCGCGAGCTTGGCGCCTGGGCAAAGACTTGGAATGCGGCGGTACCGCCGACCCCTCCGTAACCGCGGCTGGTGCCGGAGGCCACGTAGCTCTTCAAGCCGGCCACCCTCTGGGCGCCACCCACCGCCTGAATATATTGGTCGAAAATTCGGCTCGCGGGCGGCTCGCCGTCCTGCGTCACCACGATATCGCGCCTCTCGTCCGGCGGCTCGCCGTAAAGTTTATCCAGCGCGATGCTCGTGGTTGGCAAATCGAGGCCATGGTGGCACGTCCAGCAAGTGACTTGCTGGGCGCCCCCGAAAAAGGTCTTGTTGATCGCCGCGACCATGTCGACCATCTTGCGGGCAGTGACTTTCTTAGGGTTCGAGTCGGTGACCCAGTCAAAGGTGTCGGTTCCGGCACCCGGATGACAATTGCTGCAGTCGTAGCCGACGGCGGCCGTCATCACTCCCATGGCTCCCAAGAAGTCGCTGGGCGAAAGCGATTTCAGCGTCGGGGTCGTAACGTTCTTAAAAAACTCTCCCGCCGTCTTTCCTTTTACGGTGGGGACTCCTGTTGCCGCAGGCGCTCCAGGACGCGCCTGCCCGGCGGCGCGGTTGGTCCACCCCGCCCCGATCATCCAGAGAACAGTCATCGCTGCCATTGCTAAAATCGCCGGCTTAGAGAAAAGTTTCATGATCCAGGCATTCTACTCCATTTCGCCCTTCATGGCGAGGTCAGCGGTCAATTTGCCAGAGCGGGAGCATCGGCGGGCATATCTTCAACCGTGTAATCCGCCGGCAGCGCGAACAACGCCGGGTCTGGCTCGGTGAGGCTGACGTCGGTGAGCTTCCTGACAATGTCGCCGAAGCGCGGATCAGACATTCTCGTCAACACTAAGACGCGTAATTGCTGTGAGGCCCACCTTTCGTCCGTTACTACAAGCTCACTTTCGTTGCCCACGGTCCCCGCTTCCAGGGTGGTTGTTACACGGGCTCCCTTGGCGATCACGCCGCCGGCAATCTCCTGCGGTCCAAAGAATTCGGTTGTCGTCTTGAACCGGTTTCCGGCCAAGCCGATTCCTTGGACCGCACCATCCACTATCGGCTGTGTATAGACAACCCCCACGACCTCAGGCCGAGGGACGATCTCCGGTGATAGCGGCCGCGAGGGCACCGGTAGCGGCGCGGCCAGCGCATGCCTGCGTACAACGCTGCCGTGAACGTCATATCGATAGCCTGCGACTGGGTCCACAATAGTTGCCGAATTCGACGCCGCTCGAGAACCGCGCGGACGTGATTCAACTCGCGTACGACCGGCAGAATCCCGATACACCCATCTTTCACCTTCTTCGGGCGCGTTCACACGGGTCCCGTCCTGTAGTGTCCAGGTTTGCTGGGTGCGTTCCGTCGTCTGAACCGCGGAAAAGGGAGCGCCCGCGATGCTCGGCGGGATAAAGCTGGAGGTAAAGATCTGTCCAAAACTCTGAGCCGAAGCCGGGACCAAGGTTAGGAGGCCGAAGAACGCCAGTCGCCGCGTATTCATGGCCGAAGTCTAAACGGTCCGGTTGAGCGGGGCAAGGGGGTCCACGCTGACGGGTCGAAACCGAAAATGACAAAAAGTATGATAATCTAAGCCCGATGTGGAGGGAACCCATGAAAGTTAGAAATCTGTTCGTCCTCGTTGCCGCTGGCCTGTCCATGGCCGCTGTTCCGGCCGTCGCGCATCATTCGTTCGCGGCCGAGTATGATTCGAACAAGCCGGTCTCGCTTACCGGCACAGTGACGAAGATGGAGTGGACCAATCCTCACGCCCGCTTCTACGCCGACGTGAAGGCCGCCGACGGAACGATGGTCAATTGGGAGTTTGAATTGGGCAGCCCCAACGGCCTGATGCGGCGCGGGTGGACCAGAAATTCGCTCAAGCCCGGAGATTCGATCAGCGTGGAAGGCTATTCGGCGAAGGATGGATCGCATCTGGTCAACGCGCGCACGGTTAGCCTGGCCGACGGACGAAAGATCTTCGCGGGCGCGGCCGAAGACGGCGGCCCAGGCAAATAGTCGCAGCCTTCGACCGGCACGGAGATCCCGCGGGACGGGAGGCTGAAATGAAAATGACGCGCGGCCCGAGGCATGCAGCGCCGGCGATGCTGATGGCTACACTGCTGACGACGGTTGTGTCGGCACAGTGGCTGACATATCCGACGCGCGGACTCCCGAAAAAGGCCGACGGCTCGGCCGATCTGGCCGCGCCCGCGCCAAGGACGGCCGACGGCAAGCCGGATCTCTCCGGAATATGGGACGTGGTAAAGAACCGTCCCTGCAACGGCCTCACCGGCTGTCCCGACCAGGCTCCCCAGGAATACTTCAACATCGGCTGGGGGCTCAAGGGCGGACTGCCCTACCAGCCGTGGGCTGCCGCACTGGTGAAGTCGCGGACCGCGCAGGACAGCACGGATGATCCCGCGACGCACTGTCTGCCCATGGGCATCGTGCACACGCACACGACGCCTTTGCTCAAGAAAGTGATCCAGACTCCGGCGTTGCTGCTGGTGATCACGGAACGCAACGCTTCTTATCGTCAGATCTTCCTCGACGGGCGGCCGCTTCCGCAGGATCCGCAGCCGTCGTTCAACGGTTACTCGACGGGCAAGTGGGAGGGCGACACATTGGTGGTCGAGTCCAATGGATTTCAGGACGGCACCTGGCTGGACCACAACGGCAGTCCGCTGACCGAAGCCGCGAAGATGACGGAACGGTTCCGCCGGTTGAATTTCGGGCGCCTCGAGATCGAAATCACGGTGGACGATCCCAAGGCTTATACAAAACCGTGGACGGTCAAACTGGACCAGAACCTCGTGCCCAACACGGAACTGCTGGATGCATATTGCCTGGAGAACGAGAAAGACATTCAGCACTTCGCGGTCACAAAATAGGGAGCCGGGGGAAACAAGAACAAATGAGGTCGTACACTGGTTCTATGCCGGCCTTTTGCTCCGCCGCAAGAACCGTGATGATGATCGCGGCTATCGCCGTCGCCTTGCCGCTCGAAGCGCAGTGGCTGAATTATCCGACCCGAGGGCTTCCCAAGAAGGCCGACGGCTCGCCCAATCTGGATGCGCCCGCGCCTAAGTCGGCGGACGGCCATCCCGACCTTTCGGGCATCTGGCAGACGGAGCAGGATCGCCCGTGCGATCCCGAAGGGTGTCGCGATCTGCCGGTCGGAGAACAGTTTTTCAACATCGGTCACGGGCTGAAGGGAGGGCTGCCGTATCAGCCGTGGGCGGCCGCGCTGGTCAAGCAGCGCATGGCCGACAACGCCAAGGACGATCCCGATCCGTTCTGCCTGCCGCAGGGCATCATGAAAATGCATACCGCGCCGCTCATGCGAAAATACCTGCAAATGCCGGGAATGTTCGTCATTCTAAACGAGCGCAATGCGACCTACCGGCAGATCTTCATGGACGGCCGCAAGCTGGAGGACGATCCGAACCCGACGTGGCGCGGATACTCGGCCGGCGCGTGGGAGGGCGATGCCCTAGTGGTCCATAGCAACGGCTTTAAAGACGACATCTGGATGGATCGCAACGGGAGCCCCATGACCAGCGCCGCGAAAGTCACCGAGCGCTTCCGCCGCGTGAACTACGGGAACATCGAACTGGAAATCACGGTGGACGATCCCAAGGCGTACACACGGCCATGGACGGTGAAGATCCACCAGATTTTGCAACCCAACACGGAACTGCTCGATTTCTTTTGCGCGGAAAACGAGAAGGACGTCGGGCACCTGGTCGGAAAGTAGTCCGGCGGATTGCAATCGCCAAGTCCGGATTTCTCACACATTCCAGTCGTCAACGTGGCGCACGCACTCGTGCGTGCCGCATCGCCACTCCTGGCGATGCTGGGGCTTGGCTTTCACAAAGTGCTGCAACAGGAAAGGCGTCGAGACGAGTCTCGACGCGGCACGCACGAGTGCGTGCGCCACGTCGCGGAATCAGCGGCTAACTGCTTGCTGCACGTCTGCGCGCGGTGATGACGGCCTCTCCGCACCAGTTTCGCAGGGGCGGAAAGACCCGCAGAATCACGCGATCCGCGGCTTCGAGGGCGAACAAAATCGCCCGCGCGGGAACGGAACGAAAGCGGCCTCGCAGCAAGCGCTTCCCCATGGCGAGCAAGTTCAGAGGCTCGATGCGAACGCTCTCGAAAAAGGGATCGAGCGCACGAAGTTCGCGCCGCGACATCAGAATATCCTCGCCATCGTCCTTTCCCACACCAATCAGGTTCCAATGCAGCCGCCGGGCCGCATTGAGAAGAGGGTTTCCTCCCCACGTTTCGCAGAGAACCAGTCTCGCGCCCGGTTTCATCACGCGCGCGAGTTCTTCGGCGGCGCCCGGATATTTCAGCGTGTGATGCAAGGCAGCGCAGGCAAACACCAGATCAAATTCGGCATCGGGAAACATCTCCAACCTGCTGGCGTCGGCCGCGATGCCTCGCACATCGAGTCCCGATACTTTGGCACGGCGCAGCCCGAGTTCGATGGCCGCCGGAGAAAGATCCAGCAGCGTGACGCCGGCGCCGCGGCAGGCCATCCATAATCCGAAATCCGCCGGGCCGCAACCGTAATCGAGGACCTTCCTGCCATGGAGCGGCTCGGCTTCGAGCGCGCGGAGTGTGGCGCGATACAACTGACGCCGCTCGTAGGAAGGCTTCTCGGGATTCTCGATGTCCCGCTCGAGCAGGTTCCGGTCGACGCGCAGGGCGTCATCCGAGTACGCCAGCAAGGGGACGTACTGGCGGTCGTAGAACTGGCGTTCCTGATCGGAAGTGATCACGGCGGATTCTTCAGAGTACACGCGCGGCGCCCGGCAAGGAAACGGAGAGGCGCCGGACTACGCCAGCCATTCTACAGTAGCGTCCACCAGGATGCCTCCGAGCAGCGACGCCGCTTCGCGTTCCACGGCTTGCAGGACTTTCTCGGCGAATACCTGATCGGGAGAAACCGTAACGCAGGCGACGACGCCGCGCTGCCAGGAATCCTGCGCGTCGATCTCGGCGACGGCCACGTTGAATTTGGTGCGCAGGCGGTCCTTCAATCCTTGGACGTAGTGGCGCTTGTCCTTGAGAGATTGCGCGTGGTCGATTCGCAACTCAAAGGTGATGACGCCGATGGAAGGCATTAGAAAAAAGGGGCCAGGGGCCGGGGGCCAGCGGCCAGGACCAGATGCCAACAGCAGGTCCCTCGACTTCGCTCGGGATGACAGCGTCGGGATCGGGCCTAAACTTGTAGGGCGTAAACTCGCATGACCTTCAATTCCTGTTTTATCTGGCCCTGGCGTCCGGCTCCCGGCCCTTGTTGCTTTACGCCAGCGCTTCGGCCGCCACGCGCTCGGTCACGAACGCCTCAATCACGTCGCCCGGCTTCACGTCGTTGTAGTTGGCGATGGAGATACCGCACTCGAAGCCCTGCTTCACTTCGCTCGCGTCGTTCTTGAAGCGCTTGAGCGACTCGATCTTGCCGGTATGGATCACGACGTTGTCGCGCAGCAGGCGGACTTCGTTATTACGCCCGATCGCGCCATCGTCCACGTAGCAACCCGCCACCGTTCCAACCTTGGAAATCCGGAAAACGTCGCGCACCTGCGCGCGGCCCTTGTACACTTCCTTAAACACCGGTTCCAGCATGCCGGTCATGGCGCGCTTGATCTCGTCGGCGAGCTCGTAAATGATGGTGTGCAGGCGGATGTCGACCTTCTCCTGCTCCGCCACGGTCTGCGCGGTGCGCTCCGGACGGACGTTGAAGCCCACGATAATGGCGTTCGACGCCGAGGCGAGCAGCACGTCGGTTTCGGTAATCGCGCCGACGCCCGAGTGCAGCACGCGGATTTTGACCTTGTCGTTGGAAAGCTTCTGGAGGGTGTCGGTGAGGACTTCGGCGGTGCCGCCCACATCCGTTTTCAGGATGATATTGAGTTCCTTGACTTCGCCTTCCTTCAATTGATCGTGAAGCTGGTCGAGGGTGATCCGGTTGCTCTTCGACATCGCCACTTCGCGGGCCTTCGATTCGCGATAAATGACGATCTGTTTGGCCTTGGCCGTATCGGTCACTACCTGCATGGTGTCGCCGACCTCGGGCAGGGATTCGAGTCCCAGCACTTCGGCGGGCATGGACGGCAGGATTTCACGCGCCGCGTCGCCGCGATCGTCGAACATCGCGCGGATGCGCCCGAAGACGGACCCGCAGATAAAGTAATCTCCGACCTTCAGCGTGCCGTTGCGCACCAGCACCGTCGCCACCGGACCGCGTCCGCGATCGAGTTTGGCTTCGAGCACCGTGCCCATGGCGGGGCGCGCCGGATTGGCCCGCAGATTCTGCATGTCGGCGACCAGCAAAATCATTTCGAGCAACAGGTCGAGGTTCGTTTTGGCCTTGGCGGAAACCGGCACCATGACGGTATCGCCGCCCCAATCTTCGGCGAGGAGGCCGCGATCGGAAAGCTGCTGCTTGATGCGGTCCACCTGTGCTCCCGGCTTGTCGATCTTGTTAATCGCGACGATGATGGGAACCTTGGCGGCCCGGGCATGATCGATCGCCTCCAATGTCTGCGGCATGACGCCGTCATCGGCCGCGACGACCAGCACCACGATATCGGTGACCTTCGCGCCGCGGGCGCGCATGCGGGTGAACGCTTCGTGGCCGGGCGTGTCGATGAAGACGATCTTGCGGCCGTTCTTTTCGACGTGATAGGCGCCAATGTGTTGGGTGATGCCGCCGGCTTCCTTCTCGGCGACGTTCGACAGGCGGATGGCGTCGAGGAGCGACGTCTTTCCGTGATCGACGTGGCCCATGATGGTAACGACGGGAGGACGCGTCTCGCGATCCTCGTCGACCTCGGTCTGCTGAATCTCGTGCGTGCTCTCTTCTTCGTAGCTGACTTTGTTGGTGGAAGCGCCGAAATCACGCGAGAGTTCCTCGGCCAGCTTCACGTCCAGCGTCTGATTGATGGTGGCGAAAATTTTCTTTTCCACCAGCTTCTTGATCAACAGGTTCGCCTTGACGCCGAGCTTTTCCGAAAGCTCCTTTACGGTGACGCCTTCGGCAATCGTAATTTCGCGATCGATGGGCGGCGGCTCAAAGGCTTCCGAGCGCCGGGACATCGGCCGCAGACGACCCTCTTCGGCTTCCACGTCCCTGCGGCGGCCGTCGCGCGCGCCGGGTTTCGTGGCATGGCGGCGTCCGACTTCCGTCGGCATGGCCGTGGGTTCGGCCCGCAAAGGCGACGTCGGATGCATGGGACGCCCGCGCGGAGGTCCGCTCGGACGATAACCACCGGGGCCACCCGGTCCTGAGGGTCCACCCGGTCCTCCGGGACCGCGCATAAGGGGCTGACCCGGACGCACCGGTCCGGTATAAATCGGGCGGCCGGGCACAGGGGCGGCGGGTCTGGCCGAAGGCATTCCGGGGCGAGGCGCTCCGGGCACAGGCGCCGCGGGAGGCTTCGCCAAACGCGCGACAATATCCGCGCGCGGCGGTACGACCGGCCTGGCCGCGGGCTGACCCGCGAGGTTGGGCTTGGCCGGTGGACGCAGCGGCCCTCCGCCTCCAATCGTCTGTGGAGGCTGGGCATGAGGTTGAACGTGGGCTTGCGGCGCGGCGGGCACGCCGGGGCCCTGAGGCCGGAGGGCGGGACGCAACGGCGAAGGGGACGCAGGGATCAATGGAATTCCGGGGGCCACGCTGGGGCGCGACGGCGGCACACCGGGCGCGGTGAAACCATGCGCCAGAGGACTGGGCGTCGCGGGACCGGGCGTAGCAAGGCCCGGAGCGGCGACGGCGTGCGGCGGCCGGGACGGTTCTCCAAAACCAGGCGGCATCGGCTGGCGAGGACCCGAAAGAATTTGCCCTGGGCGCGGCGAGGGCATGGGCCGGGCCGGGATCGCGGGAGGACGAGGCATCGCGGGGGCCTGGCCGCTCGAGAGTGGAGGACGCAAGGGCTGCATGCGCGCAACGGGCTGTCCGAGGTCGGCCTTAGGCGGTTCCTGCCGAAGCGCTTCACTACGATTCTCGGCACGAATTTCCGGAGCTTCCGCGACGACGGCGGGCTCATGACGGTCCGCGAGAGCAGTTTCGGAGGGTGTAGGCGGCGCCAATTCCGCCTCGGCGGGAGGAGGCGAGTAGGACGCTCCTTCGCCGGCGAATCTGAGGCGGTGCCGCACCTGAAGCGCGACATCGTCGTCAAGAGAGCTGGAGTGGGTCTTCTTGTCGTGGACTCCCAATTCGGGCAGCAAATCGAGGATCACGTTCGGCTTGACCTCGAGTTCGCGAGCCAGCTCGTTAATGCGAATCTTACTCATAAGTGGCGCCCCGGCAGTATGCGTTAAACTCACCGGGATCTATTGCCGAACCTTTCTGTGCGTCCTCAATTTATTCAATCGCTTCCGCTTTTCCTATCGTAACAGATTCATTTTCGGAAGCCTCCGGCGCGGCCTCCGCGGCCGTTGATGCAGCCTCGGAATCAGGGCCGGCTTCCCCGGGGGCAGCCTGCAAAGTATCGTCCGCAGGAGGCTCGGATGCCGGCGCCGACGCCTCCTCCGAAACGCTGTCGGGAGGATTTTCGAACTGCCCGTAATAGCCGTTGACCGCGGTCTGAATGCGTTCCACCATGCCGGGATCGATTCCCGGAATCGCTTCCAAATCCTCGGGTGTCATCGCGCCGAGCGCCTCCACGGTCGGGATGCCGCCTTGGACCAACTTCTCCACGATGTCGTCCGTCACTCCATGATCGAGCAGCACGGACACGGGAGCTCCCGGCACGACCAGCGCCTCAAATTGCGACTCCGCTTCCTGACGTTTTTCCTCTTCGCTCTTGATGTCGACGCGCCAGCCGAGCAGCTTCGCCGCGAGCCTCACGTTCTGGCCCTTCTTTCCGATGGCGAGCGAGAGCTGCGTATCGTCGACGATCACTTCCATGTGCTTCCCGGCCGGATCGACGATGCTGACGCGCGAGATCTTGGCGGGACTTAAAGCATGGGTCGCGAAAACCACGGGATCGTCGCTGTACTCGATGATGTCGATTTTTTCTCCGCGCAGCTCGCGAATGATGGACTGCACGCGCATGCCTTTCATGCCCACGCACGCGCCCACGCTATCGACGTCGCGATCGCGGCTGGAGACGGCGATTTTCGTGCGCTCGCCGGCTTCCCGCGCGCACGCCTTGATGATCACCGTGTTGTCGTAAATTTCGGGAACTTCCTGCTCGAACAGGCGCATCACCAGCTCCGGCGCGGCGCGCGAAACGATGACGCCGGCGTTCTTGCCGGCCTTTTCCACGGCGCGGATCACACAGCGCACGCGGTCGCCCACGCTAAAGCTTTCGAGCTTGGATTGCTCCTTCTTCATGAGCCGCGCTTCGGTCTTGCCGAGATCGAGAATCAGATCCGGCCCTTCGATGCGCTTCACCACGCAGTTGACCAGCTCGCCCACGCGGCCCGAATATTCGGAGTAGATATTCTCGCGCTCCGCCTCGCGCACCTTCTGCAGAATCACCTGCTTGGCGGTCTGCGCCGAAATCCGGCCCAGCGCTTCGGTGGGCTTGGGAAAGCGGATCTCGGTCCCGATTTCGGCCTGCGGATTTACTTTCTGGGCGTCCGCGAGCGAAATCTCCTTCAGCGGATCGGTAACCTCGGCGGCCACGTGGCGGACGCCGAAGATCTGAATCGCGCCGGTGGACTCGTCCATTTCCGCGACCAGATCTTCCTCGGTATGGAAGTGCTTCCGCGCGGCCACCAGCATGGCGTCCTTCACGGCGTCCAGAATGACCTTCGGCTCCACGCCCTTTTCCTTGGCGAGGATTTCGATGGATTGAACTATGGGTCCCAGGCTCATAAGAAAATTCCGTTGATTTCGATTCTTGAAAAGATTACCACTCGAACTTCAGGTTGGCCTTCTGCACCTGTTCGAGCGGGAATTGAATGGTCTTGCCAGGCGATGGCTCGAGCGTCACGACGCCGCCCTGGAAGCCTGTAAGAGCGCCTGTCCAGTGGTTTTGACTCTCGACCGGTTCCCGCAGTACTACCCTTACTTTGTGTCCGATGAAGCGCTCAAACTCGCGCGGCTTGGTGAGCTTGCGCTCGACGCCGGGCGAGCTGATTTCGAGTTTATAACCGGTGCTGCCTGGAATGACGTCCTCGACATCCAGCACCGTGCCGATTTGCGTCGACATCAGTTCGCAATCGGCGAGGGTCACGCCACCCGGCTTATCGATGAAGATACGGAGGACGCGATTTTTGCCGCCTCCCAAAAGTTCGACATCGACGATTTCGATCCCTTCAGGTGTGGCGGCGCGCTCGGCAATTTCGAGCACCTTCTGCGTCACTTCTTCGCGTTGCGCCATAACTTTCTCTTCATCCAACAAAAAAGTGGGCTTTCGCCCACTGACAATGTTGGCCAAACATCCTACAAACCCAGTATACACCAGCGGCCCTAGTACCCCTAGCGGACCCACAATTCGGAGGCCAGCATTCCTCCCCAGGTCCTCTCGACGCGTTGCAGGCGAAAGCCGTTGCACGCCAGATGCGGGTGATGATCGGCCAGGCGGCGCGTGGCGAGCCCCGTGGCCCCGCGGAAGAAGGCGTACATGAGGGCGATCAGGAGCCGGGCGAATAACGTCGCCGGACGGAATTCGGAGACGATCCAGCGCGCCGAGGGCGCGGCCGCCCGCGCGGTCCTCTCCACCAGGGCGCTTAGTTCCGCGTCATTGAAGCAATCCAGGAAGAAATGCGTGACGACCAAATCGTATTGAGAGTTTCGAAGGCGCAGGGCGCGCGCATCCGCACGGCGGTAGTTGACGCGATGAGTTCCGGCGCGGGCGCGGGCCAGCGCCATCATTTTCGCGCTGGCATCGACGTAATCGATGCGGGCTCGCGGAGCGGCAGCCAGCAAGGCCGCCAGGGCGCGTCCGTCGCCATCGCCGAGAGCGAGCACGCGACGAGCAGTGTACGCTGCGCCTAGAAACGCGGCGCGACGCCGTTCGAGGGCGCGTCCGAACGCGGCGTATTCCATCCATCGGTACGAGGCGGAGATGCGATCGCAGTTCATGGGCTATGTCACGCGCCGCCTGCCAACGGGAGAAACACCACGGGACTCAGCAGCGCGACGTCCGCCAGCACGCGCAACACATCGGGCGAAAAACGGCGCGCGGCGCGGTCGAGCGCCACGAAGGCGAAGGCGCTCGCCAGTTCCGCTCCGCCGAGCACGGGCCGGTGCATCCAGAGCAGCGCCACGGAGAGGAAACCCACCGCCATGGCGGCCGATCCCACGGGCCAATCGATTTCCGGCGCCGGCCCGCTTGTTGAAATGCGCGGCCACGGACCCGATTCCCATTTGTGGATGGCCGCGCAGTTGATCCAGCACAGAATGAAAAAAAGCGCGATGGAAGCCGCGTCCACGGCCGTGCGCACGTTGGTCCACGCCGCGAGCGACGCTCCCAGGGCGAAGAGAAATCCCACGCTCGCTTCCTTGGTGAATGGAGGGGGCCATCGCCGGCAAACCCGCGTGGTAAAACCCATGCCCTCTTTAAAACCATGGATGACGAAAAGATAGACGATGACAGCCGACAGCAGAAGGCATCCGCGGCGCAACAGAACGACGGGTAATTGGGTCAGCGCGAGCCATGCCGATGCCGCCAGCACGGCCATCCATAGCGGCAGGAGAATTCGCCAGTGCGCCCTGTAAAAGCGGTGCCGCGGCGAGGCGCACTCTCCACGCCACGCGTCCAGGGCGCGATCGGCAGCATAGATCAGCCACACGGAGGCGACCAACAGGATTGCCGGCACGGGCTCCGCCGCGACATGGAAGCAGCGGATGAACAGGATTTGCCACAGAAGCGCGACAAAGGGAGCGTCGAGGCTCAACAGATTCGGCCACAACCAGATTTTCGGAATTCCCTCGCTTCGGCCAGAGGCTGGGTGATGGCTCGCCGAATCCGAACTCCACAGGCTCGCGCGCATCATTCCATTATGACCACCCATTTATGACCACCCATTATCACCGCCCATTATGACCGCGCCTCCCATTATGACGGTGCTTCCCGCAAATCATGACGAGGCCGCAGAGGACGTCATCCTTGGTAAAGCGTTCGCGAGCGGCCGAAGGAGACGAGCCCGGCCCGTCGCGGTTCATCCCCGTGCTGTTATCATCAATAATTCGCAAAATATTCCGCAAAAGCGGAATTTCCCGACATCGGAGGCACTCCCCTATGCGTGTTTGGCAATTTGTTTCCACATCCGCGATCTTGCTGTGGGCCGTGAATGTGGCGCAGTGCGCGAACATTCCTATCCTGAACCCGAGCTTCGAGGCCGACGTCCTGAACTGCAACGCCGGCGACCCCGCCTGCGTTTTGCAAAACCAGGCGCCGAACGGGTGGAGCGAATCGACCACGGCGCCGTCGGGTTCGCCCAGCGGACTCGCGGGCGGCGGCTTTTACGGCGCGTACAAGCCCGGAGCCGCGCAATACATGGCCGGCGTTCCCAATGGCGTTAACGTCGCATTTATGAGCACGGGCGTTTATAGCGTTTCGCTCTCCCAGACACTCACCTCCACACTGCAGGTGAACGATACCTACACCCTCAGCGTTTATGTCGGTCTACGGTCAGACAGCAATGTGGTCAACCCTCCTTACGGATGCTCACCCTTCAACGTGAGTCTGATGGCGGGCGGAAACATCCTGAATACGCTGCTTCTCGCCGATGGCAACGCCAGTTGCACGCTGGCCAAGTTCGGCCAGTTCGTAAAATTAAGTTTCACCTACTCTTCCGGATTGAACCCTCCTGGACTGGGAAATCCCCTGCAAATCGTACTTACTGTCGCGGGCTCCGGGACCACGGCCCAGCCTGCCGAGATCGACTTCGACGAGATCACCCTGACCGACACAGCGAACGGCGTTTCGCAGCCCTATTACTTTTCCCAGCTCGCATTCGGGGGCGGTTTCCAAACGACTCTTACGCTTATCAACTATTCCCCGGGGACGATCAGCTGCGTAACCAATTTCTATTCCGATTCCGGGAACCCGTTGCTGGTGCCGTTTAGCCCAAAATCCGTCGGAACCGTTTCAACCCGGGTCGATTTATTGCAGGCGGGGCAAATCATCCATGATCCGAGCGTGGGAGATCCCAACGCGCCGGTCACGCAGGGGTGGGCGCAAACGACGTGCAATGGGCCGATCCAGGCGAGTGTGCTCTATCGCCTCTACCAGTCGGGAATCCAGAGCGGATCGGAAATAGCGGTGGGAGAAGCCAGCGTGAACGCGGAGACCGCGCCGGCCACAAAGTTCGTTACCTTCGCCCAGACCGCGACGGGAGTGGCTTACGCGAATCCTTCCACCACGCAGTCGGCCACCGTTACGTTCACCGTAATCGGCACGGCGGGAGCGGTGCTGGGAAGCCAGGTCATCACGCTGGGGCCGTTAGCACACGGATCCGCCAACCTCGGGCCCTTGCTCGGCCTGCAAAGCTTTACGGGATTCGTCGAGATCACCTCCACGAACCCGATCATCAGTTTGTCGCTGAATGCGGAAGCGTTCCCGGTGTTCTCTTCTTTGCCGCCGGGGGACCTGCCTAGTTCGGCAACGCTCGTGAATTAGAACGAGCCGCGGAAACGGACCCTCCGCTGTTATTGCGGGGCCCAGATCGAGCGAACTTCGGGTTGGCGCGCCGCCCATACCGTCCAGGCGGCGATAGGGGTCACTACCAGTGCAATCACGATCCACGTGATCGCGGTGAGCAGCGAGTATTTCTTCGGCGGTACCGGCGGCACATGGAAATTCCAGCGGACTCCGGCGGAGAAAAGAATTAACGCCAGTCGTCGATCACGTAGGCATCGGACCGATTGAAGCCTTCTGCGTGCGGACGCTGCATGGCGACGCCTTGCGTGATGACTCGATATCCGCGGGCGCGCATGCAGCGGCAGGCGTCTTCGCGAGCCAGGTTTACGCCGGCCTCCACGGCTGCTCCGCGCGAGGCGGCGAACGCTTCGCAAGCATCCAGCAATTTATCGAAACGATCACCCGCACCCGCGCCACCACGAGCAGCGCCGAACTTGACGTAGCAGATCTTCTCGCCGCCCTCCGATCCAGGCCCGGTGAGGCACACCGCGAAGGCGTCCAGAACGCCGCGCGTGTAGGTCAACACAATGTCGCCGGTGCGCTGCGCCAGCACCGCGCGAATTTCGTCACTCAGATCGAGTCCCTTGTCGATTTTGTGGGTGAGTTTCCCGCAGGCTTGGATGGCCTGTTCCCGCTGCGCTTTCGGGAGGGCCGATAGCAGCGATGGGTTGATCTTTGCGTTTGCCTCCGGCGCGCGCGTCATGAGCGCGGTGAGATAGCGCGGCCAGTAGCCGAACCTCTGATACAGGCCCACGTGCTTGGCACTCTGTGAAAACGTGAACAGCCCTGTGTGCCGCACGCCCCATTTATCGAAAATCGAAATTGTGGCTTCGAGCAACCTCTGCGCCACGCCGCGATTCCAGTATTCGGGCAGCACGGTGAGGGGTCCGAAAAAACCGAACGACCCCCAGCGCGTGATCACATTCGATCCGATGAGGCGGTTCCCATCGCGCGCCGCGATGACTTCGACGTGGGAGGAACGCCAGCGCGGCGTCATGAAATTGCGGTCGCCCATGAAGTCGAGAGGATTGGGCAATCCGAGAAACGTTCCGAAGGCCAGCCGGACGATGCGATCCGCTTCTTCGAGTTCACTTTTGTTGAGCGGACCGACTTTGATGGACCGATTCGCCGGCATTGCTTTACACTTTCGCCTTCAGTTTGAGCATGGGCTTTTCCAGATACTTCCACGAGAGAATCGCGACCGTCAGTATGCAGGGATAGGCAAATAGAAACAGCGGAACAGTGCTGATCCCTTTGTTGTAGTAAGAAATGAGTTGCTGGGTCGGATAAGCATAGATGTACAGGCCGTAGGAGTAATCACCCAGCCGATTGAAGGCGGCGAAATACAACTTCGGATGGTAGGCGACGACCAGAACTCCATACGCGATCACAGGCAGGTAAAGCATTCTGATGTTTGCAAGGTTGTGCCAGTAAACGATGGCCGCAAGCAAGAGAACCAACCACGGGATGCTCATGGGCACGCGACTGCGGTTGACAAAGAAAAATGCGCTGAAGAGGAAGACAATAGCCATGCGCGGAACTTCCGGCGAGTCGCGATAGACGAGCGGCAGAGCGGTAAGCTTGACGGTGCTGACGACGGCGACGAAGGCCGCAAAAAGGGTATTGAACCAAACGCGGGAGGCGAACAGCCCGAATACTCCGAGCCCGGCGATTACCAGGTACATCTCCATCTCGACCGGCAGCGTCCACAGCGATCCATTCACGACCCTCGCAATTGGATTCGCGGCAAAGGCGCCCGGCAAGAAATATTCGGTGGGATAGCCCAGACTGTTGTGGAGCAGAAATGTTCGCGTCATGGGATCCGCCAGGAACTGACGGAACAGAATCCGCGTAGCCAAAGCGGCAAGGATCGCCGAGAAGAACGTCGCCGCGATCAATCCAGGATAGATTCGGAGAATGCGAGCCGCGAGAAAGCTCGCCAGTCGGCTGCGCATCGCATAGCTCTGCGTAATCAGATACCCGCTGATCCCGAAGAATACGAGAACGCCAAGCGAACCGCCGGTTTCGAGAGCGCCGGAATACCGGTAAACGGGCTCGAAGACCGGCCCCCACGAGATGACGCTGCAGTGAGAAAAAATGACGAGTGTCGCCGCGAAAAAGCGCAGCAGATTAAAGTTGTTCGTTCTTCCCGAGGTCAGGTCTCCGAGGACATAAGATTTCGTCCATGCGGAGAGCGGACCGGCATTCCCCTTTTGAGCCGTGAAGTCGAGTGTGCGCATGTCGGTAAACCTCCTTGCCGACCGTCCTACCAGACCCCGATAAATTTCCACCATGCGAAGCCCGCGGTGGTCCAAATGACGATATTCACCACGCTGATGATCGCGCCGACCTTCCACCACATCTTCAGCGTCACGTAGCCATCGGCATAGAAAATCGGTCCGGGAGTGGTTCCGAAGTGTGTCAGTCCGGCAGCCAGATTCGTGAAGCAGGCGAATCCGTAGATCACCAGGCCGGCGGGCGCGCCTTTGGCCAACAGCAGGGCGAGGAACGGCGGGAACATCGACACCATGTGCGCGGTGATGCTGGCGAATCCGTAATGCGCGTAGAAATAAATGAACAACGCGACGACGAATAATCCGGCCCATCCCAAGCCGCCGAATCCCTTGGCGACGGCGTCGGCAAAGGCCCGCGTCACGCCCTGTTCGTTGAGCGCCTGCCCCAGGCGGAACAATCCTCCGAACCAGATGAAGACGTCCCAGGCCGCGCGCTCGCTCTTGACGTCCTCCCAGCTCAGGACGCCCGTGACCAACAGCAGCGCGCCGCCGAGCAGAGCGATCGCCGTGATATCGACCTTCGTCCAGGACGAAGATACCCACAACGCGCAAACCAGCGTCAGGATGGCGCCCGTGATCTTCTCGCCGCGGTTCGGAGGACCCATGGCCTCGATTTCGCCGCGCGCGAACGCCGCCGCTTCGGGCGTCTTTTTGAGCTCGGGCGGATTCAGCTTCATCACAAGCCAGGGGATCACCGCGAGCGACAGCGCTCCGGGGACGATGGCCGCCGCGAACCAACTGGCCCAGGTGACCGAATATCCATAGCCCGCGGCGAAGCGCGCCGCGAGCGGATTGCTCGCCTGGCCGGTGTAGAACATAGCCGTCGAAACACAGACGGATTGGTAAACCGCGCTATATAAATACGACCCGAGCTTATTCGCCGTGGGCCCCGGGGTCGATCCGTAAATCTCCGCGATGGCCTTTCCGATCGGCCGGATCACGCCACCCGCGCGCGCGCCGTTGGCCGGAATCATTCCCGCGAGTACGAAATCCGATAATCCCAGCGAGTAGCACACGCCGAGCGAGGTTTTCCCAAACCAGCGGACGAACGTGAGCGCGATGCGCCGGGCGAGGCCCGTATTGATGAGAGCGCGGGAAAGGAAGAACGCCGACATCACCAGCCACACGGTCCGATCCGCGTAGCCGCCGAGGGCCTGATCCATGGTCAGCGCGCCGCTGATTCCGGCCAGCGTGATCGCGATGAGCACCAGCGCGGCCGCGGGGATCGGTTCCAGGATGGACCCGGCGATAGTCGCGAGAAAAAGTCCCGTGACGTGCTTTCCCGCAGGCTTCACGGCCGCCGACCAGGGAAGGGCATACACGACGACCAGGTACACGACGAGCAGCACGGCAAATCCGCGCACCATGCGCTTCGGATCGTACGAGTGGGTCACTCGGAACAGGATAGACGATCCAGGCGGGCGCGTGTAGACCGAACCGCGAATGGGAGCGAGGGTCTAGAATGGAGGTATGGAAAATACCGGCGATCGCATTCTTTGGTTCATGGTCGGCGCGGCGCTCGGCGCGTCCGTCGCTCTCCTCTATGCTCCTCTGCCCGGCGATAAGACCCGCCGAATCATTACCCGCAAAGCTCGCGAGGGCCGCGAAGTCCTCGAAGACAGCGGGCGAGACCTGCTCGATAAGGGCCGCGACCTCTATAAGCAGGGGCGCCGCGTGGCCGACGAGGCCGCCGATTTATTCGAGCGCGGCCGCAAGATGGTCGACGGCTAACCGAGCCTTTCGACCTTGATATGAATTCTCTGGAAAAATGTTGACCGAGGCTTCGCTGTCCACCTTCGTCAACGAGCCGTACGCGGATTTTTCCAAGCCTGAGGTGTGGGCGTCGGCCGAAGCGGCCCTGACGAAAGTGCGCGCCGAGTCCGGGCGCGAATATCCACTGTGGATCGCGGGTGCGCCGCGTCACACTGGCGACCTGCTCAAAAGCACGAATCCATCCTATCCGCTAGAAGTGGCCGGGCTGGCGCACAAAGCCACGGCGGAACTCGCCGCCCGCGCCGTCGAAGACGCTCACGCCTATTTTCAGGAATGGAAGCGCACCTCGCCCGAACATCGCGCCGCTCTCCTGATGCGCGCCGCGAGCATCCTGCGGGAACGCAAGTTCGAGTTCGACGCGTGGCTGGTGGTGGAGGCCGGCAAGACCTGGCCCGAAGCCGAGGCGGAGGTCGCCGAAGCCATCGACTTCTGCGAGTATTATGCGCGCGAGATGCTGCGTTTCGCCGATCCGCCCCGGCTTACGCAGCTTCCCGGCGAGCGCGACGATATGGTGTACCTGCCGCTCGGTGCCGGCGTCATCATCCCACCGTGGAATTTTCCACTAGCGATTCTCGGCGGCATGACGGTCGCCGCACTGGTCGCCGGCAATACCGTGGTAATCAAGCCCTCCAGCGAGACGCCGGTGATCGCTCATAAATTCGCCGAGGTATTGCTGGGCGCCGGATTCCCGCCGCGCAGCTTCAACCTGTGCGTCGGCAGCGGATCGGTGGTCGGCGACACGCTGGTCGAGCATCCGAAGACGCGGTTTATCGCTTTCACCGGATCGCGCGACGTCGGTCTGCGGATCAATGAACTTGCCGCGAAGGTTCGCGGCCGGGAACTTGCCGCGAAGGTTCGCGGCCGGGAACTTGCCGCGAAGGTTCGCGGCCGGGAACTCGCCGCGAAGGCCCACTACGGGCAGATCTGGATCAAACGCGTGTCAGTCGAAATGGGCGGAAAGGACGCCATCATTGTCGATCGCGAGGCCGATCTCGAAAGGGCCGTCGCGGGCGTCGTGCAATCGGCGTTCGGGTATAGCGGGCAGAAATGCTCGGCGTGCTCGCGGGCCATCATCGATGAAAGCGTCTACCAGGAGTTTATCGATCAGCTCAGGGATCGCGTGGACGCCCTGAGGGTCGGCCCGGCCGAGGATCCCGGCAATGCCTTGGGACCGGTGATCAGCGCCGCGGCTCGCCGGACCATCCTCGATTACGTGGAGATCGGAATGAGGGAGGCGCGGCTGCTCGGGGGAGCTCACCCGAAGGAGCACCGTGCGGCGGGTTCCGAGAATGGAGGCTATTTTGTCACGCCCACAGTCTTCGCGGATGTCGATCGCACTGCGCGTATTTTCCGGGAGGAGATCTTCGGTCCGGTGCTGGCGGTAACTCGCGCCCGCGATTTCGACCATGCTCTGGAGCTCGCCAACGATAGCGAATACGGGCTTACCGGCTCGGTGTACACAAGTAATCCGGAGAAAGTGCGTCGCGCTCGCGAGGAATTCTTCGCCGGCAATCTCTATATCAACCGGAAGTGCACCGGCGCGATGGTGGGCGCGCACCCCTTTGGGGGATTCAATATGTCGGGCACGGATTCCAAGGCGGGCGGCCCGGACTACCTGCTCCAGTTTTTGCAGGCGAAATCGATCGGCGAGAAGCTGTAGAGGATCAGCCCATGAAGCTTACGGTTGTCATTTATCAGGATGAGGACGGCACTTACATCGCCGAATGCCCGGCCATCCCCGGTTGCATGAGTCAGGGCGCGTCCCAGGCGGAAGCCGAGGCCAACATAGCCGATGCCATTCGCGAAAGTCTGGCGGCGCGAGCGGAATTAGGATTGCCGCTCACCGTATGCACGAAGGAAATTGAAGTGACTGTCTAATGGCTCCCGTTCCGTGGACGGTCAATGAACCTCTGTGCCTTTCGGCGCCATTCCAGAGGTAAGAAACGTCTTTGGGAACTCTCCCTCGCCAGCCAAGATGAATTTGGGGAAGCGCTTGAACCACGGGCCAACCGGAACGTCGGGCTCGGACTCCAGCCAGTGTTTCAGGTCCGTGAAGTCTTCCACCACAATTCGACCTTCCCGGAAGCGCTGTAGCAAGTGATCCAGAATCGCCGGCGGCGGCGGTTTCCGGATTTTAGGCATCCGTGAATTGTTTGTGGAAAACTATCCGCTCAATTTGAACGGATAGTTGGCGGATCTCTTCGGGATCGACAGCAACCTTCAATCGGCTGAGCAGGGCCGCAAGAGCCTGGTCAGAAGTGTCCACAAGCTCGGACGCTTCCTTCCGCCGATCCTTAGAGGCCGGACTCGTGGTCATTTTGCTCGGCACACTTCCAGTGTACACGCGATAGAAAGACGGGCGGCCAAAGGAAAAACAGCAAAATCGCGGTCGGCACGGCCCCTGCCCCTCGCCCTGAGCTAAGATATGCGGGTGAGGAAACCATCCATGCTCAGCCATGCACTCCGCGCGCTCGTGCTTTTCGTCGGTGCCGCTCTCGTGATTGCGCCCGTCTGTTTTGGCGCCGACACTGATTCTCCGGCCGTGAAGGAGCACATCGAGAAGGCCGTGAAGATCGCCGGCAAGGAATGGGCCGCGCAGGAGAAATTCTTCTGCGAGACGCCCGAGGCCAACCATGCTACCGATCCGCTGCTCACTCCGATGAAGATCTTCGACAACGTTTACATCCTGGGCAGCACCAGCACGACGATCTATGCGTTCAACACCTCAGACGGCCTGGTGCTGATCGACGCGGGCTATCCGAATCAGGCGGACACCGTGCTGCTGCCGCAACTGAAGAAGCTCGGCCTCGACGAATCGAAGATTAAATATGTGTTCCTGGGGCATGGGCACGTGGATCACTACGGCGCATCGAAATATCTGCAAAATAAATACGGCACGCATATCGTCCTCTCAGACGCCGATTGGGACCTAGTGGATCCGCCGGCGAGCAGCGGGAGGAGGGCGCGCGACGACGCTCCCAAGCGCGACGTGGTGATCAAAGACGGCGAGACCATGAAGATCGGCGATTTTTCCATTACCGCGGTGACACTTCCGGGCCATACGCCGGGAACGCTCGGCTATATTTTCCCCGTAAAGGACGGCAAGAAGACCTATACGGCGGGAATGTTCGGGGGCACGGTACTACTGCCCCGGATCGCCTACAGCCTCGACGAATACGTGAAGTCGCTGGAGAAGTGGGAAGCCGCGGCGAAGAAGTACAAAATCGACGTGCAGCTGCAGAATCATCCGCACATGCTGGGGATTACCGAGAAGCTCGACAAGCTGCAATCGCTCAAGCCGGGCGAGGCGAGTCCTTTCTACGTGCCGACAGCGACGTACGCGCGCTATTTCCAGGTGATCGAGGAATGCACGTTGGCGCAGAAGCAGCGCATCATCGAAAATCCGACTCCGCCGAAGAAGGAGAAGTAGAAGCTACATCCCACGCCCGTCATCCCGGGCGAAGTCGAGGAATCTGCTTTTGCGATGCGGATTGAAAACCAACAGCAGATCCCTCGACTTCGCTCGGGATGACGGGTGCCGTGTTCTTGGCCTAAAACCGTTTACTTCACCGCGCAGGGCTGCGGATTCCACTTGGAGCCGTCGGGCAATTTCTTGAACTGGTAGGTCACGATATAGGGCTGCGTCAGATATTCCGGGTCCACCACCATGGAGGAGAACGAGAGCCACTGGCCGCTCTGCGGGATATCGATGACGCGGAAGTGCTCGGTCAGGACAGCGTTCCCCGAATAGGCAACTCCGTTCCGGTAATAGTAGCCGGGCTTCAGGTTGGTGGTAACCACGGTCAGGTTGCCGCCCTTTTCGAACCCCTCTTTTCCACCGAGTTCCTTCCAGTTCGCTACCGAATATCCCTGCCAGCTCGGCGCTTCGCCCGCGGGAGGACCCGCTTTCGTAGCGGCAGCACCCATGCCACCGGCTTGCGGCGTGAAATGGAATAAACGCGTCTGATTGCCGAAGTCGGCTTCCATCTTGAGCGTGTTGTCGTCCTGCCAGGTGATGTGGAGATGCGTCGGCTGGCGTAGGATGCCGACCGCACCGTATGCCTTGCACTGATTGCCTTCCGCTTCGTCCTTGGAGGGATCCCATGCGAGCCCGAGCTTGCGTCCGTTGGGATTAAAGGGAATATTGCTCGGCGCAGGACGCTCGCCGGGAAGCTCTACAGCTCCGGGAGCTCCGCTGCCGAAATCGCCCTTTTCCGCGGTGAGCATGCGCTGATGCCAATCCTCCGTAATGACGGCGGTCCAATAACCGGTCATATCGATAGGAGCCTCGGCCTTCGCCGGAGGGGGAGGAGCAGCGCCGCGCCCGCCGCGTCCCTGCGCGCCGAGCGTCGCGGGCAGCGCCAGCACCAGCAGCGCCGCGGGAAGAATGAGAGCAAGTTTTTTCGTGTAGGTCATGAGATTTCCTTAAGCGATCGCCCTCTACTTGCCCTTCTTCTTGGCAGCGATGCTGCGGTATACGGCCTCGACAAACTTCGCCGTCACGCCCGGCTCGCGGCCGTATTCCGGATCGTAGTCCATGGTCGGTTTGGCGGCCTGCACCTGCGCCAGCGTCATGTTGCCGTCGACCATTTTCTGGACGCGCTCCCGGATGACGGTGAGCATGTCGCGATAGTAGCCGAGGTCGGCGGCGTCGCCGAGCCAGCCGTGGCCCGGGATAATCATGGTGCCGCCCTGCGCCATGAATTCCGTGACGCACAGATCAAAAACGTTGTTGAGCGCGGTGATTTCGCCGTCGATCGAGCCGCCTTTGTCGACGTCGATCGGCGGATATTGGTCGGCGATGTAGATGTCGCCGGTGGCGATGACGTCGGACTTGCGGAACAGCACCACGGAGTCTCCGTCCGTCAAGGCGTTCTTCATATGCATCACCTGCACGGCCTGATTGTTGAAGAAGCGGTGCATGTTATAGCGCGCGGAAAAATACGTATTGGTGGGGACGCCGTCGTCGGGAATTCCCATCTCGCCGATCCGCTTCGAGGCGTTTTCCTGGGCCAGGATAATCTCGCTGCCCTGCTCCTCTTCCCCGAGGACGCCCAGCGGGTGGAACAGCTTCGAATCCCGGATCTTGGCGTTGCCGCCGACGTGATCCGGCAGAGGGCTGGTGTTGATGATGGTCCGGATATTGGTCGGCGCGAAGGCGTGCGTCGCCTGCCAGGTATCGGCGAACGGCGACGCCGAATCCGGCCGCTCCGGGGGACGCAACTGCTTGTCGATCTCCTGGACCGCAGCCAGAACCTTATCCGCAGCCTGTTCGGCGCCCGAATCGACCAGCAGGACGCCATCGCCGCCTACGGAGGCCGCGATATTGCCGCCCGCTCCCGAGATCAGGTAGACATTGCCGGCGGCGTGCAGCGCTTCCACTTTGTCATACGCCGGGGCGCGCTTGGGCATGGCGGCGGCGCGCTCGGCTATCTTGGTCGATGCATCCGTGTAGGCCGGCTTGAGCGTGAACTGCGCCGTCGGCGCTTTCAGGGCCAAGCCCTTCGCGCGCCATTCCGGATAGGTCGTCTCGGCTCCCCCGCGCACGCCTTCGAGCGGCACCTTGTACTTTACGGCGACTTCGGTCAGGTACGGATTCTCCCCCATGAAGTAATTCGGGACGCGGTAGTTATCGGCATCAGCGCCGATTTCTTCCTGCTGCGCGGCGCACGGATACGGGGGAATCTGCACATTGGGCGCGCGAATATAGGTCACGCTGCGGACCACGGGTTCGGTCAGATAATCGTCGTCGTAGGTGGTGACCACCCAAGTGAGATAAGGCTCGTCGAGCGAAATATGCTCAATCGTGGTCGCCCGGAAACTGCTCGGCACGCCGTTGCGGCGATGGAACGCCTCCTTCATATGGGTGCTTTCGATGATCAGCGTGTCGCCCTTGAAGTGGCCTTTGGAGAAGCCTTCCCAGGTATGCACCGCAAGCGGCGACAGTCCCGGCCGCCCGTCCAGCCAGATCATGCGATCGCCGGGAGTTTCGTCGTAGGAAACACGATAGGCGATCAATTGGCGATTGATCGGAGTCGTCAATTGCTCGATACGCATCGGATCGGGGCCCAGCGGCTGGTAGCCGGTGGGATGCGGGCGGCATTGCAGGATGTACGAGGTGGAAACCCACTCCTCGTTGTACGTATCGCCGCGCATGCGGGCCGCATCGTTGATGGGAAGGCCCCAGTACTCGCCGGGATCGGGGCCCGATCCGCGCTCGTGGGTATCTTCCTGTCCAATCTTGCGCCACGTTCCCGAGATATCGGTCGGCGAACCCGCGCCCTTCCCGCCTTGGGCCAGCACGGGCCGCGTTCCCAGCACCGCCAAAAACACCAGTCCGCCAGCTATTCCGAATCGAGTAAAGCTCTGCATATAAACTCCTGAAACCGCCACGGAACGGACCGAATCCGTTATGGTGAGGGGCGAAAAAATTATAGGCACGCGGGTTCGCGACTGTCAACCTCGGCAAGAGGCAAGGCCGGGCGGAAATCGAGCTCTGGTAGCATGACTGCAGGTCAAAAACGGGTGATCAGTTGAACGGGAAAGTAGTGGTCATCACAGGCGCCACCTCCGGGATTGGCGCAGCGGCCGCGGAGGCATTGGCGCGCCAAGGAGCGCGGCTGGTTCTTGTCGCGCGCGATCGGGAGCGGGCCGGCGCAATCCTGGCGAAGCTAGGATCAAAAGGCGCCGGTGGCGAACATACGGTTCATTACGCCGACCTCTCGCGGCTTTCGGAGATGAAACGCGTAACATCGGAGATCGCAGCGGAAATCGCCGCCGCCGAAGGGCGAATTGACGTGCTTGTCAATAATGCCGGGGGTGCGTTCGCGCACCGCCGCGTCACCGAAGACGGTTTGGAAATGACCTTTGCGGTGAACCACATGGCGTATTTTGTCGTGACGCTGGGATTGCTGGACCGCCTGCGGGAATCGGCTCCCTCGCGGATTGTGAACACGGCATCCATGACCTACGCCAGCGCCTCGATCGATTTCAACGATCTGCAATCGGAGAGAAGCTACACGGGCGCAGCGGCTTATGGGCGCTCGAAACTGGCGAATATCTTATTCACCCGCGAGCTCGCGCGCCGTCTGCAGGGTACCGGTGTTACGGCGAACTGTTTTCATCCCGGTTTTGTGGCGACGCGGATCGGCCATCAGGACGGCGGCACGTCGAAGATCTGGGGAATTTCGAATGCCGGTGCGATGCCGCCTGAAGAGGGAGCCAAGACGTTGCTCTATCTGGCTACGTCCCCGGAAGTCGCGACGGCCAGCGGGCAATATTTCACGCGCAACCGTCCCGAAAGGCTGGCGGAGAACGCGCTTGACGATGCCGCGGCGCGAAGGTTGTGGGAGGAAAGCGCCAGGATCGCAGGCATGGGCGCGTGACGAAAGAAAATCGCGTCAAGGCCGGTTCGTCCGGCATCCAATACCCGTCAGCGAAAAGGAGTTTTCTGCATGATGCTCAACTGGAATGAATATCTGCAAGAGATTACCGCCCGCGCCGGCGAGATCGCCGGCACCTCGCCCGACATCATCCGCGGCTATCGAACGCTGAGCGATGCCGGACAGAAAACCGGGAAGATCGACGCGAAGACACGCGAACTGATCGCGCTGGCCGTGGCCGTCAGCCTGCGCTGCGACGGCTGCATCACCACGCACACATCCGCCGCTATCAAACACGGGGCGTCGAAAGAGGAAATCGTCGAAGCGCTGGGCGTCGCGATCAGCGTTAACGCCGGAGCCGCACTGGTATATTCCACGCGTGTCCTCGACGCCTTTCACGCGAAGACCGAGCCGCAGCCGGCCGCACAATAAACTATCCCGGTCACCAACAATAGCAGTGCTTAACCGCTCCCTCTGGTCGCGGCCCGTGTCCGCGATCAGATAAATGCTGAACTTGGTCCGAGCCGCGACCAAAGGGAGCGGTTCAACGGCCGGTTTTCAGTCAAGATCTCGCTGGTATTGAAATCGACGACCTACTAATGGGCGAATTCTCTTATTTCACCTTCTTGATCCAGGCGAGGATTGGCCCGGAAACCGTGGTGTCGGCCGTGTCGACCGAAAATACTTCCGACATGTGGCTTTCGCCCTTCTCGTACAGCAGCGTCGGGCAATTCGAGGGATTGTTCTTGCAGAGATCGTCATGCAGGGTCTGATAGAAGGGAGACATCCCTCCATTCACGCCGGGGTCGAGCTCAGCCGAAGCGAACAGCAGCTTCACTTTGGTTTTGCGCAACTCGGGCAGGCTCGAACGAGCCTCTAAGGTCGCCGCGTCGGGAGGCGGACCACCGGGGCCGCGTCCACCCTCGGCGGCAGGCGTCGCGCGGCTGGGTCCGTCGATCTGTCCATCCGTGGATGCAGGCCCGTTCGCGCCGCATGTCGCGCCAGCTCCGTAAAATATCCCGCCGGGCTGGTTGGGAGCAGGGCCTCGTCCGGCGCCGGGCACTTGCAGGGGCGCGATATTGAACTGTCCCGACATGGAGATGGCTCCCTTCACGCCGACGCCCTTCGGTCCCCACAGTTCGGGACGTCCGAGATAGATTCCGAGAGGGCCGTTGCCGGCCGATTGCGCCCACAGGAACATACGGTCGGGATTGCCCTTGTACTTGGCAATGTTGTCCTGCGCCCACTGGACCATCTTCGAAACGTCACGGCCGGGATCGTCCCAGTTTTGGCCCGGATGGCGCTGCATGACGACGACCGTCATTCCGTTCTTCACGCCCCAACGTCCGATGTTGTCCATGAAAGCGTTGGCTTCCCGGTTCTGCTGCTCGGTCTTGTTGCCCGCGCCGCCGGGGATGTACATCAGCACGGTGCGCGACCCGCCGCCTTTTTCGGCGCTGAAAACATCGACGACGTCCTTAGTATTCGGGCCGAAAGAAATGTCGCGTGCGATGACGACGCCCGGATAGAGAGGTGTCACCTTGCTGTGGATGTCGTTGGCCGGCATCAGCGGCCGGTAAATTTTCGCCGTACACGCGGGATCTACTATATGTCCGATCTTCACGAGCTGGGCTTCGATATCGGCGGGCACCTGCGCCCGCGCCAGTCCCGCGATCATGACCGTCCCAAGCCCGATCGTCCTCAGCGCGACGCCCCGTGCGCGAAGCTGCCTGTCATTCGTGTTTTTCATATGTCGATTCCTCACGGTCACCTTCCATGAATTGACGCCCACGTTAGAGGATACAAGAAATTTGAAGAATACAAGACGCCGCTCCGCATCCCGCATGTTATTTATCCTTCTCCGCTTTCACTTCGAGCAGCTCAATCGCTTCGTGACTCGGCCCCTCGATCATCACCGCGCGGAGATCGCCCAGCTTGTACGGCTTGCCTATAAATCTGACCTTTTCTTTGCGCAGTTTCGCGGTCCACGCATCCAGATCGGTAACGCTCAGCGCGAAGTGATCGTAAAGTTGGCCGCGGGTCGGCGCGAGCGGCCGCGAGGGCCCGGGCGCGTACGACGGGTTGGGATACCAGTTCAGCGCGACATCGTCGAAGGTCACGCCGCCGGTGGGTGAGCGGAGCATGCCCGCTTTATCGAGCGCCGGCCAGCTTACTTCGCCGGGATGTGCTTTGCAATCGGACTCCGGGCGCGTCACAGTGCCCTCTCGCGCCGTTGCATTGAGATGCGTCACGTACCACGCCTGCGCGCACAACGGCTCCTCCTGATACATGTGCACGTGATTGAAGCGCTCGCGCGGCAGATTGCCCTGGTACTCGATCAGCGCGTTGTCGGGACCCTGCATGTACGCGAATCCTTCGCCGCCGAGCGGCTCCACGCCCTTCGCCTTCGCTTCGGCGATCTGCGCCCGGGTAAGCCCCAACGATCCGCCGGTGCCCGGCCACGTGTCGCTGCTGACCAGCACCGATGCTTCCCCTTCGCCGGTATAGAGAGGCAGCAGCTTCACGTCCCCGCTCTGCTGATAGCGAGCCAGATCCGCGCGTTCGTCGGTCACGTGCCAACCGAAATGCCAGATCGCGGTTTGCGGTCCGCCATTCAATGGGGACTTGGGAGGCCTCGTGACTTTGTTGAAAAGAACGTAGACGCGTCCGGTTTTGAGCGCCGGTTGCCCCGCGAACAGCGCTCTCTCGGTGCTGGGAAACTGCTTCTTATAAACGGCGATCGCCGCTTCCGGATCCGTCGAATTCAAATGCAGGTGATGAAAGCCGGGAGCTGGTAATGAATTTGTTTGTGCTCCGGCCACCACCGCGACCATCGCGAGCATCGCCAGGACGTTTGAAATCCGCATGGTCGGTATTCTACAGGATTGGCGTCTTCAAGTTCCTAAGGCCGCTGCTCGGCGAGTGCGATTTTCAACTGCGTGAGCGACCGATCCGATCCGTGAAATAAATCCTTCGGCAGTCTGCGGTAGTCGAGCATCTGCCCGTAAATCACGTCCGCGTGGTTATAATTCAGCCCCCAGCCCGCCAGATACTGGAGCCGCATATTCAGATCCCGATTGATCTGAGCACCCTTTAGCCACGGGCGCAACTCATCATCGCGGCCCGCGTAGGTCGTCATGAGTTCGAACGCCGATCCCAGCCCGACCTCCGCCAGCGACGCCACGACCTTCGCGTGATCGGGCCGGTTCATGCGCGCGTCGATTTCATCCACATCGATCGACTCAGGTTCCGCTCGTCCCACCAGAACGACGTCGTAGCCCTGATTTTTCGCGTCGCTGTTCCATATCGTCCCGTGAGGAAAAACAGAGAAGAACGTCGCGAGTTCACTTTTAATGGTGTCGACGTCGCTCTCATAAAGAGGCACCCACTGCGTGACCACGCCGCCCGGATTCAAGTGTTGTTTGCACAGCTCGAAGTATTCTTTCGAATACAGAGTCGACGTGCCTTTCACCCACGGATGGATGGGATCTGAAGTAATAATGTCGAATTTCTCCTTGCTAATGAGCACATAGTGCCGCGCGTCGTCGTAGAAAACGCGGGTGCGGGGATCGTGCAGCACGTCGTAGTTCTGCGTCTTGAAATATTGCGAGCTGGCCGCCGGCACCAACGGCTCAATTTCACTGATGGTGATGTGCCTTATATCGGGATGCAGCACAAACGTTCCCGCCGTCACTCCCGCGCCGAAGCCGACCACCAGGACCGATTCCGGCTTGCGCACGAGCAGCGCCGAAAGATGGCCGAGCATCCTTTGCAGGCGCATGTCGAACGCCTCCGTGGTGGCCTCCACCTTGCCGCTGACGTGAAAATAGCGCACGCCACTTGGATATTCGGAGACCGCGATCGAAGAGTTGCGGCCCTCGCCCATATAGAGGAGGCGGCTGTTGTAGTCCTTGTATTCATTCATCCTGCGGCCGTACGCCATCGCGAGCCACGGCACATCGCGCACCGTCCGCGCGCCGACGACCCCCACGGCAAGCGCGGCGACGCACACGAAGATCGCCAACTTAGACTTGTCGACCAGCGGCGCGAGCGCAACCAAAGCCGCGGTCGCGGACGTAACGATTAACCAGCGCTCCGAGTCCCGTGTCCCGACCGTTGGAATCAGGAGCATACTGAACGCGAGCGCTCCCACGATTCCGCCAATCGTATTGGCGGCATAAGTTCCCCCGACCAGTGCGCCCGTATCCGAGGGTTGCAGGAGCGACATCCCGCCGCGTGCGGACGCCGCAAGCGCGCCGAGCGCCAAAGGAAAGCTCGCTCCCCATAAGATGGCCGCGGGCAGGATCGCCCAAGCGCAGCGGATGAGGTCGAGCTTGAAAATCGCGAGCGGTGCGGTCAGCAACGTCGGATCAAAATCCGGTGAGGGGATCAGAGTCGAGATCGTGAAGGCCGCCCATGCCGTCGCGGCCGCCAGCAGGCATTGGCACAGTCCGAGCGCGATCCTCGCGTTGACGCGCCTGGCGAGAAGCGCTCCCGCGCCGCTGCCGATCCCGAGCCCGGCAAGAAACACCGCGAGGATGATCGAAAATGTGTAAACGGTGGCCCCCAGCATCAAGGAAAGCTGGCGCGTCCACACGACCTCGGCTCCCAAAGCGCACAAGCCCGAGAGAGCGATCGTGACGTAAATGGTCCAGGCAGGCGCAGCGGGATGCGGGGTACTCCGCATGGGAACAGGCACTTCATTTGGTTTCCGAAATTCCGGGTTGCCGATGCTCGGCTCGTCCATGGGAACGCCGTTTTCCGAGTTCCCCGGCCAACTCCCCGCGAACTTCGCGAGGACCAGACCGGCGAAACCGACAGCGATATTGATCGCCACGGCGGCATAGGTGCCGATCGCCATATCGTACAAGCGCAGGAGATAAAATCCGGCGACGACGGCTCCCAGCACGGCGCCCGCGATGTTGCCGCCGTAGAAAAATCCTAGCCACGCGACGCCCTCGGGACTCGCCTCCATCCAGCGCGACATGGCCGGAAGCGATGCTCCCATCAGCAGCGTGGGAGGGATCAGGCATACGGCGGCGATGGCCGCACGCAGGAGAATTCCCGCGAATCCTGAAACTCCGATCGCACTGGCGATCGCCGGATAAATATCGTTCAGGCGGGGAGCGCCCAGGAGCACCAGCAACCCGCAAGCGCCGATCCCCAGTTCGATCCACGCGTAGACACGCAGCGGATGAGCGCGCGGGCTCACCACGCGCGGCAGCAGCAGGCTTCCGAGACACATGCCACCCATGTAGGTCCCCAGCAGCACGCCGAGCGAAACAGCCGAGGAACCGATCACCAGTTGGAGAAGTTGGAACCAGACCACCTCGTAGATCAGCGCGGCGCAACCGCTGCCAGCGAAGAGGAGGACAAGAAGGAAGAGAAAGCGGCGCATACACGGCGGACCCTTTGCCGAAAGCAGCAAAGAGCATCATTGTCTCACGGGCAGTGTCTCATGGTTGGTCTTATGGCGTCGGATCGGATGCGCATCGGACCATCTGCACCAATCTCGCCTTTCAAAATGCTGGTCTCCCCAATTTTCGAGGCACATGGAACTTCGACCGACCTCCCCAGCCCGGATTCTCCCGGTACCTTGAAGCCGGCCATCGAGCGGTCCCAAACGGTGGGCGACGGAGGCAGAAAGGGGTATGCAGAATGGGTGATCCTATCGTAGTTTTCCCGCCTAGCGGCTCCGGCAACTAGTCGCTTGAAATGAAGCGCGAAGGGACGTCGCGGCGTCCCTTCTTTTCTTTGAAAAGAAAAGGTGTTCTGTTCGGTTTTTCCAGGCGCCGCGCTTGAAACAAATACTTCGGTTGCTCTCGGTGAGACTTATGTTTCGGCAAAGTACTGGTAATACCAATGCATTTGTTTCTTAATTCGCAGAAATATACCGGTGTGATTTGGAGGAACTCTGGTAGTATGCTTACGTAGTTAGGCATTAGACCGTGGCTGCGCTTATCAGCGTTTGCCTGGTCCTTGCCCTGTGGATGACCGGCTCGCGCCCTGCAGCCGGCCCTCGGACCGGATCGATCGATTCCGGTTCGCAATGGGATCAGGCCTATTACCAAATCACCGATTCCGCCCTCCGCTACCGGAAGTCCGGCGACCTGCGCTCGGCCGAAAGAGTCTACCAGCAGGGCCTGGAAAAGGCGACGGGCCGCGGCGACAAACTAGCCATCGTGCGCTTCCTGATGAGTATCGGCGGATGCCGGCTGTTACTCCTTGAATATCGTTCGGCGCTCGCAACCTTCCTGGATGCCCGAGCGAGGGCGCTTGCCCTTCGGGACACGGTGGATTTAGGGGCCATCGCCGTAAATGTCTCCAGCATTTATCTACAAATGTGGGATACAGCGGCCGCGCAGAAGTCCGCGGAGGAAGGCCTCGAAGCCAGCACGAAGTTGCGCGACCCCTATTTCCTCCCCGCCTTGCTGTTGCAGCTGGGCCGGATACACGCGCTCCAAAAGGAGGGAAGCGCGGCGGTATCGTTCTACCGGCGCGGTGTGGAAGCGGCGCGCAGGAGCGGCGACCGGGCCACCGAAGCGCGCGGTTGGGATTATACGGGCGACGAGTATTTCGCTCGCGACGCCATCCCGGAGACCGAGCACTCGTACCTGGAGGCGTACCGATTACGGCTCATGACCAAATCGGGCGAACTGGGTTTCTCCTACGGCCGCCTGGGGGCGCTCCGTTTGGCCCAAGGACGCCTGCAGGAAGCTGACCGCTTGACCGGGTTGGCCGTTCAAGCGGCGCGCGAAGGGAAGCTGGGTTGGCCTGATTTTCTGCTGCGGCAGGAGCAGGGCAATATCCATCTGGCACGCGGCGCGGTCGGCCTGGCGCTTCAGGATTTCACGCAAGCGATCGAGGCCACCGCCGAGTGGCGCTTGAATGTTCTTCCGTCGCGCTCCTCCCTGGCAGCCGTGAATATCGGGCTCGAGGAAAAGATCTACCGCTCCTTTGTCGAATTGGCCGCCGACCACGCCGTTCGATCGCGCAGCGCGCCATGGGCCGCGCGCGCATTTCAGGCGCTCGAAATAAACCGGGCGGCGAGCCTGCGTCAAAGTCTCGCTCTAGCCGACGCGTGGCGCGAAAAGCTCCCGCCGGAATATTGGGAAACGGTCGGCCGGCTGGAATCCGTGCAAGAAAAAAACCTGGGAAGGGACCGAATGGATGACGTCACGGCCGGTCTCCGTTTGAAAATTACCGAAATGGAAGCGGGTGCCGGGTTCAGCGTCGCGGTGAAGAAAGACGAGAATTTTCGCATTCAGAGTTCACTTAATCATTTTCAGGCCGGACTAGAAGAATCGGAAGTATTTCTAACCTTCCTGTTGGGTAGGGATAGTTCTTACGTATGGGCAGTGAGCCGGGAGTCGGTGCATTTATACCGGCTCGGTCGTGAGCGCACGATCGCGGCGGACGTGGCGGCGTTTCGGGAAGCGGTTCTCATGAGCGGGCCCGGGGTCATTTCTCAGCGCCGGCCCGAAGGTATTGCGACGACAGGAACGGAAGCGGAGCGGCAGGGCCGGAGACTATACGAGGACTTGTTCGGGCCACTCAGTTTCAGGGAGAGATCCAAGAAGAATTGGCTGCTCTCGCTGGAAGGCGTTCTCTTCGAGGTGCCGTTTGCGGCACTGGTAGAGCGCCGCGATGGCCATGCGGTGTATCTGGTGGAGAGACATTCGATTCAGACCGTACCGGGGGCGCTGCTGCTAAGCAAGCCAACGGATCGATCCAGCCGCCGCGGCTGGTTTTTGGGCGTCGGCGATCCGATTTACAACGCGGCGGACGCGCGCTGGGGCGCTTTATCATCCACCGCACATTCGAGAGTAAGGCCGCCACCGACACCGACCGCCCCTGGGCAACTCGTACGACTGGTGGCGAGCGGCGACGAGGTTCGCGCCAGCGCTTTGAGCTGGCGGCGGCAATCGGGAACGGCGACGATTCTCGAAGGTTTTCAGGCGGAGCGCGACGTTTTCCTGGACCAACTGGCGCGGGGACCGCGTGTTATTCATCTCGCGACCCACGTCGTGTTTCCGCCACCTCAGCTCGCGGGATTCACGCGTGAGCAGGCCTTCGTCGCCTTCAGCATCCCCCCTGACGACTCCGGAAGGGACGCTGGGCGCGCGAGATTTCCCGCACTGCGCGCCGCAGCCGAGGGCCCGCAACATCTGACGACCGCTCGGATCGCCACCCTGCACGTTCCGGGCGCTCTGGTGGTTATGACCGGTTGTGCGACGGGAACCGGCGATGCCCGCGCGGGGGCGGGATTGCTCGGCTTGACACGCGCGTGGCTGATGGCGGGCGCGTCCGGCGTGCTATCCACCGTGTGGCCCGTGGAGGATTCGCCGGGCGAAATCTTTTCCAGGTTTTACGAGTACTACCCGGAAACTTCGGCTGCCGAGGCTTTGCGAAAGAGCCAAGTCGAGATGCTGCGCCACGCCCGGCCCGCTCAGTGGGCGTCCTATCAACTGACCGGAGGGCTGCGCTAAATGTCAGAGCCAATGCCACAGATGGAAAACGACGGTGAGGACATGACTCCGGTCACGTGCGAGGAAGTTGAACCGTGCAAGAGCGCCGACTACGTGGTGCCGGGCAGTATGGACACTGCCGGTGCGGACGGCCGCATTCCAGGCGGGAGTCTGGAGGATCACGATGGTGATGCGAGTGTTGTGGAAGGCGGCCACGTGGGAGACAAAGCCGCGGAAATCCTGGACGTCGAGCCCTGTCCAGAAGCCTACGCCGGCTGGGTGGATTTGGTCGAGCGCATTCGTACCAGCCGGACGGACGGGATGGCCGAGCTCTACGAGTTGTTCTCAAAAGGAATTCGCTTTTACTTGTGCCGCCAATTGGGACCCCAGGAACTGGATGACAAGGTCCACGATACTTTCGTGGTCGTGGTTCAGGCGATTCGGCGGGGCGAACTACGGGAGCCCCAGCGCCTGATGGGGTTTGTGAGAACCATTGTGCGTCGCCAGGTGGCGGCCCATATTGACAAGGTCGTGCACGACAGACGCGACCAGCAGGATATGGAATCGACCGTGCGGATCGCCGACCCGCGGGGAAACCCCGAAGACGCCGCCATCTTCCGCCAGCGCAATGAGTTAATCCACAAAGTCCTCCACGAGTTGGGGACCCGCGACCGCGAAATTCTGACTCGCTTCTATCTCTGGGAGCAGGATCAGGGACAAATTTGCGTCGAAATGCACCTCAGTGAAACGCAGTTCCGCCTGCTGAAATCCCGCGCCAAGGCACGTTTCGGAGAATTGGGGAAAAAAAAGCTGGCGGGACGCGCTTTGCAGTCAGTTTGTATGAGAACTTCTTCCGGGATGTTCCACTAACATTGTGAGTCCCGGTTCGGTACCCCTCCGTTTTGGTACGAGCCATGGCGCTCAGGGCAATCCATGGCGTTGGAAGCCAAACGTGCGGCGCACATCCACCTCCTCCAGGATGATTTAGAGGATTACGCGTTCGGGCGCCTTCCGCAAGGCGAACTCGCGCATTTCGAAGAACACCTCTTGACGTGCCCGCATTGCCAGAGACGGCTGGACGAGGAAGACAACTTCGCGGAGGCCATGTTGACGCTCGCCGCGATGCAGCGCACCGCAGCCGTCAAAACCCTCCCCGCATCGCCCCTATCTGCCATGGCGACGGCGTCATCCGCGGCCGCTCGGACGCGTCGCCCTTCGCTTGGCCTTAAGTGGATTTCCTCGAAATGGAATTTCCCGATCGAGGAGTTCCGAAACACGAGTCGCCCAGTTTTGAAGTGTTTGCACACACCGGCTTGGGGAGCCGGACTCGCGGGAATTATAGCCATTGGCTTCGGCGTCGCCGGATGGAGGCTGCCGGTTATCGGGACCTCGGGAGATCCGGCGGAGCGGGCCTCGGGACAAATAGACGTCGTCACCCTGAAGACGTTGCGCGGCGCGAGCGGCGACAGTATGGCCGAAGCCAGGCCGAACCGACCGCTGGACCTCTCGCTTGATTTTAGCGAGACGCCGAGTTCTGCTGCGGAAACCGGCCCCTACCGCCTGGAAGTGGTCGACGCCGCGGGAAATCGGGCTTGGACCGGAGCGGCTATCTCCTCTGTTTCCGGTAAGATCGCCGCTCGAGTGGAGAAGCGCCTGGCTGCCGGAACCTACTGGGTGCGTTTGTATTCCCGTTCGGGCAAGCTGATGCGCGAGTTCGGCCTGCGCCTGGGATAGGGAGCGCCGCCGAATCGGGTGTGCCCACGAACCCATATTCTTTAGTCCTTTTCGCGCTCCTCAAGTTCCGCGCCTTCGAAATTCCTCCATACCAGATTTGACAGATAGTAGTTCCAATCCGTGATCGCGATGCTGCAGCCGCAGCGGTGGCAAACTGTAACGAAACCGACATCGTTAGCCGGAACGAATATATCCCTGCGTCTAATGCATTAACCTAATTTAGCCCTCCTGACGATAGGGAGTAGATGCGACCATGGTCAGAAGATTTCTCGGGGTGCGGCTTGGAGGAGATTCTCCGGTTCCAGAGCGAGAACAGGCAATGGAGCAAGGAACTGCGGCGCAGGACCACCGTTCTGGTGAATAGCAGGCTGGCGAAGAGTATGAGCCAGGACGACTACCTGGCGGGCCGCAAACTGGTTCACGAAGATAGCGTTGAGTGCCGCTCCAGGGCGAACATCCTCGACGCGCAAATCGTCCGCCATTCAGGCCTGCCGGCGCTCACGCGGCAGAGTTGAAGGCGGCATACCGAACGGGTTCACGATTGCAAGGGACGCGGATACCTGCGATACTTGAGACACCTCGATCTGAGAGCCTCGTCGTATCCGAAAGCGCTGGGCGGTCCTCTTCTTTCAAGGTAGAACAGGCGCCCCCAGTGCATGATCATCCATACAAACTAAGATCCGAAGTGACCGGCTATGTCTCCCCGTCGAGAGAAAGTGTGATCGCTTGAGCTCGCAACCACAATCGCTCGGGAAAAGGGAACGCAAACTGCTCAACTCGTCCGAGGTTCTCGCAAGCATTCGAGATCTGATCGTCCATTTACACCGCAGCAACGGCCCGCAAGCCGAGACCATTGTCACGGACGTCGCCGCGTATCTCAAGGAAGTAATGCAGTCGGAAGCCGATCCTCTCAGCCCCGATATGCAACGCGCGCAGCAGACCATGTTCGCCGTGGATGAAGTCCGTACGCTTCTCGCACAACGCGATTTCGGGGGCGCGTCAACCGCCGCCCGGGACGCCGCGAAGGAGTGGAAGCAGCTGCCTCAAAAGGGCAACTAAGCTTTCTCCGGATACCGCGCAACCGGCTCTCGGGGAACGTCGAGAGCGTTCTAGTTCTTCTTCCATATTCTTCGGTTATCCGTGCGGCCGGCCCAGCCGGGCGCCATTCTCCTGAATCCCCAGACGAGCAATCCAGATCCCTCGACTCCGCTTGGGATGGTAGCGTTATAAATCGCGATCCCCGCGTCGCGGGTTTGTGCCAGTCGCTTGCCTGCACGCCGCGGGACCTCCGATTCAGAACCGCCTGAGGTAAGTTTATAGCTGACAAGCAGTCACTTCGTTCACGAAGAGTGTATGTTCGTCAAAGGCAGCGGCGTTCGGAGTTGCAGCGGCGAGGTGCTGGCGCAGGCCTGTACCAAAACGAAAGGGACTCGCGTCACACCGTAAGGCTTTCTATCCATGAACGGCCCGACGATCCGCGACAATCGTTATTTGTGGGTGCTGGGCGTCCTGCTCGCGGCCGCGGTGTGCAAGCTGTGGATCCTGCCCTTGCGCTCCAGCTTCTGGGTGGACGAGATGGTGACCGCGTTTGTGGTGCATTACGGGTCCTCGCATCCTTCTCTCGCCGTCGCGCCGCAGGTGACCGCGACGATCTACTACTGGCTCCCGCGGCTTGCAGAGCGTCTCATGGGCTTCTCCGAGGTGGCCTATCGCATCCCTTCCACTTTGTTGATGGGCCTGTCGCTGTTTCTACTGGCCCGCCTGTCGATGCGCCTGATTCACCCGGGGGCCGGGTGGTTCGCGGTGTTCGCGGCCCTCACGCTGACCGGCATCAACTATGAAGCGGCCGATGCCCGGCCCTACGCGCTGGCGACCTGCATGGCGACGGGCGCCACGTGGTTTCTGGTGCGCTGGCTGGACACCGCGCGCTGGCGGGATGCCTTCTTCTACGTGGTGTGCGCGGCGCTGCTGTGGAGGGTGCATTTGATCGAATGGCCGTTTTACGCGGTTCTGGGCGCTTATGTATTGGCGCGCGGGTCGCGCGGAGAAACGTCCGTGAGCTGGCGGCGCATCGGAATCGTCCACGCCGCGCTTGGAGCAGCGCTCGTCCCGGTGCTGCTGACCACTCTTAAATTGCTTTCCGAGACGAAGGCACACGTAATTTTCGAAAACCCGTCCGGGTGGCGCGATTTCCGCGGCGCGTTCAAGTTTCTGCTAGTAGCGGGCGCCGGCGCGGGAGCTTGGCTGTTGAGCTTGAAGTTCCAATGGCCGAAGCAGAAATCGCCTTCCTGGCCGGCTCTGATCCTGATCGGCGGATGGTGGGTGAGCCAGCCCGTGGCGCTGTTTGCATTTTCCCGACTCACGGGGAACAACGTATTCGTGCCTCGCTATCTGTGGCTTTCGCTGCCGGGAGCGGCGCTGGCGGCTACCGCGGCGGCCGCCTGTTTCATCCCGGATCACGCATGGAGGCCTTCCGCCGCGGTGTTGGGCGCCGTTGTGTTGCTGTTCACCGGCGGCATTCCCCGCCTGGCGCCGCTGCATCACAACTCCAATTGGCGGGAGGCCGCGCGCGCCATTCGCCGCGAGGGTATTTCGCCGGACACGCCCGTGCTGTATCCCAGTCCTTTCATCGAAGCACAGAGTCCCGTATGGCGACCGGAGTATCCTCTTCCGAGTTTTCTGTACTGTCATTTGTTGATTTACCCGGTAGGCGGGACTCCTTATCTGCTTCCCTTTGCGTCGTCGACCGAAGCAAAACAGCCTGAGGCGGAAGAATACGCCGCGAGCGTAGCGAGCAGCGTTCTGCCTTTGTCGCCAAAATTCGTGATCTACGGCGGCGACGTGAACGTCAGAAAATGGCAGAAGTTTTTCTCCGAGCGGCCGGAACTCTGGGGATGGCACGTCAAAAAGCTCGGATCGTTCGGCGATGTCGCGGCGGTGGTGTTCGAGAATCCGGATGCCGGCGCAACTGTCGCGGGCGTGGTCGTGCGGTAATTAAGGGCGCTAGAATCGCTGCTGGTATCGCGCGCTGATTCGCGAGAGCGCCGCTGCATAGTCCAATCGCATCTCTTTATAGTTTGCCCACGTGAAGGGGTACGGCGGCGCGTTGGTCGCTTTGAATCGAAGCACTACGAATTCATCGAACTCCGGCGCAGCCTCGGATCGCAAGCGCCGCTCAGCTTCAGCGGCTTCCTGAATGGGATGGAGGAAGCCCTGTTTGCCGGTTGTTGGGAACGGCCGATCTCCTTCATAGCCGACGGTCCTTTCCGCTTGGTTGATTCCTATTACGGCGACGCAAATCGGGTTACCGCCGCCACGCTTGAACTGAATGACCTGATTGCGAAGGTCATTTATTACGCGGTCTATTTGCTTAATCATCGCCTTCGCGAGAATCTTCACTTCGACGCCGATTTCGACCGTAGCTATTGGACCTCGGGCCACCAAGTAGCCGGAATCAGTAATTGCGGCTTCACCGGGAATAATCTCTCCGAAGGTCCCGTCACCGCGCCGGGCCGCCACGCCGCGTCGCTTGTTCTGGACGTTCAGTACGCGATCCTTGCGATTGATGGCGGCTTCAATTAGCTTGGGGGAACGATTAATGGTGATGAGGTCTTCGTATAGATGCATCGCCACGAAGTCGCCCTGACTCGAATCGCGATGTTTGTAAATTTTGCCTTCAAACAGCCGACGAAATTCCGTTGGTAGACGGTAATCGAGTTGTTCGGGCTTCTCGGTCAGATATAACCTCGGCTTCAATCGCGCCAACGACGCGATGCTGCCGCGCGGCTTTCGAGATCCGCTGTCGAGCAATCTCGACATAAGCGGATTCGATTTCGTTGGCTATCGAATTTCTGCCTGACATGATAGCAGCCTGCGAGGTTGAGCCGGTTCCAGCGAATGGGTCAAGAACGGTATCGCCTGCGAAAGAGAACATTTTGATGAGGCGTTCGGGGATTTCGACCGGGAACGGCGCCGGGTGCCCGTCGCGGGTAGAGGCACCGCGAAGATCGGCCCAGATAGACCGGAACCAGGTCTTCATTTCCTCCTTCGTAAGCATCGAGAGCGCCTTCTGGAGCATCAGTGTGGTTCTATATTCACCGCCTTTCCGAAGGAAGAGGATGTACTCAATATCGTTCTTGACGATGCCGCCCGGTTGGTACGGCTTTCCATAGAAGCCCGCCCCATTCCCTTCAGCTTCGGTCGCGCCGTTAGCGATCTTGTTCCAGAGGATAGGCTGAAGGCAATCAAGACCGAGCATGCGGGCGCGGACTTGGATATCGGAGTGAAGCGGAACGAGATAGTGCCGCCCACCGCGCTTCCGAGGTATACATATATCGCCCACCACGCAGCAGATCCGCCCACCGCCCACTAGCACGCGCTTACACTCTCTCCAGACCCGATCCAATTCCGACAGGAAATGGTCGTAATCCGCAAAGTGGCCCATCTGATCTTCATTTCCCGACACGTAGTCTTTCAAGGTCCAGTATGGCGGTGAAGTCACGACAAGGTGAACCGAAGCATCCGGTACCCAGGACAGGTCTCGCGCGTCCCCGCGATGAAGGCGGTGCGACGTTCGGAAGTATGGTTCCGGCCACGCCTCCTCACGGTAATGCCGGTTGGCATCGAGAAGCGCTTTCAGGCCTTCTGGTGTATTGTCTTCCAGAGGGAGAGGCGGCGCATGCCGCCTTCGCTTCACAACGCCGTTCGTGAAAAGGGGCTCTTGAAGCCGATGGTCATTCGTCTTCGCTTTTTTCAATCGTGTCCTGCCCGGCTGAAGAGAATTGTACCTTGCTCAACAGAGCAGTGCCTACCAGTTAGTTCTGAGCGACAGCCCGTCGCGGAATCTTTTATCGTTTTTGAACGAAGTTTGCGGCGCTCCCGTCAGGCTGTCGGACATTGGGAGTGGTGAGCGCGGTAGGAATCGAACCTACAACCTACTGATTAAGAGTCAGTTGCTCTGCCAATTGAGCTACGCGCCCGCTTCGGATCGAAGGCTTGCTGGAGCAGAGCCCAATCGCCGACGTCCCCTATTGTATCGCAGATGTGTGCCGGGACAAGCGCATTTGCACAAAAGCGAGATTACAGAAGCATCGTCGCGACGTCCACCGAGGAACGATGACCCTCGACGACCACAATGCCGCTATCCGTGACGTGGTAGAGCGCGGCGTCCTGCTCTAGATCGAATCCGATGCGCGCGAAATCCGGCACGCGAAAATTCTTGTCGACGATGGCGCGGCGCACCTGTGAGTGCCGCCCAATGACGCAATTGTCAAAGATAACGGAATCTTCCACCACGGCGCCGGCCAGCACGCGCACACCGCGTCCGAGAACTGAATTCCGCACGACGCCGCCAGAGACGATCGAACCGCCCGACAGAATCGAATCGAACACTTCGCCGGGGCGTCCTTCGTCGTCGTGAATCAGTTTCGCAGGCGCGTCGAAGTAGCCGGCGGTGCGCAGGGGCCACTGGCGATTGTAGAGGTTCAGCGCGGGCGTGGGAGAACGCAGATCCATGCTGGCGTCGTAATAAGCGTCGATGGTACCGACGTCGCGCCAGTAGGGTTCCTGCGACGGAGGGTCGCCAGGGATATGGTTGATCTGAAAATTGTAGGCGTACATATCGCCGCGGCCGACCAGGCCGGGCAGGATGTCGCGGCCGAAATCGTGGGAGCTGGCCGGATTCTGCGCATCCTCGTACAATTCGCGCAGCAGCAAGCTGGTGGAAAAAATATAGTTGCCCATAGAGGCGAACACGCGCGACGGATCGCCCGGCATGGGCGGCGCGTTGGCATTCTTCTCGTGAAAGCCGGTAATGCGCCCATCGGCGGAGGTCTCAATCACACCGAATTCCGAAGCCTGATCGCGGTTCACCGGAATCGCGGCGACGGTCGCCTGGGCGCGCTTGTGCAGGTGGAACTCCAGCATCTCGCGAATATTCATGCGATAAATGTGATCCGCGCCAAAAATCGCGACGTAGTGAGGATCGGCCTGCTCGATCAGGTTGATGTTCTGATAAATGGCGTCGGCCGTGCCGCGATACCAATCTTCACCAGCCGTGCGCATTTGAGCGGGCACGGGAATGATGAAATGCTGCTTCAGCAATCCGCTTACTTCCCATCCGTCGCGCAGGTGCTGGAGCAGGGATTGGCTCTTAAATTGAATCAGGACATAAGTGGAATAGAGCCCCGAATTCAGAAGATTGCTGAGGACGAAATCGACAATCCGATAGCGGCCGCCGAAGGGCACGGCCGGCTTGGCCCTCTCCTTCGTGAGCGGATACAGCCTGGTACCTTTGCCGCCCGCAAGAACAAAGGCCAGGATGCGCACCTGCATTCGCACCTATTGTGGCAGGGCCCGAGCAAGTTTCGCAAGATTTCATCGGAAATTTACAGATAAACAGCGACTCAGGGCGTTGCCGGGGAAGTGAGCGCCTCCAGAAAACTGCGCTCCAGCGGCCAGATGCCAGTCACTTCAGGACCGCTCCGGGAGAACGTGCCGCCACGCAGCAATCCCGCCCAATCGGGCTGACTGGACGCCGAACGGTCCTGCAAGGTCGCACTCCGCAGTGCTTCGGTGGCCGAAGAGAGCTCGCGCTCCACTGCCTCGGCGTCCTCCGGGGACTTGCATAAGACCGATAATCGGAGTTGCGCGCGGGCGCCTTGCGGGCCCGCCGCCAGGGTAATTTTCTCGGCACGCGCCGCAGGACGGAGGAGGGCTTGCACATTTTCCGGAAGAGCTCCCGGTTTGGTCAGAACGGAAGCGGGAGCCATGATCCAAACCGGTTCGGGAGCGAGAACCTGCAGCTTTAAGACCTGGCTCGGCGAAATCATGGAGACGCCGTTGATATCGAACGTCACGGCGAGCGCCAGCACATCGGGCTGTAGCGGATAAAACGAGATACTGCGTTCCAAGGTACTTCCCGGCAGCCAGCAAATCGCATAGCGGCATTCACCACCCTGGGACTTCGCATACGCCGCCAGCTGCTTCCATTGAAAATGGCCGTGGACGGTGAAATAGGATGCGTTCGGGGCGAATGCGGCGGCCACCGAATCCAGGTCCTTGCGGTAGTCGAAGCCGGTCTGCGCCACGAATTTCCGGTAGTCAGGTTCCTCGGCGGTTTTCGACCCCGCGACAAGATCCAGAATTCCGGCCTTGCGGAGCGCGCCGACATCGGCATAAAAAAGGGTCGCCCGGTCGATGGGAAGAGTCGCGAACATATGCACGGCGTCGTAAGCAACGGAGTTTTTCCGCCACCGGACCACGCCGACGAAGCCAACGCACAACGCGACCACGAGCACGGCCAGCTGCCAAGGCTGTAGTCGGAGTCGCACGTCTAATTATGAACCATCGACCACGTGTTCCCTAAACAGCGACGGCCTCGGCCACGCGAGCTTTCTTCCACAGCGCAATGTACGGCTCCAGATCCTCCATCATGTGGGCGTATTGTTTCGGATCGAGGGACTGGGCTCCATCGCTCATCGCCTTTTCCGGCTGCGGATGAATCTCCACGATGATGCCGTCGGCCCCGATGGCCACGGCCGCGCGGGCGAGCGGCGGAACCAGGCTGCGCTTGCCGGTGGCGTGGCTCGGATCGAGAACCACGGGAAGATGGGTCAGTTCGTTGAGAACCGCCACGGCAACGATGTCGCATGTATTGCGGGTGGCTGTCTCAAACGTCCGGATTCCGCGCTCGCATAGCATGACATTGGGGTTGCCGTGCGCGACGATGTATTCGGCCGACATCAACAGTTCCTTAATGGTGGAACTCAGGCCGCGCTTCAGCAGAATGGGACGTCCGCATTTGCCGAGCGTCTTCAGCAGCGCGAAGTTCTGCATGTTGCGCGCGCCGATCTGCAGGATGTCGGCGTATTCGGCCACCATCTCCACGTCGCGATCGCTCATCACTTCGGTGACGACGCCGAGGCCGGTGACGCGGCGGGCCTTGTCGAGCAGCTTCAAACCTTCGAGCTCCATGCCCTGAAAATCGTAGGGCGACGTGCGCGGCTTGAACGCGCCGCCGCGCAGGAATTTGGCTCCGCCGCGCGCCACGATTTCCGCCGATTCCAGAATCTGTTTCTCGCTCTCGACCGAGCACGGGCCCGCCATGGTGATGAACTCGTCGCCTCCGATGGTGACGCCGTGCGCAGTGATGAGCGTCTTCTCCGGTTTGAACTCGCGGCTCACAAACTTATACGGCGCGGAAATCCGCACGGCGCGCTCCACGCCGGGCATCGCTTCGAGCGATTCCAGGCATTGCGTTACGTCGCCCATGCCTACCGCGCCGATGACGACGCGTTCCTCGCCGGTAATCGAATGCACCTTGTAGCCGAATTCCTCGATCCGCGCCCGGGCATTGGCGATTTCTTCCTTGGATGCGTGCAATCTCATCGAAATGATCATCGGTTCCCCCAAAACTTCGGATGCCACGATACGGGCCTCCTGAAAATCAAAAAACCCACTCTTTCGAGTGGGTCCGTTTCCTTACTTTCTGCTGTGAGCAGCCCACTCGTTCGCGATTCAGACGGTAAAGTACCACCAATAGCTAAATCGAAACGAGTTGGCGCCCAAAGCCAGCATGAAGCTGTATTATAGCACGGCTGTCCAGATTTCGCGCAAACGAATTTAGGTGCCGCGTAACAAACGCAGGGCTTCGTCGACGGCGCCGCGCTCCGCCTTTTGGCCGCTGGCGGCCTCTTCGGGAACGCTATCTCCCTCACCGGGCGCGAGAAAAAGGTTCGTCTCCACGCCGTGCTGGCGCGTATAGAGATCCCAGTACCGCCCGCCAAGAGCATATAGCGACTGATGCGTCCCGCGCTCGACGACCCGGCCCTGCTCGACCACGAGAATCTGATCGGCGCGCCGGATCGTGGAGAGACGGTGGGCAATAACAAACGTCGTCCGGCCTTGCATCAGGTGATTGAGCCCCTCCTGAATCAGCGCCTCCGATTCGGAATCCAGGCTCGAAGTGGCTTCGTCCAGAATCAGGATGCGCGGATCGGCCAAAATCGCACGAGCGATGGAGACGCGCTGGCGCTGGCCGCCGGAAAGTTTTACGCCGCGCTCGCCGACCACGGTATCGTAGCCCTTTTCGAATTTTTCGGCGAACTCGTCGACGCGCGCAATGCGGCAAGCCTGAAGGATCTGCTCCTTGGTTGCGTGGGGCCGCGCGAAAGCAATGTTCTCCTCGATGCTGCCGTCGAACAGGAAGGTATCCTGCAGGACCACGCCTAACTGCGTGCGGTAGGAATCGAGACGCACTGTAGAGATATCTACGCCATCGATGTGGATGGTTCCTTCCGAAGGCGTATGAAAGGCCGCGATCAGGCTGATGATGGTGGATTTTCCGGAGCCCGACGGTCCGACCAGCGCCGTCACCGTACCGGGTTCCGATCGAAAGCTGACGTCGTGGAGCACCGGCTTGCCCGGCTCGTAGGCAAACCCGACGTGATCGAAGGTCACGGTGCCTCGGATCGGGCCAAGCGTGACGGTGCGCTTCGGATCGAGATCCTCCGGACGTTCGCTCAAGACTTCATGCGTGCGATCGAGACCCGCGAACGCTTCCGTGATTTGCGTTCCGATGCCGACCACCTGGAACACCGGCGCGACCAGGAACGCCAGGAATGCCGTGAAGGTCATGAATTCGCCGAGCGTCAGCGTGCCGGCGAAAATTTGCCGCGTACCGATGAACATGATCACCGCGCCGACAATGCCCATCAGCACCGTCGCGGAGAGGCTCATCAGAGACATCGCCGTGAGCGATCGCAATACGTTGTCGAGCAGGCGTTTGACGCCCTGACCAAAGACAGCGGCCTCGCGCTCCTCGGCGTGGTATCCCTTCACGACGCGCACGCCGCCGAGCGATTCGGTCAGCCGCCCGGTGACTTCGGCGTTGATTTTGCCACGCTCCCGGAAAATCGGGCGAATCTTGGTAAACGCCTGTTTGAGGCCGAAGGCAAACGCCGCCACAAACAAGGCGGTCAAGCCGGTCATAAGCGCCGATATGCGCACCAGTACCACCAGCGCGATCACCGCGGTCATCAGGCCGCCCGCGAATTCCACCAGACCGGTGCCGATCAGATTGCGCACACCTTCGACGTCGGTCATGATGCGCGACACCAGCACGCCGCTTTTGTTCGCATCGTAGTAACTCACCGACAGGCGTCCGATGTGCCCCTGGACCTTCTGGCGGAGTTCGGCGATCAGCCGCTGTCCGGATTTCGAAAGAAGCTGAGTCAGGGTGTACGAAGTGACGCCCTGGACGAGCGTCGCGCCCAGCACCGCTAGCACAATCTTTGTGAGCAGCTCAGCGTGATGCTTGCCGATCACGTCATCGATCAGAAATTTGGTCGAGTACGGCAGCACCATGCCGCTGAGCCGGTTGATGATCATCAGGATGAGTCCGCCCACGAGCAGCTTGCGGCGCGGCAGAATCATTTCCCTCAGATCGGGCCAGATGTTGCGAAGGCGCTCGGATGTGCTGCGCTTGGGAGTCTCGGCGCGTTCGCGGCCATGGCCACCGCGCGCTCCGGATCTTTCAACTGAGTGGGGACCCACGCTGCTTCCAGTGTAACCGGCGCTTCAGCTGGCTGGAAAGTTCGGGAGTGGGTCACTTGTACGAGACGCCGACTACGCGGCCAAGCGAAACTTCCCGGAAGAAGACTTCATGTCCGAGAAGCGGCTGAAATCAACTCACCGAGCGACGTACCAAGTACGTTGGTGGACGGGAATCGGCTCTTTGACGGGTTCGGATACCGCATCGAAATGATCTATGCGCCATTGATATTCAGCGCGTGTTCGCCACGTCGCGCAGCACTCGCCTTCACGCTCATCGGGTTCATTCAATTCTACGATCAAGTGACCGTTGCCGGTATATATGCGGTGGAGACCGTGATGGACACGGGTGCCTGTTTCAAACGCCGCGATGAGTTTTGAAGTGCCTTTGCCTACCGTGTACATGTACACGTACTCCCAATGCGCCGTGCCGCCACTCGAGTAGCTGAGAACAATAATTGCATCCTGGACGGAATCATCGTTGACGTCTGTATAGAGAACCTCGGAGATCGCCACCTCAGGGCAACGCTGATAAGGACCACCACATTCATCGGCCTTGAACACATGCACGCCATCCCGTAGCAACACCGTAGTATCGAATTTGGTGAGCCACTGGAAATCTCCCGGAGCGGTTGTTGTTCGCCAAGGGTAGCGGAAGTTCCTGAAGTCGATTTGGCGGATATCTGCGAGAGCGCCCTTCTCCTGCCCGGCGGCTAGCAGCGCGAAACTCAAGTACGCAACGGCGAGGATTGAGAACTTTCGCATGTCCATCTATGCTCGCCAGTGTACAACGCGGTAAAGCCAATGCTGTTGTGATCGTGAGACGGTGTTGTGGGAAACGTCGGCCACCTTGCCGTTTAACGCGCATCTCGTTGAAGTGGCTTGCGGCTGCAAGGAATTGACGCACTGGCGAAAATTCTGTGCATGGAAAGCCCTGAAGGGAGTTCGCGATCTCCGGGCCTCGATGCGCAAATTAACCGGCGACGATTCGTGGAATCTTCAACACTTTCAGCGCCAGCGGAAAAGTTTCAGCGCCAGCGCGAAGCAAACGATCAGCCAAACCGTCATAATCCCCAATTGCGGAGCGATTTGCGCGAAGCCCGCGCCTTGCAGCATGTTGGCGCGCAACGCGTCGATAACCGCTGTTAAGGGGAGAGCTTTGATTACAGGCAGCAACACGTCGGGGAATCGCTGCGCCGAAAAGAATACGCCGGAAACAATCCACATCGGCATCATCGCGAAGTTCATCAAACCGGAAGCGGCTTCAATGGTCTGGACGCGTGATGCGATCAATAGTCCCAGGGCGCTGAAGGAAAGCGAACCGAGGACGCAGAGAATCGCGAGAACGAAGAGCGAACCGCGCAGCGGGACACCGAAGACGAAAGCGCCAAACCCCAACACGATACCGACCTCGATCACCAGCAACAACAGCCGCGAGAGCACGAACGACAACAAGTAATACGCCCGGGGCATCGGCGTCGCCATGAGACGCTTCATCAGCTTCTTGCGCCGCGCGTCTACAATCGCGAATCCCAGCCCCCAGATCGCGCTGCCCATCAGGTTCATTCCGAGCAGACCGGGTATCAGGAAATCGATGTACCGAGAACCCGGCTCGCGCAGGATCTGGTCGTCCGAGGAAACGGGATCGACGCGGCCAGCGGCGCGTTGAACGGCCCGATCGGCCAGCATGCGCGCGGCGCGTCCTTCCGGATTGGTGTCGTCGTAACGATACGCGACGCTCCCGTCCGGCCGCGACTCCGCGAGAAGCACGACCTTCCCCGTGCGGAGCGCTTCGGTGGCCGCCTCAGGAGGCAGCTGTTGTACATCGAGCAACTTTTCCTGGCGCAGCGACGCCGTCATCGCGGGCGTGACCGTCGCAATTTTGAGCACGTCGACGGGCCGGTTGCGGAAAGCGACGCCCAACCCCGCCGCTAAAAGAATAGGGAAGACGAATACCCAAAACAGCGCTTCCGGTTCGCGCAGAAATTCGCGAAACCGGACCAGGGTCAGCTGCACGAGCGGATGGTCCAGCATCGCGGCGCCCCCTTGAGGAGACGGGGCCGCGGCTTGTCCGGCCGGAACAGGAGTGGTCGCGGTCATTTCACTCGGCACGTTTATTCACCGCCCGTTTTACTCGTCACTGGTTTACTCATCCCGAAGGTGCCGTCCGGTCAGGGTCACAAAGACGTCCTCCAGGGTTGCCGAATGCGTGCGCAACTCGGTGAGCGGAACCGCTTGCCGGCTGAGTTCCCGCAGCAGCTCCGGAACGGCCTGATGGAGTTCTGTCACGTGCATCAGGATGCTTCCATTTTCCGTACGAACACTGCGGACACCTTCGACGTGGCGCAGCGCGGAGATATCGAGTTGCTTCGCGGCATCTCCGGCCGAAAACTCCACGACATGCTCCACGCCAATCGACGCGATCAATTCGCGCGGCGTTCCCTGCGCGATCACTTTCCCGTGATCCATGATGGCGACTCGGTCGCACAACCGCTCCGCTTCGTCCATGTAGTGAGTGGTCAGCAGAATCGTCCGGCCGGCGAGTTTAAACGCTTCGATCAAATCCCACAGCTGACGCCGCGCCTGCGGATCAAGGCCCGTCGTGGGTTCATCGAGGAACAAGAAATCCGGGTCGCCCACGAGCGCGCAGGCCAGTGCCAGCCGCTGCTTCTGCCCGCCCGAGAGCTCGCCCACGCGCGCTTTCCGCTTTTCTCCGAGCTGCACCTGCGCGATCACTTCGGACGTCTCCGGCCCCTGTTTGAAGAAGCTGCGGAATAGCCGGATGGTTTCCTCGACGGTAAGCTTCTCGGAAAGCTGCGTCTCCTGGAGTTGAATTCCGAGCCTTTGCCGGAGCTCGCCCGCATTTGTATCCCAGCGCATTCCGAGCACCGCGACCTGGCCGGAATCGGCCGCCGTCAGGCCTTCACAGATTTCGATGGTGGTCGTTTTGCCCGCGCCGTTGGGCCCGAGAAGCCCGAAGCACTCGCCCGCGCGCACATCCAAGTCGATGCCATCCACGGCGACGACGTCCTTATACGTCTTGCGGAGATTGCGCAGGTGCAGAGCGGGCCCTGTCACAAGGGAAGACGCCGAGGAAGGCACACCACCAGTATCGCGTCCACAACTCGGGAGGGTCAAAGGCTTTCACAGCGCGACTTACGGTGTCCTCTCTGGTAAAGGGCGTTTATTTGTCACTTCGGAGCTCGATCCCAAAACACGGCGCAATCGGCGATGTCGGCCTTCTGCCGGTAGATCTCCTCCAGCTTCCGCTCTTTGATCCAATCGTCTCCGTCGCAAGTCTCCAGCGTGTCGTAAAGCCCCGCGGCAATCCTGCGATCGAACTCGGGTTGCGGCACGATATGTACGAGCTCTGACAAAGCAGCCGGCAGCCGCAATTTGTGCGAGGAAATATACTCGTTGCCGGGCGGCGGCATGCGCCTGGTGAGAAAGTAGGTCGGCTCATCGGCATAGAGCGACGCACCCGCCGGCGTGACCGCATTCACTTTGCGGGCGATTTCCTCCATTTTCGGCCACGCCGTGTCGTCGCGCCGGTCATACAGTTCTCTCGCGAGGTTGAGACACACGAGCAGGCTCACGCCGACAAGCGGCCACAAGGGGAGGCGAGAGCTATTGCCGGCGTGCGCGGCATCGCCTGCAGGGAACTGGCTGACGATGGCGAACATGCCCAGGGATGCGAGGATGCCAACGAACGGAACGGTAAAAATATAGTACTGGCTGAAGGTCGGGTGCGCTGTGGATACGTGGAGCCCCACGGCCAGCGCAAGCCAGCCGCATAAATAGAACTCGCTGCGCCGCGCGCTATCCCAACCGCTTTTCGTCGCAACAAACCAGATACCTGTAACCGCGAGGATGCCCAGGATGAGAGCCTGCGGAGATTCAATCCAGGAGGTAAAAATCTCCAAATCGTGCTGGGTCGCGCCGGGCCAATCCGAGCGGCGATAGAACATGTGATAGCGGAAGACATCGAAGATCACGCGCGCCGGGGATTGCGCGAACAACGCCAGCAGCGGGAGTAAGGAGATCACGGCTCCGGCGATAAACGACGCGCCGAGAGCCAGCCGCTTCCGAGCCGGACTATAAAAGAGGGCCCAAATCAGTAGCACGGGAGCGGCGGGCGCGGTCAGCAACGTCGATCCCGCGGCGGCTCCGGCCAGGCATCCGGCAAGACCCGCCAGGAAAAGCCGTCGGCGGTCCCCCGGCGCAGGCGTCCGATTCACAGACGCGACCGTCAAACGAAAGGCACAGACGATCAACAAGAGGCCCAAGGCATAGGCTTGCGCGATGGCGCCGAACTCGACGGTATCGACGTTTGCCCCTGCGAATACGAGAACGGCCAGCACACTCGCCGTGGCCCATGGCCTGCCCAAAGGACGGTTGCGTGGATCCAAGAGGCCGACGCGCGATCGCAGGAAGTCCGCTGCAAGCACGATGGCCAAGGTGGTCAGCAGAGCGGCGATCGCGTGAATCGGGCGCCAACTCTCGCCGAAGATTCGCATCCAGGCAGCGTTCCAGTAGGCATTGAGCGGGGTCTGCGCGAATACGAAATCCAGATAGGGAGTTCTGCCGGATTGGATTAACTTCGCGGCAAGGAGATGAAATCCCTCGTCCCAGGCAAAGGCGTAGGTCTGAGAATAAACAATCAGAATAGCGCCGAGCAGCGCTGATCCGAGCAGGAACGAGGGAAGATGGCAGTCCCCTGAGTTTTTCTCTTCCGGCACAAGTTCTTTAAGATACTATCGTCGCGCGACTGGCCGGATCATTGCAGCAAGCGCCCCGTGAAGGGCCTCACGCGTCAAGGCTCACGCAGGCGCGCCTGCTCGATTCGCCACGAGCATCGAGTGCATGATCTGATCCGATATCTCGTTCACGGTCCCGGGCGAATGCGCCAGAAATAGCGTGTTCGTGCGATCGCTCTCGCCAATCGATTTCAGCGTGTCGAAGTACTGGGTCACCATCACTAACTGCATCACTTCCTTCGCCGAGGCGCCTTCCACCACTTTTTGAAATTGTTCGATGGAGACCTGGAGGCCCTCGATGATGGCCTTGCGCTGGTTCGCGATGCCTTGCCCCTGCAGAGCCTTGCTCTCGGCCTCGGCTTCGGCTTTCTTCACCACCAGAATCTTCTCGGCCTCGCCGCGCGCATTGGCGGCCACCTGTTCGCGCTGCGCCGCGTTGATGTCGTTCATCGCCGATTTGACTTTCGCGTCCGGAACGATATCGGTGACCAGAACGTTCACGATCTCGTATCCGAATCCGGCCATATCCGCATCCAATTCCTGCTTGACGGCGGACGCAATGCTCGACTGGCTGGCGAATACCTCATCGAGGGTCATTCCCGGGACGTGCCCCAGAATCACCTGCTCCACATAGGATTTGATCTGCGCGACCGGATCGGAGAGCTTGTAGTAAGCGTCGTAGGCTTTTTCCGGACGCACCCGATTCTGCACGGAAATAGGAATAGTGACGAAGACGTTGTCTTTGGTTTTCGTCTCCATGGTCAGCGTGATCTGATTCACGCGCAGGCTGATGACGCCGTCCACCGCGTCGAAGAACGGCCGCTTCCAGTTGAGCCCCGGTTCGGCGAGGCGCAGGAACTTGCCGAAACGCGTGATCACGGCGACCTCCGCCGTGCTGACCGTGAAGAAGCTCCCCAAGATCAGGAAAAGCAGAATCAATCCCAGCGCGGCCAGCGGAATCAAGTAAAGCGTCTCGATCATTTCTCCTCCAGTGCCGGAAAGCGGATACTCCTACCCTATCGGAAGCTGCACCAATCCGCACCAGGGAACGATTTCCGTTAGGTTGGCCAACTTTCTAAAACGACCAGTACTGGCAGAACTCGGGTTACCCAAAATTGTGGGACTTAATCGGGACATGTAGCACTTCAAGCGAACGGTCGGGACTAGGCGTTTTGGAACGACCGACGCTCGTCATTTAGCTACAATTCTTTATGGTCCAAAAGTCAATTGGTCATTTGATTGCTTGTGCTAGCGGCTATTGAGCTCCAGTTGGAGGATTGATACGTGCAAAAGATAATCGGATTAGTACTGCTGTTCATCGGGATGTCGGGAGCTGCCATGGCTACCGTCGTTCCGGAGATTGACCCTGCTTCGGGAGTCGGTGCCTTGGCCCTGCTTTCCGGCGCACTGCTCCTCATGCGAAGCCGCAAGAAGTAGGATTCCGATCGCCATCGTCGTTAAGTTATTTGCAGACATGGACTAAGGGGATCGAAACATGCAAAAGATGATCGCAATGGCGTTACTGCTCATCGGGATGTCGGGCGCTGCCGTCGCTTCAGGTGTGCCGGAGATTGATCCCACTTCGGGAGTCAGTGCCCTGGCCCTGCTTTCGGGCGCGCTGCTCCTGATGCGAACCCGCAAGAACTAGGATTCGGATAGACTGTTGTTTTCATGGTGTAGACGTCGCACAAGGGGAACTAAACATGCAAAAGATGATCGGCTTGCTGTTGCTTTTTGTCGGTGTGTCGGGCGCTGCCATAGCGGGTACCGCCGTCCCAGAGATTGATGCCACTTCGGGAGTCGGTGCCTTGGCCCTGCTTTCGGGTGCGCTGCTCGTCCTGCGAAGCCGCAAAAAATAGGATTCGGACAGACTGTTGTTTTCATGGTGTAGACGTCGCATACAGGGAAGTGAAACATGCAAAAGATGATCGGATTGCTGCTGCTTTTTGTCGGTTTGTCGGGCGCTGCGATGGCTAGCGCCGTCCCAGAGATTGATCCCACTTCGGGAGTCAGTGCCCTGGCCCTGCTTTCGGGTGCGCTGCTCCTGATGAGAAGCAACTGCAAGAAGTAACAAGTAAGTAGAATAACCAACTGGTAGTTTGCGATTGGAGAGCGAAATCATGCAAAAGATGATTGGAATGATGCTTCTGTTGATTGGAGTATCGGGTGCGGCCATGGCTGTACCTATTGTTCCGGAGATTGATCCCGGTACGGGCGTCAGCGCCTTAGCGCTGCTTTCGGGCGCGCTGCTCGTAATGCGGCACAACCGCAAGAAGTAGGAATCCAGCCGACCCGTCGTCATAAACGTGACAGGCACCGGGAGCCGACTTCCCGAGGCCTGCCTGTCCTCTTCCCCCGTGACAAGTATTTCCACCCCCCCGTCCGCAGAAGCCTTACTCGAAAGGCCTTCGCCAAAAAGCGCAATCCCCTCTTTCCCCTTCCTGGGTTTGCCCCAGCGGCTCGGTCTTCTTGCGGCGGTTCTTGCTGTGGAACTGGTCACGATCTCCATGTGGCTCGACACGGGCGCTCTGGTGGGGAAACCAGGACTGGCTGGTCTGGTGGCCGATTTTGGATCGGCGACATTGCGGATGATTGTGGCTTTCGCGGCTCTTTTTGTGACGTTCAGCTACCTGAAGATCAAGGGCGCGCTGCCGCAGATCTCCGGTCAACTGGCGGAAACTCCGATCGCATGGGGCCTCGCTGCCGGTCATCTGGGCGCGATGATCGCCTTCTGTGTTCTTTCATCCGTTCTGTTCGCGCCGGGCCTTCCGGGAAATCTGGTAGCGGCGAGCTGGCTCGTGACCGGCAGTCTGGGCATTGTTTTCGCCGGATTTGCACTGTTTCCGCCGCAGCTTTGCTGGAGTATTGTTCGCCGGACCGGCGTCGCGTGGGTCTACGCACTGGGCGGAGCGATCGCGGCAGGCTTGTTAGTGGGCCGCAGCCGGCAATACTGGGAGCCAGCGACCGGGCTCACGTTCAGCCTGGTGAAGGTAATGCTTCACCCGTTCCTCCGGACGATCGTTACCGATCCAGCGACGATGCTCATCGGCAGCGAGAAGTTCCAGGTTACGATCCTCACCGGATGTTCCGGCATCGAAGGCGTCGGGCTGATGCTGGTCTTCAGCGTCGCCTGGTTGTGGTTCTTTCGCCATGAATGGCGTTTTCCCCGGGCCTTGCTGTTGATCCCCGCGGGCGTCGTCATCATATGGCTTCTGAACGCCGTGCGGATCGCCGCGTTGATCCTGATCGGCAATGCGGGCGCGCCTGGAATCGCAGTCGGTGGATTTCATTCCCAGGCGGGCTGGATCGCTTTCAACGGCGTGGCGCTGGGCCTTTCGATCGCGACCCGGCAATGGTCGTGGTTCAGAAGAAGCGAAGCAACGGAGGTTTTTGACGAAAGGTCCACGACGAATCCCGCCGCGCTCTATCTGATGCCGTTTCTGACGATCCTCGGGGCAGCCATGATTTCTCGCGCGGCCTCCAGCGAGTTTGAGTGGCTCTATCCCCTACGGTTTTTCGCGGCTGCGGCGTGCCTGTGGTTCTTTCGGTCGAGATACAAGAGTCTGGATTGGCGCGTGGGATGGCTTTCTCCGGTGGTGGGCGTTCTGGTTTTCGGTCTGTGGCTGGGACTAGATCGACTCTCCAGCGTTCACGCCACGAACGCAATCGCGTCGGGCTTGGCGCCGTGGCCGGAGCCCGCCCGGCTTGCCTGGCTGGCAATCCGAACGCTCGCGGCAGTCGTCACCGTTCCGATCGCCGAAGAACTCGCGTTTCGCGGCTTTTTGATCCGCCGCCTGATCTCCTCTGACTTCGAGTCTGTCGCTCCCAGAATGTTCACCTGGTTGTCCCTTTTGGGCTCCTCGCTGGCATTCGGGCTTATGCACGGTGACCGATGGATCGCGGGAATGATCGCGGGGTTGCTCTACGCGGCGGCGTTTCTATGGCGCGGCAGGATCGGGGACGCGGTCGTGGCGCATGCCACAACCAATGGGCTGCTGGCCGTCTGGGTCCTTGTTCGCGGCGACTGGGGCCTCTGGTAGCACCGAAAGGACCAATACGCTCAGCTCGCGGCCGACACTTGCCGCACGGACGATTTGGTCGCAGTCAGAGTCCGGTTCGGCCGTTCCGGCAACTCGCCGTGCGTCTCGATCAACCGCTCAAAAACCCGTTCGACGAGGCGCTCGATCACTTCGTTTTCGAGAGGAGCCACTTTCCCAACCTGGGACCACTCCCAACCGTTCAGAACCTTTTCCGCGACGCCCTCGACGACGCGTTTTCGAATCTGGTGCAAGGGGGCAAGTGCCGTCACTTGCTTGCTGGTTTCCGCCGCGAAGTACCTCTCCAGCTCCCATTCCAGATTTTCCGCGGGCTCGGCTTTAACCTCGGCCGCACATTCGGCGAGACGGCTCTGCAATCCGCGAATCAGGAGCTCTGCCTTCTCGGCAGCCTCCGTGATGGGCGGCTCATTTTTGGGATCCGGGTTCTTTCGCGACACTAAAGAGTCCCCCTCGCTCGGCTCCGCATTCTCAGGTACCTGGCGGCCCCCGCTCGAAAATACCCACGGGAGCCTATCTCAAAAATGTTACTCCACTTGTCGCCACATTTACAATACCTAGATATCAATTCGTTTTATCCCCTATATTTCGTAGGCAACTTGACTTAAGGGGCCCAATCAACGTATGATGTACCGATAGCTAAGCGCGGTATACCTGAGGCGTTTTGGACGCATGCCGGTTTCTCACTCAGCGGCGTTCCCGCAATCACCGGAATCCGGTTCCCAAGAACTCGTTCGATTTTCTTTCCCGATAACCTGGTCCTTTTTGTCGCAGGACGGCGGGTTCGCGAAGTTCGAGTCAAGACCTGAACCGAGACGTTCCTCCTCCGGCGGCATGTCCCCGGACCTTTCCGAAAGGCTATCCGAGACGCCACAAAGATCTTCCGAGCCGGCATTTCGGACGAGGATTTCCGTCCCGGAAGCGCCGGCAGCCGTGGAATCGGTGGCGATGGTGCCGTCTGCAGGGTCCGCGGTCGCGACAGAAAACGCGGCCTCCCGGTTATTGGATCGCCCGAATGTGGATCGCCGCCGGGATCTCGAGCCACGCGGAAGGAGTTCAGATCACCCGGGTTCGGATCGTTGGGAGATGGTGATTCCGAAGATGAACCGGCCGGCGGCTTGGTCGTCCAGGAAGCTTATCCCGGAAACGAAACTCATTTCCGAGGCGCCGGTTGAGTCGCTGCCTGCGGAGGTCCCGTCGCGGCCCCAAGAGAAAGTATCAACTGCGCAGACGGAGATTGCGGGAACGGCCGAGCGCAGCGGAAAGAGAGAGATCAGTACGGGGGAGTTTGCCGCCCCGGATTTTGCCTTCGCCGACCGCAAGCCCGCCGGCAGCACGCGGAAATTCGTGACGGTCGGCGCGTCTTCGCTGGCGGCGCTGTTGGTCGCTGGATTTCTGGCATTGAGTCCGACGAAAAGTACGGGTAAGGATCCCGCGACGACTCCGGTGGTAGCCGGTCCGGCGCTATCAATGGGCGCTCCTGTATGGACGCCTCTCGCGGAGTCGCCGCGCCGGATCTCCATCGTTCGCGGCTCCCTGAATCTGACCGATTTCCGAATGGACTTTCAGAGTCCGGTCAGCGCAAAGGCGACCGGATGGGTCTTTCGTGCCCGGGATTCCAAGAATTATTACGCGATGCGTTTGGAATTCGTGAAATTCGCGGCGGGATCTTCGTCGGCGGTAATGAAGCGCTTTGCCGTGATCGGCGGCCTCGATCAGCGTGTGACGCCGATTCCCGTCACGATCCCTGTGCAGCCCGGGGGAATGTACAAGATCCGAACCGAGGGGCTGGGAAACACCTTCACAACCTGGATTGCGGATCGGAAGTTCGACGAATGGACGGACGCAAGGCTCAGCGACGGCGGAGTTGGCGTCTATAACGATCACGGGGACCCTGCGGCGGCGGTAAGCGATCTCGCGGTTTTTCCTCTGCTGAGGAAATGACCGTGGTGCAGGACGTAAGAATTTTCGGAAACGAGAAGCAGAACGGGAACAAGCAATAGGACAAGTATCAATGCCCTCTCCAGCATCGGCCGCCGCCCGCATTCCCAAGGACCGTTCTAAAGATATCGAGCTCGACCGCCGTGTCCAATCGGCTCTTCGTTTGCGGGCCGAGAACCGGCTTGCGGAGGCGCTCGAAGTGCTGTCGACGCCCGGCGATTATGCGCAGGACGTTTACACTTTGCGGGGTGATTTGCAACGGGAACTGGAGCAGTTTCATGACGCAGTTGGAAGCTACTCCACGGTGATCGCCCTCGACCCGCAGAATACATACGCCCATCAAAACCTCGCGGGGTGTCTCCGCAAACTGGGCCGATGGAACGCGGCCGCAGACGCCTTGCGAAAACTTCTCGAGGACGAGTCTTATAGCGACGCGGCGCGCATCGCGCTGGGCGAATGCCTGTTGCAACTGAACAAATCGGAAGACGCCCTGGCTTGTTTTGAAGCGTGCTGGTCGGAGGCCGCCCTGTCTCCCGCGCTCTTCGGCAAGGCAGTTGCTCTTCAGCTGCTGCGACGCTACGAGGAGTCCGAGTCGCTGTATTTACGGTTTCTGCAACTGCATCCGGCTTCCGAGGAAGCGCTCCGCAATCTGATCGCGCTCTCCATGGAAATGTTCGATTTGGCGCGCGCCGAACGTTACGCAAATCAACTCCTTCAGCGCGACTCCCAATCGGTAGCCGCATTGCAGGCACTGACGGCCGTGGAATTTGAACGGCGTTCCTATGAAAGCGCGGCCTCCTATTACGGGCGGCTGCTGGAAATTATCCCAGAGGAGAAGCTCATGCACGGTGGGAATGACGAGATCTTTGAATATCGACTAAGCCGCAAGAGCAGGGATCTCCTGTATGAGGCCCGTCCCGAAAATGAGACGCGTCACGATCGGTTTCCAGCGGCGCGGCGCGCAGGCCGCTAAGGACATACCATGGCAAGATTGCGAATTCGAGTGGAACTAAGCCGGGGCGGCGCGGGAGTTCCCCTGCACAAACTGGCAAGCGTCATCGCCGCATCGCAGAAGTTTCTCAACTTGCTGGCGGAGGATGTTCGCATCGAAAGACAACGAGGCGAGTGGCTGGCGTTCGATTTCGACCGGGAAAGCCTCAACTTCACGGCGGAATATGTGGGAGCAGTCACGAGCCTGCAAGTCGAGGCCTTCAACGCGGCCTTCGACGGCACCACATCGCTGCGCCGCGACACGATCTCGCATTTCCTTCAAATCACGGAGGCGATCGGCGAGGATGAAGTGATCGGTTTCGGGCTGTATCAGGCCGAGGATGCGGAGCCGACGGAATGGCGCTGCCTGTCCCGCCGCGACGCGCTGCGCATCGCCGAAGAGGTGCAGGTCCTCATGGGCGAGGGCCAGGCGCCTCACCTGCCGGTGGCCAGCGATCCAAGCCTGGGAGCGCGGATGTTCGGAGAGCGTCGCGAGCGACCCGGCCAGCAGAGCCGCCTCGTGGATTACGTTCGCGAAGTAGAGGCCGGCCTTTCGAGCCGACTGCAGCACGTGGAAACGCAAGTCCAAAAGCATACCGGACTGATCCAGGAACTGCGCGTGCAATCGTCCGCGACCGAGACGAGCTTCCGGAACCTGCTCTCCACTTTCGAGAGTTTCTGCAATCAGGCGACCCTCAACATCGAGCGGATGTCTCCCCCGGCATTGCTTCTGCCTGCGCGGCCGGCACGTGTTCCGCGCTCCAAGCTCAGCAGCGCCGCGATTGCCGGGGTCGGCGTGGTGATTGCGGCGGGCGTGGTGATCGGAATTTCTCTCTGGCCCGCACACCAGGCAACGATGAAAGTGGACCCGCGCCCATCGGCCGCGTACAAACCTGCGGGTGAGCCAGCGATCGTATCCGCGGCGAGCGCGCCCGCGAATGCCGGGGCACATATCCCGGACGCGCATGCCCCGGGTACGCTTTCTCCCAGCCCGTCACCTTCGAACCAAACGCCTTCGGTCCAACCGGGCCGCACAAGTGCATCCATGGAAATTGTTCTCAACGCCACGGAGCCAAGCTGGATCTCGATGAAAGATCAGGACGGCCGGGATCTGTTCGCACAGTTGCTGGTTCCAGGGTCCGCACGAACGGTCAACCTGCAGGGAGGCGGCACTCTGCGCACGGGGAATGCAGGAGGGCTCGCCGTGCGGTTGAACGGCAATCCTATCGGGCCTCTGGGTCCGTCGGGGAAAGTCCGTGAGATCAATTTCAAGAATGGTGGCTTTACGATTACCACGCCCTAGAGGCTCATTTGCCGATGGCGGCGGGCCGGCTTGATCGAATCTGTGACTGACTCAGTTCTTTCACATCCAGTTCGCCGCTTTTATCCTTGTCCAATCGGTCGAACTCGGCTGCCATGAAGTCCATGTATTCCTTCTTGGAGACCTTGCCACTCTTGTCGGTGTCCATCAGAAGAAGCAACTGCTTAACCTCATCCTCTCCCAACGCGATCGCCCTTTGTTGCTTGGGCACGCTCTTATCTACCTTCTGAGGAGCGGCCGCTCCCGCGACGGTTCCGAACGCAACCAACGTTGCGAGGATGCCAGTGACAAGGGCGATCTTCCGTTTGTTGACCATAACCGAGATCCACTGATTCATAAATCTGCCTCCTCTAGGCCGTATTGTACGCCGCACGCCATTGGCTGCGGACTTCGTCTTTTTGAAAAGTCTGGGCAGGCTCGAAACTTTGAGCCTGCCCGCTGACAGCGACTTTAAAGTTTGACCATGATCGACAACGATAACAAGGCTTGCCCTTCTCGCAGATCGGGGAACCAGACGGTGCCGGGTCCGCCGCACGCCGTGTAAGCTGCGCTGAGAACGGTCTGCCCGGAGGATGCGCCGCTACTGCACACGAAATCCGCGGGAGAACCGTTGTTGCCGCCGGGAGGTGTGATCCCATGCCGTCCAGACCAGTACGGCACATTCGTATGGCGATAGCCAAACTCAAGCCGGAAGGTCGCGAACTGGCTGGGCATGTAATCCAAGGTGAGCGTGCCGTCGTAAGCTTTCAGCGGAGCCCCCGGGTAGGCTGGGAAGTATGGCGTACCGGATATGGCATCCGCGCCATTGACCGGAAGCACCAGCGTCAGGTAGCGTCCCGGATTGTTCATCTGCCCGCCGCCGAGGGTAAGGGCGAACAAATCCTTGTGCCACCACCAGCGGTTGTAGGCCATGTAACCTAGGAACGCCTGTTTCGGGCCGCCCTTTCCAGTCACGGGGTTATACGCCCCATGTCCGCCGGTGCAAGTCACTCCATCGCCGGTTTCGCATCCCAGATCGCCCGTGAACGTGAACGCGATTTTGTCGATGCCATTGCCCGGCTTGACCTTGTCATAGTATTTGATCTCGACGCTATCGTCCGTGTGGTAGCGCCCGCGGTTCGGAAGGCCGAGGTTGTCGTTGCCGACGCCATACTGGTTGGCGATTACATTCAACCAGGATTTCGGCGTCCACTTTAACTGCCCTCCGAGACCGGGATGGCCATTGTATTTGTTGTACGATTGCCATCCGTTGATGAACCACGGTTCAATCTTCAAATGATGGGTGGGGAACCACTGTATCCGCACGCCGTTGAAGAACCACGGCGTGTTGGAAGAAACATACGAAGGCTGGTAGGCCCAGTTATCGAAGTTGTGATAGCTGAACAGTCCGACGTAAGAAACGAAAATTCCGGCGTCGATGTTCAGCCCGTGCTGCACGTTGAAATGGTATCCGCCGTAAGCTTCCGACACGTATTTGTAAGCGGCGCGGACATCCCATTGGCCGAGGCCCGGGCTCGCGTCGTTGCGCACCGTCGTGGCCGAGAACATTCCGAACAAAGCCAGAACTCTGCCGCGCATGTTGCCAGCGTGAAAATCGCCGCCGATGGACAAGTCTTCTAACTGGACTTCACCGTTTCGGAACACTTCGCTCGACCCGCCCATTGAGTGATCGATCGGTTGGTTGAAATCTTCTCCGTAAAAAGTGTCTGCTCGAAACTCTCCACTGAAATACTTGGAGTCGAGAGGGCTGTCGTGCTGACGCGAGTTTCCGTTGAGCCAGTCCCAGTTCCAGTCCGCGAACGGGGTTTGCAGATCCACCGCGGGCGCAGCGGCAGGGGCAGCGGCGGCGGCGTCGGGAGCCTGATTTGCGGCCGCCGCGGCGGGAGCCGGAGCCGGCAAAGACCCCGGGAAGGGAGCCGCAGGGGTCGGCCGCGCCGTCGCAACAGCAACGGGCGAGAGGGATGCCGTCAGCACTTCCCTTTCCGGAGCCGCCTTGGCATCGGCTTCCGGCGCAGTTTTGGTATTCGCCGTTCCTTCCTGCTTCACTTCCATGGCCGCGAGGCGTTCCTCCAAACGATCGATGCGTTCGAGGAGTTGCCTTTCCCGGTCGGTCAGCGGCTTGTCCGATTTGTCCGCTGCCCGGCGCACATCAGCGGCGATTTGCAGAGGAAGCTCCACGCGCACGGTGCGGAGAGCGGCTACGTCGACCTGGGCCGACGATTTCTCGAAACCATTCTTAGTGGCCGCCACCTCGTATTGCCCGGGCTCCAGATCGGTGAATGTAAAAATTCCAGCAGCGTCGCTTACGGTGGAACGATCAGTGCCCTTGGCCACGTTGTGTACAACAACTTGCACGCCCGCCACCGGCTTACTGCTCGCTGAATCACGCGTGACTCCGCCAACCAGGCCAACTGCCGCTTGTCCGAATGCCGCGGGTGACAGCGCCGCAAGTAAGAATGCAACGCAGGCTGGCAAAACGGCGATCGCCGATAAATGGCGAGGCTCGGTTGCCATTGGCAAGACCACCTGATTGATATCCCGCACTACCTTGTAGATATTCATAACCTTCCTTCCTAGGAGCTTCTCAGTTGATTTTTGATTGTCGATTTTCGTTCCTCGTCCACGATCGCTCTTGGGAAGTCTCATCAGGGAGACGGGAAAACACTATAGCCCGCCACACGTGGCACAAGTCAAACAGCGCGCATTGCCAGGCGGGCTTTGCGTCCGGAAAACTCAATCTCAATTAAAAGATGTGAAGCTTTTTGAATTATGCAGCGCCAAGGATGAATAAGTCATAAAGTACGACTCGCCCGAATCCATAATTCTTTCGATGCGATCTATCAGTCTTCTTTATCGCATCCCACCGAGTGGACACACTTGCCGCTTGGACCGGGCATGTTCATATCGAGGAGTACGAGATCGAACCGGTGCTGGCGGATAGCTACCAGGGCGCCCTGAACACAACGTGGTGTTTGAATCTACCACGCGTATTCTTCAGAGTATCGCGTCAACAGGGTGAAAAAGGCATAAACATCCATCGCTAACGCAGAGTGTTTATGGAATTTTCATAATTAGGCTGGAAGCCGAGCTTAACTGCGTGGACACGATGTCCGTTTATCGCCGGTAAATCTTGGTTGGTGAGTTCAACGGAATCGGTATCGACCTGTTGAATGTGGATGCCGACAGTCTGGAGATCAACCGCTACCCGCGCAATGGCGAGCTGTACGTCAATACCTCGCTCTTCAGCCCCAATGCGCTCGGCATTGAGGATAATGCGTCACGGCGCCCGTTCTTTGGCCAGGCATGGACCACTACGATATCGCGCGGCACAAGACCACAGTTCGCTGAGTCGAGGACCCGGGAGATCCGCTTCGAGATGTTCGATGCCTTCAACCACGCTCGGTTCTTCAGACCCAACGCCGTGAACGGAAACATCGGCAGCGCCACGTTCGGCTACGTGACGCAGGCGGCGTCTCCTCGCATCGCGCAGGTCGCCGTCAAGTTCACGTTTTGACGTGCTTCAGAAAAGCATGAAAAATATGCGGGAGTTCGAACTCGGGAATGGGAACGGACCGTCTATTCGAGAAGCCGTATCGGTGGCTGTCCTTCAGCGTGCGAGCTTTTCAGTAATGAAGAATCCAGCGGATTAGCGGCTCATTGGGATGGACATCTAGCGCCCACCATCAAACGCATCCCCTAAGAATCGCCGACCAAAACAAGCCTGCAAAGAATTTCGGGTAGAGCAGAGTGCCTTTGTCTCGCTCTTCATACCTATCTACGCGCACAGCCCCGATGTAGTGCACGGTCCTTCGCACCATACTCAAAGCGATCAACGCAAATCCGAACGGAAGAAAGGCGTTGCTAGGATTGACCCCTTGAGCCTGTGGCAGCCCAATCACCACACAACACAAGCCGAGGAAGCAATCAGGGTAGGCGAATACGAAGCCGGGGAGCTTCCCGAGCAGTTTGGCGAAATCAAACACTCGCCTAAGCTATCACGAAAGGGCGGTTAGTTCTTGCCGCGCGTGCCGCTACATTTGGCGACATGTGCCGTCCTATAGCGCCCCCGCCTTCTTCGCTCTTGACACCAGGACGGCGCTTTTTTCGTCGCCGGGTTCTCCCTGCTCCTGACCGGCTGCCCCGACTAAGCCCAGTTACATGCGCTGGGCTGCGTACGCCGCGCGGTCATGAAGGGATCTTTCGTTAGATCGCATGGGGCCGCTCACTGTAAATCGTTTGGCTGCTCCAATCGCTTCAGCCGAGCGTTACTAGGACAGATTGAGAGCACCACGTTTTCGCTTCTGAACTAATCTGCCTGCTGCACTCTTTACAAGTGACCAAGGCCACAACTCACCCCCAACTGGAAGGCCTCCGCGCCAAACGAATGATTATAGTCCTCTAGAGGTCTATCCCCAGTTGGTGTAAATTTAAGGACGTGAGTAGTTGTCTTTCGGTGCTTGTCGAGGACCATCCGCCCAATCCGCCCGAGATTTTCGTAGGCTGTGCGAACCCCATCGATCTAACCAGCGAACTTGGGTTTCAGCCGGAAGACGAGATTAAGTTTGAAGTGTTAGAGGCTGACGCTCGCGGCTTGATGAGCCGACTCGGCAGGAATGAACGGTACTGCATAGATTCAGGCCCTGCCTTCTGGGCGGCATTGACGTTCTTGGAGCACTGCCAACCTACGGACGGGACCCTACGCCTCCTGGGAAAGCCCGTGCTAGGTTGTGTTCTGACCGTGCGAAAAGTTCTCGACGCAACCTCCCCTTAGCGGCGACGGCCGGGACGGCCCTGCCATCTACCTACCTTTTCGCCGCTGCGAACGCACCAGCGCCCTTTCCTAGGCCATTGGCGCCACGCGGCGACGAGCTTACGGGCCGTCGCGGGGTCTACTTCTTACTCGCGATAAACAGCGCCGGGGAAACGCGGAAGAACTTACTCAAATCTATCGCTTGTGTTTTGCTCACATCTCGCTTCCCGGAGAGGATCTCTGAGACGCGACTAGGACTCAAAGGAAGATCCGCCGGTGCAGCGCCACGTTGTTCCATCAAAAATTCGAGCATCTCGGCAGGGCTGAACACCTCCCGCGGGTACGCTCTTTGTTCATATTCGTGGACCAAGCTGGCCAGTGTGCTCAGCATCTCGCTTTCGGCGTAGGTGCGGCCCTTGCCTTTCAGCATGAGTTTCTCAATCTCTTTAAGCAGGCGCGCGTTCTCTTTCTGGTCGCGGGGTAAATGTGGCCGAATCTCGCAGAGCAGCCGTTCATACTCTGTATCGATCGCGGCTCCGTCTTTTGCTTCCATGACTATTTATTCCAACCTCCCTTGTCGTACTCGTCGTGGGTGAGCACGTGTTGCACGAGCACGGTCTGTTCTTCGTAATCGACGAGGGCAATTAGCCGGTATTTGTTTCCGCCGACATTAAACACGGTCTGCTCGCTCACGATGTCCGCGGTTCCGAAGGCCTGCTTCATCTCTGCCGGGTTTGTCCAAGTTGCCCCTTCAATCACGGTTCTCCACTTCCCAAACGCCTTCCGCGCTGGCGGATGTATCTTGCCGAATACCTCCATCCGCTCGACACCGAGCAAGGTCATCCCGGCTATAGTTTCCCAAAATGGGAAATAGAAGTCAAGAGAAATCGGTCAAGGCTGTTTCTGAGCGAGCGGAGGCCGGTGAATCCGTGCCCTTTCCGTCCGCCTTCCGTCCGCTTTTTGGTGATTTTTAGGGAATTCTGGTGAATCTTGGCGGACTCTCATGAATCGAACAACCGCTAGAGGGAGTGTAACTTAGGAGCTAAATTGTTGGAGGCGCGGGGGGGAATCGAACCCCCGAATAAAGGTTTTGCAGACCTCTGCCTTACCACTTGGCTACCGCGCCGGTCACAGGGAACTAACTTCAGTGATACCGTGCGCGACCGTGCCAAGTCAACCTTTAAGGATGCTTTCGCAACACTTCCTCGGAGGAGTGACCACGCCTCGAACCGCGCAAAGATCTTCCTGATGCACGCGCGGACGCCTTCCAGGATTACTGTTTGGTCGCGCTGGGCGGGGGCGGCGGCACTCCGTTTCGGTCGAATCCGCGCCGGCCGCGTCCAATCCTGCCTTCTCCCCGGCCGGAAGAATTTCGCTCTTGCAAAGCCTGCCATTGCTCGGCGGTCAGCACTAACCGCAACTTCAGGCTCATTTGCGAAAGTGTGCGTGTCAGATCGCCGCGCGCAGCCGCCAGCTTTTCGATCGCGTCATTCGCCTTGCGCTGATCCACCGGATTCTCGCTGAAGGCAGCCTCGACGTCGCCATCCGCTTTTTGCATCGCCACGCGCAAGTCCATCATCTTCGTGCGGTAATCCTTGACGATCCCATTGATGTCGGTCTTCTGCGCCTCGCTCAGGTTGAGCGCCTGAGCCGCACGGCCGTTCCACCAGGGCCCTTCCCACCACGAAACAAAGGGACGCGGCGGTCGCGATTCCTGCGCCGAAGGCGGACCTTGCGCGAGAAGTATAGCGGGCACCGCCATGAATAGCAGCCCCCATCCCGCGCAGATGGTCTTCGTCCTCATTGTTGATTTGTGCCTTGACCGGCGCCCTCTGCCGGCGCGCCGTCCGATTCAAATAATACTCGAAACGAAGCGCTCGCGGTCGGCTCGAAGGATTGTTCCATGGAATAAACGTCCGAGTACACCTCGGGAACCTGCTGCGTCTCGCTCAATGAGGTCGGAGTGGGGCGCACCGGCGTGACCGGATGATGCAAAAACACGCCGATGGCGAGCAAGCAGGTCGCCGCAGCGGCCGCAACCGTAGGACCCGCCCAGTACAGACGCGACGGCTGCTTCCATAGGCGTAACGGATGCTCGATCCGGGAGTAGATATTTCTGCGCTGCGCGGCCAACACATCGGCCGGAATTTCCGTCCGCGCAGTGATGGCGACGCGCTTTTCCTGGAGTTCGTTCCAGCGGGATGCGCACAACGGGCACCCGCCCAACCAGGTTTCCACGTCGACGAGGCCATACAGCCCGTCGATAAAAACGTCATCATTCAGATGCTCGTGCGCGCTCATTTTCCGCCGCTCCCGTACAGGTCCCGCAACTCGTCCCTTAGTTTCGCCACGGCGCGGAACATGTGTGCCTTGACCGTGCCGACATCCAGGCCCAGAATCAGGCCGATCTCCTCCAGGCTCTTGTCTTCATAATGCCTCAAAGCGAACACCACACGCTGCCGGTTCGATAAACGGGCGAGCGCGGCGTCTAGCCGGGCAGAGATCTCCGTGGCGAAGTACCGTTCCTCCGCTTCAGGGCGGCGCGACGTGATCTTCGATAAGATGAGCGCTTCGTCTTCCGGAGCCGGCCTTCGACGCCACAGCTGCCACTTGTGCGAGCGCAAGCGATCGAGGCATGTGTTTACGGCGATCCGCGTCAGCCAGCGCGCGGGATCATCCAGCGCCTTGGCGTCCTCCCTTTGCAGAGCCTGATATGCCTTGAGGAATACGTCCTGGGTGGCGCAATCCGCGTCGTCTGCGTCCTGCAGGAGGCGGCGGCATAGGGAATACACCCGCCGCTGCTCCGACGACATCCAGGCGGCGAAGTCTCCCGTCAATCCAGTCTCTGCGCGCACGGCGGCCAGAGGCTCGGCCATAAGCCTCATCATACTCTCCCTGACGTCCAAATCGTGCTATGGTTTACGCTCGGAGGGCAGGCTACTGTTTCCAAAGCTCTCCCTTAGGTCCCAAAGCGAACCCTCGGGGGCAGATTTTCTCTATTGAGCGCCGAAAGCGGCGGCGTGAGGCGTCAAGACCGTGGGTCCGAGCAGCGCATTACGCTGCGGGGCCACTTCATTGAGTAGCGCATTGCGCTGCGATTCCACATTGAGCAGCGCATCGCGCTGCGATTCCACACTGAGCAGGGCATCGCGCTGCAATTCCACGTGGCTAGGCGGCACATTGCGCGGCGGTCCCACTTCGCTAAGCAATCGGGTGATGGCAACACGCGTCTCGGGCGTCGTTGATGCTGCGCTGGGAGCCGCCCCAGTGAGCGGCGCCGGAATCTGCGCTGCCTGGACCTGCGTCGATTCCGTCGACGGCAAAGCCGCCGGCGCGAAGACCGATTCACGGGGGAGCTGATTCAGGTCGCGGCCGTCCTCGACTAACATTTCATGCTCTATCCAATTGGAAAGAGGGATGTTACGGAAAAAGAGCCGCTCTTGCATCACCATCGTCTTGCGAGAGCCTTCCAGGGACCTGGACTCACGGACATAACTGCGCTCTTCGGTGCGAATGTCCTGCATGAAATCGTCGAGCGCCTTGCGTTTGGCGGATTCTTCGGTAGCCCTGACACGCTCTTCGAGAGTGATCTTATGGGAAACGATGGTCGCCCGCGCCTCTGCCAGGGATTCGCGCTCCTTGGCCAGAGCGACTTCCATGCGCGCCTGCATGATGTAGTAGGAAAGCAGCGCACTCCCGCCAGCAACGAACACCGGGAGAAACAGCCACAAAAAGGCTTCCAATTGCATATAAGCTACCTGTTGTACTTCTATCGGTGGAGGATGAGAGAAAAGTTAGTGGCTTAAGGGAATAACCTTACGCCACACGGGACGCAGAATCGTAGGGCCTTGCGCGAAAGCGATCAGCCAGCCTGGGACGCGTCCATTTTGCTGCCGCCGGCAACCGCGAAGAACAAGGAGAAGTTGAATCTTCCCAAGGCCTTGAGCATCGCTCCCAGACGGAATCCGGCGCCTGCGAAGAAGCCCTGGTATTTGCCGAGCAGCACCGCCGCACCGACGATCCGATCCGACATGTGAACCGTGTCGCGAGGCGGCGGAGCAGCCGGCGGGTGCAATGTGACGCGAATCTGTGGGTAGATGCGGATTCTCTTCCCGGCTCTGCGAATCTGCAACGCGAGATCCGCATCCGCCCAGTACTCACCGAGCCGTTCGTCAAAATAATTCATGCCCGCAACGAATTGCTTGCGAACCAGCACGGCGTCGCGGCCCGGGTAAGCCACCACGATCGATTCCTGGGTCAGATCGGGCACGGGAGTGAAGGGCGGATCGCCGCCCGCGCTGACTTGCGCGAATAATTCACGCGTGGGCGCAGGCAGAACTCGCCATAGAGGCGCACCCTCGGGACTCACCAGAAGCGGGCACACGGCGGCCGAGTCAGACGCGGCTTCGAAATTCTCCACCAGGCGCACGATCGTATCGGGGGCGACCTCGACATCGGGAGAGAGAAAGAGGAGGAACTCGCCCCTAGCGGTCCGAGTGGCGATGTTGAGCGCCTTGGTTGCGCCGAAGTGCTCGGGCAGGCGCAGCAAGGTGAGGGAGGTATAGTGTTCGTCGAGCGATGCCGTGTCGTCGGCACTGGCGCAATCCACCACCAGGATTTCCAATTGCTCGCGCTTTTCGGAGCGCTCCAGGGCCTCGATCGCCCGGCGCAGAGCGGCCGCCTGGTTGTAGCCAACCAGAATGGCGGACACGCGCGGCGTTGTGGGAGCCTGTGGCTCAGTGGGATTCATGGGGTTAGAAGATGATAGCGCAGGAAGGCTCGTTTTGGCCGCAGTGGTCGATCTGTCGCTTCGGACCGCCATCACGCGCCGCCGAAAATCGGGATCACCGCGCCGTTCACGGCCGAGGCGTCATCGCCCGCAAGATGAACCAGCAGGCTCGCCACCTGGCTCGGAGGAACCCATTGGGAGAAATCGGCTTTGGGCATGGATACGCGATTCGCGGGCGTGTCCATGGTGCCGGGAAGAACGACGTTTACCGTAATTCCCCGATCGGCGTTTTCCGACGCGAGGGTACGAACTAAAGAAACCAGCGCCGCTTTGGAGGCCGCGTAAATTCCGCTCGCGGGCGAAGGTTCCACGGCAGCGCGGCTGCCGATCGCAAGAATGCGCCCGCTGCCCCGCTCGCGCATGTGCGGCACGGTCGCGCGGAACATGTAAAGTGCAGTACGCAGGTTGAGATTGATCATGCGGTCGAACAGCGCGTCGTCGGAATCAGCGACGGACTTTCCTCCGGCGAATCCGCCGATCAGATGCACCAGCACGTCGACGTGACGGCCCCAATGAGCCGCCACCGTTTCCACTGCTCCGCGAGCACCTTCGAGCGTGGACAGATCGGCGGCAAACGACGCAAAACGGTCGCTGGCCCCAGCACCCGCGACTCGATCCACTGCGGCAACGCGCGCTCCCGCACTCTGGAACGCGGCCGTCACGGCGGTTCCGAGCCCTCCCGTAGCTCCGGTGATCAACACGACTTTGTCCTGCATTGAAATGGCCTCTGCTGACATAGTAAGCCGAAGCACAGATAAACGTCGCTGTGGCGCCGCTTGTTAAAATCGAAAGCACATGCCAGCGGCGTCTAATCTCGTGCGGCGCGTACTGACCTCGATTGCCGACCGCGGGCGCACCTTTCTCGGAGGCCTCTCCCGCGCGCCCATCGAGCAGCTCTGCCAGGATCTGGTTTCCGAGCGCGGCGAGGCCTCCGGCACGGCTATCGCACGCGAGATCACGGATCGTTATCGCGAGCTGAACGCCGCGCAGCGCCTGAAATTTTTCGAAGGCTTGCTGGAGCGTCCATGGCTTGCCGATCCCGCGGCGATTTTACAGCTGGCGCAGAAATATCATGCCACGCCCGGGGCGGCTGAACTCGCCCGGTTGTTCAGCGCGGCCGAGCCCCGACGACAGGAATTATTTCGCCGTATCAATATCAGCCCACGCGGCACGGAGACTATCGTCAACATGCGCCGGGATTTGCTGGCGATGCTCGGAGCGCATCCCCGCCTGGAGCCCATTAACGCGGACCTGGTGCACTTGCTCGCGTCCTGGTTCAATCGCGGCTTCCTCGAACTCCGTCGTATCGACTGGCGCACGCCCGCACTGATTCTGGAAAAGCTGATCGCCCACGAGACCGTGCATGAGATTCATGGCTGGACGGATCTGCGGCGGCGTCTGGCGAGCGACCGCCGGTGCTTCGCGTTTTTTCACCCGGCGCTGCCGGACGAGCCGCTCATCTTCGTCGAGGTCGCGCTCACCCATGGAATCGCCACCGCGATTCAACCCTTGATCGACGTCAAGATCGAGCCGCGCGACGGAGCGAGACCCGATACGGCGGTATTTTATTCGATCAACAATTGCCTGGAGGGCCTTCGTTCGATTTCCTTTGGCGCTTTCCTGATCAAGCAGGTGGTCCAGGAATTGGAGAACGAAGGATTACGGCTGAGAAACTTCGTCACGCTTTCGCCGGTTCCAGGCTTCCGGGAGTGGCTGAGCCAGCAGAAGCCTCCCCTCGCGGCATGGGAAGATGTGCGGGGTTTGAACGGTCAAGCGCTGTCCGCCAAGGTAGCGGGATGGACGGCGGCCGATCCTCGCAGAGACGCCCTGCGCCGGGCCTGCGCGCTGTACCTGACCGCGCGCCGCGCGGACGGCCGTGCCATCGATCCTGTGGCGTCGTTTCACCTGAACAACGGAGCGTCGGTGGAGCGCATCAACTGGATGGGCGATGTCTCGGAAAAAGGCTGGAAACAATCCTTCGGGCTGATGGTGAATTACGCCTACCGGCCGCAGCGCATCGAGCGCAATCACGAACAATACGTGAAGCAGGGACGCGTGGCGGTTTCGGACGACGTACGCAAACTGCTCGAAGAGCCGAAGCCGGGAGTCGGGAGCTGACGGGAAGAAGAGTCAGACCAGCTTAAGCAGGCGGGCGTCCGCCAGTTTGTTGCTAGCGCTGATCCAATTGCGGGCAACCGCGTCCGGATTTCGGGCCGGGGCGCTTACAAGGACTCAAAGAAGCGTTTGACCGCGCAGACGAGCAAGGGGACCTCAGCATTGGGTAGTCAGGCACTTCGGTAGTCGGATAGATACTGGCTGATTGCAGAACTTGACTTCCGACTACCAGCCTTTCCCAGGCAATCCTCATGAACTGGTACACTAGTGAGTGCCTGGGCACTTCAGCCCACTCGCAGGCCGTTTGAAGCTAAGTCGGACGGTCTGATCCTCCCTGCTCCCCTTAGGCACCCCGACAACCAGGAGGTTGCCATGTTCGAGACCAGTGAGAAGTCTACCGGAACCGGCTACACCACGACGGTCGCGTTCCTCATCGTGGCCTTCGTTTTCAGTCCAGCCGCATTGATGTTTTTCCGTCCCATCGGCTACTTGTCGGTAGGGCTGGCGGTTGCATGTAGCGCGGTATGCCTGGCGCTGGCCGTGCGCAGCTGGAAGAAGTCGTCGCACCGCTCGATGCCATCGATCGAGATCACATCGATCGAAGCCCAGGGACTGCGGGCGAAATGAAACTCACCCGTCCAGGCACGATCGGAATTCTATACACCGTCCTTGGAACTTCGCTGCTGTGCGCCGCGGATTTTTCCAACTATCGTGGTTTTCAGTTCGGCATGAGTCTCGCTGCGGCGGAAAAGCAGACTGGGGCGGAACCTTCGGACGTTAAGATGGTTCACCAGCGGCCGGCGGTGATCCAGGAATTGGAGTGGCAGCCTCGTTACGGGCCGCTGACGGATCCGCTCAAGGGAGACCCTGTGAAGGAAGGATTGTTGTCCTTCATGGATGGCAGCCTCTTTCGCATCGTCGTGACTTACGATCGATACAAAATCGAGGGATTAACCACGGACGACATGATTGGGGCGATTTCGGCCACATATGGACCCGCCGTGAAACCGGCGGCTGAGATTGCTTACCACTCCTACTATGGGGACACCGCGCCCGTCCTCGCGCGCTGGGAGGATGCCGACTACTCCTACAATTTAGTTCGTACCGGCGATCGCTCCAGCTTCGCCATGATCCTTTTGTCGAAAAAGCTCGACGCGCTGGCAGAGGCCGCGATCATCGAAGCCGTTCGGCTGGACGCACAGGAGGCGCCGCAGCGGGAGCTCGATAAGCAAAAGAAGCAGGCCGCGGAAGATCAGGTCGCGCTCGATAAGGCCCGCTCCGCGAACAAGCCGAACTTCCGTCCCTAGAGCGCACTATGATCTGGCAGTCTGATGAATAACACACGATCGACACACGTGCGAACAATGCCGACGGCGCTCTCGTCGCGGGGGATCTGATCCAATGACGCTCGTTACCGTAAAGTTCACCGCGAGGGAGCTCGAGCTGTTGACCACTCTGGCATCGGATCAACTTTTCCGCAGAGAGTTTATCGATCCCCGGATACCCGGCCACAATTTCAATCCTGGTGAGCTAATACTCGGGAAGAAATTAGTGGAACGCTTGCAATTGAAGACGGATCGGGCGAAGGGAATCACTTCCCATCGGAACGGGGTTGCGGTTTGAAGCGCCCTCGCACAGTGGCGGCACGGAGGCTACCAGATGCCCTTTGAACAGCTTACGCCGCGGACGTTCACGACCGGCGGAGTGCAGATGTACGCTCCCTCGGCCGCGGGCGTCTATGGAATCTCGAACGCGCGCGAATGGGTCTACATCGGCCAGACCGACGATATTCAAGGCGCGCTCCTGGCTCATCTGAGGAACGCGCAGACGCCGCTCATGAAACGCGAGCCGACGGGTTTCGTCTTCGAAGTGTGCGAAGGGACGTTACGGTCTGCCCGCCAGGACCGTCTCATTCTCGAATATGAGCCCGCTTGCAACCGGATGCAGACGGGGCATTCGTGAGCTGGGCCTCGCGATGTGCTGTAAAGATCGCAAGTGATATTTCTTAAGGAGCGCAAGGATGTCGTTTATTCTCACGGGATTTCGTCAAGATATGGGATTCCGGGTGTTCGCTTTTGAACGCAGGGTGACAGCTCGCAGCCGGATCGAATTCACGGTGAAGGCCGATCTTGGCCTGATTCGTAGATATGACATCCGCGTACAGGAACTCCCGCTGCTGTGCCGAAGCCTGCTGGAGCGGCAGGAGGCCATCGAGGCGCAACGCACGACGGCTGCCAGCGACGAGGAAACGCGGGCCTTGACCTTCACCGAAGACGAGATGCGCAGTTGCGCGACCGATCGGGCCGCCGCGAAAACCGAAGCCGCCCGCAAGAGAAAGCCGCCGCGGAGGCCTACCGGGGAGAGCCCCGGCGCGGCGTGGCGAGGTTAGTTGTAAGGTGGAAGTGTAGTGGAGCTCTCGTGGAGCAAATATGGACAAGAGATTAGCGAAGCGGCATAAGCGCCAAGTGGCGCGTGCAAGGGAACACGTAAAACTCTCAGAGCCCGACGTCAGGACGCCGGAGGAGATCAAGGCCGCGCGAGAAAAGAGCCGCCCGACGGCCGGCCGCGCCGACGGACTCAACGCGTCTGGCTATGCATCGCGAGATCGCGCTACCGTCGAGACCGGTAGCGCGGCGAAAACCGCGGTGTAGGGATGAAGCAGCTGCAGGCTATGTTCTCCACCCGCTGTCCGCATTGCAGATCTGTGGATTTTCGAGGCGTGGGCCTCCGCAACGAACTGGAGAAAGCCGTGCACTTCTTGCTTTCCCCCTACCGATGTTGCTTGTGCGGCCGCCACTTCTTTCTGTTCCGATGGCAGGCTCCCGCCGAAGGTACGGCGTGAAGCCTGCCCCTTCTGCCTGCCACGTCCGATCGTTGGTCTAACGCTTAGGCGTTCGCCGGCACCGCAGCTTGCACCAGCGGACGAACATCGATCGCGCCAGTGCGAGCGGAGGGTATTTCCGCCGCAATCTCGGTCGCTTCATCCAGATCCTTGGCTTCAATTAGAAAATAACCGGCCAGTTGTTCGCGGGTTTCCGCGTAGGGACCATCCGTGACCAGCCGCTTGCCGTCTCGAACCCGCACGGCCGTGGCCGTGGAAGACGGCTGCAACTGGTTACCCCCCAGAATGTGGCCGCTCTCCCGAAACTTCTTGCCGAACTGCATATACGCGCTCATCAACTGGTTACGCTCAGCCTCGGTCTCTTTCGCCCGAGCCTGCTCGTCATGGTGAATCAGCAATAGATATTTCATTTTCGAACCTCCACCAGTATGTCGAACGACCCGTCCGCGAATCGACACGCGCTGGAAAAAAACTTACAATCGGGCATGAGCACCGGCCCTGCGGACCGCCATGCGGCCGACGACCTGCCGCTGTACACCCGGGCGGCGGCCAGCCAGCCAGCCAGAGGATGCCGATGCGGCAATCGCCGCCCTGTATCGCTCCGATTGGGGCCGGATCGTCGCAACTCTGATTCGCCTCGTCGAGGATTTCGAGTTGGCCGAAGACGCGGCGCAGGAGGCGTTTACCGCAGCCGTGAACCAGTGGCGGACGTCCGGTGTTCCGGAATCCCCGCGCGCGTGGATTGTCCAGACCGCCCGGCATAAAGCCATCGATAAGATCCGCCGCCGGACTCGCTTCGAGACAAGCCTCGAGGAGTACGAGGAGGCCAGCCTCCTTCCCGTGATCGCGAGCCCCGCGATTGGAGATCCGAATTTCGAGACGACGGACATCCCTGATGACCGCCTCCGGTTGATTTTCACCTGCTGCCATCCGGCGCTGGCGCCTGAAGCGCGGGTGGCGCTGACGCTCCGCACGCTGGGCGGCCTGGGAACCGATGAGATCGCGCGTGCGTTCCTGGTTCCCGAGGCGACCATGGCGCAGCGCCTGGTGCGGGCGAAGCGCAAGATTCGCGACGCGGGCATCCCCTATAAGGTGCCGGAGGCTTCCGACATGCCGGAACGGCTCGACGCGGTTCTGACGGTGATCTATCTGGTCTTCAATGAGGGTTATGCGCCGACGCGAGGCGAAAAGCTGGTGAGGGCCGATCTGTGCGGCGACGCGATCCGGCTAGTGCGCCTGGTACGGGCGCTGATGATGCCGCGTGCGCCTGCTGAAGCGACGGGTCTGCTGGCGCTCATGCTGCTTCACCATTCGCGGCGGAACGCACGCATCGATGAAGCCGGCGATCTTGTGATTCTGGAAGATCAGGATCGCGCCCTGTGGCATCGTCCGGAAATCGACGAGGCATTGCCGCTGGTGGAGGAAGCATTGCGCGGAGGTCCCGGCCCCTTCGCTTTGCAAGCCGCGATCGCGGCGCTGCATTGCCAGGCGGCTCGCGCCGAAGACACGGACTGGCGTCAAATTGTCCGCCTCTACGACATTCTCGAAGGCCGGCAGCCGTCTCCCATCGTGTCCTTGAATCGGGCTGTGGCGATCGCCATGGTGGAAGGTCCCCGGCGGGGACTCGCTCTGGTCGATGAACTGGCTTCCGCCGGCGACCTCGATGAATATCACCTTCTGCATGCCGCCCGCGCCGATCTATTGCGCCGCCTGGGCAGAAACCCGGAAGCGGTAGAGAGCTACAAGAAAGCGCTTGCACTCGTGACAAATGAGAGCGAACGCCGATTCCTGAAGCGCCGGCTGCGCGAAGCGCGAGAGGCGTGACGCCAGAGCACGTTCCCGCGCTTCTCAGAGCGGCGGTTTCATGAAAAGCTGCGCGGCATAGTGGTGGGACCCCGCTGGAGGGTAGATGTACCCGATGGCGCGACCCGCGCAGGCGATACACACCCAGAGCAACAGCGACAATGCGGCGGCCAGCTTCGCTCGCGCGGGCGGCTCGGGCATCTGGTCCATTTCGGCGGCCTTGCTATAAACGCTGCCGCGAAACACCAGCGCATGCACGGCTACCAGAGCGAGCAGCGTAATCTTGATCTGGAAAAATATATTGTAGAAATACTCCTCCGCTTTCGCTCCCAGGATTAGTATCCCGCAGGTCACGACCAGCGCCAGACCGATCCATTTCGGTACCCGCAGTTGGTTGACAATGTCGGAGATCGAGTGCTTCCGCAGCCCCCAGCCCAGCAGACGGAAATCGGTCGCCAGGACCATCGCCGCGAAGAGCGAAATGAAGGTCAGATGGAGAGTCAAAATGATCGGATAGCCGTACAGGGAATCGCGGACGGCCGCGAACAGCGGCACGTTCTGCATCCATATGGCGAAAGGAATCATGGCGATGAGGTCCTCACATGAAATTAGGCGTAGAATGAGACCAACATTCCACCCACGATCACCGACACCCACAGTGCCAGCGAGACGCACGCCACCAGGATTCCCTTGTCCTGGGAAGCTCCTGGCAAAATAACCTTGCGGTGCAGCGTGAAGTTGAAAACGATGGCCAAAATCAGGCAGATCATCTTGACCACGAAAAACCAGCTCAGATAGTACTTATCCGGATCCGTCGAATAGAGGAGCAGACCGGCGAATATAGAGGTCGAGAGGCCGATCACCACCCATAGACCGGTTTCCCTGATGAGATCGGCCGGGTTCTGCCGCCGCAGCCCAAATCCGAGGAGGCGAAAGTCCACCAAGGCAATCGATCCGATCGCGATGGCGAATCCCACGATGTGGAAACACTCAAGGATAGGAAAAGCTAGTTCGGAGTTAAGTGGATTATCAATGAGCATCTGTAGCTCTCTGTAAAACCGCAAGGAGATACTGCAACGATGGATGGTAACACACGGCTGCCCCTAACGTGCGCCACAAGGGTCAATGGACGGTCAGTGACCGCGCAGTGACCCGCGCGGGCGGCTATTGCTTGGGGGTAGCGGGAGTTCGTGTTTCCAGTGGCGCGCCCGCAGTGCCGCGGGCGACGCCTCCTTGCCGCATCAGAAGCCGCTCCTTCATGCGCCACCGCCCATCCGGCGAGCGGACGAATTTATCCTCATAGAGGCCGATCGATACGACGTAAATCCGGCCGTTATCGTTGTCGGTGGTTTGAAAGTACGAGCGCGCCGTCGCATGGTCGCCATCCAAATTGATTTCGGGCTCATTAAAAACGTGAAGGCGGTAATGCCCCATGGCGATCAGCCGTTCCCGCATCTGCCATTCATTCGTGATCCACTTCTCCATGCCCGCCCGGCCGACAACGGCGCCAGGACTGGTCGGGAGAGCGCCATTCGCCGCGTTGGGCTGGAAAATAGCATCGTCCGTATAGAGGTCTGTATATTCGTGGATATTCTGACCGAAGTCGACGAGGTAGGCGTATTGGTTCAACACCTTCAGGATCGCGTCGCGGTCTTCGATCGCCCGCACGCGCTGTTCGAGCGATTGCTTCGCCGCTGGCCTTACCGTGGACGATTGCGCCATCAGCCCGATCGAGAACGCTACGCATCCGGAAACGAGCCGCATCAGATTTCTCATGTCATCCCTCACTCTAGATCTCGCCTTCATTCAAACAGCTTGTTGCCTGACTTGCCTCAAGTCAAGCAGCACCCTCAGAAACAAGAAACCGGAGACGACCCACTGGGCCATCTCCGGTTTGAGGAACTAGCTTCGCGTCAAATCTTAAAAAATCAGCTTGAGCGCGAACTGGATCTGCCGCGGCGTCCCGTTCTGTGACGTGATCTGGCCGGCCTAACCGAGGGAAACAATTCCAGTGCCGCCCGCGGCGTACAAGGCGCCGCCGCCCTGTAGGCCCGGCTGCACCGGCAGTCCGTAATTCGTTTTATTGATGATGTTGAAGAACTCGGCGCGGAACTGAAGGTCCAGATTTTCTTTGAATCGCGTATCCTTCAGGAGCGCCAGATCGGCATCAAACAATCCTGGACCGATCACGGAGTTCCGCGCAAGGTTGCCCAAAGTGCCCGGGGCTTCAAGGCTGAAGCAGGCGGGGTTATACCATTCGTTCACTTTATCCGTCTGTACGTTGCATCCAGGCACGGCGTTTGGACGAGGCGTCAGGGCAACGGCGTTACCCCCCGTGGCTTGATCGTAGCCGTCTTGAATGTTCACCGGAAGGCCGGTGGTGCCGGTAAGTATGGCGCTGATCTGCCAGCCCGACACGAACTTGTTGCCTTTGAACGGCAACGCCCACAGCCCATTAGCTTTGAAGGACTGGGTGAGATTCTGGCTGCACAAAGCTTTGTCCGAATTCAGGTTATAGGGGTTGGTGAAGTTTCCCGTGCCGGCGCTATTAAAGCTGCCGAGATAGGCGCCGTCGTCCTCGCACTTCGACCACGTGTAGGCCGCAAATGCCTGGAAATTCCGCGAGAATCTCTTCGTCAGCGTAACCTGCAACGCGTTGTAATTCGACCAGGCCTGCGGCGTCAGGTTCGGGAATCCGGCCAGTCCGTTATTGAGGTCGGGATTCGAGGTTACATTGCCCGAGCTGCCGTAGCCGTAATAACCGTAACCGCCGGTTGCAAAACCATTAGCATAAGTCGGATTCGCGCAGCCGGGGCCCTGGGCGACCGTGCACACCAGTGGAGGATTGGCCTGCAAACCTGTGAGCAAGTGAACGGAGTGGGAACCAATGTAGCCCACCGACAAGATGGTGGCTGGAGCGATTTCCCTCTGGATGTTCAGGTTGTACTGGATTACGTAAGGCGTACAGCACGCATAGTAATCCCACCCAGGCTGCGAACTCGGTTTCGCAACGTTGAGCGCGCCGGGAGCCGGGATATTCGGATAAACTGCTCCGTAAGGCGCAGGAATGGCGCCCGGCAGCACGTTGATATTCCATGGCGGCGAAGCCCAGAATGCGGGGGCAACGTTGGCGACGCCAATCGGATCGTGGAACATGCCGAAGCCGACGCGAATCGAGGTCTTATGGTCTTTCGACGGATCGAAGGCCAACCCGATGCGCGGATCCCAGTTCTTCCAGGAGGGATTCTTGGCCATAACGGACGGAAGGTTCGTATAGTAGGGCGCCACCGCCGTCGCGACGTTCGTGACGTAATTGATATCGCCATGGTCTTCGGTGGGATTCGTCAGGAATTCCCAGCGCAAGCCCAGATTCAGGCTCAGCCTGGAACTTACTTTCCAATCGTCCTGGATATAAGGCGTGAGCTCCGTATCGCGGAAATCGCGATTGGGATACGACCCGAGAGGAACGTAAAGGAGTATTTCGGGAACGCCACTCAGGAACGTCGGACGCCGGGGTCCCGACAAACCGCTGAACTGAAACTCTCCACCGTCGAAAAACGGCATGTAAGTATTGCTCTGGAGGCGCGAGACGGAAGCACCGAACCGAACGTTGTGGCTGCCGTGCGTCCACGTCATATCGTCCGCCTCGGTGTACCGGTTCTGCGTCGTATTGAAGGGAAGCTGCAACGCTCCGCCGATTCCTGTCTCTCCCCCGATGCTGACGATTCCATCCTGGCGTCCCGCGGTTGATCCGAAGAACTGCAACGGGTCTTTGCCATTCACCAGAGAGGACGCCGGCCCTTGCGTCGAGTATTGGTAGGTGCCAGGACGAGAGAAGCTCGCGCGAACGACGTTTACCAGCGTCGGAGAGATAATCCGTCTCCATTCGACCGTGGAGAACTGGGTGTGCGAAGAATCGTTTTCCGGCCAGTTCGGCGAAATAGCTCCGCCGGCGAAACCGCCGCCGCCGAAAGGCTCCACGAACTGCGACTTATCGGAGATGTAGCGCGCGAAGAACGAATCCTTGTCGGAAATATTCCAGTCGAAGCGGCTCAGGATGTAGTTCTCATGCGCCGTCTCGGCGGAACTGCTCAACGCCTCCGGCTGGCCATTCACGATGGTAGTCGCGGCCGGCCATTCAATCAGCGTGCTCCTGATGGCCGCCGCAGTGACTGGATTTGTCGCTGTGATCTGGCAGCCCGCAGAGTTTGGCCCCAAGACCCGGAAGTGTCTCGGCGTTATTGCAGCCGGGGACGTTTCCGATTTTGGACTCGCCCTGGACCAACTGAACGCCTTCATAATTGACAAAGAAGAACAGTTTGTCCTTCTTGATCGGCCCGCCGATGCTGCCGCCGAACTGATTCCTCCGCAGTTCCGGGATCGTCGCCGGATCGATAAATTGCCGGGCATCCAGTGCGTCGTTGCGGATGAACTCGTACAGCGAGCCGTGGAAGGCGTTCGAGCCGGATTTGCTGACGGCGTTGATCACGCCGCCGTTGCCGCCGAACTGCGCGCTGTACGTATTCGTCAGGGTCTGGAACTCGCCGATGGCTTCGACGCCGAGCGAGGTACCGAGCACCGATCCCATGCCCTTGTTCCAGAAGTTCTGCAGATTTTCGTCGTCGAGAATAATCGCCTGACCGATGGGCCGGGAACCGGCAATCGAATACTCATTGGCGCGGCCTTGGAATCCCGAGGACGAGAATCCACCGCTCGCTCCGATTTCATTGACGCCGGCCGTCAACTGAATGAGCTGTTCGAAGTTGCGCCCGTTCAGCGGCAGTTCACGCATTTGGCGCTGGTCGGTCAACTGGCCGACGGTCGCGTTGGTGGTTTCCACCTGGTTGACCGTGCTTTCTACAGTCACCGTCTGGGTCTGCTGTCCCACCTGAAGCCCGAAGTCAATCACGGATTCCGCACCGACGTTGATGGTCACCGCTTTGCGCTGCGCTGTCTGAAAACCTGTCTTCGTAGCATCAATATCGTAGGCGCCAGGGTTGAGGTTCGAAACCACATACCGGCCTTGCGCGTTCGTGGTGACATTCACCGTGGCGCCAGTGCCAGCGTTCTTAACGGTGATTTTGGCGTCCGGTACCGCGGCGCCGGACGCGTCCGTGACGGTCCCCTGAATAGTCGCCGTCGCGGCTTGGCCGTCGAGGCGCATTACGCCGATGTTAGAAAGACAAATGAAAAACGCCAGCGACAAAACGCTGGCGACGCGCACTCCCACGCTCTTTGAGATGAACATGATCTCGCTATCTCCTCACCACGAAAGAACTTGAAAAACATAGGTGTTTCGCCCCAGATGAAACACACTGCAAGCCAGTCTGCCATAGTTTTTGACAAAGCGTCAAGAAAAAATCGGTCTGGCCTGGAATGCCTGTAATCGAGTCGAAACTATTTGCACGAAATATAAGCTGTGTGTTTTCTCTGTATTAGCTCCGTTCTAGCCATGCGGATGCACCTCTCCCCGTGCCTGGCTCGACGATCCTCGCCTGGAAAATCTTCCAAGGAGGGTTACCGGTTCGGTGCCGCTTGCGTTGTGCGCTTGTACAATCGGGAATACCCATGCGCATCGGAGTGGACGCTGGAGGGACCTTCACCGATTTCGTCGTCGTTCATGACAGCGCCCGCGGCGGTGTTGATCATAAGGTCCGCGTGGAGACCTTCAAACTGCGTTCCAATCCCAGCGCGCCTGCCGACGTGATTCTCGAGGGCCTCGCCCGCATCGGCCGACAAGCCGGCAGGGAACAGGAAGCAGGACGTAAAGTCGAATATGAAGTAATCCATGGCTCGACCGTCGCGACCAACGCCCTTCTCGAACGCAAAGGCGCGCGGACGGCCTTCGTCACCACGGCAGGATTCGAGGATCTGCTCGAAATCGGACGCCAGAATCGCGCCGAGCTATATAATCTGACACCCAAACCGCGGCGTCTGCTGGCGGATCGCGCGCTGAGCTTCGGCGTAGGCGAACGAACTTTTTTCGACGGAACCATCGCCCAGCGCCCCTCCGCGGCGGAGCTCGCACGGCTGAGCGCCAGACTTCGCCGCGCCCGCGTACGGTCAGTGGCGATCTGTTTTCTCCATTCCTATCGCAACGCGGCGAACGAACGTGCCGTGGCGGCGGCCCTTCGGCGAGACGGCTTGTACGTGTGCTTCTCGCACGAGATAAGCCCGGAGTTCCGCGAGTACGAGCGCTCCTCCACCACATTCGTGAACGCCTACGTCGGTCCGCTGATGGAGGCGTACCTCGAAGAGCTGGGTCGCGCGAAGGACTACCGCATCTCGATCCTGCAATCGAACGGAGGGTTTCTCTCGGCGGAAGAAGCCGCGCGGCAAGCCGTGCGCACAGTGCTCTCGGGGCCGGCGGGAGGCGTTGTGGGAGCGATCGCGATGGCGCGGCGCAGCGGCTTCACGCACGTGCTGGGATTCGACATGGGCGGCACGTCCACCGACGTGAGCCTTTGCGACGGCGCCGCTCGCGAAACAACGGAAGCCAGCATCGACGGCCTTCCCATCCGCGTACCGATGTTGGATATCCATACCGTGGGTGCGGGCGGAGGATCCATCGCACGCATCGACGCCGGAGGACTTCTGCGCGTAGGTCCGGAGAGCGCCGGCGCCGATCCGGGACCAGCCTGCTATGGCAAAGGGAGTGAAGCCACGGTTACCGACGCCCACGTCGTGCTGGGGCGCATCGGCGCGGCGCAGCTCCTTGGTGGCGACATGAAGATTGACACGGATCGCGCGGCGGCTGCCGTGGGCCGTATCGCGAAAAAGCTCAAACTGAATCGGGAAGCGGCAGCGGCGGGAATCGTGCGCGTCGCCAACGCCAATATGGAGCGGGCGATTCGCGCGGTATCGATCGAGCGCGGGCGCGATCCCCGGGAATTCGCGCTGGTCGCCTTCGGCGGCTGCGGCGGGCTGCACGCGTGCGAGATCGCAGCCGAACTGGGCATCCGTACCGTGATCGTGCCGCAACATGCGGGAGCTCTGTCCGCGTTGGGAATGGTGATGGCGGACGAAGTTCGCGATTATGCGGCCGGCGTTCTGGGAAGCGAAAAGATCGAGGAGACGCTGGTCGCGTTGGAGCGCCGCGCGCGCGACGCATCCCTTAGAAGCGCACCGGAATCGGAAATCGAGCGTAGCGCCGACGTGCGGTATGCCGGCCAGAGCTACGAATTAAACATTCCTTTGAAAAAGGGGACAGACTACTCTGTCCCCTCGCGTAAACTTCCGACTTCACGCGCGACCGTGGGAGTGGACAGAGCGGTCTGTCCCCTTTTTCATCGTGGCCTGGCCGCGGCCTTCCATCGCGAACACGAGCGCCTTTACGGCTATGCCACGCCCGGGCGCGACATCGAAGTCGTGACCGTGCGTGTACGCGCGCGGCGCAAAACGGTTCCACCGGAACTGTCCGCTGAACCACGGGAAGCCGAACGCTCCAAAAGTCGAGCCGCGGAAACTCGAAGTGTCTGGATTGATGGCGGCTGGCACAGCACGCCTGTCTGGAAACGCATGCAGCTTGCCTCCCGGCGCAAGGCCGGACCCGCCCTCGTTCTCGATTATGGATCGACGACGCTCATCCCCTCCGGATGGGAGTATCGTCGCGACAGTGTCGGAAATCTTATAATCACGGCATGATCGAACTGGACGTCGCAACGCGGCGCAAGCCGGTCGCCATCATCGATGGTCCGCCATCGAATTACCTCGTGTTGGGCGATTTTGGCGGCTCCTCGAAGGGGCCGGTCGCCATCGACCGCGACAATTTCGACGAAGCGCTCGGCCGTATGGAAGTCCACGTCGGCACGATGCGATTTCACAAGTTGGAGGATTTTCATCCCGATCTTTTGTGCCAGCGCCTTCGTTTGTTTGGCGATCTCCCTCGAGCAACGGCGGAATCGCAGGAAGAAAAAGCGGCGAATCCGCCGCAACAGGAACTGGCTCCGCCAAGCCTGACTCAGCCAAATCTCGAGGAACTTCTGCGGTCATCGAGCCTGTTGGAACGGATCGCGGAGGGCCCCGATCCTTTTCACCAATATGTTCGGGAGCTTGGGCGGGTCTACGCCTTACCGAAACAGTCCGACCATACAGCGCGCGATAACGCGCTTGGCGAACGCATGCGCGCCGTGTTGCATCACCCCGAATTTCAGGCGATCGAGTCCGCCTGGCGGGGTGTCGATTTTCTGGTGAGTCACATCGACCAAGACGGCGGCACTAGTTCCGGCGACAGCGACGGCGGGCGCGTGTTCCTCGCACAGTATTCTCGCGAGGATGCCAACCGGGATCTCCTGGGTTTATCAATGGCTCCGGCAAGCCTCCACGTCACGCGCATTCAGGAGCTTTTGAACGCCCGGCGCTGGCGCGCCATCGCGGGTCTGTACGAGTTCGGAACGGACGCTTCCGATATAGAACTGCTGGGCCGGCTGGCATTGCTCGCCGCACAGGTTCGCGCGCCGCTCGTCTCCGCTTGCTCCCTGGCCGGAGACTTCGCGGACTGGGGACCGAACTGGAGCGAGCTCGCCGCGATGCCCGAGGCCGGCCATATTGGCCTGGTCCTGCCGAGGTTTCTGCTGCGCTTGCCCTATGGCGCGGACACCGCTCCCATCTATTCCTTCCCTTTCGAGGAAATGCCTGGCGTTCCAGTTCATAGCCGTTACTTGTGGGGAAATCCGGCGCTCGCCTGCCTCTCTCTGCTCGCCCGCGGAGACGGGGCGCTCGACCTGACGGATCTGCCGCTGCACGCCTATCGAAAAGACGGTGAATGGACCTCGACGCCTTGCGCCGAGGTGCGCATCACGGAGGGGCAGGAACTGGCGCTGATCGAAGCCGGACTGATGCCGTTGGTGGCCTTTGCGAAGAGCGGCGGCGCGCGTCTCGCTGGATTTCGCGCGATCAACGGCAAGGAATTGCCGGTGGGATAAGAGATCGATTTCCATAAAGCCCAGGCGGGCTCTCGGAATCCGAAACTAACCGTTTACTTTCGTCGCGGCGCGCGCGATGGGACGGCTCAATTGAGCCTCTTCCAGCCGCTTGGTTTCCTGCCAGGTGAAAATCATGCGATGCACGACGGTTAAGTTGCCCAGCACGGCGATCACCCACACCACCGGGGCCATGCGGTCGAAGAGCGCTCCGATGATCATGAGGACGATGCGTTCCGGACGTTCCAGGAATCCGACCTTGCAAGTCGGAATCGTGTTCTCAGCGCGGGCGCGCGTATAGCTGATCATGACGCATGCGCTCATCGCCAGAGCCGTCAGGACCACGTAGAAAGGCCGGTTGATGGAACCGTACCACACCAGCAATCCCATCAGCAGACCCAGGTCCGAGTAGCGATCGAGGACGGAGTCGAAGAATCCGCCAAAGCGCGTAACCTGATTCGTTTCGCGCGCCACCCTGCCGTCCACCATGTCGAACAAACTGGCGCAGAGGATCACGAATCCCGCGGCCCGGAACATCCCCACCGCCAGCAGACAGGCCGCGCCGACGTTGATCAGCAGGCCGAGAAACGTCAGCACATTGGGGTGGATGCGCGAGAGCGCGAGGCCGCGCACAATCAACCGGATCACGTAATTGCAACTCACTCCGATGGCGCGCGTAACGGTCATGATGCCCTGCCGTTTTGATGAATCGTCAACAGTTCCACGATTTCCATCTCGCGAGCGCCGCCGGGGACCTGGATCTTCACGGTGTCGCCCACCTTCTTGCCCAACAGGCCGCGCCCGATGGGAGAAGTGGTGGAGATCATGCCCTTAGAGACGTCGACATCCTCGCTTGTTACAAGGGTGTAATTCATCATCTCGTCTTTGTCGACGTCCAGTACCTTCACCGTGGACCCCAGTCCCACGCGATCATGCGGGATGCTGGACATATCGACCATCGAAAGCTCCCGCAAGCGCCCTTGCAGCTGGTTTAAACGCGCGTTCACGTAGCCTTGCCGTTCTTTGGCAGCGTGATACTCGGCGTTCTCGCTCAGGTCGCCGTGAGCCCGAGCTCTCAGAATCTCCCGCGGCAGTTCGATGCGCAGCTCGATTTCGAGCGCCGCAATCTCTTCCTGGAGCTTCTTGATGAGGGCTTCCATGTGTCTTCAGCCCGATTATAGCGCCTGTCCTCTGTACCTGGGGTGCCGAAGCATCCTTGCCGGCTAGCGGGTCAACGGGCTCTCCCAGACGCGGGATAGCAGTGCTTTGAGTTGCGCGAACTGCCTGGATCCAAGCTCGGCGCTCCATTCGCGCTCGATGTCGCGGAGTATGTCGTAGATTTTAGAGTATGCGGCGTGTCCGCGTTTGGTAAAGCGGATAATTCGTGCACGGCCCTCGTCCGGTGCGTCGGACCGGACGATATAACCGAGACTTTCGAGGCTCCGGAGCAGCTGGTTCATGGCCTGCTTGCTCATGCCGGCACGCTCGGCAAGAGTGCCCGGGCGAACCCCATCCGGACCCGGAAACTGCAGCACCGCGATATGTGGCAGGCGTAGCTCGTCAAAGCCGGCCGCATTGAGCGCCTGGATGATACGGCGATGGATGGCCTGAGCCGGAACGCGCAGCAGTGCGCCGATGAGCAAATCCGTCGTTTTGACAGGTGAACTTTTTGGCGATGAAGGTATTGACATTGGCCGTAAACTCAGTTTACCATTCTGGTATTGGTAAACTGAGTTTACCTAAAGAGACCTACATGACACAACAGACCATCGACCTCCAAGTGAATCCGTCCGACGAGACTATCCGCATCGGCCCGCTCGCGGTGCGCTTCCTGATCACCGGAGACAACTCGACTGGCAGCATCGCGGCCTTTGAGCTCATTGTCCCGGGCGCGCAGCGCCTGGCGGTGCCAGCGCATAGCCACGACCATTACGAGGAGACCATCTACGGGATCGACGGAGTGTTGACCTGGACTGTCGATGGAAAACAAATCGACGTCGGGCCGGGGCAGGCACTATGCATTCCGCGAGGCGCCATTCACCGCTTCGATAACAACGGAAGCCGGGATGTGAAGGCGCTCTGCGTGGTCACGCCAGCCGCGATAGGTCCGCACTATTTCCGCGAATCTGCCGAGGTGATCAATGCGGCGGCCGGTGGTCCGCCGGACCGGGCAAAGATGGGGGAGATTATGCGCCGCCACGGCCTCACGCCGGCTCCGCCTCAGGCATAGCGCCTGGGAACGCGCCAGAGCAAGCGGTCGGGCAAACCGACCTACGAGCCCATCGACGGGCGAGCGCACGCCGTTCCAGGAGATACCAAGAATCTACTTTATGAGCTCGCGGCGCATATTCTCCAGGGATTCATGCATCGCCGAGGGCGCAGTCAGGCCAGTCAGCTCCGCTCCCGCCATTTCCATGACGGCCTGAGCGAACAGCGGGATTAATTCCGGATCGCGCCAGCCGCGCTGCGATTCCTCCAGCATGATCCGGATGGCGTGGCTGCGCGAAAAAGCCGGCTTATAGGGTCGCGCCGTGGTGAGAGCGTCATAAATGTCGGCCACCTGCAGGACTCTGGCCAGCAGCGGAATTTCTTCGCCGCGCAGGCCGTCCGGATATCCGGAGCCATCCCAGCGTTCGTGATGGCTGCGGATAATCGGAAGAACGGGCGCCAGCGACCGCATCGGACGGCAGATTTCCTCGCCGCGAATCGTGTGCTGCCGCATCACCTGCCATTCCTGCTCGGTGAGCAATCCGTGCTTGAAGAGAATCGCGTCCGGGATTCCCACCTTGCCGATGTCGTGCAGGAATCCACCCCGGTACAAGGCCACCTGGTCGTGCTTCGATAAACCGAGCGCTCGGCCCAGCGCCAGGCTGTACGCTGCCAGACGCTCGCAGTGCATTCCCGTGGAGCGGTCCCGATGTTCCACGGATTGTGCAAGCGCGAATAGAATCGTCTCCGCCTGTTCCAGCGAATCCACCAGCGCCTTATTGCGCAGCATGGAAATAACGCGCGTCCGCACCAGGGCCGGCCGCAGTGGTTTGACCAGAAAATCGTCGGCGCCGGAATCGATTCCCGCAATCTCGTTTTCGGCGCTCAGAACGCTGGTCGTCATCACAATCGGAATCAGCTGCGTGCTCTGGTTTCTCTTTAACAAGCGGCAGAAGTCCGGACCGTTCATCTCGGGCATCGCCAGGTCGACGATCACCAGGTCGACCTTCTCCTGTTCCAGGATCAGCAGCGCGCTGGAGGGGCGCGTGGCCTCCAGAATCCGGTAAGTGCCCGTTTTAAGGATCGCCTTGAGCAGGCGCCGATTAATTTCCGCCGCGTCCACCAGCAGGATCGTGGGGGCCTGCGGCACTTCCTCAAGGACGCTTTCCCACCGGGGCAAGTGTATTTCCGGATCTGCGTTTTTTACCACCGGGATGCTCATTTTTTCCGGGCCGAGATGAGCCGCGGCTATCTATCGGTAAAACCTTAGATCTTCGTTAGCCCCTGGGGTATTACCGGTAAGGCCCACGAGATTCTTCGGGATCCGCGGGTGAACCCGCTAAAATGAAAATCTCATGGATATTTCTGTTTCCCCGTCTCGGGGTATTGAGGGGATCGTCACCCTCCCCGGCGACAAGTCCATTTCCCATCGGTACGGGATCCTTGGTGCCATTGCGGACGGCGCCACCACCATTCACAACTACTCGACCGGGGCCGATTGCCAGTCGACGCTTCGTTGCGTCGAGGCCCTAGGCGCCAAGATCGAGCGTGACGGCTCGAAGGTGGTGATTCACGGGGGGAGATTATCGGACTCCCGGATTAATGCAAATGACATGTTGGACGCCGGCAACTCGGGTTCGACCATCCGCATGCTATCTGGCGTTCTGGCCGCTCAGCCTTATACCACCCGCATCGGCGGGGACGAATCCCTCTCCCGGCGGCCCATGGGACGGATCATGCGGCCTCTGCAGGAAATGGGGGCTTTTATTGAAGGAACCGCCCGAGGAACTGGCGAATCGCAATATCCGCCCCTAACCATCCATGGCCGTCCGTTGCACGGGATCGATTACACCCTGCCCATGGCGAGCGCGCAGGTGAAAAGCTGCATCCTGATGGCCGGATTGTTCGCGGAAGGCGAGACCATCGTCCGCGAGCCGGTTCGCACCCGCGATCACACGGAAATCGCGCTGCGCGGTTTCGGCGCTGATCTGGAGGTGAACGGCAAAGTCATCCGTCTCGCTCCCGGCGCGCATCTTACCGGCCAGGAATTGATGGTGCCCGGCGATCTCTCCTCCGCGACCTTTTTCCTGGTGGCTGCCTTGCTGATGCCGGAGGCCAATCTCCTGATTCACCGGGTGGGGCTGAACCCGACCCGCTCCGCGCTGCTTGATTTTCTGGTCGGCATGGGCGCATCGATCAAAGTCATCGACATTCAGCAAAGCGGCGGCGAGTTGATCGGCGACCTGCGCGTGCGGGCGTCGAAGATCAAGGGGGGCGTCATCGAAGGCGCGCTCACCGCGACATTGATCGACGAGATTCCCGCGCTCGCGGTGCTCGGCGCGGCGAGCGAAGGCGGCCTCGTGGTGCGCGACGCCTCCGAGCTGCGCGTCAAAGAGACCGATCGCATCGCGACGCTGGAGGCTAACTTCAAGCGCATGGGCGTGGCGATCGAGACCGCTCCCGACGGTTTTCGCATTCCCGGAGGCCAGAAGTTTCACGCGGCCCAGCTTGATAGCGCCGGCGATCATCGCATTGCGATGGCCTTCGCCGTGGCGGCTCTCGCGGCGGACGGCCCTTGCACCATCGGCGGCGCGGAATCGGCCGGCGTTTCTTTTCCCGAATTTTTTAGTACACTGCAGGGAATCGCCCGATAAAGATGAAGAAACTACAGATGTGGGAGAATGCCGGACTCCTCCGTTCGCTTCGTGACTTGTCCGGCAGCCGCGCCATCCGCCAGAAAGCAGCCGCATGAAACCAGCATTACAGCCGCCATCGAAATGTGACCTCGAGCAGAATGGCGACCTCACCCTCCGCTGCCTGATTCATGATCTGAACAACGTGTTTCAGACGCTGGTGGAGGCAGCCGACTTGCTCTCCGACGATCCGCGATGGATGCCCGTCTCCGCAGCGATCCTGCGCAGCATTGAACGGGGCAAGGAAATCACGGCCAGCCTGGAGACCACCGGCCAGCCTCCCGCGGCGCTCGAAACCGTGCTCGAAAACGCCATGGCTCTGCTGCGCGATTCGATGATCGGCGGGCGCGGCCCCGCAGTGCAATTCAGGTGCGAGGTTGAGCCCGGCCTGATCCTGCCGCGCGCCTGGGCGTGGGAACGCGTGCTGATCAACCTGTTCTCCAACGCCGTCCACGCCATGCCCCAGGGCGGGACCATTGCCGTGCGCGCGCACCGCAAGGCTGGCTGCATCGAAATTGCGGTGGCCGACCAGGGCTCCGGCATCGATCCTCTGTTCATCACCTCCATCTTTGAGCCGCACGTTTCCTCCCGCTCCACCGGAGGCCTGGGACTGCACATCGTACACACGATCGTCACCGAAGAGCGAGGCGAAGTGCGCGCCGCCAATCGCGCCGAAGGCGGCGCCGAATTCACCATCACTATCCCCGTCGCGCCGTATTTGACGCGTTCCACGATCGCCTAGAGCGAAAAGGGGACAGACTACTCTGTCCCGACTGACAAACTTTTCAGCGCGGCCGGAGCCCGGGAGTGGACAGAGCGGTCTGTCCCCTTTTTGCAGAAAATTCTTGCGCCATTGCAAGGGCATGAGTCATAGTTAGAATGGCGAGGCAACAAGCGGACCCGCGGGTCCGCGCAGCGCCAAATTTATGGGCCCAGGCAAATACTGCCGGATCGAACATTACAAGATCGAACCGTGGCAGATCGGACCGTGGCGGATTGGACAATGCCAGAACCGTTCCTGTTCTTCACCGAACTCGTCGGCCTCAAGGTCCTCGACCTTAAGGGGCGCAAGCTCGGTGTCGTGCGGGACGCCGCCATCGTCCCCCTGGTCGACCCAGTACGCGTCGATCGTTTTCTGATCGGCGGCGACGGGACCCTTCTCACCCTGCGTTACGATCAGGTCCGCGCCATCACCCTCGATGGGATTTTTCTGCGCGACGAAAACCTCACGCCCTATCATTCCGACGAATACATGCTGCGCCTGAAGCGCGATCTGCTCGACCAGCAGATCATCGACGCCCACGGTCGCAAAGTGGTCCGCGTCAACGACGTGACGTTCGAGTTCCGTCAGGAGAACGGCGCCGAGATCCTATGGATTCTGGAGGTCGATATCGGCATTCGCAGCATGATCCGCCGCGTGCTGCAAGGAATCGTACCTCGTCTGTGGGTGCGCCGTTTGCAGGAGCACATCCCTCCCCACTCGATTCGCTGGGAGTTCTGCAACATTCTGGAGCCCGATCCGCAGCGCCGTCTGCGCCTCAACATTTCCAACAAGCTCCTCGAAGATATGCATCCGGCCGACCTCGCCGACATCGTCGAAGAACTGGGTCCGGAAGATCGAGAAGCGATCTTCGAAAATATCGACAGCGAGGTCGCCGCCGACGCGCTCACCGAAATCGATCCCGACATCCAGGCCAGCATTCTGGAATCGCTTGAGACCGAGAAAGCGGCCGAAATCATCGAGGAGATGGCTCCCGACCATGCCGCCGACGTCCTGGCCGAACTGGAAGAGGAAACCAGCGAGGAAATTCTCGATGAAATGGAAGAGGGAGAACCTAAGCAGGATGTAGAGGACTTGCTGGAGTTCGATGAAGACACGGCGGGCGGTTTGATGAATACGGAATACCTGGCGCTCGGCGAGCACGCCACCGTCGCGGAGGCCCTCGAAGCGCTGAAGGCCAACGAAAGTCTGGTCGAAAGCGTGAATGTATTGTTCCTTGTGGATGGCGAAGAGCATCTCAAGGCTGCGGTTCCCCTGGCCCGCCTGTTTCTGCACGAAGGCGCAACGCCCTTGATGACGCTCGCGGCCGAAACTCTGATTCAGGCGCACGTCGATGAGTCGCAGGACCGCATCACGGAATTGTTCGATAAGTACAATCTGCTCACCCTCCCGGTGGTGGACGAGAACGGCCGCCTGACCGGCGTCGTGACCGCCGACGACATCATCTCGGTATTGCGGCAGAAGTAACCCAATCGTTGAAGCTGAGCGCAATCTGTTCGAGTTTCCGGTTTTCGAAAGACGTCGATGATTCCCCACAATCTATGATTAGTCATCCCGAGCGCAGTCGAGGGACCTGCTGTTGGCCCGCCTCAATAGATCCTTCCGCCCCTGACAAACTCGAATTACAAACCAGTCATCCCGAGCGCAGTCGAGGGACCTGCTGTTGGTTTTCGGGAACCGTCACTCTCGCCTCAAATCCAAGGAAAACATCCTGAGCACCACTCCAACCAGCCTCGACCCATTCCCGCCCGGCTCCGTCTGGCACAGGTCTTTTCGCCTGCTCGTAGGCTCGCGTGCCTCTTCAACGCTGGCGTTTCAGGTGCAGGCTGTCGCCGTGGGCTGGCAGATCTACGCCCTGACGCACAGCACGTTTCAGCTCGGCATGGTTGGCCTTGCGCAATTCCTGCCGATGGTGCTGCTGAATCTCGTCGTCGGGCATGTGGCCGATCATTACAACCGGCGCAACATCGTCGCGACGTGCCAGCTCGTCGAATGCACGGCGGCCACGGTCCTCGCCATTGGGAGCTTCGGGCATTGGCTCACCGTACCGGCAATCTTCGCGGCCATCGCCATCATCGGCGCGGCGCGAGCCTTCGAAGGTCCTTCGACCCAGGCGCTGACGCCCGGACTCGTGGAAAGATCAGAGCTGCCGCGAGCCATGGCCATGATGTCGTCGTTCTTCCAGACATCGGCGATCGTGGGACCTGCTCTCGGTGGATTCCTCTACGCGCTTGGGCCAGCGGCGGCGTACGGCTCGGCGGCGCTGCTCTTTCTGACCGGGAGCCTGGCGACTTCCTCGATTCGCGTTGCGTACGTAGTACCGCGGCGCGAGCCTCCCACGTTGAAATCGATATTTCTCGGGATCAGCTTCATTCGCAGCCGTCCCGCGGTGCTAGGGGCGATTTCGCTCGATCTGTTTGCCGTGCTGCTCGGAGGGGCGACGGCCCTGCTGCCGGTGTACGCGCGCGAGATCCTGCACACAGGACCCTGGGGTCTGGGCCTTCTGCGAGCCTCTCCCGCCCTCGGCGCGCTGACCATGTCGATCACCCTTGCACATCATCCGATTCCTGGCCGCGCCGGCCGCGCCATGTTCGGGGCGGTCATGACGTTCGGCGCAGCGACGGTCGTCTTCGCGCTCTCTCATTGGATTCCTCTCTCGATGTTCGCGCTGGTCTTATTGGGTGCATCCGACGTGATCAGCGTCGTGATCCGCCAATCGCTGGTGCAACTCGAAACGCCGGATGCCATGCGCGGCCGGGTGAGCGCGGTGAACTCCCTCTTCATCGGAACTTCTAATCAATTGGGAGAATTCGAATCGGGAGTCACCGCGGCATGGTGGGGCACGGTTCCGGCTACAGTCGTCGGCGGCGTGGGAAGCATCGTCGTCGCCGCGCTGTGGATGATGCTCTTCCCCGACCTCCGCAAGTTGGACGCGCTGCGTCCGCGCGAGGAACGCCCGGTCTCGAACTGATTTTGGGCATTCACCGCCATGCCATTATCCGAATGCCTCGCTCCCTCAATCACATCGCGGATTCATTTCGCGACTCATGCTCGCTTCACCTATTACTTTGTGGGCGAGGAGTTCGAGCGCTCTCCTCGGAAGAGGTGCGCCAAACGTGCGGCAAGAATCGGCGCGTGGCGTACACTTAAGGTAACGGACGGTAAATTGAATGTTCACGTCTAAAAGGCTAGATCTTTCGATCTTGTATCATGGCAGACGACGTGAGCCCATGGTTCAAGTTCTTCTACGTGTTCGTGGGTGCTGCAGGCGCCGCCTTTTATACGCGCGACGCGCCCAGCGGAATCACTCGGATGAAACCCATGTTTCCTAACTGGAGTCCTCATGTGCATGCTCGCGTTGATTTTCTGCTCGGGCTCTCCATTAGCACGATCGCGTCCTACGTTCTCTATGCGCCGCAAGATCCGATGAAGGCACTTATCGCTGGCTTTAGCTCTGTGGCATTACTTAAGCAGCTCACGAGGACAAGGCGGTGATTAGTTTGAGTCTTGCGTCCATAGTTACGTCCATTCAGATCGTCTGCGGGTGTGTTGCCGTACTGCTCACATTCTTTCAGCTCATGAAGTTCAAGCGCTATCCGATCTTGCGTTTTGCGACTTATGGGGCTTTTCTTCTGACGGTTGGAGGGGTGGCGTTCGGAGAGTATTATGCTGGAACCGCGCCGCGACGATTGAGACCGATTGAAAGGAATAAGCCGCTGGTAGCGATCGCAGGGTATACCGAAGCGATCCGGCTAAACCCTAGTGAGTCCGAATTGTACTTTAGGCGCGGACGCACAGATTTCCATTTAGGAAGATATGCTGACGCAATCCAAGACTTGACACGAGCGTTAGAGTTGTCGCCGAACAAGCCAGAATACCTTGCGAGCAGGGGTTTCTCATTCTTGCTCGCTGGCGATATTCGTTCAGCGGAACCGGACATAAGCCGGGCATTGAAATCTGGCTATCAAGATCCGGAAGCTCAAATGGCGCAAGGTATGATTCTGCAAAGCCAAGGTAAGCTTCAGGACGCGGTCAAGGAGTATACGGCTGCGCTCTCGCGATCCGACTTCGATGCCGTGAGTCGCTGCGCGACGCTAGTTAACCGCGGCAACGTTTATTGGCTCCTCAAATCGTATGCCGAGGCAGAAGAGGACGACACCACGGTCATAAATAGTTGCGAAGGGCCTGATCGTGAAAATGCGTTCGTTAACCGGGGAATTGTAAGGGCATCGAAGGGCGATCGCGCGGCCGCATTCGGGGACTGGGAGGAGGCGCTTCGGTTAGATCCGAATGACCCGGTGGTTTTCAAGGATCGTGCAGAATCGTACATCGACGAGGGTCGCCTTCAGCTCGCGCTCGAAGACTACACTCGATATCTCCAACTCCGGCCTGATGATGCTTACACGTACTTGGTGCGCTCGTCGCTTTACGAAAGGCTCGGTGAATCAATGCTCGCGCAGTCTGACCGGGAAACCGCGCAAGAGATGATTCGCACGAATCGTGGCCGGTCCTACGGCCCAATGCCATATTACCAGCGTGTCGGAACATGAGATCAAGCCGTCTTCAACACGATATACTCTAACTTTTCTTCACGAACCTTTCGAAACCGCGCTGTGCATCCTCCGTCATCCGCGCGAGCGCATTGGTCTGCACGGCGGCCTCAATCGCCTTTTCCATCGACAGGCCATCCGTTTGATACAGAAGATTCTTCAACAACTCCAGCGCTGAAGCGGATTTACCCGCGAGATCGGCGGTATAAGCCTGCACGCCTTGCGCGAATTCGTCATCCGGGAAAACCCGATTCACTAAGCCAAGCGCATGTGCGTCCCTTGCCGGGATGCTCTCGCCGGAGGCGAGAAGTTCAAACGCCCGCTTCTCCCCGAGCGAACGCCGCAGCAGCGTGGCCACGACTGCCGGCACGAAACCGATCTTCACTTCCGGATACCCAAACAACGCCGACTCCGAGGCCAGAATCAGATCGCTGGCGGTGGCGATCCCCGCTCCGCCGGCCAGAGCGCGACCCTGCACTGCTGCGATCACCGGACGTGGATGACGCCGGATATCCAGGATGAGATCCCCAAAGAGACGCGCACTCGCGAGCTGAGCGACCACTCCCGTTCCCGCAGCCTCGTCGAGGGCTTTCAGATCCAGCCCTGCGCAGAAATCTTTGCCTGCACCCGTCAGCAAAACAACCCGCACGTCCTCTTCCTGGGCAGCCCGCGCTAGGGCTCGACGAAGTGCCGCAATGAGCTCCGGATTGAGCGCGTTCCGCTTTTCCGGCCTCTGCAAAGTGATCCGCGCGACGCCTGCGGCGGCTTGATAGTCAACTGGCTCCATAGTTTAGGGTGTGGGCTGAACCTGTGGATCAATTGTACCCTTGCCGGCGCGGCTTGACGCCGGTTATTGCGCCGGTTTGCATAGGGCATTGCGCCGGGTTTGCTTAAGGCATCCCGTTGGATATGCTAAAAGGCATGAAGCCATACCTCACCTTCCTGGTCGCCGCGCTCCTCTGGCTGAGTGCTGTCCCCGCCTGGAGCCAAGAGCCCGCGCCATCCGCAAACTCCGCCGACCCCGTGGTTCTCACCGTTGGCAAAGAAAAGATCACCAAATCCGAATTCGAGAGGCTCTACGCCGAGATTACAAAGTCCGTGCCGGCCGAACAGCGCGGAGCGTTGCAGGGGCCGGCGGGCAAGCGCCAGCTCGCCGAACAGCTCGCCGAACTGAAGGCCATGGCGCAGGAAGCCCGCGTGCGTAAAATCGATCAGCAGCCTGAAATCCAGGCGCAGATTGCCATGCGCGTCGACCAGCTGCTCGCCAGCACGTTCTATCAACAGATGGGCAACAGCGTGAAAATCGACGACGCCGCCGTGAAGACGTATTACGACGCTCATAAGTCCGATTACGAACTGGTCACCGCCCGTCACATTCTGATCCGCTTCAAGGAATCGCCCGTGCCGCTCCGCCAAGGCCAAGTGGACCGGACCGACGAAGAAGCGCTCGCCAAGGCCAAGGAAGTGCGCGCGGCCATCGTGGGAGGCGAGGACTTCGCCGAGGCTGCCAAAAAAGACTCTGACGATACGGGATCGGGCGTCAACGGCGGCTCGCTCGGGTCGTTCGGACGCGGTTCCATGGTAAAGCCGTTTGAAGAGGTGGCCTTTGCCGCCAAGGTCGGCGAGCTCAGCGAACCCATCAAGACTCAGTTCGGCTATCACATCATCCAGGTGCAGGAGCACACCAATAAATCCCTGGACGAAGCGCGCCCGGAAATCGAAAACAAGATGCGTCCGGAAATGGCGCAGAAAGAGATCGACGAAATCCGTGGCAAGGCCGATATCACGTTCGATAAGGACTATTTCGGCCGATAGTGTGCGCTGGCGTGGCCAATCGCGCTCTCTAACTTGCGCAGGTTAAAATGGTAGGAAAATGTTAACCGCCGCCGCCTACGATATACACGTGGAGCAGTTACTCGAACGGATGCGGCGCTTTCATGCCGCATTGGAATCCGCCGGAGTTCCCTACCGGATCGTCGGTGGCATGGCTGTTTTCATTCACGTTTCCGAGCGCGATCCGGAAAAGGCACGTCTGACCGCCGACGTCGATGCTGGAATCTCGCGTGAAGATCTGCCTCGCGTGATGGCCGCCGCCGAAAAAGGTGGATTTAAATTCCGTCACGTCGCAGGCGTTGACATGTTGGTGGACGCGAATAATCCGCGAGCGCGATCGTCGGTGCGCTTCGTTTTCGTGAATGAGAAAGTCCGGCGGGAATACGTCGAACCGGTACCCTGTTCAGCGCCCGCCCGCACCAAGGAAGGCATCCTGATCGCCCCCGTCGCCGACTTGGTGCACATGAAGCTCACTAGCTTCCGGCTGAAGGACAAGGTCCATATTCAGGACATGGATTCGGTCGGGCTGATCACGCCGGAAATCGAGGCGACGCTTTCGCCGATTTTGACCGAACGTCTCGCCGAAGTCCGCGCTACGGAGTAAAAAGCGCGCCATCGAGTAGGGCGTTCCTAAAAGTTACAGACGCACGATCTTATCCGACCGGTGCCCTTTTAGCGCGTTGCGCGTGTCGAAAATCAGCTTGGCTTTCTCCACCAGACACGCATAATCCACCTTATGATGGTCGGTCACGATCACGACGCAGTCCGCTTCGCCCGCGGCGATCATGGGATCGATCGACGACATTTCCGGCACGGCGCCGTCGGCACGCAGCAGGGGAACGTAAGGGTCGCTATACGTCACGCGGGCGTGACGGCGTCCCAGGAGGTGGATGATATCGAGCGCCGGCGACTCGCGCACATCGTCGATGTCGCGCTTATAGGCCACGCCCATGATGTGCACGTGCGATCCACTCAGCGGCTTGCCGTGGTCGTTCAGCGCGTTCTGAATTTTGTCGACGACGAAGTGCGGCATGGAGCCGTTGATGTAACCCGCGAGCTCGATGAAACGGGCTTCGATGCCCGCCTGTTTGGTTTTCCACGAGAGATAAAACGGGTCGATCGGAATGCAATGGCCGCCCAGGCCGGGGCCGGGATAAAACGGCATGAAGCCGAACGGCTTGGTGGCCGCCGCATCGATCACTTCCCACACGTTGATGTCCATGCGATCGCACAGCAGAGCGATCTCATTCACCAGTCCGATGTTGATCATACGGAACGTATTCTCGAGGAGCTTCACCATTTCCGCGACGCGCGTCGAACTGACCGGGACCACTTTTTCGAGCGCTTGCGAGTAAAACAGAGTTCCTAGTTTCGTGCATGCCTCGGTAATGCCGCCGACCACTTTGGGAATATTCTTGGTTTGAAAATTCGGGTTGCCTGGATCGACGCGCTCCGGCGAGAAACACAGAAAGAAGTCCTCGCCGACTTTACAACTGGCGGTCTCGAACATCGGCAGCAAAAGTTCGTGCGTGGTGCCCGGGTAGGTCGTCGATTCCAGAATCACCAGCATTCCCGGATGGAAATACTCGGCCATGGACTGGCATGCGTTGACAATATAACTCATGTCCGGGTCCTTGGTTTTGCGCAAGGGCGTGGGGACGCAGATATCGATGGTGTCAAGCCCAGCCACCGCGCTGAAATCCGTCGTGGCCTTGATCCGCCCGGCCTTTACCAAAGGTCCGAGAACCTCGCTCGGAATATCCTGAACGTAAGATTTCCCCTGATTGACTTGGTCCACCTTCCGGGCGTCGATATCGATGCCCGTTACGTTGAAGCCGGCTTGCGCGAATTCCACAACCAGGGGCAATCCTACGTAACCCAGGCCCACGACGCCGACCCGCCCCTCATGGGAACGGATTTTCTTTTCTAGCTCTGAAAAGTGACTCATTGTGCTGTTCGCCCTCGGCGCTCCATGCCGGAGTTTCTTATTCTATCCTTCCCTATAAAATTCGCCGCGGGCGACAATCTCCGCAGGTCCGGCGAGCAGGATTTCCGGCCCATTCCAGCGAAGGTGGAGGGGTCCCGCCGGCGTCTGAACGCACACCGGACTTTCCACCAGGCCGCGCGCGTGCGCCGCCGCCGCTGCGCCGGTCGAGCCGGTTCCTGAACTCATGGTAACGCCCGCCCCTCGCTCGAAGAATCTAGCGTCGATGGTATGCCGGTCGAGCGCGCGGATGAACGACACATTCGTACGCCGCGGAAAGCGCGGCAGGCGCTCCACACGGGCGCCGAGCGAGGCCCAATCGAAATCGAAACCGGCATCGTCGTTCCCGACAAAAAAGACGCACTGAGGATTACCCACGTTGACGATGGTCGCGTCGCGACCTTCAATCGACGTCTGCAATTCTTCGATGTGCGGACGGCCCATATTCATTTCAAAAGAGAACTTGTATCCTTGCCGATCGAGCAATCGCAGGCACTTGATGCCCGCGCCGGTTGCAATCCGGATGTCGGAGCGGGTGTGGCCGGCGTCCACCAACACCGCGGCGGCGCAACGCGTGCCGTTTCCCGAGATTTCACTCCGGCTGCCATCGGAATTCCATAGTTCGATTGCACAATCAACATCGGCGGTTTCCGATCGAGACATGAGGAGCCAGCCGTCGGCCCCAGCTCCGGTATTGCGCTCACAAATCGCCTGGGATATGGCGGCAATCTGCGCAGGCCACGGATGGAGAACCTCGGTCGGCAACTGATCGCGCCAAGTCAGGAGAAAATCGTTGCGGGCGCCGTGAGCCTTAATAAACGGAATCTTCATCGCTTGTCGTTAATCAATGGGCCAGATAGTGAGCCGGATCGTTCGTGCGGCAATTCGCGCTGATAGATTTCAATGATCGGCGCTCCTTTCACGATAACCCTCTTCCTGAGTTGGTAGTGCGGGCCGGCCGCCTCAGTTCTCAAAATGGCGCTGGAAACGGCGTCTCCGGAAACGGCCAAAGCCCATTCTTCGTGCAAGAACAACTCCGGCCGGGCGGTGGCGGCGTCCCATGCGGGATGGTTCCCGTCATGCAAACCTTCCTTCAGAGGAATGCCCGCCGCCCGCAGGACGCCCGTGAGATCGCCAAACGAATAAATGATTCCTGTCCCAGCGCGGTAATTCGCGGCTAAATACGCTGCCGCCTGCCCGGTCCAATCACGCCGCGCGATGGAGTTCAGCTCGGACTCTTTCCAGCAGGCCGACATCGCTTGACTCTGGACGTCGCGATGTAAACCGAGCGCGGCCACGCTCGCGATCGTGAGGATCGCGCCGGCGGCGAACCGCCAGTGTCGCGGCAGCGAGGCGACCAGCGCTCCGCCCGTAAACGCGACCAAGGGCAGGGCGGCCAGCGCGTACCTCGTGTTGTACCAGGCGTGCGGCCATAAATCCGGAACGTAGACCGGCGTGCCACCCGAATGCATACTCCATACATAGAAAAGAGGAGGAAGCGCCAGCAGCGCCAGCGGCCAGCGATGCCGGCGTCCCAGGCAGATCAACGTGCCAAACGCCGCCGCGCCAAGAGCGACCGGCCCTATCGTCAAATTCATGGCCGCGAAGTAGTAGTGCATCGCCTGGAACCAATGATGATCGCCCGGATACAGTTCGGTTCCGAGCGCTCTCTGGCGCGCGTAAATCGCGAGGGCCGAAAACGGGCCGTTATAAAATTCCAGGGCGTTCGAATAGTAATACTGATTGTGCGCAAGCCATGCCAGGGGACCAAGCGCGGCCAACGCTGCAAATATGACGGCGTCGCGTTTGTGTTTCCGATGCAGAAAAAACAAGACGACAAAAGGAATCAAAAACCAGCCTTCGTAGCGTGTCAGAGAGGCCGCAATGGAGGCGGCCGCGGCCGCGAGTATGGCCCGGAGCGAAGGGGAATCGCGATACCACAGCGTCGCCCACAGAAGCGCCGTCAAGGCGGCGGCGAAGATCGGTTCGGTCATCGGGGTCGACGCCAGATACAGCATGTTGGGATTTACGGCGAATAAAGTTACGGCCGTGAATCCAGCCGCCGGTCCGCAACACCTGCGGGCAGCTAAGAAGAGAAAAGTACCCGCCAACACAAAACACGCGCACGACGGAATCGCACCCGGCCAGCCTGCGCGCCAGGCCGTCATGCCATGAACAAAGGGCATCATCAGCAGATGCGGCAGAGGGAGCCAGACCGTTCCCAATTGCTCGCCGCCGGGCGTTCGGGAATCGAGCACGCGGCGGGCGATGTTGAGATGCGCCTCGGCATCGCCGTAATAGAGTGTGTACCCGCGCTGGGCACACCAAATCAGCGCGGCTGCACCCACGGCCAGCAGCGACGCGATCACGATGGCCGTGTGGGCGACGCTGCTCTGGGCGACCTTTGCGTTTCGCGAGGCGCTTGTCTGTTGTGTCGAAGGCACGGTGGCGGGAAAGCCCGTTTACTCAGTATGACGGGTGGGAGACTTCTTGCGAATAAAGAAGTGTAGTCGCGTTTTGCGGGCGTGAGCGTTTTGCTTTGCCGCTCACTGGACCGTAAGTGATGTATAACTACTTCGATGACGATTCCGGCTGATCAGCGCGAGCCCCTTGTTTTTCGCGTCAAGCGACCACGTGTATTTCAAATCGTTGCAATCGGGTACATCGCGGTAGCGCTCCTCGGCGCTGGCTATATTTCCTTGGTCTCCGGCCCCCAGGACCTCCGAAACACGCCCGGCCTGTGGTTGCTGGCCCTTCTAGGAGCGGGTTCGGTCCTCGGAGCGTTGCTCTCGGCTTTCCCTCAACTGAACGAAGGCAGATTGGAAATTCGGCGCGACAGTGTGCGTTTCGTGCCCTGCCGGATGGACCAGTACTTATCAGGAAAACAAGTCACCGAGGCTCCAGTGACACGTCAATCAACCGAAATTCTTCTGTGTCATGACTTTTTACAAGACACGCACGTCGGATATGCGGTAGTCGTTCGCGGACCTGATGAAAGCGAACAAGAAATTCGCCTGAGGTTCTTCAAGCAACCCGACGCGCAGGATTGTCGTGGAATCACCGAAGACCTTGGCGCCGCCACAGGTCTCCCGGTCCGGCAGGTTATTAGGCGATCTGTAAACGGTACCGTGCATCAGACGCCGTGGACACCAACCGCGCCGAAAGAACGCCGTGTCATAAGCGTTGCACTCCTGACGTACGCGATTCTACCCTACGTCGGAGGAATCACCGCCGGATTCCTTCAGCTCCGCCTCGTGATCCTTGTCGCAGTCGGTTTGGTTTTGTGGATCGGACAAATGCTTGGAGTTTACGCTTTCACCCGATGGCAACGCATGCCGGAGGAGCCCTCGCTACTGCGTATGGTAGCGAGTGTCTTCACGTTCGGGACCGCGTACGGTCTTGGCGTGATCGGCGTCTTTATACTTCGCACCCACTGAACTGCCCAACACAACCCGTGAGGCGCCTCCCCGTCGATCGCCGCTAACTCCCAAAAGCAGGTCCCTCGCTACGCTCGGGATGACGACGTGGAAAAGTGAGGTTTCAGAACGACGTAAACTTCCGGAACTCTTCGAAGCGGGCATCGATTTCCGCGCGGGTCAGCGTGCGGAACCGCTCCACGCCAAAACGCTCGCAGCAGAAGCTGCCCATCACCGAGCCATGGATCACGGCGCGGCTCAGCATGCCGCGGCTGATGTGGTCGCCTTCGATGTCGAAGCCGTTCTCGGCGAGATAGCCGATGAATCCGCCGGCGAAGCAATCGCCCGCCCCGGTCGGATCGAAGACGTAATCGAGCAGGTAGCCGGGAACGATGAAGTAAGAATCGCGGCGGAACAGCATGGCGCCATATTCGCCGCGCTTGATCACCAGGGTGTGCGGACCCATGTCGAGAATCTTGTCGGCCGCCCGGCGGAGGTTGGCCTCGCCGGAGAGCAGGCGCGCCTCGTGATCGTTGATGAGCAAAAAGTCCCACTCGCGGATGGTCTTGAGCAGCTCCTCGCGGTGGTCGTTGATCCAGTAGTTCATGGTGTCGCCGCCGGCCAGGCGCGCGTGCTTCATTTGCGCGCGAACGTCGCGCTGCAGCGCGGGTTGGATGTTTCCGAGAAGGAGGTAACGTGCCGCCCGGTAGCTTTCCGGCAGCTTCGGCTGGAAATCGGCGAACACGTTCAGCTCCGTGGTCAGCGTCTCCCGATCGTTCATGTCGTCGGTATATTTGCCCGCCCAATAGAAGCACTTTCCAGGGACCCGCTGAAGGCCTTCCAGATCGACGCCATGACTGGCCAGCAGTTCTTCGTCTTCGGGCGCAAAGTCGTCGCCGACCACCGCCACGATGCGCGTCTGCGTAAAATAGCTGGCCGCCAGGGAGATATAGGTCGCCGCGCCGCCGAGCATTCGCTCCACGCGGCCGTGCGGAGTTTCGACTCCATCGTAGGCTACCGAGCCCACCACTACAAGTGACATCTTTTGATTGTAATGAATCGCGCCGTTAAGATGGAGATAGTGGTCGAGCGCCTGATCAGTTGGATTCCCGATATCACCGTTCTGGCGATCGCCTGCCTGGCGCAAGCCTTCGTCGTCGTCTCGCTGGTCCGGCGCCAGGGCGGAACGCTTCGCCGTTTCGCTATCGTGTGCGCCCTCGCGATTTCTTGCGCGCTGATGACGTACGGATTCGGGCTGCGGTCGGCGCGCATGATCAGGATTTTTCACGGGAATTGGGCCCTTTGGCTGCGGGCCGCGGCGCTTTTCTGGGCGCTGCTTTCGATCTGCTGGGCGATTGCCTACGCCGCGCTCCATCGTTTTTTTCAGCCCGCTTTCAGCCCGGCCCGGAGAGGATTTCTGGGAACCGCCGGCGCGGCCGTGTTTGCAGCGCCAGCCGCGTCGCTGGGCTATGGGATCTTCATCGAACGCCACAAAATCGGGTTGCGCGAACACAACATTCCGGTCGCGGGTCTGGCGAAGGATTTGGACGGCCTGCGGCTGGTGCAAATCACCGACATTCACAGGAGCCTGTTTTTCAGCCGCAAGGATCTGGACTACGCGGTCGCGATGGCGAATGAAACTCGCGCGCAGGTGGCTTTGGTGACCGGCGATCTGATCACGACATATCGGGATCCCTTGGACGATTGCCTGGCCGCCCTGAAACCTTTGCGCGCCGACGCGGGCGTGTTCGGATGCATGGGCAACCACGAGATCTACGCCAACGTGGAGGATTACACGGAGCAGGCGGGCGCGCGCCAGGGACTTCGCTTCCTGCGCGGCAGCGCGGCGCTGCTGCCGTTCGGCAACGCGCTTCTCAATCTTGCGGGCGTCGACTACCAGCGTCGGCACTCGCCGTACTTGGAAGGCGCCGAGGAACTGGTCGTCCCGGGCGCTTACAACCTCCTGCTTTCCCACAACCCGGATGTCTTCCCTACGGCCATTCGCAGGGGTTTCGATCTGACCCTGAGCGGCCACACCCACGGCGGCCAGGTGCGCGTCGAGATTCTTCACGCCGACCTGAACGTCGCGCGATTTTTTACGCCCTACGTCGACGGGCTGTACAGCCGGGGCCCCTCTTCCATCTTCGTTTCCCGGGGCCTCGGGACCATCGGCATTCCGGCGCGCCTGGGCGCTCCTCCCGAGGTGACGCTGCTGCGCCTGTGTCGTATTTAATTCTGAGCGACATTCACGGAAATCTGGAAGCGCTCGATGCCGTCATGGCCGATGCCCAGGGACGCTATGACCGCATTCTGTGCCTCGGGGATCTGGTGGGCTACGGCGCCGATCCCAATGCCATCGTGGCGTGGGCGCGGGAGAACCTGCGCGCGGTCATCCGCGGAAATCACGACAAGGTCTGCGTCGGCCTGGAACCGTTCGAGACCTACAACGCGGCGGCACGAGCGTCCGCGCTGTGGACACAGGCCGAACTGATCCCGGCCCATCGCGAGTATTTGGAGCGTTTGCCGCGTGGTCCGCTGCCCTACGAGGGCCTTGACCTGGTGCATGGATCGCCCGCCGACGAAGACGAATATCTGCTGTCCGCCTACCAGCTCCCGGAGCTGGTTCCGTTTCTCGAGAGCCAGGTCACCTTTTTCGGGCACACGCACGTGCAAGGCGGCTTCCTCCTGGCCACGCACGGGACGCGCTCGATTGCGCCGGATATCACCTTGAGCGTCGAACCGGATTATTTTTACCTGATCAATCCGGGTTCTGTCGGCCAGCCGCGCGACAAGGACCCGCGCGCCGCCTATGCGCTATACTCTCCCAAGGAGCGCACGGTGGAATTCCGCCGTATCGCCTACGACGTCGATCGCGCGGCCGCCAAGATTCGGGCCGCCGGCTTGCCCGAGTTCCTCGCAGCTCGTCTCTACGAGGGAGCGTAAGTCTTTCCCGACTGCGTTCGAGCCCCAAAAAACTCGCTAGGATAGTACTTACACGGATGTCCACCCAAGAAAGCCGGCTTTCGGCAGCCGCGAACCCGAAGGTCGTTGTTGCCACGACGGTCGCCCTCGCATTCATCAGTTTCTGGCGCGGCGCCTCGATTGTCCTCAGCGATCTTGCTTCGTCCATGTTCTACGCCGGCGGCGCGGCCGAGGCGGCTGTGGGAAGGGCCGCGCCCTGGTTCGTTCTCGGCGTCATGCTCTTCAGCTTCGCCGTGCGCAGTGTCTACATGGAAAGCTGCAGCATGTTCGTGCGCGGCGGCGTGTACGTGGTGGTCCACGACAGCATGGGTCCGGTGGCGGCCAAGTTTTCGGTTTCGTCCCTGGTGTTCGATTACATCCTCACCGGCCCCATCAGCGTGGTCAGCGCCGGGCAATATCTGGGTGCTCTGCTAAACGAAATTTTCGAGCTGCTGCATCAGCCCTATCACATTGATGTCAATCTATTTGCCGCGGGCGCGGGCGTCCTGTGCACCATCTATTTCTGGTGGGAGAACATCAAGGGCATGCATGAATCGAGCGGCAAGGCTTTGCGCATCATGCAGATCACCTCCGTCATGGTGGGCATCCTGCTCGTCTGGTGTCCCCTCACGATCGTTCTGAGGAACCTGTGGGGTCATTTCCCCCCGGGTCCCCTGGCAAGGAACGTCACCCTGGCGCCGGAAGCACAAGGGTGGTTCAAAGGAACCTTTTGGCTGCAAGTCCCGGTGGTGGTGATCGTCATCGCCTTCGGCCATTCGCTTCTATCGATGAGCGGATTCGAGACGCTGGCGCAGGTTTACCGTGAAATCGCTTACCCGAAGCTGAAGAACCTCCGCATCACGGCGAACCTGACTTGCTGGTACGCGGTCGTTTGCACCGGCGTCATCACCGTTTTCGCCGCCATCATCATCCCCGATAATCTTCGCCCGAAATATTTCGATAACCTGATCGGCGGTTTGGCCATGAATCTCAGCGGTCCCTACCTGCTGCGGCTGAGCTTTCACGTCTTCGTCGTGGTGGTCGGCGGCCTGATCCTCGCGGGCGCCGTGAATACCTCCATCATCGGCGCGAACGGGGTGCTGAACCGGGTGGCCGAAGACGGTGTTCTGCTGCCGTGGTTCCGCCGCCCCCATAAGCGTTTCGGAACGACCTACCGCGTGATCAACATGATCGTGCTGCTGCAGATCGCGACCATTATCGGCAGCCGCGGCGATATGACGGTGCTCGCCGAAGCCTACGCGTTCGGCGTGGTGTGGAGCTTCTTCATGAAGTCGCTGGGCGTGCTGGTGCTGCGCTACCAGCGCACGGATCAGGAATACAAGGTCCCCTTCAACATCCGCATCGGCGGCGTGGAAATTCCGGTCGGACTGGGTGTGACCACGCTCATTCTGGGATTCGTCGCGCTGGCCAATCTTTTCTCGAAACAGATCGCCACCAAGTACGGCATCGCCTTCACCATCGTGTTCTTCGTCATGTTCACGATCTCCGAACAGATCAACAAGCGCCGCAAGGATAGCGATCACAAGCCGTTCGAAGAATTCAACCTGGATCACCGGGCGCAGATCGATTCGGCGAGCCTGCGCGCGCGGCCCGGCTGCGTATTAGTGGCCGCTCGCGATTCGCGCCGCATGGACCATTTGAAGCGCGTTCTCGAAAAAACCAATCTGCGCCGCCACGACATCGTGGTCATGACGGTGCGGCAGATTTCCACCGGCGCCGCCGAATACGATCTTTCCGACAAGCAGCTTTTTAGCGACTACGAACGCGAACTTTTTAGCCACGTGGTCGAAGTGGCCGAAAAAGAAGGCAAGCCGGTGGAGTTGCTGGTGATGCCCGCGCTCGATCCTTTCGATGCGATGGCGCAGGCGGCCAACAGCTTGCGGGCGTCCCGCCTGGTGACCGGCGTCAGCGCGCGCATGAGTTCGGAGGAGCTGGCGAAGCGCATCGGTCTCGCCTGGGAACGGTTGCCCGAACCGCGCCATCCCTTCTCGCTCGAAATCATCAGCCCGGACCGGGACTCCATGTTCGTGAACCTAGGTCCGCACCCACCTCGCTTGTGGCCGGAAGATGTCGATCTATTGCATGACCTATGGCTGCAGCTCTCGGAAGACGAAGAGCTCGGTTCCCGATTGCACCACCGCGACGTGGTGGGCGTGGCCCTGCGGCGATTGCAGCGGGACTTGGTCAATCATAGCCGTGACGGATTAATTACCGAGATCCGGGGCGAATTGCGCCACGAAGATAAATCCTAACCGCGGCGTCTGTTATCCCGCGCGAGTATAACGATAAAACAGAAGAGGAGAACTTGCTTTTATGTCGATCAAGGTGGGCATCAACGGCTTTGGCCGTATCGGAAGGAACGTCGTCCGCGCCGCGTTGAACAACCCGAATATCGAGTTCGTGGCCGCCAACGATCTTACCGATACCAAAACGCTCGCGCACTTGCTGAAGTACGATTCGATCCTCGGGCCGTTGCACGGGGAGGTTTCGGCGGAAGCCGATGCCATCGTCGTCAACGGCAAACGCATCAAAATTTTTGCCACCAAGGACCCGGCCGAGATCGACTGGCCGTCGGTTGGCGCGCAGATCGTTGTCGAATCCACGGGCAGATTCACGGAAGCCAAGGACGCCGCCAAGCACCTGCGCGGCACGGTGAAGAAAGTCATCATTTCAGCGCCGGCCAAAGGCGAAGACATCACCATCGTTCTCGGGGTGAACGACGCGGCTTACGATCCGGCCAAGCATAACATCATCTCCAACGCCTCCTGCACCACCAACTGCCTCGCGCCCGTGGTGAAGGTGATTTACGAAAATTTCGGCATCGAGAAGGGCTCGATGACCACTATCCACAGCTATACCAACGATCAAAACGTGCTCGATTTTCCGCACAAGGATCTGCGGCGCGCGCGTGCCGCGGCGCTCAACATGATCCCGACCACAACGGGCGCGGCCAAGGCCATTGCTCTGGTGATGCCGGAGCTCAAAGGCAAGCTCGACGGATACGCCATGCGCGTTCCCACGCCGGATGTTTCGGTGGTGGACCTGGTCGTCGTCCTTTCGAAACCAGCGACCACCGAGGAAGTCAACGCGGCGCTGAAAAAGGCCGCCGAAGGCCCCCTGAAGGGCATCCTCGCGTACACGGAAGATCCCGTCGTTTCCACCGATATGCTGCACAATCCGAATAGCTCTATCGTGGACGCCCAGTTGACCAAGGTGCTCGGCGGCGATTTGTGCAAGGTGGTCGCCTGGTACGACAACGAGTGGGGCTACTCCATGCGCGTCGATGACCTGATCGAGTTCCTGGCGAAAAAGGGACTTTAAATAGACGCACGAGACGGGACGGCCAAACTTTTGCGCGTTGTGGGCGAGATGGCCCATGTCTCCGCCGAGCAAAAGCTCGGCTGCGGGCTCAAAAGCCCGACCCCACACGGTAGAATGATGCTCATCGCATGACATCGCCGCGTCTGCTCGTCATGGGGGGTGGAATCGGTGGACTCGCCACCGCGCTCGCCGCTTCCGCTTCCGGCTGTGAAGTCCAGGTGCTCGAAAAGGCGGAGAAGTTCGCCGAAATTGGCGCCGGACTGCAGCTTGCACCCAATGCCTCACGCGTCCTCGATGCGCTCGGAATCCTGGATGACGTGCGTAAGCACGCGTGCTTCCCGCCGCGCCTTGTACTCATGGATGCGATCTCCGGCCGCGAACTTACGTCCGTGGAGGCTGGCCGTCAGTTTACGGAGCGCTACGGATACCCCTATTTCGTGGTGCATCGCGCGGATCTGCTCGACGCCGAAGTCGCGGCCTGCCGGAATCGGGCGGGGATCGCTCTCGCATCGGGCAAAGAGGTCGTTTCCATCGAAGACACGGCGGAAGACACCGGCAGCCCAGTCCACGTGGTCTGCAGCGATGGTTCGGAGTACGAAGCCGACGCGCTGATCGGGGCCGATGGTCTATGGTCCACCGCGCGCACTTACATAACCGATCAGCGGCCGGTGTGCAGCGAGTTCGTGGCTTACCGCGGAACCACCGCGCCAGAGCGCATTCCGTATCGGGAAGGACTCGACAATATGACGATCTGGATCGGACCCGATCTGCATCTGGTGCAATATCCTCTGCGGGCCGGCCACATTTACAACCAGGTCGCGGTGTTCCGCAGCCTGCGGTATCGCCCTGGCATGGAGGCGAACGACGATTGGGGAAACGCCAACGAGTTCGTCGAGAGCTTCTCTAAGACTTGCGCTTACCTGCAGTCGTGCGTGCCGCTGCTCGATCATTACCGTCGCTGGCCGATGTATTTCGCCGATCCCTTGCCGGCGTGGACGAAAGGGCGCATCACGCTGCTCGGCGATGCGGCGCATCCCATGCTGCAATACCTGGCGCAGGGTGCCTGCCAGGCGCTCGAAGACGCGGTGTGTCTGGGTCGCAAGATCGAAGCGCATCCCGGCAATTTTCCGGCAGCTTTTCAGGAATACGAAGCGGCGCGACGTCCGCGCACGGCACGCGTCCAGATCAGCGCCTTGAAGTTCGGGGAGTTCAAGCACATCGATGGCATGGGACGCGCGATTCGCAATCGCCTGCTGGAAATGCGGAAGCTCGATGATTTGAGCGAGCTGGATTGGCTGTACGGTGAGGGCTTGTCCGAGAATCCATGAGAGGATCTCCTCCCTTCTGCTACCTTTAAATAAAGAAGATGACGTCGGATCAAATTCTGACCGTGGCGCTGGCGTCGGTCCCGACGATGATAACGGTGCTCATCGGCATTTTGATTAACAACTCACGCCTGAACGATGTCAATCAAGGGCTTAATGCACGGATTGACGATCTCCGTAGTCACATGGACACTCGTTTCGACGACCAGCGGGCGATGTGGCAGGCCGACCTTCGCCGCGTGGAGGAAGTTCTCGACGCCCGCCTGAAGCACCTCGAAGAGCGCTGATTATCCTCACGTCTTGCGGCCCTGCCGTTGTTCGCACCTTCCTGCAGAAGTTAAATTAGTGGATGCCTTTCTGGAGGCAACTCTTCCATGGCTCACCTATCCGCAGGCACCTCCGGATTCGCCTACACGGCTTGGAAACCCGACTTCTATCCACAAAAACTGGCCTCGAAGGATTTCCTGAAGTATTACGCCACGCGGCTGAACGCGGTGGAGATTAACTACACGTTCCGGCAATTGCCCAAAGCCTCAACGCTTGAGAATTGGGTCAACGCAACCCCTCAGGACTTCGCGTTCGCCTGCAAGGCACACCAGAGGATCACGCATTTCAACCGCCTGAAGGAGTCCGAATTCACGGAACTGTTCTTTCGGGCGATCGATCCTGTGCGCGCCGCGCGCCGTCTGGGACCCGTGTTGTTCCAGTTGCCGCCGAATTTCAAAGCGGACGCGGCGCTGCTCGAAGCGTTTCTGGCGAAGCTTCCCGCCGATATCCGCTGCGCTTTTGAATTTCGCAACCAGTCATGGATGACGGAGGAAGTGTACCGGCTGCTCGAAAAGCATCGCGTGGCCCTTTGCCTGGCAGAATCCGATACCTTTGAGGTCCCCCGGGTGGTGACCGCCGATTTCGTCTACGCCCGCTTACGCAAGGCGGACTACACTCCCGAAGACCGTCATGAAGTCGCCGTGCGGGTTCGGGAACAGCTCGCGCAAGGACGCGACGTCTACGCATTTTTCAAACACGAGGAAACGCCCGCGGGCGCGCTGTACGCCGAGGAATTATTGAAAGCGGCGTCTTGAATCGTCTGCCGTGAATCGTCAAAGCTCCGCGGGCGCCGGCTGCAGCTCGTCTTTGGCTACGGGGTGGACGCGCATCCCGACCACCTGGGAAGTCGTCACCGGCTGAAACTCGCCCACCAGAAACACCATGGGCATGCCGCACTCTATCAATCCGGCATCGAGCGATCCGTCGTGGGTAATGGAACCCCGTAGCCACGCGGGCACCGGCTCGGGGCAAATTTGCGGGTGGCCGGAAATGCGAATCCGATTTCCGCCCAGGCATTCAATCCGGTAGCGCCGGGTCTTGGTGTCGACGTCCACCCTCGAGCCCGGGGTCAGATTCTGGAAATCCACCATTTCGATCGTGGCATCCATATAGCATTCTCCGCGGAGTTTAACTGCAATTGACGATCCAACAGGAGAGCAGTTATCCCCTTTATTTCTAATGTCAGATCACGTTGTGAAGCGACATCGAAACTCGCTTCGCGACGTTTTTACTCATTCGTTGCGCCAAATTGTCGCTTCAGCCGCAAACTATCCCCGAGCTTTGCGCTTCTTGGGCTCCGTTGCTTCCTTCACGACTTGCAGTGTCTTCGCGGAAGCCGCCGGCTTCTTGACGGCCGCAAGGCTGGCCTTGAGAGCATCCATGATGTCGACCACTTTTTCGCGGTGCGGCGTGGGAGCCTCCACGACCACCTCTCCGTGCTTTTTAGCCTCGACCATTTGTAGAATGTTGTCGCGATAGGTGTCAGTGTATTTCCCGGGTTCGAAGTCAGCGACGAGGGCCTCCACCAGGCTCATCGCCAGTGCGAGCTCCTTCTCTTTCACCAGCGTCAGATCGGTGCGGAATTCGTCGACCTGCCGAATCTCGTTGGTGTAGTACATGGTGTGCAGCAGCACGCCCTTTTCGCCCGGGCGCAGAACGACGATGTGTTCTCGATTGTGCATGGCAAGCTTGGCAATGCCCGCATAACCGGTTTTCTTCAGGGCGTCGAACAGCAGCGCGTAAGGCTTTTCGCCGGCTTCCTCCGGAGCCATGTAATACGACGTCTCCAGATAAATGGGATCAACATCGGCGGCTTTGACGAATTCCAGGATCTCCATCACCTTGGCCGTCGGGGGCGCTACTTTCTTGATGTCCGCGTCATCGATCACCACGTAGCGGTCCTTCTCGTACTCGTAGCCTTTGACGATCTCGTCGCGCGGAATGGCTTTGTCTTCAGTGGCGCAATACAGGACTTGGCGAACGCGCGAACCGTCGGTCTTGTGAAGCTGATTAAAATGAATGCTTTCGCCGCGCGCGGCGCTGTACAATTTGACTGGGAACGAGACGAGCCCGAAAGAGAGGTGTCCTTTCCAGACGGTCGAAGCCATTTCCGAAAACCTCGCGATTCGTGATTTTACTGCGCGCCCCGAAATTCGCCGGCGGCACGAAACACACGTGCGCTCTTACTATACCGCAAACATTCGGTGGGAGTTATGTTACTGCCTGAAACAGTCCGAGTTCTTGTGATCCACCCATTGAAAAAGGCGACAGATCGCTCTGTCCGCTTCCACGCATGCACGCGAATTCAAGAAAGTTGCGACAGGGGACAGAGTAGTCTGTCTCCTTTTTGACCACATGTCTCTCAAGCGTTACGCTGAAAAACGCAGCTTCGATAAGACGCCCGAGCCAGCACCGAGCGAAGTGCCTTCCCGGCGGGACGCCCTCCAGTTCTGCGTGCAGCGCCATCATGCCTCGCACCTGCATTACGATTTCCGCCTGGAAGTGGACGGAGCGCTGAAATCCTGGGCGGTTCCCAAGGGTCCAACACTCGATCCCGACCAGAAGCGCCTGGCCATGATGGTGGAGGATCACCCCATTGAATACGGCGGGTTCGAGGGCGTCATCCCTCGGGGCAACTATGGCGCGGGGAGCGTAATGCTGTGGGACCGGGGAACGTATCAAATCCTGGGCGACGCGACACCTGAGGAGCAGCTCGCGCGCGGCGATTTCAAATTCCACCTGGACGGCGAAAAACTCGCAGGCGACTTCGCGCTGGTGCACATAAAAGGTCGAACCCGCAGCTCGAAAGGCAACGAGTGGCTGCTGATCAAGAAGCGCGATAAATTTGCCGCGCCCGGATGGAATCCCGAGGATCACAGCCGCAGCGTGCTGACCGGACGCTCGCAGGAGGAAATCGCGCAAGAACTCGATCCGCCCGCGAAGGCATCCCCAGCCGCCAAAAAAAAAGAACGGCCACAAAAAAATTAATCGAAGCTGAAGCCGGCCCCGGGATCGAAGAGCTCGCAGGCCCCGGAAAGCTCATAGGAGCCAAGCGTGCGCCGATGCCGGCGATCGTCTCCCCGATGCTCGCGGAACTAGGCAAAGGCAAACCCCCGTCGGGCAAGGAGTGGCTTTACGAGATCAAGTGGGACGGCGTTCGCGCGCTGTGCTTTGTTGACTCTGGAAATACGGATGTCTTGCGCATCCTCTCGCGCAACGGCAACGATATCACGCGGCAGTATCCCGAACTCTCCGTTCTTCCCCATCATTTGAAGGAGGGCTCATTGAAGATACGACAGGCCATCGTCGATGGGGAAATCGCGGCGCTCGATAAAAAAGGCCGGACCAATTTCGAGCTTCTGCAAACGCGCATGCACGTCACCGACGCCGCGGCGGTCGCCCGCCTTTCGCGCAGCACACCGGTCACGCTCTTCCTCTTCGACTTGTTGTATCTGGACGGCTACGATCTGCGCGGCGTGGCTCTTGCCGATCGAAAGAAGCTGCTCGCGAAAATTCTCGCTCCCGGCGATCCCATCCTTTATTCCGCGCATTTCGAAGGCGACGGCCACGACGTTCTCGAGGCCGCACGCGAGCATGGACTCGAAGGAGTCGTCGGGAAGCGCGCGTCCAGCAAATACGAATCGCGGCGCTCCCCCGATTGGGTGAAGTGGAAGGTCACGAACGCTTCCGATTTTCTGATCTGCGGATACACGGCGGGAGACCGGCACGGCCTGGGGGCGCTGGTTTTGGGAGAGCGGCAAGCGGGAAAACTCGTGTGGGCGGGCAACGTCGGCACGGGGTTCGATCGCAAAATGGTTGCAATGCTGTTCGAGACGCTGAAGCCGCTCGAGACTTCGAAATGCCCTTTCCCCAAGCGTCCGAACATGCCCGGCGAAAGAATCACGTGGGTGAAGCCGGAGCTCGTCTGCGAAGTCCGTTTCTCGAATCGCACGCGCGAAGGACGCCTGCGGGCTCCCGTGTTTCTGCGTCTGCGAGAGGATCTCGATCCGCCCAGCTCAAGGACGGAATTGCTGGACAGTACGCGAAAAGAAGCCGCGCTCACCATCGACGGGCACGCCCTGAAGTTTACGCATCTCGACAAGATTTTCTATCCCGACGACGGCTATCGCAAGCGCGATCTTCTGAACTATTACGACGTGGTCGCGCCGTTGATTCTGCCTCATCTGAAGGACCGCCCTCTCTCCCTGAAGCGTTATCCGAACGGCATCGCGAAAGACTTCTTCTTTCAGAAGAACGTGGCCGACAGCTTTCCGAAATGGCTGCGGATGGAGGAAATGGACGACATTCGCTGGGTGATCGGCAACGATCGCGCGACGCTGCTCTACTTGGTGAACCTTGGCTGCATCGATCACAATCCCTGGATGAGCCGGGTGGGAAGCCTGGAGCATCCCGATTATCTGCTCATCGATTTGGACCCGCAAGAATGCGGGTACGAGAAAATCGTCGAGGCGGCGCAATGGGTGCGCGCGAAGCTCGACCGGGCGGGTCTCGAAAGTTACCCCAAAACGACCGGCGGCGACGGCATGCACGTCTTCGTGCCGCTGGAGCCTATTTATACGTACGAACAGGTCCGATCCCTGGCGCAGGTGATCGCAACCATAGGCGCGGCCGAGCGGCCCGATCTTTTCACCACGCCGCGCACCCCTTCGAAAAGGGACAAGGGCAAGGTCTACCTCGATTGGCCGCAGATCGCCGAAGGCAAGACCATTGCGGCGCCCTATGTTCTGCGCGCATATCCAGGGGCGCCGGTGGCCGCGCCGCTCGATTGGAGCGAGGTCACCCCCCGCCTCAGGCCCGAACAATTCCACCTGGGAAACGCCTTGGCCCGATTCGATCGCGTAGGAGATCTGTTCGAAGGCGTCCTCAAGCGCCCGCAACGCATTGAAAAAGCCCTCGACAAGCTGAGTTGAGGGGAATCGCCGCCCCACGCAAATCGCCGTCTGATGCCATGTAACCCTCCTCGGCGGGGGTCCCGTCAACATAAACGAGGAGTTCGACAAAACCATGAAACTGAGATTTTTGATGATCCCGGCTTTATTGGCCACGGCCCTGTTCGGGCAAGGTCCCGGCGGATTTCGAGGCCACCGGCAAGGCAACGGATCGAATGCGCCCGGGACGACCCCGACGCCGCCTACAGCCGAGCAGCTCGCCACGCGTGAAGTGAATATGATCTCGAGCGTTCTGAAGCTTAACAGCACCCAGAGTGCGGCTCTGCTGGCGTTGGCCTGCGCAACGAACTCGACAACGGTAGCCCCGCCCTGCATACTGACTGCTGAACAGAACGCGCTGCAGGCTAACGCTACGACTCTGAAGTCGGATTGGGCTACGGCGGCCACCAGTATCGCAGGCGGGACAGTCCCAAGCTTCGGCGCTATCGGAGCGCTGAATGAAGCCAACCTCACGGCGCGCGCGACGGCGGCGGTCGCGCTTCTGGCGGTCATCACCGGGCCGGCCCCGTCGGGTCTGGCTATGACTTTGAGCGCCACCCAGCAAACGATGCTGATCAATATGCTCGTTCGCGGCGGTCCCATGGGTGGCCCCGGCGGTTTCCGCGGCGGCCGTTTCTAGCCAGCTTTCACTTCCTAAGCGTCGTCATCTCCTGACGCGAGCCGGGATTTTCGTTCGGGAAAGTCCCGGTTTTTTATGAGCGGAACTTCGTTAGTCCCTTCACCGCTTCCAGCCAGTTGTAAACGATGGGGCAGTACGTCGCCCGATCCGCAAAGGCCCACATGCGGCTCTCGATCGACCCGGCTCCACGCAGCAGATGCGGGAATCGCTCGCAATTTGTCGGACGCGCTTCATAAACCGTGCACTCGTTGCCGTCCAGAAATTCGCAGGCCAGACCATCCTTGGAGCCGCTATTCGTGGAACCGTCCTCCTTCTTGACGCGGCGCAGGATAGCGGCGCCGTCCTCGTCCAGCGCCGTGTGCTTTTCCATGAACTCGCGCTCCGACATCCCCAGAAAACGAGCCAGTTTGGCGACGTCGCGCTCGACCAACTGGACTTCGGTAACGCGGCAGCACTCCGCGCATTGGCGGCAATCGATCGCTTCCTCTACGTCATGCGCCGCTTTGCGAAATTGGCGCTCCACGAAAGTATGCGATTTCAACCACTTGCGGAAGCGCAGGTTCTCCTCGCGCTTCTGCTCGCCGAGGCGCCGGATTTGAACTAAGTCCGTGATCACTATCTCCAGAGTACAGTCTGAGGTTACAATCTGAACGTGCCCGATCGCCTCTATTTTTCGGCTTGGGTGAAAGATAGCCGCACTCAGCCGCTCCTGCACCAGTTTCAGAAGATGTTGGAGCGGTTTCCCGTCTCGAAACTCGCGCGCCGCGGGCCTGTTCTGCGGGTCTATGCCATCCAACACGCCGAGCCGCCTTTGCTGGAACGTGAATTTCCTCCGGAAATCCCCGTCAGTGAGATCATCAATGCCGCGCGCGACTTCATGGAAGCGGATTCGGCCTGCGAGGTCGACACTTACTGGGACTTGTGGAGCTACGAGAATGGCGACTGGAAGCTCGCTCCTGCGGCGGCGACGCTGATCTGCTACGGCGCCGATTTCGAGCACGATGAAGACGATCACGTGCGCATCGAATTCGGACCGGATGCGCGCTTCTTACCCATCGCGGGCGTCGAGGGCAGTCTGCGCATGGGGCAATCCAATCTCAGAAGCTTACTGCATCTGGTCGGCGAACTGGAAAGCGGCCTGGATCTGGAGAAGCGCCAGGTATGGTCGGAGAGCGGCGCGAACTTCGCGGACGTGCTACGGCAGGCGCTGGGGCAGTATCACGTAAACTAGAGCAGCAATTCCGCTGCGACGTATCCGAGTACGCCTCCGATGGCCGCTCCGGCGATCACGTCCGTCAGGAAGTGCATGCCGAGCACGACGCGCGACACCGCGACGCTCAGGGCGCAGAACAGCAAACCGACGACCATGGCGGGGTAGAAAACGGTCAGCGAGATCGCCACGGCAAAAGCGGTAATCGTATGGCCCGAGGGGAACGAGAATTGATCGGGCGGAAGGAGCGTCGCCCAGCAGTGCGGTTCGAGAGCGCAGGGACGCCGGCGATGGCAAATGCGTTTTAATTGGATGAAGAGCGCAATTCCCGCGCTGACGGCGAGCACCGTCGCGAGCAGCGCGCGAAATCGTTCCGGACCGCCCGCGATCGCAATAATAAAGCCCATGGCGTACCACAGCCAGCCATCGCCGCAGCGAGTTGCCGCTACCATCCACAGGCGCAGCCACCGGGGAGGCGTCCAGCGATTCACGCGGCGCATCAGGCGATGATCCCGGGTCTCGATCCAATGTAAAACCGATACCGCCATGCTATCTTTTTAAAGCCCTTGTGTGACACCGTAGTGACGCTGCTATAAAACAATCGTGACTAATTTGTTTCGCCCGAAAGTGGACTTCATTTATTTCGATGCGGGCGGTGGTCATCGGTCCGCGGCGACGGCCCTGAAAACAATGGCCGAGACAGAGGGGCGTCCGTGGGACATTCGCCTGGTAAATCTCCAGGAAGTACTTGATTCGCTGGATATTTTCAAGAAAATCACGGGCATTCGGCTGGAAGACGTCTACAACCTGATGCTGGCGAAAGGTTGGACGCTGGGCTCGGCGCAAGGGCTGGTATTTATGCATGGAATTATCCGGCTGTATCACCGGCCCGTGGTACGTCTGCTGACGGAGTACTGGGCAAAGACCCGGCCGGAACTGGTCGTGTCGGTGGTGCCGAACTTTAATCGCGCGATGTATGAAAGCCTCCGCGCGGCGTTACCGCAAGTGCCCTACGTGACTATTCTAACCGATATGGCCGACTATCCTCCGCATTTCTGGATCGAGCCCGGCCAGGATCAATATTTCATCTGCGGAACGGATCACGCCGTCCGCCAAGCGCGTGCGCTTGGACACCCGGCCGAGCGGATTATCCGCGCATCCGGCATGATTTTGCGACCTAAGTTTTATGAGCCGATTACGATTAACCGTGCCGCCGAACGGACACGGCTAGGTCTCGATCCCTCGCGTCCCACGGGCCTGGTTTTATTCGGGGGGCAAGGCTCCCATGTGATGCTCGACATTGCGCGGGAGCTCGCGGACACGCAGCTCATCATGATTTGCGGCAAGAACGAGAAACTGGCACAGCGCTTGCGTGCGCATCCCACGCGCGCCCCTCATTTCATCGAGGGATTCACGCACGAGGTGCCGTATTACATGCACCTCGCCGATTTCTTCATCGGCAAGCCGGGCCCAGGCAGCATCAGCGAAGCCGTGGCAATGCGGCTACCGGTGATTGTGGAATGCAATGCCTGGACCTTGCCGCAGGAGCGGTATAACGCCGATTGGGTCATCGAAAACGGGGTAGGTATGGTGCTTCAGAATTTCCGCGGCATCCGCGAGGCGGCGGCGACGTTGCTCGCGTCGCTCGATCAGTATCGTACCGCCGTGGAGAAGATCGAGAATCGGGCAATTTTCGAGATTCCCTACATGCTTACGAAGATCCTGGCCGCATCGCGGGAGTAACGCTTTGATGCAGTCGCATCACCCGCGCGTTGGCCAACGCCAAAACGACAGTCATCCCGGTCCCGCTAGGCGGGAGAGGGATGACAAACGAGTGGTTTTTCTTGTTGCCTATTGCGCCGAGCAGCTGAAGTTCGCCGCTTCATCGAGGCTGCCGGTTCCCTTGTACTTGGCGACCTGCGGATAGGGGCACAGCGGACGCGTGCGGTCCGGCTTTCCATTCGTCATATGCGAAGCAATCATCTCGGTGGGGGCCTTACCCTGCTCCACCCACTGCTCCATCGCGCTGACGTAATCGAATTGGTTCGGCCCTACACCGCCGCCGCAATGCTCCATGCCGGGCACCATGAACAAGCGCATGGAATTGTCGGCAGGCGCTCCGACGGTCTTCTTGACGCTCTCGTAATACTCGATGCTGTGCTGCGGCGGGACGATCTGATCGGCCCATCCCTGGTACATCATGAGCTTTCCATTGCGCGCGAAGAAGGGCTTAATGTTCGGATTGTTGGTGGCGTTCAGACCGTTGTCCACTTTGTACGCGAAAGCGATGTCCTTATCGAAGTTGAGCGTCTTGTAATCCCAACTCGGATTCTTGAAGATCCAGTATTTGTACGTATTGATGGCCACGGAACTTTCGCGGCTGGCGGGAGCGTTATCGGTGAGCGGACCGGCCAGGGTGCCCCACGCGTTTTCACTGCCGGGCAGCAGCGGCGGCATCATCACTTTGTGCGTTTTAGAATTGCGCGTCGGCGACCAGATCTCCGTGGCGGCCTCCACCTGCGGAGCGGTCAGGCAGGAAGGCCCATCGGCGCCCTTGCACAACAGAATCTTCGGATCGAACTTGCACTTCAGCGGATTCTCCAGCAATCCGTCCTTGGCGCCGTCGAGCGCGTCGCAGGCTTCGAGCACGGCGTTGTGAATCAACGAATATTTCTCGGGAGGGATGTAGCTGGCCTCGGTTTTGTGCGCGACCTGCGCCAGGCGAATCCACGCGGCATGCAGGGGAACCAGATCGTAGGCGGAAGCCCCCGACACGATGCCGTCGTAATCCTCTGGAAAACGTTGCGCTTCGGCCAAGCCCTGCTTGCCCCCGCCGGAGCAGCCTGTCCAATACGAATACTTGGGCTCCTGGTTGTAGAACGCTTTGATGATCGCCTTGGATTTCACGGTCATCTCGTGCTCGCTGCGCCAGGCGTAATCCACCACCTTTTCCGTATGCCCCAGCGCCCATTCGGCGCTGGTCACGGGAGCCTGATGGCCGGTGTCGGTGGAACTGGTGGCGTACCCACGGCGCAGCGCCGTCGCGAGCGCGCCATACGTGATGCTGCCGGCCCAGCCGCCGTTGCCGACGCCCTGGAACTTCTGATTCCAGCCCTCCATGGGGAGCCACAGCTCCATGCGAATATCGGAATCGCTCGAAGGCGTGAGCGTCGCCGCGACGCGGCAGAAGGCCGGCAGATTCTGCATGGCGTTGGTCGAGCCGGGCGCGGTGAACGACCCTCCGGTAACGGTTTGCGCCGACGTAATCTTGGTGTTCGGCAAAGAGAGCGACGCGAGATTCTCGCACGTGGCGGCCGTCGCGGTCGTGGCGGGCAGGGCAGGCTGAGCACAGGCGAGGGCCACGAGGGCCAGCGCGCCTCGTTTCAAAATCGAGTGGAGATTCACGAGGGTCATAGACGCATTTTCCTTCTTACGGAACTGAATCACCTGATCGAACAGGTAAGCGGCGGCGATTCGCGCGCCGCACTCGTCATAATACGCGAACTTTGACCTGATGACCACCATCCCGAAGGATCGTAGTCCGTTGGTGGGAGCTCTCGGACCGCCGACCAACGAAGCGCAGGCGCACGGAGCGAGAAGCCCTCCCGTCTTCAGGCGATGGCCGACAAGGATGTCGTCCGCGGTCCAGGCGGACCGCCCTACCGTGGCGCGCCGATAAGGCGGACGGGATACTCCTGCAAACGGAAATCCCGTGAGAACTTATAACTGATATTCTGAAGGGCGAAGTTTCCCGAAGGAGCGTTTTCAATGAGCAAAGTAAAGATTGCAATTCCCACGACATTCATTCTCGCGGCGGCGCTGGCGGCCGTAGCCGTCACCGCGAGCGCCCAGCAGGATTTCAGCAAGATCGAGGTCAAGCCCACCAAAGTCACGAACAACTTCTATACGCTCGAAGGCGCAGGCGGCATGGTCGGCATTCTGGTCGGGAACGACGGTGTGTTTATGGTGGACAGCCAGTTCGCTCCCATGAGCGGAAAGCTCATGGCAGCCATCAAGAACATCACCGATAAGCCCGTCCGCTTCCTGGTCAACACGCACGTACATGGCGATCATACCGGCGGCGACGAAAACTTCGGCAAGATGGGCGTAACGATCGTGGCGCGCGAAAACCTGCGCTATCGCCTGGCGTATCCGAATCCGCTGGCCAACGGACAGCCTGCCCCGGTGATGCCCGCCGTGGGCCTGCCGATGATTACCTACGACGCGCCTCTGACGTTCCACATGGACGGCGAGGATATCCGGCTGATCCCAATTAAGGCCGCGCACACCGACGGCGACACGCTGGTGGTTTTCCCCAACAACGACGTGATTATGACCGGCGATTTCTACCGCTCCGTTCAATATCCGAACATCGATCGCGCCAACGGAGGCAACTTGAACGGGATGCTGGATGGTCTGGCGATGGTCATCGGCCTGGCGGGACCGAATACGAAGATCATTCCGGGCCACGGTCCAACGGTAGGACGCGACGCGGTAGTCGCGCATCGCGACATCATTCTGGCCGTAAAGAATCGCGTGGCGAAAATGATCGCCGACGGCAAGAGCCAGGACGACGTGGTCGCCGCGAAACCGACCGCGGATCTTGACGTCAAGATTGCGGAGGTTGGGATGACGCGCGACCGCTTCGTCCAGCAGGTTTACCAGGAGCTGAAGTCGGGCAAGTAAAATGTAGTTTGAAAAGGGGACAGACCACTCTGCCCACCGCCACATGCGAACGTGGATCGCTAACTTGCTGGCGCGGACAGAGCCGTCTGTCCCCTTTTTCCGCAGGACCTCGTCGCGGGAAAAAGGTCAACGATGCGAACTTTGAAACTTCTCATGGCTTCCATCTGCGTTCTTGCGGCTCTGCTCACGGCTTCCCTTGCGGCCGGGCAGAGTCCTCAGCTCAAGCTTGACGTTCCCTATCTTCCTACGACCGAGGAAGCCGTTCGGGCGATGTTGAAGCTCGCGGAAGTGAAGTCGTCCGACGTGGTGTACGATCTCGGCTGCGGCGATGGACGGATCGTTGTCGCGGCGGCCCAGGCATTTGGAGCGCGCGGCATCGGCATCGACATCGATCCTGAACGCATCGCCGAGGCGAAGGCGAACGCCAAGAAAGCGGGCGTCGAGAAATTGGTTCGTTTCGAAGAAGCCGATCTGTTTCAAGCCGACATTCACGAGGCCAGCGTCGTGACGTTATTTCTGCTCAGCAGCGTGAATTTGAAGCTGCGGCCGAAGCTGCTCGCCGATTTGAAACCGGGGACGCGCATCGTCTCGAACACTTTCGACATGGGCGATTGGCAACCGGCCAAAGAACTGGACCTCGGCGATTCCGATTCCGACGACAATTATTTCAGCCGGAAACTCTTCTTGTGGATCGTGCCGGAGCGCAGCGGCGCCAGCAAAAAGAAATAAGAATGGCAGGTCCCTCGACTTTCGCTCGGGATGACAATTGCTGTAGATAAGGCGTCGACGGGGCACGCACGCCCGAAACGGGTGCTGCGGGAGTGCGCGCGCCACGTCCCGTTTACGCGAACTTGGGCAGCAGCTTGATGGCGTTGCCGCGATCGATCTGCTTCAGTTCCTCCGGGGTGAACACGCCGGATTCCGCGATGCCCGCGGCGATACCGGCACTGCGCCCGAACGGGAAATCGGTGCCGAACATGATCTGCGAAACGCCGACCAATTGCTTCAGAGCAGTCATCTGGATGGGATTCGTGGAGCCTGCGGTGTCGTAGTAGAACCGGCGCAGCTGCCCCAGCTTCGATTTCGGATCGGCCTGCTTCGCAAGGTTCGCCCGCGTGGCCTCCTGGCCGAGGAAACGCCCCGGCAGCGCCAGGATCGTTCCGCCCGCGTGGGAATATATGTACTTGGTATCCGGCGTTTCCAGGGCGCGCCCGCTATCGATCATGCTAATGATGGTGCGCGCGGTGTCGGTATTGTATTCGACCGTAATATCGCTGATGCCCGTGACCAGGCTCTGGCAGCAGTCGGCCACTTGGGCATGGGTGTAGACGATCGTCTTGCGGCGGTTCAACTCGCGGAATACGTCGGCAAACGCAGCGTCGCCGTGCCATTTATCTCCGTAGCTGCTCATCAGTCCGACGCCATCGGCCTTCAGCGTGTCGAACGCGTATTCGATTTCCTTCAGGCAATCCCTGGCGTTGGGGAACGGGAGCACGGCGAACAGCCCGAAGCGGCCCGGAAAATCGGAGACCATCTTGGCGCCGTATTCGTTCAATTCGCGCGCCAAGCGCCGGGTCTCCTCGGCGGACCCGAACCAGATGCCGGGCGTGGTGATGGAGATCATCGACGCCTGCACGCCGCCTTTATCCATGTCCTCGATGGCCTTGGCCGGCGAATACGGCGTCCAGGTTTGCCAACCCGACATTTTCTTCTCCGCCATGATCTTGATGAGTTCAGGGCTGGCGAAGTGATGATGCACGTCGATGCGCCGCGTCGCGCCACCCGGCGCCTGTGCCATCAGGCGGCTGCCCGCGAGCATTCCACCCGCTCCGAGTGCGGCCAAACCCGAGAGCATGTCACGCCGCGTGAGCGATTGCAATTTACTTTGATCCATGGCTCGGAATTATGACGGACCCGACAGCCTATGTCAACAAAGGCCTGCTACTCCTTCTCGTCATTTCTTGACGGGCGGATTTTTCAGGCTCGTATACACGGCCTCGATGAACATATCCGTGGTCCACGGACCAGACGTCGCGCCGAAGCGAGTGTCGTAATCGATGGTGGGGCGCGCGGCGATTATTTGGGCGAGCGTCGCGCCCTTGTTGATCATGGCTTGAATGCGATCCCGAATAATCACGATCATGTCGCGGTACTCGGCGACTTCGAACTCGTTGCAGATGCGGCCATGGCCGGGAACGATCATGGTGCCGAAGTCTTCGTCGTGCTCGTACAAAGTGCGGTCGAGGATGAAGTTGAGCGCGGCGATCTCGCCTTGCAGGCTTCCGCCCTTGGCGATGTCGATGAAGGGATAGCGCGTGGTGTCGAAGATATCGCCGGTGGCGATCACGTCGGATTTGCGGAAATGCACGATGACGTCGCCATCGGTGCTGGCGTTGGGCATCCAGAAAATCTCCACGCCTTCGCCGTTGTGGAATTTGCGGCGGCGGTCCTGAATGATGGTGTCGATCGGCCAGCCGTCCGGCGGGACGATCTTTTCAGCGATCATCCGGTCCTGCACGTTCTGATGGGCGATCAGGGTCGCGAAAACGCCGGCATCCGGACGTCCGTTCGAGAAGAACGATCCGAAGAGGCTGGGGTCCTGGCCCGCCGCGTGGATCGCGACGTTGCCGCCGGTGTGATCGGCATGAACGCTGGTGTTGACCACAAACTGAATCCGGCGCGGTGACAGCTTCGCGACCGCGGCAATGATTTTGTCGGTAAGCTTTCCGGCGCCTGTATCGACAAGGAAGGGGCCCTGAGGTCCGATCTGCACGGTCATATTGGCGCCGTCGCCCACCAGCAGGGAGACGTTCCCTTGGATGGGCCACACATGAATTTCGCCATCGTTCGGGGCAGCATCATTCGCCTGGCTCGCCATCTCGGGACCTTTGGAGGGAACAATTTTGGCAAGCGCTTCCGCTTCGGTTGCGGTCTTGAGCTTGGCCGCGAATTCGGGGCGTGTGGTTTCGGGACCGCCCAGCGCGCCGAGCAGCGGAACCTGCCGCTTTTGGGAATATTCCTTGAGGAACGGATTTTCACCAAACAGGTGCGCCGGCACGCGGTCCGCGGCTTTGCCCTGAATCTCTTCGCTATCGTCGCAGGCGTACAGCCAGCCGTTGGGGTCCTTGCCGTAGCGCAGCAGCACCTGCACTTTGGCGAACGGCTCGGTGAGATACACGGGATCGGTGGTGACCGAAAAAATCGTGATACGGTCGCCGTGGCGGATGAAATATTCGTGGACCGTGGCTTCGTCGCTCTGAGCCACGCCAGGAGCGCGAATCCAGCCGCGCTTGATGTGGTCGGTCTCCACCGCGAGGATCTGTCCCTCATAATGGCCAGTCGAAAATCCCGTGAACGTATGCGGCGCCCACGCGGGAGGGTGCGGTCGCCCATCGAGGAAGATCTCGTGACGTCCTTCGGCGATCTGGCCGTACACGTTCACCGAAGTGAGCTGCTGGTTCAAGGGATCGCGTTCCTCAAAGATCCGGTAATTCCCCGGCGCGACGAACATGTACGGCGGGACGTAGCCGGCGCATTGCTGCTGGCGGACCGTGATGCGCGACGCGCTCCAAGCGAGCGCGTACATGCGGCTCGCTTCGTTGATCGGGATACCGCCGTAATCCACGAGCATTCCGGCGGCGGTTCCCAAGCCGGGATCCAGCTCGCGGGACGGCGTGTAGTCGCCGGTAAGATCGATGCCGGGCGCTCCCGGCGGGAAATTCTGCGCGAACATCATCTGGGCGAGCGTAAGCGTGCCAAGAAGTAACGCCCTTGATTTGATAACCGTCTTCATAACTGTCTATAGATGGTACAGCCACCGGCCGACGTTGTAAATCGCAGTAGAATCGCGGGTCTGGCATGTCAGGCGGCGCTCTATGAATTGTCAGCCCGCGACTTGGTAAACTAACTTGGACTCACAGTGTGTTGGGACCCTGACAGGAGTGCTGATCGTGCGCCACAATCGTTCTACGTTTTACTTGCTCTTCTCGATTTTCCTGCTCTTCAGCGCGACCGTCGCCTTTGGTCAGGGACGCGGCGGCGGCGGACGCGGCGCCCCTCAGCCGCCCAAGGCCCCGAAAGAAGCCGCGCCGATCGATCTGACCGGCTACTGGGCCGCGGTCGTCACCACCGACTGGCGCTGGCGCATGACCGTTCCTCCCAAGGGCGACTACCAGGGCATTCCGATCAACGCGGAGGCCCGTAAGCTGGCCGACGCCTGGGACCCCGCCAAGGATGAGGCGGCCGGGGAGCAATGCCGCAGCTACGGCGCCCCGAACATCATGCGCGTGCCGGAACGCATCCATATCACCTGGACGGACGACCGGACGCTGAAGCTCGAAACCGACGCCGGACAGCAGACGCGTGTGTTCAGCTTTGGCGCTCCCGGGGGTCAGGCCGGCGATTGGCAGGGCGTCTCCCAAGCTTCCTGGGACACCGTGGCGTTCGGGAACGGCTTGTTTTCGAGAGATGTTCCGAGCGGCGCGCTGAAGGTGGTCACGACGAAATTCAAGCCTGGGTACCTGCAGAAGAACGGCGTTCCCTACAGCGCCAATGCCGTGCTGACTGAATATTTCGACGTGATTAAGGACGCCACGGGCGATTACCTGATCGATTCGATCACCTTGGAAGATCCGACGTATCTCACGAGTAAGTACGAAACGGCCGTGAACTTCAAAAAGCAAGCCGATGCCGCGGGCTGGAATCCGGCGCCGTGTACGTCGAGATAGGCGAGCTAGCTCGCCCGCGGCAGGACTTCGCGTTCAATCTGCGCAGCGGCGTCGTCGCGAGCCACGTCCAATTCGTAATCCAACTGCAAACCCAACCATAGATCCGGCGTGGTCCCAAAATACCGGGCCAAGCGCAGCGCCATTTTCGCACTGATCCCGCGCGTTTCGTTCACGATTCCGGACACGTGGTTGGGAGGAACTCGCAAGGCGCGCGCCAGCGCATTTATGGACAGTTTCAACGGCGCCATAAAATCCTCACGTAGGATTTCACCCGGATGCACGGGAGCAAGTTTTATTTTTCGTCTAGCCATACCGCCTCCCTGCTAGTGGTAATCCGTCAGCTCCACATCGGCATCGCCGTCTTCCCAGCGAAAGCAGATCCGATATTGGTCGTTCACGCGAATGCTATATTGCCCGGCCCGATTTCCTTTGAGCGCCTCTAACTGATTTCCCGGCGGCGCCCGGAGATCCGCCAAGACGCGCGCCCGGTTCAGCAGCCGGAGCCGGCGCAAAGCGACCCGGGCTACGTTTGCCCATCGACGGGACGCCTCACGATGAAACAGATCTTCTGTCTCGCGATCCCGAAAGGATCGAATCACACCGCTATTCTAGCATGGGTATTACAGAGAGAGGAATGGACTGGGATTGGACGGGAGCGCAGACTATTCCAGCTTCAAAAGCTTCTTGAATCGCTCGATTTCCTTCGGCGTGAGCGAGCGATAGCGCCCCGGCGGGACGTCTAAATCCAGGAACGCGATCTTCACGCGGCGAAGTTTTTCCACGAGCCGCCCGAAATTCTGGAACATCACGCGGATCTGATTCTGACGGCCCTCCGCGAGCTTGACCTCGTACCACGGATTGACGCCGGACTTGATCATTTTGATTTCGGCCGGAGCGGTCCTGCGGCCATGCATCGGAACACCTTCGCGGAAGGCGCGTTCCTGTTCCTCGGTCAACGGGCCATTTACCTTGACGACGTAAACCTTCGTGACGTGATTGGAGGGAGCCGTAATGCGGTGCGCGAACTCGCCGTCGTTGGTCAGCAGCAGCAGGCCTTCGCTCTGGTAGTCCAGGCGTCCCACGGGAAACACGCGCTCGCGGACACCGCGCATCAGGTGCATCACGGTTTCGCGGCCCTCGGGATCGGAAACCGTAGTGACGCAGTTCTTAGGCTTGTTCAGAGCGATGTAGACCTTGTGCTTGGGAGCGCGCAGTAGAGTCCCATCCACTTTGATGTGGTCGTGCGCGAGATCGGCTTTCGACCCGAGTTCGGTGATCGTCTTTCCATTCACGGTCACGCGGCCTTCGAGGATCAGTTGCTCGGCTTTGCGCCGGCTGGCCACGCCCGCCCGCGAAAGAATCTTCTGGAGCCGTTCAGTACCAGGGGACGGTTCTTCGGGATCCCCGGTCTCGGTCCGACTCTCATCCTCGCTCCGCGGCTCGACACTCTGCGGTTGAACACTCCGCGGCTCGACATCGTCTGGGGAAGCCGCAGGAGAAACAACTCCATGCCGATTCGGCGAGCGAGGACTTCTCTTTCCCGGCCGCGGACGTTTTGCCTTGGGCCGCTTTTCAGCCATCGCTCTCCGTTGCTCTCCCTTCGGCCGATACCGGCGTTTCCGCATCCGTCTGCGCTTCCCTTATGGTCTCCATTCCAGCGGGCATTTCCGCATTTGCGGCCGCGTCGGCGGCCTGAGATTCCGCGCTTTCGGCGAGCGGCAGATTGGCTTGAGCGGCTTCCGGCTCCACTATTTCCATCCGCGCGAGCTCCTCGAACTCCTTGAGCGTAGGCAGCTCGTTCACATCCTTCAGGCCGAACTGAACCAGGAATTCCTTAGTGGTCTTGTACAGGATCGGCTTGCCGACCACGTTCTTCCGCCCGGATTCGGCGATGAGCTTGCGGTCGAGGAGTGTCTTCAGCACGCCCGCACCCTGCACGCCGCGAATGTCCATGATCTCCGGCGCCGTCACCGGCTGCTTGTAGGCGATCACCGCCAGCGTTTCCAGGGCGGGCAGCGACAACTTGAGAGGGGGCGTAAGCTTCCTGACGAAAGCGCGCACGGCCTCATGATGTTCCGGTTTCGTCGACATCTTGTAGCCGCCCGCGATTTCGCGGATCGCCAGGCCATGTTCCGGCTTGGCCCACTCCGCGACTAACTCATCTAAAAGCCGCTTCACCAGGTCGAGGGGGCGTTCGAGCGCCGCCGCGAGTTGCTGCGCGGAAAGAGGCTCGTCGGTCACATACACGATCGCTTCGAGGATCGCCCTGAGTTGCGCGTCGTCGCTGGCCGCGGGCCTCTCCTCGGCGAGTTTGGTTACATCTAGTTCTTCCATTGCCGTCTGTCTTCCATGGCCGTCTAATGATATCCTTCGTCGATGGCCGGCGTAATCTGTCCGGAGGAGAACACCGCTTCAAACCCCGGCAGGCGCTTCAACCCGATTTCGCTGAATGCCTCGCTCTGCGCCAGGCCGATGGCTTGGAGTTTCACCAGTTCGAGCAGCGCCAGGAACAGGCAGATCATTCCGCGGCGGCTCTTCTGCCGTTCGAACAATTCGCGAGCGGAGATGATCTCGTTCCGGCGCTCCCGCTCAAAAAGTTTGCCGATATAGCGGATCATGTCCGGCACCGATACTTCTTCGCCCGAAACTTCATAGACCGGACGCTGTTTCGCGCGCTCCAGCACGTCCTGGAAGGTCTTCACCAGGTCGAACAGCGTTACCTTCAGGCCGGGCTCCATGCCGTCTTCCGCCAGGAAACGCTCGATCTGCGGATTCGACCACGCCGCCTCCTCCACCACCCGCTTCTGCTGCAGCATCTCCGCCGCCGTTTTAAATCGCTCATGCTCCAGGAGCCGGTCGACCAATTCCTTGCGGGGATCGTCCTCGGGCTGCATTTTTTCGAGCTCCGGATCCCTGGGCAGCAGCATCTTGGACTTGATCTGGATCAGGGTCGCCGCCATATAGACAAACTCGGCGCTCAGCTCGATATCCATTTCGAGCGCTTTCTTCATGTAATCCAAATACTGCGACGTGATCTGGGCGATCGGGATGTCGTAGACGTCGATCTGCTGCTTGCGGATCAGATCCAGCAGCAGGTCGAGGGGCCCGTCGTAGTGCTCCAGATGGAAATTCAACGGCAAGGACACTTGAATCAGAATAACATTCGGGGTTGAAAGAACTTCCAAAACTCAGGAGAAGAAGACAGGAGTCGGAAGTGTGTCCAGCCGTCTGCGTCTAGGCGGTCTGCAAAGCCGGACGCGCCCAGCGCCGCACCAGCGGATCGAGACCGAACAGCACGGCGATAAAAAGACCATCGCCCATCAATTGGTTCCCGTAGAACGGAATGGCGGCGGTAAAACAGGCGCCGAGCCCGGCCATCGTATGCGGGTACATCGAACCCGTCCACACCATGAAATTGGTGATGGCGAAGAATGAGAGGTTTGAGAGGAGTCCCGCCGCGGCTACCGTTCCCAGGCTCTCGTGACGCCGCAGCAGGGCACCGAGCAGCACCGGAATCAGCGCGGCTGCGTACACGAACCACATTCCCTTATGGAAGCCCAGAACCGCGTCGCTCAGGACGAACGCCGCGAGCGTGATCCCGATACCCGTGCGCAGCTTCGGCGAGCGTGCGCCCGCATACAACGCCAGGGCGACAAGCGGCGTGAAATTCCACGGATGCGGAATCAGACGGGCGGCAGCCGCCAGACCAACCATGGCCCAGGTGATCTTCTTATTGGCTTCCATGCATTTCATTGTACTGCCTACGGCGATGCGAGTGTGCCGTCCGAGCAGCTATCCATGCGATATAGTTTCTATCGTGAGGGCACGGCTCTTTCTGGTTCTATTTATCGTTAGTGCGGCGATCGCCGCCGAGGCCGGGCTCAAAGCTCAGGATTTCGATCACATTGAGGTTCAACGCATCGCGAAAGGCCTGCATTTCGCCGAGGGACCCGTGTGGTCCTACGAAGGATTTCTGCTCTATAGCGACGTCCCCGTGGACCGGCTGCATAAGTGGATGCCGGGCGCGGGCGACGAGGAAGCAGGCACGGAACCGGGCGGAGCGTATGGCCGGGCATTCGATACCGAGGGCCGCCTCTACACCTGCGAGTTCCGCCAGCGTCGCGTGACGCGCACGGATAAGAAGGGCAGGGTCGAGGTGCTGGCCGCGCGCTTCGAAGGCAAGCGTTTCAATGCACCGAACGATATTGTGGTGCGCCGCGATGGTCACGTGTATTTCACGGACCCGGCGTTCGGATCGCAGGAGGACGCCAAGGAGCTGGATTTTTACGGCGTGTATCGCATTACTCCGAAGGGCGAGATCGAAGCGATCGGCCGGTGGAAGACGCGCCCCAACGGGATTGCGCTCGCGCCGAACGGCCGCACTTTATACGTTTCCGACTCCGACCGGCGGGCTGTGCGCGCCTACGATTTGGACGGAAAAGGCGGAGCTTCGAACGAACGCGTCGTCATCGAAAATATTCCGGGCGTCCCCGACGGACTGCGGACGGACGTGAACGGAAACTTGTACGTCGCCGCGAATGCGGTTCTGGTTTATGCGCCGCCGGCTGCGGGCGGCGCGAAACTCCTCGGCACCGTGCCGCTGCCCGAGCCGCCGTCGAACCTGGCGTTCGGCGATCCCGACTTGGAAACGCTTTACATCACGGCGCGAACGTCGCTGTTTCGCGTGCGATTGGGCGTGAAAGGGGCGCTGCCTTATTAGCCGCCGCTACCCACCGTATCCTCTGCTGGGCGTCGGCGCGTTGATTTTCGACGGCGACTCGATCCTGCTTGTCGAAAGGGCGGGTGAGCCCTTGAAAGGCTACTGGTCGCTTCCCGGAGGCCTGCTCGAAACCGGCGAAAGGATCGAGGACGCAGTGCGCAGAGAAGTGCGCGAGGAAACCGGTTTGGAGGTGGAACCGGCATACCGCTTCGACATCTTCGAACGCATCATGCGCGACGACCAGGGCCGAGCCGAGTACCATTACGTGCTGGTCGACTATGTGTGCAAAGTGACGGGCGGCGAGCCGCGCGCGGCCGACGATGTAAGCCGCGTGGAGTGGGTGCCGCACGCAAAACTGGGCGAATACAAGATCACGCCCGGTACACTCGAAGCCGTGGAAAGAGCTTATGGCGATGTCCGTCGAAAAGACGTCTGAATTCGATCCTCTTCGGACGCCGGAGTTCACAGCGCCGAAGGCGCTTGAGGTCGAAGTTCCGGAGGCGTCTGAGCTCAGGGTTCCGGAGGCGCTTGAGTTCAACGCCCTGCGCGAATTGGTTGGCCGCTCCGTGCGCAGCCCTCTGGGGCGCGCGGCGCTCGAACAAGTCGCGCCATCCAACGACCGCGCGGCCATCGAGGCAGCCCTTGCCGACGCGGGCGAGGGGATGACTTATCTGCGCGCGGCCTCGCAGCCGCAGCCCGCGACGCGAGGCGCCGCGATCCGGCTGAATCTCGGCGGCGGAGCCGATCCCGCCGCCGCCATCGCCCGCCTGCGAATCGAAGGCGCGACGCTCGAAGGACGCGAGATCGCTGAAATTTCGCGTTTGCTCGATCAGGCCGCGGAGGCGCGTTCGATTTTGCTGGCTGCGCGCGAACGCTTCCCGCGCTTGGCCGTGCATGCCGCGCAAATCGCCGATCTGCGAGAACTGACGAACGACCTGACGGGAAAGATCCTGCCGGACGGCACGCTGGCCGATCACGCGAGCGTCGCTCTGGGACGCCTCCGCCGCGAGGTGGAACGCCAGCGCGGTGCAATTCAGCGCTCGCTCGAAAAATTCCTGCGCGAGCATCACGAGGATGGAACGCTGCAGGAGGATTTCGTCACCATCCGCAACGATCGCTTCGTGGTGCCCGTGGTCACAGGCCGCGAACGCCGCGTCGACGGCGTGATCCATGGCGCGAGCGGCAGCGGCCGCACGTTGTTCGTCGAGCCGCTCGAAACCATCGGACTCAACAATGAACTGGTGCGGCTTTCCGAGGAAGAAGCCCGTGAAGTGCATCGCATCCTGCGCGAATTCACGGCGCGCTTGCGGACGCACGCCGCGCAAATCAGTGCGTCCATGGGCGCGCTGGCGAATCTGGATTTGATTTTCGCGAAAGCCGAGTTCGCCCTCGATTATCGTTGTTGTGTCCCGCGCATCAGCCCGGAAAACACGCGACGCCTGATCTTGCGCGAGGCACGCCATCCGTTGCTGGAGGATATTCTGCGTCAGCAGAGGAAATCGGTCGTGCCGGTTTCCTTCGAACTCGACGAGCGGCGTCGCACGCTATTGATTAGCGGTCCGAACACCGGAGGGAAGACGGTCGCGCTGAAAACGGCGGGATTACTGACGCTGATGGCGCACGCCGGATTGCCGGTGCCGGCGAGCGACGCTGAATTTCCGCTGCTGGAGGAAGTGCTGGCCGACATTGGCGATCATCAATCCATTCAAGAAAGTTTGAGCACTTTTTCCGCGCACATCGTGGCGATCCGCGGGATGCTGGAACACGCGACGGCGGGGTCGCTGGTGCTGATCGACGAGCTTGGTCGCGCGACCGACCCTGAAGAAGGAGGCGCGCTGGGCGTGGCCGTGTTGGATGCAATCCGGCGGCGTGGCGCGTTCACGATCGCGTCGACACATCTGATGGCGCTGAAAGTCTACGGGGCCTCCACAGAGGGAGTGGAGAATGGCTCGATGGGTTTTGACGAAAGCACGCTCGATCCGACGTACGTTCTCCAACTTGGCGCGCCAGGCAAGTCGGCCGGCCTCGACATCGCGAGCCGCCTGGGTCTCGATCCGAAGCTGATCGAGGATGCGCGCGGCCGTTTGAGTACATCCGAACGCGACATCGCCGGCTTCCTGAGCGAAATGCACCGGAAGCTCACGGAACTCGACCAGGAGCGCCGATCTCTCGCGGAGCGAGAGAACAAGGTGGCCGCGCGCGAGAAATCCCTGGAGGAAGGCTGGGAGAAGAAGTTCGCGGTGAAGATCCGCGAAATCGAGCAGCAAGCCGCAGCACTTTCCGTGGAATTCGAACAGCGCGCGAGAGAGACCATCGGCGAATTAAGCCAGAAGGCTCGTGCGAAGGTCGCGAAAACCAGCCGCGAATTTCAGGAAGCGGTCGAAAAAGTTGCCGCGCCCGCGCGCGCGACACATGCCGCGGCGGCAACTCCCTCGCTTCGTCTCGAACCGGGCGCCCGCGTCCGCTTGAAAGGAGTGCGCCAGCCTGCGACCATCCGCCGCCTGATGGCCAACGGGCTCATCGAAGTGGATGCCGGATTTCTCAAGATGCAGGTATCGGCGGCCGACGTCGAGGAGGTTTTGCCTGACACGAGCCCCGCTCCGGCCGCGCGCCGCGACGTAACGTTTCGTCAAGGGCCGGCGTTCGCGGTTCCCTATCGCGAAATTAATCTGGTCGGCCAGCGCGCGGAAGAAGCCCGCGAAAATGTCGACAAATTTCTGGATAGCGCGGCGCTCGCACAAGTGGAGCGTATCCGCATCGTACACGGGCACGGCATGGGAATTTTGAAGAGAGCCGTCGCCGAACTGCTGACGGCGCACCCACACGTGGAGAGGTTTTATGTTGCGCCGCCCGAAGAGGGAGGCTCCGGCGCGACGATCGTTGAAATGAAGGTCTAAATGGACACGAAGTGGATTCGCCGATTTTGCCTGTCGCTCCCGCGGGTCACCGAGCACGTCCCGTGGGGGAATGATCTGGTGTTCAAGATCGGCGGCAAGATGTTTGCAACCATCGTGCTCGAGCCGTCGGAGCACAGTATCTCGCAATGCATGTCGATGAAATGTTCGCCGGTGGTCTTCGCGGAACTGGTGGAGCGAATTGGAATCGTGCCGGCGCCTTATCTGGCCCGGGCGCATTGGGTGGCGCTCGAATCGGTGGACGCCATTCCTCGGCGGGAATTGGAGCAATTATTGCGGGACGCCTACGAAATGGTTCTCGTCAAGCTTCCGAAGAAAGCGCAAGCCGAATTGCGTAGGCCACCGAAAAAGAAGTCTTCCAGACCCGCTAGGCCTTGACTTGTTCGGCCGCGGCCGCCAGCGCACGCTGCCGTTCGAAGGCCAGCTTGCCCTGATATTCTTCCCACAGCGTCGTGACGCCGGCCCAGTAGTAGCCGCTCACGAACAGCAGGAGGAAAGGAACCGCCAGATAGTTGAAGCTCTCCACAGCAAACGCGGTCATCGCCAGAAATCCCGTGCCCACGGCGAGTTCGGCATAAGGCAGCCAGCCGCTGCGGCGCCGGTACTGCACATTCGTGAGCTTGACCTTTTGGGAGCTGCCAATGGCGTATTTCGGCGTGCGCGCGAAGCTGGTCTCATATCCGAACAGAGCCTCCAGCACGGCCTTCGAGTTGACGATGGTGAGCGCGACGCCCGCCGCCATCAGCGCTGGCAGGAACAGAAACGCGCGCTTCCAAGTGTTCGGAAAAATGGCCCTATGGGCGACCACGTAGAACGCGGAAATCGACCAGAAGGAAGCAATGATCAGCGGCAGATCCAGCACCACCATCTGGAACCATCCCATATAGAAGCGCACGATCATGACCGGCAGCATCAAGGCGCTTACGACGATCATTAACGGATACGAGATGTTCGGCGTCAAGTGGAAGAACGCCTCGGCCTTCACCTTGAAAGGAACGTCGGATTTCAGAATCCTCAGCAGGAGCTTCATGGCCACCTGCGTCAGACCCTTGGCCCACCGCGATTGCTGCACCTGGAAGCCGTAGGTCTCCACCGGCAGCTCCGACTTGCACTCGATCGACGGGACGTAAACGAATTTCCAGCCCTTCAACTGCGCGCGGTAGCTAAGATCGGAGTCCTCGGTCAAAGTGTCGTGCTGCCAGCCGCCCGCGTCGTCGATCATGGAGCGCCGCAGGATGCCCGCCGTGCCATTGAAATTGAAGAATTTGCCCGCACCGGAACGCGCGACGTGCTCCAGTACGAAGTGGCCGTCGAGCAGCATGGCCTGAACTTCGGTCAGCACGTTGTAATGCCGGTTGAGATAACCCCAGCGCGTCTGCACCATGCCGACCTTGGCGTCGGCGAAATAATGCACTGTTCTTTGCAGGAAATCGGAGGGCGGCAGGAAATCGGCGTCGAAGATCGCGACCACTTCGCCCGTCGCGGTGAGCAGACCGTTCTGCAGTGCGCCCGCTTTGTAGCCGTTCCGGTTGGTCCGGTGAATGTACTCGATAGGAAGCCCGGCGGCCCTGTACTCGGCGACCAAACGTTCCGTGAACCGGTGCGTCTCGTCGGTGGAATCGTCCAGCACCTGGATTTCCAATAGCTCGCGAGGATAATCGATCTTACTGACTTCCTCGATCAAGCGCTCGACGACGTACTGTTCGTTATAGATCGGCAGCTGAATGGTGACCCGCGGCAGCTGTTCGAAGCGCTGCGGGGCCTCCGTAGGCATCTGTTTGCGGTACTTCCAGTACCCGCGGATCATATGATAGCGATGCAGGCCGTAGACGGAAAGAACGATGAGAACCGCGAAGTACGGCACCAGGATCGCGTAATCGAACGGCTGCAGGCGGTAAATATCGGTGAATGTGTCGTCCAACAGGCTGTCCACGAACTTGCTTGCCGACGCGGGTAAGAAGCTGGCGGCCAGGAGAGGAGAAAAAAGCACGGTCCAGGCTGTCATGGGCGATTTAGACTTTAGTATAACCTCTTCGGCTATAATCGAGCGGAGCGCGTACCGCTATCGTGGATTTGCGCCGATTTCCCGGAACGCCGTTCGCCGAAACGAGCATCGCATATTTTAGATGTCCCGGATCCAAATTGAGATCACCGTTCTTACGCTGTTTACGGCGGGGCTAATCGTACTGGGTGTGTGGATCGCCTTACGCCGCCGGGCAACGCCCGAAAAGCGCGAGCAGCGCCGCCGGCTCCAGATCCATGCGACGGGCCGTTTGGGAGATGCGCTCGTCACCGAGACGGAGAAGAATCTTCTTTATTACTCGTATTCGATTCGGGGGGTTCAATACACGGCTTCGCAGGACATCAGCGCGCTTCGCGACCGGCTTCCAGAAGATCTCAGCCGGCTGATCGGACCGTCCAGCATGAAGTACGCTTCAAATAATCCCGCGAATTCGATTTTGCTGTGCGAGGAATGGAGCGGTCTGCGCCTCCCCGCCGGGTTTCCCGCGACGCGCGATCCGGAAGTTCAGCGAACGATGACGCTGTAGGGCATGAGGCTCAGGAGGCCGCCCGGCGTCCCATCATAGGTTCGAGCCCCCCGCACCAGCGAGTGAATCAGAGAGCGCACCGCGGGATCGCCGGTGAGCCCGTTTAGTTTGCTCTCAATCCGGGAATCCAGGCGGGATTCGAAAATGTACGATTCCAGTTCCGCGAGCTGCTCGCGATCCATCAGAACCTGGAACAAACTGCGCCGCGGCGGATAGGGCACCAGTGTGATCTTTTCCGCGGCCGCGATTTTCGCGCGCTGCTTCACCATTTCGATGGCGCGATCGATCCCTCCGATTTCGTCCACCAACCCGTTTTGCTTAGCCTGCGCGCCGGTCCACACACGCCCCTGCGCCAGTGGCTCAACGTAGTCGTAGTTGCGCTTGCGCGCACCCGCGACCCGTTCCACGAAAGATTTGTAGAAGAGTTCGATTTCGGTGCGAAGCTTGGCTCGCTGCGCGTCGTTGAGCGGCGCCGTAACGGTATCGATATCGGCAAAGCGCCCGCGCGTCATGAGCTCCGTTTTAAGCCCGATCTTTTCGTACAAGCCGCGCAAATTCGGTTTGCCGAAGAAGACGCCGATCGATCCGGTTTCCGTGGCGCGATAGGCGACCACGGGATCGCCCGTCATAGCGATGAAGTAGCCGCCGGAGGCCGCCAGATCGGACATGGAAATCACGGTCGGCTTCTTCTGGCTGAGAAGCTTGGCTTCATGCAGAATGTCGTCGGAGGCGATGCCGTCGCCGCCCGGAGAATCGATGCGCAGAATGACGCCCTTGATGGAATCGTCGTCGCGCACCTGGCGGATCAGCTTGGTCATGCCGGCCGAGGTGATCATGTTCGGGCTGGGACCGTCGTTGGTCGCGCCGCGGATGATATCTCCCTCCCCTACCAGCAACGCGATGTGCGTGTCGCCTTCCACGCCCGCCGGAGCCGGTAGCCTCGCGTAGTCGCGTTCGTTAATCTTCGCGTCGCCGATTTTGAGCTTATCCTTCAACTGGCCGAAGACTTGATCCTCATAAGCAAGTTCATCGACCAGGCCGCCCTGAAGAGCCTCCGGACCGACGAACGGACCGTTATCGATCAGGGCGCGCACTTCTTCGGGCTTCTTCTTGCGGCTCTCGGCCACGGTATTCACGAAATCGCCGTAGAACTGGTCGAGCAGACCGTTGATCACTTCGCGCGTCTCCGGGCTCGAACTGGTTTTGGTGAACATGTCCGGCGCGTCCTTGTACTTGCCGACGTGCTCGAATTCCATCTGCACGCCCAGCTTGTCCAGCGTTCCTTTGACGAAGGTGAGCTCGGCACGCATGCCTTTTACGTCGAGTTCGTCCTCGGGCGAAACATAGATGCGGTCGGCCGCGGTCGCCACGTAGTATTCGCGCATGCCCGCGCCTCGCAAGTAGGCGTATACGGGCTTTCCGGATTTCTTGAAGTTGACGAGGTCGCCGCGCAGTTCCTCGAGCTTGGCCCATCCGACGCTCAAACCGCGAGGCTCGAGCACAATCGCCTTGATGTGCGGATCGGCGGCGGCGTTGCGCAGCAACTGCCAGTTCTCCGCGACGCTGAGCGGTTGCTGTTGGGAGAGAAACGGCAAGCCGTAGTCGACCGGCGCCTGCTCCGGCAAATTGCCTTCCATGTGCAGGACCAGCGTGGAATTATCGGCGACGGTTACTTTGCGGCCGCCTCCGAGGCGCACGGCGGCGAATAAGAGAATGACGATGGCTAAACCGGCGAACACCAGACCAAGAAGGAAGCCCAGCAGAAACCTCTTCATGATCCTAGTGTAGTGTGACTCACAGATGGATCAGTATGCGGGGTCCGCTGCGGACGCCGGCCCCTTGGTCCGGCTTGCCGGGTATAACCCAAAGGCCGACGGGGGCGTCGGACACTCCAACAAAAAAGGCCTCCCGAAGGAGGCCCAAAAGTGTTCTTGGCGGTGAACGTTAAAAAGGTGGTGGAACCCGGACTGTTTAAACCAGGTTGGGAATCTTGATGATCTTTTTCTGAATGGCGTACTGCACCAGCTGCGCCTTATTGTGAATGTCGAGCTTGCGCATCAGGTTGAACTTGTGAGCCTCGACGGTCTTCACGCTGAGGTTCAGATCGCAGGCGATTTCCTTGACCGAATTTCCTTCGGCGAGCATCTTCAGCACTTCGCGTTCGCGCGTCGTGAGCGTCGCGAAGCGAGGCAGGCGGTTCGCCGACTTAATGCGGCTACGGAAATCGTCGACCAATTGGGAGAGCATCCGGGGGCTGAGGTAGCTGCCGCCGCGGCAAATGTCACGCACCGCCGCGACCAACTGCTGGCTGGGGCTGTCCTTCAGGACGTAGCCGCTCGCTCCGACTTCCATGCCTTCCACGAGATAATCTTCGTCGTCGTACATAGTAAGGAACAGCACTTTGGTTTCGGGACGGTTCTTCTTGATCTGACGCGTCGCCTCGAAGCTGCTGAGGCCCGGCATGCCGATGTCCATGAGGACAACGTCGGGACGAGCTTCGTTGGCTTTGTCGACGGCGTCGCCGCCGTTGGACGCTTCGCCGACCACTTCCATGTCCGGTTCGGCGGAAATCAGGGTTCGAATGCCTTGGCGGAACAGCGTGTGATCGTCCGCCAGCATAATTCTTATCTTGGCCATAGCGTCTCTTTGCCCGACTTTCTCTCTTGGTATTGACCTACCTACGCACTTTTGACGAACGCCTTACTACTTAGCTATCGGCAGTTCGATGGAAATCTTTGTACCCCTTTTGGGACCTTCTGTACGGCTTTCGACCTGGAACTTTCCACCTAGGAGGGCTACGCGCTCCCGCATGCCCGATAAACCGAAGGATTCGCGTTTTTCGAGCGCTTCATCGATCTTGAAACCCACGCCGTTATCTTCTACCGTGAGCTTCAGGACTCCATCGGTGGAAGTTAGGGAAATGTTTACGTGGGCCGCCTGAGCATGCTTGCCGATATTGTTAAAGCATTCCTGCACAAGGCGATAGGCGATCACCTCCGTCTGTTGGGGAAGCCTGCGCCCCATCTTCGAAAGCTGCAGTTTGATGCGGCAAGGATTCAAACGCTGGAAACGGTTGACTAGCTGGCGCAGCGCCGCGCCCAGGCCGAGCTGTTCCAGAACGGCGGGGCTGAGCGCAGCGATGAGGCGGCGCATTTCGAGAATGGTACGTTCCGTTAGGTCTCTGGCTTCGCCGAGCTTAGCCCGCCATTCGTGTTCCGTGTCGGGCAGCGCCTGCTCCAGGAGTTCGATCTGCAGGCGGATGCACAGCAAGCTTTGGCCGGCCTCGTCGTGGAGCTCCCGGCTGATGCGGCGGCGCTCCATTTCTTCGACGTGCAGCATATGCTCCGCCAGGCGCCGGACCTGTTCCTCACGTCGCGCCAGATCTTCCATCAGACGAGCCTTTTCCGCGGCCATCAGGCACCGTTCGGCGGCCGCCGCCAGCAACTCCTGTTCGCGCGGAAGCCACTCGTAGGTTCTGGCAAATGCAAACTGCATCACGCCCGCCGTGCGTCCCCCGGCGGCCAGAGGAATCGACCAGCAACAGGCATAGTGCTTATGCCAGTTCTCATCCAGGAGGGCGGTATGACGGCGTTCGTCGCCGTTCATGTAATGGGGCCGCGACAGCTTCTTCGAGAGCCCCGGCCGGCTGGGAACGGCCAGTTCGACCATTTTGGGCGAACCCGCCCTCAATATCCAGGAGGTTCCGTCTTCGCTGAGCATGTACAGGCGCCCAGCGTCGGCGCGGCAAACATGTACCAGGGCGTCCAGAAATCGCCGCAGCAGTTCTTCCAGATTGCGCGATTCCAGCTCGATGCGAAAAAGCTCGTAAAAAGATTGAGTTTCGGCTTCGCGAACCTGATAGTACGCGTTGTTCAGGGTCAGCGTGACGCAGAAATGGAGTTGCTCGCGCACCCACTGAAAATTCGATTCGTCGTTTTCGGCAAGGGACGCCAATACCGGACTCAGGATGCGGTCGTATTCCTGCAGAGCTTCGAGAATCGCGCTCGGCGGCAGATTCATCTTCGCCAGGCGGCGGCCGTTGTATTCCACCTGCTCGATGAAGTTCAGAGGCGTCTTTCCCGCCGCGAGAATCCGTGCCGCTGCGCCGGGAGTAATCGCCGCCAGCGCGTTCCGTTGCTTCGGCTGGAACTCCAGAGCGCGCAAGCGGCTCATGAACTTGCGCTCGATGCGATCGGCGTGCGGCTCGAGCAATACGGCCAGCCTTACCAGGTGGACACGAAGCTGATCACTGAGAACGTCCGCCGCATCGGCGAGCTCCGGCGAGACTTGAGCTATCTGCACGAATGGGAAATCGGCAGCTTAAGGTGTTCTCTTTAATACTATTGCTGGTGAGTCGTTGGAGAACGGCGCGAAGGAATTTTGGGTGGTCGAGCCCGAACGCCGAGTGGTGAAAGTCTCGTCGCCCAATGCGCGTACGGTAGCGTACAATCCGGCCAGGAAATCCCTCTGCTCTTCGGCGACACGTTAGCGGTGGACGCCATCTTCAACTAGCCGACAAGACTTGAGTTGAACTCCGGCTGCTACTTCTTGACGTACTTCTTCAGATCCTTTGGCCCAACCTCGGCTCCGTAGATCGCGCCCTTTGAATCCGCTGCGACGCCTTCGGCCGCGCTGGTCGTCGTCGCGACCTCCACCGGGTCCGGAATAAACGCCGTCAGCGAGCCATCTTTCGCGCTGCCGATACGGATGCCGCGCTTCCAGCCATCGTGATTCTTCGAAACCGACACCGACTCAGAGTCAGCCACGTAAATCACGTCATGCTTGTCGATGAAGATTCCGCTGGGGCGGCTGAACTGCGTCCACTGATCAAGGAACTTTCCGTCCTGGTCGAAAATCTGGATGCGATTATTGTTTCGATCGCCAACAAAGAGCCGTCCCTTGGAATCGAAAGCGAGCGCGTGAGGGATATCGAACTCGCCGGGGCCGGTTCCCTTCTTGCCCCACTCCTTGATGTATTTCCCGTCCTTCGAAAATTTGACTATGCGATTATTCGACGTCCCTCCGTGGCCGTCGGCGACGAAGATATCGCCGTTGGGAGCGACGATGACGTCAGACGGCATATTGAAAGTGTCGGGTCCATTACCCGCTACGCCCGCCTTGCCGAGCGTCATTAAGATTCTCCCTTCGGGAGAAAATTTAAACACCTGGAAACCTTTTCCATCCTTCATCTGCCCGTCGGTGACCCACACGTTGCCGTCCTTATCGACCCCGATGCCGTGCGGAAAGATGAACAGGCCGCCGCCGAAGTTTCGCAGCAGCTTCCCATTTCGATCGAACTCGAAAATTGGATCGAGCTTGGAATCCGCGCAGGAGTTGGCCCCGCATCTTTCTGCGACCCAGATGTGATCGTGAGAATCGACGTCGACACCGGCCGTCGAGCCCCATACGCGCCCCGGCGGAACTTGAAACCATCCCGTGATGGTCTTGTAGGGGTTCGGCGCCGAGTTGGTCGGCGCGGTTTCGGCCAACGCGTGGGCCGCGGGGATCAAGACGAGAGCTCCCGCAAGCGCGATGTGTTTTATCGGAAGGCACGCACAGCGGAGGTTCTTTATTCTGACTCCTGACTGCTGGCTCCTGACTCCTTCTTCTCTCATGGCAACCCTCACTTCTTCACATACATTTTGAAGTTTCGCTTGGTGACCTCCGCCCCGTAGACGTTTCCGGCGGCATCGGCCGCTACGCCTTCGGCTGCGCCGTTCACGCCGGGTTCGGGATCCGGCCCCACATACGGAATGAAGAACTTCACCGTTCCATCCTTGGCATCTCCGATGCGGAGACCGCGCTTCCAGCCGGGATTGCGGAGCGAATCGGAATCGGAATCGGCGACGTACAGCACATCGTGCTTGTCGATGAACACGCCGGTGGGGCGGCTGAACTGCTTCCACTGATCGAGAAATTTCCCGTCCTGGTCGAAAATCTGGATGCGGTTATTGCCGCGATCGGCGACGAACAGACGGCCCCTGGAATCGAACGCCAGCGAATGAGGAGCATCGAACTCGCCGGGCGCCGTTCCCTTCTTGCCCCAGGTTTTGATGAACCTTCCGTCCTTGTTGAATTTGACGATGCGGGCGTTCGAATCGTCGCCGCCGTGGCCGTCGGCCACGAAGATGTCGCCATTCGCCGCGATGGCCACGTCTGACGGCTTATTGAACGTATCTGGACCTTCGCCCGCCACGCCCGCCTTGCCGAGCCTCATCAGGACTTTTCCGTCCTGATTGAACTTGATGACTTGCTGGCCCTTGCCGTCTTTACCTTCTCCGTCTGTGGTCCACACGTTGTCTTCTTTGTCAATGAAGATGCCGTGGGGAAAGACGAACATCCCGCCGCCGAAACTCTTAAGCAGTGTGCCGGAGACGTCGAATTCGAGCACCGGATCTAGCGTGCTCCCGGTGCAACGCGTGCCGCCGCAGCGATCGAGCACCCAGATGTGGCCTTTGCTGTCGATATCGACGGTCGGCACCTGGCCCCAGACGCGGCCCGCCGGAAGTTTGAAATGATCTTCGACGGTGCGATAGGGATTCGGTTGCGAATTGGGTACGGCGTTCGGCTGAGCGAAACTCAGGCCGCCGAGCATGATCGCGATCACCGAGTTTGTGACCGGCTGCGTCGAAATGCGAGGACTCACGGAGGCCTCCTTTTTCTCGGAAACTTACGGCTTACTTCTTGCCGTTAATGAGGGCATCGAGCAAGCCCGGGAAAACTTTGTCCTCGACGTCTGCCTGGCTCCAATCGCGCGCGATGTTGCCGTTCGGGTCGATCGCGAACAGGTGAGGCGTATCGAAGCTGGGCCTCGCTGGCGTGGCTTTGAAATAGGCCAGAGCGACTTGGCCCTGATCGAAAACAATCGGATTCGTGATCTTGTTTTCCGCGATGTAAGCGTTCACGGTAGCCTGATTATCCGGCGGGGCGATCACAATGTCGAGCACGGCGAACTTCGTGCCATACTTGCCCTTCGTCGATTCCAACAGCTTCGAGAGCATCTTGCAGTGCGGGCAATCCGTGCGCATGAACTCGATCAGGAGCCATTTTCCCCGGTAATCGGCAAGATCGTGCTGATTGAAATTAGGATCGGGCAGCGAAAATCCGGGCGCGCGGCGGCCGGAGAGGCCCTGGCCCGCGGCCATTGCCCCCAATAAACACAATAGGAAAGCGAGTTTGCGCATCAGCCCAAAATAGCACGAAGCGATTCACGGTAAGGAGCGCGCGCGACGCCCTTCTCGCAGATGATCGCCGACACATACCGCGACGGGGTGATGTCGAAGGCTGGGTTCTCGACGGCCATGTTTTCGGGAGCGACGGGAACTCCAAAGACGTGCGTGACCTCTTCGGCCGACCGCTGTTCGATGGGGATCTGATCGCCGGAGTCAAGCGTCAGATCGAAGGTGGAAGTAGGAGCAGCGACGTAAAACGGGACTCCGTTCTCCTTCGCCAGCACGGCCAGCGAATACGTCCCGATCTTGTTGGCGACGTCTCCATTTCCGGCAATTCGGTCAGCGCCGACCACCACGCAGCCGATCCGGCCGGAGCGCAAGAAATGCCCCGCCATGTTGTCGGTGATCAGCGTCGTAGGGATGCCGTCCTGCTGGAGCTCCCAAGCCGTCAGCCGCGCGCCTTGGAGGAACGGGCGCGTTTCATCGGCGAACACGTCGATCTTCTTGCCTGATTCCACGGCCGCGCGAATCACGCCGAGCGCGGTTCCGTAACCCGCCGTCGCCAGTGCGCCCGCGTTGCAATGCGTGAGGACGGTCTTCCCGTCCGGCACAAGCGGCGCGCCGTGACGCCCGATCTCGCGGCACATGGCGATGTCCTCGCAGCGAATCTGCTGTGACTCATGGATCATGCTTCGCACGCGTTCCTCGCGCGAAGCTCCTGCAAGAGACCGATGCAGCCTTCGCATCCGCTCGATGCCCCAGAAAAGATTCACGGCTGTGGGTCGGGTTGCCGCGAGCGTCGCGCAAACGACCTCGAAATTCGCGCCTTGCTGGACGCCGAGCGCCACTCCCATGGCCGCGGCCACGCCAATCGCCGGAGCGCCGCGGATCACCATGCTGCGGATCGCGTCCGCGACTTCCTCATACGTCCGGCACGTGACAAAGACCTGTTCGCGGGGAAGACGGCGCTGATCGATCATGATGACCGAACCCATAACGCCCGCCTCCGGCGAGCCTGCTCCGCGCGCTTCGCCCTCGTAAACCCACTCAATTGTTTCGACCATGAACTTCCATTTTCGCGCAGGCGGACCGGAAAAACGCGCGCGCCTCGCCAATACAAGCTACGCTGGAGTTATCCCCATGTCCCGTAAGCATTACGAATGGAAACTCCGAGACAAGACCCTGCAACTGGGCGAACGCACGCTGCTGATGGGAATTCTCAACGTCACGCCCGATTCTTTCTCGGACGGCGGAAAATACAGCGATCCCGACCGCGCCTTCGCGCGCGCCATGGAGCTGGAGGAAGAGGGCGCCGACATCATCGACATTGGAGCCGAATCGATGCGCCCCGGCTCTATGCGGGTAAGCGAAGCCGAGGAACTGCGGCGGCTGATTCCGGTTCTGAAGCGTCTGCAAGGACGGCTGACGGTTCCGCTATCGGTGGACACCTATAAGTCGGGTGTGGCCGCCAAGGCGCTGGAGCTGGGCGCCGATATCATTAACGATCCGACCGGCCTGACGGCGGACCCAGAGCTCGCGCGCGCGGTCATTCAAGCCAACGCCGGGCTGATCCTGAACCACATGCGCGGCACGCCCGAGACGTGGGCCAAGCTGCCCCCGCTCAAGGATCCGATGGCCAACCTGGCGATGGAGCTCGACTCAGCCATGCACCGCGCGGTGCGGGAGGGCCTGGAGCGCAAACGAATCGTGATTGACCCGGGCCTCGGGTTTGGCAAGCGCAAGGAGCAGAATTCGGAAATCCTGGGACGCCTGGATGAGCTCGCCATTCTCGATCTGCCGATCATGGTGGGTCCGTCGCGCAAGCATTTTCTGGCGAGAGAAGCCGCCATCGAAACCGAATTCGCTTCTGCCGCGGCGGTCGCGGCGGCCGTTCTTTACGGCGCACACATTGTGCGGGTTCACGACGTCAGGACGATGAAGGCCGTGGTGGAAGTAGCCGATGAGATCGCGCGCGCCAGGGCGGCGCAGGAAGCCCTGCGGCAGGAGACGGCAAAACAGGAAAGCGCACGGCAAAAGCAGGGCGGGAGATCGGATGCGCGCGAGACCCGGTCGGCGGGAGGGCCTCGTGAGGCGCGGCCGCCGGGATCGAGAGCACAAGAGGGTAAGTCTCAATATGCGGGATCGAGCAGCCGATTTGACGACCGCCGCGAGACGAGACCAACTCCAAGATTCGCGGGTGCAGAGTCCGGTGAATCGAGGAAGCCGTTGCGGCCGCCTGCTTCGAAGCCGCCTGTATTTAGGCCCACAGCATCGCATTCGGAATTAACAGCAAGTCCCTCGACTTCGCTCGGGATGACGGGATCAAGTGATAGGACATGGGAAGACGCCGATGATGGTGGGCGCGCCGGAACGGTTGAGACGGAACTCGATTCGAAGGTATCTGCGACGCTCGTTGCACAACCTGTTGAAGATTCCCAAACTCGCGAGGCGCCGTCACCGATTTCAGCGCCCCCAGCAAAGCCATTCTATTCGCGGCCGGCAGCAGCAGGGAAGTCGAGAAGCTCCAAATTCGATAACCGCCGGGAGAGCAGACCCGATAAGCGATTCGGGGCTAAACCCTTCACCAAACCCAGAGATTCGGGACTTCGGGAGGATCGTCCCTCTGCGTCGAGGCCGCCAGATTCCAGGTCCCGGGACTCGCGGGACTCCAGATCTGACGACCGGCGCGATTCACGCGGAGGACCCCGCCAAGGCTCCTACGGACGCCCGCCGGGACCGTTTAAATCGGGACCGCCTAGGTCGGAGAGATCGTTCTCCGGTCCTCGTTCAGAGCGGCCTTCCGGGCCTCGCTCTGACCGGCCCGCTGGGCCTCCGCGTTCGGGAAGACCATCATCCGGTCCGCCGCGATCCGGGAAGCCGTTCCGGCCAGCGGGCGGCCGTCCTCCCAACCGGCGTCCCCCGGGCCGGGGCTGATTTCCTAGACCCGTCCGGCGTGGCCCTGGCCGCCAGACCTGCGCCACACCCCTTGTGAACGCGGTCTACCGCTTCTGGCACTGCGGACAGAAGTGCGTGCCTCGCTGGGCGACGAGAATCCGCTTGATCGACGCCCCGCAGCGCAGGCAGGGCTCACCCTCACGTCCGTAGGCGTTATGCATCATCTGAAACCATCCGCGCTCGCCGGCGGCGTTGACATAATCGGAGATCGAGGATCCGCCATGTTCGATCGCGAGCGTGAGAACCTCGCGCATGGTCTGATGGACGCACGCGACACGAGGCTTGCTTAAGCGCGAGGCGATCGCCAGAGGATGCACCTGCGCGGCGTATAGAATCTCGTCGGCGTAGATATTCCCGATGCCCGCAACAAAAGTCTGATTCAAAAGAAGCGCCTTCATACGCGTCTTGCGTTTCTTTAAGCGCTCCGTGAATTCCTCCAGGCTGATTTCGAGCGGCTCCGGGCCAAGCGTCGCCAGGCCTTTGTTCCCAAGGAAGGACCCGTCGGGACGCTGGGTCACAAATGTAATATTTCCGAACTGCCTTGGATCGCGGTAGATCAGCAGTCCCCCATCCAGATGGAAGACGCCGTAAGAGTGATTGGAGGCGGGTGGATCCAGCAGAAGCTGCCCTGTCATGCCGAGATGTACGACGAGTATTCCTTCATCGAGCCCGATCAGAATGTGCTTGCCGCGGCGCGTGACGGACTGAATCTGGCGGCCAGCCAATTTTCTGGCGAGGGCCGCTCGATTGCCCGGCGTCACGTGGCGGGACGTGAATTCCGCCGCGATGATCCGGCGTCCCGGCAAATTCGGCGCGAGCGAGCGCACCACGGTTTCGACTTCAGGCAGTTCGGGCATTCATAGTTTCCCGCGTGCTCCGGCAGCAGGGCTCATGTCATCTACGGCAGATCGGCCAAAATCTCACCGTTTTCGGTTTTCACCGCGTAAGTGGCCTGGCGCAGCGAACCGCCGGCGTCGCTAAGGCCGGTGACGCAGTCGAATCCCCAGGCGTGGAAGGGGCACACGAGAATCCGGCCGTGCAGCGCGCCTTCTCCCAGAGGGCCGCCCGAGTGCGGGCAAATACCGTCCATGGCGTAAAGCTCGCCCTCGATATTGCAAATCGCCACGGCCCCGTCGCGGATTTCCACATGTAGCGCGGTCCCTTCGGGCACTTGAGACAAGTCCGCCAGCTTCACGAACGCCATACTTCCTTTGTAACATTGCCCCGTAACGTCAGGCCCGATTACGATCCGTTCGCTTCCTCGGCCAGCGACTTCTTGTGCTTAGGTTTCTTGCGGGCCGCCTTTGGGAGAATAGGTTTCGACGGCTTGACCATGCCGACGCGCTCCCGTGCGATGGCTCGAACTTCCTTGGATTGGTCGAAGATGGCCGTATCGGATTTGGGTATTTTGGAGGCCTTGCGCCGTCTCATAAGTTAAGCGTATGCTATGCTGTCGAGAGAAGGAGGCCGTATGTTACGTTCTATCGGCTTGCCTGAGCTGTTGGTCATCCTGGTTGTCGCCGTTCTCTTGTTCGGCGGGAAAAAGATCCCCGAGGTAGCCAAAGGCTTGGGAGAAGGCATTCGCAACTTCAAGGATTCCTTGAAGGGCGAACCGCCCGCAACACCCCCCGACGAAAAGAAGCAGGCATAGGCTTCCCGGCGCACGTCCGCAGTTTGGACGAGGCCTCAATCGGTTTCCTAGAAACAGCAAACCCCGCCCTGGCGTTGAGCCTCGCGGGGTTTTGCTTTCTTAGCGGAACGCCTTAAGCGATCGCGCTTACTTCTTCTTCGGCGGAACGATCGCGTCCTTGACGGCCTTTGCCACGCGGAACTTCACGACCTTCTTGGCCGGAATCTTGATGGTTTCGCCGGTCGCCGGATTGCGGCCCAGGCGAGCCTTGCGATCCACGCGCACCAGCCGGCCGATACCGGGTAACACGGCCATGCCGTTCTTCTTGGTCTCGGCGACCGCCAGATCGGCATATGCCGTGGTCATCGCCTTGGCCACTTTGGCCGAGACTTCTACTGTCTCCGCCAGCTTCTTGATGAACTGCGATTGCGTCAGCTTTGCTGCCATATTGCTCCTTTTTCTAAAAACGGATTCTCCCGAAGTACCTTGCGCGTCTGTCCCGTCACTCTTCGCGCGGTCCCAAAAATGGACCAAATCGCCCAAAACCAGCTACAAGGCACGCGTTTCCTAATGCATCATAAGGGATCGCCCCGCTGCTGTAAAGGGGAAAATGCAAAAAAAGCCCGATTTTTAAGGGTTTCGACGATTTGACATTTTCCACAGGAAATGTTTTATACGTTTTTCGGCCCGGAAAACACCTGTTTCCGCGATTCGCGGAAGGATGATATGCTGGCAAACAAAAGGCGAATGCGCAAATGAGTCTTAACGGCGAGGCTGCGTGACGGAACTCCAGGAGCAGCTGGCCGCCTTGCGGCGCCGCATGGCGCGGACCCTCGAAGACTGCGCGGAGAAGTACGAAAAGCCCCGTCTTCCGGGCTTTCGGGACTCTCCTGGCGCGTTGTTCGATGCCGCACAAGATCGCGGCACATCGGTCACGGACGATGGTTTTGACGCTCCCCGTTCCGATTCGGAGGAACGGTTTCACGTGGAAGAGTGGTTGCCGGGCGAGGAAGTGGAGACGTCCGTCGGCAAGCACTATGAGACAGAGACGTTCTACGCGCGCCATCGCCGCCATGGGAGCGCGGACATCGGGGCGCTCGCGGATCTGCCTGCTGATTTGCTCGAAACTCTTTCCGACGGCGCCGTGCGCGGCGTTCCTCCCGGCGAATGGGCGTTCTTAGACACGGAAACTACCGGCTTGGCGGGAGGCACGGGAACCTGTGCCTTTCTCGTCGGTGTCGGGCACATCACTCCGGAAGGCTTTCGTGTCCGGCAGTTCTTCATGCGCGATTACGGCGAAGAGGCGAGCTCGCTCGACGCGCTGACGCGTTTCTTGGAGCCGTTTCGCGTGCTGATCACCTACAACGGTCGCAGCTTCGACCAGCCTCTGCTCGAAACGCGCTATTGCATGAATCGCGCGCGTCATCCTTTCGGGCGCTTCGTGCATTTCGACCTTTTGTACGGCGCGCGCCGCCTGTGGAAGCTCCGTTTCGATAGCTGCCGTCTGGTGGATCTGGAGAATCGCATTCTTGGCGTGGAGCGCCAGGGCGACGCCCCGGGCGCGCTGATCCCCTATCTGTATTTCGAGTATCTGCGCACCCAGGAAATCGCCCGCCTGGTCCCGGTGTTTCACCACAACGCGACCGATATTCTGACGCTGGCATGCCTGACGGGAATCGTGCCCTTGGCCTTTAACGATCCATCCAACGCCTCCATCCGGCACGGCGCCGAGATGGCCGCGCTCGCGCGCTGGCTGCGCGAAGCGGGCGAGCTCGATCAAGCCCGTTTGTTATTTCGCCGCGCGATCGACGCCAAGTTACGCGACGATCTCCTGTTTCGCACTCTATGGGATTTGGCCGCGCTGGAACGTAAACTGGAGTGCGACGCGGCGGCGCTCGAAATCTGGAACGATCTGGCGGGATCGAAAAATCCGTTCCAAGGGAAGGCCCACGAGGAGCTCGCCAAATATTTCGAGCATACCGCGAAGGACTACGCGCGGGCTTTGGAGCTGACGCGCGCTGCCCTGGTATTCGAGGACTCCGAGCCACTGCGGAGGCGCGAGCAGCGGTTGATGGGACGTTTGACAAAACACATGGAACGGCAGAAGACAGGAGTCAGGAGACAGAACTCAGGAGCCAGAGAGAAGTCCAACTCCCGAAAGATCGCGCCGTCATCCCACGGGAGCTCGACTTTCCAAAAATAGAGTGACATTCCGAGCGGCAGCGAGGAATCTGCTTTTGCCGCGTATCGGAATGACCCGACGAATCTTTGCTTTTCTCTTGTCTCCTGTCTTCTGTCTCCTTCGACTCCTGATATATTGACCCCATGCCCACCCAAACCACGCTCTGGATCGGCACCCGGAAGGGCGCATTTCGCGCTCGCAGCAAGGATCGTAAGACCTGGAAAATTGACGGCCCGCATCATCCCGGCAACGAGATCAATCATGTGGTCGCGGACCCTCGCGATCCCCAGCGCGTCTACGCGACCGTCAACAGCGGATGGTTCGGCGCGCATCTGCATGCCAGTTCCGACGGTGGGAAAACGTGGAAGCCTTCCGAAAGAGGCCTGGAGCTGACGGGCGTTCCCGGCCAATCCATCAAGCGCCTGTGGCATATCGAGCCCGGCCATGCGGACGAGCCCGGAGTGGTGTATGTAGGCGCCGATCCAGGCGCGCTGTTTCGCAGCCGGGACTGGGGCGAAACGTGGGAGCAGGTCTCTTCGCTGACACTGCATCCGACGCGCGATAAATGGAACCCCGGCGCAGGCGGCATGTGTCTGCATTCGATTCAGTGCCTGGGAAAGGGGCGCATCATCGCCGCGATCTCCGCCGCGGGAGCCTTCCGGTCTTTCGATAGCGGCACGACATGGGAACCGTTCAATCAGAACGTCCGCGCCGATTTTCTCCCCAACAAATTTCCGGAGGTCGGCCAATGCGTGCATAAGCTGCTGGCGCATCCAGGCAATCCCGAGCTGCTGTTTCAGCAAAACCATTGCGGTGTGTATCGCGCCAAGCTGACCGGAAAAAAATGGACGGACATCACGCGCGGGCTGCCGTCGCGCTTCGGGTTCGGGCTGGCCGTGCCGGCCGCCGAGCCGGAGACCCTGTTTACCGTTCCGCTGCAAGGAGCAGAATATCGCTGCAACTTGAACGGCGCGCTGTCGGTGGCTCGCAGCCGCGATGGCGGCAAGACCTGGAAGCATCTGAAGCGCGGCCTGCCGCAGAAGAACGCGCACGTCACCGTGCTGCGGGAAGCCATGACGGCGGACGCACATCCCTCCGCGGGCGTGTATTTCGGCACCGAGGGCGGGACCATCTTTGCGACGCGCGACGCGGGAGAGACGTGGTACGTGCTGGCGGAGAATCTGCCGCCCGTGTATTCGATCTCGGCCGCTTGATGCGCAAAACTACTAGCTGGTCATCCCGAGCGAAGTCGAGGGATCTGCTGTTCGTGGACGGCGTCAACGAAAAATTGAGCGCTCTCCCCTTCCCGGGTTCGAAAGGATAGGCGTTATGGTGTGGAGCGGGCTAGGAGCTTGTTGAAAAAGGGGACAGACCGCTCTGTCCACGCCACGCTCGAACGTGAAATCATAAGTTTTACGAGTAGGGACAGAGTAGTCTGTCCCCTTTTTCAACATCCTCCTAGTGCGCTTCGGGAGCTTTATAATCCGGCGGCAGTTCGGAGCCTTTGCCGAAGAAATATTCTTCCATCTGTTTCAGAAGGAACTCCTGAGCCTCCGGGGTGCCGAGGTTGAGCCGGTACTCGTTCATGATCATCTTCATGTGCTCGACCCACTGCTTCCAGGCATCCTTGGAAACGTTTTCGTAAATGCGCTGCCCCAGAGGATGCCCGTCAAAGGGCACCTCGTCTAGTCCCGGAAGTTCCTTTTGCAATTTGACGCAGAAAACGGTACGTCCACTCTTCACATCGGCCATGCTACCAGCGTAGCAGTGAACGGGCGGGCGAACGAATACTCGTGCGTCCTCGCGGCTCTCGATGTCTCGCGGTACGCTCGGTCCCTTATCTACGACGCGACGCTCTGGCCTTCAGCGGGACGTTTGGCTTTCACCGCATCAAGGTATTCGGAAAGCTTCAGCGGCAGCCGCGCGCCTTTTTCCATGTGGCGCTGCACGGCCTTCTGATAACGCTTCAAAGTGTCGCGCTTGGTGGCCTCCCGCAGATTGCAGGTCTCAATATCCAGCAGCAACTCGATCTCCCACGGCCGGAAGGTGTTGCGATGCATATCGCCGCGAAGCAGTTCCTGGATGAGGCGGTTGAACTGCGCCAAAACTGCGTCGCTATCGGGAAGAGATTCGTACATGCGCTATAAGAAGGGCTCATCGCCCCATTCGCTCCGAATGTTAACATACCGCGCTCGACAGGGGACGTAAGTAAAACACCCTAAGAGCCTCTGGGAAAAGGTACCTTCCACTTGAAATCGGCTAAAGCTCCCGAACGGGCTCGATGTCGGTTGGAATATCCTTGAGTTGGTCGATTGCCTTCTGTAGCGCCGGGCGAATGACGCCCAGCTCATCGAGCACTTTTTTCGCGCGCGCGTAGTCGCCGGCGGCTTCGATCTCTAAAAGATCGTGGACCAGATCCCGCACGGCAGGCTGGATCTTCGCGAAATCGACGGCAAAGGTGCCGTCCGGCTTCGCGATGAACGCTCCTTTATCGATCAGATAATTGAATTGCAGCGCCATGCCTTTGCCGTGGGCTTCGTGCACGCCGAACCGCAGAGTTCGAAACGAAGAGGCCAGAAACGTGGTGTACAAGGGCCGTTCGGCGGCCGGGAGTATTTTGTGATCGAAGAGGTACTGCAGCATGAACAGGCCGGTGACGTCGGCCTTGGCCTCTTCGATCGCCGAATGCAGTTCTTTGAGACTCTGGCGCACATTGTTTTGCGGACCGATGCCGTGCGTCATTTCATGCGCCAGAATGTGCGTAAAAAACGCATCGAAGCTGAGGTTTTTCCGGTCAGCAGGGGAGAGCATGCGGCCGGCGATGGGCTCCAGAATCTTCGAAAACTTGGCTTCCTGAACGTTTTTGAGCATCACGCGCTTCGATCCCATCGCCTTGACGATGCGTTCGTCGTTGGGAAGATTGAAGGCGGCCGTGCGGACTCCGTGGGCTCCATCGCCCGTGGCGAGGACTTCGTTGACCACGCGGATCGGAGCAAGCGCCCCCAATTTCGGATTCTTATATTTGGCGTCCAGCGGAAGATTGTTTTCGATTTCCTGGATGTGATCGGCGAAGTTTTTCATCTTGGCCGTCTCGGCGTCGTCGCGCAAAGTGATGTAGGCCTCAAAGGCAGCTTTGTAGCCGAAGAGCTCGTCGTTATACGTTTCATACGGTCCAATGGTGACGTCGATGGGCGCGTCGAGTTTCATCCAGGCCACGTCGGAGGCGTAGTAGTCGTCGGAGAGGAAGGCCTTTGCACGAAGGTTCAGAAAGGTCTTCAGAGACGCGTTGGGCGTGAGCGCGGCGGCTTCTTCCAGGAGTTTGGCGGCACGTTCGAGATCGCTCGCGTACGCGCTGCTGTAGGGAACGATTTTGAGGGGGCGATCAGTCTTAGAGCGGATGTCTCGTTCGATTACCGTGAAAAATCCGAGCGCCTTCTCTTTCTCTGCGCCCGGAAGCCCTGACACCCACTTCTCGAATTCCTCTTTGGACATATCCTCCGGATAAAAGGCGCTGCCGGGCGGGTTCCGGGCAGGAACGGGCATCAGAAATTCCCCAACGCGGACACGGAATTCGGGCGGAAAAAACGTCGTCTGGGAGTCGAGCTCCGACCAGGGACCTTTGTTAAGCATGAAGTAGTGAAACCTCGCGGTGTTCAGCGGTGCTTTCCAAGGTTTCGCGTCGCCTTCGAGCTGACGCATCAGGATCCAGTTCCAGTCCCAGCGTTGTTTGACGAAAATCTCATCGATCACCTTCGCGGCCTCGATCAGCTTCTTCAGCGCCTGTTGGTCGCCGGGCGATAATTTCGACGTATCCACCTTCAACTCCGCCGGCGCGAAGCGGGCAATCATGCGATTCAGTTCGGCGAGATCGGGTGTGGCAGCAGTGAGGGTCATGGAAAGTGTCCCGAGAAATAGGGAGAGCGCAAGCGATGTGGCTCGCATGTCCTTAGGATAAAGGAGACGGCAGTCAGGAGTCAGAAGTCAGGAGACAGGAGGACGGGCGTTAAGAGGCTGGTTTTGCCACCTTTCTCCTTGTTCCCCCAACGGTCCAGTCATTCCGAGCGCAGCGAGGAATCTGCTTTTTGGCGGCAAACGAACAAAAGCAGATTCCTCGCTGCGCTCGGAATGACTGGTGTTGTGAATCAGACCACTGAGGCGGGACACAAGAACAGCAGCCCCCTAGTGAAAACGCCCGGGCGGCCGCGCTGCGGAAAGCACGCGATGCGTGACGTAGCTGATCTCGATGGGGGTTTGGTCCATGGAGCGGACGCGGATCACGATCTGGTAATACTTTGGCAAACTCCCGTTCGGTTTGCGGAGCGCCGTCACCAGCGTCTTCGCTAAAGCCGGGTCGGTGAAAGCCTCCACGCCCGCCGTGACATCGAAGGTATGGCTCCCCGAGATGTAGAGAATATCGCCCTTGGCGTTCAGGCCTGGCACGTGCGTGATCAGCCCGTAGCTTTCCACCACCTCTTTGGAGCCTGGCGAGATCGAATCTCCGTAAAGCGCCGGCTCGCCGGGCTTCGGATGCAGATTGCGCACGCCGTCGGGGGCGGAAACAAACTGCTGATCGGCCGGCATGGCGTCCGCCAATCGATTCGCGGGCTGTCCCAGATAGACCAGATTCCCCATAGTCAACTCCGGCATCGTCAGCGCGTCGCTGCCGGTCACATAAACGTTCTGGATACGATTCGCCAGAAACTGGCCGAGGAGAAATGCGCCGTTCGCGGTCGCGAGGCCGGTGACGCTGGGCGCGGACTTGACGTCGGCGCGCGCCTCGGTCGCCAGGCAAACCACCAGCGGCCGATCCTGCGCGATCAGCGGCGCCCATAACTCGCGCAACTCGGGCGTCCACGTGGTGGGAACCGTCATGTGTGTGGTTTGCTCCACCTGGCGCAGGCGTAAGCCGAAATACGATGCCACGACGATCGCCGCTACCAGGAGCGCGGCGAGAACCAGCTCCCATTGGTAGCTCTTTCGCGGCGGAGGCAACGGAATCGCGGCGGGCAGGGAAGGCTCCGGTTCCGGTGGAGGAGGCTTGAGATCGAAGGTTACTTTAAAGCCGCCCTTGGGAAGGTCCACGATCACGGGATCGTCGACGCCCTCAGTCCGGTAATACTCGGCTAGCTTCTGGCGCAGGCGAGCCATGTGCATGCGCACCACGGATTCCTGGCGCGGATCGTAGCTGGAGGGCTTGGCGAATACATCCAGGCCGACCGTGTATTCCTTCAATGAATCGGCGTCGCCGGCAAGAGATTTCCCCGCGAGATAGTTCAGAAGGTTGCGATGAACTTCGGACGTCTTGAACGCTTTGCTTTCGAGAATGCGCCGAACCTGGGCACTTGCATCCGCCTCAACAACCATCGCGAATCGATGATAACATGGCGAACTGGCGCTTCGGAAGTCATTCTAGTAGTGGGACTTACGGACAGCAGATCGACTTAGTTCGACTTCTGCAGCGGCCAGAAATCGAAGTACGCGGCGTGGAAGACCAGAAACGGAAACGTCACACTAAGCAGCGCCGACGCAGTCCAGATTTCCATGTCGTAGGCGGGCGGCCCCGAGTGCAGATCGCCGGTCACGAGCGGAGCCATGGCGCGATAGAAAGCCGCCAGCACTTGTCCCACTACAATCACCGTGACTACGTTGGCGACTCCTCTGATCGGTTGCTTCCACGACGCAAACAACGACCCTTGCAACATGTTCTGCACCACGATGGTCCCGAAAACGAAGGGCACTGGAACGCGCACCATGAAATCTACGGGGTCCATGCCCAGGCCGCGCACCCCGATATTGTAGGCGATGCCGGCCAGCACGAAACACGCGGCCGTCCACACGATCGCGAGCACCGGCTGCTTCATAACGCCGGGGAAAGACGTCATGGGCCACAGATCGAAGTTCACGATGAAAAACATCCCCGCCAGCAGCGTCAGATAAAACGAGACGGCGTTCCAGGCGGGGAAAATGCCGTGCGGATCGAGCGAGGCGACGTACACCGGCGCGCCCTGCATGAAACCGTAATCGAAGAACAGCCGGAATAAAAAATAATTGACGACGTAGGCGGCGATCAGCGTCACGAACCCCGCCGCCAGTTGATTCTTGATGAGCGCCGTGAACGGCCAGCCGCCCCACATGATGCACGCCCAGAACGTCACAATGACCGAAACGATCGTGCACATCGCGAGCATCGGCGCCGGAGGATTGACGGCCGCTCCCGCCACCTGCCAATAGATGTAAGCAATGATGACGCCCACCGCCAGGGCGGTCGCCAGCAGGAGAATACCCTTCAGCGGCTGCTTGGCCACGCCCGCGAAAGATGGAAGCCCGCACTTCCACAACACGGCGGTCACAATCTGTATCGGGATGAGGCACAGCAGATAGTAAGCCACCCAGCCCGTGAAGGTCGCAAAGCTGAAGAGGTGAATAAAGCCAAGAGAGATGGCCATCACCAGGGCTGTCGAGACGATGCCAAGAGCGGGTTGCTTCATATTTTATGGGATGTACGTCCAGGTGATTCTACGTCACGGCGCCGGAGCGCCGCAAGTTTGAAGGTTCAGGTTTAAACAAGGCTCGGGTTTGAATTGGAACGAGCTGCGTTTCCGCTTCAAGCCTGCCCGGCGTGCGCGCGAGCGGTTCGCGCCTGAAGATCGCGCAACACCGCAAGCTCAGTCTCGCTCGGCGGCGGAGTGGTCTGAACCTCGGATGCGATCTTCAACGGCCAACCCGTGGCGGCTAATACTTGCTCCACCGTCACTCCTGGATGGACGCTCGTCAGGATCAGTTCTTTGGTGATCGCATCCGGGGTTAAGACACCGAGATCGGAGATCACTGCGGTCGGACCTTTGCCCGGAAAGCCGAGTTTCTCGCGGCTATCGCCGCCTTCGCCATGGCCCATGGTCGTGACGAAATCAAGTTTCGAGACGAAGGCCCTGGGATTGTGGCGGAGCGTGACCAGCACCTCGCCGCAGGAAGCCGCGATCGCCGGCGCGCCGCCCGCTCCCGGAAGGCGGGTTTTTGGTTTACCGTAGGGGCCGATGACCGTCGAGTTGAGATTGCCGAAGCGGTCGATCTGCGCCGCGCCCAGGAATCCAAGGTCGATGCGGCCGCCCATCAGCCAGTAGGAAAAAATCTCTACCAGGGAAACAACGGTTTCGGCCGTTTCGGCAAGTTCGCTATCGCCGATCGAGAGCGGCAGCACGTTCGGCTTAGTTCCGATCGTACCGGATTCGTAAATCAGCACGGCGTCCGGGGCGTGCGTCAGGCGCGCCAGGTTGGCAGCGGCGCTCGGCAATCCGATCCCCACGAAACACGAACTGCCGTTTCGGATCAGGCGCGCCGCGGCGACGGTCATCATTTCGTCGGAGGTGTAGGATCTCGCGGCCACGCGTTAAACCGCCTCCAGACTGAGCCGGAAGCCCGCGGAATCCCGGGTTCCCAAAACATGCCGTTCCATCCAAGCGAGGAACGTCGCGCGATCCTTCGAAATCCCATCCCACCTTTTGTAAAAAGCGTTGTCGCGCGGATAATACCCGAGAGCGTAGGACGGAAACGCCCCGCCCGGCGCTTCACACACGGCCGTGAGCACCCAGTGGGGAAGAATCACGGAGTTCATGGGAGCGTCGAGTTCATCGACGATTTCCTCCACCGTGACGATCGCGCGCTTGGCGGCCAGCACGGCTTCCTTCTGGACGCCCAGCACGCCCCACAGCCAGACATTGCCTTTGCGATCCGCCTTCTGCGCATGAATGATCGCGACATCGGGACGGATGGCCGGTATGGCGGCGAGCCGCTCGCCGGTAAAAGGGCACTCGATGAATTTCACGCGGGTATGTTCCGCCAGTTCGGTGCCCGCGTATCCTCGGAGGATCCCGAACGGCAAGTTGGAAGCTCCCGCGGAGAAGGCGGCGGCCATGCCCGCGTGCTCGTGTTCCTCGATTTCCAAAGGACGCGGCCACCCGTTTTCCACGGCGTCGCGAAAACGATGGATGGAGCCGACGCCTGGATTTCCACCCCAGGAAAAAATCATTCGGGACGCGCAGCCCATGCCGATCATCTGGTCGTAGATCAGGTCCGGCGTCAAGCGGATCAAAGTAAGATTGTTCCGCTTCTGGCGGATGATCTCGTGCCCGGCCGCGAACGGAATCAGGTGAGTGAAACCCTCCAGGGCGACGGTGTCGCCGTCGTGAACAAATTCGGCGACGGCTTCTTTCAGAGAGAGAATACTAGCCAAAGTACGGATTACTCCAAATCAGACATTTTGACGACTGAGGGTGTTCTTACACTCGTTCCAGAATCATCGCAATCCCCTGCCCGACACCGATACACATGGTGCAGAGCGCATAGCGTCCGCCCATTCGATGAAGCTGCGAAACGGCTGTGGTGACGAGCCGCGCCCCGCTCGCGCCCAGAGGATGCCCGATGGCGATCGCTCCCCCGTTGGGATTCACCAGCGCGGCATCGTCCGGCAGCCCGAAGTCGCGCGTGACGGCCAGCGCCTGCGCGGCGAACGCTTCGTTCAACTCGATCACGTCCATCTGGGAAATCTCCAGACCCGCCTTCGCCAGAACCTTTCGGGTTGCCGGAGCTGGTCCGAAGCCCATGATGCGCGGCGCGACTCCGGCTGCAGCGGTGGCGATCACGCGGGCGCGCGGCGTCAGCCCCTGTTTCCGGGCGGCCGCTTCGGAGGCTAGAATCATCGCCACGGAGCCATCGTTGATCCCGGAGGCATTGCCGGCCGTCACCGTCCCGTTCGGTTTCACGATGGGCTTCAATTTCGCGAGCGCTTCCGGCGTGGTATCGGGACGCGGATGCTCGTCCGTATCGAATATTTTCGGATCGCCTTTTTTTTGCGGAATGTTCACCGGGATGATTTCTCCGGCGAAAAATCCGGCCGCGTGCGCGCGCGCCCAGCGCTGCTGCGTCCGATACGAGAAAGCATCCTGATCCTGACGCGAAACTCCAAATTCCTCTGCGACGTTTTCGGCTGTCTCCGGCATGGAATCGATGCCGTAATTCGCCTTCATGACGGGATTCACGAAGCGCCAGCCAATGGTTGTATCGTAGATCTCCGCGGCTCGGCTAAAGGCGCCCTCCGCCTTGCCCATGACGAAGGGCGCGCGTGTCATGCTCTCGACGCCTCCCGCGACCATCAGCTCCGCTTCGCCCGATTTGATGGCGCGCGCCGCGATGCCGACCGCCTCCAGGCTCGATCCGCACAGGCGGTTCACGGTCGCGCCGGGTACTTCCTTTGGCAGTCCCGCCAGCAGCAGCGCCATGCGGGCGACGTTGCGATTGTCCTCGCCGGCCTGATTTGCGCAGCCGTAAATCACGTCGTCGATCGACGCCCAATCGACCTTGCTGTTGCGCGTCAGGAGCGCTTTGAGCGGCAGCGCCGCCAGATCGTCGGTGCGAATGCCCGCCAGCGACCCTCCATAACGGCCAAACGGAGTGCGGACAGCGTCGCAGATAAAGGCCTCTGACATGGCGGGATTGTTTTTATTTTACCCGCTCGCGTCACAACTTACCTCGTGCGTCAAAATCTGGTCATGACCGGGGCGCCACGGTCGTCCCCCATTTGTGATATGCATTAAGTGGAGGACGTGATGTCCAAGTGGACTCTGTTCATGGTGACGGCCCTGCTCCTCGGAGCGGCGGCCGTGTTCTACGGACAGGAAGAGGTTTTCGTCTGCCCCATGGACCCCGACGTCCGCTCCAACGTCGAAGGCATTTGCGAGCGGTGCGGGATGAAGCTGGTGTCTGGAATCCCCGACCCCGCCGAATACGCGCTCGACTTAAACATTACTCCACAGCTTCTAAAACCGAATCAGCCCGCGAATTTTGAATTCGTGGTGCGCGACCCCTGGAAGGACCGGCCCGTCAAGAAATTCCAAATCGTCCACGAGAAACTTTTCCACATGTTCGTGGTGAGTCAAGATCTGAAATTCTTCCTGCACGATCATCCGGTTTTTCAGGAAGGGGACGGCAGCTTCCGCTATCAGACGTCGCTGCCCAAACCGGGGATGTACCGCATTCTGGGCGATTTTTATCCCGACGGCGCGACGCCGCAGTTGGTCGCCAAGACCATTATTCTTCCGGGCACCCCTCCTGAGCCGGCCCATCTGACGAAAGACTATTCGACCAAAACCGACCAGAATTTGTCGGTGGAACTGGAAACGGACCCGCCCCAGCCGATCGCCCACACCAAGACGATGATGTTTTTCAAGCTCAAGCCGGCCGATGGTTTGGAAAAGTACGTCGGTGCCTGGGCCCATATGCTGGCGGCCAGCGATGACACGATCGACCTCATCCACACGCATCCGTTCCTCGCCGACGGCGGACCCAACATGCAGTTCAATGTGATTTTCCCGCGGGCTCACGCCTACCGCGTGTGGGTGCAGTTCCAACGCCTGGGCGTAGTGAACACGGTGTACTTCGACGTTCCCGTCGAAGACCTGCATTGAAGACCTGGCATCCCGAGCGTCGACTGTTGATTTTGACTGACTAGACCCTTTTCATAGTTAATGGAAGGCATAGCCGCAATGGCGGAAACAAGCCTGAATATTTTGAGGCGTGACGGCGTCGAGGGCGTCGGTAACGGCGAGTTCCAGAGTGGGTAGCGAGCGGGCCTTAACCCCGCGCAAGAGCTGCTTGACCTTGGACCAGCACTTCTCAATTGGATTGAAGTCCGGCGAGTACGGTGGCAGATAGCGCAGTTGGGCGCCGCGGCTTTCGATGAGTCCGCGCACACCCTCCACCTTGTGGGCCGCCAGATTGTCCATCACCACGACGTCGCCGGGTTCGAGTTGTGGGCACAACACCTGCTCCACGTACGCCAGAAAGATTTCTCCGTCGGTGGCGGCTTCGATGGTCATCGTGGCCACCCACCCGGAGGCGCGGATCGCGCCCAGCACCGTCAAGGTCCGCCAATGGCCGCAAGGAGTGCCTTCGCCTACGCGCTCCCCGCGACGGGCACGGCCATAGCGCCGCGTCATCTCGGTGGTGACACCACTTTCGTCCAGGAAAATCAGCCTCGCCGGATCGATCTGGTTCGTCTCTTCGCGCCAGAGGCTGCGCTCGAAGCGAGCGGCGGGAGTATCTTGCTCGGCAGCGTGGAGTGACTTTTTTTCAGATACAATCCCATCTCGCCCAGCACCGTCCACAGGCGCGACAGACTGACCTCCACCTCTTGCTGCTCCCACAACCGCAGTTGCAGTTCCGCCAACGTCAGATCCGGCCGGGCTTCGATCCAGCTTCGCATCCGTTCCCGCAACGGTGGTGTCAGCTTGCTCGCCGGACCCCGCTTGCCTCCCCTGCGACGCTCCACTTGTCCCGTGTGGCGCAGACTTCGCAGGAGCCTCTCGGCCCAACTCCGGCTCACCCCGAACCGTCCGGCTAAGACCACCAGACTCCCATCCCCGCGCTGGTACGCTTCAAAAAACTTGCGGCGCAAATCGTCCGAATAGGCACTTGCCATCGTTGCTTTTGCCGAACCATGCCAGAGCGCCTTCTAGTATCTCAGAAAATGGTCTAAGAACAGCTCACGCAACCGCCGATTATTGCCGCCCGAGAACTTCCCGGTAAAAGCTCTCGTACTCAGGAATGATCCGATCCGCTCCAAAGTGATCTTCAGCGCGCTGGCGGCCGGCCCGTGTGATGCGCGCGTGCAGCGCGTCATCGGAGAGCAGTTGGACGGCGCGCGCGGCCTGCGCCGCGATATCGCCGGGTTCCTCCATGTAACCGCTCTCGCCATTCGTGATCAGCTCCGGCACGCCGCCCACGCGCGTGGCGATAGGAGCCACGCCGCACGCCATCGCTTCCAGCGCGACCAGCCCGAACGATTCCATCTCGCTCGGCATCAGCAGCGCGTGCGCCAGGGGAATCAATCGTTCCACGTGATTCTGCTTGCCTAAAAATGAGACGTGGGGCGAGATCTTCAACTCGCGGGCCAGGTGCTCGGCCGCCCCGCGATCGGGCCCATCTCCAATCATCAGAAGATGGGCGGGCGTCTGTTTGCGAACTTCCGCCAGAATGCGAATGCAGTCCAGCGCGCGTTTGACGGGACGGAAATTCGACACGTGAATCAGGAGTTTTTCGCCGTTCGGCGCGTACGCCGATGCCCCGGCTTTGTCGGTCAAAGGCCGGTAGAGCTCGCAGTTGATGAAGTTGGGGATCACCCGAATTTCATTGGTGATCCCGAACACCTCCACCGTATGGCGCTTCAGATCCTCGCTGATGGAGGTGACGCCGTCGGATTTTTCGATGGAAAATTTGGTGATCGGCAGGTACGATGGGTCGGCGCCGACCAGCGTAATATCCGTCCCGTGGAGCGTAGTGATGAAGGGGAGCCGGCGCTTCGGAGCGAGCATCTGTTGCGCGAGCATCGCGGCGATGGAGTGCGGAATCGCGTAATGGACGTGCAGCAGATCGAGATCGTAGGCGTCAGCGACATCCATCATGCGCGACGCCAGGGCCAGACAGTACGGCGGATATTGAAACAGCGGGTAATTGGAGACTTCCACCTCGTGATAATGAATGCGCGGCGTGCCCGGGTCGAGACGGATCGGATTCGAGTAAGTGATGAAGTGAACCTCGTGGCCGCGATTGGCGAGCTCCAGGCCCAACTCGGTCGCCACGATGCCGCTGCCCCCGTAAGTCGGATAACACGTGATTCCAATGTTCATGTCCGGCCGGCCGGCGATGCTCTCATCCGCTCGCTAGCGCCGTTGCGATTCAATGCGGGTGAGGCGGTTGTCCAGGTCGACGACCTTGCTGAGCAGCAGGTCGAAGCGAGTATCGAATTTGTGGTCGAGAGCCGATATGCGATTGTCCATGCTGGCGAGACGCCCGTCCACGCTGGCCAGTCGCGAATCAACGCCCGACATTCGCGCGTTCAGGTCGTTAAGGCGACCGTTGTTCAGTAGAATCCCGATGAGCACGGTGATAATCGTCGGCACGTTGGCAAGCGCCAGGACGAATATTTGGCTGCGGTCCATCGCTTTCAGTATATCCTTCACTACGCACGACGCCGGTATGTACGACGGATTGGTTGCCCCAGGGTATAATGTGCCGGTTGGAAGGGGAAACTATGAAACGCCTATTTGGGTTAGCGGCTGTCGTCCTAACGATCGGGCATACGAGCATGATTCGTGCGCAAAGCGAGGTCACGCTGATCGCGCCCGGCGGCATTCGCGCCGCTATTGAACAGCTCATCCCGGGTTTCGAGAAGAAGACCGGGATCAAGGTCAAGCCCACGTTCGGTTCCGGCCTCGGAACCAAGAAACAGGTGGCGAGCGGCGAGCCGTTCGATGTTCCCATCGTGCAGCCGCCTTACCCGGAAGTCCTGGCGTCAGGCAACGTCGTAGCCGCAAGCGCGAAGACGTTGGCCAGCATCTCCATCGGAGTCGCCGTGAAGAAGGGCGCGCCCAAGCCTGACATCTCTACGCCGGAAGCGGTTAAGAAAATGCTGCTGGCGGCGAAGTCGGTCGGCTATCCGAACCCGGCTGGCGGAGCGGCTGCGGGAGTCGCCTTCGACGCAACCTTGAAGCAACTCGGCATCGCCGAGCAGATGGAGCCGAAGCTCAGGCGCGCGCAAGGCGGCGCCGGAGCGATGACCCTGGCCGCCAACGGCGAGGTCGAAATTGGCCTTACGTTCATGAGCGAAATGGAGAATCCCGGCATCGACATCGTCGGCCCGCTGCCGAAGCAAATTGCCCCGCCCACGGTGCTGGTGGGGTTTGTCTCCGCCCACGCGAAGGATCCGGCGGCCGCGAAGAAATTGCTGGATTATCTCTCGTCGCGTGAGGCCGCTGCCGCCTACAAAGCGCAGCACATGCAGCCGGGCAAGTAGCCAACCGATCAGCGCGCTGGCTCCCCTCCGCTGCGGAGATCTCCCGCGGAACGTTCGAGTTGCAACATGCTTCGAGTTGCAACATCAATGATGCGAAAATGATGCGAATCGACAAAGCAACTGCGAACTATGAGCAATGGCTCGCGGCCAGAATTCCGCTAATCCCCGCCGATTTGCGCCGCAAACATGCGCTCATGTGCCAAGATCCGTTTTCTTTTATGCGCGCCACCTTTTTCCGCTGGGCGCAGGTCTGGCCCGTGCTGTGCCCGAATGCGCAGACCGCGCCGGAGGTGCTGGGCGTTGGCGATCTGCACGTCGAAAATTTTGGAACATGGCGCGATTTGGATGGCCGGCTGGTCTGGGGCATCAACGATTTCGACGACGTCGAATGGATGCCCTCGACGTGCGACTTGGTGCGCCTCGCGGCCAGCGCGCACCTGGCGATTACGGCCGGGCACCTGCGCCTGACGCAGCCCGAAGCGTGCAAGGCGATTCTCGATGGATACGGTGAGGGCTTGCGCGCCGGCGGGCGGCCCTTTGTACTGGCGGAAGATCATCCCGCGCTGCGTCACATGGCCGTTGAACGGTTGAAAGATCCGCAGCCCTTCTGGCAAAAGCTGCAAGCGCTGCCGGAACTCAAGACGATGCCGCCATCGGACGCGGTGAAGGGCCTGCGCAAGCTGCTGCCCGATCGCAAGCTGCGAATGCGCCTGTCGCACCGGGTCGCCGGTCTGGGGAGCCTGGGGCGGCAGAGGGTCGTTGCGCTCGCGGAGTTTGAGGGCGGGTTGATCGCGCGCGAAGCCAAGCAACTCACCGATTCCGCCTGGCTATGGGCCTGGCCGCCGCCTAGAACCCGGCGCAAGTGCAAAATCAATTATCAGGAAGCGCTGGATAAATCCATCCGCTGCCACGATCCTTTTGTGAAACTGCGAGGCGAATGGATCGTGCGGCGGCTCGCCCCCGATTGTTCGCGCATCGAGCTGACTTCGCTTCCCGCGACGCACGACGCCGTGAAGCTGTTGCATGCCATGGGCTGGGAAACCGCCAACGTCCACTTGGGAACCGCCGAGGCGAAGGTGCTGCTCGGAGATTTGAAAAGTCGCGGGGCCGACTGGCTGCACGAGAACGCAAAAGTGATGGTGGAGTCGGTGCAAAAGGATTGGAAGGCGTGGAAATCGCGCGCGCCGGCGGTGGTCGGCTAAGCCGTTGTCAGCGATCCTGCTTGTTGTGCCACGCGCCGCGATGTTCCAGGAACAACGTCTGGCAATCGACGCCGCCGCGCCGGGCCTTGGGCGAATAGGTGCCGTCGGCAGCCATGTGGCGAGCCCCGACCTGGTCGTCGAGATATCTCTGCAGGATCTCGTCCCGCACGCGCCGGATGAACGGGGGATGCTCCAGTGGGAAAATCACCTCAACGCGACGATTTAAGTTGCGCGGCATTAAATCGGCGCTGCCCAGATAGCATTGCGGCGAGCCGTTGTTTTGGAAATAGTAAATCCGGCTGTGCTCCAGAAAGCGGCCGAGGACGCTGATCACCTTAATGTTGTCGCTGATCCCGGGAACCTGCGGGCGCAGACAGCAGGCGCCGCGCACGATTAGATCGATTTTTACGCCCGCCTGCGAGGCGCGATACAGCAGCTTCATCATGGGGCCGTCTTCGAGCGCGTTCATCATGAAAACCAGATGCCCCTGTCCGCCGCTGCGTTGAACCTCGATCTCGCGCAGGATCAGTTCCTCGAAACGCTCGCGCAGATTGAGCGGCGCCACCAGTAATTTCGAGAGCTGCCGTTTGCCTGAATATCCGGTCAGATAATTGAACAGATCCGTGGCGGCTGCGCCGATCTCCTCATCGCAGGTGAAAAGACCGAGATCCGTATAAAGCTTGGCGGTACCCGGGTTGTAATTGCCGGTCGCCAGATGGCAATAACGCCGTATGATATCGCCCTCGCGGCGCACGACCAGGATCACCTTGGAGTGAACCTTTAGCCCGAGCAGGCCGTACACCACGTGCACGCCTTCCCTTTCCAACGCCTTGGCCCACTCGATGTTGCTCTCTTCATCGAAGCGCGCCTTCAGCTCCACCAGCACGGCCACCTGCTTGCCGTTTTCCACCGCTTCGAGCAGCGCTTCCACCACAGGCGAGTTCGGACCGAGCCGGTACAGCGTCATTTTAATCGCGAGAACGTCGGGGTCCTTCGCGGCCTTGCGCAGAAAATCGATCACCGGTTGAAAGGATTCGTAGGGATGGTGCAGCAGTTGGTCTTCCTGGCGAATCAGCCCGAACAGATCATCCTCGTTCGTGCCCATGCCGGGAGGCGTGTACGGCAGGAACGGCTTGTCTTTCAGATCGGGCCGATCGGCATGGAGCAGATGCTTCAGACGGCCGAGATCCACCGGGCCGTCGACGCGGTAGACGCTTTCGGGACCAATCTCCAGCTTCTCCGCCAGAAAGTGGACCATCCCCTCCGGCATCGATGCCTCAACCTGCAGCCGCACCACGTCGCGAAACCGCCGCTGCCAAACGGCTTCCTCGATGGTTTCCAGAAGATCGTCGGTTTCCAGCTCCTTGATGGCGACCTCGGCATCGCGTGTCACGTGGAAGACGTGCGCCTTCACGATCTCCAAGCCCGGAAACAGATGCTGGAGATTGGCCATCACCAGCTGCTCGATCCACACATATACGAGTTCGTGGTGAGGTGGCCCCGCTTCGCTCACCGGCGCGACCGGAACCAGTTGGGGCAGCGTGTCGGGTACCTTGATGCGGGCAAAGCGTTCTTGCCCCGTCAGGTCCCGCAGCGCCACGGCGATGTTGAGGCTCAAGTTTGAAATGTGCGGAAACGGGCGGCCCGGGTCGAAGGCTAGCGGCGTCAGCACCGGAAATACCCGCTGGAAGAAGAATGAGTCGAGGTACGCGCGCTGCTCCGAATGGAGGACGGCAAGGTCCAGAATGCGGATGTGATTGGCTTCCAGCGCCGGAATCAGGTTGTGATGGAGGAACCCGTAGGCGTCACGCAGCAAGGCGCGCACGGAAATGTTGGTCGCCTCCAGCGTCTCGGCGGGCGTGCGTCCATCCAGCCCCACTTCCTGCACGCCGGCGTCGATACTCTGCATCAGGCCGGCGACGCGCACCATGAAGAATTCGTCGATGTTCGAGCTGAGGATCGAAAGAAACTTAACTCTCTCGAGGAGCGGGTTGCCCGGGTCGCGGGCTTCCTCGAGCACGCGCCGCTGGAACTCCAGATGGCTGAGCTCCCGATTGATGTAAAGGGAAGGCTGATCCAGGTCGGGAACCGGGGTCACAACATTCGCTTCAGCCGCCATGACTAACTATTGTAACCAAACTTCCGTCCTGCGAAGGCGCGCGTTGTAATCGCGAAAAAGCCTTTATTTTCTGCAGACAAGCAGCCTAAGCGATGGCTCGATGTGCCGTTCCCAACCCGCCGTTCTAGCCTTGCGCCGATCCGCAATCGGCGCAGAATTTCGCCTGTCGCGGAATCTGATGGCCGCAGTTGATGCAGAATTTCATGGCGGCTGCCGCCGCGCTGGCGCTTCCCGCGTCGGTGGGCGAAGGGGACGAGGAAGGACCCGTTGGCGCGACAGGAGAGGGAGCCGAAGGCTCACTGGGCCGCATCGCCTGCATCATCTGCTGGCCCATCGCCATGCCCGCTCCCAGGCCCATGCCGAGTCCAGCGCCGCCACCCGGATTCGCGGCCGCGACGGGCATCGAATTCGCCACTTGGAACTGTGTGTAGCGGTTCATATCGCCAATCATGTTCATGCCGATACGCGTATCCAGCAGCTTCTGCAATTCCTCGGGCAGCGAAAGATTCTCGACGACGAAGCTATCCAGCGCGAGGCCAAGATCGGCGAACATGGATTTCAAGCCTTCGGCAATGCGGCTCGCGAGCTCCGTCTGGTTGGCGGCCATGTCCAGGAAAGGCACGGAGCTCTCGGCGAAGGTGTCGGTCATCCTGCTGACGATAGTGTTGCGGAGCTGGCCTTCGATATCCGGCACGCGGTATACGTCCCGCGTCCCGCTGATCTTCTTGAAGAAGATGCCCGGGTCGTAGACGTGCCAGGAATAAATTCCATACCCGCGCAAGCGCACCGCTCCGAACTCCTTGTCTCGGATGGTGATGGGCGTGGCTGTGCCCCATTTCTGATCCGTCTGCATGCGCGTCGAGAAAAAATAAACGTCGCTCTTGAAGGGCGATTTGAACTGCTTGTCCCAGTTCATCAGATCGGTGAGAAGTGGCAGGTTTTGCGTGGTCAGCGTGTAGAGGCCCGGCGCGAACACATCCGCCATATGGCCTTCATTGATGAACGCGGCCATTTGCGATTCACGCACCGTCAGCTTGCCGCCGTTCATGATCTCCTGGTCCTGCATGGGGAAACGGTAGGACAGGATGCCGTCCTCAGGCTCGTTCCACGAGATGACCTCAATAAACTGCTTGGCTAGAAAGTCGCGCAGCGACATAATTTGCTCCGATCGTGCGGGCGCTGTCGTTTATACACTGTCGTTCAGGCGCTCCGGCCGACTACAACGAATATACGCCAACCCTACTATCGATGTTCCCGGAGGTTTTCGTTAGGACGCGCGACTGGCAAACCCGTATCAACCGTCATCCCGAGCGCAGTCGGGGGTCCGTTTTTGGCTTCCAATTCTTACTTAGTTGCAAGCGCCTCCAGCACTTGGGCGGCGTGGCCCTCCGGTTTCACTTTGCGGAAAACATGCGCGATCTTGCCCTTTTCGTCGACCACAAATGTCGAACGTTCGATCCCCATGTACTTTCGGCCGTACATGCTCTTTTCCACCCACACGCCGTACGCCTCGGCGATGGCGTGCTCCGGATCGGGGACCAGCGTGAACGGCAAGCTATACTTCGTGGCGAACTTCTCCTGCGCGGGCGCCCGATCGGGCGACACGCCGGCGATCACGGCATCGTGCTTGGTAAACGTCTTCATGGCATCGCGGAATTCGCAAGCCTCCTTGGTGCAGCCGGGCGTATCGGACTTTGGATAGAAGAACAGAACCACTCGCTTCCCGCGCTGCTCGGCGAGCTTAAATGCAGGAGATTTAATGTCGGGAGCCTTGTCGCCAGCTTGGATTGCCATGAGCCAAATTGTAAACTATCCAGAGAGACCAAAAATCGATTTCATAAGGGACTCAAGGAAGGGTTTTGCGATGGGAAAGGGTTTTGCGATGAAATAAAACCTGTTGCTGGCGGTTGGATGCTGGGGGCTGCTTGCCGCGATCGGGATTCCGATGAACGCCGCTGCGGGCGACGCCAAAAAAGGCAAGATGGTGTTCGCAGAGAATTGCGACATGTGCCACAATGCGGATTCCACGGAAGTGAAGGTTGGTCCCGGCTTGAAGGGCCTGTTTAAGCGCGCGAAGCTCGGCACCGGCAAGCCGGTGAACGAGGCGAATGTGCTCAATGTGATCAACAACGGCGGCGACACGATGCCCCCTCTAGGCGATGCGCTGAAGCCGGCCGAGAAGGACAACGTCATCGCGTACCTGAAGACTCTTTAGGGTTTTCGGCTGCCGCATTGCGTCGCGCTCTATTTGTGCGCCGCTCGCTCGGCGCGCAGTGTTACAGTAGTTGAAGTCCTTCCCGAAAGGTCCCCATCGTCTAGCCCGGCCTAGGACATCGCCCTTTCACGGCGGTAACGGGGGTTCGAATCCCCCTGGGGACGCCAATACATTTCTCACGCGTCAGATCGGTACGTTTTCTGCTTACGAAAAAGCAGATGATCGTCCTCAAGCTGAATGGTGCTCGCGCTCGAATGCGCGCCAAGGAAGGCCGCTGCGAGGGCAGGAAGCCTTATGGCTACCGCGACGGCGAGAACGTTGTCCTGGAGCGCCTGAAGCACCTACGAATGGAAGGGGTAGCGTATGACCACATCGCCGCAACCCTCAACGCTGAAGGTTTCGCTCCAAGAAGCGGAAAGCAATGGCACGCTGGCGTTGTTCACCGCATTCTCGCCAACGCTTGACCGTTTCGCCAATCCGCTGGCAGCATGGGTCAGGAGTTATGGATAAAACTCCGCGACGTGTGCGTTGGCAACTGCAACTTCTCGCGAGACTGCCTTAAGTAGGATCTGGCCGCATAAACTCAAGACCCGTTCGGACAGCTCTCCGTAGTCAGCCCCTGGCTTGGGAGCGAGACCGTGCACCAACTTACTTCGCTCACTGTATAGCGCATCCCAGCCGCCTTTCAAGTGCTCCAGCCCAAGTGAAGCCAGAAGCCTAAGGACGCCTTGCCGAAGCGACAGCTTGTACGTTCCTCTTTTGATTGCGTCCGCAACCTCGCGGCGCTCATTGACGCTTCCCACCCCTGACTTTTCGGCCCGGTCAGCTAGCTCGGTGAGGAGCAGTTCCTGATTGGGGCTCCAGGCTTCATTTTGGCCCAGCATTTCTACGGCTGAGAAGGCAAAAACGATCTGAGCAACCGGTTCCGGCCTCATGAGCGCATAGTTTAGGAGCAGCACGATATCACGCATGATCTGTGAAGTACTATCGACATATTCATAAAATATGCTCAAATCGGCTAGAAATGGGTCAGGACCAGCGAGAACGCTCCCGGTCGCGTTAAGGCTAACGATTCGGACATTCGGATCATCAGGAAACACGTCTAGCCCATGAATATTGTTCCTAAGCAAGATGCCCGATTGTTCGCGGATACGGTCTTTTACCATCGACCCGAACCCAGAAGTCGGCGCATCAACGCCGACATCCACGCCGAGCCTTGCGGCCACCGAGGAAAGTTCGCAGGCACTCTTGAGCTTGGTCGCAAATTGCCTGGCATCATGTTCGCTGTCAAAGCCTCTGGCATTCATTACCAGCCATGAACTATCGCTGATATTGCCGTCTGGCGTCGGTGGAGACAAGACCACGTCACGTTCGCCGATTCTGAGAAGATGCTCGTTGGCGCGAATGTTGAGCTTCTTCTGCAACCGGAAGCGGAAACGAACGCGGAAGGTGCCAGTAGTGTTCAGGAATACCTCTCAGACGCGAACCGGAAGAGTCATTCGGAGTGAGCATGAGCTAAAAGCCAGTACTGCTCCGGAGCGACTATCAGTGACCAGTTTAACGCGGGTAGGCATCAGACGAGGGGCGCTGTTGGAGCCTGCCTTCTTACAGTATCTCAGCTACTTGCTCGGTTTCCATTGTCGGGCGAGGCGCTGCGCTTCCTCAACCTGCTGGGGAGTCATCTTATGGGCAACTGACTCACGCGCATCTGACGATTTCTTTTGCTGATCACCGTTAGCTTTAGATGCGGCGAGGTTAAACCACATATGGGCTTGCGTGTAGTTTTGAGGGACGCCTTTCCCATCCTCATACATCTGCCCGAGGTTGTGCTGTGCAGCTGCATTTCCCTGTTCGGCTGCCTCCCGAAACCACGCCACCGCTGCCGCGTAGTCTTGAGAACCCCCTTGACCGTGCTCGTACAGGAGGGCCAGATTGTTCTGCGAGTCGGTATTCCCCTGCTCGGCAGCCTTGCGGTACCAGCGCACGGCCTCTGCGTAGTCTTGAGGAACTCCTTGACCGTCCTCGTACATGTTGGCCAGATTGAACTGCGCAAATGAATGTCCCTGCTCGGCAGCCTTGCGGTACCAGCGCATCGCCTCTGAGTAGTCTTGAGGGACGCCATGGCCCTTGTAGTACATCCGCCCGAGGTCAAACTGTGCAGTATAGTCTCCTGTGTCGGCAGCCTTGCGGTACCAGCGCACCGCCTCGGCGTAATCTTGAGGGACGCCTTCGCCGTCCTCGTACATTCCTCCGAGGCTGGTTTGTCCCAAAGCGTCCCCCTGTTCAGCAGCCTTGCGATACCAGCGCAACGCCTCTGCGTAGTCTTTAGGAAGCCCGGAGCCAAATTCGTACTTGAAGCCAAGGCTGTATTGTCCAGCCGCATGTCCATGCTCGGCTGCCTTGCGGTACCAGCGCACCGCCTCGGTGACATTTCGGGGAAGCCCTTGACCAAGGTCGTAGACACGCGCGAGATTGTACTGCGCCGTGGGATCATCCCCTTCGGCTTCAGTCCTCAATCGTTTGAGGTCCGTTGTCTGCGATCCCTGAGCGAAGGCGCACGCCAGCACACCAAACAATACAATGACGATCAACAGGACCTTGCTCCGCATGGCTCCTATCCTGGACCCTTCAGCAAGGTAATGCAACCAGCGGTGTGCGCTTCTCATTCTGGATCATCCGTCTGAATGACGATCCGGTGTAGCAGAGTCTGCACACTATGCAGTTCTACACGGTTCCATGCAACGTCGGTAGTCAGGAACGACACGGAAGTGCCTAAGCTAAAGGCTTTCGCTCGTCCCAGTGGGCTTTGTTTGTAGTCCCTGTGCGAGATCCCGCAGAGAACTAAGGGCTCTCAGCCGCTCCATCAGCGGGTTCCAACTCGACGCTATTAGGGACGCCAATACCGTTTAATCGACGTCGTCCGTCATCAGCCGAAAGCGCAACACGGGTGACCAAAACAGACGGCGAATCCCGTAAGGTCCGTCCTTCCTTCCCTTGTAAGGTGTTAGACCGTTTCTCGGGTTGGAATACGCGTAAATCTTGAGGATTTAGGTTCTCCGCCCCATTGGAAGAGGGGACGGCCGGAGTTAGTCTGATCCTGGGAACGGTGGCACTCCGATGACAAATCTTTCCAGCGAAACGAAAACGTCCGAAAACAGATTGGCCTTCAAAGAACGAACCGGGAAGGGGAATGCGGACGATCGGCGCGTCTCTCCGCGCTACCCGATTGCGAACAAGCTGGCCGTAAAACTGCGCGTTCTCCCTGCGACGGAAGTAATTCCGGCTCAAATTCACGACCTTTCACGGCACGGAATCGGCTTGTTGACCAATGTGTTCATCGCCCCCGGCGAATCGATCACCTTTCCGGTGGGAGCCGACTGGGTGGTGGCTGACGTCCGTCATTGCCATCCCTGTGAGCACGGCTTTGTCGTGGGCGGCGTGATCACCGATATCGTCTACGAAACCGATCCGGCCAACTGACCGCGCCTGTTCCTCCCGGGACGCGCGTTCGCATCTCCCGATCTTTCACCCGCTCAGGAACGCCCCGCTTCGTGCGGCGCGGAAATGCGTTGGTATACTTCCTAACGAATGGGTTGAAGTACCCGCTGGTTAGAGGAGTGATCATGCGATTCCGGTGGATTCTTGTTCTCGGCGTAACGTTTCTCGCGGCGGCTCTGCACGCGCAACCCGGACTTCAAAAGCAGTCCGGGGCAAAGGCGCAAACGTCCCGGGATGGCGAGTGGCCGATGTACAATCGCGATCTGGCGGGCACGCGGTATTCTCCGCTCACCCAGATCAACCCCGACAACGTGGCGCGGCTCCAGAAAGCCTGGTCGTACCGGCTGCGCAACGAGGAAGAACGCAAGGCCGTTCGCGGCAATATCGGGACGTTCTCGGAAGTGACGCCCATCATGGTCGGCGGTCTGCTGTATCTCACGGCCGGAAATCGCGTGATCGCGCTGGAGCCGGAAACCGGCAGGGAAGTTTGGCGCTACGAAGCCAAGACGCAGGTATCGAAGCGCGGCCTATCCTATTGGGCGGGTAATGCGCTGATGCCGCCTCGGATTCTCGTGACCTCCGGCAGCAAGCTGATTGCGTTGAACGCGGGTTCTGGAAAATTGGTGCCGGGATTCGGCAACGAAGGCATCGTGGAGATGACGGTTCCCTACGACGGCGTTCCGACCATCTACAAGGACATCGCTCTGGTAGGCGCCACGGTGGGGGAAAACCCGAACGGACCTCCGGGCGATTCACGCGCTTTCGATGTCCGCACGGGCACGAAGATGTGGGATTTTCATTCGGTGCCGAGGCCGGGCGAAGTGGGTCACGAGACATGGAAGGACGATGGCTGGAAGAATCGTTCCGGCGTGAACGTGTGGGGTTATACCATGACTCTCGACGAGCAGCGTGGGATTCTCTTCATGCCGTTCGGCGGACCGGCGGCGAACTTCTGGGGCGGCGATCGCAAAGGAGCCGGGCTGTTCGGCAACTCGCTCGTGGCGGTCGACGTCGCGACCGGCAAGTTGAAGTGGCATTTTCAGGCGATTCATCACGATATCTGGGACTGGGACCTGCCGCCCGCGCCGGGGCTCATCGACATCACGCGTAATGGCCGGAAGATTCCGGCGCTCGCGCAGGTGACGAAGTCGGGCTGGATGTTCATTCTGGATCGCGTGACGGGCAAGCCGATCTTCGGCGTCGAGGAACGTCCGGTTCCACAAAGCGACGTGCCGGGCGAAGAGAGCTGGCCGACGCAGCCGTTCCCTCTGAAGCCGCCCGAACTTTCCAAACATAGTTATCGCCCCGAGGATTTGGTGACGGCCGACGACACCACGCCGGAGCATGCGCGCGCCTGCCGGGAGCTGATCGAGAAAAGCGGCGGCGTGTTCAACTCAGGGCCGTACACTCCGTACATGTATCGCGCTCCGGGCGCTCCGCCAAAGACCACGGTCGCGTTTCCGGGAACCATCGGATCGGCGAACTGGGGCGGCACGGCCACCGATCCGAAGCTCGGCTACGTGTTCGTGAACACCAACGAAGTGGGTACCATCGGGTGGATTGAGAAACAGCCGGAAGGGTCCGTCACGCCCTACGACAAAAACAGCGTGTATGGAGGCGGACCCAGCCCGCGCTTCGAAGCCGTGGTGAAGGATGCCAAGGGACGTATCGATCGCGATAAGACGTGGCCCTGTCAGAAACCGCCGTGGGGACGCCTGACTGCGGTCAATGCCAGTACTGGCGAATTCGCGTGGCGCGTCACTCTGGGCGTGACCGACGAACTTCCGGAAGGCAAGAGAAACACCGGCCGTTTGGGCTTGGGCGGACCGATCGCGACCGCGGGCGGATTGGTATTTGTCGGCGCGACGAACGATCATCGCTTCCGCGCCTTTGACTCGCGGACCGGCAAGGAGTTGTGGGCGATCAGGCTCGACTACAACGCCTCGTCCGTGCCGATGACGTTTCTCGGCAAAAACGGCAAGCAATATGTGGCGATCGCGGAGGGTGGCGGGGTGGACGTCGGCGGCGGCGACGACAATAATAATGAATCGCTGGTGGTGTTCGCTCTGCCCTAGGAGGAGGTTCGTCGTGAAAAAGAAATTCTGGATGCTCGTCGTGCTGACGGCGGGCATAACTCTGGCGCAGACTCCAGAGGTCACTGCGATCAGGAGTGCTGCCGATGCGCTCGGCGGAGTGGATCGCGTACGCGCGGTGAAGACGCTGATCATGGAAGGCGAGGGTACGAATCCGAACGTCGGGCAGAACGTGACGCCCGATGCTCCGTTGACCGATTGGAAAGTCAGCGAATACAGGAAGACCATTGATCTGGAGCATGGGCGCCTGCATTTTCAGCAGCGCCGCGACGCGAAGTTCGAATTCTCGATGGCGAATATCAACCGTCAGAATTTTGTCCTCGACGGAAACGTCGCGTTCAATATCGATCGGGACGGCAAGGCATCCCGCGCGCCGGACGCCGCGGTACGGGACCGTCGCATCGAGATGCTGAATCATCCGGTGGCAATCGTTCGCGCCGCGCTCGACGGATACGTCAAGGCGAGCAATCTCCACAAAGAGGGCAAAGTCGACGCGATTGACCTCAAGACGGCACAAGGCGACCAGCTAACGCTCACGCTCGACGCCGCGACGCACCTGCCTGCCTCGCTTCGCTGGATCAGCTCAAGCGACAACCTCGGCGATATTCACAACGAGACGTTCTACACGGATTACGCGGCGGTGATCGGATTGGAGATGCCGCAGCACTTCGTCAACAAGATTGACTTCCGGAATTACACGACTGTCGACATCCGAATCTCGAAGAATGTCGTGGACAGAGACCCCGGAAACCTGGAAGCTCCCGAAGCGGTGAAGGCGTCTGCGCCGCCCCAGCCTCCCCCCATCACGGTGGATCCCGTGGAAGTGGTTCCGGGGATCTGGTGGATGAAGGGTTCGGGCAATCATTCGAGCACGCTGTACATTTTCGCCGATCACAAAACACTCTTCGAAGCGCCGGCCAGCGCGGCGCAGGCCAAGGTGGTGATCGCAAAAGCGCGGGAGATCGTGCCGGAGAAGCCGCTGACGGAGATGATCATTTCGCATCATCATTTCGATCACACCGGAGGTCTTCGTACGGTGGTGGCGGAGGGACTGACGATCATTTCCCATCAGGCCAACCAGCAGTACTTCCGTGAACTCCCGTCGCGCAAAGCAACGTTGCATCCGGACGAATTGGCGATGCATCCGATGCCGTTCAAATTCAAAGGCGTGGGCGAAATGGCGGTGCTGAAGGATAAAGCTCTCGAAGTAGATCTTTTCCAGATGAAGGACAATGTTCATTCCACCTACAACTTGGTGGCGTGGGTGCCGAAATACAAGCTTTTGTCGCAATCGGATCTATTTGACGCGGGCTGGTATTACTTCTTGTGGTCCGACAACTACTTTGCGAATCTCAAGCGGCTCGGCTTGCATTTCGACCGCGACCTTCCGGTGCACGGCTCAATCATGGGCTACGAGGATGAAAAGCGCATTGTCGAAGAGAGAAAAAAATCGCCGCATCATGAGGATTAAAATCTGGAGGATTGTGCCAGTCGTGTCAGGCTGATTCCCGGGCTTGCTTCGTCGCCTCCCTATTTGGTCGCCTCCTTATAATTGAAGTATGGTCGTCGGCGGACGCCGCAAATCGATCGCGTTCTTCATCGCGCTTGGCGCAGGGCTCATCGCGTTCATCCTGCTGCTGTACGTAGGGTGGGTGCTGCTCGGCTGGCGTCACGGAATCCTGTTATTCTTCGGAATTCTGCTGACGCTGTTTTTGATCGCCGGCGTCGTGCTGAACACCACGTTTCTCGTGCGGGAAATCCGCAGGAACGCCCAGCATGACGCGTTCATCAACGCCGTGACGCACGAGCTGAAAACCCCTGTCGCGTCCATACGGTTGTATTTGGAAACGCTGCTGTCGCGGCCCGTGGAAGAGGAGCGCCGCGAGGAATTCTACCGGACCATGCTGGAGGATAGCGACCGTCTGCTCGGCACCATCGAGCAGATCCTGCGCACGGGACATATCGGGCATGCGCGGCGTCACTTGCATCTCTCGACCGTCGATTTCGGTGCATTGGTGGAAGAGTGTCTGACGCGGGCGCGGCGGCTGTATCATCTTTCCGCCGACGCGATGACCTTCCGGCAGCCTGCGCCCACCGTCATTCGCTGCGACGCCGAAGAGGTCCGCGCCGCCGTGTCCAACCTGATCGACAACGCCATAAAATACTCGGGGAAAGAGCCGCACGTCGAGGTGGAAATGACGCCGGTGGACAATGGCAATGTCGCCCTGAAGGTAAGGGACAACGGTCCGGGCATTCCCCGGGACGAAATCAATCAGATCTTCAAGCGCTTTTACCGCGCGCCCGGTCCGCAATCGACGCGCGTGAAAGGGACCGGACTGGGCTTGTTCATCGTGCGCTCGGTGGCCAAACGCCACGGAGGACGTGCTTGGGCCGAGAGCGAAGGTGACGGCCGCGGCAGCACGTTCTTTCTGAAATTGCCCATCGGACAATGAACGAGCGGATTCTGATCGTGGAGGACGAACAGCACCTCGCCGAGGGCCTCCGCTTCAACCTCGAGGCCGAAGGTTACCGCGTAAATGTGGTCGAAACGGGTGAAGCCGCTCTGGAGTTGTTGCTTCCGGATTCGACAGGCGCTAGTCGCGAGCCCTTCGACTTGTTGGTTCTCGACGTGATGCTGCCGGGCAAGGACGGCTTCGAGGTAGCGGCCGAATTGCGGAAAGGCGGACAATTTTTGCCGACGCTCATGCTGACCGCGCGCGGCCGCCCTGAAGATGTCCTCAAGGGCTTCGCGGCCGGCGCCGACGATTATCTTCCCAAGCCCTTCGAACTGGAGATCCTGATCGCGCGCATTCAGGGATTACTACGCCGCAAGAAGTGGCTCTCGGGCGAGCCGGCGCGCCGCGCGCCGGCGCCGCAGGATTCCTTCACCTTCGGGGATAAGTCCATTCACTTCGATTTGCTGGAGCTGCGGGTGCGCGGTGAAACCTTCCCGTTGACCCTGATGGAGGCCAATATCCTGCGTTATTTGGTGGAGCACGAAGGTAAGGTCGTGTCGCGAAAAGCGATGCTCGAAGAAGTGTGGGGTTTGCAGGGCGACACCGACACCCGCGCCATCGATAACTTTATCGTACGGCTGCGGCGCTATATTGAAGACGATCCGGCTCGCCCGCGTCACCTGTTGACGGTGCGCGGCGTCGGCTACCGCTTCAAGGCCTCGTAAAGACCCGAACGCCGGGAAATCGGGACGATTACTTCGTGTAATCGGAACGATTACTTTGTAATGGTCCCGCAGGCGATGCGATCCCCCGCGTTACCGGCCGGATCCGTCTTCATATCGTCGGCCTTGGCGTGAATGACCAGCGCGGTGCCGCCGTTGGCGAATACGGAATGATTGTCGTCGCCGAGGTTCACGCGCGTATTGACCAGCATCGCTGTCGCCTTGCCCTTTTTTCCCACGGTGAAGTTGTTCATGTCGCCGGCGTGCGGCCCTTCGGGATTATCCAGTCCGTGATGCTTCATGTCCGGATTGAAGTGACCACCCGCGGAGGTGAATGCCGGGCCCTCGCACTTGGCGTTCTGATGGATGTGCGCGGCATGCTCGCCAGGGGGGAGTCCTTTGACCTTGAGAACGATGGTCACGCCACCCTTCTTGGCCTCGCTGATGGTCGCAGTCCCCACATCTTGACCTTTGGCATCTTTCAACGATACGGTCACCGACTTAGCGGCGAAAAGAGAACCGGCGCTGAGAAGACCGGCCAAGGCGAGCACAGCGGCATGTTTGTTCATAGGTTTCTATTGTGCCAGATTAGCAGGCGACCTTCCTGGGTAGGGCGAGGGACTCACAAAGCCCTCAGAACTCCCATTGCAGACCGCCCACGCCCGTACGTCCCGGCGTTCTGAACCCGCTTTCGAAATAATTCTGTCCGGCCAGATTTTCGCCGCGAACGTAAAGGCGGATCGCCCGGTATTCGGAGAGCGGGATGCGGTAGCTGGCGCCCGCGTTGATGCGGCGCAGTCCGTCGAAGCTGTAAACGCGCGTGGTAAACGCGGTGACGAAATCAGGCGACACCGGCGCGAGATAGTTCCCCGCGTCCAGCGTGTCGAAGGCAAGCAACACGCGCTTGCCGAGCCGCTCCGAGACGATCGCGGAGAACTGATGGCGCGGGATTACGAACGTTCGCAGAACATCCCCGACGATGGGCGTGCGTTCGACGGCATTCACATATGTATATGCGGCGGTGACGTCCATCGAATGGATCGGCGAGATGCGCGCGCTCAGCTCGGCGCCACGCGAAAGACCGCCCTTGGAATTGAAATATCCTCCGAAAATGCGGCCGAAGGGATCGTTCAGAGGGAGGGGCCCAAAGGCGATCGTCTCTCCTAACCGCGTGTAGAAGTAGGTGGCCGAAAGCCGCGCACGTCCTTGCGCAAAGGTCTGGTCGACGCCGCCGTCGGCGGTGTAGGAATGCTCCGGGCCCAAGCGCGGGTCGCCATAGTTTGAATAGCCGTAGAGGGAATCGAAACTCGAGCCGGAGCGTTCATAAAGAGACGGGGCGCGATAGCCGCGTCCCACGTGCCCACGGAATTTCGTGTTCGTGGATCGCAGAAAGTACGCAGCGGAGCCATCTCCCGTGTAGGCGGCGGGTGGCGGCGAAAACGGTGTCCCTTGATACGGCGACGAAGCGGAAGGAAGGAATACGGGGCTATCCAACTGGAAGAACTGGGCGCGGAATCCGCCGCTCAAGAGCAGCCGGCCTTGCAAAAAAGTCACCTGATCCTGGGCAAATACAGCGTGGCTGCGCTGCGTCGCCTGGACGCCCGATGCAGCCGCTGGATTGAATTGTTCGCCGTAATCGAACAAGTAGGTTTCGTCCTCGAACTCGTACCCGGCCGTGATCAACTGCGGGCCAATGCGATCGTTGACCCGCGCCTGAATTGTCTGTATGCGGCTGTCGTAGAGCGTTCGCACACTGTCGAGGGGCTGATAACCCGTGCCCGCCGGACCGTCGCCATAGCGGCGCCCGGACGCGAGCGTCTGAGCGCTCACCTGATAGGTGACGTGGGGTGCGGGCTGCCCGTCCAGAATCAGCGCGCCGCTCAAAAAACGCTGTGCGCGCGTGCTGTCCGGATCGTCGGGGCCCGGAATGAAATTGACGTTCGGAGCGGCGTTGATAATTCCCGAAGCCGGAATCGTGCCCGTCTGCGTGGGGTCGGAACTAATTTTCCCGAAGGAATCCGCGGCGAACAGGCGCGCGCGGAGCGTGACGGACGGCGCGATGCGGAACGATAAGCTGCCTTGCGCGCTGGTATCGCGATAGGGCGCGTCGCCGCCCACGCCGTCTGTGACGTTCACATGCGCAAGACCGAAACTGTATTGGAGGCGATCGCTAAGGGCGGATCCGACGATCAAGGCTCGTGCCCTCGCCATGCCGAGCGAACCCCCTTCGGCGAGAACGCTGCCGCGAGTCCTGCCGCCGCCCTCGTCGCTGAGGATATTTACGACACCACCAATCGCATTCGTTCCATAGAGCGAAGATCCCGCGCCGTTCATCACCTCGACGCGGCTGGCGTCGGTAAACAACAGATCTTCAATCAGGCCGGACGCGTCGCCCTGAATTGCCGTGGCGTCGCGCAGGCGCAGGCCATCAACCAGCACGGCCGTATCCTGATTGCGCATACCGCGGATGTGCAGCGTGGCTAACGCACCCGGTCCGCCGAGTTGTTGCGCGCGCACTCCGGGGGCCAGGTCCACGACGTCAGCCAGAGAGAATGCGTCCCGCTGCTCGGCGTCTGCGCGCTCGATCACGGTCACGTCTTTCGAAACCTCATCCAAGGTTTGCGACGTGCCGCTCGCCGTGACAACGACCTGCTCGCGCGCCCCTGCGACTTCGAGCGCGACGTTCTTCTCGGATGCATCCGCCGTGAGATGCACGCCTGCGTCGAGGAAGGGAGCGAACCCGGGAGCCTCCGCCCGCAGGATGTAATCACCCGCGGGCAATCCACCCAGGCGGTACATCCCGGCGCCATCCGAGATTGTGGAAGATGGTGTTCCGCCGGCGCGGGGGAAAATCGTGATTACCGCATTGGGAATCGCGCGCGACTGGGGGTCCTGAATAACGCCGCGCAGGTCGCCGGCATGGACGGCGGCAAACGCGGATAAAAAAAGCAGTGCGAACCTGGCTGGCAGGGACATGAGGTAATGCGCCTCTCTTTCATCCGAGGCAGGTCTCCTGACTGACAGGTCATCGCGAAACCGGCAGCCTTCCCATTCCCGAAAGAACAGTGGCGAATTCGCCGGTCCGCTCGCTGATCACAGTGGCGCAACCGCGCGGGATTTTCACCCGCTTCCCTTTTCACCCATCCGCGAACGAACGGGCACCTCGGGGAGACTCAAGGCTAACATGACCTCAAGATTTTCGTCAATCACTAAAATGGCCTACGAAATCCTGCGTCAATCTCTCCACCGACCCGGCCCGCAAAAGAGCGCGATGCGGATCACCAGCGCTGCTCGGTCGCATACGAGCAGGACGAGAGATTCCGCGTCTCACCCTCGATCCGCTCGAAAACCGATTGGATCGCCACGCGGCCGGGCCCGATCATCCGCAGCCATAGATACCGATTCGTCCAACTACCCCAGCCTTGGAAGATCGTGCCGGGATGTTCGAAATGCAGGTGCATCTCGACGGTGGGATCTTTGAAAACGAGAGCCGTCGGCTTCACCAGAATCGTCTCGCCGGCGCCTAGCTCGCGCACGAAGACGTTGCCCGCCGCGTGAAGCAGAAGCATTCCCGGAGCCTGGGGCGCGGTGAAGCGATCCATGAACATCCCGATCGGATAGTGCGTCTCGGTTTCGTTGCCCTGCTGCGTCTTCAGCCAGACATTGGTGGGAAACCAATCGTAGGCAATCGTCGACGTGGCCACGAGAAACAGGTGCTCGCGGACGTCGATGGCGCCGCCGGGCTGCAGCGGAACGGGCATCAGCTCGCCCGGATCGTCCCGGGAAAAAGCGATGCGGCCGGGCCCGGTGGCCTGCGTCATGACCAGCGGCAGACCCGCAAACATGCGCTTCCACGCTCCCTTCATCGGCATGGCGGAGATCGCGATTTGCGGGTCTTTCCACAGCAGCACGTGATGCGTGAAATAGATGCTGTCGCCGGCCGCGAGATTCAAATCGGCGACGGGTACGTACACGCCTTCGATCTGGCAGGAAGAATTTCCCAGTTGGATCTTGGTCATGTCCTTGCGGCCGGGAACTTCGATCCAACCCGATTCGGAGGTGTCCTCGGGGACGTCCAAGGCCGCGCCGCAACGCGGGCAGCTGAGCGATCCTGCCGAAACAGCTCCGCACCAGGAGCACTTCACCTCCTTGGCATGAATCGCCGCTGCAGGATGCACAGGCGCCTGCTGATAAGCAGAGGGCATCGAAGGAATAACCGGTGGCGCGGCGATCGGCGGCGGCGGAATGATCGGGTCCGGCGCAACGGGCGGCTGAGCGCGAGCGGCCGCGACGCGCGCTCCGCAGCCGACGCAGAAATTGGCGGTTTCGGGAATTCGAGTGCCGCATTGTGTGCAAAACATAAAGGCCTTTAGTTGGTGCCACCCTCTAATCGGTGTGATGATGCACGTACATCGATTGAATGCCGATGCGCCCAGGTCCCGTCATTCTCGCGAGCGCCATATTCGCGCCTCCGAACAGCCCCGTGCCCAGCCTCTGGAATTCCACTTCCATCCTTACCGACGAATCTTTGTAAAGAAACGCGCCGGGTTCCACCATGATGCTCTCGCCCGGCGCCAGCCGCCGTTCGAAGACGTTGCCATACCCGTGCAGGATCAGCAGGCCCGGAGTGTTGCCGGTGACGAACCGGTCCATGTACATGCCCTGTCCTCCGAACAGGATGTTGACCAGGCCTTTGACCCGCACGAAGGAATAACTGATGTGATGGGACGCGAGCAGGAACGCGTGCTCCCGCACATCGAGCTCCATGCCTGGATGGAGCGGCAGCACGACGAGCTCGCCCGTGGCATCGCGCGAGAAAGCAATGCGTCCGGGTCCGCCGGCCATGCTGATGATGAACGGCATGCCGGCAAAAGCGCGCTGCAATCCGCCCGACAGTTGCATGACGCCCAGCGGAACCTGTTCGTCTTTCCACAACATCACGTGATGTTCGAAAAAAATGGAATCTCCCTGCCCCAGATTGATTTCGGCAACCGGAACGATTTCTCCTTCCACCTGGCAGGTGCTGGAGCCGAAATGAATCTCCGTCATATCGCGGATGCGCGGTGCCTCGCGCCAGCCCGATTCGCTCACCAGATTGCGTATATCGAGCGGCGCGCCGCAGGCCCGGCACGACAACGCCGCCTTTTCGTTCATGCCCTGACACCACTGGCATTGGATGCGTTCGAAGGATTCAGCCGGGGTGTTGAGGATTCGTCGCTTGAGGATTCGTCATGAGAACTGAAGTCGCCCTTTCCTGACATCGTACTTCTTTCGGCGGGCCGCTCGTGTTACGCGCGCATTTCTACCAGCACGGTATTCTTTAGGTATGAGCGGCGCGGCGGATTTAAGCGGTCCGGGGATCGCCTACAGCGCGAGGACCGATTTCCGTCCGGCGCGAGGCTTCCCGGCCTACGCGTGGTCCGTTCTGATTTACAACCTCGCCGTGATTTTATGGGGTGCGCTGGTGCGCGCCACCGGATCGGGCGCCGGATGCGGTGGGCACTGGCCGCTGTGCAATGGCGACGTCCTTCCGGCCAGCCCGCAAATCGCGACGATCATCGAATTCACGCATCGCGTGATGAGCGGCGTCGCCTTGGTGACAGCGGTCGTCTTAGCCGCATGGGGCCGAAAGGCCCTTCCGCCGAGGCATCCCGCACGCCGCTGGGCGGTCTGGTCGCTGGTATTCATGCTGACCGAAGCACTGATCGGCGCAGCCCTGGTATTGCTCGGCCACGTGGCGAAGGACGAATCGGTGGGGCGCGTATATTCGCTTTCCACACACTTGATCAATACGTTCCTGCTGCTGGCATCGCTCGCGCTGACGGCATGGTGGTCGACGCGCGCTTTAGAGAATCGGCCCGAGGCGACCGCACGGAGAGGTCGCGGTCAACTCATCCTCGGCATCGTTGCGTTGGTCGTCGTCGCCCTGGCGGGCGTGATCACCGCTTTGGGCGATACTCTGTTCCCCGCGCATTCCCTGGCCCAGGGAATCGCCGACGATTTCGCGGGTACCGCCAGCTTCCTGATCCGCTTGCGCGTGATTCACCCGGTATTAGGAATCGCCGCGGCAATCTTTATTGCCTTCATCGCACTGCGTCAATTACGTGTCTCAAGCGCCGGTTCGCTGCGGATGTTGTCCAAACTGCTGCTGGTGCTACTGGGCTCGCAGATCGTGGTCGGTTCGTTCACCGTACTGCTGAAGGCGCCCGTTCCGATGCAACTCCTGCACCTGCTGATGGCCGATTCGTTATGGATCACTCTCGTGATATTCGCGGGCGAAAGCCTGCGGAGCCGGACACCTTCGCTCAGGGGGCTTTCTTAAAAACCGTTTGTTGTGAGAAAATACCGGAATGAAAATCCGTCGATCCATCTGCTCCAGCGTTCTTGCCATGTGCTTCGTGATCGGAGCGGCCGCGCCTCATGCGATCGCCCAGGACTTGCCGGATGGCGACGGCAAGGACGTCGTCGTAAAGGCTTGCACTTCCTGTCACGACGCTGACAATTTCACCAGCAAGAAACACACCAAGGCGGAATGGAAAGAGGTCGTCGATACGATGGTCGCCTACGGCGCCGAAGTGACCGACGACCAGAGCGAGATCATCACTACCTACCTGGCCAAGAATTATGGCAAGGACGCGAATCTCGGCGCGCCGCGGATCAGCGCGTCGCACCCCCGCCGCTGAGCGTCTTTCGATCCGCCGCCCGAGTCGGTATCAAAGCGAGTTTCGTGTTATAAAAGTGCGTTCTGGCGTGATTTTTGTGTCGCGCCTGGACGAGCTGCTCGAAATGAGACCTGCACCATCGTTCCGTCTTAATTCTTTCCGTCTCCTGAGGCGCGCGTTCGCGCCGCTGGCCGCTCTTGGCCTGATGGCTACCCTTCCCCTGTCAGGCGCCTACGATAAATTCCCCGACGGCCCGGGAAAGACCGTCCTGATGAAGGTCTGCACGCAATGTCATTCCGCCGATCCCATCGCGTCTTTGCAACGAACGAGAGACGAATGGAAGGATACCATCGACGCCATGAAAGGATACGGCGCGGAGGCGACCGATGAGGACCTCGGAATCATTCTCGATTACCTGGTGAAGAATTTTGGCAAGCAGTGAAGGAAACTCGTCGCGGCTAACAAAAAGGAGCGTTCATGAAATCGTACATTCGTAATTTCTGGGTGGGGTTGATCGTCGTAGCCGGCGCCGCCGACGCGCAATGGGCCTCCGAGCCCGGCTTCGGCGTCGTCCAGCAGCAATGCATGAAGTGCCATGACAAAGCGAGCGTGCCGCAGGCGCCGGGCATCGCCAAACTCCGTGAGATTTCCGGTGAGAAACTCTATGATTTCCTCTCGAACCTGAACGCCACCCACAAAGATCTGAAGCTGACCGACGACGAGAGGAAGCACACCGCCGAAGCCCTCAGCGGTAGGGTGCTGGGCACCGCGGCCATCGGCGACGCCTCGCTGATGCCCAATCGATGTTCCGCCAATCCACCCATGGCCGATCCGGCCTCCGAACCGGGCTGGAACGGATGGGGCAACGGTCCGGACAACAATCGGTTTCAGGCCGCGAAGAACGCCGGGATCACGCCCGATCAATTGCCGAAGCTGAAACTCAAATGGGCGTTCGGCATGCCGGGAGGCCATACGATGAACGGGCAGCCCGCCGTAGTCGCCGGACGCGTGTTCCTGGGCTCCGACATCGGCTGGGTGTATTCGCTCGACGCCAAGACAGGCTGCGTCTACTGGTCCTACATGACCAAGGCGGCGATGCGCAACGCGATCACCGTCATCCCGGTTAAGGGAGCCGGCGCCACCAAGTACGGCGTCTACTTCGGCGATCTGAAAAGCAACGCCTACGGCCTCGACGCGCAAACCGGCAAGGAACTGTGGGTTACCAAGGTGGACGACAACTACGCGGGCCGCATCACCGGAGCCCCGGCCGCCTACGATGGCCGCGTGTACGTTCCGCTCGCCAAGTGGGAATCGAATTACGCCAAGGATTTGAACTATCCGTGCTGCACGGTGCGCGGCAGCGTGACGGCGCTCGACGCCAATACCGGCAAGATGATCTGGAAACATTACGTGATTCCAGAGCCTCCCAAGCCGACTCACAAGAATTCGATCGGCGTGCAGCAATACGGTCCCTCGGGCGGTTCGGTGTGGAACACACCCGCAGTCGATCCCGTGCGTGGCATGATTTATTTCGGAAGCGGGGAAGCCACCAGCCAGCCTGCGGCCGATACCACCGATTCGCTGCTGGCGGTCGACATCAAGACCGGCAAACTCGCATGGCACTACCAAGGCTACAAGGGCGACGCCTTCATCATCGGATGCGGCGGTTCCGGCAAGACCGAGAATTGTCCGGATGACCTGGGTCCCGACGCCGACATCGGCGCTTCCGTCGTGATCAAGAAGCTCGCCAGCGGCAAGCGCATGGTGCTCGCTGGGATGAAAGATGGAACACTGTTCGCCGTCGATCCCGATAAAAAGGGCGCGTTGCTGTGGAAGGTTAACGTCGCCGACGATCCGCGCTTGCCCATGAGCGGAATTACCTGGGGCGGGGCCGTCGACGATCAGAACGCTTATTTCGGGCTGACAGGTGGCGGCGTGATCGCCGTGCAACTCACCACGGGCGAAAAACTTTGGTTCAATAAGATGCCGCCGCCTCCCGGGCGCGGGCGTCCCGGAAATTCGGCAGCCGTCACAGCGATTCCCGGTGTGCTGTTTTCCGCCGCGCGGACCGGGATCGTTTACGCGCTTTCGACCGCCGACGGCCACGCGCTGTGGGAATATGACACGGCCAAGGATTTCGATACCGTCAATAAGGTCCCGGCGCACGGCGGGACCATCGGTTCGGCGGGACCCGTCGTCGCCGGCGGCATGATGTTCGTCGGCTCGGGCTATGGCTTCGGCGGCAACGATAAGAACGGCAACGTACTGCTGGCGTTTTCGACGGAATAGGCGGGTGGGGCAGGCCCTTGGCCTGCGGCGGGTTCTTAACCCGCCCGGACACGTCTCGGCCGCAACGCCAGCCGGCTTGAGAAGCCGGCGCAGGATGAGATCCCGCCCCACAAGGCCGAGCCATTCACTTGGTCGCGGCGATCAGTTCCCGGTCTGTACCCGCGTCGCGGTGCTCAAACGCCGCGCCAGGAGAAGATTCGAAGGAACGCGATGGAATCCATAGCCGATGCGAAACGGCAGCGATTCCACTCCCGGTGATTGATACGCCTGCCGCAACGCGGGCTGCTCCAGCCAACTGAAACTTCCATAGGGCTTTTCGTATTCGCCGAACAGGCGCACCTGCCACGCGGCCGCATCGAAGTATTTATACGGGATACCCGAGTCGTCCTGCAGAACGGCGTCGCTCTGCGCCAGAATTTGATTCCGAATGAGGGAGAATTCGGGGTGATGGGTCATGTAGGACGTAGCTTTCAGCAGCGTCTTAACCGTGCCGAGATCCTTGACATATATCTGAAAGCCCGCGTTGGCTTGCAAATGCTTGTCGTCCAGGTTGACCGAAAAATAAGACAAGCGCCGCGACGGACCTTCTTTGCCTTGAAATTCGATTTCCACGCCCTTGTTCTTAAACTTCGCGCCGGCCGCGTCCTCCGTCCATGCGACCACGTGTCCTTGCTCATCCACGCGGACCAGCCGCAGACCGAGGATCTGATGATCCGTGCGAACCAGCAGAGACAGAATCGGCAGCATCAGACCGTCCGCTAGTTGGCCACGAAACTCCTTGTCCATCTGACGCGTGACAAAAAAGCTTCGTCCCAGCTCAGAGGCCATGCTTTCGCGGATCGCGCCGAGAAATAAAGGAAGATCCTTCTTTTGAATCTGACCGGCGGCCGGCAGGGTGCCCGGAGGCTCCAATCCGGCGAGCACGTACTCGGGGCTCTGCGGGAAACACAGTACTGCCGTCAGTGCATCCGGACCGCCGAACGGATAAAACAGAGGACGATCGCTACCCGTACCTTGTTTTACGGTGCTTTCGCCGAAGGCGCGCAGGCCACCGACAAAATCCGTCTCGGCGCGTTTCCAGCTTTCGTCGAGCTTGCGGCGATGATCTTTCCAAATCTCGGTTTCTTCCAGCACGGCGAAAGCGCTGCCCGAGCGCGAAGGGAGCCCCGAAAGAAATCGCGCGACGTCGTCGGCTTCCCGAAAGTGCGGAACATCGTCGCCCGCGCCACTTTTTGCATTCGCATTTGCATTCGTTGCATCTGGGCGAACCGGCGCGGCCGAAGTCGGAGAGCCGCACCCCCAGCACATCGTCGCCGCGATCAGCACAAGGACTGCGCCCCATTCGGTACTGCGTATTCTAAAATGCGTTGTCACTTTATCGTTGTTACTCTATCTCCGAATCGGTCGTTCGGGGGGATGACTACAGGGTAGCAGACACGGGACGCGACCCGCGCTCAAAGCGAATTTCGCCGGCAGTTTCGCGCAATTTTCAAGGTACCGTGCCGCTGCCGGCGCGGGGCGATGTCGTGGGAAAATAAAAGGATGCAAGTGACAGCCAAGAAGCAGGCTCAGCCCTTGAGCCAGAACACCCACCTTGTGAACTGGGTCAACAAGATTGCCGCGCTTACCAAGCCTGACGAGATTCACTGGGTCGACGGTTCGCAGGAAGAATACGACCGGCTGACCGCTCAGATGGTGGAGAGCGGCACGCTCATCAAACTCAATCAGGAACTCTGGCCCGGCTGCTTTTACGCCCGTTCGGACGCGAGCGACGTCGCGCGCGTCGAGGATCGCACGTTTATCTGCTCGCTTTCCAAAGACGGCGCGGGACCCACCAACAACTGGATCAACCCCTACGAAATGCGCAAGAAGTTGAAGGAACTTTTCAACGGCTGTATGCGCGGGCGCACCATGTACGTGCTGGCTTTCAGCATGGGGCCAGTAGGCTCGCCCATGTCGCAGATCGGCGTGCAGCTGACCGATTCGCCTTATGTCGTCGTCAACATGCGCATCATGGCGCGCATCGGCCTCGCGGTGTTCAGGGAAATCGACAAGGACAAGAAACGCGTCGTGCCGTGCGTGCATAGCGTCGGCGCGCCGCTTGAGCCCGGCCAGAAAGATTCGGTGTGGCCCTGCAACAAGGAAAAATACATCGTTCATTTCCCCGAAACCCGCGAGATCTGGTCCTACGGCTCGGGCTACGGCGGAAATGCGCTGCTCGGCAAAAAATGTTTCGCGCTGCGCATCGCTACGAACATGGCGCGCGACGAAGGCTGGATGGCCGAACATATGCTGATTCTCGGGGTGGAAAGTCCCGAGGGCGAAAAAACCTACGTGGCCGCTGCGTTCCCGAGCGCTTGCGGAAAAACCAACTTCTCCATGCTGATCCCGCCCTAAAGGGTTCGACGGCTGGAAAGTCTGGACGGTAGGCGACGATATCGCCTGGATCAGGCCGGACGCCAATGGACGCCTGCGCGCCATCAATCCGGAAGCCGGCTTCTTCGGCGTTGCGCCGGGAACTTCGGAGAAGACCAATCCCGAACGCGATGGAGACTCTCGCGCGCAACACGATTTTCACCAACGTGGCTCTCACCCCGGAAGGCGGCGTGTGGTGGGAAGGCATGACCGACGCCGCGCCCGCCGAATGCCTCGACTGGCAGGGCAAGCGCTGGACTCCGGCAGATCGGGAAAGAGACCGGAGCCAAGGCCGCCCATCCCAACGCGCGCTTCACCGCGCCCGCGTCGCAGTGCCCCACCATCGATCCCGCCTGGGAAGATCCCGAAGGCGTGCCGATCAGCGCGTTTATTTTCGGTGGCCGCCGCGCCACCACCATGCCGCTGGTCTACCAGGCCTTTAATTGGAGCGCCGGCGTTTACATCGGCGCGACCATGGGCTCGGAGATGACCGCCGCGGCCGCTGGCGCCGTGGGCAAGGTCCGCCGCGATCCCATGGCCATGCTGCCCTTCTGCGGCTATCACATGGGCGATTATTTCCGTCACTGGATCAAGATGCAGCGGAACTTGAGCGAAACCCCGCGTATTTTCCACGTGAACTGGTTCCGCAAGGATGCCGACGGCAAGTTCATGTGGCCGGGCTATAGCGAAAACATGCGCGTGCTGAAGTGGATTGTCGATCGCGCGCACGGCCGCGCTTTAGGCCGCGAAACGCCCATCGGATGGATGCCTCGTTACGAGGACGTCCATTGGAAGGGCCTTGAGTTCCCCAAGGAACAGTTCGATGAGCTGCAGCGCTTCGACGCCGCCGCCTGGCGTCAGGAAGTGCTGGGCCACGAGGAACTTTTCCTCGATCTGCACGATCACCTGCCGCCCGAAATGATCTACGAGCGGGAACTGTTGATCTGTAGAATTTAAGTACCAGGGAGACGTGGCGCGCGCACTCTGCGTGCCGCGTCGCCACTCATGGCGACGCATCACCAAGAGTAGGGCAGGTTTGCAACCTGCGCGTGACTTCTGTCACTCTCTCTCCCATTCGAGTTCGGGCGCGACGCTTGCGGGAGCTTCCGACCACCCGCGCCGCCATCGTCGAAGCGCCGGGTTCAATACCCGATTCCACCACATCACCACCCCCGTCCCAAACAAAATCGCGGGCGTAAGTCCCATCAGGAACCAGATCCATTTCACAGTCCAGCCCGCGAAGTTCCCGTAGTGCAGGAAAGAGAACCACTGCAGAATCTTTCCGCCCTTGGTGAGAGGCCTTCGCCGGCGCCTCGGGAACGGACCGGAGGCCGGAGCAGGATTTGCGGGTCGAGAGGCCGCAGCCGCCGTTTGAGGAGTGGATGGCGTTGGAGGATTTGGTTTGGTTTGCGACGCAGCGGGCGCTGGCGCATTCGTCGCTACGACATTCGTGGGTTTTCCGGCGGCGTTGTTGGCGGCAGTGTTGTTGACTCGCGGCAGCGGCGGCGGGTCGATCGGAGTGAAGTAATTGATCACCGCGCGAAATGGCTGCGGAAACACGAAGTATCCGCCCGTCATGCCCCAGATAAACAGGAGTCCGAAGGTCCAGAATCCGACCGCGCTGTGCAGGTCGAAGTTGAGCCGTTTCCACCCCACTCCGTTCGTGACAATTAGCGCCCGTTTCCAGCGGTTGACTCCCGGCCACCAGATGATCAGCCCCGTCAGGCAGAGAGCCGCCGTCAGAAAACCCCCGATCGCGTTGGCCATCATGCCGTTCGCTCCCAGCAGCAGTCTTCCGTGGACGTCTCCCAGCCAGCTCAGCGTGAGGTAGCCGGCCCGGATTGCCGCGCTTTTTTGAACGAAAGTCGGGGCGTTATCCCAGCCCTCGAAAAGTTTGTACAGATCGTTGCGGAATACCAGAGCGCTGCCGCTGACGCACACGATGACGACGTACAGGCCAAGGATCATCCCGGACCACAAATGCAATTGGAACATCGCCTTGCGGATCCATGTACTCTGCGGCTGGCGCATCCAGCGCGTGAACACACCGCGCGCTTGTTCCGGGGGCTGTACCAGAGTCTGTTCCGGGGAAGCCATGCTCCTCGGTTATCACGTTATCACGAAGCGGGATCGCGCACTAGGCCGGCGGGCCGGGCGAAGGCGCAGTCTGCGAACTTGGATGACGACCCCCGCTAGACGCTCACCACCGGGCACGGTGCATGGCGGACAATCGGGTAGGCATGATCCATAAGACGAGCGAACGCGTGTTCCTCGGGGCCCCGCCCAATGACCAACACATCGCCTTTCGCCGCTTCCACGGCATCGTGCACGGCGTGCGCCACCTCCCCAGTGACCACTCGCGCGTCGGCGTGCGTACCTTCACACTGCTGCAGCCTCTCGATCTCATCGAGGGCCGCTTGCTCCATCTGCGGCGTCCAGTCCACGGGGAGTTCGGGCGTGGGCAGCGCGCGAGGCACGGCGTGGACGATGGTCAGCTTGGCTGACATGTCGGCCGCGAAATCGGCGGCCCACCGCAGTGCTGTTCGGGATCCAGGGGATAGATCGACGGCACAGATGACGTTCCGTACTTGAAGATCGTTGTGACTTGCCGGGCCTGTACTCACCGGCAATTCATGGTGGACGTCCGTCCATACCGGGCAGGTCGCATCTCGAAGTACGCGCTCCGCGACCGAGCCCAGAATGAATCTTCGGAACGGCCCGTATCCGTGTGTCGGCATGGTAATTAGATCGATTCGATGCTCGCGGGCGTATTTCAAGATCGCGCCCGCCGGATCTCCTTCCACGATCACCTGGCCGGCGCACATCCCCGCAAAGTGCGGCCATGCAAACGCTGTTAGATCCTCTTGAGCCTGATTCCGATGCTCGTCGGTCGGATTCGTTGGCACCACGTGCAGCAACGTCAGGCCGGCGTGAAAATGTCGGGCCAGTGCGCCGACCAGCGGTGCCATGGCTACGCAAGCCTCCGAAAAATCGACCGGGAACAACATCCTACGTGGGTTGAACATGGCGCACCTCCGTCAACCCCGGCGCATTCTAAGGGCCAGTGGGAAACACCGAATATAAGCCTAAAGCGGAAAACCGAGGGAATTAAGGTTCGGGAATTGCCCCACCGCGCAACGGGAGCCTGCGTAAATCCACCCACCTCGCGCTATCGCAGGTTATATTTGGCCATCTTGTAGCGCATCCGATCCCGGCTGATGCGCAGAATGCGAGCCGCTTCGGACTGATTCCCGTTGGCGCGCGCCAGAGCGTCCGCCAGCAACTCCCGCTCGTGGTCTTCGAGCGAAGGAGCCGCAGCCTCACCATGTTCGGATGACCCGTTTCCGCTCCCTGCTTCCGCCGCGAACTGACGCGTATCCGAACGCCGCACGGTGACCGGAAGATCGTCGACGTCGATCATGTCGCCCATCGCCATCATGGACGCGTTCCCCAGCGCGTTCTCGAGCTCGCGGACGTTGCCCGGCCAGGAATGCCGCGCGAGCAGGATTTGGGCGCGCCGCGTGAGGCCCGTAATGTTCTTGTTGAACTGCTCGGAGAAGCGCTGCAGGAAGTGTTTTTCGAGCAGCGGAAGGTCTTCCTTGCGCTCCGCAAGGCCAGGCGTTTTCAGCTCCACCATCGCCAGGCGATAATACAGATCCTCGCGGAAAAGCTTGTTCGCAATCAACGATTCGACATCTCGATTCGTGGCGGCAATGACATGCACGTCCACCTTCCGGGGCGTCACCGATCCAACACGCGTCACTTCCTGATTCTGCAAGGCGCGGAGCAACTTGGCTTGCGTCGTGAGAGGCATGTCGCCGATCTCGTCCAGGAACAGCGTGCCGCCATGCGCGAATTCCATGAGGCCCATCTTGTCGCCCGTAGCCCCAGTAAACGCGCCTTTCACGTATCCGAAGAGCTCGCTCTCAAAAAGCGTTTCGACCACCGCGGAACAATTGCAGGTGACAAATCGTCCCTCGCGTGCCGGACTCAGATTATGCAGCGCGCGCGCGACCAGATCCTTGCCCGTGCCGGTCGGACCCGTGATCAGCGCGGATCGATAGTGCTGGGCGACGCGGCGGATGCGCGCGAACAATTCCCACATGCTCGGGCTGCGGCCGATCATGCCCTCGAAGCGGCACGTCTCCATCAACTCGTGATCCAGATCCAGCGCGCGCTGGCGCAGTCTGGCGTCCTCCATAAGCTTTTCCACGCGGCTGCGCAGCGCGGGAATCGAAATCGGCTTATTCAGATAATCGGAGGCGCCCATCTTGATCGCTTCCACGGCGGTTTCCGTGGTGTAGTGCGCGGTCATCAGGATGACGTCGATGGAGGGATCGAATTGCATGATCCTGTCGAGCATCTCCAAGCCCGTCATCTTGGGCATCACCAGATCCAGCAACACAATTTGCGGATGCTCGTTAAACACCAGGTCCAATCCATCTTCAGGATCGGTCGAGGTCAGAATCGTAAGCCCCTCCTGCGCGAGCGATTCGCTCAGGAGTTCCAAACTGGACGGAGTATCGTCGACAGCGACCAATTTCACGGTCGGACGCATAACGAGTAACCTCTTTCTCTCTTATAGTAGCTCCCATCTCTTTGGCAAGCAAAGTGCAAGGAGTGTGAGTTTAAAATTAAGTCATTTTCTGAAGCAGGGATATTTTGAACGTTGACAAAACGGCGAGCTGGGGCAACCAGGAAAAGTGACAGGAAAAAGGACGGCGAAACTCTGATGGAGAAGAAGCGCGCACCGCGCTCCAACCCGGCTCCATCCGTGGGTCCCGCCGAGCTAAATGGGCAGAAGTTTGCCCTTTTTCTGGAAGCGGCCCCGGATGCCATCCTGGAAGTCGACCGCGGCGGGCGGATCGTTCTCGCCAACGATGAAGCCGAGCGGATGTTTCAACGTCCACGGGCCGAGTTGATCGGGCTGACGGTGGAACTGCTGATGCCGGAGCGGCTGCGCGGCCCGCATCTGGGGCATCGTGCGGCGTACGCCAAGCATCCGGTCCGGCGGCCCATGGGCCGCGGCCTGGATCTTTTTGCAGTGCGCAAGGACGGCAGCGAGTTCGCCGTCGACATCAACCTCAGTCCGCTCGCCGGCGCCGGCGAAGGCCAAGTCTTATGTGTGATCCGCGACGTCAGCGAGCGTCGCGCGGCCGAGGAGAAGATCCTAAGTCTCAACCAGAACCTGGAGCGCCGCTCGGCCGAGTTGGCCTTCGCCAACACGGAAATGTCGGTGCGAAGCCGCGAAATTGAGCGGGCGAATCGCTTGAAGAGCGAGTTTCTCGCCAGCATGAGTCATGAGCTGCGCACTCCCTTGAACACCATCCTGGGCTTTTCGGAGCTGCTCGCCGAAGAAAGCAGCGGCGCGCTCAACGAGAAGCAAAAGCGTTTTGTCAGCCATATCCAGCGCGACGCCAATCATCTCCTGGAGCTGATTAACGACATTCTCGATTTGTCCAAGATCGAAGCGGGGCGCCTGGAATTGCACATCGAAGTGTTCCCCATGGCCGTCGCCGTGGCGGAGGTCCTCACCAGCGTCCGTCCGTTGGCTGCCGCAAAAGGCCTGACGCTCGATAGCGACCTGGACACACAGCTGGTGATGCACGCCGACCGCGTCCGCTTCAAGGAAATTCTTTACAACCTGTTCAGTAACGCGATCAAATTCACACCCGCCGGCGGGCGCGTATGGATTGAATCGTCCGTCGCGGACGGCGCCGTTCACCTGACCGTCGGCGATACCGGCATCGGGATCGCCTTCGATGACCAGCAGGCCATCTTCGAAAGTTTTCGTCAGGCCAGTGTGACGACCAAAGGAGTTCGCGAAGGCACCGGCCTCGGCCTCGCTATCACCCGCCGCCTCGTCGAACACCATGGCGGACGGATCTGGGTGGAGAGCGAATTATCCCAGGGCAGCCGGTTTCACTTCACGCTCCCCGTATCGGGGGCCGCCGTTCCCGCCGAGGAACCCGGCGCCCCGGAAGCGCCTTCGGAACCCCTCCTTCTCGTGACCAGCCATCATGCGGCGTGGCGCGACGAAATGACCCGCGTCCTCGCGCGTCATGCCTTCCGCACGATGTCCGCCGGCTCGGGAGCCGACGCGATTCATAAAGCGCGCGGGCAGCGGCCCGATGTCATCCTGCTCGATATGGAGGTCGCCGGCCGCAGCGGCTGGGAAACTCTGCACGACTTGAAATCGTCGCTCGATACCGCGACCATCCCCGTGATTATCGTCTCGTCCACCGACGAACGGAAGATGGGTGTCGCTTTCGGAGCCGCGGATTGGCTGGCGAAGCCCGTCGCGGAGGATCGTCTCCTGATCGCCGTTCGCAGGGCCTTGCGCTCCGAGGGTGCGTTGCGCGTGCTGGTGGTCGACGACGATCCGGAAACGCGCCAGCTCGTGGCCGATACGCTCGCCACCGAAGGACATGTGCCTCTGGTAGCTCGCAACGCTTCCGAGGCGATGCGGGTACTCCGTTCCGCGCAGGTCGACGCCATCACCCTCGATCTCCTCCTGCCCGGACGAAACGGCTTCGATTTTTTGGCGGATCTTCGCTCCGAGGCCCCCTTCCGCTCGCTTCCCGTCATGGTGCTGACCGTCAAGGACCTCAGCGATCGCGAACGCGAGATCCTCGAAGATCACGGCGCTGCGGTATTTTTCAAAGGCTCTGGCTGGCGTCCCGCCATTCTCGCTCATCTCCGCAAGCTGATGCGCAAAGGCAGTGGTCTCCGCGTGCTGGTCGCCGACGATAATCCCGTCGCCCGCGAGCTGGTGCGGGAAACGCTGAGCGATTACGTCGCGGCCATCGACGAAGCCGCGAATGGCCGGGAAACGCTGCACCGGATTCGAGAAGCGCTCACCGATTCGGCGCTGCCGGACTTAGTCCTCATGGATATTCAGATGCCCGAAATGGATGGCTTCGCGGTTTTGCGCGAAATTCGCCAGGACCCCGCCTTACGCGGATTGCGTGTGGTCGCCCTCACCGCTTTCGCCATGCAAGGGGATCGCGAACGCGCTCTCGAAGCCGGCTTCGACGACTACATCACGAAACCCATCACGCTCGCCAAGCTCAAATCTCAACTTGATTTATTGAACCTCCGCGCCGCTGCGGACTAGGAGGATGTTGAAAAAGGGGACAGACTACTCTGTCCCTACTCATAAAACTTATGATTTCACGTTCGAGCGTGGGAGTGGACAGAGCGGTCTGTCCCCTTTTTCATCACCATGCGTCAGAGTCAGTGTGAAAACTCGAAAGTAACGTCGCGCAACCACAGCCGTGGTAGTCACAGCGTGCGTAAGGTGCGATATATGGACGCGATGGGCTGTTCTCACACAGACTCATCAGCTTGGGGCTCGCTCTTGAACCGGGATCATTCGAAGAGTCGTCGCCTCCGCAGCGTCGCCACGAACGAAAGATTCAAGTCATTCCGAGCGCGAGTCGAGGAACCTGCTTTTATTCTCGTACCGTCAGATCCCTCGCTCCCGATGACAGTCTCAAGCTAGAACGAAACGGGACAGACTACTCTGTCCCCTCGCTAACCTTCCGATTTCACGCCCGAACCTTGGGGGTGGACAGACCAGTCTGTCCCCTTTTTCACCGTTTGTCCCTTTTCACCCCGCTCGCGATGACAATCTTTTACTAGAACGTGTACCCCAAGCTCGCCTGATACGTGCGCGGCGGAACAAAATGCGTTCCACTGAACGTCGACAGGAAATTGTACAGCGCTTCTTTGTTCATGATGTTCATGACGGTGAAGCGCAGTGCTATTTTGCCGTGCTCCAGATGGCGCACCAGGTTATCGGTGCCGAACGCGACGTCGAATAGATTTCGTGGCTGCACGCGGTCGGGATTGTGATCCGGATTTTGGGTTCCCGTCTGCGGCAGCGTCAGTAATGTCGACGTGGCCGTGCCCGTGCAGCTTCTGAGCGGAGCTGCCATCGTCGCGGGCACTCCGTTGCACGCCAGCCCGATATCCACTTGCTGCGCCGCGGTGAGCCCCAGCGCCGCGGCCGCATCCGGGACGCCCGTGACGACCAATCCGCTGTCGAACCGCCAGATCATGGTGCCCCAGATGCCGTCCTTGCCGCGCTGATAGCGCAGATTGACGGTCTGCTGGTACTCCTGGTCGTGATCGATGCGAAACACGCCGCCCACGTTCGCCGTTCCCTGGAAAATCAAACCGCCGTTTTCCTCCGGAAAGTAGCGCGCGCGGCTGTGCCCAAAGGTCATGTACGCCTGAAAACCGTGGAAATTCGTCGAGCTCAGCCGCCCCGTCACGCCGTCCACTTTGGAGTTGTGCCACGAAATCGGGAACGTGATGGGCGTGTTGAACAGCACGTCGAAATCGTAGGCGTTGTGCGTGAACTTCCAGAAGTAATCCGCATCCACAACCAAATACTTTCCAATCCTCTGCTGCAAGCCGCCGTTGAATTGATTGCGTTGCCCCGGCTCCAGAGGAGCGTTGGACTGCGCTCCGAACACATTCTGAGCCAGACCGCCGATGCCGGTGGCGCTCGAAAGCAGCAGGTTCTCATTGAACGGCGTCTCCATGGTTCGCGAATATGCGGCGCGCAGCACCGTGTCCGTACGATGCACGTGGTAGGAAATGCCCAGCCGCGGCTGGATGCCGTTTTTGGTGACCAATCCCATGTACTCGTCGTCCCGCAGACCGATGTTCACGTTAAACGCGCCCAGATTGATGTCGTCGGCGATGTAGAAAGCCACCTGCTTGATGTCGCCGGTGCCGTAGTAGTTGAAATACGTTCCGCCGCGCGTCAGGTCGTACGGCACCAGGCCCGGAAGCAATCTCGGATTTGCCACGTACGCCGGATTGATGGTATTGCACAACACGGGATTGGTGATCCCCGGCAGTGCGAGAGGATTCCCGCTCCCGTCCAGGCATACGGGATTAAAGGTGGGATTCGTGACACCCAGGAAGAATCGCTCGGAGAGTTCCGTTCCCTGCACCTGCACGCCCGCCCGGATGCTGTGATTCTTGTGCACCGTGGCGATGTCGGCCTTCCCGCCGAAGTTGGTCAGGAACCGCTGCTGCGATAGTGTGACCGGCGTGTCGTTGAGTGGATTGTCGCTCGGATAGTAATCCACCTGATCGCGCCGCACGAACGGATTCACCGTCAGCAGCGTCGCCGACCCGAACGTGTGTTGGTAGCCCGGCGCCACATTCCAGGTGAGCACCCTTTGCTTCTGATCCTGCGCAAGCTGATCGTAGTCGTTCGGCACCTGGAACCAGTTGCGCGCCAGGAACAGATTCAAGTGCAGCGAATCGCGGGCGCTCGCCAGGTAATCCATGCGATCGAATATGGTTTCGCTGTTGCCGATATCGTGAATCGGCATGAATTCCGGCGTGTCCAGGAAATGCCCGGTCCGCACGCTGTTCAGCGTGACGAAATTCCCGAATTTGGGAGTACCCATCCCGAACGTCGCGTTTTCGCCGTAAGTGCCGAAGGACCCCCAATAGGTCTCAAAGCTTCCAAAAGGCCGCGCCCCCAAGCCCGAGCGCGTCGTGGCGTTGACCACGAGGCTCGATTTGTCGCCATACTGCGCATCCGGCGCGCCGGTAATCAACTGCATGCTCTGCACGGCATTCGCGGGTATCTGCGTCGAAAATACTTTGCTCTGCTGATCGCTGATGGGTTGGCCGTCGATGATGAAACTTACCTGCGCGTGGTCGCCCAGAGGATGGAAGAACCCGTTCGCGTCGGCAGCCGTGCCGCCCGTGCTGTTGTTGATGATGCTGCTCAACCCCGACGCCGGATCGAAGCGCGGCAATTTGAGAAACGACGAAGCATCGGCATCCGTGTGCGCCGAAGGATCCGTGTCGATCAGCGGAGCGGTCGACGTCACGTCCACACTGGTTGCGACCGCGGACATTTGCATGGTGAACGTCATCGCGATCGGCACCGAGCCCCGCACCTCCACTTGTTCGGTCTTAGGAGCAAATCCCGGAGCCTCAAGCACGAGTTCATACATGTTCGGCGGAACGTTGTTGAACCGGAACGCGCCGGTCGCGTCGGGCGTGGCCGTCTGCTTGTAGCCTGTGACCGGATTGCGCAGCTCCGCCGTCGCGTCCATCACGATCTTCTGCTGGGGATCCAGAACCGTGCCAATCACGGTACCGCTGCTGATCGACTGAGAGCGCAGGGAAACGCCCGCGAAAAAGCTCGCTGCTAGAAAAGCAAAAAATATCTGTCTCCCGCCAAAGGTTCTTCTGATCATAAAGATGCACCTGCCGGGTGATGCAAAATGCACCCCTCGCACCAATTACGCTCGCGGGAACAGGAGTGCCTCGGTGGGTCGAGGCTGGCGTGCTTGCAGCGCAGGGACTCGCGGTCAATGACCGGTCAGTGACTCCTTGAGCGATAGCTAAGTTCTTTGCCTGGCGTGATTATCGGCCCCTCTATGAATCACGAGCGGTCTGATCTTCGCCTTGTGTGCGCTTTGTCGATCAGGCCCCTTGCGGACCAAGTCTGTCGCTTGCGAGGCGCGAGGCAGATCGTGAAACCAAATTGCTGAGGAGATCGACGCGGTATCCCCCCTAAGGTGCGTGTTTTCGCCCTGGGTGGGGCAGCCTTTTCAGGCTGCAGCCGGCTTCCTAGCCGGCTCTATTTTACGAAGAACGGCGCGTGCGTGACCGCGTGATACCCGAGCTTCACCAGCGCCCAGTATCCCGTCGCCAGCACCACGACCAGGATCGCGAACGTGATCGTGAGCACCCGTGTCCATGGGAACTTGCGTCCCTCGCGCTTCAGCACCAGCAGGTAGCTGGCGAATACGCCCACGAAGAATAGCATGCACATGGGCACCGCGAACAGCATCAGGTTGAAGAAATCCGGCGTCGGCGTAATGATCGCCGCCAGAATCACGATCGCCAGCACCGCGTAGCGGGAATGCTCCAGCAGAAAACGCGGCGATGCCAGATGCAACAGCGTGAGGAAGAAAATCGCCACGGGCAATTCGAACACCAGCGCCACGCCGAGCATTACGTTCACGAAAAGATCGAAGTAGTGGGTGATGGTCACCAGCGGCTGCACGCCGTTCGAGAGGCCGATCCCGAGGAGAAAGGCCAGCCCGTAGCGGAACGCAATGAAGTACGCAAACACGCCGCCCAGAATGAAAAGACCCGCCGTGCTCACCACGAACGGCACAGCCAGTCTTTTTTCTTTTTGATAAAGTCCCGGCGCGATGAACGCCCAAATCTGGTAGAGCACCCACGGCGACGCCAGGAAGATCGCGAATACCAGGGGAACCTTCACCCAGATAATCGAAAAGCCTTCCATGGGTTCGTTGATGACCAGCTTCGGGGGATTGACGCCGATCTTCGTCAGCGCGTCCACCGCGGGCGCGCGCACGAAATCCCACAGTTGATAGCAGAAGATGATGCACAGCAGAAACGCCACGCCGAAACCCATCAGCGCGCGAATCAGCCGCGAGCGAAGCTCCTCGAGGTGCTCGAGGAACGACATGCGCAGCATGCCCTCGTCTTCTTCCTCGCCGGCGGTGGGAGGCACGCGGCCGCCCGCCCCCAACAGGGCAGGCAGACGCGATGGATCGGAAGACGAGTCTTCGCCGTTCGGCATATATACGTTTACTCTACGGAGCGCGTTTTGACGCTAACTCAAAATGATCTGTTCTAACCTGATTTGTTCTAACCGGGCTCTGCTAATTGTTTCGAGTCTCGTGCAGCGGGTCTTCGAGCAACAAAGGTTCTTCCAGCAAAAGCTGCGCGGAAGCCGGAGCCTCCGCCACGCCGCCGGGAGCCGCTCTCTCGGTTCGCGGAATCGTCCCCCGCGCGACCGTCTCTTCGGCGGCATGTACCGCCGGAGGCGACGCCTCGGCTACGGAGGTCGATTCTTGCCCCGTTGTTTCAAGTAATAACCCGTGTGACTCAGCGCCCGGAACTTCTGAAGCGCTTACTGTGGTTGGTGCGCCGGACTCTACGCCATGCCAGTCCGTCGCGGCGTTGGCCGGATGTGTCTCCGCGCCGTTGGTGCCGCCTGTCCCTCCGGTCAGATCGAAATCGGAAAAGTTGCTGATGTCGATGGAAGCCTGACGCGTAGCCTCTTTCAAGGACTCGCTTTCCTGCTCCAGCGACCGCATTTCCCGCTCGAACGTGGCCTTCAGATCGCTCTGCGCGCGCCGGAATTCGCTCACCGCTTTTGCCAGTGTTTTGCCGAGCTCCGGAAGCTTTTTTGGACCAAACAGGAGTAGGGCCACGAGGAAAATGACGACCATTTCCTGGACGCCGACTGGTCCCATACGTTGCCCTCCCTCACCCGATCATAGCAAACACCGCGCGAGTTACGACAACCGGAGGAGATAACCATGCACACCTCCAACAGGAGTGCCCATTTCGATTCTCCTGGATGAACCGATGGTGTTTCGTTCGACTCCGAACCCGATTGCCTCCCTCAAATGAGCACCGCGCTTTCGGACGATTCGGGGCGCGTCGTGCTCAGGAACGCCTCCGCTCGCCCGGTTTCTCGCCGGGTTCAAGAAGCGGTCAGTTGAGAATCGCTCCTCCCTTGTCTCTCCCAATCTTCGATTAAGCGGCGAAAGAGATCCAAGCACAACTCTAAATATATGTATATAATGTAGTTGTTATAATTTCTTGGTCTCTTTTTAAAATACTTGACACAATCTTCTATAGATTATATGATCTGAGCAGATACAGTTCTGAATGAGGAAAACCAACATGCCACTTGTAAAATATTCGTCACCATTCGCCGATTTTGACCTGCTTCCCAGCAGGATCTTCCAGGATTCCATGAGCCGTTTGTTCGCCGAACCCAATAACGGTCGTCCGTGGGTTCCCCCGGTCGATATCCTGGAAACCGAAAACGAACTGGTTCTCAAGGCCGACGTGCCGGAGCTAGAGATGAAGGATATCGACGTGCGCCTGGAGAACGGCACGCTCACCATTCGCGGCGAGCGTAAGTTTGAAGGCAAGAAGAACGAAGGCGGCTGGCACAGGGTGGAGCGCGGATATGGCTCGTTCGAGCGCGCGTTCGCCATGCCCGAGACCGTGAATCCTGAAGGCGTGAAAGCGGATTATAAGAACGGCGTTCTCACCGTCACCATGCCAAAGAAGGAAATGGCCAAGCCTCGCCAGATCAAGATCGACGTCACCCAGTAATGCGAAGCAGGTCACTAGAGTCAGGTTGCATAGGAATCTGACGCTGGTAGTTTGACGCGAGGCGGAACGGGACTGAACCAAATCCCTGTCCGCCTCGTCTCTTTTGACAGATGATCTCTCTCGTGTCTAGAACGGCTCACCCAAAATCTAACAGCAGTCATCCCGAATCCAAAGCGTGGATCCGCTTTTTGTTCGCGCGAATGATCGGTTGAGGAAAGCGCATGAATTCGTTGAAGACTGTCTTATTGCTGGGAGTGCTGAGCGGCGTGCTGCTGGTCGGCGGTGAAGCGATCGCCGGCCGGCAAGGTCTCGAATGGGGCCTGGTCATCGCGATCGGCATGAACTTCTTCAGCTATTTCTTCTCCGACAAGCTGGCGCTGATGTCCTATTCGGCGCAGCCCGTGACGCCGCAGGAAAATCCGGAGGTCTACGCGAGACTCGCTCCCCTCGTGGGAAATTTGGCGCAGCGGATGGGTCTGCCGATGCCGAAATTGTGGCTGCTGCCGGAGGATTCGCCGAATGCCTTCGCCACCGGCCGCGATCCGCGGCACGCCTCGGTCGCCTGCACCGAGGGCATTCTGCGCTTGATGACCGATCGTGAACTGGAAGGCGTGCTCGCGCATGAGCTGGGGCACGTGCTGCATCGTGACATCCTGATCAGCTCGATCGCGGCCACGCTCGCCACCGCGATCACGTTTCTTTCCCGCATGGCATTCTGGTTCGGACCTCGCGGTGATGATGAAGACGAACGCGGCAACGCGTGGTCGGGCCTGCTCATGATGATCCTGGCGCCGATTGCCGCCATGCTGATTCAGATGGCCATTTCCCGCACGCGCGAGTTCGACGCCGACGCCGCTTCGGCGAAATATACGGGCTCGCCCGATGAACTCATCAGCGCGCTCGGAAAGCTCGAGAGGGGAGTCGCGCAGGTACCGATGACGGATGCCTCGCCAGCCACCGCGCACATGTTCATCCTAAACCCGTTCAGCGGAGGCGGCCTGGCGCGTTTATTCTCGACGCATCCTTCGACCGAGGAACGCATCGCGCGTCTTCAGGCTATGCGCCGCGCGACGGTTTAGTTCACCCTTCCCGCAGGCCAGTCATCCCGAGCGAAGTCGAGGGATCTGCTTTTATCCCCGCTCCAGAAAGGACCTCGTGTTTAGAACGGCTGCTTTAGCCCGCGCCCCCGACCGCCGTTCCCTTTGGTGCCCTCGAACGTCAGCGTGACGTCGACGATCTTCGCGTCTTCGTTGACTTTCGTGGACGACGAAGTCTTGCCCAGGTTGTCGAAAATGCCGTCGTCGCGGACGTCCTTCAAAAACGCATCGGGAAAGTTCGGATCGAACGGCTTGCCTTCGCGATCGCCCCACATCTTGCGGATCGCAGGCTCGCCGATCAGGTCCAGGCCCTCAATCGTTAGTTTTCCGAACATAAACTGCGGACCGGACTCCACCGTCAGCAGCAGATCCACGGTGCGCTCCTCATCGTGCACAGTACGATCCCGCTTCACGGACGCGCGCAGGTACCCGGTGCTGCGGAATTTCTCCACGATGCGGTCCTGCGCTTTTTTTACTTGGTCAAAATCCGCGAGGTCGCCGCCGCGCAGTCCGGCGAGCTTGTCAAGATCACGAGCCTGACCATTCCCAATTTGAGGGGCCACGTAGCGTATTTGCCCAAGCTTGAATTCCGGTCCTTCGTCGATAGCAACGATGACCGCAACCGCGTCCACGCCGGGCTCGGCTGATTTCTCGGAGACGACTTTCGGGAATGCCACACGAATGTGCCCGCGGGCCTCGTAGAGCGGCCGGATACTCTTATCGAGGAGTGTTCTCACCGGAGCGTCCTTAAACTCCGTGCCGATCGCCGCCTCGGCAAAGGTCATCGCCAGCTTCGAGGTCGGGATTATTTCGTTGCCCGAGAAGCGAACCTCTGAGATACGCGGGCGAACACCGGGGGGCCGGAAAACGATCATCGGGTCGCCGCCGTGCAGCGTGGCAACCATATGCCCTTCCACCGTCACCTTGCCGTCGAGGGCCTGCGTCAGAGCGCGCTCGCAGCGTTCCAGAACCTGCCGCGTCGCCGGAATTTCCGCGGCGAAAATGGGCGCCTCCCGGGAGATCGCTGCTTTCAAAACCTCATCGGAAGCGGGTAGGTCTTCAAACTGGAAAGGAAACATCTGCGCGACTTCCACCAGCTCAAACGCGCTATCGAAGCCGGCTCCGGATTTGCTGGGCTGAAACTCAAAGCCAATACTCTCGAACGCTCCGGTATTGAGCAAACGCGCACGCGCGGCATTGAAGTCCTCGCGCTCCACCATTTGTCCGATCTTCAACCCGCTCGCTTCGATGATTCGCTCGCGGGAAATCCGCCGGTTGCCCTCAATTTTGAGGCTTTCGAGCGAATGTTTGGTTGATTGCGGAGCAGCGGGGGCGTCCGCCGCTTTCGGCGCAGCGCTCGCGCGTTTTTTCTGCGATCCCTGCGCAGCGATCCCGGGCATCCCGAGAGCCATCGAAAGGGCGCAAATCCCCAACCACCACCGCATACGCCAATTGTACAAAGACCAATCTCTCCGCAGCGCCGGCGAAATAGCCCGGCGAAATAGCCCGCGAAATAGGAATGTCCGCGAAGAAATGCTCGCTCAGCCCCCGGGTTTCCTGTCTTCGCCCAAGAGCGCCGTCAGCGCCACCGACACGATGCTGACGATCAGCGCTCCCAGGAACGCCGGCAGAAATCCATCCACGTAGAAACCAACGCCGAACCAATTCCGCGCGATCCACGACGCCAGCAGCAGCGTGATGCCGTTGATCACCAGCACGAAAAGGCCGAGCGTCAAAATGATCAGCGGACAAGAGAGGAGCTTCAGGATCGGGCGAATGACGGCATTCACCAGGCCGAGAATCAGCGCCATGGCGGCGAACACTTTCCAACTGTCCGACCCGACGCGGATGCCCGGCACGATCCAGGCGGCCACCACCAGCGCGATGCTTGTCACCAACCAGCGGATCAATAGTTTCATGGATGCAGTCTCCTTGAAAAAGGGGACAGACCGCTCTGTCCACTCTACCCTCGCACGTGAAATCAGAAACTTTTGCGGGAGGGGACAGAGTAGTCTGTCCCCTTTTTCGAACGGCTACTTCTTCTGGCTTGCCGTAAGCGCTTGATCGAGATCCCACTGCAGGTCCTCGATGTCTTCGAGGCCCACCGACAGCCGGATCATGTCGGGCTCGACTCCAGCGGCTTTTTGCTGATCGGCATTGAGCTGCTGATGCGTCGTGGAAGCCGGATGAATCACCAGGCTGCGCGCGTCGCCGACGTTCGCCAGGTGCGAGAACACTTTCAGGCTATCCACGAACTTCTTACCCGCGGCGGAACCGCCTTTGATGCCGAACGAAAACACCGCGCCCGCTCCCTTCGGCATATATTTCTTCGCCAGCGCATGATAGGGACTATCGGAGAGCCCCGGATACTTCACCCACGTCACATCGGCATGTCCCTTCAGGAACTTCGCGACCGCCAATGCGTTCGAAACGTGGCGATCCATGCGCAGGGCCAGCGTCTCGATGCCCTGTAGGAACAGGAAAGAGTTGAATGGGCTGAGGCATGGACCGAAGTCGCGCAGCGCTTCGACGCGCGCACGGATGATGAATGCGATCGGCCCGAACGTATCGGCGAGATTCATCCCATGATAGGCGGGCGAAGGCTGATTGATCTGCGGAAACGGCCCCTTCTTCCAATCGAACTTGCCGCTATCGACGATCATGCCGCCGATGGAGTTGCCGTGGCCGCCCATGAATTTGGTAAGCGAATGCACCACGAGATCGGCGCCGTGGTCGATGGGACGGCACAAATAGGGCGTCGCGAAGGTGTTGTCGATCACCAGCGGCAGGTTGTGCTCGTGAGCGATCTTGGCGACGGCTTCGATATCCAGAATGTTGCCGCGCGGATTGGAAATCGTCTCGGCATACAGGCAGCGCGTCTTCTTGGTGATCGCCTTGCGGAAGTTCTCGGGGTCGTCGGGTTCGACGAACTTGGTCGTGTATCCCAGGCGGCGGAAGCTCACATCAAACTGCGTGTACGTTCCGCCGTACAGCGTGGCGGAGGCGACCATCTCATCGCCCGATTCCAGAAGACCGTTGATCGTCAGGAACTGCGCGGCCTGACCGCTCGCCGTCGCCAGACCCGCGACGCCGTTTTCGAGCGACGCGACGCGCTGCTCCAGCACGTCGTTGGTCGGGTTCATGATGCGCGTATAAATGTTGCCGAATTCCTGCAGCGCAAACAGCCGCGCGGCATGATCGGAATCTTTGAAGACGAAGGAGGTCGACTGATAAATCGGTACCGCGCGAGCACCCGTGGTGGGGTCGGGCTGATAGCCGTGATGCAGCGACCGTGTGTTAAATCCCAAATTACGCTCGATGTTGTCCGCCATAGGGTTTTATTCTATTACGAGACGATCCAGGAAGTGGCTGGGACCATTGCGTTTGACGCCACCCCGTGCTAAAAGGACATAGGAGAATTTTCGGTGAAACTAAAGATCTTTTTCGCCCTTCTGTTGGCGATGACGGCCATGACCGCAGCCATATGGGCGCATCATTCCCCTTCCGCCATCTTCGATATGACCAAGAAGGCCAATGTCACCGGCACTCTGACCAAGGTGGATTGGGTCAACCCGCACATCGTTGTCCTGATGGACGTGACAAAAGACGGCGTGACCGAAAGCTGGAAGTTCGAGAGCAATCCGCCCGCCTGGTTCCGGCAGGTAGGCGTGAGCCGCGCCGATTTCGCGAAGGCGATCGGCCAAACGGTCACCGTGGAAGTGGTGAAAGCGATCGACGGATCCAAGTACGGATACATGCAGAAGATCACTTTGCCCGACGGCACGGCTATGGAACTGGTGGGCGAGCCCGCCAAAGAGGGTAAATAAGAAGGCCGGTAAGTAGAGTTTAATGAGGAGACGTCGAGCCATGAAGCATTTCATTAGCATCGTTAGCATCGCCGGCATGATGATCGCCGGCCTGGCTTCCGCGCAGCAGAATTCCGCGGCCTTGAAACCCGCCGCCGCGAAGCCAAGCACGAGTGACGTCAAGCGGACCGCCGACGGGCACCCCGATCTCAGCGGAACCTTTATTTACGCCATCGACCTCGCACCGGTCGCCCTGAAGAAAGAGGTGGCCGGAAAGGTTTCGGTCCTGACCGTCGATCACACGGGCAATCACCCGGTAAAGGCGCCGATTCCGAATGCGTTGCCATCGACGCCCGCGCCTTCCTACAAGCCGCAATTCCAGGCGAAGGTGAAGGATTTGTTCGATCACGAAGGCAAGACCGATCCGGTTTTCTATTGCGGACGCCCGGGCGTGCCGCGCATCGGACCTCCGCGCCGCATCGTGCAACTTCCCAACGAGATGATCTTCCTTTATGAGGACGCCTCCGGCGATCCCTACCGCGTCTTCCCCACGGATGGCCGCAAGCATCGCGAGGATGCGAATCCGTCCTATTACGGCGATTCCGTCGCGCACTGGGAAGGCGATGTCCTGGTGGTGGACGTCACCAATTTCCTGGAAGACGGCTGGTTCGGCGAGGGTGGATATTTCCACACCGACAAGATGCACGTGACCGAACGGGTGTGGCGCGTGGGAGACAACCTGGCGTATCAGGCCACCGTGGACGATCCGGGCGTGCTGACCGCGGCCTGGACCATGCCGCCCCGACTTGTAAAACCGACTACGCTGCCGCTGGAAGAGTCGCCGATGTGCAGGGAAGAAGACGGGGCGAAGCTCCTCAACAACGATCATCACGGGCAGCGGTAAAGCTCGATCGAGACGACAACCGAGGGCCCGCGGAAATTCGCTCCGCGGGCTTTTTGTTTTGAAAAAGGGGACAGGCTACTCTGTCCCTTCTCGCAAACTCCGGTCTTAACCGGGCGCGGGGTGTGGACAGAGCGGCCTGTCCCCTTATCCAGCATGCGGCCAAACGGAGGCCTTTACGCGAGCGCCGTCGTGCATTGCGGGCAGCGGCGGGCCTTCGCGGCGATCGTGCTGAGGCATTCCGGGCATTCCTTGGTCTCGGCCGGTGGCGGAGGAGGCGGAGCCGGCATAAACCGGTTCACCTGCTTCACGATGAGGAAAATGACGAAGGCGATGATCAAAAACTCGATCACCGTGTTTATAAACAGACCGTAGGCGAGCGTCGGAGCGGCCGCCTTTTTGGCATCGGCGAGCGTATCGTAATGCTGGCCGTTCAGCGAAATGAATAGGTTCGAAAAGTCCAGTTTCCCGGCCGCCAGACCGATCACCGGCATCAGTACATCGTTGACCAACGAAGTCACGATCTTGCCGAAAGCGGCTCCGATGATCACGCCGATGGCCAGGTCCAGGACGTTTCCTCGCATGATAAATTTCTTGAATTCCGCGAACATTTGCTTGGATCTCCCTCGCGCGCCAGTATACGATAATGAGGCATGGGCAAGACGCCGCAGTTGATCACCGTCAAGTGCCCCTGCTGCCAGGCCGACCTGCACATCGATCCCGTCACGCAAGCGGTCATTCGTTATGAGGAGCACGAGAAACGCTCTCCGCTGGCGGATTTCGACACCGCCGTTCAGCATATGAAAGGCGAGGCGGGCCGCCGCGAGGACGCGTATCGCAAGTCGCTGGAGACGCACAAAAACCAGCAGGATATTCTCAGCAAGAAATTCGACGAGATGTTGAGAATCGCCAAAGAAAACCCGGACGCCCCGCCGCCCAAGCGGGATATCGATTTCGATTAGTGAAAGCTGCCGCGACCAAAAAATCCGCCGTGCCGGTCGCCATGCGACCCAAAACCGCCGCCGAGCGCGCGGCGCGGGTCAAGGCCATCCTGAAGCTGCTGGACGAAATGTATCCGGACGCGACCTGCGCCCTGCATCATTCGAACGCCTGGGAACTGCTGGTGGCGACGATCCTTTCGGCGCAATGCACCGATAAGCGCGTCAATGAAGTTACCCCCGGACTGTTCCGCAAATATCCGACGATGCGCGATTTCGCGAACGCCAAGCAGGAGGAGGTCGCGCAAGAGATCCGCTCCACCGGCTTTTTCAACAACAAGGCCAAGTCCGTGATCGGCGCGGCGCGCAGGATTCTTTCGGACTTCGGGGGCGAAGTGCCCCGCCAGATGGAACAACTGCTCACGGTGCCGGGCGCGGCCCGCAAGACGGCAAACGTGGTCCTGGGGACGGCCTACGGTTTGGCCTCCGGAGTGGTTGTCGATACGCATGTTCAGCGCATCGCCAGGCGGCTCGACCTAACCCGGGAAAACGATCCGAAAAAGATCGAGCGAGACCTGATGAAGGCGATTCCGAAAGAGAAATGGATTCTGTTCGCGCACCAGATTATCCATTTCGGCCGGGGCATCTGCACAGCGCGAAATCCTCGCTGCTCCGAGTGCAAACTGAATCCGGTCTGCTACGCAAAGGATAAGAAGGCGTAATCCGGATTGGCCGGAAGAAGCCGCGCTAACGGGCGGGTGTCTCGCCGACCAGGTGCAGGCCCTTGTGGATGGCGTAGAGCGCCAGTTCGAGACGGTCCGAAACACCCAGCTTGTCGAAGATATTGTGCAGATGGTTCTTCACCGTCTGCTCACTGATGAACATCTTCTCCGCCATTTCCTTGTTTTTATAACCCTGCGCGACCAGCGCGACGATCTCGCGTTCGCGCGCCGAAAGCGGGCTGCGCTCGCGTCCCTTGCCGCTCTGCGCCGAGCCGCTGCCTTCGAGACCGGTCGAAAACTGCCGCATCACGGCCGCCGTGGTGTGGGAATCCAGCCAGATTTCCCCGGAATGCACCTTGCGGATGCTCTTGACAATCAGATCCGGAGCGGTCTGTTTCAGCACGATGCCGCTGCATCCGAGCTTCATCGCCTGCACGAATTCGTTCTTGTCCTCCGAGGCCGTGAGTATGATGACGCGCGTCCGTTTATTGATCTGTTGGATGGCCTGCAGCGCACCAAGCCCGTCCAGATTAGGCATCCGCAAGTCCAGCAGCACGACGTCGGGGTCCAGTTCGCGAACCTTATCCAGCACGTCGCGGCCGTCTACCGCTTCGCCGACGACTTCGAAATCGTCCTCGAGCTGCAGCAGCTTCTTCAGGCCGTCGCGCACGATGGGATGATCATCGGCGATCAGCAAGCGGATCGTGCTTTTCTTTGTTTCCGGAACTTCCGGGGCATCGTTCGGGGGACTGGGCATATCATCAATAAGCTCCACTTCTGTTCTCCCGTCCCGATGTTATGCGGTTCTAGTACTTTCGACAATTCAGAGCCCTCTTAAGTTTCGGCAATAGAGTTGCCTTAATTCCAGCCTAAGGCCGCCTTAGATGAACCCGACGAAAGAACTAAGTTAGGAAAGGAAAAACCGGAGATGCCGGAAGCCATTCAGGCGGCCATGGGCGGGAAGCACTGATTCTGTGAGGACACCGTCTCAGGTAAGCTTGCGAGGTGAACTTTACAACGTGATGAGTGGAGGGCTCACAATACGATAGGAGCCTCTCGTGGAAGCGGAGATTGTAATCGCAGGCGGTGGACCGGCGGGCCTCTCGGCGGCGGAAGCGGCCGCGCGCCGCGGGCGCTCGGTCATACTCCTCGAGCAGAATCACGAAATCGGTTCACCCATCCGCACCAGCGGCGGCAGCTTCATCGATGAGCTGGACGGGCTCGGCATTCCGCCGCGCCTTTATCACCCGATCGCGCGCGTACGCTTCTGCAGTCCGCACAATGCGGTGAGCTATGACTACGCCGCGCCTCGTCTGTGCGTTATGGACGTTCGCGGAGTCTTTCAGTTCCTGGCGGAACGAGCCATCGAGGCCGGCGCACGGATTCGACTGGCAACGCCGGCGCTCGGCGTCGTGATGAAGAACGAAGGCGCTAGGGAAGACCATTTCGTGACGGGCGTTCGCACCGCTACGGGAGTCGTGTCGGGACGCGTGATCATCGACGCCACCGGATATCACGCGGCTTTAATGAAGCAAGCTGGTCTGAACCCGGGCATCCGGCGGTTCGGAGTGGGCGCCGAGTACGATCTGTACGCTCCACACTGCGACGAAATGGAAGTGCTTCTGATCGCAGGAAGCGACTTCGCGCCCTCCGGGTATGCTTGGGTCTTTCCGTGGGGAAGGCATCGCGTGCGCGTGGGCGTCGGCATCATCCATCCCGATTCGCGAGGCAATCCAGGCGAATATCTCGACCGCCTGATGACAAATCTTCACCGCTACGGCGTCGATCTGCGAGGCGCTCAGCCCGTGGAGCATCACGCGGGCTTGATTCCCTCGGAGTGCTTCGCCGCCAAGTTCGCGGGCGACGGAATCCTAGGCGTGGGGGATGCCGCGGGGCACGCTTCTTCCCTGGTTGGCGAAGGCATCCGCTGGGCGATCGAGGCCGGGAAGATGGCGGGAGAAGTGGCGGCCGACGCGATCGAGAAGGGCGACGTTTCCCGCGCCGCGCTTGCGGCCTTTGAACGCGGCTGGGTTAAACGTCACGGACGCGATCTGCGCCTGGCCCAAAAGCTCAACGAAAGGCTCGCGCGCTGGGACGATCGCAAATGGGACCAGCGCCTGGAAGTGCTGAAGCTGCTAACGCCCGATCAGTTTATCGAGGCGCTGAAGACCAACCTGACCGGTGGATGGCTCCTGCGCTTCGCCGCGTCCCACGCGAAAGATCTCGCCGGCGTCGCAGGGTTGTTGTAGAGGCCTTGCCGCTTCCGGTCCTGCCGATCAGGTAGGCTTCATACCGGCCCGACATGAGTATCCCTTCGGCCTTCCGCGCGCATCCAAGGATTGTGCACATTCATTTGCGCCTGCACCACTGGGTTCTATGGTGGTTTTATGTGGGCGTCGCTTGCGGCGCCGTGGCCTTGGTGAACATCTTTATGAGGGAATTGACCCGTTCACAGGATCACGCCATTCTCGCCATCGGGATCTTGTTCTGGGCTCTGGGCGGCGCTGTATGTTGGGCATCGGAGGCGATCCAGTGGCAGGAGCCACCCACTTCTCATCGGCATGGTGAAGCAACGCCCGCGCAGGGTCCGATCGCCGACTCAACGCCCGACGTATTGAATCGCCAGTGGCAAAGGTACGCCGTCCGCGACGTCGCCGCGCGGTTGGGCAGCCATCATTTCTAGCCGCACTTCCACATCTTTAGCCGCACCTCCACATCGCTGCATCAGCACACAGGCGTATGATGAAAAACGCCATGAAAATCTTCGCATCGCTGTTGCTTTCGTTGCCGCTGCTTGTCTCGACACCGCTCCTTGCCGCCGACCCGCCGGGATTCGCCCTGTGGAAGGCGCAGGACCTGAAAGCGTTCACCAAGGCGCAGATGCTGGGGGATTACGGCAATCACAACACGCGCATGAATCATCGCGACAAGAACGGTGAAGTCGAGGTCCACGAGAAGTGGATCGACGTCATGGTCATCGAATCGGGAGAGGCATCGCTCGCGATCGGAGGCACACAGGTGAATCCGAAAACAACGGAGCCCGGCGAACTCCGGGCCGCGAATGCCACAGGCGCCCTAGCCCCGAAACCGCTGGCTCCGGGCGACATCGTGCATATCGCCGAAGGCGTGCCGCATCAGTTCCTGGTGGCGTCCGGGAAGACGATCGACTACTTCGCGCTGAAGGTGCCGGCCGCGAAGCCGGTTCATGCTCCTGGCGTTATGGCGAACTTCGCGTTGTGGAAAGCCGGCGAGTTGAAGATGCGCGACACGGCGCTCGCTGCGCAGCTCCGCCCGGACCACTCGGCGCGCGAAACGCTGGGCGAATATGGAAATCATCGCGCTCGTCTGCTCTATCGCGTGGCGGAAGGCGCGCCCGAGCAGCACGACAAGATCGTCGATGTATGGGTCGTGCAGAGCGGGGAAGGAACTCTCGTGGTCGGCGGCAAGATGACCGGCGCAAAGGCCGGCGACGGAGAGGGCGAATTTCTCGGGACTGGGATCGAGGGCGGCGAACGCCACGCCATCGCGGCTGGAGACATCGTCCACATCCCGGCGAAGATTCCTCATCGCGTGATCGCGGCGGCGGGCCAGCACGTCACGTATGTGAATATGAGAATCCCGGCAGAATAGCAGTTCGTTTCAGAGACACTGCGGACTTAGCGTAGCGGGCGGCCGGGGCTTCGCGGACTTATCGCCGTGCGTTTTCCGTTTTCAAGTCGCGCACAACGCATTCGCTGTGCGCTTCTGCCGCCGATGATTTGAAAGGCGTCTCGCGGGGGATCTAAGACTGCTTTCTGGCAATCCCCTGTTTGTCCCGCTTCGACATCCTCTCTCTGATGACCGCCGCGGGCGATCCGTATAGGTCGTGATCCCGCGAGCAGTATTCTGAAACCGGTTCCAAAGTCTCCCGCCGCCGGCATACTCATGGTTGCGCGACGTTAAGCTTTTTAGGGCTTACGGGAGTTCAGTACCACTGCAATGCAACGCTTCCTGGCCAGGAAGAAAATCAATTCACGACTGAAGGATAACAGAGGGGATCGAGCGGATCGGTCGAAGTTGTTGATGGGTAGAGGGATGTCGCTTGTGACTGGAAAGGGTTCGGAGGGCGGCGTGAGACGCCGCCGCAGGCCGAGGGCCCGCCCCACAAGGCGTCATCCCGATCCCGCTTGGCGAAAGGGATCTGCTCTTTCATTCCCGAGTAGGCACAGCTTATAGCAAAAAGGATATAGTACAAGCATAGAGATGACCAGAGTCAGCGAGCTTCACGAAAGATGGATGAAGAGCCCCGCGTATCAGAGGGCTCACCAGGAACTCGCGGCAGAATTCGATCTGGCGAGGGCCCTCATCCGTGCGCGGGTTCGCGCCGGGCTGACGCAGGAGCAGCTCGCCGAGCGCATGGAAACGAGTCAGTCGGTGATCGCTCGGTTGGAGAGTGGTCGTAGCCGCCCTTCGACGCAGACGCTGGAACGGGTCGCCGCCGCGACGGGAACAAAGTTGAAGATTAGATTTGAGCGGAGCCCGGTGAAAGCTTAGTCGCGCCTTTTACACTCGTCAAGAGTAAGATCAAGTTGGCATATTTTGCCTACTGACGTATTCATAGGTCCTCCAAGGTGAGCCATGAGCGGTGTCGGTCGAAATGATCCGTGCCCGTGCGGCAGCGGGAAAAAATACAAGAAATGCTGCGAGGGCAAATCCACGCGGCCGGAACCTCAACAGCGGTCTGCGACAGTGAAGGTACCCGCGGGCCTGCCGGGCAGCAGAATCGATTTGGTTCTTCGCCACCAGTGGAAAGACAGCCAAGATCCGAGAAACAGTGCATCTCCGCAAGGGGCACCTGGTCTCTACACGTTGACGTTTACGCTGGGCCGCTCAGCGGGAACCATTGCGGTCGACGGAGAGCAAGAGAAGACCGGGGATTCCTTACTGGTGGTCGCGGAGGCGAGCCCCGCTCTCCGAACAGACCTCCCATACGCAGGGGCGGACTACGGCGCGGGTCCGGAACTGATTCACCTAGATGGCTACGTCAACGCTAGAGGACATCTCGCGAAGCTGGTAGCCACCAACGTGATGGCTGTAAGCTTTGCGGACGCCGAGCACAAGGCTCTGAATACGATGCAGAGGCTGGCGAGCCAGCTGGCAGTTAGGCTTAATGTGCCGCTGCACATTGTCTCTACGGACATAGTTGAAGCTGCAACTGGGAACCTCCGGAGATCCCTCGTCATGCCGTACAATACTGTGCGCATCACAGACGAGCTGGCGGGCCGAAGCTCCATCGAATTCTCGTTCTATGCGAGCTTGTACCGGGAAGCGTTGAATAGCAATAGCCCCGTGTATCAGTTCCTTTGCTTCTACAAGATGATCGATGGTTTGCGAGTGAGAAGAGCGCGGCTCGCCACTGAGTTGAGGGCTCGCGGCCAGACGCCGGAACCCACGGTTGAGCTTATCCCGAGCGAGCCCGGTGACTGCAAGAGCTGGTTGAACGACCTCTTCAACATGCGTTCTGACTGGGGCGATGACAATTTAGACGCGATAATCCCGTCCGAAGTTCGTGGTCACAAATTCGGCCGAATTATCGACGATCACTTTCATCGAATTCGCAAAAGCATCGCACACGCCGTACTGGACACAGGCGAAGCAACTCTTATGTTGGACGAAGAGCGGCACAAAACTCACATATTCCGCTGGCTTCCGATGGCGCAGTGCATCGCGAGGCAAATGCTAAGGAATGATTTCCGCAAGGAGTTCGCGGCAGATTGATTTTACCGATTGCGCACCGTTGCGCCCATAGCTTGGAAGTTCCGGAACGAAGCGCTGCCGGCTCTACTTCTTCTCCGCGAGGATTCCCGTCCGAACCAGAAATCCCGTGTCGATCTTCCCCTCCACGAACTTCGGATGCTCCAGAATCCGCGCACAAGGTATGATGAAAGCGGCATTGATTATGAACGTCACGTTGAGCCGGGAACTCGAAAAACGTCTCGCCGAAAAGGTCGAGCGGGGAGAGATTCGGAGCGCCGACTTACTCGTGGAGCAGGCTCTGAGCTTTTACCTAGACTACGAGGCGGGCGCGATGGACGAGCAAGAACTCCGCGAAACACAGGCGGCGATAGAAGAAGCGCGCGAGCAGTCACGCTTGGGACAGGCAGTGCCCGCTGAGCAAGTCTTCGCTGAACTCCGTGCCAAACATGGCATTTCGCGTTGAGCTGCTCCCTCGCGCCAAACAGGACATCGAGTCCATAACTCTGTGGCTCTTGGAACGATCTCGCCTTCGGGGCCCTGAGTGGCTCCGCGGGCTTGAGCAAGCGATCTATTCGCTGAGGGAGTCTCCCGACCGATGTCCAATCGCGCGCGCACTCACTACACCTTCTTATACCGTCCGTCAATTGCTATACGGTCGATATCCACACGTTTACAAAATCTATTATCACGTCATTGGAAACGCCGTCGAGATCATGCACATTCGACATGGCGCAAGGAAAGATCCACAGCAAGGTGAGCCCTAGCGACGCTGCGCTCCTACTTCTTCTCCGCGAGAATTCCGGTGCGCACCAGAAATCCCGTGTCGATTTTTCCTTCCACGAATTCCGGATGTTCCAGAATCCGCTGGTGCAGCGGGATTGACGTATAAATCCCCTCGACGACGAACATATCGAGCGCTCGCTTCATCCTCGCGATGGCTTCCGCGCGGGTGTTTCCGTAGGCAATGAGTTTAGCGACCAGGGAATCGTAATAGGGAGGAATCACGCCGTCCTGATAGGCCGCCGTATCCACGCGGATGCCTGCGCCGCCGGGCAGGTTCAAACCCGTGATACGTCCAGGAGACGGCACCAGCGTTTCCGGATGCTCGGCATTGATGCGGCATTCGATGGCATGGCCGAGAAGTTCCCTCTGCGCGCCGGCGGGCCACATTAAGATGTCGTCGAGGCTCTCACCCGCGGCGATGCGGATCTGCGCCTTCACCAGATCGACGCCGGTGACGATTTCGGAGACGGGATGCTCCACCTGAATGCGCGCGTTCACTTCAATGAAGAAGAGATTGCCGCTCTCGTCCATCAGAAACTCGATGGTGCCCGCGTTGGTGTAGCCTACGGCCTTCAAGGCGACCTGCAGCGATTCGGAAATGTGCTCGCGCAGTTCTTTCGTCACAGCAACGGAGGGCGATTCCTCGATCAGCTTTTGATGACGCCGCTGGATGGAGCATTCCCTCTCGCCAAGGATCTCCACGCGGCCGTGATGATCGGCCAGCACCTGAAACTCGATGTGGCGCGGATTCTCCAGCAGCTTTTCCAGGTACATGTCGCCGCAGGAAAATGCCGCCGACGCTTCGGCTTGGGCCTGGGCCATCAAATGAGGCATCTCCTCGGCACTGCGCACCACGCGCATGCCGCGACCGCCGCCTCCTGCCGACGCCTTCAACATCACCGGGTAACCGATGTGATCCGCGATTTCGAGCGCTTCTTCCAGGCTCTGCAGAATTCCCTTGGAGCCCGGCAAGATCGGCACGCCGGCCTCGTCCATGGCGGTGCGGGCCAACTGCTTCTGACCCATGCGCCGGATCACTTCCGCCGTCGGCCCGATGAAGCGGAGTGAGGAGGTCTCGCACACCTCGGCGAAGTCGGCGTTTTCGGAAAGGAACCCGTAGCCGGGATGAACCGCGTCGGCATTGGTGATCTCGGCCGCGCTGATCACGGCGGGAATGTCCAGATAACTGCGGGAACTTTTCGCGGGTCCAATGCAAATGGCTTCGTCGGCGAAGCGCGTGTGCAGGCTGTGGCGATCGGCCTCCGAGTACACGGCCACCGTGCGAATTCCGAGCTCCTTGCACGCGCAGATGATGCGCAGAGCGATTTCGCCGCGATTGGCAATCAGAATCTTTTGAAACATAGGTTAGTTAGGAGCTTGTTGAAAAAGGGGACAGACCGCTCTGTCCACACCCACGCTCGCACGTGAAGTCAGAAATTTCGACAGGGGACAGAGAAGTCTGTCCCCTTTTTCAACTCCTCCTAGCGCGGGCGAATCGAGAACAGCGCCTCTCCGTACTCCACAGGGCGGCCGTTCTCGGTGAGCTTCGCCGTCAGAACGCCGCCGACCTCGGCTTCAATCTCATTCATCAATTTCATGGATTCAATGATGCACAGCACCTGGCCTGGCTCCACTTGATCGCCGACTTTCACAAACGGAGGAGTGCCCGGCGAGGACGCTTCATAAAAAGTGCCGACGATGGGGGATTTCACGAGAACATCATTCGATTCGACGGTGGGGGGCTTACCCGCCGCGGCAGCACCACCCGAATGATTCGCGGCCGGTGCAGGCGCGGGTGTCGCGGCCACCTGCACGGGAGATGGCACCAGCACATCCCTCACCGCTTCGGCACGGCGCAGCCGCAGCCGGTTGTTGCCGCGCTGCACTTCCATTTCCGCGACGTCGCTCTCGTGGAAGATCTTGAGCAGTTCTTTGATTTCCTGATTGGTCATTATTCAGATGAAGAGGTATTTTTCTTTGTTGAAAAAGGGGGCAGACCGCTCTGTCCACCCCGCGCTCAAGTGTGAAGTCATAAATTCAGGGATGGGGACAGAGTAGTCTGTCCCCTTTTTCTCTATAGCGCCACGAATTCCTTGGAGGTCGGGGTCAATACTTCGCAGCCCTTCGCCGTCACCAGCACTGTGTCCTCAATCCGGATTCCTCCGACGCCTTCCACATAAACTCCCGGCTCAATGGTAATGGCCATACCCGCCCGGAGCGTGGTCGGGTCCTTCTTTCCGAGCCGGGGCATTTCATGGATTTCCAGGCCCAGCCCGTGGCCGGTGGAGTGGACGAAGGCCTGGTCCAACTTATGCTTCTTCAAGACATTCCGAGTGACCGCATCCACGTGTCCGGCAGTGGTTCCCTCCCGCACCGCAGCAACTCCGGCCAGTTGGGCCTCCAGAACCGCACGATACATTTCCTGGACACGACGGGGCACCCGGCCGAGATGAGAAACCCTGGTCATATCACTGGCATAGCCGTGGAGGCTCGCGCCCATATCGATTAATAATAGTTCATTTTCCCGGAGCCGGTAGTCTCCGGGATGGGCGTGGGGAAGAGCAGTATGCGGGCCGGCCGCGACGATGGTATCGAAAGACGGCTTCTCCGCCCCCAACATCTTCATTTGGAATTCGATCTCCGCGGCGATGTCCAGTTCGCGTACACCGGGGCGAATCCGTTTGAGGGCACGCTCGTAAGCTTCGGAATTGATGCGCACGCTTTCCCGGATGGTGGCGATCTCGGAATCGGATTTGGTCATCCGGCGTTCTTCGATCACTTTCCCGGCGGGGATGAGAGACGCGCCCAAAGGGAGCTGCTCCTGGAGTCTGAGGTACTCCTCGTAAAGCAATGACGCGGACTCAAAGCCAATCTTTTTCAAGCGCTTGCGCCGGATGACCGTGGCCGCGCCTCCACTGAGCGGACCTTTGACCACATGTATCTTCGCCGAAATATTTTTCGCGGCTTCAATGGCGTAGCGCGGGTCGGTGAAGAAGTGAGTTTCGCGTGGGGTCAGCAGGATCAGGCCGTTGGAGCCGGCGAATCCGGAGAGATAGCGGACGTTGGCGGGGGACGATACCAGCAGGCAATCCGCTTTGAGTTCCGGCAAGCGGGCGGCGACGTCCTGGCAACGCTGTTGCAATTCAGTCAATTTTTGATTCTAACGCGAAGCGGTTAGGGAAACGGGGGCCGCACGGCGGAAGCGGCCGGAATGAAAAGAGGGACAGACCGCTCTGTCTACTGCGACACGTGCACACCAGTCCGGAAATTTGCGGTTGGGCCAACATGTTCGCCTCGAATTCCGGCTGGAATCTGCGATACGGTATCGTGAGCCGTTTTACCGATCAGGCCTACGAGATTCTGGAGGCAGCCGAGTCCGCCTCTCAACGCGGCCTCGCCTGTTCGGAGTGGACGGTCCTGGTAAGTCGGGAAGGCGCGATTCGGATGATCGCCGATTCGGATTGGCCGCTCGACACGCTCGCGGGAGAGCATGGCGCGCAAGCGGCTTACCGGGTCACCGAGAATCGGGGAAACGTGCGGGTGGAAGCGCGCTCGGGACTGCGCACTTGCACGATCGAATCGAGGACCCCTCGCCAAGTCGCGCGGATGCTGCTGGGTTCCTAGTCTCCTGCTGGACTGGTCCGCAAAAGGCAAGGCCGGCTGAGAGCCGGCCGCAGGCCGAGGGCCTGCCCCACAAAACACATCATCTTTCGACTTGGGGATGCATTTCGACGCAGGGAACTTCTGCCGTACTCTGTTAGGAGCGGCGCGCGACGCAGTTGCCCCATCATGAAACCCTCCGAGGATCTTCAGCTCGCGACCGCTGCGTTTCAGGGCAAACTGAAAGAGGTTAAGGAGTCCCTGGGCACTCAGGATTTCCCGTGGTATCCGTACGATACGTTTGGCTGCGCCACGCCGTTGGATGCTCTGCTTATGCCCAATGCCGGCGAGTTGCTCAAAAAGCTCGCGGGGGACCAACCCGTGCTCGATGTGGGTTGCGGGGATGGAGCGCTGTCGTTTTTCCTCGAAAAGTTTTTGGATTCCGGATGCCGCGCCATCGACGCGATCGACTATCCGCCCACCAATCACAACGGCATGCGGGGAATTCGGCGGTTGAAAGAGGCGCTGGGGTCGAACGTTGCGATTCATTCGATGGATATCGACGCCGGGCTCAACCTGCCACGTCCTTTGTACGGGCTAACCTTGCTCCTCGGCATTCTTTATCACGTCAAGAATCCATTTCATCTTCTGGAGCGGCTGGCCGAACACTCGCAGTTCTGCCTGCTGAGTACTCGCATCGCCCAGAGGACGCCGGGCGGGGCGCGGATGAGCGACGAGGCGCTGGCGTATCTGGTGGGAGAGTACGAACTGAACGCGGATGAGTCCAATTATTGGATTTTCTCCGAAGCTGGATTGCGGAGAATCCTGGAAAGAACCGGCTGGCGGGTACACGGGCTCGCCAGGACCGGGAACACCGTGAATTCCGAACCTATCCGGCTGGATCGCGATGAGAGGGCCACTTGTTTGATTGAAAGCCTTCGCGCACCGCGGCGTGACGCGCCCCGGCTGGTTTCGGGATGGCACGAGGACGAAGGAGGATGGCGTTGGACGTCGCGAGAGTTTGCGGTAGAGATGCCACGGCATCCTTTGGAATGGCCGCGGAATTCAGAGGGGCCACAAAATTTGGAATTTCACTTTGCGCTCCATCCGACCGTTGCCGCCATGGGAGCGATCACTTTGCAGGCGCGAATCGGGGATCGGGATCTGGGCGCGCAGATTTTTCGGGGAGCCGGGGAACACGTTTATACCGCGGAAGTCCCGGCCCCTGTGCCTGTGCAAGAGCACGCGCTTATGATCGATCGGGCGGCGGGAGATCTGCGGATCGACTTCGTCCTGGACCGCGCGTATCGGCCTCCGCCGCCGGATCGGCGGGAGCTGGGGTTGCAAGTCACGTTCGAAAAAAAGGGGCCGACGGGACTACGGGAGTTCACGCATCCCGTTCGTCTTATCTGATTTCTCGCTTTTGCGCAGCTACAGTCTCGGCGCTATTTGGAGGCACCAGGGCCGGTGTGATGAGCGCGGGCTGCACGCGTATGCCGTTCGCCTCGCCTACACCGCGCAAACCATGAAGATTCTTGCCCTTGGATGAAACCTTCAGGTTGCCCGGAAACTTAACTGTTATAATAAGCGCAATTGCATGAACACTCCGACGCTCGCTAAACGGAAGATTCTGCTGCTGCGTCCGCGCGGTTTCTGCGCGGGGGTGGTGAGAGCCATCGACGTAGTCAAGATCGCGTTGAACCTGTATGGCGCGCCGATCTATGTGCGCAAGGAAATCGTGCACAACAAACACGTGGTGGATGAGTTGCGCTCGGCGGGAGCGATTTTTGTCGAAGAGTTGAGCGAGGTTCCGGTCGGCGCCCGGGTGATCTTCAGCGCTCATGGCGTTTCTCCGGCGGTGCGCGAGGAAGCGGTCGCGCGCAAGGTGCAATTCATCGATGCGACGTGCCCGCTGGTCACCAAGGTACATCTGGAGGCCGTCCGGTTCGCGAAAAAGGGCTATACGATCGTATTGATCGGCCACAAAGATCACGATGAAGTGATCGGCACGCTCGGCGAAGCTCCCGAATCCACGGTCCTGGTATCGAACGTGGAGGATGTGAACAACCTCAAAGTCAAAGATCCTGAGCGAGTTTCCTACATTACGCAGACGACCTTGAGCCTCGACGAAACCCAGGACATCGTGGACCGGCTCAAGGAATGCTTCCCCAAGATCCAGGGACCGGCGGCACAGGATATCTGCTATGCCACGGAAAACCGGCAGCTTGCCGTGAAGGCCGTGGCTCCCATGTGCCAGCTTTTGCTGGTGGTGGGGTCGCAGAACAGCTCGAATTCCCGCCGTCTGGTCGAAGTGTGCCAGAAGACGGGGGTGGCCGCGTACCTGATCGACGACCTCAGTGAAGTGAAACCGGAATGGGTGGAGAACGTCGAAACCGTAGCAGTCACGGCAGGCGCGTCGGCGCCGGAGAACCTGGTGGAAGAACTGATCGCGCATTTGCGCAGCCGCGGCTTCGAGGGTCTCGAAGAAGTGGAAATTAAGGAAGAAGACGTGCGGTTCCAATTGCCGGCCGAGCTGAATCGCACGGTCCAGTTGCAAACGGTCGCCCGGGTATGAGTCCTAGTCTCCAGGTCAGCGATGCGGTGAATACCGCCTGCTCGCAGACCATTCGCAATGCAGCCGACTATCTTCTCCAGCGCCAGCATGCGGACGGTTTCTGGTGGGCGGACCTGACGGCCGACAGCACGCTCGAATCGGATTACATCCTGCTTGAATTGTGGCGGCATCCGCCGGTGGACGGGATTTGGGATCCACCGACAAAGGCCCGCGTCGAAAAAGCCATGCGCGCGATTCTGGCGCGGCAGCTGCCCGACGGCGGATTCAACATTTACCCGCACGGACCTTCGGAGGTCAATGCGAGCATCAAGGCATACACGGCGCTGAAGCTCGGCGGATTGTCCACCGACGACGCGCGGCTGGCCAGGCTGCGAGAGCGTATCGTGGCGTTGGGCGGACTGCAGGCGGCGAACAGCTACGTCAAGATAAACCTGAGCCTTTTCGGGCTTTTCCCGCACGCTTATACGCCGTCCATTCCGCCCGAAGTGATGCTGCTGGGCAGGCTGATCTATGAAATATCCTCGTGGTCGCGCGCGATTCTGATTCCGCTGTCGATCGTGCACTCCATGAATCCGCAGCGTCCCGTGCCGGCCGGTTTCACCCTGGAGGAACTGCTGATCCCCGGCGTGCCGTTGAGTTTCCCCAACGACGAAGGATTCTTCAGCCTGCGCAATTTCTTCTTAAAGGCCGACAAGATTCTGAAGCTGTGGGAACGCTACGGTTCACGCCGCTTGCGCCAGCGAGCCATCCGGCGCGCGGAAAGCTGGATCCTGGAGCGCACGCGTTATTCCGACGGTGTCGGGGCGATTTACCCGCCCATGATGTACGTCATTATGGCCCTGGATCTGCTGGGTTATCCCAAGGATCATCCAGACGTCCAGGAGGCGGACCAGCAGTTTTTCAATCTGCTGGTGGACGATCAGCGTGGATTCTTTTTCCAACCCTGTTTCTCCGTGGTCTGGGACACGGCGATCGCGGCCTACGCGCTGGCCGAATCCGGCGCGGTGCCCGCAGAATCGCTGGCGCGCGCGGCCGATTGGCTGATTACCAAGGAAGTCCGCCGCAAGGGCGACTGGAGCGTCAAGCGGCCGGACGTGGAGCCCTCGGGCTGGTATTTCGAGTTCGCCAACGAATCCTATCCGGATATTGACGACACGGCGCAAGTGCTGCTGGCGCTGGCGCGGGCGAAGGGAACGAACGCAGCGCGTCAAGACGAAACGATCAAGCGGGCCGTGAATTGGCTGCTCGCCATGCAGTCCAAGGACGGCGGCTGGGCGGCTTTCGACGTCGATAATAACTGGCAGTTTTTGAGTTCGGTGCCTTTCGCGGATCATAACGCGATGCTCGATCCGACCTGCCCGGACATCACGGGGCGCGTGCTCGAAGCGCTGGCGGCCTGCGGCCTGCCGAACGATCATCCGGCGGTGAAGCGCGGCGTCGCGTTTCTGGTGCGCTCGCAGGAGGCCGACGGAAGCTGGTACGGGCGCTGGGGCGTCGACTATATCTACGGAACGTTCCTGGCGCTGCGGGGATTGCAGGCCGTGGGCGAAAGCGACCGCGAGGCGCATGTTCTGCGCGCCGGAGAATGGTTGCGATCGATTCAGAACGCCGATGGCGGCTGGGGCGAAAGCTGCGCCAGTTACGACCGGAACACGTTTGTCGCCGCGCCCAGCACGCCTTCGCAGACGGCGTGGGCGATTCTCGGACTGATGGCCGGCGGCGATACCACCAGCAGCAGTCTGCAAAAAGGCGTCGAATATTTGATGGAGGCGCAGCGCGCCGACGGCGGCTGGGACGAAGCCCTGGCCACCGGCACGGGGTTCCCGCGCGTCTTCTACCTGCAATATCACTACTACCGGCACTCGTTTCCCGTGCTGGCGCTGGCGACGTACCTGAAAACGAAAAACGCACATGGATCGGAGCGCACATGAGAGTTCCCCTTTCGCAAGTCGCCGACATGGCGACCTACATCGCCAAAAATAAGCTGCGGCCGCGGCCCGAATGGCAAAAGAATCTCGCCGCCGAGGACGACGCCCAGAATCCGTTCAAGATCGTCCACACACAGATTCCGGCGGTCGGGGGAGAGCGCAAGCCGCACCCCATGATCAACAAGCGTTTCCCGCTGGTGATGATGCTGGAGCCGCTGCACGCCTGCAACCTCACGTGCACGGGCTGCGGGCGCATCCGCGAGTACGAATCGTCGATCCGCGAGCGCCTGTCGCTCGAACAGTGCCTGAAGGCCGTCGACGAATGCGACGCTCCCATGGTCTCCATCTGCGGCGGCGAGCCGCTTCTCTACCCGGAGATCGCCAAGCTGGTGGAGGAGATTATCGGCCGCGGGAAATACATCCAGCTGTGCACTAACGGCATGTTCCTGGCGCGCAAGTTGAAGGAATTCACGCCGCATCCGAACCTGGTATTCAACGTTCACCTGGACGGGATGGAAAAGAATCACGACCTGGCCGTGGAACGCGAAGGCGTCTTCAAGGAAGCGATTGAAGGCATCCGCGCGGCCAAGGCGGGCGGCTTCAAAGTGTTCTCCAACACGACGGTCTACAAAGAGACCGATATGAACGAACTGCGGGAGCTGTTCGAGTATCTGGAACAGTTCGGCCTGGATGGGCATTCCATTTCGCCGGCATACGGATATTCGGCGGTCAACGATCGCGAGATCTTCATGACGCGCGAGGATATCCACGAGAAATTCGCCGGAATCGACGAGATCTCCAAACGTTTTCCTCTGGTTTCGTCGCCCGTGTACATGGAATTCCTGAAGGGCGACCGCGACCTGCCGTGCACGGCGTGGGGCATGCCCACCTATAACGTCAAGGGCTGGAAGGGCCCGTGCTATCTCATCACGGACAGCCACTACGAGACGTTCGAAGATCTGATGACGAAAACGCCATGGGACAACTACGGCGCCGGGAAGGATCCGCGCTGTGAGAACTGCATGGTGCACTGCGGATACGAGCCTTCGGCAGCGTACGGGGTAAATTCAAAACTCGGCGATCCGTTCAAATCGCTGAGCTGGCTTCTGCGGTAAGACCGGCTTCGTAGCGTCGACCGGGCATCGGTTCGAAGGGTGAGTGCGCCTGCAAAGGAAGTCGCATTACGCGCTGGCGCCGACGGTGGGCCAAAAGAAGGTGATTTGAAACCTGTACTGGTCACGGGAGCAACGGGGTTCCTGGGCTGGCATATCGCGCGCCGGTTGCTGGAACGCGGCGAGCGCGTGCGGCTCCTGGTCCGCGATCCCGTGCGCAGTGCGGCGGCGCTTGGGGAATTGCCGGGAGCGGAGATCGCGCGCGGGGATCTGCGCGACGCGGATTCCGTGGAGCGCGCCGTCGCAGGGTGCGGAGTTATTTATCACGCGGCGGCCGATTACCGGTTGTGGGCGCCGCGGCCCGAAGAAATGTTCCGCTCGAACGTGGAGGGCACGAGGCACGTGCTCGAAGCGGGGCGGCGGTCCGGGGTGGAGCGGTGCGTTTATACCAGCACCGTGGGTTGCATCGGAATTCCGGAAAGCGGCGTGGGTGACGAAGACGTCGAAGTGAGTCTGGAAGCCATGGCGGGCCCGTACAAGCGCTCGAAGTTTTTAGCGGAGCAAGTTGCGCTGGAGTTCGCGCGCGAGGGATTTCCGGTGGTGATTGTGAATCCGACGGCGCCGATCGGCGATCACGATTTCCGGCCGACGCCGACGGGAAAGATCGTGGTGGATTTTTTGCGGGGCGCGATGCCGGCGTTCCTCGACACGGGATTGAATGTGGTTTACGCGGGCGACGTCGCCGCCGGACACTTCGCGGCGTGCGAGCGAGGGAAAATCGGCGAGAGATACATCCTGGGCGGCGAGAATCTGACGCTGCAGCAGATTTTCGAAAAGCTCGCGGAAGTGACGGGACGGAAAGCGCCGCGGATGCGGATCCCGTACGCCGTAGCATATGCCGCGGGTGTGGCGTCGACGGGCTGGGCCACCATGACGGGCAAGGAACCGCGGGCGCCTCTCGATGGCGTTCGGATGGCGCGTAAGAAGATGTGGGTGCGGCATGACAAGGCCGCACGGGAACTGGGCTACACGGCACGGCCTGCCGTTGAGGCGCTGCGCTCGGCGGCCGAGTGGTTTCAGGCGAACGGATATTGTGAAGACGTGGCTGCTGGTCGCCGCCGAACGGCGTGAATTCGATGGGATTCGCAAACGGTTGGGCAGAACTGTCGAGAGGAAAGGGTTCTCCGCAAAGTTCGTGTGCGAGGGAATATGGAACGGAGAACGCTGGATGATGGTCGCCAACGGTCCGGGCCGGAGGCTGGTAAACGCGGCGCTATCGGATGACTTGATCCGAGAGGCGCAGAGGGAAGGCGTGCAAGCAATCGTCAGCACGGGATATTGCGGCGGACTGGATCCGAAGTTGCGGGTCGGGGAGATCGTTGTGTCCGAGGACACGCAGCTGATTCCCTTGAACCGCGCTTCCGCGCCGGCGCGCGTGTTCGCTCGAGGCGCCGTTACCACGCAGGATCGCGTCGCCGTAACGGCCGCGGAAAAGAGCGCGCTGCGCCAGCAGACCGGGGCGATCGCGGTGGACATGGAAGCCGAAGAGGTGCGTGTCCGGGCCGCGGCGCTGGGGATCCCGTATGCGTGCATTCGCGTGGTTTCGGATAGGGCCGAGGAGGACATGCCGCTCGATTTCAATCGTTATCGCGGCGCGGAGGGACGTTTTTCCCGTACGCGCATTGCGCTCGCCGCCATGGCGCGGCCGTTTTCGGTCATGCCGAAGCTGATGGAATTCGATCGCCGGTGTCAGCAGGCGTCCATGGCACTCGGAGAGGCGTTAGGAGACTTTCTTGCAGATTGCCGATTCTAGCCGGGACGTTCGCGCCGCGAACATTTCTTCGAAAATCGGGCCTTCCCTAAACGAGGCGACCATGAAGGCGGCCGTGTATAAAGGCTCGCACGCCGTTGCAGTAGAGTCGATTCCGGTGCCCGAAATCGGCGCCGGCGAAGTGCTGATTCGGGTGGAAACCTGCGGCATCTGCCATACGGATCTCAAAAAAATCGCATACGACCTGCTGCCTCCCCCGCGCGTTTACGGTCATGAGACGGCCGGCGTCATCGCGGCGGTGGGCGAGGGCGTTACCCAGTACAGCCCCGGCGATCGCGTGATCGTGTTCCATCACATTCCCTGCGGCCGATGCTTCTACTGCAGCAAGAAGCTGTACGCGCAGTGCGCGGTCTATAAGAAGGTCGGCGTCACGGCCGGCTACGAGCCGGCGGGCGGGGGATTTTCGCAGTACGTGCGGGCGATGGATTGGATCGTGGAACGCGGAATCGAGAAAATTCCGGACGGTGTGTCCTTCGACCAGGCTTCCTTCGTTGAGCCGGTGAACACCTGCGTCAAAGGAATTCATCAACTGGAGCCGCAACCCGGCGACGTGATCGCGATTCTGGGGCAGGGTCCCATCGGATTGATTTTTACCATGCTCGCCGCGCGGTCCGGCGCGCAAATTGTGGCGACCGACGCCATGGACCATCGCCGGAAGCTGGCCCGCAGGTTTGGGGCGCACGAGGCGTTTCATCCGCGCGAAACCGGTCTTGATCGCACGGTGAGGGCCATGACGGAGGGGCGCGGCGCGGACCTCGTAATTATCGCAGCATCGGCCCCCGGAATCGTGGAGCAAGCCGTGTCCTGTTCGCGGCCGGGGGCGAAAATTCTACTTTTCGCGCAAACCTCGCATCAGGAGCGAATCGAAGTTTCCGGCGCCGACATCTGTATGGGAGAGCGGGTCTTATGCGGCTCCTACAGCGCATCGGTGGACGTGCAAAAGGAATCGGCCGGGCTGGTGTTTTCGGGAGCCTTGCCAGTGGAGGAATTAGTGTCGCACCGGTTTGCATTAAGCGATATTCATGTTGGAATTGAGCGGGCATTGCATCCCGATCCAGAATCGTTGAAGATCGTAGTACACCCACAAAGGTGAGACGATTGACAGATCAGATGACAGCCGCCGTCTTGTACGGCAAAGAACACCTCGAAATCGAGCGCGTGGATGTGCCGATGATCGGCCCGGGCGACGTGCTGGTGCGCGTGCGCGCGGCTTTGACGTGCGGGACCGACGTGAAGGTTTTCCGGCGCGGATATCACGCCCGCATGATCAAGCCTCCCGCCCTGTTTGGACATGAGCTTGCGGGCGACATCGTCGCGGTGGGCGAGCGCGTCACGGGATTCAAGATCGGCCAGCGCGTGATGGCGGCGAATTCCGCTCCTTGCGGAGCGTGTTTCTATTGCCAGCGCAGCCAGGAAAATCTGTGCGAGGATCTGCTGTTCAACAACGGCGCTTACGCCGAATATATCCGCATTCCGGAACGCATCGTGCAAAAGAACTTGCATGTGCTGGAGAACAGTGTGGGATATCAGGATGCGGCGCTCGCCGAGCCCTTGGCATGCGTCATGCGCGGCCTGGAAGAGAGCAACGTGCGCCCGGGCGACACGGTGGCAATCGTCGGGTTGGGCCCCATCGGCATGATGTTCGTGCGCCTGGCTAAGACGCTGTATGAAGCGCGAGTGATCGCAGTCGGGCGACGGCAACCGCAATTGGATCGGGCGGCGCGCATGGGGGCCGATGAGCTTGTTTTGAATAAGGATGGCGCCGATGTGGTCGGCGCGGTGAAGCGGCTGACGCACGGACGCGGGGCGGACGTGGTGATCGAAGCGGTGGGACTTCCGGAGCTGTGGCAGCTCGGCGTGCATATGTTGCGCCGCGGCGGAGTGGTGAATTTCTTCGGCGGATGCGCCAGCGGCACAGACGTCCGGCTGGATACGAATCTGCTGCATTATTCGGAAATTACGTGCAAAGCCAGCTTCCATCACACCCCGGCGCTGATGCGTAAAGCGCTGGAATCCATCACGCGCGGCTACGTCACGGCCAAGGATTTTGTGAACGGTGTAGAGCCGCTCACGAACCTGCTCGAAGTCATGCAGCACCTGATGAGCCATAACGGGCACTTAAAGACCGCGATCATTCCATAGCCCTGTGTTCCTCGAGCCCGTCCAGTTCCTGAAGTCGGCGGAAGCGCGGGAACGCGCATGGGACGCGGACGAATCGCTGGAATATACGCGCTGGCTCGCCACGCATCACTACGAAAATTTTCAGGTCGTCAGCTTCCTGCTTCCAAAGCGCCTCCATCAGGATTTTTATAACGTCTATTCTTTCTGCCGCTGGGCGGACGACCTGGGCGACGAAATCGGGGACACCCAGGAGAGCCTGCAGCTGCTTTCCTGGTGGCGCGGCGAATTGCACGCGATGTATGCGGGCGAAACGCGTCATCCGGTGTTCGTGGCGCTGCGGGATACGGCGGCGCGCCACGCGTTGCCGATGGAACCTTTCGACAACTTGATCTCAGCGTTCGAGCAGGACCAGACCGTCACGCGTTATCGCGATTTCGCCGGGCTCTTCCAGTACTGCCGCTATTCGGCGAACCCCGTGGGACGTCTGGTGCTGGGGCTGTGCGGGTATCGCGATGCCGCGCGTTATGAGCTTTCCGATGCGACATGCACCGCGCTGCAGCTCGCCAACTTCTGGCAGGATGTGATTGTGGATCTGGGGAAGGACAGGGTCTACATCCCGCTGGATGTTCTGGAGCGCCACGGCTATCCGCTGGAAGCCTTGTTTGCCCGGCGCTTCGACCGGCGTTTTGCAGCGGCCATGGAGGAGATGGTGGGTGTAGCCCGCGAGTTGTTCTTAAAGGGATTACCGCTCGCGGGCCAGGTGGACCGGCGCCTGGCGATCGATCTGGAACTGTTCAGCCGGGGCGGGCTCAAAATCCTCGAAAAGATCGAGCGGCAGGGCTACGACGTACTGCGCGCGCGGCCGGCGATTTCCAAAGCCGAGCGCGTCGGTTTGCTGCTGGCCGCGGTCACGCGACGCGCATTCTCCCGCGCAGCATGAACGCCGAAGTACATTTGGCGCCGCAGGATTTGCGGGAATCCTATAAATGGTGCGAGGGAGTCGCACGGAAACAAGCCAAAAACTTCTATTATTCGTTTCTTCTGCTGCCCGCCGAAAAGCGCCGGGCGATGTGCGCGGTCTACGCCTTCATGCGCTACTGCGACGACTTGAGCGATGAAGAGGGCATCGCGGATCGCGGGGCGGCGATCGCGCAATGGCGGGAGGATCTTGGCGCCGCGCTTTCCGCCGGCAACGCCGGAGTTCCTAGTCACCCTGTATGGCCCGCCTTCGTGGATACGGTGGCGCGCTTTCACATCCCCCATCAATATTTCTTCGACATGATCGAAGGTGTCAGTTCAGACCTGGAGCCGCGCCGCATCCAAACGTTTCAGGAGCTCTACGATTACTGCTATCACGTGGCGAGCGTCGTCGGCCTCACGATCGTTCATATATTTGGTTTCCGGCCGGGCGTGGACGCGCGTGTTGCACTGGACCTTGCGGAAAAATGCGGCATCGCGTTCCAGATCACCAATATCCTGCGCGACGTCCGTGAAGATGCCGAAAAGGGACGGGTCTATCTGCCGGCCGAAGACCTGGAGCGGTTCCAGGTATCGGCGGAAACGTTTGAACCGCCGGATCGCTTTCGCGAATTGATGGCTTTTGAAGGGCAGCGAGCGAGCGATTATTTCCGCCAGTCCGCTCCGCTCGTGCGCATGGTGGACGCACGCAGCCAGGCGTCGCTCGAGGCGCTGATCGCGATCTATGCGCGGCTGCTCGACCGCATTGTGGAATCGAACTACGACGTGCTCACGCGGCGCATTCGCGTTTCGACGGCAGAAAAGATTTGGCTGATGGTGCGCAGCGCAGGCAACCGCGCGGTGCTTCTGTCCATTTTCGCGATTGTGCTGCTGGCAACGTTGCTGTGGCTGCGGGCGACCTGAGAGCGGCGGGGCTGGCAGCCCGGACGACGAGGACGTGCAGGCACGACGTGTTACGTTAAACGCATGAACTGGAGCGCGGTGGGAGCGATTGCCCTTGCCCTGGCTGTCATGATCGGAGCCTTTGGCGCGCACGCGTTAACGGGACGTTTGGACACGTACTCGCGTGGGATTTACGAGACCGGCGTGATGTACCACTTCTTTCACGCGCTGGGCATCCTGGTCGTTTCGATCTTGCCGCGCTCGGGCGGACTCACGGCTTCTCGATCGTCATGGATCTGCCTATTGCTCGCCGCGGGCATTGTGTTATTTTCCGGGAGCCTTTACGCGCTGGCCCTCGGCGGCGTCCGTATGCTCGGCGCGGTGACGCCCTTCGGCGGACTCACGTTCCTTGCAGCGTGGGTACTGCTGGCCTACTGGCTGGTTCGGGGACACTAGTACGCGATCGAGGAAGGGCTTTCCAACTCCATCATTGTCGCGGCCCAGTTTCGGAAAAATACACTCACGGTGCGCTCGGAATTTTCGGCCCGCTCGATGACTCTTGCGGTTCTGTGTCGGCGCTGATGCGGTCGCCGTATCGGGTTACCCGAGCAATCCGCCATGCCCGAGGCAGGCGATTTCAAACCCAGAAATCCGGTAGCGCGCCAACATGGGCGGCAGGACCAAATCGGCAACGTTGGGCTTGGCCGAACGGTAGCAGCCGGGCGCGGAGACGATGGGAACTTCATCCTTATAACCGAGCAGGAAGAGATTGCCGGGCTCGACCGGCGCGAGGAATCGCTCGATATGACAACCGATGCGGCCCATGGCGCGGCCGACGACATCTTCAGGACCCGCCGGGGCGGTCGTCGAGGCCACCAGGATCACCGTCGGTTTGGCTCGCAGCAGATGTTGCAGGCTGCGGGCGACGCCGTTCTCCTCCTCGGCGCAGGCCAGCGCAAAGCTCGCCGCCGTACCGAAGCGTTCGAGCCGCTGTACCATGATGGACTCGAACATCGTGCGGGCGCGGTCCCCGGCGACGGCGTCCGAATAGAGTACGGCGACGGAAGGAGCGCGGATCGGCCGTGCCTGGAGGATCGGCCCGCGCTCGCGCAGAATGCTAATCACCGCTTCGAGTTGCGGCCGGGCGACGGCAAACGGAGCGCTTTTCACAGTGGCGATCCGCTGACCGGCGCGGGCGAAACTGAAGTTAGTGGACGTCGCAATGACGATATTCGCCGCGCAGTTGATCTGCTTTAGCAACTCGTCGTCAACCAGTACGCAGGAGTCCTCCGTGGTAAAGAGATTCGCCCTTCCGCCGGCCGCCAGGCGGATCTCGAGGGCGCCGCAACCGATCTCGGCCGCCGCGAGACGCACCGCCTCATCCTCGCCAACTTCACCGTCTTCCAGCTGCGTGACCCAGACCTGTCCCAAACCCTCCGTTTCCAGAAGGCGGACATCCTCGTCGCTCAGGGTATGTCCTTTTGCCAATAACTTGCGGCCGCCAGGCCGGAAGATCGTGCAACATAAAATGCGTCCAGCCGATTCCCGGATATCCACGGTTTGAGCTCTCATTGTGATCCATCCTTAGTGTCTAAGGAGGTGTACCTGGCCTAAGCGCACCTCGCTGCTTAACGGTCAACGCTCTTGGACCCTTTCCTCAGTACCAGGTGTGATGGACTTGACCACAGGTGGGCTGGATGGGATAACCCTAACTCTTTTACGGATTAGTAGTGGAGGGACTCGCTATATTTTCTCACGGCGAGGGGAGAATATTTTTGTAGACGGAATCTTTTTCCGGAATGAACGACTTATTAGAGGACTATTCTGGTACCAATAGGCTCCCCGGCGCGGAGTGAGGAGACGATTCCGGGACGCGCACCGGGCGCGATCAATACTTGGCTAACGCCTTGGTGGAGGGCGTCTATCGCAGCTTCCAGCTTGGCCTGCATGCCTCCGGTGGCTGTGCCGGCGCGGATTAACCCGGTCGCTTCCAGAGAGGTCAGCTGCGGCCGAATGCTCCCGGATTCGTCGCGAACGCCCTCTACGTCGGTCAGAAACATTAACTTATCCGCATGGAATCCAGCAGCACAGGCGACGGCCATTTGATCGCCGTTAACATTAAAGATAGTGCCTTTCGCATCGCCAGCCACACACGCCACCACAGGAAGATAGCCCGCCCCGACCAGAACATCGAGCAGACGGCCGTCGGACGAAACAGGCCTGCCGACCTGGCCGAGCTCCGGACTCAGCTGGACCGCGTCCACGAGACCGGCGCTCAGGCCGCTGAGACCGACCGGGAGGGCGCCAGCCACGCGAAATGCGGTTACCAATTGGGCGTTGACGCTGCCGGCAAAAACCTTCACTACGGCGTCGATGACGCCGGGCGTGGTAACGCGTAAACCATTGATAAAAGTGCTTTCGATACCCCTCTCGGCGAGGAATCGGGTCATTTGTTTCCCACCGCCGTGGACCACGAGCGCCTGATCCCGGCGCGAGAGTTCCGTGATTTCGCGCGCCAGCCGTTCGCGTGAATCCGCCGCGTCGAGCAGCGTTCCGCCCAGCTTGATGAGGATCCTCACAGGAGGCCAGCCGTCTCAGCAAACCCGAGCGCGAGATTCATATTCTGAATAGCCTGGCCCGCGGCACCCTTGACCAGATTATCGATGGCGGAAATGACCACGGCGCGGCCGGTTTTCACGTCGTAATGCACGCCGATATCACAGAAATTGGTGCGCGTTACGGCTCTCAAATCGGGAACCTGTTGGGGTGGATAAAGGCGGATAAATGGTTCGTCCGCGTAAGTCTTTTGATAAACGGCCAGCAAATCATCGGCAGAGCCGATGTTCATGGCCCGGAAATAGATCGTTTCCAGAATGCCGCGGTCAAGCGGAAGCAATTGAGCGGTGAAGCTGAATTCGCCCTCTTCGATTCCGGATACACGGAGAACTTCGGGGACATGGCGGTGATCCAAAATGGAATAGGCGGAAAAGTTGTCGGCCACTTCGCAAAAGCTGGTTTTGAGCGACGGCTTTCGTCCGGCGCCGCTGACACCGCTTTTGGCGTCGCATACGATTCCGAAAGTACGCATGACGACGCCGGCATCGATCAACGGCTTGATCGCAAGGTTCGCCGCGGTGGGGTAGCAGCCGGGGTTGGAAATCAAACGCGCGCCGGGAACGCGCGACCGGCAGAACTCGGGGAGTCCGTAGACCGCCTCGGCGAGCAGCTCCGGCTGAGAGTGGGTTTCCTTGTACCAGCGCTGATAATTTTCAACCGTGCCGAGACGGAATGCCCCGCTCAGATCGATCACTTTCGTTCCGGCCTGGAGCAGTGAGGGCGTCAGTTCGATGGAAACCTCGGGCGGCGTGGCCAGGAACACGGCGGCGAGCTCTTCGGTGCGAACCGCTTCGGGCGAGTAGGCGACGCGGCGCGGACCAGGATGTCCCAACGGACGCGGCTTGTCCTCGTTCTCCCGATGCTCCAGAAGAAGGGGCTCGGCGTGAGGATGCCGGCTCAGAAGGGTTACCAGTTCCGCGCCGCTGTAGCCGCGGAACCCGACAATGCCAACGGGAATGCGCATGGTTATTTATTCACCAATATGAATAATTATACAATAGCGGGCGCGCATCGCTTACATATCATGCCCCACCGCCTTTTGCAAGGGCCTATTCAAGGCGAGCATGGCGATTCCCGCGCCGACAGCCAGCGCGGCGAGCATCAGGAAGAACGAATCCCGGGACATTTTTTCGTAGAACGTGCCCAGATAGCCGGTCAGGTAATTACCGAAAAAGTTCGACATGTACCACATGCCCATCATCATGCTGACCAGCTGGGGCGGCGCGACCTTGGTCACGAGCGACAAGCCAACCGGGGAAAGGTAGAGCTCGCCGACGGTATAGAGCAGCGTGCTGCCCACCAGCCACAGAAAGCTGATCTTCTGGGTATCGCCGAGGCCGCGGGTAATGTACATCAAGGGCAAGAATCCGCAGCCCAGCAAGATGCACCCCACCGCCATTTTCATGACGCTGGGCGGTTCCTTGCCGCGCGCCGATTGCCAGCCCCAGAACATATTCAAGAAGGGCGTCAGCAGGAAGATAAACATGGGATTTACGGCCTGGAACCAGGTCGAAGGCATCTGCCATCCGAACAGATGCCAGTCCGTGTTGCGATCGGCGAAGATCTGCACAGTGTTGCCCTGCTGCTCGTAGACGCCCCAGAAAATGACGTTCAAGATGATCAGGACGATCAAGCCGAAAATGCCTTCCCACTGTCTCGTGGTGATGGGAGTTTTCTCCGTCATGGCGGTGGCCCGCTTGGTCCGCGCCAGGCGATCCTCGGCGAGATAGCGGCCCATGGACAGATAGAAGATGAGTCCAGCGACCATGCCGACGCCGGCCGCCGCGAAACCATAGCCCCATCCATATAATTGGCCAAGAGTTCCGCACACAAGAGGAGAGAAAAACGCGCCCAGATTCACCCCCATGTAGAAAATGGTGAAAGCCCGGTCGCGGCGCGGATCGCCCGGCGGATAGAGGCTGCCAACCTGCGTCGAGATATTCGGCTTGAAACATCCGTTGCCAATAATCAGGAACATCAAGCCGAAAAGAAAAAGCGTCTCGGTGGCGAGCAGAAACTGCCCGATCGCCATCAAGGCGCCTCCGACCACCACGGTTTTGCGCTGGCCGAGGATGCGATCGGCGAGCATGCCCCCGAAAAACGGCGTGAAATAGACGAACGCGGTATAAAGCCCGTAAATCTGAGAAGCCAGCGGCTGCACGTTCATGTGCCCGAACACGCTTTCGATCGCGCCTTGCAGAGCCATGAAGCCGACGACATGAATCGTGCCATTATGCACGCCGTCAATCAGGCGGTTCACCATATAGAGCACGAGCAGGGCGCGCATGCCGTAGTAGGAAAACCGCTCCCACATCTCCGTGAAGAAAAGGACGAAGAGGCCAGCCGGGTGGCCGAGGATGGTCTTCTGGGTGCGAACCGAATGAAACGCGTCAGACGCGGTCTCGGTGGGATTCACGAACGGGCTCTCGACTTTCCTTGCGGCATTCCGGCGTAGGGCTTCTGGCTCGCAGTATACCAATAGGAATCCCGCGGAAGAGACCGGGCCGCTCTATCCATTCGGGCGTTCGCGCGTGAAGTCGGAAAAATCGAAGGGGGCGGAACGGCCCGTCCTCTTTTCAACATCCCGGCAGCCGCTCAGTTCGGTTTCTTCTTGAACATATTCATAATCCCGGTCGCGGCCTTCCCCACGTCAGCGGGTGCGCCGGTCAGGGTTTTCAGCTGCTCAGTGGCGATGCCCTTGATATCCGGCACGAACTTAGGGTCCGTGGCGGGTCCTTGAATGCTGAACGGCACGTTCGACGCCAGAGGAGAAAAAACGCCGCTGGCCTTAAGCTTCGCGCGCATTTTGAAGTCGAGCACGTTGGCAGGGCTTACCGTGCCGGCACCGGCGATTTCCCCGATATCCGTTGCGATGACGGAAATGTTCTGCAAATCAACGCCCTTCGGATTCGAGTGCGCGTCCGCGCTAATATTTTCGAAGTCGGTATTAGGACTCATTTTGATGCCGGCCATCTTCGCGACGGTGGTCATTTTGGACCCTAGATCGAAATTCGCGAGGCGGGTCCCCTTCACTGCGAGTGTCCCCTTAATATCGAGCTGTTCGGCGGGACCGATCGCAGCGAAATTTGCATTCAATGTCCCGCCTTGCAGCGAGGATCCGCGCGGCAGCTCGATAGCCAGCGCCGGAAGGATGGCCGCCAGCTCCTGCACCTGCATCGCAGGGGCGTTCAGCTTCATATTGAACAGCGCTCGCGGTCCGTCCAGTTTGTAAGTGCCGGTGAGCGAGGCTTTCGCCATGCCGATTTGCACGTCGCCCCGGCTGAGCGAGCCGGTGTGCGCGGCCGCATCGTGACGCAGAGAGAAGTTGAAACCCACGGGCACCTTGGCCGGCGTGCCATTCTTCGCGAGCTTCAACTGTTCGGCTTTGATATCTCCCTGGAGATCGAAATTGTTTCCGTCCGAGGTCAGCGTGCCATTCATCGAAACAAGGCCCGCGAAACCGGTTTCCGGCCGCACAGAGCCGGTGTGGACGATGTCGAGCTTGTCGACCTTCAAAGTGGCGCTGAAAGGCGTCGCCGCGGCGTCTTTCGCGTCGATCGGGCCGGCCTTACCGGTGAGCGTGATCTCTCCACCGCCCTGAATTGTCGCGGAAAAAGAAAAGGGGAACGACGCGCTCGGCGCGAAATCCAGCAGCTCCAGGTTGACCTTATCGAGAGTCTGCGGCACGGGATCCCCACCGCGCTTCATAGTAATGCGCCCATCTGAAACCTTCAGCAGCTTCACCGATAGATCGGGCGGAGCGGATGAGCCGGAGGAGGACGATTCGGGCGGCGGGGGCGCGGAGGATTTCGCGCCGAGACTCGAAAAGTTCCAGGCGCCCGAAGGGGTCTGCAGGAGCGCGATCTCGGGTTTTGTAATTTCGATACCAGTGACAATCAGCTTCTTGGAAAGAATCAACGCCGGCAAATCCACACCCACGGCTAGCGACTGCGCGCTTAAGAATGGGCTCTTGCTGAAAGCAGCGTCGTCGGAAATGGACAAATCGGCGGCGGTGACGGCGCCCGACCAGATCGAGAGTTTCAAATCGCCGAGTTTTACGTCGCGTCCGAGCGCTTTGCCGAGTTCGGTCTGCAGGCGCGGACGGAACTGATTGGCGTCGATGAAGAACGGCACGGCGATCGCGACCACGATCAGCAGTGCAAGAACGATGCCGATGACACGAGCAACTCGTCCCATATGACGGTCCTCCGTTCCCCAAGTTTACTAGTACTTCAGGCCGAACAATAGCGCCAAAACAGCGGCCCCCTGCTGACGAAAATGTGACAAACTAAGAGATTCCCGGAGGGGCTGTTCATGGTCGGTCGTAAGGTTGCACAATACCAATTCCTGGAAAAGCTTGGTGCAGGCGGAATGGGTGAAATCTACAAGGCCCAGGACACCCGGCTCGGGCGTATTGTAGCGATCAAGGCATTGCCGAGCGCCAAATCCGGCGATCCCGACCGCCGACGGCGATTTCTGCAGGAAGCGCAGGCCGCCTCGGGATTGAATCATCCGAGCATCATCACAATTCACGACGTGATTTCGGAAGGCGACACCGAATTCATGGTGATGGAGTTCGTCAGCGGCAAGACTCTCAACGACCTGATTCCAAAGGGCGGTCTGCGCGTTCCCCAGGCGTTGAAGTACGCGCTGCAGACCGCCGACGCTCTGAAAGCCGCGCACAACGCCGGCATCGTGCATCGCGACCTGAAGCCCGCCAACATCATGGTGACGGATTCAGGTCTGGTGAAGGTGCTGGATTTCGGACTCGCCAAGCTGACCGATCGCGGCGGCCAGGCCACGCAGCTCGGCGAGGATGCCGAAACCATCGCGGCGAGCAGTCCGCTCACGGTGGAAGGGTCGATCCTCGGCACGGTCAGCTACATGTCCCCGGAGCAGGCGCAGGGCAAGAAGGTGGACACGCGCTCCGATATTTTCTCGTTCGGCGCGGTGTTCTATGAGATGCTCACGGGGCGGCGCGCGTTCGAGGGCGAATCGAGCCTGTCGACGCTGTCGGCCATTCTGCGCGACGAGGTCAAGCCCATGATCGAGGTGGCGCCGGAGGTACCGCCGCAGCTCGAAGCGGTGATCCGGCAGTGCCTGAAGAAAAATCCCGACGAGCGCTGGCAGACGATGCAGGAAGTGCAGGCGGCGCTCGCCGTGCTGAAGCGCGAATCGGATTCGGGATCGTTGTACACGTCGCGATCGAGCGCGCCACTTAAACCGCCGGCGAGCGGGTCAGGCGTCAAGGTTCCCGTGTCGGCGGCGCGCGGGCCAGCGGCCGCCCCTCCGGCCACTTCTACGGCTTCCGCGAATGCGATCAAGCCGAATCTGCTGATCGCGATCGCGGCGGGCGTGATTTTGTTGATCGTCGCGGGCGGCGGAGTGTGGTTCATGAAGCGGCAGGCGGCGAAAAAAGCCGCGGCCGAATTCGCCGCACAAGCCGCGCAAGCCGCACAAGCCGCGACGCCTCCTCCCGCTCCCGTGGACGTCGCGCCCGCACCACCTCCCGAGGAGACGATTACCAACGAGTCGATTCTCGAACTGGCGAAGGAAAAAGTTCCGACCAGCGTGATTCTCGACCAGATCCGCAACGCGAAGGATACCAAGTTCGATTTTTCAACATCTGAAATTATCCGGCTTGCCAAAGGCGGCGTTGCGCCGGTGATTATCGAGCAGATGCGCAACCCGAAGCACGCGCCGCAGCAGGCCGCGGCTCCGGCTCCGGTAGCGGCGAAACAAACGCCGCCCGCGCCCGTCGCGGCTCCGGCAAAGACGGGCGCTCCTGCGGCGAATCCCGCCCCGGCTCCCGCCCCCGAGCCGACACCGGCACCAGTGGCGACGGCGCCTCCGCCGCCGCCCACGCCCGCTCCGCCGCCGAAGCCGCAGACGACCCCGGTAACGGTTCAGGATGCGACACCCTTCCGGATCGCACTGGCGGCGGACATTCCACTGGACGTCGAACTGGGCGCGCCGGTCAAGTTCACGGTGCTCGAGGATTTCAAGGTCGGAAACATCACGGTGCTGCCGAAGGGCATGAGTGTGAACGGGGAGATCTCCGAGACATCGAAAAAGAAGAAGTTCCTGGGCATCGGCGGCGGCGCCAAGCTCAGCTTTACGCTCAGCAAGGCATTCGGAACCGGCGGGGTGGAATTGAATGTTCGCGCGCTGGCAGCGCGCCGGGCCGATGGAGCGACCCAGCGCCAGGTGGATACGGGCAAGAGCGGCAACAAGACGACGGCCGCGATTCAGGGCACCGAATATATCGGCTACGTCGACGGCACGCAGACCGTCAACGTGCCGAATAAGTAGGCATTTTATCGTTCGGGAGCAGCCATAGCGAGCGCCCGGCACTCGCGGGCAATTTCCCATTCCTCCTCGGCATGGACCACAAGAATCCGCGGATTGAGGAACTTCAGATTTTCCGCGACACGCTCGCGCAAGGGGATGCAATTCTCGCCGACGCCGCCGGTGAAGACCAGCGCGTCGAGTCCCCCGAGGACTGCGATCATCCCTCCGATTTCGCGCAGCAGACGGTGCGTGTAAATCTCGAACGCCAGCCGGGCGCGATCGTTTCCGGCTTCCATGGCCGCGAGCACTTCGCGCATGTCCGCCGATACACCGGATATGCCGAGCAGTCCGGATTCGCGATTCAGAAGGTCATCCAGCCGAGGGGGCGTGTAGCCGTGCCGGCGCATCAGATGGATCAGGATGCCGGGGTCGACCGATCCGCTGCGGGAGCCCATCATGAGCCCTTCGAGCGGGGTGAAGCCCATGGTTGTGTCGACGGACGTGCGACCGCGCACCGCAGCGAGAGACGCGCCGCTGCCCAGGTGGCACGTGACGATCTTCAGCGATACTTCTGCGCCGCCCGACGGTTCCGGGCTGACAAGATCCGCGGAGATGATCTCCGCAGCTCGTCGCGATGCGTACTGATGACTGATCCCGTGGAATCCAAAACGGCGGATACCTTCGTCGAGCCATGCGTATGGTCCCGGATAGACGTACGCCGCGGGCGCGAGCGTGGCATGGAACGCGGTGTCGAAAACGGCGACTTGGGGCACACGTTCGCCGAAGAATCGCCCGGCTTCGTCGATCAACTGTACTTCGTGGCGATTATGCGCGGGCGCGATGGCCGAGGCTCCGGCAATTGCTTCCTGAACGTCTCTGGTAACCACCGACGTCTTATGGATCGCGCCCCCGTGCACGATGCGGTGGCCGACCACATCGACGGCGCCGGGAACCGATTGCAGAACGCTCTTTAGAACGACATCGAGGGGATCGTCCGCCTTCAGATCAACCGACACGCTCCATACAGGCGCCGGCGCATCGGAAGGAGGCGGACCTTCGAGATCATCGTAGCGGCACTTCAGACTGCTGGATCCCGCATTGAGGACCAGAATTTTCATGATCTCCGTCAAGCCCCAGCCGGCCTGCCTGGCCAAGTCCAGTCGCGGATTTCCGGCATGTCGTCGCCGTAGCGGGCGATATAGAGCTTATGCTCGATCAGCCGGTTGCGAAGGAACGCCTTAAAAGATATGGCCGCCTGGTTCAAGCCTTCGACGCGATCGACCACATCGCCTGCCAGGTGGAAACGGTCAAGATCGTTCATCACCGTCATGTCGAAGGGCGTGGTGGTGGTTCCTTCTTCCTTATAGCCGCGGACGTGCAGGTTTGCGTGGTTCGTGCGGCGGTAGGCCAGGCGGTGAATCAGCCACGGATAGCCGTGGAAAGCGAAAACGATCGGCTTGTCCGTGGTGAAGAGGGCGTCGAAGACTTCGTCGGAAACTCCATGTGGATGTTCGCTCGCCGGCTGCAAGGCCATCAAATCGACTACGTTGACCACGCGGATTTTGAGCGCGGGAATGTGCGTTCGGAGCAGATCGACGGCGGCCAGCGTTTCGAGAGTCGGCACGTCGCCGCAACATGCCATGACGACATCCGGATCACCGCCGTCGTTACTGGCCCACTCCCATACTCCGAGCCCTGCCGTGCAATGGCGCACGGCGGCGTCCATAGCGAGCCACTGCGGAGCCATTTGCTTGCCGGCCACGATCACGTTGACGTAATTCCGGCTGCGCAGGCAATGATCCGCCACCGAAAGCAACGTGTTTGCGTCGGGCGGCAAATACACGCGCACGACGTCGGCTTTCTTGTTCACCACGTGATCGATGAAGCCCGGGTCCTGATGGCTGAATCCGTTGTGATCCTGGCGCCACACGTGAGACGTCAGCAAGTAGGTGAGTGACGCTATGGGTTTGCGCCACGGAATTCCGCTGGAAACCTTCAACCATTTGGCGTGCTGGTTGAACATCGAATCGACGATGTGGATGAACGCTTCGTAGCAGGAAAAGAATCCGTGCCGCCCGGTCAGCAGGTAGCCTTCAAGCCAGCCCTGACACATGTGCTCGCTCAGCACTTCCATCACGCGGCCGTCGGGAGCGACGTGATCGTCCGTCGGGAGAATCATCGCCTCCGAGGTGCGATTGGTGACGTCGAAGAGAGATCCGAGGCGATTGGAAGCCGTTTCATCCGGCCCGAACACGCGGAAATTGCCGGCGGCGGCGTTCGCACTCATGATGTCGCGCAGAAAAGGGCCCAGCGCGCGCGTCGCTTCCGCCTGCGTGGCGCCGGGAGCAGGGCAAGCCACGGCGTAATTGTGGAAATCGGGTATGTGCAGATCCCGAAGCAACTGCCCGCCATTGGCGTGAGGATTCGCGCCCATGCGCCGCGCGCCCTTCGGAGCGAGCGCGAGAATTTGCGGCACGGGACGGCCGAGATCGTCGAACAATTCATCGGGCCGGTAGCTCCTCATCCATTGCTCCAGCATGGCGATGTGCTCGGGCTTCGATGCGGCCATATCGAGCGGCACCTGATGCGCGCGAAACGTGCCTTCGCACGGCAATCCGTCGACGATCTTGGGTCCGGTCCAGCCCTTGGGCGAAACCAGCACGATCATGGGCCACGCGGGACGTTCGGTAGATCGCTCGCTGCGCGCTTTGCGCTGAATCTCACGAATTTCGAGAATGGCCGTCTCGAAGGTTACGGCCATGGCTTCATGCATGAGTTCGGGATCGTGCCCTTCCACGAAGTACGGCCGGTAGCCGTAACCGGTGAGCAGATTCGCGAGTTCTTCCTGCAGGATGCGCGCGAGCACGGTAGGCCCGGCGATCTTGTAGCCGTTGAGGTGAAGAACCGGAAGCACGGCGCCGTCGCGCACGGGATCGAGAAACTTATTGGAGTGCCAGCTGGTGGCGAGCGCCCCGGTTTCGGCTTCGCCGTCGCCCACCACGCAACAGGCGATCAGATCGGGATTATCGAACACGGCGCCATAGGCGTGCAGCAGGGAATAGCCGAGTTCGCCTCCCTCATGAATGGATCCGGGAGTTTCCGGGGCGGCGTGGCTGGGGATGCCGCCGGGAAACGAAAACTGGGTGAAGAGCCGCGCCATGCCCTCGGCGTCACGCGTGATGTTGGGGAAAAACTCGCTGTAGGTACCCTCCAGCCAGGTGTTCGCGACCATCCCGGGACCGCCGTGGCCGGGACCGCAGACATACATCATGTTGAGATCGTATTTCCGAATGAGGTGATTCGCGTGGGCGTAAATGAAGTTCAGCCCGGGCGTGGTTCCCCAGTGACCAAGCAAGCGCGGCTTAATATGCTCGCGCTGCAGGGGTTCGGTTAACAGCGGATTTGCATAGAGATAAATCTGCCCGACAGATAGGTAGTTCGCCGCGCGCCACCAGGCGTCGATTTGCTCGCGTTGGTCGGCGGTGAGCGTGGGGAGATTCATATTCGACATCCTATCTTGCGATCTTTACTGAGCGGTTACGCTTGCCGATGTAGCTCCAGCGCGGCGTTAAACTCACATCCGAACAACGCGATCACCGCCAGGACGTAGCTCCACACCAGCAACGCGAGCCCCGCGCCGACGCTGCCGTAAAGAACGTTGTAATCGGTGATATGGCGGAAATACCAGGCAACAGCCAAGGTGGCGATCAACCACAGTATGGTCGCCAGAATCGCTCCCGGGACGACACTCCCAAAATGCTGCTTGCGATTCGGACCGAAGTAAAACAGCAGGGCGGTGCTGAGCACCATCGCTCCGGCGACGATGATGAAGCTCAACACCTGCCAAAATAGCCGGACCCATCCGCGGAGATCCTGGTATTCTTCGATGAGCCCCAGGCTCGTAATCACCCACCTCTGCGCCCGGTTGCCAAAAACGAGTAACAAGGACGCACCGAGCGATGGCAGCGCCGCGCCAATCACCATCAGCATCGCCACCAGACGCTCTTGCACGAAGGAACGTCCGCTGGGGATGCGATAGGCGGCGCGGAACCCTTCCATGAGGCTGATCATCACGCCGGAGGCGGCCCAGGCCGCCAGGACGACAGCCACGACAATCAGCCAAGTGGGCCGCTGCCCATGCACGTTAAAAAGTCGTTGTACGACGTCCTCGGTGCCGGGGGGGACGACGTCGTAGAGCAGCCGCACGATCGTGCGCGAAACCGCCTCCGCATTGGCTTGCACCAAAAGCGTCGCGAGCGTGGTCAGGACCGGAAAAAACGCGAGCACCGCCGAATAAGCCGCGCCCTTGGCCGTTCCGAAACCGCCATCGCTGTAAAGTCCCACGAACGCGGTCTGGAGGAGGTTCCAGAAACGGATCAGGAGTCCCACTTCACCGACGTAGATCCGGGGCGTCGCGTTCATGCACCTAAATTATGCATGAATTGGATTACACGCGAACTATATGATTCGCCAACTGCCATGCTATCCTGGGATTTCTGGTAGAGGAGCGGGGGCCATCGGTAGCCACGCGCGCAGTTCCGGCGAAATCCCGGAGCGCGGGGTGAAAAGGGCGTCCTCGCCGAAATCGCTGCGAAGATTCGGGCGCAGCGGTTGGGGGGTAAGGCTAACACCTGCCCACTGTCATTCGGTCCGTGTTTTTTGACGGGCTGGGTGGAGCGCTATCGGGTAGCGGTACAAACTTAGTTTGACCCTCCTGGCCGGGGCATCAGTTTAGCCACGGCGCCTCCTCTATCCGTACATTTTGTTTATGAACGTTTTTGAGTTGACGCGCGCCTTGGTGGACATCGACTCCGTCACTCCCAACGAGGAGCAGGTCGGCGTGTTTCTGTCCGAATACCTCGCGAAACTCGCGTCGCGCACGGGCGGGCGAATGGAACGGATCGAGGTCGAGCAGAGGCGCTACAACGTACTGGCGCACTGGGAGGCTCCCGTGGTGACGTTATCCACGCACATGGACACCGTGCCTCCTTTCTTCCCTTCGCGCGAGGATGACGAGTTTATCTGGGGCCGCGGCGCCTGCGATACCAAGGGGATCATCGCGGCGATGCTGCTCGCTCTGGAGGCGTTGGTCGAAAGCGGAGAGCGTCGCGTCGCGGCATTATTCGTGGTCGGCGAGGAGCGCAATAGCGCGGGAGCATACGCGGCGGCGCGGGATTCGCGAGGGAGCCGCTATTTGATCAACGGCGAGCCCACCGAAAGCAAGCTGGCTCTGGGATCGAAGGGCGCGCTACGCTATGAACTGATCGCCACCGGACGCATGGCGCATTCGGCATATCCGCATCTGGGCGAATCGGCGATCGAAAAATTATTGGACGCACTGGAGCGAATTCGCAAGATCGTGTTGCCGGTCGACGCAGTGCTGGGCGCGAGCACGCTCAATATCGGAAGCATTCAGGGCGGCCGCGCGCCGAACGTCATCCCGGATCACGCCCAGGCTGAGATTTTCATTCGCCTGGTGGACGATGGCGACAGCACGCGAAGAGCCGTGGCGGAAGCGGCGGGCACATCGGCCGAAGCGCGCGAGGTCCTGTGCATTCCGGCCGTGCATTTGGGAGCGATCGATGGATTCGAAACGTCCATCGTTTCCTATACCACCGACATTCCGACGTTTCAGGGAGCTTGGGGGCAGCCGTTTTTGTTCGGCCCAGGATCGATTCACGTGGCACATACGTCCGAGGAACGCATTTCAAAGCGCGAACTGGCCGCGGCTGTAAAAAGTTATGAGGATTTAGCGAGGAAATTGTTAACCCAATGAGTCACCAATATCGAGTAGCCATCGCCGGCGCGACGGGAGCCGTGGGCGTCGAGTTTCTGCGCTGTCTGGAGGAACGGAATTTTCCGATTTCCGAATTGCGGCTCCTGGCGTCGGCGCGTTCGGCCGGCAAGACGATGCCGTTCCGGGGGCGCGACATTGCCGTCGAGGAGCTGACCGAGAATAGCTTTCAAGATATTGACGTCGCATTCTTCAGCGCGGGCGGATCGATCTCCAAAAAGTTCGCTCCTATCGCGGTCAAGGCAGGCGCGGTGGTGGTGGACAACTCGTCGGCGTTCCGCATGGACCCGGGGGTCCCGTTGGTGATTCCCGAGATCAACCCCGACGCCATCGCGGAGCACAACGGCATCATCGCGAATCCAAACTGCTCGACCATCATCGGCATTGTGCCGCTGTGGCCCATTCATCGGAAGAATCGCATCCGACGGCTGATCGCTTCGACCTATCAGGCGGCTTCCGGCGCCGGGGCCGCCGCCATGGACGAACTACGCGAATCGACGCGCGCCCATCTGGAGAATCGCGAATACAAAAATACGGTGCTGCCGCATCCTTATGCGTTCAACCTGTTCAGCCATAACTCCAAGATCGATCCGGAGACGGGCTACAACGAAGAAGAAACCAAGATGATCAAGGAGACGCGCAAGATTTTCGGCGATCCGGACATTCGCATCAGCGCCACGTGCATCCGCGTTCCCGTACTGCGCGCTCATTCCGAGGCCTTGACGTTCGAGTGCGAGCGCCCCATCACGCCCGCCGAAGTGCGCGAAATCCTGCGGGCCGCGCCGGGCGTCAAGTTAGTCGACGATCCCGAAAAGAATTACTTCCCGATGCCGAAGGATGCTTCCGGCCAGGGCGATGTTTTGGTCGGCCGTATTCGCCAGGATTTGAGCGACCCAAGCGGACGATCGATCAGCATGTTCGTGGCCGGCGACCAGCTACTGAAAGGCGCGGCACTCAACGCCGTCCAGATCGCCGAGGTGATGGTGCAGAGGGGAATGCTGAAGAAAGCCGTGGTGAGCTAATTTTCCAAGGCGGAACGCGAAATGAAACTCGCCATCGTGGGCTACGGGAAAATGGGCAGGCTGATCGAGCAGCTTGCGCCGGAGTACGGATTCAGAGTACTGGCATGCCTGGACGTGAACGACGATCTCGAGCAGGCCAAGGGATCCGACGTGGCCATCGAGTTCACCACGCCCGAGGCCGCTGTCGGAAATATCGAAAAGCTCGCGGCTCTGAAAATTCCCGTGGTGGTCGGGACCACGGGCTGGCTGGCGCATCGCGATCGCGTGCAGGCGGCCGTGGATCGGAACCGAACCGGCCTCATCTGGAGTCCGAATTTCTCCATCGGCGTGAACGTGTTTTTCCGACTGGTGCAGGAAGCCGCGCGCCTGCTGGCCGCGGAGCCGAGCTACGGCGCGTGGGCTTGGGAAATCCATCACGACACCAAAAAAGACGCTCCTTCGGGTACCCTGCTGAAACTGGTGGAGGATATGAAAGCCTCCGGTTATTCGCGGACAATCGATGTCAGCAGCAATCGCGCGGGCCGGCATCCGGGAACACACGAAATCGGTTTCGATTCGGCGGCGGACACGATCACGCTACGCCATGCCGCGCGCAGCCGCGAGGGCTTCGCACGCGGCGCCCTGAAAGCCGCACAATGGATTGCGGGGAAGCAGGGCGTGTATGAGTTCAGCGAAGTATTATTTCCCAAGAGGTAAACCAGATGTTTAAAGGCTGCGGCACAGCACTCGTTACTCCGTTTCGCCGGGACTTATCGCTCGACGAAGCTACTATGCGGCGTCTTGTCGAAAGGCAAGTCAGGGCCGGAATCGACTTTCTGGTTCCGTGCGGAACCACGGGAGAGAGCCCGACGCTCACGCGCGCCGAACACCTGCGCGTGGTCGAAATCACCCTGGAGGTGGCCAAAGGGAAAGTTCCCGTGATCGCCGGAGCGGGCGGCTACAACACAGCCGAGGTGATCGAGCTCGCGCGCGAACTGGAGCACATGGGAGTGGATGGAATTCTTTCCGTCACGCCGTACTACAACAAACCGACGCAGGAAGGTCTCTACCAGCACTACCGGGCGATCGCGAGCGCGGTGGAGCTACCGATGATCGTTTACAACGTGCAGGGCCGCACGGGCGTGAACGTCGAAACCGCAACGCTGAAGCGTCTGGCGGCGATCGATAACATCGTGGGCGTCAAGGAAGCTTCCGGCAACATCGGCCAGATGGCCGCCGTGTGCCACAACCTGCCGCCGGATTTCGCGATTCTCTCGGGCGACGATGCCGTGACTATTCCGCTCATCGCACTCGGCGGACGCGGATTGATTTCCGTGGCCTCGAACGAAATCCCCGCGGAAATGACGAAGCTGACAAACCTGGCGATCGCAGGCGATTTCGCTGGAGCGCGGGCGATACAGAAAATGTGGTTCCCTCTGCTGGAAGTGAACTTCGTGGAATCCAATCCGGTGCCGGTGAAGGCCGCGATGGCGATGATGGGATTGATCGAGCCCGTCTACCGGCTGCCGATGTGCCCGCCTCAGCCGCACAATGAAGCGAAAATCGAGGCCGTGCTCAAGGCGTCCGGACTGCTGCAATCAGCGGTGCCGGCAGGCCACGGCGCGCACGCCGACTGAAACGCGGCCCCTCCTAACGAAACAGACCTGGAAAGAATGCAGAAAAAGATAGAAGAGCTGTTTGATCACAAACCGTCCGTTTATACAGAAGATCATTTCGCACTTTTCGCGCGGTTCAAGCAGGCCCTGAACGAGGGCCGCATCCGTTCGGCGGAACCGGATTCAACGACGCGCACCGGATGGCGCGTGAACGCGTGGGTCAAGAAAGGCATTCTGCTGGGAATGCGCATGGGAGCGATCGTGGATATGTCGATCGACCCCGCGCGACAGCCGTTCATCGATAAGGCCACCTGGCCGGTCAAGCGCATCACTCCGGAAAGCGGGATTCGCATTGTGCCCGGTGGTTCCAGCATTCGCGATGGCTGCTATATAGGCAAGGGAGTGACGTGCATGCCCCCGATGTACATCAATGCGGGCACGTGGGTAGGCGACGGAACCATGGTGGATTCGCACGCGCTCATCGGAAGTTGCGCGCAGGTGGGCTCGAACTGTCATATTTCCGCGGCCGCACAAATCGGTGGCGTCTTGGAACCGGTCGGCGCGATGCCGGTGATCATCGAGGATGAAGTTCTGATCGGGGGCAACTGCGGCGTTTACGAAGGCACGGTGGTGAAGAAGCGCGCGGTGCTCGGCAGCGGAACCATTTTGACACGCTCGACGCCGGTATACGATCTGGTGCGCGGCGAAATCGTCACCGCGCCCGGCGACGAGCCGCTCGTGATTCCCGAAAATGCTGTCGTGGTCGCGGGCTCGCGCGCCATTACGCACGGCAAAGGCAAAGAGTGGAACCTTTCGCTGTACACGCCAGTGATCGTGAAGTATCGCGATAGCAAGACCGATGCGCGCGTGCAACTGGAAGATTTACTTCGCTAGCAGGACGTCTTTCGCTAATAGGAGATCGAGGGTCTGGCGCGCCGTTCGTTCCCAGGTGAAAGCCCGAGCCCTTTCGCGACCTTCAAAACTGACGCGAGCCCGCAAGGACTCGTCTTCCGTGATGCGCGCCAAAGCCGAGGCGAGAGCGTCCTCGCTCGCGGGATCGAAATAAAGCACGGTATCCGCGGCGACTTCGCGCAGGGGCGGGATTTCGGAGCATGCCAGCGGAACGCCGGCGGCCATCGCCTCCAGCACCGGCATCCCGAAACCTTCAAACGTCGAAGGATAAATGCAAGCCAGCGCGCGATCGTATAGATCGTACAGTTTCGCCCGCGAGATCCAACCCGTCAACGTCACGCGATCGCGCACGTCCAATTCCGCGATCAGCCGTTCGACGGTCTCCGCGCGGAAGCCGCGCATGCCCGCGAGCACCAGCTTGTAGTCACGCTTTTCGCGCGCGTAAGCGCGAATCAGACGCTCGATGTTCTTGTGGGGATGCAGCGTCGAAACGCACAGCACAAAGCGTTCCAGGCGCTCGCGGCGTAAGTCGAACAAGGCGGGATCGACGCCGTGGTGAACGACGTGAATGCGCTCGCGGGGCACGCGATAGAAGCGCAACAAATCAGCTCGCGTGGCGTCGGACACCGCGATGATGCTCTTGGCTCGATGTACGGACGTCCACAGGAAGAATCGCCAAAAGGGCAGATCGAACCATCGAAAGTATTCGGGATGCCGTATATGCTGCAAGTCATGAAAAACCGTGACGCAGGGACAGGAACGTCAGAATAGGCGCTGTGAATCCGGGATTCAGAAGCACATCCAGTCTCAGCCGCAATGCTTCGAGAGGAAGAATCGTCTGTTCCCAGGTAATCCGCAGGGGCCGTGATTTCGCATGTACGGCCTGCGGCTTCCGGTGAAAATTATCGGACTGCGGCGTCAGGTCCGCGCTGGTTTCGTGATTTGTAAACACGAAGTATTCATTTTCAGAGTCGATGCGCGCCAGCGCGGCGAGCAACTCGCGGAGATAAATTTCGGTGCCGCCCACGCCCCCGGGAATCAGGTACAGCGCGTTGACTCCGATGCGGGCCATTTAGTGGGTCACGCGGGCCAAGCCGTCGCGTGCAGGCTGATTGACCGGATTTATCTTCACCGCCCGCTGGTAGTCTCGCGCGGCAGCCGCCCGATCGCCACTGTTTTCTTCGATGATGCCGCGATAAAGATACGTTATATCGAAACGCGGGTCATATAGTTCCGCGAGAGCCAATTCCTTCAGAGCCTCGTCTCGTTGGCCCATTTGGGCGTAGACCTTGCCCAGCACGGCGTGGACATATGCGCCATTTTCGAGCAATGCCGCGCGCTTTAGCACGGTGACCGCTTCACTGTTATGGCCCGCGCAATCGAGGGCCTGCGCCCAATTTATCAAGAGATCGAACTGCGGAGGTTCCAGTTTGGACGCCGCCTCATAATTCGCGGCGGCATCAGGACAGTGTCCCGCGTTGTAATATTCGTAGGCCAACTGAGAGCGCGGACGAAGCTTGTGGGGAGACTTCGCCACGGTATCCGTCCACAGGGCAATCGGATCTCCCCATATTTCATTGCGTTGATACGTGAGAGTGGCGAGCAACAAACAGACGGCCGCGCCTGTCCAGATCGCGTGCTGAACTTTCAGATGACGAAGCAGTTCCAGGAGATCAGGATCAGCCCGAGAAAAGGAAGATAAAGGCGCCGCTCCGCGAGAGGATCGAAAATCGGAACGAAGGACGACGTGGGAGCTACCAAAACCACAAACAAAATGGCGCCGAACGAGGCGAGCGGCCAGCGTTTGCGATACACCCACGCCGCGCACAAAACGATGGCCATGGCTAACAATCCGAAGATTGCCCCGTGTTCGAAAACGTTGTGCGATATGGCTACCTCCGGGTCCACGTTCTGGCCGAACGGAAGGAAAAAGAGCCGAACATAGGACCACACCACACGACACTGCGTGAAGAAATAGGTCTGAGGCGTCAGGCCCGCGATCCCGAATCCGGCGGTGGCCGCGCCTCGCAGAACACGCACGACGATGAACGCGCCCACCGCGCCGCAGACGGCGACGAGTGCGTAAAAGACGGCGTTTTTGCGGAATCCCCCGCGATTCCAAAAATAATCGACCAGGACCACGACGAGCGGAAAGATGGCGGTGTGCTCCTTCGTCCACACGGCGGCGCCGAACAGAGCGACCGACGCCAGCGCTCTAGACAGTTTCATCGGGCCCTCACCGCGATAAAGAAAAACGGCGAGGCCAGCGTAGAAGAAGAACACACTGAGGGCCTCGGAACGGCTGGCGACGTAGGCGACCGATTCGGTCTGCGCCGGATGCACCAGGAAAAGAGCACCCCCGAGCACCGCGAGCACATCGCGCCGGCGGCCTTCCACTTTGGCCCAGGCCAGCAATCGCGCGGCGATGAAAGCCACGATCACGGATGTAAGGAAGTGCAGGAATACGTTGGTCAGATGGTACCCGAATGGATCGACGCCGCCGCGTTGGTAATCCAGCCAAAAGCTGAACATCAGCAACGGACGGACGCCCGCGATCCACGCCACGAACGGCTGGAGTTCGATGCTCGGCGACATGAACGGAAGCACGCGGTCGTCGAACACGAAAGGGCCATGCAGAGCAGGCCCGTAAATTTCCAATGCCACGAAGAGAGCGGCGAGAGCGGCCGCCCAGGGCCACCAGGTCCAAGGTTTGGCAGGCCCCCGACCGGCCGCATTCACGTGATTCCCGACTGGGCTCGTGCTGGCGGGCGTCCGAGCCGCAGCCTCGGCGTTAGTCTTGGCCAGCCGCTTGGTTTTTTTCATGCAGGGATTCCATGTTGAACTCGAGGATCGCCACTTTTTGAATCAGCGCAATGTTCGAGTCCTTCAAGTGGGAAATAATCATCGACAACCGGTACAGCACGATGACGAACACTCCGCCGGAAGCGATCATCACCGCGAGGGCCGCGTCGCTCACTCCCAGCCAGGCCGGCATGCGGCTCACCAGTTCGCGGGAACGCGAAAGAACGAGCAGCGCGACCGCCGCCGCCAGCCAGCTGACCGAGTACTCCACACGGATGTGCGCCCGCCGTACGGAGAGCAGCACCAAAGCGGCCAGCAGCAGACTGAAAATCGCCATGACGTCCAGCATGCGGTCCATGTTCTATCTTCTCCTGCCTTCGAACTTCAGTACATTGACGAATACGCCGAGCAGCACGTGCACCATGTAATACAGAGACTTCACCGCAGTGATGGTGCTGCGCCCCGTCTTGCGCGGACGCATCCGACAAGGAATTTCCACGAAACGGAAGCGCCGGCGCTGCAGCACGACGAGAGTCTCGATTTCGGGATACTCCAGGGGAAACGTGCGACTGAAGACGTTGAGAGCGGTGCGATTGACGCCGACAAAACCAGATGTCGGGTCGCGCACCGGCTTACCCAGAATCGGCCGAAGCACGGCGCGGAAAAAGACGATGGCCAAGCCGCGAACGGCACTGGTGTGCTCCCCCGCGCCATCCACAAACCGCGAGCCAATCACCATCTCGCAGCGTTCTTTTTCAAGTGCCTCCAGAATCTTGGGAATATCGCGCGGATCGTGCTGCCCGTCGCCATCGACCCGGATCACATAGTCGAAGCCGAGCTCGTAGGCCAGCCGATAGCCAGCTTGCACGCAGCCGCCCAGACCCAGATGATAAGGCAGCGCCAGCACGCGTGCGCCCGCTTCCCGCGCGCGATAAACAGTCGCGTCCGTGGAGCAATCATCGACCACCAGCACCGCCGTCCCCGGCATGACGCCGCGGACTTCCTCGACGACACCTCCGACCGCGCCCTCCTCGTTGTAGGCGGGAATGAGAACCAGGAGTTTCACAGTGACGCGACCTCCCGGAGTGAGATCCCGTGGGTCTTCGCGAGTTTCTGAAATTCAAGCGGCGTCAGCTTTCGCCGCGCGGCGATGCGCCGGCGTTCCCGTGCGAGCCTCGGCAGGCGGAAAAGCATGGCGATGTGCGCCCGAAACACGAGAAATGGCAGGAGCCATTGGTCGTGGCCGGCATCGCGATACTCGCCGGTTCTCCCCAGGCCCCCGAGCAGGGAAATCAGATGCCAAAAGTAGCGTGCACAGGCCGCGAAGGGGACACGCCACAACATGCGCAAGGGGAAATTTTTGACCGCAGTGTAAAGACGGTTCCGTTCCACGTAATACGCCTTCACGGGCGACGCGCCGCCCGCCGTGTGCGAATAGCGATGCTCCACGGCCGCTTCCGGAACGTAGAGGCAATTCCAGCCTGCCCATCGCGCGCGCAGGCCGAGGTCGGTGTCCTCGCAATAGAGAAAGTACGTTTCGTCGAATAAACCGATTTCTTCCAGCATCGCGCGGCGGTAGAGCGCGGCGGAACCGCTGGGAAAGAACGCTTCGCGCATTTTCGAAAACGCTTCCGGCGCCTGTCCGTGGCCACGCTGCTTACTCGATCCATCGGCCGCGAGCAGCATCCCCGCCGAATCGAGGGTCCCTTTTCCGGCGAGCATGACGCGCGAAGCGAACATTCCGGCATGGGGATTGGCTTCGGCAGCGTCGACCAGCGCCTGAAGCCACTCCGGGTCCGCGACCGCGTCGTCATTCAGCGTCGCCAGATATGGCGCGCTGGTTTCCCGGAAAACCTGATTCACAGCGGCGCCGTAGCCGACGTTAGATTGGTTGTAAATCACGCGGGCAAATCCACAATCGGTCACCAGACCAGTCCCGCTGTTATCCACGATGACCACCTCGAACGGCCGGAACGTCTGGCGCTGCAAAGAGCGCATACAATCGGCCAAAGCATCGCCTGCGGTCAGCGTCGGCACGGCCACGCTGACCAGCGGAGTAACCAGAGGAGACGGCAAGAAACGATTCTATCCCACCACCGCAAACGGATTCGCCGGTTCTTCGGGCAAAGTTCCTGGACGCGGAGGCGAAGCGCTTTGAATGGACGATAGCTCGGGTTCCGCCTCGCTTGTGTCCGAGCCGTTGGCCTCCAAGTCGAGGTACCGGGGATCCAGCAGCCGGGACGTCTGGATATTGCCCATCGCCGAAAGCAGCGTCTCCTGGAGATGTGGATATTCCTGCTCCAGCGTGCCGAGAACATCGCGCAGCGTGCGCCGCACCGCCCCCGCTCTTTGCGAGCATCCGCAAGGAATGACGGGCGCACCCAGAGAGGCGGCAAATTGCGCGGTCAGACTTTCATTGACGTACACCAGCGGGCGGATCAGGCGGAAGTCGCGCTCGCGCGAATACGTCACCGGCGGCAGCGCGCTAATGCGTCCCGTAAACAGAGCGTTGCGCAGGAACGATTCGCACAGGTCGTCCGCCGTATGACCGAAGGCGATGACGTTCGCGCCGAGGCCGCGCGCGATTTCGTACACGGCGCGCCTGCGGAAGCGGCTGCAGAGATCGCAGCCGTGATCGGGTTTTTCCTCAAGCAGCCGGAGCGAGGGATTGTCGGTATAGTACGTCCAATCGACGCCGCGCTGCTTTAAGTATTCACTCAGCGGCTGGATCGGCCGCAGGAATTTGCCCTGCTCCACGGTAAACGCGCACACCGAAAAATGAATCGGCGCACGCTCCAGCAGCCGGAGCAGAACTTCGAGCATGGTCAGGGAATCCTTGCCGCCCGAAAGCGCGACGGCCACGCGATCGCCCTCCCGGATCATCTTGAAACGGGTGACGGCGTCGCCGACCTTGCGAAGAAGTGTTTTTTCCAGGTCCAAACTTCTATTATACGAACGGCCCCGCGAGCGTTTGCGAGTTTTCAATCCGGCAGCAAGACCGCAGCTCCGCGGATCGCGTCGTTCTTTAGCGCATTGAGGGCGCGATTCGCGTCCGAAAGCGCGAACGTTTCGACGAACGCTTCGATCGGAATCTTTGCGGCCAAGGCCAGGAAATCCTCGCCGTCTTGTCGTGTGTTGTTGGCGACGCTTCGGATCACGCGCTCGTGGTACAGCATTTCATACGGCATGGACGGAATATCGCTCATGTGGATGCCGCCGAGCACGACTGTTCCGCCCTTTTTCAAATTGGCCAGCGCGGCCGGAACCAGCTCGCCCGCCGGCGCAAACAGGATCGCAGCGTCGAGCTTTTCAGGCGATGGGTCCATTCCGCCGCCCGCCCATACCGCACCAAGTTCGAGAGCGAGCTTCTGATGACGGACATCGCGCGTGAACGCCAGCACGCGCACGCCCCCATAGCGGGCCACTTGAATCGCGACGTGCGCCGCCGCGCCGAATCCATACAATCCCAGCACGCCTCCCGATGCAATTCCAGAGACCCGCAAGCAGCGGAATCCGATGATTCCGGCACACAGGAGCGGCGCGGCCTTCAAATCCGCGAAGCCGTCGGGAATCGGATACAAAAACGCCTCGGGGGCAGCCATAAATTCGGCATATCCGCCGTCCGCGCTGTAGCCGTTGAACGACGCCGACTCGCACAGATTCTCACGCCCGCTACGGCAGAATTCGCAGTGTCCGCAGGTTTCGCGCAACCAGGCCGCGCCAACACGATCGCCGGGCCGATAGCGAATGACTCCCGTGCCGGTTCTTTCCACGACGCCCACCACTTGATGGCCCGGGATCAGGGGCGATTTCCGAGTCGTGAGCTCACCTTCCACCACGTGCAGATCGGTGCGGCACACGCCGCAGGCGCGCACGCGAATCAATACCTGACCGGGTTCCAGGCGATCGGGCGCGGGCACCTCTGTGTACCGCAGCGGATTCGTCTCGACGAGCGCAGGCGCCGGAAGGATGCAGGCTTTCATGTCATCTCTTTTCCTGGTGCGTTCGCAGGCGTGTCACTCTCACGCGGCTACGTCCGCATGCGCGCGAGGAGATAGAATCCGGCGAGCGAGAAAACCACGTCCGGCGACCAGGCCGCCACCTGCGCCGGGAGTTGGCTCAAGTTTCCCACCTGTTCGAAGACCTGGCCGATGGACCAGTAAAGAATATAGATTCCGAGGCTCATGCCGACGCCGGCCATCGCGCCGCGGTTGCCGGCCAAGAACGCGAATGGGATCGAGACCATCGCAAGAATCAAGGCAAACAAGGGCACGGAGAATTTCTTGTAGAACTGCACCTGCAAAGCGACGGTATCGAAGCCGCTCTGCTGCAGCTCACGAATATAAGTGGAGAGCTCCCGGAAATTCATCTGCCGCGACTGCTTCACTTCCTTGACGAAGTAATCGGGCGGCTCCTCTAACTCCAGAAACGTGCGCGTCTGGCCGGCGAAATCGTCGAAGTGCGTGACGTTGCTCGCGTTCATGTCGCGGCTCCAGCCGTTTTCAAAAACCCACGCCTTGGAGTTCCGATCCCAATGCGCCCGCTCGGCAAAAATATGGCGCTTCAAGCGGAATCGCTCCAGGTCGAGCTCGTAAACGTTTACGCCTAGCATTACTTGCTGGGAAGAATCGAAATACCGGTAATAGTACACACGATCGCGCAGGCCGTAGATCCAGCGGCGATCGGGCCGCAGGAAGGTTTGGGCGGGACGCCCCTTGATTTCCGCGCGAATGGCGTCCTGGCGGCGATCGGCCTCCGGCACCCAGTAATGATCGAACGCAAAGAGACTGCCGCTGAGAAAAAATCCGGCGAGCAACACGGGCGCGGTCAGCCGGTACACGCTGATCCCGCACGCTTTCACGGCGGTGACTTCGTTGTTCTTGGTAAGCACGCCGAAGGTCACCAGCACCGCCGTCAATACGCCGACCGGCGTGAGATCGTAAATCAGGCGCGGCGTCAGGAAAAAGTGATACGTCAGCACGCGCGACATCGGGATGTGATTCTTGACGATATCGCTGAGAAGCTCGAAAAACGTGAAAACGTGCGTCATCATGACGAAGGTGACCAGAAGGACAAGAAAGTAAAACAGGAAACTCGAAAGCACCATCGCATCCATCACCTGCGGCAGCAGCGAAAATCGCGCCAGCACGCGTCTCGGCTCCAGACGCTCCAGCACCGGACGGCGGCGCTCCTGAAAACTGCCGCCCCGCAATGCGCGCAGCGTCTGCAAGGGGGCTGAAATCATCCCCAGCAAGTCGCGATCGCCGGGCCGTTCGAGGCGGGCGAGCATCAGGACGCCAAACAAGCCGAGGAAAAGGTCGGGCAACCACACGGCTGCCTCCCCGGACATCACTCCCTGGCGCGCCATGCCGATGAAGCTGATCATCGCCATGTAATAAAGGAACGCGATCGCCACGGTCATCACCACGGCGGCGGATTTCCCGGCTCTCCTTCGAGCGATGCCCAAGGGAACGCCGATCACCGCCATCAGCAGACACGCCATGGGAAGAGCGAATCGCTGATGCAGTTCGATGCGCGCATCCAACTTTCCGGTGCGGTCGAGCGCGGCGTCCTGGTACGCCTGCCGGTACAAAGGGATGGTGTCCATTTCGGGCGCGACGCGGCTGGCGTGAATCTCCTCGGGCTTTTTCGCCTCCAGGACCTGGTCGCCGGCCGGGAAGGTGGTGATGTGATAATCGGTCGCTTCCTTGCCGGCTTCGTAGGTGCTGCCGTTTCGCAAGGAAAGCTGCAGGCGATTCTGGGACGCGTCGGGCGCAACAATCGCCTCGGAAGCCAGGGTGATGCGCGGGCTGTCGCCGCGTTCGGTGGCGCTCGGAAGGCGGTCTTCCGGAGGCGTGACGTCGGCCAGGAAGATCCTCTTCCACAGGCCCGTCGGTCCCGTGGCAACGTCGGTCACGTAGAGGACGGAGTTCGGAAACTCCTCGTCAAATACGCGCGGCTGCACGTCGGCGGTCAGGTCCCCTGCCACCAGTTGATTCTCCACGCGGTAGCGCTCGCGAATCGACCACGGCGTCAGCCACAGCGATGCCGCCGCGGCTACCCACATGGCCAGAAACCCGAACGTCAGAATCGGCGGAACGACGCGTCGCCCCGGAACGCCCGCGGCACGCATGGCCGTCACTTCGCCATCGCTCGACATTCGCGAGAGCGTGATCAGCGTGGCGACCAAAACGCCCAGCGGCACCGTGAACGGCAGCGCTTGAGGAAGAACCAGCGCAAACAAGTACGCGACCTGCGAGGGCGGCCCCGGGCTGCGCACCAGAAATTCGAACAGAGGGCGGGCGCGCTGGAGGAAAAGAATGAACGTGAAGAGAGCCGCGCCCAACGAGGCACTGACGAAGACCTCGCGGAAAATCGTGCGGCTCAGCAAGCGCATATTTTCATTTTAAGGCTCGCAGCAGAAACAATTTGACGCTTGGACTAGCTCGTTCGGGTACAGGCGGGGCGAGCCCGGATCGGCTCGCATCCGGTCCACCGATCCAAGCAGCACGCGAGTTACGCGTTCGGCGGCGGCACGATGGGAGGCTTTTGCAATTGCTCCTGCGGGTGTTCGAATTCCAGCTCCTCGAACAGCAACCCGGGAGCGACCACCGACGCCGGAGCGATCAGCCCTCCGGCGCCTAAAAACGCCAAGGGAGCTCCATTGTTGATGAAATCGAAGAGGGCCATTTCCGTCGAGGCAACGAGGATGTCCCGCAGCGAACGCGTCGACACGCCGCGGAATCGCAGGCCGCGCACCAGTTCTTCGCGGCCATCGGGATATACGCGATACAGCAATATGGGCGGGCTCGCGGGCCGCGCCGATCCTCCTGACTGCGCCGCCGACGCCATCAACTGCTGCAAGTCTCCGCCGGTCGAGGAAAACGGATAATCCAGACGGCGCACCAGCATGCCGAACGGCTTATCGCGATCCTTCAACATCTGCAGAAAACGCTTCTTCAATTCTTCGAGCGACTGGGTCTGCGACGCCTTTACGAAAAGATTGCTGATGGCCGCGGCCTTTGTGCCATAGGAGCCGCCCAGCCGCGCGTGACCGTTCGATTGCGGAAATCCCTTCACCGGCTGGCGCGTGGTGAGAAACGACTTGAACACGCCTTTCTCAATAACGTTCACGGTCTGGGGACGCACTCCCTCGACGTCGAACGAATAGCAGCCGATCAGAGGCTGGCCTTGCCAGATGGTCTGTGTCGGATCGTCGGTGACATCCATCCATTCCGGCAGCACGCGCGCTCCCACGCGGTTTTCGAACTCGCTGGGAAGGTAGTTGACCGGACGATTTCCGTCGGAGATCGGCTTCCTTCCGGCGCGCAGGTTGTCGCCGATCAATTGCGCGAACAACTGTGCGGCCGCCTGTGGTTCAAATAGAACGGGCCCCGTATACGACTCCGCCACCGGCGCTTTCACGCGGACCCTCATGCGTTCGGCGAGCGTGGTCACCGCCGCCGTGAGCTCGGCTTGGGAGGGGAACTTCGCCAGCTCCAGCGATTGCACGGAGAGGCCTTCGCGCATGAGCGTTCCATCGGCCGCCTGCACTTCCGCCCGCGCATTCAGCCACACCACATCATCCTGAAAGCGCAGGGTCGTGCCGTCGGAGTCCAGATAGTAAGTGGGGCCCAGGTTCGCGTTAAACTCCACGCCGGAGGCCAGGATCTCCGGATAGGCCCTGAAAATCCCGGAAAGCTTGGCGATGCGCGAGCGCCACTGTGCGTCGTCCATTTTGTCGGCCGCGACCTTGCCGATGCTCGTGATCGGCTCGGCCTTCGAATAATCTTTTAGCTTTTCCTGGGACTCGGCGACACTGTTGAGCGCGGCCCGCTTGCGGGCAATCGATTCGACCGCCGCCTTGTAAGCATGATCGGTCGCGAGCCACAATGCTTCGCGCAAGGCCTGGTAATCGTCGTCCAGCGGCCACGGCTCGCTATCGAAGCGCGAACCGGAATAATACCCGCTATAGATGTGCCCGGTGTTATCGAAATCGTAGCTGCCCACGCGAACTTCGACGCCCGGGATCCGGAACCGGTTCCGCGCGGAACTGGTGATCGACCCGAGCGAAGCGGCCACCGAGAAATCGTTCTGATCGGAAACCGTGTAGCTGATGAAATAAGGAACATCGTCACCGCCCCCGCCAACCACCCGTAGTTGACGGGAGCGCTCCAACTCGTCGCGCAAGGCGCGCAACAGGACATCATCGTCGCCGCTTGCGGTCTGCGCTCCACCGCTCGATTCCAGCAAAGATACGACCGCCGCCGAGAGACTGACGTTGATGAGAAAACCGCGCCGATTCATCCCCGCCATTTATTGCTTGCCTTCCGGACGCGTCAAATAGGGCGGCGAATCCTGCGAGCGTTCCTTGCGCTGAATCTCGATGCTCGAAACCAGCAGCGCGGGAGAGATCGCCGATACCGGCACGCTTCCGGATTCGGCGCCGCAAATGCCGTTGAATACGTCGCGCTTGTCCGACGTCGCCAGAATGCTCGAGAAGCTCGAAAGCGGCGTGCCCACGATATCGACGCCGCGAATCAGCTCGTCAGGCCGCCCGTCGGCAAAGACGCGATAGACCACCAGAGGGATGACCGTAAAGGCCTGCAGGCCGCGGCGCTGGGTGGTTGTGTACCCGCCGGTGACCTGATCGAAAAACAATCCGTAGGGCTTGTTCTGGCGTTTCACTTCCTCGATCAGCATTCGCCGGAGCTCCTGATCGCCGACGCGTTTGGAGGACTCCACGAACAGATTCGATTGCCGCGAAACGATCTCGGAACCCGGCTCGCGGCGCCCGTGCCCGTTCGATTGCGGGAATCCCTTAATCGGCGAGCGCGACATCAAAAAAGTTTTCAATACGCCGTCTTCCACCACCGGAACCCGCCGCGCTTTTACGCCCTCGTCGTCGTACGAATAGGAGCCGTTCAGCATAGTGTGCTCAAACTCGCGCGCGGTCGGATCGAAAACCACCGAGAGGAACGCCGGGAGAATGGGAGCTCCGACGCTCTTCGTGAAGGTCTGCCCTTCCGATTCATCCTTCTGCCGGTGGCCTTCGATGCGATGCCCGAAGATCTCGTGAAAGAAGACACCGGAAGCGCGGCCGCTGAGAATGGCCGGCCCCACGAACGGGTCCGCGGGAGGCGCCCGCAGCAGATCCTGCAAACTTTTCCCGGCCTTTTCGACCGCCGCGAGGATTTCCGCGTCCTTGGGAAGTTTCGCCGGTTCGTCGGTCTCGAAGGTTTCGAGCGTGGTGAGATCCATGCCGTCGGCGGCCTTGCCGCGCGCGCTGATGACGATTCGGCTAAAGAGGCGCCCCTGTTCGATCCGCGTGCCTTCGGTGGTTACCAGCGTTTCCGTAACACGCTGGGCCTCGATCGCTACGTCCGAATTCAGCGCTCCCGGATACTTTCGAAATTCGCCGGAAAGCTTGCGCAGCCGAGCCGTCCATTCCGCTGCGTCAAATTTCAGAGGGGGAGTGGGCGCGTAGTAGACCTGGGGATCTTCCTGGGAGAAATCGTCGGAATCGTCGCCGGCCGCAGCCCGCAGCTTTTCATCGGCCTTGATTTGAATGAGGCGCTGGGACGAATTGCGGTAGACGCGGTCGGTGGCGAGCCATGCCGCTTCTCGAATGGAAGCCTCATTGTCATCGAGCGCGATGGGAGTGGTGACGGTGAAGCGCGGTATTTGCCCGTTGATGCGCCGGAAATTATCGAATTTTGGGCTTCCTACGCGCACGGTAATGTCCAACAGACGGTTGCGGCGCTGGTTTTGCCCGATAATGGCGCCTCCGCTGGCAAGAATCGTGCTCGTCTCGGTGTCAGTCACCGAAAACGCCATGAAGTAGGGAGCCGGGTCGCTCTTTTGCTTCAAGACGGAATAATTACGGTCGAGTTCGGTGGAGAGGATTTTCGTGAGTGGAGACTGCGCGAAAACACACGTCGAAAGGAGAGTAAGGAAACAGATCTTTCGCACGCTTTTAAGGATATATCAAAGCCGGGCGGGGATATATCAAGCCGCGGGGGGCCCAAAACTTGGAGACCGCGCGTAGGCGAGGCCAAAGCATCGCGTGCCTGCGTCATAAACTCACCCATCCACTGGCGTGCCCCGGGGCATCCGCGCATCGGCCAGTGGCGGAGGCCGGCCACCGAACCACCGGCTATTGTCCTTACGGATGCATCGACATCGCCACCATGCCGCGATCTCGGAGACCGTTGAGCGCCAATCCGTAACGGCCGCGCACGCCGGTTTTTTCGAAGATATGCTTCAGATGAATCTTCACGGTTCCCGGGCGAATGCCGAGTTCCTGGGCGACGTCCTTATTCTTGAAGCCCTGTTCGACCAATTCGAGGACCTGCTGTTCGCGGGCCGTCAACTCCGAGCGCGGATAGCGGTCCCCCCGTCCGGACTCCCGAAACACGCATTCCTCCATCCAACTGCGCCCGGCTGCGACGGTGCGCAGGCATGCCATCACCATGGGCGTGGCGGCGGTCTTCCGCAGAATGCCACGCGCTCCCGCTTGCAGAAGCCGTAGCGCTTCCGCTTCGCTCACCGATACGCCCCAGATCACGATAGCCGTCCGGCCGGATGAATCCGATCCAGACCCGACCCTTACATCCCCCAGCCAGTCCAGGATGACCTGCATCCCGAAAGCTTTGTCTAGCAGCAAGATGGACGGCTTCGACAAGCGCAGAATTTCGGTCGCCTGCGAGAGGGAATCGGTCGCCTGTTGAAATTTTAGGTCGCGGGTTTCCCCGAGCAGCGTCCGAATTCCTTCGGCCGTCACCGGTTGCGTGTCGCACACCGCAACTGTTTTGGCCTCCTGCGGCGCCCATCCGTCGGCGACGGCAGGAGCGACCACGCTTGAAGCAACCTGGTTTGCACTGATTTGGTTTGCACCAACCGTAGGAGCGCTAAGGCTCGAGCTGGGAGTTATGGTCGAGCTGGGAGCTGAGTTTGTCATTTATACCTCGCGTGTTAGTGTTCGCCGGGCGGCGTAGAACCGTCTGGTCTAGTCCCTTTCAGATGCCTCATCGTCCAGGCGTAGCACTTTGTTAGTGGGCAAAAGGACGGGAGTCTCTCATGTTATGATCGGGTCTAGTCGATTTACTCCTTTGAAACGCATTCCATTCGAGTTCGGTCCACATGACCAATCGTGAGGCCCTGGCTTCGAGGCGGCTCGTCCTAATGAGTCCGAACGCGCCCCGGGCAGACGAGTTGGAAGCGGTATTGGCGACCGGAGTCGAAGGCGTCGCCGTCCATCGGCTGCAAGCCTATCCCTCTCCAAGAGATCTGTCTAACGCCCTCGCGGCCGGCACCGCGCACTTAGTCTTTCTCGATGTCTCGAGCGAGCCGGAGCAGGCGCTCGATCTGCTCGGGGAAATGGCCCGCATGAGCCCCCACGTGCACGTGGTCGCCCTGCTCGACGGCAACGATCCGGATCTGATCCTGCGCTGCTTGCGCGCGGGCGCGGTCGAATTCCTGATTCATCCCTTCACGGTCGATCAGGTGGACGCGGCCTTTGCGAAATTGGCCCGGCTGCAGGGGAGCGGGGACGCGCAGACGCGCGAACCGGCGAAGTTGTTCGCGGTCATGCCCGCCAAAGGGGGCTGCGGCGCGACTACTCTGGCTGCGAATCTCGCATTCCAAATGAAGAAAATGGGCGCGAGGCGCGTCCTCCTGGCCGACATGGATATGCTCGCGGGCGTACTATCGTTCGTCCTGAAGATCAAATCGATCTATAGTTTTCTCGACGCGCTGCAGCGTGCGAGCGAGCTCGACAAGGACTTGTGGGGCGCCATGGTAACCGAGGTCAACGGCGTGGACGTGCTTCTGGCGCCCGACCTCATGCTAGAAAACGTGCATGAGTTTACGGATCCCTCGCCCGTGCTCGAATATGCCCGCCAGGTTTACGACATCGTGGTGGTGGATTGCAGCGGCGTTTACGGGGAATGGAATCTGAACATCGGGCGCGCGGTGAACGACCTGGTTCTGGTGGCCACCAATGAACTGCCGGCGCTGCAGGCCGCGCAACGCGCTCTGTCGTATCTCGATACCAACCGGGTGGGGCGCTGGAAGGTCCGGCTGGTGGTGAATCGCTACTTGCAGGACGTGGGACTGAATCGCGAAGTGATCGGTACAGCGCTCCACACGGACGTCTTCGAAACTCTTCCGAGCGACTACGAGGCCGTCCAGAAAGCGCTGCTTGACGGCAAACCCATCCCTTCCAGCACGGTCCTCGGCAAGGCGATCTCTCATCTCGCCGAAAGGCTGGGAGGCCCGGTGAAGAGTCCGGCAAAAAAAGGCTCGTCGCTCAGCGGCCTGCTGAACCTGTTTTCGAAGACTTCCAAGTAGGATCGCGTGCTTCTCCGCCTGAGGGCTATCCCCGGCCTGCTCATTTCCGAAAGAGTTCCGCTCGCCGCGCACACGCGCTTCGGGATCGGCGGCTCCGCGCGGTGGTTGCTCGATGCCGCAACCGACGAAGCGCTCGCCGCGGCCCTCGAAATCCTGCGCGAAACCGCCACTCCTCACACGGTGATCGGCGGAGGAAGCAACTTGATCGCGAGCGATGAAGGCTTCCCCGGCGCGGTGGTGCGCTATACGAACGCCTCCCTCGAAGTACCCGCGATCGGAGCAGGCGCCACGCGGGTGCACGCGGCCGCGGGCGTCCTCTTGCAGGACCTCGTGGACCGCACGATTTCCGAAGGGCTCGCCGGCCTGGAGACCCTCACCGGCGTCCCCGGCTGGGTGGGCGGCGCGATTTACGGCAACGCGGGAGCCTATGGGCATTCCATCCACGAGCGCGTCCGCAGCGTGCGAATTCTGGACGGCCCCGGCATTCGGGTTCTCGACAATGCGGAGTGCGAGTTCCGTTATCGCGATAGCGTGTTCAAGCGTCACAAGGATTGGACCATTCTCTCGGTGGATTTGGAACTCGACCGTGGCGACGCGGTGGAACTCCAGGCTAGGGACGCCGCGATTCGCAAAATTCGCGATGAGAAATATCCGCCCACGATGCGCTGCGCCGGAAGCATTTTCAAGAATTTGATTCTCGCTGACCTTCCTGAAACAGTGCGGGCGCAGGTTCCCGAAAAGGTAATCCGCGAAGGCAAGGTTCCTTCCGCTTATTTTCTGGAAGAGGCCGGCGCAAAAGGCATCGTGCGGGGCGGCGTAAAGGTGGCCAATTATCACGCGAACCTTATCTATAACGAAGGCGGGGGCACCAGCCGCGAGTTGCGCGAGCTCATTGCCGAGCTCAAGCAGCGAGTCAACGAGCGCTTCAGCATAGAGCTCGAAGAGGAAGTTCAGTACATCTGACAGGCCCGGGTCGCGCGAGATCGGCCGTTATAATATTTTCAGGGTCAATTTTCGCCGTTTGTTCAATGATTCACTTTCGTTCAGGAGACGCGTATCGCCACCGATTCGCCAAAGCGCTTGATCATCGCCATTGACGGACCCGCCGGGGCCGGCAAAAGCACCATCGCGCGTTCGCTCGCCGAGCGCCTGGGCATCGCCTACGTCGATACGGGCGCAATGTATCGCGCCGTGGCCCTGTGGGCTCTCCAGGCGGATATCGATCTGGACGATCCCTTCCGCCTGGCGCAGCTTGCCCAGCAGGCACGCATCGAGTTCACCGTGCCTGGCAACCACGTGGTGCTGAACGGCCAGGACGTCACCGCCGAGATCCGCGAGCCGCGCGTGACCGATGCCGCCTCGAAAGTGGCTGCGATCGCCGGCGTGAGACGCGCTATGCGCGACGAGCAGCGCCGCATCGGCGCCGGGCAATCGCTCGTGATGGAAGGCCGCGACATCGGTACCGTGGTGTTTCCCGAAGCGCTCGTGAAAATTTATCTGGATGCGGCTCCCGGGTCGCGCGCCGAACGGCGCGCGAAAGAAGTGGGCGGTCCCGTGGAGGACGTCGCCCGTGAGATGACCGAGCGCGACACGCGGGATCGCACGCGCGCCGACGCTCCGCTGACCCAGGCTCCCGATGCCGAGTATCTGGATTCCACCAAGCTGACGCCCGAACAGGTGGAGGAAGCGATCCTCAAAATCGTGCGCGACCGAACCAGCAACGGCAAGGCTACTACCTGAGTACGCCGGAAGCTTCGCTCATTACGGCATATCGAAAGGAATATTTTGAGTTTTCCTAGCAATCTCTTGGTGATGAAGTTTGGCGGGACGAGCATGGGCTCGGCCGAGCGCATCCAGGTGGCCGCGCGTCTCACCACCGAGCAACACGCAAGACGTCCCGTGGTGATCGTCGTTTCGGCGATGTCGAAGGTCACCGATCTCCTGCTCGATTCCCTGCGCAAAGCGGAAACGGGCGACGGAGCCGGCCTCGAAGCGAATCTGGCGGCGCTGACGGAAAAACACGAGACCTGCTGCCTGCAACTGTTGCCGGAGCCCGCGCACAAAACCGCGCTCGAAGGTGTCCACGCGCTGATCGCTGAATTCTCGCGCATCGCGAAAGGGATTCTTCTGTTGGGCGAGCGTCCATTGCCCGCTCTCGACCGGGCGGTGGCCATCGGCGAAAGGCTCTCTGCGCTGATGATGGCGGCGTATCTCGAATCGAGCGGCGTTCGCGCCGCCGCAGTAAACGCAGCGCACGTGATCGCGACCGACGCCGTGTTCGGCAACGCCACGCCGCTGATGGACGAAACCGGCAAGCGAGCCGCAGCGGTGCTCGGGCCGCTGTTGGAGCAGAAAATCCTTCCCGTGGTGACGGGCTTCAATGCTTCCACGCTCGACGGCCGGCCGACCACGTTGGGACGCGGGGGCTCGGATTTCTCGGCATCCATTATCGCGGCCGCGCTGGGCGCCTCGGAGTTGTGGATCTGGACGGATGTCGACGGCATCATGACGGCGGACCCGCGCCTGGTTCCGGATGCCCGCGTGCTGGACGCCATCACTTATGCGGAAGCGGCCGAGCTGGCCTATGCGGGCGCCAAGGTTCTGCACCCGCGCACGCTCGCGCCGCTCGTGGAACGCGGAATACCGGTGTGGAGCAAGAACAGCTTCGCGCCGGAAAAACCGGGCACGCGTATCGTTCCAAAGATTCAGGCGGAGGGCGGCCCGCACGCCGTCACGTCCATGCGCGACGTCGCACTGGTGTCGATCGAGCCGAACGGCGCGGCCATCAGCGGCGCGCGCCTGATGTCGGAGGCCTTGCACGCACTCGACGCGGCAGACGTGGAACTGCTCGCCATCACCAGCTCCAGCTATCGCCAGAATTTCTGTTTCCTGATTAGGCAGGCTGAGCTCGATCGCGCCCTAAAACAAATCCAAGCCGAGTTCGCCATCGAACTGGCGCACGGCTATGTGAAGCCGCCGCAAGTGGATACCGACGTGGGTTTGCTTGCGGTGGTCGGCGAAGGAATGCGCGGGACGCCAGGACTAGCCGGGCGCATTTTTACGGCGATCTCCCAGCAAGACATCAACATCATCGCCATCGCGCAGGGCTCGAGCGAGTTGACGATCGCGATTGTCGTGCGGCGCAGCGGGCTCGAAAACGCGGTCCGCGCGGTGCATCGGGAATGTGGGCTAGCGGCAGAGCCGCAGCAAGGAGTCAGAAGTCAGAAGACAGGAGACAGAATTTAGAGTTCGGCATTCGAGACGAACCATGGCTGTCGATAATCCAGACGTGATCGATATCGTGAGCGTCGAGCAATCCGGGTGCGTCGTTCTCACCATCTCAGATCACCTTGAGTGGCTCGATTCGACTTCCCATCAGCAGCTCTTGCAGCTGAAAATCAACCGCTATTTGGCATTTGTGGAATCGGGTGAAATTCTTGACAGCTATCCACGTGCAGCCGGTCGCGACGTGATCATTCGTGTGGTTACGCAATTTCGCCCCGACGCTGCTGGCTAGAATTCTTCGAGCGTGTTGGGACTGCAATTGCGCAAACCAGATTGCAATTTCAGGTGCGTCAGTTCGAGTCGGGGGGTGCAGCCTGACGAGGTTTGCCGGCTGGTCAGGATGCCAGGACCGGACGCGGGGAAAATAGGGGCCAGAATCGCTATTCTGACTCCTGTCTCCTGACTTCTGTCTCCTTCTTTTCGACTCTTATCTCCTGAATTCTGTCTCCTGCTACAGCACTTCCTCGCTCCAGTTCTCCAGAACCGATTTCACCTTCTGCGTGAACTGATCCCCCAATGCGCCGTCGATCAGGCGATGGTCGAACGTAAGCGCCATGTAACACATGGAGCGGATGGCGATGGCGTCGTCGACCACCACTGGTTCCTTGGTTACCGATCCGATGCCTAAAATCGCCACTTGCGGCTGATTGATCACCGGCGTTGCGAATAAGCTCCCAAAGCTTCCGAAGTTCGTGACGGAGAACGTTCCGGCCTGGACCTCGTCCGGACGCAATTGCCGTGAACGCGCGCGCGTCGCGAGATCGGCGACCGATCTCTGTAAGCCAACCACGTTCTTCTCGTCGGCGTTGCGGATCACCGGCACGATCAAACCGTTTTCGAGCGCGACCGCAATGCCGATATTGATATCGCGGTGATAGACAATATTCGTGCCATCGATCGACGCATTGAGCAGCGGAAATTGTTGTAGCGCGGCGGTGGCCGCCCGCAGCACGAACGGCAGGAACGTCAGCGAGAATCCGTAGCGCGCCTGGAACTCGGCCTTGTTCTTATCGCGGAGCTTGGAAACGCGCGTCATATCCACCTTGTGCACGGTGGTGACGTGGGCGGAGGTGCGTTTGCTGAACACCATGTGCTCGGCGATCTTCTGGCGCATGGTGCTCATCGGCTCGACACGTCCCGCAGGCGCCTGGCCGCGGAATTGAGCGGGCGCTTCGTAAGGCACCGGAGGCGGAGGAGGAACATTCACGGTCTGCGGCACCGTCGCGATCGCCTGCGCAGGTGGAGGCGGTGGCGGCGCGGCATACGTTCGCGCCGGCGCTGCAGGTGCAGGAGCCGCAGGCGCGGGAGGTGCATACGAGGGCGGTGCCTGACGCGGGGCGCCGCCGCGCGCGGCGATGAATGCATCCACGTCTTGTTTCGTGATGCGGCCGCCGGCGCCGGTGCCGCGCACCTGGTTCAAATCGACGTTATTTTCGCGCGCCATCTTGCGCACCAGGGGAGAAAGCGGTCCGCCGAGCGTCTCTTCGGAGCCATCGCCTTGCGCAGTTGCGCCAGCGGCCTGCGGACGCGACGTCTCCGGAGCCGGAATCGAACTTACCGATGCGGCGGCGACAGGCGGAGCCGCAGGAACGGACACTGTACTTACAGGAGCCCCTCCCGCTTCCGCGATGCGTCCGACTACCGTGTTTATTCCAACCGTGGTGCCTTCTTGCACCAGAATCTCGCCGAGCGTTCCAGCGGATGGCGAAGGAATCTCCGTATCCACCTTATCCGTCGAAATCTCGAACAGCGGTTCATCCCGCTCCACGTGTTCGCCGGTCTTTTTCAGCCAGCGCGTCAGCGTGCCTTCCACGATGCTTTCCCCCATCTGGGGCATAACGACGTCAATCATAAAATCTCCATCTCGCGATCGAATACCCGCCCGAAGTTCCGGGCCAGCACGGAAGTCACCTCGGCGCGACTGTTGTTACAACCCAGCGCGCGCATGGATGCGACGGGCTTCGTCAATCCGCAGGGCACGATATAGCGAAAATAATCCAAATCCGTTTCCACATTGAGCGCAAAGCCGTGCGATGTCACCCAACGGCTGATGTGGACGCCGATGGCCGCAATCTTGCCGGCCGAAGTCCATACTCCCGTGGCGCCCTGGACTCGCTCCGAGGCGATTCCAAACTCACCGAGTGCGTCGATCAGGACCTGTTCCAGACCGCGCACGTAGGCAACCACGTCGCGCTTCCATTTTCTCAAATCGACGATGGGATAGCCGACCACCTGTCCCGGCCCGTGATAGGTTACGTCGCCGCCGCGGTCGGTGTGGTGAAATTCGATGCCCGCACGCTCCAACACTTCTTGCCGGGCCAGCACATTCTCCTCGTGAGCGCTGCGCCCCATGGTGATGACATGAGGGTGCTCCACGAACAGCAGTTGATCGGGAATCTCATCGGTCTTGCGGCGGGTGACGAGATTCTGCTGCAGCGCGAAAGCGTCGGCATAGCGCATGCGTCCGAGGTCGCGGACCTGGCAAAGAGAGGGGCCGGGGGCCGGAGAAAAGGGGCCAGGGGCCAGGGGCCGGGGGCCAGCAGATTGGGAAGGTGGTGGCTCGTTCGTAGCAATTTCGGATCGAGAATAACTGCCACTTGAAATCCGAGCAAAATCCGATGACGGGCCCCTGGCCCCTGGCCCCCGGCCCGTGGATGCGGCTTCAAGCATTGATTGCGAGACCGTAGACGGCGTTGAACGCCTCGCCCATCGCTTCGTATAGCGTCGGATGCGCATGAATGGTGTGCATCAGCGTTTCCACGGTGGCTTCGGATTCCAGCGCCAGCACTCCTTCGCTGATCAGCTCGAACGCTTCCGGACCAATGATGTGCACGCCCAGAATTTCGCCGTAGGTTTCATCCGCGACGATCTTCACGAACCCGTCGTGTTTACCGAGAATGCTGGCCTTGCTGTTGGCGAGGAAGGGGAATTTGCCGACCTTCACCTTGCGGCCCTGCGCCCGGGCTTGCGCCTCGGTCAATCCCACGCTGCCGATTCCGGGATCGGTGTAAGTGGCGCCTGGGATACGATTCCTGTTGATCGGAGTTACCGGTTTACCAGCAATGTGTCCGATCGCGACCATCCCTTCGGCCGCCGCGACGTGCGCCAGTTGCGGGGTACCCGCGACGATATCGCCGATCGCATAAACACCCGGTTCGCCGGTGCGCTGGAACGGATCGACTTTGATGAATCCGCGTTCCAGTTGCACGCGGGTTCCATCGATGCCAATCTTTTCCGTATTCGCCCGGCGGCCGACGGCTACGAGCAGCGCCTCGGCTTCCACGGTTTCCTGTTTTCCGTTCGCGAGCGTCACCGTGAAACGCACACCCGTATCCGTTTTCTGGATGTTTTCGGCTTTCGCGCCCGTCTCGACGCGAATGCCGTCCTTCTTGAAAACGCGCTCGAGTTCCTTGGAAACTTCCTCGTCCTCCACAGGAACAATGCGCGGCAGCATTTCGAAGAGGCTGACTTTTGTTCCAAAGCGGTGGAAGCACGAGGCAAATTCGACACCGACCGCACCGGCGCCTAAAATCGCCAATGATTTCGGAACCTCGCGGAGGTTCAGAATTTCGATGTTGGTGAGGATGCGCTGCGCATCGGGTTCGAGGCCGGGCAGCATGCGCGCTTCGGAACCCGTGGCGAGCACGATGTTCTTCGCTTCAATGGTCTGCTTTCCGGCTTCCTGGTTTGCAGTTACCGATGACACTTCGATCTTGCCAGGGCCGGCGTAACGGCCATAGCCGCGAATCCAGTCGACCTTGTTCTTCTTCATCAGGAACTCAACACCCTTGGCGTGCTTGGCGACGATTTTGTTCTTTCGATCGCTCACCAGCCCGAAATCCAGGCGCGGATTCTCGCAATGGATGCCGTCCTCTTCCGGATGGAGAAAACGCTCCCACACGTCGGCCGCGTGGAGAAACGCTTTTGTGGGGATGCAGCCCACGTGGAGGCAAGTCCCTCCCAGTTTGGCGTCTTTTTCGATGATTGCGGTTTTGAGGCCGTACTGGCCCGCACGAACAGCAGCCGAGTACCCCCCGGGTCCGCTCCCGAGGACAACGACGTCGTAAGTCATTTTCTTTCAGTTTAGCAGGGGGCTCGACTTCTTTCGGAACCCAAATCGCGCAGCGAGAAGCAATTCCTTACGACTATTCGATGCCCGATCTTTGGCAAAGGATGTTTGCTTCGCTCTAGAAGGGCCTCAAAATGAGAATCCGACCAGAAATTCGGCCTGATTCCGGTTGGACGGAGGGAACGACGGCGAACAGGAAATGACCCCGTTGTTTGAGGGACAGAAGGGACCGTCGGAACCCCAACGCGTGTAGCGGACAGCCGGCGCGACGCGCAGCCTGAGAAGTTTCAGTTCCACGCCGCCTCCAAAAGTGACCCCGTAGTTCGACAAATAGCTCAATTCGCAGCAGCCTGTTTTGCGGAAACTCGGACCCGCCTCGACAAATGGTTTCACCGCGGGAAACGGAAAGCGGTATTTGCCGAGCACCGGGAACTCCCAGTTTGAAAAATTCTCCGACGGAGATTTGAAGGTGGTTGAACCTAGCTGTTCATCCGATTCAATGCTGATCGGCCGATACAGTGCGTCGACTTCAATGGCCAGACGGAGGGGGAGCCGGATTTCGCCCATGGCGCCGACTATGTACAGCTTGGAAGGCGAGAACGCGTGGGTGACTTCCCCATCGACAGGCGCGGTTGTGGAATTGGCGACGCCGTCCGTAAACGGCACCCCCGCCACGACTCCCACAGAAAAAGGCTGGGCGTACAGAACCACAGCCGATAGCAGAAGCGCCCAGAGCAACTTCACAGCGAGTTTTTCCGCAGACATATCCTGCTTCACGCTCAGAACGAAATTCCCACCAGAACTTCGGCCTGGTTCTGGTTCGAGGGCGCAAAAAAGGAGGCGTTAATGGGCGGCGGGGAATCGGAGCCCCAGTGCGTATAGCGAACTTCGGGTGCAATCCGCAGCCTGAGCACCTTCACTTCAACGCCTCCTCCGAGTGTGAAACCACTGCCCGAGAACCAGCTCAAACCCGAGACCGTCCTGCGGAAGCTGGGCCCGGCCTCCACATAGGGCGATACGATCGGTAGACCAAAGCGGTACTTCCCGAGCAGGGGAAACTCCCAGGTGGCGTAGCTTGTGGAGCTTGACACGGTGACCTGACTCGCTCCCGAACCGACCACGACGTTGGCCGTCGCATTCACAGGATGGTACAGCGCATCGAACTCGATCGCCAGACTGAGAGGCAACCGAACCTCTAGCATCGGACCGAGGATGAATTCGTTGGAATTCGAGTAAGAATGCTTCACCTCATTGAGCAAGGTATCGGACGTCGTGAAATCGGAGAGCCCTCCGGTAAACGGAACTCCGCCCAAGACTCCTATTGAGATATGCTGCGCGCAGGCCGCCGAACCGCCGATCAAAAGAATAGGAATGAGTTTTCCCACCATGCTCTTCCAGATGCACACGGGGCCAGGATAGTTTCGCGATCGGTCAGAAGTATTGGGAGGAGGCGAACAAAGTCGAACTATCCGACCCTCTGTTCCGCTACCGAGCGCTCGGCGAGGTCGCCCAGGATTGGAAGGCGATAGTGCTGCCCCTGCCCGACCTTGACCAGCATGACGATCCATCCCGCCAGAATCACAAGATGCAACACTCCCCCACCGCGCGGCAGGGGTTGCCAGAACCCGTAACCGGTCATGCGAAGGACGGGCGACACCACCCAATCCACCAGGAGCCAGGTCACGAACAGATAGAGTCCCTGAAACGCGTGAAAGCGAACTTCGTAATCGCGGCGGTAACGGCGGCTCGCGAGCACGATGATCGCGGCTATCCATCCGAACCAGGGAATGTAGCACAGCAACGCGGCAGTTTTCGAGTTCCGCAGGCCTCCGCCATTATTCGCCGCGTAACCAGTTTGAAAATCACGGGCCTCGGGCCGATCATCCATGCCGGGACGTTCGGCCTCTGCCGCCTGTGCCGAGCCGCACTTCACACAATAGCGATCCTTCGATCCCACTTGATTTCCACATTGGCAGCAGTACGGCATCGTCCACTTCAAGTTACGACAATCTAAGGACAAAGGTTCCCAGCACGTCACATTCGGGCCCCGGATAACGAAGCGGTTGTATCCTGTAGGTTGCTACTCTCGTCGTCGACATACTTCATTTTTCTGGTTGCGATCTTCTTCGTTTACTGGCCGGCGAGCGAGCTTGGCTCGCGATGCAAGCTCGGTCAGTATCGCGCGCCCGCGCTCGCGGTCATTCTGTTCGCAAACTATTTCTTCTACGCCAAGTGGGACCTTTATTACCTGGCTCTGATCCCGGTGGCCTCGTCCTGCGATTATTTCTTCGGCCTGGGATTGCAATCTTCCGAGAATCCGCGGGTGCGCAAGATCCTGGTCACCGCCAGCATCGTGATGAATCTCGGCTTGTTGGCGGTTTTCAAATACATGCCGTTTTTCCTAGAGAACTGGGCGCATGTAAGCGGCCGGCCCGCGCCCGCATGGCACTGGACGCTGCCGCTGAGCCTCTCCTTCTACGTTTTTCAGGCGCTGACGTACACCATCGATCTGTATCGCCGGGACGCTAAAGGTACGCACAGCTACCTGGCCCATCTGACCGCGGTTTCTTTTTTCCCCACGACTCTTGCCGGGCCGATCACGCGTGTTTCCACGTTGATCGATCAATTGCAGAAGCGCAAATTTCTGGACCCGGCCGAGGGCGGGCGCGCGCTCTTTCTCATCGCCCTAGGCTTGATGAAGAAGCTGATGATTGCCGATTATTTGGGCGCAAATCTGGTAAATCGCGTCTTCGATTTTCCGAATCTTTACACCGGCGCGGAGACGCTGATCGCCGTCTATGCTTTCGCTTTCGAAATCTACTTCGATTTCTCCGGCTACACGGATATCGCGCTCGGCTCGGCCATGCTACTCGGAATCAAGCTTCCTCCAAATTTCAACCGGCCTTACGCGGCGGAGAGCATCGCCGACTTCTGGCGCCGCTGGCACATCACTCTTTCCAACTGGCTGCGCGATTATCTGTACTTCTCGCTGCCAGGCAAGCGCTCGAAGATCGCCCCGTACGCCAATCTGATCATCACGATGGTGATCGGCGGTCTGTGGCACGGAGCCAATTGGACGTTCGTGATCTGGGGCGCGCTTCATGGCGTAGGCCTCGCCGCAGTGCGCTACGCGCAATCGGCGTTTCCCGCGAAAAAGGGTGCGATCGCGCCCGCCTGGTGGCGCTACGGGCGCATCATTCTGACCTTCCATTTCGTCGCTTTCGCCTGGATTTTCTTCCGCGCGTCGAGCTTTGAAAACGCCGTGCTGATCCTGAGCCGCATCGCTTCTCTGACCGTCTCCTTCGCGAACGTCTCCGGCCCGCTCGCGCTCATTCTCGCGATCGCTATCGGGGCGCATTATTTGCCAAAGCGGTGGTATGACGCGAGTCTTACTCTGTACGCGCGCGCTCCGTTTTACGCGCAGGCAGTGGCGCTGGTGCTGCTGGTGATCGGCTTGCAAAACGTGCTGCAAACGGGCGCGGCGCCGTTCATCTACACGAGGTTTTGATGAAGGGCATTCTTCCGTCCAAGACCGCGCTTGTCATCCTCGTATTCGGGGCGATCATGCTTCTGCCCCAAGTGTTTCCCTCGCTCAACTACTACGCCTTCGATCCCCGCGGCGCGCGCGCCGTGGTGGATTTTCCGCTGCGGAAACCGGCTGAGGATGCCGCGGTGAATCCGCTGGCGTCCGAGGCATCGCTGGCCGAGCTGCGCACGCAGAGACTCGCTGCGATCGCCCCTAAGAATCTGATCGATCCGGCGCACGCCCTCGATCATTTTTACGATTCCCTGCAAAAAGGCGGCGTGACCCGCGTCCTCCATTACGGCGATTCGCCCACGACGGCCGATCTCATCACCGCCGACGTCCGCATCCTGCTGCAGAAGGAATTCGGCAACGCGGGGACCGGCTTTGTGCTGATCGCGCGCCCGTGGGCCTGGTACAACCGGCGCGGCGTGGAGATGTCGGCCTCCAACTGGAAAATCGACATCGGTGGAAATTCCCCGCTCAAAGACGGCTTGAATGGATTGGGCGCGGTGAGTTTTCGCGGCGGACCCGAAGCCGTGGCGCGCTGGACGCTGAAGGATCCGGCGCATCGCAGCGTAGAGGTCTACTATCTGGGCGAGCCCACCGGCGGCGAGTTCGCGATGGAAGCCGACGACCGGATGCTGGGGACCAGTAGCGCAAGGGCGGAGCGCGTGCAGCCCGGGTTTGCGCGCTTCGATATTCCGGAAGGCGCGTCGCATCTCACGCTACGGGTGACCAGCGGCTCGGTGCGTTTTTACGGAGTGGATTTCCGGCGTCCCGATGCGGGCGTGGTCTACTCCAGCGCGGGTATCAACGGCGCGAATATCACGCTATTGTCGCGCGCCCTGAACGAAGAACACTGGGCCGAGGAACTGCGGCACTACAGTCCCGACCTTGTCGTGATCAACTACGGCACGAATGAGAGCGGCTTTCCGAAGTTCGTCGACAGTACGTGGGGACGCGAAATGCGCCTGGCGGTTCGCCGTCTGCACGCGGCTTTGCCGAACGCTTCCCTGCTCTTGATGAGTCCCATGGATCGCGGAGAAAGGAAAGAAAACGGAGAAATCGATACCCTTGCTTCCATCCCCCGTCTGGTCAGTACAGAGGCCCAGATCGCACTGGACATGAACGTGGCTTTTTTCAATACGTATGAAGCGATGGGCGGACAAGGCACCATGGCGCGCTGGTATGCCGCCGAGCCGCGACTGGTGGGCGCCGATTACATCCACCCCATGCCGGCGGGCGCGAAAATCGTGGGCCAGCTCTTGTTCTCCGCTTTGCGCGACGGATTTCAGCAGCACAAGGCGCAGGAATTGAAACAGAAGATCGCGGAGTCGGGCCCGGCCGCTCCGGTGAGAAATCCATGAAAGCGACGATGACCGCCGCGAAGGGACTCCACCACGGGCCGATGCTCGCGGCGTTCGCTGCGTTTGTTTCGTTTGTCCAGACGGCTCCCGCGCAGACTTCAACGGCCCTCGCTGTGACAAAAGACTCTCCCGCTCATTCGTCGTCCACCAAGCCCAAACCCGCCAAGACTTCGAGCACGAAAGCGGTCGCCAAGAAAATCACGCCGAAAAGGAAATATGTATCGAGCTCGACTACGCCCGTACGGCAACGCCGTCCCAAGACGCCTTCGGTGAGCCCCGCGACGCGCGCCGAAGCGGCGCAGGGCGTCAGCGAAAAGATCGTCAACGGCGCGAGCATTCCCGTGGAGAATCCCGCCGCGCTTGTGCCCTTCTTCGAACAGCTTTACCGGCATCAGAACGGCGAGCTCGCGGGTCCTTTGAAGGTGCTGCACTACGGCGATTCACATACCGCCGCCGATGAATGGACCGGCGACCTCCGCGGGCATTTTCAAGAAATGTTCGGCGACGGCGGCAGCGGCTACGCGCTCGCGGGCAATCCTTACCGCGGTTATCGGCGTTTCGATCTGCGCAGCGGCGCGACGCGCGGCTGGAAGACGGAGGGCGTGATCGGCCATTTCGGCGACGGCGTGCATGGACTCGGCGGAATCAGTATATCGACGAACGCCGCGCGCGAGTCGGTGTATTTGGCCGTGGAGTGCCAGACCTTCGAACTATACTACTGGCAGCAGCCCGGTGGCGGTTCGCTGCAAATTTTCGATAACGGCAACCCCGTCGATCAGATTTCAACCGATGGCGATTTCGCGCCCGGTTACTATCGCTACGAAACCGAGCCCGGCCCGCATCGCTTTGAAGTGGAGACCTTGGATCGCGCTCCCGTGCGGCTGTTCGGATGGGTCACCGAAAAGGCCACCGGCGTAACTTATGAATCGCTCGGCATCAACGGCGTTTCCGCTTCGGTGATTTTGGATTGGAATGTCGACGTGCTGACCTCCAATTTAAAGCGTCGTAACCCCGCGCTGATCGTCCTGGCGTACGGAACCAACGAGGCTAGCCGCAGGGATTGGACCATCGAATCCTATCGCGACGTGTACATTCAGCTGATCCGTCGCTTGCGGCAAGCCGCCCCCACGGCGACCATTCTAGTGGTCGGCCCGCCGGATCGTTACATCCATACGCGCAAGGGCTGGACAGTGCTGGAAAACGTCGAAACCATCGTCGAAGGACAACGCCAAGCCGCGTTTTCCGAAGGCTGCGCGTTCTGGGATCTGCGCGCCAAGATGGGGGGGATGGGCTCCATGAGGCAATGGGTACAGGCCGGCATGGGCCAGCTCGATTACGTGCACTTCACCGCGCCCGGTTATAAGAAAATCGGCGACGCCGTCTTTCGCGATCTGATGAGCCAGTACGATATCTTCGTGAAGGCTCGCGAAGGGCTGGCGAAGACCGACGCCGCGGGAACCCCGGCGGGAGCGACTAACTAAAGGTGAGCGGCTTCTCCACGCCGCAAGCAGCTTTCCGGCGGGGCTCCATCGCTCCAAGAGAGCGGATGGTCCGTAGCGGCTCCAAAAAGTCTACCCGATCCCCAATTCATCGATGCGTTCGAGTGGCGTTCCGCATTTCCGGCAAATCAGCGACGCGCAATCGCGGCACGTCAGAGGATCGAGCACCGGCTCGGCGCACTGCGTGCAATAGAATTCGGGTTCGATCTTTCGATCATTGCTTTTCGGTTCGTCCACGTTTCGTCCGTGCATTTCTTGGCTCGCTTCCCCTCTCCTTGTTAGACTAACGTTCAGAGCCCGGCGCGTGAGGTCGGCCGGGACGCCTGCGTGAACTGCAATACCGCCTTGCGCCTGGTCGCGCAATGGAAAATTGTCGTAGACTTAACCCGCGCTGTGAAGAACCATGGCGTTATAAGGCGTCTCAGCGCGCAAAGCGCGCTGTTCATCTGCGCGCTCATGCTCTGCTCCTGCAAGCAGCAACAACAGCGAGCCCCTGAAGAGCCATCCCTTGGCGTGGCGTACGCTGGACCGGCCGCGCTCATCCTTCGTAAGGATCTTTCCTCCCGCTCCGCGACGATGACCACCGTTCGTCACGGCGAACAGTTGCAGATTCTCGAAACGCGCCGCCGCTTCGCACGGGTGCGTGCGGCCGACGGATCGCAAGGCTGGACCGACGCCAACCTCTTAATGTCCGCCGAGCAAATGGACGGACTGAAACAGCTCGCCGCACGCGCGGCCGCGCTCCCTTCGGAGGGCGCCGCGAAGGTCATCGAGCCCTTGAACGTCCACACCGAGCCGGCCCGCCTGTCGCCGAGCGTTTATCAAATCGCCGAAGGAGGCGCGGTGGAGGTGGTGGGGCACAAGGTCGCGCCCATGCGCGCCCCCGCGCCTGCCGCGGCGAATTTGGTCCGCCGGACCGCGGATACCAAGAAAGTGCGCGCCAAAAAGACCAAAGAGCCGCCGCTCATTCCGCCGCCGTCACCCGCGGGTCCGCCGGCCAACTGGGAGCAGCTTTCGAGACCGAGGGCGAGCGATCTCCCGGGTTACGTCGCGCCGGAGTCCGCTCCGATCCCCACTGAAGACTGGAGCCTGGTGCGCATGCCCGATGGCAATGCCGGCTGGGTGCTCTCACGGATGCTGTTCATGGCGGTGCCCGATGAAATCGCGCAGTATGCCGAAGGCCATCGCATTACCGCTTATTTGCCGCTCGGTGACGTCAAGGACGGCGATGAGACCAAGCAAAACTGGTTGTGGACCACCATCACGCCCGGCAACAAATGCTGCGAATTCGATAGTTTTCGTGTTTTCGTATGGAGCCTCAAGCATCACCGTTATGAGACGGCTTTCGTGGAACGCAATGTCTCCGGTTTTTATCCCGTGCAGTTGACTGCGGTTCCGGGCAGCCAGGAAAAGGGATTCTCGCTGGTGGTGCGCGACAAGGACGGCGGACTTTACAAACGCACTTATGCGTTTGCCAGCTATCACGTGCGGATGGTTTCGCGGGAACCCGCCGCATCCGTCGTGGAGACCTCCGGTCCCGCAAAAACGTCGGCTGCCCCCGCTCCCTCGTCACCTGCGAAGCGTTCCCTGTGGGCGAGCCTCACGCTGCGCGTGAGGAGTTGGTGGGCGAAAGACGCTAAGCCTTTCTAGTTCTTTTTCCAATAAAAACGTAACCCGACGTACGGCCCGTAGGGCGCGCCCGAGTTGAAATGATCGGCCCGGCGGGAGGTGCGGAAGTAGTATGCGCGGGCGCCGGCGATGAGCTCGACGCGGCTGAACCGCACCGCCACGTCGGCCTCGCCATCGCCGATTTTGGCGCGATGCGGCAATCCGAAGCCCGAGCCTCTGAACTCCCAACGGAAGTGCTTGGAAAGCGTGCCGTCGAGGCCCAACCCGAGCGTCGGCAGGATGATCGACTTGGTTCCGCCAGCGGGACTGACGTTATAGCTCCCGTCCGTTTGGAGTTGGAAGTCATCGAGCGACGTGTTGATTGTCGTGTACTGCATTTCATACAGCGTCTTCAGCCGGATGTCCCCGCCCTTCTTGTTCCAATAGTAGGTCACGTAATCGTAGGACAGCTTGTAGTTCGAGAGCTGAGCCTGACTGGCGAGGGGATCTCCGGCGCCGATGGCCGTGCCGAACAAGTTCAGACTTTGCGGGGCGATTGTGCCGCCGGTCATCGTGGTCTGAAAATAGGTGAAGCGAACCGAGCTGTTCTTGCTGGCCGGAACGATCACGGTGGCTCCGTAGGCATGGTCGAGCCTCCCCGGATAGTCCAGATTCCCGGGCACGCCCGTGTTGTTGTAATCGCCTGTGCGCAGCACCATCGAGCCGCGCGTGAGCCAATAGATGGGCTCGATCGAGAGACCGTTGCCCGTATTCGTTTCGTTAGGCGTATACCGCGGTGGAGGAAGAGCTGCCGGAGAGGCTGGCGCGGCCGTCGTCGCCGCCGAAGGAGCCGGTGTAGCCGGGGGAACCCCCGTCGCCGGGGTGGTGGGCGTCGCCGGCGTCTGGGCCTGCCCGCACAAAAACGGCGGTATTGCCGATAGACACAGCAACAGCCACGCAAATCGCAAGGTCACTTTCACATTTATCCTCACTGGGGAAAAAGGCCGGAAGTCCAGTGTAGCAAACAGAGAGAAAGACGCGGCCCGCGGGGAACGCGTTGCGGCTCAAAGGGCTTTGAGGCGAGCGAACTTACGGTGACGGAGATAGACACGACGTCCGAGGAACGTGGCCGCTTAGCGGAAAAACGGCTTCATGTTCGCGAACTCGGTCTCGAAGTCGGCGAGCAAGGAGCTTTGGACCTCGGCGTTCAGCCCGAGCCCGGCTAGGGCGGATGGATCGGGAACCACAACGCCGGAGGGGGAGAGGATCGAAGCGCCGGTGGAGTTTACGTAGCGATCGGACGCGTTCACCACGCTTGCCAGGAGCAACACGCCGCCCTTTGGCGCCACCGTACCGATGTGATGATCGCGCACGGCTTCCCGAATCGGCACCGGCAGATTCCAGGCGAGCAGTGCTTCGGCCGAAAGTTCCGAGTGAGTGAAGCCCAGGACGTCGCGCTCCGCTTCGGCGGTGGAACAGCCCTCCGTGTGCGCTCTGTCCATAATTTGCAAATACTGATCCGGAAGCCCGATGGCGATCAGTAGTTGCCCCATGTCGTGCAGGAGCCCGGCGATGAAGGCTCCCTCCGGGTACGCGACGGGGATCTTTTGGGCCAGCGTGTCCGCCAAGAAAGCGGCCGCTACGGAATGCAGGTTAAAGCGCGCCATCGACCAGGCCGGGGGCGTACGCACCTGATTCCACATGCGCGTAATCGACATTCCCAGAACCGCGTTGCGGAGCTTATTCATCCCGAGCAACGACAGCGCGTGCCGCACGGAGTTGACCGTCCCACGCCGCGCGTAAAATGCCGAGTTCACCAGATGCAACACCTTAGCCGCCACGACGGTGTCCTTCTCGATCAGGTCGGCAAGCTTGGTGATAGAAACGTCCTCATTTGCCAGTGACGCCAGCAGACGGTTCAGAATCGGCGAGAACGGGGGCAACGAGCCGAGCGATCGTAAAGCTCGCTGTTTGAGAGCATTGGGCGTCGGCGCGCCTGTTTCCTCCAGCGGTACCGAGGTAGTCGCCACTTATGATATATCGGTAGGCACCCGATCAAAGTTGAGAGCTTTTTTGGCGCCTCAGCGCGGATTTCCGCTTATCGCCCGGCGAAGATCGTCCAGCGCCCAGGTGGCCGCTCGTGCGCGGATGCCGTTCCGGTCTCCAAAAAGGTGGTACCGGCGAGCTTCAAGTCCCTTCGGCCCGGCAAGACCGATCACGACCGTACCCACGGGTGCACCGGTCGCGCTCGCGGGTCCCGCCTCGCCCGTAACCGAAAGAGCATACGTTGAACCCGTCCGGGCGCGCGCGCCCGCAGCCATCGCCCCGGCCACCGCTTCGCTCACCGCCGAATGTTCGGCGATCGAAGCGGCGTCCACGCCTAACAGTTCCGTCTTCAGGCGATCGGTGTAGACCAGAAAACCGCCCAGAAAGTAGTCGGAACTGCCCGCAACTGATGTAATGCGCTCGCCGAGCGATCCGCCGGTGCAGCTTTCGGCGACGCTGACGGTCGCGCCACGCTCGCGCAGCATTCTGCCCACTACCGCTTCGAGTGAAGAGCCGTCGCACGAATAAATCCGATCCCCCAGCCGTTCTTCAATCCGCGGGGCTACTTGTGCCAGCAGCTGCTCGGCCTCCTCGGCCGTGCGGGCGCGGGCGCGCAGGTGAATTTGGATGTCCCCCAGCCCCGCGAGGATCGTCGTCACCGGATTTTCGAACGGTTTGTAGATCGGCGAAATGAGCTGGTCGAGATCCGATTCCCCCATGCAGGAGACGCGATAAAACCGCTTTCCGATGGCCTGCGGCGGCAAATGGCGGATCAGCCGCGGCATGCATTCGGCCTCGAACATCGCCTTCAATTCGTGAGGCGGTCCCGGCAGCAGCATGACCACCCGCCCGGTGTTTTCAATCCCCACTTCAATCCACTGTCCGGCGGCCGTACCGCGGGGATTCGGCAGAGGATCGGCGCCTTCGACCACAAACGTCTGCCGGCGGTTGTTGTCGGCCATCTTCCGATTCAGCCGCTGAAAGCGCTCCATCAATGTGTCGAGCAGATCCTGGCGGAAAACCAGTGGACGTCCCAGCGCATCGGCAACGGCTTCGCGCGTCACGTCGTCCTCAGTAGGACCGAGACCGCCCGTGAGAATCACGAGGCCGGCGTTGTTCATTGCGGAGCGTACCTCGGCGGCGAGCAACGCGCGGTCATCGCCGACGATGGACTTGCGGCGGACCTCCACTCCAAGACCATTCAGCTGCGCCGTGAGATACAGCGAATTGGTGTCGGCGCGGTCCGGCGTGAGCAGTTCCGAACCCACCGCGATGATTTCGGCGTCCGCCAGCGCGGCGTCGTTCCCGGATCCGGTCCTCACATCGCTCATGAGTCCTACAGAAGGGGCCGTCCGGTGATGCCGGTCTGCACGCGGAACAGAGAATTCGCGGTGGCCAGGATCATGGCCTTCGCGGGAGTGAACGCCAAACCCACGATCGAGGGACCGGAGAGGAACAGCTGCGGCCGGGGTTCGGGTGTGATGCGCACGACCCCGCGCCGCCCTCCGAGAGAAGAGGCCACGTACAAGTTGCCCTGAATATCGAACGCCATGCCTTGCGGCCGTCCCAGGCCCCGATAAAATGTCTCCACGTGGCCGTCCGGCGAGATGCGATGAACCGAATCGAAGCTCGAAGTCGTGGGCCCGGTAACGTATAGATATCCATCGGGGCCGAACGCCAGGTGATAGGCCGCGATGGACGGCTCGATGGTTGCGAAAACGTAAATCTGCCGCTCGCGGCTGACCTTGAACACCGTGCCGCTGCGGTCGCCGACGTACAGATTCCCTTCCCGATCGAAGACGATGCCCGTGGCGACGCCCATGCCTTCCACATAAACCGACGCGTTCCCGGACGCGCTCACCCGATAGACGGTGCCTTCGTGGCGGCTCGAAACGTACAAAACGTCTTCCGCGTCGAGTGCGAGGCCGGTCGGATTCATCAGGTCGCTGACGAAGGGCATCAGCGTGCCTCCGGCTTCCACTTTGTAAATCGAAACCGGCGCTTTCTGCCCGGGTGAACCACTGAACGTGGTGAAGATATTGCCGCGCGAATCGACCACCGGATTGGACACCGGATGCAGCCCCTCGGCGATCTGCACGCCGATGCCGCACGTATAGGGAGAGCTGGTCTGGTGGTCGGCGCCGATAATGAGATCTCCGGCCGTCGCCCCCTCCGGCACGCGCACAATCAGCAGCGAATCCGAGCCGATCACCACTGGGGCGGGCGCGTCTCCGAAGCGTACGGCGGGCTTATCCGCACCGGCCAATCCCTTGCCGCGAATCTGAAACTCGCCGCCGGGAATCGCCGCGAACGGCGTCACTTCACTGATCTGCGGACGGGTTTCGGCAGCTTTGCGGAAAGGCATATAAATAGAGGACTAATAAAGATTGAACCATCCAGCCGCAAACAACACAAGCGCGGCATAGATTCCGGCCATCGCATCGTCGGCAACGACGCCCACGCCGCCCGGAAATCGTTCGAATTGGCGCACAGGCGGCGGTTTCCAGACATCGAACAAACGAAACAGCGCAAACGCCGCCAGCCAGCTTTTCCAGTTCAGGTGCGTTGCGCCCGCGAGCGTGATCCACTGGCCCACGACTTCGTCGACAACGACAATTTGCGGATCTTTGCGGCCAGTCTCCGTCGCGACAACGCCCGCCGCCCAGATCCCCGGAATCGCCAAAACGATGCCGAGCGCCGCGAAAGGCCGTGGGCCGATGCCTGCATATTCGTGCAGCAGCCACGCGATCGCCAATGCGCCGAGCGATCCCGCCGTGCCTGGGCCCTTCGGAACATAGCCCAGGCCGAACCACGTGGCGATAGCACGAGCGAGCGCGCTCAATTGGGCTTGCCTTCGTCTTTTTCTAGATCGTGTTCTAAATCGTGCGGCTCCAGATCGTCATGGGACTCAATCGGCGAGGAGATCACGTATTTCTCCGAAGCCCAATTGCCCAAGTCGATCAAGCGGCAGCGTTCGCTGCAAAACGGCATTTCCGGGTCGCTGAACGCGACCTCTTTCTGGCAAATCGGACACTTCATACCAGTTGAATAAGGGTTTCGCGCGCCGCCGTCGTTTCGACCGCATGATCGATTTCGTCATCGAGCAGATCGCCGGTGAGATCGTAATCGTGCGCTTTGATGATTCGCATCGTGCGGAATTCGCCGGAACGCAATGCACGCTCGCCCGGCTCGGAAATATAGCAGACGCCGTCGATATCCGGCGCTTGCGTGGAAAGCCTTGCCTCCCAGACCAATTCCGATTCGGCCGACGGACCTTCCACCAGAACTTGCATCTCACGGCCCACCAGCTTGCGATTTTGTGCGCGCGAAATCTTGCGCTGCAGGCTCATCAGACGGCGCTTGCGCTGGTAAATCGCCCGCGCGCCCACTTTGCCGTCGAGCTCATAGCTTTTGCTGGTGTCCTCATCCGAGTATGAAAAGACGCCCAGCCGGTCGAAGCGGGCGGATTCGGCGAACTGGCACAATTCCTCGAAATCCTTTTCAGTTTCGCCCGGGAAACCCACGATCATGCTGGTGCGGATCGCAACGCCGGGAATCGTCCTGCGAATTCGCTCGATCAGCTTCAGAAAAATGTCGCCGCTCGCTCCACGCTTCATGCGTTTGAGAACGTTGGCGCTCGCGTGCTGCAAGGGCATGTCGATATATTTGACCAGCGCGGCGTGCTCGGCGATGGTATCGAGCAGCTTCTGCGTCACTTTGTTGGGATAGGCGTACAGAAACCGCACCCATTTCAAATGATCCGTTTCGATCTGCGCGAGCCGCGCAAGCAGCACCGCGAGGCCATCCTTCAATCCGAAATCCTCGCCGTAACAGGTCGTATCCTGGCCAATCAGATTGATCTCGCGCACGCCCTGCGAAAACAGGCGTGTGGCCTCGGAGATCACGGATTCAAAACGGCGGCTGCGAAACGCACCGCGATACTGCGGGATCACGCAAAACGTGCATGGATGGTCGCAGCCCTCGGCGATCTTGATGTATGCATAGTGCTTGGGCGTGGAAAGAACGCGCGGCGTGGCGTCGTGATATAGATAAGCGTCGAGGGATCTTTGTTTCGGCTCGACACCCTCGCACAAGGCGGTGATGCGCTCGAGCTCATTGGTGCCGACTAATGCGTCGACATCCGGCAAATTCTTCTGGATTTCACCGCGATAGCGCTCCACCAGACAACCAGCGACGATCAGCTTCTGCGCGCGCCCGGTCTTCTTGTATTCCGCCATTTCGAGAATCGTGTCGACCGATTCCTGCTTGGCGGGATCGATGAAGCTGCACGTGTTCACCACGATCACGTCGGCGTCGGAGGGATGCGGCGTCAGCTCGTGCCCCGCCTGGGTGAGCTGGCCCATCATCACCTCCGTGTCGACGAGGTTCTTAGGGCATCCGAGGCTGACAAATCCAATTTTCATGCTTTGATCAACTCAACCGCTTTACTTAACCGACGCTCCAGGTCATCCCGAGCGAAGTCGAGGGACCCGCTTTTGTTTGTTTGCCTCTCACTTTTTTGTCCGTTTGCCGCCAAAAAGCAGATTCCTCGACTTGCGCTCGGAATGACGCGCATCGAGATAAGGAAATTAGATGTGGCAATTGGCCAACCCGCGCTTTTCCAAATATTGCTGATGATATTCCTCGGCCCTCCAGAACGTCCCGGCAGGCTTAATTTCAGTAACGATGGGCCGTGAAAAATGCGCCTGCGCCTCGTCCCTGGAGCGCCGCGCTTCGGCTTCCTGCTCGGGCGAATGATAGAAAATCGCCGAGCGATACTGCGAACCGACGTCGGGACCCTGGCGGTTCAGTGTCGTCGGATTGTGATTATTCCAGAACACTTCGAGCAAGTCGTGGTAGCTGACCACCTGCGGATCATAGGTGACTTCCAGCGCTTCGGCGTGCCCGGTGCGATCCGTACAGACGTCGTGATAGGTCGGGTTGTCCATCAGCCCACCGGTGTAGCCGACTTGCGTGGATTTCACACCTGCCAGCCGCCGGAACGTCGCTTCGACGCCCCAAAAGCATCCCGCGCCGAAGGTAGCTTTTTCCAGATGCGAGGATTCCATGGATTTGGCCTCCATGGTTCTATTGTAGCTGTTAGACTGAATTTGAAGCGATGAAACACACGGCTCAAGCTGAGGCGTTTGACCTCAAAGTCGAGTTCTCCCGGGAAGACGACGGGCGGTGGATCGCCGACATTCCAGCTTTACCTGGAGTTACGGTCTATGGGCGAACCCGCAAGCAGGCTCTGGCTTCCGCTGAAGCGCTCGCGTTGCGAGTAATCGCCGACCGCCTGGAGCACGGTGAGGCAGTACCCGGCCCAGTGACCGTCTCTTTTGCGGGTTAGTTTTTTCGCGACTGACTCCTAAAGATCCCGTGGCCGCAAACCGGTTTTCTTCCCCAGTAATTCGAGCGCACCGCGCCCCAGTTCTACCCGGTCATGATAGGCAAAGATGTAATCGGGCCACCCGGATTTAGCGAGCGTCCGATGCGAGCCGCGTTGACGCTTGATTTCCCAACCGTTGCGCAAGAGCGCCGCGAGCACGAGTCGCGCTTTGGTGGACGGCCATTGAGAGTCCTGTTTTGTCATTTTGCTGGCTCAGCCCTAAATCTTGTAGTGCCTCTTCCCCGTGGCGGAGCTCGGCGCGAGGAATTGCGGCGGAAGCGTAACTTCAAACATCTTTTCCGCTGCGTTCCACGTCGTGGCAAGAGCCTCCCTTTTCGGAGCGTTCCAGCCAATGTGGTTCAAGAACGACTTGGCCGCGAAACTTGCAGAGTGCTTCCCCGCCGCAAACGTGATCGTAAAAGCGTTTTTTTCCCCTTTCGGCGCGGCTTTGATCGCCATCTTGTTCCTGGCTTTGTCCCAAAAAATCACCACGGTTTTAATTCCGGCTTCTATGAGGAGCCTGCAACCCGCAGCATTGATCGCTACTTTGCCCCCTGGGCCGATCGATAAGGCGGGAGTGTCAACTCTTACTGCACTCCTCTCGAACATTTCATAGGCCACGTATGCGGATCTCCCGTCTCCAATATACCCGACTGAGACCCTTAATGTAAACCGCTATGTGTACTTGAGTGTGGACCTAGATATCGGCCGCGGGTAGCCGCGAGCGCCGAACGGTTCCGCCGTCCATACAGGTCCCTGTACAATGGCAGCTTGAAGCTGCGCATCCGCAATGTGACCAAGGGCACGACGCTGGCCGACCGTGCCGATATCGCCGACACGTCTCCTGCGCGCCAACGCGGTCTGCTGAAACGCACGGGGCTCGCCGAAGGAGAAGGTTTGTGGATCGTGCCGTGTGAGGGCGTGCATTCTTTCTTCATGAAGTTCGCCATCGACGTGGTGTTCATCAACAAGAAGAGGATCGTAGTTAAGGTACGGCCGAATATGGTGAGGAGCCGTCTCGCCCTGAGTTTCCGCGCACATTCGACGATCGAGCTGCCGGTCGGGATGATTGAGAAATCGCGCACGGCGCCCGGCGATCAGTTGGAACTCGAAAAGTACGAGGCGTGAGAGCGATGTGGCGCACGCGCCCACGCGTGCCGCGTCGAGACTCCTCTCGACGCCTGTTGTGCGCTTGGTGCGATCCGCGGGTATCGACACGAGTGTCGATACGGCACGCACGAGTGCGCGCGCCACGTCCTGCCGAGCCTCGACAGTACGCGACAGCAATGGAGCGGGAATCAAAGGCTCGCTTTTCGGACAGGGCCCTACGGATTGCCGCCTGGCATTCCTGGCCGTATAATCGCGGCATGCGCTACAGAATCTGGATCGTCACAGGACTATGCGTGCTGGCGGCGTTGTTTCAAAAGCCTTCCACCGTCCACGCGCAGGAAGCCAACGGAGCGCGAAGCGACCGGCCGGATCTCGCGCTGGTCAGCCGTATCAAGCTGGAGGCCTTCGATCATTCGCAGGTCATGGACACGCTCAGCTACCTGACCGACGTTTATGGCCCGCGCCTGACGGCCTCGCCCGAATTTCAACAGGCCTCGGAATGGGCCGTCCAGCGATTGAAGAGCTACGGCACGGAGAACGCCAAGCTCGAAAAATGGGGGACTTTCGGCCGTAGCTGGGCGCTGAAGCAATATTCGATCGAGATGCTGGAGCCGCGCTACGCCGTATTAGATGGCGCGGCGATGGCATGGTCGGACGCCACGCACGGTCCCGTGACGGGCGAACTGATTTACGCCCCTTACGGAGGTCCGCGCCAGACGCTCGATCCGAAGAAGCAGCAGGAGGATCTGGACCGCTACGTGGCGCTATGGAAAGGAAAATTGAGGGGCAAGATCGTACTGCTGACCCGTCCTCGCGAGATCGCGCCCGTCACACAGCCGCTTTTTTCACGCTACACGGATAAAGAGCTGAGCGATATGGCGGCCGCGCCGGAGCCGGTCGCGAGACTATCTGAAGTGCTCAAGCTGGAAATTCCGGATGATCCCGAAGAAGAGCGGGCCCTGTTTCGCAAACTGCCGCCGGGAGTATTGGAACAGCTAGGCGATCAGCGGCGCGCGGTGAATAATCGGCGCGCGAAGTTTTTGAAGGAAGAAGGCGTGCTGGCGGTGCTGAACACGTCGCCGAACTCCCTGGACGGTCTGATTTTTCCGCAGGCGGCAGGTCCGTGGGAGGCCAAGGAAACGCTCGCGGCGCCGTCGTTCCTGATCGCGCGGGAGCAGTACAACCGCATGGCGCGGCTGGTGGAAAAAAAGATTGCCGTGAAGATGCGCTTGAATCTGGCCGCCGACGTGTCCCCTTCGGATGTCGACGCCTATAACGTGACGGCGGAGCTTCCGGGCGAAGCGAAGAAGGACGAAGTCGTAATGATCGGCGCGCACCTGGATTCGTGGCACAGCGGAACAGGCGCCACCGATAACGCGGCGGGGTCGGCGGTGATGATCGAGGTCATGCGCATTCTGAAGGCGCTGAACCTGAAGCTGGACCGCACCGTGCGTATCGCGCTGTGGAGCGGCGAGGAGGAAGGCATCTTCGGATCGAAGGGCTACGTGAAACAACATTTTGGAGACCCAGATTCGATGAAGCTCACCGCGGAGCACGCCAAGCTTTCCGGCTACTTTAATTTCGACAACGGCACGGGCAAAATTCGCGGCGTCTATCTGCAAGGCAACGACGCCATGCGCCCTATTTTCGAACAATGGTTCGCGCCGTTCCGCGACGAGGGCGTCGCTACGATTTCCATCCGCAACACCGGCGGTACCGATCATCTTTCCTTCAATGCCGTGGGTCTGCCGGGATTCCAGTTCATCCAGGACCCCATGGATTACGAGCGCGTCACGCATCACTCGCAGGTAGATACGCTCGATCACGTGCATGCCGAGGATCTGATGCAGGCGTCGGCGGTGATCGCGACGATTGTTTATCAGGCCGCGAACCGTCCGGAAATGCTGCCTCGGAAGCCGCTGCCGGCGCCGGCGGTAAAGATGCAGACAGGGGTCGGCGGCGGTGCGATGAAATAGAAGGAAACAGCCGCCTTAGCTGCACCCGATTTAGACTCTTTTAGAATATCCTCCCGCTCGTCATCCGGAGCGCAGCGAAGGATCTGCTGTTACGAGCGGGAAGGCGGCCCATTGCTCGCCGAGGCGTATAATCGTGGGCAGTGGGGAGGCTGTATGCGTAATCTGGCGATCGGGCTCGTGGCAATTCTAGCGGCCGGTGCCGGATGGGGGCAAATCGGCGGCGGCATTGGTGGTTTCGGCGGCGCGACTTCCGGAGGCATGGGAGGGCGCGGCGGCACGCTCGGCAACGGCAACAATGTGCCTCCGTTGGGCGAACCTTCTCCGCCCAATCAGCGCAACATATATGTTTCCGGCAAAGTCGTCCTGAATGACGGCGCTGCTCTTCCGCAGCCCGTCAAGATCGACCGCGCTTGCGGCGGAACGGTGCGCATCGAAGGCTATACCGATCTGAAGGGACGCTTCAACTTCGAGATCGGCCGCAACGACGAGATGCCCGATGTCAGCAGCCGGACGGAAACGGCGGCTGGACCGCTTGGTGTTCCCAATCGCGCGCGCGTAGATTGGTCGCTCATGGGCTGCGATCTGCGCTTTACGCTGCCCGGTTTTCGACCAGAGACGCTTTCTCTCGCAAACTCGCGTTATCTTGACAATCCCGATGTAGGCACGGTCATTCTTCGGCGCATCGCCAGTGTGGAGGGTTTGACCGTCAGCGCAACGTCGTCGCTCGCGCCCAGGGATGCCAAGAAAGCCTACGAAAAAGGCATGGAAGCGGCGAATAAGAAGAACGCGGCCGAGGCGCAGAAGGATTTCGAAAAAGCGGTCGAGATTTATCCGCGTTACGCCGCGGCCTGGTACGAACTGGGCCGCTTGAACGAACAGAAGGACCAGGTTGATGACGCTCGCAAGTCTTACGGGCAGGCTGTGGCGGCCGACGCGAAATATATTCCGCCGCACGAGCGGCTGGCGTGGATCGCGCTGCGGGAAACCAAATGGCAGGAAATGGCCGACGACGCCGGAACGATCATACGTCTCGATCCGATCGATTATCCGGACGCTTATTATCTGAGCGGCGTGGCGAATCTGGAGCTCGGAAATCTGGATCTTGCGGAAAAGAGCGCCCGCGAAGCGCTGGCGCGCGATACGTCGCATAGAAACGCGCGAGCCCCTTACGTGCTCGGGCTGATCCTGGCGCAGAAGCACGATTACGACGGAGCCGGGCCGCTGCTGCGCGGTTTCCTGGAAGAGAATCCGGATGTGCCGGATGCGGCTTCCGTTCGTCAGCAGCTCGCGGCGATGGAACAGGCCGCGAGCGGAAAAGCTTCGGTATCCCCGGACAAGCCCGCACAAGACAAGCCCGTGCAAGAAAAGCCGGCGCAAGAAAAACCGTGAGAGCCGGGACGGCCGTTCTTTGGGCGTTGCTTCTCGCGCCGGCGGTCTCCGCGGCAGCAGGCGCCGACGATGCGGCGGTCGGGCGCATGTCGGTGAAGCTAGGTCTTCTTTCGAGCGGCCAGGCCCTGCCCGGTTCGGTAATCGTGTTTCCCGCGGACGAGATCGACGCCTGGGTGCGGGTGCGTGTCCCGGTCCTCTACCCGGGCGTTCGGACACCGAAAGTCGTGCTGGACACGGGTAGCGCGACGGGATCCGCCATGATCGATTTCGCCAAAGTATTAGAGGCGCGTGGAAAGCCGCTGGGTCTGGCTGGCGCGCTGATCGCTGGCGGTGAGCATCCGGTGCTGGTCGCCGTGCGCATCGAATCGAGCGACGGGAAAGCCGTGGTGACGCCCACACGCGTAGAAGTCTCAGGCGTCGCGGCGACGGGTTCGGTGCTGGATTTCATGGTCAAGACGTTCCTGCTGCCGTTGTTTCCCGAGGCGAAGATCGGCCAGCCGTTCGAACTGGGGCTCGGGATGGATCGGCTTGACGTGCGGCCGAACGGCGTGCGCGTGACGATGAAGAAGAAATGAAAGGAAATGGGGTAAGCCATGCGAGGTCGCAGGTGTCATTTGAGGACCGCTTCCGACGCTAGTTAAGCCGCTAAGAGCCGCTTCCAGCTCTATTTGAGAGCCGCTTCCAGCGTCCCGGTCTGGCGCAAAACATTGAGGCGCGCGACCTCGGCGGCGTGTTGGGCGTCGTAATAAGCCAGCCACTTCTCGTCTTCGGTAGCGCGCGCGGCTTCGACGGAAGCAAGGGGAACGCGGCCTTCGTCCATTTGCGCGAGCGCGACGGTCAGCTCTTCGCGCGCCAGATCGAGCTCGGCGCGGGCCACATCGCGAACCGATTCGGTGCGCTTCAAATTGTTGTAGGTGCTGCGCGTATCGCCGGTGAGGCGCTCGCGCGTCCGTGTGGCTTCGATGCGCAATTTAGCAATATCGGCCTCCGCCTGGGAAGCTTCGGCCGAGCTTCGATGGCCCAATAGGATCGGGAATTGGATGGAGGCGCCGAGCTCGACGTTGTTGGGCTGGAATTTCTGGAAATAATTCACGTAGTTGTAGTGCGCGAACAAGGCGTATTGCGCCACCAGATCCACCTTGGGAAGCCACGCCGCGCGGTCGCTTTTCACCTCCAGCTCTTTGCTGGCGATGCTGGATTGGAGGCTTTTCAGCTCGTTGCTGTTGGCGAGCGCCTGATCGATGGTGGCCCGTTCGGAATCCGGGACGCTTACGGGCGGACGTTCCGCGGCGGCCGGGCGCACGCGATCTCCGGCGCCGAAGCCCAGCGCGAGCGCGAGCGTGGTTTCTCCTGCATCGAGGTCGAGCGATAGAGATTCCACCTGCTGCCTGGCGCGCAGCACGGCAAGATTAGCTTTTTTCGATTCGATCGGCAGCTCGCGACCCTCCCCGACGCGCTGTGCGGTGAGATCCACGACTCGCGCAAGTGTCTCTACGCGGCGTCCGGCGGCTTCCAGGCTGCGAGTCTCTTGTTCGACGTCCAGAAATAAGGTAGCCACGCGATACACCACCTCTTCCTGGCGTTTCGCCGTATCGATCTGCGCTCCGCGCGCATTCTGCCGCGCCTGATCGACCAGATATTTTTGCGGGCGATTGAACAACGCCATCGAAGCGCGAGCCTGGACGATGGAGGGTGCGGCACCGTCGATCGAGCTAGGATATCCATACGTGTACGCTCCACCGCTGCCCGCGAAAATCTTGGGCACGAAGGGGTCGTGGACGATAGTCACCTCATCACGGGCCTTTTGCTGATCGAGGCGCGCGAGCAACAGGTCGGGGTTCTGCGTGAGTGCCGTAGCGACCGCTTCGCGTAGCGTCATGGTACGCACTTCGGCCGAGGCCGTGGCGCGGATCAGCATGACGCACGCCAGCATGAACCAGAAAAACCGAGAGCCAATCCGGGGAATGAGCGCGGAACGTTTCATAGCTTTTCCCAGTGTAGCGGTGGGGAATCGCGAGGACGGGCGGCAGGCGAGAGAATCGGCCTTCGATCGTCCCGCGGCCGATTGCGTGAATCATTTCGTGACGACGCGGGGGGCGTCTCCGTAAAGCCCTGGATCGTCCTCACTCCGCGAAATAAAGTAGCGGCGGAAATCATCGCGCATGCCAGGCTTGTTCCCGGTCAAGGCATACACGCCTTGCCAGTCTTTTTTGAGATCCGTTGTCGGTGAGAACTGATTCTTCACCAGCAATGTATCGCGGCTGGAATAACCGCGCCGCGATTTGGCGCCGTGAAAGTGGTGCGTGGCAAAGCAGTCGACATAGCCAATGTTCTTATTCAGCTTCGCGGCATTGTGCTGCCAGGCGGAAATGGCGCCGCGGTAATCCGCCGAATACCCGCTCACATGCATATCGGGGGCGGGCTCCCCGACCAGTCCGAAGGTCATGAACCAGTCGCCATGACCTAAGGCGCAAACGTCGAGCATTCCGCCCACGGTATCGAAAGCGGAGCGCCGCCACGCCCACCCGCCTCCTGTCGCGCCGACGCCGAGCGTGGGCCCGCCCGGTATTGTGGTCTCATACTGGCTTCCGTAGTAGACTTCCGCCGTCGCCGCCTGCTTCCAGCCCCCGTTTTCGTAGCCCTGAGGCAGACGATGCCCGTTCTGGATGTAGTTGTGGGCGAATCCATTGTTGATCCGCAGCGGACGGTGCCCGGTTCCATATGTCTCGCCGCTCAAATCGGCGTAGGAACTGAACAGTTGTGCGAAGTCGTAGTGCTGCAACTGATGAATCGCCTCGATGGCCAAATCGTGCCGGGTGAAGTGGAAATCCCCATCGATGTACGCGCCATACTTCCAGTCCGTGGGGAACCGGGAAACACCAATGTTAATGAGCTGTTCCTTGTGCCACAGCTCACTGCCGGTGCGCAACTGCACGTCGTTGGCGTCGCTGCCGGTCACTTCGAAAGGCCGGTCGCCGTAGGCCAATTCCACTACATGCAAGTCGACGTTGGCCATTCCGCGCAGGTGGCGAATGCAGTCGTTTACGAGCTCGCGGCGCGTGCGCCATCGAAAACAGTTGCTGTAAGGCACCACGATATGGAGGACCTGGTCCTCCTGCCACTCGCTCCAGGGAGCGTGAATATCGGGATGAAGCAGGTCCGCCGTGCGATGGGGTGACGGGAAAATACCACGGGAAGAAACGTTCACCTCTTCTCCTTAACTGCCTGGAGAATACTGGATACGTTGCCTATGAGGACGGTACTGAAAGCGCAAGCAGAAGCAGTTGCGATAGAAAGAGCTCGGCCCAGCGGTGTGACGAGCACCAAAGCAGTCCGGGCCTGGGAGGGACCCGTTAAAAGACGGGAGCTGCGCACTGGCCCCCGACCGTTTCCGATGCGCGATAATAGTCGCGTTGCAATCCGCACCCGGGAGGGCTGTGCGCGAAGGTCCGCGCAAGGCCTACCTGGCGATTGAGCGTTTTCTCAAAGCCAGCCAAACACCAGTTCTGATGGAACCCGGCGAGGATCCGCTTGCCGTCACGGCGGAGACGTTCGTGGCCGCGACGCGCGGGAGCGCCCTTGTCATCGAATGCTGGGACACCGCGCGCAACGTAACGCGGCGCGTGACCGGCATCCGGCTCGAACGGCCGGGGCGCCTGGAACTTGAAATCGAACGCTTCGGCGGACGTGCCGGAATCCTGAGTCTGATCGATATGGGGCGCGCGGCGAACCACGAAGCGATTCGTCGAGGTACCCGCCTCAAATATCGCGAGCGTTTCCGGCAGTCCCTGCATCGCCAGTTCCCGGAGTGGCGCATCGCCGAACTCAGCGCTGAACAGGATCTGGAGCGCAGCCTTTCGCCCTGCTATCCGCGGGCTCTTCTCCGGAAAGGGCAAACCGGCCTCGCGGCGATCGGCGCGCCGGATGACGCCGTGGAACCGGAAGAAGCCCTCACCTTCGGCTTGATCTGGCTGGATTATTTGCGCCACCGCGAGCGGCGGCTGGTGGTGGAAGGTCTCGCGATCTTCGTGCCGGCCGGCGCGGAGGCGTCCACCTGCCATCGCGTACGCTACTTGAATCGAGCAGCCGCCCAGTTTCTGGTGTATATACACGAGACCCGCCCCTCTGATTCAGGCGGCTGGGAGCAGCGCGTGAATCCGGGCGATTACACGAATCTCGATACGCGGCTGGAGCCTCGGCGGCGGCCGCTGGTGGAGGAATCGCCGGAACTGATTCGCTGGGCGGAACGCGTCGGGAGGATCGACGGCGTGGAGCAGCGTGTCCGCCAAGACGGATCGGTAAGTTTCGCAGTGCGCGGGCTGGAGTTCGCTCGCGCCGGCAACGGGGAGTTCGCCTTCGGCCTGGATCGAAAGCGCATCGTTCGCGAAGTGCGGTCCACTGGACGCGATAAAGGGCCGTTCGGCAAAGAGGGGTTCTTGGCGGAACTCGGCGGATCGACGCTCGCAGAGGTAGAAGAACTGGCGCGGGGCATCGCGCGCGTGCGTCACGCAGATGCGGCGGACCCTCGCAATCCGCTCTATACACGACATCCAGAAACGTGGTTGGAATCCCAGGTGCGGCTGGAGATCGAAACCATAGACGCCACGCTCCTGCCTTCCCCAATTTACAGCCAAGTGCCGGAAACGGCGGGAGGTGCGCGCGGAATTTTGGACTTGTTGGCGGTGGACCGGGCAGGAAGACTGGCGATCCTGGAGCTGAAGGCCAGCCAGGATATTCATATGCCGCTGCAGGGCTTGGACTATTGGATGCAGGTGAAATGGCACCTCGATCGGGGAGAATTCGCCGAACACGGCTTTTTTCCTGGTATTCGCTTGAGCCAGGAGGCCCCCCGGCTGATGATGGTGGCTCCCGCGCTGGAGTGGCATCCCACAAATGAAACGGTCCTAAGATACCTGGACCGGGGTATTGACATCCAAAGGGTCGGAATAGGGTTAAAATGGAGGCGAGGTATAGAGGTGATGTTTCGCACAGGGGCGAGACGTTGCTAAACGACCATGGCCGTCGCCGTCCTGCGTCAGCTAAAACAAGCGCTCTCCACGCTGAATCCTAAAGAATTGCGCGAGCAGGCCGAGAGACCGCTGCACGTGGGCTTGGTCGCTGCCTCCGATGAAGAGCTCGGCGAAATGGAGCAGTTTTTCGCGCCCGCTCATTTTTCCCCGGAACGCCGCGCCGAAGCGGCCCGGGTTTTGGTGCGCGGGGGCGGACCGGGTTGCGACCTGCACATCTATCACACCTCCCTCCTGCGCCCTGCCAAGACCTTCGAGTTCGATCCGGAAGCTCCCGACGATTGTGTCCGCGCGATCCTGCGGCGCCGCGAGGATCTCATGCTTCCGTTAGCGCGGCAACTGTTCCCTTTCCGGCGGCCCGCGGCGCATCGCATCATCCGCAGCATCGCCAAGGAAAACGCACTGTTCTGCCTGGCGACGGCGCTGCCCGACGTGGTTCCCACTTTGGCCGTGATTCCCTGGGCGGTGGGCGAGTTCACCTCGGACACGGCGTTTCTTACGATGAACCAGATCCGCATGGCTTTCCTGCTGGCGGCCGCGAGCGACCGCGCGATCGGCTATCGCGAGCAAGGTTCAGAGATCGCCTCGATCGTCGCCGGCGCGTTCGGATGGCGGGCGGTGGCGCGGGAACTGGTGGGCAAGATCCCTTTCGGCGGCGGGCTGATTCCGAAGGCGGGCGTGTCCTACGCCGCGACGTTCGCGGTGGGCATGTCCCTTGAGCGGCTATACCGGCTCGGTTACGGGTTCACCCGGGTCGAGCGCCGCGCCGCTTACGAAGAAGCTCTGGAAAACGGCAAGCAGATCGCGAGCATGCTGCTGAGCGGGCTCCGGCATCGCAAGGCAAGTTGAAACCGTGCGGCGCGCCGGGCGTCTATTTAGGCGGGCATGCAACGGGAGAGAATTCAAATGCGAATTCCAGCGTGTATTCTTACGACATTCTTGCTCTTGGCGAGCGCCGGCCTTGCCGACACCGTGACGCTGCGTGACGGGCGCGCCGTAGTCGGTTCGTTTCTAGGGGGCGATGCCCGCAGCATTCGCGTGGCGGTTGGGGATCGCGTAGAGACGTATTTGCTCAGCGACGTCGCGAATCTCAGCTTTGACAGCCCAGCACCTTCGAGCACTTCCCCAGCGGAGCCCGCGCCGCGAGTGTTCCGCCCTGACAATGCCTCCGCAAGCCCCTCGACGAGCCGCGCGACGAGTCAAGATCGGGATGATGACCGGCCCAAACTTCTGAGGAGAAATCCGCCAGCGGCCGCTTCGGCACCGGCCACTCCCGCTGCGCCCGCGGCTCCGGCAACTCCCCTGGCGACTTCCTCGCCGTCTTCTCCTCAGTTCACGCCCGAGCCTGCATATTCTGCTCCAGCAGCGTCAGCCTCCACGCCGCCGCCGTCACCTTCTATGCCGCCTCCGTCATCTTCCATGCCGCCTCCGGCGGCCGAGCAAGTGATTCCCGCGGGCGCGGTGCTGACGATTCGAATGGTGGATAGTGTCGATTCCGACAAGGATTATGTAGGCGAGAAATACCGGGCGTCGCTCGATGCGGCCGTGCTGGACGGCAATGGCAATAAGCTGGTTCCTCGCGGCGCGGACGTGGTCGTGAAGCTGGTGGACGATCAGCAATCGGGAAAAATCGAGGGCCGCACCGTGCTGACGCTGGACCTGGTGTCGCTGAACGTCAACGGCCGCGACGTGGAGGTTAATACGTCGAACGTCAGTCAGCAGAGCAGTTCCCGGGGCGCTCGCAGCGGGAAGGTGATCGGCGGAGCCACGGCGCTTGGGGCGATCATCGGCGCGGTCGCGGGCGGCGGCAAGGGTGCGGCAATCGGAGCAGCCTCGGGTGCGGGCGCGGGAACGGCGGCCGAGGTGATGACCAAGGGCCAGCGCGTACGCATCCCTTCGGAAACGCGACTCTCATTCACTTTGCAGCAGCCAGTCACTTTCTGAAGTAGTTTGTTCTAAAACAAAATCCCGCGTTTTCGCGCTGGTGCTAAACTAGCCTTGTTATGGCCATCAGTAGGGAATTGCTGGAGATCCTGGTTTGCCCGATGTGCAAGGCGACGCTCGAGCTCAAGCCGGACGAAAGCGGCCTAAAGTGTACGCAGTGCAAGCGCGTGTATCCAATCCGAGATGACATCCCCGTCATGCTGATAGACGAGGCGCGTATTGAAGAATAGAAGCCGGGAATAGCCGGTTCACGAATGCCCTCATTGCTGGAAAGCCTGCCGCGGGGCGCGCGCGTCGCCGTGATCCGATTGCGGTCGCTGGGCGATTGCGTGCTCACCACACCCGCGCTCGCACTGCTGAAGGCGCACCGGCCGGATCTGCGGATTCAAATCATTGTGGAGCCGCGCTTTGCGGCGGTTTTCGAAGGGAGCTCCGATGTGGACGAGATTTCCGTAAATCTTGGTTTGGTCCACGCCACGCTAGTCAACCAATGTCGCTCGGAGCTCGTCCTCAATTTGCACGGCGGCACGCGCAGCATGATGATGACGCTCGCGAGTGGGGCGCGGTACCGGGCCGGTTTCGGACATCATCGTTACGGTTTTGTCTATTCCCACAAGATTCCGCGCGCGCAGGAGATCCTGGCAGCCGAACGACCGGTGCACACTGCTGAACATCTCGCATCGGCAATGTTCTGGATGGGAGTGCCGCAGCAGGAGATCCCCCGGGCAAAGCTCGTGGCCGGTTCCCCGCCAAGGGATCTTAGGAAATACGTTGTGATGCATCCCTTCGCATCGTTGCCGGAGAAGACGTGGCCGGCGGATCGGTTTATCGAGGTCGCGCGACATTTCCGGGTCGCGAACGGGCTGGAGCCGGTGTTTCTCGCGGGACCTGCGGACAATGCCGCGCAGTTTGCGGAGTTCCGCGTGTGGCGCAATGCGCCGCTTGCCGACGTGAAAAGTCTGATGTCAGGAGCGTCGCTCTTCGTGGGGAACGACAGCGGACCGGCGCACGTGGCGGCGGCATTCGGCGTGCCGGTTGTCGTTCTGTTCGGCCCGTCGAACCCGGTGACGTGGGCGCCGTGGCGCACCGAGGCGCAGGTCATGACCTCGCGCGAAGACATTGCGCGCATCCAGGCGGGGGAAGTAATCGCCGCGGCACAGAGTCTGATGACCGGAGCAAAGGTCAGCGCATGAGCGAGCTTTCGCGCCTGCTGCGGTATTCGCGCCCGTACACTCCACACCTGTTGTTTTCCGTCGTATTGATGGCGTGCGTGGGCGCGGCGCAGGCGTTGACCGCGCTGCTGATCGGTCCCATCTTCGACCGGGTGCTGAATCCGGCCTCGGCCGAAACACCGGTAACTTTGCTGACCATCCCGATCATCAAACGGCCGGTCCTGCTGAACGAGCTACTGCCGTCTTCGATCCACAACGTGTGGACCATGGTGGCCGTGGCCATCCTGGCGGTTTTCCTGATCAAGGGATTATGCGATTACGCCGCTAATTATCTGATCAATTACGTGGGCTTTTCCGCGGTGACCGATTTGCGGCAATCGGTGTTCGATCGCGTGCTGCAGCAGGATGCGCAGTTCTTCGAATCGAACTCGACGGCGCGCGTGATGTCGTCGATCATGAACGATCTGGAAAAGATTCAAGTCGCGCTTTCGCACATCCTGGCGGATTGGCTGAGGCAATCCTTTACCGCTCTCGCACTGCTGGCTGTGGTCCTGCAAACCGACTGGAAACTGGCCGTGGTCAGCTTGACGGTGCTGCCGTTCGTGCTGGTGCCGACGCTGCGTTTGGGACGGCGCATCCGGCGCACAACGCGCGCCGCGCAGGACAACGCCGCGGAATTGAATCAGGTGCTGCAAGAGACACTGAGCGGCCATCAGGTGGTGAAATCCTTCGGGGCGGAGGAAGTGGAATCGAATCGCTTCCGCGACCGTGCCGAACGGCTTAGGGCCACCAATTTACGCTACGTGGCGCAGCAGGCCATCGCGAGCCCGGTGATCGAATTCTTCGGCGCGATCACTATCGTGGGCCTGCTCACGTATGCGCGTCTGCAGATCAAAGCCGGGCAGATGACCACGGGCGAGTTCACCAGCTTCGTGATCGCATTGCTGATGCTGTATGAGCCGGTCAAGCGCCTGACGGGCATCCACAATATTTTCCAGCAGGCGCTCGGCGCATCGCAGAAGGTATTCGAGTATCTGAATGGCGAGCAGCAAGTGAAGGAACGTCCGCACGCCACGAAGCTCGCGCGGTTCGAGAAAGCGATCGTGTTCGACAACGTGACGTTCCGCTATCCCAGTGTGCCCGACGGATTCAAGCTGGATGCGATTCAGCTCGAAGTGGAGGCCGGGCAGGTTGTGGCGCTGGTGGGTCCGAGCGGCGCCGGCAAGACGACGTTTGCAAACCTGGTGCCCAGGTTCTACGACGTCACGGGCGGGGCGATCCGTATCGACGGCAAAGACATTCGTGACCTGCGATTGGCTTCGCTGCGCGACAAGATCAGCATCGTGGCGCAGGATACCTTCTTATTCAACGACACGGTTGCCGCGAACATCGGCTATGGGCTGCGCCACGCCACGCGCGAGCAGATCCAGGCGGCGGCTCACAATGCATTGGCGGATGAATTCATCGAGCGGCTCCCGGAGCGCTATGAAACCGTGATCGGCGAACGCGGCGTGAAGCTCTCGGGAGGCCAGCGCCAGAGGCTCGCGATCGCGCGGGCACTGCTTAAAAACGCACCGATTCTGATCCTGGATGAGGCGACGTCGCACCTGGACACCGAATCCGAAAGGCTGGTGCAACGGGCGCTGCAGAATCTGATGGAGCATCGCACGGTGATCGTGATCGCGCATCGTTTATCGACAGTGCGGCGCGCGGATAAGATCGTGGTGCTGGAGCGCGGGCGGATCTCGGAGATCGGCACGCACGACGACCTGGTGAATCGCGGAGGGATCTATCAGAGGCTGCACGACATGCAGTATCTGGAAGCGGACGTGTGATCGGTGCGCGGGCGTGATCGCGAGCGCGCTAGAATCGGGACATGGGACGGGACCTGAACGAATTGTTTCGCGAAGCCGCGCAATTGCCCGACGAGGACCGCGCTGCCCTCGCGGGACTCCTTCTGGAATCGATCGAACCGGGACCTGAGCCCGAGGTCGAGTCGGCGTGGGCCGCGGAGATCGAACGGCGCGTGGCTGAAATCGAATCCGGCGCCGTCGAAATGATTCCTTGGGAGGAAGTTCGTGAGGAACTGTTTCGCCGGCGAAAGTGACGGTCTACTTTCACCCGGCGGCACGCGCTGACATTCGGGATGCGCTGAACTGGTACGAGGCACGCAGCCCGCTGACTGCCGGCGCGTTCGCCGGAAGTCGAATCCACGGTTCATCGCATTGCAGATGCTCCTTTACTCTACCCGGTCGCAGACCACGGGACGCGGCGTTTGCTCTTAGGGCGGTTTCCATACAGCGTGTTTTACAGAATCCGCCGGAATGAGGCCGTGATCGTCGCGATCGCACACCATAAACGCCGTCCGGCCTACTGGAGCGGGCGCTAACGTCCCTTCGAGCCGCACCGACTTCATCCATAATGGATGAATCTCCTCTATGCCCTTACCCTTGCGCAGCATGACCGGATTCGCACTTGTGCGTCGCGCGCTGGGCGAAGGCGAACTCGTAGTCAGCGTCAAGAGCGTGAATCATCGCGGCCTCGATCTGCACATTCAGGCGCCGGCGGCGGTGGAACCCTACGAGGGACTGATTCGCGCCATGGTCAAGGAAGCGGTGGTGCGCGGGCACGTGGAGGTGCGCGTGTCGGTTCCCAAGGGGGTCGCGGGCGGTTCCGTTTCCGTGAATCGCGATTTGCTGCGCGACTACCTGCGGATATATCACGCCGAGGCGCAGGCGCACGGGATCGAAGCCCAGCCCGATTTGAACGCGGCGCTACGCATGCCGGGAATGCTGGTGGAATCCGAAGAGCCGTCGCTGCCGCCGGAAACGGAATCCCTGCTGAAATCGGCGCTGAAGGAAGCGCTGGCGTCGCTGAATCAATTTCGGGAACGCGAGGGTGAGCAACTGGGAGCGGAACTGCGCGGCCATAATGCGCAAGTAGCGGCGGCGGCCTCCGAATTGGAGCAGTTGCGCGCAGGGGCAGCAGAGGCGTTTCAGAAGCGATTGGAGACGCGCTTGAAAGAATTGCTGGCGGGCGCGGCCGTGGAACCCCAAAGACTGGCGCAGGAAGCGGCGATCCTGGCCGACCGCAGCGACATCGGCGAGGAGTTGGCTCGCCTGAGGATTCACTCCGTTGAAGTCGGGCAGGTACTCGATGGCGGGGGTGAGGCCGGCAAGAAGCTGGATTTCCTGCTGCAGGAAATGAATCGCGAGACCAACACGATCCTTTCGAAGACCAACGGCGCGGGGGAAGGCGCTCTGAAGATCACGAACCGGGCGCTGGAGGTCAAAGCGTCTATTGAGAAGATCCGCGAGCAGTCCCTAAATCTTGAATAGAGACTCTGGAATGATGATTCTCCAAGGATGACGATTTACTCAACGGCCACGGCATGACGACGATCTTCATCATTTCCGCGCCTTCGGGTTCCGGCAAGTCGACCCTGACGTCCCAACTGATCCGCAGCGTGCCGAACCTGCGCTTTTCCGTTTCCTATACGACGCGCCCGGCCCGGGGTCAGGAAAAGGACGGGGAGGCTTACTTTTTCATCTCGCGGGAGGAGTTCGAGCGGCGCGTCACCGCCGGCGAGTTTTTGGAACACGCCGAGGTCTTCGGCAACTATTACGGCACTCATATCAGCGAGTTAGCGAGGGCGGACAAGGACGGTTACGACCTGGTGCTCGACATCGACGTGCAGGGTGCGCGACAATTAAAAGAGAAGATTCCGGCCGCGGTGTCGATTTTTGTGCTCGCGCCGAGCCGGCAGGTGCTCGAGAAGCGCCTCCGGGCGCGGGGCCAGGATTCCGATGAAGTGGTCCAGCGCCGCTTGCGAGAGGCCGCCGAGGAAATCCGGAATTATTCTCGTTACGATTACGTGCTGGTGAACCAGGAAGTGGCGGCGTCGGTGGACACGCTAGTGTCGATCGTCAAGGCCACGCGGAGCCGGCGCGATAGGATGGAGGATTCGATCCGTCCTATCCTGGAAACGTTTCTCTAAAAGGAAACGTTTCTCTAAATAATCGATGAAACGTGTCCTTTGAACGTAAATTTTGCGGCGGGGCCGCGAGCTGAACGAGAGGTTGAAATGGCTGACAGCAACAATGTAAGGCAGACTTCGCACAGCATGATTCCGGACGATCCGGAAGCCAGCGTTTACCGGTTCATCATCGTGTCCGCCAAGCGCGCCCGCCAGCTGCAGAATGGCGCACGCAGCCTGCTGCCCACGACATCGAAGAAGCCGACCACGGCGGCCATGGAAGAAGTGCGTCGTGGTCTGGTGCAGTATTCTGATATCAACCTGGAACGTCACCTGAAGGTCGTGGCCGAGGAATAGCGTGGGTTTCTTGACGGCCGGTCTTCCGACGGCCGTTCTGCAAGGGCCGATTTTTCGGTGGCCAATCTCTCGATGAATGTAGCGCTCGGCGTCGGTGGAGGCATCGCGGCCTTTAAGGCCGCCGAGCTGGCTCGGGCCCTGATGGAACGTGGATTCGCCGTGGACGTCATTTTGACAGCCGCAGCAGAGGAGTTCATTCGTCCTCTCACCTTCGCGGCGCTCACCGGGCGCAAGGTCCACACCAACTTGTTTTCCGGCGCGAGCGCGGAGGACACGCTTTCGAGCGCGATCGAACATATCCGCCTGGCGCAGGAGAATCAGATATTTGTGATTGCTCCGGCCACCGCGGATTTGATTGCGAAGCTGGCGCACGGGTTAGCGGGCGATCTGCTGACCACGTCGTATTTGGCGTTTATCGGCCCGGTGGTGATTGCGCCCGCGATGAACGTGAACATGTGGAATCATCCGGCAACGCGCGAGAACATCCGTGTCTTGCGCGAGCGCGGGCACGTCATCGTGGAACCGGACGAAGGCGCACTGGCGTGCGGCATGGTGGGGCCGGGACGGCTAGCCGAGCCGCAGAGGATCGCAGAAGCGGCTTCCGCCGCTTTTGGTTGCCGCGAACGCGGCTCCGGCCGGGATCTGGAAGGCGAGACGATTCTAATCACGGCGGGGCCGACGCAGGAACCCATCGACGGCGTACGTTTCATCAGCAACCGGTCGAGCGGGAAAATGGGCTATGCGCTGGCCGAGGAAGCGATCGCTCGGGGGGCGCGTGTCGTGCTGATTTCAGGTCCCGTAAGTCTGGCGGCTCCCAGGGGTGTGACCTTTGTCGGGGTGCGCACGGCGGCGGAAATGCGGAAGGCCGTGCTGGAAAATCTCGAGGCCGCGACCATCGTGGTGAAAGCAGCGGCAGTGGCGGATTATCACGTCGCTCATCCACCGAACGGGAAGATGAAGAAAACGGCTGCGCGCCTGTCACTCGACCTCGAAGCGACGCCCGATATTCTGGCCGAAGTCGGACAGAGGAAGGGCGACCGTCTGCTGATTGGATTTGCGGCGGAAACAGATCGTCTGGTGGAAGAGGCACGTCGCAAGTTGGAACAGAAGAATTGCGACATGATCGTCGGGAACCTGGTTTCTTACGCCGGCGGAAACGCCACCGGCTTCGAATCCGATGAAAATGAAGTCGTGTTGGTGCTGCGCGGCGGTGAAACGATCCCCGTCAGCCGCGCTCCGAAGCGCGCGATCGCGCGCCGAATTTTCGACGAAATTCCGACGCTGCGCCTCGCGCTGCACGCCCGCTCATGAACCTTGATGACAATTGGGGATGACCATCGGGATGAGATTCGCGGGCAGTTGGCATTTTATCGAGACATCGGCGTGAAGGAAATCTACCGGCGAAAGAACGCCACGGTACCTCAAAACGTCGTTGCCCAGGAACGTTCCGTAGCAAGATCCGCTCTCAGGATCGCGCCACCCAAAGTGCCGACAGCCCCATCCGTGCCGGAAGTCGCGCTGCCGCCGCTTGCTCCTGTAGACGACACGCTGCTCAAGATCCAAGAGGATATCGGCGATTGCCGGCGCTGCCGGCTGTGCGAGCAGAGGTCGAAGATCGTATTCGGTTCTGGTAACGAGCAAGCTCGGCTGGTGTTCGTCGGCGAGGGGCCGGGCGCGGACGAAGATGCACAGGGGCTGCCCTTTGTGGGACGCGCGGGGCAACTGCTGACACAGATGATCGAGGGAACGGCAATAAAGGAAGGGATTCCCATCAAGCGTCCGGACGTGTACATCTGCAACGTGGTGAAGTGCCGCCCGCCGGAAAATCGCGCGCCGCAGCCGGACGAGATGGAGATCTGCGGGCAGTTCCTGTTCCGCCAGTTGATGGCGATCCGCCCGAAGGCGATTTGTGCAATGGGCTCGACGGCGGCGAAAGCGATCCTGGCGACGAAGGACGGGGTCACGAGGCTGCGCGGGCAATGGCACAAGTGGCGCGATATTCCCGTAATGGTGACCTATCATCCTTCGTACCTGCTGCGCGCTTACAATCAGGAGGCCAAGCGCGAGGCGTGGGAGGATCTGAAAAAAGTCCTGCATTTCGTCTACGACTGAGCTCATGACCAAACGCGCGCCCTTCATCACGCTCGAAGGCCCGGAAGGCAGCGGGAAATCGACGCAAGCAAGAATGCTGGTGGCGCGTCTGCGAGGCATGGGCCGCGATGTGCTGGATTCAGCAGAGCCAGGAGGCACGCCCATCGGCGTACAGATCCGCCGCGTGCTGCTCGACGCAAAGAACGGCGACCTGTGTCCCACTGCGGAGCTGCTGCTGATGTTCGCGGCGCGAGCGCAGAACGTCGATCAATGGATTCTACCGGCGCTGGCGACCGGGCGTATCGTGATTTCCGACCGTTTCACGGATTCGACGCTGGTGTATCAGGGCGCCGCGCGAGGCCTCGGCGCGGAGGTGGTTTACGACGTCGATCGGATCGCCTGCAGGGGGTTGGTGCCCGACCTCACGTTGGTCATCGATATCGATACGGAGACGGGCCTGGCGCGCGCGCACAAGCGCAGCGAGGGTACTCACGACGTGGAGACCCGGCTTGATCGGGAATCGCTGGCGTTTCATCGCAAAGTTCGCGAGGCATATCATCAGCTCGCGGAGGACGAACCGCGCCGCGTGCGCCTGATCGACGGTTCGCGCACGGAGGCAGAGGTCGCCGCCGACGTGTGGGCCGCCGTCGAGCCGCTGTTATCCAAAAGATAATCGGTGTTTTCAGTGAAATAATGCTGACGCGAGTCCCACGACCGCCGCGCCGCCCATCACCCACCAGGTCTCGACCCTGGTGAACGCCAACGTAACGAAGCTCGCGACGACAATTATGGTTAAAAGCGGACTGGTAGCGGCCGTCTGCGCCATGGGTACCGAGGCGGCCATCAGCAGACCCGCGCTGCCCAGCACGACAGCGCGGATCGCTCCGCGGACACGCGGAAGCTTGGCGTAAGCGCCCATCCAGCGCATCAGAGGGATTACCAGAAATGCCGGCGTCAGCAGTGCGATTAGTCCCGCGAAGGCTCCCGGCAGCCCGTCGACGAAGTAACCGACACTAACCAGGTACAAGCCATTGGGACCCGGGCCGGTACGTCCGGCGACGATGGCGGTGGCGAGCTGACGATCCGTCATTACGTGCCGATGGGCAACCAGATCGTCGCGCACCATGGGCAGCGACGCCATACCGCTGAACGACGTCATCACGGCTTTCAGGAGCACTAAATACAGCACCACGATATTCACTGCGAAGCACGCTCCTGTGCGGGGAGCTTATCCTCACGCGGGAGGCCCGGCTGCTCCCGGTCCGCAGGATCCGTCCACACCAATCCGACCACTAAGACCAAAGCGATGATTTGCAGGGGGGTCAATCCGAACTTCCACAGTCCTAGAAAAGCCCCACCGGAGATGGCGATCGCGCGGACGCCGCGGATGAGTCGATGCCCGTGTGAGCCCATGCCTCCCATATATGGCTTCACGAGGGAATAAACCGTGGCGAGCATCATGCCGGCCACCGCCGCGACGGTTCCGTTGATAGCGGCGAGCGCGAGAGCGTTGGTCCGCCAGTTTTCGTATCCCACGGTAATGAGCACGGCAATCACGGCAGAAGGAAGCGTGGGGGAAAGCGCGCCGGCGAGCGCTCCTGCCCATCCCAAAATCTGCCAGCCGGTGGCCGCGCAGAATGCCATCACGTTCGTGCCGGGCGTCACGCGAGCCAGGGCGAAGGAGAGTCCGTACTCCTCCTGCGAGAGCCACCCGTAACGATCGACGAATTCGCGCTGGAGGGCGGCCATAGTCGGCGGACCCCCGCCAAACGTAGTGTTTCCGACTTTGAGAAAGACGCCAGTCAGAGCGGCGAGCGACGGACGCGGCATCAGGTTTCTTTAAGCGCGATGCCGAGCGCCTTCATCTTGCGATAAAGGTGACTGCGCTCCAGACCGAGCATTTCCGCGGTGCGCGTGATGTTGCCCTTGGCATCGTCGAGCTTCTTGAGTATGTAGTCGCGCTCGGCGGCCTCGCGAACCTCCTGCAGGCTGCCGAAGCGCTCCATGGGACGGTCGAAGACGGCGCGGCGGGAACGATCGAGCGGGATATGGCGCGCTTCAATGCGCACTTGCGGATTCATGATCACGATGCGCTCCATCAGATTGCGCAGCTCGCGCACGTTGCCGGGCCACGGGTACTCCTCGAGAGCGCGGAACGCTTCCTCGGCCAGTTCCTTGGGCTTGCGGCCGTACGCGGTAGTGAATTCGCGCAGGAAATAATCCGCCAGCAAGCGCACGTCCTCAATCCGTTCCCGGAGAGGCGGCGCGTAGAAGGGAATGACGTTCAGGCGATAGAACAGATCCTCGCGGAAATTACCGCGCTCGATTTCTTCCTCGAGATTTTTATTCGTGGAAGCGACCACGCGAACGTCCACCTGAATGGATTCAGATGCGCCCACGGGCTCGAAACGCTGTTCATCCAGGGCGCGCAGCACCTTGGCCTGGGTCTTGAGCGACATATCGCCCACTTCGTCCAAGAACAAGGTGCCGCCGTCAGCCTTGTGCAATTTTCCTTGCTTATCTTCCCCGGCGCCCGCGAAACTGCCCTTGCGATGACCGAACAGCTCGCTTTCGATCAGCTCTTCCGGAATAGCAGCGCAGTTCACTTCAATAAAAGGTTCTTCTGCACGGGCGCTCGCGGCATGAATCGCGTGAGCGATCAACTCCTTGCCGGTGCCGCTTTCCCCGAAAATCAACACCCGGCCGTTGGTGGCGGCCATCAGCGTCAACTGCTGACGGAGCGCTTTCATCGGGACGCTTTCTCCGATGATGCGGAGCTTGGCGTCGCCGGTGCCGCGCAGGCGGTTGATCTCCAGTTCGAGCCGCCGCTGCTGCACCGCGTTATTGATCACGACGACCACCTTTTCGATGGTTAGCGGCTTCTCCAGAAAATCGAACGCACCGAGCTTGGTGGCACGGACAGCGGTTTCAATGGTGCCGTGCCCGGAAATGATGACCACCTCGGGGCGCTCGGCCAGGGGAATCTCCTGCACGCGCGCAAGCGTCTCCAGGCCATCCATGCCGTCAAGCCACACGTCGAGCAGCACGACGTCGTAGACCTGGCGGCCCAGTTCCGCGATGCAAAGCTCGCCGCTTTCCACTGCGCTGCAAAGAAACCCTTCATCCTCGAGAACGCCGCACAGCGATTCGCGGATACCGGGTTCGTCGTCGACCACCAGCACGCGCGTGTTCCTCACGCGCGAATCTCCATCTCAGAGCCTACGGCCACGGGAATATCGAGATAAAATCGGGCGCCGGCCGGCCGATTATCCTCCACGCGGATGCGCGCGCCGTGCTCGGAAAGAATATGGCTCACGATCGCCAGGCCCAGGCCGGTCCCGCGCTCCTTGGTGGAAAAATACGGGAGGAAGAGTTTTTCTTTATCCGCGGCGGAAATCCCGCAGCCGGTATCCGCCACTAGAAGCTCGATGGATTCCGCGGAAGCAGCGCTGGTGCGCACCAGGAGCTGTTTGATCAGGGAATCGCGCATGGCCTCGGCGGCGTTATCAACCAAGTTGACAACGACCCGCTTGAACTGCTCAGGATCCACGTTGACCGGCGGCACATCGGGTGCGAGATCGACACGCAGATCGATGCCTTCCAGCCGGCCCAAAAAGAAAGCGAGCCCGTTTTTGACGATTTCATTGAGATCGGAGGGAACAGGCTTGGCGGCGGGAAAGCGCGAAAAGCGCGAAAACTCGTCAGCCAGCATCTTGACGGATTCCACTTCGCGGGAAATCGTGCGGGCGCATTCACGGAGCACGCGCAGCGAATCCGCGCCCATGCCCACGGGGGTGACCACTCCGCGATCCAGTATTCGTCCGATGCGCTCGGCGCTCAAGGCGATGGGTGTCAGCGGATTCTTTAGTTCATGGGCGATGCGGCGAGCGACTTCGTGCCAGGCGGCGGCCTTTTGCGCGCGCAGCAGTTCGCTGGTATCGTCCAGCACAACGACGAAGCCGGGGCCATCGGCGGATTGCGCGGGCAGCGCGGAAACGGTGACGGCTAGGTGCATCACCTGACCGGAGGAAGGAATATCGATCTGGCTCGCAGCCACACCGGTGCGGCGCGCGCGCTTCATCAAATACTCGATTTCGCTAGTGTCCTCGGGGGGGAAAAGATCGCGCAGGTGCACGGCCTGCAGGACCTGCTCGACAGGAAACAGTCCATGCAAGGCGCGATTCACGCGCTGGATACGGCCGTCGGAGCTGAGGGAAATCACTCCGGTCGGGATGCTTTCGAGGATCGCTTCAGTAAAACGGCGGCGGCTTTCGAGCTCGCGGCTGTTGGCTTCGAGCTCCTGCATCATTTCGTTGAAGGCGCGGACCAGCGTGGCCAACTCGTCGATGGCGCGAATCTTCACGCGATGACTTAAGTTGCCGCGGCGCACTTCTCCAGCGGCAATGAGAAGGGCGGAAATCGGGGAGCTGATCTGGCGCGCCAGCAGCAACGCGATCCAAGTGGCCACGAAGAGAATGAACAACGCGATGGCCAGAATAAACAAAAGATAAAGCGTGCGAATATTGCGCTTCTGCGCGGCGAGCTGGCCATATTCGCTCATGTAGCGGTCGATTTCGCGCTGTGTCTTCTGCAGATCCGTGGCGGGCCGCACGGTCACGAGCAACTCGCCCTCGCCCGTCCTTCCGGAACCGATCTTGCCGGAGGCCATCTTGGCATGCGCGGTGTACACATCCGCCGAACCCGGGGTCATGGAACAGACCGCGTGCGTGGTTCCATCCGGGGCGGCTATCTCCAGCGCGGCAATACGGTAATCGCGGCAGAGCGCCATGAAATCGGCCGTTTCCGACTGCACCTCCGGCAGCGCGGCAAGCCACTGGGCCAGCGATTGGGCACGTCCGTGAACTTCCATGGAGAGCGCGCGGCTGACGTCAACCAGGTTCGTGCGGACGCCCTCGGCTGGGCGGCTGAACCATTTCTCTACGTTGCGGTTCAGAATGACGTAGCTGAACATGACCAAGAACATGACGGGCAGCAGGCTTAGGGCCAGAGCGCCCGCGACCAGTTTCGTCTGAATGCGCGAACCCTCGCGATCCGCCTGGCGCTGTATGTACAATTTCACGCCAGTGCGAAACAGCATGAAGCCGAGCGTAACCGTGAGAAGGAAAATCAGAGTGGAAACCGCCCAGAACACGGACGTTTGCACGGCCGTGACAGGACCGAACTCGCCGAAAGTGAACGAGACCTGCCACACCAGGAGCGTGATCAAGATCGCCAGCAGGGCGACGCCGGAGCCGTAGAGATACCGCTTCCGCATCTAATTACTCACAATTATAGGGCTTAGGAGGATGGTCAAAAAAGGGGACAGACGATTTTAGGGAGCCTCACGACTCCAGGATCACGATCGCCATGGCCTGGGCATGGGTATGCGTCAGGGAAAGGGCGATATTTCGTACGCCGAGCTTTTCGGCGATCTCCGCGGCTTTTCCGTGGAATCGCAACGTGGGGCGGCCGGAGGGCAGATTGGCGACTTCAAAATCGCGCCACGCGATCCCGCCGGTCCAGCCCGTCCCGAGCGCTTTCATGCCGGCTTCTTTGGCGGCGAAGCGGGCGGCGTAGCGTTCGGCGCGATTCGCTTTGCGATCGGCATAGGCGATTTCACGGGGCGTGAAGATGCGCTCCAGAAATCTGGGGCCATGACGCGCGATGGCTTGCTCGATGCGAGGCACCTCGCACAGATCGATGCCGGAGCCGACGATCATTCCGTCAGCGTAACGGAAGGCGTTTCCCTCCGGCAAGCAGCGTGTGCTACGAAGGTATAGGCTGGCATGCATATCCCCGACGGTTTTCTGAGCCCCTCCGTGTGGGCCACGCTGGATGTGGCGGCGATACCGGCCGTGGCGTGGGCCGCCCGGCAGGCACAGTCCGATTTGGAAGGTCCCCCCTTGAGCCCATCGCCTGTGGATCCGGAACGTCCGCCGGAAAATCCAGGTGACCGAATTCCGCTGCTCGGAGTCATGGGCGCGTTTGTCTTTGCGGCGCAGATGATCAATTTTCCGGTCGGGCTTGGAACCAGCGGGCATTTGGTGGGCGGGGCGCTGCTCGCCATCGCGCTCGGTCCCGCCACGGCCGCGACCGTAATGACAGCGGTCCTGATCCTGCAAGCGTTCATTTTGCAAGATGGCGGCGTGATGGCGCTGGGCGCGAACATCCTGAACATGGCGATCGCGGGCGTGATCGCGGGATATCTTCCATACCGATTGTGGGGACGCGGCCGAACGCGATCCGCCGCTATTTTTCTGGCGGGCTTCGTCAGCGTGGCGTTGAGCGCGAGCCTGGCGCTGACGGAATTGATGATCTCGGGTGTACCGATTTCGCAACGACTATTGACGATCTCGGGGCTGCTGTTTTTGACGAGCGGACTGATCGAAGGGGCGATCACGGTCGCCGCCATCCGTGCCATCGAGCGGATAAATCCAGGCTGGGTGCGGCCGGCCCAATCGCCGCGCGGGCGTTTCGCCGTTGTGACGGTGCTTGGCGCAGCGGTGCTCGCCTGCGTGGGTCTGGGGTTCGCCTCGACCGCGCCGGACGGGATTCAGTCTTTGCTCTCAATCCGTGACGACGCACATCCCGTGTGGCTGAACAAAGCGCTACTCGGCCTCGCCGGCATGGCGATTCTGTACGCCGGGCTCTTGCTGATTTCCCGCTGGTTTGCCCGTCACCGTCTCGCGCGGCAGGGGAGCATCTGAGTGCGGTACGCGGCCGATTTTCGCCAGGCAAATGTCGAGCGCTGGAGCCGTGGAACGAGCCCACTGCATGCGGTTGACGCACGCGCTAAACTCGGGGCGTTGTTGGTTTTTCTAACGGCGCTCGCCACCACATCGGAACACATTCCGTGGATCTACGCAGCGTATTTCGTGTTGCTCCTCGCAGCGATTGCGATCGCGCGGCTGCCTCTTTCGGCGATGCTGGGGCGCGCGGCCCTGGTCCTGCCTTTCTCCGCCGTCTTCGCGCTGGTAACGTGGTGGGCGGGCGATCCACGCGGAGCACTTGTCCTGGCGGCCAAGAGTTTTCTATCCGTACTCGCCGCGCTGACACTCGCGGCATCCACGCCGTGGGTGCGCTTGCTAGACGCTCTCAGCTCTCTGCACGTCCCCAAGCCGCTTGTTTTGGTGATCCAATTCCTGGGCCGCTATTTATTTGTCGTTGCGGATCAGGCTGCTCGGATGCGGCTCGCCGCGCAATCCCGGCAAGGCGCAGGTCGCGACCAAGGTCTGATCCGCCGCTTTCACGCTTCCGCCGGTGCTGTGGGCGTGTTGTTCGCCCGGTCGTGGGAGTGTGCGGACGGCATCTACCGGGCCATGGTCGCGCGCGGATTCACGGGACGTTACCCGGCGCCCGCCGCACGGCCCTTGCAGGGTCGCGATGTCGCCTTCCTGAGCTTATCGATCGCTGCCACGCTGGCGGTTCGCTGGGCGTTATGAAGCCCGTTTCAGCCGAGGTTCCATCTGCGGAAGATCCGGTGAGCCCGCTTACGGCGAAGCCGGTTGTTAACGTGCGTGGTCTACGCTATCGCTATCCGGACGGTACCCAAGCGCTCGATGGCGTGGATTTCCAACTGCGATACGGAGAGTGCGTGGCTGTTTTTGGCCCGAACGGTTCCGGCAAAACCACCTTTATCCTGCATTTAAACGGCTTGCTGCGCGGCGAAGGATCGCTGGAGGTGTGCGGCGTACGGCTCGACGGGGCGGCGGGAGCGGACGCGCTGGCCCAAGTGAGGGCGCGCGTCGGACTGGTCTTTCAGAATTCCGACGAGCAGCTGTTCATGCCGACGGTGCTCGAGGACGTGGCATTCGGGCCGGCGAATCTGGGATTATCTGCTAACGAAACTGCGGAGCGAGCGCGCGAGGCGCTGGATCAGGTCGGGATGAGCGAGGCGGCGACGAAGGCCCCCTATCACTTGAGCGCCGGTGAAAAGCGGCGCGTGGCGATCGCCGGAGTGTTGGCGATGCGGCCTCGGGTTCTGGTATTGGACGAGCCGACCACCTCGCTCGACCCGCCCGGACGGCGGGAACTGGCGCACCTTCTTCGAGGTCTGCCGCAAGCCAAAATCCTGGTGACGCACGATGCTGAATTTGCGGCGGCTTTAGCATCGCGCGCGGTGTTCTTCGAACGCGGCCGCATCGCGGGAGAAGGCCCGGTGCGCGACGTTATCGAGCGCTTTCAGTGGTCTCGAGGATTAGAGTGACGGGGCCGTCGTTCACCAGTTCCACATCCATGTGGGCCTGAAAAACGCCGGTTTCGACGGGCACTCCCCGGCGGCGCGCGCCTTCGACGAAGTACTCATACAGGGCACGGGCGGTTGCGGCGGGCGCGGCGGCGTCGAAACTCGGGCGGCGTCCCTTGCGGCAATCGCCGTATAAAGTGAATTGCGAAACCACCAGCAGCGCTCCGCCGATTTCAAGGAGACTCCGGTTCATCTTGCCGGCTTCGTCGGCAAATACCCGGAGATTGACGGTCTTGTCGACGAGGGTATCGGCGTCGGCGGTAGTGTCCGCGTGCGTCACGCCGAGCAAGACCAGCAATCCCCTGCCGATGCTGGCGGCGATGGTCTGATCCGTATCGACGTGGGCGGTGACCCTGGCGCTGGAAACGCGCTGAATGACGGCTCGCATGATGGGATAGCCACTAGTATCATGAATTCGCGGCGGCCTTCACAAATCCCTTTTCTCCTTCGGGCAAACCTGCACGCCCGATCGATTGCTAGGGTACAAGCCCCACAGGATTAAATACTTCACCTGATCGATTTTGTCGTCGTCGGCACCGACAATGGGCGCATGCACACTCGCCTACGAATACGCACGCAGGACCCGGGTGGATTCTTCTATCTGGAAGAAGAAAGAACCAAGACGCGTGTCTCGGGCTATGGACACGGCGACCACATCAAGTTGAAGGATGAATACGGAAACGAATGGCTGGGGTCGGCGGCGCGTGCGGACGACAACAGCGTGGTTTATCGTTTTCGGGACCGCAAAGGGCGCTCTCTGACGGGCGTCTCGGACGGCACCGTGCTCACGTTGCGGGACGGGCGCGGATCCACCTGGAAGGGTTTCGTCGATTAGCGGACTTCGCCGCTCAAAAAAAAGCGCGCACACGGCCATGCTACCGTGCGCGCGCTGCCCGCCCTATCCCCGAAAGAAAAGGTGGGTTACCGGCGGGCGATCTTCATCTTCGGCGTGGACAAATAGCCTGAGATCTGGTCCTTCTTCACCTGGTTGACCACGATCTCGTAGGGCTGTGAATTGCCGCCGACATAAAGCTGAATGGGTTCGTTGATAGTCTTGTCTCTTTTCTCGACGTGCCGATCGTCAGCGAGAACGTCAACCGTATAGCGGTTGCGCTTGGGGTCGGACTTTTTCAGCACCAGTGTGACGTCGCCGACTTTCTGCGTGCCGCCTTTGTTCACGTTGAACTCGAAATAGTTCCGCTCGCCGAGTGCGCGCAACGTATCGAGGTCCTTCGAATTGGTGGCGATCAGGCCGCTCATGACGCCCATATCGCCGACCACGCGCTTGAGATCCGCGGAAGTGCCATCCAGCTGGGTTTGGGTCGCGGCTGCGCTGGATTTCACGTTCTCGACGTTGGACTTGACGTGATCCACGTCGGTCGCAACCTCGGTGAACTTCGACGTGGTCTTATCTTTCAGTTCGCTCAGTTCGTTGAGTTGAGAGGCCACGGCGGTATGCGTGTCGGCGATCTGACGGCTGAGTTCTTCGGACTTCTTGTCGGCTTCGGCGCGCGCACGGCGAATGGCGGCCGTGGCGCTGTCGTCCACGCCCTTCACTTTTTGAGCGACGAAATCCTCCCACGCCTTCTGCTGCTCGTCGATGCGGCCCGTGGTCGCTTCGCTCAGCTTCGAAATCTGTGTGTGAGCGCCCTCGTCAACGCGGGCAATATCCTGCCTCAGGTCGCTGGATCGCATCAGCAGATAACCGTCGCAGGCAAGCGCGACGACCAGACCCGCGGTCAAGCCCGCGATGATAAACGAATGACCGTGCCTGGCACGCTCTACCACTTCGTGCGTGGGTTCATCTGGCGCGTGTGGATTCGAAATGTCCGACATATTATCTCCTCTATTGCTCGGGGCGTCTCGTGACCGCCCGCGGCATGAGCTGCAAGCGTCGGACCAATTCTGGAACTGCCTTATGCACAGCGAGTTAAAACGAAGTCTCAACGCTTGTGAGTAACCTTTACCGTGGAACGTTTACTCACCGAAACATTTGTACGGCCTCGCGTGAAGAAGGGGCGTAAAACGAAAATCCTAGGCCGAAATAAGTTCGGTCTCGATCGCCCCAACGCCTTCGAGTTCCACGCGCAGGGGCTGGCCCGTGGGCACATCGACGACGCCGGCATACGAGCCGGTCGTCACGATATCACCGGCTTTCAATCCTTCGCCGCGGCCATTCAGATAGTGCACCAGCCACGTGAAAGATCTCAAGGGATGCCCGCTGGGATGGGCGCGTGTGTCGTCGAAAATCGTGGCGGCCGGCGTGGTGATTTTTGCGTGGAGCCTTTCGAGCGGCCGGCTGAACGCATTTGGCACAACGGGACCCACGAAGAGTCCCCAATTATTGAAACAATCCGCCAGGATTTCGAGAAAGCTCGCGTCACCCTTGTTGGCGAAGCGCGTGTTGATCAACTCCAGACAGAAGCGAGCCTCCAGAATCGCGCCCTGTATTTCCGCATCGGTGTAGGCGGTGTCGCGAGGCGGAAGATCGCGGGCCAAGACGAAGGCGATCTCCGGCTCAATCGTCGCTTTCGGTCCCGGAAAGGGGCTCGGCGAAAAGCGAGAGATCGTAGAAGCTGTAATCGGCGCGAGCATCACGCCGTTGGGAGTGGGAATACCGCACTTCCAGCCGCCGATCTTCTCTCCAAGAAGCTCGAGCGTGCGGTGCTGAATGGCGATAGCGGCTATGGCATCGGGGGGCCGGCAGGACTCGGGAAGCCGCGGACCCGGCATACGGTTTTGCCGCGCCTGCACAAAGAGCCGCGCGGCCTGATCGATTTGTTCCTTGGTAAACATGAGTGCGTCCTTTATGGTATCGCGCCTCCCGTTCACACAAGGATTTGGTCTGGATGAATAACGGCAGCGCGCAAGACCGCAGGGTACGGTTCACACTCGTGCCGGCCTCCGCCGGGCTTCGCCTGAAGGTTGCCTAATAGATAATTTGAATCGATCCCATTAATTCTCTTTTGGGGCTTGTGTCCGGCAATGAGAGTGTGCGACTTCGCGGGGCATTAAACTTCAACGAGCCCATCTCTATAGATTATTTCAATTGACCTCATCACAGAGATTCACTTCCAGCACGCCTGAGGTTAGGTGATACTGAAGTCCGGGAGCCACGATGGGAATCAGTTCGGGTTCGGTGACGCCAAAGGTGTCGCCGAAGAGTCTTGATAAATTGCACACGGGCGAGGAATGGCAGCGAATCCGCAACGAATTTTTCGCCACTGGAAACGCAGCGAATGTGCAAGCGGGGCTGACCGCGGTGATCGACCGTTTGGCGATGGAGGCATACTCGGCAACTCTCGCGGCGACGTTTCCCAAAGGCGCGGCGATGCTGGCGGTAGGCGGATTCGGACGACGCGAACTTTTTCCCTACTCCGACATCGACATCATGATTCTGCTCGACAGCGAGGCGCTGTCCGGCAGCATTAAGGATTCGCTTTCGAGCTTCGTCCGCCTGCTGTGGGACGCCGGCCTGCGCTTAAGCCATTCCGTTCACACCGTGAACGAATGCCTGGAGGTGCACGAACAGAATATCGAACTGAACATCAGCCTGCTGGACCGCCGCTTCCTGTCCGGCGATTACGACGTCTCGGCGAAGCTCGAAAGCCGCTTCCCCGGATTTCTTTCCAAACACAGCCAAAAACTCGGCCGGCATTTGTGCGAGCTGACGCACGCACGGCATTCAAAATATCAGGACACGCTGTTTCATCTGGAGCCGGACGTTAAGGAAACGCCGGGCGGACTGCGCGATTTACATTTCATCAACTGGCTGGCGCGGCTGCGTCCGGAACAACGCAGCGAAACGATCCTGGAGACCGCCACAGCGTTTCTTTCCTCCCTGCGGTGCTTCCTGCACTATCAGGCTGGGCGCGATCGCAATATTTTGAATTTCGAGGCGCAGGAAAGCATCACCGAGCAGCCGTTCACGCCGGTGAAGATGGCCTCTTTGTGGATGCGTGAGTATTTCCGCAACGCCCGCGTAATCTTTCGGGAGGCAACGCGGACGCTCGATGCATGCGAGCGCGACGAAAGCTCGCTGCTGACCACGTTCCGTGACTGGCGTTCGCGGCTTTCGAACGCCGAATTCAGCGTCCTGCGGGAGCGGGCGTTCCTGCGCAGCCCGGCGCTGCTGGAAAGCGATCCGGAGATTGTTTTCCGGCTGCTGGAGTTTGTAGCGCGGCACGGTATTCCGGCGGCGGCTGAAACCGAACGGCGATTGGAAGCAGCTCGCGCCTCATTCGCGCACTGGTGCGCGACTCCGCGCCCGCTGTGGAAGACCTTCAAGAACATTCTCACTTTGCCGCACGCGTCCCTGGCGCTGCGGGTGTTGCAGGACACCGGCTACATGCAAGTGGTGTTCCCGGAATGGGAAAGCATCGTCAGCCTGGTCGTGCGCGATTTTTACCATCGCTACACGGTGGACGAGCATACGCTGGTCACCATCGAGCGGCTCAGCGCGCTGCGCAAAACCGACGATGCGGCGCTTACTCCTTTCGCCCGGCTCCTGGCGGAAGTCGATAATCCGGGCGTTCTGCTGTTCGCGCTATTGTTTCACGATATTGGCAAGGGCGCCTTCAGCGGAGATCATTCCCGCGTGTCCGTAGACTGGACGCGCCAAGTCATGGCGCGTATCCAGATGCCCGCCGACGAGCAGCACGCGGTGGAATTCCTGGTGGCGAACCACTTAGTGCTCTCCGAAGTCATGACCACGCGCGATCTGGGCGACCCGGCGACGGCGCGGTCGGTGGCGGACAAAGTGGGAACGATCGAGCATTTGAAGCTACTGACCGTGATGACCTATGCGGACATCTCAGCCGTGAATCCCGGCGCGATGACGCCGTGGCGGCTCGAACAGCTATGGCGCGTCTATCGTGTGACACAGCAGGAACTGATGCGCGAGCTCGAAACCGAACGCATTCAAGTCGTGCCCACGGAACTGCCAGAGCAAGCCGAATTTATCAAGGGCTTCCCGGTGCGGTATTTGCGTACACATTCTCCGGCGGAAATCGAAATACACCTGGGGCTGTACCAAGCGAGCCGGCCGACGGGCGTTGCGTTGAAACTCGAGCGAGCCGAGGGCGCCTATCGGCTGACGATCGTCGCGCGAGACATGCCTTTCCTGTTCGCATCGCTCGCCGGCGCGCTATCGAGCTTCGGCGTAGATATTTTGAAAGCCGAGGCGTTTTCCAATGCCAAGGGAATCATCCTGGACACTTTTCTTTTTTCCGATCCCAAACGTACGCTGGATTTGAATCCGAGCGAGGCGGATCGCCTGCAGGACATGCTGCGCAAGGTGGCCACGGGCAAGACCGACGTCCAGCGTCTGCTGAGGAATCGCGCACAGACCGAGGGGAAGCGCCGCGGGACGCCGCCGACGGTTGGCTTCGACTCCGAGGCTTGCGAGACGGCGACGCTCGTGGAGATCAGCGCGGACGACCGGCCCGGGTTGCTGTACAGCCTGGCGACGGTGTTTTCCTCGACGTCGTGCAACATCGACGTGGTGCTGATCGACACCAAGGGCCACCGCGCGATCGACGTGTTTTACGTCGCGCAGCAAGGCCGTAAGCTGTCCGAGGAAGTGCAGGCGACGCTCAAGGAACGCCTGCTGGCGGTTTGCTAAGCCCGGAATCTAGGATTCGAGTTCTTCCTCCCCGCCGTCTGATAAAGTCAAATACGGACCGAAGGCGAAAACCTCTGACGTTCGCAAGAACCGAGTGCCTGCCGACAAGCTGGAACTGATGTCGAAGAAGTAAGGCGCTTTTCGAAGGCATCGTCTTTGGAGCCAGAAAAGGGAGCCCGCGTGCCGGATATTCCGCTGACCATGGCGGTCACCTATTTCGATCACATCAGCGACGTGCTGCGCGGGCGCGTTCGTCCGGAAGGCATCGACTTGACGATTTTGCAGCTTCCCGTGGAAGAGATCTTCTTCCGCATGCTGCATTTCGGAGAATGGGACGTCTCGGAATTCGCGCTCGGCAAATACGTATCGCTGGTGGCCGCGGGCGTTGCGCCCTTTCGCGCGATTCCCGTCTTTCCATCGCGCGTGTTTCGTCAATCGGCGGTTTATGTCGGGGCGGCAAAGGGCATTCGGGGGCCCAAGGATCTCGCCGGCCGGCGCGTCGGCATCCCGGAGTGGGCGCAAACGGCGTGCACCTACGCGCGCGGATACTTGCAACACCACGGGGACCTGCGGCTGCAAGATGTCCGCTGGGTGCAGGCGGGCGTGAACGAGGCGGGGCGCAAGGAAAAGGTGACGCTTTCGCTGCCTCCGGGCATCGAGATCGAACACGTGGCGGATCGATCGCTCAACGAGATGATGCTCGCGGGCGAACTGGATGCGATGATTTCCGCGCGCGAGCCGGATGCGTTCCTGTCGGGAGATCCGCGCATCGTTCGCATGTGGCCGGAGACCCGGGCGCTCGAAGAAGCGTACTATCGCGAAACCGGAGTCTTTCCCATCATGCACGTCATCGTGATTAAGAACGCCGTACTGGACCGCCATCCGTGGGTTGCCGCCAATCTTTACAAAACATTCGAGCAAGCCAAGGCCAACACGCTGCGCCACATCGACAGCGCAAACAGCTCGCGCATCCCTTTTGCCTGGGCGTTCGAAGCAGTACGCGAAGCCAAGCGCGTATTCGGCGAAGACTTCTGGCCCTACGGGATGGAGGCGAACCGGCGCACGCTGGACACGTTTCTGCAGTACGCGTTCGAGCAGGGAGTGGCCGCGCGGCGCGTAGCTGTGGAAGAATTGTTTCCCAAGGAAGTGCAGGCGTTTTCGCGGACTTAGGAAGGGCGCCGCGAACGGGAGAGTCGAAAATGAAGAACAAACTGGCAATGTTGACGATGGGCGGGATGGCGCTCGCAGGGATCGCTTTCGCGCAGGAATCCAAGCCGAGCTGCAATCAGTGCCAGGCCACCTATATCAAGAACGACGAGATTCAGGCCTATTTCAACCGGGTTCCGGCGGGGCTCGGCGTCGCCGACCAGCAAGTCCGCGCGGTGGACGTGGGCCACAGCAACGTCGATATCGGCTTGGTCTATCGCGGAAAATTCACGACGCCCAACGCCGTGGCCGAGCACGACCTGGTGAGTGAGGTGTATCACGTGATCGACGGCGAAGCGACGCTCGTCACCGGACCGGATATCACGGATTTGAAGAAGCGTCCGGCCGACGATCGCGCGGTGAAGCTGCTCAACGGCCCGGGAGGCAACGGCGCGACGATCCGGAATGGGAAAACCTATCAACTAAAACCGGGAGACGTAGTGATTATTCCGGCCGGCGTCGGGCACTGGTTCACGAAGATCGACGACCACATCCGCTATCTGATGGTCCGGATCGATCCCGATAAAGTCACGCCGCCGAAGACCGAAGCGGATTCGCAGGCGGAGCTGAAGAGCGGTCCCTACCATCCGTAGTTTGCGCGCGGGCCGCCTCGCCCGTGCATTCCGCGACGGCGCGCCGCAGAGACGCTAGAAACGATTCGCCCATCGTATCGAGCTTTTGCTCCAAGTGAACGGTGCAGTCGCAACCTTCGCACGCCCATGGCTCCGAGCCGTTCCGATCGCGGCATTTACGGCGATCGTGCGCATCCTGGACGCGAGTGAGCTCGAAGTACTTCTCCCAGTAAGGGCGCTCCTCCGCAAGAGGCGTATAGCAAAAACAGATCTCCACCCAGCGCGCGGTGCCGTCCTCGCACAATCGAGCCTGCTCCATATTTCGGAAGTATTCATCCCCAGCGACCGAACCGCGCCCAAGAGCCCCGTTCTCGATCGCTTCGAGAAGAGCCCGTTCGCGGCCGGGTTTGACGCGGGCACGTACCAGATAGCGCATGGCAAGTTTATTTTAGCGCCGCCGGCTTGGATCTCGCGTTCAGGTTGCCGCTAGAGTTTCGGCGCGTAGTAACCGTGGCGTGCGCGGACAATCAGGTCCTTGCGGCCTTTCACGCGAATATCGACAGTGTGATACAAACCGTCCGTCTTGAGAGGCTCCGGACGGTAGAAGAGATTGTATTGATGCCGCAGCTCGTTGGCGATGTTCTCGAAGGACTGCGCCAGATCCATGGCCTTGAAGGGAAAAAACGCCAGCCCACCGGTTTCCTCGGCGAAATAGCGCAGAATCTTATCGCCATCGGTCGGATTGTGCGTGATGTTCGTCGAGATGGAATAGATGACAACGTCGGCCTTGTGCGCCATTTCGAGCGCCTGATCGCGCGAGTAGCGGCTGTCGTTGTCCTCTCCATCGCTCAGGATGACCATCGCGCGGCGAAATTTGTCGCGCGGCTGATCCATCATCAGCTTTTCGCGGCACGCGAAATAGATCGCGTCGAAAAGGGCCGTCCCACCACCGGGCCGCAAGCCGCGAATGGCCTTGCCGAGAGCCTCGGTGCTATCGGTGAGATCCTGCACCAGCTCGGCGGAATTGTCGAAGCTCACCAGCATGCCCTTGTCCTGGCCGGGGCGGATGACGGTATTTACAAAATCCGTGGCCGCTTCCTGCTGGAAGCGAAAACGGTCGCGGATGCTGTTGCTGGTGTCGATCAAAATACCGATCCGCAGGGGCAAATCGGTTTCGGCGGTGAATTCGAGAATGTTTTGCGGCCTCTTGGCCTCCGAGATATCGAAATCGTCCTTGGACAAGTTGGTGACGAAGCGGCCCTTTTTATCCGACACCGTAAACAGCATGTTCACGCGCGTGACGTCGAGCGTGATGCGGCTGCCTGGATCTTCCTCGGAAAACGTCTGCTTCGCCGGCGCGGGAGCCTTGCGCGACGTCGCGGAGGGCGCCTGGGCGCGTAGCAAAACCGCCGCGACCAAAATAAATGCCGAGAGTTTCATGGAGCCTATTCATTATAGGCTCGCGAGCCATTGGTTCAAGTCGGCGGGCAGCGGGGCCTCGACGACGATTCGGGCGCCGGTTGCCGGAGTGGTAAACACGATGCGCCAGGCATGAAGAAAAATCCTCGGCGCTGCTGGACCGCCATACAAGCGGTCGCCCGCCACGGGATGCCCGACGCTGGCCAAATGAACCCGAATCTGATGCGTGCGGCCCGTGTGAATGCGGACTTCGAGAAGCGTATATTTCTGGAAACGTTGCCGGACCCGATACTCGGTGAGCGCGGTGCGGCCCGCTCCCGTCTTTGTCGTCATGCGTGTGCGGCGGAGCGAGTCGCGTTCGATGGGCGTGGCAATGCGTCCGGAGTCGGCGCGCACATGACCGTGCACCAGGGCCAGATACGTTTTCTCCACGGTGCGGCCGGAAAATTGGGCCGCCAGGGCCTGATGAGCCGCGTCGGTTCGCGCGACCAGCAGGACGCCACTCGTGCCTTTATCGAGCCGATGAACGATGCCCGGCCGCACGTCGCCCGCGACCTTCGAGAGCGACCCAAAGTGGTGTACCAGACGGTTCACCAGCGTCCCGGAATGATTTCCCGCGCCTGCGTGCACCACGACACCGGCAGGTTTGTTGATGGCGATGACGGCGTCATCCTCGTAGAGAATGTCGAGCGGCAGATCTTCCGGGGCGGCGCGCAGCGGAGGCAATTCTCCGGGCGTAACTTCGATGTTTTCGCCGCCACGCAGGATCGACGACGCCTTGGCCGGAGCGCCGTTAACCAGTACCAGACCGTCCTTGATCCAATTTTGCAGGCGCGAACGGCTGTACTGCGGCAGCTGTGCCTGCAAATAGTGATCCAGGCGCTGGCCGGTGTCGCGAGAGCTTACGCCGAAGGTGTGGGGCATGAAGAAGTCTGGTGCATGAAGACGATGCGTCAGGTTGTGCGCTTCTTCGCGTCCTGCTCGCTCGCCGAGAACAGGAAGACGGCCACTTCGGCCATCAAATTCGGGAACATGGTCACCCGGCGGTGCCCCGCAAGGAACACGCGCCGCTCAATCCTCCAGTTTTCCTTGTGCGCGAGAAGCTCAAAATCGAGCACCGTCAGGAAATGGATGTTCGGCGAATCGTACCATTCGTAGGGAAACAGATCCGTTCGCGGTGAGCGTCCGCTCGACAAATGAGCCATGCGGACACGCCAGTGGGCGAAGTTCGGGAACGCGACAATAGCCCGCCGGCCGATGCGCAACATGCTGCGCAGGACCTTCAGGGGATGCTGCGTCTGCTGCAATGTCTGGCTCAGAATTACGTAGTCGAACGCGCCGTCCGGATAATCCTCGAGCGCCGATTCCAGATCGCCTTGATACACGGAGACTCCGCGCGCGATCGCCTTCTGCACGTCGGCGCTCACCATTTCGACGCCGCGGCCGTCGACCTTCTTGTTCTCCTTCATCCACGCGAGCAGTTCGCCCGCGCCGCACCCCAGATCGAGAACGCGGGTGCCGGGCTCGACCAACTCGCCGATGATGGCGTAATCGCTGCGCCCGTAAATGTCACGAACGCCCAAGATTTGTCCTCAATATGCCGGTCCTCGAACCGCCGGTTCTCAATTCGTGGCCTCCCGGAACGTGCTGGCCAGAAACCCTCGCACCAGGTCCGCCTGTTCATTGACTTCTACCAGAAAAGCGTCGTGGCCGTACTGTGAGTTCAAATTGCAGTAAGCGACGTCGCAATTGCGGCTGCGCAGAGCACTGACGATTTCGAGCGACTGGTAGGCCGGGTACAGCCAATCCGACGTGAAGCTCAGTACCAGGAAACGCGTACGGATGTTTTCGAACAACTTGGGCAGCGAACCACGCTGCGTCAGGTCGTAACTATCCATGGCCCGCGTGATGTAGATGTACGAATTGGCGTCGAAACGCTCGACGAACTGGCTGCCCCTGTAGTGGAGATAGCTCTCAACTTCAAACTTGTTCTGACCGGCGCGCACGCGGCGCCCGAATTTCTGGCGCATGCTTTCGTCGCTCATGTAGGTGATGTGGCCAACCATGCGGGCGACGGAAAGACCGCGCGCGGGCGGACGCCGATCGTAGTAGTTACCTTCGTTCCAGTCCGGATCGGCCATGATGGCCTGCCGGCCGACCTCGTTGAAGGCGATCTGCTGGGCGCTGTGGCGTGCCGTGGTGGCGATCGGCAGCGCGGCCAGCACGCAGTCCGGATAGGCAACGGCCCATTCGAGCGCCTGCATGCCACCCATCGACCCGCCTGCAACGGCAAGAAGCCGCGCGATGCCCAGATGATCGATCAATTTTTTCTGCAAGCGGACCATGTCCGCGATCGTAATCGGCGGAAACGACATGGCCCAAGGGCAGCCGGTCGCCGGATTGATGGAACCGGGACCCGTGGTGCCGCGACAGCCGCCGATCACGTTGGCGCAGATCATGAAATAACGATCCGTATCGAATCCTTTGCCCGGCCCGATCATGTTCGACCACCATCCGTCTTCGCCCGCGGCATGCGCATCGCCCGAAAAAGCGTGCTCGATGAGGATCGCGTTGCTCTTCTGTGCGTTCAGCTCGCCATAGGTTTCGTAAGCGACGTTGACGGGCGCGAGCGTGACTCCGCAATCGAGATCCAGCGAGTCAAATGTGGCAATCGCGGCCTGGGTGATCATCGGACGGGAACTTAGTATTAGTTTACAGGGTGGATGTGAGATGCCGCGCTGTGGTCAAATAGAAGTTACCCCCGGACCTGGAGGCAACACCCGCTTGAACACGGCAGTCCTCGCCCTGGAAGACGGAACAGTCTTCGAGGGGCTGAGTTTTGGTGCGCCCGTAGAACGAACAGGCGAAGTCGTTTTTAACACGGCGATCACCGGCTATCAGGAAGTATTCACCGATCCCTCCTATGCCGGCCAGATTGTCGTTCTTACCTATCCGCAGATCGGCAACTACGGAGCGAACGAAGGCGATAACGAAGCCGCCAAGCCTTACATCGAAGGCTTGGTGGTCCGCGAGTTCTCGCCACTATCGAGTAATTGGCGCGCCGATGAAACCGCGCAGCAATTTCTGACAGACGCCAGCGTCCCGGTGATTTCAGGGATCGACACGCGCCGTCTGGTGCGTCACCTGCGCTCACGCGGCGTGATGCGCGGCGTGCTTTCCGGGACCGCAAGGGGTGCCAGCGCCCCCTACCTCAAACAGTTAATCGAGAAAGCGAGGAATTCGCCCTCAATGGCTGGGCTGGATCTGGCGACGCGCGTTTCGACCCCGACCATTTACCCGTGGGACAAATCAGTCGTACCGTGTTCTCCCTCGGAATTGGATTCCGATCCCGCGGAGGTCCGTTTCCACGTGGTCGCCTACGATTTCGGCATGAAGCGCAACATCCTGCGCCGGCTGGTGCACGCCGGCTGCCGGCTGACGGTGGTTCCGGCCATGACCTCCGCCAAGGACGTGCTGGCGCTGAAGCCCGACGGCGTGTTTCTATCGAACGGTCCCGGCGACCCCGAGCCGCTGACGCATCAGGCGGCTGAAGTGCGGAAAATCGTCGGGAAAGTGCCGATTTTCGGCATCTGCCTGGGCCATCAGGTTCTGGGTCTCGCGCTCGGCGGCAAGACTTACAAACTGAAGTTCGGGCATCGTGGAGCCAATCACCCGGTGCTGAACAAAGTGACCAACAAGGTGGAGATCACCTCGCACAATCATGGATTCGCGGTGGATCCGGATTCGCTGAATCTCAACGATCTGGAAATCACCCACGTGAATTTGAACGACGAGACGCTCGAAGGCTTTCGGCATCGCAATTACCCGGTGTTCTGCGTGCAGTATCATCCGGAAGCCGCGCCCGGGCCCCACGATTCGCGCTATCTTTTCGACGATTTCGTAAAGCTCATGGAGACGGGCGACTGGCCCGCGCGCCCTTAATCGATGCCTCGCCGTAACGATATCCATCGCATTCTGATTGTGGGCAGCGGACCGATCATCATCGGCCAAGCGTGTGAGTTCGATTATTCCGGCGCGCAGGCTTGTAAGGCATTGCGCTCGGAAGGCTACGAGGTGGTGCTGATTAATTCGAATCCGGCCACCATCATGACGGATCCGAATTTGGCGGATCGAACCTATGTGGAGCCGCTCACCGTCGAATATGCGGAAGAAGTCATTCGCCGCGAACGTCCCGACGCGCTGCTTTCCACCGTTGGTGGCCAGACCGGTTTGAACCTTTCGGTGGCGCTCGCCGAAGCAGGCGTGCTCGATAAATACGGCGTCGAACTGATCGGCGCGAAGCTCGATTCCATCAAGAAGGCCGAAGACCGGCTGCTCTTCAAGGACGCGATGCGGAAGATTGGACTGGAGCTTCCGCAATCCCAATTGATCAATTCGATCGACAAGGGACTGGAGTTCGCCGCGCGCATCGGATACCCGGTGATTCTGCGGCCCAGTTTCACCATGGGCGGCACGGGCGGCGGCATCGCCTACAACCGCGAGGAAGCCGAAGAGATTCTGGAGCGCGGCCTGGATCTTTCCCCCGTTCACGAGGTCCTCATCGAGGAGAGCGTGCTCGGATGGAAGGAATTCGAGCTGGAAGTGATGCGGGACCTGGCCGACAACTGCATCATCGTTTGCTCCATCGAGAACTTCGATCCCATGGGCGTGCACACAGGCGATTCGATCACGGTGGCGCCCGCGCAAACGCTGACCGATCGCGAGTATCAAATGATGCGCGACGCCGCGCTCGCCTGCCTGCGCGAAATCGGTGTCGATACGGGCGGATCGAACGTGCAATTCGCCATCGATCCCAAGACCGGGCGCATGGTGATCGTCGAAATGAATCCGCGCGTGTCGCGCAGTTCGGCGCTCGCCTCCAAGGCTACCGGCTTTCCCATCGCCAAGATCGCCGCGAAGCTGGCCGTCGGTTATCGGTTGGATGAAATCAAAAATGACATCACGCGCAAGACGCCGGCCTGCTTTGAACCAACCATTGACTACGTGGTGGTAAAGATCCCGCGCTGGCAGTTCGAAAAATTCCCCGGCGCTGAACCCGTGCTCGGCACGCAGATGAAGAGCGTCGGTGAGGTGATGGCGATCGGCAGAACGTTTAAACAGGCCCTCGGCAAGGGCATGCGGAGCCTCGAAACCGGCAAGGCCGATGGCGCCGTGAAGTTCGTCGACGAACTGATTGAGGCGCGTCTGATCACGCCGAACCCCGACCGGCTCGGCTACATCCGTCACGCCTTCTCGCGCGGCTACACCGAAACACAGGTCCACGAGCTGACTTCGATCGATCCGTGGTTCCTGCGCCAGGTGCGGGAAATGATGGATCTGGAGAGAACGCTCGCCTTGACCAAGCCCGAAGAGATCACGCGGGAGCAGTTGCTCGAGGCCAAGCGCGACGGCATCTCGGATAGTTTTCTGGCACGCTGCTGGACTTCCACGCCCATGAAGGTTCGCGAGAAGCGGAAGGCGCTTGGCGTAAAGGCCGTCTTCAACCGTGTGGATACCTGTGCGGCCGAATTTGAAAGTTTCACGCCGTATCTCTACTCCAGTTACGAGTCGGAGTGCGAGGCCGACGTTTCCTCGCGCAAAAAGATCATGATCCTGGGCAGCGGCCCCAATCGCATCGGCCAGGGCATCGAGTTCGATTACTGCTGCTGCCATGCGTCCTTCGCGCTGCAGGAATTCGGAGTTGAATCGATCATGGTCAACTGCAATCCGGAAACCGTGTCGACCGATTACGACACCAGCGACCGGTTGTACTTCGAGCCCTTGACGCTCGAAGAAGTGCTCAACATCTGCGACACCGAAAAGCCCGACGGAGTGATCGTGCAGTTCGGCGGGCAGACGCCGCTGACGCTGGCGATTCCCCTGAAAAACGCGGGCGTCCCGATCATCGGCACCGATCCGGCCAACATCGATCTGGCCGAAGACCGCAAGCTCTTTGGAAAGCTTCTCAACGACCTGAAAATTCCTTCTCCTGAAAACGGCGCGGCGACCAACCCGGAGGAGGCGTGTGCCATCGCACGCTCCATAGGCTATCCGGTGCTGGTGCGGCCCAGCTACGTGCTGGGCGGCCGTGCCATGGTGATCGCCTACGACGAAGACACCGTGCGCCGCTATATGCAGGAAGCCGTGTCGTTCTCGCAGAGCCGCCCGGTGCTGATCGATCGGTTCCTGGAAGATGCTACTGAGGTGGACGTGGACGCGCTGGCCGATACCACCGGCGCGGTGCTGATCGCCGGCATCATGGAGCACATCGAGGAAGCGGGTGTGCACTCCGGTGATTCAAGCTGCGTGCTGCCGGCCACCTCCCTCGCGCCCGACGTGGTCGCGACGATTCGGAGTTACACCGAGAAGCTGGCGCGCGCGCTGAACGTCATCGGGCTGATGAACGTCCAATATGCGGTAAAGGACGGCAAGGTTTACGTCCTCGAAGTGAATCCGCGCGCGTCGCGCACAGTCCCATACGTCAGCAAGGCGACGGGCGTGGCGCTGCCGAAGATTGCAGTCGGCGCAATGCTCGGCAAGAAGATTTCGGATTTCACGGACGCGCGCGGTGTTCTCGATGTCCCTCAATATTTCGTGAAATCGCCGGTGTTCCCGTTCAATAAATTCCCCGGCGTCGATCCGACGCTGGGACCCGAGATGCGCTCGACGGGCGAAGTTATGGGCGTCGGCGAAAATTTCGGCGAAGCGTTCGCGAAGGCCCAGGTGAGCGCCGGGACCCCTCTGCCGGACCGCGGACTCGTGTTTATCAGTGTGAACGATCGGGACAAACCGGGCGCCGTCGCGGTAGCGCAACGTTTCCACGAACTGGGTTTCGAAGTCGCTGCCACGCGCGGCACGGCCGCCGCTATCCGGGCAGCGGGCCTCACTGCGAAAACAATTTTCAAAGTGAACGAGGGACGTCCCAATGCGGTGGACCTGCTCAAGGCGGGATCTCTCGATCTGGTCATCTATACGGGCACCAGCGGGGCGCACGCGTTCAGCGACGAAAAAGCAATCCGCAAGCACGCGGTCGCCTACCGTGTCCCCTGCATCACGACGATGAGTGGGGCTCGCGCTGCCGCCGAAGCGGTCGCCTCACGCCGCCGGGACCCGGTGCGTGTGTGGAGCTTACAGGAAATTCACGGAGCGGCGGCCACCGCTAAATCCTCGTGACGGAAATGAGGACTCATTGATGAAAGGTATTGTGCTCGCGGGCGGCACCGGCAGCCGGTTATATCCGCTGACCAAAATCACCAACAAACATCTGCTGCCGATTTACGACAAGCCGATGATCTATTACCCGATCCAGACGCTGGTCGACGCGGGGATTCGAGACATCCTGCTGGTGACGGGCGGACGGAATTCCGGCGATTTCCTGCGCCTGCTGGCGAATGGAAAAGAATTCGGGCTCGCCCATCTGAATTACACGTATCAGGAAGGCGAGGGCGGCATCGCCGATGCGCTCGCTCTGGCCGAACACTTCGCGGACGGCGACAAGATCTGCGTGATCCTCGGCGATAACATCCTGGAGAACCCGATTAAGGACGCCGTGGAAGCCTTCCAGCAACAGGAGCGCGGCGCGCGCATTCTCCTGAAACAAGTGCCCGACGCGGAGCGCTTCGGCGTGGCTGAAATGGACGGCGCGCGGATTGTCGGCATCGAGGAAAAACCCAGAAATCCGAAATCGAACTACGCCGTTACCGGCATTTACATGTATGACGGTACGGTGTTCGAAAAGGTCAAAGAACTGGTCCCCAGCGGACGTGGCGAACTGGAAATTACGGACGTCAACAACGCCTACATTCGCGAAGGCACCATGACGTATTCATCGGTTGATGGCTGGTGGACCGACGCGGGTACGTTTGAATCGCTGCTGCGGGCGACCAACCTGGTGGCGCAGAGTCGCAGCCCGGAACAAAGAAAACTGGCCGCGGAAGAGTAGTTGCGCGCGCCGAGCCTTTCAGCGGGAACGCGCGAGCAGCGCGCCCCAGTGGAATCCCGCGCCAAACGCTCCGAACACGATGTCTCCCGCCGGTGGATTCTGCGCCGCCCATTCAGCGGCGGCAATCAGCATGGAAGCCGACGACGTGTTGCCATAGCGACTCACATTCGAGAATACTTTTTCGGGCGCGGCGCCTAAGGCCTTGGCGACTCGAGTCAGCAGATTCTGGTTGGCCTGATGCAACAGGAATACTTGTACGTCGCCAGCGGCGACCTTCTGGCGTGCTAGTACCTCCGAGATCGCGGCTGGAATTTTTCGCGACGCCTGCAGGATCACGCTCAACCCGTTCATGCGCAGAGCCGACGATCCATCCCATGCCAAATCTTCGCGAAACTGGCCGTCGGTATGCAGCGCCGCGTCCAGAGTTTCCCATCGCCCCAGCCGCGCGCTCACCAGTGCCGAGCCAGCTCCGTCGCCAAAAAGCACGGCTGTATTCGCATCCAATGTGTTCATTTCGATCACGGCCGACATCTTCTCGGCGCCGATCACTAGGACGTCGCCGAACGTTTCCGTCATCTTTGCGGCGAGCACCAAGCCGAATAGCGAACCCGCGCTGGCCATCGGAACATCCAGTGCTGGCGTTCCCTCCAGGCCGAGTCGCGCCGCGACCGCCGCGGCGGGACCGGGAAATCCGCGCGCTCCGCTGCCGCTCGCGACGATGATCATCCCGAGCGAGGAAGGCTGCACTCCCGCATTGCGCAGGCAATCCTGAGCGGATGCGACCGCAAGATCGGCGACGCTGGTGTCCGCTGCGGCCCATCGGCGCTCACGAATTCCGGAGACACTCTCGATCCACGCGGGAGTTTTGCCCACGCGCGCGCCGATTTCTTCGTTGGTGACGATTCGCTCCGGCACATACGCGCCGAAAGCATGAAGGTAGGCCGGCATGGGACGAACTTAAGCGCCGTGTTCTTCGAGATAGGCTTCCATGCGCGCCACGGAATCGAACTTGCGCGGGTTCAAATCGCGATCGGGAACCTTGATGGAAAACTCTTCCTCGATTGCAGAAACTAGGTCGGGCAGCGCGAAGGAATCGAGCAAGCCGCTCTCGAATAGCGATTCGCTGTCATCCGAAGGAATCTGCGCAGTGGTCACTTTTCCTAGAACGCTTAGAAGTCGTTGGCGGCGTGTCGGGTCGGGCATGAACTCTCATCGTGACACAGTCGTGCCCGTCTCTGCGCCGGGCTCGTGTGCACAATCCTTCTGCGTACAATACCATTCGTAGGTCGATTGGATCCCTTCCTCGAGCGTGATGCGCGCCTGCCAGCCGAGCGCGTGAATGCGCGAGACATCGAGCAATTTGCGGGGCGTGCCGTCGGGCTTCGACGAGTCATACGCGATGCGCCCCCGGTAGCCAACAACTCGCGCCACCAGCGCGGCCAGCTCCGCGATGGTCACATCCTCGCCGGTGCCGACGTTCAGCGGCTCGGCGCCGTCGTAGTTCTCGACTAGGAAGCAAGCGGCAGCCGCCAGATCGTCGACGTGCAGGAATTCGCGGCGCGGAGTACCGGTTCCCCACAGCGTCACTTCCGGAGCGCCGTGAATCCGCGCTTCGTGGAAACGCCGGATCAGCGCCGGCAGCACATGCGATTTCTCAAGATCGAAATGATCTCCCGGCCCGTACAGATTCGTCGGCATCAAGCTGATGGCGGGGAAGCCGTATTGCGAGCGATATGCCGCGCACAACTTCAACCCCGCGATCTTCGCGATGGCATACGCTTCGTTCGTCGGTTCCAGCGGCCCGGTCAGGAGCGACTCCTCGCGAATCGGCTGCGGCGCGAACTTCGGATAAATGCAGGACGAGCCCAAGAACACCAGCTTGCGCGTGCCGTGCTTCCAAGCAGAATGAATGACGTTGTTCTGAATGGCGAGATTCTCATACAGGAACTCGGCCGGTTGGGTGGCGTTCGCCATGATCCCGCCGACCTTCGCGGCCGCGAGAAATACGAGTTCTGGCCTCTCACTCGCGAAGAATCTCTGCACCTCAGCTTGTTGCCTAAGGTCGAGCTCCGCACGCGTCCGGACCAGCAAATTGCGGCAGCCCGAAGCTTCGAGACGCCGTACGATCGCCGATCCCACTAGCCCCCGGTGACCGGCGACAAAAATGCGGCGGGTCGTATTCAGGAGGTCAGCCATGCACCCCTCCGCGCTGCGCTACCTGATGCCCTGCCCGGGCCAGTGTCAATTCCTGGCGCGCGAGCTCCAGATCGCATTCGACCATCGATCGAACCAACTCTTCGAAATTGATCTCGGGCTTCCAGCCCAGCGTACTTCGGATCTTGCTCGCATCGCCTTCGAGCGCGTCGACCTCGGTCGGACGGAAGTAGCGCGGATCTTTTTCCACGCACGTCTTCCAATCGACGCCCGCGATCCCGGCGGCCATATCCAAGAACTCGCGCACAGAGTGGCTCTCGCCGGTCGCCACCACAAAATCGCCGGGAACATCGTGCTGCAGCATCATCCACATGGCGCGGACGTAATCGGCGGCATGGCCCCAGTCGCGCCGGGCGTCCAGGTTGCCAAGGTATAGCTTCTTTTGCAAGCCGAGCTTGATGCGGCCGAGTGCGCGTGTGATCTTGCGCGTCACGAAGGTCTCGCCTCGCCGCGGCGATTCGTGATTGAACAGAATCCCGTTGCTGATGAACAGCCCGTACGCTTCCCTCTGGTTCACGCCGTACCAATGCGCGGCGACTTTGCTGACCGCGTAAGGGCTGCGCGGATAGAAAGGCGTCTGCTCATTTTGCGGCGGGGGAGAGGCCCCGAACATTTCCGAAGAACCCGCTTGGTAAAAGCGCGGATTGCGGCCGCTTTCCCGAGCATAGTCGCGAAATGCTTCCAGGAGGCGCAAAGCCCCGGTCGCGACGATGTCGGCGGTGTATTCCGCTTGATCGAAACTCACGCGCACGTGCGACTGGGCACCCAAATTGTAAACTTCGTCGGGCTGGATCTCCCCCAGCAAATGGCGCATGCGCGCCGCATTTGCGAGATCGCCATAGTGCAGCCGCAGCGCACCCCGTTCGTGAGGATCCCCGTACAAATGATCGAGCCGGTCGGTATTGAAGGTCGAAGTGCGCCGGATCATCCCGTGAACTTCGTACCCTTTGGCGAGCAGCAGCTCCGCTAGATACGATCCATCCTGCCCCGTAATGCCGCAGATGAATGCCTTCTTACTCGTCGCGTCAGCCATGCTCTTTTCCATTATGCGACTCCGCGTTCACGTGGGTGTTGGGGCGGCTGGCGATGCGCGTGATGATCGACCCGCCAGACGTGGATTTCAGCTAGCGGCTCCGCAGCTCCGCGGAAAATTCTTTACCGAGCCGTTCCACGATCCGGTCGACCGCCGTATTTATTTCATCCGAAGAAAGCGTCCTGTCGGCTGCGCGAAATACCATCGACACCGCTATGCTCCGCTGATCGGGAGCGATTCCCTTTCCCGCAAACACGTCGATACATTCCACCGATTCGAGCTGCGGCCCAGCCGCCGCGCGAATCGCCTGTTCCAAATCCGCATAGGGCACGCTTCGTTTCGCCACGAACGAAAGATCGCGAAAGACCCCGGGGAAGCGCGGCAGCGCTTCGAAAATGGCATCCGTTCGCGAACCCGCGACGAGCGGCTCGATGAAGATCTCGGCCGCAAAGATGGGCTGATAAATGCGCTCTGCCGCGAGCAGCTCCGGCGCGACTTGCCCGATCATCCCGACCGGTTCGCCGTGGATCAATACCCGTGCCGCCGTGCCTTCCGCATAGCCTTCGACCGATACCGGCACGAAGGATGCCCGCGGCGCGCGCAGGGCTTCGAGCACGGATTCCACCGTGCCCTTCAAATCGAAGAAATCGCATTCGCGGCGCGTGGACCAATCCGCGTCATTCAGCGATCCGCCGAGCAGGATGCCCAGCCCCCAATGTTCCTCGGGATCTTTGGCCGGCCGCGAAAAGATCTTGTCGATCTCGAAATAGCGAAAGTTCACCGCGCGCCGCGAGCCGTTGTATATCGCGGTCTTCACCAGGAACGGCACCAGCGACCGGCGCAGGCGCGCAAGATCCGCGTTGAGCGGATTCGCCAGCGTCAGCGATGTGCCCGTGAGCTGCGAAAATTTCATTTCGCCATCCAGGGGTTCCAGCGGTACGCCCCGGATTTCCAGGAACCCGGAGCCTGTCAGCGCCGCTCGCGCCATGCCGCGCGCTTCATCCAGAGCCGTCGTTGTGCCCGCCGTCGGCGTTTCGGCGCTGGCCGATGGCGTGATCGCCTCGTAGCCTAGCACCCTCGCGACGTCTTCGATCAGCACCACCGCGTCGTTCACGTCGACACGCCGCGTCGGAACTTCAATGTGCGCCAAGTCTTCGGAACAGTTACAGCCCAGCTTCGTGAGCGACGCGATCACTTGTTCGCCCGTGACGGGAATTCCCAGATAGCTGCTCACGCGTTCCGCCGACAAGGCGAACACAGCTCGACGCGCGGGTGTTGGATACGCATCCGTAACCTGTCCGGCCGATTGCGCCGAGGCTTCCGAAAACAGCAGCGCCGTGGCCCGGTCGCGCGCCCCTTCGAGCGTCTCATTCGGATCCGTGCCCCGCTCGAAACGATACGAGGAATCACTGCTGACGCCCAAGAGTCTGCTGCTCAGCCGTATTCCCGTGGGTTCGAAATGCGCGGCTTCCAGCAACACATCAGCGGTGGTTTCGGAAATGCCCGACATTTCGCCGCCCATGATTCCCGCGAGCGCCATCGGGGCGTGCGCGTCGGCGATCGCCAGCGGCGCGTGTTCGCCCGCTTCACCTACCGAGCGCCCGTCGAGCAATCGCAAAGTTTCGCCGGGTGCAAAGCGCCGCACCACGATTTTTTCGCGCACCCGATCCAGGTCGAAGGCATGCAGCGGCTGCCCCCACTCCAGCATTACGAAGTTGGTGATGTCGACGATGTTGTTGATGGGCCGCAGGCCCGCCGCCATCAGACGGCTCGCCATCCACGGGCGCGATTTTTCGATGCGGATTCCGCGGATCACCTGGCAGGTGTAGCGCGTGCACAGCGACGGCGCCAGGATCTCAACCGGGATTATATCCTTGGTCAATTCTCGTGGCGCGGCGGTCTCCGGCAGCACCAGCGTCAAATCCAGCATGGCGGCAAGCTCGCGCGCGATGCCGATCAATCCCAAGCAATCCGGCCGATTCGGGTACACCTTCACGTGCACCAGCGCCTCGTCGATTTTCATCGCCTCGGTGATGCTCTTGCCGAGCAGCGCCTCATCGTGAAATACCTGCAAGCCGCTGCCTTTGGCGATCAAACCGAGTTCGCCATCCAGGCAGATCATGCCCTGCGATACAACGCCGTGGAGAGTTTCGTCGTAAATCGAATCGCCCGTGGGAAGATCGGTGCCTGCCAGCGCGACGGGAACGCCCCAGCCGGCCTCGATGGGGTGCGCCGACGCGCACACGATCTGCCGGATATCCCCGTGCGCCACTTCCACCTGGCAAACATATTTATCGGCGCTGCCCTCCAAGGGCTTTTTTGCACGAACAAAGCCGACACGCACCGGCGCGAGCTCGCGCTCTAGAACGTGTGCCGCTTCGATGTCCAGGCCCACGCGCGGGAGCGCCGCGAGCAGGTCCGCGAGCCGGCATCGCGGCGTCAGGTAGTCCAGCAGCCATTCCGTGTTTACGATCATGTTCGGTTAATAAGAGGGCGGAAAATAGGGACAGACACCTTTTTTAAGCCGCCAAGGGCCGGGTTCCGGGTCCATGAACCACTCGAAAAAGGCTGTCTGTCCCATTTTTCCGCATCCTGTCAAAACTGCCGCAGGAAGGCTTCCTCATTCTGATATAGGTGCCGGATGTCATTGATCTGATGGCGCAGCATTGTAATGCGATCCACGCCAATGCCGAACGCGAAGCCCTGATGCTTCGCCGGGTCAAGCCCACCCGACCGCAGCACCTCCGGACGCATCATGCCGCTGCCCAGCACTTCGATCCATCCCGTTCGCGAGCACAACGAACAGCCCTGCTGCTTGCAAATGATGCAGCTCATGTCTACCTCGGCGCTGGGCGTGGTGAACGGAAAATAACTGGGGCGAAACCGTAGCTTCGCCTCCGTTCCAAACAGTCCCTTAACCAACTCCGTCAGCGTCCACCGGAGATCGGACATGGTGATGTTGCGGCCCACCGCGAACGCGTCCAGTTGCTGAAAAATCGGGAAGTGCGACGCGTCGATGTCGTCCTTGCGATAACAGCGGCCCGTGGTCATCGCTCGGATCGGCACCTGTCCACCACTCGCCCGCATGACGCGGCCCTGAAATGCAGTGGTGTGCGTGCGCATCAGGTGCTCGCCATCCGTGTAAAACGTGTCGTGAAGATCGCGCGCCGGGTGCCAGGCGGGCGTATTCAGGGCGTCGAAGTTGTAATACTCTGTTTCGATATCCGGGAAATCGTCATACGAGAATCCCAGACCGATCAGGATGCGCTTCATCGCCTCGGCGGTCACCGTCATCGGATGCGGACGTCCCGCCCATCGCCGGCGCCCAGGAAGCGTGACGTCGAGCGAAGGACCTACGGGCTTCGCCGATTGTTCAACAGCAGGTCGCCGTAGAGTGATCCTCCACTCTAGTTTTGTTTTGGCTTCATTGAGCGATTGTCCGAACGCCTTGCGCTCTTCCGCGGGCAGACTGCCCAGCGCCTTCATCTGCGCGGTCAGTTCGCCGGACTTGCCGAGATACCGCACTCGCACCTGGTCCAGTTCGGCTAGGGTGTTCGCCGAGTCTACCTGCGCCAGGGCGCGCTCCACCAGCTCTGAAATTGATTGCATGGGCTTGTTTTTCAGTGGAAACTACGAGTGTAACATTTGAGCTTGTTTTCTCCACCACGAAGTTCTTTACTACAACCATGCCGCTATCCCGCGTCCTTGAACCCGAAGAAATGGCCGGAGCCGAGGAGGCCGCCGAATACGACCGGATGGACTTCACCGGGACGGACGACGCGTTCGCCCAGCGCGCCGCCGAGCTCGCAAGTCCTGGAGGCTGGATCGTCGACATCGGCTGCGGCAACGCCAAAATCCCGCTCGCGATCGCCGCCCTTGTGCCGGCGTCTCCCGTCTGTGCGGTTGAAATGTCGAACGAGATGCTGGCGGTCGCCGTTCGGAATCGAGCCAAGGCTTCGGAGGCCGCGCGTCGCGTAACGTTAGTTCGTGGTGATGCGAAAAATCTGCCCTTCGCTGGGCAATCGATAAGCCTGGTGGTCTCTAACAGCCTGATCCATCACATTCCCGATCCGCGTTTCGTGTTTCGCGAGATCGCCCGCATTGTGAGGGTGAACCATGGGCCCCGCATTCTGATCCGCGACCTTGTGCGTCCCGAGAGCGAAGCCTCGCTCACTGCACTCGCCGAAAAATATTCTTCCGGTTGGAGTCCTTCGCAGCGGCGTTTATATGAGGACTCTCTGCACGCCGCGCTGTCTCTGGAAGAAGTTCGTGAGTACGCCGCCGGTGCTGGCCTGCGTGGCGTCCGCGTCGAACAGGTAACCGATCGTCACTGGAGCCTGGAGCCCGAAAACTGACTGCTTAAGGCAAATATTGCCTCCCGCTGCGTTATCCTGACGTTTGGCCACCTCTCGCATCGAACAATTGCAGCAACTGCTCGCTCAGGACCCCGCCAGTACATTTGCCCGTTACGGATTGGCGATGGCCTACGTCCAACAAGGCGAGTTGGAGCAGGCGATCGCGGAATTCGAGGCTCTTTTGCGGAACGAGCCCGGCTACGCCGCGGCGTACTATCATGGCGGCCAAACCTTCGAAAAGCTGGGCCGTTTGGATGAAGCGCGGGATTATTACCGCCGCGGTTTGGACGCCGCCCGCGATCCGCACGCCCTCGGCGAGCTGCAGGCCGCGCTCGATATACTGGGCGATTAGGGCCAAGTATGAACCCGATCAAGAAAATATCGGGCGCTCCCGGAGCCCCGTCCGCACGACGATGATTCCACGGTTTACGCGCGAGAAATTCGTAAGTCCCAGGGCGATCCTCGCTGTCCTGCTGATTTTCGCCGCGTCTCCCGCCTGGTCGCAGGCGCCTCCCCGAGCCCTTCAACCACCGGTTCGCCCTCCCACCCGCCGCCCCGCGCAGCCGCCCTCGGATCAGAATCAGCTAGACGGTAATCAGGCTCTTTTTGCAGTGCTCGCCGCGATCAACGCGGCCGGCTATGACGATCAGATCGATTCGCCCTCAACAAATGCCTTTCGTCATACGCTGCGCACGAAGCTCGCGACGGAGAGTCTCGACAGCGTCTACGAGTTGAAGCGTTTTTACCGCGATCATGCGCTCAGGGATCCCAAGGCCGAGCTGAACCGCTACATCTCCTATGCCCTGCTGATCAACGGCCCTCCCGATTTCGGCTATCGCGACCCGGACATGGTCCGCCCCGCCGATGCTTCTTCGCTCGAAGGGCTTTCGCCGCTGCTCGCGGCTTTCTATCGGGAAGCGCATCTGGAAGAGTGGTGGCAGCGCGCCCAACCCGCCTACGATCAGGTGATTGGCCAATATCATGAGCCGGTCGCGCGCGCCATTCTGGGCGTGAACGGTTATCTTCGCAACACCACCAACGGTTATCTGGGGCGTCGTTTTCAGATTTACGTGGATCTGCTCGGCGCGCCCAATCAGGTGCAGACGCGCAGCTACGTCGACGACACCTTCGTCGTAGTCACTCCCAGCGAGGAGCCGCAAATAGACGGCATCCGCCACGCCTATCTCCACTACCTCATCGATCCTCTGGGATTCAAGTTCGCGGAAGATATTCAAAAGAAGCACGCGCTCGGGGATTACGCCCAGGGAGCCGGCGCCCTTCCGGATGTCTACAAATCGGATTTTATTCTACTGGCCACTGAATGCGTGATCAAAGCTGCCGAGAGCCGCATTGACCATAAGCCCGAGCGAGCGGATCAAGCCCTGCGTGAAGGCTACGTCCTGACGCCGGCGCTGGCCGAACAACTCGCCGGTTATGAAAAACAGGAAGTCGCCATGCGGCTGTACTTCCCCAACCTATTCACCGGCCTCGATTTCAAGCGCGAAGAAAAGCGCATGCAAGGCGTCGAATTCGCCTTGGCGCCATCGACCCGCGTGGTTCGTCCGGCGCAGAAGCAAGACGCCCCGCCGGAACTGACCGGTGCCGAGAAAACGCTGGCGGAGGCGGATAAAGCGTATACGGATCGCGACCTGGACAAGGCCAGAGAAGCATTTTTGCGCGTTCTCGAAGAAACTTCCGAGAAATCGCTGCATGCAAAAGCGTATTATGGTTTGGCAAGGATCGCGGTGCTCCAAAAAGATCCGGAAACGGGCGACAACCTGTTTCGCAAGGTCCTCGATTTGGAGCCGGATGCGGACACTAAGTCGTGGAGCCTGCTTTACTTGGGGCGCCTCGCGGACTCGCAGGGGGATCGCCCCCAGGCAGTGGAACATTACAATGCGGCTTTAGCGGTCCAGGGAGCGCCGGAGGCGGTGCGCCAGGCTGCCCAAAAAGGTTTGGAAGCGACGTTTCGAAGGGATTCGGGCAAACAATAATCATTTAGGAGTGACGTAGATGAGGATGAAATATTTTGCAATCGTCCTGGCTTTGGTAGCCGGGCTCGCGATGGGACAAAAAGTGAAATCCCAAAAGGAGTTGGACGCGGTAAAGGCCATGCTAGCCGCCCAGACTCCGGATGCCAAGATCGCCGCGGTGGAGGATCTGCTCACCAAGTATAAGGACACGGAATTCAAGTCCATCGCGCTGACGCAGGCGGCGCAAGCCTCCCAGATCAAGGGCGACCAGATTGCGGGGCTTCAGTACGCTAACCGCGCGCTCGAAGCCGATCCGAAGAACTACCAGGCGATGCTCCTTGTCGCCCAGCTCTCCCTGCAGGGCACGCGCGAGTTTGATCTCGACAAGGACGAGAAGCTCGGCCGCGCTTCCAAAGCGGCGAACGACGCCATCGCCGCCCTGAACATGGCGCCGAAGCCCAACCCGAATCTCGCCGACGATCAATGGGCCGGCATCAAGAAGGACTTCGTTTCCCAGGCGCACGAGGCCCTCGGAATGGTCGCGACCCTTCAAAAGAAGCTGGATGTTGCCGCGACCGAATTTAAGACGGCAGTGGACGGCGCGGCGACGCCAGAGCCCGGCACGATGGTCCGTCTGGCATCGGTCTACGACGACCAGGGCAAGTACGACGATGCAAACGCCCTGCTGGACAAAGTGATCGCCGGCAACGCCCCCGATGGCATCAAGCGCGTGGCCCAAAACGAAAAGCAGCGCGCCGACAAAATGAAGGCCGCGAAAAAGTAGTCGCGGGAGGACGGCTTCCATGAGTGCGGATCTGGCCGTTCTCGAGAAGGCACTCGGCCATACCTTTCGCGATCGTGAACTGCTGGCTCGCGCGCTAACGCACAAGTCGAGAATTTACGAGAAGTCGGCGGATGGAAGCGCCTCCGCCGATAACGAACAGCTCGAATTTCTAGGCGATGCGATTCTCGGATTCGTCGTCAGCGAATCCCTGGTGCGCCGCTTCCCGTCCTTTCCCGAAGGGCGTCTATCCAAATTGAAGGCTCATTTGGTGAGCGCGGCGTGGCTTTATGAGGTCGCGCAGGAACTCGACCTGGGCGACCATCTGCTGCTAGGGCGCGGCGAAGAAATGAGCGGAGGCCGCGAAAAGCGGGCCTTGCTCTCCGATGCTTTGGAAGCATTGATTGCGGCTCTTTATATCGACGCCGGCCTGGATACCGTCCGGCTCTTGATCGAGCAGCGCATCATGGGCGCACTACAAGTGCCCGAAGACGGCATAGAAAGCGCCGTGACGGATCATAAGAGCGCCCTGCAGGAAATGGCGCAGGCTCTGAAACTTCCGCCGCCCCGCTACGTCATTGTGGCGGAGGACGGGCCGGAGCACGCCAAGACCTTCACCGTCGAAGTTCGCCTCGGAAAGGATTGGATCAGCCAAGCCCAGGGAATGTCCAAGAAAGCCGCCGGACAAAAGGCTGCCCAACAGATTCTACAGCAGTTAACCGAATGGGGCCGATAGCCAAATCCCAATCAGGACCTTCCCGCATGTTAAACTTTTCTTAATGATGCACCGGGTGTATGCTCTGGCGTGCGTTTTCGCGGTGTGCGGGGTAGCCCAGGAAAAGCGCTCGCTCGGTGACAATGCGCGTCAATATCTGGTAGACCTTGTGCGGCTGGATACGTCCAATCCGCCCGGCAACGAAACCCGTGTCGCCGAATATTTGAAGGAAATTGCGGATTCCCAGGGCATTCCCAGCGAGCTGGCGGGTGACGTTCCGCGCCGCCTCAATTTCATCGCTCGATTGAAGGGCAGCGGCAAGAATCGGCCGTTGTTGCTGATGGCCCATTCCGACGTGGTTCCCGCCGACCGCGCCCAATGGACCGTCGATCCTTTCTCCGCCGAGCTGCGTAACGGGTGGATCTACGGACGCGGCACATGGGACGACAAATCGCTGCTGGCGGCCGAGCTTGCCGTCATGGTGGAGATCAAGCGCCGCAATATCAAGCTAACCCGCGATATCATTCTGCTTTCCGAATCCGACGAAGAGGAAGGCGCCACTGGAATACAGTGGATGCTGCAGCACACACCCCAAAAGATTGACGCCGAGTTTGCTTTGAACGAGGGCGGATCGATTCTCGAAACCAAGGACGGTCCCAAGGTTTTCCAGATTCAGACCGCGGAAAAGGTCCCGCTGCGGGTCCTTCTGATCGCCAAGGGCACGGCCGGACATGGCGCCGTTCCGCGCGAGGATAATCCCATTGTGCAGTTGTCTCGGGCCGTGATTCGAATCACGGACGCCGAAGAGCCGGCCCGCCTGAATCCCGTGGCGCGCCGCTATTTTCGCGAAATCTCCAAGCTCCCGGATTACGCCTGGCTCGCTCCCCTTTTGCCAAAGCTGGAAAATCCCGCTACCATCCAGGCGGCTGCCGCCCAGATCCGCGCCCATGAAACGGAGCTGGACACCCTGCTCCGCACCACCGTTTCCGCTACGGTCGTGCGGGCGGGCGGCAAGAGTGACACGATCCCCAATGCGGCCGAAGCTCAGTTGGACGTCCGCCGTTTGCCCAGCGAAACCCGTGAGGAGGTGCTTGATCGGATCCGCCAGATGGCCAACGACCCGGCCGTCGAAGTGAGCGTCGCGCCCGGGCCACAGCCGCCCGCCACGGATCCGAGCCCGGTTACGACGACCCTTTACCATGCACTCGAACGCGCCATTGCCCGTATGTACCCGCGCGACGTGGCCGTGCCCTATATTGCCCGTGGCACAACCGATAGTTCGTACCTTCGGGCGCGCGGTATACCGGTCTACGGCGTGCCGATTTTCACCCGCGAGCCGGGGGAAAGCCGCTCGCATGGGAACGACGAGCGTATCGCTCCCAAAAGCGTCGAAGACGGCGCGGGACTCCTGTGGCAAATGATCCTCGAAAGCGCAGGTGCCGGAATTTAGCTGACCTTCCGTGCCAGGCGCATTCGCGGATCTTGCCTGCACATCTGGGTGGCTGCAAGCGTCAATGTATGTGTAGGCACTTTCCGTGCCCGCAGCTTCACTATTGGATTCAATGAGTTACCAGTTCTTGCATGGCTGAGTGGACGCTAAAATATGCCGATGCACGCGGGGAGATCCACCAGCAGGTGGCGGAGGCGGGCTCCGAGCGTGAACTTCGCGACCGGTACTCCCAGCAGGGTTTCCTGGTTTATTCCGTCAAGTCGCGTTCGGAAATCGCCGGACTGGCAATCGGATTTCGCGCGCCCCGCAAGAAGCTCAACGTCGAAAAATTCCTCATCTTCAACCAGCAGTTTGTAACGCTGATCCGCGCCGGCTTACCCATTTTGAAGGCGCTCGATATGCTGGCCGACCGCCTCACCGACGCGAAGATGTCGCGCTTCATCCGCGGGGTGCGCGACGAGGTTCGCAACGGAGCCATGCTGTCCGACGCGTTCGCGCGTCAGCACGTTTTTCCTCCTATCTACGTGACCAGCGTTCTCGCCGGCGAGCGCAGCGGTGCGCTTCCCGACGTGATCGATCGCTTTATCACCTACCAGAAGCTTTCGCATTCGGTGCGCAAGAAATTGCTGGTTTCCTTGCTCTATCCGGCGCTGTTGGTTTTTCTGGTCATTTGTCTCATTGTTTTTCTGATTACCTTCGTGGTTCCGAACTTCGCCGAGCTTTATTCCAGCATGCATGCGCAATTGCCGGGACCCACGCTGGTCTTGATTGCCATTGGCACCACGGCCCGCAGCTATGTGCTCGCGGGCTTTGCCGCTCTGGTCGCCGCAATCGTCGCCTTCCGCGCGTGGTATCGAACGTCCTCCGGAAAGGAGACCGTGGACAGGGTTCTGTTGCGCGTTCCGATCGCGGGCGACGTGTGGTTGAAATACCAGGTGGCGCAATTCTCGCGGGTACTCAGCACCCTTTTGGTCGGCGGCATTCCGCTGATGCAGGCGCTGGTCACGTCGGCCGATTCGCTGGGCACGCAGGTGCTCAAGAAGGTGCTGGACAAAGCATCCAAGTTGGTGCGCGAGGGCCAGTCGCTCTCGGGATCGTTGCGTTTGGGCGGAATCTTCCCGCCGCTGGCGATCGACATGATTGAAGTTGGGGAGTCCACCGGCGCCTTGCCCACCATGCTCGCAAGCGTCGCTGAGTTTTATGAGGACGACGTTGCCAACAGCACCACCGCAGCGTTAAGCCTCGTCGAACCCATCATCATGATCGTGATGGGCATCTTCGTGGCGTTTGTATTGATCTCGTTATACCTGCCGATCTTCTCTCTGGCGGATACGATTCGCCCCTGACCTATGGCGACTGTCGAACATCTTCTTCCTCCCGATCCCAAGCGCGAAGCGGCCAGCGCGCGCGCCCTCGCGGAACGCTATTTCCATGAGTTCGTCGACCTCAAGGAAGAGCGCATCGACCACGATCTGTTCCACTCCGTTCCCGTGGATCTGATGTTCCGCTACAATTTCGTGCCGATCCGCGCCGAGAATGGGTCCCTCGAAATCGCGCTCGCCGATCCGCGCAATCTCAATCTGATCGACGAACTGGCCGTGCTGCTCAACAAGAAGCTGCGCGTCAAGGTTGCCACGCTTTCACAAATCTCCGATCTGCTCAAAAAAACGGAGCAGTCGCAGCGCGTGCTGGATGAAGTCACCGAAGGCTTCACCCTGGATGTCGTCAGCGAAGAAAATTCCGACGAAACGCTATCGATCGACCGACTCGCGGCCGGTGATTCCGATATCGCACCGGTCATCAAGCTGGTGGATACCACCATCTTTAACGCCCTCGAGCGGCGCGCCAGCGATATTCACATCGAGACACGCGATCAGGAAGTCGCCATCAAGTACCGCATCGATGGCGTGCTGCACTACGCCATGCCGCCGATCTCCAAGGATTGGCATTCCACCATCATTTCCCGCATCAAAGTAATGTCGGAGCTGGATATCGCCGAACGCCGCGTCCCGCAGGACGGCCGCTTTCGCGTTCGCTATAAAACCCGTCTCATCGATTTTCGCGTGTCGATCATGCCGACCATCCATGGCGAGGACGCTGTCCTGCGAGTGCTCGACAAGGAATCGATGAGCGAGAAGTTCGCGCAGCTGTCGCTCGACGTGGTGGGATTTGCCGAAGCCGATCTCGTGAAATTCCGCCGCTATATCAAGGAGCCCTATGGAATGGTGCTGGTCACCGGCCCCACCGGCTCCGGCAAAACCACCACGCTCTACGCGGCCGTCAGCGAAATCAAGAACGACGAGGATAAAATCGTCACCATCGAGGACCCCGTCGAATACCAGATCAAGGGCATCACGCAGATTCCCGTCAACGAGAAAAAGGGCCTGACGTTCGCCCGCGGCCTCCGTTCCATTCTGCGGCACGATCCGGACAAGATCATGGTCGGTGAAATTCGCGATCAGGAAACCGCGCAGATCGCGATTAACGCCGCGCTCACCGGCCACCTGGTGTTCACCACCGTGCACGCCAATAACGTGCTCGACGTGCTCGGCCGATTTCTCAACATGGGCGTGGAGCCGTACAACTTCGTCTCCGCGCTGAACTGCATTCTGGCGCAAAGGCTGGTCCGCGTCATCTGCGAGCATTGCAAAAAGCCCGTGAAGTACCCCGATTCGTATCTCGCCGAAAGCGGCCTGGAACCGGGCGCGTGGCGCGACGTCGCGTTTTACGAAGGCGCCGGATGCTTCGAATGCGGGGGCACCGGATTCCGCGGCCGCAGCGCCATCCACGAGCTGCTGGATCTCTCCGAGCGCATCCGCGAAATGATTCTCGACAAACGGCCGGCCTCGGAAATCCGGCGTGTGGCGCGCGAAGACGGGATGACGTTTCTACGTGAATCGGCGCTCGCCAAAGCGCGCGCAGGCATCACCACGCTGAAAGAGATTAACAAGACCACGTTCATCGAAACCTGAGAATGTCCCTGCTGACGAACATCACGAATCTGTTGAAGGAGTCGCCGCCGAGCCACGTCTTCGAGCTCTCGGAAGCAGGCATCGCCTACGCGCGCCCCGCCGGCCCGGAATTTGAAACCGGCTTCGCACCCTTCGAGCCCGGAACGCTCGTCGTTTCCCCGATCGACGACAACGTGCGCCGAGCCGATCTCGTGGCTTCGCAGATCGCCTTCATCGCGCCAGTTCAGGACGCGAGGAAGCGCCGGCCTGCGGCGCTGATTCTTCCCGATTATGCCGCGCGTGTCACCGTGCTGGATTTCGATGCCTTTCCCGCAAAGCCCGAAGAACAACTCGCGCTGATTCGCTTTCGCTTGAAAAAAACGCTGCCCTTCGATATCGACTCAGCGGCCTTGAGTTATTTCGTGCAGCCCTCCGCGACGTCCGATGCCCCGCACCGCGCGGAAGTGGTCGCTGTCAGCGTCGCCTTTGAAATCGTCGCGCGATACGAAGCTCTTTTCCGCGCCGCGGCGTTCCATCCCGGCGAGATCACCACCTCCGCGCTCGCTGCGTTGCAACTGTTCCGCGGCGAAGGGCCCGCGGTGATTGCGAAAATCGCGGGCCGCGTGCTCACCGTGATGGCGCTGGTGGACGGTTCGCTGAAGCTTTTTCGCTGCGTTGAAATGGAAGGAGCCACGGAGGAGGATGTCCTTCGCATTTTGCAGCCGACCTTCGCCTATATGGAGGATGAACTCGAGGCGCCCGGCGCTGGTCTGGTGCTGTGCGGATTCCCGCGCGGCGCTCTCGCCGGCTGGCGCTCTTCCGAGATTCTGAGCGGCCGTTTCGGCACGCCCGGCCCGTTCAACTCAGGTTTAATCGGCTACCTGGAAGGAGCGCGAAATTAGACATGCGCATCCCGATCAATCTGGCGAGCGAGCCGTTCCGCCGCGACCGCGCCATGGTGGTCGCCTCGGCCGTTTGCGCAGTGCTCCTCACGGTCCTGCTCGGAAGCTTGACGTACCTGATCGTCGCCGAGCGCCACCGCGCTGCTTCTACGCGCGTAGCCGTGGGGCGCCTCTCGAACGAAGTGCGTACCTTGGCTGCCCAACAGGCCACCCTGGATTCTACACTGCGCCAGCCCGCAAACGCTTCGATCCTCGAGCGCAGTCTGCTGCTGAATACGCTGGTGGACCGCAAGTCCGTCAGCTGGACACGCATTTTTGCGGATCTCGAGCAGGTGCTGCCGATCAATGTGCGCGTCATTCAGGTGCGCCTTCCGCAAATCGACGCACGCAATCAGGTGCTGCTCGACATGGTGATCGGCGCGCAGGGCCCCGGCCCCGTGATCGAATTTCTTCGTAACTTGCAGTCTTCGCCGCGGTTCGGTCCCGCGACCGTCCACAACTCGGCTGCGCCCACCGATAACGAGCCGCTCTATCGCTACCGCGTGAGTGTGAACTATGCCCAGAAACTTTAATCTGCACGCGCCTCCGGCGACTATGTGGCGCATTGTGCTGGGCGTCTTGCTCGCGGCAAACGTGGTCGCCGCCGTGTTGGTGATGTATCCCCCCGGTGGCTCCGCCGCCGAACTGGAGCGGCAGCGCATCAGTCTGGAGGCGCAAGCCACCACGCGGCGCGCGCAGCTTGCGCAAACATCCCGGCATGCCGCGGCCGTGGAGAAAGGTCGTTCAGAAGGCGACAAATTCCTGGGCGATTATTTTCTGGCCCGCCGTACCGCGTATTCGACGCTGCTCACCGAGCTCGTCGCGGCCGCCGACGAAGCCAAAATCAAGCCCAAGGAACATGCCTACGCCACCGAGCCGATCGAAGGCTCCGATTCGCTCAGTCTGATGACGATCACGGCGAACTACGAGGGCACCTACGCCAACCTGATGCGCTTTGTCCATGAAATCGACCGCTCACCGCGCATGCTGATTATCGAAGCTCTCAGCGCCGCGCCCCAGCAAAGCACCGGCACTTTGAGCATCAGCATGAAACTCGACGCTTTCGTTCGCGACGACGGCAGCGGTCTGGAGGCGCCCGCCGAATGAAGCTGCTGCCCGCCGGTCTCGGCGCCGAACCGAAGAAGCTCGCGTTCCTGGGCTTACTCCTGGCCGTATTGATCGTGGTTTATGTCTTCAACCGTACGCCTAGTCCTCCGGCGTCCGAGGCAAACTCGCCCGGACAATCCTCCGGGCAGGCCGCGCCAAGGCCAGCGACGCAGTCTGTTGCGGTCGAACCACGGCCGGACGTCGCAACACCGATGCCCCCGCAGCGCAGCCAGCGCGCGTCGGAAACCTCCATTCAGGATTTCAAGCCGTCGCTGAAGCCGCCCGAAGGAACCGACGTCAGCCGCATCGATCCCACTCTGCGGCTTGACCTGATCGCCAAGCTTCGTACTCTCGACCTTGAGGGAGGCACCCGCAGCATTTTCGATTTTGGCGCGCCACCCGCGCCGAAGGTACTTCCTTCCGTACAGCCGATCAAACCGTTGGCCACCGTGCCTAAACCCACGACTGTTCCCACGGCTCCGGCCCCGGCTGTGACGCCCGCCGTCCCTCCCATTCCGTTGAAATTCTACGGTTACGTCGACGCGTCCAGTTCCTCGCGTCGGGCTTTCTTCTTGCAAGGAGATGATATCTTTGTGGCAGGCGAGAACGACGTGATCAGTAGCCACTACAAGATCGTCCGGATCAACGCGAACTCCGCCGTCGTGGAAGATACCACCAACAAAAATCAGCAAACACTGCCGCTCGTCGAGGAACTTCCGGGATGAAGTTTCGTCACGATCGCGTGTGCAACCTAAGCCCGGACGGGAAAAAGGGGACAGACTACTCTGTCCCTTCCCTTCAATCTCGAGTTTTGCGTGCGCCCGTGGCGGTGGACAGAGCGGTCTGTTCCCATTTTCTGCAACCTCCGAATGATGAGCGCGGCTTCGCGCTGCTGCTGGTGCTGCTGCTGGCCGCCGCCGTCGCCTTTAGCCTCTACACGCAAATTCCCCGCGTGGGATTTGAGAGCATGCGCGAAAAAGAGCAACTGCTTATGGATCGCGGCAACCAATACAAACGCGCGATCCAGGTTTTTTACGCGGTGAACCATCGCTACCCGGCGCGTATCGAGGAGCTTGAGAATACAAACGAGAAGCGTTTTCTGCGGCGTCGCTACAAGGACCCGCTGACGGGTAAAGACGAGTGGCGGCTCATTCATACCAACGGATCGTTCCTAACGGATTCCCTGGTGCAGAAGCCTCCCGCGCAGAACGCGGCGAATGGAACGCCCGGCACGGGCATCCTGCCCGGAGGCGGGCCTCTCGGGACGAACAACATGAATTCGCAGCCCGCCCAGGGGAATGCGCCTGGATTATTCGGAAATAACCCGGCCGGAAGCAATGCTGGCGCGAATCCGGATGGAACCCCTCAAGCGCCGGCCCTGAATCCCGCCGCGCAGCGCCGCCCCAGCGATCGCCTGATCCCCGGAGACGGGACAACGGTGGCCGCCGTGAACCAGCAGCAGGGCAACGGCGCTCCTGCCGTGTACCCTCCCGGTTACAATCCCGCGACATTCAATCCGAATGATCCGAGCACGTGGCCGCCGATTACTCTCGCGCCCGTGAATGCAGGACAAGCTGGACAGCCTGTGCGAATACAAAATGGCCAGCCCCCGCAACCGGGGCAACCCGCCGGCATCCCAGGATTTGGAGGGCAATTGACCGGGCAGCCATCAGCCACGCAATTCACGCCGCAGCCCTTCGGTCAGACGCAACCATTTGGCACACCCACCCAACCTGTAGTGCCGAGCCAACTCCCTGCGCAGGGGCAGCAGTATCCAGGAACCGTGACGACCCCCTTGCCTTTCGGGCCGCAACAGACTCCGGGGAGCGATGGCTCGACCGGTTTTCAGCCGTTTCCGGGACAGACAAATACGCCGCCAACCCAAACGCCTTCCGGCATTCCGGGACAATCGCCGGGCCAGGGCGGAGCGAATCCGCAGCCCTCGCAAATCTTCAACCCAGGATTCGGATTCAGCGGAAATCCACTGGCGCCGAATTCAGGACAACAAGCGGGATCTCCTGCCATCAATCCATTCGGGAACCAACAGGTAGGAGGTCAACAATTGGTTGGAAGTCAGCCGCCGGCAGGAATTCAACAAACGGGTAATCCGGCAGGCCAGCAGAATCCAACTGCACTGAATCCCGCCCTGCAGGCAATCAATACTCAGTTGTCGAGCCCCGGCGGTACACCCGCGGGGGCCGCGAATCCGCAAGCGGCTCCGGGCATCGCCGGCGTCGCGAGCACGTTCGAAGGTGTCGGCATTAAAGTCTATAACAAACGCTCCAAGTACAAAGAGTGGGAATTTGTCTTCGATCCAGCAGCGGCTGGCCCCGCAAACCAACAGCTGCCTGGACAGCCTGGACAGAATCCCTCAGCGCCCGGGCAGGCGGGCGCCACACCTTCCGGCTCTTCGGGCAATCTCTTTGGCCAAACGCCGAATCCATTCGCGCCCAATTCCGGGCAAACGCCAAATTCCGCGGGGCAGACACCCACTCCCGCCGTGCCGGCGGCCAGTCCTTTTGCACCGGCGCCGAATCCCTTCGGGCAAGGAACAAATCCTTTCGGACCGGCCACGCAATAGTCTCATTCTCGATTTCGGAGGGCTTTGGGATTCCGAGCTACGGATTCCAATCCTGCCGCAGCATTCCGAACACCAGCAAATCATGATAGCGGCCGCCCACGAACTGAGCCTCGCGCAGCGTTCCTTCGAGCGTAAAACCCAGGCGCCTGGCGATCGCCGCGCTCCGCGCGTTACTTGTGGCGCAGCGGATTTCCACCCGATGCAATTCGAGCTCGCGAAATAAGTGCGCGAGGACCGCGCGGCAGGCGTCCGTCATGATCCCGCGGCCTTCGAATTCGCGCCCCAGCCAATAGCCGATCTCGACACGCCGGTTGATCCAGTCGATGCGATGTACGCCGATTGTCCCCGCCAGCCGCGTGCCGGTCCAGATGCCCGCCGCGAAGCCGCGATTCTCGGCGAACTGCTCCAGCACGGAGCGTATGAAGCTCAGCGTGTCCTCTTCCGTGCGCGTCGCGTCCACCCACGGCAGCCATGGACGCAGGCGCTCGCGTTCGCGCTCGACGGCGATGAACAAAGTCCTCGCGTGGCGTTCCTCCAGCAGCCGCAGTGCGAAACCGTTGCGCAGGGAAGCGGAGAACATGAAAAAGACTCACACGGCCCGGTTGGCGTAATTGTGCTCGTAATAGCGCTGATACTCGCCGGACCTTACGTGAGCAACCCAATCGGCGTTCGCGCGATACCACTCGATAGTTGCTTGCAATCCGGCCTCGAACGGCTGCCGCGGCTTCCAACCGGTCTCGCGCATCACTTTTTCGCTCGAAAGCGCATAGCGCCGGTCGTGGCCAGGGCGATCCTTCACCGTCTGCATCAGGGTGTACGGCTTGCCGACCGCATCCAGAATGCGCTGCACCACTTCAATGTTGGGAAGCGCGCGGCTGCCGCCGATGTTGTAGATCTCCCCCTCGCGTCCGCGCTCGATGACCGCTAAAATCGCGCGGCAATGATCGTCGACGTATAACCAGTCGCGGATCTGCATCCCGTCGCCATAAATGGGCAGCGGCTGATTCGCAATCGCATTCGAAATCATCAGCGGGATCAGCTTCTCCGGAAATTGGTAAGGTCCGTAATTGTTGGAGGCTCGCGTGACGATCACCGGAAGTTTGTACGTCACGAAGTAGGACAGCGCTAGTAAGTCCGAGCCCGCCTTGGACGCCGAATACGGGCTGCTCGCCTTCAGCGGATAGCTTTCGTCGGCATCGTGCGGTGCATCGATGCTACCATACACTTCGTCGGTGGAAACGTGAAGAAAGCGCGGCGTTCTATGCATCCGCGCGGCCTCCAGCAGCGTGAACGTCCCGCGCAAATTCGTTTCGAACACCGGCGCGGGCGAGAGAATGCTGCGATCGACGTGCGATTCAGCCGCGAAATTGGCGATCACGTCCGGGCGCTCCTCCTCGACGACTTCGTTCACTCGCTTCGCGTCGCAGATGTCGCCCTGCACGAAACGGTAGCGTGGATCATCCGCCACCGTGACGAGGTTTTCGAGATTCCCCGCATACGTCAGCTTGTCGAAGTTGACCAGGCGCTCCGTATTTCCGCCCCCCAGCATCATCCTGACGAATGCGCTGCCGATGAAGCCGGCGCCCCCGGTCACGAGAAGTTTCATGAGCGGAAAAATTCCCTATGGTGGGCGATATCCGGTTTCATTTGTGCTGTAATTCCCAATCGTAGGCGATGGCCGCGTCGTTATAGGGAATGCGTCCTTCGTCCTTCGGATTGTAAAGGCGGTTCGTGACGTATACCAGCATCCCCGCGCTCTCCCCGACTACTTTGTAACCGTGCCCTACGCCCGGTGGAATCAGAATCTGCCACGGCTTCAGCGGTCCCGTGTACAAAGTGTTCTTGCGCCCATAGGTTGGCGAATCGGGCCGCAGGTCCACCAGCGCCACCTGGAAGACTCCTTGCGCGGGTACCCACAAGTCCGTTTGGTGCAGATGGAAATGGAAAGCCTTAATGGTCGCCGGATAGCTCAACGCGGCGGAAATTTGGGTCGTTTCCGCCGGAAAGTCCGCGGCCAATCCCTGCCCAAGTCGCTGCACTTCCAAAAAATATCCGCGGTCGTCCGGCCACACATCGTACGCCTTCACGCGGACGCCCGCGATCAGATCCGCCGATTCTGGCGTGCGAATAATTCGGCCGATTCCGGCTTCACATTCCGGCGTCGCAATTTGTACGAGAGCTGTGGTGAAGGGATTCGTCAGAGACACTTGAATTTTAGGTTATCGCGGATTCCCGCCGCGAAAAATTGTGGGGCAGGCTCTTGTGCGGCCGGCCCTCGGCTGTGGGGCACGCCCTCGGCTGTGGGGCAGGCCCTTGGCCTGCGGCGGGCTCTCAGCCCGCCCGTCCTCGCGTCGTTCCTCATACTCGCCAGTGATCCGGCCGCCACTTCTGAATGGATTGCTTGATCGCCTTGCGGTCCAGATTTCCCGCCAGTGTCTTTTCCACCAACCCCGCCACTTCGCCGTCGGAAGCAAAGCGCAGCGCGATCAGTTGCCCCTCGTTGAGATCGCTGATGCGCGCCCGCAGCGGATCGGAAAGGATCTGTTGCAGCCGCAGGCGTTCCTCCAGTCGAATCACGCGATCCTGCACCTTGAGCGCGTACAAACGGACCTTAAACATCAGCACGATCAGCCACAGCACGCCGAAAATCCTCAGCGCGCCCCACCAATCCGGAACGCGCACTTCTTGGACGATGGCGGCGATAAGCAGAACCAACCCGCCGAAGAAAAGAAACCCGTGAAACGCAGGGTCGAACCGCCCATGGTTTGCCAAGTTCTGTTCTGTTTGAGCCATGGCGTGATAATAAGTTAGTTTTCGACTTTGGTCAATCGTTTATGGTCAATCGTCAATTTGTTCTCGCGGCCCGCCCCGGGGGCATGATTCGTGAATCCGACTTCCGCCTGGTCGAATCTTCCCTTCCAGCTCTTGGCGATGGGGAAATGCTGGTGCGCGCGCTCTATCTTTCCGTTGATCCCTACATGCGCGGGCGCATGAACGCGGCGCGCAGCTATGCGCCGCCCGTCGAAATCGGCCAGGTCATGGTCGGCGGAGGCGTCGCTGAGGTCGTCGAATCGCGCCACGCGGCGTTTCATCCCGGCGACATCGTGAATCTACCGATGGGCTGGCAGGAATACGCGATCTCGAATGGCGCGGGTGTGCGCAAGGTGGATCCTTCTCTCGGACCGATCTCGACCGCGGTCGGAATCCTCGGCATGACCGGCCTCACCGCTTACTTCGGCGTCGTTGAAGTGTGCGCAGTGAAACCGGGCGATACGTTCGTCGTTTCAGGCGCCGCGGGAGCCGTGGGATCCGCCGCCGGGCAGATCGCCAGGATTCGCGGCGCTCGTGTCGTCGGCATCGCGGGCGGCGCGTCGAAAGTGGATTACATTCGCCGTGAGCTGGGCTTCGATGACGCCATCGATTACAAAGCGGTTCCCGATATCTCCGCCGCTCTACACGACGTTTGCCCCAATCGCATCGACGCTTATTTCGACAACGTCGGCGGAAGCACCACTGACGCTGTGATCGCGCACCTCAATACCTTCGCGCGTATCGGTATTTGCGGCCAGATCTCGCAAGCCAACGATACCGCGCCATCGCTCGGACCTCGCATGTACCGCCATTTGCTTGTCGCGCGTGCCCGCGTGCAGGGCTTTCTCGTCTGGGACTTCGCCTCGCGCCATGACAAAGCTCTCTCCGAACTCGCTGCCTGGATCGCCTCCGGCCAGTTGAAATATCGCGAAGACGTCATCGAGGGGTTTGAAAACATGCCGCGGGCGCTGATCGGATTGTTCCGCGGTGAAAATATCGGTAAACGGGTTGTGCGAGTAACATCGCCCCGCTGAACGCGTAGATGCCGCGAATCCCCATCGCGGCACCGCCGGCAATAAATCCCGCGCAGCTTCCCGCGGCCAGAATTGCCGCCGCCTGCGCCGCCGACATCAGCGACAGGGAAACCGAACTGACGCGTCCCCGTAGTTCCGCAGGCGTCTGCTCCCTGAGCATCGCGCTCGCAGCCACCAGCGCCACCGCCGCTCCCAACCCGATTCCTAACGTTGCGACGATCGCCACAGGCGCTGCTGGAAATGCGGCCAGCAACAAGATGCAGGTGCCGTCAACGCCCATCCCGGCCACGATCAGAATCTCACTCTCTCCGTTGCGCGCGATTCGCCCGACCGCTTTATGGTTCATCAATACCGCACCCACAAGTGTTCCGATCGCCGTCATTGATCCCATCGCGGCGTACAACGCCGTCCCCGCGTGCAGCACATCGCGTACATAAATCGCCGCGAGCGCCGAATAGCACCCCGCCGCGAACGTCCCTCCCGCCATCGAGAGCGTCGCAAAGGACAACGCGGGGGTCGCAAAAACGACGCCGACTCCCTCGCGAAACTCGCGGAACAGGTTCGGCACAGCCTTCTCGCGCTTCTTTGCGACCTCACAACGAATCTTCGCCAGCATGGCCGCGGAAAACACGAAACTCGCCGCATCCGCCGCGTAGCAAACGTTCTCACCGAAATGCGCCACCAGGATGCCGGCCACGGACGGACTCGCGATCCGCGCCGCCTGCAGTGTTTGCTGCATCAGGGCGCTCGCGGCCAGCAATTGCTCGCGCTCCACGAGCTGGGGAATGACGACGGCTTGCGCTGGAACGAAAAACGCCGAAGCACAGCTGATCGCGAAACAAATCGCGCAAATATCCGGTAAACTCCGCGAAACCAGGAGCAGCATGACCAGCGCGGCGCGCAGGCAGTCGCTCGCCACCATCGTCCGCCGCGGATTCCAACGGTCGGCGCATACACCTGCGACGGGTCCCATCACGACGCCCGGAAGGAGCGACGCCATCAACATAACGCTCACCGCGCCGCCCGACCCGTGCATGCGAAATACGATGGCTGCCTGCACCGCGAACATAGCCAGGTAATCGCCGAAAACGCTGATACCCTGGGCCAGCCACAGGCGTTGGAAAGACGGATTCGCCAGTGCTCGAGGCGTTCTCACGCCCGCAGGATAGGGCGCGCCACGGCGAATTCCGCGCGATCGAAACCCCCAAGTGCGCGGCGCGATACGACTACGCAGCCGGCGTTTGGCTGTGATGGCCTGTTTTGCTTTGAGCGCCCGACTCGCGGCAGATCCCGCGCTTGCTCGCCCGGATGAACGCCGCCAGATGAAGCGTGTGTTCCGTCGGAGTCTCCGATTCGATTTTCCGCAGCGCGTCGGCGAGTTTCAATCCGGACCGGTACAGAATCCTGTACGCGCCTTTCAGCGCTTTCACCTCAGCCGCCGTAAATCCCGCGCGCTTCAGCCCCACTAGGTTTAAGCCAATGGGCGTTACGTATAATCCCGCGTAAAGAAAGTAGGGCGGAACGTCCTTGTTTACGCGCGTGCCGCCGCCCACCATTGCCAAACGTCCGATCTTCGAGAACTGGTGCGCCGCGACGTTTCCGGAAACAAAAGCCTGGTCCTCCACTTCCACATATCCCGCCATCAACGAACAGCTCGCGATCACCGTGCGATTGCCGATGAGGCAGTTATGCGCGATGTGTCCCGAGGTCATGATATAGTTGCCGTCGCCGATCACTGTTTCGGACTCCGGCTTGGTGCCGCGCGAAATGGTGAAATGCTCGCGGATGATATTGCCGTTTCCGATCCGCAAATAACTGCGTTCGCCAGTGAAATTCTTGTCGAGCGGATCGCTCCCAAGCACCGTGCCTGCTGAAATTTCGTTGCGCTCGCCTAGAGTGGTCCAGCGCTTCACCCACACATAAGGCTCCAGTTTCGTCCCTGCGCCGATGGCGACGTCCTGCTCCACGATGGTGAAATCTCCGATGACGACGCCGGGGCCGATCACGGCATCGGGGTGTACGCGGGCTGTGGGTGCAATTTGAGCGGAAGGGTCGATGGGCATGCGTTCTGCTTCAGGATATCGTCAACAGAACGCCGAAGAGCGCGAACCATAACAGGCTGAGGAAATGCCAATAGTAGGCAACGACATCGACTAACTCGCGGCGGCGGTTGCGCCCCAGCACGACGCAAAAAAGCGCCACCATCCCCCCGATCAGGTGCGCCGCATGCAGGCCCGTGAACAGGTAGAAGAAGGAACCGTGCGGGTTCTCCATCAGGTAGGCGCCTTGCTCGATCAATTTCCGCCACGCGGTTAATTGGCTCGCGACGAAGGCAGCGCCGATCGTCGCCGTGAGCAGCAGAAAACGCGACGCCAAGCGCCACTCCCCTTTGCGGTAAAAGCGGCGCGCGCCCTCAAATGTCATGCTGCTCGCCAGAATCAGGCAAGTGCTAAGCCACAAAACTTTGGGAATCTCGACGGGAGTCCAGAAGGGTGGCGTTTGTGCACGCCAAATATAAGCGGCGACCAGAGCGGCGAAGAAAGCGAAAATCGAGATGCACAGCGAGAGCAACGCAACCGTGTACGTGCCCGGCGGCGACTTGGTGGGGTCTTCCAGCGAGGACGGCAGCACCACCACCTGATCCGTCCGTTCGGCCCGGCCGCTGATGATTCGACGCATCGGCACCCATTATTTTACGCCCGGCATTCCGAGGACGCGAGCGCTCAAGCTTAACCCTGGAACGCCTGGGCTCGCTCGCGCCGTTTGCGTACATAGCGCATGGAGATCCAGCACATCCAGAAACTCGGAATGATGCGGATCATGCGCACGATCCAACGATAGCGCCAGCCTGGGATTACGACCAGCGTGCCGCGATCGAAGCCGCGCAGGGATTCCGAAACCACGAATTGCGCGGGCATCCAGAACATCGCGGGGATTGTACGGCGATCCATCCCCAGCACATCGTGAAACTCCGAATACGTGAAGCCGGGACATAGCGCCTGCACTTTGACAGAGGAGCCCTCGGCGGAAAGTTCCATGGACAGTCCTTTGATGAAACTGTTGATCCAGGCCTTGCTCGCGCAATAGCTCACATTGAACGGCGCTTGTTCGAACGCTGCTACCGACGACACGCTGATGACGCCGCGCTGCTGCGCACCGGCGTCTTTGTGAACTTTGAAATTTCGCAACGCCGCGTGGGTCAGATCGAGCGTCGCGAGAATATGCAGCCGGTGCATCCGATCCTGCGGTTCGAGATCGGCATCCTCGAACGCTCCCTGCGTTCCGAATCCCGCATTGTTCACCAATACAGCGAGATTCCCCGCCGCGGCGATGTGCGCGGCCGCCCGAGCGCGATCTTCATCGACGACCAAATCGACGGCCAGAATTTCCGCAGCGACCCCGTGCGCCGCCGCAAGCTCATCCGCCAGCGCCCGCAACCGGTCCTGTCTGCGTGCGATCAATAGAAGATCGTGGCCGCGCGCCGCGAGTTGACGCGCGAATTCCGCGCCGATTCCGCTCGAAGCCCCCGTGATCACCGCCAGTGGACGCTTCATCGGTGGGCCCTCGGCGCCTCTGTGACCTCGGCGACTGCATCCAGTCGATGACCGCGCGCCGCCCATTCCGCGCCAGCCAGCACCAGCATCGACGCGAGGAAGGAGAGAAGAATCAAGCTGGCCGAATATTGAAACACGCCGTATTCGCGCGCAAGCTTTTGCTGAAAGGCCGGCCAAGCTAGCGCGTTGATGTATTTCAACACCTCCAGCATCACGCCCACTCCGATCGCCGCCGGAACGATGCGCGCGAGCGGCGGACGTCCGTTCGGCAGATAGCGGTACACGAGAAACAGGATCAGGACCACGAGAGGCAGCGCCGCCAGCTTGAAGATCAGCAGGGAAAACACGGCAATTCCTCCCCCGATTCGCGAGTGCAGCCAGGCGGGCAGCGACGCCGCGCTCCCGTTAAAGGATTGCTGGTTCAACGCCGTCAGCATGAGCGACGCAAGCGCCAGCGCGCCGCAGACGAAAATCAGGCCGAGACTCACGATCTGATTGCGCACGAAACTTCGATTTTTGTGGATTCCCCAGATGCGGTTCAAGGCGACCTCAAGCGGTTCGAACACGCCGTTCGCGGTGAATAGCAGCAGCAGGATGGAGATCGCCGGCATCGGCCCCTGGCGCGGGAGATTGCGCAGCAGGAACTGCTGCAGGGCATCCGGAAAATAATCGCGCAGCGCCAGGTTGATGGCCCCTATCACCGCGTATTCGGGAAAGACCAGCCGCGCCATGGACAGGCTGACGATCAGGAACGGGAAAAACGAGAGCAGCACATTGGCGGCCACGGAGAAAGCGTAAACGTGCACTTCCGTCTGCATCCAATAGCGCGAAGTAAATCCCAAGCCCGCCGTGAAGCGCCGCATTTCCTCAGGGTAGACGAAATGAAGAAATCGCACGCAACCGCCGATAGAAGCTAAAATTAGTGATTACACTTCTCTTATGAATGTCTCGATCATTGGAACCGGGTACGTCGGCTTAACGACGGGCGCGTGCCTGGCTTTTCTGGGACACAAAGTGACTTGCGTGGACGCGGATGAGCGCAAGATCCAGGCGCTCGAGACAGGCCACATTCCGTTCTATGAGCCCCACATGGAGGACCTGGTCGCGGATGCGCGCGGCAATTTGTGTTTCACCACGCAATACGCGAGCGCGATCCCGAAAGCCGACGTGGTGTTCATCGCGGTGGGGACGCCGCCGGGCGCGAACGGTTCGCCGGATCTTCGTTACCTGGAAGCGGCGGCGCGCGGTATCGGCCAGCATCTGGCGGATCATTTCACGGTGGTCGTGAACAAATCCACGGTGCCCATCGGCAGCGGCAACTGGGTGGGCGCGTTGGTGCGGGATGCCTATGAGCAAGCCAAAGGACGCAAGGCCAACGGAGCCTTCGCCGTCGCCTCCAATCCCGAATTTCTGCGTGAAGGATCGGCGATTTTAGACAGCCTGTATCCCGATCGCGTGGTGATCGGCGCCGATGAATCGCGGACCTCCGAGGTCTTGTACACGCTGTATCGTCCGATCCTCGACCAGACGTTTCAGGCGCCCGCTTATCAACCTCGTCCGGAGCGCATGGCGGCTGTGCCGCTCATTTCGACCGATCTCGCGTCGGCGGAGCTCATCAAGTACGCAGCCAATGCATTTCTCGCGCTGAAGATCAGCTACATCAATGAAATCGGCCATGTAGCGGAAAAGGTCGGCGCGGATATACGGCAGATCGCCCGCGGCATCGGACTCGATGCGCGCATCGGCCCGCGCTTCCTGCAGGCCGGCATCGGCTGGGGCGGATCATGCTTCGGCAAGGATACGGCGGCGCTCGTGGCAACGGCCGCCGAATACGGCGTGGAAGCGCACATCGTGAAGGCGGCGCGCGAGGTCAACCGCCTGCAGCGGGATCGCGTGGTCGATAAGCTGCTCGCCGAATTGAAGATCTTGAAAGGCCGCACGATCGGCCTGCTGGGCCTCGCTTTCAAGCCGAACACCGACGATTTGCGCGAGGCTCCCGCGCTGGATATCGCGCGCAAGCTGATCGAACGCGGCGCGCGCGTGAAGGCGCACGACCCCGTCGCGATGGAGCGCTTCCGGCGAGAAAATCCGGATCTGGAGGTCACGTGCTGCTCATCGGCCGAGGGAGCCGCCGAGGACGCCGACGCGCTGGTCCTGGTGACCGAATGGCCCGAGTACGCTGAACTCCCCTGGGAGACGCTGGGCGAGACGATGCGTTCCCGCATCATTCTCGATGGACGGCACATGCTGGATCGCGAGCGCCTGACGCGCGCGGGGTTCAAGTTTATCGGACTGCCGGGGTAAAACGCTATCGAAGCCAGAACGGCTCACTAACGTCGTTCCAAATTTCCGCTCAGATATTCAACGATTTCCTGGTCTTGCTTGTTGTTTTTGAGACCTGAAACCTTGCGAAAATGGAAGCAGGCGGAAGAATTTGGAATTGAATTACCTGCGACAAATCCTCGAAGAAGACCCGCCCAAAGGACGTCTGGACCGCGCGGCGCTGGAGCTGGCGGCGATCGACACGCCGGATCTTGCGCCGGAGCCGATTCTCGACCGGCTGAATGAGCTCGCGGCGAACCTTGGCGACCGCTTGCGTAACTTCAACGATGGGCGTGAATTCGTCGAAAAAGCGCAGGCGTATCTGTTCGAGGAACTCGGCTTTCACGGCAACGAACAGGATTTCTTCGACTCGCGCAACAGCTGCCTGGACCAGGTGCTGGAGCGCCGCACCGGCCTTCCGATCACGCTTTCCGTGCTTTATATGGAAATCGCGCGCCGCCTCGCCATGCCCGTTTTTGGAATCGGCCTGCCGCGGCATTTCGTGATTCAGTTCGACGACGGAAACTATTCCGCCTACATTGACCCGTTCCACGGCGGGCGCACCGTGACGCCCCAGGAATGTTTCACGCTCGCCGGCGCGCCAGTGGCCGATCCAGCGCTCCTGCGCCGTGTTTCGAAGAAGACCATCGTGATGCGGATGCTGCAGAACCTGCGGGGCGTGTACTTGCGCCGCGAGGATTGGGCGCGCGCCGTGCAGACGCTGGATCTTCTGTTGATCGGAGCGCCGGAGCTTACCCCTTGGTATAAACAACGCGGCCTGCTGCACTTGGAACTAAAGCATTATCAGGCGGCGCGCGTTGATTTAGAAAAGTATCTTACACTCGCGCCGGAAGCGTCGGACGCCGAAGAGATTCGCAAGCAGATCCACGCGATTCACTCGTGGCTGGCGCGGATGAACTAGAAATGCGCGATTCGGGGCGTCAGGCCTTGGCGGCCAACTCGCGATCGAGCCAGGCGAGGTAAGGCTCGGAACCCTCGACAACGGGCAGCGCGATCAGCTCAGGAAGCTCATACGTGTGCAATTTCTCGACGGCGGTTCGAACAGCGGGGAACAAATCGCGACGGGACTTAATCACCAGGAGCCACTCGGTAGTGCTTTCAACTTTTCCCTTCCAGTGATAGATGCTGTGGCCGCCAGGTATTACGTTGACGCAAGCGGCGAGGCGCTGCTCAACCAGATCACGCGCGAGATTCGAGGCCACCTCCAGCGAATCGCAGGCAGTCAGCACCACGATCTTATCGGTCATTTCTTCTTGTGGGTATCCTGCGGCAGCTTGTCGAGCTTCTTCCTGACGCTGTCCGCATCCTTGGGCGGAGGGTCGAACGCCAGGTACTTCGTGTAAGCCTCGCGCGCGCCGCGGATGTCGTGTAGCTTTTCATCGGCCTCGGCGAGCTTCAGTAACGCTTCTCCGGAGGTCGGATCCCATTTTGTGGCTTCCACATAGCGGTTGCGGGCCGCCCGGTAGTTTCCCTTCTTGTAGTAGAAGTTTCCGGCCGTTACGCTCTGCTGCGCTTCCAAAGGATTGAACGAATATTCTCTGGGCTTAAGATCTGGATCTTCCTCGGGAGGTTCCTGCTCCTGGGTAGCGTTCGCGGCCTGTGCCTCAGCTGGACGCGCCGGCTTGTTTTGGGCTGGTAGGAAGCCGGAAGAAAGGAAAATACCGATCCACAGAACACGTGTCACAATTAGATTATAAGACCGAAGCAAGAGGTCGGCCCGCGGCCTGAATCGCCCGATTCCGGCAGTCACCTCAGCCGATCGCCTTCAAGAGACCCGCAGTAATGAGTGACCTTCGCGAGCGCGCTTCCGAACTTCCCACCGAGCCCGGTGTGTACCTGTACAAGGACGCGCACGACACGGTTATTTACGTAGGCAAGGCTGGGAACTTGCGCAACCGCGTGCGCAGCTATTTTTCGGTCGACCGAATGGCCGACGTGAAGACCGGGACTCTGTTGAACGAAGCCCGCAAGATCGATTTCATCCAGGTTGACAACGTGCGCGAGGCGCTGGCGCTGGAAAATAACCTGATCAAGCAGTACAAGCCCCGGTTTAATATACTGCTGCGCGACGACAAAACCTATCCCTACATTAAGCTGACCGGTGAGAGATTCCCGCGCGTATATGTGACCAGACGGCTGAAGAAGGACGGCTCGACGTATTACGGCCCGTACTTTCCGGCGAGCCTGGCCTATCGTCTGCTGCATCTGATCCGCCGCTTCTTCAAAGTGCCCTCCTGCAGGATCGATATGACGCGCAAGCACACCCATCCGTGCCTGGAGTATCACATCCATCGCTGCCTGGGACCCTGTGTCGCGGGGCTCACTACGGAGAAGGAGTTCGGAGATGCGGTGCAATCGGTGCGGCTGTTCCTCGAAGGACGCCACAAGGATCTGACTCGCCAGTTGGAAGCTCGCGTAGAGGAGGCGAGCGCGGGAATGCGTTATGAGGAAGCCGCCGCGCTGCACGAGCTCAGGCAGACGGTCGAAGATCTGGGCGAGAAGCAGAAGATGGCGTCTGTGGAGGGCGCGGATACGGATATTCTCGCGTGCTACGCTGAGCCTCCGCTGGTGGCCGTGAACCTTTTCCACTTCCGCAATGCCCGCGTGGTCGACCGGCGCGAGTTCTTCTGGGAAGACCAGCGCGAGTTCGACAAAGCCGAGTTCTTTTCCTCCCTGCTCAAGCAGCTATACCTGGACGACCCGGCTATTCCCGCGCAAATCCACGTACCGGTGGAGTTTGAAGATTGCGAGCCGCTCCAGGAGCTGCTGAGCTTGCGGCGCGGCCGCAAAGTGGAGATTCACACGCCGCAGAGGGGACAGAAGAGAGCCATGCTCGAATTGGTGGAGTCCAACGCGCAACTCAGTTTCGAGCAACGATTTCGCGTGTTGAAACCCTCGGCCAAGGCCATCGAATCAGCGTTGCAAGACGCGCTCTCGTTAGAGCAGGCGCCCAAGCGCATCGAGTGTTTTGATATCTCGCACATCCAGGGAACCGACAAGGTCGCGAGCATGGTGGTGTGGGAAGACGGGCGGATGAAGAAATCGGATTACCGGAAGTTCATCATCCGAACGGTGGAAGGCAACGACGATTTCGCCTCCATGCGGGAAGTGATCACGCGCCGCTACCAGCGATTGCGGGAGGAAGGCAAGCAGCGGCCGGGTCTGGTGCTGGTGGACGGCGGATTGGGACAGCTCCACGCGGCTGCCGAAGCGCTGGAAGCGCTGGGGATCACCGATCAGCCGCTGGCCTCCATCGCCAAGCGCGAAGAATGGATTTACGTCTACGGGCAGGAAGACGAGCCGATCGTGCTGGATAGGTTTTCTCCCGTGCTGCACTTGGTGCAAATGGTGCGCGACGAAGCGCATCGCTTCGCGGTGACGTTCCATCGCACGCGGCGCAATGCGAGCCGTCTGCGCAGCGAGCTCGATCAAATTCCGGGCGTCGGCGCGAAGACGGTAACGAAACTGCTGCGGCACTTTGGAAGTATGGAAATGGTCCGCCAGGCGCCGGAGGCGGAACTGGTGAAAGTGGCGGGTCCGGCTTTGGCAAGAAAGATCCTCGCCCGAAGAGTGAACCCGGGAATCGTGGAAAGTCCCGTGTCGCCGGAAGTGTAAGCTGTCTTGCCCGCGAAGAGATTTTAGAACAGGTCGCCGATTTCTTTCGCGGCGGCGCGGGCTTCCAAGTGAATCAGTCCGGCGTTGCCTCCCTGCGGGCTGAGCACCGCTAGCACGGCCTTGGATCCGGCCGAATAGACGAACAGCGCACCTTCTTCCGCCTGCACGCTTACTTCGCCCAAGGTTCCGGCGCTCATGCTGTCGCTGATGCGGCGCCCCAGGCTGGACGCAGCCGCGGCCATAGCGGCGACGCGATTTGGATCCGCCCCATTCGTTAACGCATGGGCGATCGGTAGTCCTTCATTGGACGCCAACAGAACGCCCTTAAGTTCGGGAATCGCATTGCGCAATCCTTCTAGGGCAGTTTTCAATGCCTCGCCTTTTGCCATTTCGTATTCCTTTCCGGCCCCGACTCGCAGCCCTCTTAACCAGACACGCGGTTGGTCCGCGCATCAAGTGTGCTCTTTCGGGGAGCAGTACTAGAGTTATCGGCGTGTAGGGAATAAACTTTATGCCGCCCTACGGCGCGAGGGTGAATGGAACGGACCGAAAACGAAGAGTTTTCCACCCGGCCCGGCATCTCTGAAACACGCCTCGATCCCTCCTGACGGACCAAGAGAATCGACGATTCTAAGTATTTCGTCCTACGCCTGCCTCAGGTGAACTGTTAAAAAGTTTTGGATTAAGTACTTTGCCCCGTCAAAAGGGTGGAAATCAGCCTTTAGCATTAGAGGAAAAGAGACGATCAAACAGACATGCAGTGTCTGTACTGCGCCAAACAGCTTCCCCTGTTCAAGCGCCTGACGAAAGGTGAGTTTTGTTCGGACGCCCATCGCCAACAGTATCAAAACGAGTACAGTCAGCTTGCACTCACTCGCCTGCTCCAGGCGAAGCCCCCTGGGGAGCCGCAGCAGCAGGACGGTCCATCTCCTCGCGCGAATGGACTGGCCAACGCGAGGTTCGCTCCGGCGTCCAGAGCTGCCGCTGAGTCGAAGCCTGTCGCAAAATCAAAGCCTGTCATCAGTACGACGCCCATTGGCGATACCAGGACGAGCTCACCGCCGGCCTCGTCGCGAGCGGCCGTAGCCACAAAACCCGCGCCATTTCCGCCAGTGGCCCCGCCGCGACTTTCGCTGGCTCTTCCGCCCTCGGCAGGGCTGCCGCGCAACGGGGCGTCGAAATCCGCGGAGGCTTCGGCGGCCGTTGCGGAACCTGCGCCCGCAGCTCTCATCAAAGCTGAACCGCCCGTCGCCGCGCCTGCCGCGCTTCCGATTGCCCAGCCGGCGCCGCCGCCTATCGTCGAAACCGTGCGAGTAGCCGTAGCCGAGCCCGTACAACCACCGGCCGCCGAACCGGCCCAACCTGTCGAACCGGAGCCATCGGCGAAGCCGGAACTGGTCGAGCCTGCCCCGCTTGCGGGTCCCATCGAAGTTCGTCCGTCGGCGGCGAGTGCGAAAGTCGTCGCGCGAGTTCGTCTGGAAATTGAAATGCCGAACGCCGCGCGGCCGGAGATTCCTAGCCCGGAAATTGTGCCGCCGGTTGTACTTCTCGATTTGGCGCCTCGTGTTTCATGCCTTGCTGCGGTCGACCCTGCGTCAGCCCCTTGGCAATCCCGGGCTGGGCGTCTGGAGATTCGTGATTTCGCGCGCGTCGCGCCTACTCTCGACTTGGGCGCGGGCGTCGCCGCGCCTCGCATGGAGAGGGCGACGCTTCCCGCGAAAATTGCCGTCACGCCCGCGCCTTCTCGTAACGAAACGGCTCTGTGGACAGCGCCGCCGCAGGATTTTCGCGACAGCCACGTGCAAATCGGGGAGATCGCGGCCCTGGACTTGCCGACAACAGGTTTCGAGACCTCGGGCGCTGATACGCCTCTCGCCGGTCCTCTCGAAGCTTCGACGGAAATAATCGCACCAGCGGATTTGGAACCGGCCACTCCCGCAGAGACTTCGGCGTCCGAAGCCGTTTCCACGCCAAATCCAGTGCCCGTCTCCGAAATGGAAACTCTCGAACCCGAGATTTCTTCCGCGCCAGAAAACGTCGCGACGCCGATTGCGGTTGCGGCCGCCGCTGAGGATTTCTCCGCGGCTATGCCGCCGGACGCATTAGAAGTTATTTCTACCGCAGAGCCGATCGTTGAGGCAAGCATCCAACCGCCCGCGACCGCTGTCTCTCCCGTCGCTGAGCCAATGGCTGCGCCAATTGCACGGGTTGCTGTGGAGCCCCAAACGTCGCCGGAGGAAGAATCTTCGGTGGAGGAACAAGCTTCGTGGGCAGTTGAACCTGCGGCCGAGGCAGCGGCGTCGAGTGAGACGCAAACTTTGCTGGAAGTTGAACCTTCGCTGACGGCAGAATCGTCGTTTCAGACGCAGATTTCGCAGGAAGCCGAACCGTCGCCCGAAACACCTCCTGCTCAGCAGGCGATCGCCGACGCTGAACCTGCGCGCCTCACGCAGCCGATACCCGTCGCGCTCGCGGCAATCCCAGCCGGCAAGGCGAAGGCGCTCCAGATCTTCACTGCATCGCTGAAGATCGACGTCGCGGGACAGATTCCCCGCTATGAAACGTTGCCTCTGCGCGCGACCATGGTGCTCGGGCGCCCCGATCCGCCCACGCCAAAGGCCGAGCCCGCCAAGCTTGAATCGAATAAGCTTGAGCCGGCCAAAACCGAGTTGGCCAAGCTCGATAAAACCGGAGACCCCGCAAAAGAGCCTGTCGCGAAAACTCCCGTGAAATGGCCGGCTTCGCGTGCGCAGGCTGAATCTGCCGCCGCGAAAGCCATGGTAGCTTCAACTCCGCCGGAAGCGAAACCCGTGATGAAGGTTACTCCTCCCGCAGCCCCGGAGCCCCCGGCGCATGCTCCGGCGGGGAAGATCGCGGATCCCCCGAGGGTAATCGCGCAACCGGCCGCGAAACAGGTGGAGGTAATTGTCAAGCCGCGCGACCCGAGCCGCGTGCAGCCGGGATCGGAGCGGGAACTGGCGGAAGTGAATCGCGAGCAAGCGAAACTGAACCGGGAGCAGGCGGAACTGAATCGGGCCCAGGCAGAACTGAATCGGGAACAGGCACGACGGAATCGGGAGCTGGCTAAGACCGCGGAAAAAGTTGCAGCGTCAAGCGTATTATCGGCCGCTCTGACGGGTCCTTCCGGGGCCCTCGGACAGAAAGGGACCAAGCCTGCGTCATTCACTTCGCTTGCGCTGAACGGAGCGCCTCAAACGACGGAGGAGACCGATCTGGGCCTGCCGGTATTCGATCTCGAAGCGGCGAAAGGGCACTTTCCTCTATGGGCCAAGATTTCGGCAGCCGCTGCGTGCGTGCTGCTCCTGCTCGGTGGAATCTGGTTCTTCGGGAATCACGGTGGCGCGAAGGGACCTGAGACGCTGGCCGTCAGTTCGCTTTCGGGAGGGGCGGGGCCGGAGTGGCTTGAAAATTTTTCGAACGACGCCAAGCATCCGCGCACGATTTCCATCTTGCGCGCCTCTGAAAAATGGACGGATTACAGCATCGAGTTCAACGCCTCGGTGGACGTGAAGGCGCTCGGTTGGGTATTCCGCGCCAAAGACCCGGCAAATTTCTACGTCGGCAGAATCGAGCAGGAGAAAACGCTGGCCGGCATGGCGGCTGCGTTCGTCTATTTCCCGGTCGTCAACGGTATTCCGCAGCCGCGCAAGCGCTCGAGTGTCGCGCTTCCGGCGGCGCCAGGAACGATTTACAAAATCCGCTTTGACGTTTTCGGCGACCAATTCACCGCCTGGATTCAGGACCGGAAGGTCGAGGAATGGACCGATAGCAGTCTGCGGTCCGGCGGCGCGGGACTGTATAGCGAAAGCGGCGAACGCGCGCTTCTACAAGGCGCGTTCCGAGTGATTCCGAGAACCGCGGTGAGATAGAGAGCGGAGAACATGGCCGATTTAAATCCTCAAACGGTATTTTTCCTGGACGACGATCTGATCGAGAGGCTGATGCGCGGCGACGCGATCGCGGATGCGAAAAAACCGAGACGCGCCGCGCAGTCGAATGCGCTTGCCAGGGCAATCGAGATGGCCTCGGCAGGCCGCCTGGACGACGCCATTCGCGAGCTGCAAGAAGCCGCGCAACGCGGCGAAAGTCCGGCCGACGTGTATTCCTCGCTGGGACATCTCCATTTCGAAAAGAAATCCTGGCAGGAAGCGGCGGCCAGCTATCGCCACGTCATCGAGCGGGAGCCCGCGCATCGCACCGCTCACTACAATCTCGGCTTATGCCTGGAACGGCAGGACAAATTCGAGGAGGCGGCCAGGGAGTTCGAAACCGCCACAACCATCGACGAGGGAACATGGCAGCCCCGGCTCGGACGTGGACTGTGCCTTCTGAAGCTGGGCAAACCGCAGGACGCGCTGGCCTGTTTCGACGTCGCACTCGAACTCAGCGCCCGTCAGGATAAGAACGCCAATCAGGATCGGATTCTGGCAGGGAAGGCGGTCGCGTTGCAGCAGACCGGCCGCATGGACGAAGCCGCGGATCTGTACAAGAAACTGTTGCCCGCGCGTCCGAATTCGCCTGAACTGCTCAGTAATCTGATCGCCGTTTCGATGGCTCGGAAAGACGATGTCCGCGTGAAGGAGCTCTCCGACCGTTTGCTGAAGGTGCTGCCACAAGCCCAGGAGGCGCTCGAAGGGCTGACTGCGGTCGCCCTGTCCCGCGGCGATTACAGCGCTGCGGTGCAATATTGCTCACAACTTACGAAGGTCTCGCCGGAGTGCTATGAGGGATGGTTCAACCTCGGCATCGCCTATCAGAAGACCGGCCGTTGGGAGCAGGCGGGCAACGCGTACAAACAGGCCATCCGCATCCGGCCCGAGGCGGCCGAGGCCAGCGCCAACCTGGGAGTCGTTCTCCAGGAACGGGGCGATCTGCCAGGGGCGAGACAAGCCTACGAGCGGGTACTCTCCGTCTCTCCGGACCTGCCCGGAGTGCTGTGGAATCTCGCGGTGGTGGCCGAGCGCGAGGGGAAAGAAGAAGAAGCGGAAAAGCTTTTCCACAAGCTGGTCGCGACAAAACCGGATTGGGAAGATGCGGCCTTCCGGTTGGGATACCGCCGCTTGCAGAAAGGCGACTACGCCGGCGCCGTCGACCACTTCGAAGCCTGCTTAAAGAAGCACAAAAACTGGCCGGAAGCGCTCCTCAACCTGGGACTGGCATATTGGAGATTCGGCGATCTGAAGACAGCCGCCGAGAGCTACGAAAAAGTGTTGGCGCTGGAACCCGCCAACGTGGACGCGTTGCATGCGCTTGCGATCCTCGCCGTCGAGCGCAAGGATGCTCCCGAAGCGCTCGGATTGCATCGGAAATTCACCGCCGCAGGAGGGCGTTCCGCGGAGCTCGCATACAACCTCGGGTTATTGCTCGACGAATCGGGGAACGGCGAGGGTGCGCTCGAATGTTACCGTGCCGCTGTCGCCGTCAAACCGGATTTTACGGAAGCCCTGCTGAACCTGGGTCACGCCTTAAAGGCGAGTGGGAAAGTATCCGAGGCCAAATTGGCGTGGAGCAAAGCAGTGGAGGCGGCGCCGGAACTCGCGGCAACGTACTTCCCGTAAACGCGACTCGCTATCATGGGTACTTGGTCGAGAAAGTGTCGAGTAGCTTCCGCCGGAAAGCCGTCCTTGTCGTCGTTAACGCGCTTTCGATCGCCAGTCTCTATTGGGCTCTGCACGATGCTCATCTGAGCGAATTGCGCGACGACGTAGCCACGCTGGGCTGGTGGTGGGTGGGAGCGGCCATCGTCACGGGCGCCGGCTTTTATTTGTGGCAGGCGATTCGCTGGCAGACGCTCCTGCATCCCGTGGAGCGCATCGGTTTTTGGGAAGCGGCGCGGGCCATTTACGTGGGGTTGTTCGCCAATGAGGTCCTCCCGTTCCGGGCTGGCGAAGTGCTGCGCTGCTACCTGCTGAGTACGCGTACGACTCTTCCGTTATCGGTTACCCTCACCAGCGCGCTGCTCGAGCGCGTATTCGACGGCATGTGGCTGTGCCTGAGCATGTACCTGGTGCTGCATTTCGTGCGGATTCCGCGCTCCCTGCGTTTCCTGGTGGATGGCGGTTATGTGCTCGCGCTGACGGTGCTCGCTGCCGCCCTGCTGCTGAGCTTCGCGCTGTTCCGGCGGCACCACGCGCGCGCCGTACTGACGGGCGGCATGTGGCAAAAGCAATTTCGCGTGCTGATCGACGACCTGGAAATCATCGGCCATTCGCGTTATCTCCTGCTCTCTTTCCTGCAGAGCCTTCCTTTCCTGTTGTTGGGGGTGATCCCGATTTATGCCGCGTTTCGCGCCTACGGTTTCGACCTTCCGTGGGGAGCGGCCTTCGCCCTGACAATCATTCTGCGCATGGGCGCGGTGGTGCCGCAGGCGCCCGGCAATTTGGGTTTGTTTCAATTTCTGGCGCGCGTATGCCTGGTGAGAATGTTCCACATCGTGCCCGACGAAGCGGCGCGCTTCTCGCTGGTATTGTGGGCGCTGGTCACGTTGCCGTTGCTCGCGGGCGGCGCGATCGCGATGGCGGTCACCGGTCTCAAGCTCGGCGAACTGCATGCGGCCGCGAATAGCGAAAAGAACGAACTGACGCGTTCCCGAGAGTCGTGAACGATCTCGACAGCAGAGAACGAGACGGCGGGAAGTTATGCCGTCTTCCCCAAGAGAGATTGATAGACGTCCCATGTTCTTTCGACCGCCGCAGCCCATGGGAACAGGCGTGCGCGATCGAGGCCGCGACGAATGAGGTCCGCGCGCAAGTCCTCGTCGGCCGCCAGTCGATTCAGCCCCGCTGCCAGTTCATCGGTATCTAAGGGATCGATCAGAATCGCGGCATCCCCCGCGGCTTCCGGCAACGCCGAGCATTGGGACGTGATCACCGGAATGCCGTGCGCCATGGCTTCGAGCACCGGGATTCCGAAGCCTTCGTCAAGAGAGGGGAAGGCAAAAATACTCGCGCGGGCGTACAGCGACGCGAGCGTCGCGGCGTCAACGTAGCCTCGAATCTCGATATCGGAGCGTCGCGGGCTCTCCTCGATGGCGCGCATCTCCGTGACCGCTTCGTAGCCGTCGGTCGCGCCGGCGAGCGTAAGCCGCCATCCGGCCGGCATCCTTTCAAAAGCCTTGGCCAGACGGGCGATGTTCTTGCGCCGCTGGATGGCGCCGACGAACAGGACCATCTGTTCGCGCGGCATGCCGGATCGCTCAACTGCCGGCGGCATTCGCACTCCGTGGGGGATCACGTGAATGCGCGACGGCGGTACTCCCAGTAATTCTTCTACGTGTTTGGCCGTAAAGCGGGAAACGGCGATGATGGCGTCGCTGTTCTCTGCCGCTCGCCGGGCTTGCTCTGAGAAGCGCTCGCGAAACTCGGCAGTGGAATATTCGCCGGTCAGGGCAAAGAGATCATGAAAGGTGCAGACGGTGCGGAGGCCGGACCGCGACGCGGGGTGCTGGAAATCAAGGCGCTGGTTGAGGGCATGGAACAGATCTGCCCGGGGCGCCGAGCCAAGCAGAAGCCGTCGCGAAGCGTTCGGAGGCAGAACGTCGCCAAACGATTTCCATAATCGATGGGACCTATAGCAGAAAAGAAACTGCTGCTGCGGGTGAGCGCGCGCGAGGCCGAACAAAATCTCGCGTGAATACACGCCGACTCCGGAGAGATTTCTTCCCAGGCTGTAGGTGGCGTCGAGGGCGATTCGCAACTCGACTGCTATGTTCGCACGGCCATAGCCTTGGGCGTGAGATCCAGTTCGGCCTGCTCTATTAATATTTCCAGCGGAGTTGGGTGCGCGAAATCGAAGATGGCCGCGCCGATCGCCATGTGGTGTTCCCGGCCGGCGGAATGAATGCGCGACCACGCTGCCTCCACGGTTTCATTGGGTGCATCAAAAATACCCAGTCCAAAGCGGAAAACGCCAACGCGCGCGAGCAGATCGGTGGGGCCGGCGAAGCGCCGTATTCGCTCGGCGGTTTCGATCAAAAGGAGATCGCGGCGCTCGGCTGTTATGTTTTCTTTGTCGCAGGAAAGGGAAGTTGGGAGCAACGTGGCGATATCGTTCGGCTCGGCCATGACCACCATCCAGCGGCAGCCGAGTCTTTCGGCCAGTCTACGGTCACGATCCGCCAGGGCAAGAAATGCGGTGCGGTTCAGAAGACCCGTGAAAGGATCCTCCATGCACGCCGCGCGCGCACCCGAGAGAAGGCGCTGACGTTCGATGGCGTTGCCCAAGGCGTGCGCCAGCCGGACAGCGTCCAACGCGTGCGCCGTCAGGAAGTCCTGGGCGCCTTCGCGAATCAGGCGAACGGCGACCTCCGTATCCTCCTGCCCGGCGATCAAGAGCACGGGCGTGTCCGGAGCGGCGGCCTGCAATCGGCGAAACGTATTCATCGCGCGTGCGCCGCACAGCTCCATATCGAGCAGCACCGCGTCCACGCCTTCATCCATCAAGAACGCAATGGCTTCGTCCAGGGACGTTGCCATGAGCGCCTGGACGCTGACCCATCCTCGCCAATACCGCCCGGTGTGGATGTCTTCGAGCACTTCCTGCAGAAACAGGACCTCGTCGGAGTTCGCTGTGACGACCAGTACGCGGACATTCATCGCACTAGTAGTACGATTCGGGCGGGCAGGTTCTCAGGTTTTTCGAATCCCGGGAGGCCGCATAAGTTCTGCAGCCGCACTCGGAGCTTGTTGAAAAAGGGGACAGACCGCTCTGTCCACTCCCACGCTCGAACGTGAAATCATAAGTCTTACGAGTAGGGACAGAGTAGTCTGTCCCCTTTTTTAATATCCTTCTAGCTCGCCAGGTTGTATTCCTTCAGCTTGCGATAAAGCGTGGTGCGGCCGATGCCGAGCAGGTGTGCAGCAACGGCCCGATCCCCTCGCGTGTATTCGAGCGCGTTGAGGATGGCCTGGCGTTCGAGCTCCGCCAATGGGACCACGGTAGGGACAGGCGCAAGCGGCGGGGCCGGCTCTCCGGCATCCGAAAGAGGAGCGCGCAATCCAGCCCCCGCGGCCGCCGTCAGATATTTGGACTTCTTCTCGATCAGGTGGTTTTGCAGGTTCGAGGGCAGGTCGGCGACGTGCAGCAAAGGCCCCGAGTTGATGGCGACCATGTGCTGGATGCAGTTTTCGAGTTCGCGAATGTTACCCGGCCAATCGTAGGAGAGCAGAACCTCAAGCGCCTCCGCAGTCAGCGAGTAGTTGCCTCCCACGCGCGACACGAAATGATTGATTAAAGCCGGGATATCTTCCCTGCGCTCGCGCAGCGGCGACAGGCGGATGTTGATGACATTGAGCCGGAAGAACAGATCGCGGCGGAAAGTCCCTTTCTCCACTTCCTTGGCCAAGTCCCGATTGGTGGCAGCGATGATTCGGAAATCCGACCGTCGGCTGGTCAGCGATCCCACGGGGCGGAACTCTTTTTCCTGCAACACACGCAGGAGCTTGGCTTGCAAGTCGAGCGGCAGCTCCCCGATCTCATCGAAAAACGCCGTGCCGCCGTTGGCCGCCTCGATCAACCCGATTTTGGTCATGGCCGCGCCGGTGAACGCGCCCTTTACGTGACCGAACAGCTCGCTTTCCATGAGCGGGCCGATCATCGCCGAGCAATCGATGGTCACGAAGGCGCTTTGCGGACCTATATTATGGATGGCGCGCGCGACCACTTCCTTACCCGTCCCCGTCTCGCCGAGCAGCAGGGCGGGCCAGCGGCATTTTCCCAGTTTTTCGATCAAACGGAGCACTTGTCGGGTCCGGGAAGACTGTCCGACAAGCACGTGGCGAGTTTCTTCAAGGTTCGAAAGCATGTGAGCTCGTAAGTAGAGTGCGTTGAGTGAACCTAAACTCTACGGTGGATCGGAAACTTCCTCAAGACCCTCCCATCGGGAGTACGGGATAAGTAATTTGGGGTATCCCTACCCGCTATTGGGGGGAAGGTCCGGGTTCAGGGACGACGAAGCCCGCTCCCGCCTCACTGCGAACCCTGCGGGCGAGCTCGTTGGCTTGCTCGAGGGTCATCTCCCGTCCGACGAGCACCCGCCAGAACGGAGGGTTATGTGTTGCGTCGAGAACCGTCCGCGCATCGGCGAATGCCGCGGTCATGGTCTCGCGCTGAGATTCAGCGTGCTCGCGATCCGCGAAGGATCCGGCCTGGACCGCAAATCGCGGCATCGGGATCGCGGGTGGACTGGATGCGGGTGACGAGAGGGAAGGTGAGCCGGGGGAAATGCTCACTACGGCTGATGAAGTTTTGTCCGCGGGCTGCGGAACAGACGGCATGGAGGGACCAACAGCATAGGGCAAGGAAGTTTCTGGCGGGAAAGTTTCAGGACCCGCTGTCTTCGGGCGCGCGATCACGGTAAGACGAACTCGCGCCGTGCCCGGACGGAGCATGTCTATCCGGTCGGCGGCGGTCTGCGAAAGATCGATGATGCGATTGCGCACGAACGGACCGCGATCGATGATGCGTACTTCCACGCGCTTGCCGTTGGTAAGATTTTCTACCCGCACCCAGGTTTGAAACGGAAGATTGCGATGCGCGGCGGTGAGCTGATGCATGTCGTAGACTTCGCCCGACGCGGTTTGGTGTCCGTGATAGGGAACGCCGTACCAGCTCGCGACGCCCGTCTCCGTCATTCCGATGCGCGCGGGAGGCTGAGGAACAACCGCTCGCGCGCGGGGATGATTGCAACTCGCGGCGATCGCAGCGAGTGCGACGATGAGCGCCGAACCCGCATGAACAGGCTTTCGGAAGAGCATTTCTTCTAAAAACAATTCTACTCTTTTCTGTTTTCGGCTGAAAAAGGACATGCACTTGATCCGCCGTCGAGGTCTTTCGTGACGCGATGCTTCATTTTTTTCTTGACATTCTTATGTAACCACCTTATAAAGGGGACACGACCGCGCTCTCTTCTGGAGATGCGCGAATTCTGATGTAAAGGGAGAAACAATCGAATGAAGAACGCAACGAAGAAGAAAGCGGCCCCGAAGAAGAAAGCTGCTGCTAAGAAAAAGAAGTAGCTATCGGGCTCGCAATAGCGAGTTTTGACTGACCGGCCCCGAGCAATCGGGGCCGTTTTTATTTGTGTTCGCGTTTTCCGTGCCGCAGCGGTCCTTTCTCATTCAAGCCTGGCCATGCTGCATTTTTCCTGCTTGGTAATCCATACCGCCCGGCGAAATCTTTTGGAGGCCTCCACCGTTTTGTTAACCCGCACCGCAGCGGGTCCGTCTTTTGACTCGAACGAAAGCGAGGCCGCATCGTAACCCGCAGCGGCCGGGGACTGGACGTGTTCCAGCAACATTCATCGCACGCAGACTCGATGCAGCTTATCTAGAAAACTGCTCCTGGTCGATTCGGCTCTCCGATGACAGAGCGCTCGAACTCCTTGCCTAGAACATAAGGGAGGAAATGGGAATGGGTGGTGAAATGAATGCGCGATGTGATTGGGAGGGCTCAGAATTCGGGGATGGAGATGGTCGTGACGAGCGAACAGCAGGTCCCTCGACTTGCGCTCGGGATGACGAGTGTTGGGGTCGGGTAGATTCGTCGTTGCGCGCACAAGCCCCCAGCATGGGGCTTTCGGAATCATGCGGCACGAATGTCAGCGGCCGATCGGCACGAGTAAAACTGGCGGGCCGTTAGGAGCTGGTTCAAAAAGGGAACAGACCGCTCTGTCTACTCCCACACTCGAACGTGAAATCATAAGTCGACGAGTCGGGACAGAGCAGTCTGTCCTCTTTTTCAACATCCTCTTAGAATACGCGCTGGATCGCCGCACGCAGTTCGGCGTACTCCATGACTCCCGGATGGTACAAACGCACGATGCCCAGCCGATCGATCAGCACGAAGGTCGGAATGGTGCTCGCCCCGTAGCGGGTGACATTGGTTTCGTTGACGATGGTCGGTCCGTCGATCAGGCTGCCGTAGAGCGCCTCACGCACGCGTTCGATGTAGGCCAGTTCGACGGCGGGAGTTGCTTCCACGCCGCCGGCCGCGTAGCCGTACTTCTGGGTGGGGAAGACTATCTTCAGCCCTTTCGGCGCGAACTCCGCCTTGATGCGCGCGAGAACGGGAATGTCCGTTTTGCAGTCGCCGCACCAGTGCGCCCAGAAAAATAGCAGCGCCGGCTGCCCTTTGGGGATGGTGACACCGGCGAGTGCGGGGGCCGGCTTGCCTTCGAGCGTCAACAGCAAAATATTCTTGCGAATACGCGGACGAATAGACGTGGCTGCATACTTCGCATCCTGCTGCTCCAGATAGGAAACGGCCTCGGCGCGGCGGCCTTGCGCGTTCAGCACGTCGGCAAGTACTTCAATCGCCGCACCGACCGCAATGGGCAGATGCGGCTCGCGGTCGAGAGGACGGCTCTTGAGCAGGCCCATCGAAAGATCGTAAGTGTCCTGGGCGTATTGCGCGGCTTGCGCGTAACGGCGGCTGAGCCACTCCGCGCGGGCGAGCCAGCTTTCGGCTTCCAGATATTCGGGCGTCACTCCTTTTGCGGAACGATAAGCACGGAGCTGCTGCAGGGCGCCGGTCTCGCTCCCGGCGGATAAGGCTGCCCCCACCTGATCGACGATGGACTTTTCTGTTTGAGAAAACGGCTTTGCTGTTTGAGAGAAACCTGGCGGCGCGGCCGCGAGCCACAGGATCGGAAACATCCAAAAACACTGCCAGCCGCGGGCGCGATTCACGGAGGAGTAGGCACGTTTCATGACCTCGTTCCCCTCGTTCAAAGCGTCAGTGTCTTTAGGTAGGCGCGAAACGGCTCGCCCAGGTCGTGACGCTTCAATGCAAACTCGACGGTGGCCTGCAGGAATCCGAGTTTATCGCCGGCGTCGTAACGCTTGCCTTCGAAGCGGTAGCCGTAAATCGGGCGGCTCCGCAAGACGTGCTTCAATCCGTCGGTGAGCTGGATCTCGCCCCCGCTGCCCGGCTCGACGGCGTCGAGCGAGCCGAAAACTTCGGGAGTCAGCACGTAGCGGCCGATGATCGCGAGATTCGAAGGCGCCTCTTCCGCCTTAGGCTTTTCGACCAAGTTGCGAATGCGGTACAGCCGGTCCCGGCCCCCGTTGTGCGCGACCGGCTCGGCGTCAACCACACCGTACGCGGAAATATTTTCGCGCGGCACTTCCATAAGAGCGACGACAGGCGCTCCGTAGAACTCATAAACGTCGAGCAACTGCCGTAGGCAGGGTGTCTCTCCGTCAATCACGTCGTCCGAGAGGATGACCGCGAACGGTTCGTGCCCCACCAATTCCCGCGCGCGCAGCACGGCGTGGCCGAGCCCTAGTGCTTCCTTTTGCCGCACGTAAGCGATATCGATCATGTCGGAGATGGCGCGGACAGTCGCGAGAAGCTCGCGCTTGTGGCGGGTTTCGAGGAGATGTTCCAGTTCGAAGCTTACGTCGAAATGATCTTCAATGGCGCTCTTGCCCCGCCCCGTAACGATGATGATGTTTTGCACACCTGACTGCATCGCCTCTTCGACGCCATACTGGATCAGAGGCTTGTCGACCAGGGGCAACATTTCCTTGGGCTGCGCCTTGGTCGCCGGAAGGAAGCGCGTGCCGAGCCCGGCCGCGGGAAAGACCGCCTTACGAACCTTTGCTATCATGCCGTCCTTATTTTAGCGATTTGCCGCAGGGCGAGAGACGAGTGGAATCATCGAGCTGTCATCCGATCCGCGGAAACTCTATCTATAAGAGTTTTTTGCGCGGTCTGTTGTTTCCGGCCCGCTCAATGACTTTCGCAGTTCTGCAGGTAGCTGTCAGCACGACGAGCCTATCCGATTACGGGGCGAAGGCGAGCAGCACGTTTCCGGAGATGCCTCCGAAGCGCGAATAGCCCGAGTTGACGAACACCATGCCGCCCACCACCACCGGTCCGGGCCCGTCTATCGAGCCGCCCCGACCTTTGATCCCGTTCACGGTGGTGAACTCGTGTGTCGTGTTGAAATCGTACAACACTTTGCCGTCTTCGGAGTTGTAGGCCCGCAGGTGGCCGTCCATGGATCCGGAGAAAACAGCTCCGGGGATCGCGGTCACGGCCGACGATTGCGCGGGACTGCATCCCGAAGGAGCATCGTCGGCGCACAGAATCGGTGGAGCGAACCACACTTTGCTGCCATCGGAAATCCGCAGCGCGGTCAGGCCGCCGCCTTGTTTGGGATCGAGAATATTGCGGCGAACATCGAGGGGGTCTTTGGGCGGCGTCCTGCCGGAAGCCGAAGTTGCCGCGTAAACTTTTTGGCCGTCGCTCGCCATGCCCCATTGCACGCCGACCGATGGACCGACGTTCGGGCCGCGCGTGGCGATACGCGCCTGCCACAGAATCTCGCCCTTCTTTTCGGGATCGAGCGCGTAGACCATGCCGGATTTCTGACCTGCCAGCAGGACGTCGCGGCCGTTCGGCAGCTTCGCGAGAATCGCCGAAGAACCGAAATCGTAATCGGGGCCGTCTTCCTCGGGGCAGTTTTGCTTGTCCGTGCCGCAGGAGGAATTGTAGGCGTCTCCGGGAAGGGTTTGCTTGGACCATACCACTTTGCCCGTGCCGAGCTGAATCGCGACGATGGCATCGGACATGGAAGTGGCCGGCGTCGAGTAGTTATCGCCAGTGGCGATGTACAGCAGTCCGCGCTTCTCATCGAGCGTCGGTGTGGCCCACACTCCCGCTCCGGAAGGCCCGAACTGCGGCGTGCCGCGTTTGGTTGTTCCGGTCTGCTTGGGAATCTCCGTGACCATGTACGACTTGAACACCTGCTTGCCGTCGCGGATCTGCAAGGCGATAATGCTGCCGCGGAAAGTGCAGCAGACGTACGTCGGATCCAGCGAGCGCGTCTCTTCCCAGGAGGCCACGGGAACGTAAACGATTCCTTTATAGGCAATCGGCGTCGCGGTCAGCCGTGCGGCATCGTGCTCTTCGATCTTGCGCTTCCAGATCTCCCTGCCTGTTTCCGCTTCGAGGGCATAGAACCAGCCGGTTTGATCGCCGAACAACATCGCGTGCTTGGCTCCGAGTGGCGCCGCGAGCACCGAAGACCGCACCGGTCCATTTGCCTGGTACGTCCACTGGACGCAGCCGCTCTCGGCGCGCAGCGCGTAGATCACGCCGCCGGCGCTGCCGACGAACACCTGTCCATCGATGACCGTGGGCTGCGAAAAAGCCGTGATATCGCCGTCGAATCCGAAGGCCCACTTCAGCTTGAGCCCGCGAATCTTGTCGAGGCTGAGGCCGGCCGCTTCGGCCGATTGATAACGCGCGTTGTTCGATCCCGTGCTCCAGCCGTTCCAGGCGAACTTAGGGGAATTGGAAACCTTCACGCTGCGATCGGGACAATAAGCGCCCGGCGGCAGCGAAAGCGCGGGAGCCGTCGTGCCCAGGTACGACGCCACTGCCTGGCGGTCTTCGCGAGCCATGGGATACGCGACGGTCATCATCGCCCCGAAATCGAGCGTGCGCAGAATGCGCTCCGCCGGCATCTGATTCAAGGCCGTGCGCGGAGGAATGCGGGGGTTGGTCTGGTCGTGGCAGCCGGAGCAGCGCTGTTTGTAAACCGCTTCACCCGACGGGGCGGCCGCGCACAAGGCAGCCGTCACGAGGGCGAATGCCCAGAAGGATAGTCGCATGGGCGAAGTCTAACATGACAGCGCGCGGTCCGGCGTAAATGCATCGGCGCACACGTCTGACTGCATCCCGCTCGGCGGAAGAGCGCGTTTGGAAGAGGATGCGGAGCTTACTTCAGCATATCGGCGAGCGCGCGCAATTCGCGACGCACATCTTCGAGCAGCGGCGCGGGGTCGGGGGAGAACAAGCTCGCCTGTTTTTTCTTGGGGCCGGGACGCCTGGACGCCGCGGGCACCGCTACCGGCTTGGCCCGCTCCTCCAGATGCTTGCGCGCGCCTTCGATGGTGAAACGCCTTTCGTAGAGCAAGCGCTTGATTTCGAGCACCAGCTCCACGTCCTTGCGCCGGAACAAGCGGTGCCCGGTGCCGGATTTCTTGGGACCCAGTCCGGGAAACTCTGTCTCCCAGAATCGCAGCACGTAGGGCTTGATTCCGGCCAGCCGGGCGACTTCACCAATGCGAAAGTAGAGCTTATCCGGTATTTCCTGGGTAGGCTCGACAGGAATTTCGTCTTGCGCGTTCATGATCGTAGCGCCATCCATGACGTACCCTTATCATAGTGTCCCTGCTAGTAGGAATCCATCCCGTCCGCGAAGCTTTGCGCGCGGGCCGGCCTCTCGATCGAGTATTGATCGCCAAAGGCGCCGGCGGGCCGCGCATCGACGAACTCGTCGCGCTGTGCCGCGAACACAAAATCCCCGTCCGGTTCGAGCCGCGCGAGCAGTTGGATCGAGCCGCCAATGGAGCACAGCATCAAAACGTGGTGGGCTATGGATCGGCCGAACAATACGCCACGCTCGAGGAAACGATGGCGGGCGGGGGACTGCACGTGGTGCTGGATGGCGTCGAGGACCCGCACAACCTTGGTGCGATCGTGCGTACTGCACACGCGGCCGGCGCCGCTGCCATTGTGATTCCGGAGCGTCGCGCCGCCGGTCTCACGGAAACCGTCGCGCGGGCGGCCGCTGGAGCGCTCGCGTATCTCCCGGTGGTGCGCGTGACCAATATCGGGCGGGCGCTCGAAGAGTTGAAAGAGTACGGTTATTGGATCTACGGTCTCGACGAGAGCGGCCCAGAACGCTATGACCAGGTAGAGTTCACCAAGCCTTCAGCTATCGTTCTCGGCGCGGAAGGACGCGGGTTGCACGAACACGTCGCGAAACGGTGCGATTTTCTCGTGCGGATTCCGATGGCGGGGAGAATGGGACAAGCGGCTGGCGTCGCTTCGCTTAACGTCAGCGTGGCCGCGGGCGTGATGCTGTTCGAGTGGAAGCGCCGTCAGGCCTGATAGAAATGCAAGCCTCCGGCTGACACATGGGGTTACCCGGGTTTCTTCACCCTCGACAAATCCAATAGCGGTGCGCACACGCCGCCCACACGACCCGCTTCATAAAGCTTTCGATCCATGCGCGCCAGGCTCCGCTCCGCCGGCTTCGTCAGGATGGGCGTATGCGCGATGACCACCAGGTGTTCGGGGATGGCCCACACGTCGTCAAAGGTGGTCGTCCATTGTATCGGGCAACCTTGAAACGAACGGTCGAAGCGCGTCAGATTCACAGGCCGTGAATACGCGCGCAGCGTCTTCTCGCCGGCAGCATTGTAATAATGCTCGAAGTAGCTGAGCACGAGCTCGCGGAGGGAGGAATACACCGGCTCGCGTGAACGCAAGCCCGCATAATCGGATTTCGCGAGCGCGCCCCAGCGCCCGTTCATGCGATACACCGCAAGCACGTGATCGGAATCGCGCACGGCTTCGAGATCGACGAGGAGCGGCGGGAATCCCAAGTGGCGGAGCGCCATCGCCGCGAGCAACGCTCCCTCCATGCAGTGCGCGACCTTGGCTTGCAGAACACGCCGGGCGAATAACAAGTGGCTCCGTGCGGCTCGGTGTTGTATCCGATTTCTTCGTCGAGAAATTGCTGGATCTTGGCGGGCGAGTTCATCTTCCGGAAGGCGGCGCGCTCGTGCGGGTGCAGATGGTCGGTCACATTTGACAGCCTGTCACATTTGACAGACTGGCGTGGCGGAGTTCTGTAAAGTATTATTGTTCGAGAAAAGAGATCGAGAAAAGGAGTGGCCCGACCATGACCTTGGCAAAGTTGGCTCGTTTCACGATAGTGGCGGCGGTGGGTGCAGGATGTTCCATAGCTACGTCTTCCATTGCAGCCGCGCAGTCGCTCGATTACGAAGTCTATAAGACGCGCGTCGAGCCGATTTTTTCCAAGCATCGCGAAGGGCACGCGCGGTGCGTGGTGTGCCACTCCGCATCGAACAACGCGTTCAAGCTGCAGGAGTGGGGCCCCGACACCACGGCCTTTACTGAAGAGCAGTCGCGCCTGAATTTTCAGATGATTTCGAAACTGGTCAATAAGAACGATCCGGAGAAGAGTATCCTGCTGCTGCATCCGCTGGCGAAAGAAGCCGGCGGACACGAGTTCCACAGCGGAGGCCGCCAATTCCCGACCAAGGACGATCCGGATTGGCAAGTGATCGCGGCCTGGGCAAGGGGCGGGAAGTAAGTAGACGCGACGCGGCGCGAGCCGCCAGGCTTGCAGCGTCAACAGTTCCGCAGGACGCACAAACCGCGCATGCCGATGTTTCTTCAGCAGGTCAACCCGAAGAGTCGAGAAGACTCTCGACTCAGCAGGCCGAGCGGCCCGCGCCACGTCGTTCAGCTAATAACGAAACTACGGCAGCACGGCGGTCGTATTGCGCTTGGGAACCTGGCCCACCGGGATCTTTGCGATCTCCCGTTTGGCAACTAAATCCACCACGGACACCGCATCCGAGGCGGCGCACGCCACATAGGCCATCTTGCCATCCGGCGTGAGCGTCACCCAGTCCGGCGATTTTCCGACTTCGATGCTGGCTTGCAATTTCAGATCCGGCAGCGAGTATAGGTACACCGAGCTGTTCAGGCGGCTGTTGACCACCAGCGTCTTTTGATCCGGAGTGACCGCCATGCCGTGCGACTCATTGCCGCCGAACATGTACTTGGCCTTGCCGGCGGGCAGTTCGGGAAGCGTGATCCGATTGATTTCCTTGCGCGTCGCGAAGTCGATCACCGCGAATCCGTTGAAATCGGAAAGCTGCGCGAGAATCCATTTCGTCGAGCCATCGGGATTGGCGGTGAAGGCCATCGGGCGGATGCCCGCGTCCATGGTGAGCGACCACTCGGGCTCTTCGGTCTTCTGGTTGATCACCGTGATGGTCTTCGATGGAATCGAGCCGGCGACCACCCATTTCCCGTCAGGCGTCACGTAAGTGTTGTGCACAGCGCCCTTCACGGGGATCGTCTTAACGCGCTCCATCGACGTGGTGTCGATGACGTCCACGGCGCCGGGGGCTCTGGCGATCGCGACGTAGACGCGCTTGCCATCCTTGCTGATCGAGATATTGTTGGGATGGCCGCTCAGCGGAATGCTGTTGGTGACCTTCAAGGTCTTCGGATCCGCCACTTCGAGCGTGCTGCGCGATTCATTGCTGATGTAGAAATGGCTTCCGTCGGGAGCGCCGGCAGCGCCGTGGTTCACCTCAATGCCCTTGATGGTGCCCACGACCTTATTGGTGGCCGGATCAATAATGGAGACGTTATCGCCGGCGCTGTTGGTTTGGATAATGCGAACACTGGCGGCCGCCAGCGGCAGGGAAAGAAGCACAACATACGAAAGGAGAAAAACGGGGGTCCATCTCACGGCGGATAAGCCTCCTTAAATCAACGCGCCCAGCTTACCGGCTGGGGAGTGTAAAGTCAAGCGGACTGCGGCTCAGTGGGACAAGCCCCAAGCTGACGCATGGGGCGAGGATGTTATGCTTGGAGGAGTGCGGGGCCTGCGTCTAGGCGATATCATCGACGACTGGTGCGTGAAGTGCCGCCGTATGACCAATCACGCGATCGTGTCGCTGGTGGAGTCGGAAGCGGCTAAGGTCCGCTGCCGCAGTTGCTATAGCGATCACAACTATCTGCGCGAAATACAACCTCCGTCCAAGAAGGAATTGAAGCGGTTAGCGGACGCGGCGCTGTCGGGCGGGAATCCCGATGGTGCGGGACCTGTTCCAGCGACGGCCAAAACGGAAGTGGAAACCCACAAGAAATCCGCCTAAGAGCTTGTTGAAAAAGGGGACAGACCGCTCTGTCCACTCCCACGCTCGAACGTGAAATCACAAGTTTTACGAGTAGGGACAGAGTAGTCTGTCCCCCTTTTTCGCGCCTAAGCGACCACCCCCGATGATTCCTTTTTTTACTGCTCGGCAAGGACTTCCGATTTCACGTCGCTTTTGACTTCGGAAGCCGTGAAGTAGGCGCAATCGGGGTGGTGGAACACCAGCGCGCTTACGCTCGCTTCCGGGTCCATCATCAATCCTTCGGTGAGTTGCACCCCGATTTCTTCCGGACGCAGCAACTTCCACAGCGGCTGCTGATCCTCCAGATTGGGGCACGCGGGGTAGCCGAAGCTGTAGCGTTTGCCGCGATATCTGGACGTAAAGCGTTCCTGCATGGTGAGACTGGGAGGATCCGGAAAGCCCCAATCCTCCCGCATGCGGCGATGGAGCCACTCGGCGCAAGCTTCGGCGGTTTCGATGGCCAGGGCCTGGATGGCGTGGGCTTTGAAATACTCGCCGCGCTGTTTCGCTTCCTCGGAATGCTGACGGACGCCTTCGCCCGCGGTCACAACGAACAACCCGAGATGGTCGCGCTGGACATTTTTTGAACCGCTTTCGCTCCCCGGTTTTGAACCGCTTTCGCTCGCCGGTTTTGAATCGCTTTCGCTCGCCGGTTTTGAATCGCTTTCGCTCACCGGATCGAGGATGTAATCGCTCAGACATAAGCCGCCCGCCATCGGCTGGCGTCCAAATTGGAAGACATGCAGAGGCTCGGCGGCGCCCGGCGCGAACAAATGGATCGCGTTTTCACGGCGCTCGGCTTCGAAGAACTGCCACACGGCGCGGATTTTCATCCACTGGGCGGCCTGCTCCTTGACGTGTTCCACCTCGGCGAACAACTCCATCGCCTTGGGATCGCGCTCGGCCAGCATTTTCTCGAAATTGCCTTTAAACCCGAGATGACGCCCGTACAGCATGAAAGGGTTGATGTAGCTCCAGATTTCGGCGAGGTTCGGAACCTCACGGACGCGGCGATCCAGATACGATATCGCAGGAATGGGGATATCCGTGCGCACCTTCGGGCTGCGCGCGGTGCTGAGATTCACGAAGGGGGCCGGTTCCGCAGCGGGTGCTCCGGCGGTGGTAAAGATGTGCGTGCTGATGACGATCTCCCGCTGAGCCGGGTCCATCAACTCGTTCATGATACGCAAACCGGTCATGGCGTCTTTGGCGTAAAAAGTCGCTGCGCCGTAAGCCGGACCGATGCGCGTGGTGGTGAATTTTTCCGAGAGCGCCGCGCCGCCCACCAGCAGCGGAACCTGTACGCCGTTATCCTTGAAATCCGAGGCCGTGGTCACCATCTGGTGCGCGCTCTTCACGAGCAAGCCCGAAAGTCCAATGGCGTCGGGCTGGTGCTCGCGCCAAGCCCCAATCAGGTCCTCGGGCGGCACCTTGATGCCCAGGTTGATCACCTGATAGCCATTGTTGGAAAGAATGATTTCGACCAGGTTCTTGCCGATATCGTGGACGTCGCCCTTCACCGTGGCGAGCACGATCTTGCCGCGCGCCGCCGTCTCCGCTTTTTCCATGAACTGTTCGAGATGGGCGACTGACGCCTTCATCGCTTCAGCCGATTGCAAGACTTCCGCAACGATGAGTTCATTGTTGTTGAATAGCCGTCCAACCTCGTTCATGCCGGTCATCAGCGGGCCGTTGATGATTTCAAGCGGCCCGGCGCCTTCGGCACGCTTGCGATCGAGGTCGGCGATGAGTCCATCCTTGGTGCCTTCGATAATGTAGTTCGCCAGGCGCTCGTCGAGGGGCAGTTCAGCGGACTTCTTCTTTTCCTTCCTGACGGTCTTGCGGAAGTAATCGGAAATCGCCGCGATGTGGAATTGATTGATGGCGGCCCGTTGCTCACGAGTTTGCTCTCTCCAGTCCTGCGGTGCTGCAAGGAGCGTTTCCTCGGTTATTGCGCTGTTAATATTTGTAACCGGGCGGTTGAAAAGCAGATTGTCCGCCAAGCGGCGTTCTTCTTCGGGAAGCGACGCGAAGCGTTCCAGCTTTTGCGAATTGACGATGGCCAGATCGAGACCGGCCTTGGTCGCGTAATACAGAAATACGGAATTGACCGTTTCGCGTGCCGTTGCAGGCAGGCCGAACGAGATATTGGATACGCCCAGGATGGTCTTTACGTAAGGAATGTTTTCTTTCACCATCCGGATCGCTTCGATGGTTTCGACAGCGCCGCCGATGTAATTTTCGTCGCCGGTCGCGCAGGGGAAAACCAACGGATCGATGATGATATCCTCGGGCGCGATGCCGTATTTCTCCGTCAGAATTTTGACCGATCGTTGTGCCACGGCCAGCTTCCGCTCGCGCGTAAAAGCCTGCGCCTGTTGTTTATCCTCGTCGATGGTGCCGACGACCAGCGCCGCTCCGTAGGACTTGGCGAGGGGGCAGATGCGCTCGAATTTTTCCTCGCCATCCTCCAGATTGATGGAATTGATGATGCTCTTGCCCTGGCACCACATCAAGGCGCTCTCGATGGCGCGGGCGTCGGTGGTATCGATCATCACCGGCGCCTTGATCTTCGGCATCAGCTTCCCGTAGAAAGGATCGATATCCCCGAGCTCTTCCCGATCCGAGGACTGCAGGCACACATCGACGATGTGCGCGCCGTTGCGTACCTGCCAACGCGCGATCTCGCTGGCTTCTTCCCATTTCTCCTCGGCGATCATCTGCTTGAAGAGCCGCGACCCGATGACGTTGGTGCGCTCGCCGACGATCAGCGGGCGATTGCTCTCTTCCGCTTCCACCAGTTCGATTCCGGAATAATAGGCCCGGTGCGAAGGCGGGTTCACCACATGGGGAGGATGACCCTCGGCCATTTGGGCGATCGCACGAATGTGATCGGGCGTGGTGCCACAGCAGCCGCCGACAATGTTCAACCATCCTCTTTCCACGAATTTTCCCAACTGCTTGGCGAGGGACTCGGGCGTTTCCAAGTATTTATCCTCTTCGTTGGGCAAACCGGCGTTGGGGTAGCACGAGATCCGGGTAGAGGCCATCTCCGCGAGTGTCCGAATGTGATCGGTCATCAGATCGGGGCCCGTCGCGCAGTTGAGGCCGATCGAAAGCAGATCGGCCTGGGCCAGGGATGCGTAGAACGCGTCGACGGGCTGCCCGGCGAGCATCGCACCCCAGCGTTCGATAGTGCCCGAAACCATCAAAGGGATGCGCGATCCCAGCTCGCGCTCCAGCTTTTGCACGGCCAGCAGTCCGGCTTTCACATTGCGCGTGTCGAAGCCGGTTTCAATCAAGAGGATGTCCGCGCCGCCTTCGATTAAGCCCTTGGCCTGTTGGTAATAGCTGTCGCGCAGTTCCTGAAAGGTGACATCGCCGCGCAGAGTGATGGATTTGGTCGTGGGCCCGAGCGATCCGGCTGCGAAACGGGGCTTCGCGGGGGTAGAAAATTCGTCCACGGCGCGGCGCGCGAGCTGCGCTGCCAGCACGTTGATTTCGTGAGCCTTATCAGCTAGGCCGAACTCCGCAAGCACGATCGGCGAGCCCTGAAAACTATTGGTTTCAATGATATCCGATCCGGCGGCGAGGTACGCCCGATGAATGTCCACGATCCAGTCCGGGCGAGTGCGGCACAGGTTCTCGTTACAGTTTTCGAGGTGGAGACCTCCGAAATCCTCGGCTGTGGGGTTGTGCTCCTGGAGCATGGTCCCCATCGCTCCGTCTAATATAAGGATGCGCGAGGCAAGCGCGTCGTCTAATTGCTGGCGGAGTTGTCGGCTGCGCAAAACGTCCATCTATGTATATCGTAACGTGAACGGCAAACCTGAACAGTCTGGCTCGTCCCACCTGAATCATGACCCGAGGAGCTAGTACTGCTTCCACCGCCCCCTCAAAACAGGCGTCCGCGTTCTTGTTTCTTATTCATTCGAAAGGGACATCTTGCCCCCCGGCTGCCGTCTCCACGCTTGACAGCACGGAAGCGAGGGGAGTAACATCAGAAATTTGAAGTGTCCCGCCATTTTTCAAATTAAGAGGAATCCAAAATGAAACAAATCAACTTAGGCATCATCGGAACCGGCTGGTGCGGTGGAATTCGCGCCATCGCCGCCGCGAACAGCCCATGGGTGAAGGATCTTCACATCGCGGAAATCAAGCCGGAGCGGCTGAAGGAAGTCACGGAGATGACGAATCCGAAGAGCGCTTCGACGGATTATCGTCCCATCATCGCCGACAAATCGATCGACGCGGTGATGATCTCCACGACGCCTGAACCGACCCATTATCCGATCGCCAAGGAAGCGATGCTGGCGGGCAAGCACGTGTTCCTCGAAAAACCGATCGCCATGGAGATGTGGGAGGCGGACGAACTGATCGCGCTCTCCAAGAAGAAGAATCTTTTCTTTACCATCGGCTACTCGCAGCGGTTCAATCCCAAGTTCGCCTATGTGAAGCGCTCGATCGAGGACGGCACCATCGGCGAGCCGGTGAGCGCGCTGGTCAGCCGCCACATTACGCGCGGCCTTGGCAAGAAGATCGGCGGTCGCGTGAAGCTGTCGCCGGCGGCCATGGAGGCCACCCACGACATCGATTTCGTGCTGTGGTGCCTGGCCCCCCGTAAGCCCATCCGCGTGTACGCGCAGGAAGTCAAAAAGATCATGAAGGGCGAGTTCAACGTGCCGGATTGCGTGTGGATCGTGGTCACGATGGACGACGGCACGGCCTTCACCATCGGTGCCGGCTGGGTGCTGCCGCCGGCTTATCCCAATTTCTCCTCGACATGGATCGAGTTCGTGGGTACCGAAGGCGCCGTGATGGTGGACGACACGCATCGCGACGTGTACGCGACCACCCTGCAGAAGGGTATTCAGTTCCCGCTCTCCTCGATGCCCGGCGAGTTCGTGAATCATGCGTATGCGGGTCCCATGGAACGCGAAACGCTGCACTTCCTGGAGTGCATCGCGCTCGGCAAGCAGCCGCTGGTGACGGGCGATCAGGCCCGGCTCGCGATGCAGGTTTATCAGGCCGCCGACGTTTCGGTCGAGACGAACCAGCCAGTCGAACTGGTGCACGACGCCGTTCCGCAGCTCGCCTAAAAAGATCCGGAATCGGGAGCGAAAGATTTTGGCCTTACAACGCACTGGTGTGTCCGAGCCTGGGGTCGCGTCAGTCGCTCCCAATGACGTGAATTCCAAGCCCACCAAAACCCGCTGGTGGGTCCTGTTGCTGATTAGCGTCATGTATCTGATCTGCTACATGGACCGCAGCAACATCTCCGTCGCACAACCGGAAATCGCCAAAGCCTTCGGCTTCAGCAAGGCTCAAATGGGCGTAATTCTGGCCGCGTTCACCTGGGCCTATGCGCTCGGGCAGGTCCCCGCGGGATGGTTCGGGGATCGCTTCGGACCGAAAAAAGTTTTGACTGTGATCATGGCGTGGCGCTCGACGGCGGCCATCGCCACCGGTGCAGCTCTCGGCTTTCCCACGCTGTTCGGAGCGCGCTTCATGCTGGGCCTCGGCGAAGCGGGGGCGTTTCCCGTGGCCAGCCGCGGCATGCTGAGCTGGTTTGCCCGCTCCGAGCGCGGCCGCGTCCAAGGCATTGTGCACTTCTTCAGCCGGTTCGCCCTGGCCATCACGCCGCTGGTTTCCGGGCACATTCTTTTGGCCTTCGGATGGCGCTGGATTTTTTACATTTTCGGATCGCTCGGCATCCTGTGGGCGGTGGGCTTTTTCACCATTTATCGGGATCATCCCGAAGATCACCCGGGCGTGAATCAGGCGGAGCTCGCGCACATTCGCGGACGGAACACCGATGGGACCACGAAACCTCTCGACCGTTCGCGCCCGCCGACTCCGTGGAAACACATTGTGGGATCGCCGAACATGTGGTTCATCGCGATCGGTTATGGGTGTTTCTTCTTTGGGTCTAATTTTTATCTCACGTGGTATCCAACGTATCTGCGCGAGTACCGGCATCTTTCGATCCAATCGCTGGGATTGCTCGGATCACTGCCGTTGTTCATTGGCATGACCGGCGACGTCGTGGGCGGATGGCTCACCGACAGGATTTATCACAAGACCGGAAATGCGCGGTTGGCGCGGCGTGCGGTAGCTGCTCCGGCATTTATCCTGGCAGGCTTGTTTTCGATCCCCGCCGCGATGACCACGGACACCATGACGTCTCTGTTATGTCTGGCCGCCTCGTTCTTTTCACTGGAGATGGTGATTGGTCCGGCGTGGGCGGTCCCGATGGACGTGGGCGGGCAATTCAGCGGTACGGTCACCGGAATTATGAATATGTTCGGCGCGCTGGCCGCGTCGATGACGGCGCTAATCTACGGCTACTTGTTTGGCAAAGGGCTGTGGGTGGCGCCGTTTCTGGTGTCGGCCGGAGTGATGGGCTTAGGCGCTCTGATTTGGATTTTCCTGATCGATCCCGAGAAATCGGTGGTAGAGCCGCGGGCGCCCGCGGCGTGACAAGAGGCAAGTTCACCGCACCGCGGGGCGTGGGCGACGCGATGCAGGATGAAAAAGAAATCGATATAGTAAGAGGAGATCCTATGTTAAAGCCACGTTGGGCGTCTTGCCCTCAGCTTGCCGCATTGGCGGTGATTCTGGTTTCTGCTCTGCCCGCAGCCGCGCAGTTGTCCGGTAAATGGGAAACCATCGCGCCCTTCCCCGATCCGCACGAGGAAATGTTCGGCGCCGCTGCAAACGGAAAGATGTACGTGTTCGGGGGATTCATTCCGTTTTGGAAAGTCGCCGGGGTTGTCTTCGAGTACGATCCCGCTACCAACAAATGGACACAGAAGAAGCAGATGGCGCGTCCCGCTCACCATCTGGCGCTGACGGGCTATAACGGCAAGGTCTATATATTCGGCGGCTTTGAGCCGCCCAAGGGAACGACAACTCCAGGCTGGGTCCCGCTCAACAATTCCTGGGAATACGATCCGGTGGCCGATTCGTGGAAGGCGTTGGCACCGATGCCGACCGCCCGCGGAGCAGCCCAGGCGGCCGAGATTAATGGCAAGATTTACGTGATTGGCGGCGGCACGCTCGCGAAAGGCGCGGAAAAGCCGTACCTCGACTTTACGACGCCTCAGAATTCGCTCAACATCGTCGAGGCGTACGACCCCGAGACCAATACCTGGAGCACGCGCGCTCCCATGCCGACGCCCCGCAACCACGTTGCGATGGGCGCGATCAACGGAAAAATTTATGTGGCGGGGGGCCGTGTAGGCGCGCCTTATATTTCTCTGGGCACCGACATCTCGCTGGTGGAGGTTTACGACCCCGTGAAGGACTCCTGGGTTGCCACGCTGCCGCAGCGCATGCCGACGGCCCGTAGCGGGGTCGGCTTCGGTGTCTATAATGGACGGCTCCTGGTCGCCGGCGGTGAATTTCAGGACAGCATTCAACAAACGGCGTTCCGCGCTTTTGAAGCATATGATCCAGCGACGGATACCTGGCAGTCTATGCCTTCCATGGTGATCGCTCGTCACGGGGTAGCGAGTGCGGTGATCGGCAACCGCTTCTACGTGGTCAGCGGAGATGTTCAGTCCTCAGGCAGCGGAATCGCGGCTTCTACGTCTCGCGCCGACGCCTTTGTGTTTTCAAAATAAGGGAAGGGTGAGGCAAAATCCCGGCTGATCCATGGTGCGTCCGGATCGCGGGGAGATAGGGATGTAGCTGTGCGCCATTGTGCAGGGAGGCCCTCGCCGTGTTCAGGCAAAGGGCCGCACTTCAGCGGGCAGGGTTCGCAGGGCAATTTCAGTTGGGGGCGATTGCTCCTTAGGAATTTCACGGCAGATTTAAATACCACGGTTTAAAACCTCCAGAAAAGGAAAACATGAGCTACGAATTAGATCAGTACTTCATTCAGCATCCGCACGAGTATGACCCGAAGCGGTTGTATAGCCAGAACAATGCGGATTGGCAGTATCGTGTCGATCATGACCGCATGCGCCAGGAGCGCCTCGCCAAGCTTCAGGCGCAGCTGAGAAACCGCGACATCGGCGCCATGGTCTGCTATGCCGGTGCTAACGTGCGCTATGCGACGGGTTCCTATCAGGGCAACTGGAAGTACAACATCAACATCCGTTACGCCGTGGTGCCTGCCGAGGGCAGCCCAGTGCTGTTTGAAACCGCCGGGTCGGATTTCCACTGCGCCCACATCGATCTTCCATGGATGGGCAACAACAACATTCGTCCCGCGATGACCTGGCAGTGGGCCGAAGGCGCCGTGCCGCACATGGTGGGCAAGATGGTCGGCGGCATCTGCGATGTGCTCAAGGAGCACAATCTGATGAAGGAGCGCGTTGCCATCGATAACCTCGACATGGCCGCCCTCCGCGGTTTCCAGGAAGCCGGCGTCAACATAGTCGACGGTTGGCCGGTGATCTCAGCCGCGCGCGTCATCAAGACCCGCGACGAAATCGAACTTCTGAAGATGGCCTCTTCCATCGGCGACGCCGCCATGTGGAAGATCAAGCACGAGTGGCTGAAGCCGGGCGTCCGGGAACGCGAAATCGAAGCCAAGGTGCACGAGTTCATGCTCGAGCGCGGCTGCGAAATCATCTACGACATCATCGTGGCGTCGGGCGGTAATACCAGCCCGTACCGCCGTTGGGCGACCGACAAGATGATCCGCCAGGGCGACCTCGTGATTATCGACATCAACGCCGTTGGACCGGGCGGCTACTTCATCGACTTCGTCCGCAACTTCAAGTGCGCGGCCAAGATGAACCAGCAGGAAATCGACCTGTACAAGGAAGTTTACGACTCCATGTACGCGGGAATCGAACAGTTGAAGCCCGGAAATACTACGGCCGACGTTGTCTCGAAATTCCCGAAGTACGACGACGACGTGTACGGCACCTGCACCCTGCAGCAGTTCGCGCACTCCATCGGCCTCACGCTCTACGAAGGCATGTGGATGTCCCGCGGCTACTCCCTCAAGTACCCGGCCGAGATCAAGGAAAACATGTACTTCGCCATCGAGACCTTCGCCGGCCACCCGCGCCTGCGCCAGACCTCGCGTCTCGAAGAGAACGTCCTGGTCAGTAAGGACGGCCCGGTGGTCTTCACCCAGATGGAACACATGGAAGAGACCGGCTGCAAGTGGGAGCCGACGCACGGCATTTACGCGCCCGTAAAGGTCACGGTTGACGACGTGACGGTGGTGCCGGAAAATATCACATGGATAAAAAAGTAATCGCAGTCACCGATTCTCCGTTTCCGAATCTGGACCTCGCCCGCGCGGCGGTGGCCAAGATCGGCGGGGAACTTGTACAAGCCAAGACCGGCACTCCCGAGGCGATCATCGAGGTCGCCCGGGATGCCGATGCCATTCTGACCACCTATGCCAAGGTCACCACGGAAGTGGTCCAGGCGCTGACGAAGTGCAAGATCATCGCGCGCTTCGGCATCGGCGTGGACAACGTGGATATCGACATGGCGACGAAGAAGGGAATCGTCGTCACCAAGGTTCCCGACTACTGCATCGACGAAGTTTCGGATCACGCCATGGCGCTGCTGTTATCCATCGTGCGCAAGATTCCGTACTCGAACAAACTGGTGCAGGCTGGAGACTGGAGAATGCCCGCCGTGGTACCGATCGCGCGTTTGCGCGGACGGACGCTCGGCCTGGTAGGCTTCGGTCGCATCCCGCAGCTGGTCGCTCCCAAGGCGCACGCCTTTGGGATCAACGTGATCACCTATGATCCCTTCGTTCCGAAAGACGTTCTCGCCAAAGCCAACGTGAAGCACGTCGAACTAGAGGAACTCCTCAAGACGTCGGACTACGTTTCGCTGCACTGCCCATTGATGCCCGAAACCAAGCACATCATGAACGCCAAAACGTTCGCCATGATGAAGCCCGGCTCTTATATCGTGAACACCGGTCGTGGACCTCTTATTGACGAGGCTGCCTTGGCTGTCGCCCTCGACAAGGGCCAACTCGCCGGCGCGGCGCTCGACGTGGTGGAGAAGGAACCGCCCACCGATTCGCCGATTCTGGGACGCGATAACGTGATCATCACGCCCCATACCGCATTTTATTCCGAAGAGGCGCTTCTCGATCTGCAGACCAAGGCAGCCGAAGAAGTGGTTCGCGTGCTCTCCGGTCAGGCCCCCAAGAATCCCGTAAACCCCGAAGCTCTCAAGGCGGCGGGCTAGTTAAAACTTAAAAGCTGGAAGGAATCAAAACAATGTCTCAACAAGAACCGTGGAAAACAGATAAGTGGTTTGTCAGCCCATGGAATTTTGCACCCGAAGTGCTCGCTCAGCTGCATTTCCCGAAAAAGGTGAAGTTCTACGACATCACGCTGCGCGACGGCGAACAACAGGCCGGCGTGATCTTCACAAAGGATGACAAGATCCGCATCGCCGAAGGCCTGGCCGAAGCGGGCGTGCACCGCATCGAAGCCGGCATGCCGGTGGTTTCGCCCGCCGACATGGCCGCGATCAAAGAGATCGTCAAGCGCAACCTGGGCCCGCAGATTTTCGCGTTCTCGCGCTGCATGGTGGACGATGTGAAGCGCGCCGTCGATTGCGGGGTCTCCGGCATCGTGATGGAGGTTCCTTCGAGCCCCCACATCATTGAGTACGCCTACAAGTGGCCGCTGCAGAAAGCCATCGATCTCTCGATTGAATCGACCGCCTACGCGAAATCGCAGGGCCTCGAAGTCGTGTTCTTCCCGATCGACTTCACGCGCTCGGACATCAAGTGGGTGCTCGATCTGATCCTGAAGGTCGCGACCGAAGGTCACATGGACGCACTGGCTCTGGTCGATACGTTCGGCGTCACGTCGCCGCACGCCATGCAGTACCTGGTGCGTGAAGTGAAGAAGCGCGTCAACAAGCGCCTGGAAGCGCATTTCCACATGGATTTCGGCATGGGCATTGCGAATACGATTATGGCCGTCGCCGAAGGCGTCGAAGTAATCCACTCCACGGTGCTGGGCCTCGGCGAGCGCGCCGGCAACGTTCCTATGGAGGAGACCGCCATGGCCCTGCTGACGATGTATGGCCTGGACACCGGCATCAAGTACGACAAGCTGTATGGATTGTCCAAGCTGGTCGAGAAGCTCTCCGGCCACAAGGTTCCTTCGAACCGTCCGGTGGTGGGCGACAGCCTGTTCCATGTCGAAAGCGGCATCATCGCCAGCTGGTGGATGAACTGCGGCGCGGACAAACCGACCGAGCTGTTCCCGTTCACCTGGGACGTCGTCGGCCAGGCCCCTCCGAAGATCGTCATCGGCAAGGGTAGCGGCATCGATTCCATCAAGGCGCGGCTGAAGGAGATGAAGGTTCCCTTCACCGAGGAAGAAGCCATGAAGGTTGTGATGGCCGTGAAAGAACACTCCATGTCGACCAAGGATCTGCTCACCGACGCGGAGTTCAACCAGGTGGTGAAGGCCACGCTGCCGCAGGCCGTAGGCGCGTAGCGGAACCGTTTCTTACATGAAAGCGCCCGCATGAAAGCAGTTGTTCTTCGAGCCCCAGGTCAACTGGGGCTCGACTCTTTAGAGCGGCCTGAACCAGGCCCGAATCGTGTGCTGGTCCGCGTCACGCACTCCGGCATCTGCGGGACCGACCTGGGCATTTTCAGCGGGCGCATTCCGGTGAAGTATCCGCGCGTGATGGGTCACGAGATCACGGGCGAAGTGGTCGAAGGCGGCGATTCGATCAAAGCCGGTACGCGCGTCCTGATCGATCCCGCGTTCAACTGCGGGACCTGCTTTTTCTGCAAGGAAGGTCTTTTTAATCTCTGTCCAAACGGTGGGTTGATCGGGCGCGATACGGACGGCGGCTTTGCCGAATATCTCGCGGTGCCGCGCAAACTGGTGTTTCCCCTTCCCGATTCCATCGAGAATAAGAACGCTCCGCTGCTTCAGGTGCTGACCACCTGCGTCCATGGCCAGCGGCGTATCAAAATTCGTCCGGGCGATACGGTTGTCGTGCTTGGCCTCGGCGTCGGCGGGATGCTTCACGCGCAACTGGCGAAGGCGGCGGGCGCACGCGTGATCGGCGTGGCGCGCAGTGCTTGGAAACGGGGCCTCGCCGAGAAACTCGGCGCGGATCTGACGCTCGAAAGCGATGCGCAAACCGTCGCCAAGGTGAAAGAAGCCACCGATGGGCGAGGCGCCGACGTCGTAATCGAGTGCACCGGCAAGCTCCCAGTGCTCAGCGACGGGATCGCGATGGCCCGGCCGGGGGCGACGCTGCTGCTGTTCGGCATCATGTCGGCGAAAGAAGGCGCTCTGCCGTTTTACGATCTGTACTTCAAGGAACTCACCGTGCAAAATGGCCGCGCAGCGACGGGCGCGGATTTTCCACCCACCATCGAACTCGCCGCTAGCGGAAAAGTGCAGCTCAAGCCACTCATCACGCATCGGCTGCCGATTACGGAAGCCGTGGAATCGATGAAGATGCTCGAGAACGACGTGGACGGCCGGATGAAGATCATCCTCGAGAATACTTTCTAGTAAACCAGATCAATTCTCTACTCGAACACGTCCTTGGCGCGTAACTCCAACGACAACTCAGGTACCTTGAGCGAATCCACTTCCATCAATCCGGATTCGTAGCGGTAAAGGTGCCGCCCATGCGGATCCACCAGCCACATATGCGCGACGCCCCATTTTTGAAACGCCTCGAGCTTTTCGCGCACTTGAGTGAGACGGTCATCGGGCGATAAAATTTCGATGGCGATCAACGGGGGAGTGTCCGGGATTTGTCCCGGCTCTGTCGCATAAAATACCGCGACATCCAGGATCAGGTACAAGCCCTCGCGCAGTTTCATACGGACTTCACCGCAAGGGAAGATCGAGAGCGATTGGCGCAAGGCCCCGAAAAATAGCAATAGGAGCATCTGCGTTTTGCCGTGCAAGTAATCGGGCAAAGTTCTCTCCAGAACGTCGCCATCCCGATACTCGCGATCCAAGTCCGGGTATGTAGTGCGAAGATAAACTTCGACCGGCATTCCGGGTCCTGCGTTCATAGTTTCAGGATAGCTCGCAACGGAGTAGTGTCGGCGCTTGCCGATAATTCTCGAATTACTTCCCCATCATCCCGTCGACCGACAAACCGTTCAGCTCCTCGCGATGCTTCAGCAGGAAATAATAGACCAGCGCGTAAGTCAACTGCAGCCCCGCGATACCCCAGTCCTGCGCGAGGTTTGTCCCGAACGCCAGCATCGCGAGCACCAGGCTCCCGGCAATCAGCGCGAAGCGTGTGAAGACTCCGAAGAACACGAGTGTGCCTAAGATCGTTTCAGCCCACGTGATGAAGATTGCGAAGAACGGGAGAATCTCTTTCGGCATCATGGGCGTCTTCTCGAAATAGTGGTTCAAGTAGGCGAGAAACGCAGCTTGCCCGCTGATCACGCGGCTGATCCCGTGCAGCGCGATGTTGATGCCCAGCGTCAGGCGCAGCACGCCGTAAGCGATGGTGGCGTCAGACATGCCCTTCTTCGGCGAATTATTGATTGAGGATTCAGACATCCTGGTCTCCTGTTCGTGATCCTGATCTTAGGCGATTAGGGTTTATTATCTCTGATCGCAGCGCACGCACGCGAAACATCGAACGTCAGGGTCGTACTCCGGCCCCCGCGATATTCAAGCGTATCCGGTAAATACTCGTGCGAGCGGTAATGTACAGCGTCTTGCCGTCGGCGTCGCCCCAGGCGCAATTGGCCGCGACTTCCGGAGTGATGATGGTCCCCAGGCGCTTTCCGTCGGGCGAAAACATCTGCACGCCGGTGAGCGCGGTCGCGTAGATGTTGCCCGCCCGATCCACTTTCATTCCATCTGGTACTCCCTCGCCGGGCTCCTTGGTGACATCCGCGAACTTGCGGCCGTTGGTGATGCCCCCGTCGGCAGTGACGTCGAAAACCATCCAGTACTTGTCGGGTCGTGAATTCGCGACGTACAGCTTCTTTTCGTCGGGTGAAAACGCAATTCCGTTGGGATAGCCGATCTCCTTCGTCAACAAATCCAGCTTTCCACCGGCCGAGATACGGTACACACCATTGAAGTCCAGTTCCGGTTTCGGCTTGTCGGGTCCGTCTGGATAGGTCCGGTACAAACCCGTGGGGTCCGTGAAATACACATCGCCGTTGTTCTTGACCACCACGTCATTAGGACTATTCAGGCGCTTGCCTTCATAGCGATCGGCGAGGATCGATATCGTGCCGTTCTTTTCGGTTCGGGAGATCCGGCGATTGCCGTGTTCAGCCGCCACCAGCCGTCCCATCGGATCGAGCGCCAGGCCATTGGTGCCGATCTGCACGCCATCGGGAAACGGTCCCGTGAAGACGGGCTTGCGGTACACCTCGGGCATCCCTCCGGGGGTCCATTTCATGATCGCGTTGCTCGGCAGGTCGCTAAAAAGTAAATAGCCGCCCTGACGAATCCATACCGGGCCTTCCGCAAAGCGGATACCTCCGAAAACCTTCTCGACCTTCGCGCCTTTGGGCACGATCTTGTCGAGCGCGGGATCAAGCCGGACGATTTCACCGGCCGGAGCCTGCGCCCCGATCGGCAAGCTGGCCCCTATAAACAAAACTGGCAGAATCGCGGCTAAAGATAAAATTGATTTCATATTCACAAGAGTCCCTGGGCCGGTATCCTACCATGCTTTTCCGTGAATTACATCGCTGACGTACCGGGCGGCTTGCCCGGCTACTGATTTCCAGGTAGCGCGCTATTCTAAGTAAAGTTTGTCCCTTGCCTCGAATCCGCTGATTGTTCCGGAAATCGCCGAGCGCACGCGTCGTAAGATCACGCGCCGCCTGGTGCCCTTCCTTTTCGTGCTGTACATCATTTCGTATCTGGACCGCGTGAACCTGGGCTACGCGGCTCTGGACATGATGCGCGAGTTGAAGTTCTCGAACGAGACGTTCGGCATCGGCGCGGGCATCTTCTTCATCGGTTATTTTTTGATCGAGATTCCGGCCACCGTGGTCGTGGAAGTGTGGAGCGCCCGCAAATGGATCGCGCGGATCATGATCACGTGGGGCGTGCTGGCATCGATGACGGGGCTGGTGCATTCGGGGCGCCAGCTTTACTGGGCGCGATTTTTCCTGGGCCTGGCGGAAGCCGGATTTTTCCCGGGCATGATCGTCTATTTGACGCACTGGTTTCGCGCGAAGGATCGCGCCCGCGCCGTGGCTCTGTTCATGACCGCGATTCCGATTTCGCAGCTCATCGGCGCTCCCGTCTCCGGGCTGTTGATGCGCGTGCATTGGATGAATTTATCCGGCTGGCGCTGGCTGCTGATTCTGGAAGGGGTCCCCGCGGTCCTGTGCGGTTTCATCACCATCTTCTACCTGACGGATTGGCCCCGGGACGCCCACTGGTTGCAAAAGGACGAACGCGATTGGATCACGGACGAACTCGAGCGTGAGAAACACGCCAAGAAAGCCGTGAAGTCCCTGACAGTGTGGCAGGCCCTGCGCAATCCCGACGTCATCAAATTAACGCTCGCGGCGTTCTGCGGCCTGACGTCCATTTACGGCTTCGGATTCTGGCTGCCGAAGATCGTGCAGCGCGTCTCCGGCCTGAGCGTGCTCAAAGTCACGCTGATCGCGGGCATCCCGTACTTGGCGGCATTCCCCGCCATGGTGCTGAACGCGTGGCATTCCGACCGCACGGGGGAGCGGCGCTGGCACACGGCGCTGGCATTGGCGATCGGCGGCGTGCTGCTGGTGATGAGCACCGCCGTCAGCGGCAGTTTATTCCTTTCGATACTGCTGTTCTCGCTCGCGGCAATGGCTTCGCATAGTTACATTCCGGTGTTCTGGCAGCTCCCCACGAGCTTTCTGACGGAAGCGGCCGCGGCGGCATGCATCGGAATGATTAATTCTTTCGGGAACCTCGGTGGATTCGCCGGACCATACGTGATCGGATTTCTGACCGATCGCACGGGCGGATACGGGGCGGGGATTGCCTATCTTGGGATGATGGGCGTTGCCGGCGCGGCGCTGGTATTATCCGTCAGCGCGGCGGGAGCACGGAGGGGGGAAAGGAGCAACGCATGAGCGTCGAAGAAGAACTGCAGGAGCACACGCAGGAGGCGCGCGATCCGTTCGACAAGCGCGTGGCCGGAAGCATGGCGATCCTGGCCGCGTGCCTAGCGGTCGTTTCCGTGATGGGACACCTGGCGACCACCGAGGAAATCGTCAATCAAGCGAAGGCCTCCGATCAATGGGCTTACTATCAGGCCAAATCGATTCGCCGGTACGAGTCGGAAATCGCGCGCGATCTTTTGGCATCGCAGCCGGACAAAATGGCCGAGTATCAAAAAAACGTCGGGAAATATGCCACGGAAGGTGAGGAGATTCAGAAGGAAGCGCAGGCGCTCGAGGACGAGAGCCATCTGAAAGGCCGGCAGGCGGTGCGCTTGGAATTTTCTGAAGTGTTCTTCGAGGTGGCGATCGTTCTCGCGTCGCTCGCGATTCTCACCAAGTTAAAGCCGGTGTGGTGGGTTTCCATCGCTACGGGGCTAGGTGGAGTTGTCGTCGCGGCTACGACTTCGTCGATCAAGTAGGTCACATCTTGACTGTGATTGTAAGATTCTGGATTTTCTTTCTCGTCACCGTGCCTATTTGGCTCTTGCTGATGACGAAGGCTGTCGAAAATCCCAGATACATGGTTGCCTTTCTCGGAGCCTTCGCGGTGCTGGGTGTGGGAGGCCTTTTCTTCCGCTGTCCGCAATGCCGAAATCCCGTAATCAAGAGATGGACCGGGACCAAGCATCCTCTCGGATTTTATTGGGGGCCTCCGCTTAAGCGAACCTGTACAAAATGCGGGGGGCGACTCTAGGTCGATAGCACCAGCTATCGAAAACAAAAAGGGCAGCAGCCTTTACGACCGCCGCCCTTTTGTGGATCACGCTGCTTCTATTTGCGCCGCGCGACGTTGGCTTCCGAGCACAATTCCATCACTTGCAGGAACTTCTGGTAGCCGCCCTGACCGACGACAAACGGATTCGGTCCGCCCGGCTTGCGGGACTGCAACTCATCCAGCATCTTCGGCAGCGGATACATCAAGGGATGGTTTTGCAGGAGGGCGTCCACCTTGGCCTTCTTCGTCTCCTCCTCGAACTTCTTGACCGATTGCACATAGATCTTCAAGTTGTCGTCCGAGATCGGGCCGGGTGTCAGAATCGTTCCGCCATAGATCGCCGCCATGTGAGGCTTGCCGTTGTCCGTGATGGCGAAGATGTAGCCCATCGATCCGGGCGTGTGTCCGGGTATCGCGACCGGTGTCATTTTGAAATCACCGAGGACGATCGGCTCGCCTTCCTTCACGTCCATGTCATGCTTCGGCAGCACGACCGGTGGGCCTTTCTTCTTGCCCTGCGCGGCGGGAGGATGTTCCATCATGTTCCAATCCGCAGTGGAAATATACACTTTGGAACCGAAGTGGTCCTGGAAGTAGGGCGATCCGCCGAAGTGATCGCCGTGACCATGGCCCATCACGATCATCTTCACGTCGGCAGGATTCAGACCGAGCTTCTGGAAGCCCGGAAGCACCTGGCTTTCCACCTGATTGGCAGCCATCGAATCGATCATCAATAGCCCCGCGGATGTCTTGATGATATAGGCGGCCGTTCCGGAGTTGCCGATGATGTACACGTTGTCGAAGATCTTGGTGGGGGGAATCACCGGATCGTCAGGCCGATTGGCGCGGGGCGCTTCGCAGAAAAAGTGCTCCTCGTCGGCCCACTTCGCACCGCCGACCTTCTTGGCTTTCTCGATCAGCGCTTTCACTTCCGGGGAATCCGGCTTGGCCGGGGCCGCGGGAGGCGCCTGCGCCAGGAGCACGCACGGCACCACCGCCGCCGCGAGCACGCTCGCAATTCGATTGAATGTCATAAGTCGATCCTTTCTGATGTCACGGGCCTTCCGCTTACGGCTTGCGTTTACGCTCTCGTCTAAACGACATGCGGCTTGAAATCCGTTGCGATGGGCCGATGGAGGCCTCGGCCCAATGATTGTAGGCCCGCGCGGCAGGGCCTGTCAATTCAAGGAAGGCGCGCCTGCGGGCTGAAACGTTACCAAACCCGGCATGCCGGACGCCGCACCATCGGCTGACCCTCCGAGCATCCGAATGCCTTCTGGAATTCCGGCATGTTCGACACGACGCCGTTCACGCGGAACCGGCCCGGTGAATGTGGATCGGTCTGCGCGCGCAGCCGGGAGAATTCCGGTCTGCGGCTCTCGCACCACACTTGCGCGAAACCGAGGAAGAAGCGCTGGTTCGCGGTAAATCCGTCGCGGAGAGGTGGTTCTTTGGCGGCGAGATGATCCATGAGCGCCATATACCCCAGCCGCACGCCGCCGTTGTCGGCCGTGTTCTCCCCAAGCGTCAGTTTCCCGTTGATCTTGGTGTCGTCGATGACCGTGAAGCTGCCGTACTCATTCACCAGGCACGCCTCGCGTTGATCGAAAGCCTTGGCGTCGGCCGCCGTCCACCAGTCGCGCAAGTTGCCCTTCACGTCGAACTGGCGGCCCTCGTCGTCGAAGGCGTGCGTAAGCTCGTGGCCGATCACGGCTCCGATGGCGCCGTAGTTCACCGCGTCGTCCATCGAGTTGTCATAAAAAGGAGGCTGTAGAATTCCGGCCGGAAAGTTTATGTTATTTTGCTGGGGTTCATAATAGGCGTTAACCGTGGGCTGACTCATGGCCCATTCTTTCTTGTCGACCGGCTTGCCGATTTTACCTAGCTCGCGGTGTACTTGATAGCGGTTGGTGCGCTCCTGGTTGCCATAAGCGTCGTCCCGCACGATGTTCACGGTGTCGTAGGTCTGCCACTTCTCCACCGTGCCGATCTTATTCAGGACGCCGCGCAGCTTCAATTCGGCCTGCTGTTTGGTTTTGGGCGTCATCCAGTCGAGCGATTTGAGATCGTCCGCCATGGCCTTCTCGATCTCGCCGACCATCTGCTGCGTACGTCGCATGCCTTCTTCGCCCAGAGTGGTTTCGACAAAGCGGCGGCCCAGGGCATCGGGCAGTTGACCATCCGTCTGATCGACGCAGCGCTTCCAGCGCGGACGCATTTCCTTCGCGCCTTGGAGTGTCTTTCCATAAAAGTTGTACGCTTCCTCTTCAAAAGGCGTGGGGAGCACTTGTGCCGTATCGTGGAGGAGGTTCCACGTCAGGTACGCTTTCAGATCCTCGATGCCGGTCTGAGCCAGGACGGAATCGATCGATTTCAAGAAGTCCGGCACGTCCACATTCATGCGCTCGATTTTGGGAGCGCCGATGCCCTGGAAAAACTTGGCCCAGCCAAAACTCGGACTGGAGCTTTCCACGGCTCGCAGCATCATGATGTGATACAAGTTCATCGGATCGCGCCGGGCGACGCGGTCGAGGGATCCCTTCGCAAGTTCGGTTTCGATCGCCATCACGGCTTGCGCGCGTCGCGCGGCATCCGTTGGAGCATCCCCGAGCAGCTCGAACATCTTCTGCACGTGCGCGACGTATTGCCGGCGCATTTCAACCGACTTTTCATCGGTTTTTGAATAATAGTCGCGATCTGGAAGCCCCAGGCCGCCCTGGTCGAGATCGGCGATCATTCGCGAGGAATTCTTGGCATCGGGCGAGGGTCCGAAACGAAAGAATGGACTCAGGCCGTCCCGGTACATCTCGATCATCACCTCGGTGACGCCGCCTCGGTCGTGAATGGCTGCGATGCGGTCCAACAAGGGTTTTAGAGGAGCAGTTCCCTTCGCATTGATCGCCGCTTCATCCATGCATACGGCATAGAAATCGCCGATCTTTTGATCCAGAGCCGCGCGATTCGGCGACGGCATCGAAGCTTTCTCGACAATTTGCCGAAGGATTTCGCGGTTCCGCTCTTGTAACGCATCGAAGCGTCCCCAACGCGACTGATCGGGCGGTATTGGATTGGCGGCAATCCAGTTTCCACAGGCGTATTGGTAAAAATCGACGCAAGCGTTGGCGGAGCGGTCGATCGCCGAGGGGTCGAATCCAGGCGCGTGCTGGGCGAAGACGGTGGAGGCGACCAGGCCAAGGGTCAGCAAGACAGTTCGCATGACTCCATTGTAGGACCGCACATGACGCTTGCGTGTTGTCATGTACTAGCGACCAGGGAGATTCGAGCTTCTTTCGGGTTGTTTTCGGCGAGGCCAAAACCGATGTCATCGTGATTTACAGCGATGAGAATCAATGGCTTCAAAAACGCGGTGTTATAATCGAGTCGCAGGCCTCACAAGAGCGGACCTCTTATGTTTATCCGTCCTTTTTCCTTTCGTAAATTGGCAAATGTTGTGGCTCCGATGACGGTCCTGGCCATTGGATTCTTGTGCAGCCCGACGCCCAGCGATGCCCGCCCTGACTATACACGTCGCACCAAACAGGAATGCAGCTACTGCCATCTTCCGGGAGGTTGGTTTCTGAACGACGCCGGAAAGTATTTTGAAAAGAACCGCTCCCTGAACGGTTACAAGCCTCCCGAGGATTCGACCAAGCAGGCCGCCGATCAGAAGGCTGCGAATCCTGACGGCCAAAAGCCCAAGCCCAAATGAGTTAGTGTGGCCTTGCCCAGACGCGGTGTGACGCTTTCCGAGCCGCTCATCGCGACCATCACGACGCTTGCCATCGCTCTGCATTTGATCTTGCGATTCGCTCGTGGCCTTGCGCCGAACGCCCCGCCTCTGGTTTACGAAGAGTTACCCCTGCTTCTGGCGCTCGCGATCGGCGGTATTCCACTGATCCTCACGCTGCTTAAGAAATTGTGGTCGAGGGAATTCGGCAGCGACCTGCTTGCGGGAATCTCGATCGTAACGGCGGCTCTCTTGCGCCAGTATCTGGTCGCCGACATCGTCATCCTGATGCTTTCCGGCGGAACAGCGCTGGAACGCTTCGCGCAGAAGCGCGCTTCGTCCGTGCTGGAAGCTCTGGCGCGGCGCATGCCGAGCGTGGCCCACCGCAAGACCGTCACCGGCATGGCCGACGTCAGTTTGGGCGAGATCGCGGTGGGCGACGTGCTGATCGTCCTTCCTCACGAGATTTGTCCCGTGGACGGAACCGTGATTCAGGGTCAGGGACAGATGGACGAATCGTACCTGACTGGCGAACCGTTTCTAAATCCGAAAACGGTGGGATCGAGCGTTCTTTCCGGCGCGATCAACGGAGAAACCGCCGTGACCCTGCAGGCCGCCAAACTCCCCGTGGATTCGCGCTACGCCAGCATCATGCGGGTGGTCGAGGAATCGCAGCAGAGGCGGCCGCAATTACGGCGCATCGGCGATTTGCTCGGCGCCTGGTACACGCCCCTGGCGGTTTCCATCGGTATGATCGCCTGGGCCGCGAGCGGGCAGGCCACGCGTTTTCTCTCTGTGATGGTCATCGCTACGCCGTGCCCGTTGCTGCTAGCGATTCCCGTGGCCGTCATCGGCGCGATTTCCGTCGCCGCCAGCCGCAGCATTATTGTTCGCAATCCGGCCGCCCTCGAGCTGGCGGGTGAATGCCGCACTCTTCTGTTTGATAAAACCGGCACTTTGACCACCGGGCGTCCCGTTCTCACGAACGTAATCTGCGGCCCTGGCTTCGAGCGAACCGAGGTTCTTCGCCTTGCCGGCAGCTTGGAACAATACTCGAAGCACCCGCTGGCGGGCGCAGTGCTTCACACGGTGAGAGAGGACGGAATCGCCCTGGCCGCCGCGGCACGCATTAGCGAAAAGCCCGGCGAGGGACTGCGCGGCAGCGTCGAAGGCCGGGAAGTCGAAATCACCGGACGCCGGAAGATCGCGCATCGCGGCTATCCGCTACCGGAGGCGGCAGCAGGCCTGGAGTGCGTCGTGCTGGTCGACAACGCGTACGCCGCGACGCTCCGCTTTCACGACGAGCCGCGCGCCGATAGTGCCGGCTTCATAGGACATCTGTCGCCCCGCCATCTTGTGACCCGCATCCTCCTGGTGAGCGGAGATCGCGAATCCGAGGTGCGTTATCTCGCCGAAAAAGTCGGCATCGAGGAAGTGTACGCGGCTCAGAGCCCGGAGCAGAAACTGGAAATCGTGACGCGCGAAACCGCGCGCGCGAAGACTCTCTTCCTCGGCGACGGCATCAACGATGCGCCGGCTCTGATCGCCGCCACTGTGGGCGTCGCCTTTGGCGGCGGGAGCGACATCACATCGGAGGCGGCCGACGCCGTGATCCTCGAGCCCACGCTCGCCAAGGTGGACGAACTGATTCACATCGGGCGCAGGATGCGGCGGATCGCCTTGCAGAGCGCGCTCGGCGGCATGGCGCTCAGCCTGATCGGTATGGCGCTCGCCGCTTTCGGTTACCTTCCGCCGGTGGCAGGCGCAGTGGCCCAGGAAATCATTGATCTTGCGGCTGTTCTAAATGCTGTGAGAGCGGCTTGGCGTCCACGACCGCTGACGGATTTCTGATCGGAAAGCCCGCGACGCAACTGGCCGGAAGCATCGGTCAGACCGCGTTGATCGTCGTATATGACTACGCAGTTGTATACTAAGCTCTGGTTTTCGCGAACGATGGTCCTCACTTTAGACATCCATCTTCCGAGTAAATGCGGGCGTTTGGGGCGATTGGCCGCTGCGTTTTGTCTGCTCGCCCCGATCGGCGCTTATGCGCAACGTGCAACGCCCCCCGCGCAGTCCCCGAAAGCCGCGGCAGTGGTGGACTTTACTGGTTATTGGGTTTCCGTGGTTACGAACTCGGAGCAGTGGCTGATAAGGATGGCCACGCCCGCCAAAGGGGACTATCGAGGAATGGGCCTGACGCCCGAAGGACGCAAGCTGGCCGACGCCTGGGACCCCGCCAAGGATGAAGCCGCGGGCGAACTGTGCAAAGCCTACGGAGCGCCCGCGATCATGCAGGTACCCGGACGATTGCACATCGCCTGGGAAGACGATCGCACGCTGCGCATCGACACGGATTCCGGAAAACAGACTCGCTTACTCCACTTTGGAAGGCCGCCGGAGGCGGCCGGCGAACCCACGATGCAAGGTCGGTCCACGGCTCAATGGGATGCGCAGGGCGGGCGAGGGACCGAGGGCGGCGGCGCTGCCGGGCTCCGCTACGCCGGAAGTTCTTTGAAAGTGGTGACCACCAACTTGCGGCCCGGATACCTTTTTAAGAATGGCGTTCCCTATAGTGGCAAGGCGCTTCTGACGGAATATTTCAATCGCGTCGAAGAACCCGATGGAAATTCCTTTCTGGTCGTCTCGGAACTTCTGGAAGATCCGCAATACTTCAGCGAACCTTTCATCCGACCCTGGTATTTCAAAAAGCTTCCCGATGCCCAGGGCTGGAATCCGACAGACTGCACAATCCGATGAGCTGGTTTCCCATCGTCCGCGCCTACTTAGTTGCTTCCCTGCCGAAAGTGTTTGCGCCGCTGCCGATCCGCGCCCCTTTTGCCGCGGTTGCGATTCTGCTTCTGCTGTTGGGCATCGGTGTGTGGCCGGGCAGCCGTCAAAATGCCGGACTGGCCCAGAACGCCCGCGCGGATGACGTCGAGATTCTGCCGGTACAAGGAAACGTATACCTGATCGCCCGCGCGGGGGCGAACATCGCGGTACAAATAGGCCGGGAAGGCGTGCTGCTGGTGGATGCGGGCGTCGCTCCGATGGCCGGGAAAGTACTTGCTGCCGTGCAAAAGATCTCGCATCCGAACGCGGCGTCGCGTCTCGAAGGCAAGATCCGTTTCATCGTCAATACGAACGCCGACCCCGATCACACGGGTGCAAACGAAATCCTTAGCAAGGCTGGCATCGGCTATGTCACGAACGATCCGGCGAATCGTCTCTCTTCGGTCGGTGCGGATCCTGCCATTCTGATCGCCCACGAGAAAGTGGCGGACCGTCTGTTGTCCCCGCCCGGCGGTGGCGCGCCCGCCCCGATCGCGGGGGTCCCGCAAAACATTTACACCGGCGCCGGAGAAGCGGTGAAGGACTTATTCTTCGACGACGAAGGAATCCAGATGATCCACGCACCTTCGGCGCACAGCGACGGAGATAGCATTGTTTATTTCCGCAAGAGCGACGTCGTCAGCGCGGGCGATGTTTACGTGACCACCGGCTATCCGGTCATCGATCTCACGCGCGGGGGCAGCATCGATGGAGTGATCGCGGGTTTGAACCGCATTCTGGAGATCGCCATCCCCGGTCATAGTGAGGAAGACGGCACCATCGTCATTCCGGGTCACGGACGTCTTTCCGACGAAGCCGACGTGGTCGAGTATCGGGACATGATTGTGATCCTGAGAGATCGAATTGAGGCCATGGTGAAGAAAGGCGCGACTCTGGAGCAGGTGAAAGCCGCGAGTCTCACACGCGACTACGATCCCGAATATGGAGCCGGGGGCGCCGGCGCCGCTACCGCCGACAAGTTCGTGGAAGCGGCCTATAAAAGTTTGACGGGAACGAAGTGATGGATCGAAATTCTTTCTCACCCTCCCGGAATTCGTCGCCCAGACTGGCGCGACCGATAGGCGGAATGTTTGCCCGTTTTTTGTTGGCGATCCTGCTCGCCTGTGCCGCCCGCCAACAGGCCGCGGCCCAGGTGGATCTGGTCGGAGATTGGCAGGCCATCCCTGGCGAGCGCGACCTGGCGGCCGAGATCGCCGATTATATCGGCCTCCCGATTAACGAAGCGGCGCGCGTGAGTGCGGATGCCTGGATGGCCTCGCGCCAATCCCTGGTGGAGCACCAGTGCGCGCCCCATGTTTTTACGCATATGACCCGCGCGCCATTTCCCCTTCGCATTTCCACGCTTCGCGATCCGGAGACGCAGGAATTGACCGCGGTCAAAATCTACTTCAAGTTCATGGAACAGACGCAAACCATCTGGATGGATGGGCGTGCGCATCCGTCGGAGTTTGCGCGTCATCTGTGGCAGGGATTTTCGACCGGCCGGTGGGATAAGGACGTTCTGGTCGTGAGCACGACGCATCTTAAACGCGGCTGGATAAAGCGCAACGGTGTTCCGGAAAGCGATCTGGCGACTTCTACCGATCACTGGATGCTTCATGGAAATTACCTGACACACACGACGTATATCCAGGATCCGGTTTATCTCACCGAGCCTCTCTTCCGCGCGGATAGTTACGTTCTCGACCCTAATATTCAAGGCCACTGGCTGTATCCTTGTGAGCCTTCGGTCGAAGAAAATCCGAGCGCCAGGAAAGGCGATGTGCCGAATTATTTGTTCGGACAGAATCCCTTTCTTCATGAATATTCTGAAAAGCATCGGGTGCCCTTCGAGGCCAGCCGCGGCGGCGCGGAGACGATGTATCCCGAATATCAGCAGAAGCTAAAATCAACGAAGTAATTTTACTCGCGGGAGAAATCCGGAAGGAGCGCGTATGAAAAAACGGTTGGGGATGATTTCGACCGGCGCCGTCGTCACCATGGTCGCCGTAGCGGTCGCGTTGTTGATTGTGGGGAACGCCGGTGCGCAAGCTCCTCAAGCCGCGCAAAGTCCTGCGAACAACGGATTGCCCGCGTGGGCCTACAACGTGCCGGAAAAAGTGCAGCCCGCGGTCGAGGAGCATAAAGGCCCGGTCCATCTTCCAGGCAGTTCCAAGGAGTACGACGCTTCGGAAACGGAAAGCGGCACGCATCCCCCCGATTGGTTTCCCGACGAGCACGGTCCCGCGCCGAAGATCGTGACGGGAGCTCCCGGATCGAATTTCGCGGCGTGCGGCTCCTGCCATTTGATGTCCGGTCAAGGTCATCCTGAATCGACCGATATCGCCGGGATGCCGGCTGAGTACCTGGCTCGCCAGATGGCCTATTTCAAGAGCGGCGCTCGCAAAGATCCGGCGCGCATGAACCTTATCGCCAAGGCGACCTCCGAAGAGGATGCGCGCGCCGCGGCGGAATATTTCTCGGCCAGCAAGCCGATTCCGTGGGTGAAAGTCATCGAATCGGAGATGGCTCCGAAGACCTACGTGAGCAACCGCGGCCGCACGCGTCTGCTGCTCCCTGAGGGTGGTATGGAGCTCATAGGGCATCGCATCATTGAAGTTCCGCAGGACGCGTTCCGCACGTTGAATCGCGATCCGCATTCCCCGTTTTTCGCTTATGTTCCTCCCGGCAGCATCGCCAAAGGTGAGGCTCTCGTGACGTCCGGCGGCTCCGGCAAAACTATCCAATGCGCGATCTGTCACGGGGATGGCTTGCGCGGTCTGGGCGAGGTCCCCAGAATCGCGGGTTTGCAGCCGGTATACATCGCGCGCCAGTTGATGGATATTCAGAACGGGACGAGTGGGGGCAAAGCCGTCGCGTTGATGAAGAATGTGGTGGCGAAGTTGAGCGAAGACGAAATCATCGCCATTTCGGCATACGTGGGAACACTGCCGCCTCGGTAACCCGCAAGGCGCGTCTACTTCGACGGAGTCACGGTCGGGCGCTCGCGAATCAGGTTGCGCAAGCTCACTTTCCAGGTAAGCGGGAGCGAGACAGGCGTGTAACAGATTTTTTCGTCACAGGCCTGATACTGCAGCACGCCCGTGATGTTAATCTCGTCCTTGCCGCGCAATGCTTCCTGGCCGGCAGCGCTGCCATCGAGCACCAGTTCCTGTGCCAATCGAAAGGGCTTCTGGAACACGGGAACGCGCTCTTTCAACGGCTTGAAATAGTAGGTTTCCGATGCCGGGTATTGCACGGCAAGCGCACGAATCTGAGGGTGCGGATCGAGTTTAAGCGAAATCACGCGGTATCCGTGCGTTTCCGCCCCGGGTGCGTACACGTGCAGATGAGGATGCGGCGCCACATCGAGTACCACCGAGAAATGATTCCCAGGGGCCACCATCGCGTCACTGATGAAGCTCGTGACATCCACATGATTGGTCGACGTTTTCGTACCGGCGACCGGCCCACTCGTGCCTCCTAACTTCACCAGAAGGCTCGATACCGTATTCCGCTCGACGTAGAAGTCTTCGAAAAAGCGCGCGGTGACGCGTCCGCCGCGGTCGAGGACCAAAGTTCCGGGAAGCGCCATGCCCAGCATCTCCTGGCGCGCGCCCACCGCGGAAACATACTTGGCGATCTCGGCCTTCACGTCCGGATCGTCGCGGTTCGGACCGAACGCCTGCTCGGTCAGTGGATTTAGCAGGCCAAATTTCTTAATCGTCGCGGAGCCGAAATCGGACAACAGCGGAAACGTGATTCCGCGCTGCTTGCTGAATGCGGCAAGAATCTCCGGCGAATCGTAGCTGATGGCGGCCAAGCCCAGCCCCCGGCCTTGGATCTCTTTCAGCTGGCTTTGCAGCTCCACGAGCTGCGTCTTGCAGTATGGTCACCAATCAGCCGAACGGAAGAACACCAGCATCGCGCCTTTGGACCCCATGATGGAATCCCTGGTTCGCGTATTTCCGTTCTGATCTCTCAGGCTGAAATCGGGAACCTGCTCTCCCAGGTGCGGCCCGAGCTTGGAAACATCCATCTTTTGCCGTGGCATTTGCTGAGCCTTTACCGAGGTGTTCAGCAGAGCCGTCAGGAACACAGCGCCGCAGACGATCGATCCCCTGCTCATACGCTGAGTGTATACCGTGGAATCGGAAACGCGCAAACAGAAACGTTGGAATCGCGTCCAGCCGTGAACCGCGTCGCTACTTGCTTGCGGTCTGTTCCATGTCGTTCCGAATGATCTTCCCGCCCTTCATCACGAACTTGACCCGCTGCACTTCCGTGATATCGGAAAGAGGATCGCCGGAGACCGCGATCAGATCCGCGAACTTGCCTGTCTCGATCGATCCAATCTGATCCTGCCACCCGAGCGCTTCGGCGTTGGTCATGGTGGCGGCCTGGAGCACTCCCGCGGACGTCACGCCACCATGCTTCACCAGCTCCACCAGCTCGAGCGCCTGGGTCCCATGCGCGAACGTCGATCCATCGGCGCCGCTGCCGACCATGAGTTTAAGTCCCTTGGTCGCGACCGCCATGGCGACCGCCTTCTCGAAAATGGGAACCATCCGGTACTTACCGCCGGTGTTTTTGGCGTCGTTGTCATCCATATACGGCTCGGAGTAGCGTTCTAGAGTCGGATCGAAGTACAGTCCCTTGGCGACCATCATGTTCACTTCCTCCTGATCCAGGCCGAACCCGTGTTCGATCACATTGCAGCCGGCGACGATGGCGTTTTTCAATCCTTCGCCTCCATAGTTGTGACACGCCGTTTTCTTGCCGAGACGATGCGCTTCCTCGATCGCGGCCTGAAGCACCGGCAAGGGATAGGTAACCTCGTACTCCGCCTTGCCAGTCGGAGTGAACGAATACGCACCCGCTGGATATAGCTTGATCCAATCGGCGCCGTGCGCCACCTGATCCCGCACGGCCGCGCGCGCCTCTTCCGCCGAACGCACCACGGCGGCGGCGAGGGGATCCTCCGGAGCGGCCGGATCCTTGGGTCTTGCGCCCCACACAATCCCCCGCGTGGAAACCTGGTAGCGGGGGCCATCGATGCGCCCTTCGTTGATCGCATTTCGAATAGCGACGTCGCCGTATCCATTTCCGTGACTGGTCATGTCGCGCGCCGTGGTGAAGCCGGCCCGCAGATCGAATTGCGCGTTCTGCACGCCGATCAGCATGTAGTCTTCCGTGGTGCCATTTGGCTTGCGCGCATTGAACATATGCGTATGCGCATCGATCAAGCCGGGCAGGACGGTTGCCTGGCGGAGGTCAATCACCGACGCGCCCGCCGGAATCTTGACTTGCCCTTCTGGCCCCACAACCGTGATCCGCTCGCCCGAAAGGATCACGATCTGCTTCATCCGCATTTGACCGCTCTTGCTATCGAACAACCGGCCCGCGCGGACGGCCGTTATTCGCGAAGCAGGCGGGCAGGGCTGGACTCCGCCGTCGGAGCCCACGCACGGCGTCGGCCCCGCTCCTCGCCAGGGCGTCGTAAGCGGCTTAGGCTGCGCTCCCATCGATTGTCCGCTAACAGACTGGGGTCCCAGCGCAACTGCGAGCGCGATCCCCAACGCCGTGGCCATCATAATTCGGTGATGCATAAGTGCCCCTAAAACGCTTTCAGGACTCACTAAAATCCCGTTCAGCGTATCACGAAACCGCTGGCGCAGGCCAACTCAGTTCCTCCGGAAGTGCTGAGGCTGTTGCAGTCGCAAAAATGAGCGCGCTTCCCGGCGATTAAATTGCAGAAATTAGGGGCGAAAGGAGCCGTATTCCGGAAAATGGGAGACGGCTCTGTCTTTCTGCCCCGTTCGAGTGCAGATTTATCACCAATGGAGCACGCCATATGCAGTTTTCGCGAAATCTGTCCGATATAATGAATTCGATGACGCTCTCAGTTGTCATCCCCGCATACAACGAAGAGCGCCGCCTCCCGTCCACCTTGGACGCAATTTTTGCGTGGCTGGATACCAATTCCCGCAGCGACGCCGAGATCTTGGTCGTTGACGACGGTTCCAGAGACTCCACCGCGGATCTGGTCGCGGCGCGCGCGCAATCCGAGTCTCGCCTTAAGCTGGTGAAGAATCCCGGGAATCGCGGAAAAGGCTACGCCGTGCGCCACGGAATGATGGAGGCTCAAGGCGATTGGATTCTCATGTCGGACGCGGATCTCTCGGCGCCGATCGCTGAACTGCCGAAGCTGATAGAGGCTGCGGCCGCGAAAAACGCCACCATCGCGATTGGATCTCGCGCCCTTGACCGCTCGCTGATTGGTGTGCACCAGCCTCACGGGCGGGAGCTCTCCGGCATCGTGTTTAATCGCGTGATGCGGATCGTGACCGGCCTCCCGTACGCCGACACGCAGTGCGGATTCAAGCTCTTCCGTCGCGATGCGGCACGCGAAATTTTTCCGCGTCAGCTCCTGGACGGCTTCGGATTCGATGTCGAGGATCTGGTGATCGCCAAACGTCTCGGGTTCACCGCCGTGGAAGTTCCCGTGCGATGGAATAACGTCGAGGGCACGACAGTGAGCCTCGCCCAGGGAGTGCGTTCCTTTGGCGAGCTGGCCGAGATCCGCTGGAACGCCTTACGCGGTCTCTATAGCCCCAGCAGGCAAACCGTTGATCAAAGAGCTGAAGTCTAGCGAAGTTTTTGTTTTTGGATCGAATCGCGCCGGTCTGCACGCAGGTGGCGCCGCGCGGCTCGCGAGAGAGAGGTTTGGCGCTCAGGAAGGCGTGGGCGAGGGCCTTACGGGCCAGTGCTACGCGTTCCCCACGTTAACCGAAACTTTCGAAAAGGTTTCGCTGGCCTCGCTCCAGGCCAGCCGCGATCGGTTATTCGAAACGGCCCGCGCTCATCCCGATAAAAAGTTCCTATTGACCAAGGTCGGCTGCGGCATTGCCGGCTTTTCCGAGGACCAGATCCGGCCGCTGTTCGCCGATGCGCCCGCGAACATCGTTTTGCCGGACGACTGGTGTTAAAAAAGGGGACAGACCGCTCTGTCCACTCGCACGCCCGAACGTGAAATCATAAGCTTTACGAGCGGGGACAGAGTAGTCTGTCCCCTTTTTCAACCGCCGATTGGCGCTGAGTATCCCTCGGGCCAGGTCCTCCCGGCTGCGTACATTTGGCCCGCGAATCTGGACCTGCCAACCTAGGAGTTATGATCCCGTCCAAAGGCTACGCGGTTCAAAGCGCCACCGCTCGCCTCGCACCATTTTCGTTCGAGCGTCGCGATCCCGGTCCGCACGATATCGTCATCGCGATTGAATTCTGTGGCGTCTGCCACACCGATATTCATCAGACGCGCAACGACTGGGGACATTCCTCCTACCCCATGGTCCCGGGCCACGAAATCATTGGCCGCGTGACTGCCGCGGGCTCGGCCGTCACGAAGTTTAAAGTCGGCGAACGCGCGGGCGTCGGCTGCATGGTGGATTCGTGCCGCGTGTGCACGAACTGCGCCGATGGCGAAGAACAATTTTGCCTGAAGGGCGCAACCTTCACCTATAATTCGCCGGACTTGAAGAGCGGCGGCCAGACGTTTGGCGGTTATTCGAACGTCCTCGTGGTGGACGACGCGTTCGCGCTGCACATCTCGCCGCAGCTCGATCCGGCGGCTGCGGCGCCCCTGTTGTGTGCGGGCATCACGACCTATTCGCCTTTGCGCCGCTGGAACGCGGGCCCTGGAAAAAGGGTCGGCGTTGTGGGACTCGGCGGGCTGGGGCACATGGGGCTGCAATTGGCGCGGAGTTTCGGGGCGCACGTCGTGCAGTTTACGACGTCGCCGAATAAAAAGGCCGACGCCCTCCTCCTCGGCGCCCACGAGGTCGTCATGCTCAAGGACCCCAAAGAGATGGCGGCGCGGGCGGGCAGCCTGGATCTGATCCTCGATACGGTATCGGCTCCGCACGATCTGAATGCGCTCCTGCTGACACTGCGCCGCGATGGCGCCATGGTTTTGGTGGGCGTGCCGCCCGAGGACTCGCGCGTCGCGCCCGGTTCACTTATCTTCGGGCGCCGGTCGCTCGCCGGTTCGCTGATCGGCGGCATTCGCGAAACCCAGGAGATGCTGAACTACTGCGCCGAACACGGCATCGCTGCGGAAATCGAAATCACTCCGATACAGAAGATCAACGAAGCTTACGAACGGACTCTCAAGTCGGACGTAAAGTTTCGCTTTGTGATCGATATGTCGTCGCTTTAGCGCGCTCTCGCCGCCGGCGTTTTTTTGGGCAATCACGCCTAAGGCATCGCCTGTCCTGCGCGGCACTCGTTTTCGGGCGATAAGCTCGTCGGCAAGGAACGCAAACCGGCTCCGCTGATCTCCAGGATCTTCACGGCTCCCGGAGCTCCGAGCGATCCGATGGACTTGCCATCCACATAGATTTCCGCGGCGGCGGCATTCCCCACGCGGATCACCGCCGCGCGTTGAAAGTCGATGTCTCGAGTGTCGCCGGCCGACAAAAGCCCCGCGAACGCCGATGTGCCGTCGGAACAGGCCGAGACCCAGTTCATCCCCGAAGCTTTGACCGTCGCACGCCGCGCTCCCGCCGTTTGCACCGGAAGGGAAGCGGAAGATCCCATCGGGACTGGCGAAGGCGAAGTTGGCGCGCTTGCAGTTGGCGTGGTTGCAGTTGCCATCGGCGACGACGCCCTTGCCTGCCTCGCGGGGGCCGAAGCGGGTCCGGCGGCCCGTGTCTCGGTCACCGGTGGTATCGTCAGCGGAGGTTCCACTGGCCGCATCGCCGCGCCCCAGGGAGCGCTCGAAGCCGCGGGCCGGAACAGTCCAAAGTAGAACAATAAGGCGACCAGACCGATGAGGCCGGCAGCCACGCTGGCCGAAACTGCCCATGGTGGTTTCGGGGTGGAACGATTCACCATCTTTGGAATCGTGGAGACCGGAGTCAGCCCGTAGTGCTTCGACATTACGCTGTACGCCGTCGCGAAAGGGGGCCGATCGGGCACCGAAATTCGCGCCTCCCTTCGCGCCTCCCTCCGCGCCTCCCTTGGTTGCGACGCAGACGCGCGAGGGATGGGCAACGCAGAAGCAAAAGGCGGATCGCCATCTTCCGTTGATCCCGCGATTCGGCCGTAGCGCGAGCTCCTCTGCGCGTTCTTTTTTGAGGGTCGGCTCAGGTCGGCTAGCCTCGCTGGGGTAGCCTCGGCGGGCGCCTCTTCGTCTTTTGGACCCGACTCTTTTCGCGCCAGCTCTTTTTGATTCAACTCCTCCAGGTCGCGAGTCAGCAAAGCCACCGTTTGCGCGTCCAATGTCTTCTGTTCCGGCGTCTTCTCTTCCGGCGTCTTCTCTTCCGGCGTCTCCTCTTCCGGTGTCTGCCCAACTCGCGCGGTCACCTGATCGATAGGCCGATGACCCGGCGTCGGATGATCTGGCAATGAAGACGCCGCCTGAGGCGCGGACCCGGGAACCTCCCTCGATGGCGGCTCTGGCTCGTTCCCAAACGCTTCCGCCTTCGCCTCTGGTTCGACCGCGACATGATGCTGCGATTCGCTGAGCGTGCCTTCGGGCGCGAGCTCCGGCCTCTTCTCCGCTTCCGCAAGCAGGACCCTGTGCCACTCCGCGCGCGGTGCGTCGAGTGCCAGCATCAGCTTCAGCATGATCTGCAATGTTTCGAGACCGAGCGAAAACTTCGATCCGTGCGCCTGACCATTGCGCACTACCACGAGCACCAGGTGATTCTCGGTCTCTACGACCAGGCGAGAACCCACCGGCCAGTCGCGGTCGGAAACGATCTTCATGCCGGACCCGGAGACGTCCACCAACACCGCCGCGCCGACCTTTTCGGACTGTTCGACCGCGGCAACTTTCACGGCGGACTGTACGTGGAACCTGGGTTCACGGCGCGAGTACATGTAGTAAAACTTTTCCTAGCAGACATCGGCTGTTCACCTGATTTCCGTTAGCCGTCGCTCGCCCCGGTTCTCATGGGCGAACTCGATAATCCGCCGCCTGGGCGAATCATCATTGGGATAATAAATCGATGCGCACGTATAAGTTAGTGCTGGAGTACGACGGCTCCCGATTTTCGGGGTGGCAGACGCAGAACAACGCCCGCACGGTCCAGGGCGAACTGCAACAGGCGGCAAACGAATTGTTCGGAACCGAAGTGGACGTCCAGGGGTCGGGCCGGACCGACGCGGGTGTACACGCCGTGGGACAGGTGGCGCACATGAAAATCCGCTCGGCCGCCCGGAGTCTTCCGAATGCGACGATTCTGCGTGAGTTGAACGATCGCCTGCCCTCCGCCATCGCCATACTTTCCTGTGAGGAGGCGCCGCCCGGCTTTCATGCCCGTCACGACGCCGTTGCGCGCGCGTATTTTTATCAAATCTCGACCCGTAAAGCGGCCCTTTCGAAGCGTTTCGTCTGGTGGGTCAAGGAACCTCTGCACGTCGCGCGCATGCAGGAGGCGGCCTCGCTGATCGCGGGCCGTCACGATTTTACGTGTTTTCGCGCGGCCGACGCAGCGCGGCCGGACGAATCGACCATCGTGGTGGTCCATTCCGCCGAGGTCGCCATCGACGAGCACTTAGTTATATTCCGCATCGAAGCCTCGCACTTTTTGTGGAAGATGGTGCGCCGCTTGGCGGGAACGCTGGTGAAGGTCGGTCTGGAGGAGGTCACCGTAGAGCAGTTTCGTGATCTCCTCTCGGCGCGCAAGAATCCGAAGTTGGACGTCGCCGCGTGGACCGCTCCCGCGTCGGGGCTGTTTCTGGAGGGCGTCCAGTACTAGGAAGCTCTCCCGGCGATTTCGATATCAGCGAGTCTTGACCGGAAGCCGGCCTTTGAACCGCTTCCTTTGGTCGCGGCTCAGCCAACTCGCTCATTTATCCGATCGCGGACAATGAGCCGTGACCGGAGGGAGCGGTTAGGCACGGCTATCGTCATGACCGGGACGCCGTACTAGGCGCGCCAAGGAAGAGTGTCGAACGGTAGCGCACGTTTTTTGATAAACCTCTGAAATTCATCTTGATGGGCCTTAAAATCGACAAAAACGGCGAATCGGAGGGCACGTTTTGATGGTAAGAGCGCTGAAAACTCTAACGATGCATCTACAGGCGCGCTAGGTACCAAGAAACGGGAATCGCAAAAAAAGATCATGTGGGTCCGGGAGTCTCTCAAAGGGAAATTCGGGGCGGTTGTCGTCCCTGTTTCTCATGACGGCGACGACGCCAGTCAGTTTGCCCGCGCAAGCGAGCACTCCGACGGGTCGCGGACATTCCGTCCTGCCGTAGGTCTGGACGTTATAGTAGGCTCGATGGCAATGGAAACGGTTCTCATTCTCGGAGCCGGTGCTTCTCATGCTGAAGGGGCTCCGCTCCAACGGGATCTATTCAGCGAGTACCATCGCTCGTTGAATGAGCCCGAATCGGTGCGCTACATGATGGACGAGGAGATAGCCACGTTTTTTCGAGGGTTCTTCGGTGTCGATTTTGCAGGCCCGATCGCACACAAACCCTACCCAACATTTGAGGAGGCGCTAGGCATCATAGAAATTGCCCTCGGCCGTGGAGAGAGCTTCTCTGACTTCGGGGTCGACGCGCGCAACCCCCGCGTGCAGCGGGTGCGGGGGCATCTTGTTGACCTAATTGCCAACCTACTAGGGAACATCGGCCGAAACGGCGCCCCCCATCACCGGAAGCTAGTCAACTCTCTCCATAAGCAGGGATCACTGCTCAGTGCCGGTTTCATTAGTCTAAACTACGACACCTTCATTGACGGCGCTCTCGCAGATCTCCCTGACATCGATCGTGACTATGGCGTGGAGTTCGACACTTTGCCGGCTGAGGGGTGGCGCCGCGAACTTCTTACGGCGGAATGGCACAAGCCGTGTCCCGAACGGTCTGTCGCCCTTTACAAGGTGCACGGATCTTTGAATTGGCTGTACTGCTCCCGGTGTACGAGCCTCGTTCTCGTGCCCAAGCGTTTTCCCTTCGTCGCTCCAGTCGAGAACGTCTCGTGTCCGTGCGGCTCGGCAGTTTCTCCGATCATCGTTCCTCCCACCTTCTTCAAGTCGATGTCGAACTTCCATCTGCAGCAGGTCTGGCGCCACGCAGAACGTGCGCTGCTATCGGCTCAAAAGATAGTATTCTGCGGTTACTCGCTGCCGGACGCCGACCTGCATATCAAGTACCTTCTGAAGCGCGCGGAGCTGAACCGGAGCAGCGCTCCGCCCCACGTTTATGTCGTCAACGAACACAACGGAAAGACCGACGAACAGCGTAGGGACGAAGAGGACCGCTATCGCAGACTCTGGAGGGACCCGAATCTCCTTCACTTTACGCAACTGTCATTTGAACAGTTATGCGAGGGCGGGATTGATGCGCTCTCGGACGCCAGCTCGGGCCATCACAGGTGAGCCTTTCAACTGGATCACCCCTTTACAGAACCTCCTAAACGAGCTCGAGCCGCTTCAGCTTCATCCGGTCGCGGCGGACTTGTGCGAGGTCGTACTGAGCCTGTTGCACCAGCCAGCGTTGCTCGCTGGCTCCAAAGACCTTCGAGAGCCGAACGGCCATCTCACGGGATATACCGCGCTTCCCGTTCACCAGTTCCGAAAGCGTGTTGCGTGTCACGCCCAGGACTTTGGGGAAACGCCCGGAATCCAGTAAACTTGATTCGAGTGACAGCGGGGGAAAGACTCGGGCCCTATGAAATCCTCTCCCTAGTGGGCGCGGGCGGCATGGGAGAAGTGTACAAGGCCCGTGATACGCGCCTCGATCGTATCGTCGCGCTGAAAATTTCCAAGGATCAATTCTCCCAGCAATTCGAGCATGAAGCGCACGCGGCCGCGCTCTTGAATCATCCGAACATCTGCACGCTCTACGACATCGGCCCCAACTACCTGGTAATGGAGTACGTCGAGGGCGCCCCATTGCAGGGTCCTCTGAATGAAGGCCAAGCCGTAAGATTGGCGATTCAGATCGCCGGGGCCCTCGACGCCGCCCATCGCAAGGGAATCGTCCATCGCGATCTGAAACCCGGCAATATCCTGGTGACCAGATCCGGCGCGAAGATTCTGGATTTCGGCCTGGCCAAGGTTGAAACGCCGCGCACGCATCCCGTGCGGATGGATGCTCCACCCGAGGAGATCGCCACCGAGGAGATCTGGGAACAGGCCGGTGCATTCGGCACCGTGCTGTACATGTCGCCCGAACAACTGCAGCGCAAGAATACCGATTACCGCACGGATATTTATTCTTTCGGCCTCGTGCTGTACGAAATGCTGACCGGCAAACATCCCTATCGGGCGGACAACGTGGCGGGGCTGGTGGCGGCGATGGTGGGAGGGGCGCCTTCGGTGGCCGATGTCGCATCGCCGGCTTTGAATCGGGTGCTGCGCAAATGTCTGGCCGTCGATCCGGACGAGCGCTGGCAATCGGCCTACGATCTGCGGATCAATCTGGAATGGGTCGCGCTGGGAATCGATCAGGCGGAGGCCGCGCTTCCCAGGCATAGCGTGAAGTCGTGGAAATGGTGGCTTGCGACGGCGGCTGCCGTGTTCGCGGCGGTATTTGTGGGCGCGGCGCTCTCCCTGTGGCTGAGGCCCGCTCCCCCAGAGGAGCTGGTGAAGCTGTCGATTGCGGCTCCGGAAGGAACCACTCTGGCGACGGGCGCCAACGCCGGACCTCCCGCGCTTTCCCCCGACGGACGCCAGATCGCTTTCGTGGCCGATCAATCGGGCCGCGCGTCGTTGTGGGTTCGCTCCCTCGATTCCCTTACGGCGCGCGCGCTGGCCGGCACCGATGGCGCGCGATCTCCCTTCTGGTCCGCGGATGGAAAATCCATCGCCTTCTTCGCGCAGGACAAGCTGAAGCGCATCGACCCGAACGGCGGCATGCCGGTCGTGGTCGCTAACGTTCCCGGCAACTTCGCCGCGGCGGGAACGTGGAGCGCGGAAGGCAAAATCCTGTTTGCGGCGGGGAACCTGCTGACGGTGTTCCTGGTGGACGGCAGCGGGGGCGAGCCGGTGGCGGTCACGAAGCTGGAGGGACAGGAACAGGGCCATTTTTGGCCGGAATTTCTTCCCGATGGACGGCATTTCTTGTATGGCGCGCCGACGGGTGGTCCTATCTATGTGGCCACGATCGGCGCGGGCACGAGCGGGACCTTCGCGCGGAAGCAAGTGCTGGCGGACGCGACCCACGCTGAGTACGTCCCATCCGCCAGTGGCACGGGATTTCTGGTTTTCGTCCGCCAAGGATCGCTTATGGCGCAGCCTTTCGATGCAAACGCGCTGAGCCTGCGCGGGGACGCGCACATCCTCGCGGAAGATATCGAGCCCGCGCATTTTACGGTATCGAAGGAAGGGACACTCGCGTTCCGGACCGGCGACATTGCCGGCATGGAGTTGGACTCGTTCAACCATGCCGGACTCTCCACTGGCTCGCTCGGCCGGCAAATCGGCGTTCCTGGCGAAATGCGCTTTTCCCCGGATGGCAAGGTGGTGGCCGTCGCGCACACCGTCAATCGCGTGGCGGATCTCTACCTTCACGACTTGGCGCGCAAGACGGTTTCGCGATTCACTTTCAGCGGCGGAAGGTATCCGCTGTGGACCCCCGACGGCACGCGCATTGTTTTCCGCAAACCCGACGGGATTTACGTAAAGCCGGCAAGCGGCGGCGACGAACAGCGCATCTTCGAGGATGCGAGCATCCGGAATATGTCGGACCTCTCGCCCGACGGTCAGATTTTGCTGGTGGGGCGTTCCGATCCCAAGACCGGATTCGATATGTGGATGCTGAAAGATCCCTTGGGCAAAGGTGTAAAGAAACTCACGCCGCTGCTGCAGACGCCGGCCAACGAAGGCCAGGGACGTTTCTCGCCCACAGGGCCGCTGCGCGTAGCCTATACGTCGGAGGAATCCGGCGACAACGAAATTTACGTCATGAGTACGCCTGGCGCGCCGGCGGGCAAATGGCAGATCTCCACGGCGGGCGGCTATGCGCCCCGCTGGCGGCACGATGGACGCGAGCTATACTACGTCGCGCCCGATCTGCGCACGATCATGGCGGCGGATATCGATCCCGGTACGGTCTTCCGGGCCGGAACGCCTCACCTGCTGTTTCAGGTTCCCTCGCCGATTATCGGCGCGGCCACCGACGCGGGCTTCGCCGTCAGTCCGGACGGGAAGACGTTTCTTCTGGCGCTACCGGGCCAGGAATCGACCTCGGCCGCCATCCAGGTGGTGCTCCACTGGCAAGCGGGCTTGCAACGCT
>CAWJHX010000006.1:0-154029 GCA_963842825.1 Terriglobia bacterium | reverse complement strand
CACAATCAGGCTCCGCCGCCGGACGATCCTGGCAACCCGACAGTGAGTTTTCATGGCGAAAAGCGCAGCAACGACACGCATCAGTCGACCACGGACCCGGAGGCGCGGCTGGCGCGGAAGAGTTCGGGACACGAGTCGAAGCTGGCTTTTTGCGGAAACGTGTTGATCGAGAATCGCAACGGACTAGTGATCGACACCGCACTGGTGATGGCGAGCGGCACGGCCGAGCGCGACGCCGCCGTCGAGATGGCCGAGCGGATCGAAGGCGACAAGCGCGTGACGGTGGGCGCCGACAAAGGCTATGACACGTGGGGGTTCGTCGGCGAAATGCGCGAACGGAACGTGACGCCGCACGTGTCGCAGAATACGAATCGATCTGGGGGCAGCGCGGTTGACGGCCGCACGACGCGGCATGCCGGATACCAGGTGAGCCAGCGTAAACGGAAACGGATCGAAGAAGTATTCGGGTGGTTAAAGACGGTGGGCATGTTGCGAAAGACGCGGCATCGTGGAATCTTCAAAGTCGGGTGGGTGTTCACCTTCGCGGCGGCGGCCTACAATCTGGTGCGGATGAGGAACCTCGCGGTGGTTCCCTCCGCATAAGCCCGGGGAGAAGTGTGCTCGAACGCCAACAAACCGGCGATTCGGGCATACAAGCTCCACGAAAATGCCCGCAAAAAGCTCGTCGGTGAGGGTGACGAGCCTGCGCCGAGTATCTTTTTCAGCAGCCTGCTAAAGGGTCTACCAACTACCGAGCGCGCCTTGCACGCGACATCATGGAGCGCCTGAAGTGCGATCCGTTGGAAGCGCTCTTGCGAATTGTTAAAAACCGACGGCTCTCAATCGCCTTACGCATGGATGCAGCGAAAGCCGCGGCTCCATACTGCTATCCTCGCCTCAGCACCGTGTTTATGGCAGGCAAGGTTGATTCCGACGTGAATATCACGGGATTTCTCGCAGCCGCTCAACACGACCCAGAGCTTAGCGCTGCGATGGAGAAACTATCATTGGCGATGTGCGCTGACGAGCGCGAAAGAAAAGCAGATGATGTGATCGACGCCGAATTTACATCACTCGCGCTACCGGCACCAGAACAGACCGCGCCGGAACCGGCGCGAGACAATCACGACGCCTGACGCACGGCGCGCGTCAAACGCGCAATCGTCGTTTTCGCCATTTGCGTTTTTGCGGCAATCTCCCCGAGGCTCAAACCGGCCTTTCGCATCGAGCGCAACTTTTCACGGTCGCAAACCACGCTAGGCCGCCCAAGGCGCGTCCCCTGACGCCGGGCGCGCGCCAAGCCCGCCAACGTCCGTTCGCTCAGCCGAACGCGCTCTTGCTTCGCTATCGTCGCGAGAATCGACAGCCACAGCGTCACGAAACACCCCGCAGGAATCAAGATACTGTTCCGTGAAGCTCCGCCAATTCACACCGGCTGCGGTGAGTGCCTGAAGGTGTTGCAGCGTCTCCAGGACGCCCTCACGTGAGAAACGGTCCAAGCTCCAGAAGAGCACCAGATCAAATTCTTTCCGCGCCGTGGCTCCAAACATGGCTTGGAACTGCGGGCGCTTCGCCGTCTTTGCGGAAGCCTGGTCAACGTATTCACGGGAAATCTCCCAGCCGGAGCGCTGGCAGAACTCACGTAGCTGAGCGAGTTGGTTCTCGACATCCTGCCCTTTATCGCGCGTAGACACGCGGGCGTAGATCGCGGTTTTCATAACTTGATAGTGGCGCGAGCCGGGTGATTTTTCTCCTAGGATCGTTCCGAAAAGGGTCCTTTGTGGAACGATGCAGCCGGGTGAGGAATTCAGCTTGTATTGAGCGCGCCGATTGTACGGTTATGACACCGTTTTTGGTACGAAGGCCTCAATCCGTGATCGGCTGGGAGAGAGCACAAGCACGCTACGGCGAAGCGCGCGAAAGCGGAGATTGCAGGGTGATATGACGCGCGCCGTGCGCGCCCGCGTAGGGGAAGGGGTGTATTAGAAAATCTTGCGTTAGCCGGTTCGCAGGAGGATGCGCTACTGCGCAAGATGCCAGTGAGTTACCAATTGGTACACCGCGGCGATCAATCGCCGATTCTCCGACTCTACATTCAGCGCCGTCGTGATGCTGAACCGGTAGCGACGGGTATTCCCCGAAACTGGACCGTGCTCCAACGTCCCCCGCCGTCCATCGAATAGTTGATTTCCAATAAGGAAATTACAGAAATTTCAGGGGACGTGTTCGCGAACCTAACAGGCTGCGGAAAAACCACGCGAGGAGATGGGGATTAGTCTTTCCGCGGTCTTTTGAAGTAGCGGGGAGCCGCCTTCTGGCGGTCTGGCCGGTGCGGAGGGCTTAGGCCGCAGCGAGGGTGGTGAGGTTTCGCAACCTTACCAGGTTGAAGGCCGCCGCGGCGAAGGTGAACATCCAGCCGACTCGCTTGCGGCCGCGATGCTTGGTCTTCCGCAGGCCGGCAATCGTTTTGATCCAACCAAAGATCTCTTCGACACGTTTGCGCTTGCGTTGGCTTACGGCATAGCCAGCGTGCCGCGTGGTGCGTTCATCAATCGCGCTGGAGCGGCGCGCGTGTGCATTCTGCGCTACGTGCGGTGTTGCTCGGATGGCGCGCAACGACGCCACCAATTGCTGCGTGTCGTAGTTCTTGTCGCCGCCGAGCGTGATGCGCCGCTGGCCACCAGCCACGCGCCAGGCCATTACCCAAGCCGACTCCCGTTCGGCCTTGCCCGTCGACTTGGTGAGCCGCGTATCCACCACCAACCCGTTGCGATTCTCCATCAACACGTGCGCCATGTAGCTCAACTTCGACTCGCTGCCACTGGACTTCTTAAACAGCCGCGCCTCGGGATCGGTCCTCGAGCGATGCGTGTCGTTGCGCCGCTGGTCGCCATGAAAGTTCACCGTTGGATTGCTGCCGCCATCTTCGGGCGGCTGGCCCTTGTCATCCTTGCGTTGAAAGCTCTTCTGCCCCGCCCAGGCTTCGATCAACGTGCCATCCACGGTGAAATGGTCGGCCGAAAGCAACTGCTGCGCGCGCGCTTGCTTCAACACTTGGTCGAAGAAGCCATCCGCCACTTCGCTCTCCAACAGCCGCTCGCGATTCTTCGTGAAAACGGTCACATCCCACACCGCGTCGTCCATGTCGAGCCCCACAAACCAGCGATACAGAATGTTGTAATCGAGCTGCTCCATCAACTGCCGCTCGCTGCGTATCGTGTACAGCACTTGTAGCAACAGCGCCCGCAACAACTTCTCCGGCGCAATCGACGGCCGCCCCCGCTTGGCATACATCCGCGCAAACCGCGGCGACAATCCGCGCAGCGCCTCATCCACCATCCGCCTCATGGCCCGCAATGGATGATCCTGCGGCACCCGCTCTTCGGCCGTTCGATAGCTAAACATCCCGTCCTGCTGCTTGTCTTCACCGCGCATAAAACAGAGACGTCGTCTTCTGTTTCAAGGTGTCAGCTATGAAGGATTTTTCCGCAGCCTGCTAAGTCCAGCCGACATAGGCACGTCGTTGACTAGCCTGTTCACGACAGCGCAACCCCGGCACTCTTTAGCTCCAAGTTGAAGGACCTCGACGACGGACTCACGACCAGACTGATCTATGATCCTGGTTCCACCAAACTGGCCGCCGAGTCTCATATCGCGGTCTCTGTCCTTGTTCGTAAATTGTAAATTGCATTGGAGTGCGTTGCCTGATGCCCGACAGGAACTTACGGCGAACACGATGTCGTCCATCTCCATCGTCGCAAGAGGCTGGCTGGCAGAGATGGTAGAAGATGTCGTGCTGTTCTCCGCATCGAGTTCTGTTGGTATCCGACTACCTTCCGGCTGCGGCTTTGATGCTGCAAGGACACCCTTTATGAAATCAGAACTTTTCGGCGATGAATCAATGTTCGTTTGGGTTGCCGTCGCAGCGGTTTGGGTTGCGGTAGCGGCACGCATCGTTTTCTCCCACTGATCCCGAATCTCGGGGGTAACGGGCTTTAATTCGGCACCAGTTGCCGGTGAGCGTCCAGGTCCATCAAAGAAACGGAGTGCTCCGTTGGAGTCGGCATACTGCCATAGCAGGGGGTCGCCGGTTACGGCATCGAACCAGTCGTGGTTGGCAGGGTCGCTCACCGCTTGTATGCGTCCATTTTGAATACGCAGCAGCCATCTAATATTTTCCTTGCTCACCGGCCTAAAAGGAATGCCATATTTTGGCTCTGTGCCGGGACGGTCGGAGAAGACCACGCCCCCTGGGATCAGGGCGTAAAATTTGACCGCGCCCTTCGGGCCGAAGTTCTCATTCCTTGTTCCGGAGTACAGGGCTAGGTTGTAGAGGGCCCCCATACTCAACAGCATTGTCAGGCCGATCCTTTGTTTTTTCTTGCGCTCGCTTAGCGAGAACAAGTAATAGCGAATTCCCAAAAAGAACGGCACGACGAAGAGGATGCTCAACACGTTCGCCAAGTAGGTATTAATTCTTAGGCGATCGCTCAGCGTGTCGATATAGTGGTTGTACGCCCCCCAGATGGTGAGATCAACTGTAGCGCTGATAACCCAGAGCGCAAACAGGACACCGCCGATTATCAACAGAGTCCAGGTGAGGCGCCTTTTCCATACGGCCGATGCGAATTCAGGAACGTTCCCGATTTGCGGATTCATTTCATTTCCTCTTTAGCCATCTAACGAAGCCAACGCAAGCCGTTGCCAGGATCAAGACCGCAGCTAGTACTTCAATGAATCGAATGGTTAGATATACTTCCCTCATCGAATCGGCGTCCTCCTGCATTCAACAGTTCAGACGACCTGCGTTAAATCAACTGCAATCTACGCGGCTCGTTGGGCTGACAATTGCGCGCGAATTAAAAATCCGGGCGAACATTTGGGACAGGCCGAACACCAATGACCAAATCCAAAGTGGTGCCGCGGAGAAAGGCACAAACGAAAACGCGTCGGCCACATCGCATTTCGGAGCGCCCATCATACACGGTTTCGTTTTTCAAGTGAATGGGCGGCATTCGCGCCAAGTTCATAGACACTTAACGGCCAGCCGGGGCAGCCAAAAGAATGCCAACCATGGTGTTGAGCCGAGCACTCTCGCCGGGACAAATTTTCCCCGAGTTCCGCCTGGCCCGAGCAACTACAGAATTTCGGGAAAAGAGTCGAAATAGGCGACTGAATGGCCACCAATCCGTTTCTGAAACAACTCAGCGACTTCTACCGTGCCGCCCGGCATCTTTGGGGCCGCTGTCCGTGTTGCGGCGATCTGTTTCGTCTATCAGACGTGGCGATCTCCTATGGGAGCGAGCCACCACGCGATTGGCTCCGGCGTCTTCAGAAACAACAAGAGCAAGTACGCACGCGGCAGCTTGACCTCGAACAACAGCAAGACGAGGTTGAGACGTTACTGCAAGACCTTCAGCTACGCGAGGATGAAATCGACCGCCGGGAGCGGCATGTAGAGCAGGTGGTCCGTGATCGAGTGCGGGACGTTCTCAAAAGCAAGGAAGAAGTCAGGGGACTCCTCAAGAGCGCACGGCACGAGGCCGTCCAGCGCTCGCGTTCGACGCTGCTCGGTCATTTCTTCGAGCGTCTTGCCCCTTTCCTCCAGAAATTCGACCATGATCCGCGAGACATGCGCCCTCTTATGAATCCAGTAGATTACGTCTGCTTCGACGGTCTGACTGCTGGTCGTCAAGTGGAGCGGATCGTCTTCATTGAGATCAAAGCAGGAATGAGTCGGACAACACCGGTGCAGAAGAGCGTCGTAGAGGCAGTGCGCTGCGGGCGGGTGGGCACGGAGGTTTGGCAGTGCGGTGAAATGGGAATCCCTATTTCTCAGCAACTACTGAGTTCCCGTGGAGCACTACCAGCCGGGAAGTGATCGTGCCCTCTCATCCGCCGGGCCACTCACGCGCTGGAACTCAGCTATTCAGAGCGAACGAAAAGACAGGTCCAGGAAAGTCTTCTGGCCGCCCGGTGTCGCGCGACGTGCGCCATTCGGCGTCAGTCAGCGGTTTGCCGATTCAGGGCGAGATACCTAGCGTTACACTGAAAACAGAAATGTCCAAAGCAAAATCGGACGGTGAAGCTCGGGTCTCAGCATATCTAAGCGACGCGGGCTTTCGCGTCGAGCGGTTCAAGAAGGCCGAACTGCGGAAAGGCCGGACACCTGATTTCCGTGTTTTCGCCAGAGACGCCCTCGTTTTTTATTGCGAAGTCAAAACGGCTCAGGAAGACGAATGGCTGGACAAACAGTTGGCCGCCGCTCCACCTTTGACGCTGGTGGGGGGCGCTCGCCCGGACCCAACCTACAACCGGATCGAAAATTATGTCCACAATGCTGTGGGTCAACTGGACGCTGTCAATCCGGTGATGGATTACCCAAATGTGCTGGCCATCGTTAACGGTGATGATGCCGCTGGATTCACAGACTTGATTCAAGTCCTGACCGGCAACGCCTACTGTGACAGCGGCGAAGTGATTCCAATATTTTTTGAATACTCGGAGGGTCGCATCCGGGAAGAAAAACTACGAGTACACCTCTATCTCTGGTTCAACGAACGGAAGGAAGGCAAGCCGCAGATGTTCTTTCCGGAAATCCACCCTTCACACCATTTGACGCTTTGCCGTCACTTCGGCAAGGACCCGAGCACGATAAAACGCTTGCCTGCGTGAACCTCCGGGACTAGCCGGTGCGATGATTGAGGGATGCAACCAACACCCGCCCGGACATGGATTGCCGAACTTGCGGATCAGGAACGGGAGCGGCGCGCGGAACGGAAGATCACGCGCGACCAGGCCCTCGCTTTCGTGGCCCTACTGACTGAACAGATCATGTCAGACCTTAGTGAGTACTACCGCGAATTCCCGGCCGAAGCCCCGTATATTGAGACAACGAATGAGGAGGGCGCTAGTTTTATCACGAGACTTCGTGACGAGTCATCAAACTACGTCGGCCTAAAATGCCAAGTCCAATTCGGGGTCGAAATCACGCAGATGATTTTGAAATGCAGCTTTGGCCACCGGCCGAGCTTAGATAAGGATTTCAAAATAGTCATCGGCGTGGATGGTGAGCTTGCCTTGTCGGATGCCTCAATTTCGGATCTATCGCGCTACTTGCTCGCGCCCGTGCTGTTTGACAAACTCCCGCTTGATGGATCGCTAGACGCCTCGGAAGTGAGTTAGAACCCGCGTGCAATACACGTGCAGCGGACCCGCCAGTGTTGCCAAACTTGCCAATGATGCAATTTTAATGTTCCTATAACTTACAGAACACACGAAGGTTATAGCAGTTCGAGTCCCGCCGCTCACATAAGCTAGCCGCCCCGGTTCGCCTATAAATACCCCTCAGACCTTTTGCTCGGGCGGTTTTCTGTCCACGTATCGTCCATTTTGTCCACGTAACGTCCATTCCTGAAGGCGCCCGCCTTGCGCGCCACAGAAAACCGACGACGTGGTCCCGCCCGCAAATTTAGAAGTGAATAGCACCTTGAGGCGCCGCTACCCAGCGGCGCCTTTTTGTTTTTCCAAGGAGACCACGATGCGATCTGCTAAGGAGGCGAGCCGTGACCGCCGCTGAACTCGCCCGAAAACTCGGCAGGCGAAAATCAGGTTCCGGTTGGATCGTGCGATGCCCCGCCCATAACGACACAAACCCATCGCTCAGCCTGCACGACGTAGAGGGTAAGGTGCTCGCCCGTTGTCATGCGGGATGCGCGCTGGACATCATCCATCACGATTCGAAGGGCTCTGCTGGTCTTGACTGGAGCAGCAAGGCTGCGGGCACCTTTGCCATGAGCGCGGCCACCGAAGCGCAGATACACGTCTCCCGTTTTGCGGAACTGGATAGTAACGCACCGGAACGTTTGGTGCGCGTTCGCGGCCGACACTTGGAGGGGACGGAGATGGTCCTGCGATTTCGGAAGGAGACGCTGGACCATGAGCATGTGCCGCAGGATCAAGCTCAGATTGAAGGCTGCCGCATGAATCAGCGCGCGTTTGGCGATGTTGTTCTTGCCGCGCAGATGCACTCGCCTCATGCCGCCGGTGTCATACAGGTGAGCGAAGCTTTTTTGCAATCAGTTCCCCGCGCCGCATCAGCATCTTGGCGGTCTGGGTGTTCAGCCGCCGCCGATTCGCATACACCGCTGCTTGTGCCGCGCTCTGTCCCGACCACGTTTGCCGTTTCCGTTCCGGCTCGGCGATCACCGTGCGCACACCCACCCCGGCCAGTTCGGCCAGATCCTGCAACGCCTGCTTGCTGTGGTAACCCTTGTCCGCAACCACCCGCTCCACGCCCACTTCGCTCACCGTCTCCACCGGCCCGACTGCGTCCGCTTGTGCCGCCTGCCCCGCCAGTTCCGCCACGCTAAACCCCGCTTCCGCCACAGTCGCCGGCATGCTCGCCGTGTCCCCGCGATCACCGGGCTGCACCGTCAATGCCACGATCGCGCCCGTCTCCAGATCCACGGCGTGCTCGGCCTTGTAGGCCAAGTGCGTGCGGCCATCCTTCATCTTCGTGATCCGCGCTTCCCGGTCGTGCGGATTCCCCCAGTCCCGGTTCGACAGCGACTTCTTGCGCTTGCGGTCAAAACGCTGGCGCTCGGCCGGCGTCGGCTCTTCCAGGCCTTCGGTCTTCATCAATTGGGTGACGTGCTCGTCGTAGCTGGCCCCGTTATCCCGCCGCATCATCGATTTCCACGCCGCGTTCGCTTCCAGCGTCGTGGCGTCCACCCCCAGGTTCTTCCCGCTTACCAACCCCTCCGCCGCCAGTCGCTTCAGCACCCACCGGAACACCGCCTTGTGCGTTCCCAGGTTCATCCGCCGCCGCGTTTTGTACAGTGTCGAGTGGTCCGCTGTCTGCTCCTCCCAGCTCAAACCCAAGAACTCCCGCAGACTCAGCGAGTCCCACACCCGGTAGGCAATCCCGCGCTCGGAGTCGATCCCCTCGAAGTAGCCCATCACAAAGCAACGCAAGTACACGCCCGGCGCGATCGAAGGACGGCCCATTGTCGTGGCGTAGTACTTGCGGCAGATCCGCTCCGCATAGCGATCAAACTTCGCCCGGTCCAGAATTTCATTCAGTCGAGTGTAGAACGGGTGCCGTCCCCGAGCCTGCAACTGGCTCCTCTCCACCCAGAAGCCAGCCTGCTTCTGTCCTCGCTTGCCCAACGCCTTGCCTAATTATCGGGCAAATCATTCTCTGTTCAAGATGTTTGAGAGACTTTATCCACGGGCTGTTAAGCGATTAGCCTTAGCGATCGGGGTGTACTTTAGGCACAGCAGATTGAATCAAGTTGTCTATCGAACTTGAGAGTCGCTGCGTGATCCACTTAGACCATGGACTTTACGGCACCGGCATCATCATTCTGAAGTTCAGCAGGGAGATCACGAATTATGGATCTTAGACGAGCGCCTCGTTATTCCGTGAATGAACCAGTTCGAGTCTGTTCATTCGACGCCCGGCAGGCAGTTGCAGGCGGCGCAATCCGGGATATCTCGGATAGTGGCATGCGGCTTGCGCTGATCGGCTATTTCCCAACGGGATCAGCGGTCAAGTTGGAATGTGACGACTGGGTGGTATGCGGCACCGTGATTTACTGTTTTCAAATAGAGACCAACGGTGTTGACACGTGCAATTCAATCGGCATCAGGATTGAGGACGTGAGATGGTGAACGGAACCGCACGGCCGGAATGATTGGTCGGGCCAAATACGCCTAGATCGGTGGTTGCCCGACCACGTTGTCCAGGAAATACTTCCCACTCAATACGCCCTCGACGATTTGCAGATTCGGAGGGCGGTACGTTTGATCGTTCTGGCATCGAATCGCCACGCTGTTCGCAACCGTCGCGGTCGGATCGATTTGGCGATGCTTCGGAAATCCCCACAGTACATTCCACGACACGTGCATCGTATCGAGAGCCCACTTCGGATCGAGCGGAGCTTTATATTGCGGGGCGGTGGACGGATCCACCACCACCCCCAGCGCGCTCGCCTTGTTCATCATCCATCCAAGAGTAATGTCGGAGAGAGCGCTGCCGCCGTTCGGATCGTCCGGTTCTCCACCCCCGATGTCGCTGTGCACACCGGTAAACCAGACCTGTTCGAGGGTTTGCCCGGGAACCGGGGCCGACGTCCATTGGGTAACGGGAAACTCGATGCGTTTTTCGTCGATCGCCATCGCGTGATATGCGTTCCGTACGTCCGGATGCAGCGAGGTGTCGAGGAAACCGTACGCGAGTGGATCGACCAAGCCTATCGCGGCTGGTATGCCCAGCGCGCCGACCGTGTCCCATACGCCCAGCATTTCTATTTTGGCGTCAGCCATGGAATAGCCATTTAATTTGGCGAGCAACGCCGCGCGATTCTGCTTGTCCCGATAGGCGCTGAATGCGGTGTCGACCAGATCGTCAGTGAAAGCCTCGGTCGGCAAGCCGCAAGCCGCGATCATGCCCGCGAGGCTTCGGGCCGTGTACGCGCCTCGGCTGAATCCGAACAGATACAACATATCACCGGCTTCATAGAGGTGCGCGACTTTCGTATAGCCTTCCTTGATTTTCGCCCACAAGCCCGTTCCAAATGCGCCGCCCAACAATTTGGAAACAGGGAGTCCGTCCGCACCAACCCCGTCGTCGTAGAGCGGCATCTGATCGGCGGTCACCATGATGGATTTGAAAAGCTTGTAGACATTTGTCTTGTTGCTAGATGTATCCCACGTTCCGTCCGCACAAAAAATAATACGTTTGCTCACTCGTCCCGTCCTTTAGGGAAGCCAGAATACGGCGAATCTGAACTTTTGTCAACGAAATGCGATTCGGAAGGACGATTGACTCGTTGACATCCACGCGCGCTGGGAAGATGTAACGCTCACGATTTCCTTCAGTGCGTCAAGCAGGGTGATCCCTTGCTGTACCGCGAAGGTGCGGTAGTTGGCGGTTGTTATGGCTGCGCGCGGAGCCACTCCGAACATAACCGAGCCGGTCAGTCATTTGATTGTCGGCATGTTTTGAGGCGGTTATCTCCGAAGACTTGCTGCAAGTCGAAACAGCGTGCGTTACGCTGCCGCAATTACAGACGCCGTCTCTTCCTCGCTTCTATCTGTGATTACCTCGGGGCAGGCGCGACATGCGGCATTTCCGGACTGCAAATGCCACCGGCAGTGCGGCCGAATGGGACACTCGGGAAGCACGAAGGACTCCTGCGACGTCGCGGTGCGCTGCTCGTGTTCGCTGATAATGCGGTCGACTAAGCCGCATTTATGATCGGTCCATTGGATGCATGCCACCCGCTTACAAGTACTACTGAAGCGAAACCGTTTTTCGGGGGAACGGCCCTGGCGCGCTGTTTCAACGAAAGCCGCGTCGATCACGATACGTTCTTTCGAGAACGCGACCGAGCCGTCCGCCAACACAATCCCAATGACGCTCGCGCCCGCTTCGCATTTCCAGCTGGGGCAAAGGATCGCAGATTCTGCCATGTTTTACGACCTGGGTCTGCGGGTCGCCGTTCAATCAGCCGGATACAGTGTCCATGCCCGTCAGGTTCTGGTCGCTGCCGTAACGGTGAGAGTGCTGCCGGCTATGCTTTGAAGCTCGCCCGGGGGAATCATGATTCCGCCCGCCCATTTGATCGGCCGATAGAGGCAGTCCGCTGGGGGAGGCGCGGCGCCCAGATCGAGTTGCGCGAGTTCGCCTAAGACAGCTCCTTGAATCGCGGCTGCGATCTTCTGTTGTTGCGCGGGCGTCAAGTTGACCGACGCCACTCTGAATATAAAATCTGCCATGTAATTCTCCTTTCCACGGATATCGAACTGACAAGAGGATAGTGAACGCTCCTCGGCAATCGTTTCATGCCGGCTATCCAGGAAAGGGGGAGGATTTCAGGCTTTGTGCAATTTTTTTGAGATCAGGAACTCTCGGCGTTCGAGCTCCTTGCCCGAACTCCGGTCGCGCACCACCGCCGTGCAGGGCCCCGCCGCCAGCAAACCGGCGGGCAAATGGAGATGTAGGGAACCGCCCAAAGCCACCCCTTCCAAGACAATCGGAGCCGGATCGGCCTCGCATTGTATTTCACAATTCACCCGCGAGAGCTCCGTTCTGATCCCGATCGTCAAGGTCAAAAATCTATCAGCAGGTCCAATCTCAATCACCGGAATTACGTTCTCGCGAAGAACTGCCTTGATATTCGCCACCAGCGAAGTCGCGCGGAGAACGTCCTCGGCGCACGCGGTGCACTCAAAGAAATGTTCTTCAAATTCCGTCAGTTCGGCTTCCTCGAGTTCATCGAGGACGTAGCGTTCGGTCAACCTCCGATCTACCGCCGACTGATGGTCCACGTTTATCCTTTTGTGCTATTAGATCCTGACGTTCGCGCTGGGATCGTTACACGACTCAACGAAAGTCCCGGGACGATTCTTTGGCGGCAGCGTGCAACGTTTTTGGTGCGCACGCCACTATATCTAGATACCAGAGTTTACGCCAGCAACGTACCTTGATTGACAGGGACGGGGCCGGAGGGACGGAATGACCGCAAAACGATCCAGTTGCGTATTACTATCCGTGTTGGCCATCGTGGGTGTGCCGCTCCATGCTCAATTCGCGAAACAGGCACAAACGGCGGTGAACACGGCGCTGAAAGTTTCGGTAAAGCCGCCGCCGCAAGGCGCACGCCCAGGTGCCCCGATCGAATTCAGTCTTCAGCTTCAAAATGGCAAGAGCCAACCGGCTGCCATGCCGAAAAGCACTCAAGTAGAAATACAGTTGCTGGGTTCATCCGGCGAAGTCGTTCAGAAAGGAACGTGCAGCATCAAAGGCGGAACGACCGACGGAAAATGCGTGGTGGAAGCACCCAAGGCGGGTCTCTACAAGATCAGAGCGCAGCCCGATAACCACGAACTCCTGGAAGGCACTGGGTATATTTTGATTCGCGCGCCGAGTGTGCGCAAAAAAGGAGCCTTGAATCCCTCGCACTCCACCCTTCCGCTCATCGCAGTCGCATACCAGCCGCCGCCGCAGACCGCCGGCGAGCCAGTGGGGAATTGCAGCGCGACACAGTCGCGGGGCCGCGCAACGGTTATTTTGACCATCAATGAGGGAGGCGAGACAGGCGGCGCGTTTCGGGCCAGCCTCGAATCGGCGACAATCCAGGCGTTTTTTCAGGCCGACGATGGCGGATCTGCTCCCGCCAACGTTTTGGTGTGGCTTAGCCCCGATCATGGAGAGCTGGATCATCAGCCTTTAGTTATTCCAAGGTGTTCGATTAGCGGAGAAGCCCTGCTTTCATCCAAGTATCCAGTGCAGGTGTCCGTGGATTACAAGGTCGTGCCGGCCAGCTACGCGGTGGAAGCGCCCGCGGCACTCCGAGCTTCTTTTGTCCAGCCGATTGTCGGTATTGGGATCATTCCCAGCGGAACGCAAACCCTCTCCCTGATTGATCGCGGGCCGATCGTGGCGGAGTTCTTTAACCTGGATGGCGCGGCTATCCCCACCGATACCGCGCGAACGGTGACGTTTGTCAGCGACAATTCGTTCATCACGACCAAGCAGCAGAGCATTACTTTGAAGGCCGGGGACTTGTCGGCGCAGACGGAGATCGTGCCATTCTGGCTGGGGCAAGGTTCTATCTTCGTTACAGCCGACAGACTGAAGAGTCCGGACCCTCCGCACCACGTCGAAGTGGTTGGAATGACGGTGATCGCGGTTTGTTTGCTCGGCGGTCTTGCCGGCGGGCTGGTCTTATTCTTTGTCTCCGGTGGATCGATCTATAGCCGGTTGGTCGTGGGCGTCGTCGCGGGGATCGTGCTGAGTTGGGGTTACGTCTTCGGGCTTCTGCCAAGAGTGGACGGAGTGATCGCGCACAATTTCATCAGTGTGTTTGTGGTGTCCATTCTGGGCGGATACCTGGGAATCAAAGCTTTCGATATTATTTTGAAGCAGTTCGACTGGGCTGCATGAGCCCGGCTGCGCCCGCGGAGGCGGCAAACTTCTGCTTGGGCAGACCTTCGCGGAAGCGATTCTTCGCGCGATGCAGAAGAACTCGAAGATAGTTGCGATCCACCTGGCATATTCGGCAGACTTCGACCTTCTCCCGTTCTTCGAGGAAGACGAGACGCAGGATCTCGCGGTCCTTTGCGGGTAGCGTATTGAGAATCGCACGCACACAACGCTTGCGCTCTTCATTCACGAACTCCGCCTCGGGGTCGGGACCCAGCTCCTGTGGATCGATATCTTTTTCCGGCAAGTGACTGTGCCGGGAAACTGTGCGATAGTGCTCGGACAGCACATTGTTGCAAACCCCGCATACGAATGCGCCCAGCTTCCCTGGGTTGGTGAGCCCCCGTCCGCTTCTCAACGCGGAAAAAACGCGAAGGAAGGTTTCCTGGCGAACATCTTCCACAGATTCAAAGCATCGCAAACTCTTACGGAGCTTGATTCGGAGTAACTCGGCGAAGTACCCCGTGAAGTGACGTTCGATTTCACAATCGCCACGAGTGAGGCGTTCCACGTAATCCGCTGTGAACGGTTGAAATTGCACGATGGCAGCCTCCGGGTCTGCATTCTAGCTCTTAACTCGGTACCAAACAAGGATTAGTACTGATGCATTTATACTTACGACCTAAGTCTCGCTCCCGCCTCTCGCCTACGATTTTCCGTTCTAGTCGAATTTCCCTGTCCTGGGAATTCTTGCCCGGCAAAGTGCCGCCGTCAGGCTGGACATCAGTCCGCCAAGCCCAATGAAACGACACACATCCATGTTTCACGCGCAAATTTTGAGGGAACCATCAGCAAGTGCCGTTCCATACGTAACAGAACTTCTCTTCGGTATCGTGAAACGATCTCCTGCTGACTTTCACAATTCCTGCACAAGATCGCGGAATAGACTCCTGGGCATCGAGGCTCGGCACAGCTTCGTTTCCCATTTCGTTACAGCTTAGAGCCCTTGTTCGCCGCTTGAACCTAGTCCGAGGGAGGTTTGATCGCTGATGCAGACCCTTGACAGCCGTCCTCTCACCGATCTGTCCACACAGCTGGAAAGTATACGCGCCAAGCTCCCCAGCCCCGTGCCGATTCCAGGACCCATCCCGATTCCGCTCCCCTTCAAACTCCCGGTGATTACGACCCTTCTTCAGGGAACAACGACCATCGGCTACGTGATCACTCCCGCCGGCGATCCTGTACCAACCGCCGTGGGAGTCGCCCTCACGAGCGGAATCCTATGGTTCGAGGCTTCCTTGCTGGGCTCTGGGTTCACCTCGGTTTCCGGCTTTGCCGGCATTCCCTTCGCGAGCGCGGCCATGACAGCCACCGGTTCGGTGGTGTTCAGCAGCGGAAAAATCACGCTGGGATCAGGAGCTTCGTTAAGCTTCGCTGTAACTTCCGCGACGACGCCGGCAACTGGGCCCGCTGGTGATCCCATCGGTCCCGATTTCCTGGCCGCAAACCTGACGCCATTTCAAAAAGCAACCATAACGCTCACGCCGGCCACGGCGTCGATTGTGCTCTCCGGAACTGGCTCGGCGACACTGTACGGGCAATCGTTGACGCTGACACCTGCCGCCAGCCCCACTTTGGCGGAACTCGACTTCACCACTCCGCATGTCGCCATTTCATGTGCCGTCGCGCAAACCACTTTCACGGTCGCGAAATCCACGTCACCGGAAATCGCCTTGGCGGGAACTGCCCCCGTTGTTGGCGCCGGCGTTGTCTTCCCGATTCTTACTGCAACGTCCCCTGGCGCCCTTCCCGCGCCCGCCGACGCATGGGGAATCGTGGTCGTCACGGGCCCCGGTCTATCGGCAACGATCGCTCCGCTCACCAGTCCGCTGGCGCTTGCCGGTGCTTCGTTCGCTCTCACTCCGGTTCGCCTGGTGGGATTAGTCGGGAACGGCGCCGCGCGCGCGACAGAGTCGTATCTGTTATGGGTCTCGCCGCCTCTACCTTCGCCCGCCTCGCCGACGCAGCCGCCGCTCGCGCTGCCACCTTCGCAGATCAGTCTCAGCCTGGCGCCGGGAGCGTTGGTATCATTCAGCGCGGCGCCGGATCAGGAAATTACGATCGCCGGCGGAACTCTCGCCGCACTGGTGGACCGCCCCGTCGATGCTGACGGCCAGCGTATCAGCCTGCAGGGACCGGCACTTGTGACGCGCGTGCACACGGCCGCTTCGATCACCGTCGACGTTGGCTCGGTGTTGACTCCCGCCGCGGCGACATCGCTCGCACTGGTCGCGGAAAATGCTCTAATCCCGGTGGGAACACCGAACGGCTTGCTGCTGAGCGGTACGCTCTCGCAGGGACGCATCGCCGCCGGCGGCCTCGCCATCGGCTTCCCCATCGTTTCGCTGGTTCCTACTTTTCCTGATCCTTACGCCGCCTCCTATTCATTGGGCGCCGTCGGCGAACTGATTTCGAGCGTCGCCGCATTGGTGACGTGGACCGCTACAACTCCTCCCGTCCTCACCATCGAACTTATACAGAATCCCTTGGGCAGCACTCCCGCTCCCGCGACCGGCGCGACGTTAGCCGTCAACCAGGGACCCGGTTTCAAGCTTCTGGACGTATCGAGTAACGCCGATCAGTGGGGCGTTTTGATTGCGGCGGCCGGTGGCTCGCAGTTCAGCTTCGCGGGATTGCAACTGCAAGCTCCCGCCGCGGACACGGCTGTCTTCACCGTGCCGGGAATCTCCTGGGAACCGGTGGTCGACGCGACGGGTGCGCCTGCCTGGCTCACGGCATCGTCACCCGATGACGGCATCCCGACGACATTTCTCGTCGCAGTCACAACCCCGACACCGATCGTACCGGTGCTCGCGCTGGAGCAATATCAATCCTCCGCAGGGAAGGTGGCGACGCAAGCTGGTTTCACGCTCCCCTTCGGGATTACGGCGAACCTCTCCGAGCCGAAACCCAGCACGCCAGGGCCGGCGTACGCGATCCCAGCCGTGCAGTTTCCGGACGAAGGACTTACTGGCGCGCGCGTTTTATCGATTACCGGCGCGACCGCTGCACCGCTAACGGCGACGCTTCCGGGGACCGCCGTTACGGGCTTCAGCTCCACGCCGCCCGGCTATGGCGCGGATGTGCTCGGCCTGGCGCTGCCGAGCGTCGCGTCTTTCTGGGATCAGGATTTCGGCCCGAGCGGCAGAGGTTTTTTCCCCGTCGCACGGATCGACCTCTCCGGTTACGGAACGTCGCTGTTCTCCGATTGGCACGATCCCGTACCCACGGATCCAGGCATCATCCGCGCTCTGTTCAACGTTCTTCTCGGCAGGACCGCGCACGAAATTATTACCGCGCAGACCTGGATTTTGCCCTGGTGCATCCGCCTGCAACGGACGATCACCTTCGACCGATCGGACGGCGGCGAAGTGGTCAAGCACGACACCGGATGGAAAGCCGTGGCGCCTGGTGCGTTCGAACTGTTGCGGACGCCGTTGAGCATTCTCGCGGGACCCGTGCAGACGGTAAACAACGTCCGCAATATCGCGTTCTCGACGGCCACCGTTACCGTGGGAACCAACGTGTACACGCCTTGCACGTTCGAAGCCGACGTGGCTTTCGCGAGCGCGATCCAGATCGCCGCCAACGGAAAGAATCCAGCGCTCACCGCTCTGGGGACGGCGATCCAGGGTTATGCGCAGGATACGCTCAGTATCAACCCCAAGACTCTCAGCCCGTCGCCGCCCTCGGCCGCCGACATCCTCGCGCTCATGAAGCAAGTGGGGCGAGTCAGCGGCGCGGCCGGATGCATCGCACGTTTGGGCGGCACCGGCGCGCAGCAGTTTACGATGACCGTGTCGTCGTTCGGCGCCGCGGTCGCGACCGGAACCACGCCGATGCTGCAGACGGCGATCTTCGGGACGCCTCTTCTGCCGAAGGACGGACAGTGGAGCGTCTCGCGGCGCGCGAGTACCGCGGCGATACCTCAGGCGGTCGATGCCGCGACGCCGGTTCCGCTCACGCAAGGTACAACTCTCGGCACAACGCCGCCCACTGGCCCAGGAACATTTTCCGCAAACGGCTTCAGGCTGCTTGACCCCGAGGACGCGCAGTCGGCTGACTCGCCGGCGACATTTTACGGGATCATGCAGGGCACCGGGACATCGAAGACGCTCTACGAGCACCCCTTGATCAACAGCGCGGGGAACGGGCTCGGCTTCAACAACACTCCCGCGCTGGCGGATGTAGGCGCGCTGCTGGGGATCGCGAGCATTTTCCCCGATATCGGGAACGCGTTGAAGATTCCGTCGACGCAAGGTCTGCCGATCCAGGGCGACGGGTTCACGCAAACCTACACGTGGGGGCCACCATCGTCGCCGGCGCGGCCTGATCGTGCGTTGCTGGATATCGCAATCGTCCACCTGGTTCTCTCCTACGGCGCGCAGGACACAAGCGGCAATCCTCTCCCTTTTCAGGGCACGCTGACACTCGACGCGAGCACCAAGCCTACGAGCTGGTCGCTTGAAATGCAGAATCTGTCTTTCATTGCCAAGGTGGACGGCTTCGGCACTCTGCTCACCGTCTGCGGCGGCTTCACGGCCGGTTCGTCGACCGCGCCCAGCTTTATCGGATTGAACGTGCCGGGCTCCACCGGGTTGCAGGTCTATTACGGTCCCTCGCTCGATCCGGTCAAGTCGATCCTCACCGGGCTGAGCGGGCTTGCCGCGGCCCTCGGGGGCAGCGCCGATCTCGATGTCGGCTTCTCCGGCAACACTCTCAGCGTGCAACAGGGCTTCACGCTTCCCACCATTCCCCTCGGCTTTGGCGAGATCACAAATCTGGGGCTCAACCTGGGATTCACGGCCACCATCCCCAGCAATTTGGGTTTCAGTGTGGGGATCGGCAGCACGCAGAATCCATTTCAGTGGGTCGTATCGCCGCTTGCCGGAACGGGAGCGATCGTTCTTGGAGTGCAGGGCGGCGGGCTCAATGTTTATATCGAAGCCGGTCTCGGCCTGGGGCTCTCGATCAGCGTCGCGGTCGCCTCGGGAAGCGCGTCAATCGTAGTCAGCCTTAGCCTCGACATCGGGACCAGCGCGATTTCGATAGGAGCCGCGCTGACGGGCAATGCTCAAGTGGACGTGCTCGGTGGTCTCGCGAGCGCATCGCTGACGCTCACGGCGGCGATCACGATCACCATCGATATTCCGCCGACCGACGCCTCGCTCGCGGCACAAGTATCGGTGGGGATACATATCAGCATTTGCTGGGTCATCAGCATCTCTTTCGATGGCTCTTGGGGATTCAGCGAGACGATCTCGATTTAGGAGGAACGCACGATGGCCAATCCACTTTGCCTGGCGCTCACCACCTTCCCGCAGCATTGGGACGGGAAGGGAACTCTCACGCTGAATGTCGTTCTCATCCCCGCGGTGAATCCGCTGCCGAACGCTTTGATCGGATCGTCGTCGCCTTCCTTCGCCAACGGCGCGCCAAAATTCACAGTGATCATCGACCAGGGCTTCGCCAGTCTGCCGGCTTCTACCGGATCGAAGGTGATCAGCCTGACACCAACGATACTTTCGACGCCCGCATCTCCCGTGGCGACGTTCGCGCTTCTGCAGAGTGCAGTGACGGCGAGCGGCGCCTCGCTCGGAACCACGGCCGCGCTGGCGATTCCTCGCATTCGGAAATCGCTCCCTCCGTCCTATCTGGCCGTAGGGGGTGGACCTCCCGACGGAAATCTTACGACTACCGATGACGAATTCGGCTGTGCGGTTCGTGGGAACGCCGCCGTCCCGATTCTGAAGCCGCCCTTGAAAACTGTCAGCTGGGGACAAGTCATCTCCTACGCTCTCCGTCAGCCGATTCTTGCGATTCGGATGGGCCTTCTGTATCAGCTCTCCGTAACGCTTTCCAACAGTCAGTCTGCTGCGTTTTCCACGGGCGGCTACGTTTTTGTCGCGCTCGCGGCCACCGATCCTTGGGCGATCGCGGCATCCACGCTTCCGGGCTCGATCCGCACGCACGCCGCTCGCATCCCGCCCCTCACGTCAACTCCACGCGCGCTCTTTGCGGCTGTTGAATTTCCTGTGGACGGCGAGGGCGGAACGCCGTCCGACGATTCGTTCGAAATCGCCGACGTTTATTCGGACGGTTTCGCCAAGCTGATCCATTGCTCGCAGCCGGCGAATTCCGCGGCTGCGGTGGGAGACGGACAGCTCCCTCCGGGAAGCGATCTCGGCATAGAACTCGGTTGGGATGACGAGCAGGTAGTGACGTGGCAGAACAATCAACTCACTCTCCAGGCCGCCGCCGTGGGCGGGACTCTCGGCAGCGCCACGCAAACGCCGCTTGGCGTTCTGGGCTATCGCGTCGATGTCGCCGATGTCACGCCGACCACGCCCGGCGGGCCGTTCCTGACTCCCGTGTGGCAATCTCTTTGCAGCATCACGACCACTCTCCCGTCATCGCTAGGGACCTTCACCGGCGACCTCTGCATTGAGCCGGTTCCCGCGCAGCCGTATTCGACGACGCCGAGTGACGCGTGGCTTCCACGCTATTTCGCGAACTGGCGCGGCGGCTCATTGTGCGAGCCCGATCCGATTCCGAAAGCTCTCACGACGCGATCGTCGCCGGATCCAACGTCGCGCACGGCGGTGAATCTGACGACGCTGCTCTCCTACGGGCACACCTATTCATTTCGAGTCCGATTGGGCGATCTGAGCAGCGGCGGTCCGCTGCTGAACGACGCGCCCGTGAATCCAGGTCCGGCGTCAATCGGGACACAGACCTTCCAGCGCCTCGTGCCTCCGAAGGCTCCGATGGTTCAGCAACTCGACGGAAACGGCAACCCGATTGTTCCCTCTCCCAACATCCCGACCGCGCCCGCCTCTCTCGTTGTGAGCCGTCCGAGCATCGTTTATCCGGAGGTCCTCTACACGCATCTGGGCGATGAAGCGGCATGGCGCGATGCCATCCGCGCCGCGCTCGTGAGCAGCGCCAAGAGCGGAACGAGCGGTATTGCCGGCCTGCCCGATCCCGACGTAGCCGCGGTTTCGATCGAAGTACTGGTGCGGCATCCTCTGCACGACACAGGAACCAGCGATGGCGTCTTTCTTCCTTTGTACACGACCACGCGAACGCTGAACCCGGTCACAGGAACTACACCGCTCGGGACCGATCCCGGTACCGCGATTCCGATCGTTTTCATCGACGCGCCTTCGATCGTGGATTGGTCGCCAACTGGGCAGCCGGTCACGGGGCCCCTGTTGATTCCGCGTGGACGCGACGTACAGATCACCGTGCGCGGCGTCCTTCGTACGGACGAGCCCGCGTATTTCGGCCCGCAGGCTTTGCAAGCGATGGCCGCGACAATCCTGGTGCGTGTAGAGCCGAGCGGAGAGCCTGAGATTCTCGGTCAGGCGGACGCCGCAGAGCCGATTACCGGCTACCTTTTCCGGCGCCCCGCGGGAGTGACCGCGCCGCCCCTGGTCGCGCAACTCGCCGAGCAACTCAGTGTGCAGGCGAACGGGAACTCGCTTTCCACACCGCCGGGAATGCGCGTTGTGTTTGGCGCTTCTCGCGCGTTGCGCACACAGATTTCGGCCGATGGTGAGACGCTGACTTTCGGCTCGACCAGTGAGCTGCTGCGCTATTGGATCGTGGCCATCGTTCTCGACCTGGAGCGGGACTGGACTTGGGACGGTCTCACCGCCTCCGGCTTCACGATCCTTCGCGGTGGGCCCACGGACACCGAGACCACAGCTACAGCCGTGGGCTCCTTGACGATTCCGCGTGTGCTCGGAAGCGCGGCGACGACGCAGCCGAGCGATCTTGCGCGATCGCGGACGAGGCTGATGTTCTTCGACGCGATCGATCCACACGAGCCGGTCGCCGGAGGGTTCCCGCAATCGTTGCAACATCGTTGGTTTGTGCAACCCAACCGCACGGCCGCCGGACCGGCGCTTCCGCCTACTCCGCCGACCCCGGTCTATACGACGCCGCCCCCCGCGCTGGGCGGGACCGATTACGCCGACACGCCGCTCGATCTGCGCTTGCCCATCGCGATCCCTCCCACCCAGGTCCCCGCGATCGCTTCGGTCGGGCTCGCCCTGTCGCCCTATATGCCCGGGCCGCTCTACGCGTCGACCTCGCCGCGCCAACGGTCTTTATGGATCGAGTTGACCGAGCCGATCGACAACAGCCTCGGGGATGCTCTTTTTGCCAGAGTGCTGGCGCACGGCGCCGATCCGATTCTGTACAATGCGACGCCGCAGAATGTCGCGGACAGCAACCCGCCGCTTTCTCTCGATCCGGAGCTGGTCCGCGCGATCATTCCGGACGATACCGACGACCGCGCCGGATTGAGCGCCATGACGCAGCTGGAACCGTCGCCGAGCTCCCATGTTCACTTTCTTCTTCCCCTTCCACCGGGCGTCGACGCGGACGACCCGGAATTATTCGGCTTCTATACATACGAGCTGCGGGTGGGCCACGCCGGTGCGCCGGGCGATCTTCGCTGGTGGTCGACGGCGAATGCGCGATTTGGCTCGCCGCTGCGCGTAGTCGGCGTGCAGCATCCCGCGCCGGGTCTCGTTTGCCATGCAGGACGGGTTAACATCACATCGAGCGCGGCTGCCGCGGTTCTGACGGCGATCACGGCCACGGCCAGCCCATTCCAGGTTCAGCAAGTGCTGCCGCCGCTTCTACCGGCCGTGACCGTGAAGAGCGGAACTCCAAGCTTGATCATTGCGACCGCCCCTTATGCGACGCCGGTTCTCAACGGGCGGCTACTGGTTGCGCCGACCGATCCGCCCAAGACGTCCATGTGGTTCCTTCTTTATGCGCAGGCGGTGCAAGCGGACGGCGCCACGATGCGCAACATTCTGATCGCGGTGGAACAGGGCGTTTTCGTCACCAGAAAACTCGCCACGATGAACGCCGCACTTGAACCCTATTTCGCGGCGTTGATCGTAAATTCGGCGAAATCGCGCGATCGGATCGCCGTGGCAGCTTTCCATCAGGCTCATATCGAGGCCATCCTAGCCTCGATCCATCTGCCGGCCAGCTCGCCGCTCAGCGTGATCGCCGTGGAATTGCTCCCGGGAGGCACGGGAAGCGAAGTCGGGCATCCTGCTGGAGCCGCACTCGCGGCGACACCAGCCGCCGGTGCGGCACCTGGAGGGACAACCGGGGCAACAGCCGGCGCGGCAACTCTTTCCGTGGCAGTGGAGAATGCGACCTTCCCGTTTGGCCGCATTTTGCGTGCATCGCCTCTTGCGCCGATCGCGCCGTTCTGCTGAGGTGTCTCATCCAGTCCGTTCGCACAGATCACGCCCGCGCGAAACGGCTGTGACGCTGAAAGCACTATATACCGGAGGAGTCTCGAATGCCATTACCTGTTCCAGTAACCATCGCAACCGGCTATAACGATTTGGTCGGCAGTTCCTACCGCGTCGGTACCGACCAACTCTACGCGGCCGACGCCGGTTCGGGCAACATCATCGCCGTAACCGCTCACACGCATGTCAAGACGGTCTTAGGCACCGGGTACAACGCTCCCTCGGATGTTGAACTCAGCGTCGATGGACTTCATGCCTATGTCGCCGAAAAACCCGGGTCACTGCTCCGGCTCAGTTTGACCAACATGAACCGGGCCGCTGCCACCGTGGTCGCCAGCGGATTCAACGGCATCGACCAGGTTGCGTTGGATGAAGCGCACGGCGTCGCGTACGTGGCGGAGTTTACCGGTGGACATATATGGCAGGTCAATCTGACGACCACCGCCAAAACCATTGTGGCAACGATTCTCAATCCCCGGGGCGTGTTGGTGACCGGCGATGGCCGGTTCCTTTATGTCAGCAGCGATGCGGGCACCATCACTCGTTTCGACCTCTCGACGAACACGAGTGTCGTGATTGCGAGCGGCTTGAACGGCCCCCGCCATCTCACGTTTGCGGACGCCGGCGAAAGCGTCATTCTTTTTCCACGCCCCAACCCAACGGGCACCGTACTTAAGGTCGACCTCACCACGACCCCTGCGACGGTCGCGCCTATTGCCGGGCCCACGTCGCCCGCGCCATACAGCGTCGCGGTACTCTCGTCCAACCAACTTCTGATCGCCTCCGCTACGGTCGTCAGCGAAGTCGATCTCACCGCTTCCGTCTACTCAGCGGCGGGCCCCGTTTTCCTCGGCATCGGTTTCGTACCGGCGGATGCCACGCACCTGCCGAACGGCTATGCCGACACCACCATGGACCCTACCTATTTCTTTCAAGTCAAGGATTGTCCCTTCGGAGGCGCGCTTCCCCTGATGATCAACTGGCAGCATGCGCGGAGCTTGGGCGCCAATTTCTATCAGGTATTCATCGAGGGGCCTGTCGGTCCGGCGATGCAGGTGACGCAGCCGTTCAGCGACTATCTATGGAGCGTTCCTCTCAATGCGTTTGAGCTCGTGACCACCACGCCGGCCGCCGGCGGCTACTATTCGCTGCGCTCCGCCGGTCAGATCTGGCTCAACTTCTGGCTGGGACTTTTATTGGACACCACCGGCCGGCCGAACGGCCTGAACAAGATCAGTATCAAGCTGTTTAGCGCGGAGAGCGCGGGCAATGAGATCGGACATTCAACCGATCCCGGCCGCTTCGCGAGCGTGGTGATCGACAACACCGTGCCAGTGGCCAAGATTCAGCAGATCCTACAGCAACCGGGCAACGTTCCCGTGGGCGTCTGCGCCATTGTCAACACAGGTGCGCCGACGTTCACGTTTCGTGTGACCGCCTCGGCTCCTCAGTCCCATCTGTTGGGATGGAGCCTGACGGCGTATTGGGGAGACAACAAGTCCGAGACCATATCATCGGACAGCTACAGCAACCACATTTCGCCGACGCGTTTGTGGGCCGGAATCACCGGTGTCGCGGTCCCGCCTCCGGGACCGGCGCCGTGGAACGCCACGGTGGCCGGCGATCCCACCTCCGTGCACTGCGCCCATTCATTCTTCTTGAATGCTTGGGACCGGATCATCAACGGTTGGGGGTACATTCACGGCGTCGTCAGCTATCAACAATCCATCACCTTGCTGTTTTAGTCGCGGCCTTACTTCACCTCCTCATTCAGCCTTTCATCGTAGGGGCTGCCGAGCCACGGGTGCAGCTTCTCGCGAAACGCGCGGGTGTGATCCCTGCCGATATGGGCATCGTAAGCGGCGTGGGATTCCCATAGTTCGATGAGCGTGAAATGATTCGGACGGCCCGCTTCCACCAAAACGTCGATGCGCAGAGCGCCCGTGTCCTTGCGGCTATCGACCGCGTACGCAAGGAGCGCTTTCGCCGTGTCCTCGGAGAATTTGGGAATCACATCGACGTGACTGACAACGTGCAGGCGTCCTCCTGGTCCCTGCGCAAACGCCGGCCGCGAAATTCCCGCGAAGAGAAGTACGGCGGCCAGCACAGGGAATAGGATGATCGGCAGGGTCATAAGAAGTGAGCCGCACTTCTTTAGACGATTCATGTTGTTTCGAGAATTTTTGGAGTCGGGAGTCATTGGCAAATATCATACAGCGAAGCGATCGGGGTAAGGGAATCTGGCAGCCATACTGCCATCGCGCGTGTTACGATTTCGTAAGATGCCGATACAACATATCCTTGCTCTCTTGATTGCGGAGCGAGACAGAATCAGCGGAGCTATTGCCGCTCTCCAGGGAACGACGCCGCGCCGCGGGCGCCCCGCGAAGAATTCGCTCGCTGTTACCGAGTCGTCCGTGGCCAGTCCGAAGCCAGCCCGGAGACGCCGCAAATTTAGCGCCGCTCAACGGAAAAAGCAGGCCGAAAGAATGAGGGCGTATTGGGCGGCGAAGAGGGCTCAGACCGGAGCTTCCAGGAAAAAAGCGAAAGCGGCATAGGATCGAGCGCTCTTTCTCCGGACGGGGGCGCTTTTCGAACCAGGCGGAAACAGGGGAACCTCGTGGTCGGCGGACAGCCTATCCGGCGTCCTTCCACTTCGCTTCAATCTCCCGAATCGCGTCCTCGGGCCGGGTTGTATAAAGCCAAAAGATTTGGACGGCATGAGCGCCGCGAACCTGCATCTTCAACCCGCCGCTCATCGGCGTGAACTTGAGATGCGGTTGGCCGGCCCGGAGCGGCGTGATGATGCCGAGCGCGATCTTGGTGACATGCGGGCAGTCCTTGGCCGCTTCGACCGCCGGAACCGCCGTCGGAATCACCGTCGAATGTTTGCCGTTGAACTTCGGGCCGCGCAGGAGGCCTTTCAAGTGGGCCACCTCTAAATCGTAACCGCTCCCTGCCATTCGCGTCCCGATATCCCGTCGCGCTGGTTTTCTGTTGGCGTCTCGATCGCGGTTTGCGATTGATTTGTCACGTGGATTCGCTGTTTCACACACCCTCCATTTCGCGTGGGATTTCATGGGTGTATACTGTCCGTTGCGATGATGCATCGGCCTTTTAGAGCGACTTTCCTCAGTTGCTTAACAAGTGAGTTGCAAGCCGCTGCCCCAGCCAGGCCGGCGAACACGTAAAAAGGAGCGTCAGCATGACCAACATCATGAGCAGCAGGGTTTCGAAATATCTTGGCATCGCGGTCGTTACGGCCCTCGGCTTGGCCGCGTGGTTGGGCCGGACCAATGCTCAACAGCCCGCAGCCAGCGCGGTGAGCGTGAAGGCGGATGAAATCGGCGGCGTGGTCGCCAGCAGCAAAGGGCCCGAAGCGGGCGTCTGGGTGATCGCCGAAACCACGGACTTGCCGACGCGCCTGATCAAAGAGGTTGTCACCGACGACCGCGGCCGTTACCTGATACCGGCGCTGCCAAAGGCGAACTACACGGTGTGGGCTCGAGGCTACGGCCTGGTGGATTCACCAAAGACCACGACGTCCACGGGCAAAACCGTGGATCTGAAGCCGACCGTCGCCCCTGACGCGAAGACGGCCGCGAAGCTCTATCCGGCCAGCTACTGGTATTCGCTGCTCAAGGTTCCTGAAAAGAACGAATTTCCGGGCACTGGTCCTACCGGCAACGGCATCTCGCCCGGCGTGAAGAGCCAGGCGCAGTGGATTCACCTGGTCAAGACCGATAGTTGCGAATCCTGTCATCAGCTCGGCAGCGAGTACACGCGCACCATTCCGCCACTGTTCAAGAATTTCGACTCACCCGCCCAGGCCTGGGAGCGCCGCGTGAAATCCGGACAGGCCGGGTCGCAGATGTTGGGCGGCTTGAATCAACTGGGACCACAGCGCGCCACGCAGGAGTTCGGCAACTGGACCGATCGCATCGCGCACGGTGAAATCCCGGCGCAGGCGCCGCCGCGTCCGCAGGGCGTGGAGCGCAACGTGGTCATCACGCAATGGGACTGGGCCGATCCGAAGGCTTATCTGCACGACGAAATCTCCACCGACAAACGCAATCCAACCCTGAACGCCAACGGCCTGATCTACGGATCGCCCGAAGAGAGCCGCGATGCGCTTCCGGTCCTCGATCCGGTCAAGGCCACGACCAGCTGGGTGAAGGTGCCTTATCGCGACCCGGATACCCCGGGACAGCCGAAGCCGCTCGAAGCGTCTAATTTCTGGGGCGAAGAATCCATCTGGGATACTCACGTCACCGTGCACAATCCGATGTTCGGCAATGATGGCCGCCTGTGGTTCACATCGCGCCTGCGCGGGCCGGACAATCCGGCGTGGTGCAAAGCGGGCTCCAGCCAGCCTTCGGCGAAGATCACTCCCGTGGCGCGCTCGGGCCGTCAACTGGCCGTTTACGATCCCAAGACCAAAAAGGTTGATTTGATCGATACTTGCTTCGGCACGCATCACCTGCTCTTTGCCGAGGACGCTAACAACACGCTGTGGACCAGCAGCGGCGGCGGCGGCGGAGTGGTCGGTTGGCTGAACACGAAGATGTGGGATCAGACTCACGACTCGCAGAAGTCGACGGGCTGGACCGCACTGGTGCTCGATACCAACGGCAACGGCAAGCGCGATCCCTACGAGGAAGTCGACCAGAACGTCGCCACCACGGCGACCGGCGAAGCCCTGGGCAATTCCATGGCGCTTCCAAAGATCGCTTCCGATCCTAAGAAAGACACTCGCCTAAACGCGGCATTCTACGGCTTGGCGATTGGCACCGACGGCTCGATTTGGGGCAGCGTGCTGGGATTCCCGGGAGGCATCGTCCGGCTGATGCCCGGATCCAACCCGTCGGAAACAGCACTGGCGGAGTATTACGAAGTGCCGTGGAACAATCCCAAGGCGAAGATCCAAGGCTTCTCGCCGCGCGGCATGGACATCGACCGCAATAACGTGGCTTGGGTCGTGCTCGGCAGCGGCCATCTGGCCAGCTTCGATCGCAGCAAGTGCAAGGGTCCGCTCAATGGTCCGAAGGCCACCGGCCAGCATTGCCCGGAAGGCTGGACGCTGTATCCGTCGCCGGGTCCGAATTTCAAGAACGTGAAGGAATCGGGCAGCGCGGACTCGCACTACTACGATTGGGTTGACCAGTTCGATACGCTCGGCCTCGGCAAGAATACGCCGATCGCCACCGGCAACGGCAGCGATTCGCTGCTCGCCCTGCAGAACGGCAAGTGGGTGGTGATGCGGGTTCCGTATCCTCTGGGCTTTTTCGCCAAGGGCATGGACGGCCGCATCGACGATCCCAAAGCCGGATGGAAAGGCAAAGGCGTGTGGACCACCTGGGGCACCCGCACTCCGTTCCATTCCGAAACCGGCAAGGGAACCATGGCGAAGGTCGTGCACTTCCAAGTCCGGCCTGATCCGCTGGCGGATTAGAAGTACACAATCGCTCTCCTGTCATCCCGAGCAGCGAAGCGCCCGAGGGACCTGCTTTTGAGTACGGGGACGGATCAGTCCGTCCCCTTTTTTCCCGTTTTTCGTTCTTTGACGTTTGCACATGGTGCGGGTGGCGTATGGATACCATCATCAAGGAGATACGACGTGCGCTCGATGCGGGGCTTTACTACATTGCGGTAGTGGGTGCGCTAAGCCTGCCGGACGTCTGTGCTGCTATGGAGTCCTCCGACGGGACGTCTTCCGGCGCGCAGTACAGGAGTTGGTACAACAATTGGCTCGCCCCGAAATATCCCAGGATCACTGCCGACGACATCTGGAGCCTACGATGCGGTGTCTTGCATCAAGGCAGGTTCGGCCATCCTCGAATGCAGTACGACCGAGTCTTGTTCACAATTCCGGACGGACGTGGAACCGTCCTTCACAACAACATTATGAGCGACGCGCTGAACCTTGACGCCAGGTGGTTTTGCAGCGACGTACTGGAGAGCGTCAGCCGTTGGTCCGAGGCCAAGAGGTCGGACCCAATCGTCCAGGGAAATATGGGCAGATTGCTGAAGCTCCATCCCCATGGGCTGCCTCCCTACATTACTGGCGTGCCGGTGATCGCATGACTTCCCGCCCTACACAGCCCTGCACCCGTCAGTTACTCCGATTCCTGTCTCCTTCGGCTATGATTTCTTCATGAACTCCTTCGCGAAATCCGGCGTGGCGTCTCTTGCGCTGGCATGCCTGCCGCTGGCATTCGCCGCCGTGGCTCCCAACAGGCAGACCGACATGGTCGAGACTTCCAGAGGCCCGCTCCGTCTCACGCCTCTGTATCACGGCAGCGTGATGCTCGAATTCAACGGGAAGATCATCTACGTCGATCCCTGGGGCCAGGCCGATTTCACGGGCTTGCCGCAAGCCGACATGATTCTGATTTCGCACACGCATGCCGATCATATGGATCCCACGCTGCTCAAGACGCTGCGAAAGGATTCCACCATCATCGTGACTTCCGAAGCCGTCAACGACACGCTGAACGGCTGCTGCGGCATTCCCGAAACCATCCGCAACGGCGAGAAGAAGACGTTCATGGAGATCGGGATCGAAGCGGTCCCCATGTACAACCTGGTGTTCGGACCCACGCCCGAAAAACCGTGGCATCACAAGGGCATTGGTAACGGCTACATCCTGAACTTCGGAAACACGCGTGTTTATTTTTCCGGCGACACCGAATGCACGCCGGAGGTGAAGGCCCTGAAAAATGTCTCGATCGCGTTCGTGGCCATGAATCCTCCGCGCACCATGCCTGTCGCCGAGGCCGCCGCTTGCGTCAAGGAATTCCATCCGCAGATCGTCTATCCGTATCACTATCGCGGCCAGAACACGCAGGAGTTTGCCGACGCGCTGAAGGGCACAGGCATCGAAGTACGCCTGCGCAAGCTCGAAGGCGAGCCGTAGAGCGAGCATTGGGTGAAAAATCCTGACGATTCGGCTTGCAATAAGCGCCAGACGCGCAGGCGCTGGATTCGGTGGGGCAGCCTCCCAGGCTGCGGCCGGCTCTCAGCCGGCCTTTTATTCAAGCCACGAAGAGCCGGACCACTGGTCCGCCGCAGGGCGAGGGCCTGCCTCATCTAAGAGCCGTCCCACTTTTCTCGATCCGGATCGTCCTCTATTCGCCCCAAAAACCGTTTGCCATTTGTTGGCCCTAGGACGCCCCTGGAGCGATTCTGGGGCTTTTCGGCCACCTTGGTATCGGGACCTGCCCGGGAAAATCACGATTTTAGCGATATGTGAGCCCAACCATTAGATTTTCGCGGGCTTATTCAAAATCGCGTGCCGCAATTTGCACAGCGCCGACTTCCCGGTGGTTTCCCAGGGCAACGTGCGAATATTTCTTGGTCGATTGTTCCTGGATCGACTATTTTTTGATTTCCAGAGCCGCAAGCGTCGGACCGGAGATGCCGGTGACGGGTTTCAGCAGACTCGGACCGGAGCGCCGGAACATCTTATCCGGGTTGTCCTTCAGATCCATCGTCAAACCGATAAAGCAATTGCTCATCTCTTCCCAGTTCTGGAAGCCCCAGCGGACCTCCGCCTTGGGATCGGGATTGTTCGGATTGTTCGGCGAATTGTCGAAATGGGAAACGACGATCAATCGCGTTCCTTTAGGCAGTGGGATGGGCTCCTTGAAATCGAAGCCCTGCTGCCAGTTGAAATCCCATTTGGAGTTCATGAAGATCTCCGTCTCGCCGTTCGGATAAATCGCGCGCAACTGCATGTCCTTGCCGCGCAGGTGCATGTGCGGCTGGGCGTAAACCAGCTTGACGTTGTCCAGGCCGACGGTCAGCTCGCTGACGACTTCGGCGTTGTTGTCGCCGGGCGCAATAACCAGATTACCGGCCGACGGGCCAGTGGCGAAGAAGTAGCGCCGCTGCGGCGGATTTTTCGCCAGCACGAAGCCGACTTTCGAAACATCTTCGGTTGGCTGGCCATCCGCGGTGTAGTGCATTTCGAACACCAGGTCCGAGCCTTTAGGCACGAACTTTGCCGCGCCTTCGATCGTGAAGTCCTGCGAGCCGAGGCCGGGGTTAAATTTGCCAAGGATGTCGTTTCCGTCGGCGCCCATGTTCCTGCCAATGATGTCGCGTTGCGTTTCCTGTTCATAGGCTTCGCCAGGCACGGCCTTTTCCATCCAGTGCGATCCGGGAGGACGGACCCAAACTTTGCCGTGATGGACCACCTTCGGGTTGCCCGGACGCATTTCCGCGGCTTCCACCCACATATCCTGGGGGAAGTTGGTCTTCACCAGAATGAACTTATAGTTGATCGTGCCCTTGGCGGGAAGCTCGAAAGCCTTGGGCATCTCGACGACGACGTCGGGCTTGATCTGCCAGCCCTCGGGGAACTTCACCGGCGCCGGACGATCCTTGGCGTCGCCTTCCACCGCGCCGGCGTCCGCCCACGCCACTAGCGTGTTAATGTCGGCTTCGCTCAGCCTGCGATCGTTGGCGAAGTGGCCGTACTTGGGGTCGGCGAACCACGGCGGCATCTTTTTAACAAGCACGGCGGCCTTGATGGCCTTGGCCCACGGGCGCGCGTCGCTGTAATTGATCAGCGACATGGGCGCGATCTCACCGGGACGATGGCACTCCTGGCAGTTCTTCTGCAGCACCGGAAGAACGTCCTTGTTGAACGTAACCGGGGAATTCGAAGCGGCGAGAGCAGCCGCTCCCATCAGGCAACCAAAGATCGAAACTTGGATGGTCTTCACGGCGCGTGCCTCCTTGGGCAATGTTACAAACGACGCGTTTATCATAGCCGACGGGAATTCGGGGAGCAAGGGTGGGCGTTCACGCCAATCGCGGCTACTGTGACTGCTTCTCGACGATGTGGAGGATTTCGCGAAAGCCGGCATTCTCCCACGCAAGATAGTGGACGCTCGTACCCTCGAAATGCTCTTGACAGCGCAATATCATTAGCCTGCTGTCGCGTCGATAGTCGACGTAGCGCCCTTCGATAATCCCACCGCAAAAAATCCATCGATTCCATCCGATTCCCTTTCCACCTAGCGGTGGAGGGAACACGGTGCCAGTTTTAAGGTCAATGATTGCGCCCGCCGCACAAGCTGAACCGCATCCCCAACCGGCGAACTGATAATGCCCCGCGAAATTGGGCGGTTGTTTCGAGGCATTCGTCAGTTGAGTGCGGAACTGGCGTTCAGACGGCGCAACGAGCTTTAGCGGGGCGACGGGACCATTCCAGGTCTCTACAACCGGATAGTCCTCAAATCTCGGTAGATTTGTAGACGCATTTTGAGCTGCGGCCGCAATGAAGCTTGAAACGACGATAAGGACGATTCGGTTCAACGCGACCTCCCTTGCGGACGCTACCGCTACAAAAAGTGTAAGCCCCAAGCTCACGCAAGGGGCTCGCGAACACTTTTCGCCGTCCAGCCCCATGCGTCAGCTTGGGGCTATCCCGAGCGTTCACAAGCCTCGCGCTTCGCTCAACGTCAAGCGCTCACCGCGTCTCGGCGAGAATCCCGTCAAAGCTCATCAAGAACTGTAGATCGCCCCACTTGAAATCGCTCTTGAGTACCTTGCTGATTTCGTCGCGGCTTTTCTTTTCCATCTGCATCTGATGGACCTTGTTGCGCACGGCGAGCGTCGTGTTGCGGAACGCGACCATATCGGCGCGCTTGGCCAGATTGCCATGGCCCGGGACAACGTTATCGAAGTCCAGCTTTAGCGCCCCATCGAGCGTCGTGGTCCATTCCTTGGCGCTCCCGCCGCCCGAATAGTCGATCAACTGCGGCGTGGCGTCGCCATAAGTGAAGATGTCGCCGGCCGCCAGCACGCGATCTTGAGGGAACAGAATCACGAGGTCGCCGTTCGTATGCGCGCGGCCAAAGTAATAAATTTCGGCGGTCTTACCGCCCAATGTGACCGTCGCGCGGCGCTCCACGGCGATGTCGGGCTGGCCGGGCTGTTTAGCGTCCAGCATATTCTGACGAGCCTGCTCGCTAGCGATGATCTTTACGTCCATCTTCTGCATCGCGGGATTCCCTCCGGTGTGATCCGCATGGTGATGCGTGCTGATGACGTATTTGATCGGCTTAGCGCTGATCTTCTTCACCTCGGCCACCAGGTTGTCGTGATCCACGGCGAATTTATCGTCCACCAACAGAATGCCGTCGTCAGTCACCAGAGCGGTCGTGTTCCCCGGCACGATCTCGTTATGGATCATGTACAGGTCGTTGGCGATCTTAACCGTGGTCAGCTTCGCGGGCGTCTGGCCCATCTGACTGTAGGCGACCCAGCAGGCTCCGCCGAGCACAATCAACAAACCCAACCGAAGGAGAGAACTTTTGCGCATGGTGGCGAGTATACCAAGCGCGTCAGGTCGCTTCAAGGAGCGTGTCTCGTCTGGAATATCGACGCTTGACACGCAGAAACCGTCACGCTAGTCTTCTCGGTCATGGCTCGCACGATGGCTTCCACTTTCGATCGTCCCTCGCGACGGGAATTACTGAGGGGAATCGCCGCGTTCGGCGCGACCACGCTTCTGCCCAGCGGAAACCTGCCCGCGCAAGCTCCTGACGCCCGCCGGATTATCGACGTCCACCAGCATTTCGTTTCTCCCGATTATCTTGCGCTGCTCATGCGGAAAAGGATGGGTGGAGGACCGCAATGGAAGGACTACTCTCCGGCCAAACACGTGGAAGATATGGACAAGGCGGGAATCGCGACGTCCATGATCTCGCCTACCGCGCCTGCGGTGTGGTTCGGGGATATTGAAGAGTCACGCAAGGCGGCGCGCGAGATCAATGAATATGCGGCCGCGAAGATGGTCGGAACCTACAAGGGCCGCTTCGGCCTGTACACGGCGCTGCCTTTCCCCGACGTGGAAGGAAGCCTTAAGGAAATCGAATACGGGTTTGACACGCTCAAGGCCGACGGCGTCGCGATATTGACCAGCTACGAAAACAAGATGCTGGGCGACAAGACGTTCGCGCCGATCTTCGACGAACTGAACCGCCGCAAGGCCGTCGTGTACACGCACCCTCTCGCTCTGGCCTGCTGCGGCACTCTGGTGGAAGGCGTCGCTCCGCAGATCCTCGAATATCCGAGCGACACCACGCGCGCCATTATGAGCTTGATCGTGAGCGGTACGGCCACGCGCTGCCCTGATATCAAATTCATCTTCTCGCACGCAGGCGGAACGCTCACATCCATCGCCGGGCGATTTCTCGGTCCCGCTGGAAATGGGGACGCGCTGGCGAAGGCCGCGGAGCCGAATTCCAGGCTGTATCACCTGAGACGGTTCTACTATGACACCGCGCAATCGACCAACCCGCCTCTGATGCAGGCGCTCAAGCTCCTGGTTCCGACTTCGCAGATTGTCTTCGGAACCGATTTCCCGTTTGCGAATGGCATGGCACAGCTTGCGGGATTGCAGTCGTGCGGTCTAAGCGCGGCGGAACTGCGAGGGATCTATCGCGACAATGCGGTGAAGATGATGCCCCAGTACGCGTAGGGATTGCGGAAGAGTGGGGACAGACCTCTCGCAAACTGCGTGGCCCGCGTGCAAGCTCGGCAATGGACAGGGCGGTCTGTCCCTTTCTTCTCTTCCTTAGAAGATCAGCTTCAGCGCCAGCTGAACTTGCCGCGGAGTACCCACGATGCTGGTAATCTTACCGAACTGGCTGTTGGGCGTCCCGGTTCCGCTGAAGGCTGTCGCGACAGGGAGTCCAAAGTTCGCACGGTTGAAAGCGTTGAAGAACTCCGCGCGGAATTGGAGATTCATCGATTCCCTGATCTTGGTGTCTTTTAATAGCGCGAGATCGGTGGTCAAAAGGCCGGGGCCGGTCGCGACATCCCGCCCCAGATTTCCCAGCGTTCCCTGAGGCTGTAGCGCAAAGCACGCCGGGTTGAACCATGCATTCACGTTGTCCTGTTGAATTGCGCAACCGCCTACGAAGTTCGGTCTGTCGGGGCTCTGTACGTAGGCCCGCGAAACACCGGTTGTGATGTTGACGGGAACGCCGCCGTAGGCCGTCTCAATTCCGGAGAACTGCCACCCTTCGACCACGCGGTTTCCATGAAAGGGGAGAGCCCATACGCCATTCACCCGCAAAGTGTTGCGGATATCGAAACCACACAGCCCTTTGTCCGCCAACACGTTGTACGGATTTTCAGGCGTGTTGGTAGCTGCCGCGCTGCCTCCGCTATTGGTCGTGTTTCCGCCGCCCCCGCCGCCTCCATCATCGTCGATGCACACAGAATAGGTATACGCCGCTTGTACCTGGACGCTTTTCGAAAATCTTCGATTCAGCGTTACCTGCAGCGAGTCGTAGCGCGAGTCGCCGATGTTCGTGTTGTCCGAAAAACTACCGAGAGCACAATTGATGCGGCCTGACCCCGTAGCGGCCGTCGGACACGCGGGATTTACGCCGAAGTGGTATACGCCGCTGGAGTCAACAGTCACGGGATACGGATTGTCCTCGATGGCGGAAAGCAGCTTGACGCCGCGTGAGCCGACGTAGGCAACCATCAAAACGGTCCCGGCCGCGATTTCGCGCTGGACGTTGAGATTGTATTGCACGTTATACGGGGTCTCGCCGGTCTGGTACCTCCACCCGGTCGTGCCCGTCAACTGAGTCAAAACATTGCCGACGAAAGGGGCCGGATAAAGAGCGTTGTTCTGCACCGATTGCGTCCAGGGATACGCATTATGGAAGCCGCTGACGTAATCTCCCGGAACGATCGGCTGGTGGAAAATTCCGAAACCGGCGCGAATAGAAGTCTTGTGATCGGCGAACGGATCGTATGCCAACCCGACGCGGGGATCGAACGTATACAAGGATGGATTCGATGCAAAAGGATGCGGCACGTTCGTGACGTTGGTCGCGGTGGCGAAATTGGTGATCGCGTAAAGCTGATTGTGTACGTCGATGGGATTGGTCATCGGAGACCATCGCAATCCGAGGTTCACTGTGAGTTTCCTCGTCACCTTCCAATCGTCTTGCACGTAAGGCGTGAAATCGATTTCACGAAAATCCCGATCGGCGTAAATGACGCTCGGGGTGTTGTAATTTACTCCGGTCAGATTCGTAGCTACGCCGGTGTTTACAAAAGATGCCAGGCCCGACTGGAACACCCAAATTGGCTGTTGCTTCGTTGCCAGATAGTGGTTGGTCTGAAACCGCGAGATTGAGATTCCCAATCTCAGGCTGTGCGCGCCCTTGGTCCACAGAAGGTCGTCGGCTTCGGTAAAGCGGTTTTGATTTTGGTTGAAAGGAATCACGAGGTCTTCACCCAGATTGGAGAGCCCGCTGATTTGCACTCCACCATCGCCGAAGCCGCGGTCCGGGAAAAACTGGAGCGGCTCGGTGCCATTTACCGTCACCACGCCTGGCTGTCTCGCCGAGGAAACCTGACGCGCGAAACTGGCCCGAAACAGATTGACGAGCGTTGGCGAGATCAGGTGCCGCTCCTCGACGGTCAGGAACTGGTTATGCGAATGGCCGTATTCCGTCCAAAAATTCAGCGGTCCGCCGCCGGGGTTGCCGCCGCCGAAAGGTTCGGTCAGATTGGCCTTGTCCGAAAGATACCGCCCGAAGATCGAATCCTTGGACGAAAAATTGTAATCCATGCGTCCAAGGACATAGTTTTCATTCGACGGCTGGATGCCCGTCTGAACGGATGTGCCGATGTTGTTGGAACCGACGGTTCCCGGATCGGGCAAAGGAAAGATCGCCAAAGTGTTGATGATGGCCGCCCGTGTTGCGGCGGGAAGGCTCGCAGGAGGGTTGCAAGCGCTGGGGCAATTGGGGACCAAAGCGACTTTCGTTTCTCCCAGGCTCTGCCGGATCCCTTCGTAATTCGTGAAAAAGAAAAGTTTGTCCTTTCGGAGCGGCCCGCCGAGGCTGCCTCCATACTGATTCTTACGAAGCAATTGTTTTACGCCGGTGGAAGCATGGAAGAAAGCGTCGGCGTCCATCGCGTCATTCCGAAAGTAATCGTAGGCCGTTCCATGGAACGCGTTGGTTCCCGATTTGCTGACCGAGTTGATGACCGCGCCGTTGCCTGCAAACTGCGCGCCGTAGGAGTTGGTGAGCGTTTGGAATTCGCCAATGGACTCGATGCCGAGAGAAGACCCCGAAATCGATCCAATCCCCCGGTTCGAGAACCCCTGCATGTTTTCGTCGTCCATCAGGATGGCCTGTCCCGCCGGACGCGCGCCGGCCACGGAGTACAGGGTTCCTCTGCCTTGCAGCGCGCTGGCGTTGAAAGCGTTGTACGTCTGGACGCCCGGTGCGAGTTGGATGAGTTGCTCGAAGTTCCGCCCATTGAGCGGCAGTTCGCGCATCTGCGTCGGATCCGTCAGCGATCCCACCGCGCCGTTGGTCGTTTCGACCTGTGAAACCTGGCTCTCCACGGTAACCGTCTGCGTTTGCTGGCCGACGGGCAGCGCCAGATCAACTACCGTCTGCGCGCCGACCGTGAGTGTGATTCCAGGGTGAACCACCTGGGCGAAGCCCATCTTTGAGGCTTCCACCCGATACTCGCCGACTCCTAATTCGGAGACGCGGTATCGACCCTGGGCGTCGGACGTGGTGGCTTCCGTATTCCCGGTGCCCACATTTTGAACGGTGACCATCGCGTCCGGAATCGCCGCTCCCGACATATCGGTAACCGTGCCTAAAATCGTTGCCGTGGTGACCTGCGCCGCTACCCGAGACACAAGCGCCATTCCACAGATGCTAACCAGCAGCGCCACCAATAAGAATTGCGCGCTGTTGCGAATCCTCGTCCACATGGCTGTTGCCCCCCAGCATTCCGGCTGAATATTTGAACCCCGCCTCAGCACACACCACCGCTTTGATGAACGGAAATGCGTAGTCCTGACGGAACACTCTAAAGCGGCGCAACTTTATCCAAGGCAGTTACCAAAGTCAAAGGGCAGGATCGTTACGTGACTGCCGCGGTTACCAGGACCGTCCTACGCGGCGCCAGTAGCCTTCTCACGGGTCAGGCTGGGAGGTGAACGAGTCAGGAGTTTTCGCGCAGCGCTGCATGGTGAGCCCGGTCCAATGACGGCCATCCGGCGCTATTGATTCAAGGCGAAGTTCACCTCGATTTGAGTGACGACTTCGACGGGTTCGCCGTTGAGCAGCGTGGGCCGGTAAAGCCACTGCTTGACTGCATCCGACGCCGCTTTCACCAGCGCTGAATTACCGCTCATCAGTCGCAAGTTCTGAACCGTGCCATCCTTGCCGATCGTGGCCGTGAATCGGACCATTCCCTGGATGTGTTCCGACATGGCGATCGCCGGATAAACGGGGTTGACCCTCTTTATCAGGTTCCCCGTTTGCAGGCTGGCGACCCTGATCTGCTTTGGCGCGGGAGGTTCTTTCGCTTGCGGCGCCGGCGGGATAGCTGCCGGCAAGTTACTCAGTGGCGCGGGCAAAACCACCGCCGCCGGCGGGGCGGCGTTGGCGGAAATGGCCGGCGCCTGATCGAATGTAATCGCCGGTACTTGCACCGTACGATCGCGGCTGGAGGGCGGTGCTGTAAACGCACGCGGTGGAGGTTGGCGTTGAGGAAGGGCCTCCGTGATTTCCGCCAACGGACGCGCCTCTGCATTCGCGCTGGGGATCGGAATGCTCTCCACTATCCTGGCGGGCCTTTGCGCGGTTGCCGCTTGCGGCGGTACGCCGCGCGTAACGGCTGGGGCCGGCGTGGAGGATAGCGCCAGGACAGACTCCCTGGAGGTCGTGCCGGAATTATCCACAATTTCCATTTGGAACTGAACTCGCTCGGCAGCGGATCGATAGTAGATGTGTCCGCTCGCGAGTTGTTGCGGGTCGAGGGGTATGACCCGCGGCGGTACTTGGTCGCCCTCCAAAATAGTCAGGCGCCCTTCGCGTGCTCGGGTTATGGGGGCGCTCAGGGGATTCCATCGTACGTTCAGCCCTTCGCCTTGTGCTTCCACGTCCAGTTGCAACGGGAACGCGGCCGCTGTTGCGGGTGCCTTTTGCTTGGCCGCGGATAACCCGCGATCCCTGAGCAGAAAGGCGGAGAGACCGGCAAGAGCGAGAAATGCAAATACGGCGGCGACCGCGACCACCATCCGCAGTGAGACACGAACCGGCCCACGTCTCGCGACCGCTGGTGGAGGCGTCATTGCATCGGTCATCTCCGGGGCCATAACGACCGGCGGTATTGTCTCTGCCGGTTCGGGCCGACGGACTGGTCCGCCCGCACCGGAAATCGAAGGGCGCCGCTGGGGCCACTCTGGTTGCGGCTTTAAGCGCAGGTTAAAACTCACATCCTCGGTGAGTCTGGATGTCGGGTTCGCGCCGGCCGCGGGTGGGGAGGCCCCGAGCAGCGCCGCATCCCGATCGGCGATCGGCGGCGATAAATCCGTGATCGCCGGCAACGACCTCGTGGTCTCCTCTTCCCCGGCCTCTTCGCCGGCCGGTTCAGCCGCCAGGGCCGCGATGGCCTTGGCCTGCAAAAGCCCTGCATCGAGAGGAAAATCCAGGAGCGAAAAAGGAGCAAAATCATCCTCCTTCATCCAGAAGAGAAATCCCGAAGTGTGCGGCACGTCCGCAGTCTGGATCAAGAGGACCACGTCTGTCGGCTCCCGGAAGTGGTCCCGGACAAGAGCGATTTCCTCGTCGCGAAGGCGCAAGTCATCCTCGGCCTCCGTCCGGAAGTAGCCTACAACCTGCGACCGGCGCGTGTTCTGATCGCGAGCCGGATACTCTTTGCGCAGGCGTTCCAGCGCGGACGTATCCAGACTATACTGGCTCCCTAGCTGTTCCTGGGATACCCATACGTAATCGTCGATCTCGAGCGTGCTCCGTGTAACCCTGTGGCCGAGCAACACGCCGCCAACCTCCGCGCCAGGAATGCGGTAGCCCGAACTCCCTTGCCAGCCTAACTCCCTCTGAAGTCTCGCAATGATGTGAAGCGGTACGTTGATACGGATGGGAGCGCCTGGGAAAGTCCAGCAAAATACCGCCCGCGTTGGCGCGCTGGACTCGGACTTAGCAGGGCGCGGTGTGCTCATGATAAGAAATGTTTTCTACGGCGCTCCATGAGCCGCACATGGGATCGTGTGATCGCGATATCTTGATTCGGTCCGGAACCGTGCGCGCGAGACGCCTCGCCCGCGCCCTGACGGGCGCGCGGTTTCATGCCGAGCTTTCCGGCGCCTGAACACCACATAATGTGGAATGCAGCTAGTTTACACGATCAGAAGCCGATTGTGCTTGGATCACCGCGGCACTGGACGGCGCGATGTTTTCCCGAAGGTCTCCTGCTCAACCGTAAGCCTCGCAGGTGGTAGGCGACGGCGAAAGACTAGCGGCTAAAAGAAAAAGGTTAGCGTGAAACAGAGGCTGAGACCGTCTGGCCAGTGGCGAGGCGGTTCAAGGCGCGGGATGAATCGGGGGAAGCGGTCGTTGTCCCAGGTCCTACTTCCCAGGTCCTACTTCACGATTTCCGCTGACACGGATTCACCCGACTTCCCAAATCTTGGTGTGGATCGTTGAGGTAATTAAATACTTTCCGTCTGACGTGAACTGGATGCCGTTCGGGCCGAACGATCCATACAAAAACGCCTTGTTGTTGCTTATCTGATCATGAACCAACGTCTTTACTCTCTGGCCGGTGACAGCATCGTAAACGTGGACCGTAACCATGGTTTCGTCATTGCCCGCCTGAGGGGCATTTGCGCCGACGGCAAGCAGTCTTCCATCCGGCGAGATTCCGATCCCTCCCGACCCGTTTAGCTGCAACCTTGTTCGCTCGATTCCATCGTGCCCGTTGTGGAGACTTATGTAGTACTTTCGCTGTTGCGGAACGAATTGGGTATCGATTATTGCCGCCGCCACGTGACTTCCGTCAGGCGAAACCGCAAAATTGCGGGCTCCAAACGGGAATTCGCGGTCGACAGCATGCGTCCACGCAACGCTGAGGTCTCGGGTTCGTCGGCATATAATTGTATGATCGGCGCCATATACAATTGTCTTCCGGTCGGCTGAGAAAAACACACGAGTACCGTGATCTACTGCATCTTGCTTGCCAACCGAGAACGGCACCCTTCCGACCTCGCCGAAATCGGGCACTGCGGAACGCACTAATGCGGTTGCTCTTCTGGCGATTCCGTGTTCGACGCTCAGCACGAACCCATCGTCCACCGCTTCGCAGGTCGGCGAAAGGTACGCAGTCGTCCATCGATCGGCACTGCCGCTGCGGAGATCTGCGACCAACCGCTCCTTCTTGTGATTTGGAAGCATAGACGTCTCGGCATAAAGAGCTTCGCCGCTGGCGAAAAAACTCGCAAAGTCAATCATTCCGGCTACCTGGATTGTTTGCAATAGCTTGCCAGATGCCAGCTCAACAACGCGAAAGCTGTTGTCGACTTGCCGCTCGCCGTTGTGAATCCATCTATCCGTGCGCCAGGTGAACTTTTCAACAGGCTCACGGGCGAAGCGGAGACAGATCTGGTGGCCGCCGGGAGAAACTGCCAATAGTTGGGCATTGCCAAATTGGCGAAAGGGCCCCGCCTCAGTCCTCCTGCCGCTCTGTCCGTATGCGGCACAGCACAAGGACCGAGACGCAATTCCCAAACAGCAGAGTGAAAAGTCACGGCGAGAGATACGGGCGCGTTTGGTCATAATCATGGGCAGTCGATTGAAAACTGAGAAAACTGGTACAGCCCGCATGTTTCCACTTGCTCAAACGAACCCACCTCCTGCGGGGCTCGCAGTCGCTGTCTTCGCAGGCCGCCCGCAAGGTTGAGCGGCGAGCTTTCGTCCTAGGCTGTGCTCCTCCCACTCCACAAAATCGCGCGACCCGGCCGGCCTTCCGGTATACGTATTTTTCCGCAATTCGGCCTCCGCGTGCTTTATCGTATCCAATTTCAAATATCCAACGACTTGATGGCGGGCTGGAAGGGGTCAGCGGACTGACGTGCGATATCTGGTCTTGTGATATCCTCGTGGCGCTAAGGCCACACGGCGCCAGGCCGGATTGACGCGACCCACGGGGCCGGGGCAAAATTGTACGACGAAAAAGTCAGGAGAGGACGAAATGAAATTTCACATTGCGAGCTTGGGATGGGCGGCAGCTGGGGCTTTCGTGCTGAGCAGCGCGGCACTTGCTCAGAATGTGCCGGAGCAATTCGTCGTGAGCGGCAAAGCCGCCGAAAAGATTCAGGATTTCACCACCATTAATCTGGCCACGGCCGAGCGCATCGCCGGCGTGTGCGAAAAGGCAGCCACGGACCAGGGCGTGCAGATCAGCATCATGGTGCTGGACAACGACGGCAACCACGTCTATATGGACCGCATGGACGGCCAAGGCTATCTCAATATCATCACGGCCGATATGAAAGCGCGCACCGCGCTCATGCTGCGCGCGCCCAGCAAAACCGTCATGAACGCCGCGATACAAGACCCCACGCGGGAGCTTCAGTACATCCAACTCAACGAGTTTCCGAATTCCGGCGGACTTCCCATCGTGGTCAACAAACAGATGATTGGCGCTGTCGGCGTCGGCGGCTCCGCGCCGAAACCGCCCGTGTGGAGCGACGAGATTTGCGCGCACAAGGCGTTGACGGAAGTGATTGGGGCATCCGTCCCGCCGCTGCTGGAAGACCTTCCGGCGCGCCGGCCCGCCAACCCCGGTACCGCGCCGGTTCCTCGCTTCGCCGCCGCGACGCCTCCCAAAACGAACCTGTCCCCGGATTTCGTCGTGGGCGGCAAGGGCGCGGGCAACGTTTTCGACGGCAATCAGATTTCGCTCGCGGCCGCGAAAAAGATCGCGCGCGTGTGCCGTGATTGGGCGGCGTCGAAGGGAGGCACCATGTCGCTCTACATCCTCGACAACGCCGGCGAGTTCGTGCATATGGAGCGCATGGATGGCCAAGTCTTCAACAATATCCGGACCGCGCTCTTAAAGGCGCAGACGTCGCTGAAGACACGCCAGCCAACCTCGATTATCGGCGCGCAGCTCAAGAATAATCCGGGCGGCATCCCGCGTTCCACCACCTATTTCAATCTCTTCTCGAACGCGGGCGGCATCCCGATCGTGGTTGACGGGCAGATGATCGGCTCCATCGGAGTGGGCGGCGGCGCGGGGAGCGGGGGCGACGAGAATTGCGCCATCGAGGGTCTGAAGGCGGCCTTCGGCGAGCACGTTACGCTGCCCGTTTATCCGGCCACGTCAGCCCAGAACTAGCGACCCGCGCTCAACATAGTGCGATCCGATTGCGCGCGCGACGATCGTGAGCGCTCAGGAACTACGTGTTCGTCTAGGCCATCCTCACGAAGGTGGCGAGCAGGGCGTGCAGGCCGAAGGGAACCTCAATATAGCCGATCCCCCGGCCGGCGATCATAATGCCGCTCCACAACGCGAGGGACAGGCTCGCGGCCACTTTCGCGCGCAGCGGCATCTCCGGGGCTCGATCGAGTTCGGCGGCCCGGTTGTAAACGCTGGGGCGAAAAATGAATGCGTGCACGGCCACGAGCAGAAAGAGAATCACTTTTGTTCGAAAGAAGGCGTTGTAGTAGTATTCTTCGGCCTTAGATCCAAACAGAAGAAAGCCGCACGCAAGAGCGAGGAGAAAACCGATGCGCTTCGGCCAGCGCAATTGTTCCACCACGTCGGAGATGGAGCGGTCAGGCATTACCCAGCCGAGCAGGCGCAGGTCTGTCACGACGATCATGCCGCCGAATAAAGAGATCGCGGCCAGATGAAGCGACAAGATGGCTGCGTAGACGTACGACGCCAATCGGATGTAGGTAAACAGGTCCGTCGCCTGGAGCCAGATAGCCGCTGACAGAAGCATGATCAGACCCCGTGAAAATGACGCAGGAATTGAAAAAAGTTTGAATAATGTGTATCGCCGGTGGCCCTGAGATATCCGATCCCCCGGCCCGCGCTCATTATGCCCGCCCACAGGAGCAGCGAGAGCGCCGCGGCCATCTTTGCCCGTACAGGCACCTGCGGGGCGGCATCGAGCTCAGCGGCCTTGTTGTACACGCTTCCGCGGAAGATCAGCGCATGCACGGCAACCAGGAAAAACAGCAGGATTTTGACTCGAAAAAAGGTGTTGAAGTAATACTCCTCGGCTTTTGAGAAAAACAAGGACACGCCGCACGCGGCGGCGAAAACAAATCCGATCCGCTTCGGCACGCGTAATTGATTTACAACGTCCGATATCGAGCGGCCGCGCATGGCCCAACCCAGCAGCCGGAGATCCGTCATCACGATCATCGCGCCGAACAAGGCCATCGCCACCAGGTGGAGGGCCAGGACGACCGGGTAGCCGTTGGACGACCCACGCAGATCAGAGAATGGGCTGATGTTTTCGATCCATTGCGCCAGCGATAGGAGCATTAAAGGCCACCTGTTATAAACGCGATGAAGATCCCGCCGAATATGATCGAAACCCACAGCGCCAGCGAGACGAGCGCCACCAGTTTTGCCGCGCCGGGCGAAGCGCCCGCCTGCACGACCTTGCGGTGAATCGTGTAGTTGAAGACGATCGCCGCCACCAGACACGCCATTTTGATCAGAAACGACCAATTGAGGTAATACATGTCGGGGTCAGATGAATACAGCCCCAGCCCGGAGAAAATGGCGGTCAATAAACCGCCGAGCATCCATGGACTCGTGTCTCGCGCGACCTGTGCCGGGGTTTGGTGCCGCATCCCCCAATCGAGAAGACGAAAGTCTACCAGCGCGGTGGTCCCGATCGCGAGGATGAAACCGGCGATGTGAAAGCATTCCAGCGTGGGAAAAATGAGCGGAGATGAATTTAAAGGATTTTCAACAAGCAGCATGCGGCGGATCTCTCCTCAAGAAGGCCGGCAGATATGGGAACCAGAGGATAGTAGCACAAATCCATTCGAATGCCCCAGCGTACGTGTCAGTGGACGGTCACTTACCGCGCAGTGACGCGCTTCGACAACAGAAAGACACCGCATTGGCCGCGTGGAACTCCGGTCTGGGACTTGCATGGAGGAACGAGGCGATCAGCGTATGCTTCGCCCGCGCAGGCTGTCGAATTTCAATCCGTCCGAAGGACGGACGATCGTTTTTAAATGGATGCGGTGCTGGCTGGGATCGCGTCCAGGGGCGCCCGTAATAATCACATGATCGCCGGGTTGAAATGTCTCCGGTAGGATGCCCATGCGGCTCAGTCGTCCGGACCCGCCCCACTCCGCCGCCCATTTGATCACGTTTCCGTGGTCGTCGGTCGTCTCGATGTCCACGAACGAATGCGGGTTGCGATATAAAAACGCGGCTACTTTACCATCGACGGTGATCGACTGTTCCTCTGAATAATACGCTCCGAAGGAATGGTGAGCATAGGCTGGGATGGCAACGGTGAAGCCTAGGGCGAACAAGAAAAGCAGCAGCACGGGTTTCATGGATGCTCCTCGTTCCACTTTTCCATTCTTCGGAGCCGATTGCAACAGCACTCTGCCGCCTGCTGCGCCCGCCCGCTTTACTTTCTTCCGGACGAAAAGCGATTCTGAAGGGAGCCGACCATACGGTGTCCGTTTGGATCACGAATGGGATCGACGCCCTCCGCCATTCCATCGCCTGCCAGCGGAAACGCGATACCATCCACGCTCGCCCGTCCCGGCGCGCCGCAAAGCGCGCGAACTGCCGCCTCGCTAGGCCACCATGGCACGACAGGGTCACACCGGCACGAATTACAGGCGGCCGGCGGCCTTTTGCCGGGCCTTCTTCTGGCGGCGCGGAAGACGGGATTTGTTTTTGGGAAGGAGCTTTCCCACCTTCACGGATTTCGTGGCCGGTTTGGCCACAGGGACCGGAGCCTCGCCGCCAGCGGCAACAGCCGCGATTTCTTTCTTAACGGGAGCTTTCTTCTCGGGCGTCTCTTTTTTTTCGGCCGTTTCTTTTTTTGCCAATGTCAGCGAACCTCCCCTCAACTGTACCTTCTTTACGAGTGAGGCCGTATGACGCGAGCCAACTGGTCCGCGATAAATATCGGCCGCGGCCCCGCCCCGCGTTCTATGGAGTCCGCAGGAGACCGGCCATGGCGCATTCGTCGGCAACCGTCAGATACCGATTCACGCTGTCCTTGCCGACCACGTATGGATTTGGATCGCCGGGTCTCCGCTTGGCCAAAGCGGCAAGCTTCGCCTCCGACCCATCGTAGATAGTGTGGTTGGAGATCAACACGTCCGCGCCCGCGGCCGTCGCAATGTCCCGGAAACGCTTCGCGGAGCTGCCATACGTCTCGAACCAGAACCGGTTAGGCCTGTCCGGCGTGATGTAGAGTGCGGGAGAGCGCAGCCAGTTGAACGCCGTGCCGCCCCACTCGGCGACGACGTGCGGCTGGCCGCCATCCCTCACCGGAATCAGCGTGGATATGGTGCCGAGCGTGTGCCCGGGCGTCAGGTAGAGCGTCAATGTTGTGTCGCCCAGCGTAAGCTTTTGACCGTCGGTTGCCACCATGTCGCGCTTCGGTTTCGGCCACGATCCCTTGTCATGATCCATCAGGTCCCAATCCGCAGCCGACGCGATCACGCGAGCCCCGAAATGATCCTGTAAAAAGCGCGCGCCTCCCGCGTGATCGATATGGCCGTGGCTCAGCAGCACGTATTTGATCTTCGCGGGGTCCAGGCCGAGCTTTCGGAGGCCGCCGGCGATTTCGTCTTCGACCGAATAGTCCCACAGCGCGTCCACGATGATGATGCCGTCGGAGGTCGTCACCGCCCACGCGGAATATTCGGTCTGCCCGACGAAGTACAAGTTGTCGAAAACCTTAGCCGGTTCCGCGTGCCATTCGGAACGCGCGGGCGCACCTTGCGTGGCGGGTCGTGGGTCGGTGGAAGGCATGCATATGGAATGGAACAGTCCCAAATGCTCCTGACTCGCCGCGGCCTTGGCCGTTGCGATGTGAGCGTCCGCGGTGTCTCGCGATTGGCCGGCGATGCCGATCGCACCGAAACTTACGGCCAGCAACTGCGCCGCAATGGATCCGTATTTCATGGGCGACTCCTTCTTCAAACGCGGATGGACTTCCAATTGTTGACCAAGTGTTCCGAGGTCCGCCATGCCAGGGCCTGCGCCGTTAGCGTCGGATTGCGGGCGCCGCTCGTTCCCATGACGGAAGCTCCCAGAATGCCGAGATTGCGAACTTCGTGCGAGAATCCCCATCGGTCGACGACGTTCGTCTCCGGATCGTCGCCCATGCGCGTTCCTCCGTAGGCGTGCGTGGTTAAGGCCGGCACGCCAGGATCGGCCGCTTCGGTCGCGATCGCGCCCGCTTCCCGGAACCATTGCTCCATTTTCCTTTGGGCGTAACGGACGGCGCGATCTTCATTCTGCTTCGGACCTCCCGTAGTGATGCGGCAGACCGGATCGCCGAGCGGATCGCGAACTTCGGGATCAAGATCGAGATAACAGTTTTCGTACGGGAACGTGGATGTCTGCAGATAAGTGTTGGCCACTCGCGCGGCGTTCTCGCGAACGAACTTCTTCCAAGCCGAGCCCCATCCAGGAGCCTTGCCGTAAGTGTCCATCCCCGCTCCTTCGATGGCGTGGCGCTCCATGCGGACGTGCAGACTCGTGCCTCCGATAAAACCGACGCCCGTATGATCGTAAGCGTCATCCGCAAAGTCGTCAACGGTGATGCCTTGGGCCGGAAGGCCATACCAGATATTGACATCGAAGGGGAAGAGGCCGGTGACGGCTCCTGTCTGGTAATGCGCAAAGAAATGCTTTCCCACCTGGCCGTGATTGTTGGACAAGCCGTTGGGATAGGCACGCGACTTGGAAAGCTGCAGCAGGCGGGAGTTCTCGTAGGTGTAGCCCGCCAAGAGCACCACCTTGGCGGGCTGAAAAAATTCCTCGCCGTTCCGCACATAATTGATGCCCGTTACGCGCCCGTTCGAATCCGTGACAATCCGCCTCACGTGCGCCATATCGAAGATCGTAAGGTTCCTGGTCTTCATGGCCGCGGGAATGGTAGTGACCGCGGTCGAACCCTTCGCGTTCACGTGGCAGCCTCCCGTGCCGCAAAAGCCGTGATAGGCGCATCCGGGACGGCCATCGCGAACCTGCGTATTGATCGCCGCGGGCGGATGAAACGGATGCCAGCCCAGTCGTCTGGCCGCGTTGGCCATATGATCGATAAACTCGGTACTGTGCAGCGGCGGCATGGGATACTCGCGCCGCCGTGGACCCTCGAAGATGTTGCCGCGCGGATCGATTTTGCCCTGAATATTGCCGGCCTTCCCGGAGATTCCCACTTCCCATTCCACGATGTCATAGTACGGTTCCAGTTCGTCGTACGAGATCGGCCAATCCTCCAGCGTCGATCCCTGAGGAATCGAACTGGGCCCGTACCGCTTTATTGATTCCGAACGCGTCTTGAAATCCCACGGTTTCAGCCGCCAGCTCTGCGCCCAATAGTGAATCGATGTGCCGCCGACTGCGTTCATCATGGGGTGCTGTGCGGCCTGTCGCGCGGTTTCCGATGGACTCGATCGGACCGTGGGGATTTCCCGCTGAGCTTTGGGGACCGAGGTCACCAGGCGGCGCACATTGTTGTGGATCTCGTCGGCGCGATAATCTCGCGGGCCCATCCACGTGCCGGCCTCGATTCCAGCGACCTTGAGCCCGGCGCGACACAGCGGCAGGACGGCGATTCCACCGGCCGCGCCCAATCCGATCACGGCCACGTCGACTGGTTTCAACTGCGTAGCCATAAGTCTAAATTGTAAACCGGGCGGCATAGCCCGGCTCCCTGCACGTGCGCGCGAGAATGCCCAACTACTATAGAGAAATGGATCTCAACAAAGCAGTCGTTTTGATTACCGGCGGATCGAGCGGGATTGGCCGCGCCGCCGCCCAGGTACTGTCCCAGGCGGGCGCGCGCGTCGCGATCACGGGACGCGACCCCGAGCGCCTGGCTGAAGCCGCCCGATCCCTGGACGTGGTGGGCATTCAGGCGGACGTCTCGAACGAGGCCGACGTTTTGCGTACCTTTCGCGAGGTGAAAGAGAAGCTCGGCGACCTGGACGTTCTCATCAACAATGCCGGCATCGGCGTGTTGAAGGAACTGACCGATATGGATCGCGCTAGCTTCGATGCCGTCTTCGCCACCAACGTCACGGGCGTCATGCTGATGTCGCGGGAAGCGGCGCGGCTGTTCAAGGAGCGCAAGAAAGGCAACTTGATCAACATCGCTTCGACCGCTTCTCTGCGCGGCGCGCCCAAGGGCACGGCTTACTACGGCAGCAAATTCGCGCTGCGCGGGATGACCGAGTGCTGGCGCGCGGAACTCCGCAAGTACAACGTGCGCGTCTTTCTGATCAATCCGAGCGAGGTGATCACCGACTTCGCACGCCGGGCCGGATTCCCGCAAGTCGATCATCCCAGCAAATTGCAGAGCGAGGACATTGCCCACATGATCAAAGCTGTTCTCGAGATGAACGACAGGGGCTTCACGCCGGAACTCTCCGTTTTCGCGACGAACCCCAAGGATTGAGCCTGGCCGGTACGAAGCCTGCGCCATCTATCGGCCGAAAGCGCGAGCAAGAAAACGCGTTGCGAGGACTTCCGGTACCGAATCGTCACGCTGGAAATCATCGGACCACAAACTTCGGGTTTATACTAGCGGGAGCCGATCCTCTCGTCCGGCTGGAGGCTGCGATGTCTCTGCAACGGGTTTTCCGGCGAGCGTGGTTGCTCGCACTCATGTTCGCATTCGCGCTGAACGCGGCGGAAACGCCGACGGCGGACCAGCTCTTTCAAGCTCTTCAGAAATCCGATGCCGCCTCCGTCCGGCGGCTGCTCGAACGCGGCGCCGATCCCAACGCCCGCGCCGGTGGTACGCCCGCGCTGATGGCCGCCGTGCTGTACGCCGGCGCCGATTGCGTGAAGCTCTTGCTCGATCGCGGGGCCGATCCTAACGCGACCAACACCGCGGGCGCGACCGCGCTCATGTGGGCCGTTCCCGATCTCGCCAAGTCCCGCCTGTTGATTGCTTCGGGCGCCGACGTCAACGCGCGCTCGAAGAACACGCAACGCACGCCGTTCCTGGTCGCCGCAAGCTACCCGGGATCCGTTCCCGTGCTGCAATTGCTGCTCGATCATGGAGCCGATCTTCATGCCAAGGATCGCATCGGCGTGCACGCCCTGGGCCGCGCCACTCTTTCCGCAGACGTCGAAGTGGTCCGATTCCTGGTCGAGCACGGTTGCGATCCCAATGAGCCCGGCTACGGGAGCACGGTCCGTTACGCGCGCCAGTATCTGCCGTCGCTCGAATATCTGCTCTCGAAGGGCGCGAAAGTCGAAAAGGACGCCCTCTCGCAATCCGCCCACTGGCAGAATCCCCAGCTGCTCGCGCAGTGGATCGATCGCGGAGCCGATGTCAACGCCGCCACCGGCCCCTACCATCGCACGGCGTTGATGACCGCCGCGGCATCCGAGCAAGCGGGCGCGGCCACCGTCCGGCTGCTGCTCGAAAAAGGCGCGAATCCCAACGCCGAGGACATCGACGGCGAGCGGCCTCTCGATTGGGCGATCTACCGTAACGACCGCGACAAAATCGCCGAGCTCGAACGATTCGGCGCGATGCGCGGCCACGGGCCGCGCCAGAAAACCTTTCCTCCCCCCGCGGCCGGAGGCATCGCCGATCCGCGTGTTTCCGTCGGCCGCGCCGTGAATCTGCTGCTGCCCGCCGCGCCCGTCGCTTATCAGAAACGCGGCTGCATCACATGCCATAGCCAAGCCCTGGTGGCGATGGCTGCGGCTGAGGCGCGCCAAAGAGGCGTCGCCATCGATGAGGAAATGGAGCAGACCAACCTCCAGCAGATCGAAGCCTCTTACAAAATTTTCGGCGAGCTTGCCATGCAGGGCGATCAGCCCGGCGGCAACATCATCACCATCGGCTACGTGATGATGGCGCTTGCCGCCGAAAGGCATCCTCTCGACACGATCACGGCGCAGATGATCCACGCCGCCGCGGCCCTGCAGTTGCCGGATGGAACCTGGACGCCGAACGGTGTTTCGCGGCCTCCTATGGAGGACACTCTGGTGACCGCCACGGCGATGGGCATTCGCTCCCTCACCGCGATTCCGGCGGCTGGCTACCGGGCCGAAGTGGAGGAGAAACTCCGGCGCGCCCGCCAGTGGCTGTTGAATGTGAATGCGCGCTCGGCTGAAGATCGCGCCATGAAGCTGATGGGGTTGGTCTGGAGCAAGGCGCCGCGCAGCGATATTGACGCCGAAGTCCGCGCCATTCTTGCGGCGCAACGCAACGCGCCGCAGGACCAAGGTGGTTGGGCCCAGCGCGACGACATGCAGGCCGATGCCTACGCGACGGGCATTTCGCTTTATGCGCTGCACCTTGCCGGCGTGCCCGTCACCGGCGACGCCTATCTCAACGGCGTACGCTACCTGATGCGGAATCAGTATCAGGACGGCTCTTGGCTCGTAAGAACGCGCTCCTACCCGACGCAGCCCTATTTCGAATCCGGCTACCCGTTCGGGAACAACCAATTCCTTTCGGCAGGTGCAGCGAGCTGGAGCGCGCTGGCCATTGCTTACACACTGCCGAATCCGCAAGCGGTGCGGCCGGCCGAAGAAAAGTAGGTAGGCGATCGTCTTCGATCGCGATTCGGAAATCGACACGACGCGTCTCCCTTGTTGTAAGATGAGCCCTTGCGTGCATAAATCGCGCGGTTATCGGTGGGAGCCCGGAATCGCCATATGAGGAGTGACTTATGAATCGCCATAAACGTGTTTGGAGCGGAGTGTTTGCCGGATTGGCCGGCGTTGGACTGTTGGTTCTTTCCATGTCGATAGGCGCGCAGGAGCCGTCCGCGCCAAAGTTTAAATTTGATCCCACTTGGCCTAAGCCTCTCCCCAACAAATGGAAGATAGGCGGCGTCACCGGACTTGCTGTCGATAAGGACGACAACGTTTGGGCGTACGATCGTCCCAACGATCTGACCGATATTGAGCTCGAGGCGGAACTGACCCCTCCCGTTGCCGATTGCTGCGTCCGCCCGCCTTCGATGATTCACTTCGACAAGAACGGCGACGTGATCGGCTCCTTCGACGCTCCCCAGGGCCACGGCATGGCGATCGACACGAAGGGGTTCGCCTACCTCGGATTGGACACGGTGAAAAAATACGACACGAAGACCGGGAAGTGGGTCTCCGATGTGCCTCGCGCACCCGACAAACTTCCGGGTGGCGGCGGAGGGGATGCCCAGGTCAAGGACCGCGCTCCCGGGCACGGCAGTATGGGGCCTGTTTTCGGATTTCTCCCCGGCGGCCGGCAGCGTCCCGATCCGGCCGCGCAGGCCGCTCGGACGGCGGCGATTGCGGCTTTCCGCGCCAAATATCCCCCGACCACTCCGATGATCGTCGGAGGACTCGAAGAGATCCGGCTGGACGAACCGGCTCACGAGCTCTACGCCGCCGACAATTACCTGGGCGGGCGCGTGATGGTTTTCGATTTGGACACTTTCAAATTCAAGCGCGGTTGGGGCGCGTATGGACACACTCTCTCGGAAATGAGCACCGATGACAAGGATCGTGCTTACACTCCGGGCGGACCCATGCCCAAGGAGTTCAGGGGGCACCTCACGCTGAATATTTCGAACGATGGATTTGTTTACGCCGCCGATCGGATGGCGAATCGCATCCAGGTCTTCACGAAACAAGGCAAGTACATAAAGGAGTTCATCGTGGCTCCCATGACTGGTGTCGGCGGTTCCACCGGTGGCGTGATGTTCTCGCCGGACAAGCAGCAGAAGTTCCTCTACATTTCCGATCTCACGAATAACCACATCTGGTTCCTCAACCGTGAAGACGGCAAAATCGTCGGCCAAATGGGAAGCATGGGCCAGAACGGAGGCCAGTTCTTCGGTCTGCACATGGAAGCCGTGGACTCGAAAGGAAACATTTACACCGGTGAGGTGTTCGCCGGCGAACGCGTGCAGCGGTTCGTCCCGGTCCGGTAAACGGCTTCGCGCGAGAAAACGCGCGCTTCATCCAAAGGTAGTCTTCGCCGACAGTTCTACACTAGAGGAAGGCTGCCCTTGCCGAAAAAGGGGACAGACTACTCTGTCCCCACTCGTAAAACTTATGATTTCACGTTCGAGCGTGGGAGTGGACAGAGCGGTCTGTCCCCTTTTTCAACAAGCTCCTAGGGGAAGGCTGCCCTTGCGGATACTTCCGGAGATTTACGAGTGAAGCCGGTTATCGGGATCGATCTCGGTACGACGAACTGTGCCTTGGCCTTCACGCGTGACGAATCGGTAGAGCAGTTTTCCATTCCACAGTTGGTAAACCCGGGCGAAGTGCGGCCGGAGCCGCTGCTCCCTTCTTTCCTTTTTCTGGATCCCGCTGGTCCCATCGTCGGAGTGCTGGCGCAGAAGATGGGTCTGGAGAACGCAGGTCGTCTGGTTTCGTCCGCGAAGTCGTGGCTTTCCCACGCGGGTGTCGATCGCGAGGCGGCGATTCTTCCCCCGAACGCTCCTGAAGGCGTGGTCAAGGTTTCACCGGTGGAGGCGTCGCAACGGTATTTAATGCACCTTCGGGAAGCTTGGAACAAGGCGCACCCGGAGGAAACGTTCGAAGCCCACCAGGTTCTGGTGACCGTCCCTGCGTCCTTCGACGAAGTGGCTCGTGAATTGACGCTCAAGGCCGCGGAGCAGGCGGGCTATCGCAGCGTCATTCTTCTCGAAGAACCGCAGGCTGCCTTTTACGCCTGGATCGAGCGCAATGCCCATTGGCGCGATCTGGTGACGGTCGGCGATCTGGTTCTGGTGATCGATATCGGCGGTGGCACGACGGATTTCACGCTCATCGCGGTGAAGGAGCAGGCCGGTGAAATCGCACTCGAACGAATCGCGGTGGGCGATCATATCCTGCTGGGCGGCGACAACATCGATGCCGCGCTCGCGCATCACGTTGCGCAAACTCTGCCGAGGAAGCTGGATGCGATTCAGTTTCACGGGCTATGGCAGCACTGCCGCGCGGCAAAGGAGCATCTTCTGGCGGAGGGCGCCAAGGCCGGCGACCAACCCATCACCATCCTGGGCCGCGGAACGGGCGTGGTGGGAGGAAGCCTGAAGACCAAGCTGAAGTTTGACGACTTGCGACGAATCCTGCTGGACGGATTCCTGCCGCTGGTCCCGATGGATTCCGCGCCCGAAAGCCGCCACGCGTCGCTTGCGGAATTTGGTTTGCCGTTCGCGGCTGACGCCGCCATTACCCGCCACTTGGCGCACTTCCTGCATCGCCACGCGGCGCAGCCCACCCACGTCCTGTTTAACGGAGGAGTGCTGCGAGCGAAACTGGTCCGGGAACGGATTCTGGAAGTTTTGAATCAGTGGCTTCCACGGCCCGTGGCGCCATTGGTTTCGGACGATCTCATGCACGCCGTGGCCCGCGGCGCGGCGCATTACGGCCTCGTCCGACAGGGAAAAGGCATTCGCGTTCGCGGCGGAGTGCCGCGCAGCTACTATATCGGCATCGAAACGACCATGCCGGCCGTTCCGGGAATGAAACCTCCGCTGAAGGCGCTGACCGTCGTGCCTTTCGGCATGGAGGAAGGGGGCGGCCACCAGATCAAGGACCGCCGGTTTGCCTTGCGAATCGGCGAGCGCGCGCGTTTTCGTCTGTTTCAATCCACCGAGCGCAAGCAGGACGCGCCCGGAGAAATGCTCGATGAGATCGCACCGGAGATGGAAGAGTTGACTCCCGTGGAAGTATCCCTGCCCGGCAATCCCGGTGAGACGGTTCCCGTGACACTGGAAAGTCTGGTGACCGAAACCGGCATGCTCGAGTTGTGGTTCGTGGCAAACGACGGGCGGCGTTGGAAGCTCGAATTCAATGTGCGATCCCACCGCACCCCAGCGGCTTGAAGTAACGGCCATCCCTCAGCGATTCGCAGCAGCAACGATTCGTCATCCCGAGCGCAGTCGAGGGATCTGCTGTTGGTTTGCAGGAAGCAGCGTTAGTCCAAGCCCGTGATGCGCCCCGCGTAACCGGTCATTTCCAGGTAGCCGATTCCCGCCAGCTTGCGGCCCGAACGCATCGCATCCACATCGATCGCGCCTTCCCAATAAGTGCCTCCGGAACGCGAATTGCCGATGAGTTCCTGCTGAGCTAAAGGCGTGCGAATGGCGGCCCTGAACCCCAATGATGGGACTTCAATCGTCCATTCCACCGGGTAACGTCCGCCGGTTGCGGCGCTCGTCCACGTTCTTCCGGGCGTGACTTTGAAATCATGCACGGCAAGATGGATGGCGTGGCCCCGCGGATCGACGTAGGTTCCGGCCGAATACGGATCCACCGATCCTTCCGCGCGTCGCAGCCGAAACAACATGAGTTCGGTACGATCCTCCATCTGCAAGCTGAACCAATCCCATCCGCTCTGATTGGTCTCCAGTTGGTGGCTAAAAAACTCGTGATCCATCCACGTGATGCCATCGACGGAAAGTGGCTTTCCATCCAATACAATTTCGCCGGTGGTCATCAGCCGCGTGAAGGAAATATAATGTGACGCTTTGCCCGCGCCCTCTGCTTTCTGGCTCACTCCGTTTTCGCCATGAATCACTGGCGGTTTCTCGGACTGCAAAGAAAGCTTGAAGGAAAAGCGGTCCGCGACGGCCTGCAGCGTCTGTGAGCCTCCGCCCGGGCTCGTCGGATCGAGCTTCCATTGCGCTTGCCAGTTGCCGTTCCAAATGCGAGCTTGCCGAAGATCTGCTCCGGCAATGTCCGCGCCCGACCGATTCACACGTTCCGCGTGCAGGAACTGCCCGCCTTCGATATCACTGAGCGCCAGGTGAGCCATCCACACGTCCCGCACGTCCCACACACTTTCCGCCGCCGGACGCCGGTCGACGCCCTGGCGAAAAAACGTCAGCTCAAAGCCGAAGCGGCGGCCCTCCGGCGTGCGAAGATTTCCCGTGTAATACCACCATTCGGTCCGAAACTCAGGATGATTGAAATGGTCGCGAGGAAATTCGAAACGGTAATGCGGCAGCGCCAGGCGATAGGGAACGGCCGCGCCCTCGGCATGCGCCGAACGCGTCAGGCTTGCGAGAGCAACATTCACAGGAAGGAAAAGAAAGCTCCGCCTATTCCTCATGAATGACCTCAATGGGCACCAGGCGCGTCGCGATCCTGGCTGGGTACAGGCCCGAAAGAATCGTAGCCGAGTAAACAATCGAAAGCGCGCTCAGCAATACCGCCACCGGCCAATGGAATTGAATCGTCCACCCGAAGGACTGTTTGTTGATCACGTGAATCAGGAGCAGCGAAAGAATAAGTCCTAAAGTAACGCCAGCAATGTTCGCCAGCGCTCCCAGCAGCCCGGCCTCGAAAAGAATAATTCGCCGGACCTGATGATTCGCGGCGCCGAGGAACCGCAACAACCCGAATTCGCGGCGCCGGTCGATCACCAAGGCGAGCAAAGCGCCGCCCACGCCGGTCACCGCGACGAATACCGCCAAAGCCTCCAGCACATAAGTGATCGCGAAGGTTCGATCAAAAACCTGAATCCCCTGATCCCGCAAGGTCCGGTTTCGTACGACAGCAACACGGCGCCCGGCGATCACGCGTTCCACCGCGCGCTGTCCTTCGTCCAGGGAGATGCCTGGTTTCAGATAGACCGCGACGTTGCTCGGATCGGCGCCGGGAAGATACCGGAACAGAGTACTCCGATCCATCAGGATGAGACCGCGCTCGCTGGAATAGTCGTAGTAAACGTCCAGTACATGGAAGGATTCCACGCGTCCGCCCAGACTCAGTTTGAGAATGTCACCCGGCCTCGTGTGATGCTTGTTGGCGAACGGTTCGCTGACAATCACCGCGTCGTTTCCGATGAGTTCATGAAACACTTTTTCCGCCGGTGCTCCCGATAGAAACGAACGCCTCCGCCGGCGTCCCGCAATGGCGGCATCCATACCTCCGAGCGTGGCGGGAAGCCCTTCATAACGGATTTCGTACGTGCGGAGCTGATCGATTGCATCCACCTCCGGAAGCTTGCTGAGCTCGGCCGGAATTTCCGCCGACATGGTCGGATGGCGATCCGCGCCGGCGGGAACCGCGGGCGCCAGGAACAAGTCCGCCTGTAGAATATCGCCCATCCATACGACCACCGTTTCTCGAAAGCTCCCCACCATGATGCCGACGGCGGTGAGGACCGCGATCGCGGTGGAGAGCGCCCCCACCAGCACCGACGTTCGCCGCAGCGATCCCGCGAGGCTCCGGGTCGCAAGCAGCGCTTCCACTCCGAATACGCGGCGGATGACCCCGGCTGTGACCGCCGCCAGACCGGAGACCAGCGCGGGAATCAGGAGCGCGGACGCCATGATCGAGAGCACTGCGCAAACATAGCCGTAGACCGGTTTTCCATTCACGGCGTCTTGCCGGGACGCGACCCAAGCGGCGCACGCGAGAATCACCGCCACGGCGGCTGTCTGCCACCGGTGCACATGAACCTGATGCTCGCGCCGCCCTCTCGCCATCGCTTCGACGGGTGCGACTCTGGAGGCTTCCCAAGCGGGTCCTAAAGCCGAGGCAAGGGCGATCCCGATCCCCATGGCGATCGCCCAGAGTGCTGTTTCCCACGGAAGCGAGATCGGAGCCGGCCGGCTGCTGAAATACAGCGATGCGACCGTCGCCGCGACCAGTTTCACCGCGCCTTCCGCCATGACGCGCCCCAGAATGATCCCCGTCATCCCTCCCAAAAGGCCGAAGCAGCCTGCCTCTCCGAGAAATCCCGCCAGGATCGCGTAGCGAGACGTTCCCAACGCCCGCAGGATTCCGATCTCGAACCTGCGCCGCACCACCGAAACGGAAATCGTGTTGTAGATCAGGAATGCGCCCACCGCCAGCGACACATAGCTCAGTACCCGAAGATTCCAGCGGAAAGCTTCCAGCATGCGCCGATTCTCGTCCGTCTGCGTACCCTGCCGCGTAATGGCGACGCCCTCCGGAACGATGCGGCGCAAAAGCGCCTCCCACTCCTCCACGGAGCGCGTTGCGGGAGCTTCGATCAGAATCCGGTCGAGCTTTCCCCCGCGCCGGAACAACCGCGTAGCGGGTGCCAGATCCATCAGAATCACGTCACCGCCTTGCGCGTCCAATACACCGCGCACCGTGAAGTCGGACGCCGTGTCGTTCGTCAACAGGCGGATACGATCGCCGCTTTTATATCCCAGCGCGGAACTCAGCCAGATGGAATCGTCGAGTTGCAAATCCGGCGGCGTGCGTTCCCCCGTATCGGAGGCCTTTCCCAGCCCTCCTTCTGAAAACAGATCTATGCCTATGACCGGGACTGTCCGCCTGACTCTACCCGCGATGGTTCCGTAATCTTCAATGCGCGGATGGAGCTTCAAAGGATACGGCGCCGTTGCCAAACGTGTGAATACCTCAGGCGGGATTCCTCCTGCTGCGGTTACTTCCAGATTTGAATTTCCGGTCAACGTCTCCAGCGACGAACGAAAGGAGCCGGCGGCGGCTTGACCGGCAAGCTCGATTGCCAGCACCGCGGCAACGCCCAGCGCGACGGCGAGCACGGTGAGAGCGGTGCGAAGCCGCTCCCGTTTCAACGGCCGGAGGATCAAACGATAGAACAAGGCAAACGCGTCCATGGGTTAGCGTTTCCGCGAGAGTTCTTCCGCGCGGCTTACGCTCTGCACGCGGCCGTCCTGCATGCGCACGATGGTGTCGACGGCGCCGATCGCCTCCAAGCTATGCGTTGCCATCAGAACGGTCGTCCTCCTTTCGTCGGCAACGCGCCTCAATAGCGCGAGAATCACTTCACTGGTCGCGCTATCCAGGTTTCCGGTCGGTTCATCCGCGAGAAGGAGAGAGGGTTCGTTCGCCAGGGCCCGCGCGATGGCCACGCGCTGCATCTGTCCGCCGGACAGTTGATACGGCATGCGCTGGGCATATGCGTCCATCTCGACCCAACGCAATCGTTCCCCTGCCGCGACGCGTGTCTTCGTCTGTCCCGCCAGCATCATCGGTAATTCGACGTTCTCGATCACGGAGAGTGTTGGCAGCAGTTGAAAACTCTGAAAAACATAGCCGACCTTCTCGCGCCGAACCCGCGTGAGCGCCATGTCGCTGAGCGTCGACGTGCTCACACCGTCCAGCCAAACCGTGCCCGACGTCGGGAAATCCATGGCGCCGGCCAGGTTCAGCAGCGTGGATTTTCCGCATCCGCTTCGCCCGACGAGCGCCACAAACTCTCCCGGGTTAAACTCGATACTCACGTCGTGCAGAGCGGGCACGGGGTTTCCCTCCGTGACGTAGTCCTTGCTGACATGCTCCAGACGCAGAGTTCCCATGCCCTCAGTCTCCCAGAACGCGGTCCGGCGCTGCTAGGAGGATGTTGAAAAGGGGACAGACTACTCTGTCCCCTCGCGTAACGTTCTGATTTTATGGGCCAGCGTGGGAGTGGACAGAGCGGTCTGTCCCCTCTTTCAACAAGCTGCTAGGCAACTAGGACTTGGAAATAGACCAGCGCGCAAGCGGGAAGGTGCTAACTGACTTTTTCGAATACCAGGAATCCGCGCGCCGGGACCACCGGGTTGATCGTGCCGCCGTACACTTGGAGCGTTGAGCCGCCGTTGCCGACGTTGTCCCCCCCATACATCGCCGCATCGCTATTGAAGATCTCTCGCCACCCGCCCGTCGGCAACCGCCACGCGTCCGTCCAGACCACATACCCGTGATCGAAGGGCGCGTCGTTCAGGCTGGCCACGATCAGCAGATGCTGATCGGGAGCAGTGCGCGTGAATGCAATGATTCGGTTGTCGTTGTGACGGTAGATCACGTCGAGCGCGCGTGATCGCGTCGCCGGCTTCGCGGTGACAAGCCGAATGAGATCTTGATAGAAGCGGAAGAGAAATCTCCCGTTACCTGCCCGCTCGCCCAGAAGGTCTTCTTTGTTCAAAAAGAAATCGTTGTACCGGAAATTCTTCGCCGCCCCGATCTCTTCACCCATCAAAAACAAAGGCGTTCCGGCCGAGAGCGCCGACATGCCGAAAACGAAGCGGCAGCGATCCTCGGCGCATCTCCGCGTGGCGCCGATCAGCGGCGCGCGATTCACCGCGACCGCAATCGTGCGCCTGGTGTCGGATTCATTTCCCGCCTCATCGTGGTTCTCGTGATACGCGATCTTACAATTTTGCGTCGCCAGCAGGGCTCCGGCGAAATAGTCCATATGGAGCGGCCCTGGCGCGCCGAATCCCGCGACCCTGAGCAGCCTCGCGTAGCTGTCGCCGTAATTTCCGTCGCCGATCAAATGATGATAGAAATCCGCGTACCAGACGGCATCAAATCCCACGCCTCCCTGGTCCAGGGACTGGGTCATCGCGCTCCAGCCGCTGTGGTCCTCCGCGATCAGAAATGCCGATGGATTCACGATCTTCACGGTTCGGGCGAGCTCCCGGAGAAACTTGATTCCGTAAAGATTCGCGCTGGCGATGGTCTCTCCCGTCGCGTTCAGCGTGTTGTTTTGGTGGATCGCATCCGTTAAATCCACGCGCAGCCCGTCGATGTGAAAATCGTCCAGGAGAGCCGCCGCGCTGCTGGTGAACATCTGGCGTACATTCTCCTCGCGGAAGCGGGGTGTGTAGCCGGTCGACAGATTGTTCAAATAACCGCCGCCGCGATTCCCGGGATAATCGGCCGGCAGTCCCTGATACCAGTACCACGTGTTATTCTGCGGCGCGACACGCGGATCCGAATCGTATCCCCACTCCGACCGTTCGTTGTCCGACGTCGCGAAATGATTGTAGGCGACATCCAGGATGACGGCGATGCCCCGCTGATGGCACGCGCGCACGAAATGCTTCAGTTGATTCGCGCCGCCCGCGCTGGTCTGCAGGCAGTAGAACAGCGACGTTCCATAGCCCCACTGCAAATCGCCATCGAATTCCAGGACGGGCAACAGTTCTACGGCGTTCACGCCCAGGTCCGTCAATTCGTTCACGAACGTCATCGCATCGGCGAACGTTCCGGCGGATGTCGATGGATACCCCAGCGAGCCCACGTGCAGCTCATAGATAATCAGATCCTCGATCTCTTGCGGAGGAATCCGCCCGGCGGTGTATTCGTTCGCCCAGAATTGCTCTTCCGGGACGGACGTCTGTTTGGTAATTCCCGTGTCGTTGAAGTCATCGGTTAATCTATCCGGATCGGACACCACCGAGCAACTTACGATCCCGTCCAGATCCAGGTAAGAACCGTTATAGTGCGCGCCGAATGGGTTGTCTCCGCCGTGGCCCACCTGGTTGCGCGAAAAAATATCGACTTTATATGTGGGAGTGCCCTGTTCATTGGTGATCCGGTACATATAAAGCCGATGGATGTAGTTGTCGAAGCTGGCCAGAATAGGAGTCTGCGTGATGTCGCTCTCCCAAATGCCGCCGCCGGTCGGCACCAGGGGAATCACCGGAGCCGTCGGATCCACTCCCGTGCCGTCGTCCGCGATATAGCCTGTGGGAACGCCGCTTGCGACGTCAAAGGGAGCGAAAACCACTTCGACGTTCCTCGCATGGGGAGCCCACACCGCGAATCGAATACCCGGACTCGCCGATCCCTGCTGGAAAAACTTCTGGGCGCCGAACCTCCGCCCCGTCGCGAACCAGTATTCTTGGCGGGGCTCGTCCGCCGCCAGAACAAAGCTTCGAAACCGCTGTTTCGAGGTTTCATCCGGCACCTCCGTCACCACGACCCAAGTATTCGGCGCTCCCATGACATCCGCGGCCACGCCCCATCGGAAAACAAGCCCCGTCTGGCTGGGATCAAACCACACGCTGGCGCTGAACGCGTCGCAACCAGTCTCGTCGAGCGAAGCCGTCATTGGCGCAACGGTCCAATGATCGGAAAAATGTCCTGAGGCATCCCAGCTTCCCGCCAGTCGGACGTTGCGGAATAAGTGTCGCTTTACGCCGCTGTGGAAGGTAAAGGTGACTGCAATCCGCGCCATATACGATCTTTCCTCGCGATGGGCAGCAACCAGGCTCCCGAGCACGAGGATCTCATAAATAGCGAGCGGAAGAGACGCGCCGGGACGGACAAGAGACAGGAACTCGCACTAACTGGCCTTTAGCAAGCTTTCGGCAAACGGCCATTCCTGGTCGATCCACCGGGCTTCGCAGAAGAATCCTGCCGCCTCGGCCATGCGGTCAACGTCCGGAAGGGAATACTTGCGGCTGTTTTCCGTCCAGATCGTTTCCTCTTCTTCAAAGACTACGTTTAGATCCGCCCCCCGAATGGCGACCGTTTGCTTTCGCCTGGATTGCAGGTGCATTTCGACGCTCCGCGTGCTGGAGTTGAACTTCGCTCTGTGTTCGAAGGTATCGAGGTCGAAATAGCCTTGCAGTTCCCGATTGACACGGGCGAGCAGATTCAGGTTGAACGCGGCCGTGACTCCCAAGGGATCATCGTAGGCCTTCAAGAGTTGTGCAACCGGTTTTTCCAAATCGGTCCCCAGCAGCAGAGCATCTCCGGGCTGCAGGATCGCCCGAATTTCGCGCAAAAAGTCCGTGTCGGCCGGATGGCTGAAGTTTCCGATCGTGCTGCCCAGGAAAAGAACTAAAAGGCGCTGGTCTTCCCGCCGCCGGGCCGCCACTTCGAGGAGGCCATCGATGTATTCGCGTTCGAGGCCGACAATCCCCACGGAATCCATATCGGCCAACTCGCGGCGGCAAATCGCAAGTGCGGCCCGCGAGATCTCAATCGGAAAGTAGCACGTACGGCGTCGTCTGGAGATCGCTTCCAGAACCCACCGCGTCTTGGTCCCGCTTCCGCTTCCTAACTCGCAAACGACGACGTCGCCGGGAATTCGCTGCGCAATTTCGTATGCGTGCCCTCGAAGGAGTCTCTCGTCCGCCCGCGTTAATCCGTACTCGGGCAACTCTGTGATTGCTTCGAAAAGCTTCGAGCCCAAGGTATCGTACAGATACTTCGATGGCAGCTCCTTTTGCCCCGGCTTCAGGAGGCCGGACCGAATGTCCGCGGCGAAATCGTGTGCGGTATCGGCAACCATCATATTGGTGAGCATATTGTTTCCTCAGGGTGAGTTCACGTCCCGGCGCAACGAAATCCCGCGTAAACATACTGATAATGAGGCTGGAACCAATTGCGAAAAGAGCGCCGCAGCATGCATCGCTCGGTGCGTGGGGACCCTCCCTTGATCACAAAATGCATTCCATCGAAAAAGTTCGCGGAATAGCCTTCGTAAAAAGGAAAGGGCTGGAATCCAGGCAAGGGCTCGAAGAGGCTCGAAGTCCACTCCCATCCATTTGCCAAGAGGCCTTCCACGCCGAATGCACTCCGGCCCCCCGGAAAGGCGTGCACCGGCGACGGGTCCCAGCGCGCCAAATCAAAATATCCGTGCCTGGATTCGGGGATCTCCGCGCCCCACGGAAAGTCTTGTTCGTGACCGCCCGCCGTGCCACGCGCGGAACGTTGCCATTCGGCCTCCGTGGGCAATCTTTTTGCCGCCCATGTCGCGTAGGCGCCGGCCTCCGCGTGACTGACGTAAACAGGCCAATCCAGCGGCAAGGGGATCTCTTGGAACATCCCCCGATAAAGCCACTCGCCGTCATCCGCTTTCGACCAGAAAAGGGGATGCGCGATTCCCCGTGCTTCTTTCCAGTCCCAATCTGCGGCACTCCACAAAGTCCGTCTCTGGTATCCACCAGCTTCTACGAACTTGAGGAATTCACCGTTGGTTACTTTGTAGCGATCGATGGCGAAGGCCGGCACATCCACTGTTGCGGCTTCGTATTCGTTGTCCCATCCGAAGTTCACCGGATCGCGCGGCATGCCGAGCGTGACAGGGCCGGCAGGAATTGTGACCATTTCCGTTCGTAGCTGTCCGGCGTCGGGAGCCGTTATCTGCGGCTCGCTTCTTTTTTGCTCATACGGTAACTGGTGCAGGATGTATGCGAGAGTCTCCGCGTGCATGAGCCGGTGTTCGATCGCGACATTTAACAGCAGGCGCGGAGATTCATCCCCAGCCCAATCGCTGAAGCTTCGATCCGGGAGCGCGGCGTCGAGGGTGGTCCGAATCCGATCCCGGTAATTCCGGATTTGCGGTTCGCTAGGCCAGTCGGAAGGCTGATCGCAAGGCAGACCTCCGTCGACGGGATCTATGCCAAATGCAAACAGGCGGTCGAACTCCGGATCGAACGCTTTCGAATTCGTAACGCGTGGGCGGAGAAGATTCCAATCGAACGCCTCCAGATGCCCCAGGTAGAAAATAATACGGTGTCTCTCGGGGATCGGACGTTCGTACAGCGAATCCGGCCTCACCAGGTCGAAGAGCTTGTCCGTTTGCCTGCGCGCTTCCGCCAGGCGTCCTAGCAGCGCGCTCCGATTCTCGACATCTTCCGATGCAGCAAGCACGAATGCCTCCGTTCACGCCGTTGTTAGTTGGCAGAAGGTTACTTGACACAGGATCATGACTGTGACGGTTTTGCGGCCACTGGTTTTGCGACCGCCGATGTTGCGCCCCTGCGCCGGCGCGGGGTAATCACCGCGAGATCTCCCACGGTTTCCTTCACTGTCGGGCTGCCGGTCTGGAATTCGTAGCGCTTTAACATCCATAGTTCCGGAATGATTTCGCCGATCAAATGGCCGTGACAGAACAGCCGGACGACCGCACTTTCCGATACCACGATGCCAACCGCGCGCGTCGCCGAGCTGATGTGGGCGGCGGCTATATGGCGGCTGCCGAGGCCCAGCGGCACATCAACGGGCGAAGCCGCCGCATCCAGATAACGGCACGCGGCGAGGAAGACTCCTGTTGCGCTGACGACAAACGCGCCGTCCAATTGCGCCAATTCCTTGATGGTGCCGCGGAGATTGGGATCGTCAATGTGCCGCACGCCGTCCGGATGGCCTTCGAGCGGATTCAAAATCAAAGAGCGCGATCTCGCCAGGACCCCCTCTTCATCCCCGAGCGTGAATAAGGTGCCAATGCGCCTTCCTTCCCGTCCTTCGCGCGCTATTTCCACCGCGAGCTCGATCAAGGATTCGACAATCGCCGGGTCGAAATCCGTCACCTGGCAGAGAATGCTTTCGAACATCCGGAGACGCTCCTTCGGAATTAGATGATCTGAAGCAAGATTTAGGTTTGATGCAGAATTACATCAGGCAAAGTCCAGCTCCATTTGATCCACGTAACACCATCCCCACTCTTCTCCGGGTTCCAGAGAGCGCATGATGGGATGCTTGGTGTGGTGAAAGTGTTTGGTTGCGTGCTTATTTTTAGACGAATCGCAGCAGCCGACATGCCCGCAGATGAGGCACAGGCGAAGATGTACCCATTGATCTCCCGTCTTCAGGCATTCCTCGCAACCGCGTGTGTGCGGCTCGACATCTTGAATTTGGTCTAAATGGCTGCATTCTTCCATCTCTGTGGACTCCTTTCTGATAAGTATTCAGAGCGGGAGCGCTGTCGAGTTGTTACGCACAAGCTCAATAGGGCGGAAGATCCGGAATGTCATCGACGGTCCGTATGACTGGCCGTCCGCCGCGGGAACAGTCGAAAGATGCGACGATACGGCTCTGCGGATATGATGCCATAAACGTATCCGGCGGACCAGATAATTATCGGAGATATCATTTATGGCGGTCTTCTACGGCGATGTTCCGCGCCGCCGGTCTGCACTCGACGTATTTCGGTTGAAACTTTTGACGCCTTCGCGCCTCTAATATAGAATTCCCAGTAATGGAGGCCGCATGTCCCTTCGTCCCGTGAAGCGCCTAACCCAGGCTAAGCCGACTATTGAAGGAGCGGGCGTGCACCTGCGCCGGGCTTTCGGATTCGGCAAAACGAGCGATTTCGATCCGTTCCTCCTGCTGGACGATTTCCGGAATGACGTTCCGGAGGATTATCTCGCGGGTTTCCCGTGGCATCCGCATCGCGGGATTGAAACCATCACGTATGTTCTGGCGGGAACGGTCGACCATGGCGACAGCATGGGGAATCGCGGTGTAATCGGGCCAGGCGACATCCAGTGGATGACCGCGGGAAGCGGAATTATCCACCAGGAGATGCCCAAGGGCGACGAGGTGGGCAGGATGCACGGCTTCCAACTGTGGGCGAACCTTCCTGCGGCGCTCAAAATGACCGCTCCCCGCTATCAGGGGATCGCGGCGGGCGATGTTACGAAGATCACCGACGACGACGGCACCCACGTGCGCATCGTGTGTGGAACGTTTTGGGGCAAGAAAGGCCCGGTCGATGGGATTGCTGCAGATCCTATTTATCTCGACGTCTCTGTGCCTCCGGGGCGAACCAAGACCCTGCCGGTGGAAACCACGCATCACTCCTTTGCATACGTTTTCGCGGGGAGCGGGAAATTCTGCAACGCCTCAGGCCCGCTATCTGTACCCACCGAATCCGTCGGATGGGCGGACACGAAGCCTCCTGCCGAGGCCGGCGATCGCTCGCTGATTCTCTTTGACAACGGTGATGAAGTCGTGGTGCACGCGGGCGAGGACGGGATTCGTTTTCTCCTGGTGTCGGGAAAGCCGCTGGAGGAGCCGGTGGCCTGGTACGGGCCCATCGTGATGAACACGCAGCAACAGCTCCAGCAGGCCTTTCAGGATCTGGAGAAGGGAACGTTCCTGAAGAACAGCAAGTGAAGCCAACCCGCTAAGTTACAAATACAGAATTGTCATCCCGAGCGAAGTCGAGGGATCGGCTGTTTGCTTTCCATCCGCACGGGAAGCAACCCTCGACGAATCAATCCGGCTACTTCGACGCCGGCTTCGACGCCGCGTCGATGATGGCATTCAGCGCCGGAATATCCTTCAGCGGCGGCGCGTTGCTCTTGAAACTTCGGATGTAAGCGTAAATGTCCTTCGCCAGTTTGTCGGACATCGTATTCTCTGCGAAATTCGGCATCCCCGTGGATTTGGGTTCCGGCGCCACGTTTCCGCGGGCCCGCAGAAACGCGATGAACTCCTGCTCGGTCCCGAGATGCCCCCAGTTCCCCACGAAGGCGCGCTGTCCGGTCTCGCCGTTGTAGCCGTGGCAGGCGTAACAGCTATAGGCGAAGAACAGCGCCTTGCCGTTCACGGGATCGCCGGTCACCGGACTCGTGGGCGGAGGATTGTTAGGAAGAGCCCCTCCCCGGCCGCTGCGCCCCTGCGCGTTCAGGCCTGCGGCCGAAACCATCAGCAGCCCGAGGATCGCAAACACGACGGTTGATTTTCGAATTCTCGTCATGTCGTCCTCCTATCTCGGCTGCGTGATCACGTCGATCATGTACGGTTCGCCGCGTTTCACGGTCTCGACGCCGCGCTTCAACGCGGCCGCCAGCAGCGTCGGATCGGAAATCGGCCCTTCGCCCGCCATGCCGTAGCCTGCGGCCATCTTCGTGTAGTCGATGTAGGGATCGCGCAGCGTGCTGCCGATCCACGCGCGGTCCGTGCCGCGCCCGCGCACGCCGGTCATGAACGAGACGTACATGAACTCCTGATGCCAGGCGCGATTGTTGTGCATGATGGTCAGCAGCGGAAGCTTGTGATGCACCGCCGTCCATAGCACGCCGGGAGCGTAGTTGAGATCGCCGTCGCATTGGATATTGACCACGATTCGGCCATGATCCCTCGCCGCCAGCGCCGCGCCCACCGACGCCGGTGCGCCGTACCCCATGCCGCCCGCGCCTTGACCGCCCAGGCAGCTGTACGGTTTGTTATGATCCCAGATCCGCACATTGTGACCGCCGGAGAAGAAGGTGGGAGAGGAAAGGCACCAATCCTCGTTCATGATTAAGGGCCACAGTTCCGCGTAGACGCGGGCCGTGCTGATCGGACTTCCATTCCAGCCCGCTCTCATGCCTTCGACGGCTTGCCGCACCGCCTGAACGTGCGCCTGCTGGTTCGCCGCGGCGTGCTTGGCCGTGCGATCCTCCACCAGCCTGTTCTTATCCGTCGTCATCAGCCGCTTTACTTCATCGATGATGGCCGGCAAGCTGGCCTCGGCGTCAGCTTGGATCGGAGGAGCGCTTGCGGCGCCCCCGCGCCCGCCTCTGGCTCCATTGCCGTTAGGATCGAGACCGCCGAATCCGATATTCGCCGGATCTCTCTGCGCGACGATCGTCGGCAGATCGGGACCAATGATGGATGCTTGCGCTCCACGAGTTTCGAGGCCCAGCGTGTAATCGTAGGCCGTATCCGCGCCGGGTCCGCACAGAGGATGGCGCTGCGGAAAACTCATGGGACCGTTGGCCGCGGCCGTGCTGGTGCATGCGCCGACTAACTCGGCCAACTGAACGGCCAGCATCACACCCTGAGGAGTGCGCAGGCGTCCCACCGCGATCCGCGGATTTTGCGCTTCCACCAGGGCCCTCGCGATTTCCTTCGTTCGAGTCGAGTCTGCCGTCGTAAACACCGGCCCTTTGTAAGGAGGAAGCTTGTAGCCCGGAGCGTCCATTTTTTGCAGCTCCGAATCCATCACCACCAAGGTCGGCGCCATGGGAGGCGTAATCGCCTCGTTGTAGGCCCGATGGATCGCCGCCAGCGCCTCGTCGAGCGTCTTCGGCTGGGCGTCCCATTTCGTGAAACTTCGCACCATCCCCGCCATGTCGTGGGCGGTGTGCGAAGGAATATCGCCGCGATCGTTTCCCGCCACCATCACGACGGGCGCGCGGTCGTAATAGGCGTTGTAGATGGCCATCGATGCGTGCTGAATGCCGATCGTCCCGTGCAGCAGCGCGAGCATCGGCTTGCCTTCAGCCTTCGCGTACCCATGCGCGATCGCCACGGCGGATTCTTCGTGCAGCGCGGTAATGAACTCCGGCATCTTGTTCGGAGGGTTCCCGTAGTTGATGACCGATTCCTGTATGCCTTCGAAAGTCGATCCCGCCTGCGCCGCCACATAAACGAGGCCGAGGTCCCGGAACGCCTGGACCATGAGATCGGAACCGGGACGCGTGACGGCGCGCGCGGTCGCCGGCGGCCGCACGTTTCCGGCATCGCGCGCGAGTTGTTCCGGCGTCGGCGGCGGTGCACCCCCCTGTGCGAGGAGTACGCTTTCAGGGGTGGATGCCGTGCCCGTTGCATTGCCTTCGCGTTGAGCCTCTACGGCGGGAGCGGTGGTTGCCAGCGCCGCTGCTCCGGCCGCTGCGCTCTTAAAGAAACTGCGACGATCGACTGAGGTCTTCTTGGATTTACTCACTGGTATCTCCCTCTTATGGCCGCTAACATTGGATCACTGGATCAATGCCCGCACGCATCGTAAACACTATACCTGAAAGCGTGCTTCAGGGCGCTCGCCCTGCGGCGAGAATCGCCGGGACCGGGACGGAGCCGTCACCAGAGGAGCGGTCTAACGCCGCTAAATGTGATAGCGTTATATTCCGAATTGGCTCAATGTGAAGAAGGAGGAGAGTCCCGTGAATAGCAAGCCACGACCCGGATGGTTCGCGCTGGTCCTTGGAATCTGCTTTGTATTGGCGCTCATGACGATTTCAGGCGGCCGCCTGCAAGCGGAAAAGAAACCCGCAAAGGCGGCGAAGACCAAAGGCCCGGTGCAGGCCGTCGACGCGCAGGGCGCTCCTCTGTTCAAAGTGGACCCGTTCTGGCCGAAGCCCTTGCCGAATCGCTGGAGCATGCAGCAGGTGACCGGCCTCTTTGTGGAAGAAAAGACCGGCCACGTCTGGTTCCTGAATCGCGCGCAGGCGGCCGATGGCGACGAAATCGGCGGCGACGGAAATCCGCCGCGGATTGACTGCTGCGTCCGCGGACCCGAGGCCATCGAGCTCGACCAGGAAGGCAATGTGGTCCACGCTTGGGGAGGCCCGGGATACATCCCCCAGTGGCCCACCGCGTTGCAGACCATCATCGCTGACCGCGAGGGCAACATCTGGATTGCCGGAACCGCGGCGCAGGATAGCATCCTGAAGTTCTCGCGCGACGGCAAGCTGCTCTGGGACTTCGGCCATCGTCCGCCGAAGGACGGGCCGCCGCTCAAGGAGAACAATCAGCAGACAGATATGCTGGTTTCCAAGGGGCGTTTTAATCTCGACGAAGACGCCCGCGAGATCTACATCATCAACTGGAAACGCGTGCTCGTTTACGACATGGATACCGGCGCGTTCAAGCGCGGCTGGGGAGGTCACGGAATGCCCCTCAGCGAGATCACCAACGATCTGATTCCGCCTTATAAGTGGACCGGCGCGCCTCCTCCCGAGGAGAAGAATTTCGTCCCCGACCTGCACTTCGCGGAGTTCGACAAGGACGGACTCGTCTACGTCGGCGAGCGCGGCCAGGATCGCATTTCGATTTACACCAAGCAGGGCAAGTGGGTGAAGGATTATTACGTGTCTCCCAACACGCCCTCGCGCGGCCCCGATTGCGGCGGCCTTCCTCCCAACACGAAGATGCCTCCGTGCGGCACCACCTACAAAATGGTCTTCTCGAAAGATCCGGATCAAAAGTACATGTATGTGGCGGACGGAACCAACGATCACGTATGGATTCTGGACCACAAGACCGGTAAAACGCTCGGATCGTTCGGCCGCAACGGCAAGTACGCCGGCCAATTCCACTGGATCAATGCCATTGGAACGGACGCGCAGGGAAACATCTACACCGGCGAGGTGGAGCAAGCCAAGCGAATCCAGAAATTCGTACCGGTAATGGCGACCAAATAGCCGACAGGATTGATCGGTCCTTCACCCAAAGGAAGAACCGGTCATCCTGCCTCCATCAAGGCTGTCATCTGTCAGAGCCGTCAACTTTCAACGTTGTCATCCCGAGCGAGAGAGGGACCCGCTTTGGGGCGTGACGGCTTTCAATACGGAGGCCGTAGGTTACTTACGGCAAGTGCCCGGTCAGCGTAATTAGCGACCGCCCTGGAATTTCCAGAGTCATCGTGTGAGCCTTGGATCGAACTGCTGGTTCCTGCTGATACGGAGCACTCTCCGTGGTCGCGATTCCCCGCCAATCCAGATCAGGAACGCCGGTTACCTCAATCGACCGTCCCGCGCCGAGGTTCAGGACGTGCAGCGTGTAGTCATTGCCGCCTCGAAACGCGGTGAACAGCACGCTCGGCTGGTCGGACGAGGCCGCGAACGCGTCGCTGTGGGGCGGGGTGAGGTCGGCGAATTGTTTCATCATCCAGAAACGCGCGCTTGGTTCCACCGCGCCGTCCGCTCGGACCCGAGCGAGCGCGTAATCGTCGGTGTACTGCCAGAAGAGCATGGCCTGAGGCTGGGCGAAGGTCAGGAGTTCCTGTATCATACGCGCTTCCCTCAGGCCGTAGTCATAGCTGTCCCAGGCGCGCGTGAAATACGCGGACGGATCCACGCCCACCTCGGTGACCAGCAAGGGCAGGTTGAGCCACTGCGCCAGATCTCCCCATGCGGAATACTGCTCGCGGCTGCCGCCTCTCCACGAATGGAACGCGACCGCGCCCAGGAAGTCGGCCGCTGCCGGATCGGAAGCGGCCGCGAGCGCGAAGTTGTGCGTGTCCCGAGGTCCGGCCGTGTCGCCCAGCAGCATCTTTGTCTTCAATCCCAGTTTTTGAAAATATGTGCCGATGCGTTCGATCGCCTTTGCGTGAGCTTCGGGAGAGAGGCCGATATTGATTCCAATGTTCGCCTCATTGAACGAGAACAGATCGGGCTCGACATTGTATTCACGCTTCCCGTAGAGCAAGTAATCGCCGATCAGATCGAGCAACTCGCTCCACTTTTCCGGGTCGATGTCGCGCCCGAAAGCGGTGGGAGGCTTTTCGTTCGGATCGGTATAGAAGCGTTCGGGCAGCGACCAGACGCTGATGACGAAGGGCACGCCCATTTTCTGCAAGCGCTGCATGACCTCGAAATCGGCACGAAGCTCCGGTCCGGGATGATCGCGTTGTTTGTCCCAGTCGACCAATTTCATCGCCGTGCGCGCCCACGCGATTTTGAGATGGCCGAGCATATAAGCGGCGACGGGCGAGCGGTTATCCCAGCAAAAGTTGCCTCCGAAACCCTGAAAAGTGTAGCGCGGACGCGAAGTGTCCACCGTCAGATGAGCAAGCGGCGGAATTATGGCTTTCTCCGTCAGCCGCAGGGTCGCCGCGACGACCCTGCTCTCGCTCGCGGACCAACGACCGCGCTTCAAGGGTACGCGCAGTTGATAAGAACGTCCCGCGCTATCCCAGCGGTCGAGCACAGCGGGGTCCTGGGGTTGCTCGAACGAGATGTCCAGCGTACGCACGCCGGCGGCGTCTTCAAGGTGGAACGCCGTCGCCGCGCCTCGAAAAAAGGCCGAGTCGCGAGGCTTCACCGGTCCAAGCTTGATCGGCTCCGCAACGGAGTGAGCGGCGCCTTCGGGCGCCAGGCGCCCGTCTAAAAATGCCTGGCGCGGGATGTCGATTACGAACTCGATCGCGTCGACGTCCAGATTCGTCTCCGCGGTGACGGCCACCGAATAGCGGACCGAGGAGGCATCCTCGAAAGAGCGCATTTCCATACGCCCCCTGGAGCCGTCCGGGAGCGCAAACGGCGCCGCCCACGCCAGTGCATCCCCTTGCCGCACGGCTCCGCCCATGCTTCCATTCGATGCGCCGCGAACCTGAAGCGGAATCCGGCGGCCGCTCGGGAGCACGGCGACGACGCTCGAATTCACCGCCAGATCCTCGGCCGCGGAGAGCAGGCTGATGATGCGGCCGTTGCTGTCATACGCCGCTTTTTCGGCGGCCCGCGCCGGGAGGCCGAACGCCATGAGTCCGAGCACGGGCAATAAGACGCAGAACAAGATAGGCCAAGTGCGCATGGAAGCCGTCCTTCCGCAGTCTATCCGAAAAAGTCTATCCGAAAGCCGCCTAACCACATAATAACGACATAATAACGGCCTCATTTCCGGACGGGGTTACCTTTTGCCGCGCGCGTGAGTCTTTTAAAAGCCGGACCCGCGTGGCGTACGGCTTAGCCCTTGCGCGGCGCGTGAGCCAGCCAGCTGCGGTCCCCGAGGACGCTCGCCGCGCTGCGGTAAACTTAAGGAAATGATCTCGTATTCTTACATCCGCTTCCTTGTTCGGACGTCAGTCTGCATAACCGCAGCACTGGCCGCGCCCATTTGTTTCGCGGCGAAACCGGCCCCGCAGCAAGCGCAAGCCAAACTACTGGATCGCGCCGAATTGCTTTGCGACAACTGCTTTTTCGGGCCGAGCTATTATTACTACTGTTTCGAGGCGGACAACAAGATCCTGGTCGGTTATCAGAGGGTCCCCGTCATGAACTGGACCGACAAGTCGAAAAACTATTTGACCAAGGCCCACCCCGCCTGGACGGTCTGGGCCGCGCCCGGCGAGACGGTGCCGATCGGCTACGATGCGAAGAACATATGGGTCACTCGGCCGGACCCTGTTCCCGGCGCGACCGAGGGTGGCCCGCTGCACGTACTTTTTAAGGCTGGTAAACAAGTGAAGCTCGTCCAGAGCTACTCGCGGGACGTCTTCATCAACAACGAAAGATGCCGGGACGCGGTTCGGGCAAAAGCCCATTAGCCGCGCCTCCGGTCAGGATTAGACATGCCGGAGAAGCCGGACGCGCCTGGTGGTCGCTTCGATGCCGGCTCTGTTCGAATGTAGCGGTGAAAGATGTTTAAAATTCATCAGTTTAGCTCCATTGCAAACGATGGGATGAGCTCACCTGGAGGGTGAAATGACGCACCCGCTATGTCCGCAACTTTGCTACCATCGTTCTGAGCTGTCTTAATTGTATGCCGAGCGCCCTCCCGGTCGAGTGCGAAATGCTTTCGACCAACTGCCGGAAGATGGTCCGAGAAAATTCCCTGGCTCGGGAGTACCGGAGATGTTACCCGGAGGCTCTTGAGTCAGTCATTTACATTTATAGATATAGATATCGAACAAGGCCGTTTGAATGCCCACAAACATGACTCCTCCTGAATCGCTGCCGGATGTGGAAATACCCGGCCAACATGAACGCATACCGCCAACCCCTAGAAAATCAAAGAGACGTGCTCTAATCTGGGTTCTTTTTCTGCTGATCGTCGCGGGCGTGGCGGGTTATGCTGTATGGCGCGCCAGCCAGCCTGCGGTGGCGCAAGGCGGCAAAGGGAAAGGCAAAGGCAAGGGCGGCGGCGGTTTCGGGAAAGGCGGCGCTGGTCTCGGACCCGTGCCTGTGGTAGTCGCCAAGACCTCGCGCGCGAGCGTGCCGGTTTTTTTGAATGGCCTCGGGAACGTGACCGCTTTTTACACGGTGACGGTGAAGTCGCGGGTCGACGGGCAGTTGATGAAAGTGGATGTCAACGAAGGCGATTTCGTCAAGGAGGGGCAGCTCCTGATCGAGATCGATCCGCGGCCCTATCAGGTCCAACTGGATTTGGCGCAAGCCACGCTGGCGCGCGATCAGGCTCTGCTGAACAACGCGAAGCTCGATCTGGAGCGTTATAAAGGAGCGATCGCCAACGACGCGATCCCGAAACAGCAGTTGGATACGCAGACGGCGCTGGTCGCGCAATACGAAGCCACGATTAAGCAGGACATGGCCAACGTCGATAACGCCAAGCTGCAATTGGTTTACGCCCACATCACCGCCCCGATTACCGGGGTGGTCGGCCTGCGCCAGGTGGACCCCGGCAACATCGTCCACGCGTCCGACGCCAACGGCATGCTGGTGATCACGCAGCTCCAGCCGATCGCCGCGCTTTTTACCGTTCCCGAGGACAGCCTTCCGCAAGTCACGCAAAAGCTGCGGGCGGGCGCGCACCTGACGGTGGAGGCGTGGAACCGCGACAATTCCAAAAAGCTTGCCACCGGAGTGCTCCTCACCCTCGATAACCAGATCAACAATACGACGGGCACCGCGCAGATGAAGGCGGTTTTCGACAACAAGGATAATGCTCTTTTCCCCCAGCAATTCGTCAATATCCGCCTGCTGGTCGATACGCTCGGCAATCAACTCGTGGTCCCCAACGTGGCGATCCAAAACGGCCAGCAGGGCACGTTTGTATATGTGGTGGACGACGATTCCAAGGTCCACCTGAAAACCGTAAAGACGAGCGTCGCAACCGATGTGATCACCGACATCGTGAGCGGCCTCTCGGACGGCGAGCGAGTGGTGGTCGACGGCACCGACAGGCTGATTGACGGAGCCCAGGTCAGAATTCGAAAGGCGGGAGAACTGGACAGTCCGCCTGGTGTTGACGCCACTGGCAACAACCCCGGCGGCAGCGACGGTACTGGCAAAGGAAAAGGAAACTTCAAAAAAGGCGGCGGCGGTTTCAAGAAGGGCGACGGCAGCTTCCCCAAGGGACAGGGCGGAAATAGCGGTCCAGTCAGTGGAGGCGTGAGTCAGTGAGCCCGTCCCGGATTTTCATCCTGAGGCCGGTGGCTACGTCGCTGATGATGGCCGGCGTAGTGCTCATCGGCTTCGTCGCTTTCCGGCAACTGCCGGTTTCGGCGCTCCCTCAAGTGGACTACCCGACCATGCAAATCCAGACGTTTTACCCCGGCGCGAGCCCGGAGGTAGTGACGTCCTCGATTACCGCGCCGATCGAGAAGCAGTGCGGCCAGGTGCCCGGATTGACGCAGATGACGTCGATCAGTTCGTTTGGCAGTTCCTTGATCACGCTGCAGTTTTCGCTCGATCTCAGCATCGATGTCGCCGAGCAGGAAGTGCAGGCCGCCATCAATGCGGCCTCGAACTTTCTTCCCCCCAATCTTCCCGTTCCTCCCGTCTACAGTAAAACAAACCCCGCCGACGCCCCGATTCTGACGCTGGCCATTACTTCCTCTACGGTGCCCCTGCCGAGAGTGGAGGAACTGGCGGAATCGCGCATGGCCCAGAGGATTTCCCAGCTCAAGGGTGTCGGCCTCGTGAGCATCAGCGGCGGGCAGCGGCCGGCGGTGCGGGTGCAGGCGAATCCCACGGCGCTGGCCTCCTACGGCTTGAGCATGGAGACCCTGCGAACGGCACTGGCGAGCGCTAACGTGAACCAGGCCAAGGGCATTTTCGACGGACCGGATCAGGCGTGGACGATTAACGACAACGATCAACTGCAGCGCGGTGCGCAGTACGGGCCCATCATCATCGCCTACCGCAACGGAGCGCCGGTGCGCGTTTCCGACGTCGCCACCATCATTGACGGCGCGGAAAACACCAAGCTGGCCGCCTGGGTGAACGCCGATCCGGCCATCGTCCTGAATATTCAGCGCCAGCCCGGCACGAATATCATCGGCGTCGTCGATACGGTGCAGGCCCTGCTTCCGCAGATTGAAGCCTCCCTCCCGCCAGGGATCGGCGTGCGCGTCATCAGCGATCGTACGACCACCATTCGCGCGTCGGTGGAGGACGTCGAATTCGAGTTGATGCTCACCACGGCGCTGGTCGTGATGGTCATCTTTCTGTTTCTGCGCAGCGCCTCGGCCACGATTATTCCCGGCGTCGCCGTGCCCCTTTCGCTGGTGGGTACGTTCGCCGTCATGTACTTGCTGGGATACAGCCTGGACAACCTTTCCCTGATGGCGCTCACGATTTCGACCGGTTTCGTGGTGGACGACGCCATCGTGATGATCGAAAACATCACGCGTTATCTGGAAATGGGCGAGTCTCCCATGGAGGCCGCGCTCAGGGGATCGGCGGAGATTGGATTCACCATCGTGTCGCTGACGGTCTCGCTGATCGCCGTGCTGATTCCGTTACTGTTCATGGCCGATATCGTGGGCCGCCTGTTCCGCGAATTCGCCGTGACGCTCGCGGTCACCATCATATTTTCGGCGTTCGTCTCGCTGACCCTCACGCCCATGATGGCGGCTCGTATTCTAAAGCACCATCCGGAATCCGAACAAGGGAAGCTGTACCGCTGGTCGGAGTGGTGCTTCGTCAAAACCATCGAACTGTACGGCCGGATGGTCCAGGTGGTGCTGCGCCATCAGCCGATGACGCTGCTCGTGGCTCTGGCCACGCTGGGACTCACGATTTACCTGTACCAAATCGTCCCCAAAGGCTTCTTCCCGGTGCAGGATACGGGCGCTATTCTGGGGATCTCGCAGGCGCCCGAGACGGTCTCGTTTCCCGCCATGTCCCGGCTGCAGCAGCGCCTGGTCGAGGTGATCCGCCAGGACCCGGCGGTGGAGAATCTCACCTCTTTCATCGGGGCCGACGGCGTGAACACGACCATGAATAGCGGCCGTATCCAGATTACGCTGAAACCGCTCGAACAGCGCGGCGGCGTTTCCGCCGTCGATGTGATCCGGCGGCTGAATCCCAAGCTGCAAGAGGTGGCGGGCATCCAGCTCTTCATGCAGCCGGTGCAGGATCTGACCGTGGAGGACCGCATCAGCCGGACGCAATACCAGTACGCGCTGGATGCGCCCGACAAGGCTCTGCTCGATACCTGGGTCCCGCGCCTGGTCGAGCGCATGAAGGAAATCCCGGAACTGCGCGATGTCGCGAGCGATCAGCAGAACAATGGCCTGGGACTGCAGGTCAATATCGACCGTGATACCGCGGGCCGGCTGGGCATCACGCCCCAGAACATCGACGACGCGCTCTACGATTCCTTCGGACAGCGGCAAGTGTCGACGATTTACACGCAGACCAATCAGTTCCACGTCATTCTGGAGGTCGCGCGCCAATACCGCCAGGACGCCAGCTCCCTGAAGGACCAGTATGTGCCGATCGGATCGGCCTCCCAGAATCTGGCGTCCACCATCGCCTTGGCCGGGACCAATACCGCTCTGACCGGCGCGGCGGCGCTCCCGCCCGCTCCGATGCGGTCTCTCATGAACGCCACAATGATCCCGTCGCCCATCACGATCAATCATCAGAGCCAGTTCCCGGTGGTGACTCTTTCCTTCAATCTGGCTCCAGGAGCGTCTCTCGGCGCGGCTGTCGACCGGATTAAGCAGGTTACGCGGGACCTGGGTATGCCCGCCAGCATCGAACCGAGCTTCCAGGGAACCGCCCGCGCGTTCGAGTTGTCGCTGGCCAACGAGTCGATCCTGATTCTGGCGGCGATCATCACGGTGTACATCGTTCTCGGCGTGCTGTACGAAAGCTTCATCCATCCCGTCACCATTCTTTCGACCCTGCCGTCGGCCGGCGTCGGCGCGATCCTGGCGCTGGTGTTGTTCAAAATGGATCTGGATGTCATTGCGCTGATCGGCATCATCCTGCTGATTGGCATTGTGAAGAAGAACGCCATCATGATGATCGACTTTGCGCTCGAAGCGGAACGCAACGAAGGGAAATCTCCGGAGGAGGCGATCTATCAGGCGTGCCTCCTGCGCTTCCGTCCCATCATGATGACCACCATGGCGGCGCTGCTCGGCGCGGTGCCCTTGGCCTTCGGCAGCGGCGTCGGTTCCGAGTTGCGTAAGCCGCTCGGGATTTGCATCATCGGCGGATTGCTGGTCAGCCAGGTGCTGACGCTCTTCACCACTCCGGTGATCTATTTGTTTTTCGGCAGAATCGCGGCCTGGTTGGCCCGGTCCCGCAGTTCGGAAGAAAGCGACGATCTGCATTCCCTGCCTTCCCTCGGCTGAGGCGAGAATTTATGAGCATTTCCAGGCCCTTCATTCAAAGACCGGTAGCCACGACGCTGCTGCTCATCGCGCTGACGCTCGCCGGCGGCATCGCCTATACGCTTTTGCCGGTTTCGGCGCTGCCGGAAGTCGACTTCCCGACCATCTATGTTTTCGCCAACCTGCCGGGAGCAAGTCCCGACGTGATGGCGGGGTCCGTGGCGACTCCTCTGGAGAAGCAGTTCACGCGCATCGCGGGGGTCACGGAAATGACCTCCCGAAGTGGCGTGGGACAGGCCGGAGTCACGCTGCAGTTTGATTTGAGCCGCGATATTAACGGCGCGGCGCGCGACGTGCAGGCGGCCATTAACGCCGCGGCGGGCTACCTCCCCACCAATCTTCCGTTTCCCCCCCGCTACCGGAAAATTAATCCGGCCGACTCGCCGATTATGTTGATGACGCTGGAGTCGGATGTGGTGCCGAGGCCGCAGTTGTACGATATCGCTTCCTCGGTCTTTGCGCAGAAGCTCTCGCAGGTGAATGGCGTTGGTCAGGTGTATGTGGGGGGAAGCTCGCTTCCCGCGGTTCGAGTGGAGGTGAATCCGCAGCCGGTTTCCCAGTACAACGTCGGTCTCGATCAGATCGGCACGTTCCTCCAGGGCGCCAACGCGAACCGGCCCAAGGGCGCGGTGGCGAATGACGACGTGCAGCTTCCGATCTATGCCACCGACCAACTTTTCAAGGCCAGCCAATATAAGGACCTGGTGGTAGTCTACCGGCACGGCGCGCCCGTGCGCCTCTCGGATCTCGGACGCGTAGTGGACGGGAACGAAGATCTCCGCAACCTGGGCATTGTCAACGGCAATCCGATGGTGCAGATTCAGATCAATCGCCAGCCGAATGCCAATGTGGTGGATACAGTGGCGCGGATCAAAGCTTTGCTGCCGGGGTTTCAGGCTCAGCTTCCGCCGACGGTCCGATTCAGGGTAGCTCAGGACCGTACGATCACGACTCGGGATTCCATGCACGACGCCCAGCGCAACATGATCATTTCGATTGGGCTGGTGATTATGGTCGTATTCATCTTCCTGCGGAGCGGCTGGTCGACGTTTATTCCGAGTGTATCGGTACCGGTGTCGCTCATCGCTACGTTCGGCGCCATGTATTTGCTGGGCTATACCCTGGATAATCTCTCGCTGATGGCGCTGACGATTGCGACGGGATTCGTGGTGGACGACGCCATCGTCGTGATTGAGAACATCACGCGCCATATCGAAGGCGGCATGAAGCCGATGCAGGCCGCTCTCAAGGGCGCCGAAGAGATCGGTTTCACGGTGTTATCCATGAGTATCTCGCTCATCGCCGTCTTTATTCCCATCTTGATGATGAGCGGCATTGTGGGGCGGCTGTTCCGTGAATTCGCGGTGGTCCTGTCGGTCGCCATCGCGATTTCCATGGTCATCTCGCTGACGGCCACCCCCATGATGTGCGGCTGGCTCCTCAAGGAAAAACGCAGCCACGGATATCTTTACAATCAAACTGAAAAACTTTATCGGTGGATTATCTCCACCTATGCGGAGGCGCTCGAAGTCGCGCTGAGTCATCCCGCGTCCATCCTGCTCACGGTCGTGCTTACCATGGCGATCACTGTGTTCCTCTACATCAAGGTTCCGAAAGGATTTTTCCCGCAGCAGGATACAGGGCGTTTATTCGCCAACGTCGTGGGCGAGCAGCACATCTCCTATCAGGCGCTGGTGGAGAAAGCCAAATGGTTTGAAGAGCAGGTCCGCACCGACCCGGATGTAGAAACCGTCACCATGGTGGCCGGCACCAGCGGCGGCGGTTTCGGCGGGAACAGCGCGAACATTAACGTTCAGCTAAAGCCGGTGGGCGTTCGCAAGTCGACTTCGGATGAGGTGATCGCGCGCTTGCGCCGCAAGACGGCGAACATGCCCGGCGCGACCATGTTCATGCAGAATTCCCAGGACGTGCGGATCGGCGGCCGGCAAGGGAACGCGCAATATCAATATACGCTGCAGGCTCCGGACTTTGCCTCACTGGCGGTGTGGGGGCCGAAAGTTTTGGAGCGACTCTCCCAACTGCCCGAGATCGCCGACGTCAGCTCCGACCAGCAGGTTTCGGGCTTGTCGTCGAACGTGGTCATCGACCGCGACACGGCATCGCGCCTGGGTCTCACGGCGCAAGCGGTGGACTCCGCGCTCTACGACGCCTTTGGCCAGCGCCAGGTGTCGGTCATGTACAAATCGATCAATCAATACCACGTGGTTCTGGCCCTGGAGCAGAAGTGGTGGGAAAGCCCGGACTTCCTCAATACGATTTACGTTCAGACCCCCAAAGGTCTCTCTGTTCCTTTGTCAACGTTCACCCATTTCGAACAGGGAATCACGCCCATTTCGCTGCCGCACCAGGGGCAGTTCCCGGCCTCGACGTTTTCGTTCAACCTGCAGCAGGGCGTCGCGCTGAGCGACGCCGTCACGGCCATCAACCGGGCCGAAGTGGAGATGGGCCTGCCCGCCAATATCACGGGTAAGTTCGCGGGAACCGCACAAGCCTTCCAGGAGTCGCTGAGCAATCAGCCCATCCTGGTCGGGACGGCGCTTCTTGCCGTGTACATCGTGCTGGGCATGCTGTACGAGAGCCTGATCCACCCGCTGACGATCATCTCCACGCTGCCGTCGGCGGGCGTCGGAGCATTGATGGCGATGGTTCTGTTCAAGACCAATCTGGACATCATCGGCATGATCGGGATCATCCTGCTGATTGGAATCGTGAAGAAGAACGCGATCATGATGATCGATTTCGCCCTGGCGGCGCAGAGGAACCAGGGCTTAAGTACGCGCGACGCCATTTACCAGGCTTGTCTGCTGCGGTTCCGTCCCATCATGATGACCACCATGTGCGCGCTGCTCGGCGGGATGCCGATGGCGCTCGGCTGGGGCGCGGGGGCGGAATTGCGGAAACCGCTCGGAATCGCGATTGTGGGCGGGCTCGCCGTCAGCCAAATGTTGACTTTATTTACGACTCCCGTGATCTATCTCTACCTCGATAAAGTGCGTACCTATTTCGCCCAGAGGCAGCCCAGTTATAAGCGCCGTCCCGGGTTCCTGGTTCCCGGCGGCCTCGCGGAGAGTGGCGATTGATGACCCGTTCGTGGATCACCGCGGCACTCGCGGCACTGCTCTGTTCGAGTTGCATGGTGGGCCCGAAATATCAGCGGCCCATTGCCCAGACGCCCGTGGCGCTCAAGGAGATGGCGGGCAACGATCAGTGGAAGATGGCCACTCCGAGCGATGCCCTGATGAAGGGCAAATGGTGGGAGATCTTCGGCGATCCACGGCTCAACGAGCTGGAGGAACTGGTCAATATCAACAACCAGAACGTAAAGCAGGCGGAGGCGCAGTTCCGCGAGGCGCGTTCGCTGGTGGCCGCCAATCACGCGAACTACTATCCCGTGATCGGGTCGTCGCCGGGCATCACGCAGACCGACACAGGGAAGAACGCGGGGCGAGGGCTCGGGGGAACCTCCCAGCTCTTCTCCTTGCCGGCCACCGCGACGTGGGAACCCGATCTGTGGGGACGAGTTCGTTTGTCGGTCGAAAACGCCGTGAATAACGCGCAGGTGAGCGCGGCCGATCTGGAGAATGTCCGGCTCAGCGCCCAGGCGCTGCTGGCGACCGATTATTTTTCGCTGGCCGCCCAGGACATGGAGCAAGCCGTGCTGCGCGACACGATCGACGCCTACGAGAAGAACCTGCAGCTGACCATCACGCGCTTCAGCTTCGGGGTTGCATCGAGGAGCGATATCACCCTGGCGCAGACCCAGCTGGCGGGCGCGCGGGCCCAGCGCACCGATTTGAATATCGCGCGAGCGGAGCTCGAGCACGCGATCGCCATGCTGACCGGCCAGACGCCGGCCTCCCTCGAGATTCGCACTAGTAAGATCGAAAGCGCGCCTCCGCCGATTCCCGTCGCTCTCCCCTCCCAGCTTCTCGAAAGGCGTCCCGATATTGCGGCGAATGAGCGTCTGGTCGCCGCCGCCAACGCCAACGTCGGCATTGCCGAGGCCGCCTATTACCCGACGTTGTCGCTTTCCGCCAGCGCCGGCTTTCTGACGACGGACCTTGCGAATCTGTTTACTTACGCGAGCCGCAGCTGGTCCGCGGGCCCTGCCGTGTCCCAGACCCTCTTCGATTTCGGACGCCGCGGAGCGCAGTTGGAACAAACCCGAGCGGCTTACGACGCGACGGTGGCCGCCTACCGGCAAACGGTGCTCTCGGCCTTTCAGGAAGTCGAGGACGATCTTGCCAGCTTGCGCTACCTCGCGGAAGAGGCCGTGCAGCAGCAGGAAGCCGTGACAGCCGCCCAGCAGGCACTCAGTCTCGAGCTCGACCGGTATAAGGCGGGAACGGATTCGTACCTGAACGTCATCGAGACCCAGACCATCGCCTTGAGCGATGAACTGGCCGCGATCGGCATCCTGCAGCGGCGCACGACCGCGGCCATTGATCTCGTCAAGGCGCTGGGCGGCGGTTGGGACGCCTCGACGTTACCGTCGGGGGACCAGCTTCGCACCACGACGATGGCCGATCCAAAGAATACGCAAAACGTGGCTCGCGCCAAAGAGTGAAGGAAGAGCGCCGGCGATCTCATTGTTTTTCGGGCGTGGATCCCTCGTCTATTGGGAGAACCATAAACGCCCGCCGATCAGGAGCAATGCGCCCGCGAAAATTCGTCGAAGGACCTCTTCGGGAAGAGCAGTGGCGAAATAGCCGCTGATCCATCCGCCAAATACGAACCCGAGGCAAATGAGGGCGGCTGCCCGAATATCGACGAAGCCCTGTTTAAAATACGGGACCACCGCGAGAATTCCAATGGGAGGAATGCAGCGCAAGCGTGGTTCCCTCCGCCTTGTGCTGAGAAAAGCCGAAGAGCAAGACCAGCGCGGGCACGATCAATACGCCGCCGCCCAGTCCAATCAGCCCGCTGAGCATTCCCGCTGCCAAGCCGAGCGCGACGAAGGCCAGACTGAAGTTCATATACTTATATTGCCAGCGACCGCTCGCGATTCGTGAGCCCCATCCGATGACTGGAGGCCGTCTTTGTTTGAGAGCTTCGCGTGAGAGCTTCGCGGGATTGAGAACTTCGCGCAGCCGCTCCCGGTTTTGGGCTACCGAGGTCCGTCCAGCATATTCATTATTCGGTAACCGACCCCTGCCAAAGTGGGTTACGGATGACGGAAGCGCAAGAGCGAAAAGGGCTTCATGGGGAATTGCGATCCTACTGTTCGGACAGTACAGCAGCGCGGGCTGGATACGCGAGAAACTGATCCCAGGGGTATCGCGTCGAGCATTTAAAGAAAGGTGATCAGAAAACGTTATGCCGGAGTCAAAGAAGACACCCGTAATTCTGGATGATGGTCCTTTCGATCAATACGGCTACGTCAACACGCCGTTTTTTGGACTGGATAGCGCGCTTTATGAGCGTCATCTTTTTTTTGATAAAGTGGCCGACCTGGCGGATACGGACACCCGCGATCGGTTTGAGGCTTTCGCGCGTTCCGTGCGCGACGTGCTGTCGCAGCGCTGGGTGCTGACGCAGAAGACCTACGATCGCCAGAACCCCAAGCGGGTCCATTATCTGTCGATGGAGTTTCTGATCGGCCGTTCCCTGGCGAACAACGTCATGAACCTGCTGCTCGATCCCGTGGTCAAGGACGCAGTTCGTCAGGAGAATCTCAAATGGTTCGATTTGCTGGAGCAGGAGCCCGATGCGGGACTGGGAAACGGCGGGCTCGGACGGCTGGCGGCTTGCTTCCTGGACTCGCTGGCCACGATGCAGTATCCGGCGATAGGATACGGTCTTCGTTACGAATATGGGATGTTCAAGCAAACGATTCGCGACGGCTGGCAGTTGGAAAAGCCGGACAACTGGCTGCGCCTTCCCGATCCTTGGGAGGTCCAGCGTTTGGAAGAGCAGGTGGAGGTCAAGCTCAACTGCTCCTTCGAGGCGCGAGCGGGGGATCTGTGCGTGGTGCCCAACCGGCCCAGCACTTTGATCGGCATCCCCTATGATCGCCCCGTCGTGGGCTATGGCGGCGAAACCGTGAATACCCTGCGCCTGTGGGCCGCGGCGGCTCCCGACTATTTCGATTTTCAAGTCTTCAGTCACGGCGAGTTCGTCAGCGCCGTCGCACAGACGCTGGAGGCCGAATCCCTGACGCGCGTGCTCTATCCGGACGACTCCACCAGCATGGGCCAGGGGCTGCGATTTCTGCAGGAATATTTTCTGGTCGCCTGCTCCTTGGCCGATCTGGTCCGGAGATTTCGGCGCAGCAATAGTGACTGGAACACATTTCCCGACAAGGTCGCCATCCAGCTCAACGACACGCATCCGACGATGTCGGTTCCGGAGCTGATGCGCATTCTGCTCGACGAGGAGCATCTGGGGTGGGACCAGGCGTGGGAAATCACGCAAAAAACGCTGGCCTACACCAATCACACGCTGCTCCCGGAAGCGCTCGAGAGGTGGCCTCTTTCCTGGTTCGAGTCGATGCTGCCGCGGCAGCTTGAAATCATCTTCGAAATCAACCGCCGGCTGCTCGATTCGGTTCGTGTCCGTTATCCCGGGGACGAAGGACGTTTGGAACGCGTGAGCCTCGTGGAGGAAGGCCCCGAGCGCAAGGTCCGCATGGCGAATCTCGCGATCGTGGGGAGCCATAGCACCAACGGCGTTTCGAAAATTCATTCCGATCTGCTGCGGACGACGACCGTCAAGGATCTCGCCGAGCTTTTCCCCGAGCGGTTTAGCAACAAGACCAACGGCGTGACGCCCCGGCGATGGCTGCTGCTTTCGAATCCCGAACTCTCCCGCACCGTCACGGGGGCCATCGGCGATCAATGGATCACCGACCTGAGCCAGCTCGAGAGGCTCAAGCCCTTTGCCGAAGACTCGAACTTTCGCGCTGCCTGCTTGCACGCCAAGCGTGAGGCCAAAGTACATTTCGGCGAATGGCTGCGATCGACTTCGGGGCTAGCGGTCGATCCGGATACGATTTTCGATTGCCAGATCAAGCGTATTCACGAATATAAACGCCAGTTGTTGAACGTGCTGCGCATCATCGTGCTGTACAATCGCGTGCGCGAGAATCCCAACCTTTCGATGCATCCCCGCACGTTTTTCTTCGCGGGCAAAGCCGCGCCGGCGTACCACTTCGCCAAACTTGTCATCAAGTTCGTCAATAATGTGGCTGGTACGATTGAAGGAGACCCGGCCGTGCGCGGCCGCATGAAGGTCGTGTTTCTGCCGGAATACGACGCCTCGTTGGCGGAAAAATTGATTCCGGCAAGCGACGTTTCCAATCAGATTTCGACGGCCGGTTACGAAGCCAGCGGGACGAGCAACATGAAGTTCATGATGAACGGGGCGCTGACGATCGGCACTCGCGACGGCGCCACCATCGAGATGGCCGAAGAGGCCGGCGAAGAGAACTTCTTTCTGTTCGGTCTTACCGCGGCGGAGGTTGCCGCGACCCGCGGTTGGTATAACCCCTATTGGCACTACGAGCACGAGCCCGAAACCCGCGCGGCCCTGGACTTGATCTTTTCCAATTATTTCAGCCGCAACGAGCCGGGTGTTTTCACTCCGCTGCGCGACGCGCTTCTGTCGCACGGCGACACCTACATGCATTTAGCGGATTTGAAATCCTACCTTGCCGCCGACCAGTGCTTGACCGACTTGTATGCCGACCCGGAAGCATGGGCGCGCAAGACCATACTGAACGTGGCCGCCTCGGGAAAATTCTCGAGCGACCGCACCATTACGGAATACGCGAACGAAATCTGGAATGTGAAGCCATGTCCAATCCTATAGCAGCGCCTGCCGTCCCAGGCGTCTCGCCGCTCGCTGGTCTTCCCGCGCCAAAAGAGATGTTGGTGGATCTGGCGCGGCTGGAACGCGATTATTTCGACCGCCGTCCGGATATGACCGACCCGGCCCAGATGGTCAGCTTCGGCACCAGCGGCCATCGAGGCTCGTCTTTGAAGGCCAGCTTTACCGAGGCGCATATTCTGGCCATTTCTCAGGCGATTTGCGATTATCGGCGCAGCGTTCGCACCGACGGCCCGCTCTATATGGGCAAGGACACGCACGCGCTGTCGTCCCCCGCGCAGCGGACGGCGCTCGAGGTTCTGGCGGCGAACGGCGTGGAGACGATCATCCATCGCGAGGAAGGCGTGACACCCACGCCGGTGATCTCGTGGCTCATTCTGACCTACAACTGCGGCCGCCAGGAACACCTCGCCGACGGGATCGTGATTACGCCCTCGCATAATCCTCCTGAAGACGGAGGTTTTAAATACAATCCGACGAATGGCGGTCCGGCCGAGACCGACGTGACGAATTGGATTCAGGACCGCGCGAATCAGCTTCTGAGGAACGGGAATCGCGATGTGAAGCGCGTACCCTATGCGTCGGCCATCAACGCCGCGACCACACATCAGGAAGATTTTGTGATGCCGTACGTCCGCGACCTGCGAAATATCGTGGATCTGGATGCGGTCCGCGATGCGGGCTTGAAGTTGGGTGTCGATCCTCTGGGGGGCGCGTCGCTGCCGTATTGGGAGCCGATAAAATCCCTCTACAAATTGAATCTCACCGTGGTAAATCCGGTCCTCGATCCGACCTTCTCATTCATGACGGTGGACCACGACGGAAAAATTCGCATGGATTGTTCCAGTCCTTATGCGATGGCGCGTCTCGTCGGGCTCAAAGATCAATACCGCGTGGCGTTCGCCAACGACCCCGACTCGGATCGTCATGGGATCGTCACGCCTTCCATGGGATTGATGAATCCGAATCAGTATCTGGCGGTGGCGATCCGATACTTACTCACCGAGCGGCCTCGCTGGGGAGCAAGTTCCGCCGTGGGAAAGACGCTCGTCAGCAGCAGCATGATCGATCGCGTCGTCCACAAGCTCGGACGCAAATTGAGCGAAGTGCCGGTCGGGTTCAAGTGGTTTGCGCCGGGGCTGTTCGATGGATCGTATTGTTTCGGAGGAGAAGAGAGCGCGGGGGCCAGCTTTCTGCGCCTCGACGGCACTGTGTGGAGCACCGACAAGGACGGAATCATTATGGACCTGCTGGCGGCCGAAATCACCGCGCGCACGAACAAAGATCCCGGCGAGCACTATCGCGAAATGACCGCGGAGTTCGGAACGCCGCATTACACCCGCGTCGATGCGCCCGCTACTCCGGAACAGAAAGCGAAGCTCCAAAAACTTTCACCGGAGGAGGTGACCAGCACGCAGCTCGCGGGCGAGCCGATTACCGCGAAGCTGACGCGAGCTCCCGGCAACAACGCGCCGATCGGCGGACTGAAAGTAGTGGCCGCGAGCGGATGGTTCGCCGCGCGGCCGTCAGGCACCGAGAACCTCTACAAGATTTACGCCGAGAGCTTCCGCAATGAGGCTCATTTGATGACGATCCTGAACGAAGCCCAGCAGATCGTGGATAGCGCTTTGAGCGCCAGTTGAACATCCGGGAAGGCTAAAGACTGAGGATGCCCGAGGACCCATTATGACGACAACATCCGAACCCACAACGACGACTCCGCGAATCCCCGCCACCGTGCCGGTAACCGATCGCCCGGCGTGGAAATCCCTCCAAGCTCACCATAAGAAAATCCGCCGGGTGCATATGAAGAAACTGTTCGCGCAGGACGCGGAACGCGGCACGCGGCTCACCGTCGAGGCCTTGGGCCTGTTCCTCGATTATTCGAAAAATCGCATGACCGATGAAACCTTGCGGTTGCTTCTCCAACTGGCGGAGGAGGCTGGTCTGCGAGCGAAGATCGACGCGATGTTCGGCGGCGAGAAGATCAACGTCACGGAGAATCGGGCGGTCCTCCACGTGGCTCTACGAGCGCCAAGAGATGCATCCATCCTGGTGGATGGCGAAAACATCGTGCCCGCGGTGCACGCGGTGCTCGACAAAATGTCCGTGTTATCGAATCAGGTGCGCAACGGGGAGTGGAAGGGTCACACGGGCAAGCGCATACGCAACGTGATCAACGTCGGCATCGGCGGCTCCGATCTGGGACCGGTCATGGCGTACGAGGCGTTGCGGCACTACAGCCAGCGGGACATGATCTTCCGCTTCGTCTCCAATGTCGACGGCGCCGATTTCGCCGAAGCCGTCCGCGATCTCGATCCGGCGGAGACGCTGTTCATCATTTCTTCGAAAACCTTCACGACGCTGGAAACGATGACCAATGCGCACACCGCTCGCGCGTGGTCGCTCCAGGGATTGGACGGCGATGAGGCGTCGGTGGCGAAACACTTTGTCGCCGTATCGACGAACGCGAAGGAAGTCGCAAAGTTCGGAATCGATACCGCCAACATGTTCGAGTTCTGGGACTGGGTGGGCGGCCGTTACTCGATGGATGCCGCGATCGGCCTTTCGACCATGATCGCGATCGGTCCCGACAATTTCCGTTCCATGCTGCACGGATTTCAGGAGATGGACGAGCACTTCCGCTCGGCTCCGTTTGAGCGCAATCTGCCGGTGCTGCTCGGCCTGTTGACGATCTGGTATGCCGACTTTTTCGGCGCGCAGACCGTCGCCGTACTGCCTTATGAGCAATATCTGAAGCGGCTACCGGCCTATCTGCAACAGTTGACGATGGAGAGCAACGGCAAGCACGTCACGCTCGATGGTACCCACGTCGGTTGCGATACGAGTCCGATCTATTGGGGCGAGCCGGGCACCAACGGGCAGCATTCGTTCTATCAGTTGATCCATCAGGGAACGCGCCTGATCCCGTGCGACTTCATCGCCTTCGCCGAGGCGCTGAATCCGCTGGGCCGCCATCATGACCTCCTTCTGGCTAATGTTTTCGCGCAGACCGAGGCGCTCGCCTTCGGCAAAACGCCCAAAGAAGTGAAGAAGGAAGGAACGCCCGATTGGCTCGTGCCGCACCGCGTTTTCGAAGGGAACCGTCCCTCGAATACGATTCTGGCGAAGCGGCTCACGCCGGAAATATTGGGGAAACTGATCGCGCTCTACGAGCACAGCGTGTTCACCCAAGGCGCGATCTGGAACATCGATTCCTTCGATCAATGGGGCGTGGAACTCGGCAAAGTTCTGGCCCAGCGCATCGTTCCGGAACTGGAGAGCGCGGACGAGCCGAAGCTCCGGCACGATACTTCGACGAACAATCTGATCCGCCGTTACCGGCAGCTGAAAAGTGACGAAGCTCATCAGAGGTAACCAAGCCGCGCCAGCCTGAGTAAAGGGAGAGCCATGCAAATTGGAATCGTAGGACTTGGCAGAATGGGCGCCAACATGGCGCGGAGACTTTTGCAGAATGGTCATCAGTGCGTCGTCTCCAATCGGACGCAGGGGCCGGTGGGAGCGCTGGTCAAAGAACATGCGGTGGGTGCTTCGAGCCTCGCCGATCTGGCGAAAAAACTGGAGAAGCCGCGAGCCGTGTGGTTGATGATTCCGGCCGCCGCGGTGGACGGTACAATTTCCGAGTTGCTCCCGCATCTCGACGCGGGAGACATTCTGATCGATGGCGGCAACTCCTATTACATCGACGATATCCGCCGTGCCAAGGAACTCGCGCCGAAAAGCATCCAATACGTCGACGTGGGCACCAGCGGCGGCGTGTGGGGCCTGGAGCGAGGCTATTGCATGATGATCGGAGGCGAGCGCGGCGTGGTCCAGCATCTCGATCCCATCTTTACGACTCTGGCTCCCGGCGTCGGCGATATTCCACGAACTCCGGGACGTGAAAAGCTCGGCGGAACCGCGGAAAAAGGCTACCTGCATTGCGGACCGAGCGGCGCGGGGCACTTCGTAAAAATGGTGCACAACGGAATCGAGTATGGAATCATGGCCGCTTACGCCGAGGGGCTGGGCGTGTTGCGGGCGGCCAATGTCGGTCTGCAAAAGCATGGCATCGACGCCGAGACCACGCCTCTGCGCGATCCAGAACACTACCAGTTCGATTTCGATCTCCGCGAGGTGACGGAGGTCTGGCGGCGCGGAAGCGTGATCGCCTCCTGGCTCCTGGATCTCACCGCCACCGCGCTGGCGCACGATCCGGTGCTATCGAATTTCGCCGGTCGCGTCTCGGATTCCGGCGAAGGACGCTGGACGATCAAGGCCGCCATCGATGAATCGGTGCCCGCCCCGGTTCTCACCGCGGCGTTGTACGAACGCTTCAGTTCGCGCGGCGAAGGAGACTTCGCCAATAAGTTGCTCTCCGCCATGCGCTACGAATTCGGCGGGCACGTGGAGAAAGCCAGCGAAGGAAAATCATGAGCAATTCGAAATCGGACGCATTGGTGTTCTTCGGCGCCACGGGCGATCTGGCGTACAAAAAGATTTTTCCGGCTCTGCAGGCAATGATCGTGCGCGGGCAACTCAACGTGCCGGTGATCGGGGTCGCCAAGGCCGGGTGGAACCTTGATCAATTCAAGGCGCGGGCGCAAGACAGCCTGGAGAAGCACGGCGGAGTGAATACGGAGGCCTTCGCGAAGCTCACGGGCTTGCTGCGCTACGTGGATGGCGATTACGCGGACCCAGTGACGTGGACTGCTCTCCGCAAGGAATTGGACGGCTCCGGATGCCCCGCCTACTACCTGGCGATCCCGCCTTCTCTGTTCGAAACGGTGGTGAGCCACCTGGCGGCGTCCGGCTGCGCCAACGGCCATCCTCGCGTCATCCTCGAGAAGCCGTTCGGTCGCGATCTCGCCTCCGCGAAGGAACTGAACGCAACCCTCCATAAAACTTTTGAAGAAGAGGCGATCTTCCGTATCGACCATTACCTGGGTAAGCGACCGGTGAACAACATGCTGGTGTTCCGGTTTGCGAACTCCTTCGTCGAAGCGTTCTGGAACCGTCACTATGTGGAAAGCGTGCAGATCACGATGGCGGAAGATTTCGGGGTGCAGGGGCGGGGCGTCTTCTACGAGCAGGTGGGCACGATCCGCGATGTGATTCAGAACCACCTGTTTCAGATCTTGTCCAATGTGGCGATGGAGCCGCCGGTGAAAACCGATGGCGAATCCTTGCGCGACGAAAAGGTCAAAGTATTGAAGGCGATTCCTCCGATTGAAACGAAGGATGTGGTGCGGGGTCAGTTTCTCGGCTACCGCGACGAGCAGGGTGTGGCCAAGGATTCCCACGTGGAAACGTTTGCGGCTTTGAAGCTGGAGATCAATTCCTGGCGCTGGAAGGGCGTTCCCTTCTATATCCGAGCCGGGAAATATCTGCCCGTGACCTGCACCGAAGTGGTCGGCCGATTCCGGAAACCTCCTTCCATGGTCCCGGAAAACGATTTATTGGAAAATCACTTGCGGCTGCGCGTCAATCCCGACGTCACCATCGCCATGGGAATGACAATCATGGGACCTCGCGATAACATGATCGGCGAGCCGGCCGAAATGCTGGCGAGCCACGATCCCACTCCCGATGAAATGGACGCTTACGAGCGGCTTCTGGGGGCGGCGATGGACGGCGATCCCACTTTGTTCGCGCGTCAGGATTACGTCGAGGAGGCGTGGAGAATCGTCGACCCGGTGCTGGCGAAACCCTCGCTGCTGCATTTTTACGAGCGCAACACATGGGGCCCGCACGAGGCCGCGCAGGTCGCCCCGCCGGGGGGCTGGAGCAATCCGATCATCGGCAAAGAGACTGCCGTGATCGACGACCAGGTCCTTGAAAAATCCTGAAAAAGGCCAGCGGAATGTTCTTCGCTTGCGAAACGATCGGTTCCTCACGCCATCCATGAGGGGAAGCCCCGTTTGAGAGAAATGAAAATCGAAGTTCTTGCCAGCGCCGAGTTGGTGGCTCGCCGAGCCGCCGAAATGATTGCCGCGGATGCGCGGAATGCGGCCGCCGCACGAGGACGCTTCCTCATGGCCGTCAGCGGCGGCCACACTCCCTGGCTGATGCTCCGCGCGCTGGCAGCGGCGGACGTACCGTGGCCGGCCGTGCATGTGGTGCAGGTCGATGAGCGCGTCGCTCCCGCTGGAGATCCGGGTCGCAATCTGACCTATTTGCGGGAAAGTTTTTTGGATCATGCTCCGCTGATTCCCGAGAATATCCATACGATGCCCGTGGAGTCACCCGATCTGGAAGCTGCGGCTGTCCGATATGCGGCCGCTTTAGAGCGGATCGCCGGCGCGCCCGCGGTACTGGACCTGGTTCATCTGGGCCTGGGTCCCGACGGCCACACCGCGTCGCTGGTCCCCGGAGATCCGGTCCTGAACGTCGCCGGCGCGGACGTGGCGATCACCGGAAGCTACCAGGGTAGGCGCAGGATGACGCTGACGTATCCGATCATCAACCGCTCGCGCCGCGTTCTTTGGGTGATTACGGGCCGCGAAAAGGTGGATATGTTGCGTCGTCTGCTGCGCGGCGACGAATCGATTCCGGCGGGCCGGGTACGTCGTGAGCTCGCAACGGTGATCGCGGACGAAGCGGCGGCGGGAGTGCTGGCGGAAACGAAAACGGGAGCATGACATGCGCGTAGGAATCGCAACGGATCACGGTGGATATAGTTTGAAGGACGGCCTGATCTCTTCTCTTCGGGAAGCGGGACATGAAGCGGTGGATCTCGGCGCGTACAGCCTGACTCCGGACGACGATTATCCCGACTTCGTCATCCCTCTCGCGCAGGCAGTGGCTTCCGGGAAAGTGGAGCGCGGCGTCGCCATCTGCGGCAGCGGCGTGGGAGCCTCCGTTTGCGCGAATAAGATTCCGGGGATCCGCGCGGGATTGATTTCCGATCACTACTCGGCTCATCAGGGAGTCGAGGACGACCACATGAATATCATCTGTATCGGCGGCCGGACCGTCGGGCTTGCCGTAGCCCGCGAGCTGGTCGCTACGTTCCTCGCAGCCGAATTCAGTCAGGCCGAGCGGCACCTCCGCCGGCTTCATAAAGTGGCTTCTCTGGAAGCCCGCTCTCTCAGCAAATGAGGCCAATCATCATTCAGCAGGAGATGAAACATGAGTGTCACAAACTTAACGCAGCCCATCACGCAGACCGAACTCGATCAACTTTGCATCAATACGATTCGGACGCTTTCCATCGATGCCGTGCAGCAGGCCAAATCCGGGCATCCCGGCACGCCCATGGCGCTCGCGCCGCTTGTCTACACACTGTGGAATCGCGTGCTGCAATTCGATCCGGCCGATCCCATCTGGCCGAATCGGGACCGCTTCGTGCTCTCGAACGGCCACGCTTCCATGCTGCTGTGGTCCGTGCTCCATCTGACTCGCACGCAGGCGGTCAACGCAGAGTACGAGACCGTCGGGCAGCCATCCGTGACGCTCGATGACATTCGCCGCTTTCGCCAGATTGGCAGCAAAGCGCCGGGTCATCCCGAATACCACCTGGTTTCGGGAGTCGAAGCAACCACCGGTCCGCTGGGGCAGGGCATCGCGAACAGCGTCGGGATGGCGATCGCGGAGAAGTGGCTGAGCGCCCACTATAATCGTCCCGGTTTTGAAATCTTCGACTACCGTATTTTTGCAGTTTGCGGGGATGGCGATCTGATGGAAGGCGTCGGAGCGGAAGCGGCTTCGCTCGCGGGTCACCTGGCGCTCGACAACCTCTGCTGGATGTACGACAACAATCACATCACGATTGAGGGAAGTACGCAGCTCGCCTTCACGGAAGATGTTGCGGCGCGCTTCGCGGCTTACGGCTGGAACGTCCTGCACGTGGAGGATGTCAACAACACCGAAAGCATAAAGCAAGCCCTGGCTGTGTTCCGGACGACGACGGGCCGGCCTACTTTCATCGTGGTGAACACTCACATCGGTTATGGATCGCCGAATAAGCACGATACCGCCGCGGCCCACGGCGAACCTCTCGGCGAGGAGGAAGTCCGCCTCGCGAAAGTAGACTACGGGTGGCCGCCGGATGCGAAGTTCCTGGTGCCCGACGGTGTCTACGAAAATTTTGCGAACGGGATCGGCGCGCGCGGGGCGGAAGCCCATCGAAAATGGACAGAGCTATTTGGCGCGTATCGGGCGCAGCACCCTCAACTGGCCGTCGAGATCGATAAGATGCAGCGGCGCGATCTTCCCGACGGGTGGGATCGCGATCTCCCCGTTTTCCCGGCTGATCCGAAAGGGATTGCGGGGAGGGAGGCATCAGGCAAGGTGCTGAACGTTCTCGCCAGGAATATTCCCTGGTTTCTCGGCGGCGCGGCCGACCTCGGTCCTTCGACCAAAACGCTCTTGACATTTCCGGGGGCCGGAGATTTCCAGCCCGCCACCAGGGACGCCAAGAATCTGCATTTCGGGATTCGCGAACACGCCATGATGGCGATCGTGAACGGCCTTTCGCTCTCGAAGATCCGGGCCTTTGGGTCCACGTTTTTCATCTTCAGCGATTACGCCCGGCCTTCCATCCGCCTCGCCGCCATGATGGAACTGCCCGCGGTTTTCGTGTTCACCCACGACGCGATGGGCGATGGAGAAGACGGTCCGACACATCAGCCGATCGAACAACTGGCCTCCATGCGCGCGATCCCTGGGCTGGTGACCATCCGGCCGGCCGACGCCAATGAAGTGACGGAGGCGTATCGCTACGTCATGCAGTTGCGGCATGAGCCGGCCTCGCTGGTGCTTTCGCGCCAGCCCTTGCCCACGTTCGATCGCGGCAAATATGCCCCGGCCTCCGGCCTCGCGCGCGGAGCTTATGTGATCGCCGACACGCCTGGTGGAAACCCGGACGTCATCCTGATGGCCTCCGGAAGCGAGGTCAGTCTGGTTCTGGAGGCTCATGAGATTCTGCTCGCTTCCGGCGTTCGCTCGCGCGTGGTTTCGATGCCGTCGTGGAATATCTTCGAACACCAACCGCAGGAATATCGCGATCGCGTGCTCCTTCCGGGCGTGAAAGCGCGGGTCGCCGTGGAACAAGCCTCCGCCTTCGGGTGGTCGCAGTACGTGGGCGAGTCGGGCCGCGTCATCGCGATGAATACGTTTGGGGCTTCCGCGCCCTTGAAGGAATTGCAAAAGAAATTTGGATTCGAGCCCGATCACGTGGTTGCTGTTGCCAAGGAGCTGCTGGCGAATGAGAAAAAGCGATGAAGAAGGGGACTGAGGTCACCTGTTTGTTCGTGGATATCGGCGGCGTACTGCTCACCAACGGGTGGGATCACGAGGAGCGCGAGCGCGCCGCGGCACACTTCAAGCTGGATTGGAACAAGTTGGAGGAACGGCATCGGCTCGCGTTCGATCCGTACGAGTCGGGGAAGATCACGCTCGACGAATATTTGAATCGCGCCGTCTTTCATAAAAAACGGCCGTTCACGCGCGCTCAATTTAAGCGTTTCATGTACGCGCAATCGAAACCGTATCCGGATATGATCGGGCTGATCACGCGGATCAAGGCCCGCTACCGTCTGAAAGTTGCCGTGGTCAGCAACGAAGGCCGCGAGCTGAACGCGCACCGGGTCGGAACGTTCAAACTTGACAGATTTGTAGATTTCTTTGTTTCCTCTTCCTACGTTCACCTCCGCAAGCCTGACCCCGCGATCCTTCGCCTGGCGCTGGATCTCGCCCAGGCGCCGGTCCAACAGGTGGTCTATATCGAGAACACGCCCATGTTTGTCCAGGTCGCGGAAGATTTGGGAATTCCGAGTATTCTTCACACGGAGATCAAGTCCACGCGCGCCAAGCTGGCGTCGTTCGGGCTGGATGATATCGGTGAGTGACGAAGCCGTCATAAAGAGACCGGTCCTGCCGTTCTCCCGCTCCGTGTATAATCGCATTTCATTCGAATTCCTCCAAGGAGACGCTTGATGACGACGAGAAAAAGCTGGCGATGGGAAGTGTTGGCGTTCGGGCTTGCGGCGTGCCTGGCGGCGGCCGTGGGAATAGGAGCCCAACAGCGCCCAGCGACGGAGGTCGCGATCGGCAGCGCCGATATCGGCGGCACGGTCACCAGTTCCCATGGGCCTGAGGCAGGGGTGTGGGTGATCGCCGAGACCGCCGACCTTCCCACGAAGTTCGCCAAGATCGTCGTCACGGACGACCGCGGGCGCTACGTGATCCCGGACCTTCCGCAGGCAAGTTATAGCGTCTGGGTGCGCGGCTATGGACTTGTCGATTCTCCAAAAGTGAAAGGCACGCGTGGGCAGAGCCTTAACCTGACGGCGACACCCGCGCCGACCGCGGCCGCGGCTGCCGAATATTATCCGGGCGTCTATTGGTACTCGATGCTCGGGATACCGGACAAAAACCGGTTTCCCGGCACCGGCCCAAATGGCAACGGGATCGCGGCTGTCATGAAGACGCAGCACTACTGGATCGATACGGTTAAGAACTCCTGCCAGTCGTGCCACGCGCTCGGATCGAAGGGTGTTCGGACGATTCCCAAGGAGTGGGGGCCTGCCAAGAATTCCGTGGACGCTTGGTCGCGGCGCCTGCAAGCGGGGCAGGCGAAAAATAACATGGGCACGACGCTCAGCCGGCTCGGCCCGAAGGAAGCCCTGTCGCTTTTCGCGGATTGGACCGACCGCATCGCGGCGGGGGAACTGCCTTTCGCCAAGCCGGAGCGTCCGCAGGGCGTTGAGCGGAATTTCGTTTTCAGCATGTGGGAGTGGTCCACGCCGAAGGCTTATCTTCACGATGCGATCTCCACCGATAAGCGCAATCCGCGCCTCTACGCCAACGGCCTGATTTATGGATCGCCCGAGGAGAGCACCGACATGGTGCCCGTGCTGAATCCAATCACGAACGAGACGTGGCAGATCAAGCATCCTTTCCGCGACGCGGATACGCCTTCGTCGTCGACTCTCGCGCACGGGCATTCCCCGTATTGGGGCGACGAAGCGATCTGGGACGGCCACACCAGCATCCACAACCCTCTGCTCGACGAAAAAGGACGAGTGTGGTTCACCGCGCGTATTCGCAACAACGCAAATCCCGCGTTCTGCAAAGCGGGCTCCGATCTTCCTTCGGCGAAAGTCATCCCGATTAACGAGTCCACGCGCCAGCTTTCGATGTACGATCCGAAGACCGGCAAGTGGTCGCTGATCGACACCTGCTTCAGCACGCAACATCTTTATTTCGGGCATGACGCGAACAACACGCTGTGGACCAGCGCGGGCGGTCCGGAGAGCGGCATCGTCGGATGGCTGAATACGAAAATGTACGACCAGACCGGCGACGCGGCGAAATCGCAGGGCTGGACGCCGTTGATTATCGATACCAACGGCAACGGCAAACGCGACGACTACGTGGAGGCCAATCAGCCGCTCGATCCGAAAAAAGACAAGCGCATTCTGGCAGGATTTTATGGCGTGCAACCCAGCCCGGTGGACGATTCCATCTGGGGGCAATCGATGGACGTCGGCTTCTCGCGCATGGATCAGCCGGGCTACGTCGTCCGGCTCGTGCCTGGGTCGAACCCGCCGCAGACCGCGCTCGCGGAAGTTTATCTTCCTCCCGATATCGGCTTCGGATCGCGCGGCATCGATCTCGATCTCAACGGCGTCGTGTGGACGGCTCTCTCGAGCGGGCATCTGGCGAGCTTCGATCGCCGCAAATGCAAAGGGCCGCTGAACGGGCCTGCCGCGGCCACCGGAAAACAATGCCCCGAAGGATGGACGTTGTATCCGTTTCCCGCGCCGCAGTTCAAGAGCGTCACCGATCCGGGCAGCGCGGACCACGCTTATTTCGTATGGGTGGATCGCTACAACACGTTAGGGCTCGGCGCGAATGTTCCCATCGCGGAGGCGAACGGCAGCGAAGCTCTTCTCGCGCTGGTGAACGGAAAGTTCGTGGACATTCACATCCCTTATCCGATGGGTTTTTTCAGCAAGAACGTGGATGGGCGCATCGACAATCCGAACGCTGGATGGAAGGGCAAAGGGCTATGGACCACGACGGGCACGCGCACGGTATTCCATAACGAAGGAGGCACAGCGTCGCGGCCGAAGGTTTACAAAGTTCAACTGCGTCCCGATCCTCTGGCGCATTGAAGGGGCGATGGCAGGATGTGCTCCATAACGCGGCCTGAGAGGCCGCTGCAGGCAGGGGGCCTGCCCCACAAAAGACAGCTCTCGACCGGAGTGTTTCGACCATCAGCCGGGAGTTGAAGCGCAACAGCAATCGAATCGAAGGGTCGATTGCGTGAGACGTTCGCGATCACGCCAGATCAAGGTGCCTCAGGATGGCGAATGGAGCCGTAGTCCGACCCGATACCCATCCATCCCGCAATCCTCGCAGTGCCGCACTTCACCCAGCTCGACGGATTTCCCGACTCGAATTTGTACGATGGCACCGGGGTATATGGGCTTGGCGACGATTAAACCGATGCCGTGTCTGGAAACGTTGACGACCTTAACGGCCTGACGTTCAAAAGACAGGGGATGCAGTTGCTGAAGACTCGCTTCGTCGTCGGTTTCGAAGCGCGGCTCGGAACGTGGCTGGCCGTCCAACCTCTTTCCGGTGTAACGAAGGCGAAGCTGCACCCCAACGCAACTCGAAAGCGCCTCCCGGCAGACCTCACATTCTGATAAATGGGACTCTAGCGCATAAAGTCCCTCCGAATTTAATCCTCCACGAACGTAAATTGTTAAATCATCGTCATGAATATGTTCTGCCATTTCTGGAGTATTCATCTATCCTCTCCATGAAAACCGAACGCTGATCTCGAAGTGGAAAAGCCTTACTGCAGCGGTCAAGTTTGGCCTCATAACCGTTACTGGGCCAGTGTTTCATCCCGCACGCCAGGGATCCGGAAGAATCTCAGTACCCAAGGGTGTCAGAAATGTCTGACATCTAGGTACAAAACGATCCGCGCTGGATCGATATTCAATAAATCACCACGGGTCTGATACTTACGCAGATCCAACAGAAGTGTAACGTTCAGGACGGAGAGATCGCCATCCTGTCTTGCCGGTAGAAAAAAATCCCTTTCTGACTGTAGAAACGTTTCTCCCACGGGTCTCATCGCTATTTAGCGAGAGGACGTTGTGCGACGTTTCGCAGGGGTTAGGGGACTGAATAACGGCGCACACCGGTAGCCCGGCCGGTGGCTTCGTCCACTTCGACGATCACCGCGTGCAGTTCCGCGCCATGGCGGGCGGCTTCCATTCGCACCGGCATTTGTGTGAGGAATTTCTCTAAAATAATGTCTTTATCCACTCCAATTACGGAGCGATATGGGCCCGTCATTCCGACATCGGTCTGGTAGGCAGTACCATTGGGCAGGATACGCGTGTCGGCCGTAGGGATGTGCGTGTGCGTACCCACCACTCCGGAAACACGTCCATCCAGATACCATCCCATCGCCATCTTTTCGCTGGTCAGCTCGGCATGAAAGTCGACGAAGCGAACCTTTACGTCCGCCGGAAGTTCGGCGAGCAGGCGATCGGCCGTCCGGAAGGGGCAATCCGTCTGCGGCATGTAGACGCGGCCCTGCAGATTCAGGATGGCGCACTCGGTTCCGTTGTGCGCGCGCGCCACGACCACGCCCGCGCCCGGCGCATTACCCGGGTAGTTTGCCGGACGCAGCAGGCGCGGCTGGCGCGGAAGGTAATCGTAGATTTCGCGCTTGTCCCACACGTGATTGCCGGTGGTGAGCACGTCGAGCCCGTAGCCGAACAGCTCGTCGGCGAGCTGTGGCGTGATCCCGAAGCCACCCGCGGCATTTTCGGCGTTGGCGATCGCGAGATCGATCTTTTCCTCGGCCACGATCTTCTTCAAATTCTGCGCGACGATGGAACGGCCCGGAGAAGCGAAGATGTCGCCGATGAAAAGGAGATTCGTCAAGGTATGTGAAAAAAAGGGAGCGCACCGCCCAGCCGTTTCAGCTCCCGTCATTGACCCCGAAAACCACAAGGGGGGAACCCCCCGCGCACCATTAGGCTTCTCCATGGCAGCTTACGCCGCCGGAGCCTGCTCACCGGTACGAGATCGAGTCGGATTCCATGACATTGACTATCGGATCAATTTTTAGAAGCCTGACGAACTTCGCAGGAACGCTCCCTTAGTGATGATAGCAGGCAGGGGAAGAGATGCGTCGGGGGACGCCACCGGGCGGCCTGAGAAGTCCCGGCTACGGATCCGTTCCGCACCGCCGCAGGCCACGGGCCTGCCCCACGGCTGGAGTATACTTCCCAACATGAGTCTTCCCCGACGAAGTTTCGCCGCGGTGGCCCTGATGGCCGGTGTATTTGCGATCGCGATTCACGCGCAACCGCCCGGGCCGTCCGCGGGTGCTCAGGCTCCGCCTACCGGGCCGGTTTACGTGGTCACCCACGTCGATATCATTGGCGGCGCGCAAGGCGTGGCCGATGCGATCAGGCTGATGCACGATTTCCAGGCCGCCAGCCTGAAGGACTCAGGCGCCGTTCGCTTCGAGGTGCTGCAGCAGGACGCCCGCCTCAACCACTTCGTCATGTCCGAAGTCTGGCAGAGCAGGGAAGCTTACGACGCGCACAACGCGCTGCAGCATGCGCGAAAATTCCGCGAGAGGATCGGCCCCATGCTGGGCAGTCCGTTCGATGTGCGTCTGCACAGGATGCTGCCTTAGGAAGGGCAAGTAGTCACGTGACGAACCAAGCGACGGGCGGTTTTCTACGTTGCTCATGGCGCGCCGGCGCAGTTCTTCGACTGTTCGGGATCGTGATGGCGGTCGCCGTCGTCGGCCCCTGTGCGTCGGCACAGGGCTGGCCGAAAGAAATGACTTTCCGTTCAGGCAGAAGGGTCAAGATTCTGTCTGTTCAGCAAATCAAGACCAAGTCCGAACCAACAGGCCGGTTGGGCAGCGCTCTATTCCTGGAGTATGAGACAAAGCTGAAGCTTGTGGAAGATGCCGCGGTAAGGAAGGAGATTGATGAGATTTGGGCATGGCTCAAGACCGACGCAGAGCATCGGAAGCTGACGGAGGCGCTCATCCTTGTAGAACCCAAAGGTGGTTCTGCAAAGAGTGCCGAGCGCCTGAGCTTCGTCTTCAAAAAGCAGTCCGATGGATCGTGGGCGCGCGTAGGAGGCCATAGTGAGTGATCTTTTTTGGAACGCTGTGTGGATCGCGATAGGAGCGTCGGTGATGGCTCCCGCGGCCTTCGCGCAGGCTTCGGCTACCGCGAGAATCATCACGCCGAACGGCGGCTCCGATATCCCTCGGATGCCCGACGGCAAGCCGGATTTAAGCGGCGTGTGGGAAAGACCTCCGGTGCTCGATATGAGCAAGAACGGCCCGGGCCAGCAGGGAGCCGGCGAGCTCCCGATGACGGCGTGGGCCAAGGCCCATTACGGCGAAGCGTTCGATTCCCAGGGTCACTGCCTGCCAGGGGGCTACATACGCGATATCAATTCCCCGTTTCCCATCGAAATTGTTCAGCGGCCGAATCGCGTCGTGTTTCTTTACGAGTTCAACAACATCTTCCATCACGTCTTTACCGACGGCCGCGAGCATCCTAAGGATCTGGAGCCCACTTGGGGCGGGCATTCGATCGGTCATTGGGAGGGAGACACATTGGTGGTGGACACGGTCGGGTTCAACAATAAGACGATGCTGGATACGGCGGGGAATCCGCATAGCACCGACTTGCACGTAGTGGAGCGCCTGACCCGCACGGATGCACTGCACATCGCTTATGAGATTACCGTCACAGACCCACAGGCATACACCCGGGCGTGGAGCAATAAACGCACGTTCACGCTACGGCCGGAGTGGGAGCTGATGGAATACAACTGCAATGAAAACAATCGGGATCTGAACGAGGGCCACATCAAATAGCGGCCGTCAATCAATGCGAATGGCCCGGCGTGCCGGCAGGTGCCGCGTCGTGAATCATTTCACCATCCGATCCGCACATCATTCCTGAGCCTTGCCCCATTCCGCCCTGCATGCCCATGCCTTTTTGCATACCCATTCCACCCTGCATGCCCATGCCTTTTTGCATGCCCATGCCCTCTCCGGCGGCCATCAACTGCATGGTCTCTTCCATTTCGGCCATATTCCCGTGCGACATCATCAGCCGGTGCAAATCCCCGGGCTTCATGGCGTCAAACTTCGCCTTTTGCCCGTCGTTGAGTAAAGCTTTCATCTTGTTGGCGGTTTCGAATCCGGCGTACTGCAGTTGAGCGCGGAGGTCGGCGATTTTTTCAAAAAGCGCCTTCACCGCCCGGGTCCGCGACGTGTCTCCGGAAAGCAACGCGTCCAATTCTCTGCGGCGGGCGGCCGTCTGCTCACCGACAGTTTTGGCTTTCGCGACAAGGTCCTCTTTCAGATGGCGCAATTCGCCCGTCTGTTGGTTGGAAAGTCCCAATTCCGACTGCATTTCCGGAAGGATAAAGACACTCATGATCTGACGGTGCAAGGGACTCATGCGAGCGTTCTCTTGCATCGACATCCCCATCGCTCCCCCTTCATGAGGGCTATCTTTTTTATCGGGTAGAGGCCGCGCGGCGGTATAGGCAAATCCAGCCAGCACGGTCGCGACGATGGCCAGGATAAACCTTTTATAACTCATAGAAATACTTCGCGAAACACTTCATAACTGCCTAAGCAAGCATACAACCATACTAAAAGTCATGAAATCAGGCGCTTAGCTTAAGAGGGTGCGCAAACTCACTCAACTGGGTGAAGTGCGGCCCGGAGCCAACCTTACTCAACGCGCGCCGTTTTCAAACTCCGATCCGCCCCGGCGAGATTTCCCTCAAATTGAGGAGGCCGTGCGACCGACGGGCGCGTCGCGAGCAGCACTACAATGGCAACCAAATAAAGGGACCCGCCCGCCAGCAGCGTGGCCTGCAAGCCTGTGTAAATCGCCAAAACAATTGCGCCCGCCGAGCCCAGCACGCTCGCCGCGGCATTGAGCGACCAAGCCCAGCGGATGGAGGCCGAATGCCTCTGCTCCAAACGCCGGAGGCCGCTCGGGAAGGGCATGCCCATTAGAAACGCGGCCGGGCCGATCGCGACGGCGGTCAGCAGCATTTTCACCGGCAACGGCCAGGTCGCTGCGATTCGCACTAAGGGACCAGAGCCAACAGCGAGCGCGGCAACCAATACGGCGATCGCGAAGAGCACACGAGCAAGTCTGGTATCGTCGCCTCCGGTCCACTTGGCGCTGAAGAAACTGCCCGCTCCGCTCGCCACCAGCATCGAAAATACGATTACGGTTAGAGCATAGGCCGGATGTCCCAGGAGCAAAACAAAGCGTTGAATGAGCGCGACCTGGATCATGATATAGCCCGCGCCCAGGCACAGAAAATAAAGCAGGAACATCATGACGCCGTGCTCGCGCGGCAGTTGCGCGCCCAGCAGCAGGCGCGGCAGGCCCAGGATCAGCGCCGTCGCCACCAGGCTCGTAGCCATCAACTCGAAGAGTAACGGCAGAGCCAGATTGATCTTAAAATCCGCGCTTTCCCGGTTGGCGCTGCTCAGGTAGGCGCGCACGTCGCGCGGCTGGACGGTGTAAAAGAAGAACGGGCGGTCGTCGCTGACCGGGGAAACGTCGAAGCGGTAGTCGCGCAGGAACCCGCCGGGATCGGGACTTTCGAGGAGAGTCGCGAATTCATTGCGCATGCCGCCGCCGGGAAGGTACATAGCCTCCAGCTTGGTTTCGGAGACCAACTGCCGGGCGCGAGCGACGTCGGCATCCGTGAAGGGCTTGCGCGAAATGAGCACGGTGTCCTGAGCGCCCCAGCCGTACAGCTTGGAGGAATCGTCCCGCAGAACGATAAAATGCCGCGCCCGATCGATGTCGCCGAGCCGCGCGAGCGCGTCTGTCGCCAGTGTCAGGAGCCGCAGCGATTCACGAGGGGGGTCGAAACCCCAGCGCGTGAAGGACAGGACGCCGTCGTCCGTCAGATGAGAAAGATAGTCGTAGAAGGCATCGGTGGTGTAGAGGTTGTTCTCGGACAGCGCAAAGGCGCCGGCCGCCGTGGATGCCCAGGTATCCACGAGCGTGGCCTGCAGCACCTGATATTTCTCGGCGCTGCGCCGCACGAAGGAGCGGCCATCCTCGACGAACACGCGTACCTCGGGGCGAAAGTACAGGCGATGGCTTTGCTCGGCGAACTCTCCCCGCATGATGGTATTGGCGATGATCGGATTGATCTCGATCGCGGTAATGTCGCGGCTCCCGGATGCCAGCGAGCGGGCGACGTCATAACCGCCGCCGGAGCCGATCACCAGGGTTTTGGCGCCAGGACGCAGGAAGTATACCGCGCCCGGACCGTCGTGGCTGAGCGTGCGGCGCTCCGCGGGAGTCAGGCGATCCCAATCCTTGTCGGCGAGCGCGGTAGCCGCATCCGCATCGATTACGATGCTGCGATAGCCGCGGTCGGTGGTCACTCCCACGCGCGAGAAACTGTTCCAGGCCGCGAAAATCTCCGGCGGCAGCTTCTGCCCCTTGGCTACGCGCACATCCAACACATGGAATTTCCCGTTGGCGACCATGAGCGCCACAAGCAGCAGGCACGTCAGAACCGCCGCGGCGCGCAGCCGGGCCCGCCCTGCTTGCCGGAACCACATGGCAGCGCCGATGGCGAAGAACACTCCGGCGGCGAGAACGGTGTTGGGACCGCCAAATACGTTCAGAAACGGAATCAGGACCAGACATCCGGTGGCGGCCCCGGCGAGATCGAAGAAGTACGCGCGATCGACGCGCTGAATGGCCTCGGCGACGGCGCTCGAAACCACGATTCCAGAGAGGAGGAACGGGATGGCGCTCGCCATATAAACCGCGAGCAGCGTGCCCCGTCCGAGTCCGGCGGGCCGCGTCACCAGAAACCATAACAAACCGGTCACGCAGGCCGCGTTGGCCAATCCGCAGGCGCCCAGCTTCGCATATATATTCCCTGGCCGGGCCGCGACCACATAAGAAACCACTCCGCCCGCGCCCAATCCGAACAGCGCCACGGAGATCGCCAGAAACGCGAAGTGGTAGAAAAAGACCACGGAAAAAATCCGCGTCAGGGCGAGCTCGAGCACCAAGGTCGCGAGCGTGGTGAAGCCTAGCCCCAAGTAGAGTTGCGTCCACCGAACCTGCTCGGAGGACCCTGCCGATGAAGAAACAATGCGGGACAATTCTCTACTGTAGCAGGACGGTATTTCCATTCGATTGGTTTCGATCGAGTGGGGCGCGGGCAGGCGCGTGCGACACCCAGCGCAACGGCTCGCCGAAGGGGAATCCGAACGGTTCCGAATGACTGCGATCTGTGGTCAAATATGAGCGTATGAATTTGGGTCGAGTGAAACTCGCGCTCTGGATGACTGCGGCGATGACACTCGCCGCCGCCGCATCCGCGCAAGTGTTGAGTCCGCCGGCGGAGACGTCGGCCACGATCGCGGGCAAACGGATTCAGATCAAGTACTCCTCGCCGCGGATGCATGGGCGCAAGATCATGGGCGGGCTGGTGCCTTTCGGGCAGGTGTGGCGAACGGGCGCCGATAGCGCGACCAGCATGACCACCGAGGCCAGTCTCGACATCGGCGGACTCAAGGTTCCCAAGGGCAACTACACGATGTACACGATCCCGCAGCCGAACGAGTGGACGCTGATTATCAGCAAGGAGCTCGGGCAGTGGGGCACGGACTATCATCCGAAACTCGATCTGGGGCGCGCGAAGATGAGCGTGAGGATGCTCAACGCCCCCGTTGAAGATTTCAAGCTGGAGGTCACGTCGCAGGGCGGCAACAACGGCCTGCTGACAATGACGTGGGAGAAGACGCAGGCGTCGGTGCCGATCACGGTCACGCCGTAAAACGTGACGGAGGGGAAGGCGCCACGCTCATGGACTTACAGGAGGCCGTGATGATGAATCGCCGTCATTTTCTGATCGCCGGGGCAGGCGCCGCCGTTCCGGCCTTAGGCCAGGGCTTCTATGGCCGCAATACCGCGAGCCCGCCGAAGGTCGCCGAGGCGATGATTGGGGGCAAGCCGGTGAAGGTGAATTACTACGCGCCTTCCATGCGCGGACGCAAGATCATGGGCGAACTGGTGCCGTATCGCGAGGTGTGGTGCACGGGCGCGAACTGGTGTACGACGATCACGTCCGAGCAGGCGGGTCTCGAAATCGGCCCGATGAAGCTTTCCGCCGGTACCTACGCCATCTGGACCATTCCGGACGAGAAACAGTGGCAGTTGATCCTCAATAAGTCCATCCACGCGTTCCATCTGGATTACGATGCGTCGCAGGATATCGGCCGCACGAAGATGAACCTGAAAACCTTGTCAGAGCCGGTGGAGCAGATGCGCATCGAGCTGCGTCCGGAAGGCGGCAACAAGGGAACGCTCGCCGTGATGTGGGAGCGCACCGAAGCATCGGTCTCGTTCGCACTGGTTTAGGCTAACTCCGGTTAAGCCCAACCACGTCTCAGAAATCAGCTGAATCCTCCTGGGCTGACGGCTGGAAGATAGACCCGTTGCCCCGAAGCTGTAGTGGAAGGTTTACCGATCCCGGAAAATTCTCCCTACCCACTCATGCGATTTTGGACGCCTAATCAGTAAGTTAGCGCTGGCACTGCAGTTGCCTTTTCGCCAAGTCATGGACACTGAACATAGCGGTGAGTCCCGGGTCATCGGGCTGGAGATGAAATGGGTTCTAGGCGCGGTTCTTGCGGCGATAGTCATTGCCGGAGGAGTCGGCCTTATCTACGTGTCGCATGAACGGGCGCAACTCACGGAACTGGGTGCGACCAACCAAACTCTTCGTTCGTCACTGGCGGAAATGAAGAGCGAGCTTCAATCCATGAACGAAAAGCTCAACGAGCAGGGCGCGGCGACGGCTCGCGCGGAAGTTGCCGCAAGGGCCGCTCTGAGTGCATCCGAAAGTGCAACGCCCGTGGGCCAGCGCGCCCAGGGCGAGCCCGCGCGCCCCCGTATCACCTCGCCAAGTCCCACGGTACGAAGCAGGCCGGCGGTCGATCCGCGATTCAACCAAATTCAGAGCCGGTTGGAAGAGCAACAGAAGGCTATCGCCAGCAACCGGGACGATCTCAACAAGACGCGCGACGACTTGCAGGGAAAACTTGACTCCACGCGCGACCAACTTTCGGGGACCATCAACAATACGCACGACGAACTTACCGGGTCCATCGCCAGGACGCACGAGGAGATCGTCGCGTTGCAAAAACGCGGGGAACGGAACTACTTCGAATTTACGCTCAACAAGTCGAATGAATTTCGCCGCGTGGGCCCGCTCAGTCTGTCCGTGCGAAAGGTCAACACCAAACGGAAGACCTACGATTTGGCGATGTTCGTGGACGACAACCAGCTCCAGAAGAAAAGCGTGAACCTTTTCGAGCCGGTGTGGATCAACATGCAAGACCAGGCGCAGCCGGTGCAACTGGTAGTGAATCAAATCAGCAAGGACCAGATTCAGGGCTACCTCTCGGCGCCCAAGTACAAACGCTCAGAGCTGGGCGACACTGCTTCCGCGGGTTCCGCTTCGCAAACTCAACTGAAGGAACAATAAACGGATTAAATAAACAGGAAAGGGAGGTGTTGTCATGCGTTCTATCCTGTTCCTGATATTTGCTTTGCCGATGGTAGTTTATGCCGCCGACGCTCCTATTTATCGCGTGACGGTGATCCAGCGGTCGCTTCCGGCGGTGAATTACGGTCATCGCTCCGCGCCGACCCGCATCGATTTTCGGGGCACCGTATTGGAGCCCGATGCGCGAGGAGGGGCGGTCGTGGAGGCCAAGCCGGGCGCCGTTCTGGTGCGGGCGAAATTCAGCGGCCTCGGCAATCCAGCCAAGTTCGGCCCGCAGTACCTAACTTATGTTTTGTGGGCTATCAGTCCGGAAGGCCAACCCGAGAGGCTGGGCGAAATCATCACCAATCATCGCGATGACGGGAGGCTGCAGGTCTCGACATCGTTGCAGACATTCGGACTTCTGGTGACAGCTGAGCCGTATTTCGCCGTTTCCAAACCAAGCCCGGTCGTGGTAATGGAAAATGTCTTGCGTTCCGATACGATCGGTGCGTCCGAGCCGATTTCCGCAAAATATGAGCTGCTGCAACGACCCGAAAACTACGAGGTAACGCTGCCTTCCCCCTCCACCGTGGCCAGCGGTCCTCTGGTGTCTCAGAAAGAATACGAAGCGATCATGGCGCTGTATCAAGCACAGAACGCGATTCAAATCGCGAAGGCCGAGGGCGACGACACCTACGCGCACGATACGTTAAGCCGGGCGGAGAGTTTAGAGGAGCAGGCACAACAGATCCCGCACCGCGGAGACAATCGGGATCGGATCGTCATGCTGGCGCGCCAGGCTGCCCAGACGGCGGAAGACGCCCGCAGCATCGCGGCGCAGAAGAGGGGCGGCTCGCAATAGGCGGCGCGAGCGCTCAGGGCATTACGTCAGAGCCCGCCGCGCAGGCGATCCAGCTTGCGGCGGTCCCGCTTCGATGGCTTGCCTGGTCGTGACGCTTCAAGATGCGGCATCGCCTTGCGTTCCTCCGCCAACTTGAGCCGCATCTCACGGCTCGCGGGCGTTTCCTCGTAAAGCGTCTGAGCCAGTGGCGCCGGGCCGCGCATTTCGCTCAGAGCCTTGACCTCCACCTGAAAGTCGCCGCTATCGTTCTTCACTGCTAACAGGTCGCCGACGTGAACTTCGCGCGAAGGCTTGGCCCGGATTCCGTTGGATTCGATTCGCCCGATTTCACAGGCCTTGGCTGCGAGCGAGCGCGTCTTAAAGAATCGGGCAGCCCATAGCCATTTGTCTATTCTCACGTTAACCGCGCCTGCCGTGAGGAGCCGGAATCGCAAGGGGTACGAGATGGCACGACGAGTTATTTGTGGAAGCCCGGTATAGCCGGAATCTTCATAAATTCCTCCACCCGCACCGATTACACATTCGGGCTCCGCTGGTAAAGGCGGCGGCTCATTGACTCGGCGCGTAATAGCCGTGCCGGAATGACAGAGAAGCGGGCGCCTCTTCCTGATAGTCGACAAGTCTAACGCTAATTCGCCGGTACTTGCCGTCCCGGGATTGATTATGAGGTGTGTATCCAATCAGGTACTGGTTGCGAAGCGCCGTACCGATGCTTGAGCTTATGGGCGCTAGATCTTCCAGGTGTTCGATCGGGTAGGCGCGGCCTCCCGTATTTTCAGCAAGTTCCGCGAGCAGACGGGGCCCGTTTGCCTCCTCCTCGGGGCGCTTGAGCAGATCGTTATCGAAGATCCCCATCGCATAGAGTTGGACATCGGATTCGAGCAGGGCTCCTTTGAGTTCGCCGCGGGTGAGCCGGCTACGATTGTCGCCGCCGTCCGAAAGAATTACCAGGGCTTTACGGGAATTCCTGGCGTTCTTCATCTGCAATAAAGCAAGGTGAACAGCGTCGATTAAGGAAGTTCGTCCGAACGGCCTGACGCGGCTGATCCTTCTCGATATGAGATCCGAATCAACTGTAAAAGGCATGGAGAGTCTCGGTTTGTCGCCGAATTCGACGAGAAAGAATTCGTCGTTTGTATTGGCTGTCCTAAAGAAAGCTTCAACCGCGCGCGCCGAGGTGCGGATCTTGTTGCTCATACTCGCGCTGGAATCAAAAACCAGGCCCACCGACAGAGGCGCGTCCTCATTAGAAAAAGATGTAATCTTCTGTTCTACGCCGTCTTCAAACACTCGAAAGTTCTCTGCGGCCAGGTTAGTGAGGGGGGTACCGCTCGCCGACATAGCGTGCACTGGGACCAAGACCAGGGAAGCGTCGATCCGGAGATGCGCCCCGGGAACGTCTGCCGGCCCAATTCTGAGTTCCGGACGCGGCTGCGGGACGACTGAGACGACGGCCTCGGATTCTTGAGCCCAACCCGCGCGGGGAAGCGTACAGCAGAGGATCGCGGAGCCCAGTATCAAGTAGAGAAACCGTGCCATGGGGAGATTGTATACCACCACGGCGGGCCCAAGGGTTTAGAGGGTTTCACCTGATGCGCCCTTAGGAGGATGTTGAAAAAGGGGACAGACTACTCTGTCCCTACTCGTAAAACTTATGATTTCAGGTTCGAGTCGTAGGAGTGGACAGAGCGGTCTGTTCCCTTTTTCAACAAGCTCCTAGAAAACTTTCAAGCCATTCGCGCCTGCGGTTCGCACAAATCGCGAGACCGATACCTGTCTCCTCGTCGCGAGCCTGTTACAATTTGCTCAGATGTTAACCGTCTGGCAGACCATCGCCGCGACGTTCCCGGCGGTCGAGGTATACTTCATCGGCGCCTTTGTTTTCACGATCCTGGAACAGATTTTCCCTGCCGAGCGGCAGCAGCCGCTCAGAAATCACTTCTCAAATTTGCAGTTTACGTTGCTCTATTACGCGGTAACTCCGATCGCGATGATTTGGCCGTCGGCACTGGCCGCGGCCGTTACGCAGCGCTTCGGAGCCGGATTGATTCACCTCGATTTGGCCCACCTTAGCCTTGGAATTGCCGCGTTGGACTGGCCGCTCACTCATGTTCTGCTGCCTATCGTGCCGGTCGCGATCTACGATTTCTTCTACTACTGGCACCATCGACTTCAGCATCGCTCGCCCGCATTCTGGCCGATTCATCGGCTCCATCACAGCACGGAGAGCCTGAACGCAATAGGGGCGTTCCGTATTCATTGGCTCGAAGATCCAATGCGGGTCTTCACGATGACCATTCCGACGATCCTCCTGTTCCACATCACGCCCGTGGAAAGCGCGTGGGCGGCTTTTGTCTTTGGGCAGCTTGGAACGTTCATTCACGCGAATATTCGAATTCCCTTCGGCCCATTTACGAAGGTATTCATGGGACCCCAACTGCACCGGTTGCACCATTCCTTCAAACCCGAGCATTTGGACCGGAACTACAGCGCTATTCTCCCCATGTGGGATGTTCTGTTCGGAACCTACGTGGCGCCGAAGCCGGGTGAGTGGCCGCAGACTGGGCTGGCTGATGGACAACACGCCGGGGCGATACCGCAGGAAATGGCGCTGCCCTTCGTTGCCTGGGGTAAAGCATCATCGATCCTGTTTCGACCTGGACACAAGCCCGAACAAAGCTGGCCTGACTCGGATCGTCTACCATTGGGATAATGGCCTCGGCTGAATCCGTTACGTCCGTCGATTCCATCGTCCAAACCATCCCTGAACGTCCGCGATTGCTGGTCCTGGACGGCTTGCGGGGCATCGCTGTCCTCCTGGTACTGTCTTTTCACTTCACCTGGTATCCCGCTGGCGGATGGCTCGGCGTGGATCTATTCTTTGTTTTGAGCGGCTACTTGATCACGACCACGATCCTGCACGACGTGCACTCGGGGCGAAGTGGAGTGTTCCGGCCGATCGATGCCGGTCGTTTTTATGGGGGACGCGCGCTGCGCATCCTGCCGGCGATGTTCGAAATGTTCGCGCTGTATGGGGCGATAAAGCTGATGGACCCGCAGAAGGTGACGCGGTTCTGGGACAACATCAACTCGACCGTATTTCTCTATTCGAACTGGTCGCGAGCCCTGCGCTGGGGATATCCCGATTTCTTAGGTCACACGTGGAGCTTGGCGATCGAAGAACAGTTCTATTTGATTTGGCCGGTCGTGCTGCTTCTGTTCCTGCGGTCTGCACGGGGAGAACGAGCGTTGGGCGGCGTGGTTGCGGCGGCCATCGCCGTCATTGCGATTCTTCGATACCGGATGACCGGGGCGCATCCTGATTTCGATCGGCTCTATAACGGAACGGACACCAGGATTGACACGATTTTGATGGGGTGCCTCGCCGCGCTCATCTCTCAGAGTGATCGGTTCCGCAAAGTCGTCCTCGGGAGCAAGCTATCCTGCAGCGTAATCTCGGCCATGGCTTCAGCCTTCATTGTATGGATGTTTGTAAATATGAAGTGGCAAAATCCATGGTTCTACCGCTACGGGATTCCGCTGTTCTACGTGAGCGGAGCGGCCATTGTGATCCACGTCTGCTCCTTCCCGAACATGTTGGCGCCGCGCCTGCTGAAATGGACGCCTCTCACATTTGCGGGACGGCGTTCCTACGGAATTTACTTGTTTCACTTCCCCATTCTCATCGCGCTGAACCTGATTTACGGGAAAATGCAGGGGTGGGAATGCGCTCTCCTCGGTGTGCCGCCAACCTTTTTGCTCGCAACGCTCTCGTGGCGGTATGTTGAATATCCGGCATTGCAGCTGAAGAAGCGTCTGTTTCGTTTTCGGGAGACGCCTGAAATCGGCCGCGCTTGGACGCCTGAAAATTGGTCGGCCCCACAGCTGAGGCAGGACTTGGAACCAGAGAGCACGACCGACGCCGGCTGAAGGCCACGAACTATCTTACGGCTCGCAAGATTGCCCGATCGTACGCGTAACCCGAAGGCCGAAGCACTCCTTTATTGCGGCCGATTTCGGTCACGGAGTGGAACCCGAGCTTCTTGAGCAGTTGGACCATGCAAGACTTGTTCGGAAGCCACCAGGAAACTTCGTCCGAGTCGGCACTGTCTCCGCCCACATAAAGCATCGAAGGTAGTTCATTCGGTTCTTCCGGCATCATTTGCGACAGCACCAGGGTGCCGATGCACAGCGGGGCGACCGCTGCGAGCGCCCGCAGAGGATAGAGCGTGTGTAAAAGTATGTCGCCCAGGAACACAAGGTCAAACTTGCGGCCCAGGCTGACTTCCGACAGATCGTAGACGGTTGATAAGTGCCGTTCTACCGGAAGATCCAGCAATTTACGGCAAATTGAAAACGGACCTTCGAGTAAATAGAAATACAGCTGCTCGGCGGTATATTTGCGGACGTAGCCGCGAACCTGATGGAGCGACTTCGGGACAATCATCTCCCCGATTTTTTCGAGTGTGTGTTCGATGTCCTGTCCGGGAAAGCGATCTAGTGCATAGAGCGACGGCAGATCCACGGCGGTCACGTGGGCGCCGCGTCTGGCGAATTCGAAGGCAAAGAAACCCGTGGCCGTGCCCACATCAAGCACGCGCATGCCGCGCATGTCGTCGGGAAAGCAGAAGCTCGACAAAGACTCCCGTAAATCATACAGGCCCGGAGTGACCAGACCACCGGGGAGGTCGACCGTGTGATACCAGTAGTAATTTTCAATATCGGCGTATCCGAGAGCCTTCGCGCGCCGGTTAAAGTCCTCGACCGCCTGGAGAAAGTGCTCTGCCACCGGTTCAGTCATGTGCGCTTCGCTCATCTCACTTGTATGCGACGCACACGACCCGCTTTCCGCGCTGATGCTGCTCGTAAGCGCCGGGAGGGGGGGCGATGATTTCCGACTTCCGGAATCCCGCCTGCCGGAGCATAAAATGCAACGCGCGCAACGACGGGCAGGTGGCGAGCGGCGATGCTCCCGTTTCGCCGATGTTGTTATAGAAGTCGTCCGCTTCGTCGATCAACGCCAGCACTCCGTGATAGGGACGCGTCCATTCCCGCCCGCCCCATTCCGTTTCGCCCTCGACCTCATCGACGACCTGCGTTTCGATGACGCACATCTCGCCGGTAATGCGGCTGATGTTGCGCAAGCACAACATCGGATTTTCCAGATGATACAAAAGACCGAGGAACAGGCAGAGTTCGTAGCGTCCGGCGTCCTCCCCGCGCAAATCTTCGCAGTTTTTTTGCTCGTAAACGAGGTTGCGAAGACCATAGACTTCGGTCACCAGGCGGGCTTTCTCCAAATTCACCTCGCGCACGTCCACGCCGCGAACTTCGCGCATGCCCTTACGCGCCATCGCCACTGAATAATAACCTTCGTGACAGCCGACATCGATGCACCGGATCCGCCGCACGCGTTCGCCGAAATATCCATCGACTACTCGGTTGACCATTTCGAGGCGCGTCTGATGAATAGGAAGGATTGCCGGCGGCAGTACGGACGCGGTACGGCCATGCTCGCCTAAATCGAATTCATAGAACCATGGGCCGAGTGCCGCGACACGGTCGCGAATGTTTTCCCGGGTCAGTGCCATCAGGCCACCCTTTCCAGCCATCCGCCCGGCCAGTAGGTTATGGGAGCGGCGATGCCGTCATATTCGTGTCGCCGGAATTCGGGATGCCCAGCGGCGAAGTCGTCGGCTGCGGCCAAGGGATTATCGGACGCCCATTCGTTTTGCCCGCCGGGGACATCACAAAGGTCGCGCATCACGCCATCGGCCGCGATGATGTAGGATCCCGGCGTCACGAATCGCGAGTAGCATTCCAATTCCCGCGCGACGTGAGCCTTGGTGTGGCAGGAATCGAGAATCACGAGCACCGATTCGCCCGGGTGAATCATGCGCGCAACGGCGTCCACAACCTCGCGCGATGTAGAATCTCCTTCCACCAGTGAGATGCGCGGCGCAAGAAAGTGGCTGCCGATGGCCTTGCGTACTTCCGGGCTGATGTTGCTATCGATTCCGATGACCCGCCCTGTTCCCAGCGCCTGGCACAACGTGGCGTGAAACATAAGAGAGCCGCCCTGGAAAACACCCGTCTCCACGATCACATCCGGACGAATTCTGTAAACCGCCTCCTGCAAGCGAATCAAATCGGCTGGAAGTTGAAGCACGGGATGACCCATCCAACGGAAATCATGATAGTACTTCAGACTCCAACCGATCCTGAGCCATTGCAGCGAGATCGTCTCGAAGGCGGCCCGCGAGTACAGATCGCACGTCTGTTCCGATTCGCCGTTCACCGCGGTAAGATTCCGTGCCGCTGTGTCGATAATAATTTTCACTTTGTCATTGTAGCCTGCGGGCGGAGCGAACACCTATTTCGCGCGCCAACGCGCTACGATCACGCGTCCCGAAGCTTTCGAGCGGATTCGGAAGGCGCTGCGGCATCAAGGTGCCGTCGCTCTGCCTTGCCTTTCAGGTGCCGCGTCAGCAATTCCTGCTTATCAGGATTGACACGCGGAAAAGATAGGGCTAACGTCTGTTTATAGATAGACTCGGTACCAGGTACGTTCTATGGCAGTGAAAAAGGGGACAGACTACTCTGTCCCTGCTCGTAAAACTTATGGTTTCACGTTCGAGCGTGAGAGTGGACAGAGCGGTCTGTCCCCTTTCTCAACAAGCTCCTAGGTACGTTCTATGGCAGGGTGCGCCTTCTGTAAGTCCGAAACGGGGTTATGCGAGAATGGGACGCCGGTCTGTGCCCGTTGTGCCGAAGGGCGAGACGCCCGGCGTGTCCCGTTCGACCGCAGACCGCCCGCCAGCGAGCTGAAGATCCGCGAGATTCTGCGCCAGGAAGTGCTGGAAACTACCGCGACGCTCAACGTGGCCTCCGAGGAGTTCCACGCGCTTGTGACCGCCATCCCGAGTGGCGTGCCTCATCCGGATGGCGTAGATCGTATTCGCCAAGCCTCGCTAAAGCTCTCCGTCGCTCGAAAAGAAATGATCCGAGCGCATTCCCGGCTCAATGATTATTTGAGCCGTGGTGTCATCCCCGATGAGTTGAAGCGCGCTGCCCAGGACTCCCCTTAACGCCGGTTCTCCGCCGGGCCTGCTTCGCTCTTCTACACTCGGATCGCGCTGCTGATCCGCATCGAAATTCGGCGAGTATGTTTTGATGGTATCTGCGAAGCCGGGCACGGTTCGCTGCCCCGCTGAAACATCGTGGTGTGCCGGGTTCATCCAATGATAAGTGTGATAGCGTTAGTGTCCGCACGGGATAAGGATCGGAAATGGCGAAGAAGGCAGGCGGCAAACCGGCGCGTCGATCAATCCGCAAAACTTCTCCCGCCGTCGGCGACGGAGCAGCGGCTTCTTTTCGGCGCCCTGAGCCCCCGAGGAACTCCAACGCTTCCGGGCCGGCGTTCCCGATCGTTGGCATTGGTGCTTCGGCGGGCGGTCTCGAGGCCGTTACGAAGCTTCTGGAGCACCTGCCTTCGACGACGGGTATGGCGTTCGTATTGATCCAGCACCTCGACCCGAGTCACGCCAGCCAGCTCTCTGAGATCCTCTCCCGAAAATCGACCATGACGGTTTCCGAAGTACGGGGGAAAACCGTGGTGGAGGCCGATCACGTTTACGTGATTCCGCCAAGTGAGAATCTCAAGCTCGAAAAGGGCGCCCTGCACACAGTGCGGCGTCCCACGGAGCCCGGCGCGCGAAACATGGCGATCGATGATTTCCTGGAATCTCTCGCAAAAGATCGGGGCAACCTGGCGTTCGGCATTGTTTTATCCGGAACGGCTTCGGACGGAACGATTGGCTTGCAAGCGATCAAGGCCGAAGGCGGCATCACGTTTGCCCAGGATCCGCGGACCGCAAAGTTTGACGGCATGCCGAGGAGCGCCATCGCGGTCGGCGCCGTCGATTTCGTATTATCGCCGGAAGCAATCGCGAAGCAACTCGTGGCGCTTGCCCACCACCCCTATTTGAACCGCGGACCCAGTCAGGAATCCGATCAGGAGAGTTCGGCCGGTAGCGGGGATCTCAACCCGATCATGAGTGCCTTGCGGTCGGCAACCGGAATTGATTTCACTTACTACAAGCACAACACAATCCTGCGGCGAATCGAACGCCGAATGGCGTTGCATGGCCTCGACAACTTGAAGGATTATACCCGCAAACTTCGCCAGGACCACGCCGAAGCGAAGACACTGGCCCAGGATTTTCTCATCAACGTGACCGCGTTTTTCCGCGAGCCCGAAAACTACGAGATCCTGCGGGAAACGGTTTATCCGGCTTTGATCGAAGGCCGTTCTCCGGATGATCCCATTCGCATCTGGATTCCGGGCTGTTCCACCGGCGAGGAGGCGTATTCGCTGGCCATCAGTTTGAGCGAATTTCTGAAGGATCACAGCGCGCCCTTTTCCATCCAGATTTTTGCCACCGACCTGAGCGAGGCCGTCATCGACAGAGCCCGTTCCGGTGTGTATCTCGAAAGCGCGCTCGCCGGTGTCTCGCCGGACCGGCGGCAGCGCTTCTTTACAAAGAGCGATCGCGTCTATCAGATTAGTCAGGCGATCCGAGGCCTTTGCGTTTTCGCCAAACAGGATCTGACCAAGGATCCGCCGTTTTCGAGAATAGATCTTATCAGCTGTTGCAATCTGCTTATTTATTTGGGGCCTCCCTTACAGAAAAAAGCGATTTCGCTGTTCCGCTACGCCCTGAAGCCAGGGGGCTTTCTCGTCCTCGGAAGCTCCGAATCGATCGGCGCATATTCGGACGCTTTCGAAACCATCGATCGGAAGCACCGGATCTTCGCCAAGAAAAGAGGACGAACCTCCAGGGCTTCGGGTCTTCCCGAGCAAAATGGCAGTCCGGGGTTAGGCGGATCGCCGAGCATCTTGACGGAGGCTCTCAGCCCTCTGAAAACCATTCAGAGGCACGTAGACCAAATCCTGCTGGCCGAATACGCCCCCGCGGGAGTGGTTATCGACGGAGCCATGCGCGTCCTTCAGGTGCGCGGAGACACCGGCCCTTATCTTCAACTCCCGCCGGGAGAACCCACCACCGATCTGATCCGGCTGGTGAAGCCGGGCCTGATGGCGCCGTTGAAGGCCGCCCTTCGCAAGGCGCGCCTGCACAGCGTTCAGGTGCGGGAAAACGGACTCCTGCTGAGAGAAGCGGGCGAGGTGCGGAAAGTAGACCTTCGGGTGGTCCCCATGCACGAGCCATATGGGAAGGAACTATGCTTCCTCGTATTGTTCGGCGAGCCGGACCGGCATGCGCCCGCAGCCCAAGGGCGGGGAAAACAAAAACGGAGCCCGGAAAAAGCCGCCAAAACCCACGATGACGAAATCCAACGGATGGAGGACGAGCTGAGGGCTACCCGGGATCACCTCGAATCGATCATTGAATCGCAGGAGGCCGCCGCCGAGGAACTGCGTTCCGCGAATGAAGAGGCGCAGGCGGCCAACGAAGAGCTGGACACGGCGAAAGAGGAATTGCAGGCCTCTAACGAAGAGTTGAATACCGTGAATGACGAGCTGCGGGCGCGCAATCTGGAACAGAGTACCCTCAACAGCGACCTGCGCAAACTCCTCGAAAGTATCAATGTCCCACTCGTCATGGTCGGCCGAAATTTGCAAATCCGATGGTTCACTCCCCCCATGAAGGCGCTGTTGAATCTGCTCCCCACTGACCAGGGAAGGCCGATCACCGACCTTCACTCCGCGGCCATCCCCAATTTTCGGGAACTTTTGGTAGCCGCACTCGCGGGCGAACGGAGCCAGAACATCGAGATCGAAAGCCCGGCCGGCCGCTGGCTTTCTCTCCGAATTCTGCCTTTTCGGGGACCCGACAACAGTATCGATGGCGCCATCGCCACCCTCATCGATATTGACGACCTGAAGAGGGCTCGGGATTTCGCGGAGGCGGTGGTTGGCGTCGTCCGCGAACCTGTCGTCGTTCTGGACGCGGCTCTCCGGGTGAGGACCGCGAATCATGCGTTCTATCAGACGTTTCAACTGGAGCCGCGGAATACCGAGGGCCGCCTCATCTACGAGGTCGGGAACGGCCAGTGGAATATCCCCAAATTACGGCAACTTCTGGAGGACGTTCTCCCGAAGCACACTTGGATGAAGGATTTTGAAGTGGAGCAGAAGTATACCGGACTTGGGGTCAGAACCATGCTGCTCCACGCCCGCGAGATTCGCCAGGGCGACGAACGCGTGATTTTGCTGGCGATCGACGACATTACCGAACTTCGCCAGTCCACCCGCGATCTGCGTAAGACCAATGAGGATCTCAAGCAGTTTATATACGCCGCGTCGCACGATCTTCAGGAGCCCGTACGAACCATCGTGACCTATACGGATCTGCTTGCCCGCAGATTCCGCGACCAGCTGGGCGATGAGGGCGGTGCGTTTATCAACTACGCGGTCGAAGCTGCCCAGCGGCTCGAGGCGCTGATCTCGGGACTGCGCGAATTTTGGCAGTTAAGCGAAAAAGTAGAGGCGCAGCGGACTCCCGTGGACTGCGATCAAATCCTGCAAACCGTTTTGCTCAATCTGGAGAAAACGATAGCGGAGAGCGGCGCCGAAGTTACCTCGGAAAACCTGCCGTCGGTCATGGCGTCGGAGATTCCGCTTATTCAGCTCTTTCAAAATCTGATCGGGAATGCGATCAAATATCGTTCCGAACAGCCGCCGCGAATTCGTCTGTCCGCCAAGAAGAATGCCTCCGAATGGGTCTTTTCTCTTCGGGACAACGGCCTGGGGATCGATCCGAAATACGCGACCGAGGTCTTTCGCGTGTTCAAAAGGCTCCATTCGCGCAGTAAATATCCGGGCACGGGAATCGGCCTGGCCATCTGCGAGAAGATCGTGGAGCGCTACGGTGGACGGATTTGGGTGGAGCCGAATGTACCTAAAGGCTCGATCTTCAAATTTACGATCCCGTTCTGACCAAAGCAAGGGTTCCTAACACAACCTTCTTCTCTCTATCCTTTACGCGGTTCCGAATCGGCTTGCTACCGATGGGGAAGAGTTGGTGGTGCACCGCTTCCAAAACCGCTATAATTCGGACGAAACTGGCGATTGACGATCCTGGTTCCGCGCGTGGAGGTTTGTATGAAACGCCTGGTTGCCCGAATGTTGGCGAGCGGAATGTTCGCGAGTCTGACGCTCTGCGTCTTCCCCTTTCAGGCCGCTCCCGAGAAAGGTCCCGACAAGAACCACCACGATGCCTTCATGCCGGGGGAGGTCTCCGAGACCGAAATCGCCCGCGAAGTCCGGCACCAACTGGTATTGCTTCCCTATTACGGCGTCTTCGATGATCTTGCCTTTAATGTGAACGGAGGCACCGTGACTCTCCTCGGCGCGGTCGTCCAGCCTGTGTTGAAAGACGATGCGGAGAGGACCGTGAAAAGGGTGAAAGGCGTGACCCAGGTCGTCAATAGAATCGAAGTCCTGCCTCTTTCCCCAATGGATGACCAGATTCGATTTGCAGTCTTCCGGGCCATCTACCGCCAGCCGGGCATAGATACACGCTACGGTTACCGCGCCGTGCCATCGATTCATATCATCGTTAAGAATGGCCACGTCACCCTGGAAGGCGTCGTGGCCAATCAAGGCGACAAGAACTTGATCAACATCGCGGCAAACGGCGTGCCCAATGTCTTCTCGGTCACGAATAATTTACAGGTTGAGACCGCCGGGAAGTAATCGCGCACCGGAGGGTGGACGTCTATCGCGCACTATGCGTATTTAGGAAGAAGCTTAGCCGCCGTTCCGCGTCCAATCGCATCCATCTCGGCCTGGCTCAGCTGAAAGCTCATCAGCCGATTTAGATTCTCCTTGACGGCATCTTGTCCACCGTAAGGATTGTCGGTACCGAACATGATGTGGTTCATCATGCCGAGCTCTCGTAAATCTTCCATGGTGTCCTCGGTGTTCCCGGCCGTATCCACGTAAATTTTCTGGAGCTCGTGCAGCACGCCCTGCGGCGCATACGGAGGATTGCGGCGCCCGCCCGCTCTGCCTTCTCCACCACGGCCTTCGCCGCCACCAGCACCAATGTGATGCGCCACCCACGGCAGCGTCTTGTCGCCGTGCGCGTGAATCAGCCGGATATCGGGACAACGCGCCAGTGTGCCGCCCGTCAATAAACTGTTCAGTGCCCGCAAATCGTCGATGATGAATTCCTTGTCGCCGGGCAACCCGCGCAGGTTCATGCAGCAACTCGCCACGGTCCGATGGAGGAAAACGACCGCCCTGCGACGGTTGAGCTCATCGAACACAGGCGCAAATTCCTTGGAACCCACCGGCAAGCTGTCATAGCTGGTCATCAACCCGATGCCGTCGGCCTTCAGAGTATCGAAGGCATATTCGATCTCCTTGAGACTTCCCTCTGTATCAGGTAACGGGATGGCCGCGAACAGACCGAAACGGCCCGGGTAGTCCCGGCACATTTTGGCAGCGTATTCGTTGATCTGCCGGGAGAGCCGCCGTCCTTCCTGCACCTGCCCGAACCAGGGACCCGGCGTGGAGATCGAAAGGATGGAGGTCGCCACGCCGCTGCCGTCCATGCGTTCGATGGCCTGCTGTGGCGTCCATTCGAAAATCTGCGTGATGCCGGGACCAACCTTCATCTGATCGCGCCGATGCTCGTGAATGTAGAACGGCGGCATGATGTGGTGGTGCACGTCGATAATCCGGCGCGGAGCGGCGAGCTTGGCGGCACTTGTTTGTGCGAACGATCTCGCTCCCGTCGTCGCCAGGGCGATGGCTCCCGCGCCCGCCGTTCCGAGTCCCGCCAGAAAATCTCTTCGCGAAAATGGGGACAGACCTCTCTGTCCCCGCAATGCCGACAGCGCTCCTTGCACCGGCGATTGGCCGTGGACAGAGAGGCCTGTCCCCATTTTCAACGCGCCGTTCGTCTTGTCCATGGATGTTTTTCTCCAGCCGCCGGTCACACGTTGTATTTCGGGAAGAGCTTGCGCGCGGTCTTATATTCCACCGCTTCCACTTCGGTGGGGCTGCAACCCATTCGTTCCCGAAGGCCCTCCAGATTATTCTTCACGTTACCCCACGGAACGTCCGTTCCGAACATCACGCGGCTGCTGAGCATGCCGAGCGCCCGCAGCTCGTCCATACTGAATTTATTGTTGCCCGCGGAATCGACGTACACTTTGCGCAATTGCGCCTGAATTCCCTCCGGCGCCCAGGCCGGATTCGGCCCTCGTTGCGGTCCGTTGATCGGTGCGCCGTTCAGCTTCGCGACCCAAGCCATTACCTTGTCGCCGTGCGAATGAATAAGACGGACATCGGGGAATCGCACGAGCGTGCCGCCCACCAGAAAGCTATTCAGGGCGCGCACATCGTCGACGATAAATTCCTGATTGGCCGGATCCTGGCGCAGATTCAGGCAGCAGGTAGCAGCCGTCCGGTGCATGAACACGATCGCTTTGCGCCGGTTCAATTCCTCGAAAACGGGCCAGAATGATTTATCCCCCGTGGGAATCGTATCGTAGCTCGTCATGATACCGACGCCATCGGCCTTTAGTACGTCGAACGCGTATTCTATTTCCTTCAGCGTCCCGTCGATATCCGGAACCGGAATCGCCGCGAACAGGCCGAAGCGGCCCGGATGGTCGCGCGCAAGCTGCGCGGCATATTCATTGACGATCCGCGACATTTTGCGGCCGTCTTGCACGCTGCCAAACCAAGTCCCGGGAGTGGAGAGCGACAGAATGGAAGTAGCGACGCCTTGCGAGTCCATCTGATCGAGCGACACCTGCGGAGTCCACGCCTGCACGTAGGGCTGGCCCGCGCCCCCGCGCACCATATCGTCGCGATGCGCGGCCATGAACTGTGGGGGCACGATGTGATGATGGACGTCGATCACGCGGCGCTGGGTCTCATTGACGCTGCGCTGGGCCTGCGCGCGCAGGTCTTTGCGTAAGAACGTTCCCGCGCCGATCGCAGCCACTCCCGCCAGGAGTTGCCGGCGGGAAATGCCGGGGATTTCGGGATTGGCTAAATCATGATTGGCCCAATATCGCTTCATCGACATCCTCCTACGCTTGCAGTCGGAAGCGAGGAAACAGCTTCTCCGCGTTGGTGCGCTCCATCTGCTGCAGCTCAGCCTGCGAGAAGGGTGAATTGGGAAGCTCGCGCACGGTGGTTTCGATCGGCTCCGGCGTGAAATCGGTGCCGAACAGGAGTTGCGACATCGGCGCAAATTCTTTCAGGGCGAGAAGATTTTGCCTCCATGTGCCATGCGCCACCTCGTAATAGAATTTCCGCATCTCCGCCCACACGCCGTTCGGAACCCACCGGGCGCTACTCTTCGGGAAGCGATCCTGGATGCGCCCGGCCATTACCGGCAGTACGCCGCCGGCGTGGAAGATGATGAACTTGATATCGGGGTATTTGGTCAGAGTGCCGTTGACCAGAAGGCTCTGAGCGCAGCGTGTCTCATCGAAATCCAATTCGCCGGTCGAAATTCCCGGAGGAAACGTACGATTGCAGCAGTTCGGAACCGCTGCGTGAATCAGGACGGGGGCTTTGCGCCGGTTGAGCTCCGCCATGATCGGCTCGAAGAACGGATCGCCCGGCCATTTGTCGCCGGTGCTGGAGTAAATTCCGATCCCATCGCATTTCAGCGTGTCGTAAGCGTACTCGATTTCTTTCAGGCTATGGTCGACGTTGGCGAAGGGGAGTCCGGCGAGCAGCCCCAAACGTTTGGGATTCTTCTGCACGCATTTGGCGCCGAATTCATTGCAGGTCCGAATCAGGTCGCGTCCCTTTTCGGTGCCGTCGTAGAACTGCTCGCGCTGCATGGTCAGCGAGAGCAGCGCGGCCGCGATGTTGAACTTGTCCATCGAATCGAGCGACATCTGGGGCGTCCAATTCTTATTCCCGACCGCGCCGGGGATCGGCGGAACAAAGTGATGGTGTACATCGATCGCGCCGCCCTTGGCGGTGAGCGGCGCGACCGGCCGCTTATCGGTCGGCACGCCATCGGCATCCCTTGAGCCCTGTCCTAACGCGGAACCTGTCAGCGATAGCGCGGCGCCCGCCGCGCCAAGCCCGCGCAACATATTGCGGCGCGAGAGACCGCCTCGATCGTCCCTGCCGTTATCGGAAAAGGTTTGCTGGTTCATCCTCGCTCCTTGTGCGCACGAGGTATTGTATTCCCTATGAACGCCGGTGTCGAGGATGCGCCTTGACAATACGCGCGGCCTTGCTCATACTCTCGACCAGGATCTACCATTTAAATGCGCATGCAAAAGACTGATTCTTCCATGGATTCCCCCTCCCGTCCGACGCTCTCCCGCACACCCGTCTCCAGACGATTCTTCGTGGGGATGGCCGCTGGGGCCGCTGCAGCCTGGGCACAAACGCCGTCCTCTTCCTCTTCCTCCACTGTTGGGAAATTCATCACCGTCGATGGCAGCCGGATCTGGGTGGAGGAACGCGGCCGCGGCATTCCCATCGTCATGAGCGCCGGCGGTCAGAACCGCGTAGAGACGCTGCGTCCTTTGGCGGAAAAACTCTCCGCCAAGTACCGCGTCATCACCTGGGACCGCGCCAATATGGGCCGCTCCGACCTGATTCTGAAGGGCGCTCGCGACGTGGACATTTGGACCGATCAGCAGGCCGGCCTGATGACGCAGCTCAACGCTCGCCCTGCCTATCTTATTGGAGCCTCCTCCGGAGGCCGCACCGCGTACATCATGACCCTGCGCTATCCGGATTACGCTCGTGGCCTGTTTACGTTCCTGACCACCGGCGGCGGCACCATCGGCGAAAGCCTCGCTAAACAGTATTACTTCAACTACGCCGATATGGCGGAAAAGGACGGCATGGCGGCCGTCGCCAAGACGCCGTTCTGGGCGGAGCGCATCGCGCTCAATCCGGCCAACGAACAGAAGCTCCTGTCGATGGATCCGCATGAATTTGCCCATGTCATGCGCCGCTACGGCACGGCCATGCGCTCGAGCGATCCCATGATCGGCATAACGGCCGACGAACTGCGCCAGATCAAGGCCAACGGGACGCCCGTCGCGATCATACAAGGATGCCCTGAAGCCCCGCAGCATCGCCGCGACCGTTCCGAGCTATACGCGCAGCTCACCGGCGCGACCCTCATCCCCACTCCCGAACACTACTGTATTGAGGCGACCACCGAAGCCACCTTCGACAAACAAATCCTGCATCCCGAAGTGCCCGAATCGAAGCCCTTCCGCGCCTACGAGATGGTATCCGCTGCTCCCGCGCTCATCGACGATTTCATTACCAAGACCGAAGCCCGCTACAAGATGCTCGGGCTGGGGCCCGACGCGACGAGTTTCGCGCCGAAGAAGGGCGCCGGCAACGTCGGACCGGCGTATCCATAGACGCCCTCACAATTGGTAATTGAGTGTACGGTCCCGCGTTTCCCGCTCGGCGGACGCGCCGGCTGCGTCGAGGGCGGTCCGGGGGACCGCCGCAGGCCGGGGGCCTGCCCCACAAAAACACTACGGCCTTAGAGGCCGCCGCAGTCCGGGGGCCTGCCCCACAAAAGACACTACGGCCTGAGAGGCCGCCGCAGTCCGGGGGCCTGCCCCACAAAGACAGTACGGCCTGAGAGGCCGCTGCAGGCCGGGGGCCTGCCCCACAAAAACACTACGGGCTTACTGGAGACACTTTGGGCGTTGCGGGCGGCCGGGGCTTCGCGGACTTATCGCCGTGCGTTTTCCGACCGCCGATGATTTGAGAGGCGTCTCGCGGGGGATCTAAGACTGCTTTATGGCAATCCCCTGTTTGTCCCGCTTCGACATCCTCTCGCTGATGACCGCCGCGGGCGATCCGTATAGGTCGTGATCCCGCGACGATAGGATGAAACCGGTTTCAAAGTCTCCCGCCGCCGGCATACTTATAGTTGCTCGACGTTAAGCTTTTGAAGGCCGACAGGAGTTCAGTACCACTGCAATGCAACGCTTCCTGGCCAGGAAGAAAATCAATTCACGACCGAAGGATAGCAGAGGGGATCGAGCGGATCGGCGTAGGTTGTTGATGGCTAGAGGGAAATAGGTCGTGACCGGGAAAGGGACCGAGGCCCAACGGCCAAAACCAGATCTCTCGACTTCGCTCGGGATGACGGCGCGAGAGAAGGGGCCAGGGCCAGAAAAGCAGATCCCTCGCCAGCGGCTTGGGATGACGGGCGTGTGCGGACAGGATGACACGCGAGGAGACAAATGTCAGGGCTGGTTCGAACTGGCGGGATAATAGCCGTCGCGCGCCTGCACGGTGTGACTTTTGTCTTTCGTGGCGACGTGGATCTTCCGGTAGTAAGCGCCGCCGGCCTGGTCGGAGGTGTAACCGAGGTTGTACTGATTGCGCAGATCCTGTTCGATGCGATCGTAGATCATTTCGAGAGGCATCTTTTTGGTGACGTCGAAATACTCGCCGCCGGTCTCGCGCGAGATCTGTTGGAGAACCTTCTTTCCGTCGGGCCGATTCTGCGGGGGGGGCATGCGGCTGCGACCCATGCCACCGCCCCGGCGTCCGCCCCCGAAACCGCCAAAGGGAGAGTTCTGAAACTGGCTATAAGCGTCCTCGTCGGCGAAACGAATCGAGTACACCAGCGTGTCCGCCCGCTGCGCCGATTCAATGGCGCTGCTGAGCGAGACCTTACTGCCGTTGTCGACCCCGTCCGACAACAAGATCAGCGATTTGCGCCCCTGTTGCTTTTTCATCAGTTCGTCGGAGGCGAGCAGAACCGCGTCATAGAGCGCCGTTCCTCCGGTATTGCGGCTGCGGCCTGGTGGGTAAGACCCGCCCTGTGGTGACGAGCCGGAATCCGGGTAAGACGAGCCTTGCGAGCGACGGTTCAGTTGCGGCCGGGCGGAGTCCACATTCTCGAGGGCGGCTTCGAGATCCTTGCGCGAGGAGGTCAAGTCCTGCAGCAGTTCCACTTCGCGATCGAAGTGAATCACGAACGCCCGGTCCTTATCCTCGCGCAATACATGCTCGAAGAACTGATAACTGGCGCGGCGTTCCTGGTCAAGCACGCGCCGCTGGCTGCCGCTGGTATCGACTAAGAGGCCCAGGGTGAGCGGAAGATCGGATTGCTGGGCGAAATAACGGATAGTTTGCGGATGGCCGTCCTCGTCCAGAGTAAAGTCGTTGACGGTAAGGCCGTGAACGGTTTGGCCCTGTTTGTCATGCACGCTCACGAGCACATTGACAACGTTCACTCCGGTGGAGAATTTCGCGTCGTCCTGCTGCTGCCAGGCGTAAAGGCGGCGACAATTTAACAGGGCGGCGCTGAATCCTAGAAAACCGCGGCGGGAAACACCAAGGGCCGGAAGCATCACTTCAACGGAGACGCATGGAACGGCGGTTCGGGTTACAAGGCTTCTTCGCCCCTGACACTGGGGTGGAACACCTCCCGCGAAACCATTACAATTGCTACATCTAGAAACGGGAATCAGGTCGGGAAACGTCTGGTACTCAGGAGGACTCAGATGCAGTCGATTCGCAGGAGTATCGCACTTGCAGTCCCAGCAGTTTTGATCGCTTTCGCGGCGGTATCCGCCGGGCCCCTTTTTGCCCAGGAGCCGCCCCCGCCAAACTATCCGCCGCCGGGCCAGCAACCGTATCCGGGGCAGCAACCTTATCCGGGGCAACAGCCGGGTTACCCGGCGGGACCGCCGCCGTCTTTCGCCCCGCAGCAACTGGACCAGCTGGTTTCGCGGATCGCTTTGTATCCCGATCCATTGCTGGGGCAGGTTCTCGCAGCCGCGACGTTTCCGGATCAGATACAGCCAGCGGCCGCCTGGGCCGATCAGCATCACTACCTGACCGGCGCCGCTTTAGCCTCGGCGATTTCGGGCGATCAACTCCCCTGGGATCCCAGCGTACAGTCCCTGCTGCCTTTCCCCTCGGTGCTGGAGATGATGGCCGGGGACATGAACTGGACCAGCCAGCTCGGCAATGCTTTTCTGGCGTCACAACAGTCGGTGATGGACGCCGTCCAGCGAATGCGGCAACAGGCGCAGCGGTACGGTTATCTGCGAAGCACTCCGCAGGTCGTGGTGAGCGGCGGGCCTTATATAGCGATCAACCCCGTGGATCCTGGCTATATGGTCGTGCCTTATTATGATCCCGGCATCGTTTTCTTTCCCCCGCGCCCAGGTTTCTTTGTCGGCGGAGCGATCAATTTCGGTTTTGGGGTAACGATTGGAGGCTTTTTCCGTCCGTGGGGTTGGGGCGTGAGCCGTTGGGATTGGGGCGGGCACAGGCTGTTCATTGGCGCTGCCCCATGGGGACGGACCTGGTACAACCGCGGCGCGTATGTGCATCCTTTCCCGGAGGTTCGCAGGTACCAGGGAGGAGGGCGCCCGGTGGAACATCATCAGTTGATCCAACGCAGCCCCGCGGAGCGGCAGGCCCCCCGAGGAGGGCGGTCGCCGGGCCGGGAGGAACACCGAGGCGGCGAACGCCAACGCCGTTAATCGCTCCTAGCATCCGATGTAATTCACGGCGAGGGATGAGATCCATCCCTCGCATTTTTATTGGAAGGGTACGATCCGCCTATGCGGCGGCACGAATACCGGCTGCCAGGAGCTCTCCGTAGTACGCAGACTTTGGAATCACGGTAATAACCTCCCGCAACCCAACTTCCATGGCGCACATCTAAATAGCAGAGCTACAAGGCTCCCGAGTGGATCGAGGAGCAAGAGAAGCTCGCGAATAGGAGGGATGCACAATGAGGCTCCCGAAATTGGCACTTTTTGCGGCACTACTTTCGCCGGTCATGCTCGTTCCAGCTTACGCCCAGCGTGGCGGAGGCGGACACGGGGGCGGTGGCGGCGGTGGACACGCTGGGGGAGGCGGCGGAGGGTTCCGAGGGGGCGGCGCGGTGGGTGGTTTCCGCGGCGGGTATGGCGGTGGTTACCGGGGCGGGTACGGCGGATGGCGCGGCGGGTACGGCGGCTGGGGATATGGGGGATGGGGTTTTGGCTTTGGGTACCCCTATTATTATGGCTACTATGGGTATCCATACTATGGGGCTTACGGATACGATCCGTATTATTACGACCCCTACTACTACGGTGGATATGATGCAACGCCGGCGCCACCGGTGAATCAAAACTACGGGTATCCACAACAACAGCCATATCCGCAGCAGCCATATCCGCAACAGCAGTACCCACCGCAAACGCAGCCGCAACAGCCTCCGGTCCAACCGCAGTCCGCTCCCGGGACGAAATCCCCGGGTCAGGGCGTTTATTTGATCGCGTTCACCGATCACACGATCCAAGCGGCGACCGCCTATAAAGTAGAGGGCGACCAGATCCATTGGATTACTCGCGAGGGCGACGAGAAGCAGGCGCCACTTTCGACGGTCGATGTCCAGTTTAGCAAGCAGATCAATCGGGATCGTCAAGTGGATTTCCAGATTCCGTAATCACAACTAAGAGGGAAGAACGTTCCGGCCGCACGATGGACCTCCCAAGGTCGACGTGCGGCCGGAGTGTTTTGGGGCCCTCTTCGTCGCGGGCTTCGCTGCATAGCGCTCGCGATGACACGCGCTGGGAACGCGACATGTGAGCCGCGATCGTAATGAGCGGGCTGACTGACTAATAGGCCCAGTACGGTCCCACGCTCGTGCCCGCGCTTTGCCCTTCGATCCCAATAAAGACGGTGCGGCCAAAAAAGAAAGGGATCCCCCAGTCGAAAGCGCCGGGGTTGGTGCCGGCCACGTTATTGAAGGCTGTGTTCGCTCCATTCGCTGCGTTGAAGAGAGTAACCGCGTTGGCGACGGAGAACGCAATATTTGTCGAGACAAGAATTCCCGTTGCGGGATTGGGGCCGCTATTGATCGCGGTGAGGTTATTGAGTGTAGACGCGGGGCAGTAGAATCCCGGCGCTATTGTGTTGGGGTTGCATTCGGGTATGCCCGTCGTGGTGGAATCGAGGAAAAAGTATCCGTTCGAACCGCTATCGATAAAGCTGCCCGTGTAGGCCACGCCTTTGTAGGTCGTAGTGAGGTTGCCATTTTGGTCGGGAGCCTGAGCTTGGACGGCGCCCGGCGCATTATCGGACTGGGTGCCGATCCCGAATATCATCGATCCGGAGACGGTAGTCGCCCCCGTAGCGCCAATTTGAGGAAGGAGAATTGCCAAACCGTTATTATCCTGGGGGAAAAGCCAGACGGGGTTTTGCAGCTGGGCGGCCAGAGGGACCGGAGCGATGACGCACCCGGTGGACGGGCAACCGTAATAAACGCCAGCCGGCTCCGTGGATGTCAAGGTGCACACCGATCCGCAATCCTGACGATAGAGACCGACGCCGAGGATGCCGTTGGCTCCTAGATCGGTGACGGTTTGAACGGATGTTCCTCCAGCGCTGCAACCCGCGGGGGCGGCTGGGAAATTCGTATTCCCGACCACCTGGATGGGGACCGAGGAAGCTACTTCGCCCGCCATTTGGACATCGGCAACCGCAAGCGGCCCCCACTGGTACGTCGTGTCGGCGTATTGGACGCAGTTGCCGATGGGCTGGCCGTTTATATTGGTGATATTCAGGCTTAGAGTCAGGACCGACGACAGGATGCGGAGCCCCGTGGATCCAGTGTCAACCTGTACGTGGTCGATGGACTGGCAGGTGGTTGTTCCGGGTACGCAGAGGGTCACGGTGGTGAAGAGAAGATTCGCGTCGCCCACCGATTGGCCGTTCACGAGCGGACCTCCGTCGATGACGACGGGCTGGGTGTTATTGACCGTGGGTACCGTTCCACCGGAATTGCCGCTGTTGCCGGTGGCCTCGCTGCCGCCGTTCGTGCAGGCGGCGAGACTGATGGCCAAGACAACGGCCGCGACGGCGGGCAGAAGCCGACCGGGTTTCCGCAAGCTTGCGAAATCTTCAAGAGCTTCCAAATTCATTCGATCCAAGTTCATTCGATCCAAGCTCACTCGATCCGGGGAAAGCTTCCTGGCCAGGCTCTTCACTGTACGGCCTCCTGGGTCACGCCGCTCGGGAGCATGGAGTTTAAGTAGGCGCGCCCGTAGAAGGCCCGTGTGTGTCCGCTACTCTCCACGACCAGATCGTTATTTCGAACCACCGCGAGCCTTCGCCTACCCGGGCCCGAGTGCAAGCCATTTTTGAATTCCGCGAAGTTCGTTCCCAGCAATTGCGATAAGTCAGGGAGCGTCGGCCCCTTCCAGGAGACTCCGAACACCTTGCCGGCCGGCGACACATACTCCCGTATTAAAGTGCCGTCGCCGCGGCTGATTTCATGCACCTGGTAGTCACGCCGCGGAACTACAGTCCGCTCCGCTTTGAATTTAACCTGATCGGCAACGACGGATTCCTCGTTACCGCCGAGCGCGCCGAGCCCGGGGTAGGAAGCGGCGCATACCGTGAACAGCAGGAGAAGAGACCGTTTCATTATGGGTACCTCTGAAAGTCAAGCGGCTGAAATCTACGCGGGGCTACAACGTCGAGCCGCGCTCAGCACACCTTGCTTACGTGGACGCGAGGCGAGAGATGAGCGTTACGATGTTCCGCGAGCGATCGAATCAGGAGGCCTCGCGGGGAAATGCCCACGGGCGCATTGAAAAGACAAAAGGCGTCTATTTCTCGCCGAAGTGATAGCCCACCCAGATCGTATATTCCGGCACGACGTTTCGGCCAAACTGATTGGTGAGATTGGGAACGTAGTGCACATCGAACTGAGGACGGATGAAGATGTGATCGGTGACGGCGATCTGGACGCCCACTCCCGCATGCAATTGGAAATGAGTCGTCGAGAGCAATGGCTGCGATCCAGACGAACAGAGGGCTAATCCGGAGCAATTCTGTGAGAACGCAAATCCGGTCGTCGCAGTACCGAGTCCGCCTTGCAGCTGAAGGAAGGCCCGCTTCTTGTTGATGGGCTCATAAATGGCGTTGGCGTCGAAGAAGGTCTCACGGTACTGGACCGGTCCGTAATTAAGGTGGGCCGGCTGGAAATTAACTTCCGCTCCCGCGCCAAAATGCTCCTTGAACATGATGTCTCCGCTGAATCCCAGGAAGAACCCGCCCATGCCAGGCGTCGTCTGGCAATAGGGATCTCCCGTGTTGGGTGCGCACGGTCCAAACGCGTTAACGGAGTTGACGTTATCGATTCCGGCGTGATTGGAAGTATCGGTGGCACTGCCGCCGCCGATGGCGAAATCGATAGCACTTTGCGCGTGGGCAAAGGGAACACTGAACAGCACAGGCAGGCAAAACCAAATCTTTTTCATATCCGAAATTTTCCTCTTCCTAAATTGAACGAAATTTACGCATTGTTACCTGAAAGCTCGTTGACTGAGTGACGTGAATGGAGGACGAGACGTTTCAAGTGAAATTTCCGAAGTCGTTCACCTTGAATGCTTTGACTCTCCCATGGTAACGCCGCTTCGACAGGTTTACACGGGGCCAGAAAGAATCTCGGGATTGCATGCCGGACAGAAGCCATTCGCCGGGTAGAGGGACCACTAGGAGCTTGTTGAAAAAGGGGACAGACCGCTCTGTCCACTTCACGCTCGAACGTGAAATCATAAGTTTTACCAGTAGGGACAGAGTAGTCTGTCCCCTTTTTCAACATCCTCCTAGAGCTCAAGCGTTCCGTGAAACCTCATGTCATCCGATTGAAAAGACTGTTTAAACTTCAGGGGTCCTATTTGCGCGTCAAATTCGATTTCGTGGTCTCTCCAAGTGATTTCCTCGGTACGGGGGAACAGGTACAAAATCACCGGGCCGTCCTCGCGCACGCGGATTTCAACGGCGGAAGGCTTTATGTCCTCCTTCGCCGCGCGCTTGATGGCGGCTTGCGCTTTCAAGCGATCGATGAGCTTCTTGGAATCGTCCTTCACCATCCTGCCGGGAACGCCGTAGACCGCAATGCCGTAGTGATTTTCATCGACCGCAAGAGCGGCCGTATCGTGCGACTTGAGTTCGGCCTCCCGAACCGGCAAGGCGCTTTCCCAGCGGAGCTTGAGAGTGGGTAAGGACTGTTCGGCGCTCGCCGAACTAGAACTTGAAGATGTCGCGCTGCTGCTCTGGGAGTTTGGGCTGGGAGTGGAGTTCGAGGAGCGGTTGTCCGCGCTTGCCGTGTCGCTCGCAGCGCTACGCCGGCCAATTCCGAGGCCTCCGATTCCAAATCGTTTACGCGTGCCGGACGGGCCGGCATTCTTTTCGAGAGGCTTATCGGTGGTCGGGGTTACGCTTTTTGTCCACGGCGAATCGGCCAGAAGCTGCTTGGCGTCAGCTTCCGTCCACTCCGAGACCTGCTTGTCTTTCCAAGCCGGAGAAGCTGGCTCATCTTTTGCCTGGCCTGCCCAGGCGCCACCGGCTATAGTCATCGAAAAGACGAAGAGAGCCGCCGAACAGGCGACGACCGCGCGGAGCGCCTGAGAAATCGCGTCGCGCACGTCTGTAAGGACGCGGCGGCCACGCCGAAGATTACCTATATCAAACCGTTGCGGGGGGACGTGCGCCCGGGCAGGGCGATCTACCATCGCGGCAGGACCAATTATGCTCGGTGGACGGGATGTGACCAAGGCGTGATGTTGCTCGTCCGTCACAGGAGAGGACAGACACAGCGAAGGAGCCACAATGACTATCATAAACAAGACTCTGCCATGGGGAGCATTCCTGGCCTTCTCAGCCGTTGGCGTGGCGGGCCCAAAGACTTACGACGTCAGTCTCGACCGGTCGACGACGGCGGGCGCGATTCAGTTGGCACCCGGGGAATACGGATTGAAATTGGAAGGCCCAAATGCCGTCTTCACCGAAACTCAGACAAGGCGCGTATTTACCGTGCCAGTCAAGGTCGAAAACTCCAACAAGAAGTACAATGCCACCGCGGTCGAGACCGTGAAACAAGGAAATACGGACAAGATCACGGACATTGAACTTGGCGGGTCGAAGACCAAGCTTGAGTTCGGTCAGTAGCTTCTGGCATTCGGCCCGGCGAACTAAAATCCTGCCCGGCCTCACGTTCGCCGGAGCCGGGCCCGGCGCCGCAAAATCTTACTGAAACCATGCGGCGTGCGTGCACATCGTTATAGATACAGATAATGGAGGCCAACGCGCAGGTACCTGCCGCCGCTGAGGCGCGCACGTCACGGCGGCAGTTCGTTCTGTCGGCGGGATCGCTCCTGTGCGCCCGTTCGCTGGCGCGGGGGCAGGACGAGGCCACCTTTTCCGCCGACGTCAAGGTTGTGAATGTGCTGGCCTCGGTGCGGAACAAGAAGAACGAGATTATCCGCGATCTTACACAAGACGATTTCGTGCTGCTCGAAAACGGGCGGCCGCAGACGATCCGCTATTTTTCGCGGGAATCCGAACTTCCGCTGACGGTCGGTCTGATGATCGACACGAGCATGAGCCAGGCGCGTGTGCTCGAATCCGAGCGCACGGCGAGCTTTCGCTTTTTGGATCAGGTATTGCGCGAATCGAAAGACAAGCTGTTCGTCATGCAATTCGATTTAGCCGTGCTGCTGCGCCAGCCGCTCACGTCTTCGCGCCGCGAACTCGAAGCCATTCTGCCCTACGTCGACACGCCCACACGGCGCGAACTCAGCATGCAGACCGGCGGCGGGACACTTCTCTATGACGCTATCGTGCAGGCTTCCAATAGCGTCCTGAAGACGCAAAGAAACCGCAAAGCGATGATCGTGCTTTCGGACGGCGTCGATTTCGGGAGCAGCGCCACGCTGAACGACGCGGTGGAAGCGGCTCAGCGCGCCGATACACTTGTTTATTCGATCCTGTTTTCCGACGAGTCGTTTCCTTCTTTCGGGGGTTCCGACGGCAAGGGAGTCCTCATGCGGCTCTCGAAGGACACAGGTGCTTCCTTCTTCGAAGTCTCGAAAAAGAGAAGTATCGAACAGATTTACCAGGCCATTGAAGAGGAACTTCGCAGCCAATACAACCTGGGTTTTGTTTCAGACCAGCCCAACGAGATATCCGAGTTTCGCAGCCTTAAGGTTTCCACCAAGCAGAAGGGCTTGGTGGTGCAATCCCGGGAGCGCTACTGGGCCAAGGCTTGACAATTTACCTTCGGAATTCTCTGTAATTTACTGTCCTGTCTAGGAGCTTGTTGAAAAAGGGGACAGACCGCTCTGTCCACTCCCACACTCGGACGCGAAATCATAAGTCTACGAGTCGGAACAGAGTAGTCTGTCCCCTTTTTCACGCGGAATTCTCTGTAATTTCTCTGTAATTTACTGTCTAGCTGGCAGAAAAATTACCGTTCAGCGAGGACCAATCCCTTCGGCGTGCGTCTAAACTAGAGGCGAGTCCAAGACTTAGCTATGCCAGATGAACTCATCACCCAACGTATAACGCGATCCGCGGGGCACGGCTGCACTCATGCGAGAACGGCCAAGCTGTTCGTCGTCGCATCCTTTTTCTTTTGGTGGATCGGGATCGCCAGCGCGCAAGCGCAAACCGTCCGCAAACATGCCAACGCCCTGGCCGATTTTAGCGCGGCTGTCCAGGAACTATGCGACTCGGTGAGTCCGGCAGTCGTGCAGATTGAAGTACGCCTGCGAGCACCGGTGGAAAACGAAGAGGGCCGCCGCACGGGGTTCGTCTCCAATCAGCGGGCGAGCGGCTCCGGCGTGATCCTGGACGCGACGGGCTACATCATTACGAACGCACACGTCGTCGAGGGATCGAGGGAGATCGACGTCAGCGTCGCGGACTCTTCGGACACGGAGAGGAAAGACGCGCACAAGCACTACGCGGCGACCATCGTCGGCACGGACCGGGAGACCGATCTGGCCGTGTTGAAAATTACCGCGGACCATCTGCCGACCTTGAGCTTTCGCGACTCGGACAAGTTGAGGCAGGGCGAAATCGTATTCGCATTAGGGAGTCCCTTGGGGCTGGAGAATACGCTCACGGTGGGCTATGTGAGCGCGGCGTCCCGCCAGCTCAAGGCTGACCAGCCCATGGCGTACATTCAAACCGACGCACCGATCAATCCGGGCAACAGCGGCGGACCATTGCTGGATATCGACGGCAAAATCGCGGGAATCAACACGATGATTATTTCGCAGTCCGGAGGGAGCGAAGGAATCGGTTTTGCCATCCCCGCCAACGTCGCTCGGCGCGTGTACGAGCAGCTTCGCAAAGAGGGTCATATTCATCGGGGGACGATCGGCGTGGTGGCGCAAGACATCAATCCCGCGATGTCACAGGGGCTCGGCCTGAATCGGCATCCCGGCGTCATTTTGTCGGACGTACTTCCGCACGGCGCTGCTGAGGCGGCCGGTCTCGAACAGGGCGACGTAGTGCTGGCGATCGACGGCCGGACGGTGACGGAGGCGCGACAGGTGCAAGCGGAGATGCTCCAGAGGGGTATCGGCGAGAATATCACGATGGATATTCAAAGGGGCGGCGAAAGAATGCAGAAGAGCGTCGCCATCATGGAGCGTCCAAATTCGCCACTGGCGTTGGCGGATCTGGTCAGCAGCCAAGCCAACCTGGTCAAGGAACTCGGGATTCTGGCGCTGACTTTGGACGAAAAGGTAACGCCCAGCCTCCGCGAAACGCGCCGGCTAACCGGCGTGGTGGTGGCGGCGATCCCGGCCGAATACGCGGCCTTGAATCCGGGGCTAAAGGCAGGCGACGTGATTTACTCGCTGAACAAAACCAAGATTGGTTCGCTGGAGGATTTGCGCGCGGCTTTGCTCGGATTGAAGACGGGAGACCCGGTGGTCCTCCTGGTGGAGAGCGACGGCACTTTGGGCTACGTATCGCTTAAGCTGGAATAAAGTCAATCGGTTTCCCGCCGTAACCCGGACGCCTCGCCAGGATGTAGGCCCTGGAAATGTTACTGGTCGCGCAAATAAGACCGGTAAGGTCGAAGAGGCGGACGCAGTCCAGCATCGGGAGATCCATGAGTCGCGCGCCTCATTTCACGCTCTTTTCCCGCCCGTACGAAGGGCTTCCAACTCTTTGCGGGTGAGTAAGTTCCGATACATTTGACACCAGTTATGTTTCCGCTTTTCGGCGAGTTTCAGGCGGATGCGCGTGTTCTGGCCCTTTACATGCTTTTCCAAGGCCGTGCGGCTACGACGGCTTCATGGGATCAGTAGGTTGGGAGGAGGGCAAGAGCCTTTGACCTCTTTCCCGGAAGAATCTACCGGCTGCAACTCGAGAGGGAAAGGAAAAACGATATGAAAGTCACGGGAATGATGGCAATCGGTCTTGGCCTCAGCCTAGTGGGCACGGGCTGCGCCACGAAGAAATATGTCGCCAAAACGATAGCTCCGGTGGAGCAGCGAGTGAGCGGCACGGAGACCAAGAACGCGGAACAGGATAAGACGATCGCCTCGCAGGGCACGCAAATTGAGGGCCTGGATCGCGACTTATCGCGGACGAAAGAAAAGCTGAACGACACAGACGTGAAGGCCACGCAGGCGGGCGATGCCGCCAAGATGGCGGATCAGAAAGCGCTGGCCGCGCAGCAATCGGCGGATGGAGCAAAGCAGTCGGCTGACGGAGCGAGAACGTTCGCCGAACAGGGAATCAATCATCTGGGACAGACCGTGGACGCTATGAACAGGTTCCAGATGGCGAAGACCGAATCGGTATTGTTCGGCTTCAATCAAGACACGCTGACCCCGGAGGCAAAGATGCAGCTCGATGAGCTCGGCAATCAGGCCAAAGGCATGAACCGCTATGCGATCGAGGTGCAGGGCTACACGGACAAGAGCGGAACGGCGACTTATAACGAAATGCTGAGCGAGCGGCGAGCCGAAGCGGTGGCGCGGTACCTGGCGAACCAGTATCAGATTCCGGTGCGAACGATTTCCGTGCTCGGCTCCGGTTATGCGGCGCCGGTGGCGGACGATAAATCGCGGGACGGCCGCAAGATGAATCGCCGCGTGGAAGTCCGGCTATGGGTTCCGGAAAGCGAGTCGGCGAAGAATACCGCTTCGAGCGGCGGCGGCAGTCAGTAACCGTTTCAACTTTTGTCCATCGGGTCCCCGTAGCCCGATGGTGCATGAGCAGGCGCCGAGACCACCCGGGCGAGAACTTGCAAGCTACGCAATGTCTCCTTCCCCAGGTCGTCTCGAGCGCCTTCTCAATTTTCCGGCTCATTCCTCTAAAAGTTTCTTATGATCTGTTTTCCCAAACTCGCGGTTCTGGGGCTGATCGTATCGGCTGCTGCTGGGAGCGGGCAGACAGCGGGCCTCCCGTCCGCCGCAGCGGCGCAGCCCGCGACGGCCAGTCAGCAGTCTGATCGGCCGACGGCTGCGAAAGAGCCGTCCGCCGGCAAACAGGCGGACCCGCTGGACCGCGTTTCACCACAGAGCGCGGCGGTGGCGTTCCTGAATGCCTGCCGCGCCGGGAACTACGAAACAGCGCGAAAATATATGGACCTTCGCAAACTGACGGGGGAGCAGCGGTTGAATGCCGGCCCGCGGTTAGCGCAGCAGTTGTACCAAATCCTGGAGCGCGATCCGGAGTTCGACGTAGCGGGCATCGATCGGAGCCCGGAGGGCGACCAAAAAGACGGACTTCCCGGAGATCGCGAACGCATCGACACTTTTTCCGATAACGGCAAAGCTTTGCCGGTGGAGATGGAGCGCGTGACGTTGCGATCCGGGCTGGCGATATGGGTATTTTCACCGGAGACCGTGGCATTGATTCCGCGGATCGCGCAACTGGCGAGCGATTCTCCCATCGAGCGAGTTTTACCCGCGCCGCTGGTGACCTGGACGCTGCTCGACACGCCGGTGTGGCGATGGATTGCTCTGGTCCTGCTGTTTATGGGAGCGGCCGCGCTATCACGGCTGCTCTCGCGACTGGTTCTCCTTCTGACGGAGATGGCGCTGAAGCGTGTCCGTCCGGCGGCAAATCTGAAGACCCTCGATACTTTCCTCGGTCCTTTTCGCCTGCTGCTGGCGATCGGGGTGTTTCGCGCCGGAATGGCGTGGATGGAGCCGGCGGCGCGCGGGCGCGTATTTGTCGAGCGAGCCATTGCTCTGGTATTTTTTATTGGACTTGCCTGGCTGGGCGCCGGCATTGTGGACGTGGCGGTTGGGCGGCTTCGCGAGGCCCTTCGGGCTCGGCATCAGACCTTCTCCTATTCCGTGCTGCCGCTGGCGTCGCGCGTTCTGAAAATCACGATTCTGATTCTGGCGCTCACCACGATCCTCAGCGACTGGGGTTACAATACCAGCACGATTCTGGCGGGCCTCGGGGTAGGCGGCCTGGCGATCGCTTTGGCGGCGCAGAAGACGGTGGAAAATCTTTTCGGCGGGGTTTCGGTGATTAGCGACCGGCCGGTGGTTATCGGCGACACCTGCCGATTCGGCGACAAGGTGGGCACCATCGAGGATATCGGCCTGCGCTCGACCAAAGTTCGCACAGCGGATCGCACGCTGGTTACCGTTCCCAACGCACAGTTTTCTTCCATGACGCTGGAGAACCTGTCGAGGCGAGACAAGCTGCTATTGAACTTCACACTCAACCTGCGCCGCGACACGAGTCCGGACCAAGTGCGACGCCTGCTGGCTTCCATCGGCCATATCCTGGGAGATCAGCACAAGGTGGAGAGCGGACCGCTTGCGGTGCGTTTCATCGGCGTAGGAAAGTACTCCCTGGATATTGAGATTTTCGTCTATATCCTGACCCAGGACGGCGACGAGTTTCTCAAGATCCAGCAAGACCTATTGCTGCTGATTATGGATGCGGTGGAAGCTGCCGGAACGGCGCTGGCGCTGCCCACGCAGGCGAGCATTTCCTATTCCGCAGCAAACGCGAATGAACCGGCTCCGCAAGAGTTCGCGCGGCGGTAAGGCTGGTAATGGGTCCAGGAGAATCCGGACGAAGGCGGGCGCGCCCGCCACATATAGATTACTTTTCGACGGGAGCGCCCTTGGCGTTCCACTCGGACATGGAGCCGTCGTACATTTTCACGTCGTAGCCCAGGTATTTCAGAGTGAAATACGACTGGCTGGCCTGCATGCCGCTATTGCAATACGTGATTACGGGGCGATCTCCCTTGAGGCCCGCGGCTTCGTAGAGCATGCGCAGGGAATTTTCGGATTTTAGCGTCTGGTCGTCGCGGCTGACCTGGCTATCCATCCAATTCAGATTCTGCGCCGTCGGAATATGAGCTCCCTTTTCCCCGCTGTAATCCGCCGCGGGACGAACATCGAGCAGAACGGGGGTCCCGGGCTGACCGCGTTTGGCCGTAATGTCCTTCACCGTGTCCATCGGGATCACGATCTCGGGTTTCAGGCGCGGCGTGAGATTTCCCGCAGCCACCGCAGGCGCATCCTTGGTGAGCATGCGGCCTTCGGAGCGCCACTTCTCGAGCCCGCCATCGAGCAGCGCGGAGCGATCGCCATGACCGAGGTAGTCCAGCGTGAAGTACGCGCGCGTGGCAGGGAGCACCGAGGCGTCTCCATAGAGAATGACGCGAGTATTGTCCGAAACGCCGGCGGATTCGAAAACCTTCTTGAGAGCGGGAACCTCCGGCAGCTCATTGGGAACGCCGTTGCGAGTGACCACCAACTCGGGCAATCCCACGAAGCGCGCGCCGGGGATGTGGCCCGCGTCGTAAGCGGTTCGATTCGCGGATACGTGGAGCACGACCACGTTCGCGTCGGTAAGGTGCTTCGACAACCAGTCGGTGGTCACGAGCATGTCCTGCCGCGCGGCCGGCGCAGCGGCGGCGGTGAGAGTCACGGCCAAAACAGATCCGAAGAGTTTTGCGGTCATGATAGATCCTGCCTTCCTTAACGAGTCTTGCCGCGAGAACGAGTCTTGCCGCGAGGCTCTTATTCGCCCGCGCGGATATACGTCCATCCGGCTTCCTGTTTGCGGACCAGTTCGGCGACGCCCGAATCGACTTGCGTGGAGAACGGGAAGATATCGTCGCCGGTCACCTTCATGATGCGCATGGTATTCTGGCACGCGCCCAAAATCACTCCCTCAGCGGCCAGTTGCTTCAGGCGCTCCTCGTAGTCCTTGTTGGTCTTCAACAGGGCCGTCAGACCCTTGCCATAGAACACGACTTCGACCTGAATCCCTTCGGGGCCGAAGACCTTCCGGATATTATTCACATTGCCGAGAAGCTGATTCCAGGAATCGCCCGCGGGCATATTCATCTGAAACACGACGCGGTGCTTGGCGGGAGCGGCGTTCTGCTGAGCGTGCGCCAGCACGGCGGTCGCCACCGAGGCAGTCACAACAACGGAAAATACCGCGAGCAGAGAGAGAATTCGATTCTTCATGGTTTTCCTTGAGGATATTCCTCAGGTAAAGGATACACCCCGGCAAGAGGCGTTGCACGCGGACCCGTAAGAGTGCAAGGATATTCCTTGGCTGGAGATCCCCTTGCCGTCATCCTCCCCATCGACGCCGCGCGTGGAATCGCGCTTGATCTACGCGCACGGGCTCGCCGCCGTGGCGATGCTATTTGTCTCCATTTCTTTCGGCATCTTCGCGTCGATAGAGCTGCTGCTGCCCGATCTCAGCGGCGGCGCGCCATGGCTGAGCTGGGGACGGCTACGCTACGACCACACGCAAGGGATTCTGTTCGGCTGGCTGGGCAACGCGTTTCTGGCGTTTCTGTATCATGCGGTTCCGGTGCTGACGGGCCGCCCGGTGACCAGCGTCCGGCTGGGTCAATGGCTGTTTGGGTTGTGGAACTTCGTGATCGTGATCCCAGGTTGGTTGCTGGTTCTCGCCGGCTTCAGCCAGCCCTTGGAATGGGCCGAATTTCCGCTGGTGATTGATGCGTTCGTCGTACTCGCATTGCTGCTCGCCATCATTCAATTTCTGCCGGCGTTTTTCGCGCGCGGCATTGAGGACCTTTATGTATCGAGCTGGTATATCATCGGCGGGCTGATTTTCACGCTGTTCGCCTATCCTATGGGAAATTTCGTGCCGGAAGTGATCCCCGGCGCGAGGGGCGCGGCGTTCAGCGGCCTGTGGATTCACGACGCCGTGGGCCTGTTTGTGACGCCACTCGCCCTGGCGATCCTCTATTTCGTGATCCCCGCGGCCACGCGCAGGCCGATCTACAGCCACTTTCTGTCGATGCTCGGATTCTGGCTGCTTTTTTCCCTCTATCCGCTCAACGGGACTCACCACTACATTTTTTCGGTTCTACCGATGAACGCGCAGATCGGCGCGATCACCGCCTCGGCTTTGCTCGGCGTCGACGTGATTCTGGTGGTGGCGAATCTGCTGCTGTCTTTGCGCGGCACGGGGTGGTTCCCGCGCGATCTGCCGCTGCGCTTTGTCGGGACCGGAACCGTATACTATCTGGTCGTCAGCATTCAAGGATCCGTGCAGGCGCAGATGTCGGTGAACCGGGCGGTGCATTTCTCGGACTGGGTCATCGGGCACTCGCACCTCGCGATGCTGGGATTCGCGACCTTCGCCGCGGCCGGAGGAATCGCGCACGCCTGGCAAAGGATTCCCTGGGCCCGCTACAATTCGCATGCCATGGCGTGGTCGTACTGGCTTTTGTTCACGGGAGTGGCGATCATGGTGATCGACTTGACGATTGCCGGCGTCGTCGAAGCGCACCTGTGGCAATCCGCGACGCCATGGCTCGATTCGGTGGTTGCGGCAAGGCCGTTCTGGATCGTGCGAACGCACGCGGCATTTCCGATCGCACTCGGCTTCCTCGCGTTCCTGCTCGGTTTGACTACGGGAAAGAAGGGCGCGGGACTTGCCGAAGTCGGGAACACCGTGGGGCTCGAAGCGGTGGATGCGATCGCACCACGCCTCGCGGTGGCATCCGGAACGGGATCAGGAGCCGCTTTATGAGCGGGAGTCCGCGCGTGCTTCGCATGTCGTATATCGTGGCGAGCGTCGGGGGAATCGGCTTTTTCGCGATGTCCGTGTTCCTGCTGGGCGTGTGGCCGGGGCGGGTTCTGGAAGAGCAGACGCGTAAAATGTCGCCGGAACATCCTCTCGGCCTGAGCGCGAGCGAGCGCAGGGGCAGGGAAATCTACAGCTACGAGGGCTGCGCGTACTGCCACACGCAGCAGGTGCGCTATCTGGAGTCCGACATGGCGCGCTTCGGAGCCCCGACGCTCGCCTGGGAGACGCGCTTCGATTATCCGCACCTGTGGGGCACGCGCCGGATCGGACCCGATCTGGCTCGCGAAAGCGGGTCGCATCCGGCCGACTGGCAGTTCGTCCATTTGTATTCGCCCCGCGCGGTCGTTACGGATTCCGTGATGCCTGCCTATTCTTCGATGTTTGAGGGATCGCCGGATCGACCGAAGCAGCAGGCTCGCGACGTGGTCGCCTATCTGGAAACGTTGGGCCGTGCGCGAGAGATCGCGGGGCCGGAAGGCGAAGCGCATGCGCTTGCGAACTGCAATTGCACCGGCGACGAGATGGCGCAGATGGCCTTTCATGCTTCGGAGTTGAACGCGAATCCCCGGAAGACGCGCCGCAAAGGATCTACGCCCGCGCTCGCCGAAACGGGCGATCGGGAACGCGGCCGGGCGCTTTACGGCAATCACTGCGCGAGTTGTCACGGAGCGAAGGGCCTGGGCGACGGGCCCGGGGTCTCCGGATTACATCCCGCGCCCGCGAATCTGGCGGAGCACGAATACAGCCTCGCCCGCCTGAGCTTCGCACTGACGAACGGCATCGACGGTACGTCCATGCCGGCGTGGAGGGATTTTTCGCGCGACGATCTTTCCGCGCTGGCGCAAGTGGTGAGGGGATTTCACGCCGCCCAACCGGAGCCGGAAATTCCGAAAAGCGTCCTGGACCTCGGCGCGCGCGTGTACGCGGCGAACTGCGCGCAGTGTCATGGCGTCAACGGCGGGGGAGATGGCACGGCGGTCAGCGAACTCCGCATCGTCCCGGCGAATCTGCGGGGCGAGCGTCCGAGCATCAGCGAAAGCCTGCGGGCGCTGCGCAACGGCATTGAGGGAACGCAGATGGCGCCGTGGGGCGGTACGAACGGCAGATTGAGCGAAGCAGAGTTGTCGGCGGTGGCGTACTACGTTCGCGGGTTCTATCAGCCGAATCAAAATCAGACGGAGGGCGCACGGTAATGGTAGACGTCATCGTCTTTTCGTCCGTCGTTTTCGTGGCCTTGTTTTTCGTGGCCTGGGTGGCACGTCCCGACTTGCGAGCATGGATTGAGAAGCCCAAATATCGTTTTCAGACGAACGTGCAAGACTATGATCAGGCGCAATCCGATCAGGCGCAAAAAGCGGGTGAAATTCCGGGCAGAAAGGGGAAAGCGTGATGCCGAATGAACGAGGCGGTATGACGGCCATTGTATTGGCGTGCTGCGCTCTCGGAGCGATCACCGTCGGCACGACGCTGACGCTCTCGCGGGATCGCCTGGGTTTTGGTGGGAAGGCTCCGGCGGTTCCGGCGATCGCCACGGAAGAATACGGGCGTCGTCTGATCATGCAAACCTCGGAACTGCTGGGCCCCGACGTCTCCGATCCCAAGCTGCGCTATTCGGGCAGCCGGCTCAATTGCGCGTCGTGTCATTTGGGCGCCGGTACCGAGGCCGGGACGCTGACGCTCATGCTGACCACGGAACACTATCCCCGGTTTTCCGCGCGCTCCGGCGCAAAGACGGATATAGAAGATCGCATCAACGAGTGCATGACGCGCAGTATGAACGGACGCGCGCTGGCGCGTACCGATCCGGAGATGATCGCCATGGCGGCTTATCTTCGATCGCTCGGCGGCTTCAATCAGGCGATGGGAGCGGCACAGCGCAAGGCGCACGAGCCGGCCGTCTTTAAGACTCCGAATCGCGCCGCAAATCTCGACGGAGGCAAGAAAGTTTTTGAGGAGCACTGCGAAGCGTGTCACGGCGCGAACGGCCTGGGACTTCGCGCCAGCGCCGATCCAAAGCGCGGCTATGTATTTCCGCCGCTGTGGGGTCCCGATAGTTTCAATGACGGCGCCGGGATGCATCGGGTGCTGACCGCAGCCAAATTCATCAAGGCGCGCATGCCACTGGGACAACCGGACTTGAATGACGATCAGGCGTTCGACGTCGCGGCGTTCATCAATTCGCAGCCGCGGCCGGAGATGACGAATCTGGAGCAGGATTATCCGAATCGCAAGACCAAGCCTGTGGACAATGGTTACGGGCCGTTTGCGGATTCTTTCCCGCTCCAGCAGCATCGCTACGGGCCGTTCGCGCCGATCGAAGCGTATTACAAGCAGAAGAAGCCCGCGAAGTAAACACGGATCGTCAAAGAGAACGCGGGGCTGTTCAGTTGGAATTTACCGACTTGTAGGCTGCGATGAATTGATCCACTTCGTCGCCCAAATCCTTTTTGAGGCGCTCCGTGACTTGTCCCCGGGCCGATAATCCCAGATGCGCCTTCGCGGCCCAGGTTGTCGCGCGATTGAAGGTCAGCGTCGGATCGCGCCTCAGAAATACGATCTGCACGAAATCGAGATCGACGCGATATCCCACGACGTTGCCGCTTGCGGCGGTCGCGGTGACCGTGACTCGCAGAAAGGGATCGCCCACCGGGTACTCGCCATGCCTGAGCAGAGGAATGTGCGCGGCCGTGAGCCGCGCCTCGACGAAGTCGCGCAGGGTGCCTTTACTTAGCTTTTTGTTGCTGAATTCTTCGGAAACGCCCGCCGGCAGATCCTCGACCGCCACGCGAACGGCGTCCAGTGTGCGCAGGCTATCGCGATCGATCTGCTCATCGGCTGCGCGCGATCGGGCACTGATCAGCAGCGCGGCCAGCGTCCCGGCGAGCAGCATGCCGCTCCTGCGAATCGTCATCGATGAGGCGCTCAGCTCCGTTACGCCAGATTCACGGTCCGGAGCGGCAGCTTGCGGATGCGTTTCTTGGTCGCGGCGTAAATCCCGTTGACCACGGCCGGTAGAATTGTCGGGTTGCAGGATTCGCCGGCGCCGACCGGCGATTCCGTGCTCGGCACAAGGTAGACCTCGATTGCCGGCGATTCATCCATGCGCGTCACATCGTAGGTGTTGAAATTCCCCTGCACGACACGGCCCTTCTCGATCGTGATCTCGCCCTTGGTCGCCGCCGCCAGCCCGAAGACGATGGCGCCTTCCGCCTGCTGGCGCAGAATGCCGGGATTGATAATCTGGCCGCAATCGAAGGCGCACACCACCTTATGCACCTTCACCCTGCCTTTCACGATGGAAATTTCGGCGATCTGAGCGTTCAGCGCGCCCGGGTGCAAAGCGACTCCGTGGAAGTGACCGGCAGGAAGTTTCTTTCCATAGCCGGCCTTTTCCGCCGCGATGTTGAGCACGTTCAGCGCCCGCGCATTGCGCGGATTCTTGCTCAGCAGATGCCGCCGCGCCTCCAGAGGGTCCTTGCCGCCCAGAGCGCACAGCTCATCGAAGAAGCACTCCAGGAAGTATACGTTCTGATTGTTTCCCGGAGCGCGCCAGTACGACACTGGAACGATGGTCTTGCCCTCGCGCCAGTCCACCAAAATGTCGGGCATTTCGTAAGCGACGTTGGCCAATCCGCTGACGCCCGTGAAATCCACGCCATCGCGGATTCCGCCGAACGAAGGGCAGCAGATTTTCGCTTGCAGCGCCGAGGGCCATCCCTCGGCATCCACGCCGCCTGAAAGCTCGACGTACGAGGCGGGCCTATAATAGTCGTGCTGCATGTCATCTTCGCGCGACCAGGTAGCTTTCACCGGCGCCTTCATTTGTTTGGCGATCTCCGCGGCATCGAGCACGAAATCAAGCTCGCCTTCGCCGCGGCGTCCGAATCCGCCGCCCATGAACGTCACATGAACGTTCACCTTTTCGGGCGCGAGACCCAGCGCTTGCGCAATCACCGCGCGCGCCGTGGTGGGGCTTTGGGTGGGAATCCACGCCTCGGCCGAATCTCCCTTGGCATGCACCGTGCAATTCATCGGCTCCATCGCCGCGTGGGCCAGATACGGCACTTCGTACACGGCGTCCAGCCTTTTCGCGGCCTTGGCGAGCCCAGCAGCGGCGTCGCCTTCCTTGCGAGCCACGCCGCCCGCTTCCTTGGTGCGATCCACGAACATCTGCCGGATAGCGGCGCTCGAAACGTTCGCACCCGCGCCTTCGTCCCACTGCACGGTGAGCGCCTTGCGCCCCTGCATCGCGGCCCAGGTGCCATCGGCCACCACGGCGACGCCGCGCGAGGTCTGCACCACGTCCTTCACGCCGGGAACGGCCTTGGCCTTGGATGCATCGAAGCTCGCGACCTTGCCGCCGAACACGGGGCACTGCTCGACGATGGCGTAGAGCAGCCCCTCCGGACGCGCGTCCAGACCGAACTGCGCCTGGCCGGTGACCTTCGCGTGTGTATCGAGCCGCTTGACCGGCTTGCCGATGACTTTGAAATCCTTGGCGTCCTTCAGCTTGACGTTCCCGGGCACGGGCAGTTTCCCCGCGTCCTCGGCGAGGCTGCCGTAGCTGAGCTTCGCGTTCGTCGACGTGTTGATGATGAATCCGTTTTCCGCACGGCACTGCGAAGGGCCCACGCTCCAGCGCTGTGCGGCCGCCTGGATCAGCATCTCGCGCGCTTGCGCACCCGCGGTCCGCAAGGGGACCCAGGTGGTCCGGACCGCCTGACTGCCAACCGTCGTCTGATGTCCGAAAGAAGACGGATCGACCGGTGCGACCTGAACGCGCACTTTCGACCAGTCGCATTCGAGCTCCTCGGCGAGCATCTGCGAGCAGGCGGTCGTGGGACCTTGCCCCATCTCGCTCTTCGGAATCCAAAACATGATGGAATCGTCGGGCGCGATGTGGATGTACGACATCGGCTTGCCTTGCGGCGGCGGCGCAAAAAGCGTGGGAGGAGGAATGCCGACCTGCTGCGCGGCGCTCTTGCCCGGCAGCACGAATCCCAGGATCAGTCCGCCGGCGGCGCCAAGAAAACCCCGGCGGCTGACATTCGTGATTGCATTCGGCGTGATCATGTTCGCCGTAAGGCTCTCAGTCTCTGGCTTTGTCATTGTCGTACTCATGCCCGGCCTCCCTTCGCCTTGATCTCGGCAGCCAAATGGACTGCTTTGCGAATGCTCTGGTAGGTGCCGCAACGGCAGATATTGCCGCGCATCACTTCATCGATGTCGGCATCGGAAGGCTTCGAATTCTTCGCCAGCAGCGCCGACGCCGTCATGATCTGTCCCGATTGGCAATAGCCGCATTGCGGAACGTCGAGCTCGATCCAGGCCTGCTGCACGGGATGGCTCGCATCGTCGGAGAGTCCTTCGATGGTCGTGATGTGCTTTCCCGCGATGGCTTGAATCGCCGTCTGGCAAGAGCGCACCGCGTTGCCGTCCATGTGAACGGTACAAGCTCCGCACAGAGCCATGCCGCAGCCGTATTTCGTGCCGGTCATGCCCAGCACGTCGCGCAAGACCCACAGCAGCGGCATTTCCGGAGATGCTTCCACTGTCTGTGGTTTGCCGTTTAAGGTGAACTTCATGGATGCCATCGCAAGCCTCCCGGTGAGCGGTCTTCCGGGCTTCGGATGCCCGGACCTAATCAGAATACACTGATTTGAGCGCGCTTATGGGATCGCAAAGGATACTGAAAATATTATTCAAACTACTGCGCTGAAATGTGTACACTGCTGCATATGACACGCGCGATTCAACAGTCCGTCGTTCTAAAAGCCACGCCGGCCGAACTTTTCGAGACGTTTTTGGACTCGAAGAAACATTCCGCGGCCACGGGGATGCCCGCGAAGGCGAGCCGCCGGGTTGGTGGATCGTTTGCAGCTTTCGGCGGCCAGATTTGCGGCCGCAACCTTGTGATTGTGCCGGGTAAGATGATTGTGCAGAGCTGGCGCGCGAGCCACTGGAAACCTGAGGATCCTGACTCCATTCTCGTCTTGCGCTTTGGTAAAGCGCCGGGCGGCGGGAGAGTCGAACTGATGCACGTCAACGTGCCGGAGTACGATCACAAGGGCGTCACGCGGGGCTGGCCAAAATATTATTGGAAGCCCTGGAAGGCTTTTTTGGCCGGGCGCTGAGCAGAAGCCTATGTCCATCCTGATGCCCTCTCTCTTCCTTGGCCACGGCAGCCCCATGAATGCCCTTGCCGACAACGTTTATACCCGAACGTGGTCGGCGCTGGGGGCGAGCATTCCTCGTCCGCGGGCGATTCTCTGCGTTTCGGCGCACTGGTATGTCGAGGGGACGGCGCTGACCATTTCAACGGCTCCCCGGACCATCCACGATTTCGGCGGATTTCCGCGCGAGCTTTACCTGGTGCAGTATCCGGCGCCGGGCGATCCGGCGCTCGCTCGCCGCGTGCGGGAACTTCTCGCGCCTTTGCCGGCAGCCTTCGATGAAAGCTGGGGCCTGGATCATGGAACGTGGTCGGTGCTGAAGCACGTCTATCCGCAAGCCGACATTCCCGTGGTGCAGCTTAGCATCGACGGGACCAAGGATGCGGCGTTTCACTATGAAGTCGGGCAGAGGCTCGCGCCGTTGCGCGAGGAAGGCGTGCTCATTCTGGGTTCGGGAAACGTGGTTCACAATTTGAACGCGTTTATCTGGGGACGCCAGGGCGGTGATTTGGGCGATTCAGCCCACGTGTTCGATGCGCGCGTGAGGGATCTCATCGCCGCCGGCGACTTCGCGCCGCTGATCCATTACGAATCCCTTGGCCGGGAGGCGGCGTTCTCCGTGCCGACGCCGGAACATTATTATCCGCTCCTGTATACGCTGGGGGCGGGGAAATCAGGCGATCTCATCCGATTTCCGGTGGAAGGCATCGCGGGCGGAGCGATTTCCATGCTCTCCGTTCAAGTGGGTTGAATGCGGGCGGTGAACGGATCGCAACCGGCGCGAAGCCCTAGTGCTTGTCGTCGGTTTTCTTTGCGGCCGCCGGAGCTTTGGCCAAATCCGCCGTTTTCGGTACGTAGCCCTTAAAAGAATACTCGTGATCTTTGTAGTACTGCCCGGCCTCGGTGTACTTATGGGAGTCCCAGGCTCCGACATGGCAGTAAACGCACTGCTTACGCTCCTTCTTGGTCCAATCAGGATTGGCAGGGGCGGGCTTCGCCCCGATGATGAGCAGGGCACCCGTCAGAATCGCCGCCGACGGTACCCAAGTGAGGTTAGGCATGGTGAAGCTGTTACCTTACTCTACCATCACGGCGACGCGCCGGGCGCAGGAGAACTCCGCCTTCATCATTGACAAAGTCGAAAGTTAGAAGTCGTCTAATACTGTGTTGAACAAGGGGACAGACCGCTCTGTCCACTCCCAGGCTCGAACGTGAAATTATAAGTCTACGAGTCGGGACAGAGTAGTCTGTCCCCTTTTTCCAAAACCCTCTTAGAAGTCGTCTAATACCCGTGTCCACGCGCCCTTTGGATAAACATTTCCGCCGCGCTGCGCCGGGCGGGTTTTCCGCAACTTTTGACGATCGCCAGATCGGTGACGATCGTCTGAGTTCCGTGCAGTACATCAAATTCAAGATGACCCCCGTACAGCAGGAAAACTGGAATCGCGGAGCATCCCTGGTTTCCGATCATCCGCACTATCCGGCAGAGCGGGTGCTGACGGCGCGGAACTCGCGGAGCTGGGCAGGATTTCCGGTAGCACGCCGGCGCGCTAGGACTTCGCCTTCGATTGCGCAGATCTGTATTGCGGCAAGATGCGCTCGGCGTTAGCGCGGTTCACGGCGCGCAGCTCCGCGGCGTTGAACACTTTGCACGTGTCCAGACCGCGGCCGGTTTCCTCGGTGGTGCGGAACCAGTAGTCGGTGCCGAACAAAATATGTTCCAGGCCGACGACGGTGCGCAGCGCGCGCATGGCGACAGGGTTCGACGACTGCGCCGTATCGTAGTACAGCTTCCGCAGTTCGGTCAGCACGTCCTGGCCGTTTGAGAAATTCTTCACGGGCTGGCCTCCGCCCTGTCCCCTGGTGACGATGCCGGGGACGATTTCCGCGGATTGGCCGTTCTGGAAAAAGCGTTCGATCACATAAGGCAGCACTCCGCCGCCGTGCGAAAAAATCCAGGTGATGTTGGGGAAGCGCCGCGTGGTGTTGCTGAAGACCAGGCTCGCGATGGTACGGGTCGTATCGGGCTGGTATTCGAGCATGGCGCCCGGGTTGGGGACGCCGTCGGCGTTCAAGCCGAGATTTCCGCAGCAGGTGGCGTATTGCGGGTGCACGAACACCACCGTCTTGCGCCGATTCCATTCTTCATAGACCGGCTGAAACAGGGCATTTCCAAGCCATTTGTCGCCGTAATCGGAATATACGCCGACGCCGTCGGCCTTCAGCGTGTCGAGCGCGTATTCGGTCTCCTTCAGCGCGCCGTCGGTATCGGTGAGGGGAATCGAGGCAAAGCTTCCGTAGCGGCCTTTATGTTCGGAGCGGAGCCTGGCGGCGTACTCGTTGCACTCGCGGACCACGCGGCGGGCCTCTTCGCGTTCGCCGAAAAAGAATCCGGGCGTTGTGATCGATAGGATTGCGTTGGTCGTGCCGCTCTTAGCGAGGTCTTCCAGATCTTTTTCGAGGAACCAGCCCGCTCCGCCCGCACCCCGGTTGTATTTCTTCAGAAACTCCAGATAACCCGGCGACGTGAAATGGTGATGGACATCGATGCGGCCCGGGTTGCTTCCGGCGAAGGCCAACGAATTCCGGCCGCCGAGTATGGCACCAGCGCCGATCGCGGCGACTCCCGCGAGAAAGCCGCGGCGGGACGGGCTCGCGGCGATCGGAAAGCCCGGTGCATCGTGGGAAAACTTTGAGAAATCCATTACGCGCGATTATGGCGAAGGCGGAGGCCAGTGTCAAACGAAGTCCACGCGTCTCTCTCCGCGCCGCTGCGCGATTATAATGCCGTGCGAACGATCTCCACGGTGCAGGTGGCGTGCATGGCCACGGCCTCCGACACGCTGCCGAGCATGAAACGCTGGAATCCACGCCGTCCATGCGAACCGACTACGATCAGCTCCGCGTTCCAATTCTTGGCTTCGTCGAGGATCGCTTTTTTGGGATCTTCGAGCAGAACCGAAAGGTATTCCGATGTTTGCAGGCCCGCGTCCGACAGAATGGTGCGCGCCTCCATGATGCAATTCTGGGCGCGCTCCACCGCCTGCTGGCGCAACTCTTCCATTCCCTTGGTATCCACGAACGGAGGCTCAAAAGCCGACTGCAGGAAGGATGGCGCCAGATCCACCGCGCTCATCACGCGGACTTCGGTTCCCTGCGGCCACGGCCGCGCGGCGATGGCGCGGGCTGCCGCCGTCGAAAAATCCGATTCGTCCACGGCCAGCAAGACCCGCATCCCCTGCGGACCGGGGGGGCGCTGGGTGTGGCGTGCAACCTCGACCGAACAATGAGCCATGCGAAGCACGGTCTTCGCCACGCTGCCCAACAGGAATCCGGCGATACCCAGCGAGCTGTGCGCGCCGAGGACAATCAGGTCCGCGCCGATTTCCTGGGCGTGTTCGAGGATCATGGTCCGCGGATCTCCCGAAACGATGCGCCGCGTGGCGTTTAGCCCCGCGCTCTTCAACCGGTCGACGGCGCCGCTCACGGCGGCATGAACGCGAGCCAGGATTTCTTCCACCACGTCCGGGGCGAACGGAAGCCTCTCCGTGTCCGCGACGCCGACGATGTGGATGGTCGTTCCCACGGGCCACGGCCTCATCGCGACTTCATCCACCGCGACCTGGCTGCCCGCTGATAAATCTAGTGCGAGTAGGATTTTCATAGGTTCAGTTGAGATTGAGTTCTCATTCTACTACTCGCCGCGCCCTCAGGCTGCAAAACGTCGCGAAGCTGCAAAATTATGCCGAAAAATGGTAGCGCGCCCCTCGGCGCCCCTTGCTACAATATTCAAGCTCCAGGAGGATTCATGGATTATCCAGTCATCGGCATTCATCACATCACGCTGTGCGCGGGGGGCGCGCAAGAGGACATCGATTTCCTGACCCAGGTCGTGGGCCAGCGGCTCATCAAACAGACGGTTCTGTTCGATGGCCGCTATGCGCACTATCATCTGTACTATTCGAACGCGAACGCCGAGCCGGGCTCGGTGACCACGACATTCCCTTATAATCGTGTTCCGGGCCGCGTCGGATCGGGACAGATTTCTTCGACTGTTTATACGATTCCCAAGGGATCCGTCAAGTTCTGGGCCGATCATCTGAAGCGCCACAAGGTGGAGAACTCCGGTGTGCAGGCGCGCTTCGGGCAGTCCTTCGTGCGATTTAAGCATCCCTCCGGACTCCAGTTCGAAGTCATCGAGGAAGAGGACAAGCGCGTGGGCTGGACCACCGACGAGATCAGCTCCGACGTCGCGACGAGGGGCTTCCACGGAGCCGTGCTCTCCGTCCGTGAAGTAGGGGAAACCGAGCGCTTTTTCGTTGAGGCGCTGGGCTTCCGCAAGACGGGCGTCGACGGCGCCTATCATCGTTTTGAAATCGGCAAAGGCGGCGCGGCCCGCACCGTGACGCTGTTGCATGAGCCGGATCGGCCGCAGGGAAGCTGGATTTTCGGCGCGGGTACGCCTCATCACATCGCCCTCGAAGTGCCGACCGACGCGGACCTGCAAAAAATGAAGGATATATACGACGAGCTCGGCTATACGGATTGCTCGGAGATCAAGGACCGCAACTACTTCCACTCGATCTACTGCCGATGCCCGGGCGGGATTCTGGTGGAATGCGCGGCCACGGCTCCCGGCGGCTTTGCCCGCGACGAACCCTTTACGCAACTCGGATCGAGCTTGCTGCTACCGCCGTGGTTCGAACAGCGGCGCGCGGAAATCGTCAAGATGCTCGAGCCGATCCAGTTGCCGGAGTATCACGCCGCCACGCTGACGGAGCCGGGGCGCACGCTTTCGCGCCGGACGTCGGCGGAATTTATTTCGGCTGATAAGAAC
>CAWJHX010000005.1:0-226171 GCA_963842825.1 Terriglobia bacterium | reverse complement strand
TAAGCGCGCCGCTGCGCGGCAGCTTTTGTGTGCAGGGCAGCCTCACAGGCTGCGCGACGGCTCTCAGCCATCGCTTCTCAGGGGATAAGCGGCCTGAGAGGCCGCTGCAGGCCGAGGGCCTGCCCCACTTGCCCATCGCCGTTCCGACGCCAGACGCGCGCCTTCCACGAGCGATTGCAGCTTCATCCAGCAAAACGGCGGGAAGACGGCGCCGAAGCCCGCGAAGGTGCCGAATCCGCAATCCGATCCCGCCATCACTCGTTCGCGGCCCAGTACGTTCGCGTAGCGCTCGATGCGCTGCGCGACGACCTCGGGATGTTCCACGTAATTCGTGTTGGAGCCGATGACGCCGGGTACCAGCACTTTGTCGTCCGGCAGTTCGATGGTCTTCCAGGCTTCCCACTCGTGCTCATGCCGCGGATTCGCTCCCTCCACCAGCAGTGCGCGCGGCTTGACTTTCACCGCGATCGGGAAAATCTTGCGGCAATCCATGTCGTGCACGTGCGAGCCCTCGTAGTTGCCCCAGCACACGTGCAGGCGCACCCGATCCGCGGGAACATTGGCGAGCGCGTGATTCAGAGCCTCAACTTGCAGCTCCGCATTGCGGAGGAATTGCTCGTCGGTCAGATTTTTGAACCGGGTGTGACGCCCCATGGCCAGGTCCGGGCAATCGAGCTGGACCAACAATCCCGATTTCACGATCAGCTCGTACTCTTCGCGCATGGCGTCGGCGAGAGCGGCCAGATAGGTCTCATGCGACGGATAATATTCGTTCGGCTGAAATACGGCGATGGTGCCGGGAGAGACGGAATTTAGAAATCCCTCCTCCATCCGGGCCTTGGCCATCGCGGATTTCATGCGCGCGATGTCCTGCTTTACCGGCTCCAGATCTTTCACTTTCACGGGACCGCGGCACACCGGGCGCTTGTAGGTGGCCGAGTGGCCCGCCTTCACCAGGCGGTCGCGATACTCCGGAAAATCGTCCAGGTCCTGTGGAGTGGGCCGCGCCGAATCGCCGTCGAAGCCGGTCAGTCGATGGCGAATGTAGGTGGCGTAGCTGATCTTGCTCATCTCGCCGTCGCTCGCGATATCAATACCCGCCGTGGCCTGCCGCAGGACGACGTCGTCGACGGCACGAGCGATCGCCGCCTCGAATTGCGCCGCGTCCACGGGCTCGCCGCGATCCTGCGCGAAGAGGAGATCCACGACATCCTGGGGGCGGGGAAGACTGCCGACGTGCGTGGTCAGAATGCGGTCTGTGCTGGTTTTCATGAGGTTTCGTTCCAAGGGCGGCCGTCATCCGGCAGGCAAGAGATCCACTTTCCTTCCTTGTCGATAAAGGTTTTCGCGTTCACGCGGAGAAACAGCAGATCCCTCGCCGTGCGCGGGATGACAAACTCCATTCTTCAAATTCTGTCACCGTTCGACGATCACACCCATCGGCAGGCTGAGCATTTCATCCCAACTTTGGTTGCCCCACTTCACGGTCTTGGCCGGATCCGGATTCGCCGGATTATTTTTCGAATTATCCCAATGCGCCGTGACCTCCACCTTGGTGCCCGCGGGAAGCATGAGCGGATCTTGCAGATAGTAAATCGTCTGCCAGTTGAAGTCGAAACGAGAGACGCTCAGCAGCGTTTCCGTTTTGCCGGGGCCATTTTTGTCAGGCGGATAGACCAGATTCACGGTCATGTCCTTGCCGCGATAATGCATGTGCGGTTCGAGGAAGACGAGCTCTACCGGCTCGCCGAAAGTGAGCCGCCCATGGCCCTCGTAGTTGGGGTCGCCCGGCGGGATCTCCCATTTCCAGGAGTTCAGCACCGCTGACATGAAGCGTCTCTGAGGAGCCTCTCGCGCGACCTCGATCCCCAGGCGCGTCTGATCCGGGATCTCCGTCTTCCCATTCGCGGTGTAATGCAACTGCAGGACGATGTCCGAGCCCGCCGGAATGAGCTTCGCTGAACGATCTCCGTCGAAGCGCTGCACTTCCGCGCCGGGCGCGTAAGCCGTGAGCAGTTCATAGGCGAAGCTCGCGGGATCCGTCAGCGGGTCGCTGGCATCCGGCACCGGATCGGCCGACCCGTCGCGCTTCTCCGGCGGAGGCAGGTACGGCTCGAACGGCTTGGCCTCTTTCATCCACGTCGATCCGGGAGGGCGCACGACGGCAAGCGCGTGATGCACCGCGGAACGCGCCCCGGGACGGATTTCGGCGGCCGTCACCCAGGTATCGTGCGTGAAGCCTGTGGGAATCACCACGTATACGTAGCTCAATGCGTTTTTCGCCGGAACCATGTAAGGCTTCGGCATCTGGAAAACTTCGTCGGCGCGGATGTTCCAGCCCTCGGGCCAGGGCAGGGGAGGGGGCTTGTCCTTGACGTCGCCCTCCGGGGCTCCCGCGTCCACCCAGGCGACGATCGTGCGGATCTCGGCGTCACTCAACTTTCGTTCATTGCGGAAGTGCCCGAATTGCGGATCGGCGAACCAGGGAGGCATTTTGCGCGTCGTTACGGCGGCTTTAATCGCCTTGGCCCATGGCCGGGTGCCCGCGTAGTCGATCAGCGGCATGGGACCGATTTCCCCCGGACGATGGCAAACCTGGCAGCGTTGCTGGAAGATCGGAAGGACGTCCTTGTAAAACACGGGCGACGTGCTCGGTCCCTCAGCCGCAAAGGCCGCCGGAAGCATCGCGAGTGCAAGAACAAACCGCATCCAAACCAATTCTAGCTTGTCGACAAAAAAGGCGGCTGCCACGAAGGACAACCGCCATACTTCTTGAAGGAGCCGATCGCTTAGAAAATGATCTTTAGCCCAAGTTGGACCTGGCGCGGCGAGCTATTGACCGCCGTGATGCGGCCTGCGCTCGGGTTGACGGCCGTACCCGCGAAAACCTGCAAGGAGGCGCCTCCTGGGGGCGCCAGGAGCTGGAACGAAGGATGGTTCATCATATTGAACGCCTCCGCGCGGAATTGAATCCGGAACTGCTCCGAGATCTTGGGCACGGCCCAGCTCTTGCTGATGGAATCGTCGAGGTTCCACAGATTGGGGCCGATGATCGTGTCGCGGCCCGCGTTGCCGTACGTTCCGGCGGGCTGCAATTGATAGCAGCTGACGTTATACCAGGCCGCGATGGTTTGCGGTCCCGAATTCGGGTTGCAGCCCGCTACGACGTTAGGACGGCCAGTCGGCGAGCCACTGCCCGCGAAGACGCGGTTGGTGGCGGAAATCGGACTGGACGGCGCGCCGGAAAGATACGTGAACACACCGGTGACCTGCCAACCGTTCACCAACTGCCCTGTGAATCCCTTGGCCACGCTCGGAACGGTATAAATTCCGCTTGCGCGGAAGTTGTTCGTGCGGTTGAAATTCGAAAGGCCGGTATCGCAGGAGAGGCATGTCGGATTGGTTCCCGCCACACCGAGTCCGCCGCCATCGAGGCCATAGGTACCGGAAGTATCGTCGATCGACTTCGAGAAGGTGTAGGTAACCTGGGTCTGCCAGTTGTGCGAGAACCGCCGGGTCAGGCTGGTTTGCAGACCTTCATAGTGCGACGCCCCGATCGTGTTGGCGAAGATGAGGGCGCCCCATTCGGGATTGAGCCGCGGGAGTGCGAACTGCTGCACGCCGTTGACGATGGTCGAGCTCGGCGGGTTGAAATCGAGCTGCATGAACAGGTGCACGGCATGCGAGCCCAGGTAGCCGACCGAAGCCACCGTATTCGGTGCGATCTCGCGCTCGATGTTGAAATTCCACTGCATGATGTACGGAGTGTTGTTGACGTAATAGTCGTTCGAGTTCGGCGGATTGACTAGCCCGTTGGTGGGAATCGTACCCGGCGTAATCGGCGTGCTGATGGGAGAACAACTGGTTGCGCAGGTTCCCAGGTACTGCACGCCCTGTGCCGCAGTCTGCGTTCCAATGATGAACGGCGGCTGGAGCCACAGGTTCAGATCCCGCGAGTAAATCACGCTGTGGAACATGCCGAATCCCGCGCGGATGGAGGTCTTGTGATCGGCAAACGGATCGTAGGCCAGGCCGACACGCGGATCCCAGTTCCGGAGCGAAGGATTGGTCGCCGTGCTGGTCGTCGTCGGCGTCCAGGTTGTGCCGTAAGGCGGATTGAGCAGTTGAAGCTCCACGTGCCGGACGTCGCCGATCATCGTCGTCGGCGAGTAGCGCAGCCCGAGATTCACGGTCAATTTCTTGCTCACTTTCCATTGATCGTCAATATAGGCGTTGAAGACCCAGTAACGGTAATCTTTGGTCGCGTCCGCCTGGGGATACTGTTGATCGGAAAGCTGGCTGACGACCTGCGCCGGATTCCCGGCGAGGAACGTTCCGATAGAGCCGAACGTCCAAACCGCTCCGACTTCGAACGGCGCCCAGGTATTCTCGCGCAGCCTGGTTGCATTGCCGCCGATCTTGATGCTGTGAGCACCCGAGGTCCAGATAAGATCGTCGCCGTATTGGAATTTATTCGGGACCAGATAGAAAGGCAAAGTGGTGATGCCGCCCATCGCCGTGATGCCTGAAAATGTGGAGATATTTCCATCCTCGCGGTTCGCCGACGGGCCGAAGAACTGCAGCGGATGGAGGCCGGAACTTCCGACGGTGCCCGGCGTAGCCACGCCGTTGGCGACCGTGGGCGAAGCAAGAATGTTCGCCGATTCCCATGTGCGGGAGAAGCCGGCATGGGCCAGGTTGACGAGGGTGGGAGAAATGACGCGCCGTTCTTCGACGGAGATGAAATTGTCCCTGGTAATGTCGGTTTCCGGCCAATAGGGAATGTTCGTAGCGGCGACGCGTGTTGCGTAATCCGAAACGTAGCGGACAAAGAGTGAGTCTTTATCGGTGACGTTGTAATCGATGCGGCCGAGCACGTAATTTTCGTGGCCGGTCAAAGGATCGAGCACCGACGCCTGACCCGTTTGGCTGGGATTGCCCCCCGTGAACAATTCGGGGTTGAAGTTCGGCAGCGGATACAGAGCCATGGTGTTCTGGATCGCCGTGGCAATCACGGGATTCGTGTTCTGGGCGATCGGAGCGCCGCACACCCCGCCCGGCCCCGTGCTCAGGAACTGGTGCGCGCACGCGTCTGGGACGGTCACGATCGAAGTCGTAACCTGGGACTTCCAGAAACCTTCGTAATTCGCAAAGAAGAAAAGTTTGTCCTTCTTGATCGGCCCGCCGATGCTGCCGCCGAACTGATTTTGGTGGTAGGGCGGAGCGCCGCTTTGCACGTCAAAGAAGTTGCGGTCTTCGAGTTTGTTATTGCGCAGAAACTCGTATACCGTGCCGTGGAACGCGTTCGTACCAGACTTACTGGAAGCGTTGATCACAGCGCCCGCGCCCCCGAACTGTGGACTATAGGTGTTGGTCAGAGTCTGGAACTCCGCAATGGCTTCCACGCCCAACGCCTTGCCGAGGCCTCCCGCGCCGGGTCCATTATTCCAGAAGTTGACCATATCCTGGTCGTCGAGCAAATAAGCCTGGCCGGAAGGCCGCCCGCCCGCGATCGAATATCTCTGCCCGTTACCATAGAACGTGCTGGCCCCACCCGGAGCGCCCAGTGGAATCTGCGTCACCCCCGGCGCCAGGACAAGGAGCTGGGTGAAGTCCCGCCCGTTCAGCGGCAGTTCGCTCACTTGTTTCGACTCTACCAGCGCGCCGACCGCAGTCGATTGCGTTTCCACCTGCGATACCTCGGCCGACACCGTCACCGTCTGCGTCTGCTGGCCGACCGGAAGCGCGAAATCGACCACCGGCTCCGCGCCGACCGTCAGTGTGACGCCCGGGCGATTGACCGTCGAGAATCCGGTCTTCGAGGCCTGCAGTTCATAGGTGCCGATAATCAATTCCGGGACGCGGTAGCGTCCTTGCGCGTCGGCGGTCGTGTTCTGGATGACCCCCGTCCCGCTGTTCTTCACTTGTACCGAGGCGCCCGGAACCGCGGCGCCGGACATGTCCGTCACCGTGCCGACGATCGTACCCGTCGCTTGCGCACTCAGCCGGTTCATTCCAGCGAATGCCGCCAGCAATGCGATCCCTGCTAGTACTCGCGCACAAACAAAGACTTGCTTTTTCATAACCACTAAAACCTCCCTGACCCCGACCCGGGGGCTACCTGATCCTTCTTGGTGCGCCAGTGATTTGCGCCGGCGCAAAACCGCTCGTTCCGATACTTCGCTGACTGCTCCTACAATCCGCCCACGAAAGCGGATCTACCCCTACGCTTGCGAAACCCGCGTCTCGATCCAACCACGAATGGCATCGAACACTTGTTTACGATTGCTCTCGATCATCATGAAATGTCCGTTGCCCAGAATCGTCCGTTCCTTCAATGACAGCTCGTCTGCGTCGCAACCCGCTTGTTTCAGAAATGCCACGACCGCGGGTCCCTGGGTACGCCCCGACTTTTCCGCGGACACAAAAACGATCGGGATGCCCACGAGATTTTTTAGCTTGCGGACGCGTCCCTCCGCCTGCAGCTTATAGGCTGGCGCACCGCCTGCGGCCGCGATTTCCTGGGTAGCGAAGTCGGAAGGGTCGGCTACATGCGGCTCGAAGGCCAAGGGAACGTCGGTCAAGCCCCACGGAGTTTGCGGCGAGAAAGGAACGCCCGCCCCCTCGACGTTGACGATCGCCTTCACCAGCTTGGGCCGCTCGTTCGCGACTAACCAGCCAAATGGTCCGCCGGCTGAATGCACTTGCACGATGGCCGGTCCGATTCGGTCGAGCAGCTCCGCGCCGCCGCTGGCCCACAGTCTGTGCGCCATCACGTTATCCTGGGGCGCGGCATTTTGGCTCGCCATGAATTGGTCGATGCCCGGATCGCCGATCTCGCCCGATCCCATCCAGCGCCGGTTTAAACCTGTGGCCGAGCGGCGGAAATCCGGCACGATCATTTCGTAGCTCGGCTGCGGCCCAATCGGCCCCAGCGCATCCGGATGATAGGGCGCGCGCCCGTGCCCCGGACGATCCACCAGAACTACTCGATAGCCGGCCTGCAAATAGTAATGCGCCCACCCTGCCTGGCCATCGCCGGAGCCCATGTAGTGCAGCATCTGACCGCTGCCTCCGTGAACGAGAACCACGGGGTAGGGGTGACGAACGTCCGAGGGCGTCCAGTGTTCCACGTACATTTGTCCGGCGGGGATTGTGCCGTAAGAAAGCTTCCTGCGCTCGATGCCCACCCAGAAATGGCCGTGATCGGACGTCTTTATCGCCGTTTCCGTGATGCGTGCGGGTGTGGAAGGTTTCGCTCCCTTTTCCACGCTCTTCCCGATCCACTCCAGGATCGGCTGGAGCACTTCCCGATTGTTCTTCTCCATCATCATGAAGTGCGCGTTGCCGTGGATACCGAGAGCAGGAAGCCTGATGTGGTCCACCTTCACACCTGCCTGCCGCAGGAACGCCACAGTGCCGTCGTCATAGGCGGTGTGATAGGACGCTTCCGACGTAACGATAGCGGCGGGAATGTTCCTCAAATTGACGAGCCGCCGCGCAGGCTCGTCCTGAAGGAAATAGGGATCGACGCCTGGTTCGGTCGCCGTTACCTTGACTGGCTTCAGTTCAGACGCGTCCGCCGTGGGAGGATCGTAGGTCAGTTTACAAGCGGCCACGCCCCATTTCAGCGCGCCGAACGCAGGACCGGCAGGCTCGACGCCGATCATGCCCTTGACCAGATTCGGCCGCACGTCGCCCGCGATCCAGGCGCTCGGACCGCCCATGGAATGGCTCATGACGATGGCCGGACCGATCTTGTCCAACAATTCCGCGAGGCGCTCGCGCCAAACGTTGTGCGTGGCTTCGAGGTCGGCGATGAAAGATCCGCCTTGTCCCGCGGCCACCTGATCCAGCGAGGGATCGCCGATGATGCCCGTACCCGGCCACTGAGTGTGAAACTTCACCTGCGGTCCGTAGGGTTTCTCGACCTTTTCGGGAGCGGTGAATTGATGCATGACGCCCTCGTACGTGGTCGCGCGCGCAGGGAAGGGTCCGTCCAAATCGGGATGGAAAGGAGATCGCCCGTGGCCCGGACGATCCACGATATAGACGCGATAGCCCTCCTGAACGAGATAATCCGCCCAGCCCGGACGCCCGTCGGGCGTGGACATCCAGTCGAGTCCCTGACCGCCGCCGCCATGCACCATCACAATCGCGTAGGGATGCCGGACCTGAGCCGGTACCATGTACTCGACATACATCTGCTTACCGGTCGTAATGGTTCCCTTGGCGAGAGCGGCGCGCTCCACGCCGAGCCAGAAATAGCTCCATTCGGCAAGATCGAGCGGTACTTTCGCGGCCTTTGCGCCGAGGCTTGCACCAGAATGTTCAGATAATGGGGATTGAGCGCGTACTTCAGGCGCCTGCAACGCGAACGCGCCTGCCGCGGCGCCGCTCGCGGCCATAAAATTACGCCGCGTGACCGACCTTTTCAACCCTGTGCGCAAATCTCCCCCGAGGACTGCTATTGCAGTGGCCCCGAGGTAACTTACCCTAATTGCAGACGCGCATGCTTGCAGAATTCCCACGTCGTTGAACAGATTTGTGACATACTCGGTAACCGATACGGTAACCGCATGATCGTCCGGCGGCTCAGCCGGTCAGTCCATTGGTTTGTTCCAATTGCGAACGCGGCGCCGAACCTTTCTGCGCGTAAGGTCATGATTCTGTTCCCGCAGCGATATTTCTGCAAGCCTTTGAGCGCTCGGATGGCGTAGCTTCTGATCAGAGGGAAACGCACGCAGTTTCGCGCCGGGACGGAAATCGCGGTGCCCGGGACTGGCGTGTGCAGAAACTTCTAACCGAGGGAATGGAACGCGGGAACGATTGATACCAAGCACCCAAACTGGACGCCAGGGAGCGCAAGACAAGCGGAATGCGCTCCCGACGCGGCATAATAACTTTTTCGAGATCCTAGAAGCCAGAGTCCGAGGAGAATGATCATGCTGACCAACGAAGCCGCTCCCAAATCCGAGGAGTTGCCGATTTTCCGGTCGAAGCCTTATACGGGGAAGGAATACATCGAGAGCCTGCGAGACGGACGCGAGATCTGGATTTACGGTGAGCGCGTCAAGGACGTGACGACGCACCCCGCCTTCCGCAACACCGTTCGCATGCTGGCGCGCCTCTACGATGCCTTGTACGACGAGAAGCGCCACGACATCCTGTGCGCGCCGACGGAAACCGGCAACGGCAGCTTCACGCAGAAGTTCTTCAAAGCGCCGCGCAATGTGGAGGAAATGGTCGGCTCGCGCGACGCCATCGCCGAATGGGCGCGCGTTACGTATGGATTCATGGGCCGCAGTCCGGATTACAAGGCGGCGTTTCTCGCCACGCTCGGCGCCAACCCCGATTTCTACCATCCCTTCGACGGCAACGCCCGCCGCTGGTACAAGAAAGTGGTCGAGGAAGTCACCTTCGTCAACCACGCCATCGTGAATCCGCCGGTGGATCGCAACAAGCAGCTGGAGGAAGTCCGCGACGTCTACATGCACGTCGAAAAGGAAACCGACGCCGGCCTGATCATTAGCGGCGCGAAGGTGGTCGCGACCACCTCCACGCTGACGCACTACAATTTCATTGCCAACAATGGCCTTCTGCCCATCAAGACCAAGGATTTCGCCTTCGTCTGCATCGTGGCGAATGATTCGCCGGGCGTCAAGCTCTTTTGCCGCCCGTCGTATGAATACGCGGCCACGGCTACCGGCAGTCCCTTCGACTATCCTTTGTCGAGCCGGCTGGACGAAAACGATTCCATCATCGTCTTCGACAAAGTCTTCGTGCCTTACGAGAACGTGTTCGCCTACGGCGATATCGATAAGGTCAACAACTTCTTCCCGCGCTCCGGCTTCCTGCCGCGCTTCATGTTCCACGGCTGCACGCGCATGGCGGTCAAGCTGGATTTCATCGCCGGGCTGCTGCTGAAATCGGTGGAAGCCACCGGCGCCAAGGATTTCCGGGGCGTGCAGGCGCAGGTAGGCGAAGTCCTCGCCTACCGCAATTTGTTCTGGGGCCTCACGGACGCCATGGCGCGCACCGTCACGCCATGGACGCCCGGTTACGTCTCTCCGAATCTGGAATATGGATTGGCCTATCGCGTGGCGTCCAACATCGCGTGGACCAAGCTCAAGGAAATCGTCGAGAACGTGCTGGCGAGCGCGTTGATCTATCTGCCGTCGCATGCCAACGATTTCCGGGTTCCCGAAGTCAGGAAAATGCTCGATCCTTATGTGCGCGGATCCAACGGCTACAACGCCGAGGAGCGCGTGAAGCTGATGAAACTGATGTGGGATGCCATCGGCACCGAATTCGGCAGCCGCCACAACCTTTACGAGCGCAACTATTTCGGCAACCACGAGAACATCCGCACGGAGGTCGTGATGGTGGCCGAGATGATGGGTCAGGCGCAGAAGATGAAGGGCTTCGCGGAGACCTGCATGGCCGAGTACGATCTGGATGGGTGGACCGTGCCGGACCTCATCAATCCCGACGATGTGAGCCTGGTGATGAAGAAGGTCGCGCGCACCTAGGAGCGTGTCCTCTTGTCCCTCATTTTTTGGACGACGGACAGCATATGGATGCAACACTACTTATGCGCGGGTCATCGAGCATGAGCGAGCTGGTCAGCCGCGAGCCCCGGAAGGGGCGTTCGGCGGAGGAAAGAGCGGACATCGATAACGGCCCCCATCCCGCGCATACGGCCTTTCATGCCGCCTTCGACGCCCGGCAATATCGGAACGCGCTCGGCCGCTTTGCAAGCGGCGTCACGATTGTCACCACGCGCGACGCCGATCGCACGCACGGGATGACGGCCAACTCCTTCGTTTCGGTCTCGCTCAACCCGCCGTTGATTCTGGTTTCGGTGGACAATCGCGCGGCCATGAACCTGATTCTTCCCGTGACGCGCTATTTCGGCGTCAGCGTTCTGGCCGAGGATCAGGCGGCTCTGAGCGATCATTTCGCGGGACGCGTAGTGAAGGATTTGGAGATTCCCTTCGTCGATAAGCACGACGTTCCGGTGATCGACGGCGCGGTCGCGCACTTCGTCGCTCGGGTCACCGACGTGCATCCCGCCGGAGATCACACGCTGTTCATCGGCCACGTGGAGTTCTTCGAGACCCGGGATGCCCGCCCCCTGTTGTTCCATGCCGGCCGGTATCATTATCTGCGCGATGACGAGTAAGCCGGAGATCGTCTCAACCCGGTTTATCGGGAACCGCTTGCGATCACCACAGTAACCGGCTTGGAATCCGCCATGGCCGGATGGACGGTGTCCCGCGCGACGATGTTCACCGTGTAGCTTCCAGAGGCCACGCTTCCGTCGGCGGAAAAAGTCAGCGACGTCCGTCCCGTGCCTGTCAGCGCGGGGCGGTCGAACTTCGCGGTGACCCCTCCCGGGAGTCCGTCGACCGAGAGCGCAGATGCCGCGTGCCACGGTGTCAATCTACGACAACAATGTCCCGCCGCCGAAGATCTGGTCCAAGTAGGCCAGGGCGGCCAAGCCGATGGCCGAACTCGTGAGGACGGCGATGAATTTGGTGAATCCCGTGCCCATGAACTCGAAGCGCAGAATGAGCGCCAGAGCAAGGCCGATGTACAGCACCCAGATATTCACACTACGATCGGTCATCGCGGTCAGGGTCAGCGCGGCCGCGTAGAACAGCAGCGGCAGATTGCTGGTGTAGTGTCCTCTGGAGAGGTACACCACGGCGATCACCGCGAGGGCCACCACCAGCAGCGTCGTCAAGTTGAGCGGAGTCGCGTCAAAATACATCGTGCGCCCTCTCCGAGGGACGTATCCTCTTAGAACAAGTAACTGACGCCCACCATCGGGACAATGTTCTGCATCCAGCCGCTGATCTTGGACCCGGTGTTGGGGACCACCATGTTGTCCGGGAAGGTTGTCAGGTAATCGTGCACTTCCAGCCGCACTCCGAAACGATCGGTGACGCGAAACTTCAGGCCGCCGCCGACGCTGAGCATGGGCTTCAACTGATTGGTTTGGGAGAGCAGCGCGAACTGGCTGAGGGGCTGGAACTCAACCTGGTTGCCGATTCCCCGGTAGTATTTAATGCCCGCGCCGGCGGCCAGGTAGGGCCGTACTCTCGACTCTGATTTGATCGGGTACCACTGGAAATCGTAATGCATGGCGTACGCTTCGGAGTTAAACTTCGCCTGCGTATTGCCGCTCGAAAGCTGCAGATCGCCGCGCGAATAATCGAGGCGCACTTCGCCGCCCCAATGACCGCTCGCGTTGTTGGCGAGCCAGACGCTTCCCGCCAGGCTTGTTTGGGTATCGAGGCTCGCGCTGGCCGAGCCGTTCGTAATGGTGTTGGCGGGGTAGAAACTGGCTCCCGCGCCGCCGCCGATCTCCCATTTCTGAGCGAAGGCCGCCGGCGTTAAGGCCAGAACTCCTGCCGCGATCAAAACTCGAATCATCTTCATGTCCATGATCTCTTTCTTTTGGCGTGCCTGTGCCGTTCTACGACGGCTTTAGGGCACGACTCGAATCAGGCTAGTTTGTGAACCCGCTCCCTGTGTGATGGTAAGCGGGAGGCTGAGGCCGATCGGCGCATCCGTGGGTATCGTGACCTGAACCTGATACACGCCGGCTTCGCCGGGCGTCAGGCTCGCATCGATCACGGTCGCGTTGACCCCGCCGATGGTCACCGTGGGAGGCACGATGACGGTTTCGACAGGCGTCGCGGGTGTCGCCACACCGGCCGTTGCCGGCGGCGTCGTCTGGCCCATGCCCGCGAGATAAATCTGCAGCGTGTCGCCGCGATGGGCGGGATTCGAAGGCGTCACCAGCAATCCATTGGCGAGACGGGTGATAAAAGGAATCGAGGTTCCCGGGCTCGCCGTCGTGTTCATAAACACGGCGGGGGCAACGGGTTGCACCGCCAGCGAGAAAGGATCGCTCACGCCGGCGGGGCCGTGCACCAAGATGTTCGCGTTTCCTCCGATGTCGTAAGGGACTTGCGCGTTGATCAGCCCGGGAGAAACGTAGTACAGAGGCAGCGCTTCGCCGTTCGCCGTGACGCAGGCGCTCGCGAGCGCGGTTGCCAGCGGAAATCCGGACCCCTGACTGGAGTTGCTGAGGTTGGTTCCCCAAATGGAGATCAGACCGCCGGTGGCGGCGGGCGAAGAGTTGTCGGCCGTGCTGACAATCTGAGAGATGACCGGTCTGTTGGCGGGCACGTAAAAACTGCCCCGAATAATGGTCAGGCCGGAAGTCGTGAGCGCGTAGATAGTCGACTGATCCGGGGAAACGGCCAGCGAACGGGTGAAGGAAAGAATGGTCTCGCCGATTTGCCCGATCTCCGGCGTCGACAAACTGCTTTTCGTGACCGGAGCTTCCGCCATGAGGGTCGCATCGAATTCACTCAGATCGATGGTGTTGATCAACTGGAGGAGACCGGGGTCGGTCGCGGCCGTCGCGCTGCTGCGCAGTCCGATACCCAGGAACGGCGCGACGCCCGAGGCCGTACCGTCCGTGGCCGGGTAAGCTGTTCCGACCGGCACGAGCGCCGCGTCCAGCAAATTGGGGCCCGCCATCCACAGGCCGTCGTTGATGGCGCCGTAGCTGCCCGCCAGGCCCCCGAAATCCTTACGTGAGGCGACCCACGTATCCGCCGTGGCGTCGTATTCGGCCACGGTGCTGTCGGCGAGCGACAACGTCATATAGACGCCGTCGCTGGAGGCGGCGATCACGCCGTCGAAAGTCGACAGATTGTTGGAATAGATCGCCGGGTTGGTTGCCCCGTCCAGTGTGCACGGCGTGTACGCGACCCGGTTGGTGAAATCGATCCGGTCGAGAATCGCCACGGGCGCCTCGTTTTTGCAAGCCGGAGTCGGATTGGTAAGCCCGGCGTTGCGCATGAGCGCGAAACTGTCGGTATAGGTAACGCCGATCGATCGCGGATAGTGCCCGTAGGGAAAGAAGATGGGCGCCGTGGGAGCGAGCACGTTCAGGTCGAGGACGTTGGCGATCATCGAGTTGTCGTTGCCGACCAGCAGATAGTTGTTGTCCAGGGTCATCGCCATTTGCGTCGGCGTGTTGCCGGTGCGCATCGTGGCGAGCTTGGTGAGCGTGGCCATGTCATAAACCTGCACCTGATTCTTGTCCTGGCGCAGCAGGTATAGCCGCCCCCGCACGGGATCGGCGAGCATGTCGACAATCTTGCCGGGGACGTTGAAAATCTTGCCTACCTGGGTGGCGCCGCGCATGTTAATCAGCAGCCGCACCGGGAGCGGCAGATTTACGCCCGCCGTCGAGGTGATGGTCACACTGATCGCCGTGGTGCCCTTAGCCAACTGGAAGGCGATCGGATCGATGGTCACCTGCACTTGGGCCGGCGTGGTGCCGGTGGTCTGCGACAACGTCACGCCCGTGGTTCCCGCGGGCAGCGCCAGCGTGAAATCGGCGAGAGCCGAGCCGAGGCTATTGATGTTGAGGGTCTGCGTCCACAGCGAAGCGGTGCAGCCCGTGCCCGTGTCGGCGAACAAAAGATCTTCTTGTACCGCGGCCAAGCGCGGGGTTTGGGGAAGCTGGCCAATCGGGAAAATCGTGACGCCGCTGACCGATGCGGAATACATCGTGTTCCCGTCAATCGACATGAGGGACTTGCCTGCCAGATTCTCCGGAATTTGCAGGCGCTCGCGCACCGTCAGGTTATCCGTATCCATGACGTGGAGCACGGGCCCGTCGTTCGGAGCGGGAACTTGGGAATAAATCAGATTGCGCGTGGTATCCCAGGCGTGGCTTCCGATCTGAAAACGGCCGTCCGGCTGCGGGAATTCCGCCATCAAACAAGGCCCCGGAGGAGTAGGGGCCGCCGGGGGATCCTGGAGGCACGTCGCGCTCGCCACAAACTGATTCAGACCCCAGCCCCACACTACGTTGGCGCCGGTCGGGTCGGAGGCGACCGAACGCGGACCCATGGGGGGCGAGGTCTGAAATCCGGTCGTAGTCACGGTTTGCGTCGGCACGTTATAGCGCAGCACAACGGAGTTCTTGTCCGTCGCGGAGTCATCCTGCTCCGACGCTGCCAGGATGGTGATGGTATTTCCGTCCGACGACACCGCTGCCGCCGTCTGGATAATTTGCGCGGGCGCTACAGCTGTCAGGAGGTCGCTTTCGCCCGCCGTCGGGTTCTGCGGAAGAATGCGGCTATAAACCGGGGCCGTCGCAACGCTCTGCAAGTTGCCGCTCGAAGGGGTGAGAAGGAATATATTCGCGGGCAGCGGCGTAGGCTGCTGGGAGGAACTCACGACCACCAGCGCTCGGCCGTCGCTTCCGAATGTGACCGACAGCACGGGGTTCGACAGACTGATGGTTTGGATCGTGGACCCCGTGGTCAGATCGACGATGCTCAGCCCTCCGGTGTTGGGCTGAAAGCCGCCGAGAATCGAATTGACCGGTTTCTGATACAGGCCGATGACCAGGTAATGGCCATCGGGAGAAACGGCGACCGCGCTGGGGGGTGCGCTAACGGGGATATTGCTGACGAGCGTGCGGTTGGCAATATTGATCACTTCCACGCGATAGGCGCTGAAGTTAGCGGCGTATAAGAAGCCCTGCGCCTCGTTGACCGCGATGTCCGCGACCGATCCATGAACCGGTACCACCGTCCCGAAGGTGGCCGCCGCCGCGAGCCACGGCAGGAACACCGCGGCCGCCATTACCTTTGTCAGTCTAACCCGCATGATTCACTCCGATTCCTCGCTACGGCTTCCAGGCAGTCCCGCGGCCCGGATCCGTTTCCTCCTGGTCATCCTGATCCGGAAAGCGCGCTCCGCCCGTCGGGGTCACGCCTTCCGGCAAGGCCTTTTTGCCGAGCGTTACTCGGCGTTCTTCTTGCGGCGCAGCACGATGACCCCGATAAACAGGATCGCCAGCACCGCACAGACGGTTCTAACAGTGGAAGTGTCCATCGTTCTCTCCTTTCCTCGACAGTTGTGATTTCGGCTTTTCTAGCACTGACCTTTAGTGAGGTACTAAATGTTATTCATCATGGGAATAAGTTCGCGCACGATCCTCATCGCCACCGGCCCGACCGTCACCACGAACAAGCTGGGAAGAATGCAGAAGAAGATCGGGAAGATCAATTTGACGCCCAGTTTGGCGGCCTTTTCCTCGGCCACCTGGCGGGCTTGCACGCGCATGAAGTCGGCGTGCGCGCGCAGGCTCTGCGCCACGCCCGTACCGAAGCGGTCGGCCTGAATCAGCACGGCCACCAGCTTCTTCAGATCGTCGACGCCGGTACGCTCGGCGAGATTGCGCAGCGCTTCCACGCGGCGTTTGCCGGCCTTCAATTCCAGGTTGACGATCCCGAACTCCTGGGAGATTTCCGGATGGGCCGCGTCGAGTTCCTTGGCCACCTGCAGAATGGCCTGATCGAGTCCCAGGCCGCTTTCGACGCAAACCACCAGCAGGTCGAGCGCGTTCGGAAGGCCGCGCGCGATCTCCTTCTGCCGCTTTTGCGCCTTGCGGCGGACGTATTCGTTCGGGCCGAAGAATCCGATCGCCGTGGCGACCAGGATCGCGATGAACTTGTTGGCGGCGTCCGTCGAGGATCCGATGACGAAGCCGGCCGTCAGGACGGGAAGCAGAACGCCCAGCACGGCCTTCGTGCCGTACAGCAGCTTGAGCGAATTCTCCTGGCGCATGCCGGCGCGGATCAGGCGCCGCTGCATCACGGTCACATCCTTGGGAGACTGGGGGACGACGTTCCCCAGCTTCTTGATGATTTCGTGGAACGCCAGACTGGGATGCTCCGGCATACTCTCGACGGTCTGCTCGAGGCCGCCGACCACGCGATCAATCGCCTCTTTGGGGCGCACGTAGATCTTCATCCCGAAGATGGCGCCGCCCACGGCAATACCGAAAAACACCAGGATCGTAAGCAGGAAGGGCATGGCTTTTATACCTCGATGTTGACGATGTTCTTCATAATGGCGTAGCCCACCAGCTGCAACGCCACGGCGGACATCAGCATGATGTTGCCGACGTCATCGGTAAAGAAGAACTTCACATAGTCCGGATTGGTATAGAACATCAGAATCGCGACCGCGATGGGGATACACGAGAGCGCCGTGGCGGTCATCTTGCCGTGGGCGCTGACGGCGCGAATGCGCCCGCGCAGCTTGAAGCGCTCGCGAATCACGTAGGCCAGCTTGTCCAGAATTTCGGCCAGGTTGCCGCCGGTGCGCTTCTGCAGGAGCACGGCGGAAACGAAAAAATGCACGTCGAGCGAGGGAACGCGCTTGGCCAGCTTCTGCAACGCCGTTTCGATCGGCAACCCCAGGTTATGCTCCTCGAAGGTGCGGCGGAATTCGCCCGCCACGGGCTCCTGGAATTCACGGTGAATCATTTCGAGCGATACCGAGAAAGCGTGTCCGGCGCGCATCGAACGCGCCACGAATTCGAGCGCGTCCGGGAAAATCTCTTCGAACTTCTTGAGCCGGGCGCGCCGCTTTCTCCACACCCGGAGAAAGGGGAAAGCGCCCGTCAGGGCGCCCACGATCGGAATCGTCCATGCGGGCAACGGCAGAAACAGCCAGGCGACGACGAGTCCGGCGCCGGTAGCGACGATCGTCAAGTGAATGAAGCGAGCCGGCGTCCAGCTGACGCCCGCCTGTTCCAGGAACAATCCCAGCTTCGGACCCAGTTGGTACTTTTCGACCAGCACTTGCGCGAAGTTGTTTTCCTTCGAAGTGGTTTGGGTCAGGACTCCGGGCCGGTTAGCGTCGTCTTTTTTCGACTTATCGATCTTTGTGTTCCCGAGCAGCCGGGCCTTGACGCGAGTCAAGTCGTTCGACTTGAAATACTTCGAGACCACGAACCAAGCCACCATGGCCACGGCCCAGATGGCGAGCACAACGAAAAGAAAATTCATAGGTTAAACCTCAAACCTCCAAGACTTCCTCGAACAGGTCCGGCCGGAGACGGATTCCAGCGCTCAGCAGCTTCTCGTAAAATTTGGGCCGAATCCCGGTTGCCGCAAACCTCCCGACCACCTTGCCGTCGGGGTCAAGGCCACGGCGCTCGAACACGAACAGGTCCTGCAGGGTAACGACATCGCCTTCCATGCCGGTCACCTCGGTGACCGAAACCACGCGGCGCGAGCCGTCGCTCAGGCGGGCCGCCTGCACTAGCACGTGCACGGCGCTCGCAATCTGCTGCCGGATGGAAACCAGCTGCATGTTGGAGTTAGCCAGCGAGACCATGACTTCCAGACGCGAAACCGCGTCGCGCGGGGCGTTGGCGTGGACCGTGGTGAGCGAACCGTCGTGACCCGTGTTCATGGCCTGCAACATGTCGAGCGCTTCCTCGCCGCGGACTTCGCCGACCACGATGCGGTCGGGACGCATGCGCAAGCTATTGACCAGCAGTTCGCGCTGGCGCACCGCGCCGTTGCCTTCGAGATTGGCGGGACGCGTTTCGAGGCGCACGACGTGCGGTTGTTTCAACTGCAATTCCGCGGCGTCTTCGATGGTGACGATGCGTTCCTTGCCGTTGATGAACGCCGAGAGTGCATTGAGCAGTGTGGTCTTACCGGAGCCGGTGCCGCCGGCGATGATAATGTTCAAGCGCGCCTTGACGGCCGCCTCCAGCAGTTCCATCATGCCTTGGGTCAGCGACATGCGCTCGACAAGATCGGGCGGCATCAGCTTGTCCGTGGAAAACCGGCGAATCGACAAGATCGGCCCGTCGACCGCGAGCGGCGGGATGATGGCGTTGACGCGCGAGCCGTCGCTGAGCCGTGCGTCCACCATGGGCGTCGATTCGTCGATGCGGCGGCCCACCTGACTGACGATCTTGTCGATGATGCGCAGCAAATGCTGATCGTCGCGAAAGGTGACGTTGGTCAGCTCGAGCAAGCCGCGCCGTTCGACGTAGACCTGCTTATAGGTGTTGACGAGAATATCGGAAATGGTCGGGTCGGTCAGCAAAGGCTCGAGGGGTCCGAGCCCGAAGACTTCGTCGAGCACTTCGTCGCTGATCTGTTGTTTTTCGAGCGAGCTCAGCAGCGTCGGCTCGGCGTCGATCAGCTGAATCACCGCCTGCCGGACTTCGCTGCGGACGCGCTGGTTATCGATGGTGGCAAGCGCTTCCAGGTTGATCTTGTCCACCAGCTTGCGGTGCAGAGTGAACTTCAGTTCCTGGTATTCGGGCTTCAGACTGGTGCGCTGGCGGCCGGCGTTGCGCAGCAGCCGCTGTTCCCAGGAAACCTGTGGGCCGTTTTTGGTGGCAGAGTCAGTTGGAGTGAACATAATGCCTAGTCAATTCCTTAAGCTCCGGACATCGCCGGTTTCATTTCCCGCAGGGCCGTCGTCGTTTTTTTGCTGCCTTGGGCGCCGCTCAGCCGCATTGCGACTGCCTCGATGGCTTTGCCCAAATCCCCTTCGGAGCCAAGCGGCTGGCCGAGCGTCACCACGCGGTGCAACGAAAAGTAATCGTTGGGAAGATTCGCGTAAACCGGGCAGTTGAAAAGCTTTTCCATGTTGGCGATTCCCAGGCCATCGCGCTTATCGACGCGGTTCATGAGGACTTGAAAGCGCTCTTTCGGAAATCCCACCTGGTCGATCATGGTCATGGCCTTGCGGGTCAGGTGCAGGCTCGGCAGGTCGGGCGTGGTTACAACAAAGGCTCTCTCCGCCTCGGAAATCGCCATCAGGCTGCTCTGAATGAAGATGGTCGGTGTATCGAGAATGATCCAGTCGTAAAGATGGCGGGCGTACTCGATCAGCACGCGCATGCGGTTGGGATCGAGCGGATCGGCGTAGGGCGCCGCGGGCGAAGGAAGAATATCCAGGCCGCCGTGATTCACCGCGAGCGAGCTCCACAGGCCGCCGTCGAGATGCTCGGCGTGCTGCAGCGCATCCACCAGCGAATAGGTGTGGCTCAGCTTCAAGTAAAAACCGATGGTGCCGCCGGTAAGATCGAAGTCGACGAGGAGAATGCGCTTGCCGGTGATTCTCTGCAGGCAAAATGCCGTCTGCGTGGCGAGCGTGGACGCGCCCGAACCGGGTTTGGAGCTGGAGAACGTGACGACGTGTCCGCCCTCGGGAGCGACCACCTTCTCGGGTACGCAAAGACGCCGCAGACGCGCGATGGCCTCGCGCTGCGTCGCCGCATCGAAGGGCGCGGCCAGGAACTCCGTGGCTCCCGTGCGCAGTGATTGCAGGATCGCCTGGGAATCGCTTTTTGTGTGCAGCCCGACCACATGCACCGGCGGCGTGAGACCGGTCAGGAAACGGGTCAGCTCCAGCGCGACCGGGAGATCCGTCGCCAAGTCGAGCAGCACCACCTCCGGTTTCAATTGCCGGACGCGGATTTCGAGCGTATGCGACGGCGGGTAATTCTTCAAGTCCGCCAGGATCTGGAACCCGCGCGTTTCCGGCAGGCTGGCGATCAGCTCCTGAGCGAGCCCGCGGTTAGGCGCGATGAGAAGGGCCGTGATTTGCGTTTCGTTCTGCACGCTTGCTCTATGGCGCCCGGGCCAGCCGTCCGGCGCGGAGATGTCCCTAGTTCTTCTTCCCGCTCTTGCCCGTGTCTTTCGCCGTCTCGCTCGGATCGAGGCGCACGAGGAACTGTTTGGGGAACGCGATTTCCGGCTTGGGATCATTGGCTCCGAGCGGCTGCGTCATCTCGGGCGTCACGAGCAACACCAGTTCGGTGCGCTGCTTGTTGTCATCCTTGGTCTTAAAAAGATTTCCAAAGATGGGCAAGCTGCTCAGGACGGGAATCTTCGACAAAGCGTTGGTGTCGCGGTTATCGAGGAGGCCGGCGACCACAAAGCTTTGCCCCTCGCCCAGCTCCACGTCGGTTTCGGCGCGCCTGGTGGCGAGAGCCGGAATGGAAAAGCCGTTGATGGTCACGCCGTTCGCGGTGTCGAGCGTCGACACTTCCTGCGCGAGGTGCAGTTTGATGGTGTTGTTGCCGGTGATCACGGGCAGGAAACGGAGACGGATACCGAATTCACGAAACTGTACGGTTACGGCGCCCGAATTCGCGCCGCCCTGAAGGATCGGGACCGGGAATTCGCCGCCGACCAGGAAGGATGCCTCTTTCCCGTTCGTGGTGACCAGGTTGGGCTCCGCCAGGATCTGCAGAATATTCTCGCTCTGCAAGGCGCGCAGGAACATACCCATGTTCAGGCCCGGGTTGAACGCGAAAATATTCATAGCCTGCGTGATGCTCAGCGTGCCGGTAGAAGGCGTGATCGGGGCAACGACCCCTGCTCCTCCTACTCCGGCCAAGCCCGACGTTGTCGCGCCCGCCTGTAGGATTCCAGACAAGGCCGGCGCCCCGCCCCCTCCGGCAGAGGTCCCAATCATGGTCCCGCCCGGTATGGCCGCCCAATTGACGCCCCATTGAACTTCCTTCTGGCGGTCCAGTTCGGCGAAGCGCACGCGCAACAGGATCTGCTTTTCCACCGGTCCCGGCGCGATCTGCAAATTGTTGATGACGGTTTTGCCGAACGTGGTGGCCAGCGCCACGGCGCGGTCGGAGACGTCTTTGCTCGAGACGCGGCCGTTCAGCGTCACCGAATCGCGCGTGCTGTCCGGGTTGACGATTTCACCCGGAAGCGTGTCGCGCAGGATCTTGCGCAGAGGATCCAGGTTCAAATCCACGGTGACGTTGTAGAACGTGCGGTCGCCCGCGCGGCTCCATACGATCATGGTGGCGTTCCCGAGCCCTTTGCCGTGCATCAGGACTTCCTTTGTCGTGACCGGGCTCGCGTCGATGATGTCCGGGTTGCTCGTGGAAATCTGACGGATCTCGGAGGGGTAATCGAGCACGATGCTCTTCCCCACCGTGAGATGCAGGTCCTCGGCGGCCTGGCCGAAGGCCCCCGCGGCGAAGGCCGCGGCCGCTAGGCTCACCCACATCCACCGCCGTGCCGCTCGGTTTGTGATCGTCTGGAATTTGCTTGGCTTCATTGTGCTCACCTTTCCGAGTAATTCGTTCCGCTAATTCGTCCTGCTGGGAAGGGTCTCGACGGTTCTCTGCGTCCCGCGAATCATCACGATCTGGTCGGGCGGGGGGGGCGGCGGCGCCACGGGCGGAGGCGGCGGGGCTTGCACGGCGACCTGCACGGGCTTGGGAGCCGCAGCCGGCTTCGAAGCCACCGGCGTGGGATCCGGCTTGGCCGCGGGCCTCTTGTTCCCGTAGAGTTCCGAAACGACGTGCCCGGCGGTCTTCTCCATGCCCTGATCGCTCGAATTGCGCAGCACCAGCTGAATCTTGCCGTCGCTGCCGGCGAGCGTCAAAAGTTCCGCTTGATCCGGCGTCGCGAGGATCGTGACCGAGGGAGCCTGTATCGCTTGCCCACGCGCATCCGCCTGCATCGTCGTGCCGGAAGAAAGGATGAGCATGTTCTGCAGCACCGTTGTCGTCATGTCGCCGTCGCCGGTGGGCGGATGTCCTGTCACCAGCACGTCCACCTTCATGCCCGGCAATACGAATCCGGCGACACTCGCGATATCGTTCATACGGATCGTCACGGCGCGCATGCCGACTGGAATGGTCGGCGCGAGGCCCAGACCGCTGCCTTTCGCCGCCAGCCGCCCGTCGAGGACCGCTTCCTCGAGCAGCATGTTCGAGATCACGGGCCGGTCGAGGACGTCTTCGATCTTCGAGAATCCGCCTTTGGGGAACGCGGATGAGGCCACTTTGACCACTTTCACATCCGCCGGCTTGAGCATTACGCCGACACCCAGCGGGCGCGTCGTAATCACCAGGTCCTTTTGGTCGGTGGCTTCCACCCTTCTCGCCGTGCCCGACCGCGCCGTCATCTGGTAAAACACCGCTGAAACCACCAGCGCGAAAACCAGGCTGACGCCCAACACCGTCATAAACCTGCGATCCATACTTGTCTCCTCCACTGCGGCCGGTCACCCGTGCCGCGTCTTGCAAAATTCCTGCCGCTTCAACTCTTGGGCACAAGCGCCAGCCACACGCCGAGTGTGATGGCGGGCGCGTAGGGAATCGAAGCCCGGCGTTCCCTTTCGGCAGGCGTCAACGCGACGCCCGATGTCCCCGAAGGTGTCCTCAACTTCTTCGCGACCGCCTGCCAAGCGATCGCCCCCACGGCCAGCAGTCCCCCGATTCCGGCGGCCCACAAAGCCGCCTCCACCAGAAGTTGCGCGCCGAGCAATGCTCCAAATCCCGCCATGAGCTTAATGTCTCCGGCCCCCATGCCGCCCATCAGATAAAAAACGAGAAACACACAAAATCCCAGAGCCGCGCCGCCGAACGCCGTCAGCAACCCCTGCCACCCCGCGCGTCCCACTTGCCAGCCCAGCCCTCCCGCGAACGCCGCTGCCGGAATCCAGTTTGCGATGTGCCGCCGCGTGAGATCATCCACCGTTGCCGCCAGCCCCACCGCGATCGCGATCCCCACTTGCATGTTCATCTTTGCCCGCGAAACGTGCCGGAACGCTCCGGCACCTCCTCACGTCCCATCGAGGTTTCCGTCAGTTTCACTGGCGCATCGTTCGAAGACGCCTTTTTGTTCTTCAACCTAGGCCCGTTCAAAATCAGCGGGGCCAGAAAACCGGCCTGCAGCGCGAATTCCGCCAGGGCCTTCCCCGAAGGCAGCCGCCAACTCATGGGGTCCATCCACTCCATCGGCAGATGGGGCATACTTCTCGAGGAACCCTTACGTCCCGCGGATGGTTTGCGCAGGCTGGCGCTCTCCTTCATGCTGTGCTGCTGCTCCTCCTACTTCTTTCGACCGGATCGGTGGTTTTCATTAGCCTCAGGCCACCCCAGCTGGCTACTCCGTAGAACCTTGGTCACAGCCCCCTCTTCGCTGGGCTCTTTTTCGGGGTACCCCATGGCACAAGCTGGGATACGAACCCGCCGTCCCGGAGCAAAAGGATGTGCTTCCCGTCGTCTTCGACGACGCGCCACTCCGCGCGCTGTTTCAGCAACTGCACGAGGGGCTGCTCCACCGGTAGTAATGCGAGATTGAAGCGGTACTTGTTCATCACCTGCTCCCAATCCCATCCTCCGTTCAGCAGGTGGATGTATTCGTTCCCTACTTGCGATCCGTAGAAATCGCTGCGTCCGTCGACGAAAACCTTCTGCCGCTCCGGATTCAGGTAGATCAGGTAGTCGCCCCATTGATCGGTGGTCAGCACACGGGACCGCACGATGTCCGCTTCATGCGCCCGGATCATATGGACGGGGAAAAGCTCCGTGGGGAAATCAGTGGGCCACCGGATCGGCTTGCCGGTTGCGATCAGCGCGATTACGAAGATCGCCGGCCACACACTTGAGCGGCGGAAACCGGCCGCCGAATCCGCGGCCATCTGGTTCAGAATCCCGGCTAATGATCCTTTCGGCGCCGCCTGAGTCAGCGCCCGCCACCAGGAGGCGACCTCGGCGGCAATGAGCGGTAAAGTCACCGCGATGAATACCGGCGCGTGCCGCACGCTCGAGAGCGAAAGATAGGCGAACAGCAGGACCCACAGGCCCTCCGCGATGCGTCTGCGGCGGAGCAGCACGCCCGCCGTCATTAATCCCACGAATAGAAGCGCTTCGAACTGCAGCATGTTCTCGCTGCGGAAACTCGGGGATTGGAACTCCTGAATCACATTGCGGATCCAGTCCGAGCGGAGATATTCAAGGATATGTTGGTGCAATCCCCAGCCGTAGGGATTCACCAGCGACACCGCGGCGCACGCCGTGGTCAGAATTGCGTAACGCAGGGGGTTTGTCCAGTTGGCCGCGCGCAGGGTAACCAGAAGCGACGCGTTCGCGCCTTCGGCACGAGCTCCGATCCACGCTTCGATCGCCGAACCCACCGCCGTCAGACCGAGCACCGCGATAATCGCCAGAAATCCGCCATGCAAGTTGGTCCATACCAGCACCAATGGAATCAGCCAGAAAATCCGCTTCCTTGGTCCCGAGCCATCGCGATCGGTTTCGATCATCCACATGGAAACGGAAACGAGCAGCAGCGTGAACACGTGGGGACGGGCCAGAAAATGCATCGACGCCGAACCCACTCCGAGCAGCGCGACCAACAGCGCGGCGAACGGGTTCACCTCCAGCCGCGTGACGCGCCGGACTAGCGTGGTGGCGAACAGCGCGATGATCACGCCGGCCGCCAGCACGACGCCTTTCAATCCGGCGAGACGGTACAGCGTCGCGTCGATCAGGTCGCTCAGCCATTCCCAGGCGAACCACGGCGCGCCGGGTTTCGAAAACGAATAAAGATCGTGATGGGGAACGGCGTGGTGATTCAGAATGTACTCGCCCGTGCGGATGTGCCAGCCCACATCGGCGTCGGCGAGCAGGGCGGACCATCCCGCGGCGCCCATGAACAACCAGCACATCGTGGCGAGGAAGAACAGATCGGACAGCGAGGGAACGAACACGCGCGCCCAGCGATTCTGGAGCAGCCCCTCCATCGTCTGTTTTTTCTGCGATTTCGAAGTCGCGGACCCGATGGGTGGACCTATCGCGGAGATGGTTTCGTGAGGGGTCACGCCTTTCCCTATACTTCGCCTGGAGAGGTTCGCGACTTTAGGAGTTTCTTAACCTTACATGGCGAGCGGCGCGGCCATCCACTCAATTCCATCCCACAGGTTCTCGAGTCGAAGGTTTTCGTTATAACTGTGTTGGTTGTTATCGTGATTTCCGATGGGAATCACGGCAATGCGGCAGCGAGGCCCGTGAGATTTTTTTCGTGGGGCGCGGGATGCTTCGTCGTTCGCGCGCGGCTAGCGCGCCGATTGCTTTTTGGGGAGAGGGCCGGGCTGCTGCCGGCGGGAGAACCCAGCAGCCCGGCCGGAACGAATCAAACCAGAGTGGTCTCGGTAGGAACACTCCGCTCGATGCGGGCAACTTCGTGGGATCGGTCCAGGCCAAGCAGGCGGCGTCCGTGAACCGCCAGTTCAAAGCGATCTTTCACGCCGGTCTTTTCGAAAATGTGCATCAAGTGGACCTTCACGGTCCCCGGCGTAATGGCCAGCGCTTCCCCGATTTCCTTGTTCTTCAAACCGACGCAGATGTGATGGACGATCTCCCGTTCGCGCGGCGTCAGGCGCGGCGAAGTTCGCCGGTCGAGAGCGCCGAGCGGATGCTCGGAAAGCGTGCTCTCGATCCACACGTCGCCTTTATGTACGGCGCGCAGACAATCGAGAATGGCCGGGATCGCCGCGGTCTTCTTCAAAATTCCGCGCGCCCCTAATTGCAGCGCCCGGAAACAGTCGATCTCAGCCAGATCGTTTACCCACAGCACCGGCTGGCACTGCGCCCAGGTGCTCTTGACGTCGGAAAGGAATTGAAAAACCACTTTCAGTCCGCCGGTTTGGTCCGCCAAAAGGACGTCGGGGTGCTGCTCGCGGACTGCGTCGAGCGCGTCGTTCAATGCGGAAGTCGATCCGATGAGCTCAAAATCGCCGGCCGACTCTAGAACGCGTGCCAAACCTTCCAGTACGATAGGCTGTGCTTCACAGGCAAATACCTTGATCAAGTTCGCACCATTCCCTTAGGGACATACAATCGTCCGCGCGGGGTAGAGGACTATAGGTACTAAGTATCGATTTCTACACTTGGGGGTAGTGTCCCCCCTGACTCCCCCGATGCCTGCTTGGACGCGAGAAGCAATCCGCCGGCGGCCACGCACGCGGCGGTGATCGCCCACGGAGCCAATAAATGATTCGTAATCAACAAGCCTCCGAGCGGCGGCGCGGCGATTTGCGATATCGAGGTGAGCGACTGGTTCAGCCCCAGGACGCTGCCCTGTTCACTCCGCGGCGCCGTGTGCGTGATCAAGCTCGTAAGGGTCGGACGGACTAGTCCACCGATCGCGAGGACGGTAATCGTCGCCACAAGCATGGGAATCGAATGGGCGAAGGCCATCATTAAATATCCGATCGCGTAGGCGGCGAATCCGGTGCGATTTAGCGCGCGTTCGCCAAAACGCTTGACTAAGCGGCCGAGCCCCGGACCTTGCAACAGAATACCGAGAAATCCGGCCCACGCCCACGCGTATCCGGTTTGCTCGGGTCCAAACGGACGGCCGTGCCAGGTGAAGCGCCGCTCGGCGAACAAAGGCAATCCGGCGACGAACATCGCGAAAGAAAATGCAAAGCACAGGAACTGGATCAATAATGTCGAGAGCACCGGTTGCCGGAAATACTTCACATATTCGCCCCATTGGACCAGGGAAACGCGGCGTCCTCCGGGCGCGGCAGGACCTGCGCCGCTATCCTCGCGGGATTTCTGGCTGACAGCGACCGAGGGCAGCAGGAAAGTCGTCGCCAGGATGCTGGTGAACGATAACAGCGCGGCTGCATACATCGGGTACCGATAATCGTATCCGGCGAGGAAACCCGAGATGGCCGGACCGATGAGGAATCCCAGGCCGAAGGCGATACCGATGACGCCAAACGATTTCGCGCGCTCCTCGGGCTTGGTGACGTCGGAGATGTAGGCTTGTGCGAGCGAAAGATTACCCGCCGTGGCGCCGTCGATGATGCGTCCGACGAAGACCAGCCACAGGACGGTCGCGTTGGCGGTGATCAGGAACCCGACGAACGTTCCGATCTGGCTGACGATCAGCAGGGGCTTGCGTCCCATGTGATCGGAAAGCCGCCCCAATAAAGGTCCGGAAATAAGCTGAAACGCCGCGTAGACTCCGACCAGCCAGCCCGCTACCGTGGGCGTCGCGCCGAGGCGTTCGGCATAGAAGGGCAGCAGCGGAATCATTAACGTCAAGCCGAGGACGTCCACGGCGACGATCAGGAAGATGGGGAGAAGGGGATTCTTGCCGGACAAATTCTATGATGACACGTGCAGCCGTGTGAGCGGGTGCACTGCGTAAGCAATTCGCGTGACGAGACATCCATTGGTGCAAGTTATATGATGAGCGGTGTGACGAGTATTCGGCTCTTATTCTTGCTCATATTGTGCTGGCCATGCATTGCCCAAGACTCGAGCCTGAACGCCCTGCGATCTTCCCTTGTCGCCATGCGAGGCAAGGAGCCGGACTCAGGGGGCCCACGCGGCGCGACTCCGCAGTTGACGGTCGCAAAACACCAATTGAGGGATTGGATCGAAACGCAATTGCGCTCGCTGCCGAGGGGCGGCGACGAAGGCGGGATCGAAAGAAAGTTGAATTCCGAACTGCGCGACGCCGGTCTGGCCTGCCGCGATGACTCGACGCCGGGGCAGGAACTGTGCCCGGACTGGACCAACTTGGGTTTCGTCGGAAACGTGAGGCTTAGAAGAGATGGCGTTTTTCTCGTTGTGCAGACGGCATTGGGGATCGAGTGCGGGTACGATGAGTCAGCTTATCTTTACAGTTGGTCGGACGAGGGCTGGCGGCGTGTTTGGCTAACCGAGCAGAACGATTACGCCGAGAAGAAGTATAAGCCCCAGGTGATTAGTTCCGTCCTCATTTCGCCCTACAGTAGGGAGAATGACTACGTGGTGCTCACCCTTGGAACTGAGTCGTGGTGTTCGAGCAATTGGCACGAAGTTTATTATCGTGCTTTTCGGCTAGGGCCGGATCTGCAAGCGGCTCCTTTAATAGAAGGGGCCGAATTCGCCTTCCTCGGAAGCGCCGTGCCCCTTCGCGGGAGTGTCACGCGAAGTGACGTACTTGTGGAATTCGATGGCCAGAGTATTGACGGCGAAATTCTCGTTCGTTCGGTCGTTCGCCATTTTGCGATCGACCGCGACAAGGTACGGCGTGTTGCTCCGCTCGCGACTATTCCGCGAGACTTTGTGGATGAGTGGCTCACAACGGAATGGAGCAAGGCAGCACTCTGGTCCGAGTCGGACAATCGGCGATCAACGAGAGATTGGCACACGAAACTACATAAGGATTTCGTGAGGGGAGAGTTTCTCGACCCCACTATGCACTGTCCGGCCAAACCCGATTTATGGAGCGTCGGCGTGGACTTCAGTGATCCGCCGACCCCTATCGGCTCCGAGCCGAAGGGCACGTATTTCTTGGTTCGCTGGCGGCCGCCATACCAGTTCTCGCTAGAGGAGGTAAGCGATCACCCGTGGCCAGAGTGTACGGAAGAGGACCGGAGGGCGGACGAAGGCCGAACGCTATTCCCTGGCCGATAGCGGAGGCCAGCCTACGGCAACCGAAACACCACCAGCGACTCATTATTGTTATCGTCCCCGCCGCCGCGAGGTGCTGTGGCCAGGTCCTACGCCGCGCCTTCCAGGGCGAATATCTTTTTCTTGACTGCCGGCGGGAAGTCCACGAACACGAAATGGCTCTTATGATAAACGTAGTCCTCGCCGCTCTCGTCGACTACTCGAATCAAATCATCTTTCGCGGCGGGAGCGTCTGGAAGGATGCGATAAATCTTGCCGGGGATCAGCGACGCCTGGTATCCGGCGTTATCGACGCACAGCGCGAACGGTTTTGTCAGTTTCATCGAAGAGCCGCTTATGGCAACCTGAACACCACCAGCGATTCGTTATTGTTATCGTCCCCGCCGCCGATCGCCTGGCCTCCGCCTTCCGCCACCGCGACGTATTGCTTGCCATCTTTGCCCAAATACGTCATCGGAACCGACACCGCGCTGTAGTCGAGCCGCGTTACCCACAGCTCTTTCCCTGTCTTCGAATCGAATGCGCGGAAACGATGATCGTTGGTCGCGCCGATGAAGACCAGTCTACCGGCCGTCACGATGGGCCCGCCCAGGTTATAGCGCCCCGTATTCTTTTTGCCTTCGGGCAGTTCATCGGTGACGCCCAAAGTGACGCGCCAGGCGAATTCGCCGGTGCTCGCGTTCACCGCCGTGAGATTTCCCCATGGCGGTTTGCGGCAGGGCCACGTCTTATCGCGATCGACGAGCCCGCGCTTGTCCAGAATTACGGCCTCGAAGCGCGGCGGCGGCCCGCCTCCGAAAATGCTGTTCTTGTCGTAAGGAGTCTCCGCGCCATCCTTCGTCTTTTCGATCCAGCCGATGGACCCCGGTTCCTGCGTGTTCACGAAAACATACCCAAGCTTTGGATCGGTGGCCGTTCCTCCCCAGTTCGACGATCCGATGTTGCCCGGATACAGCACGGCGCTTCTGGACGGCGTTCCTGGCGCACGATACGGATACGTCGTGTACGGGCCGTTGTTGACGATTCCGCCGCTGCGTTCGATCACGTCCTGGCAGGCTTTCGCGTGCTCCGGCGTGGTGTCTTCGGCGGTGACGACGTCGGCCATTGTGAAATGGTGGCTCGACATCTCGGGCGGCTTCAGCGGTATCGGCTGGGTGGGCGAGGATTCCTCGCCGGGGACTTCACTTTTCGGCACCGGCGTCTCCTTGACTCCAAATACGGGTTTGCCGGTCACACGATCCAGGATGAACATATAGCCCAGCTTGCCCACCTGCGCGAGCGCCGGAATCTTTTTCCCGTTCTGCACGATGTCGATCAGCCCGGGCGCGGGTGGCAGATCGTAATCCCACATATCGTGATGAATGGCCTGGAAATACCATTTGAGTTTTCCGGTCGTCGCGTCCAGCGCCACTACGGAATTTCCGAACAGGTTGTCGCCCTTGCGGTCGCCTCCCCAATAGTTCGCTGACGGCCCCCCTAGAGGCATGTAGACCAGGCCGCGTTCCGTATCCACAGTCATGGTGAATCCCCACGTGTTCACACCCGCGCGATTCTTCCAGCCATCGTCTTTCCAGGTCTCGTGCCCAACTTCGCCCGGTTGCGGCACCGTATGGAAGCTCCACAGTTTCTTTCCCGTGCGGACGTCATAGGCACGCGTGTCGCCGGGCGGTCCGATGGGAGCCTCGCCATTGTTCGCCCCCACGATCGCCATGCCGCGATAAATCGTCGGCGGAGAATCGTAGGGCACCGTCATCTCGATCACGCCTTCGTCACCGAAACCGGGAACCAGACTGCCGGTCTTGGGATTCAACGCGATCATCTTCGACCCGGTTGTCGCGAGCAGCCGCGCCGGGGTCTCCTTATCGCCCGGCCAATAGGCGACGCCGCGCTTCGAAACAGGGAATTTCGACGTGTACGTCCATAGCTCCTTGCCGGTCTCGGGTTCCAGGGCCAGGACTCGATGGCCCGATGTCATGTACATCACGCCGCCGATCACGATAGGCGTCACTTCGGAAAATGCCCCTAGATTCGCACGCAGCACCTTGCGTTCCTCGTCCGTGCGAAAACGAAAACTCCAGACCTTTTCGAGCTTGGCGACGTTCGTCGTATTGATCTGCGTCAGCGGCGAATAGCGCGTGCCAGCGAGATCGCGATTGTACATCGGCCAGTCGGCGTCACGCGTTTTAGCGGCGTCCGCCTTGATGGACTGTGCCGGAGCGAACTGCACCAGCAAGAGGGCCGTTAGGCCCAGCAAGGTGACGCACGCGAGTTTCATAGACCGACGCCCTCCCCGGTAAACTACGTTCGTCCAGGAAGTATATCAGCGCGCCGGCCGCGAAAACGAGCGATTCGACGCGAGCCTGCGTCTTTTGAAGAACGTCGGCACGACTGCCGACGCTGCAGGCCTGGCGTCCCGCGCCACGTCGACCGTTACGGCACCAGCCGGGCCGTCTGTACTTTCGCTCCGCCGCCCGCCCACGCGATCCACGTCTCGTTGCCGGCATGTATGATTCGCGGATAGCCCAGCGTGCTGCGACCGCCTTCGGCTACCTGCGTGACCGGTCCCGCGACACCCGCGCTTGAGACCTGACGCACCAGGATCTTTGCGCCCTTAGCGCTCTGCTCCAGCCAGGAAACGTACGCGCCGCCCTGATCGTCCAGCGCGATCGCCGTGTATCCGAACGCGTGCCCCGTGCTCACCAGCACCGGCTTGCCGAACGTCACGCCGTCATCGGTCGAAAATACCATCTGCACGTGCGGCATTGCCCCCGCCCCGGTGAACCAGGAAATCGCGACACGATCTCCCTTGGCAGCGGCCGCGGCTGCGTTGGTCGGGCAAGCGTTGATTTTCCAGTTGTCCGGATTGAGGTTCTTCGAAGCGGTCCATTTTCCGTTCTCGAAACGGACGGTGGCGATGTCGCGAATATCTTGCGGCGTGTGATCGCGATACGCGATTAAAAGGCCGTGCGCGGTCTTGACGATGGAGGTTGGACAGCAGGCGCACACATCGTTATCGATGCTTTCTTCCATCATCACCTTGCCATCGGAGTTCACCACTGTGCGCTTCAACGAAACCGGGCCATCCTCGCCCTTCAGCGCTTCGAGCCAGATCACGGACGCCTCGTGATCGCCGCTCGCGACGACCGATGCGAGGCCATGCTGCACCATGCTGCGATCCTTGTGCGCCAGCACTGGCGTGGTCCATTTGACGCCATCGTGGGAGGTGGAGACGTAGACGAATTCTGCGTCGGGATCGTCGCCGGGCGTCTCGATCCAGTGCGCGAATAAAGTCCCATCCGGGAGCGCGATCACCTCCGGGAGCTCGGCCGGATGGCGGAAAAACTTACGGTTGGCCACGACCGTGCGCGCCTCCGACCACTGGCCGCCCTTGCGCACGGCATACTTCAGCGTGTAGAGCCCTTCCTTCGGCTGTGTTTCAATCCAGCTCAGTAGAGGACTTCCGTCGGCGGCAATCGACCAGCTCGCCTGCAAGCCGCCCGCGTTCGAAGGATTCGGCTGCGGCTCGGCTTTCAAGGCTTGCGCCTGTCCCGGCAGCGCCATTGCGCTCGTAATCGCTAAAGCGAGAAAAACGGATTTCATAAGTGTCCAGACCTCGATCCATGGCTCATCCGGTGAACGGATATTCAGCCACCTATTATGATAGGCGCGGCGGGCTGAAACGCAAAGCCTCCCTTTCAGAGCGACGCGCTCGACTTACGGATTGCGAGAGGAGAGCGCATAATTTTGCCGTGACCGCTCGCGTTAGACGCGCTTTCTGCGCGAAAATAATGTAGATGCAACCTTCAGGTGAGTTCTACCGGATCAGCAAGCTTCCGCCCTACGTTTTCGCCGTAATCAACGAGCTGAAGGCAAAGGCGCGAGCCGCCCAGCACGATGTCATCGACATGGGCATGGGGAATCCGGACGGCGCCACGCCGCGCCCTATCGTGAACAAATTGATAGAGGCCGCGCGCAACCCCCGCAACCATCGCTACTCGCTGTCCAAGGGCATTCCGCACCTGCGCGAGGAAATCGTCAAGCGCTATCAGCGCAACTACGGCGTCGCGCTGGACCCCGAGAAGGAAGCCATCGTGACAATCGGCGCCAAGGACGCGCTCGCGCATCTTTTGTTCGCCGTGATCGGACCGGGCGATGTCGTGGCCTCCCCCAATCCGTGTTATCCCATCCATCAATACGGCGTGATCATGGCCGAGGGACAGGCCTGCACGCTGCCCATGCCCGATCCCGGCACATTTCTCAACGCCCTCGAGGAGGTCTATCGCAAGTCGTCAAAACCTCCGCGCATGATTCTGATTTCGTTCCCGCACAATCCCACGACGATGTGCGTGGATCTCGATTTCATGAAAGAAATCGTGCGGCTGGCGCGCCATCACGGCACCATGGTGGTCCACGATTTCGCGTACGCCGATCTCGGCTTCGACGGCTACAAACCTCCCAGCATTTTGGAAGTGGAGGGGGCCAAGGAAGTCGCCGTCGAGATTTTCTCCATGTCGAAGAGCTACAACATGGCGGGCTGGCGCATCGGCTTCTGCCTGGGTAATCCGAAAATGATCGCCGCTCTCGCCCGCATCAAGAGCTACCTGGATTACGGCGTCTTCCAGCCACTGCAGATCGCCGCGATCATCGCCCTGCGCGAGTGCGAAGAGGAAACCAAGAAGATCCGCGCAAATTATCAGAGGCGCCGCGACGTGTTGGCCGACGGCTTGTGCAAGGCCGGCTGGCCGGTGGAGAAGCCGCGCGGCACCATGTTTCTGTGGGCGCCCATCCCCGAACCGTATCGTGAGATGGGGTCGCTCGAGTTTTGCAAAATCCTGATCGACCAGGCGCTGGTGGCCGTGTCGCCGGGCATCGGATTCGGCCCGCTCGGGGAAGGCTACGTTCGATTCTCCCTGATCGAAAATCCCCAGCGCACTCGTCAGGCCTGCGCCGGAATTAAGAAGATGCTGAAGGGCAAATAGCACCCAGAAGTAGCTTGTCATCCCGAGCGAAGTCGAGGGACCTGCTTTTTAGGCCGCCCTAGGGGGGTCCACATTCGGACTCACCGACGTTTAGGCGCGATGTCTGGTATCGTAGCGTTTGACGCAAGGAGTGTTTATGAAACAGAATCTTCTGATCGCTCTAACCCTCGCCGGCCTCACCGTGAATCTGGCGATGGCGCAGGACGCCAACGCCCTGTTGCAGAAATCCTCGATCGCCATGGGCGCGGCGAATCTCAATTCGATTCAATTCTCCGGCACCGGTCATATTTCGGCTCTCGGACAGAACCACCTCCCGAACGCGCCATGGCCCGAAACGACCATCACCGCTTACACACGCACGGTGGATTATGCCAATAAATCCGCGCGCGAGGAGCTCACGCGTATTCAGAACACTCCGCCTTCGAAAGGCGGCGGCGCTCCCTTCGGCGGGGAGCAGAAGCAGGTGAACATCGTCAGCGGAATGTACGCCTGGAACCAGCCGGGCGCGCAGCCGCAGCCCCAGCCCGCGGCGGCCGACGAGCGCCAGTTGCAAATCTGGCTGACGCCGCACGGCTTCCTGAAAGGCGCGCTCGAGGAAAAGGCGACCATGAAGAAGGCCAAGGGCGGCACGCAGGTCACGTTTACCGCGCTTGGCAAGTACAAGGTGGTCGGCACCATCGACGACCGTGGCATGGTGACCAAGGTGGATACCTGGCTCCCGAATCCCGTGCTCGGCGACATGCTGGTGGAGACGCTCTACACCGACTACAAAGAATTCGGCAGCGTGAAGTTCCCCACCAAAATCGTTCAGGACCAGGGAGGCCATCCGCTGTTCGATCTCACCGTGACCGACGTCAAGGCGAATCCGGGGCCGCTTGCGCTGAACGTCCCCGACGCCGTGCGTCAGGCGAAGATTCCTCCAGTGAAGGTGGAAACGGTGGCTCTAGGCGGTGGAGCCTGGTGGCTCGGAGGCGGCACGCATCATAGCGTGGTGGTTGAATTCAAAGATTACATCGTCGTCGTGGAGACTCCTCTCACCGAGGAGCGCGCGGAAGCCGTGCTGGCCGAAGCAAGGAGGCTGGCGCCGAACAAGCCCATCAAGTACGTCGTCAACACCCATCATCACTTCGATCACTCCGGCGGCCTCCGCGCCGTCGTGGCCGACGGCATCCCGATCATCACCAACGAGCAGAACAAGGCCTTCTACGAGCAGGTCTGGAAGAACCCGCACACGTTGGAACCGGACAAGCTGTCGAAGAATCCCAAGAAAGCCACGTTCATTACGGTGAAGGACAAATACGTCATCACCGATGGAACGCAGACGCTGGAACTGCACTTTATTCAAGGCAACGATCACAACGGCGACATGATGCTCGGCTACCTGCCGAAGCAAAAGGTATTGATTGAAGCCGATCTGTTCACACCCGGCCCTCCCAACGCGCCGCCCCAGCCGCCTGTGGCGATGAATTTCGCCAACGAATTGTACGACAACATTCAACGTTTGAAGCTGGATATCACGACGATCGCGCCGCTGCACGGCCGCGTGGTGCCTTACACCGATATGCTGAAGGTGCTCGGCAAGGGCTAGTCGGCAAGGGCTAGAAAGCAGTTCGACGGGCGTCCGGCGATGCGGAACGCTGCAGTGACGTGCTTTGCCCCAAGTGTGGCCATCCGCTTGCACTGTAGTTAGCAACATGAAGAACCAAGCGGTCGCGGAGCACATTTCAGAGATCTTCCGGGCCAAAAGCTCTTGGCTGCACATCAAGCATTCACGGAAGATGGTCCTTCTGACATCGCCGCTCATCTATTTCGGCATTATTTTCTTTTGGATGCTCGACCTGTTCGTGACGGTCTACCAGATTGTCTGCTTTTCCGCCAACGGAATTCCTAAAGTCCGGCGCAGCGACTACCTTATCTACGACCGCGCCCGTCTTCCGTACCTCAATGTGATCGAGAAGGTGGGCTGCTTGTACTGTTCGTATGCCAACGGACTGCTCGCGTACGTCACGGAGATCGCCGCGCGCACGGAACAGCACTTTTGCCCCATTAAACATCACGTTCCCGTGACGCACCCGCATTCGCGGTATTCTCACTTTTTCCCGTATGGCGACGCCCGGGCGTACCTGACCAGTGTCAACGACGTACGCAGTCATTTTGTCGACATCAAGCCCGCTCCGCCTCGACCCACCCCCAAGAGCTGAACTGCCTGTACGCCGGCCGGCACGTTTTAATGACTTCGCGGAAGTAGAATGGAGCGAGATCCCGTGAAGGAGCCTCCATGACGAAGCGCTGTTTCCTCGCGATTTGCGCAATGGCCGCGACGGCTTGTGCCGAGACTGGCACGCCTCCCGACTGGAGTGGCTACTACATGCTGGCTCGCGGCCGCGATCTCACCGGCCTCAACGTCGTCAACCCTGATCTGAATAAGACCGTCAAGGAGCATCTGCAGCCTTGGGCGAAGTTGAAGATGGAAGCGACCAACGGCATCGCCGACGATACCGGCGCCGTCTGTTTGCCCTCCGGGATTCTGCGCGCGCCCGGCACTCCTTTCTCTGGTAATTTTCTTTTTCTGCCGCAGCCCGATAAAGTCATCATTGCGTTTTGGGAGGCTAACACTTCGCGCGTGCGCCGGATATATTTAAACCGGCAGCATCCCAAGAACGTGGTTCCCACCTGGAATGGAGATTCCGTCGGTCACTGGGACGGCGACACGCTTGTGATCGATACCATCGGCTTTAACGACAAATCCTGGCTCAGCGGCGACATGACGCCGCATACCGAGGAAACCCACCTGAGCGAGCGCATGCGGCAGATCGAGCACAACGGCAACACGTATATCGAGCTCGTCGGCATCGTCGAAGATCGCCACGCACTCACTTCCGCGTACACCTACACGCGCTATTACAAGAAACAGACGCAAGAGATTCCGGAGCACATCTGCGCGGATGAAATCGGTATGTGGAAACAATGGCGCAACGACGAACTCAAATTGCTGAACCAGCGCGCCAGCCAGGTCAAATGAAACTCGCGCCAAAATCACTCGTCGGGCGGACGCCCCGTCCGCGCCGGACCCCCGGTCCGGCCATGGTTTTTGCTGTTCTTTTGGCGGCGTCGACGCCGTTCGCCTTCGCGCAACAGCCGAATCCCCCCAATCTCGCCGGAGTGTACCGATCGATTGCCAATGGAGTGACGCTTCCGGGCGGACGGAAGAACTCCGGATCACCGGCCGAGATTAGTCTGCTGCCGAAGGCCGCTGAGCAGGCGAAAAAGGTCAACCTCAAAGACGACCCATGGAGGGCGTGCCAGCCCGTCGGACAGTTCCGCATGATGGCGAGGCAGGGAACGAAGGTCGAATTCGCTCCAGTCAAAGGCATGCTCGTGATGCTTTATGAGGACGTTGCTCACGGCCTGATGCGCACCATTTACCTGAATCGAGGACATATCGACGGCCCCGTGGCTGCGCCCGACCCGAACATCGAAGCCTCGAAGGGAACGTGGTTCGGAGACCAAGTCGCCAAGTGGGAAGGGGATACCCTGGTCGTCGACTCGACAGGATTCAACACCCGCACCTGGCTCAACGATTCCGGCGCGCAGCATAGCGACGCTCTGCACCTGATGGAGCGCATCCGTCCAATTCAAGGCGGCAAATATCTGGAATACAAGATGACGGCCGAAGATCCGATGACGCTGGCGAAGCCGTACTCGTACACGCGGTATTTCGAGAAACTGAATACAGAAATCGCGGAGAATATCTGCCAGGACGAAGAGTGAGGCAAAAAAGACAACCTTGCATTATTCTCGCGCTGAGGTATCCTAAAACTAGGATAAATGGCGCGCGCCCTAGCGGCCGGCGAGAAGCCCCTGTTATGGGTTGGATCGTCCAAGGAAGATCTTCTGGGATTTCCTGAATCGGTCAAAGACACGATGGGATCTGCACTGAGCGTCGCTCAGTTCGGCGGGAAGCATCCGGCTGCCAAGCCCTGGAAGGGCGAGGGTCCGGGCGTGTTTGAAGTCGTTGACGATTACAAGGGTGGTACGTATCGTGCGGTTTACACGGTTCGCTTTCGGCAGGCTTGTTATGTGCTGCACGCGTTCCAGAAGAAGTCGCCAAGGGGGAGGCAGACCGCGCAAAGAGATGTCGAGCTGATCGGGAAGCGCCTCAGGCTGGCGCAGCAACACTATGAGGATTGGTATGGCCGAAAAAGCGACTAAGGCGAGAGCGCAAGTTGTCGAAAGTTCCGGGAATGTTTTTGCCGACCTCGGATTCAGGGACGCCGAGGAACGGCAGACGAAAGTCCGGCTTGCGGCCACACTATGTTCCATTATGGAGCGTCTCGGCTGGACGCAGGTGGAAACCGCGCGGCGGCTCGGAATCAATCAACCCAAGGTCTCGGCGCTGATGAGCTACCGGCTCGACGGTTTCTCCGTAGAACGCCTGATGCATTTTCTGACCGCGCTCGATCAGGATGTAGAGATCGTGATCCGCGATAAGCCTCGATCGAGGAGGGCAGGGAAGATTGTGGTGCGGGCGGCCTAGCGGTGATCGAGGCAATCGAGGCGCCTTATGCGCCGAACATTTGTCTGACCCTGGCATCCATCTCGTCTTCCTCGATGAACTCGTCGCGGTCGGCCTGACCCAGGCCTTTTCGAACGGCGGCCCGGAACTCCTCTGCCATCGCGCGCTCGGCGCGGATTTCTTCCTGGATTTCTTCCCGGTGATCGTAATAGTAAGCCAAGGCCGCGTGAACATCCGCCAGCGTGATCGACGGGATCTGCGACACAATCTCGTCGGGAGACCATCCGTTCTGTTCGTGCCAGATGACAATATCAAGCACGCGTACTCGATGGCCGGCGATGCACGCCCGCCCGCCACAAATACTCGGCGACTTCGTGATGCGATCGACTACAGCCACAATTACAGGATAGCGCCGACGGCTTTGCGATGCTTTTTAGGCCAAGAAAACGGCTGGCGCTCCATCTGGGCGAGGGCGTCGATTCCCAGAAGACGCCAGTGGTATGCCTTGTCTGTCCTTTTTCGCTCCTCCGCGTACCGGGCGAGATAAGCTCGTATGAGCTCACCTATTTCTTCGTCGAGGCGCTCGAAGAACTTGGAGTCATTACAGAATCGATAGTGCTTGCCCCAGCCGCGCGTTATCCCGCCTACCCTTCGCAGCGACTCAACCAGGGAGAGGGCACTCGGGAGCTGCCCCGTCGTTGAGTGTTCTCGAAAGGCCCTTTGACTCTCGTCCAGAACTGCCTTTAGTGAGCGCAGGAGCCGCTGTCTAGCCTTCTTGCAGGGCCTAATAAATCCGTTACTAAGCTCGATGCCAAGGAATTCGAAAGTTTCGTCGACACCTGCTTTTTGCGTTTTGTCCGCCGAAACGCTCATCCCTAATTTCTTGAGCAACGAAGTTGCCTTCGCGAAAACATTCTCGGCCACCTCCCTCGTCGGCGCGAAAATGATGAAGTCGTCGATATAACGGATGCACCGGACGTCCAGGCGGCTGTTCAACTCCTTATCGAAGTCATATAGGAATATATTTCCAAGCAGCGGAGACAACGAGTTGCCTTGGGCGACGCCGATATCTTCAATGGGAAACGCGTTCGCAGATTCTCGCAACTGCGCCATGTTCTCCAGTTCGACGGCAATTGCACGGGTAAATAGGTCCACGAACTCAGCGTCCCCCACGGCGTTCGCGACAGTGTCGGTCACAGCCGACTTTGGGATGCGCGTGAAGAATTTCTCAATGTCGGCTCGGATCACAAATCTGCCGCCGTTAGCGATTGCATCAAGCACGGCACCTATCGCTGCGGGAACCGCGGCAACCTTATCGTCCTCTTTCTTCTTGATGCCGCCGAAGCTGTGCGCAGTGAATACAAACTTCTGAATCGCAGGCACGGAAACCAATACGTCGTGAATTGCCCGCTGAACGATGCGTGATTCAACCTTCGCAATAACCAACGGCCGAAACTTAGATTTATCGGTTTTTGATTTCGGAATCTTAACCCCGCGGGCGGGCGGGAACACGAAAAGGCCCTTCTGCAATAGGCGGCTTAGGCGCTCCAGGTTTTGGGGCAGCTTTTCCTCGAACGTTGCTATTTCCTTTTGCGTATCACTGGACTTTGATGTCCTGGAGTTGCGCTTGATCGCAGCCCACGCCGACTGGATGGTCTTTCTTTTCCGGACCCGAAGCACGAGCTCTGAGGCCATTTGTCTGTAGGGCCCTGTTGGCGAGCCTAACCCGTCTGACACATCATCTGAACCCAGCGAAGGAACCATTCGGCCCGTTACGCTCAACAGAGACTTTCGCCTCGCCGCTGCATTGGGCCCGAAGCTCGCAGGTTCCCCTGATCGCCGAGACGCCCAATCCAAAGGTCAGCAACGCCAGGAGAGCCCTTCGGCCTGCCCGATGTTGTCGCGCGAAATCCGCGCGTTTTTGGTACGCATCACTTCTCCTCCATCAGCCTAACGTTTTTCGGCCTTTGGTCAAGTGCCGCGCCCCCGGCCCGCCCGGAAAATAAAAGCTACCAGTCGCCCAACAGGCACCGCTAAGGGTCAAGGCTACGACTAGCTTACTGTCGGACGGGTCAGGTCTGAACCCAGCGAAGGAACCATTCGGCCCGTTACGCTCAACAGAGACTTTCGCCTCGCCGCTGCATTGGGCCCGAAGCTCGCAGGTTCCCCTGATCGCCGAGACGCCCAAGCAAGGGTGCATTACCCTCTATATACCATAGGTCCGTAAGGCAGCACAACATCTCGTGGCGAAGATCTGGCGTAGGCGCGGGGCTGTGGAAATCTCCAAACGGCGTTAAATATCTAGAATAAATAATCTTACGTAAAAAAGGCCGCCCGCATTCGCGAGCAGCCTTTTCCTTTCGAAACTAACCTAACGGTCGAACTTTAATCGCCGAAGCTACCGACTTCTTCCTGCTCCGCGGCCGCGGCTGCCTTAGCAACAGGTGCGGCGGGAAGAATCGAGGTGATCGGGACGATCCCGCCTTCCACCGGCTTCACTCCGAGCACGTGTTCGTTATACATCGCCATCATGCGGGCGCTCTCGGCATCGGCTTTCAGTTTGGCGTCGCGCGCGCGAGTCTTTTCTTCACGCGCGGTCTTAGCGATGCCCTTGTCGTCCAGATCATGCTGGCGCTTGCGATTCACGTCCTCCTCGCGCAGCACCATGTGGTGTTCCTTCGAAGGAAGGTTCACGCTCTTGCCGCCGGCGATGATCTCGTGGCGGCCCTTCTCCTCGTACCATTTGGTGAGCGTCGCGGTCATGTGCATCTTCTCGATGATGTTGCGCCAGCCCACGCCCGTGTTATACGCGCAGAAGGAAATTTCGCCTTCCTGCGTGGCGTAGGGGATGATGCACTGCTCGGTGCGTCGGAAATCGTAGTTGAACAGATCCTGGAACCACATGCCCGCGATGAACAGGAAGTTCCAGCGATCGCGGCGGCGCTTCTCGATGTCGTCCATGGTGCGGTCGCCCGTCACCTTGCCGTACGCGCCGGTTTGAGACTTCTTGCTCATGCCGAAGCACTTGTCGAACTTGGCGATCAGATCGCTCAAGCGGAAGTGCGTAGGCGCTTCGTAGGGATTATAGTTGCGCAGCAGCGCGAGCGAGACGCCGAACACCGACAACTTCTTGCTGCGCGCGCCATCGTTGATCTTGGCGACGTCGCGAGCCAGGCGGTCGGCATTCAGGAACGCCGTCACCGGCCGATATTCCTTGGTTTCCTTGTCGCACATCACCGCCATGCCGATGCCGCAGTTCGGGTGGCATCCGCAGGAGAGCTGGCCCCATTCCGCGTTCGGCCCGTGGACCAGATCCGCGAAATCGGAGAACGTGCTCATGAAGGAAATCGGGAACCAGTCGCGAACCGGTTCGCCGAGGCCCGTCTGGTTCTTCACGTCGTGCGCCAGATTCGCCAGCGTGTAGCGCTGCGCCGCGCGGCGTTCCGGCGTAACCGCTTCATCGCGGCCCGTGAACGAAACCGGCTGGAAGCTGAGGAACGGGATCTTCTTCGGATTATCGAGCGCGAAGCGCACGACGGCGCCCACCTGCTCGTTGTTCACTCCGTTGATCAGCGTGATCACCGGGACGATGTCGACGCCCGCGCTGTAAAGGTTCTCAATAGCGCGCAGCTTTACATCAAACAGGTTGCCGACGGCGCGGTGCGAATTCGCTTCGTTGCCGATGCCGTCGAATTGCAGATATGCGTAGCGCAGGCCGGCTTCGCCAGCGGCTTTCGCGAACTCAGGCCTCTTGGCGAACTCGATGCCATTGGTCGCGGCCTGCACGCTCTGATAGCCCAGCTTGCGGCAATAGCGGATCGCGTCAAGGAAATACGGAGAAAGCGTCGGCTCGCCGCCCGAGAACTGCACGGAAAGCTGGCGGCGCGGCTTGATCGAAATCGCGTTATCGAGCAGCGTCTTGATGTCTTCCCACGTCAGTTCGTGCACGAAGCCGACCTGATTGGCGTCCATGAAGCACGGATCGCACATCATGTTGCAGCGATTTGTTAAATCGATGGTCAGCACCGAGCCGCGGCCATGCGTGATGGTGCTCGATCCGTGGTTGTGCAGCTTTTCGTCGTTATGCGCGCGGATGTCGCGGCCGGGGAACACGTCTTCCAGGTGCTTGCTGAACGCCGGATCGATCGACATCAAGTCTTCGAACTTGCCGTGGATGGGGCACTCCTTCACCATGACGATCTTGCCGTCTTTTTCGATGATGTTCGCCTTGATCTCGCCGAGCTTTTCGTTCTTCAGGATCTCCACCGGCAGCTTGCCGTCGAGGATCTGCTGGCGAATCTCGGGGATGCACTTGGGGCACAACGAATCGGTTTCGCGGGGCCAGCCGAGCTTGGGTTTCTGCTTCTCCCAACTCTTGAGCAGAGGCTTCTCGGACCACTTCGGCGTAAACGACGGGTTCGGCTTGATCGAGTTCAGCGTGTCATAGACATGCCAGGCTACGTTCGCGGCCACCGCTATCGCTTTTTCGACGTGCTTGATCGGCTTCGTCAAGATGTGTTTCTCCTGTTGAGTATGAGATACCTTTGGACTAATTTAAGTTACTTTCGTACCAAGGGCTACCTCCTTGAAGCGAAAGGGCGTTACGTGCATCGGACGGTACTTTTCGGGATTGAATGGTACTGGGCGCAAATCCTTTGGGCACAAGAGGATAGCGTCGCGACGCGATGCGGACCGCCCGCCAAGCCTGAGTTCTACCTCTTTGATCGGTATGGATTGATCGGTAACGGATTGATTAATGCGGAAGCGACCCGTACTTAGGCATCGCGGAAAGACACGTCATCTCTGGTAGGTAGCGCATCAGCGAAAGCAATTCGAAACGATCGCTATCTTGCTCTGCTGTTGGTAAGTGTCCGGCTCATCTGACGAACGCAATCAGAACCGCTGAAAAAGTAGTCCCTTATCCAAATCTTACGGTCACGAATCCTCTGCCATTCTTGATAATCTGAAAGTTAGGCGCTATCCTTAACACTTACCTCACATTCCTCAGCAGGAGCTCTGAAACAGAATGTCCTCCATTGATGTCCCCTTGAAGAAAGGGGGGTTCGGCGAGACGCGCCGTACCGACAACTGGTGGGTCGAACCGCTGCTTATTTTCCTCGGTTATCTGGCCTTCATTATTTACGCGAACTACGCGGTTTTCGTTCCCATGTGCGGCGTCAATGCGCAGGGAGCGCCCCAGCCGTGCTACGAAGTGCCCGGCACCTCGTATCTTTCGCCGATGTATTCGCCGCTCCTGTTCACTTCGGCGCCTGCCTGGTGGCCCGGCTTCATTCCGTTTTCCGCCGCCATGCTGATCTTGTGGGCGCCCGCGGGATTCCGCTTCACCTGCTACTACTACCGCGGCGCGTATTACAAAGGATGGTGGGCCGATCCTCCGTCCTGCGCGGTCGGCGAGCCTCGCAACACCTATCGCGGTGAGAAGAAGTTCCCTCTGATTTTTCAAAACGTCCATCGCTATTTTCTCTATCTCGCGATCCTATTTATCTTCATCCTGACTTGGGATGCTTGGAGATCGCTGTGGTTCGCACCTGCCGGGAATCCGGACGCGCCGAAGACGGAGTTCGGCATCGGGCTCGGGTCGATCATCATGATCCTGAATCCGATTCTGCTCGGCCTGTACACCTTCGGCTGCCATTCGTTCCGCCACCTGGTCGCAGGACGCAAGGACGTCATGTCCGGCGCGAATCTGCAGAAGAAATGTTATGACTGCGTGTCCCATCTGAATCGCAGTCATATGAAGTGGGCGTGGATCAGCATGTTCTACGTCGCGTTTGTGGATGTGTACATTCGCATGTGCGCCCTGGGTATGATTCACGATTGGAGAATTCTGTAACCATGGCGGACTATCCGATACACGAATATGACGTCCTGGTGATTGGCGCGGGCGGCGCGGGTTTGCGCGCGGCCATCGAATCGTCGGCCGCCGGATGTAAGACAGCCGTCGTCACCAAATCGCTTTTGGGCAAGGCCCACACCGTGATGGCGGAAGGCGGCATGGCCGCTGCCATGGGCCACGTGGACGATCGCGACAACTGGCGCGTGCACTTCGCCGACACCATGCGCGGCGGCCAGTATTTAAATAATTGCCGCATGGCGGAACTCCATGCCAAGGAGGCTCCGGCGCGTGTGCATGAACTCGAAGCCTGGGGCGCCATCTTTGACCGCACTAAGGACGGACGCATTCTGCAGCGCAATTTCGGGGGCCATCGCTACCCGCGTCTTGCGCACGTCGGCGATCGCACCGGCCTCGAAATGATCCGCACGCTGCAGGATCACGGCATTCACCAAGGCATCGATGTTTTCGCGGAAACCACCGTCATCAAGTTGTTGATGGATGGCAGCCGCTGCGTAGGGGCGTTCGCTTACGATCGCGAGCGCGGACGGTTCATGGCGTTTCAAGCCAAGGCGGTCGTGCTGGCGACGGGCGGCGTGGGGCGATCGTTCAAAATCACCAGCAATAGCTGGGAGTACACGGCCGACGGCCAGGCGCTGGCGTATCAAGTGGGCGCGGCGCTGCTCGACATGGAATTTGTGCAGTTCCACCCCACCGGGATGGTGTGGCCGCCGAGCGTCAAGGGAATCCTGGTCACGGAAGGCGTCCGCGGTGAAGGCGGCGTGCTGCGCAACAAGGACGGCAAGCGTTTCATGTTCGACGACATTCCGGAGAATTACCGCAGCTCGACCGCGGATAATCCCGAAGAAGGTTGGCGCTACGTGCAGGGCGACAAGAGCGCGCGGCGGCCTCCGGATCTGCTCACGCGCGATCACGTGGCGCGTTGTATCAATCGCGAAGTGAAGGCCGGGCGGGGAAGTCCGCATGGCGGCGTCTTCCTTGACATCGCCTGGATCAAGGAAAAGATCCCGAATGCGGCCGAGCACATCAAGAAGAAGCTGCCGAGCATGTATCACCAGTTCAAGCAGCTCGCCGACCTGGACATCACCAAGGAGCCGATGGAAGTCGGTCCTACCACCCACTACATTATGGGCGGCATCCAGGTGGATGGCGATACGCAGATGTCGGCCGTGCCGGGCCTTTTCGCGGCGGGCGAATGCGCCGCGGGCTTGCACGGAGCCAATCGCCTGGGCGGCAATTCGCTCTCCGATCTTCTCGTCTTCGGCAAGCGCGCCGGAGAGTACGCCGCAAAGTTCGCGAAAGAGCACGGCGCCGGCCCCGTCAATCGCGCCGAACTGGAGCAATCCGCCAAGCAGGCGCTCGCGCCGTTCGAACGCGGGGCGGCCGGCGAAAATCCCTTCGCAGTAGGTTACGAGCTGCAGGAAGTCATGCAGGATCTCGTCGGCATCGTGCGCGTCGAAAGCGAGATGCAGGAGGCGCTCGGCAAGATCGCCAAACTGCGCGAGCGTGCCGTGCGCGCCGGCATCACCGGCAACATCGAATACAACACGGGCTGGCACGCGGCGCTCGATCTCGAAAACATGCTGTCGATTTCGGAGATCATCACGCTCGCCGGCATCGAGCGCAAGGAGAGCCGCGGCGGCCACTTCCGCGATGATTATCCGCAGAAGACCGATGAATGGGGCAAATACAACCTGCGCGTCACAAAGGGTTCGGACGGGCGCCCCAAGGTGGAGCGCGTTCCCGTGGTGCCGTTGACAGACGAGATGAAGCAGGTGATCGAGGAGAACAAATAACGATGGCTGACACAGCTGTCTTTCGCATCTGGCGCGGCGAGCGCGGCACCGGTAAGTTCGTGGACTATCCGACGGAAATCTCCGCCGGCATGGTGGTGCTCGACGCCGTGCACCGCGTGCAGGCCACCGTCGCTAACGATATCGCGGTGCGCTGGAATTGCAAGGCCGGAAAATGCGGATCGTGCTCGGCCGAAATCAACGGCAAGCCGCGGCTCATGTGCATGACGCGTCTCAATCAGCTCGATCTCATGCAGCCCGTGACCATCGAGCCCATGCAGACGTTCCCGCACGTAAAGGATCTGGTTACGGACGTCTCGTGGAACTTCGAAGTAAAGAAGAAGATCCTCGGGTTCAAGCCGCGCAAACCCGACGCCGCCGACGGCTCCTGGCGCGTGCAGCAATCCGATGTGGACCGGCCGCAGGAATTCCGCAAATGCATCGAATGTTTCCTGTGCCAGGACGTGTGCCACGTGCTGCGCGATCATCACCTGCACAAGGAATTTATCGGACCGCGGTTCTTCGTCTACACGGCGAATCTGGAAATGAACCCCATCGATGCGGGCGACCGCGTGAAAGCGCTCAAGGACGACTACGGCATCGGCTACTGCAACATCACCAAGTGCTGCACGAAGGTTTGCCCGGAAGATATTCACATCACCGACAACGCCATCATCCCGCTCAAGGAGCGCGTGGTCGATCAATTCTTCGATCCGCTCGGCAAACTATTCCGAGTCGCGAGGTAGACCCTCTTTTCATTGAAAGGCGCCTCTCGAAACCATGACGGTTCGGGAGGCGTTTTCTTACGTGCGAATATGGTCCCATGAGAACGAAACGGCTCACGCCGGATGATACAGGATGTCGGCATCCTTATGGGGAGTACGAATCTAGCCCGTTATGGCCGTTGCTCGACAAGGGGATAAGAGCACTCGTTGAAAATAAGGATTTGATCGAAAGGACCGATAGGTCCTACATAGTCGGTTACTTGTGCAAGGTGGTGCTGTCGGGTCAGAAGGGGGCCAAGCGCAAAACAACGTTGGCTAAGTGATCGTGAACCCTGCTGTCCGTACCTCGCTAGCGTGCAGGTTTCCTATACAATGAGGGCGAGACGTCTATGTCTGCACACACCACCTTTGCGCAGTTGCGGCAAAACCTGGAGTCCGTCTTGGACCAGGTGTCCGCGGACCGGGAGACGATCATTGTTCGTCGGCGGGGCGGCCATGATGTCGCTCTGGTTCCCGCTGAAGAGCTGGCGGGGCTCGTCGAAACGGCCCATCTTCTCCGATCCCCCAAGAATACCCGAAGGTTGCTGACCGCCCTGGAACGGGCGAAGCGAGGCAAGGGCAATCCCGCGCCGGCGCGCAAGATTTTTCGGGAAGCAGGCCTGGAGTAATTCTTTCGTGACGCGCCGGGCCGAGCGCGAAGCCGTTTTTCAACCTGAGTTTCGCGAAGACTTACGTCATTGGGTGGAAACAGATCGCAGCGCCGCTCTTCGAATTCTTCATCTGGTCGAGGCCGTCTTACGGGAGCCGTTTTCCGGCATCGGAAAGCCGGAGCCGTTAAAGTACGTCCTCGCCGGATGCTGGTCGCGCCGGATCACACAGGAACATCGGCTGGTTTATCACGTGAGCGGAAACCGCATCGATTTTTTGCAAGCTCGATATCACTATTGATCGAGTGTTGCAAAGGGAGCAGCGCCGAGGCCGTGTATACTGCTTTAGGTCGTCCAAGCTCCGGCGTTCGACCAGTCGTCGCCCGCGGATTCCGTCTCCGGCTTTTCCATATAAGCCTGTCGGGTGCGTTCCTCTTCCGCCTCGCGAATCGCTTTCCGAATGGCCGCGCGGATGAACTCCGACTGTGACTTCACATCGAAATAATATATTAAGTTTCAATAGTGAGGAACATTTAGTAGTTTATGAGCGTCCGGCCATGCGTGCCTTTTCCGCCGCCCGCAGCGTGAAATAGAAAGTGGATCCAGCGCCCAGCTCCGAGTCGAGCCAGATGCGTCCGCCGTAGCGCTCTACCAACCTTTTACAGATCGCCAGGCCAATGCCGAGCCCTTCGTAGTCCTCGCCATGCAGACGGCGGAAAACGTCAAAGATGCGGTTGTAGTGCTCCGGCGCGATTCCGATCCCGTTGTCGCATACGGAAAAGCGCACTTCCCCGCCGCGCGTCACCGCCGAGATGTGCACTGTAGGCGCCAATTCCGGATGGCGATACTTGAGCGCGTTGGCTAGCAGATTCTGGAAGATCTGCACTAGCGGAGCGGCTTCGGCGCATACCGGCGGCAGGCCATCGATGCGCACCGTCGCGGCGCTCTCTTCAATCGCCGCGCCCAGCGTTTGAACGGCCTCCTCGGCCGCGCTCTGTGCATCCGTGACCCTGTCTGGACCCATCGGCTGATGCATCGCCCGCGAGTACGCGAGCAATGCGTCAATGAGTCCGCCCATCCGCTCGACGCCTTGTTGGATATAGTGAGCGAACTCGACGGTTTCCTCTTGATTCCGGGCTTCGGTCTCGCTATTCTCTCCCTCAGTCTGTTTATTACAGATCCGCCCGTCCTCCTGCCCGGCCGCGCCCGCTTTCTTCGTCGCCCTACGAATTAAGAGCCGGGTAAAACCCGAGATCGTTCGCAGAGGTTCCTTCAGATCGTGGCTGGCAGCCCAGGCGAACCGCTCCAGGTCCGCGTTGGAGCGCTCCAGTTGCTTCACCTTCTCGCGGAGTTCTTCGTTGATCGTGAGCAATTGCTGGCGATATTCCGGGAACAGCAGATCCCACGGCTCGCCTCCGCTGCCGTCGATCGGCTCTTTGATTTGGTTTGTAGTTTGGTCTTCTATTTGTATGTTCCACTCAGTCTCGTAGCCGCCCTGCCGGAGAAGCTCGGCGATTCCTGGGGCTTCGGGAGCCAGGCTTTGGGCGATCAGAAACTTGAGCAGGCGCGCACGCACGAAAATTCGTGCGGCGGACGGAGAACTTTTCTCAGGAAGAGTGAACTTTATCCACTCACTTCACGGCGAACCACGCGAGGAAGAGTCCATCGGGCGCCACATCCTCCCAGTAAGAAATCGGACGGCTCGAAACCTCGCGGCAATGCCGCCTCAGGAGTTTTTCCATCTCCTTGCGCCCGAACCAGCGTTCCCACTCGGGCGTTTTCAGGCGTCCCCAGGCCTCGGCGTTCTTGTCGATGATGACGATTTTCCCCCCTGGCTTCACGATGCGGCAGAGCTCCGCCACCGCCGTCTCGATATCGACGGCGTGTTCGAGCGATTCCGTGGCGTAGGCTCCATCACAGGAGGCCGTCCGCAGCGGCAGCGCCGTCAGCGTTGCGGCCGTGCGATGAATGCCCGCCGGAACGTGCACCAGCATCGCTTCCGCCAGGTCCAGCGCATACACGATCGCGGACGGGTGCCGTTCGCGCACCAGACGCGCGAAACGTCCCTTGCCGCAGCCGAGATCGGCGACGCGTTTACGCTCAAGATCACCTAGGTGTTCCAGCACGACCTTCACGTGGTAAATGCGGGGATCGATGGTCGAAGGAAAATGTTCTTCATCGCGCGCCGCCTCGTTGAAAAACGCCCGGATATCCGCGAGCGGAGTGGCTGGCGGCGACACGCGTGGCGGGCTTTCAGGGACCGCCGGCTTCCGGAACTTCGCGAAGAATTCCACGTGTCAGTCTGAACTATGCTTTGTCCCGCTACCGACTACACTTTCGTCAGGAAGACCGGCAAGCCCAGTTTCTGTTCGTAGTTCGGACGGTATCGCTCCGTGTTGTACATGCTCGCGAGATCCACCCGCCGGGGTCCGAGCTTCGGGTCCGGAATCGGGACCATGGCGTAACGGCCCTCCTGGACGGCGGCCATCAATCCGCTGCGGCCTCCCACGATCGCCTCGAACGCCATCGTTCCCATCACATTCGCGATCAGCTTGTCGATGAAGTCCGGCGATCCGCCGCGCAGGTCGTACGTCAGGTCGCTCGCGATCGTCTCCGCGCCGGTGCGCTTGGTGATTTCGCCTCCGAGCGCTTCCGCCACGCTGGCCTTCTTCCGATGTCCGTAGGCGTCGGCTTGCCCGTAGTGCTGAACCTCGTAGCCCTCCCACGACGCGCCCTCGGAAAGCACCACCAGCGCATAGTTGTTAGGATCGGAGCGCTTATCGCTCATCAACAGGTCGATCAGCCTTTCGAGGTTCACCTTGTATTCGGGAATCACGCAGCGGATGGAGGTGACGAAAGCGGTATACAGCGCAGTGTATCCGGCGTCGCGTCCAAACACGCGAAACACGCCGATGCGCTCGTGCGATTCCACGGTGGTGCGCTGCCGTTCGATGGCGTCGATGGCGCGCGTGATGGCGGTGGAAAAGCCGATGCAATATTCCGTACCCTGCACATCGTTGTCCATGGTCTTCGGGACGCCCACGACGGGGACGCCCATCGTGTGGAGACGCGCCGCAAAGCCCAGCGTATCGTCGCCGCCGATCACGATCAGCGCGTCGATCCCGAGCTTTCCGAGATTGCCCACCACCTGGTCGCTCAAGTCCCACGTCTTGCCGTCGGTCGGGATGCTGGCGCCCTTCAGAAAATCCGGCAGCTCCTTCATCTTCGAAGGGCTCGTCCGGCTGGAGTGCAGCATGGTGCCGCCCACGTGCTCGATGTCGCGCGTGTTCTCGCGGTTGAGAGGCAGAATATAATGCGCGCGGCTCGCCGGATCGTCGAGATTGACATGCGTCAAACCTTCCCATCCGCGGCGGATGCCCAACAGTTCGATGTTCTGGGCGGCGCTGCGATAGGTCACGCTCTTGATGACAGAGTTGAGACCGGGAACATCGCCGCCTCCCGTGAGAATGCCGATTCGTCGAGTTGCCATAAGCTATTCTAACCGTGCCGGGGTCCGCAAGTGCCACTGGGAAAGAGGAGGGCGCTAAATTTAGCCCAGCCTATGACTCGAGCTTCAGTTCGCGCTGGATGGCGGCCCACAGAGGCGCTGATTGAATCGGTTTTGTGAGATATCCACGCATACCGCTCTGATAACAAAGGCGCCTAACTTCATCGCTCATGTCCGCGGTAAGCGCCAGGATAGGAACATCTTGATAACCCGGAAGCTTCCGAATCGCGGCTGTCGCCTCCAGCCCGTTCATGCCGGGCATCTGCAAATCCATCAGGATCAGCGCGTATTGCCGGCGAGAGGCCGATGCCACTGCTTCTTCGCCGCTGGAAGCGGCATGCAGCTCAACCGGATAACGCTTCAGCGCATGACGAATCACCGTCGCCCCGACAGGGTTATCCTCGACCCCTAGCACGAGGGGGAGGCCGGTGCTCCGTTCTTGTGTGTCTTTACTTATTGTTTCAGTGCTTAATTGGTTGGCGCCCAGCTGGTTAGAGATTGATTCCGGGGGGCGTACCGGTACTTCCACCGTGAACGTCGATCCTTGGGATAGTTGGCTTTGGAGCGTCAGCCGTCCGTTCATCAGTTTGACCAGTTTATCCGCCAGCGTCAGGCCCAGGCCCACTCCGTTGTGTTCCCGCGCGAGCCCCTCGTCGAGCTGCCTGAACGACTCGAATATTTCCTTTCGCCGCTCCGCGGGAATCCCGATTCCCGTGTCCCGGACCGAGAAACGCAGCGTTCCGTTTTCATACGAGGACGCTAATTCCACCATGCCGTGCTGGGTGAACTTGACCGCGTTATTCAGAAGATATCCAAGGACTTCCTTGATGTGGAGACCGTCGGCGGTGACAGTGGGTGGAAGACCGGCATCGAACGTGGAAAGCAGGCGCAGGTTCTTCGCTTTTGCCATGGGTGCGTGTTCGGCGACGGCCGCCTCGGCCAGTTCACGCACATTGAAATCGGATTCCTCCAGCTTCACTTGGCCGGATGCAAGAGCCGAATACTGCAGGGCCGCGCTCAGAATTCGAAGAAGATCCTCGGCGCACAGGCGGGCGGTACTCGCATACTCCCGTTGTTCGTCGTCGAGGTTCGTTTCGAGCAGAAGATCGGTCATCCCGACCAGCCCAGCGAGCGGCGTCCGAATCTCGTGATTCAGGGTCGCGAGGAACAGACTTTGCAGCCGCTCCACGGCATTGGGCGGAACAGGGTCGGGTGGAACGGGGCTCGCAGATGCCTGCCATGCGGACATTCACCTAGTCCATCGGCTGACCCTGAGCCTGAGTTTAGGGAATTTCCTTAGCGCCATGCGTAAGCTTGGGGCTTCTGCGCGCAACCGCTCTCGCGCGCAACCAGGGCAACAGGGGGAAGAGAAAATACCTGGCTCCGGACGAAAACTCCCAACGCTGTCATCCTGAGCGCAGCGAGGGACCTGCTCTTCCCCCGCCGCGCGAGCCGCGCCTGCACTATTTCCCCGGCTTCGCGGGCTGGGCGGGCTTGGACTCGTCCTTAATCTCGTCGCCGAAGGTGATCTTGGTTTCGGACTTGAATTGCTTGTAGTCCTCGTAGCGAATAGTTTGCCGTATGCGTTGATCGCCGCTCTGGAAGTGCAGCGTATCGTTGGCGACGGTGTAGGTGGGGAACCAATACTTGCCGTCGATTTGCTCGCGATAGGTTTCGAACTTGGGGAATTGGTTATCCCCCTTGCGGCTGGTAGAGCCCAGGCCGCGTCCGTAGGACTTCACGATTTGCATGTCGCGATCGTCCACCCATACTTCGCCTGAAAAATAGCGTTGTCCGGCTTCCAGCTTCTTGGGTTTCACCGCGAAAACGTAGCACCCGATTTCATCCACGTTCTGATGTCCCAGGTAGCGGATCAGGTACTTGGGCACTTCCGCTGACGTGAGCACAAAGGGCTGGACGTTCTGCATGTCCTGCATATCCTCCGGAGTCAGCGTGATGTTGTGAAGCGTCGGCACAGGCGACCGGACCACGCGTTCGGTGCGTCTGCCGTCGGTGGAAAAGACGATGTCCGAGACCGTTTCCCAACGTCCCGTCACGTTGCCCGAATCGTCCAGCTCCTGAATGCGCGCGGTCTGGCGGTAGGTGTAGTTCTCGCGAGCCTTGGAAAAATCACTCTCCTTGGCCGCGAATTTCTGAACCATGTCGTCGATTTGCGACGGGGAAGGCTCGGCGGTGGCGGCATACAACGAGGAGGCCGCGAGCAGGAAGCTTCCCAGGATTCGAAGACCCGAATGGTGAAGAACATGACCGTGAAAAAGATGAACACGCATACCTTCACCATAATCACAGGACGCGCCGCGGTCAATCGGGTCGCGGAGAGGGGAGGCAGAGCCGGCTGTTTTCCGCGCAGGCTCGACCGGCGTCTCTGGTGGCCCGCGAAATCGCTTCACTCATCATCTCAGGCCGGCAAATAGCGCATAGCTGGGGTTGCCAAGGACGGCCGCCGGACAAGCCTCTTTCGAACCGCCGCATCTCCTTTCCGTGCGGGCTCATTCGGTATATACTCGCTCCATGCGACTCGTCACGTTGTCCGCGTTGTTTCTTACGGTGACCTTCACCCTGGCCATTTCCGCCCAGGAAAAGGAAGGGAAAAAAGGTCCGAACCCTTTCGCCGGGCCCTACAAGAACTTGAAACTCCTGAAGCCGGAACAAGTGCAGCCCGCCATGATGGCCGCGCGCACAGGATTCGGACAGGCCTGCGCGTACTGCCACGTCCAAGGCGACTGGGCGAGCGACGCTAATCCCAAGAAAGCGGCGTCGCTGATGATGTTCAGCTTGTCGGACGAAGCCAACGCCAAATTTCCCAACGACGGCAAAAGGCATGTTGGCTGCTACACCTGCCATCGCGGGGAAATAACGCCGCCAGCCGCCGCTCCGCCCGCGGTCCAGCCGGCCAAGTAGAAGCCCGGCCCGCGCTATAAATCTGTTGCGCCGGCGGCTCAGCCCCATGCGTAAGCTTGGGTTGCAGAAGAACACGCGACAGCCCCAAGCCAGACGCATGGGGCTTGTCCGTCGAAGGCAGTCCGAGGTAGCTCCGGCGCGCTAACCTGAAAACTATGGCGTTTGACGGATTGCGCGTGCTCTCGCTCGAAAGCCGCAGAGCCGTGGAGATCGAACGTCTGATCCGCAATCAGGGCGGTGAACCTTTTGTCGCGCCTTCCGTGCGCGAGATCCCGCTCGAAGAAAATGCGGCCGCGCTCGCTTTTGCCGAACGCCTTTTCGCCGGTGGTTTCGATATGATGATCCTGCTCACCGGCGTCGGCGCACGACTGCTGAATCAGGTTATCGAAACCCGCTGGCCCGCCGCAGCATTCCTCGAAGGTAACAAACTGGCGGATGCCCTGAAGAAAATCACCGTCGTGGTGCGAGGTCCCAAGCCCGCGGCCGTGATGCGCGAATGGGGAGTCCCGATCGCCATCACCGCACCTGAGCCGAACACTTGGCGCGAGGTTCTCGCCGCCACGGAAGGCCGTCCCGAGAAGCACATCGCCGTGCAGGAGTATGGACGCGTCAGCGAGGAACTCATTCGCGGACTCACCGCGCGCGGAGCCGAGGTGACGCAGGTTCCGGTGTATCAGTGGGCATTGCCAGAGAACATCGAACCTCTGCGCGAAGCGTCTCGCAAGCTGGCGCTAGGAGAAATCGATGTCGTGCTCTTCACCGCTACGATTCAGGTGGAACATTTGTCTCGCGTGGCCAATGAAATCGGGTTGGCGGACGCCGTTCGTAAAGGAATGTCCCGCGCGGTGGTCGCCTCCATCGGGCCGACGACCTCGGAGGCGCTGCGCGAGATGCATCTCCCCGTCGACTTTGAGCCGTCCCATCCCAAGATGGGAATTCTGATCAACGAACTGGCCCACGAGGTGGGCGCGATCCTTGCGCGCAAGGATCGCCCGCGCGAGGAACCCACGCGCGAGGAACCCAAATGATGCGCAAGGACAATCCAATGGTGCAGGTCGGTAAGTACCTTGGCCTCGCGTTTCTTATCCCTTCGAGTGCATTGGTCGGCTACGTGATGGGATATCTACTAGACAAGGCGTTTCACACCAAGTTTCTAACGCTCACGTTTCTAATTTTGGGGATCGCTGCCGGAATGATAGAGTTGGTCCGGGAACTCACCAAGGATGACGACGGGAAGTGATAGCGACGCCTACGTTCGCGTCGTCAGGCGTGTCACCTGGCTGATTGTTGCCTTCGGCTGCGCCGGCGCATCCGCCGCAGGGCTACGCTGGGGCTGGAAATCGGGTCTTGGATTCCTTCTGGGCGCCGCGCTTTCCTATCTGAGCTTCTGGCGATGGAGAAGAATCACCGACGCATTTGGCGCCGCTCCTCGCGGACGGGCATCATTAACGATGATCGTCCGCTTCCTGCTGCTGATCGCAGTGGCCTATGGTATTATCAAATACTTAGTGCTTCCGCCAGCGGCCTTTCTAACCGGCCTGTTGACGGCTGGTGCCGCTGTTCTTGTCGCGCTGATTCTCGAACTCATCTATGCCAGAACATGAAATGTGGGTCACCGCTATGCTGAATCGCATATGGGGAGGCCCGACGAACTCTCTTCTCAAAGCGGTCGGATACCGCGTTGAGGATCCCGCACATCCCTGGGCGGATTGGCTCACGACGGAGATCCTGGTCGTCTTGATTCTGGTGGCTCTCGTGGCGATTTTGCGCCGCAGCTTGTCTATTGAGAAGCCAGGGGTAATGCAGCACACCGCCGAGATGATTTACGGCTTCGTGGGAGGCGAGACCAACGACGCGATCGAGCACCACGGCGGCCGCTACGTTCCCTATTTCGGTACGCTGTTTATCTTCATTCTATTTATGAACCTCATCGGGGTCATCCCGGGCATGGAAGCGCCCACGATGAACCCATCGGTCCCGGCCGCACTCGCAATCTCGTCGTTCTGCTATTACAATTGGGCCGGTTTCCGCGAGCAGGGCGTCCTGAAATATCTCGCCCATTTTGCGGGTCCCGTTTGGTGGCTCGCGCCTGTGATGATACCCATTGAAATTATCAGCCACTTTGCCAGGCTCCTCTCTTTGACGATTCGTCTTTATGCGAACATGTTTGCGGGCGAGCAGGTTACCCTGACGTTTCTTAGCCTGACTTATCTCGTGGTTCCCTCGATTTTCATGGGCCTGCACGTTTTTGTTTCTTTTTTGCAGGCCTTTATTTTTATGCTCCTCTCGATCATATACGTATCTCAGGCGGTTGCTCACGAACACTAAATAGGCATCATTGCTCGCGAGTGTGAGCCTACCGTGCCCAACACGGATCAGGAACCACCTCCTCGCGAATCTTATCATTCAAGGAGAAAGAAGTGACCCAAAAGACAGTATTGCTGGCGATCGCATTCCTGCTGCTCGCCACGCCGATTTTCGCCCAAACCCCCGGAGGCGGCACGGACTGGCATTTGCCCGCCGCTTACATCGCGATGGGCATCGCCTCAGGCCTCTGCGGTCTGGGACAGGGCAAAGTGGCGGCATCAGCCGCTGAAGCGATGGCCCGCAACCCCGGCGCCCAGGCCGGAATTCGTTTTGCTCTCATCATCGGCCTTGTGCTGATTGAATCTCTTGCGCTGTACACGCTTGTAATCACGTACATCGCGAAGTAGTTTTTCCGCTCTCGGGGCGGGCCTCGTGCCCGCCCTTTTTCCGCCTATATGTTCAAGCTGCAAGGCATTCTCCCTCCCATCGCCACGCCCTTCGATCACAACGGCGATCTCTACAAAATCAAGGTCCAGCACAACGTCGAGAAGTGGAATCGCACCGGACTTGCCGGTTACGTCGTGTGCGGATCCACCGGCGAGAGCGTTTATCTCACCACCGAAGAAAAGCTCCAGCTATGGGAATGGGTCGCCGAATACGCGGCTTCCGATAAGATTTTGCTCGCGGGCACGGGCGTCGAAAGCGTGCGCGAGACCGTCGCGCTGACCAATCTGGCGGCCGGGCTCGGCTACAAAGCCGCCATGGTGCGGACTCCGCACTATTACAAGAGCCTTCTGAATCGCGTCGATGCGCAGGTGCTGTACTTCCGCTCGGTGGCCGACCAGGTGAAGATCCCCATCATGATCTACAACTGGCCGCAGGCGACGGGCATCGATATCGCAGCAGAAGCGGTCGTCGCGCTTTCGCACCATCCGAATATTTTCGCCGTGAAGGAAAGTTCGGGCAGTTTGGAAAAGTGCATCCAGATGCTCAAGGACGTGAAGCCCGGCTTCCAAGTGCTCACCGGCTCTGCGCCGATCCTCGCGCCTTCGCTTGCTGTCGGATGCGCGGGCGGCGTGCTGGCCTTCTCCAATGCGGTGCCGCAGACGGTGGTCAGTATTTGGGAAGCGCATCGCTCGCGCGAATTCGACGCCGCCATGGACTGGCAGAGGCGCATTCTGCGCGCTGCCCAACTCGTCACCACGAAGTACGGCGTCCCAGGTTTGAAGCACGCCATGGATATCAACGGCTATTACGGCGGACCTCCTCGTCTGCCTCTGACGGTAATCGGTCCCGAAGCGAAGAAGGAAATCGAGCAGGCCTTGGACGGTTTAAAAGGGTAGCGCTGGCTTTAGGGGCTGACCGGCCATAGCCGCACGAGGTCGTCTTCGCTCACCACCTGATCCACGTCGACCACTCTTCGCGCGCGTCCGATGCCGTACAGCACTCCGTTCCGCAGAGCAAGTGAACGGTAACGAATTACATTGCTGACGCGATCCACGGCGAAGCCGGCCAGGTGTCCTGTGGCCGCTTCCACTACAACCACGCGGCGCTGCGGACCAGGAACCGCCTCCGGCAATTTCAGCCGCGCGCCCAGATCCACGACGACCGCGGTGCCGCTCGTCAGTTTCACCGCGCCCATCACGCCGGGACGGGTGCTCGGAAGCGGTATCAGCTCTTCGATGGGAAGAATGGCCCGCACGCGTTCGACATCCAATGCCAGTTCTTTCCCCGCGACGCGAAACGTCAGGTATTCCTTCGAGCTAGGCTCCACATCGGAGCTTATCGGCCTGATATCAGAACGCGAGAGGTGGGGCAGGCTCCCAGCCTGCGCAGGACTCTCAGTCCCGCATTCCTCCTTATGGTGACCCTGGACAAAGCGAAGCTAAGAGCTTCGCGCAGGCTGAGAGCCTGCCCCACCTGGCGATGAATCGTTCAGAGCCACATAACCACAAGCGATCACCGCCAGCACCATGCCCAGAACTTCGCTGTCGCCCAGGTTCAGCTCATACCAGCCACTGACCAGCACGGCGATCATCGCGGCGATGACCCCGTGCAGCACCCATCCCTTATCCGAGCGTTTGCGCCAGCCGCCCGGCAGCGCGCGCAGGCCGCGGATGAAATCGAACAGCGCCTGCCCCAGCATCCACATCAGTGCGAGCATCGCCGGCACCCCTCGTTCCGCCGCATAGTGAACGTAAATGTTATGCAGGTGCCCGTAATAGCCCGTGGGCAGAGGGAGCTTGACGCTTGCGGGAATGTAACTCTTGTATTGCTTACCGACCTCTTCCGGCCCGAGGCCGAGCCACGGATGGGCCTTGATCATTTCCCACCCGATCTTGCGCGTCACTACACGATGCTCGTTGGAGTCGGTATCGCCGTGCGGCTGGAAGACGGAAAGCGCGCGCTCGCGCACCGCGAAAGGATTGATCAATAGCACCATTGCGATCCCCACCGGAATGGCCAGCACCATCCATCGCCGCCACATCCAGATGAGGTACGCGCCTCCCACCACGGCTCCCAGCCACATGCTGCGAGTGAACGCGGCGATCAGCGCAGCGCTGATCACGATCCCGGCGGCAATGATCCAGCCCGATCCGCGCCGGTCGGGCGAGAAGAAATATAGCGCGCCCAGCAACATCAGCGCGATCATCATATGACCGCTGAAGGTCATCCAGTGGCCCATGAATCCGGTGATGCGGGAGTCGATGTAGGCGTAGTAGAAACTCTGATGGGCGGCCTCTGCGGCGCGATACTTTTGCGTCAGTTGCACGAAACTCCACAATGCTGAGAGTGAAGCTCCGAACGTCCAGGCGAATACCAGCACACGTACCTGGGCGATCGTTCGAAACAGGGCGTAGACCACAAACAGCATCAAATATACATAGAACTTCTTGAATTGCGGGAAGGCCGCACGCGCATCGCCCGAAGCCGCCGCGGATACGATCGTCAACGCGAACCAGATCGACAGCGGCAGCAGGATCGGAGGCCAGCGCCACGCGGCCCTGGACTCCTTGGTCAGGACAGCGGCCAATAAGGCCGCTCCCAATAGGATCTCGAAAGCCGCGATCGAGACGACCGTCGCCGCCGCCGCGGCACCCGCCAGCCACAGGGGGATCTGTTCCCTTTTCACCGGCCCTCGCCCTTCACCGGTTGATCATGCCGCGGTATTCTTCTTCGTCGAAGCCCAGCACGATTTTCGAATCACGCACCAGGATGGGCCGGCGAATTAAATTCGGGTGTCGCGCCATGAGCCGGATCGCTTCGGCCCGCGAAGGAGGATTCGCCTTCATCTTCCGTTCGCGATACAGCTCGTTGCGGAAGCTGAGGAACTTGAGGTAATCCCGTTCGCCGATCAGGGCGTCGATCTCGGCCTCCGAGAGTCCCTGATTCAGGTCCAGCTCTTCGACCTTGACGCCGTTTTCCGCCAGCCACTTTTTGGCCTTGCGGCAGGTGGAACAGGTTGGCTTTTGATAGAACTTCATCTGTTCCATCTTACGTGTTTCGCGCTCCCGGCCCGCTCGATAACTCTCGCGGTTCGGAATCAGCACTGTAACAGAACCGCGAATGTCAATGAGCAGGCTGAATGGAGCGGCAAACCAAAAATTATGGAGCGGGCAGGGAAATCCCGTCCGGGGAGTTCGCCGCAACTCTACGATCCCGCGTGACGCTTCAGGATTTGCGGCAGATTCTGGGAAAACGCCGACCGGGCGAGCACCGTGTCGCAGCCGGCCTCCTGCGCCTGCTGCTTCAGCTCTCCCTGAATGTGCGAAAGATATCCGATCAGTCCGATCTTTTTCGTGGCCTCATCGGATTTCAGCGTGCGAATGAGTTTCAGGACATCCAACCCGGCGAAATTCAGATCCAGAATGATGACGACGGGCTGCTCGGCCGCAGCCTTATCGAGAGCGTCTTTTTCGCTTTTCACGAACTCGATCGGGAGCCCTGCGCGCTTGGCGGCCTCGTGAATTTTCACCGTAAAGAAGAGATCTTGTAAAACGGCGAGGATCTTCTTCGTTCCCTCGGTCGGCATAGTGATTTCTTGCGGCGTTTTCTAGACCGGATTGCGCAACGGGCAGGAAGTTCGATGCTGGCGCAGCAATCTCCACCCTCGCACTTGAGCTTCAATCCTAGCAGGGAACGTCTGAAAAAGGGAAGGCCTTCGACGGCGAGTCGAAGGCCTCATGGCTGGTTTAGCCGCATGAATTAGCGCGAGTTGGGATCGATAAAACGGATTAGATGAGTCAGGTTAGCCCAACGGAAGGCGATGAACGGGACATGAGAGGGAGCGGCATATCACGCGACTCGCCAGTGGCCCGGAGCAACGTCCGCAGGCGTAAAGAAATCGGGCGGCGCAAAAAGTATAACCCGATCAGTCCTGCGCCCATGGTGAAAAAGGTTGCAGCCTCCGGCGCCGGTGAACCCAAGTCCTGGCCGATTTCGAAGCTGGAGAGGCTCAGATAAGCGTTATTGTAAGTCGAGGAAAGGAAAATCGATGTGATCGGCGTGTCGCTCACGATCCCGAAAAACTGGGCCGGGCCGCCTGTTGGAAACGTGAGATTGTAACTGCTTCCGTGGGAGCTCTCCGTCCCCACCCCGACGGTTGCAGATCCAAATGGAAAACCGCTACAGGTGCTGCTGCACGCGGCGGCGTACATTGCAAACGCGTACGTATTCGCGGGTAGGTCGATCTCGAAGCCTGTGTTCGTCCCATACGAACTCTGTATCAGATATCCGTTGTTCAGGTGGGTGAGCGCGTCGACACTTCCGCCACTTGAGTAATTGGTGAAAACCGTCCCCGTTCCGCCGGTGCCTATGCCGGTGTCGATGTATACCCCCGTTGCCTGCAGGCCCGCTGACACGAACGTGATCGGACTGCTGAAGGCGAGGCCCGTCGCGCCTAGCTCCGAAGGCATAGTGGCGTAGCTGCCACTGGTGCTACTGCAGCCGCTGCTGCAGGAAGTGTAGCTGATCGTTGCCGAAGCGGGAATCGCCGCCAGGGCCAATCCCAACATGGACAGTGTGAATCGCAATTTCCGCATGTACCCTCGCTCAAAGCGAATCTCAAGTGTTTCGCTTTGAAACTTGGTACCGCAGAGGAACAGTTCTTCTCTAATTCAATCCACTCGGATTATCCCGTATCCAGGCTATTCCATGGAGATTACCCTGACTCAGTGCCGGGTCATGCTCGCCAACGTGGCGCACGCTCCCAGCGTGCCGCGTCGAGACTCGTCTCGACGCTTGGCGAGCAAAGTAAATTCTATTCGGGCCCATGCGTCGACGGGAGCGTCGACGCGGCACGCGAGAGCGCGTGCGCCACGGGAAACCTAGTCCGCGGCCGCGCCGTGGAGTCGCGCCCGTTCCGCCCGGCCCGTCGGACCGAAACGGCTGGCGAAGGCTTCAATATCCTCGACGGTGCGGTGAATCGCGCCCGCCTGGCGCTGGTTATATTCCAGCGATTCGAGCTCGCTCCAGAAGGTATCGTTAAAGCGATTCGCCATGTTGAACAGGCCCACGGCCATCGAGATTTCGACGATCTCCGTATTGGTGAACAGGCGCTTCATGTCGTCCCAGTGTTTGCCATTTTTCTTAGCGGTATTGTTGGTCATCGCCTCGGCCCACGCGATGGTGGCCTTCTCACGGTCGTTGAATAACGGGCTATTTTGATAATCGCCCTGCATCGCCTCGAACTCTTCGGTCTTGAGGCCGAGCGCCGCGCCGTAAATTGCCGTGTGCGCCGTGCAGTAGGTGCACTCGTTCACTAATGAGGTCTTGATACACGCCAGGCTGCGCAGGCGCACGTCGGTTGACGCGCCCAGGTTCGGCTGGCGGACCGCCGCGGTGAAGCCCAGGTACCAGCGCGCCAGGAACGGACTGTGCATGGAGAGAATCCGCACCAGATTCGCCGTGCGGCCGAGCAAAATATCGGACGATTCGAGGATCTCCTTGGCCAGGCCGGTCGCCTCCTCGTGCGAGATGCCGGGCAGACGCTGGAGGGATTCGTTGATTTCAGGCATATTGCTATAATCTCACCATCTTGGCTTGTTGAAAAAACCATTTCGGTCTTTCCCTAGTAAGCTGTCGATGCGATTTTCAAGACCAATTACATGTATTTGTGCAGAAAGCCGGTGAGCGCCTCTCTTCTCGACTACTTCGGACCTTGGCCTGCTTACATCTTCGTGGGAGAGGCATTTGCGCTTGGGCTGTTCTGGCCGCTGTGGCTCGCGGCCCGAGGTTCTAACAAACGGAACGTCTCCAAGGAGCGTTGAGCGATAACCACAAGAGATATCGTTTCGACCCATAGCTTGCCGAAGCCGCGGACCACCTTCCATATAAGACCAGATCATCCGCGAACAGTGGCGGGGCAGGGCGATGCTCAACAGGTCACGTGGAGGATCGCGTTGGTTTCATCAAGGCTCTTCTTCAGTGCCGCGATAGCTTTGGTCGTCGGAAGCACCAGTAATTCGATCTTGCGGCGCGCGGCTTCTCGTTTTACCTCATCCATCACCGGCAACGCTCCGGTGCCGGTCCCGATCACGAGCCGCCGGCACTTCCAGGGTATCTCTTCATCCACGGACAGCGGTGTGTGTCCAAACGCACCGCGGAATTTCTTGGATGGTTTCTTCTTGCGCTTGCGGACTTGCCCATGGTCGATCACCACGTCATGTTCGTAGGTGGTCCCATCAATGCGAATCGAACCGAAAGAGAACGCTTCGAAGCGCATAAGCACCTCCGCCAGCATTATACCCACGGCATGAAGCAAGACAACTTCCTATAGGTTGCTCAACAGCGTGGTCCGCTATTGAAGCGGTGTGTAAGCAAGCCGGGGCACCGTTGTTGGCTCGACAGGCCGCCGACCAACGACCAGGGTCTGCGTGAGACTACTCCCGCACGTCGCCCGGCCACGTTCAGCGCGGCACCCATTCAGTGCCTACTTTCACGTAAATTCTCTTAACCGCCGCCCAGGCGACGCGGTGAGCGATCTCCTCCTGACGAGGATCCCCGGCATATTCCTGCCACGCGTGATTGAAGGCCTCCCGAAAGATATCCTGTCCGTGTTCGGGGAGGTAGCGTTGAACCGGGATCGGCAGGTCGTCGTTGGTCAAATAGGGCATCGTACAAGGCCCCCATATCTTGGAATGCGTCCATCCTCGCTGCAACGTGCAGATGTTAGGATGATTCAGCGCCGCCACAGCTCGAACCTCGCGATCGAAGCGTTCGCTCGATCGCTCGGCGGAACCTTGACGGCAACGGCGCGCCCCGTGCGCCGATCGTAAGCGCGATATACCTCGCCCATCCCGCCCGCGCCAATAAGCGCGACGATTTCATACGGGCCGAACTTCGAGCCTGCGGCCAAGGACATGCGATTTGCTCAATTCTACTCCAAACGGAGTCTCAAGTCCTTGAATCGCGATCTCACCAGAAGGAAGAAAGGCGCCCATGCGAGTCAGCTTGATGTCCCGTCCGCCCCGAGGTAATGTGCTCATGACGTAGCTACCGATACTGCCCCTTAACGGGCATCTGTGGAATATTGATTATCGGCCACCAGCCGATTTGCAGGGAGTAATCCAGTGCCGGTTCTCAGAACGCCTTCGGGATAACTTCCGGATGCCCGACAACCCAGGAGCTATCCCGCAAACCTCCGGGAAGTGAAGCGGTTATCGGTAATTTCCGCAGCTATAGACGCGGAGGCAACGGCGAGGGGCGCCCAGCAATCACAGTAATTGATGAATGACTAGTGCTTTTCCAGCAGCTTCGGCCAATTCACCACCACCGTGATCGGCGCATCCGTCGCGTCGGCGACGTGCTGGTTGAGCAGGAAACGCTGGCCGTCGGCCGTGACGTCGTACTGGCGAAGCGCAAAGTCCCCCGTCTGCCCGTCGCCTTCGCGCGCCTCCAACCGGGTCTGGAACAGCGGCTTGGGTGCGCCGGGGTGGAACAAACCTTCGCCGGATTCGATGGGCACCGCCATCATCATGCCATCGGACGCAACATAAAAAATTTCTTTGCCATCCGCGCGCCACATGGGCTGGCTGCCGCCTTCGGTGGAAATCTGCCACTTGCCCGCCGAGGTGGCCATCGGCGTCCCTCCTGCCCATCTTCGAAATCACACTGTTGTAGAAGTCGATCGTGGCCGTCGGCGCCAGCGCGGCATCACTCCAACCGCGGTACAGGATGAGTTTCCCGCCGTGGTTCTTGAATCCCTTTAGATTAGGGTCCGTGGCATTGAGCCTTTGACCCATGGTGTCGTCAGCAATTTTAAGGTCTTTGCCAAGGTTGAATGCGCGGTAATCCCAGTCGGCGTTCTGCCTTTCCACGCCCGGCTGGTTCAATCTGAACACTTACCAACCCGAAAAGCAGGTTCGATACGACCAGGAGTCCCTTGTGCTGCACGAAGCCATCCCGGGCCACATTTTCCAGGGGGCGGTCGCGCGCCCGCTCGACCGCAGCTTCAAAGGCGTGCGCGTGGCGTGGTTCAAGGACCTGGGCGGCGTCCCCTTCGATGCGCGCGTGCGCACCGTGGTGGATGGGCATCGCAAGACATTTGAATCCCTGGGATGCATCGTCGAGCAGGCGGAACCGGACTTCGCGCCTGCCGAGATCGCGTTTCGCATGCTGTGCGCCTGGAATTCGGCGAATACTTACGGCGCCCGTCTGCGCGAACACCCGGATGCCTTTAAGGACACGCTGAGGGGTGAGATTGAGGAAGGGCTGCGGCTGACAAGCATGGACCTCGCCCGCGCCGAGACCGCCCATGGACAGCTCTGGCGGCGCTTTCAGGCATTCCTCGAAAAGTACGACTATTTTGTTTTGCCCACCACGCAACTGCCGGCGTTCGACGTGAAGACTCCGTATCCGACGGAGATCGCGGGCGTGAAGTTCGATAATTATATCGACTGGATGAAGTCGTGCTGGTACATCTCGGCAACCGGGAATCCGGCGGCCTCCGTGCCCGGTGGTTTCACGCCTGAGGGACTTCCCGTGGGCGTGCAGATTGTCGGTCGCAACAAAGAAGACTTCAGCGTCTTGCAAATGGCGCACGCGTTCGAACAGGCGACTGGCTTCGGTAAGAAGCACCCAGTCATTGCATAGGTGGCCGGAGGTGCTCGTACCAACCGCGCGGCCCTTCGTTGTTGAATAGACCGCACGCAACAAGAATTTCAAGTATTTCGTGCCGCGGTGCCTTTAGCCCGAACTATGGTGGCCGCGTCGGGGTTATTCACTTCAGTAGATCCGGAACGGGCGGAGCTTGCGTTCTTCGCGAAAGTCGCTCGGCGACTTCTCCAGAAAGGTGTATAGAGCCATACTCTATTGTCATCGCCAAAGCGCGGTTTGCCGATCGACCTGCAGCGCGGGCATGTGGATTTCGCGAGGCAACTCGAGAGTCGCCAGCGTCTTCTTTGCCGCCGTCCGGAGATAATCTCCACGTACCTACCGTTAATGCGTGACATCAGGCGGTCAAGACCTCGTCTTACTTGCTGCCCGGTCGCGACGATTCGCCAAGACCAATCGCAGATGAGCGGGCGCAAATTGCGGGGCAGACCAGTGCAGCCGCTGCTATTTCATGTGCCCGGTATCCTTTTCGTTCTCGCAGAAGGTTTCGATCAGGTCGCTATCGGCCAGCAGGTGGACAGGCACCTTGACTCGCCACGGTTTCACGTACGCTTTGGGATCTTCAATGGTGATGTCCATTTCGAGATGCCCGAAATCCTTGCGCGTGAAACGCTCGGTGACTTTGCCCTCTTCCGTCAGTGGATGGCCCTTGCCCGTGTCGACCCACGTTTTGCCGTTGAAACCGACGGTTTCGATTACCAGCGTGTTGCCTTCCCAATGGCCAACGGAGTAACCGAGCCAGCTGGGCTGCGGATCTTTGGGCAGGGTGCGGCCATCCATGAAGATCTGGCGGAAGGTGGAGTTGGCCGAAGTTTCGTAAAGCATCACGACCAGCGAGGGCGCCTGCACGATCTTGAACGGATGGATCATGGTGTTCGATAGGTTCATGCGTGGCACGCCGGGCGGCATGCACTGAACCATGAGATCGCCGGAATGGAGGCTTGATTCGCGCTCGTCTTGAAGCTTTTGAGCCCAAGGCGTCATGACGACGTCGCTGGGTTTCAGGTCCTTGGCGAGGTCCTGGAAATAGCCATCCTCGCTTTCCCAAGTACCGGAGAGATCGGGCTTGCCATCGCGCAACTTGGGTGCAGGTGCGTTGAGGTTCGCCTTGCCTTCCGCCGTGCGCGGAACGCCGGGTATTTTATAGTTGACCCACTGTGCATAGAGCGAGGGGACGGCGAGGCACAGAGCAGCAGAGGAGATGAAGAGCGCGCGGCGAATCATGGGCGGCCTTTTCAGCATGGGTATAAGCTATCACGCTCAACGGTGGGGCAAAAGCGAGTGTAGATTCCGCTCTCAGTTCCCACGCGGGATAGCGTCCGTATGATCGGGCATCCGGAGGCTATCTACAGGCGGCGTTTGAGGAAGTCGTAGCGGCCGGCATGACTAATGGTATCAGGCAGGTTCCCGCCTGTTCTCGGCGATGGCGGCGATGCGGCCGGCAGGATATAACGGCGAATTAACGGGCCGGTGATGCTATGGTAGGCTCTGTTGAGATGACGGCGAGTTGGCTCGATTTCATTCCGAAATGCTTTGCCTGCGGCGTCTTCCTCTTCACCAGAATCGTCACCGCGCAAGCCCCTGATCTAATAGCAGGATCACCGTAGATCGAGATCGTAGTAATGTTGAAGTCCAGCTCAACGGGAGGCATCCGTGAAAACAAATATGTTCGTAGCTTTATTCCTCGCTTCGGCATTGACTATGGGCACCGCGGCCGCGCAACCAGCCCCGTTCAACGCGGTCGGGGTGACCATGGGGCACTGGCACCTCGCCTCAAAGGATGTGGAAGCGAACAAAAAACTCTTTCTTGCCATGGGAGGCAAGTTGTTCATGCCCGGCGGAAATCCTCTGATCATGTTCCCCGGCCTCTACATTAATTTGGTCCTTGGGACCGAGAAAGGAGAGGGTGGCACCCAGGGTTCGGTAGTGAACCATGTCGGCTTCATCGTCGACAACGTCCAACAGCGCGTGGCGCAATGGAAAGCCGCGGGCGTAAAAGTGCTCCCGGGCGGCAACGGTCGGCTGGACCAGGCCTTTGTCGAAACGCCGGATGGCGTGCGCATGGAAATCTTGGAAGACAAGATGCAAGGCGTGGCGATCCGCAATGAGCATGTCCATTTATTCCTGCCGGACACTGAAATCCCGAAAGCGCAAGCTTGGTATGCGAAGACCTTCGGTGGAAAGGCCGGCACCCGCAACAACGCGCCTGTAGTAGACATCCCGGGCGTACAGATCCGGTTCGCCAAGGCGGACACCAAGCAGGCGGCGACTCGAGGGCGTGTGCTCGACCACATCGGTTTCGACGTTAAGGACCACGCAGCCTTCGTGAAAAAGATCGAAACGGAAGGAATCAAACTCGACGAGCCGCCTCGCACGAATCCTCAAGGCGGCAACACCATCACCTACATCACCGACCCCTGGGGCACCCGCATCGAGATTGTCCAACGCGCGCCGTTGGGGCCGGAAGTACAACAATAACTTGACCCGAACGCTGAGGCCGATGATGCAATATTGCAAGGTTCCGCCTGGACGCGCCGTCACCCAGGACCTATATACTGGGCATTGCCGAAAACCGTGATAGGAGGAATGGAGTTTATGTGGAGATGTGCTTCGGGAATAGCCGTGATCGCGGGTTTGCTGAGTTTGCCCATGCCAACTCAGGTGCTGGCCCAGACGACGGCCCAGCGCACAGAGGCGGAAATACGAGCCGAGCGGGACGCGCAGGGGTACACGCCGGTCCGATTGTGGGAGCGCCCGGATGTTCGCGCCACGCGCGTCGAAATCAAGCCGATGTCGACGCGCGCCGTGCATCAACATGACGACGTCAAGTTCCACCTGTTCATACCTCTCGCGGGAAAGCTGCAACTAACGATCGGGTCCGACAAGCCGGTAGATGCGCCCGTAGGGCAGGCGTTCTATATTAAGGGCGGCACTCCCCACGGATTTAGAAACCTCGGTTCCACGCCTGCAATGGCGATGGAGATTTTTGTGAAGGACGGCCCAACCGCCAGCCTGGATGCACTCGGAGCCATGATGGCGGCGCTGCAGACGGCACCATTGCGAACTAATCCGGAAAAAACCGGCCAATAGAGGCGGGGTCGGCAACTCGGAATGGTACCAACGAGCCCACGAAGGATCGCTGCTGATAATGTCCGATAACGGGACCATTTAGTAGCACGGCGATTCGGAAACGCGATAGGTTCCGATTACGCTGTCATCCAGGCGCAATGCACTTCCTGATCGGGTAAACTTAGTTGCATTACCGATCCTACGTAGAGTTCCGCCAAACCGTTGAGCATTTGGGGTTGCTAAGTTGCGATTTTTCGGGGCAGGAGTGTTATGAGCCAGGATTCCACAAGCAATGTCAGTAGGCGGGGCTTCATGGGAGCGGCCACGGTTGCGCCGCTCGCACTAGCGCAGCGTGCCGCCGCCCAATCGGCTGCTACCCCCGAACGCTTCGATATCGTCGTGGCCGGAGCGGGCCACAACAGCTTGGTCTGCGCTGCCTATATGGCGAAAGCCGGCTACAAGGTTCTCGTGGTCGAGGGCCGTCCGACGATCGGAGGCGGCTGCAAGACGGCCGAGGTTTGCCTGCCAGTCTTCAAGGAGGACTTGTGCTCGAGCGTGCATGGGGCCTTCCGGACCAACCCCGCATACAAGGAACTGGGGCTCAGAGATTATGGGCTCGAGTACATCGACCCGGAACTGGTGATGCACATTCCCTTCGTGGACGGAACGTCCATCACGGTGTGGCAGGACTTGGATCGCACATGCGAGACGATCGCGAAGTTCTCGAAAAAAGATGCGGAGACGTTCCGGCGCCTGGTTCCCGAATACAAGGCCTACACGCAGGTGCCGGCCAATCAGCGCGGATCGGCCCCGGGTGCCGGGTATTTTCAGCGGCTGAATGCAATGTCCGGCTATGACGCCGCGTGTTCGATTTTCGAGAGCCGCTACATGCGTGCTGCCTCGATCACGTGCGGGCATTTCGGCGGAGTGGCCGGGAGCGACTACGGCACGGGGAACCAGGCATTTTCGCTGATCGGCCAAGTGCTTAACGGGCGGTCCATTCCCAAGGGCGGGTCGGGCACGCTGAGCGTCACGCTCGGCAAGTTTATCGAAGCTCATAACGGCGTGATCCTGACGAACAAGCCGGTCGCACGGCTGATCGTCGAAGGCGGCAAGTGCGTGGGAATCGAGTGCGGCGACGGAAGCCGCTATCGGGCCGAGAAAGCGGTGGTGTCGACGATTCATCTGAAACACATCGTGGATATGGCGCCGCGCGAGTTGTGGGGCGAAGAATTCCTCAAAAACCTGGATGTCTTCAAGCCGGAACACGCCATGTTCTCGATGCATTACGCGACATCGGCCCCGCCCACGTATCCGCTCTCAGGGGGCGGCACCATCACAAGCGTTGAGGCGGCGCTGCTGGAGCAACCGGAGAGCATCCTGCTTCTGAACTCCTATAACGCACGCGGCGAAGTCTGGGTCGACGACATTCCGCTTCAAATTGTGAGCCCCTCGGTAGGCGACCCGACACGCGCGCCGGCTGGGTATCACACGGTGAAGATCGAGGGTACACTTCCCTATGCTTTGAAAGAAGGCCCCCAGCATTGGGACAATATCCGGGACCGCATCGCCGAGAAGATCTTCGCCCGTTTGCGCCGGGTGGCGCCCAATCTGACGCCGGACAAAATACTCGCAAAGTTCCTCGAAAGCCCCCTCGATATCGAGCGCATGAATCCTGCGATGTGGCGTGGGAGCGCCCACCATGGAGAACGGCGCCAACTTTCGCCGGCCGCATCGTATAAGCTGCCGATCCCGGGTTTATATCAAACCGGCGCGTGCACTCCTCCGGGCGGCTCGATCACCGGCTATCCCGGGCGCAACGCCGCCGCGGTGCTGCTCAAGGATCTGGGCACGACGATCGAAGCGGTGGGGAGCAAGAAATCGTGAAACGGCCGTCCTCATCTCGCGCCGCGGGGCTTTCCTGTGGGCCTTGCTTGGCGGTTCTGCTTTTTGTCGGATTCGCATTGCGCGCTCAGCAGCCGGCCGGACGCGCTGCGGGAGCAAATGCCGCTGCTGCGAAGCTCGAAGTGCCCGAGAACGTCTCCGAGCATGCCGCGCCGGCGCAACCGCTACCCTTCAGCCACAAGACTCATGTCATGCGCGGACTCCAATGCCGGCAATGCCACACGAATCCCGACCCGGGCAATCAGATGACCTTCCCGGCCGTCGCGATGTGCATGGGCTGCCACAACAATGTCGCAAAGGACAGGCCCGCGATTATGAAGCTCGCGGAGTTCGCGAAATCCGGCCAGCCGATCCCCTGGGCGCGAGTCTATCAGGTGACTCCGGGCGTCAACTGGAACCACCGCAGACATCTTCAGGCGGACTTGCAGTGCGCGAACTGCCATGGGCAAGTGGGCCAGTTGGATCAGATGGCGCAGACTACAGCCGTCACCAGCATGGCAAGCTGCATCAGTTGCCATCAAGCCCACAACGCAAACACGGTGTGCCAGACCTGCCACGCGTGGCCGGCAAGCGACAACGCACGAGCTTCCATACAACGATAGAGATGGCCGTAGCTAGAGATCGACGCGAGAGCGCGATAGAATCGCGCGCATGCGGTTCTCCATATTGCGCCACCCAAAACGTCCGAACGTGCCGAGGCGACTGCGGGACGGCTGGCCGAACATCCGGAATTCACCTGGCAACGCGCGTCCGGGAAAGTAGCTATGGGACGAATGCACGACGCATCGGTTTCCGATAACACGTCTTAACGGGCCGCCGCGGCTGCGAGTTGGGGTTCTGCCGTCTCCCCGTTCACCTGGACAGGTCTCGGCGCGGAAGTTGCCACCCTTTACTCGGCTGATGGTCGCGTTTCGGACCGGAGGCCCACCCCTTATTGCCTGCCGAGCTTATACTTCCAGTAGTCCCAGGAGCGTTCGTAATCCTGGGTGGCCTTTTTGGACTCTTCCACGTCCAGGGGCGTAATCTTTTTACCGCCCAACTGCCCCAACTGCATGGCCTGATACTGGAGCCGCGCATTGAGATTCAGATAGTAGGACATTCCCACTACAAGGTGCAGAGACGGCGCGGCGATGGCCGCCCCGTGGCCGCGCATCAGGACCGCCAACTTGCCGTCAAGTGTTTCGGCAACAGCTTTGCCGAGCGCCGGCGTCCGGATCAGCATGTCCGTGTCGCCACCAGCGTTGCGAATTTCAAACACCGGTACGCCTTGGCCAATGAACCAGCCCATGTGGTGCATCGGCTGGAGCGGAACACCTGTATCGGCGAATGGAATAACTTCGGAGCAGTGGCAGTGAACCACGGCCATGATTTCCGGACGAGCCTTGTAGATCTCCCCGTGAATGAAGCGTTCCGTATAGCCGGTCACAGCGGTGTTCGACACCGCGTTGCTGTCGAGATCGTACTCGACAATGTCCGCGACGCTTACCAATCCTGGTGCGCCAGCACGGGCAAGGAAGTAATGATTTGGATTGCCCGGACTGCGCACACTGACGTGGCCGTAGCCGTCAAGCACTCCCTCGTTTGCCAGGATATGGTTGGCCGTCACTAGATCCTCGATCACGGCGAATGTGCTCGGATTGGACCGGGCGGGAGTCGGAGGGCTCTGGGCCGAGAGTAGGCTGGCCAACAGCCCTCCGTAGATCAGAAACCGGAAGTACATGTTGACTAAAATACCAATTGTTGGGAATTGCACGTCCGTCTTAAACCTCCGTTTTGGTGCTAATCGCTGATGGCGAGTTCGCCGGAAATCACGGGCCGAGTGCGTGGGAGAATGCCAGCCTTGGAGCATACTCCTGTCAACGTAAGAAGCCCGACGAAAAAAGTCAGTTTCAAAGAGTCCGAGGTGCGCGTAGGAGGGAGGACTTTCCAAAGGAGGCCGAGCACCGGCTGAGCAATCAAAACGGCCCAGACCGTTGCGTAGAAGTAGCGCCGTTCCTGGCCCTCTCCTTTCGTGGAGCTTTTCACCCGGGGCAGACGCCCTAGTATGCCGAGCGCCCCAATCACCGCCAGCAGCGGGAAATACGCCAACTGGTAGATCTGTCTGAGCCACCAATGTCCTGTAATAACCGCGACGGCCAGCCCGGTCAGGTTTAACAGCCCGTAGTTGATTGCGGCGTTCCACGCAAAGGTGTAACAGACTCTTCGATACAGCGGATTCGGTTTGTCCTCGGTGAAACGGATGATATAGGGAGCAGGCTCCACTCCGGGCAGGCGGCCGCGCAGCCCTGCCCATCCGGTCGCGCCAACCACAACCGCGAACCAAAGAAGAAGGCGGTAATCGATGCCCCGCTCAAATAGATCGAAAACCCAGGATCCGGGCGTGAGGAAAAAAACAGCGATCCAGATCGGCCAGTGAGCGAGACGGTAGTGAGGCTTGTTTCGGGTCCGAAGCTTTCTCTGGTCCGCCAACTCCACTCTCATGTCGGCCGTCCGTGTAAGCAGTCAATATTATAGCCGCCAGATCTCGTACGTCGGCGGCCGTTCTGAGGCGGAATAGCTTCCGATATTGGTGGACATCGGGCGGATCACGTCATAACGCTAGGCAGAGCAGGTAACACGGCCTTGGCGCAGGACTCCGTTCAGGCGCAGACCGCCGATTACGTCTTAGCCGACGTTGATAGAAACTCCGCCGCCAAGCGGACGTCGGCAAGCATCCGCTGGAGGAGAACACGAGGAGCGATCCCCTCTTCTAGGCGCTCCCGTCGCGGCGCGGTTATTTCAAGATTTCGATCACTTTCCTATTTCGACGAGCGCTACTTTGTTCACGCCACTCTCAGCGATCACGATATTGCCGTCGCGCGTCGTCATCATGTTGCGCACCACGCCGCCGCCCGAAGGAATCGGCCAAGTCTGGAACTTTTCGGTCTTCAGATCGAAGCGCACCATGGTGTTCGGCTTCACTGCCGCTTCGCTATACCAGATCGCGCCGTTGAGATAGGTAATGCCATAGGGCTGCGAACGGGGTCCACCCGGCGATGGCCATTCCTTCACCTCGCCGGTCTTGGGATTGAGGCGCCCCAGATAGCCGCGCGAATAATCGGCGTAAAAGATCAAATCGTCCGGCGTAATGGCGATGCGCCGCGGACGCGAATCCGGGTTAGGCAACGTGAATTCCTTGATCTCCATGGTGGCCGGATTGATCGCAGCGATTTTGGGAGCTGCGAATTCGCAGTAGTACGGAGTGTCCTTTGAATCGATCACCATGCCATACGGATTCGAGCGCGGTGTGGGCGATTGCACCACCTTGATATCGCCGGTCTTTGGGTCGAAGCGGCCCACGTAGTTCGCGCCCTGCGCCGTGAACCACATGATGCCCTTCCTATCGAATAGCGGCGTGTGCGGATCGCGCACATCGGGCGGCAGCTTGTATTCGGAGAACTCGCCGTTAGTTGGGTCGAGCTTGCCGATGTATCCTTTGAAATTGGCCGTGAACCAGATCTTGCCGTCCTTATCGGCGATGATTCCATGCGGACCAGAACCGGCAATGGGTGGGTGAAACTCTTTGATTTCGTCCGTTTTGGGATTGATGCGGCCCACCAAGCCAGCGTATTGGCCGGAGTACCAGATCATTCCATCGGCCGTCGCCAGCGGATCGTGCGGCCGGGAGCCGCGTGTTGGCACAGTCCATTCCTTAAAGGAAATCTTAACGTCCCCCGGAATGATCACGGCGCGCGGAACGTTGCCTTCCGGAAAATTCTTGGTAAGGTACTGTTCCACGGTGGCAACCTGATCGGGCGGCACCGGCGCGCCCACCGAGATCATGCGCTCCAGCAGGAGCTGCCATTCCTCGCCGGTGTGTCCGGTATTGGTGATCATGTTGATGGGGTGGCAACCGGCGCACGCCTGTTCGATGGTGGCCTTGCCGTTTCCATCGGGCAGAGGTTTATCGGACATCTTGCCGCGGCCTTGCCCGAAAGCCAGGCACGGAATCGCGAGGGCTGCGGCGAAGGGGAGTACGTTCCTGAACATAGAGCCTCCTATCAAGAGCTTGCTACGCGAGATTGTACCTCTCGGAGCGCGCTGTCGTCGCACGGCGGTCACGAACGGAAAAAGACAGGCGGGCATTCAACGTTTACGCATCAAATCACGCGGTGAGCTGTGTGTGTGCGCGAAATCTCCTCTAGTCCGGCCACCCTGACGATGTTCTCAAGATTCATGAATCCGCCGCGAACGTTCTTCGACAATTTCCATGCACTCTTCCGGTCCCACACCGATTCGCGGCCAACATCCTCCGGGGCAGTGGTCGTTAATGCTGCATAACGGCGCCAGAATATGACTCACGCTGCCACGCGGTGGCTATTCCTTGGATTTCTTCTCGGGACCCTTACCATCGAACCCGGCATGGAAGCTGGGAATGCCCAGTGTGCCGCTCAGCGCCTGAATCTGCGCGGGATCGATAGCTCCCGAGATATTCACTACCGTCAGCGCCTTGGGTTCGAACGCTAGCACAACCAATCCGGTCATTTGCTTGCCATCCGTGCGCGTGTAGACGCCGGCGTGTAGTTCCGGCTGGCTTCACGGCAATCGCCGAGTGTGGAGGAAGTCGCGCCAAAAACTCGCGATAGAACTGCCGATCGTGCGCAACCCGTAGTGCCTCGCCCGCGTGCCCTTTCTTATTCACCGCGACGAACACCGAAAAGTTCTTGTGAGCATCGCATCCGATAAACTGTTCCATACTGCTGCAGCACCTCCTTCAAGGGTTTCGCTGAAGTCTACGCGAAACCGCGCTGCGGCGCTTTCATAGCATCATTATCGGAACCGACCGCGGGTCAAGTGAATTAGGACTTAGGGTGCTGGACTTGGTGCGACAAGAATACAACGCGCTAAGTCATTACTCAGACGAATGAGATCTCGCCGAGCCTTTAGCCGAATCGAGAGCGACGCCGAGGAGTTAGCGTGTTCGACCACCAGCACCGTGCCTCGCATCAATCCCAGTCGCTCCAATTCTCGGAGGGCGACGGCGCTGCGGTCGGAAACGCTGCTGATGATCGCCGGCGTCCGGAGAGGCCAACGCACCAGCGGCACTTCCTCGCGAAACACCCCGGCTTCATACTTTTGGGGGATCAAATGCCCATGCGGATCGATCTCAGGATCGCCGAGGATCGCAGCAACTCGATCTTCAAACCGCTCCGAGATGAAGTGCTCCAGCCGTTCCGCTTCTTCATGCACTTCGTCCCAGGAGTACTTCAAAACGTCATGAAGAAACAATTCCAGCAGACGGTGATGTCTGACCAGTTCCCACGCCCTGCGTTTGCCGGGCGCGCTGAGCCGGACGCCTCGGTGCTTCTCATAGAGCACTAGAGCGGGACGCTGCGATGCAAGTTTTTGAAGCATGCCCGTAACGGAAGGCGTTCGAACTCCCAGCCTCTCGGCGAGGGCGTTCGTGGTTACCCGTGCGTCCTCCGCCCCACCCAATTCCAGAATGGCCTTGAGGTAGTCGTCGATGGATTCAGACGTCGCGAGAGCGTTTGTTCTAGGAGCCACTAACCTTAGATGCTAATCCAGCCTTTCGCTTTCGGCAAGCTCTGTAACCGAATTGCATCAGGCTCGATCGAAGTATAAGATTAGGTGTGCCTAATATAAGCTGGTCGGCCTGCGGAATTTCCTGCTTCGCTTGCCTTGCATCTTGGGCCTGCTTCCCGGCTGGGCTGATGGCGCAGGGAGAAACCACCAGCGCGATTGTGGGCACCGTGTCCGATCCCAGCGAAGCCGCGATCGCGGGCGCAGCGGTGACGATCGTCGGAACGGAGACCGGGTCGAAGCGCAGTGCCAAGACCGATGACGCCGGCCGATTCAATTTCCCGCAATTGAAGCCCGGCTCCTACTCCGTCAAGGCCGAGGCTGAGGGATTCGAGCCGCAAACCAACGAGTCGGTCACCGCAGGCTTGGGGCAAAGACAAACGGTCAACTTCATGTTGAAGCTCGCCGCGGCAAAGGGAGAGGTGACGGTGACCGGCCAGGCGCCCCTGGTGAACCCCGAGAACCCGAACACATCGACAACGCTGAACGCACAGGCCTTGGAGAACCTGCCCAACCCAGGTGGCGACATGACGTATCCATTGCAATTCGCGGCTGGGGCCTTGATGAATACCGCGGGTAGCGGCAACGACTTCGTCGGCGGCACGAATGGCTACGGCAACGTGCAATTTAACGGATTGCCGGCACTCGCGAACGGCTACATTGTCGACGGGCTGGAGACAAACGATCCGCTCACTAATCTCAACAGCGGCCTCTCGACGAATCTGGTGTTGGGCCTCAACTCGATCGCCGAGGTCACCGTCAATACTCTCTCGTATGCCGTCGACCAGGGGCGATATGGGGCTTCGCAAATCAACTACATTACTAAGTCCGGAACGAATCAGTTTCACGGCAACTTGTATGAGTTATGGAACGGGTCGCGATTCAACGCGGCGGACTTCTTCACGAACTCCACTCCTGGCGGCCACCAACCGCGCTCCACGGTGAACCATTTCGGCGGCAGCGTGGGAGGCCCGATCCTGCGCAACAAGCTGTTCTTCTTCTTCGACAGCGAATGGATTCGGATTGCTCTGCCGATCGTGTCCGCCACGACCGTTCCGACGCCCGCCTTTCAGAGCTATGTCCTACAGCAATTGCCCTTGGGCGGCCGGGACACTGTGACCGGCTCCCTGTACCAGCCCGCGCCGCAACTAGTGCCCTTCTATCAGAAAATGTTCAGCCTGTATCGAAATACGGCCGGGACGCCGCTGGCCGTTCTGGGCTGCCCGTTCAACAGCGATGGAAGCCCCGCAGCGGGAGTTCCGCCCAACGGCAATGGCTGCGCCAATCGGCAGAGCATCTCACATTCCAGCGACGATCGTGAACAGGTCCAGACCGCGCGGATCGACTACAACATCAACGAGGCGAACATCACCTGGGTTCGGTTTCAGGCCGACACCGGCTTACAGGCCGCCTATACGGACCCGATCAATCCGTTGTTCGACGCCGTCTCTCCCCAACCGTTGTACTCCTTGGCGGCTGGCTACACACATATTTTTTCTTCGAGATTGGTGAACTATTTCAATCCGGCATTCTCCTGGTACGAGAGTCTCTTCGGGCCGAATAATTTACAGCAGACCCTATCGGCTTTCCCGATCGTGCTGCAAGGCAGCGGAGCGGATGCGCCCTTTACGACCCTCGGCGGCCTGGACAACACCTGGGTACAGGGACGAAAAGCCGCCCGCTTCTTTATCAACGACAACCTGGCGTGGACCGTGGGCGCCCACGAGCTTCGGTTTGGAACCAACACCCGTATCTTCCGCCTGAACGACTATGACTTTGGAGAAGGCGTCGTTCCGCTAGTCACGTACACAACGTTGCCGCAATTCATCTATGGAGTGGCTTCCACGGCGTCGAAGACGTTTCCGCTTGCGGACTCTCAGCCCTACAATTTCCTGAATCTCGATCTGTACGCGCAGGATACCTGGAAAGTGACTCCGCGGCTCACCTGGACCTTCGGCATGCGCGCCACTCACAACGCCGATCCTTTCAATCCGCACGCCGCCGTGGCGCGGCTGGCCGGATCCTTCGCTTCGATTTCTCATGATGTAAATCAACCGCTGAACACGTCGATCCAGACCGGCCTCGGAAACATTTTTGAGTCGACGCCGCTCGCGATTCTGCAACCGAGAACCGCCGTTGCCTGGCAGATCGCGCCCAAGACCGTCTTGCGGAGCGGATTCGGTTTGTTCAGCGACCTGCTGCCCGGAAGCATTGTCGATCTGGTGGGCGTGAATCCTCCGTATTCACAGACCTTCCAAGGCGGTCTTCTGGGCACTGTGGGAGGAACGACGATCGCGCCGGGAGTGGCCAATAGCGCCGTCGATGCGACGGTCGCCGCCAATCGGATCTTCACCACGGGCTTCGCCACGGGGCAACTCTCCTGCGCGGCATCGCCGTCAAATCCGGGGCTCTCGAATCCGAATACATGTTTGCAACCCGTGGCGATTACGGCCGTGCCGGACGGAAAGCTGCACGCGCCCTATTTCATGCAGTGGAGCTTAGCGCTGGAGCACCAGATCGGCAACACGATCAATCTGCGCGCTCAGTATGTTGGAACGCGCGCCGTGAACCAGCCCTACACCACCCAGATGAACGGTTATCAGACCGTGTGTCAGGGCTGCTTTGCACCGTTCCCTTACGGCGGACCGGCCGATCCGAGGTTCGCAGCCGTGACGCAACTCAGCACCGGCGCGAATAGCCACTACAACGGCCTGCAAACGACGGCCGAGAAGCGGCTCGGCCACGGATTGCAAGTCCAGGCGAACTACACATGGAGCCATTGCATCGATACCGTGTCGAACGGAGGATTCCTGTCGTTCTCCGCGGGAGGCATTCTTTCGCCGATCCCTGGCGATCTTCAGCGCGACCGCGGCCCCTGCGATTACGATGTGCGCGACAACTTCACCGCCAGCTACCTCTATGAACTGCCGATCAAGCTCCGCGGCCGCTTTGGTACTGCGCTGAACGGCTGGCAGGTTTCTGGATCGGCTTTTTGGCACAGCGGGTTGCCATTCTCTGTTTTGAGCGCGCCCTACTCCGCGAATGGAAACGGCATCGTGAATGGCAGCGGCCCGCAATTTGCGAGTGTCGTTCCCGGCGTGCCGCTGTACGAGCACAATGCGATTCCGGGCGTCACGCAGCCCGGTACGATTCAGTGGCTGAACCCGAATGCCTTCGTTTCCAGTGTCGATCCCAGTACCGGCGCTTGCGGGGGCGGCGACACGCCGCGGAGCTGTCAGTTTGGAAATCTGGGACGCAACGCCTTGCGAGGTCCCGATTTCATTTGGAGCGACCTGTATCTCACCAAGTGGTTCACTCTCAAGGAGCGATTGAAATTGCGCATCGACGGCCAATTCTTTAACCTGTTCAACCACCCAAACTTCAGCCTGTCGTCGAATGTGATTGCGGGTATACCCGGCAAGCCTTCCACCCAAACAGGCTTTGGCGCCTTCACTTCCACAACCTCACCGCCGACGGGATTGCTCGGGGTGGGGTTGGGCGGCGATAGCTCCCCGCGCATGATCGCGTTTCAAGCACGGCTTGAATTTTGACAGGCGGGAAGCCAGCGTCCATTAATTGCGGACGTCCAGAGCACGCAAGACAGCGCCGAGTGCGGAACTACCTGTTATGGGTCATTATCGGAACCGTGCGCGGCGCGCTCTCGTTCCCTGAGACGCCCTCGACAAGCGCACACTCCACGTTCACTCCTGCGTCTTGGGCTTGCCTGACCGCCGCCGGTGCATTTGGATCGGTCATAAGCTTGAGGGCGACCGCGCCAGCAGCGCTCGTAGCCTGCTGCATCCTTGCGATGGCCTGACTGCGTATTTGATCGTGCCATGAAGGGGATCGAGCTGGAAGATATTGAAGCGCGCGTGTGGCCGAACTTGAACGAGCCGCCGAAACCTCCACGGGTGGACGGCGCAGTTGAATATGACTGGCGAGCACAGCTCGCAAGGAAGCTGGGATGTTTCGCCAAAATTTCGCGCGACGTTTAAACGAGGTAGAAAGGACGTTAGCTCCTCGAAGGGACTTGCGCGCAGTATTGATCTTCGTGGGGCCCGGAAGCGAGCACTTCGCGCGACCAACCGAGGAAGAGATCGGCGAGAACGAGGTTATGGTCGTGCAATTCGTCGCGGCACGGGATGGTCGACCCGCTTAAATCGCGCGCGCAGTGAAGAGACGACGGCAAGCGGGTCGCACCGAAGATGAAAACCGTCGATAACAGGGTGCGAAAGTTTGAGAACCGATTTCATGTCGACAAGCCGCAGCTTCTGTGGGTGGCGTGCTTAGCCGGTTGGGGACTGGCCTTAGATCAGGACAGGTGTATCGAAATCCTCGGTGAATGCGGGTTCTGCCCACGGGCCCACTTGGCCTCGTAAACCTCGGCCAGATCCCGGATGGCTTGAATTAGGAGGAGCTGGAAAGGTTTCTGCGGGAACATGGCGCGGAGACTCGCGGTTTGCAAGGTTGGCAAGATCATAATGGGCCAGTGGGAGCAAGCCTCCGCGCGGCTCCTTGAATGTGGCGAACGCAATGAAGACGACGATCACTAAGCGGATTCTCAAGCTTGAGGGGCTCATCGAAGCGGAAGGTCGGCAACGCGTTCCCGGGATAGCGGAGCTCCTTCGCGAGCGATACGCTGTGCGGGCGCGCCAGGGATTGCCGCCGGACGTGCCTCAGAGAGGTATAGGCGGTCTCACCCTGGCTGAAATTCTGCGTTCGCGGTATGCAAAACTTGAGCGCGACGCAGACCAGAGAGAACGCGTTGGAGACGATAAACAAACGGATTCTCAAACTTGTTGAGTTCCGATCATGCCTCTTAACACCCCGCGCGCTGCTCCACTCGAAATCCGAAGGATGAGCTTCGGTAAGCTGCGCCGGCCTTCTTTTTTGATACAACTCACGTTTTCCGCGCGGCCCAACATGATGCTAATCCACCGAGCGGAAGCTTCCCCCGGTGCTTGGTGAATCTGGCGAACATGAAGATAGCGATAGGTCAGCGAAGTCTGAGATCAAATTATGCCACCTGAATACCTTGAAACTGTTTGGCAACCGCAAAAAAGCGCTGTCCGTTATCGTAGTCTCTCTGCTCCTCTTTGCTGAGCCAAAGCCACGCCGGCCTTGCGCAATTGTAAGCGCCGCAAGGCATAAAAGCGCCATGTCCAAACCGATGACGATAGGGAAAGAGTATCTTCAGGCGCCTCAGGGAAGCACAATTGTCGCATCGCGCGATAGCCATTCTATTTTCCGCCCCATAAAGGATTAACCAATCTTACCGTGGCGCTTCGCAATTCTAGAGATCGCCGCGTTCGCATCATGGAATTAACACGAAGGGGCGCGCGCTCATCTCCGTGGACTTCAAAATCACGCCGATGCGATGGAGTCCGCGGCCAGAGTTCTGTCCGAGACGGAGCGAGCAACGCTTCTGGCTCTGCTCAAAAAACTCTGCAAGGCAACTTCGAAACTCGGGCGCTCCCGGTCCGAAAGTCTCGATCTCGCGCTACTCCGAGGTTTAATTGGCCGATAACACGTCTTAACGGGCCGTGCCTGCGCCTACACCCCGAATCCGTCTGCCGCAGATCCACAGGTAGAACGATTGGGCGGGATTCCACCCGGGCGCTGCGTGGGCCGGTGCATTGACATGACCTGCCGGGATTGATAACGTCTCTATTCATTCGAAACTTTTTCGCGCACGGTGAGGCTTGGGGTAGGAAAAACCATGAAGGGCTTGCAGCTGATCGTAATCGCACTTGTTACCGCCGGGTTTTCTTTCGGCCAGGGCTTTTTTGAACTGTTCGGGGCGGGACCATCGCCCGAGGGCGTTGACCTTTCCGGGTCCTGGACCCTCACCGCGAATCAGGACGCGAACCTCGGCACAGCCGCCGGCGCCGTCGCTGATTTCGGCGGAATCCCGATCAACGAAGCGAGCCGCATTTACGCACTCTCCTGGACCGCATCGCGCATGACGGTCCGCCAGGAGCAATGCGCGGGCTACGTGCCTCCGTACTTCTATTACGACATCGGAAACTTCCGCTTCTGGCAGGAACGCGATCCGCACACGCAGAGCCTTGTCGCAATCAAGATGTACGGGCAGATCACCGAAGGCACACGCACGATTTGGATGGACGGGCGTCCGCATCCCCCGCCCTACGCAGCGCACACCTGGGCGGGATTCTCCACCGGCAAATGGGAAGGCAACGTTCTCTCCATTTCGACCGACCACATCAAGCGCGGGTTCGTTCGCGCGAACGGATTAGTACAAACCGACGACGCAACCCTGCGCGAGCATTTCATCCGTCACGGCGACCTCATCACCTATTTCGCGGTGACCACCGATCCCGCCTACCTCGCCGAGCCACTCAGCAAAACGGTCACCATGCAGCGGTTCAATCGCGATCCCAACGCGTGGCTCTATGCGTGCGACGATGGCGAACAGATTCTGGACCGCGCTCCCGACCAGATTCCGAATTACCTGTTCGGTCAAAATCCTTTCCTCCGCGAATTCGCGACGAAAAACCAGGTTCCGTTAGTGGGCGCGCTGGGCGGCCCGGAGACCATGTATCCGGAGTTCAAGACCAAGGTCAAAGATGCGGCGGCCACCGACGCCGCGGGGATGGCGGAAGTGCTGCCGCGCGGGCCCGCGCGTGGACGTGTCGCGCCCGATCCTACACCGCATGACGGCGAAATCCACGTGCTCCCGGTGCAGGGCAACGTATACATGCTGGTCGGTGACGGCGCGAATATCGCGGTACAGATCGGCGACGAAGGAGCGATGGTGGTCGATTCCGGCACCGGCACGCTGGCGGACAAAATCATCGACGCAGTTCGCAAGCTCAGCAGCAAACCGATCACGTTCATTGTGAATACGAGCTTCCATGGCGATCACGTCGGCGGCAATGTGAAGCTGCGCGCCGCGGGATACGATCCCAGTACCGAGGGATCGTTCTTCTCCGGGCAGTTTGGCGATGCCGGCAGGGGCGCGACGATCATCGCGAACCTGAACGTGCAATATCGCCTGAGCGCTCCCGATGCGCAGGTGAAGGTGGCCTCGGAAGGCTGGCCTTCGGATACATACGTGCGCGGCCGCCGAAGAAAGTTCTTCAACGACGAGGGTATCGACATCTTTTACATGCCGAACGCGATCACCGACGGCGACAGCATCGTGCAGTTTCGCCATTCGGAAGTGATCGCGACCGGTGACATTTTCAACACGACGCAGTATCCGTTCATCGATGTCAAGAATGGAGGCAGTATCCAGGGTGAAATCGACGCGCTGAACGCAATTCTCGATAAGACCGTCTACAAGCACGACGAAGAGGGCGGCACGTACATCATTCCGGGGCACGGACGCCTGTGCGACGAATACGACGTCGCGGAGTATCGCGAGATGTTGGCGATCGTGCGCGACCGCGTGCGGGCCATGATCAGACAGGGCGCGACGCTCGATCAGGTGAAGGCCGCCAAGCTCACCTTCGACTATGATCCGCTCTATGGCGCGACCAGCGGCCCGTGGACCACCGACATGTTCGTCGAGGCCGTTTATACCAGCCTGAAGCAGCCGCCCCCGGCGGCGGCGAAGTAGAGCTGATGGAGAAATAGCGCTATGGAGAAGACATCGGTGCGCCTCGAACGACTTAAATATCTCGCCCGCGCGATGTGTGTCACCAGCCTGTTCCTCGTGACAGGCATTTGCCTCCACGCGCAGGGCCGCGGCCCGGCTCCGAAGACTTCCAAGGCTGCAGCGCCGATCGATATCACCGGTTATTGGTTGTCGGTCGTGAGCGAGGATTGGCGTTTTCGCATGGTCACGCCGCCGAAGGGCGATTATCTCGGCGTTGCGTTAAATCCCGCCGGACGCAAGATCGCCGACGCCTGGGATCCGGCCAAAGACGAAGCCGCGGGCGAGCAGTGCCGGGCCTATGGAGCCGCGAACATCATGCGCCAGCCCGGACGCATTCACATCACCTGGCAAGGCGAGGACACGCTGAAAGTGGAAACCGACGCGGGAACGCAGACGCGCCTGTTCGCGTTCGGTGCACCGCCGGCCCGCGGAGGAGATTGGCAGGGTGTTTCGAATGCTTCCTGGGAATTTTTGACCTACGGCGGCCTCGGATTCGGACCGCCGCAACTCGCGCCGGGCGGTTCTCTGAAGGTGATCAGCACGAAGTTCAAGCCCGGGTACTTACGAAAAAATGGAGTGCCGTATAGCGCGAACGCAGTCCTCACCGAGTATTACGATCGCGTCGACGAGCCGACCGGCGAGTCATACCTGCTGATCACGATGATTATCGACGATCCGGCGTATCTGTTCCAGCCGATGTACGGCAGCGTGCATTTTCGCAAACAGCCGGACGCGTCGGGCTGGAATCCGACGCCTTGCTCGGCTCGCTAACGGCGCCGATCGGCGCGAGGATTTCGTACGGGCCGAGTTTGTCACCGGGACAGAGCGCCATCTGGGTGATGCAGCCAAATTTACCCGATCAGACAGCGGGTTCTGCTTGCGAGATCGCTTCCGTTAATGACCGTTAACGAGGTCATTTTCAGTAGGACCACGATCGGGAAACCGGATAGCTACCGGGTGCGCCGTCATACAGAGTAATCCGCTTTCTGATCGGCTAGACTTCGTTGAACCAGCATAGTGCCGCCTTCTTTGCTCGAAAGCGGTGGGTACTAAATTCTTGAATATACTCACGCGGAGGCAGGCGCCGTAGCCGAAAAGAGGCGCTCCGCGTTCACGGAACACGGAGCGCTTTGTTGACCCAGGTGTGACGGCTCGTTGAAAAAACGGCCTGGTCACGTCCTATTTTTTCAGGCCGGCCGCCGAATCTTGGATGGAGCGATAGAGCGTGGTGTCGGTGGGGACGCAGCGGTCTTCCACAAGTCCCGACCAGCCGCCGATCGACATGGCTTGTTTCGGGATCAAAGCCCAGACCTTGGGGCTGGCGTGCCAGGGCCGGGTGTACATCACCGGATCGGTGAGCGTCATTTCCACTCGCAGGCGATTCGGGCTCGGGCGCGTGTAGCGCTCCTCCAGCACCGCCTTTTCGCTGATCGGATAACCGAACGCGTCCACCCATTGACGGTCGTCAAGGCCCACCGTCGTCACCGCCAGCGTGTCGCCTTCCCACTTGCCGACTGAGTACCCATTAAAGCGCGGCAGGTAATCGTCCACATTGGGAAGCTCTCTTCCGTCCGTCCAGATTTCGCGGTTATCCCAGGTCCATTCGAACTTTTGGGCGATGATTTCCTTGTTCTGAATGATCTGCATCGCCGCGTTACCACCGGAAAAGGCCACCAGGCGCATCAATCCCAGCGGCTCGCAGTGCTCCTCCGGATCGTTGGACAGCGCCGCCTGAGTCGCCCGGCGATAAGCGATGTCAACGTCAGGACGGGCGTTCGCATTTTCGCTTCCCAGCTCCAAGCCCTTGGTGGGCCTGTTCATCTGGAACTTCTTTTCGCCCGCGGGAGTCCGTGGTGGAACATCGCCGAAGAAGCCGTAGGCCCCAGGAATGCCTGGCCCAGGGTCGCGGCACTCCGGGCACGCGGGTTGGTGGAATACCCCCGGGTTGTGGGCCCACAGCCCGGTGAAGTCATGCTTATCGTATGGGCTAGTGTCTTTATCCGAAGGCACTGACCTGTCCGCGTTCGTCCCGCGAGCCACGTTAGCCGCATTCTGTGCCGCGGAGCTTTGGACCAGCAAAAACACCGGAACGGCCGTGAGAGCAAGCACTCTTACGGCGCGCCAAGAGAATCGCGCCAAACCGCTGTTGGCCAACCCCCTGTTGTTTGTCATGGTCATTCCTTCCTTTATCTACGTCTCCTTATTTGCCGTCCTTGTTTGGTTGGTAGCCGCCGGGAACGCCGTCCAGATCGACGGCTTCCACGTCTCCCTTCTCGCTGACGATGCTTTCGCCTTTCTCATTTTCAATCTTCACCACGACGGCAGTGTATCCGCCGGCGCGCGCGGTGGCGAGGTAGAGCTTCACCCGGGTTCCCGGCTTCAAAGCCTCCATGCTCCGGGACTTCGTCCAGCCCGTGCGAGCGAGTTGCGATGGATTGTTCCCGGCTTCCGACTCCCAATGTTCGACGTGGCCGTTTTTATCCGTACGGTCGAAGGCCATCGAAGGATGCGGATTGAGATAGCGGTATTCGACAACTGTGGCCCAGGTTGTCCAGACATGTTTGGTGTCGTAGGAGGTGCCGGTACCGTGGTGAGCCCAAAGCGAGGCAGAGACCAAAAGCACCCCGGCCACCAAACCGAACGATTTCGAGACGTGGTTTCTCATGGAGAAGAGTCTATGACTTACCATTTTCGATGTCAATTGAGCTAGTCGGAGCTAGTCGGAAGTTGCGAGCTTGCGGATTTTGACGAGAAACGTGCCACCGGTTGAAGGGACGCTTCCCGGATAGTGGACGAATTGTCGCGAATCCGGAAGTTACGAAGGCACGGCGGATCGCTTCCGATAACACGTCACAACGGGCGGATTCCTGCTTGCCACACGCCGCACTTTCCGCCGCAGGCTCGTCGCGCCGACGCCTCTAATGCGTTCACCAGGACCTAATTCAGGCTGTTCAACTCCGCCGCGCGGGGAGCATCAGGCGCGAGGGATGCGCCGCATCGTGGCAGTACGTGTCGCACCCAACTTTTTGCCCGTAAAAATGCGTCATGGGTTGATCGACAATTTGCGAATCGTAATTGCTGATTTCAAGCCTTAGACGTTCTCCCTGCCGCACCAGGAACGACATGGGCAGAAGCTCCACCCGCAATTCGTAGATCGTTCCCGGTTCCACCGGATCGGCCCGCTGATGGCTGTGGAACGGCCGCATCTCCTGGGTCTGCAACGGGTCTTCGGCGCGGTGTGACGCCCTGAGCCAACCCTGCGTCACTTTGCGCGCCCGCATCCCGTGCGGCCCTGGTGAGAGAATCTGAACCTTGATCATCACCTCGAAATCCTTTTGATCGGAGGAAGCGTGCAGCACCAAAGCACCGTGACCTGTAAATTCCCTTTCGCGTTCGAACGGCGCGCTTGTGAACGTATTCACGCGTGCGACATGATCGGGCACGCCGCTGGCGTCGAAGGTCGTGGTGCCGGCATTCCACATTGGATCGGGATAAGACCACGAGGTCGATTCCTGTGCGGTCGTCGGCAGCGCCTCCACCAGCGATCCGTCGTTGAGCGATTTCACCACGCCGCTTTTCGCGTCCGATAGATAATACGAAGCCGGCTTCACATCCGGCGGCGGCCAGGATTCGGCCGAGCGGTACTGATCCTCGCCATTCACGAAAAAGCGCACCTTCGGACGCATCATAACGTCATTGGAAACACCCTTCAGATGGTGCTCATACCACGGCAAGATTTCGCGCTTATGGAATGCTTCGTCTTCGAAGAGCGCTTGCGCCGCTTGCCACGTCTGCGGGTGAGTGATGAGCAATTGCTTCGGTCCGCGCACCCGGTCATAGCCCATGACGTTGCCGCGAAGATGGAGCGTCGCCTTTCCCCAGACGCCGATCGAAAATACGGGGATGTCGACTTTATCAAGCTCCCAGTAGGGCGCCCGACGGCGCTGCCATTCGTCATCGAAGGGATGGCTGAGCATGTCGGGAAGCGCCAGGTGGCGGTTTCCTCCGCGGATGCCGTGTCCTTCGGCCTGATGCTGCAACAGCATCGCACCCATCATCCACGCGCCCAGGAAACCAATGACCGGGATGCCGCCCTGATACATCCAGTCGCGATACATGTCGCACGCGCCGTCGTAGGCGACGATCGTGGTGAGGTGCGGCGGCCTGGTGCGCGCGGCATTCCACTGGCTCCAGCAATAATACGATTGGCCGATCATGCCTGACTTGCCGGTGGACCAGCTTTGCTGGGCGATCCACTCGATCGTGTCATAAATGGCCTCGCCTTCCTCCCGCGAGACAGGGTCCCAGTCGCCTTCCGAACGGCCGCTGCCAGGGACGTCCATCGCGACATAGGCATACCCATTGTCGAGATACATCTGGACCGGACCATATTCCATGAAAGGGAAAACCCAATTCGCGGGGAGACGCCGGAGGAACGTCTTCTGATAGGGCGATGCCGCGAGCAGAACCGGGAACGGCCCTTTGCCGGCACCGGGCAGGTACACATCCGCGCGAACCGTTATGCCGCGCCGGGTCTTGACCTCAATCTCGAAAGGCTCAACGTTCACATTCATACTGGTCCGATGTTAGAACAATCCTCTCTTTGATTCAGCGACGGCTTAAATCCTATCCCTTTATGCCTCAGCCGTGCAACAATGCCGGCGTGGATTCGCGGGCGGAGTCGAAGCCGAGTTGGGCGCAGTCCTGGAAATATATAAACTCGCCGCCGATAATGGTGGTTAACGGGACCGATTTCGCTGCCGAGGGCGGGGTTGCCGGGCACCTCCAGACTGTAGAATGAAAGCGTCGACGGAGGATTATGAGCACCCTAGCCCAATCACAGGTTACGCCTGAGCGGATCATGCAGATGACGTGGGGCTACGCGCCGCCACTGATCTTAGAAGCCGCTGTTCGCCATGGGATTTTCGACGTTTTAGACAATGGTCCACAAACCCTCAACGAGGTCCAGGCGGCAACGCGGGCTTCCGCGCGGGGATTGAGCGCGATCATGAACGCGCTCGTTGGGTTGAAACTTCTGGAGAAAGATTCCAATGGCCGTTACGCGCTTACGGCGGAAAGCGCAGCGTTTCTGGTCAGCACCAAGCCCGGTTTCCAGGGCGGCCTGATCCGCCATTGCAGCGAGCAATTAATTCCCAATTGGCTGGACTTGAACGAAGTTGTCGCGACCGGCAAACCAACGCTGTCTGTCAACCGAGAAGAAACCGGGGGTGCCTTTTTTCAGAGATTCGTGGAAGACATTTTCCCCCTGAGCTATCCTTCGGCGCAAGCCTTGGCCGGCGCGCTCGACCTCGACGGTGCGGGACCTCCGGTTCGTGTGCTCGACCTCGCGGCAGGCTCCGGAGTGTGGGGTATCGCGCTCGCGCAGAGATCGGAGCGCGTTCACGTGACGGCTGTGGACTGGCCGGAGGTGATTCCGGTGACGCGCAAAACTGCCGCCCGTTTCGGCGTGGGCGACCGCTTCCAGTTCGTCGAAGGCGACCTGTACGCAGCCGATTTCGGGTGCAATCACCACATCGCAACCCTGGGCCACATACTTCACGGCGAAGGCGAGGAACGGAGCCGGGTCTTACTGCGCAAGGCCTTCGAAGCGATGGCCTCCGGCGGCACCATCGCGATCGCCGAGTTTCTGGTGAACGACGAGCGAACCGAGCCAGTGGTAGGGCTGTTCTTCGCAGTGAACATGCTAGTGAATACCGAAAAGGGCGATACATTTTCATTCAACGAGATCAGCGGCTGGCTATCTGAGGCGGGTTTCGTTTCGCCGCGTGCCCTCGACGTCCACTCGCATTCGCCTTTGATTCTCGCTAAAAAACCGTAGGCGAAGAGTAGGGCCGCCGGTCCTAGCAGGATGCTGAAAAAGAAACTTTGTTAGAGCGTGACCCTCGAAGGGAAAGTCTCGTCATAATGTTTCGACCCCTATGCGCGGAAAAGATACCCAGCAAAGTGCGATGTTCAGTTACGTTTCGCCGGAACGGCGCGTGCCCGCGGACCATCCTCTGCGGCCGATCCGGGGGATGGTGGATGTGGCACTGAAAGGACTATCGAGATCGTTTGGACAAATGTATCCCGATTGGGGCCGGCCCTCGATCGCGCCGGAGAAGCTGCTGCGGGCGCTGCTGTTGCAGCTCCTCTATTCGATTCGCAGCGAACGACTGTTGATGGAGCAACTCGAATACAACCTGCTGTTCCGCTGGTTCGTGGGATTGAACATGGACGAGCCGGTGTGGGTGCCCACGGTGTTCAGCAAGAATCGCGACCGGCTGCTGGAGGGCGAGATCGCCGCGAAATTCTTCGCACAGGTGCTCGATCAGGCGCGCGCCAACGACCTGCTGTCGGATGAGCATTTCAGTGTGGACGGCACGCTCATCGAAGCTTGGGCAAGCCACAAGAGCTTTCAACGCAAGGACCACAATCAGGCTCCGCCGCCGGACGATCCTGGCAACCCGACAGTGAGTTTTCATGGCGAAAAGCGCAGCAACGACACGCATCAGTCGACCACGGACCCGGAGGCGCGGCTGGCGCGGAAGAGTTCGGGACACGAGTCGAAGCTGGCTTTTTGCGGAAACGTGTTGATCGAGAATCGCAACGGACTAGTGATCGACACCGCACTGGTGATGGCGAGCGGCACGGCCGAGCGCGACGCCGCCGTCGAGATGGCCGAGCGGATCGAAGGCGACAAGCGCGTGACGGTGGGCGCCGACAAAGGCTATGACACGTGGGGGTTCGTCGGCGAAATGCGCGAACGGAACGTGACGCCGCACGTGTCGCAGAATACGAATCGATCTGGGGGCAGCGCGGTTGACGGCCGCACGACGCGGCATGCCGGATACCAGGTGAGCCAGCGTAAACGGAAACGGATCGAAGAAGTATTCGGGTGGTTAAAGACGGTGGGCATGTTGCGAAAGACGCGGCATCGTGGAATCTTCAAAGTCGGGTGGGTGTTCACCTTCGCGGCGGCGGCCTACAATCTGGTGCGGATGAGGAACCTCGCGGTGGTTCCCTCCGCATAAGCCCGGGGAGAAGTGTGCTCGAACGCCAACAAACCGGCGATTCGGGCATACAAGCTCCACGAAAATGCCCGCAAAAAGCTCGTCGGTGAGGGTGACGAGCCTGCGCCGAGTATCTTTTTCAGCAGCCTGCTAGGGCTCTTTTACGCTGCCGAGCCCGACGCCTCAGGCTGCTGTGCTCAATCAGGATGGAACCGTCAATTGGGTCCAGCAAAATAGCATACGTTAATGCTGCTTATCGGGCCAGTGTTCCAACTTGCGTATAACGATCACCGTAGAACTACGGGCATCTGATTTACACTCGTGTGGCCACCGAATTCGAGTTGGAACATTGTCTGACGTTTGTCATTGCCAAGGTATCTCAAGAAAAGCGCGTCACCGTGGATCTGATCAGGACCGCATTAGAATCCGGGAGATTCAGCAACGGCAGTGAAAGGCGGAGAGCGAAGACGATTATCGGACTCGCAAGACATTTTCGCAACTGTGGGAAGCTGGGACGGTCGCGCGCGACGTTACTGACGGACGTGGCACACCTGGGCGACCGTTTTCTTGACAGTCTTGAGCGAGCGGGCCTCCTTCTGAGTGATCGGCAGCCGCCCAGGAAGTTTGGCCAGTTCTTGACCGATTTTGGCCTTGAGTTGGATCGGTACGCTGAGCCCGAATGGAGCGGCCTGCGCGACCGTTTAGAACTTATCAGGCCTATCATCGGATGGTGGTGGCTTTCGCCGAAGAGGAGCGCAAGGCAATCCGCATTCTAGACCGCCGGCCGCGCCACATCATTAAAAAAGCCTTGGCGTTGACTCAGCTTTCTTTCTTGCGGCACTATTTCAAACTTGATGTTTCACCTGATCTGAATGAACTTCTCGATAAACTCGGGACGCCAGGAGAGATTTCAAGCATCGCTTCTGTCCTGATCGCGGTGGCCAACGAACGCCAGCCGCTTGACGCTGGATCTGGGCTATCCCGTAATTGGTGACCTGCCGAACCCAGACCTTTCAATAGTGATGATGTACGGCCGCTTCCTTGTCGAGCGCCAGAAGAGTGCCAAGCACGTATCACTCTTCGGTTACCGATTAGAGGAGTGGTGTGACCTTAAAGGGAAGGTATTTGGCCTCGTACCATCGTCGCCCGGATTTGAGTACGCGCTGCGGCTCGGATATATTCGCGCTGAAATGGGTTCGGCCGGATGGCTTGGAATCAGCAAGAGAGAAGGAGTTCCGAAGTGGTCTCTGGCCACAGTCGCTGAAGAATTTGTCAAGCGCTACCGCGATCGCATCGCCGAAATCAGGGACGACGGGACTTCCTTTAGCAGCTTGTTGAAAAAGGGGACAGACCGCTCTGTCCACTCCCACGTTGTAACGTGAAATCATGAGTTTTACGAGTAGGGACAGAGTAGTCTGTCCCCTTTTTCAACATCCTCTTAGAGCGCCGGAGAGTCGCTGGCCGGAAAAGACTCCTCAGACGCTTCGTCAATCGCTGCCTCCCGAATCCGTACTATTTCCGCTTCTGCTCGCAGCCAGTCGTCGAGTTCTGAGCCCGATTGCCCACCCCGCAAAAGATAGAGATCATAAGCCCGCCTCCGAATTCGCTCTGCAGTCTCTTGCCGTTGCATACATAAAGGATAACTATTGAGAGCGCTCTAAGACGGCTTTGCGAGCCTCACGCGCGCCACGTCGCGCTGCAAGCGGCGACCTGCCGGAAGACGGCGGCCCAGCGTTCCCGCTCGCTTGTGTTCGCCGATTGGTTGATGTCACCGTCCGGTAACGTCACAACGTTGAAAAATCCGGTTCCGTTGGAAGGTCCGTCTTTTCTCCTGTGCCCGCTCTGAGACGAGGCACGTCCGGGACGCCAGCGCGTTTTCCATCACGACTGATCTAGCGAGTGGGTCAGGCGCGCGCTAAGCGGAATCACCGGAGCGCGAAACTTCCGGATGCGCCGTAATACAGGACTTGGGCAGTTCCTGATCGGCCGGCGATGTCGCCAACCCCATCCACGTGCTGCTCAACTGGAGCCGCCCGCGAAGTAGGGAACACGGTCTGGACCGTCTGGAGGCACGCTGTACTGGCGTCATCTCGCAGGATGGAATAGCATTGAACGATGCCCGATTTGGGGCTCGCAGATACTCGGAATGGCGGAGGTATTTTGATGAAGTTCCCAATCGTTTTCGCTTTTGTAATCTCGGCCGCTGGCAGTCCGCTCCTGGCGCAGTGGGCCACTCTCCAAACTCCGGGCATTCCCCGCACGGCCGACGGCAAACCGAATCTTGCGGCACCTACGCCCCGCACCGCCGAGGGCAAGCCCGATTTCACGGGCCTATTCACCCGTGTTTCCTCCTACGATCGCAACGTCATCAAGGACGGAAAAGCGGGCGACGTTCAGCCCTGGGCCGATGCGCTGAGCAAACAGCGCATGGAAACCTTGGGGAAAGATAACCCCGCCGTGCTGTGTCAACCGGAAGGTCCCCACTACATCAACTCCGACGGGGGGGCCGCGTCCAGTGGCATGCTGCGGATTGTTCAAAATCCCGGCGTGATCGTCTTTCTCCATCCCGACCTCACCTACCGCATGATCTTTATGGATGGCCGGAAGCTCGAAGCCGATCCGAACCCCAGCTGGATGGGTTACTCCGTCGGCCATTGGGATGGCGATACGCTCGTCGTCGAAAGCAACGGCTACAACGCGAAGACCTGGCTCGATAGCGATGGTCATCCCCACTCGGAAGCCCTCAGAGTGACGGAACGCTACCGCCGCATAGATTTCGGGCACGTCGAGATCGAAGCCACGTACTCGGACCCATCGGTTTATTCCAAGCCCTGGACCATAAAGTTAGACCTGCGTTACACGCCCGACACCGAGCTGATCGAATTCGTTTGCCTGGAGACCAAGGTCTACGGCGAGCATCTGGTGGGTAAGGCCTCTGACGCGAAGAAAGCCGAAGTGAACGTCGATCCCAAGATCCTCGCGAAATACGTGGGCAACTATAAGGAGCTCGACGTCTGGCAGAACGAGCCGGTCCTGCGGACCATCGCGGTCACCACGTCTAACGGGAAACTATTCGCAGGCGTCGTCGGAAAGCCCAACTATCAGCTTGTGGCCGTGTCGGACAATACATTCACCGGCTTCGGCGCCTGGGGCATCCGGTTCGTTTTCGACGAAAAAGGAGACGTGAAATATTTGATGGAAATGCACGTCTCCGGCGATTACCGATTCACGCCCGTAAAGTGAGGCGACGCCTCCGTCGCGTCACTGCATATCGGCGAACACAAGCGAGCGGGAACGCTGGGCCGCCGTCTTCCGGCAGGTCGCCGCTTGCAGCGCGACGTGGCGCGCGTGAGGCTCGCAAAGCCGTCTTAGAGCGCTCTCAATAGTTATCCTTTATGTATGCAACGGCAAGAGACTGCAGAGCGAATTCGGAGGCGGGCTTATGATCTCTATCTTTTGCGGGGTGGGCAATCGGGCTCAGAACTCGACGACTGGCTGCGAGCAGAAGCGGAAATAGTACGGATTCGGGAGGCAGCGATTGACGAAGCGTCTGAGGAGTCTTTCCCGGCCAGCGACTCTCCGGCACTTTAAGCCAAGAGCGGGCTACGTGTTCCGATCTCCTCCGTCGTCACTCAGTGCCGGGCGGCGCGTGCCGTATCCACGTATGTTCAAGGTCGCCGCGATCCCACGAAGAACTGGCCTTGACGAGCGACCATTCACCGCAGAGCGGGCGCCGGGCGGTGTCTAGGCTTATTGCGAGAGCGTGCTTGACCGTCGCAACCGTGGTATTTCGCTTTGAAGACCCCTACTGCCGTACTTTGCGGATCACGCTCCCGGACTTCGCGCGGTCTTCGGGTGTTCCGCGAATAAACTCGCGGCTGGAACCAACTGGAGGCTTCGGACTCGCGCTCTCGCCTACCTTTTCAGAAATAGCCCGATTCTGGGCAATCCGGGCGGCGGTTCGTTCCGCGGGAGTCATCAGGTGGAATGGTTTACTCACAGTACAAGATCGGTTGTTAGGAGCGCGTTTGATACACTGCCAGTTTAAGGAAAGGGCGTCGGGCCTGCAATGAAACAAGGGTAAGGCGTCCGCCGCAGGAATTCCGTGGCGATGGACTTGAATCAGATCGGCTTGCTCCCCTAGCGGCTAGGGTGTATTCTTCATCCGATGTCGTTCCGACCTGTCCGCAAAATAGCCGGGATCGGTAATGTTTTCCTTGGAGCAGAGCTTGTCGATATCGCGGAATACGATCTTGAGATCTACGAAGAGAACCCTCAAGATCACGAGCATCATGGAGCCAACTGGACACCTGGTGCCAACAGGATCGAGGGCACTGTGGTAGGCGCGTTGCCCATCAGGAAAGATCTCAGGCTTCTCACCGAAGAAGGATATTCCGTCAAATTTTACTTGCGGGACAGCTTCGGATCTGTCGTGATCCTGGAGCCTATGCTGGACGGCAGTGGAAATCCAGTGTGTTAAGCCGCGGCGGAGCGTTGTTGCTTTATCACTCTGGCTACCGATTCCAGCCGCCAGTCCGTACCACGACGAGTGCGGTGCCCGCGACTGTTGAGCGTCACTGCGATGCCGCGAAGCGTGTGGCCCTGGCGACGCAGACTACGAATCTCTGACAGTGCCTGCACAGTGGCCATCGCGCGAATCTTGGCCTCCTGCGCTTCGAGCGAAACGCCTTCTTCAGCCTGCCTGTCCGTTGAAACGCGAACATAGCCAATCGTCAGCATGCATACAGCATTGATAATGTACCCGCCGACTAGCAAGTGGATTGCCGGTGTCGAGTGCGGGGCGATTGTGATTGATTCTCTTACACCCGGCAAAGACGTAAGACGGTAGAGAAGATTAGACTCGTGGCCCACAATTCCGACAGTCGGCCGACGGATCAATCCTTACGATAGCGCGCCATTAATCAATCCAAGCACGAATAGAATTCCGCAAAGAGACAGAACGACAAACGACAGCCAGCTCTCGATTTTCATAACCACCCTCGTCTGACTTCTGTGATCGGCAAAATCGTTGGATTCGATTAGATGCTCCCGATCCTGCGACGGGCGGGCTTACACGCTACCCGTTTCCACTCCGTCAATGCGGCACTGCACATTTCTGTAAATTTGTCCTGGGGGCTCCGGAGTAGCGCGACAGGTAGCTGCCAGTTCGCCACCGCCAGCAGACGGCAACAGTCGTAGTCGTAGCTTGCCTGCGGGACCCGTCCCTCTCGTGCATAGCGGTGAATCCGGTCTATAACCGCCTTCGGCAACTTAGTCGTCTCTGCGGGTGCGTTCGATAGCATGACCGAGCGTAGCGGTAGAGACGGCTCGTGTCGATGGCCGCGCGGTACCAATTCACCGAAGGACTTACGCTCTACGCGCTCCAAACTCAGGCTCTATTTCTCGCTCTCGCTGTTCAATTTCCAGAGGATAAGGGCGGAAATGTAGCGGTCACGTATGATGGTTTCGCTGTACAAACGGCTTAAAATCGCTTATAAAGAGAGCAGGGCCACGGTTCGATAGGCCAGCGCACAGCGCACCCTCCGAAAGAACCCTCCAACATCTGAATAGGTTTGAGGATTTATGAACGAGCTACAGGTACGCTTGTGCTCGGTTGAGCAACTGATTCCTTACCAGAACAACGCCCGGACGCACTCTGAGGAGCAAATCGCGCAGATCGCCGCGTCGATCCAGGAGTTCGGCTGGACCAACCCCATCTTGGTCGGTCCCGATTACGTCGTCATCGCCGGGCACGCGCGGCTCGCGGCAGCAAAGAAGCTTCGTCTGATCGAGGTTCCGGTAATTGTGCTCGGGCATCTCACCGAAGCGCAGCGGCGAGCGCTCGTCATTGCCGACAACCAGTTGGCCCTGAACGCCGGCTGGGACACCGATCTGTTGCGCGTCGAGCTCCGGGCACTTCAGGCGGAAGAGTTCGACCTGGACCTGATTGGCTTCGGCGAATCGGAGCTGGCGGAATTGCTCGCGAACGACGAAGATTACGCGGGCCACGCCGATGAAGACGCAGTGCCGGAGATGGCAGAGGTCGCGATCAGCGCTCCCGGCGACCTCTGGATTCTCGGCGACCATCGTGTCTACTGCGGCGATGCCACCCAGTCGGAAAGCATCGAGAGAGTTATGGACGGGGGCCTGGCGGACATGGTGTTCTGCGATCCGCCTTACGGCGTGGCATATGGTTCCTCTGCGCGTACCCGCCGGGAGCGCGAGAAGAAACGGATCACGAACGACGACCTGGGTGACGCCGAGTTCGGTGAGTTCTTGCGCAAGGCCAGCGCCAACCTTCTGTCGGTCACCAAGGGAGCCGTCTACATCTGCATGTCGAGCTCTGAGCTTCACACGCTTCAGAAGGCTTTCGCCGCTGCCGGTGGGCACTGGTCCACGTTTGTGATTTGGGCGAAGGATCGTTTTACACTCGGCCGCTCGGACTACCAACGCCAGTACGAACCTATCCTTTATGGATGGCGCGAAGGCACGGATCACTTCTGGTGCGGCGCGCGGGATCAGGGCGACGTGTGGTTTGTGAACAAGCCGCAAGCCAATGTTCTGCATCCGACTCAGAAGCCGGTGGAATTAGTCGAGCGGGCGATTCGGAACAGCAGCAAGAGCCGGGACACGGTGCTGGATGTCTTCGGAGGCTCGGGAACCACGCTGATCGCTTGTGAGAAGCACGGGCGGCAGGCCCGGCTGGTCGAACTGGAGCCAAAGTACGTCGATGTCGTCGTGCGGCGATGGACGCAGTACACGGACAATCAAGCCGTTCTGGATGGCGGTGGCTCATTCGCCGAAGTGGCGCTGGAACGCGCGGGAGCGCCGGCGTGAATGGACGACCCCATAGAACGCTGCAAGCGCGAGATCGCCGCGATCGAAGCAGAGATCCTCGCCGGCAATCCCGATCTGCAGGGCCTGTGCCTGGCGCTCTCCGATTGGCATGCGGAGTGGAGGATTCTCGAACAAGAGGCACGCGGCCAAAAGGAGGTCCCGCCGCATGAGGATTCGGAGCAGGCTGGAGAGGCTAGAAGACGAGCTACTACCGCCGCCTGCTGAGGCTGCTTGGTTTATCCGCATCAACTGCGTTGATGGCCGCCGCGGCGAGTGTTATGGCTTCGATCCCGAAAAAGGCGACCCCAATTTTAAGCCGCGCGAACCAAGGATTATTCAAGTTGGTCAGCATCGCGAGCCCGGTTGGCGAACGGCCCGACGCTACCGGCGAGGAACCTGGTGAGCCGACGAGAAATTTCAAAGAGAGGCTGATGAAGCAGCGTCTGTACCGAAGATTGGAACAACTGGAGGAGGCGAGCGCCCGCGTACGGAAACTGCGGGAATCGCAGGAGGGGAAAGGTCACGAAGCGGAAGCGACGAGCAAGGTTAAGTTCTTTCTACGACTGATGGGAGTCGAACAAGCGCCCATGGAGAGCCTGATGGAGACGTGGGCACGTGCTCTTGGAATCGGTAGCCGTGAACTGCGACAGCGCTTGATGGCGGGCATTGATCCGATTCGCAGGTATCTGACGGAGAACGGAATTTATGAAGCGATCGAACAAAGAAAAGCCGCCGAAACATGGCCCGGCGGCTGATGCACTCCCCGGAGTGTCAGGCTTTGACCGAGTAGCGGCGCTCGCCGTCCTCGCCTTTTTCGGACGCGACGGTCAGGCCCATCTTTTTCCCGATCGCCCCCGAGAGGAAGCCGCGTACCGAGTGCGGCTGCCAACCCGTGGCTTTCATCAGTTCCTTCAGCGTCGCGCCGTCCGGCCGTTTCAGCAGGTCCAGCACTTTGGCCGACTTGCTGCCGTCGCGGGCGGCACCGGTGCCCTTTTTCGGGCCCTTGGGCGCTTTCTTGGCGTGGGTCGCCTTCTTGGCCGACTTGGCCTTGGACGGCGCGACGTTGGCGCGCTGTGCGCGAACGGGGGCCTTTTTCGTGCCTTTGGGCTGCTCGCTGGTCGCCGTAACTTCGGCGGTTTCTGCTTCTGCTGTGATCATGTGGATGCTCCTTTCACGGCTTCTGCCGCGGTGATCACATCCATCACTTAGCTCGCCGGAATTAGCAAGTTCGTTTTAGGTGCCGGGAGGCCGTTGTGAACGAGGAGCCGGATAATCAACCTGTCCTAAGCGCGCGAGGTTCGCGCAATCCCGAACTTCGCCACGGTCGACCATTTCCTGAAACTTGATCGCGAGCGCCATCAGGCGAGCGACCCTCGGGATGCGCCGCAGTGCGGACGTCTCGGCGGCAGGCGCGACGCGTCCGTTTGCACTGGCTTTGGGCCGCCGCGGCCGCACCGAGATTGCGACCTCGACCTGTACTGACCCGTCCTCGGGCTGGGTCGTGACTGCGATTACTGGATTTTTGCTTGGCATAGCTCCTTGGCTCCGGCACTGCGGAAATTGACGGTGACTTTGCCGGTCCGTCCGTCGTAGCCGACCTTGGCGACCAGCAAGTGAATTAGCTGCCCCTGCTCTCTGGTGGTCAGGGACGACCAAATGGCGTCGAATTCGGCCAGAGTGCGCCTGAGGTCCTCGGCATTGATCCGTTTCGAGTCGAGGGCCTTCCGTTCGTCGGCGAGTTCTGCCAGCCGTTGTTCAGTGATTTCGATCTCTTGTTGAAGACCGACGATCCGGTCGAATCGGGCGCCGGAGTCCACACCGCTGTCCGCGGCCTCCCAAGCAAGATTCTGATTGAGCTGACGGAGGCTCCGTCGCTCGGCATTCAGTTCCTGGTCAAGTTCGCGGCGCCGACGCGCCATTTGGTCAAGGGCCTCGGCAGCGACCGCCTCCGCTAACTTCGGGTCGGTTCCAATGCGGCGAACGCTGTCCAGGACGGCGGATTCGATCGCGTGCGCCGGAACAGATTTCGTCTCGCAGTTCTGCCGTCCTTTCTGCTGGGCGTTACAGCAGACGTAGTAGCGGTAGCGTTTCGCTTTCCGCATCGTGTAGGTGTGCATCATCGGGGCTCCGCACGGAACGCACAAAAGGACCCCACGCAGCAGCGCACCCAGCTTGTTTCTGACAGTAGCGCCCTTGTCGCCGCCGTTGCGCTGAAGCGTTTCGTGGACCCGATCCCAGGTCGCTTGATCGATGATTCGGTCATGCTCGCCTGGATAGAGTACACCCTTGTGGTCAACCATTCCGGTGTACAAGGCATTGGTAAGGATCGCGTGAAGCGCGCCTCTAGTGAATGGCTTTCCGCCCCGAACGTTCCCATCTTCCGTGGTCCACCGCTTAGTCACGAGTCCGCGGCGCGAGCTTTCCTGCAGAACCGGTAGCAACGAGCCGTGCTCCACGTAGAGGTTGTAGATGGTTCGGATTTGTTCCGCTTCGGACGGATTGACGATGATCCGGCCGCCCTTAGTATCGATATCGTACGCCACAAGAAGCTTGGTGAACTCAGGCGGAGTGCTTGCAGACCGGCACCTCAGCAACAATCCGGCCCTCAGATTGACCAATTCGTCTTCTGCATCCCAATTGGCGTCCTCAAATGGCTGGTGAAACGTGTGCTCCGGCGGGAAAAAATTTTCGCCCAGCGGATATCTTCCGCTAAGATCGGCCAATAGCTCCGGCGATACTTCCTGGATCGGAACTTGGCGACGTTTCACGCCAGATGACTCACCGGCGAACTGCTTCCCATCAGTTTCTTCCGGATTTCCTCGGGATACCGGTTCCGTTGCATTCAACCTATTGAGAAGCTCCTGAGCGGATTCGATGGCGTCACGGCTTTGTTGAAGCGTTAACGCAAGGCCTAAATCGCCCTCCGCAGCTAGTAACACAGCCAGACTCAAGTGAGGGTTCGCCAGGTGTTGCATCTCCAGTGTGGTGGCTCGCCGTTCCCACTCCCGAGCCAGTAGCGTTAGAGCATCATCAACTTTCGGTCGGCAGGCGCGGTCAAACCAGGCACCGTGCCATTCGTCTTTCCGCCAAACATCTCGGACCTCCGTCGCTACCAAAAGCGAAACTTGTTGCACCCACTGACGAAACGCGTCGGAATCACCGGAAGTATTAGCCCAATGTTCAAGGTAATCTCGAACGATGCGTTCGAATCGCGTCCTGGCAAGCGCAATTGTCTCGATGATACCGATCGAATCGATTACATCAGGATCGTTTTCCCGGGCACGCCAGGCCGCCATCTGGTTCTGGTACCACTTCCCGTACGGAATTGACTCCCCTTCGGCGCCGCGGAACTCGACTCTACCGCCCTTTAGGTCGGAAGGCGGTGGTAAGAGGCTATAGGTTGGTTTGGCCGCTTGCCGTCGCCGATTCGGGCATTCGTGCCATGCAAGGTGTACCCCGGTGAAGCCACCCTTATCGATGAGGTCGTTCCAGCGAAGAAGATGCAACCGTCGAATGTGACTAGGTAATTCCGGAACTTTCATCATCGCTCCCTTTCTTCGCGATCTCCGTTTCCTCCCGAAGGGAGAGCGGCCAGCAGGCAAAGGGTTCCTGTTTTGTCGCCTGGCCGGGCTAGGCGGCTAAGAACATTTTACGATGATCGCGTTTTGGTGCACATCATTCAGACCGGCCAGCTGGCAGCTCTATGTCGGACGATAATGGGCATTATCGGTAGCCACGTCATGTGGACATTAGCTCGCGCAGGCGCGAACATCAAGCAGAATCGCGGCTGGTTCACTTGTCGCGAGCAGACGAACAAAAAGGCTAAGTGAAATGAGTAAATGCAAGCGCGTTTCTCAGCACCTATCTGAAAGCGCTTGTCCTTGGCACAGCCAGAACAGGTCTAAGACGTAAGCAGCGATCACGGCGTCCCCGATAAATATTGCAAGCCGTCCCGGAAGGAGCAACTGATCGGCCGCCCACATCACAAATGTTGCGGCGAGAAATAAGCGTTTGAGCAGTAGCCCTCGTGTTGGTCTCGCCCGCACCTGAAGGATTGCGTAGCCGATTCCAGCCATCGCCAAGGGGATAGAACCAAGATAGGCGTGCATTCTATCCGGGACCGAGGGGATGTTTGAAAGCAGAAGAATTCCCGCGAAGGCGAGTGCGGTCATCATTAAGCCTCGAACCCCTACCCTATAAGCGACTCGTCTAGCCGGATTAACTGAGGTGACCATGAAGAAGCATCAGAAGTATCAAACGGACGGTTCTGTCTGGACGGGACTCGATTATGGCAATCCGACGTTTAAAGAGCCGCGTCGACAGCCCAAAGATGCATCGCGGCGTAGGCCCGCCATGGCCGCCATTCTTCACCAAAGTCACGTAATTGCTCTGCCGAAATCGGGATCGCGCCTTTCCACGATCCACGCCTTAGGGATCGATGATCCAAAGGGAAGGCATCGGGCTCGCCGCAAGCTCGCATGGCGATGTAATGGGCCATCTCTGGTCCGACCCCCTCAATCGCGCTCAGGTGTGAGATTGTTTCCTGCAAAGTTCTGAAGGATTCGAAGGTGAATTCCTTGTCGCGAAGTGCACGGGCCAATGCTTTAATCGACGCCGCGCATTGGCGAGAGATACCCAAGGGAGTGAGATCCGCGTCGGCCAGGTCTTCGGGCCGCGGGAATAGATGGGTGAGCCCGTCAACAGACGTTTCCACCCGCTTTCCGAACTTGTGGACGAGTTTACCGGCGAGTGCATGGGAGTCTACCACTGTCAAGCGTTCGCCGAGAGCCGCCCTTATCGCGACCTCAAACCCATCCCACACGCCAGGCACCCGAAGACCCAGGTGACGATCCAACAATGGTTTCAATCTCGAATCGCGCGACAGATGTCCAGCGATCTGTAAAGGGTCAGCCGCCAAATCGAAAACGCGCCGTACGCGCTCAACGACGCGCAACAGGCCTCGGTATTTAGGCAAAGCGATTCGCACAATGAGACAAGCGTTTCGTTGATCAGGCCTGACGTCGACGATTCCTGCCCCACCGTCGCTCTCGATTGTTCGCTGGTAGAAAGCGTCGCCGACCAGTTCCACGCCGGGAGTAGCCCTGGGTCTGAGAAACGCCGCCAGCGCTCGCCAATCGAAGGGCGGGCGATACAGGAGGCGCATTACGAACTCGCCTCGTCGAGATGAGACGGCTGATTTGTCGCGGAGACGACGCAATTCGGTCGGAGATTGACCCGCGATGGTAAGCACGGAATGATTAAACTGGCGGAGGCTATTGTATCCGGCGTTCAGCGCAATCTCTCCCATCGGCATGTCAGTTTGTTCTATCAGATTTCGCGCAAAATGGGCTCGACGGGTACTCGCAATTTTAATCGGTGGCACTCCCAGATACTGAATGAACAAGCGCCGCAGTTGCCGTGATCCGATACCGACTCGTTCGGCCAGTTCATCGACGCTATGGCCATCGAGAGCGCCATCCCAAATCAACCGGAGCGCGCGGGATACAACAGCTGAGGTACCAAGCCATGCCGGGGTTCCTGGGGAGCTTTCAGGGTGACAGCGCCGGCAGGGCCGGTACCCCGCAGCCTCGGCCGCCGCAGTGCACGGAAACAGCGCGATGTTATTGGGCTTCGCGAACGGGATAGGACAAATGGAGCGGCAATAGATCCCGGTCGTTACCGCGGCGACAAAAAATCGACCATCGAACCGTGGGTCTCTGCTGTGCATCGCTTGCCAGCAGATGTCCGGCTCTAGCTCCGCGTGGCCGAAGCCGATTAGCGGCAAGGGAGCGGAGGCGGTATTGACTTGCATGACCGTATGCTAGCGAATTCTGCACTGTCCTGCTAGCAAGTTTCGGACGCGATGGCGCAGTATTCCACAGGCCATATGAGGTTCTCTCCACTTTCACAAAAACTTTATGTCTGCATAAATATTTTATACAAGATCGCTCGTCCTGCTACCGGCCGGGCCTAAGGTTCTAGCAACTTTCGGACACCACAGAAAAAACTCCGGCGAATGGCAAAAGAAATCCGCCCTGAGCCGGCGTAAACCGACAAAGGGCGGATTCAGTTCTGTAGGATTGTCGAGCTGGTTAAGCCTCGATTGCCACCGGGGAGTCTTCCGGATAGGCCGACATTCCGAACTCAGGCACGTCGAGTCCTTCCTCTTCGACCTCGGGCTTGACCCGCATCGATTTGATCTTGTTGAGAGCGCCAAAGACGACGAATGTCGCGCCGAATGCCCAAATTGCACAGAGCGTCGCCCCACCGAGTTGGACCAAGAATTGGTGGCTGTCCCCATAGAGGAGGCCGGTCACGCCCTGGCCGGCGTGGCCGAGATAACTGGCCGGGCCAACGCCATTCCATCCGGCTCCGTACGTGCCATCGGCGAAGATGCCTACGGAAACCGCCCCGAACCAGCCGCACAAACCGTGCACGGAAATGGCCCCGCACGGGTCGTCAATCTTGGCCACTCTATCGAAGAAGAGAACTCCAAAGCAGACGATCACACCCGCGATGACTCCAATGATCGTTGCGGACGTTGGCGACACAAAGGCGCAAGGAGCCGTGATGGCGACCAGACCGGCGAGCATTCCGTTGCATGCCATCGTGATGTCGGGCTTGCCGAACATGAAATACCACAACAGCATCGCCGCCGCCGAACCCGCGATCGCTGCCAGATTGGTGTTGATGGCGACAACGCCGATGCGCAGATCGGTCGCTCCCAAAGTCGAACCCGGATTGAAGCCCATCCACCCGAACAAGAGAATGAACGTTCCAGTCACGACGAAAACGATATTGTGTGCCGGGAAAGCCCTCGGCTTGCCATCCGGCCCATACTTGCCCAGCCTGGGACCCAGTATCAAAGCTAGCGCCAGCGCACAAAATCCGCCCACAGCGTGGACGACCGTCGAGCCTGCAAAATCCACATAGCCATGGCCGAGATTCATTGTGGAGCCGAATTGCGACATCCACCCGCCACCCCAGACCCAGCAGCCAAAGGCCGGATACAAAATGGCTCCGATGAAGAGCTCGCAGAGTAGAAACGCCCAAAAGGTAATCCGTTCACAAATCGCACCGACGATGATGTACCCGGCGGTTTCCATGAACACAACTTCGAAGAGTGTCAAAACATTGCTCCCCGCGTCGTAGGCCGGTCCAGTAAGGAAGAAACCTTTGCCTCCCCAAAAGCCCCACGACCCGCTGCCGATCAGGAAGTGGTTTAGCGTCGGTATGCCGCCCAGATTTGTCGGCGCGGCATTCACCGCGACGGCGCCGAACTGGAAGGCATACCCGACCCCATAGTAGGCCAAAAACGCGAAAACATAAGCGGCAAAGTTCAGCATCATCAGATGCGCGGCGTTCTTTTTTCGCACCAATCCGCACGTGAGAAGAGCGAATCCGGCCTGCATGAAGAGCACCAGGTATCCGGTATTAAGAGTCCACGCGAAATTCGTGGCTAGCCGGACATGTCCCACGGAATCGGCCAGCTTGACGGCAAGCGGTTCTTTCGCGACCTGCGCCTGGTACTCGTCGAAGGCTTTTTTTGGTCGCGTAGTCCGGGTCCTTCTGATCGGTAGGCTCGCTGACTACGAACGAGTTTCCTCCCGCATCGACGACGGTGGTTTTGTCTCCCGTCGAAATGCCGGCAGGATCAGGCTTGGGTTCGTCCGCCAAACCCTTCGTCAGCGATCCGGCTACCCAGACAAACAAGCGTCATCGCGTGGGAGGTCCGCCGCCCTCAAGTCCCGATACGCCCTTCGAAGAAGTTGGTCGGATCAGGACGTCGGCTTGGCCCGTATCGCCGCCCCACCGGTACCCGATATGCAGCATTAACGGAAGCCATTCGACTTGCCCGGGAAAGCGTCGGCCGTTGCCCCCTCTCTAGGGACTCAGCTAGCGGCACACCAGAGGCGACCCTTGTTTTCGGCCGCTACGGTGCTAAGGTCTGTAGAGAGACTGCGGGAGAAATCGGAAGATTTGCGGAGGCAAAAGGTCCGGCATGGCGAACATTTCACTGAAGGTCAATGGAGAATCGCGCGTGGTGGCGACGGACCCTACGACGCCGCTGCTGTACGTGCTGCGGAACGATCTGGATCTACACGGGCCGCGCTTCGGCTGCGGCATCGCGCAATGCGGAGCTTGCACGGTGATTGTCGACGGCGCCGCGGTACGCTCCTGCGTGACGCCGGTGCGCAGCGTCGAGAACAAGGCTATCACCACGCTCGAAGGATTGGGCGGTGTCGCCAAACCGCATGCGCTGCAGGCCGCCTTCATCGCCGAACAAGCCGCGCAGTGCGGATACTGCATGAACGGCATTCTGATGAACGCGAAAGTTCTGCTGGATCACAACCCGCATCCTACCGTGGACGACATCAAGACAGCGCTCGACCCCATCCTGTGCCGCTGCGGAAGCCATTTGCGCGTCATCCGCGCGATTCAGCGCGCGGCGAGCCAGCTGGCGTGAGGAGATCCGGCATGGACACGAAATCAATTTCCCGTCGCGAACTTCTGCAAAGCACCGGAGCCCTGGTGATCGGCTTCAACCTGATGGGTTGGGTCAACCAGACCGAGGCGCAGGTGCCGGACGGTGCCGCGTCCTCGCCTTACGACAATCCGGATTATCTGGACCCCACGTCGCTGGATTCCTGGCTCGCGGTGATGCCGGACGGGCAGATCACGGTTTACACCGGCAAGGTCGATCTCGGCACAGGCGTAGAGACGGCGCTGGCGCAAATCGCCGCCGATGAGCTCGACGTTCCCTTCGATCGGATTCACATGGCGATGGGCGACACCGCGAAAACGGTCGACCAGGGGCGCACGGCAGGAAGCCAGACGCTGATGCGCGCGGGTCCCCAATTGCGGCAGGCCGCGGCGGTTGGACGCCAGCAGCTCTTGAAGCTCGCCGCAGCGCAACTGGCCTCGCCGGCGGAAATGCTGACCGTGCGCGATGGGATCGTAATGGCCGCGAACGATCCGGCCAAGAGGGTCGCCTACGGAGATCTCCTAGGCGGCAAGCGCTTCAACGTGACGATGACGGCGAAGGGATTGCAGTGGGCCATGGTGGTTGCACCCGAAGTTCCCGCCAAGAGTTACAAGGATTACAAGGTCGTCGGCCAGTCGATTCCGCGCGTGGATCTGCCCAAGAAACTAACCGGCGAATTCACCTACACGCCCGATGTCCGCGTTCCCGGCATGCTGCACGGACGCGTGGTTCGCCCCGCCACGGTGCTTTCGAAACCCGCGAGTGTGGATGAGGGCTCAATCCGCCACATCGCAGGCGTGGTGAAGGTGGTGCGCGAAGGAAGTTTTGTCGGCGTGGTGGCGCAGACGGAATGGGCCGCGATCCAGGCGGCCAAGGCGCTGAAGGTGACGTGGTCGGAGCCGGCCAAGAAGTTGCAGACGCCCGAAGAGGTCGACGAGTATTTGAAGACGGCCAAGAGCTCACGCGATCTGATGGCCGTCGATAAGGGAAACGTCGAAGCCGCGCTTGCGCGATCCGACAGGAAGTTCGAAGCCGGTTATCACTGGCCGTTTCAGATGCACGGGATGATGGGGCCGTCCTGCGCGGTGGCCGACGTTCGCGGCGATAAAGTAACGGTGTGGACTGGCTCGCAAGGTCCTTTCACCACGCGCGACCGCGTGGCCGCCATGCTGAAAGTTCCGAAGCGCAACGTCAGCGTTATTTTCGCGGAAGGCTCAGGATGCTACGGACGGCTGACGGCCGACGACGCCGCTGAAGATGCCGTGCTGCTTTCTCGCGCGGTCGGGAAGCCGGTGCGCGTGCAATGGATGCGCGAGGATGAGCACGTATGGTCGCCGAAGGGGCCGCAGCAGCTCATGACGGCGCGCGCCGCCGTGAACGATCAAGGCAAGATCGTCGCTTGGGATTATCTGGACCGCGGTTTTCCGTGGAGCGAATCGCAGGGCACGCCGCAGCTCGCCGAGCGGCAGATCGGCGCGAAAACCGACCTTCTCGGAAATCCCAACGGCGTCGGCGGAGGCGGCGAGTATTACGAGATCGAGCATCACCGCGTGGCGGGCGCCGTAATCCCGTGGCCGCAGGACGACCCCTCGCCGCTGCGCACGTGCGCTCTGCGTTCTCCGGGCGAGCCGCCGCGCAACTTCGGCAGCGAATGTTTCTTCGATGAGATCGCGGCGGACCTGCGCGTCGATCCCGTGCAATTTCGTCTGCGTCATCTGACTAATTCGAAGCGCATCAGCGAGACGCTGACGGCCGCCGCACAAAAGGCGGGCTGGAAGGAACGTCCTTCGCCCGCGCCCGCCAGCGAAGGCCCGAAGGCCTTGGGGAGGGGCGTGGCACTTTCGGTACGCAATGGAACGATCATCGCGGCGGTTGCCGAAGTGGATGTTGACAAGACCACCGGCAAAGTCGTCGTGAAGAAAGTAACCGTCGCGCACGATTGCGGGTTGATCGTGAACCCCGACGGCCTCCGTTTCCAGATCGATGGAAACGTGATGCAGGGCGTGAGCCGCGCGCTGTTGGAAGAAGTGAGGTTCGATGCCTCCGGCGTCCACAGCCAGAACTGGGCGACGTATCCCGTGCTGCGCTTCCGGGAGATTCCGGAGGTGGAAGCCGTGCTGATCAACCGGCCCGAGCTGCCGCCCACCGGAGGTGCCGAGCCCGCGATCATCGTGATCCCCGCGGCAATCGGCAACGCGATCTTCGACGCGGTGGGCGTGCGCCTCCGCCAGGTTCCTTTCACTCCGGAGCGTGTGCTGAACGCCATGAAGTCGAAGGCATCCGGTCCCGCTCGCGCCTGACGCCCCGGACGCGGGTCTCACGGTCAAGCGTCGTCTGTGTGGAACTGAAGCCAAAACGACCGCCCTTGGTGGTACGCAGGGCACGATTCTCTCTTTACTGGATTTTGTTTTAAGACAAGGGCCGTTAACCGCCATTATCGGAAGTCCACTGTGACGGAAGTGGCACCCCCATAGCGTGCGCCTAGACGGCCCTGCCTGATTCTTCAGTCCACTTTGTACGAGTCGCCGACCACACACTCGGAGTGAGACCACACCGATTCGGCGGTCACCTCGTTATGCGCTCGGTTGAATTATTTCCGGTTTGCGCGTATTCCTCTACCTTATCGGTCTTTAATCAAGTAAACTCAGCCAACCCGATGCTATGCTGCTATGCACAGGCGCCGGAAAATATCTAATCTGAAAGTTAAAAAGTTAAAGTTTAGGAGACCCATGAAACGACTTTTGCTGTTTGCTAGGGTTGTTGCTCTATCGCTGGTTAATCTCCCGCTGGCTCGCCATCGGCGAGGGGCCAGGAACAACAGGAGAACTCCTATGGTCAAGACCCGGGCGGCGGCCAGTGCCGGCTTGTGCCTCGTTGTGGCGTCTGCCGCAGCGTCCATCGGATACGCGCAGGTGATACCGCGCCAGGCCCTCGACGCGAGCGGCGCGCCGCAGTACCGCGTCGATCCGTTCTGGCCCAAGCCGCTCCCCAACCGCTGGAGCATGCAGCAGATTGTGGGGATTTCGGTCGACTCCATGGATCATGTCTGGTTCCTGAACCGGGGCAACGCTGCGCTACCGATCGAGCTGACCGCCGAAGGCGATCCGTCCCCGGCGCTCTGCTGCGTGCGCGGGCCCGAGCTGATCGAGGCCGATCAGCAGGGCAACGTTGTGCATGCCTGGGGCGGACGGGGGTATCACCCGAAGTGGCCGACGGCGCTGCAGACGGTGATTGCCGATACCAAAGGATTCGTCTGGATCAGCGGCGAAGACAACCAGGACAGCATCCTGAAGTTCACCCGCGACGGCAAGCTCATGTGGGACTTCGAACATCGTCCCCCGGCCGGCGCAAAGGCGGTGCCGGAGAACAATCAGGAGACAAGTTACATCTTCAACAAGGGACGCTTCCAGCTCGACGAGGTGGCCAACGAGCTGTACATCATCAACCAGAAGCGCGTCCTCGTGTACGACGCGTCGACCGGGGCCTACAAGCGCGGCTGGGGAGGCCATGGGATGCCGCTCAGCGAGGTATCGAACGAGGGGATTCCCGGTTACACCTGGACCGGCGGGCCGCCACCCGAGGAGAAGAACTTCGCCCCTACGATGCACTTCGTCGAGATCTCGAAAGACCGCCGCGTCTACATCGGCGAACGAGGGCAGAATCGGATCCAGGTCTTCACCACCGAAGGGAAGTGGCTGCAGGACATTTACGTCTCGCCGAACACGCCTGCGCAGCGAGGTGAATGCGGCGGCCTGAACGCCGGGAAGCCGACAGCCTCCGCCATTCCCTTGCTGTTCAACCGATCCCTCTGCGGCACCACGTACAAGATGGTGATATCCAAAGACCCGGAGCAGAAGTATCTGTTCGTCGCCGACGCGCATAACGACGTCATCTGGATCGTCGAGCGACAGAGCGGCAAGACGCTGGGACACTTCGGCAGCAAGGGCCGGCTGGCCGGCCAGATGGTCTTTCCGAACTCGATCGGGATCGATACGCGCGGCAACATCTATGTGGGCGAGGTCGACAATGGCAAGCGGATCCAGAAGTTTGCACCAGTGCTTACGGATGCCCGGTAGGTGCGACCGCGGATGCGCCGCGTGAGTGGCCCTGGCGTGATCACACCTCAACTTCCCAGAACCGGACGCGGCTCAACTGCGAGGTCGCGATCAAGTGGTCGGCCGGAGCCGACCCGCTGCTCTCTTTGATTTTCGGTACAATCAATCGAATCCCAGAGGAGGAACTTTGATGCGACGACTTGATTTCAAACTTCAGGCCACTCGGCGCGAGTTGTTAAAGACCATGGCCGTTGCCGGAGCGGGAGCTCTCCTGCCCTGGGAATCCTTGATCGCTCAGGCGCCCAGGCGCGGTACCGGCAAGATTGACGTGCATCAACACACGCGACAACCGATGCCAGGGCAACAACAAGGAAACAATCCCTGGACGCCCGAGCAAACGCTTGAGCAAATGGACAAATTCGCCATCTCGGTCTCGGTTCTATCTGCGATCAATGCAAGCCGCGACAGGTTTTATACACCGAACATGGATGCTATCGCCGCTGTCCGGAACAGCAATGAATACCACGCTAAGTTGGTCCACGATCATCCCCAACGCTTTGGCTTTTTCGCCAACATTCCAATCGATCATCTGGATGCGAGCCTCAAAGAAATCGAATACGCCATCGACACACTCAAGGCTGACGGCCTAGCCTTGTGGACCAGCACATCCGACGGCAAATATCCGGGCATGGACATGTTTAAGCCCATATGGGATGAAGTCAACCGCCGCAAGCTACCCGTCTACCTTCACCCCGGCGGCGCTCCGGTGTGCTGCAGGTCGATTGATCCTCCGGTATCGGACGCCATGCTCGAGTTCGATTTTGATGTCACGCGCGCGGCGGCTAGTCTTCTGGTGCACGGCACCTTCGAGAGAAATCCCGATATCAAATTCATCCTGCCGCACTCAGGAGGGGCCGTTCCAATGCTGATCGGACGTATGAAGGACCGCGTCAAGGCGTCCAAACGGCCGGAACTGAAACCGATGGTGTACGACCTTTTTAGAAAGCAGTACTACGAGATCGGCCACGCCGCCTTCCCATTCCCGTTTGCGGCGCTCAGCAAGCTTGTCCCGAATTCACAGATCCTGTTCGGCACGGACTATCCCGCCGAGCCGGTCACTTCCACAACGGACGAGATTCCCAGCCTGGGCCTTTCGAAGGAGCAACTAGATGCGATTTATCGTGACAATGCTGTCCGGCTATTCCCTCGACTGAAAAACTTGGTCTGACGTTCTGTCGGAGAGGAAGACCGCTGACCGGGAACTGAGATTGGGCATCATGCTAATCGCGACACGCCCTAATCCTTCGTAAATTGGTTACCGGGTCGGGAATGTTTTCAGGTAGAATTAGCTCACTTCGCTGATGCCCACGCCCGCTCCGTCAAAGCGCATCGCCCGTACGAGCTGATCTCGCCGAACCGGCGCGGGTGGCATAGGCGCACTCCTCCGAATACAAATACGACTGCGTTGTCCGATACCAGAAAAGTCCTCTGGCGTGGGTGAGCTTTCCTCCCAACCGCTCTCACTGGCTCATGAACTTGGGCGCAAGAGCGGCGAGCTCAAGCTCAATCGTTCGTTTCTGCCCGTGTAACCGCGCGCGAACGCTTCCGAGCCGCTGACCATCGTGCAGAACTGGCCCGCGCAGGGCTGAAGAAGTAAACATCGCTCCCGCGTAACGGCGAAGGGCTTACCAGTTCCGAGTGAATCGTCGGCTACTCGGACATTGGCCACAAACGGCGATCTCGGGAAGTTGGGCGGCTTCGCGCGCGAATTACGCACAACTCAGAAGAAGATGTCGGTTTGCTCGACGCTGCGAGGAAAGCCGACTCGAAGGAAATTCACTGCCCGTTAAGACGTGTTATCGGAACTTCCGTTTCGGTTTCACGTTGGCACAGGTACCTTAGCGGCGTTGTACGTCCGAATCGCCTCGCAGTTGTCCGCGATGATCTCCAAACGCGGACGACTGATCGCGGCCAATATTGTCACGACGCAGCCTGCGCCTTCGCAGCAAGCGCTGCACCGGAAATTGACCGTTCCAGGCGGTAAATTGACGCAATCGGAACCGGTCGGTTGCTCGACGTTGCTCACACTGCTCTTATTGCAATGTCTGGATGAAATGATGACCCAGCTCGGAATTTCTCACACCCTCGATGCCTACGAGGGCACCGATATCAGCAAGATCGAAGAGAGCGTGGAGGCGAAAGTCCCATTGTTGTTCTCCAAGAATCTTTCGTTCGGATCTTCCAGAAAATAAGGACGCCGTGGTTTTCGCTGATTGGGCGTATTCGATCGAGGCGGCAATAAGTCCTGTGTTATGGCGCATCCAGACGGAACCTTGCGGGGGCTCGGGAGGGTCGGCTTCAATCTCCACGTTCGGATTCCGTTACAATCGGGGATACTTTGGTGAAGCGCACTCGTCCATCATGAGCGCGAAAAGTCGTCCCACCGCGCACGCACTCTTTGAGGTCCGCGTTGCCGCTCAGCCAGATTCTGTCGCACTCCTCTATCGCGATCAATCGATCACCTATTCCGAATTGAACCAGCGTGCCAATCGTCTGGCCCACCTGCTGATCCGGCGTGGCCTCGGTCCCGGCGTCTTCGTCGGCATCTACCTCGAACCATCCATCGACGCCATCGTCGCGATCTTAGCCATTCTCAAAGCAGGCGGTGCCTATGTCCCGCTCGAATCGAGCCACCCTCCCACCGCGCTCGCCGCCATCATCCAGCAGGCTGGTTTATCGCTCGTGCTGACGAACAGCGACTTTGCCTGGCGTCCCCCGGAATCCCTCTGCCTCGATCTTCTGGCGGCCGAACTCGACGCGGAATCCACGGCCAATCCGAAGTCCGCCGCCGCCGCCGCGAGCCCCGCCGCTGCTTTCTATACTTCCGGCTCTACCGGCGAGCCGAAGGGCGTCGCTCGGCTCCACGGCAACATCCCCATCAAACTCCTTTGGGCAACCTTTGGGCCGGAGGAAGTCTACGCGTTCCATGGTCCGTTGAGCGTCAGCTTGTCCATAAGCCGGATCTTCCAGCCGCTTCTCGGCGGCGCGCCACTCGTGATCGTTCCCGGCGGCACCGTCGCCGATATTACGCGTTTTGCCGTTCTTCTCGAAACCCACAAAGTGACCAACGTTTCCCTGGCGCCATCCCACTTACGCGCCCTGCTTGACGCCGGCGAAGGCACCGTGGCGCGCCTGTCGCACGTCAGGACGGTGGCTGTCGGCGGCTCGGTGTTAGGGCCGGAATTGATACGCCGTTTCGCTGCGTTGCTGCCGGGAGTCACGCTCGTCAACCACTACGCCACTTCGGAAACGGGACCATGCCTTCTCGGCATGGTGTCTTCAACATCGCCGCCTTCCGGCTTTCCCGTGGAGGGGTGCACCGTGCACCTCCTCGATCCGCGGATGCGTCCGGTCGAAGACGGCGTGGCCGGCGAGATTTTCGTCGAAAGTCCATGGCTTCCCCGCGGTTACTTGAACCGGCCCGATCTTACGGCCGAGCGATTCATCCCCAACCCCTTCGACGCGGTCTCCGGCGAGCGTTGTTTTCGGACCGGCGACCTTGGCCGCCGCTTGCCCGACGGCTCCATCGAAGTCCTGGGACGCGCTGACGATAGAGTCAACATCCGCGGTTTCCTGGTCGAACCGGTCGAGATCGAATCCGCGCTCCGGGAATACCCCGGCGTTCGCGAAGCCGCCGTCAGAGGCGTGGAAGTGGCCGGCGAAATGCGCCTCGCCGCCTATTTGGTCCCTCAGCCGGGCGCCGCCGTTTCCCCGCATCAACTCCGGCGCTTTCTCGCCCAGCGGATTCCCGCTCACAAAATTCCATCGGCCTTCGTTCTCCTGGCCAGCCTCCCGCTCACGGCCGGGGGGAAGCTCGACCGCCGGGCCCTCCCCAATCCGTCGCTGCTCGCGGCCCAGGACGCGAGCGCGTTGCTGGCCGAGCCGCCTTCGACGCCTTCCGAAATTCTGCTGGCCAAAATGTGGGAAGAAGCTTTTGGATTTGGACCCATCTGCCGCTCCGCTCACTTCTTCGACCTTGGCGGCGACTCGCTCACAGCCATGGTAGTCGCCGCGCGGGTGCAGTCCGAGTGCGCCGTCGCACTCGACATGCGCACCTTCACCGCCCGTCCGCTGCTCTCCGAACTCGCTGCGGAAGTCGACCGCCTGAGAGGGTCGGCCGAATGCAATGAGAGTTTGCCTATTACTTCCGTCGCCCCGGACGAAGCTTGTCCCCTTTCCTTCGCGCAAGAGGCGATCTGGACCCACATCCACCATTCGCGGCGAAACGCCAAAGATTTCGCGAAAGCTCGCGCATACCAGCTCTCCGGTCCGCTCAACATCGGCGCGCTGGAAGCCGCCATTCACTGGATCGTCATGCGCCACGATATCCTGCGCACGATGTTCCGTATTGTGGATGGCAAGCCTGTTCAGATTGTGACCAGTTCCGCGCCGGAAGGCCTTGCTTTCGACGATCTGTCGTCGCTTCCCGATCCCGGCGCGCGCGCCAGCGAAATGCTCGCCGCCGAATTGACCCGTCCGTTCGATCTGGCGGCCGGACCGTTGATCCGCCAGCGTCTCGTCAAGATCGGCACGTTCGAACACCGGCTGCTCCATGTCAACCACCACATCATCTCGGATCGCTGGTCCTGGACACTCTACGTCAATGAATTGAGTGTCGCCTACGAGGCCTTTGCGGGCGGCTCCGTGCCGCCACCGCTTTCGAAAGGAGTGCAGTACCGAGACTACGCCTCCTGGGAGCGCCGTGTGCTCGCTCCCGGCACTCCGTTCCGCGCCCGCATGACCGAATGGTGGCGCAAGCAGGCGTCTGGCCGCCCTCGCGACCGGTATCTGCCTCTGGGCCGCCGGTTCCCGTTCGGAAAACCCCTGGTGGCCGATTCGCAAAGGCGCCGGCATCTGGATCCGGATCTGATATCGCGCATCGAAACTCTTTCCATCCGCGAAGGTACAACCTATTTCACGATCGGGCTTGCTGCGCTCGCCGCGCTTTTGGCGGACCTCAAGCGCCATCCGAGCGTCACCATCGGAGTCTACATCTACAATCGCTGGCGCCCGGATCTTCAGGGAGTGCTGGGCGACTTCACTTCGCTGGTTCCAGTCTGTCTGCATTGCGACCCTGCACTGCCGTTTCGTGAATGGCTCCTGTCCGTTCGGGAAACCTTAGTAAACGCTCAAACTCACGCCCAACTACCCATCTCGCAGTTCAGGCACGATTTGCAGGCCGGAGGAATTCGGCCACCCGAAGTGCATGCCATTGTTCTTGGATCCGTACCAGACAGACACGTCTCTTGCGGCGCCCTAGAAATCTCTCCTTTGCCCTACGCGCCTCCGACCTCCATGCCCTGGGGACTAACTGTCGTACTCAAGCCGCTGGAGGATCAGCAGCCCTATATCGAGATGGAATTCGATGCCCGCCTTTATCAGCCGGCAAAGGCTCACCGTTTATTCGAACGTTTCCATCGTCTGCTCGACCGGATCGCCAGCGACCCGGACGGTACCGTACGAGAGGTGCTGAATCGTTCTTAAAGGAGGCGGGTGGCGCCGGCCCAAGGGCCGCCTGCGGGTTCGTCCCGCGGATTGTCGATGGCCATCTGCCGTGGCAGGACATGAAAACGTTGTCGCTGGCTTGGCCGTGTCGGGGTCGTTAACACGCTTTATCGGATGCGAGTTCGTGCCGCGAAGATCAACGACGCGCAAGATAACTGTCGCGGTAGGGACGACCATCGCTGATCGCCCCCCGCACAGATCCGTGCGAGCGCATTTACGCGCACGGCTCTTACCGCGGATGAGTAGCGGCAAAGCGAACATGGGGATAGGGATGCAAAACGCGGGGTTGAGGAATCCACCGGTACAAGATGGGGAACAGACGCCCCCAACCCACCTGGGCGCGTTGGCTGCGACGAACTAAATACTCCGCCACAGTCGGCAAGCGCGCCGCCAGAAGACACGTAACTGAGTCGAATTCCCGGGGACAGCATCGTATTGGTAATAACCCAGCACCACCTGCCGAAGCCATGCGCCGGTCTCACGGGTAGGGTCATGCTTCGCCGCCCTGAACCACACCAACGTTTGTCACCTTTACGACGTCGGACCAAATTACCTGGTGATGGAGTACGTCGAGGGGCAGACGCTCTCAGCTTTGATCAAAGCCGGCCCGGTCGCGCTCGACGAGCCTTTGTCGCGTCGCCTCCCGAATCCAAGGTGCGGTTTGGATCCTGTGATCATCTACCTTGTGGAATCCGTCTACACCAGCTTGAAGCAAGGGCGTCCGAAACCTTCGGTTCGAAAGCAATAGGTGCCTCGCTTTTGGCTCAGCTCGTCTGCGCCGATGCGCTGCTATACTTGGAATTGTTGTTCCGCCCTTCCTGACGGAAAACCGATTCTGCCTCGCCCACTTCTTGAAAAGCTTGGGGGAACCACTTGGAAAGAAAGCGTCGAGGTGCTTCGGATGTGAAGCGATTTTATTTTCGCACAGTGGCCTCCGCCGTTCATGGGTGACCCAAAAATGTCGACCGCGACCTCCGCGTTTTGCGACGTTTGCAAAATGGAAACCGAACGATGCCAGTACTATCCGGCCGGCCGCAGCCGGCAGCATGGCAAGTGCCTTCGCTGCGACGCCAAGGATCCACGCAATCCGGTTGCGCGATCGAAAACGGACGATAGGCATTATTGCTGCGAATGCAACCGCAGTCGTGAGTCAGCCAAGTCGCGTTATTAACAGCGAGGGCCAAATCGTGAAATATCCCCCACACACTCCGAGCGCCGAGGACCGAGTTTCCCGACACCGACCATATCCCTTTTCACAGCGTATAACGAAGGAATGGCCGCACTAGTTCCTCGCAACGTGGGCCTGTGCTCCGCAATAATTCAGTCTGCCATCATGCGGCCTTCTTCTCCAGCCAATATTCGTGGTGTAGTCCGCCGAGAACCGGCGTTGCTGTAACGGGATAACCGTCAGGCAGCTTGTGCCTGTGTGGTCCAGCCGGAACCTTGGCTTGGGGCGGCTCCGGGAGTCCCGGTCCCAGAGCAGAGTGCGGGCGTCCGCGATTGTAATGACCAGCGCGCTCGCGAAGGATTCGCCAGGCGGAGCGGCGTCCTCGTTGATGAAGAAGCCATCGACCTTCAGATGGCCTTCGTTGAGTGGGATGAGAAGGTCGAGGCATTCGCGCCGGATGGTTCCGACCAGCCGTTCGCAAAAGGCATTCGCTTTGGGTGTTCGGACCGGCGTTTTCAAGACTCGGACGCCGAAACCCTTCAACTCGGCATCACAGGCAGAGAAAATCGTATCGCGGTCGTGGAGGACGAATCGGTACGGATGATCAAATGCCATAAACTCGCGGAACTGCTGAATCGTCCACTCGGCCGTGGGATGGTCGGTCACGTTGGTATAGAGAATGCGCCGCGAACCGATCTCCATGGCGACAAAGACGTACAGGACGCGGAAGGAAGCAGTGATCGAAACGAAAAAGTCGCAGGCCACGATCGCCTGCGCATGGTTGCGAACGAAGGTTGTCCAACGCTGGCGGGAGTTTCCGCGCGGCTTGCCACGCTCCAGATATTTGCCGACAGTTCGCGGCGAGACTCGAATGCCCAATTTCAGCAGTAGCTCGTCCGCGATCCTCTCCTCACCCCACGTGGGGTTTTCACGGGCCATCCGGTCCAACACTGAGCCCATTTCCCCTACGCGGAAAACATCATGGAACAGATCACAGAAATCCTTCGCCAAGCCACCGCTGCGATCAGCAAACGGGATCATCCATATGGGTGACCACGGCGCTCAAAGGGTACGGAATCCCGAACCTTTCCCCATAGTTGCACTATCGGCACGGACATTCGAAAACGGCTTTCGAATTTGTGATCGCCTGTGCCGCCTCTCGGATTCCTTCGGCGTTCCAGTGCGTGTCGTCCAACCAGTAGAGATACTCGCCACGAGCAAGCAACGCTTCGGCTTGCTTGCGGAAATCCGGCGTCAGATTTAGCACCGGGACGTTGGCGGCAGCAAGGCGTTGTTCGACGACATCAAGAAACTGCCGGCGCTCCGTGCGAGGCGAGGCCGACAAGAGTAGATCATGGTAAACGACGTATTTATCCGGAACCAGCAATACGAGCAGCCCGATTCCCCTCTTTTGGAGCTGTATTTTGAGCTGGACAAAAAATTCCGGATCCGTTGGCCGATCCATCTCATAATTTTTTACCTCCTTTGGCAAAAAGAGGATCTCCCGCCCATTGCGCAGCTTGGCGGCTACGGCCGCACTGCGGTACGGATTCGGGAACACCTTATCGTTCTGCAAGAGTTTTACAGCGCGCCCGAACAGAATCTCCAGGGGTGAATAGGACTCCAATGCCATGGCGCGCTTCCAACCCTGCTCGGGGACACGCTCGAGGTCAATGGGCAGTGGAAGAGGGTAACGTTCTGACTGCTGCCAGACTACCAAACCACGAGTCATTTGCAGGTGCTGGAGCAGTTCCCACAAGCTCGGAGTCAGTGCTCCGTTATACACGCGACGGCCAGAGATGTCATTGAGCTGTTCACTTAACGTCAGTGAGTCCGAGACTCCGGAACCGGCCGTAAACGAATCGCCAACAAGCAGAATTCCGGTGAACGGTTTGGCCGTCTCGCCTCGATTCCTGTAGCCTGCAGCATCGGTGCTGAACACTTCTTCGTGGTATTGACGCAGATGCGGTAGGTTTGCAAGGCTCGCGAGATCGCCGGAGGACCGCGTGTTCCTATAGACCGCATTAGGGATAAACGGTCCGTTTCCGGTTGCGAATAGAGTCACGGCCTCCCATGCACGGAAGGTGATGAGTCCTGGCGGCAAGAAACGGAGCGAAATATCGAGCAAAAGGCAAATCAGCAACACGGCAGGCCCAATTCGCCCGAGTAGAACTCTCTGTTGTGAGTTAGGAGCTTGTTGAAAAAGAAGACAGACCGCTCTGTCCACTCCCACACTCGAACGTAACATCATGAGTCTACGAGTCGGGACAGAGTAGTTCGTCCCCTTTTTCAACATCCTCTTAGTCGACTTTCCGGCCATTGGTAATCTCACCATGTACGCCTTTAGAACTGGAAATAGAGAAATGGCGACTGCTGCCCACCATATATGAACACGATGCACACCAGCAGCGGGACACCAAGCGCGAAAGCTCGAACCGGACTCCATCGATGCCGTAGTTCAAAGGTGTTCGGCCCAAAATGAGCCAAGGCGGCGGCGATTAGCAAGAGCCCGACAAGTGATTTCTCAGTATCCAGGTTGATACCAGGTCTCCATGAGAACATAGCTGTGAGCAGCCCAGAGGCCATCGAAAACGTCGTTGATCGAAATAGAACCCACCCTATGATTACCAGAACGAAGGTGGTCACTTTCCGAAGAGCCACTGGCCACAAGTTCAGAAGTGCCTCGCTGTATCGCGTGGCGACCAGCAGTAGGCCGTGGTATGCCCCCCAAGCCACGAACGTCCAGTTGGCGCCATGCCAAAGCCCTCCAAGCAACATCGTTATCATCAGGTTGCGACAGGTCTTCCATTCACCATGCCGACTTCCACCCAGCGGAATGTAGAGATAATCACGCAGTACGGAAGACAGAGAAATGTGCCAACGCTTCCAGAAATCCGAGATGTCGGTGGCCTTGTAAGGTGAATTGAAGTTCTGCGGTAGCCGGATGCCAAACATCGCACCCAAGCCCACCGCCATATCACTGTAGCCGGAGAAATCGAAATAGAGCTGGTAGGTATAGCCAAACATGCAGAGCCATGTGTCGAGAGTAGATAGTGACTGCCAACGGACAAGCGCAGGAGTGATGATCCACGCAATTGAATCGGCAATCAAAACCTTCTTGATCATGCCGAACACAAAGAAGGACCAGCCACGTTCTAAATAACCGGTTTGGTTCGCGTGGTCGATGTTCTCAAGATCCAGCTCTACTTGACGAAAGCGGACAATTGGCCCGGCGACAAGCTGGGAGAAAAGGGATACATAACAGGAGAACTCAAAAACATTGCGGGTAGGCGTGATCACGCCGCGATAACTGTCGACAATGTAGGTGATCGTATGAAAGGTGTAGAAGGAGAGTCCGATCGGTAAGACGATATCAAACGAGGGAGTGCGGAGGTTTAAATGAAGGGACTGCAAGAGCCAATTGCCCGAAGAGAAGGCAAAGTTCGCGTATTTGAATGTCCCCAGGAGAGACAAATCGAATATGATCGGCAATACTAGGCACAAGCGTCGGCTTCGAGCATCCTTCCATCGGAGGAAGCCAAGTCCAGCTCCATAACTAACAGCCGTGGACAGAGCCATGAGGGCACAAAAGTGTAGGCTCCAGAATGAATAAAAAATATAACCCGTGATCGTGAGCCACACATACCGCTGAACCTTAGTGTGCAACTGCCAAAAAACGAAGTACGTTACCGGAAGAAACAGATAGAGAAATGGCAGGCTGTTGAATAGCATCTATTCATCCACGCAGCCGATCGAGGCCCTGCTGGATGGCTTGCAAGCCGGCCGCGACGCGTTCGAACGCGGCGCTCGAAGGCCCTACTTCCAAAGCGCGCGCTTCCGACTTCCCTTCCAAAGCAAGAGAGATCACGCTCTCTCTTGCGTCCGTATAGGATCGCCAGGCATTGCTCAACGTGGCAACTTGTGCCCGGTTGGTTCCGGAAGGGTCGAGATCCAGTAGTTCCTGGAAGCGTGCGTCGATGTGGGTGTCTGTACGGCGGGCCCCTTCGCTGAGGGCGCGCCGCTCAGTGGAGTTTTCCGCAGCCAGAACCTGGAGGACGGTTCGCCGTTTCTCCTGAGCATCGGACTGGATGCTGCTCAGCGCACGCATTCCTACGGTTCCGACGGAAACCAGCACCCGCACGGCCGCCAAGGCCCGATAAAGGCTTACGCCTGCCGCCGTAACGCCCGCCGTGGCGATTAGCCCGAGGAGGGCCAACATTACGTCTCTTGGTACCCGCTTCATTGCAAAGCCGAAAGTCTACCTATGTTTATCGGTACCTCCCGTTCAACCCGGGGTAGGGTAATTCCCTTAGGCGGCCGGAAGGAATCTACCCTGACATCTTTTCTAAAGTTCAAAATTTCGCAGCGTCTTTTCAAGGCTGGAGTGCTTAGTGAAACGCTCGAAGCCAACCACATTTCGGTGGACGAGGCGCTACAACGCTTCGTAGACAGACTGGGCCTACCGCTCTTCATTCGGATCGTACAACCGTGAAGCAATTAGTCCTGGGGTTGGTTCACCTCCTGGACCGATTGGCCGGGCGCTGCTGTGCAAACGCGTCAGCGGCGGTAGTGTCGGTCACAAAAAGGAGATATAGGATTGCTTCTCGCCCGCGGCAAAGGTCAACCTCTGACGGAGCACACGCTCCGGCTCGTTCGCGACACTCTGGAACTGCGCGGAATGACAGTCGAGGAGTTTGTTGCAGACGTTCGGCCGCACTTCCAACACAACATTCTCAACCCCAGCGGGTTCCTGATTGATCGGGCTCGCCGCTTCCACCAGTTGTCGCGACCCGCTTCCGTTCCGGTCCCGTCCATGTCAGTTCAGACAGCCGCGACGGCGGTTTGCGGAGTGTGCAAGGGACAGAAATTCGTCCTGACGGAAAAGGAGATCGAGCCCTGCCCGGAGTGCTCGACGGCCGAGTTCAGGAGGAATTGGGAGATTAAGGAGGCAGAACGAGCACGCAAGGTACGCGCTAGACCAGTTTCTGAGATACTAGAAGGCGCTCTGGCATGGTTCGGCGAAAGCAACGATGGCAAGTGCCTATTCGGACGATTTGCGCCGCAAGTTTTTTGAAGCGTACCAGCGCGGGGATGGGAGTCTGGTGGTCTTAGCCGGACGGTTCGGGGTGAGCCGGAGTTGGGCCGAGAGGCTCCTGCGAAGTCTGCGCCACACGGGACGCTCAGAGTGGCGCGGGCCGCTGCCGAGCATTTCCGGGTCACGTTTTCGATGAGCGAGCGCCATGCTTGCGGGCTGGCAGGAATCGCGGTGTCGAGCTATCGGTACGCTTCACGGCGGCCGGCCAGGGATACGGGGCTGAGCGAACGGTTGAAGGAACTCGCGCAGCAGCATCCACGTTACGGCTACCGCCGGTTATGTGTGTTGGTGCGCCGCGCTGGCATGGCCGCCAATCACAAGCGCGTGCACCGGCTGTATCGCGAAGCTGGGCTCAGTCTGCGCCGCAAGAAGCGCAAGCGCCTGATGCGGCTGAAGTGCGTGTTTCCGCGGACCACGGCGAGCAATGAAGAATGGGCTCTGGATTTCGCCACCGACTCGCTGGCCAGTCAGCGGCATCTGCGAATCTTGAGCGTAGTGGACGTGTTCACCAGGGAGTGTCTGGCGCTGGAAACGGATACCTCGCTCGGCAGCGTGCGCGTGATCCGCGTTCTAGAGCAAGTCATCGCGGAACGCGGAATGCCACAACGCATCCGCACCGACAATGGCCCGGAATTCACCAGCCGCTGCTTTATCGCCTGGTGCCTGGATCGGCGCATCGAGTTGGTGCACTTCCGGCCGGGCAAGCCGGTCGAGAACGCGCATGTGGAAAGCTTTCACGGACGCTTGCGCGAGGAATGTTTGACGGTGAGTTGGTTCCGCAATCTGTTCGACGCGCGGCGCCAGATCGCTGCTTGGCAGGCCCACTACAACACCGAGCGCCCACACAGCAGCCTCGGATATCAAACACCCGCGGAGTTCGCAGCACTTCGCGCTGCAGATGAATTCAGTGCTGGTGTGGGGCAAGGGGCCTCAAACGCCGACCCCTTGTCCCACGCCCCCATCCCCGCTGAAATCGGGGATCAAATCGAAGTAAGCTGTCGTATGCTCGAATGAACGGATTCAGGGGGCAGGTCACGACGACGAGGAGCTCGCGCGACTGCTCTCCGCACAGGACGCAACCGACGGACTTTGCGACGAAGACGAAGCGCCGCCGGCGCCCCAGACACCGGTCTCAAAGCTGGGCGATCTGTGGTTGCTCGGGCGCCATCGCCTGCTTTGCGAGGATTCCACCGACCAGCAAACTGTTTCGCGCGTGCTGGGCTCCGTGAAACCGACGTTGCTGGTGACCGATCAACCCTTCGGCGTCCAGTACGACCCCGAGTGGCGGAAGCGCGCGGGCGTGAATAACTCGAATCGTATGGGCAAGGTCCGCAACGATGACCGAGCCGACTGGCGCGAGGCGTGGGCGCTTTTCCCTGGCGACGTCGCCTACGTCTGGCACGGTGCACTTCACGCTTCGACAGTTTCCGCCAGCCTTGAATCGTGCGGTTTTGAGATCCGCAGCCAAATCGTGTGGGCAAAACCGTCGCTGGTGATGGGCCGCGGCCACTACCACTGGCAACACGAGCCTTGCTGGTACGCAGTTCGCGGCACGGGACACTGGAATGGTGACCGGAAGCAAAGCACCCTTTGGCATATCGAAAACCGCAATCAGGATGCGGAGACCGTTCACAGCACGCAGAAGCCGGTCGAATGTATGCGGCGCCCGATCGTGAACAACTCGAGTCCCGGACAGGCAGTCTACGAACCCTTCTCCGGTTCGGGAACAACGATCATAGCCTGCGAGAAAGAAGGGCGGATCGCCCTCGCCATCGAGCTGGAACCCACGTACGTCGATGTAGCGGTGACCCGGTGGCAGAACTTCACCGGCAAGCAAGCCGTGCTGGAGGGCGGCGGTTCATTCGACGAAGTTGTGCTGGAGCGCGCCGGAGCGACGGCGTGAATGGAGTGCGACCAGATCGAACGCTGCAAACGCGAGATCGCCGCCATCGAAGCAGAGATCCTCGCCGGCAGTCCGGATTTGCCGGGCCTCTGCCTCGCTTTGTCAGAGTGGCACGCCGAGTGGAGGATTCTCGAAGCGGAGCAGCGCGAGGGGCGGTCGCATGAAGATCCGCCGCAGGATCGAACGCCTGGAGGAGGAGATTCTTCCGCCGCCTCCTGCGCCTCCTTGGCTTATCCACATTCACTTCGTTGATTCCCGCAGGGATGACTGCGATCGGGTTGATTCTGATAGGGGTGATTCCGAGAGAAAGGCACCCGAAACAATGGTTATTCAAGTCGATCAGCATCGCGAGTTCGGTTGGCGAACGGGCCGACGCTACCCACGAACACGAGGATTCAGGTGAACGGACGAAAAAAGCCGCCGGGCGTAAACCCAGCGGCCTGTGAGAAACGGATTTGGCGAAGCCTAGGCTTTCAGGGAATACGTGCGCTCGCCGTCCTCGCCCTTCGCGGACTCGACGGTCAGACCCATTTTCTTTCCGAGGGTCCCGCTTATGAACCCCCGCAGGGAATGCGGCTGCCAGCCCGTCGCCTTGAGCAGTTCCTTGGCGGTAGCTCCGCCGGGTCGCTTCAGCATTTCCAGGATCGTCGCAGTCTTGCTGCCGTCCCGGGCGCCGGCGGCTTTCTTGGCGCTTTTCGGCGCCTTCTTCGCGGGGGTGGCCTTCTTGGCCGACTTCGCCTTCTTCGGCGCGACGTTGCGCGCACGTTTCGCGGCGCTGGCCTTTTTCGTGCCCTTGGGCTCCGCCGCCGTGGCGGTCGGGGCGGTTTCTTCAGCAATCGATGTCATCTTTTCTCCTTTGGCGGTGGTTTCCGCGATCACATGAATGGCTCCGTCGCGCAGACAAGCAAGCGAATTGTGAAGGGAATTGGCCTTGGCGAAGAGCAGGCGATCTGGGCCAGATGTCCCAAAATGTCCTCAGATGACCGGCCACGGCGCAAAATTCGGGCGTAAGAAGGAGGAGGCGATCGTCGCCCTGTTAATGACGCGCACAACGGAAGAAGCCGCACGCGCCGTGAACGTCACTGCCAAAACGCTCCTGCGCTGGCAAAAGGAGCCAGACTTTGATGCCGCCTTTCGGGCGGCGAAGCGCGCGGCCTTCGCGCAGTCGATTGGGCGACTGCATTACCTGTCGAGCGCCGCTGTTTCAACCCTGGGGAAAGTCATGCTGGATGCGGCGACGCCTCCGGCGACGAAAGTGAGGGCCGCTGACAGCATTTTGGACCACACAGCGAAGGCCATCGAGATTGAAGATATTGAGGCGCGGGTCACCGAGTTGGAACGCGCCACGGAAACCAATAAAGGTGGCCGGCATTGATCGCGGGAGTTGGCAAATGCGTCAAATTGAGAAGCGACTGCAAAAGCTGAACGAGCGCTTGCCCGAGCCAAGAGGCCGGCGCTGACAATGACCGCGGAGCGGTGGACGCGATCAATGACCTGTAGCGCATGAAAACCATCGATAACAGGGTGCGAAAGCTTGAGAACCGATTTCTTGACGAGAAGCCGCAGCTTTTGTGGGTGGCGTGCTTGGCGGGTTGGGGACTGGCCTTAGATCAGGACAGGTGTGTCGAAATCCTCGGTGAATGCGGGTTTCTGCCAACGGGCCGGTTTGGTCTCGTGAACCTCTGCCACATCCCGGATGGCCTGAGCGCCGAAGGACTGGAGAGGCATCTGCGGGAAAATGGCGCCGAGACTCGCGGTTTCCGCGGCGCTCAAGATCCATTGAATCGTCAGCGCAGTGAGGGATAAGGCAGATGAGCAGCAGGAATCTCACTCGACAATTGGAACAACTCGAAGCCGAACTCGCACCGCCCGAAGATCCGGAGATGATGGAGATTCAATTCATCGCCTTGGTGGGCGGACAAATCATTCACAAAATGTTCATACCGGCAGAGCCTCCCAAACGCGGACGGAGGCGGCCTTGGTCGCAGAACGCTGACGTCCGCACCTCGTCATGGAACTGGGGCCGAACCGATGAACTAACCGCTCCGACCGGTGCTCAAGCTGGAAGATGAGGTCGATCAACAAACGGCTGGCCAAGTTAGAGGAGCGCTGCGGGCTGGGTCCGGAGACCGAAGAACAGCGACATTCGCGGGAGTGGCTTGCGGAAGTTAGACGGCGCTTTGCCGCCGCCAGCGTGAGCGGCGGACTGCCGCCGGAGGTCCCTGACGCGCTCAGAGCAGAGGACGTTGCGGGTCTAAGCATTGTCGAAATCCTGCGCCAGCGGTTTTCGCGGAAGCCGGTCAACACAACTGAAGGGAGCGCTACCGAAGGAAAAGATACTCGCTTTCCTGACGTCCGATAATGCCCCACATCAGGCAGGTGCACGTGCGCTCCAGCTTATGATGGAACGCCAGCAGTTCGTCTCCCGGAAGCGCTAGTCGCCGGTCGTAAGCGCGTTTCATGGGAGTGATCGCGGTCCGCCAACTTACCATAAGAGGACTTGAACGTACCACCTGCGGCGGCCCGCGGCGGAACGGCTCAGGCTCTGCCGAGCAAGCGCCGATTGACGAACTCGGCGCGGGGGCCGCAGAAAGAGCGCTTTGGCTGAAAGGCTGCAGCTTCGACTGACTCGAGGAGGAGACCAGATGGCCGTAGCGCACCAGGCGCTTGAAACCTTCACTAGCTCCGAGCCTAGGTCACTTGATAGCCTTTCTCGAGCAGATGATTCCGGGCGAAACGCCAGCGTAAATCGAAACAACCGCCTCAAGCAGGGGCATACTGAAATCGCCCCCGCCATGGGACTCGCGGCACCCGTAGGGTTCTAATCGTTAAACACTCGCCTAGCAGGCTGTTGAAGAATATTGGCGAGCTGAGCAGGAGAGCGTTCTTAGGGGCGAAGAAAGAGTTTCCGAGGGCGTGGGCAGGGGTTTCAGCGCCTGAGGAAGAGCCTCAGGCGGCGGCCTGGCGGCCTTTTACGCAGCCGCTTCCATCAGATTACGGATTCGGATCATATTATAGGCAGCGGCGGCGAAGGTGAACATCCAAGCGACTCTGTCGCGGCCTCGATGCCTGGTCTTGCGAAGCCCCGCCGTGGTCTTGATCCAGCCGAATACCTGTTCGACTAACTTACGCTTCTTCTGACTCGCCCGATATCCATCGTGCCGCGTGGTGCGGACATCGATGCGGCTCCGCCGCCGGGTGTTGTTCTGCGCGATGTGCGGAGTTACGGCCCACTGTCGCAGACCTTCTACAAACGCACTGGTGTCATAACCCTTGTCCGCGCCCAACGTCACGCGCCGCCGATGGCCCGGAAGCCGAGCCGCCATCACCAGCGCCGCATCCCGCTCGGCTCGTCCGTTTGCTTCGGTGAGTTCGGCATCCACCGCCAGGCCATGCCGATTGTCGATGATCACATGACCGAGATACGCCATCTGCGCTTCCTTTCCGCTGCTCTTGCGATAGAGCTTCGCTTCCGGATCGGTGGTCGATTGATGCGTATCGTTGCGGCGTTTCTGTCCGCGGAATCCGCCCTCGCCATTCGTGTCGTCATCCGAGCCACCGTCTTTCGGACGGAAGCTCTTGTGCGATGCCCAGGCCTCGATCAGCGTGCCATCGACCGTGAAGTGTTCGTTGGAGAGCAACCGTAACGCGCGGGCTTGTTCCACCACGCAAGAGAATAGTTCCTGCGCCACATCGCCCGCCAGCAGCCGTTCGCGATTCTTCGAAAACACCGCATGATTCCATGCCGGCTCGGTCATGTTCAATCCCACGAACCACCGGAACAACAGGTTGTATTCCAGTTGCTCGACCAGCATTCGCTCGCTGCGAATCGAGTACAACGCCTGCAGCAACAGGGCGCGCAGTAATCTTTCCGGTGCAATCGAGGGACGTCCCGCTTTCGCGTACATCTCATCAAAGCGCCTCGACATCGATTCCAGCGCCGCATCCACCATGGCCCGCAGCGGACGCAACGGATGCTCTTGCGGCACCCGCTCCTCCAGCGTCCCGTATAGAAATAGCTCGTTATCTTGCCGATCGTCTCCGCGCATGATTGTAGGGCGTCGCCACTTTCCTTCAGGTCACAGCGATAAAGTGTTTTTCAACATTCTGCTAGCTAGTACTTCACTTCTCCGAGAACGGCGTTAATCAGGACTTAGCGCCAGTCCTGCGGCTGAAAACTTTTTGGTAATGACCATCAAGCTCCTGTCTAGCAACACGCTGCTTCGTCGATCGATCACCTTCATAACTTGCCGGCGAGCCAGTAATCGACACTGAACTTTCCCGGACTGGAGCAGATCAGCCAGATAAAGAAGAGCACATACAAGACTTCCGGAAGGTAGAGGAAATCGTCGAGCCAATTAAGAGACGAAAGTCCCTTAGGCATGGCGGAAAGCTTGGTGGTCAGGATGGCGACAAGCATATCGACCAATAAAGCCACGCAGGCCAGGCTCGAAAGAAACCCCAGGGTCAGCAAGGATCCGCCAACCAACTCGACAACCGACACGAAATAAGTCATCGGGTGGGGAAACGGGACTTTGGCCTCAACGAGCGTTTCGTACATAGTTTGCCTGCTGCCGGCGACAAACAATTTGTTTGCCCCGGAGATGGCGAAGAACAGCCCGAGCGAAACGCGTACCAGCAGGATGGCATATGGTTCCAAATCACTGCTACCCAGCAGCGCAAACTGGACCAACCGTTTCCAATCCACCGCTTGTCCCTCCATCAAACGATACCTTAATATCATACAGTTCGACTTCTCCGATAACCGCGTAGATCAGGACTCAGCGGGTCTCTGGCGTTCATCTCTGTTTTCGACAATTATGCTGCAAACCGCAAATGGCGGTGTCGTTAGCGAGTTCTCGCGCCTCGAGATTATGTGTCCATCCGTTCGACCCATTGCGCGCGCCATGCGGGAGCGACGAATGGATCCGCAAAGTACTGTGTTTCCCGCGCAACCTTGTCGTCCCTGAACTCCATGATGCTCACGGTGTAGGACGGCTTGCCGTCATATGTCAGGATGAATTCGGTGATCCAAAGATCACCGCCGCCAATGATTCGTCGGACAGCAAACCGCTTTTTGCTCGGCTGACTAGCGCGTTGGTTCTGTATGTTGCGTCGACCGCGGGTTCGCTCGCCTGACTGCGGGTATTCCAGCACCGCGTCCTCGTGATAGATGCGGTGCTCCGTTTCAAAATCGTTGGCATCGGACGCTGCCCAATGCTGATCCAGTGCCGCACGGATCTCTTGATCTCGCGCTCCAGAATACTGCTCCTTCTTCTGTTGATCGTTCATCTTGAGCCTCCAATTTGACAAGAACCTAAATACTTTAGCGGAATCGGAGCGTACGACTCGTCAAGTCGCGCTGTTTCTTCGATCACCCCAGAGTCTACGCCGCGTCGAAGCGTCTAACTCCTGATTAGTCGGCCAGCGTGAACGGAAAATGCTCAAGACGACGCTGGCTCAAGGCCGATTTTGTCGTTGACCGCATTTTGTAGCCGCTGCTTACAACCCAGATAGCGTTCCGTGGTTTGAACGCTGACATGACCGAGCAGGAACTGAATTTGTTCAAGCTCCCCGCCTGCCTCGTGACACAGACGGGCACAGGTACGACGAAGATCGTGAGGCGCAACCGCCTGCGAATGGCATCCTGATGCGATGGGAGCTCTCGACCTGAAGGACTCCCGCCAGATCAGTATTTACGCTACGACGTGGACGAAGCCGAAGACCTCGCCATCCGGTATGCGGATGGACACGAACGGCTGGGCACAAACCGGAAGTCAATTCGCAACGCGACTCCGCGCCGCCGATTGGATTACGAACGATAAGTCGGCTTGTGGCCGGTATTCCTGAATGCGTCAATTCCGATAATGCGTGATAATGGACGGCCAACGTGCTCCGTGGCCGAGACACCGGCTTCTCAGCAGACTCATCTGGCAGAGTTTAGAAGATAGAGCCTATATAGGGAAGCTCAGCTTATGACGATTCATCATATGGGACTTTGCGGTGGCCAAGACCTTTCCCAATGTTGCCGGATTCGAGCATTTTAAAGATGCCGACCCTGCTTCGACCGCAAAGGGCCTATTATGTCCCGTCATTGTCCTTGGGATATCCATTCGCATCGAGTCCCGCGCCGGCCTCCCGGAACCGACGTGCATGACGGTCTTTCTCCAATATTTGACCATCCTGGTGTTCCTCCCGAGATTCTACCGTCTGCTCGCCGGTAAGGCCCGTGGCTCCCACTCGCACTAATGCTTCTGTCAAATTTGACGCGTTCACTCAGGGCTAAGTGGTCTCGCATTTTGGGATGTCGAGCTTTACGCTCGAAGAAAATGGATCTCGCTCTTTCGCACTTTCGGAGAGCAGCCGAGCGACAGCCGAAGAACCTTTACAATACGTTTCTTATTGCTTGGTGTTTGTACCAAATGCGGAGCTACCAAGCTGCGCTCGACACATTCGACCAAATGCGCCAGAAAGGGCAGCTTTGGATGAACGCCCAGGCCTATCGTGCCGTGGCTCTGGCGGAGCTAGGCCGCCTCCAGGAGGCCATAGATGAACTTCGACGAGCGCGTCGGAGGGGCTTCAAAGATAAGAGTCAAGGATACTGGGAAGGTAGGTTGGGAACCTGGTTGGCGGACGTCGGCAGCTATGAGGAGGCGATCGAGCCGCTGAGGCATTCAATTCGGCTGCAGCCGAATGAACCGGGGACGCACTACACATTGGGAATTGTGTACGCCGAACTCCACCGTTTTGATGAATCCGTCAAAGAATTGCAGGAATCCCTGAGGCTGGAGCCGACGTGGCCTGATACACAATATTCGCTCGGTTGCAGTCTTGGCGAATTGAAACAATTCGACAAGGCCATCGACGCATACTTGCAGGCGCTCCACCTACGACCCGAGGATGCGCGCACCCACTTCAATCTCGGGGTGACATATCGCGAACTGGGCCGCGTGGACGAGGAAATCGGCGAATACAAGAAAGTCCTGGAAATCGCTCCCGACGATCGCGCAGCCCTCATCAATCTAGCTATCGCGTATTCACGGTCGGGCCGCGGTGACTCCGCCATTGAGATATGGAAACAAGTTATTAACTGCAAGCCCAACAGCATAGACGGATACGCGAGCCTGTCTTGCGAATACGAGCGGCTAGGGCGCTATCAAGAGGCTCTTGCCGCCGCCCAAGAAGTTGAACGCCTCGCGCCGGATACCGCGGTCTCAATGTCCAACGTCGCCGTTTTTCTGAACAGGCTTGGGAAGTTCGGTGATGCTCTCGAAAAAGCAAACGGGGCAATCCGCTCAGATCCTAACTATCCCGACGCATATTTGCACGCTGGCTTCGCTTTGTCTAAGTTAGGAGACAATCAATCTGCGCTTCAGGAGTATCGGAAGGCTCTTGAATTGAAGCCCGACGACCTGACCACGCTCGTAAACCTTGGGAACGCCTATCTAGCGTTGGGGCGGAACGAAGAGGCGCTCACTTGTTCAAAGCGTGCGATTGAATTGAATCCAGAATCTGCGGAAGCGCTCGTAAGCCATGGGTACGGCCATCTTTCATTGGGGCAATGCGAAGAGGCGATCGCTTGGTTAGAGCGCGCGATTGAATTGAATCCGGGGTCTGCGGAAGCCCACGATTATCTTGGGACCGCCCACTTCAAGAATGGCGATCGTGAAACAGCGATTAGGGAGCTCGGTATTGTACGGTGCCTCGATCCGAATTTTGAGAGCGAGTTGCGTCAGTTACTGGGCTAGAAAAACTGAAATCCCGCTGGGGAGAACTAGGCAATCCCAGTCATCGATACGACGCGGGCCGGTGGGGCACGACGCGCGCAACCCGTTGAGTTTCGGTGTAGGACCGTACGGCCGCTTCCGATAATGGCAAACAACGGGCGGCTAACTGTATGTAATGGACACCCGCGGTGGGCGCACAGAGCGCTCGAAGGTCTACTTCGTTCCCGAAGGCACGCGCTGTTTCAGTTCCTCGAACCAATTCAAGACGACGTTAATTTGCTCGGAACGGGGCGCAGCATCCGCGCTCTTGAGCATCAGGAAGCGCTGGCCGTCCGGCGAAACATCGTAGTCAGCCGCAGATCGTGGGCTCATCACGTACGGTCCCTCGAAGAGGATTTTGGGCTCGCCGGCTGAAAACGACGGTTGGATTGTGACCTCGACCGCCATCATCTTGCCGCGATTCCGATAGAACAGTTCGCGGCCCTTGGGATTCCAGACCGGCTCCGTGCCGCCGCCTGTCGAGATCTGGTATTTGCCGCCAGGACCGGGGAAGGGACGAACGTAGATCTCTTCCCGGCCTGACTCATTCGAATCATATGCGATCCAACGGCCGTCGGGCGAAAATTGAGGCGCGCTGTCACGCCGTAGACTTTGGCCGAAAGGCTGCGCCTTGCGGTCTTTGATCGAGAGCGTCCAGATACTTCGATTCCGATTGACGGAATCTTCCGTAAAGGCCAGCAATTGGCCGTCCGGCGACCAGGAAATGGGAACGTCGTTCAGACTGAGCGGACTGGCGGTCAGCGCTTCCGCCATTCCGCTACCATCCGAGGGCATCCAATATAGCCGGTTCCCGGCTCCCTTGAACATGATCCGCTTGCCATCCGGCGACCAGACCGGATCGAAATTATTGGATTTTTCAAAGGTGAGACGGGATAACGTGTCGCGGCCGATATCATAGATCCAAATCTGGCTTTCGGCTTCTTCTATATCCGCTGCGATGCGGCGTCCGTCGGGAGAAATCCGTGGAAACACATAGTTGTGCGCGGGAGCCGGCAAAAGCTGTTCTGTGCCCTTGCGATCCACCCACACGGGTGTTAATTGAGGGGCCTTAGCTCCGCCGGGAGCATATACGAGTGATCCGCCGGATGAGAAGCTATATTGCAGTAATTGAACGCCCTCCACCACGGGCAGCGCAGCACCGGTTAGGGCAAGGCTTCGCAGATTGAAGGCCGCGGCCATCAGGTTCGCGCCTTGTTGGTAAATGATATGGCCCGAGGGTGCGTAGCGCGGAAGGAAGCCGGAGGGAATCAGGTCGTGCCGTTCGCCCGTTGTGAGCGACTGGACGGCGACTTTTTCGCCTTGAACTGTGACGCTGCCCGTTATACTCGCGCCCGCCTCGATATCGAACAGCACACCTCTGCCGTCCGGGAGAAATTCAGGGAAATAGTTGCCGAGTTCCCCCGCATTGAGACGGGTAAGTGCATGAGCGCTGCCTCCCGTGTCGGCAACTTGTTGAATAGGGGCTCCGGCTTCTCCAAAGACGATTGAGCCGCGGTCCCAACTGGCTCCGCCGATCGCCAGGACAGAGCCCGCAGAGCCCGAGGCGGCGGCGTACTCGGCGAGACTGACAGGCGGTCCTCCGCTTATGGAGATTTTCTTCAGCGCTCCAGACACGAAAAATCCGATCCACTGGCCATCGGGAGAGAAGAACGGATCTCGAGCGCCCTCCGTTCCGGGTATCGGCCGCGCATCCAAGCTGTCGATTGCCCGCAAGTAAAGCTGAGTTCCGCCGACATCCTGAAGGACCGAACCGCTGGAGTTGCCTTGAGCAGCCGCATACACGAGGCGCGTACCATCCGGAGACATCGCGAGAGCCGGTCCGCCCGCGTCAAGATGCTGGCCGGGCGGCAGCACGATCGAGAAACGAGTAACCGTCTTTGACGCCGCAGCAGGTTTAATGAACCAAGCGGCAGATCCGGCGGCCGCGGCGCTCAGTGCACAGGCGAGAGCGACCCAGGCGAGTCTGACTGGGCGCTTGCGCGCAGGTACGGAAGGAGGCGCGGAAACCTCCGCGGCAGAGGCGTCGTCGAGCAAGGCCATCACATCACCGATGTGACGGAGCCGCTTCTGCGGATCTTTTTCGAGGCACCGGCGCAGCAGGCGCCGGATCTGCGGCGGAATGTTATCCCACGACGGCTCTTCTCTGATGACCGACGCGAGGATTTCGGTGGTCGGCTCGCCGCGATGGAGCCGCTTGCCGGTGAGCATTTCATAGAGGACGGCTCCGAATGCGTAAATATCGGCGCGCTGATCTACGGGCTTGCCCTTCGCTTGCTCCGGCGACATATACGACGCCGTGCCGAGGATCATGCCCGCTTCGGTCTGGCCGATCGTAAGGGTGGGAGAATTTTCGGATCCCGCCGTGGGTGTGCCGCCCATTTTCGCGAGGCCGAAGTCGAGCACCTTCACCATGCCGTCGGGCTTGATCTTGACGTTACCTGGCTTCAGATCGCGATGGTAAATGTTCTTCTCGTGCGCGGCCTCCAGGGCGTCGGCAATTTGCGCGGCTATGGGCAGAGCCTCATCGAGAGGAATTACGCCTTGTTTGATGCGCTCGGCGAGCGTTGGCCCTTCGACCAACTCCATGACCAGATAATCAGGGCCGACATCGTAGAGATGGCAGATGTTTGTATGATTCAGCGCGGCGATGGCGCGGGCTTCGCGCTCGAAGCGTTCGCTAAAGCGCTCCGCGGAAACCTTAATCGCAACCTCGCGACCCAGACGTGTATCGCGTGCACGGTAGACCTCGCCCATGCCGCCCGCACCGATGGGCGCTAGAATTTCGTATGGTCCGAGGCGGTCGCTTGCAGAAAGCGGCATTTGAACGATCAGCTAAGTGTACTCAATTCGAGAAGCGGTGTGCGGCCGTATGCCGGCGCATCCGGAAACGATCCGGCCGCAGCGAGGGCTTCGCGGGGAGTTTTGAGTCGAATTGAACGTTCCGATAATGATACACATCGGGCCGTGAACGTGCTGCACCACATATTGGATCTGCCCACGAGCCGGAAACGGCAGTGAGTCCATTATCCGGTGATCCTGTGTATTTTCGCGCAAGATTGCCTTATGACCGTATCCGCGCGACCGATCAATCGATTGATTTCTCAGTCTAAACGGTTTTGGGCCTTGCCTTGCTCCTAGCTGCGCGGGGCGGATGCCCTGAGCCAAGGCGGCGAGGTTCTTCCTCCGAGAGATCCCTGCTGGGTTTGGCCCGGACACTGCCCCAAAAGTCGACCCGTGACGTTTTCCGCCCAATGTCCCAACTGTAAGAAAGAGGTGAGCCAAGGCCCGCGCGATCCAGTTCAGCTAAAAAGACAACTTCGGCAGGGCTGTCTCCACTTCTATTGCGAAGATTGTGATTACGAATGGGAGCCAAAACGCCGGGAGTTGGAGAATGTCGCGTATCTTCTGCGTGAACCTGATCGAAGAACGAAGTCTCCTGCAATCGGCAGCAATCGCTTCCGTTAATACGAAATATCAGGCCCCAAAAGTGGCGCTCAACTTGTCGGAAATACGGCCTACGCGGACAAGCGGCAACTTGCAGGGACTTCGACCTCTATACCGCTAGCAAGAGGGACAGAGTACTAGTCAGACATGCCTGAATAGGCTGTACTGAAACGATTGCCGTCTACCCGACGGAGTCACGTGTATTTCCGGTACGCTCTTTAGCAGATCGAACTGCGGCCCCAATTCCCCGGCGAGCATCTGCCCGTTGTACCGCCGGACTTCCAGCCCGCTGCACGTTTCCGGCCCATCGAGCGCAAACGTCGCGATCACCGCGTGGCCACCCACAGGAAGCCTCCGCGCCAGTAGGGCCGTGTAAGCCGCACGTTCGGCCGGATCGATGAGAAAGTGGAATACGGCACGGTCATGCCACACATCGAAGGAGCCCGCATCGGGATTAGCGGTCACGTCGGCCACGATCCAGTGAATCTGGCTCGCTCTGGCTCCGAGGCGGCTGCGCGCGCGTTCAATCGCCGTGTGGGAGATATCGAGCACGGCAACAGCATAACCCCGATCTAACAGCCTCTCGGCGAGGAAAGAGCTCCCACCGCCCACGTCAATCACGCGGCCGGACGGACATACCTCGCCGATAAGTGACAAGGACGTGCTGGGTTCGGGCTGTGTCCAGCTTAGGTCGCGGTCGCTCCCGGATGCATATAGCGATTCCCAGTGTTCTTGAGTGTTCATGTTGAAATCGCCGCTTCGACGTACCGGCGTCCTGCACGGAGCATGGCCCGCAACAGCAGGAAGCCATGTTCATCCGTGCCCTTGTCAAACTGCTCGTCTTGGTGGTCGACGGCGTTGGTTACGTGCGCAACGACGCCGACATTGGCTTTCCGCGCAATCGCAAAAGCGAACAGGGACGCCGCCTGCATTTCTACCGCGAGCACGCCGGCCGATGCATACCGCTGAAGCTGAGATGTGGTTTCTCGGTAAGGGGCGTCTGTTGTCCAGACGGATCCCTCGACGACTGTGGAACCTAACCGGCTCAATTCCTCGGTTAACAGCTCCGTAATCGGCGTTGGGCAATCGACCTTCTCTGCAGGGGGAAGGTAGTGGAACGACGTGCCTTCATCCCGCACCGCGCTGGTCACGACAACGAAACTCGGTAGGGACAGCGAGGGAGAGACGCGACCGGCCGACGTAAGCCCCAGGATCAAGTGCGCTCCGGATACGCGGAGCTGTTCGGCGATGAGTACCGCGTATGGTCGTCCGATAGTCCGCGGAATGATGCCGCAGCGGACGCCGTCCGCTTCCAACACATACATCTTTGTGTGGAAACAAGCCCAGGGCTCAAAGGGCACGGCTTTGCCGTCGCGGACGAGCCAATCCGTCAAGTCGCCGTCGAAGTCGAGAACGCAGACCGGGGGAACAGCGGCATCCGGCAGGCCTCTCGCCGCGCGGACTGCACGCACCAGTTCCTCGGGTGTGAACTCCGACGGCGAGTCAAGCTCGTGGTGGAGCAAAGGACATTCTGGTTGCGACTCCATGAATCCGAGGCTAGCGAAAATTCAAGACGGAAGTAGCAGCCCGCAAAACGGAGCGCGGCCCCGCGCTGTTCGCTCAGAACTGATATTCAACCGGAGTAATACCCTTCGCCCGGAGATACATCTCTGCCGAAGCACGATGGTGGGTTGTGTGATCGAGCATGGCCAGCAACAATTCCAAGCCGCTCATCGTTCCCTCATCGCCGTTGTAGGTCTTCGAGAGTTGCGCGGGCGTTAGTTTCGAGACTCTTTCGATCGAGCTATCAAAAGACTTCCGCACAAACGCGATCACGTCCTTTTTGCTCAGGGAGGCTGGCTTTGCTGGATTCGGCTTCTCCCCGAAGAAGGGAGACAGGTACTCGTCGAACGCTTGCGACAGATGGACAAGCTGACCCGCAAAGCTCATTTGCGGCGGAGTGAGTTTGAAATCGTAAGCCGCCTCCGGCATCTGATCGGCTACTTTCAACGTGAAGTCCCGCGAAGTCTTCAGGTGCTTCAGTATAACCGTCTGGACATCACCTTGCGCCAAGGCCGGCACTGCCAAAGCCGCCATCATTCCCATGGTCACACAGCGGACAATACGGCCAGGAAAATGGTGCTGTTTGGATCGCATAAAGTCAAGTATCCCACGAGGATCATCACTACGAATGGGTCGTTGCAACAGCGCTTCGCCCGGAGATTTGGCCCACTTCGCAGCACGCTTCCGTTAATGACCGACATCGGGTCCTGGCGGCTGCCGCGGGACCGTGACTTTGCGACAAACGGGGCGCGCAAAATGCACTGTTTCCGCGCTTTAAGCCACAACGAGCGAAGTTGGTTTAGAATAGTCCGAAAATGACCCATTTTAGTAAGGTCTGCGCCTGTGCTTTGTTCGGGCTGAATTTCGCCAGTGCAGCAGACGTGCGCTGGATTCGGATGCGATCCCCGAACTTTGAGGTGTACGGGACGTCTGGCGAGAAAAGTACGCGGGAGACTCTCCGGTATTTCGAGCAGGTGAGAGACTTCTTCGCTCAGTCGGTGCCGGACAAATCGGACGATGCCGTGCCGGTCCGCATCGTCGTTTTTGGATCTATGAAGGAGTATGAGCCGTATCGACCTAACGAATTTGCAATTGCTTACTACAGAGCAACCGCCGGAAAGGACTACATCGTGATGAGCCACGCCGGCGCAGAAACATTTCCGACTGCAGTCCATGAATATGTCCATCTTGTTCTTCGGCATGAAAAGATGGATTTTCCGCCGTGGCTCAATGAAGGGCTAGCTGAGTTGTACTCAACCCTGAAGCCGCTTGGCGGCAAGGTCATCGTTGGCGACATAATCCTCGGACGGTTGCAAGCCTTGCTCCGGGATCGATGGGTCCCGCTTTCCACGATTCTGGCAGCGGATCACAACTCGCCTTACTACAACGAGAAAGACAAGGCAGGTAGCTTGTACAACGAGGGTTGGGCTCTCACCCATATGCTGTCGCTGAGCGCTGAATACCGGCCCAAATTCAAACAGGTGTTGTCCGCCATCAACGGAGGAACGAACTCCGAGGAAGCTTTGACGAAAGTCTATGGCAAACCTTTAGCCTCAATCGAAAGGGATTTACAAGCGTATCTCCGGGGAGATCGCTTCAAGGCGGCCGTGTTTGCCACGCAGCTCGAAAAAGTGACGGATCAAACGCCTGCTGAGCCAGTGGCCGCCTTCGACGTGACACTGATGCTGGTGGATTTGACGGACCAGCGAGGAAATGAAGCTCAGAATCAGAAGAAACTTGAGGAACTGACCCGCGACGACCCGCAGAGGCCGGAGCCGTATGTAGCTCTGGCATACCTGGCTTTACGGCAAAACCAGAGCGAGGCGGCACGCGCGGACTTCGATAAGGCGTTTGCGCTGGGAAGCCGCGATTCCGGAGTGCTATGGGACTACGCCCGAATGGTGGAGTCGAGGGATGCTGTCAAATCGGCCGAAGCGCTTGCAGAATTGTTGAAGCAGCAGCCGAATCGCCTGGAAGTCCGCCTGGAACTTGCGTCCGTGCAACTCCGCTCTAATGCAGCGAAAGAAGCTTTGCAAACGCTTGCGCCCGTGAAGAAGGTAACGCCGGAAGATGCCCCCAAGCTCCTCACGTTGCTCGCGTACGCGAACCTAGAGGCCGGCGATCGCGCGACGGCGCTCACCGCAGCGACCCAACTGAAGACAGTTTCCAAAAGCGCGGAAGAGCGCGACCGGGCAGATCAACTCGTGCAGTTTATCCAGAGTGCTCAATCCGGCGAGACCAAGCCTACGTTGGCCTTCACCGATACGGACGACCCGCCGACGCTGAAGCGTCGCGATCTGGCGCCAGAGATCCCCCGGCCGGTGGTGCGCAGGCCATCTTTCGTGGGGAAGTTTGTCGAGCTTCAATGTGGCGCGCAGGCCACAGTTGTTCTGGAAACGCTTGAAGGCAAGAAACTGCTCATCATCGACGATCCGACAAAGCTTCTCGTAAACGGAAAGAGTGGCGAAACCAGGGACCTCTCGTGTGGACCACAGAAGCCGGTCCAAGTTCGTATCGAATACGATCCTTCCGGTCCGAATCACCCGGGCATTGCCGGCTTGGTTCGCGCACTTTATTTCGATCCGTAGGCGGCATCTTGGTGCCTTCTTCGACCACTCCCCTCGACCCGGTGAGAAGCCAAACAGTAGCGTGGCCTAGCTAGCTCGGGATCTCGCTACCATCCAGTTGAATTAGCGTCCGATAACACGTCTTAACGGGCAGTGAATTTCCTTCACATCTTCTTCTGAGTTGTGCGTGATTCAGGACTAGCTAACGGCCAGCATGGATCACCTTCCGCGGACGGTTCGTCGCCGGCTGGAGGCCCAATGATAAAATAGCAAGAAGTTTTTTCGGAGCTGATACGTCAAGGGAGGACAATCGTGGATAACTCCGTGACAATCCGGAACCGGCACACCGGAGAGATCCTGCGGCTGAGCCGAGTGCGCGACGCCCAGGGCCAAATCGTTTTGAACCTCGATGGGTCCCTGCCGCCACGAGCGAGCGGCCCGCCTCTTCACGTGCATTTCCATCAACGGGAGGAGGGCCAGGTGAAAGCCGGAACACTCGGCGCCCAAGTCGGAAAAGAGAAGATAGTAGTGCCAGCCGGGGGGACCGCAGTTTTTGCCGCCGGCACTCGTCACAACTGGTGGAACGCGGGCGACGATCTCTTGGAGTTCAGCGGCCAGGCAATTCCGGCGGTCGACTTGGATCGCTACCTCCAGGGGGTGTTTGCGGTGGTCAACGCCAGCCCGAACGGTCGGCCATCGATCTTCTATATAGCCCACGTGCTGTGGCGCCATCGCAACTCCCAGTTGATTGCGACTCCGCCCCAAGCCATTCAGCGCATCGTTTTCCCTGTCATTCTGTTCATCGGGCGCGTCCTGGGCAAATACCGCGGATCGAGTTGGCCCGGTTCACCCGAGTCGTGTCCCGGTGCGCCGCTTGTGGACGCCGCGAACGTCTAGGAGTGCGCTGCCGCGCCGCGCGAATTTTCAATAAAAGCGCCGTTCTTGAGGTAGGTTGGCGGGATACCGTCCGGATGGTCGGCGACTCGTACAAAGTGGACTGAAGAATCAGGCAGGGCCGTCTAGGTGCACGCTATGGGGGATGCCGCTTCCGTCACAGCGGACTTCCGATAATGTTGGATAACGGTCCGCAGCCTCACGGATAAAGGTAGTCGATGGTCGCCAACAGTGTGCGAAAGACAGCTCTGTATATCTCAGAAGAGCGCATCCAGATTACAGACGCCGAACCCACATTGTGGGCGCGCCAATTGCGAAGACAATATGTGAGAGCAGCGTCGCATTGGAGCCGAGTCAATACGGTAGGTGGCTCCGGCGTAAGTGTCCCATCGAGCGCAGATTGAACGGTAGCTTCGAAATCGCCGTCGAACTGACTCTTGATCCTACCAAGTTGCACTTGAGTTAGCCGGTGACCTGCAACAGTCAACAGCCGTTCGACATGTTGCGAAAACCGCCACGTCGAGGGATTCTTTGCAGATATTGCGGCGTCAATGACCAGCGTAGTGTCAAAAAGAATACTGAGAAGAAGTTGTCCAGCGAATCGATTCTTGGTTGTGTGGCTCGGCCGTCCTTCAATCCACATCAATCTGGCTAGGGTGTAAGCGAGCAAGAAAATTGTTTCGACGTCCGGCGGAGCGTGGAGGAAACGTTGCTTTACCTGGAGCAGAGAGAGCGAACGTTGGTGCATCGCTTCATAATTTGGTATCAGATCCTGATCGAGAAACCCCGCCTGTCCCAGAACCCAACTGCGAAAGGCCTGATTCAACCGATCATCGTTGAGTGTGACGAGCGCCAGACCGGGCGTATCGGGCAAGGGTTGACCATGGGTTCGAACGTCTTCCTCCAATGCCTGATGCATCAGAAGGTATCCCCAGTCTATGTCGCCCCGCAGAAGTACGGTCATCCCCCAGAAATAGTAAGGGGTGCCCTTGTGAAGTTTGAGCGGATTGTGCTCATGTTCCCACTCCAGCGCGGGTTGAAGTACCCTTTCCCAAATGTGCTCGGCCGCCGCGTACTGGGCTGAATTGCAAAGAAGGCTCCCTATAGGCGTGCAGTTGCTGAAGAAGGCGTCGTGAGCGGATGAGGCGCCGGCGTTCTTGCTGAAGAAGTCTTTCGCGGCGCCGTCCAGTCCTTCCCAAGTCAGCGGTTCGCCCCGAAGCCACCCGTCGTAGAGGCGATCGAACACTTCGTCAAGCGGCTGCCCTAGCAGGATGCTGAAAAAGAAACTTTGTTAGAGCGTGACCCTCGAAGGGAAAGTCTCGTCATAATGTTTCGACCCCTATGCGCGGAAAAGATACCCAGCAAAGTGCGATGTTCAGTTACGTTTCGCCGGAACGGCGCGTGCCCGCGGACCATCCTCTGCGGCCGATCCGGGGGATGGTGGATGTGGCACTGAAAGGACTATCGAGATCGTTTGGACAAATGTATCCCGATTGGGGCCGGCCCTCGATCGCGCCGGAGAAGCTGCTGCGGGCGCTGCTGTTGCAGCTCCTCTATTCGATTCGCAGCGAACGACTGTTGATGGAGCAACTCGAATACAACCTGCTGTTCCGCTGGTTCGTGGGATTGAACATGGACGAGCCGGTGTGGGTGCCCACGGTGTTCAGCAAGAATCGCGACCGGCTGCTGGAGGGCGAGATCGCCGCGAAATTCTTCGCACAGGTGCTCGATCAGGCGCGCGCCAACGACCTGCTGTCGGATGAGCATTTCAGTGTGGACGGCACGCTCATCGAAGCTTGGGCAAGCCACAAGAGCTTTCAACGCAAGGACCACAATCAGGCTCCGCCGCCGGACGATCCTGGCAACCCGACAGTGAGTTTTCATGGCGAAAAGCGCAGCAACGACACGCATCAGTCGACCACGGACCCGGAGGCGCGGCTGGCGCGGAAGAGTTCGGGACACGAGTCGAAGCTGGCTTTTTGCGGAAACGTGTTGATCGAGAATCGCAACGGACTAGTGATCGACACCGCACTGGTGATGGCGAGCGGCACGGCCGAGCGCGACGCCGCCGTCGAGATGGCCGAGCGGATCGAAGGCGACAAGCGCGTGACGGTGGGCGCCGACAAAGGCTATGACACGTGGGGGTTCGTCGGCGAAATGCGCGAACGGAACGTGACGCCGCACGTGTCGCAGAATACGAATCGATCTGGGGGCAGCGCGGTTGACGGCCGCACGACGCGGCATGCCGGATACCAGGTGAGCCAGCGTAAACGGAAACGGATCGAAGAAGTATTCGGGTGGTTAAAGACGGTGGGCATGTTGCGAAAGACGCGGCATCGTGGAATCTTCAAAGTCGGGTGGGTGTTCACCTTCGCGGCGGCGGCCTACAATCTGGTGCGGATGAGGAACCTCGCGGTGGTTCCCTCCGCATAAGCCCGGGGAGAAGTGTGCTCGAACGCCAACAAACCGGCGATTCGGGCATACAAGCTCCACGAAAATGCCCGCAAAAAGCTCGTCGGTGAGGGTGACGAGCCTGCGCCGAGTATCTTTTTCAGCAGCCTGCTAGAGCGTTCAACTCGAACTGCATGTCTCCCGCCGTTACTAGTCGCCTCATCCGGTGACCTCAGCGTATCGTAGTTGCTAGCTTTCCGCGCTTACCTCCCAGACCAAGGATTCGGGTCTGCGAACGGCCTTCGTTAATGCTGCTTATCGCACCGGTCTGAGTTCTCGCGCCTAAGGTTCATTGTTGCCGAATGTCTTCGAGAATCAGGTCGCAGACTGTCTCCATAGCGCGATCCAGGCCGCGGTTCGCGTCGCATTTCTGACCTCCTGGATCGCGCCACGAGAATCCGTCCTGATCCACCGAGGCAATCAGACGTTGCTCGCGTGTGGGGATCTCCGGTACTTCGGCCATGAATTGGGCTGCGTTGGGGTGGAGTCCGTCCCGAATTGTGACTGAGTACGAGTCGAGAGCCGCATACGGACTCAGCTCGATGGCATATTTGCCGACATCGAGACGATGGTTAACCGGAACGAATTTGAAGCTTGGGAATCCGGGCAGGCTCTCGCTATTCATAACATCGCCCTTGGCTCTACTGAATCTCGCATAATATAGAGGACATTTTCCGGCCCGTTCGGGTTCTAGTCGGCATGGGGAATCCGAAGGGTGTTCGCCGTGATTTCGAGGCAATTCTCTCGCAGGAAGGTGTGGCAGCCAGGGTTCGTGAAGAGTTGGCGATGAGGTTCAACCTTCACACGATCGTTCGACTACCGAGGGGAGTGTTCGAACCCTATACAAAAAGTAGCATGTCCATAGTGTTTTTTAAACAATGAGCCGCCGAGCGATGACGTGTGGTTCTACGAAGTCCCGATGCGTGCAGACGTCAAGGCGTACACGCAGCATCAGCCGTTTCGGTTTGAAGAATTTCAGCCCTGTATTCAATGGTGGGGCGCGAGGCCGGAAACTGATAATGCGTGGAAAGTTCCGCGCAGGGAGTTAAAGAAACATGATTATTCATATGCTTTCAAAAACCCTCGGTCGAGCGGAGGATTTCAGTTCGCTGATCCGTCCGCACTGGTAACGAAGGCAAAGTCTTCGCTCGACAAGCTCGTATCGGACATGCCTACTTTCAAGGCGGAATGGGACACACTTCGAGCCCGTCGTCAGGAGTGGCCTTCTGAACCACTGGCAAAGCTGATCGTTCCTGTTGAACGGCAAATGACGGTAGAGGCGGAGGAGGAGTATGCCGTTCTTGCCATGAGCTGGTACGCCAAGGGCCTCTATGTCAAGCACAAGAAGATGGGCCAAGCTATCAAAGCCACGAACGTCTATCGAGTTGAAGAAGGCGACTTCGTTTACAATCGCCTGTTTGCTTGGAAGGGCTCCTTTGCGGAGGCCAGCCCTGAAAACCACGGCTGTGTGGTTTCAAACGAATTTCCGTGCTTCAGGATAAACCATGAGAAGGTCGCGAAGGGATATCTATGGGCCTATTTTGCTCAACCGGCCCTGTGGTCATACATCGAGTCTCTGAGCACGGGAACCACCAGTACCAGCCGTCTTCGTCTAAAAGAACAGCGCTTGCTTAAGCTGTCGATACCCGTACCCCCAACCGACATCCAAGAAAACATAGCTGCCGTATGGGCACGGGCGCTGGCAAGCGAGCGAGAGATTCAGGATTTGGCACATGCTTTTTCCGAAACTGCTCCTGCGATCTTCGAGAGAATAGTGGCAGTAGGATAAGCCGCGCACCGCTTCAAATCGGCACATCTGGGAGGTGCCGCGTGCCCAATAAATCGAAATCCGTTCGAACAATATCCGCGTGACCTTGCGGCGGCAACGACCGTACACGCGTATCGCGGTGTGGCCTGACGTGCGCGGCCGGGGGTCAAACTAGGCCACGCTATACGGCAATCCTCAACTTGATCGCGTCGTTCGGCGCGTGAACCAGATCCTGCTTCGTACCGAGGTAGCGTTCTGTCGTCTGGACCGAAGCATGGCCTAGGAGCAACTGGATCTGCTCCAGCTCGCCGCCTCCGGCACGGCATAGCTTTGCGCAGGTACGACGCAGATCGTGGGGGGCAATCCCGGGCACGCCGGCCTCTTCGGCGTATGGCTTGATCAACTGCCACACCACTTTTTCTCCAAGTCCCTCGCCCGTGATGCGGTCGGCGCGATTCACGGAGCGGAAAACATGCCGATCCGCCAAGCCCGCCGTAAGCGTCCACGCATCGATCGCGACCTTCACCCACGTCCGCATCGGCGCGGTGCGAACCCGGCCGTGCTTGCCGACAAGATCGACGATGCACCAGCGGCCGTCGCGCTGCTGCAGATGACTGAATTTCAGGGCGGCCACTTCGGAACGCCGCAGCCCGCAGCCCAAGAGTACGGCGAGGATGGCCCGGTCGCGTAGCCCCCGGAGCGTCGAGATATCTGGCGCGCTCAGGAGCGCCTGCGCTTGCCGCTGCGACAACCAGTTTCCGGTGCGGATGCCCTGCGTTTTCGCGCTCTTTACGCGCGAGATGCCGGCGGCCAACTCGGGTGCCAGCAGGCCGTTATCGGCGGCCAGCTTGCGAATCGCCGACATTCTAATAATGATGGACGACGAACCCAGGCAGCGGTCCTCCAGCGATACCCGCCACGCGCTCACGGTGGCCTTGGTGAAGCCTGGCCGCGGAGCCTGCTGGAACCAGCCCAGGAACTCGTCCAGGGCCATGTTGTACACGCGTTTCGTAATCGGCGAGGAGACGCTGTCGAGCACCAGCGTCTTTAGTTTCTCCCACCCGGCGATCTTCTGAAGTGCAATCAAATCGGTCATTTTTCGTCCTTTTAATGGGCATTATCGGAAGCCATCTGAACATTACCTCTGAGCGGCGAAAGACATCAACCCTCGCGACTTAATGTGACGCTAGAGAAGTTTAGTTCATGGACGCTACGGGAATTCAAGACTGAGTCGCAGTATTTTTAGATACCAACTCTTCGACGACGCCGTACTCCTGCAGCCAGGTTTCCTCGAGTGGCGTATCTCCCAACGGGAGCAAGCAATTTTGGAACTGGCCGCGAAGAATTTGGAAGACGCGGCGCGGCTGCAGAATCTCCGCCAGCGATCTGGCGTCCAGCTTTACCAAAACCCTCCACAACTCTTCAAACGATCCGGGAACGGCGCCGTTTCGAAGATAGAAGATGAATCGATTCCGGTTCAAAATCCGATCGATTTCGCATTCGGGAAAAAACATCCGATTCGTCGTGCGGTGACCGTGCCAGGCTTTGGAGGTCGGATAATAGAGGCTGCGATAACCGCGGCGCCATGCGCGGGCGCCCCATTCTACGTCCTCCCAGTAAAACGGAGAATATACGGAGCTATCCTGCATCAATTCCAGGAGCACACGTTTCTGGAAGAGCGCGGCCCCCCCTCCTGCATAGAGCGTTCCACGAACCGTGATCTCATCGGCGGCGATTTCATCCAGGATCTCCACCGGGCCGTCCGTGTTTCGAAACATGGTCCAACCCGTCTCCTCGCGCCTCTTTTGGGGATCCCGGAAGTAGACTTGCGAAGCGATCGCAAAGATCGATGGAGAACGCCAGCCTAACGGAGAGCAAAACGCACGCGGATCGACGATCGTATCGTTGTTCAGGAGGTACACCCAATCGTACCTGGCCGCGCGAAGGCCTTCCCGAACCGCGCCGGCGTACCACAGAGGTTTGTCCGAAAAGATCCAGCGGCACGAATCGTGAGCACGTGCCAAGTCAACATACAGCGCGCGCGGCCACCCGTTTACGACCACGATCACTTCGCTCGGCTCGGGTGTCTGTCGGCATGCGGCTACGACACTTCCAAGGCATTCCTTCAGCAGACTCGGATTGGCTCGTTCGGGAATGACCACCGAGATTCCAGGCCGAAAGGGAGGCAGAGAAGGGGCGGCCGCCGGTCTCGATTTTCGCCATCGACGGCCCACCCGATCCGCCATGAACAGGCCGCCGTACAGCGCTCGGAAGCCATTGCGCAGGACTCTATTCTTGAGCGAGGCCGGTATGTTAAGCACAAACTTCGATTCGTCGCAGTCCGATTCCGAGATCCCTCGAATCCGAACTGGAGCTATGGAGCGAGGGGCGATACAGAAATTCGGTCGAGAGCGTTAAATAAAGGTCCGCCGAGCCTCCGGCCAAGGTGAAAATCGTATCGAAGTCGATAGGTTCCCTGGAGTCGTTGCGGATCTCCCCGATCGCGACGCCATTGCACATCACCGCGAGGCGGTTGATCCGAGATGCTGGGGCGGCCGGCAAAATACCCGCTATGCGTATCCGATTGTTTGATTGTGGATTTCGGAGGACGACAATTCCTTGCTTCTTGCTCCACAGGACACCGCTGCCTTCGTGGCCGTGCCATCCCCGAAGGAATTGAGATCTCATGCCGTCGGCCACAACAATGGACGAAGTCCAGGGTGACGGCACATATGCCAATTTCCAAACACAGTTCCGGCACTCCGGGACAGATGCGTTGACATACTTCCTTCTGAACTCTCGGTAGGTCTCTCCATGCCAAATGTCCCGCAACGATTGTTCGTGCAGATTTCCCAAGGAGACTTCGTCGTGAACCTCGCACACCACGACGTTGCCGCTGGCCAGAATATGAACGCTCTCAAAAGGGCTCTGATCGCAGCTATGAATTCGAGCGCCGGCTGGAAGCGGCCGAGAGAAATACCGCGGCGTGTGGCTTAAGCGGGGATGGGGGTCCAGGTCTGGATTGAGGACGTTCAAGGTGAATCCCGGATGCGCCGCCTGAACCGACGCCAGGGTGTTTCGCAGAGAGTCCTTGAATTCGTCTCGAAGCCGGTTTGATGCAAGTTCGTTGGAAAAATCCTGGGGGATGAGATGTCGTCCGATGATAGGGTGAATCGAGACTTCCGCGACCCCAAGTGTTTCCGCGTAATCCACGACCGGAAGGAGCTGGTCCAGATTCCCCTTCATCGCCACGAAGCAGAAATCAAGCCTCGGTTTCTGAACGCCGAGAGCCGACTTGATCTCCACGAAATCATGAACGCGTTGCGTCAACAGATCCAGCGACCCGAAGCGGTAAATCTCCTTATATTGCGCGGCGTCCATAGTGTGTAGCGAAACCGCGAGCCGATCCAATCCACTCGCCACGATCCTCTCCAAAAGCGGCTTCGAAACCGTGGAAAACGCCGTTACCAGTTCTGTCGACGCACCCGTGGAGACGGCTAGTTCGATGGCTTCCAGGAGCCGCGGATAATGGATGGACTCGCCGGAATAATTCAGCCCGATGAAATCAGGGGACTCCAGTTCCCCGATCAGGCGACGGTAGACCTCAAAATCCAAATTCCGGCCCGTTCCGAAACGAACCCTGCGCGTGCAAAAAATACAATCGAAGGGGCACTTCGACGTTAGTTCAATCCACAGGATTTTGGGGCAGGGCGCTGTCAAATAGTCGGCGTCCACGTTGAACGGATCGGCGGGAGGCGCCAGGGCGGCAGAGGAATTTCGATTCCATAAAGGCAGCCGGATCACAGGAAGATTCATGGGGGACCCTCATGCCCGAGTATCGGATGGGGCTTGTAATCCGCTTCCAGTTTCCGGATTTCCTCGGGATCGAGGGTGACACTGAGCGAAGCGACAGCTTGGTCCACGTGCTCAACCCGTGTCGCTCCCAAGACGGGCGCGGTAACGCCTGGACGGCTTAAAAGCCAGGCAAGTGCGATTTGCGCCGGCGCTATTCCCCGATTCCGCGCCACTTCGGTCACGCGATCGGCAACCAGAAGATCGTCCGGTTGACTGTAGAGCCGCTTGGAATAGTCATCGGTCTTCGTGCGAATGGTCTCGGTGCGACCTCTCCCCGTTCCTTTACCGGCGAGCAGTCCTCGCGCGAGAGGGCTCCACGGCAACACGGCAACGCCCTCGTGGCGGCACAACGGAAGCATTTCCCGCTCTTCTTCGCGGTAAACGAGATTGTAATGATTCTGCATCGCAATGAACCGCGCCCAGCCGTGACGCTCGGCGACGTGCAGAGCACGGGAAAACTCCCACGCGTACATGCTGGATGCGCCCAAGTAAAGCACTTTTCCCGCACGTACCAAGTCGTTCAACGTTTCGAGAGTTTCCTCGATAGGCACTCCATAATCCCACCGATGAATTTGATAAAGATCAATATAATCGGTGCCGAGCCGCCGCAAAGATGCGTGCACGGCATCCAGGATGTGTTTGCGCGACAGACCGCGGTCATTCGGTCCCGTACCCATCGGCCCGTTCACTTTGGTGGCCAGAACAACCTGGTCGCGTTTGGCGAATTCGGCAATGGCCCGACCGAGAATTTCTTCGCTTAATCCACTCGAATATACATCCGCGGTGTCAAAGAAATTGATCCCAAGTTCGAGCGCCCGCCGAACGATTGCATGGCTGGCGTCTTCGGGGATCGTCCAAGCCTGCCATTCCGGACTGCCGAACGACATGGCGCCCAGGCAGATCTTTGAAACCTTCAGCCCACTGGCGCCAAGATTGCCATATTGAATGGAGGGTGCAACGGGGATCGGCTTTGACTTTCGGAAGAACACGTTGGTCCGATGGTTTACCGCACGCAACCCGCTAGTAAGTTTCGATCGCCGAACTCACCGATCTGACCGTCCCATTTTATACGAAAGATCAACCCATTTGATCCCGTTTGGCGGCGTGTGATTGGCGCCAAGCACCTTTCCGTTCCAGGACGGCGTTGAATTATCGTGGATTCGGCGGGAGCCTGTTGAGGATTGGGTTCGTCGCCGTAGGACGTTGATCGCGATTTTTTCGTCCTGCTAAGATCGAACGCATGCTTGATTCTTGGCATGCTTTTCTGACATGGATCGGGAAGTATGCGACCGCGAACCAGATCGCGCGACTGAACGCAGACCTCAATTATCTCGAGACCGGAAGATGGCTTGACGCCCAAGAGCTCCATGCGTCTCCCCGTTACGCGACGCGTTCGCAGTTTCACGCTGCTGTGGCCGCACTCGTGGCCCACACTCCCGTACTATTTTTGGAGTTTGGTGTCTATAAAGGCGATTCGCTCCGAACTTGGCTCGCGCTGCTGCCGCATCCGGAATCGCAGTTGCACGGCTTTGATAGTTTCGAGGGTCTCCCGGAAACGTGGAACGCAGGCCTGCCCAAGGGTGCGTTCAGCCTCGGCGGCGAAATGCCGCGAATCGACGACCCCAGAGTCACCTTGCACAAAGGATGGTTCTCGGAGATTCTTCCATCGTTTCCGTTGCCTTCGCATGGGCAGCTTGTCATTCACCTGGATGCCGACCTCTATTCCTCCACGGACTGTGTTTTGCGAACTCTTCAGGATCACATCGTTCCAGGGACGATTCTCATTTTTGATGAATTCATCGATCGAATGCACGAATTGCGGGCGTTTGACGAATATTTGAATCGCTCAGGACATCGGTACGAATTCCTGGCGGCCACAAAAGCCCTCGAACAGGTATCGTTTCGTCGTGTGGCCTGACACGGATTAAGAGGATTACGTGCACGCCACTTCCTGATATGCAGCATTATCGGAACCTTAGCGCGGAATTACACCAAGACGCTCGCCGGCAATCCGTATCTCCGCCGAGCGAGTGATGCTTCGCGGTGGCAGATGAACACCGGCTACAAGCCGACTTGATCGGTACTAATCTGGCCGACTTCCTCGAACGCCGTTCAGGACACTATGACCTAATCTGCCAGAGTACGAGGTCAATGTTCTTCAACTCCGTGATCCACTCCCTCATGACGTCGAGGTCGAGGCCCGACGCTCTCTCCTTTCACTGCAAAATGCCGGACAATGGATCATCTGTGAAGGAGGAAACAAAGATAGCAGGAACGTACAAAGTCGTTGAACTGGTCGGGACCTCTCCAACGAGTTTTGCCGAGGCAACTAAGGCCGCAATCGCCGAAGCGTCCAAAACCCTTCGTCACATGGACTGGTTCGAGGTTGTCCATGAGCGCGGCCGAATCGTGGACGGAAAGGTGGAGGAATTCCAGGTCGCCCTGAAAGTCGGGTTCAAGGTCGAACGCTAAACAGTATTATGGGTTGAGCTCGCGAAACGCTTCCAAGCTCCACTCCTCTTCCGCCGCGGACGTCCTGGGGCGGAGAATGTAAAGATTGCCATCGTCCGCCCGGACTTTGAAGAACGCATCATCGGGACCAAACCATTGATCGACGATCTCATCGACCATGTGGTCGCGCTCGCCGAGTTGAAAACGGACAGGCCGCTCGTCCGCCTTCCGGCCCGCATAGCACTCCACCCGCAGTTTCATCTGCTTCCATTATCATTGTGCGAGCGGCTGCTCAAGGACCTGTAACGATTCACGCTTATCATGGACGAGCTATTGCAGAGGGGAATCCAGCTCTTCAACAGTCGTGAGTTTTTCCAATGTCACGAAGCGCCGGAAGAGGTTTGGACGGTGGAGGCCGGGTCACGTCGGCTGTTCCTGAAATCCCTCATTCACCTCGCGGTCTGTTTCTATCATGGCGATAGCACCAATCCGGCGGGTGCAAGCAGTCAGCTCCAGAAGGGGCTTTGCAAACTGGCTCTCTATTTGCGTCCTGCGAGGGCATCGATGCGGCGCGGCTGCATCGGGAAACACTTGCGGCATTTGAGCAAATCCGCTGCCGGTTCATGATGCTCGGCGCAAACCCTTCGTTGTGCGGGGACGGGGTTTTCCCGCGAAAATCTCCCCCGTTATGCGGGTACCGGCAACAGCTCCGCGAAGCTAAGGTCGTGCCCATCCGGGTCGGTGATGTGAAAGAAGCGCTCGCCCCAGGCCGCATCTCGCGGGGACTCAGGCTCCAGTACTTGTGCCCGCAGCGCCCGGTAGCGTCTACGTGATCAACTCGGGAAACGGCGCGGCCCCACTATCTGTGTTCGTACGCCCCGCTAACTACCAGGTTGACGAAGGATTGGCTGGCCCGTCAGAGAACGCCGCACTTTCGCCGCCGTATCTGGGCTCCCGTTGCCCCATACCACAGGTATAGTACTGGCGGAGGTGGGTATGCGCTTCGAAGCGTTCTCTTTCGGTTCGATCCGCATTGATGGGACCACCTACGAACATGACCTTGTGATCGACCATGGGCAAGTCCGCAAGCGCAAGAAGAAACCATCCAAAAGATTCCGCGACGCGTTTGGACACACACCGCTGTCCGTGGATGAAGAGATACCCTGGAAGTGCCGGCGGCTCGTGATCGGGACCGGCACCGGAGCGTTGCCGGTGATGGATGAGGTAAAACGAGAAGCCGCGCGCCGCAAGATAGAATTACTGGTGCTTCCGACGACCAAACTTCCGACGACCAAAGCTATCGCGACACTGAAGAAGAGCTCTGATGAAACCAACGCGATCCTCCATGTGACCTGTTGAGCATCGCCTTCTCCCGCCGCCGTTACACTTGATCCACCTGACGCCGTGTCAGTCTGATCCTCACGTTCGAGCGTGCGGGCGAGCTAGAAGTCCGCCTGTGGGAGATGAAGCTTGCGCAGCCCTCGCCGGCTCCGCCGGAGGCTGGCCGAATTATCGTTCCTGATCCGTTGCGAGGCTGATCCGGACGCCAACATTCCGGGTGGCCGACAATCCGAGAGCTATCCCGCCAAACCTTCGAAAATGAGACTGTTCCGGGCGATTTCCGCCGCTACCGGCGAGTGACGTTATTTGCCGGCGGGCAGGTGGCGGCGCAATTCGTCGAGGAAACTCAGAGAGGCGCGACTTCAAGGTGTAGGGCGTGATACGAGCAAGTGGCGCCCCCTGGTGGAGCGCCAAGGATGATGAAGCTCGGCCTTGAACTGGTGGCACCGCCTTTCCGGAGTGCCTGCATGTGATCGATGAGCCTGGAAGCACTTAGAGTCCTGGGGGATATCACCCACCCAAGTCGCCCAGCCTGATCAAATGTCTTTGTGCCCTTCTTGCATTCGCCGGCTCGTGGCATCACACTTGCCCAGGAGATTTATGGGAGGGTGTCGATGCCCGACGGAGCGCCTGCGCGGGAGACCCTGAAGCGGTTGCTAGAAGCAGAGCAGCAGGCGCGGGAGATTCTCGAGTCCGCTGAGGAGCGGGCTCTGCAAGCCATCTCCAAAGCGGATGAGGGGGCGGCTCGAACCGTCCAGGCCGCCCAAGAAGAAGCTTCGGCGAGCCTCCGGACCCGGTTAGGGGAGGCAGAATCGAAGGCCGCCGCCGAGGCCCAACAATGCCTGGACAAATGGGAAGAGGACGCCCGGGAAATCCAACGTCGTGCACACTTTCAGTTAGGCGAGGCCGTACAAATGGTAGTCGATTGGGTGATCGCCCAGGGTGCTTGATGTGAACGCCTTCACCTATGCAGCGTCGCAGGGATACATCCGGGCGCGCATGTACGGCCGGTTGGATCGAGCGACTTGGATGCGTCTTCTCGATTGCAAGACGCCCGTCGATTTGGCTCAAGTGCTGCGCCAAACTCACGCTGCTATTGCCGTTAGCCAGGATGGTGAAGTGCGGCTCCAGATGCTGCGCGGGGAAATTGCCTCGGTCGCGCAGTCGCTGCTCCGTTATCTTCCGCGTGATGCGCGGAAGCTGGTGAGCTGGTACAACCGCAGGTTTGAGATTGAGAATCTCAAAACGATTCTGCGGTCGGTACATTATGGCCTTGATCCGCGGCGCGCGGCGCGGTCCTTGATTCCGCTCCGGTCCAACGCTGAAGGCCCCGGGCACTGGGAAGCGTTGCTGGAAGCGGGCTCACTCCCGGCGGTTATGGAGCAACTCCGCGGATCTCCCTACGTCGTGCCGCTGGAACAAGCCGCCGAGCGGTACCGGCAGGAACAGCGATTGTTCCATATCGAGGTCGGACTGGATTTGTTTTACTTCCGCCGGCTGGTTCAATTGATCGAAGCGCTAAAAGGTTCCGACGCAGCTCAGGCCATGTTGTTCCTGGGCCGGTGGATTGGCGTCCAGAATCTTATATGGGCTTACCGATACCGCATCTACGGCGGGATGAGTCCGGAGGAGATTCTGAACTACACGTTGCATCGCGCTTGTGGCACGGGACTCGAGACGCTCCGGCGAGTGGTGCTCGGCGCTCCCCTCGCTGGGGAAGCGCAGCGGCTAGGTCTCCATCTTCCACCCGGACTTTCCGAAATCCAAGGCTTGTCGCAAATCGAACTCCAGGTGGAGCGGGAACGGTACCGGCGCGCCGCCACCGCAGTCGGCCGGCCGTTGTTTGACCTCGGCGGAGCGCTGGCCTTTGTACTGTTGCTAGATGCCGAGGTACGCGATCTGGCAGTGATTGTGGAAGGAAATTCGGTCGGGTTGACTGGCGCGGAAGTGGCCCGCCACTTGCTCCGCCCGCTCTAGTAGGCAGTCGGCTTCCGCCGGAGGGGCGGAAGTGTGACGACGATGTTAACACCCGAACCCATGCTCGAAGTAAGTATGTTCGTTCTCGAGCCCGACGTGGAAGCAGTGACGGCGGCCTTGGCTCGCGCGGAAATACTTCATCTCGAGGACGTTCAGCCAGAGGATTGGACCCCGTCCGGCGAGTGGGCCGATCTGAGCAACCGTTACACAGGCTACATACAGCGGTTGGGGGAGTTGCTTTCCGCGCTGGGTATTGCGCGCCCCTTACGGAGCCAAAAGGCCGAAGCCGATCTGCATCCGAGCCGGGACTGGCGAGACATCGAGTCTGGCGTGGCCGCGATCGAGTCCAGCGTATCTTCGTGGCAGAATCGGCTGCGCGAAGCGGAACATCGGTTGGAGCATTTGAAGCTGGGCGAGTCGCAGGTTCAACTCCTTCTGCCTTTGGAGGTACCGGTGGAGGATTTGCGCGGCCTGCGCTCCCAATCCTTGACCCTCGGATTCATGCCCACCGAGAACGTCTCCCGGGTGGCGGAGGCGCTGTTCCAAATACCGTTTGTGCTGATTCCATTGCAGCAGAAGGGCGACAGCACGCTGGTGCTCGCATCCGCATCCAGTGAAAACGCCGCTGTGTTGGAACGGGCCCTCAAGAGCGCCCTTCTGGAACCCATCGACTTGCCCGCCGAAGCAATGGGCCCGCCGTCGGAAGCCCTCGGGCTGCTGCGGCGGGAGATCCAGGCGGCACAGCGGCAGATTGACGAGATGCATCGGGAGCGCGAGCAGCTGGCCGGACGGTTCGGTTCCGAGCTGGCCAACTTATTGAATCGGGCGAGAGCCGACGGAAAACTCGCGGAGGCCATCCGGCATTTCCCCAAACATGGTGAGGTCTTTCTGATTACGGGCTGGGTGCCAGAGGACGTTGTGGATCAATTGAAATCAGCCGTGGAACACGCCGCCGGGCATGCGGTAGCGATGGAGGTGCTGAAGCCCGACCGGAACCGTAAACAGATCCCTAGTCTGGTGCGATTTCCGCGCTGGCTCCGGCCGTTCACCGATCTTGTCACGACCTTCGGTCTGTCCTCCTACCACGAGCTCGACCCAACGCTGGTGGTTACGGTCAGTTTCCTGATTATGTACGGCATGATGTTCGGCGATTTGGGACATGGTCTGTTGCTTTTGCTCGTGGGTTTGTGGCTTTGGAGGCGTCACGCCGGGATCGGCATCATGGTTTGCGCGGCGGGTACGAGCGGGATCCTGTTCGGCTTCCTTTACGGCGCTGCCTTCGGCCATCACATCCTGCAGGCGGCGTGGTTGCATCCGATGGACGGCATCTGGACGATTCTTCTTGCCGCCGTCGGAGGAGGCGTGCTTCTGCTGAACATTGGGTTTGGTTTAAATCTGGTGAATGCATGGCGGGCCCGGGACTGGCCCCGCTTCTGGGTGGACAAGAACGGACTGGCGGGTATCGCTCTCTATTGGGTGTTGTTGGGTGGCGGTCTCGGCGTCGCCTTTGGTATGGTCCCGAAGTACATTCTGCTTCTGGCTCCGGTCCTGGGTGTAGTGGTGTGGATGCGGGAGCCGCTCGCCAAATGGATCTGGGGACGGCCCTGTGCGGGCCTCGGGGAGGCTCTGACCACCGGTTTCTTTGAGTTGTTTGAAGCCGTGACCGGCTACGCCAGCAACAGTCTCTCCTTCATCCGTCTTGGGGCGTTCGCGGTGGCGCACGAAGGACTCTCCGCGCTGGTGCTGAAATACTCCGGAGGATCGTGGGGCTGGCTGGTGGTGGTTTTGGGGACCGTGCTCGTCGTCGGATTTGAGGGGGTCATTGTTGGTATTCAGGCGCTGCGCCTGGAATATTACGAGTTCTTTGGGCGTTTTTTTGAAGGCGGGGGGCAACCGTTCATCCCGCTATCGCTCGGGACAGGAGGCAGAAATGCGAACGTGGGTGTTTGGGTTTGAGGGTTTCAATGCATTCGTGTTAGTGGCGGCGCTGCTGCTGCTGGCGCAGCCGGTGCACGCACAGGACGCGGCTTCAGTACTGGGCCAGAACCGGTTTCTCGGAGCGGCCATTGCGACGGGTCTGGCGGCGATTGGGTCCGGTATCGCGGTGGGCATTGCCGGAGCGGCCGCCATTGGCGCAATCGCCGAAAAACCGGAATTGCTCGGCCGCACACTCATCTTCGTGGGCCTGGCGGAAGGCATCGTCATTTACGGTCTGATCATTTCATTCATGATTTTGCGAGGTTAAGGAAGACCAGGTTGAGGAGGAAATGGACAGGCACGAAATCGTCGTGGTCGGGGACGAAGATGCAGTATTTGGACTCGGGTTGATCGGACTCCGAGGCTACCCGGCCAGAAATCTCGAGGAGGCGCGGAAGGCCCTCCAATCGGCTTTAGCCGATCCGGCGACGGCCTTGGTTCTGCTCACGGAGAACTGGGCCGAGGCCAAACCCGAAGTGCCTGGCGAAAGCTCGGCGCTCGTGATCGAGATTCCGTGCTCGGGACCGGTCGCGGCAAGGATGAGGTTGGAGGAAGCCGTCGAGCGGGCGTTGGGAGTTCGTCTGGAAGTTATATAGGACGCCAACGCTCGGGGCTTGGCGATAGGTGAATCATTGTGGCGGAGATCCTGGGAGATTGGGAAGCGCTCATCGCGGAAATCAAACGGCGCGCGCAGCATCGGGCTCTCGAAAAAGAAGAAGACGCGAGCAAGCGTTCCGCCGCGATTCTGACGGATGCCAGCCGGCGGCGCGCGTCAATAGTACGGCAGTTGGAGCAAGAGTGCGACCTCCAGCTTGCGGCGCTGGTTCGCCGGAATCGCGCAAAGGGCGAATTGGAGGCGCGCCGCCATTTTGCGATTCTCCGCGAACAGCCGATCGACCAGGTTTGGCAGGAGGCAGAGGCGCGGCTTCGGGCGCTGGTCCCTGGGCCTGAATATCGGGAGGTATTGCACGGCCTGGCGATGCTTGCGGTGCGCGAACTCGGCGGCCCCGTCCGGCTCCTGGCGCCGAGGCCCGGCGCCGGCGAATTCGTGCTGGCGGCCGACCCGGCAGGCCACGCGCTGCTCACGTCGGAAATACTGGAGCAATGGTCAAGGGAGGCGCACGTCCAATTCGTGCGCGCGCAGAATCCAGCGGCCACATGGGGCGGCCTGCTGGTTACCAGCGGGAGAAACCGCTTCGATGCGACTTTTCCCACCAGGCTGGCCGAAGCGCAACGCAAGCTGCGCGAGCGGGTATTTCAAGTGCTGACGACGGTGCTCACGCCAGAGAAATCGATCATGCCAGCGAAAGCAATCACGGAGGACCAGCGGTGAACCACCCGGGCACTCCAACGCGGGTTGGCCTGCTCACGTGGATCAGCGGTCCCGTGGTCCGGGCCCGCATTACTGGCCCGCTCGGTTTGCTGGAACAAGTTTACGTGGGCGAGGTGGGACTGGCTGGCGAGGTGATTGGGCTAAGCCACGACATCGCGACCCTGCAAGTCTACGAAGAAACCAACGGTCTGCGGCCCGGCGAGCCGTTATTTGGAACGGGCGCGCCGCTTTCCGTGATGCTCGGCCCCGGCCTGCTTACCAGCACCTACGACGGCTTGCAGCGTCCGCTGGCCGTGATTCGCGATCAACAGGGGATCTATTTCCGGCATGGCTCGCGGGCGGAGGCGTTACCGAAAAAGAAATGGAAGTTTACACCTCACGCACGGGTGGGCGAAGAAATTCAAGCCGGCCGCTTGCTGGGCGTGGTCCCGGAGACGCCGCTCATCGAACATCGAATCTTAGCTCATGCGGGCATTCAGGGAAGGCTGCGGGAAATCGTCTCTGACGGCGAGTACGCAACAGACGAGGTTCTCGGCAGCGTAGAGGATGCGGCGGGACATCGACATCCGCTCACCATGATGGAACGGTGGCCCATCCGCTCCGAGCGGCCGGTAAGAGCGCGATTGGAGCCGGATGGTCCTCTGGTCACGGGCCAGCGCGTTTTGGACACATTCGCTCCCTTGGCGAAGGGCGGAACGGCGGCCATGCCGGGACCGTTCGGGGCCGGCAAAACTGTGCTGCAGCACGTTCTTGCCAAGTGGTGTAACGCCGATATCATCATTTACGTCGGTTGCGGCGAGCGTGGAAATGAAATGGCCCAGGTGCTGGAGGAGTTCCCTGGCCTCATCGATCCCGCGAGCGGCCGTCCGCTGATGGAGCGGACCGTCCTGATTGCAAACACGTCCAACATGCCGGTCGCTGCGCGCGAGGCAAGCATTTACTCGGCCACAACGATGGCCGAATACTATCGCGACCAAGGTTACGACGTCGCCCTGATGGCTGATTCGACCAGCCGGTGGGCGGAGGCCTTGCGCGAAATAGCCGGGCGCCTGGAAGAGATGCCCGCCGAGGAAGGTTACCCCGCGTATCTGCCCAGCCGGATCGCGGCGTTTTACGAGCGCGCGGGCCGCGTGAGGACCCTGGAAGGCAGAACCGGCTCATTGACGCTGATTGCGACCATCAGTCCTCCGGGTGGCGATTTTACGGAGCCGGTCACCCAACACACCCAGCGCCACACGCGGGCCTTTTGGGCGTTGGATCGGGCCTTGGCCAATGCCCGCCACTATCCGGCCATTAACTGGCAGACCAGTTACAGCCTGTACTCGGATGTGGTTTCTCCGTGGTGGGCGCAAGAAGCAGCGCCGGACTGGCAAGCGCTCCGGGTTGCCGCGGGGGCCGTGCTGGAGCAGGCCTCCCGCCTGGAACAACTGGTCCGGCTGGTGGGAGCGCAGGCGTTGCCGGATCGCCAGCGTTGGATCCTCGAGATGGCGCAGCTCTTCAAGGAAGGTTTTCTCCAGCAAAGCGCCTTACATGCGGTGGACGCGCACTGCGTTCCAGCGAAGCAGGTCGCTCTGTTACGGTTATTCGTCGAGCTTTACGAACAGGGCAGGGATGTGATCGGGGACGGAGTGCCCCTGGCGCGTGTCCGGCAGTCGCTGGATGCCCGGCGCCTGGTGCAGTTGAAAGAAACGATACCCAATGACCGGGCCTCCGAGATCCTGGACTTGCTGGAGAGCCTGAAAACAAGCCTGCGCGGGTTATTGCCGTCGGAACGGAAACCTGCGGAACGGAAGCAATAATGCGCGAATATCTTCGAGCAGATCGCATGGAAGGGCCGCTGGTTGTGGCCGAAGGATACGGCAAAGCCGCGTATGGAGAATTGGTGGAGCTGGATGCACCCGATAGCACGCGGTTGGGCCAGGTTCTCACGACCGGGGAAGATCTGGTCATTGCGGAATTGTGGAGCGATACCGCCGGATTGCAGTCCGATCAAGTCGTATTCCGATTTCTTGGTGAAACGTTTCACGTAGGCGTGTCTCGCGAAATGCTGGGCCGGGTCTTCGACGGCTTAGGGAGGCCCAGGGATGAAATGCCTCCACCGCTGGCCGAAACACGGGTGGAGATGCACGGAGCTCCCCTCAATCCCACGGCACGCGCCTATCCCCAGGATTTCATCGAGACTGGCATCTCTGCGATCGACGGCCTGAATACGGTCGTTCGCGGCCAGAAGTTACCGATCTTTTCCGGCTCGGGACTGCCGCACAATGAACTGGCGGCGCAGATCGCGCTTCAGGCGCGCATTGCCGAAAATGAAGAAACGTTCGCCGTGGTTTTCGCGGCGCTGGGCGTGTCACGCGACACGGCCGCCTACTTTCAGAAGCAGTTCGAAAACTCCGGCTTGTTGGCGCGTACGGCGCTCTTTCTGAATCTGGCGGACGAATCGCCACTCGAGCGGCTGGTCACACCACGCGTGGCGCTCAGTCTGGCGGAATTCCTGGCATTCGAGCACGGATACCAGGTGTTGGTCCTCATGACGGACATGACCAATTATGCGGAAGCGCTCCGCGAAATCTCATCGCGGCGCAACGAAGTGCCCGGCCGGAAAGCGTACCCCGGTTATCTGTACTCGGATCTGGCGGACATTTTCGAACGCTGTGGCCGGGTTCGGGGACGCCCAGGCTCCGTGACTCAAATCCCCATCCTTACCATGCCCAACGACGATATCACTCACCCGGTGCCGGATTTGGCGGGTTACATCACGGAGGGCCAGATCGTTCTCAGCCGGGCCTTGCATCGGGAAGGGATCTATCCGCCGATCGACGTATTGCCTTCGCTGTCGCGCCTGATGAAGGACGGCATCGGGAAAGGACGCACGCGCGGGGATCATCCCAGTTGGGCCGCCCAACTCTACGCCAGCTACGCCCGCGCGCAGGAGATCCGCTCGATCTCCGTGGTGATCGGGGAGACTGGCTTGACCCCGATTGACCGAGCCTACCTGGAGTTCGGCCGCGCGTTCGAGACGCGATTCGTGGGGCAGGGCGCCATCCGGGCCCGCTCGATGGAGGAGACGCTCGAACTCGGATGGGAGATTCTTTCGCTGCTGCCGCCGGGTGAGTTGACGCGCGTCAGCGAAGAGGATCTTCAGGCACATTACAAAGGAAAACTCGCCGGTAGCGCGCCATGACGGACCTGGATCAACTTCCGGCCACGCGAACAACGTTGCTCACCTTGCGCAGTGATCTCGATCAGGCGCGTCAGGGTCACGCCATCCTGGAGCGCAAGCGGGAAGCCCTGCTGCGTGAGTTGTGGGATCTGCTTCACGAAGTAAAACATACCGAGCGCGACGTGCGCGAACGTTTTGCTCTGGCCTACAAGGTACAGCGCGAAGCGCGCATTACGATGGGCCGGGATGCGATGAGGTTCGCCGGCCTGGCGCCCGCGGCGCAAACAGATTATTCCGTCGCGTCACGGATGGTGATGGGCGTCGCGTTGCCGTTAGTCGCTTTGCGTGTGGAACCCCTGCCATTTCCCTACAGCCCGGGCGGAATCCATCCAGTGTTCGACGAGCTGCGCGTCCGATGGATCGAGGCCGGCAAAACCCTGGGTCCTTGGAGCGAGATGATCGGCTCTGTTTGGAAGCTGACCGCCGAACTGCAGCGAACGCAGCGTTTGGTGAACGCACTCGAGAGTATTCTGATTCCGCGGTACCAGGCGGCCATCCACCGCATTCAAGCAATTCTCGAAGAGCAGGAACGCGAGAGTTTCTCGAGAACGAAGCGCGTCAAGCAAAACGCGCAGTGGAGAGTTGTCAGATAAGGGAACCACTGTTCCGTCATATCCTGGTTCCGATTGACGGGATCCAAGGCTTCATTTGAGGCCGTTCGAGTGTCTCGCGGCTAAGCCAATCCTACCCGGACTGCAAACTGACCGCTCGTGCCGTGGTTAGATTGGAGGACGCTTTGCACCATATCGCGGTATGAAGCAGTCCCGTAACCCTGTAGGTTTCGGCAAGAAAAGGCTTTCACCTACGTGCGCTACGGATCGCCCAGCGCCGTATGGCGCAAGTGGCTGCGCCCTTTGCCGCTGTTCTGTTGAGAAAATCCACACGTTCCTTCTTGCGAATGCCCTATGCCAACCAAGGCCCAGATTATAGGCGAACTCGGCCAGGCGACACTGCTTCTGCCCGAACTCATCGGGCGGGCACTGACCGCCAATGATCGTGTCAAATTGTGCTTCACTCTGCTCCAGGCTGCACAGAGCCACGCCGACCACCCGGAACAGCCGACGCCGGCCCTGCTGGCCGGGCAGGTCATGGCTGGCCTTGGAGATGCCGACGTCGAGCGGTCGGTCGCCGGGAGCTGCCGGCAGCCGGACGGCAGCCTGCATATTCCGGAGGCGGCGCGGTTGCGTTCCATGATTTTCGAAGACGTCGCCACAATGGTTGCCCCGCTCGCGCTGGCGGAATCGGATGGCGCGAAGGGGATGGCGGAGCGCGAGAGGGCGCTAAACGCGCTCCTGCCAACCTTCGCCGAGGATTGTGTCCCAGCGGGGGTGGTCGATGCGATCACCTCGGTCGACCGCAGCCGCCGAGACAGCCTGCATCTTCTGGTCATGGACCTCCACAAGTCCCTCAACGCCCTCCAGGGACAGCTCGCCACAGAGGATATCGACGGTGCGCAGGTTTGGCGCATCGCAGAGGAAGACAGGCCGCTCGTGCGCGCCTTCATGGCCGGTGTGAACCAGACCGGGCCACTGAAGTTCGATCATCCCGGTCTCGGGACCACCGCAACCCGGACGGGCGAGCACCTGGTGATTCAGAACGACATCGGCACGACCGACGCCCACGTCCTGGTACTGCAGATCGCGGACTTGACGGCAACGCTCACCTACACGGACGTGCATGCGGCACGTCTCGAATTCTTCCAGAGCCTGTTCAAGCCGTTCGCCGTCCGCTGGGAGGATACTACAAGCCACCACAGCGAGCATATAGTCGAGGAGGCGAACTATTATCTGTGCGTCGGGCGATTCGAAGCGGCGAATCGCGAGGCGCTCGGGCAATACCTCACCTTCCTCGGCTCGCGGATCGTGTTCCTGATCGACTGGAACCGCGCGCGCAAGTGTCTGCGCGAATTCGTGCGCAAGGAGGATGTGGTGCCGCTGCTGAAATGGGCCGCGGATCAAAATCTCGGTCACCGCGGCTTCCTGGCACTCGGCGGTGAGCGTCTTCTCTACGATGCAATCGAGTTCGCACAGCAAACGCCGCTGCGCTATGGGGAGCGTCTCTACGAGGCGATCGGACCAGATGCCGCAGTCGGCTGGCTCAGATTTGTGCTGCGGGCGACAGCCGAAGGTCTCCTTCAGGGGCGCTCCGAACGGCTCATCCGCGACGAGATCAAGGCGGAGCTGGCGGGTTGCTTCCACAGCGCGTTGGAGAACGTGCTGGCGATCGCCGCCGACCACGCGGCCCTGGTGTTCGAGCTGGCAACCGCAGTTCGCTACGGGCTCACTGTGTACAGCGAATCGGGATGTTCCGAACACTTGGCGCGCACGGCGCAACGCGCCGGAAAGTGGGAGCAGGAAGCGGACGCACTGGTGAGCCGGATACGCGCGCTTGTGCAGCAGTCACACAAGCCCGAAGTTTATCTGGAGCTGCTGCGCGAGGCGGACGACGCGGCCGACGCTTTGGAGGAAGCGGCGTTTCTGATGACGCTTCTGCCGAAGATCGAGCCGGCTGCTCCATTGCCGGAACCAATCCGATCCCTGGCCACGCTACTGGTCGCCGACGCACAGGAGACAGTCAAGCTGATTGAAGCGGCAAGCCATGTGCACCGCGAGGGCGCGCGGGAGGATCTGCAGGATTTCCTCGAAGCGGTTGACCGCATCGTGGCCATCGAACACGAGACGGATGTGACGCAGCGCACCATGACCAGCACGTTGATTCTGGAAGCGGCTGATTTCCGCGCGCTCCAGCTGCTTCTCCTGCTGGCGGGCGCGTTCGAAGAGGCGGCAGATGCGCTGTCGAGAAGCGCGCTCATCCTGCGCGACCACCTTCTCAACGATGTCGTGACGGGATGACCGAGCTGCGATGACAGGATCGCCCGAGCACGTCTATTTTGTGATGCCCGGCGTATCGGCGCCTGCTGAGGCGAGCGCCGAGACCATGGGTTCCAAGGCTTTTGGTCTCCTCCGCCTGGCGCGGCTCGGCCTGCCCGTCCCGCCTGCTTTCGTGCTCGGTACCGCGTTCTGCCGCCAATATTTCGAGCGTGGGAGGCACCTGCCCGAGGATCTGCGCGAGGTGCTGGCTCACGGACTCGCCCGTCTCGAAGCGGCCACGGGCCGAGCATTCGGAAGTCCCCGCCGGCCGTTGCTAGTCTCCGTGCGATCGGGGGCGCCAGTGTCGATGCCGGGAATGATGGAGACGATCCTGAACATCGGCATTGGCGAGAAGAGCTTGCGCGGGCTCCTGCGCCTGACCGGGAATCCGCTTCAAACCAACGACTGCTACCGCCGGCTGGTGCGCGATTTTACGGTGGTCGTGCATGGCGCCGAGGCTCATGCTTTCGATGCGCTCGTTGAACGTGAATGCAAGAGGGACGGCCTGGCGGGCGCGAGCGAACTGGATAGCGCGGCCGTCGGCCGGATTGTGCAGGACTCGCTCGAGCTGGCTCTCGCGCGGACCGGGGAACCCTTCCCGCAGGAACCCATGACGCAACTGCTCGGCGCGGTCGAAGCGGTGTTCCGGTCCTGGGACGGCGAGAAGGCCCGCAACTACCGCCGGCTGAATGGGATCAGTGACAGCTCCGGCACCGCGGTCACCGTGCAGGCCATGGTTTTCGGCAACGCCGGCAGTGAATCGGGGGCCGGCGTCGGATTCACGCGCGACCCGGCGACGGGCGAGAACCGGCCCTATCTCGATTTCCTCTTCAACGCGCAGGGTGAAGATATCGTCTCCGGACGCCACGCCGTGAACGATGCTGGTGGGTTGCAGCGCCGTCTGCCGGCGGTCGCCGCGGAACTGGGCCGCATCAAGATGGTTCTTGAGGACGAGTTCCGCGACATGCAGGATTTCGAGTTCACGGTCGAGAACGGCCGGCTCCAGCTCCTCCAGACGCGTGACGCCAAACGCACGCCCTGGGCCGCGCTGAAAATCGCCGTCGATATGGTGCGCGAAAAGCGAATCACGCCGGCCGAGGCGCTGCGGCGGCTCGACGGCCTGTCGCTCGATCGGATCGAGCGGCTGCGCATTGCCCCGGGGACGGACGCGGTCCTGCTTGCGAACGCCGTGCCGGCCAGCCTCGGCGTCGCCACAGGCGAGATCGTGTTCGATCCGAAGCGGGCCGTCGAACGTCGTGGCGAAGGCCGGAAAGTGATCCTGATCCGGGAAGACATGGCGACCGAAGATATCGAAGGCCTGGCTGCAGCCGATGGCGTGCTGACCGCGACCGGCGGGCGCACGTCCCACGCCGCAGTGGTTGCCCGGCAGCTCGGCAAGGTATGCCTCGTCGGATGCACCTCGCTGCGCATCGATCCGACGCAAAAGGGCTGCCTTCTGGGGCACGAGCAACTCCGCGAAGGCGACAACGTGACCCTCGATGGCGATAATGGCCGGATCTACCGGGGCCAACTCCCGCTCCTTCATGAGCGTCCGGGGTGCGAACTGGCCGAGCTCGCAGCGTGGCGCCGGGAGCAGTCCTGATCGGGCGTTGACACGCAACCGCCTAGAAGGCTACCTTCAAGCCAAACTGAATTTGCCGCGGGGGAAGCTGGTTCTGCACAATGCCGAACGTCGGATCGTTCACGATCCGGCCAACCAAATTGTAGTTCGGATGGTTTGCCAGGTTGAAAAACTCCGCGCGAAACTGCAGGGCGACCCTCTCTACGGGATGAAACGTCCGCACCAGCGCGGCATCGAGATTGATCAGATTCGGGCCGGTCATAGTGTTCCGTCCGACGTCCCCGAAGGAAGCGATCGGCTGTACGAAAGCCGCGGTATTGAACCATTCTGAAGTCGATCTCTGATCCGTTGGAAGGTTCGGATCCACATTCGTGCCGTTTGAGCTGAGCACATAATTAGGCCGCACGAGAATGTGGCCGCTGCCGCCGCCGATATTGATCGGATCGCCCTTGTAGTTGATGGTGAATGGGAATCCCGTCTGCAGTTGCAGAATGCCCGACACCTGCCAGCCGCCGAATACGGCCGCGCGAACGCCGCTGCTTAACATCGAATGTCCCTTGCCGAAAGGCACGTCGTAAACGCTCGAAGTCACCCAGCGAAACTTCGCATTGAAGTAAGCGGGGCTGCGGTCTGCGGCTCGGGGCAGGCTGTATTGGGAGTACCAGGGCAAGCAGGACTTCTTCAAATTCGTCCACATCCCGCCTGGCGAGTATTTGATCGTCGTGAATCCAGACGACTCGCTCGATCCGAAGTTTCCGTACCGAAGGACGTTTTTTCCTGGCGTACATGACCGGGCGTCGGCCGCGATCATCACCGTGCGAGAAGGCGAGCAGATCAAGGATGCGGACATCCGGCTTGAGCAGCAGTTCGCGCCGCGCCATCTGACGGCTCGCGTGACATGGGCGGACGGACCGCTGATTAGAAATTTTGTCTTCGTCACGGCAAAGGGAACCGCCAACCCGGACGCTATGTCCGACGCGAGGCAGCCGGATTTGAAAACGAGCGTCGTCGAACTTAGCGTCCTGCCCAACGAACCCTACGAGTTGGAGGCGGAACTGACGTGCCGGTACGCCGACGAACGAAGCGTCGGGCCAGGCGCAAAGCTGAAATCCAATAAGATTCATCTCGCGCCCGGCGATGATCAAAATGAATTACAGTTGACGATCCCTGAAACCTCCTGCCCGGAGGTGAATGGAAAAAAGCTACTGACCGATCAATGAATAGCGCAGCCGCACGAACAGCCTTTCGCCACTTCCGATATCCGGCGCCGTGTTCACTTGGCTGAGTAGTCGGCATTCCGTACAAGTGGAGCGCGAAACGCGGTCAGATAATTGCCATTAACGGAACTTTCACCGCGGCTCCAGCCCGGCACTTCTACGGGTGGCGCGTTAACCGACCAAGTGGCATCGAAGCCGTGTACTTGTTAGGCGTCTGATAAAAGAAATATGGTCGGTTCACGCCACTAGCCAGGGGTAATCTATCATACGAGAGGAGCGTGCTCGATGACTTGGCGTTTCGCTCTCATGCTGATAATCGCAAGTCGCGCCCTCGCCTGTTCGTGCAGTGGAGATTGGCCATCGGTCAAACAGGCGTGGGAGAAAGCGCCCTTCGTCTTTTTGGGAACCGTTGAAATCGCCGACCCCGACGGAGACGATCAATAGAGCATGTTCGAAGAGCAGTCGGCTCGCATTCGCGTCGATGAGGCGTTCAAAGGCGTGTCCGACGGGCAAATGATCAGACTGCACCAGGGTGGAACCGATTGCGACGCCAAGTTCAGAACGGGCCAGCGGGCTGTCTTTTACCTGGATAGAGGAGATGCCCCCGGGAGTTGGCGCGTACCGTGGTGCACTCGTGCGCTCGGCAACGCGGAATCCGGTGGGGACGATTTGCTGTTTTTGAGAGGTTTACCGAAATCGGCAAAAGGCACGAGGCTGTCGGGCGAGGTCGAACTCTACGAGGATTCTCCGGCGCAGGCGTTCAGGCGAGTGAGCGGCCTTCCGAATGTCAAGGTCGGGATTTCCGGGCCGAGGGGGTTCACGCAGGAAACAGTGACGAATGCGGCAGGAGCGTACGAGGTTTTCGGCCTTCGGCCGGGACGATACGCGGTACATATTGAAGCTCCGAACGGCTTGACCGTCAAATTCCCGATTACCTATGGCTCTCCACGTGTTCAGGACGATGATGCGGCGGTAGAACTCGCGTCGAACGAAGGAGCCAGCGTCAGTTTTGTGCTACAGGCTGACACGCGATTATCCGGTCGCATGCTCGACGCGAACGGTGTGCCCATGCCAGAAGTGTGCATCGATCTGGAACCCGTCGAAGGCCGTGGTGAAAACGGCGCGCGCTTCTTTGATTGTTCGAAAGCGGATGGGCACTTCGAAATGGAGATGATGCCTCCCGGAAAGTACTGGTTGGTGGCGCAGGACGAGGGGACGCTTTACTACCCTGGCGTTCGCGATCGGAAACAGGCAACGATGGTCTCGATCGAAGCAAGTCGGTATCTGGAAAATCTTGAGATACGAATGCCTGCCCATGAGACAAGATACATCCTCGCCGGTAAGCTGCTGTTCGCGGATGGCGCGCCGGGCAGGGGCATGGCGGTGACGTTCACGTCGCCGGATGGATACACGGAGACCTCTCATACCAGTTCTGATGGATCGTTTGAATTGCGTGTGATCGCTGGGATGAAGGGGCAATTAAACGCACAACTGACTGTCCCTGAATTTATGCTGAGACTGTGTCCCCAGTACCAGGGCGGACCGCGCAAGAACGGGCTCCACGCGGTGATCGCCGACCCAATCTTTATTTCGAGCGATCTCGATCACGAGGGACTGAGACTCGAATTGCCTTCGCCCTCTTGCAAGTCTTGGCCGCCGGGTCAGAAATGAATTCGCTGACTGATGAACGGCAAGACAGCCTCGTGCCGTATCGAGACCCGAGGCAGTTAGAGTGATCGCTGATCGCCGCCGCGAGTCCGGCGCTGTGTCCACTTTGACGGTTTGTCGGCATTCCGTTGAAGTGGGCGCAACGATCACGCCTGATGTCACGCATTATCGTCCGGCAGACAGCGTTCTCACTTGCTTACACATGCCCGGCTAAATCCTTAGCTGGGGAGGCTTCCGCTTGGTGGATTAGCCTCGTGTTGGTCCACGCGGAAACCGCGAGTCTGCGCGCCATGTTCCCGCAGAAACCTTTCCAGGTCCCTTGCATTTAGGCCGTCCGAGATCCGGCAGAGATTCACGAGACCAAGTGGGCCCGTGGGCAGAAACCCGCATTCACCGAGGATTTCGATACACCTGTCCTGATCTAAGGCCAGTCCCCAACCCGCCAAGCACGCCACCCACAAAAACTGCGGCTTCTCGTTACAAAATCGGTTCTCCAGCTTTCGCACCCTGTTATCATCGACGGTTTTCATCTTCGGTGCGACCCGCTTGCCGTCGTCTCTTCACTGCGCGCGCGATTCAAGCGGGTCGACCATCCCGTGCCGCGACGAATTGCACGACCATAACCTCGTTCTCGCCGATCTCTTCCTCGGTTGGTCGCGCGAAGTGCTCGCTTCCGGGCCCCACGAGGATCAATACTGCGCGCAAGTCCCTTCGAGGAACTAATGCCCTCTCTACCTCGTTTAAACGTCGCGCGAAATTCTGACGAAACATCCCAGCTTCCTTGCGAGCTGTGCTCGCCAGTCATATTCAGCTGCGCCGTCCACCCGTGGCGGTTTCGGCGGCTCGTTCAAGTTCGGCCACGCGCGCTTCAATATCTTCCAGCTCGATCCCCTTCATGGCACGATCAAATACGCATTCCGCCGCGCGGAGTTTGACTGCGGCGGGCACATTCGGATCGGTCATAAGCTTCAGGACAACAGTGCCGGCGGCGCCCGTAGCTCGCTGCATCCCGGCAACCGCTTGCTGGACCGCTTCCCGGCGCGCGTTCCGATACTCTTTGACAAACTCCGGGATCTTTAGCCACCGGAGTAGGGTCTGTGTTCCGAGCCCCACCGCGCGGGCAGCGTCCTCCACGCTCCGCTGGGTGAGCAGAGCCGCGATGGCTGCCTCTTTCTTGCCGGTGAATTTTGAGCCGGCGCCTACCACTCGCTACCAGCCGCTACCATCCGGCTACGAAACTGCCGTCCATCGCCTGTCCTTCGCCAATGCGGATTTCGTTCAGAATCCACTTGCAATTCCGGCGCACCGGAGCGATCGATGTCAGCGACGCGGTGATTACCGCGCAAGGAGAACAAAGCATGACATCGACAATTGAAGAAACCGCCCCGACCGCCACGGCGGCGGAGCCGAAAGGCACAAAAAGGGCCAACGTTGGCAAGCGTGCGCGCAACGTCGCGCCCAAGAAGGGAAAGGCGGGCAAGAAGGCCACCGCCGCCAAGAAAGCGCCCAAGGGCGCGAAAAAAGGCACCGGTGCCCGCGACGGGAGCAAGACCGCGACGATCCTCGAAATGTTGAAGCGGACCGGCGGGGCTACTGCCCAGGAGTTGCTCAAGGCCACGGGCTGGCAGGCACATTCCCTGCGCGGATTCATCAGCGGGACGCTTGGCAAGAAAATGGGTCTGGCCGTCGAATCGGTGAAGGACGAGCACGGCGAGCGCACGTACTCCCTGAAAGCCTAAGCAACCCCCCTCCCTCTTCTCACACGCCGCCGGGTATTGGCCTGGCGGCTTTTTTCGTTGCTTCACCAGCGTCCTCCTGCTCGCGGGTAGCGTCGGGCCGTTCGCCGACCGAACTCGCGATGCTGATCAACCTGAATAACTATTGGTTCGCGTGCCTTCCAATCGGGATCACCCTTTTCGGGATCAAACCCGTAGCACTCAGGCCTGCGGGAATCAACCAAATGTAGATGGACAGACCAAGCAGGCTGCGGAGGTGGCGGCAACAACTCCTCTTCAAGCCACTCGATCCTGCTCCGAATCCTCACGCGGCGGGACCTCCTCTTGGCTGTGTGCCTCTTGTTCGAGGATCCTCCACTCGGCGTGCCAGTCTGAGAGTGCCAGGCACAAACCCTGCAGATCGGGATTGCCCGCGAGAATTTCGGCTTCTATGGCAGCGATCTCCCGCTTGCAGCGTTCGATCTGGTCGCAGTTCATTCACGCTGCCGCTCCCGCTCGCTCCAGCGCAACCTCGTCGAATGAGGCGCCGCCTTCAAGCACGGCTTGCTTACCTGTGTACTCCTGGTAGCGCCTGACGATGCAATCTGCGTACTTCGGATCGATCTCCATGAGCCGCGCTTTGCGGTTGCGGCGCTCGCAGGCGATCAAGGTGCTGCCCGACCCTCCGAATAGATCCGCGACGATGTCGCCCGACTTGCTGCTATTAAGGAGCGCGCGCTCGATCAGTTCCACCGGCTTCGCGGTTGGATGAATGCGGTTCGCCGCGGGCTTCTTCTCCTGCCAGAGAGTGGACTGGGACTTGTCGCCGTACCAGGGATCCTTTTCGCCGGCGACGTGGCAGTAGAAGATCGGCTCGTGCTGGAACTTGTAACGGCCGAAGCCCACGCAAATGTGTTTTTTCCCCAGATTAGTTGGCAGCGGACCTCGAAACCCGCGGATTCCAGTGCGTCCTGAAACTCGCGCTGCCATGAGGATGAATGGCAAACGTACATCGAGGCGCCAGGCTTCACGATGGTTCGATAGGCGCGAAACGCGGCCTCAAGGAACTGCTTGAACTCACCGGCGGACATTCGATCGCCTTTGATCTTCAGGCGCTCCTCGGTGTAGCCCTCATAATCCACGTTGTATGGGGGATCGCTGAAAACCAGGTCAGCCGCGTCGCCGGCCATCAACCTTGCAACGTCGTTTTCGTTCGTGGCGTCCCCGACGAGCAACCTGTGATTACCGAGAATCCACAAATCGCCGGCCGCGGATGCCGGAGCTTCGGAGAGTCCCGGCACAGCGTCTTCGTCGGTGAGTCCGTCCGCCGCATCCTGTGCGGCGAGTAGGCGCGCGAGCTCTTCGTCGTCGAAACCGATGATGCGGACGTTAAAATCCTCTTCTTGCAGAGCCGCAAGCTCAGCGCGAAGCAGATCGTCGTCCCATCCCGCGTTCAGCGCGAGCTGATTGTCCGCGAGGGTGTAAGCGCGCTTCTGTGCTTCGGTGAGGTGATCGAGGACGATGACGGGTACTTCGGCTAACTGTAACTTTCGTGCCGCGAGAAGGCGGCCATGCCCGGCGATGATTCCCGCTTTGGTGTCCACCAGGATGGGGTTGTTGAATCCGAACTCCGCAATGCTCGCCGCGATCTGCGCGACCTGCGCCTCGGAGTGCGTCCTGGGATTGCAGGCATATGGGACGAGTCGTTCGATCCGCCAAAGCTCGATATGCCTGGCACCAAGATAGCTTTGCGTATTCATCGTGGTTTCGGTGGCCGTTGCCTACACCGTCAGCACGATTATAAGAGCGGATTCAGGATCTGTAAAGTATTGTAACAGAAGGTGGTTCTCTGTTGCTAAGGAGTGATCATCGTTGCCACAAATCCTCTTGATGGCTCGATTTGAACCGCGCGCCGGAGAAAACGTTTGTCCGACTTGTTCGGAGTCTCCGCGGGTTGCTCGGAACATTCCGGCCAGCTGATTTCACGGGCGTGTCCCGACCGACGGCTGACGTTTTTCAACAAGGTCCTAAAAAGAAACTACTCTTTCTTCTTGCCCATCGCCGGGCGATCCGCCGTGGTCGGCGGCACCATGCCCTTGGCGCGATAATACGCCACGATCTGCCCGTACATTTCATTGTCATGGATGATGTTGAAGTACAGCGCGCTCAACCGGCTGCGCATGCCGCCGAACATTCTGATCTGCTCGGTGGCACTCGCGTCGGTCAAGCTATCGTAGGCCGAATCGCAAAGATCGACAGAGGCTTTCAGCGCGGCCACCAGGTCGGCCTTGGTGCTCCAGGTGCTTTCGGCGTTACTGGGCTTCTGCTCGCCCTTGGCGGCGCCGCAGATCGCCATCTGAACGTCGGCGATATGCCCGATGATCTGGGCGAATGTCCGGGTGTTTCCGGGCGCGGGCTTAAAGCCGTAATCAGCGTCCGCCATGCGGTCGGCGGATTTGGTGATCGCATCTTTTATGGCAGCGTACTGCTGCTTGAGCTCGGTGCTGAGCGGATTCTGTGCGGACACCACGGTCGCGCCCAGTAAAGTAGCGATGAAAATCGTCGCGGTTTTCATTTCAGTTGTGTTTCTCCACGCCCGATATGGCGTTCTCATTCTAACCGAAGGGAGCCCGCCGGTTTCGCGGCTTGCGGCGATGACGGTGGGGACGAACAAACGATTGCGGGCGAAGAACACCCTAGGCGTCCCCGGAAAGGCAAGGTTGCCACAAATCCTCTTGATAGCTCGATTTGAACTGCGAGCCGGAGGAAACTTATGTCCGACTGTTCCGAGTTTCCGCAGAGCACTTGGAACATCTCGGCCACCTTATTTTGCGGGCGCGTCCCGACTGTCCGAGTTGTTCCGACTCAAATCCAACTTGGTCAGCGTTCACTTGAGCTCACACAGGGCGCGGCTTTACGCAGCGTTGTGAAAGAGCATCCCCAAAAAAGTCCCCACACTTGCGCAAATCGGCGAGCTATCGAGGGAATTGAAGGGCTGTAACTGTTTGAAGAATTTGGCTCCCCGAGCGCGACATTACAGAAAATAGAAATTGGCTGCGCGACCAGAGAGTCCGTAAGCTGCTGAGTTTAAAACCACCTCGGTAAAATCAGCGATGCGGAAACGGCGCATATGTTGGCCGACGGTTCTTTGTTTCGATGTTCTGCGCTTGAGCAGGCAAGCGATACATCTCAAAATGCGGGCGGCTCCGCAAAAACCGTGGTTTCAAACGACCTCTCCGACTAAGAATCAATGATTTAGCTTCAGCCGCGCTCCTTGCGCTGCCTAGACACGAAAGAAAGAACTGACTCCCCAGACGAACCGTGTTAGTTTGCCATTTCTGTAAACCCGTTTGCAGGGTGCCCTCGACAGACACTCTACGTCAGGAATAAGGATCGAGTTGCACGAGCTAGCGCCTCGAGGATTCGCAACCCGTCTTCCGGCGATCCCGTGTCAAATTGTTGTCCGCTATGATCGATCGCGTTGCTGACCATGGCAACGCAGGCGACTGCCGTTTGCCGAGCCGCGCCGAAAGCAAACAGCGATGCTGCCTGCATTTCGACAGCAAGAACGCCTTCGGCCGCCCAGTCTTGAAGCTGCGGCTTTGTTTCCCGATAGGGGGCGTCGGTCGTCCAGACCTTTCCACAGCGAACCGTCCATCCGGCTGCCGATAATTCACGCTCGAAGGCCGGTACAACCGGCGTGGGACAAGCCACCTCTTTGCCGGGCGGGAGGTAGTGATAGGAAGTGCCTTCGTCACGTATCGCACTGGTCGCAATTACCAGGCAAGGAAGTGGGAGGTCGGGAGCGACACGGCCGGCCGATGTAAGGCCGATGATGAGCTTTGCTCCGGCAGCCTGGAGTTGTTCCGCAATCAGCACGGCGTAAGGTCCCCCAATCGTCCGCGCGATGATTCCGCACTGCACGCCGTCCAGATCCATCACAAACATGGTCGTGTGGAAACAAGCCCACTGCGGGAACGCCCTGGCGATGCCTTCGCTCACCAGCCAGTTCGTGAGATCTCCATCAAAGTCAAGGATGCAGACCCGAGGAACGGCACCGCTCGGGACCTGGCGCGCCGAACGCACGTCTTCGATCAGCTTCCGGGCCGTGAAGGCTGATGGCTGGTCCAGAGGATGACTTAGGATTGGAGGATTCTCGTGACGGGACATTTCTCGTTGGCTGTTGAGAGATACAGGCTGATCCCTCGGCATTGCAAAATGTCCGAGCGGTCCTTCTTAGACTACCGCGCGCTGCAACGCCTCAACCGCCAGCTTATTTCTTCAGCAGTTCCGGAAGCTGCTTTTTCGCCTTGTCAACTTTGGGCATCGCTATCTGCGTGACATACTGGTCCGCGGGGTGGCGGCTGCAATAGTTCTGGTGATGCTCTTCGGCCGGATAGAACGCTTTCAACTCGACTAGCTTGGTCACGATCGGCGCGTGGAACACCTTCGCATCCGTCAACTGCTTGATATATGCTTCCGCAATGCGTTTCTGCTCTGGATCTGAGTAGAAGATCACCGACCGGTATTGTGGCCCGACATCGGGGCCCTGCCGATCGACTTGCGTGGGGTCGTGCGCGACATCGAAGAAGACCTTCAGCAGTTGTCCATAGGAAATCTTGCGGGGATTGTACGTGACTTGGACCGCCTCCACGTGGCTGGTCTTTCCAGTGCTGACCAGATCGTAGTGAGCAGACGCTGCGTCTCCACCCGAGTAACCGGAAACCACGTTGTCAATGCTAGCAATCTGACGGAAGACCGCCTCGACGCACCAAAAGCAACCGCCGGCCAATACGACAGTTTGGTCTCGTTTGAACCAATCCCCTAGCAGACTCTTGTTGTCCAGAACCGGATCGGGGAAATCACCTGCTCGTAAGCCGAATGCCCCCAGGCAAAGGAGAACCAGGGCGATTCGCAATCTCGACGTCGTTGACTTCATAGGACCTCCTTCCGTAGTTTTTCTATGAGTAGAGTCAGCCGCACCCGTGCGCTCGGTCAGCCGGATACTTGACTATTCAAGTACTTCGTTTAATACTTGCATATATGGACGTACAGCGCAAGCGGGCCTTCAAGGACCGTCTCTTTGAACAGTTCGCCCGGATCGGCAAGGGACTCGCCAGCGGCCGGCGCCTGGAACTATTAGAACTCCTGGCGCAGCGCGAACGCACCGTGGAGGAGTTGTCGCAGGAAACCGGAATGTCGTTCGCAAACACGTCGCAACATTTGAAAGCGCTTCGCGAGGCCCAGTTAGTGGACGTGCGCCGCGATGGCCTGTACGCCCGCTATCGTCTGGCGGACGAGCACGTCTTTGCGCTCTGGCAGGCACTACGCGACCTGGGTACGGCTCGGCTGGCCGACATCCGGCAGATTGTCGAGACGTACCTAACGGATCGAGAAAGTTTGCTGGCAATTACCTGTGAAGAGCTGAAACTGCGCCTTAAAGATGGAAGCATCGTGTTGCTGGACGTTCGCCCGGTTGAGGAATATAAGGCTGGCCACCTGCCCGGTGCGCGCTCGATCCCCCTGGAGGAACTGAAGGCGCGTTTGAAAGAGATTCCCAAGAAGAAAGAGATCGTCGCTTACTGCCGCGGGCCGTATTGCGTCTTTGCGGACGAGGCTGTCGGGCTTCTGCGCGCGCACGGCAGAAAAGCGGCGAGGCTCGAAATCGGATTTCCGGATTGGAAAGCGCTCGGCTTGCCCATCGAGTGGGTAAGCCCGGCGGAAAGAGGATAGACGATGCGGGAAATTGAAACCGGCACTTTACAGCAATGGCTGGAGGAAGGCCGGCCCGTAACCGTTCTCGACATACGCACGCCGGAAGATTACGAACAGTGGTCGATTCCCGGAAGCCTTCATGTGAACACCTATGAGCGCCTGAAGGCGGGCAGCGCGGACGCATTGGGCGGCGTCGAGTTGCCGACGGACCGTCCCGTGGTGACCATTTGCAATGGGGGCAAGGTGAGCCAAAGCGCCGCTGCGCAGCTCAAGCAGCGCGGGCTCGACGCGTATCCGCTCTCCGGCGGCATGAAGTCCTGGAGTCTTTCGTGGAACACGGCGGAATCGACGCTGCGCGGCGCTAGCGTGGTCCAGGTGCGGCGGACGGGCAAAGGATGCCTCTCCTATCTGATCGGTTCCGGCGCCGACGCGGCGGTGATCGATGCGTCCCTAGACCCAACGGTCTATCTGCGGCTTGCCGAGCAGTGCGGCTGGAGCATCCGCTATGTGCTCGATACGCACATTCACGCCGATCATCTTTCGCGCTCGCGCGCACTGGCCGAGGCGGCCGGCGCCAAGCTCCTGCTCCCGGCGCAGAACAGAGCGCGGTTCCCGTTCTGGCCGATCACGGACGAACAGGTCATCGAATTCGGCGACGCTCGCATCCGAGCCATTTCGAGTCCGGGCCATACGATGGAGAGCATGTGCTACGACCTCGGCGGCGAAGCGTTATTCACCGGAGACACGCTATTCCTTTCCGGGGTTGGCCGGCCGGACCTGAAGGCTTCTCTAGACGAAGCGGGTGAAAGAGCACGGATCTTGTATCGGTCTCTTTGCCGCCTATGCCAGTTTCCGCCAAGCATCGTTGTGTTGCCCGGCCATACGGCCCAGCCGGTAGCTTTCGATCACCGGCCCATCTGCGGTGAGCTTGGCCAGATTTCCGCGCGCATCGCTTCGTGGCTGGGCAACGAAGAGGCCTTCGTTCACACAATTCTTCAACGCATCCCGCCAACGCCTCCCAACTTCTCGCGAATCGTCGAGCTGAACGAAGCCGGTGTGATGCCCGAAGGCGACCCGACGGATCTGGAAGCAGGGGCCAACCGCTGTGCAGTCTCCTAGCGCGAGTCAGAGTCTAACTCCGGCTCATTCTCATTCGGTCCATCTTGGTCTTCGCGCCAACTGGGAACAATTCGCGCTCCTGGCGATCATAAACGCCTTCGTCGGCGCGACGGTGGGAATCGAACGCGTCATTCTGCCTTTGCTGGCGGAGCGCGAGTTCGGGATTGCATCCCGGGCGGCAATTCTCTCCTTTATCGCGAGCTTCGGCTTCGTCAAGGCGATCGCCAACCTTTTCGCCGGCCGCATGGGCGAGCGCTGGGGCCGGAAGAAGGTCTTGGTTTCCGGTTGGCTCTTCGCCCTTCCGCTGCCCGTGTTGATTCTGTTCGCGCCGTCGTGGCGCTGGGTGGTTCTAGCCAACGTTCTTCTCGGCATTAACCAGGGGCTATGCTGGTCAACCACCGTGATCATGAAGATCGATCTCGCCGGCCCCGAGCGGCGCGGGTTTGCAATGGGGCTGAACGAAGCGTCCGGTTATCTGGCGGTATCGGCCGCCGCCATCGGATCGGGCTACATTGCCGGTTGGCTTGGACTGAGGGAAACCCTCTTCTGGATGGGAGAAATCCTCGCCTGCGCAGGCTTGCTCTTGTCGATGATATTTGTTCGGGAAACGCTCCATCACGCGCATTTGGAGGCCCGGCAACTGAACGCGAAAAGCGAGCAGCGCAGGTTCACTGAAATCCTGCTGCTTACGAGTTGGAAAGACCGCGCGCTCTTCTGTGTCAGCCAAGCAGGGATGGTCAACAACTTGAATGATGGAATGGCCTGGGGACTGTTCCCGCTTTATTTTGCGGCTCAGGGCCTTTCGCTCGAACGGATCAGCTTTCTGGCCGCTCTGTATCCCGCGGTGTGGGGAGCGACGCAGTTGGTCACAGGTGGACTATCTGACCGGCTGGGACGGAAGTGGATGATCGCCTCGGGCATGCTGGTGCAGGCGCTTGGGATATTCTTGGTCGTCGCATCGTCGGGGTTCGTGCTGTGGTCGGTTTCAGCGGTTCTCTTGGGACTCGGGACGGCGATGGTGTATCCCACGCTCCTCGCCGCTGTCGGCGATGTAGCGCATCCAACGTGGAGGGCTTCCGCAGTAGGAGTCTACCGCCTTTGGCGGGATGGCGGCTACGCGATTGGGGCACTACTGGCCGGAAGCCTTGCGGACCTGTTTGGCGCGCGCTGGGCCATTGGAGCGGTGGGAGTCGTTACGTTTCTTTCAGGCGTGGTGGTGGCAACCGTGATGTATGAGACCCGGCGGGTCACGGCTTCGTAAGAATCGTATGGTTGGCCAGTAGCCTTCCCGTAGAGCGAATGGAGGTGCAATGATGGCTGCAAAAACTGTGGTGATCCTGGGCGGCGGCGTGGGAGGCATCGTTGCCGCGAATGAGTTGAGAGCCAGGCTCGGGTCCGGGCACAGGGTGGTCTTGGTCGAAAGAAACGCCGAGCACGCATTCGCGCCCTCCTTCTTGTGGCTGATGACGGGCGACCGGAGGCTGGATCAGATCCGCCGCCCGCTGAGAAATCTGCTCGATAAAGGCGTCGAACTGAAGTTGGGGAGCGTGGAAGCAATCGATCTGGTCGGCAGGAACGTCGTGACCAGCGCGCGCGATGTAGCGTTCGACTACCTGGTGATCGCCTTGGGCGCCGAGTTGGCGCCGGAATCGGTGACGGGCCTGGCGGAAGCTTCTGAAACTTTCTACACCGCGAACGGGGCGGCCCGCCTGTACGAAAAGCTGAAAGACTTTCAAGGCGGAAGCATCGCAGTTGTGGTCGCGGGCATGCCTTACAAGTGCCCCGCGGCTCCTTATGAAGGAGCCATGTTGATCGCCGATTACTTCCAAAGGCGGGGGATTCGGGACAAAGTGAAGGTTCACCTCTACACTCCCGAACCACAGCCTATGCCCGTGGCTGGACCTGAACTCGGGCAGGCTGTCCAACAGCTCTTGAAGTCCAAAGGCGTCGAGTTCCATCCGCTTCATGCTCTGGCGAAGGTGGATGTCGCTGCGAAAACGCTCGTGTTCCAGCAAGCAGCGTTGGGTCCGTACGACTTGATTGTTGCGATCCCGCCCCATCGCGCGCCGAAAGTGATCCAGCAAACCGGCCTCGTGAATCCTGCCGGTTGGATTCCCGTGAATCCGCAAACGATGACAAGTTCGGCGGAGCGCGTTTTCGCCATCGGTGACGTCACGGCGGTGCCGATCCCAGGAAGGTGGAAGCCCGATGTCCCGCTGTTGCTGCCCAAGGCAGGCGTGTTTGCGAACGCGCAGGCGGAAGTGGTGGCGGCGCGCATTGCGGATGAAGTAGAGGGTCGCCATCCGGCCAGGACCTTTGGCGGAGACGGATATTGCATGCTCGAAGCCGGCGGAGGAATCGCCGGATTCGCCGCTGGTAACTTCTATGCGCAGCCTGCACCTGAAGTACGGTTGCAGCAGGCCGGCAGGTCATGGCACATGGGCAAAGTTCTGTTGGAAAAATGGTGGCTTGCCAGTCCGGGATGGAAACGTGAAATGTACGGCGCACTGCTCCAAGCGGGCGGCAAAGTTTACGGCATTCCTGTGTCCCTTTGACACGCAGCGAAGACGAGAAAGAGAGGGTCGGTATGATGTGGTACGGGAATGGATGGATGTTCGGAATGCATTTCTTGTGGTGGGGCTTCTGGCTCCTCTTGATCGTGATTCTGGTTGTCGTCCTGCTGCGGCGAGAATCCCAGCCGCCTCCATCCGGGTCGCAACCCACGGCGACGGAGACGCTAGAACGTCGCTACGCCGCGGGTGAAATTTCCACAGAGGAATTTGAGGAGCGAAGATCTCACTTGCTGAAGCGCGGGTGAGTTTTAAGACGACAACAAACAAGCGAGGAGACCGATGCACTACCTATTGATCCTGAATGATCCTCCGTATGGCAGCGAGCGAAGCTATAACGGATTGCGGCTAGCCACGGCGGTTGCGAAATTGGAAGGGACCACGGTCTCGGTCTTCCTGATCGGCGACGCGGCGGCCTGTGCCGTCGCCGGGCAAAAGACGCCCGAGGGCTATTACAACCTGGAGCGCATGCTCAAGATTCTGAAATTCAAAGGCGCCGCAATCGGCGTGTGCGGAACGTGCATGGATGGCCGCGGCATCAAAGTAGAAATGCTAGCCGAAGGGGCGCATCGAAGCACGATGGACGAACTCGCCGCCTGGACCGCAGCGGCCGACCGGGCACTGGTTTTCTAATGTCCACTGCCTCAACCTCTCAGCGATATGATGCGATCGCCTTCGGCGCTCACCCCGACGATCTCGAAGTGGTGATGGGCGGCACCGCGGCCAAACTCGCCCGAAAGGGATTGTCAGTTCTGTTCGTCGATTTGTGTGAAGGCGAACCCACGCGGCATGCCGCGCACGGGGAGCGCCACAAGCAGGCTCTCAAAGCCGCAGAGATTCTCGGAGTGGACCGCACCACGCTCACTCTCCAAGACCGGTTGATTACGGACACGGTTGAAGCTCGGCTCCAGGTCGCCCTTCTGATTCGGAAACATCAGCCCGGCATCGTATTCACGACGCTCGCCTCGGGTGTACATCCGGACCATAAGGCCGTGACCGATATTGTCGTGAACGGCGTGTTCTATGCAGGCTGCCCAAATGGCAGGAGATCCCTGGCGGCGAATTGCTGAGGGACACCCAAACGCACGAGATCAGCCGGCTCTTTTTCGGGCACTGCCGGATGGAACCAGCCTGGGACCGGTTCGATTTTGCTGTGGACGTCAGTGACGTTTACGACGTCAAGTTGGCCGCGATTCGCGCGTATGAATCGGTCTTCAGCGGGGATCAGGCAAGTTTGCTCGACCGGTACGACGCCGAGGACCGTTATGTTGGAAGCCTGGTCGGTGTCAGGTATGCGGAGGCATTCCGGTCGCGCAGCCCGTTGCTTGTGGATGACCCGCTCGTCTTCCGGAAGACGCGGTTCGGATGACTGACGATAACGAACTCATCGCACCTGCAGTTTATTCACGTTGGAGAAACTCCGTTCTCGGGGCTATCACGGAGCAGTTGGAGAGCGAAGCCATCACGGCGATGCTGCCGGATGCTCTGGGCGCGCGGCTGCTCGATGCGGGTTGCGGGGACGGAACCTACTCGGTACAACAGGCGCGGCGCGGAGCGCTTGTGACGGCGCTCGATCTCTCCATGCCCATGTTGGCTGCTGCCCGGCAGCGCGCGATCGATGCCGGAGCGGCGGTCAAATGGTGCCAAGGAGACATCGAGGCTCTTCCATTTGCCGAAAGCTGTTTCGACATTGTATTGGCTGTCACCGTACTTTGCATGGTCCGTTCGCCCGAGCGAGCAGTGCAAGAGTTGGCGCGCGTCTTACGGCCGGGCGGAGTACTGGTCATCGGGGAACTCGGGCAGTGGAGTCTCTGGGCCGCTAGCCGGAGGCTCCGCGGCTGGTTTGGTTCGCGGTCCTGGCAGCACGCCCATTTCTGGAGTCTCTCCGAGCTGCGGCGGCTCACAACTCGGGCTGGCCTGAACCGCATCGCCACGAGCGGCGCAGTCTACTATCCTCCTTGCGGATTAGCGGCAAAGCTGTTTAAGCCATGCGACTCGATACTTTCACGCCTCGGCGGCCTGGGGGCCGCCTTTCTTGTTGTCGAGGCAGAGAAGCCGCGATAGTTTGCCGCTGCAGGATCACGTACGAGGCGGCCATCGGGCAGCGTGGTGATGACGCGGGCGGGACTGGTGGTTCCAGGCCTCCAGTTGTGCGGGCGCGAAGACTTCCTCCGTGGCGACCGCACACCACTTCGTGTGGCGCGCTGCGCGTTTTATCCCGAAGTAGTTGGCGTGGCCGGCGGGCTTTTCACCCCACTGCGATTCGATCGCCCATTGAGCAATCAGCAATTGGGCAGGGCAGCCGGTCTCTTGCTCGATGCGCACGACGATCCGCGCCACCTCGTTGAGGCGGGTTTCAAGGGTTTCCATAAAGGTGATCAATAGATGAACGAGCGGTCGTCAGTCGTGGGTAGCGGGACTGGCCATCCGAACAGGCACAAGTGGTCGTAAGCCCAGAATTTGATGGCCGGCAGCCCGAGGCGGCTGGCGTTCACGAACTCACGCAGCCACGGCCAGGTGCCGTAGTAGAGGCCCATCAGATAGCGGCAATGCGCCTGGTCCCACACAAGTTCCTTCCACGGGTACTGCGCACAGCGGGTCGCCTGGTCGAGGTTGTGGTTGACGCCCGGATACTTCTAGACCCTTTTCATAGTATTCATAGACCATAGCCGCAGTGACGGAAGCAGGACTGGACGTTGCGAGGAGTGACTGCAGCGAGGGCCTCGGAGAGGCGATATTCCAAGCTGGACAGAGAGCGGGCCTTGGCAGCACGGAGGAGTTGTTTGACCTTGGACCAACACTTCTCGATGGGGTTGAAGTCCGGAGAGTACGGCGGCAGATAGCGCAGTCGGGCTCCGGTGTTCTCGATCAGCTCGCGCACGCCAGCGACCTTGTGAGCGGCTAAATTATCCATGACCACGATGTCGCCCGGTTGCAGTTGCGGGCACAACACCTGCTCCACGTAGGCCAGGAAAATCTCTCCATCGGTGGCAGCTTCGATGGTCATGGTCGCCACCCATCCCGATAGGCGAATCGCGCCCAGCACGGTCAGCGTTCGCCAGTGTCCTCCCGGTGTGCCTTCGCGAACGCGTTCGCCGCCGGGGCCGCGTCCGTAGCGGCGCGTCATCTCCGTGGTCACGCCACTCTGGTCCAGGAAAATCAGCCTCGCCGGATCGAGCTGGTTCGTTTCCTCGCGCCAGAGGCTGCGTTGTAGCTGGCCGGCGACGGTATCTTGCTCGGCGGCGTGGAGTGACTTTTTTTGAGCCGCAATCCCATGTCACGAAGGGCCATCCACAGCCGGCCCACGCTGACTTTCAGCTTCCTCTGCTTCCACAGCCGATCCTGCAGCTCCGCTAAGGTTAGGTCCGGCTGCTTGCCAATCCAGTTCCGCAGATCCTCTTGTACTTCAGCGGTCATTTTGCTGGCGGGCCCGCGCCGCCCGCCGGGCGGCCGCTCCATTTTCCCGGTCGAGCGCAGTGTCGCCGAAATTTTCTTGGCCCACGCCAGGCTCACATCGAAGCGTTGGGCCAGTTGCGACAGGCTCCCCGCTCCACGCTGATGCGCTTTCAACAGCTTCCGCCGTAGGTCGTCTGAATATGGACTTGCCATCTTCCGTCGCCGAAAGATTGCCAGAGCTGTCTATATTATCTATGAAAACGGTCTAGCCCTCGATCAGGAAGGTGTCGAAGCCGGAACCGGAGCGGGAGGTCCATTGCGACGGTAGGTTGATGTACCGCAGCAGCTTGCAGTTGTCGGGGTCGTTTACGTCCATCGGCCACAGCAGTTCGAACACTGCCGAAGGGCACTGCGACAGGACCGCGCTCTGGATCGCGGCGACGTAGTTGAACAGGCGCGTCCGGAGAAAATTCGCGTCAGCGTAACTGTTGATCGAAGGATCATCATTCGGCGTGTGAAACGTGGCGAGTGCGCGACCGAGCGCCGCCTGTGCGGCTGCCTGCGTATCCGCATCGCAAAACGCCATGCCGGAGGAGTCCGCTTGGAACCACCAGAGGATTTCGCCGAACTGGAGCTTGGGCGTCAGCCCTGCCGCCTGCAATAAGCCGGCCACCGCGGCATAGGCTTGTCCGGTGTAGTTCTGCGGGCCGGAACTGAAGGCGATCTGCGAACTGTTGAGCGTGCCGAAGCCGGTGGCGGTCTGGACCGCAGTGCCGTCCGGGAATCGCTGCACCCAAACAGATGATGGCGGATTATCGGGCGGGTTAACGAGTTCCTGTGAGAACGAGCAGACCACGGTCATGTTGTTGGCCTGAAGCAGCGCGAAAAAATCGGTATTCCAATCGCGGAAGGCCCGGTTCAGCACTGGCGTCTGCGTCGGATCGATGACCCATGTCGTGCCGTACGTTCCACCTTGCAGATCGCCGGTCACGGTGGCTTGGCCGCTGCCGGTGTTCGAGGCAGGCAGTCCCGTGTACACATGAAATTGCCAGACGCTGGAAAACGAGTGCGACGTGATCGTCAGGACGCTGCCGGAGGCCGACGCCCAGACGCCATCGAAAATCGCGTTGATGAAGTTGGCGAAGTGCCGGGCGATGGTGTTGCTGTTGTCCTGCCCGCCGAACACCGTTTTGCCGATCGCCGACCCGCCAACGTGCAACCAAACGACATCCTGGTCGTTCCAGTTGCCGGAGAACGTCACCGTGCATTGCGGGTAGGACGGATTTGACGCCACCGATTGTTTCCACCAGAAGACGCCGCAGTAGTGGTCGATCTCGCCCAGCAGGCCCAGCTTCTGAATGTTCCACACCAGCCTCTGCGGCGACAGCTTGTAGGTGTTGTCCGTGTCGAAGTCGGTCGCGACCGCCACGGCGGCAGTCGTCGTGACCGGATCGGGAACGTCGGTCGCGACCGCGCATTCCAGGAAATCGAAATAGAAATACCAGCCCTGGCTCGACGCATTCTTGTTTCCCGATAGCGTGATCACCACCTTGTGCTGCCCCGCCGCGATGCCGGAGAACAGCAGACGCCGCGTCTGGGAAGTGGTGGCCGTGGGATAGTAGCAGTCGAGCGTCACGGGCGTGCCGCCGTCGAGCGTTGCGGTTACGATGCCGCAGTTGGTATCGAGCCGCGTGCCCACGTAAATGTTGTGCGTGTACTGGCAATGCGTCTCGACGGTGACGCTGGCACCGGAAGCCGCCGCCCTGATCGCCCGTCCCTGGCTCCAGAAGGCGAATGCGCCGTTCACGGGATCGTTGCCGGGGGCGGCCTCCCAGTATCCAGAGGTGCTGACCCACGTGCTGTCTTCCTCGATGCGGATTGAACCCGGCCCTGCCACCTGGAGTGATCGCTTGTTGGCCGGGCTGCTGGTGACGGTCCAGTTGGTGACGACCATCTGCCACTCGGTTGATTGGTATGCCTGGCTGTTCGGGAGCGCGGGAGCGATGGTCCACCAGACCTTGTCCACGTTGCTCCAGCCGAGCGCCGTAAAGTCGATGTGAACGTGCCACGATACGTTGTCCGAAGAGCCGCCGGATAAGTTCCAGTTGGTCGCGGTGAAGTACAGACGGCTGCTGCTGTTGTTGTCCGTCTGGTAGAACGCCACCATGTTGCCGTCGGCGCCCGGCGCGGCCGTGATCACCAACTGGTTCGGCAGCACCACGGCGGCGGTGAGCACAACGGGGCCGTTCAGCGCCCAATTGACGGCGTTGACCTGCTGGGCGATGGACTGCAAGATGGATGCGGCGGTTGTCTGCGTGAGCGTGTCCGCCGCCGATCCGTCGGAACTCGAAACCGCCACCGGCCCGGAGACCCCAGTTTTCAGAGTGATGAAGATTTCGTTGCCAGAGGTGCCCCCCGTGGTGGCCGTGCAGTTCGGATCGGAGGCGTTGATCTGGCCGGCGACGTTGCTCGCAATGCCTGCACTATTGAGCGAACCTTCCAGGCAAGAGTACGTCGTCGAGCCGATGGTGACCCAGTGGTTGTACGCCGCGTTGCCTTGCCACCACATGGCCTGATCGGTGGTCGCGTGCGACGCCGAAATCGCCGGGCTTATGAACGACTGGTTCTGATACCACAGCGTGACCTTGTCGCCCGGCTGCGGGCTGTTCAGATTGAGCGTGAACGTGGCCGACGCCCCGGTACGGCCAGTCGTATTGCAGGTGGCCGTGATGCCGGACGAGCCGAACCACTTCACGTCGTTGTGGCCGACGCCGTTGATGGAGTAGTCGAGCGTGTTCCAGTCGGTCCAGGCGTTCTTTAGGGACTCCCAGGATTGGATGCCCTGCCACGTAACGTCGAAATCGAGCACGAGGCCCGTCAGATCCCCATCCGGCAGATACGAGAACAGCGGGTGCCCAAACGGATCGTCCTTCTGGAAGAGGACCAGCACGGCGAAATCCGCCATGTCGCGGAATACGCCGGAGACAGTGAAGCCGGTATCCGAGGCGCCCCACAGCGCGGCTGCCGCACCGTAGTCATCGAAGCCTTGTAAATGCATCGTGCGAAAGCGCGCTAATCTGCGACGGCGTGGCGACCACCACGGTCTGGCCGGCGGGTATGGTCAGAGTGAGCCACGCAGTGGCGCCCACGTAAATCGTGAACGTGATCCCGGAGCCGGTGGGGGCGGCCTGCACGTAGCCCTTCACGTCACCGACAGTCACCGGGCGATTTAATACAGAGGCTGGGCCGCGTTGGACTCGATGCCGAGCGTGCCCTGCATCTGGAAGACGAGGCCCGCCACTTTCGAGAGTCCGTCCGCGCCGAACACCCAGTCCTCGCGGATAGGCGCATCGCCATCGGGCGATTCGTTGCCGTTCACGTCCACCGTGAAACCCGCGATCACGAGCGTCTCGTCCACGAAATTGCTGGTGGGCATGTTGATCGTCGTGACCGCCAATGGGTTGCCGTTGTCGAGCGAGGTCGTATCGCAGGAGTAGGGCCACGTCGGCTCTTCGATGATCCACACGTCTCCGGGATTGATCACCATGGGGAGATCCCACGTGATCGCGGTCGCCGTGTTGGAGACGATCTTCCGCGGCGGGGTCCCGCGCGAGACGCCTTGAATCACCCGGACCAGGTTCCCGACCTCCGCGCCGGGCGTCATGCCGTTGGGATAGACGTTGTTCTGACAGCCGGAATCCGTGATGGATGTCGGACTGGTGGAGTTGGAAGCATCGGCAGTGAACCGCAGAACGAAGCAGTCGCCCGTCTGGACGATGCCGTTGGGATCGGGAGTAACGCCGATGGTGCCGGTGGTCTGGTCCCACGAAGTTACTGTCGCGCTGAAATAAGGCGTGGAGCTTTCCGGCCTGCCGATGATCGAGAGCATGCGGCCAACCGGCGTCCACGATGGATTCGTGGATGGCGGCGCTCCCTGTAGACTTCCGGTGACCAGCGTGCCAGCGGACACGCTACCGATGGACCCACCGCTGACCCCGCCGTGGATCAGGAGCTTAGCCTTCAGACGGACCTTGCTGACGTAGGGAGACGGCAGCGCCCACGTCGAGCGGACTACCGGGCCACCGAACGAGATCGATCCGGGAGTGTATGTATTGCCCGCGCCCGCCGTCAACGCCCCGGTGGCCTGAGCGCAGATCAGGTCGTCCTGCGTCGCGACGAACATTACGTAAGAAGCGAGTCCCGCGACCGCCGGCCAGGTGATGTTCTCCAACGTGAACGTATCGGTCCCCGACGCCGACGTTCCGATGATGGCGATATTTGACGGAGCCGAAGGAAGCCCGTTTGAATCGATCGCGCAGATGGCCACGCGCAGCGTCGCGTTGGCCGCCAGCGATCCGCCGGTCGTCGATTGCAAGATCGATCCGATTCCGGGCGCACCGGCGCCGGTCGCGCTGAACTCGTTGACAGGCAGTTTGCCGGTGACAAGCAGGTTGGCGAGCACGCTGCCATCGGCCAGTTGCGCGTAGGACTGATTGGTATCGAAAGTCCATTCGCCCGGAAACAGCGCGTCGTTCGCTGCCGCCTGCACTTGGTACGGCGCCCACGCCGGACCTAGCGGAATCGGATAAAACAGCGGCGGCAGAGGCGCGGGCGCCACGTCCATCGGCTTAGGACCGACGTCCAGGTCGTACATGGAAGCCGTGACGGTCTGCGCTTCGATCTGCACCGACCAGTCCTTCTTCAGGCTCCAGCGCTGGATGCGGAAGCACATCGTGACGACCTGGAACGGCAGTCCGCTCCCGCTTGGGGGCGCTGGCGATGTGGTGATCGTCGAGCCGTCGCTGGCGACTGCCGTGATCGTCACCTGGAAACCGCCGATCACGATTTCCTTGTTGATCAGTTCCGTGTCTCCGGTCGCGGTCCCGGCGTAGGTCCACTGATCGCCGCTCACCCACGTGGCGGTGCTGCCGGAGGCGTTGCAAGTGCCGTGGAGGCCCGGAATGTCCGGGTGCGTCATCGAGACCACTTGCCCGACTTCGTTTCCAAGCCCCAGTAAAGTGGTCTGCCATGCCGCCGTTCGCGCGTCGCGCCATTCCGCGGGCGTCACGCCGCCAACTTCTTCGCGCGTGCGCGTGGCCGCGATCCGCAGCGCCTGGCTGAGTGACGAACAGCCCACCGAGTGCATCTGGCTCGTGAGCGGAGATCCGGCGCGCCCGTAGTAGGCCGCGTGGCTCTTGTCGCAATACTCAGCCGTGTTCGCCTGATATTGATAGGCGACATCGGCGAACGAGATCACCAGGTGTTCGAACCCGGCTTGGATCGGCGTCAGCCGCAGGGATTGAAACAGAGAGTTGGCGAGCGTGTACGCATCCACCGCGCTGGCGTTGATCCGGCAGCCGAGCTTCAACTTCCCGAACTCCCAGGTGTAGAAGCCCAGGCAGCAGTTGAGGACCTCAGTCAACCAATCGCGAAACGGCTTCTGGCTGCTGATGATTCCCTGGAACTGAAACTGTGTCTCGGTTCCGCTTCCGAGGATGGCCACCACGTTGTCTGCGGCGATTTCGGCCGCTCCGCTTCCATCGCCCACAATCAGCGACGGCAGCACGAACGTCGCGAGCTGGGCGGACGACGCAGGGCCGGAGCCGCCAGCCGGGTTTGAGCCGGTGGAGGGGTCGCCGTATAGACCCATCGCGCGCAGCAGCATGTTGACGGCAATCCAAAATGGATTGATCAGTCCCTTGACCGCCGTGCGGTTGCCGCTCTGGTCCCACGTCCAGCCCCACATGCCATAGTCAATCGGCACCGTCATCTGGTGCTGGTCGGGAGTGCTCGGCTGGATCGTGGAAGATTTGACGATGCGAATCTCGCACACGGCAGTTCCAGCGGCGTACACGTTCGGCTCCCAAACTTGCGGGCTGCCAGAGCCGAGGGAGAAATAGTCGAACGTGGGGATCGCAGGATCGTTGCCAAGCACCTCGCGAGGCGCGCCGATGGGCGAGTTTTTGACAATGTTCAGGTTGCCATCGACCTTGAAGCCCTGTGGTGTGTAGCCATCAACCATGGGCGCCACCACGTAGCGGTAGCCGTCCGCGTTGGCGACGACGTACATGCCGGTGAATCCACCGATTGGCCCGGCGCAGAGAATGCCGAGCGAGTCGGCGTAGTCGGATTCATCGCGATACGCCACCATCAGAGCGTTGGCCATGAACGCATAAAGCGGATTGCCGCCGCTGTTGCACCAGATCTCCGGCAACGCGAGGCCCCAGATCGTATCCGAGAGGATCGAAGTTGCGGTGACGGTGTTGCGGCCGAAGCCGAGGAAGCCGGTGGAATTATCCTTGATGAGGACGCCTTGCGGGTCGGCCTGGTGCGCGCCGAAGTACAGAGCCATGCCGTGCACCTGGCAGCCGTTCGGCGATTCGAGGTAGTAGTCGCAGCTCGTGGGATCGCCGCCGGCCGCCGTCACCGCCGAGGCGCTCGCGCCCTTCGCGGCCCACGGGCAGTTCACGCCGTCGTTGTAGGTCTTCCAGCACTGGCGGCTGATCTGCCGCTCCGGGTACTGGTTCATGATCTGGAAGAACCCGTCCGAGCAGGTCACCGGGAAGATCGGCGTGCCGTCGCTCGTGAAGTTCTGGATGACGCCCTTCCAGAGTTGCAGCAGAATCCCGGAGTTGACGTGGAAGAGGCAGAGATCGATCTCGGCGTACTTCAGGTCCGTGTCGTTGGCGAGCTGCGTCATCACGCGGTCGCCGTTGCCGAATGTGAAGCGGACGTTATCGGAGGTGCCTTTGATGTCCTGCGAGATCAGAACGTCGGAACCTGGCTCGCCGATTCCGATCAGGCGCGGCAGGTAAAGTTGCCCGCCCACCGTCACGCGGCGGTCGGAGAGATAGATGTCCGCGACCGCGGATTCGCGCACGCGGATGTGGATGAGCGGCACGATCTGCTGGACTTCGGAAAGCAGCGCCGTGGACAGCGTGCTCGATGGGAACCGCACGCAGGTGGAACTGATCGTATAGGTGGGTGCTGATGTCGGATCGACAACCTCGATGAGATTCAATCCGATCTGCGCCGCGTTGCGCAGGTACTCGAAGGAAATCGGCGCCTGCTCGAAGGTCACGAGGCACGCTGCTGGTCGTTCCATCGGGGTTGGGGACGGTGTAGGTGAACGCCTGCCACGGTCCCTGCATCGACTCCCAGAAATCCCGGAGCTGCTTTCCTTCCGCCCAGTTCAGGTTCGGGCGCTTGAACTGAAACTTGCGCGGGCCGATGCCGACGTAATACCGCTGCTCCTGCTTCGCGTCGAGGCTGCCGAAGCGGTGCACGATCACCGGGCGCTCGACGGAGAAGCCGAACGGGTACTGCGTCGTGAGCGGGAATGTCTGGCCGGAGTTGATCACCGTGGGGACGGTGATGCGGCCGATGGTGTCGGACATTTATGGTTTGACGGAGTAACCATAAGTGGTTACCATTGAATGGTGAAGGCGAGCGAGCTCCGGCGGTGGCTGAAGAAGCAGGGCTGCACGTTCGTAGAGGAATCGCGCCACACGCGGATTATTCTTGGCTCGAAGATTTCGCGTATGCCCCGTCATCCGGCGAAGGAAATTAAGACGGGGACATTGCAAAGCATTTTGAAAGATCTCGATTTGAAGATGTGAGGAGTCGAAATGGAAGCTTATCTGGCATTGTTCGAACCTGACCGGAAGGCTGGCGGCTATGTCGTCACCTTTCCGGATTTCGGCTACGGTGTGACGCAAGGCGAAACCGACAAGGAAGCCATGGAGATGGCGCAAGATCTTCTGATGCTGACCATCGGCGATTTCATCAGGGAATCCAACCCCTTACCCAAGGCCAAGCGCCATCGCGGCTCGAAATTCCGTCCCGTGGAGCTACCTGCCCTGCAGGCGGCCAAAGTCGATCTCTACGCCGCGTTTCTGGAGTCGGGTCTGCAGAAAGCGGAACTTGCGCGCCGCATCGGAATACCCAAGACCCATATCGATCGCTTATTCTCTCTTCGGCATCACTCCCGATTGAACCAGATCGAAGCGGCGTTCGCCGCGCTCGGCAAGCGCCTACACGTCGAAGCGCGCAACGCAGCCTGAAGCTCAGGCGACCTCCACCAGTTCCAGTCCTTGCACGTTCGTCCGCGCGATGTCCGTGGCCTGCGCCCAGTTGCCGCGAAACACCACCGTCACGCGACCCTGAGTGTTGTTGCCAGTCGGATCGTAGTTGCTGCCGATCTGCTGGCCCGACGCCACGTCGAACGGATTGTAGAAGGCGAACGGCGTCAAGCCGCCATTCTGGGACACCCAGAAGCTGTACAGTGCCGAAAGCAGCGAAGCGCTCAAGTCGCTTGCTGAGCCGGAACGTCCGCCGCGAGGTCTGCGCGAGTTGCGACCGCTGGATCGGTCCCGTCGTGATATTGGTTCTGGAGTTGAACGTATTCGCGCAATTCCGTGAACGCGGTGCACAGCGAGGCCGGCATCACGCCGCTCGGCGCGGCATTCTGAATGTTTCCGGGCATGACGCGGGTTAGAACGGAATCGATTCGCTCACGATGAACCCCAGCAGGTACACATCGCCAGTGAAGTTCGTCGAACCGCCGGAGTACGTCACGCGCTGCACTCTGACCATGAATCCGCCCGTGCTATTGATCGGATTCAGGCAGCCCGATGTAGCTTGCGTGCCGATCGAGACAGCAGTCGTGTTATTGAACGCGAAAACGCGATTGTCGCCAAAGAAGCTCAGGTTCACGCTGTCGTCCTGGGCCGTGACGATGTTGGTCCAGGTGGGGCTCGCAATCGACGGCAGCGTATTTCCGGAGCACGAGAAGTCCCCGTTCATTGCGATGTGAACCGTCCCGCTCTGGCCCCCCGTGTTTCTCAGGAAGAACACCGGCGTCATCGTGAACCCGTGGTTGTCCGGCGCCGCCAGCGTTGACTGCGGCCGCTCGATCGGAGATCGCGTAGATCCCGTTCACCGGCAGAAGAATTCCGCCCTCGGCAACGCCTGTCGAGTTGTTGCACAGCGTCGTCGCCGCCGCGTCCGTGCTCACGAGCTGGATCGCGGACGCTCCATTGCAGGCCACGGCTTTGTAGTATTGGGACCTGTTATAAGACGTCGGGATGTTCTGCTGAATGTTCGTCGTGCTCGCGCCGTTGGTTGTCCGGAATAGGCTTGCGATGTTCAGCCCATTCCACATCGCAGAGCCGTTCGGCGTCGCGCCGCTCCCATCCATCCCAACCAGATAGATCGCGCTTGCGCCGTTGCGAAACGTGTAATCCGACTCTTCATTGAGATGGACATACACGCCATAGACGGGACCGTAGAGGGCGACATAGGAGTTATTCGACATCGCGCCGCCCGCTCCGTTGCGCCGGAACGTGTTCGCGGTGATGAACCAATAGGCCCCGTTGGCGCTGTTGGCGTCCGAGACCACGGCTCCCGCCCCGTTCAGCTCGAACGTGTTGCTCACGATGTGGATGTTGGTCGCAAGCCGGTCGAAGTTGTTGATATCGAACGCGGTGCTGTTGGTGTAATAGATCGCGGCATCGTGCGCGTTGTAGAAATGGTTGTTGTAAATGTTCACCATCGCGCTGTTGGTGACGTTCAGCAGGTAGGACGCCGAAGACTGATTCGTGCTGTTGCCGTCGAAATCCACGCCCGCGAGACCGCAGAAATTGCACCCGCTGAAAAGGACGAGGTCGTCGTTGAGTCCATTCGCGGCTGCGATTTTGCTGGCCCGGTTCATCCCCGCGATGAAGATTCGTTCCGTGCTCACGGTCAGTTTCGCCGAAAACGCGTACGTGCGATCGCTCAACTCGACCACACCGCCCGAGGGGAGCTGCGCGACGGCTCCGCTGATGCAGGTCTGGTCATAGACTCCGGGCGTCGTGCACCAATCGTCGGCTTGGACTGTGTTTCCCTTGGCCCTTTTGGAGTTGATCTGGTTCTGGATGTCGCTCGTGACATTCTGCAAGTAGCCGAAAGCCGTGTTCCCGACGTTCCCGTTTCCGATGCTGGTCGCCGGGATTGCCGTCGGGAGCTGGCTGACTGAAGCCGCGCCCGCGAGCTGATTGAAGTTGTAATCGTTCGCGTGAAGGCGAGACCGCGCCAGTTCTTCCATTAAACGAAGTAACTCCACTGACGCCAGCGGATTGCACCAACCGGCGACGCCCGCGTTGTCGCAGATCATTTGCCCGTTTGCCGCGCCTTGCGTAGATAGCTGCGAGAGCGCGACCGTCGTCGTCGGGCCGGGCGTGTAAAGCGTTATGACTTGCGCGATGGTGCAAGTTCCCGACGGGCACTGGGACGACGGGAGCGTCGGCACCGACCACACGCTCGTCGAAGTCTGCCCGTTTGAAACCGTGTTCACCGTGTAAACGACGGCGGGAATCGCGTGATCCGTAGGTGCGAGCTGAATGTTGACCACGCCGTTCGTGATCGGAAAGGCATGCGCGCGGCGCGCAATCGGCACGCCTCCGACCGAGAAAGCCGCGATTGTTCACGATGATGTTGCCGTTCATCAGCGAGCCGTCGATGTTGTAGAGCGTGTCTTGGATCGTCGTCAGCGCGGGCTGGCCGACACACCGCGCGGCGCAGGCAAGCCAAGCCCTGGCAGTCACATCCGGGCGGCGTGATCTATGAAATCGCCGAATGTCCATTCGATCCGGCCCATATTGGCGGTTCAGCGGCATTCACGCTGGTGGATGGAAAGCCGGGCTTTCGATGCCAGCACGATGGATGCCGCGGCAAGACCCATAAAAAGTGTTTTCCTCCTATACCCTGCTGGATCGGGGACGGCAGGCAACGTTGATGAAAGCGAGTTGGAGACCGCCGGGGATAAGCCCAGGGCGGTGCAAAGTCAGCTTGTAATCGAGTGCGCGGCGGAGGCAGAACTGTTCCACACTCCCGGCGGCGAGGCTTTTGCGTCTCTGCCTGTCGGCGACCATCGAGAAGTGTGGCCGCTTAAGAGTAAAGGTTGCCGCGGCTGGCTTACGCGCGCGTTTTATCAAAAATGTGGGAAGCCGCCAGGCGCGCAGGCGATGCAGGAAGCATTGGCTCTGCTCGAAGCGAAGGCGCAATTCGATTCGCCTTCACATCAGGTATTCACGCGGTTCGCGCCTTGCGCGGATGGCATCTACCTTGACCTCTGCAACGAGCGATGGGAGGCTGTCGAGATGACTACCAGCGGATGGCGCATCGTGCAGGATACCGCCAGTGCGTTTCCGGCGGTCGAAGGGCATGCAGCCGCTTCCTTGTCCAGCCACGGACGGATCGCTTTTGAGGCTGCGCGAGCTGATAAACGTCGGCGACGACAGAAACTGGATACTGCTGCTATCCTGGCTCGTCGCCGCCTGCCGCCCGCAAGGTCCTTATCCGATTCTGATTCTGCAGGGAGAACAGGGTTCCGCCAAGAGCACTACAGAAAAACTCGTGCGGGGAATCATCGATCCCGCCACCGCCCCAATTCGTACTCCCCCTCGCCAAGAACGGGACCTGCTCATAGCGGCCAACAATTCCTGGGTGGTGGCCTATGACAACATGTCTGGCATTCCGCAGTGGCTATCAGATGGACTTTGTCGGCTTGCAACAGGAGGCGGTTCTTCCACACGCGAACTCTATACGGATACGGATGAAGTGATTCTCGACGTCACGCGGCCTGTGATTCTCAATGGAATCGATCATCTTGCGGAACGCCCCGACCTGGCCGATCGAGCCATAATACTGAACTTGCCGCGGATCGAAGAGACGGCACGCCGGGAAGAAAAGGACTTGTACCTCGCCTACGAGCGGCACCTCCCGCTCATCCTCGGTGCACTGGTTGCCGCGATTTCTGCTGCGTTGGCTTGCTGGCCGGAAGTCAGGCTTGCTCGCAAGCCGCGGATGGCAGATTTCGCCAGTTGGGCAACTGCGGCCGAGGCGGCCCTCGGTTTCCGGCCAGGTGCGTTCATGGACGCCTACTCCAGTAACCGTTCCGAGGCCGTTCAAGAGACGTTGGAGTCTGACCCGGTCGGTGCTCAGATTCTTGAGTTGCTGAGCCAGGAAACAGAGTGGAGCGGGACGGCCGGGGAACTGCTGCAACATCTAGAGCAGATCGTGGGAGACGGCGTGAAGAAGTCTCAGGCATGGCCAAAGACGCCGCGCGGGCTCTCGAGCCGACTTCGGCGACTTGTGACGTTTCTACGTGAATCGGGCACGGAAATGACTTTTCACAAAGGGACCGGCGGCAAGCAGGTGTTAACCCTGACAAGAGTAGGTTCCCATTTCACGGCCACTACCGCCGCAAGTGCCTCGACGGAGCCAGTTTCCTAGTTGAATCAAGTGGATAAAGCCAAAATGACAAGTGGCGGTCGAATACAAGGAGTGGCGGATGAAATACGCCAGGTTCATAAATCGTCACTCGAATGTTACTCGGATATCCACTGGAAAGGAAATAGGTTATCGCAGCAAGTGGCGGTTGGGGCGGTCGTTTGCGGCCTGAATCTAAAAGCATCCGCACGTACACCGGCGCGCACGGACGCGATCGCTTTCGAAGTTGACTCCGCCGGGCCAGGCGAGCAACCAATGTCACGAGCGGAGGCGACGGAGTAGGGGAATGGCGCTTTTCAAACGCGGCAACACTTGGTGGTATGAATTTCTCTTCGCCCGGCGGCGCGTGCGCGAATCGGCGAAAACGACGTCGAAGACCGTTGCGAAACAGGCGCAGCAAAATCGCCGCCGGGAATTGGAAAGGGGATTCAATGGTGTCGAGGACGTCCGCGGCGAACGTATCCGGAGTTTGAAGGAGTTGGCCCCCGAATACCTCGATCAATACTGCTTGCGAAATAAATCCAGCGTCTTCGCGGAGTACGCTGTCGGCCACGTAACCCGCCACCTGGGCAAGATGATGACCGTAGACGTCACTGAGAAAACCGTTACCGCTTACCAGACGGCGCGCCTCAAAGAGGACGCAGCTCCCAAAACAATCAACGAGGAGGTCGGGTTCCTACTCAGGCTGTTGGGAGAACTCGGGGACGGAATCCGCGCGCGACTGCGCCGGCAGAAGACGCTGAAGCTCGCTGTTGGCACTAGAGTTGGCAAGGCGTATTCTCCGGAAGAGAAGGAGGCCCTGCTGGCCGCCGCGAAGACGGCGCGCTCTGCCACGATCTACCCGGCGCTGATGCTGGCCCTTCACGCGGGCATGCGTGATGCCGAGATCCGAAACCTGCAGTGGCAGCGGATGGATTTAACGAAAGCGATCCTTACCGTTGGCGAAAGCAAAACCGAGGCCGGTGAAGGGCGGACGATTCCGCTCAATTCGGTTTTGCTGGGCGCGATGGTAGAGTACTCGAAGTGGTACACGCGGCGCTTCGGAACGATTCAACCGGAATGGTACGTTTTCCCGTTTGGCAAGCCGCGGCCGAAGGATCCAACACATCCGATGGTCACGCTGAAGACGTCGTGGAACAACGTTCGGAAGAAAGCTGGCGTTACCGGGCGCTGGCATGACAACCGGCACACACTGATCACGGACCTGGCGGAGAGCGGGGCAGGGGACGAGACCATCCGGAATATAGCCGGTCACGTCTCCAGACAAATGCTGAAACACTATTCCCACATCCGCATGGAAGCGAAGCGCAACGCCCTCGAAGCGATCGTTCCGAAGCCGGACCTGAAAACGATGGCCCCCAATATGACGGGCGTCACGCCGGCGCCTCGCGATTCTGAATCCAGGTCGATCGTGAATTGACTTCGGCTCGGCCCTGTTCTAAGACAGAGTCCGATGAAATCGCGGAACCTCCTGAGTGCCTCGCTCGTATTCTGAAATAGGCGGCAATTTTATGTTCGCGTTTCTACTGTGGTGCATCCTTTTTGTGCTGTGCTGGCCACTCGCGCTTCTCGCGCTCGTCCTTTATCCCATAGTGTGGCTGCTCCTCCTGCCGTTCCGGCTCGTGGGTATCGCGGTCGGCGGCGCACTGGCCCTAGTGTGGGGGATTGTGACCCTTCCTCTCTTGGTATTCCGGCGCTTGGCATAAACGTCGTGAGACCGTGCGGACGATAATGGGCAATATCGGAAGCCTACGTCATGTGGGCATTACCTCGACGCGCAGGGAACATCAAGCGGGAAAGTTACTGATCTTCGGCATGTCTCCGCACACACACTGCATCAAAACAGACACGCACTGCTTCCCCATAAGCCTGCATTGAATCAATAGCTTACAGTCTGGCTGCCGCCCTGCAATTCAGCAGGGCATGAAACACCAAACACTCAACACGATGACGAAGTTGGTCGCGGTTGTGGCGATCGCGACGGTCGATGCTTCCGCCGAAGAACGCCGACAAGCACAGGCGCGGATCGTCATTTCAATTCCCGACCACAAGCTTGCGCTCTTCAACGGCGACCGCGTCGTGAAGATTTACAACGTAGCGGTCGGCAAGCCGTCCACCCCCACACCCGAAGGCGAGTTCCGCATCATCAACCGTGTTCCGAATCCGATCTATTACGGCTCCGGCGTCGTCATCGGGCCTGGAAAAAATAATCCGCTCGGCACTCGCTGGATGGGTTTAAGTGCGAAAGGCTACGGCATCCATGGCACCAACGTGTCGAGCTCCATCGGCAAGGCGGCCTCGCACGGCTGCATTCGGATGCGGCAGCAGGATCTTGAAGAGCTCTTCGAGTTGGTGAACGTCGGCGTGACCGTTGAGCTGCGAGGCGAGAGCTCCGGCATGCTGGCCCAGGTTTTCGCGGTCAACTCCGCAAATTGATGAGTCCCGCGAAGGAAACAGGAGAACATCGAAATGACGTTGCTAAGGTATTTGCTGATCTTTACGGGCATCGCCCTGCTGGCGGGTGCGATGACCATCCTGGTTTGGGATCTGTACCAGATCGTCAAGTGGAGGAAACACAACCTGGGGGAACCACAACCCGGCCTGCGCTGGTACGCTTCTCGTCGGCTGGCTACTCTGTGCGTACTTCCATTCCTGATGGGCTTGAGCATCGCCGTGATACCGAGCGGCTGGGCTGGCGTTCGCGTGAATCAGTTCCTCGGAACACGTCCGGGAACGCTGTATCCAGGTGTGCATCTGATCCTTCCTTTGATCGAGCAGGTAGAACTATACTCGACGCGCGACAACGTGCTCAGTACGTCCTCCAAGAACGATCCCAAGAAGAAGCAGGAGGCGCTGCGCGTCCAGACACGCGAAGGTCTCGCCGTAGGTCTAGCGGTCGTCGTGCGCTATCGTCTGGATCCGTCGAAGCTCGCCTACATTCAACAGAATCTGCCGCAACCGCTGGAGGAAGAGCTGATCGTGCCGGCGATCGCAAGCACGTTTCGTGACATGGCGCCGAGCTATCTGGTTCGCGAACTGTTCTCCACCAAACGCGATCAGTTCCGCCAGGCGGCGGCGGGAATCGTCGCGGCGCGTCTGAAGGAGAACGGGATTGTGGTAAAGGAGTTGGTGCTCGAAGATGTCCAGCTACCGGAGGACTATTCGAAAGGTCTCGAAAGCCTACTGGTGAAAGAGCAGGAGAACGAGCGTCTAAACATCGAGTTGGAAGTGAAGAAGAAAGAGGTGATTGCCGCGGAATTGGAAGCGGAAGCGCAGGAAGCGCGCGATGTGAAGCAAGCGGAAGCGCGGGCGCAAGTCGTCGTGCTCGAAGCCAAGGCCCAGGCTGACGCCATGCAGCACACTCTTCCCCTCAAACAGAAGCAGATCGAACAATCGCGCCTGGAGGCCGAGGCCCGCAAGGAATCGACCGTGAAGAACGCCGAGGCGATGGCCGAGGCGAAGGTCATCGATAGTAAAGCCGAGCTCCAAAAACGCAATCTGATGAGCGAGGGCGAAGAATATCACATTCGCCGCGTGGCGAGCGCCGACGCGGAACGCATGAAGTTGGAGGCGGCCGTGCTCAAGGAGAATCCGCTTCTAATACAGAAAATCATTGCCGAGAAACTTTCCGATAAGGTGCAAATCATGATGGTGCCCAACGACGGGAAGTTTTTCTTCGCCAATGACGTCTTAAAGGGCATGACCAGCACTTCCGGGATCGAGCACTAATCACCGGAGAGAAAGCAGATAGACGCACACTGGACAAGGGACCGGCTGAAGAGCTGGTCCCTCTTTTTGTTATCATTTCTGCCGTGAAGGGGCGCATTCTGTTATTTGTTTTCGCGGCGCATTTTGCGGCCGGCGACGCCCTCGATGACGCGGTCGGCCAGTGGTCGAAAAAGATTTCCTCCCATTTGGCCGCAGATGAAATCGCGCATATCACGTGGAAAGATGCGGGCACCGCGGACGCCAGTTCTGCGGCGTACGTCGCTCGGGCGAAGACGCTGCTCGCGCGGGCGCTTCAGCGGCGATTGAAGGATCCCAAGACGGTTGAAATTACCGCCACGTTCTCTCAAAATCTCAAGGACTATTTGTTCATCGCCGACATGCATCGCGAAAATGAAAGCATTGTGGAAATAGCCAGCATGCCCCGAACGATGGCGCCGAGGGAGACGACGGCGGGATTCCATCTCGATCGCAAGATGCTATGGGAGCAGGAAACGCCCATCCTGGGTGTCGTCGTGAATACCGGCACCGCGGGAGATCAGATGCTGGTGCTCGATACGGCGGGCGTCACGCTCTATGAATGGCGCGATTCGAAATGGCAGAAGACCGACGACGCGGTGTTGGATATTCACCCTGTTCGCGATCCTCGCGGGCGTCTCACGACTATGGAGGACGCGGTGGTCGCGGAGGTTGCCGGGCTGACGTGCAAGGGGACCTGGAGGCCGTCCGTCACAATGGAGTGCCACCAGGGCGGACGCTTTACCGCCGGACGCAACACGATCGAAGAAGCTGGATGGCCGCCATACTTTGCCCACGCAGAGATCGGAAGCGAGCACGTCATCGCAGCAGCGGATGGACGAACGTACATATATGATGCGAGCCGGAAGCAACTGAGTGTCACCGATCTGTGGGAAGACTTCGCGGTGATCTCAAGCTCTTGTACCAGCCCCAAGATCCTCGCCTCGGATTCGACCTCGAATGCGCTGGCGCTTTTCGAACTCATCAATCACAATCCGGTGCGCGTGAGCGATTCCGCGGAGATGCCGGGGGCTGTCACGGCCATGTGGTCAGACGGGAGCGCCGGTCTTGTCGTCGTACGAAATAAGAACACGAACCGTTATGAAGCCTACAGCGTCGGCGTGGATTGCGGCCGCTAGCGCGCTCTTTGCGTTAGCGATCTTGAGGGCGGAAGGCCGTCCTCACTATGGCGGCACGCTCCGCGTTGAAATGACCGCTGCTTTAAACAATCTCGATCCAGCCGTGATCCCTGCCGATCCGGTTCTTCTCGAAGCCAAAGCACGGCTCGTCCCCGCCGTCTTCGAAACGCTGGTTCGTTTGGATGAAAGCGGTAAGCCGCAGCCTTGGCTGGCGACATCCTGGGCACACGATGCGGTACGTAAACGGTGGGTCTTTACGGTGCGGTCCAATGTCCGCCTGCACAACAACACCATCTGGGTTCCGGCCGCCGGCTCGCTCGAAGTAACGGACGATCGGCCTATCGAACAGATCTTGCGCGAAATGGCACGTCCGTGGAATGCGATTGTGGTGCGGGAGGCAGATGGCTCGCTCTTAGGGACGGGCCCTTTTCGTGTCGCCAAATGGGAAGCGGGCAAGGCCGCGACGCTCGTCGCAAACGAGGACCACTGGAAGGGCAGGCCCTTTTTGGATTCCATCGATATTCAAATGGGACGCGACCTCCGCGAACAGTCTCAGGATCTGGAGCTTGGGAAGGCTGACGTTGTCGACGCCGCGGTGGGAACGAGTGACGCGATGCCGGATACGACTCTTGCTCTGGTATTCGATACTCCGCGTTCTTCTGCGGCAGTTCGCGAAGCCGTCGCGCTTTCCATCGACAGAATTGCCATCCGGAGGGTTCTTCTGAAAGGGCGTGGTGAAATCTCGGGCGCTCTTTTGCCGCAATGGCTGAGCGGCTACTCGTTTGTATTCGAACAGAAAAGAGACGTGACGCGGGCGCGCGAGCTCGCGACGGGGGCCGTGCCCCTCACGTTCGCTTACGACCGGCAGGATGCCGTGCTGCGCTCGATTGGCGACAGAATCTCCGTCAACACCATGGAAGCGGGCGTCACGATGCGTCCGGGAAATGGTGCGGCGGACGTACGTCTGATCGCGCTTCCCGTAGCCTCGCGGGACGAATGGTCGGCGCTCGCCGACATGGCCGCGATTCTTAAAACGCCCATCTCCTCGGCTTCTTCCCCCTCTGCGTGGGGGCCGTATGAGGCGGAACGCGCGCTGTTGGACGGCTTCCGCGTCGTGCCGTTGTTCCACCTCGCCCGAAGCTGGGGCGTAGTTCCGCGCGTGCAGAATTGGCCCGACCTGCCGAATGTCTGGATCGGGAAGCCGTGACGTTTCGCACCAAGCTCCTGCTCGTTTCCTCTATTACGGTAGCGGGCGCGGTTGCGCTAGTCACGGGCGCGGTTTCCGTGGAAGCGCGCCAGGCTTTTGAACGCGCCGACGGCCAACGGCGCGCCGACCTGCTCGCCCAGTTGCGCACGGAGCTGCAAGCGCGAGGCGCGGAAGTAGTCCGGCAGGTGGAACGTGCGGCGGCATCGGCTGGAGTTGAACGCATTGCCGCGGGAAGCGCCGAATACGATCGTGCGCAGCAGGAAGCCGCGGCGCAGGATTTAAGCTTTCTGGATGTCGTGCAACCCGACTTGACGATCCTTTCTTCCGCACATTGGCCGGCGCGCTTCGGGTACAAGAACGACTGGGGAATCGCAACGGAGGATTGGCAGGCCGCCGATGCAGGACCCGAGGCTGCATTTTTCGCTAGAATTCCTCAGCCCGATGGTACCTTCGTCACGGCTCTGGTGGCGTTGCGGCCGACGCCCGACAGGAAAGCGCTGGTGGCTGGCGGGCGGCAAGTCAATTCGGAATTTCTCAAGTCGCTAGGGCAGGCCCCGGGAATGCGCGCCCTCCTGTGGCTGCCTCCCGGAGAAGTGATCGACGCGCACGGCGGGAATCCGGACATCACCAAGCTGGCCGGTCTTGTGAACGATGCGCGCGGCACGGGGGCTCAAGCGACGGGCACGGTTCAATGGACTCCGGCGCGTTCCAGTGCCGAGGCGTTCCTCGCGTTTCCCTTGCAGCGCGATGGCCGGATGGAAGGTGTACTGCTGGCAGGCACGTCGCTCGCGGCACAGTTCGCGCTTGAGAACCAGATTCTGTGGATCGGCGTGGTCGTGTCGGCATCCGGAATCGTGATTGGCATCCTGCTCGGCTGGTGGACCACGGAACGTGTGACCCGGCCCGTGATACGTCTTGCCACGGGAGCGCGCGCCGTAGCGGGCGGGGATTGGTCGGCCCGCGTGGAGGTCCTCTCGAACGACGAGATTGGCGAGCTGGCCGCGGCTTTCAATCGCATGACCGAACAGCTCGCCGAACAACGCGATCGTGCAATACAAGCCGAGCGCGTCGCGGCCTGGCGGGAGTTGGCACGCCGCCTGGCGCACGAACTCAAGAACCCACTCTTCCCGCTGCAAATCACAATCGAGAATCTGCGCAAGGCCCGGAATCTTTCCGCGGCTGAGTTTGAGGAAGTGTTTCAGGAGAGCACCGGGACGCTGCTCGCGGAGGTCGGCAACCTGAAAACCATCATCGGCCGGTTCAGTGATTTCGCTAAGATGCCCCCGCCGCGCTTTGAAGCTGTGGATCTGAACGAGATTGTTCACAACGTGATGAAACTTTACGACGCGCAATTCAAGGCGGAGGGCCGGCCAAAAGTTGCTCCCGAACTAAGTCTCTCGGAAGGTGAACTGCTGATCCAGGCCGATGGCGAACAATTGCGGCGCGCGATCGGAAATCTGGTCTTGAATGCGATCGATGCGATGCCAGGCGGCGGGTCCCTGCGCATTTCGAGCTCATCCCAGGACGGCCACGTCCGCCTCTCTGTCTCCGATACTGGTCAGGGGCTGACCGAGGAAGAATGTGCGCGACTGTTTACTCCGTACTACACGACGAAACAGCACGGCACCGGTCTTGGTTTAGCGATCGTCCAGAGCGTGGTGAGTGATCATGGAGGGAAGATATCCGTCACCAGCACGCCGGGAAGCGGGGCCACATTCGTGATTGAGCTTCCTGTTTCGCCAGGAGAGAATACGTGAGCCATCTGCTCATCATCGACGACGACGCGAATACGCTTGCGTCGCTCGCTCGCGCCTTTCGTATGGAAGGGTATGAAGTAACCGTGGCGGATCACGCGGCGCGCGCGCTGGAGCTGGTGCGCGCTCATTCCTACGACCTGATTTTTTCCGACGTGGTCATGCCTGACAAGGACGGAGTCACATTACTGGAGGAGATGCGCGCCATAGGGGTGAGCTCGCCAGTGGTGATGATGTCGGGTCAGGCAACCGTCGATATGGCGGTGCGGGCGACGAAGCTTGGCGCTATCGACTTCCTGGAAAAGCCGCTGTCTACGGAACGGCTCTTGCTCACGGTGGAGAATGCCCTTCGGCTGAAGCGCCTGGAGCAGGAAAACCGTGAGTTGCGAGCGCGGGTCGGCCGGCACGAAATCGTGTGGCGCAGTGAGGCGATGCGCCGGGTCATGGCACAGGTAGCGCGCGTGGCGGCGGGCGAGTCGCGGGTCTGTATCCTTGGGGAGACGGGGACCGGCAAGGAATTGATCGCCCGAGCCGTCCACGACGGAAGCTCGCGCTGTAAGGGGTCCTTTGTCACTCTGAATTGCGCCTCCGTTCCCGGCGAATTGATCGAATCCGAGCTTTTCGGGCACGAGAAGGGAGCGTTCACCGGCGCGATCACGCGACACCTCGGTAAGTTCGAGCAGGCGCACCGGGGAACACTGTTTCTGGACGAAATCGGCGACATGCCGGCTGTGATGCAAGCCAAACTCCTGCGCGTACTGGAAGAGGGCGAAGTGGAGCGCGTGGGAGGCTCCGGAACCACGCGCGTCGATGTGCGCGTGGTGGTCGCGACGCACCGGAATCTGGAGGAGCAAGTTCGCACGGGCGCCTTCCGGCAGGACCTCTTCCACCGGATCTATGTGTTTCCTGTAGTCCTGCCGCCGCTCCGCGAGCGTCCGGGCGACATCGCGGTCCTGGTCGAATATTTCAGCCAGCGCATTTGTGAGGTAAATGGCTGGAAGGTGAAGCCATTCAGCCCGGCAGCGGTTGGTGTTTTAGAACAATATCCGTGGCCCGGCAACGTCCGTGAGCTACGCAACGTTGTCGAGAGGCTTCTGCTCTTAGCTGATCACGAAGTTGACGACGGCTTGGTTCGAGAGGCACTCCCTCGGACTTCAGCGGCGTCGCCGGGCATGGCGCCTAATAGCACCGGACCTCTCCCGTCCCGGGTGGAGGCCTTCGAACGTGCAACGATCCTGGCCGAACTGGAGCGTACGCGTCACAACATGACAGAAACAGCCAAGACGCTCGGCTTGGAGCGCAGCCATCTTTATAAGAAATGTACCCAGCTCGGAATACAGGTGAAGCAACTGCGCAACACGGAAATCTAGCCGATTAGCGTCTGCCCTGGCGACCCTGTTATGACGTGTTATCGGAAGCGATCGCTGCGGGAAGGGTCCATACCATCACGACGCGGTTCGAGTTTTTGGACAATACGAGATCACGTGATAGGCGAGCCCAGTTCAACGCACTTAGCGTTTCCAGGCGCTGCCGCACCGCCGAATGAAGAAGAAATAGCTGGTGAAGACAGCGCACGGATCGCTGAAGCGTACTGGCATGGCCACGTCGAACTGCTTCGAAGTGATCCTCAGTTCGGTGAGCAGCTTGACGCAGCACATGCCCAGGTCGAGCCGCTCTTCCGTAGAATCGAGTCGCGCCGCATAAATCTTGCTAAGCACGAGGTGCCGAAGCGAAAGGGAGAACTGGCGATGGCCCCACGGTATGGGCGTATTGATGAATCGGATGGATCGATTTACTGGTTCGTTGACTTGGGTGATAGCTGCGTGGATATGGTCTCTCGACGCGCAATCGGCGATGAATTGCGCCACATAGTGATCGGTCATGTTCTTAGGGACGTCTCCGATGAGTCCGCCGAGTCGTAAGACCACCAATAGGGCCAAGGCCGGTATGGAGAAACCTCTCAAGATAGTTGTGTTGGCTCGCCGCGATAGGCAAGATTTCCCGCGGATTGCGGAAGCCATCCGCCTACTCTATGTTGTGTCGACATAATCAGCCGCGCACTCCCGGAATAAAGGTTTGATAAAGAATTGGTCTCGGCCGGTCGTCGGTCCCTCGAACATCAACGCAACCTATCGATATGTTCGCAATCCAATGCCGCATCCCAATCTAGCCAATAACAACCCAGAACTGAAAAGGCGGATTGCTTTTAGCCGACCTGTCCGTCCCTGGATCATGCTGCACGTGGTCATTTGTCTGAGCAACTTGGTTGTCATGGCTGTCCTCTCGTCGTTTCTGAGTAAGGCTTCTCTCCTGGCCGGAGCACTGATGGAAGGCTTCCTGGTTGCTCTAGTATCCAGTCCCTTCCTGTGGCGCCTCATTATCACGCCATTCCGTGAGGGCGAGAGACGAGAGGTGAACAAATTCCGAATGGTGATTGACGCCGCACCTGAAGGCATCTTCGAGGTTACTGCGGAGGGCCGAATCCAGTCTGCGAACGCGGAAGCCGCCCGTCTGTTCGGCTACTCACGTAACGAGCTCATCGGCGAAGAAATTGAGATCCTGATTCCGCATCAGCTCCGAGGCCGCCATGTCCAGAAGCGGGGTCAATACGTGGCAGAGCCACATACGCGCCCTATGGGCACGGGCCTGGAGCTGGTGGGCCGCAAGAAGAATGGCGAGGAGTTCCCTGTTGAAATCAGCTTGAGTATGCTGGCGGAGCCAGAAGCCCCCTGCGTGATTTGTGTCGTCAGGGACGTGAGCCCGCAACGGGCGTCCAAGAAGGAAATCGTTCAGATCAACGAACGACTGCAGGATAGCCTAACTGCGAATCGGACGCTCTCGGAAACACTTGGCCACCTCAGCCAATTTGGCGAACTATTGCAATCGTGCAGCACACTCTCGGAATCCTACCCAATTGTGACGAAGATGTGTGAGCGCCTTTTCCCCGAGCACTCTGGCGCAGTACTTCTGGTAACATCTTCAAGAAACGCACTCGAACGAGTCGCGGCATGGGGTCAATTCCGCCCGTTGAAGCCAGTCGTCGCCATCCACGAATGTTGGGCCTTGCGGCGAGGGAAACTGCATGCCAGCGATCTGACGCCTTGCGGGGGCTGCAAGAGCAGCTCAGACGACGTGCGGGATGCGGTAACCGTCTGTGTGCCGATGGTTGCCCAGGGAGATATGCTCGGCGTATTGCACCTATCCGCATTACCAAGCCTTACGGAAGCTCACGCGATTAGCTCTGCTTCCTTACCTGTATGTGACACCGGCGTGGTCGAGGCTGTTGCGGAGCGCATCAGCCTCGCGATTGCCAATCTTCGTTTGCGTGAGACGCTGCGGGGCCAGGCGATTCGAGACGTATTAACCGGCTTGTTCAATCGCCGCTTCCTCGAAGAGTATCTTGAGTTGGAACTTCTGCGGGCAATGCGTAGCGGCCGGCCGCTTACGGTGATGATGTTAGACGTAGATCACTTCAAGCGCTTTAATGATACGTTTGGGCACAACGCTGGAGATCTTGTGCTGCGGGAAATCGCTGGAATTCTCCGGACGCGAACCCGTGGCAGCGATATGGCGTGCCGATTTGGGGGCGAAGAACTAGTAGTGGTTGGTCCTGAGACATCTCTCGAACATGGCCTCCAGCGAGCCGAACAAATTTGCCAGGCCATCGCGAACTTGACTGTGATCTATGAAGGTCAACCTTTGGGGAAGGTGACCATCTCCGTTGGTGTCGCATCGGCACCGGAACATGGCTACGACATGGCAGAGCTTCTCCGGGCAGCGGATGAAGCGCTCTATGCCGCGAAAAAAGCAGGCAGGAATCGCGTATTTCATGTACCCGCCCTACAAAGCTTGAGCCACTAAGCGGCACGGAACGTCATCACGGCGGCACCGAACTTTCCCCGGGCGTTCGCTTCCACTCCGCGCTTAACGACGATCCGGAGAAACAGTCGCTCTGAAACGTGGGCTCTTCAGTGCCAAGTACGCACCGGCATTGGCAGTACTCGTAGGTCCCTCGCGTCTGCGAAATTCGTCGAACAATGACACGGTTCGGCACCCGGACTTCGACATGACTATGCCACCGCCTCCCAGCCTTTCTGTATGAAAGCAACACAGGAAAGTTATGCGTCGGTGATACATATCTTTATCGAAACTTTATCTCAGGCTAGGGACTATCGCCTACTGGGAGGTAGGGGTAAGACGATAGATGCCTTGTAGAGGTGGTGTGGTATCGACGCGGTGGACACGCCTTCCTAGGGAGAGAGTTAAAACTCAGTTTCATGGCTGGAGGCCACGAGTGGAAGACCAGGACATTATCAACGAGTTCCTCATCGAGAGCAACGAGAACTTAACGCGCCTTGAACAGGAGATCGTAGAGCTCGAACAGAGTCCTCGCGACCCCGCGCTGCTAGCCAGTATTTTTCGCACTATTCACACGATCAAGGGAACCTGTGGTTTTTTGGCCTTCACAGCTCTTGAAAGTGTTGCGCACATCGCCGAGAACATCCTCTCTCAGTTACGCAACGGCGAGCGGCAGCTGACGCCGCAGTTGACTTCGCTGATTCTCGAAACGATGGACGCCCTCAAGAAGGAACTAGCGAGCATCGAGGCGACCTCGAAGGAAAGCGGAGAGCCTTACCAAGATTTGCGGCGGCGTCTGACTCTCACTTTCGACGAAGTCCAAACCGGCGGGAAAGGCACGCCCCGCGCTCAGGAACAAGACGCGCCACGGCAGGCGGATGTGGAACCGGTTGCCCCTGTCGCGGCAGCACGGGAACCGGAGACGCCGCCCCAGGACGCCCCTCCGCCGGAAGCGTCCACCAAGGCGGAGCCGGACGAAGCGCCTGCCAGCCCGCAGGCGGCAGCGTCCAAAGGAGGATCCATCGTCGATTCCACGATTCGTGTCGACGTTGCCCTGCTCGACAAATTGATGAACCTAGTAGGCGAGTTGGTGCTTGCCCGCAATCAGATTTTGCAGTTCAACTCGCGGCAAGAGGATGCCACGCTAAACGGAACCGCTCAGCGGCTCAACCTGATCACCACGCAGTTGCAAGAAGGCGTGATGAAGACCCGCATGCAGCCGATCGGTGTCGTCTGGAACAAGCTGCCACGGGTGGTGCGGGATCTGGCGGCTTCCTGCGGAAAGCAGATTCAGTTGGAGATGGACGGCGCCGAGACGGAACTGGATAAGAGCATCATCGAAGCAATTAAGGATCCCCTCACACATATCGTGCGGAACTGCTGTGACCATGGCATCGAGGCTCCGCCGATGCGGACGAAGAACGGCAAACCAGCCCAGGGCCGGCTCCTGCTGCGTGCCTATCACGAAGGCGGCCAAGTCAACATCGAAATCATCGACGACGGCGCTGGAATCAACGTCTCCCGGGTTAAGCAGAAGGCTGTCGAAAAGGGTCTGCTCCGGCCGGAACAGGCGGAACGTCTGACCGAGCGCGAGGCCGCCAACTTGGTGTTTCTGCCCGGATTCTCCACCGCGGAAAAAGTGACCAGCATCTCCGGCCGCGGAGTCGGGATGGATGTGGTCAAAACCAACATCGAAAAGATCGGCGGCGTGGTGGACCTAACCAGCCGCGTCGGGGAAAGCACTACGGTCAAGATCAAAATTCCGCTGACCCTGGCCATCATCCCTGGTCTGGTGGTAAATAGCGGAGGAGAACGGTTCGTCATTCCGCAGGTCAGCTTACTGGAGTTGTTGCGGCTGGAAGGCGAAGCCGGCAAGAAGCAGATCGAGCGCATTCACGGCACGCCGGTTTACCGACGCCGCGGTAGCTTGCTGCCGATCGCATATCTGAATGAAGTGTTGCACCTGCCGGCGTCCAACGCCGATAGCGACGTGGTCAACATCGTGGTCCTGCAGGCCGAAGATCGCCAATTCGGGTTGGTAGTGGACGCCATCAACGACACACAGGAAATTGTGGTTAAGCCGCTGGGCAAGCAGCTAAAAGGTCTGACTTCGTATGCGGGAGCCACGATCATGGGCGATGGCAAGGTGGCGCTAATTTTGGACGTTCTGGGCATCGGACAACTCTCCGGCGTTGTCTCCGTATCCCACACCCAAGGGCGCGCCGACACCGCTAAGAACGACACGTCGCATCACGATCACCAGACGTTCCTACTATTCCGCGCCGGCAAGTTCGACCGGCTCGCCGTGCCGCTTTCCCTGGTAGCCCGTTTGGAGGAGTTTCCGCAAGCACGCATCGAACGCGCTGGGGGCAAGGTGGTCGTGCAGTATCGCGACCAGATCCTGCAACTCTCCTCACTTTCCTCGATGCTCCAAGATGGAGAGACGGTCTTGGAGAACGTCTCCGACCCGGCGCAGGTCATCGTCTTCTCCGATGGGAAGAATATGGCGGGTCTAGTGGTGGACCAAATTCTCGACATCCACGACGAAAGCATTCGCATCGGCAAGAAGAGCGACCGTAAGGGTCTCTGCGGCTCCGCCGTAATTGGCGGCAAGGTGACGGATTTCCTCGATCTGCCAGCTGTATTGGGAGCGACGGAGGAAGCTTGGTCCACCGAAGGCTCCTCGCAACCACGCTCGCGCTCGACCGTGCTGGTGGCTGATAACCGAACCTTCTCCCGTGGGCTCGTGCGGAACTACCTGGAATTGGCCGGCCATCCGGTACTGGAAGCCGTCGATCACCCTGATGCTCTGGCAAAGTTGGACCGCAATGAGGTCGGGGTGGTGGTGATCTCCCGCAACCTTCCTTCCGGCGGCGCCAAACGTCTCGTCGAGCAGATGCGCGCTCGCCCCGGGTTGACACACATTCCCGTTGTGGCTTTGTGCGACTCCAGCGAAGAATTGGGCGCTCCGGACTCTAGCCACTTCGACGCTTGCGTGGAACGGTTTGACCGGAACGGATTGCTTCAGTCGTTGAGTCAGTTGGCCGCGGCCCTACGGGCGCACGAACCGCAGCATTCGCCGGAACTAATGGGAGTCATGAGATGAGCAAGATGACGACATATGAGGCGGCCAATCCGGAAATCGGCAAGGTGATGGACGGCAACCACCAGTATTCCACTTTCTACGTTGGCGATCTGTTCTTCGGGATCGAAGTATTGAAGGTCCAGGAGGTGCTGCGCTACCTGGAAATGACTTGTGTGCCGCTGGCACCTGGTGTCATTGAAGGACTCATCAATCTGCGCGGGCAGATTGTCACCGCAGTAGACATGCGGCGCCGGCTCGGATTTTCCAAGCGCGCGGATGGAGAGAACCCCATGAACATGGTGGTGCGCTCGGACGAAGGCGCGGTCAGCCTGTTAGTGGACGAGATCGGCGACGTACTCGATGTCGCGGCCGGCGACTATGAGTCGGCTCCTGACAATATGCCGAAGGAACAACGCGAGATGATCGATGGCGTTTACAAGCTAGACGGACGCCTGCTGCTAGTGCTCAATACGGAGCGCGTGCTGCAAACGCAGCCGCTGAATTAGGGGAATATGCCGCACGGCAAGCGGATGTGTAAAGGAGCGGAACAGTTGCACCCCTGGCACTGCCGCACGGATTGGCTGTTCGGCGCGTGCAGGACCGCAAATTACATACCATCCGGATGATTTAGACCATAGGAGAAAGAGAGAAAAAGCATGTCGGTAAAAGTAAAGTCGACGGGCAGCAAGAGCAGCGCTGTCTTGGATTCCATTTACGATCGCATCGGCGGCACCCCCGCCTTGCAGGCTGCCGTGGACGCCTTCTACGTCCGCGTGCTGGCGGATACCGAATTGAAACCGTTTTTTGAAAAAACGAATATGGCTGCGTTGAAAATCAGACAACGGGCTTTCTTTGGCCAGGCGTTGGGGGGACCGGAAGTATATCGTGGCCGCGACATGCGTAGCGCGCACGCGCGTTTCCAGATCAGCCAGAAGCACTTCGACAAGGTGGCCGGACATCTGGTGGACACGCTCAAATCCCTCGGCGTGGATCAGGCAACGATTGGGGAAATTGTCGCCGCGGTAGCCCCGCTGGCGGCGGAGATTGTCAATACAAAGGAGTCCAAGGAGCAAAGCATGGCACAGAAAGAAATGAAAGTTTCGGGCGGCGCCGCCGTCCTGGATGCAGAAGCCGACTTGACGACGGCCCTGGAAGGCATGAAGGGAGCCCTCGATAGCCTGGGGACCAACGTCTTCATCGCCGACCGTGACCTGCGCCTGCTGTACATGAACCGCCGCGCCAGCGAAACGATGCGCAAAATTACCTCGACCATCGAGAAGATATTCGGTATGTCGCATCGCGACTTGGTCGGGACCAAGATCGACGGCTTCCACGGCGATCGGGCCAAGGAAATTCGCCGCCTGCTGGGCGACGTGAGCAATCTGCCCATTCGCAAGGAAATCCAACTCGGAGAGCTGATCCTGGATCTGAACGTCAACGCCATCCTGAGTGAGTCCGGCGAGTACATCGGCACGGTGGTGAACTGGGAGGAGATCAGCGATAAGAAGCGTCTGGAGCGGGAAGCGGCTACGGTGCAATCCATGATGGAGAACATGCCCATCAACGTGCTTTACGCCGACCGGGATCTCAAGCTGCGCTACATGAATCCTGCCTCGGTCCGGCAGTTGAAGCCTTTGCAGCACTTGCTGCCGGTGAAGATCGAAGACATGATCGGCAAATCGATCGACATCTTCCACAAGAATCCGGAACACCAGCAGCGCATGCTGGCGGACCCCAAGAATTTGCCGCACCGCGCCAACATCAAGCTGGGTGCGGAAACCTTGGACCTGCTGGTGAGCGCGATCTACGACAACAAGGGCGCCTACACGGGCGCGATGGTCACCTGGAACGTCATCACCAAGAAGCTGGAACTCGAGACGCAAATTGAGCAGAACGCCTCGGCGTTGTCGTCGTCGGCCGAACAGCTGACCGCGATCAGCCAGCAGATGGCGGGAACAGCCGAGGAGACGGCCACGCAGGCCAACGTAGTCTCAGCCGCCAGCGAAGAGGTTTCCAAGAACGTCAGCGTCGTGGCAGCCGGCTCCGAAGAGATGCAAGCCTCTATCCGGGAGATCTCCAAGAGCGCCAATGAAGCCGCACGGGTGGCCCGGAACGCCGTTAGCGTGGCCGACAGCACCAATGCGACCATTGCGAAGCTGGGCGATTCCAGTCTGGAGATCGGCAAAGTGATCAAGGTCATCACTTCGATCGCCCAGCAGACCAATCTTCTGGCCCTCAACGCTACGATCGAAGCGGCGCGCGCGGGCGAAGCCGGCAAGGGTTTCGCGGTGGTCGCCAACGAAGTCAAAGAGTTGGCCAAGCAAACCGCCAAAGCCACCGAGGATATCGGCCAGAAAATCGAAGCGATTCAGGTCGATACCAAGGGCGCGGTGACGGCAATCGCCGAAATCACCGCGGTCATTAATCAGATCAATGACATCTCTAACAATATCGCCTCAGCGGTCGAAGAGCAGACGGTCACCACCAACGAAATCGGCCGCAATGTGACGGAGGCCGCCAAGGGGACCGGCGACATCGCCAAGAACATCTCGGGTGTTGCCGACGCAGCGTGCGAAACCACGCAAGCGGCCGGAGACACGCAGAAAGCGGCGCAGGCTCTCACGGAGCTGGCCGTCCAACTGCAGGGGTTGGTCGCCAAGTCGAAGGGCCAGTAGCGCTAAATCGGGGACGCGGGCCGATTCGCGCCCCACTCAAATTCAATGACTGAGCAAATTGTTCTTCTTGGCGTGGATTACCGCCGGGCGCCCGTGGAAGTCCGCGAGGAACTCAGTTTCACTCCGGACCAGGTGCTGGCGCTCTTGCCGGAACTAGTAGAGCGGAGCGGGGCGCAAGAAGCCTTCCTGTTGGCAACCTGCAACCGGACCGAGTTTTACCTCGCCTACAACGGCGAGTCGCCGGTGGCATCCGTACTGCAAATCCTGAAGACACTGCGAAGTCATGCACGCTCCTTGCACGAAGATTGCCTGCGGTTCATCGAAACGGGCGACCGCGCCGCCGAGCATCTGTTCCGGGTCACCGCGGGAATCGAATCGCAGCTCCTGGGCGATACCCAGATCGTGACGCAGGTGAAGCAGGCCCATCGCCTAGCCACCGAAGCCGGAACGCTCGGCCCATGGCTGGACCGGACGGTGACCGAGAGTTTGCGCGCTGCGAAACGGGCGCGACGGGAAACGGAAATCGGCAAAGGGGCGGCCAGCGTGGGCGCCGCGGTGCTACGTTCCGTGCGCCGCGCTTTCACGGATTCTTCCCAGGTCAGGGTGATGGTTCTCGGCGGAGGCGAAGCGGGTCGCGATATCGCTTACCATCTCTCCAAAGTGCGTTTGGCCAACTTGACGTTCTCGGCGCGAAACCAGGAACAATCCGCGTCCATGGCGCGGGAATTCCATGGCGCGACCGCGGATTGGAGCGAAGTGCACAACTGGCTCCCCGGCGTGGATGTCTTGATTGCGGCCACTTCGGCGCGTTTAACGATTCTCGACGAGGCGCCGCTGCGATGCTTCACGCAAAGTCGCAGCCGGCCGCTGTTGATCGTGGATGCCGGGGTTCCTCGAAATGTTGACCCTGGCGTGGCGGAACTACCGCACGTGAGCTTGTTGAATCTGGACTCGCTGGAGCAGGAACAAGCACAGGCGTTGGAAGCCCGGCGACGGGAAATCCCGCGCGTGGAATCCATCCTGGCTCACGAGCTGAACCGATGGCGGCGCTGGTGGCTCCGGCGGTCCGAACGCGAGAGCACAATCAATTTGCCACCGGAACTGGTGGCTTTCGTGGGAGCCAAGGCCGCGGGTGATCTCGCGGTGCTAGAAGCGTAAATCGAGGGTGCGGAGAATTGAATGTCCAAAGCAATGGTGATCGACGACTCGCGCGTGATTCGGATGATTCTCTCGAATACGCTCGCCGAGCTGGGCTATGAAGTGTGTCAAGCCGCCAACGGGAAAGAAGCATTGGCGGTCGCGGAGCATGAGAGAGAAGATCTCTCCTTGATTTTGGTGGACTGGAACATGCCGGAGATGAACGGGCTGGAATTCGTAAAGCAGATCCGCTCCGATGCTCGATTTTCGACGGTTCCCTTAATGATGGTGACCACGGAAACGGAGATAGAGCAAATGGTGACGGCGCTCGCGGCGGGCGCCAACGAATACGTAATGAAACCGTTCACCAAGGAGATCATTGCCGACAAGCTGCGCCTGATGGGCGTGATTCAGTAGAGGTCTGCTCCGATGGGTCTTTTTTCGAAACGAACCATCCGCCGCGGAAGCCGGATCCGGGTGTTGGTGGTGGATGACTCGGTGGTGATCCGGAGGCTGGTGTCGCATGCCTTGGGAGAGGAAGCGTCCATAGAGGTCGTCGGCTCGGCGCCCAACGGAGCCATCGGTCTGGCGCGCATTCCACAGCTCAATCCGGACGTAATTACCCTGGACATTGAGATGCCGGAGATGGATGGCCTGGAAATGCTGCGCCAACTGCGGAAGACCTACAAGGATGTCCGCGTGATTATGTTCAGCACCCTGACCGAACGCGGGGCAACGTCCACCATGGAGGCCCTGTCGCTCGGAGCCGACGATTATGTCACCAAGGCTTCGAACGAAGGCTCGCTGGACCGCTCGATGGCCACGTTGCGCAGCGAGTTGATCCCCAAGATCAAGCAATTCTTTACGCTGGAAGCCGAACCTCCCGTCTCCCCGCGATCCACGGAAGCATCTAGCCCAGCTCGAACGTTCGTCCCGCGCGCAAAAAGCTTTCAGCCCTACGTGGCCCCTGAGGTGGTAGCCATCGGTGTCTCCACTGGAGGGCCGAACGCGCTGGGATCGATCATGCCCACTCTCCCGGCCGATTTTCCGCTCCCCATTCTGATCGTGCAACACATGCCACCGGTATTCACGCGATTATTGGCCGATCGGCTCCAGACCATCACAAAACTGAAAGTAGAAGAAGCTACGGAGGGCGCTCTGGTGGAGCCAGGCAAAGTGCTGATTGCCCCGGGCGATCACCATATGCGAGTGCGCAAGGGCGTCCTCAGGACCATCGTTACGCTGGACCAGGAGCCGCCGGAAAACTCTTGCCGGCCCGCGGTGGACGTGCTCTTTCGTTCGGTCGAGGAAGCCTATGGGTCCGCGGTAATTTCCGTCATTCTAACGGGAATGGGTTACGACGGACTGCGGGGGATGGAAGTGCTGAAGGCTCATGGCGCTTACGTGATCGCCCAAGACGAGGCCACCAGCGTGGTGTGGGGCATGCCGGGCGCTGTGGTCAACGCGGGGCTGGCCGATTCCGTGGTGCCTCTGGAGGGAATCGTACCGGAAATTCTAAGGAAAACCGCCCGGGAGAGCTTCCTGGCCATCTCCGGGAAGTCGAGCAGAAAGTAGATCGCAATGCCCGAAACCACGACAGCTTCACCCATTCGCGCGGATAACTACCGCTTCCTAAGGGATTACATCTACCGGGAATCTGGCATCGTGCTAGACGACGACAAGCACTACCTGATCGAGGCCCGCTTGTTACCCATCGTCCAGCAGACGCAACTCGCTTCCCTGGATGCTCTCTGCAGCGCTCTGCGTAATAACGGAGATCCGCCGCTGCACAAAAAAGTGGTCGAAGCCATGACCACCCATGAGACGTTATTCTTCCGCGATATGGCGCCTTTCGATGCGCTGAAAACGGAGGTCCTCCCTCCGCTCATCGAGCTGCGAAAGGCGACCCGCAAACTGACGTTGTGGTCGGCGGCGGCTTCCTCCGGACAGGAAGCCTACAGTCTGGCGATGCTGCTATTGGAAATGGGCTTGGAGGGCTGGAACATTCAAATTCTGGGGACCGATCTTTCCGAGCAGATTCTGGCGCGCGCCCGGGAAGGACGTTATATGCAGATCGAAGTCAATCGCGGATTGCCGGCCACTTCTCTGGTCAAGTACTTTGACCGGCGGGGCCTGGACTGGCAACTCAAAGAACGGGTGCGGCGTATGGTGAACTTCGAACAGTTCGACCTGCGCAAGAGCATGCGCACCAAGGGGCCGTTCGACGTGATTTTCTGCCGCAACGTTCTCATTTATTTCGACGCGGAAACCAAAAAACAAATTTTGCGGGAACTGCGGAGTGCTCTCTTCCCCGGAGGTCATCTCGTACTCGGCGGGGCGGAGAGCACGCTCAATCTCGACAACGAATTTAAGCGCTTGCCGGTGGGGCGGACCGTATTCTACCAAGCGCCGTAGGATCAGGAGAACGGACTATGCCAGTTGCTTTTGAAGTAGAGGCCTATCAGATCGAAATCGCCCGGATCGTCGAGGACGTGTTCCGCACGATGCTGTGCCTGGAGACCGGGATTACGGCCGCGCTGGAAACCGCCGGACCGGGAAGCTTGACGGCCGCAGTGCAGTTCGTCGGCGAGTGGAAGGGCGCGGTATTGCTGCAATGCACCGCCCGGCAAGCCTGTCAGTTGGCCTGCCGCCTGATGCCCGGCCTTCAGCCTTCGCGCGTCGACGAGGACGTCCGCGATGCTTTGGGAGAGATCACCAATATGGTGGGGGGAAACCTGAAGCCGATTCTTCCTCCCGGGGTTGTTCTTTCCATGCCTTCGGTGGTGCAAGGCAACGACTACGCCGTGCACATCTGCGGCGGCAACACTTCGAAAACGTGGAGTTTCTCCAGCGACCTGGGCATCTTCTCGGTCACACTGGTACAAGTCACCGGCCGCGAGTGAAACCTGGCTCTAGCGCCCGGCGTCGTAGCTCCGGTATTATTCAACGATCGCGGCTGGCGCCTTGCTCGCCTGCCGAACCATCGACCATCAGGCGATATCCCACGCTGCGAATCCCGTCGATCCGGATTCCGGAAGAATCGTCCTCGATCTTCTTGCGTAAGTTCCCTACGTGAACCCGCAGCGCTTGGACGTAATGCACAAATTGCGGGCCCCACACTCTGGCCAATATCGTTTCCGGACTCAGGGGCACGCCGAGGCGCTCGGCCAGACATTCCAAGATGTCCAGCTCCTTCTTGGTGAGCCGGATCTCAGTCCCCCGCCGGAAGACCGAACGTTGAATGAAATCTATCGCAAGGTCGCCGATGTGGACTGCGGAAGACTCCTGCCTCCGCGCGTCGGGCCGAGGTGCGTTGCCGGCAAAAGTTGGACGTGGATTCCGGGCCATGTGGAGGGAGAGATAGGTGGCCGCGGCGAGGCCCCTTTCGCTGAAGGGTTTGACGAGGTAACCCGAAGGGTCCACCTGTGCGGCACGTGCGAGGGTTTTATCGTCCGCATAAGCCGTGAGGAATATGAGCGGACCACCAAATTCCTTGCGAATTTGCTCTGCCGCCTGGATCCCATCGAGCGGGCCGTCCAGATGGATGTCCATCAATATCATTTCCGGCTTTAGCCGGCCGGCGGTTTCCACCGCGCCTGTGCCCGTCGTCTCAATGGCGACGTTGTATCCAAGGCCCCCCAGGCACTGTTCCAGATCCAGGGCGACGATCTGCTCATCTTCCACAACCAGCGCTTGCTTGTGATTCATGTGGCCTTCTCAGCGGGAAATTCGATTCGCACAGTTGTGCCGTTTTGACTGGACATGGACATGGCGCCTTTGAGTTGGCTGGTCAACCGCTGGACCAACGTGAGGCCCAAGGTCTTGGTTTTCCCCAACTCGAACCCCGGCGGCAGACCGACTCCGTTGTCACTGACCTCCATCCAAACCTTCTGGTCCTGTGTCCGGGACCGAACGGTAATCCCACCGTTTTCGCCATCGGGAAAGGCATGCCGCAGACAGTTCGTCAAAAGCTCGTTCAGAATCAGACCGCAGAGCACGGCGGTCTGGAAATCCAAGGGCAGGGGCTCGACATCCACGGTTAACTGGATGTTCCGGCGCAAGCCGACGATGTTGGCGATGAGCCGTTTCGCGTAGGCCTGGAATTGGATAGAGGAAAAATTCTCGGACTGGTAGAGATGCTCATGAAGCAGTGCGATGGTCTCAACGCGTTGACGGCTTTCCTGGAGGACAGTGCTTGCATCGAGGCCGGTAGCGTTCCTCTCTGGAGCCGCATCAAACTTGAAACGATTTGCAGATTGTTCTTGACCCGGTGATACATCTCTTTGAGGAGCGCTTCTTTGTCCGCCACCGCCGCGTGCATCTTGGCAACAATCTCTTCGCTCTCGGTGATATCTTCCAGCAAGCCAGCCCGGCGGTAGATCTCGCCCTGTGCGTTTTTCACTGGGAAAGCGTGGGATTGGATCCAGCGGATGCGGCCGCCCGGGAGGATGATCCGGTACTTGTGTGTGACAGACGCGCCCGCAGTGACCTGCGCGCGGACCGCCTTCCAACGTTCGTAGTCGTCGGGATGGACTAATTTAGCCCAGGATTCGACGCCTTTCCAAAGGTGGTTGAGTTTGACGCCGATGATAGCCTCGAACACCGGGCTCGCGTAGAACCCTGCGCTGCCGTCGTCTGTGGAGGTCATCCAGAACGCGCTGTGTGAATTTTGAGCAAGAGCCTCGAATCGATCGTTGGCCTCCCGGAGATTTCGTTCCGCATTCCTGCGGCCGGTAACATCACGAATTACCCACAGGTACGATGCTGGTGTGCCGTTTTCTCGTGCCACCGGGAAAACACTTGCGTCCGTAAAGACTTCATCCCCATTCCTGCTGTGAAGCGCGAGGTCCGTTTGCCCGATACCCCTTTCCCCGTGCCGCGGAGAACATGTCCGCCACCGCGGTTGCGTCCCACTTCAAGTCCAGCTCGGGAAGAACTCTGCCCACCACTTCACTCTTCGTGTATCCGGTCAACTTTTCCGCCTCCGGATTCCAGTCGATGATCGTCCCTTCAGCACTAGTGATCGCCAGTCCATCACGAGTGTTCTGGAAGCCTTGCTTCCACATCTCCGCTAGGTTTCGCACCTTCTCCTGGGAGTGGTGCAAATCGATGAAGCTGGAACAGGCGTCCAGAAGCGGCCGGAGGTAGGAGAGGCGCGCCTCGTCATACCCGCCAGGGCGGTTTGCCAGGCCTAGCATTCCGACCATCCCGTTTTTCGTCCGCAATGGCAGGCCGGCGAACGAGGTGAGCGGGGGATGGCCTTTAGGCAGGCCGCCGGCGCGCGGATCCGAGGATGGCGCATTTGTCACCAGCGGCTTTTCAAAATGGAGGATGTGCCCGATCAAGCTGTTCGCTTTGTAAAATCCGACCTCGCGCTGGGCGTACTGTTCGAAAAAGTTCAATACCCGCGGTTCGGACGAGCGCGTTTGCAGGGAGCAGAGGCCAATGTACCGCTGCCCTTGATCGCCAGTGCGAAGCTCTCCCAAAAAACCATGTTCGCTGCCGCTCACAGTCAGCAGCGCTGACAGAGCTTCATCCAGCACGAATTGCGGATCTCGGGATGACGTTATCAGGCTCTGGACATGCCGGATCGCATCCAGAAGTTGATGACACTCTTCGAGAGTGCCTGGCAAATGGGCTGGGATCATGTTGTCATCGGAGGAACGTTAGGAGCCGAACGACGCGCGCCGGCGCTGATGCGTTCCGCCCCCTTTCTTAGTCCGCAGCCTGCTAGGGGCGCCCCTTGAGGAGCGATACCGATTAAGAGACAGGTTCTGGCGACTCTTTTCATGGTCTTCTCTTAAAACCAGTGCCGAAAGGATTTAACAAGTCCTCTTAGTTCCACGTATTCTAGCATGCGATGTAAAAAATCATCAAGAGTTTTGGGCGGAGAGCGGTTTCGTCGGGAACAGGCGGCCGGCGCATACGAGGGAGTTTCCCGGCGGCCTGCTCGCTAGGCGGGCGCGGTTTCTCTGGCCCATTGTTGAGCTCGCAGATGCTCTTTCGCCAGATCGTCGAGATCGAGACGTGCGGACGCCGCGCTGGCCTCCACCGTGCTCCAATCCGCCCGTTCGCACGCAGTGACCAGCGCGAACAGACGATGCAAGGGGCGATCGCCGGAGCCGCGCCCCAGTAAAGCGTCTGCAATGTCCACTTCCAGGTTTAGCTCGCTCAAGACATCGGCTAGCGGGCGTCGAAGAATGGCGTCGAGCAGCGAGAACATGCCCATCAAAAAGAGAGACGCCCCCCGATTAGGCACGTTGAAACGCGGACCGAGGGTTTCCAGCATGCGGGCGCGCAGGAGGGCGGTCACCATGAGTTCGCGCGGCCCTTTTCCGTGGATATCGGCGAGGATCATCAGGGTGAGCACTTTCCGCAGTCGATCTATCCCCAACAGAGCCAGAGCATGCCGTACGGATCGAATGGGTTCGCACCACATGAAGGCTCCCGAGTTCAGATAGCGGATCAGTTTATAGGCCAGTGTGACGTGCTGCCGGACCGACTTTTCCAGTGGGCCCAGCATGACCTCCTCTTGAGCCAGGTCGCCGAGGTTCCGTAGAAGAGACGCCATCCCGGCTGGGATCTTCCGGCCAGACACCATTTTCGGGCGGGCCAGAAAATAGCCCTGGAAATATTGATACCCACAGGATACGGCCTCCTGAAACTCCTCTTCCGATTCCACCTTCTCCGCCACCATGATAGTTCCCCCGCGGGCGTACCGGAATGGTATTTCTTTTCGAGCGGCCGGGGAAGTGGCCCGGAAATCGACTTTCACGATATGCACGATCTTCAACAATGGATTGCCGTGTGACTGCTCGGTGACGTCATCCAGGGCGAGCAGGAATCCTTTTTGTTTGGCCTCTACGCAGGCCGCGATCACCTCCGCATCAGGCTCCACCGTCTCCAGGATTTCGAAGACCACGCGATCGCGCGGAAGCGCCCATAGATAGCCGCTGAGAAGCATCTCCCGATCGACGTTGATGCAAGCCCGCTTGGTGCCGACCAAACCGTCGATCCCCACATTCAGTAGGCAGTTCACGATGACCGTTGCCGTGGACTGCATGGCGGTGGAATCGCCCGGGTCGTACGCATTCGCGGTTCCGATGCGGCACAGGAGCTCATACGCCCAAGGCTGCGCGCTCGTATCGAGGATCGGCTGACAAGCCAGCAGAACGCCTAATCCGACGTCAACGGATTGGGTTTGCGGCGCCTCCAGACGTGCTTCGAGCGCCGAAGCCTGGGCTGTGATCGGGATGCCCTCTTGCTTTTCAGGCGCCATGGACGTTTACGCTCCCGTTATCCGTTCCGTTCCTGAACGCTCGCCTTCGTGCGCGCCCTACGTCTGATCCAACGCTTCCACCGTGACGTCAACCGGCTGGAATACGCCACGCATCGGACGGCTGCGGACGATGCTGATTTTCACTTCAAAGAGTTCACCCTGGCAATCGAAAGGAACTACGGTCCAGGACAGGCCATTCGCATTGCGCGCTTGAAAGTTCTTTCCGTAAATTACGGTTGGGATGCTCAACCCGAGTGGCCCCAATTTATACGCCGCGTCGTCTTTGAAGTTTCCGATGATCATGTTGGCAATCTCCCCGATCACATCCAGCACTTCGTCGTTGACGCTGGGATACTCCGCCATCAACATCTGCGAGCTGATGGTACAAGCCAGACGGGAACTGCACCGGACCGCGCCGGACCCGCTCCATTCACCGGCAAAGCCCACTAAGGCAATGACTCCTCCATCATTGGTGGCCATAACCGGCTCTACTCTTTCCGGCCCGGCGGAGAGAGGGAGACTGAGCATCGTAGAAAACGTCTTTTCGGCGTTGGCGCGGATCAACTCCGCGATTTCTTGAGTGGCCAGTGGCGATTCCATTGGTCTCACTTTGCTGCAGCCACAAGACAAGACGAGATCTTGTCCTTGATCTGTTCGGCGGTGAAGGGTTTCCGGACGTACCCTTGGGCGCCCATCTGAACGGCCTGCATCACCTTTTCCTGGCTTCCCTCGGTGGTAATCATGATGACCGGAATGCCGCTCCATTCCGGACGCGCCCGGATGGAGATTAACAACTGCAGCCCGTCCATATTGGGCATGTTAATGTCGGAAAGGACCAATCCAACCGCCCGAGTCTCCAACATCTTTAAAGCTTCGACTCCATCGGAGGCTTCATAAACTTCGCCCATGGCAAGCTCCGTCTGTGCGAGCACCCGTAGCAATATCTTACGGATTGCCGCTGAGTCATCCACGATCAACACATCCAAGGCCATCGTGCTCCTCCTCATTCTGTACGGCCCAAGGGGTGCCGTCGGGTTGCATTCGCGCGGGTGTTTTCCTCCGGCCAATACGTCCCCGGTATATATCGCACCGAAGCACCTCGGGTAGAGGGAGATTGTGCGGCTCGAATACTAAGCTTTGATAAATTCCGGTACCGTTCCACGCTGGTGCAGGGAAACAAATGCAAGGCTCCGAAAACTTTATGAAGACTTTATGTTGCGCGGCTCGTTCGCTCTAGGCAACCGTTCACGAACGACGATAGTTAGGGTACAGACCAAAACAATGTCCAGTCCCAGCGTGTCGCTCCACAGTTCGCTTAAAGGGCTACAGAAAGCGGCCATTGTCCTGTTATCTCTGGGCCCGGCTGCTAGCGCTGAGATCCTCAAGCAAATGCCTGAGGAAGATGTCGACGCGCTGAGTACCGCCATCGCGCGGATGGATGCCATATCGCCAGGACAGCTCGACTTGGTACTTACCGAATTTCAATCGGCCGTGCAGACGCGCACTGCTATTGTGAGGGGCGGGCTGGATCCCATCCGCTCGATGTTAACGGAAGCCTTCGGACGCGAACAAGCAAACCGCCTGGTCGATCGCGTGGTAAAGTCCATGAACCCGGATGGCATCGATTTTAGCAGCCTGCGCAAAGTCGATCCCCAACAGTTGGGCAAACTAATTCAAGACGAGCATCCCCAGACCATCGCGCTGGTGCTCTCCCATCTGGATCCGTCTCAAGCGGCCGCTCTTCTTTCCTCGCTCCCCTCTGAAATCCGCTCCGACGTTGCAATGCGCATGGCTGTCCTCGAACAGATCGCGCCGGAAACGGTGAAAACCATCGCGAGCGTGATCGGGCAAAAGCTCAGAAACCTGGGAGAACTCAGCCGGGAGACCTACGGAGGAGTGCGGGCCGTGGCCAACATGCTGAATCGTTTGGATCCGGTCAACTGCAACCTTCTCATGGCAACGCTGGAAGGCGAGAATCCGGAACTATTTGAAAGCGTCCGCCGCTTTATGTTCGTATTCGAGGATCTTGCCTCTCTTGACGCACAAGGCATGAAGGAGCTGCTTGCGACGATTGATCGCAAAGCATTGACGGTTGCGCTCAAAGGTACGAGCGATGAGCTGCGCAATCATTTTATGTCGGGATTGTCGCAGCGTGGCGCGGAAATGCTAAGAGAAGACATTGCCGCACTGGGATCCGTCAAAATCAAAGAAGTCGATGCCGCCCAACAGCAAATCATCTTGGAGGCACGCCAACTGGAGAAGAATGGCAAAATTAGCCTCAAGAACTCCCCTACCGAGCAGTACATAGAGTAAACGTTTCATCTGAATCATGCAAGCTACCCAACCGAAAACGCTTTTGGATCAGATGGAACGCCTCGCCGACGTAGATCTCTCGCTGCGGGCGGAACTGGACCAGATCACCATGACCTTTGCCGAACTCCTGGGTCTCCACCCGGGCAGCCTGATTGAGTTGTCGCGGCCGACCGGTGAAAACATCGAAATCTTTGTGGAAGCGGAGCTTCTGGGGTGGGGCGAGGTGCTCTTGATGGATGGCACGGTGACCGTGAGACTGGCGGACCTGCGCCACAGTCGCTTTCCCGAGTTAGAGGAAGAAGACAAGGAACTAACGGCAGTGAGCGGTCAGGAACAATAATTTATGGCGGATGAAACTCAGCAGACGCTGCGGACCTTTATCGAGGCATGGACCGCGGAATTCGAAAAGTCCGTCGAAATGTTTACCGGCATCGCGGTTGAGCTGGAGAATAACGGGCAGTCTGGGCGGCGTGAGTCGTTGGGCGCGCAGGAATCCCTTCTTTGGCAGGGAGAGATTTTCGAAGGGGACGGTAACGGTTCGGTGTGGATTGGAACTCCGGTCGAGACCTGCACTACCCTCATTGGGACTCTTGCGGACGACGCAGATGGCCGCCAAGCGCTATATCGTGAGATCCTTCAGCAGTCCTTTGAGGGTGCCGCCCACGTGCTCAGTTCCGGTCGGACACCTAGACTAGCGTGCAAGCAGTCCATCAAAAACGGCACCGCGCCCACGGATCTGGCCCACGTGGAAACCGCCTGGCTGGTGACGCCGGACGGAAAACGCTCGGCGGTTTTGGTCGGAATCGACCCTGGGTTTGTCGCCCTCCTACGGGTGAAAGAAGAGCCTCCGGCTGACGTACGCGCGAACACGCGGGATTCGTCCCAGGATACGGCACCGATGAATCGGTTGGGAGATCTGGAATTGCCCATCTCAGTTGTTTTGGGCCGGGCGAAATTGCAAATCCGGGAAGTGCTCAAGCTGACGGCGGGGTCACTGGTGGAGCTGGATCGCCGTGTTGGAGAATTGGTCGAACTAGTGGTCCATAACGCGGTGGTGGCGCGAGGCGAAGTGGTGTCGGTCGGAGGAAATTACGCTATCCGAATTCAGGAAGTGATCAGCCGCGACGACCGCCTGGCGCTACAGACGTCGGCGGCCAAACGGCCGACGCGCGCCTCCCATCATTCCACTGTGAATTAGAGTGTTGCCCCAAAAGTAGGCCATGAAACGCGAACTGTCTCAACAGGAAATCGACGCCGTCTTCCGGGGAACCGGCGAAACCACGCGCGATAACTCGATCGTGCCGTTTGATTTCAGCCGGCTGGATCGCATTCCAAAGTCTCAGCTCCGGTCCGTCCATTTGGTGCATGAGAATTTCAGCCGGAACCTGGCGTCAAGCCTGTCCGCATACCTTAGAGACTACGTCAGCATGAATCTCGTGAGCCTCGAACAGATCTCCTACGGGGAGTTTCTGGAAGGGCTCGCGTCGCCGACGTTCATCGCCTACCTCGGGCTGTATCCCTATGACGGTACGGCGGTCATGGAGATCAACCCAGGGTTGGTCTTCACATTCGTAGAGATGCTGCTCGGAGGCACCGGTAAAACCGTTTTGAGTTTACAGCGCAAGGCGACTGAGATCGAAAAGGGCCTGATGCAGAATCTATTGCGCATCATTCTTCAGGACCTCAGTGAGGCTTGGAAGGCAGTGACCGATCTCCGCTTCGCCGTGCAGTCGCTGGCGGATGAGCCACTGGGTTTTCATGTGCTTTCTCCCGCCGAGGCAGTAGTGGCCATCGGAATCGAGGTGCGAGTGGCATCCACGACAGGAATGATCAACCTGGCAATTCCATCGATCTTCATCAAGCGGCTACGGCATTTGTTTGACAGGCTCCGCCGGATTCATCGGTCGGAATCGAAGCACCGGGACCAGATCCAAGTGGCGGAGTTGTTGGCGAAAACCACCGTACAGTTCGAAACGCGGTTGGACGGCCCGACGATCTCGACTCATAACTTGCTCGCACTAAATGTCGGGGATGTGCTGGTGCTAGACTATCCGGTTGACCGGGAAGTGACTGCCCTACTGAATGGCCAACCCAAATTTTGGGGTGATATTGCCGTGACAGGACAGAAAAGCGTGTTTCGCGTTTCTTCGGAGCAGGATCGCGAGCGGAGCGATCACGGCAGCTATCCCTCTGGCAGTAAGTGACACCGGCGGGCCTGTTGTGGCCCCTGGTTTCCGTGGTTCACCAACAGTCCCACCGTTGCGGTAACCTCAGACTGCACCAAGGTCAGAGCGCCAATTGCTACAGAGGGCACAGTTGCTCCTCCTCCAGCCATTTACGCACAACACTCGCTGAGATTTCGGCATTTTTCAAGGCAATCGCGCGAGCCGTGTCCACCAGCGTTTCGTCGCGTAGCTCACGCAGCGTCGCTAAGGTGGCCCAAGGCGACGCGAGAAGATGTGGATCCTCTGGCTCGGATTGCGTGAATACATCTCCGCGATGTTGGGAAACGGACGGCAAGGAATCAGCCTGTTTCACGGTTGTATGGGTAGCCCTTTCTTCTTTCATGGTTCAGACACAGCATTTAATCCACGTACTGCTCGGCAAGACAGTTCTTTGAGACTAGTCGCGCCATTCTTCTCCAGTTGCCGTCCCTGCCTGAACCTACTATCGTCCTTCGCGAGTAGATGCCTAGAGCGACCGGCCCGTGTGACATGAAAGTTCTCATAAAGTTTTGTCGGCTTGCACTGTGATGCTCTCCCCGAATGAGGCTTGGGAACTAGTAAGCTGTCCCAGTGATAACATTATCGTTTCTGATTCGTCTGACAATCATGAGATGGAATCAAGTAGTGCTCTCTGTTACCGACGAACAGCGCGGGTGATCTTGTGTTGGTTCAGCCAGAAATGGAGAGAGTGCGCTCTCTGTTAGTGAGTATTCCGCCCTACGGGCGGGGATTTTCAAGGCATGGGGGTCACATGACGGCTCGAAGTTGCGAAATTAGCAAGTGGATGGATGTCTCGCCGGAGTTGTTCGCGATGCCGGAGGTAGCCGGCGGCGAGGATTCTGGCGATGGATCGTAAATCTTCAGTCGGAATTCCCAAGACGATTCACCTCGCTGTGGATTGGCACCACAACGAAAGTCCGCTTGGCGGTCGTTCCGCTGTCGAGTGGCTGCTAGAGCGTGCGAGAGACACTCTGCTGTAAACATACGCAGCGAATTCGAAAAGTGTAAACCGAGACGTTTGCCGCGTTAACCGCGAGTGGGCGCTCTCCGGGGAGAAGGAGAAAGTCGCGCGGAGGTGGCCTCAGCGGACTCACCGAAACAATCACAACGGTTCTCCGAGGCAGGAACGAAAGAACAGGATCATCTGGAAATGTATGGCGGAATTGGGGATATATGGCGGGACTACGGCAGGTACAGAAAGAACGATGGCGTC
>CAWJHX010000004.1:0-451337 GCA_963842825.1 Terriglobia bacterium | reverse complement strand
AAGGGTCGGCTTTCGCTTTCCATTCTGAGGCAAAGCCCGGAGGTCCCCTGCCCGGACGTATACCAAAAACATTACGGTGGACTGCTGGCGGCTTACAGGGCTATCGGGTACATCCCAAAAGGCGATTTTTCATACATGGAGAGCGTACGCGGGCTCCATACGATCCGGCAACAGCTAGTTGCCCAATTTGTAAAGGAACTCGTCACGGCGGGAGCCAAGGTCAAGCGGGGAAAGGGAGGGCATACCTTCACCGTAAACAATGATTTTACGCTCAGGCTTAAGTTATGGCGATGCGTTGAGTTCACCGAAGGCATCCCCCAGTGGGTACTGCGTCTGAATCGGCGCGCAAACGTCGACATGACGGCAATCGCGAGGATGGCACCAGATAATGAGTCGGTTCTCGACTTTTACATCATTTCCGTGTTCACCACTTCCCACCGGCGACACGAGTGTTACTGGAAAACGGCTTCCATGTCGACGCCTATCGCTTCAGCGACTTGTCATTTCTTACTGCGTTGGCCCGCAAAGTCAAATTGGAGGATCGCTAGTGAAGACTCAAGCTATCGAGCTCATACCGATTGCGCAGATTCGAGTGGTCACCCTCGTTCCCGCAACAAGCACACATTTAGCGGCATCATCAACAACATCCGATTAGTTGGCCTTAAGAAGCCGATCACGGTGTTTCGCCGGACCGCAGACGACGATGGCACACAATACGATCTCGTCTGCGGGCAAGGTCGAATGGAAGCGATAGCGGCGCTGGGGGGATCTAAAATTCCGGCGATTGTAACGGACGCTCCCAAAAAGCAACGCTATCTTATGAGCCTGATTGAAAATGTTGCCAGAAAGCGACCGCCGCACAGTGATCTGCTTGAAGAGATCCGAGGCTTACGGAAACAGGGCTGCTCCAAGACCCTGATTGGGAAAAAGCTGGGCTTGGGCCACACCTACATCGACGGCATTCTCCACCTTCTTGAGAAGGGTGAAGACCGGCTGGTTGAGCAAGTGGCAGCCGGTGCGATGCCGCTCAGCATCGCCGTGCGGATCGCGACGGCAGGCAATGATGAAGTGCAGACGGCTTTGGCGACCGCCTACAGCAACGGCGAGATTCGAGGAGCTAAGCTCCGCAGCGTCCAGCGTCTAATTGTGAGACGCGCGGCAGAACGAAAAACTGGAAGTGTCCGCGCACCCAGGTTGACGGGCCCAGAACTGATTCAAGAATACGAACTCGAATCCTTTAAACAAAGAGAATTGATAAAACGTGCAAGCCTCGTGCACGAGCGATTGGCGATCCTTAGCAGCGCGATGAGACGCCTTCTTGCCGATGCGAACTTCCTCAAGGTGCTTCGAGAGGAGGGACTCGATTCGATGCCCGAGCAACTGGCGGCTCGATTGAGATGAGAGGAGAAAACACAATGCGATCCTACGTGAAAGCGGCGTTCCGCTTAAAGGTCGTGACGCTTAAGACGAAGATGCTTGTTCCCGCCAAGCAACTTGACCCAAAAGAGCGCAGTCACCCGAAGTACCTCCAGATTGCGGCTTCGCTCACGGCTGTAGGATTGATTGAGCCTTTGGTTGTGTTTCCCATTGACCGGCGAACCTATCGGGTACTCGACGGACACAAGAGGCTGGATATTCTCAACGAACATAAGGCTGAGGAAGTGGAATGCCTGATTTCGACGGACGACGAAACGTACACCTATAACCGTCGAGTGAATTACCTGTCCCCCATCGGCGAACATCAGATGATCCTGCGGGCACTTAAACACAACAGCGAAGAAGCGATTGCAGCAGCACTCAATGTCGATGTTTCCACTATTCGCAAGAAGCGGAATCTGCTTGATGGATTATGCCCGGAAACGGTTGATGTGCTTAAAGATCGGCGAGTGTCGTCTGACGCGTTTGCGATCCTGCGAAAGTTGAAGCCCGTGAGGCAAGTCGAGGTAGCTGAATTGATGGTCGCTTCTAACCTGTATACCCGCCGATTCGCAGAAGCACTGATGGCTGGCACGAGGGACGAAATGCTGGTTTCGCCAGAGAAAGCCTCTCCGGCGAAGGCCCTTTCGTCGGACCAAAAAGCCCGCATCACGAGCGAGACGGAGAACCTTTTTCAGAATTCAAAGCGTGTTGAAGAATCCTACGGCATGGAGGCGCTGACGTTGAGCGTTTGCTGCCGCTATCTCCAGAAATTGATGGAAAACGCAAATTTGTCTCGACACATCGCTAAATTCCATCCAGACATTTCCTCTGAGCTCCAGGATCTCACCGCCTCATTCAAGGTTGAGTCCAGCCGGAGTGGCCCGGCCACCAAGCCCCAGTTGGAAGCGGCGGGGCGTTAGCAGGCCCCGCCACCGGCCCACGGACGACGCCAGGGCACAAGGGTCCCGGACTGCGGCCCTCTCTGTATAGTGGAGCGACCTCGCCGAAAATCTCACAGTGTTAGTTATTCTCACCCGCATCCTTGGCGTCAACGCGTCGCTGGATCGGGCTTTCCTCTTCAAGGAGGAACCACTCCTCGGTTTCGTCTAATCCGCGAATGCAAAAATATGTTCGTCCGGCGAGTCCCGAGTATTCGATTAGCTTGCTCTCAGACCTTCGCCACTCCCGACTCAGCGGACCATCTGGCCTAGCGTCAAGCCTGCGGAGGGTGTCCGGCTTTGGAGACATTTCCACTTCGTGATTGCGCAGTCTGGACCGAGACACCTTGCTATTCATAGTGATATCGTCTTTCCACTATCCTCCTTTCTTTGGCGGGAAACGACTTACACCTTAACGCTGAACACAGCCTTGTCAGAATACAGCGAGGCTCATCACCTGTAGCCGCTGAAACGAAAAAAAATGGGATCGTAGCCCTCGACACCGCGATCCGGCTCACTGGGGTCAATCATCCGATCTGAAAGACATCATAAAGCTGAATCCCTGAGTGATAGGAATGGTTGACCATTTTGCAATGACGCACTTCTCCGAAGGCGATCATGCTTTTCAGGCGTACTTTGACCATCGTGCCGGGCTCCAAAGCGCTCGTCACATGCACCTTCATGCCACCCTTTGAGATGTCGAGAATTTCAATCGGTAAGCGATCCGATGAAAACGGATTAATCTTCTGCAAAACACCAGGGTCTTGCGTAGAGACGCGTGGTTCGCGCCGCTTGTCTATCTGAGCGGATGCGGCCTGTTTTCGGCTCAATTCGACCAATTGGTCGAAGAAGGCGACCGAGGACAGCTTAGTGGCGCACACACCACATTCGGCTAGATGGGATTCAAGCGACGGTGTCTGGCCCTTCTCAAGGCGTTCCAAGAGATACAGCTCCAAGTCTTCGTCACGAACGTGGTTGCTCCGGGCATCGCACATGAAAGCAACAAACCTCAGCGGCCATTCCCTCGCAAGTATGGGAACGCCAACGAAAACGGCCTGCCGCTATAAGCTAACATCGATATCTTCAATCCCCGGACAATTGGCTCGAATGTTCTAGGTTCTGAGAAAATAGGCCCATGTCCCTATATTCGTCGCCGAACCGAAGGTGGCAATGGGGGCGCTTTCTGGAGCCGGTGTTCCGAAATCAGAACGATTCGGTGGTTTTGCGGGCACTAGGGGGCGTTGGCAGGTTAGCAATCCGAGCCGACCGCGTCGATTCTGGCGAAGACCGCGTAGCGTGAGTCACTCACCGCCGGCAAACCCGGTACTCTTAACCGCGGGGCGTTTGGGAGCAAGAAATCCCGTCGCTTAGAGTGCCGATAATGATACATAACGGGCCGGCGAATGTGCCACGCCACCGGAAATGGAACGGTGGCCGACCAACGGGGAGCTATCCCGCTGACCCTTTCAAAGGTGAGAGCGTCATCAGAGGTGTCCGCCACTACCGGCTAGTGACTGTCGTTTGCCGAGAGGCAGGCGCCGGCGCCGGGGATGGGCGGCGCAGAGATGACCACGAATGCCGCATCCTGAGTGAAATCACACATAGCTTCTGTCGGACGCTAAAGGCGAGCTGGGTGACCGCGACATAACCCTCAGCCTAGCAGCCGAAATCGGCTCGCCCGTAGCCCGCGCCCGCTGGTAGTCAACGTGCTGTATCCAGCACAGGCATATGGGAGCTACCTTATGTCAGAAGTTAACATTCAAAGAGTTAAAGATCCGCCTAAAGAGATCCTGCCAATCTTCGAGGACATCGCGAAGCGCTTTGACACCGTTATGCGATGCCCAGTGTGCGACGGGCTTCACAACAATTACCGTCTCGCATGCGAAGCGGAGGCGACCGCGACCCTGAAGCAGCGAAATGGCAATATGCTTGGGCCTCAGCAGGAGGCCGCAGGTCGAGATACATTTCAACAACTCCAGGGAACCATTCTCTCCAGCAGGAAGCAGCAGTTGAAGATCGCATCCCGTCTTGTACAGCACCGAACTGTAACGCACTCGGCCTAGGCGGCCAGTTGCCGGAGTTGCCTAGGTGATCGGGATCGGGCCGCGGTGGTTCTTGTTCAACGACGATTGCAACGTTTTTCATGCGTCGGCGAAAGCGCCATGGGATGCAGCGCAGCGCGTTCTCGACCAGAAGTTCGAATTCAACAACTGGCAGCATTCACTTTCATCGTATCGCCAAGACTTAGATTTTCTCGTGACGGCTTGGCAGAGGGGTGCGGGAAGATAGTGTCCGGATGCGCCGTCATCCGATCAGAAAGCGGGTTGCGCGGAGAGATGAATTGCCGCGGGCGTTTTGGTGAGGCAACGATCCAAGGTCCGATGGTGGTTCTTTCAGGCCGGCGAACGCGTGCCGCGCCCACACAGTGGGTCTGACCTACGACCCGGAAACGGCGGTGAGTCCATTATCCGGCGATCCTGTGTATTTTCGCGCAAGATTGCCTTATGACGTATCCGCGCGACCGATCAATCGATTGATTTCTCAGTCTAAACGGTTTTGGGCCTTGCCTTGCTCCTAGCTGCGCGGGGCGGATGCCCTGAGCCAAGGCGGCGGGGTTCTTCCTCCGAGAGATCCCTCCTGGGTTTGGCCCGGACACTGCCCGAAAGTCGACCCGTGACGTTTTCCGCCCAATGTCCCAACTGTAGGAAAGAAGTGAGCCAAGGCCCGCGCGATCGAGTTCAGCTTAAAAGACAACTTCGGGAGGGCTGTCTCCACTTCTATTGCGAAGATTGTGATTACGAATGGGAGCCAAAACGCCGGGAGTTGGAGAATGTCGCGTATCTTCTGCGTGAACCTGATCGAACAACGAAGTCTCCTGCAATCGGCAGCAATCGCTTCCGTTAATACGAATTAACGGGGCGGGGGCCCCTTTCTAGGACGTTCACCTTACCCCGTTTTGATCCCGCAGCCTCATTGAATCTCCCGGGGGATCATCTTAAGCTCCTTGCTAAGGGAACAGCAGGCAGGTGATCTGACCATGCATCTTCAGCCTAAGTCGGCCGGACGATTGGTGGCAACCCTCATCACCGTCCTGGGGTTCGCCTACACTGCCAAAGCCCTTGTGTTCTGGCACACCGGTAGTCTCGTCAACTTCATCCTTTACACGCTGACGGGTGTTGCGGCCGCGATCTTCATGCGGCAGAGAGGGTCCGACCAGACCAGCTTTTCGGTCAATTTGTTTCTGGTGCCTCTCGGTATCGTTGAACTTACTTTACCGGAAACCACCCTGCTCGCCGTCATCGGCGCCGCGGCCTCCACAGTGGCCTCCAAAAAATCTCTTTGGGCGCGGGATTCGGTGATACAGCTCGCCAATGAAGCCACGGCAGCGGCAGCCGCGAGTTTCGCTTATCACTCTCTCGTTCTGGGCGGAGGGCAGACTGCGGCGATCCGTCTATTCCTGGGTAGCGGCGCTTACTTCGTAACCAGAACCTTTCCCAGCGCCATCCTGACGGCGACTAGTCAGGGGCGCCGCATCGGGAAGATCTGGAAAGAAGATTATCTCTGGTCGCTTCCGTTTTATTTGGTGGGAGCCAGCACGGCAGGCTTCCTAAGCGTTCGCAACGCGTTCGTGCATTGGGAGGCGTGCCTGCTGACCGTCCCGGTGTTGTACGTGCTCTATCAGGCTCACGTCACGCGGGAGGCCCATGTTGCTTTGTTACAGCAGCGAACGCAGGAACTGGAGGCGGCCAAGATCGAGGCCGAAGGTGCCAGCCGAGCCAAAAGCGAGTTCCTGGCCAACATCAGCCACGAGCTCCGGACCCCTATGAACGGCATCGTGGGGATGACCGGGGTCGCGCTCGAAGAAGACATGCCGGCCGAAGTCCGGGACTATCTGGAAACCGCAAAGGGATGCGCCGATTCGCTTCTCAGGCTGCTCAACGAGCTGCTGGATTTTGCCAAGATCGAGGCAGGCAAACTCGAATTGGAGCCTATCGCGTTTGACCTGCGCAAGCACGTGGACGTCACCTGTCGCCCCTTTATGTCCATGGCCGAAAACAAAGGAGTGAAATTGCACTGGCAGGTGCGCGGCGATGTCCCCGAGATCGTGGTGGGAGACTCATGGCGGTTGGGGCAGGTCATCGTCAACCTGCTGGGCAACGCCCTAAAATTCACCCCGGCCGGCGAAGTCAAAATCGTCGTTTCTATACCGAATTGGACACCGGATCGGGTCATGCTAGAATTCGTCGTCCAGGACACGGGCATCGGTATTCCGGCCGATAAGCAGAGCGCTGTCTTCGAAGCATTCACGCAAGCGGACGGATCCGTGAGCCGCAATTACGGGGGCACGGGACTGGGGCTGGCGATCAGTTCGCGGTTGGTAGAGAAGATGGGCGGACGGATCTGGCTGGAAAGTGAGCCCGGCGTCGGAAGTGCATTTCATTTCACGTGCCGCTTTGCCCCCCTTGCGACTCAATCCCAGGTCGCCTAGGAGCGCCGCAACCCCACCACTCTGACCCAGGCGCTGACACCCGAAAACTTGCCTGGAATTTTCTCTCGGTCATCGGCATTTGAAACCGAGGCGGAGCGTTCGCTGCCGCTCCGTGGCCCCGTGAAACACTTCCGTTAATGATGCTATGAAAGCGCTGCAGCGGGGCTTCGCGTAGACTGCGAGCGAAGCCCGAGCACAAGGAGGTGCTGCAGCGATATGGAACAATTTATCGGGTGCGACGCACACAAGAAGTTTTCGGTATTCGTCGCGGTAAACGAAAAGGGGCACGCCGGCGAGGCGTTGCGAGTGGCTCACGATCGCCAGCTTTATCGTGAGTTTCTGGCGCGACTTCCCGCACATTCGGCGATCGCGGTGGAAGCCAGCGGTAGCTACAGTTGGTTGGTTGACGAAATGGAACGCACGGGTCACCATCCCAAGCTGTGCAACCCGTTTGAGGCCAAGCGGCGCATGGGGCTGACCAAAAAGACAGACAGCCTGGATGCCCGAGGGCTGGCTATCCTGCTGCGCAACGGGACTCTGCCGGAAGTGTGGATTCCGCCGAGTGAGTTGCGCGATCAACGCGAGTTGCTGCGGCTCCGGATCTTTCTGGTGAGGTTGCGCACGCGAGTCAAGAATCGCATCCACGCTACGCTGTCGCGTTTTAATGTGCAAGTGCCGGGCGCGGATCTCTTCGGCGTTGCGGCGCGTCGAGAGCTCGGAGTGCGATTGCCGGAGCTTCCGGTGCACAGCCGGGAAGCGATCGAGCAAGGACTGGCGACACTCGATTTTCTGGAGACACAGATCGAATCGGCGGAGGACAGGTTGGAAGCGATTATGCAGGTAAGTGTGGAGGCCGATCTCCTGAAGACGCTGCCCTGCGTGGGTCCCATCTTAAGCATGGTGTTGATGTTGGAAATCGGGAGAGTGGATCGGTTTCCGACGGCCGCACACCTGGCCAGTTACGCAGGCCTGGTGCCACGCGTACACTCAAGCGGCGGTCACACGCGCATGGGACAGGTCTGCGGCAACGTGAACCGCAATCTGAAGTGGGCGTTTGTAGAAACCGGCAACCTGATCGTGCTCAATCAGCGCCGGATCGCAGGAACCCACGTGGTCCGGCTCTATCAACGGATCAAACGCACCAGGAATCACCAAAAGGCAGTAGTGGCTGTAGCGCGCCACTTGGCCGAGGCCGCCTGGTGGGTGCTCACTAAGCAGGAGGTTTATCGCGAGCCGCAGGGCCCGCGGCAGCAGGCTCTTTCGTCGACGCACGGGTAAGCGCGGATGTCGGATTAGCCCAATGAGGCTGAATAATGATTGCGATACCCAGTCAGCGGAATAGGCTCATGCAGAAGGTGAAGGCGGAGACATGCATCCGACGAAAGAACGGAGTCTGGGCGAGAGCGGAACGGACGAAATGAGTTGAAAAGGGAGGAACGCTTCTCTGGGGACTCCGTCCCCAGACCCCTGGGATTTATCGCATCGATGCCAATCCCAAGTAAATGATGTTCGCCGCTGGGGCTTAGTTCACACCGAACCCCAGCCTGGTCTTGGCCCCGGAGTCGGCGCTCAGTTTGCTTCCCAGCAGAGGCTTATCCTCGGCTCCGGCCGTTAGTAGTGTATCCGCAACCGCAGTTTTGGACAACGATGGAACGAAAAAAGAGCTTGATTCTGCCAGCGCTTTCAGACATGTCCGACATCGGGCGGTTGTGACCTCGCCTACTGGGGCCAGGCCCGGACCGAGATCGGCGCGTAAACTTCCGTATGCGCCGTCATCCAGGACCTACTGGCGGTATAGGCCCTTTGGGGCTTCCCAAAATCCGTCTGCTACTTCGGAAGCAGCCATCTGCATCAGAAGACCAAATACCGCGTGCGCGCGGCAGTCGGCGTGCAATAAAAAAATCATAACAACCCGCACACATGGGCGCGGCTAAAGGAGAATTAGGGAGGTTTCGGCTATGGAACAGAATCCGAAATCAGTAGAGGCAAAAAAGTGCGAGCATCCAGCCTGCAATTGTACCGTCACAGATGGCAATAAGTATTGCAGCCAGTACTGCCACGATGCCCGGAACACGTTGGAACTATCCTGCAACTGTGGGCACCCTGGCTGCGCGGAGGAGCTCGCACACCGGGCTTAGACGAGGGCGGCGCGCCCTAGTCTCACGACCGAAAGAGGGCACAGGCTTCGCCCGCGCGGGCCTTCTTCAGCCGTCCGCTGCGTTATAAGACCCATGTCGCGCGCCTGCTATCACCCTTCCCGGGAAAGGCAGCTTTGGACTCAGTTGCAAAAAGTGGGCGGCAACTTGCTCATGTCAGACGGGAGGTGTTTACATGCATGGCAAAATCATCATCTCCACGAGTGTCCTCTTTGCGGGAGGAGTCCTGTTTTGGGCCTTCGGTGCTAATTCCAAGCCGACGGTTATTAAGGATTCCGTGCGGCTCATCAATTCAATCGAGGGCCCGGCGTTATATAAGGCGTATTGCGCGGTATGCCATGGAAGCGACGCTACAGGCAATGGGCCGATGGCACAGGCGCTGAAGGTCCCCCCCGCCGATTTGACTCGGATTGCGGAGCGCAACGGCGGGGTATTTCCGATGGCGCGCGTCGAACGAATCATCGCGGGCGAGGAACTGCTCCCCTCCGGTCATGGAACCAGAGAAATGCCGTTGTGGGGTCCGATCTTCTCTCAAGTCGACCGGGATCAGGATCTCGGACGAGTGCGGATCGATAATTTGACCCGCTATCTCATGGGGATGCAGACCAAGTTGGCAGCGTCCGCCCGCTGACATTTGGCGTGCCAAGCCGCTGCGCATACGTGGGCGGGGCGATTCGATTTTGGATGGGTCGGCAATCGGGTCCGATAATGTTGCTTATCAGCTCGAAACGAGCTAGGAAACCGAGGCACTCCGACGCGGCCACTTTGGCCGACTCGCCTCCTCTCTAGTGGCGGCGGCCGGCGGTTCCTCTCAAAATTGTTTTTGTATATAGCGCGGCCCGAGAATGAGAATAGCTTTTCAGAAACTCAGTGGAGATCACTCTTCCTGATCCGAAGCCCCGGAGAGTTCCCGATGGCCCTCACGAACAGGCCCTTCGCGGAAATCAGGGCAGAAAAGTGGGCGGCTCGAAGTCCGTTAAGGTCCGTGGGATTTTAGGCATCGAGAAAGTCCCGGGAGAGTGCTAACAGTGCCGCGAACCAGGCTTCTCACTGGGCCGGGTCCATACCATCAGGTCAAATCGGCGGGGACTCGATCTTAGTGGTCACCTCCGCGGAACTTTACGCCGAGCTCGTCACCGAGGAATACGGGGGCAACATCCGCATACACCGGGACTTCGGCACTATCCCGCAACGCAAGCCCGAGCTTCCCCAAGTCCGGCAAGAGCTGGCAGAACACGGTCTCCATCTGGCTTGCCGGCTGCGGCCTTTGAATCAAGTACCCCTGGACCTGGTCGCATCCGGCGGTGGCCAGGACTTCAAGCTGGTGCTCGGTTTCCACGCCCTCGGCGATCACCGTCAGGCCCAGGCCGTGGGCCAAGTCAACAATCGCCCGGATGAGCGGCACGGTGTCCTGCGAACGATTAGTGATGCCGTGGACGAAGGACTGATCGATCTTCACCCGGCTAACGGGAAGCTTCTGCAAGTAGGAGAGCGAAGAGTAGCCCGTGCCGAAATCGTCGATGGCTACCGAAACTCCCAGCTCGCGGAGACCCTGCAACCGGTGCATACAGTCTCCGAGGCTATACATCAGCGCGGTTTCGGTCAATTCCAGTTCGAGACGGTCGGGACTCAGCCCGCTCCGCTCCAGCACGGAGCGGACCTCTTCCACGAAGCCTGACTGTCCCAATTGCCGGGCGGATATGTTGACGGCAATGCGGCCGATGGAAAAGCCGGCCTTGAGCCAGCACGCTGCTTGACAGCAAGCGTGTTCCAGAACCCAAGCGCCGATGGGAACGATCAGCCCGCTCTCCTCGGCCACGGGAATGAATGTTAACGGAGGAATCTGGCCTAGCTCCGGGTTGTGCCAGCGTAACAATGCCTCGACCCCAGTCAGACGCCGATCGAGATTGGTCTGCGCCTGATAGTGAAGTTCAAGCTCTCCGTTCTCTATGGCGCTTTCGAGGGCCTTTTCGATGGACATCCGCTGCAGCAGAGCGGCGCCGAGCTCGGGCACGTAGGTCTGCCAGCCATTCTTGCCGCGCCGTTTGGCCTGATACATGGCGAGGTCGGCGTTACGCAACAGCGTCGCGGGATCTTCGCTGTGGTCGGGATAGACGCTGAGTCCGATGCTGGCCGAGACGGTAATTTTGTGATCCAGAATGGTCAGGGGCGCCTGAAACGCCTGCACGATCCGACGCAGCGCCTTCTCCGCCCCGTCCACGCTCTCCACGGGGTTCAGGAGCACGGTAAACTCGTCGCCGCCTATTCGAGAAAGTGTGTCGCTCTTCCGCAGACATCCGCTGGCTCTGTGCGCCACCTCACGTAACAAGGCGTCGCCGACACGATGACCGAGCAGATCGTTTACCTGCTTAAAGCGGTCCAGATCGATCAACAGGACGGCTACCTTCTCCTTATAGCGATGAGCGCGGAGAATCGCCTGCTCCAAGCGGTCTTCGAACAAGCGCCGGTTGGGGAGATCGGTGAGCGGATCGCGCGTTGCCTGAAACGCGAGTTGCTCGTACATTTCACGGTGTTGGATGACGATCCCGGCCAGTTTGGCGACGCCGTCGAGCAGCATGGTCTGGGCGTCGCCCAGTGAAGTGTGCTCGTCCAGGTAAACATCCACGGAGCCGATCTGACTCCCCGTGCTCGATAAGACCGCTTGCGACCAGTAGTCCGCCAGACCATGAGCGAGGGCCTCGTTACGGCGGGTGACCGGGTCCACTCGGCAAACGATAGCCCCGCACGGGTAGGCGTCCCTCAGAAACGGCGCCGGCAGCCCCGGTGCCACTACATAGCGCAGGCGGTCCTCCTGAATGACGGAAACACAGGCGACCGAACCGGGAAGCAGTTTTTGGGTAACCGAGACCAACACTTGCAGGATCGCAAGAAGAGGCTCGTTGCGTCCGGCCATTTCGAGAATGCGCCCACGCTCCCGTTCGAGCTGCTCGGCTCGGCTCTGGAGACTGAGGAGCTTTCGTTGCTTGCGGCGGCTCCAGATCAGCGTAGCGACGAACAAGATGGTTGTGGCGGCCAGAGCGGCGAGCTCGGCCACCGCTTCCCTCAGGCCTGCGCGAACGGTTTCCTGCTGCCGGGCGGAGAAATCGGCGAGCCCCTGCTGGATGGCTTGCAAGCCGGCCGCGACGCGTTCGAACGCGGCGCTCGAAGGCCCTACTTCCAAAGCGCGCGCTTCCGCAGACTTCCCTTCCAAGGCCAGAGAGATCACGCTCTCTCTGGCGTCCGTATAGGATCGCCAGTCATTGCTCAACGTGGCAACTTGTGCCCGGTTGGTTCCGGAAGGGTCGAGATCCAGTAGTTCCTGGAAGCGTGTGTCGATATGGGCGTCTGTACGGCGGGCCCCTTCGCTGAGGGCGCGCCGCTCAGTGGAGTTCTCCGCGGCCAGAACCTGAAGGACGGTTCGCCGTTTCTCCTGAGCATCAGACTGGATGCTGCTCAGCGCACGCGTTCCTACGGTTCCGACGGAAACCAGCACCCGCACGGCCGCCAAGGCCCGATAAAGGCTTACGCCTGCCGCCGTAACGCCCGCCGTGGCGATTAGCCCGAGGAGGGCTACCATTACGTCTTTGGGAATCCACTTCATGCAAAGCCGGGGATGTCTACCGACTATTTATCGGCAGCTATGGTCTAACCCGGCGTAGAGTAGTTCCCTTAGGCAGCCGGAAAGCAATTCTCGCCGCCCGACCCTGGAGGAGTTGGAGGCTTTCATCATTAAGACATAGTCGTAGTGGCCAGCAAGCGCTCTCTCGCAAAAGCGATAGTCAGGCCGGTTTTCGTCCTTCCCCGTAGGCTAAATCTGCTGCTGGCGCGGTGACATCGGTGCCCATCCTGAAATTCGATCCCTAGATGGTAGCCGTGGCCGCGCTGCCGGAGTTACCGAAGCTATTACGGTTCACACCGAGATAAAGCTCGCCGACACCCGGGCCTGGGGTCCAAAAGTCCGGCCCCATGACAATTAGTGGTGAGAGATGGCAATTTCTCTCACGAAAAAGTCGAGGTATTCACTTGGGCGCTTCAGGCCGATCCCGGAACCGCGTTCACCTTTGAGCCGAATCACTACAGCACATCATGATGCAGCCGCAGGCCGATCCGATATCCGTCGTCTTTCCAGGCCGAGCAATATCGCACTTCTCCAAGCTCGACGCTACTCTTTATTCGGACCTGCACGATTGTTCCGGGCATGACGGATTTTGGGGCTAGGATGCCGATGCCATTCTTTGAGATGTCCACAATCTTAACCGCCTGACGATCCAGGGACAAAGGACTGAGTTCCTGGAAAATCGCATCGTCTCCGGTAATGAAGCGTGGCTCAGATCGTTCGTACTTCTCTTCCGTTTTTGGCTTTCCAATGGGGTGAAGTGTTAGCTGAATCCCAATGCAATGAGAGAGTCTTTCTCGGCAGGTTTGGCACTCCAATAAGTGAGCCTCTACGCCCGAAATGCGTTCCGGCTCCAAGCGCCCACGAACGTACAGTTCGAGATCATCGTCATTCGCATGAACCGTGCCTCGCGTATTGGGCATCGCGGCGACTCCCAGGCTTGTCAAAAAACGATTAAGCGTCCCGTAAAAGCGCTGCCTTTCCGGGTATTCACCATGCATTTACAGTAATAATAATAGTAATCATTGTCCATTACAAGGGCTTTTTAGTAGATTCGACCGCGTCTTATCCGTGCCGCCGTTCTTGAGCAAGCGACAATGCTTGGCGTCCTCATGAGGAAGTTCACCGTTATCCGACGCCGCTAAAATTGGCAGAATCAGCGCCGCGCATGAGTTATGTGACAGCATTGACGTGTGGAATCGGCCTTGCTCTGGCCTCTCCGACAGCAGTCCTTTGGTTCGCGGTCGTAGGAGGAGGCGTGATTGCGTCTTCCGCGGGCCAGCGCAGGCTGTGGGCCTTTGCCAGCGGCTTCGTGCAGCTGGAATCGTGTTTGCAGCCGCACTGGCTTATAGAGCGGCAGCCTTGCGCCGCGTCGCTGGAACGGTATTCGTACGAGTGATTTCATTTGCGTCAGCGCTACTATTTCTCTACTTTGCGGCGCGGGTATTCTCCGAAGGCTGGAAGGAATTCGTTCGATAAGTCGCTGGCGCTATCGCCTCAGCTTGCTTGTACACCGGCCACCATTCTGCTCGCCGGTCTTGATGTTCCCACCATCCAGAGGTAATGTGCTCATGACGTAGCTACCGTTAATGCCCATTGAAAGGACACAGAATGACCGATTTGATTGCAGTTCAGAAGATTGCCGGATGGGAAAAACTGAAGACGCTCGTGCTCGATAGCGTCTCCTCGCCGATTACGAAACGTGTATACAACATGGCGCTGGATGAGTTCCTGGGCTGGTTCCAGCAGGCACCGCGGCCCGGCTTCACCAAGGCCACTGTTAGCGCGTGGCGGGTATCGCTGGAGGCCCGCTGCTTGGGTTCGTCATCGATCATTGTCCGAATGTCGGCGATTCGGAAGCTGGCCGCGGAGGCCGCCGACAACGGCCTCCTGGCGCCCGAGCTAGCCGCCGGAATCTCGCGCGTGAAGAGCGCAAAAACGCAGGGCATCCGCACTGGGAACTGGCTGTCGCAGCGGCAGGCGCAGGCTCTGCTGAGCGCCCCGGATATCACGACGCTCCGGGGGCTGCGCGACCGCGCCATCCTCGCTGTTCTTCTCGGCTGCGGCTTGCGGCGCTCCGAGGTGGCCGCGCTCACATTCGCCCATCTCCAGCAACGCGACGGTCGCTGGTGCATCGTCGATCTGGTTGGCAAACACGGCCGCGTCCGCACCGCACCGATGCCGGCGTGGGTGAAGGTGGCGATCGATGCTTGGACTTCTCCCGCCGGCGTTGCCGATGGGCACGTGTTCCGCTCCGTGAATCGCGCCGACCGCGTCACTGGTGAGGGCCTGGGCGAGAAAGTCGTCTGGCAACTCATCAAGCCGTACGCAGAGGCGGCAGGTGTCCCCGGAATCGCACCCCACGATTGTCGTCGCACCTGCGCCAAGTTGTGCCGCGCGGCCGGCGGCGAGCTTGAGCAGATCCAATTGCTGCTGGGACACGCTTCAGTCCAGACGACGGAACGATACCTGGGCACGAAACAGGATCTGGTGAATGCTCCAAACGACGCGATCAAGCTGAGAGTGGCGGTATAGCCGATCCTCGCTTGACAGGGCGCCGACTGCTGCGTCTCCGGAGTGCGCAATCACTTCTTCGGTAAGCCAACATTTCGTCCAAGTAAAACAGTCGTTAGGACGAGATCACTTGCTTATGAGTCTCCACTCCCTCCGCCCGCTGTCTCCTGTGCCGAGGCGCGTTCGCGCGCCCTGTCAATGTGGCTCATCCGGTGGAATCTATAAACCTCTTAGGTGTTTCAGCGTACACTCGTTCATTGGCAAGGTAGTAGACACGGGATGAACGACAGCGATCAACGCGGAGTTGAAGCCTCCGTCACGCGAATATGGGCGAAGACGAACTCAGCGACTGGTCAATGGCACCCGCTCCTCTACCATCTGGTCGAAACGAGCGCCGTTGCCTCACTTCTGTGGGATGAAATCCTAGCACCCAGCACCCGTAAGGTAATTGCGGACGCCTTGGGGTTGCCTCTTGATGAGGCCCGCCAGTGGTCATTGTTTCTGGTGGGAGCGCACGATCTAGGTAAAGCGAGCCCGTCTTTCCAATGCAAGTGGACTCCATCCGTTCTTCCCCTGAAACAGCTCGGTTATCGATTTCCCCCGGCGTCAACCGTAATGCCCATTCCGCACGGCCGAGTGAGCTCAATCGAGCTGGCGAAAATACTGGAGATGCGCGGAGTTGAGCGGAGGGTTGCCAAGGAAATCGCAAGAGCAGTCGGCGGACATCACGGTGTTTTCGACAGCGCATCCCTCCTCCTGCAAGCGGCCCCCCAAGCCATTGGGAAAGGATTGTGGGATGAATCACGGACGTGGATCATCGACTGGCTCGCGAAACAACATGACCTGTCCGGCTTGCCTACAAAACGCGAGTTTGCAGGCCTCACCTTGCTTGCGGGCTTAACCACGGTTTCAGATTGGATTGCTTCGTCCGAAGAACATTTCCCCTACCGTCCGGAAGCGCTTGGACCACCTCAGGGCCTCGATAGCTTTTTGTCTGAGTCGAAGGTGAAAGCAGCAACGGCGCTCGATAGACTGGGGTGGCGTACCCGGCTGCGACTGCGGGAGCCGCTCGATTTCCAGAAGTTCTTCGGGATCCCGAATCCTCGCCCACTTCAGACGGAGTGCATCCGTATTTCTGACGATCTCGACTTGCCATCCCTTGTAATTGTGGAAGCGCCGATGGGAGAAGGCAAGACTGAAGCCGCGCTCTTTGTCGCCGAGCGCCAGAAGCAGCGTCACGACCTACGTGGGAGTTTCATCGCATTGCCCACGCAGGCGACCTCTAATCAGATGTTCGGTCGCGTCGTCAAGGCGCTCTCGCATGGGACCTCCGAAGGGATCGCCCATCTTCTCCTGCTACACGGCCACGCCTCACTCTCTGCGGAGTTTGAAGACCTCAAGAAAAGGGGACAGACGGGCTTTCTGCCATCATCAGTAGAACCGGACGCCCCCACTGATGCGCAGGTCATTGATGCGCAGGTCATGGCGGGGGAATGGTTCACCTATCGGAAGCGAGGACTCCTTGCTCCCTATGGCGTGGGCACGGTGGACCAAGCTCTGATGGCTGCTCTGCAATCGAAGCACGTCTTTGTGCGGCTGTTGGGACTGGCGGGCAAGGTGGTGGTAATCGATGAGGTTCACGCCTACGACACCTACATGTCGGCGCTGCTGGAACGGTTACTCGCGTGGCTTCGCGCCATTGGCACGTCAGTGGTTATGCTCTCTGCAACTCTGCCCAACTCACGCCGGGCAGCACTCGTCAAGGCCTTTGCAGGTGAGTTCGAGATTCCGTCCGAAATACCGCCCTACCCTTGTCTAACTGTCGTGAGTGGTGGTCAGGTGCGCACCAAAGCCTTCGCCGCATTCGCGCCGGGGAAGCGAATTCTCCTTGAACCTGTACCTTCGGAGGCTACCGCCCTCGCCGTTTGGCTACGTGATCGGATCAGTTCCGGCGGATGCGCGGCGGTCGTTTGTAACACGGTGAGCCGCGCGCAGGAGATTTACGAAGCGTGCCGTCAAACGATGCCTGGGGATGCGGATGATGGTGCCCCTGTGGTCGCCCTGCTCCACAGCCGCTTTCCATTTGAAGAGCGGGAAGAGAGAGAACAGCGTACGCTGAAGCGGTTTGGTAAACCCGGTGATGCGGTGGTGCGGCCAGCTCGGGCTGTATTGGTGGCGACTCAGATTATCGAACAGAGTCTCGACATCGATTTTGATTTGATGGTCTCGGAGTTGCCACCCATCGATCTTCTTTTCCAAAGGGCCGGGCGCCTGCACCGGCATGAGCGGGGACTGCGGCCAACGGGTGAAATGCCCACGCTGGGATTGATTGAAACTCCACTCACCGCGGAGGGTGCGCCCGCCTTCCCGACAGGGCACACGAAGGTTTACGAGGAACACATCCTTTTGCGGACATGGCTGATACTCAGGGATTGCTGGGAATTGAAGATCCCCGAGGAAATCCGGTCGAGAGTTGAGGCCGTCTACGCAGATACAGGAGAAGTACCTGCGGAGCCTGCACTACGTTCACTGTGGGAAATAACGCTTGAGAAGTTGCAGAAGTCGCGTAATGGCGATCTGAGGCAGGCGAAGTTGCGATACTTGCCCCATCCCGGCAAGGGGGCTGGGATTGTTGATCTAACAGAAATGGGACGCGACGAAGACGACGCCTTGCATCCGTTTTTTCAGGCGTTGACCCGCCTCGCCGAGCGCAGTGTAACGGTGGCTTGTTTGTTCGGTAACAGGGACGAACTGTTTCTTGATCGTGCTTGCACCCGCCCATTGTCCCTGAACAATGTGACCATGGCTGGCGCTGCGGAAATCCTGCGACGGTCCTGTTCGATCACTCATAGAGGAGTAGTCTTTAGTTTGGAAGCCCTCCCTGTTCCGTCTGCGTGGAAAAAGAACGCATTGCTTCGCAACTGCCGCCCGCTAACCTTTGACGCTGACGGCTGCTGCCCAGTCGGCAAGAGGCGGCTGAGGCTGTGCCCCGACATCGGTTTGAGAGTGGAGGAGAATCCCTCGTGACGTTCAATCTGATTCGTGAGCCTTGGATACGCTGTGTGGACTTGGATGGCCAGGTCCGCGTCGTGGGATTGGCTGACGCATTGGCCTCGGCCCACGAGCTTGCCGAGATTACGGATGAGTCGCCCCTCGTGATCGCGGCACTTCACCGGCTTCTGCTAGCGATCCTCCATCGCAACTTCGGCCCGCGAGATACCGAGACCTGGGGTGACCTGTGGAAGCAGCGCTGCTTTCCCTCTGAAGTGCTGGAGGCTTACTGGATGAAGTGGGAATCGCGATTCAATCTCTTTGACGAGATCCACCCCTTCTACCAATCCGCCTCGATTACGGAGCTAGATGGGCCTAAGCCCATCGCAACGCTGCAATTCCATCGCGCATCTGGAAACAACACGACTCTGGCTGATCATACGACTGATGACCGATCACAGGCGATACCACCCGATGAGGCAGCCAGAGCCCTGGTTACCCACCAGATGTTTGCCCTTGGGGGGACGGCCAGCTACTTGAAGAGTGAGAAACGCACAAACACTTCGGATTCACCTTCAGCAAGAGGGGCCGTTTGCCTGCTACATGGGGCAAATCTCTTTGAGACCCTGATGCTCAATCTTGCCGAGTATGATCCGGCTGCCCACGCGCAGGACTTGCCTTGCTGGGAACGCGATCCCTCCCAGGGAAAAGGCGAACGCACGCCGGATGGGCGCGTGGATCTGTTCACTTGGCAAAGCCGGCGAAGCCGCCTGTTCAGTGCTCAGGCTTCCGATGGATCTACGCAGGTCGACCGAGTTGTGCTCGTGCCCGGCCTCCGTGTCCCGTCGAATTGGGAACCCTTTCGAGACGAGTCCCTTCTATGTTTTTCCAAACATCGGCAGGCCAAGCCCGGAAAGCCATGTTGGTCCCAGTACCGCATCACTCCTGACGTCGCAGTGTGGCGGAACAGCGGAGCAATCTTGCACGGCCTTGAGGAAGAAACCAAGAGTAGGCAACCGACGGTTGTTTCTAATTGGATCGGGCAGCTAAGGGAGGATGAGAAGCTTGCGGACGACTTCACTTGCAGTCTCGAAGTCCTTGGGTTTGCCACGCAGGGCGATCAGAAAGTTCTGATGTGGCGTCGTGAGCAGCTTCCCATCACGGCTGGACTTTTGCGGGATCCGCGGTGCGAAGAGTCCCTGCGCAGTTCTATCAGCCATGCGGATAACACGGCGTATGCACTGAGCACGGCGACCAAAAGACTCGCTGCTGAGATCCTCTCGCCGATGGATTACAAGAAGGCTGATCCGAAGCGAGTGGAGCAACTTTCTTCCAGCTTCGGTGGCAAGCTCCAATATTGGTCCTCGCTTAGCACTCCCTTCCACGGGTACCTCGAATCTCTGGGCCTGGCTCAGGGAATCGCGGATGAAGATGCGCGAGACAGCGCCAGCAATGCCGGTTTTGAGGCGTGGAAGCGTAGCGTGCGTAACGCGGCGCTGGATGCCTTTACTCAGGCTTCGTCTGGGGTTACCCAAAACGTGCGTGGGCTCCGCGCCCAGGCGATTGCCGAAACCGAACTTAGGCGCCGTCTCGCGGCTGTCGCCCGGAAACTGCTGGACGGCGGCGGTGAAGCGGAAGAGAAAAGAAAATGAGGTGCTCATGAAGCAAGATTCGATTGCCAGATTCATTTCTCGTCTGGAAACCCTGGGTGGGATCGTTTCCGACCCAATTCCCCCCGACCGGCGTGCCCTCGCCGCGCTCCGCCGCAGCCTAGCGACTTGGCCGACGGTGCCTCCGGAAGCTGTTCGAGTCGTGGCTCCGTATCTGCCCGAGCAGGCCACTGGCTGGCGGGAGACGGTCTATTACCTCATCGCCGCCCTGTTCGCGCTGCACCCTTGTTTATCCAATAAGGAATCTAGCCGTGGACCGAGTCTTGGCCTGGCTCTGCACGAGGCGGCATTACGCGACAGTGCCCAAGGTCCAGAACGCCGTTTACTGGCCTTACTCGGCTGTAAGAGTGAGGACTTGCCCAATCATCTGCGGCACGCGGTCACGTACCTACGAGCCAGAGACGTTTCCATCGATTATCGTCGGCTGATGCAGGACCTCTCCTGGTGGGATGCCGGTGAGGGCGATGTCCAGCGTCACTGGGGTCGAGATTTTTGGTCCGGCACCTTAGAGGAAAATCAGCAGAAATCCGCAGAATCGGTTGTAGAGGAGAATAGCCATGTTCGTTGAGATCCACACCATTCAGAATTTCGCGCCGTCCAACTTGAATCGAGACGACACTGGTTCGCCCAAGGACTGTGAGTTCGGCGGCCACCGCCGCGCTCGAGTCTCCAGCCAGTGTTGGAAGCGGGCTGTGCGCGAGTACTTTAGCCAGGAACAGCTCATTCCGGAAGCTCAGCGGGGCGTCCGCACGAAGAAACTCGTCGGCAAGGTCGCGGAGTTGCTCATTGGCCGCAACAACGAACGAAAATCAGAAGAGGCTACCGCCGTGGCGGTCGCCGTCGTCGAGGCTCTTGGCGTGGGCTTCGATGCCAAGTCTAAAGAAGATAAGAAAACCAGTGTGTTGTTGTTCCTGGGGAACGATCAAATCGAAGCTCTTGCTTCGCTTTGTGACGAACACTGGGACCAGATACTCGCCGAGTCCAAAAAGAAAAAGAGCGATCTGCCGAAAGATCTCATCAGCAGCTTGAGGTCTTCTCTGCAGGGAAGCCGCGCGGCGGATCTCGCCTTGTTCGGCCGCATGATTGCGGAGGACCCAGGATTGAACGTCGACGCCGCCTGCCAGGTGGCCCACGCTCTCTCCACGCATCGCGTTGCGCCCGAGTTCGACTACTATACGGCCGTGGACGACCTCGGACGCGAGGACGAGACTGGTGCTGGCATGTTGGGCACGCAGGAGTTCAACTCTGCCTGCTTTTACCGCTACGCAAATATCGATCTCCAACAACTCGAGCGCAACCTCCAAAACGACCGGGAACTCGCGCTCTCAGGTGCCCGCGCCTTCCTCGAGAGCTTCATCATGGCGATTCCCAAGGCCAAGCAGAACAGCACTGCCGCGCAGAATCTGCCTTCGTTCGTGATGATCGTGGTCCGTAACAACGGCCTCGCCTCGCTGGCAAACGCATTTGTCCGGCCGGTCAATGGCGGCAAGGAGGGTCTGATGGTGAATTCGGTGGAAGCGCTGGCTAACTACTGGGGCAAACTCAAGGGGATGTATGGCGACAACGGCATCAGAAGCGCCTTCTACTCAACCATTGAGGATGCCGGTCTGGGTACGCTGAACTCGAGCGGCGCTCAGCAGGTGCCAAACGTCCAAGATCTCCTTACTAAGGCCATGTCGGACCTCGGAGGCGCATAATGAACGCAGCCGCCACCGCCACACTGCTGCTGCGCTTGGCCGGGCCTATGCAGTCGTGGGGTCTCGATAGCCGCTTTGACCAACGGGACACAGGCCGCGAACCCTCCAAGAGCGGGGTGCTTGGACTCGTCTGCGCCGCCCTCGGCAAGCCCCGCGATGACCAAGCGGGACCCTGGCCCTCACTGGCACAACTTGCCAGCCTGAGGATGGGGGTGCGCGTTTTGCGCGAGGGCACTCTACGCGTCGATTTCCAGACCGCCGGAGGGGGGAAGTTCCCAGGACGGAAAAGGTACGGAGTGTGGAAGGCATCCGGAAGCCCTGGCGGCACCGTAGTCTCGCCCCGGCACTATCTGGCCGATGCCGATTTTCTGGTCGGCCTTGAAGGTCCGCTGCCGCTTCTATACCAAATAGAGGAAGCTTTGAACAATCCCGTCTGGCCGCTATCGTTGGGCAGGAAATCCTATGTCCCTACACTGCCGGTAACATTTCCGCCGGATCAGCCACAGAACCCGGCAGTGCGCGAGGCTGGTCTGGTCGAGTCGCTAACCTCGTTTGTCGAACCACCAAGCGGGGGCAGGAAGCGAGCACAGGATGATCCGGACCGGCAACGCTTAGTCCTCGAAGCCTCACTCGAATCCACGACGGAGCACCGGCAGGATGTTCCGCTCTCTTTCCGTGACCGCGCCTTCGCTGTTCGGGGCGTGGAAACGCACTGGGTGGAGATGGCTCATGAGTAGCCCGATCTACCTGTCCCGCCTTGTGCCCAACATCCGCAGCCGGGAGGCGCGGCGTGATCTGGCGGACTGTGTCGCCATGCATCGCACGCTTATGAACTCCTTCCCCGACGGGCTCTCTTCGAATGGCACTGCGCGTTCCGAGGCCGGACTCCTGTACCGGGTCGAAGCGACCGCCGACGGAGCCATAGCACTGCTAGTCCAGTCCGCGCTGCCACCCAAGTGGACGCACCTGCCGCCTTCCTGGCTGCAGCCAGCTTCTGAGCCTCAGGTAAAAGAGATCGCCGAGGCCCTCGGTCGGATTCACTCTGGCAGCGTGCTCCGCTTCAAACTCGTGGCTAACCCTACACGCAAGATCGGCACCAAAACCGGCGCCGATGGCCGCAAGAACAATGGCAAACGGGTGGAACTGCGAGGCGAGGAGGAATGGCTCGCCTGGCTTGAGCGCAAGGCCGGGAAATCGGGATTTCGGTTGAAGGCGGTCCGCGCCTCGGCCCATGTGCCCGACGTCCGTAACGGGCGCGATCTGAGGGCCACTGGCCTAGAGAAGCGGCCGGACGGTTCCTCGTCCCGGTTGACCTTTTACGGGGTCGCCTTCGAAGGTCGCCTGGAGGTTGTCGATACGGCCCTGTTTCATGCTGGTCTTCAGGCGGGTATCGGCTCGGGCAAGGCCTATGGCTACGGCCTCCTCTCCCTCGCTCCCGGAGTTTAAGTCATGGCAATCAAGGACCTCCGCCTACTACCGCGGGTTGAGGACGGCTGGAGCTTCCTGTACGTCCAGCAGTGCCGGATCGAGCAAGACGGCAAGTCGATCTCGATCTGGGAGGAGACCGGTCGCACCCCGGTACCGTGCGCCGCGCTGTCCCTGCTGATGCTCGGCCCAGGGACCACCATCACGCATGCGGCAGTGCGAACCCTCGCTGAGTCAGGGTGCCTGATCCTTTGGTGCGGCGAAGAGGGGGTTCGGTCCTACGGCGTCGGACTCGGTGAAACGCGCTCGTCCCGCAACCTGTTGCGCCAAGCCAGCGCGTGGGCCGAGCCGGCAGCACGGCTCGCAGTTGTCCGGAGGATGTACGGCCGCCGCTTCGACGAGGAGGTGGACGAATCCTTCTCTCTCCAGCAACTCCGCGGCCGTGAGGGGATTCGTGTGCGAGCTTCCTACGCCGAAGCAAGCCGCGCCACTGGAATCGAATGGAAAGGCCGCAACTACGACCGCACCAGATGGAAGGCTGGTGACCCCATCAACCGGGCTTTATCCTGCGCCAATAGTTGCCTCTATGGCATTTGCCACGCCGCGATTGTCGCCGCGGGCTACTCGCCCGCAATCGGCTTTATCCACAGCGGCAAGGCACTCTCGTTTGTCTACGACATTGCCGACTTGTACAAGACCGCGACTTCAATTCCCGGGGCCTTCGCCGCCGTGAAGGCAGACACAAAGGATCTTGAAGGAACGGTCCGGCGAGCCATGCGGGACATATTCTTTGAGAACCGTCTCCTCGAACGTATACTGCCCGACCTCGCGTTCTTGTTCGAGGGAATCAGCGACGGCGTGGACGCTTCACTCGACAGTCTGCTAGACGCCGACGACGCGCGGCCATCGGGTTTGTGGGACCCCGTGGCTGGACAGGTCGAAGGCGGTGTCAATTACTCGGAGGAAGCCGATGGTGGTGATGATTCTGGAACGCGTCCCGCCGAGCCTGCGGGGTGAACTCTCCCGCTGGCTGCTGGAGCTTCGCGCCGGGGTTTTTGTCGGGACACTGAAACCGGTGGTTCGCCGGAAACTCTGGGAGCGCGTTTGCTCGGGGATGAAAGGCGGCGCCGGTATTCTGGTCTATCAAGCCCGCAACGAACAGGGCTTCGATGTCGAGTTCTGGGGCGCGACTGACCGTTCGGTTGTAGACCGTGACGGGCTAAGACTGATCCAGGTACCGAAACCCGAGTAAAATCGAGTGTTGTCCCCACGCGCGTGGGGGTGAACCGCGGCCCGGGCCCGAAAGGGAGGATCATCCGCTGTTGTCCCCACGCGCGTGGGGGTGAACCTCCCTGATGCGCCCGCGCTTCTGAAATTTGCGGGTTGTCCCCACGCGCGTGGGGGTGAACCGCCGCATTAGTTAGGCCGTAGGGGCCGGAGGCGGTTGTCCCCACGCGCGTGGGGGTGAACCGGGTTCCGACGGTCTTTTGGGGATGCGGACGTGGTTGTCCCCACGCGCGTGGGGGTGAACCGTCCAGACCACACGGCAGGCAGCGATAGAAGCCGTTGTCCCCACGCGCGTGGGGGTGAACCGGGGACTCATTTAGCGCGGGTTCCCTAACTCTTGTTGTCCCCACGCGCGTGGGGGTGAACCGTTGATGATTTCCATATCCCTAAGCCGCCGCCGGTTGTCCCCACGCGCGTGGGGGTGAACCGTGGTTGGCCAACCACAAAGCCACAGACATCATGTTGTCCCCACGCGCGTGGGGGTGAACCCAGTGGGGCCGTCCTGCCTGCATATACGAAAGCGTTGTCCCCACGCGCGTGGGGGTGAACCGCGGGGTTCGTCGCGCCATTGGTGAAATAATGCGTTGTCCCCACGCGCGTGGGGGTGAACCGAAGGTGCGCAAGGGGGAAGCGTTTCCGGTGGGGTTGTCCCCACGCGCGTGGGGGTGAACCGCGTCTCCGCGCTGGTCCCTGTGATGAGCGCGCGTTGTCCCCACGCGCGTGGGGGTGAACCGAACATCCATACATCACCGGGGGATTGGTTCTCGTTGTCCCCACGCGCGTGGGGGTGAACCGCTTCTCACGCAGGGCCGCTCGAAACACATCCCGTTGTCCCCACGCGCGTGGGGGTGAACCGCCGCGTGGCGTTATATTCGAGGTTCACGTCGCGTTGTCCCCACGCGCGTGGGGGTGAACCGCTGTCGGCATCGAGATCGAGGAGCGCTATTGCGTTGTCCCCACGCGCGTGGGGGTGAACCGCGGAAACCGCACTTCAAGGCACCATGACGAACGTTGTCCCCACGCGCGTGGGGGTGAACCGTGACCGCTCTCCCCCCGTAGAATCTTGAACCGTTGTCCCCACGCGCGTGGGGGTGAACCGACTCCCAGTGAAATGTGGATGCAGCCGGGTGAGTTGTCCCCACGCGCGTGGGGGTGAACCGAACAGATTTGTGGGACTGCCAACTCCGCCGGAGTTGTCCCCACGCGCGTGGGGGTGATCTCGCACGCACAAATAAATCGCAGTAAAATTGTCGTTTGGCTGGCACCGGTTCAATTCGCCGCGGAACGGTGCTTCGGCGAAACACATCCTCGGCGTCCTCGAGACTCGCTGATCGTCTCGGCTACTAGACTGTGCCTATACATCGCGCTCCATTGCTGCCTAGCACAAAAACAGGGGACCACCGATCTGAGACCGGAGAAAGCACTATGGATTACTACCCACGGGAGTTCTCGCGAGAAGCTAGGAATAGAGTCGAAAAGGAAGTCATCCTCGCCAGAAGGGCAATAGGCGACGCTCGGCGAATATTGCCGGCTCCGTGGTCGCGTAACGTCAGCTACCCCAGCGACGAGTTCGAACAGGCATTCTTTGCGTCGATCCTGAGAGTATTTTTGGTTTTTGCAGAGGATGCTGTCCAGTTGTGCCATACGGGTGACTGGGGTTTGGACCGCGCCGATCGAGAATCTAAGGAATTCCTTAGACGACTGACAATCACCTGGCGCCACGAGGAAGGCCGTGATCGAGGGGGCAACCAAGTGCGAGAAGTATGTGGGAACTGGGGCGGCTGCCAACTCGAAAGATGGGTCGATGAGAAATTCCGGAGCCGTCCGGAGTGGACACGCTATGAAGATCTCTTCCTGGGGATCTCTGGTGGTGTCAGCACATTGAAGCCATCCTCAGGACCCGAGGCCGAGAGTACAGATTCTCAGGCAGCGGATGTACATCTCGACCTTTTGGAGGCCATCCTTGCGAAAGGTCCAACGACGATAGAGAAATGGGCGCGCGACCACAAACTCGGCCGGACGACCGTTTTTGATTGGAAAGCGGCACGCCTGTCCGGCAAGTCTCCGAAGGGCAAAGTCAGCGATCCGAAGAGCGCTGAAATCGAAAAGGCCATCGAAAAAGACGCGAAAGCACTCGGACTCGAACTCGGACTCGCGGCTCGGACCGACTCGGACTAGCTCGGACTCGTCCGAGTTGCGCTTCCATGAAATTCTGGGAGCGCAATGAGCAGACATCCAGCGCCGAGATTGGTGATCGAGGCGGACTTATCAGCATCTGCGCTGGAAGCGGCGGCCAGGAGAGCGCACGAATCAGGTGCGGGTCGATGTCTCAGCGATGCGGAATGGGCGGAGGCTCGATCAAGATTGTTGGACTTCGCGGTGATCCTCCGTGGGTGGGATCGGAAGGCCAAGAACCCTCAACCCGAACTTGGTAATGTGGACGCCATATGCCAGCGAGAACCTTAACGCCGATACAATCCACGAATAGCCGCGCGGCGCAACCGATCCAAGCTGTGTTGCGCGCGAGGGTGTCGAGCAAAGAGCAGGAAGAAGAGGGTTTCAGCCTGCCGGCACAGATCCGTCCGTTGCAGGAGTACGCGGCCCGCAACGGCATGGAAATCGTTCGACAGTTCGTTGACGTGGAATCTTCGAAAACTGGTGGCCGAGCCGGCTTTAATGAGATGGTCGCGTATCTGAAGAAACACAACGCGTCGTGCCGGACAATCCTGGTGGAGAAAACCGATAGGTTGTACCGAAACATCAAGGACTGGGCGATCCTTGACGAACTTGGAGTGACGATCCACTTCGTGAAAGAGAACGTGATGATCGGTCCAGGGTCGCGATCACATGAGCAATTCGTTCATGGGATTAAGGTCTTGATGGCGCGCAACTACAGCCTCAATCTGGGCGAAGAGACCACCAAGGGAATGCTGGAAAAGGCGCGCGCCGGTATCTACCCGAGCTTCGCACCGGTCGGGTACCGCAATGCCGACGGCCCTGCCGGTAAACGGATCATCGTCCCGGACGCGGATACCGCCCCTGTCATCACAGAATTGTTCCGCCGTTTTGCAACTGGGACCTATTCCATAAAGGCCCTGGTCGCCGAATTGAGAGCTGAGGGCGTCACGCTGCGCGGGCGAAGACCCCGTTCAAGTACAGTCCATCAGATACTTCGGAAACGGTTGTATACGGGCGATTTCGACTGGGACGGCAGCACCTACCAGGGCACCCATGAACCGCTGGTAACTCGCGAATGTTGGCAGCAGGTCCAAGCATTGCTGGATGGCCGAGCCGAGACAAAGACGCGGAAAGTGAAGCACGACTTCGCGTTCACCGGCCTCGTGCGCTGCGGTCATTGCGGGTGCCTACTGGTTGGTGAGCTGAAAAAGAAGGGCAGATACACGTACTATCACTGCACGGGTAACCGCGGAAAGTGCCCTGAGCCATACACGCGCCAGGAGACCCTCACTGGCGAGTTTGCCAGCATTCTCCGGGACCTCGTCATCCCCAAGCCCGTTCTTGAGTGGCTCGGGGATGCCGTTCTGGAGTCGGACTGGACCGAGCAAGCGACGCGGGAGCAGGCCATCAAGCGGCTCCAGGCCCGTTACGAACAAATCCAAGCGAGAATCGAGACGATGTACCAGGACAGGCTGGATGGGAGGATCGACACGAAGTTCTTCGATTCGCACGCGGCCGAATGGAGGTGCGAGCAGGAGACTATTCTCGGCAAAATCCGCGACATCCAGAGTGCGGCGCCGGCGCCGGTCGATCAAGCGATCGACATGTTGCAGCTGACAAGCCGGGCGGCAGAGTTATTTTTGGCGCAACCAGCGCATGAGCAGCGGCATCTACTCCGAGTAGTTATGGAAAAAGCTGCCTGGCAAGACGGCACGTTGCGAGCGACCCTGTTCGAACCGTTTGAAATTCTGCGGCACTCGAACCAAGCAAGTGCTAGAAAAGAAAACGGGGAAACCGGCTCCGGGCGGGATTTTGAAATTTGGCTCCTCAGGTAGGATTCGAACCTACAACCCTTCGGTTAACAGCCGAATGCTCTACCATTGAGCTACTGAGGAGCAAGGGAAGTACTCACTCATTACATCAAAGGCCATCCGCCCTGTCAATTTCTAGGGATGTCCACAGTGATATTCAGACTTCAGCCTGGTTCACTTATATCCGGCACGCCGAGCTGCCACGTCGAGCCAACAGGAGAATGCGCCGCTCTAGCGCGATCCAGCGGGAGCTATGTAAAGCGGATTGTGCGGCTGGTGTTCTTATCGAGGGACCGGAGTCAATGCGATAAAATAATACCGCCGTCTCGTCTTACCTGAAGGGAAAGGATCGTCATGGCCAAGCAGCAGAAGCCCCACGTAGATCGCCGCAATTTCTTGAAGAGCGCCAGTGCCGGGGCCGCCGCGCTGGTCGCCGGCTCCTCGGCCGCCGAAGCCCAGCAACAAGTAGCCGCTGCCCCGCCGCGCTCCGTCACACCGTTGATGACCAAGGACGCCGAGGCCGCGATGCCTTCCGAATTGCAAGTCCTCGAAAACCAGCGGCCCGGCTCGGACTTCATGGTCGACGTCATCAAATCGCTCGGCTTTGAATACGTTTGTGCGAATCCCGGTTCGAGCTTCCGCTCCTTGCATGAGTCGCTGCTCAACTATGGCGGCAATAAGAGCCCCGAATTCATCACCTGCTGCCACGAAGAGTCCTCCGTGGCGATGGCGCACGGCTATTTCAAGATCGAAGGCAAGCCGCTGCTGGTGCTCGCGCACGGGACCGTAGGACTTCAGCACGCCTCCATGGCGATTTACAACGCCTGGTGCGATCGCGTGCCCATGTTCATTATTTTGGGCAACACGCTCGACCTCACTCTGCGACGTCCTGGCGCCGAGTGGTTCCATAGCGTGCAGGATGCCGCGGCCATGGTGCGCGACTACGTGAAGTGGGACGATAATCCGACCTCTCTCCAGCACTTCGCCGAATCCGCCGTGCGTGCTTACAAGACGGCGATGACCGTCCCGCGCGAGCCCGTTCTATTGGTCGCCGACCTCGGCCTGCAGGAAGGCGGAATCAAGGACGAAAAAGCTCTGCACATTCCCAAGACCATCCTGCCGACGTATCCGCTGGGCGATCCCGCCGCCGTAGCGGAAACGGCTCGCACCCTGGTGAATGCCGAGTTTCCCGTGATCATTGCCGATCGCGCCGCGCGCACGCCCAACGGCATGACGCTGCTGGTAGAACTCGCAGAACTGTTGCAGGCCGCCGTCATCGATCCCGGCATTCGCATGAACTTCCCGTCGCGGCATCCTTTGAATCAAACCGAGCGCCGGAAAGCAGTCCTCGGCGCCGCCGACGTCGTTCTTGGTCTCGAATGTGACGACCTGTGGGGTACGGTCAACGACTATAAAGATGTTCTGATCCGCCACTCCGAGCCCATGATCAAGCGCGGTACGAAGGTCATCACGATCAGTGCGGGCGATCTTTTTATACACGCCAACTATCAGGACTTCCAGCGCTTGCCAGAAGTCGATCTCGCGATCGCCGCCGATGCCGAGGAAACCCTCCCCTCGTTGATCGAAGCCTGCCGCAAGCTGATCACTGCCGATCGCCGGATCGCATTTGAAGCGCGCGGCAAGAAGCTGGGCGAAGCTCGTTTGGCCGCGCTGGCGCGTGCCCGTGAGGAAGCCGCCTATGCTTGGGACGCCAGCCCTGTCAGCACCGGGCGCATGGCCGCCGAGATCTGGAACGTGCTCAAGGACGAGGATTGGTCGCTGCTCTCCGCCACCGATCACTTCAGCCGCTGGCCGCAGCGCCTGTGGGATTTCACCAAGCCCTACAATTTCATCGGAGGGCAGGGCGGGGCAGGGATTGGCTACGGAGCTCCCGCCGCCGCTGGCGCCGCGCTCGCCAACCGCAAATACGGCCGCTTGAGCGTCACCATCCAGGACGATGGCGATCTGATGTACGCTCCCGGCATTCTATGGACTACCGCGCATCACAAAATCCCGCTGTTGAGTGTGATGCACAACAATCGCGGCTATCATCAGGAACTGATGCACGTCCAGCGTGTGGCCAACCAGCACCAGCGCGGCATCGCCAATATCCATGCCGGATTGACCATTAACGATCCGCCGATCGATTACGCGACGGTCGCCAAGGGCATGGGTGTCTTCAGCCGCGGCCCCATTACGAATCCTAACGATCTGGGACCCGCCCTGCGCGCCGCCGTCGACGTCGTCAAGCGAGGCGAACCGGCTTTGATCGACGTGGTGACGCAGCCGCGATAGAACTCGACTGCGAGTGCGGGGCGACCGGCGTGCTTACTTTCCGGCTCGGGACTTCGCTCGCTCGGCTCGCACTTGATCGCCGTCCCATTGCGGTCCAATCGCGCGATAGGTATACCCGCGCGTCGCCTTCGCATCAAAGGACGGACTAGACGTGAATGTCCCTTGCGCGGCTGTCGCAGCCTGTTTCAGCGCGCCGGGATCTGAAGTCTCGATCCAGTACAAGGCGAAATATTTGGTCGGTTGGATGGCCGCGGTTGTAGGCCGCGCCAGCACCGTCCGTTGCGCCTGAATGAAACCCGGAATTGCGACCACTTCCCGCGCGTGGTGCTGATCGTAAAAAGCGTTGAATTCCTTCTCATCGGCCCCTGGTGTCATCGCGCTGAACACGACTTGAATATAATCCTGCTTGGGCCCGGACTTCGCGCCCGGTGCGTCTCCGCCCGGCCCTTTCAGCGCAGGCCCGAGCGTCCGATACACATAGCTTTGGGAATTCTTTCGATCATACGTCGGGCTGAGATACGTCTCTCCGGTCTTCAACCGCCGCTCGACTTCCGTGAATACCGATTCCACGTCGCTGCTGACGATCTTGTAGACGATAAGGTATTTCGGTAAATTTACGTCGATAACTTTAAAGAAAGGCAGGTCATTTTGCACGTAGCGCTGCGCGGTGACGAAGCCTGGAATGGAAACCACGTCCGCCGCGTGCTGCCCGTCGTACCACGTGTTGTACTCGCTCTCGTGGCCTTCCATCGGATTGCTAAAAACCAGAAAATAATACGTCTGGGGTGGAGCGGCCGCCAAAACGCGCGACGAAAGCGTCACGAAGAAGAGTGCCAACAGACGTGCGATCGGGAGAGGGCAGACTCGGGTAGTAGTCATTTGATCTCTGAGATAACGGTAAATCCGTTCCACGTCTCGCCGCCAGAAACGACAGGTTTCCGCCGTCTATGAGCCTACCGCTTTACCAGAATTACGTCCGCCTCGCGAACCTTTCCCGGTGCTCCGTCAAGCACATAGTTAACTTCCAGTAAATTGAATGCGTTGCCAGGGATAAGCTCAACTTTTCCTTGGACCCCTTCGGCGGTCTTCAAAGCGAACGCCTGGTAACGTCCGGCTTGCAGAGGGCCCGAGAAATCGAATCGTATATTCGGATCCACCTTTCCGGCGACGATGAAACTCGCGTCCAGCTTGCCCACAATCTGCCCACCCTCTTCTCGCACGGTCACGTCGCAGGAAATTGGCGGCATCCCGTGGTACGTCGACACCCCTGGCAGGAAGGTCCAGGAGCCGGTGTAGCGCGAAATGAGAACGCCCGCGGGGACGCGGCCCGAGGTCGCCGGCGCCGCCTGTGCCGCTGGGGGCGTGGAATTCGAAGGCCGAATCGCCGGTGCGGGAGTCGTGTCCGCCGTTCCTGTCCCGCGAGCGCCCTCGGCCAGAGAGCGATAGTAGGTAGGCCATGCTTCGGCCAGTCGCCCGATGTCCTGCCCGGACTGCGCGAAGCTGGCCGCGATCGCGTTGGTCTGGTCGACTGCGACCATCCTGGCACGGTCGGCGCTTTCATTCGCCTGGTTGGCCGCCTCTGCCGCGTTTTCGCGTGTCTTGATCGCGCTTCGGAGCGCCATCAGCGCTTGACGTTCTTTCTCCAGCGCCTGGCGCAATTGCTGGATGCCCTTATCCGGATCGGCGCCGAAGACCTCGATGCTGTTGGCGACCGAGGCGTCCTGGATCGCGAGGTAAGCGTCGGCGCTTTTGGCGCTTTCGATCTCCTTCGGCAGTTCGAACGGCTGCATAGTCTTAAGCATTTCGGCGAGGTCGTCGCGCTGCGCGTCGTAAAATGCCTTGCGCGCCAAGATAAACTTGCTCGCAGCCGCGGCGGCTTTTTCGGCCCGAGGCGTCAGAGCAGCGCCCGCCTTGGCCGCATCGCGTTCCAGACTCGGATCGCTCGCGCGCCAGTCGCGGTACGCCTGCTGATAGGCCTCGCGACTCTGCCCGAAAAGCGTCACGACGACGATCGAAACGCACAGAAACGCTAGAGAGATGCCGGAGCAAACCTTGCCCGAGCCAAGCGTGGTAGATCGAATCATGCGCCGCCACAGGCTGCGGCGAAAGCCGGCGTGTTTCATTTGCCCGCCTTCTTGGGTGTCCGCGGAGCAGGCGCCGAGTCCGCGGCGCCCGCGGATCCGGTGATCGAGCATTCCATCTGCGCGCGCATAATACGTGCCGCGTAATACGCAGTCCATCGGGAATTCTCCGCGGCCAGCGCCTTCAGTTCGTCCTCGATCGCCGCCTGCCGGGCCTGGGTCGCGGTGATCCACGCATTCAGATCCGCGTCCAGCTTCCTGGACGCGTCCTCGCGGCCGATTCCTTGTTTCGCGACCGCCGCCACGTTCTGGGAAATGCCGTTCAGCGCCTGCGCTGCGGCAGCCAGCGCGGCCTGTTGCCGGGCGGCGTCCCGCAAATCCGAGGTTTGCGCTCCCACGCGCGTCTGTTCCTGTTCGGAATCGGCGCTGTCCGCCTTCCAGTCCGCTAAACGGGAGGCGTTATCGGCGATCAGCCTCCGGGCCGTCTCCGCCTGATCGTTCGAACGCTTTGCGATTTCCTGCCAATACGCGGTCAGAGCCAGGAACCGCGCACCCGACGCTCGCGATACTTCCTCGATGGCCGTGCGGACGCGCGGGTCGCAAGGCAGCATGCGAATCACCCTTTGCTCCAGATTCGAAGCCAGGATGCTCCATTCGTTGGTTCTCTTTTCGGCGTTCTGGGCCGCTTCCGAATTACTGGGAGGACGGTCCTGGGCCGACACCGAGGCCACCGTGCCCAACAGCCCGAGCATGGCGAAAAGACGTATGAACAGTGCCACTTAAGAGAAGCTTAAGGTCGTCTCATGGGTCGTGTCAAACCAGCACCGAATGAACGCGTTAGTTAAAATAGGGATTCGTACTGGTCTTCGCGTCAGTCGTCGGATGACCGAGGGCAGGGAGGCAGCATGGCATCAAATCCGCGGCGCCGGTCGGCCGTAGTGAATATTGGAAACGTCAAAGTCGGCGGCAACCATCCGATTGTCGTCCAGTCCATGACCAACACCGATACGGCAGACGCGCCCGCCACGGTCAATCAGGTGATGGCGCTGGCCAAGGCCGGATCGGAACTGGTACGCATCACCGTTAACACCGAGGACGCCGCCCGCGCCGTCCCCCGCATTGTCGAGGCGCTCGATAAATTCGGCGTGCGCGTTCCCATCATCGGAGACTTTCATTACAACGGCCACCTGCTGCTAAAGAAGTATCCCGACATGGCGCGTGCTCTCGCCAAGTACCGGATCAATCCCGGGAACGTCAACATCGGCAAAAAGCACGACGATAACTTCCGCACCATGATCGAAGCCGCCATAGAGTACGGCCGTCCCGTGCGCATCGGCGTCAATTGGGGATCTCTCGACGGCGCGCTGCTCACGCGCATGATGGACGAAAATAATAAGCTTGCGGAACCTCTGGATGCGAGGACCGTAACGCTGCGCGCAATCGTGGTCAGCGCGATTGAATCCGCGAAAGCCGCCGAACAGTACGGCCTCGGTCACGACCGCATCATTTTGAGCGCGAAAGTAAGCGGTGTGCAGGATCTGATCACGGTCTATCGCATGCTGGCCGCCGAATGCGATTATCCTCTGCACCTGGGCCTCACCGAAGCCGGCCTCGGATCGAAAGGCATTGTGGCGACCACCGCAGCCCTCGGCGTGCTCTTGCAGGAAGGCATCGGCGATACCATCCGCGCATCGCTCACACCCATGCCGAATGGCGATCGTACCGAAGAGGTCATCGTCTCCCAGCAGGTCCTGCAGTCCCTCGAATTGCGCAGCTTCACGCCGCAGGTGACCGCGTGCCCGGGTTGCGGACGCACCACCAGCACGTTTTTCCAGGATATGGCCGATCAGATTCAAACCTACCTGCGCACGCAGATGCCGGTGTGGAAGGGCCGTTACGATGGCGTGGAAGAGTTGAAGGTCGCCGTCATGGGCTGCGTCGTCAACGGCCCCGGCGAATCGAAACACGCGAACCTCGGCATCTCCTTGCCGGGAACGTTCGAGGAGCCCGTCGCGCCGGTCTATGTCGATGGAAAACTGAAGTGCACGCTCCGCGGCGATCACATCGTCAAGGAATTTATTGAAATCCTGGACCAGTACATCGACCGCACGTATGCTCCCAGGGCTCTCGAAACCGTGAGCGCATAACTCTCGCACAAATATCTGCGGCTAGGCGGCATCTCTCAGACGCTAACGACGACGTGGCGCACGCACTCGTGCGTGCCGCGTCGCCACTCTTGGCGACGCCTTGTGACGATTAGACCGTTTTCATAGATAATATAGACAGCTCTGGCAATCTTTCGGCGACGGAAGATGGCAAGTCCATATTCAGACGACCTACGGCGGAAGCTGTTGAAAGCGCATCAGCGTGGAGCGGGGAGCCTGTCGCAACTGGCCCAACGCTTCGATGTGAGCCTGGCGTGGGCCAAGAAAATTTCGGCGACACTGCGCTCGACCGGGAAAATGGAGCGGCCGCCCGGCGGGCGGCGCGGGCCCGCCAGCAAAATGACCGCTGAAGTACAAGAGGATCTGCGGAACTGGATTGGCAAGCAGCCGGACCTAGACCAGTTTCTGAGATACTAGAAGGCGCTCTGGCATGGTTCGGCGAAAGCAACGATGGCAAGTGCCTATTCGGACGATTTGCGCCGCAAGTTTTTTGAAGCGTACCAGCGCGGGGATGGGAGTCTGGTGGTCTTAGCCGGACGGTTCGGGGTGAGCCGGAGTTGGGCCGAGAGGCTCCTGCGAAGTCTGCGCCACACGGGACAAGTGGAGCGTCGCAGGGGAGGCAAGCGGGGTCCGGCGAGCAAGCTGACACCACCGTTGCGGGAACGGATGCGAAGCTGGATCGAAGCCCGGCCGGACCTGACGTTGGCGGAACTGCAACTGCGGTTGTGGGAGCAGCAAGAGGTGGAGGTCAGTCTGTCGCGCCTGTGGACGGTGCTGGGCGAGATGGGATTGTATCTGAAAAAAAGTCACTCCACGCTGCCGAGCAAGATACTCCCGCCGCTCGCTTCGAGCGCAGCCTCTGGCGCGAAGAGACGAACCAGATCGATCCGGCGAGGCTGATTTTCCTGGACGAAAGTGGTGTCACCACCGAGATGACGCGGCGCTATGGCCGTGCCCGTCGCGGGGAGCGCGTAGGCGAAGGCACTCCTTGCGGCCATTGGCGGACCTTGACGGTGCTGGGCGCGATCCGCGCCTCCGGGTGGGTGGCCACGATGACCATCGAAGCCGCCACCGACGGAGAAATCTTTCTGGCGTACGTGGAGCAGGTGTTGTGCCCACAACTCGAACCCGGCGACGTCGTGGTGATGGACAATCTGGCGGCCCACAAGGTGGAGGGTGTGCGCGGACTCATCGAAAGCCGCGGCGCCCAACTGCGCTATCTGCCACCGTACTCGCCGGACTTCAATCCAATTGAGAAGTGCTGGTCCAAGGTCAAGCACCTCTTGCGCGGGGTTAAGGCCCGCTCGCTACTCACTCTGGAACTCGCCGTTACCGACGCCCTCGACGCCGTCACGCCTCAAAATATTCAGGCTTGTTTCCGCCATTGCGGCTATGCCTTCCATTAACTATGAAACTGGTCTAACCTTAGCGGAGCTGCAGGATCGGCTGTGGAAGCAGAGGAAGCTGAAAGTCAGCGTGGGCCGGCTGTGGATGGCCCTTCGTGACATGGGATTGCGGCTCAAAAAAAGTCACTCCACGCCGCCGAGCAAGATACCGTCGCCGGCCAGCTACAACGCAGCCTCTGGCGCGAGGAAACGAACCAGCTCGATCCGGCGAGGCTGATTTTCCTGGACCAGAGTGGCGTGACCACGGAGATGACGCGCCGCTACGGACGCGGCCCCGGCGGCGAACGCGTTCGCGAAGGCACACCGGGAGGACACTGGCGAACGCTGACCGTGCTGGGCGCGATTCGCCTATCGGGATGGGTGGCGACCATGACCATCGAAGCTGCCACCGATGGAGAGATTTTCCTGGCCTACGTGGAGCAGGTGTTGTGCCCGCAACTGCAACCGGGCGACATCGTGGTCATGGATAATTTAGCCGCTCACAAGGTCGCTGGCGTGCGCGAGCTGATCGAGAACACCGGAGCCCGACTGCGCTATCTGCCGCCGTACTCTCCGGACTTCAACCCCATCGAGAAGTGTTGGTCCAAGGTCAAACAACTCCTCCGTGCTGCCAAGGCCCGCTCTCTGTCCAGCTTGGAATATCGCCTCTCCGAGGCCCTCGCTGCAGTCACTCCTCGCAACGTCCAGTCCTGCTTCCGTCACTGCGGCTATGGTCTATGAATACTATGAAAATGGTCTAGTGTCTACTCCCGCCGAGGTGTCGAGATGAGTCTCGACACGGCACTCACGAGTGCGTGCGCCACGTCACTGCGATCGAGTATTTCGTGAGAACCGCGAGCTAAAACGTCAGCCCCAGCAGAAAACTCGCTTCGTTCTGATTGAGGTGTATCCCTTCAGTGGCGGTGAAAAAGACAAGACTACCTAAAGCGATGACCCCAATTATGGGTCCCGTTGTTGGCGAAAACCAGCGGCTATATCGGACTTCCGGCCTCAAATGAAATCGGCTCCAATGGACGTCCACGCCACCGCCAGTGGTGAAACCTGCCCATGTCCCCGCTTGCCCTGTCGTGCTCGAAACCGTGGGAGATGGAGGCGCGGAACTGGTTCCGGTTATGTCGCTCTTCGTGGGGGTTATGTGCAAAATCGACGGTCCTGCCTCCACAAATAGCTTCGCCGCCCGCACGGGGAACGCATATTCAACCAATAGTGGAAATTCCCACTTGTTGGCAGTCGTCTGCTGGAAAGTCTGATTAAAGACGCCCGGCGATGAGTTCAGCGTCGTGAAATCGTAGTTCACACGCTGGTACAAAGCATCGAACTCAAGTCCCAGGCCGCGTGCGAAATCCACCCGGAAAGTCGGTCCGATCAGAAGCCGTTTGGTCTCGGAATTATATCGATCGAAGACGGTGCTTGAAGGGGTGCTCGAGAAGTACGAGCTCGACAGTAAAGTGTCCGTCAGCGGGACGCCCGCCTCGACGCCGAAATACGGATGGATTTGCGCGACGGCCGCGGGAGCGACAATCCCGGGAAGCAGGAGTAATCGGCTCAAATAGGCTCGACTCATGCGCCGAGTATAGCAATTCAAATCTGATTCCAAGGTGAATTGTATATTTATTCCCGCTTATTCCGCGAGAAACTTCTTCGTCTCGCGCAAAAACACGCCAAGCTGATCGTGATGCAGCCAGTGACCCGCATTATCCACTTTCACGATCCTGCGATCGGCGATCTCCATCGCCAGTGGATCGGTCTCCGGATCTTTTGCGAAACTCTGGCGGCCCCAAAACAGCAGGGCGGGGCAGGCGATCCTTCGCAGGATTTCGGCCCCGTCCTCAGGACTGGTGACGAACGCCGGCATCAGGCGAACGTAATTGTCGAACTTCCACACGATGGACCCGTCGGCGTTCCAATTGGTGCCGTGCAACGTTAAGTGCTCGGCGACCGCGTCGGAAAGAAAGCGGTTCGCCTCCTTCATGCGCGCCACGGCCGTTGCCAGATTCGGGTAGTTGTGAGGTGCCCGATTTTCCGCTGCGCGCACCTTCTCGATCCACTTCCGCAAGCGATCCGGCGGCGTGTCCTTGCGCTCCATAATCGGCAGCCCCACGCCCTCAATCGCGACCAGTTTCTTCACGCGTTCCGGAAACACGCCCGCATACAGGAGCGCCGTCACGGCTCCCAACGAGTGGCCAATAACATAGATCGGCTTTTTTTCGATGATGTCGGCGAGCGTCGCCAGGTCGAGCACGTGTTCGAGGACGCTGTACAGCGCGCCCGGAGCCCACGCGCTATTCCCGTGCCCTCGCAGATCGAGCGCGTACACATGGAAATCGTCGCGGAGCGCGCGCGCCACCCAATCCCAACTGCGGGCGTGGTCGAGCCCTCCATGCACCAGTAACAGGGCCGGCTTGCCCTGCGTGCCCCAATCCCAAAACTGGAGCTTCAAACGATGTGAATAGAAGAAGTGCGAGACGGGTTCCAAGGTTGTGGGTTCCAGATCTTTCCTTCCATTAGATCAGGATTTGGCTGCTCAACATTCATGAGGATCAGTGGAGCAGGCTCTGATGATGAGTGGAACAGGCCTCGATGATGAGTGGGGCAGGCCCCCGGCCTGCGGCGGACTCTCAGTCCGTCTTGTTAAACCTTGTTAAACGCGCGCCGGCCCGTCCAAAGGTAGAACATGGAGGCCGCCCAGCCGATACGCCTCGATCAACGCTCCGGCGGCGGGCCCGTACGATGGCGCGTGGACGCGGCTTTCGCCTTCCAGTTCGACGATCAACTGAAATTGTGCCCGTAATAGCTCGCTCGCAAAGACGCCGCCGATATAGGAAACGTTCGATGTCTCGCCGCGATGAAAGAGTTGCCTGCGCACCGCCGCGACGTACGTCGCGAGCGCCTGCGCCGCATGGTGGAGAATTTCGCGAGCCGCTTGATCCCCGTGCAACGCCGCTTCATTCACGAGAGGAGCGAAGGACGCGATCCGCGCTCTCGGATATTCCGGCGTATAGAAACGATGCAGCAGATCATTGGCATCCTGCGCGCCCGTCGCGCCGAGAAGTGCTTCGCGAAGGTTCGTCGCCGGTCCCCATCCCTCGTCGAAACGCAGAATCGCGCGCAGCGCTTGGCGAACCAGATCGAATGCGCCGCCTTCGTCGCCCATGGCGTAACCCCAGCCGCCCGCGCGAGCCGTCTTCCCTGCGGCATTTCTTCCATAGGCGATCGAACCAGTCCCGGCGATGGCGATGATCCCCGGCTCTCCAGCGAGCGCGCCCGTCAGGGCAATGTGCGCATCGTTGGTGATCGCATAATGATGAGCTTTCACAGCCTGTTTCGTGAGTGCTTCCTTGTCGTGCGGGCCTCCGCTGAAGCCCAGGCAGGCCGCTTCAAAGTGAACGTCGCCGCATCCTGCGGATTTTTCCGCCGCATGCAGCGCGCCTCCGATGGCGTGTAGAAATCGCTCGCGGCTCTCCGCGGCGCTCACATGATTGCACGGTCCCGCGTGGCCGACGCCCATAACCATCCCGGTTTCGTCGCCGATCATGACGACCGTGCTGGATTGACCGCCGTCCCCTCCCAGGAACAACTTACGCTCGGCTTCCATCAAAGCTCTAGGCAGGCTCCCGGTGTGGGGCAGGCCCCCGGCCTGCGGCGGCCTCTCGGGCCGACCGAAGACCCCGCGTCAGAAATCAGGTCCCCGAGAGAAAAGTCCGCCTCACGCAATCGCGATCGCTCTCCTATTTCGCCCCGCCTGTGGGAGCAGCCTTGATCTTCTCCGGATGCAGCGTCATCTTCTGCACTCTCCAGTTGTTCATATCGGCGACGTACAACGTGTTCTCCGACGGGCAAGCCAGGCCATGCGTCCAGCTTAATTGTCCGACGTCGTGGCCGGATTCGCCCAGCATTCCCAGAATCTTGCCATCGAGCGCCAGCTTATAAATCCGCCCGGGCTCGGAATCGGAAGTGTACAGATACTGCGTGGGACCCTGCGTGATGCAGATCGTCCACGGAGCAGTCTCATCGGGAGGATTCGCCGGCTTGTTTCCCAGCACCGGATGATGGTTCTTGTCGTAGGCCGCATTCAGGAAAATGAAACGCTCGAATTTCCCGTCGCGATCGAACACCTGGATGCGGCGATTGCCGCGATCCGCCACATAGACGTTGTTCTGCCGGTCGATCCCGATATTGTGCGGCGTGCTGAAGGAGCTGGGATTTTCGTTGGCGTGCTGCCCGCCCACGCCGCGCTCGCCCCACGACTTGATCCAATTGCCGTGCTTGTCGTACTTCGCGACGCGCGAATTGATGTAGCCGTCGCTGATATAGATGTTATCGTCGGAATCCCAAGCCACGTCGGTCGGAGCGCGGAACATTCCGTCCACGTGGGGCATCGCCGGGAAAATATTGCCGCGGCCCAGGCCATTCCCCTTGTAATATTCGGGTTCGTCCGGACCTTCGGGACGGCGGCCCAGGTTCAGTGTGACCAGGCCCGCTGGGTTGAAGCGCATCACCGCATGCGTGCCTTTGTCGACCACCCATAAGTTGTCGTACTTATCGAAGCGTACGGAGTGCGCGTAGCCCAGACCGTACACGCCGTGACCCACTTCACGCACGAATTTCCCAGTGGAATCGAACTCCAAAAGCTGCGTGGTCGCGTTTCCGTAAAGTGGTCCCGACGTCGCCGAGCCGGGATGATTCAGCACTACGACCGTGCCCTTGGAGTTCACGGCGACTCCGAGCACTTCGCCGAGATTCATCTGGTAGTTGAGCTTCAGAAAGCTCGGGTCGGAATCAAAGGGAATCAACGGTGGGTTCACCTGCTGCCCGAATAAAGGCAATGCCAGGAGTGTGATCATCGCAAAACGCATGGGAATATCCTTTCCGGCGGCGTCGTCGCACGACGACGAACACCTGGGCGCCGCGCGAAACGCCGTCAAACGCCACCCTCACGCAGACTAATGGGTCACCGCCGGATTGTCAAGCGCGAGGGGCTTGATTGGAGTGGGGCACGGATGCGTTAGGACCGCGTATATTGCGTCTTTTCCGCAGTCGGGATGTTGCGGCGCGATTTCGTTGGCCTACCGGTTCGGCGGCGTTTGGCCCGGTGCATTCGGGGGTGGCGCAGCAGGCCCACGCCCACCGCGGCCTCCGCCTTGCGGGCCACGGGGAGCGTTGCCACCAGGCACGGGAACACCAATCGCGGGCTGGCGCCGCTGTGTCATGATTTGTTCAAGCTTTTGACGCTGGGCTGGCGTGAGTGCGTCCCGCATGTTCAGGCGCTCATCAATCGCGGATTTTTCCAGCGCGATCTGGGCGGCGCCGATTTCCTGCAGCTTGCTGTCGATTGCAGCACGATCGGGCTTGTCGGCCGTGAGAAGGTCATTCAAATCCATCCGCTTGATCTGGAGATCGGCCCGGTTGCGGATCTCGGCCTTGCGGAAGTCGGATTCCTGCTGCCGGATCTTCGCCGCTTGGTCGGCGGTGACGCCGAGCTGCTGACGGACGTTCGGATCGCTCAAAAGCCGTCCGAGTCTGAATTCCCCCGGTTCCATACCCGGGCCGCGCATACCCATCCGGCCCCATCGGCCTCCCCAACCCCGGGGTCCGCCATCGGGCCACCGTGAGGTCGCAGCCGGGTCGCCGGGCGTTCCGTTGTCAAATCCACCAGGACCCTGCGCGAACAGGGCCGTAGCCATCAAAGCGGGAATGATCAGAAGGCTCTGTTTCATGATATTAATCCCTACTTAATTGTAAACGAGGTACCCGCCCCGAAGTCTTACACGAGGTGGCATTCTGCTTGATTCCGCGGCCTTTTTCGCGTTGCGGGCGGCCGCAACGGGAGGCTACGCTGAAATGCCATCGATCCGCACCAGCTTCAAGGCCGCCGTATGACCGCTGATCACGGCGACGGCATCGCGGGCCACGCCATAGTGCACGGCCAGAAAGGCGCACAAAGCGTCGTTGGCTTTGCCTTTCTCGGGAGGCGCGGCCACGCGAACCTTCAGCGTGCCATCCGCCATTGCTCCCGCGAATTCGGTGCGCGGACAGCGCGGAATCACTTTGACCCGTACGGTCATGCGCGCGAAACCGAATAGGCGAACGGACTCAGGAGCAATGCCAGGTGACAATCCTGTTCGGTGTCGCCAACCTCGAACGTGACGCCGATCGTCGGGAAGAACGGGTCCGCCTGATATGCCGCCACATCGAAGGTCAGCCGGTAAATGCCCGCGCCGGGAGGCTCGCCGAAACTTTCGACCAGGCCCTCGGCATCCGTGACGCCCTGGCCGATTTCCTGCCAACCCCCGCCGGTGGTGAAATGATCGAGCAGGACCGGTACAAGCGCGGCGGTGCGTCCCAGCGACGTATCGATAACTTGTGCGGTGATCATCTGGGGCGAGGCAAAAGCGACTAACGGGTTTCGGTAAGCTCCGCGACCGTGCCGTCCACGTCTTCGATGAGGACCGACAGGCCCCGGCGGGCGTCGACCGCCGCTTCGGGCATCTCGAAACGCGCGCCCGCCATGTGATCGCCCGATTGATGCGGAGCGATGCGATCCTGCGATGCCAGCACGTCATTATATTTCGGGCCGAGCAGTTTTTCGTACTGAAAGACGTTGGCAATATCGGATTTTGCGATGCTCTGGCCCTCCACCGGATCGCCCTGCGCCGGTCGCAGGCGCAGCGTTACGGAACTGACCACCAGCGGCACATCCGATGGATTCGTGGCGCGGAAGTCGACCATCACAAGGGAAGCCTTATTATTGGGAAGCGCCAGCACGCGGACTTTCAGGATCTTCCCGTCGAGCCGTAAATGGGCGCCCGTCGTCACGGAAAGCATGAGAAAGATCAACACACCCACGACTCCCACACCGGCCAGGAGGAAGATCCAGAATTGTTTACTCATGCGGTTCCTGCGTTACGAGTGTGCGTCATTTTCATCCCTAAGCGGCCTTTCAAATCGCAACCCGGTTCCCTAATCTCCCAGCAGCCGCCCATAAGGGCGCAGGCTGGCGACATTGTCGCAAACCGCCTTGCACGCGGCGGTAATGGGGATCGCCAAAATCAGACCGACGCCGCCCCACAGCATACCCCAGAACATCAGAGCGATGGTTACGACCAAGGGATTCAGGTGCACGCGCGCGCCCACCAGTTTCGGATACATCAGGTTCAAAGCAAGCAGGTGAAGTACGGCGACGCTGACGATCAGGTATATGTAGATCGCCGGCTGGCGCGTGGCGGTCAGAGAGGCGACCAGCGGAGGAATCATCGCCAACGGCAGGCCGATGTAGGGGACTAGGCTGAGAAATCCGCTGATGGACGCGGCCAGCAGCCAGTAAGGCATCTTCACGGCGGCGAACAACAGGCCGCTGGCGATGGTCAGCAGAATGCCCAGCATGAAATTCCCGATCACATAGGCACGCACCATCGCTCCTATTCCGACCCAGGCGTCGGAGGCGGCGGCGCGTCCCTCGCCTTCAAACAGCAGCAGATACCGCGAGCGCAGCCGGTCGCGCCAGCTGAGCAGGAAATACACGAGAAATGGAATGAACGACGTCATCAGCAGCGTGTCGTAAAATTCGCGCAGGTAATCGTACAGGTAGCGGATCAGTGGAGTGGGCTCCTGTTGTACGTGGACTTCCTGGATAGCGGGCGGAGGGGGCGGCTCGGGCGGTTGGGTTGCCTTGCGGCGCTTACCCTTCGCCGCGGCCTCTTCCGGCGGTGGTACGTTCGCGTTCTCCTGAAAGCGCTTGGGAATCAGGGACCGATAAACCGTGTTCTCGATTCTCTCCATGCGGGCCGAGACCGTATCGACCAACTCGCTAACGCGCTGACCGAAGACCGGCAGATCCGCGGCAATTTCCTGGCCTTGCGCATAGAGGCCTACGCCCGCCAGATAAAGCAGCACAAGGCCGATGGAGCACACCACGAAGCTCGCCAGTCCCCGCGGCACGCGCAGGCTCATGACCAGAAGCACGACCGGATCGAGGAGAAAAGCAATCATCGAAGCGATGCAAATGGTGATGAAAAAAGCGCGGCCGTAATACAACAGCGCGACCGCCGCGGCGGCTGCCAGGATCCCGACGCCGATCTGCAAACTCTTCTGCGTTCCCCTGATATCGACCACAATAACCGCCTTGCGAAACAATTCGCGTGCTTTCCTTCACTATAATTTGGAGAGACGGTGGAATTCCAGGAAAATCCGATGATCGGACGTATTCTGGCCCTCGATGTGGGGAAAAAGCGCATCGGGCTGGCCTTGAGCGACGAGCTGGGCATCACGGCACAGGGGCTCCCTACGCTCTACCGCACCACGATTCGCGAGGATTTAGCGGCCCTTCAGGAACTGGTGAAAGCCCGCGACGTCAAACTACTCCTCGTCGGGCATCCTTTGAATATGAGCGGCACCGAAGGCCGCCAGTCGGTTTATACCAAGGAGTTCGCCGAGCGTCTGCGCAAGAAAACCGACGTAGCGGTGCGCTATTGGGACGAGCGGCTGACCAGCGTCGAGGCCGGACGCGTTCTGCGCTCGAGCGGCATCAGCATCGAGAAGCGAGCCCGCGCGGTCGACCGTCTTTCGGCCGTGCTCCTGCTCGAGAGCTTTCTGGATTCGGGCCGGGGTACGACGTGAAGCGCTTGACCGCCGTCGCCGCCCTGGCGATCGGTCTATTCTTAGCGTGGGCCGTTTTCGCGCCCTATCAGGGATTCTCGGGGGAAACCTTCGTTCAATTGCCGCGTGGGGCGGGTAGCGCCGGCATCGCCCGGACCCTGCAGCGCGCCGGAGTGATCCGGTATTCATGGGCGTTTCTCCTGGAACGCGCGCTGCGTCCCTCGGCGAAGCTGCAAGCAGGCGAATATCGCTTTACGAACGCGGCTCCCGTGGGAGAAGTGTTTGGACGCATCGCTCGCGGCGATATCTTCTACTTCGAGTTCGCCGTTCCCGAAGGCAGCAACATGTTCGATGTGGCGCGATCGCTCGAAGCGCAAGCCGTAATGACCGCCTCGGAATTTCTCGAAGCTGCTTCCGATCCCACACTCGTTCGCGACCTCGCGCCCCAGGCGGAGACGCTCGAAGGTTTTCTGTTTCCCTCGACTTACCGGCTGAGCCATACGACCACTGCCGCGCAGCTCACCAAAATGATGACCGCCCAGTTCCGCAAAGAATGGACGCGCTTGGCTCCGGCCACAAAAGGTGACCCGCCGGCCGATCCGCTGCGCACAGTCACGCTTGCGTCCTTGATCGAAAAAGAAACAGGCGTCGCCGAGGAGCGTCCCTTGGTCGCAAGCGTGTTCACCAACCGTTTGGCGAGAGGGATGCGCCTGGAATGCGATCCGACGACCATCTACGCGGCGCTGTTGGAAAATCGCTATCGCGGCAAGATTCACCGTTCGGACCTGGCCAGCGCGAATCCCTACAACACGTATCAGAATGCCGGTCTCCCGCCCGGGCCCATTGCGAATCCGGGGGCGGACGCGGTCCGCGCGGCGCTCGCTCCGGCCGCGACGAAGTTTCTGTACTTCGTCGCGAAACCCGAAGGCGGCAGCCATCAGTTCTCCGCGACCATGACCGAGCACGAGAAAGCCGTGCAGGCCTACCGTCATGCCGCAAAACACAAAGCGTTCTGAACTGCAACGCTGGATCGCGGAGCGGCGACCGGCGCGCGTTGGAGAGCCCGAGTACGCGGAAATTCGTGACGCGCTCGCGCCGGTTTCCGAAAGCTATCTGCGCAAGCTGCTACGGGAATCGGGAGTGCCGCTCGATCCCCTGGTGGAAGGGGTCCGGCAAGGGAGCTACGACGAACTCCAGCAAAGCCTGCTCCATTTCCTCGAGATTTACGAGAACGGCGACGCGGCGCGGCGCAGGGCGATTCGTGCGATCGTGATCACCGCGAAGGATCACGCCCGGCTCGCCGCGCGGTCGAAGAGCGCCGGCCCGGAGAAGCGTTCGGAAAAGGAAGAAATGATTCTGTGGCTGCTGACCTGGCTGGAGAATCCGGGTGTGTTTCCGGAGTGGGTGCGGCTGCGACGGGCGAGGTGGGAGGTCGAGGCGAATCCGACTTCAGTTTCTTGATGCGTGGCGAATCGGCTACAACTGGTCGGGCGATTCGGGCTCCAGAAATTGAAAATTCTCACGAGTAAAACGGATGGTGCGGACCTGGCCGCGCGCCCCGATCGGGCCGATGGATTTCCCGTTCCACTGAACGTCGACGCCCCCTGCATTGCCCACCTTCATCGTCGCCACTTCCGAGCCCTGCAATGTCTTGGACTGACTTGGCTCAAGAACGCCCGAGAAGATAACCTTGCCGCGGCTGGTGATCGAAAGCCATGTTCTTTCGGTCGCCGACAGGTTCAACGTCACTTGTTTGCCGTCGTCGACGCTCGCCGCAGGTTGCCCGGCCTGGACCGCCGTGACCGGTTGAGTCGTGACCTGTGTCGTGACCTGTAAAGATACGCCGTCCGCGACCGATGCTGTCGGCACACCGGGCGCCTGAGTCTCCGCCGACGGGACTTCCGGCGCGCGAACTTCCGGCCGTGCCGCCGCTGGAGTCACCCTCGATGGGAGAACAACCTTGGCCGGGGCGACCTGAACGGTTTGCGGCGGACGGGTCCACCACGCGAAGATTCCCGAGCCGATCAGAACCGCTGCCAGCAGCCCCGCCCACGAAAGTCCAAGGGGTCCGGCAAAATAGCGGCGGTTGGTGTCCTCCACGATTGGGTCCAAGGAACGTACCGGCGAATCCTCGCGGGTTGAGCTCGGGGAAATATGGAACCGGGTGGAGAGCCCAGACGGCGGCACTGACGCCGCCTGCACTTCAGCAGGCTTATCGGTGACGGCTGCTGCTAACGCACCGGCTACCTGAGCCTGATCCAGTCCGAGGATCGCTGCATACTGGCGGGCGAAACTCAGAAAGAAGAACGGCCCTGGCAGAAAGGTCACATCGTTGTTTTCTATGGCGCGAAGATAGCTCTGCATCACGCAAAGTTCTGTAGCCAGATCCGCAAGGGACCGGCCTTGGGCTTCGCGCGCCGAGCGAAGCATTTCACCGATTGAGGCCATCAGGTGTAAGTCTTTCCGCTTCGAGTTCTATAACTCTGTGGAGTACCATAATACATCAGCGAGCCACGTTGTGGTACTCGCGCATTCAGAAAAATGATGCTTAACACCATCGTCAGCACCCGGCTAATCTCGATAAGTCATCGGCTGAGGTGACCCGGGACATTATGCCGGGTCATCAGGATGGTGCAGGCGCTCAAAAAGTCGTACCGTGGAAAGGGTATGCTCCGATTTCTGCTCCTTTTGATCCCGCTTCTGGCCGGTAGCCTGTCGGCCGCCGAGGTTTCCGGCGCCTCGGCCTTCGAGTTCACCAAACGCGCCGTCGATTTCGGGCCCCGGCCTGCCGGTTCCGAGGCCAACCGCGCCCTGCAGAACTATATCTTGAGTCAGCTCAAGATGATGCGCGGCTGCGAGATCAGCGAGGATGCCTTCACCGCCACGACACCGAACGGCCCCGTACCTATGAAGAACATCATTTGCAAGCTGGCCGGCAAAGCCCGCTCCGGTGTCCCCATGCAGGCCATCGCCATTACCGGGCACTTTGACACCAAGTACTTCCCCGGGCGCAAGTTCGTGGGCGCAAGCGACGGCGGATCGTCCACCGGACTGCTGCTGGAACTCGCCCGCGTGCTCGCCGCCGAGCCGCGTACCGATGATATCTACCTGGTCTTCTTCGATGGCGAGGAAGCCTTCGGTGAGTGGACCGAGACCGATAGCGTGTATGGCAGCCGCCATATTGCCGATCGCTGGCGCCGCGATGGCACGCTCGGGCGGCTCAAGGCGCTGATCAATATCGATATGATCGGCGACAAGAACCTCAATATCCGTCAGGAGATGAATTCCACCCCCTCGCTGCGGCAGCTCTTCTGGAGCACGGCCGCCGAGCTCGGCTATCAGGCCTACTTCCCGAATGAGAGGATCTCCACGGACGACGATCATATGCCGTTTCTGAAACTGGGCGCGCCGGCGATCGACATCATCGACTTCGACTATCCGCCGTGGCACACCGATGCGGATACTTTAGATAAGCTCAGTGCGAAGAGCTTGGAAATCGTCGGCACTGTGGTCCTGGAAGTGGTTCGCAAATTGGAGCGCCAGTAATCGTCCGATTCGAGACGATCTTTACGCCATGAAACGCGGGGTCATTTATCGGATGGTCGTCGGGGCGGGCATTCTGTGCCTGGCTGTTGCTTGTTTCGCCATCGCCGCCTTCGCGCAAAGAGGACGAGGACGCTATCTTCAACAGCCCTCCAGTGTCTCGATTCCGGTTCGTAACGCGGAATTCCACTTCATCCGTCTTCAGTACACCGACTCGCCTTACTATCACCGCGGCTTCGGCTTCGCCTCGCGCGACGGGCAGGGGTCCGGCTGGTGGATTGTCGACTGGCCGGATGCCGACAACCATTTTACGGCGGGCATCCAGCGGCTCACGCGCATCGATACGGGCGATCCGCGGCATGTGAAGCTAACCGATGATAATCTGTTCGACTATCCGTGGATTTATGCGACGCAGACGGGCTGGTGGGCGCTCACCGATGCCGAAGTCGCCCGCCTCCGGGAATATCTTCTGCGCGGCGGATACCTCGTGACCGATGATATGTGGGGCTCGGATGCCTGGGAAATTTTCCGCGACACCATGAATCGCGTTCTCCCGGGGCGCGACATTACGGATATGGCCGAGACCGATCCGGTCATGCACGTGATGTACGACATCCAGGAGAAAGACCGTACGTTTATTCCGGGGTCGCGCCATCTCTATGTGCGCGGAGGTTCTACGGAGGTCGTGCAGCCTCCCGGCTCGAACCCGGCGTGGCGCGCGATGTACGACGATCGCGGTCACATGGTCGTCGCGGTCAATTACGATACCGACGTCGGCGATGCCTGGGAGTTCGCGGATGTGCCTTATTATCCGGAGAAAATGACGGCTTTAGCCTACCGTTACGGGATCAATTACATCATTTACGCGATGACGCATTAGCGTCGCGGCTGTGGGCCGGGCTTTCCGGTGCTGCCGCGCTCTTCTATAATGCAGTCAGAGCTTCCCATGGAGTCGACCACTACACGTCCGATGACGGTCGAGGAGTTTGCGAAACTCCCTGAGACCGGGGCGTACACTTGCGAGCTACGCAAAGGAGAAGTGGTCCAGATGACCCGCCCTGTCTTCGGTCATGTTCGAGTTCAACACCGGATCCAGCGCTTGCTCGCCGAAGCGGCCGGTGATCCCGACGCAATTTACGTAGAGGCGCCGTTCCGGCCTCTCCCCGAATATGAATTGCGCGTTGCCGATGTTGCCTACGCGCCACAAGAGCGCTGGAATTCGATCTCATCCAATGGGTACCTGCCGGGAGCGCCGGATCTCGTTGTCGAAGTTCTTTCGCCGTCGAACATCGCTGCTGAAATGCTCGAAAGAGAGCAGATTTGCTTGGAGAATGGCTGCCGCGAATTCTGGATCGTCGATCTTGATCGCCGCCAGATCAAGGTCTCGACTCCCGAGGGCCGCACGGCAACTTATAAAGCCGGGGCGACGATTCCCCTGATTTTCGCTCCCGGGAAAACGCTCGCGGTGGATGCGATCTTCGCCGTCTAGAGAATGTGCAGATCCCGCCCCGTCATTTCCTTGGGCGGGGAGATTCCAAATAAACCTAGCAGCGTGGGCGCGATATCCTGCAGCGCGCCGCCTTTGCGCAGCGGTTTGCGGGCTTCGTCCACCACGAGGAACGGTACCGGATTCGTGGTGTGATACGTGTGCGGCCCGTGCGTCACCGGGTCGATCATCATTTCCGCGTTGCCATGATCCGCGGTGATGATCCAGCGTCCTCCCTTGCGGCGAAGTGTATCGTAAATGCGGCCGAGCTGCGCGTCCACGACCTCCACGGCCTTCACCGTCGGCTCGAACTTTCCGGAATGGCCGACCATGTCGGCATTCGCGAAGTTCATGATGATCACATCGAAATCGCGCTTCTCAATGGCGCGCGTGACTACATCCGCGACGCCTTCCGCGTTCATCTCCGGCTTCAGATCGTATGTGGCGACTTTGGGCGAGGGAACCAGTTCGCGCTCTTCTCCCGGGTATGGCTTCTCATTCCCGCCGTTGAAGAAGTATGTGACATGCGCGTATTTCTCGGTTTCCGCGACGCGCAGATTGGTCCACTGCATATCGCCCATCACGTTCGCCAGAATGTGCGACGGCAGCTCGCGTGTCAGCACGAAGGGGACGGTAAACGTCTTGTCGTACTGCGTCATCGTCGTGATGTGCAGTTTCAGCGGGGATTCAGACAATGCCTGCGTCATCTGCCGGCCGCGATCGGCGCGATAGTTGAAAAACAGACAGGAATCCTCTGCGCGAATGCTTCCCACCGGTTCGTTGCGGCTGTCGACCATCACGATCGGTTCGATGAATTCGTCAGTGACGCCTTTTTCGTAGGACCGTTTGACGGCGGCCACCGGATCGGTTGCTTTTTCGCCGATGCCGTCGGTCATCGCCGCCTTCGCCCGATCGATGCGCTCCCAGCGCTTGTCGCGATCCATGGCGTAGTAGCGCCCTGAAATCGTCGCGATGCGCGGCGCGTGCTCCGGAGAGCCTCCGATGCGCCGAATCTCTTTTTGCAACTGCTCGACGTACCCCGCGCCACTTTCCGGAGCCGTATCGCGCCCGTCCATGAAGCAGTGGATGCACACGTCGGTGACGCCCTCGCGCTTGGCCATTTCAAGGAGCGCGTACAGATGCGTGTTCATCGAATGCACGCCGCCGTCGCTCAGCAGTCCCATCACGTGCAAACGGCGTCCGCGAGCCTGCTTCATGCAGGCCAGAAGCGTCGGATCTTTGAAGATCGCTCCCGAGGCGATCATCAGGTCGATGCGCGTCACGTCCATGTGCACCACGCGTCCCGCCCCGATGTTCAAGTGCCCCACTTCGCTATTGCCCATCTGCCCTTCGGGCAGGCCCACGGCCGGTCCTGAAGTGTATACAAGCGTATTCGGAAACTCGCGCAGCAGCCGGTCGTAGTTGGGCTTATTCGCCGCTGCGATCGCATTTCCCTCTGCACCACTCGCGGGGGAATAACCCCAGCCGTCGAGGATGGTCAAAACGACCGGCCGCCCGTTCATCATCGGGATATCGCTCACGATCCGCTCCCTACGGAGCTGGTCATTGCCGGAACGCCTTTCGTCCGGCGAAGCGGGCGGCGGCGCCCAGTTCTTCTTCGATCCGCAGAAGCTGGTTGTACTTGGCGATGCGGTCGGTGCGGCTGGCCGAGCCGGTCTTAATTTGACCGGCATTGGTCGCCACCACCAGGTCGGCGATAAAGGCGTCCTCGGTCTCGCCCGAGCGATGCGAGACGATCGACGTATAGCCGGCGTCGGAGGCCATCTTCATTGCCTCTAGCGTTTCGGTCAGCGAGCCGATCTGGTTCACCTTGATCAGAATCGAATTGCCGATGCCGCGTTCGATTCCTCTCGCGAAGATCTCGGTATTGGTGACGAAAATGTCGTCGCCCACCAACTGGATCTTCTTGCCGAGCGTGTCGGTGAGCGCCTTCCAGCCGTCCCAGTCTTCCTCGGACATGCCGTCTTCCAGCGAAACGATGGGATATTGCTTCACCCAGCCCTCCCAGAATTTGACCATCTGGTCGGGCGAGCGCTCGCTCTTGTCGGATTTCTTGAATACGTATTTCTTTTTCTCGGAATCGAAAAACTCGCTGGCCGCCGGATCGAGCGCGATGCCGATCTGGTCCCCGGGCGTGTATCCGGCGCCGCTGATCGCTTCGAGCACCAGTTGGAGCGCCTCTTCGTTGGATTTGAGATTCGGCGCGAAACCGCCTTCGTCGCCTACCGCGGTCGAGTAGCCGCGTTTCTTAAGTACGCCCTTCAGCGTGTGAAACACTTCCGCGCCCCAGCGCAGCGCTTCTGAAAATCTCTCCGCGCCGTAAGGAACGATCATGAATTCCTGCGGATCGACGCTGTTATCGGCGTGCGCGCCGCCGTTGAGGATGTTCATCATCGGAACCGGGAGCAGGCATGCGTTGACGCCCCCCAAATACCGGTAGAGGGGCGCCCCGTGCGAAGCCGCGGCCGCGCGCGCCACTCCCATCGAAACCGCCAGAATCGCATTCGCGCCGAGACGTCCCTTGTTGGGCGTGCCGTCGAGCGCGATCATATGACGATCAATCACGATCTGCTGCTCGGCTTCCATGCCGCTGAGCGACTGACCGATCGTATTGATGTTGTCCGCCGCTTTGCGCGTGCCCTTGCCCAGGTAGCGCGACTTATCGCCATCGCGCAGCTCGACGGCTTCATGCTCGCCGGTGGAAGCCCCCGAAGGCACGGCAGCGCGTCCTATGCTGCCGTCGGCCAGATGAACGTCGGCTTCAACCGTCGGATTCCCTCGGGAATCCAGAATCTCTCGACCCACAACGCGTGTGATTTCCATGTATAGAAGGCGTCCTTGTTCTCGACGGGGAGGGTTTAGCTTTCAGGGTACCGATTGCATGGCGCCCGGAGCAAGCGATGAATCTATTTTTTGAGCTTAGAAAAAGGGGACAGACTACTCTGTCCCCTCTCTTGAATTTCTGATTCCAGGTGCGACCGTGGCAGTGGACAGAGCGGTCTGTCCCCTTTTTCAACAAGCTCTTAGGCGAGCCGAAACGCCACGCTCAGTCCTTTGCCCACGGAAACAACGGTGTGCTCGAAGTCGGTCCGGGCGGCTATAGCAGCCAGATAACCCGCGATTTCCTCCGGATGGGATTGCGCGTTGTCGGCGAGCAACAAAGCATCCGGCGATAACTTCGGCCACAGCAGCTTCAGTTGCTCCGGTGCGCTGATCCGGTCGGCATCGAAAAACACGGCGTCAAACGGGCCTTTCAAACCGGCCACAACCTCCGTCGCGTCGCCCAGCAGGAGCTCGGTGCGATCCAGCAAACCAGCTCGTTCCAGATTCCTTCGCGCCATCTGTAATTTCTCCGGATTGCGCTCGATCGATGTGACGTGTCCTTCCGGTTCGCCCCCTGTTTCAACGCTAGCCGCCAGCCAGATCGTGCTGTAGCCGTTCGAGGTGCCGATCTCCAGAACCCTCTTCGCCTCACGGCTGATGATCAGTTTGCTGACCATCTCCGCGGTCTCCCGTTCCAGGTTGAGCATTTTGCGGGAGCGATCCGTCTGCACGCGGTCGTTCTCCCGGCCCCATGCTTCTAACTCGGAAAGAACGGCCTCTACCTGGGGAGCGAACATAGCTGCTGAGGATACATCATGATCTAGAAGGTTGTCATCCCGAGCGCAGCGACGGATCTGCTTCTATTCAATGAATGGTAGGTCCGCCGGGCTTCTGCTTGCGCATATACACTTCGAATTTGCGTTTGGCGCGGGCTAGTTTCCATGAGCGATACGCATCGCGAACCGAACCAGCGAGGCTCATGCGGACCCGCGGCCGTCCCGGCCGCTGGCTCAGGACCAGGCGTGGGGATTTCAGGAAAATGTAGCCGAACAACATGCCGCCCAGGTGCGCGACGTCGCTCACCGGGCTCGCCGGATTGAAGGAGTTGAGGAAGGCGATCGCCCCGATGATCATGACGAAATACTTCATCTTGATCGGAATCAGGAAGCTGAACAAAATCTGGCGGTCCGGCCACAGAACCGCGGACGCCAGCAAGAGCCCGTAAATCGCGCCGGAGGAGCCCACGGTCGGGATGTTCGGATTCCCGAACATGTAATTCAGCAACACAACGCACAGCCCCGCGCCGATGCCGCAGAAGAAATAGAACTGCAGGAACCGCCGCGTGCCCCACAGTCGCTCGAGTTCCGTGCCGAACATCCACAGCGCGAGCATGTTCCACAAAATGTGCCCGATACCCGAATGTAGGAACATGTAGGTGGCCAGCTGCCACACGAAGAACAGCTTGACGACCGCCGCGGGAAGGAGTTCGCCGTAGCTGAAAAGCTCGCCGAGCCAGGTTCCACGCGCAAAAAACTGCACCACGAAAATGGCAACGTTGACGATCAGAAGCATCCGGATTCCCGGCGGCAGACCGCCCGAGAAAACGTAGTTGCGTGCCCAGGATCTGGTTCCGATGGCCATGCGAGATTACTACGTCAAGGATAACATCGGCGCGGCGTCAGCACGCGATCTAGTCGGTAAACACTGGGCAACATTTTTTGCGCTGACGTGTCCGAGGTTATATGGATAACTGCGAAATTAACGGGTTGCGGGCGCAACTCGCAGTCGGCCGTCACTGGCGCGGTCGATGAAATGGCGCTTCACCCGATCACCCTCGACCACCGCGAGCCCGAAGTCCGTCGCCGCCAATATCTTGTCCCCCACCCGGATTAACCGAGTGCCAATGTCCGGGAACCCGATATGGAGGTACACACCGGATTGCCGGTCGTAACGGAGTAACCCCCCGCTCGATCCACCATATTCGCCATTCTGCACCAGCGCCATCCATACGGCGCCCGGTCCCACATCGATCGCCGACACCGACCATCCCGCAATTTCAGGAGGGGCGAACAAATGGTACTTCCGATCGGTCACCTCGAAGTAGCCGAACCCCCCGACGCCGGTTGTTCCCTCGCCGTCATAGAAGCTCTTGCCGAACCAGAGCTTGTCCTTTTCCAGTTTCCAGGGGCCGATCCCCTCTTCAATCTGCGTGCTCTGGCGGACATAACCGTTCTTGACTCTCAGCGGGCGAGCGGCGGCAAACTCGTCATAGGTGGACTGAGGTAAAGGGTACGGCCGGATCTGATTTCTGGATTCCTCTTCAATTTTCAGCAAGGGTTCCTGTCCGGCACGGTCCCGTTTGACCAGCCGAAACGAGCCGGACGGCCCAAAGCGAAGCGGTTGAAATGGTTCTGGCTCAATGTATAGTATCCGTCGCCGGCCGTTCTCCTCCTCTCCGCGCGCGACCTGGACCTTCCGAAACCATTCCGACGATTCCGCGGCAGTCAAGACGAGAAACTCCGGATCGCGCCCAGGCTCAAAGCGGACCGCGACGAGGCTTTCCGTGTCGGTGCCGACAAAAACGGCCCCGTCGGCGCTCGGGAAAACGCGGTGGAACACGAAGGGCTGATAGGAGAACTGTTTGAGCAGGATCTTCGCCCGGACATCGTAAACCCATTTCTGGTGAGGATAGCGCGCGGATTTCTCGCCTTGACAAGAAATGACGGAATCGGTTGCGGTGACGCGCTCAATGCGGGCTGCGCAATCCTCAAATCCGGACTTGCTCCCGAGTAAATAGACCCACTCGGGGCGTGTCTTCTGCTGAAGGAACAATCCTATCTTCCGTTCCTCGCTCCACCAGGTCCACGGGGTTCTGTCGGCCGGGAGCGCCTTCGGACTTCCGATCGCGATGACCAGGTCAAGTTCTTCCGTCACGCCAGTCCGCTGCAATAGGGCAAAATGCTCCAGTCCAGCATCCGCCTGCTTGAAAACTCCGAAGACCGCCGAGTCGGCCGGGGTCGCCGCTTGCAAAAACGTGCTCCATAACGACAGCACGATGACGGCTAGGACCATACCAATGCCAGTGTAACCCCGACCATGGTCACGGAAAGTTCTCATCAGCGAGCAGCCGCATCTTTCCCATTAAAAATCAAGCCGGAATCGGATAGGTTTTGTATTCGTGAGCCAAGTAGCTGGCGTACGATAAGCAGGCGAGAATGTCCTCGCGCGTCAAGCCAGGATAGTTTGCCAGGAGTTGACTTTCAGATTGGCCCGCCGCAAGCAGTTCGAGAATAAGCTCGACCGCCAGACGTGTCCCTCGGATCACCGGCTTGCCGGCCAGGACCTCTGTATCCACAATGATGCGCTCTGAAATGATGCGCCCTGAAAGCGGCATACCCACAGTTTACCGCCGTTCATGGCGGCCGGACGTTCAGCGACCTCCCGAAAATAGTTCGGGCGTTTCAACTGACTCGAAGTGAGCGCCGCGCATCGTCATCTACACTGAAGAAATATGTCTTCTTCCGTGCGGGCCGATTTGGTCTGCTTCAATTCATCCTGCCGCACTGCGTACGCCATCACCGACGTTCTTTACAACTGCCGCAAGTGCGGCGGATTGCTGGAGGCCCGCTATAGCGGCCTGCACCCCGATCCAGCCGCGCTCAAAAGCCTGTTCCGCGAGCGCCGCGCAAGCAACCATCCGCTCGATAACAGCGGCGTGTGGCGCTATCGCGAACTGCTTCCTTTTCTCGACGACTATTCGCACGTCGTCACTTTGCGCGAAGGGCAAACGCCTTTGCTGGACGCTCCATTGGCCGCGAAGTTCGGCGGCCTGGACCGGATTACGTTCAAGCATCAAGGCTTCAATCCCACCGGATCTTTCAAGGACAACGGCATGACCTGCGGTGCCGCGCAGGCCCGGCGGCTCGGGATGAAGCGGGTCGCCTGCGTTTCCACCGGCAACACGTCCGCGTCCATGGCGGCTTACGCGGCTGCGGGCGGACTGGAGGCGCTGATCTTCCTGCCTCACGGCAACATTTCGTTCGGCAAGCTCGCGCAGGCGCTCGAATACGGTGCGAAAACGCTGGAAGTGGAAGCCAACTTCGATCAGATTCTGGCCCTGGTGCGCATTCTGTCGGAGAAACTCGGCATCTACCTGCTCAACTCGATGAATCCGTTTCGGGTCGAAGGCCAGAAGAGCATCATGTTCGAGATGCTGGACCAGCGCGATTGGCGCGTGCCCGATTGGGTCGTACTGCCGGGCGGCAATCTCGGCAACACGTCGGCATTCGGCAAAGCTTTGCGGGAAGCCTGGGAAATCGGACTGATCGACCGCCTGCCGCGCCTCGCCGTAATCCAGGCTGAGGGCGCCGCGCCTTTTTACAATCTCTTTCACGCGGGTGTGAATGGCGAGTTCCACGCCGTAACTCACCCGGAAACTCTGGCGACGGCCATCCGCATTGGCGATCCCGTCTCCTGGCCGAAAGCGCTGCACGAAGTGCGAACCTCTAACGGCGTAGTCGAGAAGGTCACCGAGCAGGAGATTGCCGACGCGAAGGCGCAGATCGGACGCGCCGGGATCGGTTGCGAGCCAGCCTCGGCGGCGACGCTGGCGGGGATTCGCAAGCTCAACGCCGCGGGAATCATCGACCGCGGCGCCGATGTCGTCGCGGTTCTGACGGGGAATGTTCTCAAGGACCCCGATTACATTTACAAGTACCACACCGACAAACTGGAAGCCCCCGGAGGAATTAAGATTCGCTCGACGTTTGGCAACCGCTCCATCGTGGTCCCGAACGACCCTGCGCGCATCGAAGAACTACTCCAATAGAGCCGAACTACTCCGATAGAGCCGAGTTGCTCCCACAGGAGGATGTTGAAAAGGGGACAGACTACTCTGTCCCGACTCGTAGATTTATGATGTCACGTTCGAGTGTCGGAGTGGACAGAGCGGTCTGTCCCCTTTTTCAACAAGCCCATAGAGCCGACTTGGTGCCAGAACTAGCGGTGAAATCAGGAAGGATCGGTATAATCATTTTGTGAAGAAGCTTTCATCGCTACGCCTGCTGTTGCTGCCTGTGGCGGCGCTCCTCTTCCTGGCCTCCTGCGCGAAGGATATCCAGAATTCCGAAGCGGTGCGCCAGGGAGTGGTCGACTATCTGAAGCAGCGTTCATCGGAAATCGGGATCAATATGGACAATATCGATGTCACGGTCACGAACCTCTCTTTTGAGAAGGACGTCGCGCGCGCGTCCGTATCGTTCTCCGCCAAGGGCGGGCCGCCCAGTGGCGGCATGTCGATGAGCTACGTGCTTGACCGCAAGGGCGACAAGTGGGCGGTTCGCGGACGCCAGACCAGTTCAGGGAATCCTCACGGAGGCGGCCAGGCTCTGCCAGGCACACAGCCCTCGCCGGGCGGCGTGGGAGCGCCGGGCGATCAGCCTTCGGGCCAGCCACTGCCTCCCGGTCATCCTTCTGTAGGATCGAAGCAATGAAGACGGTGGCCGTGCTGGGCGCCGGCCCCGCCGGATCGTTCGCGGCGGAGCGCCTGGCCCAGGCAGGGCTCCGGACCATCATCTTCGACGAAAAGCTCGCATGGGAGAAGCCCTGTGGCGGCGGACTCACCTATAAGGCTTACCGCGAGTATCCTTATCTGATCGACAACGCCACGCCGAAGAAGCTGATCTACGAGACCTCGCTCTCCGCGCCCAAAGCCGGCGAAGTCAGCATGCGGCTCGATAACCCTCTGGTGATCTATTCGCGCATGGACCTCAACGGCATGCTCTTGAAGCGCGCTGAGATGGCCGGCGCGGAGATCGAAAAGACCCGCGTGATGGGGATCGAGCGGCGCGAGAATGGTTGGCGCTTGCAAACGCGCTGTGGAACGGCCGAGGCGGACTTTTGCGTGGTCGCGACGGGCGCGCGAAATTCCCTCCGTGAAGTCGGCACGGAATGGAGCGCCACCGATACGATGACCGCGCTCGGCTATTACGTTCCCGAGTCGCGCGATCGCGTCGATATTCAGTTCCTTCCGCAGCTCGAAGGCTATCTTTGGGTGTTCCCTCGGGAGGGCCATTTGTCCGTGGGTATCTGTGGAAAAGGGGAACCGGCGCAGGCGCTGCGCTCGCGGCTGGAAGCTTACATGCAGGAGCGCGGAATCTCGCGCCAGGGCGCGACCTTCTACAGCCACATGCTGCCGTCGCTCGAATTGCCGGGCTGGAAAAAGAATCGAGTCGCGGGCGATCGCTGGATCGCGGTGGGCGATGCGGCGGGATTGGTCGACCCGATCACGGGCGAAGGTTTGTACTACGCCATGCGCTCAGGCGATCTGGCGAGCCGCGCGGTGCTCAACGACACGCACGGATTCCCTGAAAAGGCCGCCGCCTACCGTTCGATGGTGGCGCGCGAGTTTGCGGTCGATCTGGAATTCGCCGCCTCCATTGCCAAGCGCGTGTTTCTCGGGAACTTCATGTTCAGTTCCGTGCCCGCGCGCATGATCCATTTCATGCGGCGCAGCCCGCGCTTCCGTGCTCTGATGCAGGATCTGTTTGCCGGCACCCAGCCATACCTGGAATTACGCAGCCGCCTGCTGCGAAATCTCAATGGCACGCTGCAGGAAATCCTCGTGAACTTTTTCCTCGACCGTGTAATTCCACAAAGCTCGCGCGCCGGTTTATGAAGACGTCCGCCTCCGAAGCTTGGTTCAAGCGGGCCCAGGCGCGCATTCCGGGTGGCGTCAATTCGCCTGTGCGCGCGTTTCGCAGCGTGGGCGGCGTTCCCCTCTTCATCGAACGCGGGGAAGGCTCGCGGATCTTTGACGCGGACGGCAACTCTTACATCGATTACGTCTGCTCCTGGGGGCCTTTGCTGCTGGGACATCGACCGAAGCCCGTGATCGACGCCCTGCGCCACGCGCTCGATTCCGGAACCAGCTTCGGAGCGCCGACCGGCCGCGAGGTGGAACTCGCCGAGCTCATCTCTCAAACCGTCCCCTCCATGGAGATGGTCCGTCTGGTGAATAGCGGCACCGAAGCGACCATGAGCGCGCTGCGCCTGGCCCGCGGCTTCACCGGACGCGACCTCACCATCAAGTTCGAAGGCTGCTACCACGGTCACGTCGATTCGCTCCTGGTCAAAGCCGGATCGGGAATGGCGACGCTCGGCATCGCGGATACCGCGGGCGTCCCTCGGTCGTTCGCCGAGACCACCATCGCGCTGCCCTTCAACTCCATCGCCGCTGTGGAGAGAGCGTTCGAAGAACGCGGCAACCAGATCGCCGCGGTGATCGTCGAACCCGTGGTCGGCAACATGGGTTGCGTTCCTCCCATCCCGGGATTCCTGGAAGCGTTGCGCCAGCTCACCACGCGTTATGGCGCAGTGCTGATTCTGGATGAAGTGATGACCGGCTTCCGCGTGGCCCTGGGCGGCGCACAGCAGCGCTTCCACATCCGGCCGGACATTACGACTCTCGGCAAGATCATCGGCGGCGGCCTGCCTCTCGCTGCCTACGGGGGACGCGCCGACATCATGCGCAAGATCGCGCCGCTGGGTCCCGTGTATCAGGCCGGAACGCTTTCGGGAAATCCTCTGGCCGTCGCGGCCGGGCTCGCCACGCTCCGTCACTTGATCGCGAATCCCGGCCTATACGATCGCTTGGAAGCGCGGGGCGCGCAGCTCACGGCGTGGACGCCTCCGGGTGTGACCATCAATCGGGTCGGCGCGATGTTCACGTATTTCTTCACGCCTCATCCAGTGACCGATTGGGATTCGGCGAAGAAATGCGATACCGCGCGCTTCGCGAAGTTCTTCCACTTCATGCTGGAGCGCGGAGTCTACCTCGCGCCCTCGCAATTCGAAGCGGCGTTCCTCTCGACGGCGCACAGCGAGGAAGATATTCGTCAGACCGTGGACGCAGCCCGGGAATTCTTCGCCCGCTGACAATTCCTAATCGTTGTCATCCCGAGCGTAGTCGAGGGATGCTTTTCCGGCCCCTGGCCCCCGGCCCCTGGCCCCTGGCCCCTTGCCCCTCCCTACTGAGCCTCGATCTCCAACTCGACTGGAGCGCCCGCGCCACAACCGATTTCCCGCGCTGCCGATGCCTGGTTCGCCACGATCTCGAGATATCCTGAACTCCCCACCACCACCGCGAGTTCCCCTCGCTCCGTGTCGGCGAACGTCAAAGCGAGCCGCCGGATCTGCGCGCCGCCCACCTTCACTACAAACGGATTCGTTTTGATGGCGAAAAACTCGTCGATGTGCAAATTCGTGATCAAATTTCCGAAACGGTCCGTCTTTAGAATGGTCCCGCGCCAGGCGTTCGCAGCGATCTCGGCTGGCTCCACGGACTCGATGCGCGCGTAATCGTGGATCAGTTTGCCGAACTGAGCGGGCTTCACGCCGCGCGCCAGATGCGCCGCCGCGGGCGCGAAGATATCCCGTCCATGGAAGGTCCGGCTGACGTTCTTCAACGCCAGCTTGGGATTGGAAACCGTCCGCACCTTGTGCGGGCCTCGCGCGAAGATCATCGATAGCACGCCGTTGTCGGGCGCAATGAATAGTTGTCCGCCCGCTTCCGCGAGAATGGCTCGCCGCTCGCTGCCCACGCCCGGATCGACAACCACGACGTGAATCGTGCCTTTCGGGAAGTACGGCGACGCTTGGGCGATGACGAACGCCCCCTCCAGCGTGTTGTAGGGCGTGATCTCGTGCGTAATGTCGACGACGTGCGCCGCCGGCGCGATCCCCGCGATCACCCCTTTCATGGCTCCGAGAAAATGATCGAAAAGTCCGAAGTCCGTGGTGAGAGTGATCAATCGGTTCGACATGTACTGTTAAAATTGTAGTGGAATTGAAAAAGGGGACAGATTACTCTGTCCCCTCTGCACGGGTTTTACTTGGCGTGTGAGCACTTGTGTGGACAGAGCTGTCTGTCCCCTTTTTCAAAATTATGGCGGAGCGCTATTATTTCGACCACAACGCGACCACGCCGGTCTCGCCCGAAGTGTTTCAGGCGATGGCTCCCGTGCTGACCGAGGTATTCGGCAACGCCTCCAGCATCCATTCTTTTGGCCAGCACGCTCGCAAGCTTCTCGATGAAGCCCGCCGCGACGTGGCTGCGCTCATCGGAGCGGCCGCTAAGGAAATCGTGTTCACCAGCGGTGGAACGGAGTCCGACAACACCGCTTTGTTCGGATTCGGGAAGCAGGGGCACGTGGTCACGACCTCCGTCGAACATCCCGCGATTCTCCATGCCTCCGCGCAGTTGCCGGCGGTGACCGCCGTTCCCGTGGATGCGAATGGCTTGGTCGATCCCGACGCCGTGAGGCGTGCGATCCGCCCGCGCACCAAGCTGATCAGCGTGATGCACGTCAACAACGAACTCGGCGTCATTCAGCCCATCGAGGAAATCGCGAAGATCGCGCACGAAGAAGGTATTTTGTTTCATTCCGATGGGGTGCAGGCGCCCGGCAAGATCCCGGTCGACGTGAAGAAACTCGGCGCCGATTTGTATTCCATCAGCGCCCACAAGATTTATGGACCCAAGGGAATCGGAGCACTTTACGTGCGCAAGGGGACCCCTCTGCCTCCGCTCATCCACGGGGGTCCGCACGAAAACAAGTTGCGCGCGGGCACGGAAAACGTCGCGGGCGCCGTGGGATTTGGTCGCGCCGCAAAATGGATGATCGAAAACGGCCTTGCGGAAGCCGCGCGGCTTGGTGCGTTGCGCGACCGCCTGGAGCAGGGAATTCTCGATCGCGTGCCCGACGCCCACGTGAACGGAAGCGGTGCGCCGCGCGTGCCGAACACCTCCAACATTCGGTTTGACGGCATCGATAGCGAGCCGCTGCTGATCGCGCTCGATCTGCGAGGCTTCGCGGTTTCGAGCGGGTCTGCTTGTTCCAGCGGCGCTACCGAGCCTTCTCACGTATTAGCCGCGATCGGCCTGACGCGCGAGCAGGCTCGCTCCAGCGTGCGTTTTTCTCTGGGCCGTTCGAACGACGTGGATCAAGTGAATGCCTTGATCGAAGCCGTCGCGCAGGTCGTCGCGCATTTACGAAAGTTGGCCCCGGCTTATGCCTGATCTCGAATCCATTCCGGTCGAGGGCGCCCCGATTGCAGTCGCCATGTCGGGAGGAGTGGACAGCTCCGTGGTCGCAGGACTTCTCCATCGGCAAGGCCATCGCGTCATCGGCATGACCATGCAGTTGTGGAATCAGCGGCGCTTGCCGGAGCTTGCGCCCGCCGCGCCCACCGGCCGCTGCTGCTCGCTCGACGACGTTTACGATGCGCGTCAGGTCGCCCAGCATTTGGGCATCCCCTACTACGTAGTCAACTTCGAGGACCGCTTCGAGCGCGACGTGGTGAAGCCGTTCATCGCGGACTATCTGGCCGGCCGCACGCCCATTCCGTGCACGCTGTGCAACAACTTTGTGAAGTTCGATCAGTTTCTCGAAATGGCGCGCGGCGCCGGAGCCGAAATCGTCGCCACCGGTCACTACGCGCAAATCGCGCACGACCCTGCGAATGGCCGCTGGCAAATGCTGAGAAGCGCCGATCGCGCCAAGGATCAGACGTATTTCTTGTTCGGTCTGCGGCAGGATCAGTTGGGCCACACGCAATTCCCGCTCGGCCGCCTTCAGAAAGCGGAAGTGCGGGAACTCGCGCGCGAGCTCGGCATCGTTACGGCCGAAAAGCCCGATAGCCAGGAGATTTGTTTCGTACCCAACGGCGATTACGCGTCGTTTATCGATAGTTATTTTAAGGAGCAGGGCATCGCTCTCCGATGCCACTGCGGGAGAAGTCGTCACCACCGACGGACGCGTCGTGGGCGAGCACGCCGGCGTGCACCATTTCACCGTCGGTCAGCGGCGCGGGCTTCGCGTGGCCGCGGGCGAGCCTCTCTACGTGATCGAAACCAAGCCCGCCGAGCGGCGCGTGGTCATCGGCCGCAACGAGGAACTGCTGCGCTCGACGATGAACGTCAGCGAGGTCAACTGGATTTCCATCGATCCTCCCGTCGAGCCCATCCGCGCCCAGGTGAAGATTCGCAACAAGCACGCGGCTGCACCGGCGACCATCATCCCTTCTTCGATATCCGAGCGCGTCGAAATCCAGTTCGACGACGCGCAGCGCGCCATCACTCCCGGCCAGGCGGCCGTCTTCTATGATGGCGATGTGGTGCTCGGCGGCGGCTGGATCGAATAGACCAATCTTCGTCAGCACGTGGCGCACGCACTTTTGCGTGCCGCGTCGAGACTTTTCTCGACGCATGAAATATTTTCCGGAAGACTCCAGGCATCGACACAGTGTCGATGCGGCACGCAAAGTGCGTGCGCCACACATCTTGTAGCTAGGCTTTCAGAAACTTCACGAATCCGAACTGCAATCGCTTCTCGACCGCATCCGCACGATCCAAACGCACGACTACCCCGTCTCCGATCGAAAACTGACGCCGGTGACGCTTGCCGATAATCTTTCGCGTGTTCTCGTGAAACGTGTATTCATCGCCGCGCAGGGTGTCGATCGGCACCAATCCTTCAATAAACAGATCCTCCAGCTCGACGAAGAACCCGAAACGCGTCGTGGAGATGATCAGGGCGGAGAACTCGTCACCCACCTTGTCAAGCATGAACTTTGACGCGCTTCCATTCCACCAGTTCGCGCTCGGCCTCGGCGGCGCGGCGCTCCGTCTCCGAGGAATGCTCGGCGATCGCATGCACATCGCCTTTATATTCGCGACGATCGAGATGCGCGCCCAGAATCCTGTGCACGATCAAGTCAGGATATCGCCGGATGGGCGAGGTGAAATGCGTATAACTGGCCGCCGCCAGCGCGAAGTGTCCCACGTTCTGATCGCTATAGCGAGCCTGCTTCAACGACCGCAGCATCAGGTAGCTCAGGATGCGTTCTTCCGGCTTGCCTTCGAGCTTCGCCACCAGCTTCTGATAACTTCGCGACGTCACGTTCGGATTATCCACGGCCAGCGTCGTCTCCCGGCCTTTCGCCTCGCGATATTTTCGTACCGGCGCAGCGCCCGGCGCGAGCGAATAACCGAATTGAGCGGCGATCTCCTCGAAATCCAGCACGCGCTTCGGATCGGGTCGCTCATGGATGCGGTAGATCATCGTCTCGACGGCCGCTTCCAGGTGCGCCGCGACGGCTTCATTGGCCGCCAGCATAAATTCCTCGATCAACCGATGCGCGATGTTGCGCGGAGCGCGCGTGATGCCGGTCATCTCGCCGAATTCGTCGAACTCCAGCAGAGGTTCCGGTAAATCGAAATCGATCGAGCCCCGCCGCGACCGTTTCCGGTTCAGAATCTGTGCCAGATCGCGCATGGCCTCGAAATCGGGAATGAGTCGCGCATAACGTTCGCGCAGAACCGGATCGCCTTCGAGGACGCCGTGGACAGCGGTGTAGGTCATGCGCTCGGCGCTGCGAATCACGCCGCGCATGAACTCCTGCCGGATCACGTCACCCTGCGAGTCGATCTCCAGCAAGGCGCTCAGCACCAGCCGGTCTTCGTTGGGGCGCAGCGAGCACTGATCCGTCGATAGCTCCACCGGCAGCATCGGCACGGCACGATCCGGAAAGTACACGCTGGTGCCACGCGACCGCGCCTCGCGATCGATGGGGCTTCCCGGGCGCACGTAATGACTCACGTCGGCGATATGTACTTGCAGCGCCCAGTGGCCGTTGTGCAGCCTCTCGACGCGCACGGCGTCGTCAAAATCGCGCGCGGTTTCGCCGTCGATAGTGACGATATCCAACATCCGGAAATCCCTGCGGCGCGCAATCTCGTCTTCGGGAATCGCGCCCGGAATCGAGCGCGCCTGCTCCAGCACTTCCTCCGGAAACCGATGCGGGATGTGATGCGAGCGGATCAGGATCTCGACGTCGATGCCGAAATCGCCGGGCTTACCCAAAATCTCGATCACGCGGCCGCCGGCCTGTCGCCCTCCTCGCCCCAGTCGACGATCTCGGCGTTGACGATCATCCCTTCCATATCCTCTTCCGAATGGATTTCCATCGCTTCGGCCCTGACCCTATCGCCTACGCGATGAACGGAACTCGCTCCGGGGGGAATTGCCATGCCGTCCGGAATCTCGATCCACTGACGAATGCGCGCGTCGTGCGGCACGACGTACGCTCCGCGCCGCCGCAGACGAAACTCGCCGACCACGGTGGGATGCGCGCGCCGCATCACCTCCACGATTTTGCCTTCGCCTTGCCCTCGCGATCCGGGCGCGAGATGCGGACCGCCACGCGATCCCCGTGCATGGCGCGGTCGGCCTCTTCCTTCGGCAGAAAAATATCGCCGACCAGGCCGGGCACGGGCTGGTCCGGAATCACGAATCCGAAGCCGTCGCGATGGACGCTGAGCCGTCCTTCGATCGGCGGAGGACCCTTTCCCCTTCGCTCGCGCGTGAGGTCGCGTCTGGGGATGTTTATGACGAGGCGGCACGCTCCATTATAAGAGGCGAGGCGGAAGCCGAAGTTACGCCCTTCTATTCCCAAGCGCGTCCCTGTATGCATCAATGGCCCTGCCAACGGCGGTTGTATACTTGTTACCTTCCTCCGTTTTGAAGAACGCTGTTTGTTCTTTCCATGCCCTCGTGCCCGCTTCGCCCAATGTGACTTCGGCCGCCGCGTTAAAGAGGTCCCGAAAATGTTGTTTTATCCATCCCTCAAGTCTCGGTCGGTTTTGTCTGCACCAACCCACAGCCTCGTGCATTAGGAAATTCAATCTCGCAGCCTGCGGCGGGTGGGTTTCTTCGTAGATGTTGATTTGCATCAGGTCGGCAACTGGGCGCACAAGAAGATACGCTCCTACCGCGACGACGAAGAGGGAGAAAAGGACTTCGTCTTGAGTGTGCGGTTGGGCCGTATCGAGCTTAAGATGGGCCAGCAGCATTGGCCTAGTCGGACTGTCCATGATATTCGCTAGAACGTGATAGACGGCGTAACCGTCCGCTGCCACTTCCTCAATTTGGGCCTCAAAGCTTCCGATCGATCCAGCGGCTCGGATCTCATCCCGGAAATTGGGCGAGGTGTCCTGCTGGATAGTGTGACCGTGCACGTGGTGCGTCCATTCGTGCGCCACTATAAAGTCAGCCAGAATCAAGAACAGCACGGCTTGAAGCTCATTGTACTCGTCGTCCGACGGTCTTACGCCCCAGAACGCAGCCAGCCTCGGCGACTTGCTCAAACATAGGCAAACATCCGAAACGGCGAAGATCAGAGGGACTGTGATGGCGATGAACGAATGGTCGTCGTGGCGGAAGGCAATGGCATTTTGAACACTTGAATCCACGTAGTCAACGTGGAAGGGAGGATGGTCGACGTGCGAGGCGACGCCTTGCTTCTCGTTTTGGAGGGCGTCGTTGAAGGTCTTCTGGATCGACCGCAACTGCTCTTGAAGGCTGGGCCGCAATCCGGTCAGGTCGTGTCTTCCCTTGTATATCCTAGGGTCTGGATCTTCGGGTCGAAGTGGCGGCACGTACGGGAAATGCTTTTGAAAGAACCTCTCGAACGCGACTTCCGGCGGGACGCCCATGCTGTATCCTCAGTCGATGGCCATGCGCTAGACGGTGACCGCTATGCGGGGCTCCTCCTCGGAGACGTCCTCGACATCCACGGAATCTTCTGGGCCTTCTGGCAAGGGTTTCCCCTCGTCGGCGAATTCCTGGACGATCATGTGAATCACTTCGTTGATCTTGCACAACGCTTCTTCACGCGTGCGGCCGGACGTCGCCCCGCCGAGGCTTTCCAAGGCCGGACACGAGGCGTGCCACGCCGGATTGCCCTGGGCGTCTTCGTCCGGTTCCACCACCACTTTGAAGCGATACGTTTTCATGAATAATTCCGGGGCTTTGGTTGATCGACGCTTTTAGTTTACGGGGAGCATCCCGCGGCGTCAAACGCCGGCGCACTCCATTATAGTGAGAGGAAATGGAACTGAAAACGGTTCGCCTGGAAATTCCCACCGACGGGAACATCATCGTCGGCCAAAGCCACTTCATCAAGACGGTGGAAGATCTCTACGAAGCCATCGTGAACACCGCGCCGCATATGAAGTTCGGCATCGCGTTCAACGAATCCTCGGGCGCTTGCCTGATCCGCGTGGATGGCAACGACCCCGAACTTGAGGCGAGCGCCACGGAGAATGCCCAGGCCGTCGCCGCCGGCCACACTTTCTACATTGCGATGCGCAACGGCTATCCGATTAACGTTCTGAACCGCATCCGCGAAATCCCCGAACTGTGTATGATTTATTGCGCCACGGCGAATCCGGTCGAGGTGATCGTAGCGGAAACCGAGCAGGGAAGAGGCATCCTCGGCGTCATCGATGGCTCCTCGCCGAAGGGAATCGAGTCGGCGAACGACCGCGAATGGCGGCACGACCTGCTGCGGAAAATCGGCTACAAGCGCTAGTGTGATCCGTTCGTCGCATCAGTCTACTTTACGCGGTCATACTTACAACTCGTGTCATCCCGAGCGAAGTCGAGGGACCTGCTTTGAAGGACTGCTAATACGGGATAAGAAGCGGATCCCTCTCCCGCCAAGTGGGATCGGAATGACTGGGGGATGGAATGCGATTTTAGCCGTGGCATATGATGCGGCGTTTTCCCGACTCGCCACGCAGACCGGATTCCTGCATTTTCGCAACGCCCGTTCTCGTGGTATGTTGAAACGCCCATGAGTACGAGAGCGACTCCGCAGACGACCAGTGCCGGTGCAGCCGCCATCGCCGCGCGGCTCGATCGTCTGCCGAGCACTCGTTCCATATGGACCCGCGTCGTTCTCCTCTCGCTCGGCGGATTCTTCGAATTCTACGACATGTTCTTTACCGGCTACATCGGGCCGGGTCTGGTCCGCAGCCACATCCTGACGCCGACCACGACCGGATTGTTCGGAGCCACCGGCCTCGCGAGTTTCGTCGCCGCGATGTTCTCCGGCTTGTTCCTCGGAACCATGGTCTTCAGCTTCCTGGCCGATCGCCTGGGACGCCGCGCGATCTTCACTTATTCGCTGCTGTGGTATTCCGCCGCCACCGTCATCATGGCGTTTCAGAACGACGCCTTCGGGCTGAACCTGTGGCGCTTCATCGTAGGCATCGGAGTGGGCGTGGAACTCGTGACCATCGACGCCTATCTCTCCGAAATGGTTCCGGCGACGCTTCGCGGGCGCGCGTTCGCCTGCAACAACGTGATCCAGTTCTCGTCGGTCACCGTGGTCGCGCTGCTCTCCTGGTTGTTGGTCCCGAGGACGCCTTTCGGGATCGACGGCTGGCGATGGGTGATGCTGATCGCCGCCATCGGCGCGATCTTCGTCTGGTGGATTCGGCGCAGCGTTCCGGAAAGCCCTCGCTGGCTCGCTCGCCACGGACGGATTGCGGAAGCCGAATGCATCATGGATCGCATGGAGTCCGACGCCATCGCTGACGGAGGCCTCCTGCCTCCGCTCGCAAATCTACCGGAGCCCGAAGGAACCCGCGGCAACTTCGCCGAAATCTGGAAGGGCCCGTACTTGCGCCGGACCATCATGCTCTCGGTCTTCAACCTGGCGCAAGCCATCGGTTATTACGGCTTCGCCAACTGGGTGCCGACGCTGCTGATCAAACAGGGCATTACGCTCACCAATACTCTGGAGTACACATTCCTCATCGCGATCGCCGCCCCGTTCGGACCGCTGCTCGCGGTGATCTTTGCCGATAAGGTCGAGCGCAAATGGCAGATTGTGGGAGCGGCCGCGGGCGTCGCCATCTCCGGTACGCTCTTCGGCCAGACCACCTTCGCGCCCCTGTTGATCTTCCTGGGCGTCCTGCTGACCCTCTCGAACAACGCCATGTCCTTCGCGTTCCACACCTATCAGGCCGAACTCTACCCGACGCGCGTGCGTGCCCTCGCCATCGGATTCGTCTATTCCTGGAGCCGCCTTTCGGTCGTTTTCAGCGCCTTCGTGATCGCCTTCATCCTGGAACGCTTCGGCGTCGCGGGAGTATTCGCCTTCATCTCCGGCGCGATGATCATCGTGATGCTCGCGATCGGGATTATGGGCCCCCGCACCCGCGGCCTCGCGTTGGAATTAATCTCCGAGTAACCGAACCGACCTCGGATAACGCGCGTTCCACCAACCCCACTGCCCTTCTTACCAAACCCACTACCGTGTCATCCCGAGCGAAGTCGAGGGACCTGCTGCTCCTCCGTTCTGGTTCCAGACCCCGCTCAGAACAACCCCAACTGATCCGTCGATTCCGGTTCCACCTTCGCGGGACGCTTGCGCTTCAGCGGGCTCCCGATCACTCCGAGCACGACCAATTCCCGCAAGGCTTCCCTGGGCACGAAGAACCGCTGTCCCAAAAACGCAGGATCGGGAGGAATCACCTGGAACCCCTCTGGTTCCAACAACATCAGGTTATTCGGAATCACTCCTTCGGAGGTGTCGGCGTCCTGGAACGTCAGGCGCACCCACAACCCCGCCATTTTCGGGCGGGCGGCGTAAGAGCGATTGGGCTTCCACCCGTCGCCGTCTTCGAAATCCCGAACAAAACAAACGGCCTTTATCTCGGAATACGGCACGTGAATCAGCGTGCCGGAGGGCGTCAGAAGCTCCACCGAATCCGCGCCGAAGGCACCCGGCGTCTGAACGAAACCCGGTACCGATTCCCGGTCAAACCGGGTGACGATTACCTTTTTGTTGGTCGCCACTTACTTTCTTGGTCGCCACTTACGCGGCCTTTGTGAGCTTTTCCTTTTAAACAATTTCGTAAGTATTGTATCATTGGCTCGATGCAGGCGATTCCGCCCTTGTCGCGGCCACTTTCGGCGGCCGTACAGTCTTTTCTGAATTATTGCCGGGTCGAGAAGGGGTTAGCGATTAACTCCCTGAGCTCCTATGCGCTTGATTTGCAAAAGCTTAGCTCGTATACGACGATGCCCGTGCGGGATTTGGACGAGGCCGCGTTGAACGGCTATGTGGAATTCCTGTACGGGAGCGGTCTATCGCCGCGTTCGATTGCCCGGCATATTACGACTTTGAGAACTTTTTACCGATTTCTGCTGGCGGAGGGCGAGGTCGACCGCGACCCGACCGAGCGGCTCACCCCTCCTCGCCAATGGGTAACCCTTCCCAAGTATCTTAATCGCGAAGAGGTCGAGCGTTTGCTGGCAGTTCCTTGCGTGGATAAACCAGCCGGATTGCGCGACCGGGCCATGCTGGAGCTTCTCTATGCAACCGGTCTGCGCGTATCGGAGCTGTGCGGGCTGGAGCTTTCTGCGATCCAGCGCGACGCGGCCGTCTTGCGGGTGACCGGCAAAGGAAACAAGCAGCGGCTGGTACCCTTTGGAGAAGCGGCGGGCGAGGCGATCGATCAGTATCTGACGAGCGGGCGTCCGGCTTTGTTGAAAGGGCGCGCTTCCGGTTATCTTTTCGTGACGGCGCGCGGCGCCGCGATGTGCCGTCAGAGTTTCTGGAAGCTGCTGCGCGACCATGGACGCAAGGCGGGACTGACCAGGAAGCTGACGCCGCACGTGATCCGGCACAGCTTCGCCACGCATCTGGTGGAGGGGGGAGCGGATCTGCGTAGCGTGCAGATCATGCTGGGTCACGCGGATATATCGACAACTCAGGTCTATACGCACGTCGCGCAGCGGCGTTTGCGGGAGACCGTAGACCAACATCACCCGCGCGCGTGATTCGCCTCATGGGCGCGGCCGTAAAGAGTGAGGGCGGGACCGAATGAGCGATTACATGTTCATGCTGGAAAGCCACCTGAGCGCGGATCAGTACCGCGTCGTGGGAAAGATGCGCCAGCTCGCCGGCGATGCCGGCACCAACGTCTTCCTGACGGGCGGCGCGATCCGGGATATGCTGGGCGGCTTCCCCGTCCGCGACCTCGATTTCACCGTCGAAGGCAGCGCGTCGAAGCTGGCGAAAGCCTGCGAGAAGGCGTTTGGCGCGGAGATCGTCGCCACCGACGACCATCGTAAGTCCGTAGAGATGCGTTTCCCCGGCGGCGTGACCGTGGAGCTCGCCATGGCGCGGCAGGAGAAATTCTCCAAGTCCGGCGCCAAGCCGCAGATTTCACCGGCGACCATCCACGACGATTTGCGCTCCCGCGATTTCACCATCAACGCGATTGGCCTCTCGTTGAATCGCGCGTCGCTCGGCTTACCCATCGATCCGACCAACGGCATCGGCGACGTGGAACGCAAGGAACTCCGGGCGATCCACAATTATTCCTTCTACGACGATCCGGCGCGCATGCTGCGCATGATTCGCCTGAAGGTGCGTCTCGGTTACACGATCGACGAGCGCACTCGTTTGCAATACGAGAACGCACGGGAAGCCGACATGCTGACCCGCATTTCGCCGGAGGCGCTCGGCGCGGAACTTCGGCAGATGGCCGCCGAAGTCAACGCGGCCGATATGATGCAGGCCCTGGCGGACGAGAAGCTCCTGGAACTTTACTCACCGGCGCTGGCCGGTCCGAAGCTCAACATGGCGGCGTTCACGAAGCTCCAGAAGGCCCGCCAATTGGTGCCCGTGGGCGCGGAATTCAGGATGAATCCGGTTCCGCTGTTCCTCAGCGTTCTCATGGAACTCCTTAACGCCAAGGAACGCGCCGCCTTGATCAAAGCCGCGGATCTCTCAAAGGCCGAGGTCAATGCATGGCAGAAGCTGGACGGCGTCGCGAAGAAGATCGAAAAGGAGCTCAAGAATGCCAAGCTCAACAAGGCTTCGCAGGTCTACTCGCTGATCTCCAAAGCGCCGGGTGAGGCGATCCTCTATCTGATGCTGAACTCCACCCAGCGCATCGTGCAGGACCGCATTCGCAATCATTTCCAGAAGTACCTGCCCCTTTCGCTGGAGATCACCGACGAAGCCGTGACCGCGACGGGCGTGGCTCCTGGAACGCCGAAATTCCAGAAGACCAAGGACCAGATGATCCTCACGCGCTTGGACGCTCGCCCCAAGAAGGTGGCTCCCGTCGAGGAGCCCGCTCCCGCGCCTCCGCCGATGTCGAGCTTCGCGAGAGGCCCGAGCGTCCGCCACGCGAGGTAAGGAGAGGCCGGGGAGAGGGCCGCTGAACGCCGCGCGCTGTATGCCAATAAGCCTGCTCGCGAGCTGGCGCAGCGCAACGACGGGTTTGCGATCGAGGCCGGGCGCGTTTCGTTATCGTCTCCGAAGCAAAATCTGGCGCTCCAGAAAGAGATGCGTAAAATGAGCTCCGAACGTGACGATTCTCTTCAGCGCGTGGACGTTCTCCGACCCTCCCGCAAGACGCCTTACCGGCTCCTGCTCATGCCCGTAGAAACCTCGAATTTTATTCCTCTGGGCGTCTCGTTGCCGGCGGTCTCCCTGTTAATCATCGATAGCGAATCGCAGCACCATCCGGACCCGGCCGTCCTCCGCGCGTTATTTTCCCTCACTCCCGCGGAGGCGAACATAACCGCGAGACTGGTGCTCGGGCGCAATCTTGAAGAAATCGCCGCCGAGGCGGGAACCTCGTACGAAACGGTTCGCACTCACCTTAAACACATCCTGTCGAAGACGGAGACAAAACGGCAGGGCGAGTTAATTGCGCTGGTTCTGCGATCGATGCCATTTCGTTTCCATTAAAACTCTCGCATACCCCATTTGGGGGGCGACATAGCGGCGCGAAAAGAAATAGTATGCCCTATGCCAACAATCCGGAGTGGTCTGCAGTCTCTCTTTTTCGACGCGGGCATGCGCTCATCTGTGAACGGGAATCGTTCCAGGACGCCGATGCGCTATGTGGTTGCCGGCGCTCTTCTATTCGCCAGTATTGCCTCGGCCGCAGGGCTGCCATCCGATCTCAGCTTCATGAGCACGACGTCACCAGCAACGTGCGGAACCGCGGACAACGCCATCGTTACGTCGCAGCAAATCTTTGGAACGGGAACCGGCTTCGCCTGCCTGAAAACGCTGATTTTCCCGCAGTTCGCGATCGGCGGTAATTGGGTCAGCCAGATCTCTACTTTCATGGCTCCGCAGCCGACGCAAACCGGCCTCGTGAACGGAAGCAATGCTGGTTTTGGCCTTGCTTTGAGCTTCGGCTCCGACGCCACGTTCACTCCATCCGGGAGCACCACCCCCGTGCTGATTGGCAGCTCAGACAGCGGCTGCCTTGAACCGTATGACACCGAGAAGAGCGTGGGCCCAATCCCGTTTGTTTTGGGGCAACTGCTTACCGAACAGGATTCCGGCAGCGCGGGCCGGGGCACGCTTACTTCAATGGCGACCGTAGGCGGATGCGGGCTGTACTCGACAAGCACGCAGGTCGCGGGCCTCGCGCAGGGCCCGATACAGATACAAGAATTGGCCCCTAATGCGGCATCTCTCAACGGCGGAGCGACCGTGCAGCTCTCTTACTTTTATCAGGACCCCAGCTATTCCTGGCAGGTAACCGTAAGTCCAGTCGATATCAATCAGGCGAAACCGTTTTGGATCGCTCCCTTGTATCAAGGCGGCGCATATAACTACACAACGGCATTTACAGTGGTGAATGCGTCTTCCACTTCGCAGTCCGTCGACGTGATTCTAGTCGATGACCACGGCAACACTATTGCGAGTCAACAGACACCCGTGCTCGCACCCGGCTGTGGTTGCAACCAATTCGGCCAGAATGCCGTTGGTGGATTCTACGCGAATACCGTGCAGGGCCTCTTCCCGAGTTTGAGCGGGCAAAATTTTACAGGCACGATTGGTTTCAGTGGGACTGGAAAAATCGTAGTCCTGGCGCTAAGAACTGTGAATAACACGCTGGCGAGCGTCCCTGTCAGATAGCTGGGAGGAAATCGAGAGGAATCGACGTCTGGAAATCGACGTCGGACGGAAAATCGGTGAAAGAAAATCGGCAGAAAATCGATGAAAGACGAAGCAATTTGGAGAAATCGACACTTCTTCGTACCGGTGCGGATCAGGTGCTCCGCGTGTGCGATGCAGGAAGAGGTGGGTCCTTCCCGGCCTTTTCCCTGTTGTCAAAATCCAGCCTTGAGTGAGGAAATAATGCGGCTACACATAGTGGCGGTTCTCTCAGATGAAATATTCCGGCTGAATAGCCGAAGGAGGTTAGTGCAAGCGCCAAACGATGCACCTCCATTTCGCAAATATTTGCACTGCCTGATCTGGCTCCCCGGCCTTCTCCTGCTTCATGCACCGCTTCGGGCGGATATCATGGGTACCAGTGGCAACAACTACGCTGTCTCCATCAACACCATCTATAGCGGTTCGCCATGTGGTGGCACAGGTAACGCCTATGGAAGTTACGGCGTCGTATACAGCGCCTCCTGCAGCTTCACCGCCACCTACGGAGGTAGTTTTTCCGCCACGGCGGAATCATACACTCCGCAATTTGGCGTCGCGGAAGCCTATGCCTCCCTCTCCGCGACCGGCACTTCTGGCTACGAGTCGGTTGTTGTAAACGGAACCGCGTGGGCGTACGACACCTGGACCAATACAACTAACGTGCCCTTGGACGTTACCTACACGAATACCGTTGACGTACCCCCGGGAGGCGGTCTGAGCAGTACGACCAATCCCTTAGACCCCGCCGTAAGGGTAAGCGTCTCCGCGGACTGCGTCGGGGGAACCGGAGACAGCGCTGTTCCGTATGGGACTCCAACCTGCACCGGCAGCTTTGCCATCGCCCCCGGCGGCTATGCGATTTTCTACCTGGGAATCAGCGCGGGAGTCAGTGCCGACTTCAAGAACTACGGGTACGAGGATTTTACCGCTATATCCGACTACCTGGGCTCCGCCACACTCACATCGGTCACGGTCACGGACGCTAACAACGGTAGTCCTATGTCGCCGTCCGTTCTGGAAAGCTCGAACGGTACTTTTCTCACGGCAACGGGGTACGCATCCGCCTCGCCCGTCCCCGAGCCCAGCTCGCTAGTCCTGTTCGGCACCGTACTGGTCGTGGGAGCGGCGGTGGCCCTGAAACGTAAGCTGCGTCCGTTCCGTTAGTATCCTCGGAGCGGCTCGTCTTTCACCCCGCGACAGGTCTCTTAATTAATCCAAAAGGAAATCGGGCGCAGGCGTTCCCTTCCTTTTTTAAAAAAACCACTGTCATCCCGAGCGATAGTCGAGGGACCTGCTGTTTACTCGCACGGTGTCAACACATGGCGAGAGGTACGAAGTTTATCGAGGCAGCAAACGCGGCCTGAGGCGAGCTGCCAGGGGAACGAACAGCAGGTCCCTCGACTATCGCTCGGGATGACGGGTCGTTATTGTTCGGGATGGAAAGCTGCCGACTCGGTAAAATGGAAACCTACGGCCAAGCTCGATCGGACCAAATCCAATCCCTGGGCGCTCAAGACTCCGCCTGGAACCGCGGGTACACAATGCATGTCGACGAAAAGGACGGCGTGAACGCGAAGTAAACCGTGGTGGGGCAGGCCCTCGGCCTGCGGCGGTCTCTCAGGCCGCCGATCCTGTTCGCAAGGCTCCCGTCGTTCCGAGCCGCAGCGAGGGGGGGAAAACCGGGGACGGACGAGACGTTCCCTTCCTTTTCTAAAACCACCGTCATCTCGAGCGATAGTCGAGGGACCTGCTGTTTACTCGCACGGGTGTCAACACATAGCGAGAGGTACGAAGTTTATCGAGGCAGCAAACGCGGCCTGAGGCGAGCTGCCAGGGGAACGAACAGCAGGTCCCTCGACTATCGCTCGGGATGACGGGTCGTTATTGTTCGGGATGGAAAGCTGCCGACTCAGTAAAATGGAAACCTATGGCCAAGCTCGATCGGACCAAATCCAATCCCTGGGCGCTCAAGACGCCGCCTGGAACCGCCGAGTACACGATGCACGTCGATGAGAACGACGGCGTGAACGCGAAGTAAACCGTGGTGGGGCAGGCCCTCGGCCTGCGGCGGTCTCTCAGGCCGCCGATCTTGTTCGCAAGGCTCCAGTCGTCGTCATCCCAAGCCGCAGCGAGGGATCTGCTTCTCTGTCCCCTGACGCCTGCTCTCCAGTCACACAGTACTTCCCTCTACCTCTCAACAACTTCCACCGATCCGCTCGATCCCGTCTGCTATTCTTCGGTCGTGAATTGATTTTCTTCCTGGCCAGGAAGCGTTGCATTGCAGTGGTACTGAACTCCTGTCGGCCCTAAAAAGCCTAACGTCGCGCAACCATGAGTATGCCGGCGGCGGGAGACTTTGAAACCGGTTTCATTAAACTGTCGCGGGATCACGACCTATATGGATCGCCCGCGGCGGTCATCAGAGAGGGAGTGTCGAAGCGGGACAAACAGGGGATTGCCAGAAAGCAGTCTTAGATCCCCCGCGAGACGCCTCTCAAATCATGGGCGGCAGAAGCGCACAGCGAATGCGTTGTGCGCGACTTGAAAGAAGCGCACAGCGAATGCGTTGTGCGCGACTTGATAACGGATACGCACGGCGATAAGTCCGCGAAGCCCCGGCCGCCCGCAACGCCCAAAGTGTCTACACACGCGTTTTGCTACTTGGAACAGCGGGGGTGCTCGAAAGCCACACGTGTGTTCATCGTCTCTATGCACTCCCCCTTAACGTGATGCTATTCTGACATCGCAAACGTGTTTCGCGGCCATCATCGCAAAGTCCGGCTGCTCTTCGGGACTTCCGACGTACTCTTCATCGCGCTGGCGTTCGCGGCGGCGTATTGGACGCGCGTTCTGCTGGTCGGCCGCGCTCCCGCCTTCGGTCGCGAATTCTTTTTGACCCCCGAAGTAATCGCGCTCGTGCTGGGTTGGTGCATGGTGGTATGGGTGGCGCTCGCCGCCTGGTGGGATATCTACGACCGCATCGACACCGGCCATCCCCGCGTCATTTTAGGCGACGCATTCCGCCAGTGCCTGCTCGGATCGTTCTCCGTCGTGTTATTCGAATTCCTGCTGCGCCTGGACCTCAGCCGAACGTTCCTGGGATTGTTTTCGATCTATTCCTGCCTGCTGCTGTGCCTGTTCCGGGTGAACGCCGGACGGCTCCTGGGGATGGTGCGGCGTGGTTTCATGGCGCCCCATTACGTCATGATCGTGGGCGTGGGCGAAGCCGCGGGAAGGATCGCGCAGCAGGTGGAAGACGCCTCCGACTACGGCGTGCGGCTCACGGGATTTCTTGCCGATGAGGGAGAATCGGTTTCCGCCGGCGTAGCCGCTCGCTACCCCGTGCGACCGCTCAGCGAGCTGCCGGAGCTGCTCCGCCAGCACGTCATCGACGAGATCATTTTCGCGGTGGAGAGCCGCAGGCTCACGCAACTCGAAGAAATGTTCTTGCTGTGCGACGAGGAAGGCGTGCGGACGCGCGTGGCCGTCGACTTTTTTCCGCACGTCAACAGCAAGATGTATCTCGATCGCCTGGGAGCGTCGCCGCTCTTGACGTTTTCGGCAACGCCGCATGATGAAATTCGCCTGTTGATGAAGCGCATCACCGACCTGGCCGTCGCCGTCCCGGCCCTGCTCGTCCTGAGCCCCTTCATGCTGCTGATCGCCGTGCTGATCCGGCTGACGTCTCCCGGTCCGGTGATCTTTCGGCAGAAACGCTGCGGATTAAACGGCCGCACTTTCGTCTTCTACAAATTCCGCTCCATGTGCCAGGACGCCGAGGCGCGGCTCGCGGACGTGGCTCACCTGAACGAACGTCAGACTGTATTCAAGATCCGCAACGACCCGCGGCTCACGCCGATCGGCGGATTTCTGCGCAAATTTTCAATTGACGAATGGCCGCAGCTGTGGAACGTGCTGAAGGGCGATATGTCGCTCGTGGGGCCGCGGCCGCCGCTCCCCGACGAAGTGGAGAAATATGAGCGCTGGCAGCGCAGGCGTTTGCGGATGCGTCCCGGCTTGACCTGCCTGTGGGCCGTCAAGGGGCGCGATAAAGTGGACTTTGAAACCTGGATGCGGTTGGACATGCAGTATATCGACACGTGGTCGCTGGGCTTGGATTGGAAGATTATGCTGCGGACCATTCCTCAAGTTTTGAGCGGCAGGGGAGCACACTAGTTATGCATCTCGTACCGACGGAAGAGGAAGTACTGGACCTGCTCCGGCGCACCGGCGGTTTGCGGGACGGCCACTTCGAGTACCCCAACGGCCTCCACACCCGCGAATACCTGCAAGTGCCGCTGGCCATGCGCGAATATGGAACGGCCAAGATATTGAGCGTGGGATTAAGCCGCCTCCTGCGGGCGCACGCCGATATTCGCGCCGTGATTCCGGAGCTCTCCATCGTCGCGCCGCAGACTGGCGGATTGCCCGTCGCCTACGGGATCTGCGAGGCCTTGCGGGCGCACCAGGTCTATTGGGCCGAACGGCCGAATGAACGCGAGCCGCTCCGCTTTCGCGAATTCCTCGAAGTGAAGCGCGGGGAAAAGGTCCTGCTTGTCGATGACATGCTGCGCACCGGCCGCAGCCTGACGGAGCTGAAGAGGCTGGTGGAAGAGAACGGCGGGGAGGTGATTGCGGTTGCCGTGGTGGTCTTTCAGCCCCTGCCGGGCGCCGCGAAATTCGATCCCCTGCCTTTCTATAGCCTCGCGACCTTGCACTCGGCTTTCGCCCTCGATGCGGCCTCCTGCGAGCAGTGCGCCCAGGGCGTCCCTGTAACGAAAGTGCGGGTCTGAGCCGATCCATATAAATGCAACGACAGTAAATGCGACGGCAGTAAATGCGACGACGATCCTTTTTACTGGCTCCTCTTGCGCTCGCGGCCGCCGTTGGCCGGCGAACCCTCGCGGCCGCCGGCCGGCAAACCAACGTGGTTCTGGTGATCGCCTCCGGATGGCGCGGGCAAGCGGTTCCGTGGGAGGGCGACCAGGATCTGATGACCCCGAATCTCGCCCGGTTGGGGCGCGAAAGCGTCACGTTTCCCCGCACGTATTCCGGCTATCCACGTGCAATTCAGGGCCGCCGCGTTTTGCTCAACGGCCGTTTTTCTCACGAATCTTCGCGGCAGGACGTCAGCCTGGAAAGCGCCTCGCTGGGCGCGCGGCTCAAGGCCGCCGGATATCGCGCGGCCGCGTTCGGCGATCGTAAGGCCGATGAAATCGTAACCTTCTTGCACGCGCCGGGCTCGCAGCCGTTCTACGTCGAGTGGACGCTTGGCTCCGGCAGTGGATTCATGGAGCGCCGCAACGCGAGCGGCCTTCGTCCCCGGCAGAACGTTCCCGCCATCGGCGAAACCGCCGCGCGCGAAGAATTGCTCCAATTCTATGTACGGTGCACGGCGCGCGACAGCGATCTGGGACTGGTGTTAGCCGCCATCGACCGGCCCGAGCTTAAGGACAACACCTTAGTCGTTTTCACATCCGATCGCGGAGAACAGATGGGATCGCATGGCATCACCGGCGACGATACGCCTTATGAGGAATCCGTCAGAATCCCTCTCGCGATGCGCCATCCCCTGCTCGGGCCTCCGGGCGAACGCGACATGCTCGTCTCGCAGGCGGACATCGCGCCCACGCTGCTGGCCCTATGCGACGTACCAGTGCCGGAGGATATGCAGGGACGCAATCTCGCGCCCTTGATTACAGGTGCGAAGGCTGAACTTCCGGACGCGGTGTTCGCGGAGGGACGCCTCGGCGAAGCCGACGAATGGCGCATGCTGGTTCATGGCTACGATAAGTTAGTCACCGACGCCGAAGGGCGTCCGACGCGCCTGTATAATCTGGTGGACGATCCCTACGAGATGAACAACCTGGTGAACGTCTCGGCTGACGAATTGAGGCGCGACGCAACCGGCGCGCTATTGCAATATTGGAGGCGCAAACTCGGCGATGGGCGCGACGCTTCGGGACTAAAAGCCCGCTGAGATCCTCCGGAATTTCAAACGGACAATCTCAGTTGGAAGGAGCAGGCGTCCCGATCTTCTCGCCCGGACGAAGCAGCGTGGGAGGTTTGCGCTTGGGCGTAACGTCGGTCGTTTGCGTGCCCGTCGCGGGCGCGTCGGACGTTTGCGCGGTCTTCTTGCCGGCCGGCGCGGGTTCTTCCGGCGTCATCGCAGCCTTGCGCGCGGCCTTTTCGCTCTTTTCCTTCGCTTCCACGTCTCCGGCGCGCTTGCCGAGATCCTCTTCGTTCAGCTCCAGGCTATCCTCGGTCGCCTGCATGGCGTCCTTCAGCACGAAATCATAACGGGCAAGATCCTTGGGCTTCGCATCACTCCATTTGCGCAGTTGCGCGAGGATTTCCTTTTCGGAAGCGGCCACGGCGCCAATCCCTACGTTGATGCTCTTTTTGTGTTCCAGCGCGTCGTCGGCCACGGCGTCGATCGCGTCGATGATCTTGGTGTAATCCTCCAGCAGATCGTGAATTAGAATGCTGCGCCCCGGCTTGTCGACTTCCATCAACTGCCGTACCTGATCCATGCGTTGCCGCGCGAAATGGTCGTAGAGCTTCAGCCTTTCATTGGGTTCCTGCGCGATGCGCAATTGATCGATTTCGTCCGCCGTCAGAAAATCGTGCTTCTGCGCCGCTACGGTCTGCGTAAGGACTGAGATCAGGATGGGGATCAGGATCGCGAATCGCATGCTTTCCTCCTACTTCTTCTTCTTCATGATGCCGTTCAGCAGTTCGTCGTGGATATCGGAGACACGATCGCGCACCACCATCAAAATCGCCCGATCCTGCACGCTCATCGATTCGATCACTCCGTCGAGCCGCCGCAGAAGCTGGCGCGTGGTCATCTCGGCGCGCTTGAAAAATTTAGGATCGCGGCGCGGATCCTTGCCGGTACTGACCAACGAGTCATAGGCCAAGGTCACGGATTCCTCAATCTCCGACGCTTCGGTCCTGGTCTTTTCCAGATCGCCCGCCTCATAGCCGGTGCGCAAAAGACCCAGCGCCGCGCCGGCATTCTCCAGCGCCAGCTCGCTGCGGCGTTCCAGATTCGGTTCCTGGCGAACAGCCGCGAGATCGAAAGCGAGAAATGTAACCATCACCCAAAACATAGGCAACCACCGTACATCAACGTCTTTTCGACTCGTCTTCCAGAATGCGAGCTCTCTGTCGGGCCTGGAACTCCTGTGTCGGCAGTTTCCCCTGACTCATCTCTAGAAACCGGCGGTAGCTTTCGATCGCCTCGGCCCGCTTGTTCAAATGGTCCAACGCGAGCGCGCGATAAAAAACGTCGCCGGCCTTTTCCGCGCCCAACGCGCGCACGTGATCCAGCGCATCCAGCGCCCGGGGATACTGCTGCATCACCATCAGCACGTTCGCCAGTTCGCTCCACGGCTCGGGAACATCCGCATGGCTCTCCAGGAGGATTTCAAATTGCGTCGCCGCTTCCGGCAATTTCCTTTCGTCGCGCAAAATTTTTCCATAGAACAAACGCGTTTCGCGATCCCGCGGCTCCAGGTCCACCAGCATCGCCACGATCGGTTCCGCCTTGGCGAGCTGTTTGGCGTTCACGTAAGCCTGCGCCAGGGCGAGACGATTCTCCTCGGTGGGAGAGGCCGCGACGGCGGCTTCCAGAGCCGAGATCGCCTCGGCTGGCTGTCCCGCGTCCGCCAGCAGCACGCTCAAACGTTCCTGCGCCTGGGGACGGTCCGGGAACTCGCGATAAATCGCCATCGCCTGATCGCCCTGTTTCGCGCTTTCATAGAGCGACGCCAGTTCGAGAAGATCGTCGCGGCGCGTGGGATCCATGGCGATGGCTTTTCGCAGGTGGGGTTCAGCCGCCGCGAGATTGCCCTGGCGCTCAAGGGATCGTCCGAGTGCGGACTCCGCGGTCGCCGAAGGTTTGGCCGCGAGCGCCGATTCAAGATAAGGCTGCGCCGCGGCCGGATCTTTGATCCGCAAAAGCGATAACCCGAGATTGAGCTGCGCCTCGGCCAGGTCGGGCTTCAGCGTCAGCGCGGCTTTATAGTGAGGAATCGCATCTGCGTCTTTACCGAGCAAACTGTAGGCCAGGCCCAGTTGAAATTCGGCGGCGTAGTCTTTCGGATCGGCGCGAGCGGCTTTCGAAAATAGTTCGACGGCGCGATCGTATTGCTTGGCGTCCAAGGCCCGGTCGCCTTGCTCCACGAGGTCCGGAGATTGCGCCGGCAGATCCGTTGATTGTGCCAGCCGGCCCGTCGATTGCGCCAACAGAGCTAGCCACAGGAGCCACATACGTCTACTCCGATTCTACTTCGTCAGGTAGACGGCGAAGCGGGTGACGTCCCGGAACCCTAATCGGCGGTACAGGGCGTGTCCCGCCTCGCTCGCCTGGAGCACGATCCTGCGGGGGCCGGAGCGCTTTTCCACCTGAGCGACGGTCTCCCGCAACAGCGCCTCGCCATATCCTCGCCGGCGAAAAGCGGGATGCGTCGCCAGTGAATAAATGCCGATGGCATCCTTGGTTTCGACGATCGCCGCGATCGCCACGACGCGCCCCTCGACCGTTCCCACGACGCCGTGATAGTCGCCTGTCCAAGCCCGTGGCTGACCATAGACGGCGTCGGCGACTACATAGGGAATTTCGAACGAGAGCGCCGTGATCTCCGCAAAGGAATATTGCTGGGAAGGCGTCTCGACCGGTTCGATGCGCAGCGTCGGCAGCGAACCGCGCGGCGGAGCGAGCGACGCAGCGATCATGCCGGGGGGATGCGAAATGGGACGCAGACCGAAATCCGCAAACGTGGCGCGCGCACGCCGCAGCTGGTGAACGTCCAGATGATCTTCACACAACCAGAACGACCATCGCCCGGTGCGCGGCTTGAAGAAGCGCGCGGCGTCGGCAATACGCTCCGCCAATCCGTGCTCGCCCTCGGGAGGACCATCGAGCATGGCGATATTGAAGACGCCGTACTCGATGCCCGACCAGATGGCCAATCCTCCGGGCAGATTTGAGATTTCTCCCGTGCCGGTGGCCTGCCCGAAAAAGCGCATGGCGAGTCGCAGATTATCGTCGACGATGAGGTATTCGCGGATGCCCGTCTGCATGTTCAAATGAGTCTCACTACATCTCTCATCACATCAGCGTCATCGGGTCGACGTCGATCACCAGCGACGTCGGGTTCCATTTTTCCGCCTGCGCGTAGCGCCGCAATTCCGCGAGCACCGCCGCCAGGCCCTTGCGGGTGGATGCTTTCACCAACATCTGATAACGATACTCGTTCTTCAGGCGCGCCATGGCGGCGGCGGCCGGACCCAGCACGCGAACGCCTTCCGGAGCGGGCTGCAGCAAGCGTCCCAGAGCCGCGCTGCGCGATAACGCCTCCTCTTCGCGCGTCCCTCGCACGATCACATTCGCCAGCGACGAAAACGGCGGATACAACATGGAATGCCGGAACTCAATTTCTTTTCCGTAGAACGCTTCGTAGTCCTGCGCGGCAGCGCAGCGCACGGCGTAATGATCCGGATTGATCGTCTGAATCAGCACGATGCCCGGGGTCTCGCCGCGTCCGGCGCGGCCCGCCGCCTGCGTCAGGAGCTGGAAGGTCCGCTCGGCGGCGCGAAAATCAGGCAAGCCCAAGCCGATATCCGCGTTCACGATCCCGACCAGCGTGACATTCGGAATGTCGTGACCCTTGGCGATCATCTGCGTGCCGACCAGCACATCATAATCTCCCGCGCGAAACGCCGACAACACGGTTTCATAATCGTGCTTTCCGCGCACCGAATCTCGATCCAAGCGCGCCACACGAGCCTTCGGAAATGCCCCATGCAGCTCTTCTTCTAGACGTTCCGATCCTAACCCGAGGAACTGAATGTGTTCGCTGCCACACTGGGGGCAGTGCTCCGGTACGCGTTCCGAATAGTTGCAGTAATGGCACAACATGCGGCGGTCGCGCCGGTGAAACGTAAGGGTCACCGAACAGTTCGCGCATTGAACGCGCTCGCCGCAGGCGCGGCAGGCGACGAAGCTGGAGAAGCCGCGGCGATTCAACAGCAGCATGGTCTGCTCGCCGTTTTGGAGGCGCTCGTCGATCGCTTCGAGAAGCGCGCGCGAAAAAGTCGTTTGCTTGCGCGTTTCCAAAAACTCCTGGCGCATGTCGATCAAGGTCACACGCGGCATCGGTCTTTTCTCGATGCGTTCCGGCAAAGCCAGGCGCACGTATTTTCCAGTCGCGGCGTTGTAGCGCGTTTCCAGACTCGGCGTGGCCGAACCGAGGATCACGACGGCGCCGGCATCCCGGGCGCGCATCACCGCGACGTCGCGGCCGTGGTATCGAGGAGTTTCCTGCTGCTTATAACTTTGATCGTGCTCCTCATCCACCAGGATGAGACCGAGATTCCGCACCGGCGAAAACACGCCGGAGCGCGTCGCCACTACCACCGACGCCTCGCCCGAGCGAATGCGCCGCCACTCCTGCGCTCGCTCGGAGTCGTGAAAGGCGGAATGCAGCATGGCAACTTTACCCGCGAAACGCTGGTGGAATTGTCCCGCCACCGCTGGCGTCAGCCCGATTTCGGGAACCAGCATCAGTGCGCCGCGGCCCAGCGCCAGCGTCTCCTCGATAGCTCGCAGATAGACTTCGGTCTTGCCGGAGCCGGTCACGCCCTCGAGGAGAAATGTTTGGAAGCGTGATGCGGTGAGCGCGTCGCGCACCTGATCGAATGCCGCCTGCTGATGAACATTCAGATGGTGCGGAGTGCGAATCGGCCCGCTCGCCGAATGCACGGCTTCCAGCGTGAGCCGCACAAGGTTGTTGCGGGCGAGCGCCCGTGCCGCCACGCTGGCCTTGGGAACCAGCTTCTCGACTTCAGCGACGTTGTGCGATCCGGGATGCAGTTCGAGATAGGAAAGCAGCTCACGCTGCTGCTTCGGGAGTTTTTCCGCCCTCGCGAGAAACTCGACACGCAAGCGCCCGGCGGAGGCGCGCAGGGGATCGCGCTCGGCGGCGACGTCTTCGGCTTCCACCAGCCCATTTTTCTGGAGAGATCGCAAAATCGCCAAAGCCTTGGGGAATTTGCCCGTGAGGGAAGATTCGGTGAGCGATCGCGCGTCCAGCAAACGGAGAATCTGTGCGGCGGCATCATCGGGAACGTCGCCAAGATGCAACTGACGCGCGACGTCGCGGCCGTTGCTGGTCAGCGAATAGATTTTGCCGCGCCGCATTTCGCCCGAAAGAGGCGTCATCGCGCGCAGCGTCTCACCGAGGGGCGCGCAATAGTATTCGGAAACCCATTGGCCGAGTTTCAACAGCTCGGCATCCAGCACGGGTTCTTCATCCAGTAGTCTCAGAATCTCTTTTGCGGAGCCATGTGGAGGATCGTCGTGAGCCCTCATCACGACGCCGCTCAGCTTGCGCTTTCCGAACGGAACCAGCACCCGGCAGCCGATCCGCACACGCTGCCGCAGCGTTTCCGGCATGGAGTAGGTAAAGAATTGATCGAGCGGCACGGGCAGGCTCACATCGCAGTAGGCCGGGCCGGGCCAGCTTATCTGACGGGCGTGACCAGGGGCTTGACCGGCATCGCCGAAGGCCGGACGGGAAATGGGATCTCCGGACATGAAGGAAGGCGGCTCTTTTACAATGTCGCACGGCGCGTCGCCAACGCGAAGCAGACAAGGACATCCGGGCTCCGCCATCCCTTGGAGAAGGTTGAACGATCAGAGTATAATTTAAAGTTGCTGGAAGCGAGGAAAAAGATGCGCATAGCTGTTATTGGACTGATTGCATTGAGCGGGATGGCTTGGGCCCAAGCGGATTTGAATGCCGATTTCGATGCCCTCAAGGCGGCCGTTGAGAGCAAGGACGCGGGCAAAATAAAGACCATGGCCCCCCAGGTCTCGAAGGCTTCGCGTGCGATTATCGCCAAGGGCGACGCCGCGGCCGACGTGATCGAGTTCGCCAAGGGCGCCGACGAATACTCCGAATACGCTCTGTCGATCGGGGCCGTGCAAGCCTCCGATCTGGCGGTGACGATCGAGCTTGGCGATGTACTGCTGGCGCAGAACGGCAAGAGCAAGCACGTGGACACGCTGGCGGCCGCCTATCTCGCCGCCCTTGCCAAACAAAGCACGGCGAAAGCCACGGCCGGCGCGCAGAAGATTTTAGTGGGACGTCCCGATAACGAAGACGCGTTGTATTACGCGGTGGGCGGCACTTCCAACGGGGCGCTCGCGACCAAACTCGTCGCGGTAATGAGCAAGAAGGCCAAGCCCGAGGGCGTCAGCGAAGCGGATTGGACGCGGAAGAAGGACGCCTACCTCGGGGTTGGATATTTTTATGGCGGTGCCGGTGCTTGCGCGCGCCAGGCGTGGGCGGAATGCGATCGCGATATGAAGGCCGCCGAACCGCTGGTGAAAGGCACGCCGCAGATGCTGGGCAACACCTATTTTTATCTGGGCCTGGCCAATTACCAGCTCGGCAAGCTCACCCAGGATCGCACCAAGGTCCAGGCCGGCCTGAAATATAGCCAGCAATCGGCCGCCATCCCCGGCCCCATGCAAGGACAGGCGAGCACGAACGTCGCCGCGATGTCGAAGGAACTCGGCGGGCGCTAGGCGCGCGGCACGCAAGTGGAAAGCGGGACAGGCAGCTCTGTCTACGCTTGCAAAGTCAGAACATTCCGCGAAAGGGGGCAGAGTAGTCTGTCCCCTTTTTCATGCATTTCGGCGGTGCGGATGGTACTGACCTTAGCGCCGTTTTCTTATGCCTCACAAGCGCGACAAAATGGCCGTTTTCGCGACATTCTGACGTAAGGCCCTGCGGCAATCTCGCTGATTTCCTGGCGCGAGACGTGGAGCCGCGATTGCACTATAGAAGTGTCATGACGAATACCGAAGCCGTACCACTTGCCGAAGGGCCGGAAACGATCGCTCCAGCGTCTCCCTCCGATTTGTCGGGATGCGTCATACTCGCGGCCGCAAGCGCCGCCCCGGTCAGTGAAATCGCGCGACGGATCGCCGCAACGCTCGCTCACGCCGCAATCGACATTACGGGGATGGCCGCGCATGAAGCGCTCCCGCACGTGCATGGCCGGAATGCTGTGTTTCTGATTTCAGGAACGGATTGGCCGTGCCTGAAACTGGCTCGGAAACGGGCGGCCTGGCTGCGGGAACACGGGCTGCTGGAGCGCTGCGGACTGGTGCTATGGCACGTCGAGGGCGGTGCCAGCGCCGCATTGGCCGAAGACTTTACGGGCCTTCCCGTATGCGCGTTCCTCCACCACGACCAGCATGTCGAGCGGTTCGCCGAGTGGATCGGCGCTCAACAGCGCAGAACGGCGGTGTCTCAATTGGGGCTCTCAACGCATAGGCCGCTTGGCCCAGTGCCGACGGGCCTTCCTTGCGAGACACTCTTCGGAAAGAATGATCGCGTCGGTAAGGCTTGTGGGGCAGCCTCCCAGGCTGCGGCTGGCTCTCAGCCAGCCCTATATTTGGCATGCTCAGAAGAGCCGGACGGAGGTCCGGTGCAGGCCGGGGGCCTGCCCCACGCGTGGCAACTTCAAACCTAAGTCTCGGCACTCAGCTCGCTTGTGCGGACGAGCCTTCCTTGCGAGCCAGCTCTTCGGAAAGAATGATCGCGTCGGCCAGATCCTTCATCGGCCTCCGCAGGCGGCGGCTCTCATTGCGCATGCGCAGATAGGACTCTTCCTCCGAAAGTCCGTGCCGCTTCTGCAGAATGCCTTTGGCACGTTCCACGGCTTTGCGCGTTTCGAGCTGCCGCTTCATCTCGGCTGTTTCCTCCGTCAGCCGGGCGTTCTCCTCCTCCAGGAGACTTTTCGCGATGGCGCTGCCCATCTGCTCGCCGATGAAGGAAATCGTCGCGATCTCCTCGGGCGTGTGTTCGTGTTTGGCGCGATGATGCACATTGACGACGCCGATCGCTTTGCCCTTGTTCACTAGCGGGACCGAAAGGAACGCTTCGTACGTATCCTCGATCAACGCCGGAAAAAGCTTGAATCGTGTATCCGATGTGGCATTCGAACTGAGCGCCACGGGCGACTGGTGTTCGGCCACCCAGCCCGTCACGCCTTCGCCCATTTTCATGCGAAGATTGCCCAAATCCCTGGCGTGCGGCACGAGTGACGCGCGCAGCACAAATTCACCGGTCTCCGATTCGACCAGGTAAACCAGACACGCGTCGCAGCCCGAGACGCGCGCCGTAAGGCCAACCACTTCCCCGAGCATCTCGTCGAGAGATAATTCGGAGCTGACAATGCCGCTCACCCGATGCAGCACGGACGCATCAAACTGACGTGGTTCCATAGTGTCGATAACCATACATCGAGCGTAAAGCGCGGCGGGGCGCGCGGTCCAATTAAAACTTTCTATCGAGTGGATTGAGGACTGGCGCGAAAGGGCCAATTGAAACTTTTGATCGAGTGGATTTTGGAGATTAGGGAAAGGTACTAGGGCCTTTGCTTGCACTCCACGTCCGACCCGAGGTGACAAAATTCCGGGAAGAACAAGGCCTTCCTTCGCACGGGGTAGGTTCTCGCATATAATCAAGGCATTATGAGACAAGAATGGGTGGCCAAGCGCGAGGGCGATAAAATTCGCACGCAGATCCATTACGCTCGTCAGAACCGGGTTACCGAAGAAATGGAGTACGTCGCCCGCCGGGAACGGTTGGCGCCTGATACCGTGCGCGACGAAGTGGCGCGCGGCCGGATGATCATCCCGGCCAATATCAACCACAAGAAACTGGAGCCGATGTGCATCGGCGTGGCCTCCCTGTGCAAGGTCAATGCGAACATCGGGAACTCCGCGACCACGTCGAACATCGACGAGGAACTGGAGAAGCTCCGCTACTCGGTGCGCTACGGCGCCGATACCGTCATGGATCTATCCACGGGCGGCGACATCCCGCGCATCCGCCAGGCGATCATCGACGAATCGCCGGTCCCGATCGGCACGGTGCCGTTATATGAAGCGCTCGCCCGCGTGCGCCGCGTGGAGGACCTCAACATCAGAGTGATGCTCGATGTCATCGAGGAACAGGCCCAGCAGGGTGTCGATTACATGACCATCCACGCCGGCGTGCTGGTCCAGTACATTCCGTTGACCACCCGCCGTATCACAGGCATCGTCAGCCGCGGAGGGGCCATCTTAGCCGAATGGATGGTTAAGAATCACAAACAGAATTTTCTCTACGAATACTTCGAGGACATCTGCAAGATTTTCCAGAAGTACGACGTGACCTTCTCGCTGGGCGACGGCCTGCGCCCCGGCTCCATTGCCGACGCCAGCGACGCCGCGCAGTTCGGCGAACTCAACACATTAGGAGAGCTGACCCGCATCGCGTGGAAGCATGACGTTCAGGTGATGATTGAAGGTCCTGGGCATATTCCCATGGATCAAATCCAGATGCAGGTCGATAAAGAGAACGAAATCTGCCAGGAGGCGCCCTTCTATACGCTGGGGCCGCTGGTCACGGATTTCGCGCCCGGTTACGATCACATCACCTCGGCGATCGGGGCGGCCATGATCGGCTGGTACGGAGCGTCCATGCTGTGCTACGTGACGCCCAAGGAACATCTGGGCCTGCCAAATCGCGAGGACGTGAAGCAGGGACTGATCGCCTATAAGATCGCCGCACACGCGGCCGACATCGCGCGGCATCGTCCCGGCGCTCAGGATCGCGACGACGAACTATCGCGCGCGCGCTTCGCCTTCGATTGGAAGAAGCAGTTCGCGCTCTCGCTCGATCCGGAAACCGCGCAGGCGTATCACGACGAGACGCTGCCGGAAGAGGGCTTCAAGGACGCGGCGTTCTGTTCCATGTGCGGTCCGAAGTTCTGCTCGATGAACCATTCGAACAAGACGCAGGAATTCACGGAAGCCGAAGCACAGGCGATTCTGACGCAGATCCAGAAACCCGAAATCGCCCACGCGGCGGGGGATTAGTTCTAGTCTAGATCCATCGCTGCCTTCAGGCTTTCCGTGAGACTCCGCATTAGCTCGCGGGGAAGTATTCCGATGTGTTTACCGAGTTTCGCGCGGTCAAGGGTGGTTACCTGATGGCAGACCGCGTGGCTCGTTCGCGTCAAACCCGCGACGCCGCCCGGAATTGCCACGACTGTCGGTCCACGGACAGCTTGTGAGGACGAGGTGGAGACCGGAACCACGATGAGCGAACGCCATCCAGGCGTTTGATTGAAACCGTCGTTGGAGACAAGAACGACGGGACGCCGGCCGGACTGCTCAGATCCTGAGCGTGGCGCCAATTCCGCCCAGTACACGTCGCCACGTCTCATCAGGCTTCCCGATCGAATGATAGGAGCTCTTCGATCGCCGCCGATTCGAGCACTGGATCCAGGTCCAAACTCGTGCCTGCCATCGCCGCGGCGTACTTTCGGATGGCGTGCTGCTGGGCGAGTTTTTTTCGAGCCTGTAGCCAAGTGGAAATTGCTTCGCGCGCCACAGCCGTGGCGGAAACTTTGGCCCGCTCGGCTTCGGCGCGAAGTTCCGCGTACGTTTCTTCTGGCAGAGGCAAATGGAAGTTCTTCATGACACCTATTATGCCACGCTAGAATGGCAGATTACGTTGGCGTATTATTTGGCATGCTGGGTAGAGGGACTGGAAAATCGCCGCGGAAGATCCTCTGCATCAGATCGACCACCGGCTGATGAAGCACTCCATTATCGGCCAGCACGTGAGGACCGCGCAGATCGAACGGTTGGCCGTGCATGTCCGTGCACGTGCCGCCCGCTTCGCGGACCAGTAATACTCCTGCGGCCATGTCCCAGGGATTCAGATTGAACTCCCAGAAGTAATCGAGCCGTCCGCAGGCGACGTAAGCCAGGTCGATCGCAGCCGCTCCCGCGCGCCGCACGCCGTGCGACTGCATCGCGAACTGATAGTAGAAGTGCACGTTGATGTTCTGGTGGCGTTTGCGGGAAGGGAAGCCGGTGGCGGAGAGCGAATCCTCTATGCGTTCGGTCTTCGTGACGTGAACGCGCTTGCCGTTGAGAAAAGCGCCGCCGCCCTTTTCGGCCTGGAACATTTCATCGCGCGTGGGATCGTAGATCACGCCCGCGATCAGTTCGCCCGCGTGCTCCAGTCCTAGCGTGACATTGTAAACCGGGAATCCGTGCGCGAAGTTCGTGGTGCCGTCGAGAGGATCGACGTACCAGCGATACTCCGATGTTCCCTCGGTGCGCGCCGCCTTCTTCGGCGACGACGGTGTGCGACGGAAAGTGCTGGCGCAGACGTTCGACAATGAGATGTTCGCTGGCGCGATCTGCTTCGGTGACCAGATCGAAGGCGCCCTTCAGCTCAAAGCCGATATGCCGGTCGGCGAGCCGCGAAATCACGGAACCGGCCTCGCGCGCGATGGCCGCGGCCTTATCGACGAAGCCGCTCACTCGCCGAGCTCGCCGCCGAGTTCGTAAAGATATTTGATTTCGTGCTTGTAAACGAACACGTTGGGCTCACTCTCTCGTGTAAGCCGCAGAAAGCGGGCGTCGTAAAACTCGATTGTTCCTTCGAGTTCGCTGTCATCCGCCAGATGAATACGCACGGGAACGCGGTTATCGATCAGGTCCTGCAGGTAGCGGCTTTCCGCGAGCGTATGGGCGGGAGCCTTCGCGTTGCTTATTTTTCCTGCCACAATTTCCTCTATGAAAAAGGGGACAGACCGCTCTGTCCACTCCCACGCTCGCTCGTGAAGTCAGAAATTTACGGAAGGGGACAGAGTAGTCTGTCCCCTTTTTCATCCTAGTGTGAATCTCCATAATATCCGGTGCGCGTGGAGACCCGCAAATCCCGGTTCTCCAGCGCTACGCGCACCGTGTGGAAATTGCGATCGCCCTGCGGCACGCCGCGCGGATAGTATCCGATCAAATATTGCGTCCGCAAATCGCGCAGGATATCCACGAACGCGTGGTCGAGTTCGGCGCCGACCGCGGGATAGAACATGCGTCCGCCGGTCGAGTCGACCATCGTTTCGAGCGCGTGTTCGCCTCCCGTATTGCGTCCGGCGGGATTGGTGATGGGAATAACGACAATCGCGTAGACCACCGCATCCGCCCTTTGCGCGGACTCCACCGCATCGCGATAACTTTTCATGCTGGTCGTATCGCCGCCATCGGTCACCACCACAATCACGTGCCGCCCCTGGCGATTGCGCAGATCCGGAGCCGCCAGATAAACGGCGTCATAAAGAGATGTTCCGCCCTCGGATTTCAGAACCTTGAGATTATCTTCCACGCGGCTGATGCGGCGCGTGAACGAATTGAGCAGGGTCACCTGCCAGTTGAACGTATACAGCGCCACCGCGTCCTGCGGATTTCCTTCCTCGATAAACGCGTCCAGGAATTTGTTAAGCGAAGTGGTCTCGTATCTCAGGTCCTTCCCTGTCGAGCCGCTGATATCCAGGAGAAGCGTCACGGAAAGCGGCTGCGCCGTCTCCCGCTCAAAGACGGCGATCTCCTGCGGCACTCCATTATCGGTGACGTGAAACAAGCTGCGATCGAGTGAACCGATCAGGTCGCCGGCCGAGTTCTTCACGGTCACCAGCAGCCGCACCAGGCGGACATCGATTTTGTAAACCGGCTCCTGGGCGGTCAATCCGGTCGCGGACAGCAGAGCTGTCAACAGGGCGGCGCGCTTGAGAATGGTGCGTGCGCTCAACGTGTCTATTTTTAATGCGCGTTTTATCAACGCGCTTTGACGATGGACTCGTCCCATTCCCCGTCGACCCACACTTCGCCGTCGGCGAAGTATTCTTTCTTCCACACGGGCACTGTGCGCTTCAGGCGATTGATGCCTTCGAGGGCGGCGTCGAAAGCCGGTTTGCGATGCGGCGCGGTGACGACGATTGCGACGCTGGTCTCGCTGATTTCGACGCGCCCCAGCCGGTGGACCATGGCGATGCGGCTGATGGCGTGCGACGAGGCGATTTCGCGCCCGATCTCGGCCATCATCTTCACGGCCATCGCTTCGTAGCACTCGTAATCGAGGTATCGCGTGGCGCGGCCCTTGGTATTGTTGCGTGTCACCCCTTCGAAGTTGACGAACGCGCCGTCTTCGCCGCGCAGCAATCGGTGCGCGAGGGCCGTGCCGTCGATCGGTTGACGCGTAAGGGCGAAAAAGTTTCCGCCGGGATCGGTGATCTCATGCGTATAAGGCCCGCCGTGCGGCTGAGGCCCAGAACCGCCGCTGACCGGCGGCAGCAAGGCCACCTCGTCGCCTTCGGCCAGCGGCGCCGATGGTGAAGAAAACTGTTGATTCAACGCCAGAACGATACTCCCCGACATTTCGCGCAACCTCGGAAAGCGCTTCGCGTAATGTTCGAAAACCTGATCCAGACGGCCGCCGTCGGCGACGTCCAGAGAGTCCTCGCGGAGACCCACGACGTCGCGAACCAGGCCAAAAAAAAGAACTCGGATACGCACTCTGTCTTTGACATCGCGCACAACGCAGCGGGCCGTGGCTCAAAACTTTTCACTGCCGGCGACGTCCCTCGCTGTGCGCTCCTCGGTCATTTGCGCACGATGGAACGCGCGCTCTCTGGTCATAGTAACAGACTGATTCCGCATGCTTTTGGTTTCGCGGATTTCGGTCGCGCTGCCCTGCTCCATCCGCTACCCTGACAGGATGGAAGCCGTCGAAACCCGTCTGCGCGTGCGCTATGCCGAAACCGACCAGATGGGGGTGGTCTATTACGCAAATTACTTCATTTGGATGGAGGTGGGGCGCGTCGAATTCTGCCGGACATCTGGAATTCGCTATCGCGATATCGAGGCGGGCGGCTATTTATTGGTGGTCGCCGAGGCCAATTGCCGGTACATCACGCCCGCACGCTACGACGATGAAATCGTGATTTCGACCACGCTCGCCGACGCCAGTCCGCGCATGCCGCGCTTCGATTACGACATCGCCGATTCCGCGACGGGGCGCAAAATCGCCACGGGTTACACCAAGCACATCTGGTGCGGCGCCGACTTTCGTCCGCAGAAGCTGCCGAAAGAATATTGGCTGGCATTCGGCATCAAATACCCGTAAACTCCGGGCTCGAATTCGAACATAATAGAGCATGAGCGCACTGTCTATCCGCGACCTCGATCTTTCGGGGAAACGCGTTTTCATGAGGGTGGATTTTAACGTCCCGCTGGCACCCGGCGGAAAAGAAATCACCAGCGATAAGCGCATCAAAGCCTCGCTGCCCAGCATTCAATATGCGCTGGATCACGGCGCCGCCCTGATTCTGGCGAGCCACCTGGGACGTCCCAAAGGCAAACCGAATCCGGAAATGAGCCTGGCTCCTTGTGCGGAGCGGCTCGCGAAGCTGCTCGGGAAGCCGGTCGCGATGGCCCCCGATTGCGTCGGTCCAAAGGTTGTGGCGATGCTGCCGAAGCCGGGCGAAGTACTGCTGCTCGAAAACCTGCGCTTTCATCCCGAGGAAGAAAAGAACGATGCGGAGTTCTCCCGGCAGCTTGCGTCTCTGTGCGACGTCTACGTGAACGATGCGTTTGGCTCCGCGCATCGCGCGCACGCCTCGACGGTCGGCATGATCGCCTACGTGAAACAAGCGGCAGCGGGCCTATTGATGGACAAAGAACTCGAATATCTGAACAAGGTGACGAAGAATCCGGCGCGGCCGTGCGTGGCGATCCTGGGCGGCGCGAAAGTCTCCGATAAGATCGAAGTGATCCAGAACCTCATGAAAGTCGTCGACAAGCTTCTGATCGGCGGCGCCATGGCGTATACGTTCCTGCGAGCGCGCGGCGAATCGACCGGCAAGTCGCTGGTCGAAGAAGACAAGATCGATCTCGCGAAACAGCTGCTCGCGGAAGCCGGCGGGAAGCTCGTGCTGCCGGTCGATCACGTGGTGGCATCCGAGTTTAAAGCCGGGGCGGAGAACGAAGTCGCCGATCGCGTGCCCGACGGCAAAATGGGTTTAGACATCGGCCCGAAGACCATCGCGAACTACGAGAGTGTCGTCGCGGGGGCGAGGACGATCATCTGGAACGGCCCGATGGGCGTCTTTGAGATGCCGCCGTTCGATACGGGAACCGTGGCGCTCGCGAAAGCGGTAGCGGCAGCGTCGGCGGCCGGGGCGATCAGCGTGGTGGGAGGCGGCGATTCGGAGAAGGCGATCAAGTCGGCGGGCGTGGCGGATAAGATTTCGCACGTTTCCACCGGCGGCGGGGCTTCGCTCGAGTTTCTGGCGGGGATCGAACTGCCGGGCGTCGTGGCTCTCAACGCGAAGTAGCGTGGAGCGCAGGCGCGTAAGACACGATTTCTTCCGTGTTGCGCAGCCGCTATGCTGGTCTCGTAAGGAGGTCCTCATATGACTGCGTCAGATCTGCTCGAAAGTATCAGTGAAAAGCTCGGGTCCACGGCGACGGTGAAGACTGTTTACGGCGACCCCATACAGGTGAACGGGAAGACTGTGGTTCCCATCGCGAAAATCGCCTACGGCTTTGGCGGCGGTTTCGGTTCGGGCCATGGCAAACACCGTTCCGATCATGAGACCGGAACTCCTGAGGGAACCAATGAAACCGACGCAACCCAAGCAAGGCACGGGGAAGGCGGAGGCGGCGGTGGCGGCGTGCGGGCATTTCCGGCGGGCGCGCTGGAGATCACCGAGAGCGGAACGCGCTTCGTGCCGTACACGGATCTGCGGCCGCTTGCCGTCGCATTTGCCGCCGGAGCGTTTCTCGGGGCTCTCTTCTTTCGCAGGCGCTGAGCGGCATTCGATTGAGCCGATCCGGAGAAGGGATCAGCCGGAAGGCTGACCCCGTTTCCTCAGGTCGACTAATTCACGAGCGGGGTGGAACCGGGCAGATCGCCCGGAGGCAATGAAGAGAAAACCGGGAACGCTTCCGCATTCAGCGACACGCTGATGATGGGGATGGTGGAGGTGATCTTCAGGAATCCGGTAAAACTTGACAGTCCGAGCAAGGGACCCACGTTCGCGGAGCCATGCGCTAACGGCCCGAGAGTCATGATTTTACTTCCCAGTATCGCTGCCGTGGCGCTATACACTTCAACCGTAATCGTGGCCGACTGCGTGGTGGAAGGATTCGCATAGGAGAAGCCGGTCGCCGTCTGGGCAAACGTAGCGAACTCAGTGGTGGCTGCCGTCTCGGCGTTCACGCCGGCCTCGCCGACCGGGACTCCCGCCGAATACAGACGGTAAAGCAAGCTCGCCTGGACCGGTCCAGTGCAGGTAGCTTGGGCCCATCCTTCGGTGTCCGCGACGTTTAGATTGGCAATCGTCTGAACGTGTATGGATTGCCCCGGGGGAAGCGTATCGGTGCGGGTCGAAATTGTTTCATCGCTAAACGGGATCAGCAATGGGCTTCCTAAGTCGGAATAGAAATTGGTCGTGCAAGTGACCGTCTGCGGGGAGTAGTTGACATAGGTGAGAGTCGTTTGCCAGCCGCCCGCGAACGCGAGCTGGGAGAAGTAATAGGTATTGCTTTGATTAAATGTGGCGCTGCCTGTGACCGGTCCTGTGATCACGGCCCCCGCGGTGAGACCCACGGTCGCCACCGAACAAGGGGAGACGGCCGCACCGCTGCAAGTCGCGGAAGAACCATAGAGGAAGCCGAACGTAGCGCCGGGGGCGAACTGGCTGTTTGCTTCAATCGGCACAACGACAGTGCCACTGGAGGAAACCAAGGTCAATGTCATGGTCGCGCTTGCGGGGATGGAGGAAAAGGAAAAGTAGATGGAACCAGGGGCTTGTTGGACTCCCTGCAACGGACTCGTCCCGGTGCCGACGTAGGTAGTGTTCAGACTATAGGTGCCGGATGTAAGTCCCGGAGCGGTTCCCGTAAATGAACCGGAAAGTATGCAGGTGGTGTTGCCTCCGGAAGGGGTGCAGGCGCCCATGGTCACGAAATACTGGCCGAGGCCGCTCCCGTTTGGCCCGATGCCAGTCATCGTGAAGTTCTGCGCGGTCTGGCCGAGGTTCAGCGTAACCGACGCCGCTTGCGCCAGGAAGGGGGTCAGCAACAATCCTCCCAGTACACAGAAAGTGATTCGTGAGACGGCTTTTTTATAAGAGCCGCTATGGGGAAGCGCGCGATTCAAGTTTCTGTGCGCAGAGTTCATGGGTAATTTCTCCTTGGGGATATTGACTTCAGCAGTTGCTCAATTCGATGGTGGTGAAACGATAGCGGCCAAATGCACTTGTGAGCGACTCCACGCTGTTCCAGGCAGATCGCGGATGTCCTCAACTTGCATTGCCAGTACATCGCGGCGAAGCGTTGTAATGTCAAACTTGCCGTCGCTTCGGGATTGAGAGCCGGAAAGTTCGCAAATAGCGTGGTGTTTGTGGCGCGGGGTAGAGCCACGGCGATGGGAACAGATCACTAACGTTCAAAGGAACCCCCGATACAGAAAGCGAGCCTTTGTGGATGTCCAAGGATACCATGCCAAAATAGCGGCGAACGAAAGTGCGAGGTCGGTAATGCGATTGAATTCGAGAGATGCTTCTTGTCACGGGAACAAGGGCTTGCCGAACGAAAAGCAGATCGTCTTGGCGCCACGCCGGATCGCGTGACGCCCGTATGTTAAGCGGGCACTTGGGACATCGGAGGGAATCCGTGTTGCCGGCGCGCTTCCTGACCGTCATAGGCGATGGAGGTTTTGTAGAGCTCGTAACGTCCATCGCTTGCGACTGCTCGTACTCGATCGCGCAATGCCTGCATCTCAGATTCGTTCATCGGCTGAAATTCACATGCCACAGCGAGGTTCTGATGAAGCACCTCGAGTGAATCGATCCCGCTGATGGTGGTCGCCACGGGAAGACTCATCGCGTAGCGCAGAGCTTCCCCGGCGGAGGCCGAGCCGCTCGTCACAATTTCGCCCCCGCCGCCGAGGCTCTTCATTCCGAACACGGCCATCCCGCGGCGCGCCGCTTCCGGAAGCACGCGCTGCTGGAAGCTATGGAAATGCGCGTCCATGCAGTTGAGCGGCATCTGAATGGTGTCGAAGGCATACTCGTGCGCCAGCACCCGCAGGTGAATCTCGGGATGTTTGTGTCCGGTGACGCCCACGAAACGAACTTTCCCCTGGCGCTTCGCCTGATCGATGGCTTCGATGACGCCGCCCGGCGCGAAGATCAACTCGGGCTCGTTCCAATAAATCACTTCATGGATTTGCCACACGTCGAGATAATCGGTTTTCAAGCGGCGCAGCGAATCTTCGAGCTGGCGCAGCGCGACATCCTTGCCCCGCCCGTGCGTGCACGCTTTGGTCATGAGGATCGTCTGGTGACGGACACCTTCGAGAGCGCGGCCCATGCGTTCCTCGGAAAGGCCGTCGTGATAATCCCAGGCGTTGTCGAAGAAGTTCACGCCGGCATCCATTGCTTCCCGCACGATACGCGTGCTGAGGTCCTGCGTGGATGCGCGGCCGAGGTGCCAGCCTCCAATGCCCAGCGCGGAAATCTGAACGCCGGTTCGGCCCATGGGCCGATGCGGAACGGAACCTTGGGGAACGCTCATTTTTGAAGATGATAGCTCAAAGACGCCAATCGTTACGAAGAGAGACGAGCGCGCGCAGGCACTTTTCGGCCCGCTCATTCACCTTCCCGGTTTCGCAGAGAACGGCTCGCCATCGGCCGCGCAATAACCCCGCCAAGCGGGGTGGTTCCGCAAGCCTAGCGGAGAGACGCCTTTTCCTTGGGTTTTGGCCGCGCGGAATACATTTGTTCCAGCGTCTGTTCCGGGACCGGAATCATAATGTCGAGCGCCGTTCCGTTCACGGTGAACTGCGCCGACGAGATCAGCGCCGCCGCCTGCGCCGCTCCCGGATTCTGCAGCGTATTCGACTGCGCCATCGCTGCGAGGAATTGCAGCACACCCTGCAGCATTTGAGCCTGCTGGGAGGAGACGGTTGTCAATTCGCCGGTAGCGATCATTCCCATGTCGTTGAAACGCACGCCGGCGGAGACTTCGCGCACCTGCTGTAGCGCGTTCAGGGGCACCGCCGTCGAGTTCGGAGGAATGAATCGAATGGGCGGCGTCACGGTCGCGAACCACGCGTCGGAGGCGGCGCTGGCGGCGATTGCCTTGTCCGCCAAGGGACCGCCGAACTGCTTATGCGAGGCATAGCGATCGATCGCGGCCTGGAGGGAATCATTGAAACCGATCGCGAGCGTCGATGAATCCAGAAATGCAACCGAGGTGACGCCCTTTGGCGGCGCAAAGATCTGCGTGCCGTTGTAGTTGGTGATTGTCGCGCCCGCGACGGCCGCCAGCGCCAGAAACTTACTGGGCTGAAAATTCCCGCGCGCCAGAATCAAGGTCGGCCTGGATCCGGTGCCGTTTGATGCGCCGACGATCTCCTGCAAGTCATGCTGGTAATCGAAGCCCGTCGCGGCCGCGAACATGACCATTCCATTCTGGGGAGGGAGCTGCGTGATCGCAAAGTGTCCGAAGGGAGACGCCAGCACATTCCGCACCTGCATCCCGAACAGGAACGAGGAGTCCGGCGGCATCAGAGCCAATAGCGCCGGATCCACCGCGGCGCTGGCCGTTCCCGCTCCGAGAAGCAGCATTCCGAATACTCCGGGGATTGCCAGGAAAGCAGGTTTCATGAGAACTCCTATTTCATTCTACGGGTCGAGGAGCGTTTGGGTTCCGCCAAACGAATCTATTTATAAGACTAAACGGTGAGGTCGTTCGTTGCGGCAGTACTAAAGTATCCACCTGCTCTCAAAACCGCCGATCCCCGAAAGAGGGGGAGCAGCGGCGCCACGGCCGCTCACCGATTTCGCTCGATTCAACAGTTCTTCAATTAAACTATAGTTAAGTTACTGGATGAAACCAGCGCTATCACGAACTTCGCTGCCGGAGGTGCACTCCACCGTCTCTATCCACCGGCCGACGCTGGTACGGCGGCTGCTGGCCTACGCGGGTCCGGCGTATCTGGTGAGCGTGGGCTATATGGACCCCGGGAACTGGGCCACCGACCTCGAGGGCGGCGCGCGTTTCGGATATCAGCTGCTATGGGTGCTGGTACTGTCGAACGGAATGGCGATCCTGCTGCAGACGCTGGCTGCGCGCCTGGGGATCGTGGACGGCCGCGATCTGGCGCAAGCCTGCCGCCAGTATTATTCACGCACCGTCTGCAACGCACTCTGGGTTCTGTGCGAAATCGCGATCGCCGCCTGTGACCTCGCGGAAGTCTTAGGCGCGGCCATCGCGCTACGGCTGCTCTTCGGATTACCGCTGCTTCCCGGCGTCCTGATCACGGGACTCGATACGATCTTCGTTTTGTGGCTTTCGCGCTATGGGATTCGATTGATCGAAGCCTTGGTGCTCGGCCTGATCGCCATCATCGCCGGATGCTTCATCGTCGAGTTGACGTTCGCGAAACCGGCTCTTGGACTGCTCGGCGGAGGCCTGGTGCCGCGTCTCAACGATCAAAACCTGTACGTGGCCGTCGGGATTCTGGGCGCGACCGTGATGCCACACAATCTATATCTGCATTCGGCGCTGGTGCAGACGCGGCGTTTCGGCTCGGCGGTCCTGCAAAAGGCGGAAGCGTGCCGCTTCAATTTGATCGACTCGGTCATCGCGCTGAATGGCGCGCTCATCGTGAACGCCGCGATCCTGGTGCTGGCGGCGACGGTTTTCTTCACGCGCGGCATTACGGTAACACAAATCGATCAGGCTTACTTGCTGCTCAAGCCGGTGCTCGGCACCGCGCTCGCGAGCATGCTTTTCGCTATTGCGTTACTGGCGAGCGGACTTTCGTCCACGCTGACGGGAACGTTCGCGGGACAAATCGTGATGGAGGGATTTCTCGATCTCCGGATGCGGCCGTGGCTGCGCCGGCTGGTGACGCGCACGCTCGCCATTGTACCGGCGGCGCTGACGATCTGGTGGATGGGCGAAAAAGGAACCTACTCCCTGCTGATTTTGAGCCAGGTGATCCTCAGTATGCAGCTTCCGTTCGCGGTGATCCCGCTCATCCGTTTTACCAACGACAAAACGCGCATGGGCGAGTTCGCCAACCGCGGCTGGGTGCGCCTGCTCGCGTGGGCGGCCGCCGTGGCGATTGTCGGGTTGAATGCGTGGCTGATTTGGGTATCCATAGGAGCGTGGATGTTGCAGGCGCCATGGCGAATCGCCGTGGTTGGTCCCCTATTGGCGGCCGTGGCGGCATTGCTGGTGAAGATCAGCACGGCCAAACCCGAGCCGCGTCCCGCCGCCCCGGAGGAGGGCGCGGGCGCAGCGGCCGTTCCCGCGCACCCGGCGCCGCCGGTCTATCGCCGCATTCTGGTTCCGCTCGATCATTCCAATCGAGACAAGGCCGCCATCGCGCATGCCTCCGCCATGGCGCTTCCGCACGGCGCGAGGCTATACCTGCTGCACGTCGAAGAGGACGTCACCAGCCAGGTCTTTGGGGCGCTGTCAACGAGCGCCGAGACCGTCGCCGACCGCGAATATCTGGAGGAGATTGTGCGCACGCTGGCCGCCGCGGGCATCTCCGCGGAGCTGACGATTGAACATGGCCGCTCCCCGCGCGAGGCCATCGTCTCCAGGGCGCGGGAGATTTCGCCCGATTTGATTGTCATGGGGGCGCATGGCCATCGCGGCTTGAAAGATTTGATTTTTGGAAACACCATCAACGCCGTGCGGCATGAGGTCTCAGCCCCGGTGCTGGTGGTGGGCGAAGAGCCGCCGCCGCGCTAGGCGTATGCACGGGAGCTCGCTTTCGCCCGCTCGATCCCTCTCGCGATTCCGTCAAGCCGGCTGCTTTATGGGTTAACAAGCAGCGACGCCGGCTGCATCGACTTCAATTTGTCCTTCGAGATAAAGCACGCCGTGGCCCGAGATACGGACGCGGTCGCCGCGCATCTCGCACCACAGCTCGCCGCCCCGCGCGGAAATCTGACGAGCATGCAGGAATTCCTTGCGCAGGCGCTTCGCCCAATAAGGGATCAGCGTGCAGTGCGAGGAGCCGGTGACCGGATCCTCTGGAACGCCCTTGGCCGGCGCGAAGAAGCGCGAGACAAAATCGCAATTGGAACCGGGAGCGGTTACGATCATGCCAAAGCGGTCGAGCGCCGCCAGTTTCGCCATGTTGGGCTTAAGCGCCAGAACTTCGGCTTCACTTTGATAGACACAGAGGTAATCGCGTGCGGCGAGGACTTCGGCGGGAGCGGAGCCCAGCGCGGCGGCGATGTCCGCAGCTTGTTGCGTGTGTCCGTCGCATGGTGCGGCAGGCCGGGCGGGGAAGTCCATCGCGAAGCGGTCGCCGTCGCGGCGCACCACGAGCATGCCGGATTTGGTTTTGAATTCGACCACTTCTCCGGAAATCTCCTTGCGGACTTCCAGAATTACCAGGGCCGCCGCGAGCGTTGCGTGGCCGCACAAGTCGACTTCGACCGCAGGCGTGAACCAGCGGAGATCGATGTATCCGTTGCTGCCGCCGGCACCGAACTCCTTATTGCCGCGCACGTAATAGGCTGTGTCCGACAAATTGTTTTCGGCTGCGATCGCCTGCAGTACCGGGTCGGGCAGCCAACGATCGAGAGGACAAATCGCCGCGGGATTCCCATGAAAGCGCCTCTCCGTAAACGCGTCCACCTGGTAGAGAGGAATCTTCATAGATTCACTTTAACGAAGTCTCGCTTGCGGCTGGGTTGCAGTCGTTGAGGCCCGTTCGATGATTCTCGCCGGTCTGTTACGGGATCAGGCCGCCGGGAACAGGCACTGCTGCTCGAATCCAGAGGGGCGGAAGCCTTCGAGCTGCATGGGATATTTGCGCCGCAGTTCGCGAGGAGCCGCCGCGGCCCGGACGCCCAGCAGCGATTGCATCTGCAAGGCGTTCACGACGCTCTTGCCGGCGGCATCGTTGTTGAAGATGACGAAGGTGGCCTCGGCGAATTTGTTGATGCGGTCGAGGCGCTTGCACCAATCCTCAAGCTCGGCCTCCGAGTACAGATAATCGTGCTGCCGCATGCGGGTTGCCGCCTGGCGATCGGCGGAGTCGGGCCGCCGCTCGAAGCCGCCCATGGCGTTCCTCGGATTTCTGCCATGGAGCCGCACATAGCCGACTCCGCTGGTCAGATACGCCGTGGGCGGCATCGCGCTGGTATATTCGGGCTGATCAATGTTGCAGAAGCCGATGCGGTAATCGAGGAAAGTGCCGACGGCTTCCTCCGCCAGCCAACTGCCGTGGCGCATCTCGGCCACAAGGGGAAACTCATGGAAGGCCCGTCGGAGGCGAATCAGGAATTCACGATTCTCGGCCGTGAAGCGGAACGCCCAAGGGAATTGCATGAGCAGCGCACCCAGTTTTCGGGTCCGCAGCAGGGGCCACAGGCCTTCTTTGAAAGCGGCGATCTCGCTGTCCAGAAGAATCCTTTGATGGGTGAACTGCTGATGAAGTTTGGCGGTGAACTGGAAGCGTGAATTAGGTTCTACCTTCTTCATCCACAGTCTTACGATTTCAGGCTTAAGCGAATGATAAAAAGAGCTGTTGATCTCTACAACGTCGAACGTCCGAGCCAACAGCTCAAGGGGATGTGAACCGGGCGGAATGGATTTTGGAAAGACTACGCCCTTCCAGTGAGGGTACGACCAGCCGGCGGTTCCGATGTAAAGGGAGTTGGACATGAGCAAGTCCTTTTCGCTTTTTCTTTGCTAGAAGGATAATAGCGAAGAGAAGGCGAAGATGTCAATACCCCATCGGGAAAAAACTTAGTATCTCAATACGGCCGCGATAGCGCTCCCCGTCGGCCCTCCTGTAGGTAGCGTCTCTCCAGGCAGAACGAAAACGGTCCCGCCAGTGCGCAGAGTTTCGACGGCGGACGCGTTGAAGACGTCCTCTCCGGGGGATAGCGCGGAAGCCTGAGCGGTCGGGGCGGATCGAGCGCCCTCGGCAAGAAACAGTTGATGGACGCGCCCCTCGGAAGCCGCTTGGAAGACGGCGGCAGGATCACCCGCGATCTTGTCGCGGATCTCGGACAGCGGCTGAATCGCCGCCAGGGCCTTGCGGTAAACTTCTTTCGAGGCTGCGAGCCGAGCCTCCCTTTCAACCTCGGCAACAGTGCAGTGCGCCGGGTTGGCGTGCCATTCCGCGTCGAAAAGACGGGCTGCGTGCGCAGCTCGCCGGTATTCCAGGGTATCGGGACGCGTCCCGATCAGAAAGACCGGGGCGTCTTGCACGACGTCTTTCAAGCCCTTAGCTACCAAGCCAAAGAAGTGATACACATATTCCGCTTCGGCATCGTGATCGGAGAGCGTGCCGAATCGCATCGCGTGCATCTGTCCGGTTCCAGGTCCAACGTTCGACCGGCTTTCAAGATCGTGATCGGGACGATCGAATCCGCCCGCTGCTTCCAGACTTGCGGGAACGGAGTGAGGCAACACCACCTCCTCGCAGTCGAACGGCGTGACGTGCCACAGACGGATGGTTTTGCGGCTCAGCCCCAGCGCGTAGAAGTTCTTAGGAGCCGCGGCCGCCGTCAGCAAGGGAACCATATGGAAACGTTCGGCGGCGATGGAACTCGCTTGAACGCCGGGAGTGGCGAAGAAGGTCTCGAGTCCTGGAGCGACGAATACGGTGAAACCGGGGCCGCCGGCGTCGTCGATGGTTTCGACGAAGGCTCTGAGCGCGGCCGCAAGCGAGTCCGCGCGAGTCGTGCGGCTCAAATTCCGCAGACCCTCGATGGCTCTCTGCGTCAATTGCCGCAGCAGCGCCGTGCGCGGCATATCCGACGCTCCGGGGTGCGAATCGGGCACCTGAATGGTAACGCAGGGACCTTGCAGATGAGCCAATCTCCGTAGTTCCTCCGTATCAAGCTGCTTCAGCGGGACGTTCGTCGCAGGCATGGGAAGTGTCTCCTTTTGCCCAACGATGGTGCAAGCGAAAGGCCGTTACAAAACGACGAATTCGACGGTGGCTACCGGAGTGCTCTTTGTAGGGCGGAGGCTTCCCATGAAACTCGCTATCGTTGGCGGCGCGGTGCTCGTGCTGGCCGTGGCGGCTGCAGTGGGGGTTGTAGCCCGGCAGAAACTGGATGCGAAAGACGCGCAGGCAAAGAGCAACGCAGCGCCTCTGATCGCCTCCATACAGGGACCCGCTCTTTTCCGCGCTTACTGTGCGTCGTGCCATGGCACGGATGCAAAAGGCGTTGGCCCCATGGTCCCGTCTTTAAGAGTGAGGCCCGCGGATCTGACCCGCATCGCGGCGCGCAACGGCGGCGTTTTCCCGAAGGCTCGCATCGAACGGATTATTTCGGGCGAGGAGCAGCCCGCCACCGGTCATGGTTCGAGCGCGATGCCGGTGTGGGGACCTATCTTTTCGCAAGTCGACTACGACCGTGATTTCGGTCCCGTCCGCATCGATAATCTGACGCGATATCTGATGAGCATTCAGAAGTGATCGCCTCATCTGCCCCATTTGTCCCGAGGCTTCCATGCGTCGGCAGGATCTTCGCTGCGAGGAATCGTCGAAAACAGATTTTCGCGCAGACGGGGATTCACACTGAATGTGAATGGCGTAAACGTAAGGGAGTCTATTTCGCGAGTTCTGAGACAAGACTTGTGCGGAATCTGAATTGCATCGACTGGGCGATAGTCCGCCAAGTCGAAGTAAGAGATTATGACACCGTTGGGAGCCCAGGAGACAGGCTCATATTTTAAGATTCGCGCGGGCAAGTAATCCTTCTTGCTAATCCAGAAGTCCCATCGATTCCCGTTCCATTGCGTTTCAAGCACGGTCACGCCATGTGGGATATCTTTGTCCGTCCGAATTCTGACCGGCCTTGGCCTGACCCAGCGTGTTTCGTTAAATACGACGATTTGCGTGACCTCCAGATCGTTCACGGCGCCCCGGAGATCGGGGGATTTTCGGGCGTCGTTCCCGGGATATACGAGGTAGTGGAATCCGGTGCTGAGATTCGTGACTTGTATCGACGGTATAAAAAGCTTACTCCCTGTATCCGCCCACGTCCAGATGCGGTCGGGTAACGCAATCGCGCTGACGAGGACCGGATCGCCGTTCTTAAATTTCGGATTCGGGAATACGACGTGTGCGTGCACCGTCTCAACCAGTGTCTCCACGCGGTGAAGCCGTTCTCTTCCACCCTTGGCTTCAATCATCCGCTCCCAGAGCGCTGTCGCAGCCACCTCTTCTTCGTTGGCTGGCGCCGGCTCGGACTGACCGGGAAAAGAACACGCGAGTGCGAGGCCGAGACCGGTCCTGATCGCGGCCCGTCGTGAGAATTGAAATGGTTGTTGAGCCATCGCGCGAAATTCTTCAGAAATTCCGTGACAGGTTTCATTGTGAACCAGCTTGGTGCATCGCGCCAGGGGCCGACGAACAACAACAGGTCCCTCGACTACGCTCGGGATGACGTGGTCGTTGGTTTGGAATTAGCGTTTGGAATTGGGGTTTGGAATTGGGCGTTGCGATAAGGATTTTCCACTGGGGTTGGCAAATGGGGGTGCCGTTGCCATTGACACTCGGAAGTACCCGAATTATGCGACGGACTTCTGAGATACGACGCTCATATGCTGCCGCAGTCATGTCGATACTGTTGTTCGCGCCGGCCAAGTATCGACACGAGTGTCGATACGGCACGCAAGAGTGCGTGCGCCACAGCCGGATATCGCCGGGGTTGCTTACTACGAGCTTGTTGAAAAAGGGGACAGACCGCTCTGTCCACTCCCACGCTCGAACGTGAAATCACAAGTTTTACGAGTAGGGACAGAGTAGTCTGTCCCCTTTTTCAACATCCGATATCGCTGGGACGCTTACTAGTGAACGGCCAGCGACGGCATCGGCTCAGGTTCTGCCGTAGCCTTGGTGGTGAGTACTAGCGTCTGCCGGTGGTGCGCGCTCTTTTCCGCGTACATGCGGCGATCGGCCTGCGCCAGGATCGCTTCGGCATCGGCGCCATCGGCCGGGAAACTGGCGATGCCCGTACTGATGGTGAGCAGGTCGGCCGCGAAGCGTTCCCGGCAAATTCCCGAGAGTAAGGTACGATATTGAGCCACGCGGTTTGCAATTTCCTCGGGACGCGCGCCGGGCAGGAGCACCACGAATTCGTCGCCGCCCATGCGCGCGACGGTATCGTACTCCCGGCAGACGCCCTTCAGCCCCGTCGCGAAGCTGCGCAGGACGCGATTTCCTTCGATGTGCCCGAAGCGGTCGTTGATCTGCTTGAAGCCGTCGAGGTCCATGACGACGGCCGTCACGGGAAGACTCTCGCGCCGCGCGCGCGCTAATTCGCGATCCAGCTGGAGGAACGCCTCGCGGGCATTCGCGACCCCGGTGAGTAAATCCGCGGACGCCGAGGCCTCGGCTTGTTTGAAGCGCAGGGCGTTCTCGATGGAGATGCCGATTTTTCCGCTGATGGCGAGCAACAGACGAAGATGTTCCTTCGAGAAGGCATCGCGATCGGCGTGATACAACGCCAATACGCCGCTCACGCCGGTCAACCCTTCCAGAGGAACGGCGATCGCGGAGCGCAACGTCGAGAACCTGGTGGGATCGGCCAGGTAACCGGACTCCACCGAAGGATTTCCATTCACGATGGGCTTGTGATTTTCCGCAACCCATCCGGAAAGTCCCTGGCCCATGGGGATTTCGAGGGAGGAAAAGAGCCGGAAGTCGTCGCCCAGAACGAAGGCCGGCGTCAGGGTGTTTTCGCGCCGTACCCAGATCGCCATCGAATGATGAGGAACCATGGGGCGCAGGCGGACCGCCAGCATGGACATCGTGTCGTCGACGCTGAGCGAATTGCCGAGCTCCTGCGTGATTTCAAACAACGTCTGCACTTCCTGACGCGCCCCGGCGATCAGGCCGATGTAGTCTACGGGAGCATCCTTGGCCGAGGAGGGCGATGCCGCGATCGCTTCAAAACCCGCGGCGGGAGCGTCGCCCCGGTCGACTTTCACTTCGGTGGAGAGGCGGGCTTCCGAGGCGCCCTCGGTCTTGGCCATCTGCTCCAATTCGACATAGCGGCGCTGCAGAACTTCCACCACCTTCGGATCGAAGGCTTTTCCCGAATCCTTCTCGACTACCTTCATGGCTTCGTCCAGCGGCAGTGCGCGGCGATACTGGCGATCCGAGGCGAGCGCGTCCAGGCAATCCACCACGGCGAGAATCCGCGCGCCGATCGGAATCTCCTCGCCTTTGAGCCCCGCCGGGTATCCCGCGCCATCCCAGCGTTCATGGTGCGCGCGCACGATGGGGGCGACGGGATAGGGAAATTGAACCTGTTCCAGGATCTCCGCACCGACGGTCGGGTGGATTTTCATCTTTTCGAATTCTTCCGGCGAGAGGCGCCCGGGTTTCGAAATGATGTGCTCGGGCACGGCCAGCTTACCGATATCGTGGAGCACGGAGGCCGCGAGCAGCGCTTCCTGTTCGGTGGCTGTCAAATTTAAAGCGCGTCCGATTTCGCGGGCATACACCTGGACGCGCGCCAGATGGTCGTGCGTGGTGTGATCCTTGGCTTCGATGGCGAGCGCCAGCGCCTGAATCGTGCGCAGATGCAGGGAGGAGACATCCTCGGCGTGCTTGCGTTGATTTTCGAGGCGCAGGACGTGCAGGCGGTAGGAACGATAGACCAGATAGATCAGCGGTCCGCTGAGCAGGACGGTCTGCCAGCCCACAAAGCGGCTCACCAGACTGAAGATCAGCGCCGCGACGCCGCCGGCGAGATAGTACGGCGCCGTCCAGAAGTAGCAATCGCGCCACGTGGCGAAGAACGGAAGATCTTCGCTGAAGGCGACGGCCCCCGCCACCGGAGCGGTATGCAGCACGCAGAATACCGCGGTGGCCACGGCGAAACGGATCACCGGAGACACCGCGCCGGCCGCGCTCGAAGAAAACTCGTAGAGGGCGACGGAGGCGCCCGCCGCCAGCACCATGGTTCCCGCGTTGAAGGCCGCCTGCACGGCGTGCGGTTTCTGGGCGGGTTGCCAGTAAGACTGGGAGACCGCCACGATCGCCGCGAGGATCACCGTTTCCGAGCCCGAAAGATCGAGCATCCCCATGAGCACGAAGACAAACGTCAAGGGCAGGTTGCCCACGGGACCGGGGACCGCTAATCTCGTGCCGACGGCAAACAGCGCCACGGTGAGAAATCCGATGAATTTGATCAGGTCCGGCGATTCCCAGTCAGCCGCTGCAAGACCCAGCCCCACCGCGCCCAGAAACACAACGAACCCGATTAACCCTATGGCCTTCGCCGGTAACTGTTGTTTCCCCATGCTGGTGCGCGCTTGTACTGATGGCGGTCGATGAAACATTGGCAGCTTAGTGGCCATCGCGCCGAATAAAAAGTTATTGCTCTTCAGATACATAGACAATCGCTCCGCGACCGGTGACTGACACAATGGCGCATTCGCGCCTCGGATTGCGACAGATTGGCGCCTCAGTGGAGGTGATTTACCGGGTAGCCTAAGGCCAATACCCGAGGGTCCGTCAGCCCCGAACCGGCGAAGCTAGAGATGAACGGGAAGCAACGAAGCAATGCCTATCGAGAAGCACGTTTTCCTGGGAATGACGACGATCGTCGCCAGTGAGTCCATGCGGTCGCTCATGGCTGTGGCGGAGCGCGCGGCGCGCTCGCACGCGACCATTCTGATCACGGGGGAAAGCGGCACGGGGAAAGAATTGGTTGCGCGGGCAATCCATCAGCTTTCGATGCGATCGCACCGGCCGTGGGTGGATCTCAGTTGCGCCGTGCTGCCGGAGCATCTGATCGAGAGCGAATTGTTCGGCCACGAAAAAGGGGCCTTCAGCGGCGCGGATACATCCAAACCCGGCCTTTTCGAAATGGCCCACTCCGGCACGATTTTTCTGGATGAAATCGGCGAGCTCGACGGACGCATGCAAGTGAAGCTTCTGCGCGTGCTCGACGGAGTTCCCTATTACCGGTTGGGCGGCGTGCGCAAGGTTCCGGTCGACGCGCGCGTAGTGGCGGCGACGAATCGGGATTTGGATGCGGCGGTGGCCGAAGGGAGATTTCGCGCGGATCTTTATCATCGCTTGCAGCAATTTGTTTTGCGAGTTCCTCCCTTGCGCGAGCGCGTGGAGGACATCGCTCCGCTGGCCCGGCATTTCCTAGCCGAACAGAATCCACGGCTGGCGTTTGCGGAGAGCGCGATCGCAGTGCTCGAAAGCCGGACGTGGTCAGGCAACATTCGTGAATTGCGGAACACGGTGATCCAGGCGTCTCTGGTGGCTAAATCGGAATGGATCGAACCGGAAGATCTCGCTCCCCCTTCGCTGATCATGCTGGGTCACGCCGTTGCGGGGAATGCCAGTCCGCCGGCAGTGGGGCTGGAGGGCATGGAGCGGCGCGCCATTCAGGCGGCGCTGGTCGCCACGGGAGGACATCAAGCACGCGCGGCCGCGCAGTTGGGGATCTCGCGGCGCACGCTGAGCCGCAAATTGAAAACGTGGGAAGAGACGGGCGTCGGAGTCGGACTGTGACGGCAAAGCTCGACAAAGACCGGCGCGCAAGAACGGTTCCGGAAGAAACGGTTCACGAGAAGGCTGTTCCCGAGGACACGATTCACGGGGACCTTGTTCACGCCGGCCGGCGCGAAACGCTGACAGGACAAACTCTCGCCGGGCTGCGCCTGACGAGCCCATCTAATACCGGCGAGCGAAGGGGAATCGATCAGCGCAGAGAACCTCGACGCCCGGCCCAAGGAATCGTGCGGATTGTGCGGGGAGAGACCAGCCCCAGTGCCGAAAACCACAACACGACGCGCACGGAGATCGCCGGCCGCCTCATCGATATCAGCTCCAGCGGATTCCGCGCGGCGCACGCCTGCGCTGCCATGACGTCCGGCGAAATCGTCCGTTATTCCCATGCGCGCGGCGAAGGCCAAGCCCGGGTCGTATGGACGCGCGTGACGACGGGAGCGGACCCCGCCGTGGAATCAGGCTTTATGGTGCTGGCGGAGACTTAGCGTCCGCTCCCATCGCCCGTGAGGTTCTGCACGGGCAAACTCCAATCGCGATCCCAACCCGGTTCAACGTTATCCGTGCTTTTAGTTGCGAGGCGCCTGGACTTTGGGAGCCGCGACGTAGCCGACGATCATGTCCTTGCGAACTTCATTCACCACCAGTTCATAGGGCTGAGAGGCGCGCGAGAGCAGGAACTGCACCGGCTCGTTGATGGTCTTGTCCTTTTTTTCCACGGTCTTGTCGTCGGCGATCACGTCGATCGTGTAGCGATTCTTCTTGGGATCGGTCTTCTTCAACAGAACGGAAACGTCTCCCACTTTCTGAGGAGCTTTGGTCTTGGCCAGTTTGAACTCCACATAGTTGCGTTCGCCGAGCGCCTTGAGCGCGGCGAGTTCCTTGCCGTTGGTCGCAATCAGGCCGCTCTGCACGCCCAAATCGCCCTGCGTGGCCTTCAGATTGGCAATCGTCTTTTCCAGTTCTGTCCGGGTGGCGGCGACATCGCTTTTCACATTCGATACGTCGCCCGAAACTTCGGTGATGCGCGTGTTCGCGGTGGAGGCTTGCTCCTTCACCTGACCGACTTCCGTGCTGACGGCATTTACGCGTTGCGCCTGCTGCTGCTGTTCCCTTTCGAGGCGCGAGCTGAGCTCATCGGCGTGCTTCACGGCATCGACCTTGGCTTGTCCCGCGAGCTGACTTGCCTGCGCGCGAGCCTCGGCCACTTCCGTCTTGAGCTGTTCGACGGACTTCCGGCTCGTCTGCGTCGTGACCGCGGAGGTCTCGCGGAATTTCGCCATCTCATCGAGCAGGGAGTTGCGCGTCTGCGTCACATCGGCCTGCAGTTGAGTGACTTGGTAATAGAGGTAGCCCGTCGCGGCGGCAAGGACCACAATTAGTCCTAACAAAACGAAGGCGAAGCCGCCGGTTCGGGACGGCGGTGTCATGGGCGAAGGGTTCACAGGCGTATCTCCTCTGGGGGTATCTCCTCTTATTGAAAACAAGGGTAACTCCTTTACCTACTACATTACATCTTTTTCGTTTTTTAAAGAAGGCCGGCAGGGGTAATCAGGGTCGGTTGCCGGCCCTAGGCGGGCGCGCGAATTCCATGACTCCCTGCTTGGAAAATCCTGGCTCGAAGCAGCGGCGGCAACGGGCCTCGTACATACCGGCGGCTCCCACGACGATTAAATCGCTCGATTCCACGAGGCGCTGCGTGTGCTTGGCAGGATGTCCGCAGCGCATGCAAATCGCGAGGGTTTTGGTGATGGATTCCGCCACGCACAGCAAATCCGCCGTGGGCGGAAACGGGCGCCCGAGATAATCCGTATCGAGGCCGGCCACGATCACCTGCTTGCCGCTGTCGGCGAGCCGCGTGACGATTTCCACCAACTCCTGACCGAAGAAATTCGCTTCGTCGATGCCGACGACCTGGGTGCGCCCGCCGACTTTTTCGAGAATTTCGAGGGCGCCGGAGACGACTTCGGATTCCAGGCGCTGGTCGCCGTGCGATACGATTTCCGTCGTCGAATAACGATCGTCCAGCGCGGGCTTGAAAACCTGCACCCGTTTCCGCGCGATGCGGGCGCGCCGCAGGCGGCGGATCAGCTCCTCGCTTTTGCCCGAAAACATGGGGCCGCAGACCACTTCGATCCAGCCGGCTTGTCCAGTGAAGATATCCATCGCAACGGCAGAGAGGAATAGGCCAGCATAGCGAACCGCATGCGGCAACGCCAGCGCGGGCGCGGCGGGACGCTGATGACCATCACTGACGGCGAGGTCACGTATCCGGAGTGCGCTCACAATCGGACGCTCAAGAAGCCGAGATTTAGCAGACGACCCGCCTATGACTTTTCGGCATCGAGTGGCGTTATATTATCTTTGTTGGGAGGAGAATGAGCAAAGAAGACGCGATTGAAGTCACTGGCACCGTTGTTGAAAAGTTCCCCAGCGGTTTATTTAGCGTCCAATTGGATCAGGAGCGGACGATCCTCGCTCACCTGGCCGGGAAGCTCCGTCGCAACCGCATACGTGTCCTCGCGGGAGACCGGGTAACGCTGGAAATGTCGCCCTACGATTTGACCAAGGGCCGCATCACCTACCGCCATAAGTAGTCCCGCTTGAAGAAGATCCTCTTCGTATTCGGCACGCGGCCCGAAGCGATTAAACTCGCGCCCGTCATTGCTGGATTTAGTGGGGCTGGATTTAGTGGGGCTCACTTTAGCGAGGCCCAATTCAGGAAGGACTCCCGGATCTTCGCGACGCGCGTCGCCGTCACCGCGCAGCATCGCGGATTGCTGGATCAAGCGCTCGATGCGTTTTCCATTCATCCCGATTACGATCTCGATCTCATGCGTCCCGGGCAGAGCCTGCACGAATCCACGTCGCGGATCGTAGCCGCGCTCGAACCTGTCCTGAAGGCGGAGCGCCCGGATCTATTGATCGTTCAGGGCGACACGACCACCACGTTCTGCGGGGCTCTTGCGGCGTTTTACGCCGGAGTTCCGGTGGGTCATGTCGAAGCCGGACTGCGCACGGGGGACCTCCGCCAGCCTTTCCCCGAGGAGATGAATCGCGTCCTGACCACGCGGCTGGCCACGCTGCACTTCGCGCCGACAAAGGCCGCCGCGGCCCTGCTGCGCGGGGAGGGCATTCAGGAGGACAGGATCTTCGTCACCGGAAACACGGGCATCGATGCGGTGCTGGCCGTCCGCGACCGGCTCATGAGCGCGACGCTTCGCGCCGCCGCGCTCCCCAAGCTCGACCCATCGAAAAAGCTGGTGCTGGTGACCGCGCACCGCCGCGAGAGCTTCGGCGCCGGGTTCGAAGGCATTTGCGAAGCGCTCGTCCGCCTGGCCGCGCGGGGAGACGTCGAGATCGTCTATCCCGTGCATCCGAATCCCCACGTGCGGGGCGTGGTGGAGAGCAAACTAGGCGACGTGAATGGAATCCAATTGGTGGACCCGTTGCCTTACGTTGATTTCGTCGATCTCATGCGCCGCTCGCACGTCCTGTTGACGGATTCGGGAGGCATCCAGGAGGAAGGTCCTTCGCTTGGCAAACCCGTGCTCGTCATGCGCGAGAAAACGGAGCGTCCCGAAGCGGTGGAAGCCGGAACGGCGGTGCTGGTCGGCACCGATCCCGATCGCATTGTCGCGGAAACCGCGCGGCTGCTGGACGACCGCGCCGAGTACGCGCGGCGGGCCCGCATTCACAATCCCTACGGGGATGGACGCGCGAGCGCAAGAATCCGCGACGCGGTTGCGGCCTATTTCGCAATGTCTTAGCGATTTGAGCTGGAGTTCACCGGCTGGCGTGCGTCTATACTCGTGGCCAAAGGGAGCGACGTTGCGAACTCCACCTATGGGAACACCGGGCCGGGCCATGGTTGATCGTGGGACAGCAGCAAGCCTGCTCGACCAGCTGACCGCTCGAGTCGTGGGACAGGGCCACGCCATGGAACAGATTGTTCCGTATGTGCAGATGCATCAGGCTGGTTTAGCTCCGGAAGGACGCCCGGCCGGCGTGTTCCTGTTACTGGGACCGACTGGTACGGGGAAGACGCGCACGGTGGAGGCGCTCGCCGAGGTTTTGCACGGCAGCGAACGGCAACTGCTCCGCGTCGATTGCGGCGAATTCCAGATGGAACACGAGGTGGCGAAGCTGATCGGCGCGCCGCCCGGTTACCTGGGACATCGGGAAACGCCTCCGATGCTGACGCAGAACAAGCTCTCCAGTGTAGCGAGCGAAGGCTGCGATCTGTCGCTCGTGCTCTTCGATGAAATCGAGAAGGCTGCACCAAGTATGACCCGGCTCTTGCTTGGCGTGTTGGATAAGGCGGCGCTCCGGTTGGGCGACAACACCACAGTGAATTTCGAGCGGACGCTTATTTTCCTCACCAGCAACGTAGGCGCGCGCGAGTTGAGGAAGGCGATCGAGCCCGATTTCGGATTCGAGGCGATGGCTCCCGCGCCGGCTCCTTCCAATGGGTCGTCGAACGCGTCACCCGGAGGACCGGGGCCGAAGCTGGATCGTGTGGGGGCGGGCGCGGTGCGGCGCAGGTTTCCGCCGGAATTTGTCAACCGCATTGACGCGATCATCACCTACCGTCCGCTTGGGGCGGGCGACTTGGCGGAGATTCTGCAGCAGCAACTGGAGGCGCTCGGCCGGCACATCCACAAGCGTCTTGGCGCAAGGGCGTTCACGCTGGAAGTGGACGGAGAGGCGAAAGAGTTCCTGCTGGCGAAGGGAACCAGCAGCGAATACGGCGCGAGGGAATTGAAGCGCACGGTTCTCCGGTCATTGACGCAGCCGCTCGCCGCGCTGCTGGCGAATGGCTCTATCGAGCCGGGAACGACGGTGCGAGCCCGGTTTGTCTCTGAAAAACTTATATCCGACGAGCCGGCAAAAGCGGCAGGCGGAAGGCTCACGCTTAGCGTAGTTACGGAGTAAGGGCGCGGGTGAGAAGGAGAACGCCCTAAGTTAGCGATGGGCGCTGACCGCAGATCGAGCGCCGCCGGCGCTGCCCATCGACCGGGCACCACCCATGGACCGGGCGCCGAGCGCACTTGAGCGCAGGGACGCCACCGAAGAAAGCGGGGCAACCGGCCGCATACCAGGCAGTCCCGCCGAGAGCGTTCCCGTACGAGGAATGTATAACCCAGTGGCCATAATCGGGCTATAAAAAGCGTACCCAAATGGGCTCATGTACATTCCGTCGCCGCCTGGCAAATACGTGAACATCCCGAACCACGGATTCCACGACCACGCTCCAAAGGGAGAGGCGCCGCCCACGCCGCCGACATAACCTGTTGATCCAGGATTATTCGCCACGCGCGCCGATGTAATATTCGCATCCGCTACATATTCCGAGCGGCGGGCGCTCCAGCGGTAGAACGCGTCTGTATCCTTAGTATCGAAGGTGGACAATGCCAGCGTGGAGGAATCGAGCGCGGCTTCATGGCCCTTGCGGACCACCACTTGGACGTCTTCCGCCGCCGTCACACGAGCCTGCCCTTCGTAGACGCGCAGGCGGGCAGGATCGCTATCGATACGAAAAAGGCCTTTATGCGTCAGCGCGATTCGCGCGCCAGCGGCATCGAAAGAAATCGCGTTATTCGGCAGCAGCTCGCCGACCTCGATCAGCGCGGATCCGGAAACCACAGCCAGGCGGGTATCGGACAACGAGTTCGAGACCATCCGCACCGAACTGTTCTCGGGGATGCGCAGGAAGACGCCAGGCGTGAGCAGCAGCTCCACGCGGCCCTCCTCCGTGGCGATTACCTGATCCGGCTTTAAATCCGGAAACTGGGCGAATTTGGGGTGAATCGGCTGGCTGTCGATGCTCACGTCGCCTTCGACGTACTGCACCACACCGGAATGCGCCGAGATCACCGACTGGCCAAAAGAGAGAACGGAGAATCCGAGGAAGAGAGAGAGTACGGCCCGCATCATGTGGTAATCATGCGCCTTTTTGAGGGCCGCGTCAACTGGCACCTTAACGGCGGCACCTCCCGTAAGCCCGCGCGGCCGGAAATCGCCCAATACCTCCGCCGCTCCCTTCGCGTTCTCGAAGCCGGTCCCCAGGCCGAAGTCGTCCGTTCCAGGCAATCGAGTTCCGTGTAGTATCTATATGTGCAGGGCTTCGGTAGATTCGCCGCCGTCTCACGTCTTTTCACATTTCTGGTGAGATTCGTGGCGCCCTTTGTCGCGGTGCCCTCCTTTGCCGCGATTCCGACCTTTTACGCCGACGTGCTCCCGATTTTGCAGAATCGCTGCCAGGAGTGTCATCGCCCGGGCGCCATCGCGCCCATGTCGCTGGTCACCTATAAAGAGGTCAGGCCCTGGGCGCAGGCCATTCGCGCCGAGGTGATTGGCCGCAAGATGCCTCCGTGGTTCGCGGACGGGTGCTGCGGGACTTTCGCCAACGACCGCAGTCTCACCACCGAGGAGATCCAAACGCTCGCGTCGTGGGCTGCCGGTCATGCTCCCGCGGGCGACCCGCAGAGAGCGCCTTCGCCCAAAGCGTGGCCCGCAAACTGGAACCTGGCCGCGCCGGACGCCGTACTCGCCATGCCAGTCTCCTTCGCGGTTCCCGACAAAGGCGCGGTCGATTACCAGCGCTTCGTCATCGAGACCGGATTTCGAACCGACCGCTGGGTCCAGGCCGTGGAGGTGCGGCCCGGCGCGCGCGCGGTGATTCATCATGCCGTGGTCTACATCCGTGAGGCCGGTGAGACCTGGACGAAAGGCCCCGTTACCTCCGACCTGCTGGCTGTCTATGCGCCGGGCGTCCGGAGCGCAAACATTTCCCGAGGGTATGGCGAAACTCATTCCGAAGGGCGCTGAACTGGTGATGGAGCTGCATTACACGCCCAACGGACACGCGTTCACGGATCGCACCAGCGTGGCCATGGTCTTCGCCAAGGATCGTCCGGCGAAGCGCGTGATCTCCCTGCAACTGGTGCGCACCGATCTGGACATCCCGGCGGGAGACCGCGATTATCACATCAGCGCGTGGGGGAGCCTGCCGAACGACGCGTTGCTGCTCGATTTTTTCCCGCACATGCACCTGCGCGGAAAAGCGTTCGAATACGATCTCCTTCCGAACGGCGGGCATCCCGAGCCGCTGCTGCGCGTGAGCCATTACGATTTTCACTGGCAGCTTCTCTATCGTCTGGCAAAGCCTCTGCCTTTGAAGCGGGGCACGAAGCTTTCCGTGACCGCCTGGTATGACAATTCCACGAATAATCCGCTGAATCCCGATCCAGCGGCGGAAGTGAAATGGGGCGAGCAAAGCTCGCAGGAGATGCTGGTGGGGTTCTTCGACGTCGCCGTGGACCCATCCATAGACCGGCGATCGTTTTTCATCCGCCAGCAGTGACGCGATTCTCACACTTTCTCCTCGATTCGCTTCCGCAGGTCCGCGGGACGATCAGTCTACCTGCTCGCTGGACGCCTCCGAGGAGGCAAGCAGAGACGATTCCCCGGGTTCCAGCTCCTGGGCCGCAATTTCCGCGAGATCCACTGTGTCGCCTGGAATCGTTTTTTCGACATCACGCAGTTGGCGCTGGATGCCTCGCGTCCGGGTCTCGGCGTCTTCCACGGTGTTACTGGCCTCCTGTAGCTTCTTCTTGACCTTAGTGAGGACGCCAGCATACTTGGAAAATTCTGTTTTGACCGCACCGAGTGTTTCCCACACTTCGCTTGAGTGTTTTTGGATAGCCAAGGTGCGGAAGCCCATTTGTAAGCTATTCAAGATGGCCGCGAACGTGTTTGGTCCCGTGAGAACGACCCGGTATTCTCTCTGCAGCGTTTCCGCCAGTCCCGGCCGCCGCAAGGCCTCGGCGTATAGACCTTCCGTGGCCAGGAAAAGAATCCCGAAGTCCGTCGTCTTCGGCGGGAGCAAATATTTCTGGCTGATGGTACGAGCAGACAGCTTCAAATTTGTCTCCAGGCTGCGGCCGGCGGCCTCTTCGGCTTCAGCGTCGGCGCGTTCCGCGGCGTCTAACAGACGTTGGTAGTCTTCCATCGGGAACTTCGCATCGATAGGCAGCCAACACGTCGGTAATTTGATCGCAAATTCGACGCGCTCTTGCGTGCCGGTGGTGCTCACATTCTTCTCGTATTGATCGGGAGCGAGGATTTGTTCGAGCAGCGTTCCCACCTGTACCTCGCCAAATATCCCGCGCGTTTTCACGTTCGTGAGCACGCGTTTCAAATCGCCAACGCCGGACGCGAGCGTCTGCATCTCGCCCAGCCCTTTGTGGACTTGTTCCAGACGATCACTGACGAGCTTGAAGGATTCACCGAGCCGCGCGTCCAGCGTGCCCTGGAGCTTTTCGTCGACGGTTTGACGCATCTGCTCCAGGCGTTTTTCGTTGTCCGCGCTCAGGGCCGTCAAACGGTTTTCGACCGTGGCGCGAATCTCCTCGAGCTGGGCCTTCTGGCTTGTCACCAGGTCGGTCATGCTCTTCGCCATGGATTCGCCGACGCCTTTGAGCGATTGCGCCGTTTCGTCCCGCGATTGCTGCGAAGCTTGCGTCAATCCGTTGCGCAGCAATTCTAGTTCCTGGCTGACTTGCGTTTGAAGTCGCGTTCCCGAATCGGCGAGGCTGGTTCGGAGCAGCTCAACCTTCTGATTCGTGCCCGCGCTGAAATTATCGAAGCGTCCCTCCAGGCCCCGGCGGAATTGATCCATCTGTCCACCTTGCTCCTGCCGCAAACGGGAGAATTCGTCCCGGACTCCGCCTTCGGAAAGTTGCATGGAACGGCTGAGTTCATCGAAGCGCCCGTGGAGAGGCGCAATATCAACCTGCTGTTTCAGCAAGCTGCCTTGCCGCAGCCATAACAGGAGTTGGAAGACGATGATGATCGCACCGAGGACGACTACGACGATCAGGAGCGGGTCTGTCATGACTCAATAGTAAATAAAACGCACAAAAACCGGACTGAAGAGCGAAAATAAGAAGGCGCGATCATCGGGGTGCCTGGTGTTTGGCGGGTGGCCCACCACGAGACATGAGGGACGTCAGATCTTGACCCGGCACTTGTTTCTGAAGCTGTCTGAAAATCGCACGCTGCGGCGGTGGATGGAAACGTCGCCCCAGGCGAAGCTCCTGACCAGGCGATTCATCGCCGGAGAAACCCTGGAGCAGGAACTCGCGGTATGCGCCAGCCTGGAACAGCAGCGGGTGTGGGCCGCACTCGATCACTTGGGCGAGAATGTGACCACACTCCAGGAGGCGTCACAGTCCGCCGACGCCTACATGGTCGCGCTCGACGCCATCGCCGAGCGGAAGCTGCCGGCGACTGTTTCGCTCAAGGTCACGCAATTCGGCGTCGACCTTTCCGAAGCCGCGTGCCTGGAGAACGTCGTGCGCCTGGTGGAGAAAGCCAAGGTCACCGGCAGCCGCGTCGAGATCGACATGGAGTCCAGCCGCTATACGGACCGCACGCTCGATATCGCCGAAAAAGCGGCGCAGGCGGGACCCGTGCGCTGCGTGATTCAAGCCTATCTGCACCGCAGCGCTCCCGACATCGAGCGTCTGAATCGCCTCGCCATTCCGGTACGGCTGTGCAAAGGCGCCTACGATGAACCGCGAACGATCGCGTTTCCCACCAAAGCCGACGTGGACAGCCACTACCTCCACCTGATGAAGAAGCTGCTCGACGAAGGGGCATATCCCGCGATTGCGACACACGATCCGAAGATGCTTGACGCTACCGTAGCCTACGCGAGGGCGCGCGGAGTGGGGCCGGAGCGCTTCGAGTTTCAGATGCTCTACGGGATCCGGCGCGATCTGCAGCGCAAACTGGTGGCCCAAGGCTATCGGCTACGGCTGTACGTTCCTTACGGGACCGCGTGGTACCCGTACTTCATGCGCAGGCTTGCGGAGAGGCCGGCAAACGTTGTGTTCATCGCACGCAGTCTATTCCATTAGTCTGATCCCCGCCCTGACGGGCGGGGTTACAGCAGATCCCTCGACTTGGCTCGGGATACTGGCTTGGGATTGCCTGTAAAATCGGTTCCGCTCTTGCGCTCGGGCTGGAGGCGGATGCGTCGGCCGTCGGCAGAGGTTATTATGGTCGCTCGACCAATCGGGAGTACGAATACCCATATGAAGAAAACGTTTTCGATAAGACTGGCCAAGGGCGCGACGTGGGCGATGGTGCTGGGAATCGTTTTCGCGCGCTCCATATCGGCACAAAGCGCGCCTCGATACGAAGTGGATGCTTCGTGGCCGAGACCTTTGCCGGACCGCTGGATCCTCGGCGGGTTGGGCGGCGTGTGCGTGGACGCCCAGGATCACGTCCTGATGCTCAACCGCCAGGACATCCTCGACGGAGAACTCAACGCCGGGCAGCTCGCGCCTGCGATCATCGAGTTCGACTCGGCGGGGAATCTTGTCAATTCCTGGGGAGATTCAAAGCTTCTCGATCCGCGGCTGCATAGCTGCCGCTTCGACAAGGACAACAATGTATGGATCGGTAGCTCTCCATCCGGCATGGTGCAGAAATATTCGCACGATGGCAGCAAGCTCCTTCTGCAAATCGGGAAGAAGGGCGTCTATGACTCCTCGGATGGCACCGTCAAGGGTGAACCCCTGAACTCGAACGCTCCACGATTCTTCATGCCGTCCAGCATATCCCTTGATCCGCAAAACGGAGACGTCTACGTGTCTGACGGGGAGGGGAAAGGCGGGAACCGCCGCGTAGCGGTACTGGATAAAAATGGGAACTTTCTCCGCCAGTGGCTGCCGGAGGGAATGCAAACGGTGCATTGCATGGCGGTCGCCAATGATGGTCTCGTTTACGTCTGCAATCGGGAAGGAGCTCGTGTACAGGTTTATGACAAGATGGGTAAGTTCATAAAGAACATAGATATTCCTTGGAAACCAGACACGCTGCCTGCGGACGGAAAAGTAAAGGATAGCGGCGGTGCGGCCGTCGCGCTCGATTTTTCCCCCGACCACGATCAGCGTCTGATTTATCTCATCAATCAGAACAGCGCGCTCATCGAAATCATCGATCGCGAATCCGGCAAGATCCTGTCGAGCTTCGGCCGCGTCGGACACTATACGGGTCAATTCGATCAGCCTCACGGGATCGCGGTCGATTCGCAAGGGAGCGTCTACATTGCTGAGAACCGGGGCAAAAGGATTCAGAAGTTTAGGATCGTAAAGTGAATCAAGAGTCTGAAGTGAAAGCTGGTGAAGTGACGCGAAATATTCTTCGCCCGTTCGAGTAGACCGATGAAGCGGGTTTAATGGCGAGCCGGGAACCGCCCGGCGTGCGCGGCGTCCAAAAGTCAGGCGCCGAGAGCCACAACGGGACGACTGGAGGCGGACATGCCTGATCGAAAAACGCTTCATCGGAGGCCGCTTCGGGGAATCGGAGTTTTTTGCGCTCTTAATCGTGTCGAGCGGCGGAAAACACTAGCGGCCGTGATCGAGCGAGGCGCCTTTGGCTGTTCTACGCGAGCAACTCGCCCACGACCTGTCGCAAAGCGGACAGATTCACGGGTTTCGACATATAGCGAGCGAAGCCGGCCGCCAGCGCCCGGTCCTGGTCTCCACGCATGGCCGAGGCGGTGAGAGCGATCACCGGAATCCCGGCGAAACTCTCGTCCTTGCGAAGATGCTCGATCACGCCGTAGCCGTCCAGATTCGGCATCTGAATGTCGAGAATAAAAAGATCGGGAGGATCGGCCTTGGCCAAGTCCAGTGCCTCTCGTCCATCGGCGGCTTCGATGATCCGGTAGCCCGCCATCTCCAAAGCCACCTGGACAACCTCGCGGCCGCCAGGGCTGTCGTCGGCCACGAGGATCGTCTTCATGCGGATCGCACGACGCTCTGCAACGCGTCGAGCAACGTCTGCTTCTGCAAAGGTTTGGTCAAGTGGGCGACAGCGCCCAGGTCGATCGCCGAGGACGCGGACTGCTCTACCACGGACACCACGATGACGGGAATAGCACTCGTGGCAGAGTTGCCTTTCAGCCATTTCAAGAGATCGATCCCTTGCGAGGCCCGTCCCGGCATGCGCAGGTCGAGTAGAATCACGTCGGGCCGGTCCGACTCGATCGCGCTCACGGCGTGCTCCACGGTATCGCTGGCCGATACCTCATAGCCCTCTGGCTGCAGAAAGTCGCGAATGAGTTCCGCCGCCATCGGATGATCCTCCACCACCAGGACCTTGGTGCGAGCCGGCTCGGGAGAGAGGCTCCCGTCGAGAGTAAACGTAAACCGGCTGCCTCGATTTACCTCGCTTTCCACCCAAATCCGTCCGCCCATTTGTTCCACCAGGCTCTTGGTGATGGCGAGACCGAGACCGGTTCCCTCCCGGGCGCCGCTGGTGGTTACACCCAATTGGTGAAAACGATTAAAGATTGCCTTGCGATGCTCCTCCGGAATTCCAACTCCCGTGTCGGCCACGGTAATCGCGACCTGATGGTGCATCTGTCTGGCGCTGACGGTCACCGAGCCGCCGGCGGGCGTGAACTTAACGGCATTCGAAAGCAGATTCACGATCGCCTGCTTCGCACGGAGCGGATCGCCCCACACCACCGCTCCCGCATGTTTCTCATGCTCCACGCGGATCTCTTTCGCGGCTGCCATGGGGAGAATCATGGCGAGTACGTCATCGAACAGCAACTGAAGTTCGCAACTCTGGCGCTGTAATTCCAGGTGTCCCGCCTCGATCTTGCTGAGATCGAGAATATCGTTGATGAGATTCAACAGATGCTGGGAGTCCTTGGAAATATGGCCCAAAAACCGGCGCTGCTTGTCATTGAGGACCCCCACCGCTTCTTCCGTCAGGAGCTGCGTGTAGCCCATGATCGTGTTCAGAGGAGAGCGCAGCTCATGGCTCATGGACGCGAGGAAGTCGCTCTTCGCCTGATTGGCTGCTTCGGCGAGCTTGCGTGCTTCCTTCAATTCGGATTCAGCCTGCTTCCGCAGCGTAATGTCGCGGACGATGGCCGCGGTGTGGAGTTCCCCTGCTTCGGTCTGGAATGGACTTAATACGATGTCGACGGCAAAGCGCGTCCCATCCTTGCGGAGGGCGTAGAGATCCAGATTCGATCCCATGGCGCGCTTGGTCGGATGAGCCGCATACCCTGCGCGATGCGCTGCGTGAACGCGCCGGGCTTGTTCGGGGACTAACCGCTCCACCGGCTGATTCAACAGCTCCACGGGACCGTAACCGAAGAGTTCCGCGACGGTTTCATTGGCGCGGACAATCCTCCCGCTGGAATCGACTTCCAGAATGGCGTCGGGCGCGGCATCCAGAAGGTTATGAAAAAGCTTCTCCGCCGCCGCACGAGTTTGGGCTTCCAGGAGCAGTTCGTGGTCGGTTGATCGGGTTGCCTTGGCCTTAGGCATAGATCTCCCTGTCAGTAGTCAGAGCCGTAGTCCTCAAGGAGACAGCTATTGACGAAATGATATCACCGGCAGTCCACAAAAAGAATTGCCTTCTTGGGAAACGACTCAGAGGCGGCATGATCCAATGATCGTAAGGAGAGAAGTTCGCATGCCGGCTGAGGCCTGTGAGCTTGCTTACGGCCCGTTGCCGGATGCGTCCTTGCGCCAGTCCCATTCGAAGCGGGATTTGAGAACCACTCCGGGTCCGCGCGGACCAAGATCGAAACCGGTCCCGAGATTGACGCTAAAGATCGGAGTCACATCCCAATCGCCGCCGAGAAACAACTGGTGGACTTCGGGCTGCGCTTGCGGAGGGATATTTATGCTTTCGATCTCTCCGTAGTATTCCACGGACGGCGAAAACTTGGCGCGCTTCCAGCGCACCAGCATCGCCGGTTCGAAATTCCAGCCGTGTTCCGTTCCCGGTCCGTGGAGCGCTCGCTCAAACACCGGATTGAAAACGATCTGCCAGTGGGAGAATTCGCGGTCGAGAATCGGGCGCAGTTCCACGCGTCGCGAGTTCTCCTCATAAGCGGTGTTCTGAAAAGAGAATTCCGCGACGAAACCGAGACGAAACGGAAGCTGCCACGACTCCGGGGCATAGAAGTGCGGCAAGACTCGCCAGCCCGCGAATTGCGCGGAATATCCGGGTTCCCAGGCATTCAGGAACATAAAACCGAGGGCTAAATTCTCCGAGATCCCGAGGGTGGGTTCCAACGTGAGATGCGTCTGGTGATCGGTCGGCAGTAAAGAACCGTCGCGCAAGGAGGTCCCCTGTGGATCGAAGTTCAGATGCGCTTCCAGGCTGTATTCATTCCATTTGAGCGGCTCGTATTCGTAGACATGGATCTCGAATGGATCTTGCGCTGAGGCTCTGGATGAACAGAGCCCAGCGAGGAATAAAATGCCCCCTCGAATTGCGGCTGTCATGTGTAAGGTGCCGCTCGCTCACTCCCCCTTATGGGACGGTCTCGCCTATTTCTTGCGGATCGATATACCCAGATCCCGCAGCGCCCGCTCCGGAACATCCGACGGAGCTTCGCACATCAAATCGGTTCCTTTGGCCGTCTTGGGGAAGGGAATGACGTCGCGGATGGAGGTCTCTCCCGCCAGGATCATGACCAGACGATCGAGTCCCAGAGCGATGCCTCCGTGTGGAGGAGCGCCGTACTCCAGCGCGTCGAGCAAAAATCCGAACTTGTGCCGAGCTTCCTCATCCGAAAGTCCGAGCGCCGCGAACACCTTCGCCTGCACGTCCTGTCGATGAATACGAATCGATCCCGAGCCGAGCTCGGTGCCATTCAGCACGATGTCGTAGGATTTCGCGCGGCAGTGCGCCGGATCGCCGGTAAGCTTGTCGATGTCTTCGTCGTGCACCGAAGTGAACGGATGATGCGCCGCGTTCCAGCGTTTCTCTTCGTCGTCCCATTCGAACATGGGGAAATCGGTGACCCACAGGAAGCGGAAATCTTTCGGGTCGAGCAGCTTGTGCCGGTCGTTATATTTTTGTCCGGCGTGCAGGCGAAGCTGACCGGCGGCCTGCAAAACCGTTTCCTTGGGAAGCTGACCTTTCGCCTCGCCGCCCCAGCCGCATAGGATCAGCAGGTCCTCTTCGCCTGCGCCGGTGCGTTTACGGACCTCCGCCATGGCCGCCGGGAAATCCCGCTCCAGGCGCCGGGAATCGTCATAGACGCGCAGGCCGCGCTCCTGCCCGAAGGCTTTCAACTCGTCGCGCTCCTTGCGGCTGATGACGCCGGTCTTGGGGATGACGATGGCCACGAGCGGCAGCGCTTCTCCGGAAGCGAGCAGCGGCGTGAGCCCTTCCCCCGGGAACAAATCCTCGACGCAATGGAACGGCGGCAGGCGGAGATCCGGTTTATCGATACCGTAGGAACGCATCGCCTGGGCGTGGGTCAGGCGTGGCAAGGGGAGATCGATATGGACGTCGGCGACCTTGCAGACCTGTTGCAGCATGCGCTCGATGACGTCGAAGATGGTTTCCTGCTGGGGAAACGACATCTCGAGATCGATCTGCGTGAATTCGTACTGGCGGTCGGCGCGCAGGTCTTCATCGCGGAAGCAGCGCACGATCTGGAAATATTTGTCGAAGCCGGAAACCATCAATAACTGCTTGAAAATCTGTGGCGATTGCGGCAGCGCATAGAAGTTGCCCGGACTGACGCGCGCGGGCACCAGGAAGTCGCGGGCGCCCTCGGGCGTGGAGCGCGTCATAAAGGGCGTCTCGATTTCGAGGAATCCCATGCCAATCAATTCCTGCCGCACCGCGGCCGCGATCTTCGAGCGCAGAATGATGTTGCGCTGCATGCGCGGGCGGCGCAGATCGACGTAGCGATACTTCAGGCGCATCTCTTCCTTGACGTCGATGGCATCGTCCATGGGAAACGGAGGTGTGCGCGATTCGTTCAGAATCCACAGCTTCTCGACCGCGATCTCCACTTCGCCTGTCTCGATGGCCGGATTAATTGTGTCCGCCGTGCGCAGCTTCACCGTGCCTTCCGCGGCGATGACGTATTCGGCGGCCAGCAGTTCGGCCTTCGCGTGAACGATGGGATCCAGGCCTTCGTTGAAGACGAGTTGCGTGACGCCCTCGCGATCGCGCAGATGGATGAAGATCACACCGCCCAAGTCGCGGCGGCGATGCACCCAACCCATCACCAGGGCTTTTTGGCCCGCATCGGAGGGACGGAGCTGGCCGCAGCTATGCGTGCGTCGCAGGTTGCCCAGAAAATCGAGAGGTACGGATGACATTGGTCCTTTTTCTAAAGTCAGTTCTTTCGGATGCGCGCGGCGAGCTGGTCGCGTGACAGCGACTCCTGCTCTCCAGACGCCATGTCTTTTAATAAGTATGTCCCGGCGGCGATCTCGTTGTCTCCGACGATCAGCGCGAAGCGGGCGCCCATCTTGTTGGCGACTTCCAGCGCCCTCTTCAGCTTGCGATCCACGGAGCGTTCCACCGAGATTCCCGTCGCGCGGAGCTCAGCGGCGAGACCCGCCGCAACGTGTTCGGCCGCTGCGCCCATGGGCGCGAGAAATACGTCGACCACCGGCTCGGCTTCTTCGCCGACGCTCATCACCAGCCTGTCTTCGCCGATGGAAAATCCAATTCCCGGTGCGGGCACTTTCGAATCGAGCGATTCGGCAAGCCCGTCGTAACGGCCACCGCCCAGAACGGAGTTCTGGGCTCCGAGCGCCCCGTGCGTGATCTCGAACGTCGTGCGCATGTAGTAATCCAGGCCGCGCACCAGTCGCGGCCGGACCTCGAAGGGAATGCCGCGGTTGTGAAGATGAGCTTGCACGACTTTGAAGTGCGCGTGGCACGGGTCGCACAGATGATCGAGGATGGAAGGCAGCGTGTCGATGATCGCCTGATCTTCGGGAACCTTGCAATCGAGCACGCGCAGCGGATTCGTCACGGCGCGGCGCTGGCAATCGGCGCACATCTGCGGCGCGAGCGTCGCCAGCTTCTCGCGCAATGCAGCCATGAACGCCGGACGACAGTTCGCATCGCCGACCGAGTTGATCAGGAGCCGAAATCCATCTTCGCTATCGCTCGCCGCTTTCAGGCCGCAGCGTTTGAGGATCTCCACCACCAGTTCGATGACTTCGGCATCGACGATGGGCGAATCCGAACCGATCGCTTCCGCGCCGATCTGAAAGAACTGACGATAGCGGCCCTTTTGCGGACGCTCGCGGCGAAACATCGGTCCGATGTAGTAGAACTTCTTGACGCCGGGAATCTGATCGAGCCGATGTTCAATATACGCCCGCATCACCGAGGCGGTGGCTTCCGGACGGAGGGTGATCGAGGTCCCGTCGCGATCCTCCCACGTGTACATTTCCTTGCCGACGATGTCGGTGTCCTCGCCTACGCTTCGCGCAAACAGAGCCGTTTCCTCGAAGATCGGCGTGCGAATCTCGTGATAGTTGAAGGTGCGAAAAACCTCCCGGGCGACGGATTCCACGCGATTCCACACGGCGCTCGAGGGCGGCAGGATATCGCGCGTACCTTTGATGGCTTTCATCATGCGAAAACCCGAATCACTCGCCGGCTTCCCGCTTGTAGACCTGAGCCTTTTCGGCGTAGTGCATGCAGCCTTCGCGGAAGCGCCTCTGCTCGGTTTCATTGACCGGACGGCGCGGCTTGGCCGGGGCACCCATGACGAGCATCCCCGCTTCGATTTCCATGCCCTCGGTCACCAGGGACCCCGCCGCCACAACAGCGCCCTTGCCGATTTTCGCGCCATTCAAAATCGTCGAGCCGATGCCGATGACAACGTCGTCTTCGATCGTGCAGCCGTGCAGCACCACGGCGTGGCCCGCCGTGACGCGATTGCCGATGGTAAGAGGGAATCCGTCGTCGGAGTGCAGCACGGAATTATCTTGAATATTCGTGTCCTCCCCGATGTGCATCGTATTGACGTCGCCGCGAATCGTGACGTTGGGCCACACGCTGGAGCGCTCGCCGATTTCAACGTCGCCGATGACGACGGCGCTCGGGTCGATATACGCAGAGACAGCAATCTTGGGCTTCTTGTCGCGATGAGGCCGAATCATGGCAGGGGGTAGACTTTCATGCTACCAGATGCCGCTATGCTCGATAGTATGCGCGCGCGTTTTGAGACCTCGGGGAAACGCACCGTGGCGCCGAGAAGTATTCTAATCGTCGCCGCGGCGCTGGCTGCGTCGCCTCATCTCTTTGGTCAGACGAATATCAAGCCGATGCTGGATCGCCTGGCGGCCGAAGCAGGCGCCTTCGAGAAACTGGCAACGCAAGTCACGGGCCAAGAGAAAATCCACCAGCGTTCGCTGAGGCCGCCCGGCCACTTTCGGCCGCGCGTCGGGGACGCCGCCCGGAAAGCTCCGCAGCCGGAATGGCGGGAACGCGAGATTGTTTCGCTCTACGGAATCTCGATTTTGGGCCGGACCTTGCATGAAATCCGGCAGGTGGTCTCGGTGGACGGCAAGATGGTGCAGGGAGAGGCTCGCGCCCAGGAGACACTCTCGCGACTTCTCACCGCAAGCGGCGACCAACAGAAGCTTCAAGCGCTCCGCCAGCTTGAAAAATATAGCCTGGGCGGTGCGGCGACCGATTTCGGTCCGTTGATTCTCGTGTTCGCGCATGGCGGAGCCGAGCGCTATGAGTTCACTGCGTCTGGACCTCGATTGCTCGGAACCGTACCGGTGCACGGGTATCATTTCAAGCAGTTGGACGGCTCGGAGGGCTTGACTCTGTTCGCGGGTCAGCCGCAGAAGCTGCAGATGGAAGGCGAGATCTGGATCGCGGATGCCCCCGAGGGACCCATTCGCATCACGCTTTCCACGGTGACTGGCGGCGAGTCCAGCGACGGTCCCCCGGTGCGAGAGGAGGCCTCGGTCGACTATGCGTACAGCGCTTTGGGCGCGTTGCTGCCCGCCCACATCGAGCAACGGGAACGACGCGCAGGCGAGGTTACCGCGGAAAACATATTCGATTACGACGACTTTCAGAGGCTTGCGGATCGTTGATGCATATCGTTTATCTGCACGGCTTTGCCTCGTCGCCGCAATCTGGCAAGGCACAATTTTTCAAGCGTAAGTTCGAAGAACGCGGGATCTCGATCGACATTCCGGAGCTCGACCAGGGCAGCTTCGAGACGCTTACCGTGTCCGGGATGCTGGAGGTCGTCGGCCGGCAGGTTGCCGGGCGCAGTTGCGTTTTGATGGGTTCGAGCTTGGGCGGCTTCATCGCCGCATTGTACGCCGCGCGGCATCCCGAGGAAGTGGAGCGAATCGTGCTGCTTGCTCCGGCGCTGCAATTCGCCAAGCGTTGGAACGCGCGCTTCAGCGCCGAAGAGCTCGCCGAATGGAAGCGCCAGGGATGGAAGAGTTTCTACCATTACGGGCGCAAGCGCGACGAACGTCTCGGATATTCCTTTGTGGAAGATGCGCTGCGGTTCGAAGGCGAGCCGGGGTTCCCTCAGCCGGCGCTGATTCTTCACGGAATCCGGGATGAGACCGTTCCCGTGCAGATGTCTCGGGACTATGCGGCGGGCCACGCGAACGTGATTCTACAGGAATTCGACTCCGGGCACGAACTAACCGACGTGACCCAAGATCTGTGGCGCGCGAGCGCCGCTTTCCTGGGAATCCCCTAGACTTACGTATGAATCAATAGCTTGCACGATCCGTCGATGGCTTTATCCTTAAGGAATTTCGAAAAGTAAGAAATTTCGAAAAGTCGATCGGACCGTTTCGGGATCTTGTCCACCCAAGGCCTTGGAATAGCGCTAAATATCGAGAGAAAAAGGACATTCCTCAGGCGGTTCGGATGGTTGCGCAGGCGAGCGCCGGGCCGCTTCCCTCCAGCACGCGCTTGACACTAAAATAACCCTAGTCCTATCATGAGGTTTGCGGCACAGGAGGGGGACTTGATCAAACTTGACATCATCAACGAAGTAGTCAGCCGGACCGGCATCACGAAAACGAAGGCCGAGATGGCCGTCGAAACCGTTTTTGAAAGCATGAAGCGCGCCCTCGGCCGCAGCGAACGCATTGAACTGCGCGGCTTCGGCATCTTCAATGTGCGCCCGCGCAAAACTGGCATCGGCCGCAATCCGCGCACAGGCGCCGAGGTCGCCATCCCGCCTGGAAAGGCCGTCCGTTTCAAGCCCGGCAAGGAATTGCAGGCGCTGGAATAACGCGGGATACCAGGTGTCCTCCAACGGCTACTCCCAGCCGTCGGTGCCCACGCACCGGCCCGATCCTGGCATATGGGGCGGAGCCTGGTATGGTCCCCACGCGTACTTCCAGCCTCGGCCGCGCCACCGATACTGGCTTCATGCGCTCCTTCTCCTGCTGACCCTTCTTACGACCACGATTGTCGGCGCGGGTATGGCCGGAGATTTCGCGCTTCAGCGCCCCGTCGATTTTAACGGAAGTTTGTACGGCTACGTGCGGATGTGGCATGATCCCGGTTATCTGCTCGCGGGCCTGCCTTTTGCGTTGTGCCTGCTCACCATTCTGACGGCCCACGAAATGGGCCATTTTCTGGCGGCGCGACACTATCGCGTCGATGTTACACTGCCGTTCTTTCTGCCGGCTCCGACGCTGATTGGAACGCTGGGCGCTTTTATCCGCATCCGCTCGGCCGTGCCGACCAAGCGCGCGATGTTCGACATCGGGATTGCCGGGCCGCTGGCGGGGTTTGTTGCACTGTTAGTCCCGCTGTTCGCTGGCGTGGCGATGTCGAAGGTCGTTCCCGGCATCGCTACAAAAGGCGATCTGATTTTCGGAACGCCTCTCATCCTGCGAGCGGTGGAATGGCTCCAATTTCCAAGCGTCTCGCCCGCCGACTTGTATTTGCATCCGGTGGCGCGCGCCGCCTGGGCGGGGTTGCTGGCCACGGCCTTGAATCTTCTGCCGATCGGGCAGCTCGACGGCGGCCATATCCTTTACACGATCGTGGGCGAGCGCATGAGGCTGCTGTCGTATATTTTCATCGCGGCTCTGATCCCGCTGGCGATTGTCTTCCATGCTTACAGCTGGCTGGTATGGGCGGTGTTGCTTTTCTTCATAGCCCGCCGGCACCCCTTCATTCCCGACGCCCGGCCGCTCGATCCCATGCGCCGGCGTCTGGCGTGGGTCGCACTCACGATTCTGATCCTGTCGTTTACGCCGTCCCCGGTACGAACGTGAAGATCTCGGCCACGATCATCACCTATAACGAGGAACGAAATCTGCCGCGCGCTCTGGAGAGCCTGCGCTGTGCCGACGAAATAGTGGTTGTGGACAGCGGCTCAACCGACCGTACGGTGGAACTCGCGCAGAAGCTCGGCGCGCGGGTGATCGACTCCGCGTGGCCGGGATACGCAAAACAGAAGAACTTCGCCGCCGAACAGGCCACCTATGATTGGATTCTATCGCTGGACGCCGACGAATCCTTGAGCGAGGCTCTCGAAGCCGAGCTGTGGCAATGGAAGAAGCGCACTCCGGATCGCGACGCCTACACCATGCCGCGGCTCGCGCAATATCTGGGGCGCTGGATCAAGCATTCCGGATGGTATCCGGACCGCAAGGTGCGGTTGTACGATCGCCGCAAAGCGCGCTGGGAAGGCCCCTACGTGCATGAGTCGGTGAAGGTGATGGGCACCATCGGACATTTCGAATCGAACCTGCTGCACTTCACCTGCGATTCTTTATCGGAGCATTTGAAGACGATGGATCGCTATACCACCCTTGCCGCCGAGCAACTCCTTGCGACTGGCGTAAAAGTCACCTGGGGCCGTCTGATCTTCGAGCCCGTCTGGACTTTTTTTTCCACCTATGTCTTGAAGCTGGGATTTCTGGACGGTGTGGAGGGGCTGGTGATCGCCAACATGGCCGCGCTGTATAACTTCGTGAAATATGCCAAGGCGCGCTTCATGAGCGGGGAGAGATAGGGGCCGTGTGGCATGATCGATTGATAATCCCTCGACGGAGATATCGATGAAAATTTGTGGTGCGGAGAAGGCCCGGTGACCGGCGCTCCTTTGATTCTTATCGCGTGCCTCGCGGGGCTGCTCATCGGCAGCTTTCTCAACGTGTGTGTCTATCGCTGGCCGAGGGATCTCTCGGTGGTGCGGCCGCGATCATTTTGCCCCGGCTGTGAAAAGACGATCGCGTGGTACGACAACATTCCCGTGCTGAGCTACGCGCTGCTCCGGGGACGGTGCCGCTACTGCCGCGAATCGATTCCGTGGCGCTACCCCTTAGTGGAGTTGGCGACCGGTATCGCTTTCGGAGTATGCTTCGCCGCCTTTGGTATGACCGTGCAAGGTGTGAAGTACGCGGTGTTATCCGTCCTCCTGATCGCGCTGACCGCCTCCGATTTGGAATCGCGAATCCTGCCCGATGAATTCACGCTTGGCGGTGTGGTGCTCGGGCTGGCATTTGCGCTTTTCGTTCCGATCGACGCCTACATCCTCACGTTTGTGATTCCCACGTCCTATGCCCCTCGCTGGCACTGGCTGGCGGAGAGCGCATTCGCTGCCCTGCTTGGCAGCGGGGCGATCTGGCTGGTGGCGTTTCTGTATGAAAAGTTTCGTCACCGGGAAGGCATGGGACTGGGCGACGTCAAAATGATCGCGATGATCGGAGCGTTTTTGGGCCTGCGTTGGGTGCTGTTAACGTTGATGCTCGCGTCGCTGGCCGGATCGATCGGCGGTTTGATCTATTTAAGAGCGACGCGCAAGGAGGCCTCGACCTACGAGCTTCCCTTTGGCAGTTTTCTGGGCCTCTCCGCGCTGGCCATCATGGTGGCGACGCAAGTGTGGCCGGCTTTGCGCGGAGATTAGATTTGTTTCGGCCCGATCGTACACTGCTGCGACTGGTGAGGCTGGCCCCCGGCCCGCGCCGGACCCCCCGGTCCGGCTCCTTGTAGCTCGGAAAAGGCCGCTGAGAGCCGGCCGCAGCCTGGGAGGCTGCCCCACCAATCAGTCGTCGCGATGCACGGTTGCGGGCGAAAACGCGGGCACGCATACGGCGATATATTCCGCGCCTGCCGGATCGGGCGAACTATAGCGCACCCACTCGCCCTTCGGCGCGACGATAGCCTGCCCTGAGGGAACGTCGATCGTTCCACCGCGCGTTTCCACCCGTAGCGATCCGCTCAAGACCAGCGTGTATTCGTCGAAATCGGGTGTCTGGCCCGGCTCTTGCCAGCCGGAGGGACTCGTCATGCGGGCGATGCTCACGGAGTCTGTTCCGCTATTGACTCTGCCGACGAACTCGGCGATCAGTTTCGGCAAGTTGCCGGCCGGTTTCACGACAGTGGGCTTCTCGATGCGATATACCATGCAGTTGGGGTTTCCATCATTCTACACGGGGTGTAGGATTATTATGTGAATCACATGCGAATCACGGTTTCCGCTTTCTGCCTTTCTGCTCTCGCGCTTGCCTGCGCGGTGCCGGCTTCCGCGCATGACGTCATCACCACCAAGATCACCTGGAATCGTGAGATCATCCGCATTCTGGACACGCATTGCCTGTCCTGCCATCGTCCCGGCGGCAGCGCCTTTTCGCTCGCGACGTATAACGAAGGCCGCCCTTGGGCAAAGGCGATTCAGGAAGAAGTACTGGAGCGGCGCATGCCGCCGTGGGGGGCCGTCAAGGGCTTCGGAGAATTCAAGGACGATCAGGGATTGACGCCTGAGCAACTTGAACTCATCGGCGCATGGGTGGATGGGGGCGCGCCCGAGGGCGAGGATAGGGATCTGCCCAAGGCGCCCAAGATACCAGCCCTCTCGTCCGACACGGAAATGACAGGCGGTCTTACGGTGAGCGGCGATTTCCAGGTGACCAACGATTTCACGCTCGAAGGATTGCTGCCGCGTAAGGCTCCGGAAAACGCCTCGTTTCAAATTACCGCCGAATTTCCGGATGGGCGTGTGCTTCCTCTGTTGTGGATGTTCCCTTACAAACCCGCCTACGCGCATCCGTTTCTGCTGAAAACGCCTCTCGTGCTGCCGAAAGGTACGGCGATCCGCGGCATACCGTCCGGTGCAGAGATCGTGCTACTGCCATCCGGCGGTTAGTTTCGCAGTCGTCGCAAAAGAGAGCCGAATCGCGTCTGAAGAAACGGACATTCGATTTCCGCCCCGTTTTGTGATGTAATCGTCCGTCAGGAGAACGGAATGGTTAAACAGCATTCGGGGGGATGGACGCCCTCGCGGCGCGATTTGCTTCGGTCCCTCGCGGCGGGCGCAGCGGCTGCGGCGTTACCTTTGGGCGCGGTCAAGGCCCAGGCAAAGCGCGGCCGCATCGACGTGCATCATCACATGCTGCCTCCGTTCATCGATCTGTGGTCGGCGCGCAAATGGTCGCCGCAGGTGTCGATCGAGACCATGGATAAGTACAACACCGAAACAGCTGTCCTCTCGGTCACCGGCCTGACGCCCAGTTACGCCGATCTCTTCTACGACGGCAGCGAGCGGGCGCACACGTTCATCCGCCGCATGAACGAGTACGGCGCGAAAGTCGCCAGCGACAATCCGAAGCGCTTCGGACACTTCGCGGTGCTGCCGTTGCCCGACGTGGACCTCACCCTCAGGGAGATCGAATACGCGTTCGACACGTTGAAGGCGGATGGCATCGTGATGTTCACGGATACCGGTGATAAATGGCCGGGCGATCCGCTGTTCCGGCCCGTTTATCAGGAGCTCAACCGGCGCAGAGCGGCAGTGTTTTTCCATCCCAGCGTTCCGAAGTGCTGCCGCGGTCTGATTCCCGGCACCGGCGACACGACGCTCGAGTTCGACTTCGACACGACGCGGGCGGTCACCAGCCTCTTGAACAACGGCGTGCTGGCGCAGATGCCCGATATCCGGTTCATCATAAATCACGCGGGCGCGGCGCTGCCGGCGCTCTCGGGCCGCATCAAAGATCAAGTGAGGAACAAACAGGGCGCGTTGATTCCAGGTGGGCCGGCGGGAGCGCTCGAAGAAATGCGCAAGCTTTATTTCGAAGTCGCACACGCTACTTTCCCCGCGCCGCTGGCGGCGATGATGAAATTGGCGCCGAGTTCGCAGTATCTGTTCGGCACCGATTTCCCGGTGTGGCCTTACGATACAACGGTCGGTCCCATGTATGAGACGGTACTTCCCGCCGACGTTCAATTGGCCCTGGATCGCGGAAACGCCGCGCGTTTGTTCCCCAAGTTTGCTTAGGAGATTTCGAAAGGAATGAGTATGAGACGTTTCGAATTCATGCGACTGGGCTGTGCGCTTGTGTTGGCCGCAGCCGGCGGCGGTACGTTAAAAGCGCAAGGGGGATCCGCGCAAGAAGCGAAAAACCAGCAGCTCGTCCTGAACTGGTACCGCGAGGTAATTGCCTACGGACACGTGGATCTCGCCTCCAAGTACATGGCCGACGATTATGTGGAGCACAATCCGAATTACGCGGGAGGCCGCGCGGAGTTCGTCGCGCATTTTGGAAAGATGCCTGCGAAACCCATCCAGGCGAAGCTCCCCAAACAACCGGATCGCGCTTTCGCCAAGGGCGATTACGTGGTGCTGGTGTGGGAGCTGGACGGCGAAGACAAGAGCGGCAAGGCGTTCAAGTACAATACATTCGATGTCGTGCGCGTGCAGAACGGCAAGATCCAGGAGCACTGGGACGGCGACGCGAAGAATCCATGAGCAAAGCATCTGACGAGGAAAAAAGGGGACAGACTACTCTGTCTCCTCTCGTAAATTTCTGTTTTTATGAGCGAGCGCGCGAGTGGACAGAGCGGTCTGTCCCCTTTTTAAAGCAAAATCCGAAGAGCTGGGAGGAAATTATGAAATCGTGGAAAATGAAAGCCCTGGGACTGGCCGTGCTTGTGTCGATCGGATGCCTGATCGCGGCCGCGCAGATGAAGAACACGCCGCAGGAACAGAAGAATGAAGAGCTGGTTCTGAATCTGTACCGCGACGTCCTGGGGTATCACCATTACGAGCTGGCCTCCAAATACATGGCCGCCGACTATATCCAGCACAATTACACCGACCCGCAGGGCCGCGATCCGCTGATGGAACACATCCGTGAGCGCTTCCCCAATCCTGAGCCGCTGCAGCCGGAGATGAAGAACAAGCCCGCTCTGGTGATCACCAAAGGCGACATCGTGCTCATGATGAGCACGCGCAAGGTGAAAGACCCCAAAGATCCTTCCAAGACGTACGAGGCGAACCATTTCGAGATGGTGCGCGTCCAGAACGGTCTGGCTCAGGAGCACTGGGACAGTTCCGTCACCGCGGCTGGCGGACGCTAGGAATTTCCGCTCCGATTCGCGATCAATCTTCGTCCTCGATCGGATTGCGCAAAATGCCGAGGCCCTCGATCTCCACTTCGCACACATCGCCCGGCTTCATGTAGAGCGGCGGCTTGCGGAAGAAGCCGATTCCCGCCGGCGTACCGGTGACGATAACGTCGCCAATTTCAAGCGACGCCGCTTCGCTGAGCCGCGAGATCAACGTCGGAATATCGAAAATCAAATCGGACGTATTGGCCGATTGCACCACGGTTCCGTTCAGACGCGTTTCCAGGTGCAGGCCGCGGCCGCCCGGGGGAAGCTCGTCAGCCGTGACCAGTTCGGGTCCGAAGCCGCCCGTTTTATCGAAGTTTTTGCCCAACGTCCACTGCTTCCCACGCCCTTGGAATTCGCGCACGGAACCGTCGTTGAATAAGGCGTAGCCCCACACGTGATCGAGCGCCTGTTCCTTCGAAATGTAGCGGCCGGGCTTGCCGATAATGACCGCGAGCTCGCCCTCGAAATCGAGCGTGTCGGAAATGTGCGGCCGCAGCATGGGCTGCTCATGTCCCAGCAGGCTGCTGGTGAAACGCACGAAAAACGTGGGATATTCCTGCGGGGGCAGTTTGTTCTCGTCGGCGTGATCCTGATAATTCATGCCGACGCACACGATCTTGGGAGGATCGGCGAGCGGCGGCAGATACTCCAGCCCGTTTAGGTCCAGAACCGGCGCGGAGGCGGCCTGCGCGGCCGCGCGCTCCAGCCCGTCCTTGCCCGCACGCAGAAGGCCGAGCATGTCTAAGTTTTGGCCTGAGGGGCCATCCAGCCGGACCAGGTCCTTGCCGCGACGTACAGCCAATCCTTGGGTGCCATTTTTCTTCCAGGAAACGAATCTCATAAGTGTTCTTTCAGGCTACAACACGGCGGGCCGGTTCTATAAAGTCCTTGCAGTTTTACAGGGGAATGTTCCCGTGCTTCTTTTTCGGCGTCGAATCCACTTTCGTAGCGAGCATGCGAAGTGCGCGGATCACCCGCGGCCGCGTCTGGCGAGGTTCGATCACGTCGTCGATGAAGCCGTTTTCGGCAGCCACGAATGGACTCGCGAAGCGCTCGCGAAATTCTTCGGTCTTGGCGTGCCGCACAGATTCGACGGCTTCGGGAGATTCCTTGGCAGCCGTCGAAAGCTCGCGCCGGTAGACGATGTTGACCGCTCCCTCCGCCCCCATCACCGCGATCTCGGCCGAAGGCCACGCCAGATTCACGTCGGTGCGCACGTGCTTGGAGCCCATCACGCAGTACGCTCCTCCGTAGGCCTTGCGCGTGATGACCGTGATCTTCGGGACCGTAGCTTCGCAATACGCGTAGAGCAGCTTCGCGCCGTGGCGGATGATTCCGCCGAATTCCTGCGCGGTTCCCGGCAGAAATCCCGGGACGTCTTCAAACGTGAGGATCGGGATATTGAACGCGTCGCAGAAACGCACGAACCGCGCGCCTTTATCCGACGAATTGATATCGAGGCATCCAGCGAGGTACGCCGGCTGATTGGCGACCACGCCGACGGTTTGCCCATCCATGCGCGCGAAACCCACGATGATGTTACGCGCCCAGTGCTCCTGCACTTCGAAAAACTCGCCGTGATCGGCGACGCGGCGGATCACATCCTTCATGTCATAAGGCAGATTGGACGCCGCGGGAATCAGGGAATCGAGCGCCGGATCTTCGCGATCGGGGGGATCGTCAGAGGCCCCTCGCGGCGGGCCGTCGCGCCGGAGCGGAGCATCTTCCAGATTGTTCTGCGGCAAATAGCTCATCAGCTCGCGGACCATGCGCAGGCATTCCGCGTCGTCGTTCGCGCGAAAATGAGCCACGCCGCTGGTTGTGTTGTGCGTGGATGCGCCGCCGAGTTCTTCCTTGGTCACGTCCTCTTGCGTCACGGTCTTGACGACATCCGGCCCGGTGATGAACATGTAGCTGGTGCGGTCCACCATGAAAACGAAATCGGTGAGGGCGGGGGAGTAAACCGCTCCGCCCGCGCACGGGCCCATGATCGCGGAAATCTGCGGGACCACGCCGCTTGCCAGAACATTACGCAGGAAAATATCGGCATAGCCGCCCAGTGAAAGAACGCCCTCTTGAATGCGCGCGCCGCCGGAATCATTTAATCCGATCACCGGAGCGCCGGTCTTCAGCGCGAGATCCATGATCTTGACGATCTTCTTCGCGTTGGTTTCCGAGAGCGATCCCCCGAACACGGTAAAATCCTGCGCGAAAACGTAAGCCAGACGGCCGTGGATCAAACCCCAGCCGGTGACGAATCCGTCGCCGTCGACGACCTGTTCGTCCATGCCGAAATCGTTGCAGCGGTGGCGAACCAGCTTATCCATCTCCTCGAATGTGCCTTCGTCGAGCAGCAGATCGATACGCTCGCGCGCGGTGAGCTTGCCTTCCTGGTGCATGCGCGCACGGCGTTCTTCTCCGCCTCCTGCTTCGGCCGCGGCGTGGCGCCGGCGCAGTTCTTCCAATCGGTCAGACATATAAGAGACTAGGGTAACGCGATTGGCCGAGGAATCGTCCAAACTGGTAGTGGTGCTTCGCCTCTTTCTCGCCTTCGCGATTTTCTTTCCCCTGCTCGCCCAGCAAGGGCCACAGGGTCCGGCAATTCATGTCGGGGGGGCTGTGACGACTCGTACCCCGGAGGGCCCGGCCGTTCGTGCCCCCGAGGCCCCGACGATTAGCGCCAACGTCGGCCTGGTTCTCGCGCCCGTCACCGTTACGGATCGCAAGGGAAATATCATCGACGGACTTTCCGTGGACGACTTTGTTCTCACCGACGACGGCAAGCCCCAGAAAATTCGCATGGATACTTCGGACACCGTGCTTGCGCCCATTTCGATGGTGATTTTGATTCAGTCGAGCGGAATCTCGATTCCCGAACTCAACCGGATCCACAGCATCGGGCCCATGATCAAGCCGATCGTCACGGGCGACCGCGGCCAGGCGGCCGTATTTTCTTACGACAGCGAAGTACGCTTGCGCCAGCCGTTCACCTCCGATTCGAACAAGATTCAACTTGCCATCGAAGAGATCAATGCTTATTCGGCGAAGAAGGCGCGCTTAATCGACGCGGTGCTGCAGGGCGTCGATATGCTGGCAACACGGCCTGAAAATTACCGCCGCGTCATGCTGATCCTGGGAGAATCGCGCGACCGGGGAAGCAAGGCGCAGCTCGCCGAGGCCATCGAGCGGATTCAGCGCGCCGGCGTAGGCGTCTACTTTGGCACCTATTCCGCACAAGCCTCCGCGTGGACCGTCAAGCCGGAGAATGATCCGTCCATGCCCGACTACAACGGAAATAACGTCGATTTCATCGCGCCCCTGGCGGAATTAGTCAGGCTCGGAAAGACCAACGCCGCCGATGCATTTGCGCGCGCCAGCGGCGGGCGGCATCTTTCGTTCACTCTCTACTCCACGCTCGAAGGGGTGATCTCCAGAACCGGCGAGGAGCTCCACGCCCAGTATCTGTTGAGCTTTGTCCCCGCGGAGAATAATACCGACGCGTTTCACCGCATCGAAGTGAAGATTCCCTCGCACCCCGATGCCGTGATCCGCGTGCGGCCCGGATATTGGCCTGAAAAGTAGCATCGGAAGCGCCCGCCAGCCCCATGCGTCAGCTTGGGGCTACTTCGTTCGAGGACCATCCGATCTACTTTGACGTTTCTTCGCCGGACGATTTCTTTACCCCCGGTTCCTTGCCCGGAAGATTTTCGGGATTGTCGTGCACGCGAGCGCGAAATCCGGCATTCATGCCTGCCGCCAGGGAGACGGTATCGTCGCCGAATTTTTCCCGCACTCTATCCACCGCCTCCAGCGCCTTGCGCCATTTCTCCGTGTCCCGATCGTCCAGCAGCCGCGTCTGGCCTTCCGCCGCCTCCAGCGACTGGGCATAAACACCCAGCAGGCGAATTGCTCCGCCTTTCCAATTGTGATGAAACAGATCGCGGGCGGCGCGGGCCAGCTCGGTATCGATCTGCGTAGCGTGGTCCAGCGTGCGAGAGCGGGTGAATGTGGAAAAGTCTTTGTAGCGCAGTTTGATTTGAATAGTCCGCGCGTAGAGCCGATGATCGCGCAGACGCCGCGCCACCATTTCAGCCAGTCTTACGAGGATCGCGTCGAGCGCCGCGGAATCGGCGGTATCGATGGAAAACGTATGCTCATGGCTGATGGATTTCGGTTCGCCGCCTTCGCCGATTTCTTCGTCGAACCATCCGCCGGCATCTTCTCCGCGAGCCTTGCCCGCGAGAGCCAAGCCCCACTGTCCGAAACGTTCCTCCAGAAACGTAGCGTCCAACGCGGCCAGATCACCGACTTTACGGATGCCGCAGGCGTGCAGATTGCGCTCCGTCACTTTGCCGACGCCCGGAATCTTGCGGACGTCGAGCGGCGCGAGAAACCGCGCTTCTTCGCCTTCGATGATCCACAGCACCCCGTTTGGTTTCGCCTGGTCGGAGGCAACCTTCGCGACCAGGCGCGATCGTGCTACGCCGATCGAACAGTTCAATTTGGTCGCGTCTCCTACCGCTTTGTGCAGTGCGTGAGCCGCGCATAAGGGAGGCCCGTGAAGCTTTTCCGTGCCCGTCATATCGAGATACGCTTCGTCGATCGACGCCATTTCCACGCGCGGTGAAAACGTTTGCAGAATTGTATAAACCCTGCGCGAATATTCCAGATAGCGGTCACGGTGCCCCTCGAGAAAAATCGCGTGAGGGCACAATTTATAGGCAGTGCGCAGAGGCATCGCCGAGTGAACGCCGAATTTGCGAGCGGCATACGACGCCGCTGAAACCACGCCCCGCTCGTTGGAACGCCCGCCCACGACGACAGGCTTGCCCTTAAGCGACGGATCGAACAGCTCCTCGACCGAGACGAAGAAAGCGTCCATGTCGAGATGGAAGAATAGTTTCACGGCTTTTGCGCGGCTATGACTCGCGGGATTCCCGCCAAATCGCTAATGAGGCCGATATTGTTCCACTCGCCGAGCATTTCCCGAACCGGACCGGAGCTTCCGTATCCGAGTTCCATGATCAGCCAGCCGCCGGCTCTCAGCAACCGGCAAGCCTCCGGAATCAACCGGCGATAGATCTCTAGCCCATCGTCGCCGCCGTAAAGCGCTATCGCGGGCTCGAAGTCGCGTACTTCGCGTTGAATGGCGTCGCGATCCCGTGCCGGTACATAGGGCGGATTCGAAACCACCATGTCGAACGACCCATCCGCGAAAGCGCTTCCCAAATCGCATGCCACGAGGGAAATGTCCGCGCCGAGTCTGCGAGCGTTTTCAGCCGCGATGCAAAGCGCGGCTTTCGATATATCGGTCGCAAAAACGTGACCCTTCGTTTCGAGCGCAAGCGTCACGGCAATTGCTCCCGATCCGGCGCCGACGTCGAGGATACGTGATGCCACCGACTTTTCCGAGCCGTCCCGCCTCGCGGGATGATCGAGCGGGGGCAGCGCGGGAGCCAAAGCCACCTCGATCAAATGTTCGGTTTCAGGGCGGGGAATCAGAACATCCGGCGTGACGCGAAATTCGCGCCCGTAAAACTCCTGCCGGCCCGTAATATATTGCGTGGGCTTGCCCTGCATGCGCTCGTGCAGGTAACGCCCGTAATGGATCCACCACAGCTCGCGCAGTTCGTCGTTGGCATGTGCGTAGAGCCACGCACGATCGCAGGGAATCTCCAATGAAATGGCGTGAAGCAGCAAAACTTCGGCGGTGAGTTGCGGCGCGGCTACGCCCGCGTCTTCAAGCAACTGCCGGCCCTGCTGCAAGGCGGTGCGTACAGTCATCGTGGATTGCCAGGCCGCTCCTGGCTCGATCTAAGCCGCCGCGCCGGTGGGCTGGGAGGTCTGCTCTTTGAGCTTTTCGGTCTGGTAATAAGAGGTAAGCGCGTCCACCAACGGATCGAGCTTTCCCTCCATCACCTGATCCAGTTGATGTAGCGTGAACCCGATGCGGTGATCCGTCACGCGATTCTGCGGGAAATTGTAGGTGCGGATCTTTTCGCTGCGGTCGCCGCTGCCCACCATGTTGCGCCGTTCCGCGCCGATGCTTTCCTGCTGTTTTTCCAGCTCGATTTCGTAGAGGCGGGAGCGAAGCACGCGCATCGCTTTCGCCCGGTTCTTGATCTGCGATTTCTCGTCCTGGCAGGAAACCACGGTGCCCGTGGGCAGGTGCGTGATGCGCACCGCCGAATACGTCGTGTTGACGCTCTGGCCGCCCGGCCCGGAGGAACAAAAGGTGTCGATGCGGATGTCCTTCGGCTCCACGTTGATTTCCACTTCGTCGGCTTCGGGCAAAACAGCTACCGTCACGGCGGACGTGTGCACGCGTCCTTGCTGTTCCGTCGCTGGAACGCGCTGGACCCGATGTACGCCGCTTTCATACTTCATCTGGCTGTACACTTTGTTGCCGCTCACGAGCGCGATCACTTCTTTCAGTCCGCCCACGGCCGATGGACTTGCCGAGGTCACTTCCACCTTCCAGTGGCGCGTTTCCGCGAAGCGCGAATACATGCGAAAGATTTCGTCGGCGAACAGCGTCGCTTCGTCGCCGCCCGTGCCGGCGCGAATTTCGAGAACGACGTCTTTCTCGTCGTTCGGGTCCTTCGGCAGCATCAGGAACTTCAGCTCTTCTTCGTAGCGCGTGAGAGCGGGCTCAATCTGCGCGATCTCCTCCTGCGCCATGGCTTTCAACTCGGGATCGGATTCCTGCAGCATCGCGCGGGCCTGCTCCAGGTTCCCGTTGGCAACCTTCCATTCGCGATATTTGCCGACGATTTCGCTCAGCTCGCTTTGCGCCTTGGTGATTTTGCGATACTTTTCCGGATCGCTGATCACCCCTGGATCCGCCATCTGCGCTTCGAGCTCCGCGAAACGCCGTTCTACGTCGTCGAGTTTTTGTCGATATTGCATCGGCGGTTGCCTGATGGTGCCTGCGTGACGCGCTTACGCGATCACCAGTTCTCCGCCTTGTTTCTCTTCGAGTTCCATGGCGCCTTGCAGAGCATAAATCGCGACTCCCACTTCGGAATTGTCGGGCGGCTTGGTGGTGATGCGCTGCAGCCACAAGCCCGGCATCGTCAGCAGGCCCATTAAGGTGCCCTGGCGCTTGGCGGCGAAGCGAATCAGTTCGTAGCTCAGGCCCGCGATGACCGGCAGCAGCGCGATACGCGCAACGAATTTTGCCGCGAATCCATCCACGGGGACCAGCGCGTAGACGATCATCGAGATCACCATCACCACCAGCAGGAAACTGGTGCCGCAGCGCGGATGGAACGTCACAAACCCTTGCGCGTTTTCGACGGTCACGGGTTTCCTGGATTCGAAGTTGAAAACCACCTTGTGCTCGGCGCCGTGATATTCGAATACGCGGCGAATTTCTTTCATTTTGGAAAGCGCGAAAAGGAACACGAGAAAGATCGCCATGCGGATGACGCCGTCGGTCATGTTCGTGGCAAAGCGGCTCGAAAGCGAGGGCACCGCTTTCCCTAAGCGCGTCGCCAGAAACAGTGGAACGAACTTGTATAAGAAAATAAAGAACCCGAGAGAAAACACCAGGTTCACGGTCATCATCCAGGAGGAAATCTCGGCGGGTTTAATTTGCGCTTTGTCGCCGGTGCCGTCCTTCGCGCTTTCATCGAGCGCGGCATTCGCGGAAAATCTCAGTGCCTTGTAACCCAGCGTCATCGCCTGTCCCAGCGTTCCGAGCCCGCGCAAGATAGGCAATTTGAAAATCGGATACCGTTCGGAGATCTTTTCGAGCGGCTGTTCTTCGGTCACAATCTCGCCGCTGGCCTGGCGCACGGCCACACAATAACTGTGCGGTGCGCGCATCATGACGCCCTCAATCACAGCCTGCCCGCCGACAAGGGTTTCCTCGCCGCTTTCGAGGATAGGCAGCATCTGGATATGGGCCGATAAACGCAAGAATCGCCGAATGTTCACCCGAATGTTCACGTGGATACTCCGGTTCCATTATAGCGTGAGGAGCAAAGGCGGGCGATTCGAGCCGGTCAAATGGTTCGCCAACCTACTGAGCCAGCGTGGTTAATTGATTGGGCAGTCGTTAGAATGAAACCTGTGGCTGGCCGCTCCCGCTCCGCGCTGCGCGATCGAATCGAATATGCGATCGTTGCCGGACTCGTCGCCACTTTGCGCTATCCACCGCATTCCCTAGCCGACCGGCTCGCGCGTTTCTACGTAAATCTGCTGGACATCGCCGTGCCGCGACTGCGCCGCGTAGCCATGCGCAACCTCGAATTGGCGATGCCGGAACTGACTCCTGAGGAGCGCCGGCGGATCACGGATGGCGTGTTTCGGTCCATCGCCCGCGTTCTCGTAGGCGTAGCGCGGCTGCCCGACCTTACGGGTGAGAACATCGGCGAGTGGATCGTTCACGATGGCCTGGAGAACCTTCGCGAGGCGCAGAGCCGCGGCAAAGGCGTGATGGTGGCCACCGCGCACCTGGGGAATTGGGAGTTCAGTGTGAACGCTCATACCCTCCTGTGCGGAGACACCATGAGCGTTGTGGTCCGGCCTCTCGACAACCCGCTCATCGACGATTTTGTGCGGCGGCGCCGCGAGATGTTCGGCAACCGCATGATCGGCAAAAAGGAATTCGTGCGTTCGCTGCTCAAAGCGCTGCAGGCCGGCGAAACCGCGGCCATGCTGGTCGACCAGAACAATATGCTCGATCAGGGAGTCTTCGTCGAATTCTTCGGCATTCCGGCGCGCACCGGAACCAGTTTTGCGAAAATTGCCGCGCACACGGGCGCCGCGGTGGTTCCGGGCTTCGCGGTATGGATCGAAGCGGAGGGGCGGTATCGGCTCAAGTTCTACCCGGCGCTCGATATGACGGGCGACATCGTCGAGGACACGCGGCGCGTGCAGGCCGCGATCGAGCGTGCGATTCGCGAGTACCCGGATCAATGGTTGTGGATTCACCGGCGCTGGAAGGCCCGCCCGGAAGGCCAGCCTGACTTGTACAAGTGAACCTCGAAGTTTGAGATGAAAAAGGGGACAGACTACTCTGTCCCCTGCCGTGAATAGCTATTTTGACGTACAAGCGTGGCAGTGGACAGAGCGGTCTGTCCCCTTTCATCTCTTATAAGACGGATGCAGAGGCAGATACGCCGCCCCGTACAATCCGGCATCAGGGCCAAGCGTCGCTCGCTCTATGCGCGCGGGGAACTTACGATAAGTGAAGCAGCGCCGCGAGATCTCCGCCAGCATGGCGGGCTGGAAGCACTCCCACGCCCCCGTGAGTCCTCCCCCGAGCAGATACAAAGGCGCATCGAAAATGTTGATCAATCCGGCGATCAGGGTGCCGAGCGATACGCCCACGGATTCGAAGATGGCTTTCGCCCGCTCATTCCCAGCGAGCGCCAGCTGGTAAACCTGCTCCGAGCTGAGATTGGCGCCAAGATTCAGAAGCTTCGCCATCGCCGAAACAGCCGTCGCCGACGCGTGTTTTTCCGCGCAACCGTGATTTCCACATCCGCAGGGATAACCGTTCGGCACAACCGTGACGTGGCCGAGCTCCCCCGCCATCCCGAGATGGCCGCGCAGGACATCTCCCTTGCTGATGATGCCGCCGCCTATCCCGGTGCCGAGCGTCAGCAGGATCAAATCCTGCACGTCGCGGCCCGCGCCCATCCATTTTTCGCCGAGCGCGGCCGCGTTCGCGTCGTTCTCCAGAACGACCTTCGCACCCAAGCCGTTCTCGATCTCGTCGCGGACCGGATAATTCACGAAATCGGGCAGATTCGGCGCGCCTGAAACGACGCCCTTGTCCATCAGAATATAGCCCGGAATTCCGACCCCGACCCCGGCCAGCGCCTGCCCCGCCAGTTCTTCGCGGATCTTCTGAATGGAGCGCACGATATCGGCGATCACCACGTCGCGGCCTGCCGAAACCGGTGTGGCGGTGCCGATCTTTTTCAATATTTTGCCGTCACGGCTCACCGCCGCGGCGCGCAGGTTGGTGCCGCCCAGGTCGACTCCGATCGCGTAATCAGCCATGCGTCTGCATGATAGCGAAGTCGGGAAGAAGCTCGCTTTGTGGGGAAGATTTCATACGGCGCCGGCTTTTTTATAAGCCGGCTCGCGTTGCCGGCCAATCTCGTAGAGGTGGGTTAGGAACCCGCCGCAGGCCGAGGGCCTGCCCCACTTATCTCCCTGTTTAAACTTCTCTTGTAAACTTCTCGTGTAAACTGCGAGTATCGGCATGAAAAAAGCTCTTTTGCTCGTGGCGGCGTCTGTTTTCCTCACTCTACTGGGATGTTCAAAGGCGCCAGTTCCTAAGACAGCTGAATATCAAGTGACGGGCGAGGTATTGAAGCTCGATCCCGCGGCCCAGACGGCTTCGGTAAAAGCCGGAAAAATCGAGGGCTGGATGGAAGCCATGACCATGGATTTCCCGGTCAAGGACAAGCCGGAATTCGAGAAGCTGAAGGTTGGCGAGAAGATCCACGCCAAGGTGATGGTCCAGGGGACGGAGTACTGGCTGGCGGGAATCACGGAAGCTCCGGCGGAGACGTCGCCGGGGAACCCCTCGTCGAAGTAGCTGCGCAGGCTCGGGCCGGGCAGGGTTTACGCCCTCGCCCGCGCGATTCGACCGTGCCCGCTGTAAAGATTAAATCGGCCGTTCCGCACAAATCCTGCGAGCGTCATGCCGAATCGCAGAGCCGTCTCCACCGCGAGGCTCGATGGCGCTCCGATCGCCGCGATGACGGGAATCCGCGCGCGCAAGGCTTTTTGAACCAATTCGAAGCTTACCCTCCCGCTCAACATCAAAATGTGCGCGTCAAGGGGAACCCGGCCGTCGAGCAGTGCCGCGCCAATCAGCTTATCCACCGCGTTGTGACGTCCCACATCCTCGCGCAGATCCAGCAGCGTGCCGGTCGAATCGAAGAGGCCCGCAGCATGGAGACCGCCGGTGTGCTCGAAGACCGACTGTGCGGCGCGCAGGCGATCCGGCAAGCACGTGAGAACCCGAGCGTCAATCTTCGGATCGTCCGGAGGCAGAGCCGAACAGCCGGCGGCATGTAAGCTATCGATCGACGCCTTGCCGCAGACGCCGCAGCTAGAAGTCATGTAGAAGTTTCGGGTTACGGATTCGGAAGGGAGGTCGAGGCCCGCTAAAAGTCGAACGGAAACGGTCCCTTTGCCATCCTCCTCGATCCCTGAGATGTGCGCCGCGTCGGCCACGATTCCTTCGGTGAACAGGAATCCCGTCGCGAGCGCGCGGTCATCGCCCGGCGTGCGCATGGTAATGGCTAGATCGGTCCCGTTCAGCCGGATCTGCAAGGGTTCTTCGACAGCCACACAATCCTGCACGGCATCCCGCGCGTCATTTTGAAGACTGTCGGGCGAGAAGTCGTGGGCCGGTGGAAGATCATTTGCCGTTTCGCGGCGAACGGGCACGGTTATGATCTTGCTTCGCACGTCTTTTCAGGAATGCTTCGCGCCCCGGACCTGATTACTGCTTCTTGTCGCGGCTGGAGAAGAATTCCGCCCACTTCTGGGGCGGGAAGATAAAAACGGCGATGAGAGCGATCACGAAGAGGAAAACGACGATAAGAAAGGCGAGCGCCACGGAAATCTCCTGACTCTGCAACCAGTTTACAGGAAGCGAGCGCTAAATGGAGCCTTTTTAATTGCATGTTGCAGCCCCGAAAGGGCAACTCTTCGGTAAAATGGTGCATCTTATTACTAGGGAGGCATGGAATTGGCGCGCGCGGCATTACACGTGCCCATTTCGAATAACGCGCAACGATCCATCTGTTCAGCGAAACGGCCAAACGGCCGATAGAGCGGGTAGGTCCCGGTATATGGACATTTTCGGCGGCCGGCAATTCGTGGAAATACCAGGCAGCGAAACGCATGCGCTGCCGCCTCTGCTAGTGCGCGCCGGCGCGGGCGTCCGGCGGCTCGACCGTGTCATGAGCATGGCCGAGCAACTGATCGATCAGGAAGAATTGATTCCCTCGCGCCCGGTCGAGAACGAGATGGACTTCGAGCGGCGTCGCATGGACTTGGCGCTCAATCTGGTGGAGCAGTACCTCGGATTCGTCCAGCAGTGGCACTGGGGCGAGGGGATACTGGAATGGATCCGGCAGTGCGAGATGACCTTCGAATTGCGGCCGGGTCTGCGCGCTTTGTTGCGTCCGGACGTCTGGCCGCATGCCGCCCGGTCCAGCTTCGTCACGCTCATCGGCGATAAGGCCGTGCCGACTGGGGGTATCGCGGTGGAAAAAGCTGTCGGCCTCCGCCTGACGTTCCGTCAGCCGCCGCCCCTCAGCTGCTTCTCCGACCAGTTCCTGCTGTATCTGAATTCCCCCTTGGCGGAATCTGCATACCGGACGTGGGCGTGCATGAGCCCGGCGCCCATCAGTTCGCTGCCGCCCGAACGGTTCGAATTCCAAGTTCTTTCGACAAACCTCGAATAAGATCGCTCCTGGAGCGACAACCGCCAAAGGAACCCACGTGAATGCAGTGGAGTTTCTTTTGGCTTCCGGCGTTTCGATATCATAAGGATTGATGCGGGATTCGCCGAGCGGCAGCGAGAAATATTTGATTGACAGCCCGCCTGTCGCGATTTCGAAACTGCGGGATGTCGAAGCCGCCCTGGGCGAAGCCATTCGCGGCAAGCCGGAGGTGCTGCGCCTGTCGCTCGCCTGCCTGCTGGCGCGCGGCCACCTGCTGATCGAGGACGTGCCGGGCGTCGGTAAAACGACGCTTGCGCAAGCGCTTGCCCGCAGCGTCGATTCCGGCTTTCATCGGCTGCAGTTCACCTCCGACATGCTTCCGAGCGACGTGCTTGGCGTCACCATCTACAACGCCCACTCCCAGGAATTTGAGTTCAAGCCCGGGCCCGTGTTCACCAATTTCCTGCTGGCCGATGAAATCAATCGCGCCACGCCGAAGACGCAGTCGGCGCTGCTCGAGGCCATGAATGAGCTGCAGGTCACCGTGGATGGCCGCTCCTGGCCGGTGCCGCGGCCCTTCATGGTGATCGCGACGCAAAATCCGGTGGAGCATCACGGGACTTATCCACTGCCCGAATCGCAGCTCGACCGCTTTCTGATGCGCATTTGCATCGGCTATCCGGAAGAGGCGGCCGAGCGCGAGATCCTCCGCAACAGCGCTAGTCCGGGGCCGGAAAACATCCGTCCGGTGATCTCGGCGGGCGATCTCATCCTCCTGCAGGAAGCCGTGGCGCACATCCCCGTGGATGAAGCACTGCTCGACTATATGCTCGCGATCGTGAAGCGCACGCGCTCGCACGAAGCGCTCGGCATGGGAGTGAGCCCTCGCGGAGCGCAGGGACTTTATCGCGCCTCGCAGGCGATGGCTGCGGTGGAAGGGCGGGATTACGTCACGCCCGACGACGTCAAGCGCATGGTTGTCCCGGTTTTTGCCCACCGCGTCGCTCTGAACGTGCGTTCGATCTCGGGCAGCTCCGCCGGCGCCGCCGAGAAGATTCTGGAAGAGATTCTCACGCTCGTGGACGTTCCCCTTTAGGAGATATTGAGAAACGGAACAAACCGCCTTTTCGCGGGCTGCGCTGGGCCGGTGACACATTGGCTCGCTCGCAAAAGTGTTGGTCTCCCTTCCAAACGTTAAATGAAAACAGCCATTATCGGCCTGCCCATGGTAGGCAAAACCAGTTTGTTTACGATTCTGACGGGCGTGCATGAAGCCGCCCGCGTCGGAACGCTGGAGGCGCGCGTGGGCGTCACCCGCGTTCCCGATGCCCGCGTCGACGCTCTCGCGAAGCTTTACAATCCGCCGAAGATCACTTACGCAACCGTGGAATATTTGGATTTCCCTTCGATCTCCAAGGAGGCCCTGCGCGATCCGGGCTATCTGGCGAGCCTGCGCGTCGCGGATGCGCTGGCGCACGTTCTGCGTGTCTTCGAGAGCGATACTGTTCCCCACGAAAAAGGCTCCGTCGATCCGATCCGCGACTTCGAGGACGTCGAAGTTGAGCTCATTCTGAGCGACCTCGTCGTTGTCGAAAAACGAATGGAGCGGCTCGACAAGGATCGTAAGAAAACCAAGGCCCCGGATCTGGATCAAGAGTTCGCGCTGCTCGAACGATTGAAGGCGGAGCTCGAAGCCAACCGCTCCATTCGCGGTCTTTCCTTCACGCCGGAAGAAGAAAAACGCATTCGCGGCTTCCAATTTCTTTCCCAAAAGCCGATGTTGTGTGTGCTGAACCTGGGCGAGGCTGACGCCGGCCGGCTCCACGAAGTCGAAGAGCAGTATCGAACCGGCCCTTTGGCAAACAAGCCCAATACCGCGGTGACGGCCGTGTGCGGCAAAATCGAAGCCGAACTTGCGGAGCTTCCGCCCTCGGAAGCCAAGGAATATCTGGCCAGCTACGGCTTGAAGGAATCCGGCATGGAGCGTTTAATAGCCGCGACCTATGCGCTGCTCGGCTTAATGTCGTTTCTGACAGCGGGAGAAACCGAAGTGCGCGCGTGGACCATTCCGATGAACAGTAAAGCGGTCCACGCCGCCGGCGCGATTCACAGCGATTTCGAAAAGAAATTCATTCGCGCGGAAGTGGTCAACTGGCAGGCGCTGCTCGATCACGATGGCTACCCTGGCGTTCGCGATAGGGGCCTGCTGCGGCTGGAAGGGAAAGAATACATCGTCAAGGACGGCGACGTTCTGGTCATCCGGCATTCCTGATTCCTAAGCCGGCGAGCAGCAAACCGGCCGCGAGGCAGCTCCACGCAAACCAATCGCCGTAGCGTGTATAGGCCGTTTCACTCGCCACGTAGTCGAAGGGCATCAGCGCCGCCGTCTGGACGAATTCGGGCATGCGCTGCGCTACGCGTCCCCGCGGATCGATCACTGCGGTAATCCCGTCGTTGGTGGCGCGCAGCAGCCAGCGGCGATTCTCCACGGCCCGCATGCGCGCGATCAGAAAGTGCTGTTCGTGCGCCGCACTTTGTCCGAAATATCCGTCATTCGAGATGTTAATCAGCACCTCGGCGCCGTTGTGAACGAACTGCCGCACGAAATCCGGGAACACGGATTCATAGCAGATGAACGCACCGGCGCCATGACCATCCACTTTAAACACGACCACTCGATCGCCGGGCGCAAAATCCCCAGCCTCGTGCGTGATGCGATTGACCCATCCGAACAGAGGCGGGATAAATTCCCCGAACGGGACCAGGTTGACCTTGTCGTATTCGTCCTGGAGCGTGCCCGAAGGATCCAGCATGAAGGCCGCATTCAAAGGTTCCTTGCGCTGGTTATAGCCGACCGCGCCCAGCAGGAAATACGCCTGGGCGTCTTCGGCCACGTGCGAAATATATTTGCGGAACGAGGGCTCGATCGGATAGAAGGGCGCGGGCGCTTCGGGCCAGATCAGCAGGCTCGCCCGGCCGGCTTTGGAGAGCAGCGCCAGCTTCTGTTCTTCGAAGGTAAGGGAGTCGCTGGTCCACGGCATCTCCGCGTCGAAATTAGGCTGCACCACAAGCGCCTTCTCGCGGGGGTCGGCGGGGCGGGGCAATCGCGGCAGCGCCAGTAAGAGCCCGAGCGGCAACAGCCACGCGAGTTCCCGGCGCGGCCTGCGCATGAATACCGAAGCCACACCCGCGGCAAGCAGGGCGAACACGAACGTCAATCCGTAAACGCCCGCGATGGGCGCCAGGCGCAGAGGAAGCGGCATGCCGATGCCCGCGTTTCCCAGATCCAGCCACGCGAATCCTGTGTATCCGTGCAGACGTTCGATGCCGGTCCACAACGCGGCGGTCGCCGCAATGCTCCACCAGCGATTGCTCACGAATCCGGCGAGGGCCGCGAATACCGCCATCGGCAGGCCCTTATAGAGGCCAAAGAGAAGGAATGATCCCCATCCACCCCAACGTCCCATGCCACCGTGAACTTCGAGGACGAATTGAATCCACGGACACATACCCGCCCAGAAGACAAACCCCGAGGCCCAGCCGAAAAGCGCCCATCGTTTCCACTGTCCCTTCCCATGGGGTCCGCGTGCGCAAGCGATCAGAATCGGCGCGAGCGCCAAGGGCGCCAGCCAGGTGTAGCCGAAGGGAGGAAAGAGCAGCACCAGCAGAAGGCCCGTGGCGAGGGAAAGCGCCAGGTTTATCCACTCGCTCGTCCGCGGGCTCACACCAGGTTTGTCCAGGTCACGGAGATCGGGATCACGTCGCTCCTAATCGCCTTCTAAAACGTTCGCCGAATGGCCGCGTTCCCGGGGAATCCGGATTTCTGAAGATCCGCGCGCACGCTGTTCGTTGTGCCCTCTGACACCGGGCCCACGAGAACGCGAAACGTCCCCGGTTTTTCCGCGATCTCCGCGGCGAGCGCCTTGAAGCCCTTCTGGCGCAGGACGTCCACCATCACATCGGCTTCGCGTTTCGACGTCGCGGCAAGTTGCAGATACGCTTGGCCCGGGGCGGGCTGCTCGCTCGCCGAAGCGCGCGCCTTCTTGGCTTCGTCCGCTTTGATGCGCGCCGCCTCCAGATCCGGCTTCGCGGCTTTGGCCGTCTCGGCCGCCGGGGATTTCGATTCCGGCTCCTTCTTCGTCTCGGATGCGGGCTCGGACGAAGCGCTCGTATCCGCGGGAAGTTGCTGCGCGGTGCGCGTCGGCGCGGAACCATCCTTGGCCGGGACGGCGGGTGCGGGCTCCGCCGGCGGCGTGGAATCCAACGTGAGCGACGGTTCGGACTTCCTCTGCACTTCGGCGATGACCGGTGCCGAGTTTCTCCCGACGATATAGCCCATCGTGAAGAACACGCCCAGCAGAACAACTACGATGAAGAACACGCTGAGGAGCTGACGGTTCCCTAGCACGAGTTCAAATTCGCCCTCTTCATTTCTTGCCACGAATCGCTTCACCCTCCCGTAGCCGGCTCCGCGACCATCCTTCGAGTCGGCGATCTAGATTCGAGAGTATATCGGCCCGAGTACGAAATACAAGCGGCGGAGCGAAACATAACCAGACGCGAAATCCAAGCCTCCGCCTCACGAGGCCGCTTGCTTCACGCGGTGCTCTTTATAAGCGGCCCGCACGTTCTGGATCTGGCGGACGTGCCCTTCGGCGTGCTCCGCGAAGTGTTTCAGCAGGTCCAGCAGCGTCAATTCGCCGCGTTCGGAATGCGTGCCTTTCCGGGAATACGCCTCCTCGGGCAAATCCTTCAACAATTCGTATGTATCGCTGCGCACGCGCCGGAACGTCTCGAGCGCCTGCGAAATTTTGCGCTGCGAATAGTCCAGATGATTCGCCCAGGCATCCTGATCGAAGGCCTGCATGGTCGGATTCGCCTCCGCGATCACCTGGCGAAAACGCATCGCGGCGACCATTTCCGAATCCGCCAAATGGCATACGATCGTGCGGACGCTCCACTTGTCGGGCGCGGGCTTGAAATCCAGCTCGGACCCCGCGGCGCCGGTGGTGGCGACCGCCACAATCTCGGGTCCGCGGCGAAATCGCTCTAATAGTTCGGCTCGTTCACTCATGATGGCATCCTATCAACAATGGTCACAGCAATCGTCGAGGCATTAGTAATAATCGGCGCAACTCATATAGTAACCGCAGCGTTCACAGAACAGCTTGCATTTGCGCTCGCTCAGGCGGAGACTGCAGACGGGACAGTAGAGCATCGGCTCCGCCTCCCCGGGAGCGGGCGAATTCCGTTCCGCAATTTGCTCCTCTCGATTGTCAGTCATGGCAGGAGCAGCGCGAGAGACAAGTAATTCGCATCCGGTGAAACTATTATAATGAGTCCAGCCGAGGTCCCCGTGACAAGAATGACAATCCTCACGCGACGCAGGTCTCTTCTGGCGATCGCGTTGACTGCCGCGAGCGCAATTCCTTCCTGGGCGCAAGGCGAGCACCCCGTCCGGATCCCCGTACGCGGCGTTCATGGAGCGATCGCGGCCGGCAGCGAATGGGCCACGGAAGCCGGTATGCGGACGTACTACCGCGGTGGCAACGCCGTGGACGCCGGGGTGGCCACCATGTTCGCCGGCGCGACCACTGAACTTTCGCACTACGGCATGGGCGGCGAAGCGCCCATTCTGATTCGCACCAGGGATGGAAAGGTTTACGCGATCGCCGGCGTCGGCACCATGCCTAAACTCGCCACGGCCGAGTTCTTCCGGACGCGGCGCCTGCAGCCGTTCGAGGTTCAGGAAAAAGATCCCGGCGGATTGAAAGGAATCATTCCGGCGGCGGGACTGATGCCCGCGCTGGTCCCGGGCATGGTGGATGCCGCGCTGCTCGCTCTGCGCGAGTTCGGTACTCTGTCGTTCGAGCAGGTGATTGCCCCCGCCCTGGAGCTCGCCTCCGATGGGTTCGCGCTCGACGATATGCGCGCGAACGCGATCGCCTACAGCCAGCCGTTTTTCCAGGTGTGGCCGACCTCCAAGGCGCATTTCCTGCCCGCCGGCCGCCCGCTGCGGTCGGGAGAGATTTATCGCCAGCCGGATCTCGCCAACACGCTGCGGTACATGGCGGACGCCGAAAAGAAAGCGCTCGCGGGGGGAGCGTCGCGGCAGGCCGCCATCGATGCCGTGCGCGATTCTTTCTATCGCGGCGAGATCGCGCGCAAGATCGACGCCTTTAGCAAGGCGAACAACGGCCTGCTCCGCTACGAGGACATGGCGGCGTTCAAGCTGCAACTGGAAGAACCGGTTTCCACAACCTTTCACGGCTTCCGCGTTTACAAGTCCGGTTTCTGGAGCCAGGGACCCGCCATGATCCAGACGCTGAATATTCTGGACGGGTTCGAGGATCGCCAGCCGCTCAATTCGGCTGCCTATATTCATCGCCTCACGGAGGCGCTGAAGCTGGCGTTTGCGGATCGCGACACGTATTACGGCGATCCCAAGTTCAGTCATATCCCGGCCGATGTGCTGCTTTCGAAGGAATATGCGGCCGAGCGCCGCAAGCTGATTGGCGAGAAAGCCTCGCAGGATTTCCTCCCCGGGATGATTCATGGCAAAACGGGTCATCATCCGTCCGAGGAAGAGACCGCGCATATCCCGCTCGATCCGGTGTTGATGGCGCACGATACTACTTGTGTCGACGCGATCGATCATGAGGGCTTGATGTTTTCGGCGACCCCTTCGGGCGCCTGGCTCCCGAGCGTGGTGGCGGGCGACACCGGCATCCCTCTCAGCGAGCGCGCGCAGAGCTTCGTGTTGATCAAAGGGAACCCGAATGAACTGGAGCCGGGCAAGCGGCCCCGCGTGACTCTGAGCCCGACGCTCGTGACGTATGCCGATGGCCGTCCTTACGGAGTGCTTTCGACGCCCGGCGGAGACACCCAGGAGCAGGGCCTGATGCAGGTGCTGTTCGACGCGATCCTGTATCGCTACAACGCCCAGAACGCGGTGGAGGCGCCTCGTTTCGGTACCCGCCACCTGATTTCGAGCTTCGATAATCACGCCTGGAACCGGGGCGATCTGCAGCTTGACGAGCGCATCAGCCGGGCCGTTGCCGAGGACCTGGCCGCGCGCGGCCACAAGGTCAGCATCATGTCGCGCTATGCCAACGGCACGGCTCCCGTGATGATCCGCATTCTGGACGGCGGCGCCATCGAGGCCGGCGCGGATCCGTTCTACAATCGCTCCGCGCACGCCTGGTGACGCTTCCGCTCTTCGATCCGCCGCCCTCTTTCGATCGCGCCGGGCTGGCCGCCCGTCTGCGTGCGCTTACGGAGCAGGGAATCTGGATCGGGACCAGTTCCTGGAAGTACGACGGTTGGTTGAATCAAATCTATTCGCCGGAGCGCTACGAAACGCGTGGCCGTTTTTCACACAAGCGTTTCGAGGCCGAGTGTCTCGCGGAATACGCCGGGACTTTCCCGGTCGTGTGCGGAGATTTCTCGTTCTATCAATTTCCGTCGCCCGAATATTGGGGCAAATTGTTCGACTCGGCGCCGCCGAACCTGCGATTCGCGCTGAAGGTTCCGGAGGAAGTGACCGCCGAGGTGTTTCCGAACCACCCCCGCTATGGCGCTCGCGCCGGAACGGAAAATGAATCCTATTTAAATGCCGACGCGTTGAAGGCGCTTTTCTTGAGCCCTTGGAGCCCTATCGCGCCCGGATCGCTTCGCTTATCTTCGAATTCGGTGCGCGCTCGGCGTCGCTGCCGGAATTCGTGGGACGATTGAGTCCGTTCCTGTCCGTGCTGCCTGAAGGATTTCGCTATTCCGTGGAAGTTCGCAATCGGGCGTATCTCGCCGCGCCGTATTTCGATTGCCTGCGGGAGCACGGCGTCGCGCACGTGTTCAATGCGTGGACCCGCATGCCCGCGCTCGCCGAACAGATCGCGCTGCCGGGATCGCTGACCGCGCCGTTCACCGTTGTTCGGGCGCTTCTTCGGCAGGGCCGGCCCTATGAAGCAGCCGTCGAAAAGTTCTCTCCCTATCGCGAAGCCACGGACCCGAATCCCGAGGGCAGGGAAGCGTTGCGCGCCCTGATTCGCCGCATGAAGGAAGAACGCCGGGCTACGTTCATTTTCGTGAATAATCGCTTCGAGGGAAACGCGCCGCAGACCATCGAGGCGATCACCGCCGACTAATTGAACTTCCGAGTCGTCGGCGACAAGAAGTCCGGCGCTATCTCATTCGTTCACGACTTCGCTCGGGATGACGGTCTTTGAATGTTTGGCGCATACCGGCGCCCGGAGCCTTACTCCACCACACAAGTCCATTCGCCCTTGGCGTCTTGAAAGCCCGAAAGAATTCGCCGACGCGCGACGCGCACTAACTCGGGATGCAGATCCTCGATCACCGTCTCACTAATGTTGGCGACCACCACGTCGAAAGCCGCGTCGCGAACCGCGTCCGCGCTGCCGACGAAGAACGGGACCATATCGTCAGCGCTGGTGCCTCGCGCCGGTGCCGCATCGGGATCAATGTCACACGCGATCACGCGTCCTGCGCCCAGCATCTTGGCAGCCAGCGACAGAATTCCAGAACCGGTTCCCACGTCCAACACCCTATCGCCCGGCCGGATCACTTTTTCCATCGCTTCCAGGCAGAGCCGCGTGCAGGGATGCTGACCCGTTCCGCACTGCATGCCGGGGTTGATCTCCAAACGGAAGCGACCGGGGGGCGTGGGCTCGGTGCGCCAGGGAGCGGCGACGAAAAACTTCTCGCCGACCAGCAGCGGAGGCCAGGCTTCTTCGGTCGAACGCACCCAGTCTATGTCCGGCGATTCCTGCGGAGTCCCGAAGCGCGCCCCAGCCGAGCGATCCTCGAAGAAGGCGTCCAAGAAACCCTCGCCTTCGACGATGCCAGCGGTCCCGGCGTCCCACAGTTCAGCGGTGAGCTCGCCGATTTCCTGAGCCTCCACGGGAATCCGCACAAAAAACATGTTCAGCGGGACTCGATGCGCTGCGCCGTTTCGCGATCGGCTTTCGCGCCCTCGACGTCGCCGAGAGCATCTTTGGCGAGCGCACGCGCACGATATGCATAGGGAGCGTCGCGCATTTCGGCGATCGCGTCATCATAGTCGTCAACGGCCTTCCGGTGTTCTCCGGCCGCCTCGTACGCCAGCCCGCGTGCATAATAGCCGTCGGTGGTGGGCTGGATGCGGATCGATTTCGTCAATTCGCCGATGGCGCGGCGCGGATCGCCTTTTTCCAGGTAAATGCGCCCGCGTTCGTCGTAGGCGCGCGTCAAGTTAGGATCCAGATCGCTGGCCTTATCCAGATCCGCGGAGGCGCTTTCCGCACGACCGAGGTTGTGCTCGGCGATTCCCCGGCTCAGGTAGGCGTCGGCGAATTCGGGCCAGATACCGATCGCGCGATTGAAAATCGAAATGGCTTCCGCGTACGTGCCGGGTCCCATTCTGCGCATTCCGCGATCGAACTCCGTTCGTGCCCGCTGCGGTGCGCTGGCGATGTAGCTGTAGATGAACCAGCCGCCCGCGATCACCACGGCCGCACTCAGTGTGCACCACAGCAGTCTGCGTTGTCTTCGTCTTTGCGCGAGAGCCGCTTGACTGGGCGCCCGGGTGGCAGGAAGTGGCTTAACGGCGTTCCGCCATCGCGTGAGAGGGGACTCAAGCGACATGATGCTGACCTGATTATAGCGCCCGGCCAGAGCTATTGAAAAAGGGGACAGACTACTCTGTCCCCTCTCGTAAATGTCGACCTCAAGTGCGAGCGTGGGCGTGGGACAGAGCGGTCTGTCCCCTTTTTCAACAAGCTGTTATAGTTCCGCCACGCGGCGATGGACCAGCAGGAAATACAGGCCCATGACGGCGAGCAGGGCGCCGGTCATCGCCATCGTTACGGGAGCCGTGAAGATCGGGATCATGCGTCCCAGCACCAGGCTTCCGACAGGCATTCCACCGCGGAACGCCACGTTGTAGACGCTCATCACCCGTCCGCGCATGGCGTCCGAGGCGACGTGTTGCACCAGCGAACTCACCATCGACATGGCCACCATCATGGAGCCCCCGGAGAGGAAAATCAGACCCAACGAGAGCGGCAGCGAAGTGGAAAGCGAAAACGCGATAATCACGCAGCCCAAGCCGATGAGCACCATCAACGCCGTGCGTCCCTGGCCCTGAATCTTCCCCGCGTAGGCCACGATCAGGCCGCCGCACACCGAGCCCGCGCCGGAAAAGGCCAGCAATTGCGTGAACGCTCCCGGGCCGCCATGCAGTACGTCGCGCGCGAACACCGGCAGGAAGGTCAGCAGCGGAATCGCCAGCAGCGTCATGCCGAACGCCAGCACGATCAGCGAATCCATGCCCGGCTTGTTGCGGATGAACCCGATGCCTTCGCGCATGCTGGTCAGGATCGGCTCGTGGCTGCGCGCCGGCACATAGCCGACGTTGATCATGTACAGCGAGGCGATCACCGCCAGGAACGACAGTGCGTTCAGACCGAAGCACCATGCCGCCCCCACCGTCACCAGCGCCAGGCCGCCCAGCGTCGGGCCGATGACGCGCGCGAGGTTGAACTGGATGGAGTTCATGGCGATGGCGTTCTGAATATCGTCCTTGCCGACCAGAGAGGGCAGCAACGCCTGATAGGCCGGTCCCCCGAACGCTTGCCCAACGCCGACGACGAAGGATAGGCACAGGATTTCCCATACTTGGACGACTTTGAAAAATACCAGCACCGTCAGAATGGAGGCCGTGGTCGTTTGGATGTACTGCGAGATGAGCAGCAGATTGCGCCGGTTCATGCGGTCGGCGATCACTCCGCCCACCAGCGAAAACAGAACGATCGGCACCTGCGCCAGAAACACATCCAGCCCCAGGAAGAACGAATTCCGCGTCAGGTCGTAGATCAGCCAGGCCTGGGCGGTCGATTGCATCCACGTCCCGATGGTGGACACGCACGCGCCCGTCCACATGAGGCGGAAATCGCGGTATTGAAAGCTTTTGAAGACGCGGCGAAACAAGAATCCAACGCTGCCTATCTGAGTATTTCCAAAGAATCCCTATCTTAGCAGGATGCTGAAGACATCTTAGCTCGTCACTGAACAGCCGGTCGGCCCGTTCGCGCCAAAGCCTTAATATACCTGGAAGCAGAACGCCTTGTTGGAGTCGGATCCCGAGATGGCGTATTCTCCGTCATCCAGCAGTTCGTCCGCCTCCACGCGATAAAGCTTGCCGTCGAGCTTGGTCACGCTGAGGTGCAGCGCCTTCGACCCTCCTCGGCGCCGCTTCGACGTGGTCACTTCGCGGTGGCCGTTCTTGACGTCCAGCCGGTATAACTCGAGGCGGTCCGGCAGAACCTCGTCGGCCTGCACGAGGAAAATAGGCTCGGCGAGCGGCGTGCGGGCGGATGAGCTGGCACCCGGGATTGTGTAGATGGTGTCGTCCTTCTTGCTGTCCTGGTGAGCTTCCACCGCCTCGGTCGGGACCAGATTATCGGCGTGGACCAGGTAGAGCAGATCTGGCTTCGGCGGCCGCGGGCCGTCGTAGCGGTCGGCAGCCAGAGCGGTACTGTGCGACAGATCGAAGCCCGCGAGAACAAACCCGAGGCCGATCGCGGCAAGCGTGGCGGGGCGAGTGGTCATGTCCTCATTTTATGCAATTCCTCGCCCACACCGCCTGCGTAACGTAACGAGCGGCTGATTCAGCGTTGCAAGCGCTATTGGAATCTGCGATCCTGCTGGGCGTGCGGCCCTATAGCATGTCATCAAAACTGATCCTCGCGATGATCGCGATGACCATGCCTAGCTGGGCCTGTACGGTGGTCTATCCAGGTATCAAGGTAGGGCCGAACTTTCGAGTGAGGGTCGTGGACCATGGCCGTCCGGTGGAGGGCCTTCGAGTAGAAATCGGCAGTTACGTCAGAGATACAGACACGAATGGCTTCGCGTTTTTCCGCGGCGTGCGACCCGGATCGTATCACCTGAGTGCGCATCATGACGCTGGGATCCCGGATGGCGCCGAGCTTGAAGTAAAACCGGATGGGCCAACCGACGTGACCGTGCCGTTAAAGTGGCCGAATAGTGCACCTATTTTGGTCCGATCCCTGAAGGGGACGATACGAGGGCCAGACTATCTTCCGGGAAGGCCGCAGCCGACACTTTCACTTGACGTAATGGAAGGCATCTCCGGGAAATGGCTGATGAGTTTGCAGACCGACGATAACGGCGAGTTCAATTTTGATAAAGTCGCAGCCGGCTTATACTTCTTGAACCTGAAATCTGGCCTAACTGATTGGTCAGGACAACCCCTCACGGGACTAGTCGCTGTTGCTGTCGACTACGCCGCACCGACGGATCATTTGGACATCGGTTTGGGATCGACGAGTTGTGGCTTGTGGTACGCGGATCGGAGTAAGTGCCCGCAAAGCGATTTGCAACTCCAACAGCTTTCCGGTCGGGTAATCGACATCTCCGGGGCTGCAATAGGGGGCGCGAAAATACTTTTGTTCGATCTCGCAGGCAAGCTAGTTGAACAGCTACAAAGTGACCGTACAGGCAATTTTGTGTCGCCTCATTCGCTAGCGGGAACGTACGAGTTGGCGGTGAGCAGCCCAGGATTTACTGTGTTTCGCAGAATGGTACACATGGAACCAAGGGAATCAACCAGTGACCTCACACGTCACTCACCTCTAACTGTGCAACTCGGAATCTTCGGAAGTTGCAGCGCGACCCAGCCCCAATAGCGGCACCGTCAATCCAACACCTGCACAAACTCCGCGAGGATGCGGTAGCGATCTTCCTCGGGATCGAGGTCCCACGCTTCGAACTCCGGATTCAGGGGCTCCAAACGGATGCGCTCGTGCGACCATGTGCCATCTGGCAACTGTACTTTCTCGCTGCGATAACGTTTGACCGTATAGCGATCGTTCGCTCCCTGCCCGAGCGCCTCCACCAGAACCAGGCGTCCCTGACGCGAGCCGGTGACGCCGCGCCGGAAGATGCACAGCGACCCGTCGGGGATCACCGGCTCCATCGACCGGCCCTGAATGCGCGCGACGAACATAGTGGGCGTGAGCCGTAGGTTAGCCGGAGCCTCCTCCCAGCTTTCGACCTCCACGGCGGAGTTTTCCAAAAATGGTCCGGCGGCGACGGCCAGCGAGTAACGTGGAAGGTGGGTGACGAATTCACGCACGTTCGATGTCACGTGCTCGCGATAGAGGCGGCCCAGCGTGCGTTCGAAATCGCCTACGACGATCTCGCGCCGTTCGCCGATACGCACAGCGTTCGAAAGCGTATCTTCCAGGTAAGCCAGAACGGCCGCCGCGCCCGACTCACGAGCCTTGGCCGCAAGATCATCTTGGACCGCCGAAAGCACGTCGGATTCCTCAGGCGCGACGATCTCCCAATCGCGCCGCAACCGGACGTGCAACTGATCCGTCGCGGGATCTTCCAGCAGCACCCCTGCGACGGCTTCTTCCACGCCGTGCGGATGCACTGTGAGCCCTGGCAGGCTGACGGTGAGCAAGGAATAGCGCGCTGGGTGCATCGTCGCGGCAGGCATGCTCTGCCCTTATCGGCCGTCAGTGAAACGGCCAGCGGACGCCCAATTATCACATAGGCCACGACTTCGACGGTGACCTACGTATGGCGGCTTAGGTCTTGCGAGTCAGATGTTGCGTGAAAAGAGTAGGGTCGACGGGGCTACGATGGGCCTACGGGGCAGTCGGGTAGTAACGCTTGCGGGCACGCACCTTCACATCCGGCAAGGAGACCTTCACGTTCAGGTCGAGGAACTTGCGGTTCGATGTATCGTTGCCGTCCGGAATGTAGCGCAGAATGTACTGCGTGGTGACTTCCCCGGCGACGTTCGCGATGGCCCGGAAAATCGCCGACGACATCGCGGAGGCGAATCCACCGGTTCCGACTTTGAACGCGAAATTTCCTTCGTCGGAGGGCACGGAAGCAAATCCCTGGACGTCCTTGTAGATGTCTTCGAGGGGATATTCGACCCTTCCGCCGGTTTCCTCCGCCAGACGCACCAGGTTCTCGTCGCCTTCGTTCTTCGAGCCATAAGCCGACGTGCTGATGCCGTAAATCGTCACCAGGTTTCTTTGCGCTATTTCCAAAACTTCATCCAGCGTCTTCGAACTGGCGTTGTCGTTGCCGTCGCCGATGACGATGAGAACGCGGCGCGGCTCGATCGGTTCGCCCTTGATCAGCGCTCGATTGGTGCAGGCGATGTAAATGGAATCGTACAGTGCGGCTCCGCCGCCCGGTTTCAGGTCGTGAATCTTGGCCACAATCGCTTCGGGATCGGTAGTCGTGTTGACCATCAATTCCGCTTTGTTGCCGTAGCCGATCAGGTAGCCCGCGTACTGTTCCTTGCCGGGCAGCAGCGTCAGAACCAGTTCTCCCGCCGCCGTTTGGAAGTTCTTCCATTGGGCTCGGCTGGAATTGCTCAGATCGAGAAGGAATCCCACCACCACCGGCTGGCTGCGTTCGCGCGAAAAGTACTCGATCTTTTGCGGCTTCCCTTGTTCCAGGATTTCGAAATCTTTTTGTTCCAGGTTCGAAATAAAGCGGCCTTTGGGATCGGTGACGGTCACCGGCACGATGACTTCTTCGACCTGCACGCGGATCGAAGGACTGGGTGGCTCGCCCGCACTTCCTTGGCTCGGAGTATTAGTCGGGATGGTCGCACCCGCCTGATTGCTCGAGGGCGCTTGGGCGTACCCCAGAACGGCCACGGTGAAAGCGCAAATGGCAATCCGGTGCAGCATCATACTAGCCTCGATTATAAACCACGGAGGAAGGGCAGGAGTGGCGGTGGGAAGGGCGGCAGTCGCAGGTTCGCGAACGCGCGCGATCGTTTCCAGGCGACCTGCGCTTGCCCTAGCTTGCGGGCGCGAGATTTGCCGGCGGATTCAGGAGGCGCTCCAATTCGGCGAGCTGGGGCGGCGTCGAGGTGGGATACAGCAGGCGCAGCAGGCTAAGCTGAAAGCGGACTTCGTCACGCTGGAGAGTCTCGGCTTGAGCAGGATTCCGTTGCATATTCTCGCCTATCGGCCCGATTTCACGCCGCCTTTAACGTTTTCTGAGGATTGGTTCTGAAGATGGGCAAACCAAGGCTCAAGAAATCGCCGCGTGAGAGGTACTAACTACAAGAGGGGCTAGGGGGAAACAAAGAGGAGGGGGCAGTTCATGAGGCGGTTGCAGGCGGGTCCGCGGCGGTTCCTTGAGCCTTGCGTTTCTTCACGGCTGTTTAGGGAGCAATCCGTATGCCAAGCCGCGGATGCTCGCATCTTACGGAGACCCCTTGCAGGTTGAAGGAGATCCGGGCGGGACTTAGCCTTGGAGCTGCAAACATTGACATGCTGGTCGGAAAGAGTTACGGAACGAGATCTAAAAACCGGGGCAACGTCATCGCGATTGCCCATCGAAGGCTCGCTTCCGCCGGGCCTCGCGCCATCACCCGGGATGACGCTTTAGGCCCAGAAAACAGGAACAATGCCTACGGCTTGATCACCGGCATAAGCAGGGATGACCTTGCGCCGTTGGTCGGTACGGCGGGCGCGGCGCCCTGGCCGGGAAGGGGGACCGGTAAGGGGGTCGGCGCCTTCGATACACTTCCGCTTTTCGCTTCATCGAACTCGACGCCGTTGTTTTGCAAGGTGGTTCCGACCGCATAGTCGAGCAGGATACGCGCTCCCATGTAGGCGTTCTCCGCGGCGACCTCCGCGCCGGCCGCCGTGGTCAGATCGCGCTGGTCCTGAATCACCTGATAAACGGTGGTCGCGCCCAATGCCAGTTTCTTCTGATCGGCGTCGAGGGTCTGCTCCTGCAGGATACGGCCCTTGACCGCCGCCTGATACACCGCCCGCGCCAATTGCAACGCGGTCAGGGCGTTCTGTACGTCCACGCGGATCTGATTGATTTGCCGCTGTATCTGTAATTCGCTCATGCGGAGGTTGAGCGCCGCGGTCGCGACATTGGACTGGGCGCTGCGATTCCCCAGCGGGATCGTGAGGTTCAACCCGGCGGAATAGGTCGGGAAGTTGCGCCCGAACAATTGACCGAGCACGCTTCCGTATCCGCCCACGAAAAACGGATCGGCGATCGGCGGGGTCTGCAGAAGTCCGGTCGAGCCCGGTGGACCGACTACGGTGTTCTGCACGCCGACCAGAGCGTTGCTGCGGATGTCGCCGACGGCGCTCAGCAGGGGCAGCAGTTGGTTCTTCGTGCCGCTCAGAGCGATCTTGTAGTTGTCTATCTGCACCCGGCTTTGTGCCAGGTCCGGCCGGTTATCGAGCGCCATGGAAACCAGATCCTGGACGGGCTGCACCGGTTCCACATCGGGGATGCGGATGGAATCCGTCGGCACCACGCGGGCATCCATCACCGCGGGGCTTGCGAGCCCATTGCGGCTCAATGCGCTCTTCAGCACGATCTCGAACTGCGTGACCTGGGATTGCGCGGCGACCAGCCCCTGCTGGGCCGTGGCCAACTGCGCCTCGGCGCGAATGATCTCGATCGGAGCAAGCGTGCCTACGTCCACTTGCTTCTGATTGTCTTCGTAGAGTTTCTGCGCCACCGCGACGGCCTGTTCCTGAACCCCCACCGTGGCGATACCGGCCACCAGGTTCCAGTACAGTTGCACCACGTTGGCGACAGTGTTGATCAACTGCTGGCGGAATACGTAATCGGCCGCCTTGATATTGTTCTTCGCGATTTTAATCGTCCGGCGGTTCACAGCCAGCCCGAAACCCTGCAGCAGAGGCTGGGCAACGATGAAATCGAGCGAGGACGCCGTCGACGGGTTTACCGTGGAGCGGAACGAATTTTGCTCGGTCGTATTGTTGTTGAACGTCAAGGCCGCCGTGGCGCCCGTTCCATAAGTTTGGGCGACGCCGAAATTTGCGGTCTTGTTCACCGTCACCAGCGCCGCTGTTCCCGAGATAACCGTGTTCGACTGCGGCGCCGTCGAGTGACCCCAGTTCAGGTTGCCGATGACAATCGGATCGAAGGTGCCGTTGATTCCCAGCGGACTGACGTACCCCAGGGACGGGATTCCGGCGGTCACGCTGCCGAGCAGGTTGCCCGCGCCGGTGGAAACTCCCGGGAGGACCGTGGTCGGGATGCCCAGCGTGGAGGCTCCGGACTTGGCGCGCAGCAGATCCGCGTCCGCCAGGGCGAATTCGTACCGTTCAATCTCGACGTCCAGATTATTTTCCACGGACAGCGCGATGGCGTCCTGGAGCGATAAATACAAGCGTCCGGCCCGCAGCAGCGAATCCAGGCGCGCGGAATTGGAGACGTTGACCGGAGCCACCGGGCGCGACTCGTAATCGCGGGTGATGCCGGAATACCAGTGCTGCTGTTCCGGTGCCAACTGCGGCGCGCGCGGATTCGATCCGCCTCCATTCTGCGCATACGTGAAGGGCGTAGCGACGAGCAGTACGCAAACCACCGCAATTCCCGATCGAACTTGTTTCATGAAGATCCTCTTTTTTTAAAACGACGCAGCTTTGATGACGACGGAGTTCGGCCGATAGCCTCGGAGATCACCAGGCTTCCGCCGCGGCGAGGGCCAACTAATTTTGGGGTGTCCGCCGATCCTGCCGGCTTTCTGCCAGGCCGTACCGACTCCGTGCCAGATCGTACTCCCGTGGATGATGAACCGCTAGAATCCTTACAGTTTCGCACGCCTGGGAAGACTCCCGCGACACTCCGCCGCCATTGCCGTCGTGCCGTAATCCGTCGGTAAGCGCGGGGGGAGTCGTCGAGCATCCGAGGACAGGCCCTCTGGAGCAACCAAGGATTGCACCCGTTGGTGGCCGAGGAGGGCGGTCTCAACCGCTCCCTATGGTCGCGGCTCGCATAGGGCGATTGTTTTCAAAAGCGGTCCCCGAGCCGCGACCATAGGGAGCGGTTCAACTCCGAGGTTTTCACACAGACTCTTACGGACGGATTATGGTCGTGCGTCGGTGTCGTGGATTGGTATCGGGGATTGGTATAGTTGATCTCGTGTCTGAAGCCGTCCTGCAAATCTTCCGCGAAACGGGCGCTTATTTAAAGGGCCACTTTCGCCTCACCAGCGGTCTGCATTCAAACGAATACCTGCAGTGCGCGTTGGTTCTGCAATATCCCGCCCACGCCGAACGGTTCGGCCGCGAACTTGCCTCCCGTTTGCCGGCCTGCGATGTCGTCGTCTCACCCGCCGTCGGAGGTTTGATTATCGGCCACGAAGTCGCTCGCGCAAAGAACACGTATGACAAACCCGTGCGATTTCTGTTTACCGAGCGCGATGCCGAAGGAAAGATGACGCTCCGCCGCGGCTTTTCCGTCGAGCCGGGCGAAATCGCCCTGGTGATAGAAGACGTCGTTACCACCGGCGGAAGCACCCGCGAAGTGATCGCGTTGCTCACCGCCGCGGGAGCCCGCGTCCTGGGAGCCGGCTCGATCATCGATCGCAGCGGAGGCCGCGCCGACCTGGGCGTTCCACGCGTGGCGCTGGCCACTCTCGACGTCGTCGCCTATTCGCCTGAAGACTGCCCGTTGTGCAAGCAAGGCCTTCCCGTGGTGAAACCCGGTTCTCGCCCCACGGAACCTACGCGCCCGGTTGCATGAAGCGTCCGATCCCGTGGACCCGTCCTCGGCGAACGTGGATGCTGCTGCCATGAAGGACGACGCTGCGCCCAGCCGCCGTATCCGCATCACCCTGAGTTACGACGGCACGAATTACCACGGCTGGCAGGTGCAGCCCGGACTTCCAACCATCCAAGGCGCCCTGGAGGCCGCCCTCACGGAAATCGAAGGGGCTGACGTCAAAGTGGCCGGTTCCGGGCGCACCGACGCCGGTGTGCACGCGCTGGCGCAGGTGGCGGCGTTTACGCTAGCCAATCCTATCCCAGTCGACCATCTCCGCAAGGCTCTCAATCGCCTGCTTCCTCGCGACATCCGCATTAGGGATGCGGCCGAAGCGCCACCCGATTTTCATCCGCGCTTTCACGCCACGGCCAAGACCTACGAGTACCGGATCTGGCGCACGGAGATCTGTCCGCCCTTCGAGCGCCTGTACGTCTATCACCATCCTTACCCGCTCGACGAGGCACGCATGATCGAACTCGCCCCGGCGCTCGTAGGCCAGCACGATTTTTCCGCCTTTGCGGCGTCGGATGAAAGATACGAGCTGGGAATGTCGACGGTCCGCACGATTTATTCGTCGATCGCCGAGCGCCGCGGCGATGTGCTGATCTATCGTGTGCGCGGCAGCGGGTTCTTGAAGCACATGGTGCGCAATCTCGTCGGGGCTTTGTTGGAATGCGGGAAGGGCAACCTGACGCGCGCGGATCTCGAAGCCCGTCTGCAGCCGGGATGCGGGATTCGTTCCGGTCCATCGGCGCCGGCGCGAGGATTATTCCTGGTCGGGGTCGAATATTCGCCGCATCCCTCGACGTAAGCGAGCGGGCGTGTCTGGCAAAATCATCGGCGCCCCCTCAGCCTAGCGACCGGACTGATCGGCGAGCGGAAGCTGGATGGTCACGCGATCGTCCGTGCCGACAACTCTCGTAATGTGACCTTTGCCGGTCGTGTCTTCGACCAGGTCGATGCTCCCCGGCCCCACCGGGATCTTTTTTCCTCCGGCGACTTCGAGCTCTCCGTGGCCGCTGAGCGTAATCACATACTGGCGGCGTGGAGCGCGATGCCAGTCTTCCACGTTGCCTCCGGCCGTACGGTGAAGTTCGGCGCTGTTGACCGGAAGCAGCTTGGATACCTCGGCGGGACGGCCGGGTGTGAACTTCAGTTCCACTTCTTCGGCATGTGTCTGATTGTCCGGGCCTGTGAAGAGCCGGGTCATGAGTATGGGTTTGTGTGTTTGAGCCAGCACCACGCCATACTCGGCGAAGTGCGCGCCGATGGAAGGAATGGTTACGTGTCCTACGATTGCACCGGCCGTGAACGTGAGCACAAGCCCTAGCATTCTTCGAGTCATTCTGTTTGCCTCCCGGCGAGCAAGTGTATCAAATCGCGTATCGGTTCGAGGACGGCGGCTGAGGCGGCTGCGAGCGAACCGTTCGGAACTCAGGGTAGACTTTGATGAGTGCTTGCGCATTGGGCCGGCACTTCGCAGAGGGATGCAACGGCACATTTTCTCAAGGATCGTCGCTTAAGGAGAAAGCGCATGCGGAATCGCAGGGAATTCATCAAGACGGCGACGGGCGCGGCGGCGGGAACGCTGCTTGCGGGCCGCGGGCTCGTGGAGGCTCTGGCCCAGGCGCCATCCGGGGTCGCTCCGACGACGCGGCGCGAAGTGCGTGTCGGCGGGAGGCGCGTCAAAGTAGTCGACGCGCACGCGCACGCCACTATCCCCGAGGTTGCGGAGGTCTTGAAGGGCACGCCGCTCGAGCGTTACGCGCGTGGCGGAGGCCGGGCTCTTGGACCCGATCGGATTCAAGAATTGGACAAGCGCGGCATCGACGTGCAGGCGCTCGATATCAACACGTTTTGGTGGTACGCGGCCGACCGCGACTTGGCCGCGAAGATCGTACAGGTGCACGACGACGGTCTTTCGAAATGGTGCGCCGCGCATCCCGACCGCTTCGTGGCTTTCACGTCGCCGGCGCTGCAATTCCCCGATTTGGCGGCGCAGCAGGCCGAGCACGCCGTGAAGGAGTTGGGAATGCGCGGCGTCGCCGTCGGCGGCCATGTCGCCGGCGAGCCGCTGTCGATGCCGAAATACGATCCGTTTTGGGCCAAGGTGCAGGAACTTGGCGTGATCGTATTCATGCATCCTCAAAACGCCGAAAACGTAGCCAAGCCGGACGCATTCGCGGGCGCGGGCGATTTGGGCAATATTATCGGAAATCCGCTGGAGACGGGCCTTTTCCTGACGCACCTGATCTTCGATGGGACGCTGGACCGTTTCCCGCGCCTCAAAGTCTGCGGGGCGCACGCGGGCGGCTATCTGCCCTCGTACTTCGGACGCACGGATGTGGCTTGCTACGTGCGCCAAAACGCCAAGTGCGTGAACAAGAAACATCCACGCGAGTATTTGCACGATCAGATTCTTGCCGATTCCATGGTCTTCTCACCCGAAGGCATCCGCCATCTGGTGGCGGAAATGGGACCCTCCCAAGTGGTGTACGGCACGGACATACCGCTGGTTTGGCCGGACACCATCGACGCGATTCTGGAGGCGGAGATTCCCGACGCCCATAAAGAAGCGGTTTTGGGCGGGAACTTGGTGAAGTTACTGAAACTGTGATCCTTGCCCGCTTTCGATTGACCAGAACTACTTCTGAAAATCGATCGCTTGGCCGAACCCGCCACGAAACCGCGAAGACGCCCTAAGTCGGACTACCCGCCACCATATTAATCCGATTAATCTGAGGCGCGCGCGCGAAGTTTCATGGGTGCAATTTAGAGGATAAGTGTTATACTAATAAGCACTTTGAGGTAGTCGCTAAAGCGGAGGGAAGTCGATGGCGCTGTCCCGAGTTTCTGTCCTGCCGGACTCCCCGGAGCACGGAATGGCTCGGCTCACCGTTGTTACGGTTGGTGACACCGTTAGAGACACGCCCGGGCTTTCAAAGCACTTAGCGACGGAAACTTCGATCTCAGCGGTGCTTTGCGGGGTAATTCCTAGCGAGATTGTTTCGACGTGCCATCAACGGACACCGTGCGTTCTGGTTGCGGATGCGTCCTTCCTTGCCAACATCAACCTCGCCAAATTCGCGATTGCGACCGACTCCGGGCGTTCGGTCAAGACTTTAATCGTGATCGACGAAGAGAATCCTAAGTTCTGCCAGAGCCTGCTGCGGACAGGTTTCGCCGGCGTGATCCATCGGTCTGCTTCAGCGGCCGTCTTTGGACGGGCGCTCGCCGCGGTCGCGCAAGGGGAACTGTGGGCCCCACGAAAGATCACCTCCGCTCTGATTCGAGAATTCTTGTTGGACGCAAGCCCAAAATGGCTGACCACACGGGAAAGGGAAGTATTTGGTCTCCTGGCGAAAGGGTACAAGAACCGGGAGATCGCCAGCGCCTTGTTCGTCAGTCACGAGACAATTCGTTGGCACCTCCGCGGTATCTATTCGAAACTCGGTGTTCCCGATCGCAAGCGCGCTATCGAGTATGCCTTAGCCTATGGAATAGCTGCGCCGATGAAACCAAGCGTCGTGGAGGGAGCGGTAAAGCCTCCCCAGCGAGTATGTTCCTAAGAAGCACGACGCCGCACGGTGCACTATTGGGAAACTGCGTACGCTGATGCGGTAGCGTGACGATTTTGCGGCACCCTCCCGGCCCGACGGAGTGTTTCATCAGTCAGCTACCAACCTCAGCCGCACCAACCATCGATAAGCCGATCATTATTCATGTTTTACAAGTACGACCGCTGTAAGCAATATCCCTTGGGAAAGTTCGTGAAATACACCCCAGAACCTCCTAGGGCGAAGTCCCACTATCGTAGTTCTGCCGGGTCACCGATTAACTTTACGTGGCCCAAAAGTGCGTCCGCGTTTTCTTAGGCTTATTTTTTCTGCAAGCCCTCGCTTTCGGTCAAAGTGTTTCGATTTCAGTAGGATCCGGATCTGGGACCCCAGGGGGTACGGTCAGTTTGCCGGTCAACCTGACATCGGTTGGCGGCGCGCTGCCTGCCGCCGTTCAGTGGACCTTCAGCTATAGCTCCGATATCACCGGCGTCACAGTGGTCACTGGGACCGCTGCGTCGGCTGCCGGTAAGTCCGTTTCCTGCAACGGAAACACGTGCCTGGTGTTCGGACTGACCACCACAACGATCGGGAACGGCACCGTGGCCACGGCAACCTTTCAGATCGCGTCCAATCCTTCCACCGGCACGATCCCGATTCAGCTCACGGGGGTGGTCGCTTCCACTGCGGGAGGTTCTTCGATTCCAGCGAGCGGTGTGGCGGGTGCGATTTCCGTTCCTCCGACGATTAGCGGCGTAAATTGCACAAGTCTGACGATCACCACGCCCGGAAGCACTCCCTGCACGGTAACCCTGAATTTCGCGGCGCCGTCGGGCGGGTTCGTCGTTCCGCTCTCCAGCAATAATGGCAGTCTGACCGTGCCATCGAGCGTGACCGTTGCCTCGGGGCAAACCACTGCTGGTTTCACGGCCACCGCAGCCCAGGTGAGCTCCGCTCAGACAGCGGTCGTGACGGCGGGAACAGGCGCACCGGCGAAGACCGTGACGCTGAGTCTGACGGCAGCGGGCCAACTCACGTCGCTGTCCTGTGCGCCTTCCAGCCTGGGCAGTAATGCGTCCAGCACTTGCACGGTTTCGCTCAACAAGGCCGCCGCCAGTGCAACCGTAGTGGCGATCGGCAGTAATGCAGCCGCGCTCACGGTTCCCTCAAGCGTGACCGTCGCCTCTGGTCAGAGCAGCGCGACGTTTTCCGCCACGACTGGAACGGTGAGCACCGCGCAGAACGTCACAGTGACCGCCACGCTCAACAGCCAGCAGCAATCGGCCACTGTCAGCTTGATCGTGGTGGTGCCGTCGTCTTTGACCTGCTCGCCTGGCACGATCGCCGCTCCGGGGTCCTCCAGCTGCACGATCACTTTATCCGCCGCTGCACCGTCCACCGGCGCGACCGTCATGCTCTCGAGCAATAACTCCAGCGTGACCGTGCCCGCGAGCGCGACCGTCTCCGCCGGTCAGACGACCGGCGTCTTCACGGCGAGCGTGGGAAGTATCACGTCCAATCAAACGGCCCAGATTACGGCTTCCTTCAACAGCGGCTCGCAGCCGTTTACTCTCTCGGCGACCGCTCCTGTGCAACTCACGTCGGTGTCCTGCGCGCCCTCCAGCCTGGGTAGCAACGCGTCCAGCACCTGCACGGTGTCGCTCAACAATCCCGCCACCGGCGCGGTGGTAGTGGGAATCAGCAGCAACGCAGCCGCGCTCACGGTTCCCTCGAGCGTGACCATCGCCTCCGGTCAGAGCAGCGCGACGTTTTCCGCCACGACCGGAACGGTGAGCAGCACGCAGAGCGTCAGCGTGACCGCTTCGCTCAACGGCCAGCAGCAATCGGCTACGGTCGGCTTGAGCATGGCGGTTTTGCCCTCGTCCTTGACCTGTTCACCGGGCACGGTCACCGGTCCAGGATCCGCCAGTTGCACGATCACCCTCACCGCCCCGGCGCCGTCGGGCGGCGCGGTCGTCACGCTCTCGAGCAATAACTCCAGCGTGACCGTGCCCGCCAGTGTGAATATATCCGCCGGTCAAACGTCCGGCGTCTTCACGGCGGCCGTGGGCAGCATTACGTCCAATCAGATCGGCCCAGATCACGGCGTCCTACAACGGCGGCACGCAGCCGTTTATCTCTCGGCGACCGCTCCCGCGCCACCCACGTCTTGGCCCTGTCCTGCGCTCCGTCGACGCTGGGAAGCAACAGCAGCGCGACCTGCACGGTGTCGCTCAACAATCCCGCCACCAGTCCAGTAGCGGTGGCGATCAGCAGCAATGCGACGGCACTGGCGGTTCCGTCGAGCGTGACCATCCCAACCACTCAGAGCAGCGCTACTTTTGCCGCCACGACCGGAACCGTGACCAGTGCGCAGAGCGCCAGCGTGACCGCCACGCTCAACGGCCAGCAGCAATCGGCTACGGTCAGCTTGACCGTGGCGGTTTTGCCCTCGTCCGTGACCTGCTCGCCGGGCACGGTCGTCGGTCCGGGATCCGCCAGCTGTACGATCACTCTATCGGCTCAGGCTCCATCGGGTGGCGCGGTCATCGCTCTGTCGAGCAACAACTCCAGCGTGACCGTGCCCGCCAGTGTGAATATATCCGCCGGTCAGACGTCCGGCGCCTTTACTGCGGCCGCGGCCGGCGTTACGTCCAATCAGATCGTCCAGATCGCGGCGTCCTACAACGGCAGCACGCAGAGCTTCAACCTGACCGATGCCGCGCCGCTCTCTCTTGCATCGCTGACCTGCGCTCCGTCGACGTTAGGCAGCAACAGCAGCGCGACCTGCACGGTGGCGCTCAACACTCCCGCTACCAGCCCGCTCGTGGTCGCGATCGGCAGCAGCGCCACGGCGCTCACCGTTCCCTCGAGCGTGACCATCGCAACCGGTCAGAGCAGCGCTACTTTTGCCGCCACCACGGGAACCGTGACCAATGCGCAGAGCGTCAGCGTAACCGCCACGCTCAACGGCCAGCAGCAATCCGCCACGGTCAGCTTGACGGGGGCGGTCGTGCCTTCCTCCTTGACTTGCTCGCCGGGCGCGGTCATCGGTCCGGGATCCGCAACTTGCACCGTCACTTTAAACACCTCGGCGCCGGCGGGAGGCGCGCTCATCGCGTTGTCCACCAACAACGCCAGCGTGACCGTGCCTGGCAGCGTCGGTATTCTGTATGGTCAGACGACCGCGACCTTCACGGCGAGTGTGGCCAGCGTAACCTCGAACCAGTTGGTCGAAATCATCGCGTCCTACAACGGCAGCACGCAGAGTTTCAACCTGACCGATTCAGGTCCGCTCTCTCTCGGATCGCTGGCCTGCGCTCCGTCGACGTTAGGCAGCAGTAGCACCGCGAGTTGCACGTTATCTTTGAGCGAGGCCGCCGTATCGACCATGACGGTCGCGATCTCCAGCGCGAAACCGTCGCTCTCCGTCCCCTCCAGCGTTACGATTCCGTCCGGGGCGGTAGCCGCGTATTTCAGCGCGAGCACATCCACGGTCACCGCCAGTGATAAGGTCGCCATCAACGCCGCCTGGAACGGTCAAACGCAGACGGCGTCCATCAATCTGACGAGCGGGCCGATCCTGAGCGGCTTTACGTGCGCTTCCGTCGCTCTCGCGAGTAACGCGAACACCACCTGTTCCGTCACGGTCACCAACTCCGGCAACACTCCTGTGACGGTCGCGCTTTCCCAAGACAGCAGCTATTTGAATTTCCCGAGTCAGGTCACCATCCCGTCGGGAAAGGCGAGCGCGACCTTTACGGTTGCGAATATCTCCTCCGCCAACGGCGTCACCACCATCGTCACGGCGAATCTCAGCGGGCAAACCCAGGCGGTGCACATCGCGCTCGGCGGCACGGCCCAGAGCTTCGTCGGTTCCATGCCGCACTTGCTGGCGGAAGGAGGGTGGAACACTACATTCACGCTGGTCAACAAGAGTTCAGGGTCGGTCGATACGAGCCCCAGCATGTTTGACGATAATGGGAATCCGCTCGCGCTGCCGCTCGCGTTTCCGCAGCAGTCGTCGTCGAGTCCGCAGCTGAGCGCGTCGGTCGACCAGACGCTGGCCCCCAACGCTTCGTTCATCATGCAAGCTTCGGGACCCTCGACGGTGCCGTCTTTGGAAGGCTCCGCGCAGATTTTTGGAACCGGTAGCGTGGACGGGTTCGCGATCTTTCACTTTGATCCGAGCGCGCAGGAAGCCGTTGTGCCGCTCGAAACTCGCAACGCGAGTTCGTACCTGCTGGCGTTCGACAACACCAACTCCGTTCTGACGGGAGTCTCGATCGAGAACATTTCCGTCCAAGGCGTCACTGTTCCCGTGGTGCTGCGCGACGATACGGGCAAGCAGATCGGAAACGCATCCATCCCGTTAGATGGCAATGGGCACGCGTCGTTCGTGTTGTCCACGCAGTTTCCGGCGACGGCCAATATTCGCGGTACCGCGGAGTTCGATGCGCCGGGTCCCACGACAGCCGGACAGATCAGCGTGCTGGGCATTCGCTACACGCCCCCGGGAACCCTCACGACCATCCCCGTCCTGGCGAATGTCGGGACCACCGGGGGCTCGGTCGCGCACATCGCATCGGGCGGCGGATGGGAAACGACCTTCGTGCTGGTCAACACCGGGACCAGCCCGGCGGAAGCATACCTGCACTTCTTCGACGATAACGGAAACCCATTGTCGCTGCCGCTTGCCTTTCCGCAGCTTGGCGGCACATCGACGGGATCATCGGTCGCGCAGAACATAGCGGCAGGCGCCACCCTTTGGGTGCAGAGCGCGGGAGCGCTCACCGATGCGCTGCTGACCGGATCGGCACAACTGTCGACCACGGGCAACATCAGCGGTTACGTGATCTTACGCTATAACCCGAACGGTCAGGAAGCCGTCGTGCCTTTAGAGAGCCGCAACGCGAGCGCTTATTTGCTCGCCTTCGACAACACCAACGGAACGGCGACGGGCGTAGCGATCAGCACGTTTTCGGGCCAGGCGACCAGCGTTCCCGTGATTCTGCGCGACGATACCGGTGCGCAGATTGGGACCGGTACCATTCCGCTCGCCGTCAACGGTCACAGCGCATTTGTGCTGTCGAGCCAGTTCGCCGAGACAGCGAACATCCGTGGCACCCTGGAGTTCGATACGCCGCAAGGGGTGGAGATCAGCGTGGTCGGCATTCGAAGTCCTCCCGCGCTGACGTTTACGACGCTGCCGCCGCTCGCGAAGTAACTTCCCCGGCGGAAGCGTGGGCCCTCGGCCCTCATTCTGGGAGCGGTACGGTGATGAGAAGTAATTCTATCGCGTCGCCGTCCGCGTCTCAGGAGCGCGAAGCAGGAACGGCGTCAGGCATTCGCACGGGACGTCAGCTTCTCGCCGATTCCGAGCTTCTTCATTCGGTAGAGCAGAGCCTTGTAATCGATATTGAGCAATACCGCCGCTTGTTTTCGGTTCCAACGCGACGCGCTCAAGGCTTCCATGATGGCTTCCGCTTCGGCCGCCTTGTGCGCGCTATCGACTTTCCTCAGGACCGAGGGGATGTCCTCGGCGCCGCCGCTTGGCGGGGGCGCGGCCGTGGGCGTCAAGACAACTTCCTTTAGACGCATCCGATCCTCGCCCGCCGCCGCTTCAAGGTCTCGCGCTTGGCTGCTGCCATCAGAACGTGTCGTTCGCCGCCGGCGCAGATCTTGTATCATCAGGTCGGCATTTCGCAAAATAAGGAACTTCCGGATGACATTTTCCAGTTCGCGGATGTTGCCGGGCCAGGAATGCTCAAGGAGAGCCGTTTGGAGGGAGCCAGGAATCTCCAGCACGGGCTCGCTCGGCGTCGCGTGCGTCAAAATGAAGAATTCGGCCAGCGAAAGAATCTCGTCGGTGCGTTCGCGCAACGGCGGAATGCGAATGTCGATAACATTCAAACGATAGTAAAGATCTTCGCGAAAACGTCCCTCGGTGATGGCTCGCTCCAGGTTTTGATGAGTCGCGGCCATGACTCTGACGTCGACCTTGGTAACCTCTTTCGAACCGAGCCGCAAAAACTCGCCGTTCTGGAGAACTTGCAGAAGCTTGGCTTGCAGCTTCACATCCATATCGCCGATTTCGTCGAGAAGGATCGTGCCGCCATTCGCCAGTTCGAATTTTCCGGGAGTGCTTTTGAAAGCTCCGGTGAACGCTCCCCGCTCGTATCCGAACAGTTCGCTCTCGACCAGTTCCGAGGGCAACGCGGCGCAATTCAATTTCAGGAACGGCTTATCGGCTCGCCCCGACCCGCGGTGCAACTTGTGGGCCACCATTTCTTTTCCGACGCCGGTTTCGCCCTCCAGAAGAATGGGTGCGTCCGAGGGGCCGATCTTGCGCAACAGCAATTCGAGCTTCTTGCTCCAGGCGCCGACCACAGGAGTCCGCTCCACGCCCGGCCCGCCTTGCGCTTCACTGGGGACCGGCGGAAGCGCCTTCTCGATGGCCTTCCGAAGGTCATCGTGACTCAGCGGTTTGGGAAGAAAGTCGACCGCTCCGGCCCGCATCGCGGTAACGATATTGAAAGGCGAGGAAGCTCCCGAAAGCATGATAACCGGGAGATCCGGACGCAAGCTGCGCATCTCGCGCAGCGCCTCCAGACCGTCCTTGCACGGCATGAGGATGTCCATCAGCACCAGCGAGAGCCGGTTATGGTCGAGACGCACGCACTGCAGCGCCTCATCGCCGTTTTGAGCGAATTCGACGTCGTAGCCGCGACAGCGCAGGGCGACGCTCAGATAGTTCCGAACCTCGGGCTCGTCCTCCGCGACGAGAATCGTAGTCGATTTGGATTCAGACAATGTGTCTCCCTTAAACGCTAGCCCGGCCATTAGCCTGCAACCACCCTGCTGAACTTGTCGACTTCACTCTTCACGCCTGGACGCCGGATGCCGCGCCTTGGCTCAAAAGGCAGGATCACGAAAAATGAGGCGCCTTTTGAAGACGAAGCCCAAATCTTGCCCCCGTGAGAGTTCACGATCAGCTTACAGATCGCGAGACCCAGCCCGGCGGAACGATCATTGGCTCCCGAATAAGACGTGTATTCTTCGAAGATCGAATGCAACACGGACCCGTCGATTCCAGGGCCGGAGTCGTGGATCTCGATACGATAAGCGTTCGTCGGCATGGCGGAGTCCTCTAAATCCGCCTGCTCCGGATCCCAATAAATGGAGTAGCCGCGAATCTCGATGGCGCCGCGCCGGGGCGTGAACTTGCAGGCGTTCTCGAGCAGGTTTATAAGAAGCTGCTCGATTTGCGGCGTCTCGATCAACATCCCCTGCTCGGGAGGATCGAGCTGGACGTCGACGAAGATCTCCTTCTCCCGCAGCAGCGGGGAGACATCGTGTAAGGCCTGATTTATGCAGCCTTCAATATCGCCTTCTTCCAGACGTAATTCGCGCTCCACGCGGCCGGCCACGCTCAGCTCGAACATGCTGCTCACCAGCCGCGTCATGCGTTGCGTGCTGCTCCGCATGCGTTGCAGAACGTCCGTCTGATTAGGGTTCACAGCGCCGAGCTCACCGTCCAGGATCAACCCGCAATAGCCCTGCATGGCCGTCAGCGGGGCGCGCAGGTCGTGAAGCACTCGAGCGAGAAAATTCGTGCGGTCCTGATCGTATTCCTGAAGTTTCAGGTTCGTCCTCAATACATGCTGCAAAAGCGCGTCCCTATCCGAGCGTAAGGTCTCGACACCGGCGTCGGTCAGAAACGCCTCGAGCGTTGCCCGATTGGCCGGTTTCAGCACAATACAAGCGGACTGCTCCCCCAACTGTTGCGCGAGTGACGCAAGCTGTCGCCGGTCCGCCAGAAACAGGTGCCGGCCCTGCGCCGGTGGACTGAAGACGAACCCTTCCTCAACATCCCAAAGGTAAAAGTCCGATTCGGGAGGACTCTGGCCTGGCGGACTGGTGCGGAAATTGGCTCCTGCTATTTCGCAGACCAAGTCCCGCAGTTTTTCATCACCAGAAATCAAACAAATTTGCATTTCCTATGACGCCCTCTGCGTTCTTTGGTCACAACAGTTGACCAGAATTGGGAACGAATACAGATTCTCAGAAAAATTGCTTTATAAACAGGAGGGGTTCCGGCCCACCCTGTCCAGTACTCGCAAAGGAATATGAAATCTTAAGGCCGGATGGTTATTCGGACTCACGAAAAAAGGAATCTCCCCGGCGATTCTCGCGGTTCTCGCAACGTGGGTGAAAGAGTTGGATTCTCCCGCGCGCAACCTTCTCGCGCCGCTCTTGGATATTAACACAAAGAGATATGACGCCTCTGGAGGGTTGGAGTAAAAAATGCAAACGCAAAGCCGAAGCACTTGCAAGACATTGATTTGAAATAAAAAAATTCTTGCCGTAGAGCATCGCTAGTACTAAAGTAACTAACCTTCGGTACTTTTTCCCGATATTCGGTAATCACGGACAGGGTAAGTTTGGTGTTTTCTTTAATGGATTCTATCCAGCAGCGGACAGAACGGATATCTATTCCCGTGACAGTGGAACGCCGTAAAGAGCCCCGCTTAGACTTGAGAATACCGGTGCTGCTGATTGGTGCGGAGTACGAAAAGCCGGTTCGCAGCGACACCCTAAACATAAGCAAGAATGGATTTTACTGCGCCACCAAGGAACCGTTTGTTCCGGGAGATCGATTGCGGTGCTTGCTTTATATTTCCGGGCCCTGCGGGTCCAAGGAAAGCGAACTCTACCTCGACGCAGCGGTCGAGGTGATGCGTGTCCTGGTGGATACCTCCGGGTTTGGCCTCGGCTGCCGGATCGGAGACTATCACGTCGTTGACGAACAAGCCGTGCAGGGGACCATCAAGAAGTTGATGCGCGGCTAGAAGTCGCTTCCAAGGCGCCCTTGCAGATTTCATACGTCTCCGTCGCGACTTGGCCCCACCCTCTTTGAGATGCCCTCGAAATGCCGGGTTCATCCCAGGGGCGCCTGAGCGCCTCGTCGAGGGCTTGAGCGAGAGCTTGCGCATCTCCGGGACGAACGAGAATCCCGCTGGCGGCGTCAACTAACTCCGGGATGCCCCCCACCTGCGTAGCGACCACCGCCCGTCCACATGCCAGCGCTTCGATGACCGCATTGGGACATCCCTCCGCATAGCTCGGCAGGCAAAAGAGGTTCGCCGCCGCCAGCCAGCGCGCTATTTCCGAGGAAGCGCGGCGCCCGGGAAAGTGGACGTGACCGGCGATTCCGGCCTGCGCGGCCAGGCTCTCGAGTTCAGCTTGCAGAGGGCCCTCCCCGATGCAGAAGAGTTGAAGCCGCGGGCGCGATGGAACCAGGTGAATCATCGCATGCAGCAATTCTCTTAAACCTTTGGTGGCGGCCAGCAAACCGACGAAAACTACGACCTCGGATTCCTCCTGCAATCCAAGCTCGGCGCGCGCTTCGGCTCGGCCGGCGAGATGGAAGATCGAGGTGTCGCAGCCGTTCCTGATGGCTCGCGTCCGTTCCGGCGATGAGCCGAGCTGAATTGCCTGCGTGCGCAGATGCTCGCTCACGGTTAAAACGAAAGACGCTCCGCGCAACGTTTTTCGGGTGAGATAGGCGCTGATCCGGTCCGGGATTCGGTTGACATCGGAGCCGATCGCGCCCACGATGACGGGAACGCCCAATCGCCGGCCGGCGGAGAGTGCCGCCCAGCCGTCGGGATAGACGTAGTAGCTCAGAATCAAGTCGGGCTGGAAGCGTTCAAGATACGGGAGCACGCAGTGCGCGCTTGCCAGGCCGTTAAACGGACGGCTCACCAGAGGCAACGCCGGATATTCAATGTAATGCGTCGGAAATTCCGGCGGAGAAAAGCTCGGATCGGCCCGCACGTACGGGAAATTGCGCGGCTGCAAGAAGGAAGGGTACGTGGCCAGCGGGCAAAACACCTCGATATCCATCCAGGACTTCATCTCCCGAAGGGTCTGGTAGGCGGAGTGGCCGCGGTGGGGCTGCGCCCGAAGGGGAAAGTATGAGGTGACGACGGCAAGACGAGGCACGGCTAATTCAGGGGGACACGGATCAGCCTCGCGGCCGGCGCATCATGGCGATTCTCGACTAATTGTACGATTGGCATACAGGTTGGCCGGCGCCCATGCCCGTGTTGGCGGCAAGCCGGGCGACGATCTCGGGCCACGAAAAATACCGGACTGCTTCCCAGTTCGGTTGCAGCGCGCTCTCTCCGCCTTGCAGTCGTTTGTCGATATCGAGAAGACCGGCTCTGATCGCCCGCGGATCGGTTGGATCCACGCACCATCCCGTGCCTGTTTCGCGGATCACCCGGCCAATCTCGCCATCGGGCGGCGTCAAGGCGAGAATCGGCTTACCGGTGGCGAGATAGTCGAACAGTTTGCCGGCATGGGTCGTTGGATCGCTGGCGATCAGCAGCAGGCAATCCGATTCCTCCAGGTGCCGGATGCCCTCGGCCTGGGGCAGATAGCCGATCTGACGAACACGACTCGGGCGGCCCGAGAGAACCGGGGCGGCTTCCGCGGCGACACGGCCGATAAAGCGGGTTTCAAACCGCGAGCGGACGTCTTCCGGGAGGGAGTCCACGGCATCCAAGTAGTGTTTAGGGGAATAAACGGGATTGCCGTACACGCTCCCGAAATAGGTCATCACAATACCCGGCTGAGCATGCGCGCGCGACTGGAACCCGCGAAACGCGTCCGGATCGTAGCCATTGGGCGTGTATAAAAACTTTTCCGTAGGTTGTTCGGGATAACGCTCGCGGATCTGGCGGCTCTGCGACGGCGTGACGGCCGAGACGTAGTCGGCGCACTCGATCAGTTCCCGCTCCAGACGTCTGGCGATCCGCCATTTGTGCTCGGTGGCCGCGCTGTCGAACAAAGGGAGGTAGTAGCCAACCCAGTCGTCACGGATGTCGGCAACCAGCTTGACCTTCGGGTAGCGCCGTTTCAACGCCACCGCGATCCGCATCGACGAATACGGCGGCGTGTTGAGCAGTATCGTATCGATGCCCTCCCGCTCCACGATGCGAAAGGCTTCGCGGGTCGCGAAGTGTGCCCAGCCCACCTGGGCGTCGGGACACGCGACCCTTTGAATGACGCGCCGAAGGAGTTCCTTCCCGGGCCGCGTCCACGCGGATCTCCGATCCTTGCGCGGATCCCCGCCCGGATCTTGGCACAGATCCCTCCGCCGTTTTCCGGCTCCCGGGGGAAGCGTCGCGCTCGATCTCGCGGGCAAGCCGCGGCGGCGCGACGCGTTTCCAGATCCGATCGCGAAACGCATACGGAACTTCCGGATTAAAGGCGCGAAAGACTTTCGTCTCCGGAGGCACCTTCTCGAGTAGTTGCCGGTTGTTATAGGCGGTGGTCGCGAACCTGGCGGTCAGGACCGAGACGCGGCATCCGTGTTCCGGTAGATACCGCGCGTAGCTGAGCGCCCGCGGCGAGCCGATTCCCGCCGCCGGAGGAAACAGGTAACTGATTAGCAGTACGTTCGACATTCAGGATGGCCGTCACAAAACGGGGGCATCGAAAGCCGAGGTCAGGCTGATTTAGCGATAAAAACTGGCGACTTTGCCGCACACGTACTCGATGTCTTCGTTCGTCAGCGCGGAGTGGATCGGAAGCGCCAGGACTTCACGGGCGGCCGCTTCGCTCACCGGGAAATCGCCTCTCGAGTAGCCCAGATCCTTGAAGCAGACCTGCTGATGAAGCGAGAGCGGGTAGTAAATCTCGTTGCCGATACCGTTCTCCTGCAGGTAGCTCTTCAGCTCATCGCGCCGCGGCGCGCGGATGACAAACTGGTTGTAGACGTGCCGCGTCTGGTATGGGGCAGGGTGAGGCAGCGTGATCGGCAGACCGGCCGGCGCGAGCAGGCTCCGATAGAAATCGGCGTTCTTTTGGCGCCCCGCGGTTTCCGCATCCAGGTAGCGCAGCTTCACGCGGAGTACCGCCGCTTGCAGCGTATCCAGGCGCGAATTGACTCCGACATACTCGTGATAATACTTCTTCGTTGCTCCATGCATCCGCAGCGCGGCGAGCTTCTTGGCAAGCGCTTCGTCCTTCGCGATCACCATGCCGCCATCGCCAAATCCGCCCAGATTCTTGCTGGGGAAAAAGCTGATACAACCAACGTCGCCAAATAAACCCCGCTGGCCCTTGTATTCCGCGCCGATGGATTGGGCGGCGTCCTCGATCACGGTGCAATTGTGCTCACGAGCCAGCTCCATGATCGGGTCCATGTCCGCGCAGCCGCCGAAAAGGTGAACGGGGATGATCGCCTTGATCTTGCTGTTGGCTCCCAAAACCCTCTTCAAGCATTCCGGGTCGATGTTGAAAGTTTCCGGTTGAATATCCACGAAGACGGGCGTCGCGCCGACGCGGACAATGGCTCCCGCGGTGGCGAAGAAAGTGAACGGAGTAGTTGCCACCGCATCCCCCTGCTTCACGTCGGCTGCCATGAGGGCCAGCACCAGGGCATCGGAACCGGAGGCGCAGCCGATGGCATAGGGAACCCGGCAGTATTCGGCGATCGATTTTTCGAGCGCCTTCACGTCCTCGCCCATGATGAAAGCCTGCGCATCGACAACGCGCGTCAACTGGGCAAGAATCTCCTCCCGAATCGGCTGATGCAGCGCTCGCAGATCCAACAGGGGAACCTTTCTTTCAACCGCGCTGGCTTGTGAAGTCATTCGATTTCTCCTTTTTGTATGATTACTGCTGGGGGCCTGAAGAGGCGTGTCCTCGTCCCAATCGAGGCAGCGAAGCACTCCGGCAGAGTTTCGCGGTATCTCCACTTGCTTTCGGGACAAATCAGGTTCCCCGCGGAATCTTTTTCGATCAACCGATGTCCGTGCCGGCTCATCCACCCCTTCTGCCGCGCCGGGACACCCATCACCAGCGCGTAATCGGGAATGTCACTGGCGACCACGGCTCCCGCCGCGATAAACGCATAACGGCCAATGGTGGTACCGCACACGATGGTCGCGTTTGCGCCGATCGACGCTCCGCGCCGGACCAAAGTCGTCTCATAATTCGCGCGCCGGTTGATTTGTGAGCGTGGATTGGTCACGTTCGTAAAGACGCAGGACGGGCCGCAGAATACGTCATCCTCCAGAATGAGCCCCGTGTAGAGGGACACGTTGTTCTGGATTTTGACATTGTTGCCGACCGTCACATCGGGTGAAACACACACGTTTTGGCCGATATTGCAATTTTGCCCGATCGAACAGTTCTTCATGATATGCGAGAAATGCCATATCTTCGTTCCCGCGCCGATCTGGCAGGGCTCGTCGATGTACGATGACTCGTGGACAAAGTAATCGCGTTGCTCCATCGAACTAGACCGCCACCCGGAGCCGGCCCGTCACCCGTAGCTGGACCGGGTCCCCTTGCAGTTCGAGCGATCGCTGGCACGCTTGCAGGACCTCCAGGACTTGAACGCCTTCCTCGCCAGGGGTCAGCGGGGCCTCCCGCGTATCGACGCACTTCAGGAAGTGCGCGCACTCTTCCTTGAGCGGCTCAACCGGCTCATACGCGAGAGGGGTTCCGGAGTGCGAGGTCGCCTCGAAATTCCCGTTCTTCCAAATGATCTCTTTGTCGAAAATCTGAAGCTTGTCGGTGGGACGCGAGTCCTCAAAAACGACGACCTTCTTGCTGCCGATCACCACCAGGCGCTGCTCTTTGTAAGGGTGCAGCCAGCTCACGAAAATGTGGGCTCGCGTGCCCCGCTCGAACAGCAGATTCGAGACGGTCACGTCGGCGATATTCGGCTGAAGGTAAGATCCGCCCACGGCGCTGACCTCCAGCGGCAGTTGCCCCGTGAGCATCAGAATGAGGGAAACATCGTGGGGAGCGAAGCTCCACAGCGCGTTCTCTTCCTTACGAATTTTTCCCATGCTGAGACGGTTGGAGTAGATGTACTCGAGCCGCCCCAATTCCCCGGATTGAACCAGCCCATGAATCACGCGGATCGCCGGATGATAACGAAGCAGGTGACCCACCATGAGGATGCACCCGGTGCGGCGCGCGACCTCCACCATGTCCTGGCCTTCCTCCGCCGTCAGCGCGAGGGGCTTCTCTACAAAACAGTCCTTGCCGGCGCGCATCGCTTTGATCGCGACCTGAGCATGGTTGACGGCAGGAGTCGCGATCGCGACCGCGCGCACTCCCGGATCGTCCAAGACCTGCTCGAAACTCTCGTAGATCCGTGCGCCAGGGTGACGTTTGCCGACCTCTTCCGCCGCGCTTCGGTTGCTATCGTAAATTCCGCTCAAACGGCCCAGTTGATCGAAGTTACGGACTAGATTGCGCCCCCAGTATCCGGTTCCTACTACACAGATTCCGGCCGAACTCTCTACAGGCATACGATTCTCCATGGATTGATCTAGAAGTCGGAAGTAACGGCAAGCCCATCATATCGGATTCCAAATGACAGGTTAAATGGCTGGATGGTTCTAGGGGTACTATTACGAAGCGACAGGCGCTCAACTCAGTTAGTATTCGACGAACGTCGCAGGCCCGGGTCGAGAGGCTCGTCCGGTTTGCCCTTGTTTTCCCGAGAACAGCGTCTTCTTGAGCCGCGAAAGGAACGCGAAGGATGATTTCCTCACAACGGAAGGAAGATGCGCATAGCCAAGGTGAAGGATCACCAACGCGAGAGCACCGGCAAAACCCCGGTACCCGTTCCGGTGGCGAAGGACGATCTTGAGAGCTGAAATCGCGTTGCGGCGCTGCTGCTGGAACGAACCGCCGCCACTCCACAGCGTGTATCGCGTGAATATTTCCGGGAAATTATAAAGTTTCCCGACCCGGCTCAAGCTCAGCCACAGGTCCCAGTCCTGGAAACCAGCGAGAGACTCATCGTAGAAGCCGATCAACTGGCCCAGGGAGCGCCGGAACATGGTCGTCGAGTGGGCCATCGGATTCGCGCACAACGCCAAACGTTTGATGTCCTCATCTCGCTGCGGCTTGAGATAAGACATCAGATCGTTGCCGTTCTCATCGATGAGCGTCATGCCCGCTCCGCATCCCGCATAATCCGGATTGTCATCGAGGAACGCTACCTGCCTTGCAAGCTTGTCTTCCGTAGCCCAGTAATCGTCGTCGTCCAGGATCGCGATGTATTCCCCGCCAGCCTTGGAAAGGCCGTAGTTGCAAGCATTTGCGATGTTTCCGCCATGCTCGCGGCGGTAATAGCGGATGCGCGGATCGCGCTCCACCCATTGCTCCATGATTTCGGCGGTTTTTTGATTCGGCCCGTCGTGGACTACGATCAGTTCCCAATCTTCAAAAGTCTGATCGACGACACTCTGAATCGCGCGACTCAAAAACTGCGGCCGATTGCATGTCAGCATCAAAACGTTGACTTTGGGGGCGGTGACGTCCGGCCGTTCTGCCAGAACTCTCTCTAAAACCGGGCTGCTAACGACGGCGCCAATCATTGTGTCCTTATGCGCGTTCTAAGATCGCGCATAAGGTAAGGCAATTTGGATGCCGACGCTAACTTACTGAGGAAAAAAGGCTAAATAGAAAACTCTCCTGGTCATCTTATTGGAAAACGTGCCCTGGATTTTCCCAATGGGCCAACATTTGGGAAAGAGCTAAGGTTAATTCCGGGTACGCCCTAGGTAAGCCACGGGCTTTTTTCCAGAAACTCCAGCGTGCGAATCACCGCTTGTTGAATGGTAAGCGAGGGCCGCCACCCTAGCGCCCGGATCCGCTGGCAGTCCAGGAAAATAAACGGGTTGTCCCCGATCCAACCCCTGTCGCCGCCGGAATATAACACTTGGGGCCTCAGCCCCAGATGTTCACAGATCCAGCCGATGGAATCGTTCACTTCGCAGGCTTCGTCGGTCCCCAGGTTTAGGATATTCACCTTCTCCGTGGACTTTTCGATCGCCACCAGCATGGCGTCGATGCAATCGCCGACGTACAGGTACGACTTGCGCTGGTGCCCGTTCCCGAGAACGTTCAAAACGTCAGGATGTTCCCGCAATTGGCGGAAAAAATCGATCAGATGGCCGTGCGAATAGCGAGGTCCCAGGAGAGAAACGAAGCGGAAGATGTAGGCTTGCATCCCGAAGCCTTCGCAATACGCCTCGATCAGGCCTTCGGCCGCTAGTTTCGAAGCTCCGTAGAGCGACGTCTGGACAGGGAAAGGGCTGTCCTCGGGAGTCGGGATAACGCTCGCCTCTCCATAAACGGAACCGGTGGAGGCGAATGCGATGCGGCGGGCGCCACAGGTTCGCATGGCCTCCAGGACGTTCCACGTGGCGATCGTGTTCTGTTCCAGATCCTTGCGCGGATGGTCGGTGCCAAAGCGGACGTCCGCGTTGGCGGCCAGGTGAAAAACGAAATCGCATCCGGCCATGGCGGCCGAAAGCGCTTCGCGGTCCAGAACATCTCCGCGAACCAGGCGGAATCGGGGGTGTTCCGAGGCACACTGGAGGAACTCGGTCCGCCCGGTGGAGAAATTATCGAAGCCGGTCACAGTGTGCCCGAGGCTCAACAAGTGATCGGCGAGATTACTGCCGACGAAGCCGGCAGCGCCTGTAACGAACGTGTTCAAAACTTACTCTCCGGAGAACGATCATGTTCGATCGTGCGAATGGGCCGCGCACTGGTGCGGTGAGCCTTTTTTTCGAGAATTTCCTCGAACAGGGCCTCATATTGATGCCATGTTTCCGTGATTCCGAATTTCCCCGCCAACGTTCGCGCATGGCTGCCAAGTTGAGCGAGATCCGGGCGGCGCGACATGCCCAGCATAACCTCGGCCAGCTTGTCGGGTTCTCCGGGGGGACAATAGAGCGCAACGGTCTCCTCCGGGGCGATCTCGGTCAGGCCCGGAAGCCGCGTCGACACGATCGGAAGGCCCGCCGCCATCGCCTCCATCATGGCGATGGGCAATCCCTCATCCAACGATGACATCACAAAAACGTCGAGCTCCGCGAGAAAGCCCGCGACGTCGAGGCCGGCGCCGTGCAGCTTCACGCGTTCCGCCACCCCGAGCGTTGCGGCGGTTTCGGTGATCTCGGTCCGGCAGGGGCCTTCTCCCAGAATGTGAAGCTCCGCCTGAGGAAGAACCGATGCGATGCGGGCGAACGCGCGCGTCAAGTTGACATGATCCTTCGCGGGCCACAACCTGCCGACCGCACCGAAGCGAAGCCGCGGCAAATGAGATCCAGGGCGCGCAGGACGGCGCAGAAATTTGTCGAGATCGATGCCGTTGTAGATGACGTGAGTATTGCGCGGTGAGATACGATTCCGTTGGATAAAATGCTTCCGCACGCCCTCGGAAACGAACACGACGCCGTCAATGCGAGGCACCATGCGGCTCCAGATCCATTCGAGCCGGGGATCCCACTTCAAATTGCCGCCGTGGCGCGTATTGATCACCGCGGGAACGCCGGCCAGGCGCGCCGCGGCAACTCCGTAATGGAGTACCACGGCATTGTGAGGATGAAGCACCTCGGCGCGGTCCTCGCGCAAACGGTGGGCGAGTTGTGTGATCAGGCGCAGCGAGAATCCGACGGTTTTGCCAAAGAAACGTACGGGTACACCGGCCGCCTCCGCCTCGGCGGCCAGCGGACCGGCGTGCGAGGTGCAGTAGATGAACGGGTCATGTCCTTCTCGTTTCTGGCGCAAGGCCAGATCGAGCGTGAGCCGCTCCAGACCCCCGATTTCAAGGCTGGGGACAAGCTGAACGATCCTCATAAGTAACCATCACCCATCCCAGACGCTTGGATTCTCCAATAGAATCCCTCTAACGTGGGATGCAGATTCATTTTCGAGGTTTGTCGGAGCTGGGGAAACCGAACGTCGGACCGGGAAGCACGTGGATCTTCCGGCCCCCGCCCTCCGGTCGTTACGGTCCGATCTTGCAACCCAACCCAAGCACGGCAGAGACTACCCTTTGTACATCAATGATAGTGCAACTTCCGGACTGATCCAGCTGATATTGCGGCAGGCAGGAAATAAGGCCCTGGGCCGCGCCGGCGGAGATCTGGACATCCTGAACATTCACCACACCGTCGCTGTTCAAATCGCAGCTCAGCGACAGGCTCGGCGTGACGCTCCCCTGGGAGACACTAATATTCCCGCTCGACGACTCGAAGTAGATGGTGTTGTCTCCCGTCGCGACGGTCTGGTTTGCAAGCAATGTTGATCCGTTCAATTGAACGCTGTACGTTCCCGGGCTGAGACCCGCAACGAGATACTGTCCTGTTCCCGAGTGCGTGCTGGTGAAGCTGACCGAGCTGTAACTGTTGCCCCCTTGCGCGAAGGCCGCGACCTTCGGCGTCGTCGCATCGGCGATCTGGACGACCCGGAAGTTGGTAGCCGGCAGCTGCGTGAGCGACGGCATCGAGCCGCTATTTCCGTTTACCGGTTCATGAACCACCAGCTCCTCGAACGCCGTCGCGCCTGCATTGCGTGTGTTGCCGTCCGTCGAGGCGCAGCTCCGAACTCGATAGGTAAATCCGTTCGATCCGGTGTACGTCCCGTTGCTCCCGTCGTTGGTGACCGCGCCGCTGGTGCCGCCGCCGGGGAAGATCCAAGCCGTGTTCAGCTTCGAGGATGTTTGTGTGTTGCTTACCGGCCCGGTGCCGGGCGTATAGCTAATGGCCGTAGAAGGCGCGAGGCCGTTCAATCCGAACTGCCATAATCCGCAGATCGTAGTCGCGGGAGACGCGACATCGTCGTAGACCACGAAGTAATCCTGAGCGCCCGGCTTCTTGAAGTGCGCGACGTGCCTCTGCACGCGCGTCGGCTTGACCACCGCGTTGTTATAAGTGTTCGTCAGATCGGTCATGACATACATGTACCGGCTGGCGCTGTCTCCTGTGGGGTCGGTGGAGGACCAGCGCACGATGGGCGCATTCGCCTTGAAGGGTGCAACCGACGGGGAAATCCAGTTGCTGCCGTTCCCCAGCTCGATCATGAGCATGTTTTCCGGCGAAGCCCCTTCCGAGTGACTGGAGGAATCGTCACCGAGCAGATACGCTCCATTGCGATAGATGCGAAAGTCTCCCCAGTCGCCATTGGAGGAGTGATCGCCGCCGTCTGTATATCCCGCTGTCAGCAGCGCAAGGTCGTCGGTCGAGCTCCAGCCGGAGCGACTCACCGCAAAGGCGTACGCGTTGTTGGGGTAGCACGTCAGACCAAGCGACATGCAGGTCGAATAGTCCGTATCGTTGAAAAGGTACTGGCTCGGGGCCGTGTTGATGTTCGTCTGCGAAAACGCAGGGTCCATGAAGACATAGGAGAAAGGCGTATAAGAAGCCTTGTTGTACGCCACGTCGTAACCGCCGCTGGTGTACTGGCCGCGTGCCGTTCGGATGTAGTAATTCGCAAAAGCCGCTTGCGGATCGGTGCTGTTCAGGTAGATAGAAATGAACGTCGGGCGCTGGTAAAAGGCGTTGTTCCACAGAGACGGGCCCGGTTGCTGAAACGAAATTGCTTCTGTTGCGGAATCGGGAAGCGACAAATAATATTCGTACGGGAGCTGACGTTTAAGGTAGGTCCCTTGCAACATCGGCCCGCCGACAACCGACTTCTGGATCATCTCTGCGATGAGCCCGTGCATCCAATGGGTTCGCTCGTTCGAGTAGGCGTTGCCGGAACTGGTGAATCCCGTAAGCGCCGAAAGCGCGTACGGATACATATTCGTGTAGTAGTAGTTATAGGCTTCCTGGAGCAGCGTGACCGCTCGGGGGTCGTCGTCGGCGAGGGCCAGCCCGACCGCGATGTAACCGACCAGTGCCGTGAGAGTCAGGTTCTCGTCGTTGCTCACGAACGTGTTGCCGGTGGGGTAATCGGTGGAGTAGGTTGCTGCTTGTCCCGGCGTAATGGGAGGCGCGCCGTTGTGGTGCTTCACGAACCAGATTATGCCGCAGTTGCCAGCGGTCCACGGAGGTGAATAGTTGAAAGCCGTGCCCGAGGCCGTCAAGGGTTCGTAGGTCGTGAAGTGCGTCGCATCTATGATCGTATTGACAATCGCCGCTGGCTGCTGGGAGTTGGAGAGAGGATTCATCACGGTGGTCTGATTCAGGATCACGGCCCCCGGGGTAAGCTGGCTGGTTGTTCCTCCGCTGATGGTCACCGTGGTTCCGGCGGCGGTGAGTGTTCCGGTTCCGGCCACAATTGTCTGATTCGTGCACGCAGTCGTATCGATGCCATTGTGCGCCGTCGTGTTGTCGTTCAGCATCCAGTTGGCGAAGTTCGTTCTCTCCGTAGGCGTCAATTGGCTGCGAACCAGGGAATACGCCTGCGCCAGGTTGATCATGAAGAACCGGGTGAAATCCTGATCGTAAGCGCGTCCGGGACCAGGGGCACAATAACTAAAAGAGGTGTTGCAGCCCGTGGAGTTCCCAACCATCCGCAGCGCATGGTCGATCCCGTACTTGGCGGCTGCAAGATATCCGTTCGGATCGCTGACATTGGAACCCTGGGCGACCCATAACAGAGCGGCGTTGAGCGTGGAACTGGCGAGATCTCCAGGGCTCTCCACGAGAGTATTGTCGTAATACAGATAATCCACCATTGGATTCGTGTAGCCGTTCGCGATGTATAAGTTGACCCGCGCTTGCATGGCCGCGTAAGGCGGATTGCTGGGGTTCGCCCGGCCGGCGGTATTGGACATGGCCGCGGTGAGCGCTCCCGTTGCGCCGTCGAGCCACACCCGAGGGTGCGACTGGAGGGAGTAGCTGCTGCCATTTAACACCACGCTACTCTGAGCCAAACAACTTAGCGAGGTCAAAAGAAGAACAAATCCTCGCACTACGATTCGCTTCATTAGATTGCTGTACTCCCGGCCGTAGCGACGGCATTCGTTCCTGTCGTCTCCGTGCGCCCGACCGTTGCTGCGTGCTCTCTCATCCCACTCCTAAGCTTAACGGTCTGAGCAACCTTCCGGCTTGAAGTGGCGGAAGGCGCACATCAACGACCACGTCAATTCATCGGCGGATGGAACGGTAGCTTGTAGAGTACTAAGAGCATGTTAAGGGTTTTTAGTTTTAGCTTCGCTTCTGGATCACGACGTCGATATGGGTGCCCGGCACCGCCCCGAAGCAGCGGTCGGTGAGCCGGAACAATAAAGAGAGCGCGCGCTTCAACGTGCGGTGACGGCTGGGATTGGTGCCGGCGAGCCAGTAATCGGCTCGATCCCGCAAGCCATTTCGTCTTGGCTGGAGGATCCGGGCGTCTCCCGCCCCCGAGGACAGGTCTCGCACAATTCCTCGTTCTGTCCCTCCGCGAATGCCTCCTCGTAGATGATCCTGCCAGCTCCGATGCCGATTCGCTTCTCGGTTGTATCTGCTGAATCTGCTGGCCGCAAAACAGGCTATGCGGTCGGGAAAATAATTGATGAACCAAAGCCTGGTGCTGTGAGATTCGTACGGGCAGTAACGGTGCGGCGTCTGATTCACGAAGAATGCCGCCCCGGGGTTCATCAATTTCCAAAGTACCGGCATAAGGACTTTCCGTTCGGCCGGAAGGAGGTGTTCGTAGACTGCACTGAGCATGATGAAGTCGAAGGACCCAAGGTCTTCCGGAACGCTCTTTCCTTCAGGCGATTTGAGGAACCGCACATTAGGCGGCTGGCGGACGGCCCGGATCGCCTCGGCGATTTCGAGATGCCGCTCCTCCAGTTCGACCCCTACGATCTCAGTCGCGGGCAGCATTCCCGCCAACGCGAACGTAGATGCGCCGCTGCCGCAGCCAAAATCAAGCAGGCGTTTACCCGCAAAATCCGACGGCTGAAAGTACGAAAAAAGCTGCCTCCGAATCACGCCCGGCACGTAATCCTGATCTTCGTGCCGCGCAATACACTCGCATAGCCAGCTAAAGCCCACCCGATCAAGGAGAAACTCAATAAGGTGCGGCGGGAAGCCGGTCTCGCACCAACGCCGTTCGATGAAGAGACCGGAGACGCGCGGGGTCAATTCGATGCGGAAACGTCCGTCCCCGAGCTCCGTGACCGCAACGTCGCCGTCGCTACATGAAAAACAAAAAGTTGCTTGGTTCATGATCCTGCCCGCCTTCCCTCAAGTTTCCCCTGATAATCGCGCGCTCCGGGGGCGCAGCACGTTTTCAACCCTTTGCGTTCTAGTGTGGTAGGCATGGCGATCGACGATCTACCGAAATGCCCGCACGATGGGGCATTCTGCCACAGTTAGCTGGAGACTTTCGGCTCAGAGCGCCGCCGCTCATCAGGAGAGGAGGCGCAGCTTGACAAAGGCGTAGACGACTACAACAGATGCCATTTCCAGCACGGCTGTCAGCTTCCATTGCGATCGAATCGCGCTTACGTTCTCCTCCGGCTCCTCCTGCGGCATGTAGATAAACGCAACGACCATGCCGAGAATCAGATAGAGGGTCACCGTGTAGGTTCGAGAGAGAAACCAGGAGGTCATCAGGAACGCAAACAAGGATGCCCGCAACACCTTTGCGTAGCGCAGGCGCTCACTATTCGTCCCGCCTTGCTCCAGCGCTCGGATAACAGCGTTCAAGTCCGTGATGGTATAGACAATGAGCCCCAGCCAGAAAAAATATCCGACCAGCCCCAGTTCCGAAAAGCAAAGGACGAAAGAATTGTGGGCCGTAAGATCCGCGTGTTCCGTAAAACCGCCGTAGCCCACGCCAAAGAGCGGGTAAGACATCAGCATCGAGATCCCCGAACCCCATAAGATGAGCCGCGACGCCGTGTCCGCTTCGCTGATGGAGTTGTCGCGACCTCCTCCAAACGGCGACATCATCAATGCAACCAGCAGGACGGCCACGATGATGCTGCGCGTTTTCCCCAACCGCTGCGAAAGGATGACCAGGACAATGATTCCCAACCCCACGACCGCTCCACGCGAGTGAGTCAAGTACACGCCATACAAAATAAACGATGCCGGCGCCACAACGAGAAGAAAATTTCTAACCTTTCGGCCGGGACGCCATGCCAGGCCCAGAAACGGGAGCACCGTCAGCAGAACTTGTGAAAAGTCGTTAGGATCCTCCAGAAACCCGAGCGCACGAATGCGAATCAACGATCCCGCGTATTCACCCGTTGCTGGGTTGTAGCCGAATGCCTGCTGGAGCAAAAGACCGCTCTCCATATCGCCAGTGTGGTAGGCAACAACCGATCGATAAAGCAAAAACAGGCATACGCCTAGAAATACGATCATGAAAATGCGAAGCCGGAACATCGTGGTTACGTTCGCGGCGACCAGGTAGAAGATTACTCCTGATATAAGAAAGTTCTCGAAGGCCGGGAAAGCGCCGCCAAACCACAGGTGCGCAATCCGCGAGAGCGGAATGGCAACGATAAGTCCAAACATCAGATATATCTGCGGCGCGCGGAACGGGAATTTCCCCGTCACAATGGACGGTAACGATGCGGCTACGGCGATCACCGCAAGCCACAGCATGATACGGCTATCGCGCAGGGACGGAAACATTTCCGCGGGAGACAGATGGCTCAACGCCGCGTAGATCAATGTCAGTAAGAAACCCATTTTGCTAAGGAAACGATGGACCCGCTCTCTAACAGGATGTTGAAAAAGGGGACAGACTACTCTGTCCCTACCCGTAAAACTTATGATTTCACGTTCGAGCGTGGGAGTGGACAGAGCGGTCTGTCCCCTTTTTCAACAAGCTCCTAAGCCGCGATATTTCATGCCTTCCGAAGAACAAAAATGGATGAGCTTGATTCATCCCAATTGAAGGGATGACTTCGCGCCAGCAGGTCCGTCCATTTCGACTCGTTATCGGAATTTACGGGCAGCAGCCCGACGCGCGCAAACCGGTCGAGCCACCACTCCCGGGGATGAACCGTGATGTGGACGTCAAAGCAGTCCGTCAGCGCCGCGGTGCCCAGAAAAACCGAATCCGCTCCCACGTGGTTCGCAATCGTCCGCAGCATGTCGTCGAGACGATCCTCGCGAATGTGCTCCAGAACCTCGAACGAACAAACCACATCGAAGACCGTTTGAAAATCGATGGTCTCCTGCAAATTCAAAAGCCGGTACTTCCCAGGCTCCTGCAGCATGTACGGGCTATGGGAAAAGGGCACCGGATTCGCATCCACGCCCAAATAGGCCGATGCTCCATAGGCCTCGAGAAGGACTCGCAGCCCCCCTCCTCCGCATCCCAGTTCCAGCGCCGAGAAATTGCTTCTGCCGGTACGACTCGCTGCGATCTGAGAGATCGCTCGCGCCAGCCGCACGAAACTGTAATGCCGGTAAGGATCAAGCCACCCCAGCGCGTCGTCCATGGCAAGCCCTTCGAACCCCGCAAAACCGGACGCTCTCCGGGTATCGTCCTCGGAGTGGGCCTTGGCGACGGCAACTGGATCGATTCGCGCCGCATCCGCCGGGACGCCACCGGAGTTGGGAAGACAGTTTCGAACCGCGGCCGAGTCGAAAGCCGCAAGCCGCGAAGGACCGGGCGCTGATTTCAGCATCCGTTTCCATTCACGGAGCTGCGACTGCCGCCGAAAGTGCTGGCTCAGCGCCCCCGGCGAATGATACAGTTTCCGCAACGCGCTCCATGCGGGCTCGGGAGTATAGTCTTTAATCAGTTGCTTCGGAGATGGGCTCATAATTTCCTCGAAGATCAGCTTGCCGTTGCGAATTCCTTAAGCGCCCTTAGTCAAGCCGGCCGTCCGTCACGTTCAGGAACGGGATTCCGCACGCGGCGGCCAATTGCCGGTCGGATTCCGAATCGCCCAGCAGCAGCGACTGCGCGAGATCGATGTTCCACTTATCTCGCGCCGCATGGACCAGCCCCGGCTTGGGCTTTCTGCACTCGCACGAGTTCTCCTCGTGCAGGCAGCAAAAAATGTCGTCGATGCGCGCGTTTCTTTCCTCTAACTGCTCCACCATGCGCTGATGAATCGAGGAAAGAGCTTCTTCGCTCATCAGGCCGCGCGCGACGCCGCGTTGGTTCGTAACGACGATCACCAGATGTCCCAGGGCGTTGAATAGCCTGATCCAGCCGGCGATGTGCTGGGTCAGGCGGAATTGTTCGACCGTACAGATGTAATCGCCCGGCGCGGGTTTTTCGTTGATCACCCCGTCGCGATCCAGGAAGACGGCGCGCCTGGTCACACGCGATCGCCCCCGATGTACACGATCTTGCTGCCTTCGGGATCGAGCGAGAAGGGCAATTCACGCAAGTCGGAAAGCTCCTCTCGCAGGTGCTTCTGCTGGCACGGCTCGCAGAAGAAAAGCAGGAATCCGCCTCCTCCCGCGCCCAGCAGCTTTCCGCCCAAGGCTCCGGCGCGGAGGCCCCGTTCGTAATATTCGTCTATTTTCGGATTGCTGATGGAGGACTCCAGGCTTCTCTTGGCCTCCCAGCCCTCGTGCAGCAACCGGCCGAATGCGTTCAGATCGCGCCCATCCGTCACCACTTCGCAAAGCTGCTGGGCGATCGCGCACATCTTGCGCAGCACCGGCAGTTTGCCGCTCGTGTTCGCTCGTTGTTTGGTGAGCACCGAGCTCGCGTCCCGGGTTTCGCCCGTGAAAAACATCACCAAGTGCCGGTTCAACTCGCGCCGTGTCTCGGCCGCGCAGGCCACCGGATTGGTGAACACCGTACCGTCCGGGTTGAACTGAATGAACTGGAATCCGCCATGCGCGGCGATGTACTGGTCCTGCTTTCCGATTGGCTCATGCAATTTCTCGATCTCGATGCAGCAGGCTTCCCGGGCGAGCCTCGCGGGACCCACCACCTTGCCTTGCATCGCGTAAAGCGCATGCAGGATTCCTACCGTGAAACTGCTGGAGGACCCGAGGCCCGTCCGCGATGGGAGGTCCGCCATGGATACAATCTCCAGCCCCCGCGTAATCCCTAGCGATTTCAGGCATTCCCGCACGATGCGATGATCGATTTCATCCACGGAATCGGCGAATTCCGTCTTGGAATAGCTGATCCGAAAGTTCAGATCGAAGTGCTCTTTCACGGCCAGATACACATACTTGTCGATCGCCGTGGAGAGCACCATCCCTGGTTCCTGGCAGTAAAATGCCTCCAGGTCCGATCCCCCTCCGGCGAAACTAACGCGAAGTGGCGTTCGTGTGATGATCATGGGCCAGAAAATTCTCGAAAACTCGGAGCCGTTCGGGTGTTCCTATATCGTAGAACCGCTGCTGCGTAATGTGCGCGGCCAGCCGCCGCCGCCCGATCAGTTGCGGGAAAATCTCTTTCTCCAGCGAAACCCCACCGGCCGGCGGAATCAACGCCAGCAAGGATTTTCGAAACGCGAGCACCCCCGCTTCCACATAAGGGAGCTCGCGCTCCGAATCTTTTTCGTACACCGTGACGTAGCCGGCATTGTCCACATCGACGTTCTTCTTCACGGAAGTATCGCCGGACTGGTCCCCGTAAACCACCATCAAGCCTTGCGCTCCGCTGGCCACAAGCTGTTCGTGGACGGCTGGGTAACTGACCGGTAAATAGGAATCGCCATAGATGAGGACGAACGAATCCGCCAGCATCGGCCCCGCTTCGCGCAGCGCCCCCGCCGTGCCCAGGGGCTGCGGTTCCCTCGAATATCGAAGCGCCAGACCGAAGCGGCCGCCGTCCCCGAAATACTCTTCGATCTTCTCTCCTAAATAACCCGTCAGGAGCACCACATCGCGGATGGACTGTTGTTCGAGCAGGCGCAGTTGATGCTCCAGATACGGGATGCCGGCCACCTGCATCATCGGCTTCGGCATGGTCCGGGTCAGGGAGCCCAATCGCGTGCCCAGGCCTCCCGCTAGAATCACCGCCTGCATATGACCGTTCACTTGCCCGCCACGGGCGCGGGGCTCATGCCCGCCAGAACGCTTTGAATCGCGCCGGCCACGGCCTCTCTGGAGGTTCGCCTGGCTTTCCAACCCAGACGATTGATCGCGCTCACGTCCAGGCGAAAACGGGGAACGTCTCCCGGCCAGCCTCCCTCGCCGCCCGTGAATTCGTAGCGCACGTCGCGCAATCCCATCGCCTCGACGACCAGATCGGCAATCGTCGTGACATTCAGGGAGTCGTCGCAGCCGAGGTTATAGACGTTCAGCCCGGCTTTTGCGTTTTCCACCAGGAAGAGCATCGCCTCCACGCACTCGTCGCTCGCCAGATACGACTTCGCCTGTTTCCCGTCGCCGAGAATCACCAGCCGATGAGGCTCCTGGCTCAGCCTGAGAATAAAATCGCTGATTACCGTCCGCCCGCGCTTCCGCACCTTGGGACCCACGATGTTGGCGAACCGGAAAATCCAGCACCGCATCTCGAACAGGTTCTGGAACGCGGAAATCATCGATTCGCATGCCAGCTTCGTCGCTCCATAAAGAGAGATGGGCTGGGGGAAGAACGCGGATTCCGGTATCGGCTGTATTTCGGAAATCCCGTACACCGCCGACGTCGACGAAAATGCAAGTTGCTTGACGCCGGCGCGGCGCATGGCTTCGAGAACGTGATACGTGCAGATCGTGTTTTGCCGCAGGTCCTTGTCCGTGGCATCGCCGGCCGTGAACTTGACGTCCGGATTGGCCGCCAGGTGCCACACGAAATCCACGTCCCGCATGGCCTCCTCGACCGCGGCCATATCTTCCAGATCGCCTTCGATAAACCTGAAATTACTGCGCTCCAGCAGACCCGCAATGTGCTCCGTCTTCCCGCTGCTCAGGTTGTCGATGCCGGTCACCTGGTCTCCCCGTGCGACCAGGGCCTCGGCGAGATCGGAGCCGATGCAGCCTGCCACTCCCGTGATGAGCGCTCTCATTATTCCTTACGCCTTCTCAGTTTCCATAAACCGGTACGCGATCATGTGGCAGATAATCATGTGCGCGTCTTCGATCCGTCCCATGTGGGGCACCGGCACTTGGACATTCAATTGAGCCATCGGCCCGAGCTTGCCTCCGCAGCGGCCCGTCAGCGCGATCGTTTTGCAGCCGATGGAGTTGGCGAATTCCATGGCGCGCAGTACGTTGGGGGAATTTCCAGATCCGCTGATACACATCACTACATCGCCTGGATGCGCGAAATTCTTGAGTTGTTCCGCGAAAATGCACTCGTAGCCGACATCATTGGAGTAGGCCGTGATCGTCGGCAAATTGTCCGTCAGCGCCAGGATGCGGAACCGCCGCTCCCGGCCGAAGCTGGCCCCTTTGACGATATCGCACGCGAAGTGGGACGCCGTCGAGGCGCTCCCTCCGTTCCCGCAAACGAAAATCTGCTTGTGGTCCCTGCGCGCCTCGTCAAACCACTCGATCACTTGCTCCACGCGCGCGGCGTCGATGAGATTCACCGCCTCCAGAAGCGCTTCCCTGTATTGCGTCACGAAACCCATTCACATTCCTTCACTTTCGGAGATCGCACGGCAGATAAAAGCTGATTAACAATCCTATCCGTCCTAGCGCTGTTCACGACGCGCTCGCCGCAGCTGCGAGCGGCAGATTAGCCGGGGCTGTGAGGCGCTCCTTCAACGCCAAGAACTTGCGTTCAAGGAGCGTCCAGGACAGCAAGGCCGCCAAAAACGATAGAAGGGAGCCGACGATAATTGAAATCGCGGCGGACGCTGGACCCATCCCAAAAATGCGCTGAACCTGTGGGCAAAGATATACGGCAATCGGCATATGTACGACGTACAAGCCGTAGCTATATTTTCCAAATGTTCGAAGGAATTGCGAACGAAGCAAAACGAGCGACTTCGTACCGGCCTTTCTGACTGCCAACATAACCAAGCCGGCGCTAAGCAGGTCCACACCCGAGTAGCCGAACCGCTCAAGTTGGGGATTCACATAAAGGGTCGAATGGCTACTGGAGACCGCGTATAAGACGGCCAATACTCCAAAGCCCAAGCTTCCGCGCTCCAACCAGCGAATCAACGGCCAACCCGCCCTTGTCTGAAACAAAATCGCGACCACGGCACCGAAGGCTAGAGAGTCGACCCGGCAAAGCGTAAAACAATAGACAAAATCCGAGCCAGGCGTCTGGGAGCCGCTGATGCTGTACCTTAACAAGAAGCTCATCAGGCAGAGGACCACGCAGAACCCTACGAGCTTGGGCGCCCTGAGCTTCTTAATCACGAGCGGCCAAAACAGATAGAACTGCTCCTCTATCGCCAGGGACCAGAAATGGTTCAACACGGGAACTCGGTGGCCCATGCCGATTCGAAAGTTGGCTGTGTACGTCCAATACCAAATCTGTTCCAGAACGGGGCGATGCTGCCAGAGTTGCACCGCCAGGAAAACGGAAAGGAACGCATAATATATAGGGAAAATACGGAAGAATCGTCGAATGTAGAAGCGGCTATAGTAATCTGTCGCGTCCTTCGATTTTAGTAGAATCGTCGTGATCAGAAAGCCGGAAAGGACGAAAAAGAGGTCCACGCCCGCCCAGCCCATTTCGAAAAATCGGAAAAGGGCCGCCTCGGCGTGGCCCTGCGGCTGAAACATTCCGAAGTGCAGGAACAAGACCGATAGAATTGCTATTCCGCGCAAGCCGTCGAGCTCTGCAATACGATCCATAAGAAACCCTTGTTACGCCAGCGAGCGTACGCGCACAAGCGTAGTCAGAGAAGCCAAAAGCAACAACCGTGCGCAAAAACTTTTCGCCATCAAATCTTCAATCCACCCTTATGCACTGGAGCACGAAGAACCAGAAGCGTCGCGGCTGAAACAGCGGAAGGGGCCACTGCCACAGCGACCGTCTGACGAAGGCCAGCGTATCGCGTGAGCCGGCATTGCGGGCCAAGATCGCGGCCGAAAATAGTTGCGCGGCCCGGATCCGCCGCCGCCACAGGGTTCGTGACATGCCCTTCAACCCCAGCAGAAGCGAGCTCTCCATGATCTGCTCCGTATTGCTCAGCATCAGATCGATATTCGTGCTCATTTGTCCAACGCTGATTCGATATCTGGTCACTGGTTCCAGCACGGCCGCGAATTTTCCGATGTGCGCCAGGCGCAGCCACATGTCCCAATCTTCGCAGTTGCGCAGCTTTTCATTGAAGCCGCCGCAGCGCAGCACGGCCGCCCTTTCCACCATGACCGTCGATGGCGGGATGTTGTTCTTGATTCGCAGACCCGGCCAAAGACGTTCGGGGCTCAAGACTGTTGCATCCCCAACTGTCCCGTTCTCGGAGAACATTTGCTGGGATGTATAGACCAGGACTGCCTTGGGCGAACGCTCCGCCGCCTGTTCCTGTAGCTTGATCTTATCCGGCAGCCACTGATCGTCGTCGTCGAGAAATGCGACCCAGTCGCCGTTTGCGTGCTCAATCCCAAAATTCCGCGATCCGGACAGGCCCCGATCCTGCATGGGGAGATATCGAACAGCGGACCCGAACGACGCGACCACCGCCTTGGTTTCCTCGAAATTACCGGCATCGACGACTAGAATCTCGTCCACCGGCCGCGTCTGCTTGAGCACGCTCTCGATGGCTTCGGCGAGCCATTCGGCTCTGCGAAAAGTCGTAATGATCGCGGAGATTTTCATTTCTTTTGCTTCGCCCTATCGCCGTATCATTTACGATCTCGCCACGAAATCAATGGACGTGGAAGCCAGTTGCTCCGGAGGATAGTCCTTGAACTCGGAGGCGATCTTCATCGCTGGCAGCTTGGCGAGTAACTCGGGTCGCGGCTTTTTCTTTTCCAAGACGACACGCAGCCCTGCCTGCTCCGCCAGTTCCAGAAAATCGCTGGGCCGCAAGCGGTTCTGGTACAGCAGATCGTTGTTCCACCAGCGCCATTGGCGTTCCGGATAGCTGAGGTAATTGATTTGCGTGATGCTCCGGTCGAAATAGGCGTAATGGTCGCCGCAGTTGGCGCTATGGATCGCCAGCCCTCCGGGACGCAGAATCCGGCGCGTCTCCCTCATGATCCGCGCGATTGCTTCCGGCGGAACGTGCTCCAGCACGCTGTTGGAGAACACCACGTCCACGCTCGCATCGGGCAATCCGCTGGCGGCCGCGTCGTGCGGCGCCGAATACGTGATGTTGGCGCTCCGCAACAGTTCCTCGGCCGTTTTCGATCTACACAAGGATGCGTACGCCGATTCGACTTCGGCCAGAGGCCGGAAGCTGCCCTCGGCGATCGCCGGAAGGTGCCGTTGCAGGCGCCGCAGCATACGGAACGTCTTGTCCTCGCGCAGGTGACGGTTTACGTCGAAAGTGCGGATGCTGCGCGCGCCGGCCAGCGAATAGCACAAAGGCAGCGTGGGATACCAGCCGCTTCCCACTTCCACGTAGTCCAGGTGTTGAGGCCGGACCCCCAGTTCCTCCATGTGCGACAGCAGAACCAGCCAATCCCCCACCACCTTGGCGTCGACGTTGCCTTCGAAATCTCGAAGGTTCCCCAGCGTGGTTTGCAAACAATCGTTCATAAGATGTCCGCCGGGAATGACGCTTAACGCGCCCTGGACCATTCCTTTGACCCGCCAGTTCATAGCCTGATCCACATCGGGAATTGATCCAGGCGTGGCATTGCCGGAGCACTCCTCACGTGCGCACTGCCGGCGTCCACCCGACCGGTCTCAACAGGCTGAGCCGTCGATGGCACGAGTGGAACGAGGGCCTGGTCCAATAACATTCGTCTGACCTGAAAGGCGCGCCGCACGCACCTTACGCCTCGATTGAACTCGACGGATCGGTTCCGTCGTTTAGCTGAGAACCGGGGCGTTAGTTGAGCCATTTGGTACTCGAGAAGCGTTGCACTTTTAAACCGGAGATTGGCTTCCAGTAACCGCGTAGATTCTGGTCGAGTCTGCCCGTGCGGAAAGCCCACGAGTGAAGGTAGCGCGCAATCGGAAGGGCCGTAACCAATTTCGACAACCCGTATTGCCGAGCCATGCTGCGGAGGCGAAATGGCCAGGTGTCTGGCAGCTGTGCTTCGGCGGGGGCAATGTCCGCGCTCTTGTCATGCCATGCGGCGCGGTAGTCGCTTTGCTGTGGATACGCGGTAAAAGGCTGCACATCGTCGGTCTTCTTCGCCTGAACGTATAAATTCGCAGGCTGTCGGGTTAGAAACTCAACTCGCGACCGCACAGTTTCAGGATCGGAAATCTCGTAGTATTGCGAGCCCTCACGCTCCTCCCAGATTATCATCCGCTCTGTCTCGAATCCATTGGGCGGGCTAAAGATGCGATAGTACAATTCGGCGCTGAATTGATAAAACCCATGACCAAAGAAGTTGTTCGCGGGCGTGGCGCCGATATAATGACCCCCTCTACGAACCAGCCTCATCGCATTGGCGATCGCAACCGGGAAATTGAAGACATGCTCCAGAGAGCCTCCATCGAAAACCACGTCGAATGTCCGCACATCATGATCTTCGAACGGGAGATTCAGATCGTGGATAAGTTCTGCGCCTTCGTAATCGCTTGCATCGATTGCCACGATTTTCTTGGCGCCCAAGATGCGTAGGAATTCATCCGCGTGTTTTAAGGAAGTATCTCGAAGCTTCTCTTTGGATTGCTGATCGAGGGTCCAGCCATTCGCATGCAAGAGCGAGATGAGCTCGTCCCGCCGCGCGTAGAGGTTCTGCCGTCCAAGCGTCGCCACTTGATCAAAACAGACGCCGCGCCGTCGCGACTGCATCAAAAGCTGCGCGGAATTAATGTCAATTCCCATAGACAGACCTCACTGCTACGGTTCCGTAGCTGGGCGGCCTCGGACACCGAGGCTCCGGCCGCGCCTTGACGTAATTGTCCGCCCCGCGCGCATGACGCTTAGGACTCACTGCACGGTTCCTCGAACGCGCCGGTTCATAGCGGCCCTAAACGGCATCGGGGACCGACGAAGCTACTCTCTCGCCGACGCGCTTATCGGCGAATGTTCGCAACAGCCCTTTTCGCGTTCCCACGGCCGGCGTCCAGCCCAACTTGTCACGAGCGGCGGAACCGTCGAAGGGCGAAAGCGGCGCGAGCGACCGGATCTTGTACCGCGACAGCGGAACTTGCCGTTTTAACACGCGGCCGAGCATCTCTACTCCCCACGCGCCCGCATAGAGGACCGCCTTCGGAACGTATGCAACTCGCGGCGCCCCGGAATTATATCGCCCGGCGGCATCGATGTACGCGCGCTGCGATACGGTTTCGGGGTCCACCACCTGGAAGATTTGACCGCACACGTCCTTTTTAGATCCCGCCAGCAGGATTGCGTCGACCAGATCTTCGATATAGACCAGATTCAGCGGCAGTGCGCCCGACCCCATGACGATCCAGCGGCCGGCGATGGCGATGACACCCGAGGGCGCGGCCTTTCCCGAACCCGGACCGAAAATCTGCCCCGGACGAAGAATCACCGCGGGAAGATCCTGATTCCGGATCGCATCCAGCACCACCTTCTCGGCAACCAGCTTCGTCTGGGAATACGCACCCCTCAGCTCCGGATGCGGCTCCAGCGGAGATGCTTCGTTTACCGGAACATTTTTGCGGTGGCTGGCGTGATCCAGCACGCTCAACGAGCTGATGTGAACCAGCCGCTTCACCTGATGGCGCACGCAGGCGGCCACCACATTCTTGGTTCCCCATACCGTTCCGCTTTCAAAAGCCTCGGTGCCGCCGCTCATGCCGGCTCCGGCGTGATAAACGATTTCCACGCCCTGAACGGCTCGGTCGACCGCCTCCGGATCGCCCAGGTCTCCCAAAACGACGCGCACGTTCGGATTGCTTTCAAGCTGCGGAAGGGGACGGCGCGTGAGGACGCGAATCGTCTCGCCATTCTCCAGCAGACGGGCGACCAGGGCGCGTCCCAGAAATCCGCTCGCGCCGGTGACCAGAATTCTTGCGGGTCCGGGACGAACGGCGGCCTGTTCCAGCATCGCCTGCTTCTCGGCTTCCGCCGCGCGAGTCGCGCGCTCGGCCCATGCCACGATCCGCCGTCCCTCTTCGGCGGGAACCGGAGGCGCAATTCCTTGTTGCAGCGCTTCGTAAAACTTGGTCACCGACACCCCGATTCCCGGAGAGGGCAGCAGCTTTCCGGTCGCGAACCGCACTACGTTCGCTGAAACATTCGCCAGCGTGGAGGCCGAGTTCGCCCAGGCGCCGATGATCCGCTGGACCATCTTGGGTCCGGGCAACCGCTTCCGGACCGTGCAAATTTGCAAGTAGCAATCCACGTGCATCACGCCGCGAGTGCCATGGATAATCAGCTCGTTTTGAATCGGCTGAACGTTCCACGATAAGTACATGTGGCCCGTTCCCTTTTCGCAGCGCACCGATCCATGCCATTCATCGAAGGTCAGATACGGATCGCGACCCGTGGCGGCATGCTGCACGTTTACATCGCGAATGGCTCCGAGGAAAGTTTCAATCAGCGAAAGTCCGTGCACTCCAATGTCGAAAAACGGATACCCGCCTTCCCGGTAATGCGCCGGGAGAGGACCGCCCGCGTAGGGCGGATAATCCGAGCTTCGTAGGAAATCGACGGAGAGCACATCGCCCACCGCGCCTTCCCGCACCAGACGCTGCGCTTCCAGGACGACCGGGTCCATGCGAGCCGAATGGCTCACGGAAAGGATTCGATCCGCTCGCGCGGCGGCCGCCATCATCCGGTCGCATTCTTCCGTCGACGGCGCCATGGGCTTTTCGACCAGAACGTGACAGCCCATTTCCAGCGCCTGCAATGTCAGCGCGCAGTGCGAGTTTGGCGGAGTAAGAATATGGATCACGTCTGGACGCGCCGCGGCCATCTCCGCCAGGTTATGATACGCGCCCACGCCGCTTTCCTTCGCCACCTTCGACGCGCGATCGAAATTCGAATCGCAGACGCCCACCAGCGAAACGTTCTTCATTCCGCGGATGGCGCGAATATGGTGCTTGCTTACGTAGCCCGCGCCCACGACGCCGGCTCTCAGTATTTTTCCGTTTGCATCGCTCATGAAAGTTTTAGTTTTTGATCCCGATCGATTCGCGGCTGGCCGCGGCGGAAACCGGGTCATATCCCCGGCGAATCGCCTCGACTGCTTGGTACATCTCCCAGCACGATGCGTAATAGAACGGCCATTTGCGGCTCTCGCACTCCGTCTTAACGGAGGCGAACAGCGTGTCCAGCCCTCCCTGGAGCAGGGCAGTGGAATGCCGTTCCTGGCATCCGTGCGTGTACAGTTTTATAAATAGGTTGCCCCCCACGCGGGGCGCCAGATCGAGCCACCGGCCCACCCGATACCGGCTCGGCATGTCGTGCGCTCCGATCTCGCCTTTTTCGAGACGGGGCACCAGCCGTTCCGCCCAGCGTATGCCCAACGGGCCCGGAATCATTAAGAGCCCGGCGGATGCGCCACCCGGCGCGAGCGCAACGCCATGGTCATAGGACTTCGGCCGCTCCGGATCGTCGATGGCCCAATAAATCGTGTTCACCGTGCGTGCTTGTGCGGGCGATGCGCCACAGGGCATCGTAAAGTCGGCGTAGCACCCCAGCTCCTGCAATAACGTGATTTCGTTGTTCAGGCCGCAATATTGGCCCCCGGGCAGGGAATTGTCCAGCGCCCAGCTCCCGTGGATGAAGCCGAATCGGATCTTCCCTTCCTGCATGCGAAGCAGCCCGTGCTGGTGAAGCAGGATCTGCTGGAACCGGCTCATCCGTTCCATAAAATCCTGCTCTCCTTCGCCGTCGTGATGAATGTGCACTTCCACGTCGGCGATTCCCGAATGGGTCATCCGCGCCAGCGGATCGAGCAGCCGAGGCCGGTACTCTTCCTGGGGAAAGAAGAACGTATACTTCGGAGAGCGTCCGGCCGAATCCCGATGGCGCTCGGCAATCACCGGCCACTTTTGCGCCCAAAAATCGACGCGCTCTTTTCCCTTATCGTCCCCTACCCGATTCCACAGCGGCTCGTAGTGATCCGCGATCGCCAGCCAAACCCTGCACGAACCGGCCGTCGGCGCGCTCTTTTGCGCAAGCCTGTTCTTCAAGTACCCGGGCAGCCACAGCTCGGCGTGACGCGGAAGCTTCACGCAGCGCCCCTCGCGGCGACCGCCGGAACCCTCCTCGGTCCAGGATGAGTCTCGGGATGGGCGGGCAGGGTAAAGGCGGATTTGCAGGCATCGTCGTAGAACATCTGGACGGTCTCTCGCGAATACTCCAGCAGATCCTTGCCAATCAAGCTGAGTTTCTTCAGCACGTCGGGAGTTGCGGTAATGATGTCGCAGCCGATCGAATCCGCCTGGATCACGTTCAGCAGTTCGCGGGGACTGGCCCAGATCAGTTCCATGCCGGGATGCTCGTGGACGCGTTTCGCGGCGGCGGCCATGATGGGCACCGGGTCGCGGCCCGTATCGGCGATGCGTCCCGCGAAAACCGAGACGCACGACGGCGCGCCGCCGGACAGCGCGTCCGCCACGTCGTACACCTGTTCCAGGGTCAGGAGGGCCGTCACGTTGAGCTTGATCCCCCGATGAGAAAGGCGCCGCACCAACTCCCGGGAGCTTTCGCCTTTGGTGTTGGTAACCGGGATTTTGACGTAGACGTTCTCGCCCCAGGTCGCGATCCTGGCAGCCTGGCGCTCCATCTCCTCGAACTCGTCGGCAAAGACCTCCAGTGAAAACGGCCGGTCCGGGATGCAGTTCAGAATGTCGCGTGCGAAGCCTTCGTAATCCGTAATTCCGGCTTTCCGCATCAGCGTCGGATTCGTGGTGAACCCTTGAATCCACGGCTTCTCGTATAAGTCCAGAATGGCCGCTTTATCCGCGCCGTCGGCGAAAATCCGAACTTTGAAATCTGCATTCATCATCTTAACAATCCTCCGTTTTTATCTGTTCTTGAATCCACGTCACGGCGCGGGTCAGCGAATCCACCCGTGCCGATGGCGCCGTTGCGGGAGCAGGCTCGTCGTAGCCGTAATCGATCAGCACCGTCTTGCAGCCGGCGGAATTCCCCGCATCGATGTCTTTCCACCGGTCTCCAATCAAAAAACTGCGCGATAAATCGATCCCGTATTTTTGTTGCGCCTCGAGCAGCAGCCCGGGCCGCGGTTTGCGGCAGGCGCAGTTATCCGAATCGTCGTGAAAGCAGGCGAGAATATCGTCGACGGGAAGGGCGCGGCGCAGCACGCTGTGCATCTCCTCGACGTTTTCCCGGGACTGGCGGCCGCGCGCCACGTCCGGCTGGTTTGTGACCACCAGCAGCTTGAATCCAAGCTGGCGCAATTCCTCCAGACAGGCCGGCGCATCCGGCAAAATGAGGAACTCGCGCAGGGTCATCGGCACGCCGGGCTTGCGATTCGACACGACCGCGCGGTTCAGGACTCCATCTCGGTCCAGAAACACCGCCGGTGTGCCGGTTTTCGTCACCGGACCGACTCCCATTTCGTCTGAAACTGCTTCAACGCCGGATGAGAAACCAGAAGATGCCAAACGACCCCTTGAAAGGCTTCGGCATGAGGCGTAATGCGAGCATCATGAACCGTGGGGATCACGACGCAAGCGTCGGCGACCGTTGCGGTAAACCCGCCATCCTTGCCGACAATCCCGACGATGGCCGCCCCCATCGATTTCGCATGCCGCAGAGCCGCGACCAGGTTTGGACTTACATTCTTTTCCAGATTGCCTCCTCCGACGGAGAACACCAGGAGAGCGTCTTCTTTCCGCAGGCGGCTTCCCTTTAGCCATCCTTCAAACACGCTCGCCCATCCCTCATCGTTGGTGCGAGCGGTGAGCTCCGAAACATTGTCGGTCGGGGCGTAGGCCTCGATTCCCACGATCTTCCGAAAATCGTTGACGGCATGGGACGCGTTGGCGGCGCTGCCTCCCACTCCGAGGATAAAGAGCCGGCCGCCGCGTTCGCGAACTTCCGCGAGGATACGCGCCGTATGCTCGATCGCATCGGCGTCCAGCGCATCCACGATGGCTTTGACTTCGTTCAGATATTCCCGAACGAAGATCAGATCGGCTGGCTGACGTACGTCGTCCGGGCCAGCAACGCCTGCAATGCTTGAATTCCGTCCCATGATCCCACCTCGTAAAATCGTTCTCTTACTTCACATCCCGCCAGCTGACCTTCCTCGATCAGTTTCTGAAACACTCCCGCAAGATCGCTCGTTTCAGAACCGTTGGCGGCAAAAGCGGACTGGTGAAACGCGCTCAGTCCGTAATCCACATGCTCCATTTGCGGCGTGGGCGTGCCCTTCTCGTACGCGATGACGCGCCCATCCTCGAATCTGACATTGCTCTTTTCCCACTGATTCCGGTTCCGGAAAACCGTCATCAGTCCACGCTGCCCGCTGTCCAGAAAAGCGCGCTCCACCGCCGCGTAATCGCAGGGCAGGTAGGAGTCTCCGTACAGCACGAAAAATCGTTCGCCCAGCAGCGGCAGTGCGTTCCGGATCGCGCCCGCCGTGCCGCGCAACGTAGGACCATCGGGCGAATACTCCGCCCGCAAACCGAAGCGGCGGCCGTCTCCTACAAATTCACGAATCGAATCCCCCAAATGCCCGATGCAAATCACCACTCGTTCGGCGCCCCGCTCTTTTAACAACCGCAATTGATGCGCGATGAACGGCTCGCCGTTGATTTCGAGGAGCGCCTTCGGAACTTTCTCGGTGGCGGGACGCAGACGCGTCGCCAGGCCGCCGGCGAGAATGGCGATCGGAAGCATGGATTCTTTACGAACGCGCCACGACGCGCGTACCCTCCGGATCGAACCGCAGTCGAACCTCGCGAAGCCCCGCCTCCGCCATGGCGCGGCGCAAGCGCGTCCGGTCTTCCGTGTACATCATGAGAAACCCGCCGCCGCCCGCGCCGATCAGTTTGCCCCCCAGAGCCCCGTTTTTGCGCGCCAGGCAGTAATAATCGTCGATCAGCGAGTTGCTCATGTCGCGCGAACGGCGCTTCTTGTGTTCCCAGTGAACGTTCATCAGATCCGCAAACTGCCGGAGGTTGCCTGATTCCAGCGCCACCTTGCTTTCCAGCCCAAGTTGTTTGACGAAGTTCAGATTCTCGATCATGGATTGATCGCTCTGTTTGCTGCGATCGTCCTGGTCGCGCAAAATCCCCGATGCGCTGCGCGTGAATCCGGTGAAGAACAGCATCAGGTTGTCTTCCAGATTGGCAAGGCTCTCCGGAGCGATCTTCAAACGCGCCACGTCGACTTGCCCGTCCGGATGGAACGTAAACGCCGTGATGCCTCCAAAAGCGGCAATGTACTGATCCTGCTTCCCGACCGGCTCCTTCAGCAAATCCATCTCGATGTGGCAGGCTTGCTCCGCCAGCTTCTCCGGTTGGACGCTGTCGTTGTTCAGTTCATGCAGGGCGCGCAGCAGCGCGGTGGTGAAACTTCCCGATGAGCCGAGGCCTGTGCCGGCCGGTATATCCGACATGCTGGCGATCTCCACGCGTCCATCGACGCCCAGCAGCTTCATCGCTTCGCGCACAATCGGATGCTTTACCTCGCCCGCCGACTGCACCACCTCCATTTGCGAATACTTGAGAATGATCTGATCGGCGAAAGGCTCATGCACCGTAATATAGACATGCTTGTCGATCGCGGCGGAAATCACGAATCCACCGTGATCGCGGTAATAGGACGGGAGGTCCGTGCCTCCTCCTCCGAGCGAGATTCGTAAAGGGCTTCGTGTGATAATCATGAGCTTTGCTTTCTGGTCAGGAATCTGGCAGCGTTCTTCCGTTGGCCGCCGGGTCGACAGCCGGACGCCGCTCCGCTCTGCGGAAGAGCCACCCTTCGTCGCTCTGCAGCAGTTCGGCGATGGATTTCCGCAGCGCGGCCCCCGGCTCCCGGTAGCCGTTGACGATCTTGCTGAGCGCCGCTTCGTCGATGCCAAGCATCTGCGCCAGCCGATTCTGGCGTATACCGGACTTCCACAATTGCACCTTGAGATTTGGATACATACGACAGTTGCACCTTGAAATTGAAATACATACGAACGACTTGGCGGCTTAATTTACGCGACTCGGCGAGCTCCCTCCGCCGCGGGACGGAGACATTCCACATCCCCGGCGTCGACCTCGGTCGAAACTGATTGCGAGAGCAAAGCGATCGAAAGCACAAGCCGCGCCTGATTCTTCGCCCGCACCAGCAATCCCTCCAAATTCTTTAAAGGGCCGCTCTTTACCCGAACCCAGGACCCCTCCCGTAAGAGCGGGTGCGCCCGGCATTCGGTCCCTCCGCTCAAAAGCAAACGCAAGTCTTCGATCTGCCGGTCGGGAATCGCTTCGATCTTGTCTCCCGGCCCCAGAATGCGCACGACTCCCTCGGTTCGCGCGATGGCGAGCCGGGCCTTGCTGGAATCCCCGAAGCGGAGGAAAAGGTATCCCGGAAAAACCGGCACATCGACCACCTTCCTCCGATCCTTCCACTGGTGGACCTCTCGGAACGAGGGAAGGTAATTCTCGATTCCGGTTTCCGTGAACAGGGAGCTGATCCGCTTCTCGTAGTTCGATCGAGTGTGGATGGCATACCAGTTCAACTCGGACACAGCTTCGCCCCTTTCCTTACATATAAGCCCAGAACTATATGAAACTATGTAACTTCGAAAATCTAGCGGCCGTTTTCCGAATAATAGTAATAGCCGCGTGTCTTCCACAGGAACCAATCCTCGACGCAGTTCAAAATAACGCCGAGTTGTTTCGCCTTCGGCACCGTTTCCAGTGCGTTTCGCCACAGCTGCCGGTTGGTATGGTCCGGCCGGGCGATCAAAACAACGCCGTCGGAGGCGAGTTGCAGCAATTCGTAGTCGGCCACCGTTCCCACCGGAGGCGCATCGAGCACCGTGAATGCGAATTCGCTCCGGAGTAGCTGTGTGAGCTCGTGCCACTTGCTGCTCGATAGCAGCTCCGAAGGACTCGGGCTCGGACCGCCCTGGGGTAAGAAATACAGATTCGGGAACTGCGCGATCGAAACCAGCGTCGATTCAATCGTTGCCTCTCCGCGCAAAACCTCGCCCAGGCCCGGCCCCCCCGTGTCTAACCCGAGCAGCCTGGTCAACGACGCACGCCGGAAATCGCAGTCCACGAGCAGCACCCGAAGATTCTCTTCCAGCGCCAGCGCTCCCGCCATGTTCGCGGCGCTAATCGTTTTGCCATCGCCGGGCATAGGGCTCGAAACCAGCAGCATTTTCGGTTGCCCCGGATGATGACGGATCTTTGTGCGGATGATTTTGTATTGCTCCGCGGCGCGCGGATCGCTTCCGTCGAATGGCAGCATCGGCGAGTTGGGCGTGATCCGGATCGGCTCAATCCGCATTCCCGTCCGTGCTTCCGTCCGCTTTTCGAAAACGGGTGTTTCCAGCGGGGCGTGTTCCACTTTTGCCGGCTGGTCCGCGGGGAGCGCCTCCGGGATAAGCGCCACCTGCTCCCCGAGAACCGACATGGCGATCTCGGCAACGGCACCTTCTGTTTTGCGCAGCGCTTCAAATAATTTGCTCACGAGTTTGCACGCTCCGGGTTCGCCAGTTTCAATTTTGCAGCCCAACGCATCAGCAACGTGGCTTTCCGTTCTGATGGCAAATACTGATCCAGCGTTCTCAACCGCATCGGCTGCGCCAACCCCGCCGGCTCCCGGAAATTCAGCTTCGGAATGCCGGGCGACGGCGAAACCGCGGGCAGGGGGGCGGACTCCGCTTCTCCCAGATCCAAAGCGTGAATCGCCTGCTGTACATGCGCCGCCGTGACCATCGACCCGCCCGCGCCGAATGCCAGCATGAGCGCGTTATCGCAAATCGCATTGATGATGCGTGGCACGCCGCGGGAAACAGCCGCGATCGATTGGATTTCCGCGATCCCGAACGGCAGGGGACCTGCCGCCCCCGCGCCAGCCCACCGGAAGCGCAGGTACTCGGGAACTTCCCGGCGCGAAAGCGGCTGTAGCGTAAACCGCACCGCGATCCTTTGCTTCAGTTGCCGCAGGTCGCCGCGATTGAGGACGCTCGCCATTTCCGTTTGCCCCGCCAGCAGGATTTGAAGAAGCTTCCGCTCGGCATTTTCGAAGTTCGTGAGCAGCCGGATCTCTTCGAGAATCTCGGGTGAAACTTTGTGGGCCTCATCCACCACCAGGACGCATGTCTTGCGTTCGGCGTGGGCTTCGGTGACGAACTCCTGTAGTTTTACCAGACGCTGAACCTTGCTGGGCGGAATGTTCGGAATTCCGAAATCTGTCAGCACTGCTTCCAGGAATTCATCTGCGGTCAGAGTGGGATTGGACAGAACGCTAAAGGCTGCTTTATCGCTCGGGATGTAGCGAAGCATGCGGCTGATCACCGTCGTCTTTCCCGTGCCTGCATCCCCAATCAGGACCACGAAGCCCTTTTCCGCCAGAATCGAATACGTGACTCCGGCAAGGGCGTCTCGATGAGACTCCGTCATGAAGAGGAGGCTCGGATCGGGCGTCATCCCGAACGGATTTTTCTTCAGTTTGAAATGCGTTAAATACATTAGGACTGCCTCACGGCGGGATCGATGAAGGGCACCCTGCCTAGAACGGGAAGATCCGTTACAATCTCCCATTCGCCGAGAATCTGATTCTTGTTCGCCTCCCGCGCCCATCCAATGCCGAACGCGAGCAGCAGAGCTCCCCCACAACCCGCCAGCGAAAACAACCACCGGTTCGGACGCACGGGTTTTTCCGGAACGCGAGCCGGGTCGAGCAGCGTGAATCTCTCACCCTGTTGGCGCCGCTCCATGTCGCTCGCCATTCCGGCCGCCAGCTTCTTATCGAGCAGCGATTTGTAGTTGGCCCTCGAAATCTCGTAATCGCGCGTGACCCCCGCCATCTCCTGTTCGCGCAGGGGTAGTTTCTCGATGCGCGCCTGATACGTCGACATCTGCTTCAGAATTTGTGTCCGGTCCGCGTTCCTCGTCGTCAATTCGCGGTCCGCGAGCCCGAGCTGCGATTTTATGATCTCGACCCGTTCGTGGGCCTGCAGCAGGTCGCGGGAAAGAGCCGGAGAGGGAGCGGGCGCTGCGGGGCTGCCGGGGGTGCCGGGGGCGGGCTTATTCGCAGCCGCCTTGGCGGCATCCTCATCTTCGATCTTTTTCTGACGCTCGATTTCCGCTTTAAGCGACCACCAGGTCCGGATAGCTTGGCTGGTAGCGGACCAGCAGCGCATCGTACTGCTGCTTTAAAAGCTCGGATTTCTTGGGCGGAGCCGGCGGGACGTTCTCGGCGAAACTAACGGGGGTTCCATCCGTGGATTCCTCTGTTCGCGGGCGAGGCGTCAACGCCGACTCTTCCGCCTGCGCGATAGTCAGCGTGTTTTGCAACATCAGCTTATTTTGTTGCGCGCGGTTGATTCCGTCCTGATTGCCTTGCAGTTCCGTCTGCAGACGGCTCAACGTCGCACTGAGAAACGCTTCCTGTTGCGGAAGCTCGCCGTTATACCTTAATTTGTATTCGCTGAGTTTCGCTTCCTGTTGATCCAGCGTCTTCTTCGCCTCGTCCAACTGGCTATCGATGAAATCGGCCGTCCCCTCCGCCTGGCGTTCCCGAGTGCGGAGATTCTCTTCGATGAACAGGTTCGCGACCTGATTCGCCACCTGCGTGATCAGCGTGGGGTTATCGCCCTGATAGCCCACGTGAAACGCGCCGGGCTGGCCGCCGGTCCAGCCGCGCTCCAGCTTGATCGTGATATCCTTCCGCATCTTCTCGACGATCTCTTCCTGCACCAGCGTCTTGCGTTCTTTCGCGTACAGGCCGAACGTATCGATGATCTTCTGAAGACGTGTCGCGCTCAGGATCTGCTGGCTGATCGTTGCCAGGCGGTCCTGAACATTGGTATTGACCGTTGAGGAAACATATTGCTCGGGAATCTTTTGGGAATCGACGAGAATCAGCGCCTCGGATTGATAGACCGCGGGGAGCTCTAACACGACCACCACGGCCACAGCGCACCCGAGCACCGCCAAGATGCTAATAAGGATCTTCTGTTTCCATAGCATACGAGCTATAGATAACGGCGAGAACTCAGGTTTTGGAGTCGGATTTTTTGCAGTCATTGGGTTCAACAAGTTGTTGGAGAAGCATTAGAAGGGCCAAACGCAAAAGGTGTTTACTTTCAAAGGAGATGCAGCTATTTCAGGAGGTCTGCTAGGCATTAATCCCAAAAATTGGGATTCGGCGGGAACTGTTGCCAAGGCGGACAAAAAAAGGAAAAACAAAAGACCATGCCCGGCGGTTTGCCGGGCACGGTCAGGTTCTCACGGAGGAGAAATCCGATACTTAGGATTTTTGAAACTTGCGCCGCGATTGCGCCGCACGCGATCAGGAGGATGAATTGAATCCGGTAATCGACCAGGGAAGGAAACGTGTCCGTGAGTGACAGAAAGGTCAACAATATGTAAAGTGACGTCAGTCCGAAAGCCACGCTGTCATTCCCTCAGATCCAAACCATTCATGCCCGGCTCACGGGGGCCAAGAAGAGAACCACCCGCGAGAACGACGGACGCAGCGGCGCGGGTAAGAGCGTTTCCAAGAGAATCAAGCGTTGACGGTCGTCTCCCTGAAGCACGCGGCCCACGCGCATGCACGCTACAAAAACTGCGGTGCCCAACACAACTTCGATGCCCATGCCCCACCATGCCGAAAACCGCGATGCGATCGCCAGCACGACTGCGCCCATAATGCCGGCGCTGAGCAAAAGCTTGGCCGCGGCGCCCGCACGGAGGTTAAGGCCGAACAAGGAATGCACTCGCCACACGATGCCTAGCGGCAACAGCAGCTGTGCCACCCCATTCGCGATCGCAGCGCCCATCGCCCCCATTGACGGAATGAGAAGGATGTCGAGGGCAATATTGGTGATTGCGCAGAAAATCAACAGACCAATTAAGAATCCCTGGCGTCCCTCTGCTTCCATGACCGACCAGACAGGAGCGACGAGGCATTTGGGGATGGCGAATAGAGCCGCCACAGTGAGAACCGGAATCGCGGGCGCGTATTTCGCCCCGTATAGAAAAGGAATGATCTGGGCGCTCATCGCGGCCAAGCCCAGCAGCAGCGGTGTGCTAAAAGCGAAACTGTACCACAGCGCATTTGATGCCACGTTCGGTAGCTCCCGCCGGTCACGTCCATATTGCGCCTGTATGGTTGCAAAAGCCGCACTCCCGAAAGCTGCCGGGATAGACTGTATCCTGTCAATCAGACTAATCGCTCCCGAAAAGAACGATATTTGAGCCGTGTCGCGTACCAGGTGCCGCAGAAAAACCATATCCGACCGGTCCCAGACAATCATGTTCAAGATCATCAGGATCAGATTGAAGCCGGAAAACGAGGTCATCCGGCGCTTTAATTCGGAGGGAAGCGGGCCCGCGCGAACACCACCAAGCCAACGGTAAACCAGGAACAGGCGTATCGCGCAATCGACCGAACGGAATACCAGGACGCCAATGGCGATGCCTAAGAGATTCCAGCCCAGTAGGAGGCTAAGGGTGACCGTGGCGATATTGATCACGTAGCTGGCTAGGCTCCCAGCGGTATTAAATGCCATCCGCTCCCCGGCAAAATTCGCCTGCGAAGGGATGGAGGCCATCATCGACGGCCACAGGCTCAGAACCAGGAAAAAAGCGATCCACTTGTACTCGGCAGGGGCGCCCCATAAAACCGCCGGCAGTCCGGCAGTGACGACCGCGGTCGCAATGATCGTTTGCAATTTCATTGTCGCGTGGAAGACGGATCGGGCAATCTCCGGTTGGCCCGCGCCTAAATACTCCGCCATGTACTTGCGAGTTGCGCCAGGGATGCCAAGAAGACCGACCATACCACTTAAATTGGTCAACCATTGGATATAGTTGAAATATCCCATGCGCTCCGGACCGATGACGCGCGCCATGGGGATCGAAGTCGCGAAGGCCACCACGATGCTACACGCCAACTCAAGCCCATTCCATAAGGAATTTGAGGCGATTGTTCGCGTATTGCTTCGTTGATCGACGATAGTTTCCATTCCCTAAGCCCGGTACGCCAAATGAAGCGTTGTTGTTTTGTTTCTTTTCATATCGCAAGGAATGCTCTTTTTAACTGCCACATGAGTTCAAAATGAGAAAGTGGGTGTTACCATGTACGGCGGCGGTTGAATTCCGAAATGCGAGAGCAGTGCCGGCGCGTATTCCAGGTAGTCGACCGAAGGCTGTGTTGCCTTGGCGGTGCTGCTGTTATATATGATGAGACTGCCTTCGGGACAGTGGCATCCGGAGTGGTGGTCGTCGATTTCAAATCGCACGAATCCCAGGTCCGAATATTGTAAAGCGCGCCCCTGAATCATGTACTCGGGGACCCTCCCATTGAGCGTCACGGAGAGCGTGACCATCTCGTGGTTCTGATCAACGACCATCTCAATATTCTGCATGCCCTGCATGGCTTCCCGAACCTCGGCGGCGAACCGGGCCGCCTCTGCCGCATCGCGAAAGCCAAGCATATACTGCGGAACCATGGCGGAATCGACCGCGAAATTGTAACGATTCTTTGTGAAGTGGCCGACGAACTTGCGAACGTCTTCCAGGCGGAAACCGTGCGCACGGGTCTTCACTTCATCGACTGTCAGCCGAGGGTTCGCCTCTTGACCCATGCTGCTGACCACTACCAGAATGCGGTCCGTTTCCCGGGCCACGCGCATGAGCTCGCCCATATATGCGTCCAGAAGATCGACTGCGGCCGTAATTTCACCCGAATACTTCGATACCCAGCGGTTGTCGTAAACGGCTGTCTGATAGTCCTCCGGGAACAGTGCATACCAGTAGCGGTGCATATTCCCCGCCACGTGGTTCGTGAACGTAATGGCCACATCCGGCTGATGCTTCTGGAAGAGATGCAAGAACATATCGGCGACGAGGGGGAATTGTAGATTCCGTAGCCGCTCGCGATTCGCGCTCTTACGCAGGATTTTGTAGACCAGGTTCGCGCCGTCCACGATGGTCCGCATCCGAATGCCATACCGCGGTGAATTCATCACCATAAGTGCCGCGTCCTGCACGGGTACGCCAACACCAGCCACTCGCGTGTTCGAGGAGACCGCTCTCAGATTCAGTTTTTGGAAGGGCTCGAAGTAATTCGGCTTAGTGTAGGAGTCCGGCGCGAAACAATCCGGAATCACGAATTTGTAGTTCTTATTCGAGCTAGCATACGCTTCCGCCGGCGAAGAGTGAAGTGAACCCACGATGCCGATCGAAAAGCCGTGATTTGCGAGCGTCTTCCAGTAGAGCGGGTATTCGTCCGGCTTGGGATCGTTGTACCAGTGAATCTGGTGCGCGGAATAAGGGGAACCCGTGTTGAGAGACGCCCAGCTCTGCGATGGGTAGAGGAAGGATCGCTCCACGTCCTGCGCAAGCGTTTCGATCACCTGCGAGGATTTGAGCAGTTCGTCCACATGAGATCCCGGCCGCAGTTTCTGGAACTGGCGAAAGATCTTCAACGGCATCTCGTTGATTTCGAAGATAATCATTTTCTTTGTCATAGGACGGATAACCGGGAGAACTCAGGCTTTGGACTCGGCTTTTTTGCGGTCATTGGTTCAACAAGTTGTTGGAGAAGCACTGGAAGCGCCAAACCAATAAGGTATTTGCTTTCAAGGGAGATGCAGCTATTTTGGGAGGGCTCATGGGCATTAATCCCAAAAATTAGGATTCGGAGGGAACTGTTGCCAAGGCGGACAAAAAACGGAAAACAAAAAACCGTGCCCGGCGGCTTGCCGGGCACGGTCAGGTTCTCACGGAGGAGAAATCCGATACTTAGGACTTTTGAACCTTGCGCCGCATTGCGCCGCAAGCGATCAGGAGCGCTCCACCGAAAAGGACGATGCTGCTCGGCTCGGGAACCGGAACCAGAGAATAGTCACCGCTGAAGGTGCCGCCGCTGGAGCCCGCTACCAGATTGAGTTCTTCCATCAGGCCGAACGGTGAGGACGCCGGCGTGATATTGCCGTAGTTCTTGCTGAATCCGCCCGTAGCCGAAAACGTCGTAGCTCCGACATCGTTCTGGAAAGCGCAGAAGTCGATGAACAGATCGTTGGAGGTGATGCAGCCATCATACGTGGTCGTACCGCCGGCAGGATTGGTGCCACCGATTTGCGCCGTGAAAGGCGTCGAACCACTCACTCCGTCGGTCTGGAAGTACACGTCCAGGGTTCCGGCGGTCGAGGTTTTATTCACGCTGTTGAGGTCGATTCCGTCGTTTCCGTTATTAATCCCGGTGGAGACGTTGATGCTCCATCCGCCGATCGAGCCGTTAAACGAAATTACCCCTGCCGCAACAGTAACTTGCGTGCCGAGGATCGCCGTCACGCCATTGGCCACGATCGTCGTGCCGCCCGCCGTTCCGTCCGACGTGATGTAGACATCGTTGTAGGAGCTGCTCTCGCAATCCCCGCCGACATCGCCGGGTGCGGTTGTAATGCACATCGCCATGTTTGGACCCGCCTGCGCCTGGGGTGCTGTCGCCAACCCCAGCAGGACGATTCCTACCGCGACTGCCAGCTTTAGAATGGTTTTTGTCATAAATTCTCGAATTCCTCCTTTTCGTGGTGTAACCTGGTCGGCGCTATGAAAAGCACTTACCGTGCCAAACGCTGCAGATGAATATCTCCTTATTTTGCAATACTTTTACCGCAAAGACACTCAACCCGCATCTTCCTCCATCCCCGAATCTAGGGATTTCTGGAAACGCCCGGGGACTCCATGCAAATTCCCGGTTCCCTGGCGATCTCATTTTGCCTTCTCCACAACCGTCGCCGCCAATTTCGCTTCGGGCAGATTTGGATTCAGCTTGAGAGCGGCCGCCAGAGTCTCGTGGCCGCGCTTAACATCGCCTGCCTTGGCATATGCCATCGCCAGGTGATACTTCATGATCGGATCCCGTTGTTTCATCGAATCCGCCGCCGCCAACTGCGTAACGGCCGTCTCGTACAGGCCCTTCTGATAGAAGATCCAACCAAGCGTCCCAGCGTATTCTGCCTGTTTGGGCGCGAGTTCGCGCGCCTTTTCCGCGTATGGCAATGCCTCGTCCGGTTTGTTGGCATAATCCGAGAGCAGAAAAGCTAGATTATTCAGCGCCTGGGGATTCTGAGCGTCCAAGTCGAGGGACTTGCGAAACTCCTGGAGCGCAACCGCCTGATGCCCCTGGGCTTGCTCCACAATGCCTAGCCACAGATGCGCGACCGAGCTGTGATCGTTTGCCGCCAGAATCGTGTCGAGCCGCTTCTGTGCATCGCCAAGCTTCCCTTCGAGCACATCCACCTGCACCAGCGCGAAATCGGCCTTGACGTATTGCGGATCCCCTGCCTTGGCCGCGTTGAACGCCGCCCGGGCCTTTTCACGGTCGCCGTTCTGCAAATACAAAATGCCGAGATATACCTGTATCGGGGCTGATTTGGGTTGCCGGGAGGCGTACTCCTTCACTTTTTCGAAGCCGGCCGGAGCTGCTTTGTTCGCCGCATAGCTGCTGTATAAACCTTCCAGGGCGCGGACGTCTGGGGCAATCTGGAGCGCCTCCTCGAGAGCAGCCCGCGCTCCAGGCACATTCCCGGTTCGAAGTTTCCACAGTCCGTCCTGGATCAACAGATCGGATGTTTTCCCCTTGGCCAGGCCTTGATCGATTCCTTTACGCATTTCCGAGAGGTTGCCCATTCCCCATAGAACCCAGTTCCGCTCGGCCATCAACAAAGGCGTCTGTCTTTGATTGGGGGGCGCTTGATCGATCAGATCGAGAGCCGCTTTTTTGTCCTTGCCGGAGGCCAGGAGCTCGGCCAGTTCAATGCGGCCGGCAACGAAATTGGGGTTCAGCCGGACGGTCTCTGAAAGATCCTGCCGCTCGCTCAGCGCTTGCCCCTGTGCTTTGTGGATCTTGGCGAGCGTGTAATGGGCTTCCGCTGAATCCGGTTGCAAATGAAGAACTTCGTTCAAGTCTTTCTCGGCTTCCGCATATTTGCCGGAGGCCTGGAACAGCGCCGCGCGTTGCGTGAGGGCTTCGGTATCGCGCGGTTCTTTCTTGAGGGCCTGCCCCAGGATCTTTTCGGCGTCGGCCGTCCGATGCGTCATTTCGTAGGCCGCGACTAGGCGCGTGCGCGCCCCGCGGTCGCTCGGATCGCGGGCGAACAAAGTCTCTAATTCCGCGATTGCCTCGTTCTGCCGTCCATTGTCGAACAGGAAAAGCGCGTGCATCGGCTTATAAGGTTGCTCGCCGGAATTCGCCAGGCGCTTGAAGTTTTCCTCGGCCTGCTGCTTTTCGCCGGCCGAATTTTGAACTCGGGCCAAATCCAGAAGAGCCGGATATTTTTTAGGATCGATGCGCAGGGCCTTCTGAAATTCGGCTTCCGCTTCCGGACCGCGCCGCTGTCTCGCGTAGAATTCGCCGAGGACCACGTGAGGATCGGCTGATTTCGGCGAGCTTTCGCAGGCCTTTTTAAGCACATCCTCCGCTCCCGCTATGTCCTTCTGGGAAAGCTTGGCGATGGCCAGCATGATGGACGAGCCCAAGTCGCCCGGCGAGGTTTTCAAGGATTCCTCGAGACTCGTGATGGCGTCCCCGGTCTCGCCAAGTTTCAATTGGGTAAGAGCGAGAGCATCGAGAACATCGGGCGTCCGTGTGGAACCGGCAAGCTTTTTCAACTCCTCTTGTCCCTGCTTGACCAACTCGCGATCGCGGGCCGAGGCCATGAGTTGAGCGACTCTCAACTGCGCCTGCTGGTGTTTCGGATCGAGCTCGAGGGCGCGTTTGAGATTGTTGTATCCACGCTGGACATCGCCGGACTCCGCCAATGCCAGCCCAAGCTCATAACGCGCCTCGGCGTCGGCCGGCATCGACTGAACGGCGTTCTGGAATTCCAGAATCGCTCGGCGATAGTCCTTCTTCTCGAGAAGTTGCTTCCCCGCCGTGAGGTGTTTATCTCGTTGGGCCTGGGGTGACCGCGCACAACCGGTGAAAAGCAACGCACCCATGACTAACGTCAGCGTCAAAATTCCAAGTCGCGTTTTCATTTTATTTTTCTTCCCGCTAATTCCGGCAATTTAATAGCCAGATCGAAAACACGTTCTATTGGTACTGATGGTTCTCCTGGAATCCAAAATTCTGGGTAATAGTCCTACCCGAGCGGACGGGGCGCATAATTTTTCTCCAGCATATGATAATGGATGGAAACGTGCAACAATCGAAAATCATCGTGACCACAGCCGCAGCGGATCTGAACCAATCCAAGCAAGATGAACTCGTTTCCGTCAGTTGGGCCGGGCGCATGGGCTTTGCGATCGTCGCCGGCTTGATCGTGGCGATTTATGCCAAGCCGTTCGCCGCGCTTGTCCGGGACTGGCTCACGGATAATCAAGGAGCCTCGTATGGGATTCTGGTGCCGCCCCTGGCTATGTACATCGCCTGGGCGCGCCGGCAAAGGACTTTCTCGGTCGCGTCGAAGCAGGATGCGCGGGGACTGTTCCTGATCGCGTTCTCCTGCCTGATGTTTCTGGTCGGCAAGTTCGGAGCGGAATATTTCTTGACGAGGATGTCATTGATCCTCCTGCTGGCCGGGCTTTCTTGGACTTTTTGGGGTTGGCCTAGGACGCGCACGCTCGCATTTCCGTTCCTGCTGCTGGTGACGATGATCCCGCTGCCGATGCTGGTCTACAACCGCATTGCGCTGCCCTTGCAGCTGCTGTCCTCACAAGCCGCGGCGGCTGTCATTCAAGCCTTTGGGGATTCCGTTTACCGGGACGGCAACGTACTCCATCTTCCGAACACGACTCTGGGAGTGGCCGAAGCTTGCAGCGGACTTCATTCTCTTGCATCGCTCGTGGTCGTCTCATTGCTGCTGGGCTTCATCGAATGTCGCCGGCTTCAGTCCCGGGTATTGCTCTTTCTGCTCGCGATTCCGTTTGCGATTCTCGTCAATGTGGTGCGCGTGACGGGGACCGCTTTTCTCGCCGAGATTAACCAGGAGTACGCCGACGGTTTCTATCACGCGTTTTCCGGCTGGCTGGTCTTTCTCGTCGGGTTCGGTTTCTTCTGGGCGCTGGCCAAGGGATTGCACAAAGTGCTCGACACAAGAGCGCTCGATACAGGAGTTCGCGCATGAAGCGATCGTCGGTTTTGGCCGCGTTCACGGCACTCATTCTAGCCGGTACGCTACTCGCGTCTCTTGCCGCCGAGGATCGGACACCGCATCCTCTGGCTCGATCCCTCGAACACATTCCCATGGCCATCGACGGCTGGACTGGCTCACAGGGACGGATTCCGGACGATCGGGAATTGGAGCTTCTGGGCGCGACATCCTATCTTTCTCGCGATTACCGGCGCGCCGGACAGAGTCTTGACCTTTTTATCGCCTATTATGCCCTTCAAAGAGCCGGCGAGAGCATGCATACTCCCAAGAATTGCCTGCCTGCGGCCGGATGGGAAATTTTGAAATATGATGAGGCCGACGTTCCCTCCGCAGGCCGAGCCGAGCGAATCAACAAATTTACCATCCAAAACGGCGATGCCCGAGCCCTGGTGCTTTACTGGTATCAGAATAAAGACCGGGTGATCGCCGGTGAGTACGAAGGGAAAGGCTTCCTGCTGTGGGACGCCATTAGCAAGGGACGCACCGACGGTTCGTTTGTACGAATCATTGTCCCGGAAAATCCCCAAGCTGCAAATGACGCCCTCGGCTTCGCTCGCTCCATTCTGCATGAAATGAGTCTCAGCTTCGGTTCCTGACGCTCGCTCGGCAAACGTCCGCCGGGGCAACCGTTCCCGGATCAAGAACCAGATTCATTTTTCAAGACCCGTCCTTCGAATCCAGCTCCGGGCTTTTGAGCACGAGGGTACAGGTGCCGTTCTCGCACCAGGCCGTTCGTCCCATCGATGTGATACCGGCGAATTCCTTGTAGGGCTCGCCGTTGGCCGGCCGGTGCGATTGCCAGTGGCGTCCAACGCCTTCCTCGACCGCTTGATGACAACCACAACGCCTTTAAGCAATAAAGCGCTTTGATTCCCCGAATCGCCCCTGAAATCGGACTCACAGCGATTTGATTCCGGGCGCTGATCGCGGCCGGCAGCTCACCACTTCGCATCTCACCAGGAACAACCGGCGCGCCGGAAATGCACGAGAAGTTGCCGGCTGCCTGTTTTTTGTTGGTCCCAAAAAGTTGGTCCCAAAAAGAAGAAGGCACCGGCCGGAAACCGTTTTGGTTTCGCGACCGGTGCCAGGCGCAAGCGCCGAGAACCGGAGAAGTGAAGCGTCGCTTAGGACAATTTGCTGAATCGCCGCCGGAGCGACAAACCCACGCCGAGGCAGGCAGTCCCGAGCAGGAACACGGAGCTCGGCTCGGGAACGGGAGGAGTGGATGTGGTGATCACGAGGTTGTCCACGCCGATCGTCGCGGGCCAGTCGATAAAGTTAAGCTCCGAGACGCCACCCAGGGCGAGAGAGCCGGTCACTCCGATATACTGCGGGGCCTTTTCGGTACTGGAACCGCTATTGGGGGATTTCGTGGAGGTTCCGTCGCTACCCGAAGATGACGGCGCTACGCCGTAAGTCGTAAAGATCTGAGTACCGCCGCTAGCGGCGCCGGTTGTAAATTCAAAATCGGGCGTGTTCGGGTTGTTGGCCAGGGTCGTGCTGGAGCTCGACGAGCTTCCGCCGCAGTTCCCCCAGCCCAGCGACGAACAGCTGCCATCCGGGAAAATCTCGTAGTCAAAACTCGTGCTGGCGATCGACATCCCGGCGAAAGTGATCGAAATCTCCTGCGAGATCTGCGAACTCTTGTCGCTCGTATTGGCGATGAACGTATCGGTGCTTCCCGGCGTCGCATTGTTATTGCTGGCGCCGTTGGTATTGCCGAGCGTAGCGGAAGCGCCGCTCGGGCCGACCACGTGACCGTCGCCATTATAGGTCTGATCCGCCACCGCGCCCGTCACCGTGACGCAGTTGGCGCAGCCGATCACCCCATCCATATACGTCGCGATCTGGGCAGACGTGGCGCCGCTGGCAAGGGAGTTGAAATCGAAAGTAAAGGTTCCCGCGCTCGCAAAAACGCTGGCGCCCAGGAACGATAGTCCGGTGAGAAGCAGTCTCCGAAGGTTCATGCACAAACTCCAAGCACGCGTGGGGCCAATATGCAAATTACTGTTAGGAAATGAGTTGCTCTCTCGAATATCACAAACGGATGTCTAATTCCTTGGGGATGATTCCCACTTTCTCGCGCGCAGAGTGTCATCGAGCCATTCCCAGAAGGGCCATCGCCTCTTTGGTTTCCGGCAGCGACGGAGCCGTCTTCATGACCTGCCCTAGAATCGCGAAGGCCTGGTGCCGGTCTCCCAGTTGATAATAGGTCATCGCGAGGTGGCACATGTGCTGTGGTGAATTTGGAGTGCTCGGCTTCTTTAGATAATCCAACGCGGGTTGGAAAAGACCCTTTTTGTAATAGGCCCATCCAATGGTGTCATCCACGGTCGAGCTATTGGGGAGGAGCTCTTTCGCCTGCTGAGCAAGCAGTAAAGCGCGATCCGGATCCTTGCCGGTATCGGCCAGCAGATAGGCCAGATTGTTCAAGACCGGGGGATTGTTGGAATTCTCGTGAATCGCTTTTTCATAATTCGCGATGGCCTCCATCGGGTGGCCGCTTCTGTCTTCCATTTGCGCCATCTCCAGCATGGCCTTCACGTTGTGCGGCTCCCGCTTCAGCACTTCCGTCAAGGTCGTACGAGCGGAATCGACCTTGCCTTCGCGGTAGTCCAGCATGGCTAGGTTCAAATCGGCCGTGGAGTCTGCGGGCACCAAAGATTTCTCCGCCTGGTACGCGGCACGGGCGCCCTTGGGATCTCCTACGCGCGCCAGCCAGGAACCGAGAAAATCCTGGCCGCCTGGCGATTCGGGCGCGCGGGAGGTGTATTCCCGCACGATCTGCGTTGCCTCCGGAATCCTCTTCTCGGCCACATACACCAGCGCCAGCGCTTCCACGGCGCTCCATTCCTGCGGCTGCCGTTTGAGCACTTCCTCGAGCGACGCGCGGCTGCCTTGATAATCCTTCAACTTCAACCGCAGCAGGCCATCTTGCAAAAGCAGAACGGGATCGCGGGCGATCGCCAGGCCCTTGTCGATTACCTTTCTCATCGCGGCATAATCCTCGAGAACGTAGAGCGCGTACGTCCGTTCTGCAAGCAGACCCAGATTTTGTTTATCCACTTCGGGCGCCTGGTCGAGTATTTGAAGCGCGGCGTTGGGCGAATGCTTCGCGGTATGCAGGTGAGCCAGTTGGAGCCGCGCGGCGAGCATCCGCGGACTGAGCCGCAGTCCTTCGGTCAGTTCCTGGATCTGCTGCTCGGTTTCCCCGCGAACCTGGTGGAGCTTGGCCATCGCGAGGTGCGCCGCCGGCGAATCGGCCGAAAATCGCAGCGCCTCGCTGAGATCGGTCTGCGCCTCCTCGTATTTGCCGGATGCGAGATACAAGTCTCCGCGCTGCAGCCGCGCTTCGGCATCCTGGGAATTCAGTTTGATCGCGCCCGAGAGAACGTTGAGAGCGTCGGAAACCCGATGCGTTCTCAGATACGCCGAAATCAAACGGCCTCGTGCATCGCGGTCGTTCCGATCGGCCTTGTAGCGCCGGTCGAACTCCGCGATCGCGGCATCGTTTTGGCCGGTTTCAAGCAGAAACATGGCGTGGAGCGAGCGGTACTGCACATCCGGCAGTCGCGAGGCCCGTTCATAGATCCGGCCCGCTTCGTCCTTTCTGCCGGTTTTGTACAACAAGTTCCCGAGGCCGGCCAGTGCGGGCCCGTTCGCGGGATCGAGCTCGAGCGCCCGGCGGAGCTGCCGCTCGGCCTCCTGCGGCTTTTGCGTGAGCAGATAGAAGCGGGCCAGAACCACCGCATGCTCCGCTGACTGGGGAGCTGCCGAGGCGCTTTTCAGCAAAACCTGTTCGGCTCCCGCCACATCGTGTTCGCGCAATTTTTCCATCGCCAGATCGGTCGCCGAGCCGAGATGTTGGGGGACCTTTTCAAGAGCCTCTTCCAGGTGTGCAACCGCGTCCTTGGGATCCTCGCCCAGACGCAATTCGGCGGACGCGAGAGTTTGCAGGGCGTCCGGATTTCCAGGTTCAACCGCCAAAATCGCCTGAGCGCCTTTCTCGCCTTCCCTCACGACGTCGGGATTCCGGTTGGCAGCCATCAGTTCGGCCAGCTTCAACTGCGCCCCCATGTGTTTAGGATCCATCTGGACGGCGCGCCTTAATTCATTGACCGCCGCTTGGGCATAACCAAGATCGAGCTCGGCCAAGCCTAATTGATAATGAGGCTCGGCATCTTTCGGCATGACCTGCGAGGCGTTCCTGAAATCGAGCACTGCGCTCGGGAAATCGTGGCTTAGAATATGTTTTCGCCCGGTCTCAAGAAATTTCGCTTCCTTCTGCTGCGGCGTCTTCGAACAGGACGGAAGAAAAGCGGCGAACAAAACTAAGGAAATACGCAATTTGCCGAAAGCTGGCGAGCCCCAGTTCCGGGCAGGACGATCCGCTGCGTTCGGATAAGAATGGCTGTCTCGAAAAACACGGACATCTATTTTAGGCAGAACAGGTCGTACTCCCATTTTGGGTAAACGTCTTCCTCGCTCGAAGCACACTTGTATTCCACTCGAGTCCGCGCCGTCATTCCGGATCGGACCGTGTACCGCTGGTCGTAGAACTGTGGAATAGGCAATTATATTGCCACTTATGATTGTCGTCTTTTCGTATACTTACTTCCACATCGAAGTCAAAAATCCGAAAATATGTCTCATTATCCGTGGAGTTCTCCAAAGTGGAGTTCTCCAAAGGTGTAGGGGAAGCTATCCGCACTTTGGCAAATTGGGTAATTCGTTAGAAGTTGTCTAATTTGAGCACAACCCAAAACTGAACCCAAGAAGCGGCGCGTTAAAGTTTCATGAGCGTTGAAGTACCACTCCTCGTACTAGTACTCCGCTAGCTTGTGGCTCTGCGATGCCGGCAAGCGTGGCGGATAAGCACGGCTCGCTCCCGGATCGGGATTCCGCCTTGTGCCCTGCCGCGCTTGTGCCCCAACGTGTGTCCTGGTATATTTTGACCCATGCCCAAATCGACCTTCGGCGGATTGCTCGCCGTGACCGCTCTGCTTTTCGCCGCTGCCTCCGCGTTGACTGCGCAGCAGGCTGCGCCGCCGCAACCCGGTCCTCCGCCGACGCTGGTCAAGGTTCGCGATGACTTGTACATCGTGCAGAACCAGGCGAATAATGGAGCCGATCTCGGCTTCTACGGCGGCAACGCCACCATTTGGCTCACCGGCGACGGCGTGGTTCTGATCGATAGCAAAAGCGATCGGGAACACGACGACTTAATCGCCAAAGTGAAGAGTCTGAGCGACAAGCCCATCAAGTACGTCATCCTCACGCACAATCACGGCGACCACACCGGCGGAGCCGCCAAGCTGAAGGCCATGGGAGCCGCTCTCATTATTTCCAGCGCCGACCGCGATAACATGGCCCGGGGCAACGCGACGCCGGTCGCCGATTTTGGCTTTTCCGGAGACGCGCAGCTGACGGTCGGTGGAAAACGCGCCGAGTTATATCAGTTCCGAGGCCATACCCGAGGGGACACCGTGGTTTATTTCCCGGCGGAGAAAGTGATCATCCTCGGCGACATGCTGACGACGGCCGTGACCATTCCGATGATCGTCAATTACCCTGACGGGGGCAGTTGGAACGAATGGGCCCTCAGCATGGACAAGATCGTCAAGATGGATTTCGACACCGTCATTCCGGGGCACGGACCCCAGGTCACCAAGGCGGAATTTCTGGAGCTGCGGAGCAAAATGCTGGCGATCATGGATCGCATCCGCGGATTGGTGAAAGAGAAAAAGACCCAGGACGAAATCCAGCAGATCCTTATTAAGGAATTCAACTGGGGCACGGGCGGCTCGGCGGGAAATATCGCCGGGATGATGGTGGAGTTGCGCTAACGGGACTGGTATGGGTCCGCGGACGGAGGGTCTATGGTTGATGGTTTGCCCTACTCGGGCAAACTCACAATGCTTGTCATCCTCACACAATGCTTGTCATCCTCACAAAGATTGTCATCCTCACAAAGATTGTCATCCCGAGCGAAGTCGAGGGACCTGCTTTTAACGTGCGGAAACGCTAAGGAGAACGCGAAATGATGAAACTAAATATCTACAGCACGGCTCTGTCGGCAACCGTGTTATGCCTCGCGGCGCAGGCGCCGCTGGCCGCTCAGGCCCATGCACCCTACGCCCCTTTCACCGCGAAACAGGCGGAGCTCGGGAAAGCCATGGCCGACAAGTCGACCGAAGTCCGCAGGCAGATCACCGACAGCACCGGCCCCAACGAGCCTTTCAAGATCATCGGAAATCTCTACTTCGTCGGCAACGGCAACGGGGAGGTATTTCTGTTGACCTCGCCCCAGGGCCACATCATGATGGGCGCCGGTTCGGCGAACTCCACCGAATCGGTGCAGAAGAACATCGAAAAAATGGGCTTCAAGGTGACGGACATCAAGGCCATCCTGGTCAATCACAATCACGGCGACCAATCCGGCGGAGCTGCGTACTTCAAGGAAAAGTCCGGCGCGCAGTTGATGGCCGGCTTCGGCGAAATTCCGTGGATCGAGCACGGTATGTTCAACGGCCCAGCTATCCCTCGTCCTCCCGATCCGAATGCGAAAGCCGGCGGACCACCCCGTTACCCACCGGCCCATGTGGACCGCGCGCTCTTCGATGGTGACGTGGTGAAAGTGGGACCGCTCTCCGTCACCACGTACCTGATTCCAGGCCATAGTCCTTCGTCAACCACGTTCGCTTACACCGTTCGCGACGGCGGCCGCGATTACAAGGTCGTGGAATTTTGCTGCTGGGAATATCCCGACGATCTGACCACCAACGGCTTCATCACCGAAGCGTCCGTGCACCACACCTTCGACACGTTCAAGAAGCTCTATCCCGTCGACATTTATCTGGAGCTGGGAATCTACGCCTGGGGAGGAGTTCTGAACCAGCCCTCGGGCACGATTCAGGAACGCATGGCCGCATTGCGGGCGAATCCCAAGCTCGCGATCAATCGCGAAATCTTCAACCAGTTCTCGGCCGCCCGGGAAGTGGAGTTCGAAGAAAAAATGGCCAAGATCAAGGCCGCGAGCCACTGAGGAGCGGACGTCGACAACACGCGTCTTCGCGCACCGATCGCCCTAGAATCCCGGCGGATTCACCTGCGAGACTCGATCGCCGGTAAGTTTTACGCTTCCGGAGAGCACTTCTCCGCCACGCACCTCGGCCTTATAATTCAGGGTTTGAGAATCGATCACGGACTCAACCGACGTCGGCGGACCCAGGATTTCCTCCACGTCCATGCGTGACATGCCCATCTTGATTCGGGTCCACGCAAAGGAAACCTGCCAGGGAGCGACCACCGAGGATTTCTCCACGACTTTCGTGCGTTCCTCGGCGGGTCCGGCCGCCGCGGCCTCCAAAGCCTTGACCGCTTTTTCCAGTTGCGTAATCCGGCGAGCCTGCTCATCCACGACTTGCTTCAGAAGCCGGATATCCAGCTGCGCGTCCTCCAGCCGGCGATCCCTCGCCTGACTGTCTTTGGCTTGACCGTTTTTTGCCTGGCTCTCCTTGTTCTGACCATCCTTGGTCTGGCCCCAACCCTGCGCCGAAGTCACGAGGCAGATAAGACCGAGCGCAGCGCCGACGATAACAACCCGGACACTAATAAATCGGGACATCCCGCCCCTCCTGTATGAGTTCCTGCTTCTATGAGTTCCTGCTTCGAACCTAACACAGGAAGGCAGGGACGGCGAGGGGCGGACTCAGATACGGTCAGGCTTTGAATCTTGGAAACAGCCTTTCCGCATTGCCCCGATACAGGGCTTTCAAAGTGTCCGGCGGCAGGTCGAGTTTCTTTAACTCGTTGAGCGTCGAGGCGGGATCTTCGGCTGGAAAATCCGTGCCGAACATGTACTGCGAGGGCGGCGCGAACTTCATCAAGGCCGCCATTGCGGCAGGGTAAGCCGCGTGCGCGCATTCGTAATAGAGCTTCTGCAGCTCGTAAAACACGCCCTTCGGAGTGTTGGGAGTGATCCCCGCCGTCTGGGGTTTAGCCCCGTAACTGGACGCTCCGGGAACGCGATCCTTAATGCGCCCGGCCATCACCGGCACCGCGGCGCCCGAGTGATTGATGATGTAGCGGATATCGGGAAGCTTCGCCAGCGTGCCGGTGTAAAGAAGATTCGTGACCGCGCGCGTGGTATCGAAATCCCTCTCCACCGAAGCCTCGCCCGAGGGAATCAGATCGCGACAGCACTTGGGAACGTAGGGATGAAGGAACGCGACCGCCTTGCGCCGGTTCATCTCCGTGAAGGCGGGAAGAAATTGCGCGTGGCCGGGCCACTTGTCGCCGATGCTGCTCAGGATCCCCACGCCGTCCGCCTTCAACGTATCGTAGGCGTATTCGAGTTCTTTCAGGCTTCCATCCGCGTCGGGGAAGGGAACCACCGCGAAAAATCCGAATCGTTTCGGATGGTCGCTCACGATCTTCGCCGCGTAATCGTTTAACTTGCGCGCCTTGGTCCGCCCGGCTTCGGTTCCCGTGTAAACTTCATCGCCGTAGGCGCCGCCCGATAGGATCACGGTCGCAATGCCATTTTTATCCGCGAGTTCGAGAACCTTCGAGACCGACCAGCGCGCGCTCTCGCCGCCCTCCTGGTAATGTTGGTGCACGTCGATCGGACCCGGGGTGCCTTGCCCGCGCATTCCCTGCGTCGAAAGAAGCGCTCCGGTTCCCGCGGCGACAAACGTTTTCAGAACGTCCCGGCGGGACGCGTCTCGAGTTTCCATTTGGCAGCCTCCTTGTCTCAAACTCACAACGCCGTCATCCCGAGCGAAGTCGAGGGACCTGCTTTGTCGAGGGTCCTGCTCTTAATGCTGCGCCACCGGAAATTAACTCTTAAATCGCGGAAACAACTTCTCGGCATTCCCGCGATTCAGCGCCTGCATCACTTGCGGCGAAAGGTTGTTCTTGGGAAGCTCGTCGAGCGTGGACTCCATCGGCTCGGCCGGCCAGTCCGTGCCGAACAGATACTGCGTCGAAGGCGCGAAAGCCGTCAGCGCTGCCATGGCGGCCGGATAAGCCGCGTGCGCGCATTCATAATAGAGCTTCTTCAATTCATAGAACACGCCGTTGGGAATTTTCTCTGTACGGCCGTCGCGATTCGAAAGCGGCTTGCCCCCGTAAGTGGAAAATCCCGGAACCCGGTCCTTGATGCGTCCGGCCTCCACGGGGACGTCCGCCCCCGAATGATTGATGATGTAGCGGATATCCGCGTACTTCGAGAGCGTGCCCGAATAGAGAAGATTCGTGACGGCTCGCGTGCTGTCGAAATCGCGCTCGACGGAGCCTTCGCCGCCGGGAATCAGGGTCCGGCAGCACGCCGATGTGAAGGGGTGCTGGAACAGAATGGCCTTGCGGCGGTTGAGTTCCTTGAATACCTCGTCAAAGGCCGGATCGCCGGGCCATTTGTCTCCGATGCTGCTCATGAGCCCGACGCCATCGGCCTTCAGCGTCTCGTAGGCGTATTCGAGCTCCTTCATCGCGCCATCCGTGTCGGAGTAAGGAATCACCGCGAAAAAGCCGAACCGCTTCTTGTTGTCGCTGACCACCTTGGCGATGTAGTCGTTGGATTTGCGGGAGAAGGTGCGCCCTTTTTCGCCGCCCACTTCGCTATCGCCCGTGGGACGCGAGAAAATAGTGGCCTCGATGCCGTGCTTGTCCATCTGTTCGAGCGCGAGCGCGGGGGTCCACACGGTTCCGCCGCCCTTCTTCGTCGCCGCGCCACCCTCCGGCGGCGGAGCGTAATGGTGGTGCACGTCGATGCGGCGGGGGTTGTTGGCCTGCGCGGACAACTTGCCGGCGGCGATGACAGCGGCCGCACCTCCCGCGACGGCGAGAAGATCGCGGCGGGAAATGGAGCTGGATGGGTTGGTCATGGATTTGATCCTCGTGAACTGGTCTGGTTAGCTCTTGAACTTCGGGAACAGCCTTTCCGCGTTTTCGCGATTGATCGCCCGCTGCAACTGCGCCGGAAGCTTGGCCGCGTCCCATTGGCGAACCGTGCTTTCCATGGGCTCGGCCGAATAATCGGTGCCGAACAAAATGTGGTCGTGCGGAGCGAACTCCAGCAGCGCCTTGAACGACGTCGGATAGGTGGCGTGGGCGCATTCGTAGTACAGGCGCTTCAATTCATAGAAGACCCCGTTGGGAGTGTTGGGACCTTTGCCCTCCCGCTCGGTATCGCGATGGTCGCGGCTCTCGTCGCCGGGAACGCGGTCTTTGATGCGGCCCGAAAGAACCGGGACCGCCGCGCCCGAGTGATTCACGATCACTTTCATGTCCGGGCATTTCGACAGCGTGCCGTTGTAGAGCAGGCTGGTGACCGCGCGGGTGGTGTCGAAATCGAACTCGACCACGTAGTCCTGCACACCCTTTACCAGTCCCCGGCAGCATTTCGGCACGAACGGATGGATAAAAGTCACGGCCTTGCGGCGGTTGAGTTCCTGAAAGATCGGGAGATACACGGGATCGCCCGGCCACTTGTCGTAGATATTGCTGAGAAATCCGACACCGTCGCATTTCAACTTATCGAAGGAGTATTCGATTTCCTTCATCGATGCATCCACGTTCCCGAACGGCAGGATGGCCATGAACCCGAAGCGCTTCGGATGTTCGTCGGCCAGCTTGGCCGCGTAGTCGTTGGATTTTCGCGCGAGCGTGTTGCCTTTTTCCGATCCGTCGTAGACTTCATCGCCATAACCAGCCGTGGATAAGATCGCGGTCTGGATGCCGAACTTGTCCATCTGATCGAGCGAGGCCTGCGGCGTCCAACCCGTGGGTGCGGTCGGGTAGTTGCCGCTCTTCGCAAACACATACTGATGGTGCACGTCGATCCGGCGATTGTTGTAATTTTGATTCGCCTGCGCGTTCAGGCTCTGGCCCGCGAGCAGCGCTCCGGCTCCCGCCGCGGCGAACCCTTGCAGCAATTCCCGGCGTGACGTCTTATATTCGTCCTGTCTGCGTTGTGTGCTCATACACCTTCTCTCTGTGTCGTTGCTTCCGTGGCGGCCTGCGCGGTTCCTCGACCGAAACTCAACACAGTATGATGATCCCGTTTGTCGGCGTCAAGCGGGCGAAAATGGGGACAGACACCTTTTTCGTAAGCGCGGAAATAGATTGCCGGAGGCGTTCCCGGCGAAAAAGGCCGTCTGTCCCATTTTTTTGCGGCCAAATGTTTCCGGGAAGGATTCTATTCCTTGCGCCTGTCGATCTGCGCGTCCAGGCAAGCCGCCATCACGTCCACGAATTTCTGATAATTCGCCGCACCCACGACAAACGGATTCGGCTCGCCCTTTTTCCGCTCCTTGAGCTTAGTCTCTTTGTCCTGAAAATTGTCGTAGAGAGGATGATTCTGCAGCTCGACGTCGACTTTTGCGTTCAGCGTCTCCTCTTGAAAGTGAGCGATTGAGTTCTTGTACTGCAGCAGTTCTGCCATCGAGCCGTTCAGCACGCTTCCCATCATCGTCCCGCCGAAGATCGCGGCGATATGTGTCGTCCCGTTATCTTTCACGGGGAAAATCACGCCCATCGATCCGGGAGTGTGTCCGGGTATGAAGATCGGTGTGACGGTGACATCGCCCAGCGTGATCGAAGTGCCTTCGGAAATGACCATATCGTGATCGGGGATCTCCGGCGCGGGACCCTGGGGAGCTTTTTTCCCATCGCCTCTGGCGGGCGGATGCTCCATCAAATCCCAATCGGGCTGCGATACGTACACGCGCGCGCCGTAGTGCTCCTGCAAATACGGCGATCCCGCAAAGTGATCCACGTGCCCATGCGTGATGATGATCGTCTTAATCTGCGCCGGATCGAGGCCCAGCTTCCTCATGCCGTCGAGCAGGATGGATTGCACGTCCGCCTCATAACCGGAATCGATCAACAGAATCCCGGCTGAAGTCGTGATCACATAGACGGCGGTCCCGGTTCTGCCAATCGCGTAAACGTTGTCGAAGATCTTCACCGGCTCGAAAACCGGATCGTCGGCTCGATTCCCCATCGGCCTTCCACAGAAAAAGCCTTCTTCGGCGGCCCACATCGTGCCCGCCGCTTTCTGCGCTCTCGCGATGTCCATCTTCACCAAGTCGGAGTCCGGCTTGGCGGGGGCCTGGCCCAGCGCGTAAGTGGCCAGCACTCCCAAGAGCGCGCCGATCGTGACGAAATCGCGTCTTCCGGGGATCATGAATTCATCTCCTGGGGACTTCTGAAGCAGGCCCTTACGATCTCCGAATGCTATGCCTCGGCGAGCCACCTTGTCAAACAAGAAAGGCGGAACAAGAAAGGCGGATCGACCGCCAGCCGCGGCCGCGATCCAATGTATATCAACGGCAAGCCGATGCCGTTGAATCGTTAAAATACGAGAAGTAGCCGTTCAATGGATGCTGATCCGCGGGTTCTGACAAGCTTCGGAGGCGCTGATGACACCGGTGACAAACAATGGAATTGTGGAAAAGCCCAGCCATCATTCCGTGGACGAAACGATTGAGAAGCTGAAGGGCATTCTTCAGGAGAAGGGGGTCACCTTGTTCGCGCTGATCGATCACAGCGGTGAGGCGGAAAAGGCCGGCCTGCACATGCCAACGACGAAGCTGTTGATTTTTGGCAGCCCAAAGGCCGGCACTCCCCTGATGCTCGCGGCCCCGAGCAGCGCCCTCGACTTCCCGCTCAAAATCCTCGTGCGGGAGGACGCGGATCGAAAAGTGTGGATTTCCTTCAACAGCCCGGCCTATTTGAAACAGCGCCACGGGCTGCCGCAGGAGCTGATCTCGAATATCGCGGTCGTGGAAACGCTGGCGGCCCAGGCGGGTGCGTGACTGGGCGGTAGCGTGATCGGCCGACCAGCCCGCGGCGTCCTTTTCCCGATTCATACCTCCGGTCATCCGAGCGGAGTCGAGAGATCCGTTTTGCATTCCGCGGCACGCCCCTTTTTTTTGTTCGCGGCGAGTGATATACTGCGCTGCGCTGTTTGATTCTCGTTTTGATCGAGGGGGCAAGAACAATGGTGCGGAGTTTCAGGCGAGGCGATCTTTTAAGATTCACGCTGGCTGCAGTGCTGCTGATGGGCATCTCCGGCGTAAGCGTAACGCGTCTTGGCGCGCAGGGGACCACTGCGACGGTATTGGGTACGGTCGCGGACATGTCCGGGGCCGCGATTCCGGATGCGATGGTTCAAGTGAAGAACGTGGGCACAGGTGTCACGCAATCGGTCGCCGCGGATGCCCAGGGCAGATATCGATTCGCCGATCTCGGCGTAGGCGACTATGAACTTCAGGCAGCGAAGACAGGGTTCTCGACAGTCGTTCGCAAGGGCGTAACGCTGACCGTCGGCGCGCAGGCCGTGGTCGATTTCTCCCTCGCGGTAGGGCAGCAGCAGCAAACCGTCACGGTCGAGGGTCAGGCCTCCTCGGTAGAGACCACCAACGCCACGATCGGCACCTTCACGTCCGAACAACAGATGCGCGAGCTTCCGTTGAATGGACGCAATTTCGAGCAGCTCATCCAATTAGCGCCCGGCGTCGCGACAGTCCAGTGGAGCAACAACGCCATGCAGGGGCGGGCAGCGGAATATTCGGTTGCCGGCGCCCGGCCCGAGGGACAGTACATCGCGCTCGACGATGAGAATTTGCAGAGCTTCTGGAACAACGGCATCAGCTCCATTTCAGGCTCGTCGCTCGGCGTCGAAGCCATCGCTGAATTCCAAACTCTCACGAACTCGTACAGCGCTCAGTTCGGCGGCAATGGAGCCGTGATCAACGCCGTCAGCCGCTCGGGCACCAACAGCTTCCACGGCTCCGCGTTCGATTTCTTGCGCAACAGCGACCTGGACGCTCGCGACTTCTTCCTGCGCACGCGCAGCAGCCCGCCGCCCTTCCGCCGCAACCAGTACGGAGGCAGCGTCGGCGGCCCCGTGGTCAAGGACAAGGCATTCTTCTTCGTCGATTACGAAGGCATCCGCCAGCTGTTGCAGCAGTTCGGAGTAGCGACCGTCCCGAATTGCCCGGCCGCCTGTTCGCTCCCCGCCTCGGTGACCAATCCTGCGGTTGCGACGGCCATCCTCGACACTCTGGCCATCTATCCGAAGCCCGACCCCGGCCGCATCCTCCCGGGAGGGACCCTGGGACAGGCGACGACTTTTGGCAATAACACGATCCATGAGGATTACGTTTTGGCCCGTTTCGACTACACGTTATCGTCGAAGGATTCTATCTTGGCGCGCTATTTCTCGGACAAGGCCTCCGAACTCTCGCCCTTTGCGGGTGCCGGAATCGCGGTCGGCGGCGGCCCGCTTCCGTATTGGCCCGGAACGGACGCCTCTCTGTCGCAGTATTCCACCCTGGAAGAAAGGCACATCTTCAGCCCCACGGTGATTAATTTAGTCAAGCTCAGTTACTCCCGGCCCACGCGGAGTTCCGCCGAACTGGCTCCCGTCGAAGCCAACGGCGCCACGCCGCTTCAGTTCTTCCCCGTCAAGGGCCTGGAAGATGGATTCATCAACGACGTCGCCGCTGGCCTCACGCCGTTAGGACCGGCCACGGGCACGGGCCATTTCACTTTCGCCCAGAACCGCTACGCCCTGGGAGACGATGTCCTGTGGACGCATGGCGCGCACTCGATTCGCTTGGGATTCGCCGGAGACAGGCTCCTCAACAATAGCTGGAATCCCATCTCGGAAAACGTGGTTTGGACCTTCACCAGCTTCAACAACTTGCTGGCTGGCAACGCCTCGGTGGCGAGCGGCGTGATCCCTGCGCCAGGGAATACCGCGCATCGCGATTACTTCCAGACGGACTTTAATCCCTATATCCAGGACGACTGGAAAGTGACTTCGAAACTGACCGTCAACCTCGGGCTGCGGTGGGAGTTTTATTCCAATCCGACCGAGCGTCATGACCTGCTGTACACCATCACCAACTACGCCACAGCCACCGGATTTACCCAGGTCCCGAATGTTTTCAAAACAAATCCATCCATGGGCGATATCGATCCTCGGATCGGAATCGCTTACGATCCTTTTGCCGATCATAAAACCTCGATCCGCGCGGGCTTTGGAATCTTCCACGACCCGATTTCGGTGCAAGCCTATCAGACCGGCTACGGCGGCGCTCCGCCGTGGGGACAATCGACCCTCGTCGGCACTCCCACCAACCCTGTGCCGTATCCGTTCCCGCCAAGCGCATCAAACGCCGCTTCGATTCTGCCGTCGCAGACGCTCCCGTGGTATTACCCCATCAGCACGACGCCTTACATGATCCAATACAATCTCAATATCCAGCGTGAGATTGCGCCCAGTACTGTCCTCACCGTTGGCTATGTTGGTTCGCACGGAGTTCATTTGATCACCGGAATTGAAGTGAATCCGCCTACGCCGACGATCGACGCGAGCGGCGTCTATCACTTCACGAACGCCGCCGGTACGCCGAACCCGCGTCTGAATCCCGCCTTAGCTTATTTCCCCACCGAGCAAACCATCAGCACTTCCGCGTACAGCGCCTTGCAAGTGATTTTGAATCGCAGGATCACTCGCAACCTGCAGGCGCAGGTGGCATACACCTGGTCGCGGTGCATGGATGACGGTTCATTTGGCATCGGAAGTTTCAACGGCCTCAGCAATACGCCTTCCGCCGTGGAAAATCCGTTTAACCAGGCGATCGATCACGGGCCGTGCGGCTTCGATATCCCTCAGGTCTTGCGCGTGAACGGCCTGTACGCGCTGCCTTTCCACGGCAACCGGTTCGTGGAAGGCTGGCAAATCAGCGGCATTCTGAGCGCGTTCAACGGTATTCCCTTGAACGTGAACACGGGCTTCGATCGCGCAGGATTCACGTCCGGCGAAACGCCGCGCCCCAATTACGTCGGGGGTTGCAACCCTTACACTGGCGCCCAGACCGTTGCCGAGTGGTTTAATCCGCAATGCTACGCTTTGGAACCGGTCGGGACCTTGGGAAATACCGGGCGAGATACCCTGAGGGGGCCGGGATTCTTTAACACGGATTTTTCGCTCTCGAAAGATACCCGGCTTACGGAACAGATCAAGCTCCAGTTCCGGGCGGAGTTCTTCAACATTTTCAACCACGAGAATCTTGGCAACCCGAACATGAATGTTTTCAGCGCGTCCGGCGCCTACAACGCGAGCGCGGGCGTCATCACGGCGAGCAACGCCGGCACCACGCCGCGGCAGATTCAGCTCGCCTTGAAGCTGACTTTCTAGTGGAAGAAGACTAACGACGTGGCGCGGGCCGCTAGGCCTGCAGCGAAAAAGGGGACAGACTACTCTGTCCCCTTCGACGATATTTATGACTTCATGTGCGGCCCGGCAGTGGACAGAGCTGTCTGTCCCCTTTTTCTAAAGCCCAAGGTAAGTCGCTGCACACCGTTGACACGCTGGTAGCCCGGTGCGAAAATCCTCGCTGAGGTTTTCGCGAGCGTCTGAGAAATAGTTTCTCTCATCGTGAAGACCACCCGGGAGGAGAGCATGCACAGAGGTTTGTCGAAGTTGGAAGTACTGGCGGTCGCGACTCTCTTGAGCGCCACGCTTTCCTGGGGACAGGCCCAGGAGGGCGGAGGACGCGCCGCCGCCGAGGCGCCCACGAAGCTCGGAGAGCCCGCTCCGGCGCACCAGCTAGGCGGTCCCTGGATGCTGCGCGCCACGCCGGAAAATCGTTTGTTTTACCTGTTCTCGTTTTCGAAGGACGGTCCCGAGATGACGCAGTGGGGCCTTGATAAGTTTAAGCAAGCGAAGCCTTCGAATACGGGCGCCTACTCGTTGCAGACCACCAACGATCCCGTGCTGACCAAATGCGCGCCTCCCGGCACGCCGCGCGTTTACTTTCATCCCTATCCGTTCGAATTCATCGAGACGCCGAAGCTCACTCTGATGATCTTCGAGTACGACCATACGATTCGCCGTATTCACACCGACGGGCGGCCCGTGCCCGATGATCCCGATCTTACCTGGATGGGAACGTCCGTGGGGCATTGGGAAAGCGATCACGTTTTCGTCGTCGAGACGGTCGGCTTGAACGACCGGACGTGGATTGACCGCGCGGGACATCCCCATAGCGACAAACTTCATGTCACGGAACGCTTCAATCGCGTGGATCGCGATCATCTGCAGATTGAAATCACGATGACTGACCCCATCGCGTTCGTAAAACCCTGGAAATCGGCGCTATTCAACGCGGAATTGCGTCCTAAATGGGAACTCGGGGAAATCTCCTGCTCCGGCGACTACCTGGACTTCTCGAAGTTCGAAAAATGACCAACTCGACTCGCAGAAATTTCCTCGCGGGAGCGGCCGCATGCGGAGCCGGAGCGCTCATGTTTCGCGGCTCGGTGATGGGTCAAGCCGGGCTCGGTCCCAATGGCGCCAATCCGCGGCGCATCGATTTCCATCACCACTTCCAGACCCCCGACGTCGTCGCGCTGGCGAATTCAAATGGGAGGAAGTTCACCAGTCCCTGGACGCTTTCCAAGGATTTGGACGACATGGATAAGAACGGCACCGCCACGGCGCTGCTCTCGGCCATGGGCCAGCCGACCAATCTGACCTTCGGTGACGTCGGGATGGCGCGCAAAGCGACGCGCATGGCCAATGAGTACGCCGCGAAACTGACGCACGATTATCCCGGCCGCTTTGGAAGCTTCGCCGCGCTGCCTTTGTGGTATCCCGATAACGACGGGTGCCTGCGCGAAATTGAATACGCCCTCGACACGCTCAAGGCCGACGGCATCGCCATGTACACTTCGCACTGGGAACGTTACGTCGGCGATGCCTCCTATATGCCGGTTTACGAGGAGCTGAACCGGCGCCGCGCCGTCGTTTTCGTGCATCCTCACACGCCGCAGTGCTGCGAGGCGATCGGCGTGTCGAAGGAGGTCGCCCAGACCATCGTCGAATATGGAGCGGACACCACCCGCGCCATCGCCAACGTGGTTTTCAGCGGGCTGTCCCAAAAGCTCCCCAACATCACCTGGGTCTTCTCCCATAGCGGCGGCATGATGCCGTTCGTGATCGAGCGATTCCTCGGAGGCGGCCTCACCGCCGAGATCGTTCCCGGCATCTTCACCAAGGGCCAGGACGGCCGTCCCAAACCCGGTTACCCGGCGGGCAACGACGTGATCGCCGAATTAAGGAAGTTCTATTACGATACGGCGCAATCCTCGAACCCCATCGCTCAGGGAGCGCTGCGCCAGGTCGTCCCCGTGTCGCAGATCGTTTATGGCACCGACTACTGGTTCCGTACGGCTGCCGAAACCGGAAAGGGCCTCGTCACCAACAAGGTCTACACAGCCGAGGAGCTCCACGCCATCGATCGGGGAAACGCGGAACGCATCCTGCCTCGATTCAGATCGTAAACGCACAGCCCGTCATTCCCATCCCGCAACGGCGGGAAAGGAATCGGCGTCACTTCCGAAAATCAAAAAGCACGCTCGTCTTTCCGAACGCAGCCAGGAACCTGCTTTGCCTCTGAAGATCGGAAAATAGCTCGTCATTCCGAGCGCAGCGAGGAATCTGCTTTTGGTTTGCGATCAAGGCCCATCGCGGGGCGAAACCGGCCTGACAGCTACCGCCCGGGCGCTCCGCCCGTTGATGCCGCCGTATTGACGCCGATTTCCTTGCCGTTCGCGTCGAACACGCGGCTCCATTGACCGCCGGGCTTGCCGTTGCGGAGCGGATAGATCTCCACCGTGACCTTATCGCCGATTTTGATGAAATCGCGCTTCCACCCCATGCGTCCCAACTGGCTGATGCTGACGCCCTCCAGGCTCCACTCCGTGACCTTGCCGTCCTGTTCGACGTTGAGCTGAATCCACGTGTGCGGATTGGTCCACTGCCAGTCCTTGACCGTGCCCTTGAGCGTTACCGCGTGCTTCTGGTCGAACATGTCGAAGCCGTGATGGGCCAGGAGCAACGCCGGCGCGAAAAACAGAGTGACTGCGAGTAGAGTCGTCAAGCGCGTTTTCATGAAAGGAGAATCCGTGTCTTGCATGGTACACCAGACAGGAGTCGGAAGACAGGAGTCAGGAGATAGGAGACAGGAGATAGAAGCGCCACTCGCTGGAGCAGACGGCTGACCGCGACGGACGCAAACAATTCGCTCCCGGCGGCGATGGCCTCTCCTTTGTCCTTCTATCTCCTGACTTCTATCTCCTGACTCCTATCTCCTGACTCCTATCTCCTGACTCCTATCTCCTGACTCCTATCTCCTGACTCCTATCTCCTGACTCCTATCTCCTGACTCCTATCTCCTGACTCCTATCTCCTGACTCCTATCTCCTGACTCCTGTCTTCTGACTCCTATCTCCTGGCTCCTATCTCCTGACTCCTGTCTTCTATCTCCTGACTCCTATCTCCTGACTCCTGTCTCCTATCTTCTGACTTCTATCTCCTGACTCCTGTCATCTTGCCGCTTTACACTTCCTTAACAAATAAGCCCGATCGTTTAGTAGAATCTTTACGCGGTATGGTTAAACTTGAAAATGTTGCCCGGCTTGCGATCTCGCCCAGCCCGTGGCGTCCATAGGAGAAAATGAAACCGTGAAGGTAGTCCTCAGAGGCGTGGAGCCGGGCATTCAGTCTGTGTCCGCGAAAGCTGTGACTGGCGCGCTCACCGCCGTGGTTCTCCTGGGCGCGCTTGTGGCCCCTGGCGTCGCCCACGCCCAGCAGGCTTCGGCGAATATCGAAGTATTTCGCGTGCGGCCGAACTTTTATTTGCTTTCGGGAGCCGGCGCGAACATCGGCGTGCAGGTGGGTCCCGACGGTGTCGTGCTCGTCAACTCCGGCACGAAGGATGCCTCGGCGGCCGTGCTGGCGGAAATCCGTAAGCTCAGCGATGAACCGATCCGCTATATCCTCAATACCAGCGCCGACGCCGACAGCGTCGGGGGCAACGCCGTCATCTCCAAAGCCGGACAGAGTATTTTCGCGGGCGTCACCGGTCCGCGCTCTGGGTTTGTCAAGGCCATGACCGGCGGTGCCGCTTCCATCCTGGCCCACGAAAATGTTCTGACGCGGATGAGCGCCCCCACCGGCCAGGCCTCTCCCTTTACCAGCGACGCGTGGCCCAGCGAGGCCTTTTCCACGAATCGCCGATATCTATACCTCAATCGTGAGGGGATTGAGGTGCTCCACCAGCCCGCGGCCCACACCGACGGCGATAGCCTGGTCTTCTTCCGGGGCTCGGACGTCGTCATGGCCGGAAACATTTTGGATACGACTCGTTTCCCGGTCATCGACGTGGAAAAAGGCGGCAGCATGCAAGGCGAGATCGACGCTCTCAACAAGCTGATTGAGTTGGCGATTCCGTCGATCCCGTTCATCTTCCTGGAAGGCGGAACCCTGGTGATTCCAGGCCACGGACGGATCTACGATCAGGCCGACGTGGTGGAATATCGCGACATGATCGTCATTGTACGCGACGTGATCCAGGACATGATGCAGCGCGGCATGACGCTCGACCAGATCAAGGCCGCCAATCCGCTGCTGCCCTATGAGAAGCAGTACGGAGCGAAGTCCGGCCCGTGGACCACCGCCGATTTCATCGGAGCCGTTTATAAAAGCCTCGCGGCGGCGGGAGCTAAGAAATGACGCGCGTCCGATCGAGGGAAGGAACAGGCTTGGGTTACGTAAGGAGAAATACGCAGGTCGCTCGCATGGCGACGATCGCGTGCACAATTGCCGTATGCACGGCTTTTGGTCAAGGCCGGGGTCCCGGCCGTGGTCCAGGAGGTCCACCTCCGAGTCCCATGGCGTCTGCTCCCATCGACGTCACCGGCTACTGGGTTTCCATCGTCACTGAGGATTGGCGCTACCGCATGGTGACGCCTCCCAAGGGCGACTATCAGAGCGTTCCCATGACCGTGGAAGCGCGGAAGGTCGCCGACGCCTGGGACCCGGCGAAAGACGAAGCCGCCGGCGAGCAGTGCAAATCCTACGGCGCGGCCGGCATCATGCGGATTCCCGAACGCCTGCACATCACCTGGCAGGACGACAACACCTTGAAGATGGAAATCGACGCCGGCACGCAAACGCGCGTGTTCCACTTCGGAAATTGGAAATCGCCGGGCGGCGATGCCACTTGGCAAGGTGATTCGGTCGCCCAATGGGATCCACCCACTGGGGGACGCGGCGGTCCCGGCGCCGGAAGCCCCGGAGAAGAAACCCAATCCGGGAGCCTGAAAGTTGTGACGACCCACATGAAGGCGGCGTATCTTCGCAAGAATGGCGTGCCTTACAGCGCCAACGCGACGATGACCGAGTATTACGACGTCATACGCGAGCGCAGCGGAGATCTGTGGCTCATTCTGACGTCGATCGTCCAAGATCCTCTCTATCTGCGCGAGCCCTTTATGATCAGCACGCACTATCGGAAACAGGCCGACGCTGCGGGATGGGATCCCACGCCGTGCTCGGCAAGATGGTAACGACATGACGAAAATTAAAAAAGTGCTTCGCCGGATTTCTGTACGCCGTACAACCGTGCGGCGGACCTCGTCTCCGCTGGTCCGGCCGCTGGCGGCGACCTGGATCGCAGCCGCACTAAGCCTGTTTATTCTCGCCGCCGTTCCCGCCTCCGCCGAGGTCGATCTTTCCGGATCGTGGGCGGCCCGCAATCACGAAGACTCCCAGTTGCGTTTTCAAGGGCCCCTCGCCGTGGATTACACGGGGCTTCCGCTCAACGAGGGAGGCCGCGCGCGGGCCTTAAGCTACTCGCAATCGCAGCTCTCCGAGCCGGAGCGCGTGTGCCTGTTTTACGCGCCCTACTACTTAATGATTGGACCCTTCGGCGTTCGCATGTGGAGCGAACCCGATCCGCTCACCGGCAACGTGGTCTCCTGGCACATCGGCGGATGGGAAGATCGCGCGCCGACCACCATCTGGATGGACGGGCGTCTGCATCCTCCGAAGAACGCTCCGCACGAAAAGTCGGGTTTCACCACGGGAGTGTGGGAAGGCAACATCCTGTCGACTTACACCACGCACATCAAGGCGGGTTACGTTCGGCGCAACGGAGCCCCCACCAGCGACGAGGCGACCATGACGCAGCATTTCATCCGGCACGGCGATATCCTCACCATCACGACGCTTCTGGACGACCCGGTTTACTTTTCCGAACCACTGTATTGGTCGCGTACGTTCCAGCTGGAAGCCGCGCCCATCGCCGCAATGGGCCCTCCTTGCATCCAGGGCGACGAAGGGACCAAGGAAGGTGTCGTGCCGCACTATTTGCCGGGAAAGAACCCCTGGGTGGGTGAGATGACCACGAAGTTTCATATCCCTCAGGAAGCGGTGCTGGGCGGCGCGGAGACCATGTATCCGGAATTCCGCAAGAAGATGAAGGATCAGTACGTGCAGCCCGATCCTTGCAAACGCGACTGCCTCGGCAATCAGGGCGGCGCGGCAGCCCTCGCCGTCCAGTAGACGACGTGGCGCGGGCCGCCAGGCCGGCTGAGTCGGCAGTCGTGCCGACTCTTCCCGCATCGTCATCGCGATCCCGCCGGGCGGAGGAGATCTGCTTTTCGCCGCCAACGAAACAGCACAGGCCCTCTTCGTGGGGCAGGCCCTCGGCCTGCGGCGGCCTCTCAGGCCGCCTGATCTTTGCCCGTCCCGTCATTTCGTCATCCGGAATCCCTCCCCTCTTCAACCACTTCGTGTTTTACCTTTCCGCCCTTTTGCACCGCTCCGGTGTACACCATAAGCAAGAGTTCCGGGTTCTGCCATCGGAAGCCGGGCCACGAAACGCGTACGAGTACTCGAGTCACCGTCGCGTTCAGCGTCCAACAGGGAGCGGCCGTAACGCCCCTGGCGCGATGAGCCGAGCGTGCGAGCGTTACAGTGAACCGAGCGTCACGATGCGTTACAGTGAACCCTCTCCGTTGCGGGCAAACAAACGGAACGCCTGCCGCGTACAACCGGCAGCCCGCCTCCGTGGCGGGTCAACAAACCGGAGGAAGCGCGCTTCCGAAAATGAGCAAGGAGCCGAATTTAGCAGCGAGAAGCAAGAGGGGCACGACGGCCGGCGAATCTAACCACCTCCCACCAACCATTCTGTCATCCCGAGCGAAGTCGAGGGATCGGCTTTTGGAATCGAAACACGGAACGTCAGCCATCTTGTGGGAGAAGTGTTTCTACTCGCGCCAACCCGCTGGTTCATGCTGTCTTCTTCTACGCCACCCGCTATTCGATTATCATGGGATGCGGCATAGGGGAGGATTTCGTCGGAGCTATGAAAAACATGTGCGGGGTGTGGATCGTTGTTGCAGCGGCGTCGATGGCCGTGGGAGCTTGGGGGCAGTCGGGCAATGCGACCTCGCCGTTTCCCGTCACGCAGGGCAAAACCTATAAATTCGAAAAGGTCTCCGACGGGATTTACTACGCCACGGGCGGGCCTGGCAGCAATAACGTTGTCATCGTGAACGATCAGGACGTGTTTCTGGTCGATGACGGAACCACCCCCGCCGCGGCCCGCGCCCTCCTCGCCGACATCAAGCTGCTTACACCGAAACCCGTGCGCCAGGTGGTCAATACCCACTTTCATTACGACCACACGGCGGGCAATCAGGTCTTCGGACCGGAAGTGCAGATCATCGGGCACGAATTCGTGCGCCGCGCGATTCTCACTTTTGATATTCTGCATCGCGAGCCTTACGTAACGTCGCAGGGCGCGCGCGTGCCCGCGCTGATCGATTCGCTACACAAGCAAATCGCCGCCGAGAAGGACGCCGCCAAGAAGGCCGATCTGCAGAAGCAGTTGGTCTCCGCTCAAGGCGAGCTGCGCGATCTGCAGGAGATTAAGCCCACCCCTCCGAACGTCACCTACGACAGCAAACTGGTCATCCAGAAAGGTGCCCGCGAAATTCAACTTTTGTTCCTGGGACGCGGCCACACCGGCGGCGATACGTTCGTGTATCTGCCCAAAGAAAAGATCATCTGCACCGGCGATGAAGAAGAAGGCGCGAGGCTGGCCTACATGGGCGACGCGTATTTCGACGAATGGATCGCCACGCTGGAAAAGCTGAAGCAGCTGGATTTCAATCTGGTTCTGCCGGGCCACGGCGTCATATTCCGCGACAAGAACATCATCACCACATTTCAAAGCTATCTCAAGGACTTGATCACGAAGGGCGCCGCGCTCAAGAAGCAGGGCGTCTCCGCCGATGACGCCGCCAAGCGCATCGACATGACATCGCACGCGAAAGATTTTACGCAGATCACTGGACCGGGCGCGGAGGCGCGGGGGATTCGGCGCTTGTACGCCTGGCTGGATGAACAGGGCCGCAAATAATTTCAAGCGCTGGTAAACACCTGGTGTCCATCACTCGTAGAACGCTTCTGAAGTCAGCGGGATTTGCGGGCGGCGCGCTTGGACTGGTCCGGCCGGCCTTCCCGCAGCCGCCCAAAACCGCGATGGTGCGGACTCCCATCCTCGAAATCGGATACGAAGAAAGCGGAAAGCCGCAGGGGTTCCCAATCATTCTGTTGCATGGTTTCCCCGACGATGTGCGCGCTTGGGATGGGGTGGCGCCCAAGCTCGCCGCCTCTGGTTATCGGGTTCTGGTTCCGTACCTGCGCGGTTTCGGGCCGACGAAATTCCTGGATCAATCGGCGCCGCGCATGGCGGAGCAGGCCGCCATCGGCCAGGATCTGGTGGATTTCGCCGACGCGTTACAGCTGCGGACTTTCGCCGTCGCGGGATATGACTGGGGCGGCCGGGCGGCGTCCATCGTCGCGGCGCTCCATCCGGATCGCGTGCGCGCGGCCGTCATCGTGGGCGGCTACCTGATCCAGGACGTCTTCGCGCCACCGGCTCCCGCCGCGCCCGAGATCGAACGAGGCTATTGGTATCAGTGGTATTTCAATACGGAGCGCGGACGCGCCGGGTTGAAGGCGAATCGCCGGGCATTGTGTCGCCTGTTGTGGCAATTGTGGTCGCCTGGAATGCACTTCACCGATGACATGTACGAGCGCACGGCCGCTTCGTTCAATAATCCCGATTTCGTGGATTGCGTGATTCACTCCTATCGCCATCGGCACGGGAATGCTCCCGGAGAACCGCGCTTCCAGTTGACGGAGCAATTGCTGGCGCGCCGTCCGAAGATCAACGTGCCGGCGATCGTGCTGCATGGCGCCGACGACGGGCTCGGCAAGCCGCCCGCGGACTCTCCCGCCGAGCGCGCCCAATTTCCGATGCTGGTTGCAAGAAGAGTGATCGCCGGAGCGGGGCATTTTTTGCCTCGCGAGAAGCCCGACGCGGTTTCTTCGGCATTGCTCGAACTGCTGAAGTAGCTCACGCGACCGAAACAGCCGGGGAGCTGCGCCTACTTCTTGTTCTCGTAGTGCTCGAGCGGAATGTTGGCGACGCCGTCCTGCATGTGGACCTGATCGCGTTCGCCCTCGAAGCATCCCGATTCCAGGATCGTGAAATCGGCAGGAGCTTTCTTCATGGAGAACTTCATCCTGAAGGGGCGGGTAAAGACCTTGGGATCGTCGAGCGTAGCCTCATAAAAAATGGTGTCGTCGTCAGTGCGCGTGAAGCGCTCCACCACATGCAGAGCGTCGCTATGGAAGTGGCCCGCCTGCCGAACTTCCGGACGGAGAAAACTGCTGGTCATGCCGAAGATTGAGAACTGATGCGAGACTTTATTGCACGATGCCGATCAGCGGCCAATACAGAGGCACGACGATCAGAAGCAGCAGGGAATCCACGACGCTCATGATCAGGCCGAGCCGGAACATATCTTTTGCGTCGAAATATCCGTAAGCGTAGCCGACGATCAGGACGCCCGACTGATACACGAAAAGCTTTCCTCCCGCCGAAAACGCCCAGATCATCCCGATCCGCAGAGGGTTCAGCCCGTGCGCGAGCGCGTAAGTCATCACCAGCGGCGTCGAGGTGCCGAGCATCGAAATCTCGCTCGCCAAAAACAGGTGATAGAGGAAGCCCGTCCAATAAAGAAAGATCGTGGAGAGATACTGATGCGCGAGCAGCGGCGTCATCCAGGAGAGCACGACCTTCGTCAGCACGTCGAGCCCTCTGGTCGCGCCGAGCACCTTACCCATGCTGACCGCCGCGCCGACGAAAAAGATTTGCAGGTATTTGACGGCCTTTAATTCCGCCACGCTCAGAACGCCGATGCCCGGCAGCAGCGCCGCGAGACCGATGCCGAGACCGATCATGGAAGGCGAAATGTGATGCAGGAAATCCGTCACCCACAGGCCGATCGCCAGAAGCAGAAGCGCGAGCGCTTTCTTTTCCTCCGTCTTCCACGCGCCCATTTTTTGTAGCTCGGCGCGTAAAAACTGTGCGCCTCCGGGCAGGGAAGCCGTCTCGGGAGGATACAACCACAGCGTCACGCGCCAGGCGACCAGAATCGTCACGATGTCGGAGGGCAAGTAAGCCAGCAGCCAGCGGCTCCATAGCACTTGCACGTGTCCGAAATTTTCGATGGCTCCTCGCGCGGTGATCGCGGCAGCTCCGGCGATAATGCTTTTGTCGAACACCCCCGCCGTGTAGGTGAGGATCAGAAACATCCCGCGCCCGACATTACTGCCGACGCCCAAACCAAATGCCTCGATCAGGCCGAGCGCAACCGCCGCCATAATGACGATGCGCGCGATTCCCGACGGCACCAGGAAGGTAAGCAGAAAGTCGGAAAGAATCAAGCCGAGCAAAATGCGCGAATAAGTGCTGCCTACGCGCAGGACGACCAGATAAGCGATGCGCCGCGCGAGTCCCGATTTGCTGGCCATCGCGCCAAACAGCATCGCGCCGACCAGAAACCACGGCGTATCGTCGGCGAATCCTCCGAACGCGACCTCGACTTTAACCACTTTCAGCGCCCAGAAGAGATAGCATCCGATGATGCCGGTCAATCCATAATCGAGAACTTGCGTCGCCCACGCCACGATCATGAAAGCGGTGATCGCAAGCGCGTGTTGCGCGGTCGCGTCGAGATGCAGCGGCGCGAACCACAGGGCGGCGGGTACGATCACGGAAGCCGCCGCTGCGAGATATTTCTGGAGCGGTAGGTCGGAGGACGACGACGAAGGCGCGGCGACTTGCGGTACTGCGGTTTCGCCCGTCATGTTGTCTGCATGGCGATTCAGGCCGTGCGTGTGAGTTGGGCCGGCGGCAACTGCGCCGCCTCCAAATGCAGAAGCTTCGCGGCCGTGCCACCGAGGATGGCGTCCGCTGCGCCGGCCGGAAGATCGAGCCGGCGAATCTCGTCGATATATTCGCGAATGTCCAGGAAGGTCTTTCCGCTCTGCGTGGTCGCCCCGGTGAAATCCTGCGGATAATCCGTCGCGAAAACCAGGCGGTCGGGGCGAATTCCGGCGACGGCGCAACGCAGCGCGATCGGTCCGCCCTCAAAGCCGGCGGTATCGAAATAGAGGCGGTCGAACGATTCCTCGAAGGGGCGCGTGAGCGTCCCGAAGCGTCCCGATTTCGCCGCCAGCCGTTCCTTCACCGCCGCGATGCCTCCGCCGAAATGCGAGAAGATCAGCTTCAGATCGGGAAACTCTTCCATCACGCGGCCGGCGATGACGCGCGCGACCTGCACCTGCAAATCCATTTCACGGCCGATGATCCGGGCCAGATCGTATTCGCGGAACGTCGCATAACCTTGCGGAAGCATGGCCGGATGGATGAAAACGGCGAGATCCAGCTCGCACATCATCGTATAAAAGGGACGCAGTTCGGCGGCGTCCAGGCACAGACCGTTCACTTGTGATGCAATCGTGGTCCCGCGCAGGCCGAGTTCTTCCACGGACCGCTTGATTTCGGCGAGCCCGGCGGCTTCGAGCACGGGCGCGTGCGCCAAGGCGGCGAATCGCGAGGGATACTGGCGCTGCAATGCGGCCCCCGCATCGTTGATCTCGCGGCAATCTTCAAGCGTCCCATCCCACCCGAGATTGCAGGAAAGCACGGAAACATCGACGCCGACCTGATCCATCTCGCGCAGCTGCTGCTCCATGTCGTACAAGCGCGGATGCACGGTGAGCTTGGCGATCCCGCCCTCGGTCAGGTTTCCCTTCTGCCCCGCGCGAAAACCCTTGCGTTCGGCGATGGAGAAGGGCAGGAAATGATGCTGATAGTCGATGATCATTTGATTCGAGCGGACAACAAAAGGCCGGCTGAGAGCCGGCCGCAGGCTATGAGCCTGCCCCACATTCCTGTCTGTGATTGCTCAACTTACTTGCTGCTGCCTTCGGCGTCCGGATTCGACGTGCCGAGGAACAGTTTATGCCCGTCCGGAAGCGTCACGTCGCGGCCATTGGCGCGATTCGTGCCATCTTTGGCCTGATAGCCATCGACGATGATTTCCTGGCCGGCGGCCACCGACTGGCGCGTGAATCCGCGCCGCAGCAGGGTATTCGGGCTGCCGCATTCCACCATCCAGTTGGTGACCTTGCCGCTGGCGTCTTTCACGTCGATGTGAATCCAGGCGTGCGGATTGATCCACTCCATCTTGGTGACGGTACCGTGCAGTTTGACCGGTTTGTCGGCGTCAAATTCAGCCGCGAATGAATGATGGGCCCAGGCGGGTACGGCTGCGAGCAGCGCGAGCCCCGCAAAAACGATAGCGAATTTGTTCTTCATTGATTTCCTCCCGTCTGTTCCGCGGCTTTCTTTTCCCGCGCCCTTTCCCCTGCCAAAATCCCCGCCAAGCCATAGTTTCCTTCATGGCAGGCGTATTCGAAAATCGGACCTTCGGCCTTGTCCATGGGGATCTCGATCGTCCATGGCTTGGTGTAGACCGTCGGATCGGTGACCGTGGCCTGATAGATCAGCAGATCCGGCGCCGTGCGCGTGAAGCGCTCCACCACTTTCAGATTCCGATCCGTCATGCCGTAGTCGTATTGCGTGCCGAAGTGGCTCATGTCGTTGTAGCGAACGTTCGTGGTTTCCACCACCAGCGTGTTGCCTTCGAAGTGCCCCCACGAATCGCCCATCCACTGCGTGACGTTCTGCGGCAGGCGCTCGTGCGTGTCGAGCGGCACGGTGCGCGCCTGATGCGCCATCTCCGAAAAGATCGTCACCGAAGTGGGCGTCTGAACGATTTCGTAGAGGTTGTTGTAATTACCGGGAATGATCGGCGGTCCGTTCTGCGAAAACATGATGCAGCGGTCGAAGAGCGGGCGGCTCTCCGGTCCATCCGCCGGGTTCTTGGCGAGGTACGCCTTCACCTCATCGAAGTGCTTCTGCGCTTCCGGCGTGAACGGCGGAAATCTGCCGTCCGGGGGATCGATGACGCGTGAGGTCCGCAGATTGCGTCCCAGCCTGCTGCCGCGGTCGAACCAGCCGTCGTTGTAGGCGCGCGCGACGTCCGCTTTCGCGCCGCCGTCGCGACGATCGCGATTGTTCTCCGTGGTCCGGGCCTTTTCGTAGGCGGCCGCTTCCTCGGGCGTGTAAAATGCCTTGGTGCCGAGCTCCTTGGGACGCTCCAAAGGCGTAAGGCTGGCCGCATCCCAAATGCCCTGCAGATCGGGCTGGCCATCGGGGGTGCGGGCCGGCGTCCAATTCTTGGTGTTGGAAGCGGCCGCCGGTTTGAGCGCGATATTCTTCGCGCCGGGGGTGGAAGAAGGCGTCGCTGTTTGTCCAGGGGCCGAACCCGCCAGCGCGAGGATCGCGACGGGAAGGAAGAAGATCGATCGATTATCTTTCCTTGCGATGAAGGTTCTCATCGGCAGCTCCTTTCTCACTTCGCCATCTCACTTCGCAGGCGCGTCTCATTTCGCGGGTTTGCGCCGCAGCGGACCGTATAACAGTTCCTCGGCGAATTCGGCGCATTTGAATTCCATCCGGCGCGCATTCTTTTCCAAGTGACGGTAGAGCGGCATGCTGATCTTCCAAGGTTTCGAAAAAACGTTTATGTCCTCGATTGTCGCCTCGTAATTCAACACAGTTCCGCTCATTGGAGTATACCTCTCAACAACGTGCAATGCATCGCTATGGAAGTCGCCCGCGCGGTCGAGCCACGTCATATCGTTCTGCCCGGTGACGTCGAGGACCAGCGTGTCTCCTTCCCAATGGCCGTTCGACCAGCCCATCCAGCTATCGACGGGAGCTTCCTTCGGCTTCCCCATGTTGATGCTGCGCACCGCGTCGGCGTATTCATAGGCGAATAAGAGGGTGCCGTTGGCGCTCTGGACGATCTCGAAGGGATACGGCATGTAGGTGGCCCGCGGAACGCCTGGCAGGTAGCATTTCAGCTCGGGATCGGCGATCCAGCGATTGGCGTAGTTATCCTTCTTCTTCAGAGCTGCCTCCGCAAGATAGGGGATGGTATCGCCTTCCACGACGCCCATGCCCGGAGGCGTGGTCAGGAAAGCCCCGTACGCGGGAGGTCCTTGCGACGGACCGTGCGTCACCAGGTCCCAGTTCGCGGTGTTCATAGCCTGCCAGACGCCGTTCAAGTTGGGTTTGCCGTCGGGCATGCGGGGAATGTTGGACCGGGTTGCCTGGTTCGCCGGGGTGGACTTCGGGGCTGGTGTCTGCGCTGAAACAACCGCGGGCCACAAAGCCAGCGCTGTTGTCCCCACGGCCAGCCAGGCGCTCTGTTTCGTCCATTTTCCCATTCGGGCTTGCGGCATCAGGGCGTTGTCTCCTTGAAACGGTTTGTCGTGAAGGGCCGAAAATCCGTCGCCAGAGCTGAGCGAAAAGCGCCAGGCGAATACGACGGCCGCACACGATTTTACCGCACAGGCGCTCCGCTTTGGTTGGCAATTCCTGCCGCCGGGAAATCCCCAAATCTTTGGCAAATCTTCAGCTTTTCCGCCTAGACTGTATGCTGAAGCTTTTCGTGTGCTGGATCGGTAATCCTGGAGCTCCGCGTGCAATCACGTATCGTCGCGCATCTGTTTACCTGGACCCTGATCGGTCTGCTGCTCGGGTTCGCGCCCGGGTTCGCTCAAAACGTCGCTCCGAACGCGGCGCTGCGCGGGGTGGTCACGGATACGAGCGGCGCCTCCGTGCCGAAGGCCACGGTGACGATTTCCGGCCCCGACGGCGCGGAGAAGACGGCGGACGCCGATGCCAACGGGGCATACCGGTTCGTGGGCCTCGCTCCCGGAGATTATTCGGTCGTGGCCGCGGCGCCGCAGCTCACGCTGCCCGCTCCGGTGAGGATCACGCTCACCGGCGGCGTTCAGGTGTTGAATTTACAGTTGAAGGTCGAGACCGTGGTGCAGACCGTAAACGTCCAGGAAGATGCCCCTCCCACGGTCTCGACGGATGCGACCAACAACGCATCGGCCGTGGTTCTGAAGGGCGAGGATCTGGCGTCCATCGCGGATAGTCCGGAGGACATGCTGTCGGATTTGCAGGCGCTGGCCGGTCCCTCCGCGGGCCCGAGCGGGGGGTCTGTGTACGTCGACGGCTTCAGCAATGGCGATCTGCCGGCGAAGGAATCGATTCGCGAAATCCGCATCAATCAGAATCCGTTCTCGCCCGAATATGACAAGCTCGGCTACGGCCGCATTGAGATTCTGACCAAGCCGGGGGCCGACCGCTTTCGCGGAAATCTCAATTACAACCTGGGCGACGATGTGTGGAACGCGCGCAATCCCTATTCCGCCGAAAAGGCTCCCATGCTGCTAAATGAATGGGAAAACACGATCAGCGGACCGCTGGGAAAGCGTGCGTCCTTTTCGCTCGATGCGAATCAGAACAATGTCGACAACGGAGCGATTATCAACGCGGTCGCGCTGGACCCGCAAAGCCTGACCGCTGCGCCGTTTTTTCAGAATTTCAAGGTGATCCAGAAGCGCACGCGGCTCTATCCGCGTATCGATTATCAACTGAACCCCAACATCACGCTGGCGTTCCAGTATTCCTTCACGCACGGCGACATCGACGGCAGCGGCATCGGAGGCTTCGATCTGACTTCGCGCGGCTTTCGTCTCCCGTTCACGACGCACACGGTGCAGGCGATGGAAACCATCGTATCCGGGCCGGCGATTATCGACCTGCGATTCCGGTATTATCACAACGCCAATCGCCTTGTTCCCGACAGCCTGAATCCGGAGGTACAGGTGCTGGGCTCGTTCAACTCCGGCGGCTCGACGCAGGGCGCCAGCGCCGATACGTCGGACAGCCTTGAATCGCACAACGACGCCTCCGTGTTGCACGGGACGCATCTCTTGAAATTCGGCATTCGCGCGCGTGAGCAATTCGACAACAATATTTCGCCGGTGAATTTTAACGGAACGTTTACGTTCAGCGGAGGGACCGCGCCACTGTTGGATGCGAACAATCAGCCCGTCCTGGACGCTTCCGGACAGCCCGTCATGACCGCGACCAGCTCCATCGAGCAGTATCGGCGGACGCTGCTGTTTCAGGGCCAAGGTCTGCCTGCATCGCAGATCCGCGCTCTGGGCGGCGGCGCGACTCAGTTCAGTATTTTTACGGGCATTCCGAGCCTTTCGATGCGCCAGTTCGACGTGGCGGTTTACTCGGGCGACGACTGGAAAATCCGTCCCAACCTAACGTTGAGCTACGGCCTGCGCTACGAAATCCAAACCAACATGAGCGATCCTCACGACTTCGCGCCGCGCCTGGCGCTGGCTTGGGCTCCCGGGGCGAACGCGCGAACGGCGAAGGCGAACACGGTGCTGCGCGCCGGATTCGGGATTTTTTACGACCGCGTGGCCTTGGCGAATTTCATGACCGCGGCGCGCTACAACGGCGTAGTCCAGCAGCAGTACGTCATCAATTCGCCGGATTTTTATCCGCTGGTGCCCTCGGGCCAGACGCTCGCGGCTTTGTCGTCCTCTTCGAACTCGGTGATCCAGACCATCGCTCCTGATTTGCGCGGGAGCGGCGTGATGCAGACGGCGCTTTCCATGGAACGACAATTACCGAAAGGCACGACGCTGGCGGTCACCTATACGAATGCGTACAGCACCAGTATTTTGCGGTCGCAGGACATCAACGCTCCCATCCAGGGAACGTATTCGCCGGCTGATCCGGGCGCGACCCAGTATCCGCTGGGACATCCGGGCGCCGTTTTGCAGATGCAATCGAACGGCCGCTACAATCAGAACCAGCTCATTACGAACGTGACGGCGAAGATCAATGCGGCGATTTCCCTCAACGGCTCCTACGTTTTGAATCGATCCATGAGCAACAGCGACGGCGTCGGCACCTTCCCCGGGGATCCGTATTCGATGCAGGGCGAGTACGGACCGGCGTTCAACGACATCCGCCAGCGGGTGAGCCTGGCGGCTTCCATCAACACGAAATGGAACGTGCGCATCAGTCCTCTGCTGAATCTGCAATCGGGCGCGCCGTTCAACATCGTCACGGGCAACGATCTCTACGGGACGACGCTGCTCAACAGCAGGCCGGGCATCGCCACGAACCCCAACCTTCCGGGATTGGTGCAAACGTCTTACGGACTTCTCGATCCGAATCCAACTCCGGGAGAACAGATTATCGGACGCAACGCCGGGCGCGGCCCGGGGCAGATCATGATGAACCTGCGCATCGCCAAGACCATCGAGTTGGGACCGCGGCGGGAAAGCGCGACGAAGGCCAGCGGCGGAGGATTCTTCAGCACGCCGGCGTCGACGCGGCGCTACAGCCTCAACGTCTCGGCATCCATCCGCAATATTTTGAATCACACCAATCCCGGACCGATCATCGGCAACATCACCTCACCGCTGTTCGGACTGGCGAACCAGATGGCGGGGGGCGCCAATGGCGAAGGATTTTCGGAAAACGCGAACAATCGGCGATCGGAGCTGCAATTGCGGTTTACGTTTTAGGAGCCTGTTGAAAAAGGGGACAGACCGCTCTGTCCACTCCACGCTGGCACATGAAATTAGAAGGTTACTCGAGGGGATAGAGTAGTCTGTCCCCTTTTCAATCTCGGCCTGATGTCTGGCCGCCTGGAAAGGCGGCTTTCAGGGCAGAAGCCCTGCCCCACACGGAGCACGCCGGCTTTGAAAAGGTCCAGCGGTTAGGCGTATTTCGGCAGGATGCGCACGGCGTTTTCGCGATTGATGCCGCGCATTTCCTCCTGCGTGAATCCGCAGGTCTTTAAGCCCTCGGCGATGCTCGCGATGGGCGCCGCTCCGCCGAAAGGGTAATCCGATCCGAAAACGATTTGCGACGCGCCGGCCAGCCTCGCGATCCCCTGCATCAGAATTGGATTCGCGGAACCCGCCGTGTCGTAAAAGAAGCGGCGAATGTGATACAGCCGCGAATTGGGGCGCGCGGGCTCCGCAAGATTCTTGGCGCTTACGGTTCCCACCACGCGGCTGGAAACGCCGATGAGCGCGCCGCCCGCGTGCGACCAGATGAATTTACAGTTGGCGTAGCGCGTCGCGGGACTGGGCTGCGCGGCGCCGCGGCCGCCTCTCCCGCCGCCGTCTCCTCCGCCGACCACCGAGGCATCCTCCGCCACGATGCTCATCAGGCTGCGGGCGGTGTCCACCAGCCATTCGAGCGTCGCCGGATTTGCGCCGGCCAGGCTATGGCAGCAAGTGGCGTCGGTGGGATGAGTGTACACGATCGCATTCCGCCGGTTGAGCTCGTCAAACACAGGCTGCAGCTTCTTGTCGCCCAGCCAAATGTCGCCGTAGCTGGTCAGAAGACCGACGCCATCGGCGTGCAGAGTATCGAAAGCGTAGGCGATCTCCTTCAGGCTCGCGTCGACATCGGGCAACGGCAGCATGGCGAATAACCCGAAGCGTCCCTTGTAATCGCGGACCAATTGCGCGCCGTAATCGTTCATATCGCGCGACAGGGCGATGGCCTGTGCGCGTTCGATCGCGAAATTATCGCCGAGCCACACGCCCGGAGTGGAGCAGGACAGGAACGCGGTGGCGACGCCGGCTTTATCCATCGCGTCGATGGCCTTGGCGGGCGAGTAATCCTGGAAGGTGTCCCAGCCCTGGCGCTTCACTTCCGCCACGCGCCGCTTCACGCGGTCCGACATGAAATGATGATGCAGATCGAGCCGCCGCGGGCTCGGGAGAGGCTCGTCCTGCTTCTTTCCCTGCGGAAGAAGCTGCTGGGCGGAGAACAATCCTCCGGCGCCGAGGGCCGCCGCTCCCGCTAAAAAATCCCTGCGGCTCGAAGAATGTAGCGAAGTAGAGTTTCGACTGGCTATGACGTGATCCATGTCACGTCAGTATCGGAATCCCGGCCCGTCATGTCAAGCGAGATCGGCAAGGGTCTAGGGATGCAGAAATATCTCGACGTATTTCACGAGCCACTTGATCGATGCTGTGACTCCTTTTCCTCTCACGACTAGCGGGGCTCACGGCGACAGGAGTACGTCGAGCCGAAATCCGCGTTAAGCGGAACCGAGTTACTGCGCGGCCGCGAGCCGGATATCCACGGCCAGCCCGTGCGGCTCGCGGTTGCGGCAGTGGACTGTTCCGCGGCACGCTTCCACGCACGACTTGACGATGGCGAGACCGAGGCCGGCGCCGCCGGTTTCGCGAGTGCGCGCCAGCTCCGGACGATGAAACGGCGCGAATACTTCTTCGAGCGCTTCTTCCGGAAGTCCCGGGCCGCTGTCGGCGACCGTGATGACCACGCCGTCGTTTTCGCAACGGGCGGTGATGCGAATCGGGCCGCTCTCGCCGGCGTAGCGCAAGCTGTTGCGAATCAGATTGGAGAGCGACCGGAAAAGATAATCGGGATCGGCCAGCACCTGAAGCGAATCGTCGATGTCGATGTCGATATGACTCGCTGCTCCCGGGTTGGACTCGCGAGCCACGGCGCGGCGAGCGGTTTCCGCCACCGCGACGGGAACGCGCTGCACATCGGCGGGCTGCATGCCGGCTTTCGAGAACGTGAGAAGCTCCGCGACCAGCGCCGACATGTGCTCCACTTCCTCGCGGACGTCCTTGACGTAATCGAGATTCTCCTCGCCGGTGCGCTGCTCCAATACACCGAGCGCGAAATTGATGCGCGCGATCGGCGAGCACAGCTCGTGCGCAATGTCTCCCAGGAATCTCTTTTGCCCTTGCACGAATCCGGAAAGACGCGCCGCCATCTGGTTGACGGCCGCGCCGAGCTGCCCGATTTCGTCGCCTCGATCGGCGGCCACATGCACATCGAAGCGCCCTTCGGCGATCTGTCCCGCCGCCTGCGTCACCTGCGACAAACCGCGCATCAGGCGACGGAGCAAAGGCACCCAGCACGCCACCGAGATCAGCACCACGACCAGCAGCACCAGTCCCACCAGCGTGAGGTCCAGAAAATAGGCGTTGCCCAAGAGCGAGTTCGACATCAGGACCAGCACGCCCGGCAAAGGATCGCCGCCATCCGGGCTTCCGATAGGAATGCGCACTCCCATCCAGTAATGCGTGGGATTGCGCGTGGTCACGAAAAACGATTCGTTCAAGGCGCCTTGCACCACGCGCGCGTGGACGATCGGCGGCAGCAGCGCCGGGGGGCCGGAAACCAGGAGGCCGTGCGTGTCGTACAGGTAAAATGTCACACCCGCCGCCCGCGTGTGCTTTTCGAGCAGCGCATCGCGGTCGTTCTGCGGCGTGCTCATGAGCTCCAGGGCCAGCAGCCGGGCATCGGCCAGCACTCGATCCCGCGTGGGCGCGAGCAGCAGCGAACTCAAGTTCTGGAGCTGTACTCCCGCAAGACCGACGAGTGTCGCTCCCAACAACAACAGATTTAGAAGCGCCAGCGAGAGGATCTTCGTGGAAAGAGAAATCCGCAATTTCATGGAACGGGTTCCTCAATTTCTTCCGAACGAGCGTCCGGCGCTTCCGAACGGGCGGCCGGCCCTTCGGGGCTCGGCGCCGGTTTCAAAAGCATGTAGCCCGCCGAACGCACGGTCTGAATGAAACGCGGCGACTTGGGATCGTCCCCGAGCTTCTTGCGGAGCGAAGAAATGTGCACGTCGACGGAACGGTCGAAGACTTCGAAATCCCGTTCGGCGACTTCCAGCAGCAGATGCTCCCTGGTTTGCACGCGCCCGCATCCGCGCGCGAGGCACAGGAGAATCTCGAATTCGACCGGCGTCAGCGTCAGCGGTTGCCCGTCGAGCGCGGCCGTCCGTGTATCCAGGTCCACCCACAGCGGGCCGACCGCGACCGGGGCGGTGCGCGAAGCGCGGCTCTCGCCCGCGGCGATCCTGGAACGGCGAATCACGGCTCGCAGGCGGGCCAGCAATTCGCGCGTGGAGAAGGTTTTCGGCAGATAATCGTCGGCGCCGATTTCGAGGCCCGCAATGCGGTCCGCCTCGTCGCCAAGACCAGTAAGGATCAGCACCGGCACGGTGGATTTTTCGCGCAGGCGCTTCAGCAGCTCGAATCCGTTCAACCCCGGCAGCATGACGTCGAGGATCACCGCATCATGGGGTTCGGCCAGAGCCCGGGCCAATCCCTCGGGACCGGTGTTCGCCACGGAGACGCGATAGCCCAAGGGTTCGAGGTAAGCCTTCACCAATCGGCACAGCTTGCGGTCGTCCTCGATCAAAAGCAAATGCGCGCTTTCGGAATGAGAATCGGTCATATTCTGTCGCCGCTCAAATCTCGCATCAACGTCCGCCCTCATTACTAATAACTCATGTGGGGCGCGCTTTACACTTTCTTAACAATTTTCCTGGATTCTCGCACGGTATCTTTACACTCCGCGATGTAACCTTTATCTCAGCCGGCCCAAGGCGGCCGGGGAGGGGTTATACATGTTGAATCTTTACGGGATTCGTTCGGAACAACCACGTCGCGCCTGGCTGATCGGTTCGGCCGTCCTGATCACCTTGTGGGGAGCCGGACTTCTGCCGGCGCAGACCACGACGGCGATCATTTCCGGAACCGTGACGGATGCTTCGGGAGCCGTGGTCGCCGGCGCCAAAGTGGATGTCAGGAACGTCGGCACGGGCATCACGCGTTCGACCACGTCGAACGGCCAGGGCCGCTACCGCGTGCCCGAGCTGCTCATCGGCGATTATGAAGTCCAGGCGTCGCAAGCCGGTTTTCAGACCGTCCTGCGGAAGGGCATTACCGTGACCGTGGGCAGCGAGGCGGTGATCGATTTGTCGCTGCCCGTGGGACAAGCCCAGCAGACCGTCACGGTGGAGGCGCAGGCTTCGCAGGTGGATACCTCCTCGGCGGCGGTCGCCACCCTGGTCGAGCCGACCCAGATGAACGAGCTCCCGCTCAACGGACGCAATTTTGAGCAGCTCCTGACCCTGGCGCCCGGCGTGCAAACGATTCCGGCTTCGGGCGGCGGATTCTACGGCCGTCAGGATAACTACTCGGTCGCGGGCTCGCGCCCGGTCGGCCAGGCCTTCATGGTCGACAACCAGAACTTGCTGTCGTTCTTCGGCCACGCCACCGGCTCCGGCTCGGCCGGGACCACGCTCGGCCTGGAAGCCATCGCCGAGTTCCAGACGCTGACGAATACGTACAGCTCGCAGTTCGGAGGCAACGGCGCCGTGATCAACGCGGCCAGCAAGTCCGGCACCAACGGCTTCCACGGATCGATCTACGAGTTTTTGCGCAACAGCGCGATGGATGACCGGAGCCCGTTCGATACCTACATCAAGCCCGGCAACACTTCCGCCAATCCCCCCGAGTACCGCCGGAATCAATTTGGCGGGAGCCTCGGCGGGCCGATCAAGAAAGACAAGGCTTTCTTTTTCGTGAACTATGAAGGACTGCGCGCGGAACAGGGTGTGTCCTCGATCACGCCCAACGTACCGGATGTGAACGCGCATCAAGGCTACCTTCCGTGCAGCGTCGCGGGCGCGGCGTTCGCCTCCTCCTGCAACCCGGCGACGAACCTGGCCTTCGTGGGACTTCCGGCGTCGGTTGCGCCGATCATGGCGTTGTTCCCGTCGGTCGCGGCATCCCCGACAGGGCTGGGCTCGCTCACCGAAGTGGCAAACAATATCACGCACGAAAATTACTTCCTGGCGCGCTTCGATTACAACCTCTCCGACAAGGATTCCATTTTCGCCCGCTACATTCGCGACTACGCGCTTTACCTGACGCCTTTGAACGGTTCCTCGCTCGCGCTTTTCCCGGAAGCGGACAATACCGCGAACAATTTCGCGACCGTCGAAGAGCGGCACATCTTTTCCCCCACCCTCGTGAATCTGGCTCGCGTCAGCTTCACGCGGCCCGTGGAGACGGCCGTGCAGGATACGCCGCAAGTGCCGGCGCTCGAATTCGTGGCAGGACAGCCGAATGGCCGCGTGGCCGTGGCGGGCACGACCATCGGTCCGTTCATGCTGCTGCCCTATTACCTGGTGCCGAATCATTTTGTAGAAGGAGACGACATCATTTGGACGCACGGCTCGCACAACATCCGGGCGGGGGTCTCGGTGGAGCGCGTCGAGGATAACACCAGCAGCCCGCAGGCGTTGGGCGGCACCTACACGTTCAGCAGCCTTTTGACTTTTCTGGAAGCGCAGCCCGCGTCCGTCTCGGTGCCTCTGCTGGGACAGACCGACTCTTTCCGCGAACTCCGCACGACGTTCCTCACTCCGTATATCCACGACGAATGGAAGATCGCCAAGCGCCTGACGCTCAACCTGGGTCTGCGCTATGAGTTTGCCACGGACCCGACGGATAAGCAGAACCTCTTACACAACCTCGATCAATTTTCCGGCGGCGTGACGCAAGGCACCGGACTGGTGAGCGTGCCGAACGCGTTCGGGCGCAATATCACGACCCGGAACTGGGCGCCGCGCGTCGGTTTCGCCTATGATCCATTCGCGGATCACAAGACGTCGATTCGAGGCGGCTTTGGAATCTTCTACGACATGCTGACGGGCCGCGATATTCTGCCGGCCTACTGGCTGGCGCCTCCTTACAATCTCGGCACCGCGAACGGCACGGTTGCATTTCCGAACCCCTTCGCGGGCAACGTGAATCCGCCCTTGCCGTCGCTCGCGCAGGGCCTGTATTACTGGGCCGGCAGCACGCCGATGGTGATGCAGTACAACCTCAATCTGCAGCGCGAGCTCTCGCAAGGCATGGTTCTCACGGTCGGATACACCGGATCGCGAGGGGAACACCTGCTGCTGACGCGGGAGTACAATGCGCCGGAATTGATCAACGGGGCCTTCGGAACGGCCCTTCCGAACGGCAATACGGCGCCGAATGTGCGACTGAACCCTGGTCTTTCGGCCCTCAGTGTTCGCGATACCGTGGGGAATTCGAACTACAATGCGCTGATCGTCAGCCTGAACCGCCGGTTTGCCCGCCGCTGGCAGACGCAGGTATCCTACACCTACTCCAAAGCTCTGGATAACGGCTCGGCCGGCCAAGGCGCGGAAGGCGGTCCAGCCGCTCCTCAGTTGATCATGAATCCCTATAATGCCGCGACCGATTACGCGCGCTCCAGCTTCGACCGCACCCAATCGATCCGGGTCAGCGCGGTGTACGACATCCCCGGACACGGATACCTGCTCGGAGGATGGATGCTCACGGGTCTGTTGACCCGCGCGACCGGCGCCCCTCTGTCGATCCTGGATGGCTTCGACCGCACCGGGCTCGGAGGCAACAATATTCGGCCGAACTTCGCTCCCGGGGTTTCGAGCGTTCCGGTTCTCGGCACGCCGAGCGAATATTTCAATCCGACCGTGTTTGCGCTGTCGCCGGTGGGAACCTTCGGCTCTATCGGACGCGATACCTTAATCGGCCCAGCCCTGGCCGACCTGGATACGGCGCTGGTCAAGAACACACCCATCAAGAAAGTCTCCGAAGTATTCAACGTTCAGTTTCGCGCCGAGGTTTTTAACCTGGCGAACCATCCGAACTGGGGTCAGCCCGGCAACAGCATCTTCCTCAATGGCGCGGGAACAAACGGGACGCTGAATCCGTCGGCGGGGAGAATCACCAGCATCCTGGGCAACGCGCGGCAGATCCAGCTGGCGCTGAAGGTAGTTTTCTAGAGAAGCCGTGTTCTAGAAGAGCAGGATCTTCCGGCTGAAGAGGCATATTCCCTTAGTACCACGCGCAATTAGTTTCATTGCCAGGTTTTTTTAATGAAACGCTAATGCCCCGGCGCGTATCACCGAACTGATAATTGCCGGAAGACGAGCTGAAGACCGCGTGACGGGCCGTGCTATCGAGTTCGTCCGCGTCAGCCGTGCTTCCGGCAATTATCACCTGCATCCCCATTTCAAAATCCGGCGTAGCCTCGTGTAACCGAAGCACTCGTGTAATCTAAGCATTGATGTACACGGCATTGATATACGCGAGCGGGAGGCTGCCATGCCAGACAAGAAATCAGGCGCTGTAAAGCTCACTGCGGTCCCGGTGCTCGCGCTATCCCTGGTGTTGAGCGCCGCAGCCGCCGGCCAAAGCCAGAACGCGCCCCGGCCCGACTTTTCAGGTGAATATCGCATCCAGACCGCGGGCACGCCGGGGTCGAAGAATTTGCCGCGCCCTCCGCGCAGCGGAACGCCTCGCGAAAGGGCTTATACGGTGGACGGCCAGCCCGCTCCTCTGCTGCCGTGGGCGCGGAAACTTTACGATGAGCGCATCGAGGCCGCGGAAAACGGCACGACGTTCCGGCATACGCTGACGAAGTGTCTCCCGCCGGGAATGCCGATGGGCACGCTGTTTGCCTTTTATCCGATTCAGATCCTGCAGACACCGGAGCAGGTGACCATGCTCTTCGAGGAAGGCAATCACTTCCGCATCATCCGTATGAATCAGCCGCACGCGAAAGACCCCGACCCGAACTTCTGGGGCGACGCCGTCGGGAGATGGGAGGGAGAGACTTTGATCATCGACACGATCGGCATACGCGACGACACCACGCTCGACTTCCTGGGATTTCCGCACAGCGAGAAGCTGCACGTCGTCGAGCGTATGCGGCGGCTGGATGCGAATACGCTGGAGGGTCGCGTGACGCTGGAAGATGCGGACGCTTATGCGCGGTCCTGGGAAGCGATCGCAATCTGGAAAAAGCTCGACCCGAAGGATCACATCCGCGAAATGGTGTGCGAGAACACTCGATTTTTCGAGTGATCACATGGGAGGCCGGTTGCCCGTGGGGCAGGGCTTCCGCCCTGCCGCCGCCTTTCCAGGCTGCCCGCCGAACTGGACGATGCGAATCCTGCGGCCGGGCAGAAGCCCGGCTGTAGCCCAGAAGGGCCGCCCCACCCGGAACGCTTCGCAATATCTCTGAAACTGCTCTAGCTCCTGCCGAACCTCAGAATGGATTTCAGGAATTCGGCATAGTGCAGCCCGCCGGGTGAATTCATGTATCCGATCGCTCTGCCGGCGCTCAGGATGCTGATCCACAACACCAGGGAGAGAGACGCCGCGAGTTTTGCGCGGCCCGGAATTTGCGGCGCGCGGTCGAGCTCCTCCGGGTGGTTGTAAACCGTCGGGCGGAACACCATCGCATGCACGAACACCAGAAACAACAAGGTCATCTTGATCTGGAAAAACGTGTTGAGGAAATAACCTTCGGCCTTCGAGCCGGCCAGCGTCGCGCCGCAGGCGGCGACCCACAGGAACCCGATGCGCTTCGGCCAGCGTGCGGCGTTCACCACGCTCGCGATCGAGAAACCGCGCAGGCCCCAGCCGAGCAGACGCAGGTCCGTCAACAGGATCAGGCCCGCAAAGAACGCGAGTCCCACCAGGTGCAGAGCGAGGATGATCGGGTATTCGTAGCCGGAGCCGCGAATATAGGAGAAAAACGGCGTGTTTTCGATCCACTGCGCGAACGTCATCATGGCTTAGAGACCTCCCCGGATAAAGGCGATAAAGATTCCGCCGAAAATGACGGAGGCCCATAGCACCAGCGAAAGGCAGGCGACGAACTTTGCGCCGCCCGACGAACCGTCCGCCTGCACCGCCTTGCGATGGATCGTGTGATCCAGTCCAATCGCGACGATCAGGCAGGCCATTTTGATCAGAAACGACCAGTTCGTGTAATACATGTCGGGGTCGGACGAATACAGGCCGAGACCGGAAAAGATCGCCACCAACAGACCTCCGAGCATCCAGAAGCGGGTGCTTTTGGCGATCTGCGAAGGTGTCTGCCCTAGCAGGCCGAAGCCTAGAATACGGAAATCCGCAGCGGCCGTGACCCCGATCGCCACCGCAAAACCGGCGATGTGGAAAATTTCAAGGATCGGGAATACGAGTTCGAAAGTATTAATCGGATTCGTGATCAGCATCTCGCCTACCTTTCTTCGCTGAACAAGTTGTGAGTGCCATCAGACCTTACCATAGGGGAGCCGCCGGTTGCAGGCAAACCTGGCTGCGCAGGGGCGGCTCCCGCCCGAGTCATAAAATGATGCGAGAACGGCGGCGGGTGAATATAGCCGATCCCGCGACCCGCGCACACGACCCCGAACCACAAAAGAATCGATAAGGCGGCCGCGACTTTGGCGCGCCGGGGCGGTCCCGCATTCCCATCCCATTCCTCCACGCGATTATACACGCGCGGGCGGAATACCAGCGCATGCACCGCGACCAGCGCAAACAACAGGACCTTGATCCGGAAAAAGACGTTGAGGTAATACTCTTCCGCCTTCATGCCAAACATCAGAAAGCCGAAGGTGGCGACGCACAGAAAGCCGATCCTCTTGGGAACGCGTAGTTGATCGACCATATCGGAAACGGAGTAGCCACCCGGCGCCAGATCGAGCAGCCGCAGATCCGTCAGCAGGATCATCGCCGCGAACAGCGCGATGCAGGAGACGTGCAGCGCGAGCAGCGTCTCATAGCCGCGGTCCGATTCGCGGAGCGCCCGCATGAGCCCGGTATTCTGGAGCCAGATGGCTGCGGAAAGCAACATTGTTTTCTTTGTTTCTTCGTTTCTTCGAGTCCCCGAGTTTGGGTTTTCTAGCTGAAGCTTAATCCCTCTTTGACGAATTCGATAAAGATCCCGCCGAACACCACGCCTACCCACAACGCGATGGACACGCACGCGGCCACCTTGCCTCGGCCGCCGGGGATGGCCGTCAGGGCGATCCGACGGTGGATCGTGTAATGGAACGCGATTGCCACGGCCAGACAGGCAATCTTCGATAGGAAGGAGACGTTGAGATAGAACTTGTCGGGATCTGTCGAATACATCAGCAGGCCCGAGAAGACGGCGGCCGAAAGGCTCATGATCGTCCAGAGACGGGTATCCATGGTTAACTTTGCGGGCGTCTGACGAAGCATGGCCCAACCAAGCAGGCGGAGATCGACAATCGCGATGGTTCCGATGGCGATGGCGAAGCTGATAATGTGCGTGACCTCCAGGATCGGGAAGGTCCAGGGCGAAACGTTGAGCGGGTTTTCACCCATGCGGGTGCTCCACCGCGCGCCGCCGCCATTCATCAGCGCGTCTTCTCATATTCAAACCAGGGATATTCAAACCAGCGGGAAACAAACCACGCGATTCTAGCACGCGGAGAATGCTTGAAACCAGTCCGCCTGCGTCACAATCCGGTCACTGACCTGAATGTAACCAGCTGCGTGCGGGTGTTGCCGTCATGAACGTGGTATGCTCCTCAGGTGGCGCGAGGCCCCACGCGCCGGGCGGCCCAAGAGCATCCCGGCAGCGAGGCATCCGCAGGACAGGGCATTTTCATTTGCTGATACAAGCTCAAGTCGCAAACGCACTGAACGGCTCCGCTCTGATTTTCCCGGCTTTGGAGATCTTCCACATCACCGGGTTCGCGCTGCTCATCGGATCGATCGCCCTGGTCGATTTCCGGATGCTGGGGATCGGATTGACGCGCGAGGAGCCGGCGCAGCTAAACCAGACGCTGTTTCCGTGGACCTTGGCGGGGCTGGTGCTGATCTTTTTCACGGGTCCTCTGATGTATTCGACCGATCCCGATATGTATTATCTGAACTGGTCTTTCCTGGTTAAGATGATATGCCTGGCGGCCGCGCTCCTTTTCCACTTTTCCATCCACCGGAAAAGCGTGCGCCAGGGAGGGGCTTCGAAGGCCGTCGCATACACATCGCTGGTGTTATGGGCCTCGGTGGTGTTCGGCGGTATCTTTATTGGTTTTGTGAATCAAGGACTCTGAAGCGGCCGCCATTCGACGACGAAACGAGATGCTCTCCTTCTGCCAGTGGTTGCAAAGTACGGCGTTCTTCACCGCGATGCGGGGATCCGGCATCGTTTATCCGACGATTCTTTCGCTGCACGTGCTGGCGATCGCGATGTTCGGCGTTATGATCCTGGTGACGGACATCCGTCTGCTCGGAGGCATGCGGAAATACCCGATTGCAGAGATGTTGGACAAGCTGCGAACGCCGAAGCGGGTCGGTTTTACGCTGATCGTCACTTGCGGTTTGCTGCTGTTTGGAGCGAAGGCGGAAGAATACTATTACAACGTCTTTTTCCGCGCAAAAATGATTATCCTGCTGTTGATCCTGATTCACGCGGCGCTGTTTCGCGCGGGCGTATATCGGAATGGAGCGGCGTTCGATGCAGGCGGACTGACGGGCCGGGCGCGGCTCGCCGGCGCCTCGTCGCTGGTGCTGTGGTTCGCCATGATGATTTGCGGGCGGGGAATCGGCTACATCGAGCCGAATCTGTTCATCCTGCACGCACGCGTTGAACCGGTCCGGACATTGCGGATCGCGGGGCCTATGGTCTCGCGAACCGAATCAGGGTTTCACGCGTCCAGTTTATGAGAAGAGTTCGGGCATGAAGAGTTCGGGGATTTTCTCCTTCGCGTTGCTGGTGACAGCGGCCGTTTTACTGGATGTTGTTACGGGAGCCGTTGTGACGAACTCGCTGGCGCTGGGAACGGCGAGCGCATCGGCAGCGGGATTTTCCCTGGTTTCGCTCGCCGGGCATCGCCACGTTTCGGAGGCGGCGGGGACGCTGGTGGCCGTGCTGGCGATCTGGATTACGGCCGCGGACCATCGCAAACGAGTCAAAGCGCTGATCGGGCTGGCCGTCGCGTGCGTGGTGGCCGAGGCGCTGCTGGGAAGGTTCTCCGCTCCGCTGACTCCGCAGCAGGTCGCCGCGGGCACGCCGGATCTGGTCGGATTTCTGCACGCGTTTCTTGCCCAAATCCTGTTGGCATTGGTGGCCGCCGTCATGGTGTTTTCCTGGCCCGGCTGGGAGCGGACGCCGGTTCAGATTCCCGATAAAGGCTGGCCCTCCTTGCGGTCGCTTTCGAACGCCACGGTGGGTGCGCTGATCCTGCAAGTCGCGCTGGGAGCGGCTTTCCGCCACAATCTGCTGGGAGTGCTGTGGCACATCCTGTGCGCGTTCCTGGTGGTCGTGTTTGGCCTGGCGATGCTGGTAATCATCACCCAGGTGCCGGAAAATCGCTCGCTGCGGGCTCCCGCGATTTGGCTGGGCACGTTGTTGGGCGTCCAGGTCAGCCTGGGGATGGTTCTGATTTCGATCTCCGCGCCGGAAAAGCATCCGATGGTATCCGCCATCACCGTCGCGACGCACGTTCTGGTCGGCGCTTCGGCCATGGGCGTCGGACTGATCACGGCGATGCTGGTTCGACGAAGCGTCTCAGCCCCGGTGGCCGCGACCCCGGCTTAACGGCGGCCAAATTCGCCTCTATTGTGGCGACCAACAGCACCCGGGCTGGAATTCGATCCCTACAAGATAACCGGGCTTGCGCGACACGCAGTGCTTGACCTTGCCGGTCAGCACTTGGTTCTGGTAGGCGAAAGAGATCGTCGTCCCGACTTGCGCGGGGAGCTGCGTTTGCAGGCTAGCCCCGGACGCAGAGATATTCACCAGCCGCGCGTCCCAGTAGTTTGTTTGACCGGCTGATTCCTTACCGACGACATCCACGGCCTCAGCACGAACCAGCCTGATGTCGAAACGCCTTTCTCCCATACTCCCCTTTCATCATTATCAGCCCGCGATACGGGCGCGCTACAGTTCGGTACGGGCGGGCATGCCAGGGTGCGGCTCCACGTGATGCTGGATAGGAGGTCTGGTCATCAGATAGGCGAAAATCGCCTCCATGTCGTAGTCGGTCATGTGGGCGTACGCCTCATACGGCATCATGGTGAAGCGGTCGGGGCCAATGGCCGGCGGCCCGCCTTGTGCTTCGTACTGAAGATAGACCTTCAGGCGCATCTTGAAGCGCTCCACGTCCCAATCGCCGATGCCGGTGGCTTTATCCGGCGTGATATTCGCACTGTAGACTTCGCCCGCAGGTGTGATGAAACGGCGTCCACCCGCAAAGCGCAGCCAGACGTCTTCCTTCAGCTTCGGATGAGGCGTGTGGCAGACCTCGCAATGCGAAATGGTGGCCACATACTCGCCGTAGCGCAATTTATCCTTTGGATCGGGCGCTTTTACGCGTTCGGTCACGGGCCGAGGGTCGCCTTTCATCCACATGGAATCCGGAAAATTAACCTTCGTGGGCGGAAGCTTGTGTTTCACCGGAGGCATCGTATCGAGATACGCCACCAGCGACTGCACGTCCTCATCGCTCATGTAGCGGTAATACGAGTACGGCATGATCGGGAAGATGGTGCGCCCGTTCTTGTCGACACCTTCGCGAATCGCACGAATTTTCTCCCCGTCGGTCCACGACCCGATTCCCGTCTCGACGTCGGGAGTGATGTTGGCGGCGTAGATCTCGCCGGGCATATCTTTATCGGCCATCAGTTTCCCGTAGCCGCGCGTGGACTCAATCACGGGCCGGGCCAAACGGCTGAAATCCTGCTCGGAGTGGCAGTCGTCGCAATAGGAGAGGTGCGTGAAGATGTATTTGCCGCGCTCCACGCGCGCAGGACTTTTGTCGACGACGATAATCGCGGGCGCGGCCATCGACGGGCTTCGGAAGTAAAAGTAAGCGAATGCGCCCAGACACACGAGGACAATCGCCGTGAATACCTTAAACAGCGTCTTCAAGTTTACGCTCTCTGTTCAGATTGCCGAGATCCAGCCGCCGAGGACGTTCCTGGGGACCATTCCAGTTACTTGGCGTCCTCAATCGTGAGATCGGTCGGCGAACCATCCGAGTACATTTTCGCGGAGTCGAAAAACCCAGCCACGGTGAGATGGATGGTGACCTCCTTTTTGCCTTTATTTTCCCAGAACCAGCCATGAATCCCCGTGGTCGGGGCCGTGAAGGAGCCGTAGGAGTGATCCTGGCCGGCCTTGTCATCGAGCAAGTAACTCTCGAAATAGTCGGGACGGGGCTTCTGATCCGGCTCGCCATGGAATTCGAACTGAACGTTGGCCGTGGCCTTCCATGCATAGACCATGCCCGCGCCTTTGAGCATGTGATATTTAATTTCGACGCCTTCGCCCGGGAGCAAAGTCAGGTCCTCGGAGTCCGTCTTATAAGTGCTTGGTTGGGCCGTGTAGATTCCGGTCTGCGCGGGCGTCGCACGCCCTCCGGCGTTGGTGTCCGCGGCTTTCGAGAGGCCGAGCAAACCGAGCGCCGCGCCCGTCCTCAAGGGATCGATGCCATATTCGGCGGGCAGCACCGTGGTCACGAGAATCAGCGCAGCAACCACCACAGCGATGGCCGTCGCCTTGAGGATGGCGCCTTTCGAAGGCGTTTCGACCGCCGGCAAGCTTTTTTCTTCGATCATCAGTGCCCCTTTACGCCGCCACAAAATATCCCGTGAGCTGGTATCCCACCAGAACCAGGCCCACGACCATCAATGCCGTATTGGTCGCGAAGGCGTAGTGGAAAAAGCCGCTGCGGGTTCGCCAGAAGGTCAGCGCGATCAATACGGCGGTCAGCGCCAGAACCTGTCCGATTTCCACGCCGACGTTAAAACTAACAATATTTGTGATCAACCCGTTCCGGGCGAGGTCCAGTTCCTGAAGCTTCGTCGCCAGACCAAATCCGTGGAACAAGCCGAAGATCAGAACCGCTAATTTGGTATTCGGTTGAAACCCGAAGAGGCGCTTGAAGCCGTCCATATTATCGAAGGCTTTGTACACGACGGATAAGCCGATGATGGCGTCGATCACGTAGGGGTTCGCATGAATGCCGCCCAGGACGCCCGCGAGGAGGGTAATGCTGTGCCCGAGGGTGAACAGGCTGACGTATTGAACGATGTCCTTCAGTTTATAGAGGAAGAAAATGACGCCGACGAGGAATGCCAGGTGGTCGTAACCGGTCACCATGTGCTTGGCGCCCAGGTACAGGAAAGGGAAAATCGCGGCGCCCTTGTTCGACTGCACAAAGGCGGCATCTCGCTTCGAAACATTGTGCGCGCTGAGGACGCCGGGGACGAGGAATCCCGCGATGAGGATCGCGACAGCGATAAACAATACGACGCGGCTCGGCATATTTCTTTTCGGGCTTCTCCCTTAGTTCAGAACTGGTCTAAGAATCTGCGCGGAATCAGGAGTTTATCACGAGGAGCCCGCGGAAGGCGGTCTCTCACGGTCAACTCGCGGTCAGTGACCCGCTTGACGCATTGCCAGGCTGTTCACGCTGTGGGCATTTCTCGGAAGTTTCGCCAGGCTCCCGGGCGTTCGACGGCCGGGCTTCCAGCCCTTCGAAAATGGAGAAAGGCGCGACAATTAGCCACTGGCTTGATATACTTAGAGATTCCGGCGCCTGAAGTTAGGCCCGGCCCGCGGGAGTAGAGGTGCGTCGTGCTGTTTCGCGTTCGGGATCTGGAAGTTAGGGCGGCTCGATTCGATGTGGAACTTGTGCCGGGAACTATCGATTTCCTGGATGAGGAGCTGCACCAGGCGGGTCCCTTGAAAGCGGGCGGCAAGGTGGAGCTGGTAACGGGCGCGTTGGGCGAAATCAGGGTGACCGGGCATTTGTCGGTACGGATCGAATCCGCCTGCGATCGATGCCTGGAGAACGCGAAGTTTCCGATCGATTCCGAGTTCACGCTGTATTATCGGCCGGTGACCGAAGGGTACGGCGACGAAAAAGAGATCGACACGGGCGAGGCGGAGATGGGCTTCTATGAAGGTGAAGGCCTGGAGCTCAACGACGTGCTGCGGGAACAGATTTTACTCGCGCTGCCCATGCAGCGTGTTTGCCGGGAAGATTGCAAGGGGATCTGCCCGTCGTGCGGGCAAAACCGCAATCAGAAAGAGTGCCAGTGCCAGAGGCCGACTGCGGACGATCGCTGGGCGGCGCTGCATCAGTTGAAATAGGCCGGTTAATAGACGGGAAAATAGTCGAACGCAGAAGCGTTCGCGAGTGAGAACAAGATGCCAAATCCGAAAAGACGACATTCCAAGAGGCGCACGTCAGCGCGCCGTACCCATGATTCCCTCAGCCGGGCGAGCCTGGCCGAGTGCCCCAACTGTCATGAAGCCAAGCTCCCTCACCGGGTGTGCCCGCGCTGCGGGAAGTACAAGGGCAGGGAAGTGGTCGAGGTAGCCGAAGAGTAACCACCGTTCCTATGCTGACAATCGCGGTGGACGCCATGGGCGGAGATCACGCCCCGAAGGCCGAGGTCGAAGGCGCCATTCAGGCCGCCGCGGAGCAGATGGCCAAGGTCATTCTGGTCGGTCCCGAAGACGTGATTCGCCGGGAGTTGGCCCAGCATCCGGAAGCGGAGGGGCTCCCCATCACGGTTCGTCACGCCTCGGAAGTGATCACCATGGAGGACGCGGCCGCGCGGGCGGTGCGCTCCAAGAAGGATTCGTCCGTTCACGTGGCGCTGCGCCTGGTGCGCGACGGCGAGGCCGACGGCATGGTTTCGGCCGGCAATACCGGCGCCGTGATGGCCACCGCCAAGATGATCCACGGCATGGTGCGCGGCGTGAAACGCCCGGCCCTGGGCGCTGCTTTCCCGACGTTTACCGGAAATCCCGTAGTGATGCTGGACGTGGGGGCAAACGTCGATTGCACGGCGGAAATGCTCGCGCAGTTCGCCGTGATGGGCGAGATTTATTCGCGGGTCATTTTTCACGCCCGCCATCCCCGCGTGGGACTGCTGTCGATCGGCGAGGAGGAACATAAGGGCAACGAGCTCACGCGCGCGGCGACTCCTCTGTTGAAGGCCCTCCCGTTGCGGTTCGTGGGCAACGTCGAGGGGCGCGACCTGTTTGCCGGCACCGTCGATGTGATCGTGTGCGATGGATTTATCGGGAACGTGGCGTTGAAGGTCAGCGAGGGGCTGTCAGAGATGATTAAGAACATGCTCAAGCAGTCCTTGGCCGCCACCGTGACCCGTAAGTTGGGTGCGCTGCTTTCGCGCGAAGCCTACAGCGATTTCCGCAAGCGCGTGGATTATTCGGAATACGGCGGTGCGCCGCTGCTCGGCGTGAAGGGCGTTACCATCATTTGCCATGGACGGTCCAACAGCAATGCGATCAAGAATGCCATTCGCGTGGCGGCGGAATTCGCGAGCGGCAAAACTAATGAGAAAATAGAAGAGGAATTGGCCCGGACGGCGTCTCAAGTCGCGACAACGTGAGAAACGACGTGAGAAACAACGTGAGACGCGTCGTTGTGAAATCATAAGGCAGGTCATGAAACGCCTTGCACTAACGGTCGCCTTCGGATGGCTTGCGACAGCCGCCTTCGGCCAGCGGCTCGATCCGGTGCAGTGGACGCTCTCCTCGGACAGCCCCGTTGCCGTTCCAAGATCTAGCGTCAATCTCCATCTCATCGCGACGCTGGAACCCGGTTGGCATCTCTATTCGCTCACAACTCCCAAAGGCGGACCGATCCAGACGACGGCAGGGCTGACGGAGAATCCCGCAATCGCGTCCGTGAAGTTCTATCAGCCTCCGCCGATTCGCAGATTCGATCCGAATTTCAAGATCGACACAGAAACGTTCGAGAAGGACGTCGATTTTCCGATGATCGTGAAAATTGCGTTCACCGATAAGCCGATCAGCGACGTTCAGCCGATCGGCGACGTTCAATTGACCGAACAAGTTCGCTATCAAGCCTGTAACGAGCGCCAATGCCTTCCGCCTCGCCGCAAATCAGCGACACTGAACGTGAAAGTGTACTCTGAACTGCGTGCGGTCCCCCCGCCGTACAAGCCGCCTGCCGGATACACGGAAGTGAAGGCGGCGGAGGCTCTCCTCCCCGCGAATGAAGCTCCTGCGGCGAGCCCGGCAGCGTCCACGAGCGATGCGTCCCCGACTTCCCCAAACTCCGCTTCCAGCGCGCCGCCGCCTCCGGCTTCGTCGTCCAGTTCGAGCGGCTCTGCGCCGCTATCCGCTGCGGCTGGTTCCGGGACCGGGATGTTCCTGCTGACGGCCTTCGGCCTCGGGCTTGCATCGATTTTCACTCCCTGCGTGTTCCCGATGATCCCGATCACGGTTTCGTTCTTTCTGAATCAAAAGGGCGGACCGCATCACAAGGGATTAGGACAGGCGCTGGTGTTTTCACTCGGCATCGTGGTGCTGTTCTGCGCGCTCGGATTGGGCGTGACGGCGGCGGTTGGACCGTTCGGCGTGAATCAACTCGGCGCGAATCCGTGGGTCAACGGATTTATCGCGGTCGTCTTCGGCGCAGCGGCGCTGAGCTTGTTAGGCGCGTTCGAAATCACACTGCCGTCAAGCCTGCTGACCAAGCTCGATTCCGCGTCGCGTCACGGAGGCTATTTCGGGACGCTGCTGATGGGCCTGACCTTCGCTCTGACCTCTTTCGCCTGCATCGGGCCATTCATGGGAAGCCTGTTGGTGGCGACGGTACAGACGAAAGGGCTTGCGCCGGTGCTCGGGATGATTGCGTTCGCGGTCGGTCTGGCCTCGCCATTTTTCTTCCTTGCCGCGTTTCCTTCATATCTGAAAAGGCTGCCGAGGAGCGGCGGATGGCTGGCGCGCGTCAAGGTCGTGATGGGCTTCGTGCTGGTGGCGGCGATGATCAAATATTTGAGCAACGTCGACCAGGTGCTGCAGCTCGGCTGGATCACGCGAGAGCGTTTCCTGGCGGCCTGGTTCGTGATGTTCGCGCTGGCCGGCTTATACTTGCTCGGGTTGCTGCGGCTCGAAGGCGTGGATGCGAGCGAGCCGGTGCGCATCGGAAGGCTGATGGTGGCAAGTTTCTTTCTGGCGATGGCGTTCAGTCTGCTGCCCGGAATGTTCGGCGCCTCACTCGGCCAACTGGACGCGTATGTGCCGGCGCCCACGGCCGGCCTCGTCAATATGGGCGGGCGCAATACGGCCCAAGGCGGACAGGTTTGGCTGAAGAATCAATATCGCCAGGCGCTCGATCAGGCTCGCGCGGAAAACAAGCTCGTGCTGGTCACGTTCACCGGCTACGCCTGCACCAACTGTCATTGGATGAAGGCGAACATGTTTCCGCGTCCGCCGATCGCCGAGGCGACCAAATCGCTGGTGATGGTGGAGCTCTACACCGACGGGACCGATCAGGAGTCGGAGGAGAATCAGAAGCTCCAGGACGATAAATTCAAGACGGTCGCGATTCCTTACTACGCCCTGATGGACCCCGATGGAAATGTGGTTGCCACGTTTGACAAGGGCATGACGACCGATACCCAGGAATTCCTGACGTTCTTGACATCACGTCCGACGGGCACGCGCGCGGCGCTGTAGAGACTTGGTCCTCCGGAAACAAACAGCAGATCCCTCGACTTCGCTCGGGATGACAGTGCTGTGTGTTTTGTAACGGGCGAGCGATGATCGGTTGCGCGAGAGCGCTGGACGAGAACGGCCTTAACTCTTCACGAAGCGGCCAGACGTTTCACGAACTCGATGTCGCCGGCGAGGAAGTCGTAGGCGGGCAGGTTTTCCAGCCGCTCCCACGCCAGCGCCGAGAAATCCAGGTTGGTGATCTCGCCGGAGTATTCCGTCACGCGGAAGAACGTCAGGCGGGTTAGCGTTTCAGGCCGATAGCGAAAATCGTAGGCTTCGATCACCGGTCCGATCACCGCGTCGATGGCCAGTTCCTCGCGCAGTTCGCGGGCAAGGGCCGCGCGCGGTTCTTCTCCCGGCTCGACTTTCCCGCCCGGAAACTCCCATTTGAGGGCGTGTCTTGCTCCCGCTTTTCGCTGCCCGATCAGGATCAACCGGCCTTCGGGCTCGCTGCGCTCAATCACCGCGGCTACGACTTCAACAGCAGTGTCCACCGCTTCTACTTTATCGCGTTCTTTCCTTCAGCGATAATTGAATCACGAATGCACAGCGAGCGACTGCTCGGCTATTTCCGCAACCCGCGCCATGCCGGCGCACTGGCCCCGCCCGCGCTGAAGGTGGACGTCACGAATCCGGCCTGCGGCGACATGATGCAACTCTCCGCGAGTTTCGAAGACGGCCGGGTGAGGGATGCGCGCTTCCTCACGCGCGGCTGCACGGCGTCGATTGCCGCGAGCGAGGCGCTTGCAGAGTGGATGAGCGGGAAGACCCGAGCGGAGCTGGAGGGCTTGACCGCGGCCGCGATGGAGGAGGCTGTAGGAGGACTGGAACCTGCCTCGAAACATGCGGCGGTGCTGTGCGTGGATGCGGTAAAATCCCTGTTGCGCCTGGCTCCTCATTCCGCTACGCCCGCGGCGCCCCACACCGTGAGAGGAAAATGAATCCCTTCGATTTTCGGCCTCGCACCCGCGTCCTGTTCGGCCCGGGAGAATTCGCGCGTCTGGGAGAAGTCGCCCGCGAACTAGGCGGCACACGCTGCCTGCTGGTGGCCGACCAGGGAATGCTGAGCGCCGGCTACGCACAGGAGGCCGCGCGCGCCTTGAAGGCTCGCCGCATGGAGGTTTTTGCATTCCACGATTTCACCGCGAATCCGACCTCCGCGACGGTGGAAACCGGCGCAAGCCACGCCGCGCCGCACAACGTCAACCTGGTAGTCGGCCTCGGGGGAGGCAGTTCGCTCGATTGCGCCAAGGCGATCAATCTCCTGCTGACCAGCGGAGGGGCGTTGCGCGACTACTGGGGTTATGGCAAGGCCAAACAGCCGCTGCATCCGATGGTGGCGGTGCCGACCACGGCCGGCCCGGGGAGCGAAGCGCAGACGCACGCATCGATCATGGACGCGGAATCCAAGACCACGATGACATGCGGCGACGCGCGCATGGTCTATCGCACCGCGATTCTCGATCCCCGCCTGACCGTCACGCAGCCGGCGGAAGTAACCGCCGCCGCGGGCTTCGATGCGATCGCGCACTCTATCGAGACGCTCCTTTCCACACGGCGCAACGCGGTCTCGGAGTGTTATTCGCGGGAAGCGTGGCGCTTGCTCAACATAAATTTCGAGCGCGTGTTGAAGGAGCCCGAGGACACGACCGCCCGGGGCGCGATGCTGATCGCCGCTCACTTCGCGGGCCTCGCGGTGGAGAACGCCACAACGGGCGCGGCGCATGCGTGCGCGGAACCACTCACGGCGCGCTACGGGCTAGCCCACGGAGCGGCGCTCTCGCTGGTGCTGGCGCCCGTTATCGAGTGGTCGCTGGCCGCGGGAGCGCCGGCCGCGCAATGGTCGAGCGACGCCCTGCCGCGCGATCTGGCCGCGCTTGGGCTGCCCGAGCGTCTGCGGGATCTGGCTCGCCGCGCGCGGATGCCGGCGTCCTTGCGCGATACTCCGGTTCCCGAGAGCGCGCTCTCCAGGCTCGCCGAAGAAGCCGCCGTTCAATGGACGGGGAAGTTCAGCCCGCGGCGGTTTGACGCGGACGGGGCGCTTGAAATTTACCGGGCGGCTTACGCCTAGAGCCGTCGCGTCAGGCGCGTGGATCGGGAGGGACGCTGTGCGCCGTAAGCCTGCATTCCATGTCACCCGACGCCGCGCCGAGCGGTCCAGGCTACCAGGGTTTTTGTCGAAAAATACCAGATTGCCGGTATGGGCGCGGCTTGGGTTTTCGTCGTATGTTAAGAAAATATCGATAGTCCTGCCCGCTCCGTGGCTCATTAAAATACGGTCGGGGACCACGCCTTAAAATGACACGTCGGGATATTCTTTCAGCCATGGATTTGGAGACCCTCAGCACGTACGATACGTGTACGATTTCGAACGCCATCGAAAGGCTGCACGTGCGGCCGCGCAACGAAGGTTTCATCGTTGGCTCCGTGCGGTGCCAGTTTCCGAATCTCTCCCCCATGGTCGGATACGCGGCGACCGCCCGTGTCCGCGCCGCCACGCCGCCGATGACCCAGCACTACTATTACGACCGCATGGATTGGTGGACTTACGTGGCGTCTTTGCCGGAACCCCGGGTAATGGTGCTGGAGGATGTCGAGCCAAGCCCCGGGTTAGGAGCGTTTGTGGGAGAAATTCACGCAGCCATCGGTCGCGCGCTGAACTGCGTGGGCTGTGTGACGAACGGAGCGGTGCGCGATCTTCCCGCCGCAGCGGCGATGAACTTCAAGTTGTTTGCCGGAAGCGTGGCCGTATCCCACGCCTACGCCCACATTATCGAATTCGGCGTGCCCGTCGAAATCGGAGGGTCGAAGATTCACTCCGGCGAGTTGCTGCATGGCGATCGCCACGGGGTGCTCACGATTCCGCTCGAAATCGCGGCCGAACTACCGGCGGAAGCCGCCAAGGTCCTCCAGAAGGAACGGGAATTAATCCAATTCTGCGCGTCCCCGCATTTTTCGTTAGAAGGGTTAGCGGAACGAATCAGCAGGGAACGCGTCAACGGCGACCGGTCTTAAACCGCATCGGGACAGAGGGCCTGCAGCGCTTTGAGAATTCGCACGCCGCGCTGTCACGAACGGCGGCAGTGCGATTCTAAAGACATAATGACCTGCAAGAAATGCAGAGTTCGGATGCGGGAACGGAAAGGTCATATCTACCACAAGAAAAGAAAGTGGCAGTGTCCCCGGTGCAACCGTGTCCGGATGCAAGAACAGACATCGACACGGGGGCGCGGCCCGTCTTAAGTCGAGCCGAGGGCCGGCCTACTTTTGCGGATAAATCGTCTTGACGCCCTTGGGCAACTTCAACTCGAAGGCGGAATCCGGCAACCGTGGATTTAATCGGATGTCGGAATAATCCACTAATTCATAGTTCTTCGAGGGCTCGGTGACTTTTTCACGCAGAGGGTTAGCGTCGCCTTCGGGAATCCACAGCTCGATCCTGGTGATGAGCTGCTTCAGCTCGGCCGTTTTCGGCGTCAGCTCGATGCGCGTACACATTTTTCCGCCGATCCCTTCCACGCCGCCCGCCTTCATGTCATAGAACTTCTTCAGTTCCGCCGACGTCGTGCCAAAACCGAGCAGCAGGAACTGGTCGATGTTGGACACGTATTTGCTGGCGTCATAGATCTCGACGCTATTCGCTTTCGGATAGAAAACCTGAATGTTTTTGCCCTTGATGAAAACCGTGCGTGGATCGGGCGGCTGGAATTCGACAATCCCGGCGGTGCCGTTGTTCCCGCGCTTCAGCCGCATGGTGCCTTCCATGGTGGAGGACTCGCTCAGCACGGCGGTGAACTGCACGCGGTGCATGTTCGCGGTGAGCGAATGGAAGCTCCGCGCGGAATGGTCCATGCGTCCAAGCACATCATCCAAGGCTTCACCGTGAACGCAAACCGAGGTGAGCGCGAAGGAAGACAACGCGAAGATGAGCAGCGCTTTCACGTTCGCGTCACTACTGCTTGGGAAAGGCGAGGTAGCCTTTCAGTTCCTGTTCGGCGTCGTCGTAAATCGGCTCGACCGAAACGATCTCCATGCGACTTTTAAAACGGGCGTCTATCAGGGCGGTCGCGCGGGCAGGCATGTTCGCCTCCGGGATTCCGGCCAGTTGCTGCGCTTCGATCCAATAACCGCCGCGCACCATCGCTACGCTGGCCGGCTTCGGCTGGTCGCGGAAGATGTCGTGCGGAGTGAGGAAAATGAAGGCGAGAATCAGCGCGACGATGACGTCGTACTGCCAGGAGGCTCGCGCGTAATCCCACAAAATGAATCGCTTCAGGGCGCTCATTGACTTCAGTTTAACATTGACGGCGTTGATCGCCTGAAGCGCACGGAACTGGTTCCGCGACGGCTTGCCTTAACTTCGCAGCCAGCGATCCACGGACTCCGCCGCCCTGCGGCCCTCGGCGATGGCCCACACCACCAGCGACTGTCCGCGCCGCGCGTCGCCCGCCGTGAAGACGCCGGGGATGGACGTTTGATAATCCCGGTCGTTCGCCTCCACGTTGCCGCGAGCGTCCAGCTTCACCCCCAGTTGCTCCACGATCCCGGGTTTCACCGGACCGGTGAAGCCCATGGCGAGCAGCACCAGGTCGGCATCGATGGTGAACTCGCTTTCCGGAATCGGCTCGAACTTCGGCGGCGGCCCGACGCGAACACCATGAAGCTGGGTGACGTTGCCGTCCTCATCGCCGATGAATTTCGTGGTGGCGACGGCCCACTCCCGTATCCCGCCTTCCTCGTGGGAGCTTTCCTGACGCAGCATGAGCGGCCATAAGGGCCAAGGCGTCGCGGGAGAGCGGTGTTCGGGGGGCAGCGGCATGATTTCGAACTGATGCACGGAGGCCGCCTTCTGGCGGTGCGACGTGCCCAGGCAATCCGCGCCCGTGTCGCCGCCGCCGATGATGATGACGCGCTTGCCGGTGGCGAGAATCTGACCGGGGACGTGGTCGCCCGCGACGCGCTTGTTCTGCTGCGGCAAATACTCCATCGCGAAGTGAATGCCTTTCAGCTCGCGTCCCGGGACATTCAAGTTGCGCGGATGTTCGGCGCCCATGGCGAGCACCACGGCATCGAAGTCGCGGCGCAGACTGGCGCCCGTGATGCTTTCGCCGATGTGAGCGCCGGTGACGAACTCCACGCCTTCATCGGCCATCTGCTCCATGCGGCGGTCGATCAGATGCTTTTCCATCTTGAAATCGGGGATGCCGTAGCGCAGCAGGCCGCCGATGCGGTCGTTCTTTTCAAACAGCGTCACGGAATGACCGGCGCGCGCGAGCTGCTGGGCAGCGGCCATACCCGCCGGACCACTCCCGACAATGGCGACGCGCTTGCCGGTGCGTTTGGAGGGCGGCTCGGGGCGAATCCAGCCTTGCTCGAAGGCCTGATCGATGATGGTTCGTTCAATGACCTTGATGCTGACCGGCGGTTCGTTGATGCCGAGCACGCAGGCAGCTTCGCACGGGGCGGGGCAGATGCGCCCGGTGAACTCCGGGAAATTATTCGTGGCGTGCAGGACGCGGATCGCATCGTGCCAGCGGTCGCGATACACCAGGTCGTTCCAGTCGGGAATCAGGTTGTTCAGAGGGCAGCCCGTATGGCAGAACGGCACGCCGCAATCCATGCAGCGAGCGCCCTGCGTGCGCACCTTCTCCACCGGGAAGTCCTGATAGACCTCGAAGTAGTCATTGACGCGCTCGGCGACGGGACGGCGCGCGGGCACTTCGCGCGTGTGCTCCATGAAGCCGGTTGGTTTACCCATTATGATTCACCCTGTGCCTTACTCTTGCGGCATCCTACCCACGAGCTACGGCCTTGGATCGGGGCACTCCGAGCACACGTTTGTATTCGTGCGGGAATACCTTTACGAATTTTTCGAGCATGCTGTCCCAATTTTCCAAAATCCAATTCGCCCGCGGACTGCCGGTTTCCTCGGCATGCCGCGCGATCCAGTAGCGCAGGATTTCCTTATCCTTTTCGCTCTCGACGGGCTCCAGATCGACGCTCGCCGGATTGCAGCGCGATTCGCGGAACTCGCCCGACTCGTCGAGCACATAGGCGATGCCGCCCGACATGCCGGCCGCGAAATTCTTGCCGGTATCCGCCAGTACGATCACCAGTCCGTTGGTCATGTATTCGCACCCGTGATCGCCGACGCCTTCGACCACCGCCGTAGCGCCGGAATTGCGGACGGCGAAGCGCTCGCCCGCGCGGCCGTTGAAAAACGCGTCGCCGGACGTCGCGCCGTAAAGCACCACGTTGCCTACCAGGATGTTTTTCTCCGGAAGGAACGTCGAACGGCGCGGCGGATACACGATCAGGCTGCCGCCGGAAAGGCCCTTGCCGACGTAATCGTTGGCGTCGCCTTCGAGCTCGAGCGTAACGCCGCGCGCTAGAAACGCCCCAAAGCTCTGGCCCGCCGAGCCCGTGAAGGTGAAGTGAATGGTATCCGGATCGAGGCCTTTCGAGCCGTGCTTGCGCGCGATTTCGCCGGAGAGCATCGCGCCGGTGGTGCGATCCACGTTACGAATGGGGAGCTTGAACTCCACGGGCGTGCCGTGGTCGATGGCTTCGCGCGCGTAGTCGATCAGCTTGTAATCGAGCGCCGCTTCGAGGCCATGATCCTGAGCGATGGTGCAGCGGCGGCTGACGCGCTCGGGAACCTCCGGCACGTACAGGAGCTGCGTGAAATCCAGACCGCGCGCCTTCCAGTGATTCACCGCCGGGCGCATTTCGATGCGGTCGGCGCGTCCGATCATCTCGTCCATCTTGCGGAAGCCCAGCTTCGACATCAACTGGCGCACCTGTTCGGCGATGAAGAAGAAGAAATTCACTACGTTTTCGGGTTTCCCCTCGAACTTCCTGCGCAGCACGGGGTCCTGCGTCGCGATGCCCACGGGACACGTGTTCAGGTGGCACTTGCGCATCATGATGCAGCCCATGGCGACCAGAGGCATGGTGGAGAAGCCGAACTCTTCGGCGCCCAGCAGCGCGGCGATGGTCACGTCGCGGCCTGTCTGGAGTTTTCCATCGGTCTGCACCCGAATGCGGCTGCGCAGGTCGTTCATCACCAGGACCTGCTGCGTTTCGGCCAGCCCCAGCTCCCAGGGGATGCCGGCATGTTTAATGGAGGTCAGGGGCGATGCGCCGGTGCCGCCGTCGTAGCCGCTGATCAGCACCAGATCCGCGTGAGCTTTCGCCACTCCCGCCGCGACGGTTCCGACACCCACCTCGGCGACCAGCTTCACCGAAATGCGCGCCCGCGGATTGGCGTTTTTCAGATCGAAGATTAACTGCGCGAGATCCTCGATCGAGTAGATGTCGTGATGCGGCGGAGGCGAAATCAGGCCCACGCCGGCGATCGAATGGCGCACGCGCGCGATGGTTTCATCCACCTTGTGGCCCGGAAGCTGGCCGCCCTCGCCGGGCTTGGCGCCCTGCGCGACCTTGATCTGCAGCTCGTCGGCGTTCACCAGATAATTGGTGGTGACGCCGAAGCGTCCCGAGGCCACCTGTTTGATGGCGCTGCGCCGCCAGTCGCCGTTGGCGTCGCGCTCGAAACGGGCTTCATCCTCGCCGCCTTCGCCGGTGTTGGATCGCCCGCCGATGCGGTTCATGGCGATGGCCAGCGTCTCGTGCGCTTCCTTGCTGATCGAGCCGAACGACATCGCGCCGGTGGCGAAGCGCTTCACGATCTCGCTCGCCGGCTCCACTTCCTCGATGCGCACGGGCTTCTTGGCGAACTTCAATTGCATCAGGCCGCGCAGCGTGCACAGATCGCGGCTTTCATTGTCGATCAGGTTGGTATATTCCTCGAAGGTCTCGAAGCGGTTCTCCCGCACGGCGCGCTGCATCGTGCTCACGGTGAGCGGATTCACCAGATGATATTCGCCCTTCACCCGATACTGATAGGCGCCTCCCACATCGAGCTCGGTTTCCGATTCGCCGATGGGGCGGAAGGCGTGCTCGTGTTTCATCTGCGCCTCGCGCGCCAGAACGCCGAGGTCCACGCCTTCGATCCGCGAGGCGGTCCCGGTGAAATACTTGTCGACCAGTTTCCTGCTCAGCCCGATGGCCTCGAAGATCTGCGCGCCGCGATAGCTTTGCAGCGTCGAGATGCCCATCTTGGAAGCGACCTTCAGCAGGCCCTTATTGATGGCCTTTTTGTAATTCTTCAGCGCCGCGGGGAACGTCGTTTCGCCTAAGCGTCCCTTCTGCGCCATGTCCTCCAGCGTTTCAATCGCCAGATACGGATTGATGGCGCTTGCGCCATAGCCCATGAGCAGCGCGAAGTGCATCACCTCGCGCGGCTCGCCCGATTCGATGATCAGCGCGACCTGCGTGCGCGTACGTTCCCGCACCAGGTGATTGTGGACGGCCGTCAGCGCCAGCAGCGCCGGGATGGGCGCATATTCGCGGTCCACGCCGCGATCGCTGAGAATCAAGATACGGTAGCCGTCGCGAATGGCAAGATCCGCCCGATGGCAGATCGCCTCGAGCGCGCTTTCGAGTTCATGCTCGCCTCCGGAGACGCGATAGAGCGTCTGCACCGTGGTGGCCAGAAAATCGCCCCAGCTCACGCGCCGCAGCTTTTCGAGATCGAAGTTCGTCAGGATCGGATGCAGCAGCTTGAGCGTGTGACAATGCTGCGGCGTCTCTTCGAGCAGATTGCGTTCCGTGCCGATGTAGCTGGTGAGCGACATCACCAGATCCTCGCGGATCGGGTCGATGGGCGGATTGGTCACCTGCGCGAACAACTGCTTGAAATAGTTGAACAGGGACTGCGGGTGATTCGAAAGGCACGCCAAAGGCGTATCGGTGCCCATGGAACCGACGGGCTCGTCGCCGTTGATGGCCATGGGAGCCATCAGGATGCGCAGATCTTCCTCGCTATATCCGAAGGCCCTCTGCCGGGACAGAACCGTCTGCGGATCGAAGCCGTAAACGCGCGAAGGATCGGGGAGCTGATCGAGCGTGATCTGATTTTCCTTCAGCCACTCGCCGTAAGGCTTGCGCGTGGCGAGCATGTGCTTGATCTCTTCGTCGGGTACAATGCGATGCTCCTCCAAATTGACCAGCAACATTTTGCCGGGCTTCAAGCGTCCCTTAAATTCGATCTCCTCGGGCGGAACCGGCAGCACTCCCGTCTCCGAAGCCATGATCAATAGGCCGTCCTTAGTCACCAGGAACCGGCCCGGACGCAGGCCGTTGCGATCGAGCGTGGCGCCGAGCCACTTGCCGTCGGTGAAAGCCACGGCCGCGGGTCCGTCCCATGGTTCCATGAGCGACGCGTGAAACTCGTAAAAGGCGCGCTTTTCGGGCGACATCGTGGCGTCGGCGTCCCAAGCTTCGGGAATCAGCATCGCCATGACGTGGGGGAGTTCCCGGCCGGCGAGCGTCAGCATCTCCACCGCGTTGTCGAGCATCGCCGTGTCGCTGCCGCCTTCCACCACCACCGGGAAGATCTTGGAAATGTCGTCGCCGAACAGATCGGATTTCAAGACGCTCTCGCGCGCATGCATCCAGTTGGCGTTGCCGCGGATGGTGTTGATCTCGCCGTTGTGGGAGATCATGCGGAAGGGATGCGCCAGCTGCCAGGTCGGAAACGTGTTGGTCGAAAAACGCTGGTGCACCATGCACAGCGAGCTTTTCGTCAGCGTGTCCGCCAGCTCCTCGTAAAATTCGCAAATCTGCGGCGCGAGCAGCAGTCCTTTATACACGATGATCCGCGAGGAAAGGGAGGGCACGTAGAAAAAGCTCTTCTCGTGCATATCGCTCGCCCCGATTTCGGCCTCGGCCCTGCGGCGCACCACGTACAGCTTGCGCTCGAAATCGTCTTGCGAGAGCGGCTCGCCGTCGTCGCTTTCGCCGGAACGGACGAACACCTGCTCGATGTAGGGCTGCGTCGCGCGCGCCTGGCGGCCGATGGCGTCGCCCGAAAGAGGCGTGTCGCGCCAGCCCAAAACTTTGAGGCCTTCTTCACGGGCGATGCGCTCGAAAATTCCTTCGCACAATAGACGCTGTTTCTGTTCCACCGGCAGGAACATCATGCCCACGGCATAACGGCCCGGATCGGGCAGCGCGAAACCGAGTTTGGCGCACTCGCGCGCGAAGAATTCATGCGGGATTTCGATCAGGATGCCGGCGCCATCGCCTGTCTCCGGATCGCAACCGCAGGCGCCACGGTGCGTCAGGTTGATGAGGATGTCGATACCTTTGCGGATGATGTCGTGCGACCGCTCTCCGTTAAGGTTGACCACGAACCCGACGCCGCAAGCATCGTGCTCGTAACGGGGATGATACAGCCCTTGGGCCGAAGGGGGGCGTTCCATATTTGAGATTACCTCGCCTCGTAGTATCACGTCAACAGAAATTATAACCTTGAACTATTATCTGAGCTAATGCTATAATTAGCTCCTTGAATTACGAAAGCCTTAAACTTTTCAAAGATATCGCGCAAACGAGGAGCTTTAGCCGGGGAGCGGCCATGAATGACGTGAGCCAGAGCGCCGCAAGCCAACACGTGCAGGATCTGGAGAAGTGGCTGGGAACCCAATTACTTGACCGGGCGACGAGGCCTCTTGCGGTTACCCCAGCGGGACAATTATACGCCGATTTCTGTCGAGATGTCCTGCGGCGTAAGGAAGAATTCGAAGGCTCGCTCGACCGCCTGAAACAGCAGGTGGAAGGCACGGTGCGCGTGGCATCGATTTATTCGATCGGCCTCAGCGAAATGGCGCAATTAGAAGAAGAGTTTTCCAAGCGCCAGCCGCAGGCCCAATTATCGGTGGAATACCTGCGCCCGGAGAAGGTTTACGCTTCGGTATTGGCCGATGAAGCCGATCTGGGCCTGGTGAGCTACGCCGAGCCGAGCCGGGAAATCACGGTGATTCCGTGGCGGCAGGAGGAGATGCTGGTGGCGACCGCTCCCGACCATCCCCTGGCGCGGCGGCGCCAGCTCACGGCGACCGATTTGAACGGCATTGAGTTTATCGGCTTCGATGAAGACCTGCCGATTCGCCGCGAAGTCGACCGATTTTTTCGGGAGCAGGGAATTGAGGTCACGCGGACTCTGCACTTCGATAATCTTCAGATGATCAAGGAGGCCGTGGCGCACGGCGTGGGGGTCAGTATCCTGCCGGCGCGTATCATGCGCGACGAGGTCATGCAGGGCCGGCTGGTGGCAATCCCCATCGCGGCGTCAAAACTGTTCCGGCCGCTCGGTATTATTCACCGCAAGCGGAAACATTTTCACTTGGCGGCACAAGCCTTTTTGGAGTTGCTGCAGGAAAAGCCCAGCGCGGATTTCGGCGTGGTTTAGTCGGGCGCGCCGCGGGACGGCGTTGCCCGAAAACAAAAGCCCCGGAGTCTGGGACTCCAGGGCCTTTGCTGTCCAGTCCTGCTCTTTTTTTGAACTTCTTTTTAAGCTTTCTTTCGTCAGCTTCGTTTCGAACTTCTTGCCGTTTGAATGCGGACCGGGTCGGCCGAGGCGCCCGCCGCTGAAATAAGCTCCGGCATGGTCACTGACATATCGACCAGACGGGCCATTTCGGCCACGGGCAGACCTTCGGCTTCGCGTGCGAAACGCAGCGCGCTTCCCTCGTCGTCGTAATCCACGCGGACCCAATCGCCTCCCCGAACCTGATCGGTGGCGATGAGATTCGACATCGGCTGGACCAGCAGGCGCTCGATGGCGCGCTTCAAGTGCCGCGCTCCGTATTTCAGATCGGTTCCCTGATCCAGCAGGAAATCCTTGCTGGAATCGGAAACCGTGAATACGAACGCGCGCTCCGGTGAAGTGTTGAAAATCCTCTGCTGCACCAGGTTCAGCTCGATGTCCAGGATCTTCTTCAACTCGTTGTGGCCGAGCGGTTGGAAGGCGACCACTTTATCCAGCCGGTTCATGAACTCGGGAGTGAATTTGCGGCGCGCCGCTTCGAGGCCGCTGCGGGCCAGCTTGCCGGCCATGTTTTCATCCACGACTCCGGCGGCTACCTTCGAGTTCGCATCCCCTACATGGAAGCCCAGGCGCGGGCTCATGATCGCACTCATCTCCAACGCGCCCAGGTTGGACGTCATGAAGATCATGGTGCGGCTGAAGTCGACCTTGCGATTGTCGCCCAGAGTCAGCGTCGCCTTGTCGAGAATTCCGAGCAACAAGTTCCACAGCGCGTCGGAGGCTTTTTCAATTTCATCGAACAGCACGAAGCTCAGCTTCATGGTCTCGGTGTGGTATTGATTGAGCACTTCCTGCGACAGCAACGGATGCGTTTCGCGATGGCCCAGGTATCCCGGAGGCGAACCGATCAGCTTGGCAATCTCATGGCTGTGCTGGAACTCGGCGCAATCGATCTTGATCACCGACCGGGGATTCTTCAGCAGAGCTTCCGCCGTCGCTTCGACGATGCGGGTCTTGCCGGAACCCGTCGGGCCCAGGAACAGGAAATTGCCAATCGGGCGGCTAGGCGCACTCATCCCGGTGAGATACATCTGGTAGATGTTCACGATCTGCTGGATCGCCTCGTCCTGTCCTACGATCATGCGACGGAGACTCCCCTCGAGCGTCACCGCCTCTCGCCCGGTTTTGGCCGGATCCAGTGGTATATTCAGCCGAACCATAGGATTTGCCGCCTTTCTTGCGTTCCGAAGAGGCCTTATCGGGGACCCTCTCCACAGTTCCTCAGGCAACTCAAGTGCCATTTCTTAGATGCTCCCGTTGGACGACGGATTCGGAACGAGCCCGCGTTGTTTCATGAAGATGCGTTCATCGTTATTTGCGAGGCGGCTTGGACGGCCGCACTTCGACGTAACTTGCCATGGTGCGTGCAGGGAGGCGCAGCAGCATTCGCACAATTTCGGCGACATCGTCGGGCTGAACTTTCCAGTCGCCTCCAGATGCCTGGCCTCCGAATTCCGTGGCAACGCTCCCCGGCGCGACGGTCGAGACACGCACGTTGTCGTAGCGCGCGTCGAGCATGAGGGCTTCGGAAAACCCGTTAAGGCCGAATTTCGAGGCGTTGTACGCCGTTCCTCCCGCGAATGCGTTCCTGCCAGCCAAGCTACTGATATTGACGATGTAACCCCCGCCTCGGGTAGTAAATCTGAGTAAAGCTTCACGCGAGCAGTAGAAAGCGCCGCTGAGATTGGTTCCGATGGTGGCCGCCCAATCGTCAACGGAGAGCTCCGACGCTTTGGTAAACCGGCCGACTCCGGCGTTGTTGACGAGCACGTCCAGCCCGCCCAGGGCGTGGTCGACGTACGCGAAGAGATCTCGAACCGCCTCATAATCCTTAACATCGGCAACTTTCCCGCTGACTTTACCTGGACTAAACTGGTCTAACTGCGCTATGGCCGTATCCAGCGCCTTTTGATTCTTCCCGCAGATGGCGACCCGCGCGCCTTCCCTCAGCAGCATGCGCGCTATCGCCGCACCGATGCCCCGCGAACCGCCGGTGACCAGACAAAGCTTATCCTTTAACGGCTGTATTTCGTTTAACGGTTGTATTTCCATAATTCGAGGATACGGGTTTGCCAGGGCGCGGTTTCCAGGTGCGCTGAAAAGCTGCCCCCGGTGAGGCACAACGCGCGAGGTCCCGGGGAATCGTAGACTAATAACATAGATGGCAGATTCAAGCACCTTTTGGCTGCGGATCACCGTGCTGCTCTACGCGTTCGGCCTGATCCAATCCATGCTGGTCATTCTCGGCCGAAAGGTGACCTATTACGGATTCGCGCTGGCGATGTTCCGTGTGGGAGTGGTGCTGCACGGAGTGGCCATCGTGGAGCTCGCCCGGGCGCAGGGCCGCCTTGCCGGTCGAGAATTTCTACGGGACCCTGAACCTGTGCGCGTTTCTGGTGGCGCTGGTTTTCCTGTTCGTGGACTGGAAATACCGCTTTGCAAGCACCTCCGTGGCGCTGTTTCCGCTGGTGTTTTTGATGACGCTGGTGGCCCAAATGGAGCGGCCCGTTTCGGCGTGGCCGGACGCACGCATGCGCGACGCCTGGCTGATCGTGCATATTGTTCTGGTGCTGGCCGGGTACGCCGCGCTGCTGCTCACGGCTGTTTCGCGCGTTTTTTTACCTGGTGCAGGAGCGGCGGCTGAAGTCCAAGAAGACGCCGAACCTACTGGAGAAGCTGCCTCCGCTCGGCACCCTGGACAACGTCATCAGCAGTTCCATGGGGCTCGGGTTCGTCTTTATCACGCTCGGCGTGATCTTCGGCGTCATGTGGGCTTTTATCGAACTGGGTACCAGCTGGCTGGGGAATGCCAGTATCACACTAGCCTTTATCACCTGGGGATTGTGCCTCCTGATGATCTTCATGCGGGTCTCCGCGGGATGGCGCGGCCGCAAAGCCGCCATGATGGCGCTGATCGTATTAGGCTGCGGCGCCTTGACGTGGATTGCGCATGCCGGATTAAGGCCGGTGCTGATGCCATGAAACTCATTCGTCACAGGGCTGAGCCACCACACCGCGCCGGTCGAGGTGCGCGAGCGCCTGGCGTTCGAGGAGAAAGCTCTGCCCGCGGCGCTCGACCGTTTGACGCACCGGCCCGGCATGCTCGAAGGCATGATTCTCTCCACTTGCAATCGCGTGGAAGTGGCCGTGACGGCCGATGGGAACGGTGACGCGCAGGAGTCGGTGGAAAGTTTCCTGGCGGAGGCTCGCAGCGTGGAACCGGCCTGGGTGTCGCCGTATCTTTATCACTACAACGACCAGGACGCGATCCGGCACCTTTTCCGCGTGGCCTCCAGTCTGGATTCCATGGTGGTCGGCGAGCCGCAGATCCTGGGCCAGCTCAAATCCGCGTATTCGATGGCCAAGGAGTGCGGCACGCTGAGCGGCTTTCTCGACCAGGTGGTCACGCGCGCCTTTAACGTCGCCAAGCGTATTCGCACGGAGACGGAGATCGGGTCGAGCGCGGTATCGGTCAGCTACGCGGCGGTGGAGCTGGCGCGCGATATTTTTGGAACGCTGAAGGGCAAGCGGGTTTTGCTGGTGGGCGCGGGCGAGATGGCCGAATCCGCAGCACGGCACTTGAGACGCGCGGGCGCCGCCGAAATCTTCGTGACGAACCGCACGCGTACGCGCGCCGATCTACTCGCCGAGGAGTTTGGCGGCAGGGCCATCGACTACGAGGGCTTTCTGGCGGTTTTGCCCGAGATCGACATTGTCATCGCCTCCAGCGGCGCTCCGCATTTCATCCTGACCACCGGCGCGATGCGTGACGTGATCAACCGCCGCCGCAACCGCCCCATGTTCCTGATCGATATCGCGGTGCCGCGGAATATCGAACCGGCGGTCAACGAACTCGAAGGCGTCTTTCTTTACGACATCGACGATCTGGGCCGCGTCGTGACATCCAACCTGGAGACGCGCAGGAACGTCGCGGAACAAGCGGAAGAGATCATCGACGAGGAAGTTCAGCGCATGCTGGTGCGCCTGAAGACCCGCGAGGTTACGCCCGTGATCGTCGATCTGCAGGAGCACCTGGAGCACGTGCGCGCCGGCGAAGTCGAACGGTTGCGCTCCAAGCTCGGTTCTCTCACGCCGCAGCAGGAAGAAGCGATCGAGGCGATTACGCGCGGCATCGTGAACAAAATCGCGCATACGCCCATCATCGAATTGCGCCGCAAGGCCAACGATCCGGAAGGAATTGCGCTGATGAGCACCATCCGCAAACTATTCCGGCTGGGCGACGGATAACCGGCTTGGCGGACAGAAAGACCCCACGGCGAAAATAAAAAATTGAGCGAGAAAATCATCGTGATCGGATCGCGCGGCTCGGCGCTTGCTTTATGGCAGGCCCGCCACATCGCCGCGGCTCTCGCCGCACTCGGCGCGGAGACGCGCCTGGAGATCATCAAGACAACTGGCGACAAGATCACCGATGTTCCGCTCGCAAGCGTCGGCGGCAAGGGCCTGTTCACCAAGGAAATCGAAGAGGCTCTGCTGGACGGTTCGATCGACCTGGCGGTGCACAGTCTGAAGGACGTCCCCACGGCGCTACCGAAGGGATTGACGCTGGCGGCGTTTCCCGAGCGTGAAGATCCGCGCGATGCGTGGATCGGAAAGCCGCTCACGGAGATGAAGCCGGGCGATAAGGTCGGCACGAGTTCGCTGCGCCGCTCGGCGCAACTGAACGCGATGGGACGAGGATTCGTGATCGAAAATTTGCGCGGCAACGTAGACACACGCCTGCGCAAACTGGACGAGGATCAATATGACGCCATCGTTCTCGCGGCGGCGGGACTGCGGCGTCTCGGATGGGGTCACCGCATTCAGGAGCTGCTCGATCCCGCCGTCATGTGCCCGGCCGTGGGACAGGGTTCGCTCGCCATCGAGACGCGCGCCGATGGCGGCATGGGTCACCACTTCGCAAAAAGGCTGGACCACGCGGCGACGCGCAGCGCGGTGACGGCGGAGCGATCTCTGTTGGCCACGCTCGAAGGCGGCTGCCAGGTGCCCATCGGAGCGCACGCGCGTTTGGAAAACGGAGGAATTTGTTTGAGAGCGATCGTCGCGTCGCCCGACGGGTCGCGCATGGTGCGCGATTCGATGACCGGCGAGGAGCCCGTGACGCTAGGGCGCACGCTGGGCGAGCGTCTTCTTAACGCCGGGGCGCGGGAGATTCTGAAAGGATGAAGGTCTACCTGGTAGGCGCCGGGCCCGGCGATCCCGGGCTCATCACGCTCAAGGGCCGCAGGGCGCTGGAGCGCGCCGACGTGATTCTGTACGACCACCTCGCAAGCGATCGGCTTTTGGATTACGCCCGTTCCTCGGCCCAGCGGATTTACGTCGGCAAGAAGCGCGCGCAGCACGAGCACACGCTCGAGGAAATCGCCGCGATGATGATCGAGCACGCACGCCGCGGGCACATTGTTGTTCGATTGAAGGGCGGCGATCCATTTATCTTCGGAAGGGGCGGGGAAGAGATGGAAGCGCTCGCCGCCGCCGGAATTCCCTTCGAGATCGTGCCGGGGGTGACGACGCCGCTCGGCGTGGCCGCTTACACGGGCGTTCCTCTGACGCATCGCGAGCACACCTCGGCCGTCACCTTTGTCACCGGCCACAGCGTCGCGGCCATCGACTGGAGCCGCGTGGGCTCGGTGGAAACCATCGTCCTGTTTATGGGCCTGGTGAATTTTCGGGAGATCGCGCGAGAGTTGATCGCCCACGGCCGCTCACCAGGAACGCCCGCCATGGCCGTGCGCTGGGCCACGCGCACCGATCAGAAGACCATCGCGGGGACCCTTGAGACATTAGCCGATTTGATCGACAAGGAGGTTTTGAAACCACCCGCGACGATCGTCATCGGAGAGGTGGTTTCGCTGCGCGACCGCTTCAATTGGTTCGAGCGTCTCCCGTTGTTCGGCAAAAAGGTGCTGGTCACCCGCGATCAGGGGCAGTCGCCTTTGCTGGCCGAACCGCTCGAAGAACTGGGGGCGGAGATCCTGTTTGTTCCCGTCATCGAAATCGCGGACGCCTCCGAGGCGAGCCTGCTCGATCAGGCGATTCAGCGGCTGGATGCCTACGACTGGCTGATCTTTACCAGCGCCAACGGCGTCCGGCATTTCGTGGAAGCGCTCGACAAATCGGATCGCGATCTGCGGGCGCTGCGGGCGAAAATCTGCACGATAGGGCCGGCCACGCGCGCCGCTGTCGAGGCACTGCATCTGCGTGTCGACATCATGCCGAAGGAGTACGTCGCCGAGAGCCTTCTGGAAGCGTTGGCCGGCGAGGATCTGCGCGGCAAGCGTGTGCTGCTGCCGTGTGCGGCGGTGGCGCGCGACCTGGTTCCGGTGGCTCTTGCCGAGCGCGGAGCCTTGGTCGATGTGGTCGAGGCGTATCGTACGATCATGCCTCTCGACGCTCCCGCGCGGGCCAGGGAAGCGCTCGCGCGCAAGCCCGATTGGATTACGTTCACCAGCTCCTCGACCGTGAAGAACCTGGTCGCGGCGTTAGGGGAAACAGGGAGCGAGGTCTTACGCGATTTTCAGCGCTCGGGCGGAAGGATCGCTAGTATTGGGCCGATCACGTCGGCGACGGCGCGGTCGTTCGGATTGACGATCGATGCGGAGGCGGACCCGCACACGATCGAGGGGCTCGTCAGCGCGATCGCTGCCCATCATACGTAAACTCTCACAGTCTGTCATCCCGAGCGTAAGTTGAGGGATCTGTTTTTGGTCGATTGGCTTCCGTTTCCTTGCCATTTAAGAAACAACAGCGGATCTAACAGCAGGTCCCTCGACTTACGCTCGGGATGACAGCTTAGTGAGTTTTGGGGACTTGAGGCAGAACCCTCTTCCTTGCCATTTAAGAAACAACAGCGGATCTAACAGCAGGTCCCTCGACTTACGCTCGGGATGACAGCTTAGTGAGTTTTGGGGACTTGAGGCAGAACCCTCTTCCTTGCCATTTAAGAAACAACAGCGGATCTAACAGCAGGTCCCTCGACTTACGCTCGGGATGACAGCTTAGTGAGTTTTGGGGACTTGTGGCAGAACCCTCTTCCTTGCCATTTACGAAACAACAGCGGATCTAACAGCAGGTCCCTCGACTTCGCTCGGGATGACAGCTTAGTGAGTTTTGGGGACTTGTGGCAGAACCCTCTTCCTTGCCATTTACGAAACAACAGCGGATCTAACAGCAGGTCCCTCGACTTCGCTCGGGATGACAGCTTAGTGAGTTTTGGGGACTTGTGGCAGAACCCCCTTCCTTGCCATTTAAGAAACAACAGCGGATCTAACGGCAGGTCCCTCTTGAGTTCGCTCGGGATGACAGCTTAGTGAGTTTTGGGGACTTGTGGCAGAACCCTCTTCCTTGCCATTTAAGAAACAACAGCGGATCTAACAGCAGGTCCCTCGACTTACGCTCGGGATGACAGCTTAGTGAGTTTTGGGGACTTGTGGCAGAACCCTCTTGCGAAGCTCGGGATAATGACGTGGTTATTCGGGATGACCTGACCGTTGCTAATTGGCAGCCTCGAATATGAGCTTGCCCTTGAGATACGTTTCGATCACCTCAATCCGGCCATCCGTCATTCGAAATCTCACGATATCCGCCCGCTCGCCTCGGTGGAGGCCCTTCAGCCTCGCGGGGACTTTCCCGACGCGCGCCGGATTCGTCGTCGCCAAAGTGATCGCTTGGGACAAGCTGAGATCCGCGACGCGCATCGCATTCTCGATCGCCCGGTCCATGCGCAGCACCGAGCCGGCCAGTCTTTCGCTATCGCGCAAAGTAACGCGGCCGTCCGCGCGCAACTTTACATCGACATTGCCCAGTTTATAAGGACCCGGCGCGCACATCGCCGGAGCCACCGCGTCGGTTACCAGGATGCTGCGGTCCAGGCCTTTAGTGGCGAGCGCGCGCCGCAAAAACTCGTCGGGCAGGTGATGGCCGTCGGCGATGAAGCTCGCGGCCAGGCGCGGTTCGGCGAGCTGTGCGGTGATGAACTCCTCGGTACGCGTCTTACTGCCCGCGCCGTTTCCCAGATGCGTCGAGAGTGTCGCCCCGGCTGCGGCGGCATCGTGGATTTGAGACGCGGTAGACTTCGTATGGCCGATGGCGCATACGACGCCCTCGCTGGTAAGCCGCTCGATATAGTTCGGCGCACCCGGCCATTCGGGCGCCAGCGTCACCATCCGGATATTCCCGCGGGCTGCGTCCTGCATCCTTTGGAACTCGTCGAAATCCGGGGGCCGAACCCATTCCTTGGGATGCGCACCGCGAGGGGCGTCCTCGGGAGAAATGTGCGGGCCCTCGACGTGAAAGGCTTCCAGGGCTCTTCCAAATTCCAGCGCTTCCCGCGCGTCCGCCAGATTGCGGAGCGCCGCGCGCATCTGATCGGGAGCTCCGGTGATGACGGTGGGAAAGAGGCGCGTGACGCCGGTAGATGCGACCGCCCGGATCGCCTGGGCGATCGATTCGTGAGTGGAATGAGCGGAATTGAAATCGACGCCGGCGAATCCGTTGACTTGCACATCGATGAATCCCGCGGCGATCCACACATCGTCGGCCTGGTTTGGGGCGAGCAGGGGATCGACGTGGCGGATCAATCCATCCCGATCGGTCTCGATCAGGACGGCTTCGCCCGTGCGTGCGTCGTGTCCGGTCAGTTGCATGATTCGATTCAGGTCCGCGCTTCGGCCCGCTACATTTCAGGGGAGCGCTGGTTTATGCACAGCAATCCCACAGACCCACACCGCTAAGTGCGAGGAATGGCGCGGGAAACAACTGTTGAAAACCCCATCATGACGCTGGCAGTACTCATCACATCCTGGTACAACCATGTACAGATTCTCGCGCGGAGCCGGTAAGTGGCCAGTCTCGGGGGAGGTGGCCACAAGCTGGTTCCGCGTGGAATTTGCGATTCCGACCGCGCGGCGTTCCGGGGCGCGGGCCTCCTCGTCACTACCGGGGAACGCGCCCCGCGTCGTGCTTGTTCGGAAATTCCGGCGCGGTTCACTCCTCCAAGCCAGCTTCTCTTATCGGGCAGCTTCCTTGCCGCACGACTTCCTTATCGCACGGCTACGGGTTGCGCCACAGGCGTCAACCAATGATGGCGGTCCGGCTTATGCCCTTCGACGATCGCAAAAAATTCCTTCTGTAGTTTCTCGGTCACCGGTCCGCGCTTTCCCGCGCCCACGGTGATGCGATCGATGGAGCGGATCGGCGTCAGTTCAGCGGCCGTGCCCGTGAAGAACACTTCGTCGGCGATGTACAGCATTTCGCGCGGCACCAGCGTTTCCACCACGGGAATCGAGAGCTCCTCCGCCAAACGGATCACCGAATCGCGCGTGATGCCGGGCAGCACACTGGCGCCCAGCGGAGGAGTGAAGAGCTTGCCGTCGCGCACCACGAAAATATTTTCACCCGAGCCTTCGCTGACGTAGCCGGACGCATCGAGCGCGATGCCTTCGGCGTAGCCGTTGATCGCGGCTTCCATGCGGATCAGCTGCGAGTTCATGTAATTCGCGCCGGCCTTGGACATGACCGGCAGGGTATTCGGCGCCAGGCGCGTCCAGCTGGAAACGCACACGTCCACGCCCTGTTCCATGGCCTCATCCCCCAGGTACTTGCCCCATTCCCAGCACGCCAGGTAGGTTTCGATGGGACATTCCTTCGCGTACACGCCCACGCCGCCGTATCCGCGGATCACCAGGGGCCGGATGTAGCAGGACTCCAGCTTGTTCAGATGGACCAGCTCCACGCTCGCGGCGCACAGCTCGTCGATGGGGTGCGCGATGTCCATGCGGTAGATCTTCGCGGAATCGTGCAAACGGCGCATGTGCTCGCGCAGGCGGAAGATCACCGGACCGCGCGACGTGGAGTAACAGCGAAGTCCCTCGAACACCGAACTGCCATAGCTGGTGACGTGCGCCAGAACGTGGATCGTCGCATCCGTCCAATTGATGAAACGCCCGTTGTGCCAGATTTTTTCGGTGGCTTTGATCATTTCAAAATTATAACGCGTCAAGCAGCGCCGCCATGAATTCTGGAAAACGTTACGACGCCATCTTGTTTGACTTCGACGGCGCGCCTGCTGAAGTCGCGGGCGCACCCCACGGAATAGAACTGGTCTCGCCCGTAGCGCTGGCGGCGGGCGATCCGGCGTTCAAAACGGCAGTCCCGCCGGGTAAGGCTGAAACTTAAATCCGTCCAGAACGGCTGCAACAGAAACGCCGATAACAGATATTATGTCGCCTTTAAACGGAGGGGTCCGACTTTCGCACTTTGTGACGAAAAAATAGGCCCGGAAGGACTTTCGTCCAACCAGGCCTTAAGGGAAGAAATCAAAACTCTGAAACCTTAGCGACGGCCTCCGCCCGAATGCCCGCCGCCTGAATGTCCTCCACCGCCGCCGGGAGCGCCACGGAATCCACCGCCCTGGGGGGCGCGCGGCGCGCTGTAGCTTGGCCGGGGTCCACCAAATCCGCTGCTCGATCCGTTACTCCCCCTAGGAGCCGAACCTTGGCTGCGATTATTCACGATCGGCGGAGCGATCCGCACGGCTTGCGACGAGCCGGCCGAGCCGCCCTGAAATCGGTTCTCGCCGCCGCGCGAGAAGCTCTCTCCGCTTTGGAAGGCGCTTCCAGAGGGTCTCTGGAACCCGCCAGCCTGACTGCCGCCATTCTGGAAACCCCGAAATCCTGGTACGGTCCCACTGCCTGAGGTCGCGCCGGCACTTCCGGAGTTGCGGAACCCACTCGCGCCCGACGTCGAAGGATCGAATCTCCTCCAGCCGCCCGCCGCCGAAGCGCCGCCCGAAGTTCCTCCCGATATCCTGCCGGCTGCCGACCCTCGTGGGGCCGCGCTACCCAAGGAAGATGGGGATGCTGTGGCTCGCGAAGATGCCGAGAAAAAGCGCGTATTCTGATTAGTCCGAGGGGCGCCTTGAAAATTGCCGCTTGCGGCGCTGAAGACGCGACTTTCGCGACTCGCGGCCAGGGGCACTCCACCGCTCATCATCGAAACATGCGACAGATCGGCGGACGAAGGACGCACGAAATTCGAGCCGCCCACGGCCGAGCGCCCGAATTCCCCGGCCCGCATGCCGGTCACCGCACCGTTCACGCGAGCGTTCCGGTACACGCTCGCGATGTTCGTATTGTTTACGATCGCTGTATTGCGAATGCCGCCGAACCCACGCCCATACCACGGATGGTAAGCCTCAAACGGAGCCAGAGGCACCCATCCGACATTGCCGAAGCCGAATCCGAAGCTTAAGCCGAACCCCGGCGCTCCCCAACCGAAGAACCCGACCAGCGCGGGTCGCCAGTAGTAATGCGCGGCGATCGCTCCGGGATACCAGGCCCAGCCGAAGTTCCCTCGATACCACCGTCCGTAGTGATAAGGAGCCCAGCCCCACGGGTCGTAGCTGACCCAACTCCAGCCGTAATAATCCAAATAGGACCAACGCCCTTGTTGGTAAGGAGCCCAATCGGGGCCCTCGTTCGGAACCCACACGTTTCCGTACGCGGGATCGTAGACCCATCGTCCATAAGCTCCGAGATCCTCCGCGCCGTATACATCCGGGCTGACATAGCGGGCAACGTCGCCGTTGTTCTCGAAGGCGCGATCGCGATCGGCGTTCCACCGATCCCAATCATCGGGAGCAGGCGCGGAGGCCGTGCGAAACTCGGGGTCCGACGCGGAACCGCGCGACATCATGATCTGGCCGGCATGCAACGGCTCCGATCCCGTAGGCGAGGCGATCTCCGCCTCACCCGCGCGCACCGTAACTTCGGTGAGTCCGTCGGGACTTACCGAGACTCGATAAATTCCCTGCCTCAGCGGATGCACCGCCACGGTGGGTGTGCTGATCTCCACCTGCGCATCGTTGTCGCGCAACACGCGGAACGTAACGAGTCCTTGTGCGATCTGAACCTGGAAGCGTTTATATTGCAGATCTCCCATGCGGAGCTCGGTCGAGCCGGCGACGCGCACCAGGTTCGCACCGTCGAATTCAACCTCGGCCCGTCCATCCGCGCCCGTAAGCACGCGGTCACTGGTCACCAGCGGCGCATTCACCACCGCGCCCGCCATCTGCCCGGCGTCGCCGTGCGACACCGATACACTCCCGTTCATGAGGCTGAGACGCCCTACGCCGTGACTTGCGGAATCCGCGTCTACGCTTGCGTCGTTCGGAACGGAAGACGTATTTGGAGGGCCGTTCGGTGGCTGGTTCTGAGGAAAGCCTTGGGGCGGATAGCCCTGTGGGCTATTTCCAGGATAGTTCTGCCCTAGGGCGGCGAGTCCCAGCAACCCAAAAAGTAACGATGCCGCCCAGAACGCTCTCATTGCGCGATACTAAAGGCAATCCTCCGACCATTCCTATGCCATTTATTATCAATTCTTTAGCTGGGTTGTCGAGAGCCGCTTAGTGGTTTAAAAGCACCACCCTGCTCCGAATAGGCCACTTCTGACGATAAATGGACCGAGACTACTTGCTTGAAACGTGAGTCCGCGGAGTCTAGGAACCTTGGCGTCGCAATAGCGTACTAAAGCGTAGGGAGGTCAATTGTGCCAAACTGGAGCTGGGGCCGGAACGGGAGTGCTGCTGGCAGCATCCCATCCAATATGAAGTACTGGGGATTCCTGGTCGCGAAGCTCACGGCCGCCGCCGTGCTTCTGTGGGGCGGCCGCATTATGTTGCTCAAGCTCGCGCCAACGCCGGATACTTTCATGTACGTCCGTCCCCGGGATCCTTTCGCATTCGACCTTGGCTATACCTTCCTCATGCTGGGCTATTGGCTGTTCGCGACGGGATTATTATGGGGCATCATATGGGATCAACGCTATCGCTGCCGCGCGTGTCTGCGGCGTCTCCGCATGCCGGTGCACACGGGTTCGTGGACCAATGTGCTGTTGGGCGCGCCGCGCACGGAGTACATTTGCACCTACGGACATGGCACACTGATAGTCGCGGAGTTGCAGATCACCGGGCGGCAAAACCCCGACTGGGAGCCGCACGAGGACATCTGGAAAGAACTGTTCGCCGAAACCAAGAAATGAACGGGACGACCTCCCTAGCCAGGTATAGCGGTGTCCGCTAAAGTTCAACGCCAGGCTCTCCTGGTCCGTCTCGTGATGAACCCGTGGGGCCGCGCCCTGCTGCTGCTGATCACGCTCATTCTGACCGCGATCGTGGGCACGTTCACGTTCTTCTACGTCAAATACGCGCACGTCACCGAGGAGAAGCTGCGCCACGGGCCTTTCGCCAACACCTCGTTGCTGTACGCCTCGCCGCAGCCGGTGATGGTGGGCGATCCGGCGACGGTGGGCGAGCTGGCTTCCTATCTGCACGACGCAGGATATTCCGAAGCCAGCACGAACCGTCTCGGCTGGTATCACCTCCGGCCGGACGCGATCGAAGTCAATCCCGGCGCGGAGGCCTACGATCCGGAAGGAGCGGTAGTCAAGATCGAATCCGGCAAAGTCGCGCAAATTATTTCCCTGCGCGATCACACCGAGCGAACGATTTACTACCTGGAGCCGCAGCTCATCACCAACCTGTTCGATCAGAAGCGCGAGAAGCGCCGGCTGGTGCGCTTCGCCGATATCCCGAAGGTCATGGTGAACGCGGTGCTTTCCGCCGAGGACAAGCATTTCTTCCAGCACGCGGGATTCGATCCGGTCGGCATTCTGCGCGCCGTCGTCATCGATATTAAGGAACGCCGCGGGTCGCAGGGCGCATCCACGTTAACGCAGCAGCTCGCGCGGACTTTGTGGCTTGGACCGGAGCGCGGATGGCGCCGCAAGATTCCCGAGACGCTGATCACCCTCCGCCTCGAACAGCAGCTCAGCAAGGAACAGATCTTCGAGGATTACGCCAATGCGATTTACCTGGGACATCAGGGCAGTTTCAGCATCCATGGATTCGGCGAGGCCGCCGAAGTGTATCTGGGCAAGGATCTGACGCAAGTCACCGCCGCCGACGCCGCGCTGCTTGCCGGGTTGATCCAGTCGCCGATCGGACGCAATCCGTTCCGCTATCCCGATCGCGCCCGCACGCGCCGCAACGTCGTGCTGAAGGCGATGCGCGAGAACGGTTATCTGACCGAAGAGCAATACCAGGATGCCGCGGCATCGCCGCTGAAAGTGGTGCGCGAATCCGCGGAATCGACCGACGCGCCGTACTTCGTCGACCTGGTCGACGACACTCTGCAGAACAAGTTTTCCTACGATTTCCAGAGCAAGTCCTACCGGGTATTCACGACGCTCGATATGAGTCTGCAGAAGGACGCCGTGGAAGCCGTCCGGATCGGCATTCAGGAAACCGATCAGCAATGGAAGCGGCGCTCGAAAAAATATGGCACCGACGAATTCCCGCCGGCGCAAGTGGCGCTGGTGGCGCTCGACGCGGAAACCGGGGAGGTGAAGGCGCTGGTGGGCGGGCGCAGTTATGGCGTCAGCCAGTTGGATCACGCGGTGGCCAAACGGCAACCTGGATCGTCGTTCAAGCCGTTCGTGTACGCCACGGCCTTCGCGGAAGCGCTGGAGGATGGCGGCAAAGTGATTACGCCGGCGACCACCGTCGTGGATGAGCCCACCACCTTCTATTTCGACGACAAGATTTACGAGCCCGCCGACTTTGAGGATAAGTACTCCGGCTCCGTTACGCTGCGCCAGGCGCTGGCGCATTCGCTGAACGTTCCCGCCGTGAAGGTGGGCGAGATGGTGGGCTTCGATAAGGTCGCCGCGATGGCGCGCGCCGTGGGGATGAACGTCGACATCAAGCCGACTCCTTCCATTGCGCTCGGCGCCTACGAAGTCATGCCGCTCGAAATCGCCGGCGCTTACACCGTATTCCCGAATCAAGGCGTTCTGCTCAAGCCGAGCTTCATCAAGGCTATTCGAGACGATAACGGCACCGGAGTGTATCGATCCACCATCGAACGCAAGCCGGCCATGGATCCGCGCGTCGCCTACATCATGACCAACGTGCTGCAGGAGGTGCTGCGTTCGGGGACCGGCGCGGGTGTGCGTAGCCGAGGCTTTATTCTCCCAGCCGCCGGCAAGACCGGGACCTCGCGCGACGGCTGGTTCGCCGGATTCACCTCGAAGCTGATCTGCGTGGTGTGGGTGGGCTTCGACGATAACCGCGACTTCAAGCTGGAGGGCGCGCGCAGCGCCCTGCCCATCTGGACCGAATTCATGAAGCGCGCGCATCAGCACCGTGAGTATCGCAACGTGCACGAGTTCCAGGCGCCCGATGGAATCGTGACGGCCGATGTCGATTCCGAAACCGGCCTGCTCGCCACTCCCAATTGCCCGAAGGTCCACAGCGAGGTGTTCATCGCCGGGACGCAGCCCGTCGAAGCCTGCACGCTGCATGGCGGCGGACGCACGCAGATCGCCGGCTGGGAGCCGTCGGCCGCGCCTTCTTCGCAGACACCCGTCGTGACCGCCGAGGCCGCCCAGGCGCCTCCGCGCGCAGCTCCGCGTAGCATCCGGATCACGCCCGCGGCACCGCCGGAGCCCGAGAAAAAAGAGGGCAAGGGTTTCTGGCATCGGTTCACGGATATTTTTCGCAAATAGCGTCTGCGACCGAAGACCAAGCCGCGGGCGGGCAGTTGATCATCCACGGGATACCGAACTGATCGACCAGCATGGCGAATCGCGCCGCCTCCCGGCTCGACTCCAGGAGCCCTCTGTCACCCGCGGCCAACAATGTTTTAATAATAAGGAAACGCGCCGCCGGTTAGGGCGTCGCGCAGGAGGAATCGATGCAAGCACGAACTTCTTTTTCACTCGCGGCCGCGCTGTTCTGCGCGACGGCGTGGTCCGCCCAGGCGCAAAGTCCGTTCGCGGTTAAACCGGGGCAATGGGAGACGACGATCATCGGCCAAACGACCGGCCAACTTCCCGTGCCTCAGGAAATACTGGATAAGATGACTCCCGAACAGCGCGCCAAAATCGAAGCCGCCCTGCAAGCCCGCAACGGCCAACCCAATGTCTACAAGACTTGTGCGAAGAAGGAAGATCTGGATAAACCGTTCGGCAAGGATATCCGCCGCGAGTCGTGCAAGCAAACCTTCCTGACCTCCACGTCCACCAAGCAGGAGGTGCACATGGAGTGCGAGGAGAGCGGCGGCAAACAAGTCGGGACCTTGAAACTGGAGGCCGTCGATTCGGGAACGGTGAAGGGCACGATGCAGATGACCGTCTCCAACGGCGCCCGCTCCATGAACCTGAATTACACATATTCCGCGAAGTGGCTGGGACCGGTCTGCTCGGAAGGCGGAAAATAGTTCCCGCGGAAGCATCCTTGTATTCCTTTCGACGAGATCATGGGAGAGACGGCGCGCGCATCTGGTCCCCTCCTCGCCAAAGTACTGCGGAGGAATGACCAGCGTTCTAGGTGACCTCAGACGTCATCAAAGATCGAATCCCTAGTGCATTGCGTCCCGGTCTGCCCGATGATTCTTGCAGGAGGAACATCGTGCAAATACGTTTGCTCGCGTGTCTCGCGGGCGGTTTAGTGGGCGCCGTTGTTGCATCCACCATCAGTGACATGCTGGGCGTGAGCCCGACCATCGCTTTGATCGGCTGCGCGGCGATCGGCGTCGCCCTCGGATACGTGGTGAGCCAGCTCATCGACGTATTCGCCCCGAGCCAGGGCGGCAAGAACGCCGGCTGAGAAGCTTTCGCCGCTTCCGCCGGGAGGTTGCGTTGAGTCCATCCCGCCTTCCGCAAAGGATGCTAAAGTAAGCATCAAAGAGCAAAACGGGATGGCGCGCGCCGCCGATCCCTTTTGCCGAAGGAGGGGATGAATGTCTACTCTCTCCCTGGTGCTTGGGGTGGGATTTCTCATTCAAGCAGGCAGTCCGGCGATCGCCCAGAAGAATGGGCTCACAAACGGAGAAAGCAGTGCGAATGCGCAGAGCGCCAGTGGCGCTACGCATGTCCTGACGCCGGCCGAACGAGGCGATATTTATATGGCCCGCAAGATGTACCGCGACGCCATCGAAACGTACATGCAGGCCCCTGTTTCGGCCCAGATGCTCAATAAAATCGGCATCGCCTACCATCAACTCGCCGATATCGACACGGCGGGCAAGTATTATCAGCGGGCGATCAAAATGGATCCGGAATTCGCCGACGCGATCAACAATCTGGGCACCATCTACTATTCGAAGAAATCCTACCGCCGCGCCATCAACGAATTCCGCAAGGTTCTTCGCGTCAAGCCCGACGCGGCGTCTACATGGGCCAACCTGGCCAACGCGTATTTCGAGCGCAAGCAATACGAGCGTTCCACGGAGGCGCTGCAAAAGGCGCTGGAACTCGATCCCACGGTGCTCGACAACCGCGGCACGGTCGGGTCGCTGGTGCAGGATCGCAACGTCGCGGATCGCGCGAAGTACCACTATTACCTGGCAAAGTCGCTGGCGAAGCAGGGCAAGAACTCCGACGCGCTCCAGTACATTCGCAAGGCTCTCGAAGAAGGCTTCAAGGAACGAAACAAGTTTCAGGAGGAGCCGGAATTCGCGGGTTTGCGCGACGATCCCGAGTTCAAACAGATCATGGCCACGGAGCCTAAAGTCCTCTGATCCGCCAAGCTCCCGTCAGCCGCGCCCGCGGCGCGTCCGCGACCCCCGCCCCACGCGCGACGGGAGTGTTTTCAAGGATTGTTCAGCGAGGCGGTTTCGTCGCAAGCGGCAGCGCCGTTGCGCTCTTCGTTCTTGCCGTACTCGGCTTTTCCTGCGGAAAAGCATCGCCACCATCGAGCCTCGGACATCCGCGCAGAATCGCGGTGCTGCCTTTTGAAAACCTGACGGGCGATGCGTCGCTCGATTGGGTTCGCAACGCCGGACCGGCGATGCTGGGAGACGAGCTGGCCGGGTCGCTGCAGGTCGCCCCGATACGCGTAGGTTCGCTGTCCGATGCGCGTGTGGTGAGCGCACCCCAGGTTCTGCACACGTACTTCACGCGCGAGCATGGGAAGCTGCGCGTCCATTTCGAAATCGAAAATGCCGCCTCGCTGCGGATCGAGCCGGCCGCATTCACCACTGGAACGCTCCTGGCCGCTGTCGACGATGTAGCGCGCAGGCTCGATCCGCGGGCGCGCGGATTCTCCACTTCGAACCTTCTCGCCGTCGAGGCCTGGGGCCAGGGAGCGTTCGAACGCGCGGTCGAACTCGACCCCGATTTCGGGGCCGCGTGGCTGTCCTGGATTCGGACGCTCGCGCAATCGGGTAAGACGGAGGATGCTCTGCAGGTTGCCGATCGCGCTCTGGCGCGTAAAACGATGCGCACGGATTGGAGCCGGGGCGAGCTGCGGGTGATGATCGCGAACATCCGCAAAGACATTCCCGCGGGGGCGGCCGCTCTGAGCGATCTCGCCAATCTGGCTCCGTCCGACACGGCCGCATTGACAGCCGCCGCGCAAGCCCAAGGACTGGCCCGAAATTTCCAGGCTTCCGCCGATTTGTACCGGAAAGTGCTCGCCGCGGATCCGTCCGATGCCGCGGCCATGAATGCGCTGGGCTATGCGGAAGGCTTCCTTGGCAATGTTGAAGGGGCGCGAAGGACTTTTGAAGAGTATGGAAAACAACCGGGCAGCCAGGTGAATTCCCACGATTCGCTCGGCGAGGTTTTTTTCATGAACGGACGCTTTCGCGAAGCCGAGAAGGAGTTCGCCCAAGCGGTTGCGCTCGACCCGAACTTTCTGCGGGGCGCGCCCATGGTCAAGGCCGCTTATGCGCATTGGCTGGCAGGCGACCTCGCCGGGGCGGACGCGATGTTCCAGAAGTTTGTTTCCGCCGTCGCCAAGAGCAACGTTCCTCTAGCCGTGTGGCGTCAGTCGACCTGGCTGTACGCCACCGGACGTCAGGATCAGGCCGTGGCGCTGCTCGCGAAAGCCCAGCCCGACGAACGCATCCGCCGTCAGTTGACCGTATGGAAGAACGCGGCCCGGTTTCCCTCGGGCCTCGAAGCCCTGCGCGCCCTCTATATTGCGACCGCGCCTGCCGCGGATGGGATCGAGCGGATACTCTATGGGTCGGCGCTCCTCGAAGCCGGAAAAGAAGACGAGGCCCGCGCGATCCTGAAGCGCTGGCCGGTTCCCGAGAACAGCAACCAGCCGGAAATCGACACGATCGTTTTTCCGAAGTACCTCGAATTGAGGAAACGGCTGCTGCTGAACTAGGAGCGCGGATGGGTCGAGGCAATTCGCCAGGAGACCCGATTAAAGGGAACCGGCCGCGAGACCGAACTACCTAATGAGTGTCCGAATCCGCAATTCCACTGTTGATCCGGCAGAGCTCGCCTGCCCGGGTAGACGTTTGGCAAGCCTCCATGGTTCTCCTGGCCGTGGCGTTGCTTTGCTTTGTGACGCTCCCGACGCAAGCCGACCCGGATTTGTGGGGACACCTGCGCTTCGGGCTGGACATGCTCGCGTCCCACTCGATTCCGTCAGTCGATCGCTATTCTTATACGGCGGCGGGCGCGCCCTGGACGAATCACGAATGGCTGGCGGAGCTGCTCTACGCGTCGGCATGGAAGCTGGCCGGAGCCGCGGGGCTCGTTCTGTTGAAGGTAGCTCTTGCGGTGCTCACAGGGACGCTGGGATACCAGCATTTGTTGCGCCGGGGAGTATCGAGCGATCGAGCGGGCGTGGTGCTTCTGACGTTCATCGCTCTCCTGCCGCCTTTTCAGATGCTCCGGCCTTTGCTCTTCACCATTCCGGCGTTCGCGGCGACGCTGATCGCGATTTCCAGCGCCGAATACGGGAGCAGGACGGCTCTGTGGATGCTGCCTCCGCTCTATGCTGTGTGGGCCAACCTGCACGGCGGTTTTCTCGCCGGCCTCTGCATTCTCGGCATGTGGGGCGTGATGAGGGTCGCCTCGGACCGAAGACGCCTCGGGCAGACCGTTCTGCCGATTGCCGTGACGCTGGGCGCGACCTGCTTAAATCCTTACGGCTGGCATTTGCTTGTATTTCTGGCGAGAACGGCTTCGGTCCCGCGACCGGAAATCGTCGAATGGGAGCCGTTAGGGATCACGACACCCTACGGGATCATGTATGTTGCCGTACTGGCTCTCAGCGTGACCGGTCTGGCGCTCAGCCGCCTCGAAAGGCCCTGGCGGCTGACGGTTCTATTCGGTATATCCGCGCTCATGCCCTTTGCCGCCCTGCGGCATGGGCCGCTTTTTATGATCGCCGCAGTGGTGCTGGCGGGACCGCATATCGCGGATTTACTGGCCAGGATCGGCGAGACATCGCGTTCCTCGAGGCGCACGCCGCTCGAAAGCAGTCGCGGGCGCGCAGTACCAAGCTGGGCCGCGCTGCTTCCGATCGTCTGCGTCGCGGTGCTGGTAGCGGCAACTCTCCGGCGTCCGATCAGCATCTCGGTGGGAGAACAATTTCCGGTCAACGCCGTAAGATTCCTTGCTGCAAGCGGATACGAAGGAAATCTGATCCATAGATTCAATTGGGGTGAGTACCTGATCTGGCACCTGGGACCACGCGTGAAGGTGATGGTGGACGGCCGGCGGGAAACCGTTTATCCGGGAGAGATCTATCAGCAGTACCTCAATTTTCAAACAGGAGTAAACGACTGGGATCGGTTACTGCGCGACCATAGGGCGGACGTCGCCCTGCTCGAAAAGAACTCGGTCTCCGCGAACTTGCTGCGACTGGAAGACAAATGGACGCTGGTATACCAGGACGACGTCGCGATCGTTCTGGCACGCAGGAGAACCCCATCCTTGGAGCTCCTGGCCAAAACCGCGGCGGACCGTTCGCCGGGGCCGTTCCTTTTCCCTTAATACTATCTTTGGTTTAGACGTTCGGGCAAGTCAAAGCCGGTCTGATCGTAGGCGCTAGAAGGGGGATGAACCGATGCGGGGACGGGGCGGAGGGCCTGGTATCGAAAAAGCACGCCCAAAAACGCGGAAGGCGAGAAGCTTTCGCCCCCGCCCTCGAAAAATCGCGTTGTTGTTGTTTGGTTGTTTAGCTACCCTGACCGGCGGCGTTCGTCATCACGGAACCGACCTTCGAGAAGATCGTGCTGATCGACGTCGCAACGCCAGGCATAATCGCACCGGCGGCCACGGCCACAAAACCCGCCATCAAGGCGTATTCGATGAGGTCCTGTCCACGAGTATCCTTCATCACCTTCAGCTTAAGCAGTAAGTTCTTCATGTGTCCTCTAGTTCTCCTCTCCCTCTTCGTTTGCGGCAGTTGTACCCGCCACTACGAGAACTCTATCATCGGAAACTTCCGGCTAGAATCAGGGTTATGCCTAACCTGGCCCCGGAAATCGTCTCAGGTACCTGATTTTTAAGGCACTTGCATTACCTTAGAAACGGTACCGTATGGGTGCTAGTACGGGGGTGTGTACCCTTGGTCAAAGAATGTCGGATAAGGGGGCTAAGGGAGGCTGGCACGATCCAAATTCTGTTCCTTTTGTTGGTGGTAGTCGCTGCATGGGCGATCTGCGCTCCGACGCCGAGAGGCCAGGCCGAGTTTGCATTTTTCAAGGGTACTCGCGCTTTTGGATACAGTACTTCGCGGAAGAGCCCTGCCAGACCAGATTCCCCGCTCCTTTCAGGGGCCGACGATTTGGAGACGTGGCCGAGCCCAACAGGCGGCAGGGTTTCTCGGGGGAAACGCCCCGTCGCCCACGTAGCTTCGGGACCGGAAATTCACGAAGTCGAATAGATCTTTTACCGGCTGTGCACTCCCATAGTTCGGGACCCATATATAAGGTTCTACTTAAGGCGCGCTAAGGCGCCTGCCTGAGCGACTTCCCCGCCCCTTGGCCGTACGCTCAAGTAATGGCGGCCTGGTTCCTGCTTTCGTTGCTGGCTCTTACGGTGAAAAACGAAAGAACACCATTGCGTTCCGGCTGCTCGCCCGATGCGCCTGTGGTGGCGACCCTGCAGGCTGGCGCGATCCTCAAACTGCGCTTTGCGATGTCCGGCGAGGCGACGCCGTGCTACAAAGTTTCGGCGGAAATCGATGGCAAGACCTTGGACGGATATCTTCCGGCGAGCGCCCTGGACGGACTGGAGGTATTCGACAACTCCCGCAAGGGCGCGGCATGGATTGATGTCACGGCCTCTCCTGCGACGCCAGAGGCGACGGGGGGTGGAGCTGCAACGGGAAGTGCGGGGCCGGCCGACGCCGGGATTCGCATTCAAGGCAGCCGTATCCTCTATGATGCCCAGCGCCTTATCGAGGAAGGACGTCCCGGAGACGCGCTCCGCATGTTGGAACCGGAGGTTCGGGCGCATCCGAACGATGCCGGTGTCCTGGCGATGGCGGGTCTGGCTGCATGGAAGAATCAGGACAATAAACAGGCCCTGGGATACTGGCGGAAATCGCTGGATCTCGTGCCCGACGCCCAACTCGAGAGGTTGTATGCGAGTGTGGATCGCGAAGTGAAGAACGACGTCAGCAAGGAGACGCTCTACGGCATGCGCGTGGTGCTGCGCTATGACGATGTCACGGTCCCCGTGGACACCGCGCGCCAGATGGTCCAGTTGGTGGATCAGACCTACGCCCGCATTTCCTTCGAACTGGGCTGCACGACGAAGGATCGGATTCCGACCATTGTGCAAAGCCGGGAAGCCTACTTCAAGACGACTGGCGCCGCCGAGTGGTCCGGGGGCCTGTTCGATGGACGCATCCACATGCCCGCGGCGGCCGGTCAGCAGTTCGACGCGAACATGCAAAAGGCGCTGACGCATGAGACGGTCCATGCCTGCCTCGCGATGATTGGGCCGTGGCCCTCCTGGCTACATGAAGGCATGGCGCAAAAACTTTCAGGCGACGGTCTGAGCCCGCAAGTCCGCGCGCAATTGAAACAGCTCGCAAGCGATGGGAACTTACCCAAACTCAGTATGCTGTCGCAGGGATGGATGGGATTGGACGCGCACAACGCAGCGGTCGCGTACGCGATGGCGCTCGAAGCAGTGGAGTTGCTGTATGACAATTACCACTCCGACGGCGTGCGAAATTTGATGCGCAATCCCGAGCGGCTACCCGCGATCACAGCGGATCTGGAGAAGCGAATGGCGGAATAGGAAATTCCCGGTTTCACGTCCTCCCACGCGTTGTCATCCCGAGCGTAGTCGAGGGACCTGTTTTTTGTCCGGCGAAGAACAAAGCAGGTTCCTCGACTTGCGCTCGGAATGACGACGCGTGGGTTTGAGACCCAGTAATTTATATGGCGACAAGGCCGCCGTTGGGGTTGCGGCCCGCTACACGATCTGGAAAATCTCCCGGCTGCCCGTGATCCATAGGTCCGTGTAGCCCTTCATTTTTTCGCGCATCTTCTCGTTGGTATGGTATTGCTTCATGGTGGCCTCAAACGCGGCGAGATTCTCCGCCTGATACTCCATCACGACACGGTTGAAATCCCCCGTAATGTCGGTCAAGACACGAACCGAGGGCAGTTCGGCAACAGCCGTCGCCTCCTTGAGCATGGCCGCCAGTTTACCCGCGTTCCCCGGTTTCGCGATAAAGCTATTTCGAACTACGATCATTGGTAAGTCCTCCTTGACTGTCTATTAGAATGCAAAGCGCTGGTTGGCGCAACGCGATCTGACCGCCGAGGGCGAGCGGTGTGTGATTCAGAGATTCTTCCCCGAATGATGAACTCTCCCTGCTGTCATCCCGATCCCGCCCTGCGGGAGAGGGATTTGCTGTTTGGCCGGCGGCGAGAAAAAGCAGGTTCCTCGACTACGCTCGGAATGACGAGATGTTGGTTTGAATGGCTGCACGCGATCGCCGCGGATGTAGAGAAGCGCATGGCGGAATTGGGTCCAAGCGCGGGCCCCACGGGGCACTGTGAGGTTCGAACTTATAGAAGGGCTCAGACGGCCCAAGCAAGCATGGAGGACTGTCAACTATTAGGGGGCCGCGACGTTCGCTATCCTTAAATTAAATGCCGTTTGCTTCTATCCCCGAGGCGTTGGAGGAATTTCGCGCCGGCCGGATGCTGGTCGTGGTCGATGACGAGGATCGTGAAAATGAGGGCGACCTCACCATGGCCGCCGATTCGATCACGCCCGAAGCCATCAACTTCATGGCGATGCATGGGCGCGGACTTATCTGCCTGGCGCTCGCGCCGGAGATTTGCGATGCGCTCCATCTGCCCCTGATTTCCGCCAAGAATACCTCGCGCTTCGGCACCGCGTTCTGCGAATCGATCGACGCGGCCGAGGGCGTGACCACCGGCATCTCCGCGGCCGACCGCGCTCATACGATTCACGTCACCATGCGTCCCGAGGCGCGGCCGCAGGATCTGGCGCGTCCCGGCCATCTGTTTCCGCTGCGCGCGCGCGCGGGAGGCGTGCTGGTGAGGGCCGGACAAACCGAAGCCGCCGTGGATCTGGCGCGCATGTGCGGAATGCACCCGGGCGGGGTGATCTGCGAAATCATGAACGATGACGGCTCCATGGCGAGAGTCCCGCAGCTTACGGAATTTTGCCGCCGCCATGGGCTCAAGATGATTTCGGTCGCGAGCCTGATCCGCTACCGCCTCTCCAACGAGCAACTCGTCGAACGCCGCGGCGAGGGATGCCTGGAGACGGAGTTCGGGTCCTTCAAGACGGTTTCCTACGTCAGCCCGATCAACGGCGAGGCGCACCTCGCCCTGGTTCGCGGCAATGTGCGCGGGGCGAGAAACGTACTGGTGCGCATGCACGCGCGCTGCCTGCTCGGCGACGTGTTCGGCTCGACACAATGCGAATGCCGCGATACGCTGCGCGCGTCGCTGGAACGCATCGCCAGGGAGGGCTCGGGCGTACTCGTGTATCTGCACCAAACGGGCCTGGGAGCGAGACAGCATCACACGCCCGCGCTGCACCGTCATGAACAGGCTCCGCCGCAGGAAGAGACTGGTATCGGCGCGCAGATCCTGGCCGACCTTGGACTCTCCACGATCCGGCTGCTGACCAATCATCCGCGCAAGGTGCTGGGAGTCGACGCTTTCGGCATCGAGATTCTGGAACACGTTCCGGTGACCGCGGACGTCGTGAAGCCCGCGCCGGAATTTTAGAGGATGCCGGCTGAGCGAATCTATTTCGCTGGCTTTACGTCGATATCCACATCGTAGGTCGAGAAAAGGGATCCGTCCGTGGCGATCGCGCGGAGCCGGTAGGCGCCGGGCTCGCTGAAACTCGCGGCGGCCTCAAATGCGAGCGGTTTGCCGTAAACCACGGGGCTGGTCTCCGGATCGACGACCACTTTTCCGGGCCCGCGATAGGTGATCCAACGGATCTGCAGACCTTGCGGACGCCCCGCCCTGCCGCCAGGACCGGGTTTGGGAATTCCGTCGTCCGTGGCGCTTGCCGTGAGCGTGGCCTTCGCGGGCAAGGTAATGGATGCCGCGGCGCTCGCGGTGATCTCGGGGGGCTTGTTGTTGGGGTTGGGGGTTGAATTCGTAATCCGCAGGAAAGGATCGCCGGGGCTATTCTTGGTGATCAACGCTTTGTCGATTTCCCATTCGGGTTGGAGCCAGCCTTTCGATACGTTGGTGCGGCCATGGCTGGTCAGCGTCCACGTCAATCGATCGTTCTGCGTCCACGTCTTGGGCACGGTCTTCTTAAACACGAACCATCTTCGGCCGGTGTAAAAATGAGTCGGCTGGCCTTGATCTGCGTCGCCATCGAAGTGATTATTCGGGCCGATCGGAACATCGATTTCTTCGTCGGAGTTCCGGTTGTAGTAGCCGAAGTACAGCGTGAACGTGCCGTCCGGATTGCCTTCCCATCCTTCAAAAGTGGGACTGACGTCCTGACCCCGCGCATAGTGCGTGCCCACGGCATACGGCGCCTGCGCGTACAGGCCGAAAATCGCCGCGCAGACAAACAGAAGCGCCGCGACGAACAATTTAAGAGCGCGCGGAAAAAGGGGACAGACCGCTCTGTCCACAAGCGCGCGGGCCGCAAGAATCAGAGATCTGCCAGAAGGGACAGAGTAGTCTGTCCCCTTTTTCACGGATCGATGCTTCGTCATCCGCGCTCTCAGTTATCGGACGAGCGCGAAGTCATGAGCATTTTCGGATTCGGCTTGCGCGTCGACATTTCCTTCTTGAAATCCGCGTCGGACATGTAATAGTAGCTGAGCCACGCCGATCCCATTTCGTCGATGGTGCGCTGCCCCCAGGTGATCTGGGCATCCGGGTCGGGATTGTTCTTGTTCGAATCCGTATTGTCGTGCCACATGATGGAATGCAGAATCGTCCCGGCCGGCAGGAGCGGGGCTTCATCGTCGCTGTAGGTGTAGTTTAGGTGCCAGTTGTAGAAGAATCGGGCGCAACTCAGTGTTTCGGTCTTGCCATTCGGATAAATGGCTTCGAGGCATTCCGCTTTGCCGCGGCTGTGCATGTGAGGCTGGAAGGACAGAAGCCGGGTTGGCTTCGGCAGAGGCATATACGCGTCGGACCGGATGTTGTCCGTGTGCGGACGAAGGTCGATTTCGTTCACACCTACGGTCAGCGACGTGATGACGTGGTTCGGCACGTAACCTTTCGGGTAGAACGTCAGGCCGAGCGCGACGTTCGTCGGTGTTTCGGTACCGATCGCGTGCAGGTGGAATTGGAAATTGATCCTGGTTCCCGCCTTTATCAGGCGCCCGGAGCCTTCCGGAAAAACGTCGCCGCTCTTGCCGATCGCGTACTCGTTCAGAAAGACGCCCTGCTCGCCGACGTCCAGACCCGCGTTCGTGTCGGTCTGGCCGCTATGAACGCTTTCATCTTCGGGCTCCACGATGGAGGTTCGGATGTGATGGATCACGGCGTGGCCCTTGGTCGGGATGATCTGCACGCCGCGAATATAGCGGTCTTCGGTGAGTTTGGCATCGACCAGAATGTCCGGAAATTGATCGGCCGAATGAGACTTCACGATCACGTCTTTGGGCAGCGTCACGATGAGATCCGGTTCCCCGATCTGCCAGGTTTCGGCGGCGAACTTGCGCGGAGGCGGCATATCGGCGGAATTCCCGAGCGGCGCTCCGTTATCCGCCCACTTCGCGATGACCGCGATTTCCTTGTCGGTCAGCGAAGCATCGTTGTTGAAATGCTGCACGCCCACATTTTTATCGATAAACCACGGCGGCATGTCGCGAGCCAGCACCTTTTGCCGGATCGACCTCGCCCACGGCCGCGCTTCTTCGTAGGTCATCAGCGACATGGGAGCGAACGTTCCGGCGCGATGACAGATCTGGCAATGATCCTGCAGGATCGGCATGACGTCCCTGGCGAAGGTGACTTGATCCTCGGCCAAGGCCACTGGAGAAGTAAACGCGATCGACAGAAACATGATCGCGGAAGCGGATGTCGCAAAGCCCAGCGTGGTCTTCATCGTGCCTCCCATAGGCGCAACGGTCCCTTGAACCTGCCCAAGTCGACCGTTTTCAGCCACCTCGTATAATACGCCCTTCCCCAAGCGTCGTCGAGGGGTCGGGCGGGGGTTCTTGCGAAGCGGCGGTTGCCTCCTAGCCTTGTTGAAAAAGGGGACAGACCGCTCTGTCCACTCCCACGTTCTAACGTGAAATCATGAGTTTTACGAGTAGGACAGAGTAGTCTGTCCCCTTTTTCAACATCCTCCTAGCGGAACTCCCGTGGCTGCCCCGTGGCCTCGAGGACGCTGGTCCACAAATCGCCCGACGTATCCACCACGTAGCGTTCACGAACGGCCATCGGCATGGGGACGTGGACGAAACGGCCGTTCCACCTCCCCACCACCATTTCGGTTCTGCCGCTCATGGCGGCGTGGACCGCGTTGTGCGCGAGCCGAATGCAATAGACGCTATCGAAAGGATTGGCCGGCACGCTGCGGATTTCGTAGCTCGGATCGATGTATTTGAGGTTGCACTCCATGCCGGTCCCGGCGAAGTAATCGACCAAACGGTTCTTCAAATAGACGCCGATATCGCGAAGCTTCGCGTTGCCGGAGGCGTCGGTAGAGTTGCCGGCGGCGGCCATCAGATTCTGACCCGCACCCTCGGCGACGACGATCACCGCGTGGCCGCGCCGTTCCAGGCGCTGGCGCACAACGTTCAGGAAGCCGCCGTCGCCTTCCAACTCGAACGGCACTTCGGGAATCAGAACAAAATTGGTGACGCTCACGGCGAGCGACGCGTAACACGCGATGAAGCCGGAGTGGCGGCCCATCAGCTTCACCAGCCCGATGCCGTTGGGAGAGGCTTCCGCTTCGACATGAGCGGAACGGATGGCGCGGGTCGCTTCGGCGACTGCGGTTTGAAAGCCGAAGCTCTGATCGATGAACATGATGTCGTTATCGATGGTTTTGGGAATGCCGACGACCGCGATCTTCCCGCCGCGTTTCGCGATACAGTCCGTGATTCTTCGCGCGCCTTTCAGCGTGCCATCGCCTCCGATGACGAACAGCATGTTGATGCTCATGGTCTCCATGCAGTCGACGATTTCTTCGGGGTCCTGTTCGCCGCGCGAGGTGCCCAGGATGGTGCCGCCCTGCTCATTGATGCCGGCCACGCTGTCCGGCGACAGATCCAGCACCGCGCGGCGGTATTTGGCGATGAAACCCTGATAGCCGTTGCAGAAGCCGTACACCTTGCGCACGCCGTACCCCTTGTAAAGCTCCAGCACCAGGCTGCGGATGACGTCGTTGAAGCCGGGGCACAGGCCGCCGCAGGTAACGATGGCGGCCCGTACCTTGGACGGGTCGAAAAATATCTTGCGGCGCGGACCGGCAGGTTCGAACGCGGGGAGCTGGTCGACGGGCAGGTTGCGTTCGCACAGGCTGGAAAGCGTGTCGTCGAAAAGTACGCGATCCTGTTCGTCGACATTATGAAACGTTCGCCTGCGCTGTTCGAGCAAGGGCAACAGAGGCGAATCGATGCGGCAGGGTCCAAGAGATTTGACGGCCAGATCGGCTGCTGTGAAGTTGTGGGTCATAGGGACTGCTGAAACCGACGGGGGTGAACGCAGACGGGGCCTGAAGGTCGAGTATAACGCTTCGGCACTGGATTCCGCTCGGCGAGGTAAGCTCGCCGCCTTGCTGGGCCCGACGAGGATTTCTCGCTTTCAGGAGAATCCCAATATCGAAAATTTAGATGGTAAAGATCGTCGGAACCCTGATGATTAAAAGCGTTGACAGAAGCTTCCCTCCGACAGTACACTTGATTGACCTTACGGAAGGCACCCACGCTGTTCCCGTCACGCCGCGGCTGTCAACGCAGATTACCGCCAAGTAAGGTACATCCGTCGACAACTATTTCATTCGCTCTCGGTGCGTCTGCGCCGGGGAGCCCCCTGTTCGGCTGCGGGCGAGCTTATCGCCCCTGGACGGATCGACTCCCGGGCCTCACTCGTGTGGGCTAAGTGATTCGGTAACAGCAACAGGAATCGGTCTCATCATCAATAGAAAGGAACAGCAACATTCGCCCGGAAAGGAACGAACATACGATGAGCAATATTCGAAGAAAGCGATCCGGTATCGCTTTTGCCCTCGGCTTCACCCTGGGCATGCTGTTGCTCGCTGCCGGAGCCCAACAGCTCCGCAGCGCCAGCAACGCACCGGATTGGACAAATCGAGCCGTGGAAGAGAAGATCTGGAAGTTGCTTGAAGATGACAAGTCGACGTTTGTTTCTCTGCCGGAGCCGGATTTTCGAGCACTCGGCGAAGGTTTCGAGCTGCCCGACGGCGGCAAAGCAGTCACGGATCTCGCGCTGAGCGCTCCCGGCGGCGCCTTCGATCCTCGCGACGTAGCGAAAATTTCGGCAGAAAAACTCGGCTACAAGGCCGAGTGGCTCGTCGAGCGCTACAAACGCTACAACATGGACTGGGATATCACCGGGCTAAAATTAACCAGCCTCAATCCCGACGCCAAGAAATACCCGTGGTTCATCATTATGAACGGCGGCGCGGCGAATTTCTATGAATTCTTCGTCGATCTAAAGAATCGGCCGGGCTGGGCGCAATATCTGGCGCAGAAGCTGAATGTGATGATTGTCACCATTCCCGGTAATTTCAAGTATGGAGGCTGGGAAGAACCGATTCAAAGTCTCCAGCGACAGCCCCAATACTTACTCGATAGAGACCTTCCCATGCAGGAAGACGAGGTCCGTAATGTCCTGCTGAACAATCAAGTGGTGATGCAGGGACTGAAGGCCCTGGTGCTCAAGAATACTCAGGGCGACATCCTGCTGATCGGCCACTCGACGTCCGGGGAGCTGGCGATGCTTTCCTATCAAGATCCCGAACTCGGCGCACGCCTGAAGGGGCGCTACTTTGGTTGGGGCAGCGGAGGCCCCGCGAGACTGGCGCTTACCCGAGCGATCAAAATACCGGCGCGCGGCCGTGGAGTCGATGGCGAGGGCGGTGGCGGAACAAAGAGGCCCCTGGAACTCCTGAGCCGGCGCGATACGGCGGCTTATAGCCACGGGTACAGTTGGTTTTTGAACCCCCTCTACGAACCCGGCATGTCGGTTGCGAATATCGCCGACGCGTGGCTGGCGGAGGAAGCTCGCCGGCGTCCGCAGTTCAAGCAACAGATTCAGGATCTGGAGCATGGCGGCGCGATCGACCAGAAAGGCCGCATCGAGGTGGAACTCGAGGGGCTGCTCAAGAAAAGTGGGAATCCTTGGGGAGTAAATCTTGAAGATGTGGATAAGGATCTTTTTTCCACCCACTACACGCGCATGGACGGCTACAAGAAAATGGTATGGACCGTCGCTCATTTTGATCGGAATCACTGGTTGCCGGAAGATCCGATGAGAGCCCCGGAAGTGTACGTCGCGAACGAGTACCGGCGGGTGAATCCCACGGCGCAAGTCCGGCTCATTGTTTGGGACCCGGACATGACCCATTACGGTCACCTCGAATTACCAAAACAACTCGCGGCCGCCGATTACAGCGTAGTCAGGTGGCTCATGAAATGACGGCGGCATCGAAACGCGGATGGATAAGGCGAGCGGGCGCGGCAATTTATACAACAAAGACCGCTCGATGAGGTTGTTACTGAACGAACTCCAGGCCTCCGCGGGCAACGTGCACCTCGGGAGGGTGGTCCTGCGGCGCTCTCATCCGGTCAAGTTCGCCGGAGGTGAACGCAAGACGGGGGGAGACCAGATCGTTTCCGGAGAGAGCTGGTTTCGCGATGCCGCTTCGCGAGTGCGACATCGTGCCGGCCAGCACATGATAGAGTTCATGGGCGACTACCCGTGCCAGCGCGCGTCCCAGAGCCAGATCGGAGTTCTGTTCCTGGCCGCCTCGCAGAGTCGAACGAAGAAACGCCTGCACGCGACCGCATTCGATTTCGATGAACGGCAACACCACCCCGTTCACGACGTGGGCCCGTCCGAGCGCCTGGTCTTGCTCCACTACAACGTCACGCGGCCCCGTGCGGCAGCGTCCGTGGAAGTCGACCACGACAAGATTCTCAAAACTGTCGGAGCTGGTGAGTCCTGCGCGGCTCCTCCAATCCGGCAAGTAGGAGGAGGGCTCCATGAGGGCCCGAGTCTCGATCTGTACTTGCTGGAATACGAGCTCGGGAGTGGGACCGTCGAAACGGTACACCAGCGTCACCGGAGACAGTGGCGTCCTCGTTTCCGAGAATGCAGGGGCGAGACACAGGGCAAAAGCGGCGGCGCAAAACAGGGCGCGCATAATCATTTCCTCTGGAACTTCCAGGCGGCCGACAGGGCCGCATCGCAACGTGAATCAGGCTATCACACTTTCGTGCCGTTTTTCGTCTCGCGCGTTTGTTCGCGAAATTAAGCTTGGGCAAACGCCTTGCCGGACGATCTCAGACGACCTCCGATTCCGGTCTTATCGCGAGTACTAAAGCCACAGCGTAATCCTAGGGACTTTACCCGGACCTTGGTGCTAGACTAAACGCGTAATTCTAGCCCATCGCCGATTTAAACGTTGCCGTATGACGTGGACGAGCTGGATTCCGGCGCTACTTATCTCACCGGCTTTGCTGTACGCCGATGCCGTGATCGGCCTTACGTTTTCCGTGCAAGGTCCAGGCTCGTGCGGCAGCTCGCTTTCGTCCACGGCGAACTCCGAAACGCTTGATGCTGGCCCGTGCATCCCGGCGGCTGAGACAAATCCCGCGGCTTGGGTAAGCGCAACCGCCCAACCGTTTTATGTAGCGGTTCAGGGGTCCCCGGGGTACATGCCTGCCTCTGTCGGAACTGATGTAGCGATCTTCGCAAGCGCGGAATGGGATGGCGGACTTGAGGTGATTGGGGGGACCGGATCGGCGTTCCTTGACTTCCGGTTGTCGGTCAGCGGAGCGGCTGACGATTTTGGCAGTTTCTTTGCCATTCCTGCCCTCGACTTCGCAGTCTCTGCCCCCGGCGATCCGTGGTCCCAGTTTTACTCTCTTCCAGTTACTTTTGGCGTGCCCTACGCCTATACGATGTCTGTGTTCGAAGGCTCGAACCTATTTCTCCCGAACCAAGAAGACGTGTCCATGAGCGTGGATGACATCACCGTGGTCGACGCTTCCGGCATCCCGATTCCGGGAGCATCGGATCCGGAGGTTCCGGAACCTCATGCCATCTGGCTGCTTGGCGTTGCCGCACTTTTGGCGCTCCCGGGTCTCGCTCAACGGCTCAACTCCGGCCAGCACAGCGTCTACCGCGCCAGGCCGCCACTCTCTGGCGTCTTCCGAGGGAAGAAGTAACAGGTGCTCTAGGGCAGCGCCTTTAACCACTCGATTTCGGGCATCACTTCTTCGAGGGTGGCCTTAAGCAACTGCGATAAATCCGATCCGCCGATCAGGACCTGGAGCACGTCGATTCCCGTGCGATAGTAGGATCGTTCCGGTTTGGAATGGGTTACGAAGCCGAAAAGGATGCTGTCGTTGATGTTCAATCGAACGGCGCTTCCGTCCGTCAGTTGGAGCGGCAAATAGACGCTAATGCCGGCCTGGGACACCTCGAAAGCCTGTCCCGAGGCGGACAATTCGGGGCTATCGACTTCGGTAACGCGGACTTGGAAGCTTGCCGGACGACGTTCATGATTGCGGCGATCCACTGGTACTTCCATCGACAGACTCACCGCGTGACTTTAATCCATGAGTTAATTTAAGCCGTTTTTCTCCGAAACACTGCCGTAGCCGTGCGAGAGGCCGTCCCCCGCTGGTATGGATGCGTTCTCTTCGAGGTCGAGGGTCATCAGCTTGTGCTCGATGGCTCGTATTACCGCTGCCTTGTGTGGCGTTTCCTCCGCTTCCTTCACCACGCTGAGCCGGTAGAGTTCCCATTGTCGTTCGGTCATAAGGTTACCTGGCGAGAGCGGAACTGCTGGTCTCCGTTAACCGGATGTCCGGGGCCGGGCCGCTAAACTAGGGACTCCGCTCTCCAGTTGCATCCTATTCGGGCCGCGCCGATTCTCCAATCCCACGGAAGTACTGCGCGTACCAGCGTCATGGCGGCACCGCCGATAGCCGAGATTTCCAAAAGCATGGGAATTCAAGAAGTTAGCTCGGAGTCTGAGAGGGTACGATTTCTCATCGGCGGATGGGCGGTCCCTCGGCGGCTTTCGGCGAGGTTAGTTCACTCCGAATGACATGGAAATATCTGCCGCGATGACAAATGCCCGCCCTGAAGCGTCATCGGAAGAAGTACCATACGAACTGCAGCTTTTGCGATAGGAGATTGGCGATGACGATTCACGACCCAGCCCGGCGCAGTTTTTTGAAAACGGTTGGCGCGCTCGGGAGCGCCGCCCTCATTCCGGCCATTCGCTCCGAGGCGCAGGCGCCCGCCGGCACGAAGCCATTTCGCATAGACACGCACAGCCACTTCACGGTGCCGACGATGCGAGCGGAAGTCGCGAAGGCCGGCCAGACGACTCTGCTTGATTGGACTCCGCAAAAATCGATCGACGAAATGGACGAAGGCGGTGTCCAGACCTCGATCCTTTCCGTCGGCGATCCCGGCGTGTGGTTCGGCGATAACGGCAAGGCGCGCGCCGTGGCCCGCGAGTGCAACGATTTCGCCGCGAAGATGATGAGCAACTATCCCGGCCGCTTCGGCCTGTTTGCCGTGCTCCCCTTACCCGACGTCGAAGGCGCCCTCAAGGAACTCGAATACGCTTTTGACACGCTGCATGCCGATGGCGTGGGAATTCTTTCCAGCTACCAGGGGAAATATCTCGGCAATCCGATGTTCGCGCCCTTGATGGACGAATTGAACCGGCGCAAAGCCGTGGTTTACACTCATCCACTGTGCGCCGCCTGCGCGAGCCAGCCCGCGCTGGTCGACGGCCAGAACCGCGGCGTGGAGTTCGTCATCGACACCACGCGCACCATCCTGAGTGTTCTGGTGAATGGCACCGTCACGCGTTGTCCCGATATCCGCTTCATCTGGTCGCATGGAGGCGGGACCGTTCCCTTCATCACCAGCCGCCTGAATGGAGCCGCGTCGAAGCTTCCGAAGGGGCTGATCTACGAGCTGCAGAAGTTCTATTACGATACCGCGCAGGCGTTTAATCCCTATACGCTGCCGTCGTTCAAGAAGCTGGTTCCCACCTCGCACATCCTTTTCGGCACCGATTTTCCGCTCGGCGGCGGATCGGCGGCCCTCGTGGCGAAGGGGCTTATCGAGAACGGCGGATTCACCGCGGCCGAGCTGCGCGCGATCGATCGGGACAACGCCCTGGCTCTGCTGCCGCGTATCAAAGGATAGACGAAGAGGGGATAGACGAAATGGGGATAGACGAAAAGGGGATAGACGAAAAGGGATAGGCGAAAATCTAACGGGCTCGAACAGTGACCGCCGCCGTCGCGAGCAGGAGCGCGGGCGGCATGACCAGAGCGCCCGCTTTCAGGAAGGTCCAGGCGCTCACGTGTTCTCCTTCGCGCCGCAAAGCGATGAGCCACAGCACAGTGGCAAGCGAACCTGTCACGGAGAGGTTGGGCCCGAGATCGACGCCGATCAGGAGCGCATGCCGGACGTAATCGGGAGAAACCATTCCCCGCAGAGCGCCTCCGGTGAGCAATCCCGAGGGCAGGTTATTCAGGATGTTCGAAAGCAGCGCCACGCCGAACGAGGCCGAGAGCGACCCGGCCAGAGGAGGAAGCTCCGCGCAGCGCTTGATTGCCGAGCTGATTCCGCCAAGCGCTCCAGCGCCGTCCAGCGCTTCCACCAGGACGAACAGGCCCGCGACCAATGGCAAGACGCTCCAAGAAACCGAGCGGATCACGCCCACGATTCCTTTCCTGTCCGCGCGAGTGGCGATCAGGACAGCGGCCGCGGCCGCGGCACACGTGGGCATGCCCAGGTCCCAGCCGAGCGCCGAGGCGGAAATGAGGACGGCTCCGGCGAGCGCAAGTCCCCAAGCTGCACGCACTCCCTCCGTGGAAAGTGCGCAAAATTCGAGGCCATCCTCTATGCTGCCCTTCAGCATCTTATTCGACATCAGCCGCAGTGCGAGAAAAGTAACCGCAATGGAGATCAAGGACGGCAAGAAGAACACCTTCAGCCACGGAACCAGGGGCGGAATCTGCTTTCCATAAACCACGAGGTTGGCTGGATTGGAGATGGGGAGAACGAAACTCGCGGCGTTCGCAATAAACGCGCAGCTCAGCAGGTAGGGAAGCGCGCCGGTCCTGGCCTTTTTAACGGCGGCATAAACCGCGGGCGTCAGAACCACGGCGGTGGCGTCATTGGAGAGAAAGACGGTCACGAGAATTCCGACGGAGTAGACGAGCCCGAACAATCTCGTGCGCGAACCGCGAGACGCCCGCACGGCGTGGCTTGCAAGCCAATCGAAAACTCCTTCGCGGCGTGCCAGCTCCGCCAACAACATCATTCCCGCAAGAAAAAGATAGACGTCCGTTCCCTTCCCGATGGCTCTCCCGGCCGCCGCCGGCGGCAACAGGCCGAGCAGGACCAACAGGCCGGCCCCCAGAGCAGCCCAGATCGCCTCCGGCCAATGCCGGGGCCGAAACAAAATTCCGGCGATGGTTCCCGCGGCGATCCCCCAGATCAGGACCGCGTTCAAATTTTTCTCCCGGACTTTGGGGGGATGCAGGGATGCGTGATTTCGCCGTTCACGATCGCCATCGTTCTTAGAACTTCGAAATCAAAGTGATTCCGCCCACCATCGGAAGCGCGCCTAAAACTCGCCACAAATTCATAGCATGAACGGGCACATGAAACCATCCGAAGTGGTCGAATCAGCGTGGCTTCGCGATAAGGTCGAAACTATCTTTGAGCTGGACTGTCAAGCTTTCCGCCTCGGGGTCCGCGACGCGGTACATAGCGCCGTGCAGGCGGTCCTTCTCGAGGGTGAACTTCACATAGTGATAGTTCGGGAACAAGATGCTCTTGTAAAGATCTTCCTGCGTGCGCTCGACAAAATAAGGGGGCGCGCCGCCGCCGCCGGCTACCAGGTAGGTCACGCCGTCGACCAAAGCCCGTTCGTAATTATGAATGTGTCCCGCACTCACGAGGAAAGTTGCGTGAGAAGTCCGGGCCGCCTGCGACAGATAGTCCCGCAGAGCGATCTCATTCGGCCTCGGATTGTGATCCACTTCGATGAGTTTTTGCACGTCGGCCACCGGAGGATGGTGGAGAGTTACGATCACGAAATCAATAGAGGGAGGGAGGCCCGCGATCTGTTTCTCGACCCAGCGCGCCTGGTCGCTTCCCGGCAGCAGTGATGTATCGCTATCCAGGGCCAGCACATAAATCCGCGAACCAAGCTGCGCCGAATACCAGCGCCGATTGCGCATCTCCGGGAAGGCCCTCCACCAGTTCTCGAGGTCCTGTCGCGGATCGCCGATGAATTCGTGATTTCCCAGCGTCGAGAACACGCGCAGGTGCAAGTCGCGCCACGCTTTGGTTTCGGCTTGAAACACCGCGTAGTCGTTCGCGGCGCTGCCGGCCAGCGGCACGTCCCCGTTCATGATCACGGCGGCGGGACGCTCCCCGGCGATCTGATTCACCAGCCACTGGCGTATCCGCGGATTTGTCTGCCGCGTGTTCGCCGGATCGGTGAAGCGTTGATCTCCGTAGGCGATCAGCGTCAGCGGATTGGGCAGCTCGTTGTCGCCGATGCGGAACGTGGGCCCGGGTTCGCTCAACAAGCCATTGGTAGGAAGAGTGGCCGCGGTCGGAGGTTGCGCCCAAAGTGCTGCTGCAGCGAACGCGAACAGAAGCGGGAACGGAATCGAAATTTTCATGAACAAAAAGTCTCACATGAATGTGAATATGACGTTGCACCGCTCGCGAGTGCGATCTTCCTCAACTGGCACGAGGTTCGTTCCATTCGCACCGGGCTACTGCCGTTGCCGCGAACCAGCGGCCTTCTTCTCATCAGCGCGCGCGCCGGCCAAAATGCCGTAGAGTCCGACATTGTCCTCATGGCAGGCGTATTCGAAAAGCGCACCGCCTTTGTACCACACGATGGCGGCCGACCAGGGACGCGTCCACGTGGCCGGGTCGTCGACCGTGAACCGATAGTCGATGGTGTCATCCGTCTTACGCGTCCAGCGCTCCGTCAGGTGCATGTTCTTGGTGGCGCCTTCGAAGCTGGTGCGCTCGTTGAAATTCGTGGTCTCGACGACCAGCGTATTCCCTTCCCAGTGTCCGCGCGAATCGCCCAGCCATTGGCGGACGTTCTGATCCAGATGCGTACGCCCGTCCATGGGAATCACCCGCGTTTCATGGATCTGCTCCTGCACGATGGCGATCAGGCCCGGAGTCTGCACGATCTCGAAATTATTGTCGTAGCCGGTGGGAAGCCGAGGCAGCCCGCTGCGAACGATGCAGCGCGTGTAGAGATCCAGATCTTCCGGCCCGTTGTAGGGGCCGTCGGTGCGAATGCTTTCGTTGCGCTCCGCGGCGCGTCGTTTGCCGTCGGCGGTCAGCGGCGGCTTCTTGCCGTCCGCCGGATCGTAGATCAGGGATGTGCGTCCATCGGACCAGCCGCGCTCCCACCAGGCGGCATTGTACGCCCCGGCGACGTCTTCGGGCGTGCCCGGCTTCCCGCGCTTGTCCCTTCCAATTTCCGTTTCCTTATCTTCGGCAAGCTTTTCTTCCTTAGTCAGGAATTCTCGGCCGTTGAATTTGGCCGGCCGTTCGAGAGCGGTCGTCGTCGCGTTCGACCACTCGCCTTGCAAATCGGGATCGCCCCAGGGCGTCCGCCATTGCTTTGTGGCGCCCGTCGTGGCACTCGTCGAAGCCCCGGCCGGCTTGGCTGCCGCCGTCTTCGCGGCGGGCGGAGCCTGGGCGAATGCGACGCTGGACAGCAGAATCAGGGCGCCGAACACGGCGCTCCTCTGAAGCCTCAAAAATGGATCTCGCATTCGAACCTCCTCATCGCGCCAGGACAACCGACGCTCATTTTTCTGCCTGCTTGCGCAGATGACCGTACACCAACTCTTCGGAGAACGGCTGGCATTTGAACTCCAGGAACTGCGCGTTCTTGTCTAACCGCCTATACAGAGGGAAAGCAATTTTCCATGGCCGCGTAAAAACTTTGGAATCTTCCATGGTCGCCTGGTACCGCATCACGTTCGCGTTCACAGGTGTGTATCGCTCCACCACGTGCAGCGCTTCACTATGGAAGTCCCCCGCCCTGTCGAACCACGTCTTTTCGTTGAATCCCGTCACGTCGACCACCAGCGTATCGCCTTCCCAGCGTCCTTGCGACCACCCCATGTAGCTGTCGGTAGGGGCGTCGCCCGCTTTTTCCAGGGGTATGATGCGGCTGGCGCTCGCGAACTCGTAGGCGATCACGATTTTTTTGTTGCCTTGAATGATCTGGAACGGAAAAGGCATATACGTCGCGCGCGGCACTCCCGGAAGATAGCATTTCGCCTCAGGGTCCAGAGGTTCCAGCCGGACGCCGTCGGTATTCACGCGCACGAAGCGTTTGGCAAAATTATCCTTCTTCTTTTCGAGCGCCCAAGGCTGATAAGGAATTTCGTTGCCTTCCACGATTCCGGGCCCGGCGGGCTCGGCGTAAAGAGCGCCGAATTCGGGAGGCCCCGGCTGAGCCGCGTGAGCCTGCAAATCCCAATTCGCTTCCGTCATCGATTGCCATAGCCCGTTCAGATTGGGATTCGCGGTTCCCGTCAAACGGGGCGCCTTGTAAACGGCAGGAGCCGTCTGCGCACGGAGCGCTACGGTCACCAGCAACGATGCACCCAGCAGCGATATACACGGGCGCAGGAGAAATCGGCTCATAACGTAATCCTACTTGACCGGCAGCAGCGGCTTCTGCCCTTCCGGCAATTGCAAATCAAAAGCCGTCAGCAGCGCCGCCGTCGCCGTGTATTGCGACATCAACGAAACTAAATCCACCAGGCCCTTCTTGCCATACAACTGCAGAGCGTGGGCGAACGTTTCGGAAGACACCTTGCGCTTGCCGAACAGCTCGCGTCCGAACTGAATCGTGACAGCTTCTTTTTCCGCGACGCCGGTCAGTGGCCTGTTGTACTTGATGATGTCGATGAGCGAAGATTCTATCCCGGCCTTCAATGCGGCCTTCTCATGCGCGGCCCACTCGAACTGGTGATCCATTTCCCGCGCTGTCGTCATGATCGCGATTTCCGTCAGTCGGTCGCCGAAGCCGGTCTGGTACCGCACGTAGTTGTTCACGTCCTCCATATAGTTCGCAAGTCGCGGGCTCGCCAGGCGGATTCCCGCCGGACCCTGCAAGCCCACCAGACTGTTGCGACGGGGATCGACGATGCGGTCGTAGACTTTCCTTCCGGCCTCGTCCATTTCCTCGCGATTCGGCAGCGGCAGGCGAAAACGCGAGTCGGGGTAGACATCTTTGGGCAGTGCTGTCGGAGCTTGGGCTTGTGCTACGAAGACGACGCAAGCGCTCGCGAGGCACGCGGGCAAGAGCACTCTGGAGACAGTAGAGGAGTTCATGGCGAGGACCTTTCTTGGACTGGTGAATTATACCGCGCGCCACGCGCAAGAATCGCCGCACACGCAAGCCGCTGAGTGCTAAAAGAGTCCTATCGCCAGTGGCGCGAGCGGCAAACCCTCGACGTCCACACGCCAGCTCTCGCCGCGTTGGATCAGGTGGCCGGCCGTGAGCGTCCCGCTGCTGATGAGGTCGCCCGCCGCGAGCGACTCGCCTCTTTTCAACATGGCTCCGCCGAGTTCAGCGAGGCACAGCGCGGGGCTACGAAGCGAGTTTCTACCCGAGCCTTCTTCGACAAACTCGTCGTTTTTCGAAACCTTCAATTTGAAGCTGGCTACTTGTTCGACCAGCGCCGGAATAGATGCCGCGTCCACTTTTAGCGGCTCGCCGATCACCAATCCCAAATGCAATCCGAACGCGGCGATGAAATCCGTGGGCTTCACTTGCCAATCGGGAAATGGGCAATCAATGATCTCGAAACCGATTGCGAGCCACTCCACCAGACCGAGCACCGCCGCTGCATCCAGTCCGGCCGTCGCGACCGGGTCTTTCAGTTTGAAAACGATTTCCGGTTCGATTTTCGGCGCGCGGTGCGGAGGCAACGAATAATCCGCTGCGCCCGCACTCGCATAGTGGACCGTGTCGTCATACATGTGGGCCCACACCAGCGTTTCGAGCTTCAATACTCGCCACATCGCCTTGTTGGCGTAGCCGACTTTCCAGCCAACGGTCTTCGCGCCTGATGACTTCCGTAATGCGGCGAAAGCCGCTTCCGTGTGATACGCGGCATTGATGTCGAACTCCGCGTCGCGAGCCGAGGGCGGCACGGCAACGACAGCGCCGGATTGATAAGCTTCCAGAAGTTCTTGGGCAAGAGGACGGGGATCGATAGACATGGGCGTGGAAAGCATTCATTGTACTCTGCCCGCCCATTTTGAAATCACACTGTTGTTACGCTCATCGATCATTCATCGATCCATCGGGGCCTGATAATCTGGTGCGGAAGGTCTTCCAACTCATGCTCGGTGTGCAGCCCCCTTTTGGACGAAATTACGGACGGTCGATGGTGATCACGCAGCAAGGCATCGTGGCCACAAGCAACTCGCTCGCATCGCAGGCTGGGACGCAAATCCTGGCACGAGGCGGATCGGCCGCCGACGCTGCGATTGCCGCTAACGCGGTGCTCGGTGTGGTCGAGCCGATGATGAACGGCATGGGCGGCGATCTTTTTGCCATTTACTATGAGTCCAAAACCGGAAAGCTGACCGGCCTCAACGCGTCCGGCCACGCCCCGCGCGCGCTATCACCGGACTTCATGGCATCTCGCGGCATTCTCTCTATGGCCGAGGCTGGTATTCACGCCGTCACTGTACCGGGCGCGGTCGACGGATGGTCGAAGATGCACGGGCGCTTCGGCAAACTGCCGTGGGACCATGTTTTTGAATCGGCTATCGCCTACGCGAAAAAGGGATTTCCGGTTTCGGAAATCGTTCAGGAGCTGTGGGCCGCGCCTGCAACCATTGCCAAGCTCGCGGCGCTTCCGGAAAGCGCGCGCGTGTTTCTGCCGCACGGCAGGTCACCGGAACAAGGAGAGCTATTTCGCAATCCGGATCTGGCGCGAGCCTACGATCTCATCGCGCGTGCAGGAGCCGAAGCATATTACAAAGGCCCGATCGCATCGGCGATTCTGGAAACGTCATGCGCGATGGGGTGCCTGATGACGGCCGAGGATCTGGCGTCGTTCTCGGCCGAATGGGTCGAACCGATTTCGATCGATTACCGGGGCTGGCGCGTGTTCCAGCTGCCTCCGAACGGCCAGGGAATCGCCGCGCTCGAGATGCTGAATATCATGGAAGCTCTGGCGGTGAATTCCGGCGGTCCCCTGAATGCCTCAGAACTTCACAAGCGCATTGAAGCCATGAAGCTCGCCTATGCCGACGCGTATCGCTACAACGCCGATCCGAGGGTCGCACGCGTCCCGGTCGCCGAGTTGATTTCGAAACAGCACGCACGCGAGCGAGCGCGCCAAATCGATCCGCGGCGCGCGAATGGAAACGTTGTTCATGCTACTGTGCCGAACAGCGACACAGTCTATCTGGCCGTCGTTGACCGAGAGGGAAACATCGCCAGTTGGATCCAGAGCATCTACGCGGCCTTCGGCTCCGGGATCAACGTGAAAGGCATGGGCTTCGCGTTGCAAAATCGAGGCGCGGGATTCAGCCTGGATCCGAATCATCCCAACGTGCTCGCCGGCGGCAAACGTCCGTATCACACCATCATTCCCGGTTTCATGGAACGCGATGACATGCACGTCGGCTTCGGAATCATGGGGGGAGCGAACCAGCCGCTGGCGCACGCGCAGTTCGTATCGAACGTCGTCGACTACGGAATGAATCTGCAGCAGGCCCTGGAAACGCCGCGATTCTTCAAGGGCGGACCCTCAGGATGCGACGTATCGATCGAGGCTCGCGTGCCTGAGGCGACGCTGGCCGAGCTTTCAGAAATGGGCCACGTGATCAGCGTGCGTCCCGAATACTCGCAGGAAATGGGACGCGGGCAGGCGGTCATGCATCGCACTGAAACTAAAACGAACTACGGAGCGTCCGATCCGCGTTCGGACGGAGCAGCGACGCCGGAGGGAATTTAGCGGAGCTAGTGCGGTGGTCACGCGGAATGCACATTAAGCGGTGGCACCGGGTCGTGTGGGGCAGCCTCCCAGGCTGCGGCCGGCTCTCAGCCGGCCTTCGATTCTGCGAGCCGCGAAGAGTCGGACCGGGGGTCCGGCGCAGGCCGGGGGCCTGCCCCACTTAGAACCTTGAGGGTCAGGATAGGACTCGACACTGATTCCCTCGGATTCCGCTATCGAATGCAGCCGCGCTTCCCGCCCTCGCACGAGCGCCGGGATTTTGACATCATAGTGAAGATGTCCAACACGTTACTGGAACTTATACAGGCCGCGCCCGCGCAGAGCACGGCGATCATTCTCCCGGAATCGGGAATCAAGGTCACTTATCAGCAGTTTCGCGATCAGGTTTCGGCGATGGCCGACGCCCTCGCTTCGATGGGGATTCGCAAGGGCGATCGCGTCGCGACCTACCTTCCCAATGGTCTGCCGACGGTTGTCAGCTTCCTGGCAGCGTCCATCGCTGGAACAGCCGCGCCCCTGAACCCCGGCTATCGCGAAGACGAGGTGAATTTCTATCTGGAAGACACCAACGCCAAAGTTCTGTTGCTGCCTCCCGATGGTGCCGAAGCCGCACGCAAGGCCGCCGAAGCGCGCGGTGTTCCGGTCTACGCACTTGAAATGGACGCCAATGGATTCGTCCGCATCGCCGGCGCCCCGAGCGGAAAGACCGCCGCCGCCCCCTCGCCCGATGATGTCGCTCTCGTTCTGCACACCAGCGGGAGCACGGGGCGTCCCAAGCGAGTGCCCATCATGCACCGGAACATAGCGGCTTCCACGCGCAATATCGTCGCAACCTACGCCCTCTCTCCCGCCGACGTTTCACTCTGCGTGATGCCGCTTTTTCACGTGCACGGCCTGGTGGCGTCCACGCTCTCGACGCTGCTTTCGGGCGGCACGGTGGTCGTCCCGAACAAGTTCAATCCGCTGTCGTTCTGGCGCACCGTTCGCGATACAGGCGCGACGTGGTACTCGGCCGTGCCGACCATCCACAACCTGCTTCTTTCACGGGCCGGCAATGATCGTCCGGCCGGGGCGGAAGGTCTACGATTTATCCGCTCCTGCAGCGCGTCGCTACCCGCGGAGATGATGGCGCAGATGGAGCGCGTTTTCGGAGTTCCAGTGCTCGAAGCCTACGGAATGACTGAAGCTTCGCACCAAATGTCATCTAATCCTTTACCTCCCGCGGAGCGCAAACCGAGTTCGGTCGGGCCCGGAACAGGAGTCAAGATCGGGATCATGAACGATGCGGGCGACCTGCTCGCCACGGGCGAGCGCGGCGAGGTGGTCATCCAAGGTCCCAACGTCGTCTCCGGCTACGAGAACAATCCCGAGGCGAACGCGAAGTCCTTTACCAATGGCTGGTTCCGGACAGGAGATCAAGGTTTTCTTGATGCCGACGGCTATCTGACGCTCACCGGCCGCATCAAGGAATTGATTAATCGCGGCGGTGAGAAGATCGGGCCGCGCGAAATCGACGAAGTGCTCCTGAGCCACCCCGCTGTCGCAGAGGCTGTCTGTTTCGGCGTCCCGCATCCTGCCTGGGGCGAGGAAGTGGAAGCGGTCATCGTGCTCAAGGAAGAGTTTAAGAATTCCGTGAAAGATACTGATATCATGGCGTTTTGCAAAGAGCGCCTCGCGGATTTCAAGCGCCCGAAGAAGCTTCACATGGCCACCACGATTCCTCGCACGGCAACCGGTAAGATCCAGCGCGGCGCCGTGGCCAAAGCGTTCGGAGCCTAAGCCGTGCGCACCTTGATCGCCGGCGCCGGAGCCATCGGCGGGTACATCGGCGCGTGTATGGCGAGGGCCGGCCAGGATGTGACGCTCTTCGCGCGCGGCCCTCATCTGAAGGCGATGCGGGAGCGCGGGCTGCGCGTATTCAGCGCCGAAGGTGATTTCGAAGTTCACCCGACCTGATCGGCGACCTCGCGGGCGCGGGACCCTTCGACGTGATTTACCTGGGCGTCAAGGCCCACGGACTCACCGAGCTCTGGCGCCTTCGTTGAAGCCGCTGATCGGCGAAAACACGCACCGTCGTCAGCACGCAAAACGGCATCCCGTGGTGGTATTTTCAGACAGGCGCCGGAGAGCAGACAGGAATTCATCTTGAATCCGTCGATCCCGGCGGCGTCATCGGGGCATCCATCGATCCGGCGCGGGTCGTGGGCTCGCTGGTTTATCTCGGCACGGAAATCGTCGAGCCGGGTGTGATTCGCCACACCGAAGGAAATCGCATTTCGCTGGGCGAACCCGATGGCAGCCGCTCGGAAAGACTTCGCGCCATCGCTGCTGATCTGATTGCCGCGGGCTTGCGTGCCCCCGTCTCAACACGCATCCGTAATGAGATGTGGGTGAAGCTCCTGGGGAACGTCGCGTTCAATCCTCTCAGCGCCCTCACCCGCGCCACGCTGGCCCAGATGGCCAGGGACCCGGGCGTCTGCACCCTGGTTCGCAGTATCATGGCGGAGGTTGAATGTGTGGCGCGGCGGCTCGGAATGGACCTGCCGATCTCCATCGATCAGAGAATCGCCGGCGCGGAAAAGGTGGGGGAGCACAAAACCTCCATGCTGCAGGATCTAGAAGCAGGGAGGCCCATGGAACTGGAGCCCGTGGTTGGCGCGGTGGTGGAGTTGGGCGAGAAGCTGGGGATCGAGATGCCGTACACACGCACCGTATATGCTTGTACGAAACTGCTGGGCGCGACCAGTATGAATAAAGCTGCGCAATCCGCCGTCACACAAACCGGGAGGACACAATCGTGAACCGCTGGATCCGGCTCACTGCGGCCGTCACCGCGATGGTCATGAACGGAAACATGCAATACGCATGGACCCTGTTCGTGACTCCGATGATCAAGGAAACGGGATGGAAGCTGTCCGAAGTCCAATGGGCGTTCACGCTCTACATCTTCCTGGGTACGGTCGCCATGCCGGTTTCCGGCTGGATGATTGACCGGCTAGGCCCGCGCGCGTTCATGTCGCTCGCCGGACTCCTTTGCGGCGTCGGATGGGCGGCCATGGGCAGCGTCACCAGCCTGAAGGAGCTCTACGTTATGTATGCGCTGGCGGGCTTCGGAACGGCGTTCGGTTACGGCTGTGCGGTTTCCGTCGCACTGAAGTGGTTCCCCGATAAACGCGGTCTCGCCTCCGGAATTTCGGTGGCCGGGTACGGCGCAGGAGCCACGTTATTTAATCCGGTCTTTGCCTACTTGATCCATTTGTTCGATTACCGGGCGACGTTCCTGTACACCGGCATCGCGAGCGGCATTATCATGATCATCGCCGCCCAATTCCTTCAGAATCCAACGCCGCAGGAGGTCGCGGTGCTTCCCAAGCCTTCCGTCAAGGCGAAAGTACGGCGCCACCATGAAGAGTTCAATTCTTTGGAGATGCTGACCAAGCCCCAGTTCTACGTGCTCTATATCGCGATGTTGATGATCGGAATCGGCGGTCTGATGACTACGGCGCAACTTGGACCGATGGCGAAGAGCATGGGGATCGGGGCGGCTACCTTGACCATTGCGCTGTCTCTGAATCCGCTCGCGAACGGGACCAGCCGTGTCTTCTGGGGGTGGGTCTCCGATCACATGGGCCGCGAGCAAACCATGTTCCTCGCGTTCACGTTGCAGGCTATTTTCCTCGCGGGCGTGGTTACCGTTGGGAAAAGCAGCCCTACGCTGTTCATCATCAATATGGCTCTGGTGTACTTCACCTGGGGCGAACTGTATACCTTGTTCCCAGCGGCTCAGACCGACATCTTCGGAGCCAGACACGCGGCATCCAACTATAGCTTTCTTTATACGACGAAGGCGCTGGTTTCGATCCTGGCCGGAGGCCTCGCGGCCACCTTGTTTGAAAAGACCGGCAGCTGGACGGCCGCGTTTTATGGAAGCGCGGTGCTGGCATTCTGCGCCGCCCTGATGGCCATCGTGATTCGCAAAATGCCCTTCCCCAAGAAGCATCATGCTCCCGTCCCAGTTGTGAGTCAGGCGCAAGTCGGAGGGTAGGCTGCGGGGTTCCGCTTGTTCCGTTTCCTCGCCGGCAGCTGATACACTGACGGACATGGCGGTTGTCGATCTTGTCAAACTTTCGCCGGAAGAACGTTTGCGGCTCATAGACGAAATCTGGGAGAGTCTGTCGACCAGCCCCGCCTCGATCCCGGTCACGGACGCGCAGCGCGAGGAACTTGACCGGCGCTTAGACGACCTGGAGCGGGATGGCCGGGGAATCCCCTGGACCGAGGTGCTTGCCCATATTCGCACCCGGTGACCGAGATCGTTCTTCGTCCGGCGGCTGCCGCGGACATTGAGGACGCGTTCGCGTGGTACGAACGCCAAAGGCCTGGCCTGGGCCATGACTTCCTCGATGAAATTGAATCGGGCGATGAATTCCATCGGGATGTGGCCGAGCGCTTACCCCATCATTCACCGAAGTGCTCGCCGGATGCTGGTTCGCCGCTTCCCGTATGCCATCTTCTATCGCTTCTTGGACGACACCGTCGTGGTCGTCGCGTGCATGCACGCAAGTCGTGATCCCTTGGTCTGGAAATCCAGGATATGAACTGCGCGGGACTCACGCGGCTGCGAAAACTCGGCACCAAGTTCTAAAGATACTGATAAGCTTTCAGCGTCAGGAAGTCCCCTAGCTGATCGCTAATCATCATCTGTTCGAATAACTGCGCGGCCAGCTGAAATTTGCCTGTCTCATAGCGCGCGCCGAGTTGCGCACGAAGCTGTTCCAGGACGGAGACGATAGTGGCGCTCACCAGTTCAAGCGACACGGTGCGGCCGTCGTTCAATTTCGCTCCATGGTGCAGCCACTGCCACACCTGGGTGCGCGAAATTTCGGCCGTCGCGGCGTCTTCCATCAGGTTGTAAATCGGAACGCAGCCGGAGCCCCGCAGCCAGGATTCCAGGTATTGAATGCCCACGTCGATATTCAGCCGCAGGCCCTTCTCGGTAATCTCGCCCTGCGGAACCTTGAGCAGATCCGCCGCGGTGACGTGCACGTCGTCGCGCTTCACGAAGATCTGGTTGGGAGTCTTCATGTGCTCGTCGAAAATCTGTTTGGCGATGGGAACGAGCCCCGGATGCGCCACCCAGGTGCCGTCGTGGCCGGCGCGGACTTCGCGCAATTTATCCGCCCGGACTTTATCCAGCGCCGCCTCGTTCGCCGCCGGATCGTTCTTAATGGGAATCTGCGCGGCCATGCCGCCCATGGCGTGAATGCCGCGGCGATGGCACGTCTTGATCAACAGATCCACATACGCCTTTAAGAAATCCCGATCCATGGTCACTTGGGACCGGTCCGGCAGCATGAACTGCTTGTGATTCCGGAAAACCTTGATGAAGCTGAAAATATAATCCCACCGTCCGCAATTCAGTCCCGCCGAATGATTGCGCAGTTCGTACAGAATCTCGTCCATCTCGAACGCCCCGAGGATCGTCTCGATCAGCACGGTGGCGCGGATGGTGCCCTGCGGGATGCCCAGATATTCCTGCGCGAAGACAAACACGTCGTTCCACAAACGCGCTTCCAGATGGCTCTGCAACTTGGGAAGGTAGAAGTACGGAGCGGTTCCTTTGGCGATCAGCGTCTCGACATTGTGAAAAAAGTAAAGCCCGAAGTCCATCAGCGATCCGGACATTTGACTGCCCTGGATGGTGACGTGCCGCTCCTCCAGATGCCACCCGCGTGGACGCACCAGAAGAACCGCGGTCTTCGGATTCAAGGAGTATTGTTTACCCTCCGGACTGGCGTAGCTGATATCGCCGCGGATGGCGTCGCGCAGGTTTATCTGGCCGGAAATATTGTTGTCCCAGGTAGGCGAATTCGAATCCTCGAAATCCGCCATGAACACACTGGCTCCGGAATTCAGCGCGTTGATGACCATCTTGCGGTCCACTGGTCCCGTGATCTCGACTCGCCGGTCGAGAAGATCGTTCGGGATGGGCGCGACCTTCCAGTCGCCCTTACGAATGGCTTCCGTCTCCGGCAGAAAGTCGGGGAACTGACCCGCATCAATGGCCTGCTGCCGCACGGCGCGATCGGCTAGCAACCGCCTCCTGCGGGCGTCGAAACGGTGGTGGAGTTCGGAGAGAAAGGTGACCGCTGCCGGCGTGAGTATTTGCTGATATTCGGCAGCCACGGGAACGTCCATCAAAACACCAGCAGCCAGCGATCGTGGAGTGGTCATGGTCGGCCTCATTTCGGAGTGAATTTTAGGAGAACTATGGAAGTTGATTTCATCTTGAAACGCGGCAAGGGCCCCTGTCAATGTGATGCTGCGTCCGGTGCGATAGGTTCAGGAGACGGAGTCTGCGAGAATTGCATCAGCCGGCATCAATACGTAAGGAGATAAAGGAAACATGAGCGCCGCTTATAAAGAACTGCTCGGGAACGCCATTCTGGGAATCGACACGCTGTGGGGAGGCGACGTCATGAACCCCTCGGGCGCCGGCCGCTTTATCGCCGATTCCTGGTTCTCCAACGAGCCCCTGCCGCGAGCGTACACCGACGCCGCGGCAAGTCGAGTCCGCCAGTCAGGAGGCGTCTCGGCAAAGTCTCCCGATGATGAGGCCATTCGGGCTTACCTTTCCTCCGTACACATCCCGGCCGCGATCGAAGGCGTCAAAAAAGAGGCCGCCGGATTCGGAGGTTCTCGCGGCGAATACGTGGCGGGACTTGCCGATTGCATGCAGGTGATGTGGGACCTGGCGATCGAGATCCTGGGCCGAGGCGGAAAGGTTTCTTACGAACGCTGCGTGCTCGCGTCTTGCGGCCGGCCTCCCGAACGCTCCAGCCCGGATGCCCGCCGCGAGCGCGTCGCGGAACTGCTCGGGCAATCCGGCAAGGCCGCGAATCGCGGGAAATTACTCGACGCGGTGGATGCGTGGAGGCTCGCTCATCGCGTGCCCATGGCCTCCATTCGGACGCTGGGCGCGGCGGTGATCGCGTTCTTCGATGAGCTGACCGCCCGTCATATCGTCCCGCTTCTCCCCGCCGAGCTGCGCGAGATCCCGCGCGCGAATATCCAATTCCTGCCGATCCGCGACGCGTGGTTTTCCGGATCGATGAATTACCTGGGGCGCGCGCGCCGCCCCGACGGATCGCCCGAGTATGAAGCGACTTATGAAATTAACGCCTCCCTCGATATTTCCGTGCCGGAATTTATGCAGCTGGTGAGCCATGAGGTGGTGCCCGGCCACGTCACGACGTTCGCTTATCTGCAGAATCTGTTCTACCGGGGCGAAGTGGGATTCGAGGCCTCCGTGCTGACCATGAACACGCGCGCGGCGGCGCTGTTCGAGGGCATCGCCAACAATGCGATCTTGATGGCCTACGGAGTCACTGAAGTCGAGCAGTTGCCCGATCCCGATCTGCGAATCGGTGCGCTGCTCGCGCTACTGCAAGATGACGCGAAGAATCAGTCGTCCTTCCTGACGTGGTCGGAACACGCCGCTCAGGACGCCGTCGCCCGGACGCTAAGGAAGGATTTTCTGGTGACGCCGGAACGCGCCGACAAGCTTTCGGGAGCGTGGGGGCGGCATCCCTTGTTGGGACGCATGTACTTGCCGGCTTATCGCGCGGGCACCGAAAAGGTCGCGCAGCTACGGCGCGATTTTCCGTCCGAGCAAATCATACCGGCCTTGTACGGGTGTTCCGGAGTGGTGGATATCCTGACGATTGAGGACGTTCTCGCAGGTCCGGAGATTTAAGTGGCGATCGACGGCTGACTGGAGGGCTGCATCCGGGCGCAGGTTGGCGTATACTCGGCTTGGTCTGTGCTTTGTACCGCCGAAATCGGTAGGCAAGGTCTAGCAAGCAAAGGCTTGGGAGGCATGGCAATGTTGCAGGGACGAAGTCGATTCTCGCGGACGCTTTGCGTTGCCGTGATCGCGCCCTTTGCCATTTCGATGGTGGCCGCGGGCCAATCTTCCTCGCCGCTGGCCAAACCGGCCACGGGCGAAAAGACCAACACGTGGAAAGTCCCGCGCACCGTCGACGGCCAGCCCGATCTGCAAGGCATTTGGACCAACGCCACCAGCATTCCCATGGAGCGTCCCAAAGAGCTGGGCGCGAAAGAATTTTACACTCCTCAGGAAGCCGCCGAGATCGCCGCCAAAGGTTATCACGGAGATCGCAATCCCCTGCCCGAGGCTCACTACGATATGAGCCAGTTCGGAATCGACCCGACGCAGAACAAGTTCGCGCCGAACCTGCGGACGTCGCTAATCGTTGGACCCGAAGGCCGCATCCCTCCGATGCTTCCGGAAGCCGTGAAGCGCAATGCGGCTCGCGCGGCGAAGATGAAGGGTCACGAGTGGGACGGAGCGGAAAGCCGCAATCTGGCCGAACGCTGCATCATGTGGGCCCAGGAAGGGCCGCCCATGCTCGGGGCAACGTATAACAACAATCTCGAAATCGTGCAGAGCAAGAATCAGGTGGCGATTTTCACCGAGCTGATTCATGACGCGCGTATCATCCCTTTAAATGGGCCACTCGACGGCAACCCGCATCCGTCAAAAGACATTCACCTGCTGCGCGGCGATTCACGAGGGCACTGGGAGGGGGACACTCTGGTCGTCGACGTCGCGAATTTCACGAACAAGACGGCGTTTCGAGGATCGAGCGAGAACCTTCATGTGATCGAACGCTTCACGCGCACCAGTCCCCAGACGATTCTGTACGAGTTCACCATTGACGATCCATCCACGTGGGAGCGTCCGTGGAGCGCGCAGTTGGTGATGGGTCCGGCCGATGGAGAGATTTACGAGTACGCCTGCCATGAGGGCAATCATGCATTGGCGAACAGCCTCAGCGCCGCGCGGGCCGAAGAAAAACAAACTGCTGGGCAAGGCAATCAGACCAAGTAATGCGAGGAATCAGGATGAAAACGAAATTTGCTGCAGTGATGGGAGCGGTGGCTCTATTGGGAATGTCGGCGGCGGTCCCGGCATGGGCGCATCATTCGTTCGCGGCGGAGTTTGACGACACCAAGCCGATCAAACTGCACGGCAAGGTCACCAAGGTCGAATTCATCAACCCGCATTCGTGGATCTACATCGACGTCAAGAGCGACAACGGCGCGGTGATCAATTGGGCGATTGAAGGCGGCAGCCCCAACGCTCTTTACCGTCACGGATTCACGCGCGATTCGCTCCCCCTCGGCACCGAAATCGTCGTCGATGGATACCGCGCGAAGGATGGATCGAACCGCGGAGTGGGCAAGAACCTCACCTTCACGGATGGGAAGCGTTTGTTCATGGGCGGATCGGCGCCGGGCGCGGACGGCGAAGGCGAAAAGTAGTTCTTTCGTCAAACAACCCGGTCATTCCGAGCGCAGCGGGACGGGAGACGAATCTGCTGTTGCTGTTTTCGATGCTGAGAAGCAGGTCCCTCGACTTTCGCTCGGGATGACGGGCGTGATTTGGGATAGGTCGAGAACGATTCGGCGAGCGGGCGGGTCCTATAAACGACGTTTGTAGCCCGGACGGTAATGCACGTGGCAGCTCTGGCAGGCTTCGTAGAGCTCGTCATTCAATGCCTTCATGCCTTCCAGGTCCTTGGCCTTTGACAATTTGAATGCCTTGTTGCTGACCGCCCACAGGAGCATGGCGTCCTTCATCCACTGATCTTTGTCCTTGGCGCGATTTTCACCCATCAGAACGTTTGCGGCTTCGTTCAACATCAGCATGTTGTTGCGCAGATCGTTCCACTCTTTCTGGGACTTCTGCTCCTCGCGACCCACATAGAAGAGCTCGTTCGATGTGGGGAAAACCATGTCGAGCATCAGCTCGCTCATGGTGCCGACCGACTTAGGGCCCATGGCGTCCGCCGGAGCTTGGGCGGGCCTGTTCGCGTCAGTCTGGTTTGCCTGAGGAGTTGCTTGAGGCGCGGACTGAGCCGCCGGTTGAGGCAGGGCCTCCGGCGCGAACATCACGGCCGCGGCGGCCAACAGAATGAGCAATCGCATGTGGATCTCCTCGTGCGCGATTCTAACATGCCATTGCGAAACGGGTCACATGGCACCGGCCAAGTCAAGAAACTCGGAGACCTCCTCGGAGGTGGTCGCAAACGAAGTCACCAAACGCACGAACACCTCGTCCGGCGCGACTGATTCGCCGGGTGGGAGGCTATCGGGATTCCATTCGTAGTAATAGCAGCCGGCGGCGCGAAGGCGCGCATCCACGGACCTTGGAAGGATCACGAAGACTTCGTTGGCATCGGTGGGCCAGACGAGCCGGACGTCCAAGGCGCGGCCAAGTCCTTCGGCGAGCTGCGCCGCACGGAGGTTCGCGGTGCGCGCCAGGTCCAGCCAGTGACCGTCGCGCAGCCAGCCCGTAAATTGCGCGCCCAGAAACCGGCCCTTGGCGACCAGATGCCCGCCACGTTTTCTGCGAATCGCGAAGTTCGCAGCTTGTGCGGGATGAAAGAAAATCACCGCCTCGGCCGCGAGCGCGCCGTTCTTCGAGGCTCCCAGACAAAGGACATCGACGCCCGCCTTCCAGGTGAGCTCGGATGGTTTGCAGCCCAGGTCCGCAACGGCATTCGCGAAGCGAGCGCCATCCATGTGGATGGTGAGCGCGCGCGATCGGGCGACGTCGGCCAGCGCGGCGATTTCGTCCGGACGATACACGAGGCCGCATTCGCTGGCTTGCGAAAGGCTGACGACGGAGGGCGTCACGTTGTGCGGAGCATCGGCGGGCAGGCGTTCGAGAGCCCACTGCAAGGCGGCGGCAGTTATTTTACCTGCAATTTTGCCTTGCGATCCCGAGATCGGGATCAGCCGCGCGCCGCCCGTAAAAAACTCCGGCGCGGAACATTCATCTTCGATAATGTGCGCGTGCGGATGGCACAGAATCCCATTCCACGGCTGGGCCAGGGCCCCAAGCGCGAGCGAATTCGCCGCGGTGCCGCTGGTGACGAAGAAGGCTTTCAGCTCGCGCTCGAAAACATCGGCCAGCAGACGCTCGGCCTCACGGGTCCATGGATCCGCGCCATAGGAGTACGCAGGTCCCGCATTCGCCTCCGCCATCGCACGCAGGACCTGGGTGGAGGCGCCGGCCATATTGTCGCTGCCGAAGTTGAGCACGCCCTCAGGCTACGACAGGATCGGACGCGCCGCCACTGATCGTCGAAAGCGGATTACAAGCCCGACGTCTCGTGCAAGTCGGAGACGCTGTGTTGCGGCATCTTGAACTCGACGTGCCGGTCCCTATTGATCTGCTGACTGAAGCGCACGTCCACACTGGAAAGCGGAGCCGTCTTTTCGACGTGCTCGCGCGTGGTGTAGTGGAACGTATCTCCTTCCACCTGGAACGAAAGAGCTGCCTGGATCGTGTGGTTCGTGAAAGCGACCAGGTAGAAATCCGGCGTCCGATAGAACGGCTGCGTCCCGATGCTTGGCGCAGCCTGCTGCGGCCGGGCGTAGTTCTGCGTGTTCGGCGGATAATTCTGCGGCGCGTATTGCGACCCTTCGGGGATATATTGATTAATCACCGTGGGTCCCGAAGGCGGCGGCGCGTACGAATATCCGTAATCGTAGGAAGGCGCATACCCGCAGTCGTAATAGTAGGGATCGCAGTAACCGTAAGGGTATGGGTAGCCCCATCCGTAATACGGATATCCCCAGCCAAGACCAAGGCCCCAACCCCAGCCTCCGTAGCCCCATCCTCTGTATCCGCGGCCATAACCGAATCCACCCCGGTATCCGCCATAGCCAACTCCGCCACGAGCACCGCCGAATCCGCGCCCGGCAACGCCGCCGCCGCGAACGCCGGAGAATCCACCCCCGCGAAACCCTCCACCGCCGCCCCCGCGAAACCCTCCACCGCCGCCCCCGCGAAATCCTCCTCCGCCGCCGCCGCCGCGAAACCCTCCGCCACCACCGCGGGCACCACCGCCACCGCCATGACCGCCGCCGCCCCCGCCACCGCGGGCAAACGCAGGGCTCACGGCAAGAGCCGAAACCAACACAGCACAAAAAGCAAAATGCAGGAGTCTCATAAACTGCCCTCCTGCATTCAGCATACGCCTGGGGTATACAGGCCGCAAACGGCGTTTGCGCTACCCTTCCTCTTCTATTGATTCGGGCCGCCGGACGAGCCCGGAAGCGCGCCGATTATCGTTCCGCGCTACGCGCTCGCGCCCATCTGTCCTTCATCGGCCGAAGGCCCGTAGATCGACGGAACGGCGATGTTATTCAGACGGAGGTAGACCGAGAACTGCCCGCGATGGTGAATCACGTGGTTGAGCATGAAGCTCCGCACAACGGCAATTTTGGGCATCGTCATCAAGGTCTTGCCACCCATCGACAGCGACCAGTTGGACATGTATTTTTCATCGCTGGCGGCCGCGATCGCGGCGCGCGCCTCGGCCACGTTCTTATCGAAAACACCCAGGATTTCGGCACGGGATGCGCCTTCCCAGGGCTTATAGTTGGCCATGTCGAGCACATCCAGGTTCAGCCCGACGACGCCCCAGGAGGGCATTTCGGCAATGTGCGAGGCGAGACGGCCCAACGACATCGACTTCTCGTGCGGCTTCCAGCCGAGTTTGTCATCGGGGACGCGTTCCAGCGTTTTGCGCGTGGTGGCCATTTCGGCGTCGAATTCCGGCAGTAAAGCGGCGCTGATGCTCATGGTGATTCCTCCCTTTGGATTGTAATCGCGAATTGAGAATGTCCGATGACAGGCATCGAACCCGCCTCATTGTAACCCGGCGCATCTCCCGCCCGCGATAAAACGAAAAGCTGGTTGCCGCAAAAACCGATTCCCATAAATCGAGCAACGGTTCGAGCGGCGAGGAGCACGTTTTAAGAACTCCCGAAAGCGATAAGGCAGCGGGCGGCTGCGATAAGATGAAGGCGTCCCCCATGGAGCAAATCGGACGCTACAAGATCGTCGGCGAGCTCGGGCGGGGCGCCATGGGCATTGTCTTCAAGGCGCAGGATCCGGCCATCGGGCGGATGATCGCCGTGAAGAGCATCCGGCTCGGCGAACTCACCGACGAATCCGAGCGCGACCGTCTCCGCGAGCGGCTGTTCCGAGAAGCGCAATCGGCGGGCATCCTTTCGCATCCCGGCATCGTGACGATTTACGACATCGCCGAGGAAGGCGACATGGCTTACATCTTCATGGAGCTGGTGAACGGCCCGCCGCTCGAAAGGATGCTGAAGGCCGAGCAGGCGCCGGACAAGGAGACGCTGCTCAGCCTGCTTCGACAAGTGGCCGCCGCACTTGATTACGCGCACAAGAAGGGCATCGTTCATCGCGACATTAAACCGGCCAACATCATGGTGCACGAAGACGGCACCGCCAAGGTGACGGATTTCGGCGTGGCCAAGATCGTATCGCAGCAATTGACGCGGGCCGGCACCATCATGGGAACGCCGAGCTACATGTCCCCGGAACAGGTGCAGGGCTTGCCGGTTTCCGGCCGCTCCGACCAGTACTCGCTGGCGGTCATCGCCTATGAAATTCTGACCGGCGATAAACCGTTCAGCGCGGATTATCTGCCGACCCTGCTCTTTAAGATCGTGCGGGAAGAACCGATCGCGCCGCATCGCTTGAATCCGACGCTCCTGCCGGTGGTGGAATCGGTGATGCGCAAGGCGCTGGCGAAACCTCCCGAGGAACGCTACGAAACCTGCATCGATTTCGTGGATGCGCTCGCTGCCGCCTGTAACGCTTCCGTCCATTGGGTGCCTTTGCCGCGCGGAGGGAGCACCAACCTTCCCACGGCCGGCTCGGGTGACCGGCTCACGGCGACGAGTCCGGACGCGATGGCTGAAACGATCGCCGCGCCCCTGGTCGATATGATGGGCAATCCCGCCCGGGCGGAACCCTCTCCGGCGTTCCGGGAAGCGCCGGTCGAAATGGAAGCGACGGTCGCCGAGGTCGAAGCGCCGGCTGCGCTGCGGGCGGAAGGCCAAACTCCAAAGCCGCCGGTCGCGACGATGGAAACCGCGCCGCCAATCGTTGCACCGGCCTCTGTGAAGCCCCCCGCCGAGCCCGTTGCGGAGGCGCACGCTTCCGAACCGGCGGCGGGATCGCCCGCCGTGGCCGTCCCTGCGTGGACGCCGAGCGGCCGTCCAGAAAAGCCTCCCGCAGGCAGCGGATGGCGCAGCCTGTTGCTAGGCCTGCTCGCGGGGATTGCCGTTGTCGGCGGAGTTCTTTTCTTCATGCGGCACCAAGGACCGCCCCTATCGCGCGACGCGGTACCAGACGCGTCCAACCAATCGGTCTCACCCGCCCCGGCGACCAACCCGGCTGCCACGACGGCGCCCACAACGCCGCCGGCTCCCGTGGTGGCAACGCCCGCGCCCGCGGCTCCTGCCAGTGGTCCGGAAACGGCGCCTTCCGCTGCCAGCACGCCTGCGGCCTCCACGCCCCCTCCGGTCTCGGCCGCGCCCAACGAAGCGATGTTCCAACTGACGACCACGCCTCCCGGAGCGGAAGCCGTCGTCGATGGAGCGCCGGAGCTGCGTTGCATCTCGCCGTGCTCGTTGACCCTGCCCCTTGGCCGGCACACGCTGGTCGTGCGGCATGCGGGCTACCGTGAGGTCCAGCGCGTCTTCACTCTGCCGAGCGATCCCGGCCTGATTGTGAACCTGGAACCGCAGATGGGTACGCTGAGCCTGGTGTCCACTCCTCCGGGGCTCACCATCGTGGTCGACGGTCAGGAGCAGACGCGCAAAACCCCCGCGAGCCTTTCCCTGCCGGCCGGCCCGCACCGCATTCAGATCGTAAAGGGCGGCGATAAGCAGGAGTTCGTCGTGGACGTTCGCGACGGAGTCTTCACGCAGCGCAACGTCGACTGGGGCAATTAGTCCCGTGCGATGCAGGCGTCCGCTGGTTCGGAAGCCTCTTATGGTTCGGCGAAAAGATTCAACTTGTTCTCCTTGAGATAATCCAGCTTCTGTTTCAGCCGCGTACGCTCGGGGAAGGGATAAATCTTGAATGCGGTGGCGGAATCGCAGGCGCCGATATCCTCCGTCCGCTTGTAGCAGGCGGCCCAAGCACGTTTTCCTTCTGCAAACCGGGTGGCGCGAGGGGCCAGGCGAACGTGGCCCGGGATGAGAACCACAACGAACAAGATCAACGCGACCCCGCGAAGTTTTTTGGACTGAACCGTGAGGAGATAAAAGTAGATCGCCAGAAAGGCCGGGATGAGCAGGGTCGCGTATCGTGACGACTGCGCCGGCGCCGGGAGGCCGAGGCACACTCGTCCGATCGCCGTGTTCGCCGCAAACAGCAGACTGTAACCCAGAAGGATCGAGGTCGTTATATGTGTTACGTGCCATCGTCCGGGCGCACGGGTCGCTCGCCAGAGTTCGACACCGAAGATGAAAATGGCGGAGCACAGCAGAATCGCCCCTAAAATTGACACGAAAAGAATCGGGCTTCTGACTCCCGCGAAAGTCGAGAACATCAGAGTCACGAACCATGGATAATGTGCGAGCGGATGATACGGAAATACAAAACAATCGACCGCAGGCTCGAATTTATAGTGAAAGAAGAAGGACGCGAGCGAGAAGCAAGCAATCAGAAGGCCCGCGACAGCCACTTTGAGCGGAACGGCGGCGGTTCCGCGCCAGGACCAACCACAGGCGACGGCGAAAAGCCCTATCGTGACCGGTCCCATAAACACGCCAAATCCCGTGTAGATCAACAGGAAATTGACGATCAGCACCAGTCCGTATCTCACCAGATCGTTTTTTTGTAAAAGCGCCAGCAGATAGAGCATCAGCAGCAGCAAAGGGAAGCCGCTATACGCCGGATTGGGCGTGATCACCACCGTCTCGTACTGCGCCAGCGTCAAAAAGAGAATGGGGATGATCGCGTCCGAGTACTCCAGCCGCCCGAACAGGCGGCGCTTCAACAGCAGAGCGAGGAGCATCGCAGCGACGATGCACGCGCCGATCATGAAGCACTCCGAACGGGCGTTCCACGCCGTGAGCGAATAGAGAAATTTGTCGGCGATCAGGCCGACCCCTTCGCGATGCGGGCCGTGCTGCCAGAAAAACAGCTCCGCGATCGTCAGATCATGATCGAAGAAGGCCGACAGAAAGTCCCACTGATCGCCAAACAGAACATTCACCGCATCTCGCGCGATGACGCCGAGAAATCGGAGGGTCAGCAGCAGCGCGACGGCCGCGACAAAGACCGCCGGCGGGACGGTTCTCACGGCACGGCGACCGCGTTCAAGGCCTGTGATCATGGGGCGTTACCGGCGGTCCGCGCGCGTCCTGCGATTGACATCGAACCAAGCGCCGGCGAAGGGCCGGCGCCACTCCGGCTATTTTTTCTCGTGGCTCCCGATCACACCGTTGACGAAGTAATTGACGACCTTGGCTTCGTTGCGCGCCATCTCGTAATAGGCCGCCTTCAGCAGTTGATCCTTGCGATTGACCAGCGTCTCTCGAATGGTTTGCTGAACCTTGGGATCGGAAAGATCGCGCTGCCCCGCCGGTTCGCGGGTGATGAGCTTCAGAATGCGATAGCCTTCCGCGGTGTGCAGCACGGGAGTGACTTCTCCGGGGCGCAGGGACGTAATCGCCTTGCGCAGGTCGGCGTTCGCCTTATCGAGCGCCGATTCGGGGATGAAGCCGAGATCGCCGCCATTCTGCGCCGAGTTGGGATCCTCCGAGTAATTCTGGGCCAGCATGGCGAAGTCCTCGCCTTGCCGCAGACGCTGGCTGAGGTTTTGCGACTTCCTGCGAGCTTGTTCCTCGTCGCGCGCTTTATCGTTTTTCAGATTGCGAACGTTGGGGTCGGGCGTGGGCGTGACCAGGATCTGCGCCATGTGGATCTGCGGTTCAGCGAGATTGAAGCTCCCTTTGTTCGCCGCGTAAAAATCCGAAATGTCTTTATCGCTGATGCTGATCAGCGACGTGATCTCCTTGTTGAACAGTTTCTGGACGCTGAGATCGCGCCGAAGCTGGGCTTTGAGGTCGTCCACCGACATTTTGCGCTGATCGAGCTGGGCCTTGAATTCTTCCTCCGTGTAAGGCGCTTTCAACTCGTTGAATTTGCCGTCGACGTCAGCGTCCACCGCCATCAGACCGAGTTTTTCAGCGCGCTGGAGCATGACCTCGTTATCGATCAGGGTTCGCAGCACCTCCAGCTTCTGGATCATCACCTGATCGCCGTTGGCCGGGTTTTCGGGGCCAAACTGCGACTGATACTGCTTTTCCAGATCGGCGTAGGTGATGGGACGGTTGTTCACAGTCGCAGCCACGTTGGCGGGCGCGGCACGATTGCACCCGGATAGAAACACGAAAACACACAGGACGCCCGCGAGCACTCGGATCTTCATCGGAGGAAACTTTATTCTAGCGCGGGTCGCCGGGGGCCAGGCTTCGGTCGAAGAAATCGATCATGGCGCGGTTCATTTGCCGGGCGTTCGCTCCCGCGACGCTATGGCTTCGGCCCGCGTAGATGTGCATCTCGAACTGCTTTTCCGCGGCCTGCAGAGCGTTGGTAAACTGCAGTGTGTTCTGGAAATGAACGTTGTCGTCCTCCAGGTTATGGGCGATCATCAGGCGGCCGCGGAGGCGCGCGGCTTGGGATGCCAAGGCGCTCTCGCGATAGCCGTCCTGATTTGATCCGGGAAGACCCATATAGCGCTCGGTGTAGATCGTGTCGTAGTTGCGCCAGTTGGTCACCGGCCCCCCCGCGAATCCCGCTCTGAAAATGTCCGCCGCGTCGAGCAGAAGATGCAGCGTCATGAAGCCCCCGTAGCTCCAGCCATACACGCCCACGCGGGCCGGATCGACGAAGCCGAGAGAGATCAGATGTTCCACGCCCGCACGCTGGTCTTCGCCCTCGAGTTCGCCGAGATGATGGAAGACCGGAGTCTCGAAAGCGTGCCCGCGGCCGAAGGTTCCCCGATTATCCATCTGCCACACGAGATAGCCTCGCTGGGCAAGAACCTGATCGACGGACATTCCGGTCCACGCGTCGCGAACGCTCTGATCATGCGGCCCGCCGTAGACATTCACGATCAACGGATACTTGCGCGACGGATCGAATCCAGGGGGCTTGATGAGGCGTCCATACAACTGCGTTTTCGCGGGTCCAGCGAAGGCAATGATTTCAGGAATCTTCAAGTCGAACTCATCGAGAACGGCTCGATTCGCCGGCCGAAATACGGCCTGACGGGCGCCGTCGGAGGAACGCAGCGTGGTTTCCGGAGGCGATTGCAAGCTGGAATACGTATCCAGAAAGTTTCCGCATCCTGGAGCCATGGAAATTCGGTGCGAGCCGGGAGCTTCCGTGATGCGCCGCTTCCCGGCGCCATCCAGGCCCACGCGATAGAGCTGACGCTCCAGCGGGCTCGCCTCGGTGGAAACGTAGTATATCTGTTTACCGGGAAGATCCCAACATGCGATCGAAGAGATTTGCCAGGAGCCGCGCGTCAACTGCTTCGGCTTGCCTCCGGCGTTGGCTTCCGGAAGATTGATCGGAAAGAGATAAAGGTGACGGAATCCGTCTCGCTCGCTGGTCCACAGGAACGCGCTGGAGTCGGGGAGGAATATCGGCTCGCCCTCGATATTGATCCAGAATGGATCGGTTTCCCGATAGACGGTTTTCGCCGCGGCAATCTCTCGCTTGGATCCGTGCGGGGAATCGCTCGACGCGTCGAACAGAATCATTTCCAACTGGTTTTGCACGCGGTTCGTGCGGGCGATCCACACCCGCCGGGAATCGGGAGTCCACCCGGCGCGGACGATCAGGTAAGTCTTTACCGTGTCTCCCGCGTTGAGCCACTTGGTCGAGCCCCCGGCCGCGGAGACGACGCCGGCGCGGATCGATGCGTTGTCCTCGCCGGCTTGCGGATACCGCTGCGGTTCGTAGACGGGTTTCTCGCCAAGAAGCGCGGCCTGCGGATACTGCGGCTCCGCACTCGTGTCGAACTGCAGGTACAGGATGGAGCGCGAGTCGGGCGACCACCAGTAGGCCGTGCCGAGGTCGAGTTCCTCGGGATAGACCCAATCGAGTCCCGCATTCCGCAGGGTGTCCGAGCCGTTCGCGGTGAGACGAGTTTCCTTGCCGGACGCAAGGTCCATTACGTAGAGATTCCACGCGCGGCGAAAAGCGATGCGCGTGCCGTCGGGCGAGAATTTCGGATCGGCCTCCGTAATCGGAGTCTTCGTCAAATTACGCCACTTGCCGGTGTTCACGTCGATCAACAGCAGATCGCCCGCGTCCTCGTACAGAATCTGGTCGCCACGCGGATTCCAGGTAATCTCGCGCGAAAGAACGCGCCGATTCTCCCACGGGTCAGGGTCGCCAGGGGGCGGGGGCTCGATGGACGCGTTCATTTCATCGAGCCGGATCAGAGGATGGGCGCCGCGCGAAGCGACGTCGTAGATCTTCAGCTCTCCCCCTTCGCGATACGCGAACGACGTTCCCGAAGGAGACCACACGGGATCGGCGGCAATCGCCCCGCCTCGCGAGCGCCAGTCCTCATACGCGTCCAAGGTGACAGGCCTGTGTTCCGCAGGGGCGACCGGCCTGCGTTCGCCAGGAGTGACGGGCTTGGGCTGCGCCGTCAGCGCCTCCGCGGCCAGAAGAAGGATGAGGAGCTTGCAAATCATCTCTGATCATGTCGCGCCTTGACGCGACTGTTGCGCGTCAGGTTCGTGCGCGCCGCTATTTCACGCGATATCGTAAAGTCCTCGAAGTCGTATAGTAATTGTATTCAAACATGCAGATTACTTTTTGGGGTGCGGCCAGGACCGTGACCGGATCCATGCATCATGTGGAGACCGGCGGGCGACGGTACCTGCTGGATTGCGGGCTATATCAAGGAAGGCGCCTGGAAGCGTTCGAGCGCAACAGCCATTTCCCTTTCCCGCCGGCGGACATCGCCGGGGTGATCCTTTCGCACGCGCACATCGACCACAGCGGGAATTTGCCGACGCTCGTGAAGAACGGATTCGATGGACCGATCTATACGACACCGGCGACCGTGGATTTGTGTCTCGCCATGCTGGCGGATTCGGCATACCTGCAACAGAAGGACGCGGAGTTTGTGAACAAGCGGCGGGCGCGCCGCAAGGCCCTCGGCCGCGACGATCACCCGGTGGAACCTCTTTATGATCCCGATGACGCCGAGGCCACCTATCCTCTGTTCCGGCCGGTGCCTCTCGGTTCCGTGAAGCAGGTCGCCGATGGATTCACGTATCGCACGTTCGACGCCGGTCACATGCTCGGATCGACGGCGATGATTTTAGAAGCGGATGGCGTGCGTCTGGCGTTTTCTGGAGACGTGGGGCGTCCGGGGCTGCCGATCATTCGCGACCCCCAGCCGCTGGCGCAGGCGGATTACCTGATCATGGAAAGCACTTACGGGAATCGTTTGCACAAGCCGATCAGTAATGTTGCCGAAACGCTGGCCGATGTCGTAAACCGGACCGCGGGCCGGGGCGGGAAAATCATTGTCCCGGCCTTCGCCGTGGGCCGCACACAGCAACTGGTTTTGCTGCTGCATCAGTTGATGGATGCGCACCGCGTGCCTTCCATTCCGATGTTCGTCGATAGCCCTTTGGCCGTCAACGCCACGGAGATCTTTCGCAAGCATCCTGAATGCTGGGATGAGGAAGCGAAGGCTTTTACCTCCGAGGGCGACGATCCATTTGGTTTCAGCCGGCTCACCTACGTGCGCGATGTCAAGGAATCCATGGCGCTGAACGATCTTCGCGGTCCCTGCCTGATTCTCGCTGCTTCCGGAATGTGCGAAGGCGGGCGAGTCCTGCATCATTTGCGAAATAACATCGAGGATTCCCGAAATACCGTTTTGATTACCGGCTACCAGGGGGAGAACACCCTGGGGCGGAAGATTTTGGAGAAGCACGCCGAGGTTCCGATTTTCGGCGAGCCGGTGCGGCTGCGGGCCGAAGTATGTTCGCTCGACGAACTCAGCGGGCATGCCGATCAGAAGGAATTGATCGAATGGATGCGACCGTTCGCCGGGAAGCTTAAGAAGGTGTTCCTGGTCCACGGCGATCCCGAACCCGGCGCGGTGCTGGCGGGAGTCATTCAGAAGGAATACGGCATCGAGACGCTTCAGCCGTCGCGCGGCGAATCATTTACACTGAGCTGAAATCTTGATGCACCGGCGCGATCAGGGCAGCGGCGTCAGAGACACTTCGCGGATCTCCACCCAGCCTTCGGCGCGCACCTGTCCACTGGGCCTCTGATACCAAAGTTCAAGAGGAGTAAGAGGCTTCTGCACTGCTATGGCGGCTCCGTCTTTCTTCTCGTCTTCGGAAGCGATCAACGGGAATCGCCGATTGCCGAGAGTCCAAGTGAGACCTGTGATCTCCGGCAATGCATTCGTGCGCGCCGACCATTCCAATCGATAACGGCGATGGGGATCGAGCAGAACGATTTGGCGAAGCAAGCGCGCGGCCTCCGGCTGCCGTCCCGATAGTTCGATGCGAAGTCCCCGCCCTTCCAAACGGACTGGCATCACGCCCGGCGGATTATCGAGCCTCCAGTCGAAGCCCTCGCCTTCAATAGCGCTGGCGAAGTTTCCGTTCCATACGCCGCCCGCAGGTGCCCCCGTACGGGAATGTCCGGCAGCGGTCCACAAATGGGCGGCGCCCTCGGCGTCGCCCGATTCCATCGCTGACTCGATCATGACGCTGCAGGCGGCATCAAGCAGCGGCACGTCGCCCGCGTCATGGAACTTCGCGAGTTCGTTCGCAACTGTACCCGCGTCTTCGCGATGCTTTTCCAGACTGTACGAGAGCATCGCCGCGAGCACGTCTCTCCGTTGCGGCGGAACGCCCCGTTCGAGGATCTCTCCGGCATCCCGTCCGGCGCGCCAGCATAAATCGAAAGCCGGCCGCCGGTCGCCATAGGATACTTCGAGCGCGGTGCGCATCCATTTCCAGAAATCGTCGCGACGATCCTGCCGGAAATAGAAATTCGCGAGAGCCCAGCGAGGTTCGAACTCCTGAGCGACACGCGCGGCATCCAGCAGCCACTTCTCGGCGTTCTTCACATCTCCGCGAGCTTCGGCGGCCAGCCCCAACCTCAATCGCGGGGCCGAAGACAAGGGGCTCAACGCGGCCGCGCGTTCCAGTTCCGCCGTGGAATCGGCGCCCGCGTATTCCATCTGTAATGCGCGAAACAACAGATAGGAAACGTTGTTCGGGAGGATGCGCACGGCTGTGGCAACGGAGTCTTCCGTGCCGCGCCGGAATTCGCCAATCGGCCCACGCCAGACGGATCGAGAACGCAGCCGCGATCGCCAACACAACGGCCATCGCTATCGCGGCAACGCGCGGCACCCCTCGTTTCATGAAAACACCGGCCGGTTCACGACGACACCTGTTTATGTAATACAACTGCGATACGCTAATTTTTCTTGCCGCGTTGCGCACTCGACTTTATACTTGTTGCGTGGATGTGAAAACATTTCTGCTCGCCTTGGCCGGCGGCGTAAGCGCGATCGCCGCGCCGCCCGCGATCGGGATCATCACGGCAAGTGGCCATTTTACCTTGGACCGTTCCGAGGTCTGGGGAAACGCGACGCTCTTCGAGGGAGAAAAAGTCGAGACGACGAACGCGTCCTCCAATATCGCTCTGCGCAACGGGGTGCGCGTGCAACTCGGCGGCTCCTCACAGGCGGACGTTTCCGAGCGCCGCATGATTCTTTTTAAAGGTGTAGGCCAGGTTTCCGCGACCAGTCCTTACGAAGTGGACGCCGGAAGCTTTCGCGTCAGACCAGCGGGGACCGACGCGCGTTTAAACGTAGCTTATGCATCCGACGGAACCATCGAAGTCGCCGCACTCAGGGGCGAAGCACGGGTTACCCTTTCCGGGGGTACACTTCTCGCCTCCGTTGCTTCCGGTCAAAAACTAAGGTTTGCTCTGCAAAACGCGGCCGGCCGGGCGGTGGTTCATAAAGGTTGCCTGGTATCGAAGGACGGCCGCTATGAACTCCAGGATCAGGACACGGAAGAAGTGGTCGAGGTCGCAGGCCCAGCCAATGTGCTGAACCCCGCGGTCGGGAACCGCGTTACGGCCACGGGTACGGCGAGCGACGCACGTCCGTCGATCTCGCCGGCCACGAGCGTCATGAACGCGGCAACGGTCTCCGTCGATTCGCGGGGCGGCTGTCTCGCCGTGGCTGGAAATCTGAATGCCAGCACCGAAGCGCCGCGGGGTGCGGCGGCTCCTGCCGCTCCAGGTGCTCCCCCTCCGGCGGCTCCTCCCGGATCGACGCCCCCGGCGGGCGGAGGAGGAGGCGGTCTCTCCACGGGAGCCAAGATCGGGATCGTGGCTGCCGTCGCGGGAGGCGGCGCCGGCGCGGCGATTGCGTTGGCCGGCCATAAAGGTTCGACGAGTCCGTAAGGGTTTCACGCCATACGGTGCCGCTTTGACGGCCTATAATAGTGTGTGTCCCAAGCCATTGATGCCTTCGTGGAGAGAAATCAGGAACGATTTCTCGACGAACTGAAAGCCCTTCTTCGGATTCCGAGCGTCAGCACCCTTCCCGAACATTCGACTGATGTGCGCCGCGCGGCTGCGTTTGTAGCCGAGGCCCTGCGCGCCGCCGGGATGGAAAACGTGGAAATCATCGAAACCGCCGGGCATCCCTTGGTGTACGCGGATTGGCTGCACGCGGCGGGCAAGCCGACTGTCCTTTGTTACGGACATTATGACGTGCAGCCTCCCGATCCATTGGACGAGTGGATTTCCCCGCCCTTCGAGCCGGCCATCCGAGACGGAAATCTTTATGCGCGCGGTTCGGCCGACGACAAGGGCCAGATGTATTCGCAGATCAAAGCCGTGGAAGCGCTGCGCGCCGTGCACGGGAAGCTCCCGGTCAACGTCAAGTTCCTGATCGAAGGCGAAGAAGAGGTCGGCGGAGAGTCCATCGCGAAGTACGTTCCCGCGCACCGCGATAAACTGCGCGCCGACGTCGCGCTGGTGTGCGACACGGAACTGTTCGCCGAGGGATTGCCGACCTTGTGTGTCGGATTGCGCGGCCTGATCTATACCGAAATCGAGGCGCGCGGCGCGGCCAAGGATCTCCACTCCGGCATGTATGGCGGCGCGGCGCCGAACGCAGTCTTTGCTTTGATCGAGCTGCTGGCGAAGATGAAGGATGCCAACGGCGTGATTCAAATTCCCGGCATCTACGACGACGTCGAGCCGCCCGCTCCCGCCGAGATCCGCAGCTGGCATGCGCTGCCGTTCAGCGAAGCCGAGTTTCTCAAGAACGAGGTCGGATCGTCGCGCCTCACCGGCGAGCCCAACTATTCCGTGCTGGAACGAGTGTGGGCGCGGCCGACGCTCGAAGTTCACGGCATCGCCGGAGGATTCACGGCCGCGGGCGCGAAAACCGTAATCCCGGCGCGCGCCACCGCGAAGGTCAGCATGCGCATGGTGCCGAAGCAGGACCCGCAAAAAGTGCTCGCCGCATTTCGCAAGTTTGTTGCGGAGCATACGCCGGCCGGCGTGCAAATGGAAGTGCGGGTCCTGAGCGCCGGTCCCGCGATCTCGGTGAATCCCGATCATCCGGCAATTCACGTCGCGGCGCAGGCCTTCGCCGAGGTTCTCGGGAAGGAGACCGTCTTCATCCGCAGCGGCGGCTCCATACCGATTGTCGGGGATTTCGCGACCCACCTCGGAATTCCCAGCATCCTGATGGGGTTCGGCCTCCCCGACGACGGCCTGCACTCGCCCAACGAAAAATACAAGCTCGCGAACTACTACGCGGGAATCGAGACGATTGCCCACTTCTTTGAACAATACGGCCAGTGACCTGACGCCCGCCGCGACCGGCACCGCGCCCAAGGACGGCCGCGCGCACTCGGAAAGCGTGATGCGCTCGGCGGGCGTCGTCTCGCTTGCGGTGTTGATGAGCCGCGTCACCGGCCTGCTGCGGGAAAGCGTGATGGCGCGGCTGTTCGGCGCGGGCCTCACCTACGACGCCTTCATGCTGGGGTTCCGCATCCCCAACCTGACGCGGGATCTTTTCGCCGAAGGGGCCTTATCGAGCGCCTTCGTTCCGGTATTTACCGAGTATTTGAACCGGCGCAGCAAAGAGGAAGCCGCGCGGCTGGCGAATCTGGTGGCGACGGCCATCATCATCGTGGTCGGCTCGGTGTGCGCTCTGGGAATGCTCGCCGCGCCAGGGATCGTTCACCTGATGGCGCCCGGATTTGCGGAAGTCCCCGGCAAGTTCGAACTGGCCGTGCGCATGACGCGCATCATGTTTCCCTTCCTGTTGATCGTCGCGCTGGCGGCGCAGGCGATGGGCATTCTGAACGCGTCGAACAAGTTCGGCGTGCCGGCGATGGCGTCCACTTTTTTCAACATCGGTTCGGTCGTCTTCGGAATCGCGCTGGGGATATGGCTCGGACCAGCGCTGCATCTGACCAGGATCGAAGGCATGGCCGTCGGCGTGGTCCTGGGCGGTTTCCTGCAACTGGTGTGGCAGTTTCCAAGCCTGCGCGGCCTCGGCTACCATTTTCGGGTTGCCTTCGATTGGGCGAATCCCGGCCTGCGGCAGATCCTGCGGCTCATGGTTCCGGCGATCCTCGGCAACGCCGCCGTGCAAATCAACGTGATGATCAACACCAACTTCGCCTCCTCGGTGCACGATCCCGTGCGCGGATTCGACGGTCCGGTCAGCTGGCTGAGCTACGCGTTCCGCTTCATGCAGCTCCCCATCGGCCTGTTCGGCGTGGCGCTGGGCTCCGCCACGCTGCCTTCGATCTCGCGCAACGCGGCCTCGGGCGACATGGAACAATTCCGGCGAACGCTGTCGAAATCCCTGGCGATGGTATTTCTGCTGACGGTGCCTTCTTCCGTGGGACTCGCCGTCCTGGGCAAGTCGATCATCGGTGCGATCTACCAGGGAGGCCGTTTTCAGTTGTATGACACCCAACAGACGGCGCTGGCCCTGTCCTGCTACGCGATCGGCCTGGCGGGTTATGCCGCCGTCAAGGTCATCGCTCCGGCCTTCTATGCACTGGGCGACGCGCGCACGCCCATGCTGGTGAGCATCGCTTCGGTGGCGGTGAATTTCGGCGCCGCGGAATTCATGATCCGGGTCGCCGGCTTCGGCCATGCCGGTCTTGCTCTCTCAACCTCGCTGGTCGCGTTATTTGCGTTCGTCGCGTTGTTCGAGATTATGCGCAGGCGCTTGGGAGGCGTTCATGGCCGCGAACTGGCCGCGAGCGGAGGCAAAGTCGTCGCAGCGTCCGCCGCGATGGCCGCCGTAATCTGGTTCTCCAGCCGCCAGATGGAAGCCTGGCTCGGAACCTCTCAACTCGCGCGGCTAGCCGATCTAGTCGTCTCGATTCCCGTGGGCCTGGCAGTCTTCTACGGCGCCTGCCGCCTGCTCGGCATCGCGGAGCTGTCGATGGCCGTACGGGCCTTTACCTTCCCGATTACCCGGCGGATCAAGCGCGCCGCGCCCTAGGAGGATGTTGAAAAAGGGGACAGACTACTCTGTCCCCACTCGTAAACTTGTGCTTTCACGTGCGAGCGCGGGAGTGGACAGAGCGGTCTGTCCCCTTTTTCAAAACTACCCTGTCCCCTCTCGCAGCTTTCCGCTCGCAAGCTCGATCATGGCAGTGGACAGAGCGGTCTCTCCCCTTTTTCTTCGCGAATCCAAGGCCTTTCCGGCAGGATTCTCGGGCCTAGCCGTTAAAGTTTTCAGGTGTTTTCGTCGATGGGCCCATCGTGAAACGTTTTGTGCTCGTGCCTGCCCTTGCTCTTTTCGCGGCTTCTTCGATGTCTGTCCCGCCGGCCTGGGCGGGTCCCGCAGATTCTCCCCTCACGTCGCAGGATTACCTCCGGCGCGCCGGTGATCTCGCGACCGCCGGGAAATTCGACCAAGCGATCGACGACTACAGCGACGCCATCCGCTTGCGGCTCGACGATGCGGACGCGTGGTTTGGGCGCGGAAAAACTTTGCTTGCCGCGGGCCGGTTTCGCGATGCTATCGACGATCTCGATCAGGCCATTCGCCTGCGTCCGAAATTCACGGAGGCTTATCTCGAACGGGGGTTCGCCTACGGCCAGGCCGGAGACTTCGGCCGCGGAATTCAGGACCTCGATCGCGTGCTGGCGGCCGAGCCGCGGAACGTGCGCGCCTTGACGCTACGGGGCGATGCGCAGGCCCGGCTGGGGAAATTTGAGCAAGCGATCGATGATTTCTCCGCCGCCATCCTGAACGTGCCGGTGGAGACTCCGGCGCAGATTCCTCATCTCGTGCGACTCCTGCTGGCGCGCTCCCACGCTTACGTTCTGCTCGGCCGGCAGCAGGCGGCGCTCGACGATCGCAACCAAGCCGTCCTGCTGGCCCCTCAAAATCCCGACGTATACCTGGCGCGGGGCGGAAGTTTGCACGAAGCGGGACTGCACGAGCAAGGACTGGCCGATCGAACCGAGGCCATCCGCCTCAAGCCCGACTTCGCCGAAGCCTGGTACGCGCGCGGCAGTGCTTATTTTCTGCTCGGCGACTACCGGAACGCGTCGCAAGATCTGCGGGAAGCCCTTCGGCTGAAGCCGGACTATGCCGAAGCCCGGAGCGTTTTGGAAAAGGCGCAAATGGAAGTCGCAAAGCAGGCGCTTGGATTGAAACCACCTCCCGCGCACGACTTTGTAGCGGCCCAAGATGCGAAGCAGGATAAGAAGCAAGATGGGAAGCAGGATAAGAAGCAAGATACGAAGGCAGACGCAAATGCCGCGGCCTTCTCGCGAGCTTCCTATGTGCGAACCATCGCGACGCTTCCGGCGCTTCCGCCGGCTTCGGAGATTTTGTCCCCGGCCTCTGCCATCGGTGAATCCTCCGGAACCGAATTCCCGGCGAATTTGACCTCGCCTCCCGGGTCCGCCCGCAAACCTGTGGTATCTGCGAAAACGGATGCCGTCGAGCCTGATTCGTCCAAAAACGTACCGCCCAACGTTACGATGGCGGCCAAGACGGCGCCCGCGGCGATCAAGGCAGCGCCTGCGGCATCCAACACGACGCCCGCGTCGATACGCGATTCACAGTCCGCCGGCGCACACAATCTCAGAGGGCGAGACTTGATCCAACAAGGAAAATACAGGGAGGCCGTCGACGAACTGACCGCCGCGCTGAACGCCCAGCCGGAATTCGCGCTGGCCCTGAATGCACGGGGATTCGCCTACGTTCTTTTAAGGGATTGGGCGCGCGCGACGGCGGATCTCGACGCCGCCATCCGTCTGGATCCGCGTTACGCAAACGCCTATCAGAATCGGGCTTTCGCGCGGAGAGGCGCCGGGGACGTGGCAGGAGCGGCAGCCGACCAGGCCAAATCTCAGGAACTCACGGCCAAGAAATAGCGGCTCTCGTCTAAACTTCCAGCAGCTTGCCGATTTCCGCCGCCGGCGCTCTCTGGCCGATGTAGAACGCTCCGAACAAGCCATACATGGCGCTGGCCTCGTCGAAGCGCATTTCGTAGATCAGTTGCTTGAACACCACGGGATCGTCGGCGAACAAATCGACTCCCCACTCCCAATCGTCGAATCCGATCGATCCCGAAATGATCTGCTTTACCCTCCCTGCGTACCGCCGTCCGATCTCGCCGTGCTCCGCCATCTGCCGCTGCCTCTCGGCGATCGGGAGCTGATACCAGTTCTTGTGCTCGCCGCGCCTTTTGTCCATCGGATAAAAACAGATGAACTTCGCGGCGGGGATTTCCGGAAACAGCCTGGGGTGCATGGCCTGGCGCTGCCGGCTGAGCGTCTCCGCAATGGCCTGATTCCACTCGGGACTATGCGGCGGAAGGTCCTTTTCGGCGAGCGTCGCATACAGTTTCATGGTCGATTCATACAGGCCCAGTTCGACGACGGAAACGTAGGAGGTTGCGCTTTCGAGATAATCCCACAATGCCAGCTTCGGCAGCGACCGCTGCGCTTCGCCGAGTGTTTCGAAATCGGGACGAAAGTGGACCAGCATCACATCGCCCTTGTGCCCCAGCAGGGAGAACGCCGCGCTCCCCTGCCCCTCCATGGCGCCGAGGGCGGCCGACGCCTCGGCCACGATCCCGGCGCGCTTCGCCGCTTCCAGCGCGCGCCATTGCGGCCAGCGGATTTTCAGCATTTGATGGAGAAGCGCGGCGCCTTCGAGCGTCAGAGGAACCGGGGGGAAATTATCGAACGGAGGCATCGCTTTCAGAATCGCCCTTCGAGCGTGCTAAAATCAAGGTTCAATGCACCCAGATGCACATCTGGTGAGCCAGCTCCAGTCCCTGGATCAGAAAATGGCGGCCCTGGAGAAGGAAATCGCCGCGCTCCCCAAACATATCGCCGTCATCGAGAAAACACTGGAAGCGCACGTTCGGCGCCTGGAGGCGGACCGGGCCGCGCTCGCCGCCAACCAGCGCGACCGCAAGAAATTAGACGGCGACGTGCAGATGCACAACCAGAAGATTTCGAAACTCCGCGAGCAGATGGCGGGCGCCAAAACAAATGAGCAGTACCGGGCTTTCCAGCACGAGATCGAATTCGTGGAGAAGGAAATCCGCAAGGCCGAGGATCGCACGCTGGAGCTGATGTCGGAGTCCGAATCCCTGGACGCCAACGTGAAAAAAGCCGACGCCGCGCTAAAGGAAGAAAAGAAAACGGTGGAGGACGAGCAGAAGCGCGCGCGTGCACGCACAGCCGCCGATCGATCTCAACTGGAACAGCTTCGCGCCGAGCGCACCGCCGCCGCCGCCGCCATGCCGCGGCCAACGCTTGCCGCCTACGAACGCATTCGGAAGAAGTGGAGCGGCGTGACGATTGCGGAGGTCGACAGCGGCCGCTGTTCCGCCTGTCAGATCATGCTCCGGCCGCAACATTTTCAGGAAATCCGCAGGGGAGACCAACTGATGACCTGCGAAAGCTGCGGACGTTTCCTGATTTACAACCCGCCCGTGCAAGTCGAAAGCGCCGCTAAAACGTTCTGAGCTCCCCAGCGGTTTGCCGGCTCAATTCACCAAGCAGCGCTAAGGAAAGCCGGCCGTAAAATCCTCCGGCCTGGAGTCTGACCCCTTTTTCAGCACCGTTTTAAAAAGAAAAGCTGGACCGGTTTGCGCCAAGCCCAGCATCACCGCCACCTTGCGTTCGGCAGTCTCCGCCAACCACCTACTTGGTAGCGGGCTTGCTGGTCGCGTCACTCGAAGTGCTGGCGGCCGGGGTCGCATTCGACGCGGCGGCCTTGGCCTTCTTGTGGTGTTTGTGGACCTTGGTCGCCGGCGCCGGATTCGTCGAGGTCGCCGGAGCGCTGGAACTCTGCGCCATCAGCGCGGCTCCCGAAATCATCAGCGTCATCATAAGCTTCTTCATGGTGTTTCTCCTTGGAGGCTTACTACGAGGCCTCCACACCTATGGACGCGTCACGATTCGCAACGGTTCATGAAGCTTCGTTCAGCAAAGCAACATTTTAGTGAAGAATTGTTCAGCTATTCCGGCGGCTCTTCCGGCAAATCTTCCGCGCGATTCTCAAAGCGCGTAAACGGGCCTAAGAATGTCAAAGGCACCTTGCCGATCGGTCCGTTGCGCTGCTTGGCGATGATTAAATCCGCTAAACCTTTGACGCTTTCGTCATTGGGCTTGTAGACTTCCTCCCGGAAAATGAAGCCCACCAGATCGGCGTCCTGCTCGATGGATCCGGAGTCGCGCAAATCGCTGAGCTGCGGCTTGTGATCTCCATCACGCTTCTCCGACGCACGGCTCAACTGCGAGAGAACCACGAAGGGGACGTCCAGTTCCTTGGCCATCAATTTCAGCCCACGGCATATGGCGCTGACTTCCTGGTTGCGATTTTCCGAGCGCCCGCGGCTGCTCATGAGCTGCAGATAGTCGATGACCACGAGCGCGAGGCCGTGCTGCACCTTGAGCCTGCGCAGCTTCGCGTGCACGTCCATCAAATGGACGCCCGCGGTGTCGTCAATGAAAAGCGGCGCCTCGGTCAGCTCCGCAAGCGCCACCTGCAGCCTGCGCCGCTCATCGGCATTCAGGTATCCGGCCCGAAACTTATGCTGATCCACGCGCGCGCCCGCGCACAACAGGCGCGTCAACAGGCTCCCGGACGACATCTCCAGCGAGAACACCGCGACCGTCTTGCGCATCTTCGGGTGCGCGGCGACGTGCTGTGCGATGTTCAGGGCGAGGGCGGTTTTTCCCATCGAAGGACGCGCCGCCAGAATAATCAGCTCTCCGCCGTGCAGCCCGCCCGTCATCTCATCGAATTTCGTAAAGCCCGTGCTCAGCCCGCTGACCCTGCGGCTGGGATCGAGAAACGCATTGATGCCGCCGGGAAACTGGTCGATGATGGCCGAGGGAGATTGCAGCTGATCTCCACTGCGCGATTCGCCCAGCTTGAGCAGCGCTTCTTCCGCGCCCGCCAGAATCTCGTCGGGCTCTTCCTCGCCGATCAGGCAGCGATCGATCACCTTCTGCGCCGTGAAGATCATCCTGCGCAGCGCCGATTTGTCCTTCACGATCCGGATATAGCTATCGAGGTTCGCCAGCTCCGGCATGCCCTCGTCGAGCGAAACCAGGTACGTCAGCCCGTCCACCGATTCGAGTTGCCCTTGCTTCATCAGCTCGTTCGCGACGGTGAGCCGGTCGATTTTGTCGCCGCGCTCGTAAAGATCCTTCATCCGCCCGAAAATGCGGCGGTGCTTTTCCAGGCTGAAGTCTTCCGGCTCCACCGCGCCGGCCACCTGAAAATAGGCGTCGTGATTCATCAAGATCGATCCGAGCACGAAGCGCTCGGCGTCGACATTGGCGGGAAGCCCTTTTTCAAATGCGAGATCGGTGGCTGCCATGAAATCCTCCGCGACGGTTACCACGTTAAAAGAATCCTGCCACCGTGGCAAATGGAGGATTTCCACACGTCATCCACAGGCGCGGTTTGCGCCTGCGGTGCAGTCATTGGATAAGACTCTGGAGTTTCCTGCTGGGCGGAATTCCGGGGTGACGCTCTCATACGCGCGGTCCCGGAGCCGCGAGTACTTGCTTCTTACTTCCTGGCTTCTTTACTTCTTGTCCGGCGCCGGCTCGTTCGGCATGATTGTGGTGCTGAGGATGCGATCGAGATTTGGGAAATTCTTATCAAGATACGCTTTCCCCTGCGACGAGATCAGATCCTGCCGAGGAGCTTCCCCGTAGCCCGCGAAAAACTTGTCGACGACGTCCATGCCCTCAAGCACCTGCCCGAACGGCGCGAATCCCTGGGAATCCAGAGGCGTGTTATCGCTAAAATTGATGAAGATTTGCGTGGTCCGTGTGTTCGGTCCCGCAGTGGCGAACGTCAGGGTGCCGCGCTTGTTGGATTGCAGCACGCGATCGTCGGGGATTCTAGCCTTTTCCCACGCCGCGCCGACATCGGGACGCGCCGGAATTCCGAACTGCGCCACGAATCCGGGAACGATGCGGAAAAACGCGGCATCTTTAAAAAACCCGCCGCGAACAAGGTTGTAGAACCGGTCCACGCCCAGCGGAGCCCAGCCACGGTTCACCTGAATGATCACGTCACCCTTGGTGGTGGTCATCTTCACTTTGAACATCTCGGGAGCTTTCGCCCTCATCGACGCCGGGTTCAAGAGGCTCGGCGCGGTAGCGGCAGGAGCGTCCTTTTTGGGAGCGGGAGTTTGCGCAAATACGACTCCGCCGGCGAGCAAAACAGTAAGCAGTGTTTTCATAGAGAATTCCCCAACATCATAACAGAATGATCTTATCCTGGACCTCGCCCGTGACCCTCGCCTCGTGCTCGTCGACGTAAACGTTCACTTCCAGGCGGATGCCGAACGCAGGAAGATAAATCCCGGGCTCGATGGAAAAACACGTGCGCGGAATAATTTCACGGACGTCGTGCGTTTCCAGATTGTCCATGTTGGCACCCGTTCCGTGGACATCGCTACCGATAGAATGCCCCGTGCGATGGAAAAAATAATCGCCGAACCCCGTGGCGCGGATCACAGACCGGGCTGCGTCATCTACTTCGAACCCATGCATCTTGCGGCGAGCCCGCACGCCATTCTGGACGAACTGAATCGCCCGATTCCTGGCGTCGCGCACAGCGCCAAAGACGTTTTCGACCTCCGACGGCGGTTCTGGGCCGCAAAACCCGACCCACGTGATGTCGTAATATACGGCTCCAGGCCGGTCCAGCTTCGCCCACATGTCCATGAGCAAGACATCGCCTTTCCGAATTTCCGAGCTCGCGTGGCTCTTCGGCTCGTAATGCGGATTCGATGCATTGGCGTTCACCGCGACGTCCGGCCCGTGATCCGTCACCAGCCCTTCTTCGGTAAATCGCCGGCGGATGAATTGTTGAACCTCCCATTCCGAGATGCGACGGCCCGCGCGTAGCGTCTCCCCGACGTGCTGGAAAGCCGCATTTCGAATGCGATCCACTTTGCGGCCGGCCTCCAGATGCATTTCGAGCTGTTCCGCGCTCCACCGGGAATCGAAATACTGCAGGAGATTCGCGGAACTGACGACCGTCATACCCAGCGCCCGCACCATCTCGACCGTTCCCGCGTCGACCATCGCGACATAGGGAATGGCGCACTCCGGCGAATACTGCATCGCGATCTTGCGCGCGCCCTTGAGGAGAGCGGATACGCCGGCGCTCATTTCCCGCCAGGTGGCATAGGTTATGTGTTTCCCCGGAAGCGGGTTGAGCGTCTCGGCTTCGATTCTATGGACCAGCCCGCGCGGCTCGCCCGCCGCGGGGATGTAGTAAAACCACCGGCGCGTGACGGGCGATTGCGGCTCAAAGTTCAACACGCGGTAGGCTAGAGGATCGCGCCGGTGATGGTCGAAAAATAGCCATCCGTCCACCCCTTCCGCCGTCAGCGCCTTCTGAATTTCTTCCAGGTTCATGCGACGTGCGACCCGCTGCGCACGATCGAAGTTTACTGCGAAAGTCCGGTTACCCGCCAGAGGTGCTGCCGCGCGGATGCAGCGCTCAGTGCGCGCTCCGCACAATCCGCCGGAAGCTATTGGGTAACGGCGCGGGATAACCGATCAAGCAGAATTGATCCAGCGCGAACAGCACTACGCTTTCAAAACGCATTCCGGCCGCCATACGAACTTCCTTCATCCACGGTGTGGTTGCGTCGCTAATCCCCACAAGCTCGCTCCTCTGCGACGCCGGGAACCCTAACGGAATTCCAAACTCGAGCGTCTGCACGCTCTCCGTCAGATTACGCGCCAATGTGAACCCGAGCGATTCCGTCTTGAGCACCGTCAGGGCGGCGGGCGTCCAGGTCGCGGGATAATTGATCGCCTGATTGAAGGCGGTCTGGTTCACATCCGTCGGGTATAACACTTCAAACCGGCACGTTGCATACGATCCGCGCACGAAGCTCATGATAGCCGCGGTGAAATTGCCGATGACCACCGGCAAATACGCGACCTCGTCGGGATAGCTGGCCGGAAGCACTGTGTTTGTCGTGATGATCCCCATCGCGTGGCCGTACTGCGTCTGAAACTGCGCGGTATTCCATGTGACCTTGATCTCCCTCGGCGCGTCGTCGTCTAGTTCCTTTTGCAGCTGCACCAGCCGGATGTAATCGCCGAGCGACGCCTTCACGTCCTGGCCGCTCAGCTTTTCTTCCATGTTTTTCAGCAGCTTCTTGACGACCGTAGCCCGCGCGTTTACGCCCTCGTCTTCCGGCCCGGCGGCTTTTCCCGCCCGGCGCATCCGTAGCCTGGAGGACCTCGTAGCCCCACTCCCGAGAGCCGCCCGTGTCCGGAGAGCCGCCGGTGCCCCGGGCGTCGCCTTTAGCCGTGTACTTCGTCGGCGAACCGCCGTCTTCCCCTCAGCCGTTTCTTCTTCGATTCCCCCGCTGACGCTCGCCATCCCGTCGCTCGACTCTTTCTCAACCGGCTCCTCCCCAACAAGCCTTTCGCTTTCCGTTTTTTCTATGGCTGCCGCCAGTGGAGCTCCCGCTACTTCCTCCGTCTTTTTTTTTCTGTCGTTTCGTCTCTGACTGACTCGTTATTGACTGTTTTCGTTTTCATTCGCGACTTCCCTTGCGCCAGAAGCGTATCACCAGAAACTCTGACCACCCTCCCGAATCGCCGCCTTACCTCATACAAATCAAATGAAATGTTTCTTGCGAACCGGCCGTGATCGCACTTTTCGCGAACTGTGAACGCCGGTTTTCTCGGTTCCTGATCCCCGGCGTCTGGCCCCCGGCCCCCTTTTGCCGCCCCTGGCTCCTTTTTTCCGCATAAGTAGCGTCTCGACTCGCCAATCAGCGATAATGTTTTATTCACCGGAAACATTGGGAAACTGTTGCTTCCGTTCGGTCTTGCACTGGATGGAAGTGTGGCTCGGGTACCAGCCGGCGTTTGCCGGGAGGTCTCTTCGCTTCAGGGAGTCAAGCTGGCGCGCCTGACTTCGCGGTCTTCCTCGATTTTCCGGCATTCATACAGGAGCACCGCAATTAATGGCGAAGATTAAAGTCCTCAACCCTATCGTCGAAATGGACGGCGATGAAATGACGCGCATCATCTGGCAATGGATCCGCCAGCGTCTGATCCTTCCCTATCTCGATGTCGATCTCAAGTATTACGACCTCTCCATCGAGAAGCGCGACGAAACGGGCGACCAGATCACTGTCGATTCGGCCAACGCCGCCAAGCAGTACGGCGTCGCCGTCAAGTGCGCCACCATCACCCCCGACGAAGCGCGCGTCAAGGAGTTCGGTCTGAAGCAGATGTGGAAAAGCCCCAACGGCACCATCCGCAACATTCTCGATGGCACCATCTTCCGCGAGCCCATCATTTGCACCAACGTGCCGCGCATCGTGCCCCACTGGAATAAACCGGTGGTCGTCGCCCGCCACGGCTTTGGCGATCAGTATCGCGCCACCGACTTCGCGTTTCCCGGCGCTGGCTCCCTAAAGCTCACTTGGACGCCCGCCGCCGGCGGCGATCCGATCGAGCGCGAGATCATCAAGGCTCCGGGAGCCGGCGTCGTTCTCGGCATGTTCAACCTGGACGCTTCCATTTCCGGCTTCGCCCGCGCCTGCTTCAACTACGCGCTCGGCCGCAATTATCCCGTTTATCTTTCGACCAAGAACACCATTCTCAAGGTCTACGATGGCCGTTTCAAGAATCTTTTCCAGGAAATCTTCGAGGCCGAATTCAAGCCCCGCTTCGAAGCTCAGGGCCTGACTTACGAGCACCGCTTGATCGACGACATGGTCGCGTCAAATCTCAAGTGGAGCGGTGGGTATCTGTGGGCCTGCAAGAACTATGATGGCGATGTCCAATCCGATACCGTCGCCCAGGGCTACGGCTCGCTCGGCCTCATGACTTCCGTGCTGATGTCGCCCGATGGCAAGACCATCGAAGCGGAAGCCGCCCACGGAACCGTCACGCGCCACTACCGCCTGCACCAGCAAGGCAAGCCGACTTCGACCAATCCCATCGCCTCGATCTACGCCTGGACCCGCGGCTTGTACTATCGCGGAACCATGGACAAGACCCCCGACGTCGTCCGCTTCGCGGAGACGCTCGAAAAAGTCTGTGTCGACGTGGTCGAATCCGGCAAGATGACCAAGGATCTCGCCACTCTGATCCGCGCCGATCACCCGTACCTGACGACCGAAGCGTTCATGGACGCCATCGACGCCGAACTCAAGCGCCGGCTTTCTTAGCAACGAACGGACGCGCGGCTTGCTTGCCTCAGTCGCCGCTTTCCCGTAATCTGAAGGCAAATGGAAGTTCACCTCACGCCCGAGCAAGAATCGCAACTGGCGCAACTCGCCACCCAGGCCGGAACCGTCCCTGAGCGGTTGGTAACGAATGTCGTTACACGCTATCTCGACGAGGAAGCTCGCTTTCTTGCGGCCGTCGAAAAAGGGCTCGCCGCAGCCGAACGCGGCGAATTTATCGAGGAAGAAGAGATGGACGCCCGCCTTGAAGCCATGTTCAAGGCCTGATGCGCATTCGTTGGACTGTGCCAGCCGCCGAAGATTTGCAAAGCATCAAGAACTATCTTCAGCGACATTACCCGCAGTTCGCGGAGCCGACGGTTCGGACGATCTACCAACGTATCCGTTCGCTCAAAGCCTCACCCAGACAAGGGAGACCCGGGCACCGCAGCGGCACGAGAGAGCTTCCGCTTACGCCTCTCCCATACGTCGTTGTCTACACGGCGGAACCTGAAGTCCTCGAAATTCTGCACATCTACCATGGTGCGCAGGACTGGCGCTAGTTCGACTCGGCGGAGCGGGACGTTTCTTTTCAGCATGGAATAGCAGCACCGAAGGCGTGGTCTATCGTCACCTCACAACCGAGTCATCCCGAGCGAGAGTCGAGGGACCTGCTGCTTGCGCCCAAGACAGTGCGACTAGTCCCGCGCCGTTAGTTCAATAGCGGTATGTTCTTCGCCGAAGGCGGGGCCGGAATCGACATCAAATACGCCAGCACGTCGGCGAGATCGGCGTCCGACATCACCTTCGCCGTGTACGGAGGCATCTGCGCCGCGGGCTTCCGAACATACGCGATCGAGCCCGTGCGCGGAGCGATGCGCGGTCCCGTTCCTCCCTGCCCCACCGTCCCGTGACATTCGTAGCAGCCATTTTTCATGAACAGCGCTTTACCCTTGGCGACGTCGCCTGCCGGTGCCTGCGCGAAGGTGAACGTCGCGGTAAAGAGCACTGCTAAAATGATGCGCTTCATCTTGATTTCCTATCCTTATCGCGGCTGCGTGTCTCTCTCTTATCGCGGTTGCGTGACAGTGTCGACGAGGAACGGTTCCCCGCTTTTCACGACTTCAATCCCGCGTTTGATCACACCCGCGAGTTCCATCGGATTCGTAATCGGTCCCGCGGACTGGATGCCCATCGACGACGCGAGCTTCGCGTAATCGATGAACGGATCGTAGATCTTCGTGCCGATCTGGATATGGTCAATGCCGCGCTGCCGCCTGTTCGCGAGCCCTTGCAATCCCATTACCTCCTGGTGATACGCGCGATTGTTGTGCATCAGCGTCAGCATCGGAATCTTGTGATGCGCCGCGGTCCACAGCACGCCGTTGGCGCACATCAAATCGCCATCGGGTTGAATGGCGATCGGCAGGCGTCCATGCTGCTTATGCGCGAAGGCCGCGCCTACGGCTGCCGGCGCCGCGTAACCCACACCTTCCGCACCCGCGCCGCCGATGTACTGATAGTGCTTGTTGAAGTCCCACAATTGCAGCGGCCAATCGTGAATCCACGGCGAGCTATCGGTCACCAGCGCCCAATCCTCGTTCTTGATCTGCGCCCACAACTCCGCCGAAAGCCGCGCCGTCGAAATCGGACTCGCATCCCATCCGTAAGAAGCGTCCTGCCGGGCTTTCTCCAGCGCCTGTTTGCTCATTTCTGCGAGCTTCGCGCCGCGCGCCTGGAAAGCAACCCTGCGATCGCTGGTGATCAGCTTCTTGCACGCTTCAATGAGGTAAGGCAGCGTCGCCTGCGCATCGGCGGCGATCGACAGATCGGCTTCCGTATAGCGCTGGAAGTTCTGGTAGTTGCTCCTCATAAAAAGGTCACCCGAACTGATGTTGATGACCTTCAGCTGGGGATTGCGCTGGCGCACCTGGCGAATAGTAGTGTAAAAGTCGTTGCTCTCGAGACCCACCACCAGATCCGGAGCCAGCGCCGCCGGAACCATCAGCGGTTTCCCACCCTGGCCGGCGCGCAGGCTTTGATTCAACGGATGCCGGCTCGGGAAGTTTAAGCGCCGATGCTGATCGAGCACCGCGCATTGCAGCGTCTCGGCCAGTTCCACCAGCAGCTTCATGCCTTCCGGCGTGCGCGCCATGCGCCCGGCGATCAATACCGGATTCTCTGCCGCGACCAGCATTTTGGCGGCCTCGGCGATCGCCGCGCCGTCGCCGGCCGGAGGCGTGGACGGAGACAATTTCGGAATCCGAAGATTGACACCCGGCGGAATCTGGTTGTCCTGCAGGTCGGTGTCGATCGTGATCGCCACAGGCCCCATGGGCGGCGTCATCATGATCTTGTACGCGCGCACCGCCGATTCGGCGAAATGCGGCAGCGACACGGGTTGATCGTCCCACTTGGTGTAGTCCCGCACCATTGAAGCCGGGTCCTGGGCGCTATGCACCCAACCCACTTCTCCGCCGCGGCGCGTGGCGTCCTGCGTATTGCCCAGGATCATGAAAACGGGCGTATGATCGCTAAATGCGTCATATACGGCCATGGAAGCGTGCTGCAGGCCGACGGTCCCGTGGACCGCGATCGCCACCGGTTTGCCCTCGACCTTGGCGTAGCCGTTGGCCATGGCCACCGAGGATTCCTCGTGCATGCAGGTGATGTACTCGGGATTCTTGTTGCCCGCGTAATTCAAAACCGATTCGTGGAAGCCCGCGAAGCTCGATCCCGGCATCGCAAATATGTATTCGATGCCCAGCGACTTGATCACGTCCACCATGAAATCCGAGCCGGGCTTGTCCACGACGCGTACTTCGCTCACGGCGGCCGGTGGTGCCCCTTCCGGGCGGGCGAGCGGCGAAGCCGCATTCTGAGCCAGCGCATTCTGAGCTTGTTGCGCGGCGGCATTCGGAGCCTGTGCGGCCAGCGCCGCGGCCCCTGCCATGGCGCCCTTTAAGAATCCACGACGTCCTGATTTAGACACGGATATACCTCGCTCAAAGAAGTTTATTTGGATTGGCGATCGAAGTCAATGCAGCCGGAACGATTGTGCGGCATGAAGTCGTGCTTGAGAAAATCATCCCGGTGAATGACGTCGTGAAAATTCCAGTCTGCTTCGACGGCGCTCGGCGTTACCCACCGGAAGATGTGGGTGGCGTATCGGGCTATGAACGATTCTTGGAGGTCATCTCCGATCCGACCCACGATGAGCACGAAACATCTCGTCGGTTGGGCCGGTGGTCCTTTCCAGGCCGAAGAGTTCGACGTGAAAGCGATCAACGAAACCCTTTCACGGATGCGATGGCCTGTCAGGCACAGGCGGTGAGGTTGCCCTTCCGCTGACCCGCCATTTTCGTTCGTCGCCTACCAAGCTCACTTCAAACATCGTCTCCAACGTCGGTTTCGGTCCACGCCAGTGCGGATCGGCAAACCACCGCATCGCAGTTCTCACGGCTTCAAAGACCGTCGCTCCCGCCGTGACGAGTTCCTTTACCAATTGGGCAACTAGCTGTTGCCGAATCGCGTGGAGCCGGGCGTACGCTCTCCATGTATGAAAAATCGCCTTTCGGGATGTACCGATAGCCCTGTAAGCCGCGCCCAGTCCACCGTAATGCTTTTGGTACACGTCCGGGCAGGGGACCTCCGGACTTTGCCTCAGGATGGAAAGCGAAAGCCGACCCTTTCGCTTGAGTAGCGCGTCGAGTGCCGCTTGCAGCTCTGCGTCGGTGTACCGGTGTGCGCGGTCAGCCGTTATGAACTGAGCCTTGTCGAACGTCTCAGCGCCGATGATCGCCGGAAAGGCATTATCACGACGCACCCACATTTCGGGAGGGTTTTTGACACTCTTCTTGCGGAGATTGAAGGACGTTCGGTTAGACACGTTGGTTCCCACGTACTTTGGATTTGTCACAATGTCATAGATCATGTATCGAGTCCAGGGGCGTCCATGCTCGCTCAAAATCCGACGTTCATTCTATCGCGTGCCGCGCAAGATTGCGGAACCATAGACCGACCAACGCAGACGGATTGGAGCTATAAACGCGCAATCAGAGATTTGGCCTCGTTCGGATGAGCTACCAATAATGGTGGTTAACGGGACTTTCAGAAGGTGCTGGTATCAACTTCCCAGAACGGGTCTTGCTGATCAGCTACGCACTTAGCTGAATCAAGCGCATGCCGCTTGCTCTAGACGTTACGCTCAAGACCTTTCAACCGCGTGGCTCTTCGCAAAGAGCTTCTCTTAACGCACCCTGGCCATCACGCCCACGTTGACGCCCTCCGATTGGGCGTTCCCGTTCACGTCGATGCTGCGCGTCCGGTCCGGGTTTTCCGCGTACAGGTCCCAACTCTTGCCATTCGCGCCACTCTTCCCTATCACGGTAAAGCCAGCGCTCTTCAGCTTGCTCTCGTAGAATTTCCGCACCTTGGTGCCTTCGTCCTTCACTTGAAACTGGTATCCGTAACCAAGCTGATCACGGTTCTGCACGGTGCGAATATTCTCAAGCCGAGCCCCCGGATATGACGGTACCCACGCAAAACGGTTCGAGCTCTCCGACGGCGCGTCGGTGAGAAATAACTGCCCGGGCGTAACCGCATAGTCGCGCGCTGAGGGATTCCTCTGCTTTTGGAGCAGAGCGAACGTCAGCCCGATTAGCGCGACGGTAAACAGAATCGGGACCAGGAAATTGATCTTGCGGGCAGCGTTCATATGGACCCCTTGTTATCGTCGCGCACGACCTGCCCGACCAGCAACGGACTCGGAAAGTAATTAATGTACGAATGCGCCGTCACTCGGGAGTTATGCGCAATTACGGACTGGTACACAACGCCCATCGCATCGAGATGCGGGGGGCCAAACGACCGCTCCCGGCGATCAAGCACCGCACTTCGGAGGATCAAAAGTTGGCGTCTCGCGATATACTCAGCGAAATCCGGAAGCCAAAATGGAAATCCGTGCCAATTATGTCCTTTTCGCAGCGTAAGGCCGTTAATTGGGCCGGGATATGTATTGCCTGGATCGGCGTCCTTTTTCGTGGGGCTGCGTCTATGCCAGTAAGGTTCGTCTTATTTGTCGCAGCTTTAGTTGTGCTTCACGCTTCCAACGCGATCTGGGGTCATACGGCCATACTTCCACAATCCCGTTTGGAGCCAACTTCCACTTGGCCACCACACTGGGAGGTATCTCGGCACGCTTTACACCGGCAACTCACTCGGCTAAAATCCATTCTACATTTCCTATGGATGATCCCAGTCCGGGCGCGCGCATTGGGCCGGGGTCATCGTCGGCGCGGTAGACTCGTATCGCTACCCGTTAAATTTCGACCTCAACATAGCGATCGAGCGCATGGTGACGCTCCGTGGATACCGGTTCGCACTGCGCGGCGGAATGGACAACGTTTCAAATCAGGCCAATCCGACCGCCGTCAACAATGTGACGGGCGCGCCGCAATTTCTGCAATTTTTGGGCGACGAAGGCCGGCATTTCGTCGTGCGGATCCGTTTCTTTGGCCGCGCCGGCAAAAGATAGGTTTGCTGTCGATTAGGTCCGCTACGATAGGGACAGAAGCACGATGCTCAAGTGTTTAGTCGCGATTCTTTTCGCTGGCGCGGCTTTCGCGCAGCAGTATGAAATCGGGTCGGTTGTCGGCTACGGAGTCTACCGGGATGGCACCATCTACTCGGCTTCCGGGACGGCGGAAGCTGGCATTCGAAACCGCTTCGCGGCAGGCATTCTTCTAGCGGATGAATTTTCAAATTACGTTTCGCCGGAGTTCGACTATCTGTATCACGACGGCCACCCGTTCCTTCAGGCTCCCGGTGTGAAATCCGACATACAGGGCAATTCGGATGCGCTGACGTGTGGGTTGCTGTTCTACTTCAAACAGCGCGAACATCGGTGGCGGCCGTTTCTCGCCGGAGGCACGGGAGCGAAGGAATATGTCATCGCGGGTCCGGCACCGTTTCCGCAGCCGATTCCGCAAATCGCCAGTCTCACAACGAACGACGTTTGGAAGGCCGTTTTCAATGCCGGCGGAGGTGTTAAGGTGCGGCTGATCCCGCACATGATCCTGCGGGCAGAGTTTCGGGATTATCTCACGACGTTTCCGAGACAGGAGATCGTTCCCGCTCCGCACAATACGGCTCGCGGAATCTTTGAGCAATTCACTCCTCTGTTTGGCGTGAGCTACGTGTTTTAATCGATGTCCCGGCTGGACGTGGACAATTGCGCTGTGAGCGGAATCTTAGGTTATCGGGGCGGGTTCGTCCTCTACTGGGAAGTCACGGCATATTGGGGAGAGGAGGAACACTCGAAAGTCCCCTTATCGGATATTATCGGAAGTTCTTTTGGCCCGTCGCTTTCGTGGCGGACAATCGCGGTGTTTTGCGTCAATCGTCTTTGCCTCGAGGAGCATTTTTGGATGTCATATACTTCTTTAAAGCATCGGCGTATTTTCTGAGAACGGGTGGGACCGGTGAGTGCGGCGACCGTTGACCAGCCGCTTGCGCGACTACTTGCTCAGACCCAGTCAGACGACAGTAAGCGAACGATCGGCGAAACTGCTTCGGGAAAGGTTGGCCGCGAAGTTGATGGGCCAGGTCTATACGTTAGTGCGAAAAGGAGAATCAAAGTATGTCAAAGAGAGTCATGGCTTGTGTTGTTCCCTGTTTGATGCTCTGTGCGTGGCTTTGTGCTTTCGGACAGGACGGCGGACGTGGGAAGAAAAGCGGCGGAGGTAGTGTAGACCCGCAGTCGAGCACCACGCGTTCCGAGCGGCCCGACAATCCGGACTCTCTTGCGCACATCGATGCCGCAAAGAAACTCGCGGGTGGCGATCCCGCGTTGATGAATGTCTGGAATTTCTTCTGCACCGTGACCAATTTCAACACTCCCGGGCCGGAGATTGAAGCGACAAAGGTATTCGATAACCTTTACGCGATCCCCAGCAGCACCATTCAGCAAACGACCGCTTGGGCCATCACCACGAGCGACGGAATCATCATGATCGACTCCGGGCAGGAAGGCAGGACTCAGGCCATCGTTGCGGGCTTGCAGAAAGTGGGCCTCGATCCCGCCAAGGTGAAATACATCCTGCTGGGGCACGGCCACGGCGATCACTTCGCCGGCGCGGGCTACTTTCAGGAGCATTACGGCACCAAGGTCGGAACAACCGCCGCGGATTGGGATTTGATCTATCCGCCGAATCGGCCCGCCAATCAAGACAAGCAAGACCTGAGTCGCCCCAGGCGAGATCTCGTTCTTAAAGAAGGCCAGGACGTTACGCTGGGCGACGAAACGGTGCATGTGATCGAGATACCGGGGCACACCCCCGGCTCGGTGGCATTCATTTTCAACGTGAAGGAAAATGGCAGAACGCATACGGTCGGTATGTTCGGCGGTACGATCCTCGGCCAGGCGCGCATTCCAACCGAGGGATTGAATCAATATCTACGGTCCATCGATCACTACTTAGAATTTGCAAAGAAGATGAACGTAGACGTGGAAATTCAGAACCATGCGCTGTTCGACGACACGCCGGGCCGGCTTGCGAGACTCAAGGCCCGAAAACCGGGTGACCCGAATCCATTCGTGATGCCGATCGACAAGTACGTCAAGATGTGGGGCGTCGTTTCCGAATGCATCCGTGCGGAAATCGCCCGCCGCCCTAATACTCCCGGTAACTAAACGCCGCCTGACATTCATGGCTGGTGCGCTCCGACTCGACAGCAAATCCGTTTACTGTCGCGGTAGGGACGACCATCGCTGATCGCCCCCCGCACAGATCCGTGCGAGCGCGTTTACGCACACGGCTCTTACCGAGGATGAGTGGCGGCGAAGCGAACATGAGGATAGGGATGCAAAACGCGGGGTTGTGGAATCCGCCAGTACAAGATGGGGAACAGACGTCCTCAGCGCACCTGGGCGCGTTGACTGCGACGAACTAAAACGCTCCGCCACAGGCGGCAAGCGCGCCGCCAGAAGACGCGCAACTGAGCCGAGTTCCCTGGGACAGCGTGATATTGGTCATAACCCAGCACCACCTGCCCAAGCCATGCGCCGGTCTCGCGGGTAGGGTCATGCTTCCGGCGTTGAAGTTCCACCTTGAGGGCTTTCAACTTCGCAACCATCCGCTTCTTGGCTGTAATCCGCCAGACGGTGAAAACTCCGGCGTGAGTAGTCCGCCCACAGAAGTGGGTGAAACCCAGAAACGTGAAGGTCTCCGGCTTTCCCTCGCCACGCTGCTTTCGGTTTTCGGCAGCGACCCCCCCGAACTCGATCAATCGCGTCTTCTCTGGCATGTAATTCCAAGCCGAACTTGGCCAGCCGCTCCCGAAACTCTTTCAGGAACCGCTCGGCATCGGTTCGATGTTGAAAGCCCACCACAAGATCATCGGCGTAACGGACGACAATCACATCGCCGTTCGCGACTTTCTTGCGCCAAGCTACTACCCATAGATCGAAGATGTAATGTAGATACACGTTCGAAAGCAATGGAGAAACCACGGCTCCCTGCGGCGTACCCAGCTTCGTCTCCGACCACAGGCCGTCTTCCGATATTCCCGCCTTCAACTATTTTCGGATCAGGCGAAGCATCCGGCGATCGGCCACGCAATGTTCGACGAACTTCAAAGCCCAATCGTGCGATACATTGTCGAAAAAGCCCTGAATATCTGCATCGAGCACCCAGTTCACGCGCTTGCGTTGGATGCCCACATACAGCGCGTCTAACGCCTGATGCGGGCTGCGACCCGGCCGGAACCCATACGAAAAGCCCCGGAAGTCCACCTCGATCTGCATAGCCGGGTGCACCGGGGAGCGTATCACTGGTTCCCCTGTCTACGCTTCGACCGACACCTCGCGGTGCCGCCCGCAAGACTCAAGGCCAGAATGGATTCGCTACTCTCCTTTTCTGTAGGGCTCTTTCATCCCCTACAACATGCCGGTTTATCCCGACGCTGAAACGAGAACGCCCAACTGGCAGAGAGCCCAAACGGCTCATTCAACAATGCGGATGGAAGGATGGCGACAGAGGCGGTGATCTTGCAAGGAAAAAGGAAGGAGCCAGATGTGTGTCTTCACCAGAGCCACCAGCGAATCAAGGGGTCTGCCATTGCCTGTGGCCGAACAATCTCGCATCGCGGTCACCCGTCAAGGCTTCCCTACGGCTCTCTGCGTTCGGCCTTGACGGAGCCCGACCGCGATGCCGGAAACTCTTTCCACTACCAGGCAATGGCAGGCGCTCTCTGCATGGGCTCAACGCTGTCGCCTTATCAGCGCTCGCTAATTTTGCTCTTGACTCAGACCGGCTTTCTCATGGAAGGAGGAAACCTGGTTCTGCACGACATTTCCGCGGATGGGCGGCGCATCCTTTACAGTGAACGCTACAATGATCGCAACTCTCTTCTTTTGTTTTCGCTCGATGGTGAGCGCCGAGCGGAACTGGTTGTGGACCAGCGCGTAGATAATGCCGCGATGTCGCCCGACGGCGCGTGGACCGTCTACCATCCCTATACCGAAACGGGGCTCTACGTGCAGCCCCTCACAAGCGGCGGCCTGCGCAGGCAAGTCGCGAATGTCGGGAATTTCGCGGTATGGCGCAGGGACGGCAAAGAGATCCTGTACTATGACCGAGATCAAGGCGCAATCCGATCAGTCCGTGTGGATGGCGTGGGTGATCAACTGCACTTCGCCGCGCCTGAACCGCTGTTTCCGGTCTCCGCGCCGCTCGGCTTGAACAGCGGCGCGCGCCCATTGGCGGTAAGCCACGACGGATCGAGAATCTTTTTCCTGCAGTCCACGGAGGAGCCCGACTCGGGTGTCATCCAGGTTCGCACCGGCGTGATCCGTTAGCGAATGTGTCTTCTCACGATCAGTCTTTCTCGAAGACTTCTTCGACGAGCTGCGGCGAAAAATGCTCGCAGAAAACTGACACTCGCCAATAGCCGCTGAAATTCTCAATAAAATCCCCGTTTGCGGATGGTCTCGCCGGATAGCGCCCGTATGGTCGGGCATCCGTCCATTAACAAAAGTAATAGGATAGGAGTAGTCATTAAAGATACGATTGTCGTTCGACAAAACAAATCGAATCTCTGAGTTGGAGACTCGGAGGCGTTCTTTCGTAATTAAGAAGCGACCCTGGCCGAGAAACGCGGAGCCCCGTCGAACATGCAATGGCAAACGAAGAAGGCGACCGACCTACGCTACTTTTGCCTTCTTCTTTGCTGGTGATGCCGTTGCCGCTTTCTTTTTCGCAGCCCAGAAAGCCTTCATTCTCTCAGCCTGCTTTTTCCTTTGAGCGGCGCTGAATCTGCGGCCCTTTTTTGCTGGTGCTGGAGCGGCGACGGGAGCGGCAGTGGCCACTGCATTCTTAGGTGGGCCACCCCGGCGCCAGCGCGGGTCGGTACTGACAGACCAAAGCAGTGAAAGGAGAAGACACAATGAACACGTTTACTACGAAAGACGGAACCACAATTTACTACAAGGACTGGGGAACGGGACCGGCGATCACCTTCTCACACGGATGGCCTTTGAGTTCCGATGCCTGGGACGCGCAAATGCTGTTTCTCGGACAGCGAGGCTATCGTGTCATCGCGCATGATCGTCGAGGGCACGGACGCTCGGGCCAGACCTAGCAAGGCAACAACATGGATCAATACGCAGACGATCTTGCCGAGCTAATGGAGCATCTTGATCTTCAAAATGCCACCATGGTCGGACATTCGACAGGTGGAGGCGAGGTTGTGCGCTACATCGCGCGGCATGGGCAAAAACGTGTCGCGAAAATGATTCTGATTGCCGCCGTTCCCCCGCTGATGCTCAAGACGGAGAAGAATCCCGGCGGTCTGCCGCTGTCGGTTTTCGACGATATCCGCGCCGGTGTCGTCAATGACCGCTCGCAGTTTTTCAAAGACCTAAGCCTTCCGTTTTATGGCTACAACAAACGAGGAGCGAAAGTCTCCGAGGGGGTTCGGGAAGCATTCTGGTTGCAGGGGATGCAATCCTCGATCGTTGGTGCGTACGACTGCATCAAGGCTTTCTCCGAAACGGATCAAACTGAAGATCTCAAGAAGATCGATGTCCCCACTCTCGTGATTCAGAGAGATGCCGATCAGATCGTGCCAATCGACGATTCGGGGCGCTTGAGCGCGAAGTTAGTCAAAAACGGCACGCTGAAGGTTATTGCCGGTGCGCCGCATGGATTATGCACCACACATACGGATGTCATCAATCGGGAACTTCTCGCATTCCTTCAGAAACAGCAGGTGGAAACGTGACCGCGCGAACGCGAAGTCGCATCGGGCCGCGCGGATTGTGTCCGGACGTCGGGCACTCGAAAGTTTCTTTTCGCGGATCGTCGCGACGAATTCTAGTGGGATGGAGAGACTCCGCTCCCAGCTGCCTGTGACGTGACCGTCCGGTGACGTCACTGCAAAACCGGCGGTTGAACAATGCAGGAGCTCGGACCGACTATTAGGCGACTATCGGCGACCGCTTCGCATCGGAATGAGCTCGTAGTTGGCGTCGCGCCGATCGTCCTTTGCCTCCTTTGGACTGCTGACAACCGTAGATCCCGTTCGTCGCTATGCACTCGCTGGGTTGGACACGAAGCGCGCGCCCCTTCTCCCGAATGTGGTCGAACGTTTGTGTATACTTGCTTCACTTGGTCCTGTTCGCCATGAAAACGCTCAGCTTATATAACAATTTACGGTGGCTAAATCGTCTCACGGGTCATGTCTCACGTCAGCACGCGAAGGCTATGGGTCTATTAGCTGCTGCAAATGTTATGGGGATGGCGGACCCACTAGTGATGCGATGGCTCATTGATGTTGTTTTGCCAAAACGGCAAATTGAGCTGCTGGTGGCTGTGCTGGTCCTACTCGTAACGGTGTACCTCGGACGCTGCATATTAACAAACGCAGGAAATAACGTCGGTGCCCGAGCGGCCGATCTTACCGAGGTTTACCTGCGGCGCCAGTTGCTCCGACAGCTTAGGCGGTGGCCGCTTCTGCAACACGAACAAAATGCCATTAGCGAGCGAATGACTTGTCTCGATTCTGATGCCGAACAGATAGCCGAAATGAGTACCTACATGTACTCACAGGTCCTCAGGGCACTGTTTTTTCTTCTATTGCTGATAGTAATGATTGTCGTTACGAGCCCCGGGCTTGCGCTCATCCCACTGCTGTCGGCGCCCGTCTTTCTGGCCGTTCGTATTCGCTATAGGGCCAAATTGGAAGCGGTGTCGGGTGAGCTGCGCCAAAAGAAGGAGCGAGTTAGCAATGGAATTCTGGAGTTCCTATCGGGGATAGGGCATCTCAAGACGTTGCAGCAGGAACGTCGGCACGCGGATAGGATTGCCATGCTCAGTATTGCCGTTGCGAGACAGAAGCGCTTACGCCGACAAACGGTGGCCGCGTTCTCAATGGCGTCGAATGGAATAATAGGAATAGCTATCGCTATCTCGCTGAGCTGCGGTGGATGGTTCGTGGTGACCGGAGCCTTGACTTTGGGGCAGCTAATCGCCTTTTACGGATACTTGGAGAAGGTATTCGATCCGCTTTGGTCAGCAATTGAGTGTTACTCGCGTCTTCACCAGATCAATCCTTCAATACTCAGAGTACGCCAGGTTTTGGAGACAAAAGCGACCGGGGAGACGACAACGAATGTAACGAAAGACGCACAAGACTCTGGTAGCCACTCTCCCGACCTTCTGGTGCATTTGCGCGATGTCGGAATGACCCGAGGGTTCGATAAAGGAATATTTGCTGACGTCAATTTAGAGATTCAGAAGCCTTCGCTTATTGTTATTACGGGCGATAGTGGCGGCGGCAAATCGACTCTTGCGAAAATCATCGCGGGCTTGTATCAAGCATCTGAAGGATTTGTGCATTTTTATAGCCGAAGAGATCGATCGAACGGTCCTAGGAAGACAGTGGGACTTCTTTTGCAGGAGCCTTGGCTATTCGGCGGCACCATAGAAGAGAATCTGCTTTATGGCAACCCTTCGGCCGGCCAATCCGAATTGAAGCAAGTATTACTCGACGTCCACTTGGTTGATCCGCAAAGCGTCGGTGCGGTAGAGCGGGCGATTTCCCAGTTGGACTCTAAGATCGGTCCAGGCGGCGTTCAACCATCCGGTGGGGAGAGCCAGAAATTATGTCTTGCGCGTCTTCTCTTGCAATCGCCGGAAGTAATGGTTCTGGACGAGCCGACTGCCGCCCTCGATTTAGATTCGGAGAAGAGGATAATCGAGACTCTTAGACGCGTAAAGGAAAACCACGCAGTAGTCGTCATCTCGCATCGGCCGGCACTATTGGCAATAGCGGATAAGGTATACGCTATGCGTGACGGCAAATTAGCCGAGATTCGCACAGGTATCGCGCAGCCGACGCGGTCTTAGATGCATCACGACGGTGCGCCAAAGTGCCCAAAATGGCACTCCGCTCGCTCTTCGTAATACGGTTCAGCAACGGGGAAGGCTGACAAGCCCAAGACCTAGCAGGCTGCGGAAAAACCACGCGAGGAGATGGGGATTAGTCTTTCCGCGGTCTTTTGAAGTAGCGGGGAGCCGCCTTCTGGCGGTCTGGCCGGTGCGGAGGGCTTAGGCCGCAGCGAGGGTGGTGAGGTTTCGCAACCTTACCAGGTTGAAGGCCGCCGCGGCGAAGGTGAACATCCAGCCGACTCGCTTGCGGCCGCGATGCTTGGTCTTCCGCAGGCCGGCAATCGTTTTGATCCAACCAAAGATCTCTTCGACACGTTTGCGCTTGCGTTGGCTTACGGCATAGCCAGCGTGCCGCGTGGTGCGTTCATCAATCGCGCTGGAGCGGCGCGCGTGTGCATTCTGCGCTACGTGCGGTGTTGCTCGGATGGCGCGCAACGACGCCACCAATTGCTGCGTGTCGTAGTTCTTGTCGCCGCCGAGCGTGATGCGCCGCTGGCCACCAGCCACGCGCCAGGCCATTACCCAAGCCGACTCCCGTTCGGCCTTGCCCGTCGACTTGGTGAGCCGCGTATCCACCACCAACCCGTTGCGATTCTCCATCAACACGTGCGCCATGTAGCTCAACTTCGACTCGCTGCCACTGGACTTCTTAAACAGCCGCGCCTCGGGATCGGTCCTCGAGCGATGCGTGTCGTTGCGCCGCTGGTCGCCATGAAAGTTCACCGTTGGATTGCTGCCGCCATCTTCGGGCGGCTGGCCCTTGTCATCCTTGCGTTGAAAGCTCTTCTGCCCCGCCCAGGCTTCGATCAACGTGCCATCCACGGTGAAATGGTCGGCCGAAAGCAACTGCTGCGCGCGCGCTTGCTTCAACACTTGGTCGAAGAAGCCATCCGCCACTTCGCTCTCCAACAGCCGCTCGCGATTCTTCGTGAAAACGGTCACATCCCACACCGCGTCGTCCATGTCGAGCCCCACAAACCAGCGATACAGAATGTTGTAATCGAGCTGCTCCATCAACTGCCGCTCGCTGCGTATCGTGTACAGCACTTGTAGCAACAGCGCCCGCAACAACTTCTCCGGCGCAATCGACGGCCGCCCCGCTTGGCATACATCCGCGCAAACCGCGGCGACAATCCGCGCAGCGCCTCATCCACCATCCGCCTCATGGCCCGCAATGGATGATCCTGCGGCACCCGCTCTTCGGCCGTTCGATAGCTAAACATCCCGTCCTGCTGCTTGTCTTCACCGCGCATAAAACAGAGACGTCGTCTTCTGTTTCAAGGTGTCAGCTATGAAGGATTTTTCCGCAGCCTGCTAGTTCGCCGGGGGCTAGTTCGCCGGGGGCTAGTTCGCCGGGGGCTAGTTCGCCGGGGGCTAGTTCGCCGGGGGCTTGACACGTATTACAGCAAAGGTTACCCTTCCTCTCAACCGGTTTCAGCCGGTACCTTAAAATTTAAGGAGGTACGAATGGAATCCGTCCCACAGTTGGGCCAAGAGCAAGCACGGCCCGATAATGAGCAACATTCGGCCAAACCTGCCTATCGTGCACCGAAAATGGTGGATCTAGGAAAGGTCGAGGCACTTACCCACGGATCGAGAGAACAGACCTCAGACGAGCCCAATTCAGGCTACAAAGGAGGTTAGGGACAACGTGATTTCCGGGGGCGCGCGGTTAACGTCCGTCGCGCCCCAGTCCTGAGTTGTCCCGATTTTGTAGTTGGCGGACTAAAAGCGGATAGTTTTGCCGGCCCCAACCGTAGGCGAGATGCCGATGTACCCACGCTTCATGCTGGGCGGGCACCATCAGTTTCAATTTAGTCTTCGGGCAAGACTTTCTGCACGCCTCAGCCAAACCGCGATGGACGAGACCCTAATTGCTTCAACCAAGTGAATTGGCATATCAGTTGTCCGATTCGATTCGGTACTGTACGGTTGACGGTCGTGTAGTGGTGTTGGACCTACACCTCGGCGAGTATATCATTTTCGACGACGCGGCCTCGGAAATCTGGAGCATCCTTTTTGGCGCTTCACATAATGATCAGTGCGGCTGCAATTTGGCAGATCCATCCGTTCCTCTGCAGTTTCAATCCCGCCACGATATAAAAGATTTCCTCGCAAGTTGTGAGCGACGAGGTTTCATCCATAAGGAAGCGGGCGATACAGCAGAAATAAACCCAATAAGTCCTGTCCGCTTTTGTGGGCCGACGATCTTCAATGCGTGGAAGTGCCTCCTGGCGACACGCCGAACACTTGCGAGGTTCGGATTTTCTTACGTGTACGAATTACACCGTCGGATGCTGCGGTCTGAAACTCCCCGTAGACGTGAAGCTGTAACGTTGTCGACAGCACTGAGAGTGTTCTGTTGGGCCGAGAACCTATTTCCTACACGCGATGCACGACTTGACTGTTTACCGCGATCCTTGGCGTTGCGCCGCTTTTTACTGTCAGTCGGGATCGATGGAGTCCATTACGTCGGCGTGCGGCGATTTCCGTTTGGGGCGCATGCCTGGGTCGAAGTAGACGGGATGATAGTCTGCGATTCCGAATCTTTTGTGACCCAATTCACGAAGATTTCTCGAGTGTGACATGCGACGATTTACATCCGAAGCCGAACTGGGCGGCCTGTGCCGACTACGAGGCGACGCGCCCTATAGGGTTGGCGATTTAAGCATATTCTTCCGCGGCTACATCTTCAACGTGGACGACTTTTGCCGTGCGGCTAAAGAGGAGCCCATGAATGACGAGACGCGCTATGCGCAGTGTTTTGCGAAGGCATATGAAAGGTGGGGCGAGAGCCTTAGTCGCTACGTATTCGGTGAATTCGCGGTAGCCATTTACGATTCGTTCAAACGCATTCTCGTGCTAGCGCACGATACGCTTGGGATCGTACCCATGTATTACCAAGAGCAGTCGGACAGGCTGCTCTTCGCATCGCATATCGAGGGGCTCTTAAATCGAGGGTGTCCACGTCAACTTGATGAGGAGTACATCGCAGACTATCTCTGTTACGGCGATCACTATGGCACGAGAACTCCATTCAGTGCAATTAAACGTCTTGCCATCGGGACTTCGGTGTCCTATTCTGCTGGAAAACTTCGAGAGCATGATTGTTGGGCTCTCCGAAATAGCGAGCGCATCAGGTACGCCGACACGCGGGACTACGCAGACCATTGTCGGACGCTGATTGAGGCCGCTGTCGAAGCCACGATCCCAAACCGGGGGACAACATGGTGCGAATTGTCGGGCGGACTCGACTCTTCTACGGTTCTGTGCGTTGCTGCCAAGACTTCGAAGCCCACGAAGCTTGGCTCCATATCGTACGTGTATCCGGAGTCCGGCAGGTCTGACGAATCTGTCTGGATTCAAGCCGTAAACCAACATACGGGTGTCCGGTCGCATTTCGTAAACGCCGATGCGGTGCGAGCGTTCAGCGAATTGCCAGCGTACTTCTGTGCCCAGCCGAGCCATGCCATGATCAACGCGGCTCTTCATCGGTCTTGTGACCAGGTGTTTGTAGAGAATAACGTTGATGTTTTGCTGACTGGGATGGGAGGCGACGCCGTGCTCTTCGGTGATGGACCTGAACCATTCTTTCTGGCAGATCTTCTTTGTCAGGGCCATTTCATATCATTCACGAGAGTAATAAAGGGCTGGATCAACCGATCCGCCGAGCGTCGACCTGCTCGGTATTGGATTTCCCGCTGCGCCGTGACCGCGATAATTCGCCGCCTGAGAAATCATCTCATCCAGGACCACCCTCCGAAGATTCCATGGATCGAGACGAACTATCCCGGTGCACTGAAGCGAAACGGAAAACGAAGGGGCACGTGGGTTCCCCACCAGACCAGCGTGGCCGATTCCTGGTTTATGGAGAGAGTCCTTCGTTCGGCGAACGTGGTATCGGGCTGGGACTTCACGTCTACGATGAGGCCAGAAGTTCGCCATCCACTCATGTATCTCCCGCTGGTTCAATTCATGCGCTCGATCCCCTGGGAGGTCAAATTGTCGCCCGCATCTGATAGACCTCTGCATCGAGCGGCATTCGCAAATATACTTCCGGCCTTAATATCGCAGCGCCAAACAAAAGGTGGGCCTGACCAGGCGATCTACAATGGCCTAGAAGCAGGTGTGGAGTGGCTGCGCGTGCTGACCAACCAGACGAAGTTATCGACACGCGGATATATCGATAATGGCCAATGGATCAGGGCCGTTGAACTCGCAAGGCTGGGGCGCTGCGAGAGCATTAAGCATTTCAAAGCCACGGCGACTCTGGAAGTGTGGCTACAACAGTTGGAGGTCGCGGCTTCGTAAGTGCTTATGCAGGCGATTGGGTCTACCGCCGGTATGTTGTCGCCGCTTAGTGCGGATGAGTTTTTTCGAAACGATTGGACACGCAACGTCCGGCACGTATCGGGCGAGGCCGCCAAGTGGTCAGCTGTCTTCAATGCAATCGATTTCTGCAAGATCGCTCAAGACTTATCGCTGCAGCCGCCGCAGGAACTCGGCCTATACCGGCTCGGGCTAAGTTATCAGGCCGAACTGGAAACCTTCCGGTCTAAGGTGCAAGCAGAAGAGCCACAATCGATTAGCGATTTGGCCTCGCTTTGTCCGAAAGCGTGCACGCTTTTTATCCGGAACATCAGTCGTTTTCATTCAGGCCTTGACCACTTCGCGTTTTCTCTTTTCAACGAACTACGAGAACGAGTCCACATTAATGCGTATTTGTCGCCGGCGGCGTCCGACCCAGGGTTAGGGAGCCACTACGATTGCTGGGATATTTTTATCCTTCAAATTGCGGGTAGCAAGCAATGGACTCTCTACGATGGGGGACAAACGTTCCCGGTAGCGAAATTTGGATTCAACGATCCCGATGGTCAACAAGGTGATATTTCGGACGAGATTGTGCTGAAGGAAGGTGGTCTGTTGTATCTGCCGCGGGGGAAATGGCACCGCGCTGCAGCGACCCATGAGCCGTCGTTACATTTAACCATCGGGGTGCACTGCAAAAATGGGTTGACTTTCGTTGATTGGCTCGAGCGGCAGGTGGAAAGCGTCGAGATGTTTCGTCAAAACCTACCATTGCAGCGCGTACCGCAGACAGAGTCCATTTCTGATAGGTTCGATGCCATCCTAGCTAAGATGCATGAAATGCTTAACGATGAGAATTTGCTCCGCCGTTTCTTGATTGATAGGTTTAAGCAAGAATATTTCGAAATGGCACAGGGCGGCGTGAATAAATCGTGGGATGACAGTCGATCGGGTGAGGCTGGCCTTCAAGATTTAACCTTCTTTACGCGTCTCCGTTGGCATCCCCTTTGTTCCGTCCGCCACGCAAAAGCTGTAACGGTGATTATACTTAATGGGCAAGTAATCAGCTTGGAACACGTCGGAGCTCGCATTTGGGCGCTATTTGAAAATGGCACCTGTCTTCAGGCAGCGGCCGAGGTTGTTGCTTGCGAATTCAACACTGAATTGGGGCAGACGCTTCCGGATGTCCAACAATTTGTTCGGTCGATGGTGGAGGGGAAGTTCTTGGTTCAATGCGGTGACAGTCTTCGTGGATCCGATCGGGCTGGGGCACAGTAAACGATAACAACGAGAGCAATGTAGCTTTGCGATGCGTTGTTCGATTATCGACGTTTAGACGAAGAATAACGTGAGAGGAGCACCGCGGAGCTGAGGTAATTGCGAGGAACGATCGGGTGACCGAGGCGTACCTTCCGCAGCCTCGCGACGCAGCCGATCGTCCATGTACAATGGCGCGGACGCCGGATCAAAGGATCGATAAGCGGCGTAGCGAACGCTTGTATCGTACATCATACGCTGTCCGACCATGTAGCAGAGCGTGATTATCCCAAAGCAGAACATCGCCAACCTGCCACCTATGAGCGTATACGTTCTCGGGGTGTTCGAGGAATTTACAGAGCTCCTGAAATAGAGCTTCACTTTCTTCGGAAGCGAGCCCAAGGAATCGGTCAGTATTGCTTGGGCTGACATATAAAAGTTTTAATCGCGTTTTCGGATGGATTAAAACAACCGGATGCGTTGCACGCGGTTGATCCGCGGGAACATCCTGTTCGCGGATTCGCATTCCTTTCCTCTTGCCAGCAGTGTCGGTATAGTCGTAGCAATGCACCGCCTGCATGTCCGCGATCCGAATCTTGAGCGCTCTCGGTAGGTGTTGATATGCTCTCCTCGCATTCGCGAAAATCGTCTCACCTCCATCGGGCACGACGTGCACGCCGTAGAGCATGGTGAAGTGAAGCGGTTGTGGGAAGTTCGACATAAGCCAATGATCGAAATGAAAGAGAAGTTCGGTGACCGTATTTCTCTGTTCGGTGGTGACCGTGGAGGTTTCGCTGATGACGCTACTGCGAACGGTGGCGCGATTCTCGAGGACCTTGCCAAAAATTCCCCCAAAACGAAATTGCTCATCAAGTGTTATTTCTTGCGTCCGTATGAGGAGGAATGAGTGCCTAAGGCAGGCGGTCCGGAGCCGACGCTTTACCCTTTCGGTCTGCTCTTGACGGAGGTCAATACCGAAGACTTCCACGCCCCCAATTGGCGAGATTGGATGAAACTCGATTTCTGGAGTACTCACGGGTCAAACTCCGCTGAACGGTCGGGATTTGAAACACGGATCTGGATTCATTTGCGATGTTCACCGCCGCCAGCTAGTTTGGAAATCCCAAGAAACAACATTATATCGCGTCTGTCCGTGCTGCTAAGTTGAAGCTGCCGTGGTGACCGAATTCGAACTCATCGCTAGGCAACGAAAAGTGTAAATCCGGACGTAAACGACATATTCAAATGTTACCCCTCCCAGCCGAAAGCGGCCTCAGGCTTAGAAACTTCACGGTTAACAGCTTGGAGAAATCGCTTCATCGGGAATTCTCCTTCTCGAGTTTCGGATCTGTGTCCGTCTCGGGGAGCCAAATTCTGTTTTTCCTAATTCTCCCTTTCTGTTGGTTGACGCGGTGCGTGTTTGCGGCCGCCTGCACAAGTCCGCGTGTAACCCCAATAGCACCAAGCATTTCGAAGTGATTCTGTTCTCCAGTATAAGCGGCCTTCGCGGCGCTGGGCCGCTCCTGAGGGCACGTGTTTCATCCTCCGTTGCCCACTTTCTCTACCTCTCCAAAACCAGCCCGAGCGCGGTTAACGACTTGTTGCTCTCGGTTCGCCGATTTCGAAAACCGATCCTTGGTTGACGCCTCTGTCCGACTCGATCGTGAATCGCCTATGCTGGAAGTGTTCTGCGCACCGCTCCCCTCGCGGCGCCCGCCCGAACGCCGATTCGCTGCGCCATCTACACCCGCCAGTCTGTAGAACCACATACTGATCTTTCTTCCTGCCGGGTCCAATTCGATCTGTGCTACGCGTTCGTTCAATCGCAGCGGTCGTTGGGCTACGTCGTCGTCGAGGAACGATTCGACGATGAAGGCTACTCTGGTACGACCCTGGACAGGCCGGCGTTACATCGACTGTTGAGCGTAATCCGCTCTGGCGGCATCGAGCACCTCGTCATCCATCGCCTCGACCGGCTGTCGCGGAATCTGCGGCACTTCGTTACCCTATTCGAAGAACTCCGGGACCACAACGTCACATTGAAAATCGTGACGGCCCAGGGACTGGGCGAGGCCGCCCTCGACAAATTCATGTTGAGCATCCTCGCCTCGTTCGCGGAGTTCGAGCGAGATCTCGCGGCCTCCCGGATCGCCGAGGCGCGCGCCCATCTCAAGGGGCATGGCAGACGCATCGCGGGAGCCGTCCCATTTGGATATGAAGACGATCGTCATACGAAGCAATTGATTGTCTCCGACGAGGAAGCACAGACAGTGGTGCGAATGTTCCGATGGGCCGAGGCAGGCGTGACGCCGTCGGTGATCGCCGGCTATGCAAATGCGTTGCGCTGGATCACTGGCGCTGGGAATCCCTGGAGCGCCCGCCAAGTGCTCGCGATTCTGAGGAACCATGTCTATGCTGGTTTGGTGATGCACGATTCCCGGCTGCGCGAAGGATGTCATCCGGGGCTGATCGATCGGGAGGTTTACGATCGGGTCCAGAACGTAATTGCCGGGCGCCGCACGGGAGTGCGCCGCAGGCAAAGAACCGGCGCAGGCATCACGTGGATTCTCCGCGGCCTACTTCGCTGCGGCGGCTGCGGTCGATTGATGAGCACGCATACCGTGCGGTCCGGACCAGTCATTCATGGCTATTATCGATGCCGATCCACGGCGGGCGGCCGCGAGGCATGCAAAGGAGTCATGATTTCGGCATACGAAATTGAGACCGCCGTTCTCTCTGGGATTGGCGCCGGCCCCAAACTGACCTCAAGGGAACAACAAGCCGCTGTGCGAGCGGCAGTGCGTGCCGCCGTCTACGACGCGGCCTCTGGAAACGTGAAGATCGAACTTATCGCACCACATGGCGGTAATATGAAACAAGGAGACACGGAGTGAATGTCGCCATCGACATCCCGGACGATATTGGAAAGGTGCTTGCCACCCAGGCGGGTGGCGTTTCGCGCGCAGTCTTAGAAGCGGTCGCGATCGAGGCTTATCGTTCTGGCTCGATCACCCCGGTACAGGTGCAACATATGCTCGGGCTTCGATCCCGTTGGGAGACTGAGGCTTTCCTCAAGCGCGCCGAAGCCTTCCACGACTACACGACCGATGATCTGGAACGGGATATCGCTGCGATTCGTGACGCCTCGCGGCAATGATTGCCGTCGCGGATGCGTCACCGCTCTGTTATCTCGTCCTGATCGGTGAAATCGACCTCCTTCCTAAACTTTTCGTTCACGTGGCAGTGCCGCACGCCGTGATTGCGGAACTGCTGCACGAAGACGCTCCCGAGGAAGTTCGTAAATGGGCCTCCAACCTGCCAGCGTGGATCTCCACCGGAGTGACCGCCGACGTTGTCTCTGGCGGTCTGGAAAAACTTCAGGCAGGCGAGCGCGGAGCGATCATTCTGGCTGAGTCCATTAAGGCCGACCTTATTCTCCTGGACGAAAAGGCGGCGCGCCGTGTTGCTGCGGAACGTGGACTCCGCGTCACTGGCATCCTTGGCGTACTCGGCGAAGCCGCGACACGAGGATTTGTAGACTTTGTGTCTGCCATCGACCGCCTCAGAAGGACGACCTTCCGATGTTCTCCCGCGCTACTGAAGGCGACTTTGGACCGGTTCGGTAACCCGTAATCCCGCCGGCTTGTTATTCTCAGAGACGATGGATCGAGTCGAGCGAGGACGAACGCAACAGATCCGCTGTGCAAATTGCGGCCAGATCACGCCGGGCTACGATATCGTCAACTACGGCTCCATTGAGAAGGGCTACCAGCAGCTTTGCAGCCGATGCTTCAATGCCGAGGTCGCCAAATCGGATGGTCTGGATAAGTTTGAGCACGTCAGGTTCGATCCCGTCGAACTCGCTGACTGCACAGGTGTAGCCCATTTGTTTCATTTCCGGACCCGTTTGTTTGGTCCAGGTATTGCTCTGGATGCATTCGAACTTCCCGATGGAAATCCGGCGGGCTACCAATTTCAGGTGATCGGTGAGCCGGAGGACGATCTGCTGGCGCTGCTCGGGCGATTAATCGACAAGATCCGTTGCGCCTTGTCCAAGGTGCACATCGCAGACGGAGAGTTTGGGTTGCAGATCTCGGATCACCGGGTGGTGCAAGGCATGATCGGGTGGGATGAAGCCCAGGCCGGTCGCGTACCGCTCCTTTCGATCGATGGCCGGGAGATCACCTGGGACGAACTCGGCCGCATGCTGATGAGCTATGAGGGCTGGCAGTTCAAGTTGGAGATCCGAGATAAGAGCGAAGAGTTTTGACGGGTCAGTGACCACTGGAGGGCCGACCGCGATTCAGCCGTGTATTTTCCATGACTTGACTGGGTCGCCTGTTAACCACCGGGTGGCTGCGATGTCAGGGGCGAATTGAGCCAAATTCTTCAAACAGTTACAGCCCTCCATTTCCCTCGATAGCTCGCCGATTTGCGCAAGTGTGGGGACTTTTGTGGGGATGCTCTTTCACAACGCTGCGTAAAGCCGCACCGGTGTGTGAGCTCACGTGAACGCCGACCCTGTCAGTTTTGAGTCGGAACAACTCGGACAGTCGGGACACGGCTGGGAAATAAGGTGACCGCGATGTTCCGAGCACTTTGCGGACACTCGGAACAGTCGGAACGTGACACGCAACTGGGGAGCTAAGGGCCCGGTTCGGCCGGCAGTGTAAACGGATTGCGGAACTAAGACCCGCTCGGTGAGGCTACGGAGCGCGTCACTAGAGCGCTAAGGAGCGGTGAATCGCCGGTAGAATGACAGTCGTGAATGCTCCTTTCGATCTCCAGCGCTTCGTGAACGCGCAGAATCCCGTGTACGAGCAGGTCTGTGCCGAACTGCGCGCCGGACAAAAAGAGGGGCACTGGATGTGGTTCGTCTTCCCGCAGCTCAAGGGCCTGGGGCACAGCGCCATGGCGGACGCTCCATCGTGGACGCCGGTTGGCCGCATCGTCTCGATCGTCGGCAGGCCGGAAGGCGCCACGCCGTGTTTTAGCGCGACGGTGACTTCATGGGATCAGAACACCGGCACCATCGGCGTTACTCCAGATCCGAACGGTATCGTCCAAGAGGGCGATGCCCTCATTGTGAGGTTCAAGGCCGACGCTTCCAACGCATCGACTCCAACTTCCATCGCGGATTCCGGCGTCCAGAACAACGGTAATCCGAACGGCATGACGCCCGGCGCGGAGATCGGCAACCTGATCCGCGTGATTCAGGGAGTCTCGCGTGGGACGCCGCCGCGGAAGATCGTCGCGAACACGGCGACCACGATCACGTGGGATCTCCCGATGGTCATCAATCCTGGCGACGTGTGGATTATCGAGGAACCGACGTGGCCCTACTCCTGCGACACGACCTCGATCGATAACGGCGACCCGCTGGCCACAACGACGATCAACATGCCCACCAGCAACTTCGTGGACACGGCGCTGGTAATCGGGACAACTGCAAGCTGCTGCGGTACATCAACCTGCCTTCGCAATGGACCACGCGCTCAGGATCGGGCTTCGACACATTCCTCGTCGAGGGCTACCAGTATCCGGGAATCAACCACAACCTCGACCAGGCGACCCGGTGCGCCGCGTACCCGTGGAAGGAACTCGCCTGGGACCAAGCCCACTGCCGCTATCTGATGGGCCTCTACTACGGCACTTGGCCATGGATGCGTGAGTTCGTGAACGTCAGCCGTCTCGGGTTGCCGTCGATCAAGCTCTGGGCTTACGATCATCTCTGTTTGTACGGATGGCCGATACCCCTACCCATGAGCGATGACCGTTCCTTTATCTACTGAAGTTGGCCGGTTATCGCGTCGGCGTGTGTGCTATCAACCATTCCGTTCCCCGCGTTCGCTTCTGCGTCTTCGACCACCGCTGCCTGTCAGTTGGCCGTTGCCGCTTCCGAAGCAGGTCGGACGCGCGACATTTCTGTGAGGGCAGTCGGCCTCCCCGTGGCTGATCGAACCCATTTCGTGCCGGTGGCGCTGCTGACGGAGCCGCCGCCCGACGGTTCCTCTGCACTTCCTCAGCAAATCGTGCTCAGCCAGTCCACGACGATCTGGCGGCTCAAATCCCCCATTCAAACTGGTTCCGATATGTGCGGAGCCAAATCTGTTCCCGGCCTGTCGAATCGTTGCCTGCGGCGCCGGTTATGGTTTCCCGAAATGTTTCGCGATCAGCTTCACGCTGGAACCATTCGCGGCGATTCCGCTGGTCTCCAGGAGAAGCTCGAACCTGCTTCCTGTTCCGCCGGTACGGATCCATTCTTCCACAATGGGTTGCATCAGCACGTCGTTGAACAGGAAGTCTGCGCCGGCGTCGATACCCGCGACCGTGGTGCCTCCGACCAGAAGCACTTTGCCCGAGTGATCGAGGTTATCGGTCAGCGCGATCGTGGCGTACGCCCGCTGGAGCGGGTCGTAATGTGAGTAAGTATAGTCGGAGCGCTCTCCGGCGCGCGGGGCCCTGTTCACCACGGTCAGCGTACGGGCCTTTTCGTCCGATGAAATGGAAAAGTTAAGATCGCGGTAGAACATCTCGGCCCAGGGGTTGCCCTGCGGCGATCCCACCAGAATGGCGTTGGCCTGCTTCAGATCCTCCACCCGAATGTCGCGGGCGTAACGGATCTCGAACCGGTCCGGAATTACCTGTGGCCTCTGCACGAGGCGGGCGGCGAACTTGAGATCTGAAAAGCTCGTATAGCGTCGGTCGCCCAGATTATCCAGCATCGGAGGGTCGACGCTCTTTGAAAACGCGTTCGTCCGGTAAGTCCCCGCGGCGTATTCCTCGAGATGAACCGTTTTCCCCGTCAGATTCTGGAACATGACAACGCCGCTGTCACCTGGAATCAGAAGAGTCTTATGGTCCTTGGAAAAAATCAGCCGCCAGAACTGGTCCACCAGTCTGGGCCGCGTGCTCCATAAAGTCAAGCCCGCTAATACGGCCGCAACCACAGCGACGATCAACCATCCGGGGCCGATTCCGAGCTTCGAAAGGGGCGCGGCCCGGACCTCGGACCGATTCGCGATGGCGGGTGGTTCGGCGGTATCGGACGCAACCTGGGAGTCGAGCGGCCGTTGGGTCGCGGACATGCACTCGAAGACCGGAATATATGCGCCACGCGGAATCGCGATGCGGATCGATTCCTCCCGTCCTTCCTCCTGATAGAAAACAGCCAGCCGCTGGCGGAGCTGACGGGCCGTACCGCGCACTATGTTGTCGGTGGCGGGATCGTAGTCGGGTGGACGCCCGAACACATATATTCCCACCTGCTGTTCGCTGATTTCCGCGGACCTGCCGAGAAGAGTTCGCTCGCAAACGTAGCGCAAAAAGCCGACCAGACGCGCCGCTTTGGCAAAACTCTGGCTGGAGATCACGCGCTCGACTGCCTGCCAGCGAGGATCGCCCTTGAGCGACTCCGGCGTCATCGCCTGATTGTCTAGATCAAACATCGGTGGCATCTTAAAGGCCCATTTTCCCAGCCCCGAGAATACCATCCCGATGTAAACACAGTGTGACACGGCAGTGGGGTGTCACACCGTGTGACACCTGCTTTGCGCCCGCCATAGACATCCACCCTCGAAAGCGCGCCTTTTCATGCTGCTCCGGTCTGCGCCTTGACTGGCGAGCGGCCGCGCCACCGGAAAACACCTTCCATACCCGCGTTATGGATGCCAGAGTGTAGCCATGAGCCTAGAGATGAAAGATCTAATTTCCATGATTCGCGTCAGGCAGATGTTGGCGTTCCTTCTTCTGTTCGCCGGTATTTGCGGCGCGCAGAATACAGGGTCCATTGGCGGAACGGTGACCGACTCAGCCGGTGCGGCCGCACCACAAGTCGCGGTGACGTTGATCAACGCGGGAACCACCGAGCGCCGCGACCAGTCCAGCAACGCCGAGGGTTACTTTGCCTTCAACAACCTGTTGCCGGGCGTCTACTCGTTGCGGTTTGCCGCGCCGGGTTTCGCGGATGTGGTGATTCAACCGGTGGAACTGACCGTCGGCCAGTCCCGGCGCCTGAGCGCGCAACTCGAGCTCGCCACGGTGCAAACTTCGGTGCAGGTGACCGCTGACGTGGCTCCGATCGTGACCTCCAACGCCTCGCTTTCGGAAGTTGTGGACGAACGGCGGATCGAAGATCTGCCGCTGAACGGGCGCAATGCGCTCCAAATGGTCAACCTGGTTCCGGGTGTAGTCACCACGGGAACGTCCGGCCAGTATGGCGCCGTGCAGACCATCTTCAATGTATCCGGAGGCCGCGACGTAGATCAGACGTTCACGCTCGATGGCGGCATCCATGTTAACCCGTTCTATGCCAATGCGGTGGAATATCCCAACCCGGACGCGCTAGAGGAGTTCTCCGTGAACTCGCGAAACTATAGCGCGGCTTATGGCCGCGGGACCACCTCGGTGAATGCGGTCACCAAATCAGGAACAAACCAATTTCACGGTGATGTGTTCGAGTTCTTCCGCAACACCGATCTGGACGCACGATCTTTCTTCGGGCTCACCCGGTCGCCGTTTCAACGCAACCAGTACGGAGGGGTGTTCGGCGGTCCCATCAGGAAAGATAGGCTTTTCTTCTTTGTCGCCTACCAGGGAACGAATCAGGTAGGCTCGCCGGGGGTCACCAGCTATCAGACGCTGACCAACCTCGAGCGCACGGGCAATTTCTCCGACATCACGAAAACCATCAAAGATCCGATCAGCGGATTGCCTTTCCCGGGGAACATCATCCCAGTCGGCCGGATCGACCCCTTCGCCACCGCCTTCCTGGAACAAATGCTGCCGGCCCCCAATTCCGGGACGAATTTCTACACTTTCACTCCGCGTAGCCAGACGGACCAGAACGAAGTGACCGCGAGGATGGACTATTTGGCGAGTTCTAAAGACCGCATCTGGTTCCGCTACTACCTGGACAATGTCCCGCAAGTGAACGGCACCTCGCTTCAGGCGTCCTTCCTTACTAACTTCCCGACCCGGTTTCAGAGCTGGAACGCCGGGTACACGCGGACCCTTTCGCCGACGATGCTGAATGAACTGAAGATCACCTATGTGCGCAGTTACTTCGCTGTATATCCAGAGACTCCCTGGTCGCTGCAGAGTCTGGGGTTGAACTTGCCGCCAGCGAACCTCACGACTTCCTTCGGGCTGACCTCTGAAGCGACCATTTCCGTCTCCAGTTACTTTAGCGGGAATTTTGGCGCGCCCACGCGCGACATCGCGCCCTCCGGCCAACTCTCCGACACCCTGTCCTGGAGCAAGGGCATTCATCAAATTGCGATAGGATTCGATTTGTATACGAATCGAATGAACGAAATCCAGAATTACGAGACTGGCGGAGCGATCGCCTACAACGGCCAAGCCACCGGCAACGCGGCTGCGGATTTCATGATCGGCCAGTTCAGTACTTTGACGCAGAACTCGGCGCTTTCCTCGCGTCTACATCAGACACTGCCGTCGGCCTATATCCAGGACGACATGCGGTTAACCCGCCGGCTCACGTTTAATATTGGGCTCCGGTGGGATCCGTTCCTGCCGTACACGTCGGAAGACAATCAGCTGGCGGCCTATGTATCCGGGGTACAGTCGACCGTCTATCCAAATGCGCCCGCCGGCTTGTTATATCCGGGGGACGCCGGTGCGCCGAAAGCCGTGATTGGAGATCACTGGGCGAACTTCGCGCCGCGCGTCGGCCTCGCATGGGATGTTTTCGGAAATGGTCACACTGCGGTCCGGGCAGGAGCCGGTATCTTCTATATACCCGTCGACCGTTCCCAGGACTACAACAACTTCGGCAGCGATCAGCCTTTCGCCGCCAGCGTGACCATCTCCGGCGGAAGCACGCAGTCAATCTTCGCGGGTGCGCCCTTCTACGGCGTCGATCCTCTGCTGAGGAATTACACCTCGAATCTGGCGCAAGTGGCGTTCCTGCCCACGGCGAACGAGACGGTGATCGCGGGTCCCTTCAAGACGCAAACGGATCACCAATGGAGTTTGGCGCTCGACCAAGCCATCGGGGGCCGCAACACGGTCGAGATTGCCTACGTGGGCTCGTCATCCGAGCATCTCTTTACCAGCTTTGAGGTCAACCCCGAACTGTATATTCCCGGCGCATCCACTACCGCCAACGCGCAGCAGCGAAGGCTCGACCCCGCGATCGGCTCGATGAACGGGCTGGCGTCCGCTCTCAGCGCCAATTACAACGCTCTCCAGATAAGCTTCAACCGTCACTATGCGAAGGGCATAACCGTCCTCAGTTCGTACACATGGTCGAAGGCGCTGGGAGTGACAGGAGCTGAGAAAGCGGGCAGCAGCGGCACGCGCGATCCCTTTGACCGCCAGTTAGACTACGGTCCGCTCAGCTTTGATGTTACGGACAACTTCAAAGCGTCGTTCATTTGGGATTTGCCGCTGGCGCGCACAACGCACTCGCTGCTCCTTCGAACCGTGGCTGCCGGATGGCAGATCAGCGGCATTGTCACCGATCAAAGCGGACTGCCGTTCACCATCGTCTCGGGCGTCAACAACTCCTTTTCTGGAATCGGCAGCGATACGGCGAACCAGATCGCGCCCTGGCAGATCCAGGGCAGCCGTTCGGAGGCAGCGCAGATCCTGGCGTGGTTCAACCCGAAGGCCTTCACGGCGAACCCGGTTGGCACATTCGGCAATGTCGGCAGCGATTCGATGCGCGCGCCGGGCCTGTTCAACGTGGACGCGAGCGTGAATAAGGCCTTCCAAATTACCGAGCGCTTCCGCCTGGACCTGCGAGGGTCCTTCTACAACTCGCTCAATCACACGCAGCTGGGCGCCCCGAACGCCACAGCCAGTTCGAGCACGTTTGGGCAAATCACCTCAACGGGCAATCCGCGAGTCATCGAACTGGCAATGAAGTTCAAGTTCTGAGATCGAAGGTTTTGAGATCGAAGGATATTTCATGAAATTCATCGCATTGGCAATTTGTCTTGGTGTCCCGGCGTGGGCGCAGGTTCCCGCACCGGCGGCGGCTCCGGCGGCTCCTACTGTGGAACAGTTGCAGGAGCGCTTGCGGGATTGGGCGCAACTGGTCCGCTATCGCGACGAAAATGGCAAACTCGCCCCGCCGGCCGCCGGCGAGCGGCGCGTGGTTTTTATGGGAGACTCGATCACCGATTTCTGGGGACGGCGGAACGACGCGAAATTTTTCCCGGACAAGCCCTACGTGAATCGCGGTATCAGTGGACAGATCACGGCCCAGATGCTGGTGCGTTTCCGGCAGGACGTAATTGCGCTCAGCCCCCAAGCAGTGGTGATTCTGGCGGGGACGAACGACCTGGCGCGAGACGCGGAGCCAGGAGCTCTGCAGAGGATCGAAGACAATCTGCAATCCATGATGGAGCTGGCGAAAACGAACGGAATCAGGGTCGTACTGGCCTCGGTGACTCCGGTATGCGATTGCTCCAGGAATCAAACCGCGCGAAGGCCACTTTCCCGGATCGTCGCCCTGAACGCATGGATTCGGGACTACGCCGCGAAAAACGGACTGGTCTATCTCGATTACTATTCGGCCATGCTGGACGACCAGCAGCTCCTCCGGAAGGAACTGACCTACGACGGACTGCACCCCAACGACGCCGGGTATGCCGTCATGGCGCCGCTGGCGGAAAAAGCGATCGCCCGCGCACTCGGTACGAACTGACGTGATCGATGGGCCGGTAACATTCAGCCGGCGCCCGACTGATTTTCTGAATTTCGAAAGTGAGACAACATGCGAAACATATTTCTTCTCCTGGTCGCAGCCATCTCCGTTTTCGCGCAGTCCGGTCCCGCCGGCCACGTCGCCATCACGACCGGGCCATACCTGCAAAATCCTTCCGCTAACGGGATGACTGTGATGTGGATCACCAATCGCAATACCACTGGGGTGGTCGAATACGGTGTTCCAGGCGGTGAACTGAAAACGGTTTACAGCAGCCATGACGGACTGATTGATACCTACGAACGCGTGCACAAGGTGATGCTGACGGATCTCCAGCCGGGAACCCTGTACCGGTACCGGGTCGTGTCGCGCGACATCCTGACCTTTGCTCCTTACAAAGTCGATTTCGGGGAAACGGTATCCAGCGGGTTCCATGAATTCCGCACCTTCGACCCGCACACACAGGACTTTTCGTTTCTGGTCTTCAACGACCTGCACGACATTCCCGCGACACTTTCAGACTTGCTCAAGGTAGCTGGCGGGCGGCCGTACGATTTCGTGGTTTGGAACGGGGACAGTATCAGCTATGTCGAAGACGAGAAGCAGATCACCACCATGCTCGATGAGGCCGTTCATGACTTCGCTTCCCGGCTGCCGCTCGTCTGGGTGCGTGGAAATCACGAAACTCGCGGCCGGTTTGCCCGCCAACTTCCGCAATATCTCGATTCGCCCGGGGGACGGTATTTTTACTCCTTCGACTACGGACCCGCGCATTTTATCGTGCTGGACGCGGGCGAGGACAAGTTCGACAGCCACGCCGAATACAGCGGCCAAGTCGATTTTTTCCATTACCGGCGCGAGGAGGCCGAATGGCTAAAGAAGGAGGTGAAGACCGAAGCCTTCCGCCGCGCCAAATATCGCGTGGTGCTGGCGCATATGCCGTTCCCCACCGGCGGTAAAAACTTGCCCCTCAGCAACCAAATCAGCCCTTTCACTGGCATGGCGGACGCTTATGAAACCTTTGGCGGCATTCTGGAGGCGGCGGGCATTGACATGATGATCGCCGGCCATGTCCATATTCCGGCCATAACCGATCCGGAGCCCGGACGGCACAGTTATCCCATCATCCGCGGCGGCGGCCCCAAAGACCAGGCACGGACGATTATTCGCGTGGATGTAAACAACCGTGCTATCGAAGCAACCATACTACGACCGGACGGAACCACGTTCGGCACCCGCCGGGTGGCCGCAAAATAGAGCATCGGCAGGCGATGCCGCGACCTGTTACACGAAGAGCACCGCGACCTGCGTCAGATCATGTTGAGCGAGCGCCGAAATTGGGGGCACGCGACAGCGCGCGGATTTCGAATCGCGACTGAAACGAGATCATCTCCCTGGTTAACGGCCCGGAGAATCCAGAGCATTTCCGGTTCTCCAAAACTGTGTTCGGATCTGCGTCGCGCTCGGGGAGCCAAATTCTTCAAACAGTTACAGCCCTTCAATTCCCTCGATAGCTCGCCGATTTGCGCAAGTGTGGGGACTTTTGTGGGGATGCTCTTTCACAATAGTGTGCAAAGGCGCGCTGTGTGAGGCTTACCCACGTGGGCGATCTGTCGTTTTGAGTCGCGCGATACTTAGGATTTGTGAAGGGAAGCAAGCCCCGCATTTGGATCTCGCTGCTGCTCAGATTGGCGCTCGCGCTCCTCGCGCTTTTATACCTATTCTGGACACTATCCCTGGTCGCGCTTCGCTTCGTCAATCCGCTGACGACCGGCGTTCAGATGCAGCGGTTTGTGGAAGCGAAGTTATCCGGCCGGCGTTATCTTAAGCGCTACAAATTCGCGCCGCTCCAGCAGATTTCGCCGAATCTCGCGCACGCCGTCATCGCCGCGGAGGACGGCCGCTTCTACCAGCACCACGGAATCGACTGGGCAGAGGTGGAGAAGGTGGCTCAGGAGAGCAGTGAAACCGGTAGCATTCGGCGCGGCGCATCCACGATTACGCAGCAGCTTGTAAAGAATTTGTTCTTCACCACCCACCGCAATCCGGTGCGGAAAGCATTCGAGTATACGCTCGCTCCCTTGGCGGATAGCATCCTTGGCAAGCGACGCGTGCTTGAGCTGTATTTGAATGTGGTCGAATGGGGACCTGGCGTTTACGGCGCGGAAGCAGCGGCCGAATACCATTACCATACAGCACCGGCGCAGCTCGATCGCGACCAAGCTGCGAGACTCGCTGCATGCTTGCCCGCGCCACGCCGGCGTAGACCTGCGCGCATGAATCAATACAGCGCGGCAATCATGGAGCGGATGCGTCAGTCAGGCTGGTAGTAAAGCATTTCGCTCACGGTTTAAGTGATCAGCAACCCGGATCTGTAGTTATCCTGAGCGCTCCTTAGCAAGGGATAACCATCTTCTTTTACAGCACTTTACACATTCTCAATCCGCTCTTATAATCGTGCTGACAGCAAACAACGATGAATGCGCAAAGCTATCCTGGCGCAAGGCATATCGAGTTTTGGCCACTCGAAAAATTGAACCCTTACGCGCGCAATCCCAGGACACACTCTGACGCGCAGGTCGCGCAAATCGCCGCCAGCATCGCGGAGTTCGGATTCAACAATCCGATCCTTGTGGACACCAAGGCGGGCATCATCGCCGGGCACGGTCGACTTCTGGCTGCGCGGAAGTTGCAGCTCCGAGAGGTTCCGGTAATTGTTCTTGACCACCTTACGGACGCACAGAAGCGCGCCTATATCCTCGCTGATAATCAACTCGCGTTGAACGCGGGCTGGGACGACGATCTGCTTCGCGCTGAGCTTGCGGCTCTGCAAGAAGAGGATTTTAACGTCCGCATCATCGGTTTCGACGACGAAGAGCTCGCGCGCCTACTCGCCGCCCAGGATGCCGCGGAGGGACTCACCGACGAAGACGCGGTGCCGGGGCTCCCAGAATCGCCTGTTTCCACCACCGGCGACCTATGGATTCTCGGCAGTCACAGACTGCTCGTCGGGGACGCCACGAACGAAAACGACGTTGCAAGGTTGATGGCCGGCGACGCGGCTGACCTGGTTTTCAGCGATCCCCCATACAACGTGGATTATGAGGGCTACACCGAGGAGCGCCTGAAGATCAAAGGCGATCGAATGTCCGCCGGTGAGTTCAAGCAGTTCCTTGAGGCCGCGTTTCGTGCCTATCGAACCATCGTGAAGCCTGGCGCCTCGCTGTACGTTTGCCATTCGTCTTCCTGGCAGCGCGAGTTTCAGGACGCGCTGGAAGCGGCTGGCTTCGAGGTTCGCTGCCAACTAATATGGGGAAAAAACACGTTCGCATGGGGTTTCGGCCGTTACAAGTTCAGGCACGAGCCCATCTTCTATGCGCATATCGCCGGGGAGAAGGATGCCTGGTACGGCGACAAGTCGCAGTCCACTCTGTGGGAGGAGAAGAAGCCGGCCGCGAACAGGATCCATCCCACGGCTAAGCCGGTTGAGCTGATCGAGCGTGCGCTGCTGAACAGCAGCAAGTCGGGGGACGTTGTAGCGGACATGTTCGGGGGCTCAGGTTCGACGATGATCGGTTGCGAACGGCGGAATCGCAGAGCGCGGCTCATGGAGATCGATCCGAAATACGCCGACTGCATCGTGCGGCGTTACCAGGAATACACGGGCAAACAGGCCGTCTTGGAAAGCGGCCGCTCATTCGACGAGGTTGCGCTCGAACGCACGGGAGCGACGGCGTGAATGGATTGCGACCAAATCGATCGCTGCAAGCGGGAGATCGCCGCCATAGAGGCAGAGATTCTCGCGGGCAATCCCGACCTGCCGGGTTTGTGCCTCGCGCTCTCAGACTGGCACGCCGAGTGGAGAATCCTCGAACAAGAGGCACGCAGCCAAGACGAGGCCCGGCAGCATGAAGATTCGGAGCAGACTGGAGAGGCTGGAAGAGGGGCTGCTACCGCCGCCTTCTGCGCCTCGCTGGTCTATCCATCTACAGTTGGTTGATTCGCGCAGAGGTGAATGCTATGGGTTTGATCCCGAAAAGGGTGATCCCGATTGGAAGGCACGCGAACCAATGGTTATTCAGGTTGATCAGCATCGTGAGCCCGGTTGGCGAACGGATCGACGTTACCCGCGAACACGAGGAATCTGGTGAACCAACGAGAAAAGCCGCCGGGAATCTACCCGGCGGCTCATAAGAGACGAACGTGGGAAGGCTCAGGCTTTGAGGGAATACGTGCGCTCGCCGTCCTCGCCCTTCGCGGACTCGACGGTCAGACCCATTTTCTTTCCGAGGGTCCCGCTTATGAACCCCCGCAGGGAATGCGGCTGCCAGCCCGTCGCCTTGAGCAGTTCCTTGGCGGTAGCTCCGCCGGGTCGCTTCAGCATTTCCAGGATCGTCGCAGTCTTGCTGCCGTCCCGGGCGCCGGCGGCTTTCTTGGCGCTTTTCGGCGCCTTCTTCGCGGGGGTGGCCTTCTTGGCCGACTTCGCCTTCTTCGGCGCGACGTTGCGCGCACGTTTCGCGGCGCTGGCCTTTTTCGTGCCCTTGGGCTCCGCCGCCGTGGCGGTCGGGGCGGTTTCTTCAGCAATCGATGTCATCTTTTCTCCTTTGGCGGTGGTTTCCGCGATCACATGAATGGCTCCGTCGCGCAGACAAGCAAGCGAATTGTGAAGGGAATTGGCCTTGGCGAAGAGCAGGCGATCTGGGCCAGATGTCCCAAAATGTCCTCAGATGACCGGCCACGGCGCAAAATTCGGGCGTAAGAAGGAGGAGGCGATCGTCGCCCTGTTAATGACGCGCACAACGGAAGAAGCCGCACGCGCCGTGAACGTCACTGCCAAAACGCTCCTGCGCTGGCAAAAGGAGCCAGACTTTGATGCCGCCTTTCGGGCGGCGAAGCGCGCGGCCTTCGCGCAGTCGATTGGGCGACTGCATTACCTGTCGAGCGCCGCTGTTTCAACCCTGGGGAAAGTCATGCTGGATGCGGCGACGCCTCCGGCGACGAAAGTGAGGGCCGCTGACAGCATTTTGGACCACACAGCGAAGGCCATCGAGATTGAAGATATTGAGGCGCGGGTCACCGAGTTGGAACGCGCCACGGAAACCAATAAAGGTGGCCGGCATTGATCGCGGGAGTTGGCAAATGCGTCAAATTGAGAAGCGACTGCAAAAGCTGAACGAGCGCTTGCCCGAGCCAAGAGGCCGGCGCTGACAATGACCGCGGAGCGGTGGACGCGATCAATGACCTGTAGCGCATGAAAACCATCGATAACAGGGTGCGAAAGCTTGAGAACCGATTTCTTGACGAGAAGCCGCAGCTTTTGTGGGTGGCGTGCTTGGCGGGTTGGGGACTGGCCTTAGATCAGGACAGGTGTGTCGAAATCCTCGGTGAATGCGGGTTTCTGCCAACGGGCCGGTTTGGTCTCGTGAACCTCTGCCACATCCCGGATGGCCTGAGCGCCGAAGGACTGGAGAGGCATCTGCGGGAAAATGGCGCCGAGACTCGCGGTTTGCAGGCCAAGACGCAGGACGGAGCGCGCCGCGTTCAGTTCCGATAATGCCCCTTAACGGGCCGGTGAATGGGCCGCCCACTTCGACGGTTTGCCGACTATTCGTCCAAGTGGATCGCCTCGTTCGCCGGCGCTATTGGAGCCTCATCACGCGCGCGATAAATTCGGCGCGATCACGCTCCGCGCCGCGGGAAAGATTTGAAACGAACCGCCAATAGGCTCCATCCTCGCTCCCAAACACCTGGGCCTCAAAGGGATCTGGCTTGTACGGGGACCGCGCGATCGCCGCGTCATCATAGCCTAACTGCTGAACGAACCGGGCGAACATAGCATAGTCAAACGGAATGACGATCGTCTGGCCGGCGTACAGTTGCTTCAAGCAATTTTCTTTATCAAATCCCGAACCATCCAGACCGCTAATCCTCACAGGCGTGACGTGCTCGCAGAGCTTAGGATCGTGGACCCGTTGGGACATCTCCCGATAACACTGGGATCGCAGGTCCTGAACCTGGAATCCCTGTGCGCTGAACCCACCCCCGCTCCCCATGACGAGAGCGCCTATCCTTTCGCAGACCGCCGGCGCGTAGAGATTCACGCCAACTACGTAGAAGAAGTTCTCCAGTTCGGTTGGCGGCGTCAACTCCACCAACGGAAGAAGTCCAGGCGGGACGGGTTTCGATACCGGACCGAGCGAAGGTTGCTCCGGCCGTTCTTCGGGTAGGACGAAACGAACGATAGCGGTTGCCTCCCCGGCTTCTGCTACTCCATCCTTCGACGCCGGATTGAAACGCCACTTCCGCACGGATTCCATCGCCTTCTCGTCAAGCCCCCAGCCGATCGGTTGCGTAACCCTGACACTCTCGACCCGGCCATCCGCAGCAATTCGGGCAACGACCGTCACTTGGCCCTGGATTCCCTCGTCCCACGCTTCCTGCGTATACTCCGGCGTTTCCTGGCCGATCGCAAACGCGCCCATCCGCAGTCCGACCCGTGGCTGCGGCGGAACGTCGGGCGGAGCCGGAGGTTGAACCGGACGCACAACTTCGGCGTATCCCTGCGGAGGCTGACGCTCGAAGGTGGACGGTGGCAGGATGGGGTTGCGTTCGATCCGGCCGTACGTCACGTCGACAACCAAATAACTAGGATGTGGACCTGCCTCCAGTGCAGCTTCGATGTGATCGGTGAGAACCAACTTTCGGGCCTCATCGATGCAGAACCGCCGGCTGGAACGTCCAACGGTGCTCACCACGCCAGGCGCAATCGTGACATCCCTAATTTGGCGATACTTGGATTCGACTATGACACACGGCTGCTGGCGCCCCTCGAACTGCGCTTGGCCGGTTCCGGTGATGACCGCCGACCGCAGGTTGTCAGCAAGATGCTCAAAGCCAGCCAACGTCCCCCGAGTACAGGAGCCCCGTTCGCGATCCCCCTCCGCGATTCGCGCATACTTCTTATCCTTGCTGTAGCTCACCCAGCCGGTTGATCCGTCGCAGACAATGGTCACGGGTAATCCCCTGGCCCAGTCTTCTCCTCCGGCGCCATCGATTCGTAGCTGCTGCCCCATAGTGCTGATGCGAAAAGTCAGCTTGTCCGTGATTCCGATGTCCAGTGATATCTGGCCTTCGGTATGGTAAGACGTTAAGTTTAGGAAACTGTCGGCGACCGCTTGCAGAAGCGGCGCGCCGTCCGGACCGCTTTGCGCAAAGCCAACTCGTGCACACACGAGGAATAAGATGAAACCACGCATGCCTGCCTATCGGCAGAATACTGTTGCCGGAGTAGCGCGAGGAAATGCGGGTCCCAGCCGTTTCGTCGGCCCTATCAAAAAGGCCGGATTTGCCGAAAAGGTCGGCTCGGCGGGCGATGAGCGCGATTTTCTGAAGGATGCCTTCTTCTTCCCACTTGGCCTTATCACGCGCTACCCGAAGAATTGCCGGATTGGAGTTGGCACGACGCTACCGATAATGCGTGATAACAGGCGTGATCGTTGCGCATCTGTCAACGAAATGCCGACGAAACGGCCCGATTAGCGTCACGCCGGCCTTCCCCCAGGTTCGGAGCCCGGTTCATTTAGCGGCGACCCTTGCACCAGGTATTTTTTTAACCCGCCACCGCCGCTGACGAATGCGATGAAGTCATCGATGGCCCGGTTCAAATGTTCCCGAAAGTTTGGGCCATCACTTTCTGATAGGAGTCGCTCAAACACTAGATTATTGCCTTCAGGGTAAGCAGTATCGGAAGCAGCATTACTTAAGCGGTCCCACAAATCGCCTGCGAGGGCTGCGCGCTGCCGCCATAAATACACCAGAGCTCCACAGATTGTGGCATCATCCTCGCGGTTTAGTTCGAGGCAAAAATAGAGGCCGCCAAGGTTTTCGACTGCGATCTGCTTGCCAACGTGGAAGCAATCGGTTTGCCTCCAAGAATAGTCCTTAAGATCATTGACGGTCCACTTCATCTCACAAGCCCTGTTGATCTCATCAAGCCGTTTGCTTGCCACCACACGACATTGGTCTCGAACGAGACGCCGGAACTCCGCCATCGCATCGTCAACGTCGAGGTAAGTTTTCGTTCCCGTCACGAAGAACTCCGTCGCTTTATCCGATCCGTTATCGCTCATACTTCACGGCTCCAGTCGCGCAGGTAATCAACGGTAGCCATCGTGCGAAAACGCCGTGGCTGCTCTGAGAGCCCGACTAGATTCTGTTCCACCGCTCCACAGAAGATCAGAAGTGCGGCTGCTCTCAACAGATCCGACTCTTTCAATCGTTTGGCGTACCGCCGTAAACGCATGCATACCGTTCGCCAATCGGCGAACAGAAAAGGCGCAATATCCTCCTTGGGTTCATCCGTCCCTAGCAACACGAAGAGCCTTCGCCCTACCCGCTGTCCGGCAGCCCACTTTTCGTAACGTTTGAGCTGAAAGGAAAGATCTCTGCCTGTAGGCTGGACTTTTACCTCGATTAGGAGCAAGCTCTGCTGCCCGAACCACACCTCGACATCCGTCCTGCCGTATTCACTAGACACTTCCCGGTGAACCTTTGGCGCGTCACACATGGCGTCATCGCCGAGGGCGAACAAGGATAAAATCTCCATGGCACACATTCCCTGGAGAATCCAGGCTAGCCAGTCGCTGTAGGATTCCTCTCTGTCCGCTGATAGCCAGCGATGCTCTCCCAGGTTGAGCCGTAGCGGATCACGCAGGGGCCAGAGCTCCGCGTCGGAATGGCCGAGAGCATCCGCCAAATGGCTGCGGGCGTAAAGATCCAGCGACTCAGCGCTGGCAACCAGAAATTGCGCGGAGTCCCAGGAGACGAGCAGCATGCGCGCAAGACACTCATGGTGGAGCTTGTGCCATGTCAGGAGTACTTCAGCGAAGCGGCCGTAATTGGGCTGAGCATTCACGTCAGCGCTATAGTATCAGCCCGGGCAGAGGGGCAGCAGTGCTTGATCCGATTCGGCTTGGTTCGACGGCTGCTACGCATCGCACTCGGCACCAGGCAGCACCGCCGGGTACGATCCAATTGGACGTATCACGCGCAACCCGCGGGCGTGCCGACGCCGAGCAAAGTGGATTCCGATAATGGCAATTGTCAGGCGGCCAAGGGGCCACTTCCGGGACTTCACGGCCAAGTGAAGCAGCACAGGCACACCGCCGCGCGTGTTCCGGCTCGCCGCGGAAGCGGCCGTCTGGTTTACATTTGCCGGTGATATCCCGTTGAGTTACGGTGTGGGAAATAGTGCTACTCTTTGCTTGCCCATACGGTGGAGGCAACGCAACGATCGGCGCCCGGCCATCGGTTCACGCCAGTGAAGGTTGCTGACAAACGGTTGCGGGCGATGTCGGGAAGCAACGCACCCGGACTACTTGCATAAAAATAACCCGCTTCAATTTGGCGACCTTCCTTCGAGTCTTCGACGACAAGATCGATAAATTCGAGTTCACAGCCGAGTTCTGATCCTACATGGATTCCGTGTTGGTCCAAGCTTAAGATTTTCGCTCGGATTCCAGAACCCGGATCGTTTCCGTAGTCTGAAAGCAGACTCGACGACGCGGGGGCTGCTGCTAGCTGAGGCTGCGTATTTGGCAGCATTGCCCACTTTTCATAGAGTGGAAAGGTTCTCGTACCGTGCTGACCATCAGCACGATACCAGTAAGCCCCGCGCTGCTCATAAAGCGTGGTGATGTAGTAGCCGGATCGCGCGTCCGGCATCCAATGTGTTTCTACCCAATTTTGCTGAAGCAACTCCGGGCCTGTTCCGTCGAGGTTGAGAATATCACTGATCCCCGTGCCGTCGAAAGTTCCGTAGCCCGTTATGTAAAACGGAACTGGCCTTCCTCGCTCGTCGAATGAGATAACCAGTAACCAACTACTTGGTGCCATTCCGGCGCCACCAGTGTATCCAGCGAAATAGTAGGTTCGAGTGCCATTCAGGTGGGTTTCCCAGAGACCGTGCGTGGGCGCAGGAAGCACTACTTGCCATGGTTTCCCAGACTTATCGCGCCCCCGAACAAGCTTGGAGTAGTGCTCGTCCTGGGTGATTACGAAATCGGGCGTACGCACGGGCGGGTTGAAGGAATCACGCAGATAGAATAGGGCGGTCATGGGGACGCGCTTCCTTAGGTCTGACGCAGGGATTACTTGTGTCGCCAAAGAGAAGGCTGTGGTCGCGAACAGGAGTATCACGGCGACTGTGGCAATGACCAGCGCGATACGTGATTGCATACGAGAGGCCGTAGTCCAATTATGCGGCATTCCGCATAACGTACAGCGCGACCAGAAAGCGGTCCATATCCGTCAGAAGGCTGCGTGGTTCAAGGCTCCGGTTTACCGCCACGAGCGCGTTGTATCACCGGCGCAACTCGATTCGGTGCGCGTTGCGAACCAGCCGGTCTAGGATACCGTCGTCCAGTGCGGAAGTCTCCACCTGGACGTTTACGCGCCATCGGTACAAATGCCAACGTGAAGCCAAGAGGAAGCCTCCGATAATGATACTTATCGGGCTCCGGAGCCGTACATTTCTAAAGCGTACTGCCGCCCACCTGGCACAACGAACGGTAGACTGCTCCCGTTCCGAGGCCGCCTGGGACTCGACCTTTTCGAGGCGCAGCCGCGGGATAGTGGCCCCACCCGATCCCGCCGCGCCCACCGTTGATTCGAGCAAGTTGACGTCTGTGCTCGCATCAACGACGAACACCGTGTCCGCGAGCCGCTGTTGGACCACGAGCTAGTGCAGTTCAAAGATGCACCCGCTGTTTTCTCCGAAAACCCGCGGAGGTCCATCAGAATACTGTCGCTCCGCCCGAGTAGCGCGGCCAGCGTGCCAGACCACGTGTTCTCGTGGCAGAAAAACTCAGTAACGCGGAAACGCAATATCCTGGGTTTCCGTTTGTCCCGGGCCGACGGCCTTGTTCACTGCAGGGTTACGTTGGTGATGTACTTTCTCGACTTGGAGGGTCCGGACAGGCTCTACTCCACGGATTGGCGACGTTAGCGACTCATCACAAGCTGCTCTTCGCGACTCTCGACAAGCCAGTCACCCTGAACGTTTGGAATGAGGAAGGGATCGCCGGTTGGTAGAGCCTTGTTCCGTGTGAGGGATGAGTCCTTGGCAGGCACTTTGGCACCAAATCACTAGACTCACACGGCGTGATAGAATTGGTCCATGCCGTCCTTGCCAGTGGAATTCAAAATCTTCCTACTGGTCTTTATTTCTCACTGGCAAAGCTATATCACGGGTGGTGCCGTGACTGCTGTCATCACGCTGGTCGAGCGATGGCGAGAGAAAACTCTTCCAAAGCGTATTTACTTCATCATCTTTGCTGTCACTTTTGCGATGGCCTCTTTTTTTATGGCGTGGCGTGACCAATTCGAACGGGCAGAGCGTTTACAGATCTCGTTAAACGCGAAACCGCAGCAACCAGCGATACAGGTGAACGTTCCACCCATCAGCGTGCCTCCGGCCCAGGTTGTCATTCAAGGTACCTCGGATACTGGGTTTCCTAAACAAAACGGCCCGGGAGAAAAGCGGCTTGCGGAAGAAATCCAAAACTACATAGGGACTGGCGTCGGCATCCAAGAGTACTTCGTAAAGACTGACGATCTGCCAGAAGTGAAGAAGAGGTGGCTTAAATGGAGAGACGACACATTCAGCTATCTAAAGCAAATCGGTCCATCTTACGCGGTCCAATTTGACCAAGCGCACGGGTCTGCGTTTATGGGCTGTCCGAATGGCCGGAGCGTAGAAGGCTGTGGTTACTGGCAGGACATTCAGGGTAAGAATGATACCCTCTCAAACATCCTTGGGGAATTGCGACGTGGACATTGAATTACTCCTAGGGTGCTGCCTCAGCGGCGGTGCTTTGATGACCCGCTTAAGCACTTTTTGGAAGTTGCGCCATCCCGGCGGCTTTTTCGCTGCTGGCTTTTTTTCTTCCTCTGCCTTGTCTTTGGCGTGCGGGTCTGACATCACCCCACCTCCTGACTGGTCAGCTTATTCCAAGTTAAACGCTTCCCGGCGACCGATCCGAGAACTTTGTGGAAGCGTTCTGCATCCGTGTCGTGGCGCTCATTGTAGCGGAACGACTGTTCGTCAAGGTATCTGAATAAGTGAAACGGCTCAACACTCACGTATGTGCCTTTGATCGACCGTTTCAGGAGACTCCAGAAGTTCTCCATGCGATTCGTGTGTACGTTGCCGTCCACATATTGCTCGGCATGGTTGATGACCTTGTGCGCGTAATCACTATTCAGCGCGTCATACGAGAGCAATTCATCGGTGATGACTTCCGAACCTTTGCGGACGTGTTGTTTCACGACGGCGGTAAGTTCGCCCTTGCGCCGCGTCTCGACGTGTTCGATGTGAACGTGTCCCGTCTTGCGCTCCAGCAGTCCGAACACGATCTCTTTCCCCATCGGCCCGCGACCGTGAATCTTTTGATCGCGGCGATGTTTGTGCATGAACCGAGCCGCGCCACCGATAAAGGTTTCGTCTGCCTCGACCGTGCCAGACATCTTGTTTATGTTGCCAGTGTGCATGGCGTAACGGAGGCGGTGAATCATAAACCAAGCGGTTCGCTGAGTCACTTGCAAATCGCGGGCGATCTCGTAGCTAGAAATACCATTCTTGCAGTTTCCGACAAGCCACATGGCCGTAAGCCACTTGTTCAGAGGTACCGCGCTATCCTCGAAAATCGTGCCGACCTTAACCGAGAATTGCTTCCTGCAAGACAGGCATGTCCATGTCAACCGAGTCTTCAGAAACGACAGCTTTTTACCCGAGCACTTCGGGCACTCTGGACCGTTGGGCCATTTCGCTTTGGCAACAGTTTCAAGGCAGACCATCGGGTCCGAAAAATACTGAATGGCTTCCATCAAGCCACTCTTACTGTTGAGGTTGTCCGTTTCCATACCTCAACTATAGGGCTAAATTATGTGTGAGTCAAGTGATTTATTGCCGGCACTTTCTATGGCTTGCCGAGCGATGTGCTGCTGCTACCAACCTGTAGCGGGCCAGAGCTTCGCGATATACTAACTCGCCATGGATGCTCTTGAACAGTGTCGGCAGTTCCCCATCGAAAAAGAACCGGATCCCGATCGCTCCCGCCGCAACTTGCTCTCGAGTATGTGGGTGCTCGGCGCGGGCAGTCTCCTTACCGGCGGCAACGTTTGGGCGCAAGCAGGTTCTCCACGCAGGCTCGACCTACACCATCACTTCGGTTCGCCGCGTTGGATAAAACAAATCGCCGAAGTGAAGCGCCAAGGTTGGCAGCAGTTCCAGGATTTTTCTCCGGCAAAAACGGTCGAGACTCTTGATAAGGCCGGTGTCTCCACTGCGTTTCTCTCGGTCACTGAGCCAGGCGTCTGGTATGGGGATGATTTTTCCAAAGAGCGGCAGGATGCGATCGGCATGGCGCGGGATTTGAACGACTATGGTGCCCGCATGGTTTCCGATTACAAAGGCCGCTTTGGCTTGTTTGCCGTGCTGCCGCTACCTGATATTGAGGCCAGTTTGAAGGAGATCGCATACGCGTTCGACACGTTAAAAGCCCAGGGTGTCGGTTTGCTCACGAGCTACGGCACTAGATGGCTGGGAGATGCGTCCTTCGCGCCCGTGTTTGAAGAACTAAACCGCCGTGGAACCATTCTCTATTCGCATCCGACGGATGCGACCTGCTGCCATAACCTGCTTCCGGCCGTGAGTCCGGGTACTATCGAATGGAACACGGATACGAGCCGCGCAATTTTCAGCGTGATCAACGACGGCACGCCCGCGGCGCCCATCCAGAGCGTCGCCACAAAATATCCTCGCATTCAGTTCGTGTGGTCGCACGCGGGGGGAACTCTTACGGCGCTCGCAGGCCGTTTCTTCGGGGGTCCAAATAGCGCCGACAACCTCACGAAACCGCCGCAGGCGAACTCGCGTCTTTACCACCTGCGCCGATTTTATTACGACACGGCGCAATCGACAAACCCGATTGTTATGCAGGCGCTAAAATCCTTGGTCGGCGCGTCGCAGATCGTGTTCGGTTCGGATTATCCGTATTCCACGATTGCCGATCATGCGAATGCCTTGCGTAAATGCGGGTTCACCGAGGCCGAACTGCGCGGCATCGATCGCGAAAATGCAGTGCGGATTTTGCCCAAGTATTGAGTCGTACGAGCGCGCACCCGCTCGACGAGTACTGGGTTGCGCTAAGATTGCCCGCTGCGATTCCGCCGGCTGCACGCGGTTGCCGGATATGATTAAGCCATGCTGAGCCGAGAACGCCTTCATAGGCTATTGGGAACGATGGCCGTCGCCGCCGCTGTTGTAGCCGCCGCAAGTATTGGCTATGCACAGGCACCGCTCAACTCGCCGGTTACGGTGATTTTGAATATTCTCACGGTCAACGACAACCTCGACCGGGCGCTTGAGTTTTATCATCACCTCTTAGGTCTTCAATCGGCCGATGCCGATCCACGCGCTCGACTGGCTTGGTATCCGCAGGCTCCGCAGTTGGACGACATGTACAGCATTAGGAGTGACACTCGGAATTTCTTTCTAAAGATCCCTGGCTCAGACCTGATTCTGGAACCCGAGCAGTTCAGCGCGTCCAAGGCTAAAAGGCTCGACACGCACGTGCAGGACCCTGGCGCAGTTCAGTTGACTTTCTATACGCGCGATCTGGATACATTAACTGGGTGGCTTGTAAGAGGCGGAGCGAAGGTCTTAACCCGCGGAGGCAAGCCGGTGCGCGTCGAAACGGAGCGCGGGTCGGCTCGCGAAGTTCTAGTCGAGGATTTCAACGGGTTTTTTGTAAAGTTGGTCGAGCGCCAAAATGAACCTAAGCCTGACCCTGCTCCAGGGCTCGCTCCCAGCCCGTATATCAATGGAGCCACCATCGGGATTGCCGTGCAGGATATCGAAAAGACAGTTCGGTTCTACAGGGAGGCGCTAGGAATCGCTGTTACGGTTCCGGCGTCCTTCGTCACCGATGCGCAGGAAGTCTCCGCGTTTGGTTTGACAGGCGCCCAGTACCGTGAGAGCGTTGCTGCGCTCCCGGATAAAACTCCGCCGCTGCATTTTTTTGAATTCAAGGGCGTAACGCAAAAGCCGCTGCATCCGGCGATTGCCGATCCGAACGCGGTCGTGATCCGTTTTAACGTGCCGAATATTGAGGCCGCAATGGCCAAAGCCAAAGCTGCCGGCGCTTCTGTCATCAGTGCTTCGGGTGGAATTACTGTGTTTGGAAGAAATCACTTCTTGATGCTGAAAGATCCCGACGGAATCAACCTGCAATTGACCGAGCGGTTTCCAGCGCCATAGGAAAGCTATGACGGATGCCACACGTTGGCTGACTACTTAAAACGCGGGATGGTGGCTCTTGATGCAGCGGGAGCGCCAAAGGGAAGAAGGAGCGTGCGGCTAGGCCAATAGCTTTCCGATAATGATGCTATGAAAGCGCTGCAGCGGGGCTTCGCGTAGACTGCGAGCGAAGCCCGAGCACAAGGAGGTGCTGCAGCGATATGGAACAATTTATCGGGTGCGACGCACACAAGAAGTTTTCGGTATTCGTCGCGGTAAACGAAAAGGGGCACGCCGGCGAGGCGTTGCGAGTGGCTCACGATCGCCAGCTTTATCGTGAGTTTCTGGCGCGACTTCCCGCACATTCGGCGATCGCGGTGGAAGCCAGCGGTAGCTACAGTTGGTTGGTTGACGAAATGGAACGCACGGGTCACCATCCCAAGCTGTGCAACCCGTTTGAGGCCAAGCGGCGCATGGGGCTGACCAAAAAGACAGACAGCCTGGATGCCCGAGGGCTGGCTATCCTGCTGCGCAACGGGACTCTGCCGGAAGTGTGGATTCCGCCGAGTGAGTTGCGCGATCAACGCGAGTTGCTGCGGCTCCGGATCTTTCTGGTGAGGTTGCGCACGCGAGTCAAGAATCGCATCCACGCTACGCTGTCGCGTTTTAATGTGCAAGTGCCGGGCGCGGATCTCTTCGGCGTTGCGGCGCGTCGAGAGCTCGGAGTGCGATTGCCGGAGCTTCCGGTGCACAGCCGGGAAGCGATCGAGCAAGGACTGGCGACACTCGATTTTCTGGAGACACAGATCGAATCGGCGGAGGACAGGTTGGAAGCGATTATGCAGGTAAGTGTGGAGGCCGATCTCCTGAAGACGCTGCCCTGCGTGGGTCCCATCTTAAGCATGGTGTTGATGTTGGAAATCGGGAGAGTGGATCGGTTTCCGACGGCCGCACACCTGGCCAGTTACGCAGGCCTGGTGCCACGCGTACACTCAAGCGGCGGTCACACGCGCATGGGACAGGTCTGCGGCAACGTGAACCGCAATCTGAAGTGGGCGTTTGTAGAAACCGGCAACCTGATCGTGCTCAATCAGCGCCGGATCGCAGGAACCCACGTGGTCCGGCTCTATCAACGGATCAAACGCACCAGGAATCACCAAAAGGCAGTAGTGGCTGTAGCGCGCCACTTGGCCGAGGCCGCCTGGTGGGTGCTCACTAAGCAGGAGGTTTATCGCGAGCCGCAGGGCCCGCGGCAGCAGGCTCTTTCGTCGACGCACGGGTAAGCGCGGATGTCGGATTAGCCCAATGAGGCTGAATAATGATTGCGATACCCAGTCAGCGGAATAGGCTCATGCAGAAGGTGAAGGCGGAGACATGCATCCGACGAAAGAACGGAGTCTGGGCGAGAGCGGAACGGACGAAATGAGTTGAAAAGGGAGGAACGCTTCTCTGGGGACTCCGTCCCCAGACCCCTGGGATTTATCGCATCGATGCCAATCCCAAGTAAATGATGTTCGCCGCTGGGGCTTAGTTCACACCGAACCCCAGCCTGGTCTTGGCCCCGGAGTCGGCGCTCAGTTTGCTTCCCAGCAGAGGCTTATCCTCGGCTCCGGCCGTTAGTAGTGTATCCGCAACCGCAGTTTTGGACAACGATGGAACGAAAAAAGAGCTTGATTCTGCCAGCGCTTTCAGACATGTCCGACATCAGGCGCGATTGGCACGCCACTTCAGCGGAATGCCGACTTTTACGTCCATGTGGAGACCGCGTGCCCGGAAGAACGAATCGGCGATGAATCGCGTAAGCTTAAATTTCAACGCCCACCTTCGGCGCGCGGTACTATGGACACGCAGTTACTTGAAAGCCTGCTCTACCAGAATGAATCGGAAGCGCTTGATTTCAAGGTGGCACCGTATCCATTCGACTACGCGACAAATGAGCAGAAAGGCGAACTCCTCAAAGACATCCTCGCTTTTGCAAATGCGTGGCGTCAAACCGATGCTTACATCCTCATCGGGGTCGAAGAGATTCGCGGTAGCCGCAGCGTCGTGCGTGGGATCAGCACGCATTTGCTTAATCAGAACCTTCAGCAGTTCGTCAACAGCAAGACGAACCGGCCGGTATCCTTCTCCTACTCCGGGGTGACCTTCGAGGGCCTTCAGATCGGCGTGCTCACGATACCGCTCCAGGACCGGCCGGTGTATCTGCTCAAGGAGTTCGGGCGCCTGAAGGCAAACACGGTTTACATCCGCCGCGGAGACACGACCGATGAAGCCTCCCCGGATGAAGTGCTTCGTATGGGCTCGACCGCTGGCCTTGTTCGCGGGCAGCCGGTACTGGAGCTGGAATTTGCAGACCTTCAAACTCGGGACAAGCTTGGCACGAGGATCGAGCTCGTCTCCCCGTCCCTGCAAGTGCCATCGCCCGAATCGCTCCCACGATACGGGAAGCCCCCCCGAACCTTTCAAGGAATACCCATGGATCCGCCCGACATGCGGAATCCGGACTATTACCGGGAGATCGCTGTATACCTCAGGGAAACAACATTCCTCTGCCCCGTCGGGCTCACGATCACGAACTCTTCCACAAATGTTGCGGAACAGGTAGTCGTGGCCCTAGAGCTCGACGTCGGAGGGATCACCGTGCTCGGAGAAGGGGACAAGCCACCATTCCCCGCGACAAGCCGGATGCCGCAAGCCCATCCGACACGTCCTCGGCAACCCGAACGCGTCGAAGTGGGAAAGTTCGGAGAGATCTACGAGGTGCGAACCTATATGGGCACGGTTCAACCCGGCACCACCGCATCGTCAAACGAGGCATTCTACATCGGCGCTCGGCAGACGACTGTGGCCCCAGGGAAAGTCATGATCTCAGCGAACAATCTGCGCATACCTATTTCCTGTATTTTGGAGATTTCAATTGAGGCGACCTCGCGAAAGGTGGAGGTGTCTGAACTGATCGCGGTCTGCGGAGGGAAGATCGAAGATGAATAAGACAGCGTTCGAGACGGAGGATGTGCCAGCGTGCGTTCTGAGTTTGGAGTTTCGTGATGGCGATCGACACGAACATCACTTGCGCGTGCATGGCCGCGATAAACGACGTTGAGATGGTACGAGAGCCAGGCGGGCAGATTCCACTCCAGGGATTCACCGCGCTTCGGGAGAACTGTCTGGCGCTTCGAGAAATTCTTGTACCCGAGCAGATATGGCCGCAATTTCGACAATGGCATAGCTCCCCAGACGACGTGGCTTCTCATTCGTCAGTCGTTTTACTCGCCTTTCGACGAGGCTATTTGCCCCGCGTCACGGCGCCCATCCATCGTTATCTAATGTCTTCCGCTGGCATTCTTCCAAGCGTTTCTAGGCAGTACGTTAAGGACCTCCGAGAGAAATGGATGTTAGACGCCGACCCGATCGAGCGCCATCGACTGTCCCGCATTTTCCGCGGCCGGCTCATAGAGCTACAATTCGCATCGTGGCTTGAGAGTCAGTCGCACACGATCGTCGGGCTAGAAGCAATACGTGAAGGTCCCGATATTGAAACTCTGTCTGAGAGCGGTCAGGTCAGTGCATTCGAGGTGAAGTTCTTTGGCATGGAAGATCGCGATTTCAGGGTGCTTCTCAGGAGTATGGGCGGATAACCGCCCACGAGCAAGAACATTTGATTCAACTATTGGTGGCCAAAGTCGGGTACGACGGACGGACCGGGAAAGTCAGCGTCAATTTCCGCAGCGCAGGAGCCAAGGAGCTATGCCAAGGAAAGGGCTAACGACGGTCTCCTCCGAGCCGAGAGAGGACCGGGCCATCCAGGTCGAGGTGACGCTGCCAGTGCGCCGAGGTCGCCACGAAAGCGACAAATGCGGGCGGCCTAGTTCGGCCTCGCACCAAAGAAGCTGCCCGCGGATTCCTCGAATCACCCGGCTGATGGCCCTCGCCATCAAGTTCCAAGAGATGCTCGACCGTGGGGAAGTCCGGAACTACGCCGATCTCGCGAGACTCGGGTATGTCTCCAGGGCACGCGTGACGCAGATTATGAACCTTCTTCTGCTCGCGCCGGACGTCCAGACTTGCCTGATCGATTACGGCGATGCTCGGCGTTCTCGGTCTGCGATCACCGAGAGGGATTTCCGCAAGGCTTCGCGGATTGTCAGTTGGGTTGACCAACGACAGATGCTGAGTCGGATCGCCGCCCTGATCCGCCAAGCGCTCGGACTGACATCGAAAGCGGTAACGGCGGTGCCTTCACGTATCTGGCTACTGGGCCGACAGCGGACCGAAAATGGGTATTGGGAGCTGTTTCTGATGCGTGGTCTTTGTTGGCCGGACGGCGTTCAGATGCTCACCCAGTGTGTACGGGTGCAGCAGTCGCCTGCGCCGATTGTCGTCGTTCCCTACCGACTTCCACCGGGCGAGAGCGCCACAAGACCGTGGCCGATTCGGACTCTATCGGAAATTGTGAGTCTTGACGGTTCACGTCTGGTGGTTGACCTCGCGAGTCTGACGACCGCCGTTGGTGCCGTCGGAATCAGTCACGCCGCGTCGGGCAAGCAGGCGCCGCGAATTCGCATGTCTCGATCTCTCGGCACGCCAGCGGCCGTGAACGCCGCCGTGGACTACATGCAATCCAAGGGACTCACGGAAACTAAGTTCGGCAACCAGTTTGAGACTACGGACCGGACTTTGCGGAACTTCCTGCAAAAGGGCAAGATGCGAAGGGCCAATTTCGAAGCAATGGCGACCACAATAGGCGTCACCGTCGAGCAGCTTCTCAGAGGCGAATTGCCGCCCTCCATCAAGCGATCCACTCGTCAATAAACGGGCGCGAAGCCTTCTGTAGCGTTTTGAAACTTATGGCGGCGTGTTCCCAGCCGTTCCATCCCTCGCGTGTTTGGGGGCTCCTATAGAATGGTGGGCTATGAATCCCGATCAGACGCTCATCCAGTCCGCCTACGAAGATGTGATCAAAGAGCTGTACGCCAAGCTTTTTCAGGGATACGCGGATGCGGGCAGCGACGCCGCGCGGAAACAGCAGGCGGATCAGCACTTCACAGCCGGTGTCGGGCTGGCGCGGAGTTCACGGGATCGCGCGTTGGCCCTTTTGGCATGAGCCGACCACAATCGCCGTTCCTGGATTGAGCGCACCCTGGAGGGCACCCGCGGCTATTTTCCGGCGAGCTTCTGTACGATCTCCAATGCTTTTACAACATGCTGATCGGGCGTAAGTTTGTCGTCAGTTGATGAAAGCGTGGCGATAATCTTGTGGTCCTTGCCAATGACGAACGTTACGCGTTCGATGAAGTCATGGTCGATGTCGACGCCGCGCACATCCTTCATGCCGGCTTTAGGGCTGTTCGCCGTCAGATTGTAGGAGGCGGCGATCTTGCGATCGGCGTCGGAGGCTACCGGAAACTTCCCGGCGCAATACTCCGGGTCTGCCGAAAACATATCGAGTCGCGCGATGCTGTCGGCTGATACGCCAATGATAGTGGCGCCAGCAGCGTCGAACTTATCTTTCTCCTGCGCGAATGTATGAGCTTCCAGGTCACAGCCCTTCGTATAGGCTGAAGGATAAAAGTAGACCACGACCGGTCCTTTTTTCAGCGCATCTTCCAACGAAAAGTTAAATTCTTTTCCAGCCAACGAAGCACGAGCCGAGAAATCGGGTGCCTTGTCCGCTACCTTGAGGGCAGCAAAAATGGGTAAGCCAACCAGCGCCGAAAGCGTGAGACCTATAAACATTTTCATCGCAATTGACTCCTTTCGGATTGAACTTGCTGGAAGCATATCACAACCCGATTTCACAGTGATCGGATGGAGGGCGCCGGAGACGTTGCCGCCTAGAGCGAGGAAGGCTGCTGGACGTTTCAGGCCGCCCGGAGTTCGTTCCTGGGGCGCACCTGGGCCGAAGAGCGCCGCGCGTGGCGCCCACCGGCGGCCTACGCGTCATTGTTCGCGTGAGAATGCCCATCTTAGGCTGCCGGCCGCGCCTTCTGAAGTGACGTTACCGCACGGTCGCGTCACGGGTCGGCGGTCCTCATACCGGACGCCGACAAGTCAGCCACGTGGATCAACGGAGATAAGCGCGTTTGTCGGTATCGTTTCGCGAAGTCGTCCAAGTTCCTGAGCACCCTGGTAATCCGCGGGGGTTGAAGGCTGGCTATTGCTGCGGGAGATCCAGCAACACCACATCCGAGCGCTCCCGCACTCGTTCGAGTATGACTTCACGACCGTCCGGGGAGATGTCGAAGTCGCGAATATTGAAGTCGGGAGCACAATCCGTCAACCGCCGCTCGACGCCGGTCGATAATTCGCGGGTCCATAGATTCTTATGCTGAATGTCTCCGCGCAGGAAGACCAACGTTCTGCCTTTAGCTAAGAAGGTCATGTGTCGGGCACCCCGAGTCAGAGTCAAGGCTGCCAGCGGTTGTTCTGTGGCGTCGACACTGACGGCATTCACGGGGAATGTAGTACCGATGTCGGGCCCTGAATAGACCACGAGGCGCCCATCAGGCGCCCAAGAGGGATCAACCGAGTACTCCTGGAGAAAACGGACCGGCGGGCGGCCGTCGATCGGCACGCGAAACAGCCGGGGGACACCGTGATCGTTGGCCGCCGACGTGATCGATTGGCCGTCCGGCGCCCATGCCGGGGAGCCCTGCAGGTCGAGCGAGTCAATGAGAATCTTCGCGTTTGCGCCGTCAGGCTGAATTACATACAAGAAAGTCCGCCCATGTTGGCGAACCGAGAACGCAATCTTCTGCCCATCGGCGGAGATCGCCGGCGCGCCAAAGATTTGTGCTCCTGGTGCACTCCACAGTTCTGTGCTGGTTCCGTCAGACAGCTTCCAGACGCTTTCGCTCGATCCGGTCGCTGATACATACAACAGATAGTTCGAGCCTAGTCGTGGAGAGAACCCTGCCCTTGTCATCAGCGGGACTGGAGCAGCTTCGGACGCCCTAGCGAGTGAATCGGCGATGTGCAAGCGCCAAAGTGTTCTTTCTGTAGTTGCACGCGTAGCCACAAGGCGTCGGCCATCGGCGCTGGCGTCCAGCGACGTGTAACGATCGAGGCTGGAGGTCAGCCGGTGGGGAATACGGTGCTCGACGTCTACGCTGTAAAGCTCCGGCCCCGAACCATCCGGATCGGCTGAGAGGTACATGAGCGTCCGCCGATTCAGAAGCACGGGATAACTTACGGGTCCATTGTGGTTGGTAATCCGTCCCGCGCGTCCGCCAGCGGGAGCAATGCGCCAGATGTCCATTTTGTCCGGTAAGGAACCCTGGACGAAGTAGATAAAAGCCCCGTCGGGCGACCATAGCGGAAAGTGACTATGGAGACCGGGAGGCGCAGTGAAGACGGGTCGATCCTCGGGTCGCCGGCTCCCGTCCGACACGAACAACGGATCTCCAGGTCCGGGTGTGTGATACGCGAGCCGGGAACCATCTCTCGACCAGTTGGATTCGGCTACGCCTTCAAGGTATGGCTTCGGCTCTCCGCCCAGCGTAGGCACGGCCCGGATGCTGATATCGCCGCTCGCACCGCCTTTGCGAACCCAAAACGTGACGAAAGAGGAGTCGGGCGAGAACCCGAGGGTACGAACCGATGGGTTGACGAGTTGCGGTTCGGTTCCGCGGGTTAGGTTGTGGAACTGCCCCGTACCGACTTGTGTAACCCATACGTCGGTCGGTCCGTCGCGGTCCGACAAGAACGCCACGAAATGACCGTCGCGTGAAACGGCAGCGGCCTGCTCCACACCATCAGAGTCCGTGATTGTCTGATATCGCGCGCCAACGATCGGGCTTCGCCAGAAGTACTCCGTCCTTTGTAACCAGAGGCTGGCGATAATCACCAGCGCGGCTCCCACCGCTGCCACCATCAGAACAGGCCGCCGCCAACCTGCTGATTTTGATTTTTCATTCCCCGGGTCAGGCTGGGAAACATCTGTCGCCGGTTGGCTTTCGGCCGGTTGGGGCACCGCAAGATAGCTGAGCGGAGCGATGAAGCAGTAACCCTGGCGAGGGAGCGTCTCCACATAGCGCGGAGCATCGGCCGAATCGCCCAAGACCGCCCGAAGGCGTTTGATCGCAGCGTTCAGGCTGTGTTCGAAGTCAACGTAGGTGTCGACCGGCCAAAGGCGTTTCTGCAGTTCCTCGCGTGTGACCAGCTCACCGGCGTGCTCAATGAGCATCGCCAGTACGCTGAGGGGCTGGCCCTGGAGTTTTATCCTAAACCCATGCTTGCGTAAACTCCCGGCTTCAATGTCGAACTCGAAAACCGCGAAACGGACAATTCGGCTGGTGGCTCCGGGCTCGGGCGTGGAACGTCCTGTCGCCATATATTGTGCCCACGATATAACAAGTCGCCGGCCTTTACAACCCCCAAAGAATCAGTGTGATCTGATGTCACCTTCATTTCCCCTGCGGTGCATTGCTACGACTTGCCGAAATCGGCGATGCTTCAATCCTCGAAGGGCTACTGATCGGAAATGTAGCTCAGCCGCCCGGCCAAAAGGAAAAGTCGAGCGAAAGGAAAAATGAAGAACATGATTCAGAACCTATTGAACAGCCAAAGAGTACGACGCGCGCTCGCCCAAACGGGAATTTGCGGGATTGCGATCACATTGGCCACCGTAGCGTTGGTGCGAGCCCAGGCTCAGGATATCAGACCTGTTCACTTTGGCGGCGTGATCAATGACTATTCGCCCTCAACGGTGGCAGGCGGCCCGTATGAAATTCGCGGCGACTGGTCCCTGGACGTGCAAAAAGACGGCACAGCCAATTTTTCGGCGGACCTTAACATGGAGACGTCCGATTATGGGATTTCCGGCGCCACCCAGGTGGATCCGGCGAATCCAGCGACCCGGAATCCACACACTCACCATATCAGCTTGACGAACGCGACGGTCAGCTATGACACCAGCGCTTGCCCCGCCAACAACCCTCCTACCACCTTTTCTGGTCTGGTAGTCAACGGTACGGCCACGACCACGGGAAATGGCGTGCTTGCGCCCTTCGAGGCTAAGGGTGCATCCACGCTTCAGGTGTGCATCATGGGAGGGTCGCAAGTCAATTTTTCCAACGTGACTCTGGTGTACACTGGACCGGCAACCGGGCACTTCGGTCCACAGCCGATCCACGGCGTCATCAGAAAAGTATCAATAAATTAAGATGGACCTACAAGTTGACGCGCTGGATTTTGGCACTGCCTAAAACTGTGATGTCTCGGCGACGGCGCATTCCAGGGATCGACGTGCTTGTGGTGTCACCTTTGCGGCGGCATCGCGACGCCTTAACCGGCCATGTCGCTGGGGCTTGATGCAGATCAACGTACAGATTCCCAGCGGAGTTCCAGTCGCAGATGCGTGCCGGTAGTTCTGCTGTCGGCGCTGTCTCCACCGCGCCGGGCGCGGTATGGACCGCGGTGTTAGGAGATGATTCGGCGCACCTTCGAATCACGACCCGAGATTGCGAGACGCGCACTTAATCGACAACAGGTAGCGCACCGTTCCGGACGCCTGCTTCGAGACGGGGCTGTGGGAAATAGCCCTGCAAAATCGGCTCGTGGCCGGCAATTCGGCAGATGCGCCCGAGCGACAGGACCCCGATCCTTCGGCCATCCCCCGAGCCGCCGCTGATCCCGAACGAGTCACGTGACGGACCGGTCACGTCACAACGGTGATTCGTCCCCGCTCGCCGCCAGTCGCTGCTTCTCTTTGTAGGCCCTATCCCGTTCCTTGATGTGCAGGCGGTACATAATATCCTTCAGCGTGAGGCTGGAAAGGAACTCCTGACTAATTTTCAGCGGAGGCAATCCCTCGCGTGCCCGCTCTGCAAGCATTCTCTGTAAGACAATCTGACCCAGTTCGTGATCGCGTCGATCGGCTGCGGTCTCGGTGAGTCCCGCTGCAAGCTCAAGCTTGAGGAGCCGCTTGGTAAGTGGGGTCTTCATTGCGTTCGCCACATTCATGAAGCCGAGGGGAGCCCTGCGCCCGCCAGCACACCACGATCGTGATCGCCGTGAAAACCGCGAGTTTCCGCGCCATTTTCCCGCAAGAACCTCTCCAGTTCTTCCGTGTTTAGGCCACCCGGGATCTGGCAGAGATTCACGATGGCGAAACCTGGGCCAGTCGGCAAAAACCCGCATTCACGAAGGATCTGAATGCACTTGTCCTCGTCGAGGGCCAGTCCCCAACCCGCCTGGCACATCACGAGCAGAATCAGCTCCCCATCCGTGGGCCAAAACCGATCCTCAAGCTTGCGAATCCTGTTGTCGATGGTCTTCATCCCTGCTGCGCCCTGTTCGCTGTCGCTGCTTCCAACTCGGACACGCGTGCTTCGATATCCTCCATCTCCATTCCACGTAGCGCCGTCTGTAAGACGACGTCGGCCGCGCGCACACGGCTGGCCGCGGGCGCCTCGCGGTCTGTCATGACCCGCAACAGCGTGCCGACGGCGGCGTTCGATGCGTGCTGCAACCGAGCCACGGATTGAGAAAACGCCTCGCGTCGCGCCTTGCGGAACGCTTCCGCGAACTCTGGCTTTTTCGTCGCACGCCACAACGTCACCGCCGAGATGCCGAGCGCGGCTGCGGCCTTCTCGTTGGTAGGGTGCTCCAGAAGGGCCAGAATCATGCGCTCCTGGCGAGCATCAAGTCCCGAGTCGGGTTCCTCGGTCAGGACAGGCGGATTATCCGGCTCATCGTTCACAGCGGCCTCCCGGTGCCGAAAACTTGCTTGCTAATTCCGGCGACTTGAGGGATGGATGTGATCACCGCGGCCGAGGCCGCCAAAGGAGCAAACAGATGATCACAGCAGAAACAGAAAACACCGCAGCTACCGCGCCTAGCGAGCCGCCCAAAGGCACGAAAAAGGCCGGCGTTGCGAAACGTGCGCGCAACGTCGCGCCCAAGAAGGGGAAGCCCGGGAAGAAGGCTACAGCCGCCAAGAAGGCGCCTAAAACCGCCAAGAAGGCTGGTGCCGCGCGCGACGGTAGCAAGTCGGCCAAAGTGCTGGACCTGTTGAAACGGCCCGGCGGCGCGACGCTGAAGGAACTGATGAAGGCCACTTCCTGGCAGGCCCACAGCGTGCGCGGTTTCCTTTCGGGCGCGATCGGCAAGAAGCTGGGCCTGACCGTCGAGTCCGCGAAAAGCGAGGACGGCGAGCGCACGTATTCCCTCAAAGTCTGAGCCTTCCCACGTTCGTCTCTTATGAGCCGCCGGGTAGATTCCCGGCGGCTTTTCTCGTTGGTTCACCGGAATCCTCGTGTTCGTGGGTAGCGTCGGCCCGCTCGCCAACCGAGCTCGGGATGCTGATCAACTTGAAAAACCATTGGTTCGGGTGCCTTGAAATTGGGATCCCCCTTTTCGGAATCAAATCCGTAGCATTCACCTCTGCGGGAATCAACGAAGTGAATGTGGACAAGCCAAGGAGGCGCAGGAGGCGGTGGTAGTACCTCCTCTTCTAGCCTTTCCAGTCTGGTCCGAATCCTCATGCGGCGGGACCTCCTCTTGGCTGCGTGCCTCTTGTACGAGGATCCTCCACTCCGCGTGCCAGTCTGAGAGTGCGAGGCAGAGGCCCGGCAGATCGGGATTGCCGGCTTTTATCTCCGCTTCGATGGCAGCGATCTCGCGTTTGCAGCGTTCGATTGGGTCGCGATCCATTCACGCCGCCGCTCCCGCGCGTTCCAACGCAACCTCATCGAAGACGCGCCCATCTTCGTGCACCGCTTGCTTTTCCGTGTACTGCTCCCAGCGCCGCACAACGACATCGACGTATTTCGGCTCCAGTTCGACCAGCCGGGCCTGCCGTCCATGCTTCTCACATGCGATCAGCGTTGTGCCCGAGCCCCCGAAGACATCCAGCACCGTGTCCCGGCTCTTGCTGCTGTTCCGAATCGCGCGTTCAACCAGTTCCACCGGCTTCTGCGTCGGATGCAGGACGTTGGCCTGCGGCTTGTTTACAAACCACACGTCGCCCTGATCCCGCGCGCCGCACCAGAAGTGATCCGTGCCCGCGCGCCATCCATAAAGGATCGGTTCGTACTGGCGTTGGTAGTCGGAACGGCCCAGTGTAAAGCGATCCTTCGCCCAAATCACAAACGTGGACCAGTGCCCGCCCGCTGCTGCGAATGCCTTCTGCAGCGTGTGAAGCTCCGAGCTGGACATACAGATGTAGACGGCACCCTTGGTGACCGCAAGAAGGTTGGCGCTGGCCTTGCGCAGGAACTCGCCAAATTCCGCTTCGCCCAGATCGTCGTTCGTGATCCGCTTCTTCTCGCGCTCCCGGCGCGTGCGTGCCGAGGAGCCATAGGCCACACCATATGGCGGATCACAAAAAACCATGTCAGCCAAGCCCCCGCCCATGACCTTTTCCATGCTTTCCATTTGAGTTGCATCGCCGCAGTAGACACGATGGCCGCCGAGAATCCAGAGGTCGCCCGGCGCGCTGACCACTATCTCGGACATCTCGGGGACCGCGTCTTCGTCAGCGTGGCCCGCGTAATCCTCGTCGTTTGCCAGCAATTCGGCGAGCTGCAACTCGCCGAAGCCAATCAAGTCCAGGTCGAACTCTTCCGCCTGGAGCGCCCGCAACTCGACGCGCAGCATTTCCTCGTCCCAGCCAGCGTTGAGCGCGAGTTGGTTGTCGGCAATCACAAGCGCTCGCCGCTGCGCTTCTGTGAGGTGCCCGAGCACAATCACCGGAACCTCGGTCAGACGGAGTTTCTTCGCGGCAGCAAGCCGAGCGTGTCCTGCGATAACGACGTTGTCGGGGCCAACCAGGATTGGATTCGTCCAGCCGAATTCCTGTATCGACGCAGCGATCTGCGCGATTTGTTCCTCAGAGTGCGTGCGGGCGTTCTTCTGGAAAGGCACCAGTTGTTCGACCGGGCACAAGCGTACATGTAGCTCGTTCATAATCCTCAAACCAATTCAGATGTTGGAGGGTTCTTTCGGAGGGTGCGCTTGGCGCTGGCCTGTCGAACCGAGGCCCTGCTCTCTTTATAAGCCATTCCGGCCGACTTGTACAGCGAGAAAATCGCGCCACTCAGAGCGCATTTTCCGACTTGATGTTCCCCGGCACGTTATCAATGCTGTGTACATGCTGACGATTGGCTACGTTCGCGTTTCAACAGACCGGCAGGCAGAACAGGGCGTTTCGCTCGAAGCCCAGGAGGCTAAGATTCGCGCGATGGCGACTGTACAGGGCGCCGAGTTGCTTGACGTAATCGTAGATGGCGGTGAGTCGGCCAAAAGCCTGAACCGGCCCGGCTTGCAGAGGCTCATGGCGCTGGTTAACGCCGGCAAGGTGGAAGCAGTCATCGTGGCCAAGCTGGACCGGCTGACCCGCAGCGTGAAGGACCTATGCGGCCTGCTGGAACTGTTCGAGAAGCGCAAGGTGGCGCTGATTTCCGTGGCAGAGGCGCTCGACACCGGATCGGCCGCCGGGCGCCTGGTGATCACCATCATGGGCGCCGTCAGCCAGTGGGAACGCGAGGCGATCGGGGAGAGGACCCGCGACGCGTTGCGGCACAAACGCGGCAACGGCGAGCGCGTCGGTAACATCGAGTTTGGTTACCGGCTGTCTGCGGACCAGCGGCACCTGGAGCCCGACCCCGCGGAGCAGGCCGCGGTGGCGGAGATTCGGGATCTTCGTAGCCACGGCCACAGCCTCCGCGGCATTGCCGCTACCCTGAACAGCCGCGGGCACCGAACGCGCCGCGGGACAGAATGGCGGCTGGAATCGGTCGCCAGGGTGATAAAGCAGAACGCGCTACCACCGCACGCGAAAACCGCTTGAATCGTCTTGGGCCCGCGAGCCGCTGGTCGGGACGATGGCACTCCGCGGGCATCTTGACTACATAGAACCTAATCTCTCTCCAGGTATTCGGAAGGCACATCGTCCTCTGGGACTTGTTTCGTGTCAACTTCCGCCACGTCTGCGTCAGGTGCATCTTCCACGCCGCTGATCACTTCGGCCTCGAAGGATTGCCCCTCCTCGCTTTGGCGGATGTCGCTTAGCCCCGGTTTTCACGTCGGCCCTACCGTCAAATATCCGTCCGGATCCTTTTCTAGCAAGCCACAATTGGGATCCGTGTATCCGTCGAACATGCTCTTGTGTTGGGTACGAGCGTGGGCTACGCCCTTCCCGCGGGCTACGCTTCCACGATCTGAGGCACCAGGCTACAACTATTCCTGACGCAGCTTCGATTGCTCGTCCTCGGCCAATTTCTTTCTCTGTGCCGGCTCAGTAATATCGCCATAACTCAAACGCTTTTGGTATACTCGAACTCCATCGGTAGTGCAAAATCGAAATCCCGGCTGCTAACGACAACGGTGAATATGAAGATGGGACAACTAGCTATGCTGAACCATCGTATGTGCAGCCGAACGGCTTGCGGCCTAGCCTTAGTATCTATCCTAGCCTGTCAGGCACTTTCCGCCGATGCGTGTAAAAAAGATTGCGGCGTGATCGTCGCCGGCCAGCCGAAGCTGTGGTCGCTCAGCGACGCCCTCTACTTAGTGGGCGACGCGCGCGAACGACTGCGGAATCTGAGCGCGACGCTGCCGGGAGAGACCGCCGGGCCGGGGGACGTCGACCCGAACGAAGTTCATCTGCGTCAACTCAATCTGCTCTTGCAAACGCTTGGAATCAACGTTCAATATGATCAAGCCCAGGCAGTGAAGAACCAGGACGCGCAGAATCAATATCAGCAGCAGGTGAAGCAGTATCAGTCCGATCAGGCGGCGCGCGCGCAGCTGAACCAGCAACTCCAGACGCAACAGGACCAGTTGGCCAAGGCCAACAACGACCTTACAGCGGCGAAGGCAGACCAGGCGCGCCTGGACGCGCTGGTAGCGGGTGCGGAAGCCGAGCAGACGCGGCTGCAGACGCCGCAGACGGCGCTGCAGAACGAGCAAGTGACCGCGGGGTCGCCCGAGGCCGCCCAGCGGGACGCCGATTTGGGGACGGTGAACGCCGGGCTCGCCGATGTCGGCAAACGGTTGGACGGTCTGTACAAGAGCCAGACGGACGCGAAGGCGAAAGTGGCGCAGTTAACGCAGACGCAGGCGGGGGCGCAGCAGGCGGTGACCGATACGCAGACGCGGCTGAGCGCAATTACGACGCAATATCCGCAAGCTCCATCGGTGACAGGAACGGGACCCGTATCGGCGGACAAGATCGCTGCGGGGCCGGATCTGCTTTCCGATTTCTTTACGAACGATTCGGTGAAGACGGCGATTCTGCAGCAGATGAACAAGATTCTCGCGCAGGACCCGAAGGCACCGTATCTGCAGACGATTCGCAGTTCGATCGATGGGTATCTTCAGACGATCGCGCAGCGGCTGACGCTGCTGCGGGAATCGGCGGACCCGAATTACGACCTGTACTTCATGGAAGTGAGCGCGTCGGTGGAACCGTCCAAACAGGCGAAGAATCACATGGCGCGGGCGCGGTGGGTATTCCAGGAGTCGCAGATCGATTGGAAGGGGCTGGCGAACGATCTGCTCAACCAGCGCCCGGATAACGATGCAACCCGCCAATCGCAAATGGCGACGCTAGAAGCCGCCAACGTGAAGACACCGGCCGATCGCCTGGCTGCGGCGCGCAAGGCCGTACAGGAGTTGACTGCGGGGGCAAACGGGACGGAGACCGGCACGTCTCTGTCGGTACTGGAGGAGGCCAAGCCTTATGCTTTCGAACTCTCTCCGGCGCAAGGGGCGGTCAATGTGGCCCTTTCGGATGTGCATGATAGTCGCCTGAGCATCGTGGGCATTTTCAGTACGCTCATCGGCATTGGTGGCGGATTCAACTACCAGCGCGAACATCAGATTTACGGCCAGTTTCTCGAGCAGAACGTGTACCTTGCGGCGCAGGGCAAAGGCAGCAACGTGGAATTCGGATGGGACTACGGGCCGGTGCCGGGCGCCTCCTACACGGCTTCTGGGACCTTTACGACCTACGGCGTTCTGGCGGTCCCCAAATACACGCTCCAACTCAAGTTCAACACCAAGGGCGACTGGATGCTGAAGCCGGAGAAAGGGGGGACGGCTGTCCCGGTGTCCGAGCAATCGAATGCGAGTTGCTACAGCCAGGCGCCGGTGAACGGCGCGGACCAGGCTCCGCCGACGTCGTGCCCCCAGAATCAAAAGAGCTACAAGTTATCGCTGCCCGGCGCCAATTCCTGGGTAAGCCAATTACTTTACGCCCCCGTGCCGGCGGGCGAGGAAATCGCGGTGATTATGACGGGGCGCGGGTTTTCCGCGGAGACGTCGATTCTCGTGAACGATATTCCTCTCGAACCGCGTTGGCGGCTGATCGACTCGACGAGCGGAAACATCACCTATACGAAGGGGGCTACGCCGCAACTGGAAACGATGGGCGGAAAGCGCCAGGTGATCGGATCGTTCGAAGTGACGTCGCAGGAATCGATCACGATGCGATTTCGCATGGAGGATACGTTCACCGGGATTCCCGAAATCACGGTGATCTCGCCGCAAAAGTCCATTCACTTGAACGAGCTTTATCTCCGAATTAATTGGGATCAGACTTCGAAGCGAGTCTTGCTCAAAGATGCGGAGAAGAACTACCGATTGGGGATGAGCAGAGATTTCATCATGTTCGAACCAGCTGACGGCTGGCAGCGCGTGGACGCTACGGTGTTGCGCGTTTGCGATGCCTGCGTATACGGCGCAGCGGCTCCGGCACCGGCGCCGGCCCCCGCGGCTCCCGCACCAGCGGCGGGGGCTCCGGCCGCACCGGGGGGACCGGCGGCGACCGACACGGCTGATATCCGCCTCACGGTCACGGGATGGACCATCGATAAGGACGCCGAGTTCTTCGTAGTGGGGAACGGCTCCGAGGAAAAGGTGACGGCGGATCGCGAGGGCGACTCGAACAAATGGATCCTGCAGGGAGCGAAGGTCACGGACGGATACGTTACCTACCGGATCAAGCAGGGCGAAAAGACAATTGTGCAGAACCGCGTGGCGGTTCCGCTACGCCCGGTCATCTCTTCTCTATCAAGCCCGGGCGGGGCGCTTGCAGGCGGTGATCAGATTACGATCGCCGGACGCCACCTGATGAATGCGGACTCCGTGTACTTCGGGCAGAGTTCGGCGACCATCCTGGCTCGGACCGACACCGCGCTTCGGGTGCTCGTGCCCAAATCGGATACGGAAACCAAGGCCCCGGTCCGCGTGGTCAGCGCGATCAAGGACCTGGACAACCGCGACCTTGCGAGCATCGAATCCGACAAGCTCTGGGCGTATTCGGCGACGCCGGCGAAGCCCGCCGGGTCGACGAAGCCTCTTCCGCTGGGCGATGCAGATGACGCGTCGTGGCGGCCGGCGCCGGACGGAACGGTGAGCGCTTCGTTGACGTTCACTCTTCCTGACGGCATGAGCGATCCCTCGGTGTCGGTGGCTAAAGGGTCTGGGTGGGTCACGCCGGACTTTCAGGTCGTGGCAAGTTCGATTTCTCTGCATAACGCGCCGACGGCGCAGGCTGAGCTGCGGGTACGCTTGTCGGCCAAGAAGGACGGGGCCACCAGCACGGTGTACGAGCGGATCTACCCGGTGCCGGCGCCGCAGGTCGTTAGCGTGATGAGTCCAGATACCAAAGGCGGTCCGGTGATTCTCGCGGGAAAGAATCTGGGCGGCGTAACGCAGGTACGGATCGGCGGCGTGACGCTGACGCCTGTGGTGCGGAACAACACGCAGTTGACCGTGAATGGACCGAACCTGGGCGCAACGGCAGGGGATTTCCAGGTGTTTGTGATGTCCCCGTTCGGGTCGGCGGAGGGACCGGTGTTTCACTATAGGCCGTGAGGGGGGGGCCTGCGGGCAGTAGCGGAATAACCCAGGACGAAAAGTGCCACCGCTGCCGACAGACTTCGGCTGCATATCGATCAAGAGCTTACCGCATTTCCCAAACTCTGTCGCGTGACTCAACTTCCTGGACGCCACGGAATATCGGCCGAACCTGTTTCCTTTATTCGCCAGCCAGTTGAGCCGCGCTAACTCCCGAAAAGGGCGCTGTATTGATCAATTCTGTCAACTGCGATTCGGAGCGCTGATCGCGCTCCGGATCTCTCCAGCGCTGGGCGGGGACAAGGGCTGCCGCCCCTGTCCCCTTTCTCCGCTTGCGGCGCTCTTCCTCCGCTGCGCTCCGGACAGCGTTCCTCTTGACGAAGTCGAACACTTCTTGCACAATCGATTTGCGAGCGTACCTACGCTCCGATGGTGTTCGGGATCATCCCGGAATGCCGTTCGGATTCAACCCGGATTCCGCGTTCGGCGTCGCCGGAATCCCCATCCGTGATTGCACCACTGGAACGTTTCAGTCTGGAACATCTCAGCCGGACGACGCTTCGCTTTAAGCATCTTCTCAACCAGCCTCGTCAGCCACCAACCTTTAAGCTCCCTCCGCGCAATAGCTCGCTCCATCGTTTCTCGCGGTTGATCGCCAAACTCGCTTTTTCTTCAGCAAATAACTCCAGGTCCGGTGTCTTTGCGTATTTGAGGCGTGCGTACAACGAGTTCAGAGACGCAGAATACTCAAAATGCAAAGATGATCTTTCGCGCAATCCCACTACGCGCTGAAACGATGTGCAAGCGGCTGGAAGGGCAGCTAAGCCAGCAGCCCAGTACGGCGCGGCTTTGGATGCGCCAATGACAGCCGCCGCTAAGCTGCCGAGAATGGAGATCATGGTTAGAGCAACGTCAGCGAGATTAGCTCGCTTCCCTAGACGTCTGTATATCAGATAGTCTCGGTTTAGTTCTGTCAGGAACTCGTCAATTGGCACGCGTTCAATCATGGAGCCTTCTTGCAAAAACAGTATAGGTTGAATAGCGATTCTAGATTATACCCACCTCCCCGAGGAGCGAGTCCGATAGCTACGGCGAGGTTCTTGAAGGCATTCGCCGTCGCGGAGGCATCCGGCGGTCGAGTACTTCAGCTTTCAATCATCAATGCCCGAACCCTTTCCTGCGTATCCGTGATGTCACCGAGCGGTCACCTCACAAGAGACGCTGGCGAATGCTAGAGCCAGGCGTGGGATTAGCATTAGTCGCCCCTCGTGATCAACTTCCGGACGGCGCGCCCTGGTCGCCCTGGTCAGCTCGGCACGCCGTTAATATTCCACAATCGGCGCGTTTGGTGGTGCGAAGGGGATTTATCACCAGCTCTTTTTCCATTCCAGCCCGTGCGGCACCGGGGGCAACCCCGTCGCACATGGAACACAATAACTTCCGCCATCCCGCGCGCAAATTAAAACTTTGTTTCTCAGCTACGTGCGCGCCTTTCTGTAAATCTGGTAGCACTCCGACTGCTAACAGCCTCTACCAACACGAGACTGTGCGGTTGAAGTTCGAGAGTGGCTGAGGAAATGCTGCCTTTACTTACGAAAACCTTCTCTGGTGGACCGAGCTCTGCAGCCGCCTGAAGTCGCGCCTGCTCTTCTCGCGTAGGCCAATCTGGCCGGCCCATTTTCACCCATGTTGCTAGTGGTGAACCATGATCGCTGTCGAGCACATGTATCAGCAAACGATGAGGCCATTTCAGGCCTTTGATCACCAGCTTAATTCGCTTCACCGACCCGTGCTTCCCCGGAGCTGCGTAATTCCAAACGGCTATCACCAGTGACCCGTCTGGTCTTCTTGTCGCCAACGCATTAGAAGATCGAACACTTATTCTCTCAGTGCCCAAAAGATGTAAGAGTTTAAAAGCGTTGTAAGCGGCCTTCGGAATATTCCCTACTGCCATAAGGCCGTACCCGCCGTAAAAAGGTGTTTTCGGGACACCCTGCTCTTCGAATACATCCGACAACGCCCAATACGCCAACGTTGTAACTAAACCATCACACTGCCGAATCGTCCTCGCAAGCCAGGGCCCCATGAAGGGCGAATCCGTAACGTTTACATCGTTTAGATAAGTGGCGTTGACCTCGGTCCAGTGTATTGGAAGGTCGGGCCTCGCCGACGCCTTTACCTGATCGTAAATCTTGCGAGCAGCGTGAACGACCATGTCATCTGAAGAAATATTTTGCCCGGCTCCGAGCACGTTGCGCTCAGAGTCGTTGCCATAGACATGCGTTGAGATGAAATCGAGCGGAACCTTTCCTTTCACGCAGTAGGCGATGAACCTGTCCACCCACGCCGCCTGCGCGGTTGCAGGGCCACCCACCCGCAAACTGCAGTTAACCTTCTTTATTGCCCGTGCCGTTCGCTCGTACAGTTTGTAATATGTCGTTTCCTTGGGAATCCCCGACCAGAAATCAATATTGGGTTCGTTCCAGACTTCAAAATACCATTGGGCCACTTCGTCGGCGCCATAACGGATTATTAAATGTTTTGCAAATTCGCAGACCAATTCCTCCCAGAGATTCCAACTCCTGGGCGGTGCTGTGACCGGCCTGTACCAAAAGGGATGCCTGACATCTTTGGCCGCGAGTTGCCGAGGCATGAAGCTAAGTTCGATGAAGGGCCGGACACCGCGTTCCAGCAAGCCGTCGTAAATCTGATCGACATAAGTGAAATTGTAGCTGGGTTGACCTTGGTCGTCCTCGCTATAGATTCCAATTTCGTCGTGAAGGATAGCGTGAAAACGGACATACTTAAAGTCTGTAATTTTCTTGATGTCGTTCAAGTCGCGGCGGTAGCTCTCGCGCAGTGTCAGAATGGCACGTCCAGAGCCAAAAACAACTTCCCAAAAGTGTGGGAACGGGCTCATGCGGCCGCCGGCATTTATCGTAACGGTGCTTTTCATTTTCGCTCCGATATTCGCGGCAAAAAACCGGCCGTCCCTAACTAACTCATCTACCGGATTTCCGGAGAGAACTGAGTGGCATAAGCTGGACAGTCTCGCCAGTCCTACGGTTCCCTGGGCTTCAGCACGATTCCCCGAACTCTCGCTATACGAGTTGTTCCCGGAATCCCTTCCAACTCGGGATAATCTCCTGTCCGTTTACCGTGCGCAAGCCATTTTTGGATGCTATCGTGGGCCTTCGCGTTTGCCATCCATAGAGATATCGAAACGTGTTGTGCTACACCGTCTTCAAATATTCGATGCTTCCATTTGCCCTGCTTATTAACGATGACCTCTCCTTCCTTCGGCCAAATAAGCCTTCGCTCCTCTCGATCCTCCTCTACGAACAGCCACAAATGCATATCCCGTGGGATTCCGGTTGCCGAGCCCCGGCACTCGATCTCTCTATCGAAAGGTTTCGGGTTCGGACTCTCGATTTCAGCCCACGGCGGCGCGTTCTCGTCGATCGGTTGACCCCGGACGCGAGCGTCCACGAGATAAGCCACCGGCAGTACGACAATAACAAGTGCTACTAACCAAACAATGCCGGGTGACACTGCGCCCTTAAAAGCTATCAGCAAAATTGTCAGGAGTAAGGGCAGGGCGATTCCAAGGAGCGGTGGCAAGGCCTTGCTTTTCTTCGCCATAGGACCAAAAACAGAGTTCAGCGCAGCGACGAAAGGGTTGCCGGATTCGGGCGTTTTTTTCTCAGCCATTTCAACTCCACCGCTTCTGCCAGGCACGTGGTCAGAAATTTTGAACTCATCGCGACCTCCCCATTATATCCGTGAACTATGCCGGGATCGGCGTCATTGGGTGAGGCCGAACGCGCGTCATTTGGGCCTCGGTATGTGAAGTGACTGAAGCTGCCGCGCGGAAGTGAAGCCTCAAGCATTGGCCGCGCCGACCCAGTGCCCGATTGAATGCCAATGTGCCCGGCTGGCATTCAAGGCTGGAGAAACCCGCTGTAATCAACGTCGTGTGAGGCGAGGTACTCCTCGTCACTCCGTATAAGGCCCTCGTCAGCCTGACCGACATGCCGGCTAACTTCTTGAAAATATGGAGCGGGAGACGGAGATCGAACCCGCGACGTTCAGCTTGGGAAGGTGACCTTCAAGGATCGTTCAGCAGCGGATGTTCGGACTCCTGGCGATAACAGCCCTTGCCGGTAGCAATCCGGCGCGGCCCCCACACTCCGTTCCTGGAGGCAGGCTAAGCGGAAGGTCAGCGGCGTTTAGAGAGAACGACGTGGCCGGTGCTGTGATGTCACCGGACGGTCACGCCACATAGCCGGGCAAGTCGATCGGCCGGTCGCGGCTCAAACGCGTCACAACCTCCCGCCTGCATCGGAGTTGGGTTAGCGCGGAAGGCCAGATCCCAAGCTGACTCCGAAGGGAACGCCAATCTAAGTTACGGAGAATTCTACTATTTCGAAGGACGAGAACCGCAAACCCAAATGATTTTTGCCGGACTAGGACTCGGCGGAGAAGAATAGATCTTGGCAAACCGATCGCTTCTGGTCATAATAGTTCGAAATCCATTTTTGAGACGGTACCCAATGGGCTAGATGCTCTCCGTCTAGCCGCTATCATCATTTGGGGTTGCGTTCCTCTTCAAGCGCAGCCGAGGGATCGCAGATCCCTTTGGTGTTTTCAGCACTAATACATTCGTCCTAAGCCTGCAGTCTTTGGATCAGACCGCCTTCGGCGTGAAGCCGCTAAGCAGGAAATATTGCTTGGCTAAGGGGCCGGCATGTTTGGATCAAAGACCCGCAACGTCCATTTAGAAATCTGACATTTTACCGCGAGATTTATGGAATTCGGGCGCCGAATACATTATGGAATGTAGAGCACCAACGTTGACAGATGAGGAGTGCGTCCGTGCGTTGCAGGAAGCTGCTGATAACAGGTGCTTTGCGGAGCTATTCGTGCGCCACCGAATTGTGGAAGCAGTGGTTCTCCTTAATTGTAAGGACCACGTGCTGGATGGGACTAGCAGCACCGCGCGGCTTTCTTGACGAACGCCTCTTGGTACCGTCCTGGCGGGCGTTTTTTGTCGATCTTGTGTGACGTCCATTTCAGTACCGTTTCACCGGCCGTTCTGCAAAAACAATTCGGGCGACCATACTTCGAAGCTCTCGTCCAGTGGGCGACCCGCGACTGGCCGGCTTGGGAACCAAAAATAGGTGTAACGGTCAGGCCCTGAGACACACTATGTCCTCGAAGTAAGCCTTACTGCAGGACCCACGAAATGCTGACGATGCTGGGGCTCGGCGGCCCCTTGCCGCTACTCAGACCGTCGAATCGTGGGAAACGGCTTGCGGCGGCTGCGCCGATTTCAAGAATGGCTGAGGAGGCGAATAGTGAGTAACCGAATTAATCACCAGGACATTGTCAAGAAAGCGCTCGATAGCAAAGCTGTGGATTTTGCCGCGATTGGAAAAGTAGTCGCCGAGCTGGGACCAGCAATGTCGCTCGCGGACGAGCCTTGGGAAGGCTTCTGCGGGACTATGCGGTTTTTCATCCGCATTTTCATCGTCAATCCGAACCCCGGAGGGACGGTCGAGAACTTGGGTGCCATTCGAGGCGCGACAGGAGAAATACAGGGATAACCGGGCGCCGATAGCGAGCAGCGTGGCCGAGAGCGATGGGAGGAGACGCCAAGTGGAGCACAGAAGACTTGGTGCGGCGTCTCAGCCATGCCCTCGACATCGCCAAGCAAGCCGTGGAACGACTCGGGGCGAACGGATACACCGATCCCCGCGAGCCGGCCAATAACCTTCGTCCCGAAAAGCTGATCGCCGAAACCGCCTTCCTCCTGCTAGGGGCCTCAACAGCGGGCGGACATCCGGAAGTGAGGGAGCGAATTCGCTGCCTCGCGGAGCGCCTTACCTTCTATGCCCGCAGTGAGCGCATGCTTTCCGGAATGTGCCTGGAGCCGGCTTTGGCCCTCGATTACGCCCAGGCGCACATCTGTCTGACAAGGCTCGGTTATCCGGAACCGGGCTTCGATGCCGTACTGCGGCGTAGCCTTGATTCGCAGGCACGCGCGGGGCGCGAACGGCCGCCTCACCGCGTACTCGAACAGTTCTGGCTCGAAGGGTCCTGGGACGGTTCGCGATTAAGCGCCAGCAAAAGGCCGCCAGCAGCGGTCCGGGAGTCTGTTCTGGGCCGGCCCATGGATCTGCTGAGCGGGAGCAGGGACGATGTTTACGCCTTCACACACGCTTTGATGTACGTCACCGATTTCAACTTACGTCCTCACCTATTACCCCGCCCCGTTTCCGTAATTCTTGCCGAGGCGGAAGGGGCGCTCGGCCGATGCCTCGACGAGCAGGACTACGATCTAGGCGGGGAAGTTGCTCTGGCCTGGCCGCTCACGCGAAGGCCATGGGGTGCTGCGGCCACCTTTGGTTTTCGAGTTCTGGCGAGGGTCGAAGACCAAGCGGGCTTTCTGCCTTCGCAAAGCATAAATCTAGAGCGCCTGAATGAGTTGAAAGGCGGCCAACGATGGGACTACCTGCTGGCGACAGCGTATCATACGGCCTATGTCATGGGCCTGCTGTGCGCAGCCGCGCTGCAGCCGGGAAGAACCCCGACTGCCAGGATTCCACCGGGCAAACTCGCCGCGGGTAGCGCCAGCAAGGTGCTTCCGTTCATCGACGCCGATAGACGCAGCGTGCATTGGCGGGAAGAATTTGATCGGCTCGCGACCTGCGAGCGTAACGGCATCGCAAGACTGCTGCTCGCAATCGCTCTACGCCGGAAGGCCAGCCTGCGTGATTTTGCAGGGCTCCGTGAAGTGCTGGCCATTGGATACAAACTGGGGCTCGCTGACTCCCCTGCAGCAAGCCAAGCCGCGGAGTTGCTAGAACGGCTTGAGGCGGCAGCCCCGATGCTTGCCGTCAGCCGGCGGCCACCGGAGGTTCCGCCGTAGCCGGTAGAGTACTTGCGCCCGCGAGTAATTCGTATTCCCGCTTTTTCATACGTCAGCAAGAATGATGTTGCAGTTCTTACTCACAGGCGCCCAATCAATACCAGCGCAAACGTGCTCGAAAACCCGCCAAGCCGTTGCAAACGGACTCTTGCAACCTGGCGCAAGACACACCCTGCTGAGGCTGGAGCCATCTGCCGCTGCACGCGTAGTTCCATACGTACTAATTGCTCCCGGTTTCATCCCTGCTCTTGGTGCATCACAAGGTGGACCAAGGGTTGGCCCGGAGATGCGGTGAAACGATCCGCCCTTGACCTTCACCATTCGTCGAAAAGATCGCTCCCCTAGGACAAAGTGCGACGGCGGCGCCGGGAGAGGACATCGGCGGCGCACTTACACGGCCCGGAGGCGATCAGGCCGTCCGCTAACGACGGCCGGAAAGCGAATCAAATCTATGGCCGACCAAACCAAGCAAGGGACCACCGGTGAAGGAATGCCTTCTGACAACGATGTGCTGCATAACAAGGAGTTTCAGTCTGTTCTGAAAGCCCTGTTGGCTGCCTATCAACCGGTGCTAAAACAGGAGTTGGAACTGGCGGGGAATCCCGCGGAGCTGAGCAAGGAAGCGGAAGCCGGGCCGCCGAACTGCGCCGACGAGATCGCGCGTGCGAACCAGATTTTCGGGAATTTCTTCACCCCGGAAGTAGCTCTCGGCATGCTTCCTGCCGAAGCCCGCGCCGTTCTTGGACCCCCGGAGCAGTGGCGCTGGTGCCTGCAGCACATTCGCTGCTGCATCATCTTCGGTTGGCTGGTGTGCCGGGGCCCTCGTAATTTCCGGGCGTTCTCCTACTACCTCTACGAATATTGGATCTGCGTCCGGCAAATTCTCGGGACGCCTGTAAGTTCCCCGCCGACGCCCCAGGAGCGCGCTGACTTTGGCGTTCTGGTCGAGGAATTGGCCGGGGCGTTCAAACCTTACCTCACCGACCAGCTCGCAACCGTCGAATTCGTGGCCGGAATCCCCGAGGACGTCATCAGTGGCGCCATCGATTGCCGTGAGGGTCTTCAAGAAGCCTGCCAGATTTTCGAGCGTCTTCTGACGCCCCGCGCGGCCGAGGCGCTGCTGGGTAAAGACGCGTTCACGTCCCACAGCAAGGAGCCGTCCTTCTGGTTCTGCCGGTGCTGGTGCCTGTGCGCTATCTGCTTCGGATGCTGCCTGGCCCGCGCGCGCTCTCTGCGCGACGTGGTGTGGTGCCTGGTCTACTTCTTCCGCTGCCTGCGCCGCTGCTTCGGACCGCTCACGTGCAATCTTACGGCGCCACAAGGATGCGTAGCGGAAGTGGCCGATCCCGCTGTGGGCGCCTACACCGTGGAGGTCCACGGAACGGCCTCGGGCGGCACTTTCAATCACTACATCCTGGAGTGGTCCACCGACGGCGTCACTTATAACGCCACGGACTTCATCTATCCGCCGCTCCCTCCGGGCAACCCGGGACCGGGCGCAACACCTGTGTTCAATGGTCTGCTGGCGGATTTCAACACGACGTTCAAGAACCCTGGGCTTTATTACATCCGGATGACCGTGTTCTCCAACACCCAGGCCCAGGTGCAGTGCAATATCGAGTTCCAACTGTTCAAGAAGGACGTTCGCATCTTGGGAGTCGACAACTACTTCACGATGGACACCGGCTGGACCGATCCGGCGGCGAAATTCGTCGAAAACGTGCCGGCTCTGTGCTCACGGCCGGCCAGCGTATCCGAGGTCTCCTTCGGTGAGTGTCTCTCCGTGCAGGGCGGCGCATGGGTAGGCGGATGCTCCGATGCCAAGATCAAGTCTTACTTCCTGCATTACAAACCGGGCTTCGAGTCCAACTGCGCCTCGGGAGGCTGGACCCAGTTTTGGCAGGTGGATTACGTCACGCCCGGGCAATACCGCTTCGTCAACATGCGCACGGGCACGTCCTACTTGACGGCCAATTGGGGTCCGGATTGCTTCATCCCGTCCTTCCTGAATTTGTGCGCCCCCTTCACCACATCGGAGCCGAATTCCCTGCTGTACCCGTCGTGCTGGCAGAGCAATATCGGGGGATGCCTGCTCAACGGGTTGTATACATTCCGGCTGACCGTCGTGGACACCAACGGCGTCACATACTGCGACACCCAGACGCTGTGGATCGACAACAAGTATCCGTGCGCGGCCATCCGCATCGACGCCGTGCCGAAGTGCGCCGATCTCTTCGTAAGTAACTTCGCGCATCCGCCCGATTGCAGCAACCCGTGGCCGCTGCCGCTTTCGGGAATTGCTTTCGACCCGCTGATCGATGAGCTGGCGCTTCCCACCCGTCCCAACGACAACTTCGACTACTACTACGTCCAGGTGGAGAAGCAGGGAGGGCCGACCATCCAGATTCCGATCCCCGGCGCGGGATTCGATCCCATGAACTCGTGCTTCTATGGGACCTCGCGGGTGGGAGATCCGCTGCATCACTGCGCCACTTCGGTGTGCGATCCGAACAATCTCGATCCGGCCGCCATGTTCGGAACGCTGGCGAACTTCGACTTGAGAGCGGTGGATCCCATCTGTTCCAAGTCGGTGCTGTGGGGACCTATCGACCCGAACTTCACCATCCCGAGAGGACAGTGCTGCGTCTACATCTTCAAAGTCTGGGTGTATGACCGGACGATCCGCCCAGGCGGCCAGCACTCCGTCTACGGATACGCCGATTGGCCCGTGAAGATCTGCAACGATCTGTCGTCCTGATGCGGCTCCGATGACCGGTGTCTGGATACGCTTGATCCTCGCCGTTCTTGCCACTTGGCGGATCACGCACCTGCTGGCGCGCGAGGACGGCCCAGGGGACGTGGTTGTGCGCCTGAGAGCGCGCCTGGGCGGAAGCTTCGCGGGGCGCCTGATGGATTGCTTTTATTGCCTCAGTATGTGGGTGGCTGCTCCGCTGGCGTTTTTCGTGGCGCGAGATCCCGCCGATCGGTTGGTCGCGTGGCTCGCGCTCTCCGGCGCGGCGTGCCTGCTGGAGCGCATCGGCCAGCAGCCGACATCGATCGAGTTGATGCCCGAGCAAGAGGAAAACGACGAAGGAGAAAATCAAGATGTGTTGCGGCCAAAACCGGACTACGGTGACGCGCCAAATCATGCAGCGGAGCACACCGGACAGAGACTCTGCCGCACGGCCGGCGACGGCGCCCACCCCCACCGTCCCTGAATTGCCGCGAACGGAATCGCCTCACAGGTATGCGCTTGGAAGCACAGCAGGGGCGGCGAACTGGTCCTCTCTCAGGGTGCGCTATCTGGAGCTATCGCCGATTCGTGTTCGGGGTCCACACACGGGCAAGGACTACCACTTTTCCGGTGCCGATCCTGTCCGGTTGGTGGACGCGCGCGACGCCGACGCGCTTCTGCGCACGCGTTTCTTCGCCAAGGCTGATGTGTGAGCCTCGGCGCCCGCGCGGGGCCGTCGCCGGAAAACGGCACAGACAGCCTTTTCGCGCCTTTGAGGGAAGCAGGGAATCGGCATTTCCCGGCGAAAAGGTGTCTGTCTCAGTCTCCGCAGACTACTAAGCTTTGGCGGCGCCTGCCGCCGCAGTGATTTGCTGGAGGTCGGCCTGCAATGCGGTGAGATCGAAATTGTTAGGCGCCAGGTTCGTCTTCTCGATCCAGTCTTGACTCAGAACCGCGTAGGCCTCGTCGCAGTAGGTATCCAGGAATCCCCAGGTCATGCGCTTCAAGGCGCCCCAGGTGACCACGATCAGCCCCCGCATGTCATAGGAGACGATCGGAGTCGCATGGCCGCCCCACGAGCCGGGCGCTCCTTGTCCGGTGGGACCGCCCGGAGGCACCGCCCATACGGCCTGGGTTTGCGCGGATACTGGCAGCGCTACGCCGATGTAGCAGTTCCCGAAAAGAACGACCGAATCCATGAATTCCGTGTGGTTTTTCGGCTCGATCGCTGCGAACGCCAGGATCTGACGTCCTCCGATTCCGGTCTTGCGCCAATAATTGAGGACGTCCAGAATGACCGCGCCATTGTCGGTGCTGGGGTCGGCCGGATTGTAGCCGCCGACATCTTCGTAGGCCTTGAGGACGGCAGCGTCGGCAGGGGTGACGGTCTTGCTCGCGTAAGTGGTCCACTGCTCGATCATGTGGCCGGCGCAAGCGCACGTACAATCGCCCAGTTTGTCGTTTAACATCATGGGCCACTGCGCCACCCTCTTTGCCCATTCTTCTTTGGCGGGCGGAGGCGCGATCGCCGTCGGCGGGATATATTTCGCGAGCTGCAGCGTGCGGGGATCGTGCCGGGCCGGCCCTTTCCCCAGTTTGACTTTTTGGCCGTTCGGCAACGTGTAAAGCGCGAGTGGCATGGTCGATTACTCCTCGTGGATAGTGAGTTTGAGGGCACAAACGTTTCAACCTGAAACGATTTCCGGGCAGCGTTCACGGTTCTTCGGCAAGCTCACTGGAATCCCGGCCGCGCGCATGTGAGGGGCCAGAGGCCGTACAGAATCGCGGAAGATCATCTGCGCTCCGGTTAACCCCCGGTACCGCAACTTCGAGAAGATTGTGAAACGCGAGGCGATCTCGCTTCACTACTAGAGGTACCAGGAGGTGCGATCCATGGATAAAGGAACCGGTGCCCGAAGACAAAATGAACCGAAATCACCCGGCGACAGGATGCCCAGCGCGGTGATGGAACCGCCTTATGAAACGGGGGTCGTAGGGACGTCTTCCGGAAGCGGCAAGATGCCGGGTGGAGGAATGGAAGGAGCCGCGATCGAGGCGCCATCCGCCCCGGGCAGGATGCCGGGTGAAGGCATGCGGCCATCCGGGCTCGAAGAGTTATTCGCCGCAACCAAGATGGCGGAAGAAGGGATGCCGGGTGCGGGGACGAGGGCGCCGGCCACCGCGGGCCAGATGGCGGGTGGAGGAATGCAGGGAGCGGCAATTGAGACGCCATCCGCCCTCCACACGATGCCGGGTCAAAAAACGCACGGCCCAGCGATCGGGGCGCCCGCCCCAGGCAAAATGCCGGGCGAACGAGCGCAAGGCGCAGCGATGGAGGCACCATCCGTCAAGATGCTCGGCAGAAGGACTGCGGTTGCGGAAAAGCCGGTGCAGCAGCCCCATGTCCTGGTCAAGCCGGGGGAGTCTCTCGCGGCGGCTCCGCCCGTCGGACTTGGACCCTATACAAAGCGCGGCAGCACCGCTAACTTCGACGTTTACTACGACAACAGTCTGGGAGCCACCGGCCAAAATCTCGCGGACGCAGTGTTGGGCAAATGCGAATGGGACTTGTTTGAGCTCCGAGGTTGGTTCGGGGGAGTGGCTGCGGGCCGCTTCAGTGTTTACATCGATCCCGGCTCCTTCGGCGCCTACCACGCAAATTGCGCGGCTACCGAGCTACACCTGGCAGCCTTCAGCGGCACCGATGGCGCGCTGGAGAACATGCTCAATGTCGCCGAGGCCGACGAAGTGATGATGGCCAAGCAAGGTGCCGGCTGGAACTGCGGAGCGAGCGCCGGCGAAGGCCTCTCGCGCGTGCTCGCCACCCAGCGCTATCCGTCCAGCCTCGATGGCTTCGCCTCGGCGGCGAGCTGGCTGAACAGCAATCGCCCGGACTGGGTGACCCAGACGGAGGGAACCGATCGCAACTATGTCTCGATTGGCTGCGCGACCCTTTTCCTCAATTATCTGCGTTATCAGCTCCATTTCTCCCTGGTCCGGATCGTAGAGGCGGGCGGGACAACCCTGCAGCAGACCTATCAAAAGCTCACCGGATCGCCGGACGCTTTCGGGCCCTTTGCCGCGCTGGTACAGAGGCATTTCCCTGCTGGCACGCCGGTTACACTCACCGGAACCGACAACATTTTTCCGTTGCTCGACCCGGCCAGTTGGGGAGGCTGGGAATCGCTCGGAGGCGTTCTGGAGTCCCCGCCCCGTGTCGTTGCGTGGGCTCCCAACCGGCTGGACGTCTTCGTTGCTGGAACCGATAGCGCACTGTGGCACCGCTGGTGGAACGGCTCGTCCTGGGGCGGCTGGGAATCTCTAGGAGGTGTCTTGGAATCGCCGCCTGAGGTTGTTTCCTGGGGTACGAACCGCCTGGATGTGTTCGCCGTCGGAACTGATCACGCACTGTGGCACCGCTGGTGGGACGGCTCCTCGTGGCGTGGATGGGAGTCCCTGGGCGGCACCCTCACATCCCCGGTCTGCGCCGTATCTTGGGCGCCCAACCGCCTGGATGTGTTCGCCCTCGGCACCGATCATGCCCTGTGGCATCGCTGGTGGGACGGCTCATCCTGGGGTGGCTGGGAGTCCCTAGGTGGCATTCTCACATCGCCTCCCAAAGCGGTCGCTTGGGGACCCAATCGGCTGGACGTCTTCGGTCTAGGCACAGATCATGCATTGTGGCACCGCTGGTGGGACGGTTCGTCGTGGGGTGGCTGGGAGTCCCTGGGTGGAGTCCTGCAGTCACCGCCCGAGGTCGTATCCTGGGACGAGGGCCGGCTTGACATCTTCGGAGTTGGCACAGACAGTGCCCTCTGGCATCGCTGGTGGGATGGCTCCTCTTGGGGCGGCTGGGAATCCCTGGGTGGGGTCCTGGTGTCGCCGCCCAAGGCAGTGTCCTGGTCGGCGGATCGGCTCGACATCTTCGTGGTCGGAACTGACAGCGCGCTCTGGCATCGGTGGTGGGATGGCTCGTCGTGGGGTGGCTGGGAGTCTCTTGGAGGCGTCCTCGAGTCACCGCCCGATGCGACTGCCTGGGCCGCCAACCGCCTGGACATCTTTGCGGTCGGAACGGATAGTGCGCTGTGGCATCGGTGGTGGGGATAGCCTCTCGCTGCTTCATGTGCTCGCCCAAGCCACAACTGGATCGGCAGACGGACGTTCGATCCGATCTGTAATCCTAAGGTTGCCGGAGTTACTGAAGAGGAGTCGGCGACGTAGTCATCGCAGTAGTCTGTTGAATAGAGCAGTGCGCAACAGGCGCATCCGAGTCGACTGCGAAATGAGTGCCGCTGATGCCGGGCACCTTATCGGTGACAAAACGATGGTAAGGCCGTGCGGAAAGATGTCCTTCTGACTGAAATCGGCACCGTTCTTAACCGACGTTGCGGCGTCGCCCCCTCTGATTTGCGCTTTTGCAGTTCGCCAATTTTCGCCAGGCCGCCAAGGTCGATCCGAATCCGAATTCCAGTGCTGGTTAACATCACGGAGAAAAGTCACTCGATAGAAATTCTCCATTCGCGTGTTCAGATCTGTGTCCGTCTCGGGGAGCCAAATCTTTCAAACAGTTACAGCCCTTCAATTCCCTCGATATTTACTTGATTTGCACGACTGTGGGGACTTTTGTGGGGATGCTCTTTCACAACGCTGCGTAAAGCCGCACCGGTGTGTGAGCTCACGTGAACGCCGACCCTGTCAGTTTTGAGTCGGAACAACTCGGACAGTCGGGACACGGCTGGGAAATAAGGTGACCGCGATGTTCCGAGCACTTTGCGGACACTCGGAACAGTCGGAACGTGACACGCAACTGGGGAGCTAAGGGCCCGGTTCGGCCGGCAGTGTAAACGGATTGCGGAACTAAGACCCGCTCGGTGAGGCTACGGAGCGCGTCACTAGAGCGCTAAGGAGCGGTGAATCGCCGGTAGAATGACAGTCGTGAATGCTCCTTTCGATCTCCAGCGCTTCGTGAACGCGCAGAATCCCGTGTACGAGCAGGTCTGTGCCGAACTGCGCGCCGGACAAAAAGAGGGGCACTGGATGTGGTTCGTCTTCCCGCAGCTCAAGGGCTTGGGGCACAGCGCCATGGCGGACGCATTCGGAATCGCTTCGCGACAGGAAGCCGCGGCGTACTTGGATCACGCAGTGCTTGGGCCGCGCTTGCGGGAGTGTACCCGGCGTGTGAACCGCGTAGAGGGCCGCTCGATCAGCCAAATCTTTGGCTACCCCGACGATCTAAAATTTCGGTCTTCGATGACGTTGTTTGCGAATGTTGCATCCGACGGTCAAATCTTCAATGACGCTTTGGATAAGTACTTCGGGGGCGAGCCCGATCCGCTCACGTTGGAACAACTCTGACGTTCTGCCGGCGACCGATGAAATTCGCTTGGTCCAAACGGAGTTCCTTTCTTCTAGTTATCGTTATCACTCCTTAGCAACAGATAACCATCTTCTGTTACAGCACTTTACAGATCCTTGATCCGCTCTTATAATCCTGACAGCGGCGACTGAAACCACGATGAACACACGAAGCTATCCCGGTGCCAGGCACATCGAGCTTTGGCCGCTCGAGCGACTCATTCCGTACGCCCGCAATCCGCGGACGCACTCCGACGCGCAGGTCGCGCAGATCGCCGCGAGCATCGCCGAGTTCGGATTCAACAACCCGATCCTAGTGGACACCAAGGCGGGCATCATCGCCGGGCACGGCCGTCTGCTGGCTGCGCGGAAGTTGCAGCTCCAGGAGGTTCCGGTAATTGTCCTCGACCACCTCACGGACGCACAAAAGCGCGCTTACATCCTCGCGGACAACCAGCTCGCACTGAACGCAGGTTGGGACGACGATCTCCTGCGAGCGGAGCTTGCCGCCCTGCAAGAGGAGGACGTTAACGTCCGCCTCATCGGCTTCGATGACGAGGAACTCGCGCGACTGCTTGCCGCCCAGGATGCCGCGGAGGGACTCACCGACGAAGACGCAGTGCCGGAACTTCCGGAAACGCCTGTTTCTACCACCGGCGACCTTTGGATTCTCGGCAGTCACCGGCTGCTCGTCGGCGACGCCACCAGCCAGAGCGACCTTTCCAGATTGATGGCCGGCGACGCTGCGGATTTGGTATTCACCGATCCGCCGTACAACGTCGATTACGAGGGCTACACCGAAAAGCGTCTGAAGATCAAAGGCGACCGGATGTCCGATGCGGAGTTCAAGCAGTTCCTCGCAGCCGCCTTTCGCTCCTATCGGACTTTCACAAAGCCCGGCGCTTCGATGTACGTTTGCCACTCATCCTCCTGGCAACGCGAGTTTCAGGATGCGCTCGAGTTCGCTGGCTTTGAGGTTCGCTGCCAGTTAATCTGGGGAAAAAACACGTTCGCGTGGGGCTTCGGCCGCTACAAATTCCAGCACGAGCCTCTTTTCTACTGCCACGTTGCCGGCGAGAAGGATGCCTGGTACGGCGACAAGTCGCAGTCCACTCTCTGGAATGAGAAAAAGCCCGCAGCGAACCGCATTCATCCAACCGCCAAGCCGGTTGAGCTGATCGAGCGTGCGCTGTTGAACAGCAGCAAGTCGGGCGACGTCGTAGCGGATTTGTTCGGCGGATCGGGTAGCACGATGATCTCGTGCGAGCGGCGAAATCGCCAGGCGCGGCTCATGGAGATCGATCCGAGGTACGCCGACTGCATCGTGCGTCGTTACCAGGAGTACACCGGTAAGCATGCCGTATTAGAAGGCGGCGGAACGTTCGATGAGGTTGCGCGGGAGCGCGCGGGAGCGACGGCGTGAATGGATCCCGACCAAGTAGAACGCTGCAAGCGGGAGATCGCCGCGATCGAGACGGAGATCCTCGCCGGCAATCCCGATCTGCAGGGTTTGTGCCTGGCACTCTCAGACTGGCACGCCGAGTGGAGGATCTTGGAAGACGAGCAGAGACAAGAAAAGCCGCCGGAGTTGAATCCGGCGGCGGAGGGAAAGGCGCTGAGTTCGGATTAGGATTTAACGGAGTAGCTGCGCTCGCCGTCCTCGCCTTTGGTGGACGTGACGGCCAGTCCCATTTTCTTGCCCAGCGTGCCGCTGATGAAGCCCCGCAGGGAATGCGGCTGCCAGCCCGTCGCTTTGAGCAGTTCCTTGGCGGTGGCCCCGCCGGGCTGCTTCAGCATTTCCAGGATCGTTGCGGTCTTGCTGCCGTCCCGGGAGGCCCCGGCTTTCTTCGCGCCCTTGGGCGCTTTCTTGGACGGGGTGGCCTTCTTGCCCGCCTTCCCCTTCTTCGGCGCGACGTTGCGCGCACGTTTGGCACCGCTGGCCTTTTTCGTGCCCTTGGGCTGCTCGCCGGCCGCTGCGGCTTGGGCGCTTTCTGTTTCTTCAATCGTCGATGTCATGGCTTGTTCTCCTTGCGCGGTAATCACCGCGTCGATGACATCGATCACTCCAGTGCGCCGCTAATGCAAGCAGATTTTGAAGGAAATCGGCCTTGGCGAAGGACAGGCGATAGACGCCGGCTTCGCTGCCGAATGGTAGTGGTTGGTAGCGAATGGTAGGTCCAGGCTCAAAATTCACGCGCAAGAAAGAGGCAGCCATCGCCGCTCTGCTTACGCAGCGGAACGTGGAAGACGCTGCGCGCGCGGTAGGGATCGGAACGCAAACGCTACTGCGGTGGCTTAAGATCCCGGAGTTTGTCAAAGAGTATCGGAACGCGCGCCGGGAGGCGGTCCAGCAAGCGGTCGCCAGGATGCAACAGGCGACGGGCGCCGCCGGCACAGTTGTCCTGAAGCTGATGACCGATCCGAACGTACCCGCAGCAGTCAAGCTCCGGGCGGCCGAGTGTGTATTTGATCGGGCGATCAAAGGAATCGAGTTGGAAGACATTGAGGCGCGGCTCTCGGAATTGGAGTGGGCGACGGAAGAGTCGAAACGGCGCCCATAAACGCCATGACAGCTGCGCTAAGCAGATCGAATCTGGAAAGACGGCTCGAGAAGTTGGAAGCGGTACTGACTGACGATAGCTGCGCGGTGCCGCACACGTACAAGTGGCTCCTCTATTGGACCGAGCAGATCGGCAAATACATGAGCGAGGAGCGGAAACCACTTGCTGCATTCATCCCGTTGGAGGCGTTCCGGGCCGTTATGAAAGCCTGTGCAGAGCGACGAGTAGATTCTCCCTACGCCCGGATTGTTCGAGGAGAAGATTGTGGCGAGCGTCAGGCGGGTGCAACATGACGTTCAGCAACGAACGCGGCCCACGCCAAGGGAAGAAGAACCTATACGCGCGCCTCGCTGAATTGGAGAGGATTCAAGAGCAAATAAAGCTTGCTGCTGCGGCGCGCTCCCAAAAGGCGGATAGCGCGGAATTTTTTGAGAGATTCCGACTTCTTATGAAAGTTTATGGATTTGAGCAAGGTCCAACGGAAAGCTTCTTCGAGATGATCGCTCGTGCACTCGGTGTAGAAGCACGCGAAATGAGAGCCCAAATTCGAGACGGGAGGTTCAAGGCAACACTTTTGAGATAGGCCGCTGCCCGCGAAGCGGAGATCAAGGAAGCGTGCCGCATCTCGGAGATGGAAGCGGCGCAGTCGAAAGCCGCTGCGGGCGAGCGCTTTTAAGGAGATCAGATGTCTCTTCGGAATCTTGTGCGCCGCTTGAAGCAAGTGGAGACGACGTTGGCTCCTCCAAAGAATCACCGCTGGGTTGTGCGATTCGAGGGGCCGGGAAGCGAGCACCTTCCCAAACCCACGGAGGAAGAGATCCGCGACCACCAGGTCCTGGTCGTGCAATTCGTCGCGGCGCGGGATGGGCGACCCGCTTGAATCGCGCGCGCAGTGAAGAGACGACGGCAAGCGGGTCGCACCGAAGATGAAGTCCATCGATAACAGGGTGCGAAAGCTGGAGAACCGCTTTTGTGACGAGAAGCCGCAGCTTCTGTGGGTGGCGTGCCTAGCGGGTTGGGGACTGGCCTTAGATCAGGACAGGTGTATCGAAATCCTCGGCGAATGCGGGTTTCTGCCAACGGGCCGGTTTGGCATCGTTAACCTCTGCCAGATCCCGGACGGCCTAAATGCCAGGGACTTGGAGAGGTTTCTGCGGGAACATGGCGCGGAGACTCGCGGTTTCCGCGGTGTTTAAGATCATAATGGGCCAGCGGCTGCAGGCCTCCGCGCGGCTCCTTAGAATGTGGCAAAGGCAATGAAGACGGATATAGCCAAGCGGATTCTCAAGCTTGAGGGGCTCATCGAAGCGGAAGGTCGTCGGCGCGCTCCCGGGATAGCGGAGCTTCTTCGCGAGCGATATGCTGCCGTGCGGGCGAACCAGGGATTGCCGCTGGCGGCGCTTCGGGAAGCTACACGAGGCCTTAGCATTGCTGAAATTCTGCACTCGCGTTATTCGCGTCTGCAGCCCAAGGCAGAGAGTTAGGAGGGGCCGCCGAATGCTCTCAGAAGAGTTCCGATAATGCTTAATATCGGGCCGGCAAATGTGCGACCCGCTTCAACGGGATGCCGACTAAGCTCAGCCGCTCACCTCATGGCATGACTCTTCCATGTGGGCGCCATCGGCAGGAGATCCTGGGCCGGGGCTGTTCTCCAGTGCCTCTTTCACGACACTACCACTCACTGTCTCTTGCTTAAGCAGTTGCTGGGCTAATGTCTTAAGGGCCGCGCGGTGGTCCTTCAGCAGTGCCTGAGCACGCTCGTACTGTTCGGTCACGAAACGCTGGACTTCCGCGTCGATCACTTGACGAGTCTCTGGACTGATCTGGCTATTGTCCTCGACCGATCCCCGCAGGTATTGGAGCTGTTGACCTGCGTAGCGCACCGAGCCGAGCTTCTCACTCATGCCAAATTCTGTAACCATGCGGCGGGCCAGTTCCGTTGCGCGCTGAATGTCGTCACTGGCCCCGGTGCTGATGGTCCCGAACTCCACCATTTCGCCGGCACGCCCGCCCAACATAACGGCAATCCTGTCCTTCAGTTCGTCGATCGAGAGCAGATAGCGGTCTTCGGTTGGCATTTGTATGGTGTAGCCCAAGGCGCCACGGCTGTGTGGAACGATGCTGATCTT
>CAWJHX010000003.1:0-258866 GCA_963842825.1 Terriglobia bacterium | reverse complement strand
GGAGATCGAGTATGGCTTCGATACGCTGAAGGCCGACGGCATCGGAATCTACACGAACGATAATCAGACTCGCTGGCCGGGCGATCCTTACTTCGATCCGATGTGGCAAGAGCTCAACCGGCGGAATGCGATCGTGTACATGCATCCTCTGGCGCCTCCGTGCTGCACGAAGCTGAACGATAGCGTGTCCACGGCCATGAACGAATTCGATTTCGATATCACGCGCGGATGCACCAGCATCCTGGCGAACGGCATTTTCCACCGGTTCCCGAACGTGAAGGTTATCATTCCGCACTCGGGCGGCACCATGCCGATGATCGCGGGCCGCATCAAGGACCGCTATCCGAAAGATCCGAAGCACATGGAGTACATCCCCAACGGCGTGATCGCGGAGCTGCAGAAGTTTTATTTCGACATCGCGCACGCCAGCTACCCGTGGCCCATGGCGGCGATGACGAAGTTCGCAAAGCCGGATCACATTCTGTTCGGCACCGACTATCCGTTCGAGCCGATTGAATCGACGGTGAATGAGATCCCGGGCTTGGGATTTTCAGCGGAGTTCTGGCGCGCGGTGGATCGCGAGAACGCCGAGAAGTTGCTGCCGCGATTCAAAGTGTAGGCGCAAGCCCCATGCGTCAGCTTGGGCTCTCCGGGCCTCGCCTAAAGGCGATTGGGCTTTAAGTCGGCACTTGCTGGAAGTCAGTTAGCCTCGGGCTCACGCATGGAGCTTACAGCCCGCTCAACAGCGGAATGTCCTTCACTGGAGTCGGTGCAGGGATCGATTTTATATAGGCGTACACGTCCGCGAGTTCCTGATCGGACATGATCTTCGCGCGAAATGGCGGCATGCTGCTCGGCGGAGGATTGCGGACGAAGCCGATGAATCCGGCCTGGGAAAGCTTGGTCTGCATCAGACGTGCGCCGGCAATCGTGCCTTGACCTAGATACCCGTGGCACTGATAGCACGCATTTTTCACAAAAATGGCCCGGCCTTTTTCGACGTCGCCGGTTAAGTCCTTCGTCTGGCCGAAGGTCACGCCGGCGAACACGATCAAAAAACAAAATAGATTCTTCATGTGAAAATTTCTTAGCGCGGCTGCGTGACTACATCGATCAACGCGGGCTCGCCTTTCTTCACCCGCTCGATGCCGCGACGGATGGCGGGGCCGAGGTCGTTCGGATCGCTGATGGGACCCTCGAGTACAGGCCATAGCCCTTCGCGACCGTCGCGTAATCGATATTGGGCTTGATGAGCGCTGTGCCGATATCGGAGCGATCCACGGCGCGATTGTACTTGGCTCCATATAACTGGATGTACATGCGCTCCTCGTGATAGGCGCGGTTGTTGTGCATGATGCTGAGGATCGGAATGCTGTGATGCGCGGCGGTCCAGAACACGGCGGGCGTGTAGTTGAAATCGCCGTCATCCTGAATGCTGACCGTCAGGCGCCCATGCTTGCGATTGGCGAGCGCCGCGCCGACGGAAGCGGGCGCGTTGTAGCCGACGCCTCCCCCGCCCTGCGCGCCGATGAACTGATACTGCTTGGTGAAATTCCACAGGCGCGTCGCCCAACAACTGGAGTGGCGGTCGTTCGAAACGAGCGACCAGTCCTCGTTCTTGATCTGCGCCCATAGCTCCGCGGCTACGCGCGCGGTGCTGACCGGGCTTGCGTCGAAAGCCGAGCGCGGCTTGTTCCACATCGCGCTGATGGGCGATCCGGTTCTCCTCGGCGATCTTCTTCCCGCGGGCTTCAAAGGCGCTCTTGCGATCGGGCGTGATCAATTTCTTCACCGCCTCGATCAGCTCCGGCAGCGTCGCTTCGGGATCGCCGACTACGGCGATGTCCGCTTCCACATAGCGGCCAAAGTCCTGATAGTTGGATTTGTGATTCAGCTCGACCGCCGAAATGGTGACGATCTTCGCGCCGGGCTTGGTGACGGATCGCGTCTCCATGCCGAAGCGGTTGAGAGGCGTCGAGCGGTGAAGAACGCCCCACAGATCGTCGGCGTCGAGGCCGAGAATCGCGTCGGAATCCGAAATATTCGGCGTGGCGCGCGCCGCGCCCGCGCGTCCAGAGAGAGGATGATCGGTCGGAAAGTTCATGCGCAGGCGCTGGTCATAGACGCGAGCTTGCAGGGTATCTGCAAGCTCTACAAGAAGCTCGATTCCATGGGGCGTGCGCGCGACGCGTCCGGCGACGATCACCGGATTTTCGGCGTTCACTAAGACTCGTGCGGCTTCCTTCACGGAGGCGGAATCGCCTTCCGGCGCCGCGCTCATCACGAGTTTGGGGATGCGCACTTTTTCGCGCATGGGCTCTTCCTGCAGCTCGCCGTCGGCGACGATGACCACGGGCTCCATGGGAACGGTATTTGCGATTTTGTACGCGCGCACGGCGGATTCGGCGAAGTGCGTCAGCGTGACCGGCGTATCGTCCCATTTCACGTAATCACGCACCATGGATGCCGCATCCTGCACGCTATGCGCCCACTCCGCGCTGCCGCGGCGATAGTTCGCGTCGAGAATATTGCCGAGGACGATGTACATCGGCACGCGATCGGCATAGCAGTTGTAAATCCCCATTGACGCATGCTGCAGGCCGACGGTCCCGTGCGCCATGATCATCATGGGCTTGCCTTCGATCTTGGCGTAGCCGTGCGCCATGGCGGCCGACGATTCCTCGTGGCAGCAGGTGAGCAGCTCCGGCATGCTGTTGCCGCCGTAGTTGATCATGGATTCGTGCAAGGCGCGAAAGCTCGATCCCGGGTTCGCCGCGCAATACTCGATGCCCAGCGTCTTGATCACGTCGATCATGAAATCGGAGCCCGGCTTTTCGTTGCCAGTGACTTCCGCCGGCGCGCCGGTCTCGGCCGGGCTGCTGCGTTCGTTCTGCTGGGGCTTCGCTAAGGGAGCCTGCGCCGCGAGCGCCGCGGCACCGGCCGCGCCTCGCAGAAATCCGCGGCGATCTAAAGATTTTTTTGATTTCGACATAGAAAAACGCCTCCTGCTGAATCAGTGCCATTATGCCATGGAGCGCGATTGACATGCCGTGATCCACGCCCAATGTGGCGCACGCACTCTTGCGTGCCGTATCGACACTCGTGTCGATACCTGCAGAGCTTTGCACAACTAGGACAGGCGTCGAGAGGAGTCTCGACGCGGCACGCAGAAGTGCGTGCGCCACAAAAATAAAAAAGGGCTGACCGCGATCGCGATCAGCCCGGTTAAAGCGAGTCGTATGGACTAGTTTACTTCCAAGCGGAATACACGGGCTTCGCCACCAGGAAGTCCGGATTCGCGCCCTTCCTCGGGACGAACTTCTGCACGCGCCCGGCGTCGACTTCGGCCACGTACAGGTTGCCTTCCTGATCTACGCTGACTCCGTGCACGCCCCACAGGCCGCCCGGGAAAATGCCCATGGTGCCGAAGGAGTATAGCAGATGTCCTTCGAGATCGTACTCCACCATCTTGTTGGTGTCACGGTCAAAGGTCCAGATGGTGTGGCCGGCGCCGATGTACAGCAGGTGCAGGCTCGACGGCTCGGCATTGATGCGCCACTCGCGGAGGTACTTTCCGTTTTCGGTGAAGACCTGAATGCGATGGTTGTTGCGATCGTTGACGAAGACGTTGTGCGTCTTGGGATCCACCGCTACGCCGTGCACGTTGCTGAAGTAGCTGGGGCGCGTTTCATAGTTGGTGTCTTGATTGTTGCGCGGTCCGCCTTTTGTGCCCCACTGCATCAGGAATTTTCCGTTCTTGTCGAACTTCGCGACGCGCGTGCCGGTGTAGCCGTCGGAGACGAAGAAGTCGCCGTTCGGCTCCCAATCGAGATACGTCGGACGGTTGAAGTGAGTCGCATCGGCGCCTTCCTTCTCCGGCGTGCCGATAGTTTGCAGCAGCTGCTTGCCATCGTGCGTGAAGATGTAGATGGCCTGCATGTTGTCGTCCACCACCCACACGCGCTTTTCCGGATCGTAGGGGCTGATATAGACGCTGTGAGGACGGCGGAACAGCTTGTCCCATTGGCTCCAAACTTCCAGGATTTTGCCTTCGCGATTCACCACCACCAGGCAATTCTTCCACTCGGCATCCTTGCCGAGTTCGCGGTACGGAGGCCCTTTCATTCCGAGCTTCGTCGACTTCCCTTCCCACGCCGTGAGCCACTCCGACATGGGATTGTCGGTGCCGCCCGTGCCGGGCAGCGACGCCGTCGTCGCATCGCGCCAGAAGCCCGCGACCGGGAAGCTGATGCTTGGGCCAACTTCCGGCAACAGCCTCGCCTTGGGCGGCGCCATCTTCGGCAGCTCGCCACGAAACAGCATGTAAATACGATCGGGGCTTTCGGCGAAGACGCTTTCGCCGGCGCCGTAGGTCCACTTTTCATTTCCCGGTAACGTGCTAATGTCCTGCGGCCAGTTCTTGACCACTTCATAGGGACCGGAAACATCCTCGGACCCCAGAGATCCCGGCACTGCTGCGTATCCCGTGCCCGGCTCGGTCTTCGCCTGGACTGGCGCCAGTTTACCCGAGATCGCCAGTCCGATCGCCACGCCCACTGCCACCATCAGCAGCATTACACCAAGTTTCTTCATCGTTAAAACCTCCCGCGCCTGCGTTCACAAACGAACCATTCCTTGATCTAAAACACATCTCGGAATCGGAACTTCTGTAGAAGCCGCTGCTCGGAAAACTTTAGCACAATCGAACGTCGGGTGATGGGGGATCGGCTTCCGGGTGGTGTCCTAACGGACCTGCCAGGACACCACCGGCTTCTGTCTTCTTTCCCTGCCCGCTGACCTCGACTTCTCCCTCCTTTACTCGCCGGTGCGCGTGAGATACAGGACAAACGGCGTGATCTCGAAGGGCATTTTCTCGCGCGGGGAGAGCAGCGAGAGCGGACGGGTCTTAACGAGTTCCAGGCGATTGTCCCAGGGATTCAGCTTCACGCGCGAGCCGAGCGGGAGAGCCGCGACCTGGTCCAGTTTGTTCTCTTCGAGCAGAGGCGCTGCATCGGCAAACTGCTGCAGGCGCGCGAGCGACCGCGCGTCGGCGATCTCATCGCCAAGATTGGGGTGCAGGAGATTAGGGAGCGCGACGGCGTGCACGGCCAAGGTTTTCAGAAAGAGCCCCGCATTCGCAGTGTTCACATAAGGAGACGCGCGCATGATCTCGATCGTCATCTTCCCCGCTTCGAGCATTTCGCCGGGGGAGCGCTGGAAGCGGAGGCGCTGCAGCACCTCGGGATCGCTCATCATCGTCTGATTGATGAAGGCGTACTGCGTGGGCGTGCGATGGCCGAGCGCGATGTGCGCGAGTGGATCGGCCAGCACCAGAGCGAGGCTCGCTTCATCGGGCAGCACGTCGATCAGGCCGCGGCTTACGACGATCGTGCGGCCGATGGCAAAGGCCTCCATCGGAGTGGTCAGCAGCACGCGGCAATGGACCTCGACGCCGAGCCGCGCCGAAACGACGAGGTTGTTTACCACCGTATTCAAAACGGCATCGACAGGCCCCGCCGGCGCGACGAGCCCGCCTTTTTCCAGGCGCCCGATCAGGTTCTCCTCGGCCTGATGCTCCCAAGAACGTTGGCTTTCGAGGGGCGACACGTCCTTTGAGACTTCCTCGTCCTTCACCGCCGATGCGCTCTCCACCAGAATGCTGGTGAGCTCGGCGAGTTTCGCGCCCGGCATGGCCGCGTAATCCCAGATGCGGGACTGCGCCTTGAAACGCGTCGCGATCCCGGCGCCCGGATCCGAGCCTTGTTCCTCCACGTAGACTTGCGCGGGCACCCACAGGCCTCCCCTCGTATATACGCGCCAGCTGTCGAAATGGAAATACAGCTCGGGCAATGTCCCTTTTTGCGCGGTTGCGGAAACGTAACCGTACTTCACCGGCGTGCGGGCGGCGAGTACTCCATAAAGGGAAAAGTGCGCCGCGAAGGCTTCGTTGCTCGAAGAAACGAAGCGTCCCACCCCGTTCGCCTGGCCGATACGTTCCGCGACCGCCTTCCATAAGCCCGAAAACGGAGTGCCGCGGAACAGATCAATCGTATAGAGAAACCACATTCCGCAGCCCGCCGCGCAACCCGCCCGCAACCACCGAGGGCGTTCGGTCGAAGCCACGTAGGCCAAAAAACCCGCGATCAGCGCCATGAGAATTTCGTTCTTATTGCCGAGGATGAACGTGAACGTGCACATGCCTGCGAACAGCGCCACATAACCGGGCCAGGTATGCGCGCGCACTACGTTCACAAAGTAGCGCGACTGCTTTCCGGCCGCGAGCGAGGCGACGCCGATGGCGGGCGGAATCAGCGCCACGCGGTTCAACACCTGGTGTAACGTGAACCAGGGACCGGGGTCCGAACGCGTGTACCAATAAGCGGAGGTGTTCAGGGCCCAGGCGGTCCCCAGCTTTTCCCGCATCATGAGCATGCTGGCGAGGCCCGCGGCGAATCCCAGAAACAGAATCGGCTCATGGCGCAGCTTCAGGCGCGGAAAGGGTCGCACGCGCGCCGTGGAGATCGCGACCAACAGCGTCAGCTCGACCGCGAGGATGAAGACAGCGTACAGGGCAAGCGAGATAAGGTAATTCTCGTCGAGTGCAATCGGGAACATCTTGTATTCGAGGTATTGGTAGTACCTGCCGCTGAAACCGCCGCTTTTGTCGATCACGATCGACCACGCGCCATACAGCGACCAGTAATACAAAGCGCCGATGCCCACCAGAATTCCTACGTCGCGATGGATTTGGTAGAGCACCACCGCCAACACCGCGATGACCACGGTCGCGACCGAAAGAAGGAGGTAGTACTGCATCAGGCAAAGGGCTTTTGGCCGGGCCGCGAGAGGGCGCGCTCGCCACGGAGTGGTCGCTGGACAGATCCGTCTTTTTCCGGCGGCTGCCCCGCCAGATGCCGGTAGATCTCGCAGAGTTCGGCGGCCACCCGGTGAGCGGAAAACTCAGCCAGCTTGCGGCGCCCGTCGCTGCGCCCGGGGCGCGCGACCGATTCGACCAGGGCATTCGCCAAAGCTTCCGGATGGGGCGCGACAAGGCGGCGCCGCGGACGCCACAGATCCGCTCCGCCACATCCCCGACATCGACGCTGACGATCGGCAGATTGCAGGCGAGCGCTTCCTTCACGATCATCGGGGAGCCCTCCGTGGCGCTCGTAAGCAGCAGACAATCGGCTGCGTTCAGGAAAGCGGGAACCCGATCGGGAGGACAAGCGCCGTCCAGAACTTCCAGGCGGAGCGCGGGCAGTGCGTGGCGCGCCAAGGCCGCGGCGGCCGCCGCCAGATCGAGACGCTTGATGCGTGGATTGTAGGCGTCCGCCGCTGCCGGGTCCAGCCGCCTTCCGTGAAAGTCCGCGAGCGCCTTGAGCTCGCTCGCGAAGGCCAGCGTGGACCCGTCCCAGAAATAGACGAGTGGCTTTTCCCCGGCGCGGTCGCGGGCGAGCGTCAGCTCACGTCGCACGCCATCCCACAAAGCAAATCCAAACATGCCATGAACCCGGCCGAGCGCCTTTTCGACGCCCCAGGCCGCGCATGCTTCGAGCAACACTTCTGTATCCGTCGCGGTTGTGAAGACGCCACCAGTGCTACTCGCAGTTCTCGGTAGTTGAAAACTTCCCCGTTGAATACAATCGTCCAGCGTCCGTCGCGCGAGTGCATCGGCTGGCGCCCCGCCTCGCTCAAATCGAGCATAGCGAGGCGCCGATGCCCCAAAACCAAGCCGCCTTCCGACCAGATCGAATTCGGCTCCGGGCCGCGATGTTTTTGAATGTTGAGCATTTGAGCCACGCGCCGGCCTGGCTCGCTGGCGGCTTCTGCCGCGGAAGTTTCGTTTGTTTCGTTCCCCGGCCTCGCGGCCGTCCAAATTCCAGCAATCGCGCACATGCAACTTACGACCTTCTACAGCGGGCTGACACTCGGACCGGCTTCTCCCAAGATTTCCGACGCGCGGAACGCTTTGCGGCGCAGCCAGGCTTCTCCGGCGCGCACGTACCAGGGAGGGGGAGGCGCGATGTTGGCGGCAGACGCCCGCCTCCCGGAACCTGGCTGCGAAAACATCGCCCGCCACGCGGCACACGCCGCCTCGGCGTGTCCCGTGCGCAGCCGCGCGCGGAGGGTCAACAGGAGGTGCAATCGGACGGTCGTACGCCAGATCATTTTCCACCCCAGTCTCTTCACTCGCTGTTGTCCATAAGCGCCGTCGAGCGCCTTCGCGACGATTTCAAAAATCTCCACTTGCATGCGCGCGCTACCCAGACGATTGCTCCAGTTCCCCGCATGACGGCGGTTGTTGACTCCATAACGGGCCAGCATGCCACGGGGAACCTCAGAGCCGCGCGCACGAACCAGTCGGTATCCGCAAGCGCATACAAAGGATCGAAGGGGCCTGTTTCCTCCCACACCCGCCGCCGCATGACGATGGTCGAGGGATGAAATGGCCAATTGTAGTAGCGAATGAGATAGCGGAACAGGTTGGCCCGGTCGATTATCAAAGGTTTCCGGTGCGCAAAGGCCGGTAAGCCACGGTGCGCGAGCCCTCGCTTTCCAGCCAGTCGACGAAGCCCGAATGCACGAGCCCCACTTCCGGATGCGCGGCGAGATAGGCGGCCGAAGCGTCCAGGTGCCCGGCCCGGTACCAGTAGTAGCTGTCACTCAGCTCCTTATGCACTTCATTGAGCACCAGGCCGACGACCTTCACGCGCAGGCGGGTCAGAAGCGTGAGCACGCTGCCCACCGCCTTGCGCGTGGTCTGGGCGGCGCGCGCCACGACCACGACGCCGTCGACCGCCGTGGCCATTTGCAGCGGTTCGGCAAACCCCAGCAAGGGAGGAGCATCGAGCACGACCAGATCGAATTCGTCGGACGCCTCTTCGATGAGTTCACTTAGACCGCGGCCGACCAGATCGGAAGCGCGCCGCGTGGCCGGCCCCGCCGGCAAGATGAGGAGGTTCGGTATTTCTTCCACCGTCAACAGCGCCTCCCGCCACGGAATTTCGCCCATCAGAACGTTGAACAGACCGACGACGCTCGGCACATTGAAATTCCGGTGGATGCTCGGGCGGCGCAAGTCGCCGTCGATCAGCAGCGTCCGCTTGCCCTGTCCCGCATGCACCGCCGCGAGATTCGCCGCCGTCGTGGTCTTGCCGTCCCCGGGAGCCGCGCTCGTCACCATCAGCGACCGATAGCGACGCTCGAAGTTCGCGAGGAGAATGGAATTACGGAGCGTACGCACCGACTCGTTGAATCCGGATAAATCGGGCTCCGCGTTCGGTGCGGCGCTGTCGACCAAGGCCCGCACGGCGGCTGCCGGACGGTGCTTCAGCAAGGGCAGGCTGCCGATTACCTCGGTGTGCAGCGTGCGAGCGACTTGCTCCGGATCGCGCACAGTCTTGTCGAGCATATCGCTCGCAATCGCCGCGCCCGCGGCAAGAAGCGCCGAAAAGAGAAGGGCCAACAAGACATTGAGGAGAGTGTTGGGATAGACCGGCTTGAGGGGCGGCCGGGCGGGATCGGCAATACGCACGGCGTTGCTCTGGAAACCCGCGTTGATACCGGCTTCCTTTATCTTCCGCACCAGTTGTTCATACAGGGTTCTGTCGCCTTCGGCCTCGCGCCTGAGCGCCTGGTAGTCGAATGAGCGGGCATTCACGCGGTCGAACTCAGCCTTCGCATCGGCGACCGCATCGCCCATCATGCGTTCGTGGCGTTGGCTTTCGGCATATTCAATGCCGCCACGTTCGACCACCTGCTGCCGCATAGCCTCGACGCCGTCCTCCAGTTCCGTGAGTTGCGCCTGCGCTTTGCGGTATTCCGGGTGATGGGCGCCATAGTGCGACTGGACTTCGGCGAAGCGCTCGCGGGCTTCATTCAGGTGCTCCGTCAACCGGCGCAACCCCTCGCCCTGCGGGGCGGCGAGCGCCGCTTCGAGGCTCCCGACCATTACCGATTGATAGGCCGCCTCCTGCTTAAGACGGGCCGCCTGGGCATTCGTAAATTCCGTGTTCAGCTGCAGGAGGCGCGCCGCCTGAATATTCGTCTTTTCCTCGGGGTTGATGACGTTGAGTTCCCGTTCGAAGGCGGCCACCGCCTGGCCCGATCTCTCCATCTTTATCTTGAGTTCTTCCATCTGCTTTTCCATGAAGTTCGCGACGCTCGCCGCGCTACGCATACGGATTTCGAAGGTGTGCTCCAGATAAGACTGGGCGATGGCGTTGGCGGCGTCGGCGGCCAGTAGCGGATCGGCGGAACGGTAACTGATCAACAGCAAATAGGTGTTGGGCGGCCGCGTCACGCGCAATTGCTTCAACACGACGGGCGCCTGTTCGGCGCCCGGGGCAAGCTCGGTTTTCTGCCCTTCGGCGCGGCGCAGCTCGAAGCGCTGATCCACCGGACGCAGCACGCTATCGGATTCCACTAGCTTCATCTGTGTCGCCAGGAACTGTTCGGAATCGTTCAGTGCGCTGCGCGCGGCTTCCTCCCCGACTACGCCCGGGGGAGTCTGGCGATCAATATCGATCGTAGCGGTCGATTCGTAGATCGGCGTGAGCCTCGCCGAGATGATCCATGTGATGACGAAAACGGATCCGAGGAAGCCGAGGATGCGCCAGCGGTGACGCTTGAGAATCCATAAATATTGGAATAAAGTTCGTTTACTTTCCTCCGGCTCGTCTTCCTGCGGAGAGAAGTTTTGCGCGTAGAAATAGGGCGCGCGTTGGGTCTCGATGACCGCCGGAACGTCCGGTGGCTCCTGATTGTTCATTTCGTCCAAGTTCCCTAATGCAGGCCCAGGATCAAGACCCCGGAGGCCGTTCCAGTAGCGAAGCCGACTGCTCGTTCCACCACCGTCAGAGCCGCGCGCTTGGAATGGTTGTCCGGGACATAAAGGATGTCATTGGCAAGCAGCGGCACATCGTCGGACTGACGGTCCATGATCCTGCGCAGCTCGACCGGTATTTCGGCTGGCGTGTGGTCGCCGCGGCGGTATATGTAAGCCCGTTTCGCCGCAAACGGAGCCAGACCCTGGGAAAGCGCCAGGGCTTTTAGAACACTCATCCCGGCGCCTTCGCCCAAAGGAAATCCACCTGGATGCGTGACGTTGCCGACAACGAATATGCGGCCCATGGTGGGAACACGCACCTCTTCGCCGCCTGCGAGCATCACATTCAAACTCGGATCGGCTCCGTCCATCAATCCTCGAACGGGGATGCGCTCGATGACCTGGATTGACTCTTGGTTTAACGTTTGGGCTGAACTTTGGGACGGCCTTTGACCCGCGCCTGATCCTGGTCCGCTAGGGCTAGCCGCTTCCTGTGGACCCCCAACGCGGTCCATGCCCTCCTTGGGCGACCGGGTGATCAGGATTTCTGCTCCGGCGTCCTCCGCCAAACCCTGCGCGCGGGTGATCGCCTCGACGAGGGAGGTTGGGCCTACTGCTTGGAAAGTTAACGGCATCTTCACCGCGCCGACCACGCTGATCGGATGGCTGTGATATTCGGCTATCGATACGGTCACCGCCGGATCGACCAGAATCTGGGCGGCCTCGAACGCCTCGGCCAGTCGCGTTTCAAGTTCGGCTGGCATCATTCCGAGAACGGCAATCCTATCGGGCAGCATGGGAAGGCGGATCTGTCCCTGTTCACTCACGCGCAACGTACGCGAGAATTCGGGCGCTCCATACACCGAAATGGCAAGTAAATCGTTGGGGCCGATAGGTTGAGCGGGGAGGTTCGGACCACTTTCTACTGGTACCGCGGGCGTCACAAACTGGGCCGTGGCCGGCACGGCACCCGAGGTGAAGGCCACGGCCGCTGCTACGACGACGAAGAGGCGGCGCAGAATGCCCTTTCGCGCGGCGGGTTGAAAGAAAAGAGATCGCCATAACAAGTCGCGCCCCGAGCGTCGCGACGGCGAGAGAAAAGGCAGGGTCATGAATATCGCAGGTCCTTTCGTTTGGAGCTAGCTCAACGACGCAGGCGCGCGCCCTTCATTGAAAGGCCCTGGGAAGCGCCCTGGGAAACACCCATGGAAGCACCCTTGGCACTTAGGAACTTTGGGCAACCACGGCCGACGGCTGCGGGAGAACGGCCGCGGCGTCGATCTGGACCGCCACGGAACGCTGTAGGAGTTCCACGCTAACGATGAGTTGGAGCTCATCTTTCTCCTTCAGCAAAACGCCTGCGATGCCGCGCAGAGGCCCGCGTTCGATGCGCACGCGATCGCCCGGTTTCAGATGCGGCCAGGGCCGTACAGGGAGCTTGGAAGCCACTACCGCCCGGATCGCTTCGATGTCACTGTCCGGGACCGCGGCGAACGTTCCGCCGAATTGCACAACGCGCGATACCGCCGGCGTGTCCAACACACGCCCCTTCGCTTCGACGGGAAACCGACAGAACACGTAACCCGCAAACAACGGCAGTTCGATCTCCTTGGTTCGGTCCGACCACTGCCGCCGCGCCCGATACATCGGCGAGAACGCTTCGAACCCTTTCCAGGTAAGGGCTATTTCGATCGTGCGCTCGTGCTGGTGCTTTACGGTGAGCGCATGCCAAGGGGCGGCCGGTGCGTCGAGCGGGAACCCCCCGTCGGGGTCCGCAGCCAGCGGTGTAAATGGTTGAAGGGAACCGCCTGAAGCGTTTGAATAAAGCTCGCGCATTGTGAGTCCCAAAAGGCTTTTCCGAATCGTCTCGAGAACCAGACGAAGCGCAAATCCGGTTTCGCTAGAGTTGTGCCCTGCGGAGGGGTATTGTCTCAGCGGAGCTTTGCTAAATCCGAACGGCTCGGCTATTTCAACATGGGCTTGGAGCGAAATGGAAACGCGGAAAATCGTCTAAGGATTCCCCTACCGCCAGGCCCCTACCGCCAGAATTGATACCACTTGGGCGAAGGCGTAAGAGCGTCCCCTTGCGGCAGATCGACCGGATCACCCGTGAGCGTCGCGCGAGGGTTCGTGACGCACAAAGCCTCGGCGAGCGCCCGTCCGTGATTCGCTTCGAGCCATTTATAGGCCGCATCCATGGTCGGCGGACGGCGTTGCACGTGATGGCCGTCGCTCGCGACGAAATGCACCAGCCCGCGGTCGAGCAGCGTGCGCGCAAATTCCTGCGCCGCCTTGCCGAAGTGCCCCAACAGGCTTTGCGCGGTCACCTGCAGGTGGGCGCCGCCCTCACACCACGCCGTCAGATCGTCGATGCGTTGCCGCAGCAGGCCGTTGCGTTCGGGATGAGTGACGATCGGATGCATCCCGGCATCGAGCAGACGCGCAAAAATGTCCTGGGTGTTGTGGAAAATCAGAAGATCCGAGAATTCCACCAACAGGTAGCTGTTCTGATTGATCGTGTATTTGCGCGGATGCGCGAGCGCATCCTGAATATTGTCATAGCTCAGATGAAAGTCGCAGCCGGAGTACAGTTTCAGGATTCCGCCCGTCGCGGCCTCCACGTCCCGGAGCCGCGCTTGCACCAGATCGAATTCAAAGGGATACTCCGGGCTCGCGTGCGGCGTGCCGACCAGGTCGGTGGTGCCGGCCGCAGCCGCCATTTCTACCATGGCGATAGAGTCTTCTAAGGTTTGCGCGCCGTCGTCCATGCCGAACAGCACGTGACTGTGAATGTCGACCAAACTTCGATCTTATCGCAGCAACAAGGAATCTTAACGTCTCAGATGCATTTTCCTCGCATCAGCGAACAGTATCGCGCACGATTCGCGACGCGGAGAATTCCCGATTTGAACCAGAAAGCATATGTTGGCGGCCGACTTCATCGACGACAATAAAAAGGAAAGTGAACCTTGTTCTTCCAGCCCTTCTCCTTCGGATGATGGGAGACCTGCGCGACCGCGGCTGCCGCGCCGTCATCGTCGGGGGCGCCGTACGCGACGCCCTGCTGGAACTGCCCGTAAAGGACTTCGACATCGAGGTCTACGGGACTTCCTACGACCGTCTGGCCGAGTTCTTGGCCAGCTACGGACGCGTGGATGTCGTCGGCAAGTCCTTCGGCGTAGTGAAATTCACGGTTTCCGGCCCTGATCGCACAGACGATCAGGTCGAGGAACACACGTGGGACTTCAGCCTTCCCCGCCGTGACAGCAAAATCGGACGCGGCCATCGCGACTTTCATACCGACTTCGAAGCCGCCATTACCCCGCGCGAAGCCGCCAGCCGCCGCGATTTCACCATTAACGCGATGGCCTATGATCCCCTGACCGGGGAAGTCCTGGACTTCTTCGGCGGCCGCGACGATCTCGAGCATCGCGTCCTGCGCGCCACCAGCGAGGCCTTTTCCGAGGACCCCTTGCGGGTTCTGCGCGGCATGCAGTTCGCCTGCCGCTTCAATTTGACGCTCGATGAAACCACGGCCGCCCGCTCGCGCGCGATCGCTTCTGAGTATGGGACGCTCGCGAAGGAACGCGTCGCCGAGGAATTCATGAAATGGGCGGTCAAGAGCACGCACCCCGGCCGCATCGCGGATTATCTCGCGGCGTGCGGCTGGCTCGTCCACTTCCCCGAGATCGCCGCGATGGCCGGTGTTCCGCAGGATCCCGAATGGCATCCCGAGGGCGATGTGAGCGTGCATACGATGTATGTTCTGAACGCGGCCTCGAAGATCGCCGATCGCGACGGCCTGGTGGGCGATCAGCGCGCCGTGCTCCTGTTTGCCGCCCTGGCGCACGACTTCGGCAAGCCCGCGACGACTGAACTGCGCGATCGGGAAGGACGTGAGCGCTGGACTTCCTGGGGACATGAGCATTTGGGCGGCCCCATGGCGCGGCATTTTTTAACGCGCATCGGGATCAAGAGCGCCATTGTGGATCAGGTGGTTCCGCTCGTGGAAAATCACCTTGCGCATCGGAGCATAGGAATGGACGCGACTCCGCGCGCCGTACGCCGGCTCGCCATGCGCCTGGCTCCCGCGGGCATCGAGCAATTAATCCGATTGATTGAGGCGGACGCTTCAGGGCGTCCACCGAAAGACGCGACCCTGCCTCCGGAGGCCGCGCGGATTCGAGACGCGGCGCGCGCGGAATCCGTCGCGCACAAGCCGCAGGCACCCTTGATTCTGGGGCGTCACGTGCTGCCTTATTTCAACGACCGCCCCGGCGTCCATATTGGAGAGGTCACCAACGCAGCGTATGAGGCGCAGGCCGATGGAAAATTCTCGACCGAGGAAGAAGCTCTGCGTTGGCTAGGGGCGTACATGGCTCGCGCGCGCGAGTCAAATCAGTAGGCGCGGCCTTGACATGTACGGTCACACCGTACATACTAGAATCATGCGGGACCCGAGATGCGACTTGTCCGCTTTCGCCACAAAGGACTGAGCCAACTTCACGCGGACGATAACGTCAAGGGCGTTCCGCCCGCGATGGCCGATAAGTTACGAAAGCTTTTGTTCACGCTCGAAACCGCGGAAAACCTCGGCCAGGTCAGCCGGTTTCCGGGCTGGAAGCTGCACCCGTTGAAAGGTGGCATGAAGGGATTCTGGAGCCTGACGGTCACCGGAAATTGGCGCCTGATTTTTCGCTTCGAAGAAGGAACGAATACCGCAAGCGATATTGACTTAATCGATTACCACTAGGAGTTGTAGATGCCCATGAAGAACCCTCCCCATCCGGGGGATTTGATCAAAACCGAAATCATCGAGCCGCTCGGCTTAAGCGTGTCGAAGGCGGCGGAGATTTTGAAAGTCCGTCGAGCGACGCTTTCGGATCTTCTCCACGGCAAGGCCGCGCTCACGCCGGAAATGGCCCTGCGCATCGAAAAAGCTTTCGGCCCCGATATGAATCATCTTCTCCGCATGCAGCTTGCCTACGACGTGGCCCAAACGCGCCAGCATTCCAGTACGATCGCCGTTAAACGATATGTCCCGGCGTGAGAAGCTGTGAAAGTGCCGGAAAAGCGGGGAGCATTCCGCTCCCGGTTTTGAGACCTTAAGATATTTCTCGGCGCCCAATTGGGAGTAACACTGTGACGAAGGAAGAACTTCTGAACGGCCTCAACAAGATCTTGAACAACTTTCTTTACGGGTTCATGTGTTCAAAGCTCGTGACGCCCGAAGCTTGGCGCGAGGCTTCGCGCGCAGCCGTTTTGTTCAAAGGGCACGAGAACGAAATACAAGTCCATTTGAGTCCCCTCTCCGGACGCGTTCTCAACCCGACGCTCGGGTTCACCCGGAATTACGAAAACAGCCTGCTCAGGGCGATGATTCGTGAGAGTCACGAGCTGGTTCTGCTCTATTGCCACGAGACGAATCAGTTTCAGATATACAAAGCAGAACCGTGGTTTCAGTTCGCACGTATTCTGAGAAACGTTGTTTCCCACAAGGAAGGCGGCACTCTCAGGGAATGGCCGAAAGACCTGCTCGGCAAGGGGGTTACAAACGTAGCTTGGCGCGGCCGACGATTCGATACGACGATGCTAGGCACAACGCTACACTTCTATCCCCCCGAAGGCCTGGAATTGCTAAAGGATCAAATAAACTTTGTGACATCCAAGCTCTCCTAACGCTGTCATCCCGAGCGAAGTCGAGAGGGATCTGTTTTTCGCCGATGAGCCCTCGGCCCCTTTTCCCAGTCACGCGCTACTTCCCTCGACTCATCAATAACTTCCACCGATCCGCTCGATCCTCTCTGCTATTCTTCGGTCGTGAACGAGTTTCTTCCTGGCCAGGAAGCGCTGCATTGCAGTGGTACTGAACTCCTGTAAGCCCTAAAAAGCTTAACGTCGAGCAACTATAAGTATGCCGGCGGCGGGAGACTTTGAAACCGGTTTCATCCTATCGTCGCGGGATCACGACCTATATGGATCGCCCGCGGCGGTCATCAGCGGGGGAGTGTCGAAGCGGGACAAACAGGGGATTGCCATAAAGCAGTCTTAGATCCCCCGCGAGACGCCTTTCAAATCATCGGCGGCAGAAGCGCACAGCGAATGCGTTGTGCGCGACTTGAAAACGGAAAACGCACGGCGATAAGTCCGCGAAGCCCCGGCCGCCCGCAACGCCCAAAGTGTTTTTCGACGTCCGCAGTGTCTTTTGTGGGGCAGGCCCCCGGCCTGCGGCGGCCTCTCAGGCCGTCGATACCTTGGAAAGATGTTCCCATGGCCATCCCGCGCGCAGCGACGGATCTGTTTTTCTGTCTCCTGTCTCCTGTCTCCTGTCTCCTGTCTCCGGGCACTGTCCCGCATTCCACGACTCGATAGAATAGTCCAAGATGCGTTCCACCCTGACCCTGGGCTGCGCCACGCTGGCGCTGGCCGCGCTTGTATCCGCTCAAAAACGCCCGTTCGATGTCGAGACGATGCTGAAGATCCAGCGCATCGGCGATCCCGTGCTTTCTCCCGACGGAAGGCAGGTCGCCTTCACCGTCGTGAACGTCGATTTCGATAAGAACGCCAAGCCTCAGCAGATTTACGTCGTTCCCGTGAGCGGCGGCGCGCCTCGCCAGATCACTCGCGAGGGCACGACGAATGCAGATCCTCGCTGGTCGCCGGATTCCAAGCAGATCTATTTCACTTCCGACCGCGCCGGGTCATCTCAAAACGCGTCGTCTCAAAACGCTTCGTCTCAACCTGCATCATCGCAAAGCGGTTCTTCGCAAATTTGGGTGATGGACGCCGACGGCCGCAATCCGAGGCAGATCACCAAGATTTCGACGGAAGCATCTGGTCCGCTGCTCTCTCCAGACGGCCAGAAGATCGTGTTCCTCTCGAACGTTTATCCCGATTGCAAAACGGCTCTCGGATCTTTCGACGACGCCTGCAATCAGCGAAACCTCGACGCCGATGCGAAGAGCCTGGTGAAGGCCCGCGTCTACACTTCCCTGCTGTATCGCCACTGGAACCAATGGAGCGGCCGGCGTCGGCAACATCTTCTAGTTGTGAACACGGACGGTTCAGAGCTGAAGGATCTTACGCCCTTCTCTTACGACGTCCCTCCCTTTTCACTCGGCGGTCCCAGGGGCTATGCGATTTCACCGGATTCGATCGAAGCTGGCTTACGTCGCCAACACCGACCCCGATCTCGCCGTGAGCACGAATTCGGATATTTACGCGGTTCCGCTCACCGGAGGAGACTCAAAGAGGATCACGCTGAATCCCGGCGCGGACGAGGGACCTCTCTATTCGCCCGATGGCAAATATCTGGCGTTTCTTTCGCAGTTTCGCCCCGGCTACGAATCGGATCGCTGGCGCCTGCAAGTCCTCGAACGCGCGACGGGCAAGACCACGAATCTCACCGAGACGCTCGATCGCTGGGTCGATAGCTTTACGTGGTCGCCCGATTCGACGCGGCTCTTCTTTACCATGGAGGATCGCGGGCGCACCGAATTGCAGATGATCGCGGCGACCGGTGGCGGAGTCCGCAGTATCATCAGCGGCGCGTCAACCCTCGACGACGTGCAGTTCACCTCCGACGGCAGAACCATGATCTATTCGGAACAAAGTGGATCGCGTCCCACTGAACTTTTCCGCGCGAATTCCGGCGGAGGCACAGGCGTCGCGCTCACGCATCTGAATGACGCGCTGCTAGCCTCGGCCGCTCTGACGCCTCTCGAAGAGATGTGGGTGGATAGCGACGATAAATCGCGCGTTCACTCCTTCATCATCAAGCCTCCGAACTTTTCTCCGGCGCGCAAATATCCGGTGGTGTTCCTGATCCACGGAGGGCCGGAAGGCGCGTGGGGCGAATCCTGGACGTACCGCTGGAACGCGCAGGTGTTCGCGTCCGCGGGCTACGTGGTGATCGAGCCGAATCCGCGCGGATCGACCGGCTACGGGCAGAAGTTCATCGACGAAATCAATGGCGATTGGGGTGGACGCGCGTATGACGACATCATGGCCGTGGCGGACGCAGTCGCCGCGCTTCCTTATATAGACTCGAACAGGATGGCCGCGGCCGGAGGATCGTACGGCGGCTATATGATCGACTGGCTCCTGGGCCACACGACGCGCTTCAAGGCGCTGGTCTCGCACGACGGCGTGTTCGATCTGGCAAGCGAGACACGGGAGACCGAAGAACTATGGTTTCCTCTGTGGGAATTCCGCGGCATGCCCACGGACAATCCGGACGTCTACAACAAGTGGTCGCCGAGCAGCTACGTCAAGGATTTCAAAACGCCGACGCTCGTAATCCATGGCGAGCTCGATTATCGCGTGCCCATCGGACAGGGCCTGCAACTTTTCACTTCGCTGCAGGTGCAAAAGGTCCCGTCGAAGCTTTTGATATTCCCCGACGAAGGCCATTGGGTGCTGAAACCGCAGAACAGCGCATTGTGGTATCACACCGTCCTCGACTGGATCGGTGAGTGGCTGAAGTAGCATTGCCCGCAGAGGCTCTTTCCCACTCCCGAACGCTTTGGGAACTCCGTCTCACCGCAACGGATCGCCGCAACCTATCTCCTTAAAGTATGCTGGTGTGTAAATGTCGATTGAGTTTCGGGGCGTCTCCGCCGGGCCGCTGAAGGACTTCACCGCCACGGCTCCCGCGGGCGCGATTATCGGTTTGATCGGTGGCAAGCAGTCGGGCGTGTCAGAGCTGCTCAAAATCGCCGGCGGCGCGCTGGAACCGGCTGCCGGCGAAATCGCGGCGGACGGGAATCGCCGTTACGTGGCTTTGGGCGAGCCTCTGAATTTGGCCCCCGCGGCCGTGCTCGCACTGGATCAGGTTCTCGCTACGCAGGACGCGCTGGTGCGTGCGAGGACACTTCCCGGACTCGACCGTCTGCGCCGTTCCGGCTCCACCGTCCTGCTTGCTTCGCACGAGGATCGTCTGCTCGAGACCCTGTGCGACGAAGTGTGGTGGCTCGAAGCGGGTGAGCTCGCCGCGAAAGGCGATCCCCGTGAAACGTTAACGCGCTATCGTCGCGCGGTCGCCGAACAAGTGCGGGCCTGGGGCGAAACGATTCCGGCTCGTCTGGTTCCTTCCTTCCGGCGCGGCGACGGACGAGCGGAAGTGATCTCTCTCGAAATTCTGGGCGCGAACGGCCATCCGACCATCGTGTGGAAAAGCGGCGAATACGTGAGCGTGCGCGCCACGGTCCGTTTTCACGAGGACGTCGCGGAACCCGTGCTCGGGATGATCATCCGCACGCAGATCGGCTTTGAGGTTTATGGAACCAGCACGGCTGCCGAGGGCGTTTCCATCGGCCCGCGCAAGGCCGGAGAATCGGTCACCGCGGTGTTCGCCTTCCTGTGCGATCTGTGCCCCCAGGCTTACACGCTGACCATTTTTTCTCAGGATCCAGACGGCACCGCTCACGACTGGATCGACGACGCCGTGGCCTTCACCGTTACCGACGAACGCTCGACGCTCGGTGTCGCGAACCTGCGCGCGAAAGTGACCATCGAAGCGCCAGCGTCAGCGTAGGCCCGGACGCAAGTCTCCCGACGCTTAATCGCACGCGGCAGTACATTCGGTCTGGATTGCTGTGATATCATCGAAACCCAATGTCGCTTGCGATTGTGTTCAAGGGGGCTGAGGGAATCGTACTGGCCGCCGACAGCCGCGCGACGCTGCACGCAAGATTCCCGCAGCCAAACTCAGAGATTCTCGTCGTCCCGTCAACGTTCGACAATGCGACGAAACTGCTTAAGGTTAAGGACCAAAATTTCGTTGGGGCGGTCACCTATGGCGTCGCAGCGCTGGGACAACAGGAGCCGAGGACACCGGCCAGCCTAATCCCAGAGTTTGAAGCTGATTTGGCCAACAGGAACGTGCGGCCGCGGAACGTAGAGGACTTCTCCAAGGAGCTAAGTGCGTTTTTTCTCGCCCAGTGGAACGCTCGGATGCCAGCGAACTTTCCCAGTTCGGAGCAGATGTACTTCATAGTCGGCGGGTTCGACCAGGACGTTAATGCAGTCTACGGGCGCCTTTTTGAATTTAGGATACCGGGCGCGACCGTTCCCGTCGAAGCCCTACAGGGGGGACAATTTGGGGCGAGATGGGGAGGACAATTCGAGTTTGTCAACCGATTGATGGTCGGACTGGACCCGAATGCGATGGCTCTCATCGAAGAGGGCCTAGCCCTAGACGCTGCACAGAAGGCTGCGCTGGAACAAAGGCTCTTAAAGCTTGCCGTTGCGATACCGTACCAGTTTTTGTCCCTACAGGATTGCGTGGATCTGTCGATCTTTCTGATACGCGCAACGATCTCCATGCAGAAATGGATCGTCGGAGTCCGCGGCGTCGGCGGGCCGATCGATGTGGCCGCCATTACAAAGACGGCTGGGTTCGCCGCAATTCAGGAAAAATCAATTTCGGGCGAAAAGATCTTATCATTGTAGGAGGAACGAGCTATGCACCCCACACACCCCATGACTGGCGGAGCGAGCACAACCGATTGGCTGAGGGTGAGTCGCGGTCTTCGGATCTCTGCCTATGATCCGCGATCGATGATGACTGTGGCCGAGGGCCAGACCCACCAGACCACTAAGCAGGATCTCGCCAGAGTTACGCACAAGGCGCTCGCTAGACCGAGAGCGCGCAAAAAGTAATTCCTGGCGGACCGCGCCGCCGCTCTCACCCACACAGATTTAGCGCTCTGCCTTGCACGCGGCGGGACCCCGCGTAATTCGGATATCGTTAAGACTGGAATGCCCGACCGCCTCATTCACGGTCCCGTCCTGGTCAATACCATAGGGCACTGCGCTGGCGTGCTCATTTTTGGCATTCTCTTTTACCTGTTTATCGTCAGTTGGAGGCGCTCGCGCGAGGAACGCAGCATTCTGCCGACGCTCGCGGCGGGCCTGGCGATGTTGTGGAACGCCGGATCTCTGATCGCCCTCGCGGGAGGCGATGGCAACGACGGCGCGACCGACATCATCACCACCATCAGTTTCTCCGCGCTGAGTCTGCTGCCGGCGGTGCTCCTTCACATTTCGCTCGGAACGCTTCAGCGATCGCTGTGGACCGCGGGTTATGTGCTCAGCGTGGTCTCGATCGGTCTGCACGTCGCCGACCTGCTGACCGGTTCGGTGCGCTTCCATTCAGCCGCCCTGCTTCTCGTAACTATCGGTTTCGGCGCTCTGACGGTGATCTCCGTGATCGTCGATCTACGGACCAGCAATCGCGCGGCGGGTCAGCGCCTGGCGGGCGCCATGAGTCTGTTCCTGTTCGCCATCTCCTTCGTGCATTTCGGTTCGGCGACGCCCGGCCGGATGTGGGAAGGAGAAATAGCGGTTCACCATGCCGGGCTCCCTCTCGCGCTGCTGGTGCTGCTGCAGGATTATCGCTTCCTATTAATGGACACGTTCCTGCGCTTCATCGTGAACGCGACCCTGAGCGCCGCCGCCTTGCTGCTGTGCGTCCGCGCGCTCCAGTCCCACGATCTCACCGGGCATCTTCAGCACCCCTTCGATATGGGCGTGCTGTTCGTGGGCGGCTGCCTTCTGCTCACCGGCTTCGTCTACGTGCGAAATCGCGCGCAGCGGCTGGTGACGAGCGTCCTGTTCCTGCGTTCCAATGTCGAGGAACCGGTGGAGCAATTGCGCAATCCGGCGCGCGACACGGCGCGCGGCGTCGACAACGCGAGTGAAGCCGATTATCTGGATCACGCCGCCGCGACCGTCGCACGATTTCTCCACGCCGGCCGATTCGCGTGGGAACGGCACATACCCGGCCTTCTCGCCGTGTCGACTCCGGCGGCGGTGCTGACTCCTTCCGCCTGGAACCTCCCCGCATGGGTGCAGGCGGTGGTGCCTCTGAACTTCGCCCGCGGGGATGTCCGGTTCCTCTTGCTGGGACCGCGCGCCGGAGGACGCCGCTATCTAAGTGAGGATTTCGCAGTGCTAAGCCGCCTGGCCGCCGCCGCCATCGAGCACGTGGAACATCTGCGCGGCGAGCAGATGCAGCAGCTCGTCGCGCAAGCCGAGTTGCGCGCGCTGCAATCGCAAATCAATCCGCACTTTTTGTTCAATTCGCTCAACACCCTGTATGGGACCATCTCGCGCGAGAACGCCGACGCGCGCCGCCTGGTTCTGAACCTGGCCGACATCTTCCGCTACTTCCTGCAATCGGACCGCACTTTCATACCGGTTTCGGAGGAGCTTAGAATCGTGCGCGCTTATTTGGAGATCGAACAGCTGCGCCTGGGGCCGAAGCTGCGGACGCACGTGGAAGCCGACCCCGGGGCGCTGGCCGCCGAGATTCCGGTGCTCTCCATTCAGCCGCTCGTTGAAAATGCGGTCAAACACGGCGTGGCCGCGCGTCCCGGGGATGGCTTCGTGCACTTGCGCATCGCCACCCGCGAAGACCGCGTCGTCGTTACCGTCTCCAATTCCGGCGAGGGGAAGCCTTTCGAGTTGCGGCCTGCCGAGCTGCATCCGGGGGAATCGAATTCCGCCGATCGTCTCGATGCCGGCTCCGGCATCGGGCTCGCCAACGTCCGCCGCCGCCTGACTCTGTGTTACGGCGAGGAGGCCGACATCCGCGTCGCCACGGAAGACGACGCCACGGGGAGTCACGTTACGGAAGTCGGTTTTTCGATTCCCGTGCGCCGCTCCATTGCGATACCCGTGGCCGTCTGAGATCCTGTTCGATGTGCATGCCCCCGTCCGCGAGCCGCCCGCCCCGTGCGTGGCGTTGAAGGTTCTCATCGTCGACGACGAGCCCGTTGCCCGCCGGATTCTGCGCGAGGAATTGGGGGCGATCGGCAACATCGAAATCACGGGCGAAGCGGACGACGGCCTCCGCGCGCTCGATCTCATCGCCCAGCACGCCCCGGATCTCGTGCTGCTCGACCTGCAAATGCCCGCCATGGGAGGGCTTGACGTCGTGCGCCGGCTCAAGCACGGCGCGCACGTGCCCTCGATCGTGATCGTCACCGCTTACGACAAGTTTGCGATTCAAGCTTTCGAGGCCGGCGCGATTGATTACCTGCTGAAACCGGTGGGGCAACAGCGGCTGGCCGAGGCCGTGGAGCGTGCGCGGCGCATCAATGGAAGACAGGCACTCGAGAAGCTCGCGGCTATGCAGGAACTCCCCGATGCTTCGTCGCCGCAACCGGTCCGCAAAATCGTGGGCCGTGCGGGCGACGAATACTTCCTGCTGCGGGCCGACGAAATTCTCGCTTTTCAGGCCGAAGGCGATCTGGTCCACATCGTCACCGCCAAGCGCAAATATCTGGCGACGCAGACGCTGAAGGCTTTGGAGGAGCGGCTCGCGGCGTCAAACTTCCGCCGCATCCACCGAAGCGCCCTCATCAACGTGGAGCATGTGAGAAAGATGAGCGTCCTCAGCAGCCAGCGCTGGCTCGTGACGCTCGACAACGGTCAGGAGTTTATCGCCAGCAAACGCTTGGGACAGGCCGTCCGCGAGCTCGCGCACTGGTAAATTACGCATTGAGCGGGCCATATGATAGAGTGCCTCTCATGAGATGGCTGCCGCTCCTCGTGTTGCTCGCTCCTTGCGCGTTCGCGCAAAAGGTGACGGTGGAATTCGATTCCGACATCGATCGAGGGCAAGCTTGAGGACATGGTGCGGAAATCCATCGAGAAGTATCCGCCCAAACCGAAAAAGCGGCTACGTCCCCACGATATACTGGCAACTGCGCGCCATCGCGGGCATTCCCGAAGTGTAGAGAAACGAGGTTGACGTCGTCGTCATGCTGAAAACTTCCTTGCGGAGATGGTCCCTGTCCAGGAGCTTCCTGGTGCTCGCGAGCCTGCTCGTTCCGGCGGCGATGCGCGCCCAGAACCCCCGTCCCGCGGCGCCTCCCTTTAATCCCGCTCGCATGGAGATGCAGGCTCCGCCGCCCGAAGGCGTGGCCATTCGCGCCGGACGTCTTTTTGACGCCCGCTCGGGAAAGAACCTCACGAATCAAGTGATCGTCATTAAGGGCGATCGCATCGCGGACGTCGGACCGGCGGCCAGCATCCAGATTCCGCAAGGCGCCCGCGTGATCGACCTGAGCCGAGCCACGGTGATGCCCGGCTTAATCGACCGCCACGTCCACCTGATGCAGGATCCCGAGCCGAACGACGGCCGCAATACTCTTATCGGTCTGCATTATGCGTGGAAGGACATGTACGCCGGCTTCACCACGCTGCAGGATATGGGCTCGCAGTACACCTACGCGATCGTCGAACTGCGCGACGCCATCAACAAGGGGCAGATTCCGGGCCCGCGCCTGCAGGTTTCCGGCCCCCAGCTTGTCCCGCGCGCCGGCAACTATTATGCGGCGCCTTCGATGGTCGTCCCGTTTGGAAAAGGCCCCGGCATTCCGTCCTTCCAGCTCGAAGCCGACGTCAACTCGCCGTGGCTGGCCCGCGCGGCCGTGCGTGAGCGATCGCACTACGGCGTCGATTGGATCAAGGTTTACGAAACGGAGGATTACGAGGGCAGTGGCTATCCCGATACGAACGGCGGTGGCGGAGCATTTAAGCCGGACGGCACGATGATCAATGTTCCCTCCATCACACTGGAAGAGAATCAGGCGATTGTCGATGAGGCGCATCGCCGCGGCCTGAAGGTCGCCTGCCACGCCTACGGCGGCGAGGGACTGCGCAATTGCATCGCCGCGGGCGTCGACCTGCCGATGCATCTGACCGTCGGCGTAACCGGGGCGCCCGGTCTCGACGACGAAACCATCCGCCTGCTGAAAGTGCCGCTCCCCGACGGCACCATTCGCCCTGTTCAGCAGACCCTGTGGGATCTGATCGGCGAGCTGGAGGAAAAGGACTTGAAGTCCTCCGGCGGCAAGTACACGCGCTTTTCGCTCACCGAGCTCAGCTTCAAACGCCTGGTTCGGGAAGGCTTCAAAGAGGTGTTCGGCAGCGGCGCGTATATCGAGGGGCACGGCGCGCAGGCGTTTCAGTTCGCCTATTTTGTGAAGTGGGGCATGACGCCCGCGCAGGCGCTGCAGATGGCTACGCTGAACGCCGCCGATAGCCTGAATTTCGAACTCGGCAAATACGTCGGCATCGTGGAAAAGGGACGCTACGCGGATCTGGTCGCCGTCTCGGGAGATCCTCTGGCCGACATCACGGAGACGGAACGCGTGAAGTTCGTCATGAAGGGCGGCGTGGTTTATCGAAACGACCTGAAGTAGGATCGCTACAGGCTAGGATCGCCGCACCGAAAGCGATCTACGGGCGGATCTCAACGGGCGGCGATGCGGAGACGTCGTACACTCTCGCCCGCCCTTCGCGCAGCAGGCGCGCTGTCTCCTCGCGAGAAAGCTGGAAATCCGGGGTTGAACACCATTCCTTCGGCGGGATCAGCATCCCGTGCGCGTCCGCGTCGGGGAGCACGTGGAGATCCGTGAAACCCTCGCGGGCCAGCTCGCCGTAACAAAGTCCCCACCGGAATTGTTCCCAGTCGAGGCCGGAAAGGAACACCGGGCCGTCCGGCTGCCTGCGCCGGATTTCACGGACGGATTCCGAAAGACGAGCTTCGCGCGCGGCCATGTTGAGGGATCGGTCCCGGTCCCAGTCGCGCACGAAAAGTGCCGACGGAATCTGGCACACGGCGTACAGGGCGGCGCATGCAAGCGCGACAGAACGGCCTTGCCAAGTGGCGGCCCGGACGATGGCATCGCCCGCGAGCCAGGCGAGCCCGATCGACGGTAAGAATGCATAGTACAGGACGGAGCGGTCGGCAAGCGGCAACGTCGGCGCCAAGGGGATCACAAACCAGGCAAGACAGAAAACCGGGATCCATCGCCCGACTCGCGCGGAAACGGCGGCCCATAGGAGAATCGCCGTACTCATCGCCACGGTGGCGAGGCGCGTCAGGACAAAGTTCGCCGGAAAGTTCATTCCCGGCAAGTTCGTTCCCGAAAAGTTTATTGGATGGATGCGGCCGTACTCCTCGGGACCCAGAACGGTGGCCCATCGATGCAGCAAATTCCCGAGCACGCCCCATCCCAGCGTAAGTTTGTAGGGCCCTCCCTGAGGCAGCGGCACGGCCCATAGGTGAATGGCAATGAATGCGGCGGAGAGGACGGCCGATGGTAGGACGTCTTTCCATCGGCTCCTCTCGAACAGGATCACGTAGGCCGCGGCGATCGCCGGAAACATCACCGCAAGCTCGAGCGTACCCAGCGCCAGGAGATAGGCAAGCAGTTGGACCACAAGCCACACCGGTCTTCGCGACGAAATGCCTCGCAAAAACGCGTTAAATGCGAGGAGCAGCCAAAAAGTGTACAGGACCTCGTTAAATGCGGAAGCCCATACAATAGGGTCCACGAGGGCATCGTTGATGACCCACAGAATCGCCGCGATTGCCGCTGCGTGACGGGAACCGGTCAGACGCCAGCCGGTATCGGCCATTAGCAAGACGTTCGCCACTTGCGTGCACAATGCGAGGAGATGCAGCGGGACCGGATTCAGCCCAAACAGGGAGGAGGCCAGCAGGAACCACAGCCGCTCGCCGAGCGGCCGAATGGTGCCCTGGGCTTGCGGGGAAAAAAGGGCCCACCAGAGACTGCGCCCCGCCGTGACTGTATTGCGCAGACACAACCACGCAAAATCGTCAAGACGGTAGGGATGACGAAGAGCCGGCCAATAGAGAATCAATACCAGCGCCACGGCGAGCAACGGTCCGGCCGTGGCGAACGAAATACGATATTGTCCCGCTCCGCTTTTTGAGATAAGAGCAGTGTAGCCCGGAAAGCGGAAGGCGGTGCGGTCGGTGTCTTCGTGGTGATTTGCCTCAGTTCGCCGCCTTCCCAGTTCCCGTGAAAAGTTTGAGAGAATAAGTCAGGTTCGTGCCCCGAGACGGGGTGTAACCTCCGACTTATGGCCATCATCTTGAAGACAGTCAGGTTTAAGACAGTCACGCTTATGAAAACGCTCCTTGTCGTTCCTCTGTTGCTCGCCGGTCTGGCGACGGGCATTCAGGCTCATCATTCCTTCAGCGCGGAATTCGATTCCACCAAACCCTTGAAGGTCATGGGCACCGTGACCAAAGTCGAATGGCAGAATCCGCACATCTGGTTTTATGTGGACGTGAAGAATCCCGATGGCACCGTGACCAACTGGGGCTTCTCGGGCGGCGCTCCGGGACAATTGATGCGGCGCGGCGTCATGCGCAGCTCGATCCAGCCGGGTATGGTGATCACCGTCGAAGGCTTCGCCGCGAAAGACGGCTCGAACAACGGCAACGGCTCGAAAGTGACCTTCCCCGATGGACGCATGGTGTTCACCGCGGGCAACGAAGATCGCAAGCCGGACGACGACAAGAAGTAGGCGCCCGTGTCACCCTTCGTCGTCATCCCGAGCGAAGTCGAGGGACCTGCTTTTTTGGCCGAGCGTAACGAACGCTTAACGAAATGACGGATTGTGGTAGGAATAATGAGATGAAAAAGACCGGGCGTTTTTCTCCGTTCGCGATGGCCGCCGTAGGCCTCGCTGGTTTTGTGCTGCTTTGTAGTTCCGGGGCTTCGCCTCTCGCGGCCCAAAACAAAAGTACAAACTCCTCGCTGGCGGGGATTCCCCGCACCGCCGACGGCAAGCCGGATTTCACGGGGTTCTACGAATGGCCCAAATCCGACGGCGAGCAGTGCCATTGTTCGGCGACGGTCTTCGATCGCAAGTATTTCGCTCCTCTCAAGCCCGGCGGCGAAGCCTTCCTTGAACCGCGCAACGGCGATCCGCGTCACGACGAGCCCCGTGATTTTTGCATGCCCGCGGGCTTTCCTTCCGGCATGCTCTCCGCTTACGCCATGCAGTTTTTCCAGAACAAAGACAACCTCGTGATGGTTCACGAATTCCAGCGCATGACGCGTGTAATCCCGCTCGATGGGCGCAAGCATCGCGAAGACATGGAGCCCACCTTCTACGGCGATCCCGTCGGTCATTGGGAAGGCGACACGCTGGTGATCGAAACCACCGGCTTCAAGCGCTGGTCCCTCGACGATTACTTCTATTCGAACAACAAGGAATACCGCATGCACAGCGATGCGCTGAAGACCATCGAGCGCATTAAGTATCAGGATCCCAAAACTCTTTCTTACAACCTCACCATTGACGATCCCAAAATCTTCGTCGGACCGTGGTCCCAGGAGTTCAAGATCCGCGCCCGTCCGGAGTGGGAAAAGAACGGCATGGTCGAGTACGTCTGCGAAGAGAACAACCGCTGCCCCGGCGGACACTGCGGCGGCGGAAAGTAATCGGTCCCGCCCGTCAACACGAGTTCGCGAAAAAAGTTGCTCTCACCTCTCTCGTGCCGTCATTCTGGACGCTGTGTTTCCATCCCAGGTCAGAGGTCGGTCATCCCGAGCGCAGTCGAGGGATCTGTTGTTAGTCTGTGCTGCGGCGAAACCCTCCCGGCGCGGAGGTGAGATTGAACCCAACCTGCGAAATCGTTGACGGTGCGGTATCAAAAGCAGATCCCTCGGCCGCGCTCGGGAAGACGGAACTGGAATGTGGTTATGCCGTTCGAGACTTTTGCGGTCCTCTCATCAGGATTTTTCAAATCGGGAGCAACCTTATCTCACAAATCACGTCTCGAATGTTAGGCGGAGGAAAGATGTTTAAAAGCATTAGACACTCAATTTGGTTCGTCTTTGTGTCTTTGAGTTATGTGTCGCTCTCGGCGCCGGCGCACGCATCGGACGCGGTATGGCCGGGCGGAGGCACACTCACTCAGATCGTGGCCGGAGGCGGAGAATATACGATCATCACGCTCGTCAATCTGGAGAATACGTACGCGGCTCCGTACACTCTGTCCTTCTACGACGACAACGGCAATCCGCTTTCGCTCGCTACCACAGCGGGCACGGGGCCTGTTATAACCGGCACGCTTCCTGTGGGAGGTTCGACCATCATTCAGACCAACGGCAGCGGCGCGCCCGTGGAGGGATTCGCGGTCCTTGATACCACAACTCCAACCTATGACTACACGGTCGCGGGTTCCGCGGTTTTTGGCCTGCCCTTGGCCAACTTAGTGGAAGCATCTTGTCCGCTGGATACCGGGCTCGACTCCATCATCGCCTTTCCGTTCGATGAAACGACGGCCTCCTATGGCGTGGCTCTGGCCAACTCCAAGGGGGATGAGCCATATCAGTACGCGGGAGCGCAGACCGCAAATTTGGCGATCTCATTCTATGACCAGAACGGCAATAACTTCTATTCGACCACCATGCAGTTGGCCTATGGGGCGCATACCTCCTTCATGCTGAACACTCAATTTCCGCAGACCGCCGGCCACACGGGCATGATGGTGATCAGTTCGCAAGACACGTCCGCCGCTGCCGTCAGCGCGTGCGGCGCTTCCGGATGCCCCTACTGGATTAAAACGCTGGGCCTCCGCGCAAACCTGACCAACACGACCCTCACTTCAGTTACCCCGATCGTCCCCTGCTACCCACAGCAAGATCAGGAAGGCAACGTCTTCTGCACAAACTAGCCGGCTAACGGTCGGGATGTTCTTTAGCTAAGGCCACTGGACGATTTTGTTTCCTCGCTGGACGCCCAACGAAAAAAACGGGAACGGACGAGCGCTGTTCCCCTCGCACAGCTGTTAGGTGAATGTTCTGGGCTTAGGCGCGACGGCGACATATAGGTCGCGCCGATGAGGTAGGTTCCTAGGTTTTTGAGAAATACGCGCCAGCGGTGGATTCGCTCTCGATGCATAGCAGGTTGTTGCAAAATTACCACAGTCGACTTCAATTTACGTGTCTCCCATGACACATGAATTTGGCCCGCAACCTCCTTTTTTTCTTTGATGTAACCCGTTCCGGCGTGAGCCCCGTTTGCTAACATGGATGGATGGTTTAGTACACCATGTCTGGGAGGCCTATCATTGCGATTTGAAACTACGGTCCAGCGGCCCGTCGAGGCGTCGGGAGTTGGCCTTCATTCGGGAGTTCCGGTCCGCATTCGTATCGTTCCCGCCCCTCCCTCCACTGGAATCGTTTTCGTCCGCACCGACCTCGACCGTTTCCTGATCCCCGCCAGCTGGCGTTACGTGCAGAAAGTCAGCTACGCGACCAGCCTGATGCGTCAAGGCGTGCTGATTTCCACCACCGAGCACCTGCTGAGTACCTTCTACAGCATGGGCATCGACAACGCCTTTGTGGAGATCGACAACCTGGAGGTTCCGATCCTGGACGGCAGCAGTCTTCCGTTTGTCGATTTGATCACGGAGGCCGGCATCAAGGAATTCCGGCGCCGCAAGCGCTTTCTCCGCATTCGCCGCCCGGTGTCGGTCGAAGGCGGCGGCAAACGCATCACGATACTTCCCTCGGACCGGTTTCTGCTTACCTGCGATGTCTACTTTCCGCATCCTCTGGTTGGGCGCCAAGTTCTGGAGACCGAAGTGACGCCGGATCATTATGCCGGGCACATCGCGCCCGCCCGGACCTTCGGCTTCGAGTATGAACTCGGGCAGATGCGCAATATGGGCTTGATTCGCGGGGCGTCGCTCGACAACGCCGTGTGCTTCGATCGCTCGTCAATCCTGAATCCCGGCGGCCTGCGTTTTCCCGACGAGTGCTGCCGTCACAAGGCGCTCGACCTGATCGGCGATCTCGCGCTGATCGGCAAGCCTCTGCTCGGGCATGTGATTGCGGAACGCGCCGGCCACGCCATGCACTTCGCGCTGGTGAATCGCATCATGTCCGACCCGACGCTCTACGAGATCATCAGTTTCGACCAGCTCGCCACACGCGTGGCGCACGCGCTGGTATCGTAGACGGACGCAGCAAACACGGGTGTTCGCGCCACGTCGCGCGCGTGCAACGCGATCGCTTCCGCGCTGCTATCGTAGGCATTTGCGATCCGGCACTTTTTGTTTCACCCCGCGCCCCCTATGAAGCACATTCCCAACCTGCTGACGATCGCGCGCATCCTGGCGACTCCGTTTCTTTTCTGGCTGACCTGGCAGCGGGCGTACACGCCGGTGATCTGGCTATTCATCGCCATCGGTCTGACCGACATCGCCGACGGATTCCTCGCCCGCCGTTTCCAGGCCGCTTCGCGGCTCGGCGGTTATATCGATCCTATCGCCGATAAGCTCTTGTTGAGCGGCATGTTCCTCATGCTGCTGTTAGCGCGCCTGATGGCGCCGTGGCTTGCTTTTATCGTGCTGGGACGGGATCTCTTGATTCTTTTCGCCGCCGCCGGTTTCTATCTAACCAGACGCCGTCGCGATTTTCCTCCGTCGGCATGGGGTAAAACCAGTACGTTCGCCCAGATTCTCTTCATCTGCTTTCGAGTCGGCGAACTGAATGGAATCGCCGTTCATGCGGCCGTCGTCGGGTTGGAATGGGCCGTCGCCGCTCTGGTGGCGATCAGTACGGTGGACTACGCCCGGCGCGTGCTGGCGGCGGGGAGCTAGAGGTTCCTTCGGTTCCCCGATTCCGGCTGCCCGATTCCGGATCGCGCTCGCCGGTGAGCCCTTTTCAGACGCATCCTTTCCGCGCAAGCTCAAACAAATAAGAGGGTTCCTTTACATGGAGTTAAGGAAGATGCTACGCTCTTTAGTTAATGCGCACAGTTGACTTGATTCACCGCAAGCGGAATGGCGAGGAACTTTCGGCCGAAGAAATCGCCTTCATCGTAGACGGTTATACCAACGGTACCATTCCCGACTATCAGGCCGCGGCGTTTCTCATGGCCGTTTTTTTTGCGGGCATGACCGACCGGGAGGTCACTACACTGACCGAGCGCATGATGGCCTCCGGGGAGAAGGTGGATCTGTCGTCGGTGCCAGGAGTCAAGGTGGATAAACATTCCACCGGAGGCGTCGGCGATAAGACCAGCCTGATTGCGTCGCCGATTGCGGCAGCGGCGGGCGTAGTCGTCCCGATGATTTCCGGACGCGCTCTCGGCCACACCGGCGGCACACTCGACAAGCTCGAATCCATTCCGGGTTTTCGCACCAATCTGAACATCGACGAATTCCGCTCGCAACTGGCCGATCACAAACTGGCGTTTATCGGGCAGACCGCCGAGGTCGCGCCTGCCGACCAGAAGTTCTACGCTCTGCGCGACGCAACGGCCACCGTCGAATCGATTCCCCTGATCGCATCGTCGATCATGTCCAAGAAACTCGCCGTGGGCCTCGACGCCATTGTGCTGGACGTCAAAGTCGGCGCGGGCGCTTTCATGAAGCGCCAAGTGGACGCGCGGCGCCTCGCGCAGATGATGGTGGGCATCGGACGCCGCATGGATAAACGCGTGCAGGCGCTGATCACCGATATGAACCAGCCGCTCGGCTACGCCATCGGCAATGCCTTGGAGGTAATGGAAGTTTCGCAGACGTTGCAGAACGCCGGACCGGCCGACCTTACGCGGCTTTCGCTGGAACTGGCAGCGCGCATGATCCACTTGGGCAAAATCACCGCGACGCTCGACGAAGCGCGCGATATCGCGCAAAAGAAACTGCTCGATGGCTCAGGCTATCGCAAGCTCAAAGAGGTGATCACGGCGCAGGGCGGCAATGCGGCGGTGCTGGATCGTTTCGAGCTGCTGCCGAACGCGACGGGCGCGCGCGAGATCAGTTCTCCGCGAGCCGGCTACATCAGCGCCATCGACGCCCAGTACATCGGACAGGCGTCCGCCATGATCGGCGCCGGCCGCGACACCAAGGAAGACGTCATCGATCCCGCGGTGGGCGTCATTCTCGAAGTGAAGGTCGGCCAAAAAGTGGATGCGGGCGGGGTCTTGTGCCGCCTGTACTACACGCGCGAGGACAACGTGGACGAAGCCGCGCAGCTGGTGGAGGACGCCTTCCGCATCTCCGGCACGGCGCCCGAAAGCCGCGAATTGATTCTCGAAGTGGTGGGCTGATCGCCTGCGGCCATGGGACGGTTCACCGGCCTGCTTGGCCTGGCGGCGATCCTGGCGGCGGCATATCTTTTTTCCAACAACCGCCCGGCGATCCAGCCGCGCGTCATTTTCTGGGGCCTGGGCCTGCAGTTCGGCTTCGCATTCCTGGTGCTGAAAACAGGCTTTGGCAAAGTATTTCAGGTGATCGGCACGGGCGTCAATCATCTGATCGAATATTCGGCGGAGGGCAGCCGGTTTCTCTTCGGCGACAAGCTCGGGTCCGCGAACGATCAGTTCGGCGTGATTTTCGCCTTTCAAGTTCTCCCCATCATCATTTTCATCGCGTCATTTTTTGCGATCCTTTACTATCTCGGCATCATGCAGCTGTTCGTGAAGGCTATGGCCATCCTGATGCAGCGCGTCATGGGAACCAGCGGGGCCGAATCGATGAACGTGGCCGCCAGCATCTTCATGGGGCAGACCGAAGCGCCTCTCACCATTCGACCCTTTCTCGCGAGCCTGACGCCCAGCGAATTATTTACGGTGATGGTGAGCGGAATGGCGCACATTTCCGGATCGGTGATGGCGGCCTACGTTTTGATCGCCCACGTGGAGATCCGCCACATGCTGACGGCCGTGATTATGACCGCGCCCGCCACACTGATGCTCGCCAAGATTTTGATGCCGGAAACGGGCGAGCCGGTCACGGCGGGCAGCGTGAAAATCGAAGTGGAGAAACCCGGCGTGAATCTGATCGACGCTGCGGCGCGCGGCGCCTCCGATGGCCTGCATCTGGCCCTGAACGTCGGCGCCATGCTGATCGCTTTTCTGGCGCTGATCGCTCTGGTGAACGGAATTCTGGGAGGGATCCACGGCGTGCACGGATTCGGCTGGATGCCGCCGACCATGCAGGCGATTTTGGGACATGTTTTCGCCCCCGTCGCGTGGCTGATGGGCGTGCGCTGGGCCGATAGCGCGGCCATCGGCAATCTGCTGGGCACGCGGCTGATCCTGAACGAATTTGTGGCATACGTGGATTTGGGTAAAATCGCTTCTGCGTTGGATCAGAAATCTTTCGTGATCGCGACCTACGCACTGTGCGGCTTTGCGAATCTTAGCTCGGTAGCGATTCAGGTAGGCGGCATCGGAGCCCTAGCTCCTTCGCGCAAATCGGATCTCGCGCGACTGGGAATGAAGGCGGTCGCGGCCGGCACCATGGCGAATTTCATGTCGGCGTGCATTGCCGGGATGCTCTTGTGAACGCGAATCCTGTCGGAATCATACTCGGCAGCGGTTTAGGCACTTTCGCCGATACCGTCGAGAACGCTTGCGAAACTCCCTACGGCGAAATTGCCGGCTGGCCGCCGTCAACCGCCGAGGGTCACGCTGGGAAGCTGGTCACCGGCGCGGTCGGCGGCCGGGACGTGATCGTGCTCGCGGGACGGGCCCATTTGTATGAAGGCTACTCGCCCGCTCAAGTGGTCTTCGGCATCCGCGAACTGGCTCGCCGCGGCGTTAGAAGCGTCATCCTGACCAACGCGGCGGGCGGCATCAATCTCACCTATCGTCCCGGTGATCTCGTCCTAATTAGCGATCACATCAATCTCACGGGCATGAATCCTCTGACCGGCGCGAATGACGAGAAGATCGGCCCGCGTTTCCCGGATATGACCGAGATTTACTCGGCGCACTATCGCGAACTCGCACAAGACGCGGCCAGGTCGTTAGGGTTGAGTCTCAAGGAAGGCGTCTACGCTGGATTGTTTGGACCGAGTTACGAAACTCCGGCGGAGATCCGTTATCTGCGGGCGATCGGTGCGGATCTGGTCGGCATGTCGACCACGCTCGAAGCCATCGCGGCCGCGCACGCCGGAATGCGGGTGCTGGGAATTTCGTGCGTCACCAATATGGCGGCCGGCATCTTGCAGCAAAAGCTGGTGCATGAGGAAGTGCTCGCAGTGGGAGAGCGCGTGCGCGAGACGATGATCCAGCTGCTCACCACGGTCGTCCCGCAGCTGGGGTAAAGAGGCGGAACGCCCACCGCGCATACAATAAAGGAATCTCCATGGGGATTTTCTACTCACGCCCGGAATTGGTGGAAGCGCGAGCACGCTGGCGCGCCGAAGGCAAGACCGTGGTGTTCACCAACGGCTGTTACGATATTTTGCATCCCGGCCACGTCCGCTTGCTCGAACGCGCCCGGAGCCTGGGACAAATTCTGATTTTGGCGCTGAATACCGACGCGAGCGTCGCACGCCTGAAGGGCCCCAGCCGTCCACTGATCGACGAAAACGAACGCGCCCGCATGGCGCTGGCGCTCGCCGCCGTCGACGCCGTGACGTTTTTCGACGAGGACACGCCGCGCGAGCTGATCGCGGCCGTGCTGCCCGATATTCTCGTGAAGGGCGCCGATTGGGCGCACTTCATCGCCGGACGCGAGGAAGTGGAAGCGGCCGGAGGAAAGGTCATGGCGCTGGCCCTGGAACCCGGCTTCTCCACGACCAACATCGAGAAGGAACTGCTTGCCCGGAGGCCTTAACCGGATCGCGCCGTGACGCATCCCGCGGTTCGTGATCTCTTTCATTCGTTGAGCCGTCAGCCTGCCTTGCAGGAACTGGTCGGCAAGCTCGTGCGCCACGAAGAGCCGGTGCTATCGCTCGCCGGTCTGACGCCCACGGCCAAAGCGCTCTACATTATTCTCCTGTGGCAGCTCACCGAGCGGCCGCTGCTGGTGATTACGGACGGTAACCAGAGCGCCGAATCCATGGCGGAATATGCCTCTTCTTTTTTCGATCTCCTGATCTCGCGGCCTGAGCTGGGGCGTCCGCAACTGATTCCCGCCCTCGACGTACTGCCCGGGCAGAAGCTTTCGCCGCACACCGAAATCATGGAGCAGAGGGCCATCGGATTATGGCGCATGGCGTCGGGAAAAGCGCCGGTGACGGTCGCACCGGTCGGCTCCGCGCTGCTGCGCACACATCCCGCGAGTTATTACAAGCGCCTCGCCATCGAACTTCGCGTCGGCGAGGAGATGCCTCTCGAAATGATCGAGGAGCATCTTCAATCGATCGGTTACACGCGCCGTGAGCCGGTGGAGATGACCGGCGAATACTCGATCCGGGGCGGCATTCTGGATGTATACGCCGCCGAAAACGCGCGTCCTCTGCGCATCGAATTCTTCGGCGACGAGATCGAGTCGATTCGACGGTTCGAGGTGGATACGCAGAGGTCGGTAATGAAGGTAACCGAGGCGATGGTGCTTCCACTCACCGAACAGCCTCACTTGACGGGACAGCCGGGTTCGGGCGCGGAATATCCAGGCTGGGAATTCGCCGCGGCGCTCGACGATCCGCGCGAGCGCACGCTTGCCGATTTTTCCGAAAACGAAAACGGGCCGCCCGCTCTCTTGGTTCTGGACGAACCCGAGCAGATCCGCGCGGCTTCCGAGCGCCTGTGGAAACGCATCGAGCAGCAGCCGGATACAGGGCCACTGGCCGCGGCGACATTCCTGCGTTGGGAGGAGTTCGAAGAGCGCGTGCGCGGGCGCGAGCAACTGCGCTTGCGCCAGTTGGACCTCGATCCAAACACGCCGCATATTGCGACGCGCCCTTCGCTCGCGTTTCACGGGAGCATGCAGGTGGCCGTCGCCGAGACAAAAACGATGGTGGAGAAAGGCTATCGCGTGGCCTTTTTCGCGCCCTCCAACGGCGAGTTGGAACGTCTGGCCGACATTCTGAGCGAGTACAGCGTGCCGTTCCAACTGGGGCTGGCTTCGAACGAAGCGGCCTCGCCCTATCTCGCCGAACGCGCCTATATGGCCGGCCCCGTCGCCAGCACTTATCTCATCAAAGGAATGGTGCGGCGCGGCGTCATTTTTCCGGACGCCTCGATCGCATTGATTGGAGCCGAGGACCTCTTCGATCCCTCGGCTCTGGTCGCCGAGCCAGGCATCTCCCAAAACCGCCACTCCGCCTTCGCCGCTGATCTTTCGGATCTGAAACCGGGCGACTATCTGGTCCACACGACGCACGGCGTCGGGCGTTTTCTCGGGCTTCGTGAAATCGCGCAAGGCGAGCAGAAGGGCGACTTCATGCTGCTCGAATACGCGGGCGACGCCAAGCTCTACGTGCCGCTCACGCGTCTGGATCTGGTCGAGAAATATCGCGGCGGCGGGGAAAGCGGTCCGCCGCTCGATCGCCTCGGCGGAGCCACTTGGACGCAAAGGAAGACGCGCGTCAAAGCGAAGATGCGCGACATGGCCGACGAGCTTCTAAAGCTTTATGCCCAGCGCCGCGCGGCGGAGGCCTTCGCGTTTTCCCGCGATTCCAACTGGCAGCGCGAATTCGAGGACGCCTTCGAATACACCGAAACAAAGGACCAGCTCTCGGCGATCAAGGACATTAAACGCGATCTTGAAGTCGGTCACCCCATGGATCGCCTGCTGTGCGGCGACGTGGGTTTTGGGAAGACGGAAGTCGCCATGCGCGCGGCTTTCAAGGCGCTGGGCGATGGCAAGCAGGTGGCCGTCCTCGCGCCCACCACCGTGCTGGCGTTTCAGCATTTTGAAACGTTCAAGCGGCGCTTCGCGGCTTTTCCGGTGCGCATCGAAATGTTTTCGCGGATGCGCAACAAGAAGGAGATTCCGCAGGCGCTGGAGGATTTGGCGGATGGCAAGATCGACATCGCCATCGGCACGCACAGGCTGCTCTCGAAGGATGTCGTCTTTCGCGATCTCGGATTGATGATCGTCGATGAAGAGCAGCGCTTCGGCGTGCGCCACAAAGAACGCTTGAAGCAGTTGCGCCACAACGTGCATGCGCTCGCGATGAGCGCGACTCCGATTCCGCGCACGCTGCACATGTCGATGCTCGGCATCCGCGATATGAGCGTGATCGAAACGCCGCCCAAGGACCGCTTGGCGATCCATACGGTGGTGGCGAAGTTCGACGAGCAACTGATTCGCACGGCGATTGAACAGGAAATCGGGCGCGGCGGCCAGGTGTATTTCATCCACAATCGCGTCGATTCCATTTTTTCGCGCGCGGCGATGCTGCAGGAACTGGTCGCCGGCGCGCGCATCGGCGTGGGCCATGGCCAGATGGATGAGAAGGAACTGGAGCGCGTGCTGCTGGGCTTCATGCGCCACGAATACGACGTGTTCGTGTCCACCACCATCGTCGAAAACGGACTGGATATTCCTCTGGCCAACACCATCATCGTCGAGAACGCCGAGCGCCACGGCCTCTCCGAGCTCTACCAATTGCGCGGCCGCGTGGGACGGTCTAATCGCAGAGCCTACGCATATCTTCTGGTTCCTCAAGACACTGAACTCAGCGAAATTGCGCGCAAGCGATTGGCCGCCCTGCGCGAATTCTCGGACCTGGGCGCGGGATTCAAGATCGCCGCGCTCGATCTCGAACTACGCGGCGCCGGCAACATCCTGGGCGGCGAGCAGCACGGCCATATCGCGGCCGTCGGCTTCGACACGTATCTGCGGCTGCTCGATGAAGCCGTCCACGAGCTCAAGGGCGAAGAAGCGCCGCTCGAAGTGCATTCGGCGCTGAACCTGGGACTGGATATTCGCATTCCCTCCTCCTACATCGCCGATGAGCAGCAACGCCTGCGCGCGTACAAACGGATCGCCGACGCCAAGGACGCCGAACAAGCCGGCAAAGTCTGCGCGGAGCTGGCCGATCGATACGGTCCGGCGCCCGAGGCGCTGCATACACTTGTGGAATTCGCTCTCCTGAAAACGCAAGCGGAAAGCCTGGGAATCGAAGCGATCGACCGGCGCGGCGCCACAGCGAGCATCAAATTTCATCCGGGTTCGAAAGCCGATCCGGTGCGTCTGATGGCGCTGGTTTCAAACCTGGAAGGGGCGCAGTTCACGCCGGCGGGCGTGCTCAAACTCCCGCTGCCGGCGGCCGAGGGAACTGGATCGGCAGTGGTTTTCCTGCGGGAGTCGCTGGCGGCGTTGGCGCCCTAAACCCGTAACACGCAACCCTGTAAACGTTATAATCAGTGTATGCGCCGTTACGTCATTATCGGAATCGCCGCGGCCTGTCTGGCGCGCGGCGCGGAGATTACGGTGGTCGACGAGATCATCGCCAAAGTGAACGGCGACATTATCACGCGTAACGATTACGAGCGCAGCCGCAAACAGATTGAGAACGGGATGCGGCAACAACAGGGCGTCTCCATCGCGCGCCTGAATGAGGAAGTCGCGCTGGCGGAGAAGAACATCCTGCGGGACCGGATCGATCAGCTGTTGATGATTTCGCGCGCCAAGGAACTCAACATCAACGTCGATACCGAGATCAATAAGCAGCTGGCCGATATCCAGCGGAGCTCAAAGATCGCGGATCCGGAGAAATTCCAGGAATTCGTGCGCCAGGAGACCGCTATGCCCTTCGAGGATTACAAGAACGAGCTCAAGAATCAGATGCTGACGAACCGCGTGGTCCGCCAGGAGGTCAGCGGAAAGATCAATTTCAAGAAGGAAGAACTGGAGAAGTATTACAACGATCATAAGGACGAGTTCCAGCGCGAAGAGCGCGTCTTCCTGCGCGAACTGCTGGTCTCCACCGAAGGGAAGGATGCGGCCGCCACAGCGGCGGCCGAGAAGAAAGCCAAGGATCTGTCGGCGCGCGCCAAGAAGGGCGAGAAGTTCGAAGACATGGCGCAGGCCAACTCGGATTCCGCGACCGCGCAGCAGGGTGGTGACATCGGCGCGTACGAAAAAGGGAAGCTGCGCGCGGATATCGAGAAGTCCGTGTGGGATCAGCCGCGCGGCTTCGTCACGGATCCGATTAATATCGGCAACGGATTTCTGATCCTGAAAGTGGAGGACCATCCGAAGGCTGGGCTGGCATCGTTCGAGGAAGCGGAGAACGACATTCGGGCCAAGCTTTTCCAACCGCGCATGCAGCCTGAAATGCGGAAGTTTCTGACGCAACTGCGCGTGGACGCGTTCCTGGAAATCAAGCCCGGGTTCGACGATAGCGGCGCGGCGCCCGGCAAGAACACGGCATGGGTGGACCCGGCCGAGATTAAGCCGGAGACGGTGACGAAAGAAGAAGTCGCTTCGCGCATTCGCCACAAGCGCTTGCTCGGCGTCATCCCGATTCCGGGCACGACAGCGCAGCAGACCGGGACCTCGTCCTCCAGCAAGTAGGGACGCGTCCCATCGAAAAATGAAATCGCCTTACATCTCGGAACTTGTCCCGAGCCAGCCCGTGCAGGGTGTGTTCCTGGTTCAGAACAAAGACGTCCGTCAAAAGAAGACGGGCGAGCCGTATCTTTCTCTCACTCTCGCCGATCGCACCGGCGACGTCGACGCCAAGATGTGGGATAACGCGCAGGAGGTGCTGGGAGCGTTCGATAAGGACGATTTTATTCGCGTCCGAGGCGTCCTGCAGGTTTTTCAGAATCGTCCCCAGCTCACGATTCACAAGCTGCAACCGGTGCCGCCCTCGGAAGTCGATATCGCGGATTTTCTTCCGGCCTCACGCCGCGATCGCGACGAAATGTTCGCGGAGTTGCGCCAATGGATCGCGTCCATGACGGATCCCTATTTAAAGGAGTTGCTCGAACGGATTTTCGCGGATGAGGCGGTCGCGCTGGCGTTCCGTACGGCCCCGGCCGCGAAATCCGTGCACCACAGTTTCATTGGCGGGCTGATCGAGCACGTGCTCTCGCTGTGCCACCTGGCGAAATTCACGGCCGCCCACTATCCGGATATCGATTTCGATCTGCTGCTCGCCGGCGTAATTCTGCACGACATCGGGAAAATCACCGAACTGCATTACGCGCGTAGTCTGGGCTATAGCACGGCCGGCCAGTTGCTCGGGCATATCTCGATCGGAGTTCGCATGGTCGAGGACGCCATTCGCGAGGTTCCCGGTTTTCCGCCCGCAGTCCGCGATCTGCTGCTGCACATGATTCTGAGCCACCACGGATCGCTGGAATATGGATCGCCCAAAGTGCCGGTTTTTCTGGAGGCGATGCTGCTGCATCAGCTCGACACGATGGACGCCAAGATGGAATGCATGCGCGCGTATATCGAGAAAGATCGGCAGATCGATGGCGTGTGGACTGCTTATATCGCGCCCCTCGAACGCAGTGTGCTGAAGAAGCGGCGCTACTTGGAACCGCCCGCGGCTTCCGAGCCTCACGTCTCCGGCAATGAGTTACCGCCCGGCAACGGATCGCAGGCCGGCAATGGGTCGCAGGCTTCGAACGCCGGCGCTCCGGTTACTGCAAAGCCCGCAGCGCCGCGTCCCGCTTCTTCCTCGCCCTTCGCTTCGAAACTGCAGGAAGCGCTGCATCACGAAAAGTAGCGGCGCTGCAGCGAGCAAAAGCGGATTCCTCTCCCTCCCAGCGGAATCGGAATGACGACGGGTGTTTTCTGTGGAAGCGCTACTTTTGTTTCGCCAGAGCAGCCGCGATCTCCTCGCCGATCGCGAGTGATGCGGTCGCCCCCGGGCTCGGGGCATTCACGACATGCAGTTCGCCGGGACCTTCGACGAAGTGAAAGTCCTCGATGAGGGAACCATCGGGCGCCATGGCCATCGCGCGCACGCCGGCTCCGCCGTGAACCAGATCTTCGGGCCGAATCTCCGGAACGAGTCGCTGCAATGTCCTGCAGAATAGCTCTTTGCTGAAGGAACGCCGCAACTCCATCCAGCACATCGATGAATACCGTGACAGAAATCTTCGCAGACCGGAGAACGCCAGCGCGTCGGCCAGATCACCCACACGGATGTCACTTTTCTTATACCCTTCGCGGGAAAGCGCGAGCACGGCATTCGGCCCCGCTTCAATTCCGCCATGGATCATGCGCGTGAAATGCACGCCGAGAAACGGAAAGTTCGCATCGGGCACAGGGTAAACGAGATTGCGCACCAGGTATTGGCGATCCTGGCGGATGCCGAAATATTCGCCGCGAAAAGGAACGATGCGAATGTCGCGCGGACGCCCGCTCAGGGCGGCGACGCGATCCGCGTACAAACCCGCGCAGGTGACGACTCGCGATGCGGAATACCCGCCCCGAGTGGTTTCAATGCCCCACGAATTTCCGCTTCGGCGAAGCGCTCGGACTTCGGCGCCCGTCACCACTTCCCCGCCCTGGGCGCGGATTTCTTCCGCCAGCGCGCGGCACACGGCGGGGTAATCGGCGATGCCTTCTTCGGGAACGCGCACGGCCGCGATGCCCGCGGCATGCGGCTCAATCTCACGAAGTTCGTCACCGGAAAGCCACTGCAGCCCTACTAGTCCATTGGCGGTTCCGCGTTCGAGCAGATTCCGCAAACGCGGAATTTCATCGGCGGTCGTGGCGACAACGACCTTCCCGCAGATTTCGTGCGCGATGGAGTGCTCGCGGCAAAAAGCGACCATCTGGCGGATGCCGCGCACCGCCAACAGGGCCTTGCGCGATCCCGGCTTGTAGTAGAGACCGGCATGGAGAACCCCGGAATTGTGACTGCTCTGGTGGCGGCCGACGCCGGCTTCTTTTTCGAGCACCGTCACGTGCGCGTCTGGAAATCGCTGGCCAATGCGCCAAGCCGCGGCCAGGCCCACGATCCCACCGCCTACGACGACAATGCGCTCGGTCATTCTCCGTGGGTCACGACGGCGGCATCCTGCACGGACACCAAGCCGTCCGTGACCATCGCGGCGAGTTCCGGCAGAAGCTCTTCCACGCGCTCCGCTGTGTCGACGAATTCAATGCGAATAGGAAGGTGTTCCGCCAGCGCTTCCAGCTTGGGAGTGTGGAGCTGGCGATGAGAGCCGAATCCCTCCAAGCATCGAATCGCGCTGGCACCGGGAACCCCGCGATCGAGGAGGAACTTCATCACGGCCTGATAGAGCAAGTGGTGCTGAAATCGAACATCCTCGTTCACGTAGATAATCACTTTTTTCGCGGGGCGCAGGTTCGTCACGATCTTCTCCTAGCGGCGCGCGAGCCACGCGCCACACCATACCGCGCAGTAACCGGCGACTACGCTGCCGATGAGATTGCCCAAGCCGATCCAGTAATTGCGGCCTTCGATGGCCTGAAAACTTTCCCAGCCAAAACTGGAGAACGTCGTGTAACCGCCGAGGACTCCCGTCACGAGCAGAATACGCGCGCCCGGGTGCGGCTCACCGCGTTCGGTGAACCACGTCATCAGCAGGCCGATGAGAAAACATCCTGTGACGTTTACGACCAGCGTGCCGAGGGGAAAGCGGACCGGGAAGCGCTGCATCACCAGGTTCCCGACGGCGTAGCGCGCGACGCCTCCCATGGCCGCGCCCACCAGCACGAATAAATATCGGTTCATAGCGGCCTGCTCATATGCGTTGGAAGTTCTTTAGAATATCGCGAGTCGGATAGCGCAGCGCAATGGGACGGCCGTGGGGGCAGCTCATGGGCGAGGACGTCGCCGCCAGTTCGCGCAAGAGCCACTCCATCTTGGCGGGATCGAGGCGCGTGTTGATCTTAATCGCCGCACGGCAGGCAATGGAGGCCGCGATGGCGCGCCGCAGATCGGCAATGGACGCCTTACGCAGTTCCCGTTCGGCGATTTCCAGAATTTCAAAAATCACCTTTTCAATATCGGCGGCGCCGATGCCCGCCGGTGTGGATTTCACGGCGATGGTGCGATTGCCGAACGGCTCGGTATCGAAGCCCATGGAATTCAGTTCATCGCCGATGCGCGCGTACTCAATCTGCTGCGCGGCAGTGAGCTGGATGACAATCGGCATCAGCAATCCTTGCGTTTCGGGGGCGCCGCGGCCGCGCGCGGCCAGCACTCTTTCAAACAGGATGCGCTCATGCGCCACGTGCTGATCGATAATCCACAGCCCGTCGCGTCCCGCGGCAATGATAAAGCTGTCGTGGATTTGTCCCATGGGACGCAGATCGCGCAACGCGTCCAGGTTCACGTCTGCGGTCAAATCCCCGGACATCGACGCTTCTGGAAACACGTCGCCGTGGGTATCGGGGATTGCGAACCCCGGCATGGAAATCGGATCGGCTAAGGCGGGTGACGCGGCGGCGCCGGCGCGCGAAGGCGCCGCGGACTCCGTGAAATTGAATCGCGGCAAGGGTGAGGGAGGCCGTCGCAACGTGAATTCTGGCAGCCCATCAGGTAAGTTCGACGCGTCGGCCACGACCGCGCCCGCATGCGACGCGAACGTATCCAAAGAAAACGCCTCGCCCGCGGGGAAACTCATCTCCTGCAACCGTTGCGTGAATTCCGAATAGGGGAGTTGCGCGGCCGGCTGTGCGGGGGAAGGGACGCGCGCGGCGGGACGCCCCGCGATCAGCACTTCCCGAATCGTGTCGCGCACAAAATCGTGGATAGCCGAACCGTGCCGGAAGCGCACCTCCGTCTTCGAGGGATGCACGTTTACGTCGACCTCTTCCGCTTCGCATTCCAGAAACAACAGCGCGAAAGGATAGCACGCAGGCGGCATCAGGTTGTGGTACGCCGAGGAGAGCGCGTGCATCAAGAGGCGATCGCGAATCAGCCGGCCGTTCACGAACAGGTAGATCGAATTGCGGTTCAGTTTCTGCACTTGCGGACCGCTCACGAAACCGCGCAAGCGAAAGCGGCGCGACGGGATGTCATTTTCCTCGGCGGGAATAGGGACCTCCCGGCTGCGATCACCCAAATCCACAAGATCCTCGATCGCCTGGCTCCCGAAGACTTGGAAGACGCGCTCGCGGAGGGTCGCGACGGGCGTGACATTTAAGAGTTCGACGTTGTTATGCCGCAGTTGAAAGCTTTTGGCGGGATGCGCCAGGCTGTAGTGCGTCATGAGCGAGGCGATGTGCGCCATCTCGGTCTGATCCGAGCGCAGGAATTTCTTGCGCGCGGGAACGTTGTAAAAAAGATCGCGTACGGTCAGTGTGGCGCCGCACGCCAGGGCTGCATCCTCGCATTTGAGGATCTTGCCGCCGGCGATTTCGACAACCGTGCCGACAGCTTCCTCGCGAGCGCGCGTCTCGAGCGTAAGGCGCGACACGGAGGCGATCGAGGGTAAGGCTTCGCCCCGAAATCCGAGCGTTGCGATCGAAAGCAGATCTTTCACGTCGCTCAGCTTGCTGGTGGCATGGCGTTCGAAGGCCAGGAGTGCATCGTCGCGCATCATCCCCATGCCATTATCGGAAAGGCGGATCAGGCGACGTCCCCCGGCTTCGGCTTCGAGGCGGAATTCGGTGGCGCCGGCGTCGAGCGCGTTTTCGAGCAGTTCCTTGACCACGCTCGCGGGGCGTTCGACGACCTCGCCTGCGGCGATCTTATTAGCGACATTATCGGAGAGAACCCGGATGCGACCCATGCGGGAGCTGTTTAACCTTCCGCGACAACTTGGATGTCGTCGAAGATCGCGAGTCTCGTCGTTATTGCCACGGGAATCCTTGCCTAATTATACGACCCGCGCGGCTCATCGGAACACGAGGAAGCGTCGAAGGAAGGCTTCAATCGCGGGGCTCGAGAATCGCGAAGGAGCCGCCGTGATAGGGAATAAACGTCTGAAAACGGTAGCTCGTGGCCAGATAATCCTCGATCTTGTGGAGTCGCAACCGGGCCGGATCGGTGGCCGGCCAGATCTTCAGGATCTCCGACGCCGGAACGTTCTCGTAGAAGATCCGGCGTGGAGGATGGGCCTTTAACTGCGCCAGGGCCGCCGATTCGTCGGCGTCGTTCATCATGCCCGGCTGCAGGTATGAGTAGACCGTGGGATTCTCGCCGAGAGTCAGAAAGTAGGTCATCGGGGAATACGGGAACGCGAAGAGGGATTCATGCGGAGGAATCTGCTCGGTGAGTTGCCGAATCAGGCCGACGTCATCGCCGGATGCGCGAATCAGGCCGACGCGGGTATGAAGAACCACCTCGTTGGCGCGCTGTGAGATTCCGTAGTATTGGAAAATCGCGGCGACGATGGAGATGCTCAAAACACCTGCCTTCGCGAATCCCCCCATTTTGAGACGCGAGACACCCTGTCCCAGCAGTACGTAAGAAATCGGTACGACGTAGGCGAGATGTGGAACGTCCATTCTCGGGTACGAGGAAGCAATGAAAGCCGCTCCGGCGACGACGAGGAGCCGTGTCGTGCGGTCCTTGCGGTCCGGCCACGCGCAGGCCAATCCGAGTGGCGGCAGGATCGCCGGCAGGGTGAGCGTGAGAACGAAGAGGACCATGGTCAGGAACTCGCCGGCGCCGTCGGCGTGCTGGAAGAGCCAGGCGTAGCCGCCGACCCGCGATCCATACGGCATATGATTCACGGCTCCGTAATTCCGGCCGGTCCACAACATGTGCTCGATCATGGGCCCCAGTGCGTGCTGCGCGGCGAGTGCGCCCGCGCATACCAGCGTCACGGCAGTCGCGCCGGCGCAGAAGGGCAATAAGCACGCGCGTTCCTCCATGGCCATCCACACCATCAGCGCCAGTCCGATGACGGCGGTCGAAGGAGTGATCCACGCCGAGCATCCCGCGCAAAGGCCCGCCACAAGGGCAAGCATCCACGTCATTTTTGCGACCGCTTTGGGAACCGCCTGCCCGGATATCGCACGGACAAGAAGGGTGGTCGCGACCATGGCGAACGCCGCGCTGTCCCAGCGATGATTGGGCAACGCGCCTACCGGCTCGGAGGTTTCGAAAACCACGAACAACCAACCGAACCAGAGAGCGGCGAGCACGTTTCCCCGACGCGCGATCAACCAAACCACGCAGCCTGCCAGAATCGAATAATCCAGCATCGTGACCGCGCGGGATGCCGCCAGCGTGACCCCTAGCGTCCGCAGCGCGAGCGCCTGCAGCCAGAACGTCCCGGGACCCATGAGCAGAAAGAAATCGCGGTACGGGACTTGCCCGTGAAGAATGCGTAGCGCGCCTTCCAGGAAGATGCCTTCGTCGTTGCTCAGGACGAAGCGAAAGGCCATATACCAGGTCAGAAAGGCGGCGGTGCCCAGCGCGAAAGTGATGGCCGCCAGGATAGCCGAGTGGGTCCTGACGAAAGAATAGAGGGAGTGCGACGGCTGTGTTAAAAGGTTCGGAGTGGACTGCGCGGAGGTTGCTTCATCCGCAGGGGCGTCGTTGGGACTGAGTAAACCCGCCACATTCTTTCGTCGGCAGAGTTGGGGTGATTCTTTAACTGGCAAGTTACGCCCGTCATTTCGAGCATGGCATGGGATCTGTTTCTGGTACCTCGACAAGCATCTTGAGTATGACCGCATACAGCAGAAGAAACGCGATTGAACTTCCGACGCGGGACCCTAGATCTCCGACGGAGCGAAAATCGCATCCACGGCCACGCGGCCGTCTAGCAGGGGGAGCGGAATGTCTTGACCGGAGCGGTAGGTAATCGCGCGGCCGTCCGGCGTAGAGATCCGGACGAGCCGCAGCTCGGGATCAACCAGCCAGAATTCCTGGCAGCCATTTTCGAGAAATAGCTTTTCCCTTTCGATCATCTCAGCCGCGCTGTTCGATGGAGAAAGAACTTCGACGACGATCTCGGGCGCGCCGTCCAGATAGTCCTCGGCGGACTCCCAGCGAGCTTTGGAGACGAAGGCTACGTCGGCGATCCGCCACTCGTGCTCGCGTAAGACACGGAAGCCAATCTCTTTGTCAACGATGCCCGCTGCTCCGGCGGCGCTTTCGAGCAGACGGCGAATCCGCCACTGCACGCGGCTGTGTTCGATTTTGGGAGGGGCCACTTTGACGGGTTCTCCGTGGCGCAGCTCATAGCGGAAGCCGTCGGGCGGATCAGGAAGCCGCTCGAACTCGGCGAAGGTCATGAGCTTGGTGGTGGTGCCAGCCACGGGAACTCCTGCTTCGATTATATGTCGGCTCGCCGATAATATATACGGACCTCTCTCCATGGCACTAGGACTAACGGAATGGGTGGATCGAGCTTTTGGTCAAGCCGATCCGCGCGATTTATCAAAAACCTGCGACGATCTGGAGGGGTTCTTCGAGCCAAACGAAAACACGCTGCTCAAGCTCATCGAAGTTTTCGAGAATCCCACTGCGCATTTGAGCCGCTACTCCGATGAAGTACTCGATCAGGCTCTTTGGAGCCTGAAATTCGAGGCGTTCGGCATCGTGTACGAAGAGACCATCGATTGGAACCTGCGTCACCGCTTCATCCGCTCCATCGAGATCCTCTATCGGCAACTCCTCGCCGTGCGATGCACGCCGACTTTGAGCCACCTGGATGAAGATTCCGGTCCGCTGAACTCGGCGTGCTACATGTTGTGGCACAACGTCTGTTGGGAGGCGAAGGCGGTTCCACTCGCAGAGAATCCGTATGACTCCGCTTTTCTAAATTCGCTGCGATCTATACTGGCAATCGATCATATGGCGTGTCAGGAGAGCGCTCTCCATGGGCTCAGCCACTGGCACGAGGCGCACGGCGGCGCCGTCGAAAATATCATCGATGAATTCTTGCAGCGCCACCCGAACTTGGTGGAACCTTTACGCAAGTACGCGGAAAGAGCGCGGCGCGGCACCGTGCAGTGACGAGCTTTCTTGGGAGCGACCCCGCGCCCTGATTCTGTCTCCTGACTCCTGACTTCTGTTTTCTTGCTTAGCCGCTCATCGACGACAGGAATTGCGCGTTCGACTGCGTTTTCGAAAGTTTATCGAGCAGCAGTTCCATGCTTTCGACAGGAGAGAGAGGATTCAGCACGCGGCGCAAAATGAAGACGCGGTTGAGTTCCTCGCGCGGAACAAGAAGTTCTTCCTTGCGGGTGCCGGATTTCGTGATATCGATGGCCGGGAACACGCGCTTGTCCATCAGCTTGCGATCCAGATGGACTTCCATATTGCCGGTGCCCTTGAACTCTTCGAAAATCACGTCGTCCATGCGGCTGCCCGTGTCGATCAGCGCGGAGGCGACGATGGTGAGCGAGCCGCCTTCTTCAATGTTGCGCGCCGCGCCGAAGAAGCGCTTGGGACGCTGCAGCGCGTTCGAATCGACGCCGCCGGAGAGCACTTTGCCCGAAGGCGGGACAACCGTATTGTAGGCGCGCGCCAGGCGCGTGATGGAATCGAGCAGAATGACGACGTCCTTGCGATGCTCGACCAGACGCTTGGCTTTTTCGATCACCATCTCGGCGACCTGGACGTGGCGCGCGGCGGGTTCGTCGAAAGTGGAGCTGATGACTTCCCCTTTGACCGAGCGCTGCATGTCGGTGACTTCCTCGGGGCGCTCGTCGATCAGCAGGACGATCAAAGTGGTTTCCGGATGATTCGTCGTGATGGAATTTGCGATCGACTGCAGCAGCATGGTTTTGCCGGTGCGCGGAGCGGCGACGATCAATCCGCGCTGCCCCTTGCCGATGGGCGTCATCAGGTCCAGCACACGGCCGGGATAATTGTCCCGCGTGGTTTCCATCTTGAGCCGCTGTTGCGGATACAGCGGGGTCAAGTTGTCGAAGAAAATCTTGTTGCGGGCTTCCTCGGGCGGCTCGAAGTTGATGGCGTCGACTTTAATGAGCGCGAAGTAGCGTTCCCCTTCCTTGGGCGGCCGGATCTGGCCGCTGACGGTGTCGCCGGTGCGCAGGTCGAAGCGCCGGATTTGCGACGGCGAAACGTAGACGTCGTCGGGTCCCGGCAAGTAGTTGTACTCGGGAGCGCGCAGGAATCCGAAGCCGTCGGGGAGGCATTCGAGGACGCCTTCGGAGAAAATCAGTCCGCTTTTTTCGGCTTGCACCTGCAGGATCTTGAAAATTAATTCCTGCTTGCGCAATCCTGCGAAGCCCTGGACTCCCAGATCCTTGGCGATCTGGTTGAGCTTCTGAATGCTCATGTCCTTGAGTTCCACCAGGTCGAGAGCGCTGCCTCGTCCCTGCCCTTGTTGATTGCCGCGACGGCGCGGGTCGAACATGCGGCCGGTGGGCTGTGGTTGACCTTGCGTGGCGCCGCCATCTTCTCCTTGCGCGCCTTCCGTAACGGGCGAAGGGCTGCTGGCTTCCGGAGAAGTCTCCGAGGCTTGAGAAGGCTCGGGAGCAAGCTCGGCGACGGCTTTCCCTTCCGCCGGTTTCGCGTCGGCGGAACCGCTGACGGCAGGTCCGGCGTTCGTAGGTTTCGTGTCAGTGGGGCGGGCGTCGGCGGCTTTGGGGGCCTGCCGGTGCCGCACCGGCTTAGGCGGCTCCGCTCCGGCCTTGCCGGCCTCGGCTTCGCCGTTAGCGGCGGTCACTGGGTCTTGATTTTCGAGATCGCTTGCCAAATTTCCCTCACTCCCCGGCCGGTAGTGGCCGAGCATTCCAGAATGTCGCCCGCATAAACCTTGCGGAGCGCGCCGCGGCTCTGGTGCCGTTCCTTCTGCGTTTTCAACTTATCCATTTTCGTGGCGACCACCGCGTAGGGCCGCCCGTGCGCTTCGAGCCATTCCTTCAACTCGAGATCCTTGTCCATCCATCCGCGGCGCGCATCGAGCACGATCAAGGCGAACCGCAAGGCCCCCCGATCGAACAGGTAGCGTTCGATCAGTTCCTTCCACTCCCGTGTGATCCGCGGAGGGACTCTCGCGTATCCGTAGCCGGGAAGATCGACGAAGCGGTAGCCTCCTTCGACCTCGTAGAAATTGACCATCTGGGTACAGCCGGGCCGGGCGCTCGTGCGGGCCACCCCGTCACTCCCCGTCAAAACATTTATCAAACTGGATTTGCCAACATTACTGCGGCCTAAGAACGCTATTTCGGGGTCGCCCTCCGGTGGGAACTGCTCCGGTCTGGCTGCACTTATTATAAACCTAGCCGCCATACATAGGGGCCAGGGGCCAGGGGCAAGGGGCCGGGAAGCCCAAGCGGTACTCGCTCGCTCCCCACACCTCCGGCCGCAGACTCCTAATGTGTAACTTTCTCTTCACGCGAGCGCGCCACGATTTCCGCCGCCGTGAGCATGGCCGAAATGGGCGCGATCTCGAGCTCTTTCTCGAGCGCCATCTTCAGCACTTCGTCCATCGACTCGACGAAACGTAGCTTCATTTCGCTGCGGATATTCTCCGGAATGTCCGGCAGATCCCTCTCATTCTCCTTCGGGAGAATCACTTCCCGGATTCCGTGGCGGTGCGCCGCCAGGAGTTTCTCTTTCAACCCTCCAATAGGGAGAACGCGGCCCCGCACCGTTATCTCACCGGTCATGGCGATATCAGCGCGCACCGGAACGCTGGTGAGCGCGCTCATGATGCTGGTCGCGATGGTGATGCCGGCCGAAGGCCCGTCCTTGGGGATGGCGCCCTCCGGAACGTGCAAGTGAATATCCATGTGCCGATAGAAGTCGCGCGGCAAACCGAGCGCATGCGAACGGCTGCGGACGTAACTCATGGCCGCCTGCGCCGATTCCTGCATTACGTCGCCTAACTTTCCAGTGAGCGTAAGCCGGCCGCGGCCTTCCATGATCGCCGCTTCGGTGGTCAGCATGGAACCGCCCACCTCGGTCCACGCCAGCCCCAGCGTAGCGCCCACCTCGTTCTTTTTCTCCTGCTGCTGTTCGCGAAACTTCTGAGGTCCCAGAAGTTCGTTCACCTTCTCCGGCGTGATTGTCACCTTCGGAGCCGCCGCCACCTTCGGAGCAGCCGATTCCTTCTTCTTCGAACCCTTCGCCTTTACGGCTGACCCGCTGGGCATGGCATTCACTACCGAGCGGGCGATCTTGCGGCACACGTTGCCGATCTCGCGCTCCAGATTGCGGACGCCGGCTTCGCGCGTGTAGTGCAGGATCAGCTCCCGCAGGCCGCCCTCCTCGAATTCGACCTTCTCGAGGCTCAGGCCCGTACCGCTCGTCTGCTTGGGAACCAGGAAGCGTTTGGCGATCTCCATCTTTTCAAGCTCGGTGTAGCCCGAAAGACGGATCACTTCCATGCGATCCTGCAGAGCCGGCGGAATGGTGTGCAGCACGTTCGCCGTGGCGATGAAGAACACCTGGCTCAGGTCGTACTCCACGTCCAGGTAGTGATCCATGAACATGTAGTTCTGTTCCGGGTCCAGGACTTCGAGCAAGGCCGCCGACGGATCGCCGCGGAAATCCGTGGACATCTTGTCGATTTCATCCAGCATGAATACCGGATTGCGCACGCCGGCCTTCTTCATCATCTGGATGATCTGGCCGGGAAGCGCCCCGATGTAGGTGCGGCGATGGCCTCGCACTTCGGCTTCATCGCGCACGCCGCCGAGCGACAAGCGCACGAATTTGCGGCCGGTGGCCTTGGCGATCGACATGCCGAGCGACGTTTTGCCGACGCCCGGAGGCCCCACGAAGCACAGAATGGAACCTTTGGGATCCTTGACCAAGCGGCGCACGGCAAGGAACTCCAGGATGCGTTCCTTGATCTTCTCCAGGCCGTAGTGATCGGATTCGAGCACCTGCTGGGCGTGCTGCAGGTCGCGAATCTCTTTGGATTTCTTGCTCCACGGCACAGCCAGCAGCCAATCGAGATAGTTGCGCGAAACCGTGGATTCGGCCGACATGGGCGGCATCTGTTCCAGGCGCTTGAGCTCCGCCATGGCTTTCTCGTGCGCGTCCTTGGTCATGCCGGCGGCGTCGATCTTCTTCTTAAGCTCGTCGAACTCGCTCTTTTCGCCGCGGCCCAGTTCCTTCTGGATGGCCTTGATTTTCTCGTTGAGGTAATATTCCTTTTGCGCCTTCTCCATCTGGCGCTTCACGCGGCCCTGGATGGTGCGGTCGACGCTGAGCTTCTCGATCTCGATATCGAGCATTTCGGCGACGCGCGTCAGGCGGTCGACCGGATCGAAGATCTCGAGCAGTTCCTGCTTTTCCTCGATGGCCAGGGGGAGATTTGCGCCCACGGTATCGGCGAGCTTCCCGGGATCGTCGCCGCGGACGGCCGCAACGATCGTATCGTAATTCACGTTCTGGCTGATCTTGGCGTACTGCTCGAACAGACCCGTCACGCGCGCGATGAGCGCATCGAGCTGCGGGCCGGTTTCGATCTTATAGCTGAAGGTCTTGATGGTGGCCTTGAAGTAGCCTTCATCCTCGGTGACCGAGAGGATTTTGCCGCGCTCGACGCCTTCGACCAACACTTTGATATTGCCGTCGGATTGTTTGAGGCTCTGCACGATATTCGCCATGGTCCCGACGGCGAAGATTTCGTCGGGGCGGGGCTCATCGACGCTCGCGTCGTGCTGCGTGGCCAGAAATATTTTCTTGTCGCCGGCGAGCGCTTCTTCGAGGGCGCGCACGCTCGATTCGCGGCCCACCACAAACGGCGTCATCATGTGCGGAAAAATGACGACGTCCCGGATGGGCATCATCGGCAAGCGCCGCGAATCGGATTTTTCTTTCGAGGTAAGCATCTTCAAGAAGTCAGGACTCAGGAGCCAGGAGTCAGGATTAAGTCTTCCCGTCTTCTGGCTTCTGTCTTCTGACTGCTGTCTCCTATTTTCTTATCCGGCCTTCTCCAGAAGACTGACGTTGATCTTCTGAGATAGCACCATTTCCTTGGTCACCACGAACTCACGGACCTTCTTGTACGTGGGCAAGTAGTACATCAGGTCGAGCATCAGCTCCTCGAGGATCATGCGCAGTCCCCGAGCTCCCACCTTGCGTTCCATGGCCAATTGCGCGATGGCCTCCAGGGCCTCGTCGTTGAACCGCAGCCGGACATTCTCGAACTCGAACAGCTTCTGATACTGCCGGATGATGGCGTTCTTCGGCTTGGTGAGGATCTGCACCAGGGCGTCCTTGCTTAAATCCTCCAGCACGGCGACCACCGGCAGACGCCCAATAAATTCGGGAATGAAGCCGCTCTTGATCAGATCCATGGGCTGGACATTTTCAAGGACCGTGATATCCCGGCGGCCCGCGCCGCCCGAACGCCGCTTGGTTTCCACGGCGTCTTCCTGATTCGAGAAACCGATCGTGCGGGTGCCGATGCGCCGCTGGATGGTTTTCTCCAGGCCAATGAAGGCCCCGCCGCAGATAAACAGGATGTTGGTCGTATCGATGGGCGTAAACTCCTGATGTGGATGCTTTCGGCCCCCTTGCGGCGGAACATTAGCGATGGTGCCTTCGAGGATCTTCAAAAGCGCCTGCTGCACGCCTTCGCCGGAGACGTCGCGAGTAATCGACGGATTCTCGTCTTTGCGGCCGATCTTGTCGATTTCATCGATATAAATAATGCCTTGCTGGGCGCGCTGGACGTCCCAATCGGCGTTCTGGAGCAGCCGCAGGATGATATTCTCGACGTCTTCGCCGACGTAGCCTGCCTCGGTCAGAGTCGTGGCGTCCACAATGGCGAAGGGCACATCCAGGATGCGCGCCAAAGTCTGCGCGAGCAAGGTTTTACCGGTTCCCGTCGGCCCGATCAGCAAAATGTTGGACTTGGACAATTCCACGTCCCCCACGCGCTGGCGGTTCATCTGGATGCGCTTGTAGTGGTTGTAGACGGCCACGGCAAGCTTCTTTTTCGTGGCCTCCTGGCCGATCACGTACTGGTCGAGGTACTCCTTTAACTCCAAAGGCTTGGGGAGTTTATGGGGAGCAGCCCCGGTTTGATCGTGGCGGTCGTCTTCCAGGATGGAATTACAAACGGCGATGCATTCGTCGCAAATATAGGCACGCGGATAATCCGAGGGGGAGGAGATCAGCTTACCAACGACGTCCTGACTCTTGTGACAAAACGAACAACGCAGAGATTCGTCAGAGCCGGCTCGCTTCACGCTTGGGGACCTCCTGGCATCCCGAAACGCGGGACGCGCTGGCTAAAGAGAAGAACAACTTCATTATAGCGAACTTCCCGGCTATGGTTAAAGTTTGGTTGCAAGCGGTTCGGCCGACACGTGGCCAACTCTGCCGCTGGACGGCTTGCGTCCACGTGCGAAAGGTGCCGGCGGCGGCCAACCAGGTGTGGAGCGCCAGCTTCAAGGGCTGGTTCCGCATGGCGCGTGTGGTTCCACGCCTATGAAGTGGGCCTGTTTGAGGAGGCCCAGCTACGCTTGTGCCGGCCTCCGCCGCCGTCTTCCCCGGAGAACCGAGACAGCTGTGTCACAGGCAGTCGTGCCGACTCTTCCTCACCGGATGTTTGGCGTACCGTTTGCATTACCACCCCCGCGCAGATAACATCGGTGAGGATAATCCTGGAGGAAACTCACGTGCGTCTCAACTCGATCATCACCGTTTTCGCCGCCGCCATCGTCGCTCTTTCCGGCGCGGCTCACGCGATCGCACAGGGGCTCGTCGCCCAAAAAGCTCTCTCCGCCCAGATGGCGCAGGACGTCGCACAAGGAGCGCTCGACAAGTGCCGTTCCCAAGGCTATCGGGTAAGCGTGACCGTCATGGACGCCGACGGTTTATTGAAAGCCTTCGTGCGTGACGATGGCACTGGTCCACATACCATCGATTTGAGCCGGAAGAAAGCCTTCACCGCGGTAACTCAGAAGAAGCTTTCCGGGGAAGTGGCCCAGCAGTGGGGCAACATGCCGCCTCCTGCGATCGACGGCATCGTGACGCTCGCGGGCGGCGTGCCTATCAAAGTAGGCAATGAAGTGATCGCGGCGATCGGCGTCAGCGGCGCGCCCGCCGGGAGTCCCGCGGGCGTCAACGACGAGGTCTGCGCGAACGCCGGGATCGCAAAAATCGCCGCGAAACTGAAGTGATTTGTGGGGCGGCCTTTCCAGGCCGCAGCCGGCTTACAGCCCCATGCGTGACAGCTTGGGGCTATCCGATTGCCGGTTATCGCCGACTTTCCCCGCGGCCAAGTAAGCTGTCCCAGCGATTTCGATACCAGCGAGATCTTCACTGGAAGCCGGCCGTTGAACCGCTTCCTTGGTCGCGGCTCGGTTGGTCGCGGCTCGGTCCATTCGCTCATTTATCCGAATCGCGCCATGAGCCGCGACCGTAGGGAGCGGTTAAGCACTGCTATCGTTATGACCGGGACACCTTACTAGTTGTCCTTATAATGCACGATATCCTGCTCGTTTTCCGTGCAGATATACTCGCCAATCTCATCCCCCACGAGCAGGTTCGTGGCGTACTTCACGGTCCACGGCTTGGTGAACGTCGCCGGATCGTCGACGATGAATTCGTATTCCAGGTGACCTTCGTCCGGACGCCGGAAGCGTTCGGTAAGATGCAACTGCTCGGTGTGCGGACGGCCGAATGGCAGCCAGCTCTTGTTGTTGAAATTGGCCGTATCCACCACCAGCGTGTCGCCTTCCCAATGGCCGATCGAATATCCCATCCACGTCGGATCGATATCCTTGGGGCGCGCGCGCCCGTCCATATGGATCTGTCGGTAGGTGAAAATATCCTCGATCAGCACGACGATCGTCTTGGGCGCTTGAATGAACTTGAAGGGATTCGCCCCGCCGAGCCGCGGCCCTTGCGGCAAACAGAAGGCGTTGGGACTCACCCGATCCGGCCGCTTCATTTCTGCCTGCGCCCACGGCAGCAGTTCGGTTTCCGTGGCGCCAACTTGGCGGAACGTGGCCCAAACTCCCGAAAAATCCGGATGTCCGTCCAGCGCGCGCGGCGTGGGGCCCGTCGGCGCCGGCCTGTGTTCCATCGCCGCCGCGGCGAACACGTCGTCTCCGATCGCGCCCAGGTTCGAATCTCCCAAGTGCGTATCCATACGCAGCGGCTTGCCCGCTTCCACCGCCGCATTCTGCCGGGAAAACAATCGCACCCCGTGCACCATCACCGTGATTTCGTAGTTCCCCGCCGGCAATCCCGCCACCGAATACTCACCCTTCGCCGACGTCGTTGCCTGGAACTGCATGCCGGTCGAAGCATTCTTCGCCTGAACTTCCGCCCCTGCAATAGGCGCGCCCGAATACTCGTAAACGACGCCGGAAATCATGCCCGTTTCGCTCTGCGCACAAAGCGCCCCGGCGACCGAGAGCGCGGCAATCAGCTGCGCGGTCACGAGGACTCGGTTGCTACCGGGCATGTCCAAGATACTGGTTGTTCTCCACACAGATGTATTCGCCGATCTCGTCATCCACCAGAAGCGTGGAAGCCATCTTGAAGGTCCACGGCTTTTTATACGTCCCCGGATCGTCGATCGTGGTCTCGATTTCCAAGTGTCCCAGATCCGGCCGCCGGATCCGCTCGATCATGTGGAATTTCTCGGTGCGCGGATAAGGAATCGGAGACCAGCCCTTGTCGTTCATTCCCGCGGTATCCACGACTAACGTGTCGCCGTCCCATCGGCCGATGGAATTTCCCATCCACGTCGGATCGGCGTCCTTGGGGTGCGGGCGCCCGTCCATATGGATTTGCCGGTAGCTGAATACGTCCTCCCACAGAATGACGATGGTCTTCGGCGCCTGAATGAATTTGAACGTCACCGGGACATCGAACGTCGGCCCCCACGGAAGGCACGACGCTGTCGGAATGTCCTTGAAATGATTTTCCAGCCGTTCTTTCACTTTGGCGGCGGCCCATGGCAGCATGTCCGGCTTGCCTTCCTCGACCTTTTTCGTGGGAGCCCACACACCGGACAGATCGGGATGTCCGTCGAACGCTTTCGGTGTCGGTCCGGTGGGGACCGGATTTCGCGCCGCGATGACGGCCGCGGCGATCGCATTGTCGCCGATCGCGCCCAACTGGCCGTCGTCCTTCAGACGAATCTCGAGTTTCACCGTCTTTCCCGCGCTGATGGCGACTCCCTGCGTGACGAAACTCCGGCTGCCGTGGACGAATACTGCGACTTGATAGGTACCGCGGGCAGACCGGCGACCGAGATATTCGTACCCTTGTTGGAGGTCGTCGCCCGAAAGATGTTGCCCGCAGAGAACACTCACCTGAACTTCAGCGCCCGGTAGAGGTTCGCCCAACGGATCGAAGACCACGCCGCTGAGCGATCCGGTCGCCTGCGCGAATAGGGCCGCCGCGGAAATCAGTGTGAAAATCGTGGCTCGCGCCAAAGGTGAGGAGAGGAAGACCATCGTGCTACTTCTTGGGCGCTCGCGCGATCGCGAAGCTTTTTGACATTGCGTTACCCACCGTTAATTATATGAAACCGACTCACTTCTTTTTCAGTCATTTCGTTTTTGAGGCAGGCGCATACGTCTTGTTGTAGCGCGCCAGCTCCGAAGGCGAGCACAGCATTTCGGGAAGGTCGGTATTGGGCGGCATCAGTGTGAAACGCACGTTCTTCAGAGCCACCCACGGCTTCGTGTAGACCTTCGGATCGTCGATCGTCACGGTCAGTTCCATGTTGTCGTGGTCGAGGCGATGGAACACTTCCTGGACGCGCAGATCTTCGCTGTGCGGGCGGCCGGCGTTATCCAGCCAGGTTCTCGCGTCCGTGCCATTTGTGTCCACCACGAAGGTGTAGTCGTCGGTCCATTTGCCCACGGAATATCCATACCAGTGCGGATCGGGATCTTTGGGAAGCTCGCGTCCATCCGTCCACACGATCCGGTAGACCTTGCCGTAGGTGTAAAGAAGGACCGTCTGCAGCGGCGTCTGCATGAACTGCGTAGCCCTCAGTTCGAACAGATCCTCGCGCGGAAAACCTTGTGGATCGCACGCGTGGGCGGGATCGTTTTCATCCACCGCGGCGACCTGTTGCGGGCCATTCGACGACTTATTGCGTTTGGCCATCTCCAATCCATAGGGAGTGTACGGCAACTCGTGTTCGGGCTTCCCGTCTGCGGGCATTGCCGCCGCGCCGCTTCCCTGCGCTCCGATTTTCGGCAGCCAGATTCCGGAGAGATCACGCCGTGGCGCTGAATCTATATCTTTGTTTTCGGAGGGCCTGCTGGGCGAGGATTGCGAGCTTGCCGCTCTCTGCGCATCCACTTGCGGCGAGAAGACGAAAACGCCGATCAAGGCCAGCGCCGGGATGAGAAATCTTCTTAGCATGAACGGGTTCCGCTCATTATACGATGGTCGTTCCCGGTCAGATTCGCTGCTTGCCGCAATTTCCCGGAAACAACTTCTGACTGGCGTTTATTTCTTCTTAGCTCCGGGCACCGCGTGTTTGCGGTTATACTCCGCGAGTTCCGACGGCGAACACATCATTTCGGGAAGTTCGGAGTTCGCAGACTTCAAACGGAATTGCAACTTATTGAGCGCCACCCATGGTTTCGCATAGACTTTCGGATCGTCGATGGTCATCGTCAATTCCAGGTGGTCGTGGTCTACACGGTGAAAGATCTCTTCCACGCGCAAATCCTCGCTGTGGGGACGGCCCGCGTTATCGAGCCACGTCCTTTCGTCGGTGCCGTTGGTCTGCACCACGAAAGTGTAATCGTCCTTCCATTTGCCCACCGAATAACCGTACCAGTGCGGATCGGGATCTTTCGGAAGCTCGCGCCCATCCGTCCAGATCACGCGCCACACTCGTCCATACGTGTAGAGAATCACCACCTGCAGAGGATTCTGCATGATCTGCGTGGCTCTCACTTCAAACAGTTCCTCGCGCGGAAATCCCTGGGGCTCGCACACGTGCGCCGGATCGTTCTCCTCGGTCGGAGCTACCGCATCCGGCCCGTTGGAGGATTTGTTGCGCTTCGGCCATTTCCAGCCCGTACGGCGTCAAGTGCAAGTCGTGCTCGGGTTTCCCGTCGGCGGGCATGTTCAGAGCGCCGCTCGGCTGGATTCCCTCGAGCGCCCTGACCGGCTCCCAGATTCCCGTGAGATCGCGAGGCGGCGCGGGAGCCGATTGCGATGCGCCTTGTTTTGCTTGTGCACTCGCGAGCATCGGCAACAAGAGGGCTAACGGCGCCGCTGCTAGGAAAGCGAGGCGCGGAAACATGCGAGTATTCTTCTTACAACTAAAATTGCGGATAGGGACCTTCATCGTTTCCCGCGAAATGTCTGCACTGGCGAGGCTTTGATGGCGTTACTGCTTGGTCGGGGCTTCGCCCGGAACTCGTCCCATGCCCTCGAAGGTCTTACCGTTGACCGTCACGCGCGCGATCCGTCCGACAGGTTCGCCATTCTTGGCAACGATCATCCAGATGGTGACTTCGTCGCCCACCTTGAACATCTTGCGGCTCCAGCCGCGCGCCACCATGTCGGGCGGATTGCTGACCTCGGCCGTCCAATGCACCGAGTTTCCCTTGTCATCCTTCACATCAAACTCAAGCAGGCAATGTGGATTCGCCCATACCCAGTCGCTGACCACGCCTTTTACGACCACCGCCTTGGACTCGTCGTAGATCGCGCTGCCGTGATGCGCCAAAAGGGCGGACGGAGCGGTCAGCACACTGACCGCGATGAGAAAAGAAATGATTCCGGATCTATTTTTCACGTTAACCTCCACGTTCAGCGTACCAGTACAAAAAGCTGCACTCTATTTGATCCAATCGGTCAGGACGTGTCAAGCCTGCCCCGGCCCGCTTCCTATCGTATCTTATTACTTTCGTGAGGATTCGCGGGGCTCTCAACGTGGCGGCCGGTCTTCGCGTTCAGTGTCCGGGTCGCGCAAACCTGGAGGCGTCGATGGCGACGTTCGCCTGCGCCTCCGTCAGTAGGATGATGGATCTGCCGTCCAGCCAGGTGACAATCATCTTGTACGGCACCTTGACGCCCGCGAGTTCGCGATAGTCGGAGTAATCGACCTCCATCGGAGCGAGACCCACGGGCGAATCGGCGTACGTCACGGTTCGCGCCAGCAAGTGCGATTCGTCGTCAAAGTACAGGTTCACGGGAAACTTGCCGTTCATGGTCCCCTGCACCAGGGTCATATCGCGATCGTCGATCACCGCCGGAGCGCCCACCCTCCAGTCGGTGAGCAGCTTCTTGATCTGCCCCGGGAAGGTCAGCGCGGCCGTGAGTTTCACGGCGTCCACCTCTCCCCCGGTACGCTCCAGCAGCGGCAGCGGCGTCAATTGCGGCGGCTGCACGATCCATGCTTCGCGCCCATCAAAAGTATCGACGAGTTCCCCACCGGCCAGCTTGTGCACGATCACCGTACGTTGGGCCGGCGCTTTCGCAAATAAGTCCAGGGCATATTTCGTGGGAATGCCGTAGGTCTGATAGGTACCCTTGGCGGCAACGCTCGTCAAGGCAGCCGCCTTCTGCTCGCCGCCGATCGCCTGCAGATACTGATCCAGTATCTGTCCGGCCTCCGGCGCACCCGGGAATGGAGTCACCATTTTATCCGGCTCACGATATCGCAGCGTCGCATAAAACTGCGTCAAGTCCGGCGTTATCTCCGGCGACGTGCTTCCGCGATGGCAGGTATAACAGGTCAGGACGCGCCGCCCGGCGAAGAAACTTTTATTCACGGTGTTGACCATGGCGATCATCCCGCGGCTCCGGCGCTTCCGGTCGGTATCGTCGGCATATCTAGCCCAATCGCCGCCGCTTTCCGCGGAGTGACAGTCGCTGCAACTGATCCCGAGCGATGCGGAAAAGAATCCCATCGTCGACATGAACTCGTCCGCCGGAATCCCCTTCAGCGACTGCACGTTCTTGAACACCTGTTCGGCGGGCCGCATGTCCCCGCGAGCCTGTCCGTTAGCCGTCACGCTCAATACGCCCGCGATGAGAAACGCCGGGAACAGTGCCGTCGTACGGATCATTGCCCGCCTCGATTCGATTTGCATAATGCCTGGATCACCGCCCAATTATATCGTCCCCAGGAAAGCGGGACCCCGGCTCATTTCCATCGTGTCGCGTTCGCGGCCCCGTGGCGTCAGTCCGAAGCCATTGCGCATTGCAGGGTTACAGCCCCATGCGTCAGCTTGGGGGCCATTTGTGCATTGCATGGTCACAGCCCCGTCGCGTCAGCCCGCGTCCGACTCTCCAAATGCATAATTAAAGAACAAACATGGCGAAGATCCATCCCCAAGACTACCGCGTCCGCCCCGGCTACACCGTCGATCTCGATAAATGGCCCACGCGCATCCCGCCCATCTATCCCTCGAAAGCTCAGTACCAGCTTCTCCACCAGCGCCATATTGAGGAGCTCGCATCCATGCAAAGCATGTTGTACGCTTCGAACCAGAACGCCGTGCTCCTGATCTTCCAGGCCATGGATGCCGCGGGCAAGGACAGCGCCATCAAACACGTGATGTCCGGCGTCAATCCGCAAGGCTGCCAGGTCTTCAGCTTCAAACATCCCAGCGCGGAAGAGCTGGAACACGATTTCATGTGGTCCGCCATGCGCCGCCTGCCGGAGCGCGGGCATATCGGCATTTTCAACCGTTCTTATTACGAAGAGGTGTTGATCGTGCGCGTCCATCCCGAGATTCTGAAGGGCGAAGACCTTCCGGAGAACCTGATGAATCAGGACGCCATCTGGGACCATCGCTTCCGCTCCATCGTGGACGTGGAACGACATCTCCATCGCAACGGCACGAGCATTGTGAAATTCTTCCTGCACCTCTCCAAGGACGAGCAGCGGAAGCGCTTTCTTCGCCGCATCGACGATCCCGACAAAAACTGGAAGCTCAGCCTGAACGATATCGAGGAGCGCAAATTCTGGACGCGTTACATGCGCGCCTATGAGGCTTGTTTGCAGGCCACTTCGACCGACCACAGTCCCTGGTACATTGTCCCCGCCGATGATAAGCCGACCACCCAGCTGATCGTGTCCGAAATCATTCTGGACACGCTGCGCAAGCTCAAGGTGAGTTATCCGAAGGCGGATGTACAACACCATCGCGAACTCGAAGCCATCCGCAAAAAGCTTGCGAAGTAGCGAATCGCGGACCTCCCCGTGATAACATTGCATCGAATATGCCCGCCAGAAACATCTGGCGGACAGTCCATCCTGTTTGCAGAGGTCTTCATGATCGTGAAAAGTACGCCCGCGCTACGCGCGCCGTCTCGTCTTGCTTATGCCTTCGGCGCTGCGCTATTCCTGACGGCGCTACACTCCTCCGCCCAGACTGCCCAGCCTGTGAAAAGAGCCGACGAGGTCTACAAGAACCTCAAGGTGCTCGGAGCCACGCCAGCCGACAGTCTCAACCAGGGGATGCACCTGATTTCAGGTGAGCTGGGCGTCGACTGCGAATACTGCCACGCGGAAATGATGGACTGGGTCGCCGACGAGAAAAAAACCAAGGACGTCGCCCGCGACATGATGACCATGATGATGGAGCTCAATCGCCGGTTTTTCAAAGGCGAGCAAGTGGTCACCTGCTACACCTGCCATCGAGGCCAGCCGATTCCCACCAGCACGGTGGTTCTTCCGGTCGGGGATTATTTGAAGGAAAAGGAATCCGGTCCCGCCATGCCGCCCGCCGCGCAGATTATCTCCAAGTACATCGCCGCGCTCGGAGGCGAGCAGAACATCAGGAAGATCACCACCCGGATCATCACCGCGCAGCAGGACATTCCCACCGGTCCAGGCGGAACGATCCCCACGCCGGCGCAAATCGAGATCTATCAGAAGGCGCCGAATCTGATGCTCCGCCTCGCCAAGACCAAGGAAATGACGCTCCAGAACGGGTATGACGGCAAAGGCGCGTGGACACAGGACGCCCGGGGACGTGTCAATTCGCCCATCGAGCTCGAACAGATTCGTGAGCGCCGAAACACCGATTTCTACGAACCCCTGGATATCGCCCGGGAATACCCGAAGCTGACGGTCGAAGGGATTGAAAAGATCGGGGCCAGCGAAGTCTATGTAGTGCTCGGCGAGCCCACGGAAGGCCTCCCGATGCGCATGTACTTCGACACCAAAACCGGCCTGCTGCTGCGCAAGTACGCGGAAGTCCCCACGCATTCCGGCCTGAGCCCTTTTCAGATCGACTACTCGGATTATCGCGACGCCGGCCACGGCGTCAAGGTCCCCTACCGGATCCACATGGAGCCCGCGGGCCCCCGAACCGAGCTCGCCACGCATTCCACGATTCGCATTACGCGGATTCAGGAAAACGTGCCCATCGAAGACGCCAAATTCGTGAGGCCCGTCTCCAAGGAACGGCCAGCCAAGCAATAGATCGCGCCGGCCGACGTGGCGAGGGCCGCCAGGCCTGCTGAGCCGAGAGTCATCCCGGTTTCTCCGAGACCTTCGCGGCGCGAACACACGAAGCATTTTCGAGGCACAATCAGGAGTAGAGGAATTACGTGAAGAACACATTCGGAATCATGATCGCGGCGTTTCTGGCAGCCGCCATGTCACTTTCAGCCCACCACTCCTTCGCGGCCGAATACGACGGCACCAAGCCGATCACCGTCACCGGAACCGTCACGAAAGTCGAATGGACCAATCCGCACGCGCGCATCTACGTGGACGTCAAGGATGACAAGGGCGTCGTGACCAATTGGAACTTCGAACTGGGCGGCCCTCTCCAGCTCAACCGGCTCGGCTGGAAGCGCGATTCCGTGAAGGCCGGCGATCAGGTGAAGGTGGACGGCTATCTCGCCAAGGACGGTTCGAAAATGGCGAACGCCCGAAACGTGGTGTTCGCGGACGGACGCAAAGTGTTCGCCGGATCGTCAGGCGACGGCGGCCCGACGCAGTAAGATTCCTGCCGCCAAGCCCGCTTCCGCGACCGAGCGTTTAGTCGTCCGGATTTCCGAAGTGATCGGCTAACTGTTTCCCGCTAAACGCGTCCGAGTTTGTCTCCGGATCGAGGGGCAGCATGGTCGCGTTCCACGCCTTCTATTCGGCGACCAGCCGCGCGTACACTTCCGGCTGGCGTAATCGTCGTGAGTCCGAAGTGTCATCCGTGCGTTCGTGAATCGTCTCCGTTTTGCGGTACCGCAGCCGCGTTGTGGCGCGACCGCCAGGCCTGCAGCGTCGGCAGTCTTGCTGACGTTTCCGTTTCGAGATGTCTTACTTCGCGGCCTTGCTGTAATCCGCCACGCTCCGAGCCGGACCGCTCAGTTCCAGAATAACCATCCCCGTATTGGCGCGATCCACGCCGTAGATGTAGCCCCGATCGTCCACTTCCACATTGTTAGTCTGGATCGCGACCTTGCAATGCCCGGTCTTCTCGTCGCCTACGCAGCGCTTGTCGGTTCTCTCGTTGATCGCCGGAATGTAGTAGCCGATCTCTTTCGGCTTATACGGGTCGCGGACATCCACGGCGCGCACGCCCGCATTGAAGTGCGCGACAAAGATCACGCGCTCGTTGAAAACCGGCGCCATATTTTCGTTTGTGGAATGCGTCCCGAAGCGCCCGCCCGCCGTACAGAAATTACCGCTGTCCTCGGGCACGGTCCACGTCGAAACGTTCACCGGCTTCGATTCGGTGCTGATATCGAAAAAGCGCACCATCTGCCGGCTTTCCTGACACTCGTTGGGCGTGGTTTCGCCCACTTGCACCAGGAAGTCCTTGGTCTTGCCGAATTTCTGCAGGGCGAATTCGGGAAGTTGCATTTGCAGCAACGGATAGACGTTGTGTGCGCCGATATCCTGCGGCAGATCCACGCGTGAGATCACGGGATAGCGCAAATTCTCAGCCGTGACTTCCTTCGGGCCATTCAACAGCTTCTCGCGGTCCACGATTTCCAGCACGCCGTCGCGCGCGTTGTCATACGACAAATACACACGATTACCCTTCGGTCCCGTGGACCACGCCCCGTGCAGCGCGCCCGGCGTCGGACCCGTCGCACCCGGTTCTTGTCCCGGCAGCCCGAAATTGCGAATGAATACCGGCTTCGCCGGATCGCTCAAATCGTAAATCTGCAGCATGCGCGGCGTGCGCCAGCCCACCGGTCCCGAAACCAGGTACGCGATTCCGGTATCGCATTCCCACCAGTTCTTGTGCGTGTCCCGCAGCCCGTCGACGATCACGTTCATCATATTCGGCTTCGCCGGATCGGTAACGTCCCACATCTCGTGCCGCGTGTTGCCGTACGCGCGCAACATATAAAACTTGCCTTTTTGCCCGTGCGGCAGATCGTCGCCGCTGCAAATGCGGACCATCGAAGCTCCGCCGAATTCGCCCGTCTTTTCTTTGGGCTCGCCCGGGAGATGCACCAGATATTTCGGCTTTTTCGGATCGGTGACGTCGATAATGGACGTCCCGTTCGGTTCCATCTTCCCGGTCTGCGGATTCATCGCCTCGCCGCCGTGATGGCCCACGTAGGCGATCCAGCGATTGCCCTGCTTTTCGATCACCGGCTGATACGCGCTGCGCGCCTGCAGATCGTTATACCCGACCAGCGTCATGTTGCTCGCGCGCGGTTTCTTCTGCGCGTCCGACGGCGGCAGCGTGGGCTGCGCCGCAAGCATTCCGCACAGCGCCCAACCCATTGCCGCGATCCCCAAGCTCTTCATCGCAAGACTCTTCATAACAAGGCCTCCCCTACAGGGTCCATGGACCGCCCGCTGCCGGATCTATGGAAAAATACACCAACAAGAGAATACACCAGACCCGCGCTCCGGCGCACCAAACGCGACACCGCCCGGGGCTGCGAAATGTGGGGCAGGCCCCCGGCCTGCGCCGGACCCTCGGTCCGGCTCTTCGCGGGTTTCGGACTTAGTTGGCCGGCTGAGAACCGGCCGCAGCCTGGGAGGCTGCCCCACCCAATCCAGCGACTGCGCGTTTCGCGCATTCCGTGTGACGCACCCGATTATCGCGGAGGCATCCGCAGTGCACCGTCCAGCCGGATCACTTCGCCGTTCAGGTATTCGTTCTCGATGCAGTGCAGCACCAGCGCGGCATATTCCGACGGCCTCCCCATGCGCTTTGGAAAGGGAACCGACGCGCCCAAGCTCTTCTGGACTTCTTCCGTCATGCCGGTCATCATCGGCGTGAGCATGATGCCGGGCGCGATCGCCAACACGCGAATGCCGAACTGCGCCAGCTCGCGCGCCGCCGGCATGGTCAGCGACGCCACGCCCCCTTTCGACGCCGCGTACGCCGCCTGCCCGATTTGTCCTTCGAACGCAGCGACCGACGCCGTCGATACGATCACGCCGCGTTCGTCCCCGCTGGATTCGCTGACCGGCTCTAGAGTGCTCATCCCCGCCGCCGCGAGCCGCATCATATTAAATGTCCCAACGAGGTTCACCTGAATCACGCGCGTAAAATCGACGAGCGGCATGGGACCCTCTCGTCCGACGATTCTTTTCCCCGGGGCAATTCCAGCGCAATTGACCAGCACTCGAGCCGGTCCATGTTTTTCGCGTGCGATGCGGATGGCCGATTCCGCGCTGGACGCGTCCGTAACATCGCAGGGGATCGCGGCGCCCCCGATCTGGCCGGCGACCGCCTGCGCCTGATCCAGATTCACGTCGAGGATCGAAACCCTCGCGCCGGCGCGCGCCAGCGCCCGCGCCGTTTCCGCGCCCAATCCGGATGCCCCGCCGGTAACGACCGCCGCCTGCCCCTCAATCTTCACTTTGCTTCATCCTTCATTTCAGCCGGACGCCGCCCCACGATGCACATGGCGAGCATGCTCATCACGACCTCGTCTCTCTGATTCAGCGCCTCGATCCGCGCCCGCACGATGCCTCGGTCCGTCTTCGTGCGCGAAGGCCGGGCTTCCAGCGTTTCGACGCGCACGCGCAGCGTGTCTCCCGGACGCACGGGAGCCGGCCAGCGCACTTCATCCACTCCCGGGGAAGCCATGCTGGCGACGTCGGACAAATAATGATCAACGAGTATCCGCATCGCCACGCCGATGGTGTGCCAGCCCGAGGCAATGAGCCCGCCAAACCGTCCCTGAGCCGCCTGTACCGGATCGACGTGAAACGTCTGCGGGTCAAATCGCCTCGCAAAATTTAGGATCTCCTCCTCCGTCATGACCACGCTGCCGAACTCGTAGATAAGGCCAGGCTCGTAATCTTCGAAATACCGCTGTGCGGATGGCACGGAAAACATGGAAGGAGTCATCGTTAGTATTTTCGCGAAATCTGTTGAGCGTTGTCGGCGTGCGCTGGCTTCCGATGCGTCGGCTTTTCGCCCGGCGGTTCGCGTCCCGTTGGCCGGCTATCCGAAGGCGGTTCCTTCGCTCTACGTGTTTTCGACGCGACCGATGCCCAGCCATGCAGCCAGTCTATTGGCTACAGCCTCCATCTGGTCGGGTTTAAGAGCGCCAAGCCTTCGGATTGCCCAGGCTTTCGGATACGTCGAAACTCCCTGGACCAGGAAAGCACCGGGTCGGAGAAACGGGACTTTGATGGGGATCTCAAATGGACTCTGGCGGACCTCAGTCGTGTGCGGAACAACCGTGACGATGGCGCGATCAGAATCCCCATATTCGACGCTGACAACCAGAACAGGGCGAGTCTTGGCGGTCATGCCGAGGTCGAACAGCCAGACCTCACCTCGTCGTGGAGCCATTCTCTTCTTGATCCAAAAATGCGAACAGAGAACGGCCAGTTTCTCCGATCTCCTCGTCCGTGATCGGACCGGAATCAAAAGGCAATTCCCGCGTGCGCCGCAAGACCTCTATCGCGAAAGCTTGCTTGTCGCCGGGCGGCAAAGCCTCGAAAGCTTCGAGGAGTTCGACCGCATGCTTGCTCATAGTTTCAAGCTAACCGTTTTCCCGGTAGGGAGCAACATAGCGGCGGCACGGGAAACGCGGAACGAGTCATCCTAAATTCTCTCGAATCGCGCGTTCGAAAAGCTGACGGCTCGCCATTGTCGGTCCCGTCTCGTTGAGCCCCCTGCGTCAGCTTGGGGCTATTGCTGGCTATTTCCAAACTCGCGCGACCGGCTTGCTCACCAGGAACTCCGGATTCGCGCCGGCGCGCGGCTTGAATTTCTGGACGCGGCCGCTATCCACTTCGGCGACGTAGAAGTTCCCTTCGGTATCCACGTTGATTCCGTGGACGCCCCAGAAACCGCCGGGAAAGTCTCCCCACGTGCCAAACGAATACAAAAAGTGGCCCTGCAAATCGTACTTCAGCATCTTCGACGTTCCGCGATCGAAGGACCACAGCGCGCGGTCGGCGCCGATATAGATCAAATGGATGTCCGACGGCGCACCGCCGAAGCTCCATTCGTAAAGGTACTTGCCGTTTTCGTCGAACACCTGCACGCGATGGTTTTGCCGGTCGTTGACGAAAACATGGCGCGTCGGAAGGTCGATCGCCACGCCATGGACAGTATTGAAATAGCCAGGACGCTTTTCGGGCGGTGTGCCCTTCTCGCCCCAGGCCATCAAGTATTTTCCGTTCTTATCGAACTTGACGACGCGCGTGTTGACGTAGCCGTCGGCGACGAAAAATGTTCCATCGGGTAGCCAGTCGATGAACGTCGGACGATAAAAATGTTTATCGTCAGAACCGTGCACGTTCGGCACGCCGATGGTCTGCAGGAGCTTCTTGCCATCGTTGGTGAAAATGAAAATCGCGTGCCGGTAATCGTCCACGATCCACACGCGTTTTTCCGGATCGTAGGGACTGATGTAGACGGAATGGGGACGCCGCAGCATCTTGTCCCATTGCGACCAATCCTCGATGTGGTTGCCGTTGGCGTCCACCACTTCGATGCAATGCGCCCAGTTATAATCCACGCCAGGCTGGCCTACGTCCAAATCGTCGCCGACCGTTCCATCGGGCTTCTCCAGGCGGCCCGGAGGACTCGCGGCCGTCGCGTCGCGCCACGGCAGACGGCCGATCGGAAACTCGACACTCGGCGCCAGCTTCATCCGCTTCGGCCTTTCCATATTGGGAAGCTCGCCGCGCTCGAGAATAAAGACTCGGTTCGGATTTTCGGCGAACACGCTCTGCCCCGCGCCCCACGTCCATTTTTCATTGCCGGGCAGCGCGGAAAGCGGCTTCGGCCAATCGGGAACGATGTCGTACGCGCCGAACGGGTCTTGCCCGCCGATGGGACCCTGCACCGCCGCGAAGCTCGCCATCTTCTTGTCCTGCGCCGCAACGGGCCGCAGGTGGTGGCTGACGGCGATCGAAATCGCACAGGCCGCGGTGATCGTGAAAATAACGGCCACGCGTTTACGCAAAGGCTTCCTCCTTCCATTCACTCCTGCTCGTGAAAGCACCTTACACGATATCACCGCGTTCGAAACAGTAACTGAGGATTAACTGAAGGGTGGTTTACTGAAAAGTCCCGCCCAACAGACCCGCCGCGATGTACTGTTTGCGCTGCTCGTCGTCGTGACTGACGACGATGTGCAGATTCTTCTCGCTTTTCTCCAGGCCATTGAGCCAAGTGAGCTGCGCCATCAGCGCGTCTTCGTCTTCCTTGATCCACGGCGCGTCCTTGACCTTCATCAGCCGGATGTTATCCATGTGCCACGCGCTATCGCCGACGAACAGATATTCGCCACCCGCTTCGAGCGTTACGTAAATCATCTGGGATCCCGGCGTGTGTCCCGCGGCCTTCATCAGCGCCATGCCCGGCGCGAAGGGATAATAGCGTTCGTAATCCATCACGATGTAACGCTTGGCCATTTCGGGTGTGAGCTTGATCTCCGGCATTTGAGGATTCGTCAGCAGCGTCTCGACTTGCGCCTTGGTGAGGACCGTCTTCGGCGCGATCTCATCCACAAACGGGCCGCGGATCACGCCCGCCACGTGATCTCCGTGTTCATGCGTCATCACGATGAGCTTCGCCGCGCGCACCGCCTTCTCTACTTGTTTGGCGGCCTCGAAATCATACGGCTCTTCGACCCCGCGACCGAAAAACTTGTGGACTTGTTGATCCATGCCGGAGTCGATCATGACGGTCCCGTCGGGATACACCACCTGGTACGCCGTCCGCGCCTGGACGCTGGGCTCGGCGGGAGCTCCCTTGACGGAAAAATTCTTGGTGCGCCGGCTTTCCGCGAATTTCACGACATTGATGCGCAACGGCCTGCGGCCCGGAATCAGCCGCGCGGCTTGACGCAGCTCGTCCATGCTGGCCGCGACGGTCGCCGTCTTCTGCTGTGTCTGTCCGGGCGCGGCGGCGGACATGCCGAGAAGAAGAACGCCGGCGAAGAGAATCGAAAACGGGAAACGTCTCATCCACCCTAGTCTCCCAAATACCGTCCTCAATTCCGAGCGGCAGCGAGAAATCTGCTTTTGTTCGCTGGTCGCGCCCACGGACGGCGGATCTCAAACTTGCTCGTTCGCGACGCCTTTTCCGCAAATTTTCGACGTATAATTGGCCCGGAATGGGAGGCATCATGCCGAGAGCGAACAGATTCAGCCCAAGCTTGCTGGCGAAGATCAGAATTCTATCGTTGGCCGTTGCGGCGGCCGCCGTGGGGGGCCAGTTATATGCGCAGGCGTCCATCATCACTGTTCCGCCGCAAGAATCCGAGGGGCCATTGCCGGGGCCCAATCAGGGAGTGGTTTCACAGCGGACTCTGTCTTTGGGAATGGCCATGACCATCGCCAACGCGACCATCGGCGCGTGCCGGGCGAAAGGCGCGAAGAGCGCGGTCGTCGTGCTCGACCGCTCGGGCCAGATCCTCGTCGCCCTGCGCGACGAAGAGGCGCCTCCCAACACCGTCGAAATGGCGCGGCGCAAGGCCTTGACGTCGCGGATGTTCAACACAACCTCGGCCGATTTTCAAAAGAACACCATGCCCGATTCCCCGCGAGCCGGCCAGCGCGACGTCCCCGAGATGCTGGCGCTGAGCGGAGGGGTCCCCATCAAAATTGGCAAGGAAATCATCGGGACGGTGGGCAGCTCGGGCTCGGGCCTGGAAGCCGACGACGCGTGCGCGAAGGCCGGAGTGGCGAAGGTCGCGGATCTGCTGAAGTAGCGGAAAAAGGGGACAGACTTCTCTGTCCCATCGCATAGAGTTTCTGGGAATCTGCGAGCGCTGGCAGCGGACAGAGCGGTCTGTCCACTTTTTCATCACGTTTTTGAAACAGGCTTTGATGCCGGCGGATTGAGCGCCCGCTTGATCAGATCGCCGAATCCCTTGCGCGTCATCCCGCGGGACGCCTTGCGCAACTCTTCCGTCTCAGGCTTTGGCGTGAGCGGCTTCGTCGCAGGTTGATCTCGCTTGGTCATTCGTCTCCGTCTTGCCCTCGCGACTCCATCATGACAGGCAGTCACGGGCCAGTTCAAATCTTTTTTTCGATTCTGTAGAGCTTGCCGTCCTTCAGAACCCTCTTGGGATCCGGCATACCGCTGGCCCCGATTCCGCCGTCTGGAAGCACGTATTGGTGGGCTCTGGCTAGTTCTAAGTTATTGAGATCACGATAAGATACCAATTCACTCTTACTGCCATCAGGTAACCCTACATCTGGACTAGGTGTACCAGAATGCACGACTACCGCCTTTATCTCGCCTCTCTCGGCACGTTCGACGAAACGTTCTTCGTTGAACATCCGTCGCATTTCTGATACTGTTATCCGTACAATAGGAAGCAGAGATTGTCCCATGTCCGTTAACGAGATCCGCACCCAGCTCGCAAGATACCTTGCCAAAGGCATCGCGAAACAAGAAGACTCGATTTCCATTGAGGAATTTGAGGATTGGATTGCGCAAAATACTTGGAACATCCACCAGGGCGGGGATGAGGGGGCAAAGGCCCTTGCTTACGAGATAGAGGCCAAGCTAGCCGAGTACTCGGGCGGCCACATTGATGAAGCCGCATTGAGATCCAGTCTGTCACCATTAGTCACGTCCTACATTCCCAAGCTAGTCACGTGGTCGTGGAATCTCGTTATCCGGGTACCATTCCCATTTGCAGTTTCGGTCCCTCCTGATGCATTATCCTCAAGGGAATTTTTGTTAACATAACTTGCTCGAAGGTGACCTCGAACCAGTAAAGGCCCTCCTCTAGGCCCATCGCCATCGGTATGACTATTTGCACGCCCTTCTCGTCGCCCTCAAAAAAAACAGGGAACTGAGCTGCCGGAATTTGGCTTCCAGTCTCAGAGGTGGGCCGTATTGTGACCGTTCCTTTGCCCTTGAAAAATCCAGCTTTCAATACGACTACGAGCGTCACTTGGGCAATTGGAGGTGGTTGAGGCGGTGAACCATCCGGCGTAGGGGGAATGAACAACGGAAGGCGATCAATCACGCGGATTATGCTGAGATTCCCGCCCGGTTCTATCAGGGCAGTTTGGCAGAACGCTGCGAGCTGAACATAGGGACCACCCATCTCTTGTGGCATAGGATGGTATCGTACCATTGAGCGCAAAGCGTCACAACGGATCGGCAGCGACATACTTGTGTTGACGGCATAATTACCCCCCCCTATTGCAATTCCCCTTTTCTTCGCCTACAATGCTGACATGGCTCTCACCAAACGCCAGAAGGACTTCCTGGATTTCCTCTCCGGATTCCTCGAAAAGAACGGCTACAGCCCGAGCTATGAGGAAATTGCCGCCGGCATGCACCTCGCTTCGCTGGCGACGGTGCACAAGCACATCCTGTCGCTCGAATCGAAGCATTATTTGAAGCGCGGGTTCAATCAGAGCCGGTCGCTTGAAATCTCGCCCAAGTATTATCAGGAGCAGCGCCAGCACCGCCAAGCGGTGCAGAGCATGCCGGTGCAGAGCCTGGATATTCCGCTGCTCGGGCGCATCGCCGCCGGCGCGCCCGTGGAGGCCATTGCCGGAGAAGAAACCCTCAGTTTTGGGGACTTCGCGGGTGATCCCAACACCTACGCGCTGAAAGTGCGCGGCGAATCCATGATCGAGGATCACATCTGCGACGGCGATTACGTGCTGATCGAGAAGACCTCGGAGGCGCGCAACGGTGATATCGTCGTCGCCCTGGTGGACGGAGCCGAAGCCACGCTCAAGCGCTTCTATAACGAGCCGGGCGGGCGCGTCCGCCTGCAGCCCGCCAACGCAGCGATGCAGCCTATCATTGTCGATCGCGCGCGTCTGCAGATTCAGGGCAAGCTGATTGCCGTGCATCGCCGGTATTGAGGACTCGTATTCCGGATCGCCCGCTGGCGTAGGACGGCCAGCGCCATAAAGCGATGGCTCAAAAAATGACGACGTGGATTGCCTTGCTGCGGGGCGTGAACGTCGGCGGTAAAAACAAGCTGCCGATGAAGGGACTCATCTCCGAACTTGAAGCCCTCGGCTTCGAAAACGTCAGAACCTACATCCAAAGCGGTAACGTCGTCTTCCGCACTCCCGGCGCAAGGAGTGACCGCGCGTCTCTATCGGCCGCCGGGATCGCGACGTCCATCGCCCAATCGATCAAAAACAGATTCGGCTTTCAGCCCGGCGTGATCGTCATCAGCAAGGAAGAATTCATCAGGACCGCAACTTCGAATCCTTTCTCCGAGGCGGAGGAGGAACTGGACGGCGGAGCTTTGCACCTGTTCTTTCTCGACATTCCCCCAAAAGACGTGCTGCGGAAGATGGATGCAAAGAGCCTCGATGCCGTCAAACGCCCCACCGAGCGTTGGCAGGTCATCGGCTCGGTTTTCTATCTGCACGCGCCCGAGGGTTTCGGAAATTCGAAGCTGGCCGCCCGGGCGGAACGGTGTCTGGGGGTTCCGGCTACGGCGCGAAATTGGCGCACCGTGTGTGAATTGCTCAAACTGGCCGAAGATTCTGATTGATCCGTCTGGTTCCGTTATTACACCGCGATACCCACGCGCCACAATTCATACGCGATCGCCTGCCGCACGTACAGCCATTGCTGCCGCCAGCCCGCGCGAGGCTCGGTGGGGCGCGGCGAGCCATATACCTCCACGCCGTGCGACTCCAGCATCTTCTTCACGCGGTAAATGTGATATCCGTCGCTCACCACAATGCAGGATTTCAGGTTCATGCGCTGCATGATTTCGGCCGCGGCCGCCGTGCTCTCCACGGTGGACGAACCCTCGTCTTCCACCAGAATCGCCTCCGAAGGAACGCCGTGTGTGCTGAGATACGCTCGGCCCACCGCGCCCTCGGTGAACGAGGGATCGCCGCCGGCTCCGCCGGTCGTCAGGATGCGCGGGGCCATGTGCTGCAGGTAGAGAAATAGCGCGTGGTTCAGGCGGGCCTGCAAGACGGGCGACGGCCGTCCGCGATATTCGGCCGCACCCAGAACCACGATCACGTCGGCCGGACGAACTTCGTCAGTTTCCGATTGCCGCCGGATATCGCCCGCAGCCGCGACGACGCGCGCCGTAAAAATCACGGCCAGCAGCAGGAGCACTACGGCTCCGATCGGGATCAGTCTGCGAGTCATTGCGCTATGCTGGGCTTGGCGAAGACACCGCGGCCGCGCCCTGGTGGCAAATCCACCGAAGAAAGGGCCGCCCGGGCTGTCCTCAAATTTTCGAGCTCAGAATCATTGTATACGTGGACTCCCTCGGCGATCAGAATCCGCTGGTGAAACAAATTCGGCGCGCCGTCTCCCACGGCACGCTTACCCAGGACGGCTATGCGGTCGCCGAGGGCTTGCACCTGCTCGAAGAGGCGGTTCGCGCCCGCTGCGAAATTCGCGCCGTGATTCTGTCGGAAGCCGCCAAGCCCGGTCTTCTCTCGTCTTTGGATGTGCGCGCAGACCGGGATCTTTCCCGCCTGCCCGAGCCTCGCCAGGTCAGTGAGAAGACGTTTCGTTCGCTTTCCTCCACGGAAACACCGCAGGGCGTCCTCGCGCTGGTGAAACCGCCGGCAGCGGATCTCGCGAAGATGTTGGCGGGCGAGGGACCCATGGGAAGGAAGCCCCTGATCGCGATCCTCGATGGCGTGCAAGACCCCGGCAACGCCGGCGCGATCGTAAGGGTCGCCGAGGCTTTCGGAGCCACCGGCATGCTGTTTCTCAAAGGAACGGTGGGCGCGTACCATCCTCGCACGCTGCGCGGCTCGGCGGGATCTTCCTTCCGCCTGCCCGTCATTGCCGGCCGCGATTTCGATGTTGATCTCGATGCTCTGGGCACGCTGCGCATTTACGCAGCGATGCCGGCTCACGCGGAGGCCGCTGGACGCAATCACGAGGCTTCCTCGATCGAGCTCCGCGACGCCGATTTTACAATGCCCTGCGCGATCGCCATTGGAGCGGAAGGCCGCGGGGTTAGCGAGCGCCTGGCCGCCCGCTCAGTCGCCGTCCACATCCCCACCCGGAACGTGGAATCGTTGAACGCTGCGGTGGCCGCGGGCATATTCTTCTATGAGGCGAACGCTCAAAGAAGTTCGAGCCAAGGAAGCTCGATCCAACGAAGGTCCCGCCAAAGAAATTCAGCCTGACGGTCTAGCGATGAGCCTGTTCGACACTACGCCGCCCGGCAACGAAAACGACGCACGCCGCCCCCTCGCCGAACGCATGCGTCCGGAGCGGCTGGAGGATTTCGTCGGGCAGCAGCATATCCTCGGCCCCGGCAAACCGCTGCGCGCCCAGATCGAGCGCGACGAATTGCAATCGCTGATCCTGTGGGGACCTCCGGGCGTCGGCAAAACGACGCTGGCCCGCGTGATCGCGCGCCTCACGAAAGCCGACTTCGTGCCTTTTAGCGCCGTGCTCAGCGGAATCAAGGAGATCAAGGCGGTGATGGCCGACGCCGAACGCTCGCGCCGAGCGGGCCGACGCACTGTGCTTTTCGTGGACGAGATCCATCGCTTCAACCGGGCCCAACAGGACGCGTTTCTCCCTTACGTGGAGCGCGGCGACATCATTCTGATCGGCGCGACCACCGAGAATCCTTCTTTTGAGGTCGTTTCCGCCTTGCTCTCGCGCGCCAAGGTCTACGCTCTGCGCGCGCTCGAACCGGAGGAGATTGTGACCCTGCTCGAACGCGCGCTGAAGGTGCTGGAGCTTTCCGCCGCGCGTGAGTTATTGGATCAGATCGCCGTCTTTTCCAATGGCGACGCGCGCACCGCCTACAACATCCTGGAGCTGGCGGCCTCCGTCGCGCGCGATGGCGTCCTCGATCGTGAAGCCGTCGAATCGGCCCTGGGGCGCAAGACACTGCTCTACGACAAGTCCGGCGAGGAGCATTTCAATCTGATTTCGGCGCTGCACAAAAGCGTCCGCTCCTCCGATCCCGACGCCGCCCTCTACTGGCTCGCGCGCATGCTGGAAGGCGGCGAGGATCGGCTCTATCTGGCGCGCCGCCTGGTCCGCATGGCCATTGAGGACATCGGTCTGGCCGACCCTCGCGCGCTCGAGCAGGCGATGGCCGCCCAGCAGGCCGTCCACTTCCTCGGAATCCCCGAAGGCGATCAGGCGCTGGCCCAGATTGCGATCTATCTGGCCGTCGCGCCCAAATCCGATGCTTCTTATCGGGCTCTGAATGCCGCGCGGGAAACCATCGCCAAATCGCCCGCCGATCCCGTCCCCATGCAGCTTCGCAACGCCGCGACTCGTCCCATGAAGGACTGGGGCTACGGGGCCGGCTACCAGCACGCCCACCAGTTCGAAGATGCCATGAACACCATGGAATGCCTGCCCGACCGCCTCCGCGGGACCATTTTTTACGAACCCACCGAGCGCGGCGTCGAGCAGAGGATCTCCCAACGTTTGAAAGAGATACGCGAACAGCGTGGGAAGTCCTAGATCTTCGGCCTATACCTTCGGGTACACGGGTACCGTCGTGAAATAGACCTCGTAACCCATTGTTGCGGAAGCCAGTTCAGGTGAAACTCGTAGACGCGAGGTTATTGTGAATTCGAACGAACCAGTCCAAGCAGACCGCCGTCATTCGGATCGCTTTCCGATCGAACGCGATGTTCGCTTTCGCGTCCTGAATAAGCGCGGCGGGGAAGAAGCCGGCGACGGCAAGACACTCAACATTTCGAGCTCCGGCGTGCTGTTCACCACCGGACAGATGCTGCTGCCCGGCCGCCGCCTGGAGCTTTCCATCAACTGGCCCGCCCAATTGAATAATAAATGCGCACTCAAATTGGTGGCGCGCGGCCGCGTCGTGCGCTTTGAAAAAGGCAGCGCCGCCCTTGAAATCCAACAATATGAATTCCGCACCGCAGCAGCTTCAGCCGGGGCACAGCTTTCGAAGGGTTCGGACGGGTCGCAAATTGTGAATTGATTGGATCTTGGTTTCACTTGAAGGGTTACTCTCCTGACCCTTACCGCGCGCCACGGTTTCATCACCCTGGCGCGCATTTTTTCGCGCCACCGCCGGAGGACTAGAGTGGGGTCTTTTCTAGCGAACCTAAGGCAAATACCTTGTGGCTGGCCGATACTCGGTTCGGTCATGCTGAAATGAGTCTAAGCAACGGGAAAGAGAGTCGGAGGAAATGAGAAACAGCCATACGTATATCACGCGTTCACGGATTGCGGTCAGCGTCGTGGCGCTAGGAACTTTCATCACGACCGTGAGCCTTCGGGCCGACGAAAATGGTCCCGATCGAATGGCGACGCGCGCCAACATCAGCGAGCACGTGATCCGCGGGTTGCCTCATAATGGTGCGCCGGCGGGAGGAGCGGTCGTCACCGGCAACGGGATCAATTACAACGGCGGCCCGGTGATGCATCCGGTCAACCTTTATTTCATTTTGTACGGCAACTGGTCGAATCTCGATTCCACCGGTCCCGCGCTGCTCGAAAAGTGGGCGCAGAACATCGCCCCGTCGCCGTATTTCAACATCAACACGACCTACGGCGACTCCACCGGCGCCAGCGTGCCCAACCTGGTGACATTCGAGGGCACCTACACGGACACCGGGACACTGGGGAATTCGCTGAGCGACGCCAGCATCGCCACGCTGGCTTCAAACGCGATCAATCACGGCTTCGCCGGCTCGCCGAACACACCGGGCAACGCGGATCCCAACGGGGTATACATGGTTTTGACCGCCCCGGGCGTCGCGGAGACATCCGGCTTTCTCACCCAGTATTGCGGATGGCACTGGTCGGGCAGCTTTATCAACGGAGCGATCACGCCGGGAACGATCTATTCCGGATATCCGGTCGCGAAGTTTGCCTTTATTGGAGACGCCGCGGGCCCGTCCCTGGGCAATTGCGCGGCGCAATCGAAGAGTCCGAACAATGACGCGGGAGCCGACGCCATGATTTCTGTGATGGCGCACGAACTCTCCGAGGCGTCCACGGATCCGGAAGGCAATGCCTGGTACGCCTCCAATGGTGAGGAAAATGGCGATCTCTGCGCCTGGAATTTCGGGACGACCTTCACCGCACCCAACGGCTCCGCCGCCAATGTGACGTTGAACGGAACCAACTACCTGATGCAGCAGATCTGGTTGAACGCGCAAGGCGGAAAGTGCGCGCTTTCCTACGCCTCGACCCCCGATTTCAGTGTGTCGGTTTCAGGCTCGCAGACAGTGGCGCCAGGCGGCACATCCGGCAACTATACTCTGACCGCCACACCCTCCAACGGTTTTAGTGGGACCGTAAACTGGACCGTCACGCCCCCGTCGGGAATTTCGGCGTCCACGCCCGTGCCGGTGAACGGGTCGCCCAACAACGCGACCTTCACGTTAACGGCGGCCTCAACTCTCGGAGCGGGTACGTATTCCATCCCGATCACGGGCACCAGCGGCTCGCTGACGCATTCGGTGAACGCGACGCTGGTCGTCGCGGCGCCGGTTTCGACATTCAGCTTGTCCATTGTGCCGGGCAGCCAGACGGTGACTCGACCCTCCAGCGGGACCACGACGATCACCTATGTGGTCGATGTCACCGCCGTCAATGGATTCACGAATAAAGTCACATTGAGCGCGAGCGGCCAGACCACCGGCGTGACGACGTCCATCACCGGAACGAATCCGGTCGCGCCCGGCGGGACGGGGACTTTAAGCGTGGCCGTCACCAACAGGGCTCGCAAAGGGACTCGAACGCTGACCGTCACCGGTTCGGCGACAGGGACGTCGAACAAGTCGGCGACCGTCACGATCACGATTAACTGATTCGACTTTTGCCGATCGGGAAGGGTCACTCCTGCGGGGGTGGCCCTCTTTCCGTTTGCGCTCGCCGCTCCGTCGCGCGCCGGCTGTTGCACGCAATCGCCGTGGTACACCCTGGGGGACAATGTGGCAAAATCTGAAAAGCCTCATGAACGCCCCCAACCACGAACGGGAAAATCCGTCAGCGTGCTCACGCCGCGAGATGTTGACGAGCGCCATGGCGGATTATAACGCGATCCGATCCAAACGCGGACGTTAGACGTGAGAGCTTCGAAGCGCGGGCTGAACCACTTCTCGATTTTGTCTGGACGAGCTTGCTAAAAGCCGTCAGCGAATGTTTTCGCTGGCGGGTCTATGTTGTCGTTGAAACCGGTCTAGATCGGCCCGACCGCCGGCTGGGCCTGATGCCGGGCGGCGCGGGGTCGCCCGAAGGCGGGCCGGAAAGCCCAGCACCAGATCGCGTTTCCGGCCACGTGCGTCAGTCCATGGAATAGCTCGGGGAGCCATCGAACCGCGTTCGAGGACAGAAACTGCAGCACCAAGCCGTAGTAAATCGCCAGCCCCGTGACCGCGATGCCGACCCCCGCGCTCACCATCAGCAGTTGAGGATCGCGCTTTTTCGTACCGATGATGGCGGTCCACAACAGCAGGTTCATGAACGCCGCGCCCAAGCTCAGCAACTGGCTGGCGTGACCAAACCAACGCGCGGTGAAATACGGGTGAAAGATGACAAAGGGCAGAATCACGGCCGCCGCCGCGATAATTGTCAGCACTCGTCCGGTCGCAGGCCGCATCGGGCTGCCCTCAAGGGTCTTATAAGTCAGAGTAATCACGAGCAGGAACAACATCAGGTCGTGGAGCAAATCGCCGGTCCAGTAGACGTAGGCGTAAAGCGCGCTCTTCAGGCCGCCTGAATAGAAAGCCACGCCCTCGCCGATGACGATGGCTAACTCCGTGAAACAATACAAAAACAGGAGCGAATATTGACGGAAGGCGCCTCGGAGTAAGAATACAGCGAGGACGAGCAGGAGGACAGCGCTGCTGACGGGAGGGAAGAAGGTCAGAAACTTCAAAGCCGGACTCCTCGACTATTCATCGGGAGTCCGGCCAAATACTGCAATCGATAATTAGGCGATGCGGAAGTTCCCGTCACCACCAGGGATGGGCGCCGGCCATTGAGCGGTGAGATTGCCGTCACCACCAGGGATGGGCGCCGGCCATTGAGCCGTAAGATTGCCGTCACCACCGGGGATGGGCGCCGGCCATTGAGCCGTAAGATTGCCGTCACCACCGGGGATGGGCGCCGGCCATTGAGCCGTGAGATTGCCGTCACCGCCTGGGATGGGCGCCGGCCATTGAGCCGTGAGATTGCCGTCACCGCCAGGGATGGGCGCCGGCCATTGAGCCGTGAGATTGCCGTCACCGCCGGGGATGGGCGCCGGCCATTGAGCCGTGAGATTGCCGTCACCGCCGGGGATGGGCGCTGGCCATTGGGCCGTGAGATTGCCGTCACCGCCTGGGATAGGCGCGGGCCATTGGGCGGTAAGGCTGCCAAAATTCGAGGCATGACTCGGAGCACTCATGAAAAGTGCTAAAACAAATATCGTGCAAATTGTAGCACAAACACCTGCAAACTGTCCTATCTTCATTTCCTCCACCGTCCTGTGCACTCGGCCCCAGTACGCGATGCCACTTCGCACTAAAGCTTGCACCTTATATTAGTCCTGGAGCCAAAGTACTGCATCTCAGGGCTTTCCGTAGTACGGGTTAATAATATAGTACTAAGTAAGATTTCGCAAGTAGATTTTGCAAACCGCTTCTATCTAGCTGTGAAATCAGTAGTTCTTTGAATTTTGGAGGAGGCGGACGGTCTGCCAGATGGCAACGATCACGTTGACGACACCCAATCCGCTGATAGCGCCGCGGAAATACGGATCGTCCCAGATGTCAAACAGGGGCGGGTAGAAGGATGGAAAGTGATTCAGTCGCCAGGCGTCCATCCACGGAAACACCATCAGGAAGCCGCCGATTTCAAAGGCGAGGATGGCGAAGCAGATAGGCCAGACGCGACTTTGGCGGATGGGTCGCGGGAGGGGCGCGCGCGCGGGATCGATCGAGGAGTTCCCTTCCTCAGGCGGACTCGGAGGCGTATCCGCGGGACTCAAGGACATGCAAAGAGCTCGGCCTGCTGAGATTCCGGGCGCCGCGGGTAGCCAGTCCACGTTAAAACGCCGCTCGCCGGCGGAGTGCGAGGACCGGCGTCGCGCACCGGCTCGAAACTGAAGCGGTGCAGAGGCGTGGGTCCCATACGGCGCAGCGCCGCTTGATGTTCCGGCGTACCGTAGCCTTTGTGTCGCGCAAAGCCATACTCGGGAAATACGCGATCCCAGGCGTCCAGAGCGGCGTCGCGCTCGACCTTTGCGAGGATAGAAGCCGCCGCGATGGAGCAGCACAGCGCATCGCCATGGATCAGGGGCAACTGGCGGACGCTGACGTTCAGGCGAAGGGCGTCAATCAGCAGGTAATCGCAGATAACGGACAACCGATCGAGCGCCCTGTGCATGGAAAGCCGGGAGGCTTCGAGAATATTCACGCGATCGATCTCAAAAGCATCGGCGGCACCGACGGCCCACGCGACCGAGCGCTCGCGAATTCGTTGGGCGAGCACCTGCCGGCGTTCGGGTTCAATCTGCTTGCTGTCGTCGAGCCCGCGAATGGGCCGGTCCGGATCCAGCACGACGGCGGCGGCGAACACCGGCCCGAACAACGCTCCTCGCCCGGCTTCGTCCAGACCGGCGATGGTCCGGAATCCGGCTTGGCGGGCGGCGCGCTCGTAGCGACTCGATGGCATCGAATCAGGAATCGTGCTTCGTGGCTAGGTGCGTTCCTTTAGGCGTGCCGCCTTGCCCTTCAATCCACGCAGATAATACAGCTTCGCGCGGCGGACGCGCCCCGTACGTACGACATCAATATGATCGACCACCGGGGCGTTTACCGGGAAAATGCGCTCGACGCCCTGGCCGAAACTCACCTTGCGGACGGTAATGGTCTCGCCCATGCCGCTGTTATGCTTGGCGAGGACAGTCCCTTCAAACGCCTGCAGACGTTCCTTGTCGCCTTCCCGAATCTTCACATGGACGCGAATGGTGTCGCCGGGGCGAAACGCAGGATGATCCGCGCGCTTGCTCTTGTTCAGGATTTTGGTCAGCACGGCGTTGTTCATGGCTTCAAACTCTCTCTACTTTCCTCTAATGTCGTAACCTTCAGCTTAACCTCTTTCGGAGCGCCTCCGCTGGGAGCGTCCGTCTCTCGGGCTGTTACATTCGGTCGCGAGCTTGTTAAATCCGGCCGCCCGCTCTTTAGATCGGGCCGCAGGCGCCTCGTTTTTTCCGCCGCGGCGCTTTCGCGCCACTTCCGGATCTCCGCGTGGTTACCGCCGATCAGCACCTCCGGCACCTTCCAGCCGCGAAATTCCGCCGGCCGAGTATACTGCGGCCAGTCCAGCAAACCCTCCACGCTGAACGATTCGTCGACCACCGAGGTCTGGTTGCCCAGCACGCCTTCCAGCAGGCGCGCCACCGAATCGACCACCACGGCCGCGGCCAGTTCTCCGCCGCTCAGCACGTAGTCGCCGATCGAAATCTCTTCATCGGCCAGATGCTCGGCGACGCGCTCGTCGACGCCCTCGTAGCGGCCGCAAATCAGCAGCAATTCCTGGCAGGCGCTGAATTCCCGAGCCAGACGCTGATCGTACCTGCGACCCTGCGCCGACAGCAGAATCACCCTTTTGGTGTCGCGATCGTGGCTTTCGCCGCCACGACCGCTACCCTTGCTTTGTTCGTCCTCGCGCCCACTTGCCGCCCGCTCCGGCCAGATCGCCTCCACGGCATCGAAAATGGGCCCGGGCTTCAGCAACATGCCTTCGCCGCCGCCAAAGGGACGATCGTCCACCGTCCGGTGCCGGTCATGGGCCCACGTCCGCAAATCATGAACGAGGATTTCGATGAGCCCGGCCTCGCGCGCCTTTTGTATCACGCCGTGCTCGAAAGGGCCCCGAAAAAAATCGGGGAAAATCGTCACGATGTGAAACTTCACGCGTTTATGCCCTCATCCGGCGCCGCAGCCGGAAACAGCTTTACTGCCGAAGGGGACAGACCGCTCTGTCCAGCCCCACGCTCTTCACGCGAGGCGCAAGGTTGCGGGTGGGGACAGAGTAGTCTGTCCCTTTTTCCTCAGCCACTCCATCTCTGCAAACAATCACTGCAAATCGAGCAAGCCCTCGGGCAATTCCACACCGATGGTTTTCGCCACCGGATCGATCTGTTTGCAGATCGAGAGCGCGAACGGGATAAGAACCTCCCGGCCATCCGGCGCCCGCACCTGCAGCAGCGGTGGACCACCGTACTCGGCAACTCCCTCGACCACGCCAAGCGCTTCGCCGGTCGCCAACTGGACGACTTGCGAACCGACCAGATCGGCAAAAGAATACGCGCCCTCTTCCGGCTTCGCCACGTCCGTTTCGGCGATCAGAATCCCGGCGCCCTGCCAGGCTTCGGCCTGCGACATCGAATCGATGCCTTCGAACTTGAACACTGGCCGCCCGTCGTAGATGGCCGGGTTGCTCCACACCTTCTCGACGCGCACGACCTTGCTCCGGTCACCTAGTTCGAGGGTTACGTCCCGGAGCCGCTCCTCGCGGCCGGGCTCTGCGCTATCGAGTTCTCCGACGATTTCGCCGCGAATCCCGCGCGCGCGCAACAAACGGCCAATTAAAACCCAGTCCTGTTTCACCCGCGCGAACGCTACTCCGCGATCTCGAGCGTGTAGCGCTTATTCTGCTTGTTCCCTGCGGCCGCGAGCAAGCTCCGGATGGAGCGCGCGGTACGGCCCTGTTTGCCGATCACTTTTCCGAGATCGGACGGCGCTACGCGCAGCGCCAATACAGTTGCCTGATCCCCCGCCGTCTCGGCCACCGTGACGTCGTCAGGCTGATCCACCAGCGCTTTGGCGATCTCTTCTACCAGTTCCTTCACCGCTGACACTCCTGTCGCAACGCCGTCAGGCCGCCGCGGCCGGGTTGTTCTTGATCAGCCGAGCCACGGTATCGGACGGCTGCGCGCCGTTCTTGATCCAGTGCTCGATGCGCTCATGGTTCAACTTGATGGCCATGGGCTTGGCCACCGGATTATAAATCCCAACTACTTCGACGGCGCGACTATCGCGCGCACGTTCCTTATCGATCACCACCAGGCGGTAGGTCGGCTTCTTTTTTGCGCCGAACCGCGCCAGACGAATCATCAGCATCCTGAACTCCTCAACGTATCATTACCTATGCGTAATCTACCATTATGTAAAACTTAGCGGCCAAAGGGCAAGCCGGGGGGAGCTTCATCTTCCCCAGGCGCTTGCCCAGGAACCCTCCGCCGGTAATACTTTTCATCATTTTGCGCATCTGCGCGTACTGTTTGAGCAGGTTATTCACTTCCTGGACGCTGGTCCCGCTGCCCTTGGCGATGCGCTTGCGCCGCTGCCCGTTGATGATCATGTGGTTGGTGCGCTCGCGAGGCGTCATGGAATCGACGATGGCCACCAACCGGGTGATTTCCTTCTCGTCGATCTTGGCGTTTTTCAAATCGCCGAGCGCCCCGCCCATCTTGGGCATCATGCCCAGAATCGATTCCAGAGGCCCCAGCTTGCGGATCTGCTTCATCTGATCGCGAAAGTCGCCGAGGGTGAAATCGTCCTCGATCAGCTTGCGCTGCATCTCCTCGGCCTGTTTGTGATCGATAGTCTGCTCGACCTTTTCGATCAGGCTGAGCATGTCGCCCATGCCCAGAATTCTTTCGGCAACGCGATCGGGATAGAACAGCTCGAGCGCATCGGGCTTCTCGCCGACACCGACAAATTTCAGCGGCTGGCCTGTAACGGCACGAATGGAAAGCGCCGCGCCGCCGCGGGCGTCGCCATCCATCTTGGTGAGGATCACGCCGGTGATACCCAGCCGTTTGTTAAACTCGTCGGCGGATTTGACGGCGTCCTGGCCGGTCATGGCGTCGGCGACGAACAGGATCTCGGAAGGATTGAGGAGTTCTTTGAGCTGCGACAGCTCCGTCATCAGATCTTCGTCGATGTGCAACCGTCCCGCTGTATCAACAAGAAGCACATCGCGGCCCGTCTGTACGGCTTCCTTGCGCGCGGAACGGGCCAGATCGATAGGCTTGGTTTCCTCAGGCGTGCCTTCGTAGATGGGCAGCTTCAAATCCTTGGCGAGCACCGACAACTGCTTGCGGGCGGCGGGGCGATAGACGTCGACGGAAACCAGGATCGGCGAACTGCCGTTCTTCGAGAGCCAGCGCGCAAGCTTCGCCGAAGAGGTGGTTTTACCGGAACCCTGCAGGCCGACGATCATGAACACGCTCGGGGGCTCGTTCGCCATGCGGAGCTTGGCCTGATGCGCGCCGAGCATCTTGACCATCTCGTCACGAACGATCTTCACCACCTGCTGGGTGGGCGAAAGGGCCGTGAGCACGTCCTGCCCCATGGCCTTCTCTTTGACTGCTTCGATGAACTGTTTGGCAACGCGGAAATGCACGTCGGCTTCGAGCAGCGCCACGCGGATCTCGCGCAGCGCGGCCTCCATATTTTCCGCCGAGAGCTTTCCTTCTCCGCGAAGGTTCTTGAAAACCCGCTGAAGTTTGTCGCTTAAGTTATCGAACATAATACGGCCCGGATGTCGTTACGTAATGTGTTACCTGGGGAGTTCCACCGAAAGGTAGCTTCCTTATTCTATCGCAGACCGTCTGAGCTCGTGTCACTATAGGAGCTATCGCGATGAAACGCACGGAGAAACGCAGAGAGGTGCCAACGGTTCGACATCCGCTTACGGGGACGTGGGTGCAACAACAGACAGACCCGGATTTTCCGATAACCTCCGTCGAGTTCACCATCTCGCTTCGGGAAGGAGGGTTTGAAGTACGCGCACGCGACACTTCCGACGGCGAGGAGCTCGAGGTTTCCAGGGTCCGGTGGAATGGAGAGGACCGTAAGTTTAGTACGTTCTGTGCGTCGACTAAGTGGAAGGCGAAACACGTGTTTCGGATAAACGGCGGTGGTTTGGCCGAGCACGAAGTCACATATACAGAATCAGAAATTTGGGGAAAGCGACCTAGTTCCCCGACCAGACGGAAGACGACATGATGCCCGCTCATTTGCATTCGCGGTTCTGTTGAAGGGGTGAGAAGACGAATGAAATACGCCGTGATTTACGAGAAGACCGCTACCGGGTACAGCGCCTACGTGCCCGATTTACCAGGCTGTGCCGCCGCCGGATCGACCCTTGAGGAAACCACAGAATTAATCCCGGGCGCCGCGGAAATGCATCTGGAAACCATGCGGGAGGACGGCGACGACATTCCTGAGCCGACGATGGTCACTGGCTAGCAGGACGAAGCGATTCTTCGAGTGGGGCGGGCCCTGGGCCTGCGGCGGGCTCTCAGCCCGCCTGAAAGCCGGCTTGAGAAGCCGGCGCAGGATGAGATCCTGCCCCACATTCCGGCCTATAATCGTCCCATGCACCGGGCCAAACTCGTTCTGCTCACCTGCCTTGCCGCTGTTATCGGCGCGATTCCCTTCCGTGCGGAAGCTCAATCCTCAGCAAAGACCCTCGCGCCGACAGGCACGCTCCGTGCGGCCTTTCTCGGCGATAATCCGGCGCTGGGGCGCGTCGATGCCAGCACCGGAGGCGTTACGGGACCGGTTGCCGATGTGGTGAAGGAGCTTGCGCGGCGGATCGGTGTCCCGTATGCGCTGATTCCTTCGCCGAGCACGCCGGACATTATCGCAAGGCTTAACGCAGGGACCGCCGACATCGGATTCTTCGCCTATAACGCGAGCCGCGCGACGCAGGTCGAGTTCTCGCCGCCCTGGCTGCTGATGCCCAACAGCTATATCGTGCGATCCGATTCGCCGATCCAGAGAGTGGCCGATGCGGATCGCGCGGGCGTCCACATCGCGGCGGTAAAAGGCGACACGCAGGATGTGTACCTCAGCAATAATCTGAAGAATACGCGCGTCGACGCCGTCAACAAGATGCCGGCGCCGGAAGAAATCGAGAAATTGCTACTGGAAAGCAAGATCGATGCCTTCGCGGCGAACCGGCAGCGGCTTTTCGAGATCGCGGCGCGTTTTCCCAAGATCCGCGTGGTCGGGGACGATTATTTCGTGGCGGGGCAAGCGATCGCCGTAATAAAGAACAATGTAGAGCGGCTTGCCGCGATCGATTTGTTGCTCGACGATGTACTCGCGACGAGCGCAGTCAGGGACTCCATTGAACGGGCAGGACTCCACGGGGTGAATGCCGCGGCGCCCGGCAAGCGCTAGCACTACGCGAAGGAGCGGGGAAAAGCCTGCATGACCGCGGCTCTAGGGGCCTGGCGCCCGCGCCACGTGGGCGGCTCGCTGAGCCGGATCTCTCGTTTAATCGAACTCGCGGTGAGGGTCGGCCTGTTCCGGACCAAGGCGGCCTTCCACAATTTCGGCGACGTAGTAGCTCTCGCCTCGAACGGGAAATCCGGCGAAGCGTCGAAGCAACGCAAGTTGGCCTGTGTGCGTGAGCGCATCGGCCAGAGGGCCCTGGAACAGGCGTTCCGCATCCGCTCCTCCGAGCCCGTGCGCGGCGATGTGGTCGTCGAGCGCCGCGATCGCGCGATAGAACCGTTCGACTTCTTCGAGCCACGGCAGAGGCTCCGAATCGCGCCATTCCCTGCGTCCTTCCACGATGGTGAGAGCCCACTTCATGAGGTCGCCGATGTGCGCGAGAATCTGCCCGGGGGTGCGGACGCCGGGCGCCGCGTGGAAGACACGAAACTCGGGCGGCGCATCGCGCACGACCTTTCCCAAGCGATAGGCTAGCGTCGCCAGCACGTGACGAAGCGGCACGGCGGACGATTCGGGACTGGAGGATTGCCTATTTGATAATTCCTTGGATAGTTCCATACGTCACCCCCCTCATCTTCATCTTACGATTCGCCGCAGCCGCCGATTCGCCGCAGCCGCCCGGTCATAAGATGTCTTGAGCGAATATAATGAACCCAATGGATCGCGAAGTTCCTGAAATTCCATGACAATCTCTCAAGAGGCGCGCGACGGCTGGTACGTGGTGAGTCCGCAAGGGCGCGCCGACGCAACCACGTCCAACGATCTCGAAGCGGCGCTGATCGCCGCTGCGTCCGGATACCCGCGCGTGGCGCTGGACCTTTCCGGATTGGGCTATATTTCGAGCGCCGGGTTGCGGGCGGTGCTGCTGGGTGCACGTGCCGCGCAAAAACATGGCGCCGAGTTCGTGGTGTGCGCGGCGGCGCCCGGCGTGCAGAAGGTTTTCGAGATGAGCGGCATGGATCGTCTGATCCGCCTAAAGGCGCGCTGCCTTGCTGACTATTCTGACCATGCTCGAAGAGATCGTCCTGCTGACCGTGGACGAGCAGACCGGGAAGCTGCGTTCGGCGGATCGATTCAGCACGGCGTATGCGCTGGGCGGGGCGTTGTTCTTCGATCTCGCGCTCGCGGGCAAGATCGATACGGGCACCTCCGAGATCCAGATCGTGGATACGTCCCCGACCGGCAACGCGGCCATGGATCATTTTCTTGCGGAGATGGCCAAGCGGCCGGAGCTGACAACGGTGCGCTCCTGGATTCAGGAAGCGTTCGGATATCGCGATTACCTGGAAGAGTTCGCGCTCGCGTCGCTCATCGAGCGCGGCGTTCTGCGCCATGAGCAATCGCGCAAGTTGTGGATCATCGACGTGACGCGCTTCCCGATCGCGGATCAACGGCAGGCGCAACACGTGCGCCATCGCCTGGCGGAGGCGATCCTGACGGACCAGATTCCGGAGCCGCGCGACATCATGCTGGTGAGCGTCGCCGATGCGAGCGGCTTGCTGACCTGCGTGCTCCCGGCCGCGGATCTGGAGCGCCGGCGGGAGCGAATCCGGTTACTCGCAAATCTCGAGACCATCGGACGCGAGGCCGCGGAAGCCATTCGTTTCCTGGAACGAAACATCCGGACAGCCGCGCCGAATATTGCGTGAGCGCGCGGCTATCCGAGGGCAGCGGGCGGACCGTTTACTCGGAGCCCGGGGCGCGATACTTCGACTTCATCTTGATGGCCTTGTCCACTTCTTCCACGGTCAGCAACGGAGTCGTGCGGCCATGCACCAGTCCGCTCGCTCCCACCGCCATCGCGACGGCAGCCGCGGAGATGTTATCCGGGAGATCAATGATCACAAGCACGTCGCTGTCGCCGAAGCTGTAGTAGAAAGCTTCGACCTTTCCGCCGAGACCCTTGATCGACTTTTGAACGGCGGCCTTGCGGCCGGACGCCGTGTCTTTGAACACTCCCTGCAAACCTTCGGCCGTGTAGGCGGCTTCGAAAAGATATTTGGGCATACTTCCTCCTGTCCGGGGAAGTGTAGCAGAATCGCCGTTAAGCTATTTTTCCAGAACCGTCGCGGACTGGTCGCGATTCAGCCAGGACCGCGTGACCGCTGCCGGATCGCCCGGATGGAGCGCAGGAAGAGAACGGCGACCGGCCTGGTCTGTCTTGGATAGGGTCTGAGTTCGAATCTAGTGTTCGAAATACCCGGCAGCGAGCTCCGGCTTCTGTTCGAGCGCCTGACGCCAGCAATCGCGAGCCTCGTCCGGCTTGCCCTGCGACTTGAGCGCATGACCCAGATTGAGGAGCGCCTCGGGAAATTGCGGACGTTCCGCCAGGGCTTCCTGGTACAGGCGGATGGCGTCTTCCACCTGTCCGGATTTCTGCAGCAGCAAACCGGTGTTGTAGAACAGCTCGGGCGTGCGTTCCCCCGCCTCAATGAGCTTGGCTTGCAGGTCGAGGGCTTTATCGAGGTCTTCGCGTTCGACCGCCAGCGCGGCCAAGCCGCGGAGCGCATCGAGCGACGCCGGATCGGCGGCGATCACCGCTTCGAACGCTTTGGCGGCGCCATCGCGGTCGCCGAGGTTCCAGTAGCACAGTCCCAGATTGAGCTGCGCTTCGGGCCATTCGGCTCGCTTGCGCACGCAGGCCTGGAACGCCTCCGCGCTGGCGCGATGGTCGGCGCGCTGCAGGCGCAGATAACCCAGGCGGAACCAGGCGTCCTCCCAATCCGGATTGCGGGAAAGGAGTTTGACATAAAGCCGCTCGGCGTCTTCTTTCTGCCCCTGTTGCTCGAGCACGCCAGCGAGATTATAGATCACGTCGGCCAGATCGGGGGCGATTTGCAAGGCCCGTTCATAGGATTCCCGCGCGCCGGCCAGATCGTTGCTTTCCTGCCGCACGATGCCGAGATTGACATGCGCCTGTTTCGCGTCCGGACGGATGCGGATGGCTTCTCCATAGGCCTTGGCGGCTTCCGCTAGGTTGTTGCGTTTCTGCTCCGCGACGCCCAGGTTGAACCAGCGCTCGAAGTGATCGGGCGTCGCCTCCACCAGTTTTGCGCACAGGCGTGCAGCGGCGTCGTAGTCGTTGGACTGAAACGAACAGGTCGCCAGGCCTTCGAGCGCGGCTTGGGAGTGCGGACGCAGCACCAGCAGTTGCTCGGAATATTGGCGGATGGCGTCGTAGTCCTTGCGCGCCATGCCGATGGTGATCAGATTCACCAGGCATTCCTCGGACTGCGGATTTTTCGCGAGCAGCCGCTGATACAGAGCCGTCGCTTCATCGAATTTCCACAGCAGCTGCAGCGAGACGGCTTTGCCAAACAGCGCGGTTTCACGATCGGGCAGCTTGGAAAGAACTTTATCGAAGGCCGTAATCGCCGGCTCCGGCTTCTCCTGATGGAGCAGGCAAATGCCCAGGCCAAGCTGCGCCTCCAGTCGGTTCGGATCGGCGTCGATGGCCTTCTGGAACGCTTCCGTCGCTTCGTTCCAGCGATTCAGCTTTTCGAAGCAGATGCCGAGATTAAAGTGCGCCGTGGTATGCCGCGGCGCGAGAGTCAGCAGCTTTTCGTAGCTCTTGACCGACTCCTCGAACTGATCGAGCTCAAAGAGAATGTGCGCTTTGGCGGCGTAAATTTCCGCGCGTTCGTCGCCATTTTCGATCGCGGTGTTCAGCTCCTTCAGCGCATCTTTGTGCTTGCCTTCCAGATGCAGCGATACCGCCCGCGCCAGCGCGGGCGAAGCTTGGGCCGCTGCGGCCGCGTCAGTCTTGCGAGCACTCATAGAATCAAAAGCTCCCGTTCGTAGTTGGAATATTGTAGGGCGCCAGGTACGCACACAGGCGTCCCAGCATGTCGTATTGATGCGTCAACTGGACCCAGCGCACGCGGCTCTCTTCTCCCCGGGGAGCGAAGAAACCCACGCCGCCGCGCGTCAGCCGCGATTCCGACCAGGTATCCACCACCTTGCCCTGCAGCGACAGCAGGTAGGTGTCGTCGTGAACATTCAGGTCCACGTGATACAGCATGTCGGGCATGGCGGTGATGGGCGCGATCGAATCCACCCGGTTCTGCGCCTTGCCGTGGATGACCGCGTAGCGTGTCACGCCGATGGTCGGAAGCGGACCGGGCTTCAGCACCACCAGTTTGATCACGTAATAATTTTCGAAATCCTGCGCGCGCGCGACGAAGCTCAGCGCTTTCTTATCGATCAAGCCGAGGAATTGCAGCTCGTAATCGGACAGCCGCATCGAAGGACGGTACAGCGCGAGCGATCCGGGCCGCACGAAACCGTTGACATCGAACGACCACGCCGTGGAGAGTTCTCCGTGCGTCTGCCAGTCTTCGAGGCCGGAGCGGAAGTCCTCGGCCAAAGCCACCCCCGCGCGGCTCGCGACGTTCTGCTGGAAGGTGTTCACCTGCTGCGCGAACACCTGCTGAAAGTTCTTTCCCAGACCCGTGCTCGCGCTGCCGCTCGGAGCCGTCATATGCACCTTCGGAAGGTGCGGATGCAGCGCCAAACTCAGCAGCACCGGAATCGCGAACAACAGCACCTTCAGATCGCGCGGCGCGTGCGTCCAGAAATCGCTCACGTGCTCCCACGCGTTGCGGCGTTCCGAGGGGTCGCCCGGCATCCAATTGGCGAACGCCAGGAAGTTGCGCGGAGGAGGAGGAACCGCGGACCCATCCACGGGCTCAAGTCCGGTGCGCGGCGGAGCCGGCTCGGCGCCGTCCGGAAAAGCGGGGGCAAGATGAGCGGCGAAGGCCCGTGCCGGTTCGAGCTCCACCGGGGGGAAGTTCACGGTCAGCTTCTGAAGCCATGCGGAACCCGGCTCCTGCATAGAGGAGACGCATTGCAGGGGAAGGTCCGGGATGTCCACGGCCGGCACCGGCGCTTCCGCGGGCGCAATCTCGTTCCTCGCCGGCACGGAGATTCCGCCGCGCAGGGGATAACGCACCGCGTTCGCGAGCGGCATTTGCGACGCCACCGCGGGCATCTCCAATCCGGAAGGCGGCAAGTCTTCAGGAGCGGCTGAGTTCTTGTGAGCGGACGAGTCTTTCAAAGCCGGCGACGCGACGGAAACATCGACCGCCTGCACCGACGAACGGGCCGGCGCCAACGCCGAAGCCGACGTCCGCGGCGCCAGAAGCGCCAGCATTTTTGCCGATCCCAGCGTGAGCGAGGCCGGATCGTTTGCCAGCCGCATCAGCACGGGCGCGGCCATCGGATTCTCGAGAGGCGCGCTGTCCACCCTGCAGTACGAAAACTCATAGTTGCCGGATTCCGCGAAACGCGGGAGGTGCAGCGCCCCGGCCATCCGAGGTTCGGGAACATCCTTCAGAAGGGCCGGCTTCAGGACGACGGATGCGCTTACGACAACATCCTGATTCTGCGCCGGGATGGCTTTGGCAACGAGACCCGGATCTTGCGACATCGCCGGCTTGGCCAGTGCCGCCAAACCCGCCAGGAGAGCCGGTTCGGCAACGGTTGGTTCGACATCGATTGGTTCGGCGGTGATTGGTAAGGACGTGACCGGTTCAGTAATAACCGGATCTGCGGTGCCCGATTCAGCCACGACCAATTGGGCCACGACCGGTTGGGCAATGATTGGTTCTTCAAGACTCGGCGCAGTGACGGCGGCCAGTTTCACCGGCTCTTCCGTCGCCGCCGGCGTCGCGTTGACCGCCGTTTCAGCCGAAGTCTCAACCGGAGGCGTCCGTAACAGCGCCGGCTCTTCCGGCGCCATGCCGAGCTCAACCGAGGACGAAACGGCAGCAGCGGCGGGCGTGAGCGGCTGAACGGCCCGGCGATTCCATTTCACGGCGGCCGGCGTTATCGAAGACGCCAGCTTGATGGTCTCCCCCACCGCCTTGTCCTCGGAAAACGCGAAAAGAAAAACGGGAGTTGCGCCGGACACGGCCAGGATCTCAGGCGCGGAGGCCGTAAAACCGACCGGCCCGGGCGCGGAGAGGGCGGCCGAGGAGATCCAATCGGAGGCGAGCGGGAGCACGTTCCTTACAAAACCCGCCAAGGCTACCCGATCGCGATTGGACGCCGTACGGGCGAACTCAAGAACGGCGTCATCTTGATATTGCTGGCCATTCAGATAGAAAGGATTCGAAGCCGGAGAAGCCGGATGCGAGACCGGAGAAGACGGGTTGGCCGCAGACACGCCGCCCGGCAAACCCAGGATCGCTTCGGCTCCCGGCGGACGATAGGCGTGCAAGGAATCGTGAGTCTGCAACAGACGTTCCACCGCCAGCCGCTCTTGTTCCTTCCAATAAGCGCGACGGTGTGCCGCGGAGCAAAACTGCCCGCTCGTGATTTTGCGATATAACGGCAGTTTTCCGTCGCAGTACAAGCACCGCATGTCGTCAGACCATGACATTGATTCCATGGTACGGGCGGCCCGGCGTAATTGCTATGCTGCGAACACCTTAGAAAAGCAGTAGGACTTTGGCTTAAGAGCTTGCGGATGCCGCGGCGAGGAAACTAATTATGCGCCGTGCCATCAGCGCGAAACTCTGAAAAGAAAGCGCGGATTCGGGCCGCGCGGCCTAAACGCCCCAGCAGTAATCTTCGACGGCTTTTTGAATATTGGGATCCTGTTCGTTCAGGCGCATCAATTCCAGGCGCATGGCATCGGCGAGAGCGAACCAGCTCGCCTCAATTACGTTTTCGGAAACGCCGACCGTCGCCCAACTGCGCTTGTGATCCGACCATTCGATCAGCACGCGCACGCGTGCCGCAGTGCCCTTCTTGAAATCGATCACGCGGACTTTGTAATCGGTCAGACGCACGCCGGCGATCCCCGGATAGAGCGTCGACAAACATTGCCGCAGCGCGAGATCGAGCGCATTCACGGGTCCATTGCCGGTGGCCGACGCCGTCAGCACGTTGTCGTGCACTTTTAAGGTCACGTTCGCTGTCGAATTCGCCGAGCGCGTGAGCACTTCGTAATTCACGACCTCAAAAAGCTGCAAGCCCGGGCGCAGAGCCTCGCGGACTAATAATTCAAAGGTCCCCTCGGCTGCCTCGAGCTCATAGCCCTGAAATTCGAGTTGCTTGATGCGGTCGAGCAGTTCGCGCCGCGCGGCATCGTCCAGCCGGTCTTCGAGGCCATGCTGCTTCAGCTTATAAAGGATGCTGCCTTTGCCCGAAAGATCGCTCAGCAGCACGCGCTGCCGATTGCCCACCAGCTTCGGATTAATGTGTTCGTAGGTCGTGGAATCCTTCAGCACCGCGTTCACATGCACGCCGCCTTTATGAGCGAACGCGCTGTGACCTACGTAGGCCTGATCGTTGCGCATCGGGAGATTCGCGAGTTCGGCGATGAAGCGCGCCGTGGACGTCAGATGCGCTAGCCGCTCCTTGCCGATGGTGGTGTGCCCCATCTTTAATTCCAGATTGGCGATGATCGTCGTCAGGTTGGCGTTGCCGCAACGCTCGCCATACCCGTTGAAGCAGCCTTGCACGTGCGTGAAGCCCTGCTCGACGGCGGCCAGAGTGTTGGCGACCGCCAGTTCGCAATCGTTGTGAGTGTGGATGCCGAGGACGCCGTCGAAATTTTTACGGACGTCGGCGCAGATTTCCGCCAGGCGCCCCGTCATGGTGCCGCCGTTGGTATCGCACAAGGTCAGTGTATCGGCGCCGGCTTTGACCGCGGCTTCCAAAGTCCGGAAAGCGAAATCGCGGCTCGCCTGATACCCGTCGAAGAAATGCTCGGCGTCGTAAATGACTTCCTTGCCGTGCGCCTTCAGGTAGCGCACGGTGTCGGAAATCAACTGGAGATTTTCTTCTTCGGTGATGCCCAACGCCCGGCGGACGTGCAGCTCCCACGTCTTGCCGAAAATGCACACCACGGGCGTATCGGCTTCAATCAGTGCGTTTACACTGGGATCTTCTTCGACCTTGTTGCGCGCCATGCGCGTCGCTCCGAAAGCGGTGAGCCTCGCGTGGCGAAAGGGAATGGATTTCGCCCGCGCGAAAAAGTCCTTGTCCTTCGGATTCGAGCCCGGCCATCCGCCCTCAATGTAGTCGATCCCCAGTTCGTCGAGCTTGTGGGCGACCAGCACTTTGTCTTCGGACGAGAGGCTGACGGCCTCCCCCTGGGTGCCGTCGCGCAACGTGGTGTCGAACGTGAAGATCCGCATAAATGGCGTTAAGCGACGCCGGCCTCTTTTTTCTTCTTGAGGAACGGCATCATGGCGCGCAGCTTCCCGCCCACCGTTTCGATCAGCTGATTCTGCTGCGCCTCGCGCATGGCGAGGAACTTGTGACGGCCGGTCTTGTTCTCGTTCATCCAGTCGCGCGCGAACTGCCCGGATTGGATCTCCGCAAGAATTTTCTTCATTTCCGCGCGGGTCTGCTCGTTGATAATCCGCGGGCCGCGCGTGTAATCGCCGTACTCGGCTGTATCTGAAATCGAATAGCGCATGTAGCTCAAACCACCCTCGTAAATCAGATCGACAATTAGCTTCACTTCATGTAGGCACTCGAAGTAAGCCATTTCCGGAGCGTAACCGGCATTCACCAGCGTGTCGAACCCGGCGCGGATCAGCTCGCACAGTCCGCCGCAAAGAACCGCTTGCTCTCCAAAGAGATCGGTCTCGGCTTCTTCTTTGAAGCTGGTTTCGATGATACCGGCCTTCAGGCAGCCGAGGCCCAGGCCGTATCCGAGGGCTTGCTGGAGCGCCTTGCCCGACTTGTCCTGATGGACCGCCACGAGCGCGGGAACGCCCATTCCATCCACAAACATTTCACGCACGCGATGTCCCGGCGCCTTGGGCGCGATCATGCTCACGTCGATATCGGCCGGCGGCTGGATGAATCCGAAGTGAATGGCGAAGCCGTGCGCGAACATCAGCGTCTTGCCCGCGGTCAGATGCTGCTTCAAATCTTTCTCGTACAGATCCGGCTGAATGTGGTCGGGCACCAGGAGCATCATTACATCGGACGCCTTGGCGGCATCCGCGTTGTTCATGACGCGCAGCCCGGCGGACTCGGCCTTGGCGCGGCTTTTGCTCGTTTCCGGCAGGCCGATCACCACGCTGACGCCGGAATCACGAAGATTCAGGGCATGCGCGTGACCCTGGCTTCCATAGCCGAAAATCCCGACGGTCTTACCTTTCAACAGGGAAATGTCGCCGTCCTGCTCGTAGTACGTCTTAACCATTCTTCAAAACTCCATTCTTCATAGTCTCGGGAGATGAGGATTCCACTTCTGAATCTTTATTGACCGGCGGAGCCAGTTTCAGTTTTTTGTTCTCGAGCGAGACGGCGACCATTCCGGAACGCGTCACCTCGATCTCTCCATAGCTTCGCATTACATCGATAAATTCGTCGAGTTTCTCGGGATCTCCGGTGGCCTCGAGCGCAAAGCCTTCCACCGAGGAATCCACCGCCCGCGCCCCGAAAATCTCCGCTTCCTTGAGGATAGCCGTGCGATTCTGCATCTGCGCGCGGACGCGCACCAGCACCAGCTCGCGCCGCACCGCCGCACCCTCGGTCAAATCCACGGCCTGCAGCACGTTGATCAGCTTGTTCATCTGCTTGATCACCTGGGTGCGCTGGTTGGGCTCGACGTCAACCACGATGCTCATCCGCGAAAGCTCCGGATCGAGCGTGCGCGCGACCGTCAGACTCTCGATGTTATAGCCTCGCGAGCTCAGCAATCCGGTGACGCGCATCAGCGCGCCCGGCTTGTTTTCCATCAGTAGCGAAATTAACTGCAACATTCTGACTCCTGAATTCTGACTTCTGGCTCCTGGTTCTTACGCCACTTCCACGGGCTGAGGCGGACCCAGCACCATTTCGTTGATGGCCCCGCCGGCCGGCACCATCGGAAACACGTTCTCGAACGGCGACACGCGCACATTTAACAAGTACGGACCCGGCTCGCGCACGGCCTCTTCCAGGGCGCTGCGTAAATCGCGCGGGCTTTCCACGGTGCGGCCCTTGAAACCGTACGCCCCGGCCAGCTTTTCCGGATTCGGGAACGTATCGAGCTTCGCTTGCGACAGGCGGTTGTTATAGAACAACTCCTGCCATTGCCGGATCATGCCAAGGTAGCCGTTGTTCATCACGATGATCTTGACGGGAAGCGCGTGGTTGGCGATGGTCGCCAGTTCGGGAATCGACATCTGGAAGCCGCCGTCTCCGCAGATTGCAAACACCAATTTATCGGGACGCGCGAACTGCGCGCCGATCGCCGACGGCAGCCCGAAGCCCATCGATCCCAAACCACCCGAATTCAACCACAGACGCGGATGATTGAACTTGATCAATTGCGCGGCCCACATCTGGTGCTGGCCGACGTCGCTCGCGACGATGGCTTCGCCGCCCGAGAGCCGGTCGATTTCGGACATCAAATGTTGCGGCTTAATTTCGTCGGTGGACATGGAGGGTTCGAGAGGATGCTCGCGCTTCCATTCGTTCACCTGCTGCCACCACGCCGCGCGGGCCGTTTCGTTGCGCGACTTTTCCTCGACGGTCGCCTTCAGTTCTTCCAGAATGCGCGCCAGAACTTTCTTCACATCACCCACGATCGGAATTTCCGGAACGCGGATCTTGCCCACTTCCGCCGGATCGATGTCGACGTGGATCACCTTGGCGTGAGGAGCGAAGGCCGCGAGGCGGCCGGTCACGCGATCGTCAAAGCGCGTGCCGAGCGCGATCAACAGATCCGTTTCCGTCATCGCCATGTTGGCCGCGTAGCTGCCGTGCATGCCCGGCATGCTGATGAAATTCGGATGATGACCCGGCAGGCCGCCCAATCCCATGAGCGTACAAACCGCCGGCGCATCGAGCAATTCCACCAATTCGCGCAATTCATCGTGCGCTCCGGAGTGGATGATGCCGCCACCCGCGTAGATCATCGGACGCTTGGCTTCCCACATGGCCTGCGCCGCGCGCCGGATCTGCCCGGCATGCCCATCCGTGTAAACCCGATAGCCCGGCAAATGAATCGACGTCACGGGAACGTAGTGTCCCTGGCCCTGGAAGGCGTCCTTGGTGATGTCCACCAGAACCGGTCCGGGCCGTCCGCTGGACGCAATGTGAAACGCCTCGTGAATGATGCGCGGCAGATCCGCCACGTTCTTCACCAGGAAGTTGTGCTTGGTGCCGGAGCGCGTGATGCCGAAGGTGTCGGCTTCCTGAAAAGCGTCGCTGCCGATCAGCTTGCTGGTGACCTGGCCGGTGAGCGCCACGATCGGAATCGAGTCCATCATCGCGTCCACCAAACCCGTCACCAGGTTGGTCGCGCCCGGTCCCGACGTCGCGCAGCACACGCCCGTTTTACCGGTCGCCCGTGAGTAGCCTTGCGCGGCGAAGGCCGCGTTCTGCTCGTGCCGCACCAGGATGTGTTTGATGGGACTGTCGTACATGGCATCGTAAAACGGCAGCGTGACGCCGCCCGGATACCCGAAAATGATCTCTACCTTTTCGCGCATCAAACATTCCAGAACCGTCTGCGCGCCACTCATTAAAGTTCCCGACATTTGCTTCGACTCCTCTTTACCATCCCTCAACAACAGAACCATCCCTCAATAACAGAAAAGCCACTGCCGGAGGCTCTTTGTCCCCCGCCCAGTGGCCAAGATTCGTGCGTTTGAATCGGGCCGTTCAGGCAGGGCCGGTTACACCGACCCCAATAATAACGACTACCTGAAGCAGCGGAATAATTGCGGTAGAGATCGTGATGCGCTGTGGGAGGGCCTGGTTGGGTTCCATGGATTTCATCGCGTCTCTCGTTTAGCAGAATACAGCACTACATCTGCAAATGCAAGCCGGGAATAAGATTAATAATTATTATGGCGTTATCGCGTGGCCGTGGAATCGACCCCTCGATGAATCGTGGTATCATCCTCCAAGGTGCTGATCCTAAGCGACTTGTTATCCAGGGTCGCGGAGGCGATCAAACTCCATGCGAGCGTCTGGTCCACCCTGGGATTGGCCGCAATTCTCGCCGTGATCGCCGTCAAGTCGCGGTTGGTATGGCTGGAATCTGGCGCTGCTCGCGCCGTTCGGGATTTGCGGCCTCGCGCCGAGACTGCTGGCGGGAGCGCTCGGAGCGTTGACCGCCCGCCGTGTGGTATGGAAGGGTCGTGTAATCTAGGAGCGAACATGCCTGCTCATCGCAAGCGACTCTCTTAGAACCTAGAAAGCCATGACGGAAACCGTATCAGCACTCACCGCCTCGATTGCGATTCTCGACGACGATGCCGACTTCCGCACGTACCTGGAGGATTTTCTCAAGGACGAAGGCACCTTCACGGTGCGCGCGTTCAGTTCCCCACGGGAGCTCTTCGACGGCTGTGAGGAGAGTGTTCCCGATATCGTCCTGCTCGATATGAAAATGGGCGAGGCGAGCGGCGATAAAGTGCTCGAACAGCTCATCACTCGCTGGCCGGGACTGTGCGTGATCATCATCACCGGATATCCGTCGCTCGAGGACATGCGCACGACTTTCAAATTGAAAGTCTTCGATTATCTCGCCAAGCCCTTTTCCCTGGCGCAATTGCGCCTCGTCCTGAAGAACGCCGTCCAGGCCTTCGGGCTCGGGAAATCGCCGCACGACCGTCTGCGCGAGCGCCTGGGACATTCGATCAAGATGCTGCGCGTGGAGCGCGACTGGTCGCTGAAGGATCTGGCCACGCAGACGAAGTTAAGCGTGTCGCAGATCAGCGCCATCGAGCGGGGAACGAATCTGCCGAGCATCGAGAGTCTGCTGGCGATCTCGAAGGCTTTCGAGAAAAAGCCGTCGGAGATTTTGCAGGGGATAGATTTTTAGGGAGATCCCATGGATCCGAGGATAATCAGTGACGTCTCGAAATTGGGTGAGGCCCGCCCACACCTGTTGTCCGTCGCCGCCGCGATTCGTCGCGCTATCGAGTGGGTTGACGTTAATTGCAAACGTGATGAAAAAACCGCAGCTCTGCTTAATTTGCTCCGCTCGATAGCGATGTATGTCGAAATCTACGCCTCGAATCTGTCCGGCACATTGGAAATTCTGGCCCTCTGCACCCGATCCGTATTCGAGTTGAACCTCAGGGCAAGAATGGTGCTCGAAAGGGCGGACGGATTGCAGCGCTGGATCGCAGAGGCTGTCGAGGAACGAATCGAAACGCTTGAGGGCTTCGTGAGATTCGCGGAAACCGGCGTGGCATCGGCGTTATACGAGAAGGAGGTACAAAGGGAGCGGCAAAGACTCACTGATCTCAAGGAGAAGCACGACCTCCCAGCAGAGGCAAAAGGACGACTACAAGAAAGGCAGCTGGCGGAAATGTTCCACCTAGAGGAGGATTATGACGCGCTTTACAAGCTTGCATCGAAGATCGTGCACCCGTCGTCTTACCTCGTCAACGGCCGCCCGCATGTGGACACCAACGATATGAGGAATGTTCTGTTGATAACCTTGCAACTCAAGGCCCGCGACTCCCTGGCGAGGATCGGAATCGACCTTGGGATTCCGGACACGGTAACTGGCCCGGCACCCCTGCCGAACTAGGTCAAGTGAACATGGACAATGCCAACTCAAGCTGGCTGCGTCTTCAATCGAGGCAGACCTCAGAGGCACGGAAATTCGCGAAGGGATACACTGAATACAGCTGCATGGTTTCCATCGAGCCCCTCCGCATCGAGATCGAACGTGAAAACGACGGGCGGATTCTGGCCTCAGTGCCCGATCTCCCGGGCGTGATGGCCTACGGCGATACGGAAGCAGCGGCCGTCCGCAAAGTCAAGTCGATAGCCCTCCAGGTTTTGGCTGACATGGTGGAAAGTGGGGACGACGTTCCTGAACCACTGAAAGCCTTGTTCGCCGCTTGAGTACTTGGCCCGCAACCAAGGCGAAGCGGGTTTATGCAGCCCTCTTGCGGCTCGGCTGGACGCTCAGAAAACAAGTCGGATCTCACCGCAAACTCCAGAAACCCGGCCGGTCAAATTTCACGTTCTGTTTTCACGACAGCGAAGAGATCGGACCAGCCGCGCTCGCTAAAATCGCCAAGGAAACGGGACTGCGTCCGGAAGACCTGTAATACGCTTATTCATCCCGTAATACTTCAAGCGGCTTCTGGCGCAGAATCCGGAAGCTCGCGAGCCACCCCGACGCCTGCGCGAGCAGCGCGGTCAGCACCACGGCGATGGCTGTCGTCTTGAAATCGAAAGAATACGTGGCGTCGAGCAGACGCTTCAGCAGCAGGCTCGAAAAAGCGGAGGCCAGCAGCGCTCCCATGATGCCGGCCACCACGCCCAGCGTCAGGAACTCCACCGAAAAAATTCGTCCGGCTGAACGCCTCGTCGCACCGAGCGTTTTCAGGATCACGACTTCGCGAACTCTGCGAAAGCGCGTCCCGGCAACGCTCGCGGCAAGAATGATCGCGCCCGCCAGAATCGCGAAGGCGGAAAGGAAGCGGATCACCACGGCGATCTGATCCACCACCTGCTGCATGATGGCGAGCGCTTCGGCGACGTTGATCACGGTGACCGTCGGGAACTGAGCGTAAGCGGCGCGTTCCAGCGCGCCCACCTGCGAGGGTTTCATGCGGACGCCCCCATAGAAGGTCGCGGGCATGCCGGCGAGCGCTGGCGGATTGAAGACGAGTTCATTCACCATGCCTGTGCGCATCTGCTGCACCTGATGCAGCGCGACCACACGTGCCGCGACTTCCTTGCCCGCGGCTGAAATCGTGAGGGTATCGCCGACCCCGACGCCCAACCTCCGCGCCGCTTCTTCGTCGATCGAAAGGACCGGTTGCGGCTCGCCCTGCTTCCACCAGGTTCCCTGCACCACTTTGAGCGACGACGGCTTCTCCCCGGAGAACATCACGCTGCGGCTGCCGCGGAAGCGGCGTCCTTCGGTCTGTCCCAGCTCGCGGAAAGGCGTGCCGTTCACGCTCACGATCTGCACTGGAACGCTGGGCGCGAACTCCGGGGTGGCCTCGACGCCCGGCTGCTTCGCGATCAACTGCTGCAGGGGCTGCACCTGCTCCGGCGTGATGCCGATCAGAAAAACGTTGGGCATGCCGGGCGGCGCCGTTTCGACGATCTCAGCGACCAGCGAATGCTGCACCAGGTACACGGTCAGCGTGAACATGACGCCGAGCCCGAGGGCCACCAGAATCGCGCGCGCTTGATTGCCCTGGCGATATAAATTCGCCAGCCCTTGCCGGGCGAGCGTGGGAATTCTCCACGGCGTTCGTTTCAGGAATATCTTGATGACGCGCAGAAGTCCGCCCGCGAGCAGCGCGAGCAAAATCAGGCTGACGGTCAGCCCTCCCGCGAAATAGCCGCCGACCTTCAGCGATTCGGCAAGCCAGCCCGCAATCGCGCCGAGGCCCCCGAGAATGATGACGCCGGAGACGATCGCGGGAGCGGCGTCGCTAATCCTCGTGCGCCAGACAATCATGTTGCGCCAATCGTGGCGCCAGTTCGGACGGGCCTCCGGCATGTCGCGCCGCAGAATCAGCGCGGGACGCACCTTGCGGATGGCCAGCAGAGGAGGCAGCGTGAACAAAAGCGTGGTCAGCATGCCGATGGCGATTCCCTGCGCGGCGGCATCCAGGTTCCAGCCGGTCTTGAAATCCATCTGAAAGAAACGGGCAATCAGAATCGGGAAAACCTGCTCGACGAATTTCCCCACCAGCACGCCGGCGATTCCGCCCAATAGTCCCAGCATCAGAGTCTGGATCGCGTAGATCCCGATGACGTCGCGTGAGGCCGCGCCCAGGGATTTCATCACGGCGATGTTGTCCATCTTCTGCTGCAAGTGCGCGTGCATGGCCATGGCGACGCCCAGCGCGCCGACAATCATCGCGATCAAACTGACCAGGCTCAGAAACGTGGTCGCGCGATCCAGGCCCCGCGTGATGATGGGGTTCGATTCACGGAAATCGGCTACCAAAGCCTCGGGTAGCGCGCTTTTCAACTCCGCGCGAATCTGCTCCACGGGCGGCGCGGAAGGTTGCGTCTTGAACAGATAACGATAAGCCGCGCGGCTGCCGAAGCCCATCAGCCCGGTGCGCTCGAAAGCTTCCCGCGACATGATCATGCGCAGCCCGACGTTCATGCTTCCCGACATGCGGTCGGGCTCGCTGAGGACCACGGCGGCGATCCGCATGGTGGCCGTCCCGATGCGAATCGGGTCGCCGACCTTCAAATTCAGCCGCAGCAAGACGTCATTTGCCGCCACCACCGTATCCGGCGCGAGCGCCTGTTTCAGCGTCATCGGAGGATCCAGCTTCACTTCGCCGTAGTAAGGATACTGCGAGGGATCGACCGCCTTGATCGAGACCAGGGCGGGCGTGGCCGCGTCCGTTCCCGGCGCGGCGGTTCCGGACGACGCCATGGAAATCGTTTCCGTGATCAGCGTGTGCGCGACGCCTTTACGAGCCAGATCGTCGAGCTTTGCCACTTGCGCATCGGTCGCGGGCGTGAATTGGCGCGCGGTCAGATCGGCCGCCATCACCGTACGCGATTCGTCCTTGAGTGTGGAACGAAAGCTCTGGCTGAAGCCGCGCACCCCTGCGAGCGCGCCCACCCCGGCCGCCACCGCCAGCACCACGAACAGGAATTTCGCCATCGACGAACGCGTCTCACGCCAGGCGATGCGGCTGGCCGTGCGCAGCGAAAGCCTCATCCGCGCACCGCCTGTTCGCCCGTTTCGGCCTGCTTGGCCGGTTCACGAAGTGCGTCGCTCGTGACCACCCCGTCGCTTAATGTGACGATGCGATCGGCGCGCACGGCAAGCGTCTGATCGTGCGTCACCAGAATCAGAGTGGTGCCTTCGCGGCGGTTCAGCTCGATCAGCAGATCCAGCACCCGCGCGCCATTCGCACTGTCCAGATTGCCGGTGGGCTCGTCGGCCATCAGAATCGGGGGCTTCACCATGAACGCGCGAGCCAGCGCGACGCGTTGCTGCTCGCCTCCGGAAAGCTGCACGGGGTAATGATCCATGCGATCGGCCAGACCGACCCTGGTCAGCAGTTCCCGCGCGCGTGCCAGTCCCGCGGAAACATCGCCCCCGGTAAGCTCGTGCGGAAGCAGAACGTTCTCTTCCGCCGTCAGCGTGGGGATCAGCTGATACGACTGGAACACGAATCCGATCTTGCGGCCGCGCACCAGAGCCAGGGCGTCTTCCTGTAAGCCGGTGATGTCGACGCCATCGATCACGATGCGTCCGGAAGTGGGCGTATCGAGCCCGGCCAGCAATCCAAGCAACGTGCTTTTCCCGCTGCCGGAAGCTCCCATGATCGCCACAAACTGACCGGAGGGCACCTGGAGATCGATGCCCCGCAGGATCTCCACGCGGTGCGTTCCGGTGTCGATCGTTTTCGTGATTTCCGTCGCGTCGAGGATGACCATTCCTTTTTTATTATGATGGCAATAGATGCGTTACTTCCCGTTGCTCGCGATCCTCAGTCTGCTGCCCGCGTCCGCGCAACCGGCCCATCCCGTCGTTCAGAAGCTGTCAAGACAGGCGCCAGAGGCTGCTTCAAAACCGCAGCCAGAGGCTGCTTCAAAAGAAGGTACGAAGAAAACGCTCGTGGTGTTCGGCGATAGTATCAGCGCGGGTTACGGAGTGCCGGAGGGACGCAGCTATCCCGACGATCTGCAGCACAAGCTCGACGCGGCGGGCTACACCTGGCGCGTCGTGAATTTGGGCGTCAGCGGAGACACGACACAGGGCGGCGTCGCGCGGCTGAATACGGCGGTCGCGGTGAAGCCCAACATGGTTCTGCTGGAACTTGGGGGCAACGACGGACTGCGCGGGCTGCCGCTCGCGATGACGCGCATGAACCTGGAACAAATGATCTCGGCATTCGAGCGCGCCGGAGCCCAGGTGGTGATCGCGGGGATGACGCTGCCGCCCAATTACGGAATGGACTACGTCCACGGCTTCGAAAGAATCTTCACGGATCTGGCCGCGAAGTATAGGCTCCCGCTGATTCCCTTCATCTTCGCCGACATCATCACCCCGGATCTGCGCTACTTCCAGCCGGATCACATTCACCCGACGGCCGAGGGCGCCGAGATCATCTCGAACACGGTGTTTCGGGCGGTCAAACCGCTGCTGGGAGCGGGGAAGAATTAGTGCGCGCGCCACTCACTCCCCCAGCACGCACACATCCCCGAGATTGCGATAATCCTCGGCGTAATCCAGGCCGTAGCCGACCACGAACTCGTCTGGAATCTTGAAGCCGACGTAATCGACGCGGACGGGTGATTGCCGCCGCTCCGGCTTATCGAGCAGCGTCGCGATGCGCAGTGTCTTTGGCTTGCGTTGCGCCAGCAGCTTCAGCAGGTAGCTGAGCGTGATGCCGCTATCGACGATATCCTCGACGATCATCACGTGATGACCCTCGACGCTCACGTCGAGATCCTTGGTGAGCTTTACTTCGCCGGACGTCGTGTTGCCTTTCCCGTAGCTCGAAATCCCCATGAACTCGATGCGGACCGGGGTCTTCATGGCGCGGGCCAAATCGGCCAGGAAGACGAACGCGCCTTTCAAAACCGCGATCAGATACACGGGTTCGCCGGCCGGATAGTCGCGGTCGATCTCCGCACCCAATTCTTCGATCCGTTTGCGTATCTCCTCGGCGGAAATCAGAACTCGCAGCGATGGCATGAGCGCGATTGTAACGGAAAGCGAAGTGGCATTGTAGTACGATACCAGCAGGAGATCACGCCCCACTGCCACGCCCGCGCAAAACCCCCATCGAACCGGCTCAGAAGACCGCCCGTTCCCCGAAAAAAACGACAACTTCGAAACGCGCCCCCAAATCCCGGGTTGTTCCGCCCGCGGCTACGGTTCCTGTTGCGCCCGCGGCCGCGAGCGGCTGGCTTGTCGCGGTGCGCGCCGCCGAATCGAAACAGGCGAAGGATATTCGCGTGCTCGATCTGCGCGAAGTCACCACCTTCACCGACACACTGGTCATCTGCAGCGCGGCAAATGCGCGCCAGAGCCACACGATCGCCGACGAAGTGCAGCGCGAACTCAAGAAGGAAGGCGAGCAGCCGATCAGCGTCGAAGGCTACGCCAACGCCGAATGGATACTGCTGGATTACGGCGATTTCGTGGTCAATATTTTTTCCGAAAAAGCTCGCGCGTATTACGACCTGGAACGATTGTGGCGCGACGCGAAAACGCTGAAGATTCCGGCGTAGGCTTCGTAGCCGGGCGTCTGCTTGTTTGAAATCGATGGTGATGCGGAAGCGCCCACCCGCACCTTTGTTGTAAAAGGCAGCCGTTCAGTCCAATCCGCTTGCCGGCCGTGGATCAATCACAGGTGCCGCACCCGGTTTGAAATCGACGGTGATGCGGCCGCCCGCACCTTTATAAAGCAAGGAGAGGTCCTTGGCCTTGAGCTTGGCGGTTTGGAGCGCAAAGTAGACCAACCCCTCGACGGCCTCTTTTGTTTCCCCCTCGGGAAGAATCTTAGCCTTCAGAGCGGCGATCAGCGCCGTATCGTCCTTGCCGTTCCCGTCCCGCTTAATGCCCGCGATTCCACTGAAACCCGGTTGATTGGTCTGCTGCGCCCACTCCCGGCCGCGCGTATCGCGTTTCACGGTGAGAGCGCTCTTCGAGCCGATCTGCGCGGGCGCGAGCGCCTCGGCGCGATCTCCATCCTTACGCGAAAGCAGGGTAAAATCATCGGGCGATACCTGCAGCGGATCGCCCTTGGGCGTCACCTTCACCCGCACGATCGTGTAGCCGGATTCCAGATCCGCGCCGAGCGCATCGTGCATATCGGAAGGCTCCAGCAGAAGCGTCGCATCCACTTCCAGGCGATCGTTCGAGCCGCGGGCCTCAACGGGCTTGCGCTCAGAAGCAGCGTTCACGATATTGGCGAACGCGTTGGCGAGCAACAGCACGGCGCAAAGTCCGCCAAAAGCTCGCAGAAAAACGGGAGAGCTGGCGTTTTTCAACTTCATGGCACCCTCCTAATCCTATCGGCCTCAGTATCGCAAATCGTGCGGCGCCTGGCGTATCTCGCGGCAACCGAGGCCGGTGGGCAGAGCCTTGCCGGGGTTCAAGCGGCATCCGGGATCGAACAGATTCTTAAACCGCGCGATCATGGCGAGCGATTCGGCCGGAAACTGGCGGCTCATCATCTCCATTTTTTCCATGCCGACGCCGTGTTCGCCGGTGATCGAGCCGCCCACCGAAATGCAATGATTCAGAATCTCGTCGCCCGCTTGCAGCACGCGGTCCAACTCGCCGGGCGTGCGCGGATCGAAACAGATCAGCGGATGGAGGTTGCCGTCGCCGGCATGAAAAATATTTCCGATGGTCAGGCCGTAGCGCTTCGCGACGTCGAGAATCAGACTGAGCGTGGGCGCGATCTGCGTGCGCGGTACCACGCCGTCTTGCACGTAATAAGCCGGCGCGACGCGCCCGATCGCTCCGAAGGCGTTCTTGCGGCCCTTCCACAAAAGTTCGCGCTCGCGGGCATCGCGAGCCAGGCGAAACTCCCGCGCGCCGCAAGCCAGGCAGGCCGCGCGCACCTGCTCAACCTGCTCCTCCACCGATTCGCGAATGCCCTCGATTTCGATCAGCAGCACCGCGCCCGCATCGACGGGATAACCCGCGTGGCAGGATTCCTCCACCATGCGCAGAAGCACGTCGTCGAGCATCTCGACCGCGGCGGGCGTAATGGCGTCCGCGGTCATGCGAGCGACTGCTTCGCCCGCGTCTTCCGGACGCTCAAAAATCGCGAGACCCGTCTTTACCGACTCCGGCTTGCGCATCAGCCGCACGATGACCTTCGTCACCAGAACGAGCGTCCCTTCGGAACCGACCAGCAGGCCGAGCAGATCGAGCCCTGGAAACGTTTCCATCGATTTGCCGCCGACGTTGATCACGGAGCCATCCGGCAGCACGGCCTCGATTCCCAGCACGTGATTCGTCGTGACGCCGTAGGCCAGCGTGTGCGGGCCGCCCGCGTTTTCGCTGACGTTGCCGCCGATGGTGCAGGCGCGCTGGCTCGAAGGGTCCGGCGCATAGAAGTAGCCGTCGGCGTCGACCGCCGCGGAAATATCCAGATTGACGACGCCCGGCTCGAGCACGGCGCATTCGTTGGCCAGATCGATTTCCAGAATCCGGTTCATCCGGGCGAAGGAAATCATCAGCCCGCCGGCGCGCGCGATCGCCCCGCCGCTCAGGCCTGTTCCGGCGCCGCGCCCAACCACGGGCACGTCCAGCTCGGCGGCGATCTTCACCAGCGCGACGACTTCTTCCGTGGATTGCGGGAACGCGACGACTTCGGGCAGCGCGGTATCGATACTGCCGTCGTATTGGTAGAGAGCGAGATCCTCGGGACGGTCGAGCGTGCGCTCCGGTCCGACGACCGCTGTAACACGCGATGAGAGGGCGGCGTTCACTTATTGTTGAAAAAGGGGACAGACCGCTCTGTCCACTCCCCCACTCGCGGGCGAGGTCAGAAATTTACGGTAGGGGATAGAGTAGTCTGTCCCCTTTTTCAACATCACAGCAACGACTTCACGCGAGCGAGGAACTCGGGGTCCATCCAATCCATGTTGCTGATGATTTTTTCGCGCACCCGCCCGCTCTTGTCGATGATGTAGGATTCGGGAATCTGGAACGTCCCATAGCTCGCGCTGATGTTGGATTCGGGATCGCGGGCCGTGTCGAACGTCACTTTATAGCGGTCGATAAACTGGTGATACAGCTTTTCATTCGCGTCGATGCTGACCGCCAGCACGACCACGCCGTCCGACTTCATCTGCTGTTGGAATGCGTTCAGGGAAGGCGTCTCCTCCACGCAAGGCGGGCACCACGAAGCCCAGAAATTCAGGACCAGAAGCTTGCCGCCGAAATCGGAGCGCGTTACGGTGCGGCCGGAATCCGTCACGACGCGGAAATCGGGCGCCATATCCCCCGCTTTAATCACGCGAGCTTCGAGCGTTCCCGATACGACCCACACCAGAGCAACGGCCATGGCGGCGATGGCCCCCAGCAGGATCTTGTCTAGTTGCCGGTTCACGTTATCATTTTACTAGATGTCCATAAGGGGAAGGGCGGCCGGCCGGAATCGAAAACGTGAACAAGAATGTTGCATCGGAGGCGCCGCCTCCGGCATCGAAACATCGTAGGTTGCGTTCCGGACCCTTGCGTTCTAAATCCATGTTGCTCACTCGAAAAGCCGAGTTCTCCGCCTCGCATGTGTGTGCAAATCCGGCATGGAGCGCGGAAGAGAATTTTGCCATCTACGGCGTCAACGCGAATCCGCACGGCCACGGGCACAATTACGTGATCGAAGTGACGCTCGAAGGCGAGCCCGATCCGGTGACGGGCATGGTGTTCGATCTGCGCGAGCTGAAAGAGATCATCAACGCGGAAGTGGTCGACCCCATGGATCATCGTTTTTTGAACCGCGAGGTCCCGCCGTTCGACCAGGTGGTTCCCACGACGGAGAATATCGCGCGGGAGATCTGGAAGAGGCTGGCCGCTCGCATCGCCGCGCCCAACGCCAGGCTCAAAAACGTGCGCCTGTACGAGACGGCGGATCTGTACGTCGACTGCGAGGGCCGCTAAAGACGCCATGCAACTGACGTCACGCTACCGCTTCGCAGCCTCGCACCGTCTGACCACGGACGCGCTCAGTCCGGAAGAGAACGCCCGCTTATATGGAAAGTGCAATCATCCGCATGGTCACGGGCACGACTACGTTCTGGATGTGACGGTCGAGGGTCCGATCGATGCGGCCGGGCAAATCGTGAATCGGAATGCGCTGGATGCGCTCGTGACGAGCCGGGTTCTGGCGCGCGTGGACCATCGCGATCTGAACTCGGAAGTCCCGGAGCTGGCCGGGCACGTGACGACGACTGAAAATCTCGCGTACGCCGTGGAAGGGATGCTGCAGTCCCAATGGACGCTCCCGGCCAGACTGGTGCGCGTTCGCATCGCGGAAACGGCGCGAAATACGTTCGAGCTGAAAGTTTGATCAACGCATATCTGAATATGAAACAGAAAGCCGCAGTGAAAGTGATTTCCCCCAAAGGGGTACCGGCGACGGGACAGATCGCGGCGCACATGAAGGAAGTGCTCGGCTTGCTCGGCGAGGACCTTTCGCGCGAGGGGCTGGTGAGAACGCCGGAGCGCTACGAAAAGGCGATGCGCTACCTGCTGAGCGGCTATCACACGCACTTGAGCGACATCGTGAACGGCGCTCTGTTCAGCGTCGACTGCGACGAAATGGTGGTCGTCAAAAGCATCGAATTCTTCAGCATGTGCGAGCACCACCTGCTGCCGTTTTTCGGGAAGGTCCACATCGCTTATCTGCCGAAAGACAAGGTGATCGGCCTGAGCAAGCTGCCGCGCATCGTGGATATGTTCGCGCGGCGGCTGCAAGTGCAGGAGCGCATGACGCAGCAGATCGCCGAAGCGGTCGCGGAGGTGGTTTCCCCGCGCGGCGTCGGCGTCCTGTGCGAGGCGCAGCACTTCTGCATGATGATGCGGGGCGTCGAGAAACAGCATTCGGGCGCGATCACCAGCACCATGCTCGGAGGCTTCCGCAGGCAGAAAGCCACACGCGACGAATTTCTCGCGCTGGTGCGGCAATGATAAATTCTGATGTAGAAGGGCGAACGAACGATCCGATCGCCGCAATCATCGACAGGATTTCGTTGGGTAGATTTCCAGATCCGCGAGATCCTTCGTTCGGCCGACTCGCCGCCTTTCCAGGTTCGTGAGTACGCCGCTGGCGCTGGGCCGTGTCCTTCTTCCCATCTTAAGGAAGGAGAAGGTCGGTCCCGGGCAATCATCGATACCACAGGATGCGCGGACATTCGAGAGGAACCATTGCGCCCTCATGACGCGGCAGCAGGCGCGGAGTGAAGTCCTCCGCGGGCCGATCCGCCGGGACCGTCGCGGTCCAGGTGTGGCCATTTTCGGAACCCACCAGAGCCTTTCCCTGCGTCATCGAACAACGAACCGGCGCCTTATCCGATAGGCCCTCCGCAAAGAGCTCAACCGTGACTGCGTCCGAAGCCAGTTCGTTCAGCCAAACCTGTACCGCGAAAGTGTGGCGGCCCGCGTCGGTCGAAACCTTCAGTGATCCGAAGCGCAGCCGCGACCAGTGCTGTTCCACCTGCCGTTGCCATTCGACGATGCCGGCTCCGGCCCGGCCGTCATCCCTGGAGCGCCGAAGAAAGTGGTGGGCCAGAGGAAGATAGTGCTGTTCGGTATACTCCCTCATCTGGCGGATCGCCGAAAACTGGGGTGTGAGGCGAGCCATGCTCTCGCGCATTTTCGCGATCCATCCGGCCGGAATTCCCGGCTCATCCCGGTCGTAGAACTCCGGGACAATTTCCCGTTCGAGCAGCGTGTAGAGCTGGTCCGCCTCATGCGCATCCCATGCGGCGTCCTCTGCGTGCTCGCATCCGTCGCCGAGCGCCCAGCCCACCTCCGGCGAATAGGCCTCGGCCCACCAGCCATCAAGTTCGGAAAAGTTGAGGCCGCCGTTGACCAGCACCTTCATGCCACTGGTGCCACTGGCTTCCCATGGTCGTTGGGGCGTGTTCAGCCAGAGATCGATTCCCTGCACCAAATGTTCGGTAAGGCCCATATCGTCGTCGCTCAGGAACACGGCTTGCGAACGGGCAGACGTGTGGCGGATGAATTCCACCCACTGGCGGATCATTTCCTGTCCCCCCGCATCGTGCGGATGCGCTTTGCCCGCGATCACAAGTTGGACGGGGCGCACCGTATTTGTGAGAATGCGCAAAAGCCGGTCCCGGTCGTGAAGCAGGAGGTTCGGGCGCTTGTAAGAGGCGAACCGCCGCGCGAAGCCCATCGTCAGTGCGTCGGGATCGAGAACCCCGCGGGCCTGTTCAATTTCCTGTTTGAGCGCTCCATGTCCCGCAAGCTGGCGCGCGAGGCGCCGCCGCAGGTAACTGATCATCGATCTTCTGGCCCGCTGCCGCATGTTCCACAGCACTGCATCGGGAACACCCCGCATTTTTTCTTCGATCACCTTCAGATCGGTGCCGAGCCAATGGCCCTTGCCGCACACTGACGTCCACAACTCATCGGCTTCCGGCGAATCCCAACTGGCGGTATGAACGCCGTTGGTGACATGCCCTACCGGCACCTCGCGGACCGGCCAGCGCGGAAAGAGCGGTTGAAAGATACGCCGGCTGACCTCGCCGTGCAGCCGGCTGACTCCGTTGACGGCGCCGCTTCCGCGAATCGCGAGGTATGCCATGTTGAATGGCTCGAACCCGTTGCTGGGGTCGAGCCTGCCCAGAGCAAGCAACTCCCCCAGGGAGATCCCCAATTCCTGCTCGGCGTAATTCCTCATGCGGTCGGCCATCAGTTCGGGCGCAAACCGATCGAAGCCCGCGGCCACCGGTGTGTGTGTTGTAAAGAGATTGCCTGCGCGCGTGACCGCGAGCGCCACGGAAAACGGCTGCCCGGTGTCTTCTCCATAACTGCGCGCCCGTTCCAGAACCACGAATGCGCTATGACCTTCATTAAGATGACATACCTCGGGGTAAATCCCCAGGCTTCGCAACAACCGCCAGCCCCCGATCCCGAGCACCAGCTCCTGTTGCAGCCGCACTTCCGGGCCGCCGCCATATAGTTCGGCCGTGATCCCGCGATGTTCGGGCAGGTTCGAGGGATCGTTGGTATCGAGCAGATAGAGTTTGGTCCCGCCTACCTGAACCTGCCACGTCCGGACCAGCAGCCTGAAACCAGGCAGTTGAATCGGAATCCGCAGCCATTCGCCGTCGCTGCCGCGGAGCGGTGTGAGGGGAAGCTGCCCCGGTTCATTGAACGGCCGGAGAATGATCTGATTGCCTGCCGCTTCCACGTGTTGCCGGAAGTAGTCCCGCAGGTGAAGGCTGCCGGCGGACTTCCCGTGGCGAACGGGTTCGGCGCGGTGGCATTAGTGCCGCGCAAAATGCTCAAAATGCCCGCCTGCGCCGCCGCATCGGCCGCCGCCTGAGCCATTTGCCGGTGCGTGTACATCTGGCTGCCATCCAGCGCCAGGCCCAGGGCCCCGAGCACGAATAGACTGAGACCCAACACCACCAGCAGAACCGCTTGCCCGGTATCTTTGCGGCGCGCTGCCCGGCTGTTCAAAATACGATCACCCCCTGCGAAATGCTTCCCAACCGCACCTGCAGCGGGAAGTAGCTGGTCAACGGATCATATGGGTAGATCATGGCCACCATCGACTCCAGCCGCGTCAGGGCGTCCCGCGAGGTGTTGGCGTGGATCGTCGTCATGGAGCCTTCGTGGCCCGTGTTCATGGCCTGGAGCATGTCGAAGGCTTCATCGCCGCGCACCTCGCCGATGATAATCCGGTCCGGCCGCATCCGCAGGCTGTTGATCAGCAACTGCCTCTGGCGGATACCGCCTTCGCCCTCCACGTTGGGGGGCCGTGTCTCCAACCGCACGATGTTCTCCTGCTGCAGCTGGAGTTCGGCAGCGTCTTCAATCGTGATCAACCGCTGGTTCACGGGAATGAAGCTCGACAGAATGTTGAGGAAAGTCGTCTTGCCGGCTCCTGTGCCGCCCGAGATCAGCATGCTGATCCGCGCTTTGACCGCCGCATTCAGCACCTGTAGCATCTCCGGCGAAATGCTCTGCAGCTTAATGAGGGTCTCGGCCGCCACCGGTCCGCTGCCAAACCGCCGGATCGACAGGCACGGCCCGTCCAGCGCCAGAGGCGGAATGATGGCGTTGACCCGCGAGCCGTCCATCAGCCGCGCATCCACCATGGGCGAGGCTTCGTCGACGCGACGACCCACGCGCGAGACGATACGATCGATCACCAGCAACAGGTGACGGTCATCCCGGAACCGGATGCCCGTCTTCTCCAGGATTCCATGCCGCTCCACATACACCAGGTTGGCCCGGTTCACCAGGATGTCGGACACGGATGGATCTCGCAGCAGCGCCTCGAGCGGCCCCAGGCCGAAGACCTCGTCGAGCAGCGCGGCCTCGATCTGCCCTTTTTCCGTCGCGCTGAGCGGCACGTTCCGCTCGGCCAGCGTCTCCTGTACCATGCTGGCCACGGCCTGCCGCGCCCGCGCGCTGTCGATGGCCGACAGCTTCTCCAGGTCTAGCTTGGAGAGCACCGCGTTGTGCACAGAGGTCTTGAGCTCCTCAAGATCCAAGGTCGCTTCCATCGATCACTCCTATATTTCGCTGCGGCGCCGGCTCATGAGAATATCCCCAGCAGCGATTTCGATTTCTTCTCCGGTAGCGCCGCTTTCCCGCACGCCGTTTTGGCCATCTGGCGGACCACCCGGCTGATGGGCGAATCTTTCAGAACCGCGGGAATTCCCGTATTTTCGGCCGTCCGCACCGCGGAAAAATCACTCGGAATCTTCCAGTCCACCGGCCGCCCCAAAGCTTTGGCGGCGCTGCTTTCGTCGATTTCCTCTTCCCGTGAGTTGAACCGGTTCAAAATGACTTGCAGATGGGGGACGCGCTCGCGGCCCGCCAGGAAAGTCAGCATGCGGCGCGCGTTACGCAAGGAAGGAATGCTCTGTTCGGTTACCAGATACAGGGTGTCGGCGTTGTCCAGCAGAACGTTTTCGACGTTGTCGACCATGGGTCCTGCGTCCACGATCACAAATGCAAAGTCTTCTCTGAGAATCTCGACCAGCCGTTCCAGGCCGCCCGACAGTTTGGTAAAGGAAACGAATTGCTCCGGAGACGCCAGCACCGACAGACCCGAATTGTGGTGGCCGAGCAGGCTGTGCACAAAATCCGAGTCGAGGCGGTCAATGTTCTGTATGGCATCCAGAATGGAAAACCGCGGCGTGAGACCGAGCGTCAGCGCCACCTCTCCTAATTGGACATCCAAGTCCACCACGACCACCTTGCCGCTGTCTTCCTGCGTCAGCGCGACTGCGAAATTCGTCGCGATCATCGTGGTTCCGGCGCCGCCCTTGGCTCCCGCAAAGAGCAAGATCTTGGCGGCAGTCTTCTTGGTCCTGCTCTTTTCGCGCCGTAACAGAGCCCGCGCCAGGGCCTCCGCCAAAACGGTGGGCTGTACCGGCTCGACCAAAAACTCGCGCGCGCCGGCGTGCATGGCGCGCAACAGGAGCTCCGGTTCGGCGCTGGCCGAGCAGGCCATCACCGTGGCCCCCTCGCCGCTGGCGGCGAGGATCTCGATCAGTCCCAGGGCTTGCTTGATATCCGCGCCGATATCCACTATGAACACATCGCAGTCCAGATTGCGCAGTTCCTCCAGTTCCCGAGAATCCGGATAGTCGGAACACTGCCGTTCCAGCTTGACCTTCCCGGCCAATTCCCGGGCCAGCACCTGCCGCTTGACGCTGTCGGGCGCGATCAGCACAACCGACAGCGCGGTGGTGCCGGGCAGGTCAGACGCAATCGGAGTAGTGGCCATGACAATCGTCGGCTCAACTGGTATAGGTGGCCAGCTTCGTACCAATGCTGGTGAAGGCTGCGTTGATCTTGGTGGCGACCGTGCCCATGCCGGCCGTGGCTGCCAAGGCAATGAGGGCCACAATCAGCGCGTACTCGATCAAGTCCTGACCGCCGCTGTCCCGCAGCCCTCCCCTGAGAGTCCGCATTTTCGCGTATAAACTCCAAACTGCGTCTTTCATTTGTCCTCCTGTCAATCTTGATAAAGCACTTCTGCGACCGCACGGAAGTCGCCCGCAAGCTCAGTCCGATTCATGGGTTTGCCGCCGGCGCAGTCGGAAGGGGAGCGACGCTTGGTATCCGCCCGTGTACATTCCTCGCTCCGAAGTGAACAACGAAAGACACTGGCTGGACAACTTGAGGCACGCTCCCGCAGAACGTCTCAATTCCCTCCCGAACGGACAATTGGCTTTTCATCTGCAGGCACCTGTGGGTGAATTCCCGGCGCCCGTGCGACTTGGTGGTTTTGCTCGGCGCCACCGGCATGACGCGCTTCCTTTTGCGGAGTCACCGGCTGTACGACCTCGATTCGGTGAACTTCGCGCTGGCCCTGCGGCGCTTCGACATCGGCGCCCACCAGCCGCATCCGCCCGGCTATTTCCTGTACGTCTGCCTGGGCCGGCTGGCGAACTCAGTTTTTCATGACGCCAACACCGCGCTGGTTGCGATCAGCATCTTGGCGAGTTGCGGAGCGGCGGCGATGATCTATCTGCTCGCCTCCGCCTGGTTCGGGATGTTGGCGGCCCGCTTCGCCGGCCTCCTCTTCCTGGTTTCGCCGCTGGCTTGGTTTTACGGCACGGTGGCCCTTACCTATATCGCGGAGGCGTTCTTTTCGGCGCTTCTCGCTTATCTGTGCTGGCGCGCTTGGTGCGGCAGCGGCGCGCTTGTCCTGCCGGCCGCCATCGTGTTGGGCGTGGCGGCGGGCCTTCGCCCTTCCTCGCTCCTGATTCTTGGTCCCCTGCTGTTTTTTTCGCTGCGCCGCGTTTCCCGCAGGGTCGCAGTCATGGGGATCGCCGCCCTTTCCCTTACGCTCCTGGCGTGGTCGATCCCGCTGGTCTGGCAAAGCGGCGGTCCCGCTGGTTATATCGGCCCGCTGTGGCTGCTGTGGCGCCTGGTTCCATCCCGCGCGACAGTTTTCAATTCGTCTCCTCTCACTTCCCTGGTTCGCTTCTGCACCATCCTCGGAATCTATGGGCTGTGCTTTGGAAGCGCCGCGTTTCTGCATCTCATCCCGCGCCGTTCGAGCGTCGACCGGCGCATCACCCAATTCACCTGGGTGTGGATCGCGCCGTCCCAACCGGGTTCACATGGCCGACCGCGCAGGAGTTCTTCTCGACCATCCGAACGCACACCATGGAGGGCATGTTCGCCGACCCGGTCTACGGCGGCAACAAGGACTTCGCGGGCTGGCGCCTGGTGGGCTTTCCCGGCGCGCAGGCGATTTTCACGCACGCGGATATGCAGAGCAGGCAAGCGTTCACGCGTGTGCCCGTCACTGGCTTACAAATGCGGGTCCTGCAAGCGCGGGCCAAGAAGGCCTAAGGCGGAGGGGATGAACCATGGCAACGGCAAAGACTGATGTCGTCATCGTCGGTGCGGGCGCCGCCGGCGGTATCCTCGCGGCCGAGCTTGCCAAAGCGGGCATGAAAGTGATCGGCCTGGAGCGCGGCCCGCGTTTGAGCACCGCCGATTTCGGCGGGCAGGATGAATTGCGCTACTTCCAGCGGCAGGATTTGCGCCCCCACGCGAAGCGCCAGCCCGTCACGTGGCGGCCGAACGCGACGGCCCGCGCTGTCCCGCTCCCGGTGCTGAATTACGGCAATCAGGCGGGCGGCGGCACCGTCCACTACGGAGCGGTCTCGTGGCGCTTTCACGAAGACGACTTCCGCGCACGGTCGCAGACATTAGAGCGCTACGGAGCAGCGGCGATTCCTCAAGACTCCTCGCTCGCGGACTGGCCGTTGAGTTACGCGGATCTCGAGCCCTTCTACGATCGCGCCGAATACGAGCTCGGCGTATCGGGCAAAGCGGGCAATTTGCAGGGACGCAAGATGGACGGCGGCAATGTGTTCGAAGCTCCGCGCCGCCGCGACTATCCGCTGCCGCCATTGTTCGTGGATCAGGCAGGCGCGCTCTTCGAAACAGCGGCGCGCAAGCTGGGCCATCACCCGTTTTCGACGCCGCGTGCGATCCTGTCGCAGCCGTTTCAGGGGCGGCCGGGCTGTACCTACTGCGGCTTTTGCCAGGCCTTCGGCTGCCACGTCGGCGCGAAGTCGTCGATCCTGGTCACGAAGCTGCCCGAGGCCGATGCGACCGGCAACTTCCGGTTGCTCACCGGCGCGATGTGCTATCGCGTGAACAGCGACAACAGCGGGCGTGTGACGGGAGTCGCGTACTACGGTCCCGACGGCTCGGACAATACGATCGAGGCGGAGCTCGTCATTCTCGCCCCGTTCATCTATGACAACGTGCGCCTCCTGCTGCTTTCGAAGACCGCCAGGTTTCCGAACGGCCTGGCCAACTCAAGCGGGCAGGTGGGTAAACATCTGATGGCGCACATTGGCGCGCGGGTGTTCGCCGCGTTCGACGACCGGCACGTCAACATCTTTATGGGGCCGAGCGCGCAGAGGCATACTCTCGACGATTTCAACGCCGACAATTTCGATCACGGCGGTTTGGGCTTCATCCGCGGCGCGCAGATCAGTGTTGGTCCTGCCGAATTGGAGGCCGGACCGATCGGCACCGCTCTCGGCATGAACCCGCCGCCAGGTGTCCCGCGGTGGGGTGCGGCTTATCGCGATTTTTTTGCGAAGTACTTCGCGCGGTACGCCGGGATCATCGCGCAGACCGAGAACCTGCCCTACGCGGACCAGACCATCGACCTGGATCCGGAGGTGCGCGACCAATGGGGCTTGCCCGCGCCGCGCCTGACCTACGACTGGAGGCGGCCGAACGAACTCGCGCGCCTCGAATTCGTCGCGCGGAAGTCGGAGGAAATCGGCCGCGCGATGGGTGCCGCACACGTGTGGCGCGCGCCCTCCGGCCCGGGCGCGCCGGGCGCCCACCACGAGGGCGGGACGCGCATGGGGAGCGATCCGAAAACCTCGGTGGTGAACCGCTACGGCCAGAGCTGGGACATCCCCAACCTCTTCATCGTCGGCAGCTCCACCCACCCGACGATGAGCGGCTTCAATCCGACGCTCACCATCCAGGCGCTCGCTTACATGAGCGCCGATGCCATCGTGAATCGCTATCATAAGAATCCCGGACCGCTCGCTTAGCGACCACGTCCGATGAAACTGCCTGCGAGACTCGCTCTCGGCGGACTTCCGTTCCCGCGGTGGATGTTCGGGTCGCGTGGATCTGCAGTGGTAAGACAAAAAACAGTCATACGTCGGTGACTTACTAGGCTGCTCTTGCCGCCCTCCGCGACTAAGCTGGTTTGGTAGAACCTCGGACGGATCGCTACCGAGGCGCCTTATACCTTCGCGACAAATGTCTTCGCAACAAATGTCATCCGAACGAATGTCAGGGCAACGACACGGCCTCCTATTCCTGATCGTGCTCTCCGTTTGCGCCCACGGACAAACTCCCGCGATTGGATCGTGCTCCGTCTTTCCAGTCAATAACATCTGGAACATGCGGATCGACCATCTCCCCGTGGCGGCTAATTCGTCCGCCTACGTGAATGCCATCGGATCCGCAGCGCCGCTGCACCCCGATTTCGGGACCGTCTACAACGGCGCACCGAACGGAATTCCGTTTGTCACTGTTCCCGGCACCCAGACCCAGTACCCTGCCACGTTTACCTACTCCAGCGAAAGCGATCCCGGACCTTATGCGATTCCGCTCAACGCGCCGATCGAAGGCGGCAGCCAGAGCACCGGCGACCGGCACGTCATTGCCATCGATACGGACAACTGCATTCTCTATGAGATGTGGAGCTCCTACCCGCAAGCGGCAAGCTGGCAAGCGGGCTCCGGCGCGATCTTCCAGTTGAATTCGAACGCACTCCGTCCCGCCGGGTGGACCTCCGCGGACGCCGCGGGCCTGCCGATCTTTCCCGGTCTGGTTCGTTACGACGAAGTGCTCGCGGGATCCATCAACCATGCGCTTCGATTCACGGTGCCGCAGACGCAAGATACTTACGTGTGGCCTGCCCGGCATTATGCGTCCAGCCTGACTGGCTCCCAGTATCCGCCGATGGGGGTCCGTTTCCGCCTTCGCGCCGATTACGATATTTCAAGTTTTTCGGCAGCCAATCAGATTATCTTGAACGCGCTGAAGACTTACGGCATGATCGTTGCGGACAATGGCAGCCCCTGGTATCTATCCGGGGCTCCCGATTCGCGTTGGAACGATAGCGACCTCCATAACCTGACGCAACTCTCGGGAGCCGATTTCGAAGTCGTGGACGTTTCAGCGTTTATGGTCAATGCGAACTCCGCCCAGGCCGCCTCCTGCGATCTCAATGACGATGGGGTTGCGAACGTCCTGGACGTGCAGGCCGAAGTCAACGCCGCATTGGGCCTGGGAGCCTGTGGATTGGGCGATATCAATGGCGATGGCGTTTGCAACGTGATCGATGTTCAACGAGTAGTGCAGGCGGCGCTGGGACTCGGGTGCCACATCGGGCCCTGACACGCCGATCCGAACCGGTTGGGATTTCAGCAGGTTCTCTTTCGGCAGCCGCGGGAGCGAATCCACTCGCGCTTGGGAACGCCATCCGGCGGCAGGTGGCGCGCGGCAATTCAACACAGTACGGAACGGCAGCGCGAACCATTCGGCCTGGCTTCAAGTTCCTCTTTCCCGTCGTAACGTTTCTACTTGCTCCCCACGGTACGCTTTACCGATACCGGAAACTTTTCCCTTGGACGCAATGCGGATCCATCGCTTGAAACCAACACTCTGGCCGTGGCAACGGAGTTGCATCATCTTTCGCCCATAAAGCAAATCAGCACCGCGAGTCTCCGCATAGCGGCGAGTTGCGCCTTCCCCGTCCGTTTGTAAAACGTTTTGCCCGAAGAATGGTTTCTCTCCAGCGCGTATCGCAACTCGATGTCGATTGAGTTTACGGAAGGTCAAGCTTTCGCAGGAGGAGACGTTGCCGAGCGGCCGGAGGGGAGGTGGTTTTACCTCACCCCGCATCCGGCGCTCCAGCACGACGCAGGGTGGCACGACGCCGTAGGGTGGATCGATAGCGGCGTCCACACGCTCGTTAATTTCGCGGAACGCAAAGCATACTTTCGCGAACGCGACGGGACCTTCTGGGCCGTTGTCGAGACGACGCGCGAGTGCCGCAAGGTGGTGGCGGCGTCGGTAGGCTGCTCGAAATTGAAGTTGTCGGGGAATTCGTCGGGGAACTCATCGAGATCATGGGCGGTTGGTTCGGCGTGAGGCAATTCGCGCGCGTTTATTTCATTCTGTTCGTATTGCTCGGCTTTTCCATCACGGCCTTTACGCAAAGCGTCACATTGTCGGTCGGCTCCAACACCGGAAAGCCTGGCGGAACTGTCTCCGTTCCTATCGTTTTGACTTCGACGGGCGGCGCTCAAACGGCTGGCATCCAGTGGAACTTCGGCTTTACGTCCGACATCGCGGGCGTGAACGTCACGGCCGGACCTTCCGCTACGAATGCGGGTAAATCCGTTTCCTGCGCCGGGAACATTTGTATTATCTTCGGCGTGAACGGCAACGTCCTGGCCGACGGAATCGTGGCGACAGCTACCTTCCAGATTGCTTCCAAACCGTCTACAACAGCAATTCCGGTGCAGCTCGCCAGTGTGGCGGCTTCGACGGCGCTAGGCGCGGCGATTCCCACAACGGGAGGGTCCGGGATCATTTCGCCGTCCGTTCCAGCGGCCTCGTTAAGCGGACTAAGTTGCGCCACGACCACGCTCACCACACCCGGCAGTACGTCTTGCGTCGTGTCCATAACGCCGGCCGCTCCCGACGGCGGATTCGTGGTCTCGCTGGCAAGCGGCAACGCGAACGTCACGGTACCCGCTGCCGTAACGGTCGCCGCGGGACAAACCAGCGCGAGCTTCACGGCGATCGGCGCACTGGTAAGCACGAATCAGACGGCCGTCCTGGCGGCGAGCGGCGGCAGCGTCTCGCTCACCAGTACGCTGAATCTGGTTGCCCAGGGGCAAATAGCATCCCTTTCCTGCGCGCCCTCGGCGCTGGCCGGCAATTCGTCCGGCACGTGCACGGTGTCGCTGAACCAGGCCGCAACCAGTGCGACTGTGATTACGCTTGTCAGCAATAATGCAACCGTCTCCGTTCCAGGCAGCGTGACCATACCGGCAAACCAGGCCAGCGCCGTCTTCTCCGCTGTGGCAGGAGCGGTGACTGCCCGCCAGAGTGTCACATTAATGGCCATACTCGGCTCGAGCGCGGTCCAGACATCGGTCTCCGTGATCGCCGGCCTGAAAGTGGTCGGCACGATGCCGCATCTGGCGGCGGAAGGAGGCTGGAATACGACGTTCACGCTGGCCAATAAAAGCTCGTCTCCGGCGGAGACCGTCGTCAGTCTGTTTGCCGACGATGGAACCGCTCTCGCGCTCCCGCTTACATTTCCGCAGCAAGCATCCTCTGGACCGTCGACGGAGGCCTCCGTGGACCAGTCGCTGGCGGGAAACGCGTTGTTGATCGTCGACGCTTCGGGGCCCGCGAACGTCCCGTATTCGGAAGGCGCTGCGCAGCTGGAGGCGACGGATGCGGTGGATGGTTTTGCCATCTTTCATTTCGATCCGTCGCAGCAGGAAGCCGTGGTGCCGATGGAAACGCGCAATGCGCCATCCTATCTGCTGGCGTTCGATAACACCAACACGGTCTTGACGGGCGTAGCGATGGAGAACGTTTCCGCGTCGGCCGCGAGCATTCCTGTAATCATTCGCGACGACACAGGAACGCTCGTGGCCACGGGATCCATCCCGCTTCCGGGGAACAGCCACACGTCATTCGTGCTCTCGACGGAACTTTCCGCGACGGCCAACATCCGGGGCACGATCGAATTCGACACGCCGGGCTTTGGCTCGGCAACGCCCGGCCGGATCAGCGTACTGGGCATTCGCTACACGCCGCCAGGGACCCTGACGACGATACCGGCGCTCGCCGGCGTCGGAACCACGGGCGGATTCATGGCCCATCTGGCGTCGGGCGGCGGATGGGAAACCACATTCGTTCTGGTCAATACAGGGACCAGCGCGGCACAAGCGCAGCTGAACTTTTTCGACGATAACGGAAATCCATTGCCATTGCCGCTGACCTCCCCGCAGTCCGGAGGGCCTGCTTCGACAACGGCCTCGTCGGTTCTTCAAAGCCTGGGTCCGAACGCGTCGCTGTGGATCCAAAGCACCGGAGCGCTTACCGATCCGCTGCTGACGGGCTCGGCACAGCTCACCACGACCGGCAACATCAGCGGTTTCGTGATCTTCCGTTACAATCCCAACGGGCAGGAGGCGGTGGTCCCGCTCGAAAGCCGCAATGCCGGCGCCTATCTGCTGGCCTTCGATAATACCAACGGCATCGCGACGGGCGTTGCGATCAATGCCGTTTCATCGCAGGCGATGAATGTTCCCGTCATTCTGCGCGACGACACCGGGACTCAAATCGGAGCCGGTTCGATTGCGCTCGCCGCCAATGGGCACTCTTCGCAAATGCTGACGACGCTATTTCCCGCAGCGGCCGGAATTCGAGGCACCGTCGAATTCGATGCCCCGTCTGGAACACAGATTAGCGTGCTGGGAATCCGATCGCCCCCTGCGCTCACGTTTACGACTCTGCCGCCTCTCGCTAGATAGTTCGCGCACCGCGTGCAATGAAAGTCTGCCGTGGTGAGTCGAACTTCCTTTTTGATCCCGTCATGCCCGGTTTCGTCGAGACGCACCAGCCGCCGGATCGATCGCTCCGAGCGTTTTTCCATCCGGATGGATATAACGGGCTATTTCGCCAGTGGGGGCAGCGTGGTAAACGTCAGTGTGGGAGGACTCCGAATGCCGAGCACGCTAATCTGCGTTCCAGACGGGGCATCGAATTCGACGGTGCCTCGAATTCCGGCCGCTGCGGGAAATAGCGTCATCAGCATTTGCGAAGAGTGCCCATTGGCGGCGAGCGCAATCGAACTGGCCCCGATCTGAGTGCCGGTATCATCGCGCAGAATGACGGGAACATTCATCGCCTGCGTCGAAACGGCGCTGACCGCGACGCCCGTGGCCGTCCCGTTGGTGTTGTCGAAGGCCAGCAGATACGCTTTCGCGTTGCGACTCTCCAACAGCCCGGCCGCTTCCTGACCGTTGGGATGGAAACGATAAATGGCGTAGCCGCTGATATTGCCCGTGGTACTCAGCCGCGCCGAGCCGGTGAGCAATGAACTGCCTGCCGGTCCCGTGCTTTGGATCCACAGCGACGCGTTCGCACCCACGCTTTGAAGAACCGACGAGGCCGTTGTCGAAGCAGGTCCTCCGGCCTGAGGGAAAGTGAGCGGCAACGGCAATGGATTTCCGTTATCGTCGAAAAAGTTCAGCTGCGCTTGTGCCGCGCTGGTCCCTGTATTGACTAGAACGAATGTGGTTTCCCATCCGCCGCCCGATGCCAGATGGGCCATGAATCCGCCCGTGGTTCCGACGCTGGCGAGCGACGGTATCGTCGTCAGGGTCCCTGGCGGCGTGTAGCGAATTCCCAGAACGCTGATCTGGCCGCCAGTGGGAGTATCGAACTCGATCGTACCGCGGATGTTGGCCGTCGCGGGAAATTGCGTGGACAACACAAACGAAGTATGTCCAAAGCCGTACAAAGCGACCGACCCGGTTCCGATCTGCGTGCCCGTATCGTCGCGCAGGACCACCGGTATGGTGGCGCTCTGCGCCGAGACGTTTGCGACCGCGACGCCCGTCAGAACGCTGTTCGTATTGTCGAACGCCAGTAGATAGGACGGCGCGTTGCGGGTTTCGAGCGGCACTACGGCTTCCTGCGCGCTCGGATCGAAATGGAAGATCGCGAATCCATCTACAGCGCCTGTCGCCGCCGTCGTGTTGAGTTGCGCCGAGCCTTCCACGGTAGGCACGTTTGCCGGCCCCTCCGCCTCCACGACGAACAATGCGTTCGGCGCGATGCTCTGATCGAGCGAGGAGGTCACCGGCAGCTCGGTTGTCACCGGCTGCTGCGGCAAGTTGACGGGAACCACCAGCGGCGTGCCGTCGGGCGCGAACAGGCTCGTTCGGGCCACCACCGGCCCCACACCTTTATTCACAAGCGTGAACGTCGTGTTCCATCCGTCTTCGGCCGCCAAATGCGGAATCGAGCCGGCGAAACTCAGCTGTTGAGGGATGCCGGGGATCACATCTGGAAGTGACGCGGCTTCCTGAATCGTGAAGGACAGGCCGGCGACGGTAAGAACCGCATGGAGAGGACTCAGCGTGTTGTTCGCGGCGACCGTAAAATTCACCGATCCATTGCCGGATTCACTGGCGCCGCCTGTGATCGTCACCCAAGCCGGCGCGCCCGAGACGGTCCACGAGCAGCCTGCGGCGGTACTCACCGTGATCGATCCGGAGCCGCCGGCGGAGCTAAAGATCTGCCCGCCGGAAGTGGTCGCATAGGAGCAGGGCGGCGCCAGACCAATGGTGATCGAGAAACTCTGGGCAGCCGAGGTCGTTCCCGCGCTGTCTTGCATCGTGACGCTGAAGTTGAACGTTCCCACAGCGGCCGCGGTGCCGGTAATCGCACCCGCTGAGGCATCGAGCGTCAAACCCGGAGGAAGCGACCCGCCGCTGACGTTCCAATTTCCGTACGGCGGAATCCCGCCGCTGGCGCTCAGCCACACGGAATACGCGAGCCCTATGCCACCAGGAGGGAGGGTTGCTGCCGAAATCGTAGGAACGACCACTCCGGAGATCACGGCTTGGCCGACGCCCGTATAAAATTCCGCAAACCACAGGGCCCCGTCCGGGCCGGTCGTGATGCCGGCGGCGCCGCTTTCCGGTATGGGTATGGTGTACTCTGACAAGTTCCCAGCGGTGCTGATTCGCGCCAGGCTGTTGCCGCCTTCCGCCGTAAACCAGAGCGCTCCATCAGACCCCGCGGTAATTCCACTGGGCTGAACGTAGGTCGAAGATAACGGGTACACCGTAAACGCCCCGGCCGTGGTAATTCGCCCGATCGAACTGCCACCGAGCGACTCGTCAACGCTCAAACCGGCCGCTAACGACGTGTACCACAGCGCTCCATCCGAACCCACGGTGATGTCGAGAGGTTGCGAGAGTATCGGTGTTGCGAACTCGGTGATGCTCCCGGCGGTGGTGATGCGCCCGATTTTGCCGCCGATTTTTTCGGTAAACCATAACGCCCCGTCGGGCCCCGCGGCGATACCCGTGGGGAAGCTGTTCGCCGTCGGTATGGCGTATTCGCTGACGCTCCCGGCGGTAGTGATGCGCGCGATCTTGTTGCCTTGACTCTCGGTAAACCACAGCGCGCCATCCGGCCCCGCGGCAATCCGGCTGGGATAGCTGTTCGGCGTAGGAATCGGGAATTCGACCAGAGCTCCGGCTGTCGTGATTCGCCCGATGGCGTTCGAAGAATAATCGCCAAACCATAGCGCTCCGTCCGGGCCGGTGACGATGCCGGTGGAGGCGACCTGTGGCGCTGGCACGATCTGCGTAAATACCCCGGCGGTCGTGATCCGCCCAATCCCGTATCCTATAAACCACAGCGCCCCGTCGGGGCCGGTGGTGATCGCTTGGGGGTTGTCCTGGCCCGTATTCACATACTCGGTGAAGGCTGGCTGTGGCTGAGCCGACGCTAGACCACTCGCCAGCAGTCCTCCGAACGCTGCGAGGACTCCGAAAGAATTGACGTTCACGATACCTCTTGATGTGCGTTTCTCGATGCAACTATGGTGCCGTACGTCACGACCCCGGGCAGCCGGCCCGAGTCGCGCATCGCTGGCGCAGGAGCCCCGTTCGCAATCGCGCTGCTTCTAAAGGTCCTAGGGCCGATCCCACAAGATAAGTTCCCGTGATGCGGTGAAGACGAAGCGCGCTCTCATCGCGCGAAGTCCACGAGAAAGGCGCTTCCGGCGTGTTGCTTTTGGACACACAGGAAGCGGCCAAGTTTGGACGCGGTGTCTGCTGCGAGTCCAGGAAGAGGAACCGCCGCATGACCGGCTCGCGTAGTAATATATGAGTTCTGAAAGCATCTCCGAACTCCCCGTTGCGTGTGGCCTTGTTCACCGACACTTTCAACGAAGCAAATGGGGTAGCCACACTCAGCAGGCATCTCGCGGAATTCGCAAAGGATCGGGACTTCCCGCTTCTGGTGGTTTTCGCTGGCCGGCAGACCAGCCTTACCCGCGATGGTTCGCTTGAAACGCTGGAGTTGAAACGCGGTATAGCTGCCTTTCCGGTGGACAAGAGCTTGTATTTCGACCCGCTGCTGACGCTGCACAAACAACTTGTAGTGGACCGTCTTCGCGTCTTCCGGCCGGATTTGGTCCACATCACGGGTCCCGGCGATCTCGGTTTCCTGGGGCTCTGGGTGGCGCATATCCTGCGCGTGCCGCTGGTGGCTTCCTGGCACACGAATCTGCATGAATACCTTTCGCGGCGGTTGCATCGCGTGCTCGATCTGCTGCCTCAAAAGTTTCGCGATCGCGCGGCCGGCGCCGTGGAAAGGCTGTGCCTGAAGGGCCTGCTGCGCTTCTATCGGACGGCCCGCTTCGTGCTGGCCCCCAACCTGGAGTTGGTGGACCTGCTGCGCGCACGCACGGGAAAGCCCGCTTTTTTGCTGCCGCATGGCGTCGACCTGACGGAATTCAGTCCCGCGCCGGATCATCGGGCGGACCACCGTCCGTTCTGTATCGGCTATGTGGGCCGTTTGACCACGGAAAAGAATGTCCGTTACTTCCGGGAATTAGAACGCCTGCTTCTTGCCGCCGGCGAACGGGATTACCGGTTCCTGATCGTGGGGGAAGGCGGCCAACAGGAATGGCTGCGCAAACACCTTCCTCATGCCGAGATTCCTGGTGTGCTGCGGGGCCAGGAACTCGCGGCCGCCTACGGCCGCATGGACGCCTTTGTCTTTCCGTCGCGCACCGACACCTTTGGTTTGGTATTACTGGAGGCCATGGCATGCGGCGTCCCCGTCATTGTCGCGCCCGAAACCGGCCGGCACGTCGGCGTCGAGGACGGCGTTTCAGGATTTCTTTCCGACGACTTCGCGCTGAGCGTGCGGCGTCTGATGCATGATCATCCGCGCCGCCTGGCAATGGGCCGCGCCGCGCGAGAGTTCGCGAACCGTCACAGTTGGCAAATGGTATTCGAGCGTTTGTATCGGGCCTACGCCGAGGGCCTGGCGCTGCCGAAGGCCTGACCCTGAAAGAATGAGCAGCCTGGGCAAACAATCGCGCGGCGGATACGCATGCCTTCCGATCATGTTGCCGGCGCGCCACAGTGTAACGAGCAGTTCTGATCGCGGCTCTCATGACGCTTTCCTCATCGGCTGCACTTCGGTTTCGATGCGGCTGGCCAAAGCGTCCTCAGCGGCCTCCAGGTCGTATTTGGCTTGCAGGTTCATCCACAGTTGCGCGGACGTGCCAAAGTAGCGGGCCAAGCGCAGGGCGGTATCGCCGGTCATCGAGCGCTGGCCGTTCATAATGCCGGTCAGTCGGTTGGCGGGAATGCGGCAAGCGAGTGCGACCTGGTTTGCGCTTACCTGGGCGTCTGCGAGCACCGATTTCAACACTTGCCCCGGATGGACCGGCGGCAGTTTCTTGGCTTTCGTAGGCATGGCATCGTCCTTCTAGTGGTAATTCGTAATCTCGAGCTCCCCGCGGACAGAAGCGCTTCATCGAGCGCATCTGCGGCATTGCCGCCGGAAATATGCGGGACGTTTGCGAAAGAACCTTATGCTTCAGATGCCGAGCATATTTGCTTGCACCTTCACGTAGCGATGGTCCCGCGCCCATAGGTTCAGGGGAATGGTAGCAAGCTCGTCCACGATAGGCACGGCGCGGCCATTCTTCGACAGATCGACCGTCTTGATATAACAGCCGCACGTGTCGCACGCTTCGACGCGAACGTGCTTGAATTGGTCCGCCGTGTAGATCGCGAGTTTATCGACACTCTCTTCGCCGCAGGCGGGGCACAAGATACGCCCAAATGGCCACTCGGTCGCGCACAGGGAGCAGATGAGCAATCGCTTGGCCCCGTCGCCTTCCGGCCGCAGGACGCCGACCACCGGTCTCCGCGAGCAGAACGGACATACAGCCGATGCCGCCTTTTCGGGGACGTGTTTGTTCTGTTCGGCGAGGTGTTCGGCATATGGCTGCAGAAACAGCCAGGCGACCAACGCCTCCGGGCTGGCCCCGAGCGAAGCCGATCGCCAATGGAATGCAAGCAGCTCGCGCGATTGATTCGCATCCCGGGCTTTCCACTCCCGCGCGGACCGTGCGATGGGCTCAGTCCCCGCAGTCTCGATTTCAGAAAGAAACTCTGGAAATTTCGGCAACAGAGCGTCAAGTTCGCAGGCCGTAGATTCCTGCAAATACCAATACAGTCCCTTCTGGAAAACGGCAACGCGCTGATAAAAGCGCAGCACTTCAGCCGCGAACGGATGCGCAGCAGCCAGCTCCTCTGCGCGCCGGGTTCGCTGGTCCCACTTGGCTAGATTCATTTTCCTCTGGTGACCTGTTCGTACCAGAGCCGGTGATGATGGCGAGCCCACAACGAAGTCACTTCTCCCGTGACGATCGCGCTGAAGCCGCCGCGGACCATCGCGGTTCCCATGTAGACGTGAATGATGAACCCAGCGATGGTCGCGAGCGCCGCGATCACGTGCACGGCGATCGAAAGATGGCGGAGCCATGCCGGAATCGATTCGACGAACCACAGTCCGAGTCCCGAAAGCAGCAGCAGGATCGCGCCGTAAAGCATCAGCCAGAAAAACGTCTTCTGGCCTTGGTTGAAGCGGCCAATGGGGGGAAGCTTCTCGTCCTCGTTCTCCACGTAATATATCATCGCCTTGGACCAGGCCCGGTCGGCTTCCGTGGTGGCCATATCTTTTCCCCAGAGCTTGTACATCCACAGAACCGAGATCGTCAAGATCACACCCGACCACGGATGCCAGAAGCGCGCCGTGGCCCCTCCCCCCACCAGCGCCGCGAGCCAGAACAAGTACGGCGACCAGAACGCCAGGCCGGTGATCAGGCAGTACACGTAGCTGACGCCCGCCAGCCAGTGGTGGATGCGCTCATCGAGGGTATAACGGACGACGCGAGTTTCGCGCGAACCCGGGACCACTTGCGACGCGCTCATGATTCTCCGCCTTTCCTCTCCTCCTGCTCTTCTACTCGCTTAGGACCGAAGCGCATATAGTGAATCACGACACCCAAAACTCCGCCGAGCATCGCAAGATTGCCGATCCACTTTGCCGGCCCTTTCCAAAGCCGGACCACCCAGGGGATCTGCGGATCCTTCGGCAAACCGCCGTACGCCTCGGGATTGGTCACGTCATGCAGAACGTAGATTACGCCGGTTCCGCCGACGCCGGGCGGATCGTAAACGCCGGCCTTGGCGAATCCGTAATGCTCGCGCAGTTGCTGAGCCCGCGTCTCGGCGAGATCTTTCATGTCGTCCTTGGTTCCGAAGTGCAGGCACCCGGTAGGGCAGCTCTTGATGCAGGCAGGCTCCAGGCCCTCGGTGACGCGGTCGACGCAGAGCGTGCACTTGAACATCTTCTTCGTGGTCGGATTGAACTTCGGGATGTTGAACGGACACCCGCTGACGCAATAGCCGCAACCGATGCAGTGGTCCTGCTGAAAATCGACGATGCCGTTGGAATACTGCACGATCGCACCGTCGGCAGGGCACGCGGCCAGGCAGCCGGGCTCGGCGCAGTGCATGCATTGATCCTTGCGCATGAGCAGGCTCACATTGCCGTCTGCGCTCTCCACTTCGTTGAACTTGATGAGATTCCAGTAATTCCATGCTGTCTCGGGCATGGTCTGATAGGTGTTGTCGAACACCGTTTCGCGGAAGGGATACCCGTTCCATTCAAGACACGCGACCTCGCACGCTTTGCAACCGATGCAGGTGGTAGTGTCGATCAGCTTGCAGACGGTGTAGATCGGTTCGGCATTAGCTCCCGGAACAGGCCCCGGATGACCGGAGATTTTTCGAATTTGCGAGGATGCCTGGCTCATGCTCTACCTAAACCTTCTCCACCTTTACGAGAAATCCCTTGAATTCCGGAGTATGAGCGTTAGGATCGACCACGGTGGGCGTGAGCCGATTCGCAATGGTCTTGGCTACTTTGCCCGCGTCCTCCTGAATCCCGCGGTAACCTTGATTGATCGGCAGGCCAATCTGATAAATCTTCTTGCCGTCAATGGTCATCGGCTTGATGCGCTTGGTGACGAAGGCTTTCGCGATATAGAAACTCCGCGCGCTAGTGACCTTTACCTTATCGCCGCCGCGAATCCCCAATTCCTGCGCGAGTTCCACGGGCATTTCGACGAACGGTTCCGGAATAAGCTCGACGTTCATCGGGTTGTTCTTGGTCCAGTAGTGATAGGTCTCGGTCAGGCGGTAGGTCGTACAGATCACGGTGAACCCTTCCGCGGTCGTGCCGTACTTGTCCGCCGGCGTCGAGAATTTTTTCACCACCGGATTATTCGGATGCTGCGGATGGAACAGATTCGTGACCGGACTCTCGATCGGTTCATAGTGCTCCGGAAAAGGCCCGTCGGCAAACGCCGCCAGCGGCGCGAAGATCCGGCCGACGCCCTCGGGGTTCATAATGAACGGACCCATGTGATCCTTCGGATTCGAATCGGCCTTGAAATCCGGCACGTCGTTGCCGACCCAGAGTTGCGCGTCCTGGTTCCACCAAACCTGCTTTCGCGTCGCATCCCACGGCTGGCCGGATGGATCGCAGGAGGCCCGGTTATATAGGACACGCCGATTCGCCGGCCAGGAGAATCCCCAATTCGGGTAGATGCCCAGGCCGGACGGGTCGTCGGTCCCGCGACGCGCCAGTTGCGGTCCGGCCTCGGTCGAGCATCCGGAATAGATCCAGTTGCCGCAGGACGTTGTACCGTCGTCCTTCAGAAGCGCGAAACCGGGTAACTGCTGCCCGGCTTTGAGCACAACCTGCTGCGTCTTGGGATCGGTAAGATTCGCGAGCGCCTTGCCGTTGATCTCCTTGGTCACTTCGGCGAGCGAAGGATGTTCGGGCTCGGAGTACGACCACGTAAGATTCAGAATCGGATCCGGGAACTTGCCCCCTTGGGTCTTGTAGAGGTCGCGAACCTTGAGGAAAATTTGCGCCAGGATGTCCTGATCGAGCCGGGCCTGGCCCGGAGGCGGCACGGCGGCGTTCTTCCAAACCAGCCAGCGAGCCGAGTTGGTAAACGAGCCATCTTTTTCCGCGAATCCGGCACAGGGGAGGCGATATACGGTCGTATTGATCGTTTTCATTTCTTCCGGCGTAATTCCCGGCGATCTCCAGAATTCGCTGGTCTCATCCGGATAAATTTCGCCGACGACGAGCCAGTCGGCTTTCTTGAGAGCCTCGATATTTTTTTGCGAATTGGGACCGACGCACACGCCGTTCATGCCGAATGCGAGCATGCCTTTGACCTGGCCGCGATACATGTTGTCCCAGAGCTGAGTCCAGGAATAATCGCGATCCACCTTCGGCAGGTAGTTAAACGCCCAGTCATTTTCTTTTTTCGCCGCGTCGCCGTACAGAGCTTTGAGAAGCGAGACAGCGAATTTCGGCGTGTTCGACCAATAATTCAACGAATCCCACGGACCCGGTTTTGAGGCAGTGGGCGTGATGCGAGTCATGTACGTTTTAAAATCGACGTCGCTCGGGATGGGCGCTTTGACGTAACCCGGTAACGAATCATATAGCCCCGCCATATCCGTCGCGCCCTGGATATTCGAGTGGCCGCGGAGAGCGTTGACGCCGCCTCCGGCCCGCCCCACGTTCCCCAGCAGCAACTGAAGCATGGCGGCCGTGCGGATGATTTGGGTGCCGAAGGTGTGCTGCGTCCACCCCACCGCGTAGATGATGGTCGCAACCTTTTTCATATCGCCGTTAGTTCGGATTGAAGTGAACAGATCCGCAGCCTTCAGGAACTGTTCCTTCGGGATCCCAGTGACCCGCTCGACTATTTCCGGCGTGTAGCGCGAATATTGTTGACGCAATAACTGGAATACGCAGCGCGGATTTTGAAGCGTGAGATCATAGGCGACCTGCGCCGGCAAACCGGCGTTCGCGGCGCCTCCGTCGCCCTCGTAATTCCAGCTCGAGTTATCGTAGGTCTGAGTCGCCGGATCGAAGCCCGAAAACAACCCGTCTTCGGGAAGCTTGAAACCCTCCTTCACGAGGAACGCAGCGTTGGTGAAATTCGTCAGATAATCCTTTGCGATGCGGTTATTTTCGATCGCGTAACGGATCACTCCTCCCAAAAATGCAATATCGCTTCCAGCCCGAATCTGGCAGAACAGATCTCCGGTGGCTGCCGTACGCGTGAAGCGCGGATCCACCACGATCAGCTTTGCATTGCGATCCCGCTTGGCTTCGATCGCCCACTTAAACCCGCAGGGGTGATTTTCGGCGGGATTGCCACCCATCACCAACATCATGTCGGTGTTCTTGATGTCAATCCAACCATTGGTCATCGCCCCGCGTCCGAAGGTTGGCCCCAAACTGGAGACCGTGGGGCCGTGTCAAACCCTGGCCTGGTTTTCGATGTATGTGACTCCCATGCTGCGCATGGTCTTGACGACGAGATAATTGAATTCGTTCGTGTCGGTGCAGCCGCCGATCCAGGCGAAGCCCGGGCAGCGGTTCGCGGTGCGACCCTGCGCATCCTTTTCAATAAACGTATCGTCACGCGTCTTCTTGATGCGTTGCGCAATCTCGCTCAGAGCCTGGTCCCAGGCGATATCTTCCCAATGATCCGACCCGGGCCGGCGAACTTGCGGCTTCATCAGCCGCCGCGCATTCAAGATGTCCTGATGGAGGGAAGCTCCCTTGGGGCAGAGCGTTCCGCGATTGGTCGGATGGTCTGGATCCCCTTCAACGTGGATCACTTGAGGAGTTACGTTCTTGGCCTTGTCGCCGATCGTGTAAATAAGGACACCGCATCCGACCGCACAATAGGGACAAAGAGAACGAGTCTCCTGGGCGCGCGCGATTTTCAGCTCCTGAAGCTGGGCATACGCAGGCGCCAGATCGAAGCCAAAAAACGAGACTGCGGCGCCTCCCGCGACACTAATCTTGAAGAAGTCTCTGCGGCTGGCATCCATCGGACGATTCTCCTTTCGGCAGTCCAGCACCTCTGGTCAGCAATCTCGATTCCGTTGCCAACCATATTGCAGACCCATTATAGAGCCGATTGTGGGCAGACGGGCAAGACGCGAGTCAATATGTCGACACCGAGTCGCTATGTCCATACCGTGCTGATCCTGCCGGCGATCCCGTATCTGATCGCGGAATGCGTCACTGCCTCTGGCGGAGATGAGTTAGGGAACCGCGTTCTAATCCGCGGGTGTCCGACCTGCGTGAAATCGCGCAAGCCCTGGTCATAGAGCGTGATTGGCCGCATGCGCAATGGCCTTTGCATAATTCGATACGGGCAAAAGACGCATGTCGGATGGTATTCCAGATGCAGCCCCTCCGTAGGGACGTACGCTCCGAGGAGATGGCGAGAATATTGCAAAACCGAGTTTTCGGTTACCTAGCCGCCATATTAGGCATTGCCGCCGTCACGGCGCTGTGCGCGCTCCTTCGCAGCCACATCAATGAAATGACCGTGGCGCTGGCGATGCTGCTCACGGTGCTCTTCTTTGCAGCGGCTTGGGGACCGCTGGCCGGGCCTGGCCGCCTCGTGTGTTGGGCATGCTGTGTCTCAATTACTTCTTCCTGCCGCCGATATACACCTTCACGATCGCGGATCCGAAAAATTGGATAGCGCTCACGGCTTTCTTCATCACTGCCTTGACCGCCGGGCAGCTTTCGACCTGGGTAAAACAACGGGCTGCGGAGGCGGAAGCCAGCCGGAGCCAGGCGCGTCTGGCGAGTACCTACAATCGAAGCCTGCTCGAGGCCAGTCTCGATCCGCTCGTCACGATCGGCCGTGACGGCAGGATTAATGACGTGAATGCCGCCGCCGAGACCGTCACGGGCTGTTCCCGCGCAGAGCTCATCGGCACGGACTTTTCGGAGTACTTCCGTGAGCCCTCGAAGGCGCGGGAAGCCTATGAGCGTGTATTTCGTGGTGACGTGGTGCGGGGCTACGCCCTGGAGCTTCGCCACCGTAGCGGGCACATCACTTCCGTTGTCCTCGATGGGTCGCTGTATCGAGACGCGGACGGAAACGTCATCGGGGTGGTCGCCTCCGCACGTCCCATTGGCACGTTTGCCGGCAAGCCGGCGGGTGCGCGACCGGACCCCATGGTCGTCCGGCACCTGGGTCTCCTCGTCGGTTTTGCCAGCTTGTTTTCGGTTCTCGTCGGACTTCTCTCGCTGGTTGGGTTGACGTTTCATATTGCCGTCCTGAAAAGCGCCATACCAGGGGAACCCGTCATAAAGTTCAACGCGGCCGTCTGTCTGGTGTTGCTCGGTGTCTCCTTGTGGTTGCTGCGCGAACACGACCACCGGCCCATCTCCAGGACGCGGAAGCTGTGCGGCCAGTCGATGGCCGTGCTCATCGCCACGGTGGGCCTGCTGGGCCTGATCGAACACCTGACCGGCTGGAACCTGGGCATCGACCAACTGCTGTTTCGCGAACCCGCCGCGGACGCTTTCTTTAGTGTTCGTCCGGGCCTGATCGCTCCCATTACAGCTTTAGATTTTCTTTTGTTAGGGTTTGCGTTGGTCTCGCTGGACCGCGCGGTCTCCTGGAGATCGCGGCGTTATTGGCCAGCTCAGTACTTCGCCTCTTTGACGGCAATTCTGTCTATCCTTGGGCTCCTTGATTTTATTCTTGGGTCTCACATTTCCTACACTCACATAGCTCTGCAAACTGCCGTTACCATGCTTGCGCTTTCCCTCGGTCTGCTTTGTGCCCGCACCGAACGGGGGCTGGCGGCACTGCTGGCGAGTTCAACAAGCGGAGGAGCGCTGGTGCGGCGGATGCTGCCCGCGGCCCTCACCATTCCGATCGTGATCGGCGCGCTGGGGTGGAGAGCGTTCTCCGCTGGCATCTACTCCGGGTGGAATGTGGCCAGCATGATGATCGTCGCGACGATCATCCTGCTGACGGGGGGCGCCATCGGGAACGGATACATCGTTAATCGCAGAGATTTAGAGCGCCGCAGAGCCGAAGGAATTCTCCACAGAAGGGAGCTGGAGTTGAGAGAGGCGGAACGTCTGGCTCGCATGGGTAGTTGGTGGTGGGAGCCGAAGACCGACAGCGTCACGTGGTCTGCCGGGCTTTCTCAGATTACGTCCCGCAATCCCATGCTTCCCCCGCCCGCATATAAAGAGCACGTCGGATTCTACACGCCGCAGAGTTCAGCACAACTCGATGCCGCCATCCAGAGCGCCGTCCATACCGGAGCGCCTTACGAACTCGACCTGGAGATGGTTCGCGCCGACGGCGCCATCAGGTCAGTCATCGGCCGAGGCGAAGTGGAGCGCGATACGGATGGCCGGGTCGTATTGGTGCGCGGCACCGTCCAGGACGTTACCGAACGCAAGCAAGCCGAAAACGAAGTACGATTGCTCGCGCGCTTGCAGTCGGTGGTGGCCGAGCTCGGAGAGCGCGCCTTGCGGGACGCACCCTTGTCCCAGAGGCTCGACGATGCGGCCAACCAGGTTGCTCAGGCTCTCGGCGCCGACTACTGCAAGATCCTGGAGCTGCTGCCGAATCGCGACGCGCTGCTATTGAGATCCGGTGCGGGCTGGAAGCCCGGATATGTCGGCCATGCCACGGTCGGCCTCGGTAAGGACTCCCAAGCCGGCTACACGCTGCTCTCCGACGAGCCGGTGGTCGTCGAAGATCTGCAAACCGAGAAGAGGTTCGCTGGAACAGCGCTGCTCCACGAGCATGAAGTGACGAGTGGCGCGAGCGTTGTCATTTCCACCAGCGAGGGCCCTTATGGCGTGCTCGCCGCCCATACTCGCCACCACCGGCTATTTACCGCGGACGAGATCAATTTTCTTCAGGCTGTCGCGAATATCCTCGGCTCGGTGATCGAACGCCAGCGTTCGGAAGCGCGCCTGTGGCGGATCAACCAAGCCCAGCGGGTCCTCAGCCAGTGCAACCAAGCCCTGATTCGGGCGACCGAGGAATCCGCGTTACTGCAGCGGATATGCGACCTGATCGTGGAAGAAGCTGGATATCGCCTCTGCTGGGTGGGACGCGCCGAGCACGACGAAGCCAAGTCGGTGCGTGTCATCGCGCAGGCAGGCTTCGAAGCGGGTTATTTGGCCGTGTCGAATATCACTTGGGCGGACACGGAGCGAGGCCGGGGACCCACGGGCACATGCATCCGCACGCGCGAAACCGTCGTGACGAAACATATCGCTACGGATCCCCAGATGATCCCCTGGCGCGCAGAAGCCTTGAAACGGGGATATGCTTCCAGCGTCTCCATCCCTCTGATCGTGGATTCGGAGGCGTTCGGGGCCATCATGATTTATGCAGCCGAGCCGGACGCATTCGGTGCCGAGGAAGTCGCTCTCCTAACCGAGCTTGCCAGCGACCTGGCTTTTGGAATCGGAACCTTGCGAACCAGGATCGAACGTGATCAAGGGGAATTGGCTTTGCGCGAAGAAGAAGAGCATGTGCGGCTGCTTCTGGACTCTACCGCCGAGGCGATCTGCGGCCTGGATCTCGTGGGGAACTGCACCTGGGCCAATCGGGCCTCCGCACAGATGCTTGGATATCCCGATGCCGGAGCTTTACTCGGCCAGAATCTTCACAATCTCGCCCATCACAGCCGGCCTGACGGGACTCGTTTGCCCCAGGACGAATGCCAGGCCTATCGAGCCTTGGTGAAGGGCGACTACGTGCACGCGGACGCGGAGGTGATGTGGCGGCAGGATGGAACCTTCTTTCCGGCGGAGTATTGGTCTCACCCCATGCACCACGACGGAAAACTGGTGGGGGCGGTGATAACATTCCTCGACGTCACCGATCGCAAACGGGCTGAGTCGGAAATCCACATTCTGAATGCCGAACTGGAGCAACGCGTGCTCGCCCGCACGGCTGAATTGCAGACGGCGAACCGGGAACTGGCCCAGGCCCGCGAACGTGAAGTTGACATCGGCTTCAAGATTCAGCAAAACCTGTTGCTCGACCAGCCGCCCACCGATCTTCCGGGCTTGCGAGTCGCCGCGCTCACGATTCCCTCCCAGCGGATCGACGGCGATTTCTACATCTTCATCAAACATGACAACTCGTCGCTGGACGTGATTGTCGGTGACGTCATGGGCAAGGGCGTTCCGGCAGCGCTCCTGGGCGCCGCCACGAAAAGCCACTTCCTCAAAGCCCTGAGCGATTTGATGGGGACCTCCAAAGACGACCGGCTCCCCGAGCCCCGGGAAATCGTTATGTCGGCCCACGGACAACTGGTTCGTCATCTGATCGATCTGGACAGCTTCGTCACCCTGTGTTATGCCCGGCTGGACGTAAACCGGCGAATCCTCGATCTGGTTGACTGCGGGCATACCGGGATCATTCAGTGGCACAGCAGGACCGGCGCGTGTGAAGTATTGCATGGGGACAATCTTCCCCTGGGAGTGCGGGAAGGCGAGATCTACGACCAAATCTCGATTCCATTCGAGCCGGGAGACTCCCTGTTCTTCTATTCCGATGGAATTACCGAAGCCCGGAATCACGCGGGTGATTTTTTCGGCGAGGCTCGCCTCGAAGAGTGTATTCAGGTCAACGGCCAGCTGGAACCGGGCGCGTTGGTGGAAGGCGTCCGCAAGGCGGTCTTCGCATTCTCGGAATCCACGCAGCTATCGGACGATCTGACCAGCGTGGCCATCAAAGTGGAGGAAAGACAGGCGCCGCTGATTCAGGAGGAGATCGATATACACAGTGATCTTAAGGAACTTCGCCGGGTTCGCGAATTCGTGCGCACGCTTTGCTCGAATCTTTCCGGCGGCCAGCTTGACGAAGAGAGCGCCGCGGCACTGGAATTGGCGGTCAACGAAGCGGCTAGCAACATCATGAAGCACGCCTATCACGGCCGCTCCGATCAATCCATTCATCTTGAAGGAGCGGTATTTCCAGACCGCGTCGTCATCCGGTTACATCACTTCGGAGACGCTTTTGATCCTTCCACAGCGCCTCCGCCGCCGCTCGATGGTTCGCGTGAATCCGGATTCGGCGCTTATATCATCGCCGGAAGCGTCGATGAAGTACGGTACTATCGCGATGAACGCGGCCGAAACTGCATTGCTCTGGTAAAGACCCGCAAATCGGGAGGGAAGTGAGAGTCGATGGAAATAACAGTGGACAAGATCGAAAGCGTCGCCGTCGCCGCTGTGCCGGTGGATGAATTGGACGCCAGCAACGCCGCGGAGTTCAAGCGCGACATCGCACCCGTGCTGCAAGCCAACAGCAAGCTGGTGCTCGATCTGAGCCGGCTCCGTTTTGTGGACAGCTCGGGATTAGGCGCCATGCTTTCGTGCCTCCGCCAATTGAGCGCCAAGAGCGGCGACTTGAAGCTGTGTGGAATGTCGAAACAGGTCCGGGCTCTGTTCGAGCTCGTGCGCATGCATCGCATCTTCGACATCTACGGAACAAAAGAAGAGGCTGTGAAGGCATTCCAATCGTAGACGCGGACACGCACATGGGAACCCAAGGAAGTTCCATCGGAGTTAGCGTCTCTTCGCTTCAGGAATCCATCCAGCGCCAAGCACGATACTCGCTGGGCAAGCATTGGCGCGATCTTTCCCCGCGGGGACGGTTTGACGCAGTCGCATTGGCGGTACGAGACCAGATGGTGAACCGCATGCTCGAAACCGAAGAGCGATACCAACGTAGCGACGCCAAACGCCTGTACTATCTTTCCATCGAGTTTCTGATCGGGCAGTCTCTCGACAACAATCTGCTAAATCTCGGAATTCGCGAGTCATGCCAGGAAGCGTTGAGGAATCTTGGAGCCGACTTGGACGACGTCGAAGAGAGTGAACCGGACGCAGCGCTAGGCAACGGAGGGTTGGGCCGTTTAGCCGCTTGCTTTCTGGACTCACTGGCGACCCTCGGGATGCCCGGATTCGGTTACGGCATCGACTATGAGTACGGCCTGTTCAAGCAGGAGATCGACGACGGATATCAGCGCGAGAAACCGGACAACTGGCTTGCGGAAGGCACCCCCTGGCAGATCGCCCGCCCCGATGAAGCTTGCCTGATTCCGGTCTATGGCCGTATTGAGCACGGCGTCGATCGCAACGGCGCCTATAACCCAATGTGGATGGACTGGAAAGTCCTCATTGGCGTCCCCTACGACATTCCGATCGTGGGGTATGGCGGTCAGACGGTAAATTTTCTGCGGCTGTATTCGTCGCGTGCCTCCCACGACTTCGATATGAAAATCTTTAACGATGGCGATTATTTGAAGGCCGTCGAGCAGAAGATCGCATCGGAAACGATTTCGAAAGTTCTCTACCCTTCAGACGCCGTGATCGCGGGTCAAGAATTGCGTCTGGTGCAGGAATATTTTCTCGTTGCGTGCGCCATCCGGGACATCGTTCGTCGGTTCGAAAAGCATCACGACGGATTCCGGGACTTCCCTGCCAAGGTTGCGATTCAACTCAACGACACACATCCCGCTCTGGCGGTCGCGGAGTTGATGCGCATCCTTTTGGATGAAAAGAATCTGGAGTGGGAGGAGGCGTGGACCATTACGCAAGCAAGCCTCGCGTACACCAATCACACACTCGCGCCAGAAGCACTGGAGAAGTGGCCGGTTTCCCTGTTCGAGTCCGTGCTTCCACGACACCTGCAGATTATCTATGAGATCAATCGCCGTTTTCTGGATCGCGTTTCCGCCACACATCCGGGGGACGTCGAGCGCATCAGGCGGATGTCGATCATTGAGGAGTCCACGCCAAAACAGGTGCGCATGGCCAACCTTGCGGTGGTGGGAAGCCACTCGGTCAACGGGGTCTCCAGAATTCATACGGAACTGATCAAGACATCTCTGGCGCCGGACTTTTTTCAGCTCTGTCCGGAAAAGTTTAATAACAAGACCAACGGTATTACGCAGAGGCGATGGTTGTTGAAGGCAAATCCCGCATTGGCGCGCTTGATCACTTCGACGATCGGAGAAGGCTGGCTCACCGATCTCGATCGGCTGCGGGAGCTCGAATCTCATGCCGGGGACATGGGCTTCCAATCCGAGTTCCAGAGAGTTAAGCGTTCGAATAAAGAGAGACTGACGAGAATCATCCAAGATACCGTCCGGCTCAAGGTTGACCCGGATTCCCTCTTCGATATTCAAGTGAAGCGGATCCACGCCTACAAGCGGCAGTTGCTCAACGTGATGCACATCATTGATGAGTATTTGTCGTTAATCGAGGATGGCCGGCAACCCGCTGTGCCGAGGACTTATATCTTTGCGGGAAAGGCCGCGCCTGGCTATTGGCTCGCCAAGCAGATCATTAAACTGATTCACAGCGTTGGGCATGTGATTAACAACGATTCACGGGCCAACCAGTGGATCAAGGTGGCGTTCATTCCCGACTATCGCGTCTCGCTGGCGGAGAAGATCATCCCCGCTGCCGATCTAAGTGAACAGATCTCGACCGCCGGCACGGAAGCGTCGGGGACAGGGAACATGAAACTGGCCCTGAATGGAGCCCTTACCATCGGTACTCTCGACGGCGCAAACATCGAGATCCGGGAAGAAGTGGGCGAGGAGAACATGTTCCTTTTCGGCCTGAAAGCCGATGAGGTTCACACGATCCGCCAACAGAAGTCCTATCGGCCGTGGGAATACTACGCTGGAAATCCGCGCCTGAAGCGAGTCGTCGATAGCTTCTCCTCCCAGCTTTTCTGCGATCACGAGCCGGACCTCTTCGCCTGGATCTTTGCAAACGTTCTAGATGCAAACGATGAGCACGTCCACCTGGCGGACTTCATTCCCTACGTCCAAGCCCAGGAAAAGGCAGGGAACGCGTTCCGCGATCGGGAACGCTGGTCACGGATGGGAATTTTGAACGTGGCGCGGATGGGGAAGTTTTCGAGTGATCGTACCGTCGCGGCGTACGCCCGCGATATTTGGAACATCGAAGCTGTGTAGAAATTGCAGTAACTGCCGGATTAGCGCGCGACCAGGATCACACAAGAGAGAGGTTGCACAACGTAACTCGTCGGATTCACGAGCGCGACTTCTTCTCCCGGGCTATAGAAACCGAGTGGTGACGATTCAGCAGTATCCACGGCGATGCGCCAACAACGTGTGGAACCCGGCGGCACGGCGAAGGTGACTGTTTCACGCATGGCGTTGAACATGAGGAACAGGTCGGCCATGTCGTGGCTGCGAATCAAGCACCCCAGGCATCTTTGGCGGGGATCGAACCAATCCGGGCTCTCCCCGGAAGGACTGAACCAACAGATTTCTTCGTCTGCGTAGAAAGCTTCCCGCCGCAGCACTGCGTGCTCCCGGCGAAACGCAAACGCGCCGCGAGCGAATTGAAAGACTTCGCCGTTCCGTTGCAGCGACGACCAATCGACCCAACTGATCTCGTTGTCCTGGCAATAGGCGTTATTGTTACCCCGCTGGCTACGCCGGAACTCGTCTCCGCCGAGCAGCATGGGCACGCCTCGGGAGATCGCGATGGTTAGCAAGAAATTCTTGATCTGGCGGAGCCGCAGCGCTTCCACCCCCGGATCGTTGGATATTCCCTCGATTCCATAGTTCGCACTGTAGTTTTCAGATGATCCGTCTCTATTGTTCTCTGCATTGGCGGCGTTATGTTTGTGCGAGTAACTCACCAGATCGTTAAGCGTGAACCCGTCATGACAAGTGACGAAGTTGATGCTGCACTCCGGTCCCTTACCCGATCCAAGGTACAGATCCGAGCTTCCACAGATCCGGCTGGCGAAGCGGCCCAGCATCCCTTCGTCTCCCCGCCAGAACCGGCGCACGTCGTCGCGAAAACGTCCATTCCATTCCGCCCAGCGGCGGTCGGCAAAGCTTCCTACCTGATATGCGCCGGCGGCGTCCCAAGCTTCTGCGATCAGCTTCGCGTCACGGAGGATCGGATCCTCAGCGATACGCTCCAGCAACGGCGCGTCCGCCAGAACGTGGCCGCCCCGGTCGCGGCCGAGCACCGAGGCAAGATCGAAACGGAAGCCGTCGACATGCATTTCCATCACCCAGTAACGCAGTGCGTCCAGAATCAGATCGCGCACTACCGGATGGGCCGCGTTGGTCGTCTGTCCCGTCCCGGTGAAGTCGCGATAAAAGCGATTATCGTCGTCGAGCCAATAGTAAATCGCATTGTCTATTCCTCGAAGACAAACTGTAGGCCCCAGTTCGTTGCCTTCGACGGTGTGGTTAAAAACGACGTCGAGGATTACCTCGAGTCCGGCGTGATGGAAGCTGCGGACCATCTCCTTGAACTCGAGCACTTGCGCGCCCGCTTCCTGCACGCTGGCGTAGGACGCCTTGGGCGCGAAGAAGCAGAGCGGATCGTACCCCCAATAGTTCTTGAGCCGCTCGCCTGTCTGTGGATTTACCCGCCAGAAGTGGCTCTCGTTGAATTCCTGGACCGGCATCAGTTCCACGGCAGTCACGCCGAGGTCTTTCAGATACGGTATCTTCTCGACCAGACCGCGATACGTCCCTGGGAAGGACGCTCGGGCGCTGGGATGAGCGGTGTAACCGCGCACATGGAGTTCATAGATGACCGTCGATTCCCAGGAACGGCGGAGTGGTTGATCGCCCTGCCAATCAAAATCCGCGTGCGTGACGACGCTCTTCGGCGCGCTATCCGCATCGTCGGTTTCGGAGAAGGACAGATCCTTCTGAGGCGACGACGGATCGTACCCAAGGGCGGGGAGAAAGTCGCGGCCCGCTACGGACGCGATCCCGGTCGCATAAGGATCTACCAATAGCTTATTCGGATTGAAGCGGTGCCCGCTGTGGGGAGCGTAGGGTCCGGCAAAACGGAATCCGTAGAGTTGACCGGGCCTGATCCCTTCCAGCCACACGTGCCAGATGTCACCCGTCTTGTTCCGCGTGGAGTCGAGCAGGATGCTCCGTGCCGGCAGGGGATCCTCGGGATGTCCGAAAAAGTCGAGGCGAACACCGGTAGCATGCCGGCTGAAAATCGCGAAGTTCACGCCATTGCCCCTGGCGCGCGCCCCCAGGGGGAGGGGCCTACCGGAACGGATGGGTTGGACTTCGCAGAGATTCAGCAATCGCTCCAACTCGTCGAGTCGGTCAGTCTGCGCGGCAGCACCCGACTCGAGAGCTTGGATCTCGTGCCCATCCTGCCTGGCAGTTCGGGAGACCGCTTCGGATGAGTGCGGTTCTGTTGGCATTGTTAGCGGACCGCTACAAGCTTACCAATGCCGCCAAGGCGGGAGTAGCCGTGCCCAAGCCCGGAAAGAGTTGGTCTCCCGCGAAGTCTCAAAACTCTCCGTTTTGTGAAATGTGGTGGCGCCTCCCGCGCTTCGGTGGGTGCCGTCATCCAAGATACGACCCGCCTGAAGGTCGAGCCCGATTCCCTCTTCGTTAATCGAGGATGGCTGTGACCCCACTGTGCCGAGGACTTATATCTTTGCGGGAAAGGCAGCGTCCGGCATTGGCTCGCCAAGCAGATGATTAAGCTGAAACAACGGCGGGCGAATCCGAAGTCCTTGGCGGCTTGCGGGGCGTACTTGAAATGTGCGCCGACCCCCAGAAGTCAGGCTGAGTGAAAAAAACTCCTGCGTACGCTGGTTGGGGGAGTGAAGCTCATGCCCCCGGAATTAGAGGTGAGTATCCGCTACCGCCCCTGCCCGAGGCCATTATGAACGGCTTGGTTGCGGGGGAAGGATTTGAACCTTCGACCTTTGGGTTATGAGCCCAACGAGCTACCAGACTGCTCCACCCCGCAGACCTATGGTAGCGGAACGGTTACGAAGGCGTCAAATTTTTCGTACCATGGTTCTTGCGCATGCAAGCCTTGTTGGAAGCCGTGCGGCCGGGCGATGAGGAGGAGTCGCTGGCGCGAGCCATCGACCCGAACCGCCTGCCCGCGCACATCGCCATCATCATGGACGGCAACGGCCGCTGGGCCAAACGCCGGAATTTGCCGCGCGTCGCCGGACATAAAGCCGGAATGCGTCCCGTGCGCACGGTCATCGAAACCGGTACGCAGATGGGACTGAAGGCCCTGACGTTGTACGCTTTTTCCGTGGAGAATTGGAAGCGACCGCGCACCGAAGTCGACGTGCTATGGCGGTTGCTGAGGGCTTACTTGCATACGGAGCTGGCCGAAATCCAGCGCCAGAATATCAAGCTGACGGCCATCGGACGTCTGGAGGAATTGCCGGCGCAAGTGCGCAAGGAGCTCGAAGACGCGATCGCGAAAACGGCGGCCAACACCGGAATGCAGCTGAACCTGGCGATCAACTACGGCGGGCGCGCCGAGATCGTGGATGCCGTGAAAGCTCTCGTTGCGGACGCTTGTCGCCGCGATATCGTGATCGACGAGCAGGCGATCGCTTCGCGTCTCTACACGGCGGGCACTCCCGATCCCGATCTTCTGATTCGCACCTCCGGCGAGATGCGCGTCAGCAATTTCCTGCTGTGGCAGATCGCCTACGCCGAGCTTTACGTTACGACCACTTTGTGGCCGGATTTCAAGCGCGCCGATCTGCTGCGAGCCGTCCTCGATTACCAGCGGCGCGACCGGCGCTTCGGCGGATTGGCGAGCTCGCGGGCGCCGGTGAGGGCCGAGGTGACCGCGGTTGAGGCGCTGGGCATTCCGGCCCAATGAAGCGTCTGGCAACCGCGGCGGTGCTGATCCCGCTCTTCGTCTGGATCATCGTTTTCGCTCCCTTCGAGGTGTTCCGTATCGCGCTGGTGATCGTGGGCGTCATGGCCTATACGGAGTTTCATGCGCTGGCTTCCCGCACGCAACTTGCGCCCGGCGGGTGGGCGTCCGGTGGAGTCGCGCTCGAAGCCGCGCCTGGCGTGTTGGGCGGGATTGCGCTGCTGTATGCTCCGGAGCCGGGCATGATCGCCATCTTGATTGCCTTCGGAGCCATGGCGCTGGCGCTGCGCTCGGCGGATCTGAGGAACGCGTTGCCATCCGCCGCGGCGCTCACGCTCGGCGTTCTCTACATTTTCGGCGCGTGGCGCTCCGCGACGGAAATTCGCCTGATTTCGCCGCACTGGCTGATGCTAGCGATGCTGCTGAGCTGGGCAGGCGACACGTTTGCTTACTACACCGGAAAAGCGATCGGCCGTCACAAGCTCGCTCCGCGAGTGAGTCCGGCGAAGACTTGGGAAGGCTCGGCGGGATCGGTCGCGGGAGCGATGCTGGCCGGGTGGATCTACGCGCATTACCTGATTCCGGGCGCGCCGGCATGGCGGGTGCTCTCGGTCGCGGCGATCGGCAATGTGGCCGGGCAAATCGGCGATCTATGCGAATCCGCCTTCAAGCGCGGTGCGGGGGTAAAGGATAGTGGAACGCTGCTGCCGGGGCACGGAGGATGGCTCGATCGAATCGATTCGAGCCTGTTCACGCTGCCTGTTTTTTACGCATGTTTGCGGTTTTTCTGAAAGCGCGAGAGCCGCAGGCTGTTGAGTACCACGCTGACCGAGCTCATCGCCATGGCGGCGCTGGCGATCACCGGGCTGAGGAATCCGAAGGCCGCGGCGGGAATCGCAATCACGTTGTAAGCGAGCGCCCAGCCGAGATTCTGACGCATCACGTTCCATGTCGCTCTGGAAAGCGCGATCGCTCGCGCGACGCCGCCGAGGCCGGATTTGAGTAACGTAACATCGCCGGCCTCCATGGCGATGTCGGTTCCTGAACCCATGGCGAAGCCGACGTCGGCTTGTGCGAGCGCGGGAGCGTCGTTGATCCCGTCGCCCGCCATGGCGACCACGCGGCCTTGCTGTTGCAGTCGGCGGATCTCGTCCACTTTGCCCGCGGGAAGCACGCCGGCCACGGCGCGTGCGATCCCCGCCTCTTTCGCAATGGCCCGCGCCGTCGATTCGCGGTCGCCCGTGAGCAGGACGACCTCCAGCGCGAGCTTCTGAAATTCCCTCACCGCCGCCGGCGATTCCGCGCGGATCGGATCGGCAACCGTGAAGGATCCCGCGTAGGCGCCGTCAATCGCGACGAGAATGATCCCGCGCGCGGAATCTCCGGGTATGGAATCGTCGGAAGACGACTCAGGAGCCGGCGTCACCTCCTGCTCCCGCAAGAATGCGGCGTTGCCGCACAGCACGTCATGACCTTGCACGCGGGCTTGCACACCGCGTCCGGTGACGGAACGAAACTCGGTCGCTTCGGGCAATACGATGCCGCGGCTTTCGGCGTATTGAACGACGGCGCGCGCCAGCGGGTGCTCGGAGGGCCGCTCGGCCGCGGCGGCGAGGCGCACAACGTCATCGGAAATCGCTGCGTCGGTAACGCGGGGCTTCCCTTCCGTGACGGTTCCCGTTTTATCCAGGACGATGGTATCGACTTTGCGCAACTTTTCGAGCGCTTCCCCGCCCTTGATGAGCACGCCCAGTTCCGCGCCTCGGCCCGTGGCGACCATCACCGCCGTGGGCACCGCGAGCCCCATGGCGCAAGGGCAGGCGATGATCAGCACGGCGACGGCGCTGGTGGCCGCGCGAACCGCGCCGCCGCCGGCGAGCATCCATCCGGCAAAAGTAATCGCCGCGAGGATTAGTACGGTGGGCACGAAGACGCTGCTGATTTTGTCGGCCAGGCGCTCGATGGGCGCGCGAGAGCCTTGCGCCTGGCGCATCAAGGAAACAATGCGCGCCAGAACGCTCGCTTCCCCGAGCGACGTCGCGCGGTAGCGAAAGCTTCCCGTGGTGTTCACGGCGCCGCCGATCACCGCGTCGCCGATGGTCTTTGAAACCGGCTCGGATTCACCCGTCAGCATGGATTCGTCGGTGTAGCTCGATCCGTCCACGATTTCGCCGTCTACGGGAATTCGCTCGCCGGGCCGCACGAGCACGATATCGCCGCGGGCGACTTCGGAAATCGGAATCGCGCGCTCGATACCGTCGCGAACAACGGTCGCAGTGGAGGGCTGCAGGTGGATCAACTTGCGGAGCGCCCCCGCCGTCTGGCGCTTGGCGCGTTCCTCCATCGCCCGGCCCGCGGTGACGAAGGCGAGGATCAAAATGGCGGCTTCGTAGTAAACGTCCGGCGCGACGGCCCGGCGCTCGAAGAAACCGGGATCGACGGTCACGGCGAGCGAGTACAGAAACGCCGCGCCCGTGCCCAGAGCGACCAGCGCATTCATGTCGGCCGAGCCATGAACCACGGTCTTCCATGCGCCCGCGTAAATCCGGCTTCCGGCCCACACCATCACGCCTAAAGTCGCCGCGGCGAGCGCGTAGCGGAAGGACGCCTGATGCATCCAATGTTCCGGCGCGGCCATGGCGGCGGCGCCCAGGACGAAACTCACGCCCGCCTTCACCGCGAGATTGCGCGCTTCGGTGGTCTGATCAAGCTCGCGCTGCTGCTGTTCCTGAATCGCGCTGAGACCAGCCGCGGGAAGTTCCGCCCCATAGCCGGTGTCTCGAATCGCTTCGATCAGCTTTTCGGGCTCGACAATCGCCGGATCGAACGACACCTGCGCCTGGCCGGTCATCAGGTTGACCGCGGCTTTGGAGACGCCCTGCGTTTCGTCGAGCGCCTTCTGCACATGCGCCTGGCAGGCCGCGCACACCATGCCTTCCACGTTGATGGTGACCGACTCCGTCATCGTCTGAACTTCATGCCCATGCGGCTTTCATTTATGCGGCAACGTGCGGCTGGTATCCCGCTTTCTCGATGGCTTGCAGCGCCTCGCCTTGGCGGGCCGGATCGAGATCAATCTGCGCGTAACCGACTTCGACTTCGCGCACGTGCGCGCCTTCCACCTTTTCCAGCGCCTTGCGGACGCGCGCCACGCAGGCCTGGCAATGCATACCGGCGATTTCGATTCTCATACCACCATCTTAGATGCGTTCCGGCGGCTTCCCGGCGCGGCATTTTTCGCTCGGGTTGGACTGAACCGCAAATATCAATGAGCGGGCCGGAAACCACGCCGCCTGCCCGCTCATCGACATTCGCGGTTCTGTTACGGCCGGTCGTTTGCGGATCAGCCGCGCAAAGCCGCGACCGTTTCCTGAGCTTTTTCCAACAGAAACCCGATCTCGCTGTTGCAGCTAAGGAACTTCAATCCGTGATCGCGCCAGTACTGGGCGAGCTTGACGGAGCGGACGTGCAGGCCGGGCGCGACGCCGCGGCGATGGCAAGCTTCGCGAATCTTCTCGATCGCCGCGACCATGGACGGGTGCTCGAATTGTCCGGGAACCCCGAGCGAAACCGAGAGGTCCGCGGGTCCGATCATGACCGCGTCCACGCCGGGAACGGCGAGGAGATCGTCGACGCGGTTCAGCGCCGTAACGGTTTCAATCTGCAGCACCACCATCACGTGCTCGTTCATGTGCGCGATGATTTCCGGCATCGCGGCTTTTTCATAATTGAGATGGGTGGGCTGCAGGCCGAAACCGCGCACGCCGAGCGGAGGGAAACGCGCCCAGGAGATGGCTTGCGCCAGCAGTTCCGGCGATTCCACGCGCGGGAATAACACCCCCTGCGCCCCGCTGTCGAGAGCGCGCGCCACCAGCGCGTAGGACAGTTCCGCGACGCGGACAATGGGACACAGACCGTTGTCGTTGGCGGCGCGTGCCAAATCCTGGAGAGTTTCCAGGTCGAAACCGCCGTGCTCGGAATCCAGGTAGGTCCAGTCAAGGCCCGCGGCGGCGAGAATTCGCGTGATCTCCGGCGAACGGATCATCGAAACGCTGCAGCCCAGCTGTAACTTGCCCTCTTTGAGAGCTTGCTTCACTTTATTGACGCGCATGAAATAGATTGTCGCCCACCGCGTCATCGCGTATCCACTCGTGATTGATCAGACATCAAGGAAAAGTCGGCAGGACTGCCGACTCAGCAGGCCAGCGGCCCGCGCCACAGCCGAGCTCTAGATTGAAAAGACGCGGTGATCCGGGCACTCGAGCTCGACGGCTCCGTACAAACGGTCCACCAAATCCAAGCCGTGCTGCGCCACGAACGGCAGAATCGAGTAAAAGCGCTCCTGCAAATGGCGATGGGGAAACAGCATGGCGGAAAGGTGATGCGCTCCCGCGGAAGCCTGCTGATTGCGGCGCAGCGCTTCCCGCTCCGTCTTGCAGCGCATTTTTTCGAGTTGATAAACGATTTTCGCGCGGCTCGTGCCAAGCGCCGCCGCGAGCGTAGGATCGAACCCCTCGAACTTGGCTTTCAAGCGATCCACGTCGCTCGTGATGTTCGCGGCCGCCGCCTCGAACGAGCTTTCGAGCTCGGAAGGAACCAGGGCGCGCGCCACGCGATCCGCCAGAGTGTGCTCCGGAACCAGCGTCTGCGCCACGGAGAGCCGGTACCGGTCCAGCAGTTTCGCCGAGCGCGGATCCACCAAGGTAAACGCGGAGCGCGCCATCACCACCGGCATCCGTCCGAGCAGGGCGTCGTAGAGAACCTCCGACTGCGCGAGATAGGCCAGTTCGCCCGGGCCGCCGATATAGGCGACCGTGGGCAGCAGGAAATCCTGCATCACCGGGCGCAGCAGTGCGTTCGGCGAAACCTGCGCGGCGCGATCAGCCAGATCCGAATAATCGGAATCTTTGCGCCGCACCGGCACGCGCTCGCCGTTTTCCAATAAAAAAAATAGCGAAGTGCGGGCGTCGAGATGCACTTGCGCGTGATAGCCGGCGGCGGCGAGCTCCTTATTGCGTTCGATAAGACGCGGCTTGATGATCGCTGCCGACGTCACCGCCTTTGCAATAAAGGGCGCGGCGATGGCTCGAATGGCGGGGTCCAGAGGGTCCAGAAAAATTAACCCGAGGTTGCGGGTAAGCGTTTGCAGCAGCGCCCGAAAGCTCGCGCCCATCCCAGCGCCGGGAACGTAGGCTTGCTCGACCGCGGCGACGGCCTCGCCGGCAAACGGCATCCCCTTCAGTGCGCCGCGCAACTCCTCCACGGGCGGCTTGTCGAGAGAGACCCATCCGACGGGCCGCTGGCGGCCGGCCGAGGCGCCAGGCGCATCGACCCGCAAAACATGCGATTGTCCGGAAGCGTCGAAAACCCACGAATGATTCACTTCGGCGAAATCGTGATCCTCGGTCGCAAGCCAGAATACCGGCACCGCGGGAACGCCCTGTTGGGAAAGTTTCTGAGCGAGCCGCGCGGCAGTGAGGGCCTTGTAGATAGTGTAGGCGGGCCCGCCGAAAAGCCCGACCTGCTGACCCGTGACCACGGCGACCGTTCCGGGTTCGGCTAACTTCCGCAGCGCGTCGTTCTCTAAATCTCGTTCTGAATTTTGTTCCGATTTCTTCTGCCCGCTCTTCTGTGCCAGCAGCGCCTGGACCAGCGCGGCCCGGCGATCGGCCGGATAATCAATTTCGGACGCGGCTCGCCGAAGAGATTCCGGGTTGTGCGGATCGTGCCGGTAATACTTCGCAACTCGCTCAAAATGATAGGAGAAATCGCCGAAGAGCCGGGACGTCCCGGGAAGGTCGGAATGGCGGATACAAGCCGGTTGCATACGTGGCGAACGGTCCAAGCGTAACAGATGATGCCTGCCCGACGAAAGTTGCGGCAAACTTTCTGGGCGCCGCACAATGGCCACGGGCTTTAAGCGAGAATTGAAGTTGGCAATGGACGACCAGGAATTTCAGACGCGCGCCGCCGATGCGCTCCAGGACTTATATGACAGGCTGGGCCGGGCGGCCGAGGAACATGATTTCGAAGCTGATTTCAACGCCGGGGCGCTGGCCATCGAGTTCGAGGACCCTCCGGCAAAGTTCGTGGTCAGTCCGAACTCGCCGGTGAAGCAGATCTGGGTTTCGGCGCACATGAAAAGCTCGAAGCTCGATTGGGATCCGGCCCGCGCCGCCTTCGTGGCCAACGGCCAGACGCTGGCGGAGCTGATCGCCGAAGCGGTCGGGAAGCAGTTGGGCTCGCCGATCAGCCTGTAGTTTTTCGAAAGCCGGTTTTTCGACACGCAACCATGCCGGGCGTATACATTTCCTATCCGTTCTGCGCGCAGAAATGCACGTACTGCAACTTTGCCTCCGGCGTGTTCCCGCGCGACATGGAAGCAAAATACCTGGCTGCGCTGCACGCCGAAATCGGGAGATGGCAATTTCCGTGGACGCCCGAAACGATCTATCTCGGCGGCGGAACGCCGAGCCAAATGGATCCCGAAGCTTTGCTGGACCTGCTCGGCATGATTCCGGGAGGGCCGCCCGGATCGAAGTGGATCGAGGCGACCATGGAGGCCGCGCCGGGCACGATCACGACGGATAAGGCGGCGGCGTGGCGCAGGGCGGGAATCAATCGCGTGAGCCTCGGCGTGCAATCGTTCGTCCCCCGGGAGCTCGCGCGAACCGGCCGCAAACACACGGCGGAGATCGTTGAAAAGGAAGTCGCCCTGCTGCGCTCGGCGGGCATCGACAACATCAACCTCGACCTGATCGCCGGACTCCCGTCGCAAACGGAAGCCAGTTGGAATAGATCGCTCGACTTCGTCGAGCGGTTACGTGTCCCGCACGTTTCCGTTTACATGCTGGAGGTCGACGAGGATTCGCGCCTCGGCCGGGAGCTGATCGCAGGCGGCCTTCGCTACGGAGCGGCGGACGTGCCGAGCGACGACGCGATCGCGAGCTTCTACGAAATCGCCACGGAACGGCTCCGGAACATCGGCGTGGACCGCTACGAGATTTCGAACTTCGCCCAGCCTGGTCGCGAGTCGCGGCACAACCTCAAGTACTGGCGTCGCGAGCCCTATCTGGGCTTCGGCGCCGACGCGCATTCCTTCGACGGCGCGTTTCGATGGCGGAATCCGGAGACGGCGGCCGAATTCGTCGCTGAAAACATCGGCGAATCCATCGCCGAATCCAGGGATGGACGCGCCGCGCCGGAGCGCCTTCCCGCCGATGCGCGCGGAGAGAAATGGTTCCTGGGATTGCGGCTGCGCGAGGGCGTCGAAATCGGCGGCGGGGATGACGAGAGCGGAGAGTTCGCGGATGTGATCGAAAGAATCGTGAACGACGGGCTCGCGGAGCGCGTCGGAGCGCGTGTGCGGCTCACCGATCGCGGCATCCTGATGTCCAACGAGATTTTCACGGAATTCGTTTAAGCGGCGAGCGGCAGGGCCGCGGCCCGGCGCGCGCAGCTCAGTATGCAATGTTATCCTCGAATCAAGCCCCCTTCCAGAGCATTTTATGAGCCCGGAAAACTATACGACATCCAGCGGAATCGTCGTCTCGCGGACGATTTCCCATGTGGCTTTCCGCCGCGGATTGCGCGGGCTGCTCAAGAAGCTCGATACGCATCGGGGGATTTATCTTTCCTCCGGCTACGAATTTCCGGGACGCTATTCACGTTGGGACATCGCGGCGGTGGCGCCTCCGCTGGAGATCGTCGCGAAAGGCCGCGACGTCACCATCCGCGCGCTGAATCCGCGTGGCGAAGCCTTGATAAAGATGCTCGAACCTGTCCTTGCCCCGCATCCGCACTGGGAGCATTTCGCTGCCGGGCACGCCGCGCTGAACGGACGTTTGAAGCCGCTGCCATCGCTCTTTCCCGAGGAAGAACGCAGCAAGCAACCGTCGGCGTTTTCCATCCTGCGGGCGCTGCTCCAGGAATTCAAGCACCCTCTGGCGTCCCGGTTGGCGCTGGTGGGAGCGTTCGGGTACGACCTGCTGCTGCAATTCGATCCGATCGAACGGAAGCTTCCGCGGCACGACGTGAAGGATCTGCACCTGTTCCTGTGCGACGACATCTACTTCATGGATCGCAAGAAGGAGCGCATCGAACGCTACCAGTTCGATTTCGCGAAGGCCGGAACATCCACCAAAGGCTTGTCGCACGCCGGCGAGCGCATTCGATCCTCGCGGAAAGCGGCAGGCCCGCAGGCCGCGCCCGTCAGCGACCACACACCCGAGGAGTACATGGCGAAAGTCGAGACGGTTCGCGAAGGCATGCGCCGGGGCGATTACTACGAAGTAGTGTTGCGCCAGACCTTTCGCGCGCCGTACTCCGGCAGCCCTTCGGAGCTTTTCGAAAAGATCCAGCACGCGAGCCCCAGCCCTTACGAGTTTTTCCTGCAGCTCGGCGATGAGCAGTTGATCGGGGCTTCCCCGGAGATGTTCGTGCGCATCGAAGGGCGGCGCGTGGAAACGTGCCCCATCGCCGGAACGGCGCGGCGCACGGGGGATCCGCTGAAGGATGCCGACAACATCCGCGAACTGCTCGATTCCAAAAAAGAAGAATCCGAACTGACCATGTGCACCGACGTCGATCGCAACGATAAGTCGCGCATCGCGGTGCCGGGCTCGGTGAAAGTGATCGGCCGGCGGCTGATCGAATCGTACGCTGGCGTGTTCCACACGGTGGATCACGTGGAGGGAACGCTGGCCGAAGGCTTCGATTCGCTGGACGCGTTTCTCACGCACATGTGGGCGGTGACGATCATTGGCGCTCCCAAAAAATGGGCCGCGCAGGCCATCGAGAATCTGGAAAAAGACCCGCGTGGCTGGTACGGCGGCGCGGTGGGAATGATTTCGCTCGACGGCGATATCAATACCGGCATCACCATTCGAACGATTCATTTGAAGAACGGCGAAGCTCGCTACGGCGCGGGCGCGACCCTGCTCTACGATTCCGATCCCGCGAGCGAAGATCGCGAGTGCTGGATGAAAGCGACAGGTTACTTCCGCGCCTTGAACGCGGAAAAGGCGGTCGAACCTCCGTATGCGCCGCGCGCGGAGGAAGGCGCGGGCGTGCGGCTGCTGCTGGTGGATAACGAAGACTGCTTCATCCATACGCTGGCCAACTACGCCCGGCAAACCGGCGCGGAGGTCGTGACCTACCGCTCGGGCTTCCCTCTCGAAATGATCGCGCAGGTGAAGCCGTCGCTGATCCTGGTTTCGCCGGGGCCCGGACGTCCCGCGGATTTTGGCGTGCCCGCGCTGATTCGCCACGCCGCGAAGCTGGAGGTCCCCGTTTTCGGCGTGTGCCTCGGATTGCAGGGCATGGTGGAAGCGTTCGGCGGCGAGCTCGGCGTACTGGGTTACCCGGTGCATGGAAAGCCGTCGTTGATCCGTCATCGAAACGTGGGCGTGTTCGAAGGGCTCCCCGAGGAATTCCGCGTGGGCCGTTATCATTCGCTTTACGCGATTCGCGAAACCCTCCCGAGCGTCCTGGAGATTACCGCGGAAAGCGAAGACGGCGTCATCATGGGCGTGCGCCATCGCGAACTGCCGATGGAGGCCGTGCAGTTCCATCCCGAGTCGATTCTGACGCTGGACGGCAACTGCGGGCTGCGCCTGATGGAGAACGTCGTGCGCCAGCTCGGGCGCGCACGCCTGGCGAGCAGTGTCCGCTGAAGCCGCCCGTTCAAAGGGACTGGGACTTCGGGGCGAGAACCTTAGTCCGTACTAGAGCTTCGATACTTGATCGGTTGCGTGCTGTCGTGCATACTGAAAACGGTTATGGATTTCCAGCCTTCCGATTTCCTCTTCATCGCGATCGTGCTGTGGATTGCCGTCGAGCTTACCAGCGGAGGCGGGGGCGGACACCGCTCTCGCGTGCCGGTCCGATCTTAGCTTCTCTCCACAAACGAACTGGGCCCGGCCATCCGCCGCGAAGCTGAGCGGTCGAATACCATACTTACGAGGAGGCTCGGCTTCGCCGGACCCGTTTTCGCATGCCTGAAGTGATCGTCATCGGGGGTGGTCTCGCCGGACTCGCCGCGGCCGCGGCCCTGGGCGGCGCGGGGCATTCCGTAAAGGTCTTCGAAGCGCGGCCTTTCCCCGGCGGCCGTGCAACCTCCTACGAAATCGGAACGGGCGGCGAGGCCGAACTGATCGACAACTGCCAGCACATCCTGTTGCGCTGTTGCGTCAACCTCCTGGATTTCTACCGGCGGCTGGACGTCGAAAAAGATATCGCCTTTCACCGGGAATTCACCTTCATCGAGCCGGGAGGCCGGCGGAGCGTCCTGAAATCGGGGGTGTTCCCCGCCCCCGCGCATTTCACGGAATCGTTTCTCAAGCTCACGTTTCTGAACGCCAGGGAAAAGCTTGCGGTAGGCCGCGCGCTGCTGGCCATCGCGCGCGAAAGCCGTCGCGCGGATCTGGATCGAATCACCATGCTCGATTGGCTGCGCGAGAAGCGGCAGCCCGCGCGCGCGATCGAACGTTTCTGGCGTCAGGTGCTGGTCAGCGCCGTGAACGAAGAGCTCGACCGCATGGCCGCCTCGCATGGATTTCAGGTGTTCCGGCTGGGGTTTCTGGCGCGGCCGGAGGCGTACCAGATGGGCATTCCGGCGGTGCCTCTGGGCGAACTGTATAGCCGCGAGACGTGGAAACGCCTCCCCAACGTCCGGCTCCATTTTCGGACGCCCGTGACGAGCGTGGCGATTCATTCCGACATCGTGCGCTACCTCTCCACCGACGGGCCCTCCGGCGAAATCCAGCATCGTGCCGACTACTACGTCAGCGCGCTGCCGTTCGAAAAATTCGCCGCCGTGATCCCCGGGCTCCCCGTGAACCTGGATCCTTTCGAACATTCACCCATCACGGGGATTCATTTGTGGTTCGACCGCCCGGTAACCGATCTGCCGCACGCCACGCTCCTCGACCGCACCATTCAGTGGATGTTCAACAAGCGCGAAGGGCGCTACTTGCAACTGGTCGTAAGCGCTTCGCGCAGCCTGGTGGAAACTCCGCGCGCCGAGGTGATTGCATTGGCTCTCCGCGAGCTCGCGGAATTTTTTCCGCTGGTCCGCGAAGCGCGACTGGAGAAGGCACACGTGGTGAAGGAAATTCGTGCCACCTTTTCCGCGAAACCCGGATTGGAGCCGTTTCGTCCTGTCGCGAGAACGAGAATCGCGAACCTGTTTTTGGCCGGCGACTGGACGCGCTCAGGATGGCCCGCGACCATGGAGGGCGCGGTGCGCAGCGGATACCTGGCGGCGGAAGCGCTCACCGAAGCGGCGGGATTTCCAAAGCACTTCGTCGTTCCCGATATCGCCTGAGCGCCGCGGAACCGCGGCCGGATCGCTCCCCGTCGGCGGCGCTAGATCTTCCCGCTTGTAGTACCCCCGAACATCTTCCGTTCATTGACCGGGTTCGACGGCTCTAATAGCGTGAGCCATTCCCGGCCTCGCGTTGCGCGACGTCTTCTTTCCAGCGAGAATGGAACGTTGACGCGCGCACTGGCCCGATTTCTATCGACAACTAAATTTGAGGATCTTCCCGCCGCGGTTTGTCTGGAAACGCAGCGCGCCGTCCTCGACTGGCTGGGCGCTTGCATGGCGGGCGCCTCCGAGCCTCCCGCGCGCGCCATGCAAAAAGTTGTCGGGCGCTTTGGATCGTCTCAAGAAGCCACGATGTTCGGGGCGGGACGATCATCCGCCGAGGGCGCAGCCCTCGCCAACGGCGTCTCTTCCCATGTTTTGGAACTCGACGACGTCCATCGCGGAGCCACATTGCACGCCGCGGCGCCCATCATCCCCGCCGCTCTCGCCGCCGCCGAACGGGAACATGCCGGTGGCCGGTCGTTTCTCGCCGCCATCGCGCTTGGATACGAAGCGGCTCTGCGCATCGGCGAAGTCGTCAATCCCAGTCACTATCGCTTCTGGCATCCGACCGGAACCGCGGCCACTTTTGGCGCAGCGGCAGCCGCGGGCTCGATTCTCCAACTCGATGCCGCGCACATGACCGACGCTCTCGGCAGCGCTGGTACCCAGGCGGCTGGATTGTGGGAATTTAACGCGGACGGCACCATGAGCAAGCCCCTGCATCCGGGGAAGGCGGCGTTCAACGGGTTGCTCGCGGCCGATCTCGCGCAGGAAGGATTCACCGGCGCGAGCCGCATCCTGGAAGGCGATCGCGGATTCTTCCGCGCCATGAGCGAGTCGTACGATCCCACGCGCCTTACGGACGGGCTCGGAAAGCACTGGAAGATCCTCGAAAACTGCTACAAGATGCACGCCTGCTGCGGCCACACGCACACCGCGATCGATATGGCGATTCAAATTCGTGAACAATCCGGCCGCGGCGCGGGCGATATCGAAAGCGTCGGCGTGGAGACCTACGGACCGGGCCTCGCCATCGTGAAGGAGCCTGATCCCTCGACGCCGTTCAAAGCGCGCTTCAGCCTGGCGTACACGGTGGCCGCCGCGCTCGCGGAGGGCCGCTGCGGCCTCGAACAATTCGACGCCTCGCGATTTTCTTCGGATGGCGTGCGCGATCCCGTCATCGCGGCCTTGCTCCCGAAGCTGCGCATCCAGGCAGCCGACGATTTGACCGGGCGCTATCCGGCGTCCTGGCCTGTACGCCTGAAAGTGATCTATCGCGACGGTCACGTGGAGCAGCGCGAGGCGGATTTCCCGCGCGGGAATCCGGAGAATCCAGTGTCTACCGCTGAACTCGAAGAGAAATTCCTGTCGGTCGTCCAGCCTCGTTTTGGCGGGAAGACCGCACGCCGGGCGCTCGATGCCGCGCGCTCGGTGGAGTCCTGTACGGACATGGCCGTCTTGTTTTCCGGTCTCTCATGAAGGACGGCAATCTTTAATGAAGGACATCAACCCGCGCTCCGGCGAATTCGAAGAGTATCGACGCGCCGTCCGCGATCTGTGCAGCCGTTTCGACAGCCAATATTGGCAGAAGGTGGATGCAGCGCCCGCTTATCCGGAAGAATTCATTCGCGCGCTGACCGAAGCCGGGTGGCTGGCCGCGCTGATCCCCGCCGAGTACGACGGCGGAGGGCTCGGCGTCACGGAGGCATCCGTCATCCTCGAAGAGATCAACCGCTCCGGCGCCAACTCCGGGGCCTGCCATGCGCAGATGTATATCATGGGAACGCTGCTGCGGCATGGCTCGCTCGAGCAGAAGCAGCGCTACCTTCCGAAAATCGCTTCCGGCGAGGTTCGTCTGCAATCGTTCGCCGTCACCGAGCCGACCACCGGCACGGACACCACGAAAATCAAAACGTTCGCCGTGAAGAAGGACGGACGCTACGTGGTCAACGGCCAGAAGGTGTTCATCTCGCGCGTCCAGCATTCGGATCTGATGCTGCTGCTGGCGCGTACCACGCCCTTGTCCGGCGTGAAGAAAAAGACGGACGGCCTTTCCGTGTTTCTGGTCGATCTGCGCGCTTCCGGCCTGGAAAATGACGCCGGCCCCGGAATCACTCTGCGCCCGATCCGCAACATGGTGAATCACGAGACCAACGAGGTGTTCTTCGATAATTTCGAAATTCCGGAAGAAAACCTGATCGGCGAGGAGGGCAAAGGATTTCGTTACATTCTCGACGGCATGAACGCGGAGCGCATCCTGATCGCCGCCGAGTGTATCGGCGATGGCTACTGGTTTGTCGACCGCGCCCGCAAGTACGCGCACGAACGCGTCGTCTTCGACCGTCCGATCGCCCGGAACCAGGGCATCCAGTTTCCGATCGCGCGCGCGTACACCAATGTTCGCGCCGCGGATTTGATGCGCTGGGAAGCCTGCCGCCTGTTCGACGCCGGCCAGCCTTGCGGGGCCGAGGCAAATATGGCGAAGTTGCTCGCGGCGGATGCGTCGTGGGAAGCGGCGAACATGTGCCTGCAAACCTACGGCGGTTACGGTTTCGCGGCGGAGTACGACGTGGAGCGCAAATTTCGCGAGACGCGGCTTTACCAGGTGGCCCCTATTTCGACGAACCTGATTCTTTCCTATGTAGGGGAACATGTGCTCGGCATGCCGCGTTCTTTTTGACACAAACTTGTTCTAAACCAGACATGTCGTCCTCCGAAACTGCCGAAAATCTTCCGCTCTCCGGTATCCGCGTTGTGGCGCTGGAGCAAGCGGTCTCCGCGCCGTTCTGTTCGCGCCAATGCGCCGACCTGGGAGCGGACGTCATCAAGGTGGAGCGTCCCGAGGGCGGCGACTTCGCGCGCGCTTACGATAACGACATGAAGGGCGGCCTCTCGGGCCACTTCGCCTGGCTGAACCGCGGCAAGCGCAGCATCGTGCTCGATCTCAAACGGGATGCCGATCGCCATGTTTTCGGCAGGCTGATCGATCGCGCCGACGTTTTCGTGCACAATCTGGCTCCGGGCGCGGTGGAACGTCTCGGCTTCGGCTACGAGGCCTGCCGCGACCGCAATCCCCGGTTGATCTGGTGCGGGATTTCGGGCTATGGCCCCGACGGCCCCTATCGCGATAAGAAAGCCTACGACATGCTCGTGCAGGCGGAATCCGGCGTCGTGAGCCTCACCGGGACTCCCGAGGCCGCCGCCAAAGTGGGCGTTTCCGTGGCCGACATTACCTCGGGAATGTATGCGTATTCATCGATTCTCGCCGCGCTGTTGCAGCGTCATCGCACGGGAACGGGCGAGCGCATCGATATCTCCATGCTCGAATGCCTGGTGGAGTGGGCGACGCCGCAGCTGTACATGTATCAAGGCGCGGGCCGCGTGCCCGCCCGCGTCGGCATCCGCCACAGCGGCATCGTTCCGTATGGCGCCTACACCTGCGCCGACGGACTGGTGACCTTCGCGATCCAGAATCAGCGCGAATGGCGGCGGCTGTGCGAAACGGTGTTCGAGAATCCGGAGCTCGCCGACGACCCGCGCTACGCGACCAACCCCGATCGCCTGAAGAATCGCAAGGAATTGGAAACCTGGATCGAGAAATATTTCTCGCATTTTCCGGGAAAGGAAATCGTCGCGAGGCTGGAGCGCGCGGACATCGCCAATGCCGTGTTGAACGATATTCCAGCGGTGGTCGCCCATCGGCAGCTCGCCGCGCGCGGGCGCTGGAAGGAAGCGGATTCGCCCGTGGGCGCGATTCCCGCGCTCCTTCCGCCGCACAACTTGCAGCATGCGCCGCCTCGCATGGGAAAGATTCCGGCGTTGGGCGAACATACGAAAGAGATCCTGGCCGAACTGGGCCGCGAATCTATTCACGAATGAATTTTACGGAAGAATGAGGAGCTTTCCATGGGACGTTGTTTCGAGGACTTTGTACCCGGCGCGGTCATGCGTCACGAACTGGGACGCACCGTCAGCACCACTGATAACACCTGGTTCACGCTGCTGACCGTGAATTCAAACCCCATCCATTTCGACGCCCATTACGCGTCGCAGACCGAATTCGGACGCCCGCTGGTCAACTCGACGCTTACGCTGGCCATCGTCACCGGGATTTCCGTCGCGGATATTTCCCGCCACGCCGTGAACCTGGGGTGGGACGAAATCCGGCTCCCCGCTCCGGTTTTCGAAGGCGATACCATCTACGCCGAAACCGAAGTCCTGAGCGCGCGCCCTTCAAAATCGCGCCCAAACATGGGAGTGGTCGAAGTCAAAACCACGGGCTTCAAGCAGGACGGCACCGCCGTGATCCACTACCGGCGCTCCATCCTGGTTTATAAGCGCGGTCACGAGCCGCAGCCCGGCAAGCGGTCTTAAGCTACACGCTCAGCACGGGGCAGGGCGATAGCCGGATCAGCCCGTAGGCGTGCGTGCGCAGGCGCCCGAGTGTCTCGTGGATGGCGCCGCGTCCGATCACCAGCAGATCGGCGCCGTGGCGCTCCGCTTCCTCGGTCACTGAATCGACCACCGGCCCGACTTCCACGCAATACGGCACATCGATTTTGACGGTGGCTTCCAACTCCTCGATTTTTTGTTTCGCATTCGCGCGGAGCTGTTCCTCGAACTCGATGTCCATTTGACGTTCCGGCCACGCTTCGATGCCGGGCACCACCGTCACCAGCCGGAGATCGGCCCCGGAATCCTTGGCCAACGCGGCGGCGAACCGGATCACGTTGAAACTATCCGGTGTGGTGTCCACGGCGCACAGAATCTTCTTGATCGCCAGATGCTGGCGGTCCGGTTCGGTGCCCTTGTGAGCCGTCGTCCAAACGGGGCACGGGACGTCGTGCAGAACCTTGGCCGTGACCGAACCCAATAGCAATTGGCGAAAAGGCCCGTAGCCGTGGCTCGGCATCATGATCAGGTCCACGTTATGCTCGCGTACGTAATCCGTGATCTCCTGGGCCGGTTCGCCCAGGACGGCGACCCGATTCACTTCGATCCCTTGAAAGAAATCCGTAAAAGTCGCGTCCAGAGTGGACTTCAGCTCCTGCTGAAGTTCTTGAGGATCGATGAGCGGCGCTTCCATCACGGCTGGGTAGAAAGGACTCGCCACGCTGAATAGAGTAACCTTCGCCTTGTTCCGGCGGGCCATGCACTCTACAAACGGCACGGCGCCGTCGCAACGGGGCGAAAAATCCACAGGGAACAGTATGTGCGTGAAGCTCGGCATATCCAGGCCTCCTTATCCTTACCCGGTGCAATCCGTCTTCCAGGGGTAATGATACGGAAATACAAGGGATCCCGGACAAGCGCGGCGGCGAGGGGAGTCATTCACCCCCGCAGGTCGAGCGCACGCTGCGTCAAAAGCCTCAGTGCGCGCGCCCCTCGAAAGGAACGCAATTAGAGGCTCAGCACCGGACACGGCGAGCGCTGGATGATGGCTTGCGCGTTCGTCCGGAGGCGTCCAAGCGTCGCGCCGATTTTCCCCCGGCCGATCACCAGCAGGTCCGCCGCCTCTTCGCCGGCCCGCTCCGCCGCCGTCGGCGCGATTGATCCGATCGCAACATGAAACGGGACATCGACACCCGCTTCGGTGCACAGCCGGTCCAACCGTTCGTGAGCCATCCCGCGCTCTTCCTCCTGCATTTGCCGATCGCCCGCCATGCCTTCCCAATCCGAGACCGGTGGCACGACATGCAGCAGTTGCAGGGCGGCGTCGAAGCGCCCGCTGAGTTGGGCGGCTTGACGGATCAGGTCCACACTCGCGGGCGTGCCGTCGACGCAGCAAAGGATCGTTTGCGGAATGTGCCGGGCGTGCTGTTCCGGAGCATGCGCGGTCGTCCACAACGGGCAATGCGCGTCGTGCAGAACCTTGGCGGTCACCGAGCCGAGCAGCAGGCTGCGAAACTTTCCGTAGCCGTGCGTCGGCATCATGATCAAATCGACGGCATGATCCTCGGTGAAACGGACGATTTGTTCGGCGGGTTCGCCGGAACGGACCACCCGCTCCACGGCAAGCCCGTGAACCTCCGTGGTCAAGGCCCGATCGAGCCGCTCCTGCGTGCTGTTTTCCAGTTCGGAAGCGTACTCCGGCCTGGGACCTCGGCCGGCCCAAATCGCCGGGACCACGCTCAGCAGCGTGACTTTGGCATTCAGGTGCCGGGCGATCGCCGCTACGTAAGGGATCGTGGCATCGATTTGAGGAGAAAAATCGATTGGGAAAAGGATGTGCTGGTAGTTTGGCATTGGTCTCCGCATTCATTCGCGCAGGCGGCGGAAATGAATTGTGTCAAGACGTGGGCAAGAACAAGTGAGTTACCCCATGTCTCCATGTTCTGCGCACCCTGGGGACCAAAACAAATGGAACGTTGGATGCAAGTTGATTGGGCGGAAGATGCGAAAACCCGCTTCAAATGTTGGGAACTGCGCTCCCAGTGAGGCTTCATTCCGAATTTTCACCCAGGAAGGGGGCGAAGACTGCGCGTCTTCACCCAGAGTAGCCTCGCACGAATGCACAGGGCAGGGCCGTTGCAGCACGGGCTCACCCGCGGCGGACGGCCGCTCGATAAGGGGAGAGTGTCTTCATAAACAACCAGCGCCGGCGCTCGGCTCATAATTACCTCATATCCCCGAGCACCGGCGCTCCCGGAAACATCGTTTCCCGTTGGGCTACGCCAGGCGACGCCTACTCATTCGGTGGTGGATTCGTCGGCGGCAGGTTCTTGGGTGGCGGAATGGCGCTTCCAAGATTCATCGACCCGCCGCCCTCGCTTACATAATTGATATTCCAACTTGGAATCTCAACCACCACGTCGCCCTTCACCACGGCCTGACAACCCAGCCTCGAGTGCAGAGTCAGACCCGGCGCCGTATCCAGACGATCCAGCTCATCGTCGTCGGCGGGAGAAAGCGCGCCGTCCGTGCCGTTCTTGACGATCACGTGGCAGGTGGTGCAGGCGCAGTTTCCGCCGCAGGCGTGCTCCAGTTGAATGCCGAAATTGATGGCGACATCCAGAATGGATTCCGGTTTGCCATGTTCGTCGTAAGGGAGCTTCCCGGATTCGAATTCGACCGTGCGGTCGAGGTTCGCAAACGTTACTTTCGGCACACTTTCATTGTAACGTCGATATCCGTCAAGCCCACGCACTGTCATCCCGAGCGCTAGTCGAGCAATCTGTTTTTGCCGGCCAACGACAAGAGTTCGCCCGTCAGCTCCCCGCGCGCTTCCGGACCTCGATGTTCAGCCGTTTGATTTTCTGATTCAGCGTGGAAAGCGGAATGCGGAGGGTCTCGGCGGCCGCCGTCTGGCTCCAGTCCGAGGCTTCGAGCTGCTCCATGATCTGGCGCCGCTCAAAATCGGCGACGATCTCGAACAGCGATGCGTCCGCCGGCAGATGACCGCTCGGGTCGCGGCGGATGCGCAGCCCGCGAGCTTCGAGCAGATGTTCCGGCAGCACGGACGCCGGCACGGGAGGCTGCGTCGCCAGCACCACGGCGCGCTCCACCACGTTTTCAAGCTCACGCACGTTTCCCGGCCACACGTGGTCCATGAGGATCTGCATCGCCTCCGGTTCGAACAGCAGCCGGGAGCGCCCTTGCTCGTCCAGCAGCTTTTCATTTTCCCGGCAATACTTCGTGAAGAAATGTTCCACCAGCGGAGGAATATCTTCCTTGCGGTCCCGCAGCGGCGGCAGCGCGACGTTGATCACGTTGAGGCGATAATACAGATCCTCGCGAAACTTGCCTTCTTCCACCAGCTTTTTGAGATCCGCGTTGGTCGCCGCCACAATCCGGACGTCGACCTTCACGGTCTCCGTGGACCCCAGCGGCATGAACTCGCGCTCCTGGATCACGCGCAGGAGCTTGGTCTGCGTTTCCAGCGAAATCGTCCCGATTTCATCGAAGAAGATCGTGCCCCGGTCGGCCGTCTCGAAGTAACCCTTGCGCGAGGTGACGGCGCCGGTGAAAGCTCCCTTCACGTGGCCGAACAGGGCGCTTTCGAGCAGATCCGGAGGCACCGAGCCGGAATGCACCGGCACGAAGGGATGCTCCGCCCGGGCGGAATGCGCGTGAATCGCGTTGGCGATCAGCTCCTTGCCGGTTCCCGTTTCGCCGGTGATCAGAATCGTCGCGCGGCTGGCGGCCACCTGTGCCACCAGATCCAGAATCTTGAGCATGCGCTCGCTCTTGCCGACGATGTTCGGGAAACTGGAGCGCTCCCGCAGAGCCCGCCGGAGATGCGCATTCTCCGATTCGAGCTGCCGCTTGGAAATCATGCGGCCGATCTCGATCAACAGCTTCTCGTTATCCCACGGCTTGGAAAAGTAGTCGTTCGCGCCGCGTTTCAGCGCCGCCACGGCGGTCTCCACCGATCCGTAGGCCGTGATCAGGAAAATCGGCGTCTCGCGGTCGCGGAGGCGGACTTCATCCAGAACTTCCAGTCCGCTCTTGTCCGGCATCATCAGGTCGAGCAGGACCAGGTCGTAGTTCGCCGCCTCCAGCCGCTTCAGTCCCGCAGTGGCATTGGGCGCGAGCGTCACGCGATAACCCTCCGAGGAAAGCAGCGCCTCCAGGCTCTCCCGGATGTCGGGCTCATCGTCCACCACCAGGATCGACCCGCGCGAATTGCCCTCGGAGACAACGTCGGGCGGCAAATCGGGAAGAATGCTGGGCATCAGTAAATCTTAGCGAGTCCGGGGATCAGCCGAAGCGACGATGCCGCTCTGCGCGGAAACCTGGACGGCGCCCGCCGCGATCGCGTTGGTCGAAAACGCATGCGCGGGAGCAGCGGGCAATTCGCTGGACCTGGGTGTTGGTACAGGAGCCCGCCGCGGAGCGGCCAGCTCCGGAAAGATCACGTGAAAACGCGTGCCCGCGCCCGTCTGGCTCTCTACTTCAATTTCGCCGCTGTGCTCCTTGACGATCCCGTAGGAAACCGAAAGTCCCAAGCCCGTGCCGCGCCGCGCGGCCTTGGTGGTGAAGAATGGATCGAAGACGCGGGCCAAATGCTCGGGCGCGATGCCCGATCCGGTATCGGCGACGGTCACTCGTACGAGCCCATCGCTCGCGCTCGATTTCACCGCCAGGACGCCGCCCGATTCCATGGCGTCGCGGGCGTTTAGAAATAGATTCAGAAATACTTGCTGAAGCTTCCCCGGATTTCCCTTGATGCGCGGAAGCTTTTCGTCCAGGCAGAGATTTACTTCGATCCGCGCGGTAGCGAGTTGGTGCTCGATCAGCGTCACTGTCTCCTGCAGCACCTTGTTGAGATCCACGCCCGCGTACTCGGTCGTCGAGGTGCGCGAGAAATTCAGCAGCGAATTGACGATCTCGCTCGCGCGGAAAGTCTGCTTGGCGATCTTTTCGAGCAGCGGAGCCTTTTCGGCGTCGCCGGCGATTTGCTTGGCGAGCATCTGCGCGTAGGTCGAAATGACGGCCAGCGGCGTATTCACTTCATGGGCCACGCCCGCCGCCAGCAGGCCGATGGAACTCAGTTTGTCGGTCTGCACCAGGCGGCGCTCCATTTCGGCGCGATCCGTGACGTCGTCGAAAATAATCAGCCGGCCGATGTGCGAACCTTCTTTCGAGATGAGCGGTGCGACGGCGATATTTACCGTCGCGTCCCGCGACTCGCCAGGAATGGCGTCGCGCGGCTCGGCGACATGGACGGACCCCGCGACGGCCGCTACGCCGCGGCGTCCGCCCGCCCGCATCGCAAACTTATAAATGTCGTGAATTCCGTCGCCGGCCCCCGCCCGCACGAGTTCCTCGTACAGGTCTGTTTCCAGAAGCTCCTGCAGAGTGCGTCCGACCGCCTCGGCGCGTCCGATGCCGGTAAGCCTTTCCATCTGCGGATTCCAGCTTTCCACCCGCCCATCGAGATCGGCCGCCAGGATTCCCACGTGAATGGATTCGACGATGTTTTCCGAAAACTCCTTCAGGCGTTCGTACTCCTCTACCTTGCGTTCGAGCGACCGGTAGAGCACGGCGTTGTCCACGGCGATGCCCACGTAACCCGAAAGCGTGACGAGAAGGTCGACGTCGTCACTCGACAGAAAATCTCCGGAATCCGTGCGGCTTACACCGAGATACGCGATAACGCGTCCCCGCGCCGAGCACGCCAGATAGTAGGTGAGATCCAGCTCGGCGATGGTGCGGCGCACCGAAGCCGGCCAGTCGTGCGAAATCACGTCGAGCATGTTGCGGGTGCGCTCGAAAAACAGATACGGCTTCGCCGGCGCCGTCTCTAAGAAGCTCAGGTCGAGCCCGTAGGGAACCTGGCTCGTCTGCTTGCCTTGCCGGTTGCTCGCCAGCGCCAGCCGGAATCCGCCTTCCTGCCGGTCCCGTTGCTCCTCCCGCTGCTCGTCGCGTTCTTCGTCCAGCGGCTCTTCCCTGATGAAAAACGCCACGTGACGGATGCCCAGCGTGCGCACCAGCCGGTCGGCCACGGTTTCGAGCATGTCGTCGAGATTGGTCGGCGAACCGAGCTCGCGCGCGAACTCGATCAGCGTCCGCCGGTAGTCGTAGCGGTCTTTGTAGAAGTAGTACCGGTCCAGTTGCTCCTGGATCCAGTTGCGAATCGGCTGAAACACAAAGGCCGCGATCAGAATCAACGCGACCATCGCCGTGCCGCTCAGCTCCCCGGCCCGCGTCACCGAGAAAATGAGGCCGTAGAACACGCCGACCACGCACAGCGTCGCCAGCGTGTAGACGTAGCCCTCCTGGAAGATAATATCCACGTCCATCAGCCGGTAACGCAAAATCGCGTAGGCCCACGTGAGCGGGATGAACGGGAGAGACAGCACCGCCAGGTTCATCGCGTGCGTCGGCGTGACGCCGGCGATAAAGGGAATCACGTAGAACAGCGTGAACGGCAGAATTCCGATGGCTGCGCCGTTGCGCAACCACACCAGTTGGCGCCGTACGATGGGATCTTCGGCGCGCACGCGCTGCACGTGCAGGACCGCGGCGCCCGCCAGATACATCGCGCTCAGAAATCCGAGCCACACGCGATCCAGCAGCCAGCGCGTTTCGAGCAGCGGCGCCGCGCTACTCAGCCAGCCGTACACGAAGCCCAGATGCAGCGTCAGCAGCGTCACCCCCGGCACGTACACCAACGCCGCCATGCCGCGCCGCCGGATCCACTTTTGCGGCTCCGGGAAAATGCAGCAGAAATGCAAAAACAGCGTGGGAGCCAGGAACCCCGCTACCAGATTCCCCAGATAAATGACTTTATCGAAATTGTTCAGCTTGCCCGAATAGTGAAACGTCGAAAGAACGAAACTCGCCAGGCACAGCAGAAAAAAATGGAGCGATCGCTGCGCGCCGGCGCGCCGCAGATAGACGAAAAGCCCGATGGCGAGATATACGGCTCCCACCGCGTATTGGTAGAACAGCGTGGAATCCCGCTCCGCCTCGCCGATGATGACGTTGAAAGTGACTTCTTCGCCGTTGCGCGCGACCTTGTATTCGGTCTTCCTCCACGCACCCAGCCGCGCCAAAATCGCCGTGACGTCCTGCGCCTCCTGGACGGGCACGTCAGCGATGGAAATCAGTTCGTCGCCTTTATGGATGCCTGCCTTTTCGCCGGGGCTTCCCTCGGCCACGTAAACCGCCGTGATCGACGAATTCTGCCCCGCGCCGTGGTCTCGATCGAGCCACGTGACGCCGTCGTCGGGCAGATGAAAGCGGCTCTGCTGCTGGAAATTGATCGCGGCGGCGACTACGACCGCAACCGTCACGATCACCAGCAATGCATTCCCGAACTGTTGCTTCAATTCCTTCATTGAAAAACGGCCGAAGGCATCGAAAACGGCCCGAAGCCGTCAAACGCCTTTATACACCTATCCTGTGAATTTAATGCACGTTTGTGACCAAGCAAAACACCGGGTTTCCTATTGAAAATTATGGCACTTTTTGTTCTTAAATGCGCTCCATACCGTATTTGGAAGATGGGATTCCACGGATGGGAACACGCCCCTTCGGGATTCGCGGACCTCATGCCGGGCAGCGGCCACGGCCCGGCGGCTGGGTCAACGTCGCAAGAGTGGAAGTTTACGGCAAGCCGGTAAAGCGCTAACCGGAATGCGGGCCGGGAGCCCGCCGCGGGCCGAGGGCCTGCCCCACAAGACCGCCTACGGGACTCGCCCCACAAGGGTCATTGACTACTTCCCGGCCGGCGCCGCCAAATTCTTTTCGACGCTCTCCGGCAGTTTCCCCCGATTCGATAGGAACTGGCTGACCTGCCACATCTGTTCCTCGGTGAGCGATCCGCGGTAACCGGGCATGCCCGACAGCCGGATGCCGTTGGCTACCACCCAGTAATTCTGCCCTGCGGGTTCGTTGCCCATCACCTTGCGTTCGAAAAACTGCGGCGGGTCGGGGAACATGCCCTTCGACGCAATGCTCCGCGGGGTACCTGGCAGACCGTGGCATTCAACGCACTGGTCGCGATAGATTTTCGCTCCGGCGATTAAATTTTCCTCGCTGGGAGGCAGCGCCGCCTGCGTGGGAGCTTCGCGCGCGATTTTCGCGTCGATAGCAGCGCCGGCCAACAGGCTTTCCAGCGGGATCACCGGGCCGTTCACCGCCACCGGCACATAACCGAAGCGCAAATAGAGGAACACGGCCGCGGGCAGCACGATCCAGCCGATCAGCATGCCAAAAAAGAATATCTTCACACCGTCCATTCTAGTCGCAAGGCGTTGATTTCCCAAAAACAACGGGCCCGGAATGGGCTGGTCCCGCTGGTCTCAGCCGAATACGATACGATAGCAAAGCATTGAAGGAGAAAACTCTATGATGTCCAAAAATCATGTTGCGATGTTTCTCGCCGTCGCGGCGATGCTCGGCTCCGGCGTTGCCCGCGCCGAGCAAGGCCTGATCGTCCACAAAGCTCTGTCGCTCGATATGGCGCTGGCGATGGCGCACGGCTCTCTCGACAAGTGCCGGCAGATGAATTACCACTGCGCGATCACTGTGCTCGACGCGACCGGGCGTACGATTATCGCCTTGCAGGATGACGGCGCGGCGCTCCACCGCTTCGACGTGGCCCGCAAGAAGGCCTACACCGCGCTGGTCTATCGAAAGCCTTCCAAAGAAGTGGTCGAAGGCTGGTCCAAGAAAACGGCCCAGCCGACTCCGCTCCTCGAGGGCACGGAGCCGAATCCTCCCATCGAAGGCACCATCGACATGGGCGGAGGGCTCCCCATCATCGTGGATAAAGAGACCATCGGAGCGATCGCCGTCAGCGGAGCCCCCGGCTGGGACATGGACGAAGCCTGCGCCAAGGCCGGTCTGGCGAAAGTCGCCGATAAGCTGAAGTAGCCTCGCGTTCCCACAACCTAAGGCCATTGGCCCAGAAGAGGCGGCACGTGGGGCACGGGCCGCATGCGCGCCGCCCGCTCCTCCGACGAAGGAGATGTCGAATCTGTACGACAACCTTCAGCGATTGAAGCTCGACGTGAAGCAGATCACTCCGATCCATGGACGGCTGGTGACAATGGAGGATTTAAAGAAGGCGGCCGGAAAGAATTAGGGTACATCGGGACATACTTCGGGACACACTACGGCAGTGGAATCGTGAGGTTCTTGCGCCGGGGCGGTCAGAGAGCCCGCCGCAGGCCGAGGGCCTGCCCTACGACGCTCATGCTCCCTGTTCAGCAAACGAAACGGTACTTGAAGAGATTGCTCTTCTCCGCTTTCCCTTACGCTGGACCCCCTCCATTTCTGTCGCGGCCCGGTTACGCTAAATTTCGGAAGCGCGCTTCCTCCGGTTTGTTGACCCGCCACGGAGGCGGACTGCCGAATTTGTTACGCGACAGGCGCAGCCGTTTGTTTGCCCGCAACGGCGAGGGTTCACTGTAACGCACGCAACTCTCGGTCGACACTCACGCAGAGACCTCGGTGCTGTAACGCTCGCCACTCTCGGCTCATGGCTCCAGGGGCGTTACGGCCGCACCCTGTTTGACGCTGAACGCGACGGAGACTCGAGTACTCGTGCGCGTTTCGTGGCCCGGCTTCCCATGGCAGAACCCGGAACTCTCGATTACAAACTACAGGAAGGTTTCGGAGGGAATTTCGATCAAGAGTGCGATGTCGTTGATATAGCGGAGAATTCCGATCGTTAAAGAAATGGGACCAGCGAGAACGGGCCTCGCTCGTCAACCCGCCGATCGAAGGACGGCTCAGCGTCCATCGCAAACGGCCTCCGAACGTCCTGCCGTTTCTCCGTCACGCTCCCGATTGGAAGTGCGCTCATTGAGCGCACTAAGCTCCCGATTGATGCACTCGATCCGCCCAGTCCGTCGATTCAAGATATGCATCCCCGGTCTGGAGAGACGAAATTCCGCATGCCTTCGAGAACCGCTCCACGGCGTCCCAGTCGGCGTGCTCGTAGCTGAGGATCAGCTTGTAGAGTCGCGCCAGAAAGCTTTGGTCCGGGGCGATTCCGAGCAAGGCGTCGGTGACTTCGGGATCCAGGTCCACGCTTCGCAGGGCTTCCTCCAGGGGTTGATCGATCAACCCGTCGAGCAAAGAGAACATTCCCATAAGGAACGCCTGATTCGAACGCGCGGCCCGGGCCAGTTCGGCGAGGCGTTCGCAAAAGCACGCCCGCTGCAGCGAAAGCCTTAAAAGTTCGGTCGGTTTGTCGGTCGCGAGTGCGGGCAGCGTCGCCAGGGAAGCCCAGCGCCGCAGGCCAGCCTCACCCATCACCATCAACGCCCGGCGGACCGACTGGATTTCCGTGCGGCGCCCGAACATGGCGGAATTCACGGAGCGCAACAGCTTATAGGTCAGGCCTACATCTTCGCGGATGAGCTTCCTGACCCGCTCAAAATCCACGTCGGGTTGCTGCACCTCGCGCAGGAGCCTCAGGCAGGAAATCTTGACCGCCGGAATCTGCTGGCTGCTCACCAGCACCGGCCGCGAAAAGAAGTAGCCTTGAAACAGATCGTATCCGGCACGCCGGGCCCAATCGAACTCGGCGTAAGTCTCCACTTTTTCCGCCAGCATCACCGTGCCGCGCGGCTGGTAGGTGCGCAGCATGCGTTCCTGCGCTTCGCGCGAATGCAAACGCATATCGATTTTGATCACGCGGGCGATGCGCGTCAGCGGCTCCCAGCCCGGTTCGTTCGTGAAGTCATCCAAGGCGAGCGAGTAGCCCTTTTGGGCGATGCTCCGGCACAGCGTAATGAGATCGGCGGTGGGCTTTACGGTTTCCAGGATTTCGATGATGATCGAGTCGCGAGGCAGCGTCAAATGCATCTCCTGGCGCAGCAGGTGGTGATCGAAATTGACAAACGCCTTCTTGCCGCTGAGAGCCCTCTCCTCGCCGATCGACATCAGCGTATTCGAGAGCACCTGCATGGTCGCCGCATCGGCCTCGGTGCCGTCGAAGCCGCTGCTCGCCGCGTTCGATCGGTACAGCAGCTCATAACCATAGACTTTTCGTTCGCGATTGAAGATAGCCTGGCGCGCAATCAACACATCCACGTTTTCGCATATCGAAAAGATGGGCGATAAGTAGAGCCAAAGAACGAGTCGTTCCCAATTAAAGGATGGAATCCCGGGTGCTGGGAAGGCTCGTTCGTCCCCCAACTCGCTATAATTGACCATCCGCGCCGAATCGCGGCCTGTCCTGTCTCTATGAATATCGACTGGTTCCCTCTTTGGCTGAGCCTGCGCGTGGCGTTTCTCTCGACCGCGCTCGCGCTCCTGGGAGGCCTGTGGATCGCCTATCTGCTCGCCAATCGCGAATTTCGCGGCAAGGACGTACTGGACGCCGCGGTGACGCTGCCGCTGGTTCTTCCGCCGACGGTCCTCGGATACTATCTGCTCGTGCTGATCGGCCGCGCGAGTCCTTTTGGAAAACTATGGGAAGCCGCGTTCGGCTCGCCGCTGGTGTTCACCTGGAAGGCTGCCGTGGTGGCGGCGCTTCTCCATGCGCTGCCGCTGCTGGTCAAATCGGCGCGTGCAGCTCTCGAAAGCGTGGACCGGAGTTACGAGCGCGCCGCGCGCAACCTGGGCGCTTCCGAACTCAAGCTCTTCTTTCGCGTGAGCCTGCCGCTGGCCCGGCGCTCCATTCTGGCCGCGACGGCGCTCGCTTTCGCCCGCTCGCTCGGCGATTTCGGCGTCACGCTGATGGTGGCCGGCAATATTCCCGGGCGCACGCAGACCGTCGCCGTGGCGATCTACGACGCCGTGGAATCGGGCAATGGCGCGGAGGCGCGCGTGATGGTGCTGGTCGTCTCGGCGGTGGCGCTGCTGATCCTGACGCTGGCGAACCGCCTGACGCCCGCCGGAGTCCCGCGCGTCTGATCTGAAAAGAGCCATGCTCGCCGCGCGCATCCGTAAAACCTTCGCCCCCCGTCCCGATTCGGCCGGCTTCACGCTCGATCTCGAATTCTCGGCGACCCATGGCCTCACCGTTTTATTCGGCCCCAGCGGCGCGGGAAAAACGTTATCGCTCGACGCCGTGGCCGGATTCGTAAAGCCCGACGAAGGACGCGTTTTACTCGACGACGAGATCCTTTATGACGGCGCGTCGAACGTGTGTCTTCCGCCGCAGAAGCGCGATTGCGGCTACGTGTTCCAGAATTACGCGCTGTTTCCGCACATGACGCTGCGCGAGAACCTGGCGTTTGCCGCCGAGCGGCGTCCGCGTCTGGAGCGCCATCGCCGCGTCACCGAGATGCTCGAAAAATTCCATCTCGCCGAAGCCGCCGGCCGTCGCCCTCACGAGGTTTCCGGAGGCCAGCGCCAGCGCTGCTCCATCGCCCGGGCGTTGATCGGCGAGCCGAAACTGCTGCTGCTCGACGAACCGGCCACGGGACTCGACGCTCCTCTGCGCGCCGAGTTTTACGATGCTCTGCGCCGCGTCAAGGAAGATTTTAAGACTCCCATGCTGCTGGTGACGCACGACCTCGCCGAGTGTTTCGAGCTGGCCGAAGAGATGCTCATCGTCCATCAGGGCCGCATCGTGCAGAAGGGCACGCCGCGGTCGATTTTGGACGAGCCCGCCAACCTGGAAGTGGCGCGGCTCCTGGGCGCGTTCAATCTGATCGACGCCGAGATCCGCACGCTCGATCCCGGCCGCCACACCAGCCGCCTGCGCGTCGGCGAGTTCGAGCTCGACGGTCCCTACTTCCCGGGCCATCTGAAAGGCGATCGCGTGACGTTATGCGTGCGCCCGGAGCAGCTTTCCGCCGCCGCGCGCGAAGGCAAGCCTGGACCGAACCAGATCCCCGCGGAACTGGCCCGCGTGGTGGAGCGTCCCCACGGCTTGCGCCTGGAATTCACGAGTCCCGCGCTCTCCGGCGGCGTGCGCGTGAGCATTTCCCGCGGCGATTACGAAAGACTGAAAGATACGCGTGCGTGGGTCGTGGAATTTCCGTCGGAAGCACTCCGCGTGGTTTGAACCACTCTGGTGCAGAGTGGTTGAACAGGGTACAATGAAATCGTGCCCGGAAAACACAGGTCAACGACTAAGACGACATCGCGGCCTATACGGCAGAGCGTCACGATCCCACCGACTTTGGCGGTCGCCGTGCGCCGGGTAGCGAAGGAGCGGCAGTTGACCATCAGCCGGGCGTTAGTCACACTCGCCGAGCGAGGCGTTGTCGCGGAGCAAGAGGAGAAGAACAACCTGAAAGCTTCTTATCAGCGCTTTCTCTCAGAGAAGGATCCCTCGAAGAAAGATGCGGCCGGGCGCGACCTGATCCGTTCCATCTTCGGAGACGAGGCCATTGCCGAGGATTCGGTTTTCTAATCTCCCGCGCGCCGTTTGGCAGCACATTCTTGACCGCGTCGACGAACGCAAGATTCCATTGAGCGACCTTCAACTTCTGGAGGTCTGGGTCAAGTCGCAACCCGAGGCGCCTGACGGAGATTGGTTCAAGGACTTCGGCTCCTTCAAACTCTGCGGCACGGGCGAATTGCCGAAAACGGTTTTGCTCAGTAACATGAAGCCGTACGGGAAAAGAATTGACTGACAAATTGCGAAGGACGCTGTTCCCCTAGACCGCCCGCACCGCCGCGCTCACTGGACGCGAGCCCACGGGAATCACCGTCAGCAGCGATGCGCGCCGTTCGCGATTCCTTGTGATCGCGGCCACACGCAGCACCGAGACGTCGCCCGATTGCCGGTTGAGCACGAGCGCGTACTGATCGTCCGGCGTCACCGCGATGAAACCGGGATCGCTGCCCACGGATACAACGGCGGCTACCTTGCGCGAATTGATTTCCAGGATACTGACGTTCCCCGCCGACGAATTGGCGACGAACAGGAACGCCTGCGAGGCGGCCATCGCCCCTGGATTCGGCCCTACCAGCACGGTTTCCGCGACCTCCGGCGTGCGATAAGGATATACGATCACCACGGCGTCCAGGCCCTCGCCCGTGACGAACAGCTGGCCGCCATCGGAATTGAAGCACAAGTTATCGGGACGCACGGCCAGCGGCAGATGCGTGATCAACGGCGACGAAGCACCGTTGGACGGCGAAAGATCGTAAAGCGATAATCGCCGCTCGGCTCGATCGGCGGCAATCAAGATACTCCCATCGGTGAGAAATCGTACCGCTCCGAAATCGCCCGCTCCGGCGGAAGCACGCAGCCTGCGCGGTTCCAGATCCACCAGCCGCACGCACGTCTTGAAACTGATCGCGGCGGTCTTGCTGTCCGGCGACAAGGCGAAATCGACGGGCTCCTCCGGCAGCGCGAGCTTGAAATCCACGCTCATGGTCGCAGGGTTTACACGGATCAACGCGCGAGGGTCGCGAGCCAGCACGTAGAGCGCGCTCTCGTCGGGATTCATCTGCATCCCGACGGCGTTCGACGCGACCGCGAGTTTGCGCGTCGCGCTGAGGCGATCCACCGCAATCTCGTGAACCGTCCCGCCGACGGCCGCGAGCGCATACACGAACGAACGCTTGCCCGCCGCAATGACCGTGGTAGGGGCCCCACTGAGAGGGATCTGCCGGGCGACGGCCATCGCTTCGAGATCGACCGCCGCGACGGTGTTGCCTTCCTGGTTCGCGACAAACGCATAACCGCGAAATCCGGGGCCGCGCTTCCGCCGGCTGCAGGCGGCGGAGAGAGAGAAGGCGGCAAGCGCAAAAAAACTCCGACGAGCGATCACTGCTTCAGTGTAAACTGCGCGGGCTGCTCCTCCGTGGCTCATTGAATGCTCGTCCGTAGCTCATGAACGCTCCTCCGCAGCTCATTGAACGCTCCTCCGTAGCTTGTTGAAAAGAAAAACGTAAGTTGCCCATTACGTTTTGCTGTGTTAACTTCGGATGGAACGCCCGGTCCGGTATATCTTAGCTCCATTTTTATGAATCTGCGGTCTTTATTTAGTCTATTTTCGTCCGATCTCGCCATCGACCTCGGCACGGCCAATACCCTGGTCTTCGCGCGCGGCAAAGGCATTGTCGTCAACGAGCCTTCGATCGTCGCGCTGAATAAGAACACCGGCGAAGTGGAAGCGGTCGGGAGGGAGGCCAAGGAAATGCTGGGGCGCACGCCCGGCAACATCGTGGCGATCCGGCCGATGAAGGACGGCGTCATCGCCGACTTCAAAGTCACCGAGCGCATGCTCAACTATTTCATCCAGAAGGCGCACGGGCGCAAGATGCTGGTGCATCCGCGCATCATCATCGGGGTGCCGAGCGAAATCACCCAGGTGGAAAAGCGCGCCGTCATCGATTCGGCCTATCACGCCAAGGCCAGCGAAGTATACCTGGTGGAGCAGGCCATGGTCGCGGCGATCGGCGCGGGTTTGCCCATTACCGAGCCTTCCGGGAACATGGTGGTGGACATCGGCGGGGGCACCACCGACGTCGCCGTGATCTCGCTTTCAGGCATCGTGTATTCGCGTTCCGTGCGCGTCGCCGGCAATGAGATGGACGACGCCATCATGCAGTACATGAAGCGCAAATACAATCTGCTGATCGGCGAGACCACGGCTGAAAAAGTGAAGATCCAGATCGGCTCGGCCTATGAACTGGACAAGCCGCTCAGCATGGAAATCAAGGGGCGCAATCTGATTGAAGGCGTCCCCAAAACCGTAACGGTCGACGACGCCGAAATCCGCGAGGCGCTGGCCGAATGCATCGCGGTGATCCTCAACGCGATTCGCGTCGCGCTGGAACGCACGCCCCCGGAGCTTTCCGCCGATATCAGCGATCGCGGGATCGTGCTCACCGGCGGCGGGGCCATGATCAAGAATCTCGATAAGCGGATTCGGAAGGAGACCGGATTGCCGGTCTCCATCGCCGAGGACCCGTTGGCTTCGGTGGTGCTGGGAACTGGGAAAATGTTGACAGAGTTTAAATTGCTGCGGCGGATCGCCATCGAATAAGGCTCCGCGTAAAGCGGGCCAGCGTGCGGCGCGACTGGACGCTCCCAGAGGGAGCGGTACAAGAAGCGCAGCGCGGGGATATACATGGAAGCGCTTTTCAACCGGTACCGAAACGTGGCCGCCCTGGTGGTCGCGATCGTGGCGCAGTTGATGCTGCTGGCCTACCAGATCAAAGGCAACGGCGAGGTGCGCCTGATCCGCGTGTGGGCCGTCAGCGCCGTGACTCCCGTCGCGCGCGGCATGGAAGCCGGCCGCAGCGGCGTGGAACACTTCTTCCGCGATTATTTCTTCCTGCTCAACGTGCGCGGCGAGAACCAGCGCCTCAAAGCGGAAGTCGACCGCGTCCGCCTGGATAATCAGTTCCTGCGCAACGAGCTTTCGACGGCCGACCGCGCCAAGTCCCTCGCCATTTTCCAACAGCAATCGCCCTCGCGGACCGTGGCGGCGCACGTGATCGGAAACACCACGGGCGTGGGCGCGAAGGTGGTCATTGTGGATCGCGGCTCCAACAGCGGAATTGAAAAGGGGATGGCCGTCATCACGCCCGACGGCATCGTGGGCAAGATCATCGGCGTTTTCCCCACGGCGTCGTACATGCTGCTGATCACCGATCCGACCTTCGCCGCGGGCGTGCTCTCGCAAAAAAATCGCGTGCATGGAACGGTCAAGGGCCTGGGCTACGGAAGTGTAACCGTCGATTACGTGCAAAATGAGGAAGCGCTCGAGCAGGGCGAGTGGTTCTACACCTCCGGCGACGACCGCATTTTTCCCAAGGGCCTGCCGGTGGGTCAGGTGACGGTGGTGCGCCCCGGCAAAACGCGAAAAGAGATTTACGTCAGCCCCGCGGGATTGCAAAACGGACTCGAAGAGGTGCTGATCGTCGTCGATGGGGTGCATCGCGACCTGCCGGAAATATCGGCCGGGGATCAACCGGTTCATCTGCTTGATCCTCCGCCGGCCGAGGACGGCGCGGAAGCCGCGCCCGTGCCCTCCGGCCCCCGCGTCACCGACGCAGACCGCCTGGTAGATCGCTACAAGAAAATCGGCGAGGCGCAGAAGCACGTTTACGGAGAGCACGGCAGCGGAGCCCCGAACTTCAACCTAGACCTTACCCAAATGCCGCAGGCCGCGGTTCCGAAATCTCCTGCCGGAGCGGCTTCGCCAGCCCCGAATGCGGCAGCCCCGCCAGCGTCCACGGCTGCCACGGCGACGGCGCCGAACGCTCTCCCGCCGCGAGCGTCCGGCGGCGCTTCTGGCCCTTCGCCACGGCAGGATCCTTCCCTTTCGCCGCGGCAGAAGCCGGCCCCTGCACCGGCGCAAGCTCCCGCACAGTCCATTCCCGCACCCGATCGAGGACCGGCGCGATAATCATGGCCTCAACCAGGAGCGATTTCCGCGAAGACTTCTCGTCCGACGCGTCCCTCAAGAGCCATACCGTCACTTACCGGGCGCTGGCCGTCGCGGGGATCGCGCTCGCGGCGATTTTGTTCCGTGTCTATGTGCCCCGCTGGATCTCTTATCTGGCCTATCTCGAACTGCCCCTCCTGGTGACCGTTTATTTCTCGCTGATGCGGCGATCTCCGGTCGCGGGCGTGTGCTACGGCGCCTGCATCGGCCTGGCGCAGGATTCGCTCTCGCCCGATCCGCTGGGGATGTTCGGCATCGTCAAGACGCTGGTCGGCTATTTCGCGGCCACCGTGGGCCAGCGGTTCAACGTGGATAACACCGGCGTGCGCTTCACGCTGAGTTTCTTCTTCTACTTTTTTCATCAGTTCTTTTATTGGGTTCTGGCGCGCGCGCTCCTCGCGCAGATGATCGGCTTCGATTTGCCCACCACGCTGATCGTCGCCGTCCTGAACGCGCTGGTGGCCGTCCCGTTGTTCCGCGTGTTGGATAAACTGAAAGTTACGGAATGACGTTCGCTTCGGGAGAGCTATAAGGGCGATTTTGAATGCAGTCCTTCGATCCTGAGTATCCGCCGCAGCAACCGCCCACCCCGCGCCGCTTCGCGCAGGACGATACGCGCTTCGCGCTGGAGCGCATCACCATTTTCCAGTACACCGCGCTCGCCATTTTTCTCTTTCTGATCACGGGTTTCTGGATGCTGCAGGTGCGCGACGCCGAAAGCAACAGCCAGCTCGCCGAACGCAACAGCATCAAAACGATTCCGGTGCTCGCTCCGCGCGGGAAGCTGCTGGACCGCGATGGACGCGTGATCGTCGATAACGAGTCGGCCTATACGCTGCTGCTGACCCGTGAAAACCTGAAGCCGGAGCACGTCGATCCCATCGCCAGGGGCCTGCACCTGGACCCCGAGGATCTGCGCGCGCGGCTGAAGCGTTTTCAATCGCGGCCCAAGTACGTGCCCCTGATGGTGAAGCAGGATTTGTCGCCCTCCGAGATCTCTTTTGTCGACTCGCATCGCGACGCCAACACGTTTCCGGAAATGGAGCTCATCCATAACCAGCGGCGCTTGTATCCCCGCGATGGATTAGCCGCTCATGTGATCGGCTACGTCGGCGAAGTTTCGGATCAGGAATTGAATTCCAGCGAATTCGCGAAATACGCGCAAGGCGAAATCGTCGGCAAGGCCGGGATCGAGCGGCAATATAACGAACTGCTCACCGGCGTCGACGGCCAGCGCCGCGTCGTGGTGGATAGCCTCGGCCGCGAGCGGGATGTTCTGGAGAGCACGGAGGCCACACCGGGCGGCACTCTTCAGCTCACGCTCGATCTGGATTTGCAGGCCGTGGCGGAACTGGCGCTCGAAGGCAAGAAAGGCGCCGCCGTGGTGCTCGACCCGCGCAGCGGAGAAGTTCTCGCCATGGTCAGCCGGCCGGCCTTCGATCCGAACGCCTTCGCCACGCGCATCAGTACGGATTATTGGAAGCAGCTCACCTCGGGCAACGACAATCCCATGCTGAATCGGGCGATACAAGCGCAGTTCGCGCCGGGCTCGACGTTCAAGCCAATCATGGCTCTGGCCGGACTCGAAACCGGGACGATTGACGAGCACTCGACTTTTCACTGCCCCGGCGGAGCGACTTTCTACGGGCGTTATTTCAAATGCTGGTGGAAACCCGGACACGGGACCGTGGACGTGCACCGCGGCATTGTCCAATCGTGCGACGTCTTCTTTTACAACCTGGGCAACAAGCTCGGCATCGACGCCATCGCACAGTATGCGGAGATGGCCGGCTTCGGCAGCAAGACCGGCATCGATCTGCCGGGTGAAGCCGAAGGCCTGATGCCATCGAGCAAATGGAAGCTGCGAACGCAGCGCGAGAAATGGTACGCGGGCGAGACGATTTCCGTGGCGATCGGCCAAGGGGCCGTCACCGTGACTCCCCTGCAACTCGCGTCAGCCATCGGCGGTATCGTCAGCGGAGGCGCGTGGTACAGGCCACACCTGGTCAAGACCGCCGCGCCTCTGGAGCCACGCCGCGGCGAACTCAACCCCGATAACGTCGCCGCGGTCGTGCAAGGCATGTACGGCGTGGTGAACGAAGGCGGCACAGGCGCGGCTTCGCGCATCGAGGGAATCGAGTTCAGCGGCAAGACGGGCAGCGCACAGCGCGTATCGAACGACTTGAGGAAGTCGGGGAAGCTCGATAAGGGCGAGGACCTGGATAACGGGTGGTTCGTCGGCTTCGCGCCGCGCCAGAATCCGGAGATCGTAGTCGCCGTGCTGCTGGAAGGCGGCGAACATGGAGCGCTGGCCGCCCCCGTGGCGCGCGACATCGTCAAAGCTTACTTCGATAAGAAGGCGCGGATGTCGAAGACGCTCGAACCCGAGACGCCCGTGGCCCTGCTGAACAATCCGTTCCGCTAGACAAGTGTGACGCGCTAGGCTAGCGCTTGCCCTTCACGACGTTGCCGCGTCCATCGTGCATTTCGTTTCCTTTGAAGTGCGCAACATTACCAACGGGCTTTGCCGGCTCCGGTCTCTCACCGCGTTGCGGCGTGGGGCCTTTATAACCGTGGGCTGGATGGAAATGGTTGTTTACTTTGCCCCGGAACTCGGCAGGACCATGAAACCATGGGCCCGCGCCAATGAAGATGCCCCCGCTGAACCATTCCGGCCCGTAGTAGCCATAGGGAGCACAATTATAAGGAGCGAAGTCATAGAAGCCATAGGGACAGACAGGCTCCGGTCCGATCTCGACGCTGACCTGAGCCTCTGTTTTAGGGGCGGTGGCGATTAAACCGAGTCCAGCAACTGCAGCCAACAGCAACAACTTATCTGCGCGCACGGAAGTCACCTCACCTGAACAGAGCAGCTTTGCACGGAAAGTGTTTCAGCCGGCCCCTTAATTTTCCGTGACCGCCCGCGCGACAATCGCGATACCCGCCCGATCCGCCTGACGCACCATCTCTTCGCGATCGAGCAACAAAGTTCGTCCGGCGTCGATGCTCGCGGCCGTGGCGCCAGTTTCCGCCATGGTTGCAATCGTCCCCGGGCCGATCACGGGAACGTCGAAGAGCAGGTGTGCTCTGCGCCGCGAACCTTTCACCAGCCGCAGGGGCTTGCCATTCACCAGCGACGCGGCTCTGCGCAGCATCGCATCGGTTCCTTCCATGGCTTCCACGGCCACACAGGCGCGCTCGGCAATCGCCACGCTCTGTCCGACGTCGTGCGCGGAAAGCGCCGCGGCGAGCCGGCTGCCGTAATCCAGATCGCGCATTTCATCTTCGTTGGGCGCGCGCTTGGTGAGGACGCCTTCCGTCGCCAGTAGATCCTTCAGCAGCAGCGTGGAATCCACCAGCTCTATCCCTTCGTCCGCCAGGATTTTTCGGACGCCACCGATTAATCCGTCCGTGTTCTTGGTCTCGATCGATGCCAGCAGTTTCACCAATCGCCAATCCGGCACGATCGACGAAAAGATTTTGGCGTGCTTCACCTGCCCGCACATCATTACCTGTGTGATGTGCTCCGCATGGCAGATATCGATGAGTTTGCCGAGCGCCCCGAGCGAGATCCAGTGCGTGCGGAGGGCCAGTGCTTCGATTTCTTGCGATGCCTCTTCTTTGATTCCGATGGCGACCACATCGAGGCCGGCTTTCTTCGCGGCTTCCAGCGCCAGCACCGGAAACCGGCCGTTGCCCGCGATGAGGCCGATGGGCATACCTACTTGTGAAATCCCCGCTCGGCTTGGGAGATGAATTCGAGCAAGTGGGCCACTTCGGCCGACGTGCCGAGCTCGGCCTGAATGCGCTCGATCGCCTGCGACGTATTCCGCCCGCCGCGCGTGAGCAGGCGCAGGGCTTTGTGCAGCGCGGCAATGGATTCGGCGGAAAAACCCCGCCGTTCCAGGCCAGTCTTGTTTTCGCCGAATACCTTCACTTCGCGCGTGCTGAGCGTGGTCGAAAACGGCAGCACGTCCTGGGTGATGACGCTGAATCCGCCGATGATGGCGTGCCGGCCGATGCGGCAGAACTGATGGATGGCTGTTCCCGCGCTGACAATGGCCCAATCGAAAACGGTCACGTGGCCGCCGAGCGTCGCTGCGTGCCCGATCACGGTATGACTTCCGACCGCGCAATCGTGCGCCACGTGAACATACGCCATCAGCAGGTTATCGTCGCCGATGGAAGTCAGCATGCCGCCCCCCTCCGTGCCCCTGTGGATGCTCACGAACTCGCGCACGCGGTTGCGATTTCCGATCCTGGTGCGCGAGCGCTCGCCGTGATACTTCAGGTCCTGCGGCGCGACACCGACGGTGGAATACGGATAAAAGACGTTGTCCTCGCCGATTTCGAGGGGTCCTTCAAGGAAAACGTGACCCTTCAATTCGGTGCGAGCGCCGATTTCGACGTCGGCTCCGACGATGGTGTACGGCCCGATGCACGCCGATTCCGCAATTCTGGCCGAAGGGTCGACAATCGCAGTCGGATGAATCGGCATTGCGGGTTGGTCAGTGAGACGGAAGCCCGGCCCCCGGACGGTCGGCGAGCACGCAGAACATCTCCGCCTCCGCGACCAGAACGCCGTCCACGGTGGCGGTGCCGTTCATTTTCGCGAGCGCCGCCTTGCGCTTCAGCAGCTTCATTTCAATGCGCAACTGATCGCCGGGACGCACGGGCCTGCGGAACTTCGCGCCGTCCACTCCCGCGAGCAGCACCAGCTTGCTCTTGCGATCCGCAATCTGGCTCAGCACCAGCACGCCCGCGACTTGCGCCATGGCTTCCACGATCAACACGCCAGGCATCACCGGGTAATCCGGGAAATGGCCAGTGAAAAATGGCTCGTTAATGGAGACGTTCTTGATCCCAACGATCCGCTCCGGCTCCAATTCCTCGATGCGATCGACCAGCAGGAAAGGATAGCGATGCGGAAGAATCTCCCGGATTTCCTCGATGTTCAGTCGAGTGGTGATTTCGCCGACAGGCATGAATTCGCCATTATAGCAGGAGCTCTCGCGCGAACCGCTATTCTCAAAGAATGGATGTTTTCCTGCGGGAAGCGCGCCGGCGATTACCGCAAACAATCGAGTTGATTCGCGATCTGGTCGAATGCGAGACGCCGAGCGGCGATGTACCCGCGATCAGCCGCTTCGTCGACGTTTTCGCCGATCGGGTGGATGATATTGCGCGGGTGCGGACATTTTCCGGCACTTTAAGTTCCGGAGAATCGCAAGGTCCCCATTTTCGCTGTGAATTCAGGTTGCCCGGACGCGAGAAGGACGGTCAGATTCTGGCGCTCGGACATTCTGATACGGTGTGGCCGGTGGGAACCCTGCAAGGTATGCCCTTTCGCCGCTCGCGCGGCCGGCTGCTTGGACCCGGCGTGTTCGATATGAAAAGCGGGCTGGCTCTCTTCGTCACCGCGATGCGCATTCTCCGCGATTTTAATGTTCCCGTCGGGCGGCGCGTGGTCTTACAGGTGAATTCGGACGAGGAGATCGGCAGTCCGTCGTCGCGCGCGCTCACGGAACAAGCGGCGCGCGAAAGCGTCGCCGTTTTAGTGCTCGAACCCGCGGGAGCCGGCGGCAAGCTGAAAACCGCCCGCAAAGGCGTCGGCGATTACCGCGTCACGGTGCGAGGCGTGGCCGCGCATGCCGGCCTGGATTTCGAAAAGGGCGCCAGCGCGATCGTCGAAATGGCCCGGCAGATCGAGCGCATGACACGATTTACACGTCTCGATCGCGGCATCACCGTCAATCCCGGGGTAATTCGCGGAGGCACCCGCAGCAACGTTATCGCCGCGGAGTGCTCCGTCGATGTGGACGTGCGGGTGCCCCGTGCAAGCGATGCCCGCTATGTGGAACGATGCTTCCGCTCGCTGAAACCGTTCGACAAACGTTGCACTTTACAAGTGGAAGGCGGGTTAAACCGGCCGCCGATGGAACGCACGGCCGGCGTCCGGAAGCTGTTCGGCCTGGCGGCGCGGCTGACGCGCGAAATGGGCATCGATTTGGGAGAATGCGCGGTGGGAGGCGGCTCGGACGGCAACTTTACGGCGGCTCTTGGGGTTCCTACTTTGGATGGGTTGGGAGCGGCCGGAGAAGGAGCGCACGCACCCGGCGAATCGGTCGTCATCAGCCGTCTTGCGGAGAGGTCGGCACTGTTAGCGAAACTCACCGCCGCTTTGTAACGTCTAGTTTCTTTACGGTGCCGGACTCTTGATATCCTGAGATTAAAACTATGCGCCGTGGACGGTGGCTGATCCTAGTCGCCATTGTATCGATCGCGTTCGCTATTGGCGCAACTTACTTTGAGCGCAAGGCGGCGCTCGCCCGAAACGCGCCCCTTCCCCCATCGAAGCTGGCGACCGGCATCGATGGACGCGCGGACGACTGGGTTTACACGCAAAGCGACGCCGATCGCCCGCGGGTGACCGTTCGCGCCAAAAGCTTCAAGCAGGTCAGGGCGCCCTCCGTGTTGCAGCTCGATGGCGTGGAACTGCAACTGTTCAATAAAGACGGGTCGGAGTACGACCTGGTCCACAGCGCGCAGGCCGAATTCGATATTCCCGGAAAATCCCTGTATTCCGAGGGCGCGGTGGAAATCGACATGGGGATTCCCGTGGACGGCTCCAAGCCTTCCGGCCGCAGGCTGAAGATCAACGGCTCGGGCGTGCATTTCGCCAGCGATACGGGCAGGGCCACCACGGAGCGCGAGGCGCATTTCGAGTTCGAACAAGGCGGCGGATCGGCGACGGGAGCGGAGTACGATCCCACCACCAAGCAGCTCCATCTGCTCAGCAATGTGAAGCTGGATTGGCGCGGCCGGACGGAAGAAACCAAGCCCATGCACATCGAGGCGGGCGAGGCTCTCTATCTGGAATCGGAATCGAAAGTCCTGCTGATGCAGTGGTCCAAGCTGATGCGCGAGACGCTGAGCATGGAAGCCGGACCGGCGACGGTCCTGCTGGAGAACGGCGCGGTGAAGGAAGTGATCACGGAGGCGGGGCGCGGCGTGCAGGAGGATCCCGGCAGGCGGCTGGAATTTGGCGCCGATCATCTGGACATCCACTTCGGCCAGAACATGCTGGTGCTGAGTATCAAGGGCGAGCAGAACGGGAAGCTGGTTTCCACCTCGAAAGGAATGCAGACAACCGTCACGGCCGACTTGCTGGACCTGGCATTCGAGCCCACCGGAAAGCAGAGCACTTTGACCAGCGCCGTCGCCACGGGCAAGAGCGTCGCGCAAGCTCAGCCGCTCCCGCAGCCCGGCGAGCTTTTGGCCGAAACGCGCATCCTGCGCAGCGATGTGTTGCACATGAAAATGCGCCCGAACGGCCAGGATATCGATAACGTGGTTACCGACGGACCCGGCACGGTCGACTTCCTGCCCAACCGCCCCGGACAGCCCAAACGCTGGATGAAAGGCGATCGTATCTGGATCAACTACGGCGCCGAAAATCGGATCCAGACGTTTCGGTCGATCAACGCCATGACGCGCACGGATAAACCAGCGGATAAAGCGCCCAAAAACCCGGACCAGCCCGCCGCGCCTCCGCCGCAGCTTACGCAGAGCAAGGAACTGCTGGCCACGTTCGATCCCAAGACCAGCGAGCTCGATCGGCTGGAGCAGAAGACCGACTTCCGCTACGAGGAAGGCTTGCGTCACGGCACGGCGGACCGCGCCACGCTGGAGCAGGCCAAGGATCTGATGATTCTGGAAGGCGCGGCGCGCGTATGGGACAACACCGGCTCGGCCGCGGGCGATCACATCGCGCTCTATCAGAAAACCGGCGACTATGCCGTCGACGGCCACGTCGCCACTACGCGCATGCCGGACGAAAAAGGAAACCCGGGGATGCTGTCGACGACGGAGATCATGCAGGCTCGCGCCCAGCACATGACCTCCGCGCAGAACAACCAGAAACTCCATTACGAGGGCAACGCGGTCGCCTGGCAGGGCGCGAATCGCGTGGAAGCGGATCGTCTCGATATCGACCGCGGACGGCACATCCTGGAAGCGCACGGGAAAGTGGTGAGCCAATTTATCGACAAAGATAAAGACAAGGATAAAGACGCGGACAAGGCCAAGAACGCCGGTCCGGCCGCGGCCAAAGGAAAGGACGCCGCCGCGAAACTGATGAAAGAGGACTCCGGAAAAGAACCAGGCTCGAAGGCCGCCAAGACCGGACCCGTTTACACGGTGGTGCGCGCTCCGGATCTGGTTTACGACGAGGACACGCGCATCGCCAACTATCAGGGCGGCGCGGCGCTGGCGCGTCCCGGGCTGACGGTGGTGGGCCGTGCGATCCGCGCTTTCCTGCGCGATTCGGATTCGGATTCGTCGCTGGACAAGGCCTTCGCGGACGGCGAAGTCAAGATCGTTCACACGGAGGGCCCGCGCACGCGCGTAGGCACGTCCGAACACGCCGAATACTACACGGACGGGGATAAAGTCCTGCTCGACGGGGGCAATCCGGTTCTGGTGGACAGCCTGAAGGGCAAAACCACCGGTCATCAATTGACCTGGTTCGCCCACAATGATAGGCTGCTCGTAAACGGTGTCGAAAGCCGGCCTGCCGACAGTCTTCTCCGCAAGAAATAGCCCGTGCACACACTTCAAACAGAGGAACTCATCAAAAGCTATCGCGGCCGTAAGGTGGTGGATTGCGTTTCGGTCCACGTGCGCCAGGGGGAAGTAGTGGGTTTGCTGGGGCCCAATGGCGCGGGGAAGACCACTTCGTTTTATATGATCGTCGGCCTGGTCACGCCGGATTCGGGGCGCGTCCTCCTGGACGAGGACGATATCACGCGGTTCGCCATGTACCAGCGCGCGCGCAAAGGCATCAGCTATCTGCCGCAGGAGGCTTCGGTCTTTCGCAAGCTATCGGTGGAGGATAACCTGACGGCCATTCTGCAGACGCTGCGTCTCAGCCGCCGGGAGCGCCAGGACCGCATGAACCGCCTGATCGAACAGCTCGGCCTGGAGCAGGTGCGGAAGAGCCGCGGCTACATGCTCTCGGGCGGCGAGCGCCGGCGCGTGGAGATCGCACGAAGCCTGGTGATCGAGCCAAGCTTCCTGCTGCTCGACGAACCCTTCTCGGGCATCGATCCGATCCAGGTGCTGGAGCTGCAGAAGATCATTTTCGATCTCAAGCAGACCGGCATCGGCATCCTGATGACCGATCACAACGTGCGGGAGACGCTGGCCGTGACCGATCGGGCGTACATCATCAACAACGGCAAGATCTTTCGTGCCGGGACGCCGGAACAATTGGGGAACGATCCCGAAGTGCGGCGGGTTTATCTGGGCGAGAACTTCAGCATGGGGCTGCAGAGCGGGCGCTTGCCGGTTCCGGCGTCAGAGAGCTGAAGAGAAGAGTTGAAATCAGGCGGCCGCGGAACAGGCGGCGCTTTCGCCCATCACATTCGCGAAATGGGCGATCACCTGGGACATTTCGTCGAGAGCGCGGGCAGCGGCGGCGGGCGACAAGTGGCGGCTCGCGTTGTACCAGGTCCGCATGACCTTGTAATTCAGCTCGAGCATCCGTTTTTCCAGCGCCGATTGCTCCAGCGAACCCGCGTGTTTCAACAAACCGGAGAGCACGGCATAATCCCGGTCGAGCGCAGCGCACAGGCCGTCCAGATTCGCGGACTGGGTCTGCAACTGCGCGCGCACTTCCAGGAATCCGAGCTGATTTGCGGCAGCCACTTGAGCCGCGTAGTCCTGCGCCGTCTTGGTGCTCAACATCAGCAGGCAGGTGTAGCGGAACCAGTAGCCGAACAGCGCCACCGAGCTAATCGTTATTAATGTCGTCGCCAGTAGCTCGATCATTTCGCATTTTCCACGCGGCCCTGGTAGCCCGAACCACGCTTTTAAGCTACAAGAAGCATAGCATCGCCTCCCGACCACTTCAATAGCTTTGCCAGGTTCTAAGGTGATTTTGTTAAGGCCGTGTAAATTTTCCGTCCATGAAAACCATATCCGCGGGCGCATCCTTGTGCGTTCCCCGATACTCACCGTAGAGAGCGGCGTAGCTTGCCGTTAGAAACTTCTCTTGAGGGAATCCCAAGCCCCCGGCGGCGGCGTCGATCCAGTACCCCGGCCCTTCGAGTTCCATAAAAGTTCCGATAGGAGTTTCGTCCAGCGTTATTTCTCCCTCGCCGGCGGCAAACTTCGTCCGGAATTTCTCATAGCGGAAAACGCGCTGGAACCCGAGCCGCGCGAGTACCAATTCAAACGCGTCCGGATCGCTCACGTCGAATTCGATTTCCTCGCGACTCTTATAGGGCCCCTCGTAGACCGGTCCTTTATATGTCGCTGTCGCTTTCCCGCCGCTGATCCGCAGACGCAAGGCCCGGCCGCCTTGGCGCAGATCGCCCGCCGCGCGATCGAAAAGCTGGTCGACCTCGAGCAGCCGCGGTCCGGAGGCCCGATATCCGTGCGCTTCGATGTGCGCAAGCGCGGACGCGGCGTCGCCTTCCCAACGCAGCTTGACTTCGGTTTCGATCATGTTGCCGGTCATGAACAGAGCCCGCTGAGCGCGCTATATTGATGATACGCGCCCGTAGCTCAGCTGGATAGAGCGACTGACTTCGAATCAGTAGGCCGGGGGTTCGAGTCCCTCCGGGCGCACCATTTCTATCAATCACTTACGATTCACTGCGGACGAAGCGGGGTCACAACTACAGGGACTTCGGGCTCGGCATTTCCACTTCAACGAGTAAAGCGTTGCACGTGAGGTTGGCGTAATGCTTTCAGGGGAGCAATCTTTCGCCGCGAAGTGACCTCGCTGGTGTAAGCTGAGATCGAGATGTATCTGCCCTCAGCGGTGACGAAACAGGCGGAAATCGACGCGGCAATACAGCGCGTCCAGCAATCGATCGGCCCGGACGTTGTACGCATACGCTATGAGATCGGCGAGGACTGGAGCGGCCAGTGGGCCATTTTCTTTCGCATCGTGTTGAAGGATGACGCAGCCCGGCGCCGTCTTCGAGACGTCGCGACGAAAGTCGTGTGGGAGCTTGCACGACAATTGGACTTTCCGTCGATGGGCGTATTCCCGTACCACAACTTCAGAAGCGAATCGGAACAGGCCATGCTGCAGGAACCCGCGTGGGCCTAGCCGATGAGTTGTTAGAAGACGCGCATTTTTTGGCGGACAAGGCTGTGTCGGAGAACCGACAGACTCTCATGCGTCGCGCCATTTCGACTGCTTACTATGCGGCCTTTCATCTCTTCGTTGAGGATTTTGTCGAGCATTGGGAATTCGAGGATCAACGGGCACGGCTGGGCAGGATGTTCAACCACGGCCCGATGCGAAAGGCGTACACCCCCAAGGACAAGAAGAATCCGACACCCATTGAACAAGACCTGGTCGACGTCACTACTGCCTTCGAGCAACTTCAGAAGGACCGGGAGAGAGCCGATTACGATGGCGGTTGGAGGTTGGTTGAAACCGATGTCAGGAATTCGATCGGGCTTGCAGAAGATGTCTTTATGAAGTGGGGAAAGATCAAAAACGAAGACATAGCGCGCCATCATTTGCTGTCGATGTTCGGCGCGAAGTCGGAATGACCTGGGCACCGTCACATCGACTTGATGGAAACGCGCAGGCACGGATGTGAAAATCGCTACGCAGTCCAAAAGTCCGGTTGAAGGAAGTTTGGCGGCGAACTGGCTGGATCGATCCCCCGAAACGCAGCCGTCGACTACTTTGGCGAGAAGTCGGCATCTCGTCAAAGTGATCCGTGCCGTCATCTGCTGCCCGACTCGCAGACGGTCGCTCGCGATGACCCGCGTGGGGGCTATTGCACAGGCGCGACGACGGGTTTCACGGCAGCGGCCGGTTTCCCAAATTTCGCGGGATCGATGGCGACGTTCGGCTTGATCTCGTCCATCGCGTACGAGGATTGGCCGTCGGTCCACGTGAGCTTCCACTGAAAGGGGATTTTCACGCCCGCCACTTCCCTATAATCGGAATAATCGATCTCAACCGGAACCGGACCGACGACCGTGTTACTGTAGCGCACGACGCGGGAGAGCAGTCCGGTTTCCTTGTCGAAGAAGAACTTGACGCGAGTCCCGCCGATCTTCGCCTGAACCACTTGAACGGCACGACCGTTCACCTCCGTGGTGGGGAATCCGGTGCGCCAGTCGGTGAGGGTGTCCTTCAACTTGCCGGGGAAGGCAAGAGTCGAATCCAACTTGACGCCCTCGAAATCGCCACTGCCGGGGACGAGTTGAAGAACTGATACCGGTTTGTCGGGCCCCTCGAGCCACGCGTTGTGCGCATCGTAAGCGTTGATGCTGTCGCCATTCTGCGTATGGGCGATCACGGTGCGCTCGCCGGTCGCCTTCGCGTACAAGTCCACGGGAACCTTGCCGTGATAGCTATCGAACCCGTCGTACTGCCCCTTGCCGGTATAGCTGGTGAGAGCCGCCAGGCGTTGCGCGCCGCCGATGGCCTCGATATAGCGATTGAGGATGTCGTCGGCGGTCGGAGTCTTGGAAACCCGGGCGCTGATTTCCACTTCGTTCGGATCGTCGGGGGGCGGTTCGCTGTACTGCTCCAGCAAACTCGGAACGATTTTCGGAGCGGGACTGCCGCGGTGGCAGGTGTAGCAGGTGACCGCTTCCCGCCCGTTAAACAACTGTTTATTGATCGTATTGACAATGCCGACCATACGGCGCGCCGTGCGCTTCACCGGAATATCGTCGGCATACTTGGCCCAATTGCCGAGAACGTCGTTGCCATGGCAATTCGTGCAATTGTAGCCGAGGGCCGCGGAAAAGAAGCCCATGGTCTCCATGAATTGGTTGACCGGAATCCCTTTCAGCACCTGGACATTCTTGAAAACGTCCTCCGCCATCAAAGGCTTCTGTGGGGTTGCCGTTTGGGCGCCGAGCGGCAGCATGCCGAGGAGCATGCACGCTCCCCTTGTCAGAATTCGACCGAATGCGAACTTCATCTATTCTCCTTGTACCGCTCGGAACTCGCCCGTTATGCAAAGGCCGCCGCAAACGTCTGCGACGGCCTTTAATGAACTGCCCTTATCCAAAATGAAGCATCTAGCGCTGCAGGTGATGATCGTTATTCAGCAGGCGGTTCCCGTCATCTTCCTTGCAGGCGGGAGATTCTTCGATCGGGTCGTTGTTGGGCGGAATGACCCGGGCAAAGTTGGTCCACGGCTTGGCAAGGACCATGGGATCTTCCACCGTGGCCTGATATACGAGGTTTCCTTCGGGCGACAGCCACAGCCGCTCGATCACGCGCATCTTATCCGAGTGCATGTAGCCGTTTTCGCCGAACCACGTGTCGTCCTGGAAATTCGTGGTCTCCACGACGAAAACGTCCTTATCCCAATGTCCGATCGAATCGCCGAAGGCCGATGGATTCGCGTCGGCGCGATGCGGGCGCCCGTCGGTCGGAATGATGCGGAACGTGTTGCCGGAAATGTCTTCATAAAGGAAGATGGTCTCCTTGGGCAACTGGACGATCTTGCGCGGCGAGCCGATACGCGGCGTGCCCGGCTTATCGCAGTAGAAGACCGGATCCGTTTTGCTTTCGTTCGTGAAAAGGTACTTCACCTTCTCCTGGTATTCGGGCTTGTAGGACGGGGCTTTGTCCCACGGCAGAGCGCCCGGCACGTCGTCGCTCGCGTGATGCCGCGCGGTCTGATCGAAATGGGATCGCGTAACCTTGCCGTCCACAACCTTTACCAGGTCGCCATGCGGCAGGTCGATGCCGAAGTACCAATTTCCGCTGAGATCGGGATGGCCGTCGGCAGTGCGGTGAATTTTCGCGGGCGACGCAGTAGACTTCGCCTTGGCCGCAGTTGAGGTTGGAGCCTGGGCGTAAGAAAGAGCAGCCACCAGCAGCGGGGCGGCCGCCAGCGCAATCACACGAGTACCAAAATCGAATTTCATGGACGGATCTCCTCTTTTTGACCCTCTTCTAGAGAGATTTGGTTGCCGTTGGGAAACGTGATCTTTTGCAGATATCCATATTTAGATCCGTCGATGGCCGTCACGACTTCGACGGATACCATCTGGCCGACGGATGATGCGAAATCCGCACGGGTGACGCCCACTTTGGTAAACCAGCGGGGCGGGTTGCTTTCGAACTTCCAATTGACAACGTTGCCGTCATCCCCTTTGGCGTCCATGAACACCACGATGTGAGGATTCACCCAATCCACCTTGGTCAGGGTGCCTTTGATGGTGACCTTCTGCTTCATGTTGAAGATGGCCGAAGGGGAATGGTGCGCCAGCAGTGATACGCCGGGGACGAGCATCGCGACGCCCAGCAAAACATGAGAGATCGGTAGTTTCAAGCAAGCCTCCAAACCGGCCGGGGTCCACCACGGCCATTTAGAATCATAATCGAAAGAAAAGCTTGCGTCCAGCGCGTGGGACGGGGCCCGGATTGCCGTTTTCCCTGACTCCACGTTCGGCCCCGGTCGAGCTCTTCCCCGTCAAGCCCTCCAACGAGGCAGAAGATTTTCGGCGTTGCCGCGCCCAATCGCATTCCTGATTTTGGCGGGGAGCTTCAAATTCTCGAAAATCTTCACCGTGTGGGCGATCGGGAAGCGATTGTAGTCGGTTCCGAAAAGCAGATGCGAATCCGGCACCAGTTTGCGGATCGCCCCGAAGTTAGGAGCGTCGAACGCCTGCGCGCATTCGAAATAGAATTTGCGAAACTCCGCGCCGATACCCTCGGGAAACATCTGGCGGAGTTTCTCGGGGCCGACCGCCGCCCAATCCGAGAAGCCCTGAATCCGGCTGATGAGCAGCGGCATGACACCGCCCGCATGGCTGAAGATGAACCGGACCTTCGGAAAATCCTGGGTGTAACCGGCCACCATGACGCTGAGGATGGTGCGGGCGGTGTTCATGGGCCATTCGATCCACGGGCCGCTGATTCCGTTCTTTTCGTAGGTCATCGTCGCGGGGGTGCAGCAGACCGCGTCGTTCGGATGGACATATACCACAGCGTTGCGTCGATTCAGCTCTTCGAAGATGGGACGAAGTTTCGGATCGCCGAGCCACATGTTTCCGTAGCTGGTCGAAATGCCGAAGCCGTCTGCTTTTAAGACGTCGTGCGCATATTCGATTTCGCGGAGCGTCCCCTCGATGTCGTGCATGGGCAGCGAGGCGAAAAGACCGAAACGTTCAGGATGATCGCGCCCGATTTGAGCAGCGTACTCGTTATAAACGCGCGCCAGTTTGCGTCCGCGTTCTAAATCAGCGGAAACGGAAATGGGCCCAGGGAAACCGATTCCGGTGGCGACGCCATTGCGGTCCATCTCTTCGATGGCGATTTCGGGCGACCAGGCTGGACCGCCCGCGCCGTTAGACATGCCGGGGGGAGGACCGACGTGGTGGTGGACATCGATTTTGCCCTTGTTCCTCTCTTTTTGTTGGGCCAATCCCCGGCACGTGGCGCCGAGGCATGCCGCTCCGAAGCCGAAAAGTTGGCGGCGTGACACCTTCCCGAGCGCTTCAGTAAGACCAAACATTTGCTCGCCGTATTCGATTGGGCTCAATGGAAACCTCCAAGTTCCGGAATGAACACGGCACAAGTTTAGCCGATTGATATTGATTCGGATTCCCCCGCAGCCAGCGGTGGGAAGCGTCTGAGTTCAACGGCTGCCGAAAGCTCGCAAGGCGCTGGTACTGTGAGCGGCTACCTTGTAGTCGCGACCATCGAAGAGGAAGTCTATGCGGTATGGTTTCGTAGGCGGACCCGAGCACGCTGCGATCATTTCCGCAGTCAGTGCTGTTTCGCCATACTGAGCAAAAACGGTGATATTCTCGCCATCACCGGAAGGGCGAGGATGGAATTCGACCCGCTCAATATACGCGCGAGTAATTGGCTCCCCTACGACATCAGCCGGCCTACCGCAGGGTATCGACTCCGTAGCACTAAAGATCGCGTGATCGTCATAGTAGTCGCGCGACACGTCCAGTTCATGAAGCACGTCCACTCCGTAGAGCGCCCTCCACGTCACGCCTGGCAAGCCCTCGACCAGCTCGCAAACCAGAATCTGGCGCCCACTACGGAGGGGCATCCGATGGCAGTGGTCCGTGATTAACCCGTTTTTACGCCAAACCAACCTCCAGGCGCCGCCCTCTCGGGTTAGAAGCGCGGTGCTCCCGAAGTGCGCAGAATGAGGCTCACAAGCGTGGAGCGCCAGAAGAACGTCTTCGCTCTTAGGGGACAAAAAGTGGCCGCGAGTTACCATCGTCGCCGTAGGCGGGCAATCGAAACCAGCAGTTTCATCCAGAATTTCGCGGCACTTGACTTCTTCGCCAACCTCAACTTGGCCGGGGCAGAAAACCTCAAGTAATTCCGCGGCACCGCCTTCGCGCGGGCTCACGCCGTCGATTATGAAAATTGGCTTCTTCTGAGCCAACGCAGCGGTGGCGAGAAGAACCAATACCAGTGGGCGCACAACCTGATCCTACATTAATTTGGCGGCTGGGAGACGCGCGTGCATCCCGAAGTCATACGGCTAAATTCGAGGCCCTGGTGGAAGGCGCAAAAGTCACGTCCCAACAACTTGGGCGAAAGACAAATTTAGTGGAAATTTATTGCAAGATGCGCCCGCCCGACGATCCTTACGCCTTCCGGTTCGAGCCTTCGGGCGGAGTTGCAGCCTTTTGAGCTTCCAGCGCCACGCGCATTTCACGAACTCGCTCGCGCAGACGGATTCTCTGCTTGCGAAGCCGGTTAAAACGGGCGGTGTCGCCGCATGTCTTGGACATGATTTGTTCTCCTGTCAAGCCCAAGCGAAGAGCGCCGAGGGGCCGTCGCTTCCTGAAAACGAGGCGGGCGTCCGCCGAAACGGACGCACGCTGATTGCACCCTGATATTACAACGCGCCGGAGCCTCACGAGCGCCGGCGCGACCTTTCGATTTCTATTTACGCGAGGCTGACTTGTTCGGCCTGCAGACCCTTGGGTCCGCGCGTCACGACGAAGGAAACCTTGGCTCCCTCATCGAGCGAACGATAGCCACTCGCCTCGATCGCGGAAAAATGTACGAAGACGTCTTCGCCGTTTTCACGCGCGATGAATCCAAATCCTTTTCCAGCGTTGAACCACTTTACGGTTCCTGTTTCTTTCATATGTTTCTCTTTTCTAGCGTGGGAAATCCAGGGAGTTCGATTGAGGGTCTAGCGAGGGAACGGCGTTTCGTAGGAGTTCAAGCGACGCAACTAGGCTTTCTTACGGCTAATTGAGGTTAGCACGGAAATTTCTACAATACAACTCACATTTCCGCGGTTCCATTTCGCCGGCGAGTGTCGTCCGGGACGGCGGTTATACGAAAAAGGGCTAGAATACGACGCCGACTTTGGCCATCAGCGTCCGCGGGGCGAGGAAATGCGTTCCGCTGAAAGTCGAGAGGAAATTGTATAAAGCGACTTGGTTGGTGAGGTTTTCGATTTGGAGCGATGCGGTGTAGCGAACGTGCCCTTCCCTGTGAAGTAAGTTGTCGGTGCCGACGCCGAGGTCGATCAAGTTTCGCGGTTGGACGCGGGCAGGGTTGTGATCGTCATTCTCCAGGCTCGGAAAGCCGCCGTAGCCGCCCTGGGGAAGGCGGATGAGCGTGGACGTTACCTTGCCTTCGGTACCATTGGGATTGAGGCACGTAGTGAGCGGCTGGGAGACGGTGGCAAACACTCCATTGCAGGCGAGGCCGATGGTCACCTCCTGATTCGGCGTCAGCGCCAGGGCCGCGCCCGCGTCGGGAACGCCGCTGACCACCAGGCCGCTGTCGAAACGATAGATCACCGAAATCCATTCGGCGTTTTTCGGACGCTGGTAGCGGAGGCTCACGTTGGATTGAAACGCCTGATCGTGATCGATCCTGAAGACGCTGCCGGCGAGCGGCGTGCCTTGCGGGATCAGACCTCCATTCTCCGGGAAGAAGAATCGCGCGCGCGTGTGGCCGAAAGTCCAATACGCCTGAAAGCCCTTCAGGTTGGTGGTGCTCACGCGGCCGGTCACGCCGTCGAGCTTCGAGTTGTGCCACGCGATTGGAAACGTGACGTTGGTGTTCAGCAGCGTGCTGAAGTCGAAAGCGTTGTGCGTGTACTTCCAGAAATAGTCGGCGTCGACGAGGATGAACTTGCCGATGGCCTGTTGAAAGCCGGTATTAAATTGGTTGCGGAAACCCGGCTGGATAGGAACCGAATTCGATCCGAACACGGTCTGCGCGAGGCCTCCGGCGCCGGTGGCGCTCGACAGCAGCAGATTTTCGTTGAAAGGCGTTTCCATGGTGCGAGCGTAAGAGGCGCGAATCACGGTTCCGGTGCGCTTGATGTTATAAGCCAAGCCGAGGCGCGGCTCGGGCTGGGTGCTGGTGGAAAGTCCGGCGTAATGATCCACGCGCAGGCCCACATTGATTTCGAGCTTGCCGAGCGTGATTCCATCCTGCACATAGGCCGCCGCTTGATTGATGACGCCGGTGTCGTGGAAGTTGAAGAGATGGCCGCCGCGGCTTAAATCGTACGGCAGCAGGCTGGTCGAAAAAGGCGTGCCCGTCACATTGGGGTTCGTGGCTACGTTGGGCTCGAAGCCGGCCGCCGCGCATTGATTCGGATCGGTCAAGGCCGCGTCGCCGACGCCACTGCCATTGCTGAATATGCAGGGAGAGTTGAACGCGGGATCGGTGACGCCAAACTGAAAGTTCTCGAGCAGCCGGGTCTGCTTCAGATCGACGCCGTACTTGATATTGTTGTGGCCGATGGCGGTCGCGACGTCGGCCTTCGCTCCCCAGTTCAAAAGCTGCCGCTGCTGGGACTGCGTCGCGGGCGTATCCTCGGTCGCGTAGTTCCGGCTCGCATAATAATTCATCTGATCCTTGCGAATATATGGGCTGACCGTGATCAGAGTATGGGAATTCACGGTGTGCTGGTAGCCGGGGGCGATGCTCCAGGTGAGCACGCGCAGTTTCTGATCCTGGGTCAATTGGTCCAGCGAATTGGGAATCTGTGTCCAGTTGCGGGCGGAAAATAAATTCAGATGAAAGGCATCCTTGCCGTTCGGTTGATAGTCGAGCCGGTCGAAGATGGTGCCGTTGTTGCCGGCGTCATGAATGGGCTGAAGCTGGGGAGTGTCGAGGAAACGCCCGCTCCGCACGCCGTCGGCCGCGAAAAATTCCCCGAACTTGGCCGTGCCGAAGCCTAAGCCGACGTCACCCCCGCCCTGACCGAAGGTGCCGTAGGAGGCATCGACGTTGCCAAACAAGCGGGGCGCGCCAAGGCCGGAGCGAGTGGTAGCCTGCACGACCAAACTTGTTTTGTCGCCGAACTCGGCAGTAGGGGTACCGGTGGTCATCTCCATGCTCTGAATCGCACTGGTGGGAAGCTGCGTGGAGAACACCTTGCTTTGCTGGTCGGAAATGGGCTGGCCGTCGATGACGAAGCTGACCTGCGCGTGATCGCCGACGGGATGAAAGAATCCGTTGGCGTCCGCGGCGACGCCGCCGGTGCTGTAAGTGATCGCCTGGCTGAGGCCGCCGCCCGGAGCGCCGGACGGAAGCTTCTGGATTAAGCTGCGGTCGGCGTCCACGTGCGCGGAAGGATCGACTTCGAGCGCCTCCGCCGCGCCTTCGACCGTCACCGTGGTGGCCTCCGATGCCAGCGCGAGCGTGGCTTTGACTTGGACGGGCACCGCATTCTGAATGTCGATATCCTGCGAGAACTGGTTGAAGCCCGCCGCTTTCACCTCCAGGTGATAGCGATTCGGAGGAAGGTTCCCCAAGCGAAAGGCGCCATTCGCGTCCGAGGCGACCGTTTGCGTGTATCCAGTGACGACGTTGTGAACCATGATCTCGGCATTGGCCACCACGGCGCCGGACGGGTCCGTGACCGTACCTTGAATCGTCCCGGTATTTCCCAGAGATTGCGCCAAAGCGGCGACTGTGAAATTCAGGGAGAGGAATAACAAGGAGAAAAAGACCGGGAAGCGACTCATTGTTACCAGTATGGCGGAAGCGCAAGAACCGCCTGCCGGAAATCCGGCAGGCGGCCGTTTTTTCAGAATGACCGGCCTAATTTCAGAGGTGAGCGGATTTTCAAAAACAAGCAATCCCCATTCCGGGCTTTCGATCATCGCGCGCGCCTGGGATTCGCGAGCAAGCGTGTCCAGGATTCCTGGTTTCGGCGAGAAAACGTCCTGGCCCAATATTTCCGGAAGGCGGCATCGCGCACGGCGAGGAGTTTCCTCACGGCGACAACGGCGGCGCGATTCATGCCCGGCAGCGTCAGCACCACCATGCAGTCGTTGATGGCGCCCATGCGGTCCTGCAATCCGCGGAGCGCGCGCAGCTTGGAATTCAATCCGTCGCCATAGCAGGGGGCGAAAACTTCGAGTGTGTAGCGGAATCGTTTTCCGCGCAGACGGAAAGGATGCAGAAGCTCGTAGTTTCCACGCGCGGCGGCCGTGGCTTCGCCGTGGCGGAAGAAATCACCGGCCAAACGCGGCAGGGTTTGCCGGACGTTATCGGCAACGCCGGCGGACCAATCCCATTCGATATCTCCGTCCCGCCGTCGGACCGCACTACGCGCAGCTGGATGGCCGACACCCGGCAGCCGCTTTCGGAGGGCCAACTGTTTCCGCCAACGATCCGTGACGTCCCACTTGTGTTTTTTTTGCAAGGCGCGCGCCAATTCGCGCATCCCGCGATCCCGGTGTTCCTGAAATCGCGCGAACGTGGGGTGTTCGGCCGGCAGGCCAGCCTTCGCCAGGACACCGAGCCCCACGTCATAATCGCGCTTGGCTCCGCACAGCTTCATCAGCGTGCGCAGTTTCTTGCGGATTTTCTTGGAGGGTCCCGGATCGAGAAGCTCGTCGAACGTCCGCAGGCATTGTGTAAACCTGCGGATGGCGACTCGCAGGTCGTGCGCGGTCTCCGGATTTTTTGGATGTTTGGTGGCGCGCGCGATTTCCGTGGTCACGCGCTTCAGACGGCCGCGCGTCCGGGCGAGCGCGAATTTAGACAATGGCGGGAGTGCCTTTTTTCGAACCGTTTTATTTTTCGGCGCGTCCGGTTGTTCCACTGGCTTCCTTTTCAACCTGCTTCACCTTTGAGACGGGCCTCGTTTTTCAACACGCCGCACCTGCCGGCACACGTCACTCTTCCACCTTAATCACGAGCGGCAGCCCGTAGCTCTCGCGAAACACGGGACCGACTTGCGCGGCGTGCCATTCCTCCACGTCCAGATCCTTGGACGAACGGATGTAAATCTCGACAGTCCGGTCCTGCGTGGTCACGTGGAGGTCCTCGACGCGCTGATCCTGGCTCTGATCGAGCGCGAGCGCGAGGCGCAAGATGGGGGCCAGGAGCACGACCGCCCGCCTTCCTTCGGCGTCGAGCGCCTGAAATTCCAAATGCGCCGGCTGCGGCATGGACTTGCGGTGATAGCGGCATAAGTTCGCGATCACCGTGCGCTCCCACTCCGAAAACCCCGCCAAGTCCGTATTCTGCACAACGTAGAGTGAATGCTTATGGTGCCTGGATTCGTTCACGAAATGCCCGATGTTGTAGAGGTAGGCGGCGGCCTCCAGCAGTTGTCCATGGACGGGGGGAAGACCGTGCAGCGAACCGAGGCGCTCAAAAATACGGACGGCGAGCCACGCCACCTTGCGAGTGTGCGGCGAGGAAATCCCGTAGCGCCGCGAAACCGTCTGCACCACGCGGCGGCGGTCCGCATCCAGACGAGCCTGGGCCAGCCCCACCTGGCGATTCGCCAGGTCCGCGATGATTCCTTCGCGCACGCCGGCCGTCGAATAGTACAAGCGGGGGAGCCGGAAGTTCTCGATGAATTCGTGCAGCACGGCTACCCCCGCGACGATGATTTCCGCCCGCCGCGGGCCAATTCCGACAATCCCACGGCGATCCGCCAGGCTCATCCCGGTGACCTCGCGATAGAGGCGCCGGATCTGCGGGCCGGTGGCGGCGAGCCGGTCGGCATGATCGCGTTTCGAGCGGCGCACGCGATTCACCGCGCACACCACGGCGGCTGCCGTGGACGACGTGGCGATCATGCGATCGATTTTCGACGCCCCGATGCGCAGGGCGGGTCCGGCGATCCGCTCGCGGATATAGTTCTGCAGGCGCGCCAGCTCGCGGGGGTCCGGGGGATCGCTTTTGAGGAACAGCTCGGTCAACCGTACCGCTCCGAGGGGCTTCGAAAAGGAATCGGCGATGTGGCCGCCCTCGGCCAAAATAATTTCGCCGCTGCCGCCGCCGACGTCGACGATCAAGACGCGCTGCTCGGGATGAGGCCACTGGCTCTGCACGCCCAGATGCACGAGGCGCGCTTCCTCCAGACCGGAAATGATCTCGACCGGAGATCCCAAAATCGTGGAGGCGCGGGCCAGAAACTCGGGCTGATTTCCGGCGTCGCGCAGGGCGGCGGTTCCCACGGCGCGCACGGCCAGCAGATCCAGCTTGCGATATTTCCCGACCATGGCCTCCAGCGCGCTACACGCCGCATCCATGGAAGGTTCGCTCAGGCGGCCGTCGCGAAAAACGCCGGCGCCCAGGCGCACCACCTGCCGCTCCGCCGCGAGCCGGATCATTTCGCCCGCCGGATTTACCTCCGCCGCCAGCATCCGGATGGAATTACTGCCGATATCGATCGCCGCGTATCGTGACATGGATGTTCGATCGGGGGAGCGGCCGTCCCGCGACACCGGTTCGCGGGCAGCCTACCGCTATTATAGGGAACCTTCCCCCTCCTGAAACAAAAATCACACCCGCCAACTCATGTTTTCGCAACGTTTTAAATCAGAAATGTTTAATGATATTCACACGCTTGAGATCATCCCGTAATCGAACGCCGCCACTCTGGTGATCGGGGAGGAAGGATGAACGTTTCCCAAATCCACTTTGAAGAGGATCTTCGGCCCGCGGGCGGGTTCCGAACCGGGGTTTCCTTGCATGGGCATACGCTGCATTCGCAGGAAAACCTGAGCTTCGTTTACCGCATGGCGGCGCGGATCGCCCCGATTCGGATCGCGCTGGAGCGCGGCGAGGCTTTCTACCGGCGTCATCACGGCGTCGCCTTCGATTTTTCACGCGCGTGGTGGACGCCCCCGCTTCCCGCCTACGAGGCATGGGCAGTGGAGACGCGCCAGATCACGGAATGCTTCGGGCTAAGGCCGGTGGTGTCGCTTTCCGACCACGACAATATCGACGCGCCGATTCTCCTGCAACATCGCGCGGAGTGCCGACCCGTCCCGGTGTCGGTCGAATGGACGGTGCCGTTCGGAGGAACCTTTTTCCACCTGGGAGTTCACAATCTTCCGGTGGAGCATGCCCGCGCGATCATGACGGAACTGGCGGCATTTACGGAGCAGAAATCGAATGTCCCGCTGGCCGAAATCTTCCGCATGCTGGTGGCGAATCGCGACACGCTCATTGTGTTCAACCATCCGAATTGGGACGAAAACAAGATTGGCGAAGACGCCCATCGCGCGGCGGCCCGGCAGTTTTCGGCCACCTACAAGCAGTATTTGCACGCGTTCGAGCTGAACGGATTGCGTCCCTGGTCGGAGAACCGCACGGTGATCGACCTGGCGCGCCACGTCGGCAAGCCGGTCATTTCCGGAGGCGACCGTCATGGCCTGGAGCCGAACACGCTGCTGAATCTTTCGAACGCGTCGTCGTTCCCCGAGTTCGTCGAAGAAATTCGCGGGGGCTACAGCCACGTCCTGCTGACGCGGCAGTACATGGAACCGCTATGCATGCGGGTGCTGCAAAATGTAGAGGACGTCCTGCGGGATTACGACCAGCACATCTTCGGAAGGCACTGGAGCGACCGCGCGTTCTACATTTGCGACGACGGCGTGACGCGTCCGCTGCGGGCGCTGTGGGGCGAAGAGCCGCTCGCGGTGCGTCTGTTCACACAAGGCGTGAACCTGCTGCGAAGCGCGCAATTCAAGCAAGCGTTCCGCATGGCATTCGCGAAACGCGAACAGGTGGTGCTGTAAGCCGCCGCGTTAGAGCAATTCGCTGGTCGCGAAGAAGAACGGGATCTCGACCGCCGCGGTCTCCGGAGCATCGGAGCCGTGGGCGCAGTTGCGCTCGATCGAGGTCGCGAACCTCTTGCGGATGGTTCCTTCGGCGGCGTTGGCGGGATTGGTGGCGCCCATAGTATCGCGCCATTTTTTGATCGCGTCCGGGGCTTCCAATACCATGACGATGACTGGCCCTTCGGTCATGAATTTGACCAGCGAAGCATAGAACGGGCGCTCCTTGTGGACGGCATAGAAGCCTTCGGCCTCGATCTGGCTCAGCCGCTTCATTTTCATTCCGACGATGCGGAACCCGGCTCTCTGAATGAGGGCGATGATCTCGCCCGACTGCCCGGCCGCGACGGCGTCCGGCTTAATGATGGCAAAGGTTCTTTCCATAAAAATGTTTTGGTGAAGACGGGCGGGCTACTGCATTCTCTCTTTGATCTTTTGTCCGATTTCGGCGGGCGTGGCGCACACCGTAATCCCGGCGGCTTCCATGGCGGCCATTTTATCGGAGGCCTTGCCGCTGCCGCCCGAAATGATCGCACCCGCATGACCCATGCGGCGTCCCGGAGGCGCGGTCTGCCCCGCGATGAATCCGACGACCGGCTTCTTTACATGTTCCTTGATATACGCGGCCGCGATTTCTTCGTTGTTGCCGCCGATTTCGCCGATCATCACAATGGCATGCGTGTCGGGATCGGCATTGAACAGCTTGATGGCATCGAGATGCGTGGTGCCGATAATGGGATCGCCGCCGATCCCGATACAAGTGGACTGGCCGATGCCGAGCGCGGTCAACTGGCCGACCGCTTCATAGGTCAGCGTGCCCGAGCGCGAAATCACGCCGACGTGGCCGGGCTTATGGATGTGATACGGCATGATGCCGATTTTGCATTCTCCGGGCGTAATGATGCCGGGGCAATTCGGGCCGATCAGGCGCGTCCGGGGATGGCTCTGGAGAAATTGCCACGCGACGATCATGTCGTTCGCGGGGATGCCTTCGGTGATGCAGACCACCAGTTCGATGCCCGCGTCGGCGGCCTCCATGATGGCGTCGGCGGCGAACGGCGGAGGAACGAAAATCACGGTCGCGGTGGCGCCGGTGGCTTTCACGGCAGAGGCGACGGTGTTGAATACGGGCCGATCGAGATGCGTCTGGCCGCCCTTGCCGGGCGTGGTTCCGCCGACGACAGTGGTGCCCGAGGCAATGGCCTGCTGGGCGTGGAAGGTGCCTTCTTTGCCGGTGAAACCCTGCACCAGCACTCGTGTATTCCTGTTGACGAGAACGCTCATATCGCCAGACCCACCACTTTCCGCGCGCCGTCGAGCATGCCGTCGGCAACCGTAAAATTGAAACCCGAATCCTTGAGAATGTGCCGGCCTTGTTCGACGTTGGTGCCTTCCATGCGCACCACGATGGGGAGCTTGACCTGCAGCTCGCGCGCCGCGGCCACGACGCCAGTCGCGAGCGTATCGCAGCGCAGGATGCCTCCGAAAATATTGATGAACACGGCCTTCACGGCAGAGTCAGAGAGCAGAATGCGAAACGCATTCTTGATCTGCTCGGCGTTCGCGCCGCCGCCGACGTCGAGAAAGTTCGCGGGACTTCCGCCCGCATATTTAATGATGTCCATGGTGGCCATCGCGAGACCCGCGCCGTTCACCATGCAGGCGACGTTGCCGTCGAGCTTGATGTAGTTGAGCCCGTGCTTGGACGCTTCCACTTCGAGAGGATCTTCTTCGTTTAGATCGCGAAGCTCCATCAGGTCCTTGTGACGGAACAGAGCGTTGTCGTCGAGATTGATCTTGGCATCAAGAGCATAGACGTTGCCATCCTTGGTCAGGATGAACGGATTGATTTCAGCGAGCGAAGCATCCATCGATTCGGTGGCCTTGGCGAGCGCCATCATCGCGGCCGCGGCTTTATTCGCCACCGCGCCCGGAATGCCGATGCCGAACGCCAGCTTGCGCGCCTGGAAAGGCTGCAGGCCGATGCCGGGCTCGATGGCCTCCTTCAGAATGCGCTCGGGCGTTTTCGCGGCGACCTCTTCGATCTCCATGCCGCCATCGGCCGATGCCATGAACGTATTTTTGCCGGTGGCGCGATCGAGAACGATGCCGAGATAAAGTTCGCGCTCGATGGGCAGCGTCTCTTCAATGAGCAGCCGCTTCACCACGCGTCCTTCAGGGCCGGTCTGGTGGGTCACCAGCGTCATGCCCAAGATCTTTTCGGCGAGCGCGCGCGCTTCGACGGCGTCCTTCGCCACCTTGACGCCTCCGCCCTTTCCGCGGCCGCCGGCGTGAATCTGCGCCTTAACGACCACGCTGCCGCCGATTTTCTTGGCCGCCGCCTCCGCTTCATCAACCGTATAGGCGACCTCGCCTCGAGGCACCGGTACGGAGAACTTCACCAAGAGAGCCTTGGCCTGGTATTCATGAATCTTCATGGGGGTTTAGATTGGAACTGACGAAATTTCACTATAACATTTGCCCCTGGCGGAACGCATGTTTCGGGATGGTTACACTGTTTTCATGCGAACGGTCCGGCTCTTCCACAGGCGGCCGAGCGAGGCCGAGCCTCTGATCACGGAGCTGCGCGAAGCCGGATACCACGTTATTTATCACCCTGGAACCCAAGCGCCCTCCGCGCGGGAAATCCAGGAAGCCGCCACACTTGCAGTCGTGATCGATTTGTCGCGCCTGCCTTCCCACGGGCGCAACGTGGGCGCCTGGCTGCGAGGATCGAAGACCACGCGTCAAATCCCTCTGATTTTCGTGGGCGGTGAACCCGCGAAAGTCGCGGCGATTCAGAAGGAAATTCCAGACGCGACCTACGCTTCGCACGCGCGATTGATCGGGGCGTTGAAACGCGTCAAGCCGTTGAAGGATCCGGTCATCCCCAAGCAGATGATGCAAAGCGATTCACAGCGTACGGCGGCGCAGAAATTGGGGATTCGGGAGGGGATGAGGGTCGGGCTCATCGATCCGCCCGCCGAATATGCACGTGTGATCGGCACGCTGCCGGAGGGTAGTGTTCTGGAGGAGTTCACGGAGGCAGATCCGCGCGCCATTGGCCCGCTCACGATATGGTTCGTGCACGATCCCGGCGAGTTCGCGGCGTCTCTCCGGACGCGGCGCATGCTGGCGTCGACGGGTCGCTTGTGGATCGTGTGGCGGAAGGGACGCTCAGACGGATTGAATGGAAACTTCGTGCGAGAGGTCGCGCTGGCAGTGGGATTGGTGGATTACAAGATTTGCTCGCTCGATGGGGTGTGGAGTGGAATGCTTTTCGCGGTGAAGAAGAATCGTAGCGCGCCCTAACCGCGTTCTTCGATATGCTTCAACCGCGCATCGAGAACTTCTTCCACGCGACGCAACTCGGCCCGCCATAGATCCCGCATATCGTCGAAGCGTTTGTCGATGGCGCCGAATTTCGTATTGATTAGAGCCACCACGATTCCGATCAACGTTGCGTTGAACAGCATCGGTATGCCGATCGCGAGGTATAGTTGTTCGTTTGTCACCACAGATAAGGTGGCTTCTCCGCAGCTTTATTCTCCCACAAATGCGCGATGATGATAGATTCCGCATGTCCCTGCTTCCCTTTCTCCATCGCGCGGCGGCCGGCGAAAACCTGACGTTCGAGCAGGCCTACGAAGCCATGAGCGTGCTGCTCGATGGACGCGCGAGCGACGCCGCCATCGCGGGCTTCCTGGTTGCTCTGCGCATGAAGGGCGAGACGGCCTCCGAGCTCGCCGGATTCGCGCTGGCAATGCGCGAGAAATCTATTTTCATCGACGCCGGTCCGGACGTCATCGATATTGTCGGGACGGGCGGCGATTCCGCGGGGACATTCAATATATCCACGGTCGCTGCGATCATCCTTGCGGGAGCGGGCGCGCGTGTCGCGAAGCACGGGAACCGCGCGATTTCCGGGCGCGTCGGCAGCGCGGACGTCCTGGAAGCGCTGGGCGTGCGCATCGCTCTGACGCCCGAGGAATCCGTATGGGCGATCCGCGAAATCGGTCTGGGATTTTTATTCGCTCCGCACCTGCATCCGGCCATGAAATATGCGCAACCGGCCCGCCGCGAACTGAAAATGCGCACGGTATTCAACCTGTTGGGTCCGCTCGCGAATCCGGCGCGCGCGCAATATCAGGTGATCGGCGCGCCTTCCACCGAGGCGGCTGCCATCATCGCGGAGGCCTTGAGCCAGCTCGGCACGGGGCATTCGTTCGTCGTGCACGGCTTCATTTCGGCCACCGCGGGGCTTGACGAGATCAGCACGACCGGCGCCACGGACGTCTACGAAGTATGGACAGGGCGTGTCGAAAAGCACGTGTGGGCGCCCGAGAATTTCGGAATTCGCCGGGCGTCGCTTCACGAACTGGCAGGCGGGGATGCGATGGAGAATGCAGCAATGATCGAATGCATACTGGCCGGAGAACCAGGCGCCCGGAGGGACATCGCGGTTGTGAACGCCGCCGCCGCGCTGCTCGCTTGCGGCCGGGCGAACGACCTAAGGGAGGCGATTGAGATTGCGGCTAATTCGATCGATTCCGGCCGCGCCGCCGCCGTGCTCGAAACGCTGCAAAAGAATTTTCCCGCGGTGTGAGACGAATCCCGGACTCGCTTTCCAGCTTTCCCTCTGCTTTGCGCGGTGCGCGCGTGGTCCTAAAACGCCGGCAACAATTGTTGATAATCTAAATCAACACAGAGGTCTTTTTCCGATGAACACGAAGCCCAGGAGTTGTTCCCGCTTTCAGATATCCGCGTTTCGGGTATTGACTTTCGCTGGTCTTGCTCTGGTCAGTTTCGGAGTTCCGGCATGGGCGCAAGTGACGGCGGCGATTTCCGGGCGCGTCGAGGACGCCTCCGGAGCCTCTATCTCAGGCGTTACGGTGACCGTCACCAGCCAGGAGACGGGAGCCGCACGCACGGTAACGACCGGCGCGGCCGGCAACTACGAAGTTCCGGCCCTGCCGATTGGGCCGCAGGAGATCCGCGCTTCGAAGACGGGATTCAAGTCGGAAATCCGTTCTGGAGTCCAGCTCGCGGTGGGCCAGGAAGCCGTGGTGAACTTGACCCTGGAGGTCGGCGAGGTGGCGGAACAGGTCACCGTCACGGGCGAAGCTCCGGTGGTGAACACAACGACAGCATCGGTATCCGGGCTCGTGGGGGAACGCGAGGTGAAGGACCTGCCGCTCAACGGGCGCAGCTTTGATAACCTGATCGCCCTGAATCCGGGTGCGATCGCCTACAACCTGAAAAGCCCCAACACCATTACCAGCAACGGCAACACCTTTGCGGTAGCAGGACGCCGCCCCGGCGACAATATCTTTTTATTGAATGGAGTTGAATACACCGGATCGAGCCAGCTGGCGGTAACACCCGGCGGCGTCAGCGGCGAACTGCTGGGCATCGACGCGGTCCGCGAGTTTAACGTCCTGAGCGAAACGTATTCGGCGGAGTACGGTAAGCGCGCCGGCGCGCAGGTAACCATCGTCACGCAGTCCGGCAGCAATCAGGTGCACGGCTCGCTGTTCGAATTTCTGCGCAACAGCGCGCTTGATTCGCGCAGTTTCCTAGATAAGGCGGACGTGCCGCCGTTCCGCCGCAATCAGTTTGGCGGCGCGTTGGGCGGTCCCATCAAGAAGGATCGTCTGTTCCTGTTTGGCAACTATGAAGGATTCCGCCAGAGCCTGGCCGTCAGCAGCGTCAGCGTGGTCCCGGACGCTCAAATGCGGCTCGGAAATTTGCCGGACTCCGCCGGGCACTATGCTCCGGTTACGGGCTTGAATCCGACCATGCTCGGATATATGTCGTTCTGGCCGCAACCCAACGGAGGGGAACGGCTGGTCAACGGCGTTGCGTCCGGAACGGCTCTTTCCTTCAATAATCCGAAGCAAACCGTGCATGAAGATTTTGGAACCACGCGAGCCGACTACATCCTGCGGAACGGCGACACGGTTTCCTTCGCGTATACGATCGACGAGGGCAATAGCCTCCTCCCGCAGGCGGATCCGCTGTTTGCAGCGGCGGCGGGACTGACCAGCCAGGTCGCCAGTCTCCAGGAAACGCATATCTTTTCCCCAAGCATGCTGAACAGCTTCACTTTTGGGTTCTCTCGCGCGGCCTTCAATTTCGATTCCGCTTCGTCTACCTCATTTGATCCCAGCCTGTCGTTCGTAACGGGGCAGGCGCCCGGCGGGATCATCATCGGCGGAGGCGCCACCACAACCGCAGCCGGTACGCTCACTTCGGCCGGCCCCAACAATGCGGCAGGGTCATGGAATCGCCGCAATCTCTTTACGCTTTCCGACGGCGTGCAGTGGACGCACGGCATTCATCAAATCAGTTTCGGCGTGTGGTTCCAGAGACTGCGCGACAACGAAAACAGCGCTTCCCGGCAGCTCGGGGTAGCGACGTTCACCACCCCGACGACGTTTCTCCAGGGAGTCGCGAGCAATTTCCAAGTAGTTCCTTCGGCCAACGAGCTCGGCTGGAGGAGCCTATTCGGCGCGTGGTACGTGGAGGATGCCATCAAGCTGCGTCCGAACCTGACCCTGCGCGTCGGCCTGCGTCAGGAATTCACTACCGGTTGGAACGAAGTCTCGGGCCGCGCCGCCAACTACATCACCGATAGCAACGGAATCCTGCTGACGGCGCCGCGCGTGGCGAATTCGGTGTTCACGCAGAATAACGCCACGCATCTGTTCAGCCCGCGTATCGGGCTTGCCTGGGACCCTCGCGGAAACGGCAAGACGGCGATTCGCGCGGGCTTCGGGACTTATTATTCATTGATCGACTCGCTGGCGTTCCTGCTCAATTCGCTACCGCCGTACAACGGCTCCGCGACCTATTCGGGCTCAATCTCGTCGTTCCTGCCGATCACTCCGGGCGCGCAGCCTCCGCCCGGCACGGTTTTCGCGCCGCAAGGCATCCAGGCCAACGCCAAGACGCCGACCGTGGAAGAGTGGAATCTCTCCATCGAACAGCAGTTGAGCACGAACATGGCGTTACGCGTGGCCTACATTGGTTCACACGGATATCACGGATTGCTGAGCGTGGATCCTAATAGCATTCCGACCCAGATTTGCCAGAGCGCGAGCGGATGTCTGGCCGGGGGCAATGCTACGGCCGCTAGCCTCGCGAGCATACCGCACACCGTGCCGCAGGGCGCGCAGTACATCCCGGGTCCGGGCACTAGTCGCCCGAATCCGAATCTTCCCGCCGGATTCTTCTGGTATACGGAAGGCAACAGCAGCTACAACGGATTGGAGACCGAGGTCACGCGCCGCATGACCAATGGCCTGCAGTTGCGCGCAAACTTCACTTGGTCGAAGAGCTTGGATATGAACTCGGGACTGACCATCGCCCAGGCCAACAACCAGCCGCAAATGGTTCTCGACCGCACCGACCCGCGACGGGACTGGGGGCCTTCGGCTCTGAACCCGGCCCGCCAGGCGAGCATTTCCGGAAGCTACGTGCTGCCGTTCGGCCGCGGCAAGCGTTTCCTCAAAAACGCGAGCGGTTTCGCCGACAAGTTTGCGAGTGGTTGGCAGTTGAACGGGATCGCGACGCTGCTGAGCGGATTTCCTCTGACGCCGCAGATCGGGACGAATCGCTCCGGCGACGGCGACACGCGCAATCCGGACCGTCCTAATCTGAATCCGGCTTTTCAGGGCCCGGTAGTGGAGGGGAACCCGGGACAGTGGTTCAATCCGAATGCTTTCCTCCTGCCGACGCCGGGAACTTACGGGAACCTCGGCAGAAGCGTCTACGAAGGCCCCGGTCTGGCGGAAACGGATGTCTCTTTGATGAAGACCACCGCCATCCGTGAAGGCGTCAGCCTTCAGTTCCGCGCCGAGTTTTTCAACCTGCTGAATCGCTCGAACTTCGGAACACCCAACGCGATCGTGTTTTCGGGCACGTCGGTCAGTCCGTCCGCCGGACTGATCACGACGCAGGCCACCACGCCGCGCCAGATTCAATTCGGGCTGAAACTGATCTTTTGAAGAACTCGCGCAAAACAGAGCGCGGCGCGAAACGGCTCCTGATCCATTTGGCGCGCGCACCCTTTGCGCTTCGGGCGGATCGCGTTGGATCTCAGGCGTTGCGAACGACGCCGCCTGCCGGCGGCACATGCGGAAGCGTCGAGGGATCCAGGACCCTCACCGCACTTCCCGGGTGCCCGTCCGCAGCCGGTGGCTGGGGATTCGCGGTCAAAATGATTTCGATCCGTCCGGATTCCGGCGCGGGCGCGAGCGGCGCTGCAGCTCGCGGAGTCACCAGCGCGAGATACCGCAGCACGCTGTAAATCGTCCCTTCGGAAGGAACCGCGATCGAAACTTCCTGCGTGCGAAATCGCACGCGGGCGCCGCGGAGGTTCAAGCGGTACGAGAGAAAGGCCGCGCAATCGACGGCAGTTTCGAACGACTCGAGCGACTCGTCGGGCACGTTGATATCAAGGCCAATCCACACTTCCTGATCTTCCTCGCGCGCGAATTCGCGCAGTTGCAGGGCGCCGGTGTGCGCCGTGGCCTTCCAATCGACGTGGCGGGCGCTCTCCAGAGCTTCGTAGGGACGAATACGATAGAAATCGTGGCCCAGGCCGCGCCGGCGGGCTTCGAGATCGCCGGAAATCAGCGCCAACAAATTCTCCAGTTCGGGACGGCCATCGAGGCAGGGATACACGAGAATGTCATGGCGCGTCGTCACTTCCTCGCGCCGCTCCGCGAAGCCGAAAGGGAAACGCGTGGTGAACTCGAAGCTGCGCTCGCGCCAGCGGCCGCGCCGGGGAAAAAAGAGATCGACGGGCTCCTCGATGGTCGTGGCCTTCGGAATCACGGGAAAAAATAGCGAACAATCGAAACCGGCGGCGGCCGAACCGGTTACGCGAATCGCGAAGGACGACATCCAGCGCTTCAAATTTTTCAGGCGCACAGCCGCGCGGAACTTGCGGCGGGCGGAAAGGTGCTCCGGCAGCAGAATATCAATCTCCAGCCCCGCCAGACTCAATTTACTGACAAATCCCGAAATGCCGAGGACGGCGAGCATCGCCGCAAGAATCAGGAACAGGAGGTTATTCGCGGAGAGCACGGCCACGAAGGCCAGCAGCACCACGCTTCCCGCGAAAATGAGGCCCGTGCGCGTGACGTGCTGGCGGAAGGCGCCGGGCCAGAGCGCGCGGAGTCTGCGAAGCAGGCTCATGCCCCAGTGTACTTCGCCCGCTGAGGAAGGTCGCGCTACGGCATCGCCGGCGGCTTGCCGACACGCGCGATCGCGTTCACGAGTTTGCGATAAGGAATTTTCGACGGCCAATCGATGGCGATCCACTCGCCATCGCGCCAGCTCGATCCGTACCAGCGCGTAAGAATGGCGAGATGTTCGGCGCGCGGCGCGCCCTCCGGCTGGAGCGCGGCGATGGCGTCGCGCAGGCGATGATCCATGGATTGCCCCGCTCCGGCCGCCTCCGACAGCGGCAGCCGAATCTGTTTCTGCCAGCGGCCGCCGATCAGGAACCAGAGATCGACGCATTCGACGGCGGCCGAAGGCGTGACGGCGACACCAGCGAGACGGTCGAGCGTGCGCGCCAAATCTCCCGCGAGAGAACACGCTTCTTTGATGCGCTCCGCGCGCTCATGCAATCGCGCGGCTTCCTCGAACCGCAGATCGGCGCTCGCGCGATCGCGAGCCTGCTCCACGGGTTCCAGGAGAGACGCTCCGTCGGTGCGCAGAAACTGTTCGAAGCGCAAAACTTCGTGGCGATACTCCTCGGCGCTCACGGCTTGCTGGCAGGGACGCGCGCATTTGTTCATCTCGCCATAAATGCAACCCGGATGCTGCGGCGAAGGATCCAGATTTTCCTCACAACGCCGGATTTGAAAAAGGTCGAGCACGGCGGCATCGAATCGCTCGGCCGCGGCGCGGCTTGCAAAGGGTCCGTAGAGCAGGCCCCGGCCGAAGCGCGTGGTGACGACCGTTCGAGGAAACGGATTATCCAGCGTCAGGCGCACGAACGCCGGAGGACGCAAGCGCGTAATGCGCTGCCAATCTTCCGGATAGTGATGCTTGGCGAGCTCCAGATGAATGAATGCGGATTCAAGCTGAGAGCCGGTCAGCCAAAAATCGATGCGTTCGACAACGCCTCCCAACTTCAAAAGCCGGGAGACGCGGGCGGGCTCGCTGAGCAGACGTTTCAAGCGGCGGCGCAACAGCGAGGTCCGCGCGAGATAGGGGACGCCTTCGCCGGCCCACAGCAAAAAGACCGCGGGCCGATCGGGAACAGCATCGATTTCATGGGGAAGCACCGTTCGCGGCTCGCGCACACCTCAGATTCTCACACCTCGGATTCCCGCGGCCGCTCCCAGACTCCCCCGTGAGACACTCGACTGTATGGGCAGCCAAGAGGCCACGGCACGGCGCATTTCCGCGTTCAGCCTGGCCGCCAGCGCCGTTCTGGCGACGGTGAAGATAAGCGTGGGGCTCTCGGCGGGCTCGACCGCCGTGGTCTCCGATGGATTCGAATCGGCCTCCGATTGCTTGACGTCCGGACTGGTTCTGCTGGGCCTGTGGATCGCCGCGAAACCGTCCGATAGCGATCATCCTTACGGACATGGGCGCTTTGAAATTCTGACGGGCTTGACCATCGGCGTGCTGCTCGCCGTGATCGGCACCGGGATCTGCCTGCAGTCGCTGAACCAGCGCAACGCAGCTCACCCGCTTGCGGCTTATGCGATCTGGCCGCTCCTTTTATCGATCGTGGTGAAGGGCTTTTTCGCGTCGGCGAAGTTTCGAGCCGCGCGGCGCACGGGAAGTTCGAGCCTGCAGGCCGATGCCTGGCACGATCTGCTCGATCTGTCGTCCGGGCTGGTGGCGCTGGCCGGATTATCGCTGGCGCTGCTTCGCCCGGAATATGTGGCCGCGGACCACTGGGCGGGAGTGGGCGTCGGCCTGATCGTCATTTTTGTGGGTCTGAGAGTCGCTCGCGAAACCGGCCTGCAACTGACCGACACGATGCCCGACGCGAGACAAATGAGTGAAATCCGCGCGGCGGCGGTGCGCGTACCGGGCGCGAAAGGCGTGGAGAAATGTTTCGCCCGCAAGACCGGCCTGCGCTATCATGTCGATCTGCACCTGGAGGTGGACCCGGAGCTGACCGTGCGAGAATCCCACGACATCGCGACCGCCGTGCGCATCGGCGTCAAGACCGAAGTGCCGTGGGTGGAGGACGTGCTGGTGCACGTGGAGCCTTACGGAATGGCGGGGGCGGAGCACGACCAGGGCGAGGCGAAAGACGGCGCGAGGACGGCCAGCAACCGGAAAGTCTAGATGGAGAATCGCGCGATAGCCCGCCTGCTTGCGGAGACCGCTGATCTGATGGAGATCGCCGGCGAGGACTCGTTCCGCATTCGCAGTTACCGAACGGCGGCGGACGTCGTGCAAAGTTATCCCGAACAGGTTTCGTCGATCGTGAAAGATCCCGCCAGGAAGCTGACCGACATACCGGGAGTGGGCAAGGGGATCGCATCCGTGATTCAGGAGATCGAAGAGCGAGGGAGCTTCGAGCGGCGCGATGAAATGCTGAGCAAGTATCCGGCGTCGCTGCTCGAACTTTTCAACATACAGGGCCTGGGCCCGAAAAGCGTCCGGGCGCTGTACGACACGTACCGGGTGCAAAGCATCGACGACCTGGAGCGCGTCTGCAAGGAACAAAAACTGCGCGAAATGCCGCGCATGGGAGCGAAGCTCGAGGAAAAAGTCCTGCGGTCGATCGGGTCGTACCGGCAAACGCAGGGGCGTTTTCTGCTTTCGTTCGGGCAGCGCGTCGCCGACGAGTTCATCGAGTATCTACGCGCCGTTCCCGGGGTGGAGTTCGTCACGGCCGCGGGCAGTCTGCGAAGGGGTAAAGAAACCATCGGCGATTTGGATCTTCTGGCCACGGGGCCGGGCGCTCCCGAAGCGATCGAGAAATTCGTGGCGCATCCGAAAGTTCACGAGATTCTCGGGAAGGGACCGAACAAGGCGAGCGTCAAGTTCGGTCTCGAGGGGCTGCAGGTCGACCTGCGGGCACTGTCCTCGGAAAGCTACGGCGCGGCTCTGCAGTATTTCACGGGAAGCAAGGAACACGGCGTGGCATTGCGGTCGCGCGCCCAGAAGATGGGACTGACGCTCAACGAATACGGACTCGCCCGGGTGCAAGACGGCCGGCGTGTCGCGAGCGCGACTGAAGAAGAGATCTACGCGGCGCTCGGCCTGGATTGGATCCCGCCGGAATTGCGCGAAAACTCCGGCGAAATAGAAGCTGCCGCGGAACATCGCCTACCGCATCTCGTTACTCTCGATCAGATTCGCGGCGATCTGCACATGCATACGACGGAGACCGACGGCCGCGCGTCGCTCGAAGAAATGGCCGAGGCGGCGCGCCAAGCGGGCTACGAGTACGTGGCGATTACCGATCATTCCAAGGCTCTGGCGATGGCCAATGGCCTGGACGAGAAGCGCGCGGTGGCGTTCGCGCACCGCGTTCGCGAGATGAAAGACGGTGAACTCGGCCTGCGGGTCTTTTCCGGGATCGAATGCGATATCCGCCGCGACGGGAGCATGGATCTGGAGGACGACGCCCTGGCGGAGCTCGATTGGGTGATCGGGAGCGTGCACAGCTATATGAATCTGGAATCCGCGGAGATGACGGATCGGCTGCTGCGCGCGCTCGAATGCCCGCACCTGCGCGTGCTGGGGCATCCTACGGGGCGGATTCTGCTGCATCGCGATTCCTATCCCTTCGATTTCGATGTGGTCGCGACAGAGGCGGCGCGGCGCCGCGTGCTGCTCGAAATCAACGCAAGTCCGGAGCGTCTGGATCTTTCGGCTCCCCTGATACGCGCGGGGCGCGCCAAGGGCTGCAAGTTCGTCATCTCCACGGACGCGCATCAGACGAAGCATCTGGCCAACATGCAGTACGGCGTGCGCATGGCGCGGCGGGGCTGGCTGGAAGCCGCCGACGTGGTGAATACGCGCGGAGCTTCCGAGTTTGCCGAACTTATCAAACAGAAATGAAACTTATTTCGTCAAAAGAAATCACGACCAATCGGATTTTCACGGTGACGATGGATCACGCCGTCGATCCCAGCGGTTTCGAAATCCGGCGCGCCATCGTGCAGCATCGCGGCTCCGCCGTGGTGATGCCGGTGGACGAGACAAAGCGCATTCTTCTGGTCCGGCAGTATCGCCTCCCCGCGCGACGGTACTTGTGGGAGCTGCCGGCCGGAACGATGGACCCGGGCGAGACGGCCATTCAGACGGCGCGCCGCGAGCTTGCCGAAGAAACCGGATTGCGGGCGCGGGTGATGCGCAAGATCGCGGAGTTTTATCCGAGCCCCGGATTTCTGACGGAAAAGATGACGATCTATCTCGCCACGGGATTGACGGCCGGAGCAGCCAAGCCCATGGAGGATGAGCGCATCGAAACAAAGTGGTTCGCGGCGAAGGAAATCGACGCGATGATCAAGGCGGGCAAAATCCTCGACGCAAAGACCAACATCGGTTTTCTCAGGTGGAAGCGCTATTTTTAGAGCGGAGCGTCATTTCGAGGCGTTATTTTTCAACCCGAGTCCGCGCAGATAAGCGAACATGGCGTCGAGCGCCTGGGCGCGATGGCTGACGGTCATCTTCTGCTCCGTCGACGCTTCTCCAAACGTGCATCCGAATGGCTCATAGAAGAAAAGCGGATCATAGCCGAATCCACCCGTTCCACGCGGGCCATCGAGGATGCGTCCTTCGACGGCGCCGCGAAACGTCTTCACCAAGCGACCGTCTTTGACCAACGCGATAACGCAGAGGAATCGCGCCGTACGATTCGCTTTCCCGCGCAGGCGTTCGAGGAGCAGCGCGTTGTTGGCTTCGTCGGTCGCGTGTTTTCCCGCATAGCGGGCGGAGCGCACGCCGGGATCTCCGCCGAGCGCGTCCACTTCGAGGCCGGAGTCGTCGGCGAAGAGATATCCGGCGACGTGCCGGCCGTAAGCGATCGCCTTTTCGGCGGCGTTCGCCTCGAAGGTGTCGCCGTTTTCATCGGGAGCGGGGACCGGGACCGGCAGCGGTTGCACGTCAAAATCGGGCGCGGCCAGTTGAAATTCCCGTAATTTGCCGGGATTCCCGGTAGCGCAATAAACCGTCATTCGTTTTCCGTCATGCTTGTTCAAGCAGGCGCTGGATGGCGACTAGCTCGGCGACTCCCTGACGCGCGAGCGCAATCAGGCTGGCGAGCTGCTCGTCGTCGAAAGGAGTTTTCTCCGCGGTCGATTGCAGTTCCACGTAGCGTCCCGCACCCGTCATTACCATGTTCATATCCACGTCGGCCTGCGAATCTTCCTGGTAGCAAAGATCCAACATGGCCACGCCTCCGACGATTCCGACGCTGGTGGCCGCGACGAAATCGCGAATCGGAGAGCGTTTCAATGTACCGAACTTGACCAACTTCCGGATCGCGGCCGAGAGCGCGACGTAGGCGCCCGTGATGGCCGCAGTGCGCGTGCCGCCATCGGCTTGCAAAACGTCGCAATCGAGAACGATGCTGCGCTCGCCGAGCGCGTCGAGATCGATCACGGAGCGCAGCGCGCGTCCGATCAGGCGCTGGATCTCCATGGTGCGTCCCGACGGGCGTCCCTTGGTGACCTCGCGCGGGGTACGCGTCGCGGTGGCTCGCGGCAGCATCGAATATTCCGCCGTCACCCAGCCTTTTCCGGAATTGCGCAGGAACGGCGGCACGCTCTCCTCCACCGAGGCCGTGCACAGCACGCGCGTGTTGCCGACTTCAATCAGCGCCGAGCCCTCGGCCGTCAGCAGATAGTTCGTGGTGACTTTCACCGGCCGCATCTGGCCGGGACTTCGCTGGTCGATTCGCATTCGTTCTCTTTTCGCAGGGCTCTCTTATTCGCGGCGTTTAGCTCGATTTCAACATTTCGTAAAACAGCAGCGAGATCACGAGCAGAACGCCGACAATCACGATCAGGCAAGGGATAGCTCGGACGTTCGAGGCCGCCGCCGGTTTTTTGCGCGAGCCGGCGGGTTTATATTTCGCCATAGGGAATGAATTTCATTATGGAGCAAAGATCCTAGCGACGGGTGCGATTCAGGGATTCCGGCAAAAAGCCCGCGGTTAGCGCAGGCCGCGAATTCGTTCGTCCGGCACCCTCCTTACGTGTAACACACACGCTACGCCGAACCGAAACCAAGGATGTCAGGGAAGCCGTAGGACTGATTGCCGCAGCACACATGTAGCACAATGGATTTGTGAACAATCGCGCCGCCAGCGCCGTTCCGAAGGCGATCGGCCGGACGTTCGAGTATGCGCTTCTGGGCATGCTGACGGCCGGATATCTCGCGGTGCTCGGATCACGTCTGCTGGATTGGCCCGCCACGTTGTTCGGCGGGGCGGGACTGATTCTGCGCGCGCTGATGACGGCCGGTGTCGTCCACTTTGTATTGCCGTCCCGCGTGACCGGCGCGCTGGCGCTCCTCTACCTCGGATTTTTTCCGATCGACTGGTATTATCTGTCCGGCAGCTTCCTGCTGGCGACGGTCCACATGGTGTTCTTCCTGGCGGTGCTAAAGCTGATCACCGCAAAAACGGCGCGCGACTTCGGCTATCTAAAAGTGATTGCCGGGCTGGAGTTGATTGCCGCGGCAATTCTTTCGGGCGGCGCAAGTTTTTTGATTTATCTGTCGATTTTCGTGTTTTTTGCGATCGTCGCCTTTGCGAGCGGCGAGGTCTATCGCGGAGCAGCCGATTCCGCGACCATCTCCCGGGCGGGGCTGCCGTCTTTTTCGCTGCGTCTGGGATGGTTGTCCGGATTCCTGTTCCTTGGAATCCTCCTGCTGACGGCGGCCATGTTTTTGATCCTGCCGCGCACCGCTCGGGCGGCTTTTGCGCGGCTGGGACCGCCACGCGCGCGGCTGATGGGCTTTTCGAATTCCGTGAGGCTCGGCGAGATCGGCGAACTCAAACGTAACAACACGCCCGTCCTGCATGTGCGTTCCTATCAAAACGAGGGATTCCTCCCGGTGAAGTGGCGCGGCTCCGCGCTCTCTAAGTTCGACGGAACGAGTTGGTCTAATCCGGAACCGGATCAGTTAGTGCGCGTCGACACCGGCGTGATCGCTCTGCGCAACGCCGTCATCGGAACGCGCCTCGGCCGCAATTTGATTTACCAGGCGCGCCTCAGCCCGCTGATTTCCGATACGCTGTTTTTCGCGGGAAATCCGGAAACCATTCGCATCGATGTCCCCTTCCTGCGCTATTCGCGCGGGGGAGTGTTTCACGTCCCGCCGCGATTCGGCGCCCGCGGATTGAATTACAGCGTGTACGGGTTTCTGCCGGATGAATGGGCGGAGGTGCGCTTCACGACGGCTCCTCTGGCCGGTCCGTTCCGCCAGGAGCTCTTAAGTCTCCCTGCGCTCGATCCCCGGATTCCGCAGCTCGCGCGCGATATGACCGCGGGAGCGAGCACGGAAGTGGAGCAGGCTCGCGCCCTCGAAAGTCACCTGCGTCATGACTACGGCTACACTCTGGAGCTTCTGGCAAAGCCGGTGGCCGATCCTCTGTCGTATTTTTTATTCGAGCGAAAAAAGGGGCATTGTGAATATTTCGCCTCCGCGATGGCGGTCATGCTGCGCACCATCGGAATTCCCTCGCGCGTGATCACCGGTTTTCAAAGCGGCACGTACAATTCGATGACAGGCTGGCAGGTGGTGCGGGAATCCGACGCGCACAGCTGGGTGGAAGCGTGGCTCGATGGGCGCGGCTGGACGACGTTCGATCCCACGCCGGTGGATCCCTCGGCGGGCGCACCGGATTTATTGTCGAAGCTAGCTATGCTATCCGACGCCGCCGATCAGGTGTGGCAGGATTGGGTGGTCAGCTACGACGTGGACCGGCAGATCGCGCTGTTCACGCAAATGCACGAACCGGGGCGGCAATTCCGATTCCCACGGTTCGAACAAATCACCGGCGCGTTCAGCAATTTCGCGGAGTTCTTAAGACCTTGGGTGCCCCTCCTCGGTGGAATTACCGTGTTGCTCGCGTGGTGGATCTTCGCGGGCCCCTCGGTACGGCGATTATGGCGGCAGAGAGCCCACGCGCGCAGACTGGCGCGCGGCGAAACGCAGCCTTCGGACGCGACGATTCTGTATCAGCGCTTTTTGCGGCTGCTCGAGAAACGCGGCGTGCGCAAGCCTCCGTGGCTGACTCCGGCGGAGTTCGTGCAGGTGCTCAAGAAGCCGGATCTCGCGGCGCTGGCCGTGCAGGCGACCGAGGCCTACAACGATCTGCGCTTCGGGGGCCGCGCGGAAGCCGCGTCGCGCCTGATGCTGGCCCTCGATAAAATCGAAAAGCTGTGACGCCCTACAGCGCGCGCGAGCAGCGCGGATGGTATCTCTACGATTGGGCGAATTCCGCTTTCCACACCACCGCCATCGCGCTCTTCCTGGGCCCCTACCTCACGGCGTTGGCCAAGGCCGCGGCGGATGCAAATGGATTTGTCCATCCCCTCGGCCTCACCATCGACGCGCGCAGTTATTGGAGCTACCTGGTCAGTCTCTCAGTGATTCTGCAAGCGCTGGTGCTGCCCGTCATCGGCGCGATCGCCGATTATGGGCGCCGCAAGAAGCAATGCCTGGCGGGCACGGCCTACGTGGGCGCCGCCGCCGCGATCGCCATGTATTTTCTAAAAGACGATATGTATCTATGGGGCGGAGTCTTGTTCATCATCGCCAACGTCAGTTTTGGGGCTTCGGTAGTGATCTACAATTCGTTTCTCCCGGAGATCGCGCCGCCGGAAGAGCGCGACGCGGTTTCCTCGAGAGGCTGGGGCATCGGTTACCTGGGCGGCGGCTTGCTGCTCGCGCTGAATTTACTGCTCTTCGTGAACGCGAAGAAGCTCGGCATCAGCGAGGCGCTCGCCGTGCGCATCAGCCTAAGTTCGTCGGGCGTGTGGTGGGCTCTCTTCACCATCCCGACTCTGCTGACGCTGCGAAATCGCGGCCCCGCGAAAATACTAGGCGTCGGCCAGAGCGCGATCCGGCATACGCTCGGACAGCTCGCCAATACCTTGCGCCACGTCCGCCAGTTTCCGGAAACCACCACGTTCCTGATCGCCTACCTGCTCTACAACGACGCGATTCAGGCGGTGATCGCGCTGGCCTCGCAGTTCGCCAACGACGAATTGAAAATTCCCGTGTCGCAGCTGACGCTCGCGATCCTGATGGTCCAATTCGTGGGGTTCTTCGGTGCGTTCGGATTCAATTGGATCGCGGCAGCGGTGGGCGCCAAGCGCGCCGTTCTCCTGAGCCTGGTCCTGTGGACGGGAACGCTCGTGTATCTTTACGCCGCGGTGCGCACCACCGCGCAGTTCTTCGCCGTCGCCGCCGCCGTAGGCATCGTGATGGGCGGAAGCCAGGCGCTGAGCCGGTCGCTGTACGCGCAAATGATTCCCACGGGGCGCGAGGCCGAATACTTCAGCATTTACGAAATCAGCGATAAGGGAACCAGCTGGCTGTGCCCGCTGATCTTCGGACTGGCGCTGCAGTTCACGCACAGCTATCGCATCGCGATTCTGTCGCTGGTCGTCTTTTTCATAGCCGGGCTCGCGGTCTTGACGCGGGTCAACGTGGAAGAGGGCGAGCGGGAAGCCGTCAGCGCGCGGTGAGGCGCACGAGCAGCGCGGACGAATCGGTTCCGCCGGGGAGCGTCACCGAATGGATCACGCGCCCGCCACGGCCGACCGCGCCGATGTAGCGAGCCTGATCGCGGTCCGGGCCGAAAAGAACGAGCGAGTAGCCTCGATCGGGATAGCGCAGAACGTGAACTTCACCACCCGATGACGGCGTGCGCACGGAGTCCGAAGCGGGCCGACCGGCACGGCTGACGACGGACAGGTAGTCGTCGTTCGCGGTGTAAGGCAGCGGCAGGCGGGCGGGCGCAGTGAAGAAGCGCGCACGCGTGGAGAGGGGACCGTCGCGAAACAGGACCAATCCCACGACGCACGTCAACAGGCCGACGGCGACTTTCGGCAGCAGGCCGCGGCCTTTCGACGGATGGCTGTCGCTTTCGGTGCGAATCCCCACCACGGGTGCAAGCCGCCCGGGCGCGGGTGCATAACCCGCAGGGCGCGGAACGTCGTTGACGGCGCGCGGCATCTCGATCACGCGGCGCACCAGCGGAACGACCACACCTTCGCGATATTCGAGCTCCTTTAAGAGGCCGACGATCACGACCGGTTCTTCCGTGCTCGAAACGCCTCCGAGAAAGCGCCGGGGAATCCACAGCTCCTGGTGCGTTTTGGTGTTGATCACCTGGATCTCATCCCAATCGGAACGGCGGAACAGCCATTCATTGTGTTCGACGTTGACGAGCGAGGGGAAAAACGAGAAGCGGCGATGCCCCAGCAGATCGAGCGGCGTCGGAATATGCGGCGCAGGCACGGCTCCTCTCATTGTAGAAGTTTCGCGGTGAAACGCGAGAGCCGGCGGAACGAGGCAGCCTTGCTAGAATGAGGCTCATGTTCCGTAAGCGCGCGGCCCACGGCGGACGGGCGACGACGTTTCTCGCGATTCTCGCAGGCGCGCTGGCCGTGGCCCGAACGCTGACGGCGCAAGAGCCGGTCCGCGTCGCTTACGAGTGCACGGAGGACGATGCAGACGCGCTTGGATTGACCTGCACGATGGAAGATCCGTGCCCGGTCTTCCTGGAACTTTCGTCGGCCGAGGCGGCGGGAGGGCGTCTCCTGGCCGCGGGAAATCTGCATACGAAAAATGTAACGCTGTACGGAATCGTGCTCGCCAGCGAGGATAATGGCGCCACGTGGACCGAGGCGCACGAACGTATCCGCGCCGCCGCGGTCGAACAGATTCAGTTTCTCGATTTACAAACCGGGTGGATCAGCGGCGAGTCGATCGATCCACTCGCCCGCAATCCCTTTTTCCTGCTCACCACCGACGGCGGACGAACATGGAGGCAGAAACTGGTGGTCGAAGACACGAAATACGGTACCATCGCGCAATTCCACTTCGACACGCCTTCGCACGGCGAACTCGTCCTCGATGCCTCCCAGGGCACAAGCGTGCGGCAGGAGCTTTATGAGACCATGACCGGCGGCGAAGGCTGGGAGCTGAAGGAAGTGAATCGTGCGCCGATTCGGTTGAAGGATGCGCGAGCGCCGAATCAGGGCCCGCTGCGCGTGCGCACGGATGCCGCAAGCGGCGCTTTTATCATCGAACGGGGCGGGGGGAAGACCTGGAATCGCGTGGCCAGTTTCTCGATTCACGTGGCCGATTGCCAGTGAGGCCAGTTGCCTCATGATGCTTGTATGACACCCCCCGCGGTCGAACTCGAACTCTTTCGCCACCTGCTGGGATCGATCGCCGAGGAGATGGGCATCGTCCTGCGGAAGACGTCCTATTCCGCCAATATCAAAGAGCGCCGCGATTACTCCTGCGCGATTTACGACGCCGAGGGCGAGGCGGTGGCGATGGGCGATCACATGCCCGTGCATCTCGGCGCGATGCCGGTGGCGGTGCGCGCGATTCGAGAGGCCTTCGATCTCGCCCCGGGCGATGTCGCGCTGGTCAACGATCCGTTTCGAGGAGGAACGCATCTGCCGGATATTACGGCAGTCGCGGGAATCTTTATGCCCGGCGCGTGGCGTGCTTCCTTTTATGCGGCTAATCGCGCGCATCACGCCGACGTCGGCGGCATGAGCCCGGGATCGATGCCGCTCGCCACGGAAATTTATCAGGAAGGACTGCGCATTCCTCCCATCCTGATCCAACGGGCGGGCAAGATCGATCGCGAGTTGCTGGGACTGATCCTGGCCAACGTGCGCACGCCGGCGGAACGCGAAGGCGATCTTCTCGCCCAACTCATGTCGATCCGGCGCGCCGAGCAGCGCCTGGGCGAGCTAACGTCGAAATATGGCGAGGCGGTGGTGCAAGCAAACATGCGCGACCTGCAGAATTACAGCGAGCGCATCCTTCGCGCCGCGCTGCGAAAGCTGCCGGACGGGACTTACCGTTTCGAGGATTGCCTGGAGGGCGACGGGAGATCGGATCGTCCGCTTTACGTGCGCGTCGCCGTGACGTTGCGCGGCAGTGCGGCCGTGGTCGACTTCACAGGATCCGATCCGCAGGCGCAGGGCCCGGTCAACGCGAATCTCGCGGTGACCACTTCGGCCGTAATGTACGTGTTCCGGTGCCTGGTTCCGGATGAGATTCCCTTCACCGCGGGGATTCTGCGTCCCATCCGCATCGTGGCTCCTGAAGGAACGATCGTGAACGCGGCTCTGCCAGCGGCCATGGCGGCGGGCAACGTGGAAACATCGCAGCGCATCACCGACGTCGTGCTGGGCGCGCTGGCCCAAGCCGCCCCGCAACGGATTCCCGCGGCGAGTTCCGGCACGATGAACAATTTGAGCTTCGGCGGCAGGGATCCACGGCGCGGAGTATTTGCCTACTACGAAACCATCGCCGGCGGCATGGGCGCGTCTTCGCAAGGCGAGGGTCACAGCGCGACACACACGCACATGACCAATAGCTGGAACACTCCGGTGGAAGCGTTCGAGCACCAGTTCCCAGTGCGCATCGCCAGCTACCGGATTCGCCGCCATTCGGGCGGAAAGGGGTTTCACCGCGGCGGCGACGGCATCGTTCGCGAGTACGAATTTCTGGCTCCTTCGGAAGTGACTCTTCTGACCGATCGACGCTCGCGCGGACCGTACGGCCTCGCCGGAGGCCAGGCGGGCAAACCCGGACGAAACACGCTGACCCGGAAAGGGAAGGCGAACGCGATTCCCGCGAAGTCTCGATTTGAGGTGCAATCCGGCGATGTGCTGCGCGTCGAAACCCCCGGCGGAGGCGGCTGGGACGAGAGCCGCTAGACTCCCGTCCATTTCCTTAAACTTCGGTTGCTTACTTCAGACCGAGCGAGTTCTTGACGCGCTCCTGATACTCCGCGGCTTTGGCCATCGCCATCTTCGTATCGATCGTGAGCATTTTCCGATCCCTCACAATGGGGCGTCCGTTCACCATCACGTCGGTCACATCGGATCCCTTCAAGGCGTAAACGAGCTGCGAATAGACATTGTAAATCGGCACGGCGTGAGGCTCGGCGAGGCTTAGTAGGATCATGTCGGCTCGCTTATTTTTTTCGAGCGAGCCGATCATATTGTCGAGCCGCAGCGCGCGCGCGCCGGTGATCGTCGCCATGGCGAGCGCCTGCTCGGCCGGAAGCGCCTCCGGATCCCCGGTGCTTACTTTTTGGAGCTTCGCGGCGAGATCCATTTCTTCCATGATGTCGTGATCGTTGTTGGACCCGGCAACGCCATCGGTGCCCAGTCCCATGGCGATGCCAAACCGCAGAATCTTGCCGACCGGCGCGACGCCGCTGGCGAGTTTCATGTTGCTGGAAGGATTGTGCGCGAGACCGGTGCCGCGCATCCGGAGAATGGCGATGTCCGCGTCGGTGACCCACACGGCGTGCGCCGCGACGGTCCAGCCGCTCAAGACGCCGAGCGCGTCGAGCGCCGCTGTCGGCGTCTTCCCTCGTTTCGCGAGCGCCTCGTCATGCTCGGTCTTGGTTTCGTCCAGATGAATCAGCAGCGGCTTCTGATAGCGATTCGCCAGGGCGCGGCATAATTTCAGGATGTCGTCGGGAACCGTATAAATCGCGTGCGGAGCGACCGCCGGCACAATCAGCGGATCGTTCGCGTACATCCGCATGAATTTTTCCGTCGCCGCAAGCGATGCCTGGGGCGTCTTATAATCCGGCGCCAGGATTCCGATCACGGTTTCGCCGAGCACGCCTCGCAGGCCCGCCTGCTTGGTTACCTGCGCCACGGTGTCCTCGAAATAATACATGTCGGTGTAGGTAGTGGTGCCCGAAAGAGCCATTTCGGCGACGGCCAGGCGCGTGCCCCAGACGACAAATTCACGATCGACGTTTTTGGCCTCGGCCGGAAAGATGAACTTCTGGAGCCAGTCCTGGAGCTTCTTGTCGTCGGCAATCCCGCGGAAAAGGCTCATGGCCGCGTGCGTGTGCGTATTGATGAGTCCGGGCGCGAGAATCGCATCCGGCCGGTCGATACGCTGCTGGGCGCGATATTGCTTATCGATCCCGGCGCGCGGGCCCACGTCGACGATGTGATCGCCGGCGACGGCTACCGCTCCATTTTCGATGACGCGCCGCTGCGGGTCCATGGTGACGACGTAGCCCGCGCTCCAGATCGCGTCCACCTGAGTTTGCGCGGGCTGGGCCTGCGCGAGAGTGCTCGCGGCGAATGCGGCCAGGAGCGTGAGACCAGGAAGCAGCCTACAGATGCGACGCATCTTATAAAAGGGACCTATCGAATGGCCTCGGCAGCAGATCTTTCAAGCGCATCGATTCGGTGTCGCCACGAAGGTTCACCAGGACGACTTCAATATCGCCGCAGATTTCCCACAGCACCTGACGGCAAGCTCCGCAAGGAGGCGTGAGCGGTACGGTATCCGCCGCCACGGCAATGCGGCGAAAACTGCGCGCGCCTTCGGAAACCGCCTTGAAGACCGCGGTCCGCTCGGCGCAATTCGTCAGACCATAGCTGGCGTTTTCGATGTTGCATCCGGTATGGATGCGGCCGTCTGAATCTTCGAGCGCCGCGCCGACACGGAACTTTGAATAGGGAGCGTAGGCCCGTGCGCGAGACTGGAGCGCGGCGTCCGATAACGGATCGTTCATCTCGCCCTGTTATAGCAAAGCCCGCGTGAGGAAATTGTATTGGGAGGGCGTGACCAAGTGGAAACGGATGTGGAGTGCGGTGAAAGTTCGCAGAGCGGCGTTCATCTCCGGGCTCGGCAGATCGGGGCCCGCGACGAATAAGCTCCCTTCGGCCACGCGGAACGGAAGCACGCGCCAGCTGCGCGCCACGGCGGACGGCAGGACGCGCACGCTTTTGCGCTCGACATCCTCCGGCGCCAGATGCGCCAGCGGCAAGCCCTGTTGCAGGCTGAGGGCTTCATACAAGTGGTCCTCGCGCAGATAGCCGAGGCGCACGAGTTGCGCGCCCAGCCGGACGCCGCTCGGACGCGTTTCGAGGGCTTGCCGCAGGGCGGCGGCAGTGACCTGGCCGGAGCCCACCAGGATTTCGCCGAGACGCCTCTTGTAAGTGAGGAGGGCGGCCCGGGAGGGATAGGCATGCTCCGTCTTCAACCATCGCAAAGGACGATGCTGCAGGCGCGCGGCTAAGTATTGAAAGAGAGCCCCGAAGGTCGCGGCGGCGTTCAGCAGGTTTGCATAGAAAACGCGAATCGGCACGCCAAAGGAAAAGACGACACCATAAATGCGGGCGACGCATCCCATGCGAACGCCAAGCCGCAGGAGTTGAAACCCGAGCGCGACGAAAGACAGCCGCGCACCCGCGGGAGTCGCGCGCATCCACAACGCCGTCGCCAGGCCGTAAAGGAAGACGGCGTTGGCGATGACGCCGAGAGGGCTTCCGACCAGGCCCTTACGATCGCGCCACAACCAATACACCTGGCCCGGCGATCCGTGCCAACCAAAACGCTCCCAGCCTTGCAGCGCAATGCCGGTCACCCAGCGAGTTCTTTGCCGGAGGGCCGCGTGCCAACTTTGGGGGAAAAATTCGCGCGTGGCAAGGAAATCCGGCGCCGGGCCGCCGCCGGACCGGCCAGAGTCGCGGGCGTGCACGAGCGGAATGAAGACCTGCGAGCAACCCAGCCGATGCAAGCGCAGACCTACGTCGTAATCCTCGGTGAGCGCGGCCGGTTCGAACACGCGGTTTGATTCCGAGAGCGCGAGTTTCCCCAATGCTTCGCGCCGGTAACCCGTCCCGACGCCCGCGCCAGGGAGAAAACAATGGAACTCGCTGCGCACCACCATGTCGCGCGAATGATTTTCGGCGAATTCATCGCAGTACACGCCATGGGTCACCGCGGCAAGCGGCGTGGCTAAAGCGAGCACCGGAACCTGGATAAAGTCGTAATGTTCGGCATATGCGTTCATCCAATGGAGTTCTTCGGGATGAATCAGATCCTCGGCATCGTGGGTCACGATCAGGTCGAAGCTCTGGTTGGTCTGCTCCTCGAACAGGCAGACATGCTGAAAAATCCAATTGAGGCAGTCGGCTTTCGATGTTGGCCCGTCATGCGGACAAAGCGCCAAATGGACGTTTGCGAAACGGTCGGCCACGCGTTGTACGGCTTCCTCCGTGGAGCCGTCGTTGGGATATGCGCCGGCGAAGAAGTGATAGTTCGCGTATCGGAGCGACGCCAGGTTATGCTCCAGCATCCGCGCGATCACTGCATGCTCGTGCCACAAAGGCACCAGGATCGCAACGCGGCGTTCGGGGGCTCCTTCGGCAGGAAGCGGCTGACGACAGCCCTTTCGCCGCCACCATGCAACCAGCCAGGCGAAATCGATCGCCAGATCGTCCAATCCGCTCAGTATGAAAATCACGGCGAGCGGCACGAGCGACCACACGATCGCGCGATCAACACTCATGAGCCAAACGGGAACCTGCGGGATCACCTAACTACTAGGTGCCGCGAAAGCACTTGAATTCTCAGCGGGCTTTGCATCTCAGCAAGCCCGGTTCACTCTCAATGGCCGATCGCAAGACGCTCAAGCGTGATGATTCAGCGGTCCTTGCCCTGCCCCGAGCCCCGGATTGGTGAGAATCGCGCGGGTGATGAAGTCCTTGGCGTGGCGCACGGCGTCTCGCAGGGGCGTTTGTTTGGCGAGTTCCGCCGTGATGGCCGCCGAATACGTGCATCCACAGCCGTGCGTGTGGGAGGTCGCGATGCGCGGCGCTGAAAATTCGTGAACCTCGCCCGATCCGGTAAGCAGGATGTCGAGAGCATCTCCGGCGAGATGGCCGCCCTTCACCAGAACGTTGGCCGCGCCGAGGGCAATGAGTTTCTCCGCCGCGCGAATCATCGAATCGCGATCGTCGACGACCCCTCCCGCGAGCGCCGCCGCCTCGTCGAGATTGGGCGTGAGCAGGAAGGCGCGCGGAATCAACTGATCGAGCAAAACCCGGGTTGCATCACGATCCAGAAGCCGGGCCCCGCGCTTGCTGATCATAACGGGATCGACGACTAGCGGAAAGGTAAATTCCGCGGCGAACGCGGCCACGGCCGCAACCACTTCCTTTGATCCGAGAGCGCCGGTCTTCGCGGCGTGAGGCGGAATATCATCCACCACGGCGCGGATCTGCGCGGTAACCAGATCCGCTGCAAGCGGATCTACACGTGTTACGCCTCGCGTGTTCTGTACGGTGATCAGAGTAACGACGGCTTCCCCGTAGACGCCGAAGCGATGGAAGGTTTTCAGATCCGCCTGGAGGCCCGCGCCCCCGCTGGGGTCGGAACCGGCGATGGTAAGCGCCACGGGCGTCATTCATATCGAGTGTACGACGGTCGTCCCCGCCGCCCGCCTTTCTAAGGGAAATTCAGCCCATGCACGGTCGTCGATCCCGCGATGTTGTTCAGTTGCACCTCCACGCTTCCCACCGCGCTTTGGTTGCCCGTCACGGGAAAGGAAACCAGCATCAGGAAGGCACTGCCGGAAGCCGCCGCAGACGTTGTTTGGCCCTGATAAAAAAGATGAAATTGCGAGGAGAAATCCGCCTGGATCGGCGCGCCCAGCGGCTTGCCGGAGCGATCGAAGAAGGTGAACGCCATCACCCCGATCGAGTACGTGTTATCGAAACCGGTGAGGCTGACATCGAAGTCCGCTGTTCGACTGGTCGCGCTCGCCGCCGTCACGGAGACGGGAGCCGCTGCCATCGCCACGGTTGTAACAACACTCCCGTTAATGCCGATCGATCCGGCGTTCACCGTGAACGTGATGGTGCCGAAAGTGGTACCCGTGGAAAAGATGACGCCTGTTTGGTTATTCAGGAGCATTGCCGTCGCGCCCTGGGCGACGCTGAAGGAAACCGCGCGGTTGCTTGTCGCCACGAACTGTACCGCCGTATCATCGGTCACCGCGCTCGTCCCGGGCGTGAAACTCATCGTGATGGTCCCGTTGGCCGCGACCGGCGCAGGACTCGGTAACGCCGCTGTCAGCGTGTGCTGTTCGCCGCTATGCAGCGTCGGCGTGTCGAAGCTGAGAACGGGCGCCGGGAGGGGGCTCAGGAAACCCGTGCCGCTCAGATAATACGTTTGCACTCCGGCCGTGAGCGTGGCAGTGAAAGTAGCTGCGGTCGCGGCGACGAAGGTCACCGTAAACGAAATAGATTGTCCCGCCGGGATCGTGGCCGAAGAAGCCTGGGCCGTCTGAAATGCCGCCCCGGCGAGCGCGAGCGGCGAAATAGCGAGCGCCTGCGTGTACGGATTTGTCAGCGTGAAGGTGCAGGCGGCCTGCAGCGTTTGCGCGATGCGGCCGAAGCTGATGTTGTTCTGCGAATCGGGCCCCGTGCACGGCAGCGCGACCGTAAGGGTGGCTGCCGTCGCCACCGTCCCTTGCAAGGCGACTGTCACGGTATTCACCTGCAGGGTCGCCGAGAAGCAGCCGACCGGACCGCCCGTGAAACGCACCGTGAAATCGAAGGTGTTCCCAGGCGCGATGGTGTAGGGAAGCGTGGAAGTATTGACGATCGCGAATCCGATGCCGGAGAGCGCGAGCTTCGTGATCGTCACCGCCGCCGCGCCGGTCCCGCGTGCGCGAAATGTGACATCTTTCGTCGCAAGGGGCGCGATGGATCCGAAATTGAACGAGGACGACGCGATGGGCGTTTCCGTCGTACCGACCAAGGTCGAGAGAACGACCTGGGCATGCGCCGCGAGCGGCGTCAGCAGGGCGAGAAGGCAAAGGCGGGGGGTCATGGAAGCGCGACTCGCGGAAGCGCGGCTCGTGGAAGAGCTCCTGGCGGAGTTGGTGTAACCGCTCCCGGCAACAAGGAAAGCTGTTCGCTGCCTGGGTCGGTGCGAAGAATCCACATTCCTCCGGACGCGACGATTTCTACGTACCCGTTCCCCGCGGCTTGAAATGAGTTCGCGCCGTCCAATGGAAACGCCAACTCCTGGCCGTTCGGGCGCCGGAGCGTTAACTGATCGTCCGAGGAAAGGAGGATGCCGTTGTCGAGCAGCAGGACGGCTCCCGGGGTGTTTGGCGAATCACGAATAGCGGCATTGAGAACGACCGAATCGAGAACGACAACGCCGCCGCTGCTCGCCGAATAATGTTCGATCCACACGATCTCTCTCGTGTGCGCCATGATCCCGCGTCCGGCCTCGCGCCCGACCGGCCGGCGACCGGACGATTCTCGCGTGACGGCATAGTCGAAACCGTCTGTTGTCGCGCGCAGGGAAAGCATCTCGCCGCCGGGCGAAAATTCGAGCACCTTGAGAACGCCGTCCTGCCAGCGAGCGAACTGCCGCGACTCGCGAAAGTAGATCCACGCCCCGCCGCCGCTGGTTCCGGGATCGAGGGCCGCAGGGTCCAGGGCAATCAGCGCCGGTCCCGGGCAAGCGCAAGGCGTCGGGATGGGAGAAGGCACCCCGATGCCCTGAGCGTTGCTGGGCGTACTGGGAACGAAGGCGACCACCGCCGCATCCGTCTTGGCCAGGCACAATGTGGATGCACAGGCGAACGATGATACGCCGGCGAGCGCGCGATCTCCGACCGCATCTCCCAATATCGCGCTTGCCGCGATACCGAATACCGGCCGCAACGCGCCGCCCGAATCCAGCATGTATCCGAGTTGAGGCCGCTGGATCTGCGCGAGAGCGGGAAGACTCGCAAGAAAGAGAGCAACCGGAATTTTCATCGGTGTCATGGGAGTCTTGAACCGGCTACGGGCGCCCCAGACTGATGCTGGGCGCACCGATCTGCACGGCCGCGGTTGACGCCGACGGTCCGCTGCTCCCCGACGATCCCTTCGCGGCAAATCCGGCGGCGACCGCGCCGCCCACTGCCGCCGCTCCGCCGAGGCCGATCCACAGCCACTTGTGACTCCCTCCTCCGCCGAGGTTCGACGGCGCGGACGTCTTCGATGGCTCGCCGGCCAGGTTCTGCGTCAGCGTGATGCCGGCCCGGGCCTGCCCTTTTACCGCTCCCACACGGATCTCGAACGGCCCGGCTACGCGATTCCAGCGCATGCCCCACACCGACGCGCGGCCATCGGCTTTCGTGGTAACGATCTCCGTTCGCCCGCCCGAGGCGAACTCGCCACTGGGTCCCGTCATGGGAAGCGTGAAACTCACGATAGCCCCGTCGACCGGCCGGCCCGCTTCGTCGGTGACCAGAACGCCTACGCCACGCGTCGCCCTGGAGCCGGGCGCGTACGTCGCCCCTTCTCCTTCGACCGTCTTGAGGTTGAGCGATGCGGGATCGCCCACGGCAGCTCGCCCAAATTCGGCCCGACTTATCAAGGCGATAAGGAATAACGACGTAAGGGGCCGGATCACAAGGATTAAGTGCGGAAATGACGGAAATACTCTCAGGAGGACTGGTTACAGGGCAAAAACGCCCGTTCACTGGCAATCACTTGAAGCCAGCGACCCACCCTGCTCTAATAGAGGAAAGCCTCTTTAGATTCATGGCATCCCGGGAAATCCGATTCGACCGCAAGTGGAAAGGCATCACGCGCCGCGCGCGCGAACTGCGGCTATTGGCCTACGGCGCCCTGTCGACCAGCCACCCGATCATGGCGCACATTATCCCGATTCGCCGATGTAATTTATCCTGCGCCTATTGCAATGAGTACGACGATTCCTCGAAACCCGTGCCGGTGGAGGTGCTGGAGCGCCGCATCAACAAGCTCGCCGATCTTGGCACCAGCATTCTGACGCTTTCGGGCGGCGAGCCTTTACTCCATCCGGAGCTCGACGACGTGATCCGCATCATGCGCCGCCGTGGATTCCTGGCCGGCATGATCACCAATGGGTACCTGCTGACGGCCGAACGCGTCCAGCGCCTGAACAAGGCCGGGCTCGACCACCTGCAGATCTCGATCGACAACGTCATGCCCGACGACGTTTCGAAAAAGAGCCTGAAGGTGCTCGACAAAAAACTTCAGATCCTGGCCGAGCACGCCGATTTTCACGTCAACATCAACTCCGTGGTGGGCGGCGGAATTCATAATCCCGACGATGCGCTCGTCGTCGGGCGGCGCGCACTCGAGCTGGGATTCTCGGCGACGGTCGGCATCATCCACGACGGCGGCGGGCAGTTGAAGCCGCTCGGCGAACGCGAACGCGCCGTTTATCACGAGATGAAGGCGATGGAGAATCGGCACTTCGCGAGGCTGAATTATTTCCAGGACTCGATCGCCGCAGGCGAGCCGAACCTCACCTGGAAATGCCGCGCCGGCGCGCGCTACATGTACATCTGCGAGGACGGCCTGGTGCACTACTGCTCCCAACAGCGCGGCTATCCGGCCAAGCCCCTCGAACAGTACACCGTGGAAGACATCAAGCGCGAGTATCACACCGAAAAACCCTGCGCGCCGTATTGCACCGTAAGCTGCGTGCATTACGTTTCCTATTTCGATTTCTGGCGCGGCCCGCAGAATTTGAAATCGGGAATGCCGGAAGCCCCGACCGAATCGCTGGTGAAGATCCAGTCGGCGAAGTAGATCGCCTGCATCGCCTTGTTTTATGTTGTCATATATGACAACATAAATTAGGGAACGGACCAGACCGCCCATGACCCGAAAGACACGGCCCGTTTCCTGGATCAGGGCGGCTCTGAAGGAATTCGAGGTGTTTCCGGAAGGGGCAAGATCGATCTGTCTTGCGGCCCTGACAATCGCCGCGGAGGGCGGCAAGGCCGACGTGGCAAAGCTAATGCACGGCTTGGGCTCCGGCGTGTTCGAGATCGCATTGCCGTTTAAGGGCGATGCATTCCGCGTGGTCTATGGGGTTCAGCTTGCCGATGAGATTTGGGTCGTCCACGCGTTCCAGAAGAAATCGACGCAAGGCGTCAAGACGCCAAAACGCGAGATCGACCTGGTCAGGGACCGTTTGAAGAGATTGAAGGAGCTGTTGCGATGAAGAATCCTGCTGTGAAACTTGCCGCGATGAAAAGCGAAGGACTGGAGGTGGTGCGCGGAAGCGGCAATGTGTTTCGCGACCTGGGGCATGAGAACGCTGACGCGGAACAATTTAAGGCGATCCTGGCAGCCGAAATTATCAAAGCTCTCGACCGGGATCGCTTGACCGTGCGCGCGGCGCACGATCGCACCGGCATTGCAGCGGCTGATTTCTCGCGCATCCGTAATGCGGACCTCGGGCGGTTCACCGTGGATCGCCTGATGTCGATCCTCAACCGTCTCGGCTCGCGCGTCGAGGTGAAAGTTCGGGTGCGGCGTGCTGAAACGGTCGAAGCGAGGGGTTGCTAGCGCCTTCGCTGTCCTCGCGGCAGCAAGTTCGACGATAATTGTTTGATGGTTAGGGACGCCGAGCCGCTGGTGAAGATCCAGTCGGCGAAGTAAGTTGCCTCTGTCCGACAGATCCTGCCCACCTCCCGCCGCAACCTGAAGCCCTTCAGCCACCGAAAAGTCAAGAAGCGCGCCTGAGAAAAATCCGCAGGCCCCCGCACTATCCTGCAATGACCAAACCGGAAGCAGCGGAAGTAATAACCAAATTCGTGCTGACCTTGCTCCTGGCCGTGGTGGCGGCTGCCTTCGCGATACGCCCATGGGTAAGGGCGGCCATCCGGAGGCTTGCCCGGAAGTGACGAGCGGAGAAGAGACAGCAGCTCTCCTAAAGCAGATCCTCGCCGTGCTGAAGGCGATGGACGAGAAGCTCGACCGCATCCAGATGACGAGGGGCGGTGGCGGAATTAGAACGCCGGGAGATCGCGGCGGGAAGGCCCTCAAGCGAAAGCTCCTGGTGCGGTGATGAGAAGAGGGTTGAGGTGGGCCGCGTGGACGCTTGCTGTTTTTGTCATCGGCGGCGTGATACTCGACGCCGCTGGAGTCACGGCAGGCGGACCGGACGCATGGGGTTCAGCTGCGGCCAGCGCTGCGGCCCTCGCGTTCATGGCGGGATGGACGAAGTACGACGGAGGCACGTGAACCGCGCTCACTCTGGGGTGCCCGCGCCACCTCGGAGTCGAGAAAAAGCAGGATCATAGCTTCTTCAGCAGCGCTTTCGCCTCGCTGAAGCGCTCGAATTGCTTCTCGGCCTCTTTGAACGCCTTCGTGTGGACGCACCGGCGCACGCCGCGATGCTCGGCCGGATGGCGCAGGTGCAGCATTTCGTGATACAGCACGTACTCCACGGCAAGCTTCGGCGTTTGCGCGCGATCCAGAATCCGGCTGAGGACGATCGCATTGTGCGAGGGATCGTAATGCCCCAGCATGGTGCGCGAGGCGTGCGGGCTCCAGCCGAGGGTGGGACGCGCCATCAAGCCCCAGAAATAGCGCACGTTCAGCTCTTCGAACATCTCCTCCAGGTTGTAATGCGTCCCGGCGGGATGCTCCAGGCGCTTGCGGCCGCGGATCTGGCGAACCAGGCTGAGGCTTTCGCGAATGTCGCGGCGGTTGAGATACCGGCGATAGCGATCGTTGCAGTGCGGGGGGATGGGTCGCCGGAAAAGCTTGGCGAGCAGAATTTCCGCCAGCGCTTCGTGCACCGATTCGGGCGCTCCCTCAAGCGTATCGGCGATGCGCACCAACAGCACGCCGTTATCGAGCCTCACCTGCGCGTTGGCGCTGGCGTAGCGCCGGAACTCGACTCGAATCGCGGGAACGGGAGTGCGCGGGCGAAGCTGCCGGAAAATGCGCGCGTAAATCTCCTGATGCGTTGCGGCGGGAGCTGGTTCCAGAGATTCTAATTCCGGCGGCGCGGCGAGATGCATTTTCTTCCCCGAATGTAGCATGGGCGGGATGCGGGGCGCGGTATGCTGAATGATTCCCCCCAGCGGAGCGGCTGCTCAAAAGGCGGAGCGGGGTTCGAAACGTCAAGCGGTGTTCGCATGACGCGGCCGGTTTTCGCACTGAAGAAGGAGAGCTAGTTTGCCCGGAGCAAAAATTACGGCGCTCGGCGTTCACGTACCGCCCGGCGTCCTGACGAACGCCGACCTGGAGAAGATGGTCGAAACGTCCAACGAATGGATTATGGACCGGGTCGGCATTGCGGAGCGGCACATCGCGGCGCCGGACGTGGCCACTTCCGACATGGCCGTGGAGGCCGCGCGCATCGCGCTGGCCAATCGCGGCATCGACGCTTCGGAAATCAACGCCATTATCGTATGCACCGTCACGCCGGACATGATGTTTCCGTCCACGGCCTGTCTGGTGCAGGATCGCCTGGGCGCGAAGGGCGCCTGGGGATTCGATCTGGTGGCCGCCTGCTCCGGCTTCGTCTACGGATTGACCGTCGCGGCGCATCTCGTCTCGGGCGGATCGCACAAGAAGGTGTTGGTGATCGGCGCCGACACGATGAGCCGCATCATCGATTACACCGACCGCAACACCTGCGTCCTGTTTGGAGACGCGGCGGGCGCCATGCTGGTCGAACCGGCCGCGGAGGGCGAGGGCTTCATCGACTTCCACAATGAGATCGACGGCTCCGGTGGCGATGCCCTCAAAATGCCCGCCGGCGGGAGCCGCATACCCGCCAGTAAGCAATCCGTCGAGCAGGGCCTGCATTTCGTGAAGCAGGAAGGCCAGCAAGTGTTTAAGTTCGCGGTGCGAAAAATGTACGAATGCTGCAGCGATCTGCTCGATCGTCATGGTTATACCGCGAAGGACGTAAAACTTCTGATCCCGCACCAGGCCAATCGACGGATCATCACGGCCGCCGCCGAACGCCTGGGCATGAGCTGCGATCAAGTAATCATCAACATCGATCGCTACGGCAACACAACGGCCGCCACCATCCCCCTAGCCACGCAAAGTGCGCTCGATGCGGGAAAGCTCCGTAAAGGGGATCTGGTGCTGTTCGCAGCAGTCGGCGCCGGTTTCACGGTCGGCGCAAATCTGTGGCGCTGGGGATATTAGGCTTAGTGTCTAGGCTCTAGTGACAGATTTTCTGCGTGGTCGGTAAGTCTTACCGATCCCATACTGGCCCGAAATCAAAAGCATTGGGAGTACTCGTGTTACGTACTGGTATCCGAATTGCCATTCGCAGTGGTGATGGCTGCCACAATGCATCCAAATGAATACGCCGAGGCTTTTGAAAGCGGATTTGCCGCCACGCGCCGCTTTCTCCAATTGCGAGGAGCTCCGCTGGAAGAGGCCGAAGAAATAGCACAAGCCGCCTGGGTGCGCGGCTGGGAATATAGAGCTCAGCTGCGCGATCCGGTTCTGGTGGGATATTGGGTGAACTCCATCGCCAGAAACCTGTATCGCGCGCGCTTCCGCATGCCCGCGGCGGTGCCTCTGGATCTGCAACACGATCGCCCCGGCGGTTCCATCGACGTAACCGCAATCGAGCTGAATGGTCTTCTCAGACATTGCAGCATGCGTGATCGCGACTTGGTGGAAAAGAGCCTCGAAGGCTATTCGGCGGAGGAAATCGCGAAGGACGCCGGCATCACTCCGACGGGGATCCGTGTCCGCCTGCTGCGCGTCCGGCAATCGCTGCGCCGCAAGATCAACATCGCGGCGTAGGGGCTTTGGACTTTTCCTTTTCTCGGGCATTCGTTTCCTAGATCACATTCTTTTATGATGTGACGGAGAGCCCCTCTCCCCGGGAAATGGACGCCATCCTCGAACTTACCGATGTGTCGAAGGTTTTCGCGGCGCACAAAGCCGTGGATCAGGTCACACTCGCGATTCCTCGCGGATCTTTTTTCTCGTTATTGGGCCCTTCGGGCTGCGGTAAGACGACGACCTTGCGCCTTGTCGCGGGATTCGAGAAGCCCACGACGGGCGAAATCCGGCTGAACGGCCAGCGCATCGACGGTCTCCCTCCTTACCGGCGCAACGTTAACACCGTCTTCCAGAGCTACGCCTTGTTCCCCCATCTCACAGTGCAGGGGAACGTCGAGTTCGGATTGCGAAACACATTGAATAAGAGCGCCGCGCAGGGCACGACCAAGAATGGCGCGGGGAATGGCGCGGGCTCCGCCGCCGAGCGCGTCCGCCGCGTGCTCGAGCAACTGGAGCTTGCGGGGAAAGAATCGCGCAAACCCTCGCAGCTTTCCGGAGGCGAGCGGCAACGCGTGGCGCTGGCGCGGGCCCTGGTGCTGGCACCCGAGGTCCTCCTGCTGGACGAACCTCTTTCGGCGCTCGATCCACAACTGCGCAAGCAGGTCCGCGCCGAACTGCGCGATCTGCAGCAGCAAACCGGCGTTACGTTTCTGTTCGTCACGCACGATCAGGAAGAGGCGCTCTCGCTATCGGACTCTCTTGCGGTGATGCGCGCAGGGCGGATCGAGCAGATGGGACCTCCCGCGGAACTCTACCGCCGGCCGCGCACGAAATTTGTCGCATCGTTCCTGGGCGCCATGAATTGGATCGGCGACGCCGGCGTCCGGCCCGAATCCATGCGCATCGCGCTGACTTCGCGGCCTGCCGACGCAAAGATGTCTACCGTCGTCAGGGCCACGGTCGGCGACACAGCGTTTCTCGGGCCGATCGCGCATGTCACGGCGCGGCTGGAAGATGGCTCCGTCGCGACGGTGCAGGTGCCTTCGAGCGACGTCCCCTATCGACGCGGCGAATCGGTTTACCTGTGCTGGAACGCAGCAGACGAACTGCGCGGCCTGTCATGATCGACATCCGCGTCACGCGCCTGCGCGCCCTGTTTTTGGCTCCTTCCGCGCTGCTGATGCTGGCGACGCTCGCGGTTCCGCTCGCGATCGTGGCCGCCTATAGTTTTCTTTCACGCGGCGCCTACGGAGGCGTCGAAGCGCCCTGGACGGATCAGAATTATGTGCGTCTGCTCGATCCCCTTTACTTGGGGATCTTCCTGCGATCGGCGTGGATTTCATTACTGGCATCCGCTGGATGCCTCGTCCTTGGATTCCCACTTGCATTGTTTATCGCACGCTCCGGACGGCGCAAGAATCTGTACCTCGCGCTGGTGATCCTCCCCTTCTGGACCAGCTTCCTGATCCGCCTGTACGCCTGGATGTTTCTGCTGCGCGACACCGGACTGATCAACACGGCTCTGCTGGCGATCGGTTTGATCCACGTCCCTTTACCGATGCTGTACAACCCCGGCGCTGTCATTGTGGGCCTGCTCTACGGCTATCTGCCTTTTGCCGTTCTGCCGCTGTATGCGACACTCGAACGTCAGGACCCTGTGCTGCTCGACGCCGCCGCGGATCTGGGGGCATCGCCTTTCAGAGCGCTTTTCCGCGTAACGATCCCTCTCGCCGCGCCGGGGATCCGGGCCGCGTCGATTCTCGTTTTTGTTCCGTGCATCGGAACCTATATCGTTTCCGATCTTCTGGGCGGCAGCAAGACCGTGCTGATCGGAAATCTGGTACAGAACCAGTTCACGGCTTCGCGCGACTGGCCGTTCGGCGCGGCTGCGTCGATGATCCTGCTGGTTGCGGCCATGGCCGTGCTCGTGCTGATGCGGCGGTCGCGACAGGAGCTTTTGTGAGGGGGAAACTTTTGTGAAACGCGCGCTTCCGGTGTACGCGGCGTGCGCGTACTTGTTCCTGCACCTCCCTCTGGCGATCCTCGCCATCTTCAGCGTCAACGCCTCGCGCTTCAGCGTGTGGCAAGGATTCTCGCTGCGCTGGTATCGCGCGCTGCTCGCCGATCGCGATCTGCTGGAATCGGCGGGCAACAGTCTGGTGATTGCCGTGGCAGCGACCGCGCTCGCAACGATCGCCGGCACGCTGGCTGCTTATGCATTGTGGAAAAAGGCTTCGGTTTGGCTCGCCGGATCGCTCTATCTTTCGCTGGTGACGCCGGAGATCGTAACGGGCATTTCGCTGCTTGCATTTTTCCAGTGGATCTTTCGTTATCTGCACCTGCGGCTGGGCATGCACACGGTGATCCTGGCGCACGTTTCGTTTTCACTCGCCTATGTGGTGCTGGTGATTATCGCCCGCCTGCGCAACTTCGATGGCTCGCTCGAAGAAGCGGCGCTCGATCTCGGCGCCACCGAGTTCGGAGCTTTTTATCGCGTGACACTCCCCTATCTGGCTCCGGCGATCGCGGCGGCGGCGATGCTCGCCTTCACCGTCTCCATCGACGATTACGTGATCACCAGCCTCGTGGCGGGCGTCGATTCGCGCACGCTACCGATGGTCATCTACGCCCTGGCGCGCCGCGGGGTGAATCCGGTGTTGAACGCGGTTTCGACGCTGATCGTGGGCGGACTCGGCACTCTGATCCTCATTTCCGAGCGCTTAAGGAAAGCATGAAGAGCATGAACCGCAGGCGCTTTCTCGGACGTATCGGAAAGACCGCGGCGATTCCCGCCACGAGCGCCCTTCTCGCGGACTGCGGCTCATTGTTCAACAGCCGCCCGCGCCTGAACGTCTATAACTGGTCCGACTACGTCGCGCCCGATACCGTCGCGAATTTCGAACGGGAGACAGGCCTGCGCGTGCGCTACGGCACTTACGAAAGCAATCAGGAGATGCTGGCGCAAGTGCTTGGCGGAAATTCCGGCTGGGATGTCGTATTTCCCTCCGCCGATTTCGTCGGCCCCTTGCGCGACCTGGGACTGCTCGCGCCCCTCCGGCACGACTGGCTGACCAATCTCGGTGCACTCGACGCGGCTTTTCGTCATCCTGCCTGGGATCCCGATTTGCACTGGTCGATTCCGTACATGTATGGGGCGACAGGCATCCTCTATCAAAGAAATCTCATGCCAGCGCCGCGCGCATGGGCGGACCTGTGGGACGCCCGGCTCGCCGGAAGAATCACCATGCTTGACGACGCGACGGAAGTTTTCGGCGCCTGCCTGAAGAAGCTCGGCTATTCGCTGAACTCAGCCGAGCCGAGCGAGTTGAAGGCAGCCGCGGCGGAAGCCGATCGCCAGAAGCCGCTTCTGCGCGCCTATCTAAACGCCGAGGTTCGCGATCAGGTGATCGCCGGTGACGTCGCCGCAGCCCAGGCCTGGGCGGTTACCGCAGCGCAGGCGATTGCGGCTGCTCCCGATCGGCTCGCGTTTGCCTATCCCGCGGAAGGATTCGCGCGCTTCGCCGACAACATTGCGATCCTGCGCGAAAGCCGGCGCGTGGAAGCCGCTCATCGATGGATCGATTACCTGCTTCGCCCAACCGTCGCCGCGTCCATCGCGCAGGCAATGCACACGGCCACCTGTAACGGAGCGGCGTATGCTCTGCTGCCGGCCTCCCTGCGCGACGATGCGGTGCTCTACCCGCCGGCGAACGTCTTGAACCGGGGCGAATGGTTCGCGCCGCAGTCCGCCGCTTCGCAGCGGCTCCGCGACCGCTTGTGGACGCAGATGAAAAGTTCTTAATACACTAGTAGCATGGCGGGAGACTGCCAGACCCATGCCGTACTTTGCGCTTCCCCTGTTGCCGAAGCTGACGATCTCGTCGATCGTAGACATCATCGCGGTCGCGGTGTTGATCTACCAACTCGTGCTGATGATTCGCGGCCGTCATATGGCGCACATCCTGACGGGGCTGACCACGCTCGTGGTGCTATACCTGATCGCGGTGTGGGCGCATCTGGAGCTGTTGCGATCGGTGCTGGCGGGGCTCGCCCCTTATTCGGCCTTTGCCCTGATTGTGATGTTCCAGTCCGAAATCCGGCGTCTGCTCGCCAGGATCGGACGCGGCCGCTGGTTGGGACTCGGCGGGCAATTGGAACGGCGCGAGATCGCCGACGAAATTTTGTTAGCCGTGCGCCAAATGGCGGAGGCCAAGACCGGAGCGCTGATCGTCATGGAGCGCGACATCGGGCTGCGCACGTTCATTGAAAGCGGCGTCGCGCTGGACGCGCTAGTGTCCCGCGATCTGCTGCTCGCTATTTTCAAACCGGCCGGCGCGCTGCACGACGGCGCCGTCATCGTGCAAGGCGATCGGATTACGGCCGCGGCGTGCTTCCTGCCGCTCACGACGAATCCCGTCATGCTGCGGCGCATGGGCACCCGCCACCGCGCGGCGATCGGCGTGACCGAAGAATCCGACGCGCTGGCGATCGTCGTCTCCGAGGAGACCGGGCGGATTTCGGCAGCGCTGCGCGGCGACCTGGAATCCGACGTTTCGATCGAACGCCTGGGAGAATTGCTGACGCGGCACACCAGCGTGAGAAGAACCGCGCCCGCCGTCGAGCCCGCATGGAAGCAGGTTGAGCCATGACGGGCTGGCTTCCCAGAAACCTCGGCTGGAAGATCGCGGCCTTAGGGCTCTCCGTGCTGCTGTGGGTCGCGATGTCGGCTGAACCCGGCCTGGTGACGGCGCGCGCCGTTCCGATCCTCTACCGCAATCTCGCTCCCCAGTTCCTGGTCACGGGCGACGTCCCGGAAACGGTGCGGGTCGAGATCCGCGGTTCCGCGCCGCAGCTCTCCTCCTCGAGCCTCGCCGACACGGTGGCGCTGTTCGACCTCAGCGTCATTGACAGCGCGGGAGAGCGAACCTTCACCATCTCCAACGACAACCTGAATCTGCCGCGCGGCGTGACTTTTCTTCGCGCCATGCCTTCGCAGCTGCGGCTGCGCATCGCACGGCTCGCGGCCAAGGACGTTCCGGTGGAAGTGCGCACCACGGGCGCGGTGGCTCCCGGATATCGTTTGGTCTCGAGCACGGTGGCGCCCGCACTCCTTCGCATCGCCGGCTCCGACGGCCGCGTGGCCGCGATCTCCAGCGTGGAAACCGACGCCATCGATGTAAACGGGCTCACGCAATCAGCCGAACGGCGCGTCAACGCCTTTATCGCCGATCCTCAAGTTCGATTCGAATCCACACCGATCGTCATGGTAAAGCTGTCGATCGAAAGAACAGGAAATTAAAACCAACAGAATGCGAAAGTTTTTTGGAACAGATGGAATCCGCGGCGTCGCGGGCAAGTATCCGCTCGACCGTTTTACGACGTACTGCGTGGGTCTTGCCCTAGCCACTTGGGTACGCGAACGAGAGGGACCACTGGAGGTGGTGATCGGGATGGACACTCGGGAATCCGGAACATGGATTGCCGAACACGTCGCCGGCGGATTGGCCGCCCAGCGCATCAAGCCGCATTTTGCGGGGCTAATCACTACCCCCGGCCTCGCGCACGTGGCGCGCACCGGACCCTTCGCGGCCGGAGTGATGATTTCGGCTTCCCACAATCCTTATCAGGACAACGGCATCAAGATCATCGATCACTCCGGATTCAAACTGCCCGACGAACAGGAAGACATTCTGGAGCGGGACATCGAGGTCTATCTCTCCATGGCGTCCTCGGCCGAATCCGTGCCGCTCACTGCCGACGACGGCCTGGACCGCGAGTATATCCAGCATTTGGCCGCGACCATGTCGCGCGATCTAACCGGGATGAAAATTGTGGCCGATGGGGCGAACGGAGCGGCCAGCTTTCTCGCCCCGGCGCTGTTCCAGAAGCTGGGGGCAGACATTACCTGCATCCATTGCGCGCCTGACGGCCGCAACATTAATCTCAACTGCGGGTCGCTGCACCTGGCGAGCCTTCGGGAAGCTGTCCTGGCGACCGGCGCCGATGTGGGCGTGGCTTTCGACGGGGACGCCGACCGTGCGTTGTTCGTCTCGCACTCAGGCAAAATTGTCGACGGCGATGCAGTGATGTATCTCTGCGCGCTTCCTCTGCACGGGCGTGGACGTCTCAGCGAAGTCGTCGCGACGGTGATGTCCAATCTTGGGTTAGAGCGGGCTCTCAAACACCATGGCATCGGCCTGGTGCGCACACCCGTCGGGGATCGGTACGTGCTGCAGGAGATGCAGCGCCGCCAGGCGCCTCTCGGCGGCGAGCAAAGCGGCCACGTCATATTCAGTGATTACGCCACCACCGGCGATGGCTTACTCACCGCACTGCGTGTGTTCGAGGTCATGCGCGAATCCGGCGCCAATCTCGACGATCTCACGGCCACGGTCGAGAGCTATCCGCAGCTGCTGGTCAACGTGAAAGTCGCCCGCAAACGCCCCCTCGAAGAATTGGATCGCGCCAATCGCGAGATCCGCCACGCGGAGGCGGAATTCGGCGACGCAGGCCGGGTTCTGGTGCGCTTTTCGGGGACTGAACCCCTGGCGCGTGTCATGGTGGAGGGCCCCGAACTGACTCGCGTCGAGCACTTCGCCCATTCCATCGCCGACGCCATCCGGGCGGATTTGGGCGATTAGCGCGCTGCAGGAATTGCGGGAACGCCCACTATTTCGCCAAGGAAATCGAATCGACTGTGATCGTGTTTCCAGTGACCTCGCCTGTTACGGCGACCAGGAAGAGGGGTTTCTTGCCGGTTTTTTGTACGAGCTGGATCGCCTTCGCATTGCCTCCCATATCCAACTTGAAGCTCGGTCCCTCCCTTTGCACGACTGCGAAGGACTTCGTTTTTGCCTTTGGAGAGCAGTACTGGATCTCCATCCGTGTATCACGATCGACGGAAGTCAATGTATCGGTCGGGCCCACATTCCGCTCTCTGCTGTCGTAGCATTTGGAATCGACCAAAGCTCCCGACCAGCTTCCCGCAAAGCTCAGGACAGACGACAAACAGATCAGACCAGCCAGCTTGTTGACGGCCATTGCATTCAGGCTCCTACTGTTAGGATGCCTGCACACAGGTTGGAGTTTCGTACCACCGACACAGTAGTCAACCGTCCCATAGCCCGCGGCGACCGCGGAAGTGAGCGGCGGCAGACGCATTCCGGCATGCGTTCCCGCTCCCGACTTATAATAAAACTTCTATGTTCTTCCGCAACGTAAAACCCAAAGTATGGACCTTCGACGATCGCCTCGCGAGCCTGACCCAGGCTGGTTTTTCGGTTTCGCGCGAGGCTGGCGGAGTCTCCAGGGTGACGCGCGGCGCCTGCGGAGCCATGATCGAAGATAAAGGCAATGGACAGGTAGCCATCGGGAAAGCCGGCGTGCTTGTCGGCAAGGAAATCGGAGTCCTGCTGAGCGCGGGCTATCAGATGTTTCTGCGCACGCCGTCGGGCAAGGAGGTGCCGGCGCTGGCCACCCATCTGAAGGCTCTGCACGCCTTCGATGAAGATCTGCGAGAGGCTCTGGGCCTGACCAGCCTGTACAATCTTTCGCTCGGCACCACGAGCGAGGCGCACATGTACGACCGGGTGGTCGATCGCGACCGCCAGCCCGAAGCACATCCTTGGGACAAATAATCCGCGTGATTCGCCGCAGTCACTCCGAACGGCAATGTGAGTGAATCGCGCCGTTATTTTTCAAGCGGGGCGCTAAAAGCAGGCCCTTCCCCCGCGTCGCTCGGAACGAACGTTGGATGCGATTCTAGTTAAGTCACAATAAATCCATGCGATTGAAAATCGTCCAGGCCGGCGAACCGGTTCTTCGGCAAGCCGCGCGTCCACTTTCGACGGAGGAGATTCGCATGCCGGCGATGCGCGAGCTTCTCACTCACATGCGCGATACGATGCGCGACGCGCCCGGCGTCGGCCTCGCGGCTCCGCAGGTGGGCCTGGGGATTCAGCTCGCGGTGATCGAAGATCGTCCGGAATACATGAAGGGCATCGCGCCCGAAGCGCTGGCCGCGCGCGAACGGTCGGCCGTCGAGTTCTTTGCGCTTTTCAATCCGCGGATCGTGGCCTATGCGGACGAAACAGTCGAGTTCTTCGAGGGCTGCCTGAGCGTCGCCGGCTTCAGCGCGCTGGTTGCCCGTTCGCACCGGGTGAGCGTGGAATATCTCGACGAGCAAGCCGAGCCGCGGCGCATCGAGGCCGCGGGCTGGTTCGCGCGCATCTTACAACACGAGATCGATCACCTGGGAGGGCGGCTGTATCTCGATGTGATGGAGACGCGCACATTTTCCACGGTCGACAACCTCACGCGGCACTGGAAGGATCTGCCGTTGGCGGCTTTGCGCGATAAACTTGGTATCACCGAACGTTCCTGGCCACGCTCGTAAGAACGGAGGATCTATATGCGAGGCGTCCTTGCCTTTACGCTAGCCGCCGGCGCCGCGGCCGCTGCCAATGCGCCCTACCCTCTTGCGCCGCGCCCTGGCGAAGCGAAGGCGGCCGACGTCCTCAAGACCGCGCTGGACTCCAAGAATCCCGAGACCCGCAAACAAGCGGTGGTCGCGCTTAGCCTGGCCGCGGCCCGCGAACCCTATCTCACCTGGCTGGAAAAGGCGCTCGACGATAAAGACGTCCCGGTGCGCACGGCGACGATTACCAGCCTGGTCGATTTGAAAAATCCGCGCACCATCCCCGCCCTGCACAAGGCCCTTCACGATCCGACACCGGAGGTGAGCTTTGCAGCCGCCAAAGCGCTGTGGACGCTAAACGATCCGGAAGGCCGCGCCGCTTTAATCTCGATTCTGGGCAAGGAATCGAAGACTTCCTCGAACTACATCACTTCGCAGATGCGGGACACGCTGCGTCTTTTTCACATGCCGCATGATCTGTTCATGTTCGCCTTCAAGAATGGAATTGGTTTCGCGCCCGTACCTGGGATTGGCGCGGGGGTTTCGTCGCTGCAGGCCATTCTTGCCGACAGCGGCGTTTCGGGACGCGCCGCCGCGGCCTTGCTGATGGCCACCGACAACACCCCGGAAGTGCTGGCCGCTCTTCTCGACGCGCTCACGGATAAAGATGCGTCGGTGCGCGCCGCCGCCGTTCACGCCATCGCCATGCGTGGAGAGACGAAAGTGATCGGAGAAATCGAGCCCCTGATGGACGATGTGAAGGAGCCGGTTCGCCTCCGCGCCTCGGCGGCCTTCGTGCGCCTGGCCTGGCTGGAGCAGAGCCGCAAGTACAGCGGGTCCGCGGCTTCCAAGCCGGCCGTGAAGAAGCGCTGACTCTTAAGGTGGCGCGGGCCGCCAGGCCTGAGGAGCCGGCAGTCGTGCCGGGTTTTTCGTAGTCGTGCCGTCTCGCCCCCGTCATCCGCTGTCACTACTTCCCCATCGAATGAAAAAAGGGGACAGCATTGAACCGTCCCCTTTGCCCTTCTCGATCCGCATCTCACGATGCGGCAACAGCCTAAAAGCTTACTTCGCGACCTCGTTCAACGCCGCCAGCACTTCCACGCTGTGCTTGTTCGGCTCCACGCCGGTCCATACCTTGGCGATCTTGCCCTTGGGATCCAGCAGGAACGTGTTGCGCAGCGCCATCCCGTTGTCGCGCAAGGAGCCGTACATCGGCACCACTTTCTTGTCGCTGTCCGACAGGAGCTTAAAGGTCACGCTCTGTTCGTCGCCGAAGGACTTATGGCTGTCCACCGAATCGACGCTGACGCCGAGGATCACGGTGTTCATCTGGTCGTACTTTGCTTTATCCCTCTGGAAGTTGTGCGCCTCGATCGTGCAGCCGGGCGTCTTGTCCTTCGGGTAGAAATACAGGACCACCCACTTGCCCTTAAAATCCTTGAGGCTGACGTTGGTGCCGTCCTGCGAAGGCAGCGTGAAACCGGGCGCCATCTGGCCAACCTGGGGAACTTCAGCCGCGAACATTGCCGTAGCAAACATTGCCACGCCGACCACCAGGACCAGCGCGAGTACGATATAGCGATGCATTGGAAACAGCCTCCCTTTTGTCACTCGAATGGTATTCGGACCGATTCGGTCCGCTTACGGATATGAGTGTACACCCAGCGCCCCGTTATTGACAACGTGGGGCATCGATTCGAAAAGCCCATCCCTCGCCCTCGCTCAGGATGACGGCGGGTGTAGTCTATTGGACGCGAGCGCCGCCATTTGGACTAGGCTTTTCCCGGACTATGCTTGCTTTTCCGCAAGAGGGCCGATGACGGGTAGCACCCATCGCTCGCCGTTGTACGCTTTGTACATCAGCACCAGCCACAACACGAAGAAGCACAGTCCGACGATGGGATACAGCACAAAGCTGAGCATTACGCCGAAAATCGGGATCAGGTGCAGAATGCCCGTGAGCACCCCCAGCACAATCAGCGCGGCTATATATGCCAGGTTCACGAAAATTGACTGAAAGGCGTGAAAGCGGATCAGGCGGTTTTGATTGTAGGGAGCAAGCACTAAAAACAGAATGCCCGTGATCAGTCCGAGCAGGTAACACAGAGCGGCAGCCATATTATCGGTGAGGCCGCCGGCCTGAATACCAGCGGGGGGAGGCGCCGTGTAGCCTTGTTGTTGTCCGGAGGTGTAAGGTTGCTCCGGAGGTGGCTGGAAGGTCGGTTGTGGAGGAGCACTGGCCGCGGGCCCGGTCCCCGCACTCACGGGCGATCCACACTTCGCACAAAACCGTCCCTGGACTTCCGCACCGCAATTCGCACAGAACGCCATATCCGTCGCCTCCGTCAGACTTTCAACTTTACTGGAAAGGTGTACCGGAAGCAACGGGAAAAGGACGCGGGAGAAGGACGACGGCGCCTAACCCTGATCTCGTCAGTCCGACCCCGCTGGGCGAGAGAGGAATCTGCTTATGTTCGTCTGCTGGAGGTAAACCGCGGATCCCTTGCTGCCGCTTGGGATGACAACGTCAATATTGGCGAAGATGGGGGCGACCCGGCGTGAAGGGTTCGGCGCACTCCGGAAAAATCCGCGCTAGCTGATGATGCCTTTGCGCACGGCGTACAGCACCAGTTCGGGTACGCTGTGCAGGTTCAACTTTTGCAGCACGTGCGTGCGATGGGTTTCCACTGTATATAAGCTCAAGGTGAGCAGCGCGGCGATTTCTTTATTGCTCTTCCCTTCGGCGGCCAACTGCAGCACCTCGCGTTCGCGCGGCGTCAGCAGCTCATAACTATCCTCGGCGCCGAGCCGGGCCAGCTGAAAGACGTAATCCTCTTTCAAAATCTTGCGGACGCCGGGACTGAAGAAGGATTTCCCGCTGGTGACCGCGTAGATTGCGGAAATCAGATCCGACTCCGCGGAATCCTTCAGCAGATAAGCCTGGGCGCCGGCTTTCAGCGAACGCAGCACGTAACTTTCGTCGCTGTGCATGCTGAGAATCACGACGGAGGTCTCGGGATTGCGCATGACAATCTGGCGCGTGGCCTCCACGCCGTTGAGCCGCGGCATGGCGATGTCCATCACCACAACGTTGGGCTTCCCCGCCCCGGCCATATCCACGGCTTCGCGGCCGTCGGCCGCTTCCCCGATGACCTCCAGGTCGGCCTGGCGTTCCAGCAATAGACGGAGTCCGTTGCGCATGATGACGTGATCGTCGGCAAGGAGAATGCGAATGGCGGCCATGAATTTGTCTTTCGTCTAATGAATCGTATGACTGGCCAGGGGAATCTCGGCCTTAAGCCGGGTCCCCCCGCCGGGACGGGAATGGACGCGGAACGTGCCGCCCAAATGGTTTACGCGCTCGGCCATACCGGCGAGTCCCAGGCCGCGAACCCGCAGCGCGTCGAAGCCCGTCCCGTCGTCCTCCACCACCAAAAAAATGCGCGAGTTCTCCTGATGCACTTCCACATTCACGCGCTGGGCCTGACTGTGCCGCGCGCAGTTGTGCAGCGCCTCCTGAACGACGCGGTAGATGCAGGTCTTATGTTCTTCGGGCAGTTCGCTGGCGCTTTCCTCGGCTGTCACCCGCACGAGCAGTCCCGTTCGTTTGGAGACTTCGCGCGCCTGCCATTCGAGGGCCGGCACCAGACCGAAGTCGTCAAGCATCGACGGCCGCAGCAGCAGCGTCATATTGCGAATCACCTGGACGCTCGCCTCAGCCAGCTTCTTGATGGAATCGACGTGACGGCGTACTTCGGCGGCACCGGACGGGACGCTGGCGGCGGCGTGACCGGCTTCCATCAGCAGGGCCGAAAGCGATTGACCGACTTCATCGTGCAATTCTCTCGAAATCGCGCGGCGTTCCTGCTCCTGCGCGGAAAGCAGGCGCGCCGACAGGTCCTGGGCTTCCTGGCGCGCGCGGACGCCTTCGAGGTAGCGGTCCTCGATTTCTTCTTCCAGGCGCAGCGTACGGCGCAGCGTGAATCCCGCCAACAGGGCGCCCAGCAGGAGGCACGCCGTCAGTACCGCCAGAAGCCGCGCGCGCATTTCGTCGAAAGTGGCGCTCAGCTTGGCGTCGTCGGCGAGCAGCTGCTGGGCATGAAGATCGTCAAGACGGTCCACGACTCCCAACATGCTCCTGCGCCGTTCCCGGGTCTCCTCCGCATCGTAAGGACCGTTGTTCTGATGGGCCGTTCTCCCGAAAATAACCTCCTGAAGCTGCCAATATGAGGTAAGGTCCATCCTCAGAATGTTGAAGAGCCGCACGTCCCGGTCGTCGCTTTGCGCGGAATACGCCTGGATGACGCCGTCGCTTCTCAAGCGAAGCTCCCGCCACCGATCGCTCTCGCGGCGCGCCTCGGCCGCGTTGGCGGCAAGAAAATAATCCCGTTCGACGGTGGAGGATTGGTAAATGCAGGCCCGGATATCTTCCATCAGAGAGTCGCGCCGCAGGTACGCGTCGCGTATCCGGGTTTCACTGGTGCGCACTTGGCGGAGAACCGCGAGCGCATCCGCGCCGGCCACGCAAATCAAAACGAGCAGGGCGCCGAACCCCACGGTGAGCAGCCGGCGTTCACTGCGAAAAGCTGTAGTAAGTGACACTCCTTCATTAGTCTACCGAACCTGCGCGGACTCGAAATACCGTCTACAGGGTATTGCTGGCCGCGTCTTAAATGCGGTTCGATGATAGTGTAGCTAGCCACGCCAGGGTGAAAGCCAGGAGATTGCGACGGGCCGGAGCCGGCGAACAAGAACCATGCGATGAGTTATTTATCGAAACAAGATTCCAACGGAAAGGAAACAAAATGAAATTCGCAGTCTTCGCGGGAGTAGGGATGGTCGTCCTCATGAGCGCCGGTTGCCACAAGGCCGTGCCCGTGGCGGCTAAACCCGCCGCGCCGGCTCCCGTGCCGGTCCAAGCGAGTCCGGCGCCTGCTTCAACACGAGCGGCGAACCGGCCAGCTCCCGCTGTTACGCGATCATCCGCACCGGCGCAACGCCCGGCCCAAATGACGCCCGCCGAGCGCGCCACGCTGAACGAACGCCTCGCGCGTCTCGAAGATGCGCTGTTCGATTACGATAAAAGCACCATTCGTAGCGACGCCACGGCCGCCCTTCGCGACGATGTAAACGTGATCCGCGACATCCTGGCGAACTACCCCAGCCAGAAACTGGTCATCCAAGGCCACACCGACGAGCGCGGCTCGGAGGAATACAACCTGGCGCTCGGCGACCGCCGCGCTCAGGCGGCCGAGGTCTTTCTTTCGACCATGGGAATCCCCCAGAATCAGCTGACTGTCATCAGCTTCGGCAAAGACAAACCGACCTGCACGGAGCAGACCGAGCAATGCTGGCAGCAGAATCGCCGGGCCCACATTACCGCGGCACCTTAGCGTGTGCCCCTTAACGTCAGCGCGTGCCCTTCACGGCCAGCGCCTTAAACTTCTACCTGTCCCGACCAAAAACCTCTCTTCGGGTTCGCTCCGAAGAGAGGTTTTTTTGCGTGCGAATAAACTACAATTATAAGGACGCAAATGGTTCGCCGCCAGACGGTTAAAAAGGCGAAGAGGGCGGTTTCTGCGGTCCGGATGCGCCACGTGGGCGCGCGAACAGGGGAAGCGGCGTGACGCGATCGGGCGATTGCCAGGGAGAGACATGGTTTTGCGAATGGGCAACCCGGTTCATGCGTGCACGTGCCTCCATTGCAACGTCTGGTTAGTTATGGTGAAGTAAAAAAAATTATGAAATACCGCAAGCTCTTGGTGTTGCTGGTGTTTACACTGTTTATCGCATCCTGCAACCAGGATCCGAAGACGCAGGCGCAGCGCTACGTAAACAACGGGAACAAGTTTTTCGATAAAGGCAAGTTTAAGGAAGCGTCGATCATGTACCGGCGCGCCTTGCAGAAGGACCTGAAGTCCGGCGAGGCCTATTATCGCCTGGGCCTGACCGAAATCAAGCTGCTGGCTTTTGGTGACGCGGCCCGGGCGCTGCGTCGTGCCGTCGAATTGCAGCCGAACAATGTGGATGCGATCAACAAGCTGGCGGAAATCTTCTTGATCGCCTCGTCGCAGGCCGCACAGCACACGCAGGACTTGCGCATGGAAGCGCGCGAGCTGGCGCAGAAGCTGCTACAGGCCAATCCCAATTCCTACGAAGGGCATCGCCTGATGGGGCAACTGGCCTTGCTGGACAAGGACCTCCCGACGGCCATGAGCGAGCTTTCGACCGCCTACCGCATCAATGACAAGAGCGACCTGGCCTTGCCTCTGTTCCAGGCCTTGGTTCTGGGCGGGCGCGCGGCCGAAGCCGAGAAACTGGCGCGCGACGTGATCGGCCGCGAAAAAACATTTGGCCAGATGTACGACCTGCTTTACGCCCAATACATGAGCACCAACCGGACCGCCGACGGAGAGCAGCTTCTGAAGGAGAAGGTGGAAGGAAACCCGTCACAACCGAACTATGTTCTGCAGCTCGTGGCGCACTATTTCATCACCAAACGCCCCGACGAGATGGATGCGGCCCTTCAGCAACTGACCGACGAGAAGCGTTTTCCGGAGGGTCATCTGCTGGCCGGTGACTTTTTCTTCTTTCGCGCGCGCGAATACGACCGCGCTCGTATCCAATACGAGGCCGGCGCCAAGAGCCAGCCCCACGATAAGGCCGCCTATCAAAAGCGTTTGGTCGAATTGTTTGCGACGACCGGCCAGAATTCAGACGCCGGCCGCTTGATCGATACAATCCTGGCGGAGAATCCGAAGGATAACGACGCGGCGGAGATGCGCGCCGCCCTGATGCTGCAGACCGGCAACGCGCAGCAGATCAAACAGGCGGCTAACGATTTGCAGTCGCTGGTCACGAAAACCCCCGACAACCACCTTCTGCGTTTCAACCTGGCTCGCGCGTATGTCGCCCAGGGCGATCCGGAACAGGCGCGCCTGCAGTTGGAAGCGGCCATCAAGATTCGTCCCGATTTTATTGTCGCCCGCGAGTTGCTGGCAAAGGTTTACCTCGCCAAGGGCGACGCCGCACGAGCGCTCAAGGAAGCCGACGAAATCATCGCTTTGAACAATACGAGCATCCAGGCCCACCTGGTGCGTTCGAGCGCGCTGATCCAAATCGGAGAACGCGATAAGGCACGCGATGAACTGCTCGCTATCAATAAAATCGCTCCCGACAATCCGGACGCGCGCTATCAGATCGGCTACATGGCCTGGCAGGCCAAGGACTACAAGCAAGCCGAGCAGGTATTTAACGATCTTTACAAAACCAATCCCAAGGACATCCGCGGCTTGGTGGGGATCGTCGAAACACTGGTCGGGCAGAACAAGATGGCGGACGCAATCCAGGCCATGCAGAAGGCTTCCGATAAGGAGCCGGACCGGCAGGATATGAAGCTCGCGCTCGCCAATCTCTACGTACGCGACTTGCGCTACGACGATGCCCTGAAGATTTACAACGCGCTGCTGCAGCTGGATCCGAAGTCCAGCGATTTGCTCGTGCGCGTGGCCGAAACAGAGCGCCGCATAGGCGACATCAACACGGCGATCGAGACTTTCCGCCGCGCGAGCCAGGCGGCGCCCACGGACACGAAGCCGTTGCTGCAACTCGGCCTGTTAATGGACGGCACCGGCCGCCGCGATCAGGCCAAACCGATTTACGAACAGATTTTGAAGATCCAGCCGGATCACCCGATCGCGCTCAACAATCTCGCCTTCATCAAGGCCGAGGAAGGCGTCGATCTGGACGAGGCGCTCACTATGGCGCAGCGCGCGCGCCAGAAATTGCCGGATTCGGAGAATATCAAAGACACACTGGGCTGGATTTACATTAAGAAGAACCTGAGCGACGATGCCGTGCGCATCTTCAAGGAATTGGTCGACAAAGATCCGGGCAACCCGTCCTTCCACTACCATTACGGGATGGCGCTCCTGCAAAAGGGCGACCGGCCATCGGCCAAGCGCGAGTTCGACATCGCTATGAAGAACAAACCGTCCAAGGACGAAGCCGGCAAACTCCGCGAGTTGATCTCTGCAAATTAGCCGGATTTCCCAGTTAACCCAGTCCGCCGGCGCGCCGTACATCGTGCCGTTCGCGGTATTTGCCGGCTTCCTCGCGCTGCATTCCGTGTGGCCGCTCCCGGCGCGCATCGACGAGCCTTTGCGCCTCGTAGTCATGGCCCTGGTACTGGCGCTCGTGGCGCGGCCGGTTCTCGATTTCCGCGTGGTAAACTGGGCGGGTTCCGCGGCGCTCGGAATCGTCATCTTTGCCCTCTGGATTCTGCCGGACCGGCTGTTTCCCGGCTACCGGCATACGGTTTTCTTTGAGAATGCCGTGATGGGGAAGATCGCGATGTCGTTCAAACCCGACGCCCTCGCCGATCCGCTCGTGCTGGGTTTGCGCGGCCTGCGAGCGGTGGTCATCGTGCCGATCGTCGAGGAATTGTTCTGGCGTGGCTGGATGATGCGGTGGCTGATCAATCAGGAATTCGAGAAGGTCGCGCTCGGAACATACGCGCCGGCTGCGTTTTGGACTGTCGCGTTGTTGTTCGCGTCCGAACACGGGCCTTATTGGGACGTGGGTCTGGCCGCCGGAATTTTGTTTAACCTGTGGATGATCCGGACCCGCAGCTTGGGGGATCTGATTCTATCGCATGCGGTGGCGAACCTGAGTCTCAGCGCTTACGTGATCGCCGCCGGGAAATGGGAATATTGGCTTTGACGAAAAGAGCAGTGAATATTGAACGCGTCCGACGCGACGCTTCGGCGGCGAAGGCGCGCGTGGCGTTGTTCGATTTCGATGGAACCATCTCGGTCATCCGCTCCGGCTGGATCGATGTGATGGCGCCCATGATGGTCGGAATTCTGGTGGATCTCAAGACCGGGGAATCCGAAGCGGATCTCGACAACCTGATCCGCGAAATGGTGTGGCGCACCACCGGCAAGGAGACCATCTATCAGATGATGGATTTCGCTTCTGAAGTGACCAAGCGTGGCGGCACGCCCCTCGAACCTCTGCAATACAAAAAAATGTATCTGGACCTCCTGTGGCAACGCATCGTGGGCCGCATCGAAGATCTCAAGCGGGAAAAGGTGGCGCCGGAACAGTATATGGTTCCCGGCGCGCGCTCGGTGCTCGATGCCCTGCGGGAACGCGGACTCAAGATGTATCTGGCGAGCGGCACCGACGAGATTTACATGCGCGAGGAGGCTCGCCTGCTGGGAGTGTCGCGCTACTTCGACGGAGGCGTCTTTGGCGCAAAAGACGACTACAGCTTCTCGAAGAAGATCCTGATCCAGCGTATCCTCTCGGGCACCGACGTGCGCGGCGAGGAGATTATCGGCTTCGGCGACGGCTACGTCGAAATCGAGGAAACGAAACTGGTGGGCGGCGTCACCGTCGGCGTCGCCACCAAGGAGCCGGAATGCGCCGAGGTGGACGACTGGAAGCGGCGCCGGCTGATCGGCGTGGGTGCGGACTTCGTGGTGCCGAATTTTCTCGGGCACAGCGAGCTGGTGGAGACGTTGTTTACCGATTAACGTTTGCGCTTCGTAGATTATGTTTACGAAATGAATACACTGGCCATCGATATCGGTGGCACCAAGCTTGCCGTCGGACTTTTCACGGACGACGGCACTTCGTCGCCCAAGCCGGCGGATACGCCGTCGCGAACGCCGTCGCAAAAAATGATTCGCCGCGAAGTTCGTCCGACGGATCGGGCTGGCGGACCGGCTGCGATGCTCGATCAAATCGCCGGCATCGCGAGGGGATGGAGCGAGAGCGACGGCATCGATATCTGCGGCGTCGGTTTCGGGGGTCCCGTCGATTTCGCCCACCAGCGAGTTGCCCTTTCCACACATGTCGAAGGCTGGAATGACTTTCCATTGCCACAGCGTCTGCGTGCGACGTTGGGAATTCCCGTCGTGATGGATAATGACGCGAATGCGGGAGCGCTCGGAGAGGCCCTGTATGGGTCGGGGCGCGGATTCCGGCCGCTCTTCTACATGACGCTTTCCACCGGAATCGGGGGCGGCATTGTTCTCGAAGACGGGAATCTGCTGCGCGGCGCCGATTCGTACGCCGGAGAAATCGGCCATCTGACGATCCGCCCCGACGGTCCCGAATGCTTATGCGGCGCGCGCGGATGTCTGGAGCGCCTGTGCTGCGGCCTGTGGCTGGAACGGGATCATGGAAGACCACCCGAGGAGCTGTTCGCCGATCCTCAGTTCGTCCAGCGCTACGTCGAGGATCTGGCGCTTGGACTCAAAGCGGCCATCATGCTGTTGAACCCGGCGCGCCTCGTCATCGGCGGGGGCATCTCCAAGGCGGGAGACCGGCTCTTTGTCCCCCTCCGCGCGGCATTGAAACGTCACATCACGGATTGGTCGCGCGCGCGCATCGACGTGGTTCCGGCGGCGCTCGACGAGGACAGCGTTCTGTGGGGAGCATTGGCGCTCGCGGCGGAATTTAAAGCTTCTTAAAAAGATTATCGAAGGCGGCGCGGGCATCGCTCGCATCGCGCGGAACCGGGGCATGCAGGGGAGCGCCGGAGGGTGGCCCTTGCAACGCGGGAGCGGGAGCGCCCGCTGAATCGCGCGCCACGGTGACGCGAGGCCGGAACAGCGCGCACTCGTTCGCCTGATCCTTCGGGGCGATCCTGACCGGTATGGGCTTCACGCATTGGAAACGCGTGGACGGCTCAAAGTACGTGCATTGCTTGCAACAGTGCAAAGCCACGCCGCACTTGGGGCAGTTGCCGCGGAAATCGACATCGGGCGGGAGCGCCGTCGAGCAGTTGAAGCAACGCGACGCGGTCACGGACTGGACCAGCCTCGGGAGGCGCGGACCGGTGACGTCGATGGGAGGCCGGGGTCCTTGCGGGCGGGGACGCTCGTCGCGCCGTCCTCCCTCATGTCCTTGATGTTCGGAATGACGTTCGCGGTCGGAATCGTGATAACCGCGTTGCCGGTACTTGCTTTCGCCGTCCATAGAATTAGCGGGCCTTACTCCTTTGCCTAACGGTGCGACCCAAATCGGATGTCAATTGAGATGCCGCATTACAAGGGCGGCGATGGTCCGGAATACTGCGGGAACGGACAGAGCGACCTGTCCACCTTGCTTTAACATGCTCTCCAAAAGCCGGAGATCCGAAGTGTGCTCAACGGAAACTCGCGGGCCTCTCGTATTCGGTTTCAATACGGCGAGGGGAAAACTCCCGCGTGGCGTCTAATCACTATCTACCACGGAACGGGCGGGGAATCCAGTAAAATCTTTTTCCTACCCCTTGAACGTTCCCCTGCGCGACAACGATCGGCTGCGAAACCAGATTTCTTTAGCCACCTCCACGCGGCCGTTTACGGTTCCACGCGATCCATCCATTTGAAGGGCGTGTTGGTAGGCCGGTTCAAGGGATCGTCACAATGATTGGGAGCCACGCGGACCGCATAGCCGAGCCGTCCGGTGGCGAGCGGAGCGAAATCCCGTCCAAACAAATACTCGGTCCCATGTTGTTCGAGGGGATCGAGCGTCAGCACCTGCGTTTCCACCAGTTCGCCGCGCGGGCCGATCCTGCCGACCACCGCTTCG
>CAWJHX010000002.1:1417500-1573793 GCA_963842825.1 Terriglobia bacterium | reverse complement strand
TGTCCCTGCGGATTTCATGGCGACCCCACGCGCGAATGCCATTGCACGGGCGCGATCATTCAGCGCTATCTCGCCCGGCTGAGCGGTCCCCTGATAGACCGCATCGATCTGCACATCGAAGTTCCGGCGGTGGCGTACCAGGAATTGCGCACCAAAGACGGCGGTGTTTCCTCCGCCGAAATGAGGGCGCGCGTGTGCGCGGCCCGCGCGATCCAGCAGCGGCGCGGATTCTACAACGCAATGATCCCGTCCAGCGAACTGCCGAAACTCTGCGAATTGGACGACGCGGGCGAACGTACCTTAGAGATGGCCGTGCGGCGCATGGGACTGAGCGCACGTGCGCACGACCGAATTCTGAAGGTCGCGCGCACCATCGCCGATTTAGACAATGCCGATCGGATTACCGCGAAGTATCTTGCCGAGGCCGTGCAGTATCGAAGCTTGGACCGGAACTACTGGCAATAAGATTACTCCCCCTTGACATGACCGTGTGAAGGCGCATAGTGGTGGGCACGGAGGTCGTATGGGGACCAAAGACAGCGTTCGTTCCGTTCTAGACAATAAAGAAGGCGGCTCGGTTCATCACGTTGCTCCCGAGACGCCCGTTTACGAAGCGCTCGAAACCATGGCGCGCCATGATATTGGCGCACTGCTGGTCATTTCCGGCGCTCAGCTGTGCGGAGTCTTTTCCGAAAGAGACTACGCGCGTAAGGTCATTCTGAAAGGCAAAGCCTCGCGTGACACACCCGTGGGCGATATTATGTCCAGTCCGGCGATTGTTGCTCATCCGGAACAAAGCGTGGACGATTGCCTGCACCTGATGACCAAGTTCCGCGTCCGGTACTTACCGGTGGTCGACCAAGGCGCCATAACCGGAGTGCTTTCGATCGGTGACCTGGTGAATTGGATCATCCATCGCCAGGAGCATGAGATCGCCCAGTTAAACCATTACATAGCAGGGAGTTACCCGGCCTAAAAGATCGACGTAACACCTCAGCCATTCGCCACGTTTACTATAGTATAGTGAGGCTTTCCCTTGGCACGGTGCTTTCGGGCACTATACTTCTCTTTTCAGCCACTCTCAGTGCGCAACCCGCGCTGGATGCGGCTCCCGATTCGAACCTAGTTGAGCCGGCTACGGTCTCTCCCAATTCTCCGTCCGCCGAGATTCCCGCTCATGCGGACCTTCCGGGGATTACTACGCCGGTCGATCAGCATATCGACAAGCGCATCTTCGGCGTTCTTCCCAACTACCGAACGGCGAGCGGTACCGCTCCTTTCGCGCCCATTACGGCCAAGCAGAAGTTCACGATCGCCGCCAAGGATTCGTTCGACTACCCGGTCTATATGATTTCCGGCGCATTCGCGGCCTTGTATCAGCTCGATGACCAGAATCCTTCGTATGGACAAGGATTGAAGGGATATGCCCGACGTTTCGGCTCGGCCTACGGGGATCAGGCTATCGGGAATCTTATGACGGAAGGCTTGATGCCGTCACTTCTGCGGGAGGATCCGCGGTATTTCCGGCTCGGAGCGGGATCGGGCTATTCTAAATGGCATCGGACAGGATACGCCTTACGCGGCGTAATGGTGGCCAAGAGCGATCACGGAAATTGGACCTTCAATGGTGCTGAATGGCTCGGCAACGCCGCCGGCGTCGCGATTTCGAACCTCTACTACCCGAGCGACACGCGCGACGCTTTCGATAACACCGAGAAACTCCTCGTGGCTGTCGCCACCGACGCCTTCTCGAACGTCTTGAAGGAATTCTGGCCGGACATCAAACAGAAACTCTTCGCAAAAAAGGCGAAGTAGCCAAAGGATCCTAGCGGGGACGGCCGCAAAACTTACGGATGCCGATGCAGCACGTGGGTGGCGATGTCGGGCCAGAACTCGCGGAAGACGTTGGTGAGGGCGTCCCGCCCCATCGCCCATCCGTACTTGACGGCGAGCGACCCCAGGCTTCGGTCCGCGGTTGGATAGTAGAACCTCGAGACGCCCTGCGCAATGCCGCGGCCCAAGACCTCGGAGTAATTGAAGCCGTCGTGCCCACGGTAGTCGGGTGTGATGAGAATGCGAGAAGCCGCGTAAATACCACGCTTCCAGAACCCGCCTTCCCCCTTCGCATAGTAACGCTCGTCCTGATGAAATACGGTCGGCAAGGCGAAGATGACCAGATAGTTGCCATCGGTCTTATCGGCAAGGCCGCGCCAGTAATACCTCCCGAAGCCAGCCACCCCCTCGCCCAGTTGCGGATGCGCGTCCGTTCCTTCCGCCATCAATGACGTGATCCCCACGAATATAAACGACGAATAGTCGAAGCTGTTCTGCGTCGCGATTTTGAAGGCCTCAGTGGGCGTGGGCGGCGGCGGGATCGCCCCCGCGCTAACCGCACGGTAGTTGGGCATGATGCCCAGGATTCGCTTCGGTTGTTGTTTCGAGAGGGGGACGGCAGGCTGCGCGGACGATGGGCTCGAAGCGTCCGGCTGACCCGGCGCGGTGGACGGGTCCGGGGAAGTCGCGGACGGACTCTGCGCCTCCGGCTGGGTTTTCTCAGAAGTCGAGGGTGGAGTCGGCGGTCTGTCGCTTTGTTGGGCGAATGCGCAAGCTACCGGGACGACGAATGCAAACCTGAGGAGTAAATGCAAGGACTACCTCACCAACCTCTCCTCGCCTCTATGGCGCCAAGCCAACCGGAAACCCGTAACTACCTTCAGATCGATTGTGTCTGATCCGTCTGTTGCGGAACCGTTCTTCGGCCCTCTTTCCAGGCTTACGCGGCCTCTCGGAATCGAACGAAAGAGTGTAATGGCCGATTGGCCAACGGGTGCAGGGCTAGCAAGACGCAAATCCATAGAAAAGCCAGACCCTTGGAGCCATTATAGATAGTATGTTCCGCGTTCGCCACTTAGAATTTCAGGCTTCCGCCACCTTCACTCTGATACAATCCGATTCGATGAGCACCCCAGGATTGTATGAGCCGAGCGCCGCGTTTGCCGCCCAAGCTCACGTCAACGGCATCGAGGAATATCGCGAACTCTACCGCCGCGCGCGGCAGGACCCGGAAGCGTTCTGGGCCGAGATCGCCGAGCGCGAAGTCCACTGGTTCGAGAAATGGTCGCAGGTTCTGGATTGGAATCCCCCTTTCGCGCAATGGTTCGTTGGAGCGAAGACCAACGTCTCCTACAATTGTCTGGACCGGCATTGCCAGTCTCATCGGAAGAATAAAGTCGCGATCCAGTGGGAAGGCGAACCCGGCGAGCAGCGCGCCATCACCTACCAGGAACTGCTGCGGCTGGTTTCGCGCTTCGCGAACGTCCTGAAGTCGCGCGGCTACAAGGCCGGCGACCGGTCGATCATTTACATGCCGATGATCCCGGAGCTGCCCATCGCCATGCTGGCCTGCGCGCGGCTCGGAATCACGCATAGCGTCGTCTTCGGGGGATTCTCGGCGGAGGCGCTGAAGGCGCGCATTCTGGATCTGGGTGCGACCGTCGTGATTACCGCCGATGGCGGATTTCGCCGCGGTAAGGAAGTAAAGCTCAAGGCCGCGGTCGACGAAGCGGTGGCCGAATGCCCCGCGGTGAGCAACGTCATCGTGTACCAGCGCACCGGGTCGGAGACGGCCATGCAGGCAGGGCGCGATTCCTGGTGGCACGAACTGGACGCCGAACTTACAGGCCCGGACGCCGAGAATTGTCCGGCCGTTCCCCTGGATAGCGAGCATCCCTTGTTCGTTCTGTACACTTCCGGCACGACGGGCAAGCCCAAAGGCATTCTGCACACCACCGGCGGCTATCTCACGCAGACCACCGCTTCCATGAAATGGATCTTCGATCTGAAGGATGCAGATACCTTCTGGTGTTCAGCCGATATCGGCTGGGTGACCGGCCACAGCTACATCGTGTACGGGCCGCTTTCGGCGGGCGCGACGTCACTGATGTACGAAGGCGCTCCGGATTATCCGCAGTTCGACCGCTGGTGGCGCATCATCGAGAAATATCGCGTCAATATTTTTTACACTTCACCGACGGCCATCCGCGCGCTGATCCGCCAGGGCGATCACTGGCCGGAGTCGCACGATCTTTCGAGCTTGCGCCTGCTCGGGTCGGTGGGCGAGCCGATCAATCCGGCGGCGTGGGAATGGTATCACCGGGTGATCGGCAAGGGCCGCTGCCCCATCGTCGACACGTGGTGGCAAACCGAAACGGGAAGCATCATGATCGCGCCGATGCCGGGCGCGGTTGCACTGAAGCCGGGCTCAGGAACGCTGCCGCTGCCTGGCGTCATTCCTGATATTGTCGATTTTCACGGCTATCCGCTGGAGCCGGATCACGAAGGCTTCCTGATCCTGCGGCGTCCTTGGCCGGGGATGGTGCGAACCATCTGGGGCGATTCGGAGCGCTTCAAGGAACAATATTGGAGCCGGGTTCCGGGGGCGTACTTCACGGGCGACGCCGCCCGCTGCGATCTCGACGGCTATTACTGGATCCTCGGCCGCGTCGACGACGTGATGAACGTCAGCGGCCACCGTCTCAGCACCATGGAAGTGGAATCGGCGCTGGTGCATCATCCGGCAGTGGCGGAAGCGGCGGTGGTCGGCAAGCCGCATGAGATCACAGGGCAAGCCGTGTGCTGCTTTGTGACGCTCAAGAAGGGCGATTACGATCACGAAAAACTCGGAGTGGAGCTGCGCCAGTGGGTGGCGCACGAAATCGGAGCGTTCGCGCGTCCCGAGGAGATCCGCTTCACCGACGCGCTGCCGAAAACGCGCAGCGGCAAGATCATGCGGCGCCTGCTGCGGGAGATCGTGACGAACAACACCGTCGCGGGCGATGTCACGACGCTCGAGGACATGAGCGTGGTGACGAAACTCGCGTCGCAGCACGACGAGGATTAGACCTGGGACGCGCGGTGGAGGTTGCGAGAACCTTGCGGCGTGCACACGCATTTGTCGGATGCCGCGCACAGGGGCACGATCATTTACGATCGTGAGACCGATTTTTTTCGGATAGGCCTAGCGCTCGGGCTCGATCGCGTAGTAGCCCTTGCGGGCCTGCACGCGATAATCCTTGTTGCCGGTTCTCAGGTCGATCTTGTGATACGAGCCGTCTTTTTTCGGATTTGGCGGCGTGTAGGTGATCACATACTGCGAGCGCATCTCTTCCTGAATCTCGCGGAAGATATCGTCGAGCGTTAAGCGGTTGCTGACGGGAAATACCTGCCCGCCGGTTTCCGAAGACATGCGCCGCAATTCGCCTTCGCCGCTTCCGCCGCCGAAGCCGCCGCCAAATCCGCCGCCGAAGCCGTATGCGGCGCGATCGACGTAATAGATGCTGTAAATGATGGCGTCGGCTTTCTGCGCGGCCTCAATCGATTTGTCGCGTGAAATCTTGCTGCCCGTATCGACGCCGTCGGTGATCACCACGATCGCCTTGCGGCCCACTTCCGTTTTTAGCCGGTCGTTCGAGGCGAGATAAACGGCATCGTAGAGGATCGTCCCGGCCTGATTCTGCATGGTCGGCACGGGGCCTGGGTGCAGGCCGCCGACCGGCACGCTGAGGCGCAGTTGTCGCAGCGCTTCCCGCAGCAGGCGCGGAGAATTCGTGGCATCCTGCAGCAGCTCCGCTTCCGCTCCAAATTGGATCAGGAAAGCTTCGTCCTTGGGGCGGAGAACCTTCGAGAAGAACTGATCGGCGGCGCGACGCTCGATGTCGATCAGGCGCTCCTGGCTCTGGCTGGTGTCGACCAGCAGGCCGATGGTGAGAGGCAGGCCGGTTTCGCGGGTGAAATTCTTGATCACCTGCTCCTTCCCGTCCTCGTAGATCTTGAAGTCGGATTTCTCCAGATTCCCGATCAGCGCGCCGCTCTTATTGCGAACCGACGCGAGGATGTTGACCAGATCGACATCAACCTTGATCACGGGTTCGTTGTCCTGGGCGCCGGCCAAAGCCGCCAGGGTCAGCACGAGGGCTCCGATTCGGACACCTGCAGCAGGGGTTCGCATACTTACAATGTAGGATGTTTCCTTTTCCGCCATAGTTACATATAAAACCACAACGAACGCTCCAGAGAATTGCGGAAACAGAAGGGCCACGTGCAGGGAATATGAAAAAGGCGATTCATCATCTCAGGAAGGCCGATCCGGTCCTGGCGTCCATCATCGAACGCGTCGGGCCGTATACGATGCAGTACCGGGAACCGGTGTTTCAGACGCTGGTACGGTCGATTGTTTACCAGCAGTTGAGCGGCAAGGCCGCGCTGACTATTTTCAATCGTCTGCTGGCGGCGGCCAAAACCGATCCAGTCACCCCCGAGGCGATCCTGAAGCTGCGTCCGCAGAAGATGCGCACCCTGGGCCTCTCGCAGCAGAAGGTGACTTACATCCGTGAATTGGCGCGCATGACGCGCGACGGCGAGATTCAATTCGAAAAGCTCGGCGAGTTGGAGGACGCCGCTGTCATCGCGCACCTCACGCGAGTAAAAGGCGTGGGCGTGTGGACGGTGCACATGTTCCTGATGTTCGCGCTACGCCGTCCGGACGTCCTGCCGGTGGGCGATTTGGGCGTTCGCATGGCGATCAAGAAAGCGTACGGATTGGCCGAACTGCCGACGCCCGCGGAAATGGAAAAGATCGCCGCGTCGTGGAGGCCGTGGAGCTCGGTAGCGAGCTGGTATCTGTGGAGGAGTTTGGAGAATCAAGGAGCGATGTAATCGGCGTGCGCGGCGTATATACTTGGTCGGTAACACGTAAAGAAAGACGAGGAGGCGGACGGTATGTTGAAAGCTCTTTTTGCCACAGGTGCTCTGTTGCTGGGATCGTACGCGTACGCGCAGGCGCCCACGACGGCGAAGAAAGTGATCGACGGAGGAGTCACTCCGGTGCGGTTGATCGACCGCGCGGAAGTGCGGGTGATTCGAACCGAAATTCAGCCCCATACGACCCGCGCCGTCCACACGCACGACGACGTAAAGTTTCACCTGTTCCTGCCGCTTACTCCTGGGCTCGAACTGACGATCGGATCCGACAAGCCGGTGATGACGGAGCCGGGGCAGGCGTATTTCATCATGAAGAGCACGCCTCACACTTTCCGGAACACTACGGCGACGCTCGCGATGACGTATGAAGTTTTCGTCAAGGATGGGTCTGCGCCAGCAGCGGCGATGGATGGACGCAAGCCTATCGACCTCGCGCAGGTGCTGGCACTGGTCGCGAGCGCGAATAAGTAACTCGGCTACGCTCAGGTTTCCCGCAAAATCTCGCGCGCCGCGTTATGTCCTGGAGCGCCCATCACCCCACCCCCCGGATGCGCTCCCGAGCCGCATAGATACAGCCCGCGAACGGGCGTCCGGTAGCGAGCCCAGCCCGCCAGCGGCCGCATCACGAACATTTGATCGAGCGACATCTCGCCGTGAAAGATATTGCCGCCGGTGATGCCGAAGCGGCGCTCCAGATCCAGGGGCGCGAGCGTTTGCCGCGCCTCGATGATGCTCCGGATGTTTGGACAATAATCCTCGATCACGTCCAGAACGCGTTCCGAGTAGGGTTCACGCTCGGCGTCCCAGTTCGTGTCTTTCAAAGTGTAGGGAGCGTATTGGAGGAAGATTCCCATGATGTGCCGGCCGGGCGGAGCCAGCGACGCATCGTACATGGTGGGAATCGTCATTTCGATCAACGGCGATCGCGAAGGGCGGCCGTACTTGGCGTCGTCCCAGGCGCGTTCGACGTATTCGATCGAAGGGCAGATATGCATTGTGGCTCGGTGTTGAGGGGCAGGAGTACCAGGCAGCGCTCGGAACTCCGGCAATCCCCGGAGTGCCAGATTCATCTTGAGCGATGTCCCTTCGGTGCGAAACTTGCGGATGCCGTCGAGAAATTCTCCGGGAAGATCAGCCTCGCTGATCAGATTGAGAAATGTCAGCTTGGGATCGAGATTGCTCGCGACGACAGGCGCGGCGATTTCTTCGCCAGACTTCTTTAGAACCACGCCTGCGGCGCGGCCATTTCGGACTAGTATCCGTTCCACCGCCGCGTTGACGCGGATCTCTACGCCTTTGGAACGCGCCGAGGCGGCCATCGCCTCGGAAACCGCGCCCATTCCTCCGCGTACGAATCCCCACAATCCGCGCACGCCCCCGACGCCTCCCATGCAGTGATGCAGCAGGATATAAGCGGTTCCCGGCGAGCGCGGCCCGCCGTTCGCGCCGATCACGCCATCGGTGGCGAGGGTAACCTTCAATTCTTCCGATTCGAACCACGCGTCCAGAAAATCCGCAGCGCTTTGCGTGAACACTTTTACCAGGCCGACAACTTCGGCGCGCGCCAGCCCGCGCACACGCCCCGCGAGCTTCAGATAGTCGACAAAATCGCCGATACCGCGGGGAGGGAACTCCGGCGGAGTCGTAAGCAGCAGTGATTCTGCCACCCCCGCCAGCTTTTCGAGATGGGCTTCGTAGCGCGGATACGCCTCGGCGTCCTTTACGGAGAATTTCGCGATTTCCGCCAGCGTTCGCGCCCGATCCTGCCACATGAACAAATGGCGTCCGTCGGGAAATGGCGAAAAGAACGCGGGATCTTTCGCATCCACGCGATATCCGAAATGTTCGAGCTCAAGTTCGCGCACGACTTTCTCCTGCAGCAGGCTCGAAAGATAGGAGGCTGTAGAGACGCGGTAGCCGGGCCAGATCTCCTCGGTGACGGCGCATCCGCCGACCAGTTCGCGCGCTTCGAGCACCACAACGCGGCGGCCCGCGCGGGCGAGATACGCCGCGCACACGAGGCCGTTGTGGCCGCCACCGACGATGATCGCATCGTACGTCCCAAGCACAGAGCTTCATCATAGCGACGGGGCGAAACTAGGACAATCGAATCAGGCCGTGATTCGCTGAAAAACCACAGCAGGTCCTTCGACTAGCGCTCGGGATGACGGGGCAGGTAGTGGTCAGTTTGACCCACTGCCGACGGGGCATGGGAGTTGGCACGGCGGAGATATAATTACGTTTAGTGGATCTTTACGCTGAAATCGTGCGGCTCCGCAAGGCCGGGCAGAAGTGCGCGGTGGCGACCATCGTGCAAGTGAACGGCTCGATTCCGAGCTACGAGAGCGCCAAGATGCTGGTGCGCGACGATGGTTCGATCATGGGGACCATCGGGGGCGGCTGCGTGGAAGGCGAGGTTTGGACCGCGGCGCGCGAGGTGATCGAGACCGAAAAACCACGGCATCTGACGTTCAGCCTGGGCCAGGACGCCGCCTACGACAATGGCTTGATTTGCGGAGGCCAATTGGACATCTTTATCGAGCCCGTTACGCCCGAACCGCGCGCGTTTATTTTCGGCGGCGGCCACGTTTCCAAGAGTATTTCGAAGGTAGCGCACATCGCCGGATTCGCCACCGTGGTGATTGACGATCGCGAGGCTTTCGCAAATAAGGAACGTTTTCCGGAAGCAGAGGAGACTTACGCGGACGAGTACGAAGCGGTTTTCCCGAAGCTTGACGTGACGTCGTCGAGCTACTTAGTAATCGTGACGCGTGGACATCGCGACGATATGCGCGTGCTGCGCTGGGCCGTAAGCACTCCGGCACGCTACATCGCCATGATCGGCTCCAAGCGCAAAACGATTTCGGTGGTGAAGGAGTTGGAGAAGGAAGGCATTCCGCGCCAGGCGTTCGACAGGCTATTTGCGCCCATGGGCCTGGAAATCGGCTCGGAAACCCCGGAAGAAATCGCAATTTCAGTGGTCGCCGAGATGATTGCGGTGCGGCGCGCGCCCGGCGCCGACTGGCGCCAGCTCTCGAAATCGATCTTCGCGCACGATGAGATGAAGGCTCTGTTGAAGTGATCGCGGGCGTGATCCTAGCGGCCGGTGCGTCCAGCCGCATGGGCAGCCCCAAGGCTCTGCTCGAATATCGCGGAGAAACATTTGTGGGGCGCCTGGTGCGCGTTCTTGCGAGCGTTGCCGATCCGGTTATCGTCGTGCTCGGATACCATGCGGAAAGCATTCGCCCGGCGGTGGAAGGGAGAGCGCGCGTCGTGATCAATCCGGCGCCCGAGCGCGGCCAGTTGAGTTCCCTACAGACTGCTTTGAAGGAGCTCCCCGAATCAGCGGAGGGGTTTCTGTTCGTTCCCGTGGATTGTCCCGCCGCCGAGCCCGAGACCGTGGGGCTCATCATTGCCGCGTATCGCGGCCGTGCATCGAGGATTCATCTCGTTGTGCCGCAGTATCGCGGCAAGCACGGGCATCCGGTGTGCGCATCCCGCGATATTGCGGCGGAAATACTCGCCCTGCCCGCCAGTGCACAAGCTCGCGATGTGGTTCACCAACACATCCCGGATACTCTCTACATCGACGTGGACGACCCCGGAATCCTGACCGATGTCGACGATCCGGAGCGTTACCGGCGGCTCGCCGGAGCGCCCGCTGCAGTTCGCTCCGTCGAGCAGGAATCATAATGCGGTTTTCGCTAAAACGGTTATCGATCCTAGCGGCCATCACGATTATGATCGCCGGCGCGGCGTCCTTTCTGCCGCTCCCTTTTCTTCGTCCGGGTATGGAACGGGCGCTTGCCCGCCGGCTCGGCCGGCGCGTCGAAATCGATGAAGTGTCGTTAAGTCTTTTTGGCGGGCCCGGATTCGCTCTTTCGGGTGTCACGATCCATGAGGACCCGCGCGCCGGAATCGAGCCATTCGCTTACGCGCAGACGGTTGATGCACGCGTGGATTTGCTGGGGCTGCTGGCCGGGCGGCGCGGATTTTCGAGCCTGCGCTTAGGCGATGCCACGCTCAATTTGGTCCGGACCCGCGCCGGTGAATGGAATCTTCAATATCTTCTAAACGCTCCATTATCCGATGTCCCGTCGATCCACTTGCGTGGCGCACGCGTGAACCTGAAATTCGAGCAGACTAAATCGGTGCTGTACTTCGACGACGCGGATGTGGACATTTCGCCGGGGCAGGGGTCGCTGGACCTGCGCTTTTCCGGGGCTCCCGCGCGCACGGACCGTCCCGCGCAGAATTTCGGGCATGTCTTCGTGCGAGCTTCGTGGATTCCCTCGTCGGCTGACCGGCCTCTAAACGTGAAAGTCGAATTGGAGCCAAGCTCGCTCGATGGATTCGCGAAATTGTTCGGCCGAAGCTGGTTCGATCTGCAAGGACAGGTTTCTCTGAATGCGCAACTCGCCGGGCGGCCGTCGCAACTGGCCGTCACTGGGGAAGCGCAATTGGACGAAGGACGCCGTTCGGATTTTCTTCCCAGCCGCGAGGGTAAGTGGAATATTGCTTATCACGGAACGCTAGACCTGTTAGACGAGAAATTGGAACTGGAGAGCGTTTCCAATGCAATCGCGGCCAATGGGCACGCGGAGCCGCCCGTGACCGCGCGGCTCGAAGCAGGCGATTTTCTGACTTCACCCCAATGGCAGGCATCGGTCCAATTTCACGAAGCGCCGCTCGCCGACTTGGCCGACGCGGCACGCCGCATTGGCGCGCCTCTTCCCACGAAGCTGTCCGCGCGCGGAAAAGTTTCGGGCCAACTTAAATTTGACGCGGAATCCGGGCTGACGGGAGACTTGGAAGCTCGCGAGGCTGAGCTCATGCTGCCGGACTCGCCCGCAGTGCGGTCCGCAAGCGTACCCATCGCAATTGCGGCACAGACGGTTTCCGTCGGGCCTAGCGCCGTGTCCTTGAGCGAAAGGCTCCCGGACGAAAAGGCGGATGGGAACGCTGGCGGGAAGTCTGACGGGAAACAGGGCGAAAGTCGCAGCGCGCAAGTGGAGGCAACCTACAAATTCGACGGTTCCACGGCCGCTGATATTAAGATCAGCACGCGCGGCGCGGATCTGGGCGGCCTGCGCGCGTTCGCGCCGGCGCCATTCCTCGGGGACATGACTGCCGGCGCGTCGGTTCGCGATCGCGTGGTCCCCGATCACCAGGCGAAGGCGACCTGGCGCGGGTCGATCCATTACCACCGCCCGGGCCGCAACCAGGGTTCGGGCGCGGAAGAGGGTGTTTGGACGGGCGACTATTCCGTCGAAAACGCGCGGATCTCCGTGGATGGCATCGCCGATCCGGTCCGCATCCTGTCGGCCAATGTAAGCGCTGGGGCGGGACGTCTGGCCGTGACGAAGATGAGGGCGAGGGCGGGCGAAATCGCGTTCACCGGCGAATATCATTGGAACGCGGACGGGAACGCGGACGGGAATGCGAACGCCAGGGATTCGAAAGCCGACCAGTCGCAGAAATTTAAACTGCAGATCGGGCAAGCTACCGTTGCGGAACTCGATCGTCTTTTTAAGCCCACGCTCGGGCGAGGTGGAGGATTCATCGAGCGCACGTTGCGGCTCGGCGGCACGTCGCCCGCTCCCGATTGGCTGGCACAGCGCAAGGTCGAAGGAACCATATCCATCGCGGCATTGATCGCCGGAGATCACCAGCTGGCCATCGATTCGGCGCGCGGCGTCTGGGACGGCGCTTCCGTGCGGTTCTCGGCGATTGAGGGCCGGCTTCTCGATGCAAATGTGGAAGGCGCGACGTTGAAAGGTGAATTGAACGTCGATTTATCGGAAGGCGCGCCGCAATATCGTTTGACGGGGAAGGTGGGCGGCGTGCCGTACAAAGGCGGGCGGCTCGATTTCGAAGGCAAGGCGGAGGCCGCCGGCGACGGACTTCCGCTTCTCGCCAGTCTGCGCGTGACGGGCACGCTTAGCGGTCGCTCGATCGCATTTTCTCAGGATGCCGATTTTCGTAATGTGAGCGGCCGCTTCCGAGCTTCCCTGCAGGGAACTTCACTGGGCTGGAAGTTCACGGAGCTCGAAGTGACGCAGGGCTCCGATGTCTACCTGGGCGAGGGCGCGGCGCAAGGGGACGGGAAAATCGTTCTCGACTTGACCAATCGCGGCAGGCAAGTTCGCTACACGGGGTCGTTGGTGAGTCTGGCCGCGCAGCCGTAGGGAATACGTCATCGCGGGAGGCCGGCGAATCTAGCCCCTCAAATCGGCCGGTTCGTTGATGTATACTCCTGAGAGCCTTACTGGATTGCGTTTGGCGAGGCCGGAGGCCATAATGCGTTCAATCGAGAAATCACTGGTTATCGCGACCATGATAGCGGCCGCGGCCTCTTCGGTATCCGCCGCGTCGATCACAGGCAGCGTCAAAGGAACCGACGGCAAGCCCTTCCTGGGAGCCTTCGTCGTCGCCGAGAATACGGCGAACAAGATGACGGTGACGGTCCTCACGGACACGCAAGGGCGCTATCACATCAATAATCTGCCGGCTGCGACATATTCCATCCAGGCCACGTCGGTCGGGTACAAAGCCGATCCGCGCAACGGAGTCACGCTGACCGCCGACGGGAAGGCCTCGGCCGACTTCGCGTTTCAGCCGGGCACGGTGCGCTGGAGCGATCTGAACACGTATCAGGGCACCCAGCTCCTGCCGAAAACCGACAAGCACGATCTGTCAAAGACATATAAAGAGCCGTTCTTCACCGGCTGCATGATCTCCTGCCATTCGTTCCAGCACCGCATGGCCTCCTCCACGCGCAATGAACAGGGCTGGACTACCGCGGTGAAGTACATGCGCGATTCGATCATGGGCGGCGAAGGCGGCGGTAACTTTAGCGACGAAAAAGTAGCGGATTACGCTCAATTCCTGACCGCGATGTTCGGTCCGAATTCGGCGAAGGGTCCGGATATGGCAGCGTACAAGAAGCTGGTGCGCCCGGTCGATCCCAAGGGCCTGAACATCGCCTATGTCGAATACGACTTCCAGCCGGATAAGGGGCAGGGTCCGTGGAGCGCCGTCGAAGACAAAAACGGCATGATGTGGATTCCCTACTACGGCCGCGGAAACCAGGTGGTGAAGCTCAATCCGGACACCGCCGAGATCACGCGCTACCGGCTGCCGTTCGAACAGACCGCGGGAATTCATTCGGCGGTTCCGGCCAATGACGGGAGCGTGTGGTTTACCGAGGCCGCTTTAGGCCGGCTCGGACGGCTGGACCCGAAGACGGGCAAGATCGAAGAGTTTCAAAATCCTCCCGATGAGCAGGGCCGGCGCAATGGCACCCATACCGTGCGCGTCGACGACAGCGGGCGAGCGTGGTCGAGCGGCGGCCGGGCGATTTCGATGTTGAATCCAACCACGAAGGAATGGCAGCATTTTGACCTGGGCGGAACTTACGGCAACGTGAGCGGCCACAACGGGGACGAATGGTTCACGTCGTTCCGCGACAACGGCCCGATCGGCAGGGTTTCGAAGGACGGGAAACTGTCCAAGTTTCAGCCGCCGACGGACGGGAAGCCGCAGCGGCTTCAGGTGGATGAGAACAACATCGTGTGGTTCACGGAGCGCACGGGAAACAAGATCGGCCGTTTCGATCCTGAAACCGAATCGTTCAAGGAATACAATCTGCCGGGGCCGAACGCGAGCCCGTATGCGATCTACATCGACAAGCAGCACATGATCTGGTATTCGTCGCATGAGCAGGACACTCTGAATCGCCTGGATCCCAACACCGGCCAGGTGATCGAGTATCCGTACCCGCACTCCGAAGTTTCCATGCGCGAGATGTTCATGGATCACAAGGGCCGCATCTGGTACGCCAGTTCGGTGAACAACAAGGTCGGGTATTGGTACATCAATAACTAGCCCGCCCTCCTCGCAGGCACCGTGGTGGGGACGTGGCGCAAGCTGTCCAGCTTGCAGCGTCGGCAGTCGTGCCGACGTTCAACCGGGAATGGAGAATCCACGCTTCGGGAAAAGCCGAGATGATTCTCGGCTCAGCAGGCCTGGCGGCCCGCGCCACATCGCTCGGACTGCGCCTATTCGATCAATCCGAACCCGCGCAGTTCCGCTTCGGGCTGCGGAGGATCGTAATGCGACACGATGCCCTTCACGCGGCCGCGATCCACGGACACTCCGTAGGGAGGCGACGTGAAGACGAAGAGCTTGCGGAGTTCCGCGGTGTCGTTCGAGACGTGCGCGCTGAACTTCGTGTCGTGAAGGAAGCCTTGCGCCCATTGCGGCTGCTGGGTCGGCAGCGCAATCACGGTCACGTCGCTTTTCCATTTATAGGTGGACATGTGCTCCGCCGCCTCCTCGCAATGGCTGCATTGCGGATCGAAGAAAAACAGGAACACGCGGCCTTCCCGCAGATTGTAGGGCTTGCCGTCGACCGTGATGGTCGCGGGCACCTGGATGCCGCTTTGGTGCATCGTGTTGTAGGTGAAGCTCGTCCCGGAGAGGACTGCGACGGTGGCGAGCGCCATCATCGGCAGGCGCAGGCGCGTCGCTTTTTGCGCAAACCAGCCGGCAATGAGGGAGCAGGCCAGCATCGCGCCGTCCTCGGCAAAAAAGGCCGGATTCACCGTGCGCTTGAGCCACGGGAAGCAACTACAATCCCGTCCCACCAGAGCCTGATAGCGGATGCCGATGTAGCCGATGAATACGAGCAATAAGAGCGTGATCAGCCCCGCGCCCACGCGCCGGTAGCGCGGGAACAGGACCAATATTCCGCCGGTCGTTTCCAGGATGCCGAGTGTCACGACCAGCGGCATGCTGGCCCACGCGGGCACCAGGAGCTGTTCGAACAACTGCTGCACCAGGAAGGGCACGACGATTTTGCCGATGCCCGCTCCGAGAAAGATAATGGCTACGGCGACGGCCGCGACGTGGCTGACGATGCTCTTCCACGCGGGTGATTCGAACGTTGAATCGTGCAGGACTGCGGGGTTGGAGGCGCTCATGGCTTATTTATTTGGAACCTCGGGTTTATTTTAGGACCTCACGTCTAGTTTAGCTTTCCTCGGGCATTTTAGTTCTTCAGGCATTTTAGCCGGAATCTCATCGCGCATGGCAGAATAAACGCTAGTGCTTCTCCGCGTGCTTTTCCGACATGCCCGTTTGACGCCCGCCTCCTGGAAAGGTCGCGCGTAGTGCCCGGAGATATTTCCAGCGTTCCCAGTTTGAGCATCCCCTCGGCTTGTGCTTTCCGCCGTTTACGCGTTCCGGCGTCGAGCGCCAACCTGGGCCCCGGTTTTGATGCGCTCGGCCTCGCGCTGGGCATTTATCTCGAATGCCGCTTCCGTCCCTCCGAGCGATTGTCGATCCGGGTCACGGGTCGGGATGCCGAAGCGATTTCGACAGGTGAGGATAACCTGATCTGGCAGACGGCATTGAAGGTCGCAAGCGACGTCGGCCGGCCCATGCCGCCGGTGGAGCTGGAGATCGACAACGCCATCCCGCTCGGCAAGGGGCTCGGTTCGAGCGCCGCGGCGCTGACGGCAGGGGTGGTGATCGCCGACGAGGCGCTCGGGCTGCGCTGGCCTCCGCAACGCGTGCTGGATGAAGCCGCCCGCATTGAAGGGCACCCCGACAACGTGGCGGCCTGCGTGTTGGGATCAATGGTCGCGAGTACCGTCGATTCGGCCGGCGTCGCGCACGCGGTGCGCCTGGAGCTGCACCCGCGCTATGCCGTGGCGGTAGTGGTCCCTGACTTTATCCTGCCGACCGTCGAAGCGCGCAGGGTGCTTGCCGGAAATGTATTCGCGAGCCGATACGATCTTCAACGTCCAGCGCAGTGCGCTCCTGATTACGGCGCTCGCAACCGGCGCTACCAGCGCATTCCCGACGGCTCTCGAGGATCGGCTGCATCAGCCGTATCGGGCGGCGCTTGTGCCGGGGCTGGAAGAAATCACGAAACTGCGGGCGCCGGGATTGCTCGGATGCGCCTTGAGCGGCGCAGGTCCATCCATTCTGGTCTTCTACGAACGCGGCCAGGAGAAAGTGTGCGAACTGGTGTGCCAGATCTTCGCCGCGCGCGGTCACGCATCCGAGATCATGTGGACGGAATTGGCTGCCGATGGCTATGAGCTGACCTAGCCGGCCGGTCCACAATTCGCGAATCATCGAACTCCGACCACGCATCTAAGGAGATTCGTATCTAACAACATTCATGTCTACCAACCACTTGGCCGGCGAAAAGAGTCCCTACCTCCTGCAGCACGCGCATAACCCCGTGGATTGGTATCCCTGGGGCGAAGAGGCGTTTGAGAAGGCCAAGACGGAAAACAAAGCCATTTTTCTTTCGATCGGCTACGCGACCTGCCACTGGTGCCACGTCATGGAGCGCGAGTCTTTCGAGAATCAGGCCGTCGCCAAGATCTTGAATGAAAATTTCGTTTCGATTAAAGTCGATCGCGAAGAGCGTCCCGACATCGATCGCGTATACATGCTGTTTGTCCAGGCATCCACGGGCCAAGGCGGGTGGCCCATGTCCGTGTGGCTGACGCCCGATCGCAAACCGTTCTTCGGCGGCACTTATTTCCCGCCCGATGCCCGCTTCGGCCGCCCGGGATTCGCCGCGATCCTGCAGGGACTTGCGCAAGCGTGGAAGACCGATCGCGAGCGCGTGGAGAAATCCGGCGAGCAGGTGCTCGATCAGCTCGGCGAGTATACGCGCTTCGATTCGCGCGGTCACCTTCCGGGTCCAGGCGCCCTGGAGAAAGCCTATCAGGTGTTCCGGCGGAGTTTCGATCCAACACATGGCGGATTTGGCCGCGCTCCGAAGTTCCCTCGTCCCAGCGTTTTTAATTTTCTGCTGCGGCATCACTCCGCAACCAAAAATGAGGATGCCCTGGAGATGGTCACGGAAACCCTGCGGGCCATGGCCAAGGGCGGCATGCATGATCAGATCGGAGGCGGTTTCCATCGATATTCGGTCGACGAACGCTGGTTCGTTCCGCATTTCGAGAAGATGCTGTACGATCAGGCGCAACTTGCGAGCTCCTATGTGGAAGCCTTTCAGATCACCCGCAATGCGGAGTTTGCAGCCACGGCGCGCGACATTTTTGCATACGTCCTGCGGGATTTGACCGATAAAGCCGGCGGTTTCTACTGCGCCGAGGACGCCGATAGTGCGGTCGACCCCGCCGAACCGCACGACAAGAGCGAAGGCGCGTTCTACATCTGGAGCAGGGAAGAGCTGACAGAGGTCCTGGGCGAAGAGGCTTCCGCGATTTTCGCCTATCGCTACGGAGTCCGCGAGGGCGGCAACGTTGACGAGGACCCACAAGGCGAATTTATCGGCCGCAACATTCTTCACGAGGAGCATACGCTTGCCGAGACAGCCGCGCATGCCGGCCGTCCGGCAGACGAGATCCGGGCGGCACTGCAGGAAGCCAGAGCAAGGCTGCTCGCCATTCGTGCGGAGCGGCCTCGCCCGCTGCTCGACGACAAGATTCTAACTTCCTGGAACGGGCTGATGATTTCCGCCTTCGCTAAGGGCGCGCAGGTGCTGAACGAGCCCCTTTATGCGGAGACGGCGCGGTCCGCTGTGGATTTCCTCAAGCGGAATCTGTGGGACGAATCGCGGCGCGTGCTGCGGCGGCGTTTCCGCGGGGGCGAAGCCGCCGTAAACGGGTTCTTGGATGACTACGCGTTTTGCGGGCTAGGGCTTTTGGATCTATACGAAACGACGTTCGAGGCCGCGGATTTCCACTGGGCCGTGGAGCTCGCCGAGCGTGCCCTGGAGCTGTTCCAAGACGACGAACACGGCGGCTTTTTCGCCACATGTCAATTTTCGGCTTCGGCAGTTTCTGCCGAAGCCCCTTCCTTCACGGAGCAAAATCCGGAACTGGTGTTGCGCCTGAAGGACGATTACGACGGCGCCGAACCGTCGGGCAACTCCGCGATGGCACTGCTGCTCGCGCGTCTGGCGCGGATGACAGGACGCGAAGATTTTCGGCTGGCGGCCGAGCGCACCCTGCAGGCGTTTGCCTCACGGATCGAGGAGGGCGCGGCCGGCGTTCCGCAGATGCTGGTGGCACTGCAATTCGTGGAAGCGCGTCCGCGCGAGATTGTGCTGGCCTGGCCCTTCCCCGGACCTCGCGCCGACGGAGCCGTCGATGACCCGATGCTCGGGGCAATCCATCGACGGTTTCTGCCCCAGGCGATTGTGATGCGGGCGGAGGAAACGGGCCGCGAGCTTCCGGCGATCGGCGGCAGAACTACCGCCTACGTATGCGAGAATTTTGCATGTAAACTCCCCGTCACGAGCGGGGAAGATTTGGAGCGACTGCTAGAATGACCAGCATGGAAAGACCTGGAGCAACCACCCTTCGAGGCAACCCCTTCACCCTTCTTGGACCTGAACTGAAAGTTGGCGACAAGGCGCCGGATTTTGAAGCTATCGATAACGGTTTAAAGCCGGTTACGCTCGCAACGACCGGAAACGGAGTGCGCATTTTCAGCGTCGTGCCGTCGCTGGACACGCCGGTTTGCGATGCTCAGACCAAGCGTTTTAACGAGGAAGCCGGCAAGCTGCCGGACCTTTCGATCTATACGTTTAGCATGGATTTACCCTTCGCTCAGAAACGCTGGTGCGGGGCCTTCGGCGTGGACCATGTGAAAATGGTGTCCGACCACAAATCGGGCTCCTTCGGTGAGAATTATGGCGCCCTCATCAAGGAGCTGAGGATTCACAGCCGCGCGATCTTTGTAATCGATAAGGATAACGTTATCCGCCATGTGGAATACGTGAAAGAGGTCGGTGAACACCCCAATTATGAGGCGGCCCTGGCGGCGGCTAAACGTTTGGCCGCTTAGGGCCGATGTATGGTCGTTTGCCGTGCCTAACAGCAGGCGGCACCGGAACCTTTTGTCACAAAGTACTAGAAAAAAACGCTTGCAGGGGCTTGCGTACTATGTTAGATTAACACTGCAGCACCAGTAGATGTTTGCGGGCGTCCCAGATGCTCCAAGAATATTTCCAGTCGGAGGAAATGCAAGATGAAGACTACTTTGAAAGTTTTGGCGGTGCTCGCCGTAATGGTCGGCGTGACCTCGCTGGCGTCCGCGAGTCCTATTATTACGCCGGTATACTCGCCGTCACTTGATCCGACCGAGACTTTCGGTAGCCCGATAAGCCCGACCGGTGCGAACCCCGCGGTCGTGGTGTCGTTGGCCTCGCTCGCATCCTATCTGGTACCAGGCTACTCGATCAGCTTTAACGCTATTGGCAGCGTTTGCTTCAACGGCTGTCCGCCCAACAGTGAAGTTGCGGTTTCGACGCTGGCAAATCCGATTATCGGCGGCTTTGTAGGCGTGGGCGGTATCGGTGGTGGCTTCCTTGGGTCGTTCACGCTGACGGGAGCACAGCAGACGGCTGTGCTGAATAACTGGAATTCCCTCGTATCCAACACGTTCATCGTTACCTCCACGGGCACTGGGCCGATCACGATCCCCACCGGCGCGACGGGTGTGGTTTTCGTGTTCCTCGACGAGTATTACGGCGACAATAACGACGCCTCCCAGACGCTTAACGTGGACGCGAGTTACAACGCCCCGGGAGTTCCTGAGCCAGCGACCTACGGCATGATGATCATTGGTCTCGGCGGGCTAGTTGCCTTCAAGCGCTTTCGCCGCAGCTAGGCATCTGTTCAGCTTGATTTTATAGCGGGCCGGGGATTCGTTCCCGGCCCTTCGTGTTTCTACCGTCCTGATTTCCTCGTAGAGTTCAATAAAGCGGTCGACGTACTTTTCTGCCGACAAAGTCTCCAAGGCGATCTCCCTGCCGCGGCGTCCCATTGCTTCGCAGCGTACGCGATCCTCGAATATCCCTAGGAGTGATTGCGCCAGCTGATCGTGGCGGTGAGGATCAACGAGGAGCCCATTTTCGCCGTCCGTTACAAGCTCCGGAAGTCCGCCCACGCGGGTTGCGATCACGGCCGTCCCCCGCATAAAGGATTCCACCGCGACCAGCGTGAAATTCTCGGCGCATACGGAGGGCACAACCGTGACCCACGCGCTGGCGGCCGCCTCGTCGATCTCGGGATGGGGAACGTGCCCCAGGAACTGTACGCCCGGGGTGTTCCTATTCTCCAGGGCCGGTCGCTCCGGGCCGTCCCCCGCGACGATCAGCCGGGCTGACGGAATCCGGCGCGCGACGATGGCCCATGCATCGAGAAGCACATCAATGCCTTTCTCCTTTACGAGCCTGCCGCAGAAGAACGCTGCCGGGCGATCGCCAAGAGCGGGGCGCGCCGGGCGAATCGGGACGCCGTTGCGGATGATCAGGGCCTCCGGAAGTCCCGCGGATTGGAGGGCGGAGCGCACGAAGGCGCTGGAGGTAACAAGTTTGTCGAAGACCCCGCTCCAATGCCGCCATAGATACATCTGAGACATGGCCAGGGTCCAGTTTGCGAGCGACAGGCAGCCGGACTGGTGACAGACCCAGCCGGCGGGCTTGGTGCAAATGGAACGATCCGGCAGGAGCTTCGGGCCGGTGGGGCAAATCGGCCGCAGCCAGTGAACGTGGTAGACGCTGGGAATGTCGCGCAGCAGCGGAAGTATTAAGGGTGAGAGCTCCAGCAGGAACATGCTGACGTGCACCACGTCCGGCTGGAACTCGCGCAGGACCTGGCGGAGCTTCAGCCACGCGGAAGGATTCGCCGTTTCGAGGAGCATCTGCCCGCGCCCGGTTGTTCCCAAGCACACATGATCGGCCAGGATCGGCAGATTTGAAGGCCGGGCGGAGCTCGACAGCAATTCCGCCTGGTGCCCACGCGCCCGCAGACCTTCCCGCAAGGCGAGCGTTGCGAGTTCCGCTCCTCCATGGGCGCTGCCGAAGTCGCACAGGAAGAGGACCTTCATCGTAGGTTGGGCGGCCTGCGCGGCTGCCTGGTTTCCCCGCGCCCGAAGACGGTCATTGTAACAGCATACCCCGCCGTTTGCGTGATAATGAGCTGATGCGCATGACGCCGGATTCCCTCCATCGGGAGAATGTGAACCTTCAGCGCCGCCTCGCTCACCTCACTAGCCGGACCGTACCGCCGGGCCAGGGCATCGACGTCGTCGTCACGGTGAATGAAATCAACGACCGCCACGGCACCGGCCCTCTGGTGCGGAGGGTGTTGGCGGGCCGGCGAAGGGTACTCTCGATACGCGCCCGCACCGATTACGGATATCAGGAATTCGGCGACTGGAACGCAGTTCTTTCGCACAAAAGCGTATCGGATGAACAGGCCCGCGACCAGTTGTGTCTTCTGCTCGAAGGACGTCGCGTGGAACGCGTGTTGTGCGTCCCCTATCAGGCTGATGAACTACGCACGTCTATTGCTCTCCACGATCTCTGTCACGCTCCCGTGTGTACCTGGATCATGGACGATCAGAATATCGCTACGCACCTGATCCCGGACGATCTCATGTGGGAGGCGTTACGGAAATCCTCGCTGCGTCTGGCAACGCATCCGGAGCTTTGCCGCGCCTACCAGCGCAAGTTCGGTTTCCCGTTCCATATCTTGCCGGCCGTCGTGCCGCGACATCTTCTCGCTTCCGAGCAGGCGGTCTTGGCCGGTGAACGGCCGGCCAGCACCGGCCTGCCCCCTCCTGTTCCCACGCGCGCGGTGCTGGTCGGCAGCATTTGGGATCAGGTATGGTTCGATAGACTATGCGCGACCGTCGAGGGAAGCGGCCTGGCGATCGACTGGTTCGGTAATTACCGCTCCCTGTGGGTTCGCATTAGCGAGAGGGCGCTGGAACGCGCGGGAATTCGTCCGCATGGCGTCGTCCGTGAAGAGCAACTGGCCGAACAACTGCGCCGGGCTTCCTTTGCGATCGTCCCCGTGAGCCCGCTCGATGGATCCGATTCCAATCCCGGCATCGCGCGCCTGAGCCTGCCGGGACGCATTCTATTTACCGCGGCATCGTCGAACACCCCGGTTTTGATCGTCGGGAGCGGCGAAACCTGCGGCGCCCGGTTCGTCAAACACTTTGGAATCGGCGAATCGATTCCTTATGATCGATCGAGTTTTCTTTCCGCCGCCGCGCACCTTGCCCGGCCGGACACGCAGGCATCGATGAGGGCTAACGCAGCCCGGATTGGAACGGCTCTTTCGGATTCGGGCGTCCCGCGCTGGCTGCTCGAATCGACGATCGCGGGCGCTCCGGTCGATCGCCGGTTTGAGGATCTGTTTGCGGATTATCCGCCGGAGGTGCCGGTGGAAGAAGGTCGGAGTCGCTGAAGATGACGCTCGTGGACGGCGTCAAGAAGATCCTCAAGATGTGTGGGCACGCTTTCACGGTTACCGTGCACGACCGCTTGGAGACAATGGAACAGCGCCAGGCCGAAACCGATAACGTCTTGCTGCGTGCGTCCTTGCGCCTGGCGGAACAGGTTCGCCGGAGCGGCCGCTACGAAGTGCTTGCGTCCGAGGACCCGAAGAATTTCCATCCCGCGCTCGCATTGGCGCGGCATTTGTACTCGATGTTTCCCCGGCATGGGGCGCGGGTAATCGGCTGTCCCGACGAGGACGGCTGGACGGCGGAGCTTTCAGCGATGGGTTATGCGCTGGTACGGGACGATGCCGGATTCGAGGCCCAGGCGATCGTTCGCATTTGCGGGTCTTTGGAGGCGGGGCTGCTGGAGCTCGGAAACTCGCGGCCTGCCGTGGTCATCGCGGATCTTGAAGGGGCGGCTGGGGATCGCGTGAAAGCGATGCGTACCCTGGGGTACAGCTGGCACATCGTCCTGGAACAGCCTTCCCAAACCGGCGAAGCGGGACGGTTTTACGCGAATTACACGGTCATCCTGCCGGAATGGCGCGGCAATACGATATTCTTTCGCGATCACGCGACGTTCCTCCACGCTCTGCATTGGTGCGAGGCGGTGCTACGGCAGGTATATTTTGGTCCCGTAGAGGAATGCGATTAGACCGACGGCCGCCCCGCGCCGCCGTGCAAATCGCGAAAGCCAGCAAAGTCTTTCCAATTTCTTATGGGCTGCGCGCCTTTCCGATTTCTCATCGGCTGTTCGCCTGTCCGTGAGCTATTAGTAAAATAGAGATTCTGGATGCCTCCGTATCTTCTTAGGCTCGCCTACGTTTCCGAATTTTTTCTGGCTCTGATCGCCGTGCTCACGGGCTGGAGCCAGATTGGCGGTCAGACCCACTTGGATATCATGCCGTGGTACGACATCCTGGTTCTGAGCGTATCGCTTTCGCTGGTTGCCGTGATGGGAACGGTCGCGGCGGTCAAGCACGATAAAGCCTGGAATTTCAAAAGCATTACGTGCCTGATTGCGGCCGTGCTGATCGCCGCGGCGATGGCCGCAGTCACGTACTATTACCACCTGCACGAAGACGACGACAACGATGACGCCAAGACCGGAAGCCAAGCGGCGCTGTGCTATCGCGCAAAGGGAAGGGCCGTATGAGCGAAACGAAATTCGGCGCGTGGACGGCGCCGCAAGGCAATCTCGTAGGCGTCGAGTATTCGCTTGTCGTTATCGAAGAAATCCGCCAGGCGGTGACCGAAGGTTTCCAGCGCTTCGCACGAGGAGGCATCGAAGTCGGCGGAGTTCTGTACGGAACTTACGACGGCAAGACCGTGCGCATTCTGGCGGTGCGGGAAATCGCCTGCGAACACGCTCATGGACCCTCGTTTGTCCTTTCCGATAAGGACCGCGCGGCGCTGGCCGATCAACTGGAGCGCGACCGCCTGGATGCGCGGCTGGAAGGGTTCCAAGCCTTGGGGTTGTACGTTTCGCACACCCGCAGCGAAATCGTCCTGCAGCCGGGCGATCAGGAAACGTATGAGGCTTTTTTCCCGGAACTGTGGCAGGTCGCGTTGGTGGTGCGGCCCGCCCGCGGGAGCGCCATGCGAGCCGGCTTTTTTGTGCGCGAGGCCGACGGTACCGTCAAGACCGACCGCAGTTACCTGGACTTCAATTTCCCCGATCGCGTGGCGAATCCGCTTTCGCACGTGGATCGTTCCCCGTTGGAACGGCGTCCGATTGGCGGTGAACGCCGCGGAATCGCGCCGTACGAGGCCGCCCCGGGTTTGGAGTCGCCTGAAGCGGTGTTCCCGCTCCCGCAGCGTGGGTCTCTCTTCACGGGATCCGCCGCGGCCGGGCCGGAGCTTCCCGGCGCGCACCTCCCGGGAAACCAACTTCCCCCTATGCAGCCGATACGGGCTCCCGAATTCACGCCTTATCCGAAAGCGAAAGGGCCCTGGCGGGGATGGGCGATCGCCGCGATAGCAGTGCTTGCGGTGGCGCTTGCCGGCATCGCTGGTCTGCGCTATTTCGGCGCGCGAAACTATCTCGGTGGGCAAAGGCCGATCGAGCCGATTTCCCTGGTCGTTTTTGAACAGAACGCGGAACACGAAGGGCAGTTGCGCGTCGAATGGAATCACGACGCGGCCCCTATCCGCAATGCGTCCGCGGGCACGCTCGAAATTACAGACGGCAAGGATGTACGGACGGTAACGCTAGGCAGGGAGGATCTCCTGCGCGGGAGCTTCACATATGCGCGGGGCAGCGGCGATGTCCAGGTTCGGCTCCAGGTGAAAAACGCAGAGGGGGAAAAAACGCAGGAGGCATCGCGCTTCCTGGGTGCGCCTCCGCGCGCGGCCGCCGACCCCCATGAGTTGGAAGCCGTTCAGCAGGAGCGCGACGCGTTGAAGGATGAAGTGACACGACTGCGCGGCGCAAACGCCGCTCAGATCCAGCGCAACCAGCAACTGGAACGTACGCTCACGATTCTGCGCCTGCGGCTCGGCATCGCCATCCCTGCCACCAAGCCCTGACGCGCGCCCCTCCTTCCGAAGGAATCAGACTGCTTTTTTCGTTAAGCAGGAATGCCATCGCGGCGTGTGGCGAAGCGAGATCATAATAGATATATGAGAGTCCTGTGCGGTTTGTGATCCTCAAGCTTCGCCTGTACCTCGACGAACTTCGGCGCAGCGAAAACCAATTAACGCTGGCGCTGAGCCTGGTGATTGGCGCCCTCGTCGGCTTGGTGACGGTCGCCTTTATCCTGCTGACGGGACGCTTGTCGGCACGCATGTATCCCGCCGGGGGGGCGGGTTGGCTGCGTATTCTGGTGCCGACGCTCGGCTCGCTGATCACGGGATATCTGTTGTGGCGCTTTTTCCCTCTGGCGCGCGGAAGCGGAATCCCGCAAACCAAGGCCGCGCTCTTCATCCATGATGGAAACATCTCGATGCGCACGGTCCTGGGAAAGTTTTTGTGCTGCTCGTCGTCCCTCGCCAGCGGCATCGCGCTGGGACGCGAAGGCCCTTCGGTCCACGTAGGCGCGGGATTGGCTTCGGCGATCGGGCGCAATGCGGGCCTCAGCAAGGAACAAGTCAAGGCGCTCGTGCCCATCGGATGTTCGGCGGCGCTGGCGGCGGCTTTCAACACTCCCATTGCCGCCGTGCTTTTTTCGCTCGAAGAAATCATGGGCGATTTGCACGCCACCGTGCTGGGGACCGCCGTCCTGAGCTCGGCTACGTCGTGGATGGTGCTGCACCTGGTGCTGGGCGACGAGCCTTTGTTTCACGTTTCCGGCTATCGTCTGCTGAACCCTTGGGAGTTCGCCGTATATGCCGTCCTCGGGGTCGCGGGCGGCTTGGGCTCGGTGGCTTTCGTCAAGCTTCTGTTGTGGCTACGCGTCGTGTTCGCGCGCCTTCCGAGGAAGACTACGTGGTTTCAACCCGTCGCCGGAGGTCTGACCGTTGGACTGATCGGCTATTTCGTTCCCGAAGTGATGGGAGTCGGCTACAACTACGTGGAAAAGGTTCTCAATGGAGACCTGGTCATACAAACCGTCGTGATTCTGGCGGTTCTGAAAATCTTCGCCACCGCGATGTGTTATTCCTCCGGCAACGCGGGCGGCATCTTCGGTCCCAGCCTGTTCATCGGCGCGATGATGGGGGCCGCGGTGGGCGGTGTCGCGCACGCGCTGTTCCCGGGATCGACGGCTGGTCCGGGCGCCTACGCATTGGTCGGAATGGGGACGGCTTTCGCGGGTATTGTGCGCACTCCCCTGACCTCGGTCATCATGATCTTCGAGGTGACGCGGGACTACACGATCATCGTGCCTTTGATGATCTCCAACCTGATCTCCTATTTCATCTCTTACAAGCTCCAGAAGGAGCCCATTTACGAAGCCCTGGCGCATCAAGAAGGATTGCATTTGCCCGGCGCGGAGACTCGCTTGCCATCGAAGTCCCGCGTGGCCAGTGTAATGCGCCCGGCGCCCGTGCCCTTCTCGCCGCAGGAGACGGTCACCGATGCCCTCGATCGGATGGAAGCCGGGTCACTGCCCGCATGGCCCGTCGCGGACGCCCAAGGATTATCGGGCATGATTCGCCGCGACGATCTGGAAGCGGCAGCAGCCGACGGAGCGAACGGCGCGAAAATCGAGGGCATCATGGTGTCCTACGATTCGACCACCAACCTGCCGCACGTCCATCCGGATCACGGCTTGCATTTGGCGCTCGACCGGATCGGCGCGAGCGGTCTGCAGGCGATTCCGGTCGTCAGCCGCGCCAATGTGCGCGAACTGCTGGGCGTCATCGTGCTGGACGACATTCTGCGCGCTTACGGCGTGGAACCGGTTTCAGAACATAGACCGGCTTTGGAAGACGGGGGTGCCCCGAACGGGCCGAAAGGGCATGGGGATCGAGACAGAAATTTGGAGCGGCCGTTACGAGAGGAGGACGATTAGCCGCATGCCACACGCCGCCACCACGTTCTCGAAGCCGTCCCTCCTGCGCACGCTGGTCTTCGTCGCGGCCGCGATCGTCATGCTTTCCTTTCTCGACATATATCTCGCGAGAAGGGAGCGGTCGGAAAGCCTGACCGAAGCCAAACGCTCCTACGACGCGGGCCAAAGTTTCATGAAGCAGGGGAAGAACGACCGCGCTGTCGACGAGTTCCGGGCGGCTCTGGTGGTGGATCGCGAAAATCCGGAGTATCAGCTCGCGCTGAGTTTGGCTCTCGTCAGCGGCGGCCGCTTTTCAGATGCCGAAGCCGAGCTCAACGATTTGCTCGCGCACGACGGCACGGCTGGCGCTCCCAATTTGGCTATGGCTCGGGTGCTCGTGAAGGAAGGGCGCGTCGAGGAGGCACTCTCCTTTTATCATCGGGCCATCTACGGCCACTGGAAACAAAACGCCCTGGCGCGTCGAGTAGACGTTCGCTTCGAGTTGATCGACCTGCTGGTCTCGAGGAATGAAAAAGAGGGTTTGCTCGCCGAGCTGCTGCCATTGCAGGAGGAAGCGCCGGACGATCCCGCGACAAAAATGAAGCTTGCCAGCCTGTTTATTTCCGCAGGATCTCCGGCCCGCGGCGCGGACCTCTTTCACGCTGTGCTCCGCATCAATCCTAAAGATGCAGACGCGTACGCAGGCCTCGGTGATGCCGAGTTTGCCCGAACCAACTATCGGAGCGCCTTGCAGTACTACGAGACGGCGCTGCGCCTTCGTGCCGCCAACGATCACGCGCGACGCAGGGTGGAGATTTGCAATCAGATTTTGGCACTCGATCCGACACAAAGAGCCCTCAGGATAGAGGAGCAATACAAGCGCAGCGTGAAGCTTCTCGAGTTGGTCATCCACGACGTCCGGCAGTGCCTGGGCGATCGAGCCACGGGCTCCGGACTCTCTCCCGCTCTGCGGGAAACACTGGATCATGCAGGGGAGGCGCTCAAGCAACGCGTGCCCGCCGCGCGTCAGCATGCGGCGGTCGAGGCGAACCTGGATCTTCTCGACAAACTCTGGCAGGCCCGGAAGGCCGAATGCAATGGCTCCGCGGAGCCCATCGACGAGAGTCTGTCCCTGGTGCTGAATCGGCTGGCCCAATAGCGCCTCTCGCCGAGGCGTTGCTTGACTTCCCGCCGGAGCGGCATGAAACTAGTCAATTCAGAACAGTCAATTCAGGAGGAAATCGCACGTGATGAACTCTCATATGACGCGCCGCACTGCCATCGGCCGCCTGGCGGGAGCGGGACTCGGGTTCGCGGCGATCTTGAAGGCGCAGTCCCAAGTCCCAACGTGGAAGACGGAAATGCGCGAGCTCGCGCCCGGCGTCTTTGCTTACATTCAGGGAGGTGGACCGGGACAGATGAACCAGGGCGTCTCGAACGGAGGAATCATTGTCGGCGAGAACAGCATTCTGGTGATCGATTCGCTCGGCGCGCCGATCCAAACCAAGAATTTCATCGCGGCGATTCATAAAGTGGCTCCCAACAAGCCCATGAGCCGCATTTTGATTTCGCACCATCATGGCGATCACATCATGGGGCTGCCCTTTTTCCCGCAGCCCGTGGAGATCGTGTGCCACGAATACTGCCGCCAGGAAATGCTGGCGATGACGTTTCCCACGCCTACTTGGGAAAAACGCGACGGCTGGGCGGAGGGCGGCGAGCCGCGCAAGATCGTCCCGCCCACCACGACCATCGACGACCGCACCACGTATTACTACGGCAACACCGAAGTGCAACTGCTCACCATGGCTCCGTCGCACACCTACGGGGACATCGCCGTGTATCTGCCGCAGCACAAAATTCTGTTCGCGGCCGATATCGGATTCTTCTACGTCGCGCCGTTCTGCCATAACGCTCACCCGACAAAGTGGATGGACCACGTCGATAACATTCTCGGCATGGATGTGCAGACCATCATTCCGGGCCACGGGCCGATCGGCGGGAAGAAGGATCTCGCCGAGATGAGCGATTACATCGCAGTGTTCAAGCACGAGGCTCGCAAGCGCTACGACGCGGGCATGAGCGCGGGGAAGGCCGCGGCGGATATCAAGCTCGGCCGGTTCGACGCCTGGATCGGGGCCGATGACCGCCTGGTGATGAACACCGTCCGCTTCTATCACGAGTTCGCGGGAACGCTGAAGCCGGAAGCCGATAACGAAGGCATGCGCGTCGCGGGAGCGGAGTTTAGGGCGGCTCGGGGAATCAAGAATTAGCTGAGGCATTCACGAGTTGATGGACCGGGCCAAGCCTCGCGTGGGGCGTACAATGTGCCTATGGGGGAACAGCCAAAATTCGCCCAGCGAACAGACTGGGCAGAATACTTCGTCGAGCAACTTGCGGCTCAACCGTTGATCAGCGAGTGCGTTTATCGGAGCCCCCAGTGTACCGACAAGACACAAAAGGAAGTGGTCGATTTGCTGCTGGCTCTCCGAGGTCGGACAATCCTTCTTTCGTTAAAGTGCCAACAGGATCCGGGAAGCCGATCCGCGGAAAAAGAAACTGGATGGGTTCTGAAGGCCGCCTCTGGCGCAGTGCGTCAGATCAAAGGTGCTCTCGGTACGCTTCAACAAAGCGAGTATTGGTGTGAACATCCGCGTCGCGGTCGCGTTCAATTCGCGGCTGGGGAGCTTCGTCCGGCTCACGGAGTAGTGTTGGTGGAAACTTTGAATCCGGTTAGTTTGCCGGCGGACCTTCCCCTCCATCACGATGGCGTGCCGATCTCGTACCTGACCGTCAACGACTTCTGCAATATCATACGAGAACTCAGGACGATTCCGGAGATCGAGGCATACCTGGACGCGCGGCGCGCGCTGCCGTTGGACGCGTTGCGCGCCATTGGCGAGGAGCGACCGCTGTACGAGTACTATTTGCTGAACAACGAGACGCTCTCCGGTTGTCTGGGACCGGACGACGCCCGGTTGGTTTCAACCGCCCGCGCTGCTGAATTGCGAAGCGCGCTAGGACGTAAGGCCGACGCGGACAGGTACGCTGGGCTGATCGAACGCGTCGCCGACTGTCTGGCCGAGCGGAATCCGCACTACATGGACGGCCTCCCTGAAGAATATCAAGCCCACTTCGATTCTTCCGCAGAACGTAAGGGATACCTCCAGTTGCAGGCCGAGCTATGCGATCTCCGATTGGCGGGAAGGGCTTTGCTGGGGCGGCACTTCGCTGGTGTGATCGAGAAAGCCGAGAGAGCTGAAAAACCGGCGATGACTTACGCCGCCGCGCGCCTGGATAGCAAACCGGAATTCGTGTATGTCTTTGCGTCTGGACGGAGCGAATCCCGGGTGAGCCTTCTGGAGCGGGCAAGGATACTCCTGCTTGGCGCTATGGCGTTCCACGAAAAGCGCCGAGGAATGGTGATCGTGGATCGGGACTCAGTGGGCTTCGAGGTTTTCTTGCTCGAGGCGCCGCAGCCCTCCCTTGCAGCGTTCCACGCGGGTGATCAATTTTTTGGCAATCTGCGGACCGATCACATCCCGGCCACCCTTGTTCCTGAACCGCGGGCTTCGAAGCGCTCCTCCCCAAGGTGAAGGACCGCCGTGCTTCCTCTATTTCCGCGCATCTGATATCGTAGAAAGTTGGGCCCACGCGAGTTTGTATAGAGCTTCGATTGGGGCCGTAAGTTCTTTCCACCTAAGAGGTTTTTCATGTCAGGCCATTCTAAATGGGCGACCATTAAGCACAAAAAGGGCGCCTTGGACGCCAAGCGCGGGAAGATTTTCACGCGCGTTATCAAGGAAATCACGATTGCGGCCCGCAGCGGCGGCGACCCGGACGGGAATCCCCGGCTGCGCACGGCGATTTTGGCCGCGAAGGCCGTCAGCATGCCCGCCGAAAATATCAAGCGAGCCATCATGCGCGGCACGGGCGAGCTCGAAGGCGGCCAGATCGACGAGATCATGTTCGAAGGCTACGGGCCGGGCGGTGCCGCCGTCCTGGTGGCTGTGGCCACCGACAACCGCAACCGCACGGTAAGCGAAATCCGCCACATGTTTTCCAAAAACGGCGGTAATTTGGGCGAGCAGGGCAGCGTCGCCTGGATGTTCGAGCGCAAGAGCCAGATCGTGATCGACGCGGAAAAAGCTCCCCCCGAGGACGATCTAATGACCCTGGTGCTCGACGCGGGCGCGGAGGATCTGCGTCGCGAAGGAGACACGTGGGAAGTGATTTCGGCTCCCGAAAGCCACAACACCGTCCTTGAGGCGATTCAGAAGGCCGGCATTCCAACCGAGTCGGCGGAAATCGCGATGATTCCGAAGAATCTGATGAAGCTCGAAGGCAAGAACGCTTCCGCCATGCTGCGGCTCAGCGAGGCGCTCGAAGATTACGACGACGTGCAGAACGTCTACTCGAACTTCGACATCGACGAAAAGGAACTTGAGGCTATGGCTTAGCCAGTGGGCTGAGCCGCTGATGCGTTAGTTTTCACGCAGAACGTGGGCCGAAAGGGCAGGGGACAGCGCGTTCACACATGAAGGTCTTGGGCGTCGATTGCGGAACCGAACGCACCGGCTGGGGCGTCATCGAAAGCGATGGCCGCCAGCACCGGGTGGTGGCGCACGGGGTCATCACGCTGCGGGGGCGCGATCCGCTTCCGGGCCGCCTTGCGGCCATCTCATGCGCTCTCCGTGCCCTGCTGGTGGCGCATACGCCCGAATGTGCGGCGGTCGAGGAAGTCTTCTTCTCGCAGAACGTCAAAACCGCCCTGAAGCTGGCGCATGTCCGCGGAGTCGCGCTGGCCGTGCTCGCGGAAGCGGGATTGACGGTGGGCGAATATTCTCCGCTTTCGGTGAAGACCAGCGTCGTGGGCTATGGCCGGGCCGAAAAACATCAGGTTCAGTTAATGGTGCGGACGCTGACGGGACTCGCCGAATCGATCGAATCCGAGGACGCGGCCGATGCGCTCGCGGTCGCGATCTGTCACGCGACGTCGTTGAAACGTCCCGGGATTGATCATCCCGGGACGGAAGTGGGACGTCCCGGCATAGCTGGGACACGGGCGTCGAAACATCCCGGGCTCGACGCGCCGGAAAAAGTTCGAAGTCTGAAAGTCGCCGCGAGGATCGCCGGATGAAGATTCTTCTTCTCTTGTTTCTTGGCGCGCTGGCGCATGCGGGAGATGTCCCGCGGGTCATCTTCAGCAAATCGTTTCCCGGGTCGGCGCCGGCGTACCTGGCGATCACCATCGCCCCGGACGGGACGGCGACTTACAACGAAAGCGAAGATGCCGACAATGAGGAAAAGATCCATCTGGATGCCGCGACCGTAAAGCAGGCGTTCGAGCTGGCGGACCGGCTCGATCATTTCAAGCATCCTCTGGAATCCGGGCTGAAGATCGCCAACATGGGGATGAAAACGCTGCGGTGGGAGCAGGGCGGAGAAACCAGCGAATCGAAATTCAATTACTCGCTGAACGAGGACGCGAGAACGCTCGCCGACCTGTTCGAACGGGTGGGCGAGAGCGCGCGGATGCTCCTGGACTTGCGCCGGGTTCTAAAACATGATCGGCTGGGAGTGAACGACGCGGTGCTGCGCATCTTGGCGGCGTGGAACGACCACCGGCTTCTGGCCGAGGACGATTTTCTGCCGCTGCTGGATCAGGTGGCTAAAAATGAGGTTTACATCCATATGGCCAGGGAAAGGGCGGCTCGCATTGCTGACGCGATTCGCGCGTCGCACTGAGATGAAAGCTGCCAAAATCGGAAAAGTGCCGATGCGACCTGCTTGCTTGCGATTTCTCGCTTTCGCGTCACTTCTCGGTCTCGCTTCCATGGGGGGCGCCTTGCGCGCGCAGGTGCCCAGCGTCGTGAACCCAACGGGCGAGGCCGACGAGCGCCAGCAGATCAACCAGTTGATTGTGGAAGCCAATCACAGCCCCGTCGACATCATCGCCGCGCTCGAGAAATATATCCGCGCTCATCCCCAAACGGCGCTGCGGCCGGAACTCGAGCAGCTTCTGGCAAAGCAAGCCGTAGAGGCGAAAGATAGCCGCAGGACCATCCTTTACGGCGTTCCGACGCTCGCCAAGACGCCGAACGACGCGCAACTGCTCGATCGCGTGACTGCCAGTTTATTGAGTGTCGGCGGCCGCGAGAACGCCCAGAAGGCCCTGGAGTTCGCGCGCAAATTCGAGGACTACATCGTTCACATTCCGGTGCCCACGGGCGCCGACGCCGTGCGCAATCAGGAGGATCACGATCGCGCGCTGGAGCGAGCACTGCTCTATCAGGCGCGAGCTTTCGCCATCACGGGTGCGGCCGACGATGCACGCATCAAAGCGGAGCTGGCGTATAGGGCGTATCCCGAAGCGGCCTCGGCCCGCGAGTGGGCGGAGGCGCTGGAGCGTGCGGGCCGCCACGAAGAGGCCGTCCAGCAAATGGCCGCCGCGTTCGCGATTCCCGACGCCAGGGTGACGCAGGAGGATCGCACGACTGACCGTCGAGTTCTCGGCGATATGTACCGTAAGCTGCACAACGGCTCCGAAGCCGGACTCGGCGATGTGGTGCTCGAAGCCTACGACCGCACCAATACCCTCCTGGAAAAGCGGCACAAGGAACTCTACGCGCTTGATCCCAACTACGGGATCAGCGACCCGGCGAAGTTCGTCCTCGACGGGCTGGACGGCAATCGTTTGCCGCTCGCCAGCCTTAAGGGGAAAGTCCTGATCCTCGATTTCTGGGCAACCTGGTGCGGACCGTGCCGCACGCAGCATCCTCTCTACGAAGTAGTCCGCAAGCGGTTCGAGGATCGCAACGACGTGGTGTTTCTTTCGATCGACGCCGATGACGAGCGCAACGTCGTTTCGCCGTTCCTCGAAACGCAGGGGTGGAGCCGGGCCGTGTATTTTGAAACAGGCCTCGCGCGGCTCTTGCAGGTGGCGAACATCCCGACCACCGTCATCCTGGACAAAGAAGGCCACCTGGCGCGCCGCATGAATGGGTTTCTCCCCGATCGTTTCGTCGATCAGTTGACCGAGCACATCCGCGATATTTTAGCCGGGCCGGAAGCCGCGCAGGCGTCTCCCGGACAAGCTGCGCAAGGGGCGGCCGCAACCGCCGTGCAGGCATCCGATGAGCGTGCTCCCGCTTTGCAGATTCCCATGCCGCAAGCGGCTCAAGGACAAACGGTGGGCGGGCCGATCCAATAGGCCGGATGCCCTTGCAAGCCCTTCATCGACCCTTTCGAAGAATAGTCTGGATCGTCCTCGATAGCGTGGGCATCGGCGAAATGCCGGACGCGGCGGCGTACGGCGATGTAGGAAGCGATACGCTGGGTAACATTGCACGCCAGCGGGCTCTACACCTGCCAAACCTGTGCCGTTGGGGATTGGCCAATATCAAATCGCTTACCGGTCTTGCCCCTGCGGCAGAACCCATCGCGGCATATGGTAGATGCGCTCTAGCTTCGCCCGGCAAGGACACGACCACGGGCCACTGGGAAATGGCCGGCATCCATCTCGCGAAGGCGTTCCCGCTGTTCCCGAACGGATTCCCGCCGGAGGTCATGAACGAGTTCGAACGTCGCGTGGGACGCCACGCCCTTGGGAACAAAGCGGCGTCAGGCACCGAGATCATCAAGGAACTGGGCGAGGAGCACATGCGCACCGGATCGCCGATCGTCTACACTTCGGCCGATTCCGTATTCCAAATCGCCGCGCACGAGGAAATCATCCCGTTGTTCGAGTTGTACAAGATGTGCGAAATCGCGCGCGAGATTCTGCGCGGGCCGTATGAAGTGGGTCGCGTGATCGCACGGCCTTTCGAAGGAGCGCCCGGCTCGTTCACACGCACGACGAATCGCCACGACTACGCGGTTGCGCCTCCCAAGGGGATGCTGCTCGATCAATTGAAGGCCGGGGGTATTGAGGTCTCCAGCGTCGGCAAAATCTTCGATATTTTCCTGGGACGCGGCATCGGCGATCACGAAAGGACCACGGGCAATGCCGACGGTATGGCGAAAACGCTGGCGAGGATGAAAGAACAGAAAGAAGGACTGATTTTCGTTAATTTGGTCGATTTCGACCAGTTGTATGGGCATCGGAACGACGTGGAAGGCTACGCCAAAGCGCTCGAAGAAGTAGACGTGTGGCTTCCTTTGCTGGAACATCGCCTGACGCCCGACGATCTCGCCATCTTCACCGCCGATCACGGTTGCGATCCGACGACGCCCTCCACCGATCACAGCCGCGAGTATGTTCCGCTGCTCGCCTACGGCCCGGCCATGAACAAAAGAGATTCGGGCCACGGCGTCAACCTGGGAACGCGCAGCACGCTTTCGGATATCGGACAGACGGTGGCAGAAAATTTTGGGACGAGTATCGCGAACGGGAGCAGTTTTCTGAAAGAGATCGCCACGTAGCTCACGTGGGGCAGGCCCGTGGCCTGCGGCGGACTCTCAGGCCGCCCTTCCTACGGCTTGGCGGGCTCGCACTTGCCCGTGCAAACGGTCTCGGAAAGCTGAACCGGCGCGCCCAGGTGCGTCGCATCCGCTAGCGTCGGACGCCGCACGCTGACCGTCTCCTTGACGCTGCCGTCCGCGCCTGGCGTGCGCACGATGATCTGCTGCTCAGTAATCTTTTGGCCGCCCTCGTCCGTGCGCGCGGCGCCGAGGGAGTTTGCGGAGTAGATGTTCCGCTCCATCATTTCCTTGCCGTCCTTCGAAACCGTCGTAGTGCTATTTTCCGAATTCAGCAGCGCCATGCGGCCCATGTAATCGGCTTCGTAGTTGGCGACCTTGGCTTCGGTTGTGTTTCCCGATTTCTGCGACTCCGTCAGCGTACGCCGTTTCTCAACGAAATCTCCGCTGGCCGATTTCAGGTAGACGGTCTCCTCCTCGCGCGTGCGATTCGGCTCCACGGATTTCACGCTCTTGTGCTCCTCGACCTTCTCAAACCCTCCGTTGGCGGAAGGACGCGCGATGGTCACGTCGGAGGCCGTGGTGCCTGGACCTTGCGGGCGCGTTTCTATCGTCCGGCGCTCCGCCTCCTGCATCGCGCCGTTTACGTCGCTGCGGTAGACCGTCGCTTGCGCCGAGGAACCGCCGCCGGGCAGCTTGCGCTCGGTCGTCAGCACGCGTTCGGTCGAAATCAGTTGGCCCGTCTGGTTGAATTTGCGGTCGAACGATTCGATGACTTTTTCCGTAGCCGTCTCGCTCAGAACGCGCGTCTCAGTCTGCTCCTTGGGAACCAGCCTTCCGTTAATGGAGTCGCTCAGTTCCGTCTTCTCGCCATTCTTCGCGGTCGCGACCGTGAAATCATCGACGCGGCGCCCGTTGATATCGACGTTCGAAGTGGTGGCCACTGCTTGGGCCGACAGCGCCGCAGGAATCAGCATGAGCAGGCAGTACTTCACAATCTCAGGCTAAGCGGAACGCCGCGCGGCCGCAATAGTGCGAAGACCTTAGACGCGCGACGGAAAAACTGGGATAGCCGCCTTTTTTCGCTGCACGTTACAATGTTACAAGTGAAGACCTTTTACATCGAGACGTTCGGCTGCCAAATGAATGCCCACGACTCGGAGAAAGTCGTTGGCACGCTTCTGAGCGAGGGCTACCGCCAGGTTCCCACGCCCGAGGAAGCCGAGCTGGTCTTCTACAACACCTGCAGCATCCGCGACAAAGCCGAGCAGAAGGTCTTCCATCGCCTGGACCAGTTTAAGAAATCTCACGGAAACGGAAAGAAATTCGCGGTTTTGGGATGCGTCGCTCAACAGGAAGGCGAGAAGATCTTCGAAAAGGCGCCGCATGTCAGCATGGTGTGCGGCTCGGCCAGTTACAACCAGCTTCCGCAAATGCTGGTGCAGCTCGGAGCCGGGAACCGTCGGGTCACGGGATTGAGCCTCGATACCGATGCCACCTTCGACACTCCTCTTACCCGCCGCGATCATCCGCATCGCGCCTACATCACGATCATCGAAGGCTGCGACAAGTCCTGCGCCTATTGCGTCGTGCCTTTCACGCGCGGACCGGAGCGCAGCCGTACCAGCGCCTCCGTGATCGCCGAAGCCCGGCAGCTCGCCGACATGGGCTACACCGAAATTCAGCTGCTCGGCCAGAACGTGAACAGCTATCGGGATCCTTCGCCCGCGGGCTGGGATTTCGCAAAGCTTCTGGACGAGGTCGGCCGTATCTCCGGCATCCGCCGCGTGCGGTTTACCACTTCCCATCCCCGCGACTTCGTAAAGTCCATAGTTGACGCGATCGACACGAATCCGGCGTTGTGTAATCATGTGCATCTCCCGGTACAGTCCGGTTCGACGCGCATCCTCGATGTCATGCAGCGGCTCTACACGCGCGAGGAATACCTGCAGCGGATCGCCTGGATGAAGGCGACGACGCGTCCGATCGCCATCACCAGCGACATTATCGTCGGCTTCCCGGGTGAGACCGAAACCGATTTCGAAGCGACACTCGATCTTCTGGACGCGGTCGGCTACGATTCCCTCTTCAGCTTTAAATATTCGCGCCGCCCGAATACCGCGGCACTCGCGCTGGCCGATCAGATTCCGGAAGAGGAAAAGACCCGCCGTCTCGCGATCGTCCAGGAGCGCCAGCGTAATATTCAGATCGCGCGCAACGCCGCCTACGTCGGCTCCATCGAGGAATGCATGGTGGAAGGATTCAATAAAGCCACAGGGCAATGGATGGGCCGGACTTCGCAGCATAAGACGGTGAATTTTCTCTACGCGGGCGCCGCGGATTTGAACGGCCAGTATGTGCATGTCCGGGTGACGCGTTCCGGACCCAACTCCCTAGCGGGTGAGTGCATACAGTAAAGCCCGGAGAACGTGTACAGTGAAAAGCAGAGGGGAGCGCGATATGGAAGTCGAAATGAAGATCCGCGGCCTGATGGTCGACCCGGTGACCAACATGCCCATCGTCGTGCTCAAGGACGTGAACGGCAATGCCGTCCTGCCGATTTGGGTGGGCGTCTACGAAGCGAACGCGATTGCTCTCGAAATTGAGAAAGTCGCTACGCCGCGTCCCATGACGCACGATCTGATCCGCAACCTGCTGTTCGGGCTCGAAGCGGGCGTCAAGAAAGTAGTCGTGAGCGATCTGAAGGACGATACTTTTTTCGCCGTCATCTGGCTGGAGCGGAACGGTGAGATGGTTTCCGTGGACTCGCGGCCGAGCGATGCTCTGGCGATCGCCCTGCGCCTGGATTGCCCCATCTACGTCGAAGAGACCGTGCTGAAGACGTCCAAGGCGGTGGCTGCCGTGTCCGAGGCGGGCAGCAACGAGGAACTTCGCCGCTGGCTTGAAAACCTCAACGACGAGGACCTCGGCCGCTACAAGATGTAGGCGCCGTGAAGCGTCGCCAGTTCCCACGGACCGCCGCGCGTGCGGACGTTTCTCTGGAACCGCGCGCCGTAAAGCAATTCGGGGCCGGCACGATGCCGGCCCCGACGTAAATTCCCAAGAATATTGTGCCGAAACGGAGGTTACTGCTTACTCTTTCTTCTTAGGCGCCGCCTTCTTGCCCGCGCCGCGAACCGGAGCAGGACCTTTTCCCGTCCAACCTTCCACGTCGGCCGGATCCACTTCGAACGTCACCATATAAGGATCCTTGCTGAATTCCTTGGCGACGCCGTTGAAGGAGATTTCTCCGCCCGGATCCATCTTGCCTGGTAGCGGCTCGTCGAGCACCAGTTTGGCATCGGGCATATCCCCGCCAATGGCGATCATCAATTCTTTCGGTTTCGTCTCGGGACTGGTGGAAACCAGCTTGCCCTTGAACTTCATTACGCCATTCACGCCGCCCGGTACACCGGTGTCCTTCATGGCATCCCAATAGGCGGACGAACCGTCGCCCGTCAAGCTCTCTTTGATTTGGTTCCAAAACGCGAGCATCGGATTCGCCGCGGCCGCCGCCTGGCGCGCCGCTTCCTGCTCCTTGGCGAGGTCGACCGTGCTCTTGATGGCGAATCCATCAGGAGGTAGCCCCGCGGCCTTGGCCTGCATCTTCAATTGGTCCAGGCCCATGGCAGAGCCGTGGAACGTGGTGTAAGCCTTGGTGAGGAACGCGTCGATCTGCTTGCGCGTCGCCGCGTCAAGGGCCCCCGGGCCGTCATAGTTAGCGGCCCGAGCGTACTCGAACAGGGCCTCCGGCATCTTGTCCGGGTGGTCCTTCTGCTGTCCGAGAAGGACCCCCGCGAGCATGTAAGATGCTTGGGCATTCGCCGGATCAGACTTCACTGTGGCAGTCAGTTCGGTTTCGGCTTTGGGCGTATCCTTGGCCAGCAGCGCCGCGCGCGCGATCGTGAATTGCGAGAATTTTTGCATGGTCGGCTTGGCGCCATTCCATTGCTCGTCGGTGGTGCCCTGCGGTTTCTTGTCGGCGGCGTAAATCTTGTCGAGGTTTGCCTCAATGTACCGCGCAGTTTTTTCGATCGTGTCCAGATCGGACTTATTCTGCGGCGTCAATTGTGCTTTCGGATCGGCCGGAACCAGCGTCAATCCGTAGCCCACGATCTCCGTCAGCGAGGTCAGGTCGCTGGGGTCCGTCTTCAAGATCTCGGTCGCGGTGTCGAATGCGGCGCGATGATTCATCATCTGCTGATAGGTAACCAGGTAGATCTTGAGCCGCACGTCGGCGTATTCGCTCTGCGCGTACTGGCTCTTCCACTTTTCCAGATTCTGCAGGCGCGAGGCCGGGGTATTGTCCTTTGTGATCGCATCGTATAGATCGTATTCCGCGCGATCCTTCCAGTTCTTCTGATTCTTCTGAGCTGGGGCTTGGGCACTGGCCGTTAGCACCAACGTCACCAACATAATGGTTGAAATGAGGGTCTTCTTTAGCACCACGAACCTCCGCTAGCGACTCTAATACGATTGCTCTTCCTTGTCACGCGTCTCACCGCCCATGCTTCTTGCATCGATGCTTGCCTTGGATTCGCACTCTGCGAAGTATATCCGAATCAAATGCATAGCTGCAAGGCCACCCAATGGCTCCCGATCCCCTCGGGGCCGACGCGCCATTCGTTCCAGGGCGACACAGACCTGATCGTTTCAGCCTACACCGAAAGCATACCTTTCCGCCACAACCCGGTAGACCGTTACGCCAGTTTGATAGACGCCCGCCTAAGCGCTTTGGTTCCGAATCGGCCTCCGGGCTAGGCGGACGGGTTATCCTGTGCCTACATGCACAGGCTCGATGTAGCCGTGATCCTCGCTTATCTCGCAGGCATTACTTGGTTCGGGGTGCGCTTCCGGAAATCCCAACATTCTCTGCGCGATTATTTTCTGGGCGGCCGCGCCATACCCTGGTGGGCGATCGCGCTTTCCATCGTATCGGCCGAGACCAGCACACTTACCGTGATTGGGACGCCTGTGCTCGCGTTTCAGGGCGATTTCGGTTTCCTGCAACTCGTGTTGGGATACCTGCTCGCCCGTTGCGTGATCGCAACCCTCTTTCTCCCAGCGTATTTCCGTGGGGAAATGTACACCGCCTACGAATTGATCCGCCGGCGATTCGGCGAGCGCCTGCGGCGTCTCTCCGCCCTGGCGTTTCTCATTCTGCGGGCGCTGGCCGAAGGCGTGCGCGTGTTCGCGATTTCGATCGTGATCTCCGTCATTCTTGGTTCGGGCGAAACCGCGTCCATTGTGGTGATCCTCTGCCTGACGCTGTTCTACACGTACGAAGGCGGACTCGCGGCGGTCATCTGGACCGACGTCGCGCAAATGTTTCTCTACGTTGTTGGCGCCGGCCTGAGCCTGTTTCTTCTGCTGCGCGAAATCCCCGGCGGATGGGCGCATGTCGCGGCGGTCGCCGGGCCGCTCGGCAAGTTGCGCGTATTCGATTTCAGGCTGGCCCCGCCCGCGATCTTCTTTTCACGGACGTACAGTTTCTGGGCCGGCATCGTCGGCGGATGCTTCCTGACGACAGCGAGCCACGGCACAGAGCAGTTGCTCGTGCAGCGACTGCTCGCTGCCCGCAGCCGCACGCAAAGTCAAATCGCGCTGTTTTCCAGCTGGCTCGTGATCTTCTTTCAATTCACTTTGTTTCTGGTCATCGGTGTGTGTCTGTTCGTGCTCTATCGCGAGCGAGGGCTGCCGCCGCCGGCGGTGAGCGATCGGCTGTACCCTCTGTTTATCTGGCAGAATCTTCCGCCCGGCGTCGCTGGACTTGTCATGGCCGCAATCCTCGCGGCGTCCATGTCGAACCTCAGCGCCGCGCTGAACGCACTCGCTTCGACGACGGTTCTCGATCTTATCCGGCCTTTTCAGCAACGGCGACAAGCGACGGGCTCCGCCAATTCCGGTCCAGCAAGGGACGCCCCTACAGACGCAAGCGATGCGGTCGCGAGCGACACCCATTTGCTATCGTTGGCGCGCTTCGCGACCCTCGCCTGGGGGGCCGTCCTCGCGGGCATCGCGCTGCTCGCACGCCATTGGGGCAGCGTCCTCCAGGCCGGGCTTTCTATCGCCTCCATCGTCTACGGAGCGCTCCTTGGCGTGTTCCTGCTCGGCCTCTTGACGAAACGAGTGAGGGAAACGGATGCCATGATAGGAATGGCCGCTGGATTGGCCGCGATGCTCTACGTCCGTTTCGCCACCTCAATCGCGTTCACCTGGTACGTGTTGATCGGCTCGGCCGTAACGTTCTTCACGGGCCTCGCGATGTCCGCCTCCCACATTGCTGAAAACGTCTTTGAAAAAGACATCGTCGAAAAGGACGCAGGGTAGAGATGCCTGTGGAGAAAGGACGCGAACTGAACCCTTCCTTTATGGTGGACGCGGATGCGCCCGTCGGGCGATTGCGGCGAACGCTCAGCCTGTGGCCCGCCATGGCGATCGTGATTGGCACCACGATTGGCAGCGGAATTTTTCTCGTCCCTTCGGACATGGTAAAGGCGGTGGGGTCGCCCGCCATGGTGTTCGCGGTGTGGATTTTTGGCGGGTTCCTGACGCTTTTCGGCGCGCTCAGCTACGCGGAGTTAGCCGCGGCAATGCCCGAGTCCGGCGGCGAATTCGTTTACTTGACGCGCGCTTACGGGCCGCTTTTCGGCTTCTTCTACGGCTGGACGCAGACCGTCGTCGGGAAGTGCGCGTCAATAGCGGCGCTCGGTGCGGCGCTGGTGATCTATCTCGCCGATTTTTTCCCAAAGTTAGATGGCGTGTGGGTGCACACGGCGCTTCCCATCGGCCCGGGCGGCTCGCCTTTTGAAATCCGCTACAGCCAGCTTGCCGCCATGGGCTTTATTCTGCTGCTCACCGCAGTGAATTACGCCGGCACGCGGATCGGCGGTGCTGTCCAGGTGGCCGGCACATTCTTGAAAATGGTCCTGATCGTGACGATCGTCGTGGTCGGCTTGGCCTCGCACGCCGGGAGCAGCGCGAATTTTACACTTGCCACGCATGCCGACCCTGGGGGCATGGCCGGATTTTTCGCCGCGCTGGTCGCCGCCCTATGGGCCTACGACGGCTGGAATAACGGGCCCATGGTGGGAGCGGAAATCCAGCGTCCGGAGAAAAATCTACCCCGCGCGCTGATCGGGGGAACGCTCTTTGTGATGGCGACCTACCTGCTCACGAATCTCGCGTACTTTTACGTTCTCGACGGGCCCCAGGTAGCTTCCAGCAGTCGGGTAGCGAGCGACGTCATGCGCAAGGTTTGGGGCCCTTCCGGCGGCTCGATCGTGACCGTAGCGGCGTTTATTTCCATTTTCGCGGCCTTGAATGGCGTCGTTTTGTCCGGGGCACGGGTACCCTTTGCCATGGCTCGCGGGGGCTATTTTTTTGCCTGGGCCGGTCGTATCCATCCGAAGTTCGGAACACCGGCCGGAGGACTGGTTTTTCTCGGACTCTTTTCTTCTCTCCTGCTGCTCAGCGGCCGATTCCAGGAACTCGCTCGGATGGTCATTTTTGGGGAATGGATCTTTTATGCCATGACGGCGTTTGCCGTGATTGTTATGCGCCGCCGCCAGCCGTCCCTCCCTCGACCCTACCGGGTACAGGGCTATCCACTCGTGCCCCTGATATTTGTTGCCGTCGCAATCGGGCTATTAGGGTCGACTTTGCTCACATATCCCCGGGAATCGGGTCTCGGGTTAGTCCTCATTGCCGCCGGATTACCCTTCTATCTCCACTGGAGGAAGGTTAATTCGGCCTCTGGCAAGCCCTATCTATCCAGATAGAAAATCCAGGAGCACGGGCTTATATTTTGTTCCGATATCAGAACAAATGCCTTGAAGCGCGGACGTCTTAGATGTAAACTCGAAAATGCAATAAGTCCAAAGGCGTCGTTTTTGTTCTAGAAGCGGAACGTCGTCACATGGACGATTCCCATTCTCAACGCCCATTCTTTAACTGGAGAAATTCCGATGGATGTATTGAAAATGTTGGCGGATTTGCGCCAGGAACGTGAACAGATTGAAGAAGCAATTGTCACTCTAGAGCGGTTGGCGGAGGGGCGCGGACGCCGGCGGGGCCGTCCGCCCGCCTGGATGTCAGCTCTGAAGCGGCGGGGCCGTCCGCCGGGCAGCAAGAACAAGTCGAAGGAAGCGACGGCTGCGGCCGCTTAAGCGCTGCTGAACCGACTGAACTGCGGTCCTCGAGGGTTGTGTTTCGTGTGCTGCGCCGGGATTTGCTTTGCGCGGGTTCGATGGTCGCAGCAGACTCGGCTTGCATCAAGGAAGGAACGCCAAAAGGAATCCGTCCAAGTCCCCCGGATTGGTCTGCTTCACGGCTTGTCCGGGCGGGAAGATGTCGGCGGTCGCCCAGCCGACTGCGTAGACAATTCCGTTGGAATCCACGTCGATGCCTGAAACGAGCTGGCTGCCGAGCCCAGTCACATAGCTGGAGTAAACCAACCCGCTCAGGCCCTTGGTGGGATCGATCTGCGCAATGAACCCGTCGATACCGCCCCCGGCCGAGACCGGACTTAGCGCGGGCGTCGTGCCCATCGGCAGATTGGGCGAGAGCGTGTACCCGGCCAGGTAGTACAAGCCGTTGTTGTCGCGGGTCGCGCCGTAGGCGACCTCCGCGAAGGAGCCGCCAAAATAAGTGCAATACAAGGGCGCCGAGCCCGGGTTCGCGGTTGGGTCGACGATCGCCAGAAACGCGGCCGCGTAGCCGTTCAGCGACGTTTGGAAGGCGTTCTGCGTAGCGGGGAAGTCCGTCGAGAGCGTATAGCCTACCACTCCGATGTGGCCCGTCGGCTCGACGATGACGCTGCGGATCTCGTCGTAGCCGGAGCCCCCGAGATACGTTCCATAAAGCACCTGCATGGTTTGCAAATTCAGCTCGATCACGAACCCGTCGCCCGCCGCGTCATAGACCGTTTGCACGGCGTTGGGCGTTAGAGGGATATCGGGCGATCCGGTTTCTCCGGCTACGTAAACCATACCGGCGCTATCCACCGTGATCGCTTGAGCCGCGTCGTTGGCGGAACCAGGCAAGTATGTGCTGGCCAGCAGGGCGGACGTTCCACTCTTGGAGGGATCGATTTCCGCAACGAATACCTCGGTGCCGCCTCGCGGCGTCGTCTCAATGGCGCCTCCCGTCGTCGGGAAATTGGTCGAGGTGGTGGTCCCCGCGATGTAAATATGCCCGTTAAAGACCGCGATGCCCGCGACGTCGTCGGTCAGAGTCCCGCCTATGTAAGTGCCGTAGGTGAGAACTGCCTGATTCGTATCGAACGCTGCGATGAAGGTGCTGGTCTGGCCCGGGAGCGCCGTCGCGTACGCGCCCGGCGTCGTGGGAATATTTGTCGATTGGGTCGACCCGGTGATGTAGGCAATACCATTGTTGTCTACGGCAATGCCCTGCACAATTTCGTTCAGCGACCCGCCGTAGTAGGTGGAGAAAGGCACGAAATTTCCGTCGGGGGCAAAAGGATTGATCTTCATCACCCATGCGTCCTGCCCACCGGCGTTGCCGAAGTACGCGTAACTTCCCTGAATGTAAAAATCTGTGGATTGGGTGTTGCCGGCGACGTAGATGTAACCGTTCGAGTCATGGGTCACGGCGACCGCCGTGTCGGCGGATGTTCCGAAGAAGTACTGCGTGTATTCGAACACCGGAGCGATCACCGGATCGATGACCAGCCTGGCGGAACGATCGTATTTGCCCAAAGCCAAACTCACGGTGCCATCCGCAGCGATACGATACGAGCCACGCACGGGCCGATGTTTGCCGTTCGCCGCCACCTGATAAATTACCGGAGCGCGCTGGAGGAGCGCGTCCTTCTCCTCGTTGTCATTCTCGGACGCGCCGATGACTAGATCGCCCGAAGCGTTTAGTCGTGGTTTGATAGCAGAATCGCCGCCCTCAAATGCAACTTTGATACGCGCAGGATCGGCTCCGGGCGCAACCTCGAAATCATATTCGAGCTGCTTTCCTTTGCCGTAATACACAAGATCGATCCCGGGATAAATCGCCGAGCGCCGCAGGCGTTGATACCCTGGGACGCTGCCGCGATACGCCGCCGTGAAGTAACTTGTCGGGGCCGCGAACACGTCGCCCGGCTGATAAGCCGCCTTGGAATCCGCGCCTAGCATCCGAACCCGAACGATCTGGTTGCGCATTCGGATCAGCGCGCCGTTCCCCGTAAAAGCGTAGGCGGCTTCCGGGCTTCTCGCCGTCCACATAACCGGCTCTGAGGCGCGCACCTGTCCCCGGTTCGGCTCAAAGCGCAGCGGAACGCGTGCTAACAGTTCCGTCGGCGTCGCTGCCGCTGAAGGACGGAGCGAGAAACTCAGGGCGAACAATATGAAGCCGGTGAATCGCATGAATGAGTGTGGACGCGGCTCAACGCACACCCGGTTACAGATTTTTGTGACTCCCAACAAAGTTCTTGCCCCTATCTCACCGAAAGTTGCTCAAAAGCGCGGCCGGCGGCCGTGTTTTTCAACATCTTCTCCGATTGGCGTTCCCTGACGCGTCCTGGTAATACGCTAGTTCAAATAATATGTCCGGTACAACGTGTCCCGCTGCTTGGGGATGAACCCGGCGTCCCGAATCAGCCGCCGCAGTTCCTCCTCGGTGGCCCGATGATGGGTGCCCGCGGCGCTCACCACATTTTCCTCGATCATGACGCTGCCGACGTCGTTGCCCCCGAAGCGCAACCCGAGTTGGCAAGTTTTCAGTCCCGGCGTCACCCAGGAAGACTGGATGTTCTCGATATTTTCGAAGTACAAGCGCGAAAGCGCCAGCATCTTCAGATACTCCACCGCCGTGGCCTCTTCTTTGACGAAGCGACCGAGAGACGTGTACTCGCGTTGAAAGGCCCACGGGATGAACGCCGTGAAGCCGCCGGTATCTTCCTGGATCTGGCGCACGATGTCGAAATGGTTCAAACGCTGCTCGATGGTTTCGCCAGTGCCGTACATCATGGTCGCGGTGCTGCGCAGACCGACCTTGTGACAGTTGCGATGCACGTCGATCCAGTCCTGCGTGGTGCACTTCAGGCGGCTGATGCGCTGGCGAACGTCGTCGTCCAGAATTTCGGCGCCGCCTCCGGGCAGGGAATCGAGTCCGGCGTCTCTTAAGCGCGCGAGCGTGTCGTACAGGCTCAAGCCGCTGACTTTCGCGATGTTGGCGATCTCCGGCGCGGAAAAACAATGGCACCAGATGTCATAGCGCTGCTTGATAGAGCGCAGCAGATCCTCATACCATTCGATCTTCAAATCCGGATGCAGCCCGCCTTGCATCAGAATTCCCGTGCCGCCGAGCGCGATGGTCTCCTCGATCTTGGCGAAGATCACATCCTTGGGATGCAGGTATCCTTCCGCGTGGCCCATGGGACGGTAGAAGGCGCAGAAGCTGCAAAACTCGGTGCAGAAATTCGTGTAATTGATGTTGCGATCGATAATGTAGGTGGCCACGCCTTCCGGATGCAACTTGCGGCGCACGGCGTCGGCGGCCATGCCGATGCCGATCAAGTCGTTGCTATGGAAAAGGTCGATCGCCTCGGCGCGCGTCATCATGCCAGCATGCCTCCCGAGATAGTCGCAACGGGAACGGAAACTCGATCCAGCGCCATCGCCCGCTTCAAATACTCCGCCATGCCTTCGGCGTGGCGCGGACCGAACTCGAAAATAATGTGCTCGGTCAGGTAGCGGTGTACCAAAGACTCGGCGAGTTTCCTGGACGCCGCCTCCAGCGGCACGATTTCCTCGATATGATCCAGGCCGTAGCGGCAGGATTCCGCGAGCGCTTGCCCGTAGGGCTCTCGCACGGCTTCTTTGCGGCCCGCCCACACGGCGAACACCATGGGCAAACCCGTCATCGAGGTCCACTCCGAACCCAAGTCCAACGTCTCGAACGGCAGCGTCGCGGGATCGACGTACAGCGCCGCGTCGCCGATCAGCAACGCAGCATCGGCCGATCCGAGCATCGTGGCCAACTCAGGCGGCTGCGAAATCAGCCGGGGCTCTACTCCGAACTTCTCGGCCAATATAATGCGCGACAACATCACCGAGGTGCGCGACCCCGAATCCGTCGCCAGCGTCTTTACCTGACGAAAAGGCACCTTCGAGATGAGGAGAATGCTGCGCACCGGGCCCACCGACGAAATGCCCAGGCCTGGAAAATAGTCCAGCTTCTGCCGTGCCATTTCGATCACGGGCACTATGCCGAGATCGGCCTCACCCGATGCCAGTTCGTCCGCGCATCGCGACGGAACGGCAAAGCGCAGGTCGAAGACCGGCTGGAGCGCTTCTTTGTGAAGCAGGCCCCATACCAGCGGAACCGTGTTGAGATAGCTTACGGCACAGACGCGCGGCCTTCGGGATGGATCGGCGGGAATCAACCCACCAGTTTATCAGCTTCACGGCTACTCGAAGCTTTCGGGGCGTCCAATATAATGGCGATCCTAAGAGCTTGTTGAAAAAGGGGACAGACCGCTCTGTCCACTCCCGCGCTCGCACGTGAAAGCACAAGTTTACGAGTGGGGACAGAATAGTCTGTCCCCTTTTTCAACATCCTCCTAAAGCATCGGATAATAATCCTGTTCACGCAGTGCCGGGAAACGGAGAAGGATATTGAAGATCGCAATCATTGGCGGCGGGATCGGCGGCATGACTCTGGCGCTAGCCCTGCACGACGCCGAAATCCGCGATGTGGAAATTTACGAATCCGATCCGCGGATTTCGGAATTGGGGGTCGGCATCAACGTGCTGCCGCATGCCGTGCGGGAACTGACGGAGCTGGGCCTCGGTGACGCACTCTCGGCCGTCGCGATTCCTACCGCGGAAATCGTCTATTATTCGAGCCACGGCCAGCGCATCTGGGGCGAGCCACGCGGCCTTGCGGCAGGTTACAAGTGGCCGCAGTTTTCGATTCATCGCGGCGAACTGCTCATGATCCTATACAATGCCGTCGTCGCGCGATTGGGCTCCGATCGCGTTCATACCGGCCATCATCTCGAACGCTTCGGAGAAACCGCATCCGGAAAAGCGTGGGCTGAATTTATCGATCGCGCGAGCGAAGCGCCAGTGAAACGCGCCGGCGGCGCGATCACAAATCGCATTGAGGCTGACCTGCTCATCGGCTGCGATGGCGTTCACTCCGTGGTCCGTCATGGACTCTATCCCGACGAAGGACCTCCGAAATGGAACGGCATCACCATGTGGCGCGGCGTGACTGTGGGAAAGCCGTTTCTCGGCGGGCGCACCATGATCATGGCCGGACATTTCGCTCGGCGTGTGGTCGCTTATCCCATTTCAAAACAGCACGAAGATCGCGGCGAGGCGCTCCTGAATTGGGTCGCGGAGCTCAAGACGGCTGCCGATCAACCCATGCCGCGGCAGGACTGGCAGCACACGGCGCGCAAAGAGGACGCCGTACGTCCTTTCGAGAAATACACCTTCGATTTTCTGGATATTCCCGCCATGATTCGCGCGGCTGATGCCGTGTATCAATACCCGATGGTGGATCGCGATCCGCTGCCGACGTGGAACGGTTTGCAGATGACGCCGAATCGTGGACCCGTCACGCTGCTCGGCGATGCCGCGCATCCCATGTACCCGGTGGGTTCGAATGGAGCGTCGCAGGCGATTCTCGATGCGCGGGTGCTGGCGCGGGAGCTCGCGACGCAGCCGTCGATCGCAGAAGCGCTTGCGTCCTACAATGCCGAGCGGCTACCCGCGACGGCTGCCGTTGTCGCGGCCAATCGAAGGGTCGGCCCGGAGAAGTGCATGGAGATCGTCGAAGAACGCGCACCCGATGGATTCACGAATCTGGAGGAAATCATCAGTGTTGCCGAGTTGGAGGAGATCTCGCGCGCGTATAAGCTCACGGCGGGGTTCGATCCGGAGATGCTGAATGTCCGGCCGTCGTTTTCGGTGCGATCCAAGGGCGCTCCTTAAAGTCCATCCAAACGCATTGTTGCTTTTGTCATCCCGAGCGGCGGCACAGCCGGGCTTTCTTGTTTCTCCGCGGCGATCCAGGCTGTCAGCGTGGTATCCAAGAGGGGAAAGGAGTGTTCCACGTATGAACACGAAAATTAAGCTGGACCAGAAGAATCAAAGACAAAAGACCCGACAGAAGCAGGAGCCGAAGAAGCAGGGTCAGAATCGCAACATGCTCCACGAGGACCTGAAGCATCAGGACCACGAGCATCCCGAGACGCGGCTGACCCGTTAAGTTCATCCGCTCGACTCAATCTGTCAATAAGAGCTCCCTCCGCGGCAACGCTGGAGGGAGCTTCATGTTTTATCCCTTTTAAAAAAGGGCTTTCGGACGTTGGTTTCAAACTTACCCTTTGTAGAACAGCCCCGAACTCTGTTTCCGTTCGCTGGCAACAAAGAGACGCTGGCTGCGCGGTGACCGCCGACCTGCGAAATAGGTATTATTATTTCGAGGATTGAAGAGGTCGACGCTATGCCTGCATACGTCCATGAAAGCATTGCACCCCAAGGCTGGAGACTTCTGGGATCGATCGCAACTTCAGCGCTTCTCTTGCGGACGGGCAATTCATTGACGCTCATCCACCGCTCCGGGATGCTATCGTCGAGGATCAGGTTCGCGATGCTTGCTAAGTCCGTCTTGCCCAAAGTGGAGATCACCGGTCCAAATGGCAAGGTCACCCTGATCAATGCGAAGGTCGTGAACGTCGTGCCACATTTCCCGGGGGTGACCCATTCGCAAGGCGGCGACACCCACGACCAGGAGAGAGTCTCTTTCACATTCCAAAAGATCGAAATTTCTTCGCCCTCGAGCGGTGCTGCCGGCATGGACAACTGGAGCACCGGCACGTCTGGCCATAAGGGCAAGAAGAAGTGAGCCGGCAGTGAGCCTAAGGGCCAGATCGCCACGCCTTAAGGCGAAGGGAAATCAGGAAACCTTGAGTAGCACGGCCGTGATGTTATCCGGGCCGCCGCGATCTTTCGCAAGGGCAATGAGCCGCCGGCATTTTTCCTCAATCGTGCCGGCGGTTGCGAGAGTCGCGGCCAGGTCCGGCTCTGGCACCACGCCGTGGAGCCCGTCACTGCACATCAGCACCAGCATGCCGGGCTTAGGTTCAATGCGGTAGGAGTGCACGCGAAGCTGATCGGATACCCCTATCGCCATGGTCAGAACGTGACGCATGGGGTGCGTTTTGAGGGTGGCTTCGTCAAGTCCCAGGCGCCGCCCCACTTCGTTGACCCAGGTCTGGTCCTCGGTCACGGGAAGCAGCGTTCCGTTCACGAAGGTATAGACGCGGCTATCGCCGACGCTCGCGACGAACAGCTCGCTGCCGTTGTCGAGCGCGGCCACGAGCGTGGTTCCCATGCCGTCGAGTTCCGGATCGTTTTCCGCGGCCATGGCCACGCGCAGGTTGGCCTCGACAAACGCGGACTGCAGGACGGCAGGGGCGCGGGGCGGCGGGGTGACCTCGACCACCCGACGGACTGTGTCCACCGCCATGCGCGAGGCGTGTTCGCCGGCCTGCGCGCCGCCCATGCCGTCGGCAACCACATAGAGGCCGAGGTTAGGCGCCACCAGGTAACAGTCTTCATTGTTGCCGCGGACACAACCAGGGTCCGACACGCCGTAAGACTCGATCATGAAGCCTCGATTATAGCGAGGTCCGCGTCCCTGTTTAGGACTCCTGAAATGTGTCCGGCAAACATTATATGGCTGGTTCGGGTGTACGCTCGGTCGGGTAGATAGACGGCGCGACTTATTTATGGCTCGGGGCGAGAACGGCTTTCAATTCCCAATACGCGCGCTCCTCGTAGTTCGTCTTCAAACGCTCGAGCGTCTCCAGGCGTGCATCTCCGGCGCGGGAACCTTGGTGTTTCAGGCTCATGCCGAGGAGCAGCGTCGCGAACTGATCGTCGGGCTGCCGGTCCAGGACCGCGCGAAAACGTTCCGCCGCAGCCGCGAAGTCGCCCCTTTTCCACAGGGAATAACCGACATTAAAGTGATAAACGGGATCGCCGGGATCGCCTTCCAGGGCTTTGCGAAACGAATCCAGCGCTTGCGGCAGGCCGCGGCGGCTTTCGGCGGCCCCCAGGTTGTTCCAGACTTCACTCAGCGGAACCACGTCGGCCACGCCTTGGAAGGCCTTTTGCGCGCCGATGAAATCGCCGGACTCGTACAGGGCGAGCCCCAGCAGAAAGCTCGCGTCACGGTAATGCTGATCGCCAGGCATAATCTTGGCGAGCCACTCCGCGGCCTGCCGGTATTCCTTGCGCGCATAGTGGATCTGCCCGAGTTCATAATTCGGATGCGCATAACGCGGGTCAAGCCGCGTGGCCTGCAGGAAGAAGCTCTCTTTCCGATCCGCCGGCGCGATCAGCCCGCGCACGTAATTCTCCTCGGCGTCAAGTCGGACTTGTGGCCGCAGGGTTCGATAGTCGGATTCGGCCGGCGCCAGTCGTGGGGCGATCAGCGCGAGTGTCCTCCAGATCAGATGAGCTTCCAGCGTAGCGAGATCATCTAAGCTGCCTGTCTCGACAAATTCGGGACCTTCGCGCAGCCGCCGCCGGTCGTAGATGCGGGCGGCAATCGTCAGGGATCCGGCGCGCGCCCCGCCCCCGGCATTGGCTTTCCACTCGAAGCTTCCATAGACCACGTGTTCGGCGTCGAGCGCCTCGCCGACCTTGATCACGGAGGCGGCCGTTAGGGTGGCTCGCGGATGCAGGCTCAACTGCCGGTAGGCAGCGTCGGTGTCCTCGCGCGCGACGGTGAGAACGCCGCGCGCCGCCATCGAATCGCGCAAGGTTTCCGCGATGCTTTCACCGATCCAATCGAGATTCGAGACAGCGGGCGCCTGATCTTGGGCCTCCGCAGGGTTCGGCGGCGGCTTGACACCCGGCGAGGGGTTGAAACGATCGACAGCTGCCGCACTCCGCGCCGTGCGATTCGCGAAAGGCAGAATGGCGGCCGTTTGTCCCGCAGCGATGGTTATAAAGAAGTGGGAAAACAACAGGACGGTGACGCAGACAGCTCGCCGGAACATTTCAATTTAGTGTAGCGCTGCCGGAATACTTACAAGATCGCGCGAACCAGTTCCGCGGCCTGGGACTGAATCGCGACCGCATCCCCGAACCCGATGAGCCAACGCATCTCCGGATCGCGCCGGAACCACGTAAGCTGGCGCTTGGCGTATTGACGTGTCTCTGCTTGCGCGGACCCGATCGCCTCCTCTCGGGATAGCTTTCCGCGAAGATGTGCGAGCGCCTGCTTATATCCCAGCGCCTGAAACGGTTTCTCCTCGCCCGTTGCTCCGTGCGCGATAAGCGTCTCGATTTCTTCAAAGAGACCGCCGCCAAACATCGCCAGCACGCGCCGATCGAGCCGCCGGTGCAGTTCCGCACGTTCCGGATTTAAGCCGATCTTGAGAGGCGCGTACCCGGGGAGCAGCGCGGCCGTGTCTCGCGCGGGCAATGGCGCGCCGGTCGTTAAGCGAATCTCCAGCGCTCGCGTCAGCTTTTGCACGTCGCGGGCATGGATCTTCGAAGCTGCCTGCGGATCGAGGCGCGCCAGCAGACGATACAGCTTCCCCGGCGTGCGAGCCTCCTTGGCGGCAAGCCGCGCGCGCAGCGCTGGATCGCGCTCGGGCAGAGAGGGTAGGCCTTCGAGCAGCGCCCGCAGATAAAATCCGGTCCCTCCGGCCACGATCGGAAGGCGTCCCCGGGTGGAGATTTCTCGCAAAACAGCACGGGCCGCGCGAGCGTACTCACCTGCGGAGTAACCTTCCTGGGGCTCCAGCACGTCGAACAGGTGATGGGGAATTCCACGACGTTCGACGACCGGAGTCTTGGCGGTGCCGACATCGAACCCTTTATAAAGCTGCAGCGAGTCGGCGTTGACGATTTCCCCCTGGAACCGCACGGCGAGTTCGATGGCGAGGGCGCTCTTGCCCGAACCGGTTGGGCCCGCGACAACCACGACGGGCATTTTTTCGGAGGCCACGCGTGTCAACTATCGTAGCGGACGCGGGTCGGGACCAGATTCCCCCGGATCGTCCGGACTGCGCGGCGTGGGTATACTATAGTTGAGCTGGCCGCGCGGATTGCGGCCCCCGGGAAGGGATCGATGGCAAAAGCTGTCCTGCTAGCGGTATTCGGAAGCGCCTGCCTGTGGGGGCAGGCCCAGCCGGCGGCCAACGCGGCCGCGGACTCCCCAGTAGACCACGCCTCGGCCTATTATCATTACGCCTTAGCGCACATGTATGCGGAGCTCGCCGGAACCTACCGGAATCGCGCCGACTACGTCAATTCCGCGATCGAAAACTACAAAGAAGCGATCAAGGCCGATCCGCAGGCGTCCGCGCTGAGCGAGGAACTTTCTGACGTGTACGTCCAGACCGGCCGCTTGCGTGAAGGGCAAGCCGATGCCGAAGATACGCTCAAGAAAAATCCCAACGACTTGACCGCGCACCGGCTATTGGCCCGCATTTACACGCGTCTGATCGGCGACGGACAGCGCGTCGACGAGAGCATGCTGCGGCGCGCGATGGACGAATACAAGAAGATCACTGTTCTCGCCCCGCGCGACATCGACGCTTGGCTCATGCTCGGACGTCTGGCGAAGGCCTCCGACGATTCGGTGGAGGCCGAAAAGGCGTATAAGAGCGCCCTCGCCATCGATCCGGCGAACGAAGACGGGCTGACTGGTCTCGCGCTCGTCTACAGTGATCTGGGCGATAACGCGAAGGCCGCGCAGCTGCTGAAGACGCTCGCCGACAGCAATCCGTCGCCGCGCGCGTTGCAGGCTCTGGCTGCGGCGTACGAGCAGATGCGCGATTTCAAAATGGCCGCCCAGGTCTTACGGCAGGAACTCGCCCTGAATCCCGCGAATGAGCGGGACGTGCAGCGCTCCTTGGCTCAGGACCTGACGCTTGCGATGCAATTCGACGAGGCGCTGACCGTTTACAACGAAATGGTCGCGGACGATCCGGAAGACGCCAACTCATTCCTGCGGATGTCGCAGATTTACCGTGAGCGCCGCGACTTCGCCAAAGCCCGCGAAGCCAGCGACAAGGCTAAAGCGCTCGAACCGAACTCGATCGAAATCCGCTATAACGAAGTCAGCATACTGGAAGCTGAGGATCGGGTTCCCGAGGCGGCGAAACTGCTGAAGGATATCCTTCTCACCACCACCAAGCGCGCCTACAGCCAGAGTGAAAAGGCCAGCCGGGTCGCGCTGCTCGAACGACTGGGCGCGCTGTATCGGTCCATCGATCAGACCGAGCCTGCGGTGGACGCTTATCGCCAGATGGCGGATGTCGACAGCGGCGTCGCCCCGCGGGCGGCCGCACAGATCATCGACACGTACCGCGGGGGCAAGGAATTCGCGAAGGCGCAGCAGGAATCGGAAACGGCCGGCAAAAAATGGCCCGAGGACCGCACGCTACGCGTGGTGCGCGACACGCTTCTCGCCGAGCTCGGGAAGGTGGATGAGGCCTCTGCTGATTTGAAAAAAATGTTCGACGGCAAGAACGACCGCTCCACGTATGTGGCGCTCGCCGACGTCTACGAAAAAGGCCGCAAGTTCGACGAGATGGCCAAAGCGCTCGATTCCGCCGAGAAGCTTTCCGAGACGGACGACGATAAGATTGGCGTGTGGTTTATGCGTGGCGCGATGTACGAGCGTATGAATCGCGTCGACAAGGCCGAGGTCGAATTCCGCAAAGTTCTGAAGGCGGACCCCGATAATGCCGGGGCTATGAACTACATCGGCTACATGCTGGCGGATCGCAACCAGCGGCTCCAGGAAGCGCTCAATATCATCCTGCAGGCGCTCGAGCGCGAACCAGGCAACGGCGCTTATCTGGACAGCGTCGGTTGGGCGTATTTCAAGCTCGGACGGTACGAGGAAGCCGAGAAGAGCCTGCGCCGCGCCGTAAATAAGACACCGCGCGATCCTACCGTTCACGATCACCTGGCCGAAGCGCTGATGAAGGAAGGCAAAGTCGGCGAAGCCGTGGCGGAATGGCAGATTTCGCTGAAGGAGTGGGATTCCAGCTCACCCGCCGAGATGCGTCCCGAGGAAGTCGCCGGCGTGAAGAGCAAGCTGGAAACCGCGAAGCTCCGGCTGGCTCGCGAGACGAACCCGGCTGCGAAAAATTGATGGCGTCGCGCAGGCGAGTAGCGAGGAAGCTCGGTCATTCGGTGACCGTCGCAAGGGGAAGCGCGTAAAGCCAGCCGCGGCGAGCGGTGCGCGGAATCGTGCGGGCTCGGAACAACGGTGCGGCGCGCTGCTACACTATACGAAAAGAGATTCAAAAGGAGTCTGCTTCCTCTATGCCTCGTTTTTCGCTTTTGCCCGCCTTAGCCGTGTGCGCCGCTGGTCTGGTGCTTCCCGCGCAGGCGTCTGCGCAGTCCCCTGCGCCGCTTAAGTTGTCGATCATTAATATGCAACGGGCCGTCCTCGGAACCGACGAAATCAAGAAAGCGTCGAACGACATGCAGGCGAAGTTCAAACCCCGGCAGGACGAGCTTGATAAGCTGCAGCGGGAAATGGCTACGATCCAGGCCCAATTGCAGGGCTCGCAGATGACGCCCGCGCAGCAAGCCGACCTCACCGCCGAAGGGCAGCGCAAGCAGCGCGAAGCGCAACGTATCAGCGAAGATCTGCAAGCGGACGTCGAGCGCGAGCGTACCGAGATTCTGCAGCGCGCCAGCCAGCGGATGGCTGAGGTGGTGAAGAAGCTTGCCGAGGATAAGGGCCTGGACGTGGTCGTCGACACCACCACGACGGTCTTTTTCAAACCGGCGCTCGAAGTGACCGAAGAAGCAGTCGCGGCCTATAACAAGACCTATCCCGCGAAGTAGATTCGCGCCCGGCAGGGTCAAGCCGGCGACAGGCGCAGTTGCAAGGGTTCCGGGGAGTACGCATGGCTGGTTTTCTGGATGAGTACGGCGTTGCCGATGCGCGCCGGGAACGCACCGTTAAGCACGTCGTGATCGGTGTCGTGATTGCCGTGATCGTAGGCCTCAGCGCCTTCTTCTTCTTCCGCAATCGTTCTGAGGAACGCGTGGTGGACCGGTTCCTTACCACTCTCCGCAACAAGAATTATCAGGAGGCCTACGCGATGTGGGGCTGCACGCCGCAGACGCCTTGCGCATACTACAATCCCGAACGATTCATCGAAGATTGGGGCGCAGCGGGCACCTATAAAGATCCCGGTGCAATGAAGATCGAGCACGTCGATGCCTGCGACACCGGCGTTGTCTTCGACCTCAGCTATCCCGGCGCCGACGACCAGGGCTTATGGGTGGAGCGCAAGACCAAAATTCTCAGCTATGCACCGTGGCCCCGCTGCCCCGGACCGCATTTGCAGATCATCGAATATTTGAAATCGCGCTTCGGCGGCGGATCGAAGTAGAATTCTACCTCGCGTTCTTGCCGGCTTCCGCGGCCCGCTTCTCTTCCGCGCGCGCTCCGCTCAAATTGTTGGCGAGCCCGTAGTTCCCTTCGTGGCACGCGAACTCGTATAAATCGCCTTCCGCCGGACCCATCACCAGTTCGGCGCCCCAGGGCTTGGCCCAGGTGTGCGGATCGTCCACGGTGAACTGATACAGAATCGTCGCCGGGCCCGTGCGCGTGAAGCGCTCGACGACGTGCAGGAATTCGCTCGATCCGTGAAACGCGGTCTTGCTGGTGAAGTTCGTGGTGTCGACCACCAGTGTTTCGCCTTCCCAGTGGCCCCGAGAATCGCCGCGCCATTGGCGGATCGACGCAGGAAGGTGTGCGCTTCCATCGGTCGGTATGTTGCGCGCGTCATGATACATCTCGTTGAGGATCGCGACGTATCCGGGGCTTTGCACGATTTCCATATTGTTGTTGTACATGGGAGGCAGCATCGGCGGGCCCTCCTGCTGGCCGTAGATGATGCATCGCTCCATCAGGCCGCGATTCTCCGGTCCGTCGAATTCGTGTCCCTTGGCGAGCGCCGCGCGCTCGGCATTGCGCTTCACGGCTTCCGCGGTCATCGGAGGAATGCGGCCCTCGGGACCCACGATCAGCGAGGTCCGCAAGTTCGGTGCAAATTTCGCCTGCATGGCGTCCATGCCGAACTGGCTGAAATCATAGTGCGCCTCCGGTTGTGCATTGCGTTCGCCGAGAAATCCCTTTTTGCTCACTTCCGCGAATTCCTGCTCGGTGTAGAATTCCTTCGCGCCCAAGTCCTTGGGCCGCTCCAAGGGCTTGTTGGTCGCGTTGGTCCAGGTGCCCTGCAGATCGGGATGCCCGTCCGCGGTCCGCGGCGGGATCCAGTTGGTATTTGTCTTCGCAGGTGCTTTTGATGAGGCAGCCGGTGGCTTTGCCGCCAGCGGAGATTGGCCCGACACAGGTAAGGCCGTGGCGCCGGCAATCGCTACGATCGACCAGAAAAACAAGGAATGCCGAATCATTGGATGATCTCCTTCACGACCTGCCAGCCGAGCGCCAAACCCGCCGGGCACCGATCAAGGCCCCGTCTTCTTGCGCAGATGCCCATACATTAATTCCTCGACGAATTCCACACACTTGAACTCCAGCAATTGCGCATTCTTTTCCAGATGCCTGTACAGAGGCATGCTGATGTTCCAGGGACGCGAGAACGTTTTCGGATCCTCGATCCGTGCTTCGTACAGAAGCGCGTCCGGAGAAATCGGGGTGTAGCGCTCGGTCACGTGGAGCGCGTCGCTATGGAAATCCCCCGCGCGATCGAACCACGTATCTTCGTTGAAATTGGTAACGTCGATCACCAGCGTATCGCCGTCCCAATGTCCCGTCGACCATCCCATCCAGAAATTGTCTGGCGCTTTAGTCGGCTTTCCCATATTCACCACACGCGCGGAGCTCGCGTATTCGTACGAAAACAGGATGCGGTTCTGCCCCTGCACGATCTGGAACGGAAAGGGCATATAGGTGGCGCGGGGTATGCCGGGCAAGTAGCACTTCACCTCGGGATCGAGCTTCACCCAGTTCGCCGCGTTTTCCCTCTTCTTGGCCGCCGCCTCGGGGAGGTAGGGAATCTCGCCTCCTTCAACGACGCCGACTCCGGCCGGCGTCGCGTCCACCGCTCCCAGTGCAACCACGGGTCCCGTATGCGCCGCGTGACCTTGCAAATCCCAATTAGCCGTGTTCATCGCCTGCCATATGCCGTTGAGGTTCGGATGCCCATCGGCCGTGCGCGGGGCCTTGTACGTTGGCGTCTGCGCGGAGGAGCGGAAGGGGCACGCGACGACCAAAGTGATCGCTAGAACTTGCAGTGGAAAACGCGAGATCTTGCTTGTTCGCAGCACCATCCGATCCTAGCCCCGGGAGCCGGAGGTGTCAAGGATCGACAGGGTAGGATCGACAGGGTAGGGGTCGTGTCCTACTAGGACATTGCCCACGCAAGCCCGAGGATTTACGGTAAGCCAGGATTTACGCTAAAGTGTTAGCAAGTGGCAAAAGAGGTGATGTATATGATCCGCGTCCTCTTCCTTGTGTTCGGCGTCCCGCTGCTGATAGCTGCTCAAACCGCTGTCTCAGATCAAGCCACGGCGAAGCCGAATCAAGCCAATACTGCGCCGAATCAGGTCCAAGCCTCCTCAGAGCAAGCGTTGGCTTCGGTTCAGGCGCCTCCCGCCGGCAAGACGTTTCTGGTGGACTCCGGTACGCACATTCCGCTTAGTCTGATTAACAGCGTCAGCACCAAGAACGCCGTGGCGGGAGACCGTGTTTACCTCGAAACCGTATTCCCCGTTCTGGTGGATGGACGTATTGTGATTCCGCCCGGCAGCTACGTAGCCGGCACCATCACCGAGATCAAGCGTCCGGGACGGGTAAAAGGGCGCGGCGAGTTTCACCTCCGGTTCGAATCCCTGACGCTTCCCAACGGAGCGACGCGCGATTTTCGGGCGCACGTTACGGGGCTTGACGGACGCGCGAGCGAAGAACTCGATCATAAGGAAGGCACCATCCGCAGCGAAGGCAATAAGAGTGGCGACGTGCGAGCCGTTGGCGAAACGGCCGCTGCCGGCGCGAGCATCGGCGCGTTGGCCGGAAGCATTAGCGGGGCGCCTGGAATGGGAGCGGCGATCGGCGCGGGTGCCGGCGCGGCCGTTGCGCTCGGCGCAGTGATGTTCACCCGTGGCCCGGACGCGGTGCTCGCCAAAGGCACGACCATCGAGATGATCCTGGATCGCCAGGTACGTTTCGTCGAGGACGAGCTGGACTTCACCAACGCCCTGCCTCGGCGCTCCACGGCGAGCGATGCCGGGGGGCCTTTGCCCAGCAAACACGGCCAACCCCCGCCTTTCAGCCGATTTCCCCTCTAAGTTCAAGACTTTAAAAGTCCTGCTGCCCGGCTAAAGTTAGGTGGGATGAATACCGAACTGTAGATTGTGGGGCACTGATATCGTGACACCGGTTGCTACTACGATGACTTCCATGAACGGCCGCAAAACAGCCGGAACTGTATCCGGGTTTACCATGCTGGGCGTTCCCGTACGTCTGCACTTCACTTTTATCCTGCTGGTGTTATTTCTCCTGGTTACGCTGCTCGGCAGCGCGCGTTCGGCGGGTAACTACGCGATCTTCCTGGTGGGGAGCCTCATTAGCGTCCTGTTGCATGAGGTCGGGCATGCAATCGTTGCCGCGCGTTTCGGCGTCCGAACAATGGAGATCGTCATGTTCCCCATCGGCGGGCTGTCGCGCATGGAACGGCCGCTGGGTCCCACCGCCGAAGTGTGGGTATCGCTCGCGGGACCGCTCGTGAACCTACTGCTCGCGGGTGGAATCTTTGCCTATTTGGTTGCCTCTCACCAGGCCACGCCCGTCAGCATCCAGGACCTCATGCGACCCAGCGACAAGAGCGTACTGGCCTTGCTGCTATACGGGAACGTCGTGCTAGCCGTTTTCAACTTGCTGCCGGCTTTCCCAATGGACGGCGGGCGCTTGCTACGTGGCCTGCTTTCCTACGTGCGATCTCCGGAAGAGGCTACACGGATCGCCGCCTGGATGGGACGCATGCTGGCCATGGGCATGGGCTTATACGGCTTGGTCGACAAACAGTTCCTATTGGTTTTCTTCGCCCTATTCATTTATCTTGGCGCGGCTCAGGAGAGCGTGGCGGCGCTCGGGCGGACGCTGACGAGCGGGATCCCGGTGCGCGCGGCGATGATCACGGAATTCCACACGCTCGAACACGGCAACACGATCCGGGACGCCGCCAACCTGCTGCTTTCTACCTCCCAGCAGGATTTCCCGATTCTGCATAGCGGTAAGGTCGTCGGCTTACTGGGGAGGAACCTCCTGCTGCGCGCCATCGCCCAGGAAGGGCCCGAGGCGTACGTGGCGGGCGTAATGGACCGCGATTTCCTAACGCTGACTTCGGACGACGATTTGGCGGAGGTGCTCCCCCAGATGGCGCAAGCAGGACGCTGCGCCCTGGTGATGGACAATGAGCGTCTCCTCGGTCTGCTCACGACCGATAATCTGTCAGAATTCCTGCTGCTGCGCCGGTTCGGTATGGAGCCCGTAATCTAAACGGCTCGGAACCGCTCAGAACAGCTGCTGGAACACTCCGTAGCCCCACACCCCAGCTAGCACGACGGTCATACCCGCAGCCGCAAATCCAAATATTCGGGTGATGGGGTCCAGCTTATGGACTCGCTGCATGATTTGGCGCTGCTCCTCGGCCATGCGGGATTCACCGGCGCTCAGATACAAGGTATCTTCCTCTTTTGCCCCGACAACCGCCCGGTACACGAACAGCAAAGCGTAGACGATCGTGACTGCCAACCAGATCACGAGCGCGACTTGAAGCGGAGAATACGCGGACATGGACGCCCTCCTTGAAATTGCTTCCGTCCATGTTAGATACGCTACGGGAATGGCGGTGTCAAGGGGGCAATCCGCAAATGTTAATTAGCGCACGACCCAAAGTGGCCCGCGTCGCGCACGTTTAACGGCGCTCCTGCCTGGCCTTATTGGCCTCAATGATTCGCATGAGTTCCTGAGCCGGTCCTAACGTCGGATCGAGGTATAGGGCGAGCCGAACCTCCCCTTCGGCGCGATCGTACTGACCAACGACGCACAAGGAAACCGCGAAATTGGAGTGAACCACCGCATCGTGCGGAAAAGAAGTCGCGGCTTCGACGAGCTCAGGAACCGCTTCCGCGGCTCTTCCGGCGCGCAGATACTCCACACCGAGCATAGCGTGAGCGTAGGGCCCGATCGACGGGATTTTGGCCATGCCTTCCTGTAAAGCGGAGATGGCGCGGGCGTGGTCCCCTTTCAAAACATAGCGAAGCGCCGTGCTTAGCACACGTCGCGCTTTCCCGGTGAGAGGATGGCGCAGCACGTCGACCGATACCTTGTACTCGGACGGCGGAGCGGTTCGTCGCCAAGGGAAGGCTGCATCCACCTCGGGCGTTCCTGCAGGCCCGAACCCGCCGTGCTCGATCAACGCGTCGAATTCATCGACGTGCCATCCGAAGGCGTGTCCAGTTGCGGGCGTCTGCGCGGAAAGGGGGAAACAAATTGCCGAGGAAAAGACCAGCGCCTGCAGCGAGATCGACAATCGCAACGCGATGAATAACCGCGCTCTTAAAAACCTTTTAGTACAACGGTAATTACACATATTCCTCCGCTCGAGAATTCAAATGAAGTCCAGTTGGGCGGACGTCCGCCTCTCTTTTACCGGTGCTTGCCGGCTTGGTTCGGGCGCGCGCCTGCGTGGAAGCGGCCCTCGCTTACAAGGTCTGAAAACGACTTCTATGACACGTGCTGTGAATTCACCTCGCGGTGACGGCGGGAAATTCCTGGACGACTCAGTCGGGGCCTGACGCCTCAGTCGGGGCCTGCGCGGGAAAACTTCCTGGCACCTTCAGAATATCCGAGGATCTCTTAGGCGTCCAATCGAGAATCTTTATGTGCCTGATATAAGGCGAGAAATATTGAAATTACCGGCGTAATTCGGCCGCGATCTCAAGTGCGGCTTGCCGCGCCTCGCCGATGGCCCCGATGGGAAAGCTGATGGCGCCGACGCGCGGATGTCCGCCGCCGCCATAGCGCTCGCAAATCGTTGCGAGATTGAATTTTAGCGGCTCCTTTACCCATGGGTTCGAGCCCACCGATACTTTGGTGCGGAAGCTCGATGTGCTGACCGAAACCGTGTAGGTAGATTGCGGGTAAAGGTAATACGGGATGAACTTATTGTGGCCTTCCAGATCGTATCCCACCAGGTCGAAATACACTACGCCGTCTTCGAAGCGCGCCTGCTGGCGGATAATGTCGATGGAGCGCAGATGTCGATCGTAAAGCGGCTGATAAATGAGCCGAATGCCGGGATCGGCGGCGATCTCCTCCAGTTTCTGGTGGCGCATCATGCGGATGATCTTCTGTACGGTTTCCGAGCCGCTGCTGCCTTCGATCACGAGTGTTAAGCGGGTGGCGGGAGAACGTAGTTCGACGGCCTCCTGCGGGTCGCTATATTGCGCGCCGTCGATGATGTCGGCCCATTCCACCAGTTCTTTCAAATCCTCGGGATCGTAGCCGAACTTTTCCCGCGCCACGGTAGCGATGTAGTTCGTGCAGGAGCGAAAGGTGGGATCGAACATCTTCCGGCCGCTGGTATCCTGGCGAAAATGGGCGGCGTCCTCGGGCGAAAGAAACGCGCTCTGGTGGTGATCGAACCACCACGTGAGGCGGGGATCGGGAGAGTATTTAAAATCCACGATGGCGTTGATGTCGCCGTCGAACAATTCCGGCTCGAACAATTGCGACGCCTTATGCGCCATGCCGGTGAAACAGAATTCCGCGCCAGGATAGAATTGATCCCCGGCCAGACGGCTGAAGAAGGCGGCCGAAGCCGCTCCGTCGAAGCAATGATCGTGATACAGAATTCGAACCCGCATGGAGGTGTGGAAAACTTGCTAGTGTCTCGCAAACGTAGGGTGTAACGCAAGTGCAGGGTTTTGGCCGGATCCGGGGAATCGAACTTTCAAGCCAAAATCGGGCTGGCAGCGGGTTATTTCTTTTTTGCCGCAGCCCCGCCGGAACGCACGACGATGAGGATGCAGGTGTCGCCGTTATCGCCGGTCGCGTAACGGACCGTTACCCGGCTGCCCGTGCGGAGCCGCCCTTCCACTTTAGTATCCGCTGTCATCGCGAAGGTGCGGCGCTCCTTCTTTCCCAGCACCGTGCGGGAGACGACCAGGCTCGTCTCGGTGGATTCCACGACCGAGCCCGAGTAAAACGCGTCGGGCTTGGGGGCCGGTGCAGCCGCACCCGCGTCTTCGGAACTCTGCGCCGCCACGGCGGGAGATCCAGCCAAGCATGTTGCCAACAAAATCAATCCTGTAGAGCCGAACGGAGACACTGTTCTCAGGATACTTGAAGTTTTGCTCGTCGCCGTGACGGCCGCATGAAAAATGCTTAACGCGAAATCGGACGAGTTAGGCTGAAAGGATAGCTGTCAGGTGTCCGCGACGGTGGTGCTCCGCTGGCGACGCACTGACGCCCGCCCTTACAGCACCAGCACGGGATGATAGACCAGCGGCAGCCGGGCTTCGCCGACCGCGATCAGTTCGCCGCGGGGAGAAATCGCCTTTACGTAACGGGCGTCGCCTGTGTGATGGAACGGGGAGACGCGGAAGTCGCGGCCGTTGCGGATCTGCCCGATCGTAACTAGGTCCACGAGCTCCGAGGGAAATTCCGGAAGCAGTTCGACGGCGGGGATGAGTGCGCTTTCCAAGCGATCTTCGGCGGCGAGGATGGTCAACTGCTCCACGGTGCGCGCCTGCTCGATGCGAAAATCGCCTGACGAGAGACGACGCAAATCGCGCAGAAAAGCTCCACATCCCAGGGCTCGTCCCGCGTCGTGGGCGAGGCCGCGCACATAAGTTCCCGCCGCGCAATGGATACGCACGCGCGCCTCGCAGCCTTCCAGGGAAAGTATCTCAAAGCGATCGACTTTCACACGAACCGGAGTCAGTTTTACAGGCTGGTTCTTGCGCGCGAGCTCATAGGCAGGCCGTCCTCCAATCTTCTTTGCGGAAACGGGTGGAGGCATTTGCAGGATCTCGCCTCGAAATCCGTCGAGGACACGTTCGAGCACCTCGCGATCCAGCGTTACTGGGACTTCGGGCGAAGTGGGCTCCCCGTCCGCGTCGTAGCTATCGGTCGAGAAGCCGAAGTGAATCACGCCCTCATAGAGTTTGTCGTCGCGAGTGAAAAATTGCGCCAGGCGCGTCGCCCGGCCCAGGACCAGCGGAAGAACTCCGGTCGCGGATGGATCGAGCGTTCCCAGATGTCCGATTTTGCGCATTCCCGCGAGACGGCGCATCTTTCCCACGACGTCGTGCGACGTCCAGCCGCTCGGTTTATCGACTACGATGACCCCGTCCACATGTCTCCCCGACCACAGTCTATGTATCTCTTCGGAACTATTTCCCCAGAATTTGTTTGGCGATGGTCAGCCGCTGCATGTTGCTAGTGCCTTCATAGATGCGGCCGATTTTGGCGTCGCGGTACAGCTTCTCCACGGGATAGTCCTTGGTGAATCCCGCGCCTCCGAAGATTTCCACCGCGCGAGAGGCAACCCTCTCGGCGATTTGGGAAGCGAAGTACTTCGCGATGGCCGCCTCGGTCAAAAAGGGTTTCCCGTCGTCGCGCAGGCGGGCCGCGTTATACGTGAGAAGCCGCGCGGCTTCGACCTCGGTCGCCATCTCGGCGAGTTCGAACTGCACGCCCTGGAAATCCGCGATGGCTCTGCCAAATTGTTTGCGCTGTTTCGCATACGCGATGGCGTGGTCGAGCGCGCCGTGCGCGAGGCCGGTCATCTGGGCGCCGATGCCGATGCGCCCCTCGTTCAGCGTCTCAATCGCGATCTTGTAGCCTTTGCCGATTTCTCCCAGCACGTTCGCGGCGGGGACGCGGCAATCGTCGAGGATCAGTTCGCAGGTGGAGGAGGCTCGGATGCCGAGCTTGTCCTCCTTCTTGCCGACGTGAAAACCCGCAAAATCGCCCTCGACCAGGAACGCCGTAATGCCTTTGTATCCGGCGGCCGGATCGACGGTTGCGAAGATAATGTAGAGGCTCGCTTCCGCCGCGTTGGTGATCCACAACTTGCGTCCCGTGAGGCGGTATTCGCCGGTGTCGCTGGAAAAGACCGCGCGCGTCGCGAGCGCGAAAGCATCGGAGCCGGAGCCTGCCTCGGAAAGCGCGTAAGACCCGACCGTATCGCGAGCGAGGCTCGGAAGAAAACGGCGCTTCTGATCTTCGGTGCCCCATCGCTGCAGCAGATTCGTGCATAGCGTGTTCTGCACGTCGACGATGACGGCCGCCGACGGATCCACGTGCGCCAATTCCTCAATCGCAAGGATGGACAGAAAAAAATTGCCGCCCTGGCCGCCATATTCTTCAGGCACATCGATGCCCATCAGCCCCAGGTCGAACATTTCCTGGAGCAGGTCCTTGCGAAACAGGCCGGCCTCGTCCATGGCGTGAACGTGGGGAGAGAGCCTTTCCCGCGCGAAGCGCCGCACCGTGGATTGAAAAAGGCGCTCCTCTTCGCTGAGTTGGGTCAGGGCGGGCATGCCCCGATTGTAGAATGAACGGGAAGGAACCACGCCTTGCCCATGAAACATCGCCCGAGTATGTCCGATATCGAAAGCCTGTCCGCTGCGCTACGCGGCGGCAAGATTTCTTCGCGCGAATTGGTGGAAGAGGCCCTGCGGAAAATCGCTAAGCTCGACGGCCGCCTGAATTCGTTCCTCACCGTGACGGGAGATCTGGCGCGCGCGCAGGCAGACGCGCTCGATCGCGAACTGGCCGAGGGGAGAGATCGCGGGATACTGCACGGCATTCCGATCGCACATAAGGATCTCGTGCGGACGAAGGACATTCGGACCACGGGAGGATCCAAAATTTTCGCCGATTACGTTCCCACACGCGACGCGGCGGTCGCTCGCATACTCATGCAGGCGGGTGCGGTTTCGGTCGGCAAAACCGGCTTGCACGAACTGGCCTACGGCATCACTTCGAACAATCCGCACTATGGGGCGATCCATAATCCATGGGACCTTGCGCGCATTCCCGGCGGATCGAGCGGAGGGTCGGCAGCGGCGGTGGCCGCCGGCATCGTTCCATTCGCCACGGGAACCGATACCGGAGGATCGATTCGCGTGCCGGCCTCGTTCTGCGGCATTGTGGGGTTCAAGCCGACGTTCGGGAAAATCAGAACGGCTGGGGTGCTGCCGCTGAGCGTAACCCAGGACCATGTGGGGCCGATGACCAGAACCGTGCGCGACGCGGCGATCGCATTTCAGGCAATGACGGTTCAGCCAAGCGGCTACGTGCCACCGCGCAAGGTCGAGATGCGCGGCGTTCGAGTCGGCGTACCACGCAATTACTTTTTCGACGACGTGGACGCCGAAGTCGTTGCTTCCGTGAAGAACGCTATCGAAAGGGCTGAAAAGTCGGGCGCGCAGGTCGTCGAAATCGATGTTCCCGACATGATGGCACTGACCCGGGCTGGGGCGACGTGTTTGCTGGCGGAAGCGGCGGCGGCGCTGCGGCCGTATCTCGAGCGGCGCGGCGATTTCGGAGAAGATGTTCTCGGGCGACTCGACCAAGGAAGGACGATTCTGGCGATCGATTATTTAGATGCGCTGCGCGTCCGCCGCAGCACGAGTCGCGCGTTCATCAAACTATGGGAGCACGTCGATTGTCTGTTCACGCCATCCACCCCCATGACCGCGCCGCTCATCGGCGCGAAGTTCGTGAAGTTCGGCGGGGAGCAGGAAGAAGTCCGCGCGGCGGGCACGCGCTTCACGCGCGGCATGAATGCGCTGGGATTGCCCGCGATCTCCCTTCCTTGCGGATTTTCGCGGAGCGGGTTACCCATCGGATTACAAATCATCGGCGCGAGGGATCGGGACGATTTCGTCTTACAGGCGGCTGCGGCGATGGAAGACGCTATGGGCCTCGCCGGACGCATGCCGCCGCTGGCGTCTTAATCCATTGCCGCGGCGCTACTGCCGTAGTACGTCGAAGCGGCTGATCGAGTATCCCAGTACTCCACCCACGAACACATCGGAGCCCCAGTGCGACGAAAGAGTCATGCGCGAGAATCCGATCAGCGCCGCGGCGCCGTAGGCGGCGTACGGCACCCACTTGTGATTCCCGTAGCGCCGCGCGATCACGGTGGCGACTGAAAACGCCGCGATGGTGTGGCCGGAGGGAAAGCTCCCGTTCGGCAGGAACCCGCCGCTATGGTCCTCGAACCACGTGTCGGAAAAATTGCCGCCGTGCCCGATCGCCGCGGGGCGAATGCGGCGGTCGACGCCCTTGAGGACGGTCGTGAGAATCTCCGAATCAATCACCGCTTCTCCGGCGAGCAGCGCCGTCGATTTCATTTTCGAATCGTCACGGATCAGGCCCGCGCCGTACATCGATAGCGGAGTGACCAGGATCGCAAGCGACATCCGACTGCCGCTAAACGTATTGTTGAAATGGTCGAAGGCCGGATTATAGCGGAAATAGCTCGCTGCTTTCGGGTCCAGCGCGACCAAACCAGCAGTCGTGGCAAGGACCGCTGCCGTCGGTATCCAATACATGCGCTCCTTAAGCTTGAGCGGGGCAAGCCAGATCGCGCGCTGATCCTGCTCGATGTTACCTGGGAGCTTCAACCAGGAGACGTCGCGATCAGTGGGCGGCGGCGTATTGGACGCTTGAAGCGCAGGCGCTTGCAGGTCCGCTTGTGCATCAGACGTTTGCGCGGACGAAGACTCTGGCGACGACGCGTCGGAAGATGCCGAAACAGCGCCGGAGTCAGATTCCTGTGCCCATATCCATACAGGGCACACGAGAAGCAAGAAGACCGTTACGGACATTCAATTTTGATGCGCCCTAGCTTAACACGGTTTCGAAGTTTCCAGAACGATAAATCACGCTCCGATGCGATAAATCAAAGGCGCTTCGGCGAGCTTCCGTAAAATGTGCGGAGGTGTGCGGTAGGAGCGGGACGCCTCGACGCGATGCTCTTCGCGATCTACAAGATTACGAATCCGTTTCGACTGCGAGCGGAATCCAAGCTTGGCGTAGAACCAGAAGGCGCCTGACTCGATGGCCTCATCGTTCTCATGGCCGAGCTGGTAGGGATCGATCGTAAAAGTATCCACGCCGAATTGCTGATGGAACAGCTTCAACAACCGGGCATACAGCCAGGCGGTCTCACCCTGACGGAACGTGTAATACAAATTAAATCCGACTTCCATTACGTTCTTGACCCACATTACCTCCACGTAGCCGTTGGGGACGCCATTTTTGAAATACATGCCGGCGCAATATTCGCGATGCGGCAAACGCCAGCGGAGCGGCACGCCGCAGAAGAAAAGATCCATGCCGCGGCCGAGATCGGCGTGAAAAACGCGAGCTTGGTCGGGATACTCGAAACCGTAAAGCTCGCGATAACGCACGGCGGAAGCATCGACGATTACACCCAGGATGCGCTTGGCGCGCGCCCGAGGCAGCCGTTTTACGAGAATCGGCGGTGTGGCGAATTCCGTCGCAAACGAAACATCGCGACGCCCCAGCAACGGACCATCGTGATAGAAAATCGAACGCCGCGGAATGCGGGCGCACGAACGCGATGCGTCGGAATCGCCGAGCTCGAAGCGCAAAGGAATTTCAAGAAGATCATAGACTTCTGGACGGACGCGATCGAGCAGCCAACGGAGATTCCCGCCCGCCGATTCGTAACGCTTACGCCAGTCGGCATGCCGTCCGACGGCCCAGTCCTCACGGGCTTCGGGAATCAGTTCGGCGAGGATCGGCGCGAGGCGATCGGCATGCGGAAATTGGTCCCAGTCGATATAAAGATCGCCGGGGGAACCACTCAGGGTGAGTTTTTTTTTGGTTGAGAGAGGGGTCGCGTGACGATCCGATAAAGAACGCGCGAAAACATAGCTGAAATTCGTGGTCAGGCCGGTGCCGGCGATGCCGGAAACCTCCGCGTATTCAAAGTCTTTGAGCTCGGCGGCGGAAAGTCCGCGCAGCCGCCGGGAGTAGCCGAACAGAATCTCATCGCACAGGCGCGCTACCTCCCGGCTTTGCGGATAGGCGCGCAGAAACAGGACGGTCTCATGCAGACGAATCAGATCGTCGGCGCCCGTGACGCGTAAGAGCAGAACTCTTTTCAAAAGAGCTTTCGTGCGGGTCGCGGCGGAGGCGTTCCCGTAGAGCGCCTTGCATTCCGCGAGTTCCGCCAAGGTAGTTTGCGCCAAAGAGACTTGTGCCAAAGAGCTTTGTGTCAAAGAACTCGCGGCTCGCGGCATCCGCCCAGTTTAGCGTGAATGTGCCGGGATGCTACAGTGGAAGACAATGCAGAAAATCAGCGATCCTGCCGAGCTAGCGGTGATTTCGAAAAGCATGCGGCGAGAGGTGATCCGGATGATCACCGAGGCCAAGTCTGGACATCCCGGCGGCTCGCTTTCGGCCACCGAAATCGTCGTTACGCTCTTTTTCGACGTGATGAATCACGACCCGGCGCGTCCCAAATGGGAGGGGCGCGACCGTTTCATTATGTCCAAGGGCCACGCCGCTCCGATTGTGTACGCGGTTCTCGCCGAGTGCGGCTATTGCGATAAGAGCCAGTTAATGACGCTGCGCAAGCTTGGCTCGCCGTATCAGGGCCATCTCGATATGCGTTTCTTGCCGGTGCTGGAGGCCTCGACGGGGTCGCTCGGCCAAGGATTGTCGCTCGCCATCGGCATGGGACTGGCGGCGCGGCTGGACGGCGCTTCCTGGAGAACGCACGTCGTCCTAGGAGACGGCGAAATTCAGGAAGGGCAGATTTGGGAAGCGGCCATGTTCGGGGCGCATCACAAGGTGGACAACGTCGTGGCGATCGTCGATTACAACCGCATGCAGTTGGACGGTTTTTTGAAGGACATCATGGACCCGGAGCCGCTTGCCGAAAAATGGCGCAGCTTCGGCTGGCACGCGATCGAACTGGACGGCAACGACATCAAGTCCTTGCAGAATGGATTTCAGGAAGCCGCCACGGAGGGAAAGCCGACGGTGATCATCGCCCGGACGATCAAGGGCAAAGGCGTGTCGTTCATGGAGAACAATCCCAAGTTTCACGGCACGGCTCCCACGGCCGAGGAATGCGCCATCGCACTGGCGGAGCTTGCATAGGAGAAGGACGCCGCATCATGCCCGCCAAGACGAAATACGAATTGAAAATGGGCGCCGCGACGCGCGAAGCGTTTGGCCAGGCGCTGGTCGAATTGGGACGCGCCAACCCGGCGATTGTGGCGCTGGACGCCGATTTGTCCAAGTCCACGATGTCGGTGTACTTCTCCAAGGAATTTCCGGACCGCTTCTTCGAGTGCGGCATCGCCGAGGCGAACATGGTGGCGATTGGCGCGGGCCTCGCTTCGGCCGGGAAGATCCCGTTTGCGTCGAGTTTCTCAGCCTTTGTGATGACCAAGGCGTTCGAGCAAATGCGCGTGATGGTGGCGTACCCGGGCGTCAATTTGAAGATCGTCGGGACCCACAGCGGCATCTCGATCGGCGAAGATGGTCCCTCGCAGATGAGCGTTGAGGATCTGGCGCTCGCGTGCGCGCTGCCCGGCTTCACCGTGATTTCTCCGGCCGACGAAGTGGCCATGCTCGCACTCGTGAAGCGCGCCGCCGAGCACGCTGGCCCGGTGTTCTTGCGCGCCGGACGCGTCAAAGTCCCCGTGATTTACGACGCCGGTCAGGTGTTCACCATCGGCAAATCGATCGAACTGATCGGAGGATCCGATGTAACGCTGATCGCGCACGGGTTGTTGGTGGCCGAGGCGATTCGCGCGGCCGAAGCTTTGGAAGCCGAAGGCATCTCCGCGCGCGTGATCGATATGCACACCATCAAGCCTCTGGATACGGATGCGATCGCACGGGCGGCCCGCGAAACCGGAGCGATCGTGGTGGCCGAAGAGCATCTGGCGGATGGCGGTCTGGGAGTGCGCGTCGCGCAAGCGGTGAGCTTGACTCATCCCGTGCCCATGGAATTCGTGGGGCTCGAAGGCTACGCGGAATCCGGCACGCCGGACGAGCTGCTCGATAAATACGGAATGCGCGCGGCGAACGTCGCGGCGGCGGCGAGGCGCGTGCTCCAACGCAAGCGCTAGCCGTTTCAAGATAAAGCCATTTCTGCGGTGTCACGGCTTCTCGCGGCACGACATACATGGGAAATCAACGGACCTTAAAGACGAAGAAAGTGTCTGTCCCCGCTCTTCGGCGTGCTCCCGGTGCACCAAAGATATCCGCCGCCGAAGAGCTGGCGGAAGCGTGCGTGCTCGCACGCAATGAGATGATGCGCGCCAGCCGTGTTTTGCACGACGAGATCGGTTCACTTCTGGCGGTCGCCGGATTGCGCCTGCAACTGCTGCAGATGGATTACCCGGAAACTTCCGAGCGTACAGTCGAGCTGGCCGAGGCGCTTGATGGCGCCATGCGGCACGTGCGCGCGCTGACCCGGGAACTGGATCCATCGCCGGTGGCGCGCACGGGTCTGCAGAACGCACTGCTCGATCTGGCGAATCGCTATCGCGATGGCTACGGTGTCGACACGAAGGTGCGCTATTCAGCCACCGCGATCGCCACGCCGGAAATCGCCGGGGCTCTCTATCTCGCCGCAGCCGATGCCGTAAGCGTCGCGGCCTTCACCGCGGAAGTCACGCGCATCGTGATTTCGGTCACCGGTTCGCGCTCGCTGATCGTGCGCGTGTCCTTCGACGGCAACCCGCGCGGGGTACCCGCGAAGCTAGGCGCCGCGGAATTATTAGCACGCCATTCGGGATTGCGCTTCGAGGTCGTAACAGGAAAAGGTACAATTGTGTCGATCCGTTATGCCTAGCGACGTTCTACTCGTCGATGATCACAGGATCATGCGAGACGGCATCCGCGCCATCTTAAGCCGCGATGCGGATTTTCGCGTGGTGGGCGAGGCCGATAACGGAGCCGACGCGCTGCTGTTCGTCAAGCGGCATCGTCCGGATATGGTGCTGATGGACATCGGACTGCCGGGGCTCAACGGCGTCGAGACCACTGCCGAGATTCTGCGCCATCATCCCGCCTGCAAGATCGTCATCCTTTCCATGTACGACGACGAGAACTCCGTCGTGGGCGCCATTCGTTCCGGGGCGCGAGGATTTGTTCTCAAGAAAGTTTCCGATAACGATCTGCTGGAAGCGTTGCGCGCGGTGGCGCGCGGCGGCGCGTACTTGAGCCCGCAGGTATCGGATCGATTGTTGACGCGCATTCAGAAGGGCGATTTGGAAGCGAAGCTGGCTCCCGCGGCGCTCGATGCGCTATCGCCGCGCGAGCTGCAGGTGCTGCGCTTGGTGGCTAAAGGGAAGACCAGCAAGGAAATCGCGGTGATGCTCGATTTGAAGGAGCAGACGGTTCGCAGTTATCGCAAAACGATGATGAAGAAGCTCGGTGTGAACAACGTCGCCGGGCTGACGCAGCTGGCTCTTTCTACCGGGCTTACGCAGTTCGGGGCTGGCGATGCCGCACGGAGTCATGCAGGCTCCGAGGAGTGACGGGGCGCATTTTATATGAAGAGGGTGAGTACGGATTGAATCCTGAACTGCCATGAGTGAAGTCATAGCCCGGCAGTCACCGTGGGGGCCAATCCTAGTGGTGGACGCGCACGTCCACTTTTTCTCTCATCGGTTTTTCGAGATCCTCGCTGCCCAGAAGCCCGGTCTGACAATCGACGCCATCCGTCAAAAACTCGACTGGCAGTTTCCGCCGCCCGAGCCCGCGGAGCTTGCGAATGTCTGGGCGCGCGAACTGGACCGCCACGGCGTGCACCGCGCGGCGCTGATCGCGAGCGTTCCCAGTGACGAAGCCTCCGTAGTGGCGGCCGCCCGCACACATCCGGATCGATTCGCGACATTCGCGATGGTCAATCCCAAAGGGCCAGCCTGGAATCCCGAGGCTCTAGAAGCGATTCAGGTGGCCTGCCTGTTTCCCGCGATGCACGGGTATTCGATGCACGAAGACGTCTTGACGCCGGTATTCGAATGGGCAGCGCAGGGCAAACGGGGGGTGTTCGTGCATTGCGGGGCATTACGGATCGGCGTGCGTGAAAAGCTCGGGATGCAGGGGGTTTTCGATCTGCGCTATTCAAATCCCGCCGATCTGCACGGCATCGCGCTGCGGTTTCCCAACGTTCCGATCATTATTCCGCACTTCGGTGCAGGCTTCTTTCGTGAAGCGCTCATGCTGGCGGATCTGTGCCCCAACGTGTTCCTGGATACGTCCAGCTCGAATGGGTGGATGCGTTATCAGGATTCACAGCTTGATTTGCGGCAGGTCTTCCAGCGCGCGCTGGATGTCGTGGGGCCGAAACGCCTGCTGTTCGGGACGGATTCCTCCTTCTTTCCGAGAGGCTGGCATTATCAAATATTCGAGGAGCAGGCCACGGCACTGTACGAGTTGGGAATCAGCGCGGCCGACTCCCGAGGAATTTTCGGCGAAAATCTCTTGAGAATATTGGCCCACTCAGCCAACATTTAATACGTGCTTGCAGGATTTATCTGGCACCGGATTCGGGAGCCCTTCACCTATCCGGTGTCGCCGGCCCCTCGCACGGCCGTGCTTGTTTCCTGGTTTCGTCCCGCCCTGCTTCCCTCCCAGGCGGTGAAAATATTCCGACAGGGTTGGGGAGAAGACGCTGCGCGTTTCGAACCTTCGGCGATTGCCGCGACGATCGAACAATGCCACCGCTTGTGCGGATTTCTGATTCCTTCCTTGACGCACGCGCTCGTTGTATTGGAACGTCCCGGTTGGCCGCGGCTGACCGAGGAGGATCGCAACGCCTTTTGGCGGGCATTTCGTGTCCCTGTCTTTGAGCAGATTATCGGACCGTCGGGGCAATTGTTGGCCGGCGAATGCGAAGCGCATGATGGCCTGCACATCGACGGTCCGGGACTACGTCTGACGCTAGACATGGTGGATACTTCGCCGTGCCCGTGCGGCCGGAAGACAGCACGCTTCGGAGTGCAGCCGCAAGTGCCGGTGGAGCGTCGCGTGGCGGCATACGCCCGCTAGCGCATAAATAGCGAAGCCAACGATATAATGCGAACAGTCCTGCTTGTGCGAGCGTGGCGGAACTGGCAGACGCACTGGATTTAGGTTCCAGCGGCCGCAAGGCCATGGGAGTTCGACCCTCCCCGTTCGCACCACCCCCCAAACGACGCGAACGCATTCGCCGCGGAAGGCAATCTAACACAGCGAACAAACGAGACAAATTCCGTTTTGGAAGATCAATAGCTTGCTTTCGAGCCCACATCCGTGTGATGATAGTTATGTAGTTTCGCAGTCCGTTGATTTGGCATCTTTCGATAGTCCGGCCCAAACCGCCCTTGTCCGATCCTGCCCCGATTCACTGCTCTGCAACTCAGAAAGAAAGATAAATGAAAAATATTTTTGTAGGAAACCTCAGCTTCAATTCGTCCGAAGCGACACTCCGATCCATGTTTGAAGCACACGGCGCCGTAGACCGCGTCAGCATTGTGACGGATCGCGATACGGGGCAAGCCAGAGGTTTTGGATTCGTCGAAATGAGCGACAACGCGGAAGGGGATCGGGCGATTGCGGCTTTGAATGGCGCCGAGCTTGACGGCCGAGCGCTGAATGTCAACGAAGCCCGTCCGAAGGCGGAGCGCAGCGGTGGCGGCGGCGGTGGTTACGGCGGCGGTCGCCGCAACAATCGCTACTAATTGTGGTTGGTTGGGCGGCACTGGAAGGTGCCGCCCTTTCGGCTTCAACAGGACGGGCGGCTTGACGAGGTCTCGCTGGTCCGATAACAGTTCAGATTTTAGAGAGAGGATGAAGATCATTTGCCAAAAGAAGACGCAATCGAAGTAATGGGTAAGGTCGTCGAGAAGTTCAAAGCCGGGATGTTTTCGATAGAGCTCGACGCAGGCCGCACTGTTCTCGCGACCATGGCTGGAAGGCTCCGGCGCAATCGCATCAAGATTATGAATGGCGATAAAGTTTCGTTGGAACTTTCGCCCTACGACCTCACCAAGGGCCGAATTACTTACCGGCACAAGTAATTTCCGCCTCCTCCAGGCCATCTTTTACGTTCTATTTTCCGTTGGGAGCTATCGCTCGCGCTTGTTCGCGATCGTGAGAGGGCTCATACTCTGAGCATGACTCTCAAAGGTGCCTCTTTTCTGGCTCTGATCGGGACGGTCTTGGTGACCATCCTCCTCGCCTGGAATTTGATCAACAACGTACTCAACGTCACGCGGGGCCTCGTTCCCGCCGCGATCTTGTTCTCCTCACTCATCTACACCTTTGGCGCGCTCTGCGTGGCCGTGTTCTTTTTCGTCTTTCACAAAACGCAGTCGTGAGAAGGCGTCCCGTCCGCTCACCGTGGCGAGCCGATGACGGCCGCGCTCTCCTTTTATCCTCAATTCTGCCCGACAGATAGTGTCCGGACGCGCTACCGGTCACGTTCCAGCCGTGATAAAGTCTGTGAAGGAGAAACACCCTATGCATCTTCGAAATTCTTCTTTGTTTGCGCTAGCCGGCCTGAGCATCTTCGCGACTCTGGCCCTCGCGCAGGCTCCGGCACCCATGCCGTTCGTGACCCACCAGTTGAAGCCCAACGTTTACTGGATTGAGGGCGGCGGCGGAAACAGCGGCGTCATTGTCGGCGACAAAGGCGTGATCGTCGTTGACGCCAAAACGACGGCCGCCGGCGGCAAGGAGTTGTTGGACGATATCGCCAAGATTACGCCTAAGCCCGTGACGACCGTCATTCTTACTCACAGCGACGGCGATCACGTGAACGGACTGGCGTCCTTCCCCATGGGAATCACAATCATCGCTCACGAGAATAATAAAAAGGAGCAGGAAACTGCTCTCGCCGCCGGCGGAAGGGGCGCGCCCCCGGCCGGTCATCTCCCGACGCGGGTCGTGACCAAGAACAAAGAGAATCTGAAAATCGACGGAGTGAAGCTGGAAGTGTTCCATTGGGCGCCTGCGCACACCAGCGGCGACCTGGTGGTTTATCTCCCCGGCGAGAAGATCGTTTTCACGGGCGACATTATCGCCACTCAAATGGCCGATCCGCTGATCCACGCCGAAAAGAACGGCTCCTCGGAGGGTTGGATCACGACCACCAAGGGAATCGTCGCTCTGAACGCGGATCAGTTCGTGCCGGGACACGGCATGGTGCAGAGCAAGAGCGACATTCAAGGACGGCTGGATAATACCATCGCAAAGCGCGCGAAGATCAAGGATTTGGTCGCGCAGGGCAAGTCGATCGAAGAGGTCAGGGCCGCTGTTGGCGATCCTCCGCCTGCTGCTCCCGGGGGTCGCGGACCTAACTTCCCAACCTTCACTACGGTCGTCTACAACGAACTCTCGAAGAAGAAGTCCTGACGCGCAGGCTACGGCGATCGGCCAAGCATTCTCCGTGTTCCAACCAAGAAGGAGGACTGTGGAATGAATCGCTTATTTCTGATGGCGGCCCTATCCGCAGCCATGGCAATCGTGCCATTCCAGGCGCAGGCCCAATCCGTGCAAGCGCCCAAAACGAGCGCCGATCCTTACGCGAACAATCCGGATGCGGGAAAACTCGCGTTTCCCCTGGCAGCTCCCGCCGGCAAGGATAGCGGCGCGATGAAGACGGCGCTGCCGGGAGCCGCGAATGTCGGGCCATTTGATATGTCGAGCTGGAAATACGGACCGGCGTGGAACCCGCCGCCGAATTCGAAGATCTGGAATCCGGTGAAGCTCAAGATGATGCAGGGCGGGAAAGTGACGGGCGGCACCTTGTTCGGAGCCTCCGATCCGTCCACCTATTGCGCGATGGCGAACGCCGGGTACGACTTCATCTGGACGGAGATGCAGCACAACGCGCGCGATTGGGACAGCGTGGCCCGCATGTGGCGCACGTGTCCGTACGCCAAGGCTGTTCCGGGCGTTCGCGTCGCCTACACGGATGAACGGGAGATCCAGCATGCGGCTGACGCGGGCGCTCTGGTGATCGTGGTGCCGACCGTGGATACGGTCGAGGAGGCCATCGCGGCACGGGATTGGGCGTATTACCCGCCGCTCGGAAAACGCAGCAATGGCGGCGGCCAGGCGTTCGAGAGCGCGATGTGGGGCGGCGTTCCCGGCGGTTACCGCGCCACGATTAACGACAACATGGTGGTGATCTTGATGATCGAAACACTCGAAGGAATCAAGAACGCGTATGAGATCGCCAAGGTGCCGGGCGTTACGGCCGTTTTCGCGGCTAGTGGCGATCTGGGAAACTTCTCTGGTTACGCCCAGGGTACGCCTGATTATGAACGATTGATCAACGTCGTTCATGACGCCGCGATCGAGGCAGGGAAGCGCCTGTGCGGTCCCTTATCGTGGCGCGACCGCCCGGACTTCACGTGCTTCCAGGCCGGCAGCGAAACGGCTGCCATCGCACGCGGCGCAGCCGCGGAGCTCGGGCCGTTGGCGAACACGCAGCCGAAAGTGGAAGTGGGTCCACTCGCTGAGCCGGCCAAACATTAGGCTGCGCGTCTGTCCGTTAACGCGGCGACTAGACCATTTTCATAGTATTCATAGACCATAGCCGCAGTGACGGAAGCAGGACTGGACGTTGCGAGGAGTGACTGCAGCGAGGGCCTCGGAGAGGCGATATTCCAAGCTGGACAGAGAGCGGGCCTTGGCAGCACGGAGGAGTTGTTTGACCTTGGACCAACACTTCTCGATGGGGTTGAAGTCCGGAGAGTACGGCGGCAGATAGCGCAGTCGGGCTCCGGTGTTCTCGATCAGCTCGCGCACGCCAGCGACCTTGTGAGCGGCTAAATTATCCATGACCACGATGTCGCCCGGTTGCAGTTGCGGGCACAACACCTGCTCCACGTAGGCCAGGAAAATCTCTCCATCGGTGGCAGCTTCGATGGTCATGGTCGCCACCCATCCCGATAGGCGAATCGCGCCCAGCACGGTCAGCGTTCGCCAGTGTCCTCCCGGTGTGCCTTCGCGAACGCGTTCGCCGCCGGGGCCGCGTCCGTAGCGGCGCGTCATCTCCGTGGTCACGCCACTCTGGTCCAGGAAAATCAGCCTCGCCGGATCGAGCTGGTTCGTTTCCTCGCGCCAGAGGCTGCGTTGTAGCTGGCCGGCGACGGTATCTTGCTCGGCGGCGTGGAGTGACTTTTTTTGAGCCGCAATCCCATGTCACGAAGGGCCATCCACAGCCGGCCCACGCTGACTTTCAGCTTCCTCTGCTTCCACAGCCGATCCTGCAGCTCCGCTAAGGTTAGGTCCGGCTGCTTGCCAATCCAGTTCCGCAGATCCTCTTGTACTTCAGCGGTCATTTTGCTGGCGGGCCCGCGCCGCCCGCCGGGCGGCCGCTCCATTTTCCCGGTCGAGCGCAGTGTCGCCGAAATTTTCTTGGCCCACGCCAGGCTCACATCGAAGCGTTGGGCCAGTTGCGACAGGCTCCCCGCTCCACGCTGATGCGCTTTCAACAGCTTCCGCCGTAGGTCGTCTGAATATGGACTTGCCATCTTCCGTCGCCGAAAGATTGCCAGAGCTGTCTATATTATCTATGAAAACGGTCTAGAGCATCACAAAATGCATGCACGCCGGCTTGGGGACGTCGGCTTTCGCACCGGTAGAAGTCATCTTCCCCGTGTCAGGATCTACCGCGAACGTCACCACCTGGTTGGAATCGAGGTTCCCGACAAACATGAATTTGCCCGACGGTTCGAAGCCGAATTCCCGTGGATTCGCGCCGCCGGTTTTGGCGATATCCACCAGGCTCATCTGCCCGTTCGCTTCGTCGATCTTGAAAATTGCGATACTGTTGTCCCCGCGGTTGCTCCCGTAGACGAACTTTCCGTTGGGGTGCATGCGAATATCGGCCGGTGAGACGCGGGGCCCCGAATAACCAGCCGGTATGGTCGGAACCGTCTGAACGAACCGTACCTCGCCCGTGTCGGAATCGAAATGGAAAGACGAGAGGCTGGCCTCCCTTTCATTGGTGATGAAGAAGTACGGCGCACGCGGATGAAACACGGAATGCCGGGGTGCTTTGTCGCCCGGCGTCGGAAAGGATTTGCCCACCAGAGTACGCGATCGGGGGTCGAAGGGAAAAACGTAGATGTGATTCGCGCCCACGTCGCGGCGGCGCCGGCGCCCGGCTCCGTAGTCGGCCTCGGTTCGAAGACGGCCACGTCACACGCCGGTTCGAGCGAGCCATCCGGCTGCACCGCAAACATCGCGACCGTTCCATCGTCCGTAGAATTCTCAATCACAGGAACGCCGTTCCGTTTGACCACCTTCACGGCCTTTACTAAGTCGCCATGATTAGCCACCAGCACGCGAGAGCCGGTCTTGTCGACGATGATGAAGCAGGGATTGACGCCCATCGACGGCTGCACATTCAGGTGCGTGAGCGAGCCGTTCTCACGGTTGATGGCGAACGAATGCACTCCGCCGCCCGCGCCGGCCTTGCCATTCAGATTTGGCGCCTCATGTGTGCAATAAAGAAATCTTCCGTCAGCGGAAATGCACAGGTTCCCGCCGTTCAGGCCGTCGAAATCCTGCCCGGTTCGGCTGACCTGGGTTAACGAGCCATCGCTCGTGTTGACGGTAAATACGCTGATGCCGCCGCCTCCGCCTGCGCCGAAAGGCCCTTTCGTCCACGAGCTGACAAAGGCGTATAGCTTTTTGGGCGACTGATAGGCATCGAGCGCCGCCGCGCCCGCCAGAGCGGCTCCCGTGAGTGCTAAAAAGTCCCGCCGAGATGGCTCGCCATTCATGACGTTCGCTTCGCTCCTTTCGGCCTCGTTCTTCCCATGGTCCAGATTAGTACAGTTCACGGCGCGCGCGATAAACCCCCACATGCGGAACCGGGCCCACAAAGTCTGTCTCCTTGACATATTTGGGAGCAGTTCGACAAACTGGATTTTCCAGTATTTCCATCCCCGCGGAGACGAACATGAATCCAAACAGGCCAGCGGCATTGGTTACGGGTGCGGCAACAGGCATCGGCCGCGCCGCCGCGATCGCCCTTGCGGCCGCGGGCTTCGACGTGGCGATCAATTACAGCCGCAGTGAAAAAGAAGCGACCGAGACGGCGCAGCAGGCGCAGGGAAAGGGGGCGAAGACGCTGCTCGTCAAATGCGACGTCAGCGACGATGCGAGCGTGCGTCGGATGCTGGCCGATGTGGAGCGTGAATTTGGACGCCTCGACGCGCTGGTCAATAACGCCGGTACTACTACGACCGTCAAACCCAACGATTTCGAAGGCCTGACTGCGGAAGAATGGGATCGCGTGTTCGCCGTCAACGTCCGCGGCCTGTTTCAGGTGACGCGCGCAGCTGCTCCTCTCCTAAAAGCCGCCAAGGGCAGCGTGGTAAACACGGCCAGCATCGTCGGCCTGCGCCCGGGTCCGCAGCCCTTGCCATACGCTGCGAGTAAAGCCGCGGTCGTGAGCCTGACGAAACTTCTGGCATTGAATCTTGCGCCGGATGTGCGCGTGAACGCGGTCGCTCCCGGATGGATGGAAGGCGACTGGATGGTTCGGATGCTGAAGGATCGCTATGAGGATCTGATGGCGCGCCGCGCCAAGAGTACACCGCTGCGCCGCGTGGCGACCGCCGAGGATGTGGCCGAGGTCATTGTCAATCTCATCACGAGCAATCGCTTCGTCAATGGAGAGGTGATCGTGATCGATGGCGGTTTTGCCGCGACTACTTAGGAGAGAAAACGCGCATGCTTCCGGGAGTTGTTCCATTTCCGCCCGATTATGCCGCTCGGTACCGCGCCAAGGGATATTGGCGGGATCAGTCGCTCGCGCAGGAGTTCGAAGTAGTATTCAAACGTTACGGCGAACGCGTCGCGGTGATCGATGGCGACCGTTCGATCACGTTCGCGACGCTGGACCGGCTTTCCAGCAACTTGGCGTTGAATCTCCTCGATATGGGTTTGCATCCGTTGGACCGCGTGGTCGTTCAGCTCCCCAACGTAGCCGAGTTCATCATTCTCTATTTCGCGCTCCAGAAGATCAGCTGTATTCCGATCGCCGCCCTCGCCACGCATCGCTATACCGAAGTCAGCCAGTTCGTTGAACTTTCCGGCGCAACCGCGTGCGTGATCCCCGCTCCCCACCGCGATTTCGATTATGCTCCCATGATCGATCGCATCCGGCACGAAAGTCCGACGCTCCAGTTCGCGATTACTTTGGACTCTCCGCGCGAAGGGTTCGCTTCGCTTGCGGAACTGATCGAGATGCCCGCGCGCCTGCCCGATTCCGCGCTTGCCGAAATCAAAATCGATCCGACGGACCCCGCGATTTTTCAGCTTTCTGGAGGGACCACTGGAATCCCCAAGCTGATTCCCCGCACGCACAACGATTACGCGTACAACTCCAAAGCCGCTGCGGCCGTGTGCGCCATCGAGGACGACTCGGTGCTACTTCTCGTTCTGCCGATCGCTCATAATCTACCGCTCGCCTGCCCGGGGATCCAAGGATTCTTTTTCCACGGCGCCAAAGTAGTGGTCAGCACTAGCACGAAACCCCAAGATATGTGCGCGCTGATCGAAAAACATCGCGTCACGCATCTGAAAGTTGTTCCCTCGCTGCTCATTCGATTGCTGAACGACCCGGCGGTCCAAAAGCACGACTTGTCCTCGCTGAAGATCATTCAGAGTGGCGGCCAGCGCTTGCAGCCGGAAGTGCGGTTGCTTTCGCGCAAGTTGATCCCGAGCGCATTCGTACAGGAGAACTTCGGCATGAGCGAGGGGCTCATCATGTTCGTCCGTCTCGACGACCCGGAAGACGTCAAGCTCGAAACCGTTGGATGGCCGGTGAGTCCCGACGATGAAGTAAAACTTCTGGATGAGGATGAAATGGAAGTGCCGCGCGGCGAGGTCGGCGAGCTGTGCTGCCGCGGGCCTTATACACTGCGTGGCTATTACGGTGTTCCCGAGTACAACAAGAAGGTCTTCACCGTGGATGGATTCTATAAATCCGGTGACCTGTTGCGGCAGCATCCCTCGGGCAGTTACGTGGTGGAGGGGCGGAAAAAGGATCTGATCAACCGCGGCGGCGAGAAAATCAGCGCGGAAGAAGTGGAGAATCTGATTCTGTCCCATCCTTCCGTCGAGAACGTCGCGTGTATTCCCGTTCCCGACGCGGCCCTCGGCGAACGCATGTGCGCGTGCGTAATTCTGCGCAACGGTGCCAGCCTTTCGTTCGAAGAGTTGAAGCATTTTCTCATCGCCAAGGAGATCGCCAAGTTCAAAATCCCGGAGCGTCTCGAGATCATGTCCGATTTCCCTCTTTCCACCTTCGGGAAAGTTTCCAAGAAGAAGCTGGCGGAACTGGTGGCATCGAGATGAACAACGCCGGATGAGAATTGCCGAATGAGAATAATCGACCTGCATTGCTATCCCAACACCAAAGAGTGGATCGCTTGCCAGCAGCCCTACGTGGACGCTCTGGCCAAATACTGGAATCGCTCGTGGACGGCGAAAACCGAAGAAGAAGTCGTCAAGGATTTTACCGACGGCGGAGTCGAGGCCGTTCTGGTGGCACTCGACTTGGAAACGACGGTTCACACTCCGCCTTGTTCGAACGATTTTGTCGTGGGTATGCAGAAGCGCCACCAGGATCGCATCATCCATTCGTGGGGCGCGGTCGACCCGCTTAAGGGCGACATCGCGATTCAAGAAGCCCGGCGCGCGATCCGTGAACTGGGCATGCTGGGGTTTCACTTTCACCCCATCATGGGTCATTTCGCCGTTAACGATCGGCGGCTCTATCCGCTGTTCGAAGCGATTGACGAATTGAAAGTTCCGGTCATGATCGACGTCGGCACCACCGGCATGGGCGCCGGCATGCCCGGCGGCATGGGCGCGAAGATCCGGCACGCGCACCCTTCGGCGATGGATGAACTCGCCGCGGATTTTCCCAATCTGACGATCATAGCGGCGCATCCGGGTTGGCCGTGGGTGGATGAAATGACGGCAGTCGCTTTACACAAGGGTAATGTGTATTGGGAGCTTTCGGGGTGGGCGCCGAAGTATTTCGCGCCGCAGTTGAAGGTGGATATCCGCAGCCGCCTGAAAGAAAAAGTGATGTTCGGTAGCGATTATCCAAGCCTCCCTTACGAGCGTATTTTCCGGGAATGGAAAGAGCTCGGTTATGCGGACGACATCTACGAACGCATTTTCCACCAGAACGCCGAGCGTGTGCTCGGATTGTAAAAGAGGTAACAAAACCGTGCAAGAAGTTTTGAAATACGCGCAGCAAGGGCACGTTGTCCTGCTGACGCTGAACGATCCGGCGACGCGCAACGCTCTCACCGGCGAGCCGATGTTCTCCGCGTTCGAGCAAGCCGTGGAGCGCATGAACGCGGACCCCAACGTTCGCGCAGCGATTCTGACGGGAGAAGGAACGGCGTTCTGCTCGGGCGGAAACGTGGCCGACATGCGCGATAAGAAAGGCATGTTTGGAGGGACTCCGTAACAGATTGAGGCGCAGTATAGGGCGGGAATTCAGCGCATCCCGAAGGCTTTGTTCCGGCTTGACGTTCCTCTCATCGCCGCGGTAAACGGGCCCGCGATCGGCGCTGGCTGCGATCTCGCCTGTATGTGCGATATTCGACTCGCCTCGGAGAAAGCCATTTTTGCCGAGAGCTTCGTGAAGGTCGGGATCATCGCAGGGGACGGCGGAGCATGGCTCCTGCCCAGGATCGTCGGTTATTCGCGCGCTGCGGAGATGGCGTTTACCGGGGACACACTAGACGCCAAGGCCGCGCTCGAAATCGGGCTCGTGTCGAAAGTTGTGGCGGCGGACGCTCTGATAAAGGAATCCGGCGCGCTCGCGGAGCGCATCGCCAAGAATCCTCCGCAGGTCGTTCGCTGGACGAAGCGCATGATGCGCGAAGCCCAATATTCCCGCCTGGAGACGATCCTCGATATGTCGGCCGCGTATCAGTCGCTCGCGCATCACACGGCGGATCACGCCGAGGCAATTGCGTCGATGTTCGAGAAGCGTGCTCCGAAGTTCACAGGAAAATAGGGCCAGCTTCTCGTTTCAGGCGAGCTCAGCGTCTCGTGGCCGGGCGAACAGAATTGCGGCGGCGCCTAACAGAACGGCTACGGCGATCGCTGTGAACAGACCGATAGAGCCGGGCGTCGCCTGCTGGATCAGGCCCGTGGTGTAAGGCCCCAGAATGCCGCCCAGGCGTCCCACTCCGAGCATCATTCCGACGCCGGTCCCGCGCACTTCCGTGTCGTAAATCGATGCTGTGAAATTATTGAGCACGTTTTGCGCGCCCAAAATACAGAATCCCGCAAAACCAACACAAATGAAATTCAGGATGTGATTGTTCGCAAGCGCAAGCGTGCCGAGCGCAAGAGCGCCTCCTACCCACCAGATCGCCATTGCGATACGCGGCTTGTGCGAGCGGTCGGCGATCGAGCCGCAGAGCAGGGAACCCACGAACGCCATTCCTTGAATCAGCGCGCCGAAGCCGAAGCTTGCGGCAAAGGTTTCCCCGCGCCGGATCATGACGGTGGGAACCCACCCCGTGAGGCCGAAGATTCCGAACAAAACGCAGAAGGCCGCGGTCCAGACGGCGAGCGTTCTGCCGCGATAACGCGCCGAAAGCAGCAGCGATAGGGAGGCGATCTTATCGCTCGGTTCAGGGAATTCAAACTGGACGTGTGCCGCAAGGTACCGAGCGGAATGCGCCGGATTCACTCGAATCAGCACCCCCGCGATATCCTTCGTCTCGCCGCGCATGGCCATGTACTGGAGCGACTCCGGAAGCGTTCCATGGCAAATGAGGACGAGCACGACGGAGAAAGATGCAACGTAGTAAAGCGCCTGCCAGCCGAGCGTCGGCGTGAGATAAACGCCGATCATCGACGCGACCACGCCGCCGGCTCCGAAGCCCAGCGCCCAACCCCACAAAGCGAACATGTTTTGCAAACGCCTCGGCGAATATTCGTTCATGTAGGTCACGCCCACCGGCAATAGCGCGCCGAGCCCTAATCCTGTCAGGAGCCGCAAGCTGCAGAATGCAACAAACGAATTCGCGAGAGTGGCCGTCGCGAAGCTGAAGAGGGTCGCAACCCACAGGGCGCCGATCAGCGTAGCGTGGCGTCCATAACGATCCGAAAACTTTCCTTGCCCCAGCGACCCGATCATGAAGCCGATCAATCCGCTCGAGACCAGAAATCCAGCTTGGCTGGGCGCCAGATGCCAGGGCTTCATCACGTAATGAATCACGTAGGCGGCATTGAACGTGTCGTAGCCGTCGAAGAAAACGGCTAAACCGATCAGGACGCCAATCAGACCGTGATAGCGTCCCAGCGGCGCGGTTGCGATTTCTTCGCGTACGTCGATCTTCATAGGTGCGTCAGTTTGATCTTCGGTCCCCGGAATCGGCGGACATGCAGTACGTGAGTATACCTGTTCTTGTGATGACACCGGCACGCTACCATAAGTGTTCGCGCTCTATCCTACCCATGCAACATCCGATTGCCACGCCGGGCTCTTTTCGTTCGAAGGACGGAACTACGATCGGATTCGTTCGGGTTGGCGAAGGACCCCCCATCGTAATCGTTCACGAGTCCCTTGCGACCGGCGCGAGTTGGCGAAAAGTCGCCAATATTTTGGCACACACGTTCACCTGTTTCGTCTTGGATCGCCGCGGCCGGGCCAGCAGCGGTGACGCACCGCGCTATTCGATCGAACGAGAGTATGAAGACATTCAGTTTGCTCTAAAAGTGGCGGGTGAAGGTGCGCGCTTGGTCGCGCATTCTTTTGGGGCGGTTTGCGCCCTAGGGGCGGCGCTTCAAACACCGGTGAGGAAGATGGTTCTCTACGAGCCGCCGTTGCCCGTGGGCGGCACCGTCGCAGGTCCCTATCTTCCCGATTACCGTGCTGCGATTGCAGCGGGCGATTTAGACAAGGCCCTCGAAATCGGATTCACGCATTTTGCGTCGGTGCCCGCGGCCAAGGTCCAATTGATGCGCGGGACCTCCGAGTGGGACGATGCGAGAGTGCTTGCTCACACCTGGAGCCGCGAAGTGGAAGCCATCGAGCAGCACGGCCCTGAGCTTGAACGATATCGCGCCCTGCGCGTTCCTACTCTGCTGCTGCTTGGTACTCAGAGTGCGCCGCATCCGCTGAAGGACACCTCGGAAGCTTTGGCGAGAACTCTGCCCGATGTGCGGCTCGTGGAACTCCAGGGACAGGGGCATCTCGCCAACCTGAGAGCGCCCGCGCTGGTCGCCGAGCACATCCGCGCTTTTCTCCTCACGTGAGGTCAAAGGATGCTTCCGAACGTCGCTATTCGGGAAGGGGGCGATGGGACGTTTCAGGCGCCAGGAAGTTGAACGGCAGTCCGATTAAGTAGATGAAAGAAGCGATCACGATCGCGGTTGGGTACGAACCTGTGATTCCCACCAGCATCCCGACGATTGCCGGTCCGAGCGCACCCAGCACGCGCCCAAAACTAAAGGCAAATCCCGCCCCGAATGCTCGATGCGCGCCCGGGAACATTTCCGGAAGCCAAATCGAGTAGAGCGCGAAGACGCCATTCGTGAAGAAGCCGGCCAGCGGAAGGAGCGTCAGAAACAGTTTTAAGCCGGCAGCGGATTCTCGGGCGGCGTACCCGTACGCGAGAAGAGCGACCAAGAGCGATCCCGTGAAGAAGAAACCTCCGGTCTTGCGTCGCGATCCAAACGCGCGCACCAGCCACGGCGAGATCAGGCACGCGGCCATGGTACCGAAACTTCCATAAAGCCCGGCGAACGAAGCCATTCGTTGCCCCGCGGCGACGGTTCCTCCGTTCGCGACGACCCGCGTAATCACAAACGTGGGAGCCCAGTAGCTGGTGGACCACAACCCGAAGATCGCGCACGCGACCATAAGCGCCGACATCCACGCGCTACGGGCCAATGGGCGTCGAAATAAGTCGCCTACCCGAGGCATGACGTGCGTCGCGCGCTCGCGCCACTTCTCGGGTTCGGGGATTTTCCGACGCAGGTAAACAATCAGCAGCGCGGGTAGTGCTCCTAAGATGAACATGCCGCGCCAGCCGAGCCACGGAAATAGAAAGGAAGCGGCGGCGGCTAGCGTGATTCCCGCTGGAGTCGCCGTATGCAGCCATCCCGCATAACGGACACGCAAGGTCTCGGGCAGTGATTCGTGCAGCAGCGTGACTCCAGCCGTCCACTCGCCGCCGATGCCGAACCCCGCGAGAAATCGAAAGATTCCGAACAACAGGAGGTTCGGAGAAAGGCCGCACAAGCCGGTGAATACGGAGTAGGTCAGAATCGTGAGGCACATCACGCGCACCCGGCCAATGCGGTCCGCGAGCCTTCCCCATACCATCGAGCCGGCCCAACCAAGCATGAAAATGCTGAAGAAATATCCACCGAAGAGGGCCACGTTCGCCGTCGACGCGACCCGCCCATCATGCGTGAGCAGTTCGGTGACGGCTGCCGACAACACGTAGATGTACACCGTCGCGTCGAAACCGTCGAGCATCCATCCGAGCCAGGCCGCCCAGAATATTCGCGCGGGCGACACTCCGGCCTTCGACGCTGCCAGTCCGGCGACGCTCGCGTGTTCGCCCATTTAAAGGTCCGGGATGCAATTTCCGAAGCGAATCTCGAATATCATCTTTCGGGTATCATCGGCCGATGAACACCGGCTTGCGCTTTTCACGGAACGCGAGTCGACCTTCACGATAATCCGCGCTATCGAAGCACTGCTTCACCAGCGTTTCGCCTGCGGCCAGGTCCTGCGACTGCGGATCTTTCAAGAGCTCTTGAATGACGCGTTTTGCAGCGAGCATGGTCAGCGGAGCGTTGAACGCGATGGTATGCACCAGTTCCCGGACGTAGCCTTCCACTTCGGCGTCCGGCACGACCCGATTCACCAACCCCATTTGCAGCGCTTCGCCCGCCGTGAACTGGCGTGCGGTCAACAGGATTTCCAGGGCAAACTGTGGACCGACGAGAGCCACCAATCGTCGCAGCGTCGATGCTCCGTAGCCGAGCCCTAGTTTCGCGGCGGGCACCGCGAATCGCGAACCTTCTCCACAGAATCGCAAGTCGCAGCACGCCGCTATATTCAACCCGCCACCGATGCAGTACCCTCGGATCATCGCGATGGTGGGCTTGGGATGATCCGAGAGCGCCTTCCAGAAACGATTGAGTGTAGCGTCGTAGATGGCCGCCGCCTGGGCGTCCGACCGGACGGCGTCGAATTCGGAAATGTCGGCGCCCGAGGCGAACGACTTGTCGCCCGAGCCCGTCAGTACGACGACGCGTACTGCATCCTCCTCCGCGAACCGCTCCAACGCCGCCGCCGCGTCCTGCCACATTTGTAGGGACACCGAATTGTGGCGCTCAGGATTATGAAACGTGAGAGTAGCGACCGATTGATCGATCGCGGAGAGAATCGTACCGCTCATGTGCTGACCGCTCCTGTTGGCATTTGTTTAGACGACGCCTCGCGCGCGAAGGCCGGCGATCTCTTCCGTCGTGTAGCCCAGCGACACCAGTATTTCGTCGGTATGCTCGCCATGCTCCGGCGGCCGCAGCCGTACACAGCTTTCCGCTTGCGACAAACGGAAAGGCTGCCCCACCAGCCGCAGCGGATGAAAGTACGGCGACGCAAGTTCTTCCACCATCCCGAGATGCTGAACCTGCGGATCGGCGAAAACCTGATCGATGGTGTTGATCGGCCCACTCGGTACGCCCGCGTCGTTCAGCAACTTCAGCCAATGCGCGGAGCCAGCCGAGGAAAGCAAACGGTTGATCTCGCCGTTCACTTCATCGCGATGTTCAGATCGCGATTTCGGAGTGGCAAACGCGGGATTCGCCAGGAGATCTTGCCCGCCGATCACCCCGCATAGCCTTTCCCACATGCTCTGGCCGCTGGCGGCGATGTTGATGTCGCCATCCGCGGTTTTGAAAACGCCGGTGGGAATGTTGGTGGGATGATTATTGCCGGCCTGTTGCGGCACTTCTCGATCGTCCAGCCAGCGCGTGGCTTGAAAATCGAGCATGAATACCTGGGCCTGCAGAAGCGAAGTCGTCACCCATTGGCCTTCTCCGGTTCGCTCCCGATCGAACAGTGCGAGAAAAATTCCCTGTGCGCACAAGATGCCGGCGCTAAGGTCAGCCAGAGGAATGCCGGCGCGCACGGGTCCTTGCCCGGGCAGGCCCGTGATAGACATCAACCCGCCCATCCCCTGCACGACCTGATCGAAACCCGGCCGCGTTCGATAGGGACCATCCTCGCCAAAGCCCGAAATACTCGCGTAGATGATGCGCGGATTCACGGCGCGCAGAGCCGGATAATCAACTCCCAAGCGCTCCTTGACGTCGGGCCGGAAGTTTTCGACAACGACGTCGGCCGTTTGCGCCAGCCGTTTGAAAATAGCGACGCCTTCCACGCTCTTGAGGTTGAGGGTACAACTACGCTTGTTCCGCTGCAGATTCTGAAAATCGGAACCGCCCCGTTGATCTCCGAACAAATCGGCCTCGCCATCGCCCGGAGATTCGATCTTAATCACGTCGGCTCCCCAGTCGGCGAGTTGCCGCACGGCGGTGGGCCCCGAGCGCACACGGCTCAGGTCTAGAACCCGAATGGAGGACAGCGGTTGTCGCATACCAGTAATCTCGTCGCGTTGCGGCGGCGAGGCGTTTGAACCAGATTATCGCAAGCTGAGTGTGGGGAAGTCAGGAGGCGCTATGATCGTCACATCGAATCCTTCCGCGGAGAAACATCCGGGTCCATGCACAGTCGAATCAGGAACGTGCTTTTGCGCCGCTTTTCTCTTTGGCGTCGCTGCGCTCGCGTGGGCGCAAGACGTGCCGGTTTACAAAGTCGATCCGTTTTGGCCGAAGCCCCTTCCGAATCGTTGGAGCATGCAGCAGATCGTCGATCTGTTCGTGGACAAGAACGACCACATCTGGATGATCAATCGCGCCGATCCGCGTCCTGACGAAATGGGCGCGGCCACTGTACCGCCGCGCGCAGAGTGCTGCAAACTGGGCCCCGAGATTATTGAGTTCGACCCAAACGGCAATGTGGTCAAAGGCTGGGGAACGAAAGACTACGTGCCGGGTTGGCCGGGCCGCCTGCAAAGCTTCGTCGTCGACCGCGACGGCAATGTGTGGATCTCAGGAACCGATCCCGGAGACAGCATCATCAAGCTCAGCAATGACGGCAAGCTCCTGTGGGATTTCGGGCACCGCTGGCCGAAGGGAAAAGAAGTGAAGCAGGACAATCAGAATACGGATCTGTTGCCGGGAATCGAGGATTTCGATCTCGACGAAGATGCGCGAGAAATATTCATCGCCGATGGCTCCCGCAATAAGCGTGTGCTCGTATACGACATGAATACCGGCGCGTTCAAGCGCGGATGGGGCGGGCATGGCGTCCCTCTGAGTGAAATCGACAACGATCCAACTCCGCCATACGATATTTCCGGTCCGCCGCCGGACCAGAAACCGTTCGCACCGGCTATCCATTGCATTCACCTGTCCAAAGACGGCCTGGTCTACGTATGCGAGCGCGGCAGTGATCGAATTCAGGTGTTCACGAAGGACGGCCGCTTCGTCACCAGTTATTTCGTGCATCCCTCCACCCAGGCGCGCGGCCCGAACTGCGGAGGTCCGTTCAATGCCACGAGCGGACCCTGCGGGACGGTCTACAATCTGACTTTTTCTCACGATCCCGCGCAGAAATTTCTGCTCGTCGCCGATGGCACGAATAATACGGTCTGGATTTTGAACCGCAAAGACGGAACGGTGGCGGGCTCTTTCGGGGGCAGCGGCCGCTATGCGGGCCAGCTCCACTGGATCGACACGATCGGGATCGATTCGAAAGGCAATGTCTACACCGGAGAGGTGGAGGACGGCAAACGCATTCAGAAGTTCGTGCTAACGAATCTAAAGATAATCGGCCGTGTCTTAGGGCTGCGACTGCAAGACCTCCTCCAGTCTAGTCGTCATCATTTGCTGCCACTGCGGATCGCCGTCATAACCTTCGTGTATCCACTGTAGCGTCCCCTTCGAGTCGAGAAACCACGTCTGCGGAATAAAAACCACCGACAGATAAGAATCCACCATATCGCTCGCCAGCACGATAGGGAACGTGAACTTGTTCTCCTTTATGTACTGCGCGGCTTTGGCCGGGTCTTCGTCGACGTTGAAACTGGTGACGACGACATCCGCGCGATCCTGCAATTTTTGGTATAGCTTCTGTAGTTCGCCAAGTTCGGCCCTGCAAGGGACGCACCAGGTTGCCCAAATGTTAACGACGACCACCTTGCCGTTCAGGTCCGCGAGCTTCCATGGTTTCCCGTCGAGGGTGCGGAGCGTGAACTCGGGTAATGGTCGGCGCGGCCGCACCCAGCGAATTTCGGCTGCTTCTTCGGCCTTCCTGGCGCCCTTCCGCGACGCCAGGTCGGGCGCTTCCTTCTGTGCGACTTCGCGATTCCTCAGCGCAGCGCGGTCCGTAGGATCGATGGCGAGCGCCTTGTCGAACTGTTCCATCGCGTCGGCGAACTTGCGTTGCCGCAAGTAAACCTCGCCCCATTCGTCGCGAACCTCGGCATCTCCCGGAAACTCCTTGCTGACCTGCTCAAATCTTTCGACCGCCTCATCGTATTTTCCGGCTCGGGCCAGCGCCCGTGCCAGGTTGTAGCGCGCGTTCGTGTAATCAGCTCGGATCTGGATGGCGATGCGAAACTGCTCGATCGCCTCGGTATTGCGACCCATAGCCACCAACGCGGAGCCAAGCATGTTGCGCGCCTCCGCGTGGTCCGGCTGGATGCGAACCGCCGCTTGCAGCATTCCAAGTGCTTCTGCCGGATCGAGCCGCGCCAACCGCAGAGCGCCGAGCTGAAAATGAGCTGTAAAATCCTCGGGATATTTCTCGAGGCGATGCCGCATCACGGCCTCTTGTAGCTGTATACGCCGGTCGCCTTTATCGCTCGGTGATTCCTTTCGCGGTAAAACCTGGAGCCACAGGTGACCCATTTCATCCGTGGACTGGTTGCCCGCCTGGACGCGGCGGGGAGGCTGATTCGGATTACGCGGATTCGCCGACGAGTTGTCGTAGTGATAGCGCATCGAAATCACCGAGCCCTTCGGCAGAAATACTGGCTCTCGATAGTGATATGCTCCCTGCCAATTGGGGTCCCAGTCGGGAATCCGGATCAACTTTTTGCGTTGCCCGTCAGGCAGCGTCGCGTAGCCTTCGAGCACATGTCCCAGATAGTGCGCGTGCGGATAAACGGCGAGCACATCGACATCGAGCGGAACGCGGAAATCGTCCGAGACGACGAAGTCGCGGTTTCCTGGCGGAATATCGAGCGCGCCATCGTGCTCCAACTGGATCAGCATCGGGAAGCGGTCCGGCGGCCTCTCCGTGAAGTAGAGGCCGATGGACGGCCGCACTTGTTCGGGCTTGCCCGTGGGCTGCAAGTGCGCGTTCAGAACCAGGTCATTACCAGGATCGAGCCTCCACGCAAAGCCATCCGGCTCCACGTAGGGAGTACCGCCCGGCTTCCAAAACAGGAAATGCCCGTCGTCGGGTTCGGACGTGGTGCGATCGATAATCACGTCCATGCCGGGGAAACCTGCGCCTTCCGCGATCTCCTGGCGGCGCGCCGAATGTGCGCGATCCACGTATAGATTCGCGTGATGCACGATACGTTTTTCGCCGGGCCGGATCTCAATGGCGCGAACGTAACGAGTGGTTGCAACGCTGGCCGGGATGACAAAGTTCCAATACACATCGGGACCGGATGCAGGCAAGGTATACGCAACCTGCGCATCGAGAATCAAGTCCGGAGGCCCGAGTTGCCAGCCTTCCGTGAAATTCGGCGGTGGCGGGGTTTCCGACGCAACGCCCTGGGGCGCGCCTTCGCTGACCCACTCGGCAATCAGGCGAATCTGCGCGTCGCTGAGCCGGCGCTCGCCGACGAAATCTCCATAGCCGGCCTCGGGAGACCAGGGCGGCATATAGCGGCGGCGCGTCACATCCGCGATCTGGCGGGCGTGGCTTTTTACGTCTGTATAACGGAGAAGGGGAAATGGCCCGGCTTCTCCGGGGCGATGGCAGGGAGCGCAATTTTCATAGATAATCGGCGCGATATCCTTAGCGAACGTTACGTTCGCGAATGTCGCCCGCGCGGGAGTCTGCGGCGAGGCGGCCCAAACGGGCGATACCAGTGCGATTGCGAGCCAACTGGGGAACCTCATTCCAGCTCTCTCACTCAACATCTGCTTTTACTTGACATCGGCCAGCCAGCATCCGATGGCATGCGTCTCAGGTTGTGCCGGCGAGCTTCCCGCGAGCACCGCGGAGATCGCGTTTTCCAGATCGTGTGTACGTGCCACTGGCCTCGCTTTGCCGGGATTCACCCACTGGTCGTCGATGCGGCCGTGATACATCAGCCGGCCGGCTGCGTCGAAGACCGCCGTTTCCGGCGCGATCGTGACCCGCGCGCGTTTCACCAGCTCATGACGAGGATCGCGCAAAGCCGTCCCGGGAAAGGAGTATTGGGCGACGTGATCCCGAATTGCTTGCTCGGTCGCTGCCGGATCGGGATAGACCAGCCAAAATTCGGCTCCTCGCGCTCCGAATTCGCGCGATAGGCGCTGCAATTCGGGCGAATAGCGGTTTGTGATGGGACAATCCGTGCGTACAAACAGAAAAACCCGAGCGTGCGCAGGCGAAGCAAAAGGATCACGACGTGCTCCGTCGATGCCCGCGAATGCGTTGCCGCCCGCAGTGCAGACTGGGGCAACAAGCACCACTGTGAGGGCCGCCGCGAACCTCATACCTCGTAGCCTACACCGATGGGCGCGACCGGGCAACCGTCGTCGGTTAGCCCGGTCCTGTGCTAGATAGCGACGCCACCGGCGCTGCTGGCGACGAAACTTGCCCACGCGCATTGGATTTGGAAGCTGTCCGAACTTAAGGCGACCCTGTAGTTGAGATGGTGAGCAGAAAGAAGAAATAGAATTTCGGGACTCTGCGTATTCAACGCATTGAGCAGGTTGAAACAGCTCCGGATCACACGGAACCCTGGCAGGTTAATTCCGGGCGGACGCCTGCTTCGGCGCCGCCACGTAACCGGAGACTACATCCTTCTTGATCTCGTTCACTACGACCTCATAAGGCTGTCCGCCGCGCGAGAGTATGAATTGAACCGGCTCATTTACAGTTCGGTCTTTCTTTTCAATGGCTTTGTCATCTACGATCAGTTCCAATGTATATCGATTCTTGCTGGGGTCGGCTGCTTTCAAACGAAGGGCGACGTCGCCTACTTTGCGGGGAGTCTTCGCCTTCGCCAAGGTGAACTCAGTGTAATTGCGCTCGCCTAGTGTCCTTAATGCCGCCAGTTCCTTGGCGTTGGTGGCGATCAGGCCGCTCTGGATTCCAAGGTCGCCCTTGGCGGTTTTGAGGTCCGAAATTGTTTTGTCAAGATCGGACTTTGTGGCGGCGAGTTCCGTCTTAACGCTCCCGACCTCGGTCGAGACCTCGACGATGCGCGTCTTGGTGGCGTCCGCGTCGGTCTTCACCTCCGTCACGGCATTGTTCACCGCAGTTACCGTCTGAGCCTGCTCTTGTTGAGCCTTCTGGACCCTTTCCAGTCTCGCTGCCAACTCCTCGGCGTGCCGCGAGGCTTCCACCTGGGCGTCGCCGACCAGCTTTCGAGCTTGCTTTTGCGCCGTCGCCAGTTCCGCCTTCAGGGCATCTACGGAGCTCTGATTGATTTGCGTCGATACGGTCGACGTCTCGTGCAGCCGGGCGATTTCCGCGGTCAGTTGGTTGCGCGTCTGCGCGAGCTGGTCGCGGACCTGGTCCATTTCATCCCGCACCAGGTTGAGCTGATAAAACATGTACAAGGACCCCGCGACGACGGCGAACACCGCCCCCAACAGGATCGGAATCATAACGCCGGAGCCGGAGGGTCGCCCGGTCACTGAAGCATCGCCCATAGCTTTGCCTCCTTCCTGAAAAACTCCTCGTCATTTGCACTATTGTACGCTCATCCAAATTCGTATGAATTGCGTTTAGCAGGGATTCCAGAGTGTAGAACGCGCGCCATGGCGGCCCTGACGAATCGGTCCGGCACGCTTAAATACGGCTCCCGGGTTTTCAAAAACTCCGGTATGATTTATAAACAGTCAGATGAACGCTAAGGGCCGTTACGAGATCCGTGAAGTCCTCGGAGAGGGCGGCATGGGAATCGTATATCGGGCGTTCGACCCGGTCATGAAACGGGAGGTCACGGTCAAAACGATCCGGGACCCCCAAGACAAGGCGGTGCTCGAGCTTTTCAGGAGGGAATGCGCCGTCCTCGCCAGCATGACCCACCCCAACATCGTCGAGATTTTCGACATCGGCGAGAGCGAAGAAGGGGGCGCGAAGCGGCCTTATTTCGTGATGCCGCTTTTAAGGGGCGAAACCCTTCAAAAGCTAATCGAAACGTCCAGCACGAGGCTGACAATAGAGCGTTCGGTTCAGATGATGATGCAAGCCTGCCGTGGCTTGCAAGCGGCTCATGAGCAAGGTCTTGTTCATCGCGATCTCAAACCGAGCAACTTGTTCGTCCTGAGCGACGACTCCGTGAAGATTATCGATTTCGGGGTGGCGCACCTGGCCAACCAGCACTCCGTTACGGGGATGAAAGGTACGCTGCCCTATATGGCGCCCGAGCAGCTTCGCATGAAGCAGCCCACCCCGCTCTCCGATCAGTTCTCAATCGCCGTAGTCTGTTACGAAATGCTTGCCCGGCGACGTCCTTTCAATCCGGTCGCCGGAGAGGACATCGCGCAGGCTATTCTCAACCAGTCTCCCGCCCCGGTCTCGGACCTCAATCCGCTGGTCAGTCCGGCGATCAGCCAAGTGATCCACAAGGCCCTGGCCAAGGAGCCTTTCTATCGGTTCTCCAGCGTCCGCGAATTCGCAGAATGTCTTCAAAAGGCGAGCCGCGGCGAGGCCATTGACAAGTTCGATCCCGCCCGAATTGCTCCCCGTCTTGATCGCGCCCGCAAGGCCTTCGATTCGGGCGACCTCGACGACGCGTCCGAGATCCTGAGCGAACTGGAATCGGCGAATTATCTCGCGCCCGAGATCCAGGAACTTCGGCGGCAAGTCGATGACAGTCGGCGGACCAAGACCGTCAGGCAGTTGATGGAAACCGCCCGACGGCGCTTCGACGAAGGAGAATACCTGCGGGCACTGCAGAAAGTCCAGGAAGTTCTCAATCTGGATGCCAATAATACGGACGCCTATACTCTGAAAAGCGCCATCGAAACCCGGCATAGCGCGATCCAGATCGATGAGTGGTTTCGGCTCGCGAACGAACACTTGGAAAACCATGCCTATGCGCACGCGCGGCAGGCGCTAGAAAAGGTCCTCGATTTGCGGCCTCAAGAGCCTCGGGCTCAGACCCTGTTGACAGAAGTCGAAAGGCAGGAGCAAGAGTACGTCCGCCTTCGCAGTGAAAAGCAGCGGGCTTATGAGTCGGCTCTGGATGCTTACAACCGTGGCGACCTAATTTCGGCGCTCCACAAGCTGGATAGAGTTCTGGATCTTGACCGCCGGGCGCCCCACAGCACTTCGCCCGAACAGGGTGCCGCGTATCAGAAGCTCTACGAATCCGTTCGTTCCAAGTCTGATCAGGTGGCTTCCCAAGAGGTGGAGGCCCGCCGCCATTTGAATGATGGTGACTTTCCGGCGGCCACGGCGATCTGCGAAGAAGTTCTTGCTGTTTACCCCAATAATGTTGTGTTTCGGGTGCTACGGGACGATGTTGAGCAGGCCCAGCGCCAAGAGATCTCCGCCTATGTGGCGAAGATAGAGAAAGAAGTTGCGGCCGAGCCCGACCTAAACCGGAAAGTATCGATTCTGGAAGAGGCGCGAAAGAAATACCCTGGCGAACAGCGTTTCCAGCAGTCTTCGCAGCAGGTTCGCGCGCGGCGGGATTTGGTGGATTCGATTGCCGTTCGCGCCAGAGCCTTTGAAGAAGCCAGACAGTTTTCCGATGCGCTCGGCCAGTGGGAGACTTTGCGTAATATTTATCCGAAGTTTCCCGGGCTGGAGATTGAGATTGAGCGCGTCAAGAAGCGGCGGGAGCAGCAGGCGCTGGCGGACGCCAAAGCCCATTGGATCACGCAAATCGATCAGTTGTTGTCGGTGCACAACTACGGCAAAGCGCTTTCTCTGATCGCTGAAGCGAATGCCGAGTTCCCCGGCGACGCTGAGTTGGCCGCCGCGAAAAGGCAGGCCGAGCAGGCACAGGATCGGGCTTCCGACGCGGAGGCAAAAGCCAATCGCGGTAAGGAATTGCACGCGAGCGGTCAGGTCCAGGAGGCCATTGCGCTGTTGCGGGAAGCCGCCACGTTGGCGCCTCATAACCCCCTGGTTCGAGGCCACCTTCTGGAAACAATCCTTAAGGAAGCGCGAATTCGGGTTGATAACGATTGGCAATCCGCTGAAGGATTTGTACAGGAGGCGCTGGAAATCGATTCGGGCAGTCCAGAGGCAAAGAGCCTGAGCACCCTCATTCAGGACAAACGCCGGGCCGAAGATATTTCTGCTGTGTTGTCGAAGGCTCGCGAACTGCAGTCAACCGGCCAAATCAAGGAAGCGCTGGACGCCATAGACAAAGTCTTGGCGGCCTATCCACGTGAGAACCGTCTGATCCAATTCCGTGAGTCGCTTTGGCGCAGCCTGCCGGTGGAACACCAAGCCGAAATTCGCGCACGGGAGGGCGAGGTCCGTGCGCGCGCCTTGAATGAAGTGAGCAAACTCGCGACCGAGTCGAACGAAACCAGCGATGTTGAGAAACTGGAATCCATCTTCGTAAAGTCCCGCGAATTTTCGCGGTATGGGGAAGATGCTGAATTCCAGGAGCCTCTGCGGACGATTGAAACGCGGCTTCTCACAAAACGGGAAGCTCGGGACACCAAGGAGGCCGAAAACCCGCCGGGACCGCCGCCAACGCAGCCTCCGGATGTATCGCCCGCCGGGAAAGGGCTTCCACGAGTCTGGGCATTTTCCGGCGTTATGAAGAGTGTGCTCTGGGCGGGAGTGAGCTTTGTTGTTATTGCGGCCCTTATCTGGTTCATATTGCGCCGTCCGGCGCCGTCACGGGCTGATCCCGGCCAGAAGCTCGCGAGTGTGGAGATCCGTAACGCCGGTCCGGGGGAATACAAGATAACGGCGGAAGACGGAAGTGATGTTACGGCTCGTCTTTCGAGCGGCTTGCCGCTTGGTGACTATGAGTTGGATGCGTCCAAGCCGGGTTTTCAGCCGGTCAGGTTGCGTTTCGGCATTGATCCTTCGAAAGAGCCCAAGAAAGTTTTGGAGGTGAATTTTCAGGCGGTTCCCGCCATCGTGAATCTGCAGATTGCACGGGTGACGGGTTCTGTGAAGCTGGATGGAATGGATCGCGCGTTCGACGGCAAGGGCGAGTTACAGACCGAGTGGAGCAGCGGCTCTCACGTGATTCATTGGGATGCGCCGAATGGAGATTCTGTCGAAGTCGCATTCGACGTCAACGGCGATGCGATCGCCATGAAAGATCCCGTCGTTCACGGCTACGTCGCAGTGATGCTTGCGACGCTCGGCAAAGCACAGGTGGCGTATCAGGCCGTGAACATTCCGGGCGGGATCACCAAAATGGCGGACGATCAATCCGACTCACTGCCGTCGGCGGGGACGTTCCCGCTGCAGAACGCGCAACGAGTGAGCTTCAAGGCGAAATCCAATGGATTCCCGTTGGGCGGCTTCCAGATCGCGAAAGAAGGCGGGCCGATGATCTATGTTTACCTCTCACCGCAGGGTCGGCCGCCCGCCAAGCCCGCGAAGCAAGCGGACGATCAGAATGCCGGCGCTCAATCGAGCCAGGCTACTCCGCCCCCGCCGGCGCCCAGCGCCGAGGAGTTGCGTCGGCAAGAAATTGAGAAAAAAAAGCAAGAGTATCTGCTAAAACTGAAGGAAGGTAAATAGCCTACGCGGAAAACGATCAAACTCGTGGCATCTGCTCTCGCGTGCGTCTTAATGATCACCCGCGGTGTGGCCCAGGTGACGCCACCCGCGCCACGTGTCTCCTTAAGTGTTCTCCTGGAAGGAATTGGAGACCCCGACCTCGTTGAAATTCCAACACTGATTCAGGAGATCCAGCGCCGGGGCGTCGATTTTGATCTGAGTAAACAGTTGACCGCGATTCTGTCGGCCGCATCGAAGGGCAAACGCGATCCGGAACAGATCGCTGCTCTGGTTATGGCGTGCCTGGACGCTTGCCAGGACTGCCACGCTCGTATGTTCGCTCCGCTGACAACCGAAGAGCTTAAGACGTTGCTCAAGTCAGGCTTTGCGCCGGGAACGATTTTCCAGGAAGTCCGAGCCCGAGGGGTCAAGGACCTTGAGATCAGTGAACCTGCAGCGAACATGTTGAGGGCGGCTGGCGCGAGCGACGAACTGGTTGCGTACCTCGTGCCCGACGACAAGATTCAACTTCCTCCGATAGTCGGGTATAAGCCGCTGCCGTTGAAGCATGCCGAGGAATATGATCCATCCGCTTCGGAAGGCTGGCTCAAGATCGCAGCCGAGCTTCCCTCACACAGCGAGAGCGAGTTCATCTTCAAACAAACTGGGCTTTTTGTCCAAGTCAAGAAGGGAGACGAGCCGACGTCGTTGAGCGCGTACTTCAACAAACCCGCCCCACGAAACACGCCCAGCGAACTTGTCGATTTCAAGTTGGATCTGGAGGGCCCGGCGGGGGGCGACGACAAGCGCGCCAGTTTTCTGGGACTTCAAAAAGGAAAAACCAAGGGGAAAGCCAAGGCCGCTCCGGCCGAAGCCACGTATTTGGTCGCGGGAGCTGACGGTCGAAACGCTTTCCGCATTCTTTTAGTAAATGAGGAAGCAACGCCCCAGCCGTATGCGCTTAGTCTGCGGTGGCGATTGCTCACCACCCCGAAGGCGCCCGCGCCTGCACCAGCGGCGAAGCGCTAATCGGGTTGCGAACACCTGAAGAGGAGGCATCATGGCTGCGATCGGGTTCACTCAAATGGGCCGGGCGCTCCGGATTGACACGCCCCTTGGAGCCGACGCGCTTCTGCTCCGCAGCGTCTCGGGGCAGGAGGCCGTCTCCCAGCTTTTCCGTTTCCAGCTTGAATTGCTTTCGGAGGATGATGCCCTTTCGTTTGACGCCATCGTGGGAAAGAGCATCACCCTGCACGTTCAAACTGTGGATTCGGAGCGGGCTTTCCATGGCTTCGTGAGCCGCTTCTCTCAGGGCAGCCGTGATGAGCGTTTTACGCACTATCACGCGGAAATGGTCCCGTGGCTGTGGTTTCTCACGCGCACCGCCGATTGCCGTATTTTCCAGCGCAAAACGGCCCCCGACATTATCAAGAAGATTTTTGCGGACCTCGGCTTTCAGGACTTCGAACTCCGCCTGTACAAAACGTACCGCCAACGTGAATACTGCGTTCAATACCGTGAAACAGACTTTAATTTTGTTTCCCGATTGATGGAAGAAGAGGGAATCTGTTATTTTTTCGAGCACGATCCGGGAGGCTCCAAACACACACTGGTGCTCGCCGACGATGCGCCCGCCCACAAACCCTGCCCCGGTCAGGCCAAGGTGCGCTGTGACTTCGCTTCCGGTGGGTGGCGGGGTGAGGATGCGATTAGCGAGTGGCGCATTGAACAGGAATACCGGCCAAGCGCCTGGGCTCATACCGACTATAACTTTGAGACTCCCAGCACAAGCCTGATGGTAACCGTGAAGGACGAGGGCAAGTACGAGATCTACGACTTCCCCGGAGTCTACTCCAAGAAAAATGATGGGGATCAACTTGCCAGGACTCGTCTTCAGGAAACTCTCGCCTTCAAGAGCCGCGCCAGCGGTAAATCCAACTGCCGCTGCTTCACCACGGGAGCGCTGGTGGAACTGACCGATCACTACCGCAAGGACTTGAACCACAAGTGGATGCTGACCGCCGTCTATCATCAGTCCACGATCGGAGAAGCGTATGGTTCGGGCGGCAGCGATGAAGGATTCTTTTACACGAATACTTTCGAATGCATCCCCGAGAGCGTCTCTTTCCGTCCTACCCGTTTAACCCCGAAACCCAGCGTGCAGGGCTGCCAGACGGCAGTGGTCGTGGGTCCGGCTGGAGAGGAAATCTACACGGACAAATACGGCCGCGTCAAAGTCCAATTTCATTGGGACCGGGAAGGCAAAAAGAACGAGGATTCGTCCTGCTGGATTCGCGTGTCGTCCCCCTGGGCCGGCAAAGGCTGGGGTGGAATTCACATTCCGCGCATCGGGCAGGAGGTCGTCGTTGATTTCCTGGAAGGCGATCCCGATCAGCCCCTCATCGTCGGGCGCGTTTACCATGCCGAGAACATGCCGCCGTGGGGGCTCCCGGCGAAGAAGGTTATCAGTGGCTTCAAATCCGATTCGACCAAGGGCGGCGGCGGCTACAACGAAATCTCCATGGACGACACGAAGGGGAACGAACTGATCCAGGTGCATGCCCAGCACGATCAGGATATCGAGGTCTTGCATGATGAGCGCACCAACGTCGGCCACGACCGGACAGAGACGGTCGGCAACAACGAGACCATCACGATCGGCGTCAACCGCACGGAGACGGTCGGGAACAACGAGACGATCACAATTGGCGGTAGCCGGACTGAGACGGTCAAACTCACCGAGCTTGTGACCGTGTACCTCACGCGAAGCCACAATGTCGGCGTTAACGACAACTTGAACGTGGGCGCTGCGCAGGAAGTACAGATCGGCGGCTATCAGATGATAAACGTCATCGGCAAGCAGGACACGAACGTTGGCTTAAGCCGCAGCGTGAGCGTCAGTCGTAATCAGACTGTGAGCATCGGGAAAGATCTTAAAGAAACCATCGCCAACAACGCAGATCAATCCATCGGTCAGAATATGAACCAGGAGATTGGCAAGGATCTGAAGCAGACAGTAAAGGCAAATAAAACCGTCGTGGTAGAAGCAGATCGCCACGCAACCGTTCAGGGAAACGATACGGTAGTGGTCACCAAGGACTTAAAGCTATCATCCGATTCGAGCATCACTCTCGAGACCGGATCGTCGAAGATTGTCATGAAGTCGTCGGGAGAAATCGAGATCACGGGTCAGAACATCACGGTGACCGCGACTGCGGCGCTGAAACTTAACGGCTCCAAGATCAATGCGGAAGCCTCTGGCAACCACGTGATCAAGGGCAGTCTGGTGCAGATCAATTAGGAGCTTACGAAAATGGGAAAACCCGCAGCCCGTGCTTTGGACCCGACAACTCCGCCTCACACGGCAACCCTCGCGCCCAGCCCAGGCGATCTGACAGTAGTCGTTGGCGGCCAGCCGGCCTGGCGTTGCAACGTCGACACGGCCGTGTGCGCTACACCCATCGCTCCACCCGCCCCCGCCCCGCACGGCCCTGAAGTCTGTTATCTCGGAAGCCTGAGCGTAATGTACGGTTCGCAGATGGCCGTCCGAATCACGGATCAATTAATGGGCGCTGGAGGTCCGAATCCCGTCATGAAGGGCGAGCCCACGGTCCTGATCGGCGATATGGGCTTTGGTCTGGCGAATCCGGCAAATATGGATGAGTTCTGCAAAGATATGGCCGATATTGTTAGAAATTGGGCCGCCATGACACCAAAGCAGCGAAGGCGGGCGTTGCAGAACGCGATCAACAAGCAGTTGTCGAAATCGGGCCTGCCGACCCAGGCTGTCAGGGGCTCGGCCGCGCACGCGCCGGGTAATGCCCAATATGTTTTCAACAAGGGCGTCTTAGAAGTTTCGCAGCAGCAATTGAACGCCGCTTCGCTCACGAGTCAGGAGGCCAAGCAACTCGCGAACGCAGTGTATCATGAGGGCCGGCATGCCGAGCAGTGGTTTCTCATGGCGCGGCAAGAGGCTGCCCAAGGCGTGAACGCCGGCCAAATCGGCTCTTCCATGGGAGTGCCCCAAACCTTTGCGAACGCCGCAGAGGCCAATCCACTCGGCGCCGCTGCGAGCGCCGAGCAGAATCTGGCGAGCTCCTGCCAGCAGTCTGTCTATGGCCCGAATAGCCCGGCTTTCCAGTACTCTAATAATGTCTATCGAAATAACGTATTGAGCCCCGCTAGTATGAATACCCAGGAGGGCTACGACAAGTACCGCGCGCTCGTGGAGGAACAGGACGCTTGGGCCACGGGAGATGGACTGCCGTGCGGTTAATTCTGGGAGCTGTTTTGTCGGCGTTTTTGTGGTCCGGCGGCGTGCTCGGTGCGCCGCTCTTGAGGGCAAACATGGATTCCAAAGAGATTCTGTCTCTTATCGACGTCGTGGTGGCGCAACAGCTCAAAGTGAGCAGGGCGGAAGAGATTTTCGGTCCCGCCGAGGACACGTCGCCCACGCAAATACAAGTGGAACCGCGGGACGAGCGTTTCGAGTACGTTATTTTGGAAACGTTCCCCAAGGCACCCGACATCGTGATTTCCGTGGCGATCCGGATCTTGCAACCTTCGCCCTGCGATTTGGCGTTTTTCGATAAAATTTTTGGAAAGCCGCGCATCCTACCGAGACTTAAACCGGACCAGCCGATTCCCCACGTCTACGACTTGAGTTACAAAGGAAAGCGCGGACGGCTCATGCTCGAAATGAATGATGATCGACTGGTGGCGCTCAAAGTGGATCGATTCGATTAGAGGGGCGGACGATTTATTGGGCCGCCAAGCCGTTCGACTCGTCACCGACTGCAATTGAACCCCGAACTCAGCGAGTAGAGGTCAATCGAACAGACTTTGAGAAGCGCTGCCCCCTCCGCTGCTTCACGGTCAGGCGCTGTACCGGACGGAGACCCGAGTTATACCCAAAGGCACAATTCCGCCGGCTTCTGGTATATTAGCCATTACTCATGTCCATCGACCTGGAACCAGCGAAACTCCTCAGTCTGCATGGCCTTACGAAAGAGGTCGCGCAGATGTGCCTGCGCCATCTCAAGACTCACGTCGACGCGATGGCACCTCTTTTCCGGCCCCGCCGCTATCTCGGCGACCACATCGACGCGACCGGCAAAGAGGCCGTCCCGGGCGCCGACCGCAATCTCGCCGACCTCCAGGAACTCTACGCGCGCGTCGCCGTGAAGCCCTTCGACCTGCGCCCTGAGCTTCGCACCCCGGTCGAATCGGTGACTACAAAGTTTCAATTTGACGAATGGGAATATACCCACGCCACCGAGACCGACCGCGGCTGGCAATCGATTCGCGTGATCGCCCCGCTTACCTGGGTCGTGTCCTATGGGACTTCCTACTCGCTCTCCACGCTGCGCAGCGTCGTCACGGGCAATGGGCAGCGGGATGTCGACGCCGTACGAGCGTTCGTCCTCCGGGCCTGCCTGATGAGTGAACTCTTCTCCAAGATCCCGTCTCTTGCTGACCTGCTCGAGGGGCTCCGTTACAAGCTTGAGGTGCGAAAGTCGCCTCAGCTCGGGGACTTGCCTCTGGTTACGATTTCTGCTCCGTTCAGAACCTTCCGTCCCTCGGACCAGTTGGTCGCGATGGCGAGCGGTTTGGCCGGCGGAGCCTCGTTCGCCGAGGTCCTGGACGTGGAGAGCGTGAACAATCTGAGCGATCCCCTGCGCGACGAAGCCATCGAACTCCTGCGACGGCATAACGTGGAGATCTGAACTCGATGAAGCGCCAGCCCAGGGTGGTATGGACCAAGGGGATGTTCCTGTCGCCCCAGCATTTCCAAGCCCAGGACCTGTACTTCGAGGACCTGATCCAATCCCGTTTCAGTGCCTCCCATTTCGCCAACTACGGCGTCACCGGTCTTGAAATCGACGCGGATGCGGTTGCCAATGGCCTCTTCAAGCTCACCGGTGCACGCGGCGTGTTACCCGATGGCGAATTCTTCGACATGCCGGCCTCCGACGAGCTTCCTCCGAGCCGGCAGTTTGCCCAACACTGGCCCACAGCCGATGAGACCCTGGACGTCTACCTCTCGCTTCCCGAGCGCCGCCTGAATGCCCGCAATGTCACGCTGCCCGGCCAGCGCGAGGGCTCCGGACCCGCCGATACGCGCTACACCTCGGAGGCCCGTCTGGTCCCCGATGACAACCAGGGCTCAGACGAACGGCCCGTTCAAGTGGGGAAGAAGACTTTCCGTCTCCTGTTCGGGACTGAATTCCGTGATGGGTACTCATCCTTGCGGATAGCCCGGCTGGAGCGCAGCGGCACGGGCGTCCCGATGCTGCGATCCTCGTTCGTTGCACCTTGTCTGGACCTCGCGTCCAGCGAATATCTGGTGGGCCTGCTCCGCCGTCAGGTGGAAATCCTGCTCACCAAAAGCGCGACGCTCTCCGGGCCGAGGAGGGAGCGCGGGAAAGCTGCCGCCAGTTTCTCGGCGTCAGAGACCGATAAGTTCTGGCTGCTCCACACCGTCAATAGCTATCTTCCGGAGCTGAAGCACATCTTCAAGACGCGCCATGGCCATCCGGAGACCGCCTACGTAGCCATGCTCCGCCTGGCTGGCGCACTGTCCACGTTTTCGCTGGAGGGAGGCCCCGGCGACCTGCCCGATTACAATCACGACGACTTGGGCCCTTGCTTTGCTTTGCTGGATGCGCGCGTGCGCGACTTGATGGAGGTAGTGATTCCTTCGAAATACAGGGCGATTCCGCTGACGCTCAAGGACCGCTTCATCTGGTCGGGTACGATCGACGACGACAACCTTTTCAAGAACACCCGGTTTTATCTGGCGGTCAGCGCGAATATGGGCGTCGGCGATATTATCCAGAAGGTGCCTCAGTATTTGAAGGTGGCCGACCCGGAAGATTTGGACCGGCTCGTTCGCACCGCGGTCGGCGGCCTAGGACTGCTCCACACCCAAGTCGTGCCGCAGGCGATTCCGATCAAGCTCGACAATCAGTACTTCCAGATCAACCAGACCGGCCCGCTGTGGGATCGCATCCTGCTTTCCCGCCGCATCGGCGTCCACGCCCCAAGCGAGATCGTGGAGCCGAGAATGGAAGTTGTCGTGGTGTGGGAGTAGTTAGAACCGTAGCCAATAAGTACGAACAACTCGTGCATGTGAACTTGTTCCGGGGCTGCCTCGATCTTCCAAATTCGGCAAGAAGATCTGTTGCATGCCACCAGGTCGACCAAACAAGGACGACGAAAGACCAACCCACGCATATACCGCCTGCAGCAGATCAATCTCAACGACGGACAACTGAGAATTCCCCGAAGGGAGCGCCATATACTGCGCTATGTAGTTTCGGAATAGTCGTCCGCCTCCGTGCCTGCTCTGATTTGCGTCAGATCTTAATTCATTGAATACATCTCTGGACATCCACCAAGACCCGCCGAAGTAATTGCCGTTGGCGATCGGTATCAGACGGAACAGGCGCATTGGAGGCTCTAACAACACTTTCTTTGGAACGCCGCGAAACGAGCGGCGAGAATCGTAGCTCGTCTTGCGCATTGTCGCCCAACGCACTTCGTCAAATCCGAGGTCGTGGTTCAAGTAATTTTTTGAGACGCGCGGCTGAGAATTCATCGCTTATCTCCACTGGGCTCGGCCTTCAAAGTTGTTGCGGGGCGTTCTTGGCAAGAAACGCGGTCGAGGGTGAAGAGCCCCCGGCGCCTGCAGCCCACCAGAAGAACGGCATCCAGACGCTCGAATTCGGCTCCGGAACCGGCCCGGCTCGACCACCCGGCATCGTGGCCGCTTCGGGAAGTGACATGGCCGCCTGCTCGGCCCAATCCTTCACCCGCAAAAGAAACGTACCATTCGCTCCTTGCTTCCAATTTGGATGGAATTCGAAATGATCCGAATCGCCGTCTCCAAAAGCTTCCCCCCAAAAGAAATCGTGGGGCGCTAAAGCCGCCGCCAAGCGCTTGTATTGTGCATACCAACCCTTGACGTGATTATCGATGTAGCGTTGCTTTCGATCGTACAGCCAAACATCCATCGCGAGACCGTAGTTGTGGCAAGACCGCCAGGCATCGGCCGCTCTTCCACCTTGGTGTTTCTTCCAGAGTTTGTGTTTACGTTCCGACTCTTGAGGCGACCGGTACGCTTCGTGTACGCGAGGGCGCAGACCAATCTTCACGGCGGACGCCAATCCTTCGTGCGCGGCCTCAACGAAGTCCGGGCTCAGCCCGGAATCGTCCAGCAGGGAAAGCGGATCATAGTCCCAAAGCAATAAGTCGCGATCCCACGAGACCGTAACGTGCAGCCGCCCGATCCCTAGAATGGAGTCGTGCGTCTCCGGGGACGCGTGGTCGTTGCATCCTAGCGGACCAGGTGTGTCTCCCAACAACCCGTCGAGCTTCTCCGGGCTCGCCGCGTCGTTGATGCCGTATGAGCCTGGAGTCGTCGGGCACAGCTTGAAGGGATCCAGATCATGAAACTTGAATGAGAAGCCCATCCGCGTCTCCCCTCTTATATCCTGGAATTTGCATCGATATCCAGACGATACATCTTGGCGAATCCCAGGCCTAGCCCATATGAGTGCGCCGGAGGGCTCTCAGGGATACCGACCCATTTATTCTGCACCAAGGGGGAACACCGCGTCCCTCGCATCCTCGGAAAACTCTCCCGTCTTCAGCCACCCGCACCATCCCAAGCGAGGTCCGGCGGGGCTATCGTCTCCCAGGCGGCACCACGGAACTTCGTCAGCCTTCAGGACCAGTTGAAGTTCGAACTGCAGTATCGGACCCACGTAGAAACGCACTAAGTCCTGCAACTCCATTACGGCGCGTTCGCCCGGCATAAACGCCAGGAAGCGCACCAGACGCAAGGGTCCGAGCCGGACTCGAAACCGAGCCTGCGGGTCCCACACGGCATCGCCGGCGATCGCGCCTTCTCCCAACCGGTTGTTGACGCCCTCGGCCGCCAGGTCGCTTTGGTCGTCTTCCCGCAGCGGATACCACGCGCCGACGAACTGCTCGACCTCGACGTCCACCCCGAAGTAGTCCCGCAGAAGCGCTTCGAGCGAAACGGCGCAGGCGGGTGTTTGGCCCAGCAAACCGGCGTATCGTAGCAAGGCCCGGTCCTGCACGGCCATTCTTCCCTGGAGTCCCGCCGTTCCCATTCCGATCCAGTCGAACAAATACTGCGTGAACTCATCCGTCTCGTGCTTGGCCGCCGCCAACTGAAACCGCACTGGAAAGTGGTGCTTCTCCCACGCCCGGTAAAACAGCGACAGAATGCGGTGATTGAAGAGATCGAAGAACTCCGCCATGGCGAAGTCTTTGGACTGGGCCCGCGCCAGAATATGCTCGGTGTAGTGATGCGGCAGGGCTCCTTGGACGCCGGTCAGTCCCAGAAATGCGACCACCATTCTGGGCGGGTCGGTCTCCGCGGAGAGGGAATGAATCGAACTCGGGGGGAATTCGAGACTCTGGCGCACCTTGAACCGCACCGGTTCCTCGGCCGGCTTGGCGATTCGGCCCACGCCCGGCCGGTCATCGAGCATCAAGTGCAGCAGCCGCACGGCCTGAAAGAAATCGTACTCGTAGGGGCTATCGAACAGCCGTTCCTCGAGCGGTTGCAGAGGCTCTCTCACAAAACCCTCTGAGCGCCCACGCGAGCCGGCCAGCGTTTGAGAATGCCTCTTCGCTGGCGGGTACGCGCCGTGAGGCGGCTGTATGAATTCACGGCGCTGTACAGCCCGAAAAAGCGCTCCGCCACGGACGCCAGCAGGAAAACGCCGGACCCCACGAACTGCTCCTCGTCGAACTCGATTTCGACGTCCAATCCGCGGCAGAATGCAACTCCGGAATCGAACAGTACACGGCTGACGGAACTCTCGCTCTTCAGGCCGGTGATGCCCGCGATCCGTTTACGGACGTCTTCGTCTTCGGCGAACGCATAAAGACGCAGGATTTCCTGCAGGGCTTCGCGCCCGCCCGCCTGCACGATGGAGAGATGATTCAACGAAAGATGGGAAATCAGCCGCCATTGCAAGCTCCCCCGCAAGGGCGGCCGCACGGTCTTGGTGGGCGGAACGATGCAGCGTGCCTGAACCAGAGGCAATCCTTCCCCTTCCAGTTCACCCCACTCGCCACGCCACATCAACCGGGAAACAAAATCGCGGTTGGTGCACGTCACGCGCGGCGTTAACAGCTCGAACGCTGGATTTGCGGGCTTGAAATCCAGGTCTACCAGGGAAAGATAGACTTCGGTTCCGTCGTCGTCCTTGCGCAGCGACGGCCGCCGATGCGCGTACCAGAAACAGCGCGACTGCTGTTCCTGATAATTATGGCGGAACGAATAGAAGGGTTCGTACACCTGCGGCTCTTCGTCGTAAGCCACGGTGGAGGCCACACGATCCACCGAGTAGACTTCCATGGACGACTGCCGGTGCCGGTCCGCGATGACCCGATACTCCGTCGCCGCGTGCGAGATGCGGATCGTTTCCGCCGACCGCTCGAACAGGTTCACGATCGGCGTACAGCCCAGCTGAAAGGTTTCTGCGTTTACAAATTGGGCGATGGAAGGAATCCGGTCGCGCAATTCGGAATCGCGGATGAAGATCAGTACCTCGAACGAAGCTCCCAATTGGTCAAGCGGCTGGGCATCCAAGCCAGCAAGATCAAAGAAGAAGAATTTTTGTGGGAAGTGAAAATACTCTTGCAGCAGGCGATAGCCCAGGAAGCTGCGATCGGAATACGGGAGCAGCCCCTCGTCCTTCTCGAAACCGACCGGCCGGATGCAATCCGCACTGAGGGTCACCGATTCGGTCGCCGCCTTCGGCGCGCGCGAACGTAACTGAATGCGAACAGCGTGAACGAACAGCAGTTCATAGAGAAGGTGGATCGCCGTTCCATCGCCGCTCAGAAAGAATCGAAGAGAGGGAATCTTGAACGCAGTGAGGGGCAGGTTCCCAACGGTCTCCAACTGAATCCGGACCACCGACGATGCCTCCGGCGGAGCACCCGTTGCCTGCGCGGCGGCCACGGACACCAACGATGCTCCCGTCACCCGGATCGGCCAGACCGTAACGGGATAACTGGTACGGAAAGTGCATTCAAGCCCCCCGGATGCTTTCGATGACAACGTTGCTCCGGCTGGGATCACGGAAGGCTCCGTCGGCCGCGTTTGTTGGGGTTCAAACCGAAACTGCGCCACCGCCATCGGCGGCAGCGGCCGCAGGTAGTGGGGATAGAGCATGTTCAGGAGAGACTCGACGACCTCCGGGAATTCGTCGTCGATCTTTCTGCGGACGCGCGCCGTCAGCAGCGCGACGGCTTCAATCAGCCGCTCGACATGCGGGTCAGTGCTTTCCTTCGTTCCGTCCAGTTGCAGTCGTCCGGCAATTTTCGGATGCTTCTGCGCAAATTCTCCCGCCATCTGCCGGAAAAATTCGAGCTCCTGCTCGTAGTACTGGTAGAGTTCATCGCTCATCGGCCTGCGATCACCTTGAAGCGGCGGGATTCGACGGGCAATTCGGCGTCGTACACGACCGATTCTGCGGTCACGTCGATCCGCAGCACGCCGGAGATTCGGAACGAGAAAGCAAAATCGCGTGTTTCAATAATGATCACTTGCACGCGGGTCAGACGTGGCTCAAAGCGCCGGATCGTTCGCTCCACGGCGCGGCGGATCGCTTCGCGATCCATGGGAGCGGTGCTGAAGTCCTGCAAGCCGTAAGCTGCTACGGATTCCTGCGCGTTCTCGAACTCCTCGGGGATGTCACTCTCGCTGCGGCGGGTATTGAGGAGACTGGTTAAGTCGCGCGCGACGCTGGCCTTATAGCGCTCGCGTTGATCCCGCTCCGGCGGAGGGACTTCGCGCGAGTTGCGCGGCTCCTCATCCGTCAGCCGGTCGAACAGCGACGCGACAACCCTGTACTTCTCGAGCGGCTGAGCCATGGGACGTCAATCCTCGCAATCGATGTACGCCTGCCACGGATCGAGCTTGCAGATTTGGTTATAGAGGACCATGGCTTGCTCTTGATCCGAGTTGGTCTCGCTCTTCTTGTAAAGGCGATATAACCGTGACCATACGGCTCCGACCAAACCCGTGTTCTCCCATTGATCGAGCTTGTAGTCCTTGATCTGTTCGTTTAACTCTTCGAGAACGGTGCGGGCGAGCCGCTCCCGTCCAGCATTCCGGCAAACATCGACGAGCATCAATTTTCGGAGAAAGCGGCCCCTGCCGGAGGTCTCCTGTGCCGCTAACGCCGCCATCTTCTGCAGCCCCAAGTCCACGTTTCCGCCGCGAACCAAGGCTTCGGCTTCCTGCCACGATCCCGATTCCCCAGGCATGCCGGCGGTCCAAAACCCCGTCATGGTGGTAGGCTGCGCGGCATCAACGGATTCTCCGGCTGCGGGGACGCTGTCCGGCTCCTCTTCGCGTTTCTTCTTGAGAGTCGCGTCCAGCAGCAGCTGCATATCGTCAAACGTCTCGCGCGCTTCTTTAAAGCTCGGGGACGCATGACCGAATTTCTCGTCGATCGTTTTCTCCAGGGCGAGGAACTGCTGGCGTGCCTCCGCGAAGGGCTCGTGGATCGCTTCGAAGGCTCTTCGCCGGGTCGCTTTCATTGCGCTTTCGAAGGCGTCCGAGGTAATCCAGCCCTGGTTTCGCAGACTCAATACGGTTTCACGCTTGTCGGCGGGCATCCGCTGAATGGCTTCTTCTGACCCGATTCGCTGCGCTTGAAGGAATCGCGAGAAACTATAGTTTTCGGCGCCTCCCCGCGCGGTGACCGGAATCAAACGTACAGCGTCCGCCATTCGGTCGTTAAACCACGCCAGTGATCCGGCCCGGAAGTCCAGGTCGCCTTCCTCGACCGCGGGCAACAATCCCGTTTCCCAGAAACGGGTCAATAACTCTCGCGTCAGGCGAAGACAATCCCGTAAAGCGGGAAATCCGTCCAGAAAGATTCCGGCTTCCGTCAGGAAACAACAGAGTCGGAGATCTTTGCTGATCTGCAAGGCCTCCAGCGAACGCTCCGCCACGACATCCCATTGGGGAAGCTTACCGGCCACGTCGTCCGCACGGCGGGCCTCGAGGATCTCGGTGAAGATGGGTTCGAAACGCAGGTCGCGCCCCCCCGGCTGGTCGGGTCCCACCGGCTGGAGAAGCACTTCGCTTAGATAGGCACGCACTGGATCGCCAGGGGAATGCCTATGACTTGCCGGCGGTCAGATCGTACTTCGCCGTGACATTGCCGCCGCCGGAACCGTCCTTCCGTTTCTGCTGCGTGTAGACCCACTCGATTTTGCCGTAGTTCAAGTGAACGCTTTCCGTAGGCAGTTCTTCGCCGTCCTTGGATTGGGGGGCTGAGTTGAGCGAGACGGCTGAAACCATCACCTCTTCCAGCGTGATTTCCAAAAATTTCACCTGGCTGCCTCCTGCGCGGCACACTTCGATCTTCGCCTTACTGAAGTGCTTGCCGTTGGACACCGCTTCGTAAAGTTTCGGTGACGACTTGTCCACGAACTTCGTCACGACGAAGTCCCCATGCTGCGTCCGGCCACTCGCGGCGCCGCCCGCGGAACTCTTTGTCGAGGAAACCGGCTGCATCATGTCGTGGCTGTACGACAGAAGTTCAATCCAGTCCTTATGTTTGTCGTCCGTCGCCTCACCCGGAACGCCATCAAGGTTCAAGTAAGTGTCAAACATCGTTGGAGCCTCCTCATTAGAGAAATTCCGATCCTCTGCGGCCTTGCCACGTCTGGAGCCTTAGGGCGCCCGGCATGACTATTCCCTAACCGGAAGGCGAGGCAGCCCGCAATACCGCCAGCCTCCGGCTCACAGCGAAAGGTTTATCCCTTGGGTTGCGGCAAGCGAGCCACCAAGCGGAGGGAAATGGTGATCTCATCCAACTGGAAGTGCGGGCGCAATCTCGCGATCGCCTTGTACACGCCTGGTTTGGATGGATCTTCCGTCACTTCGATCTGCGCCTCCCGCAGAGGGAACTTGGCCTTGGCGTCTTGAGAAGCGAAATCGTCCAGCAGGATGTAATGTTGGATCCACTCGTTCAAAAACTTTTGGCATTGCTCCCGGCTCATGAAACTGCCAATCTTGTCGCGCATCATGGCTTTCAAAAAATGGGCGAAACGCGCGATGGCAAACGTGTATTGCAACTGCGACGACAGGCGGGCGTTCGCGTTGGCGTCGGCGTCGAGATATTTGGTCGGCTGATTGACCGATTGAGTTGCCATGAACACGGCGTTGGTCGTTCCTTTGTAGTGACAGAGGGGAACAAAACCCAGGCCCGAAAGCTCATTTTCGCGCCGGTCCGTGATGGCGATTTCCGTCGGACACTTCACCGTATAGTCCCCGTCGTCGGTCTGAAAAGTATGGGCCGGTAACCCCTCTACTAGGCCCCCGCCCTCCACGCCGCGAATCGCCGCGCACCACTCGTGTTTCGAAAAGGCGTCGGTAACTCTCGCGGCAAGCGCATACGCGGCGTTCCCCCACAGATACTTGCTGTGGTCTCTTCCGTCGACCTTTTCTTCGTAGCCGAACTCTTCCACGGGTGAGGTTTCCTGTCCGTAAGGAAGACGCAGCAAGACGTGCGGAAGGCAAAGCCCGACGTACTTTGCATCGTCGCTCTTCCGGAAATCCCTCCACGCGACATAAGCATCGTTGTCAAAGATTTTCGCCACGTCGCGAGGGCCGGCGAGTTCCGTGAAACTCTCCCAGTTGAACAACGCCGGGCTCGCCGCGGCGAGAAACGGCGCATGCGCCACCGCCGCCACGTTGGACATATTCGTCAGCAGCTGAATATCCTCGGGGTGCCTCGTAATTTCGTAGTCTCCCAAGAGGCAGCCGAACGGCTCACCTCCCAGGGTGCCGTATCCTTCTTCATAAATCTTCTTGAAAATGGTGGCCGCTTCCCAATCGTTCTGCTTGGTGAAGTCTTTGAGAATGTCCTTCTTGCTGACGTTCATCACCCGGATCTTCAGCATGACGGACGTGTCGGTGTTCGACACCAGATATTGCAGGCCCCGCCACGAGCCCTCTAGTTTCTGGAACTCCGGCGCGTGCATCACTTCATTCAATTGAGCAGAAACCAACTCGTCGAGCTCTTTGATCCGTTCGCCCAGCATTCTGTCGGTGTCGGCGTCAATCTTGATCTGCCCCACCAAAACCTGGTCGACCAGATCCTTGAGATACCCTTTGTTTCTTGACTTTTCCTCCCTGGTCTGCCCCAGACGCCCGGTTTCGACGATGGCGTCCAGCAGGCTTCCCTCCGTGGTCGTTTCGAGGATGGATGTCGTGCCTTGAGCTTGTTTCTTGGGACTGGAATCGGTGGCCATGGCTTATCCCTCCTTGCCAGTCTCTGAGGCGGTTTGATTGCCCGCCTCCGCCCTGATTCGCTGGAGGGCCTCGGTGTTATTTAGGACCTCCTGGAGAATCGACTCTAGCTTGTCGTTTCCGATCAAGCTCGACCGTAGATTCTGCAACGCGCCGCGCAACTCCAGCAATTTTCTCAACGCGGGAATCTGTTTCGCCACCGCGGCTGGCTCGAAGTCCGCCATCGAATTGAATCGGAGCTCAATGCCCAGCCGGCTGTCGTCTTCGCTCAGTTTGTTATCGACCTTAAAGGCGAGGCGTGGATTGATTTGTCCCAGCACCGGGTCGAAGGTATCTTTATCGATGTTGACGAACTTGCGGTCCTTGAGCGGCGGCAGGGGCTGATCGGGCTGCCCCGACAGATCTGCCATCACTCCCACGACAAATGGAATTTCCCGCTTCTCGATCGCGTCGCCGGTCTCCACGTCGTAGGTGATGTGCACGCGCGGCGGACGCACCCGACTTAACTTCTTCTGCAGGCTATCTTTGCCGGCCATAGGCTTCGTTCCTCCTACCCGCAATCCACAGGCCCGTCTGCTCAGTTCGCGGGCCCGCGTAGTTCACCGCTGAACAATTCAACATAATATATCACGAATGCGAGCAAATGTTTGTTCAGTTATCGGGCCATGCCGATTCTTGGCCGGGACTTGGGAACTCTGCCTAATTCGCCACCGCCGCCCTGGCCGGGCACTGCAGCGCCTCAAAAAACTTGGGGTTAAACAGATCGATATTGCCGGGTAGCTCCACCATCTCCACCTTCGCCGGCGGGTTAAGTTTCTGCGGAACTGCCACGCCGCGGCCCCGAATCTCGCTCCACTGAACGACGCGCGTGCCGTTTGGCCGCTCATCGGCGTTCTGGAACAGCCTGAATACCCCCCAAAGCCCGTCAAAATGCCCGAACCCGGTCGAAAAGCCGCCCCCCGCTTCGACTATGCCGTCGGCTCCCGCCTTCGCGCCCGCCGCCGCCGGCCAGTAGAATGTCTTCTGCAGAGGATTGCGTGAATTCAATTCGTCGCCATCGAGCATCAGACGGATCGTGATGGTCTGCCCCGGTACCGGTCTCAAGACGTACTTTACCTTTGGCTGCAACATTCCACCCTCGGCGAAAAGTGCGCCTGTGAGCTGCTGCGACCGGTTGAGAAACGCCAGCAGCTCCGGCGATACCTTCATTCCCTGAAGCATGGGATTCGGTTGCCACTCCTGGCCTACGCGAACCGCCAGGTCGGACCCGGATTGTTGCACGTACTTCCAAACGAGTCCCTCAAGTGGTGCAAATGCTTTGGCGACATCGTTAAGCGTCGCGTCATCCTGGCCGACGGAACGGAAAGGATACTTCGCGAGAATGGGCGACATCGCCCGGCAAAACTGCGCGAGCTCACCGTTCTTTTTACCGGGGCCCGTCACGGGGGGCGAGGGGATCTTGGAGGCGGCCAGCCGGATCGGCTGTTCCAGCAGGTCGGCGACTTGTCGGCTCAGACCCTCATTGCCGACATCCGTAAACTTATCTGCCAGCGCCGTTTGTGCGGATCGAGCCTGAGTGAGCGCGGTCTGCACCTGCGGGATGACCGTCGCTACTTCCGCCCCCGATGCGCGCGAGAGCGCTTCCAGGCTTTGCTGCAACCCTCGAAGCCCTTGCACATATGCCGCGTCATTATCGTTCACCAGTCGGTCCAGTTCAGGCGGGGTCGTGAGCGCGACGGGTTGGAACATCCGGGCCACGTCCGCGGCGGTCATCATAATTGTGTCGTCGCCCGCCAATTGCCGGAGCTGAGCAACAGCTTTGTCGTCTTTTGCCTGCGCCTGGGCCTGCGCTTGGACCAGACCGCCCAAGCCGACGTCCTGGGCTCTCTTCTCCCACCAGCTCAATTCTCCGGGCTTGGCCGGTGGAAAACTCGTATTCACAGCGGCTAGTTTCACAATCCCGAGCAGCGGCGACCGGGGACCTGCCAGGATGTTCAACCGCCGGGCTGCATCCGCGGGACTCGAATAAGGAATCACGCTGAACGCGCCGAGGAATTCGTGCCACGCATCCGCATACTGCCGGTAATAAAGGGACCGGAGCCGGTCCTTGACTTGCAGGTCCGCGGCCTGTTGCGTCACGCCTGAAAAATCTCCCATCACGCACCGTTCGCCGGCGCTGCCAAAATTGCCCTTTTCCACCATGTCGTCGAAGGCGGCGAGCCCCTTCTTCGTGAATACCCCGGCGAACTCGGTGGGGCCGGTCAGAACCGAAGCGTAATCGTCCGCATAGTCCGCTACTGCCAGCGGCTTGATTTGCTGACCAAGATCGCTCAACACAGCGCGAAGTTGCTGTTCCAGTCCGCCTGCCTGGCGCAGGTAGAGGCGGGCTTTCGCCTCGGCCGCCGGGTCTTCGGGAAGGTTTGTCGGCAACTCGCCGTTTACGCCTAATTGCGACGTATAGAAATCGAGTTGCATACGGAGCACAGCGAGTTGCTCGTCCGGGAGACCAGGATGAGCGTCAATCGCCGTCTCCTTCAGGATTTTTGAGACCAGCGGCCGGTCCACTGAACATCCCAGTGCCGTGATAGTGCGGTGGGTCTTCAGCCGTTCGTAGATCGGCTTCGTGCTCTCCGATTGGCCCCCTGCGCCGGCCTGCGACAGCCTCGCGATGAGCGTTTGGTTGATCCGGTCCAGGCTTAATCCCTTGAGCCGCTCGAAGTACGCTTTCTGTGCCGTCGCACGTAAACGGCCGCCCGTGTATAGGCCCCAGTGGAGACTGAGCGAATCATCTTTCCCGATGTCTTCCAATCTTTGGCGAAGCCGGTCCAACGCTTGTAAATTCGGCAAGCTCAGGGTATTGTCTCCCCGCCGGGCATCTTCGACCGCGCTCCTGACATCGAATTCCAGTCGCCAGTTTCCGATCCAAGAAATAGTCCAGACCAAGCCCAGAAAAAGGGCTAATCCCGCCGCGGCGCCAACAGCGATTCGATGATATCGATCGAGCTTGGATGGACTCGCTAGATGTTTCACCGCCGGGCGGTCTTGGCTCAGTACCTTGTGGAAAAAATCCGTTACAAACATCCAGCGATCCGTCGACGGGCCGGAGCCGGACTTTGGCGCTTTGCCGAACAAAGCCGTGACATCCGCGCGGAAGATCTGGGTGGCCCCCGCGGCACCCATAGCCGGCGCGAAAGCACCAAGCGCGCCCGTCCCTTCCGGCGCCGACCGGTCCCCTTTGCGGGTACCTGCGAAGAAGAAGCCACGTAATCGTGGTCCTGCTTTCAAGGGATCGGGCTTGAAGACGTCCACCAGAAACTGCACGAGCGGCGTTCGAATTCTTTTGAACTCCCTGGGGAACTCGTAGACCGCGCCCTTGCGCCCTGGCTCAAGCTCTTGCGACAGAGCCAGCAGTCGCCGCTCGCTCAAATGGAGGAACAAAGAGTTAAACTGGCTGTTCAGGCGTCGGGTCTCCGCTTCCGCCCAAACCCGGTCCTCGGTCTCCGTCCTGGATTGCTCCGGCGCGAGCACTCCCAGCACTTGGCCCGACTCGGCTTCTGCCAAACGCGCAAAAAACTCGGCGAAGTAAGGCATGGAATCGAGCTTCGTGAAAAGCACATAGACCGGAAACTCTGCCCCGAGTGAGTTCGCAATGGCGGACAACCGTTCGCGGACTTGCTGGGCAGCGCGATCCAGTTTCGATAACTCCGGCGTTCCCGAAAACTCCCGAACATCGTAAACCAGCACGACGGCCCGCAGAAGCAAAGACTTTCCAGCCGGTCGAAGCCACGACTTCCATTTCGTTACGGCAGCGTCTGGCCGCAATCGGCTGATAAATTCCGCGAAGCGACCGGGCTCATTGCCAAAAACGCGGCCGCCCACCTCCAGGAATAAGGCCTGCTCCGCGAGCCATAGATTCGCCACGCGCGTCGGGTTCACCGATGCGTTACCCCCTACAACTTGCCCCGCCAGAAGCGACGGTTCAATTCCGGAGTTGTGGAGTACCGCCGTTTTTCCGACCCCTGCCGGCCCCACGATCAAATACAACGGCAAATCCAAAGCCCGTGTTGGCCTCGCGCCGGGTGCCTGCGCGAGCCGCTGATCGGCCTCGTGAAGAAGGCTCAGCAAGGCCGCGTCATCTTCATGCATCGGCGTGGCCGGCGCGCCCTGCGCCACGGGCCGGCTCATAGTAATCGCCCGCCGCGCTCGCCACCAACCCACCACGCGCTCCAGGATCAGCCACAACAGGAGAGCCGCTACGCCACCCGCCGTCCACAGCAGCCCCTGATCCAACATTCTTTTCGTATCGCCGGAATGCAAATAAAAGACAATGAGCCAAACCAGGACCACGTAGAGAAAGAGGATGAAGAGAAGTCGACGGATCATGAGGTTATGCCGCGCGACTCAGCGTAGGTTTCGGGACGCCGGACTGGATCTGGCTCAGGCGCCAGGACAGGCTCCACTGATACAGAAAAAAAAGAAGCACCGCGGCAGCGATTGAGCCCGCGACCCACCACCACCAATTCGGTGCAGGCGCCGCAGCGGCCGCCACCGGCTCCGCTCGGAATTCCATCGGCGGCGAAAGCTCATAATCCGTTCCCCGGATCGTTTCAATCCGCCCCCGAAGCCTTTCCATGATACGAAAGGCCTCGCCACGAAGGGGCGGCGCAAATCGTCCTTCGAAGCCCAGCAGGAGGCACAACAGATATACCTCCAGCAAGTCCGCCAACTGCGCCGAGTCTCGGCGGCGTTCGATGTCCAGCAGTTTGTCAAAGAAGACGTCGCCTGCGACAGCCTGCCCGAAAAGCTCGATGTTAAGGGGTTTTTTGCGCCATTCTTCCGCTTTAGGCTCCTTGGACGAAAGGATGGCTTCGTCAAGGAAGGCGACGACTGCAAATTCGGCATCGCGGATCTCGCCCGAACCGTATCCAGCCACGCCCGCTTCCCGCTCCGCCTCCTGAAGCGCAGCCTTCATGCGCCGGCGAAACGCGTCCACGTCGGTAAGGGGTTGACGGCCTCCCTGAATTCGCACAATGCCAGTCAGGATATTTTGATACAGTAAGGCGAGCGTGTCGGACCTAAGTACTCCCGGAGGTGCTTCCGTGGGTGGCATGGGTCGGGCTCCAACGAAATCGGCATTTCTTAGGCTATCTTCTCTGCTGAGAACATGCAAGGACGACTCAGCCCACTCTTCCCCGCAAGAGTGATAACCTTTTCTGGAGTCCGCCTTATGATACGTCCATGGATCGCTGGCGTGGTTCTCTTCATCGTCGTTTCGACGCTGGGCGCTCAGGATTCGCAAAAAGCAGCGCCCGGCTCTTTGACCATCGAGGAAGTCATTCGTCTCTCCCACGCCGGCTTGTCCGATGAACTTATCGTCGCCCGCGTCAAACGCAACGCCAAGGCGTTCGATTTGAACGCGGATGAAATCGTGGCGCTACGGAGTTCGGGGGTCAGCGAGATTGTCATCAAATACCTGGTGGATCCGACTCTTCCCTACACGCCTCCAGCCCCGCCCCCTCCTCCCGCCGCCCCTAGCGGTCCTCCTGCTCCGCCGCCGAAGCCGTCCTCCGACCCTCTCGCCGCGAAGGTCCCTCCAGAACCCGGCATCTATTACTTGACGGCAAAGGAACAGTTTCTCGCTCTCGATCTCAAACAGGTCGTCGCGTCCAAACAGCCCGGTAAGATTTCCTCACTCTCCGCCGGTTTGGTGAAGGGGCACGTCATTGGCTCGGTGATTGGTCCCAACGCGAAGATTCGCGCCGAGAACGGCCCCGCGACCTTTTACGTTCGCCTCGCCGAAAAAGCGACCATTGACGACCTCGCTCTTCTGAATCTCGAGCGCGGTTCAAACCGGCGCGATCTTGATTTCGGAAAGAAGGCCGGTAAGCCTGTATTCCCGGTGAACGCAGCCAGGCAGTACGAATCGAAAGAAGTCGCCCCAAGCCTCTTCCGCTTGTCCGTTCCTATGAATAAGGCCGGCGAATATTTGTTTTTTATCCTCGGCAGCGGCGATGACAAGAAAGGACTGCTGGGAAAGGGTTACGATTTCGGCGTGGACTGACGGAAGACGGGCGCCCTCCCCTGCTTGGGTCGAGTCGACAAACTACTTCCCAACCGCCGGCCGACGCGGAGAGCCTGGCAAAAGTCAAGATGCGAGCGAGCTCCCGCTTACATCTCTGCAAACCCTCCACTCCCATGAATAGCGACGTACCATCGGCCCCTGCAGGCGCTCGAATACGGGGCAGCCTTGGGCCTTGGCTTTTTGTTCTTCGGTCGGAGCGGTGAGAAAATGAACTATGTCGTCTTGGCCGGCGCGCAACGCCCTTGACGCCCGCACTCAGGCCTTCCCCGTCCTGACAGCGGCCCAGATCGATCGTATTCGAACGGCGGCCCGCTCTCGCGGAGTCGAACGCGACGAAATTCTCTTTCAGCCCAACGATGTGGCCGTTCCATTTTTCGTGCTGCTCTCTGGTCGCATGGAGATCGTGCAGCCCACGCTCGACGGTGAGCGTCCCGTGGCCGCGCACGGGCCCGGCGAATTTACCGGCGAAATGACCATGATCTCCGGCCAGCGAAGTCTGGTGCGTGGCCGCGTGACCGAACCGGGCGAGTTTTTGGAGCTTGGCGGCGACGCGCTGCGAGCGCTGGTGGCGAAAGACGCGGAATTGAGCGAGATCGTCTTGCGTGCCTTCATCTTGCGCCGGCTCGAACTCATCAGCCACGGCTATGGCAACGTGATCCTGATGGGTTCGCGCCACTCCGCGCAGACCCTGCAGTTGCGCGAGTTTCTCAGCCGGAACGGACATCCCTACACGTACGTCGATCTCGACTCGGACCGCGGCTCGCAGGAGCTGTTAGATCGTTTCCACGTGAAGGCGTCGGAGGTTCCGGTGGTGGTCTGCAACGGTCGAAATGTACTGCGGAGCCCGTCGATTCAGGAAGTGGCGAATTGTCTGGATCTTAACATCAACGTCGACGACCCACATGTGCGCGATCTGGTCATCGTGGGCTCCGGGCCAGCGGGTCTCGCGGCCGCGGTCTACGCGGCCTCCGAGGGCCTCGATGTCCTGGTGATCGAAACGACTGCTCCCGGAGGGCAGGCGGGATCGAGTTCCAAGATCGAAAACTACCTGGGTTTCCCAACCGGAGTCTCCGGACAGGAACTGGCCGCGCGCGCGATTACGCAGGCGCAGAAATTCGGCGCGAACATGATGATCGCACGCAGCGTTGTGCGCCTGAACTGCGACCGCAGGCCTTACGAAGTGGTGCTCGACGGCGGAGAAGTATTGCCGGCACGGGCGATTGTGATCGCGACCGGAGCGCAGTACAACAAGCCGGAACTCGCGAATTTAGAGAAGTACGAAGGCGTGGGGATCTATTATGGCGCCACGTACATCGAGTCGCAGTTGTGCGAGGACGAAGAGGTCGCTGTGGTCGGCGGGGGAAACTCCGCGGGTCAGGCCGCGATGTTTCTAGCCCAGACCGCACGCAAGGTGTACATGCTGGTGCGGTCCGGCGAGCTGTCGAGCACCATGTCGCGTTACCTGATCCAGCGATTGACCGAGAATCCGCGGATTGAGTTGCACCTCAATACGGAGATCGTCGCGCTCGACGGCGAGACTCGCCTGGAACGCGTCATCTGGCAGGACCGCCCCACCGGTGAGAGGTCGACGCGCGGGATTCAGCACGTGTTTATTATGACGGGAGCATCGCCTCGAACGGACTGGCTGCGGGGCTGCCTCGCGTTGAACGATAAAGGCTTCGTGCTCACCGGACGCGATCTGGAGGTGGCCGGAGGGCTGCACCCGAACCCGCGATGGCCGCTCGCCCGCCCGCCGCAGATGCTCGAAACCAGTCTGCCGGGCGTATTCGCGGTGGGCGACGCGCGGGCCGGCAGTGTGAAACGGGTTGCTTCGGCCGTCGGCGAGGGCGCGATCAGCATTCATCTGGTTCACCAGGCGCTTGCCGAGCTTTGAAGCCCGAGGTGCCCGGTAACGCGTCCGATTCCGATGCCGCTTTCGTGCATAGAGTGTTGTGGACTTGAGTGCTCGTCTGACAAAGGAGAGAATGAGGCATGACGCGGAGATGCTGCCGATCGCTAAGGATTGCAGCGGCGGTTCTGTGCGGCAGCCTGACCCTTCCGGCTCAGTCGACCCGTGTTCAAGATCTCGGGATTGGCAAACTCTTGGTCGCGCAAAGAGACTCGCGGGATCCCGTATTTGCCCAAACAGTGATTTTGCTGGTCCATTACGATCACGATGGGACAGTGGGGCTGGCGATCAATCGCCGCACGGACGTGCCGGTCTCCCGGGCGCTCCAGGAATATAAGGGAGCGAAGGGACGCTCCGATCCCGTTTATGCGGGCGGCCCTGTAGAGGTCCAGAACCTGCTGGCCCTGCTGAGAGCGAGTGTGATGCCGGAGGGGGCGACTCATGTCTCCGGCAAGGTCTATCTGGTTACGTCGAAAACGCTTCTGGAGAAGACGTTGTCGGATCGGACCGATCCTGGCGAGTTCCGCGTTTACCTGGGGTATTGCGGTTGGGGCCCCGGACAATTGGAAAACGAAACTAAGGAAGGATTCTGGCACATCTTCGCCGGCGACGCGGATCTCGTCTTCGATTCCAAACCTGACACTTTGTGGTCGAGGTTAATTGAACGGGTAGGGCAGCGTATAGCTCGCGGACGCGTTCCCACAATCACGATTGCGGAAGCGGCAAATCGTTCCCTCGATTGGCCCGATCTCCTCAGCAGATCCAGGTGATTCTGGGCGTAAATGAGATGGTAACTTCGGTGGAGTTCGTCCAGGCGCTCGGCGGCGGTCGGAATGTCACGGAGCTTCCTGCACCGTCGAGTGTGGTAACCGAAACAGCGAGCCGGATCTCTGACGGCCGGTAAGTGCAAGGGAGGCACAAGACTTTGCGATCACAAATAATAATCGGGCGAGTGTTTGGGATCAAGATTGGGCTGCATTATAGCTGGTTTCTCATCGCGCTCCTCATCGTTTTTTCGCTGTCCTCGCAGTTTCACGCTAGCAATCCGGCATGGGGCGATGGCGTCATCTTGACCCTGGCGCTGGGGACAGCCGTTCTATTTTTCGTCTCTCTCCTTCTTCACGAGCTGGCCCATTCGCTCGTGGCGACCGCAAACCAACTGCCGGTGAAAGAGATCACACTGTTTGCCTTGGGTGGAGTTTCTCAGATTGAGAAAAATCCCCTGAGCGCGAAAGTCGAGTTCTGGATGGCGTTAGTCGGTCCGCTGACCAGTGCGGTCATCGGCGGGATTTGCCTGACGCTGGCGCGTTGGATCGGCGATCCGTCGACCGATCCCTGGACCGCCATGCTGCTATGGCTCGGATATATCAATCTCACACTGGCTCTTTTCAATCTCATTCCTGGATATCCTCTCGACGGCGGGCGAGTGCTGCGGGCGCTCATTTGGTGGAAGACCGGGAACGCCGACCGTTCGACTCAATCCGCCGCGAAAGTGGGCCAAGTCGTGGCTTACTTGTTCATCGCCTTCGGTATTTTTCGATTCTTTGGCGGAGCTGGGATAGGAGGCCTGTGGATAACCTTTATCGGATGGTTTCTGCTGCAGGCAGCGCGGGAGAGTTATTTGCAGGTCGGACTGGCGCATGCCTTCGAGGGAGTGCGGGTCGCGGACGTAATGACAAGGGATTGTCCCACCGTGGATGGATGGCTAAATGTGCAGAATTTCGTGGATCAGGAGTTGCTTCGCACCGGCCGGCGCTGTTTCTTCGTGATGGATAAAGGTGAAGTCACGGGCCTGGTCACACCCCACGAAATCAAACAAATCGACCGTGCAAAATGGCCCTTGACAACCGTGCGGGACATTATGCGCCCCCTGGACGATCTTCGATCCGTGACACCGGAAATGCCTTTGAGCAACGCGCTGGAGTCTATGAGCCGCTACGATCTCAATCAGCTGCCCGTCATTTCCGATCATCACCTCGAAGGAGTGTTGTCTCGGGCTCAGGTTCTCGGCTACCTGCAAACCCACGTAGAGTTGCGAGGGTGACGCCCATGAAGGTTGCCTCTTACTTCGCGGCCGCCTTTTCTATGTGCCCGCCAAACTGATACCGCATGGCCGAAAGGATCTTGCAGGCGAAGTCGCCTTCGCCCCGCGACAGGAACCGTTCGTAGACGGCCGCGCTCAGCACCGGCGTGGGCACCGATTCATCGATGGCGGCCTGCAAGGTCCACCGTCCTTCGCCGGAATCCGAAACGCATCCCGAGAAGTTCGCAAGCGTCGGTTGATCCAGCAAAGAGATCGCCGCTAAATCCAGCAGCCAGGAGGCAACGACGCTTCCACGCCGCCATACTTCTGTGATGTCGGCTAAATTGAAATCGTATTGATAGTGTTCTGGATTGCGCAGCGGAGTTGTCTCGGCGTCCACCTCACGATTGCTCGTTCCCACGTTTGCCTTGTGCAGGATATTGAATCCTTCGGCATAGGCCGCCATGATGCCGTATTCGATTCCGTTGTGAATCATTTTTACGAAGTGCCCGGCGCCGGCAGGCCCGCAATGGAGATAACCGTTTTCGGCTGTGCCACCCGTCTTTTCACGGCCGGGGGTCCGATCGATGGTTCCAGCGCCCGGCGCCAGCGTCGCGAAGATCGGATCGAGATGCTCGACGATCTCGGGCTCACCGCCGATCATCTGGCAGTATCCGCGCTCCAGCCCATAAACGCCGCCGCTGGTGCCTACGTCGACATAATGCAAACCGTTCGCCAGCAACTCCTTCTCTCGCCGGATATCGTCGATGTAGTAAGAGTTCCCGCCGTCAATAACGATGTCATCCTTTTGCAATCGTGGAACGAGTTGTTCCAGGGTTCCATCCACCACCGCGGCCGGGACCATCAGCCAAACAGCTCGGGGCCCGGCCAACTTACTCGTGAAATCATCGAGCGAATCCGACCCGGTAGCGCCTTCCTCCACCAAGCGGGAAACGCTTGCGGGATTCATGTCGAATACCACGCATTCGTGTCCGCCACGAATTAATCTGCGGACCATGTTGGCGCCCATGCGCCCTAGCCCGATCATCCCGAGTTGCATAATGCCCGGCTCTCCTTTTAATGGCCTCTCTTCCGCGCCAGCCTATTCTGACCGATGACGCGCTAACTCCATCAACGTTGCATGGGTTCCCACTGCCTCCGGGCCTTGGCTCCCCTCGCCGGATTTCAGCCGCACGTACGTACCCTCTTCTTGCAACATCCAGGCTTGCCGGCGGTCCCTCAGGCAGACGTCGAGAATCTCCCATAATTTCTCCTTCGCCTCTTTGGACCGCACCGGCGTGACAACCTCGACGCGTTTAGAGAGATTGCGATACATCCAGTCCGCCGAGCCAATGTAGAATTCCCCTTGCGTCGGTTCGTCGAGCCCGGCCGCGAAATGAAAAATGCGGGAGTGTTCCAGGAAGCGTCCGATGATGGACCGTACCCGCAGGCCCTCGGTGCGGCCCGGTACGCCGGGACGGAGGCAGCAGAACCCTCGAACGATCAACTCGACGGGAACTCCCGCGACGGCGGCGTCGCAGAGAGCGTCGATGATTTCCGGATCTTCCAATTGATTCATCTTGGCGACGATGCGTGCCGGGAGATTCGCCTTCTTGTTGGAGATCTCTCTCCGAATCAGATCGAGCAAGCGCGGACGCATGTTCGCGGGCGCCACCAATAGCTCGGTGCAACCGGGCGCCTGCGAATGTCCCGTCAGATAGTGGAACAGGTTGCTTACGTCCCGGGTGATCCCGGGATTGCACGTGAACAGGCCAACATCTGCGTACAGGTGAGCGGTGCGCGCATGGTAATTCCCCGTGCCGACGTGGACGTAGCTGCGGAGCCCCGACGCCTCCTTGCGGACAACCAGCGCGAGCTTCGCGTGAGTCTTTAGACCCTGCATGCCGAAGGTCACGTGCGCCCCGGCCCGTTCCAGTTCCGCGGCCCAATGCAGATTGCGTTCTTCGTCGAACCGAGCCTTGATTTCAATCACGCAGGCGACCTGTTTGCCGCCTTCAGCGGCATTGACAAGCGACTGTACAAACGGGGTGTCGTCGCCGATGCGGTATGCAGTCATCTTAACAGCGACCGTCTGTGGGTCCGTGGCCGCCGCGGCGATGAATTCTTCGACGCTGTCCTCGAAACTGTCGTAAGGATGGTGCACGAGGACGTCACCGGTTCTGATGGCCGCGAAGATGTCCGGACTGTTCTCAAGGGCCGGCGGAGGAAGCGGACTCCAGGCGGGGTCACGCAACGAAGGAATCGGCAATCCCGCGATCTGGAACAGGGACGTGTAGTCCAATTCGCCGGGGGATTCATAGATATCCGCCGGCGAGAGCTTAAAGCGCTCTTGCAACATCGCCCGGATAGCGTGGTCGGAGCCCTCCGCGAATTCGAGCCTCACCACGGGCTCGTAACGGCGCTGCCTGACTTGCTCCCTGACCAGATCGCGGAGCGCTTCCTCGGATTCATCGTCGATCTCCACCTCGGCGTCGCGTGTGAGGCGGAACATCGTAGTCCCCGTAAGCTTCATACCGCCGTAGAGTTTGTGCACGTTGCCGCGAATGACTTCGTACAGCGCAGCAAAAGCTCTTTGTCCAACGGGCACGTTCGTCTCGAGCGCGACCCACTGTTTCAGCACGGACGGTACCTTCACGCGAGCATAGGAAGTCGTCTCTTTCTGGGGATCCTCGAGAACAAAGGCCAGCGACGTCGACAGATTCGAAAGAAAAGGGAAGGGGTGAGCCGGATCAAAAACCAAAGGCGTCAGCGCCGGCGAGATCTCGGTATCGAAGTAAGCGCCGGCCTCGGCCTGTTGAGCCTCGGTCAACTCGTCCCATTTTAGAAGGTGGACTCCATGGCGGGCGAGTTCAGGGACGATCGTATCCCGGAAACACACGGCCTGCTCCTGAAGGCAATGAACGATTCTCTCTCTCACTTTCCCGAGCAATTCAACCCGTTCCGGCGTCGACGCCTTACGCAACACCGCGACCCTCTTCATGAAGAATTCGTCGAGGTTCGAATTTACAATCGCCAGGAACTTCACCCGCTCCAGCAAGGGCGTCCGTTGGTCGAGCGCTTCGGCGAGCACGCGTTCGTTGAAATCTAGCCACCCTAAATCGCGGTCGATCCAGACGTCCAGGAGTTTCGGCGCCACTTCCCGGTTTAGAACCCCTTCATCGCCGATCGAAACCATCGAAGGCATTGCACTCATCGTATCTTCCTTTGAAAATGGCTTTGGAAATGCCCTTGGAGAAGGTTCTCGCAATGGGGCGGGCCTAGATCGGAAACGTCGCTCTGGATTGTCGGCTCGTCGTCCGAGGTCCGCCAAGCTGATAATCAGTGTACTTTCAGACGATCACAGAATGATGAATCTCGGGCGAAAAGCGGCCGTCACCGTTAGCGGTGGTCGAGCGCGCCTCGTGATCGAACTGCGGTGATCGTTACTTGACCGAACAGGGAGTTGGGTTCCACTTGGATCCGTCGGGAAGCCTCTTGAAGTGATAATTAACGATGAACGGCTGCGTTAGATATTCGGGGTCCTCAACGATCTGCACGAGTATGATCCACTCGCTGCCGTCCGGCAGCTTCAGCGTTCGGAAGTGCTCGGTAAGAACGGCATTCGCGGTATAGGGCATCCCGTTCTTCCAGTAATAACCTGGCTCTAAGTGGGTGGTGATCGCCTTCACGCTGCCGCCGCGCTCATAGTTTCGCGCGCCACCCATAATGGTCCACATGGCGACCGAGTAACCTTGCCCGCTCGGCCGGACTCCAGGAGGCGGGTCCATCTTCGTAGCCTCGGGAGGAACGTAGGCCCCGGATTGAAAATTGATCTGTCCGCCTTGTGGCGGCGGAACAAAATGGAAGAGGCGGGTCTGGGTGCCGTAGTCCGCCTCAATCTTCAGCGTATTGTCATCCTGCCAGGTAATACGCAAGTGCGTCGGCAATCTCATGATGCCCGGAGCGCCGTAGGCCTTGCACTGATTGCCTTCGGCCTCGTCCCTTGCGGGGTCCCATTTCATCGCTGCTTGAGCGCCGGCGGCCTTGTAAGGGATGTTGCCTCCGTCGGAAGGATTGGGGCCCAGTCCAAACGCACCGCCTCCGGGCAGCACGACAGCGCCGGGAGCGCCGACCCCGAAATCGCCTTTCGGCGCGGTGACCATCCGCAGGTGCCAGTCTTCGGTAACGACCGACGTCCAATATCCAGTCAAGTCAATCGGGGCGGATGCTTTCGCCGTCGGGGGAGGACCACCCCGCCCGCCCCGGCCTGCCTGTGCGAAGATCCCGGCTTGCGCCAGGAAGAGAACCAACCCGGCCGCGAGCAACCGGCATCCCACGCTCCGCCACCTAAGCTTCGAAAGACTCATGCTTTCACCACGGATCTCCGCCCCATCGAAAAATTGCTATTGAACCTGCTCACCCGGGCGCGTTCCCCAAGTCCAGCCGTCGCTCGGGCGCGTGATCTTGAGCAGGCGCGCTCGAAAGCCCGTCGTCATGCTACGCGCGGGGTTTCCGATGACTTCGACCTGGTCTCCGACCTTGAGGGCATCCCTGGTCACACCCTGTTGCGCGAACTGGCTCGCCGACGCGCCTTCGATCGACCAGCGCTGCACCGTTCCTTTTGCGTCCTCCGCTTCCACGAAAAAGAACGAGTGCGGGGAGCGGAGCGACACCTCTACGATTTTTCCTTTAATCGTGATCTCCTTGGCTGCGTCGTAAGTGCCGGCAAACGAATGATGGGCCGCCATTGGCTGGCTCGACAGCAGCATGACGGTAATCGGCAGAGTGAAAATTGCGACTCTCATTTTGTCTCTCCTCTTTCGCGTGAAGCACTCAGTGCATATGCTCCGTTCCATGGGTTCAGTGGGCGAGCGCTTGCTTCGTCTTCTCTGGCTTCTTGTCCTTCAGCCCGTGGTACACGGCTTCCACGAACTGCGCTGTCGCACCGGGTTGTCGCCCGTACTCCGGATCGTAGTCCATGGTGGGTTTTGCTGCTTTCACCTGCGGTAGCGTCATCCCCTTATCGATCATCTGCTGGATGCGATCGCGAATGATGATAAGCATGTCGCGATAATACCCCAGATCGCCTGCGTCGCTGATCCATCCATGCCCCGGAATGATCATGGTTCCGCCTTGAGACATGAACTCCGTAACGCATAAGTCGGCGAGCCTGTTCAGCGATTCGATTTCACCGTCGATGCTTCCTCCTTTTTCCACGTCGATCGGCGGATAAATATCGCTGTTGTAGATGTCGCCCGTCACGATCACGTCGGAACGTCGGAAGAAAACCGCACTGTCGCCGTCGGTGATTGCGTTGGGCATGTGGAAGATTTGAATGGCCTGATTATTCAAGAAACGGTGGATCGTGTATTTTTCGGAAAAGTACGTGCTCGTGGGAATCGATAACTCCGGTGCCTTCCGATCCGTCATTCTGCGTTGGACCATGTCTTGGGCAATGATCACCACGGGACTGTTGTCCGCGAGCGGATGAAAGAGCGGCGATGTTCGGATACTGGCATTTCCGCCCACATGATCCGCACTGTCATTTGTGTTGATGATCATCCGAATCGCCGGATCTCGAAATGCGTGCGTGGCTTGCCATGTATCGCCAAAGGGCGAAGCGGAGTCCGGCCGATCCGCCGGCTTCAGGACCTCAGACACGTGCCGGATGGCGGACAGAACTTTATCGCTCGCCGGCGCGGCGCCCGAGTCGACCATGATGATCCCGTCGCCGCCCACTGAAACGGCGATATTACCCCCTGCTCCGCCCACCATGTATACATTCCCCGCGACGTGCAGCGCTTCAACAGGATCGAAGCTGGGGGCGCGTTTTGGTTCGGAGTCCGCGCGTTCCGCTATTTTGGTCGATGCGTCGTTGTAAACCGGCTTCAGTTGACTCTGGGCAGTGGGCGGCGAGAGCTTTGCTAGAATAGAGCGCCATTCTGGATAAGTTGTCTCGGCCCCGCCCCTCGTGGCTTCGATCGGCACTCTATATTTCACGGCATCTTCGGTGAGGTAGGGATTCTCTCCCACCAAATAATGGGGCACGCGGTATCCCGCGCCGGGCGTTTGTTCTTCTTCGGGCTGACACGGGTATTGAGGGAGCCTCAAGGTGGGCGCCCGCACGTAGGTCGAGCTCTTCATCAGCGGTTCGGTCATGTAATCGGGATCCATGATCGTGACTACCCACGTCAGGAATGGTTCATCCAAGGACACTTGCTCGATCACCGTTGCCCGAAAACTGGACGGCACTCCGTTGCGGCGCGCGAAACCTTCCTTTATGTGCGTCGCGGTAACCTCCAACGTGTCGCCTTTGAACTTCCCGAGCGAAAAACCTTCCCAGGAATGTTTCGCGTACTGCGAAGGACGCGGACGGCCGTCGAGCCAGATCATCCGCTCGCCGGGAGTCTTTTCGTAGGACACCCGAAGCGCCAGAAGTTGCCGGTTCACCGGATCGACCATTTCCTCGATCCGCATGGGATCGAGGCCCAGAGGCTGGTAGGTCACCGGCCGCGGTCTGCACTGCATGAGTGGCGCAGTGGAAATCCATTCCTCGTTGTACGTGTCCGCCCGCATGCGCGCGGCGTCATTCAGAGGGAGCCCCCAATATTCACCGGGATCGGCGCCCGGCTCATGTTCATATTGATCCTCGTGATGAACCCAGCGCCATGTGCCCGTCAAGTCGACCGGCGAACGCTCCTGCGCAAGCATCGGTCGCGCAGCGGATGTTGCGAGCATCGCCATGGCCACCGTGGCGATTCTCATTCGGTGAACACCTTTCATTTAGACTCCTGAAGCGAATCGGCCGCAGGGACCATTTAGCTTGGATCAACATATATCATTGCTGGACCAACATCAAGCCTCCACGCCGTTTGTCGTTAGTCTGCCTGGCGATACTCGGCAGCAATCCTCCGGCTTGGCTCAGGACGCCACGCGGCGATGGAGGACGCATGTTGCGTATAGGAGCGGCTGTCCGGCCGGCCAAACCTCGGTTTCCGCTGAACTGTCGTATCGCGCCCGCACTCCAACTGCCCAGGGGCCTGGTCACGTGTAATCCAACCTCGCTGTAGGTCAACCGCGTGTTAGTCGATCGGTACGCTCCCGGCCGCTTCATGTTACCCTGATCTTTTAACGCCTGACCTATGCCAGCGCGGGTAAGCGAGTCCTTCGTCCTGCGCACGTACCCTTTTCGGGAAGCCGATCTCGTGGTCAGTTTCTTCACCCGCGATCTGGGGAAGTTGCGCGGCATAGCGCGCCGGGCCCGCCGGCCGAAAAGCACCTTCGGTTCGGGGCTGGAGCGGCTGTCCCAGGTTCGGATGGCCTATTTTCAGAAAGAGAATGCCGAGTTGGCGAGCCTCTCGGGTTGCGAGCTGATCGAGTCGCAGTTCGCGCTGCAATCTGATTACGCGTCGAGCATGGCGCTGGATTACTTTACCGAGGTCACTGAGCAGTTGCTGCCGCCGCACGAGCCGAACGAGCGATTCTTCAGGTTATTAGCCGCTGTGCTCGCGTATCTGCGCGCGGCGGACGAATCGGATCGATCGGCGCGTATGTGGGCCGCCGTCACCTATGTCAGCATCTGGGCCGTGCGCCTCGCCGGCGTCTGGCCGGAGTTTCGCGTCAGCCCTGAATCGGTCGAAATCGCCGAGGAAATGTTCACCACGCCGATCGGCGAACTCACGCCGCGTGAGTGGACCAAAGCGACCGCCGCCGACCTGCGCCGTCTGCTGGTGCGGACCATGGAACAGCACGCCGAGCGCAAATTCATGACGGTTCCTCTATTGGAGGCTCTCTGATAACGATGGCGAAAATGAAAAAGGGGACAGACTACTCTGTCCCCTCCCGTAAGTTTCCGATTTCACGTGCAAGCGCGCGCGTGGACCGAGCGGTCTGTCCCCATTTTCATTCCTGACCCCTGACCCCTAACGACATGGACACTTTTCAACAGACTCTTTTCAAGCTCAAGCGCTATTGGGACGAGCGCGGAGCCATCATCCAGGAACCCTACGACGTCGAGGTCGGCGCAGGCACCATGTGCCCCGAAACGTTTCTGCGTGTACTCGGCCCGAATCCTTATAAGGTCGCGTACGTCCAGCCCAGCCGTCGCCCGGCCGACGGGCGCTACGGTGAAAATCCCAACCGGCTCTATAAGCACCAGCAGCTCCAGGTGATCTTGAAACCATCGCCGGACGACGTCCTGGATCAATATCTCGGGAGCCTCGAAGCCATCGGTATCGATCTTACGAAGCATGACATTAAGTTCGAGGAAGACAACTGGGAAGCGCCTACGCTCGGAGCATGGGGCGTCGGCTGGCAGGTAATGCTCGACGGCTTGGAGATCACCCAGTTCACATATTTTCAGCAGTGCGGCGGCATCGATCTCGACCCGGTTGCCGCCGAAATCACCTACGGACTGGAACGGCTAACCGCGTTTCTGCAAGGTGTCGAAAGCGTCTACGACATCGAATGGACCAAGGGTGTGAAATACGCCCAGGTTCGGCTCGCCGACGAGTTGCAGTTTTCCGTTTACAACTTCGAGATGGCGAATGTCGACCGCCTGTGGCGATTGTTTGCCGAACATGAAGCGGAATGTAAAGATCTGCTCGCCAAGTACAAAGATTACGACGACAAAGCTCGCTTCCCTGTGCTGGCTACCTACGATCAAGTGCTGAAGTGCTCGCATCTTTTTAATCTCCTAGACGCCCGTGGTGCGATCTCGGTCACCGAGCGCGTCGGCATCATTAAACGCGTGCGCGACCTGGCGGTCGGAACGGCAAAGCTTTGGGTGGATCAACAAGCGCCTGTCCCACAGGAGGCCGCATGAGCGCCGGCTTGGATTTCCTGCTGGAGATCGGGACCGAAGAGATTCCGCATTGGATGATTCCTTCCGCCGTGGAACAACTCCTCAAACTGGAGCTGTTCGGCGCGGTTCCTCAAGTGGATGCTACTCCCCGCAGGTTGGTCGTTCAGGCAAGCGGAGTGGCCGAGCGCACACCGGATCAGACGCAGATCGTGAAGGGCCCGCCGCTAGCCGCTGGCGAAAAGGCCGCTGCCGGGTTTGCGCGTAAGCAAGGCGTCGAGCTTTCCGCCATGGCCAAAGCGGGAGATTACTGGGAACTGACCAAAGTCGTTCCAGGCCGTCCGGTTCGCGAGTTGCTTGCTGAGTCCTTGCCTGTTGCGGTGCTCGGCTTGCAGTGGCCTAAGACTATGTACTGGGAGCCGACGGGAGCGCGCTTCATCCGCCCGATCCGCTGGATCGTTGCGTTATTGGGTAACGAAGTGATTCCTTTTGAAATAGCCGGCGTCAAAAGCGGCAACATCACCAGAGGCCATCGCAAGCTCGGATCGTCCTCGATTCTAGTAACAGTCGCCAATTACGAGAGCGAATTAAGACGCAACTTCGTCATCCTTTCCTCCGCGGAAAGACGCAGGAAGATCGAGACGGAGACGGCCGCTCTCGGCGCCAAGCCCGACGCCGGCCTGCTGGAGACGCTCACATTTATCACCGAATACCCGACGGCGATTCGTGGCGATTTCGACCCTGCTTATTTGGAACTTCCTCCGGAAGTTCTCACGACGGTGATGCGCCATCATCAGAAGTATTTCTCGGTGGAATCCGCGCCCGGAAAACTTTCCCCGCACTTCGTCGCCGTGATGAATACCAGCGGCGATCCGGAAGGGCTGGTAAAGAAGGGCAACGAGCGGGTGCTGAAGGCCCGCTTCAACGATGCCCGCTTCTTCTGGAACGTCGATCAGCACAAAAAGCTGGCCGATCGGGTCGAGGATCTGTCGCACGTCACGTTTCACGCAAAGTTAGGATCATATCTCGAAAAAACGAAGCGGGTTGTCGAGCTCGTGAAGAAACTCAACGGCGACGAGAAGGCTCAGCGCGCGGCTCTTTTGTGCAAGGCCGACCTCCCCACCGAAATGGTAAAGGAGTTCACCGACCTGCAAGGGATCGTGGGAGGTCTATACGCCCAGGCGCAGGGTGAATCCGAGGCGGTGTGGCGCGCCATTTACGATCATTACAAGCCGCTGAGCATGGAGGATTCGATTCCCGCGACGTTCGACGGTCAGATTGTGGCGCTGGCCGATAAGCTCGATACATTGCAACAGTGCTTTCGCATAGGCCTGGTGCCGACTGGCTCCAAAGATCCCTTCGCGCTGCGGCGAGCGGCGCAAGGCGTGGTCAAAATCCTGGTGGAAGCCAATCTCGATTACGAATTGAAGGACCTGGCCGAAGGGGAGCTGCTGGAATTCTTACGCGACCGTGTCCGGCACTATCTCACTGAGGTCGAGGGATTTCCATACGACGAGGTAAATGCGGTTCTCGCGGCAACACCGGGAGCGGAAGTTCCTCTGAACGATGAAGAGTTCAAGCTCCGCCTGCTCGCTGTACACGAAGTCCGTCCCACCGAAGATTTTCAGCGCATTGCTGGCGCAATTAAGAGGATCAGGAAAATTCGCCAACAGGCGAAGTTCAACGGCAGCGGGATCGCCCTAACAGAGACCGATTTTGGGGAGGGTCCAGAACGACAGCTCTATCGGGAGTATCTTCGCGTCCTTGAGGGCGCGCGGGCTCACTTTCCCCGCGGCGAATGCCTCTCGTTTCTCAAGATCGTCGCGAGTACTCGGCCATCCGTCGATGCCTTCTTCGACAAAGTGCTCGTTATGGATCAGGACGCCTCGATTAGGCAACGGCGCCTAGAGCTTTTGTACAGAATTGATATGCAGTTCAACGCAATCGCCGATTTTTCGGAGATTGTTACGGCGGGCGATCTCAACAAATAGAGGTAGATCCATGAAGAAATACGTTTATAGCTTCGGCGGCGGCAATGCCGATGGCGATGGAACCATGAAAGACGTGCTCGGCGGCAAGGGCTCCGGCCTCGCCGAAATGAGCCGGGCCGGCGTGCCAGTGCCTCCCGGTTTCACCATCTCGACGGAAGTCTGCAACATCTATTTTCAGCAGGGCAACCAGGTCCCTGCCGAAATCAATCAGCAGGTGAAGGACGCGCTCACCAAGCTCGAAGGGCAGATCGGGAAGAAGCTCGGCGACGCCTCCAATCCGCTGCTGGTCAGCGTTCGCAGCGGCGCGAAGTTTTCCATGCCGGGCATGATGAATACGATTCTCAACCTAGGCCTGAACGACAAAACCGTCGAGGGACTTGCCGCGCGCACCGGCAACCCGCGCTTCGCCTACGATTCCTACCGGCGCTTCATCCAGATGTTCGGCGAAGTCGCCCTTAACATCGGCATGGAGAAGTTCGATCACATCTTCGACACGCGTAAGCACAAGGCCAAGGTGAAGCTTGATACCGAGCTGGGCGCCGCGGACTTGAAAGCCATCATCGGCGACTATCTGAAGCTGGTCGAGAAGGAAACCAAGAAGGCGTTCCCGCAGGATCCGCAAGAGCAGCTCGCGATGGCGCGCGACGCGGTGTTCCGCTCCTGGTGGAATCCCAAGGCCGCGTATTATCGCAAGATGGAAAAGATTCCGGACGAGATCGGCACGGCCGCCAGCGTCCAGGCGATGGTGTTCGGGAATCTGGGCGACACCTCCGCCACCGGCGTCGGCTTCACGCGCGATCCGGGGACCGGCGAAAAGGTGTTCTATGGCGAATTCCTGATCAACGCGCAGGGCGAGGATGTGGTCGCCGGCATCCGCACTCCTCAGCCGATTCACGAACTGGAGCAGGTGATGCCCGCGGCCTATGCTCAATTACGCCAAATCACCGACAACCTCGAGCGTCACTACCGCGACATGCAGGACTTCGAATTTACCATCGAGGACACCAAGCTCTACATGCTGCAGACCCGCAACGGGAAGCGTACCGGTGCGGCAGCGGTGCGGGTGGCCGTCGATATGGTCCACGAAAAGCTGATCAGCAAGCAGGAAGCCGTGCTGCGCGTCCAGCCTCAGCAGCTCGACCAATTGCTGCATCCCCTCTTCGACGCGTCTTCGCTCAAGAAACTGACGCTGATCGCCAACGGCATCGCGGCGTCTCCGGGGGCGGCGGTGGGACGCGCCGCCTTCACCGCCGAAGACGCCATCGAGCTCAGCGCCCACGGACCCGTCATTCTGGTGCGCAAGGAAACTACGCCGGACGATATCCACGGGATGGACGTCGCCAAGGGAATTCTCACGGCGGTGGGGGGGAAATCCAGTCATGCGGCCGTGGTGGCGCGCGGCATGGGACGACCCTGCATCGTGGGCGCGGGAGCCATCGAGATTCAGGAGCGCCAGCGGCAGCTCACGGTGCAGGCCGGCGGCAAGCGGTGGGTGGTGAAGCAGGGCGACTGGATTTCGATCGATGGCACCAGTGCGAACGTATTCCTCGGCAAGGCGGACACGACCGAGCCCGATCCGAACTCTTCTTTTTTTGGCGAGCTCATGAAGTGGGCCGACGAATTCCGCGGCGGCTTTGGCGTGCGCGCCAATGCCGACATCCCTCGCGATGCCAAGGCCGCTCGCCGCTTCGGCGCCGAGGGCATCGGGCTATGTCGCACGGAGCACATGTTCTTCGCCGAGGATCGCATTCCGCACATGCAGGCCATGATTCTGGCTCGCGACGAAAAAACGCGTAGAAAAGCCCTGCTGAAACTTCTGCCCATGCAGCGCAAGGATTTTGCCGGCCTGTTCACCGCCATGGACGGATATCCTGTGGTGATCAGAACGCTCGATCCTCCGCTGCACGAATTCCTCCCCAAACGCGAAGACCTGATGGTCGATATCGCCCGCCTGCCGCACGCCGGCGCGCCCATGAAAAAAGAAATGTCGGCCAAATACAAAATCCCGGCAGGACAATTGAAAAAGACGCTTTCGGAGCTGTTAAAGCGCGTCGAGGAGCTTCATGAGTTCAATCCGATGCTGGGCCATCGCGGCTGCCGCCTTGGCATTACCTATCCCGAGATTACGGAGATGCAGGCGCGCGCCATTTTTGAAGCGGCCGTGCAGGTGGCCAACAAGGGCATCAAGGTGATTCCCGAGGTGATGATCCCGCTCGTCGGCAGCGCCAAGGAACTGGAAAACCAGAAAGCCATCGTGGAACGCGTCGCCAGGGAAGTACTGGAGAAGGCCGGTAAGAAGAGCCTGCACTATATGATTGGGACCATGATCGAGATTCCGCGCGCGGCCCTGACGGCCGATGAGGTCGCGCAGCACGCCGAATTCTTCAGCTTCGGCACCAACGACCTCACGCAGACCACCATGGGTCTCTCCCGCGACGATTACACGAAGTTCTCCAAGGAATACGAAAACCTAAAGATCTTCAAAGCTGATCCGTTTGCCTCCATCGATCAGGAAGGCGTCGGCAAGCTCATCAAGATCGCGATCCAGCTCGGCCGTAGTGCCAAGCCGAATCTCGAAATCGGGATCTGCGGGGAGCACGGCGGCGACCCGAGCTCTGTCGAGTTTTGCTATCGCGTGGGCATGAACTACGTGTCGTGCTCTCCGTATCGCGTGCCGATCGCGCGGCTGGCCGCGGCGCAAGCGGCGATTTCCGGCGATAAAACGGAAAGCATGCGCACCGCGTAAATACAGCATCGAAGTGATGGCGTCGCGCTCTTCTTTGCCGTTTCATAAGAAACGGACCGGGAGGGTACATGCATATTCGCCTGATAATCGCGACGCTTTCGCTGATCGGCGTCGTCTGCCTGGCCGACGACGCCGCGGACCGCACCAAGCTTGCCGGAACGTGGAATCTGGAGGGAGGGGCGGGGAATGCCGCCTGGACCGTCCGCAGTACGGAAACCGGCGTCCACCTCTCGTATACGCGCGGGACCGAAAAACTCGCCGATTTCGAATGCAATACCACCGGAAAGGAGTGTGCCGTCAAGATGGACGGCCACGCCGCCAAGGTTTCCCTCTACTACAACGGCCCGCGCCTGGTGATGCTCGAAACGCACGGCGATACGGTGGTCAAGTGGCGCTTCGGGCTGGCCTCGGACGCGGCGGAATTAGAAGTGGAGACGATGCCGATCACGCCTGCCGGCAAGACCGAAACCTTGCGCTTCAAACACGGCGAAGCGCAGGCGTCGAGCCGCTAGAAGCGACGCACGAATGGTTAATGCGTCCAGGGATTGACTATCCGGATGCCGCAGTGTTCGAAGCCGCTTGTGTCACGGGTAGCGAGAACCGCTCCGCGCGATCGGGCGATGGATGCGATTAAGGCGTCGAAGTTCGAAACCGGGCGGCCCAATTTCAGGCGGCCGCTGATGATAACCGGGAAAGCTCCGGCCGCGTCTTCATCGAAGGGCAGAATTCGACCCGTGAACAGATGGAGGACGTGTTGCACCGCGCTGCCGAGCTTCTTTCGCCGCGCCCCGTGCGGGAGCCCTTCGATGCCTGCGAGGATCTCCGCCTGAGTGATCGTGGTGATGAAAAGATCGTCGATATCTTGTCCGGCCAGCCACTCCGCTACTTCACGAGATGGCCGGGGGCGGAGCGGTTCGGAGACGACGTTTGTGTCGAGGATGGTCATCTAAAGTCCGGCAGCTTGCGCATGGGCTCGCGGGGAGGAATATTGAGATCAAATCCTCCCAGCGGTTCGACGTAACGCCGAATTGCCTCATAAAGGTTTTCCTTGCGCTCGGTTTTAGCCTCCGGACGGAGTTCCTTGGCGAGAATCGTCCGCGCCTCTTCTTCCATGGATCGCCCATGCTTAGCCGCGCGTACGCGCAGACGCGCCTTGGTTTGGTCGTCGAGTTTGCGGATGAGCAGGCTCGCCATATCCATATGATATCACCGATAGCAGTGATATCAAAGGAAGAAAATCGATCGGCGGCTCAGCCTCGCGCGTTCAGCGCCGCCTTCACCCGTTCGGGATTCAGAGGGATCTCGCGAATGCGGACCCCGGTCGCGTCGAAGATCGCGTTGGCGATCGCTCCCGCCATGACCGTAATGGCCGTTTCGCCCGCGCCGGTCGCTTCTTCCTCCGGCCGATTAATCAACACGCATTCCATCTTCGGTATATCGAAGCCCAAGGGCAGAGAATGGAATGTGCGCCAGTCGATCGAGCTGACCTTTTCGTTGTCCCAGGTGACCTCTTCGCCGAGCGCGCGGCTCATGCCTTGCAGCGCGCCGCCCTCCGCCTGATTGCGCAGCCCGTCGGGATTCGAAATCGGCCCTGCGTCGATCGCCACCCAGATCTTCCGCACCGAAACTTTGCCGGTATCCTGATTGACGTCGGCCTCCACCACGATGCCCGTGTAGCCGTTATCCCCTTCGTAGGCAACGCAAGCAACGCCGCGTCCGGTCACCACGCCTGTCCGCTTGTTGCCGGGCTTGGGCGACGGACGTGTCTCCCAACTGGCGAGCTTTGCCGCGCCTTTCAAGACGTCGATCACGCGTTCGTTTCGCAAATGGCGCAGGCGAAACTCCACCGGATCGACCTGCGCCTTCGCCGCGAGCTCGTCCATGAAGCTCTCGTGCGCGAAGGTGTTTTGCAGGCGCGAGGGCGAGCGCAGCGGTCCGGTCCAAAAGGGCGACTCGACCACGTGTGTCAGCACTTTTTCGCTCTTGATCGTGCCGGTACCCTGGTCCTTGCCGCCTACGCGCCCCGCGACATAGGAAGGAATGCTGTTCAGATTATTGTTGTACCGGCGAGGCTCCGCCGCGGGAGCCGGCTTAAACTCCTGCGGTTCAAAACCAGCGAGGTGCCCGCTCACCACGTTGCCGGGAAACGCATAGAGGGGGCGCGCACCGCGCGTCGGCGACCAGGATTCGTGTTCCCATGCCACGATGTTGCCCTTGGCGTCGAGCGCGGCACGCTGCTCCAGAACGAACGCGAAGCCGTAGTTTTCCCACGCCATCTCATCCTTACGAGTGAGCTGCACGCGCACCGGTTTTCCGACGGCCTGGGAAAGAAGCACCGCGTCGAAGGTGACCGCGTCCGCGCCATTCAAGCCATAGCAGCCCGCCCCGCGCCGGAAAATCACACGCACGTTTTCGGGTTTCAATCCCAGGAGCATGGCCGAGGAATTACGCTGATGCCAAACGCCTTGCGTCGGCGAATAGATCGTCGCCTTGTCGCCTTGCACGTCGGCGACGGCGCAGGATGCACCGATGGAGGCGTGCATCTGATAAGGATGATGATAAGTCGCGTTCACCATCTTCGCGCTGCCCGAAAGCGCTTGCGCACTGTCTTTTGAATCCACCATCAGAGCGTCGCGCGACGGCTGCTTCTTCAGCCATTCGTAGATTTCCGATTGCTTAGGAAGCCCCGTGCCCGCGCTCCAGTTAACCTTCAGCTTGGCCGCGGCCTGCGCCGCATACATTTGCTTTTCGGCCACCACGCCGACGAAATCCTTCTTGACGACCACCTTCACCAGGCCCGGAATATCCTTCACCGAGCTTTCGTCGACGCTCATGACCTTCGCGCCCACTACCGGCGGACGCACCACGCGGCCATGCAGCATCCCCGGGAGGCGTACGTTGTGGACGTACTCGAAGCGCCCCGTCATCACTTCCGGAAAGTCCTGGCGGTGAACCGAGGTGCCCATCACCTTCCATTCGCGGACCGGCTTGCGCTTGGCCTTTGGATTCGTCGCCAGTGCGAACTTTTTGCCGCCCAGCAGCTCGCCGTACGTGACTTTCTTCGCCGTGTCGTCTTTGGCGCTAATCACGCCATCCCAGGCCGTGAGCTGATCGGCCGTAACGCCCAGCTTCTGCGAAGCCATTTGGAACAGCGCCTCGCGCGCCGTCGCCGCGGCCTGCGCCAGATTTTCGTGATTGAAATTCGAAGGATGGGACTGGCTGCCTGAAGTCACGCCCTGATCCGGCGTCATCGAAGTATCGCAGTAAATCAGCGTGACGTGTTCGAATGGAACGGACAGTTCCTCGGCGACCAACTGCGTCTGCGCGGTGACGATTCCCTGGCCGAGCTCTTCCTTGCCCGTGTAGCCGATGACGCGTCCATCTGCGCCGATGGCGATCCACGAATCCACCTGATTCGCGGGCGGAGATCCAGCCGCCGCGCGCTCCTGCGCCTCCCCTTTGTGAGCGCCTGCCAGCGAAAATCCGACGATCAAAGCACCAGATGTTTTGAAGAAATCGCGGCGAGTTTGCGGGGCAGGCCCCCGGCCTGCGCGGGACCCCTGGTCCCGCATCCGCGAACTATCCGCAAAACCCGCTTGCTTCAGCGCCGCCCGAGCTTCACCCGTGAAAAAGCTGATCCCGCTCTTCATCGCCCCGCCCCTTTGCCCGTAAGGCTTGCGTATTTCGCGATCGCCTTATGCATGCGCACGTGCGTAAAGCAGCGGCACAGCACACCCGAAAGCGCCTGCTGGATCTCCTTCTCGCCTGCCTTTGGGTTCTTATCGAGGAAAGCTTTCGCGGTCAGGATCACGCCGTTGACGCAGAAGCCGCACTGCGCGGCCTGCTCGTCGATGAACGCCTGCTGTAAGGGGTGCGGCTTCTCGGGAGTCCCGAGCCCTTCGAGCGTGGTGATCTCCTTGCCGGCTACCATGCTGACCGGCGTCACGCAGCTGCGGATGGCCGCGCCGTTCACAATCGCCGTGCAAGCGCCGCACTGGCCCAATCCGCAGCCGAACTTTGGACCACGTAAAGCCAGCTCGTCGCTGAATACATAAAGCAGGGGAGTGGATGGATCAACGTCGACCGTATGGCTTTGGCCGTTGACCTTGAGTGTGATGGCCATATCTGAGTCCAGATTAGGGCGTCAGGTCGCTCGGGTCAAGCCGAGGATCCTGCCGTTGTGCATTATGTCCTGACACGAGGCCCTGGACCGTCAAATTAGATCAAACCATCAAGCTCGACACAGATCTGATTGACTCCGTTTGTCATGAAAATGAGCAGGACGTTCAACATCTGGTCGTGAAGTAAGGGATGGTCTGAAAAATAGGCGAAGAAGCTGCTCTTGTTCGTTTGCCGCCCAGATGCCACCAACAGATTCCCGGCTTGCGCGTTGGGCAACTTAGCGGATCGGATCAGTCTCGGCGTCGCGGACCGGCCCGAGTAACTTCACGTTTTGATGTTCCCGCGGCGACCCGTAGCTCTCCACTTCGTCAAAACCCGCAACGGTGATAGTGAATCGTCCGTTGTCGGCCCGCTTCACGTAAGCCTTTCCTTTCAGGTACCACAAGGCGGTTTCCAGGTGCTCGCGCGGGCAGCCGAGCATTTGCTCGAACTCGATGATCGACATGGACGCCCGTTCGGGATCATGGACAGTCTTGGTGTATAGCATTTCCAGGATGCCCTGCCGCTTGCGCTGTTCCCCTTCGGGTCCCTTGGCCGCATCGGCTCGGTCGAAGATTTTCCATTGGATCTGTTTTGTTTCGCGATAGCGTACGTCGTATTTGGCGCGTCGTTCAGGATTACTGAGGATTTGATGCGCCTCGCACAGCTTCAGAAAGATTTCTTTATTCCCGGTTACCGGTGAATCCGGATGATAGCGCTGCGCCAGGATTCGATAGACGCGGTTGATAGTATCCTGGTCGGCATTCGGGCTTAGCTGCATGATCTCGTAACAATCCATTTCCCCGGACTCTTGAACCGGGAGCGCATCTTCCCCCTCTTTCCCCGAACCGTTCTCGCTAAGTTCGAGCCCCGCATGAAAGTTTCCGTTGATCTTCTCGGTGCACCACTTCACAGTGGCGGGAATGGCCGAACCGTTCTGGCGCTCGCCGAGTTTTCCGCGCACCACGATCTTGGAACCTATGGGTAGCGCCGTCAGAAGCGAAATCCCGATTCCTCCTTCCGAGGTGTCCAGAAGGTCGGCGGTCAGCCACTTGGGATTTCCCATCCGGTCCGTAATCTGTAGCCGGATGACTTGAGGCTCGCTTTTTTGGCGGGCGACACGCCGCCGTTGAACTGTTTCGCTGGTTGTCACTGTATATTCATGGATATCGGCCCTTTAGGGTGCTGCCTATAGTCCCCCGCTGCGGGAGCGCCTTTGCGTCTTAATCAAGTCTTGACATCCCTCCCCGATTTCCTCAAAATGGAATGGCGAACAAAAGGCGAATATGCTGGCGGATGTCTCTTCTCTCCTCGGTAATCAGGCAGTACGGAACGCGGCAACATCGAATGGTTTCGACAAAGCAGTTTCCGCCTCTTGTGCGCTTCCATTGCCTCCCTGCGGCGCCATCACCGAAATCTCCGGCGCGCTATCCTCGGGCCGCACTACGCTGACCCATGCGATTCTGGCGCGCGCCACCGCGGCCGGCGAGTTCTGCGCTTTGATCGATGGCGCCGGTGCGTTCGATCCCTGGTCGGCAGCGCAGGCCGGTGTGGATTTGCCGCATCTTTTATGGGTGCGCGCGAACGGACGGCTGGAAGCCGCGTTTAAGGCCGCGGACCTGATTCTCCATAGTGGCGGCTTCGGCGTCATCGTGCTCGATTTATGCGAGGCTTCCACGCGCGATCTCAACCGCATCCCTCTCTCTTATTGGTACCGGTTTCGGAGAGCAGTGGAGAACATGTCCGGAAAACTGGTTGTTGTGAGCCACGTGCCTCTGGCGAAATCTTGCGCGCGTCTGCGCCTTGAAACGCTGCGCGAAGGCGCGTTGTGGTGCGGAAAAAGGGGCCAGACCACTCTGTCCACGGCCAATTGTGAACGTGGGACCAATGTCTTACACGCGGGGACAGAGCAGTCTGTCCCCTTTTTATTCGGCGGGATCAATTTCACAATCCATTCCAGAAAACAGCAAGCGCGGCTGGTGGGGTAAAGCAGATTTATTCGCCGACGGAGCCAATGTATGTTTGCCTGTCTTGTTTCCCCACCTGCATTTTCCTCACCTGCGACGCAGCCGGTTTCTGCCGCCTCACAGGAAGCCCTGCTCGCGCTGGCTTCGTCGTTCTCGCCGCTGGTGGAGGACACCGCGCCCGGCGTCGTCGTCTTTTCGATCGTCGGCCTTTCCAAGCTGATCGGTACCGTGGATCAGATCGCCTCGGTCATCGCGCGGACCGGCGCTGATGCGCGCATTCAGGCGAACTTGGCGATCTCCGCCGATCCCGATGCCGCGGTGATCGCCGCGCGACACATTGGTGGGCTTACGATCATTCCCTCTGGCAGGGAAGCGGACCGCCTCAGCGGCCTGCCTCTCCATGTGCTCGGCCATTTCATCGCAGATGACGATCTGCGGATCCTAGATACGCTGGATCGCTGGGGCATCCGGACGCTGGGTGAGTTGTCCGCGCTTCCCGAGCTCGGCTTCATCGCGCGTTTCGGCGAACTGGGCGAGCGCCTGCTGCGGCTGGCTCGCGGAGAAACGCAGCGCGCCCTGCGCGTGCGCGAGGCTCCCGAAACGTATGAGCGGCGCGTGGAGCTGGAACATCCGCTGGCGCTGCTCGAACCGCTCCTGTTCGTCTTATCCTCCCTGCTGCAGGAACTCATGGAGGCGCTGGCGCGGCAAGGACTGGCGACGAATCGCGTGACGCTCGGCTTACGGCTAGTGAAGAGCTCCGAACATAAACGTACATTGGAATTTCCCGTTCCCGTGCGCGACCCGCAGGTGCTGCTCAAGCAATTGCACTTCGATCTGGAGGCGCATCCGCCTCAGGCGGCGATCCTGGGCGTGCGGATTCATCTGAATCCGGTCGAGCCGCGCCCCCTGCAGCATGGCCTGTTCATCCCGCAGGCTCCTGCGCTGGAAAAATTGTCGTTGACGCTGGCCCGCTTGACGGCTCTAGTAGGAGAGGGCAACGCTGGATCGCCTGAATTGCTCGACACGCATCGGCCCGATGCTTTCCGCATGCGAATGTTTTCGCCGGAAGCACAAAATGGAAACAAGAAATTGGGGTTAGAAACCTCTACATTTCGCTTCGCCTTCCGCTATTCGCGGCCCGCGCCTCACGCTCTCGTACGCTTGCAAGCGGAGCGGCCCATCGCGGTCAAATTTCAAACACAGCATTTTCAAACACACTTCGGGGCGTGCCAAGTGCTGGCCTCGGCGGGGCCTTGGCGGGCGTCCGGCGATTGGTGGACCGCCTCGCCGTGGGATCGCGAGGAATGGGATATCGAGCTGAGCGATGGCGGCCTGTATCGTGTTTTCCGTTCCTCGCGCGAATGGTTTTTGGAGGGCGTGTATGACTGAGTGGGGCAGGATCTCATCCTGCGGCCGGTTCTCAACCGGCCAACTGTCAACGGCGACGGTTAAGCACCGTCGCGCAGCTTAAGAAGCTGCCCCACTCTGCACGGATTGTTCCCTTGCTTCCGCAGCATCTCTCATGACCTACGTCGAACTTCACGCCCGCTCGGCCTTCAGCTTTCTCGAAGGCGCCTCCGTGCCCGAGGATCTGATCGCGCGCTGCGCCGAACTCGAAATCCCCGCCATCGCGCTACTGGACCGCAACAGTATTTCCGGTGCCGTGCGCTTTCATCAGCAGGCGAAAAAGGCAGGAGTCCGCGCCATCATCGGCGCCGAAATCTCCGCCCCCCAAGGATTCCGCTACGCCCTGCTCGCCGAATCGCAAAAAGGTTATCAGAACCTGTGCCGCCTGATCACGAAAATCAAACTGCGCACCGGCCATGGCGAACAGGAGAACTCGGTGGTGCATCCCGCGGATCTCGCCGGGCATGCCGAAGGGCTGGTGTGTCTTACCGGCGGGGACGAAGGTCCGCTCGCGTTCGCGCTCCGTCATAAGGACACAGAACCGCGAATGTCAATGAGCGGGCCGTCAGTTGCCGCGCGTCCTATTCAACAAGCCGATAGCGTGCTCGATCAGATCCGCCAACTCACGGCCATCTTCGGCGACCACAATGTTTTCGTCGAGCTGCAACGCCACTACGATCGCGCCGAGGAGTACCGCAACCAGGCGGCCCTCTCTATCGCGCGCCAGTTGAAACTGCCGCTGCTCGCGACCAACGGTGTCTCGCACGCAGTGGAACAGGATCGCGATGTTCTTGACGTGCTCACCTGCGTGCATCACAAAACCCCGATCCACGAGGCCGGCCGCTTGCTCGCGCGCAATTCCGAGCGTCACCTGAAGCACGCCGCGCAGATGGAAAAATTATTCGCCGACGTTCCTGAGGCCGTCGCCAACACCCGCAACCTGGCCGCGCGCCTGGGGTTCACGCTGTCCGATCTGGGATACAAATTTCCGGAATATCCCGTCCCGTCAGGGGAAACCATGAATTCCTATCTGCGCCAGCTGGCCGATGCGGGCGCGCGCGAGCGCTACCGTCCGTATCACGAGAAGGCCCGGCGTCAGATCGAGCGTGAACTGGCGATGATCGAGAAGCTCGATCTGGCGGGCTACTTTCTCATCGTCTGGGACATCGTCCGATTCGCCCGCGAGCAAGGCCTGTTGGTGCAGGGACGCGGCTCGGCGGCCAATAGCGCCGTCTGCTACGCATTGAAAATCACAGCCGTCGATCCCGTCGGCATGGATCTTTTGTTTGAGCGCTTTCTTTCGGAAGAGCGCGGCGAGTGGCCCGACATCGATCTCGATCTCGCCAGCGGCGACGAGCGCGAGCGCGCCATTCAATATGTCTACGAGCGCTATGGAAAGCTGGGCGCGGCCATGACCGCCAACGTCATTACTTATCGCGGGCGCTCCGCTGCGCGCGACATCGGCAAAGTGCTGGGGTTCGAAACCGAAACGCTCGATCGTTTATCGAAAGTGGTGCCGTACTGGGGTTTCCACGACAAAAGCGACACCGCCGAGCGCCAGTTTACGCAAGCAGGCCTTATTTCTAAGGAAGCCGGTTTACGCGAGCCTCTCGTGCAAAAATTTCTCTCGCTTTATCAACGTGTGCAAGACCTGCCGCGGCATCTCGGTCAGCATTCCGGCGGCATGGTGATTTGCGCGGGCCAGCTCGATTCCATCGTGCCCCTGCAACCCGCCACCATGTCCGGGCGCTTCGTCATCCAGTGGGACAAGGAAGACTGCGCCGATATGGGGATCGTCAAAGTGGACCTGCTCGGCCTCGGCATGATGGCGGTGATTCAGGAATCGCTCGGGTTGATCCGCGAACATTACGGCGAGCAAGTGGACCTGGCGCATCTGCCTGCCGGCGATGCGCAAGTGTACGCGGCGGTGCAGAAGGCCGACACGGTCGGCATGTTCCAGGTGGAAAGCCGCGCGCAGATGTCGTTCCTCCCGGCTATGCGGCCCGATAAGTTTTACGACCTCGTGGTGCAGGTTGCCATCATCCGTCCGGGTCCCATCGTCGGCAAAATGCTGCATCCTTATTTGCGGCGGCGCCAGGGACTGGAAGCCGTGACGTATCCGCATCCCGCGCTCGAACCCGTGCTCGCGCGCACGCTCGGAGTTCCTCTATTTCAGGAACAACTATTGCGCATGGCGATGATCGTCGCCGGATTCACCGGCGGCCAAGCGGAAGAATTGCGCCGGGCGATGGGATTCAAACGCTCCGAAAAACGCATGCAGGAGATCGAAGGGCGTCTGCGGGAAGGCATGACGCGCAACGGCATCGCCACCGATACGCAGGATCTGATCGTGCGCTCTATCGGATCGTTCGCCGCCTATGGATTCCCCGAATCGCATGCGGCCAGCTTCGCGCTGATCGCCTACGCGAGCGCGTATTTGAAGTGCCATTATCTGGCGGCATTCACGGCGGCCATCCTGAATAATCAGCCGATGGGGTTTTATCATCCCGCGACTTTGGTCAAGGATGCCCAGCGGCACGGATTGCACTTCAGGCCGGTGGACGTCGCGCGGAGCGAGTGGCTGTGCACTTTGGAAAGGGGCCAGGAAGAAGGGGCCAGGGGCCGGGGGCCGGAGGCCAGCAAGCTGCAATCCGGTCCAGATGTTTTATGCCCCTATTCTTCTTCACCCCCTCATTCTTCAGACTCCTATTCTTCATGCAATGATCCCAAGCGGAAAACAAAATCTTTTTCTGGCCCCTGGCCCCCGGCCCCCGGCCCCTTCTTCTTTGTCCGCCTCGGCTTCAACTACCTCAAAGGCCTCCGTAAAGAAACCGCTGCGCGTATCGTCGCTGTTCGTTCTGGCAGCGAACCTCGTTCAGGGAGCCCGTTCACCAGCATCCGCGATGTGGTGCGGCGCGTCCCCGGAATTCGCAAAGAGGAGCTCGATTCGCTGGCCGAGGCCGGCGCTCTCAATTTTATTGAAAAAGAAAAGGGGGACAGACTACTCTGTCCCCAGCCCTTAATGGCCGGATCCAGTCCGGAATCTCTGCGTGGACAGAGCGGTCTGTCCCCTTTTTCTTTTCATCGCCGCGACGCTCTATGGCGCGCTGAGCTGGCGATGCGTCCTGTGGGAGAGTTACTCGATCCTGCTTCTGGCCCCTGGCCCCTGGCCCCTGGCCCCTTCTCTCCCCGCGCAGATGATGATGACGGCGAAGAGCCATCGCCACTCTTGCCTATGAATCCCTTGGAGCGTTTGGCGGCCGATTACCGCATCACCGGCTTAACCATTGGCGCGCATCCCATGCGCTTGCACCGCGAAGAGATGAATCGCCAGAACGTTATTCCCGCGGCCGGTCTCGCGTCCATCCCCCACGGGCGGCGCGTGCGCATCGCCGGCGCCGTCATCTGCCGCCAGCGTCCCGGCACGGCCAATGGTTTTGTATTCTTGAGCCTGGAGGACGAGACCGGAATCTCCAACGCCATCGTGCTGCCGGATCTATTTGAGGCGCGCAAATTGACGATCGTCGAGGAACCCTTCCTCTTGGTGGAGGGAATTCTGCAGAACCAGCGCGGCTCCACGTCGGTGAAAGCGGAGCGGATCGAAGGACTACGTCTCGCCGCCGCCTCCGCCGGCTCGCACGATTTTCACTAGCGTCTTCAGTGGTAGCAGTTCCAGTTATATCCGCCTCACCAAACGCATGTCATCCCGAGCGCAGTCGAGGGATCTGCTTTTTGTTCGCCCTTTTTCAAGCCTTCCCGCCGCGCATCCCAAATCAAACTTGCTAGCATCGTTTCAGTGGATGAAACCGAAATCTATTCCCGTGTCGGCGACGTTGGATTCCAGCGCCTCATCGCCGCCTTTTATCGCCAGGTTCCCGGCGACGATCTGCTGGGCCCGATGTATCCCGCCCACGACCTCGCTGGCGCGGAACAGCGCCTCCGCGACTATCTGATCTACCGTTTCGGCGGTCCTCAGAAATATGTCGAGGAGCGCGGGCATCCTCGTCTGCGTGGGCGTCACATGCCTTTCGCGATCTCGCAAGCTGCGCGTGACCGCTGGATGTTGTTGATGGATCGCGCCCTGATGGAAGCCGATCTCCCGGCTGATGCCGTGCGGCCCATCCGCGAATTTTTCGAGAACATGTCCACCTTTATGATCAATCAGGCTTCATGATTCATAAGGAGACGTGCTAGTCAAGCGCTTTCCGTCTCACCCGTACACAATGACCCTCCGCAAACCCCATGCACTGTTGTTCGACATGGATGGCGTCCTCTATAACGACACCATCCCGATCGCCGGGGCGCGCGAGGCGCTCGCCTGGGTGCGCCGCGAGCAAATCCCCCACTTGTTCGTTACGAACACGAGCTCGCGCTCGCGTTCGCATCTGGCCGAAAAGCTCGTCCGGTTCGGCATCGCGGCTACGGAGGCCGACATCCTTTGTCCCCCCGCTGCTGCCGGCGAGTGGCTTCGCGCGCATGCCACTGGCCAGGCACAAGACCAAGGACCCGTCGCGCTCTTCGTTCCCGAAAAAGCTCGCGGCGAATTTTTCGGGCTCGACGTTTTGACGCCCGACGCGGAAACGGGGGCTCGCTACGTGGTCATCGGCGATCTGGCCGACGCCTGGGACTTCCGCACCATCAACCGCGCATTCCGGCTGCTGCATTCGACTCCCGGTTCAACGCTGATCGCGCTGGGTATGACGCGATACTGGCAGACGCCCGATGGTCTGCAGCTCGACGTCGCCCCGTTTGTCGCCGCCCTCGAACATGCGTCCGGCAAGCAGGCGATGGTGTTCGGCAAACCCGCTGCTCCCTTCTTCCACGCCGCCGCCGAAAAACTCGGCATGCCGCCGGAAAACATTCTCATGATCGGTGACGATATCGAGGTGGATATCGGAGGCGCGCAGCGCGCGGGATTGAAAGGCGCGCTCGTAAAGACCGGTAAGTTCCGTCCGCCGGATCTTGAACGCGTGGTACAGCCTGACGTGATTCTCGAATCCGTCGCCGGGCTTCCCGCCTGGCTCGCCACTCTTCAGCAATGAGAATTCTAGGACAATAACGGCGTGACAGCTCCACAAAAGTTTGCCTTGGTTACCGGCGGAGGCTCCGGCGTCGGACGCGCCGTAGCGCTCGGATTACAGGAAGCCGGCTACGCCGTAGCGATCGCCGGGCGCCGCGAAGCTGAGCTCGACGCCACCGCCGCGCTGGGCGTCAACGGGCCTCCTATGCTGTGCGTGCCGACCGACGTTCGCGATCCCCTGTCCGTCGGCGCGCTCTTCGGTCGCGTGCGCGAAGTTTTCGGGCGCCTCGATGTTCTCTTCAACAATGCGGGAGTTTTCGGCCCCGCCGTTCCTTTCGAAGACTTGTCCTACGAACAATGGAGCGACGTCGTTGCTGTGAATCTGACAGGCATGTTCCTGTGCGCGCAGGAGGCCTTCCGCTTGATGAAGTCGCAGAGGCCTCGCGGAGGACGCATCATTAATAACGGTTCCATCGCCGCGCACGCCCCGCGGCCGAATTCGGCGCCTTATACCTCTACGAAACACGCCGTTCTCGGTCTGACGAAAAGCATTTCGCTCGATGGGCGCGCGCACGACATCGCCTGCGGTCAGATCGACATCGGCAACGCCATCACGCAGGGTACCGAGCGTATGGCCGCCGGAATCCTTCAACCCGACGGGACGCTCCGGCAGGAAGCGCGCATGGATTTGAAGCCGGTGGCCGACGCCGTGGTCTACATGGCGAGCCTGCCGCTCGATGCAAACGTGCAATTTCTGACCGTGATGGCGACGAAGATGCCTTTCATCGGCCGCGGCTGAGGAATGATCTGGCGCGGGCCAGCCCATCTGAGACGAGAGTTGTCTCCGCTTTTCTCTCCTCTAGTGCGCGGGAGGTTCCGCCGGCGCGGGCGCTTCATGATGCGCCCGCAGCGGAACGCTCTTTAGAAAAAGATTGAGGATCAGGGCGCCGATCATCATGATCGAGCTGGTCAGAAAAATCAGGTGCAGTCCATGCACCAGCGCGAGCCGAACCGCTCCCATCAGGCGCTCCATCGTCGCCAGACCTCCGGCAGTGCGTGAGAACGCTGCCTCCATTTGCGGACGCATCTGCGCCAGCATCAGCGGATTCGAAAAGAATCCGAGATCGCCTTTCGGCAGGTCCGTCGGCGCCGCCCGCGCGAAATCGCGATTATAATTCGTCAGCAGAATGCTCCCGAACACCGCCACTCCTACCGTGCTGCCGATCGAACGGAAAAACGTGGTGGAGGCCGTAGCCGCGCCCATCTGATGCCGCGGCGCCACGTTCTGCACGGCCACCGTATACACAGGCATCAGCAGCCCCATGCCCAGTCCGGCTAGCACCATGCCCAACAGAACGCGTGAGTGCGGCGTCGTCGGCGTCATCTGGGCGAACGCGATCATCCCCACCGCTACGAGCGTTGAACCGAGCACGCCCGGGATCTTATATCCCTTTAAACGGTAAGTCGCCTGGCCGCCTAGAAACGTTCCGCACACTGTGCCGAGCATCATCGGTGTCAGCAGCGTCCCCGATTGCGTCGCCGAAACATTCAACACGCCTTGCATGAACAGCGGAAAATAGATGATGACGCCGAACATTCCCATGCCGAGCACGAAAATACAAATCGAGCATGTGCTGATGACAGGCTCGTGAAACAGCGTCAGCGGGATCAGCGGTTCGGGCGCCTTCGTCTCCACATACAGGAACACCCCCAGCAGCGCGATGGCCCACGCCAGCAATCCTTCCACGCGCGGCGACGTCCACCCATATTCGGTGACCCAGGTGAGCGCCAATAAGAGCGGAACGATCGACGCCGTCAGCGTCAGAATGCCCCACCAGTCCACTTTCCGCTTGCCCTTACTGACGCGAATATCCGGAAAGAGAAAATACGTGACGCAAAAGGCGATCAGCCCCACCGGAAGATTCACGTAAAACGTCGCCCGCCACGAAACGTGATCGGTGAGCCAGCCGCCGAGCGTCGGCCCGAAGATCGCCGCGCATCCCCACACGCCCGAAAAAAATCCTTGATAGCGCCCGCGTTCGGCCGGCGCGAACACGTCGGCGACGATCGTAAACACCAGCGCCATGATCACGCCCGCGCCGATTCCTTGAATCCCGCGGAATACGATCAGCTGATTCATGCCGTCCAGGCCCGTGAAGTTCAAGTTGCCGGCCGCGCCGCAGAACGCCGAGGCAACTACGAACAACGCCGCGCCCCCGAGGAAGAACCACTTCCGTCCGTACAGATCCGAAAGCCTCGCGCCGATCGGAATCGACATCGTCGAGCACAGCATGTAGGTCGTCGCCACCCACGGATAGCGGTCGAATCCCGAAAGGCTCGCGATGATGCGCGGCTCGGCCGTACCGACGATGGTCTGATCGAGCGCGGCGAGCAGCATCGTCAGCATCAGCCCTAGCAGCGTCCCCACCAGCTGCGGCTTCGTCAGACGCACCAGTCCCGAGGTGTGAAATTGGACTTCGGCGGGCGCGGTGGCCATTAGTATTGATCTTACGCTATGGTTCTGCTTCGGCGCTGTCATCTCTAACTGTCCTCAAGCCCAAGAGAGTGTCATCCCGAGCGCCAGTCGAGGGACCTGCTGTTCGGTCGGCAAACGAGCAAATCCAATCCTTCTTGCCTTCCGAATTCTAAGGACATGGAGCTGATTTTCGAAGTTCGTGACGCCGAAGAAGACGGCTACTGCCGTGCGAGCGCTAGGCCACGCCATCTTCACGGACGCCGAGACGTGGGACGAACTTCGCGCCCACGTTCTGGAGGCGACCTCGCTTCACCTTGAGGACGCCCCAGCGCAACCGCGTCTTATCCAACTGCACTACGTAAAGGACGAACTGATTCCCGTCGAAGCTGCATGAAACTGCCGCACGCTAACGACAAAACACCACCGTAGTCATCCCGAGCGCGAGCCGAGGGACCTGCTTTTGTGGGGCAGCCTCTTAGGCTGCGCGCGGTTCTCAACCGCGCATCAAAGCTCGATGCCAGTCGTCGGCCTCCATCTGCATCAGAACCCCTAAAGCCGTCATCCCGAGCGCGAGTCGAGGGACCTGCTCTTAAGTCGGCGAGAGATCAAGCGCCGGGTGCATGCGCGCCAGGTTAAGCTGGTTGCTTGCCGCGGAGTTGCTTACGGTAGCGCTCGGCGAACACATCCAGCCCCTTCAGCCAGGCTCGGAGCTTCTTTCGGTCGGTCGCCCCTCGAAGAGTGCGAATACGCGGCATCGCGTACAAGTACTGGAACAGCACATTCTTGCTAGCCTCCTCAGAGGCGGCCACCGCTTCTGCGTACCAGGATTCGTTGGCTCGGCTTGCGTTCCCGTGAACGACGTCGTTTCTTCTCCTCCGATAGACGTCTTCCAGCTTCTGTGAGTGCTCCGCAAATTCGTCGGCGGTACTCGACGATAGAACCGCAGCGCGCGTGTCAATGTTGCCAGGCGAGGCCCTCAGGGTCCGCTCAATCGAAGTCCAGAATTTGAGGATCTTTGCGGCTGGGTCCTGCTCCGAAATCGCGTCGGAGTGCCAACTCAGAGCATCGATGAACCTCGTCTGAATTTCATCCAGATCCTGCCAGGCGCTGCAGTAGTTTACGAGCACAGATTGAAGTAACGGCCACGCTGGGCTCGCAGTGACTTGCTCATACCAGGCGTCGTTAAGTATGGCATCCTGCAGCTTTCTGCCGGGCCTGAGAGAGAACGACCCAGTGGACGATGAAATGAGTTCCACGTATTCCGACGGCGCCGTAAGGTCATAAGCCTGCTTTACGTTGTTCGAGCGGTGGCTGCCTCCGAGGAGCTTGAAGGCATCCAACGCCCTTTGAACTCCTGCGTGCGCACGGTGCCGCGAAATCTCTGGATCGCAACGCGGAACGGTTATGGAGGCGATCCACTGGAACTCCGAATAGAAGGCATGCGTTTGCGCCAGCAAGACGTCGGAGACCTTCGGATTCTCGAACTCGGCTGCGCCTTGCCGAATAGCAGCCTCATTCGCCTTGAAAAATTGATCGCGCAACAAGAAAGTCACCGGCCCGATGGTGAACATAGGGTAGCTACGATGTACAACGACCGAGCATGGGACGTGGTAGGTTAATTCGGCATACCCTCCCTCCAACTTCCGCACAGCGGAACTGAACACGTCCCCAGCATCGTCCTCGCCCGGGACGAGACCACGTTGAAGCATGGAAGACAGCTCGCCCTTCAACGCCTTGACGACCCTATCCGTCCGGTGTATCTGCCCTGCCGCTCCTAAGCGCTTCAGCCCTCGAGTGGCGACGTGCACGAAACGCGTCTGAGCCTCTCGCGAAAGTGGCAGGTCAAGGCCGTTCGCCGCCTTTAGACCACTAAACGCTGCCCAGGGATCTGCGCGGAAGCGCTCGATCTGCGCCTCCGGCGAAAGTCCAAGGTTGTGTTCGAGGTCGCGTAGGATAAATTCGTAATCCCGGTAGTCCTCCTCCGAAACAGAAACCAGAGACGCTGAGTTATTTTTCTGGTCGGGCACCTCTCCATTTCACCGGAGACGAGTCCCGCGCGCAACAAGGTGACCGCGCGGGTTGCGAGTGGCCGGTGGTGCGGACGACTTAAGTTACAGGGAACGCGCGATTTGCGCGCCTCTGAGGTATTCCCGAAACAATTTTTCAAAACCGCTTGCGCCCTCCCTCCCCATCCTGCTATCCTTCCTTTGTCGTCGCCGCATCCGTTCCTTCCGGCGGCCCATCCAAAACTCTAAGGAGTTGGGCCCAGAAGGCGAGCTTTGCAAGGGTGGCAAAAAACTTTGCCGACCCCCTTGCGGAATGGTCCACGGTTTGATAGGCTAGACGATGTGCGCTTGGTACGTACTAGGGTCGAGCGCAGGGTGGGTAGGCAGCAAGACGCGGTT
>CAWJHX010000002.1:0-1412500 GCA_963842825.1 Terriglobia bacterium | reverse complement strand
AGACCCCGTGCACCTTTACTATACCCTATCAATGAATTATGGGGTGCTCTGCGCAGCATAGGTGGGAGGCTTTGAGCTCGGACTCTTGGGTTCGAGGGAGCCACCAGTGAGATACCACCCTGAGCATTCTGTGATTCTAACTTACTTCCCTGATCGGGAAGAAGGACATTGGTAGGCGGGTAGTTTGACTGGGGCGGTCGCCTCCTAAATTGTAACGGAGGCGCTCGAAGCTTGGTTCAGGAGGTTTGGAAATCCTCCTTTGAGTGCAATGACATAAACCAGGTTGACTGCGAGACCAACGAGTCAAGCAGGTACGAAAGTAGGACATAGTGATCCGGTGGTTCTGTATGGAAGGGCCATCGCTCAACGGATAAAAGGTACGCCGGGGATAACAGGCTGATCGGAGTCAAGAGTTCACATCGACGCTCCGGTTTGGCACCTCGATGTCGGTTCATCGCATCCTGGGGGTGTAGAAGCTCCCAAGGGTTAGGCTGTTCGCCTATTAAAGCGGTACGTGAACTGGGTTCAGAACGTCGCGAGACAGTTCGGTCCCTATCTGTGGTGGGCGCAGGAGATTTGAAGGGGGTTGACCCTAGTACGAGAGGACCGGGTTGAACAGACCTCTTGTGATCCAGTTGTCACGCCAGTGGCAGAGCTGGGTAGCGAAGTCTGGTCGGGATAAGCGCTGAATGCATATAAGCGCGAAACCTTCCCTGAGATGAGATCTCCCAAGCGAAAGCTAAGAAGGGCCGTGGAAGACGACCACGTCGATAGGACGGATGTGGAAGCACAGTAATGTGTGGAGCTGACCGTTACTAATAGCCCGTTCGGCTTGACCATAAAATTTTACTGTGGATACAGAGTAGAAGCGTCAAGCAATTTTTGTGGCATGTCCCGTCAATATTCAAAGGAGACAGGAGTCAGAAGACAGGAGTCAGAATGAATTCGGAAGAGTTGATTCTGGATTTTGTCTCCTGGCTCCTGAATTCTCCAACAAGTTTTGGGTGATTATAGCGAGAGGGTCCCACCCGTTCCCATCCCGAACACGGAAGTTAAGCCTCCCAGCCCCGATGGTACTGCACGCGCGAGTGTGTGGGAGAGTAGGAAGTTGCCCGATTAAAAAGAAGCCCCAGCCGCGAGGTTGGGGCTTTTGATTTTTGGCCCGGCAATGTCCGTGGTGGCAGGGGTCGTGTAAGGGGTTTGTTGTCCCGGATTCCCCTCTGAATCTCATACGCAGATCAATGGGTCCGGCTGAGCTTCGCCCGATCTTCTCCCAGGCATATACGTTTCGCCAACGGCCAGACCCCTACGGATTGTGGTACACTTGTTAACATGGGTTATTAACCCGTTTTCGGCCATGTCTCGGGAACACATCGATCACTCGCAAATCGCGCAATTCGCTGCGGACAAGGTTAACCTCCCCAAAGAGCACGCGGACGCGTACCGAGAGCAAGTGTGGCGGCTCCGGGACAAACTCGAAGGGTATGTGGATGAGCACCCAGACTTCACCCTGCGGAAAATGCTCCTTTCCGGCAGTCTAGCGAAGGGGACAGCCCTGCGCACGCTCAACGACATTGACGTCGCCGTCTACGTGGGCGGCTCCGACGCGCCGCACGACGTCGAAGGACTCCTGGACTACATCGCCGAGCGACTGCGCAAGGCCTTCCCGAACTTCAAACCCGAGCAAGTGCAGCCCCAGACGTACAGCGTTACGGTCTCATTTCGCGGCACCGGGCTCGACGTGGACGTCGTCCCCATCATCCGGCTTGGCGCGGGAACCTGATCAGCCAAGACGACGGGTCTTTCCTGGAAACCAGCATTCCTCTGCACCTCGAATTCATTAACAAACGCAAACGCGCGCACCCCGCGCACTTTAGCCAGGTCGCACGGCTAATCAAGTACTGGGCGAAGAAAATGAAACGGGAGAACGACCAGTTCCGGTGCAAGTCCTTCATGATCGAACTCATCCTCGCGCACCTCGCCGATCAAGGAGTTGACCTGAGCGACTACCCGGAGGCGCTCCAACACTTCTTCACGTACATCGCGCGCTCGAACCTGCGGACTCCGATTGTCTTCACCGACTACTACCCCGCATCAAGCGTCCAGACCGTCACGCAGACCGTCAAGATCTTCGATCCAGTCAACGCCGCGAACAACGTTGCCCGACTCTACACGGCCCAACAAGCAGACGCGATCGTAGATGCCGCGCTCGGCGCCGGGGACGCCATCGATGCAGCACTCGCGGCGACTACAAAAGAAAAGACCGTGTACTACTGGCAAAAAGTCTTCGGCAACACCTTTCAGGAGTAAGCGATACGTAATGACGTCCACCTTCACGAGTACGACGACCTTCACTGTCACGCACGCCAAATACATGGCGGCAAAAGTCGCAACGGACCTCAAACGCCTCCAACGCCTCTATGGCGGGCCCACAGATGCCGCAATTGCGATCTATGAACAAGAAGTCGTCGAGCTCCTCAAGGGCGGCTACCTCGGCACCGTCACCTACGGCTACCGGCGCAACGGGAACTGGATAGAACCCACCCTCCGCTACACGGCAGAGACACTCCTCAACTCCGCAACCGACGACGATCCCGGACGCATCAGGCCGGGAGCGGACACCACCAACGCCACCTTCTACAGCTATTTGACATACTCCAGCAAATGGGATGCCCTCACCGGCAGTGAACGGCAGGCGGTCCAAGCGCAGCTCCCGTTCGTCCGCACGGGCGCGCCAGAACCAGGAGTGACCGGGTACTTCAGCACGGACCTCAGCTACTCGGCGGGCGGCAGAGCGCTCGCAAGAGCCAGCGTGAGAAGCTAAGAATGGCGCATCGATGAGCACGCACGTTCCCATCGACGAGCTCTTCTACAGACGGCTCACGTACCCTGACGTGACCCACCGGGAACGCTACCAACAGCTCGTCGGGATCGACGAACAAAAACAACGGCTCACCAAGCTCCTCAGCCTCCTCATCAACCCAGCGGGCCTCAAGAGGTGGCTACGGGAACACCACCCAGATGCGGACGCGACACTGCCGCTCATCTTGCGACGCCCGCCACTCGTCGTACTCGCTGGAGACGTGGGTTCAGGCAAGACCGAACTCGCGGAGACCGTGGGGGATGCCGTCGCGCGACAAGAAGATACCGAGATCACGCTCTATCCTTTGAGCCTCTCGACGCGCGGCAAAGGCCACGTCGGGGAAATGACGCAACTTCTCGCCGCCGCGTTCGCCCATACCACCAACGAGGCCACCAAGCTCAAAAGCGCGAGCGGACACGCGCGGGGAGGAATCATCCTCCTCATCGACGAAGCCGACGCGCTGGCACAATCGCGCGAGGCACACCAGATGCATCACGAAGACCGGGCAGGAGTCAACGCGCTCATCCACGGCATCAACAGCGTCGCTAGCACTGCACTCCCCATGGCTGTCATCATGTGCACGAACCGCGCAGGCGCACTCGACCCGGCAGTGAAACGACGTGCCGCCGACATCCTCGAATTCGGACGCCCCAACGAGGAACAACGACGCGCCGTCCTACGACAGCCACTCGAAGCACTCGGGTTCAATAGCACCCAAATCACCACGATGGTCAACCTCACGGGGCCAACCGACGGCAGAACCTACGGGTTCACGTTCTCCGACCTCACTCAGCGACTTCTGCCAGGTATCATCCTCGACGCGTACCCACACCGCCCCGTCACTGCAAAAGACGCACTCGCGCGCGCAAAAAGCATCCTACCGACGCCACCCTTTCAGGAGGGTACACGATGAAGGACAAGACACCGGACACCACCTGGCTTCACGAAGCATTCATCGACGTCCAGGCAGAACTCGAACTCAAGCTCAAGCGCGCCGCCCAGTCCATCGAGCACGCAGGGACACAAGGAACAGTCAGCGAAAATCACTGGATCACTGTTTTTCGCGAGTATCTCCCCAAGCGCTACGAAGTAACATCAGGATTCATCATCGACAGCAAAGGTGACCGAAGCGAGCAAATTGACATCGTCATCTTTGATCGGCACTTTACGCCGACACTCCTCGACCAACAGCAACACCGGTACGTTCCAGCAGAAGCTGTCTATGCCGTCTTTGAAGCAAAACCACACATCGACAAGCCCTACCTAGAGTACGCTGGGGAAAAAGCAGCATCTGTTCGTAAATTACACCGCACCTCCGTACCCATCGCGTACGCGGCAGGAAAATACGAGCCCAAGCCACCCTTCCCGATCACTGCAGGCATCGTGGCTCCCAAGGCCAGTTGGACCGACGGACTCGGCGAAAGTTTCCAACTCAACCTTCCCACCACGGGCAATGAAGCACTCGATGCCGGATGCGCACTCGCCCATGGTGCATTCGACAGGTACGATGGCGCCCTCCACCTTGTCCCACCCGGCGGAGCGCTCATCTACTTCCTCTTCCGGCTCCTCGCAAAACTCCAGTCACTCGGAACCGTGCCCGCCATCGACTGGGCGGCGTACGCGAACATCCTCAAACCTGCCAAATAATCCACGCGCAGGGACACCACGGAGGGGAGACCGGCATCAAGTCGGCGGCCGGAGCTGTTCCCAAGTCGTCAGTGACCCGTCCAGAACCGCGCTCTGGGATAGCGGCGGTCGGGAGCCGGGTCGTCGTCATAAAGCTTCGAGCGCCTGTAATGGATGTCCCTCGAAGCTTGGCGCAGGAGGTTTGGAAATCCTCCTTTGAGTGCAATGACATAAACCAGGGTTGTCCCATGTGTTAACGACGAGACCAACGAGTCAAGCAGGTACGAAAGTAGGACATAGTGTCGCGGTGGTCCTGATGGAAGGGCATCGGACACCGCTCATCAACGGGATAAAAGGTACGCCGGGGATAACAGGCTGATCCAAAAAATGCCGCAAAACGGAGCGCGCGGGCAATGCTTGCTCAGTTTGTCACGAGGACGCCCGCGCGCCCTTTGCGGCGGGTCAAGAGTTCACATCGACGCTCCCGACCCAGAGGGTGCCCCGGCGCGTCGATGCCGGTTCATCGCGGCATCATCCACGAGGGGTGTAGAAGCTCCCAAGGGTTAGGGTGGTCGGCTATTAGAGCGGTAGGTGAACTGGGTTCAGAACATCGTCGGACAGTTCGGTGGACCTATCTGTATGCGTGGGCGCAGGAGATTTGAAGGGGGTTGACCCTAGTACGAGAGGACCCGGACCCAGAGGGTGCCCCGAACAGACCTCTTGTGATCCAGTTGTCACGCCAGTGGCAGAATCTGGGCCCAGAGGGCGCCCCGCGAAGTCTGGTCGGGATAAGCGCTGAATGCATATAAGCGCGAAACCTTCCCTGAGATGAGATCTCCCAAGCGAAAGCTAAGAAGGGCCGTGGAAGACGACCACGTCGATAGGACGGATGTGGAAGCACAGTAATGTGTGGAGCTGACCGTTACTAATAGCCCGTTCGGCTTGACCATAAAATTTTACTGTGGACAAAGAGTAGGGGCCGGGGGCCAGGGGCCGGGGGCCAGCGAAAGAGCGAATGCGAGTTCGCGATTCAAGAAGCTGGTTTCTAGGTTTCGGGTTCCGGGTCCAAGCGCAGAAGATAGTCAGGCAATTTTTGTGGCATAGCGCACGCAAGTGCGCGTTCAGAAATGAACCCCGTCAATATTCAAAGGAGACAGGAGTCAGAAGACAGGAGTCAGAATGAATTCGGAAGAGTTGATTCTGAATTCTGTCTCCTGGCTCCTGAATTCTCCAACAAGTTTTGGGTGATTATAGCGAGAGGGTCCCACCCGTTCCCATCCCGAACACGGAAGTTAAGCCTCCCAGCCCCGATGGTACTGCACGCGCGAGTGTGTGGGAGAGTAGGAAGTTGCCCGATTAAAAACGAAGCCCCCGGCCGAAAGGTCCGGGGGTTTTTCGCGTTTTGGGAGCGTACGCACGCGCGGTCGGAACATTTTTTGAAACCCGCTCCACGCCCGAGGCGGGCTGTGCGCTGGTGGAAGTTGCCCGATTAAAAAGAGTAGCCCCCCGGTCGAAAGATCCGGGGGCTTTCTGCTTTTGGCGTACTGCACGCGCGAGTGTGTGGAACATTCTTTGAAACACGCACAACGCCCGAGGCGGGCTGTGCGCTGGTGGAAGTTGCCCGATTAAAAAGAAGCCCCAGCCGCAAGGTTGGGGCTTTTGATTTTTATCGATAGATTTAATGTGGGAACGTCTCGTTCGTCCCCGGTTTTTCCAAGACAAAACAGTCTACGCAAAACACTTGACGCCACCGTGGCGCTAGGCTAGCGTTGACGAATGCCTACGCTCCAGGAGCAATTCGGCCAGATCGACATCTATCTTTTCGACCAGCTTCTGAAAGGGCGCATCTCCCCCGGAATGCGAATCCTGGACGCCGGATGCGGTTCCGGTCGAAACCTCGTTTACTTCCTGCGGGAAGGTTACGAAGTTTACGCCGCGGACGCGGACCCGGAGGCATTGGAGAGCGTCCGCTCCCTGGCTGCAACGTTGGCACCCGCCCTTCCGTCGTCGAATTTTCGAGTCGAAGCCGTCGAACAGATGTCTTTTGACGATGCCTGCGCCGATGTGGTCGTCAGCAACACCGTTCTCCATTTCGCCCGCGATGACGCGCACTTCGAATCCATGTTGCAGGGAACCTGGCGTGTTCTTAGGCCCGGCGGGCTCTTCTTCTGCCGCCTCGGATCTTCGATCGGCATGGAAAGCCAGGTGAAACGTATCCAGGGACGGCGCCACTGGTCGCCGGATGGGTCAGAGCGGTATCTGGTGGACGAGGCCCTGCTCGCCGCGGCCACCGAACGGTTGGGCGGCGAACTGGCCGACCCCTTGAAGACCACGATTGTCCAAAATCAACGCTCGATGACGACGTGGGTATTGCGGAAGAAGTTGGTCTGAGAGAAGGCAGACCTATTTCGATCGCCCGGTTTCCGCTAGTCGGAAATCGGGGACAGTTCCGTCTGACACCGATTTCCCCCGATTTCCCCCCCGATTTCCCCGCCGGATTCCTAACCGGATTCCTATACGTGGAAGTCGAAGTTCGGCAGGATGGAAGTCAGCGGCGGCTATTCGGCGTTGACAGGATAGGGCCTCCGCAGCATGGGTTTACTGCTTGTATTTCGGAATGATTTTCTCGATGACGCGTTTCTGGCCCTTAGGCGTAAGAGCGACTTCACCCGAGGTTGCGGTCGCCCGAATCTCATTCGCCTTCCCTAGCAGGATGCTGAAAAAGAAACTTTGTTAGAGCGTGACCCTCGAAGGGAAAGTCTCGTCATAATGTTTCGACCCCTATGCGCGGAAAAGATACCCAGCAAAGTGCGATGTTCAGTTACGTTTCGCCGGAACGGCGCGTGCCTGCGGACCATCCTCTGCGGCCGATCCGGGGGATGGTGGATGTGGCACTGAAAGGACTATCGAGATCGTTTGGACAAATGTATCCCGATTGGGGCCGGCCCTCGATCGCGCCGGAGAAGCTGCTGCGGGCGCTGCTGTTGCAGCTCCTCTATTCGATTCGCAGCGAACGACTGTTGATGGAGCAACTCGAATACAACCTGCTGTTCCGCTGGTTCGTGGGATTGAACATGGACGAGCCGGTGTGGGTGCCCACGGTGTTCAGCAAGAATCGCGACCGGCTGCTGGAGGGCGAGATCGCCGCGAAATTCTTCGCACAGGTGCTCGATCAGGCGCGCGCCAACGACCTGCTGTCGGATGAGCATTTCAGTGTGGACGGCACGCTCATCGAAGCTTGGGCAAGCCACAAGAGCTTTCAACGCAAGGACCACAATCAGGCTCCGCCGCCGGACGATCCTGGCAACCCGACAGTGAGTTTTCATGGCGAAAAGCGCAGCAACGACACGCATCAGTCGACCACGGACCCGGAGGCGCGGCTGGCGCGGAAGAGTTCGGGACACGAGTCGAAGCTGGCTTTTTGCGGAAACGTGTTGATCGAGAATCGCAACGGACTAGTGATCGACACCGCACTGGTGATGGCGAGCGGCACGGCCGAGCGCGACGCCGCCGTCGAGATGGCCGAGCGGATCGAAGGCGACAAGCGCGTGACGGTGGGCGCCGACAAAGGCTATGACACGTGGGGGTTCGTCGGCGAAATGCGCGAACGGAACGTGACGCCGCACGTGTCGCAGAATACGAATCGATCTGGGGGCAGCGCGGTTGACGGCCGCACGACGCGGCATGCCGGATACCAGGTGAGCCAGCGTAAACGGAAACGGATCGAAGAAGTATTCGGGTGGTTAAAGACGGTGGGCATGTTGCGAAAGACGCGGCATCGTGGAATCTTCAAAGTCGGGTGGGTGTTCACCTTCGCGGCGGCGGCCTACAATCTGGTGCGGATGAGGAACCTCGCGGTGGTTCCCTCCGCATAAGCCCGGGGAGAAGTGTGCTCGAACGCCAACAAACCGGCGATTCGGGCATACAAGCTCCACGAAAATGCCCGCAAAAAGCTCGTCGGTGAGGGTGACGAGCCTGCGCCGAGTATCTTTTTCAGCAGCCTGCTAGGCGCGTCAACGCCGTGTTGACGGCGGCAGCCGTGTTGTTCTTTGCCTGAGTGGTCAGCGCGTCGCGCTGAAGCCGGTGTCCCTCCGCGTGATTGAGCAAGAGCAGCACCTCTTCGGGGGCGCGCACGGTGTCGTCGAGGATGAGCGGTGTCCCATCCATGTCATGGATGAGGGAGTGTTCGAGCTGGATGATATCCGCAATCGTCGTGGCGATGACCTTGCGGTCGTTGTTCCATGCAAGCCGCAGGAATTCCGCAAGGATCCATTTGGCGGCATGCAACATCAGGATAGAGTCCATCTCATTGGCCGTGTAGTCCGGTGAGATGTGTACGGAGCCCCTGTCGGAGCGGAACTTGTAGACGAGCATGATGGCCCGCGTGATATGCCTCCGGGCCTTCGCGTCCAGGTGATGCGTGTGGAGGTTTTTTTCGTCCTCGATCTTGTCGCAGACTTCCTTCGGGAGCTGCCCATGGGTGACGGTGCCCGAATCGAGTTGGTACGTGGCGCGGGCAATCGCCTCGCAGAGCCGGCCACTATCGAGCTCGGTGGGCTGCCAGTCTCCCGCGTAGAACCGCTGCTGCATCTGCCCATAGCTCTCGATCATCGCCGTCGCGAAGGCTGGGTCGACGATCTTCGCGAGTTCAGCGACGAGTTGTGTTGCGGAGAGTGGCACTACGCCTTCTTTTTCTTGGGCGGACGGGCCTTTACTGTTCGGGTGTCTGGATTCCAGTCATCGGCAACGTTGCCGTCGAAAACCTCGTTGATCGTCTGTTTCGCCTGTTCCTTTGCTCCAGCAATCAGCTTCATCCGGTCTTCGGCATCGACGGTGAAGCCTTTTTTCTGCTTGAGCCAGAAGCGGCAGTTGGGGTCGTATACCTTCGCTACTTTAAGGACGGCGACGAGGTCGCTTTTCGGAGTCGACGCCCGACCGAGGAGGATTTCTTGCGCGTAAGCGAATAGGTACGTAAGGCGTTTATAGTAGTCGGCTGCCGATTTTGCCTTGAGGCGATTCTCGGCCAGCTCGAGCGTTTCTCCTTCGAGGTTGAAGATCTTGAGCAGGCGCTCTTTTTCCTGATCGCCGCCTGGCATGGGATTCCGCTCGGGCGGCGGTTGCGGTTGTTCTCCCGGTAATTTCGGAGCGGGCGGGAGTTCCTTGCGGACCTCGATCAGATGCTCGTCCTTCTCGATACGTGAGGTTGCCGGCCGCGTGCGTATTTCTGCTCTCGCGAACAACTCACCAAAGACGTCGCCGAGACCGTGCATTGCAGAATCCGTAAGTGACGCATCGAAGCTGCGGCTATTGCGGTCCTCGCGATAGGTCAGCGTGTTCCGATTCGGGGGCATCGTCACGACCGGCGTAGTGACTGGTGGAGCATCGGACGCGGGAACACTATCACGATGTCCGATGCGCGTCCCACACTCAACGCAGGCAGCAGCGCCCGCCTCCAGGACTTCGCGGCAGCGCATGCAGCGTGCCTGGGCGGCGCACGCTTTGCAGAAAAAGCCTCGTTCCGATAGCGACTCTGCACACGACGGACAGTTCATAAAAAATGTGAACCTTTATCGCTATAAATGTATCAAAAACACTTCTCGAGAACAATGTTCTAACGGAGCTGAGCGCTCGAATTACTCCTGCGGCGCAGCAGCCGTTATTCTCTTATCAAACCAAAAGGGGCTTCCACTTTGCGGAGGGGAAACCGGATTGATGCCGGGCGACTCGCTGCATTGCGCTCGGAATCGGTGCGGACGCAACCAACGTGTCGCCCGTCGTCGGGCCGGCTTGAAAACCGGCTGGCAGGCTGAGGCCCGCTCCACGTTGCTAGCGCCGAAACGAGCGTAAGGCGCGGCCGTACTCTCCCAGGTCGGCTGCCGGAGCCGTTCCCATTGCTCGCAAACGATCGAGTAAACGGAGCACGAAGAAAATCAGTGACTCGTCGGGAGCGCTGATGCGGATGCCGCCGGCGCATTCGAAGGCTCCATGCTTGAGGGAGCAGACGAGGTCGATGCGGAAGGGGTCAGGGGACTGGGTCGAATTGTCGGGATGTGGCAATGGGGACAGACTGGTCTGTCCACGCGCGGTCGGCTTTGAGAATTGGGGACAGGCAGCTCTGCCGCTCGCCGAAGAAGTTCTTCGTGCCGGGTCGGTCTTGTTGCGGCTCAGGTCAGAGTAGCCTGTCCCCAATTTTCCGCGGTGGACAGCGCCACGGGATGGCCGGCTAAGAGCCGGCCGCAGGCTGGGAGCCTGCCCCACATTTCTATCGCCGGAACGAGCGTGGAGACCGGCCGTACTCCATCAGATCGGCGGCGGGGCGGTGCCGGGGAAGGAGACAGGAGTCAGGAGTCAGGAGACAGAAGACAGAAATAGCGCCGGAATGAACGGAGCGATTTTCAGACAAAACTCATCGCTGCCTCTATGCCGCTGGGCGCGGCTCGGCGGTCGCTCGACGCTTTGGAATGCGTTGTATGGCCTTGCCCACTAGCTGGCGGGCCAGGTCGAGCTCATAGGCGCTCTGGAGGTTCATCCAGAAATCGGCTGACATGCCGAAATACTGCGCAAGACGCAGGGCGGTGTCCGCCGTGACGTTCCGCTTTCCCGCCAGAAGCTGATAGAGGCGGTTGGGCGGCACCTGGATCACGTCGGCCAGCCGCTTGGCCGAAAGACCGATCTCCTCAAGCTCGTCGGCGAGGATCTCTCCGGGGTGGATGGGCGTTCGTGCCATAGTCCGGTCCTAAGTGCCGTTGTGGATGAGTGACGGCAGGCGTCCACATATCATCTTACCCGACCTCCGTTTTTCCGTCGGAGCTGAACCGCTCCCTCTGGTCGCGGCTCGGGGCGAGCACCGGGCGTCGAGAGGAGTCTCGACGCGGCACGCAAGAGTGCGTGCGCCACGGCCCCGGTCGGGAAGCTGGCGACGGAAGGAACGCAACGCCCGGCCGTACTCCATCAGATCGGCGGCGGGATCGGTGCCGCCGAAGGGGACAGAATTCAGGAGTCAGAAGTCAGAATCTAGCGCCGAAACGAGCGTAAGGCGCGGCCGTACTCTCCTAGGTCGGCTGCCGGAGCCGTGCCCATCGCTCTCAGACGATCGAGCAAGCGGAGCACGAAGAAAATCAGTGACTCGTCGGGCTCGCTGATGCGGATGCTGTCGGCGCATTCGAAGGCTCCATGTTTGAGAGAGCAGCCGAGGTCGATGGAAGAGGGGCCAGGGGCCAGGGGCCGGGGGCCAGTAAGCGCACGGCGGACGTTGTCGCCGAAGGTTTCAGGAGACCAGACGGAACTCGTCGCGAGGAGTCCGGCCAGGATGGGCTGAGGGCGGATGGGGGCCCGGCGAAGAGCGCCGCTCGCGATGATGGGAGCCGAAGTACGACGAAGAGCTCGCACGGAGGCCGCCTTCTCGGCGGCATCTCGAGCCACTGTTTAGAAATCGTCGGTTTGACCTCGAAGACGGCGTAGACGCTTTCGGCCGGTAGATGGAGTCCGGCTTCGTGAGGGAACAGAGGCGGCGAGTAGAGGTTGTCGAAGATCGCAATATCAATTTGCCGGGAGCGGCCGCCGTCGGCATCGATGATGAAGGCGGGAGCGGCTCGGTAGCGGCGGGGAAGGTAACGCTCGAAGAGATTGATCCAGTGATGCTCCGTGGCTGCGCCGGCGGAAGAGGCATGCTCGAAGAGACCGCCGACCGAGAGATCCGATAGCATTTGCGCTTGCACGCGCCGGAAGACCTCGATGAGATCGATGTGGGCGGAGTCGGGTTTACGAGGCATCAGAAAAGGGCCAGGACCAAAGGGGCCAGCGGCCGGGGGCCAGGGGCCGGCAAGAACGACTCCGAACGAGGGGGCCGGTCCCACAAGGAAGATAAAACGGCGTCGGGGTTGAAGGGAGCGATCGGGGAGGGGAAGTGATTGAAAAATATGAAGGATATGGGGCGGGGAGGGGAGTCAATCGCCTGGGGAGGTGGTCACGGGCGAAGCCGGGCGGACCTGGCTTTCATATTTTTTTCACGAATCATAAAATTTCTTTCACGCGTAATAAAGAAGTCATGTAAACTGTCGATGGTGGAACGCGGTTGAGGAGGCCCTCATGTCGACTGCCAAGCGGAATTGGGCTGCTTATTTTTTCTGGATCGGCGTAGTGGCGGCGCTGGTGTGTTTCGCCCTTGTTCTGGGGGGCAACACGGAAGCGTTGTGGCGATTCGAGCGCAGGAGTTTCCCGCTCTCCTGGGTGTTCGCGGGCGCGGCGGCGCTCGCGTTTGTGGGAGCCGAGTATTTCGACAAGGCCCGTTCGGAAGTCGACCAGCCGGTGGTTCGCCGCCCGCAGTATGCTCCGGAATGGGTGTCGCCCGGAGTCAAATTTGAAGGCGAAGCCCGTTAGCGCGGTACCCATCCTTTGATTCCTCCGCGTGTCCTTTGATCCTTGGACCGGCGGCGGGCGGTATTCGGCGCCGTACGTTTGTCAGCGCCCATCGGCGCGGAACCCATCATTCATTCTTCAGACAGAGGAGTGACCTGCTGCGGCGGCGGGGACTGGCGGAATCGCTTGGTTCCAAAGAATCACAAAGGCGAGCTTTCCAGCGAGTTCAGGGAGGGGCGCGAGAATGGGCGCGGCTTCACGGTTGAATCGCGAGTTTTTTCAATACGCTGATTTTATCGAAGGCGCGGCCGGTGAAAATCCAGAGTGCGGGCTAAGCCTGGACGGGGTAGTGACTGCCCAGCCACTTTTCGATCTTTTCCCTTTGCGCGGTGACCACGACGCGTTGCCATTTGACGACGCCCGTGCGTTCACTATACTCGGCCATAAGATAGGAACCTTCGTTGAGCACTTGAATGAGGCCGTCCGGTTTGGCCCGTTTAAAGGTAAACGAAGGAAGCGGAGTATGTTCTTTTTTCATCACCTTTAGGATAGCAAATAACGCCTGATTTAGCGAATTCCGCGGAAACGTCCGAAACGTGCTACAATCGAAATGTACTGGAAGTCATATCGCGCCTACCTGTTCGTTATCGTCCCGCCCGGCTCGCTGATTCCCTTTCTCAAATAAATTCTCCCAACTACGAATGAAAACATTTTCCGAACTACCGCTTTCCCCTGTCTTGCAAGCCAGTCTGGCCCAGCACGGATTCGTCCAGCCAACGCCGGTTCAAGCCTTAGCCATCCCTCAACAACTCGCCGGCCACGATCTCGTGATCACGGCGCAAACCGGTACGGGCAAGACGCTTGCCTTCCTCCTGCCGCTTCTGGAGCGATTGCTCCAAAAAGGCATGACGCCGGGTATCAACGCACTGATTTTGAGTCCGACGCGAGAGCTGGCGATCCAGATTAGCGAATGCTTCTCGAAACTCGCGGGCGGCACGGGCATCCGCGCGGCCGTCGTCGTCGGCGGTATGAGCGAGCAAAACCAGCTACACGCCATCCGCAAAGGAGCGCAGGTCGTGGTGGCGACGCCGGGACGGCTCTCGGATTACCTGGAGCGGAAGCTCGTAAAGCTGGGTGCGGCTCACATTCTGGTTCTGGATGAGGCGGACAGGATGCTCGACATGGGTTTCCTGCCCACCATCAAGAAAATCATGGCGGCGTTACCCGCGGACCGCCAGACGGTATTTTGTTCGGCGACTATCGAATCCTCGGTGGCACACCTGATTCAAGCGCATCTCAAGAATCCGGTGCGCGTCGCGATCGGTTCCACGACGAAACCGGCCGAGCATATTGAATTGCACGTTTATGAGGTCGACCAGGACCGCAAGTTAGGTTTGCTGGAGAAGATGCTGCGGGACGATCACGGCTCGTTTTTAGTATTCGCGCGCACAAAACACGGCGCGGACCGCTTGGCCAAGAAATTGGTGCGCGGCGGATCCACGGCCACCAGCATTCACGGAAATCGCACGCAGTCGCAACGTAATATGGCGCTGCGAGGATTTCAGGAAGGCAGTTTTCGCGTTCTGGTAGCCACCGATGTGGCCGCGCGCGGCGTTCACGTGGAGGGAATCGCGCACGTGATCAATTACGACTTACCGCAAGTGCCCGAGGATTTCATTCACCGCGTCGGCCGCACGGGCCGCGCCGGACTGCGCGGCACGGCGTCCACATTCAGCACGCGGAGCGAGCGCGGCGAAATCCGCAAGATCGAGCGGCTGCTGGACCTCCAGTTGACGCCACGCCCGGTGCCACCGGGATTGGAGAGAGAAGCCACCGGCGCCTCCGTTCAGGCGAGGGAAGCCGAGCCTCAGGTCCGCCGTGCCCGGCATTTCGAACCTAAGAAGCAAACGTTTCGCCGCAGGCGCGCCTGAGTTTACCGCCTAGAACCTTACTTACCCGCAAGACCAGGCTCCGCCCGCGGGATCTGGTTACAGAACGCACGCCAGCCTAGAACGTATACTTCAGCGCGAACTGCATTTTGCGCGCCGGTTGGGCGGCATTAGGTTCTGGCGTTCAGGGTGCTTCACACGATTCGCGGTCTGTCGTGAGCGACGGAACCGAAGTCGGAGGGCAGTTTCACTTCCCTTATTTCCTAACCCGTCAATCGTATGGTCCCCGGTCCGGCGGACGCGCGAGAGGGTCGTTATGACCCTCGAACGGTCGGCAGGGTGGCGTTTGTTCTTTGTGTGTTGTATCGGTCGAACCGTCTTCCTGGCCGCCCCGATCTCGCAAACTCCCGACGGCGCGATCCTGGGTGTTACACTAGGGTGCCCGCCCGGTAGGACGATCAAATATGATTCATCTTGTTAATCCCAGCGACACCTGTTTCGGGACTGCCGTCATTACGCCGCGGTGGCTTTACGTGCTAGCCGCGGCGACCGGCAAATCCTACGGTGATCCGGAAATCTGCGACGAAACGCTGCAGCACCTCGATCTGGAACGCGTTCACCCGGGTGATGTGGTGGGCATCGGCATTCACACCGGTAATGCGTTAAGAGGATATGAGGTTGGGCGGGCGGCCCGTGAGCGAGGAGCTTGGGTCGTTTACGGGGGGATCCATTCCACGCTTTATTCGGAAGAGCCGTTCGCGCAAGGCGGCGCGCACGCGGTGGTGAAGGGCGATGGCGACATCGTGTGGAACCAGGTGCTCCGCGACTGCGCCGCGGGCGCCCCGGAGCGCATATACAACGGCGGCAAAGTGGAGGCGGAAGATTTCAAGAAGGCCCGCTGGGATCTGTTGCCGCCGGACAGCTACATGTGGGCCTCCGTGCAGACGGTACGAGGATGCGCAAAGCACTGCTCGTTCTGTTCCGTATGGCGCACGGATGGCCAGCGTCCGAGGCAGCGCGGGACCGACAGTGTGATCGAGGAAATCGTAGAATTGCGCCGCCGCGGCTTTCGCTTTATCGCGCTGGCGGACGATAACTTTTATCCCGTCACACATACGGACATCGCACTCGCTAAGCGGCAAAACAACGAAGCGCGAGTGGATCAACTGCAAGCCATGCGCGCGGAGCGCTTTGAGCTGATGGAGCGGCTATCGGAGCTTCCCCCCGACATGATCTTCTTCACGCAGATCACCATGGAGGCCGCCGAAGACACAGGATTTCTCGACGCCATGAAGAAGGCGCGGATCAAGGGCGCACTGGTGGGGGTGGAGGCCGTGACGGCGGAAGGCTTGAAATCGGTTTATAAAGATTTCAATCTGTCCGGCGATAATCTGGTGAAGCGGCTCAAGACATTTTCCGATCACGGCGTGCACGTTCTCGGCTCGTTCATCTTCGGCTTGCCGAGCGATCGCCCGGATACGTTCGACGCCACACACGATCTTGCGCAGAAGGCCGGCCTCACGTTCGCGCAGTTCGTCATGCTGACGCCTTTTCCAGGCACCGTTGATTTCGAAAAATGGGAGAAAGCGCAGGGCGATGATTCGCCCCAGGTCGATGGAATTCCGCTCACGCGCTACTGGCTGATTCCCGCGTACAAGCGGCCGAAGATGTTCATGCCGCATCCCACTATGAACTCCGAGGAAATGCGGGGGCGGACGCAGCGCGTGTGGGATCGATTCTATAGCCTCGCTTCCGTATGGAAGCGATCGCGCTGCACCCCCAATCTCCGCGCGCGTCTCGCCTTCGTATTTATCTCGAAACTATACAGGCAAATGTATGCAAGCACCGGCATCGCTACCGACAGCGCACGGCGGAACCGGGCGAGCGCCTGGGCGCGGTGGCTGGCGATTCCCTGCCGCATGCTTTTCAAGGCAGCTCCCATGCCGGAACTGCAAGTCCCGCGCATGAGACCGACGGAACGGGACGTGTTCCAGGTAATTCAATAGAATCCGCGCAACAGAATTCCCGGGACTCGCGGATTGGGGGACGTTTGTGAAGCGGAACCGCAAGCGGGCTGCCGTTCTAGGCTGAAGTCGTTTCCTTCTGCGAGAGATCCTTTTGAGAAAGGTACTCGGTGTAGGGGCCCTTGAAGTCCTCAATCTCGCGGTGATCGAAGTGCCAGATACGAGTGGCCACCTCTTCCACGACATCGTGATCGTGCGTAACCAGCAACACCGTGCCGTCGTACTTTTGCAGCGCGATGTTCAAGGCGTTGATCGCTTCCAGATCTAAATGGTTCGTCGGCTCATCGAGCATCAGGAAGTTGGGCTTCTGAAGCATCAGGCGGCAGAAGATGAGACGTGCGGCTTCTCCGCCCGAAAGATTTTCGGTGCGCTTGGTGGCATCCTCTCCGCTGAATAACATCTGACCGAGCAGACCGCGCAGTTCCTGCTGACCCGCGGTGGGGTCGAATTCGTGCAGCCATTCGATGATCGTCGTGCCCGGTTGAATGGATTCCTTGTGATCCTGGGAAAAATATCCGACGGCGACCTCATGACCCCAGGTGACCACGCCGCCATCGACCGGAAATTCGCGATCCGGCGCGTCCACATAACCAGTGGCGTTCCGCAACAGCGACCGGAGCATGGTCGTTTTCCCGGAGCCGTTGCGGCCCAGCAACGCGATCTTCTCCCCGCGGGCAATCGAGGCGGTGAAATTTTGAATCACCTTCAGGTCATTATAGGATTTCGAAAGTCCTTTGATTTCCAACGGGTGCCGACCGGAAGGACGCTCGTTTTGAAAACGAATATAAGGACGCTGGATGTTGGATCTCGCGAGTTCGGAGGTCTGGAGACGCTCGACTTCTTTCTTGCGCGAGGTGACTTGCGAGGATCGTGTGCCGGCCGCGAATCGCGCGATAAACTCCTTCAACTGCTCGATCTTCTTTTCGCGTTGCGCATTGCCCGCTTCGATACGGGAGCGAATCTGAGTCTTGGCCAGCACCATGTCGTCGTATGCGCCGGTGTAAGTGATGATGCTTTGATAATCGATGTCCGCGGTGTGCGTGCAGATTTCGTTGAGGAAATGGCGGTCGTGCGAAATGACGATCAGGCAACCGGTGTAGGCCAGCAGATATTTTTGCAGCCAGTGCACGGAATCGAGATCCAGGTTGTTGGTCGGCTCGTCCAGGAGCAGAACGCTCGCATTGCTGAACAGCGCCTGAGCCAATAAGACGCGTACTTTTTGGCCGCCCTGCAGCTCCGACATGTGGCGCTCATGCAGGGCTTCCTCGATATCGAGACCCTCGAGGAAAATGGCGGCATCGGCTTCCGCGGTGTAGCCGCCCTGCTCGCCGACGATTCCTTCGAGCTCGCCCAGACGCATGCCGTCCTCGTCGGTCCAGTCGTTGGGATTCGCATAGAATTTTTCGCGCTCCTGTAAGGCTTCCCACAGCGGCACGTTGCCCATGATGACCGTGTCCAAAACGCGATAGGCATCGAAGGCGAACTGATCCTGGCGCAGGATGCCGATCTTCCTGGGACGGGTGACCGAGCCCTTCGTGGGTTCGATTTCGCCGGTCAGAATCTTCATGAACGTCGATTTGCCGGCGCCGTTCGGACCGGTGATCGCGTAGCGCCGCCCCTGCTGGAACGTCGTGGTGACGTCCTCGAAGAGAACACGAGCGCCGAAGCGCATGGAGAGGTCGTTTACAGAGATCAAGATGAAGGTAAATCCTGGGGATTGGCGGATCGGAGCGAACAGGGCGATCCCGCACTTATATTATAACGCGTCCAGGGTGCGCGTAACGCGCGCCCCGCGCGCTATTCCGGCCCGCTCGATGACTCTCGCGGTTCTGGAGCCCCGCTGCGTGAAGCGCGATCGTCGGCCATCGGGCCAAAACCCGTCTAATGGCACGGTTGCGCGCGCCCAGACAGTAGACTACATTGGCAGATGGTGAGCCTGGGAAGCTCCCATGTTTGGGGCTAAAGAGGTACTGCTGTTATGATGCTTGCCAAGAGTCCGGTTTTTCGGCTCGGTGAAACTCACGGCCGGGCCGGCCGTCCGGTGAACCGGGTGATTGCCCACTCCGAGGATCTCGGCTGGCGATCCTTGTACGCGGCCATTCTGGAAGAAAACCCTCTCGACACCGAAGAGCCGCCGATCCATCATCCTTCTTTCATTTGTCATCTCAGCCGCCCTACGGACGTCATGCGGCAGGTGGAAGGTTCCCGCAAGGAACAGATGCTCATCGGGCCTCGACGTCTGTGCGTGACTCCCGGAGAGGCTTCCACGCGCTGGAAGCATTCAGGCCGCCCGGAAATCCTGCAGGTGTACTTGCGGCAATCCCTCTACGAGGCGGCCGTGAATGAGATGTACGGGTGCGAGGCGTCCGGCGCCGTTGTGGTTCCCCGCTTCGCTATCGTCGATCCGTTTCTGGAGCAGATGGCCATCGCCACGGCCACCGCTTTGCGCGAACGCCGCGAGGACGGGCTGTACATCGATTCACTCGCGCAGATGATTGCCGTGCATCTGGCAGCCACGCATTCCTCGCGCTCTTCGCGCTCCCCCATGCCGCAGACGGCCGCGAGCCTGCCCAGTTGGAAGATGCGCCGATTGATGGAATTCATCGAAGCGAATCTGGATGGCGATTTGAGCCTGGAGCGGATGGCCTCCGAGGTAGATATCAGCCCTTTGTATCTGCCGCGCGCGTTCAAGAGCGCCTTGGGCCAATCGCCACACCAGTACGTGCTGTCACGCCGCATCGAGCGCGCCAAGGATTTACTGCGCAGCACCAGCGAACCGGTCGTCGAGATCGCGCTCGCCTGCGGATTTTCCTCGCAGAGCCACCTTTCGAACTGGTTCGTGCGCGTGGTCGGCGTTTCCCCCGCGCTGTATCGCAAACAGTCCTGACCGTTTCATGGAATCAGACCCGGTCCATCGCCAGGAATTCCTGGATGTGGGGGTGCGGCGATTTCTCGAGCTCCGAGACGGGACCGAAGTAGATCGCGTGACCTTCGTGCAACACAACCACACGGTCCGCGACCTTGCGCATCAGGTCCAGATCGTGTGTCACCACGACGCTCGTGAGCCGCAGTTGCGTCTTGAGTTTCAGCATCAGGTCGCTCACCTGATCGCCCATGATCGGATCGACCATGGTGGTGGGTTCATCGTAGAGGATGCATTCGGGTTGGAACGCCAGCGCGCGGGCGATCGCCACGGCGCGCTTCTGGCCCGTGGATAAGTCGTGAGGATAAAGGTCCTTGGACCCGAGGAGGTCCACCATTCCGAGCAGGCCCTCCACGACATCCTCTTTGTTCTGGGCATTGTAATCTTCGCGGAGCTCGAGCGAAAATAAAATATTCTCGCCCACGGTCAGCGAATCGAAGAGCGCGCCGGACTGGAACACCATGGTCACGCGTTTTCGAATCGGGCGCATTTCCGCTTCACCGAAGTTCGTGATGTCCTGGTAGCAGACGAAGACGTTGCCCTTGTCCGGCTTAAGGAACCCCATGATGTGTCCGAGGCTGACGGACTTGCCGACGCCGCTACGGCCGATGATGGCAAGTGTCTGCCCGGCGTCGACGTAAAAATTGACATCGACTAAAACCGGGTAGTCGAACGTCTTATAGACATTGCGGAATTCAATGTAATGATCGCTCATCGGGACGTCCAATCCTGCGGCGTATTGATATTTTCCAGGAAAGCCGCCGGGGAAGGGAACTTCAGGGTCTGGAGGCTCGCGACGAAGTCATGCATTTTGAAAGATTTGCTGAGAATCCGGCGCTTCGCGACGGGTCCCACCCGTCGATGATAAACAGCGCACAAGGGATGCAGTCCATTCGATTCGGGAATCACGCAATCGACTCCGGCGGCTTCGGCAGCCTGGAAAAGACCGCTGAGGAAATCCGCTGTCACACCCGGCATATCACAGGCGACGATCAAGTTCCAGTCCGCCGACGTGATTTCGAGGGCGGTGCAGATGCCGCCGAGGGGACCGCAGTCCCGGTAACGATCGGAGACAGCCGCGATGCCAAGATGAGTGTAACGTTCCGGAGCGCCGACCAAGGTCACCTGAGAAGCCGCGGTGCGGACGGATGCGGCCACGTGTTCCACCAGCGTAGCGCCTCCCCATGGCAGCGTGGCCTTATCCTGCCCCATGCGCGAACTGCGTCCCCCGGTCAGCACGAAACCAGCATGGGAACTACGGCGAGCGGGGGAATGACCCGGGCCCTCCGTGATCCGGCGCGCTTCCATGAGAAGATGGTAACAATTAGCAGACAAGGGATTAGGCTGGTGGAATTAAACAAAAAGGTGTATATTTGTTCCTTAGCAGCAATTGCCATGCTGGCCGCCTCCCCCATGCGCGCAGCGGAACCGGCTGGAGCGTCTTCGCTCCTGTCGTCCTCCTCCCGTGGAGGAACAGTTTCCACGATCCGAGTCGACCGGCGCACCGGCAAATTGGTGCGCGTGGCTGCAGGATCTTCCGGAACCCAGGCCGACGGTGCGCGGAGTCTGCGTGCGATTCCGGCGCCTCCTGCCCATATCAGCGAGTTGGTGGAACGAAGTGCGCGCGCACACCAGGTGGATCCGCTGCTGGTGCATTCGGTGATTCAAGTGGAGAGCAATTATAATCCCTACGCGGTTTCCCAGAAGGGGGCCGAAGGGTTGATGCAACTGATGCCCTCCACCTCGCGTATGTTGGGGGTCACCAATAGCTTCGACCCGGTGGAGAATATCGAAGCCGGCGTGAAATACCTGAAATATCTGCAATCGATGTATCACGACGATCGTTTGGCGCTGGCCGCCTACAACGCGGGTCCGTCGGCGGTCTCGAAATATAGCGAAATTCCGCCGTACCCGGAAACACAAAATTATGTGGAACGCGTAGGCCAGCGGTACCGGGCCGCACACGAAGCTGCGGCTGCCGCAGCGCCGGAGGCGAGAGCGGCCGAGGCGGCCGACCCACAATCGACGGAGTCGCCGGCGCCAGAAAGACAGGAACCGCAAACGATACTGGAGCAGTTTATAGATTCGGATGGCAGGCTGCATCTCAAAACCGTGCCGCGAACGCAGTAACGGCCTTGTGCCATTACTGGGTCTGTTGCTCGTCGCCGGCGCGATGGGCAGGGCGGCGGATAACGCGTCCGATCCGGCCGCGGCGGGACGGGTTACCGCTGTCCGTTTCTGGTCGCTGGGAGATACGACGCGGATCGCGATCGAGGTATCTTCCGAATTTCGCTTCAAGTACGAACGCCTCGGTAATCCCGACCGCCTCTACTTCGATCTTTTTGGCGCAATACCTCAAGCGGCGGGCCGGGCCATGCAGATCATCCATGTCGACGATGGGATCATAAAGCAGATTCGCGTGGCCGAGACCCAGCCCGGCGTGACACGGGTCGTCGTCGATCTCCAGCAGCCAGCGAGCTTGAACACATCTCAGCTCACCAACCCTGAACGTCTCATGATCGAGGTCAAGTCGATGGAGAATAAGCCGGCAAAGGCGACCTTCGGAGACCTTAGACCCAGCGAGACAAAGCCGAGCGAGGGGAAGTCCAGCAGTAACAAAATCGGTGGGATAAATTCGGGCGGCGAGAAGCTGAACACGTCTGCGTCCGGAGCTGGGAACGCTGCCGCCAAGCCGGCGCCGGCTACCCTTCGGGATACCGTCGCCATACCCTCCGCGCCGGCCGTGACTCCGGCCGCCCTTCCGGGCGCACCTCCCGCGGTGATGTCCGCGACTCGGAGCGCCGCATCACGCGCGGCCGAACTGCTGGCGAAAACGACTTCACAGCCGACATCGAGTGTGACATTGAACACAACCGCGAACACAACCGCGAACACGACCGCGCTGGTGGCAACGGCGCGTGTGAGTGAATCGCCGAAGGTGCTCGAATCCGCCAAATCAAACGATGCCAAGGCGGTTAAAACAAGCTCCAGCAGCGGCCTGGCCCGGGCCACCATCTTTGAAGATCGGGTTGAGAGCGTGCCTGAAAATCCGGCACTCAATCCGCTCTCGAATGCAACGCCGCTTGCCGCGAATGCCGGCAATTTGCTGCCGCCCGAGCCGATCGGTATCGAGCCGCTTTCTCACGATGACGTAAAGCATCATGACGATACAAAACACACCGATGTAAGAGAGGTTTTGCCCGCCAAGCGCGGGACCATGGACGAGCGTTCCCTCACGCGCGCGCTGGGCCTGAAGCTCGGCCGCGTCGTCATCGATCCGGGGCATGGAGGGCACGATGTCGGGACGCATGGGCCTTCCGGGTATTTCGAAAAGGATCTGGTGCTGGATGTCTCTCGCCGGCTTGCGGCGCTGATTCAGGAACGGATGGCGAGCGAGGTGATCCTGACGCGTTCCGACGACACGTACGTGGGCCTCGAAGAGCGCACCCGCATTGCGAACGAACGCAAGGCCGACCTATTCCTCTCGATCCACGCCAATTCGTCGACGTACCGCGCGGCGGCCGGCGTGGAAACCTACATTCTCAACTTCACAACTTCGAAGTCGGCGATGGATTTGGCCTCCCGTGAAAACGCGAGTTCCGATCTGGGGATTCACGATCTGCAGGACTTGCTGCAGAAGATCGCTTTACGGGACAAGATCGATGAATCGCACGAGCTGGCGGCGCGTCTGCAAACGTCATTGTCGGTGCTCTCGACGCACAGCAACGACGCGGCCAAAAACCGCGGCGTAAAAAAAGCCCCCTTCGTCGTACTGATCGGCGCCAACATGCCGAGCGTGCTGGCGGAGATTGGTTTCCTGAGCAACGCGAGCGACGAAGCGCTGCTTCGCAAACCAGAGCATCGCCAGAAGATCGCGGAGGCGCTTTATAAAGGCGTCTCGTCCTACGCCGAGACGCTGAGCCAAGTGATCGCGCGCAAGAACTGACCCCGGGTAAATTTATGCGGAGTTTACTGGCTGGGGCTTGCCTGGCCGGGTGAATGGCCATCGTCGCGCGGATCGCCGCGCTTCACTTGTGCGCGACGACGGCCTTGTTCCAGATTGCCGGCTGCTTTTGCCTTGGCGTCCTCGCTCACCTTAATGTTATTGATCACGCGCTTGGCTCCAGCGGTTTTGGCCATCCGCGTCGCGGCGCCCTTGTGTTGAACTATGCTTGTCGAGCCTTCCCAATAGGCCACGCCACCCTGGACCCTCGCCGTAAATCCATCTTTCCCGATCTTCGATTTGGCGAGTTTCGCGCGGATCGCGGCCTCGATGACCTTGTCTTCCTGAGAAGTTGTTCCTTGGGAGGGAGCGGGTTTCGGCGGCGGGGCTTTCCCGTCAAAGGCCACGACAGCGGGCGAGAAGACCGCAGGCGCATACATAATTGAGCCGAATGTTGTCAGAGAAATCGTCAGAGTGAGGGTTACCGCGCTCATATACACTAGTGCGCGATCGCAGGCTAATCTCTCAGGTAATTGCCAGACAGTGATTCCAAGCCGCCGGGTCGAGGAGGCGAAAACGGCCCGTACACTGCGAGCGCACTCCTATAGCCGCACATGCTCCACGGAATCGCACTGTTCGACATGCGCCGCCGGTACAACCGGCGCACCGGCACGTCTTCGAAATCTTTGGGCAAAGACTCCCGTACCGTCGCTCGAATTGCTAGTCTTGAAGACGAACGTTTCGCCGAAGACAGTTCCTAACGATGTTCCGCTCTTTATTTGCCCGGTTAGCGATAGCGGCGGCGGCGCTGCTTGTGATCACGCTAGGCGCCATCGACTTTACCCTAACCCGCTATGCACGTCGTGAGGCGGGCGCGCCCGTTGACTGGCCGGTGCGCGAACGCGTTTTGGAAATCTCCTCGGGAGCGGCCGCGCTCGCTCTTGCAGTAGCATTCCTGGTGTCTCGCTCTTTAACCAAGAAGGTCCGGCGGCTGAAACGCATCGCGGATGGACTCGCGGGCACCGCTCCCGAGCCAATTTCCCTCTACGATCCGGGCGACGACCTGAGCGCCCTGGAACGTTCGCTGACCACGGTCGCCCAGGAACTGCATGCCCTGGTGGACAGCCTGCGCTTCGAGTCCGCGCGACGCCAAGCGATCCTTTCCAACATGGCTGAAGGAGTTTTGGCGGTTGACCCGGACGTCCATGTGACGTTCTGCAACCAGGCGTTTCTGCGTGCCGTCCAGTTTCGGGGCGAGAACTTCGAAGGCCTGTCGCTGCTCGAATTGGTCCGCGATCCCGAGCTCCACGATCTAGTCCGGCATGTGGTTTCGAGCGGCGAACCGGGCAAGCTGCGCATGAAGCTCTCGCCGGCGACCACCCGCGTGTTCGACGTGCACGCCACAGCCATCGCCATGGCGGCGGGCCACGGCGCGATTGTCATCTTCCACGACATCACCGATCTGGAACGCCTGGAGCAAGTGCGCAAAGACTTCGTCGCCAACGTATCGCACGAACTGCGGACGCCGCTCGCCGGCATCATCGGTTATGCCGAGACGCTCCTGGAGGGCGCATTGGACGATAAAGCCAATCGCGAGCAGTTTGTCGAAATCATCCGCGCCAACGCAGTCCGCCTGGGCAGCATCACTGCCGACCTTCTGGTGCTTTCCGAGCTCGAATCCGGGGCAGAAACCCAGGAGCAGGAGACGATCGCGGTGCGAGGCGTCGTGGAATCGGTGCTGCTCACAGTGGAGGCCGAAGCGCGTGATCGGAACGTCGCGCTGCAACGCGATTCGATTGACGATCTGTACGTGGCCGGCAGCCGCTTGCGGCTGGAGCAAGCCGTGCTGAATCTGGTGGCGAATGCGATCAAATTTAACCGTCCCGGCGGGGAGGTGCGGGTAGGCGTGAAGCGCGACGCGTCGGATGTGGTGGCGATTACGGTAGCCGACACGGGCGTCGGCATCCCTTACCAGGACCTGCCGCGCATTTTCGAACGCTTCTATCGCGTGGATAAAGCGCGCTCGCGCCAAGTCGGCGGCACGGGCCTGGGTTTGTCCATTGTAAAGCACGTGGTGGAGAGGATGAAGGGGACGGTGGGCGTCGAAAGCCAGCTGGGCCGCGGCACTACCTTCACGATCCGGCTTCCGGCGGCGCGCAGGGCAGTGGTTGTATAAGAAAGGGCGCGACGCTGGGTTTGCGCGGTGGGCGTGTAACGGAGTTGTAACCGGACATTCATGAAAACGTGAACCATTGCCTACTACACTGAGTGCTCTGTGAACCCATCCCAAGAGTCTTTTACCATTGACGTGGCGGACGGCGCCTCCGGCGTCCGGATCATGAAGCTGAACGGTCCGCTGACGATCCGCACGTTATTCGATTTCCAGGCAGTGTCGCGCCAGGCGACGACCAAGCCGGTGATCATTGACCTGACGAACGTTCCTTACATGGACTCAGCGGGTTTGGGGTGCGTGGTGAGTGTCTTTACATCGTGCCAGAACCGCGGTTTTGGTTTCGCCGTATGCGGGCTCAGCAGCCGACTGCAGACGCTATTCGACGTCACGCACGTATCGACGCTCCTTCCGACCTTCGATACGGTGGAGACCGCCGAGTCGAAGATCACCCAGCGAGCGAAGTAGGTCCGCCAAAGTAACTTTCTTGTAACGTGACATTCATTACAGCCTAACTCGGCACACGTACTATCACTATTCCGGTGTTGCATTATCCGTGAGTATGTCCGCTCAGGACGAAGAGACAGATGTGTCTACGGCGCGTTGTCATCAAAGCGCCAAATTACAAAAACGAGGAGTGAACGGATGAATAGATTCCAGAACGGCGGGCGAGCGCTCATAGCCTGCATGCTGATCGGTGTGACGCCGATGTGGGCGGCGGAACCGGCGGCTGCCGCGGCAGACCCGGCTTCGACCGCGTCTCCGACGACGGCCACCAACAATGCGTCCGAGATGGAGCAGCTCAAACGGATGCTGATCGAACAACAACGGCAGATCGATGAGTTGAAACGGCTCGTCGTTCAGCAGCAAAACGCACAGCAACAGCAGAGGAAAGGCGGCGAGGCTGGCTCCGGAGTTTTTGCCACCAACCAGCCTGCCGCACAGCCCTCCACACAGGCGGCGACACCGACCAGCGAAGCTCCCGCGAGTGCCTATCCGAATCTTGGTCAAGTCGCGAGCACCACTGCCGTGATTCCGCGGTCGACGGCTTTGCCGGCGGTAGCGGCCTTGCCGGCCGTAGCGACGGCTTTGCCGCAGAAGTCGCCGACGGCCACAACAACGAGCTCGTCGAATCCCTGCGATGCGCCTCCGGACGCCAATGCAGTTCCGGCCGTCCTGCGGCTCGGAAGCATCTGCATCGTGCCGATCGGATTCATGGACCTCACGGCCGTGTGGCGCGACAAGGCCGCGGGCTCAAGCATCGGTTCGAACTTCGGCGGCGTACCGTACAACAACACCACAAACTCCAAGAACTCCGAATTTCACTTTTCTCCGCAGAACTCGCGCATCGGCTTCCGTGTCGACGGCGACTGGAAGGGAACTCATTTTATCGGCTATAACGAGTTTGACTTCCTCGGCACCAGCGGATCGAGCTCTTTAGCGGTCACAAATGGAGCCTTTGTTCCCCGCCTGCGCCTGTACTGGGTAGATGCGCGCAAGAACAAAGTCGAATTTCTCGCAGGACAAAGCTGGAGTATGTTCACGCCCAATCGCGTGGGGATCTCGGCTTTGCCCGGCGACCTCTTCTACTCGCAAGTCATGGACGTCAATTATATGGCGGGCTTAACATGGACTCGCCAGCCCGGCATGCGGGTTCTGATTCACCCGAATGATAAGGTGACCTTCGGCTTCTCGGCCGAAAATCCCAACCAGTACATCGGCGGTTCGGCTGGCGGAGCCAGCATCACCTTCCCGAGCGCCCTCACCGCCTTGGGTGGCACCCAGTTCGACAATGCTGCGAATATCGCCACGGCTGCCGGGGTTCTCGCGGAGCCCCAGGTGGCTCCGGATTTCATCGCCAAACTCGCCATCGATCCGAGTTCGCGGTTCCACTTCGAAGTCGGAGGAATCCAGCGGACCTTCAAGGATTGGAACCCGAACACGGGATCGGCCTTGGGTGCGGGACAATATTCGACCAAAATCGGCGGCGGAGTTCTGGTCGGCGCCAACGCCGAAATCTTTAAGGGATTCCGGCTGATCAGCACGAACGCCTGGGGCGACGGCATCGGCCGCTATCTCTTCGGCCAGGCGCCGGATTTGATGATTCGCTCCAACGGGAGCATTAGTCCGATGCATTCGGGGGGTACGGTGGACGGCTTTGAAGCTACGGTCAAGAACTTCCTGCTTTTCGCCTATTATGGCGGCATTTACATCGGCAGGGACACGGCGATCGATGCCAACGGCACGAGCCTGATCGGATACGGCTACACTGGTTCGGCGAACAGCCAGAACAAAGCTATCCAAGAGCTGACGTTTGGCTACAACGAGACGATCTGGCGCAGCCCGCGCTATGGCGCCATTAACCTGATCGGTCAATATGAGTATCTGATGCGCGACCCTTGGTTCGTAGCGGCGGGAGCGCCGAAGGGAACCCACGACAACACCATCTACTTCGACGTACGGTACACCCTGCCGGGAGGGATGCCGAAGTTCTAACGCGGAGCGGTCCCTGGTACAAACCGGGGACCGCCCACTGCCCGGTTGTAATCGTTTTGTAACGGGAGACTGGTTAAATAAGGGAGGCGAAAGATGTCACGAATGACTAAATGGGTGATTCTGGCCGTCACGGTGGCGGTCGGCGTGGGCTCGGCGCAGAATGTTTTGATCAATGGGGCGGGCGCTACCTTCCCGTATCCGATGTATTCGAAGTGGTTTGACGAGTACCACAAGAAATTTCCCACTCTTCAGTTCAATTATCAGTCCATCGGTTCCGGCGGCGGGATCCAGCAGGTGACTCAGGGAACGGTCGACTTCGGCGCCTCTGACGGTCCGATGAACGATATGCAGTTGAAGGATTTCGAATCGAAGCGTGGCGCCCCGGTGCTGCACTTCCCGACGGTCATGGGTGCCGACGTTCCGGTCTATAACATCCCGGGCGTGACGGCGCAGCTCAACTTCACTCCCGAGGCCCTGGCCGGCATCTTCCTCGGGAAGATCACCAAGTGGAACGATCCCGAGATCGTCAAGGCCAACCCGAACGTGAAGTTGCCCGGCAGTGACATCATTGTGGTGCACCGTTCCGACGGCAGCGGCACGACGTACATCTGGGTTGACTATTTGTGCAAGGTCAGTAAGGAATGGGAAATGAAAGTCGGTCGCGGGACGTCGGTCAACTGGCCGGTGGGCCTTGGCGGCAAAGGCAACGAGGGTGTTTCCGGTCAGGTGAAGCAGACACCGAACTCGATCGGCTACGTCGAACTGATCTTCGCCATTCAGAATAAAATGACGTTCGGCAAAGTGAAGAATCTGGCAGGCAATTTCGTGGAAGCCAGCCTGATGAGCGTTACGGCGGATGCCGCGGGCGCGGTGAAGGAAATGCCGGACGATTTCCGCGTTTCCATCACCAACTCTCCCGGCAAAGATTCTTATCCGATCTCCAGCTTCACCTGGCTACTGATTCCCACCAAAATTCAGGATCCGGTTAAGAAGAAAGCGATCGCGGATTTCGTCAAATGGATGCTGACCGATGGCCAGCCGATGGCCGCCGCGTTGGACTACGCTCCGCTCCCGAAACCCGTAGTTGCGAAAGAGTTGAAGGCGATTGCGAAGATTCAGTAGTACTTGATGGCGACAACCACTTCAGCGGTGACAACAAGCGGCGCGGGTCCTACGGGATCCGCGCAACGGTCTTTGTGGGAACGCATCCGCACGGGAGATGAGATTGCCCTGGGCATTACGTTCTTGTGCGCATTTTCAATATTGGCCGTCACCGCGTATGTCGTTTGGGAATTGTGGGTTAATTCGGTCCTGCCCAGGCATCAATTCGGCTGGTCCTTTCTGGTTACGCAGACCTGGGACCCGGTGGTTGGCAACTTCGGCGCATTGCCTTTCATTTACGGAACGCTGGTGACCTCGGCGCTCGCGCTGATCATCGCGGTGCCGCTGGGCGTGGGTTCGGCGATCTTTCTGGCTGAACTTGCCCCTCCCATGCTTTCCGACGGCCTGGCTTTTTTAATCGAGCTTCTGGCCGCGGTTCCCAGCGTTATTTACGGGCTGCTCGGAATCTTCATTCTGGTTCCCGCGCTTCGCATTGTAGAACCATATTTGAAGTCGGCCCTCGGCTGGACTCCTTTGTTCAGCGGGCCGTTCTACGGCGTGAGCCTGTTTTCCGCGGGCGTCGTTCTGTCCGTGATGATCGTTCCTTTTATCATTTCGATCTCCCGCGAGGTGATCCGCGCCGTACCGAACGATCAGCGCGAAGCCGCGCTGGCGCTGGGCGCCACGCGCTGGGAGACCGTTTGGGACGCCGTACTCCCCTTCGCGAGCAAAGGCATTGCGGGGTCCATCTTCCTGGCGCTGGCCCGCTCGCTCGGCGAGACCATGGCGGTGACGATGGTCATCGGCAACGACCCGAAGATCAAGGCTTCCCTCCTTGCTCCCGGATATTCGATCGCGGCCGTGATCGCGAACGAATTTACGGAGGCCACCGGCGAACTCTACACGCAGTCGCTGATCGAACTGGGCTTGGTGCTGTTCGCTCTGACCATTGTCATCAACGGCCTGGCGCGCATCATGCTGGCGGTCGAGGAACGGGGTAAAGTATGAGGGGCTCCCTGCTGCTGAAGCGCCGCAAGGTGGTGAACTTCATCATGCTCACCATTACCGCGATCTGTACGGTGATGGCGGCGGGCGTGCTGGTTTATATTCTGGGCTATCTGTTCATTCACGGTGCGACCAGCCTCACTTGGAATTTCTTTACCAAGCTCCCGACGCCCGTGGGCGAGACCGGCGGCGGAATGGCCAACGCCATTGTGGGCAGCGCCAAATTGCTTATGATCGCAGCGGCGGTCGGCATTCCCATCGGCTTTCTGGCGGGCGTGTATCTCTCGGAATTCGGCGACGGACCCTTTGCGTTTTTCGTGCGCTATGTTACGGATTTGCTGAACGGCGTACCCTCAATCGTGATGGGGATCTTCGCTTACACGATCATCGTGCTGCCGCAGAAGCATTTCTCGACATTGGCGGGCGGTCTCGCGTTGGGTGTCATGATGATTCCGATCGCGGTGCGGAGCTCGGAAGAATTTCTTAGAGCAGTCTCCAAATCGTTGCGCGAAGGGGCCGTGGCATTGGGCGCATCCAGAGCCATGGCGATCTTTACGGTGGTGATTCCCGCGGCGAAGAACGGAATTATCACCGGGGTGATGCTGAATATCGCGCGTGTCTCCGGCGAAACCGCGCCGTTGCTGTTCACCAGTTTCAGCAACCGCTATTGGAGCGAAGGGCTGAACCAGCCAACGGCATCGCTGCCCGTCATGATTTACACTTACGCGGTCGCCCCTTACGAAGATTGGCACCAGCAGGCCTGGTCCGCCGGCTTCGTTCTTCTCACGCTGGTGCTCGGCGTGAACGTGATTGCGCGTATGATTCTCACGAGAAATCAGCACGTCGCCAGGTAATCCAGATGACTCCGATTCAACAACCCACTTCATCCGAGGTTAAGATGTCTCTCTCTGGTGGTCAGCCTTCGGCCGAACAGCAAGGCCCCAGAACGGGGAACGCGAAGATCAGTGCCACGGATCTGAATTTCCATTACGGCAGCTTTAAGGCGCTGCACGGAATCTCTATGGAGATTTACGAAAACAAAGTGACGGCTTTCATCGGGCCCTCCGGCTGCGGAAAATCCACTTTTTTGCGGACGTTGAACCGTATGCACGAAACCGTGCGGGGCGCGCGGGTGGAAGGCAAGATCCTGCTGGACGGCGAAAATATCTTCGACCAGGAAGTCTCGAATCTCCGGCGCCGCGTCGGCATGGTGTTTCAGCGCTCGAATCCTTTTCCGAAATCGATCTTCGACAACGTCGCTTACGGCATTCGCATCAACGGCATGGCCGGCAGCCGCAGCCAGCTGCGCGATGGCGTCGAGAGCAGCCTCCGCCGCGCCGCGCTGTGGGACGAAGTTAAAGATAAATTGAACCAGTCCGCTTACGGACTGTCGGGAGGACAGCAGCAGCGCCTGTGCATTGCGCGTGCGCTGGCGGTGAATCCCGAAGTTCTGCTGCTCGACGAGCCGTGCTCGGCGCTCGATCCGATCGCGACGGCGAAGATCGAGGATCTCATCTTTCAACTGAAGGACAGCTGCACGATCGTCATCGTCACGCACAGCATGCAGCAGGCGGCGCGCGTCGCCGATTTTACCGGTTTCTTCCTGCTGGGGCGCATGATTGAATTCGACGACACCACGGTGATCTTTAAAAATCCCGCCAAGAAGGAAACGGAAGACTACGTAACGGGCCGGTTCGGCTAGTCGCGATACAATTCGACTAATCGACGAGAGAGGAAACGCCAGTGCGTCATTTTGTTGAAGAACTCGAGCAGCTGAAGACCAAGCTCCTGGAGATGGGCTCTCTGGTGGAGTCTTCCATTCAGCGCAGCATTCTGGCGGTCACCCAAAAAGACCGCGACGCGGCCGCGGAAGTGTTCCGCAACGAGGCGCGCATTAACGCCATCGAGGTGGAAATCGACGACTTCGCGGTGAGGTTGCTCGCACTGCAGCAGCCTATGGCTGCCGATTTGCGGCTCATCGTGGCGGCCTTGAAGATTAATACCGACCTGGAGCGCATGGGCGATCTTGCCGAGAATATCGCCCAGCGCGCGCTCGCGCTGATGGAAGGGCCGCCGATCAAGCCCATGATCGATATTCCGCATATTGCCGGACTGGTGCAGTCGATGGTGCGTAAATCCCTGGACGCGTTCGTGACGCGCGACGCCGACCTGGCGCGGAGCGTGCTCGCCTCCGACGATGCCGTCGACAGTCTTCGCACGGCATGCTACCACGAGCTGATCAGCTACATGGAGCAAGACCCCCGCAATATTCAGGAAGCGCTATCGCTGCTTTCGGTGACGCGCAATCTGGAACGCATCGCCGACCATTCCACCAACATCGCCGAGGACGTCATGTTTCTGGTGAAGGGCGTGGACGTCCGTCATCACGCCGAAGCTCGCATATAAGCTCGCACGTTACGACGGGCGCGGCGGACGGCCGGGGTCAGGTCAAGCTAGTTCTCAGGCCAAGCCAGGCAACATGCACCGCATCGACGCGCCGCCGGATGGGCCTGCATTTTCGCGGGCATCAGGCAAAAGCAGATATTCCAGGCATCGCCGTCCGAGGGGAAGGGCATAACCGTCCCATTGGGTGTCCCCGGAAAAACGGACTGAAAAAGAACCCGAAGAGAAGAAAGAAGCTAGTTACCGGTCTGGGCCGGTGGCGGGACGCGAAGGTTGAGTGTGTAAGGCGGCGAGAGGCGAGTGCCGGCCGCGATGGCGATCGGCACGGTCTGGCCCGTCACCTCTGGATCGGAGGTGATCGTGGCCGGAAGAGCGAACTGCACTCGTGAATTATTCGCATCGATCGGCACGACCGAAAGGGGACTCACGATGGAGCTCCCGGCCGCGATCCAAATTGAGCCTGCAGCGGGCAGGGACGGCGCCGCACCGGCCAGATTCCAAACAATGAGCGTGAGGATGTCGCCGCCATTGGCGGGAGCCGCCTGGCTTACGGCAAAGCTTGTGCCGGCGGGTCCCGAGTCATCGTAGGCGGCGATGATGACGGGCGGCGGCGCATCCACCTGCATGAGAATCGGCGCCGGGCCTCCGCCTCCCGGCGCGGTCAATTGAACAGGCTCAGGGCCCAGCGCGATGCCGCTCGGGACAACCGCCGTCATTGTCCCGCTCGGAGTCACGCCGAACGGAACAGACACACCTCCGATGGTTAACGTCCAGCCCGCCAGATTCAGCGGCAGCCCGCTGGTCGCCAGCGCCAGGGTTCCGCCGATGGGCACGCCCGCCAGATCCGTGACGGTATATACCACCGGCACCCGCAAACTGGTCTGCAGAGGGCTCGCAGCCTGGACGGAGACAGCCGCGGGCAGCGTCACCATTTCGAGGCCTGTCGTCACGCTCGCGTTGACGGGCCCCACGCTCGCGCCGGCGCCCACTGTCACGTCCAGCAGGATCAGGCCGGGGTTCACCACCCATACGCGCCGCACCGTGATGTCGCTGATGTCAAAGCCCACGGTGGTCTGTCCGTCGGCGAAATGTGTATTGGCGCCAGAAATCGTCACCATCTGGTCGGTCCCGGCGGTAACCGTAGCGGGCTGCACGCTGATCGAGGCAGCATTGTTCACGCCGTACGCATACACCGGAACCGCCGCAGTGCCGATCGATTGCAGCGAAGTTTGCCCCTCGGGATTGACCGCCTCTACCGTCGCCGTATAGGCGCTCGGCGCCGGCGGCGGAATCACCACGAGCGAGCCGTCCGCGTTCACGGACTGAATCATGGCGCGGGCGCCGTCGAACAAAATGTTCGAGGCCGCACTGAGATTGGACCCAGCCACAGTGGCGAAGGCGCTGCCATCCGCGGCGGTTCCCGGCGTCACGGTGGCAATCGCGGGCGGGTTTACCGCCTCCACGGTAAAGGCGTCCGGCAGGACATAAAGATCGTTGCCAAGTGTCACCGCGAGCGCCGTGGGCGTGGGAGTCGCCACACTTGCCGTATCCACATACATCAGGAGAAAGCCCTGCGTATAGTACTTCAACGTTCCCGCTTCGATCGCTGCAGCGCCGCCAATCACGCTGACGCTCAATCCGGGCGCCATGGCGGTCTGATTGTTCACCGTCGTTCCCGGTGCGTAGAATACGATCGGATAGCCCGCGACTCCGCCCGTCAAAGGCGGTTCCGCAACGGCCCCTCCATTGATATACCCGTAGGTCTCCATTCCGTAGACGGCGGGACCGGGCCGCGACTGGACGGCGAAATAAACCGGGCCCACAGACTGCCCGGCGGAAACCGTGATCTGTGGGGCTTTGGTCCAATCTTTGGTGCCCGGGAAGAAGCTCGTGTCGAATCCGGTAAATGCGGCGTAAATATTTCCGGCGGCGTCGAGGGGCGCGACAATGTTCGCCGGTGACGCTTCGCCCAGCTGCGCCGGCGGCAATGGATGGACATAGACGAAGTACTGACCGGGAGGCACTCCGTCAATGCGGTAGGTGCCATCCGGATTGGTCATCGAGCCGACCGCTATACCCGAAGTCGAGAGCGCGACCACGCTCGCCATGTTCACGCCCGCGTTGCCGAGCGCGACGAATCCCGTAATGCTGCCGGTCGCGGCGGCGAAGGACGCCGTAGGATACAACAACGAAACGGAGGCTATGTCGTCGGCCGTGAGCGGCGCACCCTTCATCGTCGCTCGCGTGATCGCGGTGGACATCGTGGCTGAGGTCATCGAATGCTGGAGCCCGATGGCGTGCCCGAATTCGTGGACTACCGTGAGGAAGAAACTATCGGTATAGCTGATCTGTTGGACGCCTGCCGCAGCCAGGTCGCTGCGCAATTGAACTTTCGAGCGCAGCAGCGGAACGAAGGTGGTTCCCTGTGAGGCGAGGAAAGTCAAGTTCGCGGGAAACGTCGGATGGGTCTGCGCCAGAATGCCAGGCGGCATATTGTCGTCGAACACCACGTCGATTCCCGGGGCTGCTTGCGGCACTCCGATGGGGGCGACACCTCCGAAATGCAGTCGTAACGACGAAGTCGATACGCCGTTCCAAACCGCAGCCGCCCCAAGGATCTGACTGTAGAGTGCCGTCAAGCTGTCGCCCGGCATCAGGGTCGAAGGACCTTGATTGGAAATGAAGTAATTCACCGTGTTATCGGTGAGCGCCGTTAAATCGAAGCGGGCGTTCAAAGGCGTGAAAGGCGCAGTCGAGGAAGGGAAAAAGACCCAGTGGTAATACGCAGAGGCGAGAGGAGACATGGCGGCGATGCCTGCCGCGAGCGCCGCCACTCTCCCCAGCGCGCGCATCCCTTACCGTCCCCCCGCCAAGGCACGCGCCACTTGCGCCCTTAAATCCGCCAGCTTCATGGAAACCGCCTGATCCCGCACCGGACGGCCTGCGGCGTCGAGCATTCTCTCGCTCGCCGGGGAACGCCACACCATCAGATTGCCCTCCGAATTCCCGGAAGCTACATTTCCGGATGGCCCGTCCGCGCGAGGCTGGCTTCCAGCAGGAGCCTTCCCTGATTCATTCAAGCGAGAAATGTCGAACAAGCCCTGCGAGAGACCGATCAATTGCGTCACGCCGGTGCGGCTCGTCCACAGGAAAAGGACATACTCGCGGCCGATCGAGAGCGTCGGCGCGCCATCCACCGGTTGCCGCAAACCTCCGGCGACGCCTCCGGGCACATCCACCTCTCGCGGCGCGCCCGAAGCCGGAGCCTTCCACACTTCCATCGGAACCAATTTGTACACAGTGTAGACGTCGGAGCCGCGCAAAACGCCGGACGCCGCCGTGACTTTGGCGCGTACGATGGCCGTCGATTTCTGGGCCATTTCGGGGAGCGGAAGCTGTAGCAGAGTGGTCGCGCCTAGCGGCGCGCCGATCAGCAGTAAGATGCTACACAACTTTCCCATCGTTAAAATTCCGACGTCAAAAGAGCACTTCGGGACCCAATTTATGGTGCTGATAAAGAGCGGTTTAGTTCGATGCGAGGGGCGCCGGCTGTGTAGCTTGGACACGCGGTTGAGACAAGACACCACAACTCTTTTCGAGTAAGGGACGCTGTGGGCGCCAGCGTCGCAGTTAAGAAGAAGGCGTCTCATCGGTTCGCCGGAGAAGGCGGAGCCCAACGAAAGATCTCGAAAGTGGGACGGCCGTTGGAATCCGCGATGATCTGGATGATCTCCTTGTGTAACCCGGCACTCTCTGCCGCACGAATGACCCGTTCCCGGCTTCCCGCGAAGGCCTCCTGTCCCGCGACGTGGCCGACAAAAATGGCGTCCCGATCGCCTGCCATCATCGCGATGTGAATTCGTTGCGACTCTCCCAGGTCATCGCTCAGGAAATCGGTCTCGGCGACTTCCACCTGCCAGCCTCCTCGCAGATAAGCCAGCGGATTCTGAATCCCCCAGTCGGTTACATAGGCGGTTTGTGAGGTGTGCGAACGGAGCGCGTCACTCAGGCTATAGATGGCGTCCGTGAAGAATGGTCCTGGTCCATCTCGCTCTATTTGAAGGAGATATTGATTGATGACGAGAAGATTAGAAAGGACGATCGCCGCTGCGCAGAGGCCGGTAATGGATCTCCAGGGGATCGCCGCGAGTACAATCGCGATGAAGAGTTGAGGGAAGGGCCATAACAGGACAACATGATGAGCGCTTGATCCCGCGCCCTTCGTGATCGCCATCATCAGCCAGGTAACGGCGCAAAAGACGAGCGCGAACCGCGCGGGCTGAGATTTCCACCATAGAGGCACTGCGAGAAAACACGCTATTGCTGCGTAATAGCCGAGGCTGGCAAGGTGTTCTCCTAGCCGCTGGCGAACGGCTAGGGCGAAATGACCTGGGGTGGTCGTTACTGTCTTGGGGAGCTCCCGGTCTTCAGCGGAAACCAAATAGCCGAAGAGCGACGTTCCATTCAAGGCCATTCTGACTTGAAGGAACTTAGCCCCCCAATCGGGGACCTCCAGGTTCGCCGAAGAACTGATGGTCGCGTTTCGCTGTCGTAAGTTATAGATTAACAATGGGCTTGCGCCGACGATAAGGGCCGCGGCCGCGATCCCTATGCGCTGCCGGTTCAGCAGTTTGCGCACCTGCGTTGAACAGACCGCCGCGAGAGCCACGAGCAGACCGGTCAGCGCCCATAGAAAGACCGCCTTGTTCCACAAAGCGAGGCCGAGGCACAGAAATCCGGCCGCCTGCCAACGGTGCTTTTGAGCCCCTTGCTGGTGGTATTTGACCACCGCCCAACAGGCGGTCACAAGCAAAAGATGCTCAAGCGCGACTGGTCCCCAGTCAAATGTGTCAGTCAGCAGGAAGATGGGGTCTGTGGCCAGCAAAAGCATCGCGACGAAGGCCGCACGGCGACCGCTGATTCTTTCAGCTAAAAGAAAGAAAATAAATATTGTTATTGCTCCGGCGAGGACCATCGGCAGACGCACGGAATAGGGCCCGGCGGGAAACAAATCCAGGATCGGCAGATACAAAAGCGTCTTTAGCGTCCCCACGTAGCTCATGATCATCAAGGGGATGTCGTGACCGAAGGGGCGGATGGAGAACTGGAAGTAATTCTGATAGATAGGGACCGTGAACAGGGCTTCGTCGTCCTGAATTCCGGCACGGGGCACGAAAACCAGTCCCAAGCCAACGAATAGCAAGCAGATGACGAGGACCAGGGCCAAAACGGAAAAGCTCGTGGTAGGATTCTGGACGAAGATCCGCAGGGACCTGAGAGTTTTTGCCACCTCAGCAAACAGTATACGGCAGAGACCGGAACGGCGCCGATCAAAGTCCCAAGAGCGGGTTTGCGGCCCGGCATGCGAATTTACTTACGAACCGTAAGGATTTTGGTAACGGATGCCGATATGGGGAGCTCAGTAGGGCACGAGCTGAACTGTTTGGAGCATTGGCAGCTCAATTGCTTGCGAATCCTGGTCGGTTGTGCTAAGATTTTTGAAAACCGAAGTTCGGAATTCCGCAGCCGGGATTTGCTGCGGCAGCCATCGTTCGACGGTGTAGCTCGAACGAATCCCCTAAGCAGTGGATTAGAAGTTTGAACCTTTTTGGAAATCGGCGCGTCTAATCCGTAAGACGCAAGGCTGAGTCCAACGTTGAAAAACAACGGAAAAGACAAAAGACGAAATACGGACAGAGAGACGAAATACTGGAGACAATAAAATGACAAAAAATGAATTGAAGAAGTTTAAAGAAACCTTGGAGGCGAAGCAGGCCGAGTTGGAACAGTTTGTTCGAAATCGTGAAGGCATCGCAATCGAGAAGAGTCCGGACGCTCTGGACGAAGTGCAACATGCGGCCGAGCGCGAGCTCGCCATTCGCAATCTGGATCGCGAATCACAATTGCTCCGCAATGTGCGGGCGGCGCTGCGGCGCATCGATGAAGGCACATTTGGTGTGTGCCTGCACTGCGAGGAAGACATCAGTCCCAAGCGGATTGTGGCTGTCCCGTGGACTCCCTTCTGCATCCAGTGCCAGGAGATTGCCGACCGCAATCAGAACGGCGAAGGGTCCGAGAGCCTCGAGGAACTGCTGGTTTCCGCGGCGTAAGCTCGGCGACCGTCTCTTCTGTCCATCCGGTTTCATGCGGGCGCGGGGCTCACCAAGGTGTGAACTGCCGCGCCCTGCGTGTTTCTGGACGGGCGAACGGCCGATAAGTATTCGTGACACGCGAAACCCTATCGCGCTGCATGGATGGCGCAGGGCTCATACTTTTATGCGTAGCCCTGTTTGCGTGGGCCGCGCGGTCTGGTGGACTCGGCTGGTCGATCGTTTGGGGTTTCCTTTTTTGGGTGAGTGCGTCCTTTGGACTCTTCTCTTCTTGGGTCGGCCTCTGCTGCGGCTGCGATGACGGCGTAGCTGGAAATTCGCAACGCCCCGACTTTCATTTGGTGTAAGTCCTCGATTTCGGCAAGAACGGCGGGTCCATTTCGTCCGCAAGTGCAACCTACGCAACTCCTTTTGCATCAAAGTATTAGTAATACCTGTGGCCGACTGGGCCCGCCCTGGAAGTCTCAAATCTCCGAATTGCTCGCGCTAGCGCAGGCTAGCCAAAGCGTCTGCTCGGTAAATCCAAGAAAAGACAAACCCAAGGCTCTGGAGCTGGCATGGGAGCATAACGTCCGCAGGTCGGCAGTCAATGGAGGGCACACATGGAACAATTTCATGAACAAAACTTAGCAGAATCCGATTCGTTCAGCCTGGTCCTGGATGCAGCACCGGAATCCCTGGTGGGCGCCGATTTAGAAGGCAACGATGAACTCGACTCACCTGCTGAGGAGTCCCCTTACACTGACGACCCCGTACGGGTTTACCTGAGGGAAATGGGATCTGTGCGCTTGCTCACTCGGCAAGGGGAGATTGAATTGGCCCGGCGCATGGAGCGGGGCAAGCTACGGGTGCGAAAGGTGCTTTCGCGCTCTCCACTGGTGCAGCGGATGGTAGTGGCTTTCTATGAGGACCTACGTCAGGCGAAAGTCAAGATAGAGGATCTGATCGAAATCAGCGCCTCGGATGAGACAGGCGGCGAACGTGGGAGGGCGGAAGCAATCCAGCGGTTCACAAAGGTGGCGAAATTGACTCGTGACCTGCAGGCAATGGAGAAAAGGCTTGCTTCGACGCCACGCCGCCACGTGTATGTGCGTGCGCAGTTGTGTCGCAAGCTGATCCGGCTGAAGATCAAGGTTTCGCAGGCGATCCGCGAAATACCATTCTCCTCGGCAAGGTGGACAACTTTCGGGAGCGCCTTCCAGCGTGCCGTAAAGGAAATCAGCGCGCTTGAGACGGAGCTAAAGAAGTACGAGCCGAAGCGGAAAGAGTCTGCTGTCCGCGAATTGAGACGCAAGATTCGCGAAACCGAGGCTGAAGCCGGATCAACAATGTCCGAGATGCGCCGTTGCCTGAACGTAGTGCGACAAGGCGAGACGGAGGCCGAGAAGGCCAAGCAGGCGCTGGTAGAGGCTAACCTCCGGCTTGTCGTTTCGGTGGCCAAGAAGTACGTGAACCGGGGTCTGCACCTTCTGGATTTGATCCAAGAAGGCAATATCGGCTTGATGCGCGCTGCTGACAAGTTCAACTACCATCTCGGCTATAAGTTCTCAACGTACGCTACCTGGTGGATTCGGCAATCGGTCAGCCGCGCCATTGATGACCAGTCGCGCACGATCCGAATTCCCGTCCATATGAACGGGAGCCTAACAAAGTTCATACGGGCCTCGCGCGAACTGGAGAACGAACTGGGCCGCACGCCGACTAACGAGGAGATTGGCCGCCGGATGGAAACCACCGGACAGAAGGTCCAGGAACTGAGGGCTATCTCCCGGGATCCCGTGTCGCTCGACATTCCAGTGGGAAGAGACGGCGAGTCCGTTCTGGGGGATTTGATCGAAGATCGGTGCGTCCGCCCAGTGGCGGATACGATGTTCGAGAATAACGTTCGCGAGGAAACCGAGGGGATCCTGAAGATCCTGGCGCCTAACGAAGAGAAGATCATCCGCATGCGGTTCGGAATTGGCTACGATCGCGAGCACACGCTCGGAGAGATTGCACAGCAGTTCAACCTGAGCCGCGAGCGAGTGCGGCAGATGGAGCTGCAGGCGCTTGGACGCTTGCGCAACCCGGAATGTGCATACAAGCTGCGGCCGCTGATGAGCATTCAGTAGTACCCGAGATTTTCCAGGCTTATGGCATCTAAAACACTAGCCGATCAGCTCAGCGAACAAACGCGCGAATCTGAGCTTTTCGAAACCCTGGACCATCGTCGGCTGCGCTGCCTCGCCTGCGGCCATCGCTGCCCCATTGCAGCGGGTTTCGCCGGGGTTTGCAAGGTCCGGTTCAACCGCGACGGAAAGTTACTTGCGCCCCATGGCTACATCAATACTGCCCAATGCGATCCCATCGAGAAAAAGCCGTTCTTTCACGTGCGGCCCGGTAGTCTCGCGCTCAGCTTCGGCATGCTGGGATGCGACCTGCATTGTGGCTATTGCCAGAACTGGGTAACGTCCCAAGCGCTCCGCGATCCGCGTTCCGCCCTCGATTTCACCAGCGTACGGCCGGCGCAGATTGTGAATGCGGCTCTCTCCTACGGAGCCAGCGCCGTGGTCAGCACCTACAATGAGCCGCTGATCACCGCCGAATGGGCGGTGGACGTCTTTCGTGAAGCGCGCGAAGCGGGCCTTCTGACGGGCTTCGTCTCCAACGGAAACGCAACCCCGGAAGTTCTCCGCCATCTTCGGCCGTGGCTGGACCTCTACAAAGTGGACCTGAAGAGTTTCAACGACCGCCGCTATCGCGAGTTGGGCGGCCGTCTCGGCCCGATTCTCGACTCCATTCAGCTCATTCACGAAATGGGCTTCTGGCTTGAGATCGTGACGTTGGTGGTGCCCGGCTTCAATGACTCGCAGGAAGAGCTTGCATCCATAGCGCGGTTTATCGCCAGCATTTCGCCGAATGTCCCCTGGCATGTGACCGCGTTCCACCAGGACTATAAGATGGTCTCAATCCAGGACACGTCGGGAGGCTGGCTGCTGCGTGCGGCCGAAGCCGGACGCGATGCGGGATTGAAGTTCGTGTATGCGGGCAACCTGCCGGGAATGGTAGGCGCATGGGAGGATACACACTGCCCCGGCTGCAACACGACGCTTGTCCGCAGGGCGGCTTCCGAATTATTGAGAATCGGCTCAGCTCCGGGGGGATCTGCCCGGATTGCAGCGCCTTGATTCCCGGCGTGTGGACTTAACCGTCAGCTACCGCATTGATTATCGGGCTCGCGGCCGGTCATTAGGCGCCTCGCGATCTATCGCGGGAATCTTCAACTCGATCTGTTCTTCGGCCACCGGTGGAAGCTAGCAATCCGGCTCGGCGGCGGGTCCCGCCAGAGTGGCGCGAAAGCCAAACACGCGCCGGCGACGAGGAGGCTGCGAAGTGACGATGGTCCAGAAGGCTCGACCGGCGCTTCTGCTCACCAAGGGGGCCGACCGTCCCACCTTCGCTTTCACCTACTCCGCGCGGCTGGGCGAATATTACGTCTTTTCGGCTCTCGTCCGACGCGACAAAGAACGGAGAATTAGCGCGTGTCTCAGCCCACAAGCACCGTTCCGGGGCTGTCACGACGTTGGAGGGAGTCGACCGGAATACTATTGATTGAGCATGGCATTCTGGAAGCCCATTGCAGCGTGCTTCTCGACAGACATTCTGGCATATCGGCAAGGTCCTGTTTGAAAAATGGTGGCTTTCAAGCCCCGGCTGGAAACGCGAAATGTACGGCACACTGCTCCGGCTGGGAGGCAAGAGTTGCGGTATCCCGGTAGCTATCTGATCCTCAATCAGCTGCGACGAAACGTCCAAAATCACGGTAACAACGAGGAGGCGAGGTCGGAATATGTGGTACGGAAATGGATGGATGTTCGGAATGCATTTCCTGTGGTGGGGCTTCTGGCTCCTCCTAATTGTGATTCTGGTTGTGGTCCTGCTGCGGCGAGAACCCCAGCCGCCTCCATCCGGGTCGCAGCCCACGGCGATGGAGACGCTGGAACGCCGCTACGCCGCGGGTGAAATCTCCACAGAGGAATTTGAGGAGCGAAGATCTCACTTGCTGAAACGCGGGTGAGTTTTAAGACGACAACAAACAAGCGAGGAGACCGATGCACTACCTATTGATCCTGAATGATCCTCCGTATGGCAGCGAGCGAAGCTATAACGGATTGCGGCTAGCCACGGCGCTTGCGAAATTGGAAGGGTCCACGGTCTCGGTCTTCCTGATCGGTGACGCGGCGGCCTGTGCCGTCGCCGGGCAAAAGACGCCCGATGGCTATTACAACTTGGAGCGCATGCTCAAGCTTCTGAAATCCAAAGGCGCCGCAATCGGCGTGTGCGGAACGTGCATGGATGGCCGCGGCATCAAAGTAGAAATGCTGGCCGAAGGGGCGCATCGAAGCACGATGGACGAACTCGCCGCTTGGACCGCGGCGGCCGACCGGGTACTGGTCTTCTGATGACCGCCGCCGCAATTCCTCAGCGATACGACGTGATCGCCTTCGACTGCGTGGTTGTATATAAGGTTGATCGCCTCAGCCGTTCACTGCTCGATTTCGCCCGGCTGATTGACCGTTTCGACCAACACTCGGTCAGTTTCGTATCGGTGACCCAGCAGTTCAACACGACGAGTTCGCTGGGACGGTTGACGCTCAACATTCTGCTCTCGTTTGCGCAGTTCGAGCGCGAGATCATCAGTGAGCGCACTCGCGACAAGATGTCGGCGGCGCGCCGCAAGGGCAAATGGGTCGGAGGAACGCCCGTACTAGGCTACGACGTCGATCCTCGTGGCGGCGGGCTGGTAGTCAACGAAAAGGAAGCCCAACGAATTCGCGTGATCTTTGAACTTTACACAACCCACCGAGATCTCATCGCCGTCGTGAACGAACTCGCGCTTCGGCGCTGGAAGAACAAATCGTGGCGATCGCAGAGGGGAATGGATCACGTGGGGCGTCCGTTCAACAAAGCATCCTTGCGCCGGCTCCTTACGAATGCCGTCTATGCGGGCAAAGTCGAATATGGAGGCGAGACGTACGCCGGTGAGCACCAGGCGATTGTCGAGCCGACGCTATGGGAGCAAGTCAGTACGGAGCCGCACAATGGTGCATCGCGTCGCTTTCGATGGCGAGGTCCGGCGAACTGCGAATCGCACATATCTGGCGCCCCGGGACGGCAAGGTCGCGCAACGGCGGCGGCGAACCGAGGAGCCAGGGGCTCGTGAATCAGCTCCGGAATCGGGCGGCATCGATTCCGTACTTGCGGGTTTTATAGTTGATAATCCGTTCCGTGGTCTGCAGAAGCTTTGCCGCCTTGCCGCGATTCCCCTGAGTCGTTTTCAGTGTGTCTTGAATCAGATCCTTCTCGTAGGCCTCGACCGCATCCTTAAGGGCAACATTCACGACGGTTCCGGACGATTGCGCTGTCTGCAGAGTTGGCGGCAAGTGATGCGCATGAATCACATGCCCATCGGAGACGAGCGTCGCTCTCTCGATGGTGTTCCTCAGTTCGCGGACGTTGCCCGGCCAATGATAGCTCATCAACATATCGATCGCCGGAGTGGATACACGCTTTACCTGTTTGCCGTGTTCCCGGTTGAACTCCTCCAAAAAATGGTCGGTGAGGAGCAGAACATCCGGCTTTCGCTCGCGCAGCGGAGGAAGGAAAATGGAAAAAACGTTGAGCCGGTAATAAAGGTCCTCGCGGAAGGTTCCGGCAGCTAGCGCCTTTTCGAGATCCCGATTCGTGGCGACGATGAGCCGGACGTCGGCCTTAATCGTCTGGGTGCCGCCCAAACGTTCATACTCTCGTTCCTGCAATACGCGAAGCAGCTTCGTGGACGTCGAGGCGCTGAGTTCGCCGATCTCGTCAAGGAATAGTGTGCCTCCTTCCGCCAGCTCGAAGCGGCCCTTTTTCTGGGCCACCGCGCCGGTGAAAGCACCCTTCTCGTGACCAAACAGCTCGGACTCAATCAGAGCGTCCGGCAAGGCCGCGCAGTTCACTTTGATGAACGGCCTGGACTTTCTCTTGGAATTGTAGTGAAGGGCGTGGGCGATCAACTCCTTGCCCGTGCCCGATTCTCCGCGGATCATCACGGTTGCGTTTGTACGCGCGACTTTGGAGACTTGCAGGTAGACCTGCTGCATCGGACCGCTGTTGCCAACCACATTCGAGAAATCATAGTCGTCGGGTTTCAGAGCGAGAATCGCGTTGGATGGACGCTCGCGGCGTGCGGCCAACCGGTCAGTGGCAATGGCTCGCGCGATCATAGAAGCGTGTAAGCCGAAAAAAACGACTGATTCTTCATAGTTACGGTCTTCCCGGAAAGGCAGGTCGACGCTGAGCGCCCCCACGGGTTCGCCATCGATCAGGATGGGCACGGAAATGAATGTCAATTCCGCGCGGCTGTGGACCGGCCGTGGCCCGGTGCGATTGAGGAACAAAGGCTCGCGATCCAATTGAGGCACGACGATGGCCTTGGCGCTTTCGACGACCCGGCCCGTGATGCCTTCACCAAGGCGGAAAACCGCCTCCTGGCCTTCGTTGGTCAGCCCCTTAGAGGCTTCGATGTAGAGATCACTCGTTTCATCCCGAAGCAAGACGATATGGCTTCGAATCACTTCGCTATGCAGTTCGAGAATCGTTAGGACGCGGTGGAACTTCGATCTCAAACTTCCGGGCGCACAGAGAGCTTGGTTCGCCTCATGGAGCGACGTGAGTGTTTTTGCTTGGCGAGCGACCGTCTCGGGTTCAGGTAAAGTCACGGCGTTCCCCGTTCAAAACCACGCAAGCTCGACGGGTAACGCTACGACATTGTAGAGCGCGGTTTCAATTTCTTATAACACAGCGGTGGGAAAATGCAAAGAACTTTAGTGACTCACGACTTTTTCATGAATCGCGTGAGCGGAAGGAAACGCGTTAGTTCTGTGGAATCTCCCCGATCTCGACCACCCTGCGAACGGGCGTTCGCGGCACGCCTGGACGCAGCAAGAGCCGAAGCGCATCCATGCGGCCTCCCGGCGAACCGGCGATGATATTTTCGGGGAACCGGCGGTAGGCCAGCATGTCTCTATAGATCCTCGGGTAACGCATCGAGTTGAGTCCCAGCCCGGCAAGATACTGCAACCGCATGCTGAGATCATCGTTGACTTGCGCATCCGCCAGATAGGGCCGCAAATCCGACGCCCTGCCGGCATAGGTCGCCAAGACCTCGACCGCCGAGTGGAACCCAATCTCGCTGAGGGAAGCCATCACACCGCCATATTCGCTTCGATCCAAACGCTGTTGTAACTCGTCGACATTGACGGGTTTGTCATCCAGCCGGCCGAGGAGCACCAGGTCGTAACCGTCGGTGTTCACGAAATTGGTCCACACGGTGCCGTTCGGAAAGACCGAGAAGAACGTCGCCAACTCGCTCTTGACGGTGGCGGTGTCGCTATCGTAAATGGGAAGCCATTGCGCGACGGTTCCTCCAGGGTTGAGGTGCTGCTTGACCAACTCGTAGTATTGCTTGGAATACAACGTGGACATTCCTTTCACCCACGGATGGATGGGATCGGTGGTGATGACGTCAAATTTTTCCTTCGTGGTCAAGATATAGTGCCGGGCGTCGTCGTAAACCACCTGGGTCCGGGGATCGCGGAAGACTGTGTTGTTTTGCTTTCCGAAGAATTCGGTCGAGGCCGGCGGTATGAACGGCTCGAGCTCGCAAATGACCATGCGCTTGACCTCGGGATACGGAACGAACGAGCCGGCCGTGACTCCGGCCCCGAACCCGACTGTAAGCACGGACTTCGGATGCGAATGAATCAGAGCTGGAATATGCCCCATCATTCGTTCCAGGCGCATGTCGAGAAATGCGGTGGAAGCCTCAACCTTGCCGCTTACGTAAAACGTGCGCTCTTTGTCTCTCTCGACAATCACGACGGAGGAACTGATGCCCTCTCCGCGATACAGGACCTTGGCCGGTTTCTGAGGATAGAGATCGAATGCGCGGACCGTCGGCGCGATACGCCTGCCGTAGGCGACCAGCTCCCATGGTACTTCCGCCACGCTCGCCGCCAGCGCACAGCCAACAATGACGGCCGCGGCTGTTCCCGCCACGAACCTCAAGCTGCGCGATCGGGCGGCATCGGCCTGAGCGGCGGCAACTACGGCGGTGACGACGGAAATAGCAATCAAGGCCTCTTCGGAGGCCTTGGTGCCAATCGCCGGAACCAGAACCAAGCTGAACGCGAGAGCGCCCACGATGGAACCCGCTGTGTTCGCTGCGTAGATTTCACCTGAAAATCGTCCGGGATCCCGCCCTGCGTTCACGACCGATGCGAGGGCCAGAGGAAAAGAGGCGCCCCACAGCAGCGTGGCTGGGAGGATGGCCCACACGCAGCGCACCATATCGATTTCAAAATTGAACCACGGGTCCAGGGATAGCCACGGATCGACGGGCCAGCCCGGAAGCGAATAAGCCAGCGCGTGCGCCGTCCACGCGATCGAAAGCGCGAGAAGAAGTTGGCATCCAGCGAAGAACCAGCGCGGATCGCGGATGTTTTTTGCCAGCAGCGAGCCCGCGCCGCTGCCGATCCACAGGCCCAGCAAAAACACAGCGAGGATGATGGAGAAAGTGTAAACGGTCGCGCCGAGCAGGAGCGACAGCAGCCGCGTCCATACGACTTGCGCACCCAGCGCGGACAATCCGGAAAGTGCGATTGCGAAGTAAATGAGAGACGCTCCGCGCTGGCGAAGAACCTTGGCCGCGCAGACGCCGGGCGACACGTTTGCGTGGTCCGTGCGTGCGTACTTTACGCGCGTGGCCAGCGCCAGGCTGGCTGCCGCAACCGCGACGTCGATGGTTGCGGCGGTATACGTCGCCGCGGCCATATCAAAGACTCTCAATAGATAAAATCCCGCGAAAAGAGCCCCGAACACCGCGCCCGCGATGTTGCTGCTATAGAGCAGTCCCAGCTTGGATACTCCCGCTGGGGTCGATTCCACCCATCTCGCGATGGCGGGAAAAGACGCTCCCATAAGAAGTGTCGGAGGCAAGAGGCAAACGCAGGCGACCAACCCTCGAAGGATGATTCCAGCCACGCCGCCGGTCGCACCGAACAGATAGATCCGGCTCACCAGCGGAATACCGATCAGCGCCAGCAGACCAAGCGCGGCGATTCCGAGTTCCATCCACGCGTAGACTCGCAGAGGATGCCGCGAAGGGAGTATGAACCGTGGAAGCAGAGCGCTCCCCAAACATAATCCCCCCATGTATGCGGCCAGCAAGAGGCCGAGAGAAATCGCCGAGGTACCAATGACCAGTTGCAGCAACTGGAGCCAGACGACCTCGTAAATCAGCGCGGCGCAACCGCTGCCGGCCAAGAGCAACAGCACGAGCGGAAAGGCCCAACGGCCGCTAGGCTCATTGTCGCCCACGGGGCGTGTGACAATCGCCGCGGTATTCCGCTGGCGCGGCGGTGTAAGCGTCACGGCTCCCATCGAGGTTTCCCTTTCTTGGCGAACGGTGCTCGTAACGCGAGCAAGCGTAACGTATCGGCTCTCAGCGGCGGCCTGCCGTCCGTCATCAGAAAACGAACTTCATCGCGAACTGCAATATCCGCGGATCGTTCGCGGCCAGAATCTTGCCGAACGACCCGCTGTTCGTGGTCGCGATGGGATTCAGAAAATTCGTGTGGTTCGTCAGGTTGAAGAAATCCGCGCGCACCTGCAAAGTCCGTTTCTCTTTGATGCCGAAAGTGCGCGAGAGCGCCATGTCCCAGTCGAAGAAGCCGGGTCCGCGCAGGCTCATGTAACCTAGGTCGCCATTGGTTCCGATTGCGGGGGACTTGAAGGACGACGTATTCAGCCAGTTGTTGACCGTCTGCTGGGCGGGATAAGGACTGCCCACCAGATTCGGCACCTCATAGCTGGTTTGGCCGGTGAGAGCGTTATCCACGGCGGTGGTGACGGAGAACCATCCTCCGGATCTTCTCGTGATAATCGGGGACAGGGTCCAGTTACTGGCGATTTTTTGCAAAAACCCGCCGCTGAATTTCGGAGCCTGAGCGACGGCCGACATCACAAACACTTGGCGTATGTCGCCGGTCGGGCAATTGCTGCGATACGCCCGGATCCGGTTTGCGTCGACGCCGCTCCCCTGCGTGAAGTCGTACGGGTAGCTGATGCAGTGCGAATATGTATAGTTGGCCAGCACGCTCACGCCCTGGCTGAAGCGCTTCTGGACTTTCAGCAGGAGGCCGTTGTAGCTCTGCGTGCCGACGTTTTCGTCGATCGTGATTTCAGAGTAATACTGGCCCTGCGCCGGATTTTGCAGATAAAGTTGCCGGCGTTGGTTCGTATTGGTGGTCGTCGAACAGGTCGAATAGTTGATGCCGTTGATCGCGCAAGGACCGGTGCCCAGGAATACCGCCGGGTTCACCTGCACAGGCACCACCAAGTGGATATTGTTGTTGCCCAGGTAGCTTCCGCTGACCAGCCAATCCTTCCCGAATTGCCTCTCGATATCCAGATTCCATTGGTTCTGGTAGGACGTAGGCTGGTGCATTTCACGCTCCCCAAGGGAGCTGTAGAGAGGGAAGGGAGTGTTCTGCGTAACCGTATACGGAAACGGATTGCCTCCGGGATAATTTGCCCACGGGTTTTGGATGTTGACGTTCGCCAACGCGACGAGGTCGCCCCACGGCGAGTCGTTCGTGAAGACGATGTAAGTTCCCAGCGGGCGAGTGACCGAAAACATCCCATATGCCGCGCGAACCGCCATCTTGCCGTCGCCGAAAACGTCCCAGGCCAATCCCGCTCGCGGGTAATAGAAGTTATAAACCGAGTTGTTCGGGGCGTTTCCAATGTTCCACTGCGGATCGCCGTTAAAAATCAATCCCGCGGGTCCGCTAGGAAACCGGGTGCTGTGCACGTTCTGCGCGAATAAACTGGAGTCGAAGACGTCGAAGCGGTTAAAGGCGTCGTAGGGAGCGATGTTGGGCTCATACCGGAGGCCATAGTTCAACGTCAGACGCCGGTTTACTTTCCAAGTGTCCTGGATGAAAAGGCCCCACAGGTTCTGGCGCGAAGCCTGATCGTACAAATTGGCCTGGCTCCACGTTGCCGCATCTCCCAACAGCCAGTCGGCGAGGGAGAGACCCGTCACCGACCCGTTAAATGTCGCGCTGCCATGCGCGCCATAGTTCGCAATTTGATTGAAGATCGTATGCAGATAGGATGCGCCGAACATGATCTGGTGAGGTCCCTTGATTATGCTGATGTCGTCGGCGAGATTCGTGTTCGGTCCCGTAGGGTTGTTGTTGAGGTTGCCGCCGATGGCGAATCCGTTCCCGGAAACCGTGAGACCGAGCATGGTCCCGCCTACGGGAGTGAAATTTTGTACCCCTAATTGGGCCCACGACTTGAACACATCGTCAGGGTTATAAACATCGCTGCGAGTCACCGCCGCGCGGAAGGAATTGACGACCGTTGGACTGAACAAGTACGTATATCCCAGCGCCAGACTCTTGTCTCCGAAACGCGAAGCCGGCGAGCTGATGGTGAGCGGATTCACTCCGTTATAAGACGACTCCTTGTCGAGATTGGTGACCTCGACGCGCGCAAAGAGCGTGCTTTTTTCGCTCTTGATGAAATCCATCCTTCCGATGGCGATGTTCTCGTCGGTGTTGGCCTTGAGACCATAGATCACTTCACCACAGCCGTTAATGGGCGTCGGCAGCAGCTTTTCAAGATTCATGGCTACCGGACTAAACGCCGCAGGCGAGATTTGGTTATTGGTGAATCCTTGGGCGGCGGACAACGGGATTTGTTTGCCGCCGTTACACGCCGGCGATGTGATCGTGCTGAAATCTCCCGCAAGCATCTGGGCGGTCGGGACATAGGAGATTACATCCGGTGGGTTGGAGCGATTGTCGGTGCGCTGGAAGCCGCCGAAGAAAAACAGCTTATCTTTCTTGATCGGTCCGCCGATCACGCCTCCATATTGGTTGCGTTTAAGAGTGTCACGTGCTGTTGCGAAGAAGTTGCGCGCGTTGACGTCGCCATTCCGGATGAACTCAAACAAGTCCCCGTGAAACTCGTTGGATCCGGATTTCGTGATGGCCGAGACGACCGCGTCCGAGTGATAGCCATACTCCGCGGGCAGGGCCCTGGACTCGACCTTAAACTCCTGCAGCGCGTCCGGAAACGGCATAACAAAGCTCTGGTTATTCTGAGCGTCCGTGTGGTTGACTCCGTCGAGCATGTAGTTCACGCCTTCACCCGTACCACCTGCAACGGCAATCGCGATCTGGGTCGGATAGTTTCGTTGCGTAACCAGCGTGGACTGCGCTCCCGGCTGCGACATGCCCGCGAGAAAGATCAGCTGTGTTGGGACGCGTCCATTTAAAGGCAGCTCCTCGACGCGCGCGTTATCGACAACGCTGCCGACGCCGGTGGTGGTCGTTTCGACCATCGCCGCGTCGGCCTTTACATCAACGGCCTCCGCGACATCGCCCAATTGCAGGGCAATATTGATGGTCGGCGAGCTGCTGACCTGCAGAAGAATTCCCGTTTGCGCGTAGGTCCGGAAGCCGGGCAGGGAGGCCTCCAGCATGTATGGTCCAACCGCCAAATCTCTCAGCGCATAGCTCCCGGCCTGATCCGAGACAATCGAGCGAACCGCGCCGGTAGCAGTTTGCGTTGCTTTGATCACGACACCGGCGACGGCTGCACCGGTCTGATCGGTCACCGCACCGGATATCTGTGCAGTAGCTTGCGCCCATAGTGACACGGAACCGAAAACCGCCAATAGCGATCCAGTCAATACCGCACGAACCATCTTTTGCATTCAGCTCTCCTCGTCGATTTCGGATGGCGTAGTCCACGCAATGAGTCGGGCATCGCGCGGGCACGTAGCCGGACTAACGCTCTCAAGACACGCAACGCGGCGGGAAGATCTCGGTGTCGTGCAGTGCAATTTTTCGTCCACTGCTGAGCCATGGTCAGAAAGCTTCACGGATGTGATTTGAATGAGTTGAACGAATGCACGCATGGCGCGTTGAAACGAATTCCTGCGTAGCCGGCAGTTCTTCGAGCCCGGCTCGACATTTTTGTAGTCGTGCTCGTCCTCTTCTCCGGAGCGAAGAATGATGCGGGCGAGCCGGATAAGCTGAGGCGCATATTCGTCTTACGACGCGAGGAGTGGTCCCCACGAACACGGACTTCTGCGGCCGATGACAGAAACGTCTCGAGACGCGACAAGAATGTGTCCTCGATCGGTGAAGCGCTCGCGCTACGCGGACACGACGCATAGCGATTCACACCACCTTTTCAACGATTCCCCATGTTTTCGGTGGCCGGCGTCTAAAAGGCACTTGAAGTGCTTTCATGTCCATTGTCCGGAGGGGAAGTGAATTCATGAACTACGGAACTAGCCGCCGACAATTTTTTGCCAAGAGTTTGGGTTTGCTAGGTGCGGCGGCCGCCATGCCGGGCAGGATCGCGTCGCAGGAGAAGGCGACAAGCGGTATCCATTCGACGGGCCTCTATGAAGACTCGATGATCTTCCAAAGGAAGCCCTTCAAGTGGCCGAACGGCAAGACCATCGCCGTATGGGTGGTGCCTAACGTGGAGATCTGGGCGTTCGATTCCGCCGCGGACGCTGCGATTGCGCCCAACGGCGCCGCAGGGCCGGATGTCATTAACTACGCCACGCGCGAGTACGGGATGCGCGTCGGGCTGTGGCGGATCGCCGACGTTCTGGATGCGGCAGGGATTAAAGCCACGGTCGCCTTGAATTCGGGAGTCTGCGACATCTATTCGAAGGCTGTGGAAGAGATGAAGAAGCGTGGTTGGGAATTTGTAGGCCATGGTGTCACCAACAGCACGCCTTTGAGTAAGTACGCGCCGGACCAGGAACAGCAGATGATCGAAACCAGCCTGGAAACGATCAAGAAAGCGACCGGCCAAAAGGTGAATGGTTGGATCAGCCCCGGCCAAGTGCAGACCGTAAACACACTGAATCTTCTTGGTGAACTCGGTGTGACGTACACGGGAGACTGGAACAACGACGACCAGCCGTACCGCATGAAAGTGAAAACCGGCGAGATGTACTCGTTGCCGTACTGTCTGATCGTCAACGACACCAACATTTATTCCAACTGGGGCTTCACCGGGGAGCAGTACTACCAATCGGTGATCGATCAATTCGATGTGCTTGCCGAGGATAGCTTGAAGCAGCCGCGGGTGATGGGACTTCCCATCCATCCTTTCCTGGTGGGGCAGCCGGAACACATCAGTTTCTTTAAGCGGGCCGTTCAGCATATGAAGCAATCCGATCGCGTGTGGTTCGCGACCGGCAGCGAAATCCTGGACGCTTATCGCAAGGTTCAAGTTTAAGCGGCCGCCGTAACGATCTGAAGCGCGGGAGAACTGGAAATGAAGAATGCCGTCAATCGCAGACATTTTCTGAGCAAGGGCTTGGCAGTCGGCGCGGCTGCGGGCGCTTTGGCCGCGTCCGGTAAAGAGGCCTTCGCTCAGATGGCCGCCAAGGTCGTGCGTCCCGAGAGGTTTGACGAGGACTCCTCGATCCTTGGGCGAAAGAAATTTACATGGCCAGGCGGAAAAACGCTCGCGGTATGGATTATTCCGAACGTCGAAGTATTTCTGCTCAATCCGCCCGGCGGAAGCCAGCATATGCAGGGCGACGAAGACGTTCTTGGCTATACGTGGAGGGAGTACGGCATGCGCGTCGGGCTGTGGCGCATTGCCGATGTCATGGACCAAGCCAACATCCGCGCCACCGTGGCTTTGAACGCCGGCGTCTGCGACGTCTGGCCCAAGGCGATCGAAGAGATGGACAAGCGCGGGTGGGAGATGATGGGACACAACCTCACCAACAGCCGCAGCCTTCGAAATCTTCCGCTGGATAAGGAAGAACCGCTCATTCACACGACCTTGAAGGTCATCGAACAGGCTACGGGCAAGAAAGTGCGCGGCTGGCTCGGCACCGGGCTCGGCGAAACGTTTTCGACTCTGGACATTCTGGCCGCGGCGGGGGTCCGGTACACCGGGGACTGGAACAACGACGACGTTCCCTATCGCATGAAGACCAAGAGCGGCGAAATGTACGCGCTGAATTACGGGAATGCGATCAACGACATCAGTTTTTACGGCAAAGGCCACACCGGCGAAGAGTATTACCAGATGGTGGCGAATCAATTCGACACGCTGTATGCCGACAGCCAAAAAGTACCGCGCGTTATGGGGATTCCTCTGCATCCTTTCCACACGGGCGAACCGCTGCGAATCAAATATTTTCAAAAAGCCGTGGAGTACATGAAGAAGCGGGATAAGGTTTGGTTCGCTACCGGAAGCGAGATCCTCGACGCGTACTTGAAGGTGCAAGGGTGAGTTTCGCTGTGCTCGGACGGCGATTCCCGTGCGCGCTCCCGGCGTCCGTCGGGAGGCGCGCGCTCCGGGCCGGATGCTCGAAAGAAATAGAAATAAAGCAGTTCGTTACCCGCCGCGATTTCTCGCGATCCGGTCAACACAAATCTCACAATCATCGGAGGCCATCTGTGTCCAGCTTCAAACAATTATTTCGAGACTTATCCCTGGTGCTCAGCCCGCTGTTGTGCCTAACTGCGGCATGCCCCTTGCTAGGGCAGGGATTCCGGGTCGAAGAGGCTTCCATTAGCGACATTCAGAACGCGATACGGGCGGGACGCACGTCCTGCCGGCAAGTTGTGCAAGCGTATTTCGAGCGGGTGAAAGCCTACAATGGCGCCTGCACGGAACTCCTGACCAAAGATGGCGCTCCGATCTCTCCGTCGTTCGGTATGATCCGGGCGGGTGCGCAGGTCAGCTATCCCACCCAGACGGTCGCTGCCTCGACCGTTTTCCCGAATCTCGATCAGTACCAAGGTCCACCGCTCGAGTTCGGCCACATGGAGACGTCGGTTTCCGATCCCAGCGTTCAATTGCAGGTCGGTCTGCGAGTCGGCATTCCAGAAGCAGGCCAGCTTAACGCACTTGAGACGCTGAACGTCCGCGGCGAGCGCTCCGTCACCTGCAAGGGTGACTTTGATCGCGCGCCCTCCGCAGGTCCGCTGCCGCCGAACGCGCCCGCGGTGTGCGAAGAGTTCCGCAAACAGCCTGACGCTTTCGAACGCGCCGCGGAGTTGGACAAGCAATACGGGCGCAATCCCGATCTGAACGCCTTGCCGATGTACTGCGCGGTCTTTTCCTTGAAGGATTGGTACGACGCCAAGGACATGCGCGGCACCGGCGGGAACGACGTGAATTTTGCCATGGACGTGCCCAAGGTCGATTCGCCGGATATCGCTGCGCTGCGCGCCAAAGGCGCGATCATATTCGCGGTCTCGTCCGCCAGCAACGTCACCCTGGCGGCGGGTGGCGGCGGCGCCGGCGGTGGTCCCAACCGGTCGGAAACGGCATTCCCCGCGACCAATCTGCAATACGCGCCGTGGAGCGGCCAAGCCTGCAATCCCTACGACACAGCCCGCGTGCCGCGCGGCACCAGCAACGGCTCCGGCGTGTCCGTCTCCGCCAATCTCAGCACTTGCGGCATTTGCGAGCAAACGTCCGCTTCCTGCAAGGGGCCGGCCTCCCGGAACAATGTAGTCAATCTCCTGACTACCAAGGGCATTCTCGGAGATGGGGGGATCACCGACAAGAACTCAGGGGACCGCGTGGGCATCCATTGCAAAAGCGTTAAAGATGCCACGCTGGTGCTCGATGCGATCAAAGGTTTCAAGACGGAGGACATCTACAGCGCGATCCCGAAGGGTTTAATCCCCAAGGAGCCGTACGCAAGTCTCTTGGTGCCGGACTCGGCGGTTAAGGACAAGCCGCTCAAAGGGGTGCGTGTCGGCATCGTGAGGGAGTTCATGGTGAAGCACACCAAGAACGACGTCGCCATCAGCGATCAGATCGACAAAGAAATCAAGGCCGTGCTGCGCGACAAACTGGGCGCGACGCTGGTCGAGTCCGTGGATCCCATGTATCCCGATGATCCGAACGTGCCCAACATGAGCTACACGTTCAAGGATGCGATGTCTGAGATTCTTCCGCACGTAGTGCCGGAATACTTCTGGCGGAAAGACGCGAGCGGCGAATTGGCGTTTGCCGTTCCCGGTTGGGACGTGACCTCCGTCGAATATGCCGTGGCTTTGTCCCTTCGCCAAGCGCCGCTCTCCGATAAGATCAACATCCGGACCATCACGGCAGGTCTCTCAAATCCTTCGACCCTCCTGATGACAAACCAATACCTGAAGGCGCGCGGCGACGCGCGAGTGAACGATTGGAAGAGCTGGGTAGACAACGCGAACTTCAAGACCGGTGGCGAGAAAGCCGCGGCCCTGAATGCCCTGCTCAACAAGGACCCGCGTCCGCGGGGCGGCATCAGTTACTTGGAGATGCAGTCTGTGCTGCGCATGATCATCCTCAAGGTCATGTACGAGAACAAAATCGACGTATTTGTGAACCCGGAGCAAACCACCGCGCAATACCTGCTGGGCAACGCGCCTGAACCGGAAGTGAATGGCCGCGGTTCGCAGAGCTGCTGCCAAATGTTCACGGCCCTGCTGGGCGGTCCGGAGGCCGATGTTCCGGCGGGATACAACCAGATCTCCTACGACCCGACATATGTCTTGAGTGCCGATAAGAAGCGGTACGCCCCCACCACCGGCACGGTCGAGACCAAAATGCCGCATCCCATGCCCATCAGCATGATGTTCTGGGGCGGGCCCGGTGCCGATTCGGACGTCATCAAAGCGGCTTCTGCTTATGAGGCCGCCACTCATCACCGTGTTCCGCCGCCCTCCTTCGGGCCGTTGGATGCTCAAAAGAGTGCGAAGCGCTGACCCGTTCCGCTCGCTGAAAACGATCCGCTGAATACGATCGGATGGTGGGAGAACGATCATGAAGAACATCGTCAACCGTAGAGATTTCCTGAACCGAAGCCTCGGGATCGGCGCCACTGTAGGAGCGCTAGCCGCATTGGGCGGTAAGGCCTTCGCCCAAGCGGCCAAGGTTGTCCGTCCCGATCGCTATGAAGAGAATACGCTGTTCATGGAACGAAAACCATTCACTTGGCCGGGGGGGAAGACCCTCGCCGTGTGGATCGCACCGAACGTCGAGGTCTTCATCCTCGGCCTGCCGGGAGGTCCTGTCGCTAGCGGCGACCAGGACAATTTAGGCTACTCATGGAGAGAGTACGGCATGCGCATCGGGCTCTGGCGCATTGCCGACGTCATGGACGAGGTCGAGGCCCGAGCCACCGTTGCCTTGAACGCCGGGGTCTGCGACGTCTGGCCCAGGGCGATTGAAGAGATGGACAAGCGCGGCTGGGAAATGATGGGACACGGCGTTACGAACAGCCGCAACATCCGGGGTCTTCCCCTGGATAAGGAAAAGACGCTGATTCACACCACTGTGAGCGTCATCGCACAGGCCACGGGGAAAAAAGTGCGCGGCTGGCTGGGCTCAGGACTCACCGAAACGTTCAGCACGCTGGACATCTTGGGTGAAGTAGGCATCGAGTACACGGGAGACTGGAACAACGACGACCTTCCGTATCCGATGAAGACCAAAAGCGGGACCATCTACGCGCTGAACTACGGCAACGCGATCAACGACACCAGCTTCTACGGCAAAGGTCACACCGGCGAAGAGTATTACCAAATGGCTGCGAATCAATTCGACACCTTGTACGCCGAGAGCCAGAAGGTACCGCGCGTGATGGGAATGCCTTTGCACCCGTACCACACCGGCGAGCCGTCGCGGATCAAATACTTCCAAAAAACGATGCAGTACATAGCCATGCACGATAAGGTATGGTTCGCAACTGGAAGCGAAATCCTCGACGCGTACCGAAAAGCTCAAGCATAGTGATTTGGAGGTGTCCGCTGGCGTCAAACAAGCATGTATTCGAAAAACCGGGAGAAGGGCCAATCGCGGGCTTAAGAATCGGGCCGCACGCGCACCGTCCGCTGCCGTACCAACAGGTGCGCGCCTCAAATTTCACGACGAGAAGAGTTTTGTCTCCAGATCTGGCGTCGTCCAGAACAGGGTGCGGTCGAGGAACTCGCGCCTCTAAGGGGCCGATCAGGCGTTCCACAAACGGATGCGAGAGCGGGACATAAGCAGACGCGCTCTGTGAGTTCCGCGGCCGCGAGAGTGGTACCATTCCCAAGGAACGGCTCGTATACGAGTTCCCCTCGCCGCAGGTGGTTCAGGATCGGGCGGCGCATGAGCTCCACCGGCTTCTGCGTCGGGTGGTCGAACTTGTCTTCGTCCGACCCGCCCATGATGAACTTCGGAGATGGTGAATCCCAGATCGTGGAGTTCTGGCCGGCCTTGCCGAACCACGGAGCATTCTTCTTTCGTACGTACCAGCAAGGCTCGTGCTGGAACCAGTAGTGCGTCCTCGTGAGTACAGTTCTTCCCTTGTTCCAGATGATCTGCTGGTGGTGCAGAAAGCCTATGCGCACTCGTCGCACAGAATCACCGGCAGTTCGGTGAGGCCTAGCTTGCGCGCCGCTTTGAGTCGGAGATGACCATCGACCACTTCGCCGTCGCTGCGAACGAGGCATGGGATTTTGAAGCCGAACTCGCGGATAGATGCGCACATGCGATCTTCCGCGGCATCGTTCTTACGCGGATCTTGCCCGACTTCGCCTTCTTCGGCGCGACGTTGCGCGCACGTTTGCCAACGTTGGTCTTTTTGCTGCCTTTCGGCTGCTCGCCGGCCGCTTGGGCTTGGGCGGTTTCGGTTTCTTCAGCAATCGAAGTCATGGCGTGTTCTCCTTTGTTAGCGGTAATCACCGCGGTCACCACATCGATCGCTCCGGTGCGCCGGGAATGCAAGTGGATTCTGAACGAAATCCGCATTGGCGAAGGACAGGCGATGTGAGGTCGCGGGTCGCCAGATGGTAGCAGGTGGGTGCAGATGGTAGGCTACGGCGCGAAATTCGCACGGAAGAAGGAAGAGGCCATTGCCGCCTTGCTCTCTGCGCTTGAAGAGTCGGCGCGCTTGCACCAGGCGTCAGGCGCCGCGGTTTCCGCCGTGCTGAAGATCATGGTGGACCCCGGCGCGCCGGCGTCTACGCGGCTGCGTGCCGTGGACATCGTTTTAGAGCACACGGCCAAGGCCATCGAGATTGAAGACATCGAAGCTCGCGTGGCAGCGCTCGAAGCAACGATGGCGAGCGGGTCGCAGCGAGAATGAAGACCATCAATAGGAGAATTCTCAAGCTTGAGGATCAGTTTTGGGTTGGAAGCGGGAAGCCGACGCCGCACCCGACATCGGTGTATCACTGCCCCTGCCCTCTGGCCAGGCCGCAACTTGGCCGAAGTTTGTACCCATTGGAGCCGCTTTAGCGAGACTGTCCAAGTATTTCAGGTCCTCGGCTGCGTATTTCACGTTCCTACTGCGCGTGCAACCGCACCGCGGGAGGGCACGTCGCCATCGCCAAAACGGTGCGTGTAAATGAGATACTGTTGGCCAACTTCGAGGTCTGGGCCATCACACATGCCATCATCAAAAAGTACGAGAGTGCCTTCAGATACACCCTTGTAAGCGCGGTCCACCCGCATCCGAGCGCGTGCAACCATCCCGTCGCGGGTGGCGAGGGCGTCTGTGATGGTTCCCAGGAAAACCATTGGTGACTGCCAGTATGCTTGGCACGGTGGCGGTGTCGGGGGACATGAGCCGGCCATCGCTCTCTGCAACGTGATGCTAACTTGTAGTGCCACAACTGCGGCTGAGCGCATGGCCCTCCACCGAACCGTGGCACCCAGCCTAAAACGCTCGATCACATCCTAATTAGACAACAACACTTCACGATTGTTCCAAGGCCGCGAGGCAGAAGCGGCTGGGCGTTATCGGTTCGGCTCTCCGGACACTACCTGGTTCTGGAAGGTGCCCGGATGGAATCTGGCGAGGTCAGTTCCGCTCGCTCGAAACTGATGGCGACGATGGTTTCTCTGACGTCGAAGAGCCGCTCAGGTCATCCTCGGCCGGAGTCTGCAAGGCAGTATCGGCTGGAGGCGGACCCTCGAGCGCTTCATGAAAGGTCTTTTTCACACCTTCCCAAAAACTCTTGGTGAGAACTTCTTTCATATCGTTCCTCCCGTGTCCATCATGGCAGCTGTTGCTGCCATCTATCCGATCACAATAGGCGGATTTCTCCCATCATGGCGCATCCTTCCACTAACTTTCTTGCGAGACCTTCCATCCGGTCGGCTTTCTGGGCTATTTCTTTTGTCCCGCAGTCCAATTCGTCACCACCGTCAGCGGCGAAGCGGACGCACAGGCTAAAATCAATCGTGCTTTAACAGAAGACATCAAGACTTCAGAACGCACCAAGATTTCGATCATCATCCGTGGCGTAATATATGATGAATGCCAGGAACTGCTGAGGCTAACATGACACAAAACCGAATTGCTGGGAGGATTGAGATGCGCGCTCCATTTAGGAAGATCGCCATAGGCTGCGTGCTTGCGCTCGCCTTAATGGGCTCGGCCGCCTATGCGCAGGCGCCAACCCCGGCCGCACCAAAAGGCTCAGTCGTGGTCGCGTCGCCCACCTACACCTCCGTTGCGATGGAAATCACAGTCAACCGTCCGGCGGCGGAGGTGTGGAAGCGTATCGGCAAGTACTGTGACCTCGGCGAATGGCTTCAGGTTCCGGCTGGGTGCAAGATCATATCCGGTAAGGACGGTGAGTTTGGCGCCGTCCGCTCCGCAGGCGGCGGCGAAGTGCTCGTGGGCCGAACGGAGCTCTCTTACACCTATACGCAAACCCCGAAGGAGGGCACACCGTATAACCTCTATCACGGCACGCTCGAAGCGCGGCCATTGACGCCGACCACCTCCAAGCTCGTCTACACCTTGTTCTTCGATAACTCGATGCTGCCAGACGACACGGCGCGCGCGGCGGATAAGGAAGCGCGTCGCGCGAGATTCACGAAAGCGCTGCAGAACATGAAGACGCTCGCGGAGGGCGGCACGCTGCCGCCACCCCCGCCGGCCAAATGACCGCTTTCGGGAAAACCGCCGGACGCATCGACCACTGCGATATCCGGTGCATCACGTCGCGGACCAGTTGGTGATCCTTCCGTGCGAGCGCTTTCAGTAGCATTCCTGCTGATGACTCCGACAACGCGCCCGCCGACCACGACCGGGAAATCCTATTGAGAGCCGATCAGAATCAACAGTCGCCACCAACGCGAGCATAACCGTCAGCAACTCTATTCGAATATCAAGATTTTATAGTATTCGGCGTAATTCGATCCTTGAAGGCGTCCGCAAAGGCGCCCAAATCCTTAATCACGGCGCATTGGGAAGTTACTCATCGCGTCGAGTCTTCGTGGTACAAACTTGGTTCCGATAATGATGCTATGAAAGCGCTGCAGTGGGGTTTCGCAATAAGGACAGAGCAACCGTGGAAAGGCAGACGCAGTGCTCGCCTTTCGCCGGCGCGCCGTTTTTGATCCTAAATCAAAAATCGTTGAATCGGCACATGGCTGGTTGGATCAGGAGGGCCACGGTGATGCCAGACACGTCGATAAGGGCTTCCGGTCCAATCATCTCTGACCAACGGGTATGCGAGCGGGTACAACCTGCCGGAGCAGCGCCGCTATCTGTCACGCTCGGTTGGGTCCTAAATTCTTGGCCCAAGGCGATTCGGCCCTGTCCACACCGAAAGAGCGAGTGGCACCCAGATGTTGGCGCTTCTTCCAAAGCGAGGTAATGTGCCCATAATCTAGCCACCGATAATGACCGTTGTCAGGCACCAAATAATACGCGGTTGGTGCAGCAATCGCTTTATCCTTACGCACGCAGATTTCTTCTGCGGCACCTCAGGGCGTAGCGAAGTCGATCACGGCCGCCCGCGGCACACTGAGCTTGGCAACCTGAGTCATCTTGCCGGTATTGCCGTCCAAAGCAAATGTCGCGACGTCGTTCGATTGCAGATTACAGACGAAGAGAAACTTGCCGGAAGGTTCAATGTTCATTTCGCGGGGCCCCTGCCCCCCGGTTTTTACAACTTCGACTCGAGTCAAACGGCCCGTTCCTTCGTCGATGGCGAAGACGGCCACACTATCGTCCCCGCGATTCGCGCTGTACACGAATTTTGCATTCGGATGGATACGAATATCGGAGGGCGCCACGCGGGGTCCGGAATAACCTTCAGGAATCGTGGCGATCGTTTGGACCGGACGCACCTCACCATTATTCGAATCGAAATAGAACGCCGATACGCTGGGTTCTCGCTCATTCGTCATAAAGAAATACGGCGCGCGCGGATGCACAGCGAAATGCCGCGGGGCTCTTCCGGGAGGCGTCGGGAACGACTTTGCCTTGAGCTCGCGCGAGCCCGGATCGAACGGATAAACGTAAATGTGATCGTACCCGTTGTCGGAGGCGATGATCCAACGTTGCGTGCGGTCGAAAATTACGGAATGACATGCGGCGCCGGGACCGGCGTCCGATAAAGGCCGTTGCTCAAAAACGGAAACATCGCATGCCGGCTCCAGCGAGCCGTCCGGCTTCACGGGAAATAGCGCTGCGGTTCCGTCATCGGTAGGACTCTCAATGTAGGGAACGCCGTTCTTTTTTTTGATCAGGGCAATTTTGTTCACCGCGCCATGATTTGCCACGACGACGCGCGAGTTCGTCTTGTCAATAATCACCGCAGTGGGGTTGGATCCCATCGAGGGCAGTGAATTCAAGTGCCGCAGGGAACCGTCCTCGCGGTTGATGGCGAACGCCGCTACACCACCGCCAGCGCCCGCTTTGCCGCCAAGGGATGGGGTTACGTTGATGCTGTAGAGAAAACGCTGATCCGCGGAGACGCACATACCATCGCTGTTCAGGTCATCAACTTCAGGACCCGTCCTGCTGACCTCCGTCAATGAGCCGTCGGACATGTTCACCCGGAACACGTTGATGCCGCCTTCTTTGCCGGGCGGTCCAGAAAAGCCTCCGGTCGTATGCCTACCGACATAAGCGAAGAGCTGCTTATCACGGGGCCTCTGCTGATAGGCGCTAAGCCTTGCTCCGGCCAATGCTATGCCGGATGCCCCTAGAAATCCACGCCGCGATGTTTCTTGTTCCATAACTCCGCCTCGGCCGGTGACTCGGTCCTGTCTTAATACTTCCGTTCTTCACTTCCCTACGAACCCACAAAAACTAACTACAGCCCTGCGCGGTCGCCGGATGTTCTGAGTATACATGCGTCATCAGTCGCGGGCTTAACTCTCAGGCTTGGTGAATCAATTGGAAGCTGTAAATGACGACTGGGCATAGGAGAGGCGTGGACGTATAACACGTCTTAACGAGCCGGCGCACGGTTCGTCGCGACCGGACGGCGACGACTCTTGCCGATCGGAAAAGACAAAAGGACGCTAACGCGTTTCTCGTTCCTAATTCCGTGACGCCGACTTGTCCGGAGTAATCTCCCAGAACGCCGTTTCGGGGCCGATTTGCGGGTAGCCGAAGAACCCAAGCTAGTCCGATACAATTGGATGCTCGCGAAAGTGCGTATCGCGGAAGGCATCGAGATGCAGCCCCTAGCCGGACAGGAAGCGGACATGAAAGCCTTACTGGAGGAAACCGCGGCTCGATCGGCGCGGTATTCGACTGCCGTGGGCGGCATGCGGGTCGCGCCGCAGCCCGAGGATATCGCTCGCCTGGAAGGGCTAGGCGGGCCATTGCCACAGAACCCTTGTGATGCAAGAGAAATCTTGGCTTTGCTCGATGACATCGGCTCGCCAGCCACGGTTGCTGCCACCGGCGGACGCTATTTCGGATTTGTCATCGGTGGCGCTCTTCCCGCAGCCATCGCCGCAAACTGGCTGGCAGCAATCTGGGACCAGAATGCCGCTTTGTCCGTCATGTCGCCCGTCGCGGCGAAAATCGAATAAATTGTGTTGGCTTGGACTGTTGAATTGCTTGGCCTCCCACAGTCTTGTGGGCCGGTTTGTAACCGGCACCACCGCGATGCGGATCAGCGTATCGAACTGGGCAACAACCGAGGAAGATGTTGAGCGCAGTCTCGCAGCGATCCTGCGAGTAGCGAAGAGGCGGAAAGCGTAGCCACGGAAGTGAGCGCTGACGGAGCCCGGAGACCGTCTATCTTGTCCGTCCAGATCTTGATCTCGACTTTGCCCAGTCGAGATAAATGTCCGGGGGATGCCCCTGTTCTTCGGCGATTGCCCCAACTTTGTTCACGAAATCGAGGGTTTTCTGAAAATCGGGGAATGCGAACTTCTTGGTGATGTGATGTTCCGCGACGACGTTCCAGCCGTCCACCTGCTTGAGCAAGGCACCGAGTTCCGCGCCCGGAGCGGCGGCGCACCGCCCCTGCACGGCACGCAAGTATTACGGCGTGCTCTTCTCCGTTCGACTTCCTGCCGCACCTGCCCGCTAGGGCCTGCCCGCGGGTTGCGGAACTTCTCCGGTGTATTTGACGACGCGGAGCCCGGAAGTGCCGTCGGACACATAGAGCAATCCGTTCTGCCCCAAGGTGATGTCGTAGGTGTCACACCCCGCGAATTGCGGCTTGCTGGGATCGATTTGATAAGTGAAGTGGCCCACTTCGACCGGGTGGAGTGGATCCTGGATGTTGATGGCCCGCGCGCACATGCCGTACCAGGCGAGGAAGAGCACGCCATCGCGAACGTTGCCGATGTGGGTTGACGGGCCGCGCCTCGGGAATCGCGCCGGAGTCGCGCTCCTTCCAGGATTGGCCGGATCGCAGGCTGTATTCTCAGGATAGAGGAAATGCGAAATGATCTTCGGCTTCCTGGGGTCAGCAACATCCACCATGCGCAGGTGCCCATAGGGACAACTGAAGTATTCGTCGGTGAGCCAGAGCAGGTCCGGCCGACCCGGGACGAGTTTGGCGGAATGGGTGTTGCCGTACGCCGTAGTATCGAGCGGAAATTTCTTCATGGAATCGGGCATGGTCGGGTCGTCGAAGCCGGGCACAAGATAATCGAGCCGGGAAAGGAGCTTGGGGCTCTTGATGTCGGAGACATCCAGGATGACTAGCCCGCCCTGCCGGTAGGAGAGGTAGGCTGTGTTTCCGTAAACCGTCGCATAGTGCATGGCCACGTGCTTGGTCAGCTTTCCTGTCTTGGGGTCTTTCCGGATCGGGCTGCTGAAGTTCCGTTGATGCACCCAGTCTCTCTGGGCATCCTCTTCCGGCGTCTTCTGCCCGGGGATGTGCCACGTAGCCGCTTCTACCGGGTGACGCGGATCGCGCGCGTCCAGAATCACCAGGATCATCCCAACGTATCCTTTGTACTCCGTCCCCAGGAAGAGATAGCGATTATTATTGTCATTTAGAAACCCTGGTTCGCCCTGGTTTCGGAAGTTGAAGTGGTGCGTTCCATCCGCGTCGTCCAAGTACTCTCCGTCCACGGGATCGGAGACAGGGGCTTGCCAGCGCGAGAGGAACACAGGCTTGGCTGGGTTGGAAACGTCGTAAAAACTGACGCCGTGGTAATTGGCTTGATAATCGGAGCCGATGCCGCGCCGACGCTCCTCATTGACCGCAAGGATCTTCCCGGGCCCCTCTGCGACGTAATGCGTGTGCGTGTTCCAGCCGGGATCCCAGCAGGCGGGACGCTTGATTCCAGCCAGCACTTCCGGGTCCTTGAAAGTATCGCAGGGGACCTTGACGGGGAGGTTGGCCAGTGCCTTCGATTTCCAGACCGGGTGTGAGGCGGGCGGCTCGGGCGACGCCACGGGGTCAAAGACGTATACTGTGGCGAGACGCTGGGGCTTGTTCGGATCCTTCAGGCTGATCGTCATGAAGCACTGCGCCGCCTCCGGTCTGGGGTCGAGCGGTGCGGGATCGTAACATCCCGAATAGAAATACTCGCCGTCGGGGTTCGGCCAGGGGCTCATTTTCGAATAGGGTCCGATGTCCGCCTGTCCCTTGTTCTGCGAGGCGCCGACCAGTTCCATATTCCAGGCGTCCGGTTGGGCAGCGTTCTGCGCCACAGCCGCCACTGTGAATGTGAGTTGACTGAACAGGAGAGCGGACCGAAACAAGATCGTCATCGATTTCTTACCACCAGTGCTCATACCCTTGACTCCAGAACAGAAGAGTGTATCCGAAATGGCGTGTCCCGTCAGGACACGGCTCGCGCCCTGACCTGACGAACTCGAGCGCCCTGACCTGACGAACTCGAGCGCCCTGACAGCAATCCTGAATACAATCTAGACCAGAATTAGTTTTTTGGCCTACCGGCAGTCGGAAGTGTACCACCGTTGACCTCCGACCGAGCCCGCAAAAGCAATTTCTTTCCTCGTTCCTTTGGGCGGAGCCATCCAGCCACCCTTCCTTGGTCTTGAAAGCCCGGAATCCTCCCTCCGGAACCTACTCTTTCGGACACCTCTCCATCCCAAGTAATTCGGAGCGGCAGACTCATTGTCGCTCGAATTTTTTGATTCGCTGATATCGTAGGCGTCGAACCATTGTCGCTCTGCATGGGTAAGGCGCATCCTGCCCATCGCTACGTTGTCGCTGAAAACCAAGGCCGGATTGTTGCCCGTTTCATTGAACCGTTCCCAGTTCGGCAAAGCTGGACTGTTCGGGTTGCTCGCCGCAGTCCAGATATTCAGGTATAGCAATCTTCGCTAGACGCGCCCAACCGCTCACGCACGCGGTGCAACGACTGCAGGTCCAGTTGGTCGTCACTCTTAGATTTTTCGATCGATTGCGCCCGCTTCCAATTGACGGGTCGAGCCCTGGATTTCAGACAGGGACCACCCCTTCCTCTTACTTCGGCGCTGTACTTTTACCCCGAACCACACTTTTGCGGCTATCAGAGAACGGCGGGCGGCGTTGAATACGGACCTTATCTATGCGAGGCGGCGCACTATTACCTGAACGTTTCCCCCAGCGCGACTGATCGGGAACTGCATGCAACGCCGGCGACGAAGAGCGGCGCGGACGGCGCCGTGAAGAACAGCGGTGAATTAGGCGACACTCGAGTGCTGAAAGCCATCGCAAAGGCCATGGCGGATGAGTGCCAGAGACAGACGAAGGCTGCGGCCGATGCGGCGGCAGCACAAGAGCGGCACTTGGGTGAACAGGCGGCAGCGAGGGAGCAGAGAGATAAACAGATCCTGGCCGCGGACGCCGCCGGCAATCCCAATGTAAAAGTTGAAGCACAGATGATCCGGCGCGACGAAGAGGACAATCGCCGGAGATGGAGCGGAACGCTCCAGTCGCCCGCTGCCTACGATTCCCAGTGGAAGGGACAAAACGTGACGGTCGTTGGCACCATATCGCGAGTTGAAATCGACTCCAAGGGCTTTCCGCAGTGGGTATCGATTTACTTCAAGGAATCACCCGATGCTACCTTCGTTGTCTGCTCTCCGTACGCCGACCTTTTCCAGGAGAGAGTTGGCTTGAATCTCACTGCCCTGGTCGGGAAAACGTTCGAAGCCGCAGGCCCGGTCGAGTCGCCGCAGTGCGGACCGAAAGCCTCCAAGGGGAGCACCCGGGTGGTCGAATCCAAGCAGTGGCAAGTTCGCTAATGAAATCGGAGCGCCACTCGCTTTACGTCGCCTGTACGCGCGCGCGAGATCATCTGCTGGTGACGGCGTCGAACCGGCTTCAGAGTTTCTAGACGATCTGCGACCATGAGGTTTGGAAGAAACTCGAAGTTGGAGCGGTTCCCGGCTGGCGCACTAGCAGCATGGTGCGATGCGATCCAACCGATCGGTACCGGCGATGGCGCGGCTAAACCAGTAAGGCGACACGTCGTGAAATCCACGTTGGACGGAACAATTCGAGATTTCGAACGTCGCCGAAAATCTGCCCGTTATGACGTGTTATCGGAAATCTCATTCCGGCTCCATTCTGGCGCCCGGTAGGATAGAATCATTGAAATCACTATGCCAGTCTCCGCAGGTGACCGTCTGGGACCCTACGAGATACTCGCGCCCATCGGCAAAGGGGGCATGGGTGAGGTTTATCGCGCTCGCGACACACGTCTCGGCCGCGACGTAGCGATCAAGGTCTCTGCCGAGCGCTTCAGCGAGCGCTTCGAGCGCGAAGCGCGCGCGATTGCGGCGCTGAATCATCCCAACATCTGTACCCTCTTCGACGTTGGTCCGAACTACCTAGTCATGGAACTCGTGGAGGGTCCAACGCTTTCCGAGCGCCTCAAGAAAGGAGCCGTCCCACTTGAGGAGGCTCTGGTGATTGCCCGCCAGATCGCAGATGCGCTAGAAGCTGCGCATGAGAAGCATATTATTCATCGCGATCTCAAGCCGGGCAACATCAAGATCAAGCCGGATGGCTCTGTGAAGGTATTGGACTTCGGGCTCGCCAAAGTCGGTGGCACTCCCGTTGTGCAGACCGAGGACTCGCCCACCGTGAGCATGGGCTACATTGAACCCGCGGCCACCGAAGCCGGCGTGATTCTGGGCACTGCGGCGTACATGAGCCCCGAACAGGCACGCGGCAAGCAAGTGGACAAGCGCGCCGACATCTGGGCCTTCGGCGTGGTGCTGTTTGAAATGCTCACCGGACGCCGGCTGTTTAAGGGCGAGGACAGTTCGGAGATCCTGGCTTCGGTGATCAAAGAGGAGCCGGACTTCACGCAGGTGCCGGCGAAAGTGCGGCCTGTGTTGCGCCGCTGTCTCGAAAAAGATCCGAAGCGCCGGCTTCGCGACATCGGCGATGCGATGGCGTTGCTCGAAGATACTGCCGAAACAACCGACGCAAGTGGCGGCAAGAGCGGCCTCTGGTCCCGACCGCTGCCGTGGATTGCGATCGCGGCCTTGGTGGTGATGATCGCGAGCTTGGCGATCTGGGCCGTGCGGCGAGGAACTTTCGGGGAACATCGCGCGCTCTACGTTCAACTCGCTCCGCCCGAAGGATCGGAGTTCGCGACGTTTGGCGCGGGCACGGGCGGGTTTGCTTTGTCTCCGGATGGCAAGACGGTTGCGTTTATCGCCAAGACCGACGGGAAGAATGGTTTGTGGGTCCGCGAAGTGGATCGCCCGGCCGCCCGTTTGCTCCCCGGCACCGAAGGCGCGGGTACACCTTTTTGGTCCCCGGACAGCAAGTCCATAGCGTTCCGTTTGGAGACTAAACTAGAACGAGTCGATATCTCCGGTGGGGCACCGCTCACAATCTGCGACAGATGCGGGGGCATCGGAGCTTGGACAAGTGACGGGCGCATCATTCTTGGGAGCGGCCCAGGACTGAACCAGATCCCCGCGTCCGGTGGTGCCGTTTCGCCTCTCGTTACACCCGACGAAGCTCGCGGTGAAACTGTCTACTTTTATCCACAGATCATTTCCGGCGACCGGATCATGTATTGGGCACGGAATAGGAAAATCGAGGAAAGTGGCGTGTATGTAGCCTCTCTTTCCAATCCAGCCGATCGGGTAAAAATCCTCACGACTATCAGCAACGCAGTGTATGCACCAGACAACAGCGGCAAGGGTTACCTGCTCTTTATCCGTGGAGCCAGCTTGATGGCGCAAGAGTTCGACGCTAGTGCCCGGAAGATAAGCGGCGAGCCGCGCGCGATCGCGGATTCAGTCGCCTTTGTTGGAACTCTTAACCACTCACAGGTGTCGGCCTCGACTGCGGGCTCGCTTGTGTACACCTCACCGATTCGCTACCAGTTCACCTGGTTCGATCGGACAGGCAAACCAATGGGCAAGGTCGCGGAACCGGGAGAATACATTAATTTTCGCCTCTCGCCCGACGGCCACCGCGTTTTGGCATCCCGCGATCTTCCTGGAGGAACCGACATGTGGTTGTTAGATGTCGATCGCAGCTCAGCCAGCCGTCTTACCTTCGTCGGGACATATCAGGATCCGATTTGGTCTCCAGATAGCAAAACTGTGGCTTTTAACTCGATCGTTGATCGGGATCTATTTCGGAAAAATGCGGATGGATCGACCAGTGAGCAGCGCCTCGAGTTACCGGCGGAGGCTGGCAAGGTGCCGTACGACTGGTCGCGCGACGGCCGATTCCTTCTTTATAGCGAGAGGGGAGATTTGTTGGTTGCTCCCGTCCGGCCAGACGGAGCCTTAGCCGGCAAACCGACGACTTACTTCACCATGAAGCCCTTTCGCGCCACCGTAGCTCGATTCTCGCCGGAGTTAAATCCACATTGGATTGCGTACCAATCCAATGAGTCCGGGCGATGGGAGATATACGTCCAAGCTTTCCCTAAGCCGAAGGGAAAGATTCAGATTTCGACGGGCGGCGGAAGGATTCCGGAGTGGAGCCCGGATGGACGGGAGATTTTCTACGTTTCGCCCAATTACAGCCTGATGGCCGTCAGCCTCAAAATCACGGGCGAAAAGGTTGAGCCATCGACACCGCAGGAGCTATTCCACCTGCCTGCGATGGATCTGTCCGCGTCGATCTCACCCTACGCGGTCGCCGATGCGCAGAAGTTCCTGGTCCGCGCCACGCCGCAGCAATTCATCAACCTCATTGTCGATTGGCCCGCGCTTCTGAATAAGAGCGCAGCCGCACAGTGAGACTTCCCATAAGGGAAACTGATCGGTGCAAGGATTTCGGGTGAAAATTCCCAAGCCTGGATAGCGTAGTCTTTACTTGCACCCGCAAATGCATCCAGTTGCGCGCGATCACTTACGCCAGTCCGGCGCCGATATGAACCGAGGGGCCCTCGCGTCCCAGTGCCATGCCACTGGCCAGTGAAGCGGCGCAACACAGAAAGTTTCCTACGACTGTACGGAACGTGATGCGTCCATTGTGGATGAACAAGGCCGCTTTCGTCTGCGGAATACCACTCCCGCGAGCGGACGGAAAAAAGCGCCACAGCAAATAGCCGGTGACAGAAGAACCGAATGTGGGCACTAGAATTCTGCGCCAACCGGCCCCACCGGAGGGGTACATCCGAGCGGCAAGTCTCCCGGTCAGTAAGATGAACGCGACGATTACCAGGCCGACGAGCGCACCGATGAGAAGACTCAGGACGAGGACAAGATGATTCTCGCTGTCCGGAGTTCGTCGAGCGACCGGCGAAGCTTAGCGGTTAGCTGCAAGAATGCTGCACCTATTCATTATGTTCGCCTGTCCGCACGGGAACACTCGGGCATCGGGGGTATTGCATTTTGATGGATGCTGTGGCGCACGCGCCGTGTTAGATGCGGCGCTTTAGTAGGGACGCCACTCAATGTCGGGCCGCTCCGACAATGTAATCCCGCCTTGACTGTTTAAGAATTACGGCATCTAAGGGATGCGGAAATCTGCATGAGGAACGTCCTACATTTTGGAGGTAAGTATGCTCGACAACTCTGATGGGAACCAACGTGAGGCGCTTCTAACGGACAAGCAATGGAGGGCGGTCGTGCTGCATGATCGTCTGTTGGGAATTGGCGGCTTTCTTCTCGCGCTGGCCATTTTCGGCGTCGTTTGGTACGGCTATCCGCGATTACGATGGCAAACGGAGGCGAACACTCAAATCAAAAGCGTGCAGTCCGCCGTTGACGGGCTAGGTGACCGGATGAAGGCTGCGGAATCGAAGTTTGAAGGCCAGTCAAGCGAGCAGCAGGATCTCCACAAACAAGTGACGAATCTTAGTCGTCGCCTGAGCGCAAGGATCGAGAACGCGCGCAGGGAAGTTCAGCAATCGTCCGCCGAAATGTTTCGTCAGGCGCAGGTTCGCATCGACGATCAGATCCGCGGAGTGCAAGCGAGGATGACCCGCCTGGAGTCGTCAAACTCCGATGCGAACACGCAGATCGCCGAACTGCGGCGTGAACTGGGGCAGGTTCGTGGCGAGGTGGCCCAGCAGGCGAGTGAGCTCCACGCGGTCCGGCAGGACGTGCGCAGTGACGCCGTCACGCTTCAAATGGCGAATCTGAAAAGCAGCGAGGAACGTGATCGTAAGGATGTCAATTCCCTCATCGACGCGCTGGATCTGCGGCGCGTAGCTTTTGAGGTGAGAAAGAATCAGAATCTGGAGTTGGCTCCCGGCGTGTCGCTAAACGTGACCGGCACGGATATAGCGCACCGCCGCGTAAATGGCTGGATGTGGCTCATGCCGGAACGGCGCACGTTGTGGCTACATGGCCAGAATGCGCAAGAGCCCGTTATCTTTTACGGCTACCAGGACGGCAAGAGGCGCGAGCTCGTCATCACGAATGTGACTAAGAACGGTGCAACCGGCTACTTGCTGCTGCCCAAGGAGGGAAGTTCAGCGCAGGTCGCTGGTCTCTAGCAAGGCCAATAGCAAGAACGTGCTTTACCGGTCAGAAGCCTGGCGGGTGCTCCGTGATTGCAATGGACGGCAAATCGGGAGTGCCCGCGACTTCATTTACGACACCCGGGCATGCAGGGCCGCTGCTCCGTGAGATCCGATGAAAAGCAAGCCAGACAGCTGTTGGGCCGATGCCTTCAGGGCTTGATGATCCCTTTGCGAACCGCGTAGAGCACGATCTCCGCGGTATTGTGCACCCCGATTTTTTGCATCAGGTTGCCGCGGTGAGTCTCGATCGTGTAGGGGCTCAGGTTGAGAACCGCCGCGGCTTCTTTGTTCGACTTCCCCTCTGCTAGCAACTGCAGCACTTCACGCTCCCGCTCCGACAAGAGGTCGTAGGAATCCTGTACGCCGCGCTTTCGCATCAGCCGAACGTCATCCTCCGCCAGGGCGTGAGCAATGGATGGAGAAAAGAATGGTCTGCCGGCCGCTACCTCGCGAAGGGCACGTTCAATGTATTCGTCCGCGGTATCCTTGAGCAGATACCCGCGGGCTCCGGCGTCGAGCGCTTTCAAAATGTAACTCTCATCGGCGTGCATGCTGAGAAAGACCACTCCGGTGCGAGGACTCTCCCGGGTCACTTGGGCGGCTGCCTCCAGGCCGTTGAGCAGTGGCATGCCGACGTCCATGATCACGATCGAGGGTTTCAGTTGCGCCGCCAGCCGAACCGCCTCCCGGCCGTCAGCAGCTTCGCCCACCACTTCTATGTCGGCGACGCGCTCAAGCAGAAGTTTCAAGCCGGTCCGGACGATCCCGTGATCGTCGGCGATCAGGATGCGAATCACGCTTTATCTCCGCCGCGATTTCCTCCGCCGCGGGTCCCCCTGCCTCCCTGGGAACGGGCAGGCGGAATTCCAGTCGCGTTCCTTCGCCTAGCGCAGAAATCACTCTCAAATGTCCGCCGAGTTCCCGTAACCGTTCCTCCATTCCTGCAAGGCCCAATCCCTCGCGTGTAACCGACCTAGTGTCGAATCCGCAGCCGTCATCGGCTATCGTGCCGACCACCCACCCACCGACGATTTTAAGGGACACCTCAACCTTGTGCGCGCCCGCGTGCTTGGAAACATTCGTGAGAGCCTCCTGTGCCACCCTATAGAGGCAAGTCCGATGGGTATCGGGCAGGAGATTGAGCGCGGAATCGACGTTGGTGTCGAATTCCATGCCGCTCGATCGTGAGGTCTCCTTCATCAGCCACGCCAGCGCGGGTGTCAATCCCAAATCGTCGAGCATCGACGGCCGCAGCAGCATCGCAATATTGCGGACGATGCCAAGCGTGTTTTCCACAATCCCCTTGGCACGTGCGATGCGCGACGAGAGTTCGCTGTCGGCGCCACCGCTCATCCGCCTCATCGCGGAGAGTTCCATGCGCAGACCGGTGAGCATCTGTCCGACCTCGTCATGCAGTTCGCGGGACAGATACCTACGCTCCTGCTCCTGCGCCGTCCGGAGTTGCGCGGACAGCCGCCGCAGTTCCGATTCGGCTATCTGTGAATGCCGTTCGAGCGCGGTCATACGCGCCAGGGTCACGCCGGCTATCCCCAGCCCAAGTAGAAGTGCAATTCCAGTAGTCCAGGCAAGCGAGGAGCGAAAATCCTGATCCGCCTTCGTGATGCGTTCTCGCTCCGTGGAGAAGTTCTCCGTCATCATCCGCTCCACTTCCGCGGCCAGGGCAACAATCTCCTCGCGGCGGCGCAGCCGCTCCTGCAAAAATGCGCCGCGCCGGACATTCTTCTCGTCAACGTTCCAATCCAATAGGATGCGCGTCGGATCCAGGTGCGTGCTCACCTCGCGGCGCAGTCGCTCCAGCGCAGCCTTTTCTTCAGCATCTTTAGCCGACGCTTCAAGGATGCTGAAGCAGTATTCCGTATTGCCCCTGAGGTTCAAGAACTGGTCGGCGTATTGCCTTGCATGGCTCGGATCAGGATCCAGCAGATAGTCCCGAGTTAGAATTCCCGTGAGGTAGACGTTGGCCCTAATCGAGGCGAGCGCGTTCCCAGCTTCGAGATGAGCGTTGTGCAGCGCGGCAACCCGAGCCTGAGCGGCGGTGGAGTTCCACCAAATCGCAAGCGCAGAGCCTCCGATGATGAGCAGCAGCCCGGCAAATGCCCCGGAAAGGAGAACGGACCCGCGAACGCGCATTGATCGCTCCATAGTCAGTGTCTCCTGAATTGAGTGGGAGAGGCAGTACGAGTCCGGCGATCTGCTCCGCAGCCCGTTGTGATTTCCACGCGCGATGCCGAACGGCCGGTTCCGAGGGAAATCCTCACTACTTTCCCTGGGCGGATAGTAGAGCGCGTTTGTACTGGAGCGTTTCCTTTTTCCCGCCGGGCACGATGGGGATAATCTCGACCTCCATAACGTCACCCTCGGCGAGAATCGTAAAACTCCGCTCGATCACATCCGAACCGTTCGTTTCCATCTGCAAAAGCTTTGAGCCGTTGAACCACATCGACACCATCGCCTTTTTGCCGGAGATCTTGACGTCGCAGCTGGCACCTCGCGTGTCGCACCGAAAGTCAGCGATCTTCTTTCCGCCGTCCGTCTGGGTGACATGCATGTTGTCCCCGTCGGCGTTAAGAGTCCAGCTATTTTCAGCCTCACCTTGTTGCACCCAAGACCCATTCAGCTTATCCCTGTCGCTCTCCGCGCCTGCGTTCGAGACCGAGCTCAAAAGCAGCACTAGAAGTCCTGTCATGCCAACGAGTTTCATCGATTACTCCCTTCGCAGAAATGACTGACCCTCTGAAAAAGCCTCCCTCCGGAACCATGATGGAGGCCTGCGTCAAGGTCCCGGAGAGAGGTGTGCCAAAGCGGAACCAGTTACGGGGCCGCGGTGATGTGCGCCCGGCGGTTCCTTTGCCAGCAAGCTTCTGTCTGATCCGTGCAAACGGGCTTCTCCTTGCCGTAGCTAATCACCGTCAGTTGTGCTACCGGGATGCCCATAGTGGTCAGGAACTCTTCGGCGGCACGGGCGCGTTTGTCGCCAAGCGCGAGATTATATTCGTCCGAACCCCTTTCATCTGCGTTGCCCTGGATCACCAGTTTTTGGCTGGGATAGGCGGCCAGAATATCCCGGATTACTCCGACGTCGTCCTTTAGAACCGTCGTGGCGTCCGACCGGATGGTGGCCTTGTCGTAGTCAAACAGCGCGTCATTTAGGCGAGCCAGTCGCTCAGTGAGGGTCGCGCGCTCCTGCGGCGAAATGGTCGTCGAGCGGGAAGAGGTTGTCTGTGAGGGACGGTTCGGGGTTTGGTTTGCCGGCGACGACCGTGCCGGCGCAGGCGCTGCGTGTGAGGCGGGAGCGGCCGCAACCGGGGTTGGCGCGGCCGGACGGGCAGCCACCGGGACCGCCTTGTGACATGCAGCCACGGACAGGATCCCTGCGAGACCAATAGCGATCAGAATCTGCTGCTTCATGGCGAATCTCCTTACGTGCGTCTTTGAATACACATACATCAAACCTCATTCCGGCCCGTCAGACCATCCCTTAAATGCACCAAAGATTGAGACGTTAAGACGTGTGTCGGAAGTGATCCGCCGTCTGGAAGCCCCCCATCAACGAACCTTTCAGGCAGTACCGGCTGGCGAGCATCTTTGCAGACGCCATCAGAAAGCTTCGAGATAATGATGGGTCGAAGACGTACCATGAGGCGACTTCTTACAACCGGCGTATTGTTGTTGCTATTAACCTTGAGCGCCGCTGCACAGGACTGGTATCGGGAACGTGCAGAGCGCTTCCGGGGAGAGCAGTGGCGGGCCCACATTTTCGAGCACGTGCGCACCGATCTGGACCACGTTCGGAGCGGCAAGGCGGCCGAAAGAGAACGTACGCGCCTGCAGAAAACCGAAGAAGAGCTGACAAAGATGCAAGCGGATCTGAATCAGGGCCGGTGGGATAATGGCCTGCTGAATGATGCGATCGATTCCATTCAGAAGTCGGCGAACGACGAGCGTCTCGCGGCCCGGGATCGGGATGTTTTAGCCGATGATGTCAATCGTTTGAAGGAATTTCAGAACCAACACAGTCAGCGGAGGTAGGCTCAGATCAGCCACATTCTTCACCGACGAACTCGTTTCCAAGCGCGCCGCATGAATACGGCTTGTGCCTGATGTTTGCCATTATCGGAATTTCCCGGCGGACACTGTCACCTCAACGGCAGCTCAAAGTGGTCCGCATAACCACAGATCACTCGTTTGTAGTGAATGCGAAGTGCGTCTGCACAATCCCAGCGAAAGGGCGCTATCGCGCCTTGTTCATGGACGCCTGAGGAATCTCAAGTAGAAAGCTGCGAACACCAAGACAATGCCAATATTCACTGTCAGCCGTTCCCAGAATCGGTTTCTAAAGAACACGAAATCTACACCGACTATGACGGCTGCCATCGCCACCACGTAAAGCACGACAGCTACCTGTCTGCCCATTTCAGCGGGAATCGCCATTTTGAGTTCTCCATCACGTGATCTGCCGTACGCCGAGCGGTCCAACGATATCATTGTTTGACAAAGCGCCTGACGGTGGCAAGTGACATACGGCGTGGATGATTTTAGCCCAATAAATTGTGCAGGTCGTGGTTAACGGCGAACCCGGAGAGCGCCGGGATAAACCGGCATGTTGTAGGGGATGAAAGAGCCCTACAGTAGCGAATCCATTCTGGCCTCGAGTCTTGCGGGCGGCATCGCGACGTGTCGTTTGAAGCGTAGATAGAGGTATCAGTGGGCGGGGCAATTGAGCTTCGAAAAGCCGTTGGAACAGGATGCCGACTCCATTCCGAGAGGAGGAAGGCAACACGACAGTCACGTTACACGCGAGTGGTTAGTTCGGTCCTGCGTAGTCTAAGAACCCATGCACGCTGAGAAACAACAGGCACGAGAACCGGGAGATCTCTTGAACGTCTTGGCTCACGCAGCAAGACCGGTCCGCGAAGGCCATAAACCGAACGGCGGACATGCACGTTCAGGAGAAGTCGGACCGCGTCGTAGTACCGATGAACCAGCCGAACAAAGAAGGGCCACCTTCGGCGGAGGTTGGGGAGGGAAGGACGCGGGCCGTGGAGAACGTCGCAAGGTCTAACACGAGCCCGACTCAGAGCCGGGAAAGCGTGTCACATGGACTGGGCGATGTGCGAGGAGCAGCGCAGGAGAGAGGTTCTCTGCGCGCTTCTCCGCTACTCATCCACGGTAAGAGCCGTGTGCGTAAACGCGCTCGCACGGATCTGTGCGGGGGCGGTCAGTGATGGCCATCCCTACCACGACAGTTACCTAGCCTATCACACCAGAAATTGTGGGGCAGTGGCGCCGCCGCTTGCGGCTCAGTGCCTGATGTCACGCATGTCTGAAAGCGCTGCGATAATCAAGGTCTTTTTTCGTTCCACCATTGCCCACGACTACTGTTGCGGATACACTACTAGCGGCCGGAGCGGAGGATAAGCCTCTGCTGGGAAGCAAGCCGAGCGCCGACTCCGGGGCCAAGACCAGGGCTGGGGTTCAGTGCAAAGCTGGGCCCCAGCAACGCGTTCATCACTGGGATGGCATCAATGCGATAAATCCCAGGGGTCCGGGGACGGAGTCCCCGGGGAAACGTTCCTCCTATACGGTTTCGTCGGTTCCGCTCACTCCCAGATTCCGTTCTTTCGTCGGACGCATGTCTCCGCCTTCAACTTCTGCATGAGCCTATACCGCTGGTCGGGTGTCGCAATCATTAGTCAGCCTCATTGGACTAGCGGATTAACCGCGCTTACCCGTGCGTCGACGAAAGAGCCTGTCGCGTGCTCCGCGGCTCGCGATAAACCTCCTGCTTGGTGAGCACCCACCAAGCGGCTTCGGCCAAGTGGCGCCCCACGGCGACCACCGCCTTCTGATGGTTCTTGGCACGTCTGATTCGTTGATACAGCCGCACCACATGAGTTCCGGCAAGCCGGCGCTGGTTTACGACCACCAGATTGCCGATTTCCACGAAAGCCCACTTCAGATTCCGGTTCACGTTTCCGCACACCTGGCCCATGCGCGTGTGACCGCCACTGGAGTGCACGCGTGGCACCAAGCCCGCATAGCTGGCCAGATGTGCGGCTGTCGGAAACCGATCCACTCTGCCGATCTCCAGCATCAGAACCATGCTGAGAATCCTTCCGACGCAGGGCAGCGTCTTCAGCAGATCCGCTTCGACGCTCACCTTCATGATCGCTTCCAACCGCCGCTCCGCTGATTCGATCTGCGTTTCCAGAAAATCCAGCGTCGCCAACTCCTGCTCGACAGCTTCACGGCTATGTACGGGCATTTCCGGCAGCCGCGTACCGAGTTCCAAACGAGCTGCGACGCCGAACAGATCCGCTCCCGGCACCTGTACGTTGTAACGCGCGAGTGTACCGTGGATGCGATTCTTCACTCGCGTCCGCAGCCTCACCAGGAAGATGCGCAGGCGAAGCAACTCCCGTTGATCCCGCAACTCGCTCGGCGGAATCCACACTTCCGGCAGAGTGCCGTTGCGCAGTAGGACCGCCAGCCCTCTGGCGTCCAACTTGTCAGTCTTGTTGGTCAGCCCCATCCGCCGCTTCGCTTCGAGCGGATTGCACAGCTTGGGACAGTGACCCGACCGCTCCATCTCATCTACCAGCCAACTGTAACTCCCGTTTGCTTCCACTGCGATCGAGGAATGCGGGGGAGTCGGGCCAGAAACTCGCGGTACACGTCCCGATCGTGCGCGACGCGCAATGCCTCGCCAGCGGATCCTTTTTCGTTCACCGCGACGAACACGGAAAACTTCTTGTGTGCATCACATCCGATAAACTGTTCCATATTGCTGCAGCACCTCCTTGTGCTTGGGGTTTTGCTCGCAGTCTACGCGAAACCCCCGCTGCAGCGCTTTCATAGCATCATTATCGGAACCGGGACGTCGTGGACGGTACGACAGAAAGGCTTCGGTGTGATCCTCAGTCGGGCGGACTTTCCTATGGAGTTCGCGGGTTCGCGATCTAACAGCATTTGCCTCATTTGGTTTGGCGATAGAGTTGCCCGCGCCAGTCCATCATCGCCTTGCCTTCAAACACCTCGCGGGCGTCCGCCCCGCTGAAGACGTCGACGAGCGCTTTCGGCGTCTGCACCAGACAGCTGCCATCCGCAAGGGCCGCAAAAACCTCGATACCCGCAATCCCCGAATCCCATCGCCACACCTCCGTCCCATCTTCGACATGGAACGCAATAAGAAGAGCACCGCGTGTAGCGAAACCGATGTTGTTCTCTCCGAGCACCATTCCGTCGTGGAGTTCGCCGTCACGGCTGGGCAGGAGGCTTCGATAGACGACTCTTCCTTCGCCGTCGATTCGATAAATGAACTCGGCCGGAACGGGAGGCACCTTGTCATCGGGAGAATTATGGGGCCGTCGCACCGCTAGAAGCACGCCGCCCATGCCGTCAGGGATAATGGCTCCCGTCGGCGAAGGGACCTCAACTGGAGTCAGCAGTGGATTGCTGTTGTTCGATTCCTCAACAACTGTAGCGCGGTAGCTTCCATCCGGGTGTATCTGCCAGAGTATAATGCGATCGGTCCGGTTGAAATTGACATTCTTTGGATCGACTATCCCGCCCGTCGGACATGCCTCCGATGCAACGTCCCAGTCGTTTTGAGTGAAGGCAAGATAGGCGAAACTGTCCACACTGACAAACAATTTGCTGGTAAAGATGCGAACGAGCGAGTTTCTGTCCGTGGGGCGGCATCGGATCCCGTCGGCGGCATTCGCCACGTTGTTCCGCTGATGCGAGGCAGGAACCGCCAGATCGAACTTCCGTGCCCCATCCTTGTCGATCGCGGTCACCGTCGTTGACGTCCCGTCCTTCGATTGGCTGAGGACGTAGACGACATGGTCCAGCGTGTAGGCGTGTCCTTTCCTGACTCCGGGCAACGTATATTTCCACCGAGTCTGGCCATCACTGCCTACGGTATAAAGCGTGTAGTCGGAGCCGTGATTTGCGCCGATCAGAGCACCACCCAACCAGTCTCCGCAAATTAACTCGACATCCCGGGTGTCTTCAGGCAAATGCCAGGCCCAAATCTGAATGCCGTCCTCCCGCGTGCCGCGTAAATACGTGTCGCCCTTGGGCGTTTGTTCAAGAGACAGCATATTCGGCCCACTCTCGGTCGGAACAGCCGCGATGTCGCCGAGTTCGCGTCCGATGGGATGCATTCCCCAATTCGTACTTCCCGCAGGGATGAAGCTTCGATTCGCCCAGATTGGAATATCGAGATATTGTTGCTCACCTTTGAGGACAGCAGTGACACGCACAGTGCCCGGTTTCGTCGCTCGCAGAATAAACCGGCCACCCTGCTCGCTAACCATGGCGAGTGTCGGATCATTTACAGACCACTCTACGCCCGACAGTTCTTGTGCCGAGTCGTCAAGCACCTGCAGCGTGCGCTCGTCTCCCAAGGTGATGTTGATTCTTTCAGGAGCAATTCGCCACCGCGTGCTTTGAAACGCATAGCCTTGAGTCAAGGCTGTCGCGATCAACGCCGCGTAGAGCAGAGGGCGTTTGAAATGTGGCATGACTCTGCTCCCAATCGAAACTAACACCAGTGTGTACGGCTCTCGAATCGGTGAAACACCCGAAAGAGCTTAAGACAAACACCTGCGTGTCGCTCAAAAGGAAGTCGCAAAAGTGCTTTCCACGACACTTCGACCGAGGATATTGTTTCGCAATCGCACGATGTTTCAGACACCGGCACCGACCTATTAGTGCCCGCCTGATAGCGTTTCTCGATCCGCCGCGACGAGATCCGGAATGATGTCCAACATTAACGGAATGCCGGTCGGTGCTGGGCTGCCAAGCCGCGTGTGCCCGGTCGCGGGCCGGTCACGTCGGAGGACAGAGAAGTGACAAGCAACTTCGAGAGGCGGTCTGGTGTATACTTTCGACCGTACGGAACCGCAAGGGAAAATCCCGACGAAATGAAACCCGCTCGTCACCGCTACTCCCGCATATCTGCCTTGGCGCGCTTGCGGCGAGCAGGGATCCTTCTTGCGGCGATCGCGTTCACCGGCGTGTTTGTGGCACGCGGGGAAGTATTGCGCAGTGTCCAGGGCATCGTCAGAGATCGTTCTGGACAGCCGCTGGGAGGAGCAGTGGTTCAAATTGAGAATACGCTGACCCTGGAGGTTCGTTCCTACATTGTGAAGAGCGATGGCAAGTACCAGTTCATGCGCTTGCGCCCTGATATCGACTACACGCTAAGGGCTCGATATCGCAACGTGTGGGGCGCGAAAAAGACGCTCAGCGGATTCAACTCTCGAAAGAATGCTGAGGTTGCGCTAACTGTGGATGTTGAAAAGGAAGAATGAACGTCGTCAGCCGTGGATCTCCAACTCGTTGTTTTTATCGACCTAGCCCCTATTCTGGATGTGCTGTCGGCAATCGGGAAACAATCCACCTGGCCGTATCGCCATCCCGCGCAAGTGAGCACCACATTCACCGGCCTGTTATGACGTGTTGTCGGTAGCGATCTCTTGCGGACCGGTCGATAACATTCCGAGTGCCCGACCATTCGGACAGAACCCAATTCTGACGCTTTCCACAAGCGCGTTATCGGCGCCCATCCGACTAGTTTCCAGAACCCGACTCCTGGACGACGAGGAATTCACTTCTACGCGCGCGCTGTACTCCGCCGCATCGACGGTGCTCTTTTCGCTGCGGGCGAAGAAATCACGAAAGGATTCATAAAAAAGTTATAAAAATGCTAAGCTGACGCAGGACCTAGCAAGGGCGGCCGCGAGATCGTGATCGCGAAACGAAGCGAAGAAAGGCGAATTGTCCGTAAGACTTATGATTCGCAAGCTTGTAGATTTTTCGCTGCAGAACCGGTTTCTCGTATTAGCTCTCGCGGTTCTTTTGTTTATCTGGGGTATGGTTTCATTCCGCAATCTGCCGGTAGAAGCCTATCCGGACGTCGCCAACAACTACGTTCAAGTAATTACGCAATGGCCGGGCATCTCTGCCGAACAGGTGGAACAGCAGGTCAGCGTTCCTCTCGAAATCGTGATGAATGGAATTCCGCATCTGGAGCACCTGCGTTCCGTCTCCCTGTTCGGACTCTCCAGCCTGATGCTGATCTTCGACGACGACTCTGATAATGATTGGAATCGCGCGAAGGTGCTGGAGCGGCTTGCGCAGGTCACCCTGCCTGACGGCGTACACCCTCAAATGGGTGCGGATTTTAGTCCGGTCGGCCAGATCTACTTCTTTACGCTGCGGAGTACGAATCCGCGGTATGACGTGATGGAGTTGAAATCGCTGGAAGACTGGGTCATCGAGAAGAGCTTCAAATCCGTGCCGAACGTCGTGGACGTTTCGAGCTTCGGCGGACCTACTCGCGAGTATCAGGTCCGGGTCGATCCCAACAAACTCATCGACTATGGGCTCAACATCGGACAGATCGAGCAGCAACTCACCAACAACAATAATAACGGGGGTGGTAGTTTCATCGAGGAGGGTCTGCAGCAGATCAACGTGCGGGCCGTCGGGCAAGTCAAGACGGTTCGCGACATCGACAAGATCGTGTTGACGGCCAAGAACGGCACCCCGGTTCGCATTCGCGACATCGCCGTGGTTCAGCAAGGATCAAAGATCCGGCTCGGCCAGTTCGCCCGAGCGGTTCACGCCGAGCCGGGAAAGATCATCGACAACGACGACGTTGTCTCCGGCATCGTGCTTCTGCGCAAAGGCGCGGATGGAGATTCCACGCTGGAAGCCATCCACGCCAAAGTGGATGAATTGAACGGACACATCCTTCCTCCCGGGATGAAAATTGTCCCTTTCCTGGATCGAAGCAACCTATTGAAGCTGACCACCGGTACGGTCATGCACAACTTGGTGGAGGGCATCGTTCTGGTGTCGCTCATTCTGTTCGTATTCCTAGGCAACGTCCGGGGTGCGCTGATTGTCACCTTGACTATCCCGTTTTCGTTGCTGTTCGCGTCCATCTGCCTGGATCTGCGCCATATTCCGGCAAACCTCCTGTCGCTCGGCGCGCTCGATTTCGGCATGATCGTGGAAGGCGCCGTGGTGATGATTGAGAATATCGTGCGCATTCTCTCCCACCCGGAACTTCACGCCGACGAGACGGTAGCGCAAAAAATCAGCACCGCGGCGCACGAAGTACAGCGGCCGGTGTTCTACTCAATCGCCATCATCATCGTCGCCTATCTGCCCATTTTTACTTTGCAGGCAGTGGAAGGCAGACTGTTCAAGCCGATGGCTTGGACGGTGGCCTTCGCTCTTCTGGGAGCGCTGCTGTTCTCGATGTTCGTCGGGCCGGTACTGGCAAGCGTGGTCTTTCCCAGGGGCACCAGTGAATGGCACAACCCTCTCATGGAATGGCTCATCAAGGGCTATCGTTGGACACTGAACCTGGCGATCGAGTGGCGCTGGGTGACGCTCAGTGCGGCTCTTCTGACTCTGACCGGCGCTCTTCTGCTCAGCCGCACCATCGGATCTGAATTTCTGCCGCACCTTGACGAAGGAGCCATTTGGGTACGCGGAACTTTGGCACCGAGCACCGGTCCAACCGAGGGCGTTCGGCTGGCGAATCAAGCCCGCGTGATCCTGGCCTCTTTTCCGGAGGTCACGCTGGCGACCAGCCAGGTGGGGCGTCCCGATGACGGCGTCGACACCACGGGCTTCTTCAACACCGAATACTTTGTCGATCTAAAGCCCAAGGACCAGTGGAGGCCGGCGTTTCACGAGAACAAAGACACCCTGATCGCGGCGATCGACAAGGAACTGGAAAAGCTGCCGGGTGTTTTGTGGAACTTCTCCCAACCCATCTCCGACAACATGGAGGAGGCTGTCAGTGGAGTGAAGGGTGAATTGGCGATCAAGGTCTACGGCGACGATCTCAAGACTCTGGAAAGCAAAGGCGACGAGATTGTGGGCGTAATGCGCACGATCAAGGGCATCGAAGACTTGGGGTTATTCCGCGTATTGGGGCAGCCTAACCTGAACCTGACGGTGGATACCACCGTAGCCGCGCGATATCAAATCAATGCAGCCGACGTTCGGGATGCGGTTCAAACCGCGGTGGGTGGTAACGCGCTCACGCAGGTATTGCAGGACGAGCAGCGCTACGATCTGACGCTCCGATACCTGCCCAAATACCGCGACACGAAAGAAGCCATTGAAAATGTTCGCCTGCTTGCGCCGTCCGGTGAGCGCGTCTCGCTCGCACAACTATGTATGGTGCAGGTGCAGGATGGGGCCTCAGAGGTTTATCGAGAAGGGAGCCAGCGCTACATCGCGATCAAATATGGTGTTCGCGGGCGCGATCTGGGCGGAGCGGTAGAGGAAGCGATCCGGAAAGTGGATCAACAGGTGAAACTGCCGATCGGCTACCACATCGATTGGGCCGGGGAGTATGCCAGCCAGCAGCGCGCACAAAAGCGGCTCGCTCTCATCATCCCGCTGACGTTATTGGTAATCTTCATGATTCTGTACTTGATGTTTGGGTCGATGAAGTGGGCCAGCCTGATCCTCCTGACTGTCGCGATGGCACCGATTGGAGGAATCGTGGCGTTATACCTGAGCCATACGAACTTCAGCGTCTCGTCCGGTATTGGCTTCCTCGCGCTCTTCGGCGTGTCCGTGCAAACGGGCGTCATCATGGTGGAATATATTAATCAATTGCGGTCGCGCGGCCACAGCATTCTGGACGCGGCCCGAAACGGCGCGGTCCTCCGCTTCCGTCCCATTCTGATAACCATGCTGGTGGCGTCTCTCGGCTTGGTGCCGGCGGCGGCCTCACACGGCATTGGGTCGGATTCGCAGAGGCCCTTCGCCATCGTGATCGTCGGTGGCTTGATTGCAGTCTTGTTTATGAGCATCTTCTTGCTCCCCTGTCTATATGTATGGTTCGCGAGAGACAGCGACAAGCTACCGCTTTCTGCCGACGGAGAATAGGCGCCCCGCGGATGGCGTGCGCGGGTAAGTACCACTGAGGTGGCTAGTGTTTACCGATCCTAAGCGGGGTGCGAAGCAAATAGCGCCTGGATGACGGCGTACACGGAATTTATGGTCCGCCGCCTCATTGCAAGCGAAAAAGAGATGGACAGGGTTGGTCTGCGCAAATGTATACGGCCTTGGGTGGAGGGAAAAGGCTCCGGGCCAGGATGGAATGCGCTACGCTCTCTTCCCATTTAGCTAACGCAGTCTTGGAAGACTTCTTCCGAGTATGGGTTTTGAGAGCGCCGGATTTGACCGTTGTGCCATCTCGTTGTTCGCCAGCAACAGGCGCAAGGCAACCGATAGCTTGGCGCCGACGTTCTCCAGGATCCCGGGTAAAGCTGCGTCGACGTAGCGCCGTCCTTTTCGCAGAGTGATCCCGCGTTCGAGCAGCAAGCCACGAATCTGGTTGATCACCGCTGTGCGACGCATCACCCAGCGTTCACGCACCCGGTGCAGCGACTGCAGATCCAGTTGGTCATCGCTCTTGATCGGCACGAAGCGCATCGTGGGCCGGCTCACGGCCTCCGCAATCGCCTCCGCATCGATGTAGTCACTCTTGTTGGTCTTCACGTACTGGGCAGGGATCAGACGCACCCCGTGTCCCTGCTCTTGGAGCGCCCGCCCAAGAAAATGGGAGCCCCCGCATGCTTCCATGCCAATCAAATGGATCTTCCGGTTCGCCGTGAAGCGCAGCAGCTGCGCTCGCGAAAACCGCTTGCCCACGGCTACCTCGCCGCGCTCGTTCAGACCTACCAGGTGAAAACTCGTCTTGCCGAGATCAATGCCAATCGTGTGTATTTTCATGGGATGCCTTCCTTCGTTCATCTTCTACGCCCCTGCTGCTCGGGCGTGAAAGGCGGCGGACCATCCCATTAGCTATCCGGCTTCCCACGTTGTCCACCTTTTCCAGGAAACGACGTAGAGCCGACCCATTTATGGGACGTGATCGGCAATGATCCGGCTCGAAACTTGTCTTGGTGTCGGCGTTAGTTGCGACGTATGGGGGCTTGAGATAAGATCTTGTCTGCTGATGCACCAGACCGTCATTTCCCTTTGGTGCGACATTTCGTGCGGTTTATCAACGTAGTTTCGGAAGTGTTTGCAGGCCGACCGAGCGGAGCGAGGAAAGCAATGACATCTTTCAAAAAGTTCGCCGTACCCATGGTCTTGTTGACCGTATCGGCGACCGTTTTCGCCCAGAACGCCCGCCAGTCGCCAGATGAGTTCCGGCGCATGCTGGACATGGGGATCAAGCACCGCACAGCGGCCGAATTTTACCAGGCGCTCAAGACCGAGGCGCACGGCGGCAAGCAGTCGCCTCCCTTTGATCAGTTGCCGGACTGGTCCGGGTTGTGGACCGCTGCGGGCGGTAACACGTTCTTCGACCCGGGACCAGGCGGCATCGCGCCGAAACTCAAGCCCGCTGCCGCCGCCGCTGTGAAAAAAGGCGCGGAGCTCGCCGCAAAGGGCATCGAGTACGACGAGAACCTTAGCCAATGCGGTCCTCCGGGCTTTCCACGATGGCTTGTCATTCCATTCCTGCGGGAGTTCATCGTCCGGCCCGAAGAGACGTGGTTGACGTCGGAAACGGTCAATAACGTACGGCGGATCTATACCGACGGCCGCTCCCACCCGGCCCCCGAGGAACGCTATCCCCTCTACTACGGCGATTCCATCGGCTTCTGGGACGGCCCGAAGCTGGTGATTCATACGAACCAGTTGATGACGCGCTCCATGGGCCGGCAAGAGCCAGACCAAAGCGATCAAATGGAAACTGTGGAGATCTGGCAAAAGGTCCGGGCCGGCGTTATTGAAGCCGACGTCTGGATCTACGACCCCACTCTCTACTCCGAGCCCTGGTACTTGAAGCGGATCTACAATCAAGTGCCCAACCCCGACAAGAGCGTCCGTGTACAATACTGGAACTGTACCGAAAATCCGAATAACGAAGTTTATAAGACGCCGGACGGCAGCACCAATTACAAGGATTTGACCTTTACAAACAAAGACGATTCCAAGGAGCCAAAGCGATGAACGGAAATCGATTGACCGCCGCTGTTTTTGCAACAGCGATCCTGCTGGCCGCTACCAGCGCAGAAGCGCATCACTCCTCCGTCATGTTTGAGGCTACGAAGGAAGTCACCTTCGAAGGCGTAGTGAAGGAGTTTCAGTTCACCAATCCTCACTCATGGTTGGTGGTGGACGTCACCAACAAAGACGGCTCCGTGGCCACATGGGGTTTTGAGGCGGAAGGCCCAAGCACGCTGCTCCGCAACGGAGTTCGTCCCGCCGACTTCAAACCCGGAACCAAGCTAACAATTACCGGACGCCCGATGAAAGACGGCCGGCCCGGCGCGCTGTGGGTGAAAGCCGTAAGGGCCGATGGCGTCGAGTTCTACCCCGGAGGCCGCCCGGCCTCCGCGGCCCGCCCGTAACAACGTGACGCTCCGGCGTCCGGATTGGGTTCTTCCTGCGTTCTCTTGCCTGATTTAGCAGCGCCTCTACCGTCGTGATCGTGCACTAAAGTCGCGAGCAGGACTTTCACTGCTACGTCACGCTTAAGCGTCGTGTCGCGAGCGCCGTAAACCTCGCCCATGCCGCTTTGCCCGAGCAGGGAAAGAACTTTGTAGTGACCGAGTTGGTCGCCGGGCTGGAGCGCCATCTGTGTGTCAGGGCCAAGTTTAGCCGATCAAAAAAGGGTTTGTGCCCGGATGACGGCGTATCCGGAAGCTACTCGTCACAGCGGAGTCTTCGCGGTATGAACTCACTTCCGTTATTGCGTGACATCAGGACCGTAATTAGTGGCGGAGTATCAGTGGAGCACCTTCCGCATTTTCAACAACCCGCCACGTCTCGGCCTCTTTAAGTTCGATACCTTGGCAGAAGCCTCTCGGCATTTCCACGATTAATGGCGTGGAGCTCAGCCTCGTTGAAAATCTTACTGGAAATCAAGCCTCTGCCGGTTTCCTCGGCGGTACGCCAATGGAAGTCGGTGCCGAAAACGATTTGCGACACGGGGACCACTTTCCGCAGCGCTCCCATGGCCACTGGATTCGAGCACTGCGCCGTATCGTAATACATCCGCCTGAGTTCGTAGAGCACTCCGTTCGGCATCACGTTCTTACGCGAATTGTCTCCCACCACGCCCTTGCCTCCTTGCCCTTTAGTAATGATGCCGGGCACGATCTCTTCCGTGGTTGCGTTGAGGAAGCGCTCGATCACATACGGCATCATTCCGCCGCCGTGCGCGAAAACCCAAACGATGTCCGGGAATTTGTGCGCCAATCCGCTGAACAGCAAGTTCGCGATGACGCGCGTGGTGTCGGCGCCATATTCCACCACGGTTTGAGGGGCGGTTTTGCGATCATGGAACAGCAGGCGGGTGAATGGGGATGCACAAACACGATCGCCTTCCTGCGATTCAGTTCCTCGTAGATGGGCATCCAAACCGCATCCCCTATGTATCGGTCCCCGTAGCTGGTGAAGACCGCGAAGCCATCTGCATTCAGCGTGCCGAGAGCATAGTCGATTTCGCGCATGCAACCGTCGATGTCGTTCAACGCGAGCGGGATGAGCGCAAGAATGCCAAAACGGCCTGGGTAGTCGGATCGCAACTTGGCCGCGTAATCGTTCTGGATGCGGAGTGTCTTGCGCACGGTTTCAACGTCTCCGTCCAGGCCCGCCGGTATCTCGATGCCGGATAGAAGCGTGGTGGCCGTGCCGCCTTTGTCCATATCCTCCAGCGCCTTCGCGAGCGTCCAGACCGGCGGAGGCGGGTTAAGACCCTTTGCGCGCGCCACAGCCATTAGCTCGGGCGCCTGAAAATGGTGGTGGAAATCAATCCGCCGTGGGTTGGCGGTCGCTCCGGTTTGTGCGTAGGATCGGCGGCTTGACAGAAGTGCGCTTGCCCCGGCAACCGCGACTCCGCCGAGAAAACTTCGCCGCGACCGGCATTGAAAATCGGACGCGCTTTGGTTCGCAAGCAACACGCCACCCATATCCCTGGGGGCACTCAAATTTAGATCGTCCATGGCCCAGGAGTATTTCACTGACGTACCAAGTTGTCAAGGCTACGGCATCCCGACAGGCTACAGCATCCCGAAGTTGGCACCGACCGAGCACGGTCTGTTTAGTACGAGCTATGCGTTCCCGCAGATAACGCCACTCGACGGTAGCCGCAGGGATGCTTTCTTGAAGCGTTGGCCGGTTAGTGGATGTATGGTCCATCAGACGGAAGCTATCCTCAGCCAGCGTTCCAATATTACGAAATAACACGCGCTGATTTCTTCCAAACTTACTTATATCCCGCCAACTTCCGGATGACCCACTGGACCCGTCCACAGTAGACTTATCTTGCATGAAGAAAATTGGCTTTCTCTCATTCGGCCATTGGACACCTTCACCGCAGTCACGAACACAATCGGCGGCTGACGCGCTGCTGCAGTCGATTGACCTCGCCGTGGAGGCCGAGCGCCTGGGAATGGACGGAGCGTATTTTCGTGTTCATCACTTCGCGCGGCAACTCGCGTCACCGTTCCCGCTGCTCGCCGCGATCGGTGCTAAGACGCAAAGCATTGAAATTGGCACCGCAGTGATTGATATGCGGTACGAGAATCCTCACTATATGGCGGAGGACGCTGGCGCTGCGGATCTCATCGCTGGCGGGCGCCTGCAGTTGGGAATCAGCCGCGGTTCTCCCGAGCAGGTAATCGATGGGTGGCGCTATTTTGGCCACCGCCCGGTTGAAGGCGAGGACGATGCAGGCATGGGCCGGCGGCACGCTGAAGAATTTCTCGATCTACTGGGCGGCGAGGGCTTCGCTCAGCCGAGCCCACATCCGATGTTTCCCAATCCGCCAGGGCTGTTGCGTCTTGAGCCATACGCCGAAGGATTGCGCAATCGTGTCTGGTGGGGGGCGGCTTCTAATGCCACAGCCGCCTGGGCCGCCAAGCTCGGAATGAATATGCAATCGTCAACCCTCAAATTCGACGAGACTGGCGAGCCGTTCCACATCCAACAAGCCGCGCAGATTCGCGCCTTTCGTACAGCCTGGAAGGAGGCTGGCCACGCCCGCACTCCGCGCATTTCCGTCAGCCGCAGTATCTTTGCCTTGATCGACGATCGTGATCGTGCCTATTTCGGACGAAGAGTTCAGGAAGAGGACCAGATCGGCTTTCTTGACAAAACCACACGAGCGATTTTCGGCCGTGGCTACGCAGCCGAACCGGATGTTTTGATCGAAGAGCTCAGGAAAGACGAGGCGATCGCGGCGGCAGACACGCTGTTGCTAACCGTCCCAAACCAACTAGGCGTTGCCTACAATGCTCATGTCATAGAGGCAATTCTGACCACTGTCGCCCCTGCTCTCGGTTGGCGCTAAATTCTGGGAAAATCACTCCGCCGCGAGAAATGACTTCCGTTAATGACCGATAACGGGCAGTTGTGACCCCGCCTGCTTGAGGCGGTAAGGACGAGATCGACAGCGCTAAAAGTGCTATTCGCTCTTTAGAGCGCGTAGACTTCGCTAGAGCGCGTAGACTTCGCTGAGTGCCGCGTGCCGCTTTCCCGGTGCGCCCTGAAAGACCGCCCAAAAACGAGTTGACGCGACCCACGCGTCCCACGTGTAGATCTGCCCACGTGTAGATCTGCCCTTGACACCAACCCTCACTTCGAATAAAGTGTTTCTGCGATTTTAGGCGCTGTAATGGGCGGCAAATGCCGCTACCGGCGCAGGGGCGATAGGCTCGACGAAGCGAAGAACGTTCGACAAAGGGGTTTCCATGCTGATCAAGCTGAAGAATATGGCGATGTGCGTCCTGATAGTAGCGCTCGTCGCTGCGATATCCGGAGCGAGCGTCGCTCGATTGAATGCGCAAGCCGCAACCGCGAGTATCCAGGGAACGGTGACGGATTCATCCGGCGCGGCTGTACCAGATGCCGCGATCCAGGTGAAAAACGTCAACACAGGCGCCACGCAGAACGTTGCGTCCAACGCCCAGGGGCGGTTTACCGCCGCCGATCTCGCCGTGGGCGCTTACGAAATTCGAGCCTCCAAGGCGGGCTTTCAGACCGTGGTCCGCACAGGCGTCACGCTGACCGTCGGCGCTCAGGCCGTGGTCGATTTCGCGCTGGCGGTCGGCCAGCAGCAGCAGACGGTCACGGTGGAAGCTCAGGCGTCGCAGGTTGAGACCACCAACTCTTCCGTTGGCCAGTTGACCGATCAGCGGCAGATGGCCGAGCTACCCTTGAATGGCCGTGGTTTCGAACAGTTGATCGAGCTTGCGCCGGGCGTAAACACGATGGCCCAAGGCAGCGGCGCTTACATTTCCTTTGGGATGCAGGGCCGCGCGCCTGAGTACTCGATCGCGGGTTCCCGGCCGGTGGGCCAGCAGATTTTGCTGGACGACGAGAGCCTCGAAAACTTCTGGGGCAAAGGAATCAGCTCCGTCTTGGGCTCGTCGTTGGGCGTCGAGGCGATCGGCGAGTTCCAGACGATGACGAACACCTACACCGCGCAGTTTGGCGGCAACGGCGGCGTGATCAACGCGGTCAGCAAGTCGGGCACCAACGCCTTCCACGGTTCGGCTTACGAATTTTTGCGTAATAGTGCGCTCGACGCCCGGACGTTTATCGATCCAGCCATCATTCCGGCGTTCCGCCAGAACCAGTTCGGAGGCACCCTGGGCGGTCCGATCAAAAAGGACAAGATGTTTTTTTTCGTCAATTACGAAGGCGTCCAACTGGTGCAAGGGGAGAGCAAACTGGGGCCCGTTCCCGGATGCAATCTGAATCCGGCGAAGTGCGTAATTACGGCAGCGAACCCCGCCACAGCCGCGGCGATTGCCAGCACCCTGGCGATCTTTCCGAATGCAACAACCACGGTCAACGGCCAGCCCGAGGTGCTGACCGGCGCGAGCCGCAACGCGCACGAGAATTACGTACTCGGCCGGTGGGATTACAACATCTCCGACAAGGATTCCGTATTCGTGCGGTATGTTTCGGACAAATCGCAATACGTCGAACCTTTCGGCGGCGGCGGATTCGGGGGCACGTCAGTTCTTCCGTACTGGCCGGAGGAGGACTTCGAACACACGCAGTTCGTGACGACTGAGTGGAGACGTGTGATCTCCCCGACGCTTGTCAACGTGGCGCGCGCCAGCTATTCCCGTCCCAGCGAAAATGAATACACGGGAAAGACCGCGGCCGCCGGCCTCACGGGCCCCGGCGGAACGGATCCTCTTAACTTTTTCCCAGGATCCGGGCGCCAGGATGCCACGGTCGCCATCACCGGTATGACGGCGCTCGGCGGGGCGTTCCAGCTCCCCTTCAACACGACGCCGAACAAATTCACCGAAGGCGATGACATCATTTGGACGCACGGATCGCACAACGTCCGCATGGGCGCCACGATCGTGAGGTCGGACACTAATACCTTCATGCCCTTCTTTCAGGGTGGGGATTGGTCCTTCTCCAGCCTGTCGGGTTTTCTCGCGGGATCTGTGAGCGCCTTTATTTACGCGCCTCTGGGTTCCTATGCGAACCGCGATTACCGGGACATCGCATTGACGCCTTATGTCCAGGACGATTGGAAGGTGAACAAAAAGCTGACCATCAACTTCGGCTTGCGCTGGGAATTCGCCTCCAATCCGGTGGACGCGCACAACGACTTGTATTACGTCCCGGACGTGGCGACCGCGGTTGCGCCCTATTACACGCATGTCTCGCACGCCATCGCGACCAATCCCAACTGGCAGAACTTCGATCCGCGCTTCGGCTTCGCATACGATCCGTTCGCCGATCACAAGACCTCGATTCGCGGCGGGTTCGGCATCTTCCATGAACCGATCGTGCCTCTCGATTACACGGCCGGATATTGGGCGTGCAAACCCTGGGGATTGAGCACCGCTTTGGGCGTGAATGCTGTAGGCCCGGTTCTCGGCGTGAGCTTTCCGAATGTTCCCGGTCCCAACTCCCTTAACGTTGCGAAGCCCAATTGCAGCCCAGGCTGGGACTATAACACGCAATCCACTCCGTATAACATGCAGTACAATCTGAATGTTCAGCGCGAGATTACGCCCGGCACGGTTCTGTCGGTGAGCTACATCGGATCCCGCGGACTCCACGGCTTCACCGAGCAGGAGGCCAACCCCGTTCTGCTATGCAGCGTGGCCCAGGGACCCGGCTGTGCGAATCCAACGGCAGCATATGGCTCCGTGGCAGGTTATTTTGGTTCCGGCAATCCGGGCGCCGTAACGGCAAACGCGTCGCTGAACAATGCGTTGAGTACCTTCCCGAACGTAAATCCGGAAGCGACGTCGCGGTACAACTCTATGCAGATCACGTTGAACCGGAGGTTCAGCCGGAACCTGCAGTTTGGCATGTCGTATAACTGGCAAAGCTGCATCAGCGACGGTGGTTGGCTGGGCAGCTTCAACGGCAACGGGCAGAGCGAATTCATGGACCCCTACAACCTGACTATCGATAAGGCGCGGTGTTCTTTCGATCAGAAACAGGTGTTCAAGACTACGGGCTTGTATGCCTTGCCCTTCAAGGGAAACCGGTTCGTCGAAGGCTGGCAGATCAGCACCGTGCTCACCGCCAACAGCGGCCTTCCGTTGAACATTACCGACGGCTACGACGAATCCACCGGCATCACCAACGGCAATCTCAACCTGGATCGTCCGAACTACGTTGCGGGATGTCAGATTCAGGTTGGGCACGTGAACGAGTGGTACAACCCGGCCTGTTTCAACATCTCGGCCCCCGGCACGCTGGGCAATCTCGGCAGCGACGTGGTGACGGGTCCCGGATTCCTTGATCTTGACTTGGCCATTTTGAAGGACACTAAGATCAACGAACGGATGCGTCTGCAGTTCCGTGCGGAGTTCTTCAACATTATCAATCGCACGAATTACTCGCTGCCGGCGTCCTCTTTGTATGTTGCCGGAGGGACGACGACGGGTGGCAATCTCGCCACCTACACGGGTCTGAATTTGACAGCGGGCCAGATCCTCAATCAAGCAGGGTCCCCGCGGCAGATCCAGTTCGCGATGAAGCTGATTTTCTGAGATCAAGCTACACCGGTCGCTGGAGAGGGCGACCGGGGCCTTCAAATGGCCCATAATGGGCTTGGCGTCAATGATACGCTAGGGACAAATTTTATGAGACCTCTAACCCTCGCCGCCATGGCAGCTCTGGTTATTGTTTTCCCGCTGGCGGAGCCGGCTTCGGCGCACCACGCGCCTTCGGCCATCTTCGACATGGATCACAAATTAACAGTGACCGGTCTTTGTACTGGAATTGAGTGGGTGAATCCGCACATTATTCTTCACCTGGACGCTAAGGACACCGCCGGCAACATTGCGAAATGGACACTGGAGAGCAATCCTCCCGCTTGGTTCAAGAAGGCTGGCGTTTCTAGGCAGGATGTCGTCAAAGCCATCGGCCAAGTGGTCACCATCGACGGGTTGCGCGCCAAGGATGGCTCCAGCTATGGCTATTTCCTCAAGATCACGTTTGCCGACGGCACGAGTGTGGAGTGGAATAGCTTGTTGGATCAAGCCTTGGGGAAGAAGTCCGACTCTGCTAACTAAAAGCATAATCGAGGAGGTTCCGCGATGAAGTCTTATGTTTTGTGTGTCGTAGTAACGGCAGCGGCTTTGTTCAGCGTTCCCGTATCCACGCTCGCGCAGCAGAGTTCCGCGGGCGGCGGCGCGGCCAAGGCCGCTCCCGCCAAAACCACAACTGCGAAACCCACGCCTCGCGCTGCCGATGGCCATCCCGATCTGAACGGAGTCTGGAGTACCATCGGCGGAATCGCTTCGGTCTTTAAAAGCGAGAAAAAAGAAGACGGCTCGATCTCCATCAAGGGCGGAGATCAGTACTATATCTTCACGAGCAAGCGGCCCGCTGGTCCGCCGCGCGCCGCCTACAACCAGAATGTCCCGTCCTATAAGCCCGAGTTCGTCGAAAAGGTGAAGTACCTGAGCGACAACGAAAGCAAGACGGATCAAGTATTCTATTGTGGAAAACCGGGCGTCCCGCGACTTGGCCCGCCGCGAAAGATCATTCAGACCGCGCGCGAAGTCACTTTCCTCTACGAGGATATGTCCGGGGATGGGTACCGCGTGATCCCGACCGACGGGCGTCCGCACCGCGCGGATGTTGACGCTTCCTACAACGGAGACTCCATTGGGCACTGGGAAGGAAACACGCTGGTGGTGGAAGCCGTCAATTTCGTCGAGGATACGTGGTTCGGAGAGAACGGGTATTTTCACAGCGACGCGATGAAGGTCACTGAGCGCCTCACCAGGGACGGCGATGCGATTTTGTACGAAGTGACGATCGACGATCCGAAAGTGCTCACCGCGCCTTGGACTATGAATCCACGCAAGCTCCAACTGACCGACGAGCAACTCGAGGAATCGCCACGTTGCGCGGATCAGGACGGCGCCCGCCTGCTGAATTCGGACCATCATCAGCAGCGCTAAACAGGCGTGAAGAGCGATCCAAACTCAACCGACCGCCGCTTGGTTTCGGAGATCCCGCGATGAAGAGATTCCAGAACGTCTCGGCGTTGCCAACGTTGATGTTGCTTATAGTGCTGAGCGGCCTCGTGGCTTCCGCCCAATTTCCCGGGCAGCAGCCCCCAGGACAACAGCCGGGTCTCGATCTTTCGGGGTATTGGGTTCCGGGGGGTCATCAGGACGCGGGCCTGATGACGGCAGCCGGCGAACTGGTGGATTACGGCGGCATCCCGGTCAACGAAGCGGACCGTTTATTCGCCCTGGCTTACAGCGCCTCTCGATTGACCTTGCCGCAGCATCAATGCACCGGCTACGTCCCGCCATACATGTTTTTCGCGCCCGGGGACTACCGGTTCGCCGAGGAACGAGATCCTTATACCCAGAGGGTCGTCGCCATCAAGATGCGCAGCAACAGCGCCCAGGCGTACCGAACGATTTGGATGGATGGGAGGCCGCACCCGCCTGTGTATGCTGCACACACGTGGGAGGGATTCGCGACAGGCAAGGTCGAGGGAAACGTCCTGAGTGTCTACACGACGCATCTCAAGCGCGGGCAGATTCGGGCAAATGGAGTCGCACAGAGCGATCAAGCCACGGTCTTGGAGTATTTTGTTCAGCATGGCAACCGCATCACATATTTCTCGGTGACTGCGGACCCTGTGTATCTCGCGGAGCCTTTGGTCAAAACGTCCACTCTATTGCGCGGAACGAGGGACCCTAACAATTGGTTGCAGCCGTGCGATGACGGCGAAGTGATCTTAGACCGGGCAAACGATCAGGTGCAGAATTACTTGTGGGGCCAGCACCCCTTTCTCCGGGAATACTCGGAGAAACACAAAGTGCCGCTGTTGGGAGCGTTGGGAGGGCCGGAAACTATCTATCCGGAATTCGCGGGTAAACTCAAGGACCTTTCTGTCGCGGATGCCGCGGCCAAGGCGGAATTGCTTCCTTCGAGCGTGCAGCAGGCAAGCCGTGCTGTGAACCCCGATCCGCACGATGGTGAAATCCATGTCTTGCCCGTCCAGGGTAGCGTTTATATGCTTGTCGGCGACGGCGGCAATATTGCCGTTCAGGTAGGCGAAGAAGGCGCGTTGCTCGTGGATGCGGGCGCGGGGAAATTGTCCGACAAGGTCGTTGCCGCAATCCGAAAGCTGAGCGACAAGCCGATCCAATTCATCGTCAACACCAGCTTCCATCCCGATCATACCGGAGGCAATGCGAAGCTTCGGGCGGCGGGCGAAGACTATGAATTTGCGACCGCACTCTTTTTCTCGAGGGCCTTCGCCGACGCCGGCAAGGGCGCCACGATCATAGGGCACCAGAATGTCGAGAATCGGATGAGCGCTCCTACCGGGCAGGTCGCTCCAACGCCGTCCGAAAGCTGGCCCACCGATACTTACTCGAAAGGCCGCAGAAGGAAGATCCACAACAACGAGGCAGTGGAGATTTTCTATGAGCCCAATGCCATCACGGACGGCGATAGCATCGTGCAATTCCGGCGTTCCGATGTGATCGTCACCGGCGATATTGTCGACACAACGTCGTATCCTTTTATCGATTTCAAGAACGGCGGCAGCATACTAGGGGAAATTGCTGCACTAAACAATATTCTGGATAGGACGGTGTCGCATCGCGAAGAGGGCGGGACCATGATCATCCCTGGCCGCGGCCGCTTATGCGACGAGTGGGAGGTTACGGAATACCGCGACATGATGGTCATCATTCGCGATCGCGTCAAGGCGATGATCGCCAAAGGGGCAACGCTACAGCAGGTGAAAGCAGCCAGAGTGACCGCGGATTACGACACTCGTTTCGGCGCAACGTCAGGACCATGGACAACAGATATGTTCGTCGAGGCCGTATACATGAGCTTGAAGCAGCCTCCGGCCAATGCCGAGCTCGTCAAATAGATATCGGGGCCAGTTGATAAAGGAGCAAATTGATAAAGGTTGAGGGGGTCAAACAAATGCGAAAGGGATTGATCGTCACCATCATCGCCTCATTCGCCACATCGATTGTCTGTTCCGCCGCATTCGGCCAAACCGCTCCGGCGGCGAAAGCGCCGCCCGTAAAAGCCGCGGCCGCATTTAACCCCCGGAATTTGTCGGGCGTATGGTACCGAGTGAGCCCCATTCAAACCTTCAGCAATGTAGATAACAGACAGCCGGGTATGGGCGGCGGAGGACGCGGCCTGGTATTTCAGGAGGCTCCTTTAACGGCCGCCGGCAAGGCCGCGTTTGATAAGAACAGGCCGGGGTATGGACCTAGAGCCTCTTCGCCTGCGTTTGGAAACGATCCCATGGGAACCTGCGATCCGCTTGGTATTCCGCGCATGATCAATGCGGAACTAGCAGGGGCGCACGCTTTCTGGGAGATTGTCCAGAATAAGGACCGAGTCTTTCAGTTCATGGGATTCCATCACGATTGGCGCGAGATTTGGACGGACGGGCGGCAACTTCCCACCAGCAAGGACTTGGAGCCTGCCTGGGACGGTTACTCAATCGGCCATTGGGACGGCAATACATTCGTGGTCGATACCATCGGCCTCGACGATAGAACGTGGCTCGACAAATTTGGATATCCGCATACCGACCAGGCGAAGTTGCAAGAGCGCTATCGCCGGCTGGATCGCGACACTCTCGAACTCAAGATGACGCTCACGGACCCCGAGTATTACAGCAGACCTTGGGATAGCGACACCAAGATTTTCAAATCGGCCGAGGTTTGCCTGACCGGCCGCGAGAAGTGCCTTGGCGATCCGGTCCAAGAATTTCCCACGGGCGAACCAAGAATCAAGAATTGGGACGAGCAGGTCTACTGCGTGCCCTCGGAAGAGTACAAGTTTAACCAGAGAGTCAGGGATCCCGCGGGTGGGAAAGTCGCCCCGAAGTAGGGAGGGTGCTCGAACAGGAGAACTTATGCAGCGCGACATCGTCGTAATGATTGGTGTGTTGACGTGCGTCCCTGGGCTAACTCTTTCTGCGCAGACCGCGAGCGCGCCGGGCGCGCCATTCACGGTCAAGCAAGCGGAACTCGGTAAGGAATTGAGCGCGAAAGCGGCGGAGCTTCAAAAGGAGATTCCCGCTCAGAACTGGGCCGACCCGGCCGAGCCATTCAAAATCATGGGGAACCTGTACTTTGTGGGCCCACGCTACGGCGAGGCGTTCTTGCTGACGTCATCACAGGGCCATATTTTACTGGGCGCCGCGATGGAGAAGGCGTCGGGGATCGTGCAAAAGAACATTGAGAGCCTAGGCTTCAAGATGACCGATATTAAGGTCATTCTGCTCACTCATAATCACGAGGATCAGTCGGGAGGCGCAGCTTACCTGAAGGAGAAGAGCGGTGCGCAAGTGATGGCAGGATTCGGTGAGATTCCTTACCTGGAACGTGGCATTTTCAACCCTCCCGCGATCCTTGCCCCGCCGTCGGCTGACGGTGGACGAGGGGGGCAGGGCGCACCACCTCGTCACTACCCGGCGGTGAAAATGGATCGGGCGCTTTTTGATGGGGACGTCGCGCGGGTGGGACCCTTGAGCGTGACTGTTTATCTGATTCCAGGACATAGTCCGACGCCCGCCTCGTTCGCATTTACCGTCCGCGATGGCGGCCGGGACTACAAGGTGGTTGAATTCTGTTGTTGGGAATATCCCGACGACCTGAGCCGCAACGCCTACATCACCGAGGCGAGCGTGCGCCACACCTTCGAGACTTTCCGGAAGATGTACCCTGTGGACATCTATCTTTCAGCGGCCGCCTTCAATTGGTCCGGCACCTTGAATCAACCCTCGGGGACACTGCAGGAACGCATCGCCAAGCTCAAGAGCGATCCGAAGCTGTGGGTGGATCGGGATATTTTCAACGCATTCTCAGCGATGCGAGAAGTTGAATTCGAAGAAAAACTAGCCAAGGTGAAAACTTCGAACCCTTAACGCCCGTGCAATTCACACGACCATTCGGCAGCATGCGGAGTTTGGACAACCAGGTATCATGACGAAAAGCGTAGTGACATGCGGTTGGCTCATGCTCTCGTGGCTAATGTTCTCTCTCGGGGCCAACGGTTATGCGCAAGGCGGAGGTGGCCGCGGAGGAGTCCAGCAGGCGCCTCAAACACCCAAGGCCGCCGCTCCCTTCGACGTGACTGGATATTGGGTGTCCATGGTCACCGAAGACTGGCGATACCGGATGGTGACTCCGCCTAGAGGAGATTACGCCCCGATTCCGCTAAAGCCCGAAGCTCGCAAGATTGCCGATGCATGGGATCCAGCCAAGGATGAAGCCTCGGGCGAGCAGTGCAAGAGCTACGGGGCGGCGAACATTATGCGAGTTCCCGGACGTTTTCACATCACTTGGCTGGACGACGCAACACTAAAGCTGGAGACCGATGCAGGGATGCAAACTCGCGTGCTATCTTTTGGGCCGCAGCCGTTCCCTGTGAGTCTGGCAACGCCTACGGTTGGAGACTGGCAGGGCAATTCGTTCGCCTCGTGGGAATTGGTTCCCGGAGGTCGCGGTCAGCCACCGACCGGCGCGTCCCTGAAAGTAGTCACAACAAATATGAAGCCGGGATATCTGCGGAAGAATGGCGTTCCTTATAGTGATAGAGCCGTCCTGACAGAATACTTCGATCGAGTTATCCTGCCCACCGGTGATTCTTACTTGGTGCTCACCTCGACACTCGAGGATCCAATTTACCTCACGCAACCATATATCACCAGTACGAGTTTCAGGAAGCAGGCCGACGCCTCGGGCTGGAACCCTACGTCCTGCACTTCCCGGTAGGCAAGTTCGCCCTGATTCAACTCGGCCGTCTCGCTGGGAGCATCAGGCGCGAGGGATGCGTTGCATCGTGGCAATAGGTGTCACGCCCGACCTTTTGCCCATACCAATGTGACATGGACTGATCGATAAGAACCATCCTTCAGCCTTGCTGGGCTAACGAATTAACCGCGCTTACCCGTGCGTCTAAATTTCTCAACGACGCGGTTTTCGGCCCCAATCTGCCACACTTCAGCGTTGTTAGGAATCATATCGGGTAGTATCCGTCAACTTCCGTACCCGCACGTCCTCAGACCCGCGCTTTCGACGCTTTTTTCAAGGAGGAGTGCCGACGCTCGAGCCAGCGATTGAGCTTGGTCCAGGCCCACGTGTTGATCACAGACCGGGCTTCGATCCAGCCCCGGCGTGCCTGAAAGACTCCATACCGGATCTGGTCAAGCTGTGCGATGTTGTGTGCATCGGAGCCAATCGCAAGGAGGACTCCAGCTTTCTGCGCCGCCCTCGCCATCGAATCGTTCAGGTCGAGCCGGCACATCGACCCGTTAATCTCAAGAGCGGCGCCATTCTTGACAGCCGCGCCAAGCACACGTTCGAAATCCATCTCCAGCGGCTCGCGCGAACCGATAAGCCGACTGGTTGGGTGCGCCAGAATATCGAGGTGAGGATTGGCCAGGGCGTCGAGCAAGCGGCCCGTGTTCTCATCCTTGTTGTGGCGAAAAAGCGAATGAACCCCCGCGACAACGATATCGAGCCGGCCAAGAGTCTCGTCGGGATAGTCCAATTTGCCATCCGCCAGGATGTTGACCTCGGTTCCGATCAAGATGTGCGGCGCCCGGTCTCCCCGTCGTTTCCGTAGCCGCTCGATTTCCTCGATCTTTTGTTCCAGGCGATCCAAGTCCAGCCCATAGGCGATGCGCTGCGAGGGTGAATGATCGGTGAGCGCGATGTATTCGTAACCGAGCTCGGCAGCATGTTCGACCATCTCCTCGATCGTCGATTTGCCGTCGGAATACGTCGTGTGAGCATGCAGGTCCCGCGCAGGTCACGCACTTCAATAGTTTCGGTACGGACTCCGATGGCAAGTCGATTACCGCCACGCTGATTTACGACAAGTAGCGACTAGGCGTTCGGAATAGCCCAGATCAAACCGGGCTAGGCTTGCCGAAGGGAGAAGGCAAACTTATGGGAAAAGTTTTCTCTTTTCACTAACCACCTCAAACCAAGAATAGCCGGGGATTTGGTCCACATTTTCGACTTCCCACGCCCGACACTCAACCCCGCCAAAACCTTTATGTGCGGTTGCGAACCGACCGGTCGCCTCGATTGAATCCGTCCAATCCGTTTTGAGAAGCCAGCTGTTAAATAACGGGGTGCCTGAATTGCGGAAACGGAGAATTGGCCGACTTTCTCAGTCAGAAGCCCCATCCTTGGGCACCGAACGACGTGGCGGAGACGCATTGAGCCAACCAGAATGAGGGGAATGGCTGGCATTTCGGCGAGTACAACGCCAACAGCCGTTAAATAACAGGGAGAGAGTTTTCGTCCGAAATATGTGGCTCCCGATGGTGATTCGAACCGCGATTCACAGTAATTGCTCGCCCAGCGATGGCGTGGCCGGCAATAGATGGTCGCAGAATCTTGGACCGCTGCGAATGAGAGCTTTCAAGCGACCAAGATAGACTTGCCGTCCTGGGCGGAAAGCGTGTTTAGCGGGTCGCGTTAGGACGGCGCACGCGTGGCGCATGCCCCTTGCGCTTCACCCGTCCGTACCGGCGTCTCAGAGATCGGTGTCGGTTGCCGATGGACCAATCCGTGGCTTGCTGGTATCGGGTGTTTTCACGCCGCACAGCTTTCGTGTACGCATAGTGGTGCTCCAATGCGGTGATGAGGAGTGGAAAGTAATCGTCGGGAACGTCCCCATAACTTCGACAGCCTCAATGGTGTCAGCGCCGAGGCGACGGTGATCGCGTGGCAGATCCAGAGTGCCCTGGGTTTCGCGACATCCCAGGACTATATCAGCGCCGATGACAGCCAAGAATGGCTGACGGTTCTGACAAAGACCCTCTCCCCGGTTTCAAGTCCACGCTGGATTCTCGCCATGCAAATGGTGCTGGCGAGTTTCCAGAAGGGCGTCATGATCGACGACGGGGACGTGGCGATCGTGCTGTTGCATTTCTTCATGAGCGACCGAGGGCAAAGTCCGAGCGTACACCGGTGCCGCGAAAAGTTGCCGGGTCTGATCACCTTTCTGAAAGGGTTCACGTATCTTGGAACCGCCAGAATCTTCGGAGACCAGACGGTTGCAAGAATTCAGAAGACCCTTGGGTTTTGAAGAACAAGTGGTCGCATGAGCGAAGCGACTCACTTTCCAGGGGCTGAACTCTCTCGTCGAGTTGCAAGGAGAGATCAGTCGAATAGTAGGATTCTGACGCACTTCCGAAACTCCCCTCCCCGGTTAACAGCACGGAGAAAGTCAGTCTCGCGGGCAATCCCGATCTGCAGGGACTGTTTCTGGCGCTGTCGGACTGGAGTGCCGAGTTGCGGATTCTGGAAGAAGAGCAGAGACAAGAAAAACCGCCGGAGTTGAATCCGGCGGCTGCAGAAAAGGGACTGGCTTCGGATCAGGCTTTGACGGAGTAGCTGCGCTCGCCGTCCTCGCCCTTGGTGGATACGACGGTCAGGCCCAGCTTCTTGCCAATGGTTCCCGAAAGGAACCCGCGCAAGGAATGCGGCTGCCAGCCAGTCGCTTTGAGCAGTTCCTTGGCGGTGGCTCCGCCGGGTCGCTTCAGCATTTCCAGGATCGTTGCGGTCTTACTGCCATCCCTGGAGCCGGGGGCTTTCTTCGCGGCCTTGGGCGCCTTCTTGGCGGGAGTGGCCTTCTTGCCCGACTTCGCCTTCTTCGGCGCGACGTTGCGCGCACGTTTCGCAACGTTGGCCTTTTTCGTGCCCTTGGGCTCCGCCGCCGTGGCGGTCGGGGCGGTTTCTTCAATTGTCGATGTCATGCTTTGTTCTCCTTGCGCGGTAATCACCGCGTCGCTGACATCGATCGCTCCGGTGCGCCGGAATTGCAAGTGGATTCTGAACGAAATCCGCATTGGCGAAGGACAGGCGATGGACGGCAGTTTCGTAGCCGGATGGTAGCGGCTGGTAGCGAGTGGTAGGCGCCGGCTCAAAATTCACCGGCAAGAAAGAGGCAGCCATCGCGGCTCTGCTCACCCAGCGGAGCGTGGAGGACGCTGCCCGCGCGGTGGGGCTCGGAACACAGACCCTACTCCGGTGGCTAAAGATCCCGGAGTTTGTCAAAGAGTATCGGAACGCGCGCCGGGAAGCGGTCCAGCAAGCGGTTGCCGGGATGCAGCGAGCTACGGGCGCCGCCGGCACTGTTGTCCTGAAGCTTATGACCGATCCGAATGTGCCCGCCGCAGTCAAACTCCGCGCGGCGGAATGCGTATTTGATCGTGCCATGAAGGGGATCGAGCTGGAAGATATTGAAGCGCGCGTGGCCGAACTTGAACGAGCCGCCGAAACCGCCACGGGTGGACGGCGCAGCTGAATATGACTGGCGAGCACAGCTCGCAAGGAAGCTGGGATGTTTCGTCAGAATTTCGCGCGACGTTTAAACGAGGTAGAGAGGGCATTAGTTCCTCGAAGGGACTTGCGCGCAGTATTGATCCTCGTGGGGCCCGGAAGCGAGCACTTCGCGCGACCAACCGAGGAAGAGATCGGCGAGAACGAGGTTATGGTCGTGCAATTCGTCGCGGCACGGGATGGTCGACCCGCTTGAATCGCGCGCGCAGTGAAGAGACGACGGCAAGCGGGTCGCACCGAAGATGAAAACCGTCGATGATAACAGGGTGCGAAAGCTGGAGAACCGATTTTGTAACGAGAAGCCGCAGTTTTTGTGGGTGGCGTGCTTGGCGGGTTGGGGACTGGCCTTAGATCAGGACAGGTGTATCGAAATCCTCGGTGAATGCGGGTTTCTGCCCACGGGCCCACTTGGTCTCGTGAATCTCTGCCGGATCTCGGACGGCCTAAATGCAAGGGACCTGGAAAGGTTTCTGCGGGAACATGGCGCGCAGACTCGCGGTTTGCAAGGTGGGCAAGATCACAATGGGCCAGCGGGAGCAAGCCTCCGCGCGGCTCCTTGAATGTGGCGAACGCAATGAAGACGACGATCACCAAGGGGATTCTCAAGCTTGAGGGGCTCATCGAAGCGGAAGGTCGGTGGCGCGCTCCAGGGATAGCGGAGCTCCTTCGCGAGCGATACGCTGTGCGGGCGCGCCAGGGATTGCCGCCGGACGTGCCTCAGGAAGCTACACGAGGTCCTGGCATGGCTGAAATTCTGCGTTCGCGGTATGCAAAACTTGAGCGCGACGCAGACCAGAGAGATCGCGTTGAAGACGATAAACAAACGGATTCTCAAACTTGTTGAGTTCCGATAATGCCCCTTATCAGGCAGATAAACGCGGTTTCCGACTGAGAGGTCGTTTTGGCATTTTGATTCGTCTAATCGAAGGTACGTAAGGTGCGGATAAACCGTTATGCGATCGTTGGGCCTCATTTCTCTGGTTTGTTTCCTGGCGTCCTGTTCGACGCAGCCCAAAGCGATGGAAGAGCGGCGAATAGCCAGCCGGGTCGGCACCGCTCGGTCGCCCGTGCTGTCACGGGATGGGGCGACAATTGCATTCTCAGCGGTGGCGGATGGGTATACCAATCCACAAATCTGGGTGAGCCGCGCCGATGGGTCGGCGCCGCCACGTCCATTGACTAACGACGCATCGCAAAACTACGACCCCGAATTCTCCCCTGACGGCCAGAGCATTTACTTTACTTCGACGCGCGAGCCGCAAGGAATCTATCGTGTCCCGGTGTTCGGCGGCGCTTCCGAGCTCGCGATCTCTGGCGCGTATGCCTTGAAGGTCTCGCCTGACGGCAAAACGGTTCTTTACGAAAGCGCTGGCAAGGCCGTTCAGCGAGCTCTTGCAGGCGGCACGCCGACTCTGGTGCTTCCAGGAATCGACAATTCCTTCGCGGCTCTCTGGTCACCGGATGGAAAGCGCATTCTTGTCACGACGACGATTCCCGAGCAACGCGAACCCGAATGGTGGATCGCACAAACCGCAGGCGGCAAGCCGCAAAAAACTTCCCTTGGCACCGATCTGCGGGCTCAGGGTTTCAACTACGTCGCGACGAATGCTTGGCTAGCGGACGATTGGATTGTCTTTACTGGTCGCCAGGGTGAAACCCAGACGCTGTGGAAGGTCCAACTTGGCCCCGACGCAAGGAAGGTGGGCAAAGCGGTCCGGGCTACGCAGAATCCAGCGGGCGACGATGGCGCGTCTTTCAGTGCGGGAAAGCTGGCATTCACTCGCACTCGGGTCGATATGAATTTCTGGGCCCTCCCTATGGATTCGGCGGGCGAGCGCATCACGGCGCCGCCAGAGCCTCTGACTTCGACTCTTGTTCGAAAGGGCCAACAGTCTGCCGCCGGCTCGAAGCTGCTGTACAGCGCCGCAAACGGCGACCGCTTTTCTCTATACCTAAAAGAGATAGAACGAGGACGCGGCGGACCCGATATAAATCTGGGCGATGCCTTTTCCTCCGTGCTTGCGCCTGACGGTATGCAGTATGCCTATGGCGAAGGGACCAAGGACCATCTCAATGTGTACATGAAATCGCTGAGCTGGTGGCAGTTCTGGTCATCGAAACTGTGCGGGGATTGTGGAATGCCCGGCCAATTCTCGCCGGATGGAAAGAAATTGCTCCTATGGGACGACTCGCCGCCGACTCAGTACGTAGCCATGCTCGACCTTGCGACGCGGAGCCTCAACCGGATCGTAACGGCAACTGAGGATATAAAAGACCCACGCCTCTCGCCCGACGGCCGCTGGATCAGCTTTGTCGCTCAGGTTGGAACGCACCAGTGGCAAGCCTTCGTAGCACCGGTGTCGGGAGACAAGCTGCTCACTTCGTCCGAGTGGGTGCCGATCACACCGATTTCCGATTTCTTCTTCTTCATCTTTTGGTCTGCGCATTCCGACCTGACATACACGCTGTCATCGCACGACCACGGCGGAAATCTGCGATTCCTCGACGCTCAGCGTCTCGACATGGAGAGTAAGCGACCTGTTGGAGCAGCAACATCAGTCTACGAATTCCATGAGGAGCTCGTACCAGGGATGGACCCCATATGGAATACGATTGCGGTCGATGGCAACACGATTATATTAGAATTGGGCGGTGTGACCACCGAGGTTTGGATCAAATGATGAACCGACCACCGTGGGCGGAACTCTTGATGGCCTTTCAGCGCCGAACCCGGCTCTAAAGGCAGAACTTGAAAACGAATCAGCGGTTTGGCGAAGTTCGGACGTAAGCGATGCCCCCGACTCAATTATATTCGGGGTCGAATTGCCGAAGGAGAATTGAAATTACTTCGTCCGCACTGGCGCTCGAATCGTCGAGTAGCTCTTCCAACCAGATTCCAGTGCGCCGTGTTCCATCGGCGGAATTTTGGACTTTCGTTTCGCAAGCATCCGTCATTTGCGACCATGCGGCGGGACGTTCTTCCAGCATAAAACGAGGGTAGGATCGACCCAGCGCCCGAAGTCCAGCGTGCCCCTACTGTTTCGCCGGCTGTTTGCGATACGGCCCGTAGAGCAGTTCTTCCACGAATTCCACGCACTTGAATTCCATCAACTGGACGTTCTTCTCCAGGCGCCGGTAAATCGGCATGCCGATCTTCCACGGCCTGGTGAACACGTTGGAGTCCTGAATGGTGGCCTCGTACATCAGCGTATCCGCGCCGCGTAGCGTGTAGCGCTCCACCACGTGCAAGGCGTCGCTATGGAAGTCGCCCGCGCGGTCGAACCACGTCTGGTCGTTTAAACCCGTCACGTCCACCACCAGCGTGTCGCCTTCCCAATGGCCCACCGACTGCCCCATCCAGCTGTCGATCGGAGCCGGCCCCGGATCCTCCATATGAACGATCCGCGACGCGTTCGCGTACTCGTAGCCGATCAGAATATACTTTTGCGTTTGCACAATCTGAAACGGAAACGGCATATAGGTGGCGCGCGGCACACCCGGCAGATAGCACTTCACCTCCGGATCGAGCTTCAGCCGGTTGGTGAAATTCTCCTTCTTCGCCAGAGCTTCCGGCTTGTAGGGAATCTCTTCACCCTCCACCACGCCCTGTCCGGGAGGCATCGCGCCAATCGCACCCAGCGGTATCATCGGACTCGCCGCCGCCGGATGCGCTTCCAGATCCCAGTTGGCCGTGGTCAGAACCTGCCAGATCCCGCTGAGGTTGGGTTTGCCGTCCGGAGTCCTGGGCCCTCTCGCCGCCGTGGCCTGCCCTGCCGCCGGTAACGCGGCCAGCCAGAGTATACCCGCCATCGCCGCCATGGCCGGTATCGAGCTTCTAAATCGTTTTCCCATACCAATCCCTCTCGGCATCCCGTGTGAATTCCACTTATGGCAACGGCTTTTGATCCTGCAGCCGGGCTAATTCGAACTCAACCAAACTGGCGGCCAGCACCAGGTTCTCTAATGCATCTGACCGGGCCGCTTGGGGAATTCAGCCAGTCGCCGGTTGACGAACGGCGTCTCCCGCCCTCCTGAGCCGCCAGCAGTCGATAGGTTCGACCGGTCGACCGCTGGGTACCGGGACGACGGACCTTGTTACGGACGTAACTGCGGACCTTATTTCTGTTGGCTTACAGATCCGGCGGCCCGCTCTTGGGCGCGGGCTCCGGCCAGGATACCTACCATGCCTATATTGCCCTCGTGGCAGGCGTACTCGAAGATCGGCTTCGGAGAGTGCTTCCAGGGGACCATCAGGCTCCATGGTTTCGTCCAAGTCCCCGGGTCATCGATCGTGATTTCGTATTTCAGGCTCTCCGGGCCCGTGCGGGAGAAGCGCTCGATCACATGAAGCTTTTCGCTGGATACGCTCATGAAGCTTCGCGGTTTGTAGTTCGCCGTATCCACGACCAGCGTATCCCCTTCCCAATGGCCGCGCGAATCCCCCAGCCACTGTTGGACGGTAGACGGAAGATGAGGGCGCCCGTCGAGTGGAATCACCCGGGTATCGTGAATCATCTCCGTCATGAATACTACCGAGTCGGGAGTCTGTAGAATCTGATAGTAGCTTTGGTATCCCGCGGTCAGCTGCGGCGAGCCGTATGTGATACAACGCTCTTGCAATGGCCGATCTTCCGGCCCCGCGGGCAGACGCTTCGCCGCCGCTGCATTGGCTTCACGTCTTGCTTGTCCCTCCGGTGTCAGGGCGGGCATCCGCCCGTCAGGCGGGTCGGTGATGAGCGAGGTTCGATTATCCCAATCCCTTTCGACCGTCCAGACCGAGCTGTAGTCGCCGGTCTCGCCGTCGGTGCTTTTGAAACCCGATTTAGTTCCCTTGACATTCGCAAGCACGGTTTGAAATACGGTGTCGCCGAACGCCGCGTCTCCCTGGCCGCTGAAGAGCTCACTGGCCTTCTTCTTGAGCGCCGCCACTTCTTCGTCGGTGAGAAATTCCCGCCCCGCCAGGTCTTTCGGCCGCTCGAGCGGCGTTGCGTTGTTGTTAGCCCAAAACCCCTGGAGGTCGGGATGTCCGTCAGCGGTTCGGGGCGGTGTCCAAGCATGCTTGACGGCTTTGGTTTTCGCCAAGGCTGAGGGTGCCGCGGCTTGTCCCGGCGCCAATGAAACCAGCGCGGTGAGTCCAGCTACGAAAGCGAGGCATCGATAGTTCATCTTCCCTCCTTGCATGCCAAGTATACTCCCGGCGAGCCGACAGTGCGTCTCATCCGGGCCGTTTCGTGCCGGTAGAGAGCGGCATAGATGCGATCGTTAAGTTTAGTCGATCAAAATAAGGTTTGCGCCTTAATCACGGCGCATCCTTCCACTAAGAGCATCCACTGTCGCAGCGCCGGTCCGTTCATGAATCCCCTCCATCTACTTCGTTATCAGCGGGTAGTTCTTGTTGCTCAAGCTCGCGGGATGAACATCCGCGCGATGGCAGGTGTAACAAGTGACAGCCTGGGGACCGTCGGGATACACGCCGGTGCCCGGGAAGTTCGCATTGATCTTCCGCTGCATCTCGATCATGCGGCGCGACACGTCCTTGCGCGGATTCGCATCCGCCTCTTGCCCGACCCCGCCTCCGTGGCAATACGCGCAATCGACGTTCAGTGCGTCGCGAAAATCCTCCATGATGGACCCTGCGCCGTGCACTCGCGTTCCCTTGGGGAGAACCGTGAGATTGACGGCGGCTTCCATCTCCGGCTGCGCGCCGGAAGCGTCGCGGCGATTCAAGAAGTGCATCGTGCCTTTCGTCTCCGGCTTGGCGGCGCCCCGATGGCATGTCATACAATCCGCCTCGTGATAGCCGCGCGGAAAAACGCCGGCCGTCGAAGGAAAATACGGCTCGACTTCGCGGACGATCGCGATCATCTTGCGCGCAATTTCCTTGCGTGGATTCGCTTCGCTCGCAAAATCGCCGGGCACATGGCAAAAGACACACTGCACGCCCAGCGCCTCGTTGAAACCCTGCATCACGTCCATCAAGGTGGCGTCGGCAGGCAAGAGCTTCAGATTCTTGGGCGCGCCGTTTGGAGCTCCAGTGGCGCCTTGCTGGGCGAACAGCGGTACACAAAAGGAGAGAACCGAGAAAATGACGATTATTCGCGGCATGCGGAGAACATTATAGCCGGCCTTGGGCGCCCGTATTGGGCACCCGGCATTCCGTGAGCGAAATCCGCGACAAGCACACCGGGACGGGCTTTTGACGAGCACCTCGACCAGCGACTTGCAACTGATGAAGTAACTTCTGCATTACGGCGCACCCGGAATGTATGATCCGCCGCCTCATCGCAAGCGAAAAAGAGATGGACAAGGTTGGTCTGCGCAAATGTATACGGCCTTGGGTGGAGGGAAAAGGCTCCGGGCCAGGATGGAATGCGCTACGCTCTCTTCCCATTTAGCTACGCAGTCTTGGAAGACTTCTTCCGAGTACGGGTTTTGAGAGCGCCGATTTGACCGTTGTGCCATCTCGTTGTTCGCCAGCAAACCTGGCAGGAAATCATCAACTCCTCAGTTGCAGTCAAGCTCAAGCAGCGGTCATTAGGGGAGCCCGATAGGCTTCCCCGGTTGCCATTACCGCCCAAGCCATCCTCGCCAATTTATTGGCTAACGCTACGCCAGCCACGTTGCGGTGGGTACGTGATGTAAGCTTCTCCAGCCACGCTTTCAGGTCGGGAGACTGCTTGGTCTTCTGCTGCAAGACAGCACGCGCACATTGCACGAACAGTTTTCGCAAATAGCGGTTCCCGCGCTTACTGATGCCCAGCAGTTTTTGTTTGCCGCCGGTGGAGTGCTCTCGTGGAACCACTCCCATCCAAGCCGCGAACTCTCGCCCTTTGCGGAAGGCCGCCCCGTTGCCGATCGCCGCGATGACTGCGGTCGCCGTCACAGGTCCGATGCCCGGGATCTTCACCAGCCGCTGGCACGCTTCGTTCTCGCACGCCGTCTTCTGGATCACCGCATCGGCTTCGCCGACTCGCGTGTCCAGCTGCTCGAGTTCCACTTTCAGTTGCGCCAAGAAAATGGGAGCCCCCGCATGCTTCCATGCCAATCAAATGGATCTTCCGGTTCGCCGTGAAGCGCAGCAGCTGCGCTCGCGAAAACCGCTTGCCCACGGCTACCTCGCCGCGCTCGTTCAGACCTACCAGGTGAAAACTCGTCTTGCCGAGATCAATGCTAATCGTGTGTATTTTCATGGGATGCCTTCCTTCGTTCATCTTCTACGCCCCTGCTGCTCGGGCGTGAAAGGCGGCGGATCATCCCATTAGTTATCCTGCCGAGTTCCGGTCTAAGAAGTGCGTTTCTGGAAAGCCGACCGTTATCGGTCATTAACGGAAGCGAGCCGGGCCGGTTCATGGCTGGAACTGCTTCGCGGATTTCGAGACGGCCGCTGCGGCTTCACTGACTTTGCATGTGAGACCCTTTGACACCGAAAGCGGAATTGCATAAAGTTGCTCCGTTCGGCGCAATTTATGTCGACGAGTGGAGGATTGAGGGATGTACGGAACCATGAAGGCCAAGATTGTGAACGCACTGCTCTTGACTATCGTCGCGAGCGTGGCATCGATCCCAGCGCTCGCTCATCATGGAACGGGCGTCGCCTACGACACCAATAGCCCCACCGTGTTAACGGGAACCGTCACGGAGTTCAAATGGCTTAATCCGCACGCGCAGCTTTTCCTGGACACGAAAGATGCAGGGAACGTCCAGCATTGGGCTGTTGAGATGAACAGCCCGGGCGTCATGATCAGACAAGGTTGGACCCGGCGGCAGTTTAAGCCCGGAGACGAGATCACCATTACCGTCTATCCATCCAAGGCGGGAGCGCTCGTCGGTTCCTGCATTGGCGTCTGTAAAGTCGCCATCAATGGCAAAGACGCCACGCCGAAACCAGCGCCTGGTCCCGGCGGCGGCGAACAGTTCTAAGACGCGCGAGTCAAGGAGACTCGAAATGCGAAATCGCGTGATCAGAACCGCTGGCTTAGCTTTGGCGTCAATCATTCTCGTGCCCGCCGCTCTGGCCCAAACAGCTCAGCCCGTGAGCGGACAGGTTCGAGGGCCAGGTGGGCGAAGGGCGAACGCGATTCCTCCTCCGGGTCCTCCGCACGACCCGCACGACTTGAGTGGCACATGGATGCAATTCGGGCCCGGTCTCGGCGGCGGAGGCGGCGGCCGTTCGCAAACGGCGAGTGAATGGAGCCCAGACGCCCTCCCGCTCACTCCTGCCGGCCTCGCGAAGTTAACCGGCAATCTCCCCGGGAAGGGACCTCGGGCGGGTGTTCCCGCAAAAGGAAACGATCCGCTGTCGGACGCCAATGTGCCCGGATTGTTACGCACCCTGGTCTACGGCCGGCCATTTCAGTTCATTCCCACGGAGGATAAAATTGTTCAGATTTTCGAATGGTTCCGTATTTGGCGAGAAATCTGGACCGACGGAAGGAAGATGCCCGACGATCCTGACCCAAGATTTTATGGATATTCCGTGAGCAAATGGGATGGAGATACGCTCGACGTGGAAACGGCCGGGCTCGACCCCAGACTCTGGGGCGACGAGTGGGGAATGCCTTTTAGCGAGGACATGCGCCTGGAGGAACGCTGGCGGCGCGTGGATCGCGACAACCTGCAGCTCACGATCACCTTCACTGACCCGAAAATGTACACGAAGCCGTGGACCAGCGAAATCAAACGATTCCGCCTGCAGACGAAAGGCATGCCCGACGCGGAAATGCTCGAGGTGATCTTCACGCCGATGGACGAACAGGATTTCGACAAGAATATACGGAATCCCAGCTCTCTTGGCGTGCCGGGTCCGAAATCGGGAGTGCGCTAGTGCCAGCTTGCTATCGTGTGACGTCGCTATGAAGCGCTTAAACCGGATCTTTATGATGTGCATGGCCGCGGCAGCGGCGGTCCCGAGTCAGTTTGCCGAACAGATTCCGACTGAGGGAACCGGTTTGATCGCTCTTCAACACGTGACCGTGATCGATGTCGAAAACGCCGGACCACTCCTCAACGGAGTGAACGTCGGCGGCCGCTTGGCGGATCAGACCGTTATCGTAAGCGGAAACCGTATCACCGCGATCGGCCGCGCAACCGATGTCAAAACTCCGACGGGTGCGCGCGTGCTCGACGGCACCGGCAAGTTTCTGATACCGGGTCTGTGGGAAGCGCACTTCCACGCGATCCACCTCCAATTCGAGCGCTCGCTGCCCATTGCCGTGGCCCGCGGGATCACCGACGCCCGCGACATGGGCGCGCCCATTCCTTATCTTCTGAGAGTGAGGAAGTCGATTTCCGACGGACTCCTCGCGCCGCGTTTATTCGTGGCCGGCCCGGAACTGGACGGCGTCGCGAGCCCGGCGCTCACTCAATTCTTCCCGCCGGGGGAAGAAACGATCGTCACCACGCCGGAAGAAGGCCGGAAAATGGTCGACCAACTGGCCGACTTGAAAGTGGACTTTATCAAGGTCCACAACGAGCTGAAGCGCGATGTTTACTACGCCGTCGCGGACGAAGCCAAACGCAAGGGACTCATGTTTGTCGGACACCTGCCGCCGGAAGTGGGGATCGTGGAGGCTTCCGATGCCGGCCAAAAAACCATCGAACATATGAACGGATTGCAAGCCGCCTGCGCCGCCAATCCCGCGGATCTGCGGCCCGCGCGGGGCGCTCCTGCTCCTGCGGAACCAATCCAGATCAATCAGGTGAAATGCGAGGAAACCGTTCGTCATCTCGCGCGCAACGGGACGTTCTTTTCTCCCACGCCGATCGGTGCGCCGGGGCAGGGTCCCAAACGCGTGCGGGAATTCAACCTCAAGATTGTTGGCATGGCTTCGAAGGCGGGTGTGCGGCTGCTCGCGGGAACCGATTGGCCGGGTCCCGGCTACGCGAAGGGCAATTACTCCACTTTTGACCGCACTCCGCAGGACGAGCTCGCCGGATTCGTGGAAGCCGGATTGACTCCATTGGAAGCGCTGCGCACCGCGACGGTAAATCCGGCGATTCTATTTAACAGAACCGATCAGCTCGGCGGCGTTCAGGTCGGCAAGCTTGCCGATCTGGCGCTGCTCGACGCCGATCCGCTGGCGGATATCAACAATACGAAGCGGGTCTGGGCAGTCCTCGTGAACGGCCGGCTGGTCGACGCGGCCGAGCGCAAGAAGATACTCGACGCGGAGGATGCGCGTCGAAGTGCGACGAGTAAATGAACGATAGACGGCGTTTCAAACAGGTTTCCTTCCCACATGCGTTCCGCCCCGGCATCGCAAAACGAGCGCTTCTTGGCGCTTTGGAAGCCCCCGTTGTGTTCCTGTTGAGCGCTGCGCTCCTCAGCGGACAGGCAGTTCCCGAGCAAAAACTTTTGGTGGCGGAGGATGTTTTCAAGAACGTTCAGGTCCTGAAGGGGATCTCCGTGAACGAATTCATGGAGACGATGGGTTTCTTTTCTGCGGCGTTGGGATATAACTGCACGAACTGCCACGTCGACGAGAGTCTCCAGAACTGGGCGAAGTTCGCCGACGACGTTCCCACGAAACGGCGGGCGCGCAGCATGATCCTGATGGTGAACAGCTTCAACAAGAATAATTTCGGAGGGAAGCGCGCGCTGACCTGCTACACCTGTCATCACGGCGTGGGAATCCCCAAGATCACACCGAGTCTCGCGGAGCAGTATGGCGCCCCTCTCGAAGATCCCAACGAGGTGGAAATATTCACTCAGGACTCGAACGGGCCAACGGTCGATCAAATTCTCGAGCGCTACATTCAGGCGCTTGGCGGAGCGCAGCGTCTCGCCGCAGTCACCACGTTTATTGGCAAGGGAATGTATTCGGGATTTGACACGAGCGAACTCAAGGTCCCCGTGGAGGTCTTCGCGAAGGCCCCAGGGCAGCGCGCAGTGATCGTCCACGGACCTCTCGGGGATGACACGACGGCCTGTGATGGCCGCGCCGGTTGGATAGCCGGGCCGGACAAGCCCGTGCCGGTGCTCGCGGTGCCGACTGGGGCTGATTTGGATGGCCTCCAATTGGACGGAAATCTCTCGTTTCCAGGGGGGATCAGACAAGCGCTTGGCCAGTGGCGCGTCGGCTTCCCGGCCACGCTCATCGACGATCGCGAAGTTGACGTGGTTCAGGCAACCGCGTCCCACGGCTCTCGCGTGAAACTGTTCTTCGACAGAGGATCCGGTTTGCTGGTGCGGGTAGTCCGTTATACCGATACCGTGGTTGGCTTCGTCCCGACCCAGATAGATTACTCCGATTATCGGGAGGTCTCTGGCATCAAAATGCCCTTTAAATGGACTTCTACATGGACGGACGGACAATCGACCACGGAATTGAGCGAGGTGCAAGCGAACATGCCGATCGATGCGGCGAAGTTTACGCGGCCTGCTGCGCCTGCAGTTCCCCGGTCCAGAACGGCAGTTCGCTAGGGATTGCATGAGTTGGGTGGTGATGCACAAGGAGGATGGTCCAATGACGTTCAACAGTTCGAGGACGTTCGGCAGCGCGGGCTGGCTGGTGCTCTGCGCGGTATCGACGGCAATTCCGGCGGTTGCGCAGGTGGATTTTTCCGGTGAGTGGGCGCCGCGATTTTACGAGGACGCGCCGGAACGTGGTCCGGGACCGGAGCTAGGCGATTACCTCGGCATTCCGGTCAATGACGCCGATCGCATGCGGGGTGACACCTGGAGCGCTTCATTGCTAACGCTGCCCGAATGGCAATGCCGCCCGCATCCGGCCGATTACATCTGGCGGGGACCTTCTAACCTGCGCATCTCCAAGGAGATCGATCCTGTGAGTCGCCAGATTACGGCCTTCCATGCCGAATGGCTCCGCTCCATCGATCGCCCGATTTATTTGGACGGCCGCCCGCATCCACCAGACTATGCGGCGCACACGTGGGCGGGGTTCTCTACAGCCAAGTGGGAAGGCGACGTGATGACTGTTACGGTGACGCATTTGAAGGAAGGATTTGTGCGCCGCAACGGCCTTGCACGCAGTGAGAAAGCCAAGCTGACCGAGCACTGGATCCGTCACGGCGACTGGCTGACGGTTGTCACCTATGTCGACGATCCCGTGTATCTGACGGAGCCCTTCGTCCGCAGCACGGATTACGAATTGGACGTGCACCAACAGATCCCGCCTTATCCGTGCGAGGTAGTGCGCGAAGTGGAACGCCCCAAGGGCGCGGTGCCGCACTTGCTGCCGGGAAAGAACGAGATGGTAAAGGAGTTCGGCGTGCGCTACGGGGTTCCCTACGAGGCGACGCGCGGCGGTGCGGCGACCATGTATCCCGAATATCGCAAGAAACTGGAGGGTGCGAAGGCCCAAAAAGCCCCAGCCCCCGCGACCGGGAACCCCACCGCCGCCGGCTGCGCCGGTGGAGCCGTTTGTTCGACAGACTGACCAGCGCCCCGCGACCAATTCGCCGTCTTGCTCCGCCAATTCACAGCGAACCGCGCGCTGCAAGGCATGTCGAAGACGTCGTTTTCGGAATTCAGCCTTCCGGACGATATTTGGACCTTGCCAGATACGATCAGAGGTTGTGTTGGCGACACCCACAACTTCCCTGAACGCCGCTTTCGGATGAATTCTGTGCGGCCCGACCACCACTCGCAATCGCGGCACACTTTAGCTTGATCTAATGTACGGTACAGGGTTCCCCCGATCCCGCTTGGGCCGCCGGCCCTATCGAACCGAAGCAATCCCCAACGTGCATGGTTTCCGGGTATTCCCTTCGGCTGAGCGTCCTTGCGAACAACCGCCTTCCCCGCCCGTCCCGCAGATGGCCCGCAGCCTCCTCGGCTGCCGTCTTTCTCAACCACCAGTGGCGGGAGCGAAATTTTTCAAACAGTTACCGCTCTCCATTCCCTTGACCGGTCGGGAATGAACAGAACAAGGGTCAGGCTTCTTGCAAATCTTCGAGGCGCTGGCCCTGGCGGTTAATCATTTAGTCATTTTGCGCGGGGTATTGCAATGCATTGCTCGCACCTGTAATTTGCCGCTGGATGATCGGCTCGTTCCGACTTCGCGGGCATAGAATTGCTGAATAAAATTCACAAGGGAATTGGAAATGGAGTGCGTTGCCGAGCGTTGAGCGAACAAGAGGGTCCCGAGTCCCCTTCGGCGGAATGGAACTTGGCGTGCTTTGCGAGCACAGAAAGAGGTGTCAAATGGTAACGAAAAGCAAGCCCAAACGCGGTGCCCGGCTGGACGAGGACATTGCGCGGGACGTTAAACAATCGATGAAGTTCGATAACGACGTTCCCGATGATCGAATACATGTGACGGTGCACGACGGGTTGGTGACGCTCGAGGGTACTGCCGACAGGAGCTTTCAGAAAGAAGCCGCGGAAATGGATGCCAGGAAAGTAAAAGGTGTTCGGGATGTCACAAACAGGATTGAAGTGTAAGATCCAGTTCCGGTGAGCCTGGATTATTTCGGCGCTGTGATTCATGGGCACAGAATTGCAGTGATGAAGCGCGAAGGAGACGGAATATGGGCACAGTCACATCGCCCACAGTTGAACGAAACGAGCCGAGAGCTGAAGAGCTTGTCCTGTGGTTCGAAAACGCTGGAATCGAAGATATTCCTTTGGTAGGCGGCAAGAACGCGTCGCTCGGTGAGATGATCCGCCATCTTGCCGCCAGGGGAGTGCCCGTGCCCGGCGGCTTCGCTACGACGGCGCACGCATACCGCGAGTTCATCCGGTCCGGTAATCTTGATCAGCGCCTGCGGGTTCTGTTCGATGGCTTGGCTGTCGAAAATCTTGAGCGGCTCCAGAGTTGCGGGCGCCAGGCCCGCGCGCTGGTCCTCGAAACACCTTTCCCGTCGGAACTGAACGACGCAATCGCGAAAGCTTACGAGAAGCTTTGCGGCAGGTTCGGTGAAAATACCGATGTCGCCGTGCGTTCCAGCGCGACTGCGGAAGATCTGCCGGAAGCCAGCTTTGCCGGTCAACAGGAAACCTATCTTAACGTTCACGGCTTGGGAGGCGTGCTGGACGCCTGCCGCAAATGCTTCGCTTCGCTCTTCACCGATCGCGCCATCTATTACCGGCAGGTCCATAACTTCGATCACTTGACGATTGCGCTTTCCGTGGGCGTACAGAAAATGGTGCGCTCCGATCTGGCCTGTTCGGGCGTTCTCTTTTCAATCGACACCGAAACCGGATTCGAGAACGCTGTACTCATCAACGCGTCCTACGGACTGGGCGAGAACATTGTGCAGGGATCGGTCAATCCGGATGAATACATGGTCTTCAAGCCAACACTGAAACAGGGATTCCGGCCGATTCTGAGCAAACGTATCGGGTCCAAGGAATTCAAGTTGATCTACGACGCCGGGGGATCGAAGCTCACAAAGAACGTACCGGTCGCGCCCAGCGAGCGTCTCAAGCCCGCTCTCACCGACGACGAAATTCTGCAACTGGCGCGATGGGCCTGTGTGATCGAGGAGCACTACACGCACGTTCGCGGCATGAGTACGCCGATGGATATGGAGTGGGCAAAGGACGGACTGACGAACGAGCTGTTCATCGTGCAGGCCCGCCCGGAAACCGTCCAGTCCCGGAAGCAGAAAACCGTCTTACGGACCTGGAACCTGACTCAAACCGGACCAGTGCTGGTTACCGGGCGCAGCGTGGGCGAGGCGATCGGCTCGGGCAAAGCGCGGGTCATTCTCGACTCGCATCGAATGAATGAATTCCAGAGCGGAGAAGTCCTGGTCACCGATAAGACCGACCCGGATTGGGAGCCCATCATGAAAAAGGCCTCCGCCGTGGTGACGAACCAGGGTGGGCGGACTTGCCACGCTGCCATCATCGCCCGTGAGCTCGGCATTCCCGCCATCGTCGGCACGGTGAAGGGCACTGCTGCGGTGCGAACCGGCGCGGACGTGACGGTTTGCTGCGCGGAAGGCGAAGAAGGCCGCGTTTACGACGGCCTTCTTCCCTTCGAGGTCAGGGAGGTGGCACTCGATGAGCTGCCCCGGACGCGCACGCAGATTCTGATGAACATCGGCAACCCGGAAGACGCGTTCAGTCTCGCGAGTCTTCCCAATGACGGCGTCGGACTGGCTCGCCTTGAGTTCATCATCGCCAACCACATTCAGGCCCATCCGCTGGCGCTGATCCACTTCGACACGTTAAAGGACGCCGAGGCGAAGGCGAAGCTCGCCGTTCTCACCGCCATCTACGAAGATAAAACCCGATTCTTCGTCGAAAAACTGGCGCAAGGAACTGCCACTATCGCGGCCGCTTTTTATCCCAAACCCGTGGTCGTGAGGCTGTCCGATTTCAAGACGAATGAATACGCGAATCTGCTGGGCGGCGCCGAATTCGAGCCCCAAGAAGAGAACCCGATGATCGGGTGGCGAGGCGCTTCGAGGTATTACGACGAGAAGTACCGCGACGGCTTTGCGCTGGAATGCCAGGCGATGAAGATCGTTCGCGAGGAGATGGGGCTTACCAACGTTATCCTGATGATTCCATTCTGCCGCACACCGCAGGAAGGCCAGGCGGTACTAGCGGAAATGGCTAAACACGGCCTTGCACGTGGGCGAAACGGTCTTGAGGTCTACGTCATGTGCGAGATACCGAGCAATGTGGTACTAGCCGACCAGTTCAGCGAAGTATTCGACGGTTTCTCGATTGGATCTAACGACCTGACGCAGTTGACGCTCGGGCTGGATCGCGATTCGGCCCTAGTTGCCCGCCTTTTCGACGAGCGAAACGACGCAGTAAAGCGAATGATCGCGAGCGCCATCCGGACTGCGAAAGAGCATGGCAGAAAGATCGGTATTTGCGGGCAGGCGCCCAGCGACTATCCCGAGTTCGCCCGTTTTCTGGTTGAGAACGGCATCGACTCAATGAGCCTGAATCCGGATTCCATTCTAAAGATGCGAATCGAAGTGGCGAAGACGGAAGCCCGATCAGGAGTTCAAGAACCCACGTCCGGGCGAGTATAGTAGCGCGGTCCAGACCGGTTGTGAGGTCCTGTATCACACATTAACGGAACCTATTTCGGATTTCGTTCTCCCGCGCTTTCTCTCTGCTCTACGAACATCGATCGCTCAAGCACGAACCGACTTGGGTGAAACTCAGGAGCTGGATCTCCCGTCTTGCCCGTTCCCTAAGACAGCGCCTTCAAACGCGGGAACAAGCGCAGGGCGTTGCCGTTGTAGATCGCTTGCAGATTAGCCGCTGAAAGTCCGAGCGTTGGAATCGGGTCCGTGGTGGAAGCAATGGCCTGGGCCGGGAAATCGGTGCCGAACAGGATTTGCGAGTTAGGAACAAAGTTTCTGAGAGCCCCGAAAGGAAACGGGAATGACGCATGCGCGATGTCGTAATACTGCTTTCTCAAAAGGTCAAACACCTTGGGTTCGAGGTCTTCCCGCTTCCCTTGTTTGACGCGGTCCCGGATGCGGCCAGCCAGCATGGGAATGGCTCCGCCAGAGTGCACAAAGATAAATTTAATGTCCGGGCTGCTTTCGAAGGTGCCGTGCATCAATAGACTCTCACCGGCGCGGGTGACGTCGAAATCGTATTCACCCATGATGTCCGGCACGGGCGGATCGATGTTCCGGCAGCACCAGGGATGGGCGGGGTGAATGAACACAGCCACCTTGCGACGATTGAGCTCCTCCATGATGGGCTTATACATGTCGTTGCCCGGATACTTCTTATCGGGCGTGCTGGTCCACATGGCCATGCCATCGGCCTTCAGCGTGTCCATCGCGTATTCGATCTCTTTCAGGCTGCCATCGATATCGTTGATGGGCACATTGGCGAAGAATCCGAAGCGCTTGGGGTACTGCTGGACGAGTTTGGCGTGGTATTCGTTGTTGGCGCGGACCGCGGCTGCGGCCTCCGGCCTGCCGGAATAAAACGGATCGCGATGATTCGAAATCACACGTCCAATTGAAGACCAGGACATATCGGCCCTAGCCGGCAGCAGATTGTTGCGGAAATGGCGCTCCAAAGTGCCTGACAGCAAGTAGAGCGCGCCATTTACGACGCACACCCAAGCCGATAGAAAATGTAGATTCCGGCCCCATCCGGATGGGCCGCCTGGCATGAACGGCAGTGGTAGATCGAGGACTGAGGGAGTTCCCGTCCCGCCTGTCTCTCCCCAATAAAAACGGGGGTGAGCGAGGATAATGGCGAAGCCACTGACCACGAGGCCAACGAAGCTCAGCACATTGATCCAATGCGTGAGGCGAACGACGGCGGAATGCCGCTGCGCTTTCTGGGCCGCGGTCGTACGCGTCGGGATGCTGGCAATATAGGCGGGGCCTGCCGTCGCCACGCGGCTATAGTATCAGGAAAAAACGGCTGCGGGGACCCAACTCGCGCTGCGCTCGTTAAGGGCATTATCGGCACCCTGTTATCGATGGTTTTCATGAGCTACCGGTTCAAGCGACTGAAACTACCACGCCCGGCCAAGTAGAGTAGAATTCTCTTTTGTAGCAGATCGGCAAGGGCTCTTGAACATGGGCCTCCTGATCGCACTGGGTGTTTCCGCGCAGGCACAGAGTGCTCTCCAATTACGAATCCACCGCTGGAACAGTGGTGAATCCAGGCCAGACGGTTGTTGGCCAGGCGTGAGCCGGCTCTGGCCCCGCGTTCTTCGACGTCCAGGCGGATGTCGGAGAACACGACAGGCGGAGGACTAGTCTAAGGATAGGCTCCTTATCTCGGATGATCAGATCCTGGAGGCAGCGTAATTCGCTGATTTGAAAAGCCGAATCAGGCCTTGGCGCGGTGCTGAGAGTTGGCAGAACCGAAGTGGGCTATGCACGGAGGGCCTCTGCGGACCGCAATCAGGGTTTGAACTGGCTAGAAAAGTTCGAAGCGTGTCCAGGGTGGGGAGCCAAATCTTTCAAACAGTTACAGCCCTTCAACTCCCTGGAAAGTTGCTCGATCTACGCAAGTGTGGGGACTTTTGTGGGGATGGCTCTTTCACAACGCTGCGTAAAACCGCGGCCTGCACGACACGTGTAGGATTTGGCCGTAAGCTAAAGACGTGGGCAATGGAGCTCAACTGTTCCGGCTGTTTGGGCGGCCCGCGGCCGCCATGGGCGCGATTCTCGATCAGGGCAGCCTGCTTTTTGCGACCTGCGCGGTTATCATCATTTCTCTGTTGTCCGACCTCAGCTTGAGAGGCGCGCTGTCGATTTGGACGGCCGTCCTACCCCTGTTGGCGCTCTCGGTTGTTTACGTTCCGGGCATGCTTTTGGTCACCAACCTGGTTACACGCCAAGGCTCGCTCAGCGCGTCCTTCGAGCGCGACTATTCTCCCCTGTTGACCTGCGCAGCCATGGCGTGGACGGCCATCGACTTGCCGATCGTTGTCGCCGGGTGGCTTCTGCCCTCGCCCATTGTTCGGGTCGTTGTGATTGTTGCCTACCTATACTTCGCTGTGCTGATGATCTTCGCCGTGCGTACGGTCTTTGGCACGGAGACCCGCATTGCCGTAGGCGTCGTCAGCGTGTCCTGGATTCCACTACTCGGCGCGGCGTTCCTGTGGGGACCCCTCAATTTCATCTTGCGTTGGCTCACCTCGCCATTCCTGCTGTTTTTTGTCTTTTACTATCTTCGCGGAGAGTTCGCGAGCCTGGGCGCAGGGCTGCGCAGCCGGCAACACTTCCGCCGGATGCTCGAAGCGGCGGCTGTCAACCCCCATGATGGCGACGCGCAATATCAGCTTGGGCTGATCTACCAGCAGCGTCGCCAGTATACGGAAGCCATTCGGCGCTTCAGGCTTGCCGTGGCGATAGATCCGGGCCAGACGGATGCTCATTTCCAGTTAGGGCGAATCGCGCTTGAGCAAAGCCGTCTTAACGATGCGCTGGAGCACCTGCAGACGGTATTCGTTCAGGACGAGAAGTACAACTCGAACGAGATTCTGAGGGAGCTGGGGGCATTGTACGTGACTGGAGGGCAGTACCATGACGCGTTGGGGCGCCTAGAGGTTTATATCGAGCGGCGGCCATACGACCCCGAGGGGCTGTATTACTTTGGGTTCGCGCTGGAGAAGACAGGCGATGCGGCACGGGCGCGCGAGATGTATGAACGGGCGATCGAGGCAGCCCGCACAGCGCCACGCTACCGTAGACGATACACCGCCAAGTGGAGTCGGCTCGCCCAAAGACAGGTGAGAAAGCTTCCGAGCGGGCAGAATCCAGCAATACGCGACGCGACAAACCAGGCGGGGTAGCTGGAGTCGACGCGTCAAAGTAGATGAATTGAAGTAGCCGGGTCTCGCGTGAGGATCGCGGCAAACGCGTAGCCCGTATCGCCCACAAACGCCGAAGTCGAAGGGTACGCGTTTGTTTGTCATCGACCAAGGTCCGACAATGCCCCATAACGTGTGGGTTTACCTGGCCTGCAAAAAACGGAGCAAGATCCGCTGGCTTACTTCTTCGGCGGCCGCTGCCCACCCGTGCCCGCTGTGGGATTGCCGAATTTCATCCGCTCGTTGTACAGCATGTACTCGGAAACCGAGCACAGCATCTCGATCGGCTCGTGGTCCTCCGGCAGCAGCTTCATCCGGAACTTATCGAGCGGTTTCCACGGCGCCGTATACATCACGGGGTCATCGATCGTCACCGTCAATTCCAGCAAGTCTTTACCGATGCGATGGAAGCGCTCCTCGACGCGCATTTCCTCGCTGTGCGGGCGCCCCGATTTATCGAGCCAGGTGCGGCCATCCACGCCATTCGTCTGCGTCACAAACGTGTAATCGTCTTCCCATTTACCGATCGAATAGCCGAGCCATCGCGGCTCGGGATCCGTCGGCAGTGCGCGCCCGTCGGTCCAGATCTCGCGCCAGAGGTGTTCGTATTGGTACAGAATGAACGTCTTCGCCTTTTCGTGGACGATGTGCGTATCCCGCAATTCGTACAGATCGACTCGTGGCATGCCCTGCGGGTCGCAGTAGATGACGGCCGGGTCGTTTATCAAGGGGGGAGGGTTTTGGTAGATTCCGTTGCCGGGCCGATAATCTTTCATCTTTTCCCGCGCCGCGGCAGTGTAGGGAGGCTCGTGCTTTCCGTCCGACGGCGCGCTGTACGGGCCAGGACCCCCAATGCCGGAGCCCTCGATCTCCGGAGTCCAAGTCCCCGAAATGTCGCGGCGCGGCATGTCAGGTGGCGCCGCCGAACCTTTCTTTGCTTGTGCGAAGGTCAGCGGTGCGATCACGATGAATACCGCCGCCGTTGCCGAAATCCACGTGTGACTCTTTGCCATTCGTCGCTCCTTAAGCTCACAGCGGAGGAGTTCACTCGCCGCGCGGGTTGTGCTCGTTTCGAACTAAGCACACCGGCCGTTCGTGCCCTTGAGCGCGTTTGCTCCTCGTGCAACGATTCTACAGGCTCCAGCCTAAGCGTGGCTCTCCGCTGGGAAAGTTGTGCCCGATTAGGGCGCATCCGGTAGTTATCCGGGCCGGACCACCCACGCCTGGCGGCACATTCGTTCTATTTCCCGTTGTAGGAAACGCGCCAAAGTTTCTTGCCGCCGTCGTCGCTGACTAGCAGGCTCCCGTCGGGCATTTCGAGCACGGCCACGGGACGGCCCCAAACGTCGTGAGCCTGAGGCGAGTCCATCCAACCAGTAAGGAAGTGCTGGGGCGGACCGCTCGGTTTCCCTTTAGTGAAAGGCACGAAAGCAACCTCATAACCTTGGAGCTCGGAGCGATTAGTCGACCCGTGCCACGCGAGGAATGCGCCGCCTCGATACTGCTGCGGAAACTGCTTGCCCGTATAAAACGCGAAATCGAGCATGCTGACATGCGCCGGCAGGATTACATCCGGAACGATGGTCTTCGCCACTAGGTCCGGACGCATGCCCTTGAAGCGGGGATCTTCGTGCTTGCCAATATATGCGTAAGGCCAACCGTAGAAGCCGCCTTGCTGAAGATGCGTGAAGAAATCGGGGACCAGGTCGTCGCCGAGCGCGTCGCGTTCTTCGACTCCGCCCCACAGAGTATCGGTGCCCGGATACAAGTGCATGCCGACCGGGTTGCGGATACCCGACGCGAAGATCTCGTGACCGCTGCCGTCGGGATTGTATCGATTGATCGCAGCACGCCTCGGATCTTCGCCCGTTTCGGCATCGGCTTCCATGGCGATCGAGATGTACATCGTTGCGCCCTTGCGATCGAAAAGCACCGAACGCGTACTCGGGCCCTTGTCGAACTCCTTAAGCGGCACGACTTCCTCGCCAGGACCGGGCGTCATGGTTTTTGCGTCGTACTTGTAGCGCTTGATCGAAGTGGCCTCTGCAACGTAAAGATACTCCTTCCAATACGCGATGCCGTAGGGGCGATCGAGCTTTTCGAGCAGCATCTTTTTATCCTTGCCTGGGCCTTTTACCAGCCAGACCACGCCGTTCGGGCGAGTGTCGGCGATCAACAGCTCTTTACTTGGCCCGAGGGCCATGTAGCGAGGGCGCTCGATACCGTCGAGGTACTCCTCCACCTTGAAGCCCGCGGGAAGCTTCAATTGACCAGTGGCGGGGCGCGGGATCACCGTTGGCGTATTCTTTGCGGAGGGAGTCGAAAAAGGCTCGGGAAGCTTCACGTCGTGTTGGGCCGCCATCACGCCGGCCAAAGCTCCCATCAAAATCCCACAAGACGATAGTATGAGTGCACGCATCGCTCCCCATCATACATTGCGATTCCATAGGTGTTCACCAAGCCTGCGGATGACCCAGTCCGTCGCCTATAGAAAGCCGCATTTGTGCGATGCGGCTAAGCTTAGCCGATCAGAAACCGGTTAGAGGTGCCACTTGCCTATCAGCGTCGTTCCGCAACCGGCTGCCTTCAGCAACGACGGTAACGTCGGATGCTCCGGCGGCAAGCCGAACTGGCTTTGTTATTGCACCGGCTCTTCGAGTCCCACCCGCAGCCGGTACTGATACCGCCCCGTGATGAGGGCCGTCCGTGTCGCCGAGCAGACCGCGGAGTTGGCGTAGGCTTGCAGAAACTTAACTCCGTTCGTGGCAATCAAGTCAATATTGGAGGTTCTGTATTCACGCCGGCCGTAGCAGGACAGGTCGGCGTAGCCCATGTCGTCGGCCATGATGTAGACGATGTTCGGCTTGGCCGCGGCACCCTGCGCCCACCCGGTGCCGGAGGAAAGCGCGGTCGCGGTGGTGGCCACCAGGATCTCGCGCCGCGTAAGGATAAAGGATTTTGCCACAGTGTCTCCCGCTTCCGTCCGATTCTACACCAGCGGTCTCTTTCGTATGAGCCGTGCCCGCGGCTGCTGATCGCAATACACTAGGCTACCGGGCGCGACCCTCACGACCGTTAATGGTGGTTAACGCGCCGGTCCTTTGGCATTCTGCGGCTCCCTTTGGATCCTTGCCGCAATACCGTGCGCCGAGCACGATGAATCGCCCGCTAACCTCCAAGCCCCTGGGGAGCACATCGACGATCAGCTGCCACCAGGGGCTAATGCGTCGGCTCTGACGGATACAGGAGAACTGCTCAAGGAACTCGAAGAAGGGCTGCTTGAGGACGGCGGACTACCGGCGGAAGAAGTACTTTTCGCTTCGGCCTTCTTGTCAACCTTTGCCTCGATAGTCCCAGTAATTGCATCGAAGAGCCGTTCGGAGAATCCCAGCATAAACGCGATTGCCAACGCGAAGTTCCCATAGCCGGTCTCGAGTGTGACTTCGCTAAACGCACTGCCTAGTACATTTAACTTGACTGCCAGCTCAACGATAAGAATCCCCGTCCATCCCGCCAAGGCCCCGACTAACGGGCTTAAGAAGAAGGTCGTCCAGTAGCGGCTGGAATCCGTCGGGTCGTCAACTTGCTTCATAGCGCGCATAAGACGGCTCGGAAAGCCCCCAATGGCCCCCGCGGCGAAAAGTTCACCACCCCCCGCGCCTCGTGCCCTCCAGCGAGATTAGAAGCAAAACTCCGAGCTAGGTCAGCCAGACAGTCTTGTTGTGCCAATTCATCGTATCGTCCAGCTCGATCTCATAGTCGCTATCGATAACTCCTAGTGCCTCGTAGAGCAAACATCGGAAACGATTGTCGAACGATTCCTTCGCTTCGGATCGGGCGACAGCTAATTCGCTGTGCACACCAGATCAGCCAATGCACCTGCATCCTCAGCTCGTATCTCCCGAAGGTTCCGCTCGGCAGTTTCGAGGCTGGCCTCTACCGTGCCGAATGGCTGCATGACGGCAAGTTCGCATTCGACGTAGTCGACGTGACTCCAAGCCGCTACTTCCTGGCCTCGCGTCCAGAGGATACGATCCAAGGGCCCAATCTGGTTCAGGCTTCGAGCCGCGCCAGAGAGTAATTCTGTCATGGCGTCGATCTTGGCTTTTTTCGCCGGGGAATCCAACGGCTCCAGGTCGAGTTGCAATTTCAGATCGTTGATCCTACCAAGGAGTTCACACCTCATCGGCCAAGCGATCAGCTGCCAACGCACGAACAAGAAAACTGTGAAATAGATTAGGCAGACTAGCGTAACCGCAAACCACTCTTGATGCAGCACGTAGCTGTCGTTCTGCCATAGATAGTGCAGCCACGTTTCCCTAAAGATCCAGGCCCTGAGAACGACCCATGCCACAACTGCGATCAGCAAAGACAGCGCCAGTAAGAGGGCGGCCGGACCGATCTGCTCATGGCATCTCCTTACTTCGCTGGGACCGACGCGCGCAACCTCGGGATCGGTAAAGGTCACCCAAGGCACCAGGTCCGTAAAGCCGGAACTGGTGCCGGGAAGCAGAGCGTTGCGGACGGCCTGAAAGGACTGCCACCCCGCGAAGTGGGTGAACTGGTAGCCGCCGAGAACGTCTCCTGCGGCGTAAATGTGCTTCACGTTGGTTCGCAGGTGGTCGTCGACGGGGATGCCTTTTTCGGAGTAGCTCACACCGGCGCTTTCCAGGCCGAGGCCGTCTACCGTTGGCTTACGGCCGGAGGCGACGAGCAGCAAGTCGCCACGCGCCTCTCCGTTATCGGTCTCGATCACGACGGCGTTCCCATCCTGGCGAGCCGACTTGGCTCGACCCCAGACAAAGCGAGTTCCCTCGCGTTCAAAGATGCGCTGGATGAGCTCGCGAACCTCCGGCTCCTCCTTCGGCAACAACCGATCGGCCACCAGAGTTACCTTTGCGCCGAGGCGTTGGTAGGCTTGCGTTATCTCCATGCCGATCGGTCCGCCGCCCACGACGACCATGCTTTCCGGCAACCGGTCATTGTCGAATATCTGTTCATACGTGACGAAGGGAACCTCGTTCAGACCGGCGATGGGCGGGATCGACGGCTTCGCGCCGGTTGTGAGGAGAAAGGCCTTCGAACGGACCGTTCGATCACCGACAAGGATCGTCCGCGGGTCCAGAAACCGCGCGGCGCCCAGGATCACCTCTACACCCTTCTGCCGCAATTCCTCCGGAGTTTCGAACCGATACACCTGCTGAATGGCGGCGCGAATGTATTCGCGAACCTTCGCCATGTTCGTGACCGGCGCATTCGTGGCAATGCCATAGTGCGACGCGGTGCGCACGTCGTGAGCGACCTTGGCCGCCTTCAGCAGCGCCTTGCTCGGAACGCACCCGGTCCAGGTGCAGTCTCCTCCGATGTGGTGTTTCTCCACCAGCGCTACTTTGGCCCCGAGCTGCGTTGCGAAGCCGGCAGCCGTCAGCCCGCCAGAACCGGCCCCGATGATCACCAGATCATACTCTTCAGGCGCCATTGATGCTCTCCTTCTGAGCCGGGACTCTGTGCACAAGACTTAAGGCAACAACGGCCATCATCAGGGTGGCATAAATGAGTCCATCGATTCCGAAACTATTCCCCAAAGCGGCTGCCAGAAGAGAGCCCCCGATAGCGCCGATACTGAGCAGCATGGAGTAGATTCCCATGGCCGCGCCCCTTCCGGCATGGGCGCCGACAACTCCCGCGAGCAATGACAAGGCTGCGGGTGTAAAGCCGCTTTCCACCATGATGCATAGGGCCGTCACGACGCCTATCGTCCATCGCGTGACTGCGGCCTGATTCCCGGCGTGATTCAGAAGGAAGAGCCCCACGCAGACAACCAGCATCGCCACAAGCGAGATCCGCAGCGCGCGCACCATGTGCATCCGGGGCAACACAACGCTCCAGGCGCTGACGCCCGCGCCGAAGACCATGGAGTACCCGAGCATCAGCCAGCCGACGTGTTCGGGCTGGTCGGCGAAAATGCCGGCGAGAAACTGCCCGCTCTTCGCGGTATGCGTGATGAGGAACGTGACGGTCGGCCCCAGCCATAGCCCGATGATCGAGTTGACGCAGAGCCAGATGGGCGCCAATCGCCGAAGCGATGGCTCCCGCAGAGCATGGGCAAAGCCCGCAAAAGCTTCCTGCCGGCCGTAACCTCTGCTGCCTGCTGCACCAAAAAACAAAAGCCCGGCACAGAGAAAATATATTGAGGCGACGGCGGCAAAGGCGCTTGTATGCAAAACGCTCCAGAGCTGGCTGCCGAGCAGCCCGCCCAGAGCAAGGCCGGCGAGCAGAGAAAGCTCAAAGTAGCTCATCACCCGCGACCGCAAGGCCGGATCACCGTCCGTTACGTCCGTGAGGTGAGCCAACAGTGGCGGGACGCCCGCTGCCGCACCCAGTCCCTCGGCGGCCCTGCTCAAAAAGAACACCTCAACCCAGCCGCTCATCCCGAACAGTTGGGTTGCCGCAGCGCCGAGGAGCGCTCCGCCGGTCATAAGCGCACGGGGCGCCGTCGCGTCCGAAAGCAGGCCCATGGGCACGGAACCGAGAAGCTCCGCCCCAAACGAAACAGCACCCAGGATTCCCACAAGCGCCGCGTCCACGCGTGCTCCATGATTAGCGAGATCCGCCAGGTATAGCCCCACCAGGATTCCACTCGCTCCTCCGGCTATTCGCATGAGGGCGTTCCCCAGCAGTACAACCGGCAGCCGTCCGCGTGCGCGGATGAGGGTCGCAGAGGCTTCGGGTGTAGCGGGGATCGGTACGGGCAGGGTCGCACTCCTCTCTTGTTCCATAATCGTTCTGGAGACTACTCCATCGTGAGTGTCATAGAAAGCTCGCATCTTACAAAATACTTGGGCTCAGGCGACGCAATGCCAAACGATGCAGGCCTACAGATGCTAAAGCCCGGTCGCCGGCATCGCCGTGGGTGTCAGGATGTTTTCCGGGACGCAGACAAGCGGCGAGTTTGAGATTTTTCCTGGTGAACGGGTTTCATGTCAGGGCCGTCATTCTACGCTTCCATCAAATTCCACAGAGCCACGACCCGGTGGCGGTATCCGCGCCGTCAGACTTGAGGTTTTCATAATTCATGCCCCTTGGTATTTGGCGTTTGCCCTTCGTGAAGGGCTCGCGAACGCGATGCTATTCGTTGAGAGAAGCGGTAAGGTTACGTTGCGCCAGAAACTCGCGACCGGCAAGTTCCTGCGCGTGCTCGAGGATTGGTGCCAGGCGTTCCCCGGATTCTTCCTCTATTTTCCGAGCCGCAGCCATTCGCTCTTTGGATTCGATTTTCGAATCCATGCCAGAAGAGCTATGTGCCATGTTTACAGTGATTTACGCGGAATTGGCCCTCGTACAAAATCGGTACAGCGTCGCGAAAAATACGTTGTAAGCTACTGAAGCTAAAAGTTTGGCTCCCCGGCATGGGCTCGAACCACGAACTTGACAGGATTTTGAAGTCTCACAAGTTATTGATTCTACAAAGTCACTAAAGTCGTCAAACGCACCAAAAGCAGCCTTCCGGTACAAAATATTTTCTAGCAATCGAGCACTGTTCCGCTTCTACTTCGCGAGAAAATCCTCGATCACCTTCAGCGAGTCTCCGAGTGCATTCAGATTTCGCGCGGTGATGCTGTCGTTCTGATTTCATGCACACCTCATCGTCGTTGGGAATTGCCGCGGTTGACGGTTGTGCCTGCCTTCGCCAGGAAATCCTCGATGACCACCAGTGTGTCCTCCATGGCACGAAGGCTTTGCTCGCCCACCGCATAGTCGCGCGTACGAAGGGTCAGATTCGCCGCCTGTTGCTGGCTAGGCAGGCGCTCCTGCGCAGCGCGGATATCGTCCGGAAGCGGCACGCCGGCTAGAGATAATTTCCTTTGAGCCTGGGCCAAAGCAACCCTGGTTTGGGCGGAGCGCCTCATTACCGCGTTGTAGTGGGTCATGAACTCCTGCTGCCCGGCGGTTGACGTCGCGGACGGAACCTGACGCCCCGGGCTCGGCGGCGGCGCTGACAATGCCGGCGCCGGTTGCACCGGAGCTCCGGGCATTCCCCTGCTTACCGGAAGGCTCGTGGGACCGGCCGGCGATGGCGCGGAGGAAGTCGCGTCGCCCAATTGGGCATCAACGCCATCGATGGGGGCCAAAAGGGTTTGCCGGATGTCCCGATAGGTTTGGCCGGTAATCTGCGAATGACTCTGCTGTTGCGTGCGTACCAGACCGCCGGGTACGTCGTCGCTCGTCCACGTCTTCGTAAACGTCATTGGATCGTCGGCGCGGGTAACGCACTCCCACCTGGTGGCGATCTTCTTCCCATTGATCGTCAGCGTCTCTTCACCGCGCGTGACGATTCTGCTGGGGTCGTCCACTGGCGCGCCCGGCGCCGCTTGTTTCGCCTGGAAGATCAGTTGATCGCTGGACGAGGTGTCGGGTCCGGTCCTGCCTGCGATCTTCCCGGACAACGTTGATTCCGCTTTTACTATGGCCCGCTCGCCGTCAATCGACACGAGCGTCAGGGTATCGTGCGAAATTTTGGTCCTGGTGTATTGATTGGTGCCCGGTTGGTATTCGTGCAACAAGCTGTTATCGTAGCTGGCCTTCGAGCCTGTCGGGAATTTCTTCCAGGCAAGGTATTTCGGTGAATCGACAAGGTTGCCGGCAGGTGCGGGCAGCTTCATCCAATCCGGCGTCGATTCCCGGAAATTCGCGAGTGCTCCCGCATCCAGAACCTTGAGTTGCCGGAGACTCAGAATGCGCACGCCGGCGCCTTGGCCGAAGCTCTGAACATCGCCCTGAACCTCTATCGTCTTGCCAATCAGACCGGCAAAATTGTCGCCGTAGCTGGATTGCAGCATGTCAGGGTAGGGAGAGAATCCCACAAAGCCATCAGGGCGGGAATCTTTGAAATGAATGGTCGCATAATGCGGCAAACCATGTGTGTCGACATCGACGCCCGCAACGGCGCCACGCACGATCACAGATTTTCCCAGCCAGCGCGGATCGTAGGAGCTGGCGCGGAAATGTGCGACCTGACCATCCGGGATGGCCGCTTTGGGATCCTTCAGAAGCGCTTGGAACCAGACCCGCAAGGGCTGTGATTGTGGGTCTCCGGCAATATGGCCTTCGGAATCTTTGGGGATGTCTTTTAATCGCCCCGCCGCTTCCCGAACGTTCGCTTCGCCGTATTTCGCCACAAGCTGGTTGTAGACCGAAAAAGCCTTTTGCCAGTTGTCCTTCATGTTGAACGCGGCGGCCGGTTGCATGGTCAGCAGGATATTGGGATCGAAAGCCAGCGCAATCGCGTAAGCGCGAGGGCTGCTTTTCGTCACTTGGCTCAGGAATAAATAGTATGGATTCGGAGACGGCGACATGACGAATTCGCCGATCTCGACCGGTGTGCGCGTGGCAAGTCCGCCCACGGAATTCTTCGGCGCCCGCAAAGTCGCATTCGCGGCGTCGAATACCTGCTGCTTACCGAACATCGTCACGAAAAGATCGTAGACATCCTTGGTCGCCGCGACGGGGTCGGGCAGATCGTCGCGCTTGTTCTGGCCCAGCGCCCAGCTCACATCCGCTTCCATCTGGCTGCGGATGTAAACGTCGGGCGGAACAAATTTGGAAAGATTCAGGCCGCTCGACATCAGCTCCGACCAGTTTCGCGCATCCTCGTAAGCATGGCGCCAGTTCGATTCGTCCTGGAGCGTGTCTATCAGCAGGCTCGGATTGGCCGAAGGATCGTTCAGCATCTTGGCGACGAATTGCATGAGGTTCTGCGAACCGTCCACTATTGCGCTTCCCGATGGAGCCTTTTTGTCTTCCGCGCGGCGCATCGCGGCCACCCACCGCGCGAACAGAGGTTTGGCGTACGGCCGTATGCCGCCATCCACATTGTCGGGGACCTTGTTGAGATCTTTCAGGTCGCTATCGCCGCCCAAAATCGCCAGGGCATTCCCCGCCTTCACGAACACGTTGTTCATGACAGTGCTTGTTGACATTGCCAGGTAATACGAGTCTTTCTGCCGAAGCGCCCGAAGGAAATCTCTTTCGGCTTGGTCAATTCCCGCTCCGTTAGGCCACAGCGCAAAGTAGCGCTTGCGGGCGGCTTCGATTTTGGCGGTATCCTTGCCGAAAACGTCGTCCAGGCTGGCCTTTAGAATCGCGGCGCCAATTTCCAGGCAGTTGTTGCGGCCATCCGGCCTGAGCGGGTGTTGATTGCAGGGGTCCTGCCCAAAGGCAAGAGACGCGCTCAGGACCAGCGTTGCAGAGGCCAGCAGGACGCTTTTCATGTCATTTACTCCTATCGCCTGATTTTACTTGTTGCGGGGAGCCTTGCACGACGGCGCCGCCGCCATTCGGCGCGCGATTTCCGCCGGGCCGGGATCGAACGGCCCAAAGCCCACTAGAGGGGTCCACTGATGAACATAAATCTCCGGCGGGGGCTGCGACTTGTTGGTGCGCGAAAATTTCCATTGGAAATTCAGTGTGCCCCCGAGCCTGCCCGCGATCTGCATCGTCGGGAGCGGCCTTGTCATTCCCAAGTGCACAGCCGAGGCGACCATGGGCCGGTAAAAAAGGCCCTTGCAATCGCCAATACATTCGATGACAGAACGCCCGATCACTCCGTCCTGCCGGCCAGGCGCGGTTCCCTGCGTTCCGCTGGGATCCCACGTCACGCGACCCGAGCCCACGCAGAGGAACTTTTCCTTTTTCATCAGGTCGGCCACCTCGTCGACTGGTTCGCCGTCGTGCACGGTGCCGGGAGGGTCATACCAGGCTGGAACCAGGTACTCGAAATCCGCACTATAAGAGGCAGTATCCAGGTAATTGGTGACGTTGGTTGCGCCCGGAAGCGTTTCGGGCCGTTTCCGGTCGAAAGGCGCGACCAGGGCGGGCGGCTGATCCGGCAACGGAGGCAGTTTCTCTCCGCGCGGTACCATATCCACCTTGTCGCATTTATCGTTCAGCATCCTTGCGGTTATTTTCCCGGTCTGCGCATCGAATGTCCCCTCGATGCCGAGGGCCTCATACACCGCCGGGTGATGGCTTACCCATGGCTCGGGCTCGAAATGGAAGCGCCCGGTCCTTTCGTCATACGTTCCTTTCAATCGGTAGCCGGTGGTTTCGATGCCGTTGAAGGAATGGAAAGACATGTTGATGCTTGCGGTAACGCCCTCATCCGGATCGACCACGCCCAGCAGGCCCATAACAGGGGAGGCAAAGAACTCAAAATCTCTCCAATCGCCGCCGCAGTGATAGCGCCCGGTGAACCGCTCTGTGACGAGGCTTTGGTTATTCTGCGCGAAGAGGGGCACAAGCGAGACCGACAGTAAGAAAGCGGAATAGCGCATTGCGCTTGATCTCCTCCCTTGTATGCGTGGGCCTTGGCTGCTGTCTCTTTCGAGGATTATCGCAGAATCGTGCTAATCTTCAAACCATGATCCAGGCCCGCCGCCGGCAGATCAGGAGGAGATCGTTGAAAGAATCGGCGTTCCATCCCCATTTTTAGGCTGGAAGGATTGATTGCGAATATGGTGCGAAAGGCCACTGCCCACTTCATCTTTTGCCTGTTGTTGCTCTGTGGCTCGTCTGTTTACGCGCAAAACAGGTATTCTCAAGCCGCCGAAATCGACGACAGTGAATTTCTGAGCACTGTGAAGGAAGTGTCCCTCGATCTGCGATCCGACGCATCGCTGGCGCAATACATTTCTTTAGCCGCGCAGCGGAATGAAGTTGTGAGTGCGCTCGCAGGCTATGGAATCGCCGTGCGCCCGAACGCGCCGCTCACACTTGTGGTCACGGTCACAGACCACCGTCCGGTGGTCGAGTACAGAAATGCCAGGACCAAGGTGGTGCAGGAAACAATCGCAATCCACGGAATCTATATCAGTTTACGGTTTTTCGTGAAAGCCGCGGCCCTCCGGAATGGAAAACTTCATCTGGTGTGGGCCGCTCCCGAGACTTCCTTTGCAGGGCGTAGTCTGGCGGAAGACAACGCTACGCGAAAGCTGCTCTTTGGAGATCCGACGCTACAGGACAATCAAAAGATGTTTGTGAGTGTTCTCGGAGACTGCCTGAAGACCCTCGCTCCCGCCGTCCCCCCCGAGCCGACATCACTCCAGGGGATTCGAGCGGCGGCGGCTCGGCAACAGGGCCCTCCTCCGGTCGCAGCCCCATGGGCCGTGAATTCCTGGACCGCGAACGCCAAGGCGGCTGTGGACGCCGAGTTCGTGCGGATCATGAGCCCGGGTACACCGGTTGACAAGACCCCCCTCGAAGGGCTCACCGGCGCCCCGGAAATTGAACTCGAGCCCAATTTCGATCACGACGACTGCAAGGCCGATCCCGCGTGGCGTAGCCGGTGGGCGGGCGTCTTTCAGCGCTTGCATTGGACCGATCCGCAACAACCGCCGGCCATTTCCTTGAATCACTTTTTCAGTTGTGGATACGCCTATGGCGCACCTCCACGCTACTTCGTGCTGTCCGATATCATCTTCCTGAGGGAAGCGAATGTGGTGTTCCCGCTCAATGGCAAGCTGGTCCGCAAGTGGGTAAGTCTTGTCACGGCGCATCACGAGCAATTTGCGCTCGAAGACGACCTCGCCAGCCGCTTGAACGATTTCGTTCCCCGGAATATTCAGGACTTCCTGACCGATCTGGTTCTGGGAAATTCCTCCGATATCCCGCCGATCCGATAGGCCCTAATCCGCCAGTCGCCAGCGTTCCGCAAGCACCACGCTCAGTTCCGGCGGCCGCCAGCGTTAATGCCAATCCGCCTGTCGCGCCCCGCTGCCGAAGGTGGTGACGCGACCTTCTCAGCCCGCTCCCCCTGCGTGGCCCACTCCGCCTGCGGACGATCCGATTGGCGGAGGTGGCTTCGTCACACCTCCTTCCAGTTTCAAAGCAATGCTATGCGTGCCCCGGAACCTGGTGGAACAGGATGCCTGGGACCACCCCGAAAGCGGCAGCAGGATGGACGCGTTTAAGCGCGTGGTGGGGACGTATGTCGTTTCGGTAGCCAAGCCGGGTTTTGAGTACTGGATCGGTGCAGGCCAATTCGAAAGGTTCGATTCGGCGAGGCCGGCAAGCGGTGCTAACATCGTCTCGGTCGTCTCGCCGGACAGTGGCCGCTTCGATATTTTTGATCCGCAGTGCCATGCCAACTATGCCCTGTACCAGGTGCAGGTCAACCACTAACCAGAGGTTTGTAGATTCACGATTCGAGCTCGAATGAAATCTGCTCCGCCGTGCGGCACTTTTGATCGTTCGCAACGATCCGCTTCACAAAGTCCATACCGGACTCGACGACCCCGGCCGCAGTCAGCGAATGTGCGCCGCGATTGCTCAATTGCTGAATCAACGTCAGCTTACGCGAGGTTGTCGAATCTTCGATCATTGCGTTATCTTCTTATTCAACAGTGAAATGGATTTGCATCATGGTCGGCGCGTTGGCGATGGTGGCATCTGTCACGCCCGCGCAGGCAGATGCGATCTCGGACTGCCCCGCGCCGCCGGGAGCAGTCAAGGTTGATCTTCCTTCTGGGTTGCCGCCTGCATTGCGCAGCGTGATGGGCAATATCGCTTTGCCGGGCGAGCCGTTTGACACGACCGACGTATATGTCAAAGGCCATAAACATGGCCGTTACATCTTCGTCTGGAATGTTGGCCTCCGGTGGATCGTTGCGACGGAACATGGCGGCATAGCGCTTCTCTCCGCAGTCTCTGTTTATCAACTCGGGAAGGACGGCAAGACCGTCACCTTGATTAACAAACGCACCGGCTTTACGAACGACGTATGCGGGGCTGCGACCAAATGGGCCGGCAAAAAATAGGTAGCCGTACTCTTCGTAAGTCTATAGATGAGCTGCACGTCCTCCTAACCTCGCCCGCAGCCTCGGTGCAGCAGGCTGTCTCTGCGGAGAATTCGTTGTAGCAATGGATTTGATTTTCAAATCCATGCCATATGTTCTATGTGCTGTATTGTCCTTTATTTACGAGCGACAAGACTGGTACAAAATCCGTACAACGACGCGACAAGTTGCTTATAAATTACTGAAGCAAAAGGTCTGGCTCCCCAGAAACACGGTTTTACAACTCTTTTCTCCGCAGATTCCCGAATCCACGCTGGGACTCGCGAAGGATTCGACCTCGAACGGTCTAAGGAATCCACACATCCCCTAACCAGGTAACGTCCAGCTTGGGAAAATCGGCGGCAGATTGAAAATACAGACCATAACGTCCACGGTGTCAATGGAAGGCGAGTGAAAGTTGCCTGTTTTCAAAAGCCTGCTCTTCCTATCGGAGCAGTAATGGAGCAGGAGGCTGTCGAACGATTTCGAGGTCCTCAGATTGGGGTCCGCAATAATTCGAGCCCGTGCTGGATAAACAAGAAGGCATCACAAATCTCAGGATGCTTAGCCAATTCTGGGCACGTGAAGTCATCAGAGAATCTCGTGATCAGTCAGTTGCCGCAATCTCATTTACTTGGACGCCACGTTGATCAATGGTCAACGTATATCGGCCGCGTATTTCGGAGAACAGCAAAGATACTTCGCGTGTTCAATCGGAGGTGCGGCACTTGCGGTTCGAATTACCACCAAGCGTTACGCTCCGACCTTCCGCGCTGGTTATGTGATTGATCTGCCCAAATCGGGGCGGCCTGAGAGGCCCTCGTGGAGAACAAAACCGCACGGCAATTTGATCCCATGTCTCCATAATGTTCGAAGTCATGGAAACTTCGTTGACGCGGGCAGGCTTCCGGCGGATAATAACAACGTTCTATGGGGTTAGGAAACGCCGCTCACCGGGAATAGCGCCAACAGGCCCTGATCGGAACAGGTGATTACAATTTTTCCAAGAGGTCACCCATGAAGGTACGCGTAGCTGTAGTCACACTAATCGTTCTGGCGGCTCTGACGGGAGGTCGATATGCATGGGCACAACATGGCGCGCGCCCTGGCCAGCCGATGCTTCCTGCCAGGATCAGTTCCGCGGCTCTCCTCCGGGCGGGACTCCCTTCTCAGGAAACGGCGAAGGTTGCGCTGAGCAATGCGCTGGCGGGCCTCCGACACCCTCAATGGATTGACATTCCGGTCGGGACTTCCACGGTTCGGTCATTTGTTGTCTTTCCTGTGCGGGAAGACAAGAAGGCTCCGGTCGTGATCGTAACGGCCAATAACCAGGGGATGAGCGACTGGCTGCGAGCCGTAGGCGATGATGCGGCTTCGGATGGTTTCATCGCCGTGGTTCCGGATCTCTTGAGTGGCATGGGTCCAAATGGCGGAGGCACTGACTCTTTTGGCAGCTCCGACGCCATCGTGCAGACGCTGGCCAAGCGGCAGATTGAGATCGCGCGGCGCACTGCCGCGGTAAGAGCGTATGCCGTGACCATGCCAGGTTCCAATGGAAATGCGGCTGAGGCTCATTTCAGCTTTTCCGAAGATCAGAGCCGCATCGAGACCACGGTTATCGAGCCGCAGGCCCTCACGACAAATTTTGCTCTGACCGACCACGCATGGCACCAAGCAATTGCCATGCTTTCCGCTCGACTGGACGTGCCCCGACTTGACGGGAAGAAGATGCCTGCGTTGTTCCAGGCCGCGGCGGCTGGCCGAGGGGCCGGCGATGGTCTCGGCGGTATGCGCAGCAAGCGCCCCGATCTGCCCGCGAATTTCCTGATGGCGGCCAAGACCGTCGCGCAATCGCCGCGAAAAGGTGAGTGGCTCGATATTCCGATGGCAAGCGGCACGAAGGTACACACCTGGATTTCCTATCCACAAAATGTGACCAAGGCTCCTGTGGTTCTGGTGTTCCAGCCCGGGCCCGGCATGGACATGGGAGAGCCCATCACACCCGGAGGCGGCGCAAACTGGCTCCGCGGAATCGCGGATCAACTGGCGTATGAAGGGTTCATCGCGGTTTTGCCCGATTTGACGTCGGGCCTGGGACCCAACGGTGGCAACTACGATTCGTTCAAATTTCCGGACGATTCGGGAGCGGCCCTGAACAAGATTCCGCACTCTGAGGTGCTCAATCGGATCCGCGTGGCTCGGGACTATGCGCTCAAACTGCCAATGGCTAACGGGAAGCTCGGCGTCATTGGATTCTGCAACGGAGGCGCATTGGCGTGGGAGTCGGCTGCGGAGATCGAAGGTGTGAACGCTTCGGTGGTTTTCTACGGCGGCCCTCCCAAAGAAGAGGTCATGGCAAGGATCAAGGCTCCGGTGTCCGCCTATTATGGGGCGGACGACCTCGGATTGGCGCCCACAATTGAGCCGTCAACCGCGGCGATGAAGCGCCTGAATAAGCAGTTCGATGTGCACGTATATCAGGACGCGACGCACGTGTTTCTCTATCGCCAGGATTTAGGGAAGAACGGCGCTGCGACGGAGGATGCTTGGCCTAAGGCGATGGCGTTCTTCAAAAAGTACCTGGCGGCGGCGAACTAAACTTCCCCGCGCAATTATCTGAAACTGGAAAGGTTCTATGCTCCGCAAATCATCGATCGCAATCCTCACTTGTCTGGTTGGCGTTCTCTTCCTGCTCAGCCAATCCGCCATGCCGCAACAGCCGCCTGCGGAGAGCACAGCGATGGCCATCCCGGGAGTTATTGCGGATGGGGCAAAAGTGCAGCTTGTCTGGTCGGGATTCGAAAGCGCGGACGGGATCGTCGGTGCACCGGACGGAAGCCTGCTGTTTGCGCAGCAGGTTTCGAGCCGCATCAGCAAGATCGACAAAGACGGGAAGGTTTCTTCTTACCTCGAAGACACGAACGGCGCCGGGGCGCTGGCGATCGACTACAAAGGCAACCTCGTTGACGTGGAGCGAATGAAGCAGCAGGTCCGGATCCTGGCTCCCAACCGGAAGGTCCTGGCAGACAGCTTTGAAGGGAAACCGCTGGTTGCTCTGAGGGATCTATGCGTCGACAAAGAGGGAGGCGTCTACATCACCGACGGCACGACCCCAAAGCTTTCAGGCGTCTATTACATCAACGCCGGAGGAGCAATGAAAGAGATCGCGAATGACATCGAAGTCGCGAATGGCATTCTGCTGAGTCCCGACGAAAGGACGCTCTACATCAGCAATACGCCATCGGAGTTTCTTCTGGCGTTCGATGTGGGACCAAACGGGACGATCAGCAACCGCCGGAACTTCGCCAGGTTAGAAGGCGACACGCGTAACGGCGGCGATGGCCTGGCAATCGACGCCGCCGGCCGTCTTTACGTAGCAACGAACAACAATAAACCCCTTGGAATTCAGGTTTTCTCCGCAAAAGGAGGATACCTGGGCACGATTCCGACGCCGCGTCCCACAACGAGCGTGGCGTTTGCTGGGCCGGACAAAAAAACGCTTTTCATCGTAGCCAGAGGAGCTGAAGGTAAGGGCGACGAACGCTGGGCGCGGTCGATCTACAAAGTATCTATGGTGGCTCAGGGTTACATGGGCCGCGCAAAGTAGCAGCTGTCATTTTGTTGACAGGCCCGATTGGGGTGCTATAAGCTTAACAGCCAGTTTAAGAGTTGGTGCGCTCGTGAATGACGGTCGGAACGAACTTTCTGAAATCCTGGCGGCACTGACGATACTCAAAGATGAAACTATCTCGTGGAGGCTACATGAAATCAGGCGCAAGATCGGTAAGCTGCGGGATCGTCGCGGCGGGATTATTGCTCGGCTTGGGCGATGCGTGGAAAGCATCAGGGCAGGCGGCACAAGTCGGGCTGGTAGCGCAGGTCCAGGGCGTCGGCAATGTTCTCCATCTCATTTCAGACCTGGAAAAGAGCTTGACTTTTTACCACGACACTTTGGGCCTGAAAATTAACCGCGCTCCACGAGGTCCGGCTGACAATCCGACCGCATACATTAAACTGTTGCCCATCATCGGTCCGATGTATCTGGCGTCTCCGGACGCGATGTACCGCTCTGCCGAGATTGCGCTCGCGTCAAAAGAAACGCGCCTTGAAATGGAAGACTTCAAAGACGTCGGTACGAAAAACATCCGCCGCAAACTGACCGATCCCGGCGCCACATTGATGACGCTTACGGTGCGCGATCTGGATGCCATCGTAACGAGGCTCGCGGCGGCGCACGCCGATATCGCGACGCCGGGCGGCAAACCGATGACGGTGAAGACCGCGAACGGTCCGCAGCGCCAGTTGGTGGTAAAAGATCCTGACGGATATTTCATTCTTCTTGCGCAGGCCAGTGAGGCGGAAAAGGCGTCCCCCGCCGGCACCGGATCACCCGATGTCATGGGCCTCCGAATGGCAATCACGGTTGAGGATTTGGACGCAACGATGCACTTCTATCGCGACAACTTCGGTTTTCAGCCACAAACGCCGGCTCCTTTCGGAACGGGTCTGGATGTTGCGGGTTTGAAAGGCGTCCAGTACAGAACCAGCGAGTCGTTGGTGCCCGGCACCCAGTTCCATTTTGACTTTGTGGAGTTCAAAGGCGTTCCGCAGAAGATGTACCACCCGTCCATTCACGATGTGGGCGCCACGATCCTCCGGCTCGGATTCCCCGATATGAATGTCCTCGCTCAGAACCTGCGTAACGCGGGCATTCCGATCGTGTCCACCACTGGCCAGCCTGTGGGAAATCTCATCATCGCGCGTGGTCCGGACGATGTTTATTTTCAGTTTTTCACGCGGCCCATCTAGCGCGCCGGAGAGTTTAAGAACTTAGTCATCCTGGATTGCAATATGCAATTAAGTCGAAGATTCGCAAGCTAGGCGATCATCGCGGCTGGTTTAATGCTCATCGGTAACCCGCAGAAAGCTCCGGCCCAGCCCGCGCAAGTGGGACCGGTAGCTCAAGTCCAGGGAGCCGGCAACGGTCTCCATCTCATCGGAGACCTCGAAAAAAACCTGGCTTTTTACCGCGACACTCTGGGGCTGACGATGAACCGGGCGCCGCGCGGACCGGCTGACAATCCGACCGCCTACATCAAACTGTTGCCCATCATCGGCCCAATGTATCTTGCGTCGCCGGACGCGATGTACCGCTCGGCGGAGGTTGCCCTCGCCACGAAAGAAGTTCACCTCGAACAGGAAGATTTCAAGGACGTCGGCACGAAGAACATCCGCCGCAAGCTGACCGACCCCGGCGCCACGCTGATGACGCTTACGGTGCGGGATCTGGATGCCCAGGTGGCGAAGCTCGTGGCCGCCACGCCGACATCGTCACGCCCGGTGGCAAGCCGATGACCGTCAAGACTGCGAATAGTCCGCAGCGTCAGCTTGCCGTGAAGGATCTCGACGGGTATTTCATTCTTCTCGTCCAGGCCAGTGACGCGGATAAGGCCTCCGCGCCGGGTCCGGGATCGCCCAATGTCACAGACATGAAGATGACACTCACCGTCGAAGATTTGGATGCAACCATGCATTTCTATCGCGATCAACTCGGTTTCCAGCCAAAGGAACCCACCACCTTCGGAACGGGTGGTCTGGACGTTGCCGGTTTAAAAGGCGTGCAGTACAGGACCAGCGAGTCGGTGATTCCCGGAACCCAGATGCACCTGGACTTCGTGGAATTCAAAGGCGTCGCGCAAAAAAATGTACCGCCCGTCCATTCACGACGTTCGGCGCTACACTCCTGCGTCTCGGCGTACCCGATGTGAATGTGCTCACGCAGAACCTGCGTAACGCGGGCATTCCGGTCGTATCCACCACGGGCCAGCCGACCGGGATGTTCATCATGGCGCAAGCGCTGGACGATCTATTTACTCAGTTCTACAAGACGAGATAAAGCGCCAGTTTGCAATAGGCTGTCGCGGTCGGTTCGCTACGATTCAAATCCCATGGCTGACGCCAGGGGTTATAACCCCGTCCCGTCAGGGCGGGGGTTATTTTGAACGCATGCCGATAGGAAAATGACGGGACAACGCACTGGATGCGTCGCTCAGCGCGTGTATTGGTTCATGAACGCGATGGCGCGGGGCCACGAATCGTTGACGGCCGCGGGATTGCCAGCGATCTCCGGGAACATGACGAAGGTGTGCGTAGCCTTCAGGTACACGTGCGGCTCGTACACCTTGCCCAGCTTCTTCATGGCGGCAATGGTCGGCTCCACGGTGCTGGTTACGCGCGCGTCGTTCTCGCCATAAAAGCCCAAAACCGGAGCCTTGATTCTGGCCATTTCCGCCTCGGTCGGCGGAGTGCCGTAATAAACCACCGCCGCGCCGAGTTCGGGGACCTCCGCGGCAAAACGAAAACTGCTGCCCCCACCGGCGCAGAAACCGATAGTCGCGCCCTTGCCATTGGAACGCGGCAGCTTCATGGCGTAGTCCCACGCGGCCTTGAAACGCCGTTGCGTCTCATCGGCGGTGATCTTTGCAGTAGCCTTCATCGCGTCGTCCACATACTGGAACGAATCACGGTTGCCGCCGTTGGGGCCGGCGCCAGACCAGATATCGGGCGTGACCGCAATGAATCCCTGTACCGCGAGTTGGTCGGCCACGGCCCTCAGCCAGTCATCCACACCGGTGGCATGCTGCATCACGATCACAACCGGCGCTTTTTCGGTCCCGGACGGATATTCGATCCAGGTGTGAAGCTTCACGTCGCCCATCGGAATATCCACCCATTCCTTCTGTTGTTTGGAATTGGCGAGCGTTGACTGCGCCGTGAAATAATCGGCGGGCAAATTGGGTTGCTTGGCGCCCATACCGCCGCCAGGAGCGCTCCGGCCAGCGGCAGTCTGCGCCATCAACATCGCAATATGGGCCGTGTGATCCTCGGGTGCATTGCTATTCGTTCCGATCACGGGCCGGTTGTCAGTCTCGCGATTCAGGAAGGCTATCGCTCCGGGCCATGCCGCAAACTCGAAGTTCGTCGTCCGTGTTTTGCCCGACGGCGAATACACCGCAGCCCCGATCCGATGATCCTGAGCGTCCAAATTCAGGTCGGCGTTCCGGCCATCGGCCGCCGGCAATGCAAGAGCGTAGCTACGAACCGCTTCTATGCGGCGTGCGATTTCCTGTGAGCCCATTTTGTCGAGCGCGGCGGTCCGCTCGGCTGGCGTCGCAAACGAATCCGCGTCGCCGCCCTTCGGTCCCATTCCGGTGAGAACGTCGGGGACGACGGCAATGAAGCCCTCCGCCGCCACTTGATCCGCTACGGCTCGCGCCCAATCGCTTGCGCCCTGCTGGGCGTCTTTAATCATTACCACCGGGGCGTTGTCGGAGCGCTCCGGATAGACCACGAATGCCAATACCCCGCCGGATTCGGTCGAAACCTGCACCCATTCGCGATGGCGAATCATCGAGTTCAGCGCGACTCTCGCCATGGATGGATCCGGCAGCGCCGAATGAATCGCGCCGGCAGGACTGCGCGCGGGAGGTGCGATCGATCGCCAGACTGCGAACGTAACCAGCAGAGCCGCGGCAAGGATGATTTGAATGGTGTGCTTTCTCATGGGTGTGTCCTTTCCCACCTACCTGGTGTGTTCATTCAGAAACGCGATCGTCCTGGGCCATGCGTCGAGGATCGCCGCGCCGTTTTCACCTTCCACCTGATACATCATGAAAGCGTGAGTAGCGCGCGGTTCGATGTACGCTTCGTATGACTTGCCGAGGCGCTTCATCGCGGCGGTGGTGGGCTCCACGGTCTTCGTAATCGCCGGGTCATCTTCGGCATAAAAGGCCAGAACCGGAGCTTTGATCTTGGCCATAGTAGCTTCGTCAGGCGGCGTGCCATAGAAGACCACCGCCGCGTTGAGTTCCGGGGCCTCCGCGGCCAGCCGGAAGCTATAGGCGCCGCCTGTGTCGAAACCAACGCTCGCACTTTTGCCGTTAGCGCGAGGCAAGTGCAGCGCGTATTCGCGAGCGGCTTTGTAGCGCCGCACCGCCTCTTTACTGCTCAGGCGCGCCCCCGCTCTTATAGCATCGTCCGGAAACGGGAACGAGTCGTAGTTTCCAGCATGCGGACCCAGACCGGAATAGAGATCGGGGGCGACTGCGATGAAGCCCTGCACTGCCAGTTGGTCCGCCTCGGCGCGAACCCAATCCGTCAGGCCGACCGCGGGGTGCATCACCAGGACCACCGGCGCCTTCCCCTCACCATCCGGATACTCGATCCAGACGTGCATTTTGACATGGCCGACCGGAACGTCTGCCCATTCGTGGCGCATCTTCGTCCGAGCCAGCGTCGACTCCGCCGTGAAGAGACCGGCTGGAAGATCGGGCTGCTTGTCCGCCAGCCCGTTGGCGCGCCTCGCAGGTGGACGTCCCGTTTGCGTGGCCTGCGCTGCAGCCGTTCCCGCTAGCGCAACTGCAGCGATGACTAAGAGTAGGATTCGCTTTTGCATTCCTCACCACGCTCCTGAAGTAATCAACAAGGCTATTGCCCTGCGCTTCCGGCTGTCAACGCGCGAGCGCCATGAGTGGTTCAATTCATTGAGCTCCTACCACGGCTCGGCGCCGTCGTCGCTGAAAACTCCACCCGTGGGGCCATCGTCGGGAAGCAGTGCCAATCGCACCGGTGTCGCCGCGCCCTGCTCCACCGTTCTCTTTCCTTGATGCTGATTCATGTCGGTCGCAGTGAAACCCGGACATGCCGAATTAACTTTGATCCCCGCGCTCCTCAGTTCATTGGCGAATTGAACCGTCATCATGTTCAGCGCGGCCTTCGATGCGCTGTACGCCAGCAGCATATTCCGCAACGTCAGTCCGCTGGTGGGATTCGAATGACGCGTCATGGATCCAAGACCGCTCGACATGTTGACGATGCGTCCGTGTTCGGATTTCTTAAGCAGAGGAAGAAACGCTTTCGTGACGCGAAACACACCAAAAACGTTGGTTTCGAATGTTTCCCGTAGAGCCTCCACCGTCAGTTCCGAGCCCGGATACCAATCCAGCGCAACCCCCGCATTATTCACCAAGATGTCGAGCCGCCCAAAACGGCGTTCCACTTCAGCCACGGCGCGATCCACGTCAGGCTGCGAAGTCACGTCGATTTGGATGAACTCAACGGGAAGACCATGAGCGCGAAGATCGGCCGTGGCCTGCTCTCCTCGTTCACGGTCACGGGCACCGATCAAAACGAAAACACCCTGAGTGGCAAGTTGGCGGGATATTTCCCGTCCAATACCTTTGTTCGCTCCGGTCACGAGTGCGATCGTTTCGGCCATAGGATCAGTATGATAGCAAGCGCAGACCGCACGACGTTCAGGTCCATGCGATCTTGACTTGATATTTCACGGGCAGTATACTCGGGCGAATTCATCGAGATCGGGAGCTGGCGCAAGGCTTGTAATCTGGTTCTGCGCGGCGCCGGATCATAAACGAACCGATTATAAGCAAACGCCTAATCAGTCAGATGCCAAAGGAATCATAATGAAAAATATTTCGTATTATCAAACGATGGTCGGGGTGGTGCTGCTTGTTCTTAGTGCCGCGCTGGCATTCGGCCAGGCTCAGCCCGCGCCGAAGCCTCAGATGGCTGACGACGTTTACAAAGACATCCGGCTGCTCAAGGGACTGACGGTAGATCAGTTCCTCGACACGATGGGATTCTTTTCCGCTTCGACGAACATGAACTGCATCGATTGCCACGGACTTCCGGCCGCCGGCGATCAAAAGCACTACGCCGACGATACCAAGCTGAAGACCAAGGCGCGCATGATGATCGGGATGATGCAGGCGATCAACCGGCAGAATTTCGGCGGAAAGAGCGTAGTCACTTGCTACACGTGCCATCGCGGCGGCGAGGATCCTAAGTCCACGCCGAGCCTTGCCGTTCAATACAGCGAGCCGCTGTATGATCCCGATGAAATCGAAATTACCAGCCCGCCTGACGAGGCGCCGTCGCCCGATCAACTTTTCGACAAATACATGCAGGCGCTCGGAGGACTACAGCGGCTGGCCAGCGTTACAAGCATTGTTGCCAAAGGCAACTATGTCGGATTCGACACCGAGACCGAGAAGAGAACGGTTGATGTCTACCTCAAGGCCCCTGGCGTGCGGTCCACAGTGGTTCATTATCGCGCTGGAGACGGAATCACGGCGTACGACGGCTCCGCCGCCTGGATCTCTCAGCCCGATAAGCCTATTCCATTCATCGAATTGACGGGAGGGCAACTAGAGGGCGCCAAGATTGATGCGACTGCCTTTTTCCCAACCGGTCTCCGAAAGCTACGAAGTGCGTGGAAGGTCGGCATGACGACCATCGAAGGCCGCGAGGTTTGGGCCGCCGTGGGAACGGGCCCGGAGCCACCGGTGAAATTGTTTTTCGACAAGAATTCCGGGCTGCTGGTGCGGCTGGCGCGCTATATCCAGCTGCCGATCGGCCGCGTCCCGGCGCACGTCGATTTCGACGATTATCGCGACGTCGCGGGCACAGGGGTCAAGATGCCGTTCAAGTGGATTGCCACATGGGTTGACGGCCAATCCACAACGACCTTGACGGACGTGCAGGCTAACGTGCCGATCGACGCTGCCAAATTTGCCAAACCCGCTGCGGTTAGGCGTTAGCCGCAAACGAGCCGCACGATCCGCCGAGGCAGGCGTGCGCGGACGTCAGACGCAAAGTGGTTTGTCCCGATCACGAGAACTCGAGAGTCCAGGAGAACTATGCATTCGAAAATTCTGTTCCTGATTTGTATTGCGGGGTCAAGCCTTGTTCTCGCCCAATCTGCACCCAAGGTTCAACCAACCGCGCTGAACCCGACCACCTGCGAAGGTCAGCCCGGGGCTCGCCCCGTGCCGCCGCAAGGACGAGGTGCTGCGCAGGGGCGGGGTGCCGCACCTGCTGAAGCATCCCAAACCCCACGCGAGGTAAAGATCAGTGCGATTCCTGGGATCATCGCTGCGGACGCGAAGTTCACGCAGGTCTGGCAAACCGTCGGGAACAATGCAGACGGTATTATTGCCCTTCCTGATGGCAGCCTGTTGGTGAATCAGGAGGACAACAGCGCAGTTCTCAGGCTTGATAAGGACGACAAGGCGTCGATCTTTCTCTCAGACACACACGGCTCGGGTTCGCTGTCTCTGAACCGGCAGGGACAGATTCTTGCGGTACAGCGGCTTCCGATGCCTGGCTCTCCGGCCAGCGTGAACCCTTCGGCGCCGAAGTTTGGCGGCATCTCTATTCTCTATCCCGAACGTAAAATGCTGGCAAATAAGTTCTCCGATGGGTCAATGTGGATGGGACGCCCCAACGATCTCGCAGCCGACAGCATCGGCGGAGCGTATTACAGCCAGGGCTGCGTGTACTACGCGAGTTCCGCGGGCCAGATCACCCTTGCTGCCGAAGACATTCGCAGCAATGGGATCGTTTTGGACGCGGACGAGAAGACGCTGTATGTCACAAACGGCGGAACGCTCTCTGTTTTCGACGTCCCATCGCCGGGCAAACTGACAAATCGGCGCGAGTGGAAGCTCGAAGCCGGAGGCAACGGCGACGGCTCCACCATCGATGCCGAAGGCCGCGTGTACGTATCTACGACCCCGGGTGTTCAGATCTTCAGCCCGCAGGGTAAGTATCTGGGGCTGATCCCAACGCCTCGCGCGCTCACAGGCACGGTTTTCGCCGGACCCGGCAAGAGAACTCTTTATGTGGTCGGCACCGGTTCTACGGACGGGGATGGACACCCGACTAGTTCGGGCGCAACGGGTAGAACGATCTATCGCATCCCGATGTTGGCCGAGGGTTTGCCGGGGCGATCAAAGTAGCGTGATCCGCTAGCCTGTGTACTTTAGAAAATCAAAAGGGCAGGATTCACGCCGAATCCGGCCGTCTTGTCGAAAACCGTTTAAGACCGGCTACTTTAGGCCCGCTGCTGGATTGCGAATGGCCTTATTGAAGGCTTCTTCTTCAGACGGCACGCAGAACGTCTCGATCTTATCGTCCTCTGTCTTTTCCGCATTGAGGCGGTGGGTCTTGACGCCGCTCACGTAGGGCTGCGGATAATACGCCGGGTCGGTGATTGTGAACGTCATCGTGAGCGTGTTGCGGTCAGGCCTGTTATATCGCTCCTGTACACGCATATCGCCCGTGTGGGGATGGCCAAGATTATCCAGCCAAGTCCTCGGGTCGAGGCCCATCGTGTCCACCACAAAGGTATTCCCTTCCCACTTTCCCACTGAATAGCCGTTCCACCGCGGCTCCGGATCCTTGGGGAACTCCCGGCCATCGGTCCAGATCGTGCGGTATTGATGCGCCCATTCAAAGAATTGAATCACGCGATCTGGCAACTGTGCGAACTCAAAAGAGCGCCCTGCCACTTCGAGCTGGATATTGCGCACGAGTCCCAACGGATCGCACTTTCCCATCGGATCATTCCCCAGAGCAGGTGGAACCATGCGCGGCCCGAACGAGGGTTTGTTACTCATAAACTTCGCTTCGCCAGCGGGAGTCATCTTGACGTCGTTGCCCAGACTTCCGCCGCCACCTGAGCGCGTCCAAACGCCGCTTAAGTCGTGAGGATCCACGCGACCGATGTCACATCCCCCGGGAACAATCCATTGGTTTACGCATGGTTCCGGTGGCACCACGCGGGGGACACCCCCTCGGCCAGCGCCACCGCGACCCGCGGCAGGCGCAGGCGCTTGAGCCTGGGCAAATGCCGCACAAGCCGCAATCGTAAACACCAAGAGCCTGGTGCGCATTAGTTGCCTGTCTCCGCTCCAGCCGCGTCGCGGTAGTACTCTTTGCCATTCGCAAGCTTCAGCGAAGTCACAACCATGTAAGGCGCCCCCGCGCGCGAGGCATGACCGGTGACGGTGATTTCATCGCCCGGTTTAAGGAGGTTCTTGTTCCAGCCATTCTTGATCAACTGCGCGATGCTGTGAAGCTCGCCGCCCCAATTCACTACCTTGCCGTCGGCCTCCTTCACATCCCAGTGAACCTGACTGTGAGGATTGGCCCAGACGAACTCCGTCACGATGCCTTTCTTCGTGACGAAAGTGTCCGGATCGTACGAAGCCGCGGTCCCATGATGGGCCAAAACTGGGATGCTGGCCAGCGCGAGCAGCGCGAGAAGACAGGAGAAAAATAGAAGAGAGCGAACCGGAGAAGCAGCACGGCGTTGCCGCCCGCGATCGGATGGGAAGAGTGTGTGTTTCATCAGCGGGATTTTATCGAATGGCCCGGTTGGTGTCAATCACCGGTCATTCTGTCTCGTGTTCGTGACTAGTTCCCGGTGAGCGGCGCCGGTCGGCCGAACTTCCGCTGGTCTATCAGAACATTCGTCTTGATGTCAGTCAGCACGATCGAATTACGTCCGTCGAGCCACGCGTAGGTGATGCGGAACGGGAACTTGATGCCGTTGACGTCCCGATAGTCCGAGTAGTCGATCTGGGTGGGAACGCGACCGATGGGTGAACCTCCGTAGCGGAGCTCGCGCAGCAGGAGGCCCGTCTGTTTGTCGAAATAGAGGGTAACGAGGAGATTGCGCGGCCCTGTGCCTTGCACGGGATCGGTGATGTGGGTTTGCGGCGCCGCTCCTGGCTCCGGCGATTGAGGATTGGGAGGGTCACTGATCGACATTGGCGGGCCCGTCTTCCAGTTTGTGAGAAGCGATTTGATTTGCCCCGGGAAGGATAACTGGGCGTCAAATCTGGCTCCGTCCAGATCGCCACCGGAAAGCTGGAATTCTCCTAACACGTTCAGCGGCGTTCGCACCCAGCCGATGCGACCGTCAAAGCTTCTGATCTCGTCTCCTCGCCCGGTATCCTTCTTATATAGGATAATCATCGCGCGCTTATCCGGGGCCTGGGCGGCAATCTCGACCGCGCCATCACCTCCCAGCCCGCCATATCCGACGGCAGTTCCCGTGGCGTCAAAGCTCTTCAGGGCGGCGAGACGTTCGGCCCCGCCCAACGCCTGAATGTATCTGTCCAGAATCGATTCAGGTGCGGGCATTCCTGGAATCGTCGCAAAGACGTCATCGGGTTCCACCGTCGGGGTACCGTAAATGATGTCCATGGTGGGCGTGGTCAACGGTTTATCCCGATTGCGATGGCAGCTAAAGCACGTCACCATCTGCCGGCCCCCGAAGTTATTTTTGTTGATGTTCGTGACCATCGTCACCATCATGCGCGCCATTCTCTTTCTGGGGGTGTCCGCCGCCCAGTCCACTTTTTGGGTTCCCGCCGCGATGTGGCAATCCGCGCAATCGAATTGCAGGGCGGAGGTCATCAGGCCCATGGTCTGCATGAAGTCGTCGACCGGAATGCCTTTCAGCACTTGCACGTTCTTGAACGCCTCTTCCGCCAACAGCGGTCTGGGCGCGGTCTGCTGCGCAACCGCCGTGGAGATGCCCATCAGACCCGCGGCCGTCACAACGATCGCGACAAGCTTGGAATTCATATTCGCTTCCTTCGGCAATACTCTCCGTCAATGAACAAAAACAGTTCGCCTGCTTCGCGGCCAGATGGCAAAGCAGGGTCGCGAAACAGCGGTCGCAGAACCGGGGGCGAAGAGATCAATCCATTTTCAGTTACTGTCGAAAGCCTTCGGCTATTTGTCGGGGCGGCCTTCGGGCCCCCCCGCCACGCCTAGCAGCAGCTTTCTGCCATCGGGAAACGTGACATTCTTGCCGGAGGCGCGATTGGATCCGTCCTTGGCCGCATATCCCTCGACCATAACTTCCGTGCCGGGCGGCAGAGAGTCTTTGGTGACACCGAGTCTGAACAAAGTGTTTGGCGGCGGGCCTTCGAAGCGCCACGTCACAACCTTGCCATCGTCATCTTTCGTGCTGATCTCGAGCCAGGAATGGGGATTGATCAGATCCCACTTAACAACAGTTCCCTTCATTTTGACCGGTTTGTCGGCGTCGAACTCCGCCGCAAACCCGTGATGCGCCCAGGCAGGTGCACCCGCTATGAGCAAGGCTATCCCACCAATCATAACCATCAGTATTTTTTTCATATGAAGTTCGCTCCTTTCAGGCAATGCACTCCGCATTGCACGATAAAACTATTTCGCCGTCTTCGCCGCCGCTGCTTCCTTCACTCGTGCGGCACCGAGAATGAGGCCGATCGATTCATTCCCTTCGGTGCAGGCGTATTCGTAAAGCGGCCCTTTAGCCGTCATCCAAGGGACTTCCACGGTCCAAGGCTTGTCCCACGTGTGCGGATCTTCCACCGTGAACCGGTAAATCAGCATGTCGGGAGAAACCCGCGTGTAGCGTTCCACCAAGTGCATGTTCTCGGTGGAGCCTCTGAACGCCGTCTGATCGGTGAAGTTCGTGGTATCCACGACCAGCGTATTGTCCTCCCAGTGGCCTACCGAGTCGCCCTGATACTGGCGGATTTCCTTCGCCAGATGCGGACGCCCGTCGGTGGGAATGACGCGCACGTCGTGGTTGAGCTCTTGGTAAATGGCAACGTATCCCTTTCCCTGGACGATCTGGAAATGAGTGTTGCTGTCCTCAATAGGAAACAGCGGGACCAACTGACGATTCGACAATATGCAGCGCGTTTCCAGATTGAGAGTCTGCACGCGGTCGGTTTCATGCGCCCTGACGTAGGCGTTGCGCTTGGCATTCCTCTCTCTCGCCTCCGGCAGCATCGGCGGGATCGTTCCTTCCGGACCCACGACCAGCGACGTACGCTTCGTCACGACGTAGTTGGATAGGAATACGTCGTAGCCGAACAGATCGTGTTCGTATTGCACATTGACGCGGGTACCGCCGCCTCCACCCTCGCCAAAATTCGCCACTCCCACGCCGGGCGCGGTTGGATCTCTCCTGTGCAACCGGTCGCTGACCTCTTTGTACTCCTGATCGGTATAGAATTCTTTGCTCCCGAGTTCTTTGGGCCTTTCAACCGGAGTTGCGGTCCGGGAATCATATACTCCCGTGATGTCGGGCTCTCCGTCGGGCGTACGACCGGGAGTCCAGGTTTTTTTCGCGGTCGAGGTCGCAGCAGTCGGCGCCGCCTGTTGGCCGGCCGCGGGCACCTGCGCGAGGAGCAGGATCGCTGCGGATGCCGTGAACACGGAGGAAAGAACGCCGTTGCGATGAAGAATGTCGCGATAAATCATGTGAGAGACTCCTCTTTCTGTGATCTATTTACTAGGTTGTTGGTCGCCTGTCTTCTTGCTCATGTGTCCCCACAACAACTCCTCGGCCATTTCGGGGCATCTGTATTCCAAGAGCCGCGCGTCCTTCTCCACTCGACGATACAGCGGCATGCTGATCTTCCAGGGCCTCGAAAAGGTCTTGGGATCTTCGATTGTCGCTTCGTAATTGAGGGTGTCGGCGCTGCGGGGCGTGTAGCGTTCCACCACATGCAATGCGTCACTGTGAAAATTCCCAGAGTGATCAAACCAGGTATTGTCGTTTTGACTGGTCACGTCGATCACCAGAGTGTCCCCGTCCCAGCGGCCATTGGACCAGCCCATCCAGGTGTCAGCCGGGGCCTTGGTGGGAGCCTTCATATTAATGACGCGAATGGCGTTTTGGTATTCGTACGCAAACACGATGTTGTCCACGCCTTGGACAATTTGAAACGGATACGGAAGATAAGTGGCTCGTGGGACTCCAGGCAAATAGCACTTGACCTCCGGGTCCAGCTTCACCCAGTTCTCCTGGTTCTCCTTCTTTTTCTTTAGCGCCTCCGGCAGGTAGGGAATCGTCCCGCCCTCCACCACGCCCAACCCGGGTGGCTTTGCAAAGACGGCACCCAGCACTGGCACCGGTCCGACCGCGGCAGCGTGACCCTCCAAGTCCCAATCCGCGGTGTTCAGGGCCTGCCAGATTCCGTTCAGGTCGGGTTTCCCGCTGCCGGTGCGCGGGGCTCGATAAGGTGCTTGAGCCGCAGCGGGCAACACCGTCAGCCAGAGGATGACTACGGCATTCATTGTTATTGTTGAGAGCTGCAGGCGATTTCTCATTGTATTTGACGATCCCAATTCTACACCAAAATTCTTCTTGTCAGAGTTAGATCCTTTTGCTACTCAACGGACTCCGACCATCCCTGTCTCGAGTCTCCCTACCTAACGGCCAATCCGCGATATACGTTGCATCGCCCGTGGCGGTAGTAAGATAGGCAGTCGGAGTGAGGTAATCATGGCATCTAAAAAAACTGATCGTCGCCGCTTCCTAAAAGGAGCTGCCGCTGGAGCGCTGGCGGCACAAGCTCCCCTTGCCGCAGCGCAACAGGTTGGCGGTGCCGCGACAGCCGCAGCGCCACAGAAAGCCGAAGTCTTGATCAACGAGCGGCCCGGTGCCGATTTCATGCTGGAGGTGATCAAGTCGCTTGGCATCGAGTATGTTGCGGCGAATCCGGCTTCGAGTTGCCGCGGCCTGCACGAATCGATCGTCAACTACGGCGGCAACACCAAGCCCGAGTTGCTGACCTGCTGCCACGAAGAGTCCTCTGTCGGGATGGCCCACGGCTACTTCAAAATCGAAGGCAAGCCCATCATCTCGATGGTCCACGGCACCGTCGGAACGCAACATGCGACTATGGCGATTTACAACGCCTACTGCGACCGCGTGCCCCTCATTGTGATTTTGGGCAACGAAATGGATGCGGCCGTGCGCCGGGGCTACGTAGAGTGGACGCACACCGCTCAAGATCCCGCAGCAATCATCCGCGACTTTACAAAGTGGGACGATAATCCGGTTTCCTTGGAGGCATTTGCCGAATCGCTGGTACGCGCCTATAAGATCTCGATGACTCCGCCGATGGGGCCCGTCGCGATCATCGCGGATACGAAACTGCAGGAAGATCGCATCATGGAAACCGACTTGCGGATTCCGAAGCTGGCGATGACGGTGCCTCCCCAGGCGGACGCGGGCGCGATCGCCGAGGTTGCCAAGTTGCTTGTGAACGCGGAGAATCCGGTGATCGTCACCGGCCGCATGGCGCGATCGCAGAACGGCATCAAACTGTTGGTCGAGTTGGCGGAAACGTTGCAGGCGCCGGTGAACGATCATCGATTCCGTCTGAATTTCCCGACGCGGCATCCGCTGGCGGGAGTTGGTAACGTCCCAGCCGCAGATGTCGTCTTGGGACTGGAAGTGGAGGACATGTGGGGGCTCACGCACCGCATGTCGCCCAGCAATCGGATTGAGATGTCCGCGCCAAGGAAGATCACCAAGGATGGCGCCAAGGTGATCAGCATCTCCTGCATGGACATGTTCCAGAAATCGAATTATCAGGATTTCGGCCGCTATCCGGAAGTGGACATGGCGATCGCAGGTGACGCGGAAGCAACACTGCCGGTGCTGATTGACGCCTGTAAGCGCCTGATCACGCCGGACCGGCGCAGGGTGCTCCAGGAACGAGGTGCGAAACTGGCGCAGGCGCACGAACAAGCGCATCAGCGGATGCTCGAACAAGCCGCCGCCGGATGGGACGCTAGTCCGATCACGACGGCTCGCATTTCTGCGGAATTGTGGGTGCAGATCAAGAACGAAGACTGGTCGCTGGTGGGAGAGGAAGTCGATTTCTTTTTGAGCGGATGGCCCACCAAGCTGTGGAACTTCGAAAAATACTATCAGTATATTGGCGGTTCCGGAGGGAGCGGCATGGGCTACGGCGCGCCTTCGGCTTTAGGGGCGGCCTTGGCCAACAAGAAGTACGGCCGCCTGACCGTAAACTTCCAGCGCGACGGCGATCTAAACTACGCGCCCGGCGTGCTCTGGACGGCCGCACATCACAAAATTCCGATGCTGAACGTGATGCACAACAATCGCGGTTATCACCAGGAGGTCATGCTCGTGACGGCTATGGCGGCGCGTTCAAATCGCGATGTCAGCCGGGCGGCAATCGGTACTAAGCTCACCGATCCCAACATCGATTACGCCAATATGGCAAAATCCTACGGTATGCAAGGCATCGGGCCGATCGCCGATCCCAAGGATATAGCGCCCGCCATCAAACGCGGGATCGAAATCGTAAAGAGCGGAGAACCGGTTTTGATTGACACGGTTACGCAAGGCCGCTGAGCTCGCTATCGTATAGGGCGTCGTTTTAAGCGCCACTACCCACGATCGTATCTCGCTTAAGGATTTTCTTCGGATCTACATTCTTGTCGGTGATCACGTCGAAGAATGGCGACATCATTTCTTCCCACGTCATATCGCCATAATGGACGGTCTGATTAGGATCCGGATTGTACTTGTTGTTTTCCGAATTGTCATAATGCGCATAAACAATCAGCTTAGTCCCCTTCGGCACTTTGATGGGTTCTACGTTATATCCGAGCTGCCAGTTGAAATCGTAATGGGGCACACTTAATACAACGCTCTCTTCGCCGTTCGGAAAGATCAACTTGTATTTCATGTCTTTACCTCGCAAATGCATATGTGGCATCATCCAGACCAATTCGACGTTCTCCATGAACTCGGTCTGAGCGACAGGGCTCTCCCAGTTTGAGGCATGCGGTGGAATGGAGAAACTTTGTGCATCCTGAGGCGCGGAAATCAGTAGAGACAAATAGTGCCGGCTGGGCTCCTCCTTCGCTATTGTCATTCCGAGTTCGGGTGTATCCTCCACCTGAGTTCCGTTCGGGGTATAGTGAAGCCGGAATATAAAGTCCGTATTCGCCGGAATCAACTTGCCAGCTCCAAAAATCCGGTAGTCCTCAGCTTGATTGCCCGGCACATAGCAGATCTCGCTTCCAGTTGCATTGGCCCAAACGGGGCTCCGGGCGGCCTTGTCCCCTTTGGCCCGCGGTAATTCCAGGCCTTGTGCATCACGCGGTTTGTCGACCCATAGCGGAACGTTGTATTTAATGTCGGGCGTATGGGGGACAAAATGGACACATATGTGGTGGGTGACCCCTCTATGATCTGGCTTTAACTCCATAGAAGTGATCCATGTATCTTTTGTGAAGCCACTCGGAACAACGATATCGGTCCATTCGATCACATTGTTTTTTGGCGCCGCGGGGACAGTATAGGTGGGTCCTCGCACGATCACATCCGGCTTAATCAGCCAACCATCTTCGGGCCACTGAATTGGAGCCGGCGCGTCTTTCGGATTACCCTCAGGTGCACCGCTATCGACCCAGCTTGAGATTGTTTCAATTTCGCTTTGCTTCAGCGAACTGTCATTCAGAATGTGACTCTGGCTCTCCTTCATCTCCGCGAACCAAGGTGGCATCTTCTTGGCCAGCACCGCCGCTTTCATCGCTTTCGCCCACGGACGCGTGCTCCCGTAAGAAAGAAAAGACATCGGAGCGACTTGCCCCGGCCGATGGCACGTCTGGCAGTGCTGTTGCAGAATCGGAAGCACGTCTCGATTGAAGGTCGCGGGAGGAGGGCCGGCAGCGACCGCGAGACCGCCGAAAGCATTCCCATAAACCAACACTGTCAAAATCCGAGAAAGCCCTTGGAGGGCGTACTTGGTTCTTGATTTATTCATGGTGTGATCCCTTGGTAACGTGCAGCATAGTTTTGCTCCTCCGTTTTAGGGCAGAATCCTTGCGGGCCGAGTTATTCCAAAATGACCCTCTCAACCGTGCAGGCAATCCGAAGGTTTCAGCGTTCAGAAAACATATTTCAACGCAAACTGAATGACCCTCTCACATCCTGACACTGTACCGCACGTCGCGGACGACGTAATTTTGCCGAATGTGGATGCACTGGAAAGGACGACGCCGGGGTTGCCCAGCCGCTCGCTGTTGGTTACATTAAACGCTTCCGCGCGGACTTCAAGGTGTTGAGATTCGGTAATCCGGAATTGGCGGGACATCGTCTGGTCCCATTCCCAGAATCCCGGACCGACGATCGTGCCCACACCCATATTCCCCAAAGTGCCCGTAGCGGGATTGGCGAAAGCGGCCGAATTCAGCCAGGAGACGCAGGGGCCGGGTGAACAACTGGCTCCCTGGTTTGTTGCCGAGATGTCCGTCAACACCTGGTTGGGCCGCTGCGGTATCGGGAAGGTCCCGGAGGCAAGGAAGATTCCATTCAAGGCTACATCGGAACCGGTGTTCGGCGTCAGGTGAGCGCCGCTACGCAGCGTGACGATCGAGGAGAACGTCCAGCCGGTTCCGATGCGCCGAGCCCAATCATTAGAGAATTTCGGCGTGTTGAGCACGGCCGTGACATTGGCGACTTGCCGGTAGTCGACGATAGAGGGGTTGGTGGGGTTGCCGGTGCAGTTGCCCGAGTCCAGGTTCCGGTTCGCGGGTCCCCCATCCTGACCGGGAACGTGCTGATAGGATGCCGCGTAACTCTGGAAGGTCGAGGTGGAAAGCCCAAGGCAGTGGGACCAGGTGTAGTTGCCTTGAATGTTGATGCCCCCTTTGCGGTAGGTGGCGTTCAGCAGGAGGCCGTTGTAACTCGACGTGCCGCCATCGTCGATCTCGGCGATGGATCCCAGCGTATTCCCGTTGGGAGTGCTGGGATTGCTGAGTCCCAATAAACGCCGTTGGCCGGTGTTGGCCGTGCTCGAACAATTGCCGGCTGCGGTAAGACCGTACTGGCCCGCAGAACAGGTGCCAGGGATGTAGACTGCTGGATTCAGTTCGAGGCCATCCCAAGTATGGATCATGTGCGAACCGATGTAAGTCGCCGAGGCGAATAGGCTGGTCGTGATCTGACGCTGGATGCCAAGATTCCACTGGTACTGTTCGGGAGTTTGGATATTCGGTTTCATGACGATATAGTTCTGGTAGGGGATGGTCGGCCAGGGCGTGACGCCTGGCTGATAGTTGTAAGGGAACGGATTGACACCGTTTGTGGTTGGATTGTTCCACGGATTAGAAAAAGGGACAGCCGTAACTGTTTCTGACAGGCGGTAGGGCGACACCGAAGACATATTTTCAAAGATATTCTGCGGAACAAAATCATAGGCGATTCCCGCTCCGGCACGAATTGCGGTCTTTCCATCGCCGAACGGGTCATAGGCAAGCCCTAAACGCGGCGCGAAGTGGTTCAGTTTGGAGCCTATGCCCGAATTGCCGATGTAACCCTGATCGCCGTACAGCAGGATTCCGGGAGGCGCCGAGGGAAGCACCGTGCTCCGGATCCCCGAATAAAAATTGGCCTGGCTGAATTGCAGACCATCATGATTGATCAACTGCAAAGGCAGATAGGGGTCCCAGCGAACGCCCGCATTCACCGTCAGCCGTTTCGTGAGTTTCCAGGTGTCCGCGACATACAGGCCCAGAAAGTTCTGTCTGCTGTAGTCCGGGTTGGGAGGAGACTGTTTGAAGATTGCCGCTTTTCCCTCCAGGAAATCGGCGAGCGCGTTGCCGGTTCCGCCCTGGGCCGTTGGCAAGCCGCCGAAAGTAAATTGCCCGGCAGCGTAAGCGTAGGAGTCTTCGATGACGATGCCCCTGAAAAAACTAACGCCAAAGGCAAGTTGGTGCGCCCCGTGGATCCAGTTTATGTCGTTATTGAAACCGAAGTTATCCTCATGGTCCTGCGTGATCGCCTGATTGGCGCCATCGATCGTGAAAGCGCCGCTCGCGATCACATTGAAATAGTTCGCAATCCCGTCGGGGTTCGCGTTGATACCGAGACCTTGGTAGGAGACCCCCGACGGCACGATCGAGGGGTAGTGATTGGCACCCACGCGGTTTCCGAATACGCGGAAGGAATTTACGAGATTCGCGTTAACGATGTAGGTATCCCCAAACACGAGCGAGTTAAGCATGTCGTCGATGCCGACCGAGCCCGTCGCCAAAATGTTATTGGGAGCCAGAGTATGCGGATCGGCCTTCTGGTCCGTATTGTTGATATACCGCGCGAAAACGCTTTGCTTGTCGCTGATCTGGTAGTCGACTCGCATGACGCCCTGTCCCGTATTTTCATGCACGGGCAGTCCAAAGTAGGTCAGACCGCAGGCATTGGTCGAGGCGGGAAGGTACTGGGCCAGTTTCAGCGCCGTCGGGTCCAGCGTAGGAAGGTGACCATTGACTAAGCCGGCGACACTGCCGCATTTGTTGGCGACGTAGGCGGTGAAATCGCCGGTCAGCATGGCGGGGGTAGGAACGAATGCTTGCGTGTCGGTCGGCGTCTGCCGCAACAGGGTGGCCTGGTAACCGGCGAAGAAGAACAGCTTATCCTTTTTGATGGGTCCGCCGATCACGCCGCCAAACTGGTTACGCTTGAGCCCGTCTTTCTTCGTCGAGAAGAAATCCGTTCCGTTCAGCGCGGAATTGCGCAGGAACTCGAAGACGTCGCCGTGAATGTTGTTGGTTCCCGACCGTGTCACGGAAGAGACCGTGGCCCCGGCGTGGCCCCCGGACGTGGCGTCCTGCGCGCTGGTGGTCAGTTTGAATTCCTGCAGCGCCTCCGGGAACGGAAGGGGCATACCGACGCCCACGTAGGTATCCAGATGGGTGGCGCCGTCGAGCAGGTATTGAACACTGTAGGCGGTGCCTCCGGCGACGGAGATTAATACGCCCGTATTCATGCTGTAACTCGGGCTAGTGGCGGTCTGTACTGCCGCGCCCGATAGTGTAACCAGATCGGTGACATTGCGCCCGTTGAGAGGCAGTTCGAGCACCCTCTGAGACTCGATCACATTTCCTACCCCCTGGGATCGGGTTTCGACCTGGGTGGCGTTGGCCTCGACGTTCACGGTCTCGGCAATCGACCCGACCTTGAGCGCGACGGCAATGGCGGGATCACTGCCTACTTGCAGGACGATACCCGCTTCGTTGAACGACGTGAAACCCTCTTTGGACGCTTCCAGACGCCATGGGCCGAGAGGAAGATTGGGGATGATAAATCCGCCATCCGACTCACTCGTGGCCTGTCGCACGACGCCGGTCTCAGTCTGTGTCACCTTAACAGCCGCGCCGGGTATGGATGAGCCGCTGGAGTCCTGAACGGTTCCATGAATCTGAGCCGTAGCTTGTCCCCAAGCCAGGGACGCACTGAAAGCTCCGGCAAGAATAACCCCTAGGAAAAGTTTCATATTCTCGATTTAGCCCCTTCCTCCGCTCGTTTCGTCACAAGACCCGGACGTGTGAAACAGCCCAACGGCGCCTTAGCCCCGAACGCCGCTCGCTATGATATTCTTCCTGTGCCCTCTTGTCAATCGAGACGTCCGCGATTGATCGATCATTCAACTCGCTGCGCTCGGCCTGAATGCCGGCTCAAGCCAACTAATAGGCCGGCGAAGGGACAAACTGCGGCTCGACCCAGCCAATCCTAAGCCGAGATATACTCTCTATCGACGCACATGATACCGGTCAGGTCAATCTGTTTGTTCAGTTCATTAGAGAGCATCTCTTGACAAGAGTTCGCGGGGTCGAGCTTTAGGAGCTTGTTGAAAAAGGGGACAGACCGCTCTGTCCACGCCCACGCTCGAACGTGAAATCATAAGTTTTACGAGTAGGGACAGAGTAGTCTGTCCCCTTTTTCAACATCCTCTTAGGCTGACGGGTGAGGAACTGGGTCTAGGCCTGGCTCAGCGAGTTCATGGGCAGAACCGCCACGTTGACCCGGTTGCGCAGGATATGCTTATCGGCTCCAATAAAATTGATAGACTCGTTTCGGATATGTGGAAGGAATCTTTCATGCACAAAGTTGCGATCGTGGCGGCATTAGGGCTGCTCTCCGTGCCGCTGAGCGCGCAGTGGTTCAACTGGCGTACGTCCGGGATTCCCCGACTTGCCAACGGCAAGCCAAACCTGACCGCCCCCGCTCCTCGAACTGCGGAGGGCAAGCCGGATTTATCGGGTACATGGCAAACCGAAGTAACCGGATACCGCTTTGACGTGATACAGGATCTGAAAGATGAAGCCGTCTTCCGGCCAGCGGCAGAGGCCCTCTTTCTGCAGCGCGTCGACGACTACCGAAAGGAGGATCCTGTTACGAACTGCCTGCCGGGCGGTCCTTCGGAAATACTGAATGGAAGTTACCGCATCATGCAGTCTCCCACCGTTATCGCGTTGCTGTTCGAGGGCGGCAGAAGCTATCGCCAGATTCACATGGATGGACGCAACCTGCCCGAAGACCCGAATCCCACCTGGGCGGGTTACTCGGTAGGCCGCTGGGAGGGCGACACTCTTGTGGTGGAGAGCGCGGGGTTCAACGACCGCTCCTGGCTCGATCGGGCAGGTCACCCTCATTCCGAAAGCCTGCGCGTTACGGAGAAATTCCGGCGCGTCGATTTTGGACACATGCAGGTCCAGGTTACTTTCGACGACCCGGAGACGTTGACCAAGCCACTGAACTTCTCGCTGGCGGTGCACTACACGGCGGATTCAGACATGCTTGAGAATGTCTGCGGTGAAAACAATAAGGACCGGCCTCACATGGTGGCCACGGCGACCGCCCCATTGCAGCTAAGCGAAGCTGTTCTCGGAAGGTACGTCGGAACGTATGAATTTCGCCGCGGTAACACTACAGTCGCCGGTTTCATGGGTCACACCCAGAAAGTCGCGCTGGTCAACGGCCGGCTCTTTCTGAACGCTCTTCCTCTCCTGCCGCAGTCGGAGACGGTATTTGACTCGACAGGCTCCTACGCTCGGTTTGTCGTGGACGCGAACGGCAAGGTAACGCGCCTGGTCCTGGGTCAGACCGAGGGCGACGCGATCTACGATCCTGTGCCCTGAGGGTTTCAGAATTTTGCGACGGACAGCGCCTCCGAGCACCAACCATGCCAGGCACAATTCTCTGATTCTGTCGCTCCTTAAAAAAGCCTGCCCTTAAGAACTGCGCAGAGGCGCGCGGAGTGCAAAAGGTTTTCTCTGAACTGTGCCGGTGTGGCGGCTACGAACGGTTGCACACCAACCAGCGTCAAACCGTTGTTCGTCCTTTCCCTCGCCGTGTTCTTAGGGTTCCGGGTTCGATTTGCGCGTCTTTCCCGGCGCAGGATCGGAGAATTTGCCGAACTCTGTCAGGAAGCTGAATTGGCGGGAGTCATACCCCGAGCTCCTTGCCCTTCTCGAAAGGAACAGCAAGGAGTTCTTTCGCATCCACCGCGCCGACTGCAGATTGCCTGCACTTCGAGCGCGCCTCGCGTCGCAAGTGATGCCGACATTTGAGGACACTATCCTCAGGTTGGACGCGCTTCGAACGATGGGGACTCAGCCACCGCGCACCTTCGTGGGCCGGATTCCAGTCCAGATCGCGAGGCAGTTGATCCGCTTTCTCCCGACATATGCTTCCGAGCAACACACGACGACCGAACTGGTCGACCGTGTCCTGATGGCCCCACGCTTCATCGAGGCGCTTGCAAACGCGCGGCCGTATTTTGGGAGTTGACATCATCCCGCGAACTGCCTCGAAAGTTCGATCAACAGGAGTTTCTTTCGGACTAGTGACCGCGCTGATGGCCGACCCGGCGAGCGTGTTCTATTTGGAGATCGAGAAGAGCCAGAATCTGGCTTACGCCTTTCCCGAGTCCAACTTCCTTCACAATCTGGTGAGGAATGCGAGGCCCGCGCCTGATTCTGTCGGCCCTTAAAAAGGAGCCGCCGGGCCCAACATTTTTCGACCTCGCGAAAATTGGAGGTGTGCCGATTATCGCCGGGCTCTCCGGGCGCGAGTCGTGCCGGTATTTTCGCGGCCCGCAGGCGTGAACCCGGCATATCAGTTACTCTCACGTGGGAAACGAATCGCGAATTACCGAGCCGTTGGGTGCACGGAAATCATCTGTTTTCCGAACGGCAACTAGCTAGTGCGTAAGGGGTCGTGTTTGCGCCCCGGTTGGCGCTAGCGCGAGGGAGGGTTTTCCGAACAGGGGCGGCAGGCGTCGATTACCGTGGACATGGGCAGATTTAGCGTTTGCGCGACGTTTCGCCAGCTGTTCCCCTCCGCCCGCAGTCTGAGAGGGCCTCGTCGCGCCGGAAGACGCGCCTGGGGCGTCCTAGGCGCGTTCCCTTGGCCTTTGCCGCGCACGTTTGAAACTGGCGAAGTACTACGAGAAGGAGGGGAAGCAGGATCGGGTTCGGATCGACTTCCCGAGTCGCGGCTATGTCCCGAAGTTTTGTGCGCTCGCTTCGCCGGATACAGCCTCGCCAACGACCGTCCCTTCCGAAGTGTCGAAAGTCGACGAGCAGGTAAGCCAGCCTGGTGGTCCTTCGCCTCAGCCGGGTGTGGATTCAGTTATTTCGGCCGTAACATCGCATCCTGCCCGGTGGCGGCCCAACGCGGCCTTCCTTTGATGCCCCTCATAATCGCGGCTATCGCCATATACTCGGGTGTTGTCATACATAGGATAGACGCGGCTGGGATGGGTTGGTCCAAGAGAACGCCAGCTCCCGAAAACCTTTCCGTTGCAGTTTTGCCCTTCCACAATCTCGGAGATAGCGAGGACGAATCCTTTAGCGATGGCCTGACGGATGAGCTGATTGATTCTTTGGGCAGAGTGCAGGGGCTGCACGTGGTCGCGCGCACATCGGCATTCCAGTACCCCGGCAAAACCCTGGATATCCGGGAAATCGGAGAAAAGCTAAACGTGCGAACGGTGCTCGAAGGCACCGTGCGCATCTACGGGAATCGGCTACGGATCACAGCGCAACTGGACGACACCGAGAATGGGTACCGTGTGTGGTCCAACAGCTACGAGCGGGATTTCAAGGATGCTCTTTTCATCCACCGCGATATCGCCCAGGCGATTGTCGCGGCTCTCGGCACGAAGTTTACTCAGAATGGCGGTCCCAAACAGTTGAAGTTTTCCCCCAGCAAGGCGGTTCCGGTCAGCGCAGAAGCGTACCAAGACTATCTCAAGGGCGTATATTTCTGGAATAAGCAGACATCCGATTCCGTCGAGATGGCCACCGCTTACTTTAAGCAAGCCATTGCCGAAGATCCTAGCTATGCGGCCGCAGACATGGGTCTTGCCGTTCCTATATCAACGTGCCGGCCTTCAGCAGGACTCCAGCGCGAGAGGTTACGCCGAAGATAAGGGACCTTGCGCTAAGGGCTCTGAAGTTGGACAGCAGTTTGGCGGAACCTCATATCGACCTTGCCTACGCCTCATATCTCGACTATGACTGGGCGGGGGCGGAAGCCGAGTTTCACAAAGGCTTGGCACTCGGCCCAGGCGATGCAGGCGCTCACCGTTGGTATGCGGCTTACTTGGCCGACGTCGGCCGCCTGACGGAAGCATTGAAGGAGAGCGAAACCGCCGAACGACTCGATCCGGTTTCTCCCTACGTGTTAGCCTTCAAGGGGCGAATCCTGTATTTGATGCGGCGGTACGACGAAGCAATCGAGCAGTCCAAGAAGACCTTGATGCTGGAGGCCGAGTTTGGTCACGCGCACCGGTTGCTCGGAGACGCTTATCTCCAAAAACATATGTATGCAGAGGCCATCGCCGAGTTTACGGCGGCGCGCCGACAGATTCGAAATAGCCCTATCCCAACCGCCGAACTTGCTTACGCCTATGCGGTTTCCGGAAACGTGTCGGAATCCCGCAAGATCCTACGCGAGCTTCTCGAAGAGTCCAAACTCGGTCCCTTTCCACCGAAAGCCATCGCCGACGTCTACATCGCGCTGGGCGACAAGGATTCTGCGTTTGAATGGCTCCGAAAGGCGATCGATGGGCATGACGTATATTTGTGTCTAACCGTAGATCCCATCTACGATACTCTTCGGTCAGAACCTCGCTTTGCGCAACTTTTACAGCTTGCAGGGTTGACGGGCCTCTGAAAGTATTGAGGGTTGAACTAGATGTGCCAAGTTTTCATGCAGCCACTTTCATATCGGTAAGCCATTCGCTGACCTCCCTGGGCCGAAACTGCGCGGAATTGAGTCATTGATCGCGATGGCACAAGCAGAATTCCTAATGGATCGGGTTGCGGGATGTGATCGTAGGTGCGGGTAAAGAACTAGCCTTCCGGTCGCACGCGATAAAGGCTAAGGAATCCGCCGTTTAGAGTATTCATTGGCCCCATCCCCCTGGAAACGTTCGGCGCCGCCGGCGCGGCACAGTTTGGCACACGTACGACGGAGATCGTGCGGGGCAGTGCCGGGGACGCCGGCTGATTCGGGTAGGGCTTGATGAGTTGCCAGACGGTTTTTTTTCCCAGCTCGTCGCCCGTAACGCGGTCCGCGCGATTCACCGGGCGGAAAACGCATCCGTCCGTCACGCCCTGTGGTGCGCAAAAATTCGATCTGAACGGCCGAAAGAGCACACAAGTTCCTGTAAAATACGGAGTTGCTGACGTTCATCTGGCTGTTCCTTTCCTCTCATGTCGCCCTGGTGGCCGAGAATCTGTTCCTCCGAAAACAGCTAGCCTTGTTCCAGGAACGCGAGACTAGGCCACGCCGGACAAAGGCGTCAATTCGTCTGGCTATGGTCGCGCTCGCAAAGCTCTTCGACTGGCGCGACGCGCTGGCGATTCGTGAAGCCGGAAACCTTTGTCGGATGGCAACGGACGGCGTTCAAGATGTTCTGGCGATGGAAGTCGCGCAAACCAGGCCGTCCGGCACTACCGAAGAACCTCCGAGAACTGATTGGCCAGATGGCTCGCGAAAACCCAACGTGGGGTGAGCAAAGAATCGCAAATGAGCTATCGCTGAAGTTGGGAATCCGAGTTTCGCCGCGAACCGTCGGTAAGTATTTGGAGCGCGGCAATCCACGCGGTAACTCCGGCCAGCGTTGGATAACCTTCGTTCGCAACCATGGGCGGGCCATCGTGGCCTGCGACTTTTTTGTTTCGGTGACCGCTTCGTTCCGCCTCCTGTATGTCTTCGTTGCCATGAGGTCGGTTCGCGGCGCATTCTCCACGCGAACGTGACTGCGCATCCCACGGCCGAATGGACGACTCAGCAGTTCCGCGAATTTCTGGTGTTCGATCATCCGTACCGATTCGTCATCCACGACCGCGATGCAATTTTCTCGTCGGTCTTGGACGCGGCGCTGAAGGGCTTCGGCGTCAGAGTTCTGCGGACGCCCTTTCGAGCACCCCAGGCGAATGCCCATTGCGAACGACTCGTCGGAACCATCCGGCGGGAGTGCCTCGACTTCCTCATCCTTCTATCGGAGGCCCATCTAAAGCGGATCCTTCGCGAGTTCGTCCGCCACTTCAATCGGGGACGTCCTCACTCCGCTTTAGGCCCTGGGATCCCAGAGCCACCTCAGGTCAGGATTCTGGCCGGCGTCCACAGGCACAAGCTTCCAACCGGTTTCCGCGTCAAGTCGACGCCGGTTCTCGGTGGGCTGCATCACGAATACAGCTTGGAAAAGAGGGCTGCGTAGGGGCGGATTGAATTTTTGCGGAGGACAGGCTACGACTGCACGGGATCAGCGTTCGTCAGCGGGAGAGTTGCCGTTCATTCGCCACGTTTTGGGCCAGGTTCACCTAATCCATCTCCGTCTAGAACAATTTCTTCCTTTGCTCATTCCAAAAGCACAAGCCCCAAGCGCCTTGCGCCTGTGAGAGAGGTGAAGTGTTTCTTCCGACGAGCATTCTTGATCGACGGGCCGACGCTCCGAAAGCCAAGCGTTTCAGTGAAAATGCACGTCGAACAACGACCTCAATGGCAAGCTCGCCGCTGTTTTCGAGCTCAACGTTGCGACCAGATCGGAAGAGAAACAGCATTGAGACTGATACAATTACAGCCGTCAACTCTGCAGAATGCGCCGACTCCGACGGCGAGGGCGCTGTAAGGAAACGCCAAATCGGGAGGCCTCAGTGCAAGGTACGGTAAGAGCAGCATGTTTTATGAGAGGCGTAGGGCAACGGATTGCTAGACTAGTGTTATTGCCGCTGCTCGCCGCTTTTCCTGCGACCGCGCAGAATACCGCGGCGCCTGACGGAGAGGCTCTCTACAAGAAAGCTTGTGCCTCGTGCCACGACGGAGGCGAGGGTCGTGCGCCGGACCGCGCGGCACTGAAACAGATGTCGCCCGATAATTTCCGTTTTGCGCTCGTCAGCGGCAGCATGACCCAGCAAGGCTCGGGATTGACCGCCGCTGAGATCGCCGCCCTCAGCGAAGCTTTGACGATCAAATCCTTTTCGACTGGGGGTTTTCCCGCGAAGGCCTTCTGTCCCGCAGGGCGCTCGACGTTTGACGATCCGTTCGCGAAGCCTTTCTGGAACGGCTGGGGCGTCGATCTTTTCCAGCATCGCTTTCAACCCGCGGCGATGGCGGGGCTCACCGCGAGCCAGGTGCCCAAACTCAAACTGAAGTGGGCCTTCGCCTTCCCCGGCGACACAAGGTCCTTCGCCCAACCGACGGTCGCTGGAGGCCGCGTCTTTGTTGGCAGCGAGGGGAGAAGAGTGTATTCGCTTGACGCGAAGACGGGCTGTATCTTCTGGATCTTCGAGGCGGACGCGCCAGTTCGCGCCGCAATCACCGTGGGCGCGATCCAGGACGGATGGGCAGTATACTTCGGCGACCGCGGCGCAAACGCTTACGCGCTGAACGCCCTCACCGGCGCTCCAATTTGGAAAACGCGGGTCGAAGATCACCCGAATGCCATGATTACGGGCACGCCAACGCTTGCCTCGGGCCGTCTCTATGTTCCAGTATCCTCGACCGAGGAAGGCACCGGCGCCAACCCCAATTATGAATGTTGCAAGTTCCGGGGCAGCGTCTCGGCGCTAGACGCTTCCAACGGCGGCGTGGTCTGGAAGGGCTACACGATAGAGGATCCGCCCCATCCCGTTCGCAAAAACCCGCAGGGCGTTCAACTGTGGGGACCATCGGGCGCGGGTGTGTGGTCTTCTCCCACGGTCGACTTGAAGAAGCGTGCCGTCTACGTTACGACGGGCGACAGCTATTCCGATCCGGTGGCCCGCACATCCGACGCCTTCCTGGCCTTTGACCTGGAAACCGGAAAACTTTTGTGGTCGCGCCAGATGACGGCGAACGATGCGTTTACGATCGATTGCGCGCGCCCTGTGAAAACAAACTGTGCCGAAGCGAACGGTCCGGATTTCGATTTCGGATCCTCGCCGATTCTGGTGGATCTGCCGAACGGCCGCCGAGCTCTCATCGCTGGTCAGAAATCGGGGATGGTCCACGCGGTAGACCCGGATCAGCAGGGTGAGGTGCTCTGGCAGGTCCGTCTGGGGAAAGGCGGAATCCTCGGCGGCATCCAATGGGGATCCGCCGTCGATGGGAGGAACGTGTACGTCGCGGTATCGGACATCCAGTTTAGCCCGGCGACGGAAGATCAAACAGGCGCGAGGAAGACGTCGCTGGTAGGCACGGTCGTCTTGAATCCCGACGTCGGCGGAGGCATCTTCGCTCTGAATCTGGCAACCGGCCAGCAAGTCTGGCATACGGCGAACCTCGGTTGCCACGGCCGGGCGGGTTGCAGTCCGGCACAATCGGCGGCCGTCACGGCCATCCCCGGCGTCGTCTTTTCGGGATCGATCGACGGTCATCTGCGAGCGTATTCCGTCACAAACGGACGCATCCTCTGGGACGTGTATACGGCTCGCGAATACGACACCGTGAACGGAGTGAAAGGCAATGGAGGAGTCATCGATGGACCGGGGCCCGTCGTCGTGGGAGGCATGCTGTTCACAAACTCGGGCTGCGGATTCAGTGGCGGCGCGCCGGGCAACCTTTTGCTCGCCTTCTCCGTCGATTAAAGGTCTGATGAGGATGCCATAGCTTGTGCTTGAAAGGAGATTGCGAATGAATCGTCGAATTCTCGCCTTTCCGTGCGCGGTTGCCGTTGTGATCTTGCCGCTCGCACCCGTGCTCGCTAGGGCTCAAGGTGGACTGGCTGCGGTGGAGAAGATGGCTGCGTCCTTGGCACCCAAAAATTGGACCCCACCCCGTACGCCTGACGGCCGGCCAGACCTGCAGGGCCTATTTACGAATGGGATTCTCACGCCTTTAGAAAGGCCGGCGGAGTTTGCAGGCAAACCATTCTTTACCGAAGACGAAGCGTCCGCGTTCGAGAAAAGAGTCGTGCAACAACGCAATGCGGATCGGCGACTGACCGGTGAAGCGGATGTCAGACGCGCCTACAACGACGCATGGTGGGACTTTGGAACCAAGGTTGCAAAGACCCGACAGACCTCGATGATCGTGGATCCTCCGGATGGCAGAATTCCTCCATTGACGCCGGAAGCTCAGAAAAGAGTTGCGACCCGGGCCCGGCAGATCAAGGAAAAATGTGCGGACCCGGGCAGAACGTGTCTGGTGGGAATCGACGGTCAACCCGCTCTGGCCGACAACGCCAAGGACCGGCCTCTGCAGGAACGTTGTCTTCTGTGGCCGCAAGCGGGTCCACCCATGCTTCCGGATGCCTATAACAACAACTACTGGATTGTGCAGACTCCGGACTACGTCATGATTTCCATTGAGGCCATCCACGACGTGCGGATCATCCCGCTGGATGGGCGGCCGCACCTGGAACAGAACATTCGCCAGTGGATAGGGGACCCGCGCGGGCGCTGGGAGGGCAACACGTTGGTTGTCGATACGACCAATTTCAGCGACGCGACGAACTTCAAGAATGCGGGCAGAAACATGCATCTGACCGAACGCTTCACGCTCACGGACCCCGATACGCTCCTCTACGAATTTACCGTCGACGATCCGAGCACGTTCACCAAGCCGTGGTCGGCGGCGATCCCCATGATTAGAACAACCGGGCCGATCTATGAGTACGCGTGTCACGAAGGCAACTATGGAATCGCCAACGTGCTCTCCGGTGCTCGGGCGCAGGAGAAAACGCGCGCCGCCTCGCCGGCAAGATAACTCGCGGCAGTCTCCGCACTTTTGACGTAAACTGATTCGTGGACTTCGGCATGATGCACCGAGCAGCGACTTTCGGCATTATCGTTATCCTTGTTTGCTCGGTGTTTCCCCTTGCCGGCCAAGCTCCTGGCCGGATCCCTCGCACGCCCGCGGGAAAGCCCAACCTCAGCGGCATTTGGCAGGCGATGAATACCGCGAATTGGGATCTGCAAGGGCACGCGGCTCGACAGAGTTTGGCGCTCGAATTGGGCGCGGTTGGAGCCGAACCGGGCGGGATCGGCGTGGTCGAGGGAGGCGAAATTCCCTACCTGCCCGCGGCCGCTGCGATGAGAAAGCAGAACTTCGAGCATCGACTGACGGAAGATCCAGAAGTGAAATGTTATCTGCCGGGCGTGCCGCGAGCCACCTACATGCCCTATCCGTTCCAGATCTTTCAGAACGATAAGTCCATCGCGATTGCTTATGAATATGACAGCGCGTTCCGCAACATCTATTTGAAAGACCCTGGGCCGTCGCCCGTTGACAGTTGGATGGGGCAATCGGTGGGACGCTGGCAGGGAGACACTCTCGTCGTCGATGTGACGGGCTTGAACGACCAGACCTGGTTTGACCGTGCGGGGGACTTCCACAGCGACGCCCTGCACGTCGTGGAGCGCTACACGCTCTCCAGCCCCAACGTGATTGATTACGAAGCCACGATCGAGGATGCGAAAACGTTTTCGCGTCCCTGGAAAATCGCGATGCCTTTGTATCGTCACTTGGAAAAGAACGCGCAACTGGTCGAATTCAAGTGCGTGGAATTCGTGGAAGATCTGCTTTATGGGAAATATGCGAAGAAACCGCCTCAGTAAGAAGCGGCACAGTGGTTTTATGTCACTTACGCTCCTTCGCGGATCTGTATGCATGCTGGCGGTGGCCATTGCGACTCGGGCCGCAGGTCAAACTCCTGTGGCAACACCGCAGACATCAGCGCAGAAATCGGAGACTGCCAAGAAAGCCGCGCCCGACCGCCGCAGTGCGCCGGAAGGCCCGAGGGATCTTGATGGAATTTGGACGAACGCCACCGTAACGCCGCTCCAGCGACCGCCAGAGTTTTCCGGCAAACTGACCTTAACCGAGGCTGAAGCCGCCGCTTACGAGCGGAAGGCGGTGCAGTCCGCCGATTCGGATCGCCGGGCCGCAAGCCCGCTCGCCGACCTCAATCTCGCTTACAATGATGTGTTTTTCGACCGCGGAACACGGCTCGCACGCGTGCGCGGGACCATCCGGACTTCGCTCATTGTGGACCCGCCCGATGGAAAGCTTCCGCCCCTGACGGCCGAGGCGCAGCAGAGAAATTCCGCCCGGCGAAACTCCTTCGACAGCGTCAAGGACCGTCCGTTGGGCGAACGCTGCCTGCTGGGGTTCAACTCCACCGACGTGCCCTTGCTCCCCGTGTACTACAACAACAACTTTCAAATCATGCGGAGCCCCACGACGATTATGATTCTCGTCGAGATGATCCACGACGTGCGGCTCATCCATATGGACAGGACCCAGCATCTCCCGGCCTCGATCCGTTTGTGGCTGGGAGACTCCATCGGGCATTGGGAGGGAGGCACTTTGGTGGTCGACACCACGAATTTCACGGACCGGACCAGGTTCGCGGGAAGCAGCGAGAATCTGCACGTGATCGAACGTCTTACGCGAGTGGCTCCGGACACGATTCTGTACAAGTTCACGATCGACGATCCGTCCACATTCACCAGGCAGTGGAGCGCCGAATATCCCTTTCTGGCGGCTCGCGGGCCGATCTATGAGTACGCCTGCCACGAAGGGAATTACGCGATTGCGGGTGTTCTCGCCGGAGCGCGCGCCAAGGAAAAGGCGGAAGAGAAGCTCAGGCAGGAGGGCAAATGAAGCGTTCGAAGAAAGCGTTCGGATGGCTGGCAGTCGCATGGTGCATCGCAGGCGGGTGCACGGCCGCAGCGCAATCGGGTGCGGCCAAGTCCGTCTCCCGCAATGAAAACTGGATCGCCAGTTGGAGCACGGCGGTCGTGCTGCGTCCGCAGCCGGGCGGAGCAGCGAACCAGGCGCAAGCGGCGCAGCAACCTCCGCAAGCTCCCCAAGCTCCAGCGCCGCCGCCGATCATCCTGAATAACCAGACTCTGCGGCAAATTGTTCATCTCACGTTGGGAGGCACGCGCGCCCGCGTGGTGTTGACGAACACCTTCGGAACGGCCCCGCTCACGATCGGCGCGGCGGATGTCGCTCTCCGCGACAATGGCGCCAGGATCGTTCCAGGCTCCGCACGCGCACTCACATTTGGAGGACGTCCCTCCGTAACGATTCCGGCCGGCGCGGTCATGTTGAGCGATCCAGCTAATATCGCGGTGCCGGACTTGAGCGATCTGGTGATCGATCTATTTATCCCCGGCGACCTGCCTCAATCCGCATCACCGCTGACCATGCACGCCGGCGCCAATCAGATCAATTACGTTTCCGCCGCCGGAAACTTCGCGGGGGCGCCCGAAGTGCCGGTTTCCTCGATGTTGGCGTCATGGATTTTTCTCGCGAGCATCGAAGTGGCGACACCGCAAAAAGCCGGTGCGATTGTCGCTTTCGGCGACTCGATCACGGACGGAACGCGTTCCACGACCGACGCGAACGCACGCTGGCCGGATGAGCTGGCGAAGAGGCTCGCGACCAGCCATAGCAGCGTGAGGGCCGTGCTCAATACCGGGATCGCAGCGAACCGCGTGTTGAGCGAAATCAATACGGCGGCGTTCCCGTTTGGTTTCAGCGCCGGCATCAACGCCCTCGCGCGTTTCGATCGCGACGTGCTCACACAGGCGGGCGTCGCCGACGTCATCGTGCTCGAAGGGATCAATGACATTGGGCTGGCGGGGCACAATGCATCGCCATTGGTGGCGGACCTGATCGCGGCTCATCAGCAAATGATCGAGCGCGCGCACGAGCATGGTCTCAAAATCTTTGGCGGCACTCTGCTTCCTTTTGGAGCCGCGGTCTATTGGACCGCGGAAGGCGAGGCCAAACGAGATGCGTTCAACGCCTGGCTCAGGAAAAGCAACGGCTACGATGGCGTGATCGATTTCGATGCCGTCGTTCGCGATCCGGCGAACCCAACTAAGATCCTTCCCCAGTACGATTCCGGGGATCACCTGCATCCCAACGATGCTGGCTACCGCGCGATGGGAGACGCAATCGACTTGAAACTGTTCGAATCGTGGTCCAACACCGGTAAATCTGAGAAGCGGCGTATCCCACGTTGACGGCTGAAATGCTCTCGGTCGAGGCATCCGCCACACAACGAGGGCAACCACGAGCTCGTTGGTCCGCTCGGCGCTGGCGGCATGGCGAAGTGACCAGCGCGCGCCGCAATCAGACGTGAAATAATTCTCGTTGCGATTTACGAAGTCGAGTTTTAAGGAGACATCCATGGTCCGCTATTACCTGCCCGCCGCCATTGTGCTTTGTGCTTGTGTCTCTCTCGACGCTCAAGCCCCCCGTGACCGCCCAATCTGGCACAATTGAACAGATTGGTTGCGCTGTGAAACGGCCAGAACAACACATCACCGACAGCAAAGGGGACGCGATCTTACTGGCCGTATTTGCCGAGTGGTCGGTCAACGGCAGCGAGCGCGATTACGGGTGGGACTATGTCGTAGAGGTATTCCGCAACGGCGAAAGCACCGGCTTCCTCTTTAACGGCCAGCTCAAAAGCTCGCTTCACACGGTGTATTCTGCGGACGGCACGTTCATATCACAGGAGTTGGAGTTGGACTCTGCAGACTATCTCGCCCGGCAACTCCGGCAACCAACCTTCCTGTTTCATGCCGACGTGGCGGCCAAGAGGCTTTTCTGGAGCGCCATCCAGCTTGATCAGAAGGTGCTGGAGGTCTTAGCGAAGGGGAAAGCGAAAAACCTGACCGTTCGGATCCCAACAGCCAACAGCCTTCCGGACAAATTCGACCTATTTCTGCAGGATCTTACGCAGGCGCAAATGGTAGTCGTAAGCCGCATATTGCTGGGGACCAAACCCATCGAGTTCGTCGATGCAATGGCATCGCAGCCCATCGAGCGAATCAGCGAGGTGGCCGAAGATCTCCACGAGAAGGGGTTCCATCTCGAATTGCAGGCTGCATTCTTGCAGCGGCAGGGCGGTGATATTGCCGGAGCCATAGATGCGATTAACAAAGTGGCGACGGGCGCGAGCGCGGCAGGTTATATCGAGATTCAGTTCAACGCGATTCTTCAAGCGGGCGAGCTTGAATGGTTACAAATGGCGCGATCCGACGTACCCCAGGCTAGGGTCGCGGATAAGAAGCTCGCGATGGCACTGGAACTGTGTCGGATAGCGAAGCGCCACCCAAAACGCCTTCATCTCTTTGCGGAGATAACTCGTAAGGCTGCTGAGCTTGGCGTGGCGGTTCAGAAGACGTTCGGGCTGATGATGAGTTGGCATGCCCACAGGATGAGGGGCGATGATCCCGTCTGGCTGGCGGTACTCTCGTTTCAGCTCCAGCAGAGCCTAATCGTTGCCCACCGTAAATACCACCAATCGCTCCGGCTCGCGCAGGCCACAGCAAAATCGCGATTCCGATCGGTGACCTCCCGACCGATAGCAGAAATCGCTGTTGAGATTGGTAAACTTGCCCGTCTACTCGACAGCGTCGGCTTCAAGGAAGCGGGACTTCAGTATCGCCAGTCCGCCTTTGGCCTTCTGAAGTTTTCGGCGGCCATCGCGACCGAGAACAAATCGATGGATGAGCTGTTCAATGCCGTGATGCTTGCGAGAACGCTGGAGCAGGACACGGACGGAGAGATATTCAAGTGGGCATGGTCGGTTATCGAACAATGGCCGGAAGACAGCCCGTATCGGAAGAACGCTGAGGAACTCATGCAACGCGCGGTTGCCCGGAAGAATGGAGCGAAATTCGACGGCGATATCGAAACGACTCCCCGGCAGATCCATAACAATATCCTCACTTCCGCAGGCTTCGATCCGACCACGGAACCATGGGCAAGCTATATCGAGCTGGCCATAAAGGACGATGATCCGACGCGTGTGCTTATCGATTGCCAGCATAAAGTAGTTATGAAGCATCCGGGCGGCGATCCGATGTTGGACCGACTCGCACTGGAGAGAGCGAATCCCAAAATCATCGGCTGTAATCTGCATCGGTATGCCTTGGGTGGCCGGGAGCTTGACAACATCGACCAGGAATTCAGGACAAGATTCTGTACACCTGCTCGGACAGGGTCTCTCGTCCCGCGGATTGGACCTTCTACGATGAGCCATTGTGAGTTGGGACGCCGTCGGAAAGGAATACTCCGGTTCGAGAGCATCGCGCCGGGGTTAGCACCGATAAACACTCCTGAGTTCCACTACCGCGCCTCAAGTCCGGAAGACGCAGTACCGCGCTCAACTGACCATTGCCAGAGCGCACGGTCGAGTTCCCGCAGGCTAACCCCGTTTTCTCGGGCCAATATCCGGCAGTACTCAAGGTAGGCAAGATAGCTGTCAACCGTGTGCCAGGTCCGCTTTTCCCCAAGGGCCTCCAACGCACGGTAATCGATAATCGTGTATCGCTCCGGGGCAACCGCCGTCAGAACGGCTGAGGCCACCGGAATTTCGACTCCGTACAAACCGCTCAATACCGAGACCGCCGTTCTCTCGGTTTTGGACTCGACCGCGGTTCGCAGCGCGTCCTCGATCTCCTCATCTGTATTGAATTGCAACCGATTCTTGCCGCGTCCTCCGATTTTCCATTCAAAGATGGCCTGGAGATTCCTCCTCGTGTACTCTCCCCGAGCAATTCGTTTGCCGGACGCCATCGCTTCTTCGTCCTCAAGCCGGTAACTATATCTTTCTGACAACTCCCGAATCAGGCCTGAAGCAAACTGGAGCTGGAAACTGTACGTTTTCATCGGTGCTGCAGCCCATCTTCCCACGACCCAGGGCTAATGATCCCGAAGTCCCCTTGTGGGAAGTTTCGTCGGATTAGTATCGAGAAACGCGCTGTGTTCCGCCGATCAGGAGGCCCCCTCGCGAAGTCGCCGGACGCTGGCCGACTCGTTCCCAATTTGGCCCAACTTCAGGTGACCTGCGAGCCGGCAGAAAACTGAAATCTCGCTCACCATTTGGATGACTTTCGGACTCTCGCGATATAGATTTTCGCCTCCTCGAACTGATCGAATAGAATGCGGCCTTCGAAGCACTGGGTGTCGCTTGCTCCGATCTTGGCGTGAGCCTGGCACAGCGCGTTGTAGTAAGCTCATCTTTTCAAGCAACCACGAAGTTTCGAGGCAGCGCGAAAATGCTGGAACAAGCCATAATCATCGGTGCAGGATTCTCGTGCTACGCCGGCCTACCCCTGCAAGCGGCCTTCACTACGCAGCTCCTGCGCGGTTCGCACTTCACAAAAGGACCAAGCAAGCGCCTCGTCGAGTACCTCTGCCCATTCGTGAGCGATACCTTCCATCCGCGAGAGGAGCACGATCCTGATCGCTGGCCTGATCTCGAAGACCTCTTTACCTGCATCGATCTCTCAGCGAACTCGGGCCACCACCTCGGGAACAAGCACTCACCGGCGGTCCTGCGCACCGTCCGCCGCGCGCTCATCGCGCGCACCATTCGCATGTTCTCGCAAGCATACGATGCGAAAAAGGCGAAGCCCGACGAGAACTGGCGCGCCCTTGAGGCACTGCTCACGGACATCACGCCAGACACCAATGCGTTCATCAGCTTGAACTGGGACACGGTCGCCGAAGAACGCATGCTTGAACTCCACGCCGGTACAACGATCCGGTACGGCGGAAGCTTCATCCCAGCGCGCTTCCCCACGAGCGGCAAAATGATCAGTACGCTCAGGCCGAAGCCGAGAACACCCGAGCTCCGCGTTGCAAAAATTCACGGGAGCACTAATTGGCTGTACTGCGACAATTGCAGGAACGTCTACTGGTTCAACCCACAGGAATCCCTACGCATCGCCGACCAAATCCTCAGCAAGGACGAATGGCGATGCATCGCGCCAAAATCACCGGCCAACGCGAAAGAACAACTCGAATGCCCCAAGTGCGAAGGCGTTGTGCTGAGCACAAGAATCGCGACGTTCAGCTACCGCAAAGCCCTCGACTTCCCCATGTTCCACCAATCATGGAACAACGCCCAACAAATCCTCACCACCGCCAAGCGCTGGGCATTCATCGGGTACTCACTCCCAGCCGCTGACTACGAATTCAAGTACCTCCTCAAACGCATCGAGCTCGCGCGCCCCAAACCGCCGGACGTCATTGTCGTGACCGGCGGTGACGGTGCCTCGACGACCCGAAAGAACTTCAGGCACTTCTTCGGCACGCGACTCAACAAGTACATCTTCAACGATGGACTCACAGACCACGCCATCGCCTACATCACCACCTAGAGAGGATCTTGGAATGATAAACGCGCATGCGTCCGGGAATCTAATTGGCCGTAAAGTCGGCACTCCGCTGATGTGAACATTCTGCGTGGTGTAGCCTAACTATTGCGGAGGCAGTCTAGATTGAAAGGTCGGCGTGTACTATGTCTCCTGGTTTGCCTCGCGTGCCGCGCGCTTGGCCAAGGGCCAGACCCACCGTTCACGGTCACCTGGCTGCAGGGAAAATGCGTTGGTTGTCGGGTCGCCGCTGATCTCGATCGCGTTCAGTGGGTGAGCCGCAACGAAGCCTGGGGCATTGGTTGGAGCTTCCCACCTCCGGGAGCGCAGGGCGCAGGCGATTACGTTGTCGTGCACACCGTTGACGCCGGAAACACCTGGAAGGAAGTCCCTGATACCTGGCAGCATGCCGGGCCGCCCGCGTTCTCATTCCTGGATGCATCCCACGGATGGGTCTCCTGCTTCAACCTGTATTGCAATGGAGGTGCTGCCGGCGTGGAAGTGCGTCGAACCACCGACGGCGGCAAGCATTGGAACATCATCACCCTGGAGGCGGCCCTTCTCGATATGGCTTTCGCTGACGAACGGAACGGCATCGCGCAAGCGTTCGATGGCGGGGGGAGATCCGCTGTTCGCACGACCGATGGCGGCGAGACATGGTCCAAGATCGAGATCCCACACCTGAAGAAGGTCGAGAATATTTTCCTCTTGTCGGGTCAGACCGCATGGATAGCCGATCGCGACGGCGACGACCTCCTGCTCTTCCGCACGATCGACGGCGGCCTGTCATGGGAGGAGTCACGCACATCTCTTCCGTCAGATTGGCCAGAGGTGGTGGAGATCTCATTCGTAAATCAGAGTCACGGCTGGATCGTCCTAGGACATAAACAAGATGATGAGGTCCGATTAATTGGAACAGTCGACGGGGGGCGGACCTGGAGACCAGTTCCCGTGCCCTCAGTGCGGAGTGCCGATTGGGTGCCTAGAGGCGAGGTTCTGGGATTTGTATCCGACAAGGCGGGATTCGTCTTCTCGACGGAGGGCGAAAGCCCGCCGTCCTGGGATCCCAAGAACCGCAAAGTTCTGTCCACCGCCGATGGCGGTGCGCGATGGCAAAAATACGCGCTGCCGTATTCCGTCTCGCGTTGCCAAGCGCTGGAGGGCGACCTTCTATGTAGCGCCGACCGGAAGGGTTCCCACTTCGGCATTTTGACGCTCCACCCAAAGTAGCGCCCAAGCCTCAAAAAAACGAGCGCACCGGAACAACAACCCGCGACACTGGCCTGAAGTCGGGTTGGAGGACGTGACCCGCCGGCGTCAGGAGACGTCGATGCCCGCGTTGTCGTTACCCATACCAATCAAGCCGCCTATGCGAATCCAACGAACTGCAGAGGCTTCGAGTCGGTGCAGCGTAACAATCGAGCTGCGTGTTGTCAGGCCCAAGACTTGGGACCCCGGGCAGGACGAGACTGTCAACAAACAGGACCTGTCAACTGGAGAAAACGGAGAATTCGGCGTCGAAGTGGCCCTTTGTGAGTTACCGGGGCGGTTCGCCGGTATGCTGCGGCTCATTCTTCAGGGAGGCGTGAAAACCACAACACATGCCAAATGTTGCGGATACGGGCGAAGTCTTTAGGCAGTCCGATGCTGTCAACAAAATGGGGATTGGAGTTCGAAATTGAAGTTGTGGCTCCCCGCTCAGACCAGACGAACTCGTCTCCGGAGAGCTCGCTTTTGCAACCTTTTGCAAGGTGTCTGGAAGGAACCACAACCCAAGTCTTACTCGTAAGTCTTTGTTAATACTGGTCTTATGAGAATTCACCTCATCGGTTGACGTAAATGACCGTTGCATTTTCGACGGGCGCGGCAGACGCAACGTGTAGCCTGGCGGCCCTCCGACAACCCACACATTGGGACAGAATGATCTCAAACGTGCCACTCCTGGCGCATAAATTGAGGGTGCGCCGCCGAGTTTGTTAGCGTTATCGACTCGAATCCACGACTACGCGCGAAAGTCCAGTGAACAGCGAAAACCGGTCAACGTCACGGGGGATCTCTGCTACTGTGCTTGCCGCGGAAAGCAACCGGACTCGAATCACTGCTACTCCCCGCTGGGCGCGCCGATGCCGCCTGCTGTGTTGGGGCCTGTTATTTAAAACCTGCCTTCGATTGATGGACGTGGGCGAAGAACGGTCGTGGAGATCCGCACCCGAGAGGGGCGAGTCGAAGCCCAAGTGCTCGCTCAACACATTTCCATAAGGAGCACGAAAACAAAATGAAAGATGAAAGAAAGCACTTCGAACTTTTCGAGAAGTGCGTCACGAAGCCGCACGAAGGCGAGTGGTGGGAGAAGCTGTTTGAAATTCTTGCGCTACGGCCGAAGTACAGAGAATTCTTACCGCTGGTTCTGTATCGAGGAGGATGGCGCCTTGCGACCGATCCTGTCCGTTACGTGCGTAGCGCGGTCAGTAAAGAATCCCGGCGTCAGGAGCGACGCCGGTCACATTGCACCGTGCGAATTTCTGATTTGGATCTGCGGGGCCCGGATGGCAGACCCCTGGGTGACGACGCCGCTTTCGACAACCTCCAATCGTTCGAAGATCAGGGGGAGGCGTCGTACGTAGAGTTCCGGGTGCGCCGCGAGTTGCGGGGTGGTGAGGGGTGGGACGAAGATGAGCGTGAAACAATCGATTACACCAAGTTGATGGACGAAGTTGCTGCGCGGGCAACTCTGAACCAAAAGCGGCGAGATGCTGTCGAATTGGTTTTGCGTCTACGCGGGAGGGAAGGTCTGACCCGAGTGGAAGTACTGAACTGTCCGCCGGATGAACGAAAACGTCGGCAGGCGGCATGGAAATGGATCGAACGAAATCACGCGCTGCTCGCTGATGTGTTAGCCGCACCTTAGTATTGCCCGTACCGAACTGGAACACCGCCAGTTGAGACAAGTGAGCAGATTATCTTCCGTTGTCTTTCAATGGCTTAGGATACGCTGGTGTCCCCGTCCTAGGCGCTTTTTGACTCTATCATTAGAGGGACTCACTGTCCCGCCAAATGCGGTCCAAACCTCGTATTTCGGACCGCATTTTCATTCTCAGCGCCTTTCACCAAAGCGACAGGTCGTTATTTATCGGGAATTGACGGAGAGTCTAGACGTTGACTCCCGCTTCGGGCCGACTCATCCGCACTCAATCTTGCGGTTTGATTGTCTGCCGCATTGGTTAGGACGCTCGCAAACTGAACGGGGCCGCAAGGGCGGGAAGGCCGGCGTTCCTCCAATTTCATTTCTCTAAAAGCGAGGTATTTCCATGCAGTCTAATTTTATTGCGAGTCGTATCGAGATGTGGCGGATCGACAAGCTCCTCCCCTACGCGAAAAACGCTCGCGTTCACTCAAGCGCGCAGATCGCTAAAATCGCCGCCTCCATCGTTGAATTCGGATTCGTGAATCCGGCTCTGATTGGACCCGACGGGCAGATTATCACAGGGCACGCGCGCGTAGCGGCAGCTCTCGAAGCGGGTTTTACGGAAATTCCGGTAATCGTGCTCGATCATCTCTCCGCTGCGCAACGGAGAGCCCTTGTAATTGCCGACAATAGGCTGGCCTTGGGTGCATCGTGGGACGAAGAGACCCTAGCCCAAGAATTAGCGGCACTGCAGGAGGAAGAGGTGGACTTAAACATCCTCGGCTTTGAAGATGAGGAGCTGTCCGAACTCCTGGCAGAGTCCGAAGAGGCCATGACCGATGAGGACGCCGTACCGGAGATTCCCGAAATCCCGATTACGAGATCAGGAGAATTGTGGCTGTTGGGCGACCATAGGCTCATGGTAGGCGATACAACAATTGAGGCGGACGTCGACCGGCTCATGGGAAATGAGCGCGCCGACGAAGCTGTCCTGGACCCTCCTTACAATTCCGACTACCACGGCTACACCAAGGATCGCTTGTCCATTCAGGGAGACCGGATGGCTCCGGAGGAATTTAGCCGCTTTCTTCTCGCTTCGTTTGAGTCCTGTGGCAGGATCATGAAGCCCTCCGCCTCCTTATATGTATTTCACCCGTCGTCCCGGCAGCGCGAATTTCAAGATGCAATCGAGGCAGCCGGTTTCGAGATTCGCAACCAACTCATTTGGGCCAAGAATACCTTTGCCTGGGGTTTCGGCCGCTATAAATTTCAGCACGAGCCGATTTTCTACTGCCACCTAAAAGGACAGAAGGATCTGTGGTACGGGAGCCGGTCCCAATCTACAGTTTGGGAGGAAGACAAGCCGGCTGCAAACCGTTTACACCCCACGATGAAGCCGGTCTCCCTTATTGAGCGGGCTCTCCGTAACAGCAGCCGCGCCGGAGATGTGGTGGTGGATTTTTTTGGGGGAGCAGGCTCTACGCTCATGGCCTGTCAGCGGAAGGCCCGCAAAGCCAGGCTCATGGAGATCGATCCCAAGTATGCGGATTGCATCATCACTCGTTGGCAGGACTACACCGGCAGAAAAGCCACTCGGGAGGCCTGCGGACGGACTTACGAAGAGATCGCCAGGGAAATAAAGCGCGCGGCCGCGTAAGCGCGCCAGCCTATGCGCCACTAGCTTCCATTCAGATCACAACGCTAGGCCCCGCCAAACGTCGGCCGTAGAGAGAGAGGTCTTCCAGTCGTTGCGGACGTCGGTTCCCGGCGTTGCCGTGCGACTTCTCTCGAAAAAGCTGCGGACGTACGGCCGTGGGTCAAGTTCCTACAACTAATTGTTAGACCTTTGGGGATCACAACATTGAAAACCAGCACAAGAAATAGTAGGCGGGATCATATCATTCGTGCACTTCTTGAGCACGGGAGTCAGGAAAGAGCCGCTACCGCTCTTGGCATATCTCCGGTCACCATCTGGCGGTGGTACCAGAAACCGGACTTCCAAGAAGCTTACGAAAAGGCGAGACGCATGGCATACTCGGCCGCTTTAGCCCGCGCGCAATATAACGCCAACCGAGCCGTGACCACGCTGCTGCAGGTGATGACGTCCAAAGATGCAGCCGCCGCTAGCCGGGTTCGTGCGGCGGACGCCCTTTTGGATCACGCGGCCATTGGAGGCGCTTTTGAGGACCTGACTCGCAAAGTGAACAAATTGGAGCAAAGACAGGAAGAGTTAGCTGACTAATGTCGTGACGAAGGCTCATTGAGGCGCTGCGTCATGTCGATTCAAGACTATAATCTGACGGTATCTCGAGGTTCGAGTAGATGCGAAGAAGCCTGATGCACGGGATCCTTCGAAACCTGGAGTGGCGCATCGCGCAGTTGGAGAGCTGCGCGGTTGCGCAGCTTATCCCGGGACTAGCATGGATTCAGCCACTCGATGCCGAACTCCGGAATGCGATGGCGCCCAACGAACGGATTGTCGAAGACATATATGAGGATGAAGAAGGACATCCGTTGATGATTTCTGAGCGCATTACGAGCGACTCTTCCGATCTAGGCTGGAGCTATCCACACGGAGCGTGGGATCGCTCTCACGTGCCTTTGAAAGCTAGCGCGCCCGAGGGACTCCGCATAATGAAAGCTCGTCCGCCTCGGATGGAATCGTGCGGAAAGCAGGCGGCGAAGATATCAGATCCTCCCAAGTAGGCTCGTGTTGGCCACACCACGTGCACGCTCTTGACGGTCGAGAAGTCAACTCCCGGAATGCCCCTTCCGCGCTTGAGTTCTGGCCGCAACAGAGCGCTCATGGAGCTGTGGTTAATAGCTGGAGAAAGGACACGAGACCCATGGACCCAACCGTCGTTGCGACGATTGAAGAGCTACAAGACATGAAGATCCCGGCTCTGAAGACGCGATATCGGGAGCTGTTCGGCGAAGAATCAAAATCCTCGAACAAGCAGTATCTTTTTCGCCGTATCGCTTTCCGCCTGCAGGCCAATGCCGAGGGAGATCTGAGCGAACGGGCGCGCCGCCGCGCCGCCGAAATCGCCGACGATCGAGATCTGCGGATGCGAGCGCCGAAGGAATTCGTGGCTCGACCGGATTCCGCTTCCGGGAGCGTCGATCGAACGCGGCCGCCGAAGGATTACAGGTTGCCGGCGGCGGGTGCGCTGCTCACCCGCCGGGTCGGTGATCGGCAGATCGTGGTCAAAGTGCTGAAGGACGGATTTGAGTACGAGTCTCGCCGCTACCGATCGCTGAGCGCGATCGCCCGCGAGGTCACGGGCACTCGCTGGAATGGCCTGCTTTTCTTTGGGCTCGCGGAGAGGCGCGATGCATAGCAGCACTCCGACAGTTCGCTGCGCCATTTACACCCGCAAATCGACAGAGGAAGGGCTCGACCAAGAGTTCAACTCGCTCCACGCGCAACGCGAGGCCGCCGAGGCCTTCATCAAAAGCCAAAAGCATGCAGGCTGGACCCTCGTCTCCAATCATTATGATGACGGTGGCTTCACCGGCGGAAATCTCGACCGTCCGGCTCTGCAGCAACTGCTCGAAGATATCGACGCCCGCCATATAGACTGCGTCCTCGTATATAAGGTTGATCGCCTGAGCCGGTCGCTTCTCGACTTTGCGCGGCTGGTGGACCGGTTTGACCAACGTTCGGTCAGCTTTGTTTCGGTGACCCAGCAGTTCAACACCACAACGTCGCTCGGCCGCCTGACACTGAACATTTTGCTTTCGTTCGCCCAGTTCGAGCGCGAAATCATCAGCGAACGCACCAGCGACAAGATGTCGGCGGCGCGCCGCAAAGGCAAGTGGATCGGAGGCACGCCCGTGCTCGGCTACGATGTCGATCCCGCGGGCGGGCGGCTGATGGTCAATGAGAAGGAGAGCAGGCGAGTTCGGGACATCTTCGCGCTGTTCGTTCAATCCCCCGCTCTGTCGACCGTGGTCGCGGAACTGGCGCGGCGGCGGTGGAAGACCAAATCCTGGAAGTCACAAAATGGAACCGTACACGCCGGCCGAGCCTTCGCCAAGGCGTCGTTGCGCCGGTTGCTCACCAACGCCGTCTATGCCGGGATGGTCGAACATCGCGGCACGATGTATCCGGGCGAGCACGATTCGATCATGGAGTTGTCGGTCTGGCAGGAAGTCAATGCCAAGCTTCGCGCCGGTCGCCGCACCGGGCGAGGATCGACTCGCGCGCCGCAGAGCGCCTTGCTCGCCGGCTTGCTGCTCTGCAAAAGCTGCCGACGGCCAATGATCCCGACCTACACGGCCAAACCCGGACGGAGGTATCGCTATTACGTATGCCGGACGGCCCGGCAAAACGGATGGAGCGCCTGTCCCACCAAATCGGTGCCGGCGCGCATGATCGAAGATGCCGTCCTCGATCAGCTTCGAACGGCTTTGCACACCACTGAGGCGCGTGAGCAGCTCAATGTTTGGGAAGCCGACTGGCAGGCCTTTGAAGAGCGTCATGGCGAGCTCGTGCGTTCCTTGGTGAAGGAAGTCAGTTATGACGGAGCGACCGGGGCGGTTTCGCTGCTCCTCAGCAGAAGCGAGGCCCGCCATGAAGATTGAATTTACGGTCCCGTTCCGGCGGGTACCCACGCCGCTGGCTCTTCTTGTTGGACCAGCGCCAGAGCCGCCAGGCAATCCGCCGAGAATCGCGCGGCTTCTGGCGCTTGCACACAAACTAGATGCGCTGGTTCGATCGGGCGCCATCGCCGGCTACAGCGAGTTGGCGCAACTGGGCCATGTTGCTCCTGCCCGTGTTACCCAAATCATGGTTCTGTTGCATCTGGCTCCGGCGATCCAGGAATACATTCTGTTCCTTTCTGCGGCCGACGCCCGACTCGTCTACGAACTGGAGCTGCGAAAGATCGCGCGTGAGCCGCGCTGGGATCGCCAGCGCGAACGATTCGAGCTCTTACTGAAGAATTGACTTGCTTCGTGGATGAAACGGAGTGATGACTGTCGTGACGCGGCTATTGCCGCGCAAGGAGAGACCACCCAATGACTACCCCGATTCCGCAGGAACAGACCAAAACGGCACGCGCCACGGCGACAACGAAGGCCCGTGTTGCCCAACGACGCGCTCCCGTTGCGCCGTCCAGGGGCAAGCCCGCCCGCAGCAAGGCCACCGGCGCGAAGAAGGCTGCCCCTGCCCGCCACGGCAGCAAAACAGCCAAGATCCTCGACCTGCTTCGGCGGCCCGCTGGTGCCTCCGTAAAGGAACTCATGAAGGCGACTGGCTGGCAGCCCCACTCAGTTCGCGGCTTCCTCAGCGGCACCGTCGCCAAGAAGATGGGAACTCCGGTTGACTCGTTCAAGAGAAGTGATGGCGACCGCGCGTATCGCCTCTCCAAATAACCCTCTTACCCTATCGCCGCCGCGCCATCGTTGCCCGGCGGCGTTTCCGCCTCTGCGCTTTCTGCTTCGGGACCTTCACCAGCATCACCAGGTAATGCCCTCCGAAAAGATGTGTTGTTGGATCAGTTCACGATTTGCAGCCCAACTTTCGAAGTCTGCGGACCGCGAACTCCACGCAAAACTGTGCATGGAGTTTTTGCCTGAAACCATCGAATAACGGATGATATGGCCTACTCGGTCCGACGGCTGAACGACGAATTGCGCGTCATTGTTATCGCTCTTTCCCCATCGCGAAATCTCGATATCAATCTCCCGATGCGCGAACGCTGGGTCATCATTCCATGTGAAGAGCCCTAATACAGCGTTGGGATCCATTCCACTTACCGAGGACTCAATGCTAAATCGATACGTTCCGTAACCGAGACTTCTCTCATTGATTACCTCAGCGCAATACCATCGTCCATCCCTGTAGGTAATGCGAAGATGAAGTTTCCCCTCCGAATCAACATGGACATTCTCTTCTCCGTCGGAGAAGTCGTTGGGGCCTGGTCCAGCGCGGCCAGACTTCACCGTCCAGTCGTAACCTGAAAAATGGACCGATCTCCCTGAAACTCTCGCGCTCTCTGATGCCTGGCCAAGCCTGGCGAGGCGTGCCTTAGCCGTGGTGAGATTCCAAACACAGTCGCCTACTGCTGGAAGCGTGAACCGCTGAGCATCGGGAGAATACGATTTGTGGACCAACAGCACCGCATATTCAAACCCAAGGTGTGTAATCGTTTGCCATCTTCCATCTACGCGAATCTCAGTGAGTGGGGCCTCAGTAAGCGGCTGCACCCACCAGCGATCTCCCGCATGCGCGTAAATCACGACACGTGCATCTTGAGCACGTAGCCGGTGAAGTGAAGGGGCTGAACGAGTACGATGCTTACCGCATCGTCATTTATAGCTACACCAATGAATGGTATGTCCAGCCCACTGTGTTAGAACCAAAAACTGGGATTACTCCCGATGGGAAATGGCAAAACTACATTCAAGGAGGACTATACTATGCCGCGCTTCTTGTTAAAAGGGACGCCAGCTTACCACCCGAATCTCCGACCCTGCCCACCGACTACGCTGTCACTTGGGAGGTAGAGACTGGGAAGGCAGACCTATGGCCGTACGGCGTCGCATTGGTCGTCGCTAACAGCCTCTATTTCCTTATTGTTATGAGGGCACTGCGGCGCAATGCTTACGAAAAACCAAAAAAGGCTGAAAACGCGAAGGGCGTATGATACGGTTGTCGCGAGGTTGATTTCGTCGAGTGGAGTGATGCTAGCAAGATGTTGAGGTTGTGGCTGGGCTGGCAGGACCCGGCGAACCGTTTCCACATCCCTTAGCGATTCGGCCCGAGGCGCGCCGGGGGAGTAAGGGCATCGTTGATCGGAGACTCGTGCGGCGCGGGCTGGTTGCCGGCGCATCGCCGTGTTCGGCGCCCACCGCGACGTGCTTCGCCTCGACCCCGATTGCGGACGGCGGAGGGGGCCGCAATTCCTAGCGGCCAGGTGGCGCTGGTGAACGCCATCACCGGATTGCCGCTGACCGCCGATCAGGAGTATCAGGGCGGACTCACGTGCAATGGCAAGCTGGCCGCTCCGAATCCGCTGGGGCCCGCACTGGCGACGTGCAGTGCCGCCGGTCTAGGGTCTATATACATGCAGGTGCCGAAGCCCGGGACCGAGAATGACGATCACAATCCGCAGCGAATCCAACCCCGGAAGTTGTTTGACCTAGCCATCGGGCATGACAACATCTTTCACGGAGACCGGTACAAGTGGAGCCTCCGCCTGTCGGCCATAAACATCGCCAACAAGGAAACGTTGTATAACTTCCTTTCGACGTTTAGCGGAACGCACTACGTGACACCCCGGGCGATGACGGGCACGGTCGGCTTCCACTTCTAGCCGGGAGCCTGCCTTAAAGGTATTCGCGGCCTATCAGTAGGTCGAGCAACGCTCTACTCGTAGAACTGAAATGGACGAAGCCGTCCAGAGGTTCAGTCGTGGGAAGTTCCAGCAGATAGGTACCGACAAACGCGCTTGCGTCCTTATATCTCACCTAACTAGTTCTTCGGCGTCCGGTCGAAGCAGGCAGCTCGGCGTCCCGTTATGACCTAGGGCTGTATCGGGAACGCTCCGGCGAGGAGAGTTTCGGGAGCACACGAGTGATGAGCGCCGGAGCGTTTTCGATACAGCGTCTTGAAGGAAGCCGTTGTGGAATGCTCGTGCTATGGGTTTTGAATGGCCGGGAGGAGAGAGAGGCTGGGCCATAAGAGAATCGACCAGTCGCAAGCGTGGCCACCGGTCTTCGCGGCAGGATTTTCCGGAGACTCGTAGCCTTACCACGGGTGCGGTGGGCGCAGGTGTGGCGTTGGTGTTCGGGTAGGCGCTGGAGTCGTGCTGAGAAAGATCGTGTCATGGTTCGGTGACGGAAGCTGGTGGAGATCGCAATCGCAGCTCGATGGCGCTGAGCCGTTCGAGGAGGATCATTGGGCCACCGCAGTTCGGACAAGTCCACAGCGGAGGAGAGGAACCAGCTTTTCCTTCAGACCCGACTTCTGCCGGAACCGGGCCGGATGCGGCAAGCAGGCGAACGCAGAGCGGGAGCATGACGCCGCGGCGGCGGTGAGCCAGAAACCCGAAGTGGCGGATGCGGACAAATCCAGGCGGCAGTACGTGCAGCAGGAATCGACGCAGGAACTCATCGACCGTAAGCGTCATCAAACGCTTCTTGTTCTTGTGAGCGGAATCGCGCCAGCGGAAGGTGACCAGGCCATCGGCGAGTGCGACGAGCCGATGGTTGGAGATCGCCACACGGTGAGTGTACTGGCCCAGATAGCGTAGCGCATGCTGGGCGCCGCCAAAAGGACGTTTCGAGTAAACCACCCACGGGGAGCGGAACAGCGGACGAAGCCACGCTGCGAACGTCTTTGGATTCTGCAGTGGGGCCAGGGTTCCGTGGAAGCCGAGTTTGTGATCCGCATGCAGTTGTTTGAGGCCTTCCACGAACTTGCCCCGGAACACCTCCTGAAGCACGCCGACCGGCAGGAAGAATCTTTGCTGCGAGGCGATCCACCGCGAATGGTCCGGAGCGAGACCGCCGGCTGGAACCACACAATGCACGTGCGGATGATGCTGCAGTTTCTGGTTCCAGGTGTGCAAGACGCTAAAAAATCCGATCTCCGCGCCCAGGCGTTGGGGATCTCGGGCAACCTCGATCAGCGTCGCAGCGCTGGCCCGGAATAACAGGGCGTAGATCTCGCGTTTGTTGTGCAAGGCGAGCGGCGAAAGTTGCCGCGGCAAGGTAAAGACCACGTGCACGTAGCGCGTGGGCAGAAGTTCTTTTCCCCGCGCTTGGAGCCAGCGGTCGCGCGCGTTCGCCTGGCACTTCGGGCAATGCCGGTCGCGGCACGAGTTGAAAGAGATGGCTTGATGTCCGCATGCTGAACAGGCATCCACATGTCCGCCGAGCGCGGCGGTCCGGCAGCGCAGAATCGCGTTCAGCACCTTGAGAGACAGCCAGGTGAGCCATTTTGGTCTGTTCGCGAAGAAGCTCTCTCCGGCTGCGCGGATGATATCGGCCACCTCGACGGGCGGCCGTGGCATTTACGATGCGCCGAGAGATCGGTGCGCGAGGCGAACATCGGCAGGGCATCCAGCGGGCTGGCGGTAGCGCTGACATGCCGCTGCGACACATGGATATAGATGGCGGTCTGGTTCAGATCGCTGTGGCCGAGCAGAACCTGAATCGTGCGCAGGTCAGCGCCGGACTCCAGCAGGTGGGTCGCAAAGCAGTGACGCAGGGTATGTGGATGAAGCGGCTTGCGAATGCCGGCGAGTTTGGCCGCTTCGCGACAGGCGTGCCAGACGACCTTGCCGGTGATCGGGTAGTGGCCAGTGTGCCGGCAGCCGCCGGGAAACAACCACGTGGCCGGTTTCGAGGCCAACCGGCGATAGTGCTGCCGTAGTTCGGCGAGCAGATGGGGGCTGAGCACGACGTCCCGGTCCTTGCGGCCCTTGCCGTCGTGAATATGGATGACCATACGCTCGGGATCGACGTCGGTGACCTTCAGGTGCGCCAGTTCGGACCGCCGCACACCGGTGGCATAGAGGGTCATCAGCATGGTGCGGTAAAACTGGTTCGGCGCGGATTCGATTAAGCGGGCAACCTCATCCCGACTCAAAATCACGGGCAGACGCATTCTCTTCTTCGGATAGGGCGTATCCTCCACGCGCCAAGGCCGCTTCAACATCTTGACGAAGAAGAATCGCAAAGCTCCGACCGTTTGATGGACCGAGTTGTCGGAGGCTTTCTTATCGCGGAACAGGTGAGCAACATATTCGCGGATGTGTTGCGGGCCGAGCTGATCCGGCCGGCGGTGAAAATGGCGCGCGAAGTCCTCGATGATGCGGAGATAAGCGCGCCGTGTGGAATCGGTGTAATGACGACGCTCGAGTTCTTCGAGCATCAACTTTCGTAGTTAGGTCATGGGAACCTCCTGGACGGAGGTTATTCCCGCTTACACAGCCACCGCTGATGATCCGCACGCGAAGCGTCTGCCGTAAGGCTTCGTTCAAGACGTGTTATCGGCTAATTCAACTGGATGGTCGCGAGATCCCGAGCTAGATAGGCCACGCTAGTTGTTTGGCTTCTCACCGGGTCGAGGGGAGTGGTCGAAGAAGGCACCAAGATGCCGCCTACGGATCGAAATAAAGTGCGCGAACCAAGCCGGCAATGCCCGGGTGATTCGGACCGGAAGGATCGTATTCGATACGAACTTGGACCGGCTTCTGTGGTCCACACGAGAGGTCCCTGGTTTCGCCACTCTTTCCGTTTACGAGAAGCTTTGTCGGATCGTCGATGATGAGCAGTTTCTTGCCTTCAAGCGTTTCCAGAACAACTGTGGCCTGCGCGCCACATTGAAGCTCGACAAACTTCCCCACGAAAGATGGCCTGCGCACCACCGGCCGGGGGATCTCTGGCGCCAGATCGCGACGCTTCAGCGTCGGCGGGTCGTCCGTATCGGTGAAGGCCAACGTAGGCTTGGTCTCGCCGGATTGAGCACTCTGGATAAACTGCACGAGTTGATCTGCCCGGTCGCGCTCTTCCGCGCTTTTGGAAACTGTCTTCAGTTGGGTCGCTGCGGTGAGCGCCGTCGCGCGATCGCCGGCCTCTAGGTTCGCGTACGCGAGCAACGTGAGGAGCTTGGGGGCATCTTCCGGCGTTACCTTCTTCACGGGCGCAAGCGTTTGCAAAGCTTCTTTCGCTGCATTAGAGCGGAGTTGCACGGACGCAAGTTCCAGGCGGACTTCCAGGCGATTCGGCTGCTGCTTCAACAATTCTGCAAGCGCTTCGGCCGATTTGACAGCATCCCTCGACTCCACCATTCGGGCGTAGTCCCATAGCACTCCGGAATCGCGGCTTCCCAGCGCAAACGCCTTATCGAAGTCCGCGCGTGCCGCCTCGCTCTGGTTTTGCCGTAAAGCCAGGTATGCCAGAGCTACATACGGCTCCGGCCTCTGCGGGTCGTCGCGGGTCAGTTCCTCAAGTTTCTTCTGATTCTGAGCTTCATTTCCTCGCTGGTCCGTCAAATCCACCAGCATCAGTGTCACGTCGAAGGCGGCCACTGGCTCAGCAGGCGTTTGATCCGTCACTTTTTCGAGCTGCGTGGCAAACACGGCCGCCTTGAAGCGATCTCCCCGGAGATACGCTTGTAAATCCCTTTCGATTGAGGCTAAAGGTTTGCCATAGACTTTCGTCAAAGCTTCCTCGGAGTTCGTTCCTCCGTTGATGGCGGACAACACCTGTTTGAATTTGGGCCGGTATTCAGCGCTCAGCGACAGCATATGGGTGAGAGCCCAACCCTCGTTGTACAAGCTACCTGCCTTGTCTTTCTCGTTGTAGTAAGGCGAGTTGTGATCCGCTGCCAGAATCGTGGAAAGCGGGACCCATCGATCCCGGAGCAAGGCTTGCAACCGTCCGAGGATTATGTCGCCAACGATGACCTTGCCGCCAAGCGGCTTCAGGGTTGAGTACAACTCAGCTAGCCCTTCATTGAGCCACGGCGGAAAATCCATCTTTTCATGCCGAAGAACAAGATGGACATATTCATGGACTGCAGTCGGAAATGTTTCTGCGCCGGCGTGGCTCATCACGATGTAGTCCTTTCCGGCGGTTGCTCTGTAGTAAGCAATTGCAAATTCGTTAGGTCGATACGGCTCATACTCCTTCATAGATCCAAAAACGACGATGCGGACCGGCACGGCATCGTCCGATTTGTCCGGCACCGACTGAGCGAAGAAGTCTCTCACCTGCTCGAAATACCGGAGAGTCTCCCGCGTACTTTTCTCGCCAGACGTCCCGTACACCTCAAAGTTCGGGGATCGCATCCGAATCCAGCGCACGTCTGCTGCACTGGCGAAATTCAGCCCGAACAAAGCGCAGGCGCAGACCTTACTAAAAAGGGTCATTTTCGGACTATTCTAAACCAACTTCGCTCGTTGTGGCTTAAAGCGCGGAAACAGTGCATTTTGCGCGCCCCTTTTTAAAACCGTCGGGATCACCACCGCCGCCTGGTCACCCGCACGACCACTACACCTCCTCGACCTCACCAGCATTCCCGCCACGCCAAGCTACTGGTTTGGTGACCGCTACGAGCGCGACCGCATCCGGTTCCTCCACGCGTTCACCAAAAGCATCACCCAACCCGTCATCCACGACGGCAGAGAACACATCGAGTACGTCCCGCCACAAATCCTCACAGAATACGTCCGCCACGAATACCGCACCAGCGACGAGAAACAACTCCACGGGGTCCTGTACCCCAGCGCACAAGTACCCAAAGGCAAGAACATCGTCCTCTTCGCCGGACCAGACGACCTCACCCCAGCAGCAGAACGGGAATTCAGCAACGAAGACCCTATGCTTGCGCTCAACGCCGGAAGCAGCAAACGGCTCCGCAAGATCACCAAATAAGGGAGGCCAATGAACTGTCATGCGCGCCTACCACCTCACCAGCGCCACGCACGCCCTCAGTAATCTCCGGCACCGGCGACTCAAGATCGCCACGTTCGAGGACCTCAACGACCCCTTCGAACTCTGGGCCGTCGCACAACCCGACAAAGAACTCAGACGTGGCCTACGACGATGGGAAGAGCAAATCGCCAAGCAGTACGGCCTGCTCTGCTTTATTTCGAAAAAGTGCCCGACGCGGCGAGATGTTTCCTGCGGAGAAGCGCCAGCCAATGTTCGTTCTTAATACGATGCCCTCCTCTATGGGTGCTCTGCGCGGCCCATATTTACCTGGCAATTCCAGTACAGCGCATGCATAGCATGAACTTGCCAGCGCGAATGTTCGTAAAGCCCCTGAATTTCTTTGGTGGGCAATGCCGTGAAGTGAGTGCTAATGCGATTTAGGTCCCCGTAATTCATGCGGCGCGGCTATTAGTACTTGGGTAGGCCTCCGAGCCGCTGGCGACAGTCAACGCTGTGGACGCGTTGTGTGTGTACATAGGAGCGTTGTGTAGGTGATGATCTTTCCAATGACGACGGCAAGCGCGAACAGTTGAACTCCGAACTGTTCTACGGCAATGATTGGGGCGTCCATGCTCCCTCCCAGACAAAACTGCGCAAGCGGCCCCAAGGCACACGTGGCCATTCGCGAATCACTGCGAGGAAGAAACGGCGCCGCGCGGCTGCCTACTTCGTTCCTGCCTGTTTCTTCTTAGTCGCCCAGTACGCTTTCATGCTTTCGGCTTGCTTCTTCCTCTGAGCGGCGGTGAATCTGCGTTTCTTCCTGGTCGGTTGTTTTGCCGGTGCGGGTTTAACCCAATCTGGCATCTTGGCATCATTAGCGGCGGTCACAGTATTCTTTGCTGGGCGACCCCGGCGTTTCGTTGGGCCTTGAAGAGCTTCGATAGCTCGGCTGAGTCTGTCGCGCTCTCCGACTAGGAGAGTTACTATCTGAGTGATTTCCATTCTTTCGAGAGTAGCATGTGACGGAAGCATTCCACGATGCCAAAACGCCTTCAAACGAGAGCCAACACTTCAGGTTTGGGAAATGGGAAGTCAAGATTTCCGCCGGTTGTGATAGTGGCGAGAAATTGGAACGCGCCGAGCATTTTTCAGGCCGAGTGAAGGCGTGTATATCCCCTGGTAGAATGGCCCAATGAGCGTCTGGAGACAAGCCGAAGAAATCCTGAATGCTATCCAAAACGATCTCGACCAGGAGCCGCCCACTTGGGAAAGTGCCGTCCGAAGCACGGAAAATCTGAGGAACCTCGTACCGGCCTTTCCAAAATTCCAAAACTTCGACGAGGGTCAGGCACTACAAAAGCCCGATATGCAGTTTGCAAGACTTAGAGCCGATTTAGGGAACCTACACGAGGAGCTAACGAAACGAGATCGGGAAGCGGCGGTGCGAAGTGCCTCAGCAGCTTTGCGGAGCGTGCAAGAACTCCGGCGGAAAGAAACTTAGACGGCCCGTCGTGTTACGAGCGTCAAGGCTCCAGAAACGATCTAACCCCGTATGGTGAATTATCCATGGGCACGGCCGTAGTGAGTAGGCTTGCACGAGAACGGCTCGTTTCTCCGGAGACACAAGGCTGTCTCTCGGCTGTTAACCGGCAGGTCAAAGTTCGAATTCTACCTGGAGAGGCGCTCGAATGTGTCGAAATCGCGCGCCGGATCTTGGCCTCCGGGCTTCCCTTCGACGCGTGCGCTGTTCTCCTGCGCAGCCCGGGGCGTTATCAGCCGCTGATCGAGGACGCCTTCCGCCGTGCAGGGATAGAAGCCTGGTTCACGCGAGGAACAGTCCGGCCCGATTCGGCGGGCCAAAGGTGTCCAGAATGCTTATTGGGATGGCGGACCTCACCAACGTGGAAGACATCAAGTACCCAACGGGCAAATGCCAGGCAGCGTGCCCGCTCTGCTCGAAAACGCAGCACATGATCATGCAGCCGAAATCCAGGAGCTTCTGCCTGATCGAACGTCCAATCTTCGGAAGATGTTTCATGCGCTCAGCGAAGTCCACGACGCACTCTAGTTCGACTTCTTGAATGCGGCTTTGGCGCTCCCGCGCGGGTGTCCCGTCAATCAGTTTGCGAATCGCCCGATCAACATGCCGATTCAACTCGGAGGGGCATCGCGGCATGCTTTTCGCCGCATCTCGTGAACAGCGGTATCTACAAACGCTGGGCTAGCGCACGGCCATGCCGGTGAGGTTTTTGAGTAGGCAAGAGTACACTGCCAAGGGTCGGATCGCTCGTCGCCGAGCCGATCCGATCCGCGCGAGACGACTACGGCCTGGGGTGGCCGCTTTTCCCTTTTCTCCGGGGAGGCGCGCGGGCACGCCTTGGGTACTTCTTTTCGCGATTAGCATACCATGACTGTCAAGCGGTCGCAAACATTTTCGTGGATAGGCGCTTTAAAAGGCGGTTATTGTGGAACGTAACGTGGACGAGGCGGATCGCTCCCCGGCTGGCCTCACACCAGCGAACCCGGCCCTCAAAACCAGCCGATCCCGCCCTGACCGCCAGCAGGATTTGTTCGCTTCTCTAAGCTTCTCTCGTGTGACTGCACGCGGTTGAAGCGACCGTTGCTTCGGCTCATCGAAAATGAAATGTTGATGGCGGCGTCCTCCACTGGAAAGACCTCGGACTCGTGTCCTGGCTACGTGATCGACCATGTGACGCGGTTTATAAGCGCCGGATGCAAAATAGACCAGTAAACGCCGCGTGAGCGGCGTTACGGCGGAAGAAACTAGACCGCCGGGAAACTGGCAGGACTTTGCCCGTATCTTGATCGAGCGCGCGGAAGTGGCCGTTGGTATCGCCGCCGAAGACCAGGCCGCCGCGCGTCGCCACCAGCGACATCATCCCGGCGCGCTGTTCGTATTTCCAAACCGTCTTCCCGGTCTCGACGGAAATCGCGTAGACCGTGCCGACCTTATCCGTGCCGGGGGTGATCTGCGTGCGGCTCCGGATCGCGTAAAGCGAAGTGGTCAGCGGGGCGACGTCCAACGGCGAAATCGTCTCACAGGTATTCTGCAGCGGGAAGAACATGACGTTTGTCGTCGGGCTGTACGATCCGGCCTGCCAGTCCTTTCCGCCGTTGGAGGTCGGGCAGTCGAAGCGCTCCTGGCCGGCCCGGGAAAAAGGTGGTCTCGGGATTCACGGTGACCTTTCCCGTCGCCCCGTCGATCGACGAAACGACGTTCTGCCCGGATGGTCGGCGTAGCCCACAGAAATTCGCCAGTCTGGCGATCGAGCGTGTACACGATCCCGGTCTTGCCGGGGATGCCGGTCACCACCTTGCGCCGCTCGCCCGGCTTCAGCCGCGGATTGATCCACGCTACTTCGCTCGGGTCGGAAGCGACGGCGGTGTCGATCAGCAGCCGCTCGAAGGGATGGTCGAAATCCCAGTGATCGACGATGTGCTGGTAATACCAGACGATCTTTCCGGTATCGGCGTTCAGGGCGAGCGTGGAGTTGTGATAGAGGTACGTCTTATCGTTGCCGTCCAGCATGAACTTCGGCGCGGGCGAGGTGACGGAAGTTCCAATGTAGATGAGATTCAACTCCGGATCGAAGCTCGGGACCATCCAGGTCCCGACGTGGCGCCGCTTCTCGTAGGGGATATTGCCCCAGGTCTCGTTGCCCGGTTCGCCCGGGCGTGGGATGGTGTGTGTCCGCCACAGCTCCTTGCCGGTTTTGCCGTCGTGTGCGGTGATGATGCAGCCATCCGGCGTGGCCTTGTATTCGCAGCCGCGGCCCGAAATAATTTTGCCGCCGGCGATGATCGGTCCTGACGTTTCCTGCGCGGAATCCTCGCGGTAATCGACGATGCGGTTCTCCCAGATCAGCTTGCCCGTCTGGGCGTCCAGGGCGAAGACAAAATCGTCGGCGCTCGTGTCGATGATCATGTTTTCGTAAATGGCGAGGTTTCGGTTGATGCTGGGGACGATCAGAAACTTGTTGAGGTCGTCGGGGAGCTTGCGTTTGTACTCCCAGATCAGATCGCCGGTGGCCGCTTGGATCGCCTGCACGTAGTCGCTGGGATTCGGAAGGTACACGATGCCCTTGTAGATCAGAGGCGTCGCTTCCTGGATGCCGGGGCCCATGCTGCGCGTCCACACCATTCTCAGCTTATTGACATTGGCGCGATTAATTTGGGTGAGCGGGCTGTAGCCCCAACTGTTGAGCGTGCGCCGCCACATCAGCCAGTCGGCCGGATCGGGGTTCTGCAGGATTTTGTCGGTAATCGGGACGAACGGCGCCGGCGCGGGCTGCGCGAAAGCAGGCAGACTAACGGCGAAGGTTAGCAGCACCAGAGAACGAGAGAGACGCAGGGAAACGCGTTTCACGACCGTTCCATTTTATCGTGATGCGAATGGATCGCTACCGAGATGTGCAAGGCGAGGGATCCCACTTGGAGCCATCGGGTTCTCTTCTGAAATCCGTTGTGGTGACGAACGGGACAGCCAGATACTCGGGATCGGTCACGACCGTGGTCACGGTGAACCAAGTATCGCCGTTGGGTTCTTTGAAGAGATCGTAGTATTCCATGACGGACGTCTTGTCGCTGTAGGGAACGCCGTTCTTGCGCAGGTAGCCGGCGCGCAGGTTGGTGGTAGAAACTTCCAGTGTACGCGGACGGCCGCCGCTGCGCGGAAGCAGTCCCAGAGGAGCGCCCGGCGGAGGAGGCACGGCGCCGTTCCACCACCGAGCAGATGAAAATCCTTGATAATCGAGGCCGACTGGGAGACCAAGTCCGAAAGGCAACCCCTGCGGTGCGAAATGGAAAAGACGCGTCTGAGTGCCGGCGTCGGTTTCGACCTTCAAAGTATTGTCGTCTTGCCAGGTGATATGCAGACGTCCTGGAACTCGCATGATGGCAGCGGCGCCATAAGCTTTGCACTGGAGCCCGGCGGCCTCATCGCGAGTGGGGTCCCAGGCGTCGACGATTTTACGTCCGGCCGCGTTGATCGGGACGCTGGCGGCGTCGCCCTTGAGAGGAGTAATCATGCGCCAGCGGTAATCTTCCATCACCGGGGACACCCAATAGCCGGTGAAATCGACGGGGGCCGAGGTTTTGGGAGATTGTGGCGGCGCGTTAGGTACGGGCTGGGCGAACATCGGCGCTGCGAGAAGGCAGAACATCGTAATCGCCGAGAACGGCGCGCTAAATTTGAGGACGACAGGCGTGGCCCTCATTTCCCCCCCAACCCTTTGTACATGTCTTCGGCGAACGCGTCGGCGGCGCTGTTTTCATCGATGAAGCGGCCGTCGTAGTCAAGCGTCGGACGCGCGGCTTTCACCTGTTGCAGATTTTGCCCCTTCTTGATCAGATCCTGAATGCGGTCACGCACGATCACGAGCATGTCGCGATACTCCACGACGTCGGCTTCGTCGCACAAATGGCCGTGACCGGGGATTACGAAGGTTCCACCCTCCTGCGTGTGAGCGGGAACCGTCAGCTCCAGAATATGGTTCAGCGCATCGATCTCGCCCTGGACGCTGCCGCCGTTAGCGAAATCGATGAACGGGTATCTCTCGGGCGTGAAGATGTCGCCGGTGGAGACGACGTCGGAGCCGCGGAATAGCACCACGCTATCGCCATCGGTGTGGGCGTTGGGTTCGTGGTAAATGATGATCGCTTCGCCGTTGAAGTGCAAATCCTTGAACTTGGTGAAGTATTCGTCGGTGGGCAGGCCCAGCTGCACGGGAGGCGTCACCGAACCGGTCACAGGCGTGGTTAGGCGGTTCAAGACGTTCTCGTGCGCGATGATGGCGAGCGGACGGGTCGGGTCCTGAGGAATCATCTTCGCGAGCGCCTCGTTCCCGCCTACGTGATCGGGACGGAGCGAGGTATTGATAATGAACCGCACGGGTCCACGGTTCAGTTTGCGGACCTCCTCCATGATTTTCGGCACCATCGGCCCGAATTCGGTATCCACTAACAGAACACCATCCTTGCCTACCTGGACGGTTGTATTTCCCCCCGCGCCGGTGAACATGTAGACGTTTCCCTGAACCGGAAGCACCTGAATTTGAACGTTGCTCAAATCGGGCTGCTGGCCCCCGAGCTCAAGGCTCGCAACAGCTGCGGCGATCGCGAGCGACAGGGCCGGGGCCTTTGTTCTAAGAATAGACGGCAACGTCATCGTGGTGGCCCGTAAGGCTTCATCGGCGCGGCGGATAGAGATTGCAGGCTCCGCCGTCCTGACCGCAGGTACAATAGCGCGTGCACATCTCCGGAACCTTGTCGGGTTTGCCCATTGATTTCCGGTATTCGGGATAAAGGGTCTTCGCTCCGCCGCGGGTGGCTTCCCAGGGCAGGCCGTACCAATCGGCCACTTCGTGCAGATACGGATTCGTCCCTGGCAGGTGATTCGGGACCACGCCGGGCTTGTAGATTTCCAGGACGGATTCGCAGATATCGCGGCCCATCTTCTGATCGACGTCGAAGAGCCAGGTCTGGCTGCGGACCAGAGGCTCCTCCAAATAGACGGGATCGGTAATGTGCGTGGTGACGGTGAGGTAATTTCCGTGGCGCACCCAATGCTCGGTGAACGTGGCCTTTTCGCTGCGAGGCAGGCCGTTGCGCCGCAGGTAGCTGGTCTTCAGGTGTGTCGTGTACGCGTTCAGCATGTTTTCATCGAAGCTGCCGGTGGAGAAGCCGGAAAACGTGTGCGCCGCGTTCGCGGGAGGATGCGCACGCCCGTCGAGCCAGATGGTCCGCTCCATTTCCTGGAAATTCATGCGCAGATGGATGGCGATGGCGCGATCGGTGGCCGGGTCCAGAATTTCATCGACGCGCATGTTGGAGAGGCCCCGCATCATGTAATCGCCGCCATGCGGGCGGCACTGGTATTCGGGCACCACCGAGATGCGGTCGGCATCGTAGCTATCGCCCGCCAGGCGTGCGGCCGGTGTGACGGGGATACCCATGTAATCGCCGAGTTCGGGGCCGGGAATGCGTTCGGGGAAATCTTCATGATAGAGAGGCGCCCAGTTGCCAACGAAATCGCCCTGGCCGTAAACCGGAAGGAGAAACACGGCGAGCGACATTACAACCACGTCCGAGGTTTTAGCTTTCGGCATCATACTCCGAGGGTCAATCCGGGTCGAGGATACCACAGTGAGGACTCTCGCTAACGGGGAAGCTGCGGAGGCTACGTTAATGCGTGTTAACTTTGTGTTAACTTGCCCGAGCTTGCTTGGGTCACTTCTTGCCGGTACCGCTCGTCTTTGAGTAGCGCTTGTTATACTCCGCAATCTCCGAAGGCGAGCAGATCATCTCGGGTGCTTCATAGGTCGGCGGCTGGAGCGAAAAGCGCATCTTGTTGATCGCCAACCACGGGCGCTCGTAAATTCTAGGGTCCGTTATCGTCATCGAAAGCTCGACCGAATTTTGATCGATGCGATGCCAGATTTCGTGCGCGGTCAGCTTGTCGCTGTGCGGACGGCCGGCATTATCCACCCACGTGCGATCGTCCGTGCCATTCGTATCGATCTCGAATGTAAAATCATCGGTCCACTTGCCGACCGAATACCCGTACCAGCGGGGATCAGGATCTTTGGGCAACGCGCGGCCATCGGTCCAAACATTGCGCCAGACTTTGTTGTACGTGTACAGCATGATCATCTGGATCGGAGTTTGGATAAACTGCGTGGCACGAAGCTCAAACAGATTCTGGCGCGGGAAGCCCATGGGGTCGCAGGCGTGCGCGGGATCATTTTCATCGGTAGGCGCCACTTCCCGCGTGCCGTTGGGAGATTTATGCGTGCTCAGCACCTGCAGCCCATAGGGCGTGTAGTGAAGGTCATGCTCGGGCTTCCCGTCATCGGGCATGTTTGACGCACCGTTCGGTTGAGTTCCTGTTCCTCGAACAGCAGGAGCCCAGATCCCAGTGAGATCGCGTTTAGGTGCCGGGGCCGTAGTTTGAGCCGAACCGAGCGGGACGAACGCTCCTGAGAGGGAAACGAGCGAAACAACGCGAAGAAGCATATGAATTATGCTATCAGCGAATTCAGGGACAACTCGTGCTCGTTCAGTCGTGGCGAAACGATCTGTCTCACTAACGCAACATCTAATCGCAACGCTTGAAAGACGGTTCCGATAATGTGACACAACGGGCCGTGAATGTGCTGCCCACTTCAACGGGAGGGCCGAAGGTAGGGCGCGCTGGCTCCGGCGCGGCTGAAACCAAGCTCAGCCGTGCCGCTTTCACCGAGCCGATACTACTTGCCGCGGCCTTTCGGGCCCTGCGCGATCGTCCGGATGGCGATGATCCAGTCCTTATTCGTAGCATTCTCCCTAACCACGGCATATAGCGTCTTTCTGTCTGGACCGCTGAAGGCCAGGCTAATGATGCCGCGCGGCGTGGGGATTAGGCCAAGATATTTGCCATCCGGTCCGATGACTTGCACACCGGGATTCGAACTGACGTAGAGGCGTCCAGCGGCGTCAAACGTGCTGCCGTCGCCGTTGCCGCCGCCTTCCAGCTTCGCAAACTCGTGCTGGTTGGCGAGCGAACCATCCGCCTGGACGTCGAAAGCCGCCAGCGTTGGCCCGTTGGTCACATAGAGATGCTTTTCGTCAGCGCTGAGGATGATTCCATTGGTGGCAAGATTTTCGCCATAGCGGGTGACGGTGCCCTTCGGGTCTGCGTAAAAGACGCCGCCCATGGTGAAGTACACTCCGCCTTTACTGTCGGCCACGATATCGTTGAGAACACCGCCGATGCAATCCAGAGGATCGCCATTCATCTTATCGGCCAGTGTTTTGTGTTGCGGAGCCAGCTCTTCGATAGATGGGTTCAATCCCCGGTTCGCCAGGAACAGGACGCCCTTCGAGTTCATCGCGAGCGACCCTCCGGTGTTGGTTCCCCTGTAAGCAATGGAAGTCTTACCCTTGCGATCCAGCTTCACGACGTCGCTCTTATCGTTCTGCGCGATCATAAGACCTCCATCTTTGGTGGCGATGATGCCGTCTGCATTATTGCCGTCCACCTGCCAAATTTCGCTCCACTTCTGACCCGCCGCGACTACGCCGCTGATTTCCGTCACCGCGTATTCCCTTGACCCCGCCACTGGAGCCGGGCCGCGCCCTTGTCCACCACGACCGCCTCTCCCCGCAGGCGGTACCTTACAGGTCTTCAGCACTTCTGGTTCTCTGGCGTCCTGAGCGGCCTGTACGCCAGGTCCCGACGTCAGTCCGGCAGGGGGCTGAATCTGACACAAGGCGGCCGTCGCACCGAGGACACAAATCACAAGGGTGAGCATTCCTGTCGCTTTCATAAAATCTCCTGGGCTCCTCTTCCCGCGATCATCACGGCAACTTGCATGAAAAACTGGCTGCATCGTCAGGACTGCCGTTTCCATCGTATTTGGCGACCTGCGGATAGGGACACAAGGGCCGCGTGCGCTCCACTTTGCCGTCCACGACTCGCGAGGCAACAATCGGGCCGGGCGCTTGGCCCTTCTCGACCCATTGTTCGATCGCACTCTGCATATCGAAAGCGTCCGTGCCCTCGCCGCCACGGCAGTGGTTCATGCCCGGCACCATGTAAAGGCGCAGGGCATCCCTAACTTTAGACGCGCCTCCCATGGCCTCCGTCACTTGGTTGAAGTAGTTGACACTGTCGCCCGGCGCAATCAGAGGATCGCTCCAGCCGTGAAATTGAATCAACTTCCCTCCTCGGTTGAAAAATTCCTTCAGATTCGGATTGTTCGCGGTGATCGTGCCGTGATCCATAGTAACCGCGCGGGCCAGGTCCCTGTCGAAATCGACCGGTCGCGTCTTATAGTCCCAACCCGGGTCCGCAAAGACAACATACTTGAATGTTTTCCCTGACATATAGCGGCGCCTGATCTCCGGAAGCGAGGTTACCCCACCCGAGTTCGCTGCCCGGCTCCAGGCCGGGGAAAATCTGAGCTTTGGTCCGTGGATTGATCGCGGGCGAATAGATCTTCCGCACTGCGGCGATCTGCGCCGCCGTGAGGCAGCCGGTGTTCTGGTTCCCTTTGCACGCGAGCACTCCCGGATCGAACCGGCAGCGCGTGGCCCGGGTTCTTTCCATAGAATGCCGCGGTAATCGCTTTCGCTTTCACGGTCATCTCACGAAACGCGCGATACCCGAAGTCGATCAGTCGCTCGGGATGCGCGAGCGCGAAGTTGAGCGTTGCACCCTCGTGTCCCAGGTCCGTGGCGCCCGTCGCATAACCGGCGCGGAGAACAGCGGCCAGCCCGGCGAAATTGATCTCGCCTTGCAAAGCAGCGCTTGCGCCGCCGCTCGTCGCAGCCTGAAAGTTGCCGTTCCACTCGGCAGCGGGCAACCATATCTCCACCTTGATATCGGAATCTTTGCTGGGCCGAAGCGTCGCCTGTACCCGGCAGAAGGCGGGAAGGTTCTTGAACGCCGCTCCATCGCCGCCGCGGCCTCCGGCAAGAACCAACTCCCCGGCGCCAACCAGTTTTGCAGAAGTAACCTCGGTATCCGGGACGGCGAGCGTGGCCAGTCCCTCGCAGGAAGCCGCGAAGACGGGCGGAACATTTGAAAGCAACACAGCGAGTATGAGAAATCGCATCAGGGGTACCTTTCGCTTTCCGTCAAGCGGAGATTATCTTCACTTGGTTACCGGGCGGTCTTTCCCACCACAGACGGAGTCACCTCACAGGGCCGCGGATTGAACTTCGATCCGTCCGCCTCCCGTTTGAAGTGCGTGGTCAACATGAACGACTGTTCAAGATATTCCGGATCGTCGAGCACGGACGTCAGCACCAGCCACGAATCGCCATTGGCCTCGCTGGTGCGATCGAGAAACTCGGTCAGCACCGCGTTTCCGCTGTAAGGCACACCATTGCGGCGAAGGTATCCCGGCCGCATCTTCGTGGTAACGGCTTTCAGCGATCCGCTCAGCGGATCGCCCGCGGGGGCTGACGCACCAAATCCGCCCGGCCCTCCGCGGCCGCCTCCTGCAGCGGGCGCCAGCCCCTGACCCTGTTGCACACTCGGCAAGGGAGAATCCCTGCCAGCCCGGCTGCGCCGTGGGCTGCGCGGACTTGTCGAAGTGATACAGCCGCGTCTGGTCCCCATTGTCGATTTCCATCTTGACCGTTCTATCGTCCTGCCAGGTTATGCGGAGACGGATGGGCATGCGCATAATGCCCGCGGCTCCGAAAACGCGGCATTGCTCGCCCGCGGCGATGTCCCGGGTGGGATCCCATTCGTTGGCTACCTTCACACCGTTGGCGTTCAAGGGAACACTGGCGAAATCGCCCTTGGGGGGCGTGACCATGCGGTAGCGCCAATCCTCGGTGACGGCCGCGACCCAATATCCCGTCAGATCCACCGGCGCGCTCGCGCGCGGGGTCGGGGGCGCCTGCGCGGCCTGTCCGCCACGGGCCCTGCGCCCATAGAGATCCACCGATTAGGCCCACGGCAACCGTTGCCACAAGCCACGGCCGAATTTCGAATTGTCTCCGCGCGGTTGGCATCACTTTTGCTTGTCCTTCGCAAATTCGTTGTAAATCGTTTCGACGAACATATCGCCAGTCAGCGTTCTCGTGGAGTACAGGCCGTCGTATTCCAGCGTCGGGTACGCGGCCTTCACTTGCGTCAGCGTCATGTTCCTTTTCACCATGTCGCGGACGCGGTCGCGGATGATCGTCAGCATGTCACGAAAGTCCACTACTTCGCTCTCGTTGCAGATCCGGCCGTGGCCCGGGATCACTCGAGTGCCGCCCATCTGATTTCGCTCGGGAATGGTGATATCGAGGATCGCGTTCTATCGGTGACCAATTCAAGCTCTGCCTTGGGATCGAGTGCCCATTTCGATGCGGCACGGGCAGGGCATCCACGTATGCAGCCCGAAAGGCGCTTTCACCGGTCGCATCGGCCATCTCTGCTTACGCTTGTCAAACGTTGACGCTGCTTTGTGTTTCCATTGTGGGACGCAGATGTTGGCATGCAGTGAAACGGTGCCGAATTACGGTATAGTGTCTCTGCCAGGGCACCGTACTGCATGGGAGGGCTGTGATCCAGTGTCGCTTTCAGACCTGAAGAAGGTCCATGAACAATTCGAGTTGGACCGCCTGATACACGGTCTAGCTGACCCGAAGCTAAGCGCGCTTCCCGATCTTGCGCCAGCGCGCAGGCTTGCCGGAAGCGACATTCAAGCAAAGTCAAGACTTGCAAATCTGTTGGCGATGGCCGGCCGCGACCAGTTCCGCCGAGTCGATTTTCGCTTGAGCCAGAGCTAACCGCGCCAGGTCACCACAGTTGCCCGCAAACGCGGATACACTGGCAACCCCGACAAGAATTGCAGCCTTCAGGATTGAATGAACCATATCGGGCCCAATCTTACAGGGGAAGAGGCCGCCGGAGCAAGTAAGAATGAGCGATTTCCCGTCAGCGGTTACTGAACCGGTTTGCCACGAAGGCGGATTTTCTATCGCAGGCTCATTTGAGCAAGCAGTTCGCCGAACCGTGGGTCCGAACGCAGGCTTGCGTATAGTGGATCGACTTTGAGCAGCAGGCTCGTGTTCTCCGCGTCAATGGCCCTGCGGAGAAACTCAAAAGCGCGATCTCGCTCACCTAGGCCGATGTAGATCTGCGCAATGGCTTTCGCGGGGAAAACGCTTTCTTTCGCCGTGTCCAGTAACATGTTGAGACCGCGGCGCGCCTCCTCAGGGTGCCCGGTCACAGCGTATACGTAAGACAACGAGCCAATTTGCCTTGGACTGTTATCCGTTCCCTGTCCGGCTGCTTTCAGCTCGGCGAAGGCTTCCGTGTATCTCTTCTGGTGGAGATACACGTCCGCGAGTCCTTGATGGGCCGCAACGAATGCAGGGTCCAGATCCAACGCCTTTTTCAGAAGAGCAACGGCTTCCTCGTCGCGACTGAGGATTCGAAGCGTCCGTGCCGTTCCGACCATCATATAGGGGGAGACGGGATCAAGGTCCTCGGCGAGCCGATCCTCCGCGAGTGCCTTTTCCGGTTGCCCAATGAGGAGCAGGTAGTTTGCAAACCAGCGATGTCCTACTGCATTCCCAGGTTCCAGCTCAAGACCAATCCCAAATTCCTTGGCAGCCATAGGCCAGTCGTGGACCAGCATCGCCGCATATCCCAGGTAAATATGCGACTCGCCCTGAGCGCCATCGAGGGCCAATGATTTTTGCGCTCCTTCCCTGATTCTTGCCGCCGCCTCGCCGGCGGAAAGAGCAGAAAAAGAGGGGAGCCCTACATAACAGCGCGCAAGGCCCGCCCACGCGCGAGCATACCGGGGGTCTTCAGAGAGAGCTTTTTGAAAGTAGCCGATTGCTGTTTGGAGGCCCGTCGCCGTGTTCTTGTTCCAGAAGTACACACCTCGAAGGTAATCTCGATATGCCTCCGGACTGACGGGCTTGGCCTTATCCAGAGATGTCGAGGCCGCGGTGGATTTCCGAATGGAAAACCGCCGTTCCACGTCATGTACGATGGCGAGTGATATCTCGCGCTGAATATCTAGTGCGTCGTTGGCCTGCCGATCGAATGTTGCAGACCACAACCGATATCCAGTGTTCGCGTCGTCAAGCTGGGCGCTGATCCTGAGATGGTCACCGTACTTTGCTACGCTACCCTCCAGCACCATCTGGACTTTCAGTTTTCGCGCGATCTCGTGGATATCGGCCTCGCCATTTCGGAACTGAAAGGCTGACGTTCGCGCAACCACCCGTATGCCGGGCACAGTTCCGAGCGAGTCAATCAGCTCATCCGCTAAGCCATCACTGAAGGATTCATCTTCTCGAATATCGCCGAGATTCTTGAACGGCAAAACGGCAACGGAGGGCGCCGAACGCATCACGGGCTCGGAGTACCATGCCCTGAAAGCAGCAACACAACCGACGACAACGAACACAATAGCGCCAACAGCGGCGAATCCGGCACGAGTGCGGAACCATGAATAACGGCCCGTTGGCGGAGGCGGTTCCATGGCAATTTGCGAACCAGCCGCGGCGTTTCGAAACGCCGGCACATACCCACCAGGGGGCAGATCGATACGCATTGGATCCTGCACTCCCTCCGCTTCATAATACTTTGCGAGCCGAAGTCGCAGTTTCCGCGCCTCAACACGGACAATATTGTCCAAACGCGGGTCAAAAGGTTTGCCCGGCCGCAACACGTCCATGCCGATGGAGACTTCTTTGATTTGATTGGACTCGCCTGCCAGTGTCAGTTCGACGACGTATCGAAGAAATTTCTGCTGGGCCTTTGCGGTTCGAAACGCGTGACTGTTTAGAACGGCTTCGAGCGCGGCGACCACATCGGTCGCAGCGACCTGCTGAACATCGGTATCCAGTATTGGCCCCAGGGTGCCCACGTCCTTTTCGCCTCAGCGACGGGAAACTGCAGTTAGGTAGTATAGCAAACCGGCGAAGTAACGCCCCAGTGCCGGAAGCCTGTGATACTGGGTATCCACGCGCGAAGGATAGTTTCCGTTTCCAAATCAGAACCCGGAGCAGGTCCCCCTCTTGCTCCCCTCCCGGTTTCCGGTTGTTCAGATAAAAGGTCTATTTCTCAAGCATTTATAAAATATACATACGGTAGCGTTTACCGTAACCTCTTAAAAGTTCCCTTGACGGCTAACAGTCCGTCTTGCAAAATTTCAAGGTGAGGGGGGCCTTTATGCCAAGTGCGCCATGTCGGCGCGGCGCGTTTATCGCCGCTGCTTTGCTCTTTCTGCTAACTAGTGTCCTCGTAGGGCACCTACCAGGCCAGACGACTACCGGCGCAATCCTTGGTACACTCTCTGACGTTTCGGGCGCGGTTGTGCCCGGGGCAAGCGTCCAGATTACTAACGAGGGAACGGGCAGGGCCCAGACCACCCCCACCGACGCTCAAGGACGCTACATTGTACCGGACCTTCCGGTTGGCACCTACGACGTGCAGGCGTCAAAAGATGGTTTCCAAACGACAATCAAGAAGAAGATCACGCTGAATGTGGGCGCGCAGACTGTCGTCGATTTCGCGCTACCGGTGGGCCAAACGTCGACGGCCGTAACGGTAGAAGCCAACACTGTCCAAGTGGAAACCACGACCAGCGACGTCGGGACGCTAATATCAGCGACGCAAATGGGGCAGCTTCCGCTGAACGGGCGCAATTTTGAGCAACTCATTACCCTCGGTATCGGCGTGCAGAACGTCAGCACGAACAACCATAGTTCGTTCTACGGCAATGGAAACACGTACTCCATCGCTGGATCGAGGCCAGAAGGCGCGGTCGAGCTGCTGGACGATTCGTCCCTAAACACTTTTTGGAATCACGGATCGGGAGCCGTGAGCCTGGGCACTGCCATGGGCGTAGAAGCCATCGGTGAATTCAAGACGTTGGTGAATACCTACAACGCCCAGTTTGGAGGCAATGGCGCTGTCATCAACGCGGCAACCAAGTCCGGCACGAACGCTTTTCACGGCACCATCTACGAGTTTTTCCGCAACGATGCCATGGATGCGCGCAATTTTAACGACGGGTCAACTAAACCGGAACTGCGGAAAAACCAGTTCGGCGGAAGTTTGGGGGGGCCGATCAAGAAGGATAAGCTGTTCTTTTTTGCGAACTATGAAGGTCTGCGGCAGGTTCTTGGCTCTACCCAGACTGCCTTCGTACCCGACGCGGCTGCTCGCCAAGGTTATGTGCCGAACTCGACCGGAACGGCCTATGTGCCTTATAGCGCAAGCAGGGTCGGAATCGGAAACTGCACGGCGACCTATACCCCAACTTCGAACTGTATTAGCAGCCCGCTCGTTCAGAACATCCTCAACATGTATCCGACGGCCACCGCGAGCGGCCTCACCTCAGGGGGAGTTGTTCCAGTTCTGCAAGTAGCGAACACCCCGGGCAACGAGGACTACGGGGTCATGCGCGTCGACTACAACTTCAGCGACAAGGATTCCCTATTCGGACGCTACATCATCGACAACGCCAGCCGCTACTCGCCGTTCAATCCGGTATCGACGACGGTTCCCTATTTCCCGGAGCAGGATTTTACGAGAAACCAATACGTTGTGATTGAGGAGCGGCACGTCTTCACGCCTTCGTTGATCAATCTCGCCAGAGCCGGGTTCTCGCGTCCCAATCAGAACGCGAGCGCGGCCCCGACGCCATCGACCGCGCCCTCGGCCGTGTCGGCTCTCAATTTCTTTCCGGGGCGCGAGCAGGGCGAAATCAGTGTAACCGGCCTCGCCACGCTCGGCGAAGACAATTCTCATTTGCCCTATAGTTTGGGACTGAATCGCTTCAGTTGGGGCGACGACGTGCTATGGACCCTGGGTGCGCACAGCATCCGGTTAGGTCTGGGAATAGATCGCGTGCAATATAACGACCAGGGCCCATTCGATTTGGGCGGCGTATACGCCTTCAACAGTCTGGCAAATCTCCTGGCAGCGACGCCGGCCACGTACACGGCGACGATTCAGGGAGTCTATGACGCGTACCGTTATGTGCGCGAGACGGACTTTTTCCCCTACATACAGGATGAATGGCGCGCTTCGCGTAAACTGACGGTCAATCTCGGCCTGCGTTACGAGCTCATGACGAACCCATCCTGCCGTCCCTGCACCCTGCTGGGGCCGAATGGCAACGTCGCGCAGGCGGTGCCGGACGCGACCAGTTTCGGATTTTCCAGCGTCTCTCAAGTATTCGGGAAGAATCCCAGTCTGGGCAACTATGCTCCGCGCGTCGGAGTCGCCTATGATCCGTTCGGCGATCATAAGACCTCGATTCGCGCGGGTTTCGGCATGTTTTACGACCTGATCGAGGCCCGCACCTATATGCCGGGACTGTGGGCGGCGCCTCCCGCCTATTCCGTGTCCTTCCAGAATCCGTCGACGTTCCCCGTACCTACCAGCAGCGTGACGCCTGCGGCTCTCACGCAGTCTCCGGCCGTGATCGGCGCACAGCCGCTCACCAATCCCGGCGATCCGGTCTGGAGCGACCATCGCACGCCGCGCGTGGTTCAGTGGAACTTGAATATTCAGCGTGAGCTGTGGGACCACACCCTTTTCACGGTGGGGTATGTTGGTTCCGCGGGAATCGATCTCATCGACGCCATGAACGTGAACCCGACGGTGGCCAATTCCCTTGGGCAGTATTCGACGCTCAGTTCCGCGGGAAAGGTCGTGCTGAATAATCGTATCAACAGCAACCTCTTGCCGGGATCAAACGTAGTTGCGTACGGCAGCATGACCGACTATCTCGCTGCGGGGCACTCTAGCTACAATTCGCTGCAGACGAGCGTGAGCCATCCGCTCACCCACGACGTGCAGATGCAGCTCAACTACACGTATTCGAAGTGTATGGACGCGAACTCGGTCACCACGGGTCAGGAATTGCGGTCGGCGAATCCCTCGGGGACGAATCCTTATAACCAAGCTCTGAACCGCGGACCTTGCGGCTTCGACGTCACGCACGCCTTGCGCGTCAACGGCGTCATTCAATTGCCGTTCCAAGCGAATCGCGCCGTGAGCGGCTGGCAACTATCGCCCATTTTCGCGTACTCGACCGGTTCGCCGTTCGATGTGACGGAAGGCATTTCGAACTGGGACGGTCTTGCCGTAAACCGGCCGAACATCATTGCCGGTTGCGACCCCATGGCTGGCGCTGGCACGGCGGCACGCTGGTTTAATCCCGCCTGCTTCTCGCTGCAGCCTGTTGGTACGCTCGGCAACTTTGGCCGGGACGTATTGAGAGTTCCCGGCACGGTGAACCTTGATCTTGGCATCAGCAAGGATACGGTTCTTTCCGATCGTTTCAAGCTCCAATTCCGTGCGGAGTTCTTCAATATTCTGAATCACACCAACCTGGGCGCGCCCACGGCGAACGGCAACTTCACGCTGAACTCCAGTTGCGTCGCTTCCGGCGGAGCCCCGTCGTCGTGTACGTCCGTTCCGACGACACAGGCTCAAATCACGCAACCGAATCCTGGAGCGCTTTCGCGGGAAATTCAGTTGGGCCTGAAGCTGGTGTTTTAGCAGCCCGCTGGAGCGATAATCCAAGAGGAGAATGAATGAACGTAACCGAAAGGCGATCGTTTTCGAAGGCCTTAATAGTAATCTTGTTGTGTGTGGCGTCTGCTACGACGATATTTGCGCAAGCGACGACGCCCCGGCCTCAGATGGCCGAGGACGTATACAAGGACATACGCGTGTTGAAAGGGATGCCCGTGGATCAGTTTCTGGACACCATGGGATTCTTTTCGGCATCCACCAACTTGAACTGCATTGACTGTCACGGGATTGCCGCGGCAGGCGATTGGAACCTCTACGCCAAAGACGCGCCAAAGAAGACCATCACCCGCCGGATGATCGTGATGGTCCAGGAGCTGAATAAAGCCAACTTTGGCGGAGGCCGCGCGGTTACGTGCTTTACCTGTCACCGCGGAGACATGCATCCGCTCACAACGCCCAGTCTGTTAATCCAGAACAGCGCGCCGATCTTGGATCCCAACGAATTCGAGGTGGATTATGCGACGCAGGGGGCGCCTTCGGCCGATCAAGTCTTCAGCAAATACCTCCAGGCTCTTGGGGGCACCCAGGAACTGGCGAAGCTAACGAGCGCGGTGCTGCATGGTGAATACGAAGGCTTCGATACAGACTTCGAAAAGCGCACAATTGAGATATACGCGAAGGCTCCCGGTCGCAGGGCTGTTGTGATCCACTATCGCGGCGGCGACAGCATTAACACCTATGATGGCCGCGACGGGTGGATCGCGGAAGCGGATAAGCCGGTCCCTCTGATTCAGCTGACGGGCGGAGGCTTGGAGGGCGCCAAAGTGGATGCCGAAACTTTGTCCCCCGCTGGCCTTCGTCAGCTCAGAAGTGAGTGGAAGATCGGGCTCACCGCGATCGGCGATCAAGAGGTAGTTGTGGCGGAAGGGAGCGGCGATGGAAAGTCTCCCCTGAAGCTCTACTTCGACAAGAATTCCGGGCTGCTGGTCAGGCTCGTGCGTTACTCGGAACTACCGGTGGGCCGCATTCCGGCACAGTTCGATTTTGACGATTACCGGGTCGTGCCCGGTACCGGTGTAAAACTCCCGTACAAGCTCACTGCGACGTGGGTCGATGGCCGTTCCACAACTCGGGTGAGCAGCGTGGATGTGAACCCCGCAATTCCCGACAGCAGATTCGTCAAACCGTCCTTGCCGGCAACGGCGGGCGCTCGTTAGCGAAAGGAACCGACATGGAACGCAAGAAGGCATCTGATTTTCCCCAGGAATTACTGGATTTGTTTCATCTGTATGTGCACGGCGAAATCGATCGCCGCGCCTTCCTCGAAGGCGCAAAAAGATTCGCGACTGGCGGCGTAACGGCTACTGCACTTTGGGAAATGCTGCGCCCGAATTATGCTTGGGCGGAGCAGGTTCCCAAGAATGATTCCAGACTTAAAACGGAGCGCAACGTGCCAGTGGCTTCGCCTCAGGGTAACGGGACGATCAAGGGCTACTTGGTGCGTCCGGCGAATGCCAGCGGGAAGATACCGGGCATTGTCGTCATCCACGAGAACCGTGGTCTGAATCCCTATATCGAGGATGTCGCGCGGCGTCTGGGGCTGCTCGGATATATGGCGTTCGCCCCGGACGGTCTGACCTCAGTGGGCGGTTATCCCGGCGACGAAGAGGCGGCCGCGAAGGCTTTTGGAACCGTAGACCGCAATAAAATGCTTGAGGATTTCATTGCTTCGGCGCGTTGGCTGAAGATGCGATCCGATTGCAATGGCAAGCTCGGGGCCATCGGCTTCTGCTTTGGCGGCGGTATCGTCAACACACTCGCGGTGAAGCTGGGCGCAGATCTGAACGCGGGCGTAGCTTTTTACGGGCAGCAGCCTTCCGCGGAGGATACCGCCAAGATCAAGGCACCTTTGATGCTGCACTACGCGTCGCTCGATACTCGCCTTACGGGCGGTTGGCCAGCCTTCGAGCAGGCGCTCAAGGCCGACCATGCCACTTATCAGGGATTCGTCTACGAAGGGGCGAATCACGGCTTTCATAACGACATGACGCCCCGCTATGACGAGGCTGCTGCGAAGTTGGCATGGCAGCGCAGCGTCGATTTCTTCAATAAGTATATGAAAGGCTGATCGAACCGCCCATAGAATACCGGTGATGGTCAATCAGGATGGTTCTTTAAGGAGATAATTCAATGCGTTCGACAAAGCTTTCGATGAGTCTCGTAGCGGCCCTGGGCTTGGCAGCACTGGCCACGAACGCGAACGCGCAGCGGCAGCGTGAGGCAGTAGCTTCCGCGCCGCTCCAGATGATGCCTCTCACGGGCGGCGTTTACTGGATCCGCGGCGGGGCCGGCGGCAACGCCGGTTTTGTGGTTGGCACGGACGGCGTCGTGGTGATCGACGCCAAGATGACCGCCGATTCGGCGAAAGCCATGCTCGCGGAGATCGCGAAACTGACCTCCAAACCGGTAACGCACGTCATCCTTACTCATAGCGATGGCGATCATGTCAATGGCCTGGTGGGTTTTCCAAAGAACCTCACAATCATCGCTCATGACAACTGCAAGGGCGAAATGAAGGAAGTTCTCGATGCAATGGGGTCAGCCGCACCCCCGGCGCTGGCGGGGCTGCGCGATTATCTGCCGAATAAGACGGTCACGAAAAATGAAGACTTGACCATCGACGGAGTGCGCCTGCGATTACTGCATTTTTCTGCCGCGCACACGAGCGGCGATCTGATGGTTTATCTGCCGGCGCAGAAGGTTCTTTTTGCTGGCGACCTGTTGGCCGCGCCAGGCCGCTTCCCTCTGATTCACCCCGAAAAGCACGGATCCGCCGAGGGATGGATCGCCAACATCAAGGGAGCGGTAGCTCTGCACGCGGCCACGTATGTCGCTGGGCACGGGGATGTACAGACGGAAGCGGTTTTGGAGAAGTCGCTCGGTGACACGAGCGCGAGGCAAAAGGAAGTAGCCCGCCTCTTTGCCCAAGGCAAGTCGCTGACAGAGGTGAAGCAGGCGGTTGGCGACAAGGACAACCCGGAATTCGGAGCGCAAGCGAGTTTTACTCAGATCGCCTACCGCGAACTTTCGGCGAAACAGACATTCGACCCTCACGATCTCAACGGCTTCTGGCGGGCGCACGGCTCGGCGCTTCCCACCAATCAAAGGCACGACATTAGTCTGACCGCGCCGCCGATGACAACCTGGGCGCAGGCCAAGTACGACGCTGCGAAACCGGGTCTGAACGGAACCGGCCAGGGCCGCGCCCAGCCGCTGGGCAATGATCCGATCATGATCTGCGACCCGGTGGGCTACCCGCGGGTCATCGCCGCTTCCGGCGAGTACGGTCTGCAGATCGTACAGGCGCCGAAAGAGACGCTGATGCTCTTCGACTGGTTTTACGCGCGGCGGGATATTTACACGGATGGCCGGAAACTGTCTCCGGATACCGATCCGCGCTTCTATGGCAACTCCGTGGGCCATTGGGAAGGCGACACGTTCGTTGTCGAGTCAAATAATTTCGATACGAGGACTTGGCTTGATTCGGCAGGACATCCCCACAGCGACGAAATGACGCTCGTCGAGCGATATCGTCGCGTGGATCACGACACCATCGAGCTGACAATGACGTTGACGGATCCCAAGGCTTATACCACGCCGTGGGTCAGCGAAAAGAAGTATTTGGAGCGCTTTTTCACGGATGAGCTGGAAGCAAGGGGCTCCGGCTGGAATGACCTGCGGGAAGATATTTGCGTTCCGGACGTCGAGGCGAAATATAAGGAAGAAGTGAGGGAGCCCGCCGGGGGAGCCAGACCCGCGAGTCAACAGTGACTCTCCAGGACCTGCCGGACGCGAGGGGGATAATCGATGCGGACACGAAAACTTTTCATCAAATTCGGGCTCTTGGGGACGCTTGGTGCGTTCGCCACGTGCGCCTATGGCCAACGGGGCGGTCCGCAGCCGCCTCCACCTCCTCCGCTGAAAGTCGCTCCTCTGGCCGGCGGCGCTTATTGGACTAGCGGCGGGGCCGGAGGAAATACAGGGTTCGTTGTCGGCGACAACGGCGTTATCGTCATTGACGCCAAGATGACGGCTGATTCGGCAAAAGAGGTGTTGGCGGAAATTGCCAAGATCACTCCTAAGCCCGTGACGCACATCATTCTCACGCACAGCGATCCAGATCACGTAAATGGCCTTGTGGGGTACCCCAAAGGCCTCACGATTATCGCTCAGGAAAACTGCAAGAAGGAGATGGAAGAGGCCCTGGCGGCTCCACAGGGCAGGGGCGGCGGGAATGGCGCCGCGCTGCGGGAATATCTCCCGACTCAGGCGATTTCAAAAACCGAGGATCGGACCATTAACGGCGTACATCTCCGATTCCTTTATTTCGGCCCGGGACACACGAGCGGTGATCTCATGGTCTATTTGCCGGACCAGAAGATCCTCTATACAGGCGACATTCTTACCATGCAGTTTCCCTTGCCATTTATTCATCGCGAAAAACAAGGGACTCCCGACGGGATGATCGCCAACATGAAGGGCATGCTGGCGCTGAACGTCGACGCATACGTACCCGGACACGGCGACTTGCAGTCGAAAGCTCCGCTTCAGAAGCGGCTCGCCGATACTGAGGCGCGCCTGGCTGCAGTGAAAAAACTTTTCGCGGAAGGAAAGATGTTGCGTGAGGTACGGCAGATCGTTGGCGATCCTCCTCCACAAACTGGCGGCGGATTCAACGCGCCAAGTTTCACGGAAGTCGCGTACCGGGATACTTCGGCTCGCCAGCCCTACGAGCCCCACGATCTCAGCGGCGTGTGGATTTTCCACGGCGGGGGCGGATTCACGATCAACAACAATCCCCCGCCGATGACTGCCTGGGCGCAGGCCCGGTATGACGCTGCCAAACCCGGACTTGGACCTCGCGGACGGCCTCTCGGCAACGATCCGATTATGCGGTGCAATCCAATGGGTCTGGTCCGCAGTCTGATTTGGGGGCTCTATCCAATAGAAGTGATCCAGACGCCGAAAGAGACTTTCATGCTTTTCTCCTGGTTCGACACCCGGCGTGCGATATGGACCGACGGGCGCAAGCTTCCCGCGGATCCCGAGCCACGATTCTATGGTTATTCGATCGGACGCTGGGAAGGTAACACCTTCGTCGTGGAGTCGAATGGTTTCGACGACCGCGTCTGGCTGGACGCGGATGGTCATCCGGTCAGCCAGGATGCAACGCTAGAGGAACGCTACCGGCGCGTCGATCACGACACGATAAAGTTCGATCTCACGCTGACGGATCCGAAGGCTTACACCAAGCCCTGGGTGGCCAAAGGGCTGACGGCCAACCTGATGACCCATGGTCTTGATCCGACCGTCGAAATGCGGGAAGACCTCTGCATTCCTTCGGTCGAGGCGAAGTACAAGGAAGAAATCAGAGAGCCGGCGGGCGAGAAGCGCTGAGTGTCACCTGAATTGCAGTTACAGATATCAGTCGAGTATGAATTTAAGGAGTGATTTCCAAATGACGAAAATGATCAAAGTCTTGTTGATTGCCGGGTTGCTTTTGATCGGCGCCTCCCTGGCGCTTGCCCATCACGGTTCGCGAGTTTCGTATGACATGAACAAGATGGTGACGGTCAAGGGAGTTGTTACGGAGTTTAGCTGGAACAATCCGCACGTATATTTCCTGTTCGACGTGAAGGATGAAACGGGAAAAGTTACCAACTGGGCCGCCGAAACCGACCCGCCTGCCACGATGACCAGATACGGATGGAACAAGAATTATTTGAAGGTCGGCGATGAAGTAACCGTTGCGGTGTGGCCCTCAAAAACGGGAGCTCCGCGTGGTTTTATGGCGAAGCTCGTAAAGGCCGACGGCACGGTGACCGATCACACTGGTCAGCTTCCGCCCGAATAATCGGTATCGCATTGGGTCTTCCTCCGCGACGAATCAATCGCGGCCGTGCAGCCTCCTTTCCATGCCATATTCTTGGTTCAAGCCGGCGAGGACGCGCGTTGAAGGTGTCACGTGCGTGTGGCAGCGTGGACGGCGGTTTCTATCCAAGCGAAACCGAATTGAGGATCAGGGAAGTAACCGCTCCGGGAGAGGATAATCGGATTGGTCTTCGAGATAACTTGGCTGTAGTCAATTTTGTAGTCGCTGAGAACCTCCAATTTCAACAGGGAGCGCTAGATTTCAATAAATCTGCCACAACTGCTTGAAACGCAAAGACGTTGAAAATAGACGGCTTGCAGAAAATGGCTAACACCGCCTTGGGCGCAGGGGGTCGGGCGTTCAAATCGCCCCGCCCCGACCAATAAAATCAAGCTGATGCGGGCATTTCCAGGATGCCCGAAAAATCAACTGTAGATAAAAATGTAGCTGTCGTTTCCCTCACGTTTCAACGACCTAATGAATTCGCATCGCATCGCAAACGGCAATCTTGATCTAAAATCCTCGAAGCGCCTGTTTGCGAAGTGGCCAAGGCCGTAGCTGTAGCTTTTCCTCAGTTTCAACGACGTTCGCAGAAAACCAAGCATCTACGGAATTGTGATCGAGATAGAATCGGAAGCGCGTGAGAACGCATGGATGTTGACCACGCCGTATCTCCAACCGTACAACTTCGAGGGCCTTGGGCTAGTCCAAGCTGACATGACTGTGCTCGGAGAGCTTCAGCAGATCAACCAAGCTACGGGACGCGAGATTGCAACTATGATGCAGCTGCCGGAACCAGGCTTCGCGCTGGATCTGGCATCCCGATCCAAAAGCGCGAAGAGGGCATTTAAGCACATCCAACAGTCCTGCCTGCTTCATGCGACGCATTTCGAAGTGGCCAATCAGGGGAAAACTGCATATATCGTCGACGAGTATCTGTGGGCTTCTTCTCGCTTGAATCCAATGGCCATTTATTCAAGTGCGCGTGCCCTCCTGGAGCTCCATGCGATGCTTCACTATGTCCGATTCCTTCTAGATCAGGCTCGCATCGGCCCGAAGGAAGACTGGGAAACGCGCGGAGAGAAGTTTTTCAAGGTCATTTTGCAGGCGCGGTTCGGAACGACCGATCCAAATGTGGAAAAGCTCCTAAAGGCGGATGGCATGGCTGATGAATCAGTTCAACTGATTAGACTTAAATCCGCCCGAAAAAAACTTGCTGAAGATTTGCCGTGGGTTGAAGCTCACTACGCAATGCTGTGCGACTTCGTTCACCACAACATGTCCAGCCAACGAACCACCGGAGCTTACGCCGGTGAATCTTTCTTAGCAAAGAGCCAATCTGGGGGTATGCTCATCCTTCCAGAGCCAGCCCCGATACTTCAGTATCAGTTTCCGATGGCAGAAACTGGGCGGCGAGCCATCGCGCAGACTGCTGCGAGAGCTCTTGAGAATCTGAGAGGACTCATCTCGTCTCTAAACCAGCTGGCGCGGACGCCTTTTTCCCAGGAGGAACTGCTTGCTAACACGGGCTCCGCATTGGGAATGGAATATCTGGGCGACGCCGTCGGAGTTTCTCTCCCTCCGGCCGGTAGAAACGAATTGTGTCCATGTGGGAGTGGGCGCAAATATAAGCGGTGCCATGGCCGTTGAGTTCATCCACGATTCTCCGTTAGTGCTAAGCGTCTTCTGCTTATCCGGTTGACTCAGCAAGGCCCAATACGTAGTGTGGAGGGGTGCCCCGACCGCCGTTTCCCAAAACGCTGCGGCAGTTTCAAAGCGATTTCGCCACCGAGGAAGCCTGCCAACGCTACTTGGCCGCCTGCCGCTGGCCCGATGGTTTCATCTGCCCCCGATGCGGACATCGGCGAGCGTACGAACTGGTGAATCAACGACGGCGGCAGTGCGTCGGCTGCCGTCACCAGGTCTCGCTGACCGCCGGGACGGTTCTTCACAGGACCAAGATCCCGCTGACTCATTGGTTCTGGGCCGCCTATCTGATGACCACCGACAAGCGCGGTGTCTGCCTTGCTCGTACAGAGGCAGCTCGGTCTGTCCTGTTACGAGACCGCCTGGATGATGCTTCACAAGCTCCGCCGGGCCATGGTGAATGTAGCTCGGGAGCCTCTGCACGGCGAGGTAGAAGTTGATGAAACGTGGGTTGGGGGCGAGCAGGCCGGTCTCCGCGGAAGCCGACAGCTCAAGGGGCGCCGAGCGGCGCTAGTCCTGGTCGCGGTGGAAAAGCGTGGCAGGGGCTCGGGGCGCGTCCGAATGAAAGTGATCCCCGATTTCAAGGCCAAGACCATCATCCCCTTCCTCCACCAGAACGTCTCTCCCGGTTCGACCATCTACACGGATGGCCTCAAAAGTTTTGAGGGTCTCACGACAACTGGCTTCAAACATATCGCCCGTACTCAACCGCTGCGATCCGAGCTCCGTAAAGGCGCGAAGTCGGCTGTCCCACTTGCCGACCGCGCTATTGGAAACCTCCAACAATGGCTGATCGGCACCTATCACGGAGTGAGCAAGCCTCAACTCCAGGTCTACCTCGACGAATTCGTCTTCCGGCACAACCGCCGCAACACACCCGCGGCCGCCTTTCAGACCCTCCTTGGTCTCGGAACCGGCCGAGGATCAACCGAGTACGAGCAGATCCGTGGAGCAAAAGATCTCAACCCCAAGGTATTGGGGCTTGCTGAGTCAACCAGATAAGCAGAAAGCGTCTAGGATTTTTGTTTGCTTAAAGACGCCCGGCAATATACAATCAAAACACTAACGTTTCCAATATGTTACAAGGAGAATCACGGCACAACCGCCTGCTGGGAAAGGCATAATTGGCAAGATAATGCCTACCGCCTCGCCGAACAACTCCGAATGGCTCACGCGCAAGACGCTCATTGACGCGCGGCTCCGAAAGGCGGGCTGGCGCGTCGTGCCGTATGCGGCGGGCACCCCGCTCGCTAAATTTGACCGTTGTGCCATTGAGGAGTATCCCACCAAAAGCGGTCCCGCTGATTACGCACTTTGCGTCGCGGGCCAGATCCTCGGGATCGTCGAAGCCAAAAAGCTCACCCTCGGCCCGCAGAACGTATTGAGCCAAGCCGAGCGGTATTCCCGTGGGCTCGTGGAGAGTCCTTTCCATTTCGGCGACTTTCGCGTGCCGTTCCTCTATTCCACGAATGGCGAAGTGATCTGGCATCACGATGTTCGTCACCCGCTGAATCGCTCACGGCAGATCGCGCAATTCCACACGCCGGATGCGTTGCGCGAATTTCTCGGCCGCGACCTCGAAGCGGCGTACGAGAAAGTTCGCCTCACGCCGAACGATCATCCTCACATCCGCCCATACCAGCGGGACGCGAATGCGGCGACGGAAGACGCGATAGTCAAGCGCAAACGCCAAATGCTTCTCGCGATGGCGACGGGCACTGGCAAAACGTTCACGATGGTGAACCAGATCTATCGCCTCATGGAAGCAGGCGTCGCAAAGCGCGTTCTGTTTCTGGTAGACCGGCGGATCCTTGCTGCCCAGGCAGTGCGCGCATTTGCTTCGTTCGAGGCAAAGCCGGGATTGAAGTTCGACAAGATTTACGAAGTGTACAGCCAGCGTTTCCGCCGCGAGGATCTCGGCGAAGAGGAAAAGTTCGATCCTAAAGTTCTTCCAGCTTCGTACCTTCTTGAACCTTCAGCACGGCAGGCGTTCGTGTATGTCTCTACGATCCAACGCATGACGATCAATCTCCTCGGCCGGGATGCCGTTTTCGGTATCGGCGACGAAGAAATCGACGAGGATGCGGAAAAGATCGGCGAGATCCCCATCCAGGCGTTCGATCTGGTAATCGCCGACGAATGCCACCGGGGATACACCTCCTCGGAGCTTGCGATTTGGCGCCAGACGATCGAACATTTCGACGCCGTGAAGATCGGCCTCAACGCGAGCCAGTACGGCCGCTTCGGTTATCGAAGAATCACGGCGCTGCTGAAGCTGGCTGGATGGAACGTGGGTAAGGATCGAGTGCAACGCATCTGGCGGCGGGAAGGCTTGAAGGTTCCCGCCAAGCAGAAGCCGCGCGGGCGGCTGTGGTTGAACGACGGCTCCTGCATTCGATTGCGGCCTGAACATCGCAATCACGTCTGGAGTTACGACTTCGTGGAAGCACGGACGCACGATGGGCGGAGTCTGCGTTTGCTGGTGATGATGGACGAGTTCACACGCGAATGCCTGGCAATTCGAGTGGCGCGGCGGTTGAACAGCGCGCATGTGATCGAACTGCTGGGCGACTGCATGCTGGCGTACGGGGTGCCGGATCACGTGAGATCGGATAACGGTGCGGAGATGACGGCGCGGCGCGTGAAGCAGTGGTTGGCGTCGGTGGGGACGAAGCCGTTGTTTATCGAGCCGGGAAGTCCATGGGAGAACGGATACTGCGAATCGTTCAACGGGAAACTGCGGGACGAGTGTTTGAATGGGGAGATTTTCTATTCGCTGAAGGAAGCCAGGGTGGTGATTGAGCAATGGCGGAAGTTTTACAACACAGTACGGCCGCACAGTTCGCTGGGATATCGGGCGCCGGCGCCGGTGACCTGGATCGCGGCGGCGTAGGCGGAGAACATGATTTTCCTTCGCCTGCCGGATTTTCCATAAGGCCGGTTGCGGCCGGAGTCCAGGCTCTGCCGATGAACTCGCTGCGCTCGGCCTGGACACCGGTCCTCGCCGGCTCAAGCCAACTAATAGGCAGGCGAAGGAAGAATCCGAAGCTTACGCCGAACGAGTTATACTCTCTGTCGGACTGGTACAAAATATCGGTCAGGTCAGTACGGCCGGTGTTGGACAACCTTCGTTCGCAGTTCGTCGCCTGCGATTTCTTCGTGTCTGTAACTGCATCGTTCCGCGTGCTTTATAAGTCGGTTCGCGCCGCATTCTCCATAGGAAACGTGACTGCCCATCCGACTGCCGAATGGAGATTCAGCAGTTTCCGCGAGTTTCTGGCGTATATCATCCGTGCCGATTCGTCATCCACGACCGGGATTCCGATTTTCTCTGTTGTGATTCCGAGTTGAAGCTTTGGAGTCCGGGCCTTGAAAACGCCGGTGCGGGATCCCAAAGCGAATGTATATTGCGAAGGCTAGTCGGGACCATTCGGCGCGAGTGCCTCCTACTCAACGAAGGCCATCTTAAGCGAATTCTTCGCGACCGAGCTCGCCATTACAATCGCGGACGCCTTCATTCCTCCTTAGGACCTGGCATCCCGGAGACAAGCTACAATCCCCGACCGGTCCAGAACGACACAGCTATCGCGTCAAATCGAAGCCGGTTCTTGGGGGACTACACCATAAATATCGCTTGGGAAAGGAGGCTGCGTGATGCTGACCCGAATTCTTGCGGATCACAGGGATTGATTCGCAGGACTTCGATCCTCGTTTATTTCGCGAGCGCCGGAAGCGTCGTAAACGTCAGAGCTGGGGGACTGCGGATACCCAGCACGCCGATCTTGGTGGCCGAGGGCGGATCGAACTCCACGGTGCCACGAATATTTGCCGTTTGCGAATAAGACGTCGAGAGTACGAACGATGTATGTCCGTTGGCTGCGAGCGGAATGGTCCCTGTGCCTTGGGCAATAATCGCTCCCGCATCGTCGCGGATCAGAAATGGCAGACTGAAACCGACGGGCGATGCATTGGCGATGGCGATTCCGGTCGCGGCACCGGATGTGTTGTCGAATGCGATTAGATACGCACTTGCAGCACGATTTTCCAGCGGCACGATCGCTTCCTGCCCATTGGGATCGTAGCGAAAAATCACAAACGCGCCCACATTGCCCGTCGTGGTCAACTGCGCCGAACCCGTCAGCAACGCAGTTGAGATGTCTCCCTCACTTTGAATCCACCAGGACGCGCCAGCAGCAAGATCCGGCGTCGTATACGTCGCCGTCGTGGTGGTCGCCGCCGAACTTTGCGGGAAGGTTAACGGCAGATTCAGCGGGATACCGTTGTCGCCATAAAAATTCAACGTAGCATTGGCGGTGCCTGCACCAGTGTTCGCCAGCACAAAAGTCGTTCGCCATCCGTTGCCGGAAGCGAGATGTGACATGATGCCAGTGCCCTGCGTAATGTTCGCCATCACTGGGATTGTCGTCATGGTACCCGCGGTGTAGCGGATACCCAGCGCGCTGATTCGGCCGCCGGAGGGCGTATCGAATTCGATCGTCCCACGAAGATTCGCGGTCTGAGAATACTGAGTCGACAGTACAAACGCTGTGTGCCCGTAGCCGGGCAATGTGAGTGAACCGGTGGAAACCGTCGCACCCGTATCATTGCGAATCGTCACGGGAATCACCGCTTGTGATCCAGAAACGTTTTCAAGAGCGACGCCCGTGAGCACGCCGTTCGTATTATCAAACGCCAACAGGTAGGAACTGGCATTGCGCGTCTCCATTGGCACCACCGCTTCCTGATTATTCGGAGTGAAATGGAAGATCGCAAATCCATCCACGTTGCCCGTAGCCTGCAGTTGCGCCGATCCTTCCAGCGTTTGTGAGGCCGTCCCTCCGGCGTTCATCACCCACGAAGCGTTGGAATTCATCGTCTGATCCAGCGAGGATGCCAGCAGCGGGCCAGGAAGTGACGTCTGCTGCGGCAGGCCCACGGGCAGCGTCATCTCTGTGCCGTCGGAGGCTATCAGCTCCATTCGCGCCGTCGCCGTCACGCTGTCCTTGTTCACGAACGTCAAAATCGTGCTCCAGCCCGACTCGCCCGGCAGGTGCGGAATCGACCCAATGTAAGTAAGTCCGCTGATAGATCCGGCCTGTTGTTCTACAGCGTACAGCAATCCGGCAATGTTGAACGTCCCACTTCGCGCGATCCCTGTGTTCGGCTGAACCGTAATCACGACACTGCCGCTGCCTGATCCGTTCGGCACACTTGCTTGCATTCCCGAGGGCGATCCCGACACGCTCCATGCGCAGCCGGCTGGAGCCGTCACGTTGACCGTGGCCGTTCCTCCCGCCGCCGGAAATACTTGTCCCGTGGAGCTGATCGCATAGGAGCACGCGGGCGGCGCCGCCTGGTTTATCGTGATGCCGACACCGGCAATCGAAATATTTGCCAGACGCGCGGTCGTTGTCGGCGCGACCGTCAGCGTGACGGTCGCGTTTCCCGTACCGGTTGCTGCGGCGGAGATAGTTACCCAAGAAGGCAGATTTGTAACAGACCACGCGCATGTCGAACCCGTTGTGATTGCGATCGGAAAACTGCCCCCCGCTGAAGTCGCCAATATTGCGGTCGTACTGAGAGCAAAGCTGCACGTGGGATCATTGGCAGACGGCCACAGCTGGCGAATTCTCTGATTAAGCATATCTGCGATCAATATGCTGGAGTCTGGGCCTTGTGTCAGGGCGACGGGCTGATTTAGCATGTACAGGGTTGCAGGACTTCCGTCTCCGTTGTATCCGCCGGGCGGACTGCCGGCCAACACGACCATGCCGGCTATGGTGTTTATATTTCCGTTAACATCAATGCGACGCACGACATTGTTGCCGGAATCTGCGATCAGCATGTTCCCACCCGTATCGAGTGCGACACCCGCAGGATTCGACAGAGCGGCAGCAGTAGCCGGACCACCGTCGCCACTGTATGCGGAGTTACCGTAGCCTGCGACGGTACTGATGGTGCCATCTGAAGAGACCCGACGGACACGATTGTTGTTGCTATCTGCGATCAGCACGTTTCCCGCGGCATCGACTGCAATTCCCGACGGGAAATTGAGCGGTTCTGCGGTGGCCACGCCAGTCTCTGTGTCGGGTTGGCCAGAAACGCCCGTTCCCGCGACCGTAGAGATCGTTCCATCTGGGCCCACTCGCCGTAAACGTTGTCCACTCTGCTCCAGAATGTATAGGTTTCCGTCGGCGGCCATCTTCACATCGACCGGGCCGTTGAGAGAGGCTTGGGTGGCAGGACCCAAATCCCCGCCGCCATCCGTCGCGCCGTTCCCGGCGACGGTGGAGATCGTACCTGCGGGGGTGACAAGACGGATTCGGTTGTTTCCAGAATCGGCTATGTATAGGCTGCCTGAGGGATCGAGAAAGAGGCCTCGGGGCCCATTTAAAGCGGCGTCGGTGGCAGCCGCGCCATCGCCGGAAAAATCCGCCTTCCCGTTTCCGGCGACGAGATTGATCTGGCCGCTCGTTAGATCAAAGCTGCGTATGCGATTGTTATTGCCATCGGAAAAAATAATCGTGTTCGCGTTCGATACGACATTCCGCGGATTATAAGAAACGAGTCCGGTGCCCGCTAACGTGTTGATGATCCCGTCGGCAGCAGTCACGATGCGCACGCGGTAGTTCGTGCCATCGGCTATCAGGAGATTGCTTTTTGCGTCGAGAGCGATGCCGAGCAGATTTAGATTTGCAGAAGTTGCCCAACCTCCATCGCCTTCCGCGCCATGATTACCTGTTCCGGCATAGCTCGCTATTTTTCCGTCCGTGGTAATTCGCCGCACCCGGTCGTTCCCAATATCGGCGATGTATAAATTCCCATCTGCGTCGAATGCGAGCCCGGTTGGGTTGTTGACATAGGCTTGGATAGCGGGCCTGCCATCGCCATAGTACGCGGCCTGTCCCTTGCCTGTGATCACGGACGTAGTTCCATCAGTGGCGATCATTCGTATGCGCTGATTGCCCGTATCGGAAACGTAAACGTTGCCCAGGGAATCCACCGCCAGTCCCGAAGGAGATGAGAACTGGGCATTGAGGGCCGTGCCGGTGTCTCCGTCGTAACCCACGGCCCCCGTCCCAGCAAAGCGGTGAATGATCCCATCCGTCGTCACCATTCGGATTTCTGCGTTTCCGGTGTCGGCGATGAGCGCATTTCCGCTTAAATCGAATATGATCGCCGTCGGAGCGCTCAATTGCGCTCCTCTTGCCGGAGTGTCGTCACCGCTGTTTCCGCCATTGGACGTTCCGGCAAAGGCGTGGATAATTCCATCGGTCGTGACGACACGCACACGATTACTGGGAGGATCCGCGATATAAAGGTTTCCGAGTGAGTCTACAGCCAGTCCCGAGGGTGAATTGAGCGTCGATGCCGTCGCGGGTCCTTCGTCGCCGGAATTGCCCAAGCTGCCAGAGCCAGCCACAGTCGTGGCAATCCCAGCCAGGTCGATCTTGATAACTGAATGCGCAGCCTTCAACGCCACGAATACGTTGCCAACCGCATCCACCGCGACTGCGGAAGGTGTATTCAAGCTCGCCGATATCGCAGGCACTCCTTCGGGCGTCCCGCCGAAGATCGTCTTGATCACGGATTGAGCATCGGCGCTGATTGCAGTGCAAGCAGCAAAGCAAACAATGAGGGGGCGGTACATATAGCAAGAGCTCCGGCTAGAATGAGAACCCCAAAGAAAACTCGAATTGATTTGGATTCGAGTGGTACGACGGTCCCGCGAAGGTATCCCCCTGCCAATGCGTGTAACGGAGTTCGGGCGAAACTCGGACCCCTAACTCGTCAATAAAACGGAACCCGAATCCACCGGCGAACCCGACCTGATTAGTACGCACGGGCGTCGCTGGGATTTCGTTGTAGTCCGTTGAGCCGTCCGCATTCACGGTGTCGTTGCCTGTTCTGACGTTTCCGACGTGACGGTATGCCATTCCTCCGACGGCATAGGCGTGCGAAAGGACGCCGCCCGCGAAAAGACCGTAGTATCGCGCGAGGACCGGTATCTCGACGTAAGTTGAGCGTGTTGTCTGGGTGAGAGTTGTTACCGGACGATTATCGGTCGAGGAATTGGGATCTTTTGTTCCACTTCGAATCGTGGTCACCTCTTCGTACTTCGCCTTGCGGGCGCCGATCTCCAACCCCGCCGAAAGGTGGCGTGTAATCTTATATTCGAAGCTTGCTCTTGCGCCCAGCGCTGCTGCATGAGTGCTTCCTGTGTAGCTATAATCCGCGATTGGTTTTGTCGTCGAAGACGTTGCCGTTCCCGTATCGAAAAGAGAGTTCGGAAGATATTCGAACCGGCCTCCAATGCTGTAGCGTCGCTCCGGTTTTTTCGGAGGTTGTTCGTTAGCGGCGTCTTGAGCGAACAGCGGACACGTCAAGGCGGCGAGAAGTAAAGTTCGTCGCATGTCAGAATTGGAGCCTTAGAGCGATTTCGACAGACCGCGCGCCGCCCGAGGATTGCGAACTGCCACCGCCGAGCGCCTGGTTCAGCATGCGAGTGACGATGCCAAAGGAAGGGCTGGACATATTGCCTCCTTCCTGAGGGGACATATTGGCGAAGTTTGGGTGATTGAAAACGTTGTACGCCTGTGCCGCGATGCTGAGCCTCCAGCGTTCCGTAAAAGGAATGTCTCGTCGCAGCGCAAGATCGAGTTGCGCCGCCCCGAAACCGCGCAAAGAATTTCGAGCCAAGGTCCCCTGTTCGTAATCATCCGGGATGGTAAACGCAGCTAGGTTCAGGCGCCTGCCTCCGGGCACATTCGGATCGCTGATCCAGATGGCGGTTTTTCCATCCCAACTGGGCCGGACGTTGGCGAACAGTCCAACAGTCGACGAACTGCTGTTGGATGTGCTCCCGCTGGTTGTACTGCTAACGCCCTGGATGTCGAACGGCAGACCTGTTCGCGCCATTCCCACGAAGTCCAAGTACCAATGCCTGATCGGGCTAAACAGCAGGCCCTTCTTTGGCGCGGGCAGCATGTAGCTTCCGGAGATGCTAAGGTTCTGGCGAATATCGTAATCGGAATCCCCACTCTGGCCCGATCCGAAAAGACTGGCGAATCCGCCGCCAAAGCCGGAGTCGTTCGACGCGCTGTCGATCGAGTGAGACCAGGTATAGCTTACCTGTGTCTGAAGACTTGGACTCAGGCGTTTGCGGTACTGAACCTGGAGCCCATGATAGGAAGAGCTCGCACCATTTGTCGCTTCGACCAGCACGTCGTAGGCGCTCGAATAAGCTGGCACCGTTTGGGTCCGCATCAGATTTGATCCACTTGTGCCCGCGTAGCCGATGGTTAACGTCTGTCCGGCGCCAAAGTACTTCTCAACCGTCGCGTTCCATTGAATCACTGTGGGCGATACGAGTCCTGGATCGGCTGTCGTAATTTGTCCGTAAGGCCGTGCCGGTGGGAGAGCAGGAGCGGCTAGATTGCTCGCCGAAAGTGGAAACGCAACCTCGGAATCCGTATTTACTGAAGAATAAGGTGCGCCGTTAAAAGCGCCGGCGCTGACACCGTAGCCGACATCATAGAAATATCCCAATCCCGTGCGGAACACCATCTCGCGTCCCTGGGTAGTGTCGATTTGATAAGCCAGGCCGACGCGAGGAGCGATATTGGTCCATCGAGTCGGATACATTGGATCGTTCTGCGTCACGCCCGCAATCTCGTCATTCGATACGGCAAAGGGCTTCTCCCCTTTACGTGTAAATGGCGCCGGATTGACGTCCCAACGCAGGCCATAGGTGAGGGTGGTCCGGTCGGTCGCACGCCACGTATCTTGGGCATAGAAAGAGAAATTCACATACGTCGGATACACGGCTTGCACGCTCGACGACACTTGAGCGTTCAGAGCGTATCCAGTCAGGAACGAATAGTCATTTCCGGAAAGGCCGTCGAACGAAACGCTGTAGCCGTAAGGAAGCCGATGGTCCGTCAACAGGATGCGCCGGTAATCGACACCAAACTTCAAATGATGATTTCCATATAGCCGTGTCAGACTGTCTACGACATTGAACTGATCTTGGTCGTTCCGGTTTTGTCCGCCGTAAGAATAGCCGGCGAGACCGATCATGTTCAGGCTGAACGTTCCCGTCGAACTTGTAACTCCTTTCGGAAAAATCGAATCGGTCAGAGGAATCGCGCCGCCGAAATTGTCCATGACTGAGTGCGAAGCGGTGGAAGAAGTCGAATAGTTCACGCGCAGATCGTTCACAGTTGCAGGGCTGAACGATTTTGAAAAACCCGACGTAATCGTCTGACTGTGAGAAATCTGGTACGACAAAACATTTGGTGTAATCACGTCCGAGCCCCTACGCTGACTATCCGAAGCTGTCCGGCTGTATCGCACGAAAAGTGTTGTGGATCCACTAAACATGTGGTCGAGCCGGAAACTCCCGGTGTCATTTCGAGAAGGATTGGAAACGACAGCGCGATATTCCGCGGCACCGCCGCCGAGGGACACGCTGTTCGCAATGGGGTAGGCATTGAGATACGGTCGAAACTTCGCGGCCGCCGAAGCACGAGTCGCTTGATCCGGCACATCAGCAACTACCGTATAGGGCGAGACGAGTTGGAGATCTTCAAACGAAAGAAAATAGAACGTCTTGTTTTTTACGAGCGGACCGCCCATGGTACCTCCTGGCCGGTTTTCACGATCGGTACCACGCGAATATCCACCAGCGTTCGCGAACCAGTCGTTCGCGTCGAGTTCTGTGTTACGGAAGTAGTAGAAGAAGGTCCCGTGCAGATCGTTTGTCCCGCCCCGGCTGGTCATCGCGACTTGAGCTCCGGGAGAGCGACCGAATTCGGGGGCAAAGGAAGAAGTTTGTACACGAACTTCCTGCATCGCGTCCAACGAGATGCTTTCATTCGCTGATCCGCCGGGCGGTCCTCCACCACCTGGGGGACCGCCGCCGATCCCGGGAGGCCCGCCGCCGAAACCACCTCCGCCGAGACTCCGATTCATACTGACGCCATCCAGCGTGTAGTAGTTCGTGTTCGACCGGAGTCCGTTCGTATTAAATCCGCCATCGCTCTTGCCTCCCGCTGCAGAAGTAATTCCGGGCGCCATAAGAACAAGAGAGTCTGCATTTCGACCGTTTACCGGAAGATGATCCAGGTACTCGTGATCTAAGGTGACGCCCTGCGCCGCGTCGCTCGAAAGAACGTCGGCGCGATCCGTGACTTCGACTGTTTCCGCGTTCGCTTCGGCGACGTGGAGTTCGACGCGAAGGTTCTCGCGAGCACGCACTGTCAGGGTCAGGCGCTCTAAGCGATATTTCTTGAATCCATCTTTCTCGACCTCGATCGTGTAATCACCAGGCAACAACGTTTCGAACGAGACGAATCCTAAACCTTTCGTTACATCGTGAAAAATCGTCCCGCGATGGGTGTCAACCATTGCTACGCTTGCCCCTGGAATCACAGCGTCGGTCGAATCGACGACCGTGATGGTCAGGGACGCGGTGTCCTGCGCGTTAGCTGATGCCACAAAAATCCCGAACAGGAGCAGAAACTGCCTCTTAAACAAGCAAACCTCCACAGTCGATGCGGTATTCCCCCATTTGACGTGCAGCCGAGGCGGATCGGAAACGCGAGATTTGTGGAGAAGTGTTACCGCCTAGAGCTCGGTGCGCCCTCCAAAGACCATACGATGCATGGCAAAGGTCGTCTTGATTTTGAGGGGACCAATACCGGCGCTGAACTCAATCTGGTGAGTGGGAATGCTAATGCCGAGCGGAAAACGGACAATGCCCGGCTGCGTTACCATGCCCGATTTTCGGAACCAAAAGACGACTATCCTTCTGTGGTGGTCTTCATCAAGTATTTTGAATCCTGCGGCATTCAATACCGGGCAGCCCGGGATTCTAAGTTCTGCGTTAGGGCGAACGTCCTGAGGGACTCTCCGATCCGGAAACACCACTGCGATCGCATAGGCTTGGCCCGTTTCATCGGTCGCGGGAGAAATACCGACTCTCCGTAAGGCGAGCTTCACCGGCAATGCATCTTCCCATCTCACGGTGATCGACGAGCGCGAAGTCTTCGCCCAAGGTGAATTCATCAGGATAAGTCGGGCATCAGCGTCACTCCACGTGGCTTCCGGTCTATCCCACGCACTGGCTGGTGAAGCGGCCGAGATCCCCGCCAGCAGGAAGAACCCCAAAAGAAGAATCATGGAACGACTGACGTCCGGCCGAGCTTAGACGGATGCTTCTTTTTCGTGTAGAAGTGTGTCGGAAGAATCGTCGGGGTAGCAGAGTTGGTAGCCAGTGCCTCTCACGCTGATGATGAGCCTTCCTGTGGCTCCCAGTTTGCTGCGAATGCGGCTTATGTGAGTATCGACCCACCGATCGAAAGGAGATGGTTGAGCGTGGTAAAGGCGGAACGCGATTTGGGCGCGTGTCACCGGCTGTCCACATTTCCGCATCAGGACTTCGAGAACGTCGCATTCCATCGGAGTTAGCTTTAGATTTTGTTCGCCGAGATAGGCCCGCTTCGCAGCAGGGTAGAGTAGAAGCTGGCCGACCCGAATCGGCTGTGGGGAAGGGCTCGTCGCGGTACTTCGACGTATGATCGCGTCAACGCGCGCAAAGAATTCGTCCGGCTGAACCGGCCATGAGACGCAATCATCCGCACCTAGTTTGAATGCTCGGACCCGATCCCTCCATGCTTCTTGTGGCGTCATCAACAACACGGGGAGAGCAGAATTAGCCCGGACCTGTTCTAACAACGCGAAGGCGCATCGCTCCGATGAATCCAAAATTAGCAGGTCATACTCTCCCATTTTCGCGCGCGCCAAAACGCGCTCTACTTCGATTTCAACATCCACTGACAGTCCCAATTGGCTCAGAACCTTAAAAGCGCTGGAAATTTCCGATCCCACTACCCCAAACAGCAGCCGCATGTTCTTTAGAACGTGAATCGTAGTTGTATGCTGACTTTGCGGTTGTAAGAGGAGCTGGTGGTTCCCGCGCTGGGTGGGCCAAATCCTCCGGCAATCGTTCGGTACTGCCCGAAGTAAGGAGACGAGAGATCGCCGTCAGGTACGCCAAAGTTGGCGTGATTGAGCACGTTCGTCGCGAAAATACTCAGATTTAAGCTGTATCGCTTACCGCCGGAATCGCCAAACAATCCTGGAGGCGGTCCACCGCCGGGAGGACCGCCCCCGCCCGGACCGCCTGGGGGAGGTGCTCCCGAACCTCTCGCGCCGCCCACTCCCGGCGGCGGACCTCCATCGTTGATCCCTGATTCTCCTCGGCTTCCGAATGCCCATGTTTTTCCCAGTCGCAAGCTGAGCGTCACGTTCGCCGGACCACGTGCCGAGTTGCGCCCGATCGTCTGTGCGCCTGCCGCTGGCGTCAGATCGAAGCAGCCGTATCCACTTGCGTAGACGAGTTCTGATCCGTTGCAGGATTTCGCGCTCACGCCGGTTAGTAGCTCGGGGCGGCCAGTCGTGATGCCATCGCCATAAGTATCCAGGCCAGTCGTGACCGTGTACGGTGTTCCACTGCTTGCCATCAAGAAGGGGCTGAGACTAAACTTCCATGGGAGCGTAAAGTTCGTTCCTACAACGGCTCGATTTCGTACGTCTCCGATCGAGGACGGCCCCCACTCCGCGCGCAAGTTGTAAGGATCCGCGGGTTGTCCCTCGTTGTCGTCTTTTCCGTACGAGAGTGCATAGAAACCGAACAGCGATATCTTTCCGTAGTTCAAGTTCGGAGCGACGAAGATTTGATTGGACCGGCTGAATCCCGTCGATTCTTCGAGGAATCGTACCTGTTGATCGCCGAAGGGATAAATGCCGTTCTGAGGAGCGTTGATATCACGCGAGCGCAGTAAGTGAACGCCGCGGCTATTGATGTAATTTATGCTCAGCCGCGTATGCTTGTTGATCTGCCGATCGACCCCAACGCTCGCTTGATACGTGCGGGGAGCCTTAATGTTGCCATCGAGAATCTGCAATTGCTGTGTCTGCAGATCACTGGTCAACGAACTGACAGAAGGCATGTTTGGGAAGAAATCCGGATTCGTAATCAGATACGACGGCTGCGTCTTTCCGTTATATCGAAGAGTATTGAGGATCGTCGTGTCAGTGACACGATCGTAAAACGTACCGAACCCTGCACGAAGCACGGTTTTCGCAGCGGTCGTGCCTTTCCCGTCGATACCCCATGCGATTCCGAGGCGCGGAGCCAAGTCGCTCAAGTCTCCGATGTTGGTTTGCGCCTCGTAACGCAGGCCGTAGCTCAAGGTGAGATTCGGCCGGACGCGCCAATCGTCGTTGATGAACAATCCAAGATCGACCTGGTCTATTGATGTCGTAGCGGTTCCGGTGTTCAGCGTGAACAGCGACGCTCCGCGACCCAGCGCCCGGATTTGTGCGGCTGAGTATCCGGCCCGTTGAAGCAGCAGAGTGCTCTGATAAATTTCGAGCGCAGTCAGATCGACGCTCGTCCCGGCGATCGGCTGATTGTTCGCGTCGAGCGCGGGGCCCATCCCGCCGAAGAAAGTAAAAGTTCCATTGAAGTTGTTCAGCGCGGTGTCCTCATTCCTGGACGCGCGGATACGATCGCCCCATTTCACGGAATGGGTGCCGTGGGTCCACGTGAAATTATTCTGCAGTTCGTAATGATTCGTGACGTTGCGCGAATCCCCTTCGGTCGCACCGCCGCTCGTGAATGCTCCCGAAACGGCAATTTCCGGAGAAGATTGTGCATTGGAATTGATTGTCGATGAGCGCATGTACTGAAATCGCGTCTCGGCGATCAGCGACGGGTTAATCACAGCGGTCTCGGTCAGCTGAAGCGTGTTTTCCGTGCTGGCTTTGTTGTAAGCCTGTGAATTTAGGTTGAAATCGCCGATTCCCTCGTTGTCCAGTCCCACACGCGTATATTGATACCGCGCAACCAGCGTATTGCTCGGATTCAAGTTGTAATCGATTCGCGGCGTGATGGATGTTCGCGATTGCGGAGTCACCACCGCCTGGTTTACCGTTTGCCGATTCAGATTGTCGTCAAGCGTCGTCGCCAAGATGACGGCGTTCTCATCGATGCTCCTATGCTCGACGTTCAAGTTGAACGAAGCCTTCTCTTTCTTGATCGGTCCGCCAAGCGTGGCCCCGTAGAAAAGTTGCTTGTAGGGGGGCAGATCCGTGGCGAGCAGGGGGCTCCGTGAATTCAGGTACTGATTATTGAACTGCATGAAGCCCTGGCCTTGGAAACTATCCGTTCCGGGTTTTGTAAAGATCTCGATCCGTCCAAAGCCGGGACGATCGTACTCCGGCGAATATGGATTGGAGTTGATGCGCACCTCGCGGATCGAGTTCTTGGGCGGGATTTGGCCACCGGTGAAACCATCTATATAAATTTGGCCGCCGCTTGGACCCGCGCCGGGTCCTGCCATCGCTTGCAGTTGTTGTTCGAGCTCGTCGGGATCGTCGGAGAGCGCGGCAAGTTCCCTTTCGCCGAGAATGAGCGAGCCAGCATTCGATGCGGGATCCGTACTGACTCGATTTGCGTCCTCCTCCACGTTGATCACCTGCTGCTCCGATTCGATGCTCAATTGCACATCAAGCATCTGAGCTCTGTCGATCGTGAAGTTCTGCTTGTCGCTTGCGTTGAATCCTTTCGCGATCACGCGTATTTGATACTTTCCGCGGGGGAGCGAAGGAAAGGCGTAGTGCCCCTTGGCATCGGTCGCTTGCCGCTTTTCCCCATCGGGACCCCGCAGTTGAATGAGCGCGACCGGAACGACTGCCCCCGAAGGATCAGTCACCGTCCCTTCGAGGGATTGGCCGAACAACAGCGGCATTAGAGCGGCGGCAAGTATAAAAACTCGTATGAATAGTTTCATCTTGTCCGTCGGCTACGGAATCATTCCGGGCAGTTCGAATCCGTTCAAACCTGTCATGCCGCTCATGTTTGTTTCGCCCTGATTGCCGCGGCCTCCTCCAGCGACAGAAGACTGAGTGCCCGCCATTCGGACAAGGATGTCGGCATTCGCCACCAACGTAATGGCCGTGAGCGCGTCGGGCGTTGTGCTTTTGGTGCTGGACACGATGACAGTCTGGCCAGGGCGTAATTCGTCGAGCGTCGCGGATGGCATCGTTTCGAGCATCTGAGCCAGATCAGGCGGTCTTCCGCCGCGTCCGCCGGGTATCATTCCTGGTGTGAGCCTCGGTTGAGCGTCGCCGCCAGGAGGCAGCGCTGCTGGCCCACCCGGGCTACCCCTTCCACCAAACATTCCTGGCGCGTCGGGCATTTTTTTTAGTTGCGAATCTGGCGTTAGGTGGATTGCGAGTGCCTTCCCGGTTCCGAACTCTTTCACGCTGAGCGCCGAGGCCGCTGCGTCTACCGAAACGATCGATCCGGCACGCGACTGAAAAGTCCCGAATACAATGTCCTGAGCCTCGATTTTCGTTCCGTCTTCACTCTTGGTCCCACGAACACGAACCTGATCACCTGTTTTAATCTCGCCGAAAGCACTCGGCATAACATCAGCGAATTTCACCGAGTCCGCAGCATACTTCTTGTAGGTCGTCTTATCGTTCACCACCACTGTGATCTCGTCCGATCCCTGCATCGTCCTTACCGTGAGAGTGAATGGGGGGCCGTTATGTGCGGATACCAATCCGGAAACCCCGCGTTGAATCCAATCTCGCCGATCGGCTTCGTCACGCTTGCTAATATCGTTGGCCGACATCACGACGATACGCCGGACATCGGTTTCGCCAGGCTCGATGGCTACCAGAACTCTGTCGCCAACCGCGACATTAGCCAATGAAATTGCCTGAGCATCTCTCAAATTCTTCTTGCCGGGGTCGATTTTTTGAATGACGCTCCTCGATCCGACTCTGACCGGCACAACAACGCCAGAATCTGCCTTGACCTCGACCTCTGCCGCTCCGGGCTTGATGCCGGTGACGGTTCCGACAAACTGTTCGATTGACTGAGCATAGAGAGCGACCGTGAACAAACCGAGGACGAATACGCGTTTCATTACCATTTCAGTAAAAAACAGGAACGCCATTTCTGAACCTTAACTTTTGTTAAAAGCTCTCCAGAGGCATTTCGAGCGACTGTGGAATGAGCTAAAAAGAAGTAGGTGGTAACTACGTCCACACGGCCAATACTGTTGATCGAAGACGACCCGGACTTATGCGGGCTGATGAAGGATTTCTTCGCACCGTACGGTTTGCGGATCGAGTCAGCCCCCGACGGACGCGAAGGTTTGGCTCGCGCTCTGAACGAAAACTATGAATTGATCATCCTTGACGTGATGCTTCCTGTCATCGATGGTTTCGAAGTACTTCGCCAAGTCCGAAAATCCAGCGATGTGCCGATCATCATGTTGACGGCTCGAACTGGACGGCGCGATCGAATCGCAGGCCTAGACCACGGCGCAGACGACTATCTTCCGAAGCCTTTCGAGCCGGAAGAACTGTTGGCGCGAATTCGCGCGATCCTTCGTAGAAGCAGCAAAACCGGGCGGCGAGCGCAACTCGTCGAAGTCGCCAATCTCAAGCTCGACCCTCAAGGCCGAACCGTGTGGCGAAACGGCGAAACAGTCCCCCTCACATCGATTCAGTTCGATATTTTAGAGATCTTGATGCGCGCGGCTGGTCGGATTGTTTCTCGAGACGAAATCACGACGATTCTGCATCAAAGGCCATCAACGCCGTATGAACGTTCGCTCGACGTACACGTCAGCCATCTCAGGAAAAAGATCGCCGAAAATGATGGGCCGATGATCCAAGCCGTTCGTGGAAAAGGATATTTGCTGACCAAGGGAGGCGATGACGGCAAATGAAATCCGTATACGCGAAAGTGATCATCTGGTGCTTCGCCGCAATTCTCGTGTCGGTCGTTGCTTTTGTTTTCATTAACACGTTTGTCGTCTTCCATACGGAGCGCGGCGGAATGCTAGGTTCGGTCGACGCCATGATTCTTGATCAAGCAGTAAACGCGTACAAGGCTGGGGGACCGGCGAAGCTAAGTGCGTACCTGGATCTGACGCATCGCTATCTGGGCGATCCGCGATATTTGACGGACGCTTCAGGTCGAGATCTTGTGACCGGAGGGGATCGCTCTGCAATGTTGAAGGGCGCTGAGGGCGAGTGGGGCCGTCCGCATCGTGCTGGGGCAAGTACGATCAGTCTTCAGAGAACCTCCGACGATCGCTATCGATTGATCGCAGTTCTGAATCCGCCGCATGTTTTCTGGAATCTCGCGCCTTACTATTTGATGGTTTTGGTCGCCGTGGGCTTGCTATGCTGGGCGCTCGCATCGAGCATCGCTTCTCCGCTTCGCAAGTTGTCAAGGGTTGTGGAGTGTTTTGGTCACGGTGAACTTCAAACCAGAGCGGGATTCAAGCGCGGTGACGAAATCGGTGAACTCGCCGACGCTTTTGATCGGATGGCCGAGCGGATTGGGACACTGGTCGCGGCCGAGCGGCGCCTTTTTCAGGATTTCTCGCACGAACTCCGCACGCCTCTTGCGCGCATGAGTTTCGCGGCGGAGCTAATCCGAACGGCAGAGGATCGCGAAGCCGCCCTCGCTCGCCTCAAGAAAGAAATCCGAAGGCTTTCGACGTTGATCGAGACTCTGCTCCAGATGACGTCCGCCGAAGGCGACCCAGCCGAAAGCAAACATGAGAGGGTTTTGTTGAACAACTTACTTGCCGAAATTACGCAGGACTGCTCGATGGACGCGGATGCCTTCGGATGCAGGTTGAAGTTCACGGCAAACGGCGACGTCGCAAATATTGGGGATCGGGATCTACTGAGAAGAGCGGTTGAGAATGTCGTCCTAAATGCGATTCGCTACACCACGAAAGGTTCGTCTATTGAAATCGGATTGGGCGAGAAGAATTCCAAAGCGCTGATCTGGGTACGCGACTACGGTCCGGGAGTCCCCGACGATTCGCTAGCCAAGATATTCCAGCCCTTCTATCGAATCGACGACTCGCGCAACCGTTTTAGCGGAGGCGTCGGATTGGGCCTTGCCATCGTGAGGCGGGCGATCGCTCTACATCATGGACGTGTATGGGCGGAGAATGCGCATCCAGGTCTCATCGTCTTCATCGAGACGGCAGCCGCGCCGGCAATCACCAAGCGTGCATGAATACCTTCGCGGATCCCGAAATGCGGCAAATGCTCGTGACCATCTTCAATGACAAGGACGAGAAGCACTCGAGAGAACTTGAGGCCGCCATCAAAGCGCTTCCCGGCGTGCAGACGCTGAAGCATAAGCCCGTCATCCTTAACGAGGAAGTCGGCACGCAAATGGTCAAGCAATTCCAGAACACCAAGCTGGTGCCGACCCTGTTCTTTGTGGACCCGTGGGGATACAAAGGCCTCTCGCTTCAACTCGTCAATTCGGTGCTCAAAGACTGGGGATGCGATTGTATTTGTTTCTTCAACTACAACCGAATCAGCATGGGGCTCTCTAATCCCTTCGTCGAGGAGCATACGAACGCGTTGCTCGGAAAGACTCGCGCCGACGAGTTGCGCGTGCTCCTCGATGGGCTTTCGCCGGATGATCGGGAGTTCATGATCGTCGAGGAACTCTGCAAAGCCTTAGGCGCAGGAGAAAGCCGGTACGTGCTGCCGTTTCGATTCCGAAACGGTCAGGGGACGCGGACAAGCCATCACCTCATCTTCGTAACGAAGCATATCAAGGGCTATGAGATCATGAAATCCATCATGGCGAAGGAAAGCTCGAAGCACGATCAGGGCGTTCCGTCCTTCGAGTACAACCCTGCCGATAACCGCTTCCAGCAGCTTGCATTTTTCCATCACGGACATGGCGCACGACCTCCTATGATTGCAAGATTACCTTGACCGGACACACGACGAGCACAATAACTGAGGATCCAGCGTGGTCGAAAGGCACAAATCCGCCGACGCCTATGACCTCACCGCGGGCGAGCGGACGCGAATTTAGCGCAACTCCTGCATAACAGCAGGCAAGCTATTTGATGCGGGTAAGCCCCATTGAAATTCCTCTTTCAGAACCGCAGCGACTTCTTCTTGCGTCTTTTTCGCTCGCACCAATTCTCGTATGCGTACTCGCATGGCAGAGAGTTTATCCCTGTAGGCAACGACATCCTGTTTCGTCGCGACGGGCCCATGCCCCGGCACGGCGAAATCAAAATCCATTTTTACGATTTCGTCTAAAGACTTTCCTAAATCCATCCAATTGCCGCCGTCCGCATAGCTCGCCATAGCCGGAAGACTGGTCGTCATCAAGTCACCCATAGCGATCACGCGTTCCGCCGGAAAAAATACGACGGTGTCGCCGTTTGTATGGCCGCGGAATTGACGCGCGAGAGCAACGGTCCCCCCTAAATTGACTTGCATCTGCCCTTCGAAAAGCACTTCCGGGCCGGGCGTCTGATTCGTCCTCACCATGTTTTCCCGCGTGTTTACCGAGGAGATCACGGCGACGTCCATCGCCGCCATCTTGGCCGAACCGCCGCTGTGGTCTCCATGGCTGTGAGTCGTAAAGAGGTACCGGACAGGCTTATCGCTGAGCGACTTTACTCGCTCCACCACTTCGTCATGATTGCGCTCGAACTTGCAATCCACCAGAATTACTCCCGCGCTGGTGAGAACCACGGTCGAGTTGCCGCCCTCGCCTTCCAGGTTGTAAACGTTCTCCCTTATCTTCACGATTTTGATCGGGAGCGGCGGCTGCTTGCCTTGATTGCCCTGCGCGAAAAGCGGGATCCCGCAAATCGCAAGGAGGGCGACTGTGGCGACGTATCGCCGAACGAACATCCGGGTAGACTTCTGAGGTAGCTGCAACATTGCGGAAACTCCTGTCTCGCTCGCTGAGACGATCGACTTCGCCACAAGGCGTGGATAAACTCAACGGCGGTGACAACAGAGAGCATCTTACCTTAGAAAGGCCATGCGTGCCGTGAAAGGGTTTGTAAAAAATTGTTAAGCGCCGGGCGGTCTCATTTCCTGCGATATTTCGCATTGCCAGGTGCCGGCGGTCGGGCTTTACGATTCTTTACAAATGCATCTCGCTCCGCGTTTCGGTTGGCCACTATAATTCTCAGGGGGAGTCTACGCCTCGGGCGACCGGCACAATCGGTATGCGGCAATTTGAACGGAGAATATTTGATGAAGCGTTGGCTACTATTTTCTTTGATGGGTTTGTCTTCCGTCATCTTTGCGGGTCGTGCGTATGCGCACCACTCCTTCGCGGCGACGTATTTTGAAGACAAGACGGAGAAGGTCGAAGGCAATCTGGCGCAGTTCCTTTTCCGAAATCCGTATTCTTTCATTCAGGTGGAATCTGAAGACGAGAAAGGCCAAATTGCAGCGCTGGGCTGTGGAATGGGGCGCCGGCGGGCAACTGGGGCGTCAAGGCCTCACGCGCGACACACTCAAGCCAGGCGACCATGTTGTCATTGTGGGAAATCGTGGCCGCAATCCGGAAGATCACAGGATGCGCATAGTGAACATTACTCGCCCATCGGACGGTTGGAAGTGGGGCGGAAGCATCGAATAGAATTCGCGTGCTCCGCTAGAACGAGAAAGTATCAGAGCGACACCATGAACGCGGCTGAAAGCGTTCCAGCAACTGGAGAGAAGAAATGACTCGTGTTACGCGGCGGGCCGTTCGCGCCCGCATATTGCCCATGCTAGGAATTCTTGTGGTATTCACAGGAAGCACGTTCGCTCAGGGTTTCGAAAACCAACCCCAGGCTGGAAGAGGTGGTGGGCGTGGGGGTCCGCCTCCGACTGCGAAGGCAGCCGCTCCGGTCGACTTTACGGGGTATTGGGGGGCCGTCGTGGTCGAAGATTGGCGGTACCGAATGCTCCCTCCCGAGAAATATACGACCAAGCCCCCGCTCGGGGCGCGTGTGGACATTCCGATGAATGCCGAGGCTCGTAAGATCGCTCTGGCCTGGGACCCGGCGAAGGATGAAGCGGCGGGTGAACAGTGCCGGGGCTATGGAGCGCCGAACGTCATGCGAATCCCGGAGCGGATTCATGTCACCTGGCAGGATGACCAGACGCTGAAGATAGAAACCGACGCGGGACAGCAGACGCGATTGTTCGAGTTCGGTGCCCCTAAAAACGCCGGCGGAAGTTGGCAGGGCGTTTCAACGGCATCGTGGGAGACACTTCCCGCAGGACGGGGCGGACCGCTGCTCAGCGGATCACTGAAGGTCGTGACGACGAAATTGAAACCGGGCTACCTGCAACGAAATGGCATCCCGTATAGCGCGAACGCGACACTGACCGAATACTTCGATCGCGTGGATGAGCCGGGCGCTTCGTACATCGTGGTTACCACGACCGTCGAGGATCCGACCTACCTCACGCAACCATATATGACGTCGGTCCACTTTAAGAAAGAGGCGGACGGCTCAGGCTGGAAACCCGCTCCCTGCTCGGCGCGCTAGCCGGATCGAAGATCAAAGGAAACACGAATATGAGAATCCGCAAAACTTTTGCAATCCCGCTCATCGCCGCGGCCGGGAGTTTCTTGGCATTCGCGCAAGCGAATTTCGCACCCACGGCTACGGGCTCAGGAGTCGATATATCGGGAACGTGGCATTATGGCGGCCAACAGGATGGAGCCTATGGCACGGCAGCCGGCGCGCTGGTCGACTACGGCGGGTTTCCGCTGAACGAGGCCGGACGGTTGTACGCTTTGGCATGGCCCGCCTCCCGCATGACGGTGCGCCAGCAGCAGTGCGCCGGCTACGGAATCCCGTACGCGTATTTTTCCCCTGGAAATTATCGTTTTTGGGAGGAGCGGGATCCGTATACGCAACAGTTGATCGCCATTCATATGTGGTTCCAGACCTCGGAAACACGGCGGACCATCTGGATGGACGGCCGCCCCCATCCTCCCGCCTACGCGGCGCACACCTTTCCCGGGTTTTCGACCGGCGAATGGAAAGGTAACGTCCTGACGATCACTACCACTCACCTGAAGAGAGCGTGGCTGCGCGGCAACGGGACGCCGTCGAGCGATGAAGCCACCGTCATCGAGCGGCTGATTCGTCACGGCGATCGCCTTACGGTGTTTACGACGACCATCGACCCGGTTTTCCTGGACGAGCCGTACACCAAGACCATGATCAATATCCGCAACGTCAAGGACCCTGACGCGTGGCTCTATGCTTGCGAGGATGCTCAGGAGATTTTGGCGCGACCGGAGGAACAGATCCCGTATTTCGCATGGGGCAAGCATCCCTTCCTCCGTGACTTCGCGGACAAGAACGCGATGCCGCTGCTCGCAGCGCTCGGTGGCGCCCAGACCGTGCATCCCGGGTTTGATCTCAAGCTCAAAGACTCGGCTGCGGCAGACGCCGCCGCCATGGCGGAAGTGGTTCCTTCCCGCGGTCCGCAACAAAGCAGCAAGGCCGTAGACCCCGATCCGCATGATGGGGAAATCCATGTCCTCCCGGTGCAAGGCAGCGTCTACATGCTAGTGGGAGACGGGGGAAATATCACGGTCCAGGTAGGCGATCAAGGTGCCTTCTTAGTGGATGCGGGTGCGGGCAAAATATCGGACAAGGTGGTGGCTGCGATCAAGAAGCTCAGCCGCAATCCGATTCAATTCATCGTGAGCACCAGTTTCCACCCGGACCACACCGGCGGAAACGCCAACCTCGCGGCTGCCGGGTTAGATCCCAGCCTTCTCGGCTCTTTCTTCGGCGGCCAATCGCCTACGGGGGCGACTGGCTTCTTTCAGGATCCGGCTCACCACGCGACGTTGATCGGGCAGAATAACATCCTTATCCGGATGGAGGAGGCTAAGCTTCCGAACGAGATGATCCCGCCCGACACCTATCTCGATAAACGGAGGCGAAAATACCACAACGGCGAACTGGTGGAAATCTTCTACATGCCGAACGCGATTACCGACGGCGACAGCATTGTGCAATTCCGCAAGTCCGATGTGATTGCCACGGGTGACATCTATGATACCACGAGGTTTCCTTTCATCGACGTCAAGAACGGCGGCACCATCAAAGGGGAGATCGACGCCCTCAATAACATACTCGACAAAACTGGGTACGAGCATGACGAGGACGGCGGCACGATGATCATTCCGGGGCACGGCCGTCTGTCCGATGAATACGATGTCTCCGAGTATCGCGACATGGTCAGTATCATTCGCGATCGTATTCAAACGATGATGGCGGCGGGCTCCACGCTCGATCAGGTAAAGGCCGCCCGGCCCACCGCCGACTACGACACCCGCTACGGCGCGACTTCCGGCCCCTGGACCACGGATATGTTCGTGGAGGCCGTGTACGCAACGCTTCCGCAGAAGACCGCCACGAAGTAGGCGGGCTCCTATCTCCTGTTCGAAAGTTCGGACTGGATTTAGATGAAATTCGGCGGCACCCTGACCCGTCGAATCTGCTGGGTGGAACAGCGCGGAGGAGCTGTCCCACTCAGCAAGAGCGAGATGTCTAAATCGATCGTCCGCGTTTACTTCGTGCCGGCCGCAGAAATTTATTGTTTCACCACGACCTCCGCAACAACGGAAAATCTCCAAAAACCGAAACTCGGCAAGTCCAAGATTTTTCCGGGTATGCCCTTCGGCTGAGCGTTCTTCCGAACACCGCCTTCCCCGCCCGTCCCGCAGATGGCCCGCAGCCTTCTCGACTGCCGTCTTTCTCAACCATCAGCGGCGTACTGGATCTTTAGATCCGGCCTGCCTTGCGACAGGCAAATGCCGAGCATTACCGTCCAATCAAATTCCCTTCCTCCGTAAGCCGACTTTCCACAAGGATTCGGCGCGGAATTCCCGCACGAACCTCGATCTTCGAAATCGTGCCGTTCCCGACGGCATCCAGCAGCGACATCAGCCGACACACCTCGGCGCAAAGACTGAAGTCCGCTGTGGCGAGTTCCTCCCGCGGCACCTGCTCCACATCGAGCCGGATATCAACCAGAGCAACGGGCTCCGCACCGGCAAAGACGGGTTCCCTTTCAACGACCGTCAGGTCCTGTATGTGCCCGTAATTTATTGATTGGCAAAGCCGAACTAAGGTCTGCCGTTGGGGAGAGAGGTGTGAGAAACGAACCTGCCTACGCACGAAGGGCCTCCATGGATGGCGCGGCTACCGCGCTCAGGAGGCTCTTTAATGGACCGCATTCAGGGTTTGAGGTGGCGAGAAAAGTTCGAAACGTGTCCAGGGTGGGGAGCCAAAAAACCTCGCTCGAACTGTCTCCGCCCCGCTGGTTAACTCCATTGCTACCAAGAGTCTGCTGAACTTGCGCGGATTGGCGCGAATGCGCGGGTTTCCAAATCCCCGGTGTCGCCGAAATGTGGGCGGCGGCAACTTCGGTGACCGGTTTCAGCAACGCGCACCACGTCCACCACATCTAGCAGGAGACCCTGACAAGCCTCGATGCAAGGAACCCAGAGGCGTTGCGCGAACGCGCGCGGCGTAGGGAATGCTAGGACACAAACGCCCGCACCCATTACGGATGCCGCGGCCCAAGTCCATCTTCGTGTACCAGTTCGTTTCACGTTTCTCGGCTTTAGCTCGTAGAGCCGTGCGCGTGCCCGAGTTGCGTTCGGCTTCCAGTCGCCTTCAGGGTTCAGCATGGCCAACCGGTCGTCGACCCAGCGATTCACATTCGTGTCTTTATGTTTGTCCATATCGTTTTATGTACTCCTTCCGGAACGCCTCCGCCGACTCGACTTCAGGAGGCGAGTCCCAACATCCGTTTGCATTCCATCGCGCTGCGGTCGTAACCTGCTAAAGAATGATGAAACGATTAACTACATTTCGATTCTCAACGCTCGTCGCCGGCCTGGGCGTGGCGGCATGCTTCTGCTTTGACCTCGCCGCGCAGGATGTGGCCGTCACCAACGCCCGCATCGTTACTGTTACGGGTCCGGTCATCGAGTCCGGCACGATCGTCGTCCGCGGCGGCAAGATCGTTTCCGCTGCCGCCGGCGCGGCCAATACCGCTGGTCTTAGGGTGATCGATGCCAAAGGCATGACCGCGATGCCTGGCTACATCGATGCGCACAAGCACGTCGATCGGTTCAATAAGGAGCAGGTGCAATCGCTGCTCGAAGCCGGCTACACGACCATCCTTTCGGCCGGCGGCACTGCCGAGAATAACCTGAAGCTTGTCGAAAACATCGACTCCGGCGCGTTCAACGGACCTCATATCATCCCTGCTGCATCGCTGCCAGTGATGGCGCGCGATTTCGAGACCGCATTGGCAAAGGGAGCCCTCACGGGGTTCACTCCGGAAACCGGGCGCGCGGCGATCCGTGACATAGCAGCGAAGGGCATCAAGCACACAGGCGAAATCGTGATGGCTCCGGGCGGTCTCAGCCCCGAGGATGTTGCCACCATGAAAGCCATCGTGGAAGAAGGGAAGGAGAGGGGCGTGCAGATCAATGTGCATGCCGTCTCCACGCCGGCCATGATGGGCGCTGTCAATGCAGGCGTCACCCACCAGGTTCACATGCCGAACAAGGACTTCATGGGCATCGACGACGCGAAGCAAATCAACGCCACGGGCACCATCGTGCTGGGACTGCTCGCGTTCGGAGCGCCGATCGTCGATCGTTTCTCCGGGCCGCCCGCGCAGGTCCAGTTTCCCAAGGACGATTCGCCCCGTTTCCGCGACGGAAAGCCGTGGCCGGAATCGATCGCCGGAGCGAACCGCGACGCCGCCGGCCGAGCGACGGGCACCGAGGCCGGGTTCACGATCGTAAACGCGCGAACTATCTGGGACGCGAGCAACGGCCAGGCGCTTGGCTGGTGCACGGATCAGAACTACGACGACAAGCTGGTTCTCGAACACGAACTGAAGTCGTACAGCGTGATGTTCTCCATGGCAGATATTTTCCGCATCATCACGATCAACACCGCCCGCTATCTCCGCATGGAGAACCAGATCGGCTCCATCGAGCCGGGCAAAGTAGCCGACATCATCCTGCTCCAGGGCAATCCGCTCGAAAACATCTATCCGATGCTGAATACCAAAGTGGTGCTGCGGGGCGGGAAGGTGGTCGTGGACAAACGATAGGCGGCTCGCCGGCTTCAAATAATGCTCCACGTAGCGTGGCGATACGCAGCGCTTTCAAGACGTGGTGGCTATCGGGCGCTCAGTTGATCCACCTTGACGGCTTATTGGCATTTCGGAGAAGTGAAACGGTGACTCGCGGCCCGTTAAGTATCATTATCGGAACTCATTTCGGCGCTGGCGCATTTTCATCAACTGAGAAGTTTGCTGAGATTCTTGTACGACACACCGGCCGCAGCCAGCGAATCGCCGAAACTCGCGGCGTTGTCTTGCTCCACCACGAAATGTTTCATGCCTGCCACATCGGCTGCGGCGAAAATCTTTTTGTAGTCGATTTGGCCCGCACCGACCGGTGCGAATGCCATGCTGTGCGTGCGCTGATTCGGCGATAGAGCCTGATTCACCGTCTCAAGTCCGAAGACATCCTTGATGTGCCATAGCTCATAGCGTCCAGGATTCGCTTTGAACAGCTGGATAGGATCCTTCCCGGCAATGCAGGCCCAAGCAATATCAAGCTGCATCGTTACGAGATCTGGATCGGTTTCGGCGAGCAAGACATCGTACTCGGAGCGGTCGTCATCGGCCAGTCTTTCGAATTCACCTGTATGATTGTGGACAAATAGCTTGATACCGAACTTGTGGGCAATTTTTCCGTTCGCGTTCAGAGTCGCCGCGCGCCTCTTGGTTGTGTCCAGGGTTACGGGTGGCTGATAGGGCCCAAAGGCGCCCAGTTCTGTGAACGAGTTGTTCGTTTTACCCGTGCCCGGATTGAAGTACGCGCCAGGATCGAGCGCTGCGGTCGGGCGCGAGGGAACCGCACTGGCAGGCCGGGGCGTTCGGATTTCGGTGTAGCGAATACCCATGATCTGCTGTGCTTCTAGCTGCCGTTCCAACGCCACCCCCGCTTCTGGGTAGTTGGTGTGCGTGCTCGGCATGCTCAGGCCGAGCCGGTCCAGCAGAGCGCGGAACGACTTCGCTTCCAGGTTGTTATAGCCGTTCGCAGGCTCGATCTCCTTGTAGCCGATTTGCGCGACCTTGGCCAGCACCCCTTCGAAGTCTGTAGCCATGATGTCCCTCACGGTGTATAGTGCAAGACCAATGCGGGACTTTGGAGAATCTGCGGCCTCGGCGCGTCGCGCGCCCGAATTACCAACTACCAGAATTCCGCCCGCGTAGACGGCTTGCTTGAGCAGCGTTCGTCGGTCCATATTTTCCTTATTTACCTTTTGCACGTTCTCTCCTCATCGTTTCTCCTGTCCGTGTTCCGGGAGATGGCCTCGGACCGAGATCGGCAGATCGTCGTTGCTCAGGTAGGGCATGATGCAAAACTCCGTTACACCGTGAATGCGAAGATCGGTCTGGGCCGCAGCATTCATGTTTTGGAATCATAACCCGTATCGTGACGAGGTTGTAAATTCCGGGTGATACTATGTCCGCATGGCTCTGCCGTTCACTCCAAACCGATTCCGGGCATACGAAATCGAGTTCGGTGCTGGTGGACAACGGCTCGGCTGCAAGTTCCTACTGGACGACGGTTCGCTTCTGTACGTTCATGAATCGGAGATCACGTCGGAAATCGAAGCACTGATGGCAAGCCTTGGATCCCCAACAAAAGGTTTGCGGCACGGCGATCCCATAGCCAGGGACAAAAGTTGAAGGCGGTATTTGCGCCGTGTATGTTCCTTAGGGACCTGGCCTCGCAGCGGACCACTATGATGATGCATGTGCGATTGTTCGCGTGGTGGTACATCTGCATTGGACTCGGATTCGTTGCGCTAGCAGTGCGGGCTTTTGTGGCCGGTGCGCCGGGCTGGAGTGTGGGGCTGCGGCTACTGGTCGCTATCGGATTCTTGCTGCTTGGGGCGGTGGAATTGCAACGGCGTAGAAAATCGTGAGATTTTCGACGGCGTCACCGGCTCTACCGCTGCGATTCTACGCAGCAGCGAGTGTCGGTGGTCCGTCGCCGGGAATCAAAATTGGTGAAACACTATTTTCCCATCGGTACTTGAGCGGCAGGTTCTGTTGCCGCCTAAACAGCAGATGGGGCCGTCTGCACAGGAGCGGAGGTTTTCTGTACGGGAGCCGGGGCTGTCTTCTTCGCCGTGTTTCCTGTTAGGGCTTTTGCTACCGCTTTTTTAACAGCGGTCTTCTTCCGGGCGGGTGCGGCTTTCTTTGTCACTGCCTTCGCCGTCGCTGCTTTGTCTTGCGCCCAACGCCGTCGTGCGGCTTCTTGGATCGCCTTTCTGCCAGCTGCACTCAGTTTTCGTTTCCGTTTTGCGGGTTCCGGGGCTGACTTTGATGGTGCCTTAGAAGTCTTCGCTGTCCTGGAGGACGCCTGCGAACTTACAGCTTCCTTCACCCGAGCGAAAGCAGCCTTCGCGTCTTGAAGCGCTTCCTTTACGTGGAGCGCACCCTTTGAATATCGCGCCGTCAGATCCGATATCATCGCCTCAATCTTGGCTAGTCGCTTGTGAACCTTATTCGCTTTCATGAGCACTCCTCTTATCAATGTTCGGCGGCGGCATGAACGAGAACCGCCTTACAAATCCCTGGATCGATGGAAGCATAACACAGCAAACCATTGAGGACTCCGCATGAGCCGAAAGTGTGGTGGATGCCCTCACACCACCGAAGCCGGTGCGATACCCGGTAACGGCAATCAGACTGGCGGCGCTACACGGCCTCGGGCAAAGGGGGTGCCTGTTACCCCCGATAGGCGGTCCTGCAAGCGGCCAAAAACCTCAGCGAGAATATTGGCACGGCCTCAGTACCGGTTGGCGGACGGTGAGCGGGGTCATGTGCGGTTGCTGGGCGCGGGGTGCGAAGGATTCAGGAACGCTGCACGGGTCTTCGGAAAAAACCGGCAGCACAGCCAGTACCCACTGGAACACGGCCTGATGCGTGTCTACGTCCATCAACCGCCGCGTTCGCGAGAATGGTCGAATGATCCGACACGCTTTCATCCAGCGCGATCCGTGCGAACGACCGGATCGACAGACTGTCGCTGGCCATGCGATGCCGCGCTCCGAATCGATTCCTTCGAAATAGCCCACCATCAGCAGACAAAAATAAATCCCAAACCCTTCTTGCCGGGCCCGCCTTTTTCGTCGTCCCATCGCCATGATCTGAAGACGATCAGAACATTCCCCAGGTCACATCCTCGCTGGCTTTTCACCACGCGCTGCTAGGATAAACACCAGGACTGGTCACGGCAGTGTATACCCCTCACGCATACGTCTCGACGCCTCCCTCCGACACGCCCTTATGGCGCTACATGGATCTCACAAAGTTGGTTTCGCTATTGAGCACGGGCACGCTCTACTTTCCAAGGGCCGATCTGTTGGGCGATCCGTGGGAGGGTGCGTCATCTCGTCTCAACCTGGAAATGCGAAGGCAATACCCGAAGGAGTACGGAGGAATAGGTGAGTTCCGAAGGGGCCTGGTCCCGAAGACTTTTGTTTCTTGCTGGCATCAGAATGAATGCGAATCGGCTGCAATGTGGAAACTCTATCTCAAGAGCGATGAAGGCGTGGCGGTCCGCACAACCTGTGACCGTCTCAGCCGTTGCTTCAGAGATGAGACCACGTACAACGTTTTCATCGGCTCCGTTGAATATGTGGACTATGAGCGGGTCATAATCGGTGACAGTAACGTGCTTCAACAGTTCTTCATCAAGCGGCTTAGTTTCGCTCACGAGAGAGAGGTGCGTGCATTAGTAAGTCCGATCTATCAGACGCCTTCCGCCCCCGACATTCAACCGGAACCGGAACCGCCGAACGGACTAGCGTTGTCGATTGATTGCAGCCTTCTTATCGAAGACGTCTACGTTGCTCCGGGAACGCCCGACTGGGTGAAAGAAGCGGTTCAGAGTATTCTCAGCAAATTTGAACTCGACCGTGTTGTGCGCCGTTCCTCACTATCAGAAGATCCAGTCTTCTAAACGCCGGGGCCTGGCACGATACTTAGTAACAATAACCAACTGCGGGCGGGAAACGGCGTAGCACAAAGGCCGTAGGTCGCTTCTCCACAATGTAAACTTCTTCGCCTCGGCGAAGTGTGGGTTTTTGGGCTAACTCCTTGCTCGGGGCAGGCCGACGTGGGGAAGCTCGCGGATTCCTATTCTGGTAGGTCTTCACAGGGCCTCAATCGGAACTCGACCTCGTACGTCATCATGCTGATATTCGGAAGCAGGGAGAGGGCATAGGACGCACCTTTGTCGACCTTGTGCGCGATGATCAGCCCTTCCACGGTCTTCCCCATTTCTTTCGCTAGGTGCTTTTCCACCCAGCCCATATAACGAAGCACCTGCCCGACGGTCTGGTCGGTGCTCTGATTCCGTTTGAGTTCCACGACCAGAAGACGGGGCTGCTTCTTGTGGACGCGGTCGTCGCTCGTGGGCAGAGGAATCGGCCATCCGTACAAGCAGAGGTGGTCGTAGGCCCAAAGTTTGATGGCCGGCAGCCCGAGACAGCTGACGTTCACGAACTCTCTCATCCATGGCCAAGTGCCGTAGTAAAGGCCCATCAGATAGCGGCAGTGAGCTTGGTCCCAGGCGAGTTCCTTCCATGGGTACTGCGCGCAGCGGGTCGCCTGGTCGAGGTTGTGGTTGATTCCCGGATACTGGTAACCCTCGATTAGGAACGTGTCGAAGCCTGAGCCTGCGCGCGTGGTCCATTGCGAGGGCAGGTTGATGTATCGCGTTAGCCTGCAGTTGTCCGGGTCGTTCACGTCCATCGGCCACAGCAGTTCGAACACGGCAGAGGGGCAGGCCAGCTCCGGGGCGCGCGTTGGTGTAGGATGTCATCAGGTCGTCCAACCGGAGGAATCGCATGAATGTCCGCCACCTCGTGCCGTCCGTGAGCCGCCGGCTCCTGTCCATGGGATGCCTCATGTTGGCTGCCGGCCTGCAGCAGCCGGTTCACGCGTCAGGCGTAGACCTCTCGAAGTTCAGGCGCATCGAGCCGCAGTACATCGCGGCGCTGGGAGACCCCGGGGCCACCTCCGGCAACGGCGCGCAATCATGGGGCCTCTGGAGCCAGGACCCGGGCCCGCGCGGTTGCAAGCTGGACCGCTACGATCAATTGAAGGCGGCCGGCGGCGTGGCGCCGTCACAGTGGAAATTCGACGCTGCGGATTGGTGGCTCGAGGAACACGGCTTGATCATGGAGAAGCCGACCTTTCCGCTGCCTCCTGGGAAATACCTCGTCACGGGCGACCGCAAGGTGACGACCGTGCTGACAATTCAGCCCAAGGACAAGGACGGCAATCAGCGGTGGGAACTCGCCGACGGCGCGACCCTCTACGATGTCACCCATCTCGGATGCCGCTCCGCACGCTACACGCCGGCGACGGCTAACAACTCGTGCTCGCCCGCGAACGCTCGGACCACGGGTTTTCCGGTGAATCCAGGGGCGGCCATGCCCGTCGTGAACGGCTGCCGCAAGCAGGACTACGCGGTTCTCATCGTCGTTGGGCTACCCGCCACTCACTGAGTGGCCGCACGCAGGGCGCGACCGCTCGCCACCTGACCACGACGACACCCGAACGCTTAACGCGGTCCACGTCCGGCTCGCCATATACTCGTCGCTCGTGGATTTCAAACCTAACCATGTTTTCAAGGAAAACGGGCACGAGCCCCATAGATGCTCTCCTCTGTAGACTCTTTTATCACACCGCAGCCCCTGCCAGAACAATGATCACAATGAAGAAGTGACGTGACCCCCAGAAACCGTCCGGAATGAAGTGGGTCGACGTTCCAATCCACCGCCGGACAACTAACATCGAGCGACCAGCGGATTATTGAAAGCTTGTTGGCCCACTTTTCTGATACTGTATTCCTCCAAATCGCGGCTGGCGGCGGAATGCGATCAATCGGCTCCCACTTCCGCACCGACAATGGGAAAACCGCAAACTACGGCGGGCCCTTTTGGACTCTCTTCGCGTTTTCTCCGATAAGCCGCGCGGGCCTCACGCCCGGACAGCCGCTACAGGAATCGATGTTCCTCGCTGTGAACGAAAAAACCGGGTTTCTTGGACGAAGTTAGGTTGGCGAACGCTCGCCGGCGCGGTAACATCGCGTTCACTGTTGGAGGCAACGACGAAGTGCCTCTCCTCAGAAACTATCTTCGTAAGATCGGTGGAACGATCACCGTCAACGGCCGAAAACTTCCTGCCTTTGAACATGCGGATACCTGTTGCTGGATTCACCGTCCCTTCGACGACGCCGTGCCCTCCGTGCCGGTACCGTCCGTTGGCTCGGGTCCTGAGAATCGTATAGAGTGAGCAAGAACGGAGGCGAGTATGGCAGACGGAAAGACGGCAGACGGAAAGACGGTAGCCAGAAAGACGGGTGTTGCACTGCTTCCCGCCCTCGGCGCGCTGATCGTCCTTGCAACGTTCGTAGTAAAGGAGGGCTTCCGCGACCATTACAAGGATCTCGCTGCAACTGTCGATACAGCGCGCCTCATGTATCAACAAGACAATCAACTCGGTGACATCGCCCAAAGTATCGAAGGGGTTCGACGCGTTGTCGAGCCGCAGAGGGCACCCTGGCTAGAGACGTACAATACCTTTTATCAAGCTTGGATCAGCTACCAAGGACAGATTGAGCGCCTGACGGAGCTGTCAGATAAAATTGACGCTCCGCCGGCCGCATTCGCCAAGCTTACGAGCCTGCAAAAACTAAATGCCGAGTTCAAAAATACGGTAGAGGAATACGGACGAGCCGCCCGGACAAAACCTGATGAAGATCCAACGCCCCTCAGCAAGAAGAGCGGTGCTATTTTCAGTAGCCGCCGCGATCTTGAAGGAGAACTCCTCGACTTGGCGACCGAGGAGGCGAAGCGCAGCGGGCACTGGTCCGAACGATCCACCGTATGTAGCTACTTCCTATACGTCGCTGGCTGGCTGTTGGCATTTGTGGGTAAAGCGTTCAACGTCCCGGGCATGGAGCTGCCGTCTCCCGAATCGTAGGCTCGTTTCCAGCGCGCCGGCTCATGGTCCAACACTTCGATGTCGTCGTAGCCAATCACCGACGTTTCCGCACCACAGCTGCGCGAGCGCACCTTTGCGATTCGGCCTTAGGCCGACCGCCAATGGTCGGGGATATTCCTGTCATTTAGATGCCGGACGCGAGCGACACGAGGAGCGTGACCATTCGCTTTCGCCCAATCAATTGCTTCTTTTTGCGTTTTGAAAGTGCCGAGCACATGGTTCGCATGATCTTCGACTACATAATCCTGAATGGGCGTTCCCTCAGCACGACCCTTCGGACGGGCTTCGACGTAAACGTTCGCCATAGTTTTCTCTCCCCTGACACCTTTGTCAGCACTTGAAAGTATATGAGATAAAGGATTACCTGTTGTAGGCAACCGGGTGCATCATCGAGACGAGGTCTGGGGTGAGGCGAGGCGGTGGTAGTTCCTGCCGTGGGGTAAGGAGTAATCGCACCCTGGCAGGGTCTCTACGAACTGCCGAACTGCCGGGCGACAAGCCGACTAGTCCGACCAACTTGCTCGAACGCCGTTTCGCTTCCGGCGTACGCCTGCACTGTTAAGACGGTCACTGCACCAACTTCGCCAAGCTGCTCTTCTGAATCGCAAACCGCCGACGGAAGCCTTGTGCGCCCTGTATGAAGAAACCGATGCTGCCAGAAAGGAACAAAACGGTAAATATAATCGCAACAGCTTTGAGGCCATTCTCCGGCGTCTTGAGAGCGGCCCAGAAAGTGAAGCATGCGATCCCACCGACCATGACGCTCAAGAGCAGACTCGCAACATAACCAACCAAGTTCGAACTGTTCAAGAACTCCGCCAACCGAATTGTGAGTGGCGCTTTTGCTCCCACACATGCCCCCTCACATGTAATTTGGCAATTCGGGTCACCCACGAAAATCAACTGGAGAACAACCCCGTCCGAATATTCAAGCACCGAGAAATTGATCGCGGCTTCGTTTGGGGCCAGTTGCTTGAACTCTAAGTCACATACGTCACGAGTGAGCTTAACCGTCTTGATGTCCAGTATGCTGACCTTCTCATCTCCGCAAGTAATTCGGAACTGCTTCAATACATCGGCGCTCCGAATTGGTGCTCGACCTGCGTTCCAGAAATAGACCGTCGCCGCAGTCACATGCTGGCCCGTCAATGATCGCCCTTCGTGGAATACCTCAAGGCGGTGTTCTGGCATATGAGACGGGTCAACTATTCGCACCCGCAGCGGGTGAACACCATACGCCGGAACTGGCTTCTTCACGCTGCGAAGGTAAAACAACACGCTAAGGAAGCCGAAGATTAGCGTGCCGAGAAGCCCGGCGACGTTGAGCCAATTATTTGCAAGAAACGCCATATCCAGGAAAGATCAATCGTACACGATTCCGGGCGGGGAACATCTTGCCGGTCGCGCAGGTTATCGTCGCATTGTCAGGCTTGATATTCCACGCGTTGTAGGGGCCGTCTGTCACGCTCCGCGATCAGAAGAGCGAGTATTTGAGTGGTTTCCATCCGGTACGCCGACTCTCGTGCTTCCCAACCAGCGCAAGGAGTGACGCTCCTCGGCAGATGGTACGGACTTGAGTAATGGATTCACTCTACTCACGTAGTTGCGTTCATCCGCGGCGAGATCCCAGAGATGAGATTTTTGCGGGACTTGCAACACTATAACTAAGGCGGGCCGATCCTCCGCGGCCCACCGCGCGGCCCTGCCCACGTGCGTAGGAGGCACGGCGGGGCCCGCGCTTCATGACTGCCAGTACCAATCGCCGCCGCCCTGCGCGTTCTAGTCCGTCGTCCGGTCGAGACGCCGGAGCTCCCTTCGTCTGCTTCGGGATAGCGCCACGGCGAGGCACGCCGGAGTTGTTAAACAACGGGGTGCCCAAATCGCGGGAACGGAGAATAGGCGCATTTCTCAGCCGAATCAACGCCGGCTTAGGCCAGACACGACGGATCGGAGACGCAAGAGTCCGACACGAATGCACGAATTGGCGGGCATTTCAACGAGCCCAGTCCAATTTGGGATGAACTAACGGGGACGGAGATTCCGAACCAGAATGGCTGGCTCCGCAGGAAGTACAGACGAACCCGTCTCCGGAGACCCTTTTACCAGCATGGCTGTCGCGTTAAGATAACGCAAAATAACGTCGAACCCAGCCCATTCTCGACTGTAACGACAGCAGATTCCTGTCACCTTGCCGTCGGCTCTTCGCCGTCGCAAGTGTGTGCATATCAATCGGTCAGCCGATTGGTGCAGGGCTCCCACAGCCTTCAGAGAATCAGCACTCCCGCCCTGCGATTTCGGCTCACCGTCCCGCGTTATTGTCGCGTTATTTTCGCGGTGGGCTCGCGTTTCCTAATCCGGCGCTTCCTCCTCCTCCGATAATGAGCTTGCCTGCGTAGATTCGGCCGGGTCCTGTCAGACGTTAATGAGATCGACGTGGCCGCTCGGACGGGCGGAGGGAACTCTGCAGTTTCCGGGCTGCCTTCGCCGCATCGGGGCTAAGGTCCCGACCGAAAAATTCGGCGGCGTCCTCAACGGTCATGGGCCGTTTCTTCGCCGCGCGCTTCGCCTGCGGCCCACTTAAAGCCGGCCGGAGAAGAGCCTCGGCCTCGTCGTCGGTGAGCAAGAGCGGATCTCGACATAGGATCCAGGCAGCTCTTTGAACCGGCGGGAGTTTGCGCAGAGCGGCTAGGTAAGCGTTGTGCATTTCGAGAGCGTAAATCTGCGCATGCGGGTTCGCACCAGGAGATTCATCCCTAGCGTTCATGGGGTCGCCGTTGCCGAGCATAGCTTTTTCTGCCTTTAACTTCCGTAGATGGTCGATCAGAACGTTCTTGGCAATGCGCCCGATCATTGCCTTTGGGTTCTCGAACGCGAGTCTTTCGGGATCGACTGGAGCGCCAGGCGCGGGTCTGCTGCCTCCCATGCCCGCGAACGGGTTGCCCAGTTCAGCCAGAATTTGTTCTCGCCATCGATCCTCTTCCAGGTCTTCCTTTGTGAGCCGGTCGATGCCATAGTAGCGGTCGATCAGGTCTTCGTGCTGGTGTTCATAGACGCACTCGCGCGCGACCTCGCGGACCCGACGCCCAAGTTGTTTCGCCACCCAACGAATGGCGGGCATGAGCGTATCTTCATCCTTCCTTAGATGTCCCGCAGCGGCGGCCCAAAGCGAGCTCCTCACTGGGCCAAGGTATTTGAAGACGGTTTCGTTCATCATCTCGTCTACGTCGGCCTCATTTTGCACGGCACGGCGAAACATATTGCGAATCCACCAATAGCGGTTAACGAGGCTTGGCTGCCCAGCGGAGCCTTCGTACAGTTTATTGATCCATTCTTCGACTTCCGCCTCCAGTTCGGGCGGGTCAACGTCGCGTTGCAACACCAAATCCGAGAGTTCGGTCGAATCGTTCATGACTACGCTACTATCGACAAAATCTCTTTCAAACTGAAGCGTTTACGAATGTTTTTCGCAGCCCAGGCAGGTTTTCACCGCGCGGTCCGTCAACAGGGGGTGTGCGGGGATCGTTAAACGCAGGCGGATGCAAGTCAGGGGCAGTTACCAACAACACAGTAGTTTCCGTTTCGGAGCATAAGTCGATGTCAAAACCGATTCAAACTCGGGCGATTGCGAATTTGTTTCGCGGCCCCAAGCAGGTTTTCGCCACGTGGTCCGTCAACAGGGGGCGTACGGGGATGGTGGAACGTAGATGGAGGCAACTCAGTGGCAGTTACCAATAACACAGCGGTTTCCGGTTCGGGACCTAGCCGATCGGATACCACTCGGCTCGCGCTGGAGCACATTACCGAGGACCGTCGACTTCAAGGCCGGAATCTTAAACCGAACGTCGTCAAAGACTACGTCGCCGCGATCCGGCGCGGTGAAATCTTGCCGCCCGTGCGGGTCGTATATGACGGAAAAGACACCTACTATCTCGTGGATGGGTATCATCGGGTCGCTGCGGCGCGCCAGTTGACCGGCATTGATACAATCAATGTGGAAATCATTCCGGGAACCTTCAGCGACGCCCTCTGGCACTCCTGGGCAGCGAATCGGAATCATGGATTGCGCCGCACGAAAGACGAGATTCGCCGCGCGATCCGGGCAGCCCTCGAACATCCTGAATGGTCCAAGCAGAGCTACCGTAAAATTGCGCAGCACATCGGGTGCGACCACAAAACGGTAAGCGCCGTGCGTCGTAACACCGGACGTGGGGAATTCCCCAGCCAAAAAGCAGTTGCAAGCAGCCAGAAACCGCCATCCAAGAAGTCCATACTGCGGGCGTGCCAGCTTCTCATGAGCCTGCAAGCGGAGCACCTGTGCGCGTTCAATGAAACCGAGCTTGCCAGCATAAGAGCGGCCGGCGAATCGGTGCGTCGCCTTCTGGACGAAACCAAAAGCTAAGAATTCGATCGACCCCGCCTCGATAGCGACGGCGGGTAGCACAGAATCAGCAAAGAGTTACGCCCGAGGATGGGCGCAAATCAGTAACTGGCACCAATCACACACAGCAGTTTCCGGTTCGGAGCACAAAACGATGTCAAGACCGATGGTAGAAAAGGTGGAAATTTGGGGTATCGAACGTTTGATTCCGTCTGCGCACAATGCGCGGACGCATTCGGAAGGGCAGGTGGCCGAGATTGCGGGAAGCATTGTTGCGTTCGGATTCATGGTGCCGGTGCTGGTGGATCGCGCAGGATTAATCATCGCCGGACACGGGCGCGTGCTTGCCGCCCGCAAATTAAACCTCGAAAAGGTGCCGGTGATTGTGGCCGATCATCTGACCGACTCCGAAAAGCGTGCCTACGCGATTGCCGATAACAAGATCGCCCTTAATGCTGGTTGGGACGAGGAACTGCTCGCGGTTGAACTAGAGGCTTTGAAGAACGATGGGCTTAGGTTAGAGGACCTTGGTTTTAGTGAAGCAGAGTTCAACGCTCTGTTAGACGATCTTGGAACGGAAACTGACGAAGATGAAGATGCCGCTCCGGAACCGCCCGCAGTTGCGGTGACCCGCACGGCCGACGTCTGGCAACTGGGCGATCACCGGCTTCTGTGCGGCGATTCGACCGACGAGGTGAGCTACGCAACTTTGCTCTCTGGCGAACCCGCTCACATGGTCTTTGCGGATCCTCCCTACAACGTGGCGTATCGCGCGCCCGGCTTAGATGTAACCATTGCCAACGATGATTTGGGGGCGAGCTTCAGCCAGTTTGTGGAGATCGTTTGCGCACACATGCTCCGCAACACCAACGGTGCACTTTACATATGTATGTCATCGTCCGAACTCCACACATTGCGCAACGCATTCACCAAGGCAGGCGGCCACTGGTCGACTTTCATCATTTGGGGCAAGAATGCCTTCACGCTGGGCAGGTCAGATTATCAGCGGCAGTTTGAGCCGATCCTCTATGGCTGGCGGGATGGAGATTCGCACTACTGGTGTGGCGCCCGCGACCAAGGCGATCTGTGGCTGATTGATCGGCCTCATGTCAACGACCTCCACCCCACGATGAAACCGATCGCCCTCGTCGAGCGTGCAGTGCTGAATAGCAGCCGACGGGGAGAAACCGTACTGGATCCCTTCGGCGGGTCCGGTTCGACGCTCATCGCCTGCGAGAAGACTGGACGCAAGGCGCGGGTGATTGAGCTCGAACCCAAGTACTGCGACGTCATCATTCGGCGTTGGTAGGAATTCACGAGCAGGGAAGCACTTCAAAATGCAACGGGAGAAACTTTTGCTCAAACATCAGTGAAGCGGTTGGCGACGACAAATTCGGCATCTTCGATTCTTGCTTGCGAACCGGTTGCGCAAGGAGCGCCCAATGGCGGCCAGAGGTAAACCATTCGAACCCGGCAACAAACTTGGCCGTGGTCGCCCCCGTGGCAGCCGCAATAAGACTACTCTGATGGCACAGCAGCTTTTGGAACAGCACTCCGAGGCCATCGTTCGCAAGTGCATATTGATGGCTTTGCAGGGCGACCCCCAGGCCATGCGGCTTTGCATCGACCGGGTCGTGCCGCCTCGGCGAGATTCACCAGTGAAACTGGGCAATCTTCCCATGGGCACGCCCGAGGAACTGAATAAAGTTTCGACGGTACTCCTGAAGCGAGTTATCGAAGGCCATCTCACGCCGTCCGAGGCGATGCCCGTGGGACAACTCATCGAAGGCCGGCGCCGAGTGATCGAAACGCAGGACATCAACCAAAGGTTGCAAGCGTTGGAGGCACCACAATGATTCGGAACGTGGAGGCTCGTCTCGCGCAGTTAGAGGCTAGGCGACAAAGCCAGTTGAAAGAGAAAACTCTGCGCCAGTTCCCACTATGGTTGGAAGACGAATTGCGAAAACAGGCCTGGGCCGCGCCGATGCTTAAGGAGGGGCGGTTCGCGGAATGGCAATATGACGCCCTGCCGGCCCAACGCGAGTTCCATGGGGATTTGGCGGCACGCTTCAAAGGCTACAGCGGACCGATTGGTTCCGGCAAGTCCTATGCACTGGTATACGAGGCGCTGTTTCTCAGTCGAATGAATCCTGGACTGCTGGGGCTGGTAGGCGCACCGACCTACCGGATGCTACAGGATTCCACGCAGCGGACTTTCTTTGAAGTGCTCGCGGCAGAGGGCATTGACTACGCATTTAACAAGCAGGAGAACCGGCTGCGGTTCTCCTCCAATGGATCGGAGATCATATTCCGCACGATGGAAAATCCCGAACGGTTGCGGGGCGCGAATCTGGCTTGGTTCGCTCTCGACGAGCTTACCTACACCCGCGAAGAAGCCTGGACGCGCATTCTGGGCAGGCTGCGGCATCCGGAAGCGTCCCGCCTGTGCGGCTGCGCTGTATGGACACCCAAAGGATATGACTGGGTCCACCGGCGCTTTGTGGAACAGCAGAGCCCGGAATACCGGCTGGTCCAAGCGACACCGAGAGAAAATACGCATTTGCCTGCTGACTTTTACGATCAGCTGAAGGAGGCCTATGCCGAGCGCTTCTATCGGCAAGAAGTGCTCGGCGAGTACCTGGACATTTATGGCGGCAATGCCTACTACGCTTTCTCTGAGGAAAACGTGCGGCAAGTTGAATACGATCCGAGCTTGGGTCTGTGTTGGGCGCTGGACTTCAACGTGGACCCGATGTGCTCGGTGATTTGCCAGATTGAGGAGATTAAGCCGAGAGCGTGGCATCCCAGCTACGCTTCCCAACGAGTGCTGCGCGTCGTGGACGAAATCGTTTTGGCCGACAGCAACACAGAGGCGGCAGTGGAAGAGTTCGTTCGCCGGACGGCGAACCTTGATCGATTTCCTTGGCCGATACCCCTTACGGTTTATGGTGATGCGAGCGGGGGCAGCCGGACGACCAAGTCGCCGCGCACCGATTACCAAGTGATGCAGGAAATGTTCCGGCACTACCCTCGCTACCGAGTTGGTATGCGGCAGAATACAGCCAATCCAGCGATTCGGGACCGGGTGAACACCGTGAATAACATGTTGAAGAGCGCTTCTGGCATACGGAATATCATGATTGACCCTAAGTGCCGGGAGCTAATCAGAGACCTGCAGCAAGTGAAATGGCGCCGCGACTCTGCCGGCAATCCTACTGGCGATTTGGATAAATCCGACCCGCAGCGGACCCATGTCAGCGATGCATTGTCGTATCTGGTAGCCCAGGAATGGGGTTTGCGGCCCTTCGCCGGCGAGATGCCAGGCTTCGTACAATAACCCGACGTGTTAGAGTGCAAAACCAAGGTTAGGCTACTCGACTTGCTATACAGCCCGAACAGAAGCGCCCATGGCATAATGGATTTGACATCATATGTACTCGATGTCATATTATAAGGGTGGGCTGGGTTGTGGAGATTGGCGATGAGTTTGAGCCGGAGTTCGACGAGCTGCACGAAGACGTGCGGATGGAGATTCTGGCGTTGACACTGCTCCTTCAGCAATTCGGGCCGCAATTGGGGCGGGCCTCGGGTTGACACACTGAACGACTCGCGCCACGCGAATATGAAGGAGCTGCGGTTCAGCGCGGCTGATGGCGAGTGGAGAATTGCTTTTGCCTTCGACACGAAACGGAAGGCGATTCTCCTCGTTGCGGGGGATAAATCGGGAGTCGGCGAAAAGCGGTTCTACCGCGAGTTGATCCGCAAGGCGGATGACCGTTTTGACGAGCATCTGGCCCGGCTGAAGAAGAGAAGGAAGTAATCATGGCTAAGAACGTGGATGACATCATCAAGAAATTGAGCTCTGCCCAACGCAAGAAGGTCGAGGCACGCGCTGCTCAGTTGATCGCCGAGGAAATGACCTTGCGCGAACTGCGGCACGCGCGCAAGCTCACGCAGGTCCGGATGGCCAAGACTCTCGGCATCACCCAGGACAGTGTTTCGCGGCTCGAAAAACGGAGCGATCTCTTGCTCTCCACGCTCCGGAAGACCGTCGAGGCCATGGGTGGCAACCTCTCTCTTGTAGCTGAATTCCCGGACCGCGCGCCGGTTGTTCTGTCCGGCATTGCCGAAAACGATCCGGAGCCGAAGCCCGCAGGACGAAGACACGCGCTCGCTTAAATGTGAACTGCTGAGCGAATGAGGAAAAGCTCTGATGGCACGAGAGTTTCCGATTTGGCCGCAAGAACGTGAACGATCGGGACCGGCGATCTTCTACTTGTGGGAAAAATGTGGGAGCTAGGCGGCGGTGATTTTGCGGAATCAACCCGCGCGCCGAACCAACTTCTCGAAGAGCACGCGGTGGCGATCCCAGCGCGTTTCACGCAAGACTGTGCGAAGATCCCCTTCTGTAATGGACTCCTTCCCTCGATTCGCGGCGGTAACCAGAGAACATGCTCCTGAATCGATGGTGCGAGCGTCAGCAGTTTCAAAATCTTGCTGATGCGAGCACGGGATACGGGCCGACCCGAGCGAGGTCGGCATAGTCTTTTACCTCACCTGATCCCACCTGTGACGCGACCGTCCGGTAACCTCACTGTACGGGGGCCAAAGTCACGCGGAATGTGAACCTTGCTTGAGGATTCGCGCCACCGATTCCAGCGCCACGGCGTATCGCGCGGGGTCCCGCACGCCTCGTGGTTCAAAGCAGGGGCGATCCCGTCCGACGTCCCGCATTCGTTGCGGACGCTAAAGCTAATGGCGGCTCGGAGCCTTTTTTATTGGGGCGACAAAACGCGGCTGCCGACATCGCTCACTGGTTATACTCCGCGTTCCTGGCGATTATGCCGTCTCTCTTTAGAGCTGCCAAAATCAATCGTCGGCCCGGAGTCCATCTTATCCCAGGTGACGCTTTGATCAGGAGAGCCGCTGGCGTTCGCTTTCACCCACCCCAGAAACTTCTCCATCCGCGCGTGGTGCGATCCCTTCCAATACACGCTGTCGCAGCCGGAGCAACGGCGAATCCCGCCTTTGCACGCGGCCCCCGGAGGCAGCCGATTCAGAACGGGCTCGACGCTGATCTCTTCCAGCGGGCTGTTGCACTTCATGCAGCGAGTGAAGGGTCGCATGGAGTCGGCGAGATCAAACCGCTTCAGCACTTCGACTACTTGTTGTCTTGCGTCCGTTGAGCGCACCCAGTAAGCCCGGTTGACTTCGTTGCGCATCAAGAGATAGCGGTCCCGCGTCAGGAGCACGCGCCGCTCGCTAGCGGAGATGCCCGCCAGCTCCGCATCGGAAGCGTTATTCCGATAGAGCGCGTCGAAACCCGCCATTCGCAGATAGGCGGCCAGCCGGCCCAGGTGCACGTCCAGCACGAACCGAAGCTCCCGCAGCGGCGCTGGCCGTACCCGTGACACCGGTGAGATGTCCAAAGACTCGAACACGGGATACACGCTGACGCGATCTTGGTCCCGCACCAGACAGGTGAAGTCAGCCGGTTCGCTGTTGATCAATACCAAGTCGACCTCTGTATGCGGCACTCCGAAGCTCTCGATCAGGTCCTTGACGGAGCCGCTGACGTCGAAACGACGTGCGAGCTCCTTCATCCGGCTCTCCACCGGCAGAAAATCATTCAGTTCGGCATAGAATCGGAACCACGCGACGCCCATGGAGATGTTCCCATCTCCATCGTAAGGCCGGGGAACAACCGCTCCCTCATGGGCCCCGTCAGCAAGCGGTATACGCGACCGGAGAACACGGGCGTGCTTTATGCAGGACGTCGGAGTCGTTCCAACGTGAGCGGATCGGCTCGCCGCCAAAGTACTTGTGCAAGGCGTCATTGAAGACTTGATCGTCGGATGCGACGCTCGCAAACAACGAAGTTTGCGAAGCCACTTCTCTGGCCTCACCGCACCGAACCCAATTCTCAAGGTGGATTTGAAAGAACCTATCAGCGATCCTTCCTTTAGATCGTGACGCGCAAAAAGAAAACACATCCTTGCAATTGGAGATATTAAAGCTCCGAACACGGCTGGCAGATAGGATATTGAATCCAGAACAAATGCGCGGGAATCGTCGCAGCCCTATTGGCGGCAACCCGCTGATAAAACGCGCACGTAGGAGCTCGTTACAGCCCACAAGTCAAGCAGCGAATGCTCCTCTTCGCGCTTGATTCACGGGCCCCACAGAGCGTCCATGGAACTGTGGTTAACCCCCCAGAGAAAGGACGAAAAAGCGATGGACGCGCCTGAGATTGCGGCGATTGAGGAGTTGCGGGGCCTGAATGTGGGCGCGCTGAAAAGACGATACAAGGACTTGCTCGGCTCCGAATCGAAGTCCTCGAATAGGCAATTTCTGTTCCGGCGGATCGCCTGGCGCCTGCAGGCGAACTTCGAGGGAGATTTAAGCGAACCGGCTCGCAGGCGCGCATCTGAAATCGTCAACGACGCCGACATTCGCACGCGGGCGCCCCGGGCTTTCCTGTCCGGGTATGGCTCTCATCGATCGCCATCTCGCCGGGATTGGCGGCTTCCCCGCGCCGGCACTCTGCTCACGCGCCGGTTGGACGACCGCCAGATTGTGGTTAAGGTGCTCGAAGACGGTTTCGAATATCAATCCCGTCACTACAAATCTCTCAGTGCAATCGCACGCGAAGCCACCGGTACACGCTGGAACGGGATGGCCTTTTTCGGGTTAACGGAGCGGCGCAGTGCGTGACGAGCCCGGCACGAACGGCGGAAAGGCGACCAAGGTTCGCTGCGCCATCTACACGCGCAAATCAACGGAAGAAGGCCTGGACCAGGACTTCAACTCGTTGGACGCCCAGCGGGAAGCGGCCGAGGCCTACATCAAAAGTCAGAAGCATCTTGGTTGGACCCTGGTTTCAGGCCGTTATGACGACGGCGGCTTCAGCGGCGGAACCTTGGACCGCCCGGCGTTAGGGCGGCTGATCGAAGACGTCGAAGACCGGCGCGTGGACTGCGTGGTTGTATATAAGGTTGATCGCCTCAGCCGTTCACTGCTCGATTTCGCCCGGCTGATCGACCGTTTCGACCAACGCTCGGTCAGTTTCGTATCGGTGACCCAGCAATTCAACACGACAAGTTCTCTGGGACGGCTGACGCTCAACATTCTGCTTTCGTTTGCGCAATTCGAGCGCGAGATCATCAGTGAGCGCACGCGCGACAAGATGTCGGCGGCACGCCGCAAGGGGAAGTGGGTGGGAGGAACCCCTGTACTCGGCTACGACATCGATCCTCGTGGCGGCGGGCTGGTGGTCAACGAAAAGGAAGCCCAACGAATTCGCGCGATCTTTGAACTCTATAGAACCCACCGAAGTCTCACAACCGTCGTCAATGAACTCGCTGTTCGGCGGTGGAAAAACAAGTCCTGGCGATCGCAAAGGGGAATGGATCATGTGGGGCGTCCGTTCAACAAAGCATCCTTGCGCCGGCTCCTTACAAATGCAGCTTATGCGGGCAAAGTCGAATATCGAGGCGTGATCTACGCGGGCGAGCATTCCGCGATCATCGAACCGACTGTATCGGAGGAGGTAAGTACCGAGCTTCGCGCGAAACGGCCTAGGAAGACGACCTGGACCCGGCAGAACGCGTTGCTTGCCGGCGTGCTGGTTTGCAAGAACTGTAACCGGCCGATGGTCCCTACTTACACGGCCAAATCCGACCGGCGCTACCGCTACTACGTATGCCGCGTTGCTCGTCAGAGCGGATGGGCTGCGTGCCCCACCAAATCAGTTGCTGCAGGCATGATCGAGGAGTCGGTCCTGACCCAGCTCAAAACGGCACTGAATGATACTCACACGCGCGAACGCTTGGATGTCTCGGATGCCGACTGGCAGGCGTTAGAAGGCGGGGATCCTCGCGATCTAGTTCACGCTGTGGTCAAAGAGATCGTTTATGACGGAGCAACGGGCGGTGTTTCGCTCGTGCTGAGAGCACGGAAGGTGTAATGAAGATCGAATACACGCTTCCCTGTGGACGCTTCGTTTCACCGCGGGCGTTTCTGACCGAGCCCGTCGGCGAGCCGCAAGGCCCCGCGCCGCGCATCGCACGGCTGCTAGCGCTGGCGCACCGGCTCGATGGCCTGATCCGCTCGGGTGAGGTTAAAGACTACGCGCATTTGGCTCGCCTGGGCCACCTCTCGGCGGCGCGGATCTCCCAGATCATGATTCTGCAGAATCTGGCGCCCTCGATCCAGGAGTACGTTCTATTTCTTTCCACTGCGGAAGCGCGGTTTATTACAGAGCTGAATCTGCGCAGAATCGCTCGCGAAGCGTGCTGGGATCGCCAGCGCCAGCTATTTGAGAAACTCCTCAAACAATGACTTGCTTCCACGGCGCGACAGAGTGATCAATGTCGTGACGCGGCTGAAACCGCGAATAAGGAGATGAATATGTCAGAATCGCAAGCTGTGGCGCGTCCTACCGCGTCCGCGAAAACCGTGCCAGCCCGCAAGGCCGTTCGCCCCAAGAAAGCGGCACCCCGCCGCGCAAAAGCCGTTGCAACCCATCCTGGAAGCAAATCGACTAAGATCCTCGACCTGCTTAGGCGGCCCGCTGGTGCCTCCGTAAAGGAACTCATGAAGGCAACCGGCTGGCAGCCCCACTCAGTTCGCGGGTTTTTGAGCGGCACTCTCGACAAGAAGTTGGGTCTTAAGGTCGAATCGTTTCAACGCGCTGATGATGAGCGCGCCCACCGCGTTTCCGCCAAGTAGTCCCTTACTGCCGCGCCGCTCGGCTCCTCGAGAGTCGGCGGCGTTGCTGCACACCAAAAGCTTTGCTTGAGAGAGACACCGTGTGTACAACAGGCGTACAATAGGGGTGAGGAATGCATATGTCGCAGACCACGCAAGACGAGCTCGCCAAGTCTGAAAGATTCCACATTCGGGCCACGCCACGCCAGGCTAGCCTGATCAAGGCCGGAGCGGCCAAACGCAACATCAATCTAACCGAGTACATCGTGGATTCGACCTGTACGCAGGCCGAGATGGATTTGGCCGACCAGAATCATTTCCTTTTGCCGCCCAAAGCGTGGAATGCGTTCGTCAAAGCGCTTGACGCCCCGCCCAAGATTCCGCCGGGACTGAAGCGCCTGTTCGCCCGCGGCTCCGTTGCGGAAAGCCGCTGATGGCGACCAGCGCTGAATTCGTCATCGAGAAGCTTGCCAAAGACCACGACCTGAGCCGTTTCGATTGCGGTAATGAGGCCCTGAACCTTTGGCTTAGGCGATTTGCTTGGATCAATGTCCAAAACGACGCCGCCCGCGTCTACGTCGCCCACCGTCGTGACCGGGTCGTCGTTGGCTATCACGCTCTCACGGCCGGCAGCGTAAGCCGGGCGGAGGCTCCCGAACGTATCGGCCACGGCCTCGCCGCTCATCCCATCGGTGTTGTGGTGCTAGGACGCCTTGCCGTCGATCAGGCTCAGCAGGGAAAAGGTCTGGGTACTGCTCTGTTGCAGGATGCGCTGCTGCGAGCCGAGCAGGCCGCCGAGACCGTGGGTGTCCGCGCTCTCCTGGTGCAGGCGATTGATGCCACTGCGCGTTCCTTCTACCTCCGCTTCGGTTTCAGCCCGTCGCCGGTTGACGAAATGCGTCTCATGCTGCTCATGAAGGACCTTCGAGCCTTCCTGCGCGCCAGGTGAGCTGTCCCCCAGTCTTGGCAGGACGGTAGAACATGGGATTGTTAACCAAAGGGTCGTAGGTTCGAATTCCACTTGAGGACGGATGAGCCAACTCTGGAAACCCGGAGCTGAACGTCCCGACTATACGCAGTATCCGGTCAATCAGCTCATCTCGAATCTTCAGATTCAGCCCTCCGTTAAAATCTCCTATCGTGAACGGTATTACTGGAAGGAAAGGGCCATCAAGTACGCCGCAGACGCCCTTGCCGCATTGATCCCCGATCTCTGGCGCGACGGCGTGACCTTTGTTCCCATTCCGCCATCGAAGGTTGATAGCGACCCCGAATACGATAACCGCCTCCTGGCGATCCTCAAGGCGGTGCGTCCGAGGTTGCCGGACACTGGGCTAACAAGTTCCATGGACCGGGCCGCTCAGCTACACAGACCGTGCCAGGTGAGGTGCAATGGGCAAGTTAAATCAGTTTTCTAGTCAGGTAGTACTTCTCCAGGGCAATAGAGGGCCAAGTGCTCGGGCGCGGATGATCCGAACGACCCACAACGCACCGGGCAGTTAACCAGAAGCGAGGCCGTCAACGTCTCTCAGAGAACTGCCGCTGCTCCCGATCTTCTTTGGAAGTCTCCCAAAAACGCCGCTCCGCTTTGCGCTGGACCTTGAACACGGCGGGCCTAGGCACGGATTGGGCGGTAGGGGAGAGGACCAACTGTTGATCGTCACCAGCCATCGTACTCGCCGTCGTCGTAAATGCCCCAACGAGCTTTCGTATTCGGCCCGCGCATCGGCCTCCATTTCGCATTTCGCTTGAACAGCGTCGGAAAGGTATCCCAAATCAAGCAACTATCGAGGGGAATGAAGGGCTGTAAGTTATAGAACCAAAAGCGAAGCCGTCAACGTCTTTCAGAGAACGTGGGCCGACTGCGCCTAAATTAGCCGCTGAGAGCGGCTTCAGGGTAACTCCTTTGCGCTGTTTTTGCGCCCAGCGGGACGACCTCCGGTTCGCGTATGCGAACGGTGTTGATTCTGCGGGTTGGCCATTTCGTTTGCGCGGTTTTCGAAACCGTAGTAGCATCCCAATTAAGCCACCTGTTGGCGAGCAAGGAAAGCAGGATTTTACCTGGCGGCCCTCGGCAGAGCGGTTGCCGGTGTAAGCAGGACGGTCCCGCACGGGGCCGGACCTGAAAGAGAACGGCGCAAGCCTTTATGGACGCCCTGCGATGTCTCGCGCCGCCTACCGACGTGCATGACCAGCTCAATGAGGTACAGATTGCGGTCGGTCTTTTACGCTAATGGCCAGTGAATCAGATATAGTGTCGCTCATTTTACCGGTAGGGCCCCGCTTTTTTAATTGACAATGCGGTCAATGTGTGCAAATATCAATCCCACTTCGGTATGCGTGGAGGAAATTCGATGCCTTATGCTCGGCATTTCTTCGGCTTTTTCGTATTTTCGTTTGCGTTGCTCGGCGCCGATGCCGCATCAACAGTGACTCTCGATTGGGCCGCGCTGACGACCGGGCAGCAAGCTTGCGTCGCGCCTTCCGCGAGCCCGTCGATGGCGACGCTGACGCTTAAGAATCCCAATGTGATCCTCTATTCGTACGCGCTTAACGTTCAGAGCTATCAAATACCTTCCAACGATGCGGGCAACTTGCCGGCTGCGGCGGCGGCCCCTGCGCTGCAAAAGGCGGCCGTGGATTGTGACAAATATGTTGCCACGCTCGGGAAGCTGTGGACCACAATTGCGTTGTTCCCCCCTAAGGGGCGGTTAGTCACAATCGACGACACGATGTCGATCCTGAACAATGCGAATGCGAAAACTGATATGCAATATATTGCGGATAGCGCCCCTAACGCTTGCGCCATTCCCGTATGGTAAAAATATTCAAACCTTTTGCGGCAGAGTAAGATAGGTCAGCATGAGGAACAGCAGATGGGTACGGCTTCTGGCCTACGTAACGGGTTCGGTGAACCAGGAGCTTCTGTTGAGGAACGAGTATTTAGCGGCAGAGAACCGGATCTTGAGAGCGAAACTGCCATCGCGGTTGCGACTGTCTAATCCGGAGCGAACCACACTGGCGGAGATCGGAAAACGTCTGGGGCGCAAAGCGCTCCGCGACATCGCCTGCGTTGCCAAACCCGATACGATCTTAGCGTGGTATCGGAGGCTCGTCGCTCAGAAGTTCGACGGTTCCAAACATCGGCAGTATCCAGGCCGCCCTCCGATTTCTGCGGAAGTGGAAGCCTTATTGGTCCGGATGGCGCGGGAAAACTCCGGTTGGGGCTACGACCGCATCGTGGGAGCGCTGGCCAACCTGGGTCATTTCCTGTCGGATCAGACCGTGAAAAACATACTTCGCCGGCACGGAATTGCTCCAGCTCCCAAGCGAAGCCAAATTACGACGTGGAAGGATTTTCTCGCTACTCACATGAATGTGCTGGCGGGTTGTGATTTCTTCACGGTGGAAGTCCTTAGCTGGCGAGGACTGGTGACGTATTATGTACTCTTCTTTCTCCATCTGGAAAGTCGACGCGTAACCGTCGCTGGCATCACCAGGCATCCAGACGAAGCGTGGATGGAGCAAATCGGACGAAGCGCGACTCAAGAGGACTGGGGCTTTCTCCATTCCTGCCGCTATGTTCTGCATGACCGGGACGCGAAGTTCTGCGCTTCATTCCGTTCGGCGCTGGCAAGCGGCGGCGTGAAAACCATTCCGCTGCCGGCAAAAAGCCCGAATCTGAATGCCTTTGCAGAACGATGGGTTCGCTCGGTCAAACAAGAATGCCTGTCCAAGATGATTCTCTTTGGCCAGGGGCCGCTGTCACGGGTGCTGGCCGAGTACAGCCGACACTATCACCACGAGAGGAACCATCAAGGCAAAGGCAACCGGCTCCTCTTTCCAGAAGTGAACCAAAAGCGCACTCCGCAGCGGCCCCCGATCGAGTGTCGCCAGAGACTCGGTGGCCTCCTCAAATTCTACCAGCGCGCCGCATGAATATTTTTACCATACGACCAGGCCAAGATCGTATCAGGTTTGGCGACGCAGGCGACCTGTCGGAGTGCTTTGCGTCCCAGGCGCTTGCCGATCTCGGCGAGGGTGGCGCGCTCGGGATCGCTCAACCGCAATCTCGATGGCAACTTCATCCTTAATATACGGTTCTCCGCAGCCAGATATTCATTCTGCAGCAGAAGCTCCTGGTTCACTGACCCCGTCACGTACGCCAGCAGTCGCACCCACTTCTTGTTCCTCATCGATTGCCTATCTTACTCTGGCCGCGGATAGTTGCGGTTTTTTGACCATACGGGGAACCGCCGCAGGCCGGTGGCCTGCCCCACAGAAGCTCTCCTTAAGTTCGTCGGATGGCGGTCTGAGAGACCGGCGCAGGCCGGGAGCCTGCCCCACCTTGGCTAAAAAACGTACTTCATGGCGAACTGCATGACGCGCGCGGGTGCGTTGATGGAACTGCCGACGATACCGCCGCTGGGGTTGGTGACGCCCGCAGGCGGCGTGGCATCGGTAGTGATCAGGCCGAAGGTGCTGGGCGCGCTCAAGGTGAGGTTCGGATTGCCCGGCCGGAAGCTGTTGGTCACGTTGAACGCCTCGACGCGAACTTCCAGGTGGGAGCCCTCGGTAACGCGGAACTGCCGGGAGATCGCCATATCCCACTGCCAGAAGGCCGGCCCGAAGATGTCGCTCACGCCCATGTTTCCGAACGTTCCGATGGGGACCGCTCCGAAAGCCGCGGGGTTCAGCCAGTCCTCGCAGAAGGCGACGGAGGCGCTGCACGATGCGCCCTGGGTGGCCGAATAGACATTCGACAACAGTTGATTGGCTCGCTGCGTTCCCGGAGCATTTCCCCCGAAGCCGGTGGCCGGATCGGGATTGGTCCCCGTGACGACCGTAAGAGGCTGTCCGGAGCGCGCCTGGATGGTGGACGCCGCCGTCCAGCCGGTCGCCAGGATGCGTGCCATTTTGTTGGAGTACTTCGGCGTTTGATAGACGATGGTGACGTTCGCCACTTGGCGGCGATCCGTAATGCAGTTGCCCACGTCCGCGTTCCGGTTATTGGAACCGGGGAGGTTGGCGCCGAAACCCGAGTGAATGTAGTTGGCGCCCGGATTGAGCACAGTGAGCGTCGACATGATCCCAATGCAATGAGACCACGTATAGTTCGCATTCATATTCAGCCCGTTGCGCAACCGGTAGGTGGTGCTGAGCAGCAGACCATTGTAGCCCTGCGTGCCTCCGTCATCGTACTGCGTGATGTCTCCGAGCGGAAGCGCGGTCGGATTCGCCAGATTCAGAATCCTGCGCTGGTTCACATTCGCCGCCTGCGTGCAGGCCGGGTTCTTCGCGACCGCCGCCGCCGTCAGGCCGTACTGTCCGGCCGAGCAGTTCCCAGGGATGTAGATCGCCGGGTTGAGTTCCACCGCATTCACCACGTGGATGATATGAGTTCCCACGTAGGTGGCCGATCCGAACCAGTTCTGTGAAATTTGGCGCTGTATGCCCATGTTCCACGAATACTGCTCGGTTTCGTGCATGTTCGGCGGAATCGGAAGGAAACTCGGCGGACATGTGCTCGCCAGGCAAGGAGCCACGGAGAGGCCCGGCCAGACGGGATTTTTCGGGTTGAAGTTGTACGGGAAGGGATCTCCCTGCGGATACGGATTGTCCAGGTTGACACCGCTCTGAATGACCGTTAGGCGGAACGGCAACGACGACGACGTATTCAGGTTCTGATCCTGTTCGATGAAGTCGTGGGCGATGCCCGCGCCCATGCGGATGGCCGTTTTGCCGTCGCCGATCGGATCCCAGGCGAAGCCGACGCGCGGATCGAAGTGTCCCCACTGGGAGTTGATGCCGGACTTGCCGGGAAATCCGGAATCACCCGGGAAAGTGAATCCGGCCACGGCCGAAGGGATCACGGTGCTGTGGACGCCCGCGGAGTAATTCGCCAGATTGAAGTTATAAAGATCGCCCTGCTGGAACTTCATGCCCGCGAAGGGAGCGTAGTTGACGCCGTAGTTCAGGGTCATCTTGGGAGTAATTTTCCAGGTGTCCTGGGCATACAGGCCGAAGAAGTTTTGGCTCAGATTCAGCGGATTGGGATTGGCTTGCCGGATCTGAGCGACGTCCCCCAGCAAAAAGTCCCCTAAGCCGGTCCCCGTGGTGGCTCCCGAGATCGAATACGATCCGCCCGACCACGCCTGCGCCACCGACCACTCGATGGATCGCGTGATGAATCCGCCGAAGCCGAACTGGTGCGAGCCGTGGACGATGTTGAAATCGTCGTTCGCTCCAAAGGCGGTCGTGTAGGCGAACGAATTCTCGCTGAAGTTTCCGCTTCCCAGCGAGAATGCGCCGGTGACCGGAATGGTCAGGTAGTTCGGCTGGTAGGTGTACGCGTTGATGCCCACGTTTTCCGGACCGAACATGCTGGCGCCGGGGATGATCGCCGAGATGCGATTCAAATACAGACGAAACGCGTTCACCTTGTTGCCGCTCAGCAGATAGGTATCGCCGATGTTGATCGCGTTGAACTGATCGTTGGCGCCCGTCCCACCCGCGGTCAGCACATTCTGCGGGGCGAGCGTGTAGGGCACCGCGATGATCTGCTTGACCAGCATATAGTGCACGAACAGGCTCTGCTTGTCGCTCAACTGATAATCGACGCGCGTGCTGACTTCATGGTCGTCTTCGCTCAGCGGATTGCCCGTCAGAAATTGCCCGCACTGGTTGATCGGCTGGGGGAGCAGAGCCGAGATCTTCAGGGCCGCCGGGCTGAGCAGCGCCGGGTTGACCGTATTGGTGGCATAGCCGTTCTGGCCGAACGGCGCAGCCAGCGTCTTGCCGCCGCCCGGGCAGCTCGGAGATTCGAATGCGGTGAAGTTGCCCTGTAACATGGCCGGCGTGGGAACGACGGTCGCGCTGGCGATGGGCGTCTGGCGCACAAATGTTCCCTGATAGCCCATAAAGAAAAACAACTTGTCTTTCTTGATGGGGCCGCCCAGCACGCCGCCGAACTGGTTGCGCTTCAGGCCGTCGGGCCCCAGTGCGAAGAAGTCGCGGCCGTTGGCCTGGTAGTTGCGCAAAAACTCGAAGAGATCGCCGTGAAAGCCATTCGTTCCCGATTTCATGACGGCGTTCACGGAAGCGCCGGAGTGCCCTCCACTGGACGCTTCCTGGGTGCTGGTGGCGATCTTGAACTCCTGCAGAGCGTCGGGGAAGGGCAGCGGCATGCTGGTCCCGTCGAAAAAATTGATGTGCGGGGCGCCGTCCAGGTTGTACTGAATCCCGTTCTGCAAGCCCCCTGCCACGGACATCTTGATGCCGGTTCTCATCCCATAGCTCGGCGAGGCGCCGCTGGTGACCGCCGCGCCGCCCAGCGCAATCAAGTCGGTGGGTTGGCGTCCATTGAGGGGAAGATCGAGAACGCGCTGGTTTTCGATTACGGAGCCCACACCGACGCTGCTGGTTTCCACCTGTGATGCGTTCGCTTCGACGCTCACGCGTTCGGACACCGCGCCGACTTTCAGCGCGATGGGAACCGCCGGGTCGCTGCCGACTTGCAGGACGATGCCCATCTGCACGACGGTCGCAAAGCCCTCTTTATTGGCTTCCACCTGGTAAGGTCCCAGCGGAAGATTGGAAATAACGTAGCCGCCGTCGGCCTCACTGGTCACGGTTCTCGAAATGCCCGTGTCGGTTTGCGTCGCTTTCACCGTGGCGCCGGGAATCGCGGCGCCGCTCATGTCCTGAACCACTCCGTGCATCTGTGCGGTGGCCTGCGCCCAAACGGCCACGGCCCCCAGCATCGATAACAACGCAATCTTTAAGGGTCTCACCAAAGTCTCTCCCCTGCCCGAGCGTACGTCCGGTTGGCCACGAAGCCGGGCCAAGTCAGTCGCTGAGCATATCGGAGCGAGTTTTTCACAAAATGCGGTGGGTGTCAAAGGGGGCGGTAGAAAGCGGAGGCCGGGGAGTCGCGGAAAAACAAAAAATCCGGATGACCCTGGGCCGAAGCCCGGGCCATCCGGATGTGAACTGCTATCTGCGTTCGGTTAGAACGTCAGCTTCAGCGCTAATTGAATCTGGCGCGGATTGCCGACATCGTACAGGATCTTGCCGGCGTTCGGACTGACCGCCAGCCGTGCATTGCTTCCCGCGATGGCGACCGTCGGCAGGCCGTTGGCGGTGGCCGCCGTGGTGAAGCCCGTGTACAGGTTGGCCGTACCGTTGGCCGCGATCGGCACACCGTAATTCGCGTGGTTGAACAGATTGAAGAATTCCGCGCGGAACTGCAGGTTCATGCCCTCGCGGATTTTGGTGTCCTTGATGACGGCCATGTCGGTGTCGTTAAATCCAGGACCGCGCAGATTGTCGCGCCCGGAATTACCGAACGTTCCGACCGGCGCCATCGTGAACGACGCAGGATTGAAATAGAGGCCGCCGGTATTTCCCAGGACCGGATTGCCACCCGGCCCGCGCCTGACGAAGTGAGTTCTCGGATTCGCGGAGGCGCTTCCGATAGTGTTGGATAACGGTGGGCTCCCCCAATCGGACATATGGACAACTAAGCGCTTCCGCTGCCCATGGCCCTTCGCCAAATCACACCAATTTGAAAGCTTCCCGCACGTCAGGCGGGAGAACGTTGGGATCATCCGTGAAGAGCTCCGCAAACGCGGACCGGTCTCCACTCGGTCGAGCGAGAAACATCGATATAGAACAGAGTGAGATCGTTCGTAGGTAGGCGTAATACCAGTCCCGAAAGACGCTGCCAACATATATCGGACCGTTGCTGCTTCGAAGATCGCCATCGGTAAAGCCGGGCCGAGAATGAGCATAGTTGCAAAGATCCCTGTACAAACGGCGGGCGTATCCCCCTGGGAGCGCTCCCTTTTTCGTGTCCCATAAGGATTGATACCCCGCCGCTCGAATGCGTCTGTTGAACGCGTCGAGCAATGGCGCGTTGGACAGTTGATTGCATGCAGTTCCGAACTTGAATTCGGCTGAGCCATCCCGCCAGTTTGTATACTGCTGGCTATTGCGGAGTGCCCCGCACGTACCAATTGTCATCAGTTCAAGCACGTTCCGGAGCGCTGAAAATCCTGTTCGGTAATAGCCGTGCAACGCGTCAAACATGGACGCCTGAAGGTCATCGTTGGCGTCCAGCATCGGAGCGAATAGAGCATCCTCCGTCTCGCCAATCGCCTCGATCCAGCGACCCCACAGCCAGTAGGCTTCCCCGAGCGCATTTCCGTTGTGATCCGATGTTCTGATCGCGACATCGTCAGGCAGACCTGTGATGCCGGACCAAGTCTCCTGTGAGATCAGGTCGGAGGGCGGTGGGTCCGGTTCATCGCCCCCGAGAGCGAAGTCGTCAGGCTCTAGAACGATTCGAACCGCCCTGAAATCACTTAGTGAAACCTTCTTCGGCATGGAGACTCCCAACTACTTCCGCTTATAGCCGAGATCGACCCAGCTGAACGTCTCGCTATCTTGCACGGTACCGTCCGAGTAGCTCGCCTTATGGGTCATCCCCTCCCACGTCAGTCGAATTTTCATTCCGCCAAGACGGCGATCTCCTCCGTCAACGTTATAGTCTCGTTCAATAATTTTTCGAAGGAGCACGGGGAAAAGCTTCGTCATGCCCTCCTCATTCTTGGGAATGATGATCACGCCCGGAGAGTGACGCAGCGGGAACCGTCTGTCATCCCAAAAGTCGTCGTCGTGTGTCAGGAGATACCGGCCCAGCTGACGGGCCTTCTGATAATGGAACTCGTCTTCCTGATGCTTGAGCTTTTGGTTTTCGCCGACCGCAAGCACATCGCCTCCTCCCTTAGGTACCGGATGATCTCCTGCTCTGTGTTGTTGTCGGCATACAGGCGCCACCTTCTGCGAGCCTTCAATCCGCACCTTCTCGCTTTACTCTAGCGGGCTTTCGTCGTTGGGTCTATGGCACGAAGCCGTGCCGTGGGCTACCTCGCCCTCGAATGCCACTAGGGCTTGGCTGGACGATCGCCTTCCCGGCGCGCGGCTTTCTTGCCTCGACGGGCGGGGAAGCTAGACGTAGACGGCGTTCGAGGAGATGAGGGCGCCCTGCCAATGTCACTTCCTTCAACCCGATCTTGGGCGTTTCGGTGGTAGGAAGGGGATTTCGCAACAGGAGTGGGCAAACCAGACGTTACGGCGTCAGCGTGGATCGATTCGGCTCCGCCGCCGGTTCGTGACGCCGACTTGAACGAAGCCTGGCGGCCCGAATCGAGATTGCTCTCGTTGAACGCCGGTCAATGTCTGGCGCACAGCATTCGGAGTGACTGCCTGGAACCCGACTTCACTGGACCATGTCCCAGAACACGGTATCAGGATTTGGCGCTCGCAGCTAAAATCGACTTGCGTATCTTATCAGCGCAAGTCGAACTCCCTGGCGCGTGCCGACGGCAGCCTACGCAGCCTATTGGCCCGGCTTGCCCGCATCGATGTCCTGGTGATCGATGACTGGGCCATGGCTCCGCTGTCCGAACCTGAGCGCCGCGATTTCTGGGAGATCTGCGAGGATCGCTATCAAGTCCGCTCGACCGTCCTGACTTCGCAACTGCCGGTCTCGCGGTGGCACGAGCAGATCGCGATCCGACACTGGCTGATGGCATCCTCGACCGCCTAGTTCACAACACCCATCGCATCGAGATGCGTGGCGATTCGATGCGTAAGAATCGTGGGAAGCCGAACACATAGGAAGGTCGCTTGCGGACAGAGTTGCCGCCGGGAACTCCCTTCTGGAAGATAATGATTGCTACGGCGCTGGAGGAATAAGGTGGAGGCATTCCGTGTTGTGTTGAGTAGTTCGGCCGTCCCATTGCTGGTGGCGAATCTCGCCGGTCAAGGCGTAACGTCAACATGGATCACCGGCCTCCTACCGCCAGAGGCAAAGGTAATCGAAACAGCGGACCTGAAGGTTGGCGGGAGAACTCAACGCGGTTTGGTCTTATGGATGCTTCATCCGACTAGGGTGGTTCGCCAGGAAAGTGGAGATCTTGGTTGCGCCGACTGGGTCTATGGAGATCATTGGTACGGGCCCACCCGACTTTCACTGTTCGATGTGACGAATAAGAGACTCATCAACACTATCGAGATCCGAGGGATGTATGAGGGTGCCAGAGAAAAGGAGCACGGCTTCCCAATACCATTCCTGGTCCCAAACGGCTCCTACTATGTTCCGCAGGTCGGTTCAAACAAGGAAGGCGCACCGATAATCCTGAACCTTCGGGATCTTACCGGAGAGGGAGTTGCGGGCCAGTTCGTGCTGTTTGAGTATGAAGCTTGCGCAATTTCGCTGACAACCGTACTCGGATACAGCGCGAAATCAGATCGTGCTGTGCAGTATGGCATTGAAAGGCTCACTGAGAGTGGGAAGCCGGAAGTCGTTCCGTGGGTTGAGCAGGTCTTCGGAGCAAAGCCCATTCGCCCCGGCCATTGGGACTTCACCTGGGAACCTGGACACGGAGCCGAAGGCTCTGTCCACGAACAGGTTTCATTCGATCGGAAAAAGCAGGTTTTTGTACAACAGTGAGTCCTAATCCGAATCGGCTTCCCAGAACGTTTTCCGGCCTGCGCCGGCAGGCAACCAATCGCGTAAACCATGCTACATGAAGCGGCGCCGGAACGAGATAGTTCCACCTTGTCGCGAAGTGTTTACTGATTCCTGGCGAGAACAGCCCTTCCCACCACCAATCCGGCGGTTCTTGACTCGAAACGGCGTTCGAGGAGATCAACGCCGCGCTTCCTTCAAGGGGACTTCAAGCTCGCCCGCAGATTCCCCGTCTTCTTAATAGTCCTGAAGTTGGTCCGAAACGGCGTTCTGGGACATTACCCCCAACATGTCGGCTTATCGCGGATGATGAGGTCGTCAGACGATTGATGTCTAACGCGCAAGCGATTCTCTTGGCGGCTGGGAGGCGTCTGACTTGCGATAACGTTCGGTTATCGCAACCCAGAGTGACCGCCCAGGGCGGCGAACAGCCGCAAGCTGGAAAGATCCCGCAACATCGCCCATCCCCGAGTCACCGCGGGCAACGAAGCTTTTCCGACTGGCACCAATCGACGCCTACCGCCCCTGTTCGGGAAACCCTCCCTCGTGCGAGCGCCAACCGGGGTGCAAACACGACCTTTTAAGCATCAGCTAGTTGCCGTTCGAAAAACACATGATTTCCGTGCACCAATTCAGCGGCAATCGCGCTTGGATTCCAAGATTAATGGACTGAAAACGTCGCGCTCGTGAGGCCCATGGAGCCGCTGGGGGAGCGAAAGCGCGGGCACGACGCGGCGCCAGACGAAGCCCGGCAACAATTCGGCGCAGCGATCCCCGGACCACCAAGCTCGGCGATGGTCACGTTTGCGATCTTCACGAAAATAGGGGCAGGCGGCTCCTTTTTTAGGGACCGACAGAATCAGGCAATCTAGAGTTTCCCGCCATGGCGAAGAAGTTGCGCTTCCGTGCACTCGATCATTACGTTGACAAACTTACCGAAGCCCACTTCGCCTACGACGAAGGGGTTCAGTTGTCCCGGCTTCCGAGTCGCGAGCGCATCTAGCTTATCGAAGGTCCCATCCATAATCGGATGGTTTTCTAGCTCCACATCGGCCTTCATCTTCTGCGTTACTTCTTTGAAGTGTCGGATCGATTTCAAGTATTGCTCAAAAAGACTCGCCGGAAACCGGTCCTGAGGGTTCAGAATGGTTCCGCCGAAAAGTCCGACCACGTGCCGTTTCCCGTTGTCCGTCACTGGGAAGACGAAACCCAAGGAGCCAGGCGTGTGCGCCGGGATGAAAATAGGAGTCACTTTCTCGCCTCCGAGAACGATAGGCTCGCCATCAGCGGCAACGAGATCGCGCTTGGGCCGAGCCCCAAACACGCCTCCCTCCCCTTTTTTGCCCGGCTTCGGCTCGATGAAATCCCAGTCCTGTGCCGACATGTAGACGCGCGCTCCAAAGTGTTCCTGCAAATACAGGGCTCCGCCAAAATGGTCGCCATGACCATGGGCGATCAGTACGTCTTTAATCTTGGTGGGATCGAGGCCAAGCTTCTTCATTCCGGGAATGAGCGTCTTCTCCTCCTCCCCTGCGTAGCCCGAATCGATCAGGATGTAACCCTCCGGCGTCATGATGACCCACGTGGTCACTTCTTTCGTGCCGACGAAGTACAGGTTGTCGAATACTTTCATCGGCTCTGCTCGGCGCGTTTCCGGGGGATCGTTCTGGGTGGCCGAAGGCAGAATATGCATGGCTGCCACCTGTTGCTCAGTGCTGCAGAAGAAACCGGCCTCCTGCGCCCACATCGTTCCCGCTATCTTCTTGGCGGCGTCCACGTGTTTCCGGACTTCGGCGGAATCGTGCCGTTCCTCCTGAGCCCGCAAGCCCGTCGCCATAGCGCAAAGCATCAAACATGAAAGAAGCAACTTCTTTGACATGACGTTCTTCCTCTGGCCAACCACCCACGCAAGGTCGATTTCCGGCGGAACTCTTTGCTATCCCGGTCACGCTCGAATCGTGCAGCGTAAAGTTGGATCAACACAGTCACTCACGGACCCGCTTCGATCCGCTCCGGCCTCTCATCCTGTCTTCCGGTGGGCGTCCTCGCGAACCGCTACCGGCCTGATTCCCGCCGCTCGGGCTTTCCGCTACCGTCTGTGATCAGGCCCAAGGTTGCGTCCTGGCCGCAGTAACGAACACACTTCTCGGGGCGGACGTACTTGTCTTTCAGCTTCTTGCGGTACTCCGGATACATCGTCTCGGCGCCACCCATCACAGCCTCCAGCGGGAGGTGATACATCTGCGAGACTTCATTCACGAACGGATTCTTCCCCGGCAGATAGTGCGGTACAACGCCCTGGACGTCGAAACGCGGCACTTCCGCGATCGGTTCGCAGGCTGCGGAGGTGGCCGCGATATTCGCGCGTGGATCCAGAACCCAGGTCCGGCTGACTACGTACGGCTCGCTCAGAAAGGCGGGGTCTTCAATCCGGCTCATGATGGTCAAGAGATCGCCGTGGCGCATGATGTGTTGAATCATCGTCGCCTGATCGCTACTCGGTGAACCATTGCGGCGGACGTAGCCGGCCTTGATGTGCGTTGTGTAGGTCGTCAGCACGTCTCCTTCCCACGTCCCGGTGGTAAAACCCGAATAAGGATAGAAGGAGTTCTTCGAGGGGTGCGGCCGCCCGTCCATCCAAATGGTCGTGACGTCAATGTCGATAAATCCGCTGAGCTTCCACGCCAGCACACGGTTGCCCCGGACGGGATCGTTCTCCGACCAGATCTTCAACCCTTGCGGCCCAAGAGCGTTATAGAAAGGCGTGTAGTAGCCGCACTGGTGTTCTGGCTGCGACATAACGGAGTAGTCGAACAGCAAGGCCTTCTCCCGCCCCGCATCGTTAAGCGGCAGGCCGACATAGTCGACCGGATCGGGACCGGGCAGGCGCTCCTCCCAATCCTGGTGCTCGCGAGCTGCCCACATGCCCGAAAGATCGACTTGGCCGAACGCCGGCGCGCCTATCAGCACGGCACCGGCGACGAGCACTGCAATGTGCGTCCTTTTCATAGCGTTTTATATCCAGGCTCCCGCCAACCTCCTGCTGTTTACCACGTCGCCGAACACGGGGTGGGATCCCACTTGGCGCCGGTCGGCTCCTTCCTGAAGTGAAGCGCGGTGACCCACGGCTGACGCAGATATAGCGCGTCGTCCACTACGCTCGTAATCTCGATCCATTGTTCGCCGTTCCGTTCCTTGAGCAGATCCCAGTACTCAGTCAGCACCGCGTTTGCGCTGTAGGGCACACCATTCTTGCGCAGGTACCCCGGCCGCGTGTTCGTCGTCACCACCTTCAGCGATCCGGACTTCGGTTCCTCATCGCCGCCGCGGCCCGCGGGCGGTGTTTCCCACTGCGCGACAGATTCGCCCTGCCACGTAACGGGACCACTATGCGGCCTCCCGTTGCCGAAGTGGAACAGCCGAGTTTGCATGCCGGCGTCTGTCTCCACCTTGAGCGTTTCTTCGTCCTGCCAGGTGATGTGCACACGGCCGGGAACGCGCATAATCGCGGGCGCTCCATAAGACCTGCACTGCTCGCCCGCCGCCTCGTCCTTCGCCGGATCCCATGCGTCGCCGACCTTTTTGGCCTCGGCCGTAATGGGAACGCTTGCGTAGTCTCCTTTGGCGGGAGCGACCATCCGCTGGCGCCAGTCTTGCGTCACGACGGCAACCCAGTAACCGGTGAGATCGATGGGCGCGGCTGCCTTCGCCGTCTTTCGCGCCGGCGCGCCCGCATTCTGAGCCTTGATGTGGCCTGGTACAACCAGGAAGAGCAACATAGCGCCGACCGGCAACAAGTTATGCATCCAAGATGCTTTAAAGTTCATCCCTTTGCCCCCTGCACCTTCCCGGTCCAAGCCCGAGCTTTCATTGTTTCTCAGCGAGACTGTTGTAAACGGCGGCGACAAACATGTCCGTCGTCCATGGGCCAGAATCCGCGCCGTAGCGGGTTCGGTAGGCCTTCGCCGGGTCGGCCGCTTTCACCTGCTCCAGCGTCATCCCCCTCTTGGCCATATCCTGAATCAGATCCCGGACGATCGTCAACATGTCCCGGTAATCCACAAGATCGTGCTGGTCCATGACGCGGCCATGCCCGGGTAGCACAAACGTGCGCGCTTCCTGCCAGACCAAGGGAAATGGCGGGATTACGAGGTCCAGCACATGGTTCAACGCGTCGATCTCGCCTTGGATACTGCCGCCCTTGGCCGGATCGATCACGGGAAAGCGGTTCAAGTCGACGATATCACCGGTGACGATTACATCGGGCTGGCGAAAAAAAACAATGCTGTCGCCATCGGAGTGCGCGGCAGGCTGATACAGGACCTGAATCCCGGCACCGTTGAGATACATCGAGTACGCTCGTCCGGTGTAAACTTTGGTGGGCCATAACGCCTCGGGCGCTCCGTTTGGTCCGCTCATCCGCTGCAAGACGTTCTCATGCGCGAGGATGCTGGCAACGCCTCCGTTGGTGAGCGTGTCCTCGTCAATGCCGCGTTGGCCGATGGCGCCGGAGAGAACCGTTGCCCCCGCCTTCGAGAGTTTTTGGTTGCCGCCTACATGATCCGGCTCCGCGCTTGTGTTGATGATGTACCGAATGGGCTGCCGGGTCAGCTTGCCAATTGCCGCCAGTACTTCGTCAGACATCTCCGCTGTGCCCGTATCGACGAGAATTGCGCCAAGCGAACCGACCTGCACGGCGATGTTAGCACCCGCTCCCGCGATCATGTAGAAGTCCGGCTTGACCTGAACGATTTCGAGATCCTGACCGCTTCCTTGAAGCTGCTGGGCGCGGGCCCGCAGAGCCCCAGCGGCCACCGCTAGAACGGCGGTCATTACGATCCCCGTCCAGCCTAGGGCCTTTCGACGTGATGTGAACCACTCCCGCATCAATTTCGGCACTCCCACACTTGGACGAGGACTGCGGGCATCCCGTAAAATCGGCTCCGCGAAGTTTCTCACGCTGAGGACCGCCTTAAAAAATCGCGATCGGGTTCACCGGGCTGCCGGTGCCGTTTGGTACTCGCAGTGGCGCAACAACCAGCATGAACTCCCAGCGATGCAACCGGGCGCAGGTCTCCGCCAGAACTTCGGGATCAAAATCATCAATGATCGGCATGCCCAGCCCCACGATGAAAATCGTGTGCAGAGGAGTAGTCTGTCCTTCCACGAACACCGGGGTCGTTTGCGCCTCCACCGACACATCTCCTCCCGCGAGCGCGACGTCGCGAGTCCGCATCCACGGGGCCACTGACAGATCAAATCCGGCGCTATTGCCCAGAACCTTATACGGACCTTTTTTTGCGCGCATCGCCCATCGGCCAGTGCGCAGAATGACCGCGTCTCCTGAAGAAATCTTCACACCGGCCATCTTCTCCCAAGCCTCGATGTCCTTGGGATAGATGCGAGTCTGCGGCTCCAGCCACTCCACGCCCTTCAACCTAGGCATGTCGATGAGAATGCCCCGCGTGACGACGCCATTCTTGAGTTGGTCTATGCCCGGAAAGCAGTCCTTTGTGTTCAGCGGCCGGTCGTTGTAAATCCGATCGTTGAACGTATAGTGACAGAGCGCATCCTGGTGCGTCACAAAGGTGCCGTGGTACTGAAAAAAGTAAGTGTCGACCCTGAAGTTCGGCGCAAGCTCGCGTTTAAAGCGGCCCGCGGGATTATCGGGTGTCTCCTCGGTCTTCAGGTCGTGGGCCACGGACACTGAGATTCCGGCCTTCACGAGCGAAGCCGCCTGTTTGCGTTTGGCCTCCGTGATTAGATTGATCGAACCCAGCGCGTCGTCTTTACCCCAGCGTCCCCAATTATTGCTTTGCTTGAATACGCGTTCGAACTCCGCCGCGGAGATCTCCGGCTTGGCGCCAGAACTGCTTTCTTGCGCACGAACTTGCAGGCCGAAGGCACTCAGGGCCAGCACCAGTCCCGCCGCCGTCGCGACCACTTGCTTTGCTCGAAATTTCATACCAACTCCTGTTGCTTCCCGGACGGAGACGCGCCTCGTTTGCCTCTCAGATGATATTCGGAGAGTCTTCAGTCCCTGACATTCTAGGGCAACGTTTTGGGGAAAACAACTGACTCCTGCGGATTTACAGTAAGCGTTAACGACGGAAGGCGCCTACGAAGTTGCATGAATGCCTCATCTTCCCGGCCCAACCGAAACTTTGAGCGAGCATGCAATGGAGAGTCGCCAGTCACAGCGTCTCTCTCGGAGCTGGTGCTTTATCCTGGGTGCGACCTGGGGGATCAGTGCGAAGGCGTGAGCCGCGCTTCTTGCAGCAGCCGGATAAATCGAAGGTCGGATCGCATGGTGTCGTAAATCGGATCGGATTCTAGATCCATATATACGTCCCGGGCATCGACGCCTTTAGCCAGCCAGTCTAGCGTTTGATCCTCTTCGCCCAAAGCAAGATAGACGTTCGCAATCGGCTTGGCGGGGAACGAACTTACAGTTGCCTGATCCAGAAAGCCGTGCAGAATGTCTCGGGCTTCTGATACCTTGCCCAGCAGGACGTAGACGCGGGCGAGTTCGGCGAGCGGTGTAGGATTGTTCCCCATCCACTGCCGCGCCATTTGAAGCTCCGCAATGGCCTCCGGATACTTACCCTTTTGAATATAGGCCGATCCCAAGCCCAAATGTGCATAGCCGAACTGGGGATCCAGCGCCAGCGCCTTCTTGTCCTGCTCGATTGCCTCGTCGTAGCGGCGCATTCGATACAGCGAGCGAGCCGTTCCTTCGAGCATGTACGGAGAAACCGGATCGAGTTGCTGCGCGGTTTCACTTTCTGCGAGCCCTTCGTCGAGACGGCCTGCTGTGCCGAGATACATCGAATACCAACGGTGAGCCACGGCATCGCCCGGGCTAAGTTCCAGACCCTTTTTGAATTCGGCTTCGGCGGCCACCCAGTCATATTCCAGGAACGAGACATAGGCCAGGTCAATGTGGGCCTCTGGTAACGTGTTGTCCAACCGCAACGCTTTCAATGCAAGTTCCCTGATTTTGGGGACTACGTCGCGGGCTCGCGTTTTGCTGAATGCCGGCAAGTTCACATAACATCGGGCCAGCCCTGTGTAGGAAGGCGCGTGGCCGGGATCAAGGGCGATCGCTCGTTCAAAGTAACCCTTGGCGGTTTCGATCGAGTCGGTGGTCTGCTTGTTCCAGAAATATAAGCCGCGCAGATAGTCCCGATAAGCCTCGACGTTTACCGGACCTGCCTTGGCGGGCGAAAATGTCAGTTCTCGCGAGATACCAAGTTCGACGAGTTGTTCCCGAAGCGCCCCGACAATCGCCTGCGAGATATCCCTCTGAATGAAGAGCGCGTCTTCAAAATTGCGTTCGTAACTGCTGGACCAGACGCGATACCCGTCGGCTGTGTCGTCCAGGTCGACGGTGATCCGCAACCGGTTCCCGTAGATCCGGACGCTGCCTTCGAGGACAGTCCGGACGTTCAGTTTCTTGCCAATCTCGCGGATATCGAGTGTCCTGGTGCGGAATTGAAAGGCGGATGTTCGGGCAACAACGTGCAGACCTCGTACTCGTCCCAGCGAATCGATCAGCTCATCCGTTAATCCGTCGCTAAACGATTCGTCCTTGAAGTCGCCGAGATTTTGGAACGGCAAGACTGCGATCGATGGGGGAGAGATCGGAAGTTCCCCGGTCCCGGAGAATGATCCGGCCCGCGTAGATCGCCCCGCTCGCCAGCACCAGGAACACGCCCACAAGACCAGCCCTCCGCCAGCTACCAGTCAAGTGAGCCCAGGACGCCGCGGGAACTGCCGGTCGATCCAACTCTGGCGAGGGCTCAGGCGGGGAAAGGGTTGCTAATTTCACCGCTCCATTGAGTACGCCCGGTTGAGCGGCTTCGCGATTGGGGGTCATCGGCTCTGCTTGCGAAGATAACGTCGCGGAACCGGTTTCCCGGAAGGCAGGGACGTAACCCCGGGCCGGGAGCTCGATCCGAAGCCGGTCGTGTTCGCCCTCCGTTTCGTAATACTTAGTCAGGCGGATGCGCAGTTTCCGCGCCTCGACGCGCACGATGGGATCCAATCGTGGATCGAACTGCGAGCCGCGCTTGAAAACCTGGACGCCTAGGGTGTACTCCTTGACTTCATGCGAAGCGCCCGTGAGCGTATGCTCGACAGCGTACTGCAGGAATCTCTTCTGGGCTTCGGCGCTCTGAAATGTCCGGCTGGAAAGAACTCGTTCAAGCTCTTCGCGAATTAGGTCCTCGGATAACAAGGTATCCGGTGAGGTTGAGCGCTCACGCGCTTCATTTTGACGGAGAGCTTCCGCATCCCGGCCGTTCTCTACAGAGTCTCTCATGACTTCCCACTTCGCCGATCTGACCCGCCGCATCGATCGAACGAAAATCCGGACCGCCCTACTCTAACTAACACCCCGGGTCGAAGCATACCAGAATGGCGGATCGCATTCAATCGGGTCGCGAGAATTAAGCAAACACGACGTCCTCCTGTTTTTCTTCGTTAACACTTACGGTAACTCCGCACAGTTTACTTGTTCGCACTCTGACCTGTGCCGTAGCATAGTCCTCTGGGTCTGCTACTATTCGGCCGGCTTCACAGACGAGCGCAGCTGGATTTCTTTTTGGGGAGACGTAAAGGTTGCGAGTGAGACTGCGTTCGCTTTGCACTTTGATTGCCGTAACGGCGGGGACACGCCTGGTTGGGGCGGCGGCTAACGGGCCGGATCACGCGGTGGCGCGTTTGGATCCAGCCTTGGATCGGGTGATCGCTGCCGACGCCAAACTTCAAGTCCTCAAAAGCGATTACTTCGGGATCTCGGAGGGTCCGGTATGGGTCCAGCAAGGAAAAACCGGATACCTGTTGTTCAGCGATATCGGCGCCAACGTCATTTATAAATGGACGCCCGAAGGGAGCATGTCCGTGTACCTCGAGAAGAGCGGCTACACGGGCGACTTGGCGGCGATTGGCTTGCAAGGCTTCGTTGCGAGCAACGGGAGGCTGAATATCAGCAATTTCGGATCCAACGGGATTGTGATGGACCCGCAAGGCAGGCTGATCCTGTGTGCCCAGGGCGATCGCGCTATTGTCCGGATTGAAAAGGACGGCTCGCGTACGGTGCTGGCCGACCGTTTCGAAGGCAAACGCCTCAACAGGCCCAACGATTTGGTCCTCAAGTCGGACGGGGCGATCTATTTCACGGATCCCCGGGCTGGCAACAATCCGAATATGGAACTCCCCACGCCGGCTGTATTCCTCATCAAGAACGGCGCGGTCAAGATGTTGCTTAACGATTACAGGACGCCGAACGGACTCGCATTTTCGCCGGATGAAAAGATCTTGTACGTCAATGATACGCAGCGCAAGCTCATCATGCGCTATGACGTCCAGCCGGATGACACGCTGGCGAACGGACGCGTCTTTATTGACATGAGCGGCGATAAGACTCCCGGAAACCCTGACGGCATGAAGGTGGACGCGCTGGGCAATCTCTACTCCACCGGACCGGGCGGCGTCTGGATCATGTCGCCGGAAGGGAAGCACATCGGCACGATTCTCTTGCCGGAGACCGGCACGAATTTAAATTTCGGCGATGCGGACGGGAAGACGCTGTATATCACCGACCGCAGGAGCCTAGTGAAAATCCGGCTGAAGGTCGCAGGTGCGCTGTGGAAAGCAGCGCCGCAGCCACGGTGAGAGATCACGTGACAAAAACCGGATTCATTTCTGAACCTCGTATGTGCTCGGATGGGCGGCGTCCCCGATGGATCATCTTTGCTCTCATCGGAATCGTCAGTTCAGCGCAGTTCGCGCCTGCGCAACAACTCGAAACTCCGGACGTCGAAGTCTTGCAGGTACGGCCAAACTTTTATCTGATTGCCGACGCCGGTGGAAACATCGGAGTGCAATTGGGAGACAGCGGCGTGGTCCTCGTGGACACCGGCGCGGCGCAGATGACCAACCGAGTGCTCGCCGAGATTAAGAAGCTCACCGACAAGCCGATCCGATTCATCATCAATACGAGTGCGGACGCCGACCACGTGGGCGGCAACGAGAAAGCCGCGCAAGCCGGGCAATCCTTGATCCCCGGCGCCGTGGGCGGCCGCGCCGTGGGTGACGGTCGCGTGACGATCGACAACGAAGGAGCCGCGGCAATCCTCGCGCAAGAAAACGTTCTCATGAGGATGAGCGCGCCAACGGGTCAGAAGTCCCCGTACCCGACGGTGGCACAACCATCGGCCACTTTCATCGAAGACGAACACAACGTCTTCCTCAACGGCGAAGCCATCCAAACCATTTATCAGCCCGCCGCCCATACCGATGGCGACAGTATCGTCTTCTTCCGCCGTTCGGACGTGATTATGGCGGGCGAAATTTTGGACACGACCCGATTTCCCGTCATCGATATCGAAAGAGGCGGGAGCATCCAAGGAGAGCTCGACGCTTTGAATCGCCTCCTCAAAATGGCGGTTTCCGAAACTCCATTGGTATGGCAAGAAGGCGGCACGATCGTCATCCCCGGCCACGGACGGCTGTGCGATCAGGCCGACGTGCTGGAAATCCGCGACATGATGACGATCGTCCGCGACGTCGTCCAGGACTTGATCAAAAAAGGAATGACGCTCGCGCAGATCAAGGCCGCCGATCCCGCGAAAGAGTATCGCGCGCGGTACGGGTCCGACTCAGGCCCTTGGACCACGGATATGTTCGTCGAAGCCGTGTACAAGAGCCTCACGCGGGGGAAGAAATAAGTGCGGTATCCGACGCAAAGTCGCCCAGAAGGAATCGGCGCGGTTCTGCGAGCGTCTCGATCAGTTGCACGGGTTGTGGCATTCCTTGCGTATGGCATATCCGCCTGCGTTTACGGGCAAAGAGCTTCGGCGCCCACGGAAACGGATCTGACTGGCAACTGGGTATCGGTGGTCACCGAGGACTGGCGCTGGCGTATGGTCGTGCCGGCGAAGGGCGACTATCAAAGCGTCCCGATCAATGAGACGGGCCGGAAAACCGCGGACCTGTGGGACCCAGTAAAAGATGAAGCAACTGGCGAACAATGCAAGTCGTATGGGGCTCCGGCGATTATGCGCGTGCCCGGACGCCTGCGCATTGCTTGGCAGGACGACAATACGCTGAAAGTGGAAGTCGACGCCGGCCAGCAGACTCGTATGCTGCACTTCGGGACTTGGAAAGCGCCCGGAGGACCGGCCACATGGCAGGGTGATTCCGCGGCAAATTGGCAGACGCCGCGAGGAGCCGGCGGCGATACGCCGTCCAAATATGGCTACTTAAAAACCGTCACTACGCACATTCGGCCCGGGTATCTGCGCAAAAACGGTATCCCCTATAGCGCGAATACGGAGCTGACGGAATATTGGGAAGTAAACAAGGAGCCCAATGGCGATCGATGGCTGGTTGTCTCCACCATCGTGCACGACCCAACGTTCCTATTTCAGGATTGGGTGACTAGTCTCCATTTCAAGAAGGAGCCCGACGCCACGAAGTGGGACCCCCAACCGTGCTCGGCGAGATGGTGACACAGTGAACAGGAGCCACGCATGAACCACGTTCACCAAAAAACTAGAATCGCCAGCGCGGTCCTTGTGGTGTCCCAGTTGTTGATGGTAACCGTTCCGTTGTCGGCGGAAGTGGACTTGGCGGGACAATGGGCCCCTCGCTTCCATGAAGATTGGCAGGAAAGGCTTCCTGGCCCTTATGTCAGCGACTATTCCGGAATGCCGATCAATACCGCTGCCCGCGTGAAGGGCGATGCCTGGGAAGAATCGGTGATCACAGAGCCCGAGCGGCAATGCATCCCGCATCCGTTCCCCTACAATCTCCACGGTCCTGCCAATCTCAGGATCTGGTCGGAAGTGGATCCCATCGGGGGGCGGCCCGTGGCCTGGAAAGTGTGGGGCACCTTCGGACGTGCTACCCACACGGTGTGGATGGATGGACGTCCGCGTCCATCGAAGTACGCCATGCACACGTGGGAAGGTTTCACCACCGGGCACTGGGAGGGCGACACTCTTGTAACCTTCACCGACCACGTCAAGGTCGGGTATTTGCGCCGCAATGGAATTCCCACTAGCGATCAGACGACGGTCACGGAGCACTGGATGAGGCACGGCGACACGCTCACCATAACCGTGATCGTCTACGATCCGGTCTATCTTACCGAGCCCTATATTCGCACCACGGACTTCCAGTTCGACCCCTCCCAGCCAAACGCTTTGCCGCAGCCCTGCGAGCCGGTAATTGAAATCCTGCGTCCGCCCGGAGTGGTGCCGCACTATCTTCCCGGCACGAATCCGACTTTGGATGAACTTACGAAAATGACCAACATCATGCCGGAAGCGGCGCGGGGCGGCGCGGATACCATGTATCCCGAATATCGAAAGAAGTTGAAAGACACGTATGTGGCACCCGCGAAGTGCGAGCGATTTTGCTGCGGCTGGATCGCGGCACTTCCCAACGGGATTCCACCCGGCTTGAATTGTAATCAGTACGGCTTTGTCCCACCCGCCGTGACCAAGCAATGAACACGAGGCTAAGAATGTCGCCCTGTACGCGAATTCACGAATGGAGAGCAATGATGACCAGCAAGAGCAGATTCCACAGCCTGAGGTTTCCGCTAACCCTCATCTTCGCTACCTTGTTTGTTTTGGTTGGCGTCGATCAACTATGTGGCCAGGGAACAACCGCGACGATCCTTGGCACCGTAAACGATCAATCCGGCGCCGCGGTGCCCGCTGCGACCGTGCAGGTCAAAAACACCGGAACGGGTGCGACCACAACGGTGCAATCCGACGCGCAGGGACGCTACACCGCGCCTGATCTAGGAGTCGGCAGCTATGAGATCCAGGCTTCCAAAGAGGGCTTTCAAACCTTGGTACGCAAGGGAGTCACGCTGACCGTCGGAAGCCAGCCGGTGGTGGATTTTTCTCTCCAGGTCGGCCAATCTCAGCAGACGGTGACGGTGGAAGCCGATGTCACGCAGGTCGAGACCGCGACGTCGACCGTGTCCTCGCTGGTCGATCAGAAACAGATGGCGGAGCTCCCGCTGAACGGCAGGAATTTCGAGCAGTTGATTCTACTTGCACCTGGGGTGCAGAATTTCTACACCGTTTCATCGTCGGGTGCTCAGGGAAGGTCGGCTTCTTACTCGGTTTCAGGAAGCAGATCCTCGGGACAGGCACTCCTGTTGGACGACGAGAACATGCAGACGTTCTGGAACCGAGGTCTCGCTTCGATCTCCGGCTCCTCATTGGGAATCGAGGCCATCGGCGAGTTCCAAACACTGACCAATACCTACAGCGCGCAATTCGGCGGAAACGGCGCCGTTGTCAACTCGGTCAGCAAGACGGGCACGAATTCATTCCACGGGACCGCATACGATTACTTGCGAAACAGCGATATGGATGCGAAGGGTTTCTTCGATCCGGGAAAAGGCGGACCCCCGGCTTTCCGGCGGAACCAGTTTGGCGGCAGTCTCGGTGGCCCAGTCAAGACTGATAAGGCCTTCTTCTTCGTGAATTACGAAGGCGTCCGCCAACTTCTGGGCGAGACTAAAGTCGCCTTCGTTCCGGCCTGCAATCTGGTTCCCACGGCATGCACGATCACGGCGACGAATCCGGTCGCGGCGGCTGCAGTCGCCGGCGCTCTCGCCTTGTACCCGGCTGCGCAGACCTATTCCGGCAATGGAATTGGAACCGCGACCCAAGTGGCCAACCAGACTTCGAACGAGAATTACGTCCTCGCACGCTTCGACTACAATTTCTCCAACAAGGACTCGATTTTTGGGCGCTACGTTTCGGACAACACGCACTTCATCGAGCCGTATGGCGGCAACGGTCCGGCGCTTCCTCTTTGGCCGGATAATGACACCTCGCTGAACCAGTTCACCACGGTGGAATGGCGGCGAATCATTTCTCCGACGCTCGTCAATAACGCACGCGTGAGTTTTTCTCGTCCCACCGCCAACGAAACTCCGGCGCCGGATCACTCTGCCATCCAGTTCTACCCCGGTTCCGGCCGCGTGGACGGCATCGTGAACATCACGGGCTTGAACGCTCTCGGCCCGAATCTATGGAATCCCTTCGTGCTTAACCAAAACAAGTACACGGGCGGGGACGACATTATTTGGACGCTCGGAGCGCATAGCTTGAGATTGGGATTGACAGTGACTAGATTCCAGACCAACTCAGCTTTGCAGCAATATGCGGGCGCACAGTGGACCTTCCCCAGCTTCTCGAGTTTCCTCGCAGGAAATGCTTCGCGTCTAGTAGGAACACCACTGGAGCCCGCAAGCGGCTCGCCGTTTTCGCAATTTTACGGGCACTTTGACTTGCGCGAAACCGATCTTACGCCTTACGTGCAGGACGATTGGAAAATCAATTCGAAATTGACGCTAAATCTCGGCTTGCGTTATGAGTTCCAGACGGACCCGACTTCGGCCCATAACACGATTTACATGATCACAAGTTACACCACCGGCACCAACTTCCAGAACGTCCCGAACATCATGAAAACCAATCCTTCCACCAAAAATCTGGCCCCTCGAATTGGCTTGGCGTATGATCCCTTCGGCGATCACAAGACTTCCATTCGCGCCGGTTTCGGTCTATTCTACGACCTGATCACTCCATCCGTTTACTGGCCCGCCCTAACGGGACAGCCGCCGTGGACGAATTACACGCAATTGAACCCCACGTATCCGGCACCGTTCACGAGCGTGATTCCGCCTGTTCCCGCGGTTTCTCCAGGATGGGACTATAACACGGACGTCACTCCCTACATGATCCAATACAATTTCACCGTGCAGCACGAAATTGGCAGAGGGAACATTCTTTCCGTCGGATACGTCGGCGCGCGGGGAGTTCATCTGATGAACGGAACAGACCAGAATCCCGTCATCCCAACGATCGACTCCAGTGGGGTCTATCATTTCGGAACTTTAGTGAACGGCAGTCCCACTCCGGTTGCGAACCCGCGGCTCAATCCGAATTTCAGTTTCCTCGATAACAACATTCCAGCCGCCTATTCGAAATACAACTCGCTGCAGGCCAGCCTGAATCGGCGCTTCGCCAACAACTTTCAAGTTCAAGCGTCGTACACATACTCCCACTGCATGGATAACGGCGGAAGCGGACTGGGAGCTCTAAGCAATAACACCTCCTCGATTGCCGAAAACCCGTTCAATCGGAGCGTCGATATTGGTCCTTGCGCTCAGGATATCCGGCAGGCTCTCCGGGTCAATGGCGTATATACGCTCCCGTTCCATGGGAATCGCTTGGTCGAAGGCTGGCAACTCAGTGGCATCGTCACGTCAAGCACCGGTCTTCCACTCAACTTGAGCATGGGATACGACAGTGTTGGCTACAACGCCGGCGTCAATCCGGGAGGGGTTCCTCGTCCAAACTACGTTTCCGGTTGCCAGTTGCAGGTGGGGAATGTAAACGAGTGGTATAACCCCGCCTGTTTCACCACTCCCGTGCCGGGTACGCTCGGAGATTTCGGACGGGACGGCGTTAGAGGCCCCCACCTCCAGGATACGGATATATCTCTGTCGAAGGATACGCGCATTAGAGAGCGACTTCATTTGCAGTTCCGCGGTGAGGTTTTTAATATCTTCAATCACCCCAACTTTGGGATGCCAGCTGCCTCCGTATTCAGCGCGGGCCCAGCTGGTGCTTGCACGATCACAGGAGCGGGTTGCTCTATCCCGAACGCGACTGCCGGCAAGATTACGACGATTATTGGTACATCACGGCAGTTCCAGCTTGGATTGAAGCTTATTTTCTGATGGCACACGGCACAAGAATGGAGTGTCCTTCTGAACAAAAGTGACCTGGGTCCCCGTTCGTAAGCACTCTTGATATCATCGACCGGCGGAAAGTGCGATTGACTGTGCTCGGAGTACAGGAGAGGTTGTCTGGTGAATGCAAAAGTGAGGCTTTTCAGGGCGAGCCTAATCGCGTGGATCGCCGCTGCCGTCCTCCCATTGATCATTTGGGGCCCGGAGCAGTTCGTGCGCGCCCAGCAAGGCGGCGAAGACGTTGAGTCACTGCAAGTCCGGCCAAACTTCTATATGATCTCCGGGGCGGGCGGCAATATCGGTGTGCAGATCGGCTCGGATGGAGTCGTGCTGGTGGACACGGGTACAGCGGACGCTGCGGGCCGCGTTCTTGCGGCAATCGAGAAGCTGACCGACCAGCGAATTCGCTACATCATCAATACAGGGGCGGATCAGGATCACGTGGGCGGCAATGCCAAGCTTTCGAAAGCGGGCAGAAGCATTTTCGCGACAGGAACCGATCCCATTGGCGGCGAGTTCGGAAAAGCCATGACCAACAACTACGCCGCGACAATTCTTGCTTCGGAAAATGTTCTGCTCCGGATGAGCGCGCCGACCGGGAAGGCATCTCCTTATCCGAACGATGCGTGGCCAGTCGAAACCTTCGCTGAAAAACAAAAGGCCATCTATCTAAACCACGAAGCAATCGAAATTCTGCGCCAGCCGGCCGCTCACAGCGATAGCGATTCTCTGGTGTTCTTCAGGGCTTCGGACGTGGTGGCGGCCGGCGACATCATCGACGCGACGCGCTTCCCCGTGATTGACCTGGCGAATGGCGGCGGCATCCAAGGCGAGATTGACGCGTTAAACCATGTAGTCGAGTTGGCCATCCGGCCGATTCCCTTCATCTTCTCGGGAGGGGGAACGATCGTGCTGCCCGGTCGCGGCCGGCTCTACGATAAAGCCGACGCAGTGGAGTATCGCGACATGATTGTAATCGTGAGGGACGTGATTCAGGACATGCTCCAGCGCGGGATGACGCTCGACCAGGTCAAGGCAGCTCATCCCGCCGAGCCCTATGAGCCGCAGTACGGGGCGAAGTCGGGTCCGTGGACGACGGATAACTTTGTCGAGGCGGTGTACAAGAGCCTCATGGCGAAAAAGTAGGTAGACTCACCTCATTTAATTATGTTTTGTCGAACCTTTAGAGATCGCAAGACTCGGGCCCTCGTGGTCGCAATGGCGGCGCTAACGCTAGCGACGGTTCAGGCCTATGGGCAGGGCGGAAGAGGGCCGGCCGGGCCTCCGCCGACGGCGAAGGCGGCTGAGGCGTTTGATCCGGCGGGATATTGGGTTTCGGAGATTACCCAAAATTGGCGCTTGCGCATGGTCACGCCCCCGCGAGGCGACTACATGGGCATCCCTATGACCGTGGAGTCCAAGAAGATCGCGGACGCATGGGACCCGTCCAAAGACGAGGCCGCCGGCAATCAATGCAAGTATTACGGCGCAGCGGCGATTATGACTCTTCCCGAGCGCCTGCATATCACTTGGCAGGACGACAACACGCTACGCATGGACATCGACGCGGGAACGCAGACGCGCATCTTTCATTTTGGAGATTGGAAAGCGCCCGAAGGCAAACCGACTTGGCAGGGGGATTCGGTGGCGGCGTGGGCATCACGGCGAAGCCCTGCCTCAAGGCCGCCCCCGGCGTCGAGATATCTGCAGGTGACCACGACGCACATGCTGGCCGGTTATCTGCGCAAAAACGGCGTTCCGTACAGTGATAAAGCCGTTCTAACCGAATTTTACGACCCGATCCAGGAGCCGAACGGTGACATGTGGATGATCGTAACGACGACCGTGGAAGATCCCGCTTATCTGGACCAGCCTCTGATTCTGACGGCAGAGTTCAAGAAGCAGGCAGACGCCACCGGCTGGGAACCGACGCCCTGCTCGGCCAAATGGTGATCTTTTGAGCTGCTCGTGGAGAATAATCATGACCCGCGCGTATGACAACCGACCACGAATCTCGGCAGGCATGGCGCTTGCGATCCTCATCGCGACGGGGGGGACAGCATTCGCGCAGATCGACCTCTCCGGGATGTGGGCTTCTCGAAACTATGGCGATGCGCTGCAAAATCAACCGGGTCCCGAGCCGATTCCCGTCGACTACGTAGGAATTCCATTTAACAAAAATGGTCTCACCCGGGCTCTCAGCTATTCGTACTCGCAGTTCTCCATGCCCGACCGGACGTGTGCGTTCTACTCGCCCGCCTATCTCGTGATCGGTCCATTTGGCATGCGGATTTGGAACGAGACGGAACCGCTGAATGGCAGCACCATCGCCTGGCATATCGGCGGCTGGGAAGATCTCGCCCCGATGACGATTTGGATGGACGGACGGCCTCATCCCTCGAAGTACGCGCTCCACGATATGAGCGGATTTTCGACGGGAACTTGGGATGGAGACGTTCTGACGGCCTATACGACACACATGAAGTCAGGAATTGTCCGGCGCAACGGAGCGCCGCACAGCGACCAGGCCACGATGACGACCCGTTTTTTCCGTCATGGCGGCATCCTGACCGTGACGGCACGGATTGATGATCCTGTTTACTTGACACAGCCCCTTTACTTGACCAGGACTTTCGAATTGAGCGCCGTGGCGCCCGCCCGAACGGTTGGCCAGCCATGCACGCAGGTCAATGAGGGAGTGCCGGAAGGAGCAGTGCCGCATTACCTTCCAGGAAAGAATCCATTCCTGGAAGAACTGACGAAGACGTATGGCATCCCCGCGGATGCGGCGTTGGGTGGGGCGGAAACGATGCTCCCTGAGTATCGCAAAAAGATCAAGGACAGGTATAAGCTACCAGAGCGTTGCCCGCGGGCCTGCGGAGGTCCCGGCGGATTCCCGCTTCGACCCAATTAGTCGAATAATCCTGCGTCTGCAGTCATGGAGGCGTAGCGTTCCATTCCGAGGAGCTTATGAGAAAACGATTGTTTGCCCTGCTGTTGATGATTCCAACTCTTGCTATTGTCGGCGCCGAAGGGCCTGGCGGCAAGGTCGTCTTGCGTCTTGATCCCTCGCTCGACGCGATCATATCGTCGAATGCCAAGCTAGAGATGCTCAAGGAAGGCGCTTTTGGCATTTCCGAAGGCCCCGTGTGGATTCAGGACGGGCAATCGGGATATCTGCTGTTCAGCGATATCTCGGCGAACGTGATTTACAAATGGACGCCCGTAGACCGCAAGATGTCTGTGTTCATGAAAGACAGCGGTTATACCGGCGACTTGAACAAGATCGCGCTCGATGGATATCTGGCGCGTAGTGGGCCCCTGTTTGTGTTCGACTTCGGCTCCAACGGAATCACGCTCGACCAGCAAGGCCGCCTCGTTTTCTGTGCTCAGGGCGATCGGACCATTGTCCGCATCGAAAAAGATGGCAAGCGTACAGTAATTGCCGATCGATACGAGGGTAAGCGCCTGAATCGTCCCAACGATATCGTCGTGAAATCGGACGGCTCGGTCTATTTCACGGATCCCCGGCCGAATACTCCGTCCATGGAATTGCCCGATAGCGCCGTGTTCATGGTGAAAGACGGCAAGGTACAGATGCTGCAAGTGAATAATTTCCGTCCCAATGGTCTCGCGTTTTCGCCGGATGAGAAGCTTCTCTACGTCAACGGCGGAAAGAAGATCATGAGTTACGATGTCCGTCCAGACGGAACCGTAGGAAATGGACGTGTATTCATCGACATGTCGGCGGATAGTGCGCCAGGCGGTACCGACGGAATGAAAGTCGACCGGCAGGGCAACGTCTACTGCACGGGCCCGGGCGGGATCTGGATCATGTCGCCCTCGGGCAAGCATATCGGCACCATCCTGCTGCCGGAGCCTGCCACGAACTTGGCGTTCGGCGATGCGGACTACAAGACTCTCTACATTGCGGACCGTCGAAACTTGGTCAAGATACGGCTGCTGACCGCCGGAATAGCGCCGGGGCCGGCCGCGAGCGCTTCGAATTGAACGTGCGGCACAAGCGGCACTCCCAAGACCTCGATCAGTCGCCACGAAAACCGTACCGGCAATGACTATCACTGGTCCGTAAGAAATTATGGTGATCAATTGGTGATGGAATGACTCTGCAACATTGGGCGGCGCATGAGGCCCGCTGGTTGTTGGCGGCTATCGCCGGAATTACGGGACTCGCGCCGTTGGTCACCGCCCAGCAGCAGATAGACGCTAAGATTGAAGTCCTTTAGGTAAGGGCGAATTTCTACCTGATAGCGCGCGCCGGTGGGAACATCGGCGTCCAGATCGGAAAGAACGGCGCGGTGGTCGTCGACAGCGGATCGGCGCAGGTGGCGGAACGCGTCTTGGCCGAAATCAGGAAGCTCACGGACGGGCCCATTCGATTCATCATTAACACCAGTGCAGACGCCGACCACGTCGGTGGTAACCAGACGCTTTCCGAGGCAGGAGTGAATCTTCTTCAGGCCAATAATCAATTCAACGCCAATAACAACGGGCACGCGGCAATTCTGGCGCACGACAATGTGATGTTCCGAATGAGTGCACCTACCGGTCAGCCCTCGCCCTACCCGACTGCCGCGCAGCCATCGGAGACCTATTCTGATAACAAGCACAATCTTTTTCTGAACGGTGAGGGTATCCGGTCATAAACGCGGAGTGACAAGCGTAACTCCGGCAAGGTCGAATCCGAGGAAGCTGCGCACGAGAAGTGTGTATAACGGCCGGGCCGGCGCTGTCGTTGGCGCGAGTTTCTGGGTTGCGATAAGAGAACCTTATCGCAAGTCAGAAATGCTGGTCCATTGGCGGCACGCCTATCGACGCCATTCGATCAAGCCGACTGGTAACATCGACGAGAAGCCGACGGGATCCGCGCACATGATGGAAGGCAGAGTTCCCTTTGCGCAAGCGCGTTTGTCGTTCGTAATTCTGGTGAAACTTCCTCCAACCCGACTTCGGGACCGGAGCCGACGGATAGCTCTACACTGCGCGACTTCATGCTGGGGGCGACGCTTCCTCGAAGAGGACTTAGGACAACATCGCTTCTAGTCGCAGAAGATCATCAGGGCCTACTTGCCGGCCTTTGCCCTACAGGCTTGGATGAAATCCGCACCTGGGCCTTCTTCGAGCTTCTCCTTCAACCCGAGCTTGCCCATCTCGTCATATAAGACGACAGACCGTTGCCAGGAGCCGATGGCAGTCAGGGCAATATCGAGATATTTCCAAGATGGAGCCATATCGGCAAGGTGGTCAGTACCCGAGGACGCGGCGAGTCCAGCAAGATCGAGGTGATGAATTGACGACGCCATGCCGTAGAAGAGCTTATACAGCTCCAGGCGCCCTGTCGCTCTGGCCCGCGCGTATAGGGACACGCTGCACCATTCGTTCCTGGGTCGTTTGGGATCCGACTTGCTGGCGAAGCGGGGAAACGCCGCATTGTAAGCGGCAATCATCTCGTCGTAGCGTTCCTTCGGGAATTTGGCCATCTGTTCGTCAGTGAACATGTCGTAGTATTGCTTCTGTTTGATGTGGTGGTATTCGATGAAGTCTTCGATTTCGTCGGGATGAAGGTGAAACCATGCGATGTTCACCTCGATCTCGAAGAGGCTGCGCGCGAGTTTCATCGCATCGTGGCCGTAGCCGTTAAGCACCAGCACCTGGAGCGCGCCCGCAGTATTCGATGCTGCCGCAACCATGCGCCCGACGACCTTGAGCAGTTTTTTTGGGTTCGAGGGCCGCGGCGTTTTGTCGCCCTATGTCTGAAAGCGCTGCGAACGTCAAGCTTTTTTTTCGTTCAGCCATTGCGAAAAATCGCTCTTCTCGATACACTACGAACGGCCGGAGCGGAGGATAAGCCGCGGCTGGGAAGCAAGCTGAGCGCCGGCTCCGGGGCCAGACCATGCAGAAGGGCGCGAAGCCAATTGGATCAACTCAACACTGCCCGCGCGAGCGCTTCGCCCTCCTCCGGCGTGTCCGTGAAGGGAAGCAGTTTGGCCAGTTTCAGTTTGTTCTCGACCTTCGGATCGGATTCCACAATGCGGAACTCGTCGATAATTGTCTCCAGTAACGATACGAAGCATTCGCCCGCAAGCTTGTTCTGATACCCGCTCAACGTGTTGAAGGTTTCGGCTTGCAGATTGACGAATCCGGTGAGGCCCGAATGTGCGTACCAACTGAGCCGCGGGTACTCGACCTCGTAAATTTCCTCAAACGGCTCTTTTAGACGCCGCACCCGATCAGCCAGATTCAGGCCTGACCAGTGCTCGACTTTCTTCAAACCGGGCCAGACGGATTTTTGCGCCGCGTCTATTCGCCGCGCTTCGTTCTTGATGAACGCGGCGTGAACGCTTTCATCGACTGTCGCCGTCGGATTCGCGGTCTTGAACCTCACTATTTTCATGGCCGCCCTCAGCTTTTCCACGTCGGAAAATGTGAGGATCTTCAGAATAGAGTCGGGCACCACGTCAATCAGCTTGGTGTCCACTGCCAACTCGAACAGGCTCCGCGCGACCATCGAAATCGCCTGGAGATCCTTCGCGCTCTTCAAGGACAGAAGACTGTCGATATTCGCCGACGCGCGGTAGTAATTTCCCAGAAAACATTGCGCGCGGTCGGAGGCCATACCGAGCTTGCGCACGACTCCCCGCAATTCGGTCTTATCGAATTCCGCGAGGCTCTTGAGCATGGTGTAGCACCGCTCCGGCATCGTCTTTATGTCAATGGGTTTCCCGATCACCGCATTGCCCCCTGTATCGCCGGCGGTCCTTAAATGTCAAACAGTCCAGCCTGGCCGTTAGGCCACCCCGAGAGGGCCGCGAATTCCATGGATAGCTCATGCTGTCGGTTGCATTCCAAAGAAGCTCTTGCAGCAGGTATAAGCCAGACATCATCGATTGTTGGAAATCTTTACCTTGCCTGGGAACTGGAGGTCAGCACGACCGAGCCGCCGTGCATCTGCTCGTCGAGACTCTGGAACTCCCTGATGGTCTCCCGGCCAGGATGAGCTCGCGGGCGCTCGCGGTCCGTAAGGAAGTGGAGTTTTATACGCGCATGCCCCGTGCGGTCAAGTCGCGGCTACCATAGTCTGAAGAAATTGCCAAGGCCGAATTATCCCCAGCGGTCGCTTTATGGTGTATCCGGGACCCACCTGCAAGGCGTCTCGCTAATGGCGTCATCGAGCAACCGAAGCAACTCATCGAGGGCTTCGATTTCAACACCGTTCAGTTCGCTGCTCGGTTCGAAAGGGTAGCGTGATGCCATGAATATCGGATTATGCGCTTTGAGCGCCTTACGAACGCCGGAAAAGCGACGCAGCCGAGGAAATCGGCCTGAGGCCTCCTCAATGAGCTGCTGAATGTCAGGTGGAGCCTGCTCAAAGAGGTCTTCGAGCCAGTGGGACTTTGCCGTCGATTGAGCGTGGATGTACGCGCCGCCGGCCAAGACGGTGTCGGGTATTTCAACCTCACGGGCTGAGAGTGACTTCAGATACAGCTCCAAGGCGACGGATGCGCAATGCAGCGCGGGTAACAATACACCCGAGAAGGGCGGCTGCTGCATCATCAAGTGAAATCCACTTCGAAACTGCTTGGCCGCGTCGAGAACTTGCGGATTGGGAATTTCGTGGAACGGACGGCGAGTAGCCTTGGACTGATTCTTCCCATGGCCAGAAGCACCCTTGCGCACGTCAGCTCTAGTCTACCACCCGATCGATCCTCTGTGTGACCGGTTCGTTGTTTTGAGCGACGATATAATTAACATGGCAGAGGTCAGGGATGCCGCGCGGGATTTGCAAGCTCTGTTCTCAGGATAAAGATCTACAGCGAAGCCATCTACTCCCGAAGGCGCTTTGGGGCCTGATGAGAGAGGAAGGCGAAGATCCGGTTGTTTTCACGCCAGCGTATGTCACGCCCTCGCAGCGCGAGGTTTGGTCGCATCTCCTCTGCGACGATTGCGAGTTGCGGTTCAGCCAGTTAGGCGAAAATGTCGTCATTCCGCTCGTCCGACATGAGACCACTTTTCGGCTACTCGATTTGATGAACGTAGCAATGTCATGGCGTAACCACCTCAACGTCACAACGTACTCTGGCTTCGACATGGGCGTAGATACTGGAGCACTCGCCTATTTTGCGTTAAGCGTCCTTTGGCGCGCGGGAGTCCGGCGATGGACGACCTCGAAGCGTGAGACTACAGGCGTTTCCCTCGGTTCGCACGAGGAACCGATCCGGCGCTACCTTGCCGGCGAAGCTGGATTTCCCGTCGGCATCGTCGTCATGGTCACAGTCTGCACAGATCCGGTTTCGCAGCTGTATATGTTCGCTCCGACATTGAAAAATGGAACCCGATATCCCACATACTCAGTGCTCACCCGCGGCATCATGTTTGACATGATCACGGGAGACGGTCTACCTCTTGAGATGCGGGAGCTCTGCTGCGTAAATTCCGCGAAGAAAGTACTATTCTCACGGAGCTGTGAAGACAGGACGGTCCATGCGGCGGGGCACGTGGTCGAAACGGCCACGATATCCGACAAGCTACGGTAGCGAAGCCTCAGGGTCGCGGGCTGTATGCGGTGATTCACATTTCGGGAATGCGATCACCCCGTCGCCCAATCTCCGTTTGCGACAGATGAGCCGGGAAGGCAGCGAAGACCGGCTCCTCGGACACGACCACCTGGCCACCACGAAAATTTATTTCAACCTCTCGCCAGAACACGGCACATTTCCGCTCCCTCTGGTCGCGGCTCTGCAAGTGGTCGTAAGTGGAGAGCGCCGATTCTGAGCCGCGACCAGAGGGTGCGGTTGCGCAGGGATTTCTCAACAGACTCTTAGCCTGGATTTCCATTTTGACCACTTACTTGATGACCTTTCGAGGTCATTGGAGTTTCCCAGCCGGGGTAGCGGCGGGTATAGTATTCTTTGCATCATGGATCAGAACGTTGACGACATTCTGGCGAAAATAGCTACTGTGAGGGAGCGGCTTAAAGCTTCGGCCCCTGAAGGGGCGACAGTCCTAACAGGATGCTGAAAAAGAAACTTTGTTAGAGCGTGACCCTCGAAGGGAAAGTCTCGTCATAATGTTTCGACCCCTATGCGCGGAAAAGATACCCAGCAAAGTGCGATGTTCAGTTACGTTTCGCCGGAACGGCGCGTGCCTGCGGACCATCCTCTGCGGCCGATCCGGGGGATGGTGGATGTGGCACTGAAAGGACTATCGAGATCGTTTGGACAAATGTATCCCGATTGGGGCCGGCCCTCGATCGCGCCGGAGAAGCTGCTGCGGGCGCTGCTGTTGCAGCTCCTCTATTCGATTCGCAGCGAACGACTGTTGATGGAGCAACTCGAATACAACCTGCTGTTCCGCTGGTTCGTGGGATTGAACATGGACGAGCCGGTGTGGGTGCCCACGGTGTTCAGCAAGAATCGCGACCGGCTGCTGGAGGGCGAGATCGCCGCGAAATTCTTCGCACAGGTGCTCGATCAGGCGCGCGCCAACGACCTGCTGTCGGATGAGCATTTCAGTGTGGACGGCACGCTCATCGAAGCTTGGGCAAGCCACAAGAGCTTTCAACGCAAGGACCACAATCAGGCTCCGCCGCCGGACGATCCTGGCAACCCGACAGTGAGTTTTCATGGCGAAAAGCGCAGCAACGACACGCATCAGTCGACCACGGACCCGGAGGCGCGGCTGGCGCGGAAGAGTTCGGGACACGAGTCGAAGCTGGCTTTTTGCGGAAACGTGTTGATCGAGAATCGCAACGGACTAGTGATCGACACCGCACTGGTGATGGCGAGCGGCACGGCCGAGCGCGACGCCGCCGTCGAGATGGCCGAGCGGATCGAAGGCGACAAGCGCGTGACGGTGGGCGCCGACAAAGGCTATGACACGTGGGGGTTCGTCGGCGAAATGCGCGAACGGAACGTGACGCCGCACGTGTCGCAGAATACGAATCGATCTGGGGGCAGCGCGGTTGACGGCCGCACGACGCGGCATGCCGGATACCAGGTGAGCCAGCGTAAACGGAAACGGATCGAAGAAGTATTCGGGTGGTTAAAGACGGTGGGCATGTTGCGAAAGACGCGGCATCGTGGAATCTTCAAAGTCGGGTGGGTGTTCACCTTCGCGGCGGCGGCCTACAATCTGGTGCGGATGAGGAACCTCGCGGTGGTTCCCTCCGCATAAGCCCGGGGAGAAGTGTGCTCGAACGCCAACAAACCGGCGATTCGGGCATACAAGCTCCAAGAAAATGCCCGCAAAAAGCTCGTCGGTGAGGGTGACGAGCCTGCGCCGAGTATCTTTTTCAGCAGCCTGCTAAGCGAAGCAAATCGTGTGGTCAAAGAGATTCTAGACCTATGCGACGGACGAACGATGAGCGTGACCGCCCAAGTCGAGTTTTATCCTCCGCTTCCAACCGACACTGGCAACGAATCCCCCAGCCCCATCGTGGTCAGTTACAAAATCACCGAACACGAGATTCAAACTGACGATGGGTTACCTGTGACTGGCTCCGTTACACTGGCTGAAACGTTTGTAAGGGCTTGCCGTAACGGTCTCATCGAGAGAATTGAACAAGTAATTGAAGAGAAACGGAAGACGGGGATGCCCAAACTGTAACCACCGCTACCATTGAACCGCTACGATGGCGGGCAACTTCCGCACTCAGTAAGGAGACCCAAATGCAGCCGTACCCCTGGTTGTCGCTGGTCGTAAATATTCTTGTTGCAACCGGGACGCTAGGAGCCGTAGTCGTCGCACTATTCGGGAATTGGATTCAATTAAGGTTCTTCCCGCCGAAGCTCACGATTGGATTGCTTGATCCCGATGGTGAAAAGGTTGATGTGACGACTTCGACCGGACAGAAAGTTGACGAGGCCCGCTACTATCACTTGCTTGTTTCCAACAGCCGCCGTTGGTTCACAGCGAGGAACGTTGACGTTCGTCTGCTTCAAATCGAGGAACCCGCTCCTGGTGGCGGCTGGCGAACTATCTGGCAAGCGACGGCCCCGATTTCATGCCGCAACCAAGCGTTCAATCCCATGAAACACGACATAGGAAGCGACATGGATTTTGATATCTGTAGCGTGCGAAAGAGCGGCAGAGTACAGATTCATCCGATTCTTGTCCCAAACAATCTCCCGACCGTTTGGACTCCGCCGTGTGATCTGATTCTGTCCTTTCAGGCAAGGTCTACTGAAATTGATACACGGATCATTCGTGTTCGGATTTCGTGGGATGGTGTATGGCACGACGGAACGAAAGAAATGAAGGATCACTTCAAAATACGTGAAGAGTAGGCCCACCTTCGATGTCCATACAGGCCAATGATGTGGTCCACTGGGCCGCTTGCAAAAGTTCGGCAGTTAAATAACGGGGTGCCCAAATCGCCGGGACGGAGAATAGGTGCATTTTTGCGGCGAGCAGCTCGGCGTTGGGGTAATCACGGCAGGACAGAGACGCGGCAACTCAGCCGGAATACCCGAAACGGCGGGCATTTCGACATGCGCAGCGCAGGGGGCCGTTAACTAACGGGCAGGGAGAGTTCGAACCAGAATGTCTGGCTCCCCGCGATGCTTTCGAATCGTGATTAACAGCATAATCGTCGGTCGATCGATGTCCACTTAGACTTGCTTTTCAGGCCACACAGAGCGTTCATGTGACTGTGGCGAGTGCCACCCACTCAGAAAGGAGCTCACATGGACCAATCTGTTCTTGACGAGATTGAGCGAACTCGGAGTCTCACCGCTTCCCAATTGCGGGCCAGGTACCGCGAACTGCTCGGTGAGGAACCCAGGTCATCGAATCGTGACTTGCTTTTTCGGCGCATCGCATGGCAGTTGCAAGCCAACGCGGAAGGCGGGCTCAGCCAACGCGCCCGCAGTAGGATTTCGGAATTAGCCGATGATGCCGAGCGCACGTTCTTCAGGGAGCGGCCGGTCGTGAAAGGATCGGTCATAACAGGAGCACAGCCACCGCACCGAAGCCCATCCCGATCTGTCCAGCGCACACTTCCGGTCGGAACACTGCTAACAAGAATCGTGGGGGATCGCCGCATCGTGGTGACGGTCCTAGCGGACGGCTTTGAATACCAGTCGCGAAAGTATCGATCGTTGAGCGCCATCGCGCGGGAAATTACCGGGACTCGATGGAATGGCCCGCGCTTCTTTGGGATCGCGTAAGCGGACCCGAATGTTTCGGCGGCGGGACTCGCCATGATCATCGAATACAAACTGCCATCTCGCGCGGAGCGGCGCGTGAATAGGGAGCTGGTCATACCCGAGCAGCGGCGGCGACCGCCACGGGTAAGCCTGCTTCTGGCGCTGGCGCACAGACTGGAAGAACGCGTGCGCTCCGGAGAAGCAAAAGACTATGTTGCGCTCGCTCGGCTCAGCGGCGTTTCGCGGTCACGCGTCGGCCAAATCATCGATCTCTTAATGCTCGCGCCGTCGATCCAGGAGCACGTCCTATGTTCGCCACCGGCAAGCAATCGGGTTACGGACCGAGCTTTGCGGATCGTGGCAAAGGAGTTGATTTGGGATCGGCAACGCTCGGTCTTCGAACAACTCACGGCGCCCAGGAGCACCTCTCAGGAGCCGAGCGCCTGATCGAACGCTGTCCGATTTTCTTGTGAATCCGCGCAGATTCGACTTGACCTGTACGAGAAACGGAGTGATGAATGTGTCGACGCGACACACTCGCGCCAAGGAGAACCAACAATGACTACGTACACAATCGATGCCGACAATACGATCGTGGCGCACGCGAGTGCACCGACGACTACCGAAGGCGTGTTGACCTTCGCCAGCGAAAAGGATCTCGCGACAGTTAGCAAGGACTGGCCCATCACGCGGCTGGTGGATCTCTGGAACAGCTTCGCTGGCGTGACGCCCTTCGACGAGTTGAAACCGGTCAAGAAATTTGCCAATCGACAGACGGCCATCGAGAAGATTTGGAACGCTGTACAACATCTCGCCCGGGGCAGCGGTGAGACACGTGCCGATAACTCAAGTACGAGACGCGGCAAACGGCGCGTCGCCGATTCGCCGCGACGCAAGCATGCGCATGCCAACAAAAAGGAAGCTCGGCCGAAAAAGGAGGAAGTAATTGCGATGATGAGGCGCGCTAAGGGCGCCACGCTCACCGAAATCATGGATGCGACGGGCTGGCAGAAGCATACTGTTCGTGGATTCGTAAGCATCCTCGGAAGCAAGAGTGGTCACAAAATCGAGTCGATGAAAACTGGTGCCGGGGAGCGTGCATATCGAATCCTGAAGTGAGCGCAGCCGCATCTCTAGACCGATCCCGAGCCCGCCGCCTCCCGCGCGCGGGCTTCTGCTTGTTGTCGCGACGAGTTTCGTAAGAGATTGCGGTGGGATCTCACAATTTCCTAGGCCCGAAGCGCGGCAGTCAACCAAAGATGTGTCCGGAGAGACTAACAGAGAATTTCGCACATCTTCCTCCCGGCGACGTTTCCTGTCGCGACCTTGTGCGGCCTCTCGAATCGCGGGAAGTGAAAAACTGCGCCAAATGGCGCGTTCCCGCGGTTACCGGTGCAGGCGCCAGTCGACTTATTAGCGGAGAATATTAGCGAAAAGTTGGTGGCTCCCCGGCATGGATTCGAACCACGATTCACGGCTCCAAAGGCCGCTGTCCTACCATTAGACGACCGGGGAACAAAGGAAGGAGGAAACTCACCGACAGTTTAACATGGCTGGTAACGCGTCCACGCGCAACCTCCCCGAACAAGTACGATCGCAGGCAGCATTCACCACTCCGAATACATCGTTCCTTCGAGACTCTTCTTATCCGACCCGCTGCGCACATCGTAGATTCCCGGCGCGGTTTGATCGACGGAAGTAACCGCGTCTTCCATGATCACCCGCCAGCTTTGATTATTGCCGGTCATTGGATCCAGCGGCACGTTCCGCAAGTATCCCTGATCCACCAGATCCTGCAGAGTCTGAGGAGCCTTCTGTTTGTCGAAAGTGTACTCGTCGATGACCGTTCGCAGCGTAAACAGATTGTTCTTGAGCAAGCTTTCCCGGGTGCGGGTGAGCGACTTCTGATACATCGGAACGGCGATGGCCACCAGCACCGAGATGATCGCCATGACGATGATCATCTCGATCAGCGTGTAGCCTTTTCTTGACGCGCACAACGCCCTCCCGGGCTGTGCGCTTGATCCCCGTGACGCGCACAACGCCCTCCCGGGCTGTGCGCTTGATCCCTGTGACGCGGTCAACGTCCCGCTGGGCGGCTCGCTCAGCCTCCGCGACAAGGGGGGGCGGCTTTCGAACTTCGTGATTGTCTCATGGGACATGCGGCGGGCGCGAGGAATATACGTGCCCGGAACGTCAGGCGCGGCGATGGTATCGCGGCGCATGGGGAGAGCCGGCATCATGATCCTTTCACCACTCCGCATAGAGAGTTCCATCGGCCGCCCGTTCCGTGCTCTTGGTGTAAACGTCGAAAACATTCTGCCGTCCCCAACTTTGCGAAGCCGGATCGTCCTGCTCGCTGCGCATGCCCCAATCCCGTGTGTTCGTCATGGGATCGATTGGGATGCGCCGCAGAAACTTGATCTTCTTTCCTTCGGCGCTCTGCAGAAGCTTCACGCCCTGCACCAGTTGATCGAGCGTCTCCGGGTAGCCGTCGGTTCCAAGCTTGACTTCGATTTTTCCGGCCAGCGAGGCGTCTTTGTAATCGTCAATCGCTTTGCGAACTTCGCGCAGCGCATAGCGCAACTCGCGTTCCTTGTCTCGCCGCACTTTGTATCGCGCCAGCGGCACCGCCATGGTGGTGAGCAGCGCCATAATGGTGAACGCAACGATCAGTTCCACCAGCGTGAGCCCGCGTTCGCCCTTCTTACGGATCGTAATGTGACGGACGACCGAGGACATGCTTCTCCACCGCTTATTGAACGGTCACCGGCAGTTTGCCGAGCGAAGCCGCGACCATGCCGCCCAGCGCGTCCGATACGCTGAGCTCCGAAACCTCCACGGGGCTCGAACCTGGTGCGATTGCCGTGAACGCCAATCCCGCGATGGCACCCGCGCCCGACACGCCTGGCGCACCGTCCGGCCGCGCGATGCTGATCATCGCTTCGCCCTGTTCGTTGCTGATTTCCTTGACCGTATTCAGTCGAGCGCCATCCCGCGCAAGCAGAGCACCTGGAGAAATTTCGTTCAACTGGAGCTGCGATGGATTATAACGGACGCGGAGCGTACCGACCGCGGTGATATTGGTCGCGCCTTCCAGTTCCACGTTCACGACCACTGCGCTACCCACCGGCGTAATTATATTCTCCGGCAGAAAACCCACGTGCGCGTCCGCTGCTGTTGCCTTTACCGGCGACGGCGCGGCCGGCGAATCCGCCGGCGAACTCTCCGCGCCGCCCCCAGGTACTGCGAGAGTAGCTGTCGGCGCAGGAGTCGCGGAAGGCACCGGAGGCGCCGGAATTGCAGGAGGTGTCGAAAGTGGAGGAGGCAGGGGAGCCGCCGGTGCTACGGGAACGGCCGATGGCACGGGAGTCGCCGGCTGAATAGGAGGTCTGGATGCCGCCGGACTCGCGGGCGGCGCGGGACGCGACAGGCCTTGCGTGGGCGTTCCCGGTGTCGTCGTACCGGGGGTCGGCGTGCCCGCCGGGGCGCCGTTGTCGCCAGCCTTGGGCGCGTAGTTAATCTTCACGACCTGGTCGGTGCCCACGTAAATGCCGCGCATGTTTTCGACCGTGTAATCGGGCGTCCGCACGATGTGCGGAATCAGGGCAATCAGCAGGTCGCTGCGCAGCTTGTCGGTGTGATCGTTGCCGAACAGGATCTTCCCGAGGACGGGAATGTTGACCAGGCCGGGAATGCCGTTGGAGTTGGCCGTGTCCTGCGTCTGGTTCAGCCCGCCAAGAATGTTTACCTCGCCTTCGCGCAAGCGGATGTCGGCGATATTCGCCTGCTGGCCGATCACGGGCTGCGAGATCCCGCCGATCTGAACATACTGCTGGACGCTCGACACGGTGACTTCTATGTGCAAGGTCACCTCGTCGGCGGAGTGAACCTGCGGCGTCATATCGATGTTTACGCCGACGTCGGCATAGTTGAACTGCGTCGAAACCAGGGGGCTGACGCCCGCACCCACTCCGCCAATCGCCGATCCGAAGCTGCCCGTCGCATAGGGGATCCGGCTGCCGATCTTCAGTGTCACTTTCTGGCCGTCGGAGGCGCGCACTTGCGGCTTGTTCAGTACCTTCGTGCGGCTGTCGGCCAGCATGGCCTGGAGCAGACCTCCCGGAAGCGACGCACTGAACTGATTACTTGATAACCTGCCCAACGCGCTCAAGGCGATGGTTCCCGCCGAAGTCGTCGTCGGAGTGCCCGTGGTGGTCGTCCCCTGGGTCGTGGTCGTGGAAGTTCCGTTAAACGTGATCGGAACGTTAATGCCGGCCGTGCCCGCCGTAGCGATGGTGGCCGCTAGATCTCGCGTGCGCTCGCTGTTCGCCGACATCACGATCACGTCGACAACCACCTCGGATTTCGGCTTATCCAAATCCTGCACCAGCTTCTCCGCCAGGGCGACCTTATCGACGGTGTCGCGCACGATCATCGCGCGCTGGGCGTTATAGGTAAACACACGGCGGATTTCGGCCACCGTGCGAATAGCCGTCGCGATTTCCTGAAACTCCTGCACCGAAGTCGCGTTCTTGACGTAAAACACTTTGACGACATCGTCCTCAAAATCGCGGCGCTTCGTGACGTTGTCCTCGGCCACAAAAATCGTGGAAACATTGAGAGGCTTCCAGAACGTGCGCGTCAGTGTCGCCAGATAATCGAAAGCCTGGTCGATCGTTACGTTGTTCAGGTCGACGTTAAAATTCCGGCTCGGCGCGGCATACTGCGAATCGAAAATCACGTTGATGCCCGCCAGCTTCCCGACCGTTTCGTAGAGCACTTTGGGGGGCTGGTTGTTCATCTTCAGCATCGGGATGACGTTATTCGTCGGCTTTAGTTGAGGCGGCGCGAGCATGGAATCCACACGCTCCTCCTGCTCTCTCTTGGCCCGATCGGACTCCGTCAGCCCAGTTTCGTCCGGCTTGACGCCCGCTTTCGAGCTTTGCATCATGCGCTCGGTTTCACGGATGTCCTGGAGTGCGATAGACGAACCGGGATCGGCGATGAGCGCCCTCTGAAACTCGCGGAGAGCGTCATCGTACTTGCCGGCCGATCGCGCTCTCTCACCCAGGTCGACGTGCTTTTGTCCGGCTTCGAAGCGCGCCTTGCGCACGGCGATCATGTAGGCCGTGTCCGAGGGATCTTCCTCGAATGCACGCTCGTAGATCTCCAGCGCCGCGTCCCAGTCGCCCTTGGCTTCGGCGATCTGGCCTTGATTCAGGAGCTTGTCGCCCTTTCGCGTCCGTCCAGACATATGGCCGGCCAAGGTCAGGAGCGCCACCGCGACGCCGCACACGGAAAATAAAGAGCTTCTTTTCAGCATTTTACAAATCCAAAGACACCCCAGACATTGGACCAAGACTTCGGCATCACTATCTTTGACGATCCCCGGTCCCCGCACGTGGATGCCAAAAATCAAGCCGCCCTCTGCGACGCCTGCCTGGGAACGCTCTACACTAAAGTGTGCAAGCGAAGTCCCCGAGAGACGTGGAATTGTGGCCGATAAAACGAAAGAAGCGATTAAGATTCTGAGCGACAACCGGGCGGCCCGGCATAACTACAACTTGGATGCTCGCATGGAAGCAGGATTGGTGCTCTCCGGCACGGAAGTCAAGGCTGCGCGCGACGGCAAGATCCAGCTTCAGGACGCCTTCGGCGAAGTTTCCGGCAATGAAGCGTGGTTGTGCAACGCCCACATCGGGCAGTACTCCCACGGCAACATCATGAATCACGAGCCCGTCCGCAAGCGTAAACTACTGCTGCATCGGGAAGAGATTTCAAGAATACAGAAAGCCACACGCGAAAAAGGACTCACGCTCGTGCCGACCAAGTTATATTTGAAAAACGGGCTGATCAAAATCGAACTGGCGATCGGGCGCGGTAAGAAGATCCACGATAAGCGCGAAAGCGAACGCGAACGCGAGATGCAGGACGAAGCCCGCGCCGGCCTCCGGCGAAGAAATAAAGAATGACGTTTTGGCAAGGAAATCAGAGCCTGAAAATCGAACGTTCGACGGCGAACTTCCCACATGGAAACTAAACTTATCTACGAACCCTTGGATCGCGTGGCGGCGGATGCCGTCGTGGTGTTGATTTTTGAAGATGTGTCTGATGATGCTTTTGGAGAGGGCAAGGCTCTTTCGACCGCGTCCGCCGGCGTCAGAACGTGGCTTGCCGAATTGAAGAGCTCCGGCGAGTTCTCCGGCAAGGCGGCCGAGATAGCGGTGCTGCACAATCCTCCCGGATGGGCGGCGAAGCGCCTGATCGTGGTGGGCGGGGGTAAGCACGAAAAGTTCGACAGCGCGGCTCTGCGGCGCACCGTGGGAGCGACCGTGCGAGTTTGGAAACAGAAAGGAGTGAAGACGCTCGCCTGGAGCTTGGCGTCGAACCAGAAAGTAGCGGGCGCAAGCGCTGCCGAAGCCGCAGTGGAGGGCGCGATTCTTGGCAACTACGAGACCGACGTCCACAAGACCGATAAGGATTCTAAATCGCTCGATGCATTTCATATCGTCGGCACAGCCGACGCTGGGTTGGAGCGGCGCGTCGAACGCGGCAGGATTCTCGGCGAGGCTCAGAATTTTACGCGCGACCTCGGCAACGAACCGTCGAATCGCCTGACGCCCCTGGTGCTCGCCGACCAGGCGAGCGTGATGGCCGCCGAATATGGCCTTCCCTGCGAAGTGCTGGATCAAGACCGGATGTCGCAGCTCGGGATGGGCGCCCTGCTCGGCGTCGCGCAGGGTTCGACGGAGCCGCCGGCTCTAATCATTGTCCGCTACACTCCCCAGAACGCGCCGGCGTCATCAGATCATCTTGCCTTGATCGGCAAGGGCGTGACGTTCGACAGCGGCGGCATTTCCATCAAACCCGCCGAGGGGATGGAGAAGATGAAGTACGATATGTGTGGCGGCGCTGCGGTGCTGGGAGCCATGCGCGCCATCGCGCAACTGAAGCCTTCGATTCCCGTCACGGCGATCGTTCCGGCGGTCGAAAATATGGTGAGTGGGCGCGCGCAGCGGCCCGGCGATATCGTAAAGTCGCTCGACGGCAAGACGGTCGAGGTTCTCAACACCGATGCGGAAGGCCGCCTCATTCTCATTGACGCGATCACCTACGCCCGGCGCCTTGGCTGCACGCACCTCGTCGATGCGGCGACGCTGACCGGTGCGATCGTGGTGGCTCTCGGCCACGTCCACATCGGGGCCTTCACCAACGATGACGCCCTGCTGGCGCGCGTGATGACGGCATCGCAAGAGGAAGGCGAGAAGATGTGGCGCATGCCCATGGACGACGATTATAAGGAGCTGCTGAAGAGTCCCTTCGCTGATCTGGCCAACATCGGCGGACGCTGGGGAGGCGCGATCAGCGCCGCGTGGTTCCTGAAGGAATTCGCCGACCCCGTCCCGTGGGTGCATCTGGATATTGCGGGTACCGCGTGGCTCGACGATGCCAAGCCGTTTATGGCGAAAGGTCCCACGGGCGTGTGCGTGCGCACCTTCGTGAAACTCGCGGAGGCCTGGCAGTAATTTCGACGGCAATAAATCAAAAACGATGAACATCCTGGCGATCGGTGCGCATCCGGACGATATCGAATTCGGATGCGCGCACGTCCTGATCCAGGAAGCTCTCCGCGGGAATCGAGTAAAGCTCCTGGTGTTGTCTCGCGGCGAGGCGTCAAGCCACGGCACCCCCGAAGGCCGCGAGGCGGAAGCACGCGCCGCGGCGAGGCTCATCCAGGCTCAGATCGAATTCCTGGATTTCGGCGGCGACTGCCATATCCAACAAACGCACCGGAACGCCTTCGCGATCGCGAAACAGATTCGCGAGTTCCAGCCGGCGATGGTTCTCGCTCCACACACCGGCGAAAACCAGCACCCTGATCATACGGTTGTGGGGAATCTGACACGCGACGCCTGCCGTTACGCGCGCTACGGCGGACTCGAAGATTTGAAGAGCCTGGCTCCGCAGATTCCGCACGCCGTTTCCGCTTTGTATTTCTACACCGTCACGCAAACACTTCCCGATCCGGACATCGTCGTGGATATCAGCGATGCGGTCGTGGAATGGGAAGCGGCCATGCAATGCCACGCCAGCCAGATGCAAACGCGCAGCTACGCCGATTTGCGCCTCTCGGCGGCGCGCAATCTGGGCCTATCAATTGGCGTGGAGTATGCCGCGGGTTTTTATGCAAACGATCCCGTACGCGTCGCGGCGCTATCGGAGATCACGCTCTCCTCCCGGCATTTCTAGCGCGCCTCGCTTTTTTAGCGTCGTTTGGTCTTGATCACGATGGGCGTGCCCTGGAAATCGAAGCGTTCGCGCAGCCGATTCATCAAATAGCGTTCGGCCGAAAAGTGCAGGCTTCCATGCTTGTCGGTGAAGACGATGAACATGGGAGGCCGGATGCCCGCCTGCGTCATGTAGTAAATCTTCATATCGTATTCCCAATTCAGCGTTTCGACGAAGCGATTCAGCTCGCCCGTCGTAATGCGACGCGACGCCGATTCGTAGGCTTTGCGGATCAAGGGAAAAAGCGCGTTGGTTCCCGCGCGCTTTTGCGCGGAAATAAACGCAATCTGGGCATAGTCGAGAAACTTCAGGCTGTCGCGGATCTCCTCGGTGAATTTGCGTTTGTCGGGTTCCGCGACGGCGTCCCATTTGTTGACGCACAGAACCACGCAGCGCCCTTCCTCATGGGCATATCCGGCGATCGTGGCGTCGAGCGCCAGCATGCCTTCCGTGGCATCCAGGACCAGCACCGCAACGTTCGCCATCCGCAGATGCCTCCGCGCCATCACGACGCTGAGCTTCTCCGCCATCAACTTGGTCTTGCCCTTGCGACGGATGCCCGCCGTGTCGACGAACACATACTCCACGCCGTCGTGCGTCACCGCTTCATCCACGGCATCGCGCGTCGTGCCGGCTACCGGCGAAACAATGGCGCGTTCGCTGCCCGTGAACGCATTCAGCAGCGTCGATTTGCCGACGTTAGGCCTCCCGATGATGGCCACCTTGATGGGCAGCGCCGCTGCCCGTTCCTCTTCCACCGGCTCGGGCTCGGGAATGCGGCTGGCCCTCGATCCGCCGCGTCCCTTCTTGTTGACCTTTGATCCCGGCAAAGCCGGAAACCCGCTTGTGGCATGGTCAAGGAGATCGTCGAATCCCTGGCGGTGTTCCGCCGACACGGCGAACATGTGCTCGAAACCAAGCGAATGAAACTCGTGCGTCAGGTCCTCGCGCTTGGGACTGTCGATTTTGTTGATCGCGAGCGATACAGGTTTGCCCAGCTTGCGCAGAAGTTTCGCGAGATCCCGATCCGTGCCGGTGATCTCCGAACGCCCGTCCACCAGGAAGATGATGTGCGAGGCCTGTTCGAGCGCCACTCGAGCCTGCTTCAGAATCTCGGTGGGAATCATCTCCTCGTCGTTCGGAATGATGCCGCCGGTGTCCACCAGTTCAAACGGCCTGCCGCGATACTCGGCCTTGCCGTAAATTCGATCGCGCGTAATGCCGGGCTCATCGCCGACAATCGAGCGGCGCTGGCCGGTGATCGCATTAAAAAGGGTAGACTTGCCGACGTTCGGCCGGCCTACGATAACCACGGACGGAAGCTGTGACACTTACTTCTATCATCGCGTACACCAGTGAGCGGGCGTTGATCTATTTGTAACGGACCGTTGTTCTGGGATCGCTGCACGCGTCGTGCGATAATAGAGTTTTCCCCTCCGAATGTCCAACACAGCTATCCGCAACATCGCCATCATTGCGCACGTCGACCATGGCAAGACCACATTGGTGGACGCCATGCTCCGGCAAAGCGGCATTTTTCGTGAAAACGAGCAAGTCGCCGAGCGCGTCATGGACTCCAACGACTTGGAGCGCGAGCGCGGCATCACGATTCTCGCGAAGGCCACCGGCATCCGTTACGGCGATATCAAGATCAATATTATCGACACGCCCGGCCACAGCGATTTCGGCGGTGAGGTCGAGCGCGCCCTGAAGATTGTCGATGGCGTCATGCTGCTCGTAGATGCGAGCGAAGGACCGCTGCCGCAGACCCGCTACGTTCTCTCGAAAGCCCTGGAGGCGCGATTGCCGCAGATCGTCGTGATCAATAAGATCGATCGCCCGGACGCGCGCATCCAGGAAGTCCTCAACGAGGTTTACGATCTCTTCATCGATCTCGACGCCGCGGAGGATCAGCTCAGCTTCCCGGTGATCTATACGAACGGCAAAGCGGGCATCGCCAAGCTCCAAATGGAGGACGAGAGCACCAATCTAAAGCCGCTGTTTGAGGCAATCCTGGCCCACATTCCTCCGCCCGCGGGCGATCCCGACAGCGTGCTACAGATGCTCGTGGCAAATCTTGATTACAGCGACTACCTCGGCCGTTTAGCGATAGGTCGCGTCTTCAACGGAACGCTCCGTTACGGCGATGAAGTCGCGATCGCCAAGCTCGACGGCTCCCTGCACAAGACCAAGATCACCAAGCTGTATTCGTTTGAAGGATTGAAGCGCGTCGACGAAACCATCGGGCGCACCGGCGATATTCTGGCGATCGCAGGCGTCGAAGGAATTACCATCGGCGAGACCGTCACCAGCGCCGAAACACCCAAGCCGCTCGCGCATATTCAGATCGACGAGCCTACGATCGCGATGACGATCACCATCAACACGTCGCCCTTCTCCGGCCGCGAGGGGCAATTCGTCACTTCCCGCAATCTCCGCGACCGCCTGGATAAAGAACTCCTCACCAACGTATCCATCAAGGTCGAGGAAGCCGGCGGACCCGATGTATTCAAGGTGATGGGCCGCGGCGAGCTGCAGCTCGCCATTCTGATCGAAATGATGCGGCGTGAGGGTTTTGAGCTCGGCGTAGGGAAACCCGAAATCCTGACCAAGATCATCGACGGGAAGCTCTGCGAGCCCCAGGAACTGCTGGTCATCGACTGCCCCGAAGCTTTCGTCGGCGTCGTCATCGAAAAGCTAGGCGGGCGCAAAGGAAAGATGGAGAAGATGGTCAATCACGGCTCGGGCCGCGTGCGCCTGGAGTTCCTGATTCCCTCGCGCGGGCTCATCGGCCTGCGCAGCGAAATGATGACGGACACCAAAGGAACGGCCATCATGAACTCGCTGTTCCAAGGCTATATCGAATGGCAGGGCGATATTCCTTCGCGCCCTACCGGCTCGCTCGTGGCCGACCGTCCAGGAAAAACCACTGGCTATGCGCTTTTCAATCTGCAGGAACGCGGTGACATGTTCGTGGGGCCGGGCCTGGAAGTTTACGAAGGAATGATCGTGGGCGAAAACGCGCGCGATGCCGATCTTGACGTCAACATCGTTAAGGAAAAAAAGCTTACCAACATGCGCGCCTCGAGCGCCGACGAAGCGATTCGCCTCGTGCCGCCCAAGCTCCTCAATCTTGAACAGGCCATCGAATTCATCCGCGACGATGAATTAGTGGAAGTCACGCCGAAATCCATTCGCCTGCGCAAGAAAATCCTCAAAGGGAATCAGCGTTAGTAATCGCAACGAGCCGGTCATCCCGAGCGAAGTCGTGCGAAAAGCGAATTCACCCCCCCTCTCGGGCTAGGAAGACCCCGGCTTAAAATTTACTAATTAATGTGTTATCAATAGCGTAGAGCCATTTATCGTCATACCTTGGTTTCCAGAACTTGCATTGTCATGCGATACTAACGAACGCACATGACCCTGGCGACCGAGGCGATCGCCCGATACCACAAATTAATCGAGAGTGAACCCTACATTGAACTGGGTTGGGCGGGCGCGCTCCAAGAGCGTCTGCGAGCCGCGAAGCTCACCAATCATCCAATGTCGCCGGTTCTGCGTCCCCATTTCCTCACCAGTCGCGATCACGCGGCGCTCGAGAAAGCGGCGGCCACCGTTCTCTCGGCGATCCGGCGTGCCGAGGAAATGGTGCTCGCGACGCCCGCTCTCTTGTCGCGTCTGCAATTACTCCCGGCCGAACGCATGCTCGCAGCCGTCGATCCGGGTTTCTCTCCGCTGACCATGACCGGCGTCCTCGACGCCAGTCTACACAACGGCTCCCTGCGATTCCTGGGACATCGGGAAACATCGCCCTCCAGCGTGATTTACAGCGATCTGCTGGCGGATGTCTATTACGAGGCTCCCCCCGTCAGGGAATTTCGCAAGAAGTACAAGTTGACCAAGCTCGCGGGCGGCAAGTATCTGCTGCAGGGCATTTTGAAGGCGTATAAGGAATGTGGCGGCAAGCAGAAGAAGCCATCCATCGCCATCCTCGAATCGCGTCCGCCCTTCCAACCCCCCGAGGCAAGCGAAAACGCGCTGCTCGTTGAATTCTTCCGTCAGGAAGGCTATACCGCTGAGCTGATCGCTCCCGAGCACGTCGAATATCGCGGCGGCATTTTACGGCACGGCGAGCATACCATCGACATCGTCTATCGGAGCCTCCGCTTGCAGGAGTTCCTGGTCCGCTTCGATTTGAATCATCCCCTGGTGCGCGCCTACAAGGATCGCGCCGTGTGCATGGTCAATAGCTTTCGAAGCGAGGCGATCGGCAAGCGCGCTCTCTTCGATCTGCTGACCGACGATGCCGTAACCGCGAAGTTCCCGGCTGCCGAACGCAAAGCGATCAAGGATTTCATTCCCTGGACACGTCTCGTGCAGGCCGCCAAGACCACCCACCGCGGCCACACCATCGATCTTCCCGATTTCGCCATGAAGCATCGCGCCAAGCTGGTGCTGAAACCCAACAGCGATTCTACCGATCTGCAAACCTTCCGCGGCGCCGATACCGACGACCTCGGCTGGGAAAAGGCTCTGCGCCAGGCCATGCGCAGTCCTTACGTGATTCAGGAAGCGGCCGAAAGCGGGCGCGCGGTATTTCCGCTATTGCAATATGGCAGCCTCGTCATGAAGGATATGCACGTAGAAATGCATCCGCACCTGCTCGGCGGCAAAATTCACGGCCTCTCGAGCTGGCTGAGCGTCGCCGGTACGACCGGATTCACCACGCTCTCGGGCCTCGCTCCGTCGTTCCTGCTGGAATCGAAATAGAGGTTCGACCGACGCAAAGAGTCGTCCCGTGATTCGCTCATCCCTGCTCTCCGAACTCGACTGGCTCGAACACGGTTTCGGCACTCGCGCTGAGCCGTTATCGCAAGACGGCATGGCGACACTCAAACAAATTCACTCCGCGCGTGTGCTCGCCGCGAACGAGCCCGGCCTTGCTGGTGAGGGCGATGCTCTCGTGACGGATCAGGCAGGCCTCACCGTCTCCGTGCGCACCGCCGATTGCTACCCGATCTTATTGGTAGACGTAGATACTCGCGTCGTCGCGGCCGTCCATGCTGGTTGGCGTGGAACAGCGGCGGGGATCGTGGCGCAAACTTTGAAGCAGATGACTACTCTGCGGGGGAGCAACGTGGATCGAATCTGGGCCGCCATCGGGCCTGGCATCGGCGCTTGTTGCTACGAAGTTGGTGAAGAAGTCGCTCAACAATTCGGGCAGCACGCCGGGCGTATCGATCTTGCGGCCGCGAATTACCAGCATCTTTTCGAAGCAGGTGTCCCAGAGCGGAACATCGAGGTGCTGCGGCACTGCACGTTTTGCGAGGCGGACCTTTTCCATTCTTACCGGCGCGATAAGGATCAAGCCGGCCGCATGATCTCCTATATTGCCGTCAATCCCTAGTATCCTGAGTCAGAAGTTCGCGTAAGAAGAGAAACCTGCTTGATATGCTGGGAACCCAACCAGCATGGGGCGACCAACCAAGCCAATCATGGTGCGTGAAGAGGATCGGGCTAAGCTCCAGGAATGGGCGCGGCGTCCGAAAACTGCGCAGCGGTTGTCGATGCGGGCGCGCATCGTGTTGGGTTGTGCCGAGGGGAGGGAGAACCGTCAGGTCGCACGGGAATTGCGGATCACCGAACAGACTGTGTGCAAGTGGCGGGAGCGGTTTCGCGTCCATGGCCTGGAAGGGCTGGCGGATGAACCTCGGCCCGGTACTCCGCGCAAGATTGCGGATGCGCAGGCGATCCCTACAAGACTCTTTGCGAGAGTGTCGGTGCATCATTCATAACGGAGAGTTTGGGGAACTATCTTAATGAAGTTGCTGAATGGTGCGAATCTTGCGACTTGCCCTCCGGGCCCCTTTCTGTTGGCCATCCCCGGTTGCGTCCATAGCCGCGATAATCAAGCATCAGGATTGACGATCCAGCCGCCGTGATGTCGCGAATTTGCGGGTATCGGTGCGTCACGTTGCCTGCATTGCCATGCAGATAAAGGGTTGCCAGGCTGGCGCCTTCTTTCCGAACCCACCACGCGTCAATTTGCACACGGTCGGATGTGGAAAGCCAAACATCTTCCGCGTGCAGTTGTGCCTGCAGGTTCCAGAAACCTTGGGGCGCGGATAATGGATTGAGCGGTTTGCGAAGAGCCACAGCGCACCGTAACACGTTGCCCCCAGAATCGGCCAAGTGACGTACCAGGGAACGCCTAGAGCGCCGCTCACAGCCGCAATGCGGCTTCTGCCGTCGTGGAGAACTTTGCGACCTTCGGTTGAACCAGCCTGACGAAGTCGTCGTAAGAAAGCCGCATCAGCTCGTGGTGCGTGCCGGCGTTGAAAGCGATCTCCTTGTCTCTTGTGAGGCTTTCGTCGACGAAAACCGACATCCCGTAAAGCTGCCCGAAGGGCGGCATCGCCCCGGTTTCACATTCGGGAAATCTGTCGCGGAAGTCCGTCTCGGACGCGAGTGCGATCTTCTTTCCCTGGGCGGCTGTCTTGAGAAGCGGAAGATCCACATGATAGGAGGCGGGAAGAACGGCCATGACCATCGCACCATCGATTTTGACAATGACAACCTTGGCGAACTCCTCTCCCCGGACGTGTGCCAGAGATGCGATTTCCTGAGCCGTATAGGCCGCTGAGTGCGTCATGGTTACGTATTTGACTTTGTGGGTATCGAGAAACTCTTTTAACTGTTTTGCGGGCATATCCACCTCCTAAATTCCTTGACATCGAAGTTAGTTTTCGAACCGGGCCATCAAAGGGCGCCCTGGGCTGCCGGACCGCAGCCCTTCAGAAGTGCCTCTCGACCGGGACTGTCCAAATTTAAACAGACTCCAACACGCACCCCGGCTCTGCACAGTGATCGCAGCATTACTTAGCGGCGGGAACCTCGAGTTTGTCACTAAGCCGCTGCAACCTTTGCTTGGTTTTTCCGTAATCCACGAAGTCTCCGATCATGGCCGCGAGGTCCCCCGCATAATCGGCGTTGGCTTCGAGATAATCCTTGTATTCGGCCGTCGCGAGGAGCTTTGGATGTTTGTTGACATGCTCTATCACGGCTTCCGTATACCCCGCCAGTTCGTCCATGAATGGGTTGATCCGATCTATCGCCGTCTTCTGCCATAGAGAAGCCGTATTTTTCGCGTCTCGAAGCTTCGTAACTTGCCGCCCAAGCGCGTTGACATGTTCCTTGACTTGGGTAATTGCGGCAGCGTGACTTTCCCAAGTCGCGTTCGACCGCGTATAAGACTCCATAGCCTCGGCGTCTTCTTTTAACTGGAACGCCATCGTCTTGGCCTCCGAGAGAAGTTTGGAGACTTGTTCAGAATCCGGAATATCGGCTGCGTTCGTGGTGAACGAGGCCACCAGAAATCCTGCGAGGAGAGACACAAAAGTCCCTACCCGAGCTATTGATTTGCGTTCGTTCATGCTGTCCTCCCCTACTCGCTTGTAAACTGCCTTCGTTAGCCTTCAAGCACGCAAGACTCCAACAGGCGGAGTTGAGACAGGTCGCAGACTTAAGATTGCGATTCCGTCACACTCAGGAGAGCGCACTGAAATACCCTAACTGGAAACTGGTGAAAGCGGCCTCGCGTGTGCGCAACGTCTTCCCAGGAAGAGCCGTCCCAGAGGCGCGTTGGCCGCGGTTGCGTTACCTTACACAACATTTGCGCAGCCTTTGGGTCTTGTTCCCCTTCCATCTGGGTTTCTGGCGTTTGTGGATGAGGCCACTCCTCCCTATTTGGGCTGGTGGAATTGGACTTCCGATGACAATCCGGTCATCGACGTGCATTATCGTGGGTAGACGCCTTGGGGCCCCGGAAAGGAAGAATGGCGTTCCCGTTTCGCAAAATCCTATTTCCAGCCGACTTCTCGAAACGCTGCGAAGAAGCGGCGCGAGCCGTTCGCACGATGGCGCTCCAGTTCCATGCCGAGGTTACTGCGCTCCATGTAGTCGAAGGCGCCTCCGCCAACAGCACCTTCGAGGTCTTGGCCGCACGAGCCATGGGCAGGATGGACCAATTGGTCGCCCAGGAACTGGGAGGTTGCAAGGTGGTTCAATTCGTCGAAAGAGGCGATCCTGCCCAAGTCATTCTCAGCTATGCGCGCAACGGCAACTTTGACCTAGTGATGATGCCTACTCATGGGTATGGTCCGTTTCGGCGATTCTTGCTGGGGTCAGTAACGGCCAAGACCCTTCACGACGCGTCTTGTCCTGTGTGGACCTGTGCACACCTGGAAACGTGGCCCGCAGTCGAGAACCTGGGAATACGAAACGTACTGGGTGCGGTCGATCTCGGCCCGCGTAGCGCCACGGTGCTGGCGCAAGCCTCGCAAATAGCGGAGAGATTTCAAGCCAAGCTGACCGCGGTACACGTTATTCCCGAAGCCAGTTGGATTGAGAACTGGCGGAAAGAGGCGCGCAAGGGGATTCCGCAGCAAATTCAGAAACTGCTGCCTGCTGTCGGCCCGCCCGCGGAAATTGAGATCCTGGAGGGATCGCCCGCCTCGGCACTCCCCGACGCCTTGGACCGGCTGAACGCCGACTTGATCGTGATTGGCCGCACGCACGCTCTCGAAACTGGCGAATACCTGGGGGCAAACGCGTACGCGATCATCGCTCGCTGCCCTTGTCCTGTTTTGAGCGTTTGAGGATATGGTGAGTGGCTGCGGGTTGGTGCGCGTCCCAACTTGGAAGCAAGCGCTGTATCAACAGAACCGCGCATGAAACCGACTAAACACCTGCCAATTCCAATTTGTAACGTTACCGTCCAGTAACGTCACGGTACGTTGCTGAAGAAACGTGGCATTGGGGCTCTTGCTGTGACGGCGCTGAGCCAAATTTTGATACTCGCGATAAATCAATCGGCAAACGGATGATTTTACGCACCGCCTCCTTGCTAGCCTAGGCAGAGGAGCATGTTCCGTTGGATCAGATCATTGAGTTGAAGCCTTTGCCGCCGGAGGCGCTGTATCGCCGCTGCAATACTGACGTCTTTGCTTTCTCAAACACGTCGGAACTCGACGGGCTGACGGATTTCGTCGGCCACGATCGCGCCCTGGAGGGGATGCAGTTCGGCATCGGCATCCAGAAGCAGGGATTCAATCTCTACTTGTTGGGTCCGGCGGGAACCGGCAAGTACGCGATTGCACGGAGTTTTCTCGACAAGAGGGCGGCTGCCGAGGCCACCCCGGAAGAATGGTGCTACGTCAACAATTTTCACAGTCCCGAGACGCCCCGTGCGTTGAAACTTCCCGCCGGCCGGAGCGGTTCCCTGCGCGAGGAAATGTCGCGCCTGGTGAACGATCTGCGCTCGGCGATCCCTTCGGCCTTTGAAAGCGAGAATTACCGCGCGCGCAAGCATGTCATCGAACAGGACGTCAAGGACCGGCAGGAGAAGGCTTTCGAGGAACTCGGTGAGGAAGCCAAGCAAAAAGGCATCGCGGTGCTGCGAACGCCGACCGGTATCATCATGGCTCCGATGCGGAAGGGCGAGGTCATGCCCCCCGAGGAGTTCGAGCACCTCTCCGAGGCGGAGCACCGGGAAATCGAAAGTGCGACCACGGAACTGCAGGAGAAGCTTCGAAACGTGTTGTTGCAGATCCCCAAGTGGGATCACGAGGGCCGGGAGAAGGTCCGCGAACTGAACAACGAGGTGGCCGGCTTCGCCGTAGGCCACCTGATGGACGAAGTGAGAAAAAAATGGCTAGATCTCACCGAGGTGGTGAGCTTCCTCGACGACGTTCAAAGAGATGTCATCGAGAATGTCGACGAATTTCTGACTCCACCGGACCATCCGCTCGCGGCCCTGATGGGCGTCAATGTGCCATGGGCTCCGAGGGGACCGGCCTTCTTCAGGCGATATCAGGTGAACGTGCTCATCGAGCGCGGGACTGCGGGAGGAGCGCCGGTGGTTTACGAAGACCACCCCACCTACCAAAATCTGGTCGGGCAGGTGGAGTACATCGCACACATGGGAGCGCTTTCCACCGACTTTACGCTGATTCGGCCTGGGGCGCTGCATCGCGCCAACGGCGGCTATCTGATTCTGGATGCTTACAAATTGCTGACGCAGCCCTACGCCTGGGATGCCCTGAAGCGGTCCTTGCGATCGTCGCGGATTCGGATCGAATCCCTGGGCGAGATGCTCGGTTTGATGAGCACGATGACGCTCCGGCCGGAGCCCGTCCCTCTCGGGGTGAAGGTGGTCCTGGTGGGCGACCGGGTGATGTATTACCTGCTTTCCGCGCTCGACACGGAGTTTCACGAGCTGTTCAAGGTTGCGGCGGATTTCGAGGAACACCTGGAACGCAATGCCGAAACCGAGCTGTTGTACGCGCGATGGATCGGCACGATCGCACGCCAGGAGAAGCTGCTTCCGCTGGACTGCGGGGCAGTGGGCCGCGTGATAGAGCAGAGCTCCCGCAGCGCCGGCGATTCGCAGAAGGTCCTGGCCATGCGCAGAACGCTCAGCGACCTGCTGCGCGAATCCGATTACTGGGCGCGGCAGCAGGGACGGTCCGTGATGACCACCGAGGATGTCCAGCGCGCGATCGACGCACAAATTCATCGCGCGGATCGGATCCGGGAGAAGCTGCTCGAAGAAATTGTACGCGGAACCCTTCTGATTGACACGGAAGGAGAACGAATCGGGCAGGTCAACGGGCTCTCCGTCGTGACTTTGGCCGGCTATTCGTTCGGCCACCCGAGCCGCATCACCGCGCGGGTCCGGCTCGGAAAGGGCGAGGTCATCGATATCGAACGGGAAGTCGAGCTGGGCGGCCCCATCCACTCCAAAGGCGTGCTGATTCTGTCCGGTTTTCTCGGCGGTCGCTACGCCGCCGATCATCCGCTCTCCATGCACGCAAGCCTCGTTTTCGAGCAGTCCTACGGCGGCGTGGAAGGCGACAGCGCCTCTTCCGCAGAACTGTATGCGTTGCTTTCGGCGCTTTCTGGATTACCGCTGAAGCAGTCACTGGCGGTGACGGGCTCGGTCAATCAGCACGGAGAGATCCAGGCCATCGGCGGCGTGAACGAGAAGATCGAGGGGTTTTTCGATTTGTGCACGGCGCGCGACCAAGGAAACGGGCAAGGCGTGATGATCCCGGCGTCGAACGTCCGCCATCTGATGCTGCGCCAGGATGTGATCGAGGCAGTCCGGTCGAACAATTTCCACATTTACGCCATCAATACGATCGATCAAGGCATGCAGATCCTCACCGGCGTGGCTGCGGGCGAGCGCGACGCCGCGGGCAAGTTTCCCGAGGGAAGCGTGAATCAAAGGGTCGAAGCGCGCCTGATCGCTCTCGCCGAGAAGCGCTTGGCCGCTAAAACGGACTCGGAGAACAAGTAATGAACGCCGATGCCCTCCATGCCATCCGACGGATTCTGGTCGCGCTGGACTCTTCCCGGGCCAGTTTGGCGGCTCTGGACGCTGCCGTGGACCTGGCCGGCAGAATTGACGCGGAACTGCTGGGGATCTTCGTCGAAGACGTCGAGCTCCTGCGCATGGCTGATGCTCCTTACGCGAGGGAGATTCTTTATCCCTCCGCCATGGAAGCGCCGCTGAGCCGCGGCACCATGGAGCGTAACTTCAAGGCCCAGTCCGCGCAGGCGCGCACCGCTCTCGAGCGCGCCGCGCAGAAAGCGCACCTGCGATGGTCGTTTCGAACCGTTCGGGGGGAGGTTACCGCCGAACTGATGGCTGCGGCCGCAGAAACCGACCTTCTCGCAATGGGCAAATTGGGCTGGTCTATGGGCACGCAACGCCGCATCGGCTCGTCTGCACTGGAACTCGCGGCCAGCTCGATTTCCGTGCTACTGCTGCCCGCATCCGGGGTGCCTGCCAAACCGCGCTGGCTCGTCTATTATGACGATTCGCCGGCGGCGAGACGGGCGCTGCTGTCCGCCGCACAGCTTGCGGAGGCGGATTCGCGAAGCATCACCGTTTTGCTCGCGACCGCGGACGCGGGGAAGGCGGCGTCGATGCAGAACGAGATCGGACGACTTCTCAGCGGGCATGGTCTGACGATCGAGCACCGTCCCATTGATCCCACCGACGAAATCGCCCTGCTCGAAGCTCTGCGGTCCGCCAGGAACGTAATGTTCGTGGTTGGCGGCAGCGAGGCCTTTCAAAAGCTGCCCGCGCTGACGGTTCTTCGGGAGTTCCAGATCCCTGTGTTGCTGCTTCGAAACCAGGCCGGATTTGAACGGAAATAGGCACCCCTCCCCTAGGAGTGTTAACTGAGCAATTGGTAACGGCGCATCGCTGGCCTCCCTGGCTTTCCCTCATCCGCCGGGTACTTCACCAGTTCTCATGCCGCACCTCCAATGCAATCGGGATGTCGCGCTGAGGCTTTCGGCCGCAGTTCCGAAAGTTGCGCTAAGTGCTTCCCCGGCACAAAACGAGGAGGTTCTGAGTATCGCCGGGCGGTCTCCTGACGTTCCCCAGTGATGTGACCGCTTCGTCACGTCACTGCCAGATGGCAGCAAGGACAAACTCGCGCACGCCGTAAAGATCGGAACCGCTGCGGCAGTCGATCACGACGCCCACAAGTAAAGCCGCGCAAGAGCTTCTGCTCTATGATGGTGGAGTGCGCTCCTGGCGCAGCTTCGCTTTGCCGGCTGCGGCGATCGCCCTGCTGCTCGCTGCCTCTTCCTGCGGCCCCGAGATCGCTCCGCCGGCCAACATCACCGTTAACGGCAGTCCGGAGCGGGTTTCACGCGGCAAATATCTATACACGGTGGTCGCCGATTGCGACAGTTGCCATGGGGAGCGGGATTACTCGCGGCTCTACGCTCCGGTGACTGCATCGGGCAAGGGAAGCGCGATGGTGTTGCAGGGCCTACCCGGAAAGATCATAGCGCCCAATCTCACTCCCGACCGGGAAACCGGCCTCGGAAACTGGACGGACGGCGAAAAAATCCGCGCGATTCGCGAAGGCATCAGCAAAGACGGTCATGTCCTGCACCCCACGATGCCGTATTCCAGTTACCGCTATATGAGCGACGTGGACGTCCAGTCCTTGGTGGCCTATATGAATATCATGCCCGCGATCCGCAATCCTCTGCCGCGGACCGAGCTGCCGCCCGACGTCGTGAAGGAAATTCGAGGCTCGCCCCGCCCCGTGGGCGAACCAGTTCCACCAGCAAATCCCGCCAATCAGGCGTCCTACGGAGAATACCTGGTGACCATCGCCTATTGCGAGGAATGCCACACACCGCAAAAGAAGGGCGGCGGCCCGGACATTCGGCGGCGCTTCGCGGGAGGACAAGTTTTCCGGACGCCCTATGGCAGCGTGGTGAGCGCCAATCTTACTCCTGACCTGGATACTGGACTTGGCAACTGGGACTTCGCACGGTTTCGCGACCGCCTACGCGTGTTCCCGCAGGAGTATTCCAGTGTGGACAAGTTACCCAAAATCGGTCCGGACCGTTTCACGCTGATGCACTACATCGCCTACGCAGGTCTTACCGACGACGACGTGGCGGCGATATTCGCATTTTTGCGGGTGCAGACGGCGGTGAGGCAGAACGTGCAACCGCACCCGGCCGTTCTGCCTGCGAATTAGCGGTCGTGCACCACATCCATTCGATCCGCGCTTTAGGCGATTTTCGGTGCGGCGGTCGAGCGTTCTGCTTTATCACTCGGGCCACTGATTCGAGCCGCCACTCGGTACCCCGGCGCGTACGGTGTCCGCGGCTGTTCAGCGTCACCGCGATGCCGCGAAGGGTGTGGCCCCGGCGTCGCAGATTCCGAATCTCCGCGAGTGCTGCTTGCTCCGTGGGATCTGGCTCCAGATGCCGGAGATCCGCAGACAACCGGAAACCGAACTCGATGTTGCCAACGCGCTCTCCATTGCTGCGCTTGCGGCGGAGGGCGTCGCGGGTCCTTTCGCCGATCGCCTCGCGGTCCCGTTGACTGACGGCACCCATGATGGTGATGACCAGGCGGCCGGCGGCCGATCCGGCGTCGAGCGCCTCGGCGACGGAAATCAGCGCGACCTTGCGTTTCTCGAAGAGTTCGAGCCAGCCACACAGGTCCTTGACGCTCCGCGTCAGCCGGTCTAGTTTCGCGACGATGACCGCCTGAACCTTGCCGCCGTTAACCAATGCCATCAGGCGTTGCAGGCCCGGCCGGTTAAGGCTCTTGGCAGACTCGCCTCCGTCCACAGTTACGTCGAGCAATTCGGCGCCCTGCACGGTGGCTATCGCGCGGATCTTAGCCTCCTGCGCTTCGAGCGAAACGCCTTGCTCGGTCTGCCGGTCTGTTGAAACGCGAACGTAACCGATCGTTAGCATGCATACAGCATTGATAATGTGCCGGGGAACACCAAGTCGAGAAGTAAGGCCCCTTAAGCTCGCATTCCCATCGTGTTTTTGCGCTAAATCGCGATGCTCAGCTTGATCGCATCATTCGGCGCGTGTACCAGATCCTGCTGCGTGCCGAGATAGCGTTTGGTCGTTTGCACCGATGCGTGACCCAGTAGCAGCTGAATCTGCTCTAACTCGCCGCCGCCAGCGCGGCACAATTTGGCGCATGTGCGGCGGAGATCGTGGGGGGCGATACCGGGGACACCGGCTTCCTCGGCGTAAGGCTTGATGAGCTGCCATACGACTTTCTCGCCTAATCGTTCGCGCGTGATGCGGCCCGCGATTCTGGCCCTCTTTTTCATGGAATTCACGGGAGCGTTCTCGCTGGTCGGTTTGTGGCAATCTCACAATTCGGGCGGGCCCGCGCGCTGGACCGTCACCACCGTTCTCCCTTTGAGACCGTCTCGACTAAATAGGAAAAGAGCGGGCGGACTCCATCATAGCCAGGAGTCACAGACTCCACCAAAGGCCGAATACATTGGCGGCAGACAAGCGGGTTTCTCTTCTTATGCGAACTTCTGACTCAGGACACTAGAGTTGTTTCGTCCTCAACATGAAATGTCATCGGTGGCTGGAACGCATGCGCAGCGCCGAGAGCGGACATCAGAGGCGGATAGATAAGCCCAGGCTGCTTCTCTTCTGCTCCCGTTAAATCCCGAATCTTTGCGCCGAAGAGCAATTGGCCGTCGGTGGTTAGTCCGTTGCGCACGAGTTCTTGGCCAAAGGGAGTTCTTGCCTCGAACGTATACATCGTGCCGAGTGACGCTTTCCGAATGCGTTGGGCTCCAGATTCACGTGCATTACACCGGAAGAACGGCACGGGACCATCGGCGATCGCGCCTCGATTTGCCACAACAGACGATGCAATTCTTCAGGAAATCAATCCGCTGTCCTTTGAACGCCAAAAGATCAAGGTCGTCAACGTCTCCGAACATGGCATCGGCATACTCACGCCCGATCGTATATTCCCAGGAACACTCGTGCAAATTCGAATCGGTGATGCCGTCGAATTGGGCGAAGTCAGGCATTGTCTGGAGTTGGGCCATGGGTACCGGGTTGGAGTGCGGCTGCATTTGCCGTCTTGACCGGAATCTTGCGACGAGCTCGGCGGGCACGGGTATCTAAAGTATGGCGGCGCTCCTGCCCTGGCCCAGCGAAGACGTGCGAACATCAATTCATAGTTGCAGGGATCCCCCGCCTGAGACAAACTACGCTAGCTACACCTGCCATTCAATGACTTTCGCCTTGCAAACAGATTCCGCTCCGTTAGTATCATCATTATCTGGTGAAGCCGCTTCGTCATTGATCGTCATAGGCGCCAACGTCGTCAGCCGGCCCACTTCATTGGGCCATGAATTAGGTCGGTAACTTCGCGGTTAGCGGCGTAGGCTTCCGAATGGCAATCGTCGCAGAAATATAGCCACTCCGAGAAAAACCGTTCGTCCAGGTTGGAGAAGACTCGGGGCCCGCCTGGAATCTTTATTAGGTGTGCACTGTACGAGGATGTATGCTCGACGATTGAGTGAGGGCAAATCATGACGATTTCCCCGGCTCGCGGGCGTCGGTCAGTTATCGTATTCATTTAACGTAACTCCCTTGGCCGCGGGCAAGTCGTCGATGGGCGTTTTCACTTTGCGGTCGAAGCGGCCACGTCAAAGCATACATTCTCGTCTCCGCGGGCGCAATGGCCCTGCCCCGCAGAGCAACAGGTTTCCGGCGAGGCTTAGAGCGCCATCTGAAAGCGATCCAACACCGACGTGCGGGCTTGGGCTGGGGAGGCGAAGAATATGGCCCAGTTCTCTCGACTCATTCCTTCTCGGCGGACTTTGCACAGCGGCTTTTGCTGATCGTCGTCTGCGGAACTCAGGACAGCCGTGGGCTCATTAGCAAAGGGGGCTCGAACAAGTTCTTCGCCGTAGTGGATCGAACCGCTACGCATGATGGCTATGCGATTGCTACGGATGAACGACATGCGAAGCAACAAGACATCGTCGCAGAACGGTCTGACGAACTTTCATGGAATCGCCAAAGCACAATGGTACTTTTGTCACAGCTCGCCGCTGATTACGGGGCATGCCCCGCTCGCACCTTTGCAACGGCATATTGGGCTGCCTCCGCTTCTCTCGACAACAAATCCCATCAGGACCTTCGCTCGCGTCGCCTGTATCGAAGCAGTGCATGAGCGCTGATGGAGATACGAGATGGCCCCCTCCCCTTTTCAACAGCTGATTCGTAAGGCCGCCGCGTCCTAAAAACGCGCGGTGAGGGACTCACACATCTTATGAGCCAAATGATTGAGTTGTTCGATGATTACGAAGTGTCGTTAGCCAGGCTAGGCGATTCCTCGCCATTTATTCAGGAATACGGAAGTACCGTGGCTCTGCATTTCGATGAATTTGAAGTTCAAAGCGTAATGAACAAGCACGCCCCTGATGAGCTCGTGCTCAGTTACACCCGGACGATGATGAACTCTCTCGTCTTCAATACGCGGCCAAGCCATGTTGGCATGATCGGCTTGGGGGGCGGCTCGATGCCGAAGTACTGCTACCGACGCCTTCCGGATGCGACCATCGCCGTTGCGGAAATCAACCCGGAGGTGATCGCGCTGCGGGACTACTTCTTGATCCCCAAGGACAACAAGAGATTTATGGTTTATTGTGAGGACGGAGCTGATTTTGTGCGACGGCAACCGGGGCAATTCGATGTATTGTTCGTCGACGGCTTTGACCACAAGGGACAGCCTCCACAGTTGTGTAGCCAACAGTTTTATGGAAACTGCTACCGGTCGCTAAGGTCACAGGGGCTTCTCGTTGTCAATGTCTGCGATGGCCTGCATTTAATCTCTCGCATCCGTCGCAGTTTCCGGAATCAAATTATTGTGGCGGATGGTGGTGGCAACAGCTCGAATACGATCGTCTTCGCTGGCAAAGGCAATATCCTCGCTCCTGCACGGTGATCTTCGAAGACAGGATCGCCTGAGCATCCAGTAGCGAGGCTCCTGGGTTGGGCAGTTGACCTCCATGCACTCGTAGCCACGCACGTAATCGTAAAGCCTCTGCAAGTATTGCAGGGACCGTCGCGCCGCGGAACCGAAGTGGCCTTGACGAAGGCTTTTGAGGGCTATGGCCCAGCGATTGCACCATTCTGGTCGATGGCCACCAGAAAACGACGGTCCGCGGTGGTTGGAGTTAGCGTCCGTCAGTTCGCTGAGCATTCGGCAGATGCCGACTAGGAGTTATCCAAATGATTCGTGACGAAGACGCCCTGGATTACCATTCTTCTTCGCCGCCCGGAAAGATCGCCATAACAGCAACGAAGCCGTGTCTGACGCAACGGGACCTAAGTCTGGCGTATACGCCAGGCGTAGCCGTCCCTTGTCTTGAGATTCAGCGCGACCCGGATTTGGTCTACAAATACACCGGCAAGGCGAACCTGGTCGCCGTCGTCACGAATGGCACAGCGGTGTTGGGCCTGGGTAACATTGGCCCAGCCGCGGGGAAGCCGGTGATGGAAGGGAAGGCGGTGCTCTTCAAACGCTTTGCCGATATTGACGTTTTCGATATTGAGCTTGCGACAGAGGACCCGAAGGAAATCATTCGCGTCTGCCAATTGCTGGAACCAACCTTTGGTGGCATCAACCTCGAGGACATCAAAGCGCCTGAATGTTTCGAAATTGAGGAAGAACTTCGGCGAACGTTGAACATTCCGGTATTCCACGATGACCAGCATGGCACGGCGATCATCTCAGGAGCCGCGCTGCTCAATGCACTGGAAATCGCGGGAAAGAAAATCGACCAAGTGCGAGTTGTTTTTAGTGGTGCCGGCGCCGCCGCCGTTGCTTGCGCCGAACACTATATAAAGCTTGGAGCTCTGCGCGAAAACGTCACCATGTGTGACACCAAGGGGGTGGTATTCAAAGGCCGCGTCGAAGGGATGAACCGCTACAAAGCCCGATTCGCCGTGGAGACCGAGATGCGCACTCTTGCCGACGCCTTGCGCGGCGCAGATGTCTTCTTTGGTCTATCGGCGGGAAACTGCGTGACGCCCGCAATGCTTCTGTCCATGGCAGAAAACCCCATCGTTTTCGCCCTCGCGAATCCCGATCCAGAGATTCCATATGCCCTCGCAGTGAAGGCTCGTCCTGATGTAATCATGGCCACCGGACGATCGGACTTTCCGAACCAGGTGAACAATGTGCTCGGATTTCCTTCCATGTTTCGTGGCGCGCTGGACGTGCGGGCTACTACGATCAATGAGGAAATGAAACTGGCTGCCACGCGCGCGCTCGCCGAACTGGCCAAGCAGGATGTGCCCGATTCTGTCTGCCGGATTTACGGCGTCAAACGACTGGAGTTTGGGCGGGATTACATCATCCCGAAGGCGTTTGATCCCCGGGTCTTGATTTGGGAAGCATCGGCTGTGGCGCGCGCCGCCGTTGCAACCGGCGCGGCCCGCATCCAGTTAGATATCGATGAGTATAAGAACCAGTTGGAGAAACGCCTGGGGACCACGCAAGGAGTGATGCGCATCATGATCCAAAAGGCCCAGCGCAAGCCCAGGCGCGTGGTCTTCCCGGAAGGGGAAGAGAGCAAGATCCTCCGCGCGTGTCAGATCCTGATTGACGAAGAGATCGCGAGCCCTATTTTGATCGGCGCCCGTGCGAGAATCCAGGCGAAGATCGCGGAGCTACATCTGCATCTGAAGGATGTGCCGATTGTGGAACCCTCCACAACGCATCGCCTCGCTTATTACATCGAAGAGCTCTATAAAATTCGGCAGCGCAAAGGTGTTACCCGCAAGGAAGCAGAAGAGTTGATCCTGAGCCCGAACGTGTTCGGCTCCATGATGGTGCACTTAGGGGACGCAGATGCGATGATCTCCGGGCTTACGCATCACTACCCGGAGACAATCCGGCCGGCCTTGCAGATCATCGAAATGCGCACGGGCGTCGGCAAGGTATCTGGACTGTACCTTCTGACCACCCCTCGGGGCAAGCTTTACTTCCTGGCGGACTGTACAGTCAATATTGAACCGTCGGCCGAGGAACTGGCTGAGATCGCGATCTGCGCCGCTGAAATGGCCCGCAGATTCGATATCGAGCCTCGTGTTGCCTTCCTGTCTTTCTCGAATTTCGGGAGCACGCCGCATCCTTCGGCCGACAAGGCCAGGAGGGCCTTGGAGATTGTGCGACAGCGGGAACCAGGCCTGATGGCAGACGGAGAAATGCAGGCGGACACCGCAGTGGTTCCGGAGATCATTCAAGAAACGTACCCATTTAGTCTATTGCAAGGGGGCGCCAACGTACTCATCTTCCCCAACCTTGAGGCCGGCAATATCGCATACAAGCTGTTGGCCCGGATTGGTGGAGCCCAGGTCATTGGGCCGGTGCTGATGGGCCTCTCCAAGCCGGTTCACGTCCTGCAACGAGGCGCGGAGGTAAGCGACATCGTCAACATGGTTGCCGTCGCAGTGGTGGAGGCTCAAGAAGCGCCCGCCCATCAAGAAAGAGCGGAGGCCCGACCGATGAAACGAACGCTCGCGCCCAATTCGCGCAGTCGAGCCAAACAGACTGTCGAGGACGGTGTTTAAAAAGCGGCGTTTCGACTTCGTTTCCGTTAGAACATGGTTGCGGACGCTGGGTTTCGCGTGCTCCTCACGCCCAGCGTTCCGATAGACGCCTTCCTATCGGACTCATGAGTCGCGCGAGGCCGCTGCAAGTATTGCAGCTTTCAAGCTCATAGGTCGCTGGGAGAGAGACCAAGTCGCGAGCTTCGTGCCGATTCTGAGCTGGCAGTCATCGTGCTGAGGGAAATGTTAAAAGCTAATGCCAACACACATCCCTATTGACCGCGTTGCGGAGCGGCTGAACGTAACTGCGGAGAAGCTCTGGGAGTTTCAGAGTCTCGGATGGATCTCGATCGTGGAGAAGAACGGCGTGCACTTCATTCGAGGACACCACGAATATAAGGCCAAGTTCATCCTTCACCTTCAGAATGGCCTGAAGCTGACTCCCCAGCAGATCTCAACCGTTCTCCTGGCCGAGGAGCCACCCTACTCCTGTAAAGATATCGATCGAATTCTCGCAGAGACTCAGGCTACCGAACCGCCCTCTAAAGTAGGTCCCCCATGACGGATCACCCAAAGTCCGATGTTGATCGCATGCAGGAAGATTTGGAACAACTGCGCCGCCTGTCAGCGCGGGCGCCGACTGATCCGGACACCCGCTTGGCCTTCGCCAGAAAATTATTGGATTGCCGGAAAGCGGAGGAGGCTGTCCTGGAGATCCGCGCAGTGATCGCCATGGTCCCGAATCATTTGGAGGCGCGGAAACTGCTTGAATCGGTACGCGAGGTTCCACTCTCCGGGCGAACAAACACCTGAAACTGGGATCACGGATTTCCTCAAATCCGGCTGCTCTGCCACAGGCGGGCAACGAACTACATCGAGGCCGAGGGCAGGGCATTCGGCGAGATCATGGCCCTTCGGTCACCGGTAAGCGACCCGCGGCGACGCGCTACACTCAGATCGGACGCGATGCTCAGATCTCAGCAGGAGGTGCGGCTTTTCGGCCAGCGATACGGAGCCATCTTCGCGGGTTTGGCGATCGCCGCCGCAGTTTTGATCATCCTCTTCGCCCTCGAGTTTCCCCGCACACAAGGCCGCATTTCCGCGGTGGATGCCCTTCGACAGATCCGCACGGACTGGATCGGGCTGCTCATCATCCTCGCGCTCCTGGGCGTCACGGCGACTGCGACGGCTGTGACGGTGTACTCGTATTTCGCTACCAAGGAAAAACTGGCCAAGATCCAGACGACGGCGAAGGCGATCCTCGAGAGTCTGGTCGGCGGAGTGCTTACGTTGGGCACCGAGGGAGGCGTGACGATCATCAATAGAGCCGCTTGTCGGATTCTGGAAATAGGGTCCGAACCTCCGTACCCAAACCTCGCCGAACTATCCGAGAAGCATCGTGCACTGGTTGGGTTGATCCGCCAAGCGCTGGACGCCCGTCAGTATGTGCAAGATGAGGATTCTGTCTTCGTCAATTCCAGGAGCGAACCGATCGTGCTTCGGACGAGCATTTCCGAGCAGGTAGACGAAGCGGGCGAGCGAGTCGGAATCGTGGTTCTCGTAAAGGACGTCTCCAAGCTGGTGGCGATGGAGGGAGAGTTGCGCAGGAGGGACCGGCTGGCCGCCGCGGGCACGCTCGCCGCCGGGGTAGCCCACGAAATTCGAAATCCTCTCAGTGCCCTCGAACTGAATCTCCGGCTCCTCCGAGATGAGGTCAAGAGCGTCTGCATGACAGGCGGCGACATTGAAGGATACTTCGAGGTTCTATTTGCTGAAACACGCCGGCTGAATCGGATCACATCCAACTTCCTTCAGCTCTCAAGGCCCGAACCGTTCCCCAGGGTTCGGGTTTCCGTTCATGAAGCAGTAATACAGGTGGCACGACTTGTCAATCGGGAAGCTCAAGAAAAAAACATTTCGTTGGTCCTCGATCTAGCCACCGGCAATCCAGAAGTGCTAGGAGACTCCACGAAAATCGAGCAAGTGTGTCTCAATATCTTGATCAATGCTATGCAAGCGATGCCCACTGGAGGAGTCATCCAGATGGCTTCGGCTACCAGTTGGTCCGACGGGCGGAAGTTTGTTCACCTCTCCTTTTCCGACGAGGGGGTCGGCATCGCACCGGAGAATCTGCCTCGCCTGTTCGATCCGTACTTCACTACCCGATCCGACGGAACAGGCCTCGGCCTTGCAAACGCGGACAGAATCGTAACTGACCACGGCGGCAAAATCCTCGTAGAGAGTGCGGTTGGAGCAGGGACCGTCGTCACTGTCTGTCTGCCCGTGGCGGATGCGGCGGACACGGACGGAGCGCAGGAACAGCTCGTATGAAGGGGCGGATCCTCGTGGTCGATGACGAAGCTAACATTAGGAGCGCTCTCGCTAAGCTGCTCAGCAAGTTCGGCCACAGCGTGGAGTCTGCTGGGACAGCTCAGGAGGCGCTTCAACTGCTCCAGCCAGGCAAGTATCGCGTCGTTCTTACGGATCTAAGGATGCCTGGTACGGATGGCCTCTCGCTGCTCCGTCAGATTAGAGCGGTGGACCGTTCCGTCGAGGTTATCGTCATGACCGCCTACGGGACGGTAGACACTGCAGTGGAGGCGATGCGGGAGGGGGCTTACGATTACATCGAGAAGCCAATCAACCAGGAGCGTCTCCCGATTCTGATCGATCGCGTGCTTGAGAAACAGGCGCTCGCCGAAGACAATTCGCGCTTGCGGGAGACGGTCAAGACGCAGGAAGAATTTGGTGGATTGATTGGCAAAACCGAGAAGATGGCCAAGGTCTATCAGTTCATCGAGATGGTCGCTCCCACCAGTGCTACGGTCCTTATCCAAGGGGAAAGCGGAGTGGGAAAGGAACTGATTGCGCGCGCGATTCACCAGCGGAGCGCGCGTTCTCAAGGGCCCCTCATTTCGTTAAATTGCGGCGCTATACCAGAGAGCTTGCTGGAGAGTGAGCTCTTTGGTTTCGAAAAGGGCGCGTTCACGGGCGCCGATACAACGCGCCAAGGCAAGATCGAGATGTCGGACAAGGGTACGCTGTTCCTGGACGAAGTCGGGGAAATGAACCCCAAGACGCAGATCGAACTACTTCGCGTCATAGAGACCAAAGAACTTCGCCGGCTAGGGGGATCCAAGCTGATCTCAGTGGATCTCCGCGTGGTGGCAGCTACGAACAAAAAACTCAGCGATGAAGTGGCTGCCGGGAAATTCCGGGAAGATCTCTTTTATCGACTCAATGTGGTGCCGATCTTCGTGCCCCCGCTCCGCGAGCGGCGAGAAGATATACCCTTGCTTGCGGACCGGTTTCTGCAGGAGTTCGCCGCAAGGTACCAAAGGCCGCGGAAACGCCTCTCCCGCGAAGTGGTTGAACTCCTGATGGGGTTTCCGTGGCCGGGCAACGTCCGTGAACTCCGAAATCTGATGGAGCGACTTACCGTTACCGTTAGTGATACCGTGGTTGGCACGGTAGATCTGCCTGAGGAGTATCGTCCCACAACCACGTCGCAGCACATGATGATAATCCCCATCGGCGAGCCGCTGGAGAAAGTTGAGGAAATGATCATTCGGAAGACGCTCAACGAGGTGACATCACACCGGGAAAAAGCAGCCCGCATCCTCGGAATTAGCCCAAGGGCGCTGCACTACAAACTGCGCCGTTACGGGATCGGCGAGGACGATACGCCCTCGCCCGCGGCTTGAAATTCATTCCCGCCGTGACACGGTGGTCACTCAAATCGGAGCGTCCTGCAATAATTGCAGAGTCGGCTTGGCCCTGTCGGCCTTCCTTGGGGTCAATCGCAGCCGGCGACGATGAGAATGCTACTATCTCATGCTGCTATCCGGGTTGCCAGAAATCGATCGGTTCTTCTCCAGAGCCGTGGAACCCAGCTTGCTGTCTCTGTAATGGGTTTTTCCACCGGCGAAAGGCTGCGTTTCCTTGACTCACGCGATCGATGAACACGGGAGCTGGAGAAATGCGTTGTTCCCGCGATCTAGGGGTAACCACGAGACATGAACACGCTTCCCGTTGGCGAAACCTTTGCCCTTGGCCTTTTGGCCTACGCGACGGGCGCTTTCGGTTGTCTCGTTAGCTGGCGCAAACCCGCGTTCTCCCGCTATTTGTGTTGTGGAGCGGCACTGGCGGGCGCGGTCTTGGAGGGTTGCGCGGCAATTCTTGGCCTGCTCCAGGGCGTGCCGGTCCGATGGTCGATCTCCTCGGGGGTTCCCTTATTTTCATACAGCTTCTGCTACGATGCGCTGGCTGGTTTCTTCAATCTGGTCCTGGCAGTCCTTGTAGCGGCGGTGGCTATTTACTCATTCAGCTATCTGAAGGAATTTGAGGGTAGGAGAAACATTGGCGTCTTCGGATTGCTGTTCCATCTCCTGCTTCTCAGCTTGATCGTCATTTTCACTGCCGCCAATGCGTACTTGTTCCTGATTGGGTGGGAAGTGTCAGCGCTGACCGCTTATGGGCTGGTGACCTTTTACCACGAAGATCCCGAGACCAGACGGGCTGGCCTACTCTACATCATCATGGCTCACGTTGATGCCGGATGCTTACTCCTTGGTTTTGCTCTGTTGACTCAGGCTAGTGGCAGTGCCGAGTTCGCGAGCTTCCACGCAGCAGCGGCGCAATTGTCCAGCAGCCACCGGGCCGCTGCATTTGTGCTGTTTTTCCTGGGTTTCGGCATTAAGGCCGGTGTCATTCCGTTTCATATCTGGCTGCCCGCGGCTCACCCGGTCGCCCCCAGCAACATCTCAGCCCTACTCTCGGGCATTGTGATCAAGGCCGGTATCTACGGCATGGCCCGTATTTTTTTCGACGCCTTGGGGATCCTGCCCGCCTGGACCGGCGTGCTCGTACTCATCGTAGGAGTCGCGTCTGCCGTGCTCGGTGTCCTTTACGCCTTGATGGAGCATGATCTCAAACGGCTGCTGGCTTACCACAGCATCGAAAACATTGGCATCATCCTCATGGGCCTTGGTTCCGCTTTGATTTTCCGCGCGATGGGACATCCGCAACTTGCGGCGGTAGCGCTGATCGCCGCGATGTTTCACACTCTGAATCACGCGATCTTCAAGTGTCTCCTCTTCCTGGGAGCCGGGTCCGTGCTCCATTCAACGGGGACGCGAAACATGGAGAAGCTCGGAGGCTTGATCCGTCCGATGCCAGTGACAGCTTTTTGCTTTCTGATTGGGGCGGTTGCCATCTCGGGACTTCCCCCCTTGAACGGATTTGTCAGCGAGTGGCTAACCTACCAGAGCCTCCTGGCTGGATATGGCGCGACTGGAGGTCTGACACGGGTCCTGTTTCCGATCGCCGGCTCGATGCTCGCGTTGACCGGGGCCCTGGCTGCCGCGTGCTTCGTGAAGGCATTCGCCATTACGTTCCTGGCTCTGTCGCGCGGAGCCGAATCCCGCCACGTGCACGAGGCCCCTCGCTCGATGCTGGTCGGCATGGGCTGGCTGACAATGGCATGCGTAGCACTCGGACTGGGAGCTACTTGGTTCCTTCCTGTATTCGATGCGATGACCGGGCAGTTGCTTGGCCTGGGAGTGGGTGCCAATCTTATTACCGGCAACGGCCTGATTCTATCGGTGGGCACGACTCACGGAGGTACTGTATCCACCGCTATTATTGGTCTCGGACTTTTGATCTTGCTGGTTCCGGCTGCCCTTCTGGTTTCAGCGGGCGCGAGGCGATTCGCGCGGAGGCAAGGACCGACCTGGGACTGCGGGTTGCCCGGGCTTTCAGACGATAACGAATACACCGCGACTGCATTCTCAAAGGCATTGCGGATGATCTTTTCGGCGCTGTACAATCCGCGCCGTGAGATTCAAGCAGTCTTTGACGTGTCTCCGTACTATCCGAAGGAAATCCATTTCGAGAGCGAGATCGAGCCGACCTTCGAAAAACGGCTATACACCCCGCTTCAAGATCTCATCTTGTGGTTTTCTACCAGGATGCGAACCGTTCAGGCTGGCAGCATCCATGCGTATTTGGCGTACATCTTCGTCACCTTAGTCGTGCTGCTTCTTCTCGTGGCCCGTCAATGAATCTTAGCTTCTGCAACTTTTGCAGGAAGCACCAGCCACGGCTTGTTGGTCGCCTGTCGAGCCGACGCGTCAGGCAGGGCCAAGTCTCCGGACGACTGACGCTTGGATTGGCTACTTCCTAGTGGCACTCGATGTGCAATTGGGCTACTATGCCAGCTCCTTATGCGAACCTACGCAGATGTAATGGGTCGCGAAGACTTCCGGAAGGTTTAACTGTTTCGTGAATACGATCAATGAGGGACTAAGACTCGCCTCGTTCTCCCCGGATGAGGGGAAGAACGAGGCGTGAACCAAATTCCGATCTCACAGACTTTTCTCGGTGGTTTGATCTTGTACGCTGCCGGTGGCCTCTTCGGATTGGTGGCTGCCCGTCAGCGGAACTTGATCCGAGCCGTGGTGTGCGCATTCGCTGCCCTGGGAGCCGTGCTAGAGGGCATCGTTTCGCTAGCGGTGATCAAAGATGTCCATGAAACCATGATCTCGATTCCTTCTGGGGTCCCCTTTCTTCAGTACACATTCCGTCTTGATCCACTCTCGTCGTATTTCAATCTTGCCCTGGCCGTAGTCGGCTTGGCGGTATCTATCTACTCGTTCGGATACCTCAAGAGCTTTGATACCCGCAAGCCTGTAGGAGTCTTCTGCTTTTTCTACTGCTTGCTGCTCATCAGCCTGACTGTTGTTTTCACCGCGGCGAACGCTGTCCTGTTTCTCATTTCTTGGGAACTGATGGCTCTTGCAGCCTACTTCCTCGTCAGCTTCGAGCATGAAAAAGATGAGACCAGAAAAGCGGGGATTCTCTTTTTCATCATGTCGCACGCCGGCACCGGGGCGCTTCTGGTGGCGTTCCTTCTCTTGGGGACGTGGGCAGGAAGCTTCGATTTCCCGGCTTTCCATCTCGCCAATCCAGCCCTGACTCCCACACAACGAGGCTTGCTATTTCTTTTGTTCTTTCTGGGGTTCGGCGTGAAAGCCGGCATGATCCCCGTTCACGTCTGGCTCCCCGCGGCGCATCCCGTGGCGCCTAGCAATGTATCGGCGCTCATGTCGGCAATCCTCATCAAGACCGGCATCTACGGCATCATGCGGGTCTCTTTTGACTTCCTGGGAATCCCTCCGTTGTGGTGGGGTCTGCTGGTCCTGGCCGCTGGAACTGCCTCCGCCCTTCTAGGTGTTCTCTATGCACTGATCGAGCCCGATCTTAAACGGATGTTAGCGTACTCGACGATTGAGAATGCCGGAATTATCCTAATGGCGCTAGGTGGTGCCATGGTGTTTCGGTCGTACGACCGTCCGTTGCTCGCGGCTGTTGCCTTGGCGGCGTGTCTGTTCCACATTTTCAATCACGCGGTCTTTAAATCATTACTATTCCTCAGCGCAGGTGCCGCAGTACATGCAACGCAAACGCGTAACATGGAGCGCATGGGAGGACTCATCCGTCGCATGCCGCTAACAGCATCGTGTTTTCTGGTGGGAGCGATCGCGATATCGGGTCTTCCACCGCTGAACGGCTTTGTGAGTGAGTGGCTGACTTACCAAGCTCTGTTGGGCGGGTTTGGGAGCACCTCCAGCTTGACACGAATCGTCTTCCCCATTGCGGGTTCGCTACTGGCGCTGACCGGCGCGCTCGCCGCCGCATGCTTTGTGCGCGCCTTCGGAATTGGGTTCCTCGCGCTGCCTCGCAGTTCCGAGGCAACCCATGCACACGAAGCGCATCGCTCGATGCTGGTGGGCATGGGCGTGTTGGCCGCGCTGTGTATTGCTCTCGGGCTGGGAGCCGCCTTGTGGCTTCCCATTCTGGACCCACTCGTCAACCAACTCGTGAACACCAAAGTAAGCAGCGCCCTAGTCCTCGCAGGCGGCATGGTGCTCTCCTCGGGCTCCCCGAGGGGTGGGACAGTGGCTCCTGTGGCGCTTGCGGGCGCCCTTGTCTTGCTCACGCTACTGCCCGCGTCCTTGTCGGCGGTTTGGTGGCGTCGCAGTCGCAGAGTTCCCGGCCCGACCTGGGATTGCGGCTTGCCGGGGTTGACGGAGGACAACGAATACACGGCGACCGCTTTCTCCAAACCGCTTAGGATGATCTTTGCGGCGTTCTATCAGCCGCGCCGCGAGATCCAGGCCGAGTTCGAGGTGTCCGCTTACTACCCAACCTCCGTTCGGTTTGAGAGCGGCGTCGAGCCCGCGTTCGAAACCCACCTGTATTCGCCACTCAAAGAAAGTATCCTCGCTCGTGCTGGCCGGCTCCGAACCATTCAAGCGGGCAGCATTCACGCCTACTTGGCGTACATCTTCATCACCCTCGTCTTGCTCTTGCTGTTTGGAGTGCGCTCATGATCGTGATTCTCGCGAAATCAGGATTGCAGTTGCTGTTGTTATTGCTTGTTGCTCCTCTCCTCAGCGGCATTATCAGGACCATGAAGGCCCGTCTTCAGACACGCCGCGGCCCAGGCATATTGCAACCCTACCGCGATCTCTTCAAGTTGCTGCACAAAGGAATGGTGATCCCTGACACCGCATCCTGGATCTTCTCCGCGGCTCCCTACATGGTGTTTGTGACGGCGACCCTTGTCGGGTTGATGATTCCCATGGTGGCGACGGACGCCCCCCTCAGCCTTTTCGGCGGCGTTCTCGCGGTGATCTATCTTCTGGCGCTTGGGCGCTTTTTTCTGGCTCTCGGTGGCCTAGACACGGGAAGCTCATTCGGGGGCCTCGGCAGCAGCCGGGAAATGACGATTTCGGCGATCGCCGAGCCGGCCATGATGCTGGCGATTTTCACGGTGGCACTGAGCGCCAATTCTACAAACCTCAGTGAGATGGCCAAATCCGCCGTGAGTCAAAGCTGGAGATTCCTCGCGCCGTCGCAAATGTTGGCGTTTTCCGGGCTCTTTGTTGTGTTGATCGCGGAAACGGGCCGGATCCCTGTTGATAACCCGGCGACCCACCTCGAACTGACGATGATCCATGAAGCGATGATCCTCGAGTATTCGGGACCATACCTGGCTCTGATCGAGTGGGGTGCCTCCATCAAACAGCTTGTGCTGATGACCCTCCTCGTCAATACGTTTTTCCCGTTCAGTCTGAGTCCCAACTGGACGGTTTCCGGCCTCGGGCTGGGCCTTTTCTTTTACCTTTTTAAGCTGCTTCTCTTGGCATGTTGCATCGTTCTGGTCGAAACAACAAATGCGAAGATGCGCCTCTTCCGGGTGCCGGAATTGCTGGCAGTCGCATTCATCTTGGGGGCACTCGCGCTCATTTCAACATTCATATTTTGAGGCCTCGCATGTCGTTTATTCATGATCCACAGTTCGGCGACAAAATGATCACGCTGATGGCGGCGTTGGTCCTTGTGCTGCAAATCTCCATGGTTGGCCAGAGATGGCTGATGACGAATATTCGCATATTCGCCGTGCAGTCTTTTCTCCTGGCCGGGATAGCCTGCACGATTGCCTTCTTCAACCAAGCCAACCACGTTTACATCGCGGCGTTGCTGACACTCATTGTCAAAACTTTCATACTTCCCTTCATACTGGCTCGCCTCGTACAGAGAGTCGGAATCCGGCAGGAAATCGAACCGCTTATCAACGTTCCGCTATCGATTCTCATCTCGGGCTGCTTGACCCTGGTGGGCTATGTGGTGGCCGAATCCTTTTACCACCCGGAAGAGACGTCCGCCCCAGCGGCACTTGGACACAACACCCTCGCGATCGCGATCGCTCTGTTTCTGATCGGCTTCTTCACAACCCTGAACCGCCGCAAGGCTCTGACGCAGGTCCTGGGGTTGCTGTCCATGGAGAATGGCCTTTTCCTGGCCGCGATCTCGTTAATGTATGGAATGCCCTTAGTAGTTGAACTCGGAATCTTCTTTGATGTTCTCCTCGCAGTAATGGTTCTTGGCATTCTCGTCTACCGAATCGGCGAGACATTCGACTCGATGGATGTCAGTAAGCTACGGAGGTTGCGCGGCTAGGCATGACTTTGTTCTGGCTTCTTCTCGTCCCACTCGTCGCTGGCCCGCTGGCGTTCTTCCTCCGAAGACGGCCCGCCATGGAGGTCGTCAATTTGGCCGCTTTCGCCATTGCGCTGGGTCTCGCAGCAGCGCTCGGCAGGCAGGTGCTTCGGAATGGCCCGGTTTCGCTCTGGGACGGATTCCTCTATGCCGACGCTCTAAGTTCGCTGGTGGTTCTTTTGACCTCTTTCGTAGCACTCGTATGTTCCATCTATGCTGTCGGCTATTTCCGTCACGACGAGCAAAACACCTTCCTCCAGAATGAGGACGTGCTGGGCGAGATTGCCGGTCAGAAACTGCGGAAATACTACTCGCTCATGCCGCTATTTGTGTTTTCGATGCTTCTGGTCGCCCTTGCAAACAATCTGGGAGTGCTTTGGGTAGCCATCGAAGGAACAACTTTGGCGTCGGTGTTCCTCGTCACGTTTTACGGACGCGAAACCTCTCTGGAAGCCGCGTGGAAGTACGCCATCATAGGAGGCGTCGGCCTTTCTATGGCTCTGTTCGGCACGATTCTCGCTTACTACGCCGCTCATCGGATCCAGGGGATCGAAACCCTGGCCGGTCTGAATTGGTCGGTGCTTGTCGGAAATGCTGCCCGGCTCGACAAGCCAACCATGCGGTTGGCTTTCATCCTGATTCTGCTCGGTTACGGAACGAAGGCGGGGATTGCTCCTATGCATACATGGAAGCCGGATGCCTACAGTGAAGCGCCGGTCCCAGTGGCCGTGATGCTCGCGGCGGGAGTCCTTAACTGTGCGCTTTACGGCCTCGTGCGATTCTACATTCTGACTTCCAAATGTTTGGGCCCGCAGTTTGCCTCGCAGCTCTTGATTGTCTTCGGACTGCTTTCGATGGGAGTAGCAGTTCCGTTCGTCCTCGTACAGAGGAGCTTCCGGCGGCTACTGGCCTATTCGAGCATTGATCATTGCGGGATCATGGTGCTTGCACTTGGCTTTGGCGGACCTTTGGGCATCCTGGGCCTGTTCCTTCACATGACCTTTCACGCGGTTACTAAGCCTTTGCTATTCTTTTGCGCCGGCAACGTCCAACAACACCTGAATACGGACCTGTTCCGCAAAGCAAAGAACGGACTGATCCATTCGATGCCCTGGACAGGGGCCGCATTTCTGATGGCGGGTCTTGCGGTCACCGGATCGCCTCCTTTCAGTCTGTTCCAGAGCGAGTTTACAATTCTGCGCGCGGCTTTCGGGGGAGGACATTTTCTTCCAGCCATTCTTTTCGTTGCCTTTCTCGTCGCGATTTTCTCCGGGTTTCTCGTGCACATCGCCAATCTTGTTCTTGGTCCAGACCCGGGGCTTCCTCCGGCTGAGATCTGTCGTTGGAAGAAATACTCCGTCCTCGGTCTCGCTTCCGTAATTATTGTTTTGGGCTTCTGGATACCGACCCCTCTATTCAACTTGATCCAGGGCGCAGCGGACGTTGTGGTGGGTGAACGATGACCCAGGCGGCATTTCCTTCGTTTGAAGCTCTTCAGCAGAAGTTTGGCAAGCAGATTCAATTTATGTATGCCGAACGCCAAGATGAAATCTATCTATTTATCAGTGATCCGGACATTCGGGCTATTGCGGAATGCCTCCGAAAGGAGTTCGAAGCAAGACTGGTTACTGTGTTCGCCGAAGACCGCTGTTCCGTGGACGGCGTTTTTTTCAACTACTATGTTTTCGAACAGAAAGATAACCCTCAATACCTGATCGTGCGGGCGCCTGTGCCCGCCGACGATCCCCGTTTTCCATCACTCTCGGCCAAACTGCCCGCCGTGAACTGGCAAGAACGCGAAATCCAAGACTGGTTTGGGCTGACCGCCGCGGGACACCCGAATCCCCGCCGGGTGGCCTTGCACGACAATTGGCCCGATGTTCACCCGCTGCGCAAGGACTTCCCGATAGACACGGTGTTGCCACCGTTTGAAGGAGAACGCCACATCTACCGGCCGGCTTTGGGAGAAGGTGTCTTTCAGGTTCCGGTGGGGCCGGTCCATGCGGGGACCATCGAGCCTGGTCATTTCAGTTTCGCTGTTGCTGGTGAGCCGATCCTCTACCTGCAGCTTCGAATGTTCTACACCCACAAAGGGACAGAAAAGCTCTTCGAAAGGCTGCCTATTCACAAAGCTGTGTTCCTCGCCGAAAGCGTGTCCGGAGACTCGAGTTTTTCTCATGGCACGGCTTTCTGTCAGGCCATCGAACGGGCGGCTCAGATGGAAGTCCCGTTACGGGCGCTGATCATGCGCACCATCCTCCTGGAACTCGAGCGAATCTGTAATCACGTTGCCGACATCGGGGCGATCGCCAATGACGTCGGATTTGTCGTGGCGAATGCGCACGCCAGCCGCTTGAAGGAGATGCTATTCGCCGCCAACGAGCAGTTGGCCGGAAATCGCCTTTTGCGAGGCATGGTCTGCGTCGGTGGGGTCCGAAGAGATTGGCGCGGTTGGCAGGTGGCGACGCTCGGTGATACCGTCGAAGCTTTCGCACGGGAGTTTCGAGATCTGGTGGCCATGATTTATTCTTCCGAATCCACCCACGACCGTCTGGAACACACGGGGATTCTTAAGACCCAGATAGCGAAGGACCTCGGTATCGTAGGCGTGGCAGGGCGCGCTTCCGGAATCGATTTGGACGTGCGGCGTGATCATCCCTACGCGGCCTATCGTCGATACCCGCTCCGCGTGCCGGTCTACGAAGTCGGCGATGTGTGGCACCGGATGCAGGTCCGCATCGATGAAGTGAAGGAATCACTAGACATCATTAGGAACGCTACGCACCAAAACGTTAACGGCGAGTTTCGGGCTCCTGTTCCTCCGATCCCTCCGAACCGCTGCGCCCTGAGCGCCGTCGAGGGGTGGCGCGGCGAAATCATCTATTGGATTCGTACGGGCTCGGACAATCATCTGGAACGTTGCAAGATCAAAGATCCCTCGCTCAATAACTGGCCTGCGTTGGTCGAGGCAGTTCAGGGGAACATCATTGCAGACTTCCCTGTCATCAATAAAAGCTTCAATCTTTCCTACTCCGGGACGGATCGGTAAACGATGTTCAAAATCCTCCAGAAGACGTTCGGCACCGGCATCGTCACGACGGCCTATCCCAGCGAGCCCGCTAAAATCTCCGAACATTTTCGCGGACGGCCGAGCTTCGATTTCGAAAAGTGGCACGATGCACGACCCGCCGAAGACGTATGTCCGACCGGGGCCATCTCTGTTCGCGACAATGGAGACATCCGCAAAGTCACCGTCGATTACGGTTTGTGTATATTCTGCGGCTTGTGCGCGGAAGCGTCGGCCGATCAAGCGGTGCGAATCACCCGGGAATTTGAACTGGCGGTTGCAAATCGCGGCAGCCTCGTCCTCGCTGCCGAATACACTTTGAATGGTGATGGTACTCATCGAGAATTGCGCGCGGTGCATCACGCTGTCTCGAATGTCGAAGCAGATGTCGAGAGCGTCGGAAGGAAGGCGCGCGAAAAAATCCACAAGCTTCTGGGGCGCTCTCTCTCCATCCGGGAAGTCGATGCAGGATCGTGCAATGGATGTGAACTGGAAATTGTCGCGCTGAGCAATCCGATCTATGATATCGAACGCTTCGGCATTCACTTCGTCGCATCTCCTCGTCACGCCGATATGCTCCTGGTCACCGGTCCAGTCACTCGAAATATGGAGCTAGCGTTGCTAAAGACATATCGAGCCATGCCCGAACCGAAGTTAGTCGTCGCGGTCGGCGCTTGCGGCATCAGCGGCGGAATCTTTGGTGAGAACTACGCGTCGCTAGGAGGCGTTGATAAGGTCGTACCTGTGGATGTTTACATTCCAGGATGCCCACCCCGGCCGCAAGCCTTGCTCCAAGGAATCCTGCTCGCCGTAGGACAGCTCCGGGAAAAACGGCTTGACGATTAAGAGACAACTATGCTTTCGCTATGGCGCGCAGGTGATCGCGAACGCCGTGAGAGATTAGATCAAGCTGCAACAACTGCAGCAGCACGGCGAGGGTGATCGCGATTGTCGAAATGGCGGTCCGAACGTACGCCAGGGCACCGTTTCGTCACTTGCGACTACCGGGGATGGATACGGCTTTGCTGCGGTATTTAATCAGAATGACAATACGAATTCGGCTCCGGAAAGCCTGCTTTTCTGGCCGGGTTGCTCGACACCTCCCCCAACGCCGCTGCCGGCCTCGACCGCCGGCAATTGCGTGTTGCAGGCCGGCAGCGGGTCGGATTACAAGCACGATCACCCCCTCGCGCCAGATTCAATTTGGGCTTAAGATCTTATTTTAGGAGACCAATATCATGGCGGACATCCATCGAAGCCGACTCATCGGGATGATGGCGTTAATGACTCTCGGGGGAACATACGCTTCCGCGCAGACAACGGATATTGTCGGCGAATGGGGTAACCGGTTTCACGAAGACTTCTGGGAACGCCGGTCTGGCTTGCAGATTGGAGACTTTACTGGGTTTGCCATGACCGACGCCGGTCGCCGCATGGCAGAGTCGTGGAATCCGAGCTGGTTTTCGCTTCCCCACAACCAGTGCCGCCCGCACACCAGCATCTATGGGATTCGCGGTCCGGCAAACTTGCGGATCGTCCAGGAAATTGAGCCGGCCACGGGGAAGTTCTTGGCGTACAGAATCGATTGGGATATCGATGCATTCCAGGAAATATGGATGGATGGGCGCCCGCACCCGCCCGAGTACGCCCCACACACCTGGGAAGGATTTGCGACTGGAGAATGGATCGGCAACATGCTGAAGGTCACCGTGACGCACATCAAGGCCGGGTATCTGCAGCGAAACGGCGCGCCGCACAGCGATCAGGCAGTGACGACGGAGTACTGGCAGCGGCACGGCGATATGCTGCTGCTGACGTCGATTATTGACGACCCCATCTTTTACGAAGAGCCGGTCGTAAAAACGACGAACTGGGAAGCCGAGGACATCCGGCTGGGTCGCGGGCACTGCGGACCCGCGCAGGTCGGCGACGAAACTCCCGGCCAAAGTAGCGATACCGTGCAGCACTTCCTTCCCGGCAAGAACAGTCAGATACAGGAGTTCGTCACACAACGCCACGTTCCGCTCGATGCGGCTTTGGGCCACAAGGAAACAACCTATCCCGAGTACATGTTCAAAATGCAGGCCGAACAGCGAGCTGCAGCTATAAATTCCGGACCCAGGCGCGCCGTTACGGGCCAGACCGGATTCTTCGGGAAATGGACCCTGAGCATTGCGAAATCGACATTCAAGAGCGACCTGGAGAATTTTTCACTCTCCGGCGCGGACGGCAGCGCCCCTCAATGGCGCACGATGGTATTGGAAAAGGTAGGCGACTCCATCAAGCACACTACGGACACGCAGCTTGTCACCAATGCGACTAATTTCCTGCGCGTCGAGTACACGGCGAAACTCGACGGCAAAGACTATCCAGTGCAGGATTCGAGCACGATGGACGCGGTCTCGCTGCGCCAAGTGAATCCGACGACGATCGAGCGCATCGCCAAAGACCGCGGCAAGGTCGTGGAAACGGCTACTTTCACGCTGTCGGCCGATGGCAAGGTACTGACGTTTAAGAACGACGGAACCGGGCAGGGCGTGGAGTATCACAACGTGCAGGTCTTCGATCGGGTCGAGGAATAAAAGGAATGAACATACGGGAAGTCACCCGATTGCGTGTTTTCGCAGTCGCACTGGCGTTGTGCTCGTGGATCATGTCGCTTGGCGCGGCTCAGCGCCCGGCCAACCCGCAATCGCCCCCGGCACGCGTCGCTCCGAAGGCTGCGAATGCGGACGAGTCCGAAATCAAAATCCAGCAGATTCGCAGGAATGTTTACATGCTGGTCGGTGACGGCGCCAACATCACGGTGCAGACCGAGTTGCCCGCGGGTGAAGAGAATTACGACGGCGCCTATGGCGGCGACGTCGGCGTGCTTGTCATCGATACCGGGACGAAAGCCATGACCGGGCAGTTGCTGGCAGCCATAGGCAAGCTCTCCAGCGGGCCGATTCGCTACATCATTAACACCAGTGCTGATCCGGATCATGTCGGCGGAAACGACGCGCTGGCGAAAGTGTCGGGCGGTATTGTGCGCGGCGCCTTAGGCGGACGGCCGCCCGGCGAGCCATTGATGATTCTGGCACACGAGACCGTCCTCGAACGGATGAGTGCTCCCAGTGGCCAACAAGCCGTCTATCCCCTGGAAGCGTGGCCGACCGACGTTTTCACCCGCGGGAAAGATGTATTCTTCAACGGCGGATCGACAAGGATCATCCATCAGCCGGGCGCTCACAGCGACGGAGACAGCTTCGTCCATCTGCGCCGATCGGACGTGATCGCGGCCGGCGAGATCTTCAGCACGATGAATTTTCCGAAGATCGACGCGGTCCATGGCGGCCACATCCAGGGAATCGTGGACAGCCTGAATCAGCTACTCAATCTCGCCGTGCCCGGCGAGAAGGAACAGGGCGGCACGATGATCGTACCGGCGCACGGGCGCCTTTCGGACGAAGCGGACGTTGAGTTCTATCGCGAGATGGTGCAGATTGTACGCGACCGGATTGAGGACGGGGTCAAGAATGGTTTGACGCTGGAACAGGTGAAGGCGGGGCGCCCCGCGCTCGAATACGAACGGCGCTATTCGCAACCTGACTGGACCACCGACATGTTCGTCGAGGCCGTGTACCAGGACCTTTCTCAGGCCGCGAAACCGGCCTCGGCGACGAGGGCGGCAAGTCCGGCAAAGCAGGGGACGGCCACACCTGCGAAGCGCTAGAAATGCTTGGCCGCGAGGAATGATAAGGCGCTAAGGAATTATCAATGATCGTTCGCATGCACTCGCTATCACGCTACCGTCTCATCGGCGGGACGGTGTTGGCGCTCTTTTTCGGAATCCTGCCCGGCGCCAATGCTCAGGCGCCGCCCGAGCAGCAGCAACAGCCGCGGCCGGGAGATATACTGCAGCTCCAGGCGCAGACGCCCAAATCGGGAGCGAACGGAAGGGAAGACCGGCAAGGCTGGCGCGCCGTTCGATCTCACGGGATATTGGGTCGCCGTTATCGATGAAGACTGGCGCTGGCGCATGATCACGCCGGACAAAGGAGATTTTTCGGGCGTACCGCTCAACCTCGAAGGCCGTCGTGCCGCCGATACGTGGGACCCGGCAAAAGACGAAAAGGCCGGCGAGCAGTGCCGCGCTTATGGTGCACCATCGCTCATGAGATTGCCGACGAGGCTGCACATAACGTGGGTGGATGACAGCACGCTCAAGATCGAAACCGACTACGGGACGCAGGCGCGCCTGCTGCATTTCCACGAAGCTCCTCCCGCCGGGCAGCGGAGCTGGCAGGGTTCTTCGGTGGCTGAGTGGGAAGTAGGCTCCGGACCGAAGCGCCGCGATCGGCCTTCCGGCCCGCTTGATCTCAAGGTGACGACCAATAATCTACGCGCCGGATATCTGCGCCGCAATGGAATCCCCTACAGCCAGAACGCGGAGCTAACAGAGTATTTCGACCTCATCCCGAAGCAGCCGAACGGTGACGAGTGGCTAATCGTTAATTCGCTCGTCGTCGATCCGCTCTATCTCACCGAGCGCTTTATCGTGAGTTCGAATTACAAGAGGGAACCCGACGGCTCTAAGTGGCACCCCACGCCTTGCTCCTCGCGCTAGTAAGCGATCGCGCAAAACCCTAGCAGGTGACGAAGTCGGTGTCCCCAAAGTCCCTGGACTAGTCGAGCACGGAGATCACCATCGGGTACAAGCAGAAGATAAGATGCCGTAAACGACTGTATTGGGATCGAGCCCGGCGAGCGTTCCGCGATGGCTATCTCTCATAGTTTTCAGAAGCTGCTCAGCGTTGCGATGCGTGATTTTTTCCATGTCCTTCGGACTGATGGCCAGGCTGTCGAGAAACTTGCGCCCAACCGCGTTGGAGCTAAACGGATAGTCCACGGAAAACATGATCCAGTCGATCCGACTACTTGCTGCATGCAAAGAAACGGCGGCGTGCTGAAATACCCGCTGGTAGTCAAAAAGAAGTGCTCGCAAAAATACTCACCGACGGAGCGCTTCAGGCTGGTTGCCGCCCGTCCTAGCACCGATTCAGAGCGGACAATGGAAAAGGGCAGGTTCTCCCCCATGTGCCCGATAATAATTTTCAGTTTGGGGAAGCGATCGAATACGCCTGCGACAATCAATCTCAGGCTGTGCATGCCGGTTTCCACGTGCCAGCCCCAGCCGGCGGTCGAAAGAAGTACCTTAGCGAGCCTGGCAATCGGACGGCGGCTACGCGCTCGTGGAATACTTACCTTCGCACAACAATCGGCAGCGCGCGGGCGAGTTCAAAACTGAACTGCGGCCTACTCTTTCAATAAATCTTCTAGAAGCCTTCTAAGTCTGTTGCAGCGCTCTTCGCCCTGCACCACGGCCGCGCAAAGTTCGGCAAATGCATACGCGTATCTCGCCTGCACCGGCCGGTGATTGAGCACGAATTCAGTTCCGACGTCGCAGGCGTGTTGTGCTTCCTCTAAGAGAGCGAGATCGTTCTCGTCTAGATCAGGGGCAAGAGCGAGTTTCTGGACTTCGACGTTGAGGTCCTTTAACTTGATCAAGAGATGGCTCACGTGGACACTCTCCGCTACTCGGGGGATCATTAATGTCCTTTCAGGGCACACCAATGGGCCAATTCTGGCGATTGTCGTGATCAATATTGAAATTGAACGGTCGCGTGGGGCTGGTAACTTTCATACATTAGATTCCTCCTAAATCCCCCGACTAAGCAACGACCAACCCGCGAACGGCTCTATTTTCGCGCCGATGCCCGTAAATAGCAAGACGAGGTTCGCGATCGCGCATCGAAGATTAGCAACGACGCCGAAATTGGCCCTACGGAACGCCATCCCCCATGGGCGACGGGTCTTCCTGAATTTACTGCTTCTTTTCCATGATGTTGTTGCCAAACACGAAGCCGATTTCCGCGACAGCCCTGAACTGGTTGTTGTTCAGGCCCAAAGGTCCGAAGACGTCACCGGGCGTCTGGCTGCTCGCATGAGCCCAAGCAATGTCCCCTCGAACGAAGAAGCCTCCGGTTTGAAAAGTAGGCGTCGCTGTGAATGATGTACCCTCGCTTCCCGGACCGAACAGGAGGTTAATGGAGTTCCGGGCGACGCTCCCGGAACTCGAAATATATTCGAAACGCACCGGCAGCGAGAAGCCGTGCTTGAAAGCGTAGCTCAACAGGATTGCGCCGCCCGTGGTCGACGAACCGTTCACAACGCCGATCTTCGCATTGGTTGGAACGTCGGTGTATTGAAAGTAGGGCTGCAGTATCCACGCCCCCTTGCTATACGTGTAGATCACGTTGTAAATGCTGCCATTGTTTTGGATAGGCGTGGCAAAGGTCTGAAAAGCGGTCTGCCCGAGATTTCCACCCGCGACGAACGACAGCGCGTGCGGCCCGTTGGCGTAGGCCAATGCGCCACTAATCCACGTATAACGGTCGGAATAGAAGCCATCGTTCCAGCTCACGGAAGCGGTAAATTTACCCATGGTCTGATTCACCTGGATTCCGCGATTGACCGCATTTTCCTGGTTCCATAACAGGCCGCGATCCACGTTCATATTTTCGAAGGTGAAGGTGTACTCTGCGCCGATCAACGTGGGCAGTTCGCCGATCAGAATCGAGGTGTTCTTCCCCGGCTGTAGTTTCACGAAGGCCACTGGTAGAGGGCCAAAGAGGCCTGTTATGGTGCGATTGGTGTTCACGAAAGGCAGACCGAGAGCGGGAATATTGTAAGCTCCGGCCTGCACATAGAATTGAAACCAGCCGTCGGTCTTTTGCAGGAACAGCTGGCCGTTGCTTAAGGCTGCCTGTTTACTATCGTCGCCAGGAACGTGATTATTCTGCAAGAGGCCCATACCGCTGACAAAGCCGTTAACGGCTATCTTACCGAAAGGCCCGGCTTCGAAGACGGCCGGGGGAAGGCCTGCGAGGGGGCCGGTCATCGAAGGCGTGGAAAGGGCGGCCGGAGCTGCAGGCGCAGCCGGGGCTGCCGGGGTTTGGTCGGTTGTTGCCTGAACTGCCGTAGTCTCACTTCCGGACGTCTGACCGGTCGCTGGGGTCTGCCCAAATGCCATTGCTGCCAGTCCGCCAAACATCCATGCGTAGACACACTTCAAGCGGTAATAGCTCACGGTGTTACCTCCTAAGCTGTTGATAAAAGTGGTAATTCAGGATCTGGCGGACCCGCAGGGGGCAAATCCTGTCTCAAAGCTAACTGGGCTTACGTAAGAGTCTATGCCCGATCTGTGCACGAATGCCAATCGATTTTTTCTATTGATTTAATTATTAAAGCTAATGCACCGACCGCATGGGGCATATGCAGTCAACGAGCTATCGTTCGCTGGAGGAGGTTGGGCTCATGATCGAATGGAGCCCGTGGGCTAATTGCGCCTCATCCGGCGAATCCACGACGCCCACGCATGGTGCACGATAGCATCGCGGAAATCCGGCGGACATCTAAAAGGGGCAGAAAGTTCTCAGCGGGCGTAGTAACCGGTGCGAGCGTAAATCTGCACCTGCGCCCGGTCGAGTTTAACTTGAACCCGATGCCATTTCCCGGAGGCCTCGGAATCAGGGGTGTTATATCCGATTAGGTATTGGCTGCGGAGTGCCTGACCCGCCTTGATCACGGCGTCTTTGGCCTCAGCCTGATTGTGTACACGGAAGTGAAGTCCACCCGTGCTATCCGAAAGCTTTTCGAGCATCTCTGGGCTTTGCCGCTCCGGTCCCTGGTCGCCAGGTTTCCTGACGAGACTGGGACGAAACGGTATCGTACCCGTCGTTGCTCCGGCCGAACCCGTTTCAAAAATGATCGCGTAAATTTGAACATCCGCCTCGAGAGCCACTCGCAGCAGTTCGCTTTGCGAATACCGGCTCTGGTTATCGACTCCATCGGAGAGAATCAGCAACGCTCGGCGCGGCCGGCTGGCCTCCCTCATCCGGTTCAAACCGAGATAGACCGTATCGACGAGCGCCGTCATCCCACCGGGCCTCGTGGTCCCGACGCTTTGTTCGAGAGCGTCGATGTCGCTAGTGAATCCGGGGAAGACCGCGGGCTCCGTTGAAACCGTCAAAAGGAGAAATTCATCTTCGGTATTCGCGGTTCTCAGGAAAGCTTGCGCGACATCTTTGGCGTCGCGTAGTGCATTTCGCATGCTACCGCTGATGTCCAGCACCAGACCGACGGAACAAGGAGAGTCCTCATTACTGAACGAGACAATCTTTTGCGCAACCTTGTCATCCAAAACGGTGAAATTCTCCCTGTCGAGGCCATTTAGATTGGCACCCCTCCGATCCGTTACTGTCACGGGAACAAGAACCATTTTGACGTCGGCCCGAAGCACAGGCAATCGATCGCGCGCGGATTTCTGCGCTCGAAGGGACGGGGCGAGGCTTAAGACGACTGCTACCAACGCGAATTTCGCTATTTCACTGCGTTTCATGGTTTCTCCGCGTGTCGCGCCAACCGGTCTGCGCCTCGACGACAACGTGGTGCCTTGGGGACGGTAGGGTTTTCTTCTTGTCACTCCAAGTGTCAAGCAAAATACATAAAAAAGGCATAAAAAGCACAAAAACTTGCGGAGTTGCAAGATGAGCTCCAAGTCGAATTGGCAGCGCTGGTGCCATTTCAATAGGCAAGTCACCAACCCTGAACACGGATGTTCGTTCAAATCAGGGACATACTCTTTGAGACGGCCGCGATCGTCGCAAAACCGCGCAAGACGACTGCTCGTTCCAAGACGACTGCTCGCTCGATGCTGGACCGGGCTTGAACCCTCACGCCGAGCGGTGGCTCTCAAGGTTTACGAAATACGCGCGCGCGATCACGATTCGATCTGAACCGAAGCGTTGATGCCCCAAGTGACTATCTCTATTTTCAGCAAGCGACAGGCTCGGCATCGCACTCGAATTTGCCCAACCGCCGTGGGGAAGGTGGGGGAGAGGGAAGTTCAAGCGGCACCGGTTGGACAACTGAGTTCTGCGTATCCGCTGGGGGAACGAACTGAATGTATCCCATTTCGATGGCGCGACGTTTCCAAGCGTTCAGAACCTGCCGGACCCGCTGATGAATCATTCCGTATTTTGCCGCGATGCCTTCACAGTTCCAGCCAAGGACAAAATAGAGTTGTGCGAATCTCCATTGCAAATCGGGCCTATCATGTTTTTCGAAAGTTGGAATTTGCGAAGGGAATGTAACCTGATTTGTGCGTATTGCCCAACGTAGCGCGTCGATTCGCAAGGTGCCAAGCCCGGCCTCTCCGAGCGCCGGCGCAGCCTGCCTACGGGAATGCCGCGGCCTTGTCAGCCTTCGCACTTCTTGAAAATAATCCGCACGGACGCGATTCATCTGTCAGGATCTTCAACCGGAACAATCCAGTTTGCGGGTACGAACATAAAAAATTGGGTTTCAGAGCGCCACTTCGAAGCTTTGCCGATCTTTCACGCCACCAAGGACGGAATGACTGCGAAAGCGGTAGCCGACCCAATCTTCGGTCAAGATATACTCGGGTCGCGCCGGATCGTCTTCGATTCTTTTCCGAAGCGTGCGGATATAAAAGTTGAGGTAGTCAAGCTCACTACCGTACTCAGGTCCCCACACTGCTCGCAGTAGCGTCACGTGCGTCATGGGCGCGCCCGGGTTTTTCATTAAGTAAGCCAGCAAATCGAATCCCCTGGGTGACAGTCGGATCCGTTCACCACGTTTCCACACCAAGCGGCGTTCGCGTTCCAGCTTTATGTCCCCGATTTGAAGGGCGTCGGGTACCGGACCGGACTTACGTGACGCAATAGTAATTCGCTTCCCGCTGCTTTTTGGCACAAATATCCTTCCTCGCTTCCGTGCTAACAGACGGCTAGCGAAATGGTTAAGCCACTAATCCTCTGGCAAAAAAGCCAATGGAAACAAGCGCGTTCTAAGTCTGTTGCCTTGCGAGACGGACCCATGGCGACACTCTAAAAACGCCAGCGGGATGCGATGGCCCACCAGATCTCTTGGAAGCCTATCTCTCACGCATTCGCATCAATAGCTCCCATGGCTAATTCAGTATGCGCTCGCGATCATGAAAAAGTCATAAAGACTAACGCAAGGAAATTTTGATGGAGTCCATTTGCAGGCGGCGGCTAAGCAAGAGGGCCAAGCGATTATAAACAACAACATAACGAAAATATTCAAGAATGCGATTTCGTGTCTTTTGCAACGATTGTGGCGAGAAGCGTAAAAAGGGATAAAAAAGATCAAAACAAAAGAGCTTATTCTTTATGTCTTTTTTATGCTAAGCATCGATTCAGGCGACCAGGCACATCTAGCAGCGCGTGGTGAAAAGCCAGCGGGAATGTGACCTCGGGAGTATTCTGATCGTCTTTAGATCATGGCGATGGGACGACGAAAGAAGCGGGTCCGGCAAGAAGGGTTGTGGACGCCAACGGCGGCGCTGCCGATCGGGGCGAGTCATCCGTTTTACCAACGGCTGAATCAGATCCTGGACGACAAGAAGTTCGACGAGTACGTCGAAACAATCTGCGAGGAGTTTTATGCGGGGGAAGTGGGCCGGCCGGGTTTGTCGCCGGGGATCTATTTCCGGCTGCTGATGGTGGGCTATTTCGAAGGGATCGATTCGGAACGAGGAATCGCGTGGCGGGCCAGCGATAGCTTATCGATCCGGTCGTTCGTGCGAATCGCGCTGGATGAAAGCGTGCCGGACCACTCGACCATCTCACGGACCAGGCGTTTGATGGACGTGGAAACGCATCAGGCAGTGTTCCAATGGGTCCTCGCTGTGCTGGCTGAAAAGAAGCTGCTGAAGGGAACGACGATCGGCATTGACGCGACGACGCTGGAGGCGAACGCGGCACTGCGGTCGATTGTACGGCGTGACACCGGAGAGCGCTACGAAGAGTTCCTGGCGCGACTGGCGAAGGAAAGCGGCATCGAGACGCCCACGCGGGAGCAGTTGGCGAAGCTGGATCGCAAGCGGCCGAAGAAGGGATCGAACGACGATTGGACGCATCCGCAGGATCCCGACGCGCGCATCACCAAGATGAAGGATGGTCGCACGCATCTGGCGCACAAGGCCGAACACGCGGTGGATATGGAGACCGGAGCGATCGTCGCAGTCACGCTGCACCCAGCCAACGCAGGCGATACGGAAACGATTCAGGAGACGGTAGCGGAAGCAGGCGAACGCATCGCAGCCGTGGTCGCGGATGCCGACAGTGACGAAGTTGCCAGGCAGGTGAGCGCGGATGGGCCGCGCGAGGTGGTCACCGACAAGGGTTATCACAGCCGCGCGGTGGTGAGCGAACTGACGGAGTGGGGCGTGCGCACGTACTGCTCGGAGCCCAATCGCGGACGGCAGCGGTGGAACGAGCAAGAGCGGGAACAACAAGCGGTGTATGCAAATCGGCAGCGTATTCGCGGAGAGCGAGGCCTCAGGTTGCTGCGGCAACGCGGCGAGAAACTGGAACGATGGAATCAGCATTTATATGATCGCGGCGGGATGCGCCGAGTTCATTTGCGTGGGCGAGAAAATATTCTCAAGCGGCTGGTGGTGCACTCGGGAGCAGCCAATCTCGGGCTGTTGATGCGCACATTGTTCGGAAAAGGGACGCCGCGAGGCTGGCAGAGACGTTTGCGTGGGTTATTTTCCGTTGCGGAATGCTTCCGGGCCCTTCCGCCGGCTACGGCGTCGCTCTTATGCAACTTCGGTCATCGGCTGGCTCTCCAGCCCATCGCCCAAAGCGTTTGATCGCGGCGTGAAAATGACTCTTTTAACCCCGCGCTGCTAGGGGCAAAGGGAAGAGAAGATTAAGATGCCATACTGCATTTGGGTTCGAGCCCCTGCGAACGTTCCGCGAAGACTTCTCTTGAAGACTTCTCTTATAGCTTCAGAAGCTGCTCAGCGTTGCGATGCGTGATTTTTTCCATGTCCTTCGGACTGATGGCCAGGCTGTCGAGAAACTTGCGCCCAACCGCGTTGGAGCTAAACGGATAGTCCACGGAAAACATGATCCGGTCGATCCCGACTACTTGTTGCATGCAAAGAAACGGCGGCGTGCTGAAATACCCGCTGGTAGTCAAAAAGAAGTGCTCGCAAAAATACTCACCGACGGAGCGCTTCAGGTTGGTTGCCGCCCGTCCTAGCACCGATTCAGAGCGGACAATGGAAAAGGGCAGGTTCTCACCCATGTGCCCGATAATAATTTTCAGTTTGGGGAAGCGATCGAATACGCCTGCGACAATCAATCTCAGGCTGTGCATGCCGGTTTCCACGTGCCAGCCCCAGCCGGCGGTCGAAAGAAAGTATCCCAACGAGCCTGGCAGGCCGCTGTAATAAGCGTCCATAACCGGTTGCGGCGGCGGCGCCGGGTGCAAGTAGACGGGGACGTCGAGCGCTTGCGCGGCTTCGAAGATCGGCGTGAATCGCGGATGGTCGAGAAATTGACCATTGGCGGTGCCGTTCAGCATGACGCCCTTGAAGCCTAGTTGCTGGACGCAGCGATCGAGCTCCGCGCCTGCCTTGTCCGGCTCTTGCAGCGCCACCGTTGCGAAGGCGGCAAAGCGGTCGGGATGCGCCCGAACGGCTGCTGCCATCTGGTCATTCGCGTCGCGCGCCAGATCGTTCGCGGTGGCTGCCTCCAGCTTGTCCACGCTGTTTGCCACCACCGAGAGAACCTGCATATCGATTCCGGCGGCGTCCATATCGGCGATACGCCCCTCACCCATGTCGAGAAGCTTTCCCTGAATGGACTGCATGAAGGCCAGCGAGCTCATCGCCATCGGCGCGGCCTTGATGATATCGGGCGTTGTAATGTGTTCTTCGAGTGTGATGATCCGCATCGCACATCATCATACACTCCCCACTCAGCAAAAAACTTGCCTTCCCTATTTGCCGCTCACGCCGGAAGCGGTATTGCCGAGTTTTTTATTATATTCCGCTGTTTCCGAAGGCGAGCACTCCATCTCCATGACGTCGAAACCGGGTGGTTGCAATCTCAACGACATCTTGTCGAGCGCTACCCAAGGCTTCGTGTACATCTTTGGATCGGTAATCGTAATCGTCATTTCCAGGTGGTCGCGATCCACGCGCCGATACCGTTCCTCCACTTGCAGAGCGTCGCTGTGCGGACGTCCGGCATTATCGAGCCAGGTTCTGTCGTCAAGCCCTACGGTATGCGCGACGAACGTATGGTCGTCCACCCACTGACCCACCGACGTTCCCCACCACCTTGGCTCTGGGTTCTGCGGGAGGGCGCGCCCGTCCCTCCATATGACCCGCCATTTCTTATTGAACTCATAAAGAATGAGCACCTGGTTTGAGGTCTGAACGATCTGGCTTGTCCTGAAATTATGCAGGACGATTCGCGGAAACCCCTGAGGATCGCAGATGTCCACCGGATCGTTTACAAAGGCGGTCGGAACAGCAGTCGCTCCAAATCCAGGCTTATGGGCCTTGAACGCTTCCTCTCCGGCGGGTGTGAAGGGTAAAACGTGTTCCGGCTTCCCGTCGGATGGCATGGCCTTCGCGCCATTCGCCTGGATGGCGTCCCCCGGCCCTTTCGCCGGCTCCCAAATGCCCGAAATGTCGTGCGGCGGAGCAGGGACCGGCTTTTGACCTTTCACGTCGAAGTCGTAGACCGCTCCCGGCTGGCGGGCCGTTTGATCTTGGGCCAGTGCGGACGTTGCCGCCGCTATGAGAATTGTGGCGGCCGCGAGGCGCTTTAACATATGAAAGTCCCTTCCTGGAATGGCATTCTGGTTTTTACTACTGTAACTCTACCTCCGATGCATCGTTCTTGAACCCCGCGCCGGCCCGCGCTTCCGGTTGGACGCTTCCGGCGGGGGAGGTTCGCCCGGCGTGGGATTCGTTCCGTTTGACCCAACCCAGGCCGGCCGGTCGAATCCCGTGATCCAACCAGCCCCGATTCCTGCCCCGTTCCCGGCGCGGCTTTTCAACCCGGCGACGGATTATCGCGGCCGACGCTTGAGTTTCTTAGAAGATGAGTTTCATCGCGAACTGGATCTGGCGCGGAGTTCCCAGCGTGTTGACGATCTGGCCGGCACTCTCGTTGCGGCCAGTATAAGTGGTCAGATCACCTGGCGTAGCCCCGCCACCGGTAAACAGAGTCGAAATGGGCAGCGCGTAATTCGTATGGTTGAGGATGTTGAAGAATTCCGCGCGGAACTGCAGGCCCAGATTTTCGCGAATCTTAGTGTCCTTCAAAACGGCCAAATCGACTGTCAATGAGCTTCGGACCAATAATCGTGTCGCTGCCGAGATTGCTTGGAGAGGCGGAGATGCCCGTGTTATCCTTCGTTTCGGTGACGGGAACGCGGTAAGCCGGCCCTGGATCATCAGGCTTCACCCGCCGGCCGGATATGCCGTTCCTCTCCGCAGCGCCCATGCCCAAGTCCCCCATCCGCACTCCTCGCATCGATCCACAACTAGCGTGCTTCAAGCTGATCATCAAGCGATCGAAGATTCATCGTTACGGCGTGTACGCCGGCGAGCCCATTCCGGCCCACCGCAAGGTGATCGAATACACGGGCGAGCGCCTCAATCGCAAACAGGCCAAGGACCGAGACCGAGGCTCTTACACCTATCTGTTCGCGGTCGACGCCTATTGGACGCTCGATGGCGCGGTGGGCGGCAGCGGTGCGGAAATCATCAATCACAGTTGCGAGCCGAATCTGGTCGCCCGCATCGTCAAGGGCCATATTCTCTACAACAGCCTCCGTCCCATCCGCCGCGGCGAGGAACTCCTCATCGACTACAACTTCTCGAAAAACGGCGAGCGCACGGCGTGCCTGTGCGGCGCGAAAACCTGCCGCGGCATCATCGAAAAGTAACGGTTGATTGAACGCCAGGATGCAAAATGAGCTTGCAAGTAGAGCCGCGAAATGCAAATGAGCGGGTCGATACTCACTTGTTAAGATAGATATTCCGCGCTTGATCGATCGCCACGAGGGAGAACTTTGCATGAATGACTGGGGTTTTGCGCAGACCGATCCGTCGCAGGAACTGGCGCGCGTGCATTCGTTTTGCGTCAAAAAAATACAGGACGGTCAGGAGATTGAATTCAACATCACGGTTCGTGAGTATCACACCCCTCGCGATCCCGCCCGTCCCTTCTTCGCACAGACTGACAAGCAGACCAACCAGAAAATTGCTCCTTACACTCCAAGCGGATGGGGCCAGACTTTGTACGAAGCTCTTTCGCGCTGTGTGAAGGAAATCCAGCGTTTCCCTTATCAGGGCTGAATCAGTTTGCGAGGCCGTGCGGACGTGCAACCGCGGCTTCATCGGCGGGATTATTCGATCCCGGTCTGATGGAAGTTTAGCTGGACCCGCGTGATAAGCGCCTTCTCCGTCGGCCGGTTCCCCCCCACGGCGCCGCCCTCGAAAGTGGTCAGTCCGAAAGTTTCCGACAACCGCACCGTGCGGTTCAAGTACCAATTCACGCCGCCGGTCCACTCATGCGCGCGCCGCGCCGAGGTCGCGGCCGTGGCAAAGCCGTAGTTGTACAGGCCCTTGTCGATGCTGAAATCGCCGACTCGCGCGGCCAGTTCCAGCGCGCCCCAGCCGTGATTGCTGGGATCCAGACTCTTGCGTGGCACCAGCGTCCCAAATCCTTTGCGGTCCCCTGTCAGAACGTAAGACGCCGCCACTTGCCAGGATCGCACCGCGAGGTCGTGCCGCACCGCTCCTTTTTGGAAAGCCTCCTGGTCGACGCCGTACTCGGAAAACACTCCAAAGCCCCCGAGGTAGTAGTAGCCTTGCGGAGACAGCCGTGTCCGGTGACCGTCCGAGGCCACTCCTGACGCAAACGTGACGAACGAGTTCTGTCCGAAGGTCTTGTAGGAAGGCAGCGCGATTCCATCGACACTTCCGCTAGACGCGCCCACGCCGAATCCGAGCCCTCGCAGGATATGGCCTTCGTCCGGTTGGAAGGGTGTAAAAAAAAAACGTCCCGCGTAGTCCCTGTGATCGCTCGGCGCAGTGTCGCTCAGCCCGTTGTCAGGGACACCGTTGAACACGCCCACGGAATAGTTGACCCTCCCCTTCACGACGTCTCCTCCCACCTGGAAGCCGATATCGCGGCTGGGAACCAGCAAGGTGGGAAGGCCGCGCTCGACAAAAGTAGTATCGTCATCCGATTGCAGGCGTTCCAGTCCAACCGGCGGCTTGAATTTGCCGGCCCTCAGCGCGAACATCGGGAAGTAATTGACCTGTATGTAAGCGTCGTAAATGACCGTGGTCCCCTGGCCAAAGTCGGGCCGGAAAAAGTAGTCGACGTACTTGAAGACTGTCCCTGAAAGGGTGGGACGGACGCGGCGCAGCAGAATGGTATCGGGCAGCGTCGTGGTCGCCGGTCCAAGAAATGCGCGATCATCGATCTGCAGATCGGCGCCGATCTTCAGAAACGAATCCCCGTCATTGGAGCGGATCGTGAAACCGGTGGGGTCCGCCGTCACGTGAGCGCCCGCTTTGTCTTTGGCGGCATCGTCCTCTGCCTTTAGTTCCGCCTTCCGCTCGGCTACTTTCGTCTCCTGGTCGAGCTCCTCAACTTTTTGCTCCAGGATTTTGATCTGATCCTTCAACGACTGGATCTGATCGCTGCTCGACTGGCTCTGCGCAGCCGCCGACTGCGCCCCCATGTTCATCGCCCCAGCTGCCACTAACGCCCAAGCGAGGGGCCACTTCGGTTGTAAACTCAATGTTTTTTCCGCCCTACAATCTAGTAGACTAGTATGTCTATAGGCAATATGTTAATTGCTCTTCTTCCGCCATGTCAACAAAAATTCTCGCGCTGCGCGAAATTCCGCAACCTTCTCCGGCCGAATTGAGGGAAAATCCCGGAATTGCCAGGTTTTAGAGGATTCCAAAAGTTCTCATAACGCTATGAAATCAATACTAGATTTAGACTTTTCAAGACTAGGCCACTTAAATGCGTAAAAGGCTGCCCGTGAGTGGATTTGGAAAGCGCAGTCTAGAGCGCAATCCTTGGGAGAGGCACGAGAAATGAATGAAATTTATCAAGCAATGGAAAACACGGGCTTTGCCACGTGGATCCGCGAATCCGGATCCATCTGGGCTTATCCGATCGTCCTTTCCTTGCATGCGATCGGGATGGGCATGCTGGTGGGATTCAATTGGGCGCTAGATCTGCGGCTTCTGGGCGTCGCGCCTCAGGTGCCCCTCATGAGCATGGAACGGTACCTGCCGTGGGCATGGTATGGGTTCTGGATTAACGCCATCTCGGGAGTAGTGCTGACGTTTGCCGACGCCACCACCAAAATGACCAGTTGGGTGTTCGGCGTAAAGATGGGGCTGATCGTGATCGCCGTGCTCGTGCTGATGCAGATCAAAAAACAGGTCTTCGTCAAACACACGTCGAACGGCAAAGTGCTGGCCGCGGTATCCATCGCGTTGTGGGCTTTTGCGATCACGGCCGGGCGCCTTATGGCGTACCTCGGTCCGGTCAGCGGGTTGAAGGACGTCTCGAATTAGGAAAAGAGGACAAGCACATGTGGCATCTGATAAGTGAAGTTTCGAAATGGCTAATGACCACTCAGCTGTCCCACGACATGGCGGGCGGCTGGAAGTGGGGCTGGGCGACGTGCGAGACCCTGCATTTCATCGGGCTCTCGTTGTTGCTCGGCTCCATTGGAGTGCTCGACCTCCGTATGCTCGGATTCGCCAAGCATATTCCTCCCGCGGCGATTCATAAGATGGTGCCGTGGGGCGTAGCCGGGTTCGTCATCAATCTGATCACGGGTGCGCTGTTTTTTATCGGCGCTCCGTTCCAGTACGTCAAGAACATCGCGTTCCTCTTTAAACTGATCTTCATCTTGATCGCCGGCTTCAACATCCTGTACTTCTATCTAGGCGGCGTGCGGAAGCAAATCGAGAGCTTGGGCCCAGACGATAATCCTCCCCTTTCAGCGAAGGTAGTCTCTTGGGTTTCGATCATCGCCTGGTTTGGCGTGATCTACTGGGGTCGCATGCTGCCGTTCGTGGGCAATGCCTTTTGAGACATCCAGCCGTTCGTTCGACGACGGCCTTTTTAAAGGACGCGGCCCTGAGAAGCGCTGAGGAAATAACCCGATGCCAGCCATTTATCCATTTTTCGATTGGTGCCAGAACGGCCCGCTAGGGCACCTTGTGGCCAGCCGGGAGATCTTTTTCCCCGGCCTCGAGACCGTCCATCTGTTTGGCTTGACGCTGCTGCTGGGAACGGTAATGCTTCTGAGTCTGCGCCTGCTGGGTGTCATTATGGTTCGCCAGCCGGTTTCCGAACTGGCGGGCGATCTCGCGCCGTACACCTCCAGCGGCCTGTTCCTGATTCTGTTCTCGGGTGCCTTCATGTTCATAGGCGTCGCGATCAAATGCTACGGCGCGACCTCCTTTTGGATCAAGATGGCGCTGCTCGCCACCGGCCTCGTCTTTCATTTCGGCTATTTTCGTAAAGCGGTTCGCCGGGATGATCTTTCGCCGCGCGCCGCTAAGTTCGCGGGATGGTCGGCGATCTTCTTGTGGTTCGGCGTAGCCACGGCCGGCCGCTCCATCGGCTTTTTCGGCTGAGCACGCGAACTCTGTCGGAAACGAAGCTCGGCTCATGCACGGACGGTCCTCCGCTGTTCCGTCTCGAGCCCGGTACGGAGCTACCCTCCGGCGAAGGGCGCTCTCCTCGGAGCGCCCTTCGTTCCCTAAACCTCCTCCCGAGACGCTCTTAGCCGAGCGCCGCCCGCTTTCCTTTACAAAAATCCCTGGCAACTTTTACAAGAGCCTTACTTAGCCTTGCTATTCTGTACAACGGCGGCGCGAGGCTCGGTCGCGCACAATCCAAGATTCATGCGAAAATGGGCGACGCACGTCACACAGAGAGGGCGCGTTTTTCGCCGGCGGTTGAAGCTCTTTAGGCGTTCGCCCCGCCGCCCGGCCGGTTCGCCGCCGCGCGTCGTTCTCGTGCGTCGTTTCTAAACGACGTTGCGGGGATGATATAGTGGTCCGCTATAGGTTTCGCAAGGGGCAAGCGCTTCGGGATTCATGAAAGAAAGTTACGAATGACTTTGGCACACGTCCACATTCTGTTGAATCATTTTCCGACCATCGGCATGATCGTCGCCATGGGGCTTTTCGGACTTTCGCTGATTTGGAAAAGCGACGACGTCAAACGGGTTAGTCTGGCCATTTTGTTTGGTCTGGACGTGATGACGATTGCGGTTTACATCAGCGGCAACGCCGCCTGGCAGGAGATCTCGGCCCTTCCGGGGGTATCGAAAGCGGCGGTGGCAGCCCATCAGGATGGCGCGCTGCTGGCCTTCGCAGTGATGCAGCTTACGGGCATCGCGGCGTGGCTCGGACTGTGGCAGTATCGTCGCATCGCGCGTATCTCGAAGGGCATCCAGGGAACCGTCCTCGTGCTCGGTCTGCTGACCCTCGTATTGATGAGTAATGCCGCCAATATCGGCGGCGAAATCCGTCATCCTGAGATCCTTACGCAAGCAGATCTATCCGGGCGCAACGGAGCCGGCCCCGCTCGCGGTCTGATTGACGCCGGGGCCATCGGCACATTTGTAACCGGCACGCCGTGGATGTGGCCGACCTGCGAGACGCTGCACTTTGTGGGGCTGAGCCTGTTGCTTGGCGTGGTGCTGGCCGTCGATCTCCGCATGCTCGGCGTGATGAAGAACGTTTCCTTTATGACCCTGCATCGCTTGTTGCCCTGGGGAATTCTAGGTTTTGGGATGAACGTCCTGACCGGAATGTTGTTCTTCGTCGGCGCGCCGGAACAGTATACGACCAACCGCACGTTTTATTGGAAGATCATCTTTGTCATGGTGGCCGCCGTCAACGCTCTTTACTTCACGGTGATCGACGAAACCTGGCTGCTTGGTCCGGGCGACGAGGCGCCGATGACGGCCAAGGTGATGGCGGCGTCGGCGATGTTCTTATGGGTCGCCGTGATGTTCTGCGGCAGCATGTTGCCTTTCTTGGGAAATGCCTTCTAGGAAGCGCAAGGACGCTCGCGGGTGTGTGCCGCCGGGCGCCGCGCGGCATGCACGCGTACCTGGTTGCATGATTATTTTCGCGATTATTCTTGTCCGAGGTGCTGAATGTTGGGTCTAATTGTCTTGGGCGTGGTGCTGATCGTCACCCTCGTCTTCGCGCTGGCTGCCTACTTGATCGACAAAGGCGAGGAACGACTGGAGAGCGCGGAACTCGGAGACAAGGGCTTCGAATCGGCGAGTCAGGGCGAAAAACGTCTGGAGAGCTGAGAGCGGCGTCGGGGCGCCTCGGCCGGAATCAATACCAAATGATCAGTAAGGTGGCGACATAGTTATGATGGATTTTCTGAATTCGCTGGAACAAATGCAGTTCAGCGTCTGGGTGCGCGAGTCCGGCTCGATCTGGGCGTTCCCCATGTTTCTGTTCCTGCACACGCTGGGCATGTCGATTGTCGCCGGTGGCGCCGCGATCACTTCGCTCGCGCTCCTCGGTTTCTGGCCCAAGACTTCGCTGAAGCCCATGGAAAAGATGATTCCCATGATGTGGGCCGCCTTCTGGCTCAACGCCGTCACGGGCACGGTTTTGCTCATAGCGGATGCCACCACCAAGCTGACGAATCCAGACTTCGGCGTGAAGATGATCTTTGTCTTTGCGGGAACGTACTTCTTTTACAAAATGCGCGGCGACGTTTTCGGAGATCCACTTCTTGACAAGGGACCTGTCCCGACCAGGGCCAAAACCCTGGCCTGGGCGTCGCTTGTATGTTGGTTTGGCGCGATCGTGGCTGGACGACTGCTGGCCTATGTCGGTCCTGTGTCCGGCTTGAATCCCCCCGGCTTTAAATAGCTCAAACGGGCTTCGCCTACTCGGGGAACGCAACGGTTTTCTTGAACGCGAAAGGGGCCTACAGCCGCGCGAGTTCGAACCGGTAATCGACCTTTTGGAACGGCACCGGCATTCCCCATTTTTGCGCGAGTTCCGCCGAGCGGCATTCCGGCATTTCAATGACAAGCGATGAGCGCACGCCGAAGGCGACATCGTTATCGATATGTTCATCGCCTTCCGGAAAGAGCTCCGTCACCAGCGTCCGATGATTTTCCGCCGCGATGCGGAAATGAAAATGAGCGGGCCTCCAGATGTTGCGGCGCGTAGCCGTCAGCATCTGCCCACCCGGACCATCCATGGGCGCCGTGTATCCCAGCGGCCGAATCGTCTTCAGGACAAACTGTCCTTCCGCGCTGGTCCGCAACCGGCAGCGCAGCCGATTCGCGCCCTTCAGTTCCGGTCTTTGCAGATCGTACAAGCCATCCACATCGGTTTGCCACGCGTCGACAAGCGCGCCGGCGAGGGACTCTCCGCTACTCGATACTACCGATCCAGTGAACAGCACTGGATCGCCCGGCAGATCGCCTTCGGGCCCGCTTCGTAAATCGACAATATACGAAGGTGAGAGCGGCAGCCCATCCTCGAAAAATGGCCCGAGCTGGCTGAACGCCGTCTCGCCCTTGCCGCCGCCGCCGTTCATCATATCGACAACGGCGGAGAGGCCCAGCGTGTCCGAGAACATGATGAACTCGTTGCGCCGGGCGTCGGAAACTCTTCCCGCGCGCAGCAGGGCGTCCATGGCGAAGGACCATTCGTCGGGCGTTAGCCGCACCTCGCGCGCGAAGTTATGAAGAGAGCGCACCAGCGCGCACATGAGCTCCCTCAAACGCGGATCGGGCGTGTCGTCGAAGACGCGAATCAACGCTTCCGTAACATTGTCGGGCGAGAGGTTGCGCATGGGATGGAGCGGGCAATCCGCCGTACGCTTATCAACCTTTCCAGTTTGCGGGCGCCGGCATCTGAATGGCCGTGCGGCTCGCGAGAATGGGCGTGACCAGATTCTGCACGATCGCCTGGTGGTCCGGATGCACCTGATAGGCTTGCCAATCGGCCTGGTTCGCGAAAATCGCCGACAGCGCCCAGTCGGCGTTGCCCTCCCGAAAGTGAACGTCGGAGCCCCAAAAAAGCTGCTTCACCTGCGGAATCGCCGCTGGCAGCTTCGCCATGGCCGTGTCAATGGCGTCGACCTGCTCTTTGGTAACGCCCTCTTTCCATTTGAACAATACGATATGTAGAATCATGCAGCGGATTTCGTCCTTAAGAATTGATTGAGCGCATGCCTGAACAGGCTCTCCTTAGTTTAATCGACGTTTCATCCGTCGAGTGGGGCGCGTGGGATAATCAACGCATGCGGAAACTGCTGCTGTTGGGGCTGCTCGCGCTGCCCCTTTTCGCCGGGGATTTGACCAAGCTGAAGATCGTGGTGACCAATACGTCCGGCAAGCCGGTCGACCGAGCCAATGTCATAGTGAAGTTCGCCGGAGGGCGCTCCATCGCCAAGCTCGGCAGGAAAGTCCGCACCAGCTGGGAAGTTCACACCACGCAGGAAGGCGAAGCGGAGATCCCTGAAATGCCCAAAGGCAAAATCCTGATTCAGATCATCGCCAAGAATTATCAGACATTCGGACAGACTTACGACGTCGGCGAGGATGAACGGACCATTGAGATCGCGCTGAGTCCTCCGCAGCAGCAGTACACGGCGCACTAGAAAGAGGAGACAGGAGACAGTTGAAAAAGGGGACAGACTACTCTGTCCCCACTCGTAAACTTGTGATTTCACGTTCGAGCGTGGGAGTGGACAGAGCGGTCTGTCCCCTTTTTCAACAAGCCCTCAGAAAGGGGAGACAGGAGACAGAATTCAGGAGACAGAATTAGGATACTTTTTTCTGACTCCTGACTCCTGACTCCTGTCTCCTACTTCTGGAACCGGCGCGCGAAAGTTCCCAGATCGATGGCGTCCACTTCAGCTTTGGCGCGCTTGAAATCTTCCTGCGTGGCGAACGGCCCGATCAGCACGCGAAAGATCTTCTCGCTGGGACCCGGCGCCACAAGGGAATTGAAGCCGTGCCGGCGAAGTCCCTCGGCGAGCACGACGGCCACTCCTTTATCCACCGCGCCCATCTGCAAATACAGTGCGCCTGGCTGCGGGTTGGCGAACAGCGGAGGCTCCGCGGAAGCCGTAGAGGTCGAGGGGTTGTTCCAGTCGCGAATAATGGTGCCGGGTACGGAGGAAACCGCCGAAGCCGGCGCGGCGCTTGTTCCGGATGTCGTCCCGGGGCTTGTTCCCGGTGCTACGAGCGATGTTGACGCCGCCGCACCCGTGGAAGCTTTCGGATCCTGAGCGGAAGGCGCACTGGTCGCCTCCGTCAGCGGCGGCGCGACGTACGGCTCGCTTTTCCCGTCGAGGTCCGCCAGCGGATTCGGCGCCGACATTCTCCCGATGTAATAGGAGGCGGCCGAAAACATCGCGATCAGCAGGGTGCCGACAAACAGCCAGCTGGCGATCTGACGGCGGCCGAGTACCAGTTCGTATTCCCCTGGCTCGAATTCATTTTCGTCACGTTCGTTTTCGTCCTGCGCAACTGGCTCTTCCGCCACTAGCTCTTCCGCCTTTGCCGCCGGCTCGTCGGGAATGTTGATCGGCTCCGAAACGGGAACCTCGCCCGTTCGCGCCGGCGGCCGCGCCGACTTCTTCTCGACTTCAGAGGACTTCGCGAGTGCGCTTAGTATGTGCGGTGCCGTCTGCGATTCGGACACAGGTTCCGCGGGATGGGGAGAAGGCTTCGAACCAGACGATGACGATTTTTTGTCCGGCATCGGATTCAGATCGAGAATGCACAACATCACTCGTTTATCGGCGGCTTCGGGCGGAAGCAGTAGTGCGGTTCAGGAGGTGGCTAGAGATTGCGCTTCAGATAACTGCAGATGTGATAGCCATCGAGGAATTTGAAGGGCGTTTTGCCGACGGTGTAGTGGCCGCAGGGCAGCGCCACAGCCTTATGATCCATGCCGAGCTCTTTCGCCTTCTCCACCACCTGTTCCGAAAAGCGCAACGGAAACGTCGTATCGTAGCGCGCGTAAATGAACAGCGTCTTCTTGTTGAAGGAAGCATATCGCTCAATGTAGTGTGGCGGGCTGATGGCGCTCCAGGCTTCGCGCAATTGTTCGAGCGTGATCTGTCCGTCGAAGCTCTCCCGGATGTGCCTTGAGGAAAGTCCCTCCCACACGACATCGGCAAAATATGTGGAGCAGTGGTTGAAGACATTGACCCTGAGGCGCGGATCGTGCGCGCTCGCGAGGAACGCATAGCACGACCCCAGGCTGGTGCCCACGATGCCAGTGCTTTCGAAGCCCTCCGCCTGAAGCCAATCCACGATGCAGCGCGTATCAATGACGGCCTGGCGCGTGGCGTCGATAGTACGGGCGACGTTCGAGGAAACCGCGTAATCGGCGCGCTTCAGCTCCGCCGGCATGCGGTAATCGTGATAGGGAAGGCTCAGGCGCAGCGCGGAAATTCCCAGTTTGGCGAGCCCGGCGCACAACGAATTGTGCTGGGTCGCCTGCGCGTTCCAGTGCGGCAGCACCACTGCCGCCACCCGCCTCGCGCCCGGTTTGTGCTTCGCTGGAAACCACTGGCCATGGACGCGATTATTCTCGTGATGCGGCGTCTCCACGGGGCTGGTGAAACGCAGCAGGTTGCCGGTCAGTTTGAAATCGGCGGGCGTCGTGTAGGAGAAAAATTCGTCGCTCGAAGCGAGCACGGCGCGATTCAGCAGGCCGAGGTAAGACGCGGCATCGTGACCGTTGCGCGGATTCTGCAGCGTGACCGGCCATTTGCCAGTCCATTCCAGGCCCCAGTCGAAGGGCCGCACGACACGATCGGTCGAGACCAGACACAGCCGCGTTTCCCAATCGTTCATCCACTTCGCGTAAAGCTTGCCCATGGGGGAGAACTACTAAGTTAGCGGGTCGGGCGCGGCGGGGTCAATCGTCGCCAGCCCAGAACTCGGCCTCGCGGCGGCCCCAAGTTCGGAGCCAGCTATAATGGCCACCACGTGCGATGAGTAAGACGATTCCACCAACTTCCTGGAACGATATTGTTTCGACGGCGCACACCGGCGTGGAAGCCTCTCGCTACGAAGGAAATGTCGCCTGGTTCCGAGGCGAACGCGACGTGACCTGGAAACTGAGTGCGACGCTCCATCGGCATATTGAACACATGAGCAAAGGACTCGCCGATCCGCCCGCGGACGCCGAACGTGTCAAGCTCTTGCGGGCCGAGTACAAGTCGCTGTACCGAAAATTCAAGAGCGAGGCTTGGCCTCTCTTGGCCGACCACGAGAGATCAGACTGGGGAGTCGTGTTTGCCATGCAGCATTTCAGTCTGCCGACAAGGCTCTTGGACTGGACAGAGAGCTTCGCGTGCGCGGTGTTCTTTGCGCAATTTGGAAGGCAGCCGAGCGACGCGGCGTCGATCTGGGTCCTTGATCCGAGCAAGCTGAATAAACTTAGCTGTGGCCGGGAAGCTTTGCTGACGCTGGGAGGAGACTCATCTCGGCCCGCACTCCTGAACACGTCTCTGTGGCATCCCGGCGTGGTGCCGCCAGAACAGCCTCTAGAAACCGTCGCGGTGGCCCCGGTATACACTAACCCGCGAATGGTACAGCAGCGCGCCCGGTTCACGCTAATGGGCGATAGCTTCCTACCGCTCGATGAACAGTGGGGCGGAGAACTTGTCCGGGGCGGGCACCTTCGAAAGATCGTTCTCCCACCTGAAACCTTCGACGAAGCGGAGGACTACCTGCGTCTTGCCGGACTTGACGCATTTAGCTTCTTCCCTGACTTGCAGGGGCTGGGACTAAAACATAAAGCGCGAGTGGAAAGCGATATCCGCTTTGCCAGGCGCCGCGATCCTCGACTGTTTAAGTGACGGCGTGTTACCTGCGAACCGCTGCCCCCGCGTCGGTCTACTTGCGCTTGCCGCTCACCGGCACAAATTTCTGGATGCGCTTTCCGTCTTCCACTTCGCCCGTGTAAACATTCCCCTTGGAATCGACCGCTACCGCGTCGATCCAGTGGAGCATTCCGGCATATCGGCCGTTGCCTCCGAACGATCCCGCGAGCTTACCATCCTTGCGATTCAAAATCCACACCATATTGTTCGTGCCGTCGGCGACGAAAATGTAGCGCTGCTCGGGATCAGTGGAAAGCGCCATGTTATAGATGCTGCCGCACGGCGGGTCGGTGGTGCTCCAGATGCCCCCGCAATGCGGGCCGCGCGATTGAGTCGAAGGATGAATCCAGAAGCTCTGGACAAATTTTCCGGCTTTAGTGAAGACTTGAATCCGATCGCTGCCGCGCTCGCACACATACACGAAGCCGTCCTTCGACGGATGGGCGCAGTGCAGGGCCGGGGCGAACTGCTTCTGATCGGGAGGCGGCCCGGAGATATCGTAATCCGGCGTGGGGTCGTTGTCGATCTCGCTGAGCGGAATTCCGTGGCCTCCCCAGCCGCGCTTGAACACGCCTGTGTCCATGTCGTAAACCAGGATGCGCTTGTTCAGGAATCCGTCGGAGATGTAGATTTCGTGCGCGTCTTCATCGAAATCGAACGCGCCGATGCCGGGAGGAAAGATATCGGTCTGCTGGTTGTTCTGCTTCACCTGATTGGCCGGAATCTTCGGCCCGCGATGCCCGAAGTCCCACAGAAATTTGCCATCGCTATCAAACTTGATGATGCTGTCGCCGGGCGTCGTGCCGGAGACCCAAACATTTAGATTTCGATCCACGCCGAGCGTCTGCAGACGTCCCGGCCAACCCGGCACGTAGTTCGGTCCGCCCCACGCCTTCAGAACGTTGCCTTCTTGATCGAACTCAATGATCTCCGGGCCGAGCACGCAGCACTCAATGTGATGATTCGTCATGGCGCCCGTCTCGTCCGGGCGCGCGTCGGTTTGCCGGTTAATGATCCAGATGTGGTCGTCTTTGTCTATGTAGATATCGACAATTTGCTGCATGCTCCATTTATTGGGGAGCGGCTTGGGCCAGAAGGGATCGACTTTATAGACGGGCTTATCCAGCGCTTTTTTCTGCGCGTGCATCGCCGGCATCGCACAGAGAATCATCAAACCGCTCAGCAAAATTTTTCGCATGCTTCTCCTAAAGTTGCCCTCTTGCAAACGAAGCTTTCAAGCCCGATTAAAAACAACTTCCCCGTCATCCCGAGCGAAGTCGAGGGATCTGCTTTTGCTTGTTTTCTACGCTGGGAATGAACAGCAGATCCCTCGACTTCGCTCGGGATGACAACGTGGAGATATTTAGGCGGGGAAGGGAAGTTTTCAGCATCCCGCTATAGTCCAAAGATCACGATGGCGGGCGTGCCGTGGGTTTCCATAATGCGGTTCTCCATGCCCGTCGCGACGGCGATCTTCTGCTTTCCGCCGGCTCGATAGGTGATGACGCCGCCCCCCGTGGGTTGCCCGAGTTTGAGGCGCCGCAGAAGCTTGCCGCTCGTCGCGTCGAACGCGAGAAAGTCCGAAGCCATATCCGCGGTCAGCACCAGGCCACTGGCCGTTACGGCAATCCCGGCGACCATGGGGGCGGTGGATTTGAACTTCCAGCGAACAGCGCCGCTATCGGCATCCACGGCCGTTACCCAACCCGCTTCCTCTTTCGCCTTGTCGCCGAACGCATTCGCCGAACCGAGCATGTTTTTCTTTCCGTCGTAATCCGGATCGGACTTGACGGTGGAACACCAATCCACGGCGTTCACGTAGACCAGATTTGTCGCCGGTGAGAACGCCGGGCCGTTCCACTCCACGCCGCCGACCGTGCCTGGGCAGAAGTGCGTTCCCGCGGGCGTGAGCGGAGCCTCGATATTTTCGATCGTCGTAATGGGCGTCTTCCAGGTGATCTTTTGAGCCTTGGGGTCGATCGACGTCAGGAACCCGTCCTTGCCCGACACCATGGCGCGCCTCTGCCCGGACTTGGTGATCAGTACCACCGGCGCGGACGTCAGATCCCAATCGTGATAATCGTGCGGGACGATCTGATAATAGTTGCGCAGCGCCCCCGTTTTTGCGTCAAGCACCAGCACCGAGTTGGTGTAGAGATTCGCACCCGGCCGGTATTCGTCGGCGAAATCGAAACCCGGATTTCCAGTGGAAAGATACAGCGACGCGGTTTCCGGATCGATGGTGAAGCTGGTCCACATCGAGCCGCCTCCGGGCTTCACTCCCGCCGGCCACGAATCGGCCCCCGGCTGCCCCGGCGCAGGGACGGTGTTGAAGGTCCATTTGACCTTTCCGGTGTCCGCGTCGAGGGCCGCCATAAAGCAGGCGCAGTTGTTCTCACCGCCCGAGGTGCCGATGATCACCATTCCATCCCAGGCCACCGGCGACGATGCGATGTTCGCGACTCGTCCATCGGGAGCTGTTAGCTTGGTGGACCACACCTGCTCGCCGTTCGAAACATCGTAGGCGATGACGTAGCCGTCGCGGAATCCGCGGAACACTCGCCTGCCCGCGACCGCAACGCCGCGTACCGTTCCGCCCGGCGTTGCCATCTCGTGTTTCTCCTGCCACTTGAGACGGCAATTGGTGGCGTCGATCGCATACGTGGAAGCGCCGGTCGTGAAGTAGAGCGTCCCCCCGATCTCCACCAGGCTGCTTTCAAACGTCGACATTTCGGGCAGCGGATAACTGCAGATCTGCTTCACGTTCGCGACGTTCTTCGGCGTAATCTCAGTGAGGGGCGAATAGCGCGTGGAGGTGTAGTCGTGCGCGTACATGGGCCAGTCGGAGGCGTCCGGGGTGGCATTGACAGGGTCCGCGGCCGGGATTTGGGCGCCCGCCAGTCCCGCGATTCCGGCAATGGACGCGATCAGGATCTTGTGACGAATCATTTTCAGCACGGCGCAAATATATCACAAGCCGAACGCGTATCGTGGATCGAATGTCGCCGCCGGATCCAATGAGTATAATTGTCGGCTGGCAGGAGGTGCCCCGATGGTCCAGATTGTGTCGCCGGCTCTCAAAGGTATTTCGAGGACGCTTAACGTAATGGTCGCAATCAGCGTCGGAATCATCGCCGCAAATGCGCAGGGCCTGATCACACAGCGCAGTTTGTCGCTGCCCATGGCGAAGACCATCGCCGAAGCCGCGCAGGGCGAGTGCAAGGCCAAAGGCTACCATACGACGGTCGCGGTGGTGGATCGCGCCGGTCAACTGTTGGTCCTGCTGCGCGACGAACAAGCGGGCCCGCACACGGTGGAAATGGCGCGCCGCAAAGCCTACACCGCGCGCGTATTTCGCACGACGACGGCGGAGTTCCAAAAGCGCACAACGCCCGATACGCCCATCGCCGGTCAGCGCGATCTTACCGATATTCTGGCATTAAGCGGAGGCGTTCCCATCAAGCTGGGCGAAGAAACGATCGGCGCCGTGGCCAGCGCGGGATCGACCCTGGAATCGGACGACGCTTGCGCCAAAGCCGGAATCGCGAAGGTCGCGGATTTGTTGAAGTGATGATGAAACGGGCCATTCTGGCGGTCTGGATTTTGAACGCCGTCCCGTGTTTCAGCCAAGGGAATCGTGCCGCGATCGATTGGACCACCTACTTACGACGCTCTGGTCCAATTCGACTTGGGATGACACTTGCAGAGGTTCGCAAAGCCATCGGCGATCCGCGAGCGTACCTCCGGGGGAATGCTCCCGAGGTGCCGTTGAGAGAGTGCGCTTACCTCGAAAGTACGGTCCCTCCAAAAGGTCTTGGATTCATGTTTGCTAAAGGTCGTGTGGTGCGCATCGACGTATTTGAGATAGGCGTCCGAACCGCCAGCAGCGCCGGAGTGGGGGACACGGAGGAGAAGATCAAACAGTTATACCCAGGTCGCATTACTGTCGAGCCTCATCACTACGACGTAGAGAAGGGCCACTACCTAAACTACGCGCCTACAAATCCGGCCGAACGAGGATACGGAATGGTTTTTGAAACGGACGGCGAGAGGGTGACCGCGTTCCGCGTCGGAACAACGGCTGCAATTGCCCTGGTCGAGGGGTGCAGCTAGCTCGGCCCCTTCTTCCAGCGTCGTCATCCCGAGCGAAGTCGAGGGACCTGCTGTTTGGTCGGCTTCTGTAAAAGCCGCAGAAAAAGCGGGTCCCTCGACTTCGCTCGGGATGACCCGTTCTTTTTGATTCTCGCCGCCTAAATTTTCACCTTCGGATACCGCGCCCGCATCCACGCCACGAAGTTTTCCGGCGCCGCCATCGTGGATAAACGCCCTTGGCGGACCAGCGCCCAATCGTTAAACTTCCCCGATTGTTTGATTTCGGCGAGCGTCGTGGGCGGTTGCAGCCGTCCTGTGAATTCTAGATCGGCCACCGCCGATTTCGGATTCTTGGGATCTGTGCTCCCAGCCGAGCGAACCGTCGCCAGTCCGAGCACGGCCGAGTTCCCGCCGCTGTGGTATATGAAAACGCGATCGCCTGGTTTCATTTCCCGGATGGCGCGTACTGCCTGGGGGTTGGTGACGCCGTCCCAGGTGGTTTTTTTATCGCGTTCCAGGTCGTCGATCGAGTAGGTCTCCGGGTCGGTTTTCGCCAGAAAATAGTTCATTGAGTCTCCTTTGCGGACTGGCCTTACTACCATTGGACCGGGATCAGCGTCTCTTGTGGAAGATCCGCAAAATATTGTCGCATTAGGAGTAAGAGCTTGGGAGTAACGGAATCAAATGAAGAAACCGATTAGAGGAGAAGGGATAGACGTAAGAGAAGTAACCGATGGAGGCGGAAGGAATCGTGCCGGACGCAGATGATATAATTCGTAAGTCGCGTCGATTCGCGCGGATCGAATGCATTGGAAGGAGCCAGCTAAACGTGGTACTGAAAAGCGTACTCCTGATACTGAGTATCGTGAGTGTGCCGTTGGCGGCGCAAGATCGGAATGACCCGCCCGCGCCGGTGAAAGTCGAAGCGCCCAAAGCCCTGCCCAACGCGACGGCGGAAACGGCCTCGGCGGGAGTGGATCCCAGAGTTTATATCATCGGCCCGGAAGACGTGCTGTTCGTCCGCGTATGGCGCGAAATGGACTTTACCGCGTCCTACATCGTGCGGCCGGACGGTAAGATCACGATACCGCTGGTGGGCGACGTGCAAGCGGCCGGCCTGACGCCCGAGCGTTTGGGCGAGCAACTGAAGCAGGCCCTTTCCGATTACATCAACGCGCCCGACGTCAGCGTGACCATCACGCAGGTCAACAGCAAGAAGTTTTTCATCACCGGCCAGGTCAACCATCCCGGGGAGTTTCCGCTGGTGATTCCCACGCGCATTTTCGACGCGCTGAACAACGCCGGCGGCTTCCGCGATTTCGCCAACAAGAAGAAGATCGTGATTATCCGCGGCGCCGAACGAATCCGCTTCAACTACGCCGACATGCTCAGGGGCAAGAACCCGGAGCAGAATATTTTTCTGGAGAATGGCGACACCATCGTGGTCCCTTGAGATTGTCCTCAGTGGCGATTTCCTGATCTTTTGGGAGGCAAGGCATGCAGCAGAGCGACGGCTATAGCGTTCCGCGACGCGCCCTGGACGTAGAAGACTACATCGACCTCGCGCGCCGCCATAAAGGCTGGATTTTCGGGCCTTTTCTGTTCACGCTGGTAGCGAGCGTGGTGGGCGTGTACATCTGGCCGGACAGTTACGTGTCGGAGGCCGTGGTCAAAATTGTCCCGCAGCAGGTGCCCACGACGATGGTGCAGTCGGCGATCAATCAGCAGATGAGCGATCGCATCAACTCCATGGCGCAGACGATTTTGAGCCGCACGACGCTGACCACCATCATCAATTCGTTCGGCCTGTATCCGCGCGAACGCAGCCGCATGCCCATCGAGGACGTGATCGAACTGATGAAGAAGAAGATCGAGGTGATTCCAGTGGTCTCGTCTACGACCGCCTCCGATCGCATCCCCGCGTTCGGCGTGAGGTTTTCCTACGAGAACCGCCTCCTCGCCCAGCGCGTCGTGCAGGACGTGGTGAGCCGCTTCATCGACGAGAACATCCGCAACCGCTCGAACGCCACTTTCCAGACGACGCAGTTCATCCGCGACGAACTGGATTCCGCCAAGAAGGAACTGGATGCGGCTGAAAACAAGGTAGCCGCTTTCCGCATGCAGAACAACGGCCGCCTGCCGGATCAGATGGACGCCAACATGCGGTCCCTGACGGCGCTGCAAGCGCAGGTCAGCTTTCTGGACACGCAGATCAGCCGCGCCGAGCAGGATAAGCTGCAAACAGAATCCAACCTGCGTATTATGAAGGACCAGTTGGCCGCGCTCAGCAAGGATCCCGACGCCCCGACGGCGGTTCAGGCGCAGAGGAACGGGCGCCTGGCCGACCAGGATCGCGAGATTCAGACTCTCGAGAAGGATCTGACCGCGTTGCGCGAGCATTACAAGGATACTTATCCGGACGTGCAGAGCGCGATTGTCCGCCTGGCCTCCGCGCGCAAAAGGCGGGCCGAAATAGAAAAGGAAGAATCGCAGGTCTCCTCCGACGCGCCCGCCGCGCCCGTCGCCCGGGTGGTGCCCGCGCAAACGCAGCGCGAAGCCCGGGACATGGATGCCAACATTCGCCGCATGCAGGCCGCCATCGAAGCCAAGGATCTGGAGATTCAGAACGCGCAAAAGGAGATGAAACGGGTGTCGGATTCGATCCGGGCCTATCAGGGGCGTATTGAAACCGTGCCACTCGGCGAGAAGCAGTATGCCGAACTCCTGCGGGACCGCGATCTGATCAAGGACAACGTCATCGATCTCACCGGGAAACTCGATCACGCCCAAATCGCGCAGGAGATGGAAGGCCGCAAGCAGGGCGAAACGCTGGAGTTGCTCGATCCGGCTTCGCTGCCCACGACGCCCTCCGAACCGAAGCGTCCCATTGTCATTACCATCGGCGCCGGACTCGGTTTGATGCTCGGCCTGGTCATCGCGGCCGCACGGGAGATGAAGGACACGTCGCTCAAGAATTTGAAGGACGTGCGCGCCTATACGAAGGTGGGCATTCTCGGAAGCGTGCCCCTGCTCGAAAATGACTTTGTGGTTCGCCGCCGCCGCCGTCTTGGATGGCTGGGCTGGACGACGGCCTGCCTGGCCGCTGCGGTCGTGATGTCGGGATCGGTCGTTTACTATTACGTGACGCGAGCTTAAAACCAGGCTTAAACTCGGGACTACCGTGTTGGGAATGCAGTCGGAGGGAGCTTCATGAGTCGAGTACACGATGCGCTGCGGCGCGCCGAACAATCTGGAGTGATCCCGCAGCCGGCTGGCGTGATCCAGCAGTCGGCCGGGGCAATCACCCAGCAGGCGTCCCGGCCGAATCTCCCGGGGAACGGCGGGGATAAAGGCGTGGCAAACGGCGCCGGCGCTGCGGTACTGGATGCGGGACCGGACATGAAGGGCCTACTCGACCAGGTTCAGGAAGTTCCGTTCCGCGTGGCCACCGATTCGCTGCTGATCGACGTGACGCGCCCCCATGAGGCGCCCATGGAAGAGTTCCGCATGCTGCGGACCAGGCTCAATCACATGAAGAGCCTGCAGCCCATTACCTCGGTGGTGGTGACCAGCGCTTCCCCGGCCGAAGGCAAATCGCTCACTGCCGCGAATCTGGCGCTGGCGGAGGCCCACTTGGCCGGCAATATGACGCTGCTCGCGGATTTCGATTTTCGCCGGCCGATTGTGCACACCCTGTTCGGCATCGACCGCACGCCGGGAATCACGGATTACCTGCTCGGGAAAGTTCCGCTGCACGAGGCCTTGCGGCGCATCGCGGGAACGAACCTCTACCTGATGCCGGCGGGCGAGGCGGTCATCAATCCCTTGGAGCTGCTCAATCTGCGCGAAGTAAAACAGCTGATCGACCGGCTACCGACGCTGTTCGACTGGATCATCTTGGATAGCCCTCCGCTGCTCTTCGCGGCCGATGCCAGTCTTCTTTCGACGCTGTGTCATGGTACGCTCCTGGTGGTGCGCATCGGACACACGACCATCGATTCGGTGACGCGCGCGATGCAGTCGTTGTGCAACAATAACGTTCTGGGGATCGTGGTCAACGGCGCGCGGCGCGGCGAGCTCTACAGCAAGTACACGTATTATCACTCCTACTACACGCCCAAAGAGCGTGGCGCGGAAGCCGACGAGGACGGCGAGGATCTCCCGGTGGACGGGGATAGAGACGGCGAATAAGAGCCGTTTTCAATGGTGCGGGGGCCAGGAGGGCGCGTATTGTCCTTGCACCAACCGCCCTGCCGGACGCGTGCTAGCTGCTACATTATGTTGGTCTAGCCGGACTCGATGATGCGGGGTGCCCGTAGTCCCACGACCTGCGGTAGAATAAACAATTCAACCCCTGCGCGGTCTCGGCGAGCATCATGCATGGAGATGGGGGGAGGTTCCCTGAAACCGGCGCCAGCGAGGAAGCGTCTGTTGGAAGGCGCGACGTTAGAAAGGAATCCGAATTTCGAATGAGGTTAGCCAGGCTTGGATGCCTGCGTGAGTGGCTGGGATTGTGCCTGCTCTGCGCCGCGGGCGCGCAGGGACAGCAGGCTAGTCCTGCCGCGGGACCGGTTCCGATCGCGCCAGTGCAGGCTCCCGTCGCGCCCGCCGAGGCTGAGACCCTGCTCGCGCAAAATCAATCTCCGCAGTCGCCTCCATCCGCCGGAACGCCGTCTCCTCAGGCCCAGCCTCCCAAGGCGAACCCGTTCGAGACCATTCCGCAATCGACCCAGCCCACGCCCAACCGTCCGCCCCCCTCCCCGGCCATCGAAACCGTGAAACCGTCCGCCGAAACGCCTTCGCCGGAATTTGAGGATGTCATCGAAAACATCGAATTTCGAGGTGTCCGCCGCGTTCCCCCGGACACGCTGCGCGCCATGATTTTCAGCAAGCGCGGCGACAAGTACGACCCGGATTCGCTGCATCGCGATTTCATGGCTTTGTGGAACACCGGCCGCTTCGACGATATCCGCATGGAGCGCGAACAGGGCAAAACCGGCTGGATCATTCGCTTCGTGATGGTGGAGCGCCGCGTCATCCGCTCCATCAAATACGACGGCAACAAGTCGGTGAGCACCTCCGAAATCCTCGACCGCTTTAAGGAGCGCAAGGTGGGTTTGTCGGTGGAGTCGCAATACGATCCCAACAAGATCCAGCGCGCGCGCAACGTCCTGCAGGAGTATCTCGCCGAGCGCGGCCGCCAGTTCGCCACGGTGGATCCGGAATTGCATCAGGTTCCCCCTTCGTCGCTTGAAGTCGTATTCAAGGTTAACGAAGGGCCGAAGGTGAAAGTCGGAACAATCAGCTTCGAGGGCAACAAGGTCTTCAGCAGCCTGGTGATCAGCCGGGCCATGAAAAACCTGCACCCCCTCGGCATCCCGTATTCGATCTTTTTCGAAGACATCTTTTCCAAGTCCTACGATTCGACCAAACTCGAAGAGGACCAGGAGCGCGTCGAGTTGTTCTACCGTGACAACGGCTACTTCAACGCGCGAGTCACCGATCACAAAGTCGAGGTCGTGGACGTGGGCGGCGGCAAATTTAAACTGCCTCTGATCAAGCCCAACAAGCCCGGCAAGAACGCCAACATCGCACTCACCGTCGACGAAGGGCGCCTGTATCACTTGAACAGCATCGCTTTCGTCGGCGTGAAATTGTTCCGCACGCCGGAGACTCTGATGCGTCCCGTTTTCCAGATGCAGCAGGGCGACGTGTTTTCCACCGCCAAGCTCCGCAAGGGTTTTGAAGAGCTGCGCAAATTATACGGCCAGTTCGGCTACATCGATTTCGTCGCCGAGCCGAACATTGAGCCGGAGCCCGGCACCGACAAGATTGATTTGACCCTGAACTTCGACGAAGGCAAACAGTTTTTCGTGCGGCGCATCGACTTCTCGGGCAACAACACCACACGCGACAAGGTCATCCGGCGGCAGTTGCTGGTGGACGAAGGCGACGTCTTCAACACGCGGCTGTGGGAGTTAAGCATCCTCCGGCTGAATCAGCTCGGATATTTCGAAGCGCTGAAGGAAGCCGACGCCGCCGATATCAAACGCGACACCAAGACCGACACCGTGGATATCACGCTGAAAGTGAAGGAACGCGGCAAGAATACCGTGCAATTGAACGGCGGCGTGTCCGGCATCGCCGGCAGCTTTCTGGGCTTCGGATACTCCACCAACAACCTGCTGGGGCTGGGGGAAACGCTGGGCCTGAATGCGACGCTCGGCACCGTGCAGCGCGACGTGACGCTGAGCTTCACCGAACCCTACCTGTTCGACATCCCTCTGCAAGCCGGGTTCACCGTGTTCTATCAGCGCTTCGACTACAACCAGGCGCGCCAGGCGTCTATCTTGGCCGGGCAAAACCTGACTTCGCTGTACCAGCAACTGGGCCAGCAGAACCTGTTGAACTATGTTTCGAACTCGCGCGGCTTCACCGTGTTCGCCAATTATCCGCTGAAGCGCAGCTTCGCGCGGTTCGGAATCGCCTACGGATATACCATTCAGAACGTAAACACGCTCACCGACGCGGCTACGGCCTATTACACTTACTTGAACTTCTTGCGTATCAACGGGCCTAACGTTCTCGACGGCATTACGACGTCGAGCCTGACTCCGAGCTTCACTTACAACACCGTCAATCACCCCATCACCCCGACCGCCGGCAAGTCTCTTTCGGTTTCGCTGAAGTTCGCCGGAAGCGTTCTCGGCGGAACGGTGAACGAGATCGAGCCGGTGATCGACGCCAAGTATTTCCGCAAGAGCCCCATTAATCCGAAGCACGTCATCGGTTTTCACGTGAACGCAAAATACGTGACCGGCTACGGCGGCAAGACCGCTCCTCCTTTTGACCGGTTCTTCATGGGCGGCGAAATGGATGTGCGCGGATTTAACATCTGGGGCATCAGCCCGATCGCCTTCGTCCCGATCGAAGGCACGGTCAATCTGCTGAATAACGACGGCAGTCCCCGCCAGCAAAGGGTGCTCGACTTCAATGGCAATCCACAGCTCGTCGCCGCCACGGCTTCCATTCCGTCGTATCAGCTGGTGACGCCGGGCGGCGACACGGCGATCGTGGGCAACTTCGAATACCGCATTCCTATTTTCGGCCCGGTGACGCTCGCTTACTTCTTCGACGTGGGCATGAACCGTCTGCTGAATGCCAGCGGACTCGCGATCAATCCGGGGCGCATTACGCAACTGAATGGCGAATTTCCGGAAGCGAACTTCTCTTCGGACGCGCTCATTGCGCCGGGCACGCAAAAGATCCGCGGTTCCACCGGCCTGGAGCTGCAAGTGTTAATGCCGGTGGTGAACGCGCCGTTCCGCGTGTATTGGGCCTACAATCCCTGGGTGGACGAGCAGAACATCCAATCGCCGATTCTCGCTGATCGTAGCCTCTTCCCCAACCAGGCGTCGTTCCTCAACGCGCTGGCGCAGGTGGGCACCCTTTATCCATATTCCGAGCAGCGGTCGATGTTCCGCTTCTCGGTGGGCAGGACATTTTAGGAAGGCCAGCGTCGCATAGAAGAGTGGTTGCGCCCCGTCGCGTTGATCGCGCAGCGCCATGATAGTATTGAAGAAAATAAGGAATCAGGAGTTCGCCGTGAAAAAGAATTTAACCGCCGTGGCAGTGCTCGCCGCGGGTATTGCATCCCTGGCCGCCGCGCAAACGGCCGCCCCCAATAAAGTCGGCGTGATCCAGGTCCAGAGCGCGCTTGTGGCTACACGAGACGGCCAAAAAGCCGCGAAGGAACTTGAAGATCGCATGGCTCCCCGTAAGAAGGAGCTGGACAGCAAGCAAGCCGAGATCCGGGACCTTCAGGAACGCCTGCAGAAGGGCGGCAACACGCTCTCCGACAGCGCCAAGGAGGACCTGACGCGCAGCATCGACCAAAAGACCAAGAGCTTCAACCGCCAGGTGGAGGACGCGCAAGCGGAGCTTCAGCAGGAGCAGCAGAAGGTGCTGAATCAACTGGGGCAAAAAATGATGCAGGTCATCGACAAATACGCCCAGGAGAAAGGGTTTTCGGTGATTTTGGACGTCAGCAACCAGAACACGCCGGTGTTGTACGCCTCCAACACGGTTGATATCACCAAGGACATTATCGAGCTGTACGACAAATCCACTTCCACGGCGAGCGCTGCGCCGTCCGGCTCCGCGCCGGCCGCCGCTCCCAAGCCTGCCGCTGCTCCCGCCGCTCCAAAACCCGCCGCGGCGCCCGCGCCCAAGCCGTAGTGGATCGTGAACGTTCGTAGGAAGCCGCTAGAAGCGGCCTCACTCTTGTTGACCGGTTCCACCGCGAAGTGGTGACTCACAGTCCGCCGTCATTTGCCACTGTCGGGCGGGAGGTTTCCGTTGCTAGAATAAAAGCCGATCCTCATGACAATTCAGAACTCCTTTGGCGCCGCGGGCGAGCTTCATGCAGGCGGCCAAACCCACCAGATCTTCCGCCTGTCGGCGCTCGAAAAGGCCGGCTTCGACCTGCAACGGATTCCCTTCTCGATCAAGATTCTGCTCGAAAATCTATTGCGTTTCGAAGACGGCACGACGGTCAAGCGCTCCGACATCGAATATGTCGCCAAGTGGGACACGCAGGCCGCCGCGCAGGAAATCAACTTCCGTCCCGCGCGCGTCGTGCTGCAGGATTTTACGGGCGTTCCGTGCGTGGTCGATCTCGCGGCGATGCGCGATGCACTGGCCAAGCTCGGCGCGGATCCGAAGAGGGCCAACCCGCTGGTGCCGGTGGATCTGGTGATCGATCACTCGGTTCAGGTGGATCATTACGGGTCGAAGGACGCGTTTCAATTTAATGCTTTGCTCGAATTTCAGCGCAATCAGGAGCGTTATTCGTTCCTGCGCTGGGGACAATCCGCGTTCCGGAATTTTCGCGCCGTGCCGCCCGATACGGGAATCGTGCACCAAGTGAACCTCGAATATCTGGCTCCCGTCGTGATGACATCCAATGGACGGGCGTATCCCGATACCGTGGTAGGCACGGATTCGCATACCACGATGATCAACGGCCTGGGCGTCGTGGGTTGGGGCGTCGGCGGCATTGAAGCCGAGGCCTGCATGCTGGGCCAGCCCGCCACGATGCTGCTGCCGGAGGTGATCGGTTTCAAGCTGACCGGCAAGCTCCCTGAGGGCGCGACCGCTACCGATCTGGTGCTCATGGTTACGCAGATGCTGCGCAAGAAGGGAGTCGTCGGTAAGTTCGTCGAATTCTATGGCGACGGGCTCGATCACCTGAGCCTGGCGGATCGCGCGACCATCGCCAACATGGCTCCGGAATACGGCGCAACCATCGGTGTGTTTCCGATCGATGACCAAGCGCTTGAGTATTTGCGCATGACGAATCGCCCGGAGGCGCAGGTCGAACTGGTCGAAGCGTACGCCAGGGAGCAGGGATTGTTCCGGGTGAAGGGCGCCCCCGAACCCGTATATAACGACACGCTCGGACTGGATCTGGCGACTGTCGTCCCCTCGATGGCCGGGCCGAAGCGGCCGCAGGACCGGATCAACTTGCCGGACGTGAAGAAGAATTTCCTCGAGGGCCTGGGTGCCGCGCCGAAGAGCGTGGAAATCTCCGCGCCCGCGCAGGTCAGCCACAACGGCGAGAAGGTCAACCTCCAGGATGGCAGCGTGGTGATCGCCGCGATTACCAGTTGCACGAACACGTCGAATCCTTCGGTGCTCATCGCCGCGGGCCTGCTGGCGAAGAAGGCCGTCGAAAAAGGGCTGAAGTCGAAGCCCTGGGTGAAGACCAGTCTCGCGCCGGGATCGAAAGTGGTGATCGATTATCTCATTGATGCGGGTTTGCTGCAGCCGTTGGAAACGCTCAATTTTCAGCTGGTGGGTTTCGGCTGCACCACGTGCATCGGCAACAGCGGTCCTCTGCCGGAGGAAGTCGCCGCGGGCGTGAATTCCGGGAAGCTGACGGTCGCGGCCGTGCTCTCCGGCAATCGCAATTTCGAAGGGCGAGTGAATCCGCTGGTGAAGGCGAATTATCTGGCGTCGCCGCCGCTGGTGGTCGCCTACGCTCTCGCCGGCCGCGTGGATATGGACCTCACAAAGGAGCCGCTCGGAAAGAACGAGGCCGGACAGGACGTCTATCTCCGCGACGTGTGGCCGTCGGATGAAGAAATCCAGACGGTGGTGAAGAAGAGCGTCCGCCGCGAGATGTTCCAGAAGGAATATTCGGAAGTGTTCCACGGCGACGCGCAGTGGAATGCGATCAAGGTTCCCGCGGGCGACCTCTATGCGTGGGACGATTCGTCCACCTACATCAAGAAAGCTCCGTACTTCGATGACATGGCCGATCCGGCCACCTTCGTAAAGGATTTCGCGGGTTTGCGCGTGCTCGCGATGCTGGGGGATTCGGTCACCACAGATCATATTTCGCCGGCCGGCAACATCGCCAAGGATTCTCCCGCCGCGCAATACTTGATGGCGCAAGGCGTCAAGCCGGTGGATTTTAATTCCTACGGCGCGCGCCGCGGGAATCATGAAGTGATGGTGCGCGGTACGTTCGCCAATATCCGCTTACGCAACCAGATGGCGCCGGGGACCGAAGGCGGGTGGACGCGGCACGTTCCTTCGGGCGAGCAGATGTCCATCTACGATGCCTCGGTGCGTTATCAGAAGGAAGGCACGGGGCTGCTGGTGATCGCGGGCAAGGAGTACGGCACGGGTTCTTCGCGCGATTGGGCCGCGAAGGGTACGCTGCTGCTGGGCGCGAAAGCTGTGATCGCCGAAAGCTTCGAGCGCATTCATCGCGCGAACCTGGTCGGCATGGGCGTGCTGCCCTTGCAGTTCGTGGATGGCCAGACGCGCGAATCGATCGGGCTGACCGGACAGGAAACCTACGTGATCGAAGGGATTCCGGCCGCGGTGAATTCGGCGGGAAAAACGCGCGCGAAGGTCACGGCGGTGCACGACGGCGCGTGCAAGACATTTGAGGTGCAGGTGCGCGTCGATACCCCGGTGGAAGCGGATTACTATCGCAACGGCGGAATTCTTCCCTACGTGCTGCGGCAGCTCGCGGCGAAGTAAATCGCGCCAACGAAGGTTCGCGCGGTTTCGTTAGCTGCCCAAAAGCAGATCCCTCGACTACGCTCGGGATGACAGCGCGTGGGATCGAGGGGCCGCGGCGCTGCTAAGCAGCTACTTCGACGCGCCGGTGACCCCGAAAAGCCGAGATGGATCTCGGCTCTGCAGACATTTCCTGACGCTGGGGCGGCCCGCGCCACGAGCAACGCGACGCGGCGGACTAACGGCCCACGCCACAAGCGCGCCACGACCGGGTGACCTGACCCGGCGCGGGCGGCACGCAACAGTGCGTGCGCCACAGAGCCGGACACACGCGTGGCGATGGTACTCGCCCTACAAACAAAAAATAGAAGGGCCCTTCACGCCGTTTGATAACTCTCTCGGCTGAGAGTCCGTCGTTTGACTCGAACGAAAGCGAGGCCGCATCTTAACCCGCAACGGCTGGGGGCTGGACGTGTTCCAGCAACATTCATCGCACGCAGACCCTTTCCGGCTTATCTAGAAAACCAGTACTGGTCGATTCGGCTCTCCGATGACAGAGCGCTCGAACTCCTTGCCTAGAAAGTAAGGTATGAACTGGGGATCACGGGTGAAATGAATGCGCGATGTGATTGAGGAAGCCGGGAATTGAGGTGGTCGGATTGTGGTGACTGCACGGTTACATGCGTTTCTCCGTGACCGAATCGAAGGTAGGTGAGTTTGTCCGTGAAGACGTGCGCTCCGACGACGACTGCTCGGCCAAGTGCGATTTCTAAATCGTGCGGCGTTTACGTGGAAACGATTGTGCCATACTCGTCTAATTCGCCGTGCAGCTACAATCACGCCTTAAAGTTGCTAGGGATCTTTACCGCTCCGACGAACGCCCCTGGGTCGTCGCATTTAGCGGCGGAAAGGACTCTACTGCAATTTTGCAATTGATCTGGATGGCCTTGGCACCGCTCGCCCCAGGTGCTCGCATCAAGCCGGTCGATGTTTGTTATGTCGACACCGGAATGGACCATCCGCTTTATAGGGAACAGGTCGCCCAGACCCTGAAGGGGATTGAAATAGTGTCAAAGCGGGAGCAAATGCCTTTTCGTTTCCACGTCATTGAGCCGGAGATTAGACACCGCTTTTTCGTTGCGGTCGTCGGCAGAGGATATGCGCCCCCAACACACTGGTTCAGGTGGTGTACCAAGGGTATGCGTATCCGGCCGATGTCGAACTTCATCAAGACGGTGCTATCTGCTAGCGGCAAGGTCGTCATCGTGCTCGGATTGCGTAAGGCAGAGAGCGATTCCCGTAGGCGCATTCTTGAAAAGTACTCAGACGGAGCGCCGTTCGTTTCCACCTACGGTAGTCTAAAGAACGCTGCCGCTTTCACTCCTATAGAAGATTTAAGTAAGGAGGAGGTTTGGCAATTCTTGATGCAGGCACAGGTACCCTGGGGAGGACGGAATCGCGAGCTCGTCCAGCTCTATAGTCTTGCGTCAGGGGGCGAGTGCGCATCTTATTCCGTCGGTGGCGGCATGGGGCCGAGCTGCGGGGGCTCCCGATTCGGATGTTGGACCTGCACTGTGGTGCGAAAGGACAGATCCGGCGCTGCTCTGGCGGAACAAGACGATCGCTTCGAGGACCTTTCAAACTTCCGCAATTGGCTTTTGGAGATCAGATACGACGCACGACGACGCTGGATCAGACGGCGCAACGGTGCGGCTGGGCCGGGGCCATTGCGTCTCAATACACGCCGGGAGGCCCTCAGTAGGGTGCTCGACGCAGAGATCCAGTGCGGCTATCAGCTAATTACCAGCGCCGAAATCGCGGCGATACAGGGGCATTGGAATAGGGACGGAGACCGTGGCGATTCAGCCCTAAAGTTATATCAGAGCCACCTCGTTGCCTCATCGACAACGTTTCGGGAATAATGGAGCATCGAGTAAGGCCGTATGCCGCTGGGGCTACACAATAAATTGCGGGTTCTTGTGCCGGGCATGATTATTCTTCTTGAGGCATTTCTGTTCGTTCAGTTCTTCTTCAATGAGTCTCCATCCTCCGCCCAAAGCTGGGACTTCCTCACCCGCGATTTCAGCAAAGCGACTTTGCTGATTCTGCTAGCGTTCCTCTTGGGTGGGCTCTATCGGTTCGCCGGCGTTACACATTGGATAGATGACCACACGCTCAAAGGAATGGCTGGCGTCCGCCGGGTTGTGATCGCTCGGCTAACGACGCCGTTCGCCAACGACCCGGATCTGGGTCCGCATTTGGCAGATATCAATTGGCGGATCGTAAAGCGGGTGTTCTTTCAGTTCGTTGATGAGCTGCCGTATCTTGCGACCACGAAGGAGAATGCATTCTATTCCGGCATTGGTTTCTACTCGTGCATAGACCTCGCCTCGCTCTCCTTATTCTTTTTGGTTCTGGGAGTGATCACTACGATGCTTGTTGACTACGTGCCCATATCGGCCAGGATATTTCTTGCAGCTCTTGTGCTCGCCGTGCTGTTCGGCGTATTTGGTGCAAAATCAGCGATACGCAAGCATATGGCCACGTCGGGCGCTCAATTAGACTCTATATTAGCGGATAAAGGTGGGGAGCTAAGACAACGTTTCATAAATGCTCTTAGGGTTGTTTGAAGGGCGCGGCGCATTACGCGCCGAAATTTGGCTGGTGTCGGGCTACGCGAGGTTCGCCAGGAAGTGAACGCCTAAACTGTCGAGGTTGGCGTCAGAGTCCTGGAAGTGTGGATTATGCCGGTGCCCGGACGCTGGTGCGGGCTTCCACGGCTTCGAGCACGCGATCCAATTCCACCGGTTGCAGGGGACGGGCCAGCAGGAAGCCTCCGCTTTCCTCCAGGCTCCTGGCGAGATCGCGATGAAAGCCGTCGCTGACCAGAACAAAAGCCGGAATCGCGGATCGGATGCGATCCTGCTCCTGGCTCCACGCAGGACCTCCCGGGCGAACGGCCCAGAAGATCGCGTCGAAGCGCATGCGGGGAGCGAGGTCGGCGGCCTGCTCGGCGGGGACGGGAATCACGCGGTGTCCCCTGGAGGCCAGCATCCCGAGTAACTGATGCCGCGCCGCAGCGTCGGAATCCACCAGCAGCAGCGTCAAAGTGCGGGTCGAAATGCGGGGTGCGACGTCGCTGGACCCGGGACGGGCGTCCGTGCCTTGGGTGACATGCGGAAGGGCCGCCGGCATGAGAGGAAGATCCACTTCAAATCCGGCGGAAGAACTGCGGCTCACCACGCGAATTTCCCCTCCGTGCGTGGTGGCGATGCCGCGGCACACATCGAGGCCCAGCGCGTTGCCGGCTTCGATCAGGGATTCCCGAGGCGCGTCGCTCGCGTAGTGAATTTCCACGACGATCCTGCCACCCATGCGGCTGCTGGAGAGCGAGAGCGTGCGGCCGGCCGCGTTCGCCGTGCATTGCTCGGCGTGGACCAGGAGGTTGAGAAAGAGCTGCTCCAGTTGTCCGCGCGCCCCGAGCGTCAGCGCGGGTTCCGGCGCCAGGCGATTCTGCACGCGCAGGCCACGAGCTTTCCATCCCGGCTCGCGAAATTGGACGAGTCCCGCGATGAGCGCGCTGACATCGACGGCCTGAGCCGAGGCGCCCTCCGGGTGCGCGAAGGAAATCAGGCGCGCGAGAATATCGGAGGCGCGGCGGGATTCCGAGACGATCTGGCTTATCGCCGGCGGCACGGCCGCATTTACATCCGCTGATCCTGGATCGTGCGGCGCAAGATCGCCGGAAAACGATTCGGCCAGGCGCTGGATATTGTCGAGCGGCTCGCTCAATTCGTCGGCGACGCCGGAAATGAGCTGCGCCGTGGCGGCCAGCTTCTCACTGCGGAGCAACTGCTCGCGGACAGTGCGCTGCTCCTGCAGTTTGAGGGACGACGCCACCTGGTTCGAAAGGTGCTGTACGGCGGCCTGATCCTCGCGGGAATAGTAGCCGACGCGCTTGGAGCTGGCGACCTCCAGCACGCCGATGCGATCCTGCTGCGCCAGCAGCGGTACGAACATCGCCGAGCGGGCTACGCCGGGCTGCCATCCTGCGCTGACCAGAGGATTGCGGCGCACGTCGGGAATATGCACGGTGGCGCGGCTCAAAAAACATTTCACGACGCCGTTGGCGAGGCCTTCCAAAGGAGCGTCGACGGCGATGGCCATGGGATCGGGATCTTCGCGGGTGGGCACCAGCTCGAGCGACTTAGCCTTATGATTGTGCAAATACAGACGCACGGAAGTGGCCTGGGAAACGGAAGGGAGCTGCTCGGCGAGGCTTTGCGCAATCTCGGAGGGTGAAGCCGTGGCCGTGATGCTTTCGCTGAGGGCGTGCAGAATCTGATTTGCCTGGCGCTGCGCCTTGCGATGCCGCTCGCGCGCCAGCAGCGCGCCACCTGCGGCGGCGACCGCGCCGAGAAACAGCGCGGCAACCCACGCCGGCGTGTGGACGACGATTGGTCCGAAGATCTCCATTTTATTCGGCTTGCTGCGAGGACAGCCAGCGCTGCAGTCGCGGATCGAGAAAGTCGGGAACGGAGAAAGCCACGTTGTCGAGAGCGGATTCCCTGGTCAGCAAGCCTACGACGCGCGCTCCGGCTGCGCGGGCCGCGGCGACGCCCACGGGCGAATCCTCGAAAACGATGCAGTTGCGCGGCTCGACGCCGAGTTCGCGCGCAACCAGGACGTAAATATCGGGAGCAGGTTTGGGAAACTCCACCTGAGAGCCGTCGACGATCACCTGAAAATACCGGCGCAGATCCGCGCCGTCCAGCACGAAATCGATATTGGGGCGTTCGGCGTTGCTCGCGAGGCCCAGCGGCGCTCCCACGGCTTCTTGGAGAAAACGGCGCACGCCGGGCACCATGTGATCCTGCAGGCGATCGCGCATGAGTTCACGGTACAGTCGCTCTTTGGCCGAGCCATGCTCCCGCACACTCTGTTGATCGGCCGCGGGGCCCAAAAAGTCCAGAACGATATCGTCGTTGCGGCGGCCGTGCATGCGCGCCACAAGTTCTTCGTCGCGGATGCCTAGGGATTCGAGGTACTGCCGCCAGGCGATCTCGTGGACCGGCATCGAATCGACTACCACGCCGTCCAGATCGAAGATCAGCGCCAGACCGGGCGCGATGGGGCTGGAATTCAACCGGCGGGAGTTCGAGGCGGGCGAGGTGCGCGAAATAAAATCCGCGGGGGCATCCTTACGGAAATCCTGCATTTGGTCGAATCATAACATGTAGATATGTTTCGGCCCGGGACGCAGTACAATGGCCGTGGATGAGGAAGCGACAGGCCCGCCTGTACTTAATCGCAGGGCAGGTGCAGGGTGTGGGATACCGCTTCTTCGCGGTGAGCGCCGCGCAACGGTTGAATGTTTCGGGATGGGTCCGGAATCTGGCGGACGGCGGCGTCGAGGTGTATGCCTGCGGAACGGCAGAGCAGCTCGACGAGTTCGAGGGATGGCTCAGAAAGGGCCCTCGCTTCGCCGATGTACGCGGGGTCGCCGTGAGCGACGCGGCGGTAACAGAAACGTCGGAATTTTATATTCGTTCTTAAAGGGCGGCAGCTTTCTTTCCAGGAGTTTTCATTATGAAAGAATTTCCCATGATCACGACGATCCAGCAGCACGTGCTGCAGCAGCAGGAGGAGTTGTTTCCGGAGGCGCGCGGGATTTTCTCGTCGCTGATTTCCGGAATTTCGCTGGCGACGAAAGCCATTCAGGCCCAGGTGCGCCGCGCCGGATTGGGAGACTTATTGGGCGCGATGGGCGCGACCAATGTGCAGGGGGAGGAGCAGCAGAAGCTCGATGTCTACGCGAATCAGATGCTGCTGCACTGCCTGGGCCGGCGCGATGCCGTCGCCATGCTAGTCTCCGAGGAGAACGAAGAACCGGTGACCTTCGACCGCGACCATAGCGGCCGGTACATCGTGGTTTTCGATCCCCTGGATGGGTCCTCGAATATTGACGTGAACGCGCCGGTCGGAACCATATTTTCGATTTTCCGGCGTCCCACAACCGAAGACGATCCCACGCTCGCGGTGCTGCAGCCGGGCTCGCAACAAGTGGCCGCAGGCTACATCGTGTACGGATCGTCCACGATTTTTGTCTATACGGCAGGCCGGGGCGTGTTCGGTTTCACGCTCGATCCGAGCGTTGGCGCTTTCGTGCTCGCCTTCGAAAACATGAAAATGCCCAAGCAGGGCAAATATTATTCGGTGAACGAGGCGAACGTGGACGCGTTTCCGGCCGCTTATCGCGAATATCTCGCGCGCATTCGCAACGGGAGCCTGGGATGCGAATACAGCTCCCGCTACGTGGGGTCACTGGTGGCGGATTTCCATCGCACCCTGCTCAAGGGCGGAGTCTTCCTATATCCCCCGACGGCGACTCACTTGCAAGGCAAACTGCGGCTGATGTATGAAGCGAATCCGCTGGCGTTCATCGCCGAACAGGCCGGCGGCATGGCCACCGACGGAGTGCGGAAAATTACGGACATCCAGCCGGAAACGATCCATCAACGGACGCCGCTAGTGATCGGCAGCCGGGTGGAGATGCAGGCGTTCGAGCAGTGCATGAAGGAAGCCGAGACGCCGGTGGGCGCGCCGCGATAAAGATCGCGCAGTTTACGGCGGTCGCAGCCTGCTAAAATGGCCGTTTCACTTACATGGATCAAAACTCATCGACCCAACCTGTCAACCAATTGCAGCGCCTCGTCCGCGAGGTTCCGGATTTTCCGAAACCCGGCATCCTTTTCTACGACATCACTACGCTGCTGCAGGATCCCATCGGCCTGAAGGCGGTGATTGACGGTCTAAGCTGCCGCTATGCAGACGAGAAAATCGACAAGGTGGTTGGCATCGAAGCGCGCGGGTTCATCTTCGCGCCTGCGGTTGCCTACGCGCTGAACGCCGGATTTGTTCCGGTGCGGAAGCCGGGAAAACTGCCGGCCGCGACGAAACGCATCGAATACAAATTGGAGTATGGAACCGATACCCTCGAGATCCACTTGGACGCGGTGCAAAAGGGCGAGAAAGTCCTGATCGTGGATGACGTACTGGCTACCGGCGGGACGGCCCGGGCCGCGGCGGATTTGGTGATGAGCCTGGATGCCGTGATCGCGGGACTCGGTTTTGTCCTCGAATTGGATTTTCTGTCGGGCCGAAAAAAGTTGCCGGAGTACGCCATCCATTCGTTAGTTCACTATTCGAGCTAGCGTTGAAAAGGAGGACAGACCGCTTTCTCCCCTCCCACGCTGGCGCACGAAATCAGAAAATTACGCGAGGGGACAGAGTAGTCTGTCCCCTTCTTCATATTCGCGGGGAGCTAAAGAAGGCGGCTCGCGGCGAAGGCCGGCAAGCCACACCTAGGCACGAAGGGATTGACTAACTTTCCCCTCTCCCGAAGAACTAACGCCGAAGACACGTGACTCGTGGCGTCCCTCCAAGCACAGAGGAAAGTCTCGATTCGGTTCTCAAAGTGGAACTTTGGCGCTCGAAGTGGGATTCGGATTGGTGAAGATTGGTCGAGGGTAGCCAGAATTCGCCCCTCCTGCGCCGTGTCGCCCGGCATCCGCAAGCAAATTGCCGCCGAGGCGGCCCTCTTGGTATCCCCCCGTTCGCCTGACGGATAACCTTCAACTCAGGGCTGGCGAATACGTCGTACTCCCCTAAGGCGCGGAGATTGGTGCTGCAAGCTCGTGCCCAACCTCGTGCCCAACGACGAGCTCGCCAGTCAGGAGAGGAACGAGCCCGGAGAAGACCGCACCTTTCTCGAGCGCGTGGCGACGCAACCGGCGTTTGGAATCCGCGCAGTGGAATCCTGGCAGACAAAACCGATGTCGCGTGCGGAAAGGGCTTCGCGGTAGTAGACCGTGAGCGTATTGGTTACGCATTTGGCTGAGCCGATACGGTGTCATGCGGGTGAGTTCCACTCCCGGCAAGATACCAAGAACATTCTGGACCGAGTGGCCGATGAGAACCCCAAAGTTATCGAAGATCTGGTGCCGGAATTGCTTTCCTTGACCGTAGTGCAAGAAGTCTTTCAGAATTTGCCGCGCGAACGCGATCCGGTTCGCTTTGTCGGAACGGCCGACAGCGCGGCGGGAAACTGCGGGGACGGCGGCGAAAGGCCGCCAGAAGTCGAGCGGTGAAAGAAACCAAACCTTTACATCAAGCGCGCGCGGCCGCCGGACTTTCCGCCGAAGAACGCGAGCGGCTGATCCTAGAGCACCTGCCGCAGGTGCGCTTGATTGCCCGGCGCATTCACGAGCATCTGCCGGAAAGCGTGAGCCTGGATGATCTGATTTCCACGGGAATCGTCGGGCTGATCTCTGCAATCGACCGTTTTGACGTCTCGCACAACGTCAAGGTGAAGACTTATGCCGAATACAAAATTCGCGGCGCGATCCTCGACAGCCTGCGCGGCCTGGACTGGGCGCCGCGGCAGCAGCGCAAGCGTTCGAAACAAATTGAAGCGGCCATCTCCTTTGCCGAACAACGTTTGCATCGCACGCCGAGCGAGGAGGAGGTTGCCCAGCAGCTCGGTCTCGAAATCACCGAATATCACGAGTGGCTGGTCGAGATCCGCGGTCTAAATTTGGGGCGTCTGGAGAACGCGTCGATCGAGGAAGAGGGCCGCGACCTTCTGCGCTACGTTTCGGACGGCGAGGAGAACTGGCCATCCCGGCTGATGGAACGGAGCGAGCTGAAAAAGCTTCTGGCCGAAGCCGTCGGGAAAATGCCGGATGTGGAAAAGACCGTGCTGAGCCTCTACTATCACGAAGAAATGACGCTGCGCGAGATCTCCAAGATTCTGCATTTGCACGAATCGCGCATCTCGCAACTGAAGTCCCAGGCGATTCTGCGGCTGAGAGCTTATATGGAAAAACGATGGCCCATGCCGTGAGGAATTTCGAAGGTGTCTCGTTCGCGCGCCGTAAACTTGGCGCGGCTTCTCAAGGAGTTTTCGCGCTAAAGCTGAATGCGCGAGAACAAATATCCTCCGAGGACCAGGAGCAGCGCCGTCACCGAACCCAGCACCGCCAGATCGGCCGCCTGCCCGAAATGCGCCACCCCGATCAGCGAGTGGCGCAGCCCGTCCACGCCGTAGGACAGAGGGTCGCACGTCGCGATCATCTCGATCGCCCGCGGGACGTTGGTCAGAGGGAAGATCGCGCCGGATAAGAAAAAGATCGGCATCACCAGGAAATTCATGATGATTTGGAATCCCTGAAAGTCGGTGAGCACCGAAGCGACCGCCGTCCCTGCGGCGGTGAACATCAACGACGTGAGCGTCATATAAACGAACGCCATCGGCAACTGGCTGAGGTCGTGGATGCGAAATCCGGCCAGCAGGCAGATGACGATGACGATCGTACCCTGAATCAGCGCGACCGTCGCGCCTCCCAGCGTCCGGCCGATCATAATCAGAATGCGCGGCACGGGAGCTACCAGCGTTTCTTTCAAGAAGCCGAACTGGCGGTCCCAGATCACTTCGATTCCCGTGAAAATCGACGTGAAAAGAATGGCCATCGCGATCACGCCGGGCGCCAGAAACTGGATGTAATCGCCCTGGCCCGCGCGCCGGTAGATCGGCCCGAAGCCGAACCCCAGAGCCAGCAGAAACAGCAAGGGCTGGCCAAGCGACCCGATGATGCGCGCCCGCGAACGAGAATAGCGCTTCAATTGGCGCAGCCACAGAATATAGATCACGCTCATCGGCGGTTGCCTCTCCACATGCGCGACATGGTGCGCAGCTGATCGATCGAGCCCGCCTCTTCGTCGCGAATCGACGATCCGGTCAGCGCGAGGAACGCCGCCTCGAGCGTCGCCGTATGGGTCCGGCGCTTTAACTCTTCGGGCGTGCCCTGCGCGACGATCACGCCGTGGTCGATGATGGCGATCCTCTGTGCGACGCGGTCCGCTTCCTCCATATGGTGGGTGGTGAGAAAAACCGTCACCCGGTTGTCTTCGTTCAGTTTCTTCACGTGGGTCCACAGCTGGTTGCGCGTCTGCGGATCCAGGCCCAGCGTGGGCTCGTCCAGGAAAATAATCTTGGGCGTGTGGAGGAAGCTGCGCGCGATCTCCAAGCGCCGCCGCATCCCGCCCGAAAACTGCTTGACCGGATCGTTGCGGCGTTCCCACAGTTCGAACATTTTCAGCAACTGCTCGATACGCTCGCGCCGGATGCGCCGCGGCACGTCGTACAGCGCGCCGTGGAAGTCCATGTTCTCCCAAGCCGTCAGTTCGTCGTCGAGGCTGGGGTCCTGAAACACGATGCCGAAACGCTTGCGGGCCTCCGTCTGGTGAGCCACGGGATCAAGGCCATCCAATTCCACCGAGCCGCTGGTGGGCGTGAGCAGCGTCGTCAGCATCTTGATGGTAGTGGTTTTCCCAGCGCCGTTCGGGCCCAGGAAAGCGAAAATTTCGCCCTGCGCGACGTCGAAAGAGATATCGTTGACGGCGGTGATATCCCCAAATTTCTTAACCAGATTGTGCGCGGTAATCATGCGGTGGGCATCTTCCAGTTTAGAGGTTGTTCGAGGGAAAGTTTTCGCGAATCTCAAGCGGCGAACTTGGTAAAGGCCGATCCCTCGACTGCACGCGGGACCGTACGCGGCGGCCGCGCGCCGGAGATCACTCCCTTGTGATCATTTCCCTGCACTTTGGGGAGTTGCGGGCTTTTTCTGCACGGCAGGCACGGGGTCGACGCGGAGTCCTTCGCGCGCCAACTCGCCCGGATTGGCGATGATCAGATTCCTTTCCTGGAGTCCGCCGACGACCTCCAGGCGGTCGCCGAAATCCCTGCCGACCTCGATCTTCTGCATGTGGACCGTATGGTCCGGTCTCACCAGCGCCACCTGCGTGCCATCGCCGCGCGCGACGAGCGCGTCGCCGGGGATCAACAGCGGCGCATTCACGCGAGGACTGCTGAGGTCGACTTGCGCATACATTCCGGGGAGCAGCGAGCCGTCCGGGTTCGGCACCTGAATCTCCACGAGCAGCGTGCGGGTCGCCGGATCGAGAGAGTTCGTGCTGCGCGCGACGGTGCCCGCGAACGTGCGGCCAGGCAGGCTCGCCACGCGTAGCCGCGCGATTTGGCCGGGATGCACGGAACCCGCGTTGGTCTCCGGAACGTTGACGTAGGTTCGCAGGGTGCCGGTTTGCGCGACGCGGAACAGCAGCGTATTGCCGTTGTTCACCAGCGCGCCCACGTCCACATTGCGCAGAGTCACGACTCCGTCAAAGGGCGCTTTCACTACGCGGTAACTTTGTACCTCGTCAAGGCGCGCCAGATTGGCCTCCGAAGCCGCGATGTTGCTGCGCTGGGCGGCAATGGCCTTTTCGAGCGCGTCCACGTTGGCGGTCTGCGCCTCGTATTGCGCCTGGTACTGGTCATTCTCCTGCTTGGAAACCACTCCGCGAGACGCCAGATTATTCCAGCGCCGCGCCGTGACGCGAGCCAGCTCCAGGTTCGACTTGCCCTGCGCGTAATTCGCCAGCGCCTGATCGAGCGACGCCTGTGCCTGCTGCAGATTGGCGCGGGCTTGCCGAAGCTGCTGGTCCACCTCCGGCGCTTCGATCTCGGCCATGGGCTGGCCGGCGCGGACGCGGTCCCCGATATCCACCATGCGGACTTTGATATAGCCGTCGGCGCGCGCCAGAATCGGCGCCTCCGTTCGGGCTTGAATGTTGCCCGGAAGTTCGAGCTCGCTGTCCGACGAAGAGCGTGTGACTTCGATCACTTCAGCGCGCGGCAAAGCCTGCTCCAGTTCCTTGGTTTCTCCCGCCAGGACGGCGTTACGCTTCTGCAACGGGATATAGCCGGCGAAAAACGCGATGGCAATCAATACCACCACGCCCAGAAAAATGGACCAGATCGTTATCGCCGACGGGTTCCACGGATTCCCGGATGGCCCGCCATGGCCCAAGCCGTCTCTCTGCCGCAACTGCCGCCTGAGTTCTTCTACCTCCCGGCGCAATTGCTCTTCGGTGCTTTCCGCGACTTCGATTTCGCGGGAAGGCATGTCTCCTGTTTCACGTTGAGGTTCACGTCGCATCGAAGTTTTTACAAATGCTCCATCATCTTACTAGACCCCTACCGGCCGAATTCGGACAAACCCTCCAATTCATCTTCCTCTAACTGCCGCTCATGATCCACGGGAGGCTTCGTGCGCAGGTAGGTGTAAATGATCGGCACGACGAACAGCGTGGTCACCGTGGCGAAAATCAGGCCGCCGATCACGGCGCGTCCCAGCGGCGCGTTCTGCTCCCCGCCTTCGCCTAGACCGAGCGCCATGGGCAGCATGCCCAGAATCATCGCCGCTGCGGTCATCAGCACCGGCCGGATTCTGGCGTAGCCCGCCGAAAGCATCGCCTCGCGCGCGGTCGGCACGGAGGCGCGCTCATCGTTGGCGAATGTCACGATCAGAATGCTGTTGGCCGTCGCCACGCCGACGCACATGATGGCGCCCATCAGCGACGGCACGCTCAGCGTGGTGCCGGTGACGAACAGCATCCACAGGATGCCGGCCATCGCGCCAGGCAGGGCCGTCAGGATGATGAACGGGTCGAGCCACGACTGGAAGTTCACTGTCATCAGAAGATACACCAGGACTACCGCGAAGGCCATTCCCAATCCGAGGCGGAAAAAAGAGGATTCCATGGTCTCAATCTGTCCGCGCAGGGCGAGCGTCGTGCCGCGCGGAAGATGAGCTTGTTCCTGGCGGATGATCTTCTCCACTTCGGCGCCGACGCCGCCCAGATCCCGGCGATCCACGTTCGCGTACACGTCGAAGACCGGCTGGACGTTGTAGTGATTGACGATGACCGGCGCGGCGCCCCGTTGCACGGTCACCAGGTTCGAGAGCAGTTGCGTAGTGCCGGCCATGGCGCCCGGATTCCCGTAAGCTTGCGAAGAACCACTGGGCGACGTCCCCACCGAGGCAAGGCCGGCCGTCGAGGCACCAGCCGGCGAACCCGCGGTCGTGAAATTGATGGCGTTAGTCGCGACCGATACTGGCGTGCGAAGCAAAGCGTCCAGGGAATCGACCTTGTATTGAGGCGTCTGCACCCCCACGCTGTATTGAACGCCGTTGGCCCAGTTCATCCAAAAGTTCGGCGCGATCTGGCCGTTGCCGCTCAGGGAGATCAGCATGCTGCTGGTTACGTCGCGCTGCGTCATACCCAATTCCATCGCCTTCGTGCGATCCACGTTCAAGCGGATTTCCGGCTGATCGATCACCTGGTGCACGTGAACGTCGGCGGCTCCTGGAATATGCGAAATCTTCTCCACGAGCCGCTCGGCGATCTCATGGTTGGCGCTTAAGTTCCGCCCGACCACCTGCACGTCGATCGGCGCGGGAAGTCCGAAGTTCAAAATCTGGGTGATGATATTGGCGGGATTGAAGAAAAAAGTGGTGTCCGGAAAACGCTCGCGAAGGCGCTTGCGAAGCAGCACTTCGTAATCCCGCGTGGAGCCGTGCCCCTTATTGAGCGAAATCAGAATTTCGCCGTCGGCGCTGGAGATGGTCGGGATTTCGCCCTGGGCCAGACATGCCCAGCAATTCACGACTCCGATGTTATCGATCAGCGTGTCCATTTCGCCTGCGGGAATAACGTCCCGGATCTCGCGCTCGATCGCGGCGAACCGGACTTCGGTCTGTTCGAGGCGCGTCCCGGCGGGAGCGCGCGCCTCCAGCCGCATCTGGCCGGAATCCACGTTGGGAAAGAAATCCTCGCCGATCAGCCATACCAAGCCCAGAGAAGCAAGGGACATCCCCATGAAGGCCGTCAGCACGCGCCCCCGATGCCGCAGGGACCAGTCCAGCAGACCCATATAGCGGAAGCGCAGCTTTTCAAACAGCATGTTGAAGAGGTAGTGGGCGCGCCAGATGGGTCCCTTGCCTGATTTTGTCTCACCTTCCACGCCGTGCCTGTACATCTCCACTTCGGATTTGAGAAGCGCGCGGATCATAGTCGGAACCAGCGTTCGCGAGAGCAGGTAGGAGGCCAGCATCGCGAACACCACCGCCATGGCGAGTGGCGTAAACAGGAACCGCGCTGTCCCGGTCAGCAGCAGCACGGGCACGAATACGATGCAGATCGCCAGCGTCGAGACGAAAGCCGGGACGGCAATTTGTTGCGCGCCGTCCAGAATGGCCTTCACCAGAGGTTTGCGCATGGCGATATTCCGATGGATATTCTCGATCTCGACGGTGGCGTCGTCCACAAGAATGCCGACCGCCAGGGCCAGTCCTCCCAGCGTCATTACGTTGATGGTCTGCCCCAGCAAGCTCAGTATCCATAGCGACGTCAAAATGGAAAGCGGAATCGAAATGCACACGATCAGCGTGCTGCGCCAGCTTCCCAGGAACAGCAGGATCATCAAGGCGGTAAGGCCGGCCGCCAGGAGAGCCTCGCGGACGACGCCCGCAATGGACGCGCGCACGAAGATGGATTGATCTCCCAGCACACTGATCTTCAAATCCGGAGGAACGGTGGCAAGAATTCCGGGAAGCGCGGCCTTGACCGCGTTGACGACGGCCAAGGTGGACGCCTTCCCGGTCCTGGTCACGCTCAACATCACGCCGCGGTTTCCGTCCGTGCGAACGATGTTGGTTTGGACGGTGAACCCATCCCGGACCTGCGCCACATCCTTCATGTAGACCGTCGCGCCGTTCACAGTCTTGATGGGAAGGTTGTTCAATTCGTCCAGAACCACCGGGCTGCTGTTGACTCTGATCTGATACTCGATCTGCGCCAGCTTGGCGGTGCCCGCGGGCAGGATAAGGTTCTGCAAGTTCAAGGCATTCGAGACATCGATGGGCGCCAGCTGTTTGGAGTACAGTTGGTCCAAGTTCAAATCCACCATCACGGCTCTGTTTTTTCCTCCGAACGGGTAGGAAACGGCGGCGCCCTGCACGGTGGCGAGCGGGACGCGGATGAAGTTTTGCCCCAGATCGAAGATTTCCTGTTCGCGCAAAGTCTTGCTGGCCAAGCCGAGCCTTAGGATGGGAACGCTTCCGGCGTCGTATTTGAGAACGTTGGCCGGGAACATTCCCGGCGGCATGCTGCGGAGGGAGCTCTGCATCTGCGCCGTTACCTGAGCCACCGCCATATCGATCTGAACGTTGGGATGAAAGTAGACCCGGACCACCGCGATGTCTTTGTAGGACTGTGACTCCATGTGTTCGATGTCGTTCACGCCCGAGGCCAGGTTTCTCTCAAAGTTGGTCACGACGCGCTTTTCCATCTCTTCGGGGGACAGGCCGTTATACGGCCACACGACGCTCACGATGGGGATATCGATATACGGGAAAATGTCGACGGGCATCGTCACGATGGCCGTTCCGCCGAGGATCGCAATGAGAACGGCCATCACCACGAACGTGTAAGGACGGCGGAGGGCGAGCCGGACAATCCACATGGTGTCTTCCTCTTTATATCAACCGGCGGCGCGTTAATTTTCTTAACTCAACATCGAAGCCCCGGCACGTGTCAGTATACAACGGGCGCCAATTTCGAGACGCTAAGAGGATGCGTCGGATGGTGCTTTCTCAGACGCATTCATCGAGTCGTCAGGCGTTCGGTGCAGCTATCTGAGATGATTACGTTGACATCTTCCAAGCGTTCATATGATGCGAATCGATCGAGTGTCGACGGTCCTTCTATTTGAGGCGGTCTCCATTTTGGCGCGGGGCGGCCTCGGTGGTCCGGTGGCAACTGGTGACTTACAGCAGAAGGCGGACGTCATCGCGGTTGCCACTGTTACCGGAATAAAAGACACCGCGACATCTGTCCTAGTCGAACTCCAATTGGCGAGCGTTTTGCAGGGACAAGCCGTGTCGGCGTCCTTGAACGCTACGATACCTCCCGGTCCGCCGTCCCCGCTTCGTGCCAGCCTTTTCGCGAGTTCGATCGGCGCGACGGGGGTCTGGTTCTTGAAGAATGACGCCAGCGGCTACGTGATATTGCCGCTTGTCCTGGGATATTTCTCTGAAAAGGACCTCTTTATCCCGATCGCTGACGCGAGCGCGGATTCTGCGCCTACCGGCACTATCGCTCACCAAATCCTGGTGTACCAGACGCGGTGGTACCAAGCGCTGCCGAACCCACGACCACCCGACGATCAAAAGATCATGGCGAGCCTGGTCTACAACGGAGGCCCGGATTCCAGCGACGTAATCATCGCGCTCAAGAATTCGGTGTCGCCGAGCCAGCATGCGTTCGGGCTCGCCGCCGCGATTCGCCTTGGATATCCGGGCGCCGTTTCGGAAGTCGCCGATGAATTAGACACGCTTCGATCCAACTCGAAGTTCGGGGAGATCGTCTCCACGCTCGAAGGCTCGCCTCCGGTGCGGACGCCCGAGGCAGTCTCTGCCCTCGAAAGATTGATCGGACTTCATTCCGATATCCCCGGATTTGATGGTTCCATCAGCACCGCTTTTCTCCACCTCGCAAATGCAACCACCGCGGCTGGTTCGCCACTCCCAACCAAAGCGGTGCTTCCCGGGATGATCGCGTTGCTGGATAGCAAAGATCCCACCGCACAGCTCCGAGCGGCGCAGTTTCTCGGCTACTATACTTTGTTCGCCGACAAGAACGGGAACATCACCGGTTCCGGGATCATTGGGCCTTTCGGGACCGCGGATACACGCCAATTTACGCCGCGGAAAGACTCCACGCTGACGCCCGGTCAGTACGCCGGGTTTTGGAAAGTTTGGTGGATACAGAACAAGGCGGCGATCGGATTATAGGAAGCTCAAAGAAGCGACTTCCGCCGCCGTCAAGCACTCGCTATTCGATCGCTCTATCGAGCAACAGCGCGAACTCGCGGCTCTTGTGAGCCACGTGCTTTTTGAGGGAGGCGAGTTCATCCTCCAAGCCGCGCAGCCGGTCCGACAAATGCAGCGCCGTCAGCACGGCGACGCGGCTGGGATCGGAGACGCCGGACCGCTGGGCGATATCGTGCATAAGATTGTCGACCCAATGAGCCAGCGATTCGACTTCATCCATCGCCTGGGGGGTCGGGCTGGCAGCCGCGAGCGTGTACGTCTGATTGAAGATGGTGACGCGCACCGTCTTGCGTTCCGCAGTTGGGTCCATGCCGGCCTCCTGAGGTTATTGGCCGCTCAGCAAGTCCATCTGGCCGAGCAGTTTTTCGATCCTGACGCGGACCTGTTTGCGCTCGCCGCGCATGCGTTCCAGCTCGCCGTGAAGCTTCTGAATTTCCCCGGCAACCTGACCAGCCGCTTTGCGCGCGACGGCGCCCTCTTCGATGGCGGCATCCCGCTCAGCGTGGGCCTGCTCGCGAGCCGCGATAGCGAGATGCATTTCGGCGATGGCGCGATCGCGTTCCTGGATGGCGCGGTCGCGCTCCGCGCGCGCCGACGTTACCAGTTCAACGGTGCGGTGGATGCGCTCCTCGAGCGCGGCTAAAGAATCGGAATCCAGCGGCTCGGGGTCGTTTGTCTCAGCGCTTTTCGTCGCGGCGGTTTTCAAATCGGCGTTGTTCATTTCAAAAACGACGCGCCTCCGGAAAACTAAGCGGCCGTATCGAGCGCGGACTTAGCCTGGTGAATCAGCGCGCTGAATGCCGCGGCATCCGTCGCCGCCATGTCGGCCAGGACTTTGCGATTCAGTTCAATGTTGGCCTTCTTCAGTCCGCTCATGAAGCGGCTGTAGGAAATATCGGCTGCGCGGCAGGCGGCGCCGATACGCACGATCCACAGCGAGCGGAAATCGCGTTTCTTGAGGCGGCGGCCCTTGTAGCCGTAGCGCAGGGATTTCTCAACGGCTTCCTGCGCGGCACGATGCAGCTTACTCTTGGTGAGGAAAAAGCCCTTCGCCAGGGCGAGCGTCTTCTTGCGGTTGGCGCGCCGCTTGGTACCACGTTTAACTCTTGGCACGTTTCATCTCCTTCAAATACCGCGAATCAGGCACGTGCGGCGAGCCCGTCCGCTGGAAATAATCTAGAGGGGACAGACCGCTCTGTCCACTTCCTCTTGGCCGCAGGGGAGACTTTCGTCTCCGGGCCGGGACAGAGTAGTCTGTCCCCGATCAGTGTCAATAGGGAAGCATGCGGTGGATTTCAGGCGAGTTCGCGGGATCCGCTATGTCGCTGTGTCCCAGCTTGCGCTTCCGGCTGCGCGTCTTCGAGGTCAAAATATGACGGGCGAACGCATGCCGGCGCTTGATCTTGCCGGTGCCCGTCTTCTTGAACCTTTTGGCCGCGCCCTTATGGGTCTTCAACTTTGGCATAAAAATGTCTTCTGGGTGATCCCCGAAACCGTCAGCAAATGTGACGGACTCATTGATAGTAGCATAGAGAAAAGGCCCGAGTGTCCACCCGCATTCTAGGCTCGATCGTATGGTCGATCGTGTTGGCGTGTGCTTCACACACTGTTAGCGCGCAGACGCCTGATGTATCTCCAACATTTCATAAGGATATAGAGCCAATTCTGCAGAACCGCTGCCAGAGCTGCCACCGCCCCGGAGAAGCGGCCCCGATGTCGCTTCTGACCTTCGAAGACGCTCGCCCCTGGGCCAAGGCGATTCGCGCCGCGGTGCTCGCGGGCAAGATGCCGCCCTGGTCGCCCGATCCGAAATACGGAAAGTTCTCAAACGATTTGTCGCTGGCCCCCGGCGAAAAAGAGATGATTGCGGCGTGGGTCGACGGCGGCGCCGTCGAAGGCCGAAGCGTCGATGCGCCCAAGCCGAAAATCTTCCCGCGCGGCTGGCAGATCCTCAAGCCCGACGCGGTTTTCGAGATGCCCGAACCTTTTGAAGTGCCCGCCGCTGGCGCCGTGGAGTATCAATTCATCCGCGTGCCGACCAATTTCACGGAAGATAAATGGGTGCAGATGGCCGAGGTGCGTCCTAGCAATCCCTCGGTGGTGCATCACGCGATCGTGGTGGTGGACTCTCCGGAAATGCGGGGCCGCGAAGAATACCTGGGCGGTTACGCTCCCGGGATGCTGCCGCAAATTTGGAAACCCGGACAGGCGCGATTGGTGAGGGCGGGGTCGACGCTGACGTTTCAAATGCACTACAGCGCCAACGGAAAGGCCGCTCAGGACCGCACAAAGATCGGACTGGTGTTCGCGCGCGGGCCGGTGACGGAACGAATCGTCGCCATGCAATCGATGCCGTCTGGTCTGACGATTCCCCCGGGCGTTGCCAATTTCAAAGTGGATGGAATCGCGACGCTGCGCCAGGATGCGAAGCTGGTGGCGATGCGGGCGCACGCGCACTTACGCGGGAAATCGTTTCAGTTCCGCGCCGTGTATCCGAACGGCGAAACGGAAATCCTGCTCGATATCCCCAAATACGACTTCAACTGGCAGCCGTATTATTATTTGGAAACTCCCAAGGCGCTGCCGCGCGGGACGCAGATCGAATGCACGGCTTACTTCGATAATTCGCCAGGGAACCCCTTCAATCCGGATCCCACGGCGACGGTTTTCTGGGGCCCGCAAAGCTGGGACGAAATGATGATCGGCTGGTTCGACGTGGCGGTCGAGATTCCGGCTGGGGGAGGAATGCCGTAGCTTAGCGTGGCGCTAGCTGTCCAGCTTGCAGAGTCGGCAGTTGTGCCGACTTCTCCGAAGAGTCTAAAGACTCTCAACTCAGAAGCAGGCCCGGCGGCCCGCGCAATTGTCTTTGGGGCACTCTGATTTCAACGACAGTCCCCGCTCGCTGGCTCGCAACGACGTGCGAAACGACGCGGCCGGCTTGCTGCAAGGGCTTGTGAATCATATTTTTTGGCCCTAAAACCTCAAAAAACGACGAATCGGAGAGCCCTTCCCAATAGGTAGGGTGCCGAAAAATAAAACGGCGCATCCAGCGGCCTCCTAGGCATCAACAAATGGAAATGCTTAAAAATGGCCAAAATCCCGCTTGCGCGGCACGGGGCTTTGGCTGAGGTGGAATGAGGGTGTTTCGGAGCGTGTATTTGCTTAAGTGCGTCTGGTAGACTACTCGATTAACACGTTCTTAACCACGTTCCGTTAGACGACATCCTGTTTCACGAAATGAGGAGAGTCACGTAATGAGTGTGTTCGCGCGAAAGTCGCTGGCCAACTTGATGATGGAGGCGCAGGACTCCGGCGCGCACAGCCTCAAGCGAACGCTGGGACCGTTCCAGCTGACCGCGCTCGGAGTGGGCGCTGTCATCGGCGCGGGGATTTTTGTACTGGCCGGACTGGGCGCGCACTACGCCGGGCCGGGGCTGATGCTCTCTTTCGTTCTCTCCGGGTTGGGCTGCGCGTTCGCGGCCTTATGCTATGCGGAATTCGCCGCGATGATTCCTCTGGCGGGCAGCGCCTACACGTACGCTTACGCCACCCTCGGCGAAATCTTCGCCTGGATCATCGGCTGGGATCTCACGCTGGAGTACGCGATGGGGGCGAGCACGGTTTCCTCGGGATGGTCGAACCATTTCATCGAGGTCCTGGACATCTTCAACCTGAAAATTCCTCTGTGGCTTGCCTATGATCATTGGACCGGACTGCGAACCGCGGAGAACCTGGTGGCGCGCCAGATGGCCGTCGCTTCGAACGCATCGCTCACGCCCGGAACCTCGGAATTCCTGAACAAGGTCTCCGATATCATGGGCGCCCAATCGCCAGAACTGGTGCGCCGCGCTCACGACCTTCTCTCCGCGCCTCAGATGTTCGGCATGGAGATTGGATTCAATTTACCGGCGTTTCTGATCGCCCTGATCATCACGGCGGTGCTGACGGTCGGTATCCGCGAGAGCGCCCGGTTCAACACCATCATTGTCGTGATCAAGGTAGCGGTCGTGCTGTTCGTGATCGGGTTGGGCTTCAAATATGTGAATACCAGTAATTGGGGCACGGACTGGTCCTCGTTTGCGCCCTTCGGCTTCTCGGGCGTGGGAGCGGGCGCCGCGTATATTTTCTTCGCGTATATCGGATTCGATGCGGTCTCGACGACCGCGCAGGAGGCCCGGAATCCGCAGCGCGACTTGCCCGTCGGGATCATCGCCTCGCTGGTGGCCTGCACCCTCTTATACATCGCGGTGGCCGGGATCCTGACCGGTATGGTACCGTGGCGCGAGGTCAACATCGAAGCTCCCATCGCCCGTGCGTTTATGGACCGGGGGCTGAGCGGCGCTTCTCACATCATCACATTCGGCGCCTTGGCGGGCCTGACTAGCGTAATGCTGGTCATGTTATTGGGACAAACGCGCGTGTTGTACTCGATGGCCAAAGATGGCCTTTTGCCGCAGCGGGTCTTCGCCGAAATTCATCCGCGCTTTCGCACGCCTTGGAAGAATACGATGTTGGTGGGATTGCTCGCCGCGATCGTGGGCAGCGTCACGCCGATCGACGACATTGGAAAAATGGTGAACATCGGTACGCTGCTGGCATTCGTGATGGTATCGGTGGCTATCGTAATTTTGCGGCATATCAATCCCCAGCAGCCGCGGCCGTTCCGGACGCCCTGGGTACCGCTGGTTCCGACATTGAGTGTTCTGTTCAACGGCTACATGATGTACAAGCTGGGCTGGATCAATTGGCTGCGGCTGATCATCTGGCTGGTGATCGGTCTGGTGATTTACTTCAGCTACAGCCGCCACCACAGCAAGGTCCGCGCGCTCAACTCGTGAGATCGCGCGCCTTTTGCAGGCGCACCAGCACCACTCGCAAGGCGGCGATCACGGGAATCGAAAAAAAGACGCCCGGAATTCCCGCCATTTCGGCCCCTGCCAGCGCGCCGAACATCACCAGCAATGGATGCACTTGGACGCCGGAGCCCATCAACACCGGCTGGACCATGTAGTCCAGGAACACGCGATAAACCACCAGGAAAGCGAGCAGCAGAAGCCATTTCGTATAGCCGGTCAGAATCACGACGGTCAAAATCAGCAGTGCGGCGATGAACGGACCGATCGCCGGCACGATTTCAAATACGGCCGCGATTCCGGCGAGCAGCACGGCATACGGCGCGCCGGTGAGCGCCAGGAACGCTCCGTAGCACACCAGCGTGATGATGGAGAGGATCATCAGGGCGCGAACGTATTGGGCCAGCAGCACACGAAGATCCGAGTAAATCTCCACGGCGAGCATGCGGTTTCGCCCGCCGAGACTGGTAATCAGCTGCGCATAGGCCGTCCTTCCGTCCTTTAACAGAAAAAACGCCAGGATCGGAACGAAGACGACGCGCCCTAACGCCCCAATACCGGTAATCAAGTGCTCAAATGCGCCGCCTAGCAGAGGAAGGGCGTTCGTTTCGAGTTCGTCCAGGCGAGTGGTCAACTCCGCGGCGATGCGCACGCGCGCCGGTTCCAGAAAAGCAGGCAACGGAAGCCGTTGGAGCGCATCCGAGCCGACGGCATCCGGAAGTTTCTGCGCCAGAGCGCGGGCGTCCTCGCCGAGCGCCGAGCCGAGCGGTATGGCGATCGCCGCGATCCCACCCAGCAGCGCCAGGTACACAATCGTCAGAGCGGCCGTGCGCGGCACCCAGTGGGGCGAGACGCGTTCCACAGCCGCCACGATGGGAGCGAGCAGCAGAGCGAAAAACACCGCCAGCGCAAACGTTACGAGCGTTTCGCGCACCACGTACACAAGCGCGATTCCCAGCACGAACAGGAACCACGTCCAAATCGTTTTGAGCGCGCGGGAATCTGTGCCTAACATTGTCTACTCAGAATAACCGAGGGCTTACTCAGAATAACCGGGGGCTTATATAGAATAAACGAAGTGAACCCCACGGCAGATCACATTCGGACGCTGGTCGCGCACATCGACGACCTGGAAGAGAAACTGCGTGCCGGCGGCGGTCCCGCCAAGATCGAACGCCAGCACAAGGACGGCAAACTCACCGCGCGTGAAAGGATTGCCAAGCTGATCGATCCCGGTGCCCTGTTTCTCGAAATCGGTCTGCTGATCGCTTACGACAAATACGATGGACAGGCGCCGGCCGCCGGTGTTGTCACGGGCGTCGCGCACATCGAGGGACGCCCCGCGGTGATCGTCGCCAACGACGCCACGGTGAAAGCTGGAGCGTGGTGGCCCGAGACGATCCACAAAATCCTGCGCGCGCAGGAAATCGCCATGCGCAATCGCCTGCCGATTATCTATTTGGTGGATTCGGCGGGAGTGAATCTGCCCTACCAGGACGGAATTTTTCCCGGCCAATACGGCGCGGCGCGAATTTTCTATTACAACTCGCTGATGCGACGAAAGCTGCGTGTCCCTCAGATTGCCGCGGTGATGGGCATGTGCATCGCGGGCGGCGCGTATTTGCCGGCGCTCTCCGACGTCATCATCATGGTCGAGGGAACCAGCTTCATGGGGCTGGGCGGTCCCAATCTGGTCAAGGGCGCGGTCGGCCAGGTGGTCAGCGCGGAATCGCTGGGCGGCGCGGCGTTGCACACACGCACCAGCGGCGTGGCGCATTATATGGCCCGCAATGACGCCGAGTGCCTCGCGTTGATCCGGCAGAAAGTGCGTGAATTGCCAGCGGGCTCATGTGTGAAAGGCCCAGATTCGAAAGGCTCCGCGCCAGCAAAGCCCGCCGAAGGACTTTATGACCTGATGCCCGCCGATCATCGTCTTCCGTATAACGTCGAGGAAGTGATCGCCCGGATCGTCGATGCGGACGACTATCTAGAGTTTCAGCCTGAACATGCGCCGGAGATGTTATGCGCCACGGCTCGCTTGAATGGACGCGCTGTCGGCCTGATCGCCAACCGTCGCGGATTTCTGAAAACCAGCGCGGGTCCCCGTATCGGGGGAATCGTTTACACCGAATCGGCGCGCAAGGTCGCCTACTTCGTCGAAACGTGCGAGCGTCATGGATTACCTCTGCTCTATTTGCAGGACGTATCGGGATTCATGGTGGGCGCGGAGGCCGAAAGCGCGGGCATCATCCGTGCAGGCGCGGAGATGGTGGAGACCATGGCGTGTGCCACGGTTCCGAAAATCATTCTGACGCTGAATCACGCGAGCGGAGCGGGTTATTACGCCATGGCGGGCCAGGGGTTCGATCCGAATTTCACGTTCGCTTGGCCCACCGCGCGCATCGGCGTGATGGAAGGCGACGCGGCCGTGCAGGCGGTGCATGGGCCGGAGCTCGCGAAACTGAAAGTGGCGGGGAAGCCCGTTCCTCCGGAGCTTGAAGCGCGCATCGCGCAGACCCGCGCCGATTACGATCGCTGGCTGGACGCGAAATACGCCGCCGCGCGGGGGCATGTGGATGCGCTGATCGATCCGCTGGCGACGCGCCGCGTTTTGACGCTGGCTTTCGAGGCCGCCTGCGAAAACGGCCATCGCGAACACGTAATATTGGAAACACTGTGAATCTCCGTACCGAACAGGATGGACGGCTGCGCCGCATTACGCTCGCGTCGCCAGAAACCCGCAACTATCTCGACGAGCGTCTGTGCGCCGATCTGCTTGAAGCATTGCGCGCCGCGGCTGCCGACGATGCGACCGGCGCGATGCTGATCGATGCCGAAGGCCCGGTGTTCTGCTCCGGGATGGATGAAGTGGCCGGCGAGGACCTGTTTGGAATCGGGCGCCGCATCTCAAAACCGATTGTGGCCGCGGTGAAGGGCGTGGCGGTCGCGGGCGGCGTGGTGCTGATCGCCAATGCGCATGTGGTGGTCGCGGCGCAGGGAACCAGCTTCGGCCTTACCGACATTCGGGAAGGGAAATGGAGTGAGTCCATCTTCCGTGCCGTGGCCTCAGCCATCGGCGAGCGCCGGGCATTGGAGCTCGGCCTCACCGGCCGAATCTTCACCACTCCGGACGCACTGGCCTGGGGATTGGTTCACGTGGCGGCGCCGGCCTTCGAGCTGGAAGATCGCGCGACCGATATTGCGACGGCATTGGCGAACGCGAATCCCGATGCAATTCGCGCGGCGCTGCGGTCGCCGTGAATTTAGATGTCCGGCCAGGGGCCGGGCTGCAGACGAGGGCGTCTGCCCCACATCGACACCTAGGCGAATAGCTCGGCCGCGGCGATTTCCAGGTTGAACTGCGGCAGAGTAAAGCGCAAGACTTCCGTCAGCGAGCCGCTTTCGTAGATGTGGCACCGCTTCAGCTCAGGTTCTACCAGCCAGATATTCTGCACACCCCAAGCTCGATATTCCTCGAATCTTTGCAAGAGATCGTATAGACGATCGTCCGGCGAGCTGATTTCGACGACGAGCAATGGCGGGGTGGTGGGCAGCGCGGGCGGCCGCTCGGGACCGGCCCACATCGAAATGTCGGGAATGCGAATCAGGTCCGGTGCGATGCGGACCCGTACCTCGACGCCAGTGAACACGGCGTATGACGGCTGAAGGGCCAACAGGCGGGCTCCCAGACGCAATTGGAGATTACCGTGAGGAAACGTTGGCAAGGGTCTCTCCGCAAGTTCGCCGTGAACCAGTTCGGGTTCGCGCTCAAAATGCGTAGTCAGGTATTGCTCGGGCGTGATGAGGGCCTTGGACGCCATCTAATCGCAGCATAACATGCGGTATCGGCGATGCCCTTCTAAAAGCTCCCGGCGTCGTTTTAGGAATTCCAGGTCGCCGCGAGCGCCCGCTCGAAATTTCCGCCGAGGATGAGTTCGATATCCGAGGTGGAATAATTCCGCCTCAGCAGGCCTTCTGTGAGGTCGAAAATCTTCTTCGCATAGTCGATTCCGTCCAGATCGAACTTCTTCGCCGGATGTGCGGAGGAATCCCGTCCATCCAGATCGACATCGCTTCCGATGCCGGCGTGTTCCACCCCGACGAGTTTGGTCAGATGATCGATGTGATCGAGCACATGTTCCATCGTGACTCGGCCTGCCGATCCGACGAAAGTCCGCACCATGGTAATTCCCATGACGCCGCCTTTCTCGGCCATCGTCCGGATGGCCTCATCCGTTTTGCAGCGGGCCGCCCCGGGGACCAGCGCGCGACAGTTGGAGTGCGTGACCAGCACCGGCTTCCGCGATGCTTCGATCGCGTCCAGGGTGGTCCGGTCGCCGCAATGCGAGATGTCGACGGCCATTCCGATTTCATTCATGCGCGCGACGATCGAAACGCCATAGTCGCTCAGACCATGGTCGACCGGGTCGTACGAACCGCCGCCGATCCGGTTGCCGGCATAAGTCAGCTGCGAAACGCGCTGGCCCAGATCGTAGAAGCGGTTCACGTCCTCCACGGTTCGAAAATGCGCGGAATTCTGCTGTCCCACTAAAATGCCGATTTTGCCGAGCGCCTTCACCTGCCGGAAATCGGCGGCGCGTTCCACGCGCTGGAACTGCTCGCCGTGCGCGCCGAGGAACTCGTTCCATCCCTCGATGTCTCGCAGCGACTCCGCGTAGATATCGCCTCCGGTGTATCCGACGGCCGGATGGAAAACCGTAATTCCCGAGCTTCGCAGCCGCAGAAAGTCGGCTTGGCGGAACAGGTTCGGATCGGCTTCCCAGGACGACAGCTTTCTGTAATTCAACGTCAGGAGGCCGAGCATGTCGATCACGGTGGAGCGCCGAACCAGATCCACGGTGCGCGCCGAGTACTCCGTGTCGGTCTGGGCGAAGAGGGAGAAGCGGCCGCGATTGATCATCGGCGCGCCTAGGGAGAGCGCCGCTGCTTTCAGAACCGCGCGACGGGACAGCATGAGGGTTAATCGGCTAGTGTAGCACGGGCCGATAGGGCGGTTGCGCGCCGCTGAGGCGATTCGGATATTCTTTGGAAAACCGCGCCGGACTTCCGTTCAGCGGCCTAGGTCTGCGGGTCTAGAATTAGGTGAAGGGCCAATCTCATGCCGTGTCTGCGAAGTACTTTGGGGCTGTTCCATTTCCTGTTGTTCTCGACGGTTGTGAATCTTTCAATCAGAGCGCAGACTAACGGGCAGGCCGGCTCCAGCACCGACGAGACTTGGTCCGCCGCTTGTTCTGCGAAAATCGAGCGGCCGCTTTATCCAGTCGCCGCTGTTAGTTCGCGCTTAACGGGTACCGCCTCTGCCAGTTTTGCGGTAGATAGGGCGGGAAGGGCTGCGGCCCTTGAGCTGGGCGGACCAGATGTTCTCGCGGAAGCCGCGAGGACCGCAATCGACGCGACTGTCTTTCCGGTGGCCTGCACGGGGCGGAGGCTCAAGGTAACGTTTTCTTTCAAGACGGAGCCCGATCTTCCGGCACAGTATCTCGTTTCTTCCTGTTTCTTCCACCCGCCCAATACGTTCTGGGTCGTTGCGAACGCGATCAAACTGGTTTGTGCCCACTCCTCTTACGATGGCGCGCTCGTCGCGCCCGGAGGACTCACGCCAATCACGGTTTGCGAACTGCTGGCCAATCCTGCGGCTTATAACGGTAAAGACGTCGCGCTGCTTGGTAGATCAGACCCTTCCGTGGGTGACAACGCTCGGTTGAGTGAGGATGATTGCGGATCTTTACTCAACACCCAGGGGCGCATCTGGCCGAACAGCGTATTCACCGGCGGCGGTAGTTCCGGTCCCAACCCGCCCCTAGGTGTCCTAGTGCTTGACCCGGATGGGCTAGCGCGGAAGCTCGAATTGGTGCGGCAGACGACTTCGTTGAAGATGCAGGAGACGCGAGTTTTCCGTGAGGGTAAAGCCGAAACCCGCTCGATCAAACAGCATTGGGCTGTGATTTTCGGACGCATTGAAACACGCGAACAGTTAAGACCTCCAAGCGGTGTGTTTCCGAATCACGATTTTGGTAACGGTTTCGGAAGCGGCGGCGTCTTCCCCGCGCAAATTACTTACGCGGCAGACAACGAGTTTTACATCCGGGACACCGCTTCGGATCGGTGAAGTTCTCTTTCGGCTGCTCGAGCGAGGTCTAGAAATCCGATGATGATTTCCGGACACGCCAGCCTGCTATCCTCGTCAGAGGAATGCCCCAAATCCTTCACGGTGCGCCGGTTCAGGCGCGAATTCTTCAAGACCTCAAACCCCGGATTCAAAGGCTCGATCGGCCGCCGGGACTCGCCGTCGTGTTGGTCGGTTACGATCCGGCCTCGCAGATCTACGTTCGCAGCAAGATCAAGGCCTGTCATGAGCTGGGCATTCATAGCGATTCGCACGAATTGCCCGCCACCGTGACCACCGAAGAGTTGCTCACGCTGGTCCACGCGTTGAACGAGCGGCCCGGCATCGATGGAATTCTCGTGCAGATGCCTTTGCCGAAGCATGTCGATTCGCGGCGTGTTCTCGAAGCCGTGGCCGCCGATAAGGACGCCGACGGATTCCATCCGACCAACGTCGGTTATCTGGTCGCGGGCTGTCCCGCGCCGCGTTCCTGCACGCCCGCCGGCATCATCGAGCTTTTAAAGTTCTACGAAATCCAGATCGCCGGCCGCAACGCCGTCGTGCTGGGACGCAGCGACATCGTCGGCAAGCCGATGGCGCTTATGCTGCTGCACGAAAACGCCACGGTGACCATCTGCCATTCGAAAACGCATGACCTCCCGGAAGCGTGCCGCAGGGCCGATCTGCTGGTCGCTGCGATCGGGCGCGCTGCGTTCGTCACCGCCGATTTCATTTCGCCGGGGGCGACGGTGATCGACGTCGGCATCAACCGGATTACCGATCCCGCCGAGGCCGCCCGGCTGGGGCGCGCCGAGGAGTACGCCATGAAAGGGAAAGTGGTCGTGGGCGACGTTCATCCTCTCGACGTGGTGCATGCGGCGGGCTCGTATACGCCCGTTCCGGGAGGCGTCGGCCCGCTGACCATCGCGATGTTGATGTCCAATACGGTGGAGCTCGCCGAGCGGCATCTCGGAGTTAATCGGGGTTAGGTCAGCTGAAATCATGCTTCGCGTCGGACTCACGGGCGGGCTGGCCACGGGCAAGAGCTTCGTGGGGCGTACGCTCGCCTCGCTCGGCTGCCATCTGATCCGCAACGATGAACTCGGCCATGCCGTGATGCTGCCGGGCGGGGAAGCCTACGACGGCATTGTCCGGGAGTTCGGCACGGAGATTCTGAATCCCGACGGCACCATCGATCGCCGCAGGCTGGCGAATCTTGTATTTAACGACATCCACGCTGTGGATCGTCTTTCAGCCCTAAACGCACTGGTGCATCCTCCCGTACGGGCCCGCACACGGGCCGAACTGGAAGCTTTTGAAAAGGCGCATCCCGATGGCATCGCCGTGGTGGAAGCTGCAATACTAATAGAGACTGGAAGTTTTCGGGATTACGAGAAACTGATCGTCGCCGTCTGCGGCATCGAGCAGCAAATCGAGCGCGCCATGTCCCGCGATAGGCTGACGCGCGAGGAAGTGTTGAACCGGCTAAGCCGGCAGATGCCGCTTGCCGAAAAAGTGCGGCATGCCGATTATGTTATCGACACGTCCGGAACAAAAGAGAGCACCATCGCCCAGACCAAAATCGTCTACGACTCTCTGGTGGAGTTTGAAAAGAGTAGCCCTCAAAGCGGGCTAACTTCAAAAGGTTAGCTTGAGAAGGCTAACTGCAAAAAGGTTGCGCTTCGAACGTCGGAGCCCCACATCATGAAACTACGCACTCTGTTGATCACCCTTCTTCTGGTAGGGGGATTCGTCTACCTGACGACCGCCCCCAATTCCGTTCTGCGACGCCCCTCGGGGCCCCTCTGGAGCGGTCCCACGGTGGCGCACTCGGCCGGGCTCGGCTCCGACGAGCAGAACAATATCGACATCTACAAGGCTTCCAAGGACAGCGTCGCCTACATCACCAGCACGGTATTACAGCGAACCTTTTTCTTCGAAGTCGTCCCCACCCATGCTCTGGGGTCGGGATTCGTCATCAATGCCGACGGTCAGATCCTGACGAATAACCACGTGATCAGCGGCAGTTCTAAAGTGGAAGTTACGCTGCCGGATCAAAGCCGCTACACCGCAAAAATCCTGGTCCGCGATCGCGCCGACGATCTCGCGCTGATTCAAATTGAGCCCAAGAAACGTCTGCCGTACTTGAAGTTAGGAGATTCCGACTCGGTGCAGGTGGGGCAGAAGGTCCTCGCGATCGGCAATCCATTCGGCTTCGCGGGCACGCTCACCGTGGGCGTCGTCAGCTCTCTGGGGCGCGACATCCAGAGCGAGAACAATAAAATGGAAGGCATGATCCAGACCGATGCCGCGATCAACGAGGGCAATAGCGGCGGTCCGTTGCTCGATTCACAAGGCAACGTGATCGGCATCAACACGGCGATTTACGGGCCGAATGGCGGTAACGTCGGCATTGGATTCGCCATGCCCATCAACCGTGCCAAGGCCATGCTCGAAGGCTTCCGCAGCGGCAAGAATTTCGGCCGCCCGCGGCTGGGCATCTCGACCGTCTATATCGCAGGCGACCTCGCCGAGGAACTGAAGCTTCCGGCGAGCGGCGGTCTGCTGATCCAGGAGGTCGGACCAGGCACGGCGGCGGAGGCGGCCGGATTGCGCGGGTACCGCGACGTCGTCGTGATCGGCAATCAGCGGCTGGGCGTCGGCGGCGATCTCATCACAGCCATCGACGGCAAGCCCGTGACCGAACCGGACGCCGTCACGCGCACCCTCGCGCGCAAGCATCCGGGCGATGTGATCGCGCTCAAAATTTTCCGCGGCGGGCGGACCGTGGATGTGCAGGTCAAACTCGGCGAAGCGCAGGAAGATACCTTTTAGGCTGGCGAGCGGCACATGGGGACAGCGGACATACACCCGGGCGCGGCGGCGGACCTTGGGTCACTGGCTTCCGCAGGCCCCCGGAAAGCACTGGCCGGATTTTTCGTTTCGGGTATCCTATTGGCGTTTCTGGGCGCCATCCTGCCTTCCTGGGGTCAACATCTGCTTTCGGATTATTGGATGGTGGGCCTCTATTTCGTCGGGCTGATCGCGGGCCTGACGGCCGCGGTGCGCCTGGCGCCGGTGCTTCTGGCGCGCAAAGGCATCGGCGCGACGCTCGCGATTTCGTGTGCCTCCGCATCCGCCTCCCTTCTGTTTCTGGCTTTCTTTTCGCCGCCATTTTCAGCGTGGTGGCGGCTGCCCGGAGTTGCGCTGCTGGGATGCGCGGCGGGCGTTCTGCACACCGCGATTTTCCACGCGATTTCGCCGGTGTACCGGCACGACCCGGCGGCGACCGTGAATTTGGGCGGCGCACTGTTCGGCCTGGGTTGCTTTACGGTGGCTCTGCTGATCTCGCGGATGTTTTATACCTACACCGCCGCGGCGATTCAGATCTGGCTTGCCCTGATTCCGGGATTCTTCGCGATCGCCTATGCACGGGTGCGCTTCGCCCCTTGCGCCGTGACGCTCCTTCAACCGTCGCACGAATTGTGGTCGGAACTGCGAAGCCCGGACGCCGTTCTGTTCAGCCTGGTGCTCTTCTTCCAGTTCGGCAACGAATGGGCCATCGCAGGATGGCTGCCTTTGTTCCTCAGCCAGCGGCTGGGACTGAGCCCCTCGACCTCGATCTTGATTCTGGCGCTCTATTGGCTCGCGCTGCTGGTCGGCCGCATCGCCGCCCAGTGGATTCTTCCGCTGGTGCGCCACACACGGCTGCTCGCGGGATGCGTTCTGACGGCCGTCTTTGCGTGCGTGATCCTCATCGCGACCGATAATCAGTTCGGGGCCGTCACCGGCGTACTCCTGCTGGGCGGCGCTTTTGCCCCGATCTATCCGCTGGTCGTCGAAAAAATCGGGAGACGGTTTCCGGATTATCATCCGGGCTTGTACAACGGCATCTTCTCGTTCGCGATTGCCGGCGGATTGCTGGCGCCCTGCGCGCTGGGCTACTTTGCGTGGCTGTTCGGGGTGCGAGCGGTCATGGGCCTGCCGCTCGCAGGCTCCCTGATCGTATTCGTTCTGCTGGCGCTCGCGTGGCTGGAAGCGCGATTGCATTCGGCTTCGCAGGCTAGCGTGCCGCTGCCTCGCTAGAAGGTCCATGCTCTCGCGATTATGCGATCCTCGACGTATGCGCCGGACGTTCGCGATCTTCGCGCTGCATGTCTGTTTCAGGTTGTGTTCCGCGCCCTGTTTTGCGGGCGATCTTGAGCAGCGGATCGCGGCTTTGCTCGAAAATAGATCTCCGGCTTTTGGAACGATTGGAATGCATGTGGCCGACGCCGCCACCGGCGCTCCCCTCTACGCGTGGAATGGCGATCGTCTTTTTCTTCCCGCCTCGAATCTGAAGCTGTTCACCTTCGCGCTTGCAATGGAAAGGCTCGGTCCGGATTATCGCTTCTCGACGCGCGTCCTGCTGGAGGCCTCGGGCGACCTTGTTCTCGTCGGCAGCGGCGATCCTTCGCTTTCCGGCCGCGTGTATCCGTACAAGAAAGATACGCCTTCCGGCCCGCCGCTCGATCCGATCGAAGAACTGGCGGCGCAGATTGTCCGCCGCGGCATCCGGCGCATCGACGGCGATATCGTGGGCGACGACCGCTTGTTCCCCTGGGTTCCGTATCCGCCGAGTTGGTCCGTCGACGATACCGAGCGCGACTACGGCGCTCCCGTCAGCGCATTGAGCCTGGACGATAATGCCGTGGCGATGACGATCCAGCCCGGCGCGCGTACCGGCGAGCATGCCAGTATGTCGATGTCTCCCGCGGTTGAATTCCTCACGATCGATCATCGCGTGGTGACCGGGCCGCACGGCGTCTCTTCGGCGAATAGTCCCGCGATCCCCTCCGCGATTCGTCTTCGCCACGTTCCCGGCTCGCGCCAGTGGATCGTGACGGGCAGCATCCCGGCGGGGAATGCTCCGGTCACCGAATTTCTTCCCGTGGACGATCCCGCGGCCTTCGCCGCCGCGGCACTTTACGACGCGCTCGTGCGCCGAGGCGTGGCGATTCGCGGCCGCCCCGTGGCTCGCCATAGGGCTCCCGGTGTGGAATACGTCGCGCCTGTGGGAGGCGAGGTCGCCTCTCTCCAATCGCCTCCTCTCGCCGAATTGCTGCGGGTCGCCGAAAAGGTCAGCCAGAATCTGCACGCCGAGCTGATTCTGAGAGAAGTCGGCCGCGTGCGGCGCAACGCGACGCGTGATGGAACACGCGACGGAACGGCGGAAGCCGGTCTCGAGGAAATGTCCGTATTTCTGAAAGCGCTCAAAGGGGAGGGCCGCGTCGCGGGGGCCCCTATCGATGACGGCGTCCATATAGACGACGGCTCAGGGCTGGGCCGCAATACGCTGGTTACACCGCGGCTGATCACGCGCTTGCTGATCCGCGAATACGCTTCGAACGACCGCGATGTGTGGATTTCGCTTCTTCCGGCCGGCGGCGAGGACGGAACGCTGGAGCATCGCTTGTGCTGTGTCAGCGAAGGCCGGGGCATTCGCGCGAAGACCGGAACGCTGAGCCGGGCCATCGCACTTTCGGGCTACGCAGGAAGCAGGAGTTCGGGCACGCTCGCCTTTTCCATCCTGGTGAACGATTTTTCCGCCCCGTCCGCCGATGTGCGTGCCTGGGTTGATAAAATAGCGTTAGCTCTCCTGGAGTAAGCTGTCGCTGGAGATTAGATCATGCCTATTCACGAATACCTTTGCGACGATTGCGGATCGAAATTCGAAAAGCTTGTGCGGAGTTCGCAGGCGTCGGCAGCCGTCGAGTGCCCCTCCTGCGGAGAGGCTCACGTCACTCAACTGCTCTCCACGTTCGCGGCGCATTCGAATGGGTCGTCTCATGCCAGTGGTTCGTCCAGAGACGCCATGGCTGCGTGCCCTTCCGGCATGTGTGCGACGCCCGGGCTGTGCGGCCGGAACTAATGGCCTGCCGCAGCCGAAGCGTGCTGCGGTCGCGGCTCGGCAACGCATGTTCGAAACTCAGCCGCAACCCGACGAAGCGGCTTGGAACGCGCTAACGGACTTCTGCGGGCAATGCGAGCAGATAGTAGCGAACCTCGAAATCGTCTAGATCCCTAGCGGGCCCGCGGCCGCCGAAACTGCACCCGGCACGTCAAGAATGCGCCGAATCGCTTCGGCAAGCGTCCTCGGAAGGAAGGGCTTTTGCAGGAATTCCACCCCGGGCGCGCGAGGCACATAAGGATATCCGCTGGCGATAATCACCGGAAGGGCGGGGGAAACGGCGCGCATCCGTTCTACCAATTCCTCGCCGGATGTTCCGGGTAGCGTCAAATCGGTGATGAGCAGCGAAAACGATCCAGGGTCCGCTTCCATGAGTTGCAAGGCGGCGCGTGGATCGGTGCAAGCTACCACGGGGAGCCCGCAGCGCTCCAGATACTTCTTTAACAAGTCCACCAGAGCCGTTTCATCGTCGACCAGCAGCAGGCGTTTGGCGATCATGCTACCAAAGAGATAACGGAATGTTGCTGGAGCTGAAAACGATTCCGAACGTGCCTTGCTGAGCTGTGCGGAGGTAACCCGAACCGAAATCGTAGTGTCCGATGTCGTACCGCGCCGACAAGTGAGTATAGCGCACGACTTCGTATGTAACGCCGGTGCCGCCGCCGTACCACTTCACGTTGCCGGCAGGCGGCACCAGATTCGCCGTGGAGGTGTAACGTCCATCGATCCCGAAGTTCCATTTGTGCAAACCCGTATAGCTAATTCCGGCGGTCGCCGTCTCCATGAGGCCGCTTACGAATACGCCGCTGCCTGCGCCGACGCTCCGGCTGTAACTCACCCTTGCCGAGGCTCTCTGGAACTGGCGTCGCACTTCGGCGCTGCCAGTCGGATAGAGATTATGGATCGCTGCTTGAGCTGGGACGGGCTGTAGTGTCACGCTCCCGTCCGCGCCGATAACCGGGACCAGGAGGGCGAATGTTTGGGTGATCTGGCTGACGGAAACCCCGGCCATGAGGTTTACGAACCAAAAGCGTCCGAAATTGCCGAAATACTGACCGGCAGCCGTTTGGAACTGAGCATTAAAGCCCGTACCCGTGATTGTGCCGTATGTGTAGACGGCGCCAATGCTGCTCGAAAGCGACATGCGGTGGTTGGCACTCGCATTCAGGTGATAGCCGGAAGAGTCGATCAATCCGCCTTGCTGATAGAAATAATCGCTTGCGCCGGCGCCAAACGTATACGACGTCCGGGGAGACTGGATCAAGGTCATGGAGCCGGTCACGTCAACATAGTTCGCACGGCTGTCGAACAGCTGCGTTCCGTTCAAACTACCTCCGGCGGCTGCAGTATCGGCCACCGCACCCGTGGCGTTGTAGAGGCTAGCGCCTGAAACACGAAGGTCGAACACAACACGACTTGAATATTGCACGGTCAAGCCGAGCGTCAGAGCTTGATTCGTGCCGTCGTAAGCGGTTTCCCCGGGGTAATAGATATAGTTCCCGGTGTAAGTGAGACCGAGCTGCGCGTGCTGCCAGTGGTGCCCTCCGTAGGCGCCAGCGTTCGCCATCGTCCCGAAAAGATTCGGGGCGTGAATGAGGTTGCCATGCGCATCGGTGGTCAGCGGCTGGAGATTGGTAGCGTAGATCGCGCTGACGCCGCCCCAGAAACGCAAATCGACTTGCTGTCCGCTTCTGTCGCCCAAATTGCCTACCCCGGGGCTCAGAATCCCTGGTCCCTGGTAGGAACTTAAATCGGATTGCGCCGCCAGGGGAAGCGCGAGCAGGAAACCTAGCCAATACAAACGAAGCCAACACGGACCAAGCTGAAACAATCTAGCTTTCAAATGTTTTCTCCGGTTCTCGGGTTCCCCCTCAGTCTTACGCGGGGTCGTTGCTCGTGTCAAGCTAGAATCCACGGCCGGGAACCAACCGAAACCCGGTAGCGTCTCAAGATAGGTGCCGAATCTTCGCGTCGCGGAGGCTGTCATGCTTTTGAAACAGGCTATTTGCCGGTACTTCGGTCTGGGTTCAGCTCTGCATTTCTTGCTGATGGCGGGAGCTTTTGCGGCCGACCTGCCGATTCGGGACGTCACTCTGTATAAGCACGGCGTCGCTTACATTCAGCGCTCCGGAGAACTGAAGGCCGGCGAAACCGCGCGCCTGGATGTCAAGCCCGGCGATATGAACGACGTCTTGAAATCGCTCACCATTACCGATCGTTCGGGCGGCAAGGTGGCGGGCGTGCGCTACGACGCGAGCGATCCGCTCGAAAAACGCCTCGCGGATTTCCCCTTCGCCGTAGGAGGCGGTACATCTCTCGCTAATTTCCTCGATCAGGCCAAGGGAGCGCGCCTCGAGTTAAAGCTCGGAGCGGAGACTGCGGTGGGCATCATCTTGAGCGCCCGGGTCGTTCAGGACGAAAAAACTCCCGAGCGGGAAATCCTGGTTCTGCTGCTCGATTCCGGTGACATCCGTACCTTCGATCTGGCCGCGGCAAGCACCGTACGTTTCCCCGATCCCAAGCTCCAGAGCCAGTTGCGCGAATATCTCGCGCTTTTGGGCCAATCGAAGTCGAAGGACCGGCGCAGTGTTTATATCGACGCCTCAGGAACAGGCGCCCGCGAGTTGACCGTCAGCTATATGACGCCGTCTCCCGTATGGAAATCCAGCTACCGGCTGATGTTCAGTGCACAGGGCGATCCCACGCTGGAAGGCTGGGCCATTGTCGACAACACGTCGGGCGCGGATTGGACCAACGTGCGGCTCGCCGTGGTTTCCGGCAAACCCGTTTCTTTTATCACGCAACTGTACGAGCCTCGCTATGTGCAGCGTCCCTTTGCGGAACTCGCCGAGAATCGCGCCGCGAATCCGCTGGTTTATCAGGGGGCCTTCGAAAAGGACGAGGCCAAGGCAGCTCCTGCCGCCGCGCCAGCCGCTCGGGGTGTGGTTGGCGGCATTCCCGGCGGTATGAGGCTTGGCGCAGGCTCCTCTGGGGTCCAGACGTATGCCGAGGTTGCGCGCGCCGATGCCCTGTCCGCCGTCGAGGCGTCCTCCTTTGGGCAATCTGCAGCAGCCCGCGAAGCCGGCGAGCTTTTCGAATACAGCTTCGCTTCACCCGTTACCGTCAAGCAGGGCGAATCTGCCATGCTCCCGTTCCTTCAGCAGAAGATCGGAGCGCGCAAGCTCCTGGTCTATGCGGAGAGCTACGGCCTGAATCCCCGCGACGCGGCTGAGCTGAATAACAACACCGGCAAGACGCTCGACGGTGGTCCGATCACCGTCTATGACGCGGGATCGTACGCCGGGGAAGCCCTCGTCGAGACCGTGCCGATGGGAGACAAGCGCCTCATCAGCTACGGCGTCGATCTAGGCACGCGCGTCACCACCGCGTTCGATTCGTCGCAGGCCGTGGTCCGCGAAGTGCACCTGAAGCGCGGACTTCTCACCACCCGCTCGGCGGTCGCGGAGACGAAAACTTACACCATCAAGAACGTCGACGCCAAGGCCAAGACGCTGATCATCGAACACGGCCAGCGCCCCGGCTATACATTGCTGGAACAAAAGCCCATCGAAACCACGGCCAATGCATATCGCTTCGAGGTGAAGCTCGCGGCATCGGGAACCGAAAAGTTTCCTGTTAACGAAGAGCGCGTTTTCGATCAGACGACGGCAGTCTCCAGCATGACGCCGGACGTTCTCGCGAGCTGGATTCAGAACAAGGCGTTGAGCGATACCGGACGCACCCAACTCCAGCAGATTGCCGCCAAGAAGCGCGAAATCGTCGCCAATGATGCCGCTTTACATCAAGCCGAGACGGACATCACCGCGACAACCCAGGACCAGTCGCGCATTCGCAGCAATATGGAAAGCTTGAATCGGGTCACCGGGCAGCAGGATCAGGTACAGCAATACGCGCGCCAATTGTCCACTACGGAAGCGAAGCTAGCCACGCTGCGCGATACCCAAAGCGCGCTCCAGAAGAAGAAAGCCTCGCTCGATTCTGACCTCAATTCGCTGCTGGATAAGCTTGAGTTCTAGGGTGTGCGGGAAGCTGAATTCCGTCGCCATACTGGCCGAACCCGGGAATCGTAACCGGTAGTTTTCCGGTCACGGGAATTTCTCCGAACAGTGCTTTCACCGCTGCAAGCTCTCCGGTCGTCGCCGTATTGAACGTCGCCAGGTAAGCCGCCACTTTCGGGAACGGCGTCACCAGGTACGGATTCCCCAACGAAACGAATACCACCGGCACGGGGCCTTCCGTCAGCTTCTGCACGAATGGCGCTAAATCGCCGTTCAGCATCGGATTGGTGGTGAATGTGGCAAACACAATCGCCGAGCACATGGATGGATCTCCCAGCACGGCGTCGAGCGCTACGGGGGGAAGCAGGTTATCGACGAAAACTACACGAGCATGCGGCGCACGTTTGTGAAATTCGTCAGCCATTTTTTGTCCGAACGCCGAAAGCCGAATGCCCGAGGAGACGACGAGGCAAGCCTGATCCGGCGAGGCGAGCGGCACGGCATTGCCTCCATTCACGACGGCTTCATTGCGTACACTCTCATTGCGTACGACGGTGACCGCGCGATCGGAAACACTCTGAGCGTGTTCCGCTTCCTCTTGTGAATCGATGGCGGCGCTGATCGCGTCCAGGTCCACCAGTTTGCTCTTCGTCAGGCCTACGTGAACTTTCGCCTCCAGTATTCGCAGCGCGCTTTCGTCGATACGCTGGCGCGACAGGCGGCCCTTCTCGACGGCTCTCATCACGGCGCGGATCACGACTTCGGGATCGGGCGGAGCCAATAATACATCCGCCCCCGCTTCGAGCGCTCGCACCGCTCCTTCTCCGCCGCCGAACTGCTTGGTCATCCCGGCCATGTTCATTGCGTCGGTCACGATCAGCCCCTTGAATCCCAATTCCTCCCGCAAAAGGCCGCTGAGTACCCTGCGCGAGACCGTCGACGGCACGTTGTCCGGGTCAAGCGCGGGCGCCGTGATGTGCGCCGTCATGACGGAATCGACACCGTGCGCGATAGCTGCCTCGAAGGGTTTCATCTCCACCGCGCTGATGCGGTCCCGATCGGCCGCGAGGTTCGGCAGATCGGTGTGGCTGTCGAGATCCGTATCGCCATGTCCCGGAAAATGCTTCGCCGAGAGCAGCACCGGGTTCTTCGGATCTGAATGCGCGCCATCGATGAATGCGGCGACATGCGCGGCGACGTCGTCGGGATTTTCGCCATACGAGCGTATGTTGATCACCGGATTCGCCGGATTATTATTCACATCGGCATCCGGGGCGAACACCCATTGGATCCCCAGAGCTCGCGCCTCGCGCGCAGTCATCAGACCGGCGTAGCGAGTCTCCTCCAGATCGCGCGCGGCTCCGTAAGCCATCGCAAAAGGAAACTTCGTGGTGTCGCTGACGCGCATGGATGCGCCGCGTTCGAAATCGCCCCCGATCAGCAACGGGACTTTCGACATGCGCTGCATCTGATTCAGGAACAGCGCCATCGCGTGCGGTTCGGCATAGCGCACCAGGCCGTATTGCACGTGGTTGATCACAATCAATCCGCCAATGTGCAGGTCCTTGATCCAATGGCGGAACCTTTCGAACTCGGGAGATTTTGTGCTGGGAACGTCGCCATAGGAGATCCCGATGACCAATTGCGCCACCCGGTCCCGCGGCGAGAGAGATTTCAGGATCGATTGCGCGGCCTTTCGCTCCGCTGCGATCCTCGGATCTACTTTCGGCAATTTCGGTGCCGGACTTGCCTCCGGTAGTCCGAGCAGCAGCGCGAGCGCCGCCGTCGCTACCGCCAAATTTCGCATTGGAATTAGGATAGCTCTCATGGGCCTCAAATAAAACATGATCGGCTCATTATGTTCCAGACTCCGTCACGTCCCGGCAGCGCACAAATGCGTCTCCTTTATCTTACGAGCCGTGCTTGCTAATTTTGGCGGGGCGCCGGATTCTGCTTCGAAATAGCCTCGATGGACGCGGCCGCAATCTGGGCGATGTCGTACAGTTTCGGCGGCGCGTCCGAAACGGCCGCCAGCGCATCGCGGAACATCGTATTGCAGAACGGGCAGGCAGCGCCCACAACCTCCGCGCCGGTCGCGACGAGTTCCTTGGCACGCGTGTGGCTCACTCTTTCGCCGGTTTCCTCGCCCAGAAACGCCAGCCCTCCGCCTGCTCCGCAGCAGAAGCTTCTCTCGCGGGAACGCGGCGGATCGACGACATGACCGGAGCGCGCCAGCACGGCGCGCGGCTCTTCATACGTGCCGCGATAACGGCCCAGATAGCACGGATCGTGATAGACAATCTTGACGGCCGCCTCTGGCGGCCCTTGGCCCCCCGCGCCGGTTTGCGGAAGCTTGTCTTGGTGCCGCGCCATGAATTCGCTGTGATGCTCGATGTTTGGAGCTTCGCCGAATTCGCGCCAGTCCTTGGAAATCGTGCGCACGCAGTGCGGGCAAATGGACACGATCTTGGTGACTTTCGCTTGCGCCAGCGTCTGCAGATTCTGTTCGGCGAGCTGCTGAAACACCAGGTCGTTCCCCAGCCGCCGCGCCGGATCGCCCGTGCATTTCTCCTTCTTCAGAACGCCGAAGGTTGTGCCGAAATATTGCATGACGCGCGCGAAGGAAGTAACGATCTCGCGGCCCTGCGGGTCATAAGCGCCCATGCATCCCAGCCACAGGCAATACTCCTGGGTGCCGTCGAAAAGCGGAAACTCCTGCTTCTGGATGAATTTATCGCGCTCGTTCGCGCTAAACCCAAGCGCGTTGCCGTTGCGTTCCAGCGCGAGAAACAGCTTTGTGCCGTAGTCGTCCTCCCACTTGCCAGTGTTCACCGCGCCGCGCCGCAACCCCACGATGATCGGAAGATGTTCGATGCCCACCGGACATTGAAATTCGCAGGCGCCGCAGGTCGTGCACTGAAAGGCCGCTTCCTGTGAAATATGTTTGCCGAGCAGCGCCTCTTCCGATCTCGCGCCGAATTCGTTGAGGTACCCTCGCATTCCTAAGATGATCTGTTTCGGGTCTAGGATCTTCCCGGTGTTCACGGCCGGACAATGCTCGCTGCAGCGTCCGCATTCGACGCAGGAATACGCCTGCAGCGCGACCAACTGCGTCACATCCTTGCCGGTGTCGAGGCCGAAATCCTCGTCGCCCGCCAGCGGCGGAATGCGCGAAAACTCTCCGCGCGAAAGGAACACGGTCAGCGGGCTGAGCACCAGATGCAGGTGCTTGGTATGCGGAATCAGCGGAAGGAAGATCAACAGCGCTGCCGTATGCAGCCACCACATCAACTTCGTATCCCCCGTCGCATATTGCGCCAGGTAGGTAATCATCAGAACAAAGATCAGCAGCGCGATGATGCCGGATTCGATCGAGAGATGCTCGCCCAGCCAGCGCGGGCGGGCCACGAAGCGCCGGATGAACAGCGCCAGGATGGAGATCGCCACAGCCACCGCGAATAGCGCGGCCATCCCGAAATAGAAGGCTCCGAACCATCCTGTAGTCGCGATAAAGAAAAGGAAGTCCGACGCCGGTGGCGAAATGATTCAGCGTCACCAGCGCGAACGCGCAGAATCCCCAAAACACGAACGCATGGGCGATGCCCGCAAGCGGCCGCTCGCGAATCACCTTCGCCTGCAGCAGGACTTCCCAGACGAAATCCCGCACCCGTTTTCCCAGCGGACGCAGCCGGAAATCGGCGTCGGGCTTCGCCTCGCGGATCTTGCGAAGAACCTTGCCGAAGCGCAGCGCAAATCCGCACGCCGAACCCGCCAGCAGCACCAGAAACAGGATGATTTCGGGAGGAGAAAAGAGCAGCACCTGTTGAAACTTTAGCACGCGAGTCTTCCGCCCAACGCGTCCCGAACCGATATTTAATGGTAAGAATAAACATTAAGGAGCCTTTGGGTGCGTCATCTTATCTCCGGCGCCGCCGGTTTCATCGGGTCCCATTTGTGCGATCGCCTGATCGCCGACGGACACCACGTTTTAGGACTCGATAATTTCATCACTGGTTCGGCGCGCAATCTGGAGCACCTCACGTCGAATCCGCGCTTCCGCTTTGTGGAACAGGACGTTACCCAGGCTTTCGATGCCCCCGGTCCGTGGGATCACGTGTGGCATCTGGCCTCGCTCGCGAGCCCCCGCGAATATCTCGCGCATCCGATTGAAACGCTCGAATCCGGCTCTTCCGGGACGCGCCATATGCTCGAAATCGCGCGGCGCGAAGGCGCGCGCTTCCTGGTGACGTCTACATCGGAATGCTACGGCGATCCCTTGGAGCACCCGCAAGCGGAGACGTATTGGGGAAACGTGAACCCCGTCGGTATGCGCTCCTGCTACGACGAGAGCAAGCGCTACGCGGAAGCGCTGACCATGGCATACCACCGCTACTACGGTGTTCGCACGAACATCGCGCGCATCTTCAACACGTATGGCCCTCGCATGGCGCTCAACGACGGCCGCGTGGTGCCGGCGTTCCTCGATCAGGCGCTGCGTGGCGAGCCCTTCACCGTATTCGGCGACGGCCTGCAGACCCGCAGCTTCTGTTACGTTTCGGATCTGGTCGACGGCCTCGTGCGCCTTGCGGCTTCCGAAGAGCGCTATCCCGTCAATCTCGGCAATCCCGTGGAACTGACCATCCTCGAGTTCGCCCGGCGCATTCAGCAGGTGACGGGATCGGATCGCGAAATCGTGTTCGAGCCGCTGCCAGAGGATGATCCGCGCATGCGGCGTCCCGACATCTCGAAAGCCAAAAGAATTCTTGGATGGGAACCGAAGGTCGGCCTGGAGCAGGGGCTCAAAGAAACCGTAGAGTACTTCAGGAATCTCGCCGCGGTCTCACGCGCCTGATCGCTGATTACGCTTTGGACAAGGCGGCCGGGCCTTTGCCGGCCGCTGCTGCTTTCACAGGTCACCCTCGCGCGCGCGGTCCGTTCGGACTGGTCCATACTTTCGTCGCCGCCGCGCAACCGAGTTGCACGGATTTTCCGCCGACCGTAAGTGTCATGGTGTCATCGCAGTTGCGCGATACGACGCGCAATGCCGAGCCGGGCCGGATGCCGAGGCTATCGAGATATTCCAGCAGCTTGCGATCGCGCTCGAAAACACTGGTCACTTGCACGGACGCCTCCGCAGCCACTTCATCGAGCGGTCTCCAGCCCCTTTCGCGCCGGTCTTGCGGCCGATCCGGACCCGGACGGTTGCCGTGCGGGCAAGCGTCCCCATCCCCGAGCTTTTCCCGCAGCAGTCGTTCGAAGTCGGCCGAAACCGCGTGTTCCATATGTTCGGCCTCATCGTGAACCCGGTACCACTCCATGCCGAAGATTTCCGTGAGCATCCGTTCGATCAGGTTATGCCGTTCGATCAAACGATTCGCAATTTCGCGCCCCTCCTTGGCGAGCGTAATCGAGCCGTTGTGCGACACGCGGATGAGTCCGTCGCGCTTCAGGCGGCGGATCGCCATGGCGACGGCCGGCGCGGAAACTCCGAGCCAGCGTGCCAGGGCGGCGGCGATGACCACTTCGCCCGCGCTCTCGGCCTCGGCAATGGCCTTGAGGTAGTTCTCCTTGGAGATGGTGATGCGCACTCACCCAGATTGTAATATGCGGGTCCCCAAACGCGGATTCGTCTCCAGCTGCGCGTGAGGGAAAAAGGCCTAGCTTGCGCGGAAGGTCATCCCCGCGAAACTCACGACGCTCTCCGGGTCGATGTTCCACTGCTGGTACTGCCGCAGACGCCCGCGTGCGTTCGGCACGGCTTTGAGGAACGTGTAAATCGGCGCGGAGCCGCACCACTTCAAGTCGTCGCCGTTTTCACTCGTCCGTTCCCAGAAGCCGCGGGCGTCGCCGGCTTCCATACGCTCGATGCGCGCGCGATCCAGCTGCTCCACCGCCAGCATTTCCCCTTGACCCGCTCGCGCGGAAATCGGGTCTCCATAGCGCCGTCCCATATGAGCCATGTCGACCCCCAGCACCCACAGCAGACGATCTCCTTCGCGCGCCGCCATTTCTCCCAGCGCGCCGACGATCCGTCGCGCTGCCTCGGTTTCCTCTGGAAAACCTCCCTGGAACAGGCTCAAATAGCTTCCGCACAGCACGGGCACGATGCGGATATTCGGACCGAATAAATGCTGCAGAAATACCACCTGGAACTCGATGGAATGCTCGATCGCGTGGCAGTAGTCTTCCATCCGGGCGGCCTCGCCCGTCTGTGCCGCGAGCTTCTCCACCAATGCGGTGTCCGTGATCGCGTTGCCAAACGGAGTCTCGAAAGGCTTCCGCGTCAGCCCGATACGATCCGGATGCCCGTAATGCGACGTTCCCAGGATGATGAACGTACGCCCGGCGTCCTCCGGCGAGAGCGCCGCGTAGGCGGCCCGATAGGACTCGACGCCGCCGAAGGGACTTACGTGCGGCGCGGCGATTCCTAATATCTTTTCTGCCTTTGACGACGCTGTTTCACCCCCGGCCAGATAACTCGACATCGTTTTCGTGAGCTCTCCGGATACCCCGGGATAACCGCCCCCGGCATGCGCCGCTTGGCGCGCGGGAGCTTCCGCGAATGCCCGCTCCGCGCCGTCGCGCAGACGTTCAAAAGTTTCATCTTCCAAAAATCCCGCATGGCTGAGAGCCTCGCTGAGCTGTCGCTCAAACTCTCCGGTCTGCACATCGCCGGTAGCGCGAACCAGTTCGGCTCGCAGGTCCAGCGCGCTGTGCTGCCCGTCGTAATATTCCAGAAATCCGACCAGCGCCGGCGGAATGATCAGCGTCGCATCGGAGTATTGGAACGGATCGCGAATCAACAAGCCGGGCTTGTCTTCGATCGGCGAGGGCATGAAATCGAGCGAGGTGCGCAGACGCGGCAGCATGGCGGCACTCCTAGGATAACCCGGCGTCTGGGAGCGGCCTCGTTCGGAACCGCGAATGTAAATGAGCGGGCCAGCGGTATTTCACTACAGCAATTCCCGCCGCGCCGCGCCCGATTGTATAGTCAAAGAACAGAGGCCCCTCATGGACAAACTGACGGCCGAGGAAATCACGAAAGCTTTAGTCGCGCTGCCGGGCTGGAAAGTTCAGGATGGCAAGCTTCACCGCGAGTACCGCTTTCCGGATTTCGCGCACGCCATCGGATTTCTGATGACGGCTGCGCCTTCGATCGAGCGGTTGAATCATCATCCCGAGTGGTCGAACGTCTATAATCGCGTGACCGTCGATCTCACCACGCACGACGCCGGCGGCATCACGCAGATGGATTGCTCGCTCGCCGCGCTGCTCGAAGGGATCGCTCGCAAACTGCTATGAAAGCGCTCTGGCTGGCGGCCTGTCTCCCTATTATCGTTCGCGGACAGGACACGCCGGCCATGTCGGCCGATCTCGACGCCGCCATGCAGACGGCCATTCGAGACGGGATGATTCCTGGCGGCGTCCTCATCGTCGGCCATCGACGGCCGCATCGTGCATCGGAAAGCGTACGGCAGCCGCGCCATCGTTCCCACGCGCGAGCCGGTGACTCTCGACACGATCTTCGACATCGCCTCGCTGACGAAAGTGGTCGCCACGACTCCTGCTCTCATGAAGCTGTTCGAGCAGGGGAAGGTCCGCATGACCGATCCGGTGACGGCCTACTTGCCGGAGTTTCAAGGCGGACATAGCGAGATTACCGTCCGCGATTTGATGACCCACTTCTCAGGCCTGCGCCCCGACCTCGACCTCGATCCCCCCTGGTCGGGGTACGACACCGGCATCCGCCGCGCGTTGATCGACAAGCCCGCAGCCCCGGCCGGTACGCGATTCGTCTACAGCGATATCAACTTTATTTTGCTCGGCGAAATTGTCCGGCGCATGAGCGGTCATCCTCTCGATGAATTCGCCCGCGAGCAGATTTTCGAGCCCCTCGGCATGCGCGACACGATGTTTCGTCCGCCTGAATCTCTCCGCTCCCGCATCGCGCCCACCGAAGTCGAGACGGCCACAAAGATTCCGCTACGCGGCGTAGTGCACGATCCCACCGCTCGCTTCATGGGCGGCGTCGCCGGACACGCTGGAGTTTTCTCCACTGGCGACGATCTCGCGAAGTACGCTTCGATGTTGCTCGCGGGCGGGGAATCGGATGGCACGCGCGTTGTTTCTTCGCTCACCATACAGCGATTCGCCTCCCCGAATTCGCCGCCCGATCAGCCGGTGCTGCGCGGACTGGGATGGGACATCGATTCGCCTTACTCCGCGCCGCGCGGCGAGCTGTTTCCCGTCGGCTCTTACGGACACACTGGCTTTACGGGAACTTCGCTGTGGCTCGATCCCGCTTCCCATACATTCGTTGTTCTGCTGACCAATTCCGTGCATCTCGCGCCGGGCCGCAACATTAATCCCATTCGCGCAAAGGTCGCCACGATCGTTGCAGCGGCCGTAGGCGGCGATCGCGATCATTTGGAGCCACCCCGTGCAACCCGGCTCAGCGGTGTCGCGCCGTACGAAACATTGGAAACCGCCGGCGCACGCCGCATGACCGCGCCGAATCACGAGGTGCTGACGGGCTTGGACGTTTTGGAAGCCGAAAAGTTCGTTCCGCTCGCGGGCAAGCACATCGGCCTGATCACGAATCATACTGGCCTCACCCGTGCGGGCAAGCGTAATATCGACGCGATGCGCGACGCCGGCATCGATATCGCCGCCATTTTTTCCCCGGAGCATGGCTTAACTGGAAAAGAAGATCGTCCCGATATCGCCGATGACCGCGATCCGTCCACGGGCCTCCCGATTCGCAGCCTGTACGCGAACGGCCGAAATCGTCCGACGCCTTCGATGTTACGCGGCGTCGACGCCCTTGTCTTCGATGTTCAGGACGTCGGCGCGCGCTTTTACACATATTCCTGCACGATGCTCTTCGCATTAGAGGAAGCGGCCAAAGCGAAGCTCCCGTTTTACGTGCTCGACCGTCCCAATCCCGTCACAGGCGTGCACGTCGAGGGTCCCCTGCTCGACGCCCCTCTCGAAAGCTTTACCGGATGCTTCACGATGCCGGTGCGTCACGGCCTGACGCTTGGAGAAATCGCAACCATGGCTGACGCGCAACACAAATGGAACGCCAACCTGCATGTCGTCAAGATGGCGAACTGGCAGCGCGGGGATTGGTTCGATTCCACGGGCCTTACCTGGATCGATCCCTCGCCGAATCTGCGCGGCCTCAACGCCGCCGCTCTTTATCCTGGACTCGCGCTTCTCGAGGCCTCGCCGAATTATTCCGTCGGGCGCGGCACGGACGCTCCCTTCGAGCAGGTCGGCGCCGATTGGATCCACGGCAGCGAACTCGCGCAATTCCTCAATGGGCGTTTTGTGCCCGGCGTGCGTGCTTACGCCACGCGTTTCCAGCCTTCTTCCGGGCCCTTCGCCGGGAAGACGATCGAGGGTGTCCGCTTCGTGATTCTCAACCGAGAGCAGTTTGATTCGGTGCATCTCGGTATCGAACTCGCCTACGCCCTGCAAAAACTTTATCCGGGAAAAATCAATTTCGAGGCATGCCGTTTTTTGATCGGCAATCGTGAAGCGATCGACGCGCTGACGGCGGGCCGCGACCCGCAAGCAATCGAAGATCTCGCCGCGCGCGACGCCCGGGTGTTCGAAGAGCGTCGCCACCCGTATCTGCTGTATTAATGTCCTGATCGGATCAGATTCCCAGCAGCCACGCCCTGGAAGGCATTCCGGTGAGCTTCGTCAAAGCAAACGCATACCATTGCAACTGGCGCTCATATGGGCCCCGGCGCGCGGAAACGTCAGCGTCCGTCTTGAAATCCACCACGATCCACGTGTCTTTCTCGACGAACGCCAGATCCACCACGCCCTCCAGCAGCTTGCCGCCTGCGAGCGGCAACACGACCGGATACTCGCGATGAGAGCGACGCGCGGCTCGGGCACGCGTCAGCAATGGATGCGCGAGCGCGGCCTTGACCGCCGCCTGCGCCGCATGGCATTCCTCCTCGCTGGCGCCCACAATCCGCCCGTGCAGCGCCACCAATGGAGCGACGGTGTCACCTTCCGCATCCAGTGCGATATCACGCATCACTGCATGAACCAGCGTTCCGAAGCGGCGTCCGGAAGGACGCGTCTCGCTCGATACCCTGGTGGAAGCGAACTCCACCGCGATCTCCTGCGGCGGCATTTCTGCGGATTGGCTCGCGGTGAAGACGTCGTGTTCGGGATGCGACGCCCGCTCGAGCACGTGCTCGCGGTCTTCCCTCCAGGCGCGATACGCCGCCAATCCTCCTTCGTCCTTCTTCAGGTATTCATGGTTCGTTCCGAATTCACCGCGGACGCCGAGTTGCAGCGTCGAAGGATCCCACCACACGACGCGGTGGTCTCCGAACTCCGGCCGCACGAGCCCGGGCTTCACCGAGAATTCTTCTTCGCGATCGTATTCGAGCGGACGTTCCACCACGGTCCTGTCGCCGAACTTCGGACACCCTTGGACGGGCTGCTCGGATCGGCGCCAGTTCGCGCGCGCCGGATACAGCGCTTTATGGAGAGGACTCAGCCATCCATCGAACGCACCATCACCGATCGCGGGTATGACCAGCAAATCCCGGGCGCGCGTCGCCGCGACGTAAGCCACGCGAACGCCTTCGGCCTGTTCGCGGAGACGTTCCTCCGGTTCGTGATCGGCAAGCTCCCGAGGCGCGCAACGCAGCAAGCGCGTCGCGCACAGCCGCTTTCCTCCACCGACGTCAATATGATGATCCGGCTCGCGTGCGGCCAGATTAGCTGTTAGATCCGCTAAAATCACAACCGGAAATTCCAGTCCTTTCGCGCTATGCACTGTCAGCAGCCTCACGCCGTCAGAGTCGTCTTCCAGCGCAGGAGCTTCCGTCGTGTCTTCTTTTTCCGCTCGCGCCTCCAACTCCTCGACAAATCCGCGAAACGAAATTCCGCCGGCGAGTTCGTACGAACGGGCCAGCTCCGCCACCCTCGCGACATTCGCCAAAATCTGCTGGCCGCCCGGGCGCACCACAAACCCCGCGTGCGCGCGCGTCGCTTCCAGTAGCGCATTCACGGTGGCCGCGAACGGCCGATGATTGCGCCGGCGATGCAGTTCGGCCAATAGATCCAGGGCTTCGGTGACCGGAGCGAACGCTGCATCGAGGTCCTGCTGTTTGCGGAATGGTTGCAGGTGGCCGGCGCGATAACGGTAAAGCAGCAGCAATTCGTCGGTGATCGCAAACAGCGAGCCCTTCAGCGTGGTGAAGACGCTTAGCTCGTCGTTCGGCCACTCGATGGCCGTAAGCGCCGCGCGCATGGTCTCCACTTCTTCGCGTTTGTGGAACGATCGCGATGCGCCCAACAGGTGCGGGATATTGCGCGCCTCCAGCGCGCGCGCATAATCGCGCGTCAAATCTTTGCCGCCCTGGGTTCTGCGCCGCAGCAGGATGGCGACGTCCCGTCTCTGAAACTTCACGAATCGTCCGCCGTTGTCGGCGAATCCCCATCCGCTTTCGTTTACGAGCCACGCGGTGAACGCGGCCACTGCATCGGGCAGCGAGCGATTGATCGCCTCCTTATTGATCTGCCTCCGGTACGGGCGTGGCACGGGCAGTACGACCACGCTCGGCCGCCCCTCGGGCGCCGAACGTTTCTCCTCCAGCGGCGACCAATCCGCCTGACCAGCGTCGGCATTGCCGGTCATCTCCGGTTCAAACGCCGCGTTCACGAAGTGTTGAATCTCCGGTACGGACCGGAAACTCTGCTTCAGCCGCACCAATCCGACGCCGCACTCCGTCAACCAATCGCGAATCTGGCGGTACAGCACCATGTCCGCGCGCCGGAATTTGTAAATCGATTGCTTTGGATCTCCCACCAGGAACAACTTCCCCGGGACCGGCCGCGCGCGGAACCCGTCGCGTTGTTCGGGATCGTCGGCCGCCAGGAGCAACAAAAGCTCGGCCTGCAATGGATCGGTGTCCTGGAACTCATCGACAAAAAGGTGCGTGAAACGCTGCTGCAGATGCCTGCGCACCACTGGTTTGTCGCGGACCAAATCGCGCACACCGATCAGCAGATCCACGAAATCCAGTTTGCCCGCGTGTTGTTTACGGCGTTTGTACTCGCCGACCAGGTCTGCCATCTCATCGTGGAGAACCGCCGCCAAATCCGCATCCGCCCGTCGCCGAAACTGTTCGATGGCATGCAATACCTGCTCGCGGCGAGCCAGCAATTCGTCGCGCGTCACGCCCTCGCCGTACGCTCCCGATCCTTTCTTGGAATCGCGCGCCAGATCGCGGCCCAGCTTCAAAAGCAGGCTCTCGAGGCCGTCATAATCGCGCGCCGACGCCTCTTCCGATTTTTTGACGGCGTCCGCCAGCCAGCGCGCCGGAGCAAGCGCCCGATAGAGATTGTCGGTGGTCCGCCTTGCGTGCGAGCTCATTGCCGCCAGATCCAGCGCCGCCGCCACCAGGCAGTCGATCTCCTGTTCCCTGGCGAAAGGATCACGCCGCCATCCGGTTGTATAATCCCGCCACTCGATCAACTTGCGTCCTGCGAACATCAATTGTTCCATGGGCGGCGTGTCGTCCCACGAATCGCGCCACGCCATTCGAGCGAATGCCCGTTTCAGGCCCGGTGAAGACCCGCCGAGTTTCCTTTCCAGCCACGCGCGAAATGCCGCCCGAAAGATGCGATCGTTGCCCTGATCGGTGAGTTCTTCAAAAGCCGGATCGATCTCGGCTTCCACCGGCCTTTCCCTCAGAATCTGCGCGCAGAAGGAATGAATGGTTCCGATGGCCGCTTCCTCAAGTCTCTGCAACGCGTCTTCCAGGGCCTGCCGCTCTTTCGCCGGTAGCGCCGCGTCGCGCCTGGCTTTGTCGAGCTCTGCGCGTAACCGCAACTTCATTTCACCCGCGGCCTTATGCGTGAACGTCACGGCGGCGATCTGGTCGATCTTGGCGCCCGCCTTCAACACGGAAACGATCCGCTCCACCAGCGCCGTGGTCTTGCCGGTTCCCGCCGACGCCTCCACGATCAAGCTCTCGCCGACAGACTCGCGAATCCGTCGGCGCGCGCCTTCGTCCGTCGCGGGATGGGCGGCGAGATAGGAGGATGAGCTCATGCCATCCCCCGAATCTCGATGAGTGCTTCCAGCCTTTCGTCGCGCCGGTTCTTATGCTCTTCGTACCGCTGCTCTTCGTAGGGACCGCAAAGGCTGCGGTAATCGCAGCGGTCGCAGGCTTCTTTCTGCGGCGCGGGCGGCAGGAATCCGTTGGCGATGCTCGCGTCTATGTTCGCCAGCAGCCGCGCCAGGATCTGCCGCGATTTTTCGTGGATCTGAATATGGACCACGTCATAGGCGCCGCGCTGCGTCGCATAGAACAGACGACCGGTCGCGACGCTGTGACCCAAGATCCGTTGCGCGGCGAGGCCGTACAGCAGCGGCTGCAATGATTTCCCTCCGCCCACGTACAACGGAATCGTGTCCGGGCGTTTGCCGGTCTTATGATCGGTAATGCGCAGCGCTCCCGTCGCGGCCTCGCGCTCGACCAGGTCGATCGATCCCCGCAGACGCACTCCCTCATCCAGAATTGCTTCAGACTCCGTGCTCGCGGGATCGCGCTCCGCCGACGGAGGCAGTCCGAAGGCGAACTCGAAGTGCAGCGGCGCCCAACCTGCATCGTTAGCCGCGACGAATTGCAGCCATCCTCGCAAATCCGTCCGCAGGTCCTCGATGCCGGTTTGCCACACACGTTCGATGGCCGGCGCGAGTTTTTCCCGATACTCCCCGGCGACTCGATCGAGCGCCACGTCAAGGTGTCTCAACGCTTCCGCCAGATTCTCCGGTCCCACCGGAAGCAAGAAAAATCGCTTCAAATCTCCGAGCAAGGCAAACTGCACGGCGTGAAACAATCCTCCCCGCGTCAATGGATCGAGCTGCTCCAACGCTTCCGCATCGTCGCGCGGCCTTAATCCGAAGATGCCGTGCAGCGCGAATTGATAGGGGCACTCCGCGAATTTCTGCAGCGACGACGGCGACCACGCGCGCGCCGTCAATCGATGCGTCGCCAAGGCTTCCAGCGCGCCGGGTTCGGCGACGATCAGCCCGTCCGCATCCCACCATTTGTGATTCCATCGCTTCCATCGAGCTCGCAGGGAGCGTGCCAGCGTACTGTTTACGTCCAGCAGATAATGAGCCGCTTTTTCGGACCGGCCCAGCACGGCCAGATCGTATTCAGCATCGTCGATGGCGTCCGCTGCATCCACCGGAGCCGGCCAATTGATCCGCGCGGGAGCGCCCGCCCGCGCCCGCTCCTCGAACTCCTTGAGTTCCGGCAAGCGTCCGTCCATCGCCCGCGGCAGCTCCAAGGCATAAAACGAAGGAACTCGCGGACGGCCCTCGGCTGTATCCATGCGCGGATACGATGCAATCATCCGCTCGCGAGCCGCCCCCAGTGCCAACCGCAGTTTCAGGCGCTCCTGTTCCACGCGATCGTCCCGCGTTGGCAAAAGCCCGCTAACCTCGCGCCGGAATTCGTCGAGCAATAACGGATCCTCGAAAGATCTCTGCGGGAACAGTCCTTCCGCGAGTCCAGGCAGGAATACGGTCCCGAACGCGCACCCTCGCGCTTCCTCGATCGATCCGACAAACACTCTGCCGTAGCGCCTCGGCGGCGGCTCCGCGCGCAGGAACCGCAGCCGCTCGCGCAGCACCTCCGAGACTTCATCAAGACGCACGGGTCCCACCGCGGCCATCGGTTCCAGTTCGGCCATGGCGCTGAGGACCCCTTCCGGCTGACGCAGGGTTCGCCGCGCCAGCGACCCGAGCCGCTCCAGCCACGTTCCCCACGACGCGGAAGGGGGAAGCGCGGCCAGCTGCTCGATTACGGGAAGCGCGAATTCTTCCAACTCCCGGATCTCTCCCCGTTGACGTTCCAAACCGGCGCGCTGATTCTCGTCGTCGCGCTCGACCGCCGCGATGCGCAATTCGAATTCGCGCTCCAGTCCCTTCAGCCGCCGCGCCCAACGATCCCTGCCGCCGATCACGGCCGCATCGACCAGTAAGCGTTCCCAGCGCGCCGGAGATCGCGGCGAAGGCGCATGGCCCGCATCTTCGCCGGGCGGCGATACTTCCCGTCCGAGTGCTCCGAGCACTTCATCTTGCGGAGCCACCCAATCGTCTGCTTGTGAATGATCTTCAGCGGGAACCTGGGCCAATGATAAATATTCCGCAAAACGCGACGCCGAATATTTCTCGGACGCGCATTCGAGCAGCGCCAGAAACGCCCGCCCCGCCGTATCGGGCCGCAGGGTGCCCCGGCTGAAGTAGGCGGGAACGCGCGCGCGCCGCAGCGCTTCATCGATCAGCGGTTGGTAGCGTTCGACCGAGCGCAGCAACACCGCCATGGAGTCGAACGGCACGCCCTGACGAGCCAGCTTCAGCATGCGCCGGGCGATTTCCACGGATTCTAAGCCTTCGCCGGGCGACGAGAATAACTCGAAGGTGCCGTCGCTCTCCACTCTCTCAACCTCCGCCGAAGGCGGTTCGGTCGCTGGCTCCGTCGAAAAAAGACCGCGCCTCAAATGCGCCAGCGTCCCCTGCTCGCCAGGATCATCCAGATCCTCCGCGGTGACGCCCAGGATTTTCTCGAAGATCTTTACTTGGTCGAACGCGCTCGCCGGAGAATCGCCCGCGCGCGCGAGTGCGCCCGAGCTCACCCCCGCCACAATCAGGGGCGATTTTTGCGCGACCGCCCGAAAGAATGCACGGTGAGCGGCTGTCTCGAGCGGCACATCGAGCACGATCATGGGAAGCCCGACAAACGGTTGTCCTAAACGCGTTTCGCCGTCGCCATTCTCGACCGCGTCCCTCGCCAACTCCAAAATGCTGGCGAGATCGGCCAGGTTCGTTCCCGACAATTCATCTTTGAAGCGTGCGAGAAGTTTACTAAGATCCGCTCCTGCCGGGCCGGTATTCGCCAGATCCTCCGCGTGAACCCCGGCAAGCCGCAACTCCTGAATCGTCCGGGACAAAGCCTTCGCGAAGCCCGGAAGCATCGCAACCGGCGCGAAATATTGCAGATCGCCGGCGAGGTTCGCCTCGTGCAACGCCCGCGCGGCGATCGCCTCCACGCCCAGAACGCCAACGGGCGTGAGACTTTCCTCCGCTAAATACTGCCGAGACAGTAGCACGGCCCATTGAATTAACGAAATCCGATGCAGTCCCAGTACCCCCGCCGGAAACGAGTGCGCCAGCTGCTCTCCGGCGACGACGCTCGGAACTAGAAGAATCCTTTCGGGTTCTTGCGATAGATGGGATGCGATTTCGGCTATCAGCCGCCGATTGGACCGCGATTTGAAAATTCGCGCGGTTCGTGTGAAATTATTGGTCCGGGGTGTAACCATGGCGGGGGTCGGCGTCGTTTATATATACAATTAAATCCCCGTTACGACAGCGGGCGCTCTCACCCCTTTTCACCCAGAAAAGCGCCCGCTTTTTCTATTTCTGGGTTTCTTCTAATCTCCTATGCCGTCAAAAAGAACCGAAGTCAGGTAGCGCTCTCCGGAATCCGGAAGAATTACCACGATCGTCTTGCCTTCCATCTCCGGCTCTTTGGCCAGGCGAACGGCCGCCACCACGGCCGAGCCGCACGAAATCCCGGACAATAGTCCTTCTTCCTTCGCCAGGCGCCGCGCCATCTCGATGGATTCTTCGTCGCCGACTTTTTCCACCCGATCGACCATCTTCAAATCGAGCGTTTCCGGAATAAAGCCCGCGCCGATACCCTGAATTCCATGCGGCCCCGGCTGCATCATTTCACCCGCTAGTTTCTGCGAAATGACGGCGCTGCCTTCCGGCTCCACGCCCACCGACAGAATCGGCTTTTTCTTTTCCAGCTTGATGTAGCGGGAAATGCCACTGATCGTTCCGCCCGTCCCTATGCCCGCGACCAGAACGTCGATCGTACCCCCGGTATCGTCCCAGATTTCGGGACCCGTGGTTTGAAAGTGAATTTCGGGATTCGCTGGATTGCGAAACTGCTGCAGCAGCACCCAGCGGTGGGGATCGGAGGCCACGATCTGTTCCGCCCGTTCGACCGATGCGCCCATGCCGAGCGCCCCGTCGGTCAGGATGATTTTCGCGCCTAGCAACTTCAGAACCTTGCGACGCTCCATGGACATGGTCTCGGGCATCAGCAGCGTCACGGGGTAGCCGCGCGCCGCGCCGACGAATGCCAGTGCGATCCCCGTGTTCCCGCTGGTCGGTTCGATCAATTCCTTGCCGGGCTTCAGGATGCCGCGCCGCTCCGCGTCCCAGATCATGGCGGCGCCGATGCGGCACTTCACGGAATAAGCGGGATTGCGCCCCTCCACCTTGCCGATCACGGTGGCCTTCGCGCCATCCGTCACGCGATTGAGCCGTACCAGAGGCGTGCGTCCAATGGAAAAAGAATTATCAGGAAAGATCATCTAGATATCCCAGTTTGCCACGTAACGCGATTGCGATTGTTTCCATTGGCGCACCAGTTCCGCAAACGTCGTGTGGTCCACAATCGCCGACACCGCACCGTCCACGCGTTTCCACATGCCGGCGAAAGGACTGCCCGCCGCGCGTTTATTTTTTTTGGCGTCCTCCACATAACTCAGCACTTCGCCCACCGTGATCTGGTCGGCGGGCTTCGAAAGCCGGTATCCGCCCTCCGCGCCGCGGCGCGATTCCACAAATCCGCCCTGCTTGAGATCCGCCAGGATCAATTCCAAAAACTTCTGCGGGATCTTCTGCCGCCGCGCGACTTCAGCGATTTTGATGGGCTCCCCGGGGGGTTGCGCGGCCAGATCGAACATGGCTTGCAGCGCATACTCGCTCTTCACGGAAATATTCATGTGAAAGTTGATTGTAGGGTTCGCGGAGGCGGATGTCCACTGAATCCACCTTGCGGCGCGGGCCGCTGGGCTTGCTGAGCGAAGAGTCGTCTCGGCTTTATGCCGCGTCTGTATGTTCCGGATTCCACCGCAAGATTCGGAGTGCGCCCAGGGGCCTTCCGCGTTACATTGATCTTAGTTTTATGAGAGCAACCGCATCCTACGCGACCGAGGCAGCCTGCTGGAGCGCCGTGCGACGCCGCAGCCCGCGCGCCGATGGAGTTTTCTACTATGCCGTCGCCTCGACGGGCGTGTACTGCCGGCCTTCGTGCGCTTCGCGGCCGGCGCGGCGGGAAAACGTGACTTTTTATAAAACTCGCGAAGAAGCCGAACGCGCCGGTTTTCGTCCGTGCCTGCGCTGCCGTCCCGACCTCGCTCCTCGGTCCGAACGCGAGGCCGCGTTAGTCGCCGAAGCCTGCCGCTTCCTTGATCGCGCCGCGGAGACTGACGAAGCCGCGCCCCGTCTCGCTGACCTCGCGGCTCGTGCCCAGCTGAGCCCGCATCACTTTCATCGTCTGTTTCGGCGGGTCGTAGGGGTCACGCCGAAGGCCTACGCTTCGGCGAATCGGCAGAGCAAGGTTGCCGGTGAGCTGCGAAAATCCGCCAGCGTCACGGAGGCTATCTACGACGCCGGTTTTCGATCGTCCAGCCGGTTTTACGAAACCTCGGCCGCAACGCTCGGCATGAGGCCGTCGGTGTATCGCCGGGGCGGGGAAGGCGAATCGATCCGGCAGGTGGTCCGCAAATGTTCGCTCGGATATGTGCTGGTCGCCGGAACCGCGCGCGGCGTCTGCGCGATCCTGCTGGGCGACGATCCCGCCGCTCTCATCGCCGACCTGCGCGTTCGCTTCCCTAAGGCAAATTTATCGGGCGCGAACGGCGACTCGGCAGGGGCCTTCGACCGCTGGGTGGAGCAAACCGTCAGGCTCATCGACGACCCCTTGCGGTCCGCCGCCCGCGCGCTGCCTCTCGATATTCGCGGGACGGCGTTTCAATGCCGCGTGTGGAAAGCGCTGCAAGCCATCCGGCCCGGCTCTACGTCGAGCTACGCCGAGGTAGCCTCCGCGATCGGCAAACCGCACGCTGCCCGAGCGGTCGCCAAGGCGTGCGCGGCCAATCGTCTCGCTGTCGCGATTCCCTGCCATCGGGTAATCGCGGCCAGTGGAAAATCGGGCGGCTATCGCTGGGGGGCAGATCGCAAGAAGCGGCTGCTCGACCGCGAGCAACCACGCGGGCTCCCCGTTATTTGATCGCCTCGCCCGCTCTTGTCCTCATTTCGGGGAGGCGCGATGAACGTTTAAGGCGGAAAGCTGACCGGCAAACGTCGCCTCGTCTTCCAGGCAGCGGAGATCGAAGCGAAGCGCACCATCTTGGATGCGGCCGATCACGGGGACAGGCAGTGTGCGAAATGCCCGCGCAATGCGGTCCAGCACCCCGGCAGAGCCGCGTTTCTGGTTCGCGGGCCGGATGGCTAGGCCCGCGCTTGGGAGGGTTCTCGTCGGCAGAGCGCCACTTCCAATTTGGCTGGCGCAGAGGATTGTTTCCACCGAAGCGATTCCATCGAACTTCAATGCCAGCGGTTCGCGCAGCCGGCCAGCCATCGTGCGAATATCTTCTACGCCGCGCGCGAGCAGCCGCAAAGCCGGAAGCCGATCCACGAGACGTTCCGGATTCAAATACAGGCGAAGGACGGCGGAGAGCGCCGCGATCGTCATCTTGTCGATGCGCAGCGCCCGCTTAAGCGGATTGCGTTTGATCGTTGTGATGAGATCGGCGCGGCCAACGATGATCCCCGCCTGAGGCCCGCCGAGAAGCTTGTCTCCGCTGAAGGTCACCACATCAGCCCCGTTTACGATGGACTCCGCCGGAGTGGGTTCATGCGGAAGCCCGAACTTCTGAAGATCCACGAGCGTGCCGCTTCCCAGGTCAACGACGAAAGGGATTCCGCGCTCGCGGCACAAACGTGCAAGATCGGCTTCAGACACTTCCGCTGTAAAGCCCTCGATCGCGTAGTTGCTGGCGTGAACCCGCATCACCAGACCGGTCTTGCGGCCGATCGCGCTTTCGAAGTCGGCTAAATGGGTTCGATTCGTCGTTCCTATCTCGCGCAGCCTGCAACCGGCGCGCGCCATGATATCCGGCATTCGGAACGAGCCCCCAATTTCGATCAGTTCGCCCCGGGAAACGGGCACTTCCTTGCGATTCGCCAAACTATTCAGAACGAGCACGACAGCTGCGGCGTTATTGTTCACAACCGTGGCGGCTTCTGCCCCCGTGAGCCGGCAGAGAAGTTGTTCGAGGTGTGCATCGCGGTCTCCGCGCCGTCCATTGGCAAGGTCGAATTCCAGGTTCGTGGCTTCCCGGGCGGCCATGGTAACTGCCTCGATGGCTTCCTCGGGGAGCGCGGCCCGCCCGAGATTGGTATGCAGAACCGTACCGGTCAGATTAAAGACACGGCGCAAGGATGGTTGCGCGTCGGCTTGCAGACGGCTGGCCGCCCAGTGAAGGAAAAACGATTCATTGGGGACGGTTGCGGATGCTTCTGCAAGTAACTGCGCCCGCACCCGCGCCAGTCCGGCACGGATCGCAACGGTAACGGCGGAACGCCCGAATTCAGCGATTAAGGCCTCGGCATCCCTTCTTTGGAGAAGCCTCTCTACCGACGGGAGCGAAGACAACAGCGGGACGTTCGGATCGGAAGCCAACACGATTCCTTCTTTGAGCAACACGTACTCGTCCAACCAGTGGACTGGTTACAATTCTATCCATATGGCAACGCAGTCAATCCGATTGACGGAAATGGCGCATGGAGGCGGTTGCGGCTGTAAACTCTCGCCCGCTGTTCTCTCGCAGATTCTCGCGAAAATGCCTCCGGGCATGGGAGCCGAGCGCCTATTGGTAGGCACTGAGACCGATGACGATGCCGCTGTTTATCAGATCAGCGACCGTCAGGCGATCGTGGCGACAACGGATTTCTTCATGCCCGTGGTTGACGACCCGTTCGATTTTGGCCGCATCGCGGCGACGAACGCCTTGTCGGACGTTTACGCCATGGGCGGAACGCCCATCCTGGCGCTGGCGGTGGTCGGCATGCCGGTGGATAAGATACCGGTGGACGTCGTGCAGGACATACTTGCAGGAGGAGCGTCAGTGTGCGGCGCCGCCGGAATCCCCGTGGCCGGCGGACATTCGATCGATTCGCCGGAGCCGATCTACGGTTTGGTGGCGATTGGCATTGTCGATCCTGCCCGTGTGATGCGCAATAGCACCGCGCAGGCGGGGGATCAGGTCATTTTGACGAAGCGTCTGGGCGTAGGCGTTTATAGCGCGGCGCTAAAACGACGGGAAATCGATGCATCGTTGTACCAGGAGATGGTGAGCTCGATGACTCAGCTCAATGCTGTCGGCGCAGAGATGCGGAGCATCGCAGGCGTCCATGCGATGACCGACGTCACGGGATTCGGGTTGTTGGGGCATCTCCTGGAGATGTGCCGCGGCGCTTCGCTGGGGGCAGATGTCAGCTTTGAATCGCTGCCTTTATTTACCCAGGCTCAGCGCTTCGCGGAAATGGGAATCGGCACCGGAGGGGCCAAGCGGAACTGGAACAGCTATGGGCACGAGATCGAGATGGCGCCGGACGCCCCGGAGTGGTGGCGCGGCGTTCTTTGCGATCCGCAGACCAGCGGAGGATTGTTGATCGCGTGTTCCGGCGAGTCCGTGCCGGAAGTACTCGAACTTCTCGGCAGCCGGAATTTCGAGGGCGCCAGAGTGGTCGGCGAGTTCTCCGCCACCGAGCCGCGCGTCCGCGTTCGTTAATGGCGCGCGCGGCCACCAGGCCTCGCGCGTTCCAGCCGTATGCGCTTGACTTTATCTTGACAGCATTCCCATCGCTCCCTATCCTTAGTGGATAGTAATGATGCCGCGAGCTATCCACGCCAGAAGCCTCATTCTTTGCGGGATCATTGCCTTTGTGGCGCTGTGGGCGCTCCGCGGACAGGAAAGGGATTCCAAAGCAACCGGAGGCGATGTCATCCCGCTGCGCCAGGTTTCCGATCCGTATCCGGTCTTCAACGGGATTGCTGTCGATCCGGAAAACAACTTAGTGGCGATGTCGGATGTGAATCGAAAGAGCCTCATGAGCTATTCGCGCTCGGCAAATTCACAGCATGGCGAAATCACCGCTCCGCAACGCCAGGTTTTTGGCCCGCTGACCAACGTCGGCTTCGTCGCGGGGATTTTATTAGACCCTCAGCGCAGAGAGATCATGGCTCTCAATAACGATATTGAAGACACCATGGTGGTGATGCCCTACGATGCCCACGGCGATGAAGCGCCGAAACGGATGCTTTCCGTACCGCATCAGGCCTGGGGGCTGGCGATGAGCCGCACGTACGATGAGATCGCGGTCACGGTGGAGATTCAGGAAGCCGTCGTCATTTACAAGCGCGACGCACGGAACGTCGAAGCTCCCATGCGCGTCATTCGCGGTCCGAACACCGGACTGGCGGATCCCCATGGCGTCTTTTGGGACGATCGAAACAATGAAATCGGCGTTGCAAGTCACGGAAACTATCGAGGGCTAGTCAAAGACGTGGGCGCGGGGTGCGTGCCGACGGGAACGGCCGAGCCGGAAGCCGGAGAAGTCCGTCCTCCGTCGATCGCGACCTTCTCCGGCGACGCGCGGGGCGACGCGAAGCCGCTACGCACCATCCAGGGGGAAAAGACGCGGTTGGATTTTCCGATGGCTTTGACGGAGGACCCGGTGAATGGCGAGATGGCGGTCGCCAACAACGGAGATGATTCCGTGTTGGTGTTCGCCCGGACAGCCAACGGCAATGTTGCTCCCGTACGCGTCCTGTCCGGCCCGAAGACAGGAATCAACCGGCCTATGGGCGTGGTGATCGATCCGGTAAACAATGAGTTGTGGGTTTCCAACTTTATCGACCACACCGCGCTGGTATTTGACCGAAGGGCCAGCGGCAACGTAGCTCCGAAGCGCGTTATCCGAACGGCGCCCATCGGCACCCCGAGTCCTGGATTCGGAAATCCGCAGGCCGTTGCCTACGATTCCAAGCGCCAGCAGATCCTGGTCCCGAATTGAGTGGCCCAGCCGCGGATTGCGGCGTTCGCCCGTGTGGCGAACGGAACCATGGCTCCCGAACGCGTCATTAGCGGAACCGCCACGAAGCTGGCGCGGACGGTGCACGGGATCGCTTACGACCCGGTGCGCGACGAAATTTACGTCTCGAACGCGCTCGCCGATGCCGTGCTTGTCTTCCGTGCGGGCGCGAACGGGGACGACCCTCCCGTGCGCATGATCCAGGGACCGTGCACGGGAATGGTGAATCCGCATGCCATCAGCCTGGATCTGGAGCATCGCGAAATCCTGGTATCCAGTTTGACGGCGCGGGCGATCGCTGTCTTCCCAATGGACGCCGACGGCAACGTGACGCCGATCCGCTACATTAAGGGACCGAAGACGAAGCTCGGTCACACAGTGGGGATGGGCGTGGACTCCGAGACCAATGTGCTGGTGGTAGCGAACGCGGAGGATCTTCTCTTTTTCGATCGCACCGCCACTGGCGACGTAGCGCCTGTCGGCGAAATCAAAGGCGAGCACACGGGGATTCGCGACGAGCCTTGGGGACTGCAAATTCGCAACGGCAAGATTTACGTCGCGGCGTCCAACCATCTGCATATTAATTTGTACACCGGGGTCGCGCTCAAGCCCGAGTACAACAATGGCGACGCCAGGGTTCCCGAAGATCCGTGGCTCAATCCGGAGCTGGGCTTCATCGGAGTGTGGAACGTGCGGGACCGCGGCGACGTGCCGCCTCGCGCGAAGATCGGCGGGCCGTTCAGCCAGCTCGTGCATCCCACGGGACTAGCGCTCAATCCCACGGACGGCGAGATCTATGTGACCGACAGCATCCGGAATGGGCTCTTCTCGTTCCTGGTTCCGGACCTTCTCAGGTAGCAGGCGTCCACGGCCAGGGCGTGCGCGGCCTTAAAAGATCTCCGGAAAATGGAACGTCAGTACCGCATTCAGCCGTTTGTCCGAAACCAGCATATTCCGATTTTTTACATCCAACGCGATTCCGCGAGGCATGCGCAGAACACCGTGAGGGCCGCCGATGGTCCACTTGGGGCGGACGTCGCCGTTATCGTGGATGCTCCAGACGCCGACGTAGGCTTCTTCTGACGAAAGCTCGGCATAGGGACCGGGTCCGCGGACGCTCACCAGGATCTCGCCCTTCGCCGGATATACCGCGAACGGGCCTCCGAACGCGTAGAGCTGGCTCTTCGGACCTCCGATCACCGCCTTCGGTTTGGCGTTGCCGGAATCCGTGCGATTGAAAATCAGCAAGCGGACCTCGCCGCGTCCGGCGCTTCCACCGACGATCAGCAGGTTGTTCACGGGATCGACGGCAAGCGGAGCGTCACCGCGCAGCATGGTGTCGGGCCCTTTTAGAACACGAATCGGGACGACGTCGCCGCGTCCGTCGCGCGGAAACACCAGGACAGCGCCGTCACGCGTCGGAACGAAGATCTCATTGTGGACGGGATCCACATCCAGGTGCTCCGGCGCATCCAACTGGCTGTGGGGCCCCTGTAACACGCGAATGGGAGCCTCCTCGCCGTTGGCGCCGCCGCGGTAGGTCAAGATAGCCTGGCCGAACTGCTGGGGAACCGTGAACTCGTCATGGATGGGATCGTACGCAATCCCGTGCATGGTTCGTCCCAGAAGGCTTCCTTGCCCATCGATCCTGCGAACCGGCTTTGCTCCGTTGATCGCCAACCTGGCGAAGACCGCAATCTGCGGATGAGCCACTCAATTGGGCACCAGAACCTGTTCGCGCTTCGAGTCGTAAGCGAGCGGATGCGGATTGCCGAGCCCGGGCACCGGCTGATCGGCCGGCGCGCTGCGAATTACGCGCAGCGGAGCCACGTCGCCGTTCGCATCCGCGCGATAGACAGCGGATGTGTGATTGCCGAAATTCGCCACCCACAGCTCATTATTTTTCTTGTCAAGGAACACCCCGGTGGGATTGCTCACCAGGCTCATGGGCCCTTTGACAACGCGGATCGGCGCGACGTCGCCCTCCGCGGAAGCATCGAACACCAGCACCGAGTTGCCGCCGTCGTTGGCGATGTAAATCTCGTTGCGGTCTTCGTCAATCGCAATCCCGGTAGGCCAGTTCATCTGCGTCTTGGGCCCTTGAATCGTGCGCAGCGGCCGGGCGTTTCCTTGGGCGTCCTTGGCATAAACGGTGATCGAGGGAGGACCGATTTTCCCCGATCCGGGAACGGCATCGTCGCGATCCAATGGGAAGCCCTGTGAAGCTCCTCGGCGGCGGGTTTCCTTGGCGCGCACCTGGTGGGAGGAACCGTGGTTGGTTACGTACAGCAGGCTTCGCTTCGTGTCGAGGGCCATGCCGTGCGGGTCGGCGAGCCCGGTGTCATCGCCCTGGACCACGCGGATGGGAGCTTCCGTGCCTTTTGCCGACTTCTTGTACACGACGATGGCGTTATCGTGCTGCACGGTGAGAAAGAGTTCCTGTTTCTCTTCATCGACGGCGATGCCGAAAGTCCCGTGTGGCGTGTGCAATTCGCGATCGGGCGCCACATCCCCGATCGCTTTTCGCGAGAAGACCACGAGCGTGTCGATGGTATCGTTATTCACCGCGTAGATGTCGCCGTTGGCGGGGTCGATGTAAAGGCCGCACTGAAACTCGATCTTTGTGTTCAAGCCGCCGATGATGCGCTTCAGTTCCGTGCGTTCGTTGGGAGGCGTCGTTGCGCCGCGGTCATAGATCCAGATGTTGAACAGGTTCTCGTCGGTGAGCACGACTTCGTCGTGCGCTGCATCGACCGCCACGGCGCTGTAGGCGGCGTAGGGATCGCGGATCATGCGCTCCGGTTTCCGTTGGCTGGCGTCGTTCGTTTCGGAAGTTCCGGCCGCGATTCTTGCCTGCAGAAGAATGTTGCGAAGAGGGAGCTCGCCCGCGATCAAAGCGAGTCCGGAGGCAGGCGAAATTCCGGGCAACGGGGGATCGCACTCCGCGCCGTCCTCGGGAGGCAAGGCGTCGAAGGAGACCAGGCGCGGGCCGTGCGAGAGATCGCCGGTTAGCCCCAGCCACACGACCAGGCAAATCGCCAGTGGAATCGCTACACGCCGGTTTGCGATGAGTCCGCGCATGCCGACTCTTATATAACCGGGCAAGATTGTCCCTGTCAAGCGCGAGCTATCTCTTTCCGGCCAGACGGGGGCCGTTTGACGGGTGGTCCGGTCGAACCATAGAATTGTTTGTCGGCGGCGAGCTTCTATGGTTTCGAAATGGAGAAAACAATCGTGAAACGTCCTTTCATCGTTCTGACGACTTTGTTTGTCCTGGGGTTGGGCCTGCTGGCACAACAGAAGCAGTCCGCGCAAACCACCAGTGCCGCGCTGGATAAAATGATCGCGGCGAAGAAGAGCCAGAAGGAACTCGCCCAATACGTCTTCGATAACCACGGCTGCAAGACGTGCCACACGGTCGGTGACAACGGGAAGCTGGGGTTCACGGATAAAGGGAAGCAATTGACCAATGGCTTTGAGGGCTGCATCCGGATGCTGACGGCGATGAACGTCATCGCGCAGGTGGATCCCAGGCAGCGGTCGGCCGATCAGAAGATCAAGGCGCAGCGATTCGAGGAGTTCGGCTGCACTCTATGCCACCAGATCATTCCAGGCAAGATGGGGCTCACCGAGCTCGGCATGAAGCTCAGCCATCTGCATCTGGGTTGTGTGGACGTGGAGAAGCAGGTCGCCAGCAAGTAGCCTTCGGAACTTCCTTCTTGAGGAGCTACGGCGCCAAGGGTTCGACACGGATGAGGGTGTTGCCGTGCTGGTCGCCCAGCCACAGGCTGGAAAGGGTCCCGGATTTTTGCACTTCGACGTGGCGAACGTTGGTTTCATGCGGCAATAGATACTCCGTGAATTCCCCCGTCTGGGGATTCAGGCGCACGGCGAGATCGTTGTCCATGCCGGCCGTCCAGACATACGCTTTATCGTCGAACTGCGCATCGTAAGGACGCGTCCACGCAGTAGGAACTTTCCATTCGGTGATTTTCTGCGTCTTGGGATCGAACATCGCCACGGCGTCCCCATGAAACACGCCGCACCAGACGCGATCTTGCGAGTCGATGTGCCCGCGCCGGCAGCCCGCGCCTTTCGTGGGGAAGTCATACCACGCGGTTTTCAGAGTCTTGCCGTCGGTCATCCAGAGCTTGTCGTTGGTCATGTGCATCCCGTAGACATTGTTCTTAGAGTCCGCGACAACGTCGTAGGCTTCCGCGGCCGGGCTGCCCGCCGGATAGGTCACCTTGGTCCAGGTGTTGGTGGCCAGGTCGATATGCCACGTGCCTCCCGCCTCGCCCGTGGCGAAGGCGACGTTGGCCCATAGTTTCCCGTCCACTTGCTGAAATGCGGGGTCGATCATGGTGAGATGGCCGTCGCCCAATTGCGATTCCGGCAGCGGAAGCTTGAATGTCTCCATTTTGGCGGTTTTGGGGTCCAGTCGAACGATCTGTAACTGGGACATGTTGCCGTAGTAGATCCGCCCCTCCCGATCGATGTCGATCTGGAGACCGCCCTGCGCGATCTGGCCAAACCGGCTTTGGGGAATCGCATACTCCACGACCTTGCCGGTCTTGGGATCGAGCTTCCCCATGAACTGGGAATTGAAATCCGAATACCATACATTCCCCTGCGCATCAAACACTTCGTCATGGGGCGATGCATCGGGTCGCGGCAGGTCGTAGGTCGTATAGATCACCTGCGTCGCCTTGCCTTTCGGACGAGGCAGCGTCTTCAAGGGGAAGTCAAAAGTGTCCCGTGCGCTCAGATTGATCGAGCTTAAATATGTGCTGAAGGGTGTGGCCTCCGTGGCCGCCGGACGGGCGTGACCCTCCGCGGGACGCATCCATGGATGAATGGGCGACGAATTGTTCGTGTGCATCGTCATGCGTTGAACCACTTGCGCCATTTCCTCGGCATTAAAACGAGAGAACAGGACGCGCTGCAGCGTGTGGCAATTGACGCAGCCTCCGAGCATTCGCTTCTGCTCGCGGGTTCCCGGCACGCTCGCGATCAACTCCCCGTTCGAGAGTTGCATCGCCAGCTTCGACGCGCTCGTGACCTTGTTGAGTTGCAAATCCAATTGACCCGCTTGCGCCGTCACGTCGACGAAGGTCTTGGGCAGCTCGTAGCCCGCCGCGCGGATACGGATGGCATATTTTCCGGGTTCCAGTCTCTCGCGCGGGAAGGTGTACTCGCCCTGGGCGTTGCTCACGACCCACGTGGCGATCGTCGAACCAACCTTTTTTGCCTCAATGAGAACGCCCTCCATGGAGCCTTCCGCTTGCGACGTCACTTTGCCCGTCAGCGCCGCGGGCGGCGGGATTTCTGCCATGACCAGGCCCCTGGTGGCCGGACCCAGGATGACCGCTGCCGTGGCCCAGGCAAGAAGTGTTGTTCTGCTCATGGCAGGTCTCCTTCCGTATGACGGGTTCAGACTGAGATTGAGAGCGCTTTTTAAGATACGCCCTCTCGCGGTTCGCGGCAACCCTATTTCATTCACCGCCTCCTGCGCCCCGTTTCACTGGACGCAGATTCCGTTGGCATCCTCTCGATCCCCCTTTCTCCGGTCACCCGCCTGCTGCGAGGCGGACTACGTCAGGTGTACAATATCGCCAACGTCATCGGTCGAAAGGGCGTCTATGAATCGTCGCGTGTTTTTGAGATCTGCGGGCATCGTGTCCACCAGTTTTGTGTGGCCGAACGTGGGCCGCCTGTGTGCAGCGGGCGCGGCGTCCGGCGGTTGGCGAACGTTTGAGGTGACAACGCGTGTCGAGATCCTGAAATCGACAGGAACAACGCGCGTATGGCTGCCCGCGGCGCTCATCGGCAGGACGCCGTTCCAGACGACGCTCTCCAATCGGTTCAGCGCGGAGGGAGGTACGGCGAGGATCGTCGAAGGCAGGGCCGACAGGCTCGCCATGATCGCTGCGGAATTTCCGGCAGGCGTGAAGCCGGTTCTCACGCTGACAAGCAAAGTCGCGACCAGGAACTATACAGTCGATTTGTCCGTGCCCGGAACGGCGCCGAAAGCAGACGGCGCGGAGTTGCGGCATTTTCTTCGGGCGACAAAGCTTCTTCCGACCGACGGCATCGTGAAAGAGACGGCGATCAAGATCACGAGCGGCGCGAAGACCGACCTCGACAAAGCGCGCGCCATCTATGAGTGGATCGTCGATAACACGTTCCGGGACCCGAAAACGCGCGGCTGCGGCATCGGCGACATCCGCTTTATGCTGGAGTCCAGGGATCTGGGCGGAAAATGCGCCGACCTCAACGCGCTGTATGTCGGCCTGGCCCGCGCGGCGGGCCTTCCGGCGCGCGATGTGTATGGGGTCCGCGTCGCCAAATCGGAACTGGGGTACAAGAGCCTCGGAGTCTCGTCGGAAAACGTGACGAAAGCGCAGCATTGCCGCGCCGAAGTGTACCTTGGCGGTTACGGCTGGGTTCCGGTCGATCCCGCGGACGTACGGAAAGTCGTGCTGGAGGAACCGCCCGGAAACAGGCCGTTGAACGACGAGATGGTTAGAAAGGCCCGGGCGCGGCTCTTCGGCTCCTGGGAGATGAATTGGATGGCGTATAACTTCGCGCATGACGTCGCGCTGCCTGGATCCGCCTCCGCGCCGGTCGGCTTCCTGATGTATCCGCAGGCCGAAGCAGCCGGCGGCCGGCTCGATAGCCTGGATGCGGATCAATTCAAGTATGAGATCACATCGCGGGAAACTTCTTCCACCAAGAGCTGACGGAAAACGGATGACGCCGCGTTCGCCGATCCGCTACCCCCACTGAGCTTCCCTCGCGCCCGCGTGAAATGATCGTTGCCACCGCAGGACATGTCGACCACGGGAAAACGCTGCTGGTGAAGGCGCTCACGGGCGTGGACACGGATCGCCTGCCCGAAGAAAAACGGCGGGGGATGACGATCGATCTCGGATTCGCCTATCTTCCGGTTGCTTCGGGCGAGACGATTGGATTTGTGGATGTGCCCGGCCATGAGCGTTTCGTCCACAACATGCTCGCGGGCGTGGCGGGGATCGATTTCGCCTTATTTATCGTCGCGGCCGACGATGGTCCCCGGCCGCAAACCAGGGAGCACCTGGCGATTCTGGATCTGCTGGGCATCCGCAACGGAGCCGTCGCCCTCACCAAAATCGACCGCGTACCCGCCTCCCGTCTCCGGGAAGTCCAGGATGAACTGGTGGGATTGTTTTCTCGCACGACCCTGGCGGGTTCGGCGATTTTTCCCGTGAGCGCAGTCACCGGCGAAGGCATCGAGCATCTCCAGACGCATTTGCGGGATACCGCACGCGCCTGCCGCTCCAAAACAACGGCAGGTAATTTCCGGCTGGCGATCGACCGCTGCTTCAGCGTCTCCGGCGCGGGGCTGATCGTCACCGGCACTGCGGTCGCCGGATGTGTGTCCGCGGGCGAGCGCGTAAGAATCTTGCACCTGGGACTCGAGGTGCGCGCCCGTATCATTCACGCACAGAATGCCGCCTCTCCGACGGGCAGGGCGGGGCAGCGCTGCGCGATCAATCTGTCCGGTCCCGGCCTCAAGCGGGAGCTGATCGAGCGAGGCGATTGGGTGGTCACGGGCGATGTTCCGGAACCGGCAAAGAGGCTCGATGTGCGTCTGCGTGTCCTCGAGAGCGAGTTGCGCCCCTTGTCCCACTGGGCCCCGGTCCATGTCCATCTGGGAGCGGCCGATGTGACCGGACGGGTCGCGATTCTAGAGGGTTTGAACATAGCGCCGGGCTCCTCCGGCTTGGTCCAGCTCGTCCTCGACCGGCCCATCGGCGCGCTGTATGGGGACGGCGTGATCCTACGCGATCAATCCGCGCAGAGAACTATCGGCGGCGGAAGGATCGTCGATATCTTCCCGCCTGTCCGCGGCCGCGCGAAACCGGACCGGCTCGCCTATCTGGCGGCGGTGGACAACGATGATACGCCATCCGCATTTTCGTCTCTCTTGCACGCCGCGCCGCGAGGGCTCAACCTGACCAGGTTCGCGCAGAACCGCAATCTCACCGCGGAGGAAGCTACCCGGCTCTTTACCGGTGCGTCCGTCAAGTCGGTGGCGACGATATCCGGCGTGTTGGGTTTTTCCGCGGAGAACTGGAGCCGGCTCAAGGCGACGGTGATTGAAACCCTTGCGTCGCTGCATCGCCGCGCGCCCAATGCGATCCCCAACGAAGAGCGGGTCTTGTTGGAAACGGGACTCCGCTTGCCGAAGGAGGTTACCGCACCGCTGGTGGCCGAGCTCACAAAAGATGGCGTCCTGGTTCGCGAACCCTCCGGCGTCCGCCTCAGGACCCATGTGGCTCGGCTTAGCCCGGCGGATGCGGCCTTGTGGAAGAAGACGGAGCCATTACTGAATGAAAACATTCTGCGGCCGCCCTCCACACGCGAGATCACCAGCGCGTTGGGGATGGACCCAAAGAGCACCGAATCGTTTCTGGTACGGGTGTCGCGCCTGGGTCTCTTAGTGAGAGTGACGGAGCACCGCTTTTTCCTGCCGGGCGGGCTGCGCCGTTATGCTCAGTTCGCCGAGCAGATTGCGGCGGTGAACGAGGGCGTGGTGACTGCCGCCCAGCTGCGGGATCGCACGGGACTAGGTCGCGGGTTGGCGATTGAAGTTCTGGAGTATTTCGACCGGATCAAATTCACGCGCCGCATCGGAGACCAGCATCAGGTGCTCCGTTCGGCGCGCGAGGTGCTCGGCGGCGTCGCGCTCGGAGGCGGCGAAAACGAGAGTGGTCCGTTATAATAGCCCTGAATCACGGATGGATCGCACGGCCGTGGAAGAGAAACGCACCCCGGTGGGGCGCCCGGACTTCAAATCCGGCGAGAGGCGTTAGACGCTTCTGGTGGGTTCGACTCCCACTCTTTTCCGCCACACGAATCCCGGAAGGGCGAAGGACAATGTCCGCGGTGGAATGTCCGCCATGGCGGACGCGCTTTTGCCGATCGCTCTCTTACCGATCATGGACGTCCCTTGCCTTTGGGCTTGAACTCTCGCGCGAGGCGCTGAGCTTCGGCAATTTGACCCGGCGTCATCTTACGGGCCACCATGTCCCGGTTCTTGGCGCCGTTGCCATCGCCATTGGCGCCGGCCAGATTAAACCACATATGCGCGTGAGTGTAGTCCTGACGCACGCCTTTGCCCTGCTCATACATCAGACCAAGGTCAACCTGCGCAAACGCGTCTCCTTGTTCCGCTGCCAATAGATACCACTGCGCGGCCTCTTTGTAATCCTGCGGGACACCGAAGCCGTAAGCGTACATGCGGGCGAGGCTCACCTGCGCAACCGCGTTCCCTTGGTCCGCCGCCAAACGGTAACACCGCGCGGCTTCTCTGTAGTCCCGCGAGACGCCAAGGCCTTGGGCGTACATGTGGCCGAGGTTCAACTGTGCGATCGCGTTTCCTTCTTCCGCTGCCAAACGGTACCAATGCACGGCTTCTTTCTCGTCCCGCGAAACCCCCACGCCTTCGGCATACAGGTGGCCGAGGTTCAACTGTGCGATCGCGTTTCCGTCTTCCGCTGCCAAACGGTACCACCGCGCGGCTTCCTCGTGGTCCTGCGGGACGCCCAGACCTTGGTCATACAGGAAGGCAAGGTTCGACTCTGCGTTGGCGTTTCCTTCTTCCGCCGCCGAACGGTACCACTGCACCGCCTTCTCGTAATCCTGCGGGACCCCTTCGCCTCGGGCGTACATGCCGCCGAGGTATAACTGCGCATCCGTGACTCCCCGATCCGCCGCCAGGCTGCACCACCGCACGGCTTCTTTGTAATCCCGCGGCCCACCGGGGCCTTGGGCATAACCGAGGCCTTGGGCGTACAGGATGCACAGGTTCGACTGCGCGGCCGCGACTCCCCGGCTCGCCGCCAGACGGTACCACTCCATCGCCTTCTGGTAGTCCTGCGGGACGCCTTCGCCATGGGCATACATAATGCCGAGGTTTAGCTGCGCAACCGCGTTTCCCTCACGCGCCAACGGCAGGAACTCCTGGAAGGCCGTCGCATAATCGCCGCTTTTTGCTGCCTGCTGCCCTGCCGTGAGCTCGGCGAGAGCCGGCAGAGAGAGCGAAATAAAGAGAATGATGGTTCTCATGATGCACCCCTTAATCAATCGGTTGCACATTCGACCGTAGTCGCCGGCGATGCGAGCCATCGACATCATGACCTGGGGAGACGCAGGGCGGCGTTCCAACCGCGGAGCGTTCCCACGAACGGCCGGACGTCGTCCCTTTTCCCTCCGCTGCGGTCGGAAGCCTTCCCTCCGCTCCTCACGCGGTTAATCCGTCTGTGCCCCTCCTCTTCGCGTTCGGCTGACGGAGCGAAAACGATCTTCGATCGAAGCCCCTTGTCGTCTCGCCGGCCCGCATCGTAACGGGCGCGTTTTTCCGGATCGCTCAAAATCCGGTAGGCCTCGGAAAGCCGTATGAATTTCTCGCTGTTCCCGGTTTCGGCGTTGTCTGGATGGTATCGAAAAGCGAGTATTCGATAGACGCGAGAAATAGTGTCGGCGTCGGCCTGCGGGCTCAGCTGCATTACTTCATAACAATCCAGCGGGTCCGGATGGATGGAGTTACTCTCTGCAGCATCCGGCTTAAATGTCGAATGGCTGCCTATAAACTCCAGCCCCGCCCGAAACGTGCCATCCGCCTTCCCGATGCACCATCTCACCGCGGCCTGGAGCTGGTCGGTGGCGCGGTCCTCGGCTAGCTTGCCGCGCACGATCACCGTGGACCCGGACTTGAGCACACTCATCAACGCCAAGCCGCATCCGCCGTCGATGACATCGACGAGGTCGGCGGTCAGCCAGCGTGCATTGCCCACGACGTCCTTCATTTGGATGCTGACCACGGACGGACCGGCTGGTTTCCTCCGTACTCTTCTGCGTCGCGTTTTGGCCTCAGCTTTCATTCCCTCTCCTGGACTTGTTATCGCATTCGCCACATCCGGAACGGAATCGGCTATCGGTACTGATTCAGCTCGCTTGGAAGTACTGGCAAAAGTACTAAGGTGAATCCTCGCTGGGACGGAGACGGCCGAACGACCGCCGTTGAGCGATTTTGCTTTTGCCCCCAAGTGCACCCCCCTCCTTCACCTCGCGGCGGTGGGACAATCGGGGAGATCGCCCCGAGCCGCCGCCCGAAAGCGCAGGCGGACAAATTCAAAGAGGAGCAACCGATGAGACGAGCGAGGCAATATTCCCTGCTGGTCGTGGCCGCGGCCGCCGCTTCATGGACCGCCTGGGCGCAGGGACCGGGAATCGACTACTCGAAGATCGAAATCCTGACGGAGAAGATCGCGCCAAATCTCTATATACTCTCCGGCTCCGCCGGAGCCGATCCCGGCCATCAGGACGCGGCCGGCGGCAGGATCGGTGTGCTCGCCGGACCCGATGGAATCTTCATGGTTGACGCTCAGTACGCACAGGTTACGGACAAGGTCGTGGCGGCGATCAGGAAAATCAGCTCCGAGCCTATTCGTTTTCTGGTCAACACGCACGTGCATATCGATCACACGGGCGGCAATGCAAACTTCGCCAAAATGGGCGCATTGCTCTATGCGCGGGAAGAACTACGCGAGGAAATGTTACGTCCGCCTGCGCCGTCGCCCACGGGCAACCCGGCTCCGGCGAGGGATCCGGCCCGGCTTCCCGTCGTGACTTACGGGATGGGGGATCCGGTGAAACTTCGAATCGACGGCGAAATCGTCGACCTGATTCCGGTTCGGGCAGCCCATACCGGCGGCGATACCATGATCAGATTCGAGAATGCCGATGTGATCATGATCGGCGACTTCTATCGGAATTACGGATATCCTTTCATCGACACCAACAACGGCGGCACCCTGAAGGGGGCCTTAGAAGCGCTCGACGCCTTGATGAAGCTCGCCGGTCCGAATACCAGGCTCATCCCCGGGCACGGCAGCATCATTCATCGAACCGACATCGCTCCCTACCGTGACATGATCCTGGGCGTCCAGGCCAAGGTACAGCAGATGATCAGCCTGGGCAAGAGCGCGCAGGAAGTCCTGGCGGCGAAAGTGACGGCCCCCTACGACGCCCAGGTTCCAGGCGGCCTGTTGCCGGCTGGCGCGGGGACCAGCGCCGACCGCTTCGTCGGCATGGTGTATTCGCAACTGAAGGGCGGCAAGTGAACGCGTCGAAAGCCGCGCGGCCACTCGACTCTGGAATTTTATGGTGCGGGGTTAGGAGATAGCGGCGTTTGAAACCAGCGCCGCCTCGGATTCATTTGCCCGTTGAAAGAGAAAGGCGTGCTGTTTCCGAGTCCAATGTCCCGTCAGGAGAGCGTTGATGATATACTGCACTGAGTTCCGATCCTCGGGAGGATTCTCGATGGCCTTTTGCAGCAATTGCGGCGTCGGCGTAGCTGAGAACACTAGGTTCTGCTCCACGTGCGGCAAGGGACTAACATCCTCAACCACCCTCAGCTACGGAGGCCGATTGAAACCGTTCGGAATCGTCATGCTAGTGATCGGCGGCTTGTATCTTCTGATGGCTATGATGAGGTACAATTCCGCCGAGTCGGTAGCCCTGAGAGCATTTGGCGGCGGCACCGATTCGAGTGTCGCAATGCCGACGATTTGGGGTCTCGGAGATGCCTTCGTAGGCATACTGCTATTCACAGCGGAGCCACGCATATTCTTGAAGCTCAAGCGCTCAGGCTTGATTGTCTTCGTGGTTCTAATGGCGCTTCTGCCGATTTTCGCCTGGATACCTTGGTTGGTGCCGAGTTTGAAGGAGAAGCAGCCATGAGGAAAAGTGCGATGCGACTTTGTGTTCCAGCTACATGCGTTAGCGTACTCGCCGCCGTTCTGGTTTGCTCTGGCTGCGGATTGGTGTTCGGTGGCAGCGAGGCCGAACGTTTTGCGAATAAATACTGGGACGAGCGGCTGACTAAGTGCGGGGATACCCGTTTGGCGCATACGCTCCTTCCGAATATGCCAGGGATCTCGATCATTGAGTTCAAAGGTGTATCCGTTTGGGTCAACCCCGCACAACTTTCGGAAGCTGACAAGCTAAATGGATTTGAGTGGAGTGGGGCAACGGGCCTCAGTCCCACGAGTTGGCGCTACAAACCAAACGCCAAGTCGAACATGTCGGCCTGGGTAGCTGGGGCGAGTTGGAATGGGGTTCGTATGTGGAAGAAAAAAGGAGAAGATTGGCAAGTCGAACGCCAAAGGTACGGTGAGTATGAGCTTCACCCAGACTGCGAACTTCTCAAATAGAAGAGAACGCCCCTTGTAATGTCACCGTTCCGTGGCATTACGAAATCAGCGCAAAAGTCTTCTATCCTGCCTTTGTGGCTTGAAATGCAGAACCATCTCAATACGATCCGCCACAGCGCCGAGCGAGGCCAGATCGTGTTCCCAAAACCGCAGCACCGTCCACCCTTGGCGGCGAAGTTTGGGAAAACTGGGGACGGCCCGCATGATTCCGTGAGAATCCGACGAAGGGACGACACCAAACCAACGATGCCGAGGATGGCAGGAGCGGCACGACGATAGCGTAACGCACGAGCGGATCAAGAACTTCTGTGTTTTCTTTGGTGCGGATGAGAGGACTTGAACCTCCACTCCCTTGCGAGAACTAGAACCTGAATCTAGCGCGTCTGCCAATTCCGCCACATCCGCATTGATGGGTAGGTTCTTTCATTTTCCCGGACGCGGACCCGAGTGTCAAATATTTGCAAAAAAACTCGCGCGCCCCGGAATCGCAAGCGGGCGTTTACCGGGCATTGCGAAAATCGAGGATCATCCGCATCACGAGCCTTTCGATCTGGCTTGCCACCGCGCGATACACGGTTTCGCTCTTGCCGATGGGATCCTCCACGGGCCAGTCGAAAACCTGGGCGCCGGGGAGTGAGACGCGCGCGCCGCTCATGTTCACAAGGACGTCGTAGTGTTCTTTGGTGGCAACGTCCATCCCTTTGGGAAAGTGATCGTCAATATTGAGGTTGTGTTCCGCCAGCACCTTCTTGGTCAAAGGCGAGATCAGCGTAGCCGGGCTTAGCCCCGCGCTGCGTACTTCCAGCACGTCCGATCCATACGCGCGCGCGAACGCTTCCGCCATTTGGCTGCGGCAGGAATTGCCGATGCAAACAAAGAGGACCCTTTTTTTCGCGGTTTTCGGCGGAGGCGGACTCCCGCCGCGCGCCGGAGCCGAGGATTTCGGGTTAGCACTTCCCGGGACTGTCCGTAGAACCCGCGGACCCAGCAGCCGGTGGCGCCCGCCCCTCAGGCCACTCCGTGTGTCGTTCGGATCGCCGCCGTCCGGTACCATTCCAGAGTTCTCTCCAATCCCTGTTCCATGGTGAAGCGCGGCGCATGCCCCAGTTCGCTCGCCGCAGCGCGCGTATCCGCCATGGAATGCCTGACATCGCCTTCGCGTGGCGGCCCGAACAGCGGTGCGATCTCCACGCCTTCGATCTTCTGGAGCAGCCTCCATACCTGATTCAACGTATAGCGGCCGCCGTTCCCCGCGTTGAACATTTTTCCGGCGACGCTCGCCGGCGCGCGGGCCGCTTTGATGCACAACGCGGCGACGTCTTCCACGTAGGTGAAATCGCGGGATTGCTCGCCGTCACCGAAAATCGTGGGAGGCGTGCGCGCCAGCAAGTGCCGCATGAAGAGGCTCAGAACGCCCGAATACGGGCTCGATGGATCTTGCCGCGGCCCGTACACATTGAAAAACCGCAGCGACACCGTCTCCAAACCGAAGCACGAATGATATACCGACGCATAATGCTCGCCCAGCAGCTTCTGCACCGCGTAGGGCGATTTCGGCGCCGGGAGCATCGTCTCGATCTTAGGCAGCGTCTCGCCATCGCCGTAGGCCGAAGACGACGCGGCATAAATCAGCCGGCCTACGCCGCCGTGCGCGGCCGCGTTCAGGACGTTAAAGGTACCGTCCGCATTGACTTCGTGCGAGAGCCGCGGCTCATGGATCGAGCGCGGCACCGAGGGAATTGCCGCCAGGTGAAACACCATGTCGGCTCCCCGCAGAATCGGGCGCAGCGCATCCTCATCGCGAATATCCACCTTGTGCAGGCGCACCTGCTTGCGGACTTGCGTGAGATTGCTTTCATGCCCCGTGAGCAGATTGTCGACGACTTCTACCTCGCCGGTTCCCTGTTCCAGAAGGCTGCGAACCAGGGCCGAGCCGATGAATCCCGCTCCCCCCGTAACCACACACTTGGGCATCAATTAATAGTTTAGCTAGATTCGCCGTTTCGCCACGGCTACCAGGGACAATCCTGACCAGGGGAGAATGCCGTCGACGCGGCGCCAGAACCACACGGTCTTATCGAACAGCTTCAGCCCTACGCGATGGATGCGCTTGCGGCCTAATAGTTTCCCGAAGATCCACCAGGATAGCGCGCCGATTTTATTCACCTGGTAAATTTTCTGAATCTCGAATCCAGCCGCGCCCAGCAACTGCGCTAATTCCACATCCGAGAATCGCCGCCGATGTCCCAGCGTTTCGTCCAGCTTGCTGAAGAGGCGCTTGCCTTGCGGCACCAGTACGATCAGGTTCCCCTTCGGCGCCAGGCAATCGCCCAACAGCGCGAGCACCGTCTGCGGATCGTCCACCAGCTCCAGCATGTTGATACAGAGAGCGCTGTCGAACAAGTGCCGGAGCGGCGCGTAATCGGCGGGATTCCCCGGATTCAGCTGGCACACCGTAACGTTCGGCGTGCGCAGGAAGCGGTTGTACAGCGCGTGCAGATAGAGAGGGTCCGCCTCGCCCGCGACATACTCCAGCTTGCGGCCCATCAGCCGGCCCGTGAAGTTCCCCAGTCCCGCGCCGATTTCGAGCACCGTATCGCCCAGGTGCGGCCTCACAATCCGCGTTACCCAGCTCACGTATTGAGGGGTTCCCGTCAGATTGTTGAGCGTCCCGCGGCCATACGTGGGCTCGTAAAGATCGTCCACCAGCCAGAAATAGAAAATGACGCCCAGGGCCTTAACCCCGTCCTTCCAGCCGATCTTCTTGCCTTCTTCATAGGTGCGTCCGTGATAGCTGATGGGGACTTCGTAAATGCGCAGCTTGCGTTTGGCGCACTTCATCGTGATCTCCGGCTCGAATCCGAAGCGGTCGGAGCGCACCGGAATGCTTTTCAACAGATCCGTACGGAACACCTTGTAGCAGGTCTCCATGTCCGTGACGTTCAGATTGCTGAACATGTTGGAGAGCAAAGTGAGGCCCTTGTTCAACATCGAATGCCAGAACGGAAGCACGCGCGTCTGCACCCCGGCCATGTAGCGCGATCCGAAAACCGCGTCTGCGTGACCATCCAGCAGGGGCCGCAGGAGCTTGATGTAATCGGCGGGATCGTATTCCAGGTCGGCGTCCTGCACCAGGCAGAAGTCGCCGCGCGCGTTCTGGATCGCGCTGCGAACGGCCGCGCCCTTGCCTTGGTTGACTTCGTGGCGGAAGAGCCGGATCCGCGAATCCTCCGCGGCCAGGCGCTCCAGGATCGCGCTGGTGCCGTCGGTCGAGCAGTCGTCAACGATCACCAGCTCGCGTTCCATGTCTTCGGGAAGAGGTGCGGCTAGCACCAGCGCCAGACTTTTTTCCACTACCGAACGTTCGTTGTAGACGGGGATCAGGATCGAGAGAAACACTCCTGACCAGTATAATTGGGATTGACCCTCAAACCCACATGAGCTCATCGACACCTCTTCTTGAAAGCCACGCCACCGATCTGAAATTGCGCGCCCGGGGCAAAGTTCGCGACGTTTACGAGGACGGCGAACGCCTGCTGATCGTCGCCACGGACCGTATTTCCGCGTTCGATTACATTCTGCCAACGGGCATCCCGGACAAAGGACGCGTTCTGACGCAGATGACGCTTTTCTGGCTGGATTTTCTGCGCTCCATCGTGCCGAATCATTTCTTGAGCGCCGATACCAGCGGGCTGCCGCCGGAATTCGAGGGCCGCTCCATGTGGGTTCATCGTGCCGAAATGTTGGACGTGGAATGCGTCGCGCGCGGCTACCTTTCGGGTTCCGGATGGAAGGAATATCAGAAGACCGGAACGGTGTGCGGGATCGCTTTGCCGCCGGGTTTGAAGGAAAGCGACCGCCTCCCGGAGCCGATATTCACTCCTGCGACCAAGGAGACCTCCGGACACGATATCAACATTTCGTTTGCGGAGACGGCCGATCGTCTGGGCGCGGAAACCGCCGCCCGGCTGCGGGATCTGACACTGAAACTCTACACGACGGCCGCGGACTACGCGAAAGATCGCGGCATCATCATCGCCGATACGAAATTTGAGTTTGGTCTGGTCGGCGGCGTCATCACCCTGGCCGACGAGGTCCTGACTCCGGACTCATCGCGCTTCTGGCCCAGCGATACCTACAAGCCCGGCGGGCCGCAGCCCTCCTACGACAAGCAGTACGTGCGCGATTACCTGGAATCCATTCACTGGAACAAGCTCCCTCCGGCTCCGCCTCTGCCCGAGGACGTCGCGCTCCGCACCAGCGAAAAATACAAGGAGGCTTACCGGGAGCTTACCGGGCGATCGCTGTGACGCTGCTTGATCTCCTGATCGTCGTGATCGTGGCGGCGTCCGTCGTCGCCGGTTCGGTCGCTGGATTCGCCCGCGTCGGCATCGGCATGCTGGCTCTGGTGTGCGGTGTTCTTTTTGGATTCTGGTTTTACGGAGTTCCGGCGGCGTGGGTGCACCAATGGGTGCATTCCATGACGGCGTCCAACCTGATCGCGTTCTTCCTGATTCTTTTCGGCTTCCTATTGGCCGGAGCTCTGCTCGCCAAACTAGTGGCTCTGTTCTTCCGCTGGACGGGACTTTCCTGGCTCGACCGGCTGATGGGCGGGATGTTCGGCCTGCTGCGCGGCGCGCTGATGGTGATCGCGGTCGTGGCCGTCCTGATGGCGTTCGCTCCCAAGCCGCTGCCGAACTGGATGGTAAATTCGAAAACACTGCCCTATGCCGTCGATGCGTCGCATCTGGTGTCGCAAGCGGCCCCGGCGGGCATCAAGAATGCTTTCCGCGACTCGCTGCTGGAGATCCGTAAGGCCTGGCTCGATCAAGTCCGGGTCGTGCGCAAGGAATTGGAACCCGGTCGCCGCCCACCCGAGAAGGATAAGGCGAAGGGCGAAAAAGACAAGGATTCCCGGAACAAAGGAAAGGCGTGAAGCGGCGCGATCTCTTGATATTCGACCTGGACGGCACGCTCATCGATTCCAAGCGCGATCTCACCGACTCGGTCAATGCCACGCGTGCCTGGAAGCAGCTTCCTCCGCTTCCTGACGATATTGTCTCCGCCTACGTCGGCAATGGCGCGTCCATGCTGATTCGCCGGGCGCTGCCGCATCTTACCGACGAGGAGCACGCTGAAGCGCATAAGTTCTTCCTGAAGTACTACCGCGATCACATGCTCGATGCAACCACGCTCTATCCGGGCGTCCGTGACGCGCTCGATCGTTTGCACGCCGGATCGGTCACTATGGCGATCCTCACCAACAAGCCCGTGAAATTCAGTGTGCATCTCATTGCGGGCCTGAAACTGGACGCCCACTTCTTCCGGATTTACGGTGGCAATAGCTTTGAAGAGAAGAAGCCGCACCCGGTCGGCATCGAGACGCTGATCGAAGAATCCGGCGCCGATCGCGAACTTACCATGATGGTGGGCGATAGCGCCGTGGACGTCAGGACCGCCCGCAACGCCAGCGTCCAAGCCTGCGGCGTATCGTGGGGATTCCAGCCGGAAACTTTCGAGCATGCCCCGCCCGATTTCGTCATTGACGACCTGAGCGCGCTGGCGGATATGGTGCTCGGCGGCTAGCGTCAGCTCACCACTCACGTCAAATAATCGACGCTGTCATCCCGAGCGCAGTCGAGAGGGACCTGCTTTTAAAGCATTGGCATTACATCATCACTGCTGGCGGCGCGGGATCCTCCGGCTTTCCTGCGTTCGCGAACGGCAACCGCACCATCAAAAATCCTAGGATCACCAGCACTACGAATCCCACCAGATACGATGGCTCAGCAAAAATCTGCGGGATCTTGATATCGCGAAATCGGAACGTCGCAAACAGTAATCCGGTGAGCGCTTCGCCTGCGATCAGGCCGCTCGCGATCAGAACGCCGACGCTTTCCGTGCGCGTCTTCTGCGCCTCATTGTGCCCGGCCTTGCTTCCCAGCCAATTGCCGAAGCCTCGAACCATGCCGCCGAGGAAAATCGCAAAGGTGGTCGGCAGCGGCAAGTACATGCCGACAGCCACCAGCATGGGGCTGCGGACTTTCAGCAGGATCATCGCGACGCCGAACAGCGCGCCTGCCACCACCAACGGCCACGCCATTTCGCCGCCCACGATCCCCTGCGCGAGCGCCGCCATCAAGCCCGCCTGCGGCGCGGGAAGCGCTCGATCACCGAAGCCCGTCCCGCCTGCCTTGATATTCGCGACGTGCAGCACGTACAGCGGAAAATACATCACCAAACTGGCGAGCACCACGGCGATCAACTCGACGATTTGAATCGTGCGCGGCGTGCCTCCCAGAATGTATCCGGCCTTGAAGTCCTGCAAAAGTTCGCCCGCGACGGCCGACGAGACGCACACCACCGCGGCCACGCCCAGCACCACAGCGACACCTTTCGCTCCCGAAACGCCCAGTGCGACCATCAAGAGCGCGGCGATAATCAGCGTGGAAAGCGTCAATCCCGAAATCGGATTGTTCGACGAACCGATCATCCCTACCAGGTTTCCCGATACCGTCGCGAAGATGAATCCCACCAGCAGCATCACTACCGCCGCGACCACTCCCGCCATCACGTTGCCCGAAAAATAAATATACAGCGCGATCATCAACGCGAACGTCACTCCGATCAGCCCGAATACCGTCTTCGATGACATGTAGCGCTCCGTGCGCGCCAGCGACTCCATCGGCGGAGTTCCGTGGCGCAATTCGCCGAGCGCGCGTCCCAGGCTGGACGTAAGATTCTTGCGCATGCGAAATAGTGTGTACGCGGCGCCCACCATCATTCCGCCCACCGCGATGGGCCGTACGATGTAGCGCCACACCGCCGCCGCCTGTGCGGCCCAGCCGTCGTCGATCGCGCCTGCCGCGCCGGTGGGAATGAATTGCTGCAGATTCGGTCCCAGAAAGTACATGAACAGGGGCACCAGCACGCCCCAGGCAATCACGCCGCCCGAGAATTGCAGCGCGGCCAACTCCGGTCCGATCACGTATCCGACGCCCAGATACGCCGGGCTTACCGTCGGTGCCGAGGCCATTGAGACCGCGCCGGTTTGTACTACATTGCGGCTGCCCAGCGGCCCGAGTCTCACAAAGCTCTTGCCAAGCTCACCGATACGAAAAAAGAAATCTTTATCGACGGCATAGAGCTTCAGCTCGCCGAGCGCCTGAATCAACACGCCCAATCCGAGGTTCCAAAACAAATAGCGCGCGGATTCCGCGCCGCGCCGGCCGGCCTTATGGATTTCCGACGCGGCTACCGATTCCGGAAACGGCAGGCCGGGATCTTCCACCAAACTCCTCCGCACCAGCGATACGAACAGCACGCCGAGGATGCCCCCCACCGTCATGAGAGCCGTCGATTTCCAGTAGGCCTGTGAAGGATCGAACGACGTCCAGGAGCCCGCAATCAGGAACGCGGGCACCGTGAAGATCGCGCCTGCGGCCACCGATTCGCCGATGGAACCCGCCGTGCGCGCCAGATTCTCTTCCAGCACTGTGCCTTTCCACAGTCGCAGCACCGCCATCCCGATCACCGCCGCCGGATATGTTGCCGCGATCGTCATGCCCGCGCGCAGGCCGAGATACGCGTTCGCGGCCCCCAGGATTACCGTCATCACCAGACCGAGAAGAACGGCGCGCAGAGTAAACTCCTTCATCACGACGCCTTCAGGGACGAAAGGACGGTTTTGATGAGGCTTGGAATCCGAGGGTTCTCTCATGGCAATCTCAATCCCGCGATCATAGCATCCACTCTCCGGCCCTAGCAGAATGTTGAAAAAGGGGACAGACTACTCTGTCCCCTCCCGTAAAGTTCTGACCTCACGTGCGAGCATCGGCGTGGACAGAGCGGTCTGTCCCCTTTTTCAACAAGCTAGTAGCAGCCGCCGCGGTTACAATGAGGGTGCGAATGCCCGTTTCACCCCCTCAATCCAGGAAAGCCGTGTGCCTTCTCAGCGGCGGACTGGATTCTTCCACATGCCTCGCCTTGGCGAGGCGTGATTACGAATGCTACGCGTTGTCGTTCGATTACGGCCAGCGGCATCGTATCGAACTGGAGGCTGCTTCGCGCGTCGCGCATGCGCTCGGAGCGCGCGAGCATCGCACCGCGAAGATCGACCTGCGCGTGTTCGGAGGCAGCGCCCTCACCGCCGATGAGCTTGCCGTTCCCAAACATCGCTCCGCGGAACAGATGGGCGAGGGCATTCCGATTACTTACGTCCCTGCGCGCAATACGATTTTTCTTTCCTACGCTCTCGCTTGGGCCGAGGTGCTGGAATCCTCCGATATTTTCATCGGCGTCAATGCCATCGACTATTCCGGTTACCCCGATTGCCGCCCCGAATTTATCGCAGCGTTCGAGAATATGGCGAACCTGGCGACCAAGGCCGGCGTCGAAGGACGAACCCGCGTCCACGTGCATACGCCATTGGTCGAACTCAGTAAAGCGGGAATCGTGAAACTGGCAGCGGATTTGGGGCTCGATTTCGCCCTCACGCACAGCTGCTACGATCCCACCCTTGACGGAAAAGCCTGCGGCCAGTGCGATTCCTGCCTGCTGCGGAAAAAAGGATTCGAGGAAGCGGGCGTGCGCGACCCGCTAACTTACGCGTCATGAAAATCGCCGAGATCTTTTACTCCATTCAAGGCGAAGGACTGTTGGCCGGAGTGCCCAGCGTTTTTGTGCGCACCAGCGGCTGCAATCTCCGTTGCACCTGGTGCGACACGCCGTACACTTCCTGGAAGCCTGAAGGCGAGGAGCGTACGCTCGAAGGCGTTCTCGCGGAAGTGCGGCGCCACCAGCCGGCGCACGTGGTCGTCACCGGTGGCGAGCCGATGCTGACGGAGGACATTGTTCTGCTGACGAAGCGTCTTCGTGAAATGAATCTTCACGTGACTATCGAAACCGCGGGCACTGTGTATCAACCCGTCGTCTGCGACCTGATGAGCATCAGTCCTAAACTCGCGAATTCCGTTCCGCTGCAGCGCGACGGCGGTCGCTGGGCCGTGCAGCATGAGCGTCTCCGCTATCAGCCGGACGTCCTAAAGCGGCTGATGGCGGAGAATCGGTATCAGTTGAAGTTCGTCGTCTGTACGCCGGAAGATCTCGAAGAAATCAATAAGATCATTGGAGAAACCGGCGCCGATCGCCAACGCGTGATACTCATGCCGGAAGGCATCGATCAGAAAACGATTTACGAACGCGCCCGCTGGCTCGTGGATATCTGCAAGGCGGAAAAGGTTCGCTACGGGCCGCGCCTCCACATCGACATCTGGGGCAACGAGCGCGGCGTCTAGCTATTCACGAGAATCGTCAGCGTGTCCCCGTCAAACAAGCGTGTCGTCAAGCGCTACTCGTGGCGCACGCACTCGTGCGTGCCGTGTCGAGACTCTTCTCGACACCTGTTTGCAGGCGGTCTCGCAATCCATCCTAGGATCGGTCTCCTACCGTGCATCGTAGATTAATTTCAGAGCTTTCCTTACAGGCGTCCCAAGCGGAATCTCGCTAAGCCTTCTCTCCTCGAACCACCGGCACTCGCGCGGCGCTTTTCCCGTCGCCTTTCGCACCGTAAATGTATAATGCCGATGCGTAATCGTGTGCGTGAACGTTCCCATAACATCCCCGAGCTGCGCGCCTGGGAACGGTTCCGGCAGATCCCAAAATCCTTTCACGCGAGGGCTTGGCGCGAGCAGAATCTTCCTGCCCCGGCGGATCACGAGCAGAGTTCTGGCGAGCCTTTCCGTCATGGGCTTGTTCTTCTTACCCGGGACCTCGCTCTGCGTTCCGGCCGCGCGAGCCCCGCACTGTGGGGCCAGCGGACATTTTGCGCAATGCGGCTCCTGTGGCAGGCACACCAGCGCTCCCAATTCCATGACTGCCTGATTCCAACGGGCTGGATCGCGCTTGTCCAGCAAACGGTCCGCCAGCGTCTGCACGTCGGCGCTGCCATCGTTCACCAGGCGCGTGACCACCCTTCTCACGTTGCCATCCACGACCGCGTGCGGCAAACCGAAGGAGATGCTCGCGATCGCCGCGGCCGTGTAGGCGCCGACGCCCGCCAGTTCGAGAATTGCGTCATGCGCCGCCGGGAAAGCTCCAGCCGCTTCAATCTGCCGCGCGGCTTTCTGCAAGTTACGCGCCCGCGAGTAGTATCCCAACCCGCTCCACAACGCGAGCACGTCTCTCTCGGGCGCGCGGGCGAGCGCCGCGGTATCCGGAAATCGTGCGAGAAAGCGCTCGTAATAAGGGATCACGGCCGCGACGCGGGTCTGCTGCAGCATGATTTCGGATATCCAAATGGCGTAGGGATCGCGCGTCCGGCGCCACGGCAGATCGCGCTGCACGCGTTCGTACCAGCGGACCAGTTGCCGGCGAATAGATCGGACGTCCAACTCTCTATACTTTAAGTCGCTGGACTGCAAATCTCTATACTAGAAGATGGCGGTTCGCATCTTCTCCCCCTGAGCGGCGCCGTGGGCGATAGCCTTAAGCGAAGCCCTTTGAGCACAGCATGTCGACCGACACGATCTCCATTCGCGGCGCGCGTGTACACAATCTGAAGAACGTGTCTCTCGAAATCCCGCATGAAAAACTGACGGTGTTGACGGGCGTCTCCGGCTCCGGAAAATCGTCGCTTGCCTTCGATACGATCTACGCGGAAGGCCAACGCCGCTACGTGGAATCGCTTTCCGCCTACGCCCGGCAGTTTCTGGAGCGCATGGAAAAGCCCGACGTCGACGAGATCCTCGGCATTTCGCCGCCCATCGCCATCCGCCAGAAGAACACCACGCGCAATCCGCGCTCCACCGTCGCCACATCGACTGAGCTTTACGATTTCCTGCGTTTGTTATGGGCCCGCGCCGGACGCACGTTCTGCCCCAACGGGCACGGCCAGGTCGCGCGCGATAACGTCGATAGCGTCGCCGAAAAGATGCTCGTCCAGTCCGCGGGCTCGCGTTGGTACGCGCTCTTTCCGATTCCGTCGGAGGCTTCCACGGAAGCCCTCCGCGATCGCCTGTTTGATCTTCGAAAAAAAGGATTTTCGCGTCTTTTCCAAGGCGGCCGTGTCTTCGAATTCTCAACGCCCGAATCCTTGCTGGACATCGATTTTTCAAAACCCGTTTTCGCTTTGGTGGACCGCCTCTCGATCTCGTCCTCGAGCCGCCAGCGCATCGTCGACACCGTCGAAATCTGTTACCGCGAGGGCGGGGAAGCCATCTTTGAACCAGCTGCTGTTGCGGACTCTCCTCTCGCGCCGCTGCGCTTCAGCGAAAAATTCAGCTGCAAAGTCTGCGGCCTGGAATTTCAGGAGCCCGAGCCGTCGCTGTTCAGCTTCAACAGTCCCATGGGCGCCTGCAAGCGTTGCCAGGGATTCGGCAATACCATCGATTACGACCTCGGCCTGGTGGTTCCCGATCGCTCGCTGTCCATCGGCGACGGCGCCGTCGATCCCTGGACCAAACCTCAATATTCCTGGTATTACGGCCACGAGTTCGTTCCGAAAGTGCGCGGCAAGGTTCGCTTGAACGTTCCGTTTTATCAACTCCGCGAGAAGGAAATCGAATTTGTCCGCGATCACGTGCGCCGCTTCTTCAAGGAAGTGGAGACGAAGAAATACAAAGTCCACGTGCGGGTCTTCATGAGCCGTTATCGCGGCTACACGACCTGTCCCGATTGCGGCGGCTCGCGCCTGCGCCCCGAAGCTCTCTACATTCGGGTCGGCGGCCAGACCCTGGCGGAAGTCGTGAAAATGAATATCGCCGAGGCGCGCGATTTCTTCTTCGGCTTGCGGCTCTCCCCGGAAGAGACGGCCATCGCCGAAAAAGTGCTGGTCGAAATTCAGCAGCGGCTGACGTTTCTGAACGACGTCGGCCTGGAATATCTGACGCTCGACCGCCCCTCCGCCACGCTTTCCGGCGGCGAGGCTCAGCGCATCCAGCTCGCCACCTGCCTCGGATCGCGGCTGGTCGGCGCGACCTACGTTCTCGATGAACCTTCCATCGGTTTGCACAGCCGCGATACCGGACGCCTGATCCGTATCCTCGAAGAGTTGCGCGATCTCGGCAATACGATTCTGGTCGTCGAGCACGACCCCGACGTGATGCGCGCCGCCGATCATATTGTTGATTTGGGTCCGGGAGCCGGCGAGCAGGGCGGCCGCATCGTGTTCGAAGGTCCTTTCCCAAAGCTCCTGGACGGCAGTGTGCACACGCTGACCTCGCGCTATATGCGCGGCGACCTCACTACTTGGCATGGGGCCGCGCGCCGCCGCCCCAATTTCAAGCGCTCCGTGCGATTTCTGGGGGCTCAGGCGCACAACCTCAAAGGCATCGACGTTACTATTCCCCTGAACCTCATGGTCGCCGTCACGGGCGTCTCCGGCTCTGGAAAATCCACGCTGGTTCACGACGTGATTTATCAGAACCTGGTGCGCCACATGAATCGCGAGCCGGCGAATGAAATGGGTGAAGAATGGGGACTGGCCCCCGAGAAGCTCACTTGCCACAAAGTGGAAAGGGCCGATCTGCTGACCTCCGTGGTGCTGGTGGATCAGTCGCCCGTGGGACGCACGCCGCGGTCGAATCCGGTCACTTATATAAAGGCTTTTGATCTGATCCGCGAACTCTTCGCGAAAACTCCCGAGGCCGACCGCCGCGGCTACACAGCCGGCCATTTCTCGTTCAATATTCCCGGCGGACGCTGCGAAACCTGCCAGGGCGACGGCACCGTCACCGTCGAGATGCAGTTCCTCGCCGACGTTGAACTCGTGTGCGAGGAATGCCACGGCACGCGCTACAAGCCAAGCGTGCTCGATGTCCGCTATCATGGCCTGAACATCCATGAGGTGCTGCAGTTGACCGTCAAGGAGGCCATCTCGTTTTTCTCCTCCGCCCCGAAACTCGCCGAGCGATTGAAGGTGCTCGACGACGTCGGACTCGGCTACCTGCGGCTCGGCCAATCCGCGACCACACTTTCCGGCGGCGAAGCCCAGCGCGTCAAGCTGGCCGCCCATCTGACGCAGGCGGCGAGCGAAAATACCCTCTACATCTTCGACGAGCCCACCACCGGCCTGCACTTCGACGACATCGCGAAGCTTCTCGGCGCCTTCGAGCGCCTTCTGCGCGCGGGCGGAAGCATCCTGGTGATCGAGCATAATCTGGATGTGATTCGCAGCGCGGACTGGGTCATCGATCTCGGCCCCGAAGGCGGCGGGGCGGGAGGGCGCATCGTGGCCGAGGGAACTCCGGAGCAGATCGCCGAAGCGCCGGATTCCTACACGGGCGAGTACCTGCGAAAGGAGATCCATGCCGGTCACCCCACACGTTGAGAGACACTTCGAATCGTCGGCCATAGTGCGCGACATCGTCATCGGCATGGCGGACGGTCTGACGGTGCCCTTCGCGCTGGCCGCGGGACTCTCCGGCGCCATCGCCGCTTCGCGGCTGGTCGTCGTCGCGGGATTTGCCGAAATTGCGGCGGGCTCCATCGCCATGGGCCTCGGCGGCTATCTTGCCGCCCGCGGGGACGCCGATCATTACGCAAGCGAGCTCCACCGCGAGCAGCGCGAAATCGTAGAGCGCACCGACGACGAACGGCGCGAGGTGCTGGAAATTCTGGAATCCTACGGCATCAGCCGCGAACATAGCCGGCCCATCGTCGATGCGTTCGAGAAGAATCCGAAAACGTGGGTCGATTGGATGATGCGTTTCGAGCTCGGCCTGGAGGAACCTGATCCGCGCCGCGCCGTGCAAAGCGCCGTCACCATCGCCGTCTCCTACATCGTGGGTGGAATGATCCCGCTCGCTCCCTATATCGCGATCGCGCAGACCCAGACGGCGCTGGAGTATTCCGTCGCCGCGACCGTCGTCGCGCTGGCCGTCTTCGGTTATGGCAAGGGTTATTTCACGGGCGCCCCCAAGCTTCGCAGCGCCGTCCGCACCACCGTCATCGGGGGCTTAGCCGCCGCCGTCGCCTACGGCATCGCGCGGGTGATCCGTCCGTAGCCCTGATGTGGCGCGTCCGCTGGTCCTGCTTCGTTACGCGATGGAGGCTGCCTCAACGCTGAATTTGTGAAGAGGGAAAGCCGCTGTTAACGGGTGGCGGGGCAGCTCTTCTTACAACCCGAGCGATTCGCTTTGCACTGCTTCTTCCCCAGCTTGCCGATGGCTCGCTGCATGCAGAAGTTATAAGTCACGTCGCAGGAGTTCTTGCACTGCGCCTGGTGGCTCGGCGCGGCCGTGAGCGTCAGCGCCATCAGAATCGCCGCCGGGATCGTCACCACAAGATACGAACGCATATTCTTAGCTTCCCTCCGTCTCGGACACGAACTTTTCCACCGCCATCCAGTAAATAGCGGGCTTCCCATGCCGGTCGCTTTGAAACAGCAGCGACTGGCTATTGGGCGTAAACATCGGTGCGACCATGCGAGGGTCGCTCGCTTTATGTTCGGCCAAAGTGAACTCGCGCTTTACAGTCCGGGCCAGAAGTAATACGTAGGGGGAGGCCTTGCTCCCGCTGGCCCCCGCGAAAACACTGGCGTCCAAGTTGGCGAAAAACCGCACAAACTGGCTTGTTTCCGCGACCACGGCGTCGCTCCCGCTCTCCGGCACGAACTCTCGTATTTCCGCCAGCTTCCGTGCATCCGGCGGATGGCTTAAGTACAACAGCGAGTGCCCGCCGGCGGTCCACTGGCACTGCGGAACCTCGCCTTCGGCCAGAGCCAGTCGCTTCTTTTCCCCGCTCGCGAAATCCACCAGCCATCGCGCCGTCCCCACACGGTAGAGCGCCGACCCGTGCTTGGGACGCACCAGCGGATCTCCGATTTCCTCCCTTTCCTCCACTAATGTCTGCGCCGATCCGCGTGTCAGATCCAGCAAGCGAAGCCGGGAGCCGTTAGCGCCCTTCTCGACGATCACCGCCGCGCGCCCGTCGTCCGCATATCCGGCGCCCGGCATTTTGTCGAAGTCATCGGGCGATCGATAAATTTCGCGCATCTTGCCGTTCGAGAACGCGGTCTCGATCAACCGGCCGCCGTCGAAATGCCAGAATCCCTTTCCGCCCGGCTGAAAACTGACGGATTGGGGATCGAGCGCCTCGTGATCGGTCAATTGGCGCGATTCGAATGTCCGCAAATCCATGCGGAAAGCTTCCCATCTGCCGGTCATGTCCGAGGCATACAGCATCGCGCGGGACGTCAGCGGCCGCGTGCCTCCCGAGGGAAGCAGCGCATTATATTGCGGATCGGTCACCCGCACGATCACGAACTCCGTCGCCGGGTCGAGATATTTGACCGCCACCGAAGGCAGGGCGCGCCCGCGCGGCGTGCTCTCCGCCGCCGTGCTCTTTGTTACCAGCGACGTCAGAGATGTCAGTGAGGCGAGAAACTCACGCCGCGAACCCACCGCGTAGCGTAGATGGTCCAACGGCCCTCGCACGATTTGATTGTAAATCAAGGTTTCCTAATGATGAACGCGAAACGGGACAAGCTTGAAGGGGAATCGCGAGAGGCCCGATCGCTGCACTGCGTCCCAAAAAATAGCCGCTAATTTCGAGTGAGCGATGTCGAGTACGTACTCTTACGTGCCGTGTCGAGACTCTTCTCGACACCTCCGTCGCATGAAAACAAATGGCAGTCGTCGGTACAAGTGCCGACGAATCACACTAGAACGGCAGGTCGGATTGTACGTGCTGCAGCATCGCTGAGCGCGTCAGGTAAGGATACGGATTTACCGGGCTGCCGCCGAGCCTCACTTCGAAGTGCAGGTGCGGCGACGTCACGCGCCCGCTCGCGCCCGAAAATCCGAGCACGTCGCCCCGCCGGATTTCCTGCCCGGTCACTACTTCGAATTTGGAAAGGTGCGCATACCGCGTTGTCATCCCGCCGCCGTGATCGATGATCACCATGCGCCCATAGCCCGAGAAGAATTCCGAAAACGCTACAATTCCATCCGCCGCGGCGTGAACCGGAGTGCCCATCGATGCGGAAATATCCACGCCCGTGTGCATCGCGCCCTCACCCGAGAACGGGTCTTCGCGCTCGCCAAAGCGGCTCAGCAAGCGTCCGTTGACCGGCCACATGGTGGGGACTACATTCTTCTGCCACGACCGCGCATAGATATGATTGACCCGCGAGAAACTCGCCGACTTCAGGAAGTTATACTCCTCAATCGATTCGCGGTAGCTCGGCACCAGCGGACCCTCTTCGGCAATCGTGTCCGCGCCTTCTATGCTGCGCTTCATGCCGAGCGCAATGCTGACCTCGCTCGCCATCAGCTGCAGCGACGCCAGTTGCTCCTGCTTTTCATTGTTCTCGCGCTGCAAATCCTGGTAGCGGCTCCGCAGCGTATTCACTTCCTCGCGCAGAGAATTGTAGTTCGCTACCTTCCAGCTCATGCGAAGATAACTCGAAACCATCCCGAAAAGGGAAATAGAGCCGAAAAGAGCCAGACCCAGGGTGACATACAACGCTTGATGCGGAATGTGGATCCGGCGCAGCCGTCCGTGCAGAGAATGAGCGAGAACGACAACGAAGTAATGTTGCTTCATTTCTATCAGCAGGCCGTTCGGCTTATCCGCCGTTCGACTGATTTCAGGGATTGCCTCTGCCCAAGAGCAATGATGGGCCGGAGGAAGCTCCCGGCAGCGCACTTGACGAACACCCTGCCGTCAAGTTGATTAACGAACTGTCATCTTATCCTGTTTGGCCATCTCTGTCAAGGAATATTCGGGTCGAAACGACCCGGGGGTGGGGCGAAAAACCTCGCCTACCCGGTCCTGAAAAAGAATGCTCGACTCGGTCTCGTCTCGTAAGTTGCTGACAACCCTCAGATCTCGACCGACGGACCGCTTTTTCGTGTCCAGGAAAATCGCGGCTAGGAGAAATCCGCCTGCCCTCCTTACTCCAGCGGTGCACCCTTCTGGCACACGCTGAATGCTTCAATATTTTAAATAGGATTTCGTGTGCTCCCGGCTGATGAGTCTCCCCGGTGACTTCAGTCGGCTTCCAGCCGGGCGCATTTGGCTGTCATTGTGGTTAAGGGAAACCCTCATGTGACGGAATCTAAGTTCTGAGCATGATCGATCCTTCGGAAAATCCACCGCCCGGCTCGCCAAACGTAGAACGTGCCGAGCCGTCGAATGATAAGGTACGGTTCGCTGGATCTTGGGCTGGTTCGGCTACAATATTGGGCTAGAATGTTAAATGGTCTAGCGGACGAAACGGCTCCGGTCCTCTGCGACGTCAGGGGGACGCACCCGGCGACGCGCTAGACGGTTCCTGGGAGGTATGGCACCTTGAGATTGAAAAACTTCGCGCCAGCGATTTGCGCTGGCTTGCTGATGCTTGCGCTGAACGTCCCGATCGCCGCGCAAGGTCGTGGCGGCCGTGGTCCCGCTGGACCTCCGCCTACCGCGAAGGCATCCGCACCCGTGGACCTGACGGGATATTGGGTGTCGCTGGTCACCGAGGATTGGCGCTATCGCATGACGCTCGCTCCCAAGGGCGACACCGATGGAGTGCCTCTGAACGAGGCTGGTCTGGCGTTCGCGAAGGCGTGGGATCCGGGGAAAGACGAAGCCGCCGGAGAACAGTGCAGAGCCTACGGCGCTGCCGCCATCATGCGCATGCCGGAGCGTCTGCACATCACCTGGCAGGACGAGAATACCCTCAAGATGGACGTCGACGCGGGCACGCAAACGCGCATCTTCCCGTTCGGTCCGTCACAGGCCGCCGGGGGAGGATGGCAGGGAGTTTCGCAAGCGCTTTGGGATCGTCCCAAGAGCCGCATGGCCATTGGATTTTTCGCGCCGCAGGGCGATTGGGGCGGGGGACTGAAAGTGGTCACTACCAAGATGAAGCCCGGATATCTGCGCAGGAATGGCGTGCCTTATAGCGCGAATGCGGTTTTGACCGAGTATTACGACCGGTTCGACGTCCCGGACGGCGACACGCTGCTCGTCGTATCCGCGGAAGTCGACGACCCTACGTACATGCTTTCGCCGTTCTGGACGAGTACGCATTACAAAAAGCAAAATGACGCGACGGGCTGGAATCCAACGCCCTGTTCTGCAAGATGACCGGCAAGGTGAATCGCATGACGACCCAGGAGTCCATGACCATTCGAAGCAACGCGAACCGAGGCGGGGAATTGAAACGGATGAAACTCACGAACACAAGCGTAATTTTGCTGGCGATATCGATTGCGGGAGCCCCTCTCTTCGCGCAGTTCGGCCCGCCGCCGCCGCCGAAGGCCTCTGAAAAAGCCGAGCCCTCGCCCGGCGTCGATCTCACCGGCTATTGGACTCCGCCTCTGCACGAAGACGCTCTGGAGCGCGGGGGAGGCTCCGAACTCGGCGACTACGCCGGCTTTGCGCTCAACGAAGCGGGCCGTTTGTGGGCGCTGTCCTACGATCCCTCGCGCGTCACCCTGAAACACCATCAGTGCGATGCTTACGTGGCGCCGTATCAGATGCGCGCCGTTGGAAATTTCCGGATTTGGGAAGAACGCGATCCGCATAACATGCAGTTGATCGCCATCCACATCTGGGGCCAAACCACGGAAGGTCATCGCGTGGTGTGGATGGATGGCCGCCCGCATCCCCCGGCTTGGGCTCCGCATACCTTCCGCGGATTCTCCACCGGAAAATTCATGGGCAATGCCCTGTACATTGAGACCTCGCACATGAAGCAGGGATGGCTGCGCCGCAATGGCACGCCCGAAAGCGATCAAGCCACGGTGAAAGAGTTCATCGCGCTCCACGGGGATCACCTGATCGACACGACCGTCGTCACCGACCCTGTTTTTCTCTCCGAGCCTGAAGTTCGCAGCAACGATTATTTCCGCCAGCCCGTGGACCACCACGCCTGGTTGTATGCCTGCGACGACGGCGAGCAGATCACCGGCCGCCCTCCCGACAAGGTGCCGAATTATCTTCTGGGCCAACAGCCCTACGCGGATGAATACGCCAAACGGTACAAGCTTCCCCTGATCGCCGGCCTGGCTGGTGCGGAATCGATGTATCCCGAATTTCTCGCCAAGCTCAAGACGTCGACGGAAGCGGATTTTAAAGCCAAGCTGCAAGCTGATACTAGCCGCCCTGCCGCAACCAGCAAGGCCGTCGATCCCGAGCCGCATGACGGCGAGATCCATATTCTGCCCATTCGCAACGATGTTTACATGCTGATGGGCGATGGCGGCAACATCACCGTTCAGACCGGGGATGAAGGCGCGCTGGTGATCGATACCGGCGAAGGAAAGCTTTCCGATAAGGTCATCGCGGCCATCCGCACCCTGACCCCGCGGAAAATCCAGTTCATCGTCAACACCAGTTATCGCGCGGCCCACACCGGTGGAAACATTAAGCTCGGTGCGGCGGGCGCGGACCTGAGCCTGCCGGGTTCCTTCTTCGGTCTCCAGTCTCCGGCGGGAGCGACCGGCCAGGAGGTCGACCCATCGCATCACGCCACGCTGATCGCGCATAACAACGTCCAAATCCGCATGCAGGAAGAAAAGGCGCCTCCCGAGGCAGTCCCAGCCGACACGTTCCTCGAAGATCGGCGCCGCAAGTTCCATAACGGCGATTCCATGGAAATGTTCTGGGAGCCGAACGCCGTCACCGACGGCGACAGCATCGTTCAACTGCGCCGCGCCGATGTCATCGCCACCGGCGACATCTTTAACACCACCCAGTATCCGTTCATCGACCTGAAGGCCGGCGGCAGCGTCCAGGGCGAAATCAAGGCGCTGAACGATATTCTGAATCGCACTGTTTACGAGCACGAAGAAGACGGAGGCACCATGATCGTGCCGGGACACGGCTATCTGTGCAATGAGCACGAGGTTCTGGAATACCGCGACATGATGGTAATCGTTCGCGACCGCGTGCTCGACATGGTCAAGAAGGGCGCCACGCTCGCTCAGGTGAAGGCCTTCCGCCCGACCGCCGACTACGATACGCGCTACGGAAAAGACACCGGCCCCTGGACCACCGATATGTTTGTAGAAGCCGTGTACACCAGTCTGAAGTCGGCGCAGAAGTAGGAAACAGCACCGGCGTAGTACGGTCCGGCGTCAGGTTCCAGTACCCTCAGGTACCGCAGTTTCTTTCGGCCTTTTGCTTTCTTTGGCATATTCTTTGCGTGAAGAACGAATGCAAAGAATGCCGTTCCGAAAACCTGCCGGGTGCGCCTTATTGCGAGGCCTGCGGATATAGGTTTCCCCGCAATGAGCATCCTGGCGCCGTGTCCAGTCGTCTGAAGGGTTACGCGATAGCAGCCGGAGCGGGCTTGCTGGCCGCCGTCATCCGCGAAGTCCTGCGGCGGCTGACGTAAGGAAGTCAACTCTATCGTGGAATTTGCCTGCCGCGGCCACGCAGACAACCGCCCCGCCCTCACATTGAACTTACGCGAATCCATACGAGACGGGTGCGCGTTTGGACTCACCTGAGTCGTTTGACGCAACGCTGAACGCCTCGCAACCGTGCTCGCTCAGATGATCCTCCAGGACTTGGTGCGTCAAGGCGGATTCTCTTCGTGCGAGTTCTACAGCTTTTCTGAGCGATGTATAATCGCTGGCGGCACAAGTCCTTTCTTGCGCTTGTAATAGCTGGAACAGTGCGTTGGAGAAATCCAGCGCCGCTTGGTTGGAGTTGCGTAGTAATTTCGCGGCTTCCTTGCACATGATATTACGTCCGTTGCACGCCGGTCGCCAACTCGAGTACTTACCGCGCTACCAGCACGACCACGGACCGCGGCCCCACGCGGCAGATGTCTTGGCGGATTTCCGCCAGTGGCCCCTCTGGATCCGCGATATCGTTGGGAGCTCCTAACGACGTGTTCAGGAAGCGCCGCCATTTGCCCCAGCATAACGGCGGAAGCGCGCACCGGTGCGCATCCCAATGCGCGTTGGCGATGACATAGATCTGTTCCCCCGGCCGCGTCTCCGGAGCCTCGAACATGTGCCAGGCGAGCAGCCTCGATTCGTACGACCAGTCCGGCTTGTGGAGCTCCACGCCGTGCCACACGGTTTCCACCTCGCGGCGCGTATGATCGCGCACGTAGGAACTGCGCCGCAGAATCGCATGGGAGCGGCGCAAGGCGATTAAATTTCGGAAGAATCGCAGGAGGCTGGCGTTGGATTTTTCGAGTTCCCAGGGAAACCAGCTCAGCTCGTTGTCCTGGCAATAAACGTTATTATTGCCCTTTTGCGATCGCCCCAGTTCGTCGCCCGCCAGAATCATGGGCGTTCCGTGCGCCAGCAGGAGCAGCGCGGCCAGATTGCGCACCTGTCGCTCGCGCAGTATCTGAATTGCTCGCTCGCTCGACGGTCCCTCGTCCCCGCAATTCCAGCTGAAATTATCGTTGCCCCCGTCGCGGTTGCCTTCGCCGTTTGCCTCGTTGTGCTTGTCGTTGTAGGAAACCAGATCCGCCAGAGTGAATCCGTCGTGGCACGTGACGAAATTGATGCTGTGGTACGGTTCGCGGCCGCTCTCCAGGTACAAATCCGCGCTGCCCGAAACCCGATCGGCGAGCGCGGGGACCATCCCGGGGTCCCCCTTGACGAAGCGGCGAATATCGTCGCGGAACCTGCCGTTCCACTCCGCCCAACGTCCCCACGCGGGGAATGACCCGACCTGATACAACCCGGCCGCGTCCCACGCCTCCGCGATTAGCTTGGTCCCGGCCAAGACCGGATCCGCTGCGATCCGCTCGAGCAGCGGAGGACTTTTCAATACGCTTCCATCCCGGCCCCGGCCGAGAATCGACGCGAGGTCGAAGCGGAATCCATCCACGTGCATTTCCGTCACCCAGTAATGCAGGCAATCGACGATGTGAGTCCGGACGACGGGGTGATTGCAGTTGAGCGTGTTCCCGCAACCCGAGAAGTCTAGATATCGGCCCGTCAGCGGATCGGTGAGGTAGTAGATAGTGTCGTCGATCCCCCGCCAGGAGACGGTATGGCCCTCGCGCCCTCCTTCGCCCGTGTGATTGAACACCACGTCCAGGATCACTTCGATGCCGGCGGCGTGAAATCTCTGGACCATCGTCTTAAATTCATCCACCGCCGCAAGGGCGTCCGGGGCGTTCGAATAGGATCTCTTCGGGGAAAAAAAAGAAAGCGGATTGTATCCCCAATAATCCAGGAGAGGCTCCCCGGTGAGCGGATTCCGCCGGGGATTATCGGTCTCGTCGAACTCCGTCACCGGTAGTAACTCTACCGCTGTGATGCCCAGCCTTTGCAGATACGGAATCTTCTCGCACAGGCCCAGGAACGTGCCGGGCGCGGCGACGCCCGAAGAGCCGGCGCGCGTGAATCCGCGAACGTGCAGTTCATAAATAATCGAATCCGTCAGCGGAACGCCGAGCGGCTGATCGTGCTTCCAGGCGAAGCGATCCTCCACCACCACCGAACGCAACGCCATTTCCCCATCCTCGCCCCACACCGGCCGCCCCGCGACGGCCTTTCCGTAAGGGTCCAGCAGCAGCCTATTGTTGATCCGGTAGGCGTAGTGAACTCCGGGGTCGAGACCGGCGAGGAAACAATGCCACACATCTCCCGTTTTGTGGAACTTCGGATCGAGCGGAAACTCCAGCACCGGCCGGGACGAACTGGAAAGGAAGATCGCCAGCGTGACGGCTGTGGGATGCTTCGCGAACAGCGAAAAATTGACGCCGCCGCGTACCGGTGTTGCTCCCAGAGGCAAAGGTGAGCCGCGGACAAACTCCGCGTCTTGCCCGATCATCGCGAGCAAATGTTTGCGCGCTTCAGATGTCTCGACGTTCATATTTTAGTGTAAGCAATGTGGTCTTCCCCCTGCCAGAAGAGCCATTCGGAGATCCATTCCATGTTCTCGGGGATCTTTGCCGCTTCGATTCGCCCGAGCGGTCCCCAATGGTTTCAACGCCTTATAAAATCAGCATGCAGTCGCCGTAAGAGAAGAAGCGGTAACCTTGGGCGACGGCGTGGCGGTAAGCCTCAAGGATCAATTCGCGGCCGGCGAAGCTGGCCACCAGCACCAACAGGCTCGATTTCGGAAGATGGAAGTTCGTCAGCATCGCACCCGTGCGGCGGAAGCGGAACCCGGGAGAAATGAAAAGATCGGTTTCCCCGGGAGTCGCGCTTATGCGGGATTCAGCGGCGGCACGGGAGGTGCCTGCTGCGATATTCAAGACGTCGCTTTCGATCGCTCGCACCGCGGTCGTGCCGATTACGACCACTCTCTTGGCCGCTTCCATCGCGGCGGTAGTCGAGGGTGGTACGAGGAATCTTTCCGAGTGGAGCTTCACCTCCTCGATCACTTCGGTGCGCAGCGGCTGAAAGGTCCCCAGCCCCACGTGCAAAGTGACGCAGGCGATGGAGGCGCCCCGTTCCCGGGCGGCGTCCAGAATTTCAGGTGTGAAATGCAGCCCCGCGGTGGGCGCGGCGACCGACCCTCGCTCCCTTGCGAACACCGTCTGATAGCGTTCACGGTCGGAAGGCGCGTCGGGACGGCGGATGTACGGCGGCAGGGGTACGTGCCCGGCGCGGTCGAGAATCTCAAAAAGATCCGGCCCCTGGCCCCCGGCCCCTGGCCCCTGGTGTTTCTCCGCCGGATGCAAACGCACGGTGCGCTCGCCATATTCCCCCCGTCCGAGAATGTCGATGCTGAGTTCATCGCTGACCATCACGCGCTCGCCCGTGCGCATCTTCTTGCCGGGCCAAACCAGCGCCGTCCACGTGAGCCCGTCATCGGAGATCGGCTTGGTGAGAAACACTTCCACTCGACCTCCCGCGCCTCCCTCCCGGCATCCGTAAAGACGCGACGGAAACACGCGCGAATCGTTCAGCACGATGCAGTCGCCGGGGGCCAGGTACGAAGGAAAATCGCGGAACATCCGATCCTGCCATGTGCCGGCCCGCCGGTCGATCACCAGCATCCGCGAGGCGGCGCGGTGGGCCAGCGGCTCTTGCGCGATCAGTTCTTCGGGAAGTTGAAAATCGAAATCGGAGAGAAGCATTAGGAGGATGTTGAAAAAGGGGAGACTACTCTGTCTCTACTCGTAAAACTTATGATTTCACGTTCGAGCGTGGGAGTGGACAGAGCGGTCTGTCCCCTTTTTCAACAAGCTCTTAGGGAGAAAACGCGGACGTAGCGATTTTAACGCTTGCGCGCGCACGGCCGCACGGCAGCGGAAACAACCGGGCGGGAAGCATGGCGGCGCGCATGAGGATACCGTCAAACCGATTGATATACTGTGTTTGACCGCGCAACTCACGTCATCCCGAGCGAAGTCGAGGGATCTGCTTTTAAGGCGGCGTGGACGAAAACAGTTCCCCGGCTTTTCCCGCGGTGGCGCTCGCACGACAAAAGTGAGAGAGGCGCTCCTACTCGCCATTGAACAACACACGCATCCTGGGCATTGAATCCTCCTGCGATGAAACCGCCGCCGCCGTGGTGGAGAACGGCTCGGGCATTCTCTCGTCAGTGGTCTCTTCGCAAATCGCGACGCACGCCAGATACGGCGGCGTAGTCCCGGAACTCGCCTCGCGCGAACACCTCCGGGCGATCGTGCCTGCGGTGCGCCTGGCGCTGGAACAATCGGCCACTAGGCTCGAAGACCTTCAAGCCATCGCCGTCACGCAAGGCCCCGGATTGGTCGGATCGCTCCTCGTCGGCATCACCTACGCGAAGGCGTTAGCGTTCGTGCACCAGCTCCCCTTGATCGCCGTAAACCACATCGAAGGCCACATCCATGCCGTCATCAGTCAGAACAGCGACGGACAAAATAGCGGCAGCCGGCATGCGTCCGGCTTGAACCGCGTCGAGTACCCTGCCCTGGCGCTCGTCGTCAGCGGCGGGCACACGCACCTTTACGAGGTTCTCGAAGGATTCCATTGCCGCCTTCTGGGCCGTACCCGCGACGACGCGGCGGGCGAGGCGTTCGATAAAGTCGCCAAGCTCCTCGGATTCGGCTATCCCGGTGGTCCGGTCATCGATGCGCTCGCACCCTATGGAAATCCGGAAGGCGTCCGTTTCACGCTCGCGAAGATGAAGGGCAATACGCTCGATTTCAGCTTCAGTGGCATCAAGACGGCTGTGCTGCGCTGGGTGCAGGCGCACGATCTCGATGCCGAAATCGCCGCACGGCGCACGTTTGCAGCCGGCGTGCACCATCCGACGCGGGAGCAGTGGCTCGAGGTTACGCCGCCAGCCACGCTCGATCTTCTCGCCTCGTTTCAAAGCACTGTCGTAGAGGAATTATTGCGGCGCGTGGTGTCCTCGGCGGATGCAATCGGCGCGCGCAGCGTGATCATTTCCGGCGGCGTAGCCTGCAACTCCGGCTTGCGGATCGCTGCCCGAACCGCTCGCCTCGGCTATCCCGTCTTTTTCCCGGAGCCGGGCCTTTCCACCGATAACGCGGCCATGATCGCCGCCGCGGCTTTCCCCAAACTGCTGCGCGGCGAATTTGCCGATTGGTCTCTAAAGGCCGACGCCCATCTGACGCTGGCGTAAGGCTGAAGATACAGACTGTTTGAAAAGCGGATCCCTCGACGGAGTTTACCTGTCGCGCGCTCGCGATGATAGCGTACGCGAATTTTCTGATAAGAAGAAAAATGCTCGGTAGCCGCTAAGGAAAGAGCGCGTCGGAAGAATAGCCTCGCCATCACGCATATCCCACCCACCAGTCATCCCGAGCGGAGTCAAGAGGGATCTGCTTTTAATAGAAATTAAGGATCTAGCTGCGCGCCGCCGGATGCTGCGGGCCCTTGCTGATGCTCTTCGTGGCGGGCTTCGCAGGAGACTGGTGCTGAGCGACGGAAGAATGCGAGGATGCGGCAGCCGGGCGGCCGACAACCTTAGTAGGGGCGGGCTTGCGGACGGCGCGAGCCGATTTCACCGGCTGGCGATCGCCGGGATATGCCACCGGAATCGCGATCCACTCGCCGGGTTCCGGCATGTCGTCGCGATTGGCGGCAAGAATCGCCGCCGGCGTCGTGTTGTAACGCCTGGCCAGATCGGATACGCTCTCGCCGTTTTCAATCCGGTGTACGCGCCAGGAATCCCGCCGCGCCGCCGGAACCGCTTGCAGCGCCGCTTCCACTTGCGCCTGCATTCCTTTCGGAACGTGGACGGCGTGGCCCGCCGGTGCGACGCTGCGCAGGACACTGGGATTTAGCTCGCGAACTTCGCTGAGCGGGCGATCTGCCGCTTCGGCGATCAGCGCCAGGTGCGTCGACGATGCCAGCTCGATCGTATCGTATTCCACCGGCCTCTCGAATTCTACGTTGTCGAGACCGTAATCTTTGGCATTCTTGGCGATGACGGTCATCGCCAGGATGGCCGGCACGTAGTTGGCGGTCTCCTTCGGGAGAACGTTGAGGCGGCGCAGTTCCCAAAAATCGGCGTAGCCGGTGCGCTGGATCGCTTTATCGATGCAGCCCGGCCCGCAGTTATAAGCGGCCATCGCCAGGTTCCAGTCGCCGAAGTGATTATAAAGGTCGCGCAGATGCTTGGCCGCCGCGCGAGTGGCGCGCTCCGGATCCATGCGATCGTCCGTCGCCGGCGTCTGATTCAGTCCATATTCGCGGCCGCGGTAGGCGATGAACTGCCAAACTCCGACGCAGCGGGCCTTGGAAATCGCGCGCGGCGAAAACCCGGATTCGGCTTGCGCCAGGTAGATCAGCTCCTGCGGCACGCCTTCCTCGGAAAGGATCCTCTGGATCATGGCACGGTAGCGGCCGGAATGCTGCATGCCAAATGCCATGATCTTCTTGCCGCGGCTGGACGAAAAGAAATTGATGAAGCTCACGACCGCATCGTTCTCTTCTAGCGGGAGCTGCGAAGTAGTCGCCCGGATCTGCTCCTGCACCTTGTCGCGCAAGTTGGGGTCGACCGGAAAGGTCATATTCAGAAGGTCGTCGATCGGCGATTGCTCGTAGGTGACGTCCGCCTCGCTATCCGGTGCGGCTCCGCGGTCCACGTCGTAACGGTAAATATCTTCGATCAGCTGCTCGGCGCGGCGCTCCAGGCGGCCGCGGTCGATCGTATTTTCCGGAGCCGAAAGAAGAATGTCCAGCGAACGATCGAAATCGCGCCGGGCTTCCTCCGTCCTGTCGCTCTGAAAGGCCCTCCTGCCGGCGGCAAAATACTCGTCGGCGCGAGCGATCAGGAATTCGGAATCGGAAGGGCGGGGAACTACGGGGAGGGAATTCGTCAGGCGCGGAACTTCGTTCGCGTAGAATGCCGATACCATCGGACCAGACGGGATATCCGGCGGATCGATCGTTTTCGGCTGGCTCTGTGCCGGATGAGGCGGAACGAAGGAGTTCCGGAACTGGCGTACCGACGCGTCGGTGGTCGCGCAGCTTGTCATGCTTATAGCCGCGCCGAGCAAGCAGGCCGCAGCGCTGAGGTGCCAAAACGAATCGATTGTCCGCATCCTTTAAATTGTCCGCATCCTTAGGTTGCCTGCATCCTTAACGAAGGGTAGCAAATCAAACAAGCATCATGTGGCATCGCACTATTAGGTAAACTGATAATGAATGAAGAGCTATCGCAAGGAGCTGTGGTTCGATTTGCCCACGAGAAGGGCCCTTGTAAACATCACCCGCCAGGTGGAAACGTGCCTCGGCGAGAGCGGTGTTCAGGAAGGACTGGCGCTGGTGAATGCGATGCATATTACTGCATCGGTCTTTATCAACGATGACGAGAGTGGTTTACATCAGGACTACGAAAAATGGCTGGAACGCCTGGCTCCGCATGAGCCGGTGTCACAGTACCTTCACAATCGGACGGGCGAAGATAACGCTGACGCCCACATGAAACGGCAAATCATGGGCCGGGAAGTCGTCGTCGCCATCACGAAAGGCAAGCTGGACTTTGGGCCCTGGGAGCAGATCTTTTACGGCGAGTTCGACGGCCGCCGAAGGAAACGAGTCCTGGTAAAGATTATCGGAGAGTAGTCCTTCGCCGCCTTTCCGTTCCAGTACTTCAGTTCCACCGCTTCAATCTTGGTTTCGCCGCAGCTCACACTGGCAGCAATCGCTGCAGCGTTTGCATTTCTCGCACCGATGGTTGGAGCAGCAGTCCTTCGTGCAATAGACGCAAATGTCCATCGATGGTTCGTTGCAAATGCTGCAAAGGAAAGTGGCGACTTCGCTCATTTTACTGATTCCCCTTGGGGCTCTGATTCTCTTTCGGGGTCGTCGCGGGAGCCGTGGCCGGTTTAGAAGTCGCCGCGGGCCGCGGCTGGCGCATCAGCACTCCACGACAGCGCTGCGCTTCTCTATCGGCGACTTGGAATTCCTGATCGCGGGTTTGCGCCAGGTCGGTAATGTACTGCCGCAACTGATCTCGATTCGCGGAATTCGCGCCCATTACGCTGACGATCAGGTCGCCGACCGCTGGATTCTGATAGCGCCGAACGCCATCCACCAGGGAGGTCACCTGGGACTCCACAGCCTGTAGCCGGAAATAAGTCTCCAGCGCCACTGTCAACATCTCCGGCTGCCTGCTCAGGTTGGCCGCGGCCCGCACCATGTATCCCAACTCGTCTTGTGCGTTGTGCCATTGGACCACATAGGCTGCCGGCGCTCCCTTCGCCTCCCACTGCTCCGGCGTGAGCTGATCGAGCAGCGGCTTCAGCCGTTCCGCCTGAGCCGAGAGATCCTTGGCGGCCCTCGAAACATCCCACGGCTCGGAAACTCCCTGGGCTGGCATCAAAGCCGGCGTCGCGATGCAAAATAACAAAGGAAGAAGGATACGCATACACACCTATCCGCTAGTTTCTCACGAAAGGGTTTCTCGCCAGAAGAATGGATTGCAGAATGGACTACGGCTTCGGGGGAGGCGGTGGAGCGGACGGCGGCGGCGGTGGGGGAGGCGGTGGAGGCGGAACTTTCTGGGTATCTCCTACTCCGCCCGTGCCGAGTACGCCGCCAGAACTCCCGAGCCCGCGCGGCATGCGGGTAACGATCGTGGTCACGGCGTCTACCATCGAGCGGACCACTTGATGCGCAATCGTGCTCCTGTCGAGCAGGTGCGCTTCGAGCGGCTCATTCCGATAAACCTTCAGCGTGTCACCCGCGTTCAACACTTTCGGATCGCCGCGCGGCAGCAGAGCATGTTGCACTTCCACGACTCCGTCTTCCACTTCCACCAGCGTCGTTTCGTCGTCGTCGTCGACGGAAACGTCGAACGTGGTGCCGCGCACCGAAATCACGGCCGTCGGCGTCAGCACGCGATTCGGATTCGGAACGCTCTTCATATTGCCGAACGGGTCCGTGGCGTAATGTTCAATGTGGACGCGTACGCGTCCCACCAGTACATCAATGAAATCCTTCCAATTCGGCGGGTTCTTGCGGAATACCACGCGCGAGTTCGGATACACTTCGAACGTGCTGCCGTCCGACACCTGCAAGACCGCATGGCCGTCCGGCCCGGTCATGATCAGATCCTTCACCTGGACGCTGTCGCCTATGCTCAGAGCCCACGGCTGCGAGTCTTTCAGGAGGGAAACCTGGCCGCTCTGCGTGATGACTTTCGCTGCGTAATTGCCTGAGTCGGAAGGAGCAAACTGCGCCGAACACACCAGTACGGTGGCCGCCGCCAGAAGCGACAACTTCACCCCGCACACCCTGGACGCTCGTCTCATTTATGTCTTTCGGCTAGTGTATCACTAAACTTGCTACTGCAAGCGGCTGTCCGGAGCATTTAAGGCTAATTTTCATGGCGAATCAGCAACTTCTGACCGGGACTGCCGATTGATAAGTATACAATGGACTCGTTGCATGTGTAGGAAGTCCACAGTGCCCCACCGGGCGGTCTGGGCCCTGTTGGCCTTGGCCGTCATTCCTGCGGTGGGCCGCGGCCAAAGTGTGCCGGACTGGCGGCGCATCGGCACCTATGCCATGAGTCACGCCGTCACTTACGCCACGGACGGCTCGCTCGCGGGCAGCATCTCCGGTGCGGTGGATCGCGTGTGGTACTCCGGCGACGGCGCCATCCTTTTCGCCCGCACCTCTTCGGGGCGGACTTATCAGACCTCCGACCTGGAAACTTGGCAAAACTCCGAAAATACCGCTCCCGCCCTCCCCACGAACCGCATTTTAGGGCTCGCTCGAGGTTCCGCGGACGTTCCGGGAGCCATGCGCGACCTCGCCGCGTCTCCGGTGAATCCCGACGAACTTACCGTGGCCACCGACCTGGGAGTCTTCCGCTCGGCCGACGCCGGCAAGTCGTGGAGCAGCTTAAATGATGGTCTGCCGAACTTGCCGGTCACCCGGCTGCTCGATCTGCCTGCCGGGGACCAGGGCGTCCGCATCGAGCTCGCGGGGAATCTGGCCGCCGAATGGCCTCCGGGCGAAAAGCAGTTGTGGCTTCCGGCGGACAATCGCGACCTCGTTACCGAAGCCAGCTTGCGCAAAGCTCTGGGGCTGTCGCTCTCCGCCGTGTCGCTTGCGGGCGTAGCGATCACCGCCATCGCCGTCTCTGGGGACATGGTTTACGCCGGCACCGGAGACGGGCAAGTGCGGGTTTCCTCCGATCGCGGGCAGACGTGGCGGATCTACGCCGCTACCGGTTCCGGAAAGGTAGAGCGTCTATGGGTGGATCCTGCCGATCCGCGCGTGGCGCTCGCCGTTCTCGGCGCCACCCCGGCGGACGCCACGGTGCTCGACCAGCGCGCTCACGTGCTCCACACCATAAACGGCGGAGCGGTATGGGACAATCTCACGTCCAACCTTCCCGATGTGGCCGCTCACGGGATTACCGCCGACCGCGCCAGCGGAGCGATCTACGTCGCGACCGACGCGGGCGTTTTCGCGGGCTACGCGGATCTCGGCAGTCTGGGCGGCGTGCCGAATTGGGCCGCCCTTCCCGGATTGCCCGCCGCCCCGGCCGTTGATGTCATGCTCGACGGTCAGGGAAATCAGCTATGGACGGCCATCGATGGCTTTGGAGTCTACGCGGCGCTCGCTCCGCACCGCTACCTCGACCCTAAAGTGGTGAGCGCGGCCGACTTGGTTTCGCGCGCCGTCGCTCCCGGTTCGTTGATCAGTATCCTCGGCGCGCAGGTCTCCGCGGTGCGCGCGGGCGACGTCACCATTCCCGTGCTCAGCGCGACTCCCTCGGGATCGCAACTGCAGGTTCCGTTCGATATCCGCACTACGTCGCTGGGATTGGTCGCCACGGCGGCGGCGCCCGTCTCAACGGGAAGCGCTGGTTTAGTGTTCGCGCCGCTACAGGTCGCCGCGGCGGCTCCCGCGATCTTCGTCGGTCCCGATGCGACGCCCATGCTTCTCGATGGCGACAGCGGCGTGATGCTCGACGCCATGACGCCCGCGCACACCGCCGGCCGGGTGCAGATTCTTGCCTCGGGGCTCGGACGCGTCACGCCGGATTGGCCCGCGGGACTGGCGGCTCCCGCCGAAAATCCTCCGCGTGTCGCGGGGGCCGTTCAGGTGTTTCTCGATCGCGCGCCGGTGGAGGTGACCCGCGCGGTGCTGGCGCCGGGCTATGTCGGTCTGTATCTGGTGGAGTTCACCGTTCCGAAGATCGCCAACTATGGGCCCGCGGAATTATATATGGAAGTGGGAGGCGCGGCCAGCAATCGCGTCCGCGTGTATATTGAACCTTAGCCCGGGATCGAACGAATCCGAGTTCGGACATAGATGATTGCCTCACGCTTATTGATCGTGGCACGCTTATGGATTGTGGTTGGCTTCGCTGCCGCGGCCCTCGCGGGGCAGAACCCCGGCGCGCCCAAGTCCGATGCACGGCCATCCGACGCCGGGAGCGCCGACCCGAAGCTGGCGCCTTATCTCCCCACGCCCGCCACGATCGTGGAGAGGATGTTGCAGCTCGGCGGGCTGAAGCAGGGCGAAAAGATGTACGATCTGGGCTCGGGCGACGGGCGCATCGTTATCCAGGCCGCGCGCAAGTACAAGGCGGACGCGTTCGGCGTCGAATTGGACCCATCTCTGGTCAAGCTGAGCACCGAGCGCATCCGGACGCTGGGGCTTTCGGCCAGCGCGCACATCATCCAGGGCGACCTGCTGCAGCAGGACTATTCTTCGGCCGACCTGGTGACGATTTATTTGTTACCGGTGGCCATCGCGAAGGTAACTCCCATTCTCGACAAGCAGCTCAAGAAGGGTGCGCGCGTGGTGGCCCACGACTTCGAGTTTTTCCAGTGGACACCCCTTAAGGTGGTCGATATCGACGACGATGGCGAGGGGCGCAGCCATCGCCTGTTCCTGTACAAGCGCTGACCTATGGTTCCTTATCGCGGGCGGATGGCGTTGCGCGCGGCCCGGGCGTTTTTGGCGTTCGCGACGCTCGCGGCATATCCGTTCCTCGAAGGCTCGCATATTTCCGCGTCGCTCGCGTTTCTGGTGGCCTACGCGATTTTCGCCACCGGGACGTTGTACGAAACGCGCTTCGATGTCCAGCCCCGGGCGTTAATTTCGCTCGCCATCGACGGCGCCTTCTTTGCCTATTGCATGTGGCTGCTTCCCGTGACGTGGGCTCCCGCGCTGGCCTTCGGTTACCTGCTGGCCTCGGCCGCGTTGCTGCATCCCTATGCCCGCGTCATCGGCGTTGGCGCGGGGGCGGTTCTGTTGATTGCTTTGCGTTCGGGGCCGGGACCGTTTCTGTGGGTCTCGATCACGGCGGCGATCCTCGCGTCGTCTTTCGCGCTGCACAAGGATTCCCTGGACCGCCGCATGTCGCGCGTGCTGCGCTATAACGTGATGATCCGTTCGGAAGCGGAAGGCGCACGGGAAGCCGAGCGCGAGCGCGTCGCCGCCGATTTCCACGACGGTCCTCTGCAAAACTTCATCGCCTTCCAGATGCGCCTGGAGGTGATTAAAAAGCTTCTGGGGCGCGACGTCGACGCCGCCAAGGAAGAACTGAGGCAGCTTCAGGAACTGTGCAAAACGCAGGTCACCGAGCTGCGCGGCTTTGTGCGCAGCATGCGCCCGGTCGATGAGGGCGCCAGCCTCGGCTCCTCCCTCAGCCGCATGGTCGAACAATTCCAGCGCGACACCGGGATCGCGGCCACTTTCTCGACCGGCGAGATTCACGATCCCTCCCAAACCGAGCTCTCCCTCGAACTCCTGCAGATCGTCCGCGAAGCGTTGAACAATATCCACAAGCATTCGGGAGCATCCCGGGTTGCCGTATTCGTCGGCCAGAAGGGCCAGAGACTCGAAGTCAAGGCCGAGGATAACGGCGGCGGATTCCCGTTCAGCGGCGCCTTTACGCTCGAAGAACTCGAGCTTCTGCGTATGGGACCGGTCAGCATCAAGCGGCGTGTGCGGATGCTGGGCGGCGATCTGCTCCTCGAATCACGTCCGGGGCAGGGCGCCAGCCTCGAAATCCGCGTCCCGCTGAGTTAGAGGAAGAGCTACTCATCAGCTTCGGTACCCCGAACCCGGCGCGTTTCCTGGGACTGATTCGCCGAGGCTTAACGTGCGCTGGTCAAATCAACGATTTGGATGTTTTCGCCAAACGCGACGTGAAGCCGACTTCGCGGGAGCAATCTCCACAAACGGCGTTTCTTGGTCACTTCGACGGTTTGCCCAGGGCCTCTAAGCAAGGCCACTGTAATGAAAAGCTGAACATTCCCACGCACCACTAAGAACCCACCGCTGCCGGCGCAGAAGTACTGCTGAACACATGTCGGATTTCCTTCAGCGGGGCGTTTTCCTCATAAAGCCGAGCCATCGGTCGTAAAGCGAGCCCCGAAAAGCAGCCCGTGGTGTGTGGCGTCCACTTTGAAGTGCGGGTCGCCTCGGATGTAGGAACAACAAGTCGGCATCGCATCGGCGACGCGAACGGGGCTGGTGCTTGCCTGGCCTGGGGACAGAGATCACGCCTAGACCGATCCCTGGCAGGATGGACACCAAAAGGTCACGCGAGCGTCGAAACTATCTTTTTGCGATTCGATTCGCCCGCGGCATCCACCGACTTCACGGTTCGTTCCATCAGCGGGGTATCGTCATTCACCCGAGCCAACTGCGGAAGGACGGTCTCAAAACTCGTAACTCGCTGGCCGCCCAGAGCGCGCTGCAGAGTACGCGCCGTGCGAACGATCGTGTCCCCCTCCGGCATCTCACGCGGACTCCGGGAGATCGTCTGTGGAATCGGTTGCAGGGAATTCGTCTTCGGGCTCGTGCGCGTCCTCGGGAACTGCCGACAGGCTCAATCGCCGCATCTGATATCCATTCGCGGTGTCGACAAACCCCGCCGCTTCGAGAAATTTTCCAAGGAAATCGTGCCGCGCCGGCTCATCGTTGATGTTCGAAATCAGCAGCCCTCCCCGCTGGCTCTGCCAGCGGCGCGCGATCTCCGCTAATTTCCCCGCGAGTTCCCGCGCGACCTGGGTGCGCTCGGGGTCGTTCTCCGGAAGGAAAACGCGAATGGAAGTATTTCTTCCGGCGCAGAAATGCGGTCAGTTGCCCATTCGCCAGAATCACACTGGCGCCCGCCGCGCGCGACATCGAACGATATGAGGAATGATACGGTGAATGAGGCGCGACGCCGTCGGTATTTTCATCCGCAATTCGAGGCCAAGGCAAAAGACTGCCATAAGGATTAGCCGGATCGGATGCCGCCAGATGAACCACCTCCGGCCGCTCCGGGTCGGCACGCAGACCGCGCAGCATGTCGACCGCGGCGGGCATGGCGAACTGCGCCGCTCCCAGACCGGCCACGAACATGCCGCGCCGGATGCGTCCGCTTTCCTCCAGGGTTTTGAGGACCGGATAGACCGTCGGATACCCTCCTTTGATGTCCTCGGCGCTCGCGGTTTCGCGCATGACAATGGCATGGCGCACCAGCAACTGCTGAGCGATCGCCGCGCTCCGCTCGGTGGGAGTAATCGCCGCGTGGATTCTTTGCTCGACCAGCGACCAGCGGCCTTCCACTGGATTTCGATCCTCCCTTCGAGCCTGCAGACGCCGCACGAATTCCAACTGATCCCGGCGCGTCCCCTCGCTGCCTCGCTTCCTTCGAATAAAGCCGGTTGCGAATGGGTTGAAGAGTATCGTTGGTAATTTTGCCGGCCCACGCCAGCTCCCATAAGGCGTCCAGCGTGTCGCCTCGATAACCGCCCCCTGCGGCCTCATGCAGAGCGCCGAAAAAGGAAGCGCCTTGGCGGCCCAGCGTCTCGACGATCGCCAGCGCCCGCGGAGAGAAAGCTTCGGTCTCCGCCTTTGCACCCGGCGGGAGCAGCTTCGATAACGATTCGGAAAGGTAGAGAGCGATGCGGCCATCTCGATCCCCGAGAGGCTCGCGGCCCACCCAGATGACGAGTCCCGAGGAGATCAGCGCGTCCAGATCTCCGGGCTGATAATCGCGCACGCGGGCGGGAAGAATCTCGCGTTCCAGGTCGGAGGCGATCAGCGAGCAGCCCTGCAGAATCTCGATCGCGTCGAGCAGCGCGTCGGCTCCGCTGCGCGGGACCGTGACGCCTTGCCATCGGCACAAAAGCCGGGCGAAGGTTTGCTGCGCGGCGGGTTCCACTTCGCGGCGCAATCGAGCCAGAGTTTTGCGGCGAATCTGCTGCAGAACGTCGGGATCGCACCATTCCCGATGGATTCCCTTCGGCCGGAACTCCCCTTCCAGAAGTTTTCCGCTCGAATGCAGGCTCCTCAGAACCGCCTCCACTTGCGCGCCCGCGATACCGAAGCGTTTCGATACATCCGCCGTGGTGAACGGCCCGTGCGTTCGAGCATAACGGCGCAGGATTTCGAATAACGGCTGATCGGTCGGTTCCAGAAATACGCCGGCGAGGCCCGGCGGCAGAGGAGTGCCCAAGGCATCGCGATAACGGGCGGCATGCTCGACCGCGATGTAGCGGGGCTCTCCCGCGATGCGCAGGAAAAGAGCGCGTCGCGCGGCAGCGAGTTCTTTCACGCTCCCGGCTACCGCGCGATCGATGGTACGCGCTTCGATTTCAGCGGGCGAGAGATCGCCCAGTTTAAGAAGCAAGTCGTGGACGCCATCGACGTGTGCGGCTTGATACTCCGGATCGAGAGCCTGTAGCCGGGACTCCACTTCCCGGAAAGCCACCGGATCGAGTAGTTCGCGAAAATCGGTGTCTCCCAACAATTCCTCGAGTTGGGACTGATCGATCGACAGCGCCTGCGCGCGGCGCTCCGCCAGAGGCGCGTCCCCTTCGTAAATGTAGTTGGCGATGTACGAAAACAGGAGCGTGGACGCGAAGGGCGAGGGCTTCTCCGAATGGACGGTGTGGACGCGAATCTTTCCCTGCTGAATCTGGCGCAGTACCTCCACGGCCGAAGCCATGTCGAGCACGTCCCGTACGCACTCGCGATACGTTTCGAGAAGAATTGGAAACGAGGAAAAGCGCGAGGCGACCGCCAATAGATCCGCCGCGCGTTTCCGCTGCTGCCACAGTGCGGTACGAACTCCGGGACGGCGCCTGGGCAAAAGGAGACCTCGCGCGGCCGCTTCACGGAATTTTGACGCGAACAGGGAAGTGCTCCCCAACTGCCGCAAAACCAGATCCTTCATTTCCTCCGGCGAAGGCAGCAATACTTCGGAATCCACTGGCGCGCGATCGCCGGGAGAATCGCTTTCGGTGTCCGGCAGCCGAATCACGAAACCGTCGTCCGTCCACATGGACTCGGCTTCCACCCCGCGGTCCGCACGCAGTTTCGCCGCGGCGGCCATGCACCACGGAGCATGCACGCGGCTGCCGAACGGCGTAAGCACGCAGACGCGCCAATCGCCGAGCTCGTCCCGGCAGTACTCGATGACGATATCCTGATCGCTCGGGACACGGCCGGTGGCGGCGGCTTGCTCTTCCAGATAGCGCATCAGATTCTCGGCGGCGTTCGAATCGAGGCTGTGCTCTTCGCGCAACATCGATATCGCGACCGGACGCGGCAGAGCGAGCAGCTCGCGGTTCATCCGGCCGATGCGGCGGCCGAATTCGGCGGGACGTCCGGCGGTATCGCCATGCCAGAACGGCATCTTGCCTGGCTCCCCGGGAGCGGGAGTCACCACCACGCGATCGTGCGTGATTTGATCGATGCGCCACGTGCTGGCGCCCAGAACGATCGTGTCACCCGTACGGCTTTCGAAGACCATCTCTTCATCCAGCTCTCCGACCCGTGAGCCTTTCGCCGAACCCGCCAAAAACACTCCGAACAGGCCTCGGTCGGGGATGGTCCCTGCGTTCGCCACGGCAACATGCCGCGCGCCCCGGCGCGTGGTGAGCCGTTGGCTGGTTCGATCCCAGGTCAGGCGCGGTCGCAGCTCCGCGAATTCGTCGGAAGGATAGCGGCCCGATAACATATCGAGCACGCTTTCGAAAATAGGTCGCGTGAGAGAAGCGTAGGGAGAGGCTTTGCGAACCACGGCAAACAATTCGTTCACCTCCCAGGCATCCATCGCAACCATCGCGACGATCTGCTGTGCGAGCACATCCAGGGCATTGCGCGGATAGGCGCTCGCTTCCACCTGACCTTCATACATGGCGCGTGTGATGGCGGCGCACGCGGCCAGATCGCCGCGATATTTCGGAAACATAATGGCGGCGCTGGTTCCGCCCACATGGTGATTGGCGCGTCCCACGCGCTGCATCCCACTGGCGATCGAAGGCGGCGCTTCGATCTGAATCACCAGGTCGATGGCTCCCATATCGATCCCTAGTTCAAGGGACGATGTCGCCACCAGCCCGCGCAGCGTGCCGAGCTTGAGCCGGTCCTCGATCTCCTTGCGCTGCGGCGCGGCCACACTCCCATGATGCGCGCGCACCAGCGTTTCGCCCGCCAGGTCGTTGATCGCGCCGGAAATGCGTTCGGCCAGGCGGCGGCTGTTGACGAAAATCAGCGTGGAGCGATGCTTGCGCACCAGTTCCAGCAACTGCGGATGCAGCGCGCTCCAGATGGAAGGCCGCACGGGACCTTGCGAGGCGGGACCGCTGGGAAGCAGATCGATTTCGTCCAGGCGCGTCATGTCGTCGATGGGAACTTCGACGCGCAGATCCAGGCGCTTTGCTTCCCCCGCGTCGATGATCGTGACGGGCCGGTAGTGAGGCGTCGCGATGGGCGTTTCGAACTCGCTTAGAATTTCTTCGGCTGATGTTTCGTTTGCCTCGATCTTTGGATGGCGCGCGCCACGCGCGTCGCGTGTATCACGAGCCCCGCCCAGAAAACGCGCCACTTCCTCTAGCGGTCGCTGCGTCGCCGAAAGACCGATGCGCTGCAGCTTTCGGCCGCACAGGAATTCGAGCCGCTCCAGCGAGAGCGCCAAATGAGAACCTCTCTTCGTCGGGACCAAGGCGTGAATTTCGTCGAGCACCACGGTTTCCACCGATCGCAGCGCTTCTCGCGCATTCGAGTTCAGCAGCAGGTAAAGCGATTCCGGGGTCGTAATCAGAATGTCGGAAGGCCTTCTCGAAAACCGTGCGCGCTCGGATGCCGGAGTATCGCCCGTCCGAATCGCGACGGACGGCTCGTGAATTTCGACCCCCGCCCGCCGGGCCATTTGCGTAATCCCGGCCAGCGGAGCACGCAGGTTCCGTTCCACGTCAACGGCCAGCGCCTTGATCGGCGAGACGTAGAGAACTCTGCACCTGTGCGCTGGTGCGGGAACCGCGTCGAACATCATTCGATCCAGGCACCACAGAAAAGCGGCCAGGGTTTTGCCCGTCCCCGTGGGAGCCAGGATCAAAGTGGATGCGCCTTCCGCGATGGCGGGCCAACCTAAGCGTTGCGGACGCGTCGGAGACGGAAAGACGGCCTCGAACCAGGATCGGACGGGGGCATGGAACAACGAAAGAACTTCATTGCCTGGAACGGCCGTATTATCCGGGGCGTGGCTGCCGTCGCTGGGCGTTCGGATCATTTATGGACGGACTCCCTGCCATAAAGAAAACACATTATCTCCCGGAGAGTCTAGCTGGGGCGTCACACTAACTTGGCAAGCGCATGCGGGGGCCTTGGCGGGATGAGCAATTATCGCGCGGACTATAATGACGTGGACTATTATGACAATGTGAAGCGATACCTTCCGCTCGTCGCACTTTCTTTTGCCGCTGCCGCGCTCCTTGTCCAGACTGGATGGGCCCAGGACGGCAATCGCGACACACCACTCACTGCGTTGCCCTTCAGCCCCGCTATGGACCTATCATCCATGGATCGATCCGTGGACCCGTGCACCGATTTTTACCGCTACGCATGCGGCGGCTGGATCATGAATAACCCGATCCCGCCGGATCAGGCGCAGTGGAACGTCTACTCCAAGCTGGCGGAAGACAATGAGCGTTTTCTGTGGAACATTCTGCAGGACGCCGCGAAGCCCGCCGCCACCCGCAGCCTGGTGGAGACCCAGATCGGCGACTTTTTCAACGCCTGCATGGACCAAGGCGCAATCGAGCGCGTGGGCGCGGGACCGCTCAAGGCGGCGCTCGATGAAATCGCCGCGCTGCGATCGCTCGCCGACTTGCCGGCATTGCTGGCACGCGAGCAGCAGTCGGCGTTTGGAAACCGCACGATGTTCAACTTCGATTCCAACCAGGATTACGCCGACTCGACGCATGTGATCGCGTTTGCCAGCGCGGGCGGCTTGGGCCTTCCCGACCGGGATTACTACACGAAAACCGACGCCAAATCGGAAGAGACGCGGCAGAAGTATGTGGTGCACGTCCAGAAAATGCTGGAACTTCTCGGCGAAGCGCCGGAGCAGGCGAAGGCGCACGCAAGCACCGTGATGGAAATGGAAACCGCGCTGGCCAAGGCTTCCCTGACGCGCGTCGATCAGAGGGATCCCTACAAGCTGTTTCACAAGATGGGCCCATCGCAGTTGCAGGCGCTGACGCCGTCGTTCCCTTGGAAAGCGTATTTGTCCGCCCAAAAACTGAGCGGCGTGCCTGCGATCAACGTGACAGAGCCGGCATTTTTCAAGGAGCTCCAGACTTTGCTCCAATCGAGGAGTCTGGAGGACTGGAAGACCTACCTGCGCTGGCATCTGGTGCACGTGAAGGCGCCCTACCTGTCGGCGGCGTTCGCCACCGCTAATTTCGATTTCTATAGCCGCTATCTTCGAGGAGTTCAGGAGATGCCGCCGCGCTGGAAGCGTTGCGTGCGGCAGGTGGATGCCCAGTTAGGGGAAGCGCTGGGCCAGGTTTTTGTCCAAAAAACATTTGGAGCGGATACCAAGGCGCGGGCGCTGCTGATGACGAAGGACGTCGAATCGGCGATGGAAAGCGAAATCCGGCAGTTGCCGTGGATGGGCGAGGCGACCAAAAAGAGAGCGCTCGAAAAACTGCACGCCGTGAAGAACAAGATCGCATATCCGGAGAAGTGGCGCGACTATAGCTCCATCAGGATCGCGCGGGACGATTTTTACGGGAACGTGGAAAGGGCCGCGCTTTTCGAGTCCGGGCGGCAGCTCGCGAAGATCGGGAAACCGCTCGATCGCAACGAGTGGCAGATGACGCCTCCCACGGTAAACGCCTATTACGATCCGCAGATGAACGACATCAACTTCCCGGCCGGCGTGCTGCAGCCTCCGCTGTTCGATCCGAACTCCGACGACGCGCCCAACTACGGCGATACCGGCGCGACCATCGGGCACGAGCTGACCCATGGTTTCGACGACGAGGGGCGGCAGTTCGACGCCAAAGGCAACCTGAAGGACTGGTGGACCAGAAAGGACGCGCAGCAGTTCGAGGAGCGCGCGAAATGCGTTTCCGACGAGTACTCGGGATTTACGATTATCGACGACATCAAGATCAACGGCAAGCTCACGCTCGGCGAGGACGTCGCCGATTTGGGCGGGACTTTCTTGGCGTATGTGGCCTGGAAGAACGCGACGAAAGGTCAGGATCTGAAACCCATCAAGGGCCTCACGCCGGACCAGCGCTTCTTTATCGGCATGGCGCAGTGGGCCTGCGGCGACGAGCGCCCGGAAAATAAACGCCTCCACGCGATTACGAATCCCCATTCGCCGGACGCGTTCCGGGTGAACGGCGTCGTCTCCAATATGCCGGAATTCGGGACGGCCTTCGGCTGCCGCGAAGGGCAGCCCATGGTGCGTCTCCAGCAATGCAAGGTCTGGTAAAAAGTGTCGCGGGTTCATCGAGTTGAACCACCCACGCGGGCCCATCGAGTTGAACCACTCACGTGGTTGTAGTCACAACATACCTTCGACGCCTGTCATCCCGAGCGAACTCAAGAGGGACCTGTTTTTCGTCCCAGCGTCGCAAGACTCTGTCCTTCGGCTTGGCTCTTGATGCCGGTGGTTACTTCTTATCCGCATCAAACCGGATGCCCATGAGCGCATCCGCATTGTCCGGCAGTTCCTGGCCCCCAGTAGGAAACTTGTTGAATTTGAGGATGTACGCCAGGACCGACGCGTTCTGCTCCTTGCTGAGCTGGCCGGGACGGTCCGCAGGCATGGACGTCTGTATTTTCTCGAACAGGTCGCCGACGGTCATGCCGTTCCAGTTGGAGGTGAAATCGCTCCCGGCGAGCGGCGGAATTTGTCCGCGGCCATCCAACTTCTCGCCGTGGCACGAAGCACAAGCCTCACGATATCCCGCTTCACCGCGCGCCGCTTGCGCATCCGTATAGATGCCGTCCCACACGGACTGCGATGGCTTGTCCTGCCCGTTCAGCCATGCCATCCACGAGACGAAAGCGATGACCGTTACGCACGCGCTCAAGAACCGATTCGCCATACAGATTCGATAATATACAAATGCAGCGTGTTTTCACGAGAAACACCAATGGAGGAGAAACTATGCCGTCTTTCCGAAATACCCTCGCCTGCGGAACCATTCTTTCCGCCGTATTCATTTCCGCGCTGGGTGCGGCCCCGGCTTGCGACGCCGATAACGGAGGCATCACGCTTCCCCAGGGATTCTGTGCCCTTGTCGCCGCCGACAACCTCGGCACGGCGCGCCATTTGGCGGTGGCGCCGAATGGCGACGTCTTCGTCGCCCTGCAAGGCATGGGCGAAATGGGCGGCGTAGCGGCTCTGCGCGACACCAACGGCGACGGGAAATTCGAGGTGAAAGAACACTTCGGGCAGGGCAGCCTCACGGGAATCGCGCTGCACAACGGATATCTCTACGTAGCCGGACCGAATACCGTTCTGCGATACAAGATGAAACCCGGCGAACTGAAGCCATCCGGCGAGCCCGAAACCGTAGTCACAGGTCTGCCCGGAGTTCGCCAGCACGGCGATAAAGGGATCACCTTCGATGGCAAGGGTTCTCTCTACGTGAATGTGGGCGCCCCGTCCAACGCCTGCCAGACGAAGGACCGCCAGGCGAAATCGGAAGGACAAGATCCTTGTCCAATTCTTGAGCACAACGGCGGCATTTGGAAATTCGACGAGAACAGGCTGGGACAGAAACAAAAAGACGGGACGCGCTTCGCCACCGGACTTCGTCAAATGCCGGCGATCGCCTGGCACGATGGGGCCGTATATATCGCGATGAACAATCGCGACCAGCTCGACGTGATGTGGCCCGGTAAGTTTACGGCGCAAGAGAATGCCGAACGTCCGGCCGAGCCTCTGTATCGCGCCGTCGCTGGATCGAACTTCGGCTGGCCCTATTGCTTCTACGATTTCGGACAGAAGAAGTTTTTCCTGAATCCCGAATATGGTGGCGACGGCAAGACGGTCGGCCGCTGCGCCGAATTCACCACGCCGGTCGCCGCGTTTCCCGCGCACTGGGCGCCGGTGGACCTGATGTTTTATTCCGGCAATCAATTTCCGGGCCGCTACAAAGGCGGCGCGTTCATTGCGTTTCATGGCTCTTGGAACCGCTCGCCGCTCGAGCAGGCTGGCTACAACATCACCTTTCAACCCTTCTCCAACGGGAAACCTTCGGGAAATTTCGAGGTCTTCGCCAGCGGGTTCACGGGGAAAACGCCGCTCATGAATCCGAACGACGCCGTGGCTCGTCCGGATGGCGTTGCCCAAGGTCCCGATGGATCGCTTTACATCGGGGATAGCCAGAAAGGCAGGATTTGGCGCGTGCTCTATCGCGGCGGCAAATAGGTCAGGACGGGGCGGTCTCAACTCCGGTAACCTAATCGGGTGGTCAGGTGCGATCTTGCACTGACTTGGCAAGGACTCAATAGGAGCATTTATGATTACCCGCCGCCGGTTACTGGCATGGGGCGCGGCCGCTGGAACGACGGCCAAGGCGTTCGCCGCCCGTCTGCCTCGCTTAGGATCGATCGCCCCGCAAGTAAAGAAAGCGGACGGCATTCTATCCGGCAAGATTTACGACAAAGGTAATTCGAGCTACGAGATTCAGCGCAGAGCCGCCGTTTGGAACGCCCGCAAGCCCAACCGCTTCCCCGATGCGATCGTCCTCGCGGAGAACGTTGACGATGTAATTGCTGCCGTGAAACTGGCCAAGCAGCGCGGCTTGCAGGTCGGCACGCGGTCCGGCGGTCACAGCTTTACGGGTTCGCACACCCGCGATAACGCCATCCTGATCAACATCACGAAAATGAAGGAGCTTTCCGTCGATCCGAAGAGGCGCATCGCGACGGTGAGCCCGGCCTGGTTCGGCGATCAATTCAACGAAGTCATCTCCAAGCAATACCAACTGATGTTTCCCACCGCCCACGATCCGCGGGTCGGCCTCGGCGGCTTTGTGATGTGCGGCGGCCATGGTTTGAATTCACGGCTGTGGGGGCCGGCGTGCGCCAATTTGCAGGCTCTCGACCTGGTCACCGCGGACGGCGAACTGATTCACGCCGATGAAAAACAGAACAGCGATTATCTGTGGGCGGCGCGTGGCGCGGGCCCCGGTTTTTTCGGCGTCGCCGTGCGTTATTATTTGAACCTTCACCCTCTGCCGACGTCCAGAAAACGGAACATCTACGTCTTTGAGCCGGACGTTCTCGCTGAACTGGCCACGTGGCTGGGACATACTCAAAATTCGTTCCCCGGACACGTGGAAGGCGTCATGGTCGGCGGAACGGATAACGGCAAGCCCGTACTTCGGCTGATCGGCACGGCGCAGGCTTATTCCGAAAAGGAAGCTGATTCGGCACTGGCGATCTTCGAGAGCTGCCCGGTTGTGAATAAGGCGATCGCGCGGCGGGTGAACGTCCCGGTCACCACCTTCGGCATGCAAAGCGGAATTACCCCCGGTTCGCGTCAGATGCTGGATGGCGTGTGGTGCAGCGCCCCTCCCGAAAAGATCCTTGCCGCCGCGCGCGACGCATTCCTGAAATTCCCCACGCCGCAGTCGTTCATGCTGTGGATGCATTGGGGACCGGTGCAGAAGCTCAAAGATATGGCGTACTCGCTGCAAGGCGACGTGTACCTATCGACGAACGCCATCTCGTTCGACCCCGCCGATGATGATCGCTGCGCTGCCTGGGCCAAGGACGTGATCGGCCGGCTGAAACCGATCAGCGTTGGTTCCCAGATGAATGACGAGAACATGCCCTCGAACAAGGGACCTTATCTGTCGAAAGAGGCGGCGGCTCGCCTGGAAGCGATGCGGAAGAAGTACGATCCGGATCGCCGCTTCGTTTCCTATCTGAGCTAGGGCTTCGGCCGGGAGCGCGCGCTCTATCGAGGAGGAAAATAGGTGCCCGTGTGGAGGAGTTCCGGGTACCCTTCCCGTCGGGCCTTGACGACGAAACGCTGGGGCGCTGAGCCGACATAGGAAAACGGATAGCAGGTAATCAGTGTGAGGGTCGGCTGATCGGAAGGCTGAAGCACCTCCACGGCGTCGGGATTGACGATTTGCGTCGATTCGACGGAATAGGCAAACGATCCGCGCAACGTCGTAAGCGTGATCCGATCCTGTCCGCGGATTTGACCCAGCTTGCGGAAGAATGTATCTCGATGTCCGGCGATAGCGACGTTCCCGGATTCGCCGGGAAGCGCGGTGCCGGGGACGTGGCCGGCTCCCAATCGCAAGTCTCGAGGCATGACCCCTTCGAGGACGACCACCGAGACTCCCAAGCGAGGGATCTCGATTCTGCTGAGGGGCGAGCCTTCCTGTACGGGCAGGTTCTCCAGGGAAGGCAGCGCGCGGTTGAGTTTCAGGGTCAGAGCTTCGCGAGCGGCCGTATCGAATTGCGCTGGATTTTCAAACAGCTTGCCTTCCGACGCCTGATACCAGGCTCCTTCAAAGAAGACCAGCGCGCAAAACCCCAGCGTCAAACAGCCCACGAGGAACAAACCCGTAGTTCCCCATCGCAGGGCCCAAACCTGGGTCCGATGCATGGGCCGCCCCACGCCCGTGCTTTGCGATTTCATGTCTCGCAGTTTGCGCCAATGGATTCTAATCGTCATTTCTATTCCGGGTCTTCGACGCCCTAAGCCAGAACGCCTGGCGCCGTAATGAACGCCAGGCGTCCTGAGTGAAACCTCTTCAAACTTGAGCAGTCAGGTTCAACGGTTCAGTGCATAGCGCCATGCAATCGTTTTCAGGGCGATTGCGACTCCCAGCGAGCCGAATCCAATCAGCATCAACGTGGGTAGCGGACTGGCTGTCTTGGGAAGCTCGGCCGGAGCAGGTGCTTCCGGGGCCGGCTCGGGTATCGCTTGTGCGACTAACGGCAAAGGCTCCGTGACACTGGGCGCGGGGACCTCCTTGTTCTCGGGAGTAACCGCGACCACGGGCTCCTGCACCAACTCTTCCGGCGTCTCGGCAGGTTTCACCTCGGCGGTAAGCACGGGGACCTGGGCGGACGCAGCTAGTTCAACCGCTCTCCTCCTTGGGTAAACGAACTCCTGGCCGAAGTTGTCGGCCGGGTAGAACCAGGCCCGCATGGCTTCGGGGTTATCCTTTCGGGCCTCCTTAAACTTCATTACCGTCTCACTGGTCGGTTTCAGCCGATAATTTGGGATAGCGAGGACTGTTGTATAAAGGTGCGTTTCGTCGGCATTAAAAACTTGCACGACGTGCCGGCTTCCAGGGGTATCCAGGAGCCGAAAAACATAGGTACCAGCGGGTAGCACGATTCCCGGCAGCTCGATGGCGCGGCTGAACGTGACGGTTGTCTTCTTGTCCCACACGTCCGCGCGTGCCGGGATCATCCACACCAGTGTGGCGAAAAAGAACAAAGCTGCTAATCTTCGGAGCATAACTTTCACCTCCTGCGTGAAGTTTTCTAATACAACCAGCGCAACTCCCGTGCCGAATCCTGGGCGGCTCAAAACAGCGGCATCTAAAGGCCTTAGCTCCTATTGACCGTTGGGCGCCGCTTTATGCTGGGTGAGGGAATACACCCACTGCCGCCGTTCCTCGGTGACAGCATCAGCCCCGCCCGCTGAAGCCCCATAGGCTGTTATCCTTTAAGGGCACGCTAGTTTGCGGAGGTATAGAGATTTTGAAGTGCACTCTTGCGTTTGTTGTTTTCACGGTGTTGGCCGGTTCTGCCGTTCCAGTCCGTGCGCAGAATTCCCCCAATGAATACCGCCTGCGGCTTTATCACACCCACTCCCAGCAGCATTTGGATGTGGTGTACCGACGCGGCGGCGACTATGTTCTGGACGCGCTCGCGAAACTCGACGGCTTTCTGCGCGACAGTCGCACGGGCGACGTCCATCACTACGATCCCCGGGTGTTCGATCTGCTTTCGGATCTGGCCTCGGCCAGCGGCCGGGTCGACGCTGAAATCAACATCATCTGCGGTTACCGGTCGCCGTTAACCAACGAGTTCCTCAGGACGCACACATCCGGGGTCGCCAGGAACAGCTTGCACATGCAGGCCGAGGCGATCGATATTCGGCTGCCGGGCATAAGGACGTCCCGGCTTCGCGATATCGCTCTGGGGCTTGGGCGCGGCGGCGTCGGATACTATCCCGCTTCGGATTTCATTCACGTGGACGTGGGGCGCGTGCGTCGCTGGTAGTCTTCCAGGCAGGGTACGGATACCCTTTGGCCAGGATCTGCTCCAGTTCGGCGTCCAACCCGTAGATATCTTCCAGGAAGCGAACTTCGCCGTTCTCCAGGGCGATGGCCGTGGCGTACACGATCAGCACCGGGATGGGCCGATCGAGCTTTATCTCAAACGTCTTTCCCCCGTGGATCGCGTCGTGAATGCGTTCGGACGTCCATTCGGGTTTGTCGCGCAGGGCCCACTCCGCCAGCTGCTCGGGCTTTTCCAGGCGAATGCAGCCATGACTGAAGTCGCGGCGCGTTCTCGCAAACAACTCCGTGGCGGGGGTGTCGTGCATGTAAACGTCATAGTTGTTTGGAAACGCGAATTTGATGAGCCCCAGTGAATTCTTCGGACCGGGGACCTGGCGAATTCGCAGCTCCAGGGAGCGCAGCCTTGCGAGCAGCGCGTCGTCGACCTCGCCCGTGCTGACCACCTCCCGTCTTGCGGTGACGACCTCGAAGTTATTCTTGGCCAGATACGAGCGGTCGTGAGCCAGCTTGGGGACCAATTCCGCACGTTGAATGCTGACCGGCACATCCCAGTAGGGCCAGAAACCGACCGAGGTCATCTCCGCGGAAAAAACGGGCGTCTGATGGTGGTAGGCTTTCCCCACGACCACCTTCATTTCGAGTTCCGTATGGTAATCGCGATCGAGAGCCCGCAACTCGAACTCGGGAATATTCACGACCACCGGAGGCACGGGATAGTTATGAGGCGCCCAGCGCCACCGCTCCAGCGTTAACTGCAACTGGCGAACGCGCTGGCTCAGCGGCGTGTTGAGCTGCGCAACTGTCGCCTTCCCCAGGCGCCCGTCCGTGTCGAGCCCATGGCGGGACTGAAAGCGCTTCACGGCATCGACCAACGCTCCACCGTAAAGGTTGGGATCGCCGGGCAGCGCCGCATCCGCCGGTAAATCGCCAAGCTGCCGGAGAATGCCGGCTAACTGCGTGGACGCCGCATAAACCTTGCCGGGATCGACTGGTTTCGCCGGTACCGGCAGCGGGCCGGCGCTGGCGTTCTGCGCCATCGCGAGATACTTCCGCAGGACAACTTCCGTGCGCCGGTAGCCTTCATAGGGCGGCTCGATTCCATCGAGCACGGCATTCGCGTCTGTAGCGTGCAATAGACGATCGCGCACAAAGGAAGCAAGATCGTCCCTCTCGCGAATGAGATCGAAGGTGTTGTCCAGTAAACCGGGGTTTGCTTTGCCGAACTCCAGATCCGAAACGTAGCGCAGAACACAGACGGTAAGAGCCAGATCAAAATGCGCGCGTTCAGCTTCGACCAGCCCCGGCTCGGATTTGCTGCCGCTCTTCCTTGCGCTCAGGCCAATCATGCGATCGGCCCACCGCGATCCGTCATAATCTTCGGGATTCAGCCCCTTGGTTGCAGCCTGCTTGAAGACTTCGATCATGGCCTTCGCCGCGGGTGTCGGCTCCCCCTGCTCGATCCAGGCGGGGGCATATCCGGTGGGTTTATAAAAACTCTGCACTCGCGTTCGGTAATCTGAGAAATCCGGCCAGCGTAGATCCTCCAGTCGGCCGGCGCTCGCCAGGCGGCATAACTCGGATGTGCAGCCGGAGGATTCCGCCGGCGCCGCATCCAGCCCGAGTGGAGTGGCCGTGACCAAGGAGACGACGATCGCCGGGAACAATAGCAGGCGCACTCGCTTAACCTCGCCATCTGTAAAGCACTCGTACGCCCAATGCGGGCAGTGGCGGCAAAAGTGCAGAGATGCCCGATATGAGAGTGCTGGTCGCGACCGACGGTTCGAAAGAAGCAACCACAGCCTTACAGACGGCAATTCGCCTGTCAAACCCTGCAGATCGCTCCGTAGACCTGCTTTGCGTGGCTCCTCGGTTTTCCAGGCGGAGTAAAAACCGCGCACGTTCGGAGCGGTATCAACAACGCGCGTTGGGTGAAATCACCCAGATGCTGGAGAGGATGCGAGTGCAGCTACGTCCTGCGAATGGAGAGGTCAAGCTGCTTACAGCCTTCGGCTCTCCGTCGGGCCTCATCGTGAAGAAGGCCGAGGATTACGATCTGACCGTCATCGGCCCCCAGGGACGCGGTGCCTCCGGCGATCTCGGCCTCGGTCCGGTGGCGAGCCGTGTGGTGGAACACGCGTTATCCCCCGTGCTCGTGGGGAGAGAGATGCGGAGTGACGAGGGTCTTCGGGTGCTGGCCGCGGTGGATGGTTCGGAGGCGTCCTTGCGAGCGATAGAAATGCTGGGCTTTCTCTTCGATCTTCGCTCCGCCGAAGTGTGCCTGATGCACGTGGCCGAAACGTCGTGGGTCGCGCTGGGGCCGGAAGAAGATTGGATTACGTACTCGGAAGAAGACCAGGAACACAGCGAGACCGGAGAGATAGAGAAGGAATTGATTCGGGAAGGCGATGAAGTGGTTGAACAGGCTCGCGATCTTCTACTTCCCTATCGCGTGTCCGTCACCACTCGTCTGGTGGAAGGGAACCCGGCCAATGAAATCCTGAGCGAGGCCGAAGGCGGACAATACGATCTGGTGGTGGTGGGCGCGACGGGAGTTCGCGATTTCAAGCATGGCATGCTCGGAAGCGTGTCGGCGAAGATCGCCTGGAACGCACCGTGTTCGGTTTTGATTGTGAGAGCCCCGGAAGGCTAACGCTCGCCCCATTGGTGTCGGTGCGGTGTCAAGTGGCTGCGTACCTATGCGTTGACGGCGGGCGTCAATCCCCCTAGCGGCTCTTTCTGCGACATGTTGACCTTCTGAGTGCGTCATCTCGCGCTCTCGGGCCTAATCGCGCAATTCCGGTGATTCCTGGCGCCGCGATCATCCCAAAAACGAAGATCCCAAAGACGCTCGCGCCCGCGACCCCGCGGCGGTAAACTAACGATGATCGCCGTGGAGAATCAGAATATGAGATCAATATGCGCGGGCATCCTTGCTCTTGCCGGGATAGCCTTTGCTCAGACCCCTTCCGAGCCGTTTCCGCCCGCGGCGAATGTCAGGCAACTGATGCTCGATCTTATCCATCCTTCCTCGAATGACATCCTGCTTGCAATCTACCGCGGCGGGCCCAAAGATGAAAAGGAGTGGGCGGTGGTGCGCCGCGGCGCGGTAACCCTGGCCGAATCCGGAAATATGTTGATGATGCGAAGCCGCGCACGAGATCAGATGGACTGGATGAGGGACGCGAAATTATTAGTGGATGCCGGAAACGCCGCCTATAAAGCCGCGCAGGCCAAAGATAGCAATGCGCTCGCGTCGGTAGCCGGCGCCGTCGACGCTTCCTGCACGACGTGTCACAAACAGTATCGGCCGAACGTCTTCCCCGCCGACGGAGGTTCCAAATGAGCTATTCGCGCAGAAATTTCCTGAAGGCTGCAGGATCGGGCGTCGTGCTCACCGCGATAACGGGAGAAAAGCTCCTCGCGGCTCCCACGGCTCTTCCGTCTGGTCCCAAGTCGTTTGCCAGCGAAAAAGCCGTGTTCCTCGTCAATGGCAAGACGTATGCCGCCGAATACGAAGCGCGCACGACCTTGTGGGAAGTGGTGGCCATGAAGCTGGGCATGACGGGCACCAACCGCAGTTGCAATCGCGCCAGTTGCGGCGCCTGCAGCGTCCTGGTGGACGGAGTGCCGCTTTATTCGTGCCACACTCTGGCGACCGAGGCCGTCGGCAAGAAGATCCTCACCATCGAAGGCGTGGGCGACGAAAAGAATCTGCATCCATTGCAGAGCATTGGCCATATGCGCGTGGCTGCCGATTGCGGCTTCTGCACCGCCGGATGGGTGGTCACGGCGAAAGGGCTGCTCGACAAGAATCTCAATCCGGACGAGGATCAGGTCAAGGCCGCTCTCGCCGGCCACATTTGCCGGTGCTCGGCGTATCCGCACATTATCCGCACCGTGATCGACTCGGCCGCCGTCCTGCGCGGGAGCAAGGAACCGATCAAGCCTGAACTTGAAAACGTCGTTCACATCAAGATGCCGATGGTGCGCGATTACTCGACGACCGGCGGACACGACGCGGGCGACGAAGTCGTGGAGGGCGCGACCGTCACCAAGAAATGGCAGGGATATCCGCCGGAGAATCTCAAAGTTCTAGGCACGCCGCTGCCGCCGCTGCCGGAAGTCTCCATTCCGCGGTTCACCGGCAAAGCAATGTACGCCAGCCGCGTGTGGTTCCCGGATCTGCTGTACGTGAAGTTCCTTACGTCGCCGCATCCCCGCGCGCGCCTTCTGGATGTGGATACGTCGGTCGCCGAAAAGATGCCTGGCGTCCACCACATTCTCACCTATAAGAACGCGCCGAAGTTGCAGCGTCCCAATGTGGCGCGCGGCCGGATCTTACCGGAGCCGCTGCCTCAGGAATTGAATCTGCAAGGCGAAGCCGTCGCGATTGTGGTAGCGGAGACGGAAGACCTGGCGCAGGATGCCGCCGACGCCATCAAAGTCAAGTACGAAGTCCTGCCCTTCGCTTCGATGCTGAAAGATAGCATGGCGGCCGGCGCGCCCGATCTGGGAAAAGGGAAGGGAAACCTGATCCGGCATCCGTTTTCGCCCCAGGATCTGCCGCACGCGACGTGGGCGGATAAGCGCGGCGACCTCGATCAAGGGTTCGCCGAAGCGGACATCGTTAAGGAGTTCACTTACGTTTTCAACGGCGGCGTATCGGTTCCCATGCAGCCGAGCGGCAGCGTCGCCAAATGGGAGGGAGACCGGCTGACCGTGTGGGCCATGGGCCAGGGGATCTATCCGGTCCGGGCATCGCTCGCGGCGGCGCTCGGCATCGACGTCTCCAAGGTTCGCGTGATCAACAAATGGAACGGTTCGACGTTCGGCGCGGCCCGCATGGCGGCCGAGCGTTTCTATCCGATGATGGCTCATCTGGCGAAGGTCACGGGCCGTCCCGTGAAGGTCATGCTGCCCAAGGACCAGGAACTGGCGCAACTGCAGATCAAGCCGGAGACCATCACCAAGTTCCGCGTGGGAGCTAAGAAAGACGGCCGCATCGTGGCCCTGGATCACGAAGTATACGTGAGCATCGGCGACCTGGACTTCGGCGTCCACGCCGACGGTCCCGGGAACGCGGCCAATCAGCTGGACTTGTACACATCGCTCGTTCCTCACTGGCGATCGACGTGGTGCGCTTATCGGACAAACGCGCCGCGTCCCGGCCCCTCCCGCAGCCACATCCAGCAGGAGACCAAGTGGTCGTGGGAAAACATGATCGACGAGATGGCCGATGCTTTCGGCGTGGATCCGGTGCAGTACCGCATGATGCACATCACGCGGCTCACCCCTGGCGACGCCCGTCATCCCTACGAAACGATGCCGACCGTGGAAGTGCTGCAGGAAGGCTCCAAGGCCTTCGGATGGGAGAAGCGCAACCCCGTCGCGGGCGGGTCACCTGGAAGGTTTAAGCGTGGTTTTGGTCTCGGCATGTCCCAGCATCACGGCGGAAACATGGGTTACCACGAAGGTGAAGAAGCGTACGCCAAGCTGGCTGCGTTGCCCGACGCCAACATTTTCAGCTCCGAGCTCGACCTTGGCGCCGACGGCAACGTGACCATGAAAATCGCGCTTCCCGATAGCGGCTCGAACGCGGCGACGGCGCTGGCCGCCATGGTCGCGGAGATGTTGGGTTTCACCACTCGCGATCATATCCGCCTGATTTGGGGCGATTCGAATCTCGCGCCGCTCAGCGATGAATGGTTCGGAGGCCGGACCATCACACTCCAGGGAGCGGCCATCTGCTTCGCGGCGGACAAGATGAAGAAGGATCTGTTAGCGCGCGCCGCCGATGCGCTCAAGATCGACGCCGCCAAGCTGCAAATACGCGATGGCGTCATCTCCTCGACGGACGATCCTAAAATCAGTACGACCTTCGCCGCGTTGGCGAAGGCCAGTAACGGCCTGATCCGGGCGACCGGCCGCGGCACGACCGGCGGCGAAAGGACCGCGAACAACAAGGGCGTGGGCGCGTGCTTCGCCGAAGTCGAGGTCGATACCTGGACCGGCAACTGGCGCTTCGTTCGCGCCGTCTACACGCATGATACGGGCCTCGTCATCAATCCTCTGGTGTCGGAAGCCGATATGGTCGGATCACTGGTCGAGAGCACCCAGGTCGCCACCGATTCGATTCCCTGGGACCGCGAATTCCCGGGCACCCGCCACTACAGCGTCGGATACCTTTCCTACCGGCTTCCCACCATCATGGATATTCCGAAGTCGACGCAGGTCTACATCGATAGTCTGGAGCCGCGCTGGTTTTACGGCGTAAAGAGCTTCAGCGAAACCACCATTGGCTGCGTGCCGGGCGCGATCTCCAATGCGATTTACAACGCCTGTGGAGTGCGGATTCGAGAGCACCCCATCACGCGCGAAAAGATCATGGCGGGATTATCGAAAAAGCGCGCAGAGCGAAAGCTTGCTGCGGCGAGCGCGAAAGACGGGAGGAAGGCATGAAAAAAGTTTCCATCTACCGGCCCTCGACCGTCGACGAAGCGATCCAGATCCTCTCGCAGCATGGGACGAGCGCAGCAGTGTATGCCGGCGGCACGGATCTGCTCATTCGCCTGAAGAACCGCCTGGAGCAAGCGCCCAGCTACCTGGTGGATATCAAGAAGATCGATCATCTCCGCTATATCAAGGAAGACGCCCAGGGAGGCGTCGAAATCGGCACGGCGACGAAGCTCGCGGAAATGGCCGATTCGCGGCTCCTGCAAGAAAAGTATCCGATGCTCGTGGAGGCCATCAATAAGATTTCTTCGCCCGAACTGCGCAACGCCTCGACGCTCGGCGGCGACCTTTTGCAGGAAGTATGGTGTCAATATCTGCGCGGCGGATATTCGTGCTGGAGAAACGGCGGATACCTGTGCTACGGTGCCATCGGAGATAACAGCTACTATCATTCGGCCATGGGCGGACGCTTGTGCTACGCCGTGTATCCAGGTGATGCCGCCACTGCCTTGATCCCCTTCGACGCTCGCGCGAAACTGGCGACGCCCCAGGGAGAAAAGGAACTCTCGATCGAGCATCTGGTGCCCGGAGACATGCTGGTGGACGGCAAAATCCAGTCTCATGTGGTGCGCTACAACGAGATTCTCACCTCCGTGGTCATTCCTCCGCCGAAGCCGGGTATGCGGGCGTCATTTGAGAAGCTGCGCCCGCGGGGAGTGTGGGACTTCGCCATGGCCTCGCTCGCGATCGGTCTTCAGCTGCGCGACAAGACCATCGACGACGCGCGGGTCGTGTTCGGGGGCATTTCCGGCAAACCATACCGCGAAACGGCAGTGGAAGCTTTCCTGAAAGGGAAAACCTTGAACGCGGAATTGGGCGAGCAGGCGATATCCGTGGCGTTGGCCAATGCCGCGCCTCTGAAGTACAACGCCACCAAGATCGACATGGCGAAGGGGCTTCTCGCCTCGGGGCTGGCTAGACTGAATGCCTAGCGCTGGACACGTGAGGAAAAAAGGGACAGACTACTCTGTCCCCGTTCACATATTTCTGACTTCACGTGCGACTGTTGGAGTGGACAGAGCGGTCTGTCCCCTTTTTCTGCATGCAAACCATTGAGGGCTTGCTGCTCGAGCCCGTAGGCTGTCTGGCCGAATTCCCTCCCGGGCCGTTCCACGAAATAGCCGTCCGTTTGTTCGGCCGGAAAGGGAAGGCCAGCCCCTCCGGCAGCCGATCCTACTGGCATCTGCTCAACCTGATGCAGGCGGATACGGCTCTCTGGGACGCTGAGCAAAGGAACTTCGCCGAAGTGCTCGAAGCCGAAGCCGTGGCCGGAGCAAGTATCTACGAAGACGTGCTGCCCGTGCTCGCGGAGCTTCAAACCATGGGCATCCGGCTGTTTATCACCTCCTCTCTTTCTCGCGTTTCCGTAAGCAGCTTCATCGAACGCAATTCTCTCGGGGAGTTCTTCTCCGGAGTATGGACGCGCGACGACGCGGGGGGCGTAAAATCCGCGCCGCTTCTCAGCGCGCTCGGAGACACGTGTCTTCCAGGTCAAAAGGCGATTTTTCTCACCGACACGGTGGAAGGAATCAATGTCGCCCGCAGTGTAGGCGTGCACCCGATCCTGATGATGAACGATCCGGACGAAGCGCGACGCCTGGCCGTGCACAACCCCGCGGGAGGCGTGGTTTCCTTGCACGAAATACCCGACTTTATCCGGCTCATCGCAGCGCGGAATGCCGGCTGACGGGACGTGTGTTTTGCTCCCACGTTATCCTGAAAAGGAATGAGGAACAACTTCTTGCCATACACACGACACCGTTTGATGGGGACGCTCGCGCTTATGTGCGGGTTGAGTCGTCTGGGCGCAACATGTCTGGGCGCAACAAAGGACCCGGCAAAGGACGAAATCAGGCAGAGGATTCAGGTCGCCAACACGCAGCGGGTCGATTTTCAGGCTGGCGGGACGGTGAGGCTCAAGAATTCAACGGGCGAGCTTACCATCGAAGGCTGGGACCAGCCCAACGTTGAAATCACCACGACCAAATCGACGAAAGCCGACTACGCTCTCTCCAGACGCGAGAAAGCTGTTCACGAGTTGGACAGGGTTCGAGTCACGGCGGAGCGTAAAGGCGCCGAACTCGTCATCACCACGGATTTTCCCAAGCGGGCATTACCGCCGTTTTCGCCTTTCGGCGGCGCCACGACGTTTTATCTCGATTACCACATCAAGGTTCCACGCGACGCCAAACTGGTCGTTGACCACAACATTGGCGAGGTTAACGTCGATGGCGTCGATAGCGACATTCAAGCGACTGCCCTGCAAGGGTTGATTTTCCTGCACCTTCCCGAGCAAGCTCAGTACGCCATTGATGCGAAAAGCAACATCGGGAGCGTGAAGTCTGATTTCGAAGGGACCACGGAACACCGGCTATTATTCGGCCACCGGTTCGTCGAATCCAACGGTCCTCACAAACTCTATCTGAGAATTCGGTTCGGGGATGTCATCATCTTTAAGACGGTGCGACCACAGATGGTCGTCGCCTCGAAGCGGTAAGATCGGGTCTTCGCCCGACTTTCTTCGCCGTGGTGGTTCAGTTGCTCCAATTTCGCAGAATCTGTGATCGACCCCTCCGAGCGCCGCGATATGCACTTTCGTAGACTTGCGTTGCTCAACGTCCTTTTGCTGACTGGTCTGGTTTGCGCCGCCAGTCTTCCCTTGTCATCCTGTTTTGTACGCAAGCGGGTCGTCACCTTGCCGGGAAAACCGCTCAGCACCCCCTTACTGACGGCCACCAAGGATGAACTGATCGAACGAGTCCATCGTATTGCGGATCCACTCCAGTCATTTAGTATGCGGATGAACATGTCGCCGTCCGTCGGCAGTGTTTACGTGGGAGAAGTAAAGGACTACGCAACGCTTGGCGGGTATATTTTGTTCCGCAAACCGGATGACATCCGCGTCCTGGCGCAAGACCCGATTATGTCCAGCACGGTCTTTGACATGGTTTCTTGCGGCGACACTTTCCGGATTCACATTCCTAGCAAGAACCGCTTCATCGAGGGGAGAAATGATGCTCCGGCCAGTTCCAAGAACCAGTTGGAAAACCTGCGGCCGGTCGCGTTTCGGACCTCCCTGATCATCGATGCGCCGGACTCCAAGGAGGATATTACTCTCCTGGAGGAAGATACCAGCGAGCGCGAGTCCGCATATATTCTTTTGATTATCCGGCGTGACGTGAAGGACCCATGGCTCGTTCGTACGCTCCATTTCGACCGGCAGAACCTGAATATCGTCCGGCAGAAGACTTACGACTCCTCGGGCACCGTGCTGAGCGATACGAGGTACGCGGACTGGAAGCAATATGGCGGAATTTCTTTCCCATCGGTGATTGACATCAAACGGCCGCGGGATCATTACGAAGTCATCTTGAATGTGATCAGTCTGAGAGAGAATCCTGAGGATGTTACCCCCAGCAAGTTCGTTCTCAATCAGCCCCCTGGCACCGACTTGCAGCAGCTGCCTTAGAAGGATGTTGAAAAAGGGGAGTCGCTCCCCGGAAGGCAATCCCGCATGCCTTAGGGAGGAATCCTGATTTCCTGGACGGGGACATCGATCGAGCTTTTCGGGCTGCGCGTCACGACCTCCACTAAACCCTCGGCGAACTTTTTTCCTACATTTATGCGATATGGAATCCCGATCAGATCCGCGTCCTTGAACTTCACTCCCGGCCGCACGTCACGATCATCCAGGAGTGCGTCGACACCCGCACGCAGCAAATCGTTGTAAATACTCCTTGCCGCCTCCAGACGATCCGGATGCACGGGCGTCACGATCACGGTGAACGGCGCAAATAACGGCGGCAGGACGATGCCATCGGCATCGCAGTTTCTTTCGACAGTTACGGCCAGAGCGTCTTCCGCATCCCGAACCACGCGCGCCGGCGTGAATGTGAGTGGACCTTTGTCGGTGACGCAAAGATCGCCCTCCGCAGCTTCTCTCAGATCGAAAAACTCCGCGGCGAAGTCCTCGCCGGGCGTGACATTCCGCAAATGGTAATCGTTGCGGTTGGCGCCGCAGATCATATTGCGGCGGCGACGCAAAGCTTCGTCTGCGAGGATTCGGACACCGGTCACGCCGATCGGCCCAAGCGAACCCGCATCGGCGCCGAAAGTCATCCGAATCTCCTCGGCCGTCGCTGGACGCAATTGCGTAGCCCGCATCACGGCGGCCAATTTGAATTCGCTTAACTGATGATCGCCCCGCAACAAGACCAAGACCAGGGTCCCTCCCGCCGCCATCACCACGCTTTTGATCTGCGACGTAGCCGGAAGGCCCGTAAATGCGGCAATCTGTGCGATCGTCTTCACCCCCGGTGTATAAAATTCCTCCGGAATACGGTCGCCTTCGGGATCGGGAGCCTGTGGCGCTTGCGCGATACTGATCGCCCGGCCGAGCAGTTCGGTGTATTCGTGGCCGCGCACCAGAACATCGTCGCCCGAGGGCTCTTCGATCGCGATGTCCCCGCCCGCTCTCACGAAGGCAATGCCGCACTCCGGGAGCACTCGCCCGAAATCGCCGATCGCCCGGATTTTCTCCAGAGCGCGCTGCCCCAGAAAAAGATATTCCGCTCCGCGTTTATAACCGGCGCGCACCAGCGGCGGATGCGCGTCTTCGCGCAAGGTTTGAATGGAAACCTGGGTCCAGAGCATGTTTTTCGGCTGTTTCTTTACTGTGCTATCATCCGCGCCATGAAGCAAGCCATTCTTTATTTGACGCTTGTCTTTACGCTACGCGCTCAAGCCCCGGCGCCCTCCGCCAATATCGACGATTTCTTCCGCGATTTTACGGCGCAATGGGTGCGCGGCAATCCGAACCTGGCGACCAGCACCCGTTACTTCACCGGCGACGAGCAGGACCGGCTGGAGCGCCAGCTCACGCCGGAGACCACTGCGTATAAACGGGAGCGCATCCGCCTTGCGCGGCAGGGGCTTGCCGAACTCGCGAAGTTCGATCGCGCCAAGATGTCCGAAGCCCAGCGTCTCTCCGCCGACGTCATGCAATGGCAGCTCGATACGATCGTGCGCGAGGAGCCGTTCCTCAATTTCACGTTCGCCCTCGAACAAATGAACGGCGCCAACATTCGTCTGGTGGAGACGATGACGGTTCGCCATCCGGTGCTCACCGAGAAAGACGCCGCGAATTACCTCGCCGCGCTCGCTCAGGTAAGCGCGCGCATGGACGAGGCCGTCACGGAGTCACGGAGACAGGCGGCAAAAGGCTACATTCCGCCGGCGTTCATCGTCGCCGCGACCGTCAAACAAATGCAGGGGTTCATCGATGGAACTCCCGCTCAGAATCCCTTTGTGACGGCCTACGCGCAGAAACTCACGTCGATTTCTTCACTCCCGGCTGCGCGTCGCGAGGAGTTGCGCGCCCAGGCCGAAAAGATCACGGCGGCGCAGATCTATCCCGCGTGGAAGAAGGCCATCGCGTGGCTGCAATCGGAACAGAAGCGCGCGAGTATTCATGCGGGCCTGTGGCGATTCACGGGCGGCTCGGATGCCTACGCGTATTTTCTGCGCCGCTACACGACGACCAACCTCACGGCCGATCAAATTCATCAGATCGGTCTCGATCAGGTCGCTCGCATCGAAGCTCAAATGGACACGCTGCTGCGGCGTCTGGGCCGCACCGCCGGGCCTGTGAAGGAGCGTATCGCGAGGCTTGCGGCAGACATGCGCTATCCCGATCCCACGTCCGAGGCGAGCCGCGCGCAGATCATGCAGGACATCGAAAAGATCCTGCGCGATGCGGAGTCCCGTTCCGCGCTCCTGTTCGATACGCGTCCGAAGTCGCCGGTGGTCGCGCAAGCGTTTCCCAGCTTCCGCGAAGCGAATGCCGCCGCGAATTATAATTCGCCCGCGCCCGATGGATCGCGGCCAGGGACATTCCAGTTTCCCAGGCGTCCGGAAATGATGACGCGCTTCGGACTGCGCAGCATCGTGTATCACGAGACCGTGCCGGGGCATCATTTCCAGATCGCGCTGCAGGTGGAAAACAAGGATCTGCCCCGCTTCCGGCAGATCGGCGCGTTTGGAAACATCTCCGCGCTGGTGGAGGGTTGGGGATTGTACGCCGAACGCCTTGCTGCCGAATCCGGATGGTATGGCGACGATATCGAAGGACTCCTGGGCCAGCTCAACTACGAGCTGTTCCGCGCACGGCGTCTGGTGGTCGATACCGGCATCCATGCCAAGAAATGGACGCGCCAGCAGGGGATCAGCTACGGCATCGAAGCGAGTGAAGTGGAGCGCTACGTCGTGTTCCCCGGCCAGGCGTGCTCCTACATGATGGGCGAGCTGAAGATTTTAGAGCTGCGCGACAAGGCGCGTATGGCCCTCGGCGACAAGTTTTCCCTGCGCGAGTTTCACAACGTTGTGCTGCAGACGGGCACCGTTCCGCTCGACATCCTGGAGCATCAAGTGGACGCGTGGATTCGCGCGCAAGGCGGAAAAGTTTGAAGTTTTCCGTGAGCTCGCGCTAAAGCGTGTGTGGGGCAGGGCCTCGGCCTGCGGCGGTCTCTCATGCCGCCTCCCACGCTCATATGGAGTGCCGTACCACCTGGAAGGCCCGGATTCGTGGAGCGGAGTGTGGTTTTCACTCGTCAAGGCAGGTTAGGAACCTGCCGCAGGCCGCGGGCCTGCCCCACCTCCGCAAGCGCAGCCTACCTTTGGGCCGTCGCCGCGGTCGCCGCCGGACGCACATCCCGCAGGATCGCCTGCCATGGTGAGTAGCCCCGCTCGGCGGAGTACGGGTCTTCTTCGAACTGAATCGCGACGTCCACGCGCGCGCCCGTTGTGAGTTCCCCCGCGCGCTCGGCGAAATTCCAGGCCTTGGCGCGCAAGACTCTGGCGCTGGATTCATTTCTTGGCGAGCGGAATCGCAGAAACAGGTGCTTGTCCTTTTTGATGTCCGGAGGCGCGGCTACTTCAATGTTGCGCACGACGAACGTCGGCGCAGTGTTCCCAAAGCCAAAAGGAGCCAGGTTCAACACATCCGCGACCGCCCCGTCGCTCACTTCCTCGATCGCTATCTCGGCGTCGATATCGAGCGTTGCCTCGAAGTCGGCGGGTGTGAGTCGCTCGCTGGCGTAAGAGCGAAACCGTGCTCGAAATTCATCGACATTGGAGGCGTCGAGTGTAACGCCCGCAGCCTGCCGATGGCCGCCGAATTTCGTGAACAGCCCGGGCATCGCTTCGAGCGCGTCCAACAGATGAAAAGAGCGAATGCTGCGGCCCGATCCGTAGGCGATGCCGTTGTCGATACCGAGCACGAACGCCGGCCGATGGAAGCGCTCCACCACGCGGCTTGCCACGATGCCGACCACCCCTCGATGCCAGCCCTCGGCCGCGAACACGAGAGCCGGGTCGCGATCCGTTACCGGCTCGGCGACGCATTGGTCAACAATCGCGCGCACGATCTCAGCTTCGGTTTGCTGGCGATCCATATTCAATTCGTGAAGCTGCGTCGCAATCGCGCGGGCGCGGGCGGCGTCGGTTGTCGTGAACAACTCCAGCACGTCGCGTGCGCTCGCCATGCGTCCGGCGGCATTGATGCGGGGCGCGATCTGAAACGCAACCTGGCGCGCGCTCGGCGCTACTCCTTCCGCAAACCCGGCCACGTCGAGCAGGGCTCGCAGTCCCAAATTTCGGACGCGCCGCAAACCATCCAGGCCGCGTTTGACGATCACCCGATTCTCGCCCGTGAGCGGGACCACATCGGCCACCGTCGCGATCGCGGCGAGCTTCATGAGCGATTCGAGTATTCGCTCGCGCCGTGCCGGGTCCCATGCGAGCGTGGTCATCAGCGCGGCCGCGAGCTTCCACGCGACCGCTGCTCCGCACAGGTTCTTTTCCGGATACGCGCAATCCGGCCGGTTGGGATTCAGCACGGCGAGCGCCGGCGGCAGCGCGGCCTCGGGCAAATGATGATCCGTGACAATCACGTCGATCCCCAGAGCGGACGCGTGCTGAACGACGTCATTGGCGCGAATGCCGGTATCCACGCTGACAATCAGCTTTACGCCGCGCGCGGCCGCTTCCTCCACCACTTCGCTCTTCATGCCGTAGCCATCGAGAATGCGATGCGGAACGTGGCAGGCCGCGTCGCCGCCGGCGAGATCGATCGCGGTTTTCAAGATCACCAATGCGCTGGTTCCATCGACATCGTAATCGCCATAGAGCAAAATGCTTTCGCGATTCGCGACCGCTGAAGCAAGCCTCTCGGCGGCGCGGGACATGCTGGTGAGCAGAAAAGGATCGTGAAGCTCGGCGGCCGTGGGCGAGAGAAATCGCCGGGCGTGCATGGGATCGCTATAACCGCGCGCGCACAGCACGCGCGCCGCCAGCAGGGAAATGCCGAGCGCGGAGGCCAGCGCGGAGGCTTCACGAGCGCTGCCCTCACTGACGATCCATTTCAACTGACTTTTCCTCCGGGCGGCCGTCATCCGAACTTCGCCGCAAGCCGTCTATATCTAGTGTTACATTCATGTCGCGAGTTCTCAGAATCCCTTGGCAATGTGTAACCTGAAGCTAGACGACGGGCATCCATTCAGAGAATGAACTTTTTCAAGCTTACCGTGCTCGCGGCAGCCTTGGCGTTAGGGGCATGGGGCCAAAGCGGAACCGTAAAATCCGACGGCCAGCCGATTCCCGGCGCCGTCGTGCGCGCGACCCAGGGCGACCGCGTTTTGACCACCTTGACCGATGCCAACGGCGCCTTCACCATCGACAAGATGGGGCCGGGAATGTGGACGATCGACGTCTCGATGTTCGGCTTCGAGACGGCGCGTAAGGAAATCCAGATGGGCACCTCGCCCGTGAAAATCGATCTCACGCTGCAGTTGCGCGAATTCCGAGGAGGCTTCGGCCGTGGCTTCGGCGGCGACGGCGCAGGCGCGGGTCAGGGCCGCGGCGGTTTCGGCGGAGGCCAAGGAGCGGGACCAGGCGGCGCTCCGTTCGGACGCGGCGGAGGATTCGGCCGGGGCGGTGGAACTGCCGGGGGAGAAAACGCCGGCGCGGTTCCTAATAACGCCCCGGGAAATGCGCCCGGAGCGAACGCACGGATTTTCGATCAGGATGCCTTTGCGGCGGCGGCCGCTGAGGCTCAAGCCGGTGTGCAGTCAGGAGTTCAGAACGAAGGAGACTTAACCGGAGCCCTTCCGCAAGTGGCCGCGCAAGGGGCCAACGAATCGTTCCTGGTGAACGGCAGTATCAGCACAGGATTGAATACGCAGGCGGGCGACTTCGTGCCGGGGGGCGGTCAGTTCGGGCCCGGGGCAGCGAACGCGGGAGCGGCGGGCCTGCCAGGGTCGGTGCCCGGTATCGATCGGGGCACTCAGGGCGCACCGGGCGCGGGCAACGGCAATCCCGTATTTATTCAGGGTGGCGGAGGAGGAGGCCCGATCATCGTCGGCGGACCGGGCGGCGGCGGATTTGGCGGTGGCGGATTTGGAGGCGGCGGGCGCGGAGGCGGCGGATTTGGAGGCGGTGGCCGCGGTGGACGCGGGCCGGGCCGCGGAAACGCGGCATTCATCGGCAATCGCCGCAATGCGGGACGTTCCCAGATTCACGGATCTTTCTTTTACACGGTAGGCAATTCCGTGTTTGACGCCGCCCCGTTTTCGCTCAACGGGCAGGGCAACACGAAAGCTCCTTTTGCGCAGAACCGCTTCGGATTTACCGTGGGCGGACCGCTCGAAATGCCCAAGTTGTTCAAGCTGGAAAATACGTTCTTCTTCATAAACTACACGGGTAACCTGCAAAGGGTCGGCCAGGACCTGACGGGAACCGTGCCGACGCTCGCCGAACGGGGAGGCGATTTCTCGGCCGTGAACTCCACCATCTACATGCCCTCCACGCAGCAATTTCCGAACGCGCCGGCCGGATGCGCCAGCTCCATTCCGGCGCCTTTCTTGAATAATCAAATCCCGGCCAACTGCATCGGTTCGATCGCGCAGGGATTGCTGGCTTACATTCCTTTGCCGAACCAACCGGGCACGGTCAATAATTATCGCTTCATCACCGCGACGCCCAGCAATACGCAGGCGCTGAATATGCGCGTGATGCAGACGCTTTCGCGCACCGACCAACTCGCGTTTGCCGTGAACTGGCAGAGGAGCAATGCGCTTAATCCGCAACTGTACGGCTTCACGGATACGTCCGACGGCAACGGCATCAATGCGAGTACCAACTGGCGGCATACCATCGCCCCCGGGTTGTTCAACAACATCGTCGGGACGTTCAACCGCAATTCGAACACGGCGACGCCATATTTCGCCAATGGTGCGAATGTAGCCGCGGAATTGGGGATCCAGGGCACTTCTTCGAATCCCATCAACTATGGACCGCCCAACTTGAACTTCACCAATTTCGGCGGCCTGACCGACGGCAGCCCTTCGCAAAGCGCGATCTATAACGTCGGATTCAACGACACGCTCCAGTGGCGCAAGGGCAAGCATAACTGGAGCTTCGGCGGCGGCTACACGCGCTATTTCAATAACACCGTGACCGATGCCAACGGCCGCGGGACGTTCACGTTCAGCGGTCTGACTACGAGTCTGCTGAATTCGAACGGCCAGGTGGTGACGGGCACCGGATTCGATTTCGCGGATTTTCTGCTGGGTGCGCCGGAAGCGAATTCCATCCGCTACGGAAGCTCGAACACCTATTTCCGCAGCAACGCCTACAACGTATTCACGCAGGACGACTGGCGTCTGCTGCCGAACCTGACGCTCAACCTCGGCTTACGTTACGAATACTTCGCGCCGTGGCACGAGAAATACGGGCGCGTCGCGAATCTGGACATCGCCCCGGGCTTCACGGCGGTGTCCGTGGTCACGCCGGGAGAAGTAGGGCCGTATTCCGGCATGGCGTACCCGGGCGGTTTGATTCAGCCGGATCGCAACAATTTCGCGCCCCGCACGGGACTCGCGTGGAAGCCGACGGTCAAGAGCCCCATCGTGGTCCGGCTCGGCTATGGCTGGTATTACAACCCCAGTACTTACAATAAATTCGAGAGCCTGCTTTCGGCGCAGCCTCCGTTTGCGAATTCAACGACCGTGACCACCACCTTGACGAACCCTCTGACGCTCGCGACCGGCCTGACGGTTACGCCCGCGGGCAAGACGATTCTGAATACATACGCCGTGGATCCCAACTATCGCGATATGTATGCGCAATCCTGGACGGTGAGCCTGCAGTCCAATCTTCCCGGGGCGCTCGTCGGCGAGCTCGCCTATCTCGGAACCAAAGGTACGCGGCTCGATGTGCAGGTGCAGCCGAACCAGGCGCCGCCCGGATCGCCGCTGACCTCGGAAGAGCGCCTTTCCATCGGCAACGCGACGGGATTCACTTACGACGAGCCGGTGGGGAACTCCATTTATCACGCCTTCCAAGCCCGCCTGAATCGCCGTTTCCGCCGGGGATTTTCCGGCACCGTCCTTTACACTTTTTCGAAAGCGATTGACGATTCCTCGACACTTGGCGGGGCGGGCAACACGGTGGCGCAGAATTTTTACGACATCAGCGCGGAGCGCGGGCTTTCTAGTTTCGACCGGCGTCAGGTTCTCACAGCAACGTCCATATGGCAGTCGCCCGTTGGGGGAACCGGCGCGTTCCTGGCGAATCGAGGGTGGATCACCACCGCGTTGAAGGATTGGACGATCCTAGGGAGCGGGACGTTCGAGACTGGCTTGCCGCTGACCGCGCGGGTGCTCGGAAATCTTTCCGATACGGCCGGGACCGGCAACGTCGGCAGCGGTCGCGCGCAGGCTACCGGTCTGCCGGTGGTGGACGGCTCGGGGTTCTTCAACCTGGCGGCGTTCACGACTCCGGCGCCAGGCACTTACGGCGACGCCGGACGCAACACCATCCCGGGGCCGGGGACGATTTCGCTGAACCTGTCGTTGCAGCGAACCATCACGCTGACGGAGCGCATGCGGCTGCAACTGCGCATCGACTCGACCAATTTCACCAACCACGTCAATATCGCGAGCTACGGCACGGTCGTGAACTCGCTGACCTACGGCGTTCCAACGGCGGCCGGCGCCATGCGAAATCTGACGTTTACCGCGAGGTTTAACTTCTAAGATGTCAACGCGCAAACTGGACTCGTTTTCGGCGGCAATTTCGCTGATTTCCTTCTCTCGCCTGGCGACGCCGAAAGTGGCCTTTGCGCTCTGCGCACTCGTGCTCTGTTTCGTGTTCGCCTTGGGCGCGCAGGACACATTCGTTGTCAATACCAAGCTGGTGGTCGTGAATGTCACGGTGAAAGACAAGGCCGGCCGCCTGGTGACGGATCTAAAGAAGGAGGATTTTCAGATCCTCGAAGACGGTGTTCCTCAAAAGATTGCCGTGTTCGACCGGCAGGATCTAAGCACAGAACCCATGGCCCCGCTTTCGTTCGCCGCGCGCCCGCAAACCCTCGAAGAACGCGCGGCCGCTGCCTCAACCGCGCCGGCCGGAGCTTCCGTGACGTCGGCGCTGGAACGCGATCCCAGACGCTACCAGAACAAGCGCCTCATCGGGCTGTTCTTCGACATGAGCTCGATGGACGTACTGGAGCAGGCACGCGCCGAGGAAGCGGGCATCAAATTCCTGCAGTCGCAGATGACGGCGGCCGACATGGTCTCCATCATGACGTTTTCGAGCAAATTCAAAACCGTCGTCGATTTTACCGACGACCGCGAAAGCTTGATCGCCGTTCTGCGCAAGTTCGCCACGGGCGAAGGCGCCGATCTGGCGGGCATGGCGTCCACGACCGCGGACGAAGGGGATGATAGCGGGTCGTTCGCAGCCGACGATACCGAGTTCAACATTTTCAACACGGATCGCAAGCTCACGGCGCTGGAAGATGCCGCGCGCAAGCTGGCCGCCTTCCCGGAGAAAAAGGCGCTCATTTATTTCTCGAGCGGCGTGGAGAAAACGGGCATTGAAAATCAGTCGCAACTGAAAGCGACAATCAATGCGGCGGTGCGCTCGAACGTTTCGTTCTACCCGGTGGACGCACGCGGGCTGTTGGCGCAGATCCCGGGCGGCGATGCCACGACGGCCTCGCCGCGCGGCACCGGAATTTTGACGGGAACCAAACAGGCGAGCCTGCGAGCCAGCTTCAATGATTCCCAGGAGACGCTCTATACGCTGGCCGAGGACACCGGCGGCAAGGCGCTGCTGGACGTGAACGATTTGACCCTGGGCATTCGGCAAGCCCAGCAGGACATTCGCAGCTATTACACCATCGGCTACTATCCGGCGAACGCCGCCGAAGATGGCAAGTATCGCCGCATTAAGGTGCAGCTCGCGCCTTCATCGCCGCTCGCGAAGGAAGCCAAGCTCGATTACCGCAACGGCTATTACGGATCGAAAACCTTCGCCAAGTTCACGTCGAGCGACAAGGAACGGCAGCTCGAAGAAGCGCTTACGCTCGGCGATCCCGTGAGCGAACTGCCGCTGGCGCTCGAAGTGGATTATTTCCGGGTGGCGAAGGACCGCTACTTCGTGCCGATTTCCGTGAAGCTGCCCGGTTCGGCCGTGAGCTTCGCCAAGAAGAACGGAAAGGAATTCACCGACCTCGATTTCATCGGGCAGGTGCGCGACGCCAACGGAAAATTGGTGGGTGGAGTGCGCGACCAGATTGCCGTGAAGCTGACCACGGCGGACGCCGAGAAGCTCGATCAACGGCATCTGCAGTACGACACAGGATTGACGCTGGGTCCCGGCAACTACTCGCTTCTGTTTCTGGCGCGTGAGGATCAGAGCGGCAAAATGGGCACGTTCGAGACGAAGTTTACCGTGCCCGACTTGAACGCCGGTAAATCCGTGCGGCTGAGTTCCGTCATTCTGAGTAATCAGAAGGAAGCGGTCGCCTCGGCGGTGGGCGCGGCTGACAACAACAAGAAGTTGATCGCGAATCATCCGCTGGTGCAGGACGGTCAAAAAACCGTGCCGAGCATTACCCGCGTTTTCCGCAAGGACCAAACGCTGTACGTGTACTTCGAGGTCTACGATCCCGGCGTGGATCCCGATCGCAAGACGCCCGATATGATCGCGAGCCTGGAACTGGTGCAGGGCGCGCGCAAAGCATTTGTCTCGCCACCCGCGCGCGTCAACAAGCTGGGCACGACGCGCCCCGGCGTAGTGGCTTTCAATTTTCAAGTCCCCCTGGCGCGCATGGCGGCCGGCGAATATACCTCGCAGGTGGACGTCATCGACGAGCTCGGCAAGAAGTTCGCATTCCCGCGCAATACCCTGGTCGTGCTGCCGTAGGCCGGTCGCCCTGCCTTAGTGCGACAATTTCCTGTAGCTATGCGAATGGATGGAAATACTGTTTTCATTACCGGCGGCAGCGACGGAATCGGCCGCGGGCTCGCCGAGGCGTTTCATGAGTTGGGCAATCAGGTCATCATCGCCAGCCGGAGGGAGGCCGCGCTGAAGGCTGTTTGCGATGCGCACCCGGGGATGCGCTACTACGTGCTGGACGTCGCCGATCCGGCGCAGATCCGCGCCGTGGCGGCTAAGGCCGTCGCCGATTTCCCCAAGCTGAACTGCGTGATCGTCAACGCCGGGGTCCAGCGCCTGTACAGTTTCGCGGGCGAGGACATGCCCGACGATCGCCTCATCGAAGAGGAAATTGACATCAATTTGTTGGGCGCGATCCGCACGACCACCGCGTTTCTTCCGCACCTGCGCCGCCAGGAACGCGCCACGGTGATCCATCTTTCTTCCGGCCTGGCCTACGTTCCTCGCGCCCAGTGCGCCGTGTATTGTTCCACAAAGGCCGCCATTCATTCCTTCACGTTGTCGTTGCGCTATCAATACCGCGGCTCCCGCATCAAGTTCGTGGAGTTGATTCCCCCGCGCGTGGATACGACGCTCGGCGGGGGCAGCGGCAACGCGCCGAATACGATGACGGTCAGCGAGTTCATCGCCGAGGCGATGAATGGTTTGGCGACGGACGCCGAAGAGGTCGCCGTGGGCCATGCCAAACGCTTGTTCGCGGCCGGGGGCGGGGAATCGGTGAAGCCCGCGTTTGCGAATATGAACCCAGCGTAGATGCGCTTACCGCGACGCCGATTTCGCGCGCTCCAGCGTGAAGCGCTTGAAGAATTTCACGATCTCTTCCGACGTGCCTAGCGGGTATTCGTGGCCTCCGGGATGGACGAGCGTCATGACAGGAGTGCCGTTCGCCGATTCGTAAAGAATGCAGCGCGTAGCCACCATAACCGAAGTGCAAAAAGTCGGATTCGCCGCGACGCCGTCGATCCTGCGCGCCATTTCCATGGCCGTCGTCTGCTCGGTGAAATCCACCTGATGATCGTTCCTTCCGCCGACGTGAAGCAACGGCTTGGGCTCAGTGGGAGTCGCATCGAGGCGAATGCGCCCGGCGACCGGGGCAAAGGCGGCGAACACGGCAGGGCGCTCCGCCCACAGCAGGTAGGTGAAATGCGCGCCATTGGAAAATCCGGTGGCGTAAACGCGTTCGTCGTCGATCTTGTATGTCTTGCGCAGCGTCGCGAGCGCGGCGTCCACCAGCTTCAGATCGCGGTCCCCTTCCTGGCCGGGTTCGGTCTGCCAGCCCGTCGCGCCATGCGTCGGCAGGCCCTCGAAGTAGACGACCACCGCTTCAGGCCATGCACTCTGCAGATCGACGCCCAGGTAATTCGCCGCCGAATCGCCGTGCCCGTGAAAAGCAAAGATCAGCGGCGCCCTACTCTTTTGCGGCGCCGGCCCGTAAACGATAGCTGCGCGCTCGACGCCGCCTACGGGAAACGTCATCAACTTGCGTTCGGCGACAGCGGCGCTCGCGGCGAATGTAAAGATCGCGGTGCAGGCGGCCATTCGCCGGGAAATCGGAAAGCTGGTTGTCATAAGTAGTCTCCTATGTGTCTCCCGCTTACAGCGACATTTTTTCCAGTTTGCGGTACAGCGTCTTGCGCTCGATGCCCAATACTCTCGCCGCGCGGCTCTTGTTGCCGTTGGTCGCGGCCATGACGCGGCGAATTTGCTCGGCTTCCGTATCGGCCAGGGTATCGCTCGCGTTGTCGCGCGAATCCATCTGTTCAATGCCGTCCCGCACCGCCGCGGCGTCGATGCGTCCGCTGGGCGCGAGGATCGTCAGCCGCTCCATCATATGCTGCAGCTGGCGGATATTGCCCGGCCAGCTATAAGCCGCCATCGCCTTGAGGCCGGATTCGGTGAGCCTGGTGTCAAGATGATAGCGCTCGTTATAACGTTTCAGAAAATAGTGCGCCAGCAGCGGGATATCGGCGGCGCGCTCGCACAAAGGCGGAACGCTCAGGCGCACCACATTCAGGCGATACCACAGATCCTCGCGGAACTTGCCTTCCTCCACCATCTTCTGCACGTCGCGATTGGTCGCCGCGATCACGCGGACGTCTACCTTGCGGGCGCGCGCGGAGCCCAGCGGGCGGATTTCGCGCTCCTGCAGGAAGCGCAGCAGCCTGAGCTGAAACCCGAATTCGATGTCGCCGATCTCGTCCAGAAAGACGGTGCCGTTGTTGGCGGCTTCGAACACGCCCATGCGGTCGCGGTCGGCGCCCGTGTAAGCGCCCTTCAGCGTCCCGAACAGTTCGCTTTCCAGCAGGGAGGGTGCGATGGCGCCGCAATCCACCGGCACGAAGGGTTGCTGCGCGCGGCGGCTGTTGCGATGAATCATGTGCGCGATCAATTCCTTGCCGGTACCGGTTTCTCCTTCGATCAGGACCGTGGCGTCGGTAGGCGCGACGCGCGAAATCGTTTTGTAAATATCGACCATGCGCGCCGAACTGCCGATCATTTCGGTCTCCGGCAGATCGTCAATCGCGGGTGCGTCCTCGTCATCGCCGGCGGTCGTTCCCGCCAGCGATCTTTCGGCGCGCTTGATGGTGTCGATCATGTGCGCCATCTCGAAGGGCTTGGCGAGATACTCAAACGCGCCGTTTTCGGTGGCGGCCATAACCGTTTCCATGCTGCCGCGTCCAGTCATCAGAATGACGGCGCAAGCCGGATTGCGCTGCCGCGCCGCGCGCAGGACATCGATGCCTGTGCGCTCGTCCAGATAAATATCGGAAATGACGATGGTGTAAGCTTCCGCCGACAGCCTCGCCAGGGCCTCGCGCGTGGAGGAGACGGCTTCGGGGACGTAGCCTTCCAGCTCCAGCACCGTCACCATCGTATGGCGAACCGACGGATCATCTTCTACGATCAACAGCTTCTGCATGGGCCGCAATTACCTGGGCGTCATTACTATGGTAAAGCACGATCCCCGGCCGGGCTCGCTGGTGACCTCCATGTGCCCTCCGTGATGCGTGACAATTTGCTCGACGATCGAGAGTCCAATCCCGGTGCCAACCTCGCCCGATGCCTCGGCTTTCTTGGTCCGATAGAACTTTTTGAAGATGTTCTTGAGTTCCTTGGCGTCCATGCCGATGCCCTCATCGCGCACCGAAATGCGCAGTAAATTACCGCGCGTTTCCGCCGCGACGCCGACGTGCGTATCAGCGGGCGAGTATTTCACGGCATTCGTCAAGAGATTGTAGAAAGCATACTCCATCAATTCGCGGTCGCCCACCAGCGTGCCTTCCACGGGAGTATCGAGCGTGATGGTAATTCGTTTCCGCTCCGCCAGAGGAGCGACGCGAGCCAGACAGGTATCGACAACGTCCGACGCCGCGAAGGATTCGCGCTTCAGATCCATTTGACCTTCGGCCAGTCTCTCGACATCGAGGAACGTTTGAATCAGGCGTGCCAGGCGCTTTGATTCCGAGTTGATCATCTCGCTCAACTGTTTCTGCTTGGCTTCCGGAAGCGCATAGTTGGTCATGATCTCGCTCGATCCCTGGATGGCCGTCAGCGGCGTGCGCATTTCGTGCGCGGCCCAGTGAATCGCCTGTTGATAGCGCGATTTCTCCGATTCCGATCGCTGGAGCTCGCGGCGAACGAAGAAAACCTGAAACGTCGCCGCGCCGGCGCAGCTTAACCACGCGACCGCGACCGGTCCGAAGTACGGGAACACGATCCCTTGACGAAAAAGAATCACGGGGAGAGCGTGCGCGATCAGCAGCAGTGCGATCGCCGCCGCGTAGGACATCCAGCCGGCCAGCAGCGCGAACGCCACACCGGCCGTCGCGGCATAAAGCAAAGAGACGCCCAGGGCAGTAACGTCCGAAGCCGGCTGCAAAAATTGCCCGCGAGCCATGGTCTCGAATGCGTGCGCGTGCACCGCGACACCAGGAACATTCTCGCCGTAAGGATTTACCAGGCGATCGCGCGCCGCGGAGAGCGCTGTCACCCCGAGAAACACGGCCTTGTCCCGCAGCAGCGCGGCACTCTCTCGAATCTTCAAGGCCGAGATCGTCGGGACGCCTCCGGGCAGATAACGGATCAGCATGGGACGGCCCTTGTTGGAGCGCGCCGCTGGGATGATGGTCGCGCCGATTTCGACATCGTCAGGCGATTCGATGATTTGCTCGCCGCGAAAAACGCGAAACGCTTCGAGGGCCAGCGCCCATCTCCTGATATCGACCGGGCTACCGTGCCCGGTCTCCGCCAATCCCGTTTCTTCCAGGGAAAGCTCGCGGCTGACCCCGTCGGCTCGGTTTTCCTCAGGATGCACGTGTCCCAGTGCGACGGCTGAGCTGGCGAAGCGCGGCAGGGGATCTTCCCACCGCGAACCCACCAGCTCGCAGGGAAGAATCAGATTGCGCGTGTCATGGAGCGCGGCTTCCAGCCGCGTGTCTTCGGTGTCGTCGCCCTTGTCGCTCAGGATCACGTCGAGCGCGACGGTTTTCGGATTCGATGTGGCGAGCTGTTCCAGTGCCGTGGTCAGGATCGGACGAATGCGGCGCATGCCGCCCTGTGCGCCGAGCGTTTCTTCATCGATGGCGACCACAATGGACTGCGTCTGCCCGCCGGGCATCGCCGACATGCGCGTCAGCGTGTCGTAAGCGTAATTATCGATGCGCGATCCCAGCCACCCGGAGAGCGTCCCGGCGACGAAACACCCGGCCAGCACGGAAACGTAGGCCAGATTGCGTTTGAAAGATCCACCGCGCATTCAGAACAAGTATACGAGGGCTTGCATCGTGAATCCGGGAACCTGATGTGGCGCGTCGGGCGTGAGGCCTCGTAAGCCAGAATCACGACCTGCTGAAACCGTACTCCCCGGCGGTTATCCCGAGCGCAGTCGAGGGACCTGCTGTTAAGCGTTTTCGCAGAAGCCGGACAAAAAGCAGATCCCGCGACTGCGCTCGGGATGACACGCGGGGATGGGATGTTCTTGCAGGCTACACTGCTTTCCGATTCCTCCACAAATCAATCACCAGCAATCCCGCGCCGATCGTGATCGCGCTATCGGCCACGTTGAACGAAGGGAATTCGTAGCTCCCGATAAACACCTGGATGAAATCCGTCACCGTGCCTCGGAACACGCGGTCGATCAGATTCCCCAGCGCTCCTCCGAAAACCAGCGTCAGCCCCACGCGCATGAGCGCGTCGCGAACACCCGTGGAAGAGTCCGGCGAGCGCCACAGCAAAATGCCGACGATCGCGAGCACGAAAGTCGAGAGGCCGATCAGGACCAGCTTGCGAATGAACGGCGACGCGTCCGCCAGCATGCTGAACGCGGCTCCCGCATTTTCGGCGTGGACGATGTTGAGGATGCCCGGGATCACCGTGAACATGTCGTACGGAGAAAAGCTGTGCTGGATGCCTACCTTAGTAATCCGGTCCAGCGCCACGAGCAGTACTACGATGAGCCCCGAGCGCAGGCGGTCTCCTTGAACCTGGCGCCCTGGGGTCGTCATTGAACGCCGGCCTTCGGGGCTGGCATTGAGCTTCGCGCTCTGGCGCTCATCCCAGCATTTCCCTTAATGCAGCTGCACAAGTGTCGCAAACGGTCGGGTAATCGGGATCGATTCCGATCTGCGTCGAATACTTCCAGCAGCGCTCGCACTTCGCGCCTTCGGCGCGATTCACCGCGATTGTCAGTTCGGAGCCGGGCTCCAAAATCACTTGCGAGACGATGAATAGCGACGGTAAAAACGATTCGTACTCCTTCAGCAAGGCGTACGAACTCGCGGGTGCGGCCAGCTCGACCTTCGCTTCCAGAGAAGTCCCGATCATCTTCCCTTGGCGGGCATCTTCCAACACTTTCAAAACTTTTTCCCGCGTATCGAGCAACTGTTCCCAAGCAGCCAGTTGCTTCGCCGTAAGGCCCGATGCGAGCTCCTCGGGATCCGGCAGCATCGCCAAATGGACGCTTTCCGGAGCACCGGCCGGCTTCTTCGTGTAGCTCCAGACTTCTTCGGTGGTGAAAGCGAGTAACGGTGCGGCAAGCCGCGTGAGCGCGTAGTGGACCTTATAGAGTGCGGTCTGCCCGCTGCGTCGCGACTTGCTCTTCGTCGCCGCTGTATAGAGGCGATCCTTCAGCACATCGAAATAAACGGCGCTCAGGTCGGTGGTGGCGAAATCGTAAATGGCGCGATAGACCTTGTGGAAAGCGTGCTCGTCGTACCAGGCGCGGCAGCTCCGCACAAGATTCTCGGCGCGCGCCAGAATCCAGCGGTCGATTTCGAGCATCTTCTCGACCGGCACGGCATCGGCTGCCGGATCGAAATCGGCGAGGTTTCCAAGCGCATAGCGAAACGTGTTGCGGAGCTTGCGATAGGCCTCGATCAGGCGGCTGACGATGGTGTCGGAGAAGCGGACGTCTTCGGTGAAATCAACCGATGCCGTCCACAGGCGTAGCAGTTCCGCGCCGTATTTGTTGATGACCTTCTCGACCTCTTCCGCGCCCTTGGATTTCGAGAGCGCGCGGCCTTCGCCGTCGAGCGTCCAGCCGTTGGTGGCCGACGCCCGGTAGGGAGCGGTGCCGCGCAAGCCGACGGCGACGAGCAGGGAACTGTGGAACCAGCCCCTGTATTGATCGCCGCCTTCCAGGTACATGTCGGCGGGCCAGGGAAGATGGTTTTCCGGAGTCAGCACGGCCAGGTGACTTGCGCCCGAATCGAACCAGACGTCGAGAATGTCGTTCTCTTTACGGAACGACGTCCCGCCGCATTTTTTGCACACACCCTCATCGCCGATGAGCTCCGCGGCGCTGCGCGAATACCACACGTCGGCGGTGTGCTGGCGGATCAGGCCGACGATCTTATCGAGAATCTTCCGATCTGTCAAAGGCTCCTGGCAGGTATCGCAATAAAACACGAGGATCGGAACGCCCCAGGCTCTTTGGCGCGAAATGCACCAGTCGGGCCGCGTAGCGATCATGTTGCCGATGCGCTCCTCGCCCCAGGAGGGATTCCACTTGACCTTCTGGATCGCTTCCAGGGCGCGCTGGCGCAGGTTGTTGTGCTCCATGCTGATGAACCACTGCTCGGTAGCGCGAAAAATGGTCGGGTTATGGCAGCGCCAGCAATGCGGATAGCTGTGCTCGATCTTGCGCACTGCCGCGAGCGCACCGGCCTGGTTCAAAAGGTCGATGACGATGGGATTCCCTTGCCAGATTGTCTTGCCGATGAGTTCCTCGGGCAAACGTCCCGAAGCCCCTTCGGCGTGATAGAACTTCCCGGCTCCATCGACGGGACAGTAAACCGAAAGATGGTTCGCCAGACCGACCTGGTAGTCCTCCTGGCCGTGTCCCGGAGCCGTGTGGACCGCGCCGGTGCCTTGTTCGAGCGTGACGTGGTCGCCCAGGATGCCGACCGACGTTCGTTCCAGGAAGGGATGTTTGAAAAGCGTTCCGTCGAGGCGCGACCCCTCGAAGGCCGCGAGCACTTTTGGCTCGGGCATCTTTGAATCAACCCATCCACAACTTTCGGCCGTGGCTTGCAGGAGATCTACGGCGACCAGGTAAACTTCACCATCCACCTCCGCCGCCGCGTACATGAACTTCGGGTGGTAGCAGATCGCCAGATTCGCGGGGATGGTCCAGGGAGTCGTCGTCCAGACCAGGCCCCAAACCTTCTTGCCCGCCAGAGCCGGGTCGATCGCGGCCGGGTCGGACGTCAGGGCGAACTTCACCCATATCGAAGGACTCGTATGATTCTCGTATTCAACCTCGGCCTCAGCCAGCGCAGTGCGATCGTGAATACACCAGTTGACCGGCTTCAGGCCTTTGTAGACGTAACCCTGATCGAGAAACTCGACAAACGCGCCGGCGATGACGGCCTCGTATCCGGCGCTCATCGTCAGGTACGGATCGTCCCAGCGGCCGAAAACTCCCAGGCGGACAAAATCCTTGCGCTGCAGGTCGACGTATTTTTCGGCGTATTTGCGGCAGGCGGCGCGGATTTCAGCCGGCGCCATAGCGGCTTTCTTCGAGCCTAACTGATTGTCGACTTTGATCTCGATCGGCAGTCCATGGCAATCCCAGCCGGGTACATAAGGAGAGTCATAACCCTCCATTGTCTTTATTCTTACGATAAAATCCTTCAACAGTTTGTTGAAGGCATGTCCGAGGTGAATATTGCCGTTCGCGTAGGGCGGCCCGTCATGAAGAATGTAAGTCGGGCGGCCTTTTCGCGCGGCGCGGATCTGATTGTAAATGCCGGATTCCGCCCAGCGGGTCAGCAACTTGGATTCCAGTTGCCCCAGGTTCGCTTTCATCGGGAAATCCGTGCGCGGGAGGTTAATTGTGCTCTTCAGGTCGATGGCTTCCATCAGGCTATCCAATTATGGTACCCGATCTTCAAAGGTCGGGCCGATCTTCCAAAGGCCATTAAATGAAGGAAGTGAGACCAAAAAACAAAAAGACTACTTTTGTTGTTGACAGACGATCGAGTTCCGCTTAATATTCTCTTTCGTTGGATAAGCCCCGTTAGCGCTGAGGTCCTAGATGACATTCCGAGTCGGTGAGAAAGTCATTTACCCCAACCACGGGGTAGCGACGATCGAGAACATCAGTAGCCGTGCTTTCGCCGGCCACTTCGAGCGGTATTATCTCCTTCGCCTTACTTACAATTTGACGGTCATGGTTCCGTTGTCGCATGCCCAGAACGTCGGCCTGCGAAAGGTGACCTGCAATAGCGAGATGGCGCAGGTGATCCAATATTTGGGCGAACGGCGCTGCCGCCGCAGCCGCGACTGGAAAGACCGTTTCCGCGAAAACACGGAGAAGATGCAGAGCGGGAGCCTGTTGGGGGTCGCGGAGGTCTTGAAGACCTTGCTGCTGCTGCAAGCCGAAAAGCCGCTTTCCTTCCGCGAGAAAAAGATGCTGGACCGCGCCCGCCATATGCTGATGACGGAGCTTTGCACGTCCAAGGGATTGAAGGAATGCGACGCGGTGAAGGCGCTCGACGAAGCGCTCGCCAAGGCGCAACTGCGGCTTCCGGAGCCGATGTAACAACATTGTCGCGCACGCTCCTGGCGCGCGCCGGATCGGTCTTAATGCACGCGCTCTTTGATCCGCTCCCGGGTGACCAGTTCGTCAAAGATGGCCAGGACTTGTTTCCGATATTGATAAATACTCTGCAGCCGAGCTCTCATGCGGAGCTCGTTGCGATGCCGCAGGAGCAGTTTGTCCAGGAGTTTGCGGGGGACGTCGATGTCGCGGCGCAGGGCGTCGGCGGAGTGGCCCCGAAGAAACAGGCCGTAGAATAGCGCTGCTTCCCTTTGGGGAGCAAGCGGGTCGATCTCTTCCATCGCCTTACCCGGCGTTGCCATCTTGCACCAAAAAAGTCGCACCAAAAAAGAGCGCACTAAAAACAGCAGTATAAACGGGCGCGTGGCCGTGCGCAATAGGCCGGTACGGCCCCGCCTCTCATTCGGCTCGAATGCTATTGAAAGAAAGGCGCGAATAGAAGCGGCCGCCGGTTAAAATAGAAGAATATGCGAACCCCCAGTTGCGTTCTTTTGTGGTCCATTGCTCTCGCGCCCGCGCTGACCCCGGCGCTGTTCGGCGCTGATGGCGTCGCGCAGATTTTCGACAGTCAGATTAAGAATCTTGAGGCCGATATTCTTCCGTTGGCGGAGGCCATGCCTGCCGATAAATACGACTTCATGCCCACCGCCGGATCTTTCAAAGACGTGCGGACGTTCGGCGGGCAGATCCGGCATCTGTCGAGGACGATCTACATGCTTTCCGGCGCGCTGCTCGGGGAGAAGGCGTCTGTCGATCTGGGCAAAGACGACGACGGTCCGCCCGCGGTGCGGACGAAGGCGCAGTTGGTGGAGTATCTGCGAGGCTCGCTTGCGTATGCGCATAAAGCCGTCGGGACGCTGACGGAAAAGAATCTAACGGAGGACGTCGCGTTCGGGAACGGGAAGACGAAGAGGCTGGCGGCGGCCTCCATGATCATCTGGCACAGCTTCGATCATTTCGGGCAGATGGTGGTGTACGCACGCATGAACGGAGTGATCCCGCCATCGAGTCTGCCTCCACCGCCGGCGTCGGCGAAGAAGTAGGGAACGCTTTGAGGCGGAACGTGCCATTAGGCTACGGAAAAGTCGGCGTGGCCGCCGACTCAGCAGGCCGAGCGGCCCGCGCCACGCCGACCGGGCAGATAAACTTCGTTAGATGCACGTCGCAGATACACTTCGTGCACTGCAGATAAATTTAGGGGGCGCCCCCATTGCCGTTTAATACTCTCTCGGCTGAGAGTCCGTCGTTTAAAGGCGAACAGCGCGCCACCGTTTTGACCCAGAACGGCTCGGGACCGGTTTAGACCAGCAAACTTCCATCGCTCGCAGACCCGCAAAGGCTTATCTAGAAAACCCGTCTTGGTCGGTTGAGCTCTCCGATGGATGAGCGCGTCGAACTCCTTGCCCACAAGATAGACGAGGAAGGCGCGGAGCCAGCGCGGTGTGTACGGGAAGTGATTGAATGAGCGGCGAAAAGAGGCACGAGGTTTCCGGTGACGGGCAGCGGAACCATCTCAGGCTTACACGTTCGTGCAGTTGCCTATGATCAACCCTCCGCCGCGCGTGGCATCATTAAGCTTATGTCCATACGGGTAACAACGCGGGTAACCACACGGGTAACAGCAGGAGCAATCGTTCGATGATCCGGTATTTGAAGAGCGGGCAGACGGCGGCCGCGAAGGCGGAGAGCAGCGCGCAAGTTCGTCATACCGTCGAGGCGATTCTGGAGGATATCCAGACCAACGGCGAGAAGGCGCTGCGGCAGTATTCCGAGAAGTTTGATAAGTGGTCGCCGAAGTCGTTCCGGCTTTCGGGGAGCGAGATCGAAGGGTGTCTCAAGGCGCTGCCGAAGCGGGTGCTCGACGATATCAAATTCGCGCAGACGCAGATCCGCAATTTTGCACTGGTACAGAAGGCGGCATTGAAGGACGTCGAAGTGGAGACGATGCCGGGCGTGATTCTCGGCCACAAGAACATTCCGGTGAACAGCGTCGGGTGCTACGTTCCCGGCGGGCGCTATCCGATGGTCGCGTCGGCGCACATGAGCGTGGTGACGGCGAAGGCCGCGGGTGTGAAGCGTATTATCGCCGCCGCACCTCCTTTCGAGGGCGCGCCGCATCCGGCGATTGTCGCCGCGATGCATCTGGGCGGGGCGACGGAGATCTTCGCCATTGGAGGCGTGCAGGCAGTTGCGGCGATGGCGCTGGGCACCGAGACGATCGCGCCGGTAGATATGCTGGTGGGTCCGGGGAACGCGTACGTTGCGGAAGCCAAGCGGCAGCTGTTCGGACGCGTGGGAATCGATCTCCTTGCAGGTCCCACGGAGACGCTGATTATCGCCGACGATTCCTGTGACGCGGAGATGGCCGCCGTCGATTTGATCGGACAGGCCGAACATGGGCCTGGGAGCCCCGCGGTGCTCCTGACGAATTCGAAAGAGCTTGCCGAGAAGACGCCGGGAGAGATCGAAAAGCTACTTTCCTGGCTGCCGACGGCGGCGATCGCACGAGAAGCCTGGAACAACAACGGCGAGATCATCCTGTGCGACACCCTCGAGGAGATGGTGGCGGAGGCCGACCGCATTGCCTCCGAGCACGTCCAGGTGATGACGCGCGATCCGGATTATTTCCTGGAGCACATGACCAACTACGGCGCGCTGTTCCTGGGACCGCGCACCAACGTCGCGTACGGAGATAAAGTGATCGGGACGAATCATACGCTGCCGACCATGAAGGCGGCTCGCTACACGGGCGGGCTGTGGGTCGGAAAGTTTATCAAGACGTGCACGTATCAAAAAGTGCTGACAGATGAGGCTTCGGCGCTGATTGGCGAGTACTGCTCGCGGTTGTGCGCGATCGAGAATTTCGCGGCTCACAAAGAGCAGGCGGATTTGCGCGTGCGCCGGTATGGTGCGAAGGTGGTGGCCTAAGCGATGGCGAATTCTCAAGGGAAGCCAGTCGCGATTGTATTTGGGGGCGCGGGAGGGATCGGCTCTCCCATCTGCCGCAAGCTGGCCGAGGCGGGGATGAGGGTTGTGGTCGGGTATAACACTTCTGCCGGAAATGCCGCGGCGCTGGCGAAGTCGCTCCCGGGAGAAGGGCATTCGGCGAGACGCGCGCCGGTGACGGATACGGCCGCGCTCGCGCAGCTCGCGGAGGAGATCGCGAAGGATTACGGGCGCTGCGATGCGATCGTCAATTGCGCTGGAACGACGCGCTTCGTAAAGCATTCCGACCTTTCTTCTTTGGATGACGAGTTGATCGATCGGATCCTGGCGACGAACGTTCGAGGAGCGTTCGCCACGGTGCGGGCGTTTCAGCCGCTGCTCGAAAAAAGCACGCTGCCGGGAGGAGGCGTGGTGGTGAATCTTTCCTCGGCGGCGGGGAACATCGGAATCGGCAGCAACGTGATGTATTGCGCGTCGAAGGCGGCGCTGGATTGCATGACGAAGTCGCTGGGACGGGCGCTCGCGCCGAGGATTCGCGTGGTGTCGGTCGCGCCCGCGCTGGTGGATACGGAGTTCGTGAAATCGCTGGATAAAGCGTGGCACGACGCGCAGGCGGCGAGCACGCCGATGGGGAGGCTCGCGACGCCGGAGGAGATCGCCGCGGCGGTGGCGGCGGTGATTACGACGCTGACGTTCACGACGGGATCGATCCTGCAGGTGGATGGCGGAAGAACGCTGGGAGTGTAGCTCGCGCGGGGGGGGGGTGTAGGTGGCCCCGGGCGTCTCGATGAGTCGAGGCGCGGCACGCACGAGCGCGTGCGCCCACATCTATCGGCGGTTCTGTTTCGAGGGTAGGAGTGCACCATGCAATTTCGAAGGCATCAACGGATCGTTCTGATTGTGGCTAGTCTGGCGGCACTCGTGCGGCTGGGTCCCTTACAATCACGCGCGCAGCCGCAACCTCCGGTGCCAGCGGCGGCTCCGAATCCGGGACCAAGTGGTGGACTGGCTCCGGGCGTTTCGCTGCCAGCGAGTCCGGTGCGCGTGAATCCGCTGGATAAGATCACGCCAGTGACGGATGCGAAACTCGTGGCTCCTCCGGCCGAGGATTGGCTGACGTGGCGGCGCACTTATGACGACGTCGGATTCAGCCCGCTGAAACAGATCAATAAGAGCAACGTCGCGAATCTGAAGCTCGCGTGGAGCTGGTCGCTTCCCAACGGTCCCAACGAGACTGCGCCGCTGGTACACGATGGCGTGATCTTCGTGCAGGGCTTCGGAGATCGCGTGCAGGCGATCAACGCCGCGACGGGCGATCTGCTGTGGCAATACTCGCGGACGCTCATCGCGGATACGCCGCCGAGCGTCAAGCGCGCGATGTCGCTGTACGGCGACATGCTCTACGTGCCGACCTCCGACGTCCACGTGGTGGCTTTGAATATCAAGACGGGCAAGGTGGTGTGGGATCACGAAGTGGGCGATTGGAGGACAGGGTTGCGCATGGATGGCGGTACGCTGGTCGCCAAGGGAAAGGTCATGGTGGGCACGACGGGGCGCGCGCAGGGCGGCAACTTCATCGTCGGGCTGGACGCGAATACGGGCCAGGAAGCCTGGCGCTTTTACACCATCGCGCGTCCGGGCGAGCCGGGCGGCGAAAGCTGGAACGGGTTGCCGCTCGAGCAGCGCAATGGCGCGTCGGTGTGGACGGCGGGGAGCTACGATCCGGCGCTGAACTTGGCGTACTTCGGTCCGGCGCAGACGTACGACACCGGTCCGATGCGGAATCTGGTGGATAAGGCGGGTATTACGAATGAAGGTCTCTATACGGATACGACGGTCGCGTTGAATCCGGAGACGGGGAAAGTAGCGTGGCATTTTCAGCATCAGCCCAACGATCAATGGGATTTGGATTGGGCGTTCGAGCGGCAATTGATGCGGCTGCCGGTGGACGGGCAAATGAGAACGGCCGTGGTCACGGCGGGGAAGCAGGCGATCTACGATGTGCTGGACGCCGCGACGGGCAAATACATTTTTTCAATGGACCTGGGGCTGCAGAATTCGGTGATCGCGATCGATCCGAAGACCGGGGCGAAGACCATCGACATGAAGACGGTTCCGGGCGACGGCGAGATCAAGACGGTCTGCCCGCACGCCGGAGGCGCGAAGAACTGGCTGCCGGCGTCGATTAATCCCGATCGCAAGATGCTGTACGTGCCGCTGGTGGAATCGTGCATGGACATGATTCCGGTGACGGGAGGCGCCCGCGCCAGCCTGTCGACGGGAGTTCGCTGGACGCTGCGGCCGAGGCCGGATAGCGACGGGAAATATGGGCGGCTGGAGGCCATCAACCTGGAAACCCGTAAGGTCGCCTGGACCGAGAGGCAGAGGGCTCCCATGAGTACGGGGGCGTTGGCGACGGCGGGCGGCGTGGTGTTCGCCGGGTCGATCGATAGATTTATGCGAGCCTACGACGATGCTTCGGGGAAGGTTCTGTGGGAGGCCCGGCTCAATGACGTCCCGAACGCGCCGCCGATCAGCTTCGGCGTGAACGGCAAGCAGTACCTGGCGGTGATCGCCGGCAACGGGGGCGCGCAGGCCATGACGTTTCCGGCGCTGGTGCCGGAAATCCAAAATCCGCAAGATCGTGCGGCGACCTTGTGGGTTTTCGAGCTGCCGTAGAAGACCGCGGCTGCCGCAACAGCAGATCCCTCGAACGGAGTTTACCCGATGCGGGCTCGGGATGACACAGATTAAGCTCCGGCTGACACCGGCGCTTGAGCGCGCCGAACCCGGTTGCTATACTTCCGACTGGTTTTGGCTGGAGGGGACGCACATGAGATGGATCGCAGGCCTGCTGTTCACGGCGCTGATCTGCAGCGCGCAAGGCGCCTCACAAACAGCACCGAAACACCGCATACTCTTCAATCGATTCCGGGTTCCGGAATTCGGGCTCTTCATCGCGGACGCCGACGGCAGGAACGAGCGGCGCCTGGTCACGGTAGGAGAGAGCGATTCGTCGCCGGCGCTTTCGCTTAATGGGAAATGGGTAGCGTTCACTTCGGAACGCAATGGGCAGGCCGATATATATCGCGTGCATCCCGATGGCACCGGCCTGGAGCAGCTCACGAGCGATCTGGCGTTTGACGATCAAGCCGCACTTTCGCCCGACGGCAATACGCTGGCGTTCATGTCGACCAGAGGGAATGGATTCGCGAACGTCTGGCTGCTGGATATCGCCGCGAAGAAATATAAGAACCTGACCAATAGCCGGGCGGGCAATTTTCGCCCTGCGTGGTCGCCCGACGGAAAATGGATCGCGTTCAGTTCGGATCGGGACTCGAATCCCGGGACGATTCCGTTGCATTGGGAGCATATGCAGTCGACGGGAATTTACGTCGTTCGGCCCGATGGAAGCGGCCTGCGGCGTATCACGCGCGTAGGCGGCGTGGCGGGGAGCCCGGCGTGGTCGGCCGACGGCAAGAAGATTCTGTACTACGAGACGGATGAGCTGGGCGCGTACATGGCCAAGAACAACGCCTCGCGGATCGATATCGTTTCGGTGGACGTGATGACGGGTGAAAAGAAAGGCTACACCGCGTCGAACGAAACAAAGTTCGCGCCGCAATTCCTGCCGGAGGGAAAGATCAGCTACGTCGTGCGAAGTGGAACGGACACCGAAGGACTGAAGGTGTTTTATCCGGATCGCCGTGTGGCGCCGATCGTCAAAGGATCGGTCCGGCGATCTACCTGGACCGCTGACGGGAAGCAAGTAATCTACGACCGGATCCTGCAGCCGGCGTCCCTCCAGCGCATGGTGCCAACGTTCAGCCGTGATCCCGAGTTCGAATTATTTTTGAATGAGCCGTTTCCTTCGTTCTCGCCGGACGGGAAGAAGCTGGTGTACAGCGCCCAGGCCGGCAACGGATTGAATCCGACCAATACCAGCATCGAGGTCATGAACACGGATGGCACGGGAGTGGCCACGCTGTTCAAGAAGGAAGGCTATAGCGCGTTCAATGCCGTCTGGTCGCCCGCGGGCGATGAGATTGCGCTCTCGGTGGGAAGATATTTCCGCGCCCCTGGATTGCCCGCAGCGCCCATCGCTTTGATGAAGCCGGATGGCTCGGGATATCACGAGATCGTCGACGATGGCGTGAACAACGGGTTCCCGAGTTGGTCGCCGGATGGCAAGAGGCTGGTCTACAAACACGGAAAGCAGCTCATGATATTGACTCTTGCCGACGGAAAGACGACCACGCTGACGGACGGCTCGCATTACGATAATTTCCCGGAGTGGTCGCCGAACGGGGACGTGATCATGTTTACCAGCGATCGCGCGGGCGGCGATTTTCAGCTCTTCACGATTCGTCCGGATGGCTCCGGGATTCATCAGTTAACCGATACACCGGGCGTCAACGCGCATTCCGCGTGGTCGCCGGACGGCGAGTGGGCCGTATTCAGCAGCGGCAGAATGGGCTTCAAGGACGAGATGGCGCTGTTTGACGGTTTGCCTCAGCCGTATGGAGAGATTTTCGCGATGCGCGTCAATGGCACGGATGTTCGGCAGTTGACGGATAACAAGTGGGAGGAGGCGACGGTCGCGTGGGCTCCCGAACCTAAATCGACAGGAAAGATTTCGGCGAACCGTTAGCGCTCGATCGAAGAAATCAACCGTACGCCGGCTTGATCTGGCCGAGCTCGAATGCGAAGTTGCCGGAAGAAAAAGCAGATCCCTCGACTTCGCTCGGGATGACAGCTCTATTTGTTTGAGATGCGCATGGCGGGACGCTAATCGGTTCCGGTAAACAACATGTATACTCAATCGAGGAAATTTTCCATGACACGACTCTCTCTGGGAATTGCTGTAGCGCTGGCGATTTGTACACCCGCCGCATGGGCGCAGGCCCCTGCCGCGGGACCGTATAAAGTGCTCAAGACCGCCAAGGTCGGCGGAACCGGCGGCTACGATTATGTCAACGTGGACATTCAGGCGCGCCGCTTGTACATCGCACGCACGGGACCGATGCCACGCGTCAACGTTTACAACCTCGATACGCTCGAGCCGGTGGGCGAAGTGAAGACCACGAACGCGCACGGAGCGGCGATCGACCCGAAGGCCGGCCACGGCTTTGCCAGCAGCAAGCCGATTACGATGTTCGACACGAAGACCCTCGCGACCATCAAGATGATTGACGTGCAGGGCAACCCGGACGGCTCGTTTTTCGATCCGTCGAACGGGACGGTTTACATTCTCAGTCACCCGTCGCCGCACGTGACGGCGATTGACGGAAAGGAGGGCACCATCCTGGGCACGCTCGATATCGGCGGCATGCCGGAGCAGGCGGCTTCCGACGGCAAAGGACATCTGTACATCGACGTGGAAGATATGGACAACATCGCCGTGGTGGATCAGAAGACGATGAAGGTCACGGCCCACTATGACGTCAAGGGCAAAGGCGGAACTTGCGCGGGCCTGGCGATGGACGTGAAAAATCGCGTTCTGTTTGCCGCGTGCCGCAATCCCGCGAACATGGTGATCCTCAACGCCGACAATGGCAACATCATCACGACGATTCCGATCGGCATGAACAGCGATGGTGTTACGTTCAACCCGAAAACGATGGAGGCGTTCAGCTCGCAGGTGGACGGCACGTTGTCGATCATCAAGGAAAAGAGCCCCACCAGCTTCGAGCTGGAGCAGACGCTGACGACGATGCCGGGCGCCCGCACGAGCGCGTTGGACACCAAGACGGGCCACATCATCCTGATTGGCGCTGAATTCGGTCCGCCGACTCCGCCAGCGCAGCCGGGTGGACGCGCAGGGCGCGGCGCGATTGTTCCGGATTCGTTTTCCATCCTGGTCGTGGGAAAGTAACGCAGTGATTTAAGTAACCAGGGGGCCTTCCTTCTGCAAGCCGTGGGAGCCGGACCGGGGGCCCGGCGCAGGCCGGGGGCCCGGCCCACCAGTGATCTTGAGGGTCAGGACATCCGAGGCATCACAGTGCCCTTACCCTGCGGTCCGCGCCCGACCGAACGTCACAGCTCCAGATTGCCCCGGTACAGCATCTCTTTGAGCGTGAACTTACACTTCACTTCCAGTGGACCGATCTTCGTGACGAAGGTAACCTGCTTATCTTCCGGCGTGAGCGGGAAGACGCGGGAGAAATAGAAGAGCGTCCCCGGCGGCGAGTAAGGAGTCGCCGGGCCCGGTTCCACGCGCTTCAGTTCGATGGGGTCGTCCTTGCGCTCCAGTCTGGTGCGCTCTTGCAGGATGTCAAATTTCGTCTTACGCTCGTCGGCGCTGTCGTCATTCGAAGGCGCGGGGCTGGGAACGTCTCCAAAAACGTTGATGATGTAATTCTCGGAAAGTGCGACGCTCATCTTGGTTTTGAGCGCCTCCCGGACGGGAAGGGCCGAATCCCAGCGCACTGTGGCTTTCCATTTCCCGGTGATTTCGGGAATCTGCGTCTCGCCGTTCGGATTTCCGGTCGTCCTTCCGCGCCGGCTGGTAACCGTTCTGGGTGTTCCGAAAGGGTTGATCAGCGCGGTGTTGGTGATGGAGGCGTCCTTGGCCCACGGCGACTTTGTCAGGAGGCGCTCTATTTCCTCCTTGGTCCATTCCTCGGGCGGCTTTTGATCCCAAAAGTCCGCCGCCAGCAGGAGCGCGGGGTTCTTTGCGAACTCGGCTCCCAAACCCAATGCCAGCAATGCGCTACGCCTTGTCATCCCTAAGCTGTCCAGCATCAGTCTTTCGACGTAAACGCCTCTTCCAATGTTACCCCTGAGAGCCGCCGCGATTTTTGCCGCGAATTGCTTTAATTTCGCGGCGCAAGCGGAAACACGTGTACTCTTTCTCTTCCATTCTCGTCAATCACCTTGGGGCTGTATTCCGAAACCCGATCATTTCTGTTGAGATGAAATTGCCGTAACCTACAATGGTTAAATCGCATCTCTATAAACTTAAACCTGTTTTCTTACGCCTAGGCCCGAGAAGGCCAACGGGTGTCTTCCCAAAGAAAGTCGGAGGAGAGCGTTCACAAGTATGAGAATCTGTGTCTTAGGCGGTGACGGATATTGCGGTTGGGCGACGGCGCTGCACTTGTCCCGTATGGGCCATGTGGTGAGCATCGTAGACAACTTCCTGCGCCGCCAGTGGGATCACGAGATCGGCGCGCAAACGCTGACTCCGATTCGGCCGCTGCCGGAGCGCCTGCGGGTATGGCAGGATCTCACCGGCGAGACCATCGAGTCTTATTGCGGCGACGTGACCGATTACGAGTTTCTCGCCTCCGTTCTTGAATCCTTCCGGCCGGACGCAGTCATCCATTTCGCCGAGCAACGGGCCGCTCCGTATTCAATGATCGACAGGAAGCACGCCGTATTCACGCAGGTGAATAACGTCGTCGGGACGCTGAACCTACTGTTCGCGGTCCACGAATTGCGGCCGGATTGCCATGTGATCAAACTCGGAACTATGGGCGAATACGGCACGCCGAACATCGATATTGAGGAAGGCTACATCCGGGTCGAGCACAATGGACGGAGCGACGTGCTTCCGTTTCCCAAGCAGCCCGGGTCGTTTTACCACCTTTCCAAGGTGCATGACAGTCATAACATGATGTTCGCGTGCAAGATCTGGGGATTGCGCGCCACCGATCTGAACCAGGGCGTGGTGTACGGAACGATGACCGACGAAGTGGCTCTCGACGAGGCGCTGATTAATCGTTTCGACTACGACGAAATCTTCGGTACCGTTCTGAACCGGTTCTGCGTGCAGGCTGCCGCGGGGCATCCTCTTACGGTGTATGGCAAGGGCGGACAAACCCGGGGGTTTCTGGATATCCGCGACACGGTGAGGTGCATCGAGCTTGCGTGCCTGAATCCGGCCAATCCTGGTGAATGCCGTGTGTTTAACCAATTCACGGAGCAGTTCTCGGTACTGGATCTTGCGCGGATGGTGCAGACGGCGGCCAAAGATATGGGGCTGCCGGTGGAGATCGATCATCTTCCGGACCCGCGGGTGGAATCCGAGGAGCATTACTACAACGCCAAGCATTCGAAGCTGGTGGATCTCGGGCTGAGGCCGCATAAGCTTTCCGAATCGCTGCTGGATTCGCTGATGAATATCGCAATGAAGTATCAGGACCGTATCGACCGGTCGTTGTTCCTTCCCCAAGTGGAGTGGAGAAACTCGCGGAATCAACGACGCCGCGAGGGCGTGGCGATTTCATTATCGAAGAGCGCCCGCTGACGTTCGGCGCCACGCAGGGAGTTGCGTTTCCGCGCTCCAGCAGAAACCCCTCCGTGTCTAGTAACCTGAGGTGATGGCTCGCCCCATTCTGCTCGGGATTGCAGCCATCCCTTTTGTTTACTATTTGATCGTGCTGTACAGCTCGTGGCGATTTTTCCGCCAGCGCGCCGCAGCCGCAGACCCCTCGTATTCACCTTCGGTGAGCGTCCTCAAGCCGTTTCGCGGCCTGGATCCCGATGCCTATGAGAATCTCGCGAGCTTCTGCCGTCAGGATTATCCGGAATATGAGATGGTCCTGTGCATCGATCCCGAGGATGAAAAAGTACTTCAGGTGGTGGAGCAAGTACAGCGCGATTTTCCCCAGTGCTCCATCCGCGTCCTGTTCGGGTCCGGACGCCTGGCCACGAACGACAAGGTCGCAAAACTGGCGCGTTTAGTGGCCGAGGCGCGCCACGAGACCGTCGTGATCAGCGATAGCGACGTGAGGGTGGGTCAGGATTATCTTCGCGCCATGACCGCTCCCCTGCGCGATCCCAAAGTCGGAGCGGTCACCTGCTTTTACGTTCACGCGGACCATCATAGCTTTATCGATCGTATGCAGACCGCGGGCATGATCTCGGATTTCTATGCCGGCATTCTAGTGGCCTGGCAATTGGACGGAATCAAATTCGCTTTGGGACCCTCGATTGCCACGACGCGAGCGAGGCTCGCTGGTTTCGGAGGCTACGCGTCGATTGAGAATCGTCCCGCGGACGACCTGCTCGTCGGCCGTCTGATCGCCGAACAGGGCTATGAGGTGAGACTGCTGCGGTATTCAGTGCTGACGGTTTCCGATTACCATTCGATGCGCGATCTGTTTCAAAAGCGCTTGCGCTGGATCGTAGTGATGCGCCACATGCGTCCGTGGGGACATGTGGGATTGCTGTTCACGCAAGGGCTCGCGTGGTCTTTGGCGGCGGTGATGGTTCAACCGTCCATGGCTGTTGCCGCGGCCTATTTCGGCGCTTATATGGCGTTGCGGTCGGCCATCACGTGGATGATAGGAGTCCACGGCTTGCGCCAGCCGCATTCTCTTCGCCAGGTCCCACTCATCCCTCTGTGGGATGCGGTAGCCTTTGCGATTTGGCTCGCAAGCTTTACCCAGAGCAGCGTCCGATGGCGCGGGGCGGAATATTACATTCGCGATGGGCAGCTGGTCCCGGTTGCGCCGGCGGTCGTGAAGCGATAGCGGGAGGCACTTGAGGATGCGCAAAGGGTAAGTTTTGCATCATTGCAGGGCGACCTTAAACAAAGGCTTTGGGACGTCGCAGAGGCGTCGCCAAGAGTGGCGACGCGGCACGCACGAGTGCGTGCGCCACAACGCTGGGCCGAACAATTTTGAGAACGCGGTCGTGGGAATGCCCGGCTATTTCACCCGCCGACCAGGACTACTCCCGCGAGGACAATCAATGCGCCGGCCGCTCTGCGCACGCCGATCCGCTCGTGAAGGACAATTTTCGCGAGCAGGGTTTCCAGAAAGAAACTTGCGCCGGAAGCTGGAACCGCGAAGCTGAGAGGTCCGATCCGCACCAGCGCCATGAACGAAAAGAAGGAGACGGCCAGGCAGGCGATCGAAAGAATCAGAAAGCGGCGCTGGACGATCATCCGCAGCAAACGCATTAATCCACGCGCGCCGGCCGACTGCTCGCCGGCCCGCTTCATCTCGAAGCTCTGGAGCAGATCGCTCAGCGCGGTTGCGGCGACCATCGCGGCCACCAGGAGCCATCTCACAGTGAGTTCCTTTCCACGAGCCGCTTTTCCTCTATAAGGCGCGCCTCTTGCACGCGGGCGGTTGTTTGCACGGTAGAGCTCGTCAGGGCCGCGCCGATGAAGATCAGAACGGTTCCCAGCCATCGGGTAGAGCTCACTTCCTCATGCAAAACCGTCTTGCCGAGAAATGTGGCGATGACGTATCCGATCGCGGTGACCGGCAGCACGAAACTCAAATCGGAAAGGCTCAGCAGAACCATGCGCACGAGCAGGGCTACGATTAAGGCGGCTACTCCGCCGAGCACATAAGGGTTCAACATCGCCCGGAGGTAGAACAGGGGGTTGGCCGAAGCACTTTCCGCCAGGTGTTGCATGCCCCAGGCGAGCGCAAGATTGCCGGCCGCCTTGAGCGCGATGAACAGCAGTAAAACGGAGAAGGTCTTGAGTACGAGCGTTCGGGACATGGAAGCAGCCGGGGAAATCACCGGGAGGTTACCGGCTCGCAATCTGACGCAATAGTTTCTCGGCGGCCTGTTTGGGAGGATCGTCGGGCGTGAGCTTGGAGTTGAGGTATTGCTCCAAGAGTTGCCGCGACCGCTCCAGCTCGCGATGATGATCCACGTTGGTCTTGGCTTGCGCGAAGGCGAGAGCGGGATCGTTGGGCCAGCGCTTTTCGGCCTGGGCAAAATAAGCGTCGCTCTCCTCCATGCGCCCGAGTTTGGCGAGATACCGCGCGAGGTCGAGTACCCTGCCCAGCTCGTGCGGTGCGAGTTCGGCCGCTTTGCGGAGGTGCGCGAGCGCGTCGGAATACTGCCTTTTATGGTCGGCCAACTGCGACAATTCGTGGTGATATTCGGCCGGTCTCTCGCGTTCGATTCGCTGGGCGATGGCTTCCGCTTTCTCCGGTCCGCCGCCGAGGACACCCGGAGCATTCAGGTAGAAATCGAACAAGTCGTTCATCGCCTCGGCATTACGTGGGTCGAGAGCGATGGCCGTCTCCAGACAATGGCGAGCTTTCGATGCGCGCGAAGCCGCGAGCAGCAAGCCTCCCGTTTCCGCGCGACGGCCGTAGGCACGACCGAGCCAGAGTTGATAATCGGAAACAGAAGGCGCGATCGCGACGGCCTTTTCGAAAAACTGTACGGCTCTTTCGTAGTCGCCCAGCATGAAATAGTTCTTGCCGGTCAGTTCGTAGGTGGCCGCATCGGGAGCCGGATCTGAATCTAAAACGCGAAGGGACGCAGCGTAATCTGTTTGTTGATAAAGCGATTCCGCGCGTTCAATCGCTTGAGGCGAAGCGCAGACAATTGTAACAATGAACCAAAAACAGGCGAACGTGCGCATGCGCGAGTAAAAATGTCGATTACACCTAGATTATAGCGAAGCCGTCCTTAAGGGGTCAAAAATCACGCTTCACCGAGGTTAAAGTCCTACCCCACTTTTAGGGCTTGTTGAAAAAGGGGACAGACCGCTCTGTCCACTCCCACGCTCGAACGTGAAATCATGAGTTTTACGAGTGGGGACAGAGTAGTCTGTCCCCTTTTTCAACACTCTCTTAGATGCATCGTATCTTCGAAGGGATGCGATGATCGCGAAAATGGTTAAACGGGCTTCGAAACAGGATCAAGCATGCCCTCACGAGGGATTGGACGGGCCTGACCCAAAAGCGAGTACATCGGATCTAGGAGCTTGTTGAAAAAGGGGACAGACCGCTCTGTCCACTCCCACGCTCGAACGTGAAATCATGAGTTTTACGAGTAGGGACAGAGTAGTCTGCCCCTTTTTCAACATCCTCCTAGCGGAAACCGATACGTCCTCCTCAGAAACGTATCCTGTGATACGATCACCGCTGGTGGCTTATGGCTGAGTCCGCTTACTCTTCGCGGCTCGAGATCCGAAGGTCAGATATCGCGGATTTTCCGCGCAGCCATGCGCCGCGGCATTCGGCGATCGTCCGCATCACCCATTGGATCAACGCCATCAGCTTTGTGGGCCTGTTGATCAGCGGGATCGCGATTTTGCTGGCTCATCCGCGTCTTTATTGGGGTGAGACGGGGAGCGTGGGCACTCCTTCGCTGATCGATTTGCCGCTTCCGTTCCTGCTGACGGGGCAATCGGGCTGGGGACGTTCTCTCCACTTTCTTTCCGCGTGGTTTTCAGTTATCACGGGTGCGTTGTACGTGCCGGCAGGCTTCCTGTCGCAGCACTTTCGTCAAGATTTTCTTCCGGCAAAGCCGGCGACCTACAACATGCTTCAACGGCTTACCTATTCGACGGTCGTTTTCGTTCTGTTTCCTGTGATGATCTGGACCGGGCTGGCCATGTCCCCGGCCATTACCTCCGTTTACCCGGCGCTGGTGACCGTCCTCGGCGGCCAGCAATCCGCGCGGACGATTCATTTTTTCATCGCGAGCTTCCTGGTTCTTTTTCTACTTGTGCATGTCGCCATGGTCGTGGCAGATGGATTCATCAAGAATATGCGCGGCATGATCACGGGTCATGCCGTCTCTCGTGATGTTGTCGTCGAGGAAGCCGCAGGAAAGGGAAACGGATGAGCAATCTCTCCCGGCGCGGAATGATCAGGACTGGCCTGGCGACCGCCGCCGGCGCGTCGGGATTGGCGATCGCTGCACGGCTGGCCGACCGCTATGGCCTGATCCCACCCGACCACGGGGGCGTTTACGGCGTCGGTGAGACGCTGACGTATGCTTCGCAGCGGCTCTTGACGTCCCACCATTCGCTCGCCCGCGAATTTGACCGCAGCCGGATTTCAAAGGACTTCCCGGTGAACGGCATGCCTCCGGAAAAAGAAAAATACCAACGCCTCCTCGCCGGAGGGTTCGCGGACTGGAGGCTCCAGGTTGACGGTTTAGTGGCACGCCCATCGTCGTTTTCTCTGGCGGAACTGAAGAGTTATCCGTCCCGCACGCAGATCACAATGCACACGTGCGAGGAGGGTTGGTCCAGCATTGCCGAATGGACCGGCGTCCCCGTTTCTTATCTTTTGAGTTTAGTTGGCGTGCACCCGCAGGCCAGTTACGTGGTCTTCTTTCCTTTTGACGATGCCTGGGAGAGCCTGGATATGGCGGACGCGTGGCATCCGCAGACGCTGATCGCCTATGGGATGAACGGCGGGGAGCTTCCCACGCCGCACGGCGCTCCGGTGCGTCTGCGGGTCGCGCGCCAGCTGGGCTACAAGAGCGTGAAGTATCTCTCGCGCATCACCGTAACCGACAGTCTGAAGAACATAGGGAAAGGACTGGGCTCTTCGTCTCCGGAAGTCGGCTACTCCTGGTACGCGGGCATCTGACGGAGGGGGATCGCGATCATCGCAACCAGCCGATGATCAGCAGGAAAAAAAGCGAATGGCGAGCGATGCGGCAGGCTCAACCGTTCACTTCGGCGACGTTCACCGTGACGTCCATATCAAGGAATGCTCCGGGGGGTCCCTCATAGGTGCCCCATAAGGGCAGTGCGTGCTCGGGAGCCCATGCAACCGCGACGCGAATGAGGTTACGGTTGCCGATGATGCTGTTGGTGGGGTCGAAGTCGATCCAGCCGGCGCCGGGCAAATAGGCCTGCATCCAGGCGTGCGTGGCGCCGCCGCCGGCGATCTTGGAACGGTTGGGCACGTAGATATAACCGCTGACGAAGCGCGCGGCAATGCCGAGCGACCGGCTCGCTTCCATCATCAAAACGGCAAAGTCCCGGCAACTGCCCCGGCGTCTGCGTAGTGTCTCTTCGGGAGTCTGCACGCCCTTTTCGATACGGCGTGTATAGACAAACTGCTCGCCAATACCGCGCGTCATGGCGCGCAGGATCTTCATGGTGCCGGTCGTCTCCGCCGGATCGAGAAATTGCAGAGCCCATTGGGACACGCTTTCGACGGGGTAATGATGCGCCAGGGCTCGCATGAGATTGGGGAAATCCTCGTCGGAATAGCGGAAAGGATAGGTGCGCGCATAGTCTTCGAGCGGGTAGTCCGGCGTGGAGGTCTCAAAATGCTCCAGTGTCACAGTGCTTTCGAAACGGAGCTCCGCGGTGGTCCCCTCGAAATTCGCGACGGCGACGGAGTTGTCGAAGGGATCGTGCAGCCAGCGGAGGCGAGCCGGCTCCGGGGTGATGACCAGACTGGTCCGGATCAGGCGCAGATCGTGACTTTCGCGCGGACGGAACATCATGCAATGCTCACCCAGGCGGACGGGTTCCCGGTAGCGATAGACGGTGGAGTGGCGCACCGTAAGAAAAGACATCAGTTGGTTGGTCTCAATTTCCCGCCGTCGGGTATCTCATCGGCCCACACCCGGAAGCTCTCCAGCGTATTGGGCCCGAAGGTGGTGGCGATGGCGACGTCGGAGGCATCGCGGCCCCGCGCCATCAGCACACGGCCGATGCGCGGCACATTGTTGCGCGGGTCGAACAGATGCCAGCGGCCGCCGATCCAGGCCTCGAACCACGCGGCGAAATCGCCGGGGGGGTAGGGAGGCGGCGTCCCGACGTCGCCCAAATAGCCGGTGCAATAGCGCGACGGAATATTCATGGAGCGGCAGAACGCGATGGCCAGATGCGCGTAGTCGCGGCAGACGCCCGTACGCTCGTAGAAAGCTTCGGCGGCGGAACGCGTCGCCCGGGCGTTCTGGTAGTTGAAGGCGATGTGGTTATGCACGTAATCGCAGATGGCCTGCACGCGCGCGTGACCGGACGGCGTGCCGCCAAACAGCTGCCAAGCAGTGGAAGACAACAAATCCGTTTCACAATAGCGGCTGCCCATCAAGAACGGCAGCGTCTCTTCGGGAAGATCCTCCACGGTATCCTGCCAGGCACTGGACCAGACCGCATCGGGCTGACCGCTGTCCCGGATGATGGCGTCGGCCGTCAGGCGAAGGCGTCCGGCGGGCGCGAGAAGGCGGCTGCATTGATTCCCGAAGTGGTCGCGATAAAGGCGGATCGGAACGAACGGATCGGTGATGAGCTGATCGGGAACCATGATATCGGAGGCACGTGAATCGTGTATATTCACCACCAGGATGATCGGAGTCGGCTGTGGAAAGGTATAAATCAGTTCATAGCCGAGACGGAGCTGCATTGGTTGAGTCCTTTGGATGCCCGGCAGGAAATGAAGCACGCGAAAGGCCGTTCCATTCGCCCATCTCGACCCCGACAGACTCATGGTAGCAGGAGGTGCCCGAACGGTTTCAAAATCACTCCAGCAAGATTGATCGAGCCCATCGTTTTTTTGGGTAGTGAGCCAGCCACTACCTTTTTTGAGGAGGGATGTTGTTCCTGCGTGGCCGTGTTAAATTGTGAGGAATGCAAGGATCAAAAATAGTCGCGGCCGCTGTTTGGGCCGCTGTTCTGTTGCCTGGTGCATACGGGCAAGGGGCGCCGAACCGCAATGCGCCGGGCGCGCAGGACAGCCCGACCCACGACGGGCAAACCCACGACGCTCCGAGCCTCCCGCCGCGGGCCACTCCCGGCGATTATCAGGCACATGCGGAAGCCGGCGCGGTGACGATCGCCGCCGAGTTTACAGGGCACACGGTGCCCACCCCGCAGGCGATCCTCTCGGCGGAAGACTACGTCGTGGTCGAAGTGGGGTTGTTCGGCCCACCGGATACGCGTCTCAATCTATCCTTTGGAGATTTCTCGCTCCGTATCAATGGGAAGAAGATGCCGACGCCCGCCCAGCCGTATGGATTGGTGTTCGAATCTCTGAAAGATCCCGAATGGGAGCCGCCCCAAGCGGCTCAATCGAAATCGAAGACGAGCGTCGGCAGCGGCGGAAACGCTCAGGGCGAGCCACCGCCCGCGCCGGTCAAGATGCCGATCGAGCTCAAACGCGCGATGCAGCAGCGGGTCCAGAAGGCATCTTTGCCGGAAGGAGAACGCCTTCTGCCGGAGGCGGGGCTGATCTATTTTCCATATAGAGGCAAGACCGAAGGCATTCGCACGGTGGAGCTGATTTACACGGGCGCTGCGGGAAAAGCAATTCTAGCGCTCCATCCCTAGCCGCAACTGCTGATTCGGCCTCTTTCAGCGGCTGCGTCTCTACCGAAATCGTACGGACGCGACTCGTGGACGCAATCGATGAACTCAGCCCATCGACGCGACCCAGGGACGCGACATCTGGACGTGGCCCAGGTCACTTTCATGATTCGCGCGCCGGAGTGCTCACTTAGATAGACCATAGCCGCAGTGACGGAAGCAGGACTGGACGTTGCGAGGAGTGACTGCAGCGAGGGCCTCGGAGAGGCGATATTCCAAGCTGGACAGAGAGCGGGCCTTGGCAGCACGGAGGAGTTGTTTGACCTTGGACCAACACTTCTCGATGGGGTTGAAGTCCGGAGAGTACGGCGGCAGATAGCGCAGTCGGGCTCCGGTGTTCTCGATCAGCTCGCGCACGCCAGCGACCTTGTGAGCGGCTAAATTATCCATGACCACGATGTCGCCCGGTTGCAGTTGCGGGCACAACACCTGCTCCACGTAGGCCAGGAAAATCTCTCCATCGGTGGCAGCTTCGATGGTCATGGTCGCCACCCATCCCGATAGGCGAATCGCGCCCAGCACGGTCAGCGTTCGCCAGTGTCCTCCCGGTGTGCCTTCGCGAACGCGTTCGCCGCCGGGGCCGCGTCCGTAGCGGCGCGTCATCTCCGTGGTCACGCCACTCTCGTCCAGGAAAATCAGCCTCGCCGGATCGAGCTGGTTCGTTTCCTCGCGCCAGAGGCTGCGTTGTAGCTGGCCGGCGACGGTATCTTGCTCGGCGGCGTGGAGTGACTTTTTTTGAGCCGCAATCCCATGTCACGAAGGGCCATCCACAGCCGGCCCACGCTGACTTTCAGCTTCCTCTGCTTCCACAGCCGATCCTGCAGCTCCGCTAAGGTTAGGTCCGGCTGCTTGCCAATCCAGTTCCGCAGATCCTCTTGTACTTCAGCGGTCATTTTGCTGGCGGGCCCGCGCCGCCCGCCGGGCGGCCGCTCCATTTTCCCGGTCGAGCGCAGTGTCGCCGAAATTTTCTTGGCCCACGCCAGGCTCACATCGAAGCGTTGGGCCAGTTGCGACAGGCTCCCCGCTCCACGCTGATGCGCTTTCAACAGCTTCCGCCGTAGGTCGTCTGAATATGGACTTGCCATCTCCCGAAGATAGAGTGTCTAATATCTATTAAAAAGTCTAGATTCCAACGCGCTTGCGATTTCCTCATTCTCCGCGGTCGCGTCGTCGCAGACGTCTTCGAGCCATGCTGTCCTGTGCCGGGCGGTTTCATAGTCGATGGTCTTGCGAATGAGGGCGTTCAAGCCAATGCGCGGCCTCCAGCCGGTAAGGGCCTCGATCCGGCAGGTACAGGGCACGCGCCGCCGCATGTCCTCGAAGCCACCCTCCGGGTACGCGTCGGTGTAGGGCACCAGGACGATGGGCGATGAGGACTTGGCGGCGCCCTTGACACGGCTTGCCAGATCGAACATCGATACCTCTTCCGGGCTCCCGATGTTGAAGATTTTTCCGGCGGTCGAGGGATTCCGCAAGATGCGTGTGAGCGCTTCGACGCAATCGTCGACGTAAGTAAAGTTGCGGGTCTGTTGGCCGTCGCCAAAAACGCAGATAGGTTGATTCGCCATGGCGGCACGCACGAAGGAAGGCAGCACCATCCCGTAACGCGCTGATTGCCGCGGGCCCACGATGTTAAAAAAGCGCGTGATGGCGACCGCAATTCCGTAGCGCGAACCGTAAGCCAAACCGAGAAATTCGTCGAGCTTCTTGGCCGCCGCGTAGGACCAGCGTGTGATCGAGGACGGTCCCAGGATGGAGTCTGCGTCCTCGCACAACAGAACGGCTTCGTTCTTTCCGTAGATTTCCGATGTGCTGGCAAGCAGGACGCCGCAGCGGAACTCCGCGCACGCCCCCAGAACAGTGTCAGAGCCCGCCACGTTGGTCTTGAGGGCGGCGAGAGGGTCATCGAGGATACGACGTACGCCGACTGCGGCGGCCAGATGAATCACCGCGTCGCACAAGGCGACGCGCTCCCGGACCAGCGGACGATCCAGAACACTGCCTTCGACGAACGCGAATCGCGGATGCTCAAAAAGCGCATCCAGATTGCCGAGCGAGCCGGTGCTCAAATCGTCGAGCGCCACCACCCCATGGCCCTCAGCGACAAGCCTTTCGGCAAGATGCGAACCAATGAAACCCGCACCCCCTGTGATTAAGTAGTTCATGCAGCCCTCTCCGGCGAATTCGATTTCTCGAAACAGAACATGACCTTTTCAATTAGTTAAGTGAGACGGGCAAAGATCTCCTCAGAGGATTCCCAGCGAATCGCTGTCACGCGTACGCGAGTGCCATATCGGACGTTGCCGGGACACCAGCCCTGAGACCCCATCGGAAAAATCTGAAAATCCATACGGAAATCAGAGAAAAGTGGGAGCTCGGTTGGGTTGTTGTTTACAGGAGCACGCAAAAGTTAGAGGACGGGACAGAGCTTTTATCCCTGCCTTTACGCCGCCCGGGCACTAAATATGTCGCCGGCCGCGCTACGCCAACTGCTTCCTAATGGGAAGCTCGCGGATCCGTTTCCCGGTGGCCGCGAAGATCGCGTTGCACAGGGCCGGAGCGATGGGAGGGACACCCGGCTCACCGATTCCGGCCGGGGGAGCGTCGCTCTGCAGTATAGTCACGTTGGTTTGGACGGGCGCCTCGCCGATGCGCGCCACCTGATATTGGTGGAAGTTGGATTGTTGGATCATGCCGTTCATCGCCGTGATCTCGCTCATCAGAGCCAAGCTTGCGCCAAAGACCGCCGCTCCCTCGAGTTGCGATTTAGCGCGATCGATATTCACCACTTTGCCCGCGTCCACCACTGTATCGATGCGTGGAATGCGGATGCCGCCTTTGTTATCGACCTCGACCTCCACGACGGTCGCGACATAAGTGAGAAAGCTGCGATGGACGGCGACGCCGAATCCATGGCCATTGCCGGATTTCTTTTTAGCCCAATTGGATTGTTCCGCCACCATTTCGAGCACCCGGCGCGTGCGCGCGGTATCGATCGGGTACGGGTTAGGTTGGGCACGCTGGGCTTCCGGCCGCAATTCGATCACGCGTTTGCCGCCGATCAGATCGAGCAGATATTCAACGCGGTCGCGTCCCGCCTGCGCGGCGAGTTCATCCACGAAGGAGTGCACTCCATAAGCATGGAAAACGTTGCCTACGGAGCGCAGCCAGCCGATGCGGGTGTGCGCCTCGGCCTGTCCGTTCTCGGTACGGATATGCGGAATCTCCCAGGGGATATCCGCCCACCCCATCATTCCCAAGCCTCCGTAGCGTGCATTCACGTCGTTCTGTGAAGCGATCGGTGGATAGGCGCTGCGCCCCAGCCAGGCGGTTGGACGGCCCTTTTCGTCAACGGCGGCCTTCAGATACATTGCCGCCACCGAATGGAAATAGTCGAAGTGAATGTCGTCCTCGCGACTCCATACGACTTTCACCGGCTTCCCGGCTTGCTTCGACAGTAAAGCCGCTTCGGCCACAAAATCCGGTTTCGACTTGCGTCCGAATCCGCCGCCGAGTAATGTTACGTGGCAGATCACGTCTTCTTTCTTGATGCCGAGCGCTTTCGCCACGGTGTCCTGGACGGCTTGCGGATTTTGGGTAGGCGCCCACGCGGTTACCTTGCCATCCTTGAATTCGGCGACGGCGGCGGGCGGCTCCATGGACACGTGCGCCAATTGCGGGGCATAATACGCGGCTTCGACAACTCTTCTGCCGCTGGCGAATTCTTTATCGACGTCGCCCTCGTTGCGCTCTACTTTGCCAGGCTGGCGCACCGTGGCTTCCAGTTCCCGGCGATACGCCGCTGAATCGTGACCGGCGTGAGGGCTGCGGTTCCACTCGATCTTCAGCTTCTTGCGGCCCTGCATGGCGGCCCATGTGTTATCGGCAATGACGGCCACGCCGCCCAGCGCCTGGAAACCATACGGCGGCGTATAGGGAGCGATGGTTAAAGTCCGCGAAACCCCTGAGACTTTGCGGGCGTCGGTGTCGTCCACGCTTTTGACCGTGCTGCCGAATACCGGCGCTCGCTCGATCGACGCGTAGACCATGCCGGGTACCTTCATATCCTGCCCGAACATGCCCCGGCCCGTGACGAGGTCGTCCATATCGACAATCGGAACCAACTTGCCGACATAGCGATAATCCGCCGCCGGCTTGAAGGTCAATTCCTCTCTCTTGGGAACCGGTTGTTTGGCCGCTCCCGCGACCATTTCCCCGAAACCCACCTTGCGGTTGGATTTCGCGTGGACGATCTGATGATTCCGGGCCTGGCACTCGGCCGCCGGGACGTTCCATTGGGCCGCCGCCGCGCGCTCCAGCATCAGGCGCGCCGTGGCGCCCGCTTGACGCAAGGGTTCATAGAACTCGCGAATCGACTTGGACCCGTCAGTGTCCTGCGAACCGTACTTTTCGTCGCCTACGGCCTGCACGATCTTGACGCGTTTCCAGTCGGCTTCGAGTTCCTCGGCCGCTACCATCGGCAGGGAAGTGCGAATGCCCGTACCCATTTCCGAACGGTGCGCGACGATGAGGACGGTCCCATCCGGTTGCAGGCCCAGATACACGCTCGGATGCCACGCAGCGGCATCGGCGGGATAGTCCACATTGGGTGACTGCCCTTGCGCCTGGAGAAGGGAACTGACGGGCAGCGCGCTCGCGCCGAGAACCAGCGCCCCGGCCGAGAAGATGTTGCCAAGAAATCCACGCCGGCTGACTCGGCCAACGGTGAAAATATTATCGGTGCTCATGTCTTGCCTCATGCTTTCACCCCCGCCGCCTGCTTCACGGCGGCTCGAATCCGCTGATACGTTCCGCAGCGGCAGATGTTGCCCGCCATGGCCTGATCGATGTCGCGATCCGTCGGCTTCGGCTTTTCCTTGAGGAGCGCGGCGGCTTGCATGATCTGGCCGCTCTGGCAATAGCCGCACTGCGGCACATTCAAATCTTTCCAGGCCTTCTGCAGTGGATGATCGCCCCTGGCGCTCAAGCCTTCGATGGTCAGCACTTCCTTACCGGCGGCGGACTTCATCGGCGTCGTGCAACTCCGCATGGCTCTCCCGTCGATGTGCACCGTGCAAGCACCGCACACGCCCAACCCACATCCGAACTTCGTTCCGGTGAGCTCGATCAAATCGCGCAAATACCATAGCAGAGGCATCTCCGCGTCGCCGTCGAACTGCCGGGCGCTTCCGTTTACTTTTAGCTGGATCATGGCTACTCCTTAAGAGCTTGCTGAAAAAAGGTACGCTGAAAAATCAGGACAGATCCCGGAACGGACGCAAGCAACGCGTAGTCCGTTCTTTCTCACATTCCCTTCACACAAACGTATCACGCCCGCGGCAAGAAAATCGGTCAGCGGGCTTCCAGGTGTTGGACAATGAAAGAGTAGAAGCTCGAACGGGCAGAACCCCGGCCCGTTGCCGGATTGCGACTCTCCTAAATTTTCCGAAGTGGCGCTCTTACTCAACACCAACAAAATCGCGAAATCCTTCGGTGTCACGCCGTTGTTTCGCAACGTGTCGCTCAGTATTCAGGAGGGCGATCGACTGGGCCTGATCGGACCGAACGGCTCCGGCAAGTCCACGCTGTTGCAAATTCTCGCGGGTCGTATTGAGCCCGACTCCGGGGATCTGGTGCTCCGCAGCGGCACGAAGTTGGTATATGTTCCGCAGGACCCTCAGTTCGAGCCGGGGGACACTATCCGCAGCGCGATGCGGCGCGCTCTGCGTCGGGCTGGCGTAGCGGCATCGGAATGGCCAGCTCGCGAGGCTGAAGCCATGGGCCGTGCGGGCTTCCGGGATTTCGATGCGGAAGCCGCGATTCTTTCGGGAGGCTGGCGCAAGCGGCTCTCGATCGCGGAAGCTCTGGTGCAAAAACCGGATATCGTGCTCCTCGACGAACCCACGAACCACCTGGATCTCGCCGGCATCGAGTGGCTGGAGAAATCGCTGCAAGGCGCGTCTTTTGCCTGTGTCGTCATCAGCCACGATCGCTATTTCCTGGAAAACGTACCGACTCGCATGGCGGAGCTGAATCGCGTCTATCCCGAAGGGCTTTTTTGCGTTTCCGGCAATTACAGCGGCTTCCTGGAACAGAAAGCCGAGTTCCTACACGCTCAGGCCAAGCGCCAAAGCGCGCTGGAGAATCGCGTGCGCACGGAAGTGGAGTGGCTGCGGCGCGGCCCCAAAGCACGCGCGACGAAGGCCAAGGCGCGGATCGACAACGCGGGCGAGCTCATCGCCGAACTGTCCGATCTGAAGACGAGAAGCCAGACGGCGAATGCCGGGATCGATTTCGCGGCCACGGGCCGCAAGACCAAGCGCCTGGTGCATCTCGAGGGCGTCGGATTCGGATACGAAGGCCGAACGCTGTTTGAGAATCTCGATTTTACAATCATGTCCGGCATGCGTGTCGGACTCGTGGGAGCGAACGGCAGCGGAAAGACGACGCTCCTCCGATTGCTCCGTGGTGACATCGCGCCGATCACGGGTAAGATCGAGCGCGCAGAGGCGCTGCGGATCGTCTATTTCGACCAGCGCCGCGAACTCAATGCGGATCTGACTCTTCGCCGAGCGCTCGCGCCCGACAGCGATTCGGTGATCTATCGGGAACGCGTGATTCACGTCGCCTCGTGGGCGTCGCGTTTCCTGTTCGCAAGCGAGCAGCTCGATCAGCCCGTCGGCAAGTTGTCGGGAGGCGAGCGGGCGCGCGTGTTGATCGCGAACCTGATGCTGGAGCCGGCCGACCTGCTGCTGCTCGACGAGCCCACCAACGATCTCGACATCCCCACGCTCGAAATTCTGGAAGAGAGTTTGCTCGAATTCGAAGGCGCACTGGTGCTGGTCACGCACGATCGCTACTTGCTGGATCGCGTTTCCACCGTTGTCCTGGGCCTAGGCGAAGACGGGAAAGCCGAACGCTTCGCCGACTATTCGCAGTGGGCCGCGGAGAAGGCCGCCCGCAAGCAGGTGAAACCCAAAGCGGCTTCGCAAGGGACGCAAGAAGTAATCGTCGCGGCGCCCCTGAAGAAGAAATTGTCGTACATCGAAAGCCGCGAATACGAATCCATGGAAGCGAAACTTCTCGCGCTGGAAGAGGCTCTGCACCGGAAACGCGACTCCTTGCAGGAAGTTGCGCTAAAAGATCCACGTTCGCTCGAACGGCTTTATCGCGAGATAGAAGCAGCGCAAGAAGAGATCGACCTGCTCTACGCGCGGTGGGCGGAACTTGAGTCCAAGGTCCGATAGCTCGACTAAACAATCCTTCTTACAAGGCTGAAGCTGCCATCCCGCGGCAGGAAGTCTCCTCTTCCCACGAACAAAAAGCAGATTTCCTCGCAGCCGCTCGGAATGACGGGCCCGTGGCGAGACTGTCTGCCCTACAAGTTTGCGCACGCAAGAATCAGAAAAATCCACTTGACAGCACTTCCGTTCAGCATTACAGTTAACCCTGTGGTTATATAACTCATTAGTTAAATGACTGTCTTAACTCCTTTGGACACCACGTTCGCCGCGCTCGCGGATCCCACCAGGCGGGCGATCCTGGCGCGCCTCGCGTCGGGGGAAGCCTCCGTGACGGAACTTGCCAAGCCATTTCAAATGAGCATGCCCGCCATTTCCAAACACCTCAAAGTGCTGGAGCGCGCCGGCCTGATCGCGCGAGGGCGCGAGGCCCAGCGGAGGCCATGCCGGCTCAATGCTCAGCCGCTGCATGACGTGTCCGCTTGGGTGGAGCAGTATCGCCAATTTTGGGAGCAGAGTCTCGATCGCCTGGAAGCGTATCTTCACGAGATTCAAAGACACGAAATTCAAGTAAAGGAGAAAAAGCATGGCCGAAAGAAAAAGTGAGTCCGCGGTGGCGACCGCCGATCAGGAGATTGTCATCACCCGCATCGTGAACGCGCCGCGCGAGTTGGTGTCGAGCGCGTGGACCGATCCCGAGCAAGTGGTGAAGTGGTGGGGGCCGAAAGGCTTCACGACTACCATTCACATCACATGATGGACGTAAGACCGGGCGGCGTCTGGCATCACACCATCTTTCAAGCGTGGATCGATCCGAAGCAATTGGCGCGCTGGTTTGGTCCAAAGATGTTTACGATCCCGATATGCGAAGCAGATGCGCGCGTCGGTGGAGCGTGGGACATCGTGATGCGTTCGCCGGACGGCCAGGAATTTCCATGCGGAGGTGTCTATCGCGAGATTATCGTGCCGGAGCGACTCGTCTTCACCAATAATTCGGTGGATCGTGAGGGCAATCCGGTCATCAACGGACTGACGACGGTCCTGTTTGCCGAGCACGACGGCAAGACGAAGCTCACGCTGCGAACGCGTGGCACCGCGATGGTCGACTACGCAGCCGCCTACCTGAAGGGGATGGAGATGGGCTGGACGCAAAGCCTGGAGAAGCTGGCGGCAGAGCTGGCGAAGCTTTAGGCTTACTGGTGGCTCTGGCGCGCGATCAACCGGCCGGGCGCGCCACCCAACGTCCCACAGTCTTCTGCAATCGGAGCAACAGCAGGTCCCTCGACTGCGCTCAGGATGACAAGCGCGGGTTTTGGTCTAACCGGGACTTCGCGGATGACGAGGTCAGTTTTTGTGTGGTTTCGGCTGTGCTCGATGACTACCCTGTTCTTGCCTCACCGGAAGTAACTAACCCTCGGATTCATGCAAGAACAAAGTCAGGTACCGTTTCAGATTTCCCGTGACCAGAAAGTTCTCGCGCACGTGTTCGCGGCCCTGCTCGCCTAGGCGTTGTGCGATTTCGGGATGCGAGAGCAGAAAGCGGATCTGATAGGCAGTGCCTTCGACGGAGTGAGCGAGCAGACCGGTATGCTTGTGGATCACCTGTAACGGAATGCCTCCGACGGCGGAAGCGACGACCGGTTTTCTCTTCCACAGGGCTTCGGCGACCGTCAGACCGAAGCCTTCGCGAAGGCTTTTCTGGATGACGATGGTGGATGCCGATTGCAAGGCATTGATCACGAGATGACTTGTGGCCGGCAGTTCGAGGATATGGATATCGGGATCTCCGGCGGCCGCATCGAGCACCTCCGCGAGCACTTCGCTGCCTTCCGGATCGTCGGCCGCGCCGCCGCCGGCTAGAATCAACTGGCAATCGAAGTAACGCTTCACCAATTGATAGGCGCGCACGACGCCGATGGGATCCTTCAGCCGGTCGAAGCGCGAGATCTGCGTGAGAATGGGCCGCGACCGGTCGATGCCGAACTTGTCGAGCACCTGCGCGATGAACTCCGATTCCAACTCGCGATTCTTGTCGGCCATCGGATCGATGGAAGGATAAAACAAGTACTGCGGGATGGGAAGCTGGCGCGCGAACTCGGGGGAGGAGAAGATGGCTGCGTCATAGCGTGCCGCAAATTTTTCGAGAAAGCGCCACACGGTGGCATCCGGGCGCGAAAGATCGATGTGACAGCGCCAAATCCAGTGGCTCTCTTTTCCTTCTTTGCGGGACTCGATCAGCCCCGCCGGCTGCGGGTCGTGGATGACGACGAAGCGGCCGTCCAGCGCCAGCCGCTCACGATTGCGGCGGTTGTAGTCCAGAAACACCTCGAAGTCGTGCGGTTTGGCCTGATAAGCGCTTCCGTGGAGCGCGTTATGAAAAGCCTTGGTGACTTCGAAGAAGTCGAGGCCTCCTTCCATCACGCGCCAATGCGCATCCAGTCCGAGCTCCCGCATCAACGGGAGCAGCCGGGCGAGAAGCTCCGCGACGCCCCCGCCAACCGCGGTGGAATTGACCATCTCCACCGTGGAACCTTCCAAAGGGCTGGCCAGCGCGCGTAGTTCGTCTACTTCCGGCGCGCCGACCACGGGGATATATTTATCGAGAGTGGCGCTTGTGGAATCGACCGCGGTGGTCATGCACCCATCTCCTTTTCGACCAGCTCGATCAACTCCTGGCGCGCCGTGTCGAGTGTATTGGTGTAAATGTCTATCCGATTGGTGCGGGTAGCCAGTTGCGTAAGCCCCAGCTCCGACTCGAACCAATGTGAAAAGTCGTTGGTGCGCAATTGCAGACGCAATCGCGAGGCAATGAAGTGATGATAGAACGACGCGTGACTTAGGCGCTCCAGGCCCGCGCGAAATCCCGCCAGCGTGTGAGCGTCCCACGGCAAGGGCCGAACCACTTCCACGGCTTGGCTGAAGTAGAACGGCTCAAAGGCGGTATGCTCCGCTTCGAGCGGATGCCGGTCCTGAAACTCGGCAAGAATGCGGCGGAGATCCGCCCGCAGCTCCGCGATCGATAGGTAGTCGCGGACGTCAATGCCGGCCAGGCGCTCCGCGAGCGCGGGCTGGTTGAGGGCGGCCAGCACCCACTGCGCGAAGTCGTTGGAGAAACCCTCCGTCAGAAAGTGATAGCGTCCCAGGCTTTGGAAGGTGTGATAAAAGACGCCGGCGTCGCTTATATGTTCCAAACCGTCGCGTAATTCGGCGATGGTTCGCGCCCGTTGATTATCCACCCGCGTCAAATAGGCCGCGGTCACGAATTGAAATGGTTGTGCGGTTTGTCCGTTGGTACTCATGCGAATTCGGTCTTCAATCTATAGAGGAATGCCCGTACTTGCGGCACACCGGCAAGGCGATATTGGGCGCGGCTGGTAGCGCCCTCACCGACGCGCACCGTTATTCCACGAGGCAGGGCCGCGAAGGCGGCCTCGTCGGCCTGGTCGTCGCCGAGGTAAACGGGGAGCGTGCCGCTGGGTAAGGCCGCCAGCTGACGCGCCACGGCGGACCCTTTATTTCCCAACTCACGGGGCACGACCTCCCAGATATTCTTGCCGGCCTCAATTCGAAAAATGTCCGCGAACGGCTCCACGATGCGGTCGACAATGCGCCGCGTGCGGCAAACCTCGTCCGCGAGAAGCCCACGATAGTGGATCGTCACGGCATATTCTTTTTTTTCGACCCAGACGCCGTTGGAGCCCGTGGTCAAAGCACCCATCCAGGACGACAGGCAGGCCAGGGAGCGGTGCGTTTCTTCCCGCAGAGCAGCCCCGTCGCGGCCCTCCCCTCCATGCAGGCCGAGGTAGCGCACGTTCGGAAGGCAGACCCTGGAGCGCACGTCGGCGCGCCGGCGCCCGCTGATGATGCAAACTCGAAAACGCGGACAGTGCGCGAGCGCCGCCAACGCCTGACGCGCGGCTCCGTCAACGGAGACTTCCTCAGGCGTCGGACGAAGCGGCGCCAACGTACCGTCAAAGTCCAGGAATAAAGCGATCAGCGGGGCGTTCCGCAGCCGGTCCGCGATCCGATTCCAAGACTTGAACACGTGCGGCATAGGTTCAGGAGCGCGCCACCAGCACCCGCATCAGAGAAGGCTTTCGCCGGGGGGCGGGCGTTATGGCGGCCGCCGTGGCCGCAGGCGGGCGAATCTCGCACAGCTCTCCAATCAGACTGCCGGCCCAGCGGTAGATGTTGCGCTCCTTCACCATGGTTCTCATCCTTTGCATGCGAATGCGCCGCTCCTCCGGCGACATTTCGAGTGCGCGGTGCAAGGCGTGCGCCATTTCCTCGGTGTCGTAGGGATTCACCGTCACTGCGTCGGCCAGCTCATGACTCGCTCCCGCGAAGCGGCTCAAGATCAGCACGCCTTGATCGTCCAGGCGTGCCGCCACGAATTCCTTCGCGACCAGATTCATGCCGTCGTGCAGCGAGGAGACCAGGCATAAATCGGCGGTGCGATAGTAGGGCAGAATCTCGGCATGGCTATGCTGGCGGGTCAGCAGCACGATGGGCTTCCATTCGCTGGTCTGGAAGCGGTTGTTGATTCTCTCGGCCTCGTGAACGACTTCCTGCATCAGTTCGTGGTAGCGGGCGATCGTCGTGCGGCTGGGCGATCCGATTTGCACGAAGCTGAACTCGTGCCGATAGGACGGGCATTTTTCGAGGAATCGCTCGATGGCGCGGAAGCGCTCGGGGATTCCCTTGGTGTAGTCAATGCGATCGACGCCAACGCCCATGAAGGCGGCTCGCACGCCGTGTTTCGCCAGTAGCGCGGCTCGTTCCAGATGAGGCAGATCGGGACTCGCGGTGTGCGCGTGATCGTCTTCGACCGCGACGCTCACGGGAAATGGACGGACCTGAGTATGATGTCCTTCCCGGGTCACCGCGAAATGCTCCCAATCCACTCGCGACTCCATGGTGCGATCCACTGTTTCGAGGAAGTTGTTGCAGTGTGCCTGGATGTGGAACCCGATCAGGTCTGCTCCCAGGAGGCCATCGAGCAGTTCGTGCTGCCAGGGGCAGATGCTGAACGCCTCGGAGTTGGGCCATGGGATATGCCAAAAAATCGCCACGCGGGCGTCCGACCGCCGGCTCTTCACCATTCGGGGCAGCAGGGCAAAATGATAATCCTGCACCAGCACCACGGGGCTTTTTTCTTCCGCGATCTCTTCGAGCAAAGCGTCCGCGAACTTTTCATTCACCTTGCGGTAAGCTTCCCAGTCCTCGATGCGGAAGGTCGGGCGGGTGTGCGCCATGTGGCACAAGGGCCACAAGCCTTCATTGGCGAAGCCGAAATAGAACCCCTGCTCCTCTTCCCGGGTGAGCCACACGCGCCGCAGCGTGTATTGAGCGTGATCCGGAGGCACACGTACACGACCGTGATGATCCACGACATCCAGATCAGCGTCGCCGGTGGCTTGCGCGACCCACGTCCCGTCGCAGGTGCGAAGCACCGGTTCCAGAGCGGTTACCAGGCCGCTGGCGGGTACCACGCACTCGATGCCCCCGTTCCGGCGGACATGTTCGTAGGGCTCGCGATTGGAAACCGCGAAAAGACGATCGCCGCTCAGCCGGCTTTGGACAAATACGCGCAGCCGGTCGGCGGTCCAGTTGGATTCACCGGATTCGCGCAGCCGTGCTTCTTCCCGGGCGGCCGCACGCGCGGCTACGAGACTGGAGGCCAGACGCTCGACTTCCTCGGTCAGCGGCTGGAGTTCGGGGCGCTGGGAAACCCGGAGTGGAGCGATCGGCGCGCCCGCACGCAATTCGCGCAGCCATTGGGTGGTACGGCGGAGTGGTCTGCCGAAGCCCAGACGGAGCGTGAGCAACGTGATGAACGCGATCAGCAGCGTCTGCACCGCCACGCCGATCAGAGCGCGGCGCCACAACGCGGCGGCCTGCAGGTCGATGTAAGTTGCGTCGTTAAAAATGGCGAGAGCGCCCACGATGGAAGAGTCGCCTCGCAGGGGCAGCGCGACCACGTGTACCGGATTCCCGTCCAGTTTGGTAAAAGCGGTGTGCGCCAGACCATCCTCTTCGGCCTTCCTCACCACGGGAGGATCTTCCTCCAGCCGCGACACGAGACTGGAGCTCATCGCCAGCGGCTCCCCGGTCATTCCGAAAACCGCGATGCCCGTGAGCTGCTGGCTGCCCTTGTAGCGATCGACAAGCCGCTGTAATTCCCGGCGGGAATGATTCCCGATTAAAGGCTCGGCCGCCTTGGAAACGCTGTCGGCCAGAACGAGCGCGTGCCGCTCCAATTCACGCTGCAACCCGCGTGTACTGGCACGCGTCTGGATGTACGCGAACCCGAGGGATACCGCAGCCACGCTGAGAATAAGCGATATGCACAGGCGCGCGGTAAGCTGCATGGGCAAAGTATCCCGCCAGAATCAAATGCACGGCCAATGCCACAGAATCTAACTTGCTGAGCGACCTAGCGACTATTCATCAAGCGCGCCGTGTCCGGCGCGAGGATCGGCAGATTTTGCCGAATCGATCGGCAACTTTTCTTGGACATCGGCAACGGCTCGGCGATGTTTCAAGAGCCCAAGTGATCGGAACCGTCCGCAGAATGGAGATGAAAAAGGAGCTCTCTCGAACCGCTCGGGACGACGAAATTGCGAATGTTTGAGTAGGGAGAAGAAACGATCAAATCAGATGGATGACTCGACGCTTATCGTAGTTTGACCTTCAGCTCGGTTGTGGGGATCGTGATTCGAAACTCGGCGGCGCCTGCCCGGTCGAGCAGATCGAACCTGCCGCCCAAACTGGGAGGACCATCCTGGCCGCCGAGAAACATAACCGAACGTTCCACGACAGATCCGCCGGCGAGATTGCCCATTCGCGTCCACTGCCAGTACCCTGATTCCAGCTTCGTGGGAGCGCCTACTGCGAACTGCAGACGTACGGTAAGCGTGGATGATCCATCGCCGAATCTAGCTTCCGCATCCAGACGGTCGCCGTCTCGCGTTCCACGCATCTGCTCGAGTTTGAATGAGGATAGGTTCTCGCGACCATGCAGATCCTCGAGCGGCGGCTTCGACGATCGGGCACAAGAGACAAGAAGAACGAGAAGGCAGGGGAGCAAGCGCCTCGACGCACGATTCTGAGTCATCGCTCCCATGTTCGCCTTTCCCACATACTTCTTGCCGGATCGGCGCTTCAACCCGCGGGCCGAGTGGCATAAAAGAGTACGCGGCCCGGGACCAGGGGCGCAAGCAGATCGGCGTGGCCGGACGCGAGGATGGCCCGCATCGCGCCGGAGACAAAGAAAGGACGCCGGAGCAAGCGGCGGCATTCGCGGAGATATTCTCCCGCAGGTGTTCCACGCGCGGCGGCAAGGCCGGCGAGTTCGCCAGTGAGCATCGCGTTAAGGATACCCGAGCCGGTGAAAGGATCGATAAAACCCAGCGCGTCACCGGCACGATAAGTGGCTTCACCCCCAGGCTGGCTCGAAACGTTTGAATGGCTGATTCCTTGAGAAAAGATCAAGGGCCCGGTGACGAGCCAATCCATGGTGCGCGTGAGCGGGCGCAGACGCTCCGAAAGGGAAGCGCAGCGCTCGAACAGATCGTCAGGATGAAAGCTGTAGGATCGGAGGATTTGCTCGGGAGCGAGGCCACAAACGTTGGTGGCGCCGTTTTCGACGGCGCTGACGCCGACATAGCAATTGCCGAAGAAATAAAGTTCGACGGCGTCGTTCACGGGACCGCTGAAATGCGCCTTGAAACCGAAAAGGCGATCACTTTTGGGAGGCGCGATCGATTTGCGTCCGGCCGCGATCACGACGGGGTGGGATGGGGACGCGGCGGTCCACTGCTCGCGAACTATTTCCGCGCCCGCGCCAACAGCATGTTGCAGCAGGAGGCGGTCGAGTTCGAAACGACTGAGACCATAGGCTGGTTCGGACAGGCGATGGCGAACGATGCGCGCGCCGAAATGCAGATGCATTTCGCGCAAGACGGCTGGTCCGAGTCTCAGGAAGTTCATCTCGAAACCCGCGCGCCGGAGAAGGTTCGCGATGGCAGGTGAGAGAAATTCACCGCAGACTTTGTGCCGGGGGAAGGCCGATTTTTCAAAAATCCGCGCCGCTGCGCCCGCGCGCATCGCGGCGAGCGCGGCCATCGAGCCGGCTGGACCTCCGCCGACAATTTGAACCGTCCGCACGGACTCCTCCTGAACGTGATTATACGGAGATGTGATCATACGGAGAGAGATGCAACGCTCCTTTGAAGAAGAGATTCTCGACAAAGGCGGACTGTCTCCTCAGGAAGTAGAGCGGGCGCACCTCGGGCTTTCGCGGACGCATTTCCTGCTGGGGAACCACCAGGCCATCCTCCGCGCTCTGAAGAGCGACGATCAAGACGTGGGGCGCGTTCTGGATATCGGATGCGGGCACGGCGATTTGATGAAGCTGGTGCAGCGGAGACTCGGCGCGGAGGTCGTGGGCGTGGATTTGCACCCGCCCGAAGGAGGCGCGAAACGCCTCCCCATTCTGAAACTGGACGCCGTGCGCGAGGCGCTGCCACGGGCCGACGTCGCCGTGAGCGTGTGCATGGCGCACCACCTGCGCGACGAAGAGTTCGTTTCCTTGATCGAAAATGTCGGGCGGTCGTGCCGTCGTTTCATCATTCTGGATCTGGTGCGTCATCCCGTGCCGCTGGCACTGTTCAGCGCGTTCGCGCCGCTGTGTTTGCCGAGAGTGAATGTGCTCGACGGACGCCAGTCTATCCGGCGTGCTTATACGCCAGCAGAGTTTCGCGCCTTGATCGCGCGTACGATAGCGGGAATCGGCGGAAGTTTCCGGCACTCCGTCGCGCCATATTGGATCAGGCAGATGGCGGATATCCGCTATCGGAGCATTTCCTGACTTTGTGGGGCGGAAGCCATGCCCCACAATGCCTGTCCCTGCGGAACATCGCGCACAGCGCGATTTAGCGATGTTCCGCCGGCGGAACAACCGGAGGAGAGCTGGGCGCACCGGAAGTGAGTGTTCCTTTGAGAGAGAAAAGAAATACGCTGTCTCCGCGCGGGGCGCCCGCGAAGAGACTCCCTCCGGAATAAACGGCGATGTATTGCTCGCCTTGATATTCGAAGACAGTGGCGGGCGCGTTCACGCCGGCGCCAGTCTGAAACTCCCACAAACGCTGACCATTGGCGGAGTTCAGGGCCGTGAGACGGCCGTCGTTTCTGCCCACGAATACCAAGCCGCCCGCCGTCGTTACCGACCCGCTGTAGCAGTTGTCCTTCCACCGCTGCTGCCACACCAGACGATTTGTTTTCATGTCCAGCGCCGCGAAAATTCCGGCAGCGGGGAGGGGCATTCCGCCGAAAGCGCCTCCCAAATATCCCTGGCCCGCTTGCGGGAATTTCTGATCGGCCTCGCCACCTTTGAACAAGTTGGGAGCGTCCGTCGCACAGACGTAGTAATAATCGGTGGCGGGATCGTAGGAGCTCGGCGGCCAGTTTGCGCCGCCTCGCGCGGACGGCTTCGCGACGACTCCCTCCGACCAGAAGGGCGTGAAGATGCGCCCCTGGTTCACCAATGCGTAACCTTCCGGCGCGATGTCGATCGATTGCGGCACGAACGCGTCTCCACGAGGATAAGGCTGCGTTGGCGAGGTAAATTGCAGGGGCTCCTGGGGCACCGCTTTCTCATCGATGCCGATCAGCGGCTTGCCGTTGGTGCGGTCCAGAATGTACACCCAGCCGGCCTTATTCGCCTCAGCGGCGGCTTTGCGCATGCGCCCGCCGACCTTCACATCGAAAAGCATCACGGGATTGGGGCCATCATAGTCCCATAAATCGTGATGGACCTGTTGGAAATGCCAGCGATACTTCCCGGTCTTTGCTTCGAGGGCGACCATGGAGGTCGCAAACAGGTTATCGCCGCGGCGAATTTTGCCGTTGAAATCCGGTCCCGGATTGCCGGTGGTGAAGTAGATGAGTCCGAGTTCCGGATCGACGGCGGGAGTCTGCCACACTGTTGCGCCGCCGTACTTCCAGGCGTCCGTGTCTTTGGGCCACGTCTCGTGCCCGATTTCACCGGGACCGGGAATCGTATAGAAGGTCCATAGCAAATGCCCGTCCTTGGCGTCGAAAGCCTTGACGCGGCCTCTCACGGCGCGCTCGCCGCCCGCGAAGCCGACGATCAGCATTCCATCGTAATAGAGGGGAGCAGCGGTGATCGTGTATCCATCCTGCCAGCGCTCGGCCTGCGTCGACCAGATCGTGCCGCCGGATTTTTGGTCGAGGGCCACCAGGCGGCCGTCTAACTGACCCACATAAACCTTGCCGTCGCCCATGGCGAGGCCGCGACTGGTCCAACCGCAACATATTGTAGAAATCGTCTGGTCCAGATTCGCCTGATGTTTCCACAAGATCTCGCCGGTTTTAACGCTGAGAGCGAACACGTCGTCGGCTCCGGTAACGATGTACAAGACACCTTCATACACCAGCGGCTGTGCTTCGCCAGAGTATTTGGCCGCGAGTCCCGAGCCATTCAGATGCGTTTGCCAGACGGCCTTCAGTCCGGCCACGTTTTCACGATTGACCTGTTTCAGGGGAGAATAGTTGCGGTTAAAGAGATCGCCTCCCACCTTCAACCAATTCTTCGCCGGAAACGCCGCCAGATCTTGCGCGGAAAATCCGGGTGACGAGGCGATGGGTGCGTTGCCGTTTTCGGGCGATATGCTGGCCAAGGTCTGCTGCGGCGCCGCGCTGAGGCGCACGAAGAAGGGAAGAGCAAGGCTCGCCAAACACACACTGAAATAGACTGACCAACGCCGTTCGCGACAATTCACTTGGCCCACGATCACCTCCTCCGTTTCCGCCGAACTAGAAGTATAACTCGCTCAAATCGCGCCTGTCGGGGTGTAGAATACGGAACAAATGAGAGACGGAAGAAGAACGTTTTGCGCGCGCAAAAAGCAGATCCCTCGACTGGCGCTCGGGATGACAGTCAACTTTGGAGAAAGGCAGACGGTGTTGACAGCAACGTGGATTTTCGCATGGGCGATCGCAGCCGTGACCCTGGCCCCAGCGCGGGCACAGACGCCAGGGCCGGTCCCCCCGCACGATGCTCGCGGAGTTCTCTATGCGGCGGTGGGCGCCGAGCTGATTCAGTACGACATCGATGCGCAAAGCGCGTCGCTGGTGAAGAGAAGTTCGATTCGTCTGCCCGCCAACGTTCAGTATGCCTGGCCGCACCCGTCGCGAAAGTATTTCTATATCGCATGGAGCGATGGAGGAGCTGCCACGGCGGCTCCTGGAGCGGCAGCCGTTCCTCAGGGGAGGCTTCATGGCGTGAGCGCGTTCCGCATCGATCCGCATTCTGGAGCCTTGCAGCCGATCGGCCAGCCCGTGGCGCTCGCGTCGCGCCCCATTCATCTCAGTGTCGATATGACCGGCACGCACGTGCTGATCGCTTATAACGATCCGAGCGGTGTCACCGTATATCGATTGAATGGCGATGGAACGATCGGCGCACTGGTAAGTCAGCCAAACGCACTTGACACGGGAATCTACGCGCATCAGATCCGGGTTAATGCTTCGAACAAGATGGCGATTCTCGTGACACGAGGGAACGGTCCAACGAAAGACAAGCCTGAAGATCGCGGCGCAGTTAAAGTTTTCAGCTACGCGGACGGCGTTCTGAAAAATCGCGCGTCGATCGCCCCCAATGGTGGAATCAATTTCCAGCCGCGCCATCTGGATTTTCATCCGGTACAGCCGTGGGTGTTCGTTTCTCTGGAGCGCCAGAGCAAGCTGCAGGTCTATCGGATGACGAACGACGAATCGCTTGCCGCACTTCCGTTATTTTCGAAGGACAGCCTTGCAGACCCAACGCGCAAGGCGCTGCGGCAAAACGCGGGAACAGTGCATATCCATCCGAACGGCCGGTTCGTGTATCAGGCCAATCGCTCCGCCGCCGTGGATGCTAGCGGAAGGCCGATTGACGGGGGCGGGGAGAATAGCATTGCCGTTTACGCGATCAACGGGCAGTCGGGCGAGCCGACGCTGATCCAAAATGCCGACACGCATGGCGCGGAGCCTCGAACCTTCGCGCTCGATCCAAGCGCCCGTATGCTGGTAGCCGCCAACCAAACGGCTATCTTTACCGGATCAGGCTCCGAGGCGAAAATGATTCCCGCGAGCCTCGCTGTATTTCGCGTTCGGCGTGACGGGAAACTCGATTTCGTGCGGACATATGACATTCATACGACTATGGGAAGTCTTTTCTGGATGGGAATCCTTGCTCTTCCCTAGTACCAAAGAACTAGGGCTTTCTAAGGCGATGAAATTTCCGATTCACACGAACTTCACTGCTTTTTTACCGAGAGATTTCTATTTCCTTTACGCCGCGAGATTCCCGTCAAGCGAAGCGAGACCCTCCCTAAGAGCTTCGCCTTCTCGCTAAGGTTATCAGCGATAACGAAATAGCTTCACGCGGCTGTGCGTCCCCGAGTTTCGGCATGACCTTTCCCGGATGCCGAATTTTACCGGTGGCGTGGCTGCTCAGTTGCTTTAGTCATTTCGTACGGGTGTACTCCGCGAAACAAGGTTAGGTATCAGAGGATCTTACTATTCTGCGTTAGGTAGAGCGAAAAGCTCTTGTAGGGAGAAACACGAATGGATAGGAAAAACACCAAAGGCACTATGTTATGTTCGGAGCTGCTCAACCTGCATTTCCGATACAAGGTTGGACGCGAACGCGAGGTCAAGGCCAATCTGGAGGAAATCTGGTCAACAGGCGCACTCTTACTGATCGATGTGCGGGTACCGGTAGCCACGCCGACCCGGTTTGCGGCCGGAGGTCGTGAGTTCCGAGGCAAAGTGACCGCTCGAAAGTTTCTCAAGGGACTCGGTTACTTCGTCGAAGTTCAATTCGCTTCGAATAGTCATTGGTCTGAGCAAGAATATCGCCCGAAACACCTGTTCAATCCTCTTGTGCTGCTCGCGAATAGGATCTTCGCGGCGACGCCTCTTCCGCCCGTTAGTCCCGCGGAAGGATATCTGCTCACGCCGTTCGAGGCCCCCCTGGGCTTCAGGCACGGGCACCGGCATGCGGTCTGAAAACACGCCTGCCTGCCGAGACTTCGCTTACCGTCCGAATCCTAACCTCCTGACCGCTCCAGCCTTTTGAGAGCTTATTGAAAAGGGGACAGACCGCTCTGTCCACTCCCACGCTCGAACGTGAAATCATAAGTCTTACGAGTAGGGATAGAGTAGTCTGTCCCCTTTTCAACACCGCGAATCCTAACCTCCTGACCACTCCAGCCTTCTAATCTCCACCGAGCGGCAACGGTTGCCCAAGGGCCCCGACGATCTTCCGGATCCACAGTACCCGTTGACCCTTCCATGCCGGGAAGCCGATGATCGTAACGGGATCTCCCGGTTTCAGCGTGCGCTTGCTCCAACCTGCACGAATCAGCGTGTTCGGAGCGGGCAGTTCACCTTGCCATGCCTCCGTTACACCTTGATTGTTGATGGTTTGGAAGAAGACCTGGACGTGCGGGTTGCTGAATACAAAGTTGGTGACGGTGCCGTCTATCGTTATTTCCTTGCTTGGATCGAACGCAGAGGCTCCGTGGTGCGCGAATACAGGCGCTGTCGCAATTGCGAGGGCGATCAGCGCGATATGAAGACTTCCGATCCACGGCGTTGCGAAGTTTAACTTCACGAATGGCGGCACGCAAACATCTTATCGTGGGCAATACGGATGTAAGATGGAAACCTCCAGGGACTCGCCGAGCGAATGGTTTACGATTGGAAACGGCCGGTCCCCGGCGTTGGGAAATATCGTATGAATACTCGATTGGAAATGAGACTACTTTTTACAGTTCTTCTGTGTTCTCGCGCGCTCATGTTCGGCCAGCAGGCGGGGACCGGCGCCGCTCCCGTGTCCGTCCCGAAAAACCTCAAGATTCTCGCACCCGACACCGACGTCATGGACGTTATGCGGAGCTTCAATGAATCGCTGGGGGTCCAGTGCGACTACTGTCACGTCGCCGGCGATTTTTCAAGCGACGCGAATCCGCGCAAGGAAACCGCCCGCAAGATGATCGCGCTGGTCCGGCAGATCGAGCCGTACTTTCCAAGCACGTCCGGTGTTTATCCCCGGGGGTACCATGATGTCGACTGCAGCACGTGCCATCGCGGGAAAGCCGACGTAGAGACAAAGGCCGCGCAGCATTTCCAAAACCGTGGAGACGCCGCGGGCCGGATTCCGGTCAACGAGAAGGCGACGAATCTCAAAGTGCTGCCCGCGGATACCGATGTCCACGGCAAGGGATCGATCATGGAAGAATTCCGCGACGCCCTGCTCGTCGACTGCGCGTACTGCCATAAAGGCCCGAACTGGGCCACGGAAGAGAATCCGAGGAAAGAGCTGGCGCGGCAGATGATCTTAATGACCCAGAAGATTAATGCTCAATTGTCGGCTCCTCAAGCGGTCACGTGTTACTCGTGCCACAGAGGCGGAGTACATCCCATAAGCTTGAGCAATAAAAACTACGATCCCTCCGCCGAGCGCAAATGACGCCGGACGGGCGACTACGCGACTTCGATTTAGCGCGGCCTTCGTTTCTTCAAGCTTCGTCTACTATTTCGATGCCGAGCTGTTTCAGTTTCTCGCGCAGTCCGTAGAAGTCGACGCCTAGTTCGCCGCGTCGCAGCCGCTCGCGCGTCTTTTCTTCCTTAGCGACGCGGTCGCGCCCTAACGCCGCCACAGCGGCGGCATTATCGCGGGGCACGACCACGACGCCATCGGCATCCGCCACCACGACGTCGCCGGGCTGCACTGCCGCGCCGGCACATACGACGGGAATGTTTACGGACCCTGCCGTCGATTTCACAGTTCCTTGGGCGGAAATGGCTTTGGCCCACACCGGGAAATTCATCGTGGTGAGTTCGGCGGTATCCCGCACGCCCGCATCGATCACCAGTCCGACGACGCCGCAGGCCTGACAGGAAACGCCCAGCAGATCGCCGAACATGCCGTCCATGGATTCCGAAGTCGTTGTTACGACCAGAATGTCGCCGGGCTGGCACACGCTGACGGCCGCGTGGATCATGAGATTGTCACCGGGATGTGAAGAGATCGTGACCGCGCTGCCCGCCGTTCGCGCCGCCGGATAAATGGGCCGCATATACGGTCTCATTAAGCCGGTACGACCCTGCGCTTCATGCACCGTAGCGACTCCGAGCTCGGCCAACGAACGGATGACTTCGGGATCTGCTCGGCGGATGGTGCGGACAATTTTGTGGATCATGGCGTTATGGCTCACGATAATTCGCTCGTGACTTGGGGATAGACCCGTTGGAAAGCTTCGGCGTATTGAATGCTCTTCGCGCCGCCATTACGCACCGCTTGAACGCCGCGGCGCTTGCCTAAGCTCGTGTAATATTCCCACAGGTGCGTTTGCGCTTCCATGGATTCCATCGCCCGGTGCTTGGTTTCCCACACTGCCGTGACGTCCAGCAGAACTTCCGGTTTGAATTCGCATTGCTCGGGCTGATGCGGCTCAAAAAGAAATACAGGTGGAGCGGCAAGAGGCGTGCCTTTAGCCGGATAACCGAGCGCCTGCGCATAAACGCGGGTCTCCAGGGTTACGCAATTCGCGGCGTCGTGGTCCGGGTTATATGGGTCGCGGAAGGAATGGGTCAAGACGAAAGCTGGTTGGAGACTGCGGTATTCGTCCACCATTTCGCGAATCGTTTCCTCGGATGCGCGCAACGGATAATCTCCGGAATCGAAAAAGCGGATTTCCGCGCCCAGGATGTCGGCCGCGCGGGTGGACTCTACGCGGCGGATTTCTTTAACCCGCTCGACGGTCATGCCGGGCTCTTTCCAGGCACCCTGGCTTTCCCCGCGCTCGCCGAAGGACAGGCATAGGATGCGCACGCGGTAGCCACGGGTGGCATAAAGCGCGATCGCGCCTCCGGCTCTCCATACGAAATCGGCGGCGTGCGCGCTCACCACCAGGATGTTCTTCTGCGACGGCATGAAATCGATGTTAACCCGATAAGCTATGTGAGCATCGACGCCGGATTGTTGACCGCCATGCGCCGGATTTCGTTTTGCGTGAATCCCGCGCCCAGCAGCTTCTCGGCGAACATGGCGAAGCCTTCCGAAATTCCCGGGTTCGTGGTCTGTCCTAAATCCGTCGATAGGACACACTGCTCCACGCCGGTCGTACGAATTGCGTCGAAGACGCCTTCCCACGACGCCTTCCCCGTGTGCATCGTAGTGAAGCAGTGCTCGATGAACGCGCCCATCGCCGCGAGTTCGGCTTGCTCTGCCGCGGATAAATTCTGCGACGGGAATTCGGCGTGAGTGACAATCACTCTTCGCAGCTTCATCTGCTGTGCGCCTTTCACCAGCGCTTTGATTTCGCGCCGTCCCAGATGTCCGGTGGCCAGGATCATGTCGTATTTGCGAATCAACTCCAAGCAGCTACGGGCGGCGGGGATCAACGCGCCCGCGTCATCGAGAACCGTCATGGGCGGCGGGTTAATGCCGGTCGCTGCGAGTTCGAGTTGGATCTGCGCCCAGAACGGTGGATTGGTGTTCGATCCCCCAGGACGCCCGGCCGTCTCGTTGGCCGCATCCACCGTGGGCATCCACACAATCTTGCAGCCGGAACGACCGGCGAGTTCGACGGCCACCGGGTTCAGCCCCCCGATGCTGTGGTTCAAGACGATGGCACCGTAGGCCTGGATTCCGGGAACGACTTTGTTGATAATCTGAGCGCGCTCGGCGGTGGGAAAGTAATGCGACTTGAGGACGAATCCAGCCAGACCGCGTTCCAGAAACTCCTTGGCCAGATCCACGTCGTCGATGCAGCGCGCAATCACGTCGGGTGCCACGTGTACCTGCATGTCGCAAGCGCCTTGCAGCGATTCCCACGCGACTTCACGCGATTTGGTTGCAGTCACTGTGGTCGAACTTGTACTCATATTTGCTCCGATCCTACACTTTGTGGCGCTTTTTCCCACTCGATCGTTGTTAACGCGCCATTCAGGACGCGACGAAGCTGCGCCTCGTCGAGCGCCCCCTCCCACTTCGAGATCACGAGGGTCGCGACTGCGTTGCCAATCAGATTGGTGGGCGTCAGGCCTTCCGACATCAGCCGGTGAATCCCCAGGATCAGGGCGACACTGGCAACCGGAATGGTGCCCGCCGTGGATAGCGTCGCGGCCAGCACCACGAACGCGGCTCCCGCAACTCCTGCCGCCCCTTTGGAAGTTAGCAGCAGCACCGCGAGAAGCCCGATTTGTTGAACCAGAGGAAGCCTGGTATTCGTGGCCTGCGCGAGAAACACCGCGGCCGTCGCGAGGTATAAACATGTGCCGTCCAAATTGAATGAGTAGCCCATGGGGACCACCAGTCCGGTGACACCTTCGGCGCAGCCTAAATTCTCAAGTTTGTCGATCAGGCGCGGGAGGACGGTCTCCGACGAGGTGGTCGCGAGGACGATCAGCAATTCCTCGCGGAGATAGCGCAGCAGCGCGAGCAGGCGAAATCCGCACCAGGAACATACGGGACCCAGAACCCCGAAGATGAATACCAGACACGTCAGGTAAAACACAGCCAGAAGTTTCCCCAGCGACACCAGCGAGCCCGCTCCGAATCTGCCGACCGTGAATGCGATGGCACCGAAAGCGCCCAAGGGGGCGAAGTACATGACGATCGCCACTGCGCCGAAAAGCATGGTAGACGCGGCTTCGATGAAATCGACCAGAGGGCGGCCTATCCGGCCCAACCGGATCAGCGCGAATCCGAACAGGACGGAAATCACCAGGATTTGCAGGACATTGCCTTCGGCGAAGGCGCCTACCAGAGTCTGCGGAATCACGTTCATCAGGAAGGTGACCAGCGTCTGACCTTGTGCCGACGTCACATAGGACTGGACGGCGGAGGCGTCGACGCGCGAAAGATCTACATTCATGCCCGCGCCGGGCCGCAGCAGGTTGACCATCACGAGTCCCACCACCAGAGCGATGGTGGTCAGAACTTCAAAGTAGACGAGCGCCTTGATAGCCGTCCGACCGACTCGCGCCATATCGGCCATGCGCGCCACGCCGTGAACCACGGTGCAAAAAATGATCGGCGCGATCAGCATGCGGATCGCCTTGATGAAAGCGTCTCCGAATATTTGCATCCGCCCACCGAGTTCTGGATTGAAGACGCCCAGCACGATCCCTGCGGCCATGGCGATGAGCACTTGTGCCCATAGCTGTCTCGACACCTGTCTCAGCCGCGATATGCGGCTTGGCGCGAGCCTATTCACGAATCGTCTCATGTACGCTGCGCTGTGCACCGTTCGCCAGCTGCCCGCAGCACGCTGGCTGATCGCCCAAAATGCTTACCCGCAGAGCAATGTCCTCACGTGCGAATTATATTCGTTCCCCGCCGGACATGTCCATGTTTGTCCCCTAAATTCGCGGGCAATCGTGAATACAAGAATGTGCGGGCATCCTTCACGTTCGCAGCCGAATACGATATGATTTGAAGTCGTCAAGGATGACCACATGCAAACAAGATCGTTAAGGGGCGCCATCTACGAAGATATTTGCGCGCCCGCCGATGAAGTGGATCAATTTGACCGCCGCATCCGCAATCCAGCGGGCAGACGTGAAGGTTCGCCAAAATGAGTGTGAGCAATGACCCGATTTTTGAATCAGAGTCCGATACTTCCGCGATGAGAACAAAATGACTGCCTTACGAATCAGCGCATCGCCGCCTTGGCTTCCCAAGCTATTGAGCCTTATCCGAATCGCCGTGGGGTTCTTGTTCCTCGAACATGGCCTTTCGACCGCGTTCGGTTTCGTTACAGGCAGAGCCGACGTAGACTTCTCGAGGCTGCATGCGTGGGCCGGCCCTATCGAAACCATAGGCGGGATCTTACTGATCCTCGGCCTGTTTACCCGCACCACGGGGTTCATTCTGTCCGGTGAAATGGCCGTCGCGTACTTCACTTCCCGTCTGCGGTGGGCGGAGCCCGGCGTTGTGTTCTTTCCGACCCGGAACAACGGGGAGGAGGCTGTGCTCAATTGCTTCTTCTTTCTCTGGCTGATGACTGCGGGAGGCGGCGCCTGGAGCTTAGATGCATTCATCGCCAAGAGCCGTGGAAAGTCAAATGCGACGGTTGGCACGGCAGGTGAGGCGGTTCAAACCTAAAGGGGAGTCATGAAAGAGGCAATTGCTTCCTGGGAGCCGCAGGCGCGCGCCTTGATGAGATTCATGGCGATGTACATGATCCTCCTTCACGGATTGCGGGAAGTCTTCGGAATCGTTCCTGCCAGAGCCAAGGGGCCCGGATCGTTCATGCCGCTCGATCCTCTGGGGCACGCCGGCGGAGTTTTGCTGCTGGTTTTAGGGCTCTTCTTCCTTGTGGGATTGTTCACCCGGGCGGCGGCATTGCTGCTCGCGCTGCAGTGCGTGTTCGCGTACATTTACGCGGCTGCGCCTCGCGGCGTGTGGCCCATCCGCAACGGGGGCATCGATACTCTCACCTACGCATTCATTTTTCTTTACTTCGCCGGGGCAGGCGCAGGCGCGTGGAGTTTAGACGCATTGTTTGGCCGGAAGAAGAGCCTCGCCGTCTCGTAGGGAAGCGAGCTCATCGGATTCGCGCTAGAGTATCCAGCTTTGCAATCGTCTCCGCCGCTAAACGCTGGGTAAGCTCTCGGGCGGGAAGTTCCCGGCCAAGCCGGGCGGATTGCCCCGCCCACATTTGCGCGAAATCCTGAGATCCCGCTGCTTCCGATTTCGACCGGAGGGGCGCGATGGCGCCACTGGCAAGGGGAAACGCCGGCGCGACGTCCGATAAGGGACCAACCTCGCGAATGATGCGGTTGACGATGCCGCGCGCCGGCCGGCCGGAGAATACATTCGTAAGACCCGTCTGATCGTCCTTTACATTTCTCAGGGCTTCGCGATGCACTGGATGAATCGTCGCTTCCGGGCAGAACAGATATGCGGTTCCTAGTTGAACAGCGGAAGCGCCCAAGGCGAACGCCGCTGCAATGCCGCGCGCGTCGGCGATCCCGCCGGCCGCGATCACGGGCACCTGCACTGCGTCCACCACCTGGGGCACCAGCGACATGGTCCCCACCTGTGTGGAAACATTCTGAGTCAGGAACATCCCACGATGGCCCCCGGCCTCGTAACCCTGCGCAATAATTGCAACGCAGCCCTGCTGCTGGAGCCATCGCGCTTCATCAACGGTGGTGGCGCAACCTAGAATCTTCGCACCGGCCGCATGGACACTAGTAAGAAGCTTTGGCTCCGGTAGACCGAAGTGAAAGCTGACAACCTCCGGCTTAAGTTCGACCATGAGATCGCACATCGCGTCGTCGAACGGCGTGCGACTGGAACTCGGAACCGCGATACTGGGATCCAATCCGAGTTCGAGATAATAGCCAGCCAAGCGCTTTCTCCATGACATCTCGCGCTCTTCGTCGACTTCCGGTGGCCGGTGGCAGAAGAAGTTCACATTCAGGGGACGCGTGGTCCGCTGGCGAAATTTGGCGATTTCGGCTCGAACCTGGCTGGCGTTCAGCATCGCGCACGGAAGAGATCCGAGACCCCCCGCCTGGGCCACCGCAATCGCCAGCTCCGACAACGCGGCTCCTGCCATGGGCGCCAAAATAATAGGGAGGTCGATTCCAAGCAGATCCTGAATGCGGGAGTTGGGCCACATGTTTCCTGATCCTCCTTCGTAGACGAGCCGACAGGGCTGCGACTACTCACATTATTCCGCGCTCCCGCAGCCTGGAGAGGCAGAATAGCTGTCGCCTGCTCTTGAGGTTTCACGCGAGCCCTTGGGCGAATCACCGAAGAAATGAACTTCGGCGCGTCATCTCCATGGTTCATAATGTAATGCGAAGGACGTAAACCGTGGCCGACTCCTCCTTGAATAAGACGACGATTCTGCTCTTAGTTTCTGATCCGGTTGTTCGTTCGGTTATGGAGGAGACGCTGGATCGTGAAGGATATACGGTGGTATCCACCGGCGACCTCGGGAAGGCCGTGGACCGACTGAAGGAGCTTACGCCTGATCTGTTAATCACCCGTACCTATGTTCAAAGCATGTCGGGGCACGATGCAGCTATGTATTTGCGCACAAAAAGCCCGAAGATGAAGGTACTCCTGGTCGGCGGTCTGCTGGCTGACGACCGTCTTCACTATCGGGAAGCGTTGCAGGGTTTTGAAGTCTTCCCGAAACCGTATACGCCGGCGGAGTTGCTCCAGAAAGTGAGCGACGTTCTGAATAAGCCGCGCAGTTGAATGGAACGTCAAACGTTCTCAAAGCAGGAATCGACAACCATGGCGGCCGGGCCGGAAAAGAAATCGCACGGGCTCTGGATGGTGGCCGGCCCTCTGTTCGTGTGTGTGGTTGCGGTCGTTGCTTCCCGGCTGAACGACCGCGTGAGCTTCAAACAGGATGCCTTGACCCCATCTATGTTCACGGTTGAAGCCGGTTCCCTGTCTTCTTTTCCATTCAACGTTTATAAAACAGGGCGTGTCCTCGGCAGGTTTCAATCGACGGGCGGGAGCGGCAACGATATCGAGGCGGTCATCACGGACGCTCGTGACTTCGAGAACTGGAAGGACGGCCGCCTGGCACGAGTCCTTTATAAGAGCGAACGGACTTCGATAGGCAGGATCGACATCCTTCTTCAGCCCGGGCGGTATTATCTCGCTTTCAATAATCGGCTCTCTCCACGCACCGATCAGACGATCATCGCCAGCATTTTGCTGGATCAGTAGGAGCCGTCCACATTGGTGCCGGCCCAAAGCCAGGGCGCAGAAGGTGTGGCCCCGCGAAGCTTTTGAGGTGCCTCACCAGCCCACTGCGTAAACCACGACTCCTTGCAACCGGCTTCCACCCCGCCGAAGGCGACTCTGCGAATTCCCCCTATTGCGCCGCCGGAGCCGTGCCGATCGCGACGTGATTCCCCGCGGCAGTGGCGGTCCCAGGGGGTGTAGCGATCGATCGTGGCCGAAAGTTCCGGATGTAATTCTGCCGCGGGTGTTGAAAATAACTCATACCGTCCGACATCGCCTCCCTCAGAGCTCGCGCATTCTGCCAGTGGTCATGCTGGATGCGGTAACTATAGCGACGTGGCAACACCTCACTTTCAATCCCACAGCCGCAAACTCTCCGGCCCCACACCGAGTCAGTAGCCATTGCTCATTTGAGTGTTTTCCTCAAGCGCGCGACCGGAAAAACGCTATCGCTGCGATTACTCCCGCCAGCAAACTCAGAGCCGCCCCGCCGATCACGCTCAAGGGGCGATATTTCATATCGATAACGTGCTCCCCGGCCGGGACGACCACGCCGCGAAAGAGTCCATCGGCTTCCTCGATTGCGACGGACCTTCCGTCCACGGTCGCCCGCCATCCCGGATAGAATGTGTCGCTGAGAATCACCATTCCAGGACACGCGAGCGACGCCTCGATGGTCACCCGATTGGCTCCGTGCAACGACAGGGCAGCCTTATCGGCGGAAGCGTCCCCGCACGGCGCCAGAGGGAAGCCGAAGCCCGCCGGGGAGCCAACAAAGAAAACCCTTTTGCGAGCATCGAACCCGGCCGACCCGAGCGTTGCCGTCGCCGTTTTTGAGTCGGGAACCTGTATCGACTCATGCACGATCCATACGCGCGGATATGCGGCGGGATTCTCGTAAACGTTCAGGCCGCTCGCGCCCGCGAACACGAGGCGCTGCTCCGGGCGCGCCGGCTGATTAGCGATGGAATAACGAATGCCAAAAATATCGCGGACCGCAGGATCGAAAATCCGGTATTGCCAGACGTTGGCGGTCACGCTCGCCGTGTAAGGCTGAAACGTTTCCAGGCCAAACCAGTCGCCGAAATTGTAGGGGATATCCGCGTAGCGATACTCGATGCGGCCGTAATCGCGGCGGTCCAGGAGAAATTGGGCGATATCCTTGTGTTTCGACAGATTGTTCAAAAGAGGGGTTCCCTGAGAGTCAAGACCGAGCTCCGCAAAACCAAACGTGGTGACGCTGGAGAGCTCGAATAGCACGAGCAGGATTGCCGCAAACGCGGCGGTCCGTGCCGAAATCGCGCCGGCAAGTGACGCGGCGATCAGCGCGGCCGCGGCGAACGCCGCCATGGCAGAGATCATCATCCAGTTTGAGATCGCCATCGAGCTGAGGGGGGTCGCGGGGTTCGCCGTGGCGGGGAAAAACCAGGCGATGAAGAAGAACACGGAGCTCGCCAGGACAAGAATCGCGCCGAACGCCGCCAGCGCTCGTGCGGCATGCCGTGGCCAAGGAGAGGCTGAGGCGCCATTTGCACTCACCCTTCCGCTGATGCCTGACAAGCGATCGAAGCCAATCGCAGCGAGCGGCGCCACGCCGAGCGAGAACACGATAATGGCCGCACCGGGAGACCGAGCCTTGTCGAGCATCGGGACAATCGAGTACAGCACCCCTTGCAGAAGCCCGTTAGGCCCCAGCGCGAATATGAGTCCGCCCGCGGCGAGTAGGGCCAACCACCGCGCGTATTTCTCGGTCCACGCGAGAATTATCCCCAACGCAGCAAACGAAAACGCCGCGATTCCAATAAACGGGTTCCACAGCGAAGGCACCGGCAGAAAAACGCTCAAGAGTCCCGAGGGCTTCAATGCGTTTTGTTCGTGCACGTAATAGGGTGTGGTTTGGTCGAAAGAAAAGGGGACGCCTGGGCCCACCCAGCGGACCGACCGGCTGCCATACTCCGCCATGGGAAAGGTTTGGAAAGCGCTCGCCATGAGGGCGACGGCTATCGAAAGCGCGGCTAACCTCAGCACGCTCCATTCAATACGTCCGTCGCGAAAGGCCATCCTCACCCAAAGGACGACCGTTGCCAGGGAGATAAACAAGGGCGCCTGATGATGGCCGGACAGCCACGCGAAGCCAAGAAAGAATCCACAGAGCAGGGAATTCGCCACCCGATGCTCGCCGCGCTCGACGCGAAACAGGAAAAGGAGCGCCAGCGGAGCCCATACCGCTCCGTTCACCATCTGCGGCCAGCCCGTCGTGGCTACAAAACCACCCAGTCCAAATATGCACGCGCCTAAAACAGACGCCGCGCGCGAACACTTGAGATCTCGGCACAGCGCGTAGCAACTGAGCACCGCCACATATCGGATGAGTACGAAATACCAATTCAGCACCGTCATGCTCATGGCGCCCGCGCTCATCGGCATCAGGAACAGCAGCCAATTAAACGGATACGCCGAGCCCGGCTGCCCCTGGCCGAACAGCGGCTGCCCGTTCCAGGCATTCGGATCCCAGGCCGGAACGCGGAGGCCATGCCATTGCATTGCCTGGAATTGGAGCCATGGTAATACCTGGTCGGCGCTGTCCGGATCCTCAAGCCAGGTGAACTGTTTGGTCAGCGTCAGCTTCCAGTGGAATAGCACGACGATTCCCAGCAGGATCAGGGGCGCAGCCCATCGGCGAACGGTCGACAGGGCAGTTAGTTCCGGGTTGGCTTGTCCGATCATCCCTGCACTTTCCTGAAATCCTGTAAATTCGATTCAACCATCGTATCCTTTTGAAAATGGGTTTTATCGAGCACTTCGCTTCCTGCGAGCGCTGCGTCCCCTAATCGAGCCCTCAGAAAAAGCATGATGGAATTTCACCGGAGCGGAACCGGTGAGCGGGATGTGACCTGGGGCGGCATCCAACCGACAGCAGAAGACAGCAGTCGTTTGGCATCGTCATTCGCCCTGTCCCCGGGTCCGCGGGAAAGCTTTCTTCTGAGACGAATGAGGCTTCGGCAGGCGGGCAACGCCCGCGCGATTCGTACCGCTTACCAACCCTTTTCAGTATTCGGCAGTTTAGGATCTTGCTGAAGGGCCATTTGCAGGGTCTTCGCGCCTTGATCGCTCTGGCCCGATTTCAGATAAGACATCGCCAAATGAAACTCTCGCCGCGGGGTTGGTTCCTTCGCCACTGCCGTTTCGAGATATCGGACCGCCGTGGGATAAATCGCTTTTCGGTAGTAAATCCAGCCGAGAGTGTCGTTGAGTGCGGGGCTGTCCGGAGCGAGGGTCGCAGCTGTCTGAGCGTATTTCAACGCTCCATCCGGATCCGAAAAGGCGAGCGTATAAGCCAAGTTATTCAACGCGGTCACGTTGGAGCCATCGACGGCAACCGCGGCGCGATAGCGGCGGATCGCTTCCTCCCGATCGTTCATCTCTCCGGCTAATGTGCCAAGCATAATCAAAAGGGAGACGTTCTTCGGGTCGGCGGTAACCAGCCCCAGTAGCCGCTGGCGAGCGGCATCGAGGTGCTTTTCCTGATAATCAACTCCCACCAGGGCAAAGTCAGCGGCCATGAATTTCGGATCGGCGGCAAGAGCCGCTTCGAACGCCTTTCGAGCCGCGGAGGGGTTCTTAGCGGTCAGATACCATTGCCCTAGCAAATTCTCGAGCGGAGCGGATTGTGGATGTGCCGCAATGATTTCTTTGAGACGCTCCTCCGCTTTTGCGGGTTGCTTCTGCGCTATATACGTGTCTACGACTATCCGCGGCCCACGCACATCCTCGGGATTGTTCTTGATCGCTTCCTCGGCATCGGATCTTGCCCCGGCGTAATCGCGCTCCTGCATCCGGAGAAGCGCATCCTGGACGACGAGTTCTGGATACCGCCGGATGCGCAAAACCTGATCCAGCGTTGACCGCAGCTCTTTCGTGTCGCCGGTCGCCAACAACGCCCAGTTGCGCTCGATGACGACGCCCAACGAACGTTTCTGTGGCGCGGGGGTGTGGTTCAAGAGATCAAGAGCCGATTTGGCCTCATTCGCGGTGGTAAAATTACGAGCCAATTGCAGGCGCGCCTCGAGCAGGGACGGATTGATTCGGAGCGCCTCGGTCAACTCCTGCTCCGCATGTTCCTTCATCCCTAGCGCCTTATACGCTGCCGCCAACGCGACGTGACCCTGTGCAAAATCCGGTTTAAAGTACAGAACTTCCTTGAGATCCGTCGCGGCTTCGGAAGCCTTTCCGGCGCGCAACGATAGCCCGGCCCTCTCGAACAGGGCGTCGGTATCCTTCGGATTCTTTTTCAGTGCTGCCGTCACAAGATTCTGGGCAGCCTGGTTTTTCCCCATCGCCATATACGCAGCGAAAAGACGGTTCCGAGCGCCGCGATCGTCGGGGTCGTCCCGGGCGATCTTTTCAAACTCCGCCAGCGCCTCCTCGCGTTTCCCCATTTTGTAAAGGAATAAAGCATGCAGCGGCTTGAATTGAGGACCGGGAAGCGCTGAGACCTTGCGGTAGGTTTGCTCGGCCTCATCCATATGGCTGCCGGCCGCCTGGATCGCCGCAAGTCCCATGAGCGCTGCGCCGTTGTTCGCATCGAGCTGGAGGGCCTTCCGAAGCTCCGTCTCCGCTTTGCTCGCCTGGTTGGTGACCATGTATAGCTGTCCGAGCGCCAACTCGGCCGCCGAAGATTGGGGCGCGCTGGCCACGGCCTGCTTCAAAACTTGCTCGGCGCCCGCCAAGTCGTTCTGCCTCAGTTTCAGCTGCGCGAGTTCCGTTGACGTCTGCAGACGGGTCGGAAACTTACGTATGGTCTCCGCCAATCTGCCGATCGCTTCGTCCGTTTTCCCCAGTTTCCATTCGGCGATGGCCAGCGCGTCATTCGCTTCGGAATTGGCCGGCGATGCGGACAGCACGGCCTCCAGACGGCTCGCGGCCTGCTGTAACAGTTCCTTGTCCCTGCTGGTGGTCATGAGCTCGGCCAATTTCAACTGCGCCTTTTCGTGCCGGGGATTCAACTCCGTCGCCTTGCGTAGCGACGCTATTCCGTTTCCCAGGGTCCCTGACGCCAGATAGGCCATGCCCATTTGATAGTACGGCTCGGCATCGCGTGGCATCGCCTGCGAAGCATTCTTGAATTCGAGGAGAGCTCGATCGTAATCCTTCTTTTCTAGCAAGGCTTCTCCTCTACGGAGAAACTTGGCTTCCTTTGCTTGCGGAGAATTGTTGCATCCGGCCAGGATTCCGAAAAGCACTGCCATCGATCCGGCGGCGAGCATGCGGACTCCGCGTAAAGTCACGATTTCAAGTTTGCTGGTCATCAGATAACCCTATAGATAATCGAGTGGATTGCACGCAGCATGCCACCGAGTGGTCGCGAAATCCCATGGTCGCCCGACCGCTGCAACGCGAACTGCAACCGAGCTTCCCAAAAACTCTCCTTTTGTCCCATATCGCTTTACTTCTATCCCACATTACAGGATTCCACGCCGGGCCGCCTTACGAGCGTTTTTCCAGCTTTACGGGGGATTCACGGAACAAGCGGTATCCTTTCGTCAATTAGCTAAAGGAGAAAGACTTGACGATTCGCACCGCCCTGGGGCTATACATAGCTCGGTTGAGCGCACGACCTATCAATTGCAAGGTAAAGTCCTAGGAGGATGTTGAAAAAGGGGACAGACCGCTCTGTCCACTCCCACACTCGAAAGTGAAATCATAAGTCTACGAGTCGGGACAGAGTAGTCTGTCCCCTTTTTCAACATCCTCCTAGGACACTATCAAGTGTATGAGGCCAGCCGCCTCGTCGGCTACACTCGATATCTAGAGCCGGGACGGTCGACGTCTTGCCTCCGCACAAGGCCCTTGGTGGGCACACGCAGAGGCTCATCGGAGGCCGAGGTTGACGAATGACGAACAGGAATCTTGAGTACTGGATAGCTACGCTGTTTCTCGTGCTGCTGTTGAACACGGGCTACGTCGCGGCGTTCTCTTCGCCAACGGTATTTTACATGTCGAACGTGCTGGGGCATGTCGTTTTGGGCGCTGTCCTTGCCATCGCCCTGCTTTTCGTTCTGAGAAGGAACGAACTACGCAAGGGTGCTCCGGTGGCAGTTGTTTTCCTGCTGCTCGCATTCGTCTTTGGCGCCCTACTGACATACGCCGGGAATGTTCGCGACAATGCGTGGATACTCCGGTCGCATGTGGCTGCGGCCCTGCTCGGGGTAGCGGCGCTCATTCCGTTCGTCCGGAAGCGAGCTTCGTCTGAAAGCGGATGGTTAAGATTCAGAAAGGGCTTTGAAGTCTCGCTGATCGTACTGATCGCGCTGCCTCTGGCCGGACATGGCTACAAAAAGCTTTTCCCGGATCCCAACGACCGCATCGTGAATCCAAGCAGTCCTCCGCTCACCATGGAAGGCGAAGGCGGCGGGCCGAAATCGCCATTCTTCCCGGCGTCGGCTCAGACCAATACCGGCGGCATCATTCCGTCGAACTTCTTCATGGATTCCGAAACTTGTGGAGAATGCCACAAAACGATTTACGAGGAATGGAACGCGTCGTCGCATCATTTTGGTTCGTTCAACAACCAGTTTTACCGCAAGGCCATCGAGTACATGCAGGATACGCAGGGTTCGCCGCAGGGTAGTAAATGGTGCGCCGGCTGCCACGATCACGCGGTGTTCTTCAACGGGCGCTTCGAGAAGCCCATCGAGCCGCAGATCGATACGCCGGAGGCTCATGCGGGATTGGCCTGCACGAGCTGCCATGCCATCGTCCACGTGGACAGCACGATGGGCAACAACGGATTCACCATCGAATATCCGCCGCTGCATCAGTTGATGACCAGCAGAAACAAAATGATCCGTACCATGGTCGACTTCATGACCTATCTGAATCCGGAACCGCACCGTGAGACTTTCATGAAGCCGTTCATGCGGGAGCAGCCGTCCGAGTTTTGTTCCACGTGCCATAAAGTTCACCTCGACATTCCGGTGAATAACTATCGCTGGTTCCGGGGCTTCAACGACTACGACAACTGGCAGGCCTCGGGATTTGGCGAAGGCGCCCGTTCATTCTACTATCCGCCCAAAGGTCAGACCTGCTCGGATTGCCACATGCCGCTTGAGCCTTCCAAAGAAGCCGGTAATCACGGCGGCCAGATTCATTCACACCGGTTCCCGGCCGCGAATACGTCGCTCGCGAACGCGAACAAAGACACCGAGCAGCTTGCCATCGAACAGAAGTTTCTTACGTCCGGTTTTATCTCGGTCGATATCTTCGCCGCTTCGCCAGTGGCAAATGCCGGCAAGGAGACAGCCATGATCCGTCGCGCGGCGGCCGGCCCGACCCTGAGTTCGGGTTCCGCCGTGGGAGAAGAAGCCGAGCAGCAGGGCGACACTTTTGTGCGGGAGGTGGGCGCAGTGGCAGCGCCCATCGACCAGGCGCAGCCGAAGTTCAGACCGGGCTCCACGGCGCGCGTCGACGTCGTGGTCAGAACGCGCAAGATCGGACACTTCTTTCCGGGCGGCACGCTCGATTCGTTCGATATCTGGCTCGAACTGCAGGCCACGGATGCGAGCGGTAGAGTGATCTTCTGGAGCGGCCGGGTGGAAGATGGCGGCAAAGGCCCGGTCGAGCCCGGAGCGCACTTCTATAAGGCATATCAGCTCGACGCGGACGGCAATCAGATCGACAAGCGCAACGCCTGGCAGGCGCGCAGCGTGCTCTATGTCCACGCCATTCAGCCGGGCGCGGCCGACACAGTCCACTATCTTTTGAACATTCCGAAAGATGCGAAGGGGCCGATTCGCCTCACTGCAAGGCTCAATCATCGCAAGTTCTCTTGGTATTACACGCAGTTTGCCTATGCGGGGAAACCGAAGCCAGGGGAAGAGTCGAAGATCGACATCTATCACAACGCCGCCGAATACAGTTTCGACCCAGTCAATATTCCGGCGAACGTTTCCGGGGAGGTAAAGGGCCAAATTCCGGTGACTCCCATCACCGTTCTGGCCCAGGCCCAGGCGACCATCAATCTGACGAACGAGGCAGCCGGAATAAAGTGGAATCAGGTTACTAATAAGCAAACTCGCGAGCGCTGGAACGACTGGGGCATCGGACTCCTCCTACAGGGGGACGTGAAAGGCGCCGAATATGCTTTTACGAAAGTCACCGAGGCCGAGCCTGGCTATGCCGATGGCTGGCTGAACGTGGCGCGGGCGCTCATACAGGAGGGCGAGACGGAACGCGCCAAACCATTTATTCAGAAGTCGCTGGCCGCAGATCCGAATCTGGGGCGCACTTACTACTTCCGCGCGCTGATCGAGAAAGCCGACGGTGACTACGATGCCGCGTTGCGGGATCTCGCAATTGTGACCGCTAAATATCCGCGCGATCGGGTGGTTTCGAATCAGGTAGCAAGGTTACAATTTCTGAAGCGAAATTATAAAGGGTCAATCGAAGCGCTGAGGAAGGTCGCCGAGGTCGATCCCGAAGACCTGCAAATGCACTACACGGCGATGCTGGCCTATCGCGGAATGGGAGACATTACGTCGGCTGAACGGGAGCGTAAACTTTTCCAGCGCTTCAAAGCCGATGAATCGGCTCAGGCGATTACGGCCAAACCCCGCATGTTCAGTCCCGAAGACAACAATGAGAGACAGGCCATTCATGACCATGAGAGCATCGATCTCCGGGCGGTAAAAGCGCCTCGGCTGGATGCGGGAGAGACTGCGAGCAAAGCCCTGACTGCGAAACAAGCGTCGAAGCCGTTTCCTGTCACTCAGGCATATCGGCGCGTGGAACACCGGGGAGGCCACTGAGTGAAGCCTGGGATCGTCGCGGGGACTTGCGCCGCGATTCTGGCGGGGCTGGGAATAGCCGCCGCGCCGTCGTCCGCCAACAAGGTCCAGTTCACCGATGTAACCGCTCAAGCCGGTATTAAGTTTGTCCACAACGCCGGCAAGTCGGGCAAAAAATATCTCCCGGAGACGCTGGGTTCGGGCGCAGCCTTTTTCGATGCCGACGGCGACGGGTGGATCGATGTCCTTCTTGTGAACGGAAAGGACTGGACAGCGCGCGGGCGGCATACGACCGCGGCACTGTACCGCAACAATCATAATGGGACGTTCACCGACATTACGCGGGGCAGCGGGCTCGATATCGAAATCTATGGCATCGGCGTGGCTGTGGCCGATTTTGATAATGACGGACGTGACGATGTCTATATCACTGCGCTTGAAGGAGACCACCTCTTTCATAATGAAGGCAATGGCAAATTCAAGGACGTGACCGCGGCATCCGGAATCAGGAACGCCAGTTTTGGCACCAGTGCGGCGTGGCTGGATTATGATCGCGACGGCAAGGTGGACCTATTCGTCGCAAATTATGTTCAATGGACGGAGAAGGGCGATCTGCGGTGCTCGCTGGACGGCAACGTCAAGTCTTACTGCACGCCTGAATCGTACAAAGGAACTTCGAGCAGGCTATTTCATAACCTTGGCGGCGGCCGCTTCGAAGACGTAACGAACAGGGCCGGGCTAGGCGATCCAACCAGCAAGTCGCTCGGCGTCACGATCATCGATTTCGATAAGGACGGGTGGCCCGATATCTTCGTTTCCAACGATACGCAGCCGAACAAGCTTTACCACAACAACCGGAACGGTACATTTGGCGAACAGGGTATGTCGGCCGGAATCGCTTACGGGGAAGACGGCGTGGCGCGGGGAGCCATGGGCGCCGATTGGGCCGATTACGACCGCACCGGCCGTCCGCATCTCCTCGTTGGCAATTTCTCGAACCAGATGCTGGGGCTTTATCACAATGAAGGAAACGGCTTGTTCGTAGACGAAGCTCCCACGTCAAGCGTCGGGCGCGAAAGCCTGTTGTCGCTGACATTCGGCGTCTTCTTCTTCGATTACGACTTGGACGGGTACCCCGACATCCTCACGGCGAACGGACATATCGAAGAGGAGATCGGACGCGTGCAGCCAAAGATCAAATACCAGGAGCCTCCCCTCCTGTTTCACAATCTTGGTTCGAAGAAATTCGAGAATGTGTCGAATGCAGTGGGCCCGGACTTCACTAAACCTCTGGTAGGGCGCGGCGCGATCTACGGCGATTTCGACCACGATGGCGATCTCGATGTTCTGCTGACTTCCAACAACGGCCCCGCGCACCTTTACCGCAACGATGGTGGAAACAGGAACAAGTGGATTTCAATCCGGACTATCGGGACGAAATCCAACCGGGACGGAATCGGCGCCTCCATTGCGATCGCGTCCGCTTCCGGCAAGCAATGGAATGTGGTGCGCAGCGGTTCCAGCTACGCTTCGCAAAGCGATCTTGCGCTGGTGTTCGGTCTAGGCCAGGATCCGGTCGTCAATTCGATCGAAGTCGCTTGGCCCAGCGGGACGAAGCAGAAGTTCGCCAACGTGCCAACGAATCAGTTCCTCACTATCGATGAAGCTCGCGGCATTATCAAGTAGAGTCCCGAGCTACAGGTACACATCCCCGGCAAGAATCACACGGAACCAAAGCGGGCTGGTTACCCGAACTCCGTCACGTCGTGGGAGCGGCGGGGTCGCCCGGCGATAAGGGCCGGAGGAGCCGCAGAGCTGGACGCGTCAGATATTCGCGGATATAGTCCCGGTGGGCGTCGTCGTCCGGATAGTGTTCGTTGGCCGGGTATGGGTAGCGGCTCATCCCATGGAAGGGCAGGGGCAGCACCGACTGCGAAAAGGCCGTATTAGCGTCCGCGTCCTTAGCCCAGCCATCCACCAGTAGCAGGTAGTCGCGGGTCCAGCCCACCGGCAACGCGGGCAGACCGGTAGCGGCGAAGCGTAGTCGAATCTCGTCGCCCGAACCTAAGACGACCAAGCGGTCGTCCTGTTTCCACAACAAGTCCTGCACGGAGCCGTAGCGCGTATAGTTTCCGGGCGTGGGGTTCCACACCGAAGTAGAACTGATGGTCTGATACTCGAATGCTTCCGGCTGTTTACGTTCCGCATCTATAGTGGCACGCGAAAAGCCCCGAAAATGCAAATCCGCGGAGGTCATCGCGATTTCGGCGAGATGTGCCGGCGGCGGAGCATTGCTTTCGAACAGGTAGATCTCGTCCCAATACACGCACAGATTGGTCACGATCCGCACCTCGCGCGACGCCGAGAGGAACTTGCCGCTGAGGTCCACTGCCATGGCCTTCGGCTTGCCGGAGGGCATCCCCATGTCTTCGACGACGGTTTTCCAATTCCCCTGCGCATCTTTGACCTGGAGAAAAGGAAACACCAGGTCGCGATGGGCTTGAGTCGCGGCACGAAATGTGCTGCCGTCGGCCCAATCCACCCAACCGTAGAGCACCAGAACGGCTTTTCCGTCTGGGGCCGCCCCGGCAAAATTCAAATCCAGAGTGTGCAACTCCGCGACGCCTGCGGAGTCGCGCTGGAACGCGGTGGGATAGCGCCGGTCCCTAGCCAATAGAGCGGCCCGCACGTCGGTTCCAACGGTGTCGCGCGCCGAGGTAGGGTATGTCCGGCGATTCGATCCGTAGAGACGGAATTCGGGAAAGGGGGGCGACTTGAACTTCTCGTTAGTGACGATTTCTGTGCCGGCCGGGTGGTCCAGCGAGAGCAGCTTGATCTGGTCAATATAGGAAACCTCGCGCAGTTCTTCGGTCATGCGGACTTCGAATGCTCCATCATGCGCCTGTAGCGTGGCGCCGGGGATGGAGACGTATTCGTCATGGTCCACCGGAAAATATTGTCCGTCGCCGGAGCTGGCGCCCAGAGGGGCTACGCCTAACACGTCGGTGACGAACTGGAAACGCTGGCCGTTCCAGGTGAAGATCATCGGGCATGAGCCCGCCAGGCGCGGCGCCTCTTTGACCACCATCACGCGGTTCACCGGTTTCTTCATTTCGTTCTGGATCAGGGCATTGGGCCAAGTGATACGGATAGTATCCACGCTCGTGCGGCTCCCAAGACGAAATAGAAGGGGCACACCCTCATAGGTCATTTTTTGGTAGCTCGTGCCGGCCTTCACTTCGACTTTGGCATTCACGGAGAGCCTGGCATTCTTGACGCCAGTGAGTGTGACCTCGATCCAGTTCCCATAGGCAGCCGTGACATCGTGAGCGACTACCAGGCTTCCATCATCCCCAATGCGCGCCACGTCCAACCGTCCCGTGCCCGTGAAATCCGCAGCGGCGGAGGCAGCAGGGAATGCGCGAGGAACCGGCGGAACAGCCTGCAGATCGCCCGCGCGGTTCAGAAGCCGCCCAGCGGGTTCGAATTCCAGGTCGGTGTAGCCATCGTCGTTGACGTCCATCGCCACGAGCCCGTGGGCATTCGAGGGCAGGGAATTGAGCGGCACAGCCTCGTAGGTTCCCCCTAACCGGTCGCGGTACAGCACGCCTGGGCGGTCCGCATAAGAGACTACTAGGTCGAACCCCGGCGTATCGGGTTCCAGGTCGAACCTTACGGCGTCGAGAGCCCGCCCCGAAACAAAAGGAAACCGCTTTGTTTCGTCGCTAAAACCGGCTTCGCCGTTGTTGCGCAACAGGCGGGATCCGTCACCGATAAGAATCAGGTCTTCATCGTAGTCGTGATCGTAATCGATCCACACAGCTTTTCGAAAGGAGCCGGTCGCCAGTTCAGCGTGCTTCACGAACCGGGTTCCCGTGTTGCGATAAAGCGTGGCGCCCTTCGTCGTAACCACGCACAGGTCAGGCAGGCCATCGTTATCGAAATCGCCCGGGGCGATGAACCGGACGTCGTGGAGTTCTTCCAAGCCGGAGTTTTCCACCAAGGCGCGGCCGTTGCGGAACAAGGCCACCCGGCTGCCCGACCAGGCGATGAGATCGGGGCGTCCATTGCCTCCCAGCAGCGTGGTGACTCCCGAGCCCGGCCCGTCGAACCCTTGCGCCAACTTTTCCATGCGGTATGCCGGCGCGGCCAAGGGAGGCGAAGGTGAGGAATCAATCGGGTCGTAGAGTTCCGCGTACTGGCACCATTCCACGTCTTCGGGAACAACTGCGCCCTCCTGCTGTTTCTTCAGTTCCTGAAAGATACGCAACTCGCCGGCTGCCTGATCGGGATGGCCGGCGCGCCGGTACAATCCATAGAGTTGGAAATGGGGAGCGGCCATGCGCGGGTTCAGATCGCGCGCAGCTTCGAATTGAGCGATGGCTGATGTGTCGTCGTCTTTCAGCTTGTAAACGACGCCCAGCTGATAGTGGGCCGTCGGCTCATTGGGGACCAGTCTCACCATCTCCCGGAATTGAGTCAGCGCCTTGTCCGCCTCGTTCTGTTTCTTGTATATAATCCCCAGGTTGAACCAGGTGTGAGGCAGTTTGGGATTGCGCTTCTGGACCCTCTCCAACTCGGCCGCAGCGCTTTTGACGTCGCCTTGCCGCAGGAGGGCCAACCCGTAATTGAGCTGTTCGCGCACGGAATTCGGCGCCAGCGCCAAGGCTTGCCGCAGTTCCTCCACGGCCTCTTTGTGAGTGGTGGGATTTTCGTAGAAGGCCTTGCCCAGATTGCGATGCTGCCAGATACGGGCGTCGTTCAAATTGTCCTGGCCGAAAACCAGCCAGCACGCGCCGCCTACAACGGCCAGCAGACCAGCCAACACTAACCCACTCCATTTGCCAGACATCTACCTGACAGTATGCAGTATTTGGACTTCTCTGATGCGCAAGCCTCTGATGCGCAAGAATGATACTTGACTTCAAAAGCGACGCACGATGACCATATCCTGGCGCTCTCCGCGCGAGAGCAAGCCCGTCTTATCCGGCTACGCCGTATTTCCTCGCGCGAGCTGATCTCCGCTCACCTGGAGCGGATTGCCGAGATTAACCCAGTGCTTCACGCGGCTGTGGAAGTCCAAGCCGAGCGCGCATTAACCGATGCGGCCTCTGCCGATCGCGAACTGGCCGCGGGCTCTTTACGGGGTCCTTTTCATGGCGTGCCGTTCAGCCTCAAGGATTCCATAGAGCAGGCCGGCAGCCGCTGCACCGCCGGCACCTTGGGCAGAAAAGACGCGCCACTTTCCACCGCCGATGCGACCTTGGTCGCGCGCCTGCGCAAGGCGGGCGCCATCCCTATCGCGCGGACGAATTTACCGGATCTGCTCTTCGCCTTCGAAAGCGCCAATCTACTTTTCGGACAGACCAACAATCCTTACGATGTGACACGAACCTCGGGCGGCAGCAGCGGCGGGGAAGCGGCTCTTCTCGCGGCGTGCGGCTCTGCTTTGGGTTTAGGCAGCGACGCTGCCGGTTCTGTCCGCCTGCCCGCTGCCTTTTCGGGAATTGCCGGCATCAAGCCCACCTCGGGCCGCCTGCCGCGTACGGGTCACTTCCCGCCGGCGGGCGGATGGCTCGAGACGGTATGGCAGATCGGTCCCATGGCCCGGTGGGTGGAAGATCTGGTCGAAGCGATGCGGCTGCTGACCGGTCCGGACGGGATCGATCCCACGGTTCCCGATGTCCCGTACCGCGATCCCGAAGAGGTGAAGCTTGCCGATTTGCGGGTGGCGGTATTCACCGATAACGGAATCGCCGCGGCGGATGAGGAAGTTTCCGGAGTGGTTCGCGCGGCGGCCGCGGCTCTTGCTTCCGAGGTTCGCTCCGTAGAGGAATCGAGTCCGGCCTGCCTGGCGGCGGCATACGATTTGGAGATGAAACTGATCGGTCCGGACGGCGGCGACGGACTGCGGGCCTACCTGTGTCAGCTCGGATCGACTGAGGTCCATCCTCTGCTCACCGGCTGGCTCGAGAAACTGGAACCGTACCGTACGGATCTGGCCGGTTTGGCGCGATACTGGGCCGAATTGGATGCGTTTCGTGCGGAGATGGCCCGCTTCCTTCGAGACTATGATGTAATCCTTTGCCCGGCTTACACCCAGCCAGCGCTGCCGCACGGCGAATCCGTCCGCGACGATAATTTTCGCGGCTTCAGCCACACGATGGCATTCAACGTCGCCGGTTGGCCTGGTGTGGTGGTGCGTTGCGGCGAATCGAACAACGGCCTGCCGATCGCCGTCCAAGTGGTGGCTGGCCCGTGGCGCGAAGATATCGCGCTGCGAGTGGCGCTTTGGCTGGAGGATGCTTTCGGTGGCTGGAGGCGCTCCGCTTTGTTCCCAGAGACGAAGTGAGCGCGATTCTTGTCGCGCATTTGTAACCCGGCGTGCGGCCGGTGTTTGTCTCGTTACGGCGCGTAACCTTTGCGCCTTCAGCATTCAACAGAGTTAGTACTAGCGTGACGTACGGACCTTGTGCGGATATTGATCGGAAGTTCCCAATCCTCTTAATTCTTTCCCCTAAAATTCAATCCTAAAGTCCAAAGTTTGGGACAGGCCAAGGCTGCAAGGGAAACCGTATCTAATAGATTATATGCGATTTAGGTCTCCCCACTTATTTGGTTATACGACTGCTAGGGTTCCACCCGAAGTAAAAGCTCAAGGAGGAACTCTCGTGAGGCGTATAAGTTTAGGTTTCGGGATCCTGGTTGCCCTCGGGATGGCGCCGGCCATGTTTGGGGATGTTGTGGACTACATGTTGAACGTTAACGGCAGCACATACTGCGACCTGGGCACAGCGGTTGCGGGATGCGGCACGAGCGGGCCCGGGACGTCCTCGGCGCTTACGGCGGCCGGCGCATTCGGCACGCTGGATACGAGTTTTGGCGGCACCGGGCTGGGCACCGTCAACCTGGTCTTCAATCCCGGCGGCACGGGACCATACAATGTAAACCTATGGCTTTTTGAGAACTTAGCCACGCCCGGTTACAACGAGTACGGCGCGACCAGTGTCGGTTCGGCGCCAGCCGGCGAATCCTGGCAGATCGACGTCCCGGACTCTGCCTACGTTGGAGAGCTTGGAACCCCCGGCGCTGGTTCCATCGTCGCCAACACACTGGCGAGCACGCTTTCGGACACCAATTATGTCCCTGGCACCGACTCGAGTTATGCCGGGGGCGGATTCTGCGCGACGTTCCCCGATCCGACTTGCAACGACTATGTGTCCATGGCCTTGGGTTTCAACTTTAGTTTGACCGCAGGCGACGAAGAAGTTCTTTCTTTCACGGTGTCCACCACGGCTCCGACCAGCGGCTTTTACCTCGAGCAGATTCACCCGGTTGACGGTTCCAATACCTCCGCGGTCGATTACTACTTTTCGGCCACGGCGACGGAACAGCCTATTTGTATCACGGACTGCGGTCCCCCGCCGTCAGTTCCCGAGCCCAAATCGATCATCCTCTTGGTGTCGGCGCTGGGCATTTTGTTATGGAAAATGCGGTCGCGCACTGCGGCTGTGAAGGCAAGCTAACGGAAGTTTGAAATAATTCGAGATCAGGAGAGAACGATGGCAAAAAGACTTTTCCCCATGAGCTTAGCAGTGCTAGCTGCGGTACTCATCTTGCCTTCCGTTACATTCGGGGCAGGTTTGACCGTATTGACGGTACCGTGGGTTCCCGCGAATCCAACATTCCCGCACACGACTTATCCAATTAACCCAACCACGGAGGTGACTGTGGTGCTAGGGGCTACTGCACCCAGCGCCGCAGCCGGCGACTCCCTGAACGTTGTGTGGAACTTCGGCGACGGGAGCCCGAATGCTTCGTTCACCACGACCAACAAGTACGATCTCTCCACTACGCACCAGTATCCGGCGTCTGCTGCCGCGGGTACGGCGTGGACGGCCATGGTGACGGTTACCGATACGACCGCCAGTACATCCGGATCGGCTAACTATTACGTATCGCAGGAGGCCAACAACCTGGGCTCGCGGGTGAACGTCGCCATCGACACCGGTCTGTGGTACATGCACCAGACGATGTGGCGTAAGGATTCTCCGGCCAACGGCCAAACCGTGAACTGGGGCGGCTGGGACGGTCAATCCGGTTCTCCCGGCTGCACCCTCGTCGGCGGCGCGGCGTACGATTGCTACGGTACTGCGGTAATTGACGCCAATAACGTCCAGGCCTTCGAGGTCAGCGGCCATCAAGGTACCCAAGCCGGCGGATCCGCCACGGACCCCTTTACCGATGACATCGACCGCGGATTCGCGCGGATGTTCGTCTTCCTCGGCGTCACGACCAGCGGATCGAATACCTATAACTACAATCCGGCAGCGGTAAATTATGGTTGCAGCGACGGCACGGCGCCCACGAACCCGAGCGGCGCCTGTGGCGGGACGGCGACCAAAGTCTTCTACAACGCCTCCACGACAACCTGCACTGCGCCGCCCTGCACATTTGCGTTTGATGCCAATATCAATGGCAAGGCGACCTACTCCGCGGACGGATCCGGCGAGCCGATTTACACAGGCGGGCCCTTTGTGGATGCGATCGTCGCCAGCGGCAAACCAACGGCTACCGCACCGACGGGCGCTGCGGGAGTCGTCGGGCTGACCTACGCCAACATTGTTACGGACATGCTGGATTACTATGGCTACTGCCAATATCAATACGACTACGACGTAGCCAATCCTCTCACTCCCGGCTATACTCGCGGCCAGGGTTATTCCGCTTCGGGCGGGGGCTGGCTGTATAGTTGCCAGGAAGGGGACGACAACTCCACTTCGCAGTGGGCCGCCATCAGCTTTGTATCCGGCCTGCGCGGTTCGGGTTTCGGTTTCAATGTGGCCGCTCAAGCCTACTTCAAGGTAGTCCAGGACTATAACAGCGTTTGGGTTACCAACAGCGAGGATGTCCAGAGCCCGGCCCCGACGGGTGCGGATTCCTATTCGGCAGGTGATGATCGGGGCTCGTTCGGATACAGAGGATCTTTCTATTATTCGAATGCATGGGGACCCTTCGCCGTCTCGCCGTCGGGTATGGTGCAAATGGCCATGGATGGCATCGGGAGAACAACGAATACAGCTTACGGCGATGGAACGACCGCTCCCGACCAACGCTGGAACGACGCAGAGACATTTTATGCGGATAACTTCTGCAACGGTGAACTCAGCGCGGGTAGCAACCCCAAGTACTACACCTATGGAATGTTGTCGTTCACGAAATCCATGTTGTTGCACGATCCAGCCGGCGTATTAGCGCCCATTCAATATATGCGGACGGAGACGCCCGGTGTTTTCACCGGCGACGTCAGCGTTCCTGCCAACACGATCGATTGGTATGGGGCTCTTTCCGCCGCCAACGGGGGCACCGATCTGTGCGACGGCATAGCGCAGACGCTGGTGAGCTACCAGAGCGCGGACGGTCATTGGTATGGTCACGATTTCTCCCAGGGGTACCAGAGCTCGCAGAGCCCGTTCGAAACGGCGTGGTCCATCATCATGCTGAACAAGACCGTCTTCGTTTCCTGTGTGAGTAATCTCGTCGGCCGAGGTGTCCCCTCCGGTCCAGGCGGCTCGCAGATCACGCTCTCCTGGTCGGGACAAGCTAACGCGACCAGCTACAACATCCTAAAGAGCAGCACTTCCGGGGGTCCCTATAGTCTGGTCGGGAGCAGCACGGTGACCAGTTATCGCGATGGGAACGATGGAATGCTTCCCGGCCAGACTTGGTATTACGTAGTTGATCCGATTCAAGGTTCGACGGCAATCTGTCAATCCAATGAAGCTAAGATAAAGATACCGTAGTAGGGTTACGTCGCTTCCGCGAAACACTAAGCCCTCGAACACAGCGCTATAAGCGCTGTTTCGGGGGCTTTCTTCGTTTCCCGGATAACGTTGGTTTCGAGTTAGGAAACAGAAATGCAATGAGACGCCCCATACTGGAGACGATTGGAAAAAAATGAAACGCATCTTTCACGTTTTGACCGTACTGGGGGTGCTGTCCACGCGGCAAGTAACTGCAGCGCCCACAGACCAACCCGTTTACGTCTATCTCTATGCCAGGGTGAGCGACCACGTCAATTTGGAGATGTCCGAAGACCGTCTGCGCCACATCCTTCCTATGATGCAGAAATACCGGCAGATGCACCCGGAGGCGCATGTCAAGGCTACGATTCTGTTCTCCGGAGCGGCGAGCAGGGCGCTGCTGGAGCAGAATCCACGTACCCATATTTTGGATTTTGTGAAAGATTATCTCCATCGTGGCATTATCGATGTTGGGTACGACGGTACGGACGAACCGACATACACGAATCGACCCATACTTATTTTCACTGATAATCAATCGCCCGAGGATTGTTGGCATCTACGCCAGAACGTGGCTACGCAGTTTCTGACGGAGGCTCGCGATCTCACGGGTGCTCCTGTCGCGGGAGACGGGGGGTTAAAAGAGATGCAGGCCGTTTTCGGCCCAGCGGCGACCTTGAAGGGGCTTGAGCTGGCCCTGAAGGCCGACCGCGCTCACGGGAGAGTATTCACGAAAGCGGATATTCCTGGCCCCATTCCCGGCGGAGTGGCGCCTGTGCCGGGAGTCTACAATGAGATCGGCGGCGACACGGAAACTCTGCAAGCGCTTCGCCCGTACAATACGACGGCGATCATTTTCGGAGTTCCGGCTGTAAATCCCGCGCAAATACCGGGTTACGGAGAGTCACTGAGCCATTTTGGAGAGATGATGTCTCCGATCCCAGAGACGGCTCCGGAGATCTACTGGCAGGACGGGGTACTGCGGATTTCGGAAGCGTCGCGGAATGTCCGGCCCGTGAAGGCGTTCAATGGCGTGGAGGCCTTGAAGACTCAGTTCAGCAAGGTGAAGCGGGCCACACTCCATGTGATTCAGGTGGAATTGGGTGCTCCGGAGGCATACCTTAAACCGGAGTTCGTTAAAACAGCGCCAAACGCTCCCCTGAAATATGCATACGATCACCCGCAGAATCCAAAACTGCCGGCCGACGACCTGTTGGCGGCGGCCGATGTAACTGCCGCGTGGAATAAAGAGGACGAGTTACTGGGCTGGCTTTCCGGCGAATTTTTTCCCGCCAACGCCGGCAGCCGGGTCGTGGATAGCGCCGATCTCAAATATATGGCCGGTTCCAGCGCGGGATTTGATGTCTCGACCGCCAGCCTGCAAAAGCAGCTTGTGGAGCTGATGAATAAATGGCATCACGATACCTTCACTCCTTCCTATCTCAAAGTGGACGACCATTTTCTCTCGCTGGCGGACTGGTTTCAGGTGATGACCGATGCATTGGCGGAATACCATCGCAGCGGCAAACTGCCGCAATCGGTGAAGGTCGCAAACGTGCGCGGCCCGGTGTATCTAAGCACCGGCCATGGCCCGAATGTGGGCGATATCAAGCTAGAGGATCTGGCGACTTTATGCGCGAGCATCGCGGGCCCTCTGCATGACGAAAGTTCGAGCGATGTTCCTAAGAATGCGATTCCCGTCGTGGTGGATCTCAACGGCACAAAAGTGAATCCGGCTCAAATGCTGCGCGTGATGGCGCAGGCGTTGGCCGATATGGCGCCCGCAAAACCGGTTCCGATCAAGATGACGTACATGTTGGATGAACTTGGAGGAGCTGTACCTCGGTCCCGCCCGACGGGTTATGTGGGCTTTGTCTGGACTTTGAAACCAGCTCCCTTGCAACCCGCGCTCTTGAAATGACGTGCCGGAGCAAAGCCGCCGACGGTCTGGACGCAAGGCGTGCTGTCATTCATGACGCGGCGTGACGTACTTTGGCTCCTGTCCTCCGCCGGTCTCAACGCCCGGGCGCAACAGTCAAACGGGATGGCTTCGCGCGGTTTGGGGGCCCAGTCGCGAGGAAAACCCTCGGGCCTACCCTTTCATGCCCGATTTACGGATGTAGCCGCGCAGGCTGGTTTCCACGAGCCGGTAATTTACGGTCCGAATGGACGAACGGACTACATTGTCGAGTCGATGGGGTGCGGGGCTCGCATTTTTCGATTACGACAACGATGGCTGGCTTGATGTGTTCGTTCTTTCGGGCACGCGCCGCGACGGTCCGGTGAAGGGGGCGACGAACCGGTTGTACAAGAACAATCGCGATGGGACCTTCACGGACGTAACCGAGAAGGCCGGGCTGACGCGCCAGGACTGGGCCTGCGGGGTGACCATCGGCGATTACAACAACGATGGATGGGAGGACATCTTCATTTCCCAGTGGGGCCAGAATGTGCTTTACCGCAACAACGGCGATGGCACCTTCACAGATGTGACGCGGGAGGCAGGTCTGCTCCATGAAGGCGGGCGCTGGGGCACGGGTTGCACGTGGGTCGACTATAACCGCGACGGCTTGCTGGATTTGTTCGTGGCGCATTACGTCGTGTTCGATTTTCAGTCGGTCCCGGCCACCGGCAAGAATCCCAATTGCAACTTCAAAGGTGTTCCGGTTTATTGCGGCCCGAGTAGCCTGCGACCCGAACGGTGTGTGCTCTACCGCAACAAGGGCGATGGCACGTTCACCGATGTGACCCGCTCCGCGGGAATCGACCGCGCGGCACCCACGTTCGGGCTTACGGCGATGGCCGCCGACTATTTCGGAACAGGGTGGCCGGACATTTATGTAGCGTCCGATTCTACTCCGAGCCTGCTCTTCCACAACCAACGGGATGGCACGTTTATTGAACAGGGACTTGAGCTTGGACTAGCGGTGAACGAAGACGGAGCGGTGCAGGCAGGAATGGGGTTAGGTCTAGGAGACTTCAACACGGACGGCACGCTGGATATCCTGAAAACGCACTTCAGCGAGGATACCGCGATACTCTATCGCAACGCCGGCCGCGGCGGCTTCGAGGACGTGACTGTGCGGTCGGGGGTGGGCTTGGAAACCAGGTATGTAGGTTGGGGCGCAGGCATTCAGGACTTCGACAACGATGGACTCCCAGATCTTTTCTGGGTCACGGGAAGCGTCTATCCGGAAGTGGAAAAAGTGCGTCCCGAGTATCCGTACAAGACGCCGCGGGTCTTGTTCCGAAACCTGGGAAACGGCCGGTTCGAGGAGTTAACCGCCGCGGCCGGGCCCGCGATTGCGGAATCGCATTCCAGCCGGGGGGCGGCGTTTGGAGATTTTGACAATGATGGCGATATGGACATCCTGATCATGAACGTGAACGAGCCGCCATCCCTATTACGGAACGACGTCAGCGGCGGCGGGCACTGGCTGAAGGTTAAACTCATTGGCACGAAATCGAATCGCAGCGCCATTGGAGCTACGGTGATGGTCACCTACGGAGGCCGCAGGCAGGCTCAGGCCGTCACCGCGCAGTCGAGCTATTTGTCGGTCAATGATCGGCGGCTCCACTTCGGTCTGGGCGCGGCGCAGTCGGCCGATCTGGAGATCTGGTGGCCGAGTGGACTGCGGGAGCCTGTAACAGCGGTTTCTGCTGACCGATTGATCACAATCCAGGAAGGCGCGGGCGTGGTGAAGGTCGAATCCTTTTCCGCGACTCGCCGAGCACGGTAATTCCGTGGCGCGAGGACGGAAATGGAGGACAATTCATGTCATGAGAGCTGTTCTGGCAGCCTGTATTGTTCTGCTGACTGGAATTCGCGGGGCGAGCGCTCAACCGTTGGCCCGGATCGCCGCGGCATCTCACGTCGGCAAAGCGATCCGGCTGATGCAGGAGCGGATGTTCAACGAGGCCGCGGCCGAGTTCGAGCAGGCACTTGCCGCCGATCCCAATAACGACACGGTGCGGATTCAATACGGCACGTGTCTATTCGCACAGGAGCGCGACGACGAAGCGCGCAAGCAATTCGAAATTGAACGGCAGCGACTGGGCGACCGGCCGGGTCTGAACTATTACCTGGGGCGCCTGGATCTGCGCGCCAACCAGTTCGACTCGGCGATCAAGAGGCTCGCGCCGCTGGAGTCGGATCCCACGCTTTCCAACGTCTCTCTTTATCTCGGCCTGGCTTACATGGCGGCTGGTCAGCAAGCGCGGGCCCTGGTATCCCTGGAGCGGTCGGCCAAGAACAATCCGGGCGACCCCGAAGTGCATTACCGGCTCGGGCGCCTATACTCGATGGCCGGACGGACGGAAGACGCGAATCGCGAGTACCAGCTTTACCGGGATTCCGAGGAAAGGCAACGGGTCGCGGAACAGGACGAGCGCGATTGCAAAGATGCGCTGCACGCGCAGCCCATCGCGCGGGCCCGCATCATTTGCCAGCGCATGGCGGACCCCAAGGATTCGCGCCAGCTGATTCTGCTGGGCGAATTGTATGCCGAAAATCGCGCGTTTTCCGATGCGATCGAACCCCTGCAGCAGGCTGTCAAGCTGGACCCCGAGTCGTTCGACGCATGGAACGGTCTCGGCCGGAGCCTCTTCTGGCTAAAGCGCTATCAGGAGGCGCTGCCGCCGCTGCGGAAGGCGTCCAGCCTGAACCCGCAGCTGTTCAGCACGTTGACCATGCTCGCCTCCACGCTGCATATGCTGGGAGACGATGCAGCCGCGCTGCCCGTTCTGGAACAGGCTCACAATCTAAATCCGGACGACGCGAAAGTGACGTCGGGGCTGGGGCAACTACGCGCCAAAATGAAGGGGAAGCGATAGTGGAGCCGGACCAGTTCGGAGACTCCCTGAACGCCGGAGTCGGTGATCGTCGCGTGTGTCAGAGCTATTCCGATCGTTTATATAGATCCCACGTATCGAAAAGTATGGGCGTTGAGATCGGCAAACGGCGCGGTACTTCGCAGGAAAGCGTTCCAGTACTTGCTTGCACCGAAAACCCCGTTTTTCGGACTGAAAACGATAATCGAAGTGGTATGATACTTGTGAAAATCGAGTGCTCTCCGGATTCGAATTTCTGAAAGATCATGACTTTTACGTTCTTTGCATATTGCCTTTTTCTGCAAAGTCTAACGCCGGAAGTCATCGAGCATGCGCAGGCGGGTGCTGCGGCGCGCCAGGAGGGCCATCTGGATGTCGCAATTCAAGAGTTCAGTAAAGTAACGGAGTTGCAGCCCAACTCCGCGGTTGGCCACGCCGATCTGGGGGATGCTTACTTCCAAAAGGGTGAATATGGCGCGGCCATCTCGGAGCTTGAGCATGCGCTGCGGCTCAATTCCGACCTGATGCTCACTCATCAAACCTTGGGAATCGTCTTGCTGATGCAAGGAGACCCCGAGGGGGCGTTGCCTCACTTAGAGAAGGTCCGGACTCCCGACTTGCTGGGGCTCGCCTATCTGGAAACAGGAAGAATCGACGGCGCGATCACGGCGCTGCGGGCCGCTCTGGAGACGCAGCCCGATGATCCCAACCTGCTCTACTACTTCGGCCGCGCGATGGCCTTGGCTTCGAAACGGAGCTTCGATCAGCTTGCGAAAGTCAACCCTGATTTGGCGCGCAAGAGCAGCGCTCCAGCGGGTAACGGGAGCACACCTCCAGACGTTGTTAGCCTCCAAAACGCGCTCGCGGAGCAACCAAACGATGCTGATCTGCTCTTGGCCTTCAGCCGGGCTGCGGCGCTGGCGTCAAAAAAGGCATTCGACCAAATCTTGCAGTCCAACGCGAACTCGGCGCGAGGGCATCAGGTTCTGGCCGAGCGATACGCAGAGGGCGGCCGCCGTCCTGAGGCGGAGCGAGAATATGCCGAATCACTGCGGCTGAAGCCGTACACATCGAATGTGCACCGCGCATTCGGAGATGTCCTTGCCGCCGATGGCAAACGGTCTGCCGCACTTGTCCAATATCGGTTGGAAACGCAGCTTCAACCGTTGAACGCCGAGGCTTTTTATAGTCTTGGCTCGGCGCTTCTTCTCCAGGGACAGGCGATGGGCGCGATAAAGGAACTTAGCGAAGCCGACCGTCTCAGGCCGAATACGCCGCATATTCTTTTGGCGCTGGGCGGAGCTGCGCTCGACGTCCACGACGCTGCGCGTGCCGAAGCATCATGGACGAAGTTGCTAAGTGTCGATAAAGAAAGCAGTCTCGCAGCGAAAGCCCATTTAGGTCTGTCCACGCTCTACCAGCGCGCCGGGAGATCACAAGACGCGGATCGCGAGAAGGCGGCTTACGAACAACTAAGAATCCAAGGGAGTCCACTCAGATGAGCACACGCAGGGTTCGATACATGGCATCCGGCGCGATCGCCACAGCCGTCTTCGTAGCTGTATGTACGCGTGCCGTCCCGGCGCCTTCGAAGCCGGAGATCCGTTATCCTTCCGAAAACACCTCGCAACTGCTAGCCGCAAGAAAGCAACAGCAGTTGAAAACCGCCGATCAGTTCAAAGTGTTCTATCAGTTTCAATTCCAAGACAAGCTTGAGCAGAGCGGAATCACTTTTGTGAATCACATCGTCGATGATGCGGCCAGCAACTATCAAAAGGCTCATTACGATCACGGAAACGGAATTGCCGTGGCGGATGTGGACGGCGATGGACTCTACGACGTCTACTTCACAAGCCAGGTCGGCGGGAACGAACTTTGGAAGAACCTGGGCGGCGACAAGTTTAAAAATATCACGGCGGAAGCCGGCGTAGGCGTGCCGGGCCGCATCAGCGTCACTGCATCTTTTGCGGACATCGACAACGACGGAGATCCAGATTTGTTCGTTACGACGGTGCGCGGCGGTAATCTGCTATTCGAGAACGATGGCCACGGACATTTCCGTGACATCACACGCGAGTCTGGAATCGATGGCGCGGCGCATTCGTCCGGAGCCGTTTTCTTCGATTACGACCGGGACGGGCTTCTCGATCTGCTGGTGTGCAACGTAGGAAAGTACACCAACGATCGGAAGGGCGCGCAGGGGCAATACCTGGCCCTTCCGGATGCGTTCGGGGGACACATGTTTCCCGAACGTTACGAATTTCCGGTCCTGTATCGTAACCTCGGACACAACCGCTTTAAGAATGTAACCGCGGAAACCGGTTTGAAGCCGGTCGGATGGTCGGGGGACGCCACCTTCACCGATCTGAATGGGGATGGCTGGCCGCAACTTTACCTGGTCAACATGATGGGGCAAAACCATTTTTTTGAAAACCACGGGGGCAAGTTTTCCGAGCAGACCAAGCGGTATTTCCCAAGAACGCCATGGGGCGCCATGGGGCTGAAGTTTTTCGACTATGACAACGACGGCCATCTGGATCTGTTCATCACGGACATGCACTCCGACATGTGGACGGACGTGGGCCCGGCCGACGAAAAAAAGAAAGCGTCGAATCCCCCCGGTGAGGACTTTCTGATGGGGCCGGTCACTAGTTTTGTTTTCGGCAACGCGCTCTATCATGACGTCAGTCCCGACAAATTCGAAGAGGTTTCGGAACGCATGGGCGCCGAGAACTACTGGCCGTGGGGACCGAGCGTCGGCGATTTGAACGCCGACGGCTGGGACGACATCTTTATTGCATCGAGCATGAACTTCCCGTTCCGCTACGGCATCAATTCCTTGCTGTTGAACAATCGCGGACAAAAGTTTCTCGACGCAGAATTCCTTCTAGGCATCGAGCCCCGGGGTGGCGGACGGACACACACACGATGGTTTGATCTGGATTGCTCGAAAGTCCCGGCCAACGCGGAAGCCTACTTTAAGGAGCCCTGTAAGGGTCAAACCGGCATCATTACCGTCATGGCGCCGCTTGGGAGCCGGTCCTCAGTGATATTCGACCTCGACAACGACGGCGATCTCGATATCGTAACCAACGAGTTCAACTCGGCGCCGCAGGTTCTCATCAGCAATCTCTCCGAGCGCCAGCGCGTTCGCTCGCTCAAAGTGAAACTCATTGGGACAGTCTCGAACCGTGACGGATTGGGCGCGACCGTTCGCGTCACTGCTGGTGGCCGGACTTTGATGAAATACAACGATGGCAAGTCCGGTTACCTCTCACAAAGTTCACTCCCCCTGTACTTTGGCTTGGGAGAGGCGCAGAAAATCGATCGCGTCGAGGTCGATTGGCCTTCGGGACGGAAGCAGGTGGTAACTCAAGATCTTCGCTTGAATGACGTTCTGCGGATCACGGAGACAAGATAAACAGAAGAGACCGTTCGTCTCGCGGTCGCTGCGTTTGCGATTTGGTCCGTTTACTGCGATGCGCGGTTCCGGCTTCAACGCATCGGCGATCCTGATCCGTTGATCGTATCCGGACGCCCGTTCCAGTATTCTTGAACTTATGAAGGGCGGTAAACAGGACTGGGAGAGATTTCTTCCAGACTCTTTCAGCGAGGGTTTTCGCACCAGGTTTGCCGCCGCGTTCTCCGGCCAGACCGTCTGCGTGGCGGGCGCTGGAGGTTTCGTCGGATCGGCTCTAGTGAGAGCACTGGCCCACGAGGGGCCCCGGTTGCTCATCCTGCTGGATTCGTCCGAATACGGGCTTTTCAGGATCCACCGGCACATGGACACGGCGCACGCCTCCGTTTCCTGCCAACCTGTTTTGGGAAGCGTGGAGGACGATCGACTGCTCAACTCAGTCTTCTCTCGCTTTTGCCCACAGACCGTCTTTCACGCGGCCGCCTTCAAGCACGTCGGATTATTAGAGTGGAATCCGTTCGCTGCCATCGCGAATAACACCTTGGGAAGCTACAACTTATCCAAAGCTGCTCTGCGTCATGGAGTTTCGAAACTGGTCTTCGTTTCCACCGATAAGGCCGTGTATCCGCGAGGTATCATGGGTGCCTCCAAAAGGGTCGCGGAGCTAATGACACTCTCCTTGAGCGGGCCGTCGTGCCAGGCCAATGTAATTCGGCTCGGTAATGTGATTGGTTCGACTGGCAGCGTGATCCCCTTGTTTCTGGAGCAGATCGAGAAGGGCCAACCCATTTCGGTTACGCACCCGGACGCGTCCCGCTATTTTCTTACGCTGAACGAAGCTGTAACAGCCATTCTTGCCGCGGGTTCGGCCGCTTGCGAGGGGAAAGTTCTTCTCCCCAAACTCGCGGAGCCCGTACGAATTGTGGAGTTGGCGAGCTTCCTGGCAAACGCGACTCCGGGCGGAAACCGCTCCTTGCCCGTCCACTTCACCGGACTTCGGCCCGGAGAAAAAGTGACCGAAGATCTGATCGGGCGAGACGAAACGACGGTCGGAATCGCGGATGGTCCGCTTACTATCGTGCAGACTCGAACACTGCCGTGGGAGGAGTGCGATGGCGCCTTCGAACGGCTCTCAGCGTGTGTCAAGAGCCGAGATGACGGGGGATTACTTGAAGCTCTGCGCCTGCTGGTTCCGGAGTACAGGCCCGGAACGCTTATGGTGGAAAGTGCTGCTGTAGTCTCATCCGAATAGCCGTGAAACGAAAAATTGCGGTGATTACAACCTCCCGTGCGGACTACAGCCACTTGTACTGGCCACTGCGCGAGTTGGGTGCGCATCCACAGCTCGATTTGAGACTCATTGTACTTGGGTCCCATCTTTCGCCGGAATTTGGCTACACGGTCGCGGAGATCGAGAAGGATCACTTTCCCATAGACGTGCGAATAGAGTGCCTTCTCAGTTCCGACAGCGACGTCGGTATGGCAAAAACGATTGGACTCGCCACGTTAAGCCTAGCCGACCATCTAGGGCAAATGCGGCCCGATCTACTCTTAGTAATTGCGGATCGCTATGAAATGCTCGCGCCGGCAGCCGTCGCGGTGGCGCTCCGCATTCCTTTGGCTCATATCGAGGGAGGCGAGGTGACCGAAGGAGCGATCGACGACGCGATCCGCAACGCGCTGACAAAACTCAGCCACATTCACTTCACATCCACTCAAGCTGCGCGTTCCCGCGTAATCGCCATGGGGGAAGAAGCATGGCGGGTCCATTGCGTAGGCGCGCCTTCTCTTGATCACCTCCGCCGCAGCGTTTTGAAGACTCGCGAAGAGATCGAAGCGGACCTTGCTCTGGATCTGAAGCAACCTACGATTTTGGTTGCCTGTCACCCCACCACAATCGCTCGCGATACCACCCGCGAAGCCGACGCCTTGTTTGCCGCGCTCGGCAGGGTTCCCGGGCAACTCCTGTTCTGCTATCCAAATGCCGATGCTGGGAGCAGGCAACTGATGGAGCGCACCCAGGCTTTTGCACAGGAACACGGAAACACCAAGATATTCGTCAATCTGAATCCCGTATCCTATTGGAGTTTGCTGCGCTGCGCCGACCTGCTAGTTGGAAATTCAAGCAGCGGAATGATGGAAGCAGCATCCTTCGCGTTGCCGGCGGTTAACGTCGGGATTCGTCAAAACGGCCGGGAACGAGGGGTCAATGTCCTGGATGCCGAAGCCACGGAATCCTCCATCCTCGATCAGATTTGTGTCGGCAGAAGCGGCGAGTTCCGTCGATCCCTGGCCGGTATGGAAAACCCCTATGGCGACGGACACGCGGCCGAAAGGATTGCCGAGGTGATCGCTTCTGTTCCTCTCAACGAGAAACTTTTGATGAAGCGAGCGGCCGACTTCGTTTGAGTGGAGTGTGGTGCGAGCGGAAACCCGACTATGAAGATACCTCTGGCAAGTCCGGATATTACGGAAAGCGATATCGACGCCGTCGCCGGCGTTCTGCGCAGTTCGCAACTGAGCCTTGGCCCGAAACTCTCGGAGTTTGAAGATCGATTCGCAACCTACATCGGCGTATTATATGCCGTTGCGTTGAGTTCTGGAACGGCCGGGTTGCATCTCGGACTAAAGGCGCTCGGAATCGGCGAAGGGGATGAGATTATTCTTCCTTCCTTTGCATTCATAGCGGCAGCCAATGCTGTTCTCTACCTGCGTGCCAAGCCGGTGTTTGCCGACATCGATCCGGTTACTCTCAACCTGACCGCGGACTCAATCGCACGAGTGATTACTCCCAGAACCCGGGCGATTCTATTGGTCCACACCTTCGGCTATCCCGTCGACCTCGGACCCATCCTGGCACTTGCCCGGGAGCACGACCTCCGAGTCATCGAAGATGCATGCGAGGCCATCGGAGCGGAATACGGCGGCCGAAAGGTCGGCGGGTTCGGCGACGTCGGAGTGTTTTCGTTTTATCCGAATAAGGCAATTACGACGGGCGAAGGTGGCGTGATCGTCACCCGGGATCACAATTTGGCACAGACGATTCGAGCACTGCGCAATCAGGGCAGAAGGGATGGCGACGGCTGGCTCGAGCACTCTCTCCTGGGCTATAACTATCGTTTGCCCGACATCAATTGTGCCCTCGGTCTCGCGCAACTGGAAAGAATTGAGAGCATACTCGCGCGCCGTGAAACGGTTGCCAAACGCTATCTCGAGATTTTGAAGGGACATCCGGATGTGAATCCCCCGGCAATGTCTATCGTCAACGGCCGGATCTCCTGGTTTGGTTTTGTAATCCGGCTTTCTATTCGATTCAAGCGTGACGACCGGGATAGAGTGGCTCAAGCCCTCATGAAGGAGGGCATTGAGTGCCGGTCATACTTCGCCCCTATCCACTTGCAGCCGCTATATTCACACTACGGTAACGTTCGCTGTCCTCTCCCCGTCACGGAAGACGTTGCTTGCAGAACGCTGGCCCTACCCTTCTTTAATCAGTTGAAGGACCACGAAATTAAGATTGTTTGCCAGGTTCTGGGAAACTCGACGCGAAGCATCGTGGCAAGCTAGGTCACGACGCCGACGTCCGCGCCAAAACGTAGAGAAGGTGTCCCGCAAAGTTTGAATGACGAATCTCTCCCGTCGTGTAGTCCACGGGGAAGACTTTTCTGATCGTCAAACCGGCCGAAGAAGAGATACGGCGGAACCCAGAATCGGTGAAGACGTGTCCGCGTGTTGCGTAGTTGCACCCGTTGACATTCCAGCAGGCTGTGACGTCTCCGTTTTTCTCATCTGGAAATATGTGGTCGCGCATCATTCGGAGGAAAGTCGGCAGAAGGCCATAGTGAAGCATATTGTACCGATGACTTACGTCGATGAAGAGCAGCCCTTCCGGAGATAAAAGCCGGCCGCATTGACGCAGAACTTCGACCCTATTCTCTACGGGAGAAATGTGACCGAGGACATTCCACAAGCACGTAATTACGTCGAAGCTGCCATTCCGACTAGAAAGTTCTTCCGCCCGGATTGTCCAGCCGCGAGTATTAGGCGGCCACTTGCTACGCATCGATGCGCTTGGCTCCAACAACACCAGGTCCTGCAAGCCAACCGCATTGGCGATTTGGCGGGATCGAGACCCATCGCCAGCTCCTATGTCGAGCAAAGAGCGTCTGCCGTTCGGAATCTCCGATATGACGAGCCGGTCGATTCGGTCGAGGTAGGCGCGGCGCTGGCGCGACAGCCGCGAATACTCCGGTGCAATTCGATCATAGGCTTGCACTGGTTCGAGTAAAATACAATTGCTTCGTTGTGCTGAACGCGTCAAACGTGGCTCCAAACGGACAGGCGTAAGTATAGCTGCTTTTCCTCTGGGATCAATGCGCCAATCCTCCCGTTAGACCCCATCCCTTGCCGGACGTGACGGGGCTTATGGAGCGCCCGAGAATTGCACCCGAAACTGCTCCCAGTTACAGGCCAGTTACAGGTTTCGATACGACCCGCGAAGGGCACCGCCTCCTCTCAGTGGTCCTGGTACGGTTGCATGGGGCGCGCCGCCCAAAACATCGGTCCTAAATGACGCGAGCCGCATTATACTGTTTAATGTTTCGCGGTCAAAACAGAATCCTGGGTAAGAGTTTGGTTTCAGGAGGCGGTCATGAAATATTGGCGCTTGAGTGCGATGTTTTCGGGCCTGGTTTTAGCCGGAATATGCCTGGGATCCAGCGCCGACGTCAGCGACGATTTTTACTCGGCCATTCGCAACAACGACTTAGCCCGTCTACAGGTCCTGGTCCGCGACGGCGCCGACGTCAATGCGAGGGACAAGAGAGGCGAAACGCCACTGATGTATGCTGCCACCGTGGGTTCGTTGGATGCCATGAAGTTGCTCATCGCCAAAGGCGCGGATGTCAATGCTCAAACGACGACATCGGGGGCTACCGCGCTCATCTGGTCGGCGACCGATCTGGCGAAGGTGAAGCTGCTGGTGGAGCATGGCGCGAACGTCAATACGGCGACAGAACGGGGCCGCACGGCGCTGCTCATCGCAGCGATGAGCGATAATTCGGCGGATATCATTCGCTTCTTGCTCGAAAAAGGAGCAGATATCAAGCACACGGATTTTCTCAAGACCACGGCCCTTCGAGCCGCCACTTTGGGCAACGACACGGAGACGATTAAGATGATGATCGACGGGGGAGTGGACGTCAACGCCGCCGATTTGCCCGGTATCACTCCGCTGATGATGGCCGCAGGATGGGACGGAAGCGTGACGGCCGTGAAGATGCTACTGGCGAAAGGGGCCAACGTAAATGCCGTGAGCCGGCCGGTTATGGGGCTGCCTTCCAAGAACGGGCCGTCCGAATTCGGTTCTTTGACCGCCTTGTTGATGACGGCCGGCTTCGGGCCGCCAGAGGTCATCAAAACGCTGCTCGACGCGGGCGCCGACCCGAATGCCAAGGATGTGCGCGGTATGACGTCCTTGATGCTGGCGGTGGCAAACGATCATCAGGACCGCTCAGTGATCCGGATGCTGCTGGCGCGAGGAGCGGACCCGACGATTCGCAGCAAGGCCGGCGAAACCGCGGCGGATTGGGCGCGCAAGTTCGCGCTCCCGCCCGGGATGGATCTTCTCCGTGTAAAAGATCCCCGCGAGACCACCCAGGTAGAGAGCGCCGCGGCCACGGCAAGATTGGACACGATGCCCGCGCTTGGCCTCGCGGTCGGATTGATCGAAAAGTCGAGTTGGAAGTTCTTCACCGCCAGCGGTTGTGTTTCCTGCCACGCGCAAAGTATGACGGATATGGCCGTCGCGGAGGCGCGTCGAAAGGGAGTCAACATAGACGAGACGGCGGCGAAGAGGCGAGTGGTGATGTTGCATGAGGTTTATCCGTCGGAACCCCTGCTCGAACGCATGGATCCACCGGGCGCTGAGGAGCAACTCGCCTACCCGCTGGCCGGTTTGGCGCTGTCAGGTTATCCGCCGGATCGGATGACGGACGCCATGGTTGCCAATATCGCTGCGACGCAGGGACGGAACGGATCGTTTCACGTGGGCGCGGCCGCTCGGCCTCCGGGCGAGGAAGGCGACATCTTTCGCACGGCGCTGTGTATTCGTGCTTTGAAGGTCTACGGTTCCCCTGGCCGGGCAGCGGAGATGGAGGCACGCATCGCCAAGGCGCGTCAGTGGCTGGAGACGGCAAAAGCGGTTACCGCCGAGGATCGCAATATGCAGGTACTCGGCCTTGGGTGGGCTGGCGCGGACAGACGCAAGCTGGCGCATTTCGCCGGAACGATCCTTTCTCAACAGCAACCCGACGGCGGTTGGCGCCAGCAGCAGGGTCTGGCTGCCGATGCTTATAGCACGGGCGAATCTCTGTATGCACTTGCGGCCGCTGGCGGTGTTATGCCATCGAGCGCGGCGTATCAGAAAGGCGTGAGTTTCCTTCTCCATACACAGCGGGCCGATGGCTCCTGGTACGTCACCAGCCGCTCACCACGGATTCAAGCCTACTTCGACGCAGGATTCCCATATGGTCATGACCAATGGATCAGCGAGTGGGGCACGGCATGGGCGGCGCTCGCACTGGCCCAGGCTCTGGAGCCGCCCGCCATACGCGCGTCCAGGTGAATGCTCCGCGGAAAATGAGGACATTTTCAATTACCGGGCCGCGTGGACTAAATCGCCCGGCCGCTAATTGCTGAGGATCGGCTGGTCCTCGGTTCGATGGACGTCGGCATGCCGTGTCCGGTTGTTGGGTTGGGATCTGCCACGGCGCCGATGGGGTGCGGTCTTCGCACCAGTGCGAAGTATTTTTTCTTGCGCCGAGTACCGCGCGGCTTCCAGTGATAATCGCCGCGGCGCGGCGCGAAGAGCGATTCGGGCCCGGATGATCTTCCCCCGTTTTAACGCATCGAGCCACAAATAGGTCACATCACCGGCAAAAGGACCGTACGTCTCGGCCCAGTCCACACGATGGGTCGTTCCGAATCGGGCCCTGCTTGCGGTCTGAGTATAGGCGGTAAGCACTAGACCGTTTTCATAGATAATATAGACAGCTCTGGCAATCTTTCGGCGACGGAAGATGGCAAGTCCATATTCAGACGACCTACGGCGGAAGCTGTTGAAAGCGCATCAGCGTGGAGCGGGGAGCCTGTCGCAACTGGCCCAACGCTTCGATGTGAGCCTGGCGTGGGCCAAGAAAATTTCGGCGACACTGCGCTCGACCGGGAAAATGGAGCGGCCGCCCGGCGGGCGGCGCGGGCCCGCCAGCAAAATGACCGCTGAAGTACAAGAGGATCTGCGGAACTGGATTGGCAAGCAGCCGGACCTAACCTTAGCGGAGCTGCAGGATCGGCTGTGGAAGCAGAGGAAGCTGAAAGTCAGCGTGGGCCGGCTGTGGATGGCCCTTCGTGACATGGGATTGCGGCTCAAAAAAAGTCACTCCACGCCGCCGAGCAAGATACCGTCGCCGGCCAGCTACAACGCAGCCTCTGGCGCGAGGAAACGAACCAGCTCGATCCGGCGAGGCTGATTTTCCTGGACCAGAGTGGCGTGACCACGGAGATGACGCGCCGCTACGGACGCGGCCCCGGCGGCGAACGCGTTCGCGAAGGCACACCGGGAGGACACTGGCGAACGCTGACCGTGCTGGGCGCGATTCGCCTATCGGGATGGGTGGCGACCATGACCATCGAAGCTGCCACCGATGGAGAGATTTTCCTGGCCTACGTGGAGCAGGTGTTGTGCCCGCAACTGCAACCGGGCGACATCGTGGTCATGGATAATTTAGCCGCTCACAAGGTCGCTGGCGTGCGCGAGCTGATCGAGAACACCGGAGCCCGACTGCGCTATCTGCCGCCGTACTCTCCGGACTTCAACCCCATCGAGAAGTGTTGGTCCAAGGTCAAACAACTCCTCCGTGCTGCCAAGGCCCGCTCTCTGTCCAGCTTGGAATATCGCCTCTCCGAGGCCCTCGCTGCAGTCACTCCTCGCAACGTCCAGTCCTGCTTCCGTCACTGCGGCTATGGTCTATGAATACTATGAAAATGGTCTAGAAGGCGCTCTGGCATGGTTCGGCGAAAGCAACGATGGCAAGTGCCTATTCGGACGATTTGCGCTGCAAGTTTTTTGAAGCGTACCAGCGCGGGGATGGGAGTCTGGTGGTCTTAGCCGGACGGTTCGGGGTGAGCCGGAGTTGGGCCGAGAGGCTCCTGCGAAGTCTGCGCCACACGGGACAAGTGGAGCGTCGCAGGGGAGGCAAGCGGGGTCCGGCGAGCAAGCTGACACCACCGTTGCGGGAACGGATGCGAAGCTGGATCGAAGCCCGGCCGGACCTGACGTTGGCGGAACTGCAACTGCGGTTGTGGGAGCAGCAAGAGGTGGAGGTCAGTCTGTCGCGCCTGTGGACGGTGCTGGGCGAGATGGGATTGTATCTGAAAAAAAGTCACTCCACGCTGCCGAGCAAGATACTCCCGCCGCTCGCTTCGAGCGCAGCCTCTGGCGCGAAGAGACGAACCAGATCGATCCGGCGAGGCTGATTTTCCTGGACGAAAGTGGTGTCACCACCGAGATGACGCGGCGCTATGGCCGTGCCCGTCGCGGGGAGCGCGTAGGCGAAGGCACTCCTTGCGGCCATTGGCGGACCTTGACGGTGCTGGGCGCGATCCGCGCCTCCGGGTGGGTGGCCACGATGACCATCGAAGCCGCCACCGACGGAGAAATCTTTCTGGCGTACGTGGAGCAGGTGTTGTGCCCACAACTCGAACCCGGCGACGTCGTGGTGATGGACAATCTGGCGGCCCACAAGGTGGAGGGTGTGCGCGGACTCATCGAAAGCCGCGGCGCCCAACTGCGCTATCTGCCACCGTACTCGCCGGACTTCAATCCAATTGAGAAGTGCTGGTCCAAGGTCAAGCACCTCTTGCGCGGGGTTAAGGCCCGCTCGCTACTCACTCTGGAACTCGCCGTTACCGACGCCCTCGACGCCGTCACGCCTCAAAATATTCAGGCTTGTTTCCGCCATTGCGGCTATGCCTTCCATTAACTATGAAAATGGTCTAGTGGGCCGCCGAGCCTCGTGTTACCTGAGTGCCTGGGAACGGGTTGGGCCCTTCGGGCACGTTGGCCGGCAATGTGAGCGGAGGAAGCGCCTGCGGCACGGCATTCAGGAAGTTGTTTTCAGCGGCAATGCGTTCTTTGACTAGCTGGTCTGTTGCAGTCGCCTGAAACTTTTGCAGGAGGGCCAGAGATGCCGTCGGCTTTAGGTCGGCGACGTTGGTGACCGCACGGGGCGACATGAAGGATTTATGGACGATGTCCATCGCCGTCTGCATTTGCCCCGCGGAAAGCGGTGGCACAGTGCTTAGTATCATCAGGACGTCACGCGCGGCCTCGTCGCCCATTGCGGCGAGGAGGGAATCGCCCCATTGCAGGGGGCTAGGAAAGGTCAAATACGTCTGCACGGTCCCGTACCTGTGCTTCTGACCGGGCGTGAAGGACTGCGGCGCCGGCGGCCCTAAGCGAGCGGGCGCCGCCGATGGCGTAAACACGATGGCGCCAGGTGGAAGCTGACGCGGCGGAACAGCAGACTGCGCGAACGCGCAACCGCTGACCAAAGAAACGGTCAGAGCGCAATATGCACGTTTCACTTTTCACCTCTTTCGACGATTTCAAGGCTTGCCTGTTAGAAATGACATTCCAGGCTGTTGCGCGCGCCTTTACTTCTTCGCCTGCACCGGATTGGTCAGCCTTTCCCAACGATCCCGCGCCAGATCGACGATGCGCGGGACGTCGCTCTCCAGCACGTAGCGCTGTTTCACGAGTTCGCGCGCGGCGGCTTCCGTCTTCGCCAGAAAATCCTTCTCGCCTTTGTAGCGCTCCTCGATCGAAGGACGCGGATCGCCCGAAGCATTTCGGTCAGCGCGTGTCAGCGCGAACGGGAACATCGATCCGATATTGACGTAGGTGGCATCCGGCGCACCGATCTTCGGCTGGCGCAGATTCCATCCCGTATAGGTCCCGAGCGGAACACTCAACTGCGGCAGATGTACGCCCGCGATTTCGTTGCCATCGGCGTCCACTTGCGGGATCAGCGTGGTGTAGGCCGCGCCTTCTTTCGGAGGCTCGATCGAGACGATGCCCTTCGTCAGGAAATCCGGCCCGAAATCGAGAACCCTCGGATAATAGACTTTGGCCGGCGTATGGACGCCCGCGAGCTTTGGAAATTTCAATCCCTTCAAATCGGTCAGTTCGCCGCGCGCCAGGCTCGGATAGCGCGAGGGCGGCGGCTCGATACCCTTGCTGACCCATTCGTTCATCGCGATCATCATGCCGTTCATGAACCATTTGATCTGCAGATCGTTGCCGGGATACTGAACGGCGGCCGTCGGCGGGCCGCTCGCGCTCTCGTGCTGCATTCCCGCGATGTAGTAGACGCGCGCATCGGCGGGAGGCGGAATCTCACGCTTGCCGTCGGTTGTCGTGTGCACCAGCGACCCTGCGGAGTTCCAATATTCGTTCGAATTGTTAGACAAGAAGAGCTTCGGCGCGACTCCGGCCGCGCGCGACTTCGCCAGGAGACCCTCGGGAGTGAACGGAGGCAGATCGGTCGGGTAATCCCAGCGCGTGCGCGAAGGCTGCGCAAAGCGCACGTTGAAGCTGCCCAGGCCGCCGCCCCCGATGTGCGCCCACACGCCGTCAAAGGCGCGTTTGCCCTGCTCATCGCCGTTGAATCCGTCGCGAACGAAGCTGCGCAGGAATCGCCCGTCCTGAGACACGCCAAAGGCGATGGCGTACTTCGCCTCGCCCTGCTGCTTGGCGTAAGCCGCGTAATCGCGGAGAGCAGCGTCGCCGACGCCGGCCACCACGGGGTCCTTCGCTGTGTACACCACTTCGTAAATGCGGCCGGGCTCAAAGCCCTTCGGATATTCCACCGATTTTCCGTCAGCGGTGAAATGCCAGTCCGCGCGCGGGATTTCATTTCTCGTGCCGTCGAAGCCGTCGCGGACCGTCATGCGGCCCGATGCTGGATCGGCCACCACGTACGCCGCGAGGCCCCGATCCGCCAGCGACGACGTCGTCGCGGTCTTATCCACTTGTATCTGCGACCGCACCGGCCCCGTGATGCCGCGGATCACCGGTACGTCCAGGAGCTTAATCAACTCGGGGTCGGCGCTCAAGTCGAATTCCCAGCCGACCCACGCCAGCGTGAATCCCTGCTCCAGCAGTCGCGGGTCCGGGAAATCCTTCGCCGTTCGCATGGGATTGGAGCTCGTGCCGCTGCCCAGCGTGAGCAGCGAACTGTGTCCGCGGTTGACGACCTCCATGATCATGGTCCCGTTGCGTTTGGCCGCGTCCTTGGGCCGCACGATGCGCAGATCGGCGGAGAATTCCACCAGCCCTTGGGCGTTGCGCGGCGCGCGGTCGAGATCGACGATGATCTTATTCGCGGCATTCTTCGGGTCCAGAGCGAAGTGCACCTTTCCCTGGATCCGCTCGGCGCCGGCAACCGGGAGATCGGAACGCTCCGAAATTTCAACCTTGGTGACGGCCGCGGGAAGCAGGCTCGCACCGAAAAGGAATGCACCGCAAAGAAAGATAGGCAGCGTACGTGGCATGCGCGTAGTTTATCACCGGACGCGTGCGGAATCACTGCCCAGCTTGTGATCAAACCCGCTCGGGATGACGTCAATTATTGTAAAAAGTATTATTGCCCTGCGATTTTTTGATTGGCCAAGGCGATCAGCGCGTCGCAGCATGCGCTCATGCGGATCGTCAAGGTCTGTAACGTGGCGCCTTCAAAGTGCACCTGGGGACCTTGGCGATGCTGGGGGCACCGCAAGCCGTGCAGTTTGCCGAGCGTGTGCCGCTTGAACTCGTCGATTCGTTTTCCAGGCTGCTTTTCAGCAGTGACGCGGTCTTCCGAAAGTCGCATCATGGGGACAGACGGCACAAAAGCATTCTAACATGAAAATGTTTTTTCGCCGCGTGCCATAATCGGAGGTACACGCCCGTTTCTGAGACTCACCCCCATGGATTTTGTCGAGCAACTGAAGTCTTCCATCGACATCGTCAAGGTGGTGGGCGAGTACGTCCGCCTGCGCCGCGTCGGCGCGACCGGACGCTACCTGGGCCTGTGCCCCTTCCATCAGGAAAAATCGCCTTCCTTCAACGTCAACCAGGGAAGGCAATTCTTCAAGTGCTTCGGCTGCGGCGTGGGCGGCGATGCTCTGAAGTTCGTGATGGACATCGAAGGCATGACCTTTCCGGAGGCGCTCAAGTATCTGGCCGAGCGCAACGGCATCCCCATGCCGAAGCGCACCGAGTACGCCGATGCCGATTCGAAGCTGCGCGGGGCCCTGCACGATATTCACGCGATTGCCACGAAGCTCTATCAATCGGCGCTGGCCTCTCCGCAAGGCGCCGACGCCCGCGCTTATTTGACCAAGCGAGGTCTGACGCAGGAATTGATCCAGACCTTCGAGCTCGGTTATTCCGATCCCGCCGGTCAAGCGCTGATGCGCCGTCTCAGCCAGGAATCGTTCACGCCGGAGCAGATCGAGGCATCCGGTCTGGTGCGGCGCCGCAACGAGAGCGCCGGGCATTACGACACCTTCCGCGGCCGCCTGATGTTCCCGATTCACAACGAATCCGGCAAAGTGATCGCGTTCGGTGGACGTGCTCTCGGCGCCGACGATCAGCCGAAGTATCTGAACTCGCCTGAAACGCCCATATACAAGAAGACGGCGACGCTTTACAATCTGCACCGCGCGCGCGACGGCATGCGCAAATCGAATCGAGCCGTTCTCGTTGAAGGCTACATGGACGTGATTGGCGTCTACGCGGCGGGCGTCGGTGAAGTGGTCGCGAGCTGCGGCACCGCGCTGACCAATCCGCAGGTGCGCGCGCTGCATCGCCACGCCGATACAGTAATCGTCAATTTCGATCCCGATGACGCCGGAGCGAACGCCGCCGAACGCGCGCTCCAAATCTTGCTCGACGAAAGTCTTCATGTGAAGGTCCTGGCGCTCGACGGCGGCCTCGATCCCGACGAATACGTCAAGCAGAACGGCGCCGAGGCGTATCGCGCCAAACTCGACGCCGCGCCCGGATATTTTCATTGGCTCGCCGACCGGGCCCGCGCCCGTTTCGATATGCGCTCCTCCGACGGGCGCATGGACGCCTTTAAGTTTCTTCTTCCCGCCGTCCAGCGCATTCCCGATAAGCTGGAGCGCGCCGCCGTCGCGAGCGACATCGCCGGATACCTGGGCGTTGAGCCCGGCCTGGTGCTCGATGAGTTCAAACGCGCTTCACTTGAAAGACGCCCTTCGGGCGCCTCCGCTGGCGAGCAGCGTGGCCGTCTGGGCGGCGCCGGGGGACCGCAGGCTTCGCCGCCCAAGCCGCGCCCGGAAATCCCGCCCCTCGAACGAATACTGCTGAACGCTCTGCTATCGAGCGGTGCATCCCGCCGCGAAGTCCTGCCGCGTCTCAACCCGTTGCTCGCCGGGCATTTCGCCACGCATGAGATTTTCGACGCCCTGCGGCTCTTATCTGAAAGCGGGCAAGAGGTCACGTTTGCGCTCCTCGATTCCCGGCTGGGGGAGGCGTCCCGAACCCTACTGCACGAGATTGTGGCTGCCGATGAAATAGGTGACGACGAGGCCTGTCTCGCTCAAGCCGAGGCGTGTCTCCGGCGCCTGGATGAAGATTTCCGCCGCCGCCAACTGGCGGAGGTCAAGGCCCGTGTTAAGTCCGCCGAGCGCGAAGGAAACGTGCAAGAGGCGCTTGGGTGGATGGCGGAGCTTCACAGATTAGAGCGGGAAGCAAGCGACCCCGGAGGCGCAACGCCGCCATGAGGCACAATTACGACGCCCGGTCGCGGTATTGTAGACTTAATGGCGACCGGGGAAGAATTTTGCGTGGGGCACCAAGTAAGGGGTTGTTAAAGCGTGGCGGGCGACGAAAAAATCGGCCGGTTTAAGCAGCTCATGAGCACGGGCAAAGAGAAGGGCTACGTACTCTACGAGGAAGTCAACGACCTGTTGGCCGAAGACTATCCGGGTGGACGCGAGCTCGACGACCTGCTCACCGAACTCGATACCGCTGGTGTCGAGATCCTCGAAGAACCCAAAGCCGAATTCGACAAGAAATCCGAAGAAGCCGAAGAGCTCGGCGAAATCGATCTCTTACAGGATTTCAGCGACAAGACTAACGATCCCGTGCGCATGTATCTGCGCGAGATGGGTTCGGTCCCGCTGCTCACGCGCGAGGGCGAAGTGGAGCTCGCCAAGCGCATCGAGCGCGGGCAGACCGCCGTGCGCAAGGCGCTGTCGCGCTCGCCTCTGGTCATCCGCGAAATTCTGGCGCTGCCCGATACCCTGCGCGCGGACCCCGGCGCCATTCGCGAAATTCTGATCATGCCGGATCTGGTGGTCACCGACGAAGAGGTCATCCGGCAGGTGGAAGAACTTCTCGGGACCATCATGGAAATCGAGAAGCATTACAAAAAGGCCCAGCAATACCGCCAGAAGCTGCAAGCCGTCTCGCGCGGCATGAAGCCGAAAATGCACCGTTCGCTGCGCTGGGGCCTCTCGCGCACCATGGTGGCGATTTCGCGGCTGATCCGCACCATCCCTTTCGCTTCCATCACGCGCCGGGCGCTGGCCGGCAGTTTGCGCAAGGCCGTCGACGCGCTGCGGCCGGTGGAGAAGGAAATCGCGCGCATCCAGCGCAAGCTTGAAACCGCGCAGGGCGGCGCGCACGGTCAGGCCGCCACGCTCCGCAAGGAAATGCGCGTGTACGGGCAGCAGATGCAGGAGATGGAGGAGGAATCCGGAGCCGCCTCCTCCGAATTGCGCCGCACCCTGCAGATCGTCGAGCGCGGCGAGCAGGAAGCCGACACCGCGAAAAAGCAGTTGATCGAGGCCAATCTTCGTCTGGTCGTTTCCATCGCCAAGCGCTACACCAATCGCGGACTGCAGTTCCTGGACCTGATTCAGGAAGGCAACATCGGCCTGATGAAGGCGGTCGACAAATTCGACTATCTGCGCGGCTACAAGTTTTCCACCTACGCGACGTGGTGGGTGCGGCAAGCCATCACGCGCGCCATTGCCGACCAGGCGCGCACGATCCGCATCCCTGTGCACATGATCGAGACCATCAATAAGCTGGTCCGCATGCAGAGGATGCTGCAGCAGGACCTGGGCCGCGAGCCTTCCACCGAAGAGCTCGCCGTGAAGATGGAGCTGCCGGTCGGCAAAGTGCGCAAGGTGCTGCGCATCGCGCAGGAACCGATTTCGCTCGAAACGCCGGTGGGCGAAGAGGAAGAATCGCACCTCGGCGATTTCATCATCGACCGGCGCGTGGTCTCGCCCTCGGAGGCGGTCATCAATTTGAACCTGCGCGAGCAGACGGCGGAGGTCCTGAAGACGCTCAGCCCGCGCGAAGAGAAGATCATCAAGATGCGTTTCGGCCTGCAGGACGGCAGCGAGCACACGCTCGAAGAGGTCGGCCAGCATTTCGCGGTGACGCGCGAGCGCATCCGCCAGATCGAAGCCAAAGCCCTCCGCAAGCTGCGCCATCCCAGCCGCAGCCATCGGCTGAGGGCATTTTTGGACGCGTCGGCCCACGACTGACCGAAAGCGCGCGACTGTTCCACTGGTCCACAATTTCCCCGCGCCGTCATCCTGAGCGCAGCGAGGGATCTGCTTTTGAAACAGAACGGACACAAAATTGACAAAACTGGGATGGGCTACGCGTTTTCTGGACGTCGCTTGGGGCTTCGAAGCGAGGCGCGGGATAAATATTCTGCCTCCGGAGTTTCGAAATAATAGTACAATTAATTTAATAAAACGCTACAAATACCTTGAAGTTCGTCGTATTTCCGTATATAATCCGATGAGTTTCGCAGTCTGGAGACTCCATCGGGGGCCAAAAGTGAGACTCATGGTTAATGTCTTCCGCCACGTTTTGGCGGCATGCGGTGGAGCATGAAGCGTTATCCAGCGGTTCAGCTTTTGTTCCTCGGGGTGTTTTGTGGTGGGGCGGCCCTAGCAACCTCGTTCACGTACATCACCATCGATGATCCCAACGGAAATACTTATGCCGAGGGAATCAACGATAGCGGCCAAGTCGTAGGATATTACCCCAGCGGCGGGGGTAGTAACGGATTCGTGGAAACAGGGGGAGCTTCGTTACGATAGTCGACCCCAGTGCCACCCTTGGTAGCACCTTGGCCTACGGGATCAACAACAGTGGCCAGATTGTCGGATATTACGGTAACGGCAGCGGCCTCCATGGCTTCATCGATACGGGGGGCATCTTCACTACGCTTGATTACCCCGGAGCGACGTCAACATGGGCTGAGGGAATCAATAACAGCGGTCAGGTGGTGGGATATTACCAAGTCGGTGGGAACCGCTATGGCTTTGTTTACACAGGGGGCGTTTTCCTTAGCCTGGACGACCCCAGTTCGGTTCCCGGCATTCACGGCACTCAGGCCACCGGAATCAACGACAGCGGCCAAGTCGTAGGGCTCTATTCTGACGGCACTGGGTTCCATGGTTTCCTGTACTCCGGGGGCAGCTTCACCACGCTGGACGATCCAAACGCTGTTCTTGGCGTCACCGTCGCTAACGGAATCAACAACAATGGCCAAATCGTAGGATCCTCCGGCGAGGGCTTCCTGGACACAGGGGGCAGCTTCGTCGAGTTAGTTGATCCCAACGCCGCCCCCAATCTCACCGCCGCATCCGGAATCAATAACGCCGGCCAAGTCGTAGGGCTTTACCGGGATGGCTCCGGTTTCGAACACGGCTTTTTGGCCACGCCCACGCCGGAGCCGGGCACCTTTGCGCTCCTGGGCTTCGGCTTACTTGGCATCGCAATAGCGGTTCGCCGGAAGCCGGTATCGACGAAATCGAAATAGCGTCTTTTCCGGGCGCAGGCCACGGACGTGACGCTTCCCATGCGATAAACTTTCTCTTAGCGGCTGCTCGTCACGCTGCCCAAAACGGGAGAAAAGGAATCCATGTTTCGATTCGTCGGAGAGAAGTTCTGCACCGGTAAGTTATTCGGAATCGCCCTCTTGGCCGTCGTGGCACTGCCCGCCTCGGCACAACAGCCTGGGGCCAATCCGCTGTCGACCGCCCTTCGCAATTTCTACATGGGCAACAGAAATAACCTCCTGCGTACCGCTGAGAAGATGCCCGAGGAGAATTACGGCATGCGCCCCGGCGCGCAGCAGGAAGTCCGCACATTCGGCCAGCAGGTCGGCCATCTCGCGAGATATAACTTCCTGTGGTGCTCGCAGTCCAAGGGTGAAAAGAATCCCATGGCAGGGACGGATCTCGAGAAGCTGGCGACAAAAGCCGAGCTGATCAAGGCGCTCACCGACGCGTTCGCGTACTGCGATGAAGTGTACAACTCGCTGACCGACGCCTCGGGCGCCGAGACGATCGACATCACTCAGGAGAGCGGACGGCAAACCAAGAGCTTGCGCATGGGTCTGCTGATCCTGAATTACGGGCACAACAACGAAATCTACGGGAGCATGGTGAGCTATCTGCGGATGAAGAACATCGTCCCGCCCGCCTCCGAGCCTCGTCCTGCGAAGAAGGAATAGGGACCGTGGCGCGGGCCGCCCGGCCTGCAGCGTCGGCAGTCGTGCCGACGTTTCTCAGAAGATGTCGAAGTGCTTCACGCAGTCCCGATCACTCGTGCCCATTTCGCCGCGCTGATGGCCTGCCCCACATGCCGTTGCGTATGCTCGGAGATGTGGACCAGGAGGCCGATCACCGTTGTCGGCAGCCGCTTGCGCCCCACGCCCCGAGCTTCGGCGAGCCTCGCAGGGTCCAGCGACCGGACCACCGTTTCCGCTCGCTGAAACACCCGAGCCAGCGCGTTGAGTAACTCGTCACGTGATGCGCCGGCATCGTGTTCTGATTTCAAGAACGCGAGTTGCTCCTGGCTAAGTTGCTCGCCAACCAGGTAGGTCATCAGCCTGTCGGTCGATCCCGCGATGTGCCGCACATGAAATCCGACGGAGCCGAAGCCGTGTGGCTTCGCCCATAACTCGGCCGTCGTCAACCCCTGCGTCCAGCGTGCGAGATCCTCACGAGCTTGTTGAAAAGAATACAAAATCGGCGCGAGCAACGGATCGACGCCCGGGATCGGCCCGCGCATCCATGCTTCGGGAAGACGGGGTTCCGGCAGGGATGCCGTAGGGATTTCGGGTTGGGGCTCGGGCATGTATTCAATTTACAGCGCAAAAACGGAACTATCGAGGTAGCTTTGTTCCTGGCCCCCGGCCCCCGGGTTTTCCTGGGAGAAATCTTGCGCCTTAATCCCACTACCTGATGTGCAACAGCGCTGGGCGACCACCGTCATGTTCATAGGGCCGAGTCTGGTCGCGCCGTCTTCGGCCGTTTCTTCAGCGATAGCCGGCGCCCCTAACCACGCCGAGTATATCGGCGGAACGGTTGCGACGCTGGACGTTGGGCAATCGGGCGCGCTGGACCTGACCGATGCGCATTACCTGGCGTTCTACACCAAGAACGGGCAGGTTCGCGTCCCATACAACCAAATCGAACTCCTGGAATACGGCCAGAAGGTGGATCGCAGGCTGCTGCTGGCAATCGCCCTCTCCCCGATGTTCCTGCTCAGCAAGCAGCACAAACATTTCCTGACCGTCGGTTTTAAGGACGAAGACGGCAATCACCAGGCAATGCTGTTTCGCGTCGACAAGAACGCGATCCGTACGGCGCTCGTGAGCCTGGAAGCTCGTACCGGGCTGAAGGTCCAGTATCAGGATGACGAAGCACGCAAGGCAGGCAAGGGATGACAACGCTGATCTTCATGGCTGCTGTTGCGCTCCTGGGACAGTCTTCACCCGCGCCGCTAGGGCAGTCGCCACCGCCGCCGCCGCAATCGACAGGCATTCCACAAGTGGCTTCGGCGGCTCAGCCGCTGTCGCAAGTGCCGGCCGCACCGTCGTTGCGTTCCGCGGCTTTACCCCTGGCGCAGTCCCCCGATGAACTGCCGGTACAGCTCCTGGGGATCAAACGCGTATTTGTCGACCGTCTGACGGGCGGGGAAACCGCGGCGCAGATGCGCGACCTGATCATCAGCAGCTTACAGGGCGCGAGATTATTCATTCTGACGGAAAATGCCGACCGCGCCGACGCGTTTTTGCGCGGCGCTTCCGAAGATCTGATTTACACCGACATGTTCCAATCCTCGGAGGGCGTCAACGCGCATGTGGGCGATAGCGAGAACTCGAGCGTCGGCACCAGTACGCGCTTTAACGGAGCAGGGGGTGGCGCGAGCCGCAGCGCGGGCCGCTCTCTCAGCGCGGGCATCGGAGAAAACGAGTCATCCAGCACGAAAGAGCGCAAGCACGAGGCTCTCGCGACCGTCCGCATCGTGAATAAGGACGGGGACGTGATCTGGTCCACCACGCAGGAAAGCAACGGAGCGAAATTCCGGGGCGCGAGCGCGGATGTCGCCGACAAAATCACGCGCCAATTGGCGATCGACGTCGATAAACTGCGGCGGTCGGGGCCAATCCCAAAAAACTAGATTTTGTGCCAGATCTCGATCGTTGTGTGGCGCACGCTCTTAGCGTGCCGCGTCGACGCTCCCGTCGACGCATGGGTTCGAAGCGGCTGCGTAGCTAGCTGGCTAAACGTCGGCAAAAGTGCCGACGCTGCACGCGAGAGCGCGTGCGCCACCTCTTCTACGGCGCGATGACGACCGGCTTGTCCTGGAATTTCTTCAGTTCGTCGATCACCGCCGCGACGCCGCGCTTGCGATAGATCTGCACCAGGCGCTGCTCTTCCGGCGACGGCGCGACCACGCGGCGCAGGATCGGATCGTCCAGCTCGGCGTGGCTCGGAATCCACATCGTTCCGTCCGTGAATTCAACGTGCGAAATGAAGCCCGTCATGGACTGAACGCTGGTGCGGGGATCGAAGCGCAGCGCGGTGTCGTCCAGAATCTGGCTCGAACTCCGCGACGGCATGCGCATCTCGGCCGGCACCGTGGCGGCCAGAAATTCACGGCCCTGCTGATCCTTCACGATCCACCCGATTTCCAGGTATTTCACCACCCTTGGCGAGCGGTTATGCACGACTACTTTGGGCGCGCGCGCTTCATTTCCCGCGATCCGTGCCAGCCCGTCCATCGGCTCCACGGGAGCGTCCGGAAAGCGCAGGAACGCGAACTTCAGATCCTGTTCGCCGGCGGAATCGAGCGCCCGGCCGCGCACCGCTTGCACGCCATACTGCGGGCGATCGGCCTCCCGACCCAGGCTCGCCAGCATCTCTTTCTGCAATCCGTCGTGCCCGGACTGCTCCAGCACCGTCCGGAAATATTGGCGGTCGCGCCGGCCTTCCAGTTCCCACACCAGCATGGTGCGCCGCGAATGGAGCTTGTCGGGACCGTAGAAAGTGAGATCGTCGAACAGCAGACCATCCAGGCTCACTTCCACCATGGGACCGGAGCCCGCGCCGATGGGCCGCAGCAGATGCAGATCGCCGCGCACCGGAAAAGTTTCGCCGGGACCCACGTCCAGACTGGGAATCGAAATCGAGCCCTTGCCGCCCGGTGCGGCCTCCTGCGCCGTCACCGTCATCGTGATGCTGCGGATGCGCCGTTGGCTCGTGTTGCGCAGGGAGAGGGAGACCCGCACATCCATTTGATACGCGCTGCCTCTGATCGTCGCGCCCGATCCGCCCCATTCGTCGGCCACCAGCGACACCGGCGCGTCGCCCGGAAGATCGATCCGATGCGCCAGCGAGGGCTGCGCGGGAGGCGGTCCGAAACCCTGCGCCTGCGCCGTGACGCCGTAAATGACGCCCGCCCCCAGCAACGCGAGAATACTGCTACTGTGCATACACACTCGTGATGGTTACTTGCCCCGTATCGGAATCGATGTAGCGCGCCCGCGCCGAGCCTTGCGTGTTCAGCGAGACGCTCACCGGCCGCGCGCCCTTTTGAGAAAGTGTCAGCGCGGAACCGTTTTCGCGCAGCTCGATCCCGTCGGCCGACGCCTGTACCAGCGACGATCCTTCGTCGAGTCCCAGCATCTGCCGCGCTTGCCATTCGCGCCCGTTCGCGATCGCCTTCATCGCGCGCCCTAGCGAGGCCGTCTGCGCCGCCGGCATATTCAGCCACCAGGCGAGCACCAACAGCGCACAGAAACCCGTGACCACCCCAGCCACTCGCCATCCCGTGGAAATCCTGTGCCCGGGCGATCTCGGGGCCACGCATTCCCCGGCCGCCAGACCCACGCGAATGTTGGCGGCCATTTCCGCCGACAAACGATCCCAGTGCACGCCAGACGGCAGCTCATCGCCCAAATCGCGGATGCGCTCGCGCCCCGCCCGATACGCCTCGACTTGCCGGCGGCATTCCCGGCAGCGTTCCACATGCAGGCCCATCCAGGGACGCCTCCAGAACGCCACATCCCCCGCGCTGTACAACGCCAGATCCGCTTGCGATACGTGTTTCATTACAAACCCCGGCGTTCGAGCCGTTCGAAATGCTTGCGCAGCTTCACGCGCGCGTTGGCAATGTGCGATCGCACTGTCGCCTTGGAGCAACTCAGATGTTCAGCCACATCTTCGGCCGGCATATCCTCCACGTCGCGCAGCAGCAGCGCCAGGCGCTCCCGTTCGGTCAGGACGTCCAGGCTCGCGGCTAAGCGGTCGCGCCGCTCCGCCCGCAGAACCATTTGCTCGGGACTATCGCCGCCGCTGGCTGCGGCCGGTTCGGGCAGGTCCTCGATATCGGAAAAACTCACGCGATCCGCGCGGCGCAGGAAATCGATCGCGGTATTCGTGGCGATACGCGATAGCCAGTGCGCCGCCTTGTCGAGATCTTTCAACTGCTCCTGCCGCTGCAACGCCTTGATGAAGGCCTCCTGCGTCAGATCCTGTGCGTCGGGCACATTGCCCACGATGCGATAGATCAGCAGGAAAACCCGGCGCATGTTGTCGGCCACGAAGCGCGCTTGCGCCTCGGACGACAGCTGAGCCGCATCGTATCGGGTGGAACCCGGCGTATCGCTCATCTTAATGTCCAACGCCGCTGGAAGGAGCATGTTTCGCAGGAAAGTTTCCGTTCCTACCATCCATGACGCTCCCCCGGCCGTAAACGTGCAGTTTTTCCTGCGTCTTACGGCCGCCGTTCCCAAAAGCCTAACCAGCAGCTATCCTAATGATATATGAGGGCGTCACAGACAAGGGTTGCGAGTATGAGGGCCACGGGCAGATGCGAGAAGTAGCGGTCATTGGAATCGGGAAAACGGCCTTTGGAGCGTTCGCCGATCGCGATTTAAGGTCGCTGGCCGTCGAGGCGGGCGAAAAATGTCTGGCCGACGCCCACGTAAAGCCTTCCCAGGTGGAGGAATTCTTCCTGGGCAACTTCGCGGGGCCTTCCTTTGTGGGACAGAACCATCTGGCTCCGTACATTGCCGGGGCGATGGGAATCCTCGGGGTGCCGTGTACTCGTTTCGAAGCCGCTTGCGCCTCGAGCGGAGCGGCCTTCTATCACGCCGTCTCGAGCGTCGCTGCCGGCTTGAACGATATCGTCCTGATCACCGGCGTCGAGAAAATGACCTCGCAGACTACGCCGAAGGTGACCGAAATTCTGGCTGGCGCGGGCGACACCTGCGGCGAGGTGCGCGCGGGCGCCACGTTTCCGGCTCTGTTCGCCATGATCGCGCGCCGTCACATGTATCAGTACGGCACCACGCGCGAGCAGATGGCTGCCGTCGCGGTGAAGAATCACGAAAACGGAGCCAAGAACCCGCTGGCGCACATGCGCAAAGTAATCACCATGGAGCAGGCGCTCAAGGGCAAACCGATCTCCGACCCGCTCACCGTCTACGATTGCTCGCTGATCAGCGATGGCGCGGCCGCCGTATTGATCGCGCCGCTCGAACGCGCCGGCGAGTTCACCGATAAGCCGGTGAAGGTGTTGGGCATCGCACAGACCTCCGACCAGGTCGCGCTCGATCAGAAGGACGATATTACGATCCTGACCGCCGTCGTCAAGGCCGCGCAGAAGGCCTACAAGATGGCGGGCGTGACGGCCGCCGATATCGAATTCGCCGAAGTGCACGACTGTTTCACCATCGCCGAAATCATGGCGACCGAGGATCTCGGTTTCGTGAAGAAAGGGGAAGGCGGGCCTTACGCGCTGGCGGGTTGCACGCGTCTGAATGGCGAGCGCCCCATCAACAGCAGCGGAGGTTTGAAATCCAAGGGGCACCCGGTGGGCGCGACGGGAACAGGGCAGATTTGCGACGTCGTGCAGCAGATTCGCTGCGAGGCGGGCGAGCGGCAGCTCAGCCGCCATTCCCTGGGACTGGCTCAAAATCTCGGCGGCTCCGGCGCGACCGCTGTCGTCACGATTCTGACCAAAGCATAATTTAAAACACGAATATGAATCCTGGATCTGGGATCGTCTACACTGAAACCGTTGTGCACGCGCCGCCCGAGCAATTCGTCGCCGACGCGCCGTATCAGCTCGCCATCGTTACGCTCGACGACGGCGGGCGTTTGACCGGACGCATCGCTGACGAACGCGTGGTCATTGGAGATCGTGTGGATTTCGTCGAAGAACGCGGTGGCATACCCTTCTTCCGGAAAGCGTGAAATTGTATCTGTATTACGTCGGCAAGGCGCGCGACCCGCACGCCAATGCCATGGCCGAGGAGTATATCAAGCGCACCACTCGTTTCGCGAAATGCGAAATGCGCGAGATTCAGCCGCGCCGTTTCGACCCGTGGACCAAACACCCGGACGCGAAGAAGATTCTCCTGGATCCCGCGGGGCGCCTGCTCGATTCACAAGGATTCATCACGTTGGTCGGGCAAGCCGAGCGCGAGGCCCACGATCTCGTGTTTGTCGTCGGCGGCTCCGATGGACTTCCGCCGGAGTGGAAGCCGCGCGCCGACCTTCTGCTCGCGCTAACGCCTCTCACGCTGCCGCATGAACTGGCGCGCGCGGTTCTGGCCGAGCAGATCTACCGGGCCTGGACCACTCTGCGCGGGCATCCGTATCCGCGTTAAATCAGAACGATTCTAGGGAGTCAGCGTCGCCTGAAGACCGTCTGAACCATTCTTCAACATGGCCGTCGGTCCGCCGAGGGTCTGCAAGGAACGCATCCGCCTCTCGTAGGCGCTCGCCCGGTTGTAGGGAATGCGCTTTGCAATCGGCATCAAACGTCCCGCTTTACTATCGATCACCGCGATCTCCGTGCCCGGGAAATAATGCGCGAGGATTTCCGCGGCGTTCGCGCCTGCCGCCGCCATATCCATCGCGCCCAGTTGGCACAGCCCCACGCCATGACCCGACGCGTGTCCTTGCCGCGAGCATTCCACGGCGTAGAAAGGATAGTCCCCGTTGGGAAGATTGGTGACGCCAAATTTCTTGGTATGCCCGCCGCAATTCGCCGAGTACATCGCGGGCACGATCTTGTTTAGATAAACGAGTACTTCGTCGCGCGTGGCGAGTGCAGCTTTCGTTACGACATTGTTGGGACTCGGGGGACTCTCCAATCGCTGGCAGTGCGTGGTGTCGCACATATCGAAGCCGTCGTGACGGCCACCCACGGCGAGCATGTACGAGCGCGCGGCAATCGCTTGCGCGCGCAACGCCTCCGGAGGCAGTGAATACGCGCCCTCCGCCGCCAGAATCGAGGCAACCGCCACTTCGCGGTCCATCTCCACGATCAACTGCAGTTCATAAAAGTGGCGGCGCACTTCGAGCCGTCCGTAATATTCCCTTTCGATGCCATTCGGCAGACAAATCGTAAACCGGGTGAACGATCCCTTAGGTCCCGAAATCTTCGCGGGCCCGTCCAGACGCACGAACTCGGGCGTTTGGATTACTTCAGATCGTCCTGGTACTTCTACAACCAGCACCGAATGATGGGCTGGCCGCACCTCAAGCTGCACCGGATGAAATGATCCGAGCACCCCGATGTGTACAGTGGTTGCAAACGTCAGCGCTAGCATAATGACGGGAGTGAATAAATGCGGGAACTACGGGGCGCTGTCCCTGGATTATACCGCATGCCGGAGTGTATTCTAAGCTCGCCACGGCTAAAATATAGATGTGTCTCGGTTTGATGCGTTACTTTTAATTTCCTTCGGCGGCCCCGAAAAGCATCAAGATGTTATTCCCTTTCTGGAGAACGTGTTACGCGGGCGCAATGTGCCGCGCGAACGATTGCTCGAAGTCGCCGAACATTACTATCATTTTGACGGCCGTAGTCCCATTAACGATCAAAATCGAGCGTTAATCGCGGAACTTCGCGACGTGGTCCCCATGCCGATTTATTGGGGCAATCGCAACTGGCATCCGCTGCTTTCCGATACGATTCGCCACATGCGCGACGATGGAATCCGGCGCGCGATTGCCTTCGCCACGTCCGCGTTCGGATCGTATTCGAGTTGCCGCCAATATCAGGAGAATATCGAAAGTGCGCGTGCGCTGATCGCCGCGGAAGATCCTTCGATACACGTTCCGGAAATCGTAAAGATCCGTCCCTTCTCGGCCCATCCCTTATTTATTCAAGCGATGACGGATCGCGTGCGCGAAGCCATCGCGCAATTGCCGTCCGCGCGGCTCGTGTTCACAGCGCACAGCATTCCGGTCGCGATGGCACAGGCGAGCCCTTACGTGCAGGAATTGGAAGCCGCCTCGAAAAAAGTAGCGGCGGCAGTGGGCGCGCGCGAATGGAGTCTCGTGTATCAAAGCCGCAGCGGCCCTCCCAGCCAGCCGTGGCTCGTGCCGGATATCGCGGATTATTTGCGCGAAATAAAGTCTGACGTGGTCATCGTCCCGATCGGATTTCTTTCCGATCACATGGAAGTGATCTTCGATCTCGACGTGGAAGTGCGCGCCGTGTGCAACGAATTGGGCGTGCGCATGGTGCGCGCGGGAACAGTAGAGACGCATCCCGCCATGATCCACATGATCGCGAAGTTGGCCGAGCAGGAGCCCGAAAAATGTCCCGGCTGTTGCGCGCCGATGGCGCGGTCGAGATAGATCAACTAAAGCCGATGCCGATAAGACCCTTGAACGTCTTGGTGGTGTGGCTGCTCACCTTTTGTGCGGCGGCAATATTCGTTGCCTCCGAGGATAATCTTCCCAACCTATTTCGCTTGCGGCACGAGCACGCCGAGATCGCAGGAAAGGTGACCCGCTTAGTGCCGCTCAGTCATGGGCAGGTTGAAGTTGAATACACGGTGAGCGCGATGGCGTACAAGAATACCTTCGAACCTGGTCATCCTGTCGCAGAAGGTGAATCGGTCCGCGTGTATTATTCGCCGGGTGATCCGACGATTGCCGTAATTGCGCCTCCGGCCGAGATGCTCACAGATCGCTTGGCGGGGCTTTACGTAATTTCGATGCTCTTGTCCGCGACCCTGACTGTAATGATCTTTAGCGCCTGGAGACGATGCTCTTGGGCGTGACTGCCGACGAAGACGGGATCGGCGAAATGGCTGTCCTGATGGTGTTGTAGCTACCCAACTGTAGCTGTCAGTTCCGTTCGAGCAACTGCATGTGATTCCCGTTCGGGTCCTTCACCACCAGCCAGTGCGTCCGGCCATTATTCGTGATGCCGCCCGACGCGTTCATGATCTCGCCGCCGGCCGCCTTCACTTTCGCCATGATGCCCGGGAGATCGTGTACGGCGATGCGCAGCAGCACGGAATTCGGATCGGCCTGCGCGGGACGGAGCGGCTTGCGGTCCACTCCCTTGAATTCGAAGAAATGCAGTGGCGGAGTTTTGTCCGGGAACACGACGGCGCTCTCGCGGACCTGCGCGCCCTTCAATCCGTACGATTCGAGCACTTTCGCGTCTGACACAAAAGATCCCGTCTTGACGTCCACGCCGAGAATGTCGTGATAGAAGCGCGCGGTTTTTTCCGTGTCGTCAACCGTGGTTCCGAGCGTCACGCCGTTAATGAAAGGCGTCGGCGCACCTTCGGGTTTCGCCACGTTGTCGCGCTGGACGAGCCGGACGAAGAAGCCGTTGAAATCGTCGAACTCAATCGCGCGCGCCCCGCCGGCTTCATCCGTGAAGGCAACCGGCCTCCCGCCGACCGTATGCACTTTCGCGCCGCCCTTGGTGATCCACGCGGTCAACTGGTCGATATCGCGCGTATTGAAAATAAATTGAACCGCGCCCGGGTCTTGAATATGCGTGTTCAGCGGCTTACCTTTGGCGCCGTCGAACGACTCAATTTCGAAAGTCAGCTCCGAGCCCGGCGCGCGAAGGAAGAAATTGCGCGTGTTTCCCTGCACGGCGTACATGTCTTGGAGGAAAGGAGCGTTGGGATACCACGCAAGCCGCGCCCGGGGATCCCCGATGTTCGATTCGAGCCCCAGCAGGCGATGATAGAACTCCTCGGCGCGATCCAGATTCCCCATCACCGGCAGGACGTTGAGGATCATCGGCAGCGTGGCCTCGGCGGGCGGCGCCGGTGCCTGCGCCAGCATCAAACCGGCCGTGCCAACGGTAAGTGCAGCCATCACAACAATTCGCTTCATGATTGTTCTTCCTCGATTCCACAACAAAGGGAGCGTCTATTAACGTACTACAAACTCAGCTGCCTTCCACCAGGCGATATACGTCCCGCTTGCCCAGTCCTCTCTCGCGAGCCACGTGCTTGATGGCATCCATGTGGGATAATCCTTCGCTCTCGGCGGCGCGCACGGCCTCCCGGAGGGAAGCGATCTCATCGCCGACGGTCTGATCCGGCCTATGGACATCGCCATCCGGCGCGACAGGCACACGTTTATCGAAAGCCGGTTTGCCGATCAGCAGCGTGATTTCGCCCTTTACCGACGGCCGCGCGGCGAGCGTCGCGTGAATTTCGGCCGCCGTGCCGCGCAGAATCTCCTCATGGATTTTCGTCAGTTCGCGGGCCACGGCAATCGGACGCGTGCCCATCACGGCGGTGATATCGTCGAGCGCGTCCAGAATCCGATGCGGCGTTTCATAGAAGATCAGCGTGCCTGCGTCCTTCTTCCATTCTTCGAGGACGCGCCGCCGCTGCGCGGATTTCGGCGGCAGAAAGCCGCAGAATCGAAAGGCGTCTGAGGGCAGCCCCGCCGCGCTCAACGCACCGAGTGCAGCCGACGCGCCCGGAATCGGAACCACGGGAACCCCCGCGGCGATGGCCGCGTGCACCAGCCGATAGCCGGGATCGGAAACCAGCGGCGTCCCGGCGTCGGAGACCAGAGCGATGCTCGTGCCCGCTTCCAGCTTGGCCACCAGTTCGGCGGCGCGCTCCGTTTCGTTGTGTTCGTGATAGCTGGTCATCGGCGTCGCGATGCCGAAATGTTCCAGCAGCTTGCGCGTCTGGCGCGTGTCTTCGCAGGCGATCAGACCGCACTCCCGCAGCACGCGGAGCGCACGCAGAGTAATGTCCTCTAGATTGCCGATAGGCGTCGCGACGATATATAGTTTTCCGGTCATCGTAGTACGATGAAACGGTAACCCGAATGAACCCCCACACACAAGACGTGCCCGGCACGTACGTATGGGAAGTTCCCGGAAGGCCCGCTGCGGTCCATATTCCCTTGAGCCTCGTCGACCGGCTGTCGGCGGAGATCATGCGCGGCTATGGAGCCACCCCCAAGCGCAACATCGAGGTCGGAGGCGTCCTGATCGGCAGCGTAGAGCAGAGCTCGCCCGCGCCGGGATCGCCAACCATCGTGCGCATTGAGGATTTCGAAGCGGTTCCGTGCCAACACCGTCTGGGGCCGTCGTACGTTTTCACCGACGAAGATTGCGAGCCCTTTGAGCAAGCGGGCGCGCGCCCCGGCGCGATTGGTTATTTTCGCAGCCATACGCGCGAAGGCTTGTCGCTCGCCGCCGAAGACATCGAGCTTCTGGATCACTTCTTCCCCGGCGCAAGTACGGTCGCGCTCCTGGTCAGACCTTACGCGACCACCGCAAGCGTCGCGGGATTTTTCATCCGCGAGAACGGAAGCTTCCCGGCGGCGACGCCGCTCGAGTTTCCGTTTCGCGGGCAGGAATTGAGCGGCCACGAGCCTCCGCGCCGGCGTTCGATGATGGAGCGGCGCCCGCGCCGTTCCGTCTTGAATCAAGATGTCAATCAGGGCGTGAAACGACGGGGTAATCCTCGTGCCAATCAAATTGCCGGCGGCGTCGCCGGTGGCGATGTCCATCACGAAATAACTCCGGCCGCCGGTCTGCCGTCTCCGCCCGATGCCGCCGGAAACGGCTACACGCCCGAGAGAACTCTCCAGACGGCGCCGGGAGATTCGTCTTCCGCGGAACCGGGTCCGTATCCCGAATATTCTCCAGATCCGCAAGCCGAGCGCGGCTATGCCGTGACCGCTGCGACGCGATCGCGACTAGGCAGCGGATGGGTGTGGATTCCTCTGTCGTTTTTGTTCTTGCTGTTCGGGATGGCGCTGGGGTTTCAGGTCGGGCTGCTCAACGTTGCTTCGCGTTCATCGAATCCGGGGGCAGAGTTTTCGTTGTCGTTGGCAGTGTCGAGGACGGGTCAGAATTTGAGCGTTCGTTGGGATCGCCAGGCTCCGGCCGTGCGGGCAGCGCGGCGCGGAGTGCTCGAGATCGAGGAGGGCGGCGTCACTAAGCCCGTGGATCTGGACGCTGCCCAACTTCAAAACGGCACGCTCACGTATCGGCACGCGACAAACGACGTCCATTTCAAACTCACCGTTTTTCCCAAGGATCAGGTGAGCGTGACGGAGTCGGCCGAGTGGCGGCAGTAGGAAGCGCCTGAAGTAGCTTTCGTAATGACGCAGTCATTACGTTGTGCTACGCTGTATTTCGTAGGGGATTTTCATGCCCACCTCTCAACAAGAAAAGGCCAAGCGCGAGACTCTGAACCTCCGGATCAAGCCTGAACTGCGCGGGCTCATTGATCGGGCGGCGGAGCTGTCTGGAAAAAACCGGACGGATTTCGTGCTCGACGCTGCCCGTCATGCCGCCGAGGATGCGCTTTTGGACCGCGCGGTATTTGCCGTCAACCCCAAAGCCTACGCCGAGTTCCTGGTGCGGCTCGATGCGCCGCCGCGCCCGAATGCCCGGCTGCGCCGCTCCCTGCGGACAATCGCGCCATGGGAGAAATAAGCGGGCTGTTGCCGCCCGAGCCCCTCGCGGATCACCACGACATCAGTGATTTTCACTCCGGCGAGGCATCCCTTGACGATTGGCTGAAGCGCCGGGCGCGCGCCAATCAGGTGAGTGGAGCCTCGCGCACCTACGTCGTATGCCAAGATCTCGCCAGCAATGACAAATGCGTCATTGGCTATTATGCGCTGGCGTCGGGCGTCGTCACAGTGGAGAGCGCCCCCGGCCGTTTCAGGCGGAATATGCCGAACCCCATCCCCGTAGCCGTGCTCGCACGTCTGGCCGTGGATCGCGATTGGCACGGGCGGGGCATCGGTCGCGCCTTGTTCCGGGACGCCGCGCGCCGCGTGGCGCAGGCGGCCGATGCGATCGGGATTCGCGGCATCGTGGTTCAGGCAATATCGGAGGAGGCGAAGAATTTCTATCTGGCGCTGGGCTTCGACGCGAGCCCCAGTGATCCGATGATGCTGATGGTCACGTTGTCCGACGTTCGCGCCGCGCTTGCGTAAGATCGCTCTATCGGGATGCGTGACCCGAAAGATCGACAAACTCGCGAGCTACTGCGACGCTTTCCTCTTTTTCGTCATCCGGCTGAGCGTCGCGAGCTGTCCGAGGTATTCCTTCAAAGGACGAGCCGGAGTGCCCCATACTACTTGTCCCGAACGGATGATCTTGGACGTCAGCACGCCGCTCCCTGACCCGAGCACGGCCCGCGTTTCGATGCGCGCCTTGTCGCCGATGCCCACCTGTCCACCGATCACCGCGTAATCCTCCACGACGACGCCGCCCGATAATCCCGTCTGTGCCGCGATCACCACATGGCGTCCGATACGGCAATTGTGGCCGATGTGCACCATATTGTCGAGCTTCGTGCCCGCCGCGATGGAAGTCACGCCCAGGGCAGCGCGGTCCACGCACGAATTCGCGCCGATCTCCACGTAGTCGCCGATCTCCACGCGGCCGATCTGCGGAAAATTTTCGTAGACGCCATCGGTCAGGATGTAGCCGAATCCATCGGCGCCGATCACCGAACCCGCATGCAGAATGACGTGACGGCCAATGGTAACGTCGCGGTAGATGGTGACGTTGGCGTGGATGGTGCAGTGTTCGCCGATGTGAACGTAATCGCCAATCACCGCGCCGGGCCCGATGGTGGACCCCGCGCCCACGCGCACGCCCGCGCCCAGTACGGCATGCGGTCCAATGCTGCAGCCCGGTCCCGCGATCGCGCCCGGCCCCAGCACCGCCGCGGGATGAATCCCCGAGCACGCCTCGATGCGCGGGTGCAGTTTGGTAATCACCCGCGCGACAGCCGCTCGCGGACTGCGAGCTCGGATGATCGTGCGCGGGCCTTGATCGGGTGAGTTCTCGTTGGGGAAATTTTCCGGGACCACCAGGCACCCGGCCCGGGAAGCGTTCGCGACCTTTACCGCGCTGGCGCGGGAGACGAAGGAGAGATCGTCCGGCCCGGCGTCCTCGACTGCGGCAACCCGGCGCACTTCGCGATTGCCGTCGCCTTCCCAAGGCGCCTCGAGCCACGCGGCCAACTCTTTTACCTTCACGTCACCAGTATGCCACCCACGGATTCAGGGAAAAAGGTGGAAAAAGCGGGAAGTATTCTTAGGACGCTACGTAAGGAAGGGCACGAAAAATAAGCGTTCTCCCTGAGGCGGCCTTGCATGAGCCACTGCATGCGCAACCTCGCAGGGAGAACGCCTATCACGGTGCGGAGGACATGGTCGGTGCAATTGCCTATTAGTGCCCGCAGCCCGGAAAACCTCTCAGCGAATGTGCGGTCGTGTGATCAAGGGGCCTGAACTGAGGCTTCGGAACCCTATTTCCGCACGGCTCCCTCGACGGCTTCGAGCTCTTTGCCTGCTTCCGCCCATTTCCCCTGCGCGGACAATTCGCGATACCGCTGCAGATGCATGCGTATCTCGCCGATGCGCGGATCGGGGGCTCCGGGCCGCACGGCCGCCGCTGCATTTTCCGCCCCCGTTCCACCGGGAGATGTTGACACCGACGACGTGGTTCCGGGCGATGTACCGCCCGAGAAAGAAATCGACGGCGTTTTGCCGCCCTGCGCCGCCTGCAACTGGGCCAAAGCTTCGTCGTAGGTGTCGGCATAGATCAGCGTATTGCCTTGCACCAGGGCGATCTTCTTCAATTGCGGCATCCGCGCCTGCGCCGCCTGAATGTAAATCGGCGCGACGTACAGAAACGTCTGATCCACGGGCAGCGTCAATACCTGACTGCGAAGCACCTGCGACCCTTGCTGGTTCCACAGCGTCAGGTCCTTCGAAATATTCTGGTCCTGATTGATCAGCGCCTCCACTTGCAGCGGTCCGCTAATCACCTCTTGCTTGGGAAGTTGCAGATACACGAGCTCGCCCAGATGTTCCCCGTCGCAGCGCGCCACCATCATGCCGATCAGGTTTTGCTTGTTGCGCGGCGTGAAGGGGATGGTCAGCAGGAACTCGGGCTCTTTCTCGCCCGGAAGCTTGGCGATCATGTAGGTCGGCGGCGTGGCCAGAGGCTGGCCTCCTTGCCCCGTCGTATACGTCGCGATGTCCCACAGATCGGCGCGATTGTAATAGGATTCCGGGTCACGCATGTGGTACGTGCGGTAAATCTCCGATTGCGCGAGGAACAGCATTTCGGGGGAGCGCGCGTGGGCCCGCAACCCCGCCGGCATTTCCGAGGCCGGCGTGAACAGTTCCGGGAACAAATTCTGATACGCGCGCACCAGAGGGTCTTCCGCGTCGAAGACGTACATGCGGATGCTGCCGTCATAGGCGTCGATGGTGGCTTTCACCGAATTGCGGATGTAGTTGAAGCGGCCCAGGCCCTCCATCGTCACGTCGCGCGAATACGGATGCAATTCGCTGGTCAGATAGCCGTCGACGATCCACACCAGGCGCCCTTCGTCGGTCAGCACCATGTAGGGATCTTCGTCCCAGCCCATGAACGGGGCCAGCTCCGTCAGCCTCTCGCTGAGCTTGCGGCGGATCATCATGCGGCTGTCGGGCGAGAGGGCGCTGGTCAGCACGATGTTCCAGTCGCCTTCGGAGATCGCCGCGAGCAGGCGCGTGCTGAACGACTCGATGGGGAAACCGCCCTTGCCCTCGTAGCGCGTGTTCACCTCGCTCGATCCCGAAGGGTAGTTGAATTCGGGCTGCATGGTGCGCACGAACACCGGGTCGCCCCCGGTTTCGCCGTAGTAGATCTCCGGCCGCGTCACCTTCAGGCTCTTGGCGACGACGGTCACCGGCGCGTCCTTCACCAGCAGTTCCGGCAGGCCGTTATCGCTGATGCGATTTGCCTCGGCCAGCACGAAGCCGTAGCCGTGCGTGAACGTCAGGCTGCGATTGATCCAGCGATTGCGCGCGTCGCCCAGTTGATTCAGATCGAGCTCGCGCGGGGCCAGCAGCGTCTGCCGCAGCCGCCCATCGATCACATAGCGGTCCACGTCGGTATCGGCGTAGGTATACGGCCGAAGGGGCTGGCTCTGTCCGAGCGTGTCATGGAAGGCGCGCCAATCCCACAGTCGAACGTTGTCGAGCAAAGTCTTGTTGGCCGCGAAGTCGATGCGCCCTTCCTTGTGAGCTTGAAAATCGATACTGCGGGCGCGGTGGTCCAGGCCGTAGGCGGCCCGCGTGGCTTCCAGGTGCCTCTCGATGTACGGCTTCTCCAGCGTCAGCTCGTTGGGCCGCACGTACAGATTCGAAACCAGCGGAGGCAAGACCCAATCGACGATGATAATGGCCGCGCAGGCCAGAGCCAGCTTGGGCCGTCGTAGTAAGATGAGCGCCGCGGCCAGAATCGCGAAGCCGGCCTTGGCCGTCTGCAGCGGCAATCCCAGGTTTTGCTGCACATAATCGACGCCCACCATCAAGTTGCCGTGATCGCTGAGCAGCAGGGCATAGCGCCCCAACCAGAATTCCGCGGCGAGAGCAACCAGAAACAGCGCGCCCAACGTGCGGAGCGTCCCCGCTTCCAGGGGTCCCATGCTGAGGAAGTCGCGTAAGTCGAGCTCGTGTCCGGCCTGGAAATGCGGCATGTCGCGCTTCATCTGCCAGCCGCGCGCGGTCAGATAATACAGCACTCCCCCCGCGAAGGCGACCACGGCGACAAAGGTCACCAGCATGTCGTAGAAGGGCAGCTCAAAAAAGTAGAACGCCAAGGGACGTCCGAAAACCGGATCAGTCCACGTTGAACCCGCCTGGGTCGCCGTTCCCGGCCCGGCGTGCGTGCCGCCGATATAGCGCGCGAGCGTCCAGCCGTCCACCGTCGAGGCGGAAATCATCCACGCGACGATCGCCAGCGCCAGCGTACTGACGCGCGCATAAAGAGGATTTTCGCGCAAGCCCGTTCCCGCGTGTTTCATGCCGCGCGCGTGGGAGATCAGCAGAACGATGAATACGATGAGCCACCCGCCCACGGCTGGTGCGTAGCGGTACGCCCACATGCGCAGCCACGTGCCCACCTGCCCCATCTCCTGCCACCACAGGTAATCGATGAACAGGCTGCACAAGCTCCGCCCGAAGACCAGGAGCACAATGACCGCGGCGACGATCCAGGCAATACGAAATTCAGGACTGCGGCGGCGCATCGGTAGAATCGACATGGATAACTAGAGCGTACTAAAACGCTTCGTCAAGCGTGCGGGCAGCCGTGTGGAAGGGGATTCGCCGCCTCGGCATCCGTTCCGGATCCCGCACGGATCTTAAACGCCCAGGGGCCGGCGGAAACCCGCCGCAGTCTACAAAGCTGCCCGACGATGTGTACGTCCGTGCGCCGGCTTTTGAGTATAATGGACGGCCCAAGCCATGACGAGTGGGAGCAATCCGACCACGAGAACCAATGCGGCCGCGCCGGGCGAATTAAGAGAAAGTACGCTGGCGCACGACAGGCCGAGAGCAGTCAACGCGATCCGATCCAAAATGGTCGGTGCGGGCTTGTTCGGCGCGTTGAACCTATACAGCAGCGTGCTCGCCAGGATGCAGTAGGCCGCGAACGCAATCGCAACGCCTCGGAGCCTTGTATCGACCGGGAAGATTGCGTAACCGAGCGCCCGCAGCGCACCCCAACCGAAGATGAGCCCCACGGCGTACCTAGGCCAACGGCCAGCCGTGGCGAACATGATTGTTGACGCCAAAACAATTTCGACCGAGCCGATCAGGGGCCCGACAAGAGGTCGCGGAGGAGATGGCAGCGGCAGGATGTAGCTCCCGATCCCTATAACCGCCATCATAAAAGTAAGGAAGCCGCCGATCATGCCACCGGCGATAAGAAATCCGCTCTTGACCTGTTCTCCGACGGATCGCTTTTGAGAGGACATTCTCTAAAGCGTACGACTTTTCAAAGAGAGGCTACAGCAGCCGGAAGTTGACTTCGATGGTGGCCATCACCGGGACCGCTTTTCCGTCCTTCATGCCGGGGCGGAAGCGCCACTTTTCGACGGCTTCAATGGCCTTCTGATCCAGGCCCAGGCCGAGCGAGCGTACGACCTTCAAACCCTGCGGGCGTCCCTGATCATCGACCACGAGCGACAGCACGACCGTTCCCTGCCACTTCGCCTTGCGCGCTTCTTCGGAATATTCAGGCTCGACCTTGGTGAGGATCGTCGGGGCGGAAACGCCGCCGCCGATGCGGTAAGCGCCGCCGCCGAATCCGCCTCCGGAGCCTGGTCCGAAACCAGCTCCGCGTCCAGGTCCGACGCCCGTGCCGATTCCGCTGCCAATTCCGCCGCCCATGCCGGTTCCGTTCGAAGGAATCCCCAGCTTGCTGAGCGGATCGCCCATATTGTTGGCAACGATGTTCGGGATGTCGTCAGGCGCGACGATCGACGCGGGCATCGGCAGCTTCGGATCGGGCGGAGGCGTCGCCGTTGGCGGAGTGAACTGCTTGGGCATGGGCTTGGGCAGCTTGCCCTTGCTGGCATCGAGCGGCATGCGCGCGCCGCCTCCCCCGCCGCCTCCCGACTGCGCCTTCTTCGGTGAAGCCAGATATGGGCTGATATCCGGCATGATCAGCGTCGCCGTCTCTTTGGCGAGCTTCTGGACCGGCTTCCAAGATCCAAGAATAAATAGAACGGCGATCACTGCTACGTGAATCAGAATCGAACCCAGGCCGGCCTTGGTCTCATTGCCGCCGTAGATCGTTAACTCCTCAATCGGTACGGGTTTAGAAGTAATTTCGAGCGGCGGAAGTACAGGCGGATGGATCAGTTCCTTGATGGATTGGAAGACCGTTTTAAACCAGGGCGCATCCAGTCCGGCGGGGGTCAGAAGATGCTGCAGATGAATGTCCGGATCATCTACTATCGGCACGGGCGGTTTCTCAGGTTCCGAGATGCTGTTAACTACTTGCTGCTCCGGCACTGGCGCGCACTCCCGTTAGATAAACTACTACGCCTTAGGTATGACGTACAAAGTCGGCAAAACGTTGCAGTTCGACCGGGCCCGGTTTACGGGCTTTCCTCTAGTTTACCATAGCCGATACGCAGTTCTACCCCCGATTGTGGGCAGACTGATCGGCGATTCGCCGAACGGCGGACTAACTGAAAAATGCGACCGGACGGGTCGTGCCGCTTTCCCGGATACCATGCCCAGCCGAAGCGCGGCGAGCGACCGCTTCCGGCTGGCATACTGGTTCTTTCATGTTTCATATCCTGGAAAAGAGAATCGGCGAAGCCTTCGCCCTGCGCGTAGCCTCCCTATACGGGCAGCCCGTCGCCGTTCAAAATGAAGTTCAGACCGAGCAACCGAAACAGACCTCGTTTGGAGAAATTGCCGTTCCGGCCGCGTTTCAGCTCGCCCGGCAACTGAAAAAAGCTCCCAAGGCGATCGCCGCCGAACTGGCGGAAGCCGTCGGCAAAATCGAGGGCGTCGCCGCGCTGGAAATCGCGGGCAACGGGTATATCAATGTCCGTCTGGATCGCGGATACTTCGGGGTCATATTGATGAACCCCGACGTGCTCCGGAAGAACGTTCGTGAGCCGGAAGGTACGTCCGGCGAAGCCGGAAAAGGGCAGGCGGAAAAAATAATCGTCGAACATACGAATATCAATCCCAACAAAGCCGCCCACATCGGCCACCTCCGCAACGCGATCCTGGGCGATACCTTCGTGCGCATGCTGCGCGCCATCGGCCAAAACGTCGAGGTCCAGAACTACATCGACAACACCGGCGTCCAGGTAGCCGACGTCGTGGTGGGATTCAAGCAACTGGAAGACAGAACGCCGGCTGATATTCGCGAGTTGATTGAAACCACGCGTTTCGACTATCTGTGCTGGGATCTTTACGCGCGCATTTCGTCCTATTACGCCGAGCATCCGGAGGCGCTCCAGTGGCGGCGCGATATGCTCCATGCGATTGAAAAAAGCGAAGGCGACGACGCCGAAATCGGGCATCTGGTGGCCGACGCCGTCGTGAAGGCGCATCTGGCGACCATGTGGAAGCTCAACATCGTCTACGATGTTCTGCCCCGCGAAAGTGAAATCCTGCATCTCCAGTTCTGGGCCACGGCCTTCGAGCAGCTCAAGGAACGCAAGGCCATTTACCTGGAAACGGAAGGGAAGAACAAAGGCTGCTGGGTAATGCCGGGCTCGGCGTTCCGAGCCGTGTCAGAGAAAACAGAACCGGAGGCGAATCGCGAGGACGACGGAACGGAGGACTCGGCGGAAACAGGTGACAGCAAAGTCATCGTGCGCTCCAACGGTACCGTCACCTACGTCGGCAAGGACATCGCCTATCAGCTATGGAAGTTCGGGTTGCTGGGCAAGGATTTCTACTATCGCCCGTGGCATCGCTATCCGAACGGGCACGAGGTGTGGTCGTCAACCGATCAGCCGCAAGAAAAGCCGGCTCCGCACTTTGGCGGCGGAGCGCGTGTTTATAACGTGATCGATTCACGCCAATCGTATTTGCAGGATGTCGTGGTCGCCGGACTCCGTGCGCTTGGATACGAACGGCAGGCCGAAAACAGCATCCATTTTTCGTACGAGATGGTCGCGCTGTCGCCGCGCACGTGTGTCGAAATGGGCATCGAACTTTCGGAAGAGGACAAGCGCCGGCCTTATGTCGAGGTCTCCGGCCGCAAGGGCCTCGGCGTGAAAGCCGACGATTTGATCGAAAAGCTGATTGAAAAAGCACTCGATGAGGTGACGTCGCGCCACGCCGACGAGCCCGAAGACTCGCGCCGCTGCGCAGCCACGCACATCGCCATCGCCGCGCTGCGCTACTTCATGCTGAAGTACACGCGCAATTCGGTGATCGCCTTCGATTTCGGCGAGGCGCTGGCTTTCGAAGGCGAAACCGGCCCCTACGTGCAGTACGCCGCGGTGCGCGCCCGCAGGATTCTGGACAAGCTCGCGGAGCGTGGAGACGTGTTGCCGGATTTTCAAGCGTCGTTATCGCGCGACGCCATGGCGCGGCAGCTCGCCAACGAAGATTGCTGGCAGGCGCTGCTGGCGGCGTCGAAAGCAGGCTCGGCGATCGAGCGCGCGGTCTCAAGCGGCGAGCCGTCGCACGTGGCGCGCTTCGCGTTCCAGCTCGCGCAGGCGTTTAGCGGGTTCTATCAGAAGTTCCACGTGCTCGACGAACCGGACCCGGAGCGGAAAACGTTCCTGCTATGGATGACGGATTATTTCCGCGCGCAACTGGAGCGGACGCTGGGCGTGCTGGGAATCGAAGTGCCGGAGTATATGTAAGGCGCGGGCTTTACGGGAACGATACATCCACTTCGTGATAGCTGCCGGGTGTGGCTGCGCCAACGGTCTCCGCTATCTGGTCCAGATGCAGTTTTACTCGGGACCATTTCGTGCTGCCGCCCAAGACGACGATTGCAATCTTCCGCCCGCCGAGATTCTGTTGATAGCGAATCCTTTGGTCGGTGGTGAGAAACAGGTCGAACGCCGCTTCCTCCGCCGCTTTCAGTAAATCGCCGTTGTTGAACCGATCCCAGCCCCTGGCTTTCGCCGCAATAACCGTGTGCCCTGGAAGCGCGCGGGCGAGGCCCCATGGCGTTCCGTGGTCAAAAAGAATGAGCATCCACGGGTGTCTTGGCCGCGGGCGTCAGGGTAGGTGCGGCTACAGGAGCAGCCTTCAGGCTCTGCACCACAAACTCCAGCACCGCTTCGATTTGCTCCCGCGTCACGTCGAATTGTTCCATCACTTCCTCGACGCTCATGTCTTCGAGGTTTTCGAAGACAGTGGCAACTGGCATACGCGTGTCCTTAAACACCCATGCGCCGCTCACCTTGCCGGGAATGCTCTCCACCGCAGGGCATTGTGACCAATCGAGAGTCGTCATATTCTCTACCCTCTTTTCATCGTAACCCTAACGACGGGACGGGCGGAATGAGCCGGCCGTTGCTCGACGAGCCGGACCCGGAGAGAAAGACGTTCCTGCTATGGATGACGGATTATTTCCGCTCGCAACTGGAGCGGACGCTGGGCGTGCTGGGGATCGAAGTGCCGGAGTATATGTAGGCCTGCTGGGCGGGGTCGGACGCCGCGCCGCGCGGGCAGTGGACGTCGGGATGGAAACGTGGAATATTTCTCACTATGGTATCGATTCAATGCCGAAGATCGTTACGCGATTTGGATCTCCAGTGACAAGGACTCCTTGGTGGTCGACGCGGATGGGTTCATCCCGACGTTCAAGGATACGGATCTTCTTCGTCGATACGCCGACTTGAGCCACTGCAAACTGCAAAACGAGGAGCTGATCTTGCACGATCTGGATTGGATTGCTACGTTCGACCGCGCAGGGAGCGGCCGTGTCGATTGCAGAAAGGCGCTAGCCGCCTGGAACCTATTTGCCGATGTCGCGAATTCGGTTGGCGACAGGGGGGCGCGTTTAAACGCCTTGACGCGCAGCTCAGCCCCAAAGTCCCTCGTTCAACCGAACCCGCGCCGTCAATTTACAACAAGCTGTTCTGGGGGAGCAATCCGCCGGCGGTCACACCCGAAGGCTGTGAATACGTCCCCGAGTGGTCATTCGATGAAATTGCTTCATTATCCGAGCTACTGAGCACTGGATTGGACTTGTTCACGTCCAACACACGAAGTTGGCCACCGGAGCCATAGCAAACGCCTGCGATTTGCGTCCGAAGGTCACCGCATCTGCAATTCTTGCGGAACGTGCTGACGACGCACTTTGATTTTGCTCTCGTTCTTGAGCGCGGCCGCGAGGTCGTAGGCGACCTGCATCCGCAACCACGTATCCGGCGTGCTGCCGAATGCTTTCGTGAGCCGGATCGCCATCTCCGGGCTGATGCCGGATTTGCCGTTCACGACGTTGTTAAGAGCCTGCCGGGTGACACCGAGAATCTTCGCCCCTTCGGTCACGGAGAGGCCCAAGGGCTCCAGACAATCGTGCCGGACGATGCGGCCAGGATGCGCGGGGTTTTTCATGGGCATAATATTTCTCTCCTCAGTGGTAGTCGATCAATTCCACGTCAAACGCATCCGTGCCTTCGAAACGGAAAATAATTCGCCAGTTGGCCCGCACGGTCACGGACCACAGTCCCTTCAGTTCGCCTCGGAGCGGGTGGAGGCGATAGCGGGGAATATTCAGAGCTTGCGGCGTGACCGCTGTGTCGAGAACCGTGAGTATCCGCTCGACCGTTGCTAGCAAATCAGGCCGTATCCCGCTCCTATCGTCGCGCTCATAGAGCCGCTTCAGACCACGATGCTTGAAGCTCCTAATCATCAGGATACACCGTAAAGTGTATATTGTCACTTGTCAATTCCCCACAACCTGCGCAGGGGATACGGAGCGCTGCTGCTTAGTCCACCACTCGTCCGTCGAGCATCCTGACGATCCGATCGCCATAAGCCGCGGCTTCCGGATTATGCGTGATCATGAGGATGGTCTGTCCGAGACGTGTGTTTAAATCCCTGAGCAATCCGAGAACGGCCGTGGAGTTCTCCGTATCCAGGTTGCCGGTGGGTTCGTCGGCCAGCAGAATGGCGGGCCGATTGACCACGGCGCGGGCGATCGCCACGCGCTGCTGCTCGCCGCCCGAAAGCGCGCGAGGCTTATGGCGTAAACGTGGCCGGATGCCGAGCAAATCGATGATGTGTTCGAACTGGGCGTCCCATGGGCCGCCGGATTTTCCCGCGATATCGCGTGCGATTTCGATGTTATCGGCCGCGCTCAGCGTGGGCAGAAGATTGTACTTCTGGAATACGAATCCGACCGTCGTTCTTCGCAAGTTGGTGCGTTCGGCGTCGGTCATCGCGGTGATATTGCGGCCGTCGATGTGCACGGTTCCGGAGGTCGGCGGCGTCAGCCCGCCGAGAATATGAAACAGCGTCGACTTGCCCGAGCCGCTCGGTCCGACGACGGAAAGAAACTCGCCGCTGGCCACGGAAAGATTCACGCCGCGCAGCGCGTGCACGTCGACCTCGCCCACGTGGTAAGTCTTTTTGAGATCGCGGATTTGAATCATGAGCGAACACACGGGCGTACAGCGAAAACGGCGGGCGGCACGTGCTTAATCATACGCGAGAGCCTCAATGGCGTCCTGGCGCGCTGCTTTCAGGCCCGGATAAATCGCGCCAATCAGTGATCCCGTCAAGGCAGTCAGCGCGGCCCACGGCCACCAGCCCGGCACGATCAGCATGGGCATGGTCGGCACGAAGACCTTCATGATCCACTGCGTGCCGTAGCTCATGAGGATTCCGGCGACCGCGCCCGTCACCGCGAGCGCCAGCGTTTCCCGCATCAGCATGGACATGATGTATGCGGGCGAGGCGCCCAGCGCCTTTAAAATACCGATCTCGCGCGTGCGTTCCAGCACCGCCGTATACATGGATAGAAACACCACCAGGAAGCCCACCACCACGGCCAGCCCGATTACCACGTCCGTGAAGCGCTTTAGAATCGGAATGCTGTCGACCGAAATGAGCGAGACGAACTGGTCGACGGAAAATACTTTATAGTCCTCCAGGCGAGCCTGGAGAGCGGCAATCACGGTCGCCGTATTGGCCGGATTGTCCAGCTTGACATACACCATACTGACCTTGTCGAGCGCGGAATATTTGTCCTGAAGGGAATCGAGACGCGCGAAAAGGTGCGAGAGCTTGCCCGCTTGAACCACGCCCGAGATGCGCCATTTCAATCCGAGATCAAGGGTGTCGCCCGGCTTCAGGTGATGCGCGTTGGCATACACGTCGTCGATGATCAGATCATTGGGGCCGGTGAACGGTCCGCCCGCTTCGTAGTGGAGACCGCCGCTCATGGTGTTGAACTCGGCGAGATTAACGCCCGTGATCGAATCGAAGTTCCCGATGGACTGCACCAGGACGCCCGTAGCCAGCGCGACATGAGGTTCCTTGCGGATTACGCCCACGACGCCCTGCGGCATATTTCCGGAAAATGCGAGCACGGAACTGCCCGGCGGACGCACGAAAACATCGGCGCCCGTGCCTCGCGAGCGCTCGGCGATATCGCCCAGCACGCCGTTGCTGACGCCGACCAGCGTCAGAATCATGGTTACTTGCACGCCGATGGCGACGGCGCTGAGCAGAGTCCTGACGGGCCTGTGCTTGAGGTTCTCGATGACCAGACGGTGGATCAATTTGTTAGTGTAACAGTCGCGCTCACAGGGGGCGAAAAAGCGCCTCTACTTTCCGCTCGCGAGCCATGTGGCGCTCACGATGGCGAGGCCCGCAATTGCCGCGGTTTCGGCCCGCAGGATCGAAGGCCCCAGCGAAACGGGCCTCCAGCCGGCCCCGGAAAAATCAACGCGTTCCTCGTCCGTCCAGCCGCCCTCGGGACCGACGAGCAGCGCCACCGTATCGGAGGATGCGCGAGCTTCCGGAAAAGCCGCTGCAAACGGCCTCGCGCCCGGATGTTCCTCCAATACGTAGGAGTATGCGGCGCCGATAGAAAGAGCGTTCGCCCATCGAACCGGCTCGTCAATCACGGGAAGGTGCGCCCGTCGCGATTGCTGGCTCGCTTCGAGCGCAATGCGACGCCATCGCTCCACGCGTTTCCCGGCCGCCTTTTCGAGCCCGCGTTCGGTGCGCACGGAGGTCACGGGAACAATCCGCGCGACGCCCAGCTCCGTGGCCTTTTCGATCATCCATTCGAAGCGATCGAACTTGATGAGCGACGCGCACAGAATCAATTGCACGGGAGGCTCGATCACGTCGAGTTTGGAGATGGTCTGAAAGACGACGTGCGTTTTGCGAGCGCTCTCCACTTCCGCCAGGTACACGTTGCGATTGTCGGAAATCTCGTACTTCTCGCCGGCTTCCACCCGAAGAACACGGGTCAGGTGCTGGGCGTCGTCGCCGGAAATTTCCGCGCGTCCGTTGCGCACCTGGTCCACAAAAAATCCCGCCGCATTCGTTTTTGAACCGCGCACAACGCAAGCTGTGCGCTCCCCGTCCTTTGAACCGCGCACAACGCAAGCTGTGCGCTCTCCGTCCCTTGAACCGCGCACAACGCAAGCTGTGCGCTAAAGTATCCTTTGATTTAATGATCGCCCATCTGCGCGGCACTCTTCTCGAAAAGCATCCCAACGCTGTCATTGTCGATGTTCAGGGGGTCGGATACGAGCTCGCGATCCCGGTTTCGGCATTCTCCGCGCTCCCGGAGAAGGGCGCGCCGGTGCAGTTGCACGTATACACCCATGTCCGCGAGGATGCCATCTCGCTATTCGGATTTCACGCCGCCGTGGATAAAACGCTGTTCGAGAAATTGATCGCCGTCTCCGGCATCGGACCGAGCGTGGCCATCAAAGCGATGGGAGGAATGACGGCCGCCGATCTGGCGACGCCGATCCGCTCCGGCGCGATTGAGCAGCTGGTGCGCATTCCTGGCATCGGCAAGAAGACCGCTGAGCGCATGGTACTGGAGCTGCGCGACAAGCTCGACTTCGCGGGGCTCCGTGCCCCCGCCGACGCCGCACCCGCGAAATCCGCGTTCGAAGGCACGGAAGAGGACGTCATCTCCGCGCTGATGAACTTCGGCGCGACGCGTGCCTCGGGCGAGGCGGCGGTGGTGAAGGCGCGCTCGTCCACGGAGTCCAACGAGTTCGACGCGCTATTCCGGCGGGCGTTGAAGATCGTCAAATAGCTTTCTGACGCTGTCCCCAGGCCTCTGTCCCGACCCCTGCAGTACACTGATACTTCATGCGCGATCAGGGCATCGTATCGGCGTCGCTCAAAGAAGACGAGAGGCAGTTCGAGGCCGCCCTGCGCCCCGTGCGGCTGGCCGACTTCGCGGGGCAGCCGAAGATCAAGGAGAATCTCTCCATTGCCATCGAGGCGGCCAAGCAGCGCGGCGAAGCGATGGATCACGTCCTGCTCTACGGCCCGCCTGGATTGGGGAAGACCACGCTCGCCGGAATTATCGCCGCCGAGCTCGGTGTGAACATACAGCAGACATCCGGTCCGGTGCTGCAAAAAAAACTCGACCTGGTCGGCATCCTGAGCAATTTGCAGGAGCGCGAAGTTTTCTTCATCGACGAAATTCATCGCCTGCAGCCGGACGTCGAGGAAATGATTTACTCCGCGCTCGAGGATTTCCGCATGGACATCGTGATCGGCACGGGTCCCGGCGCGCGCACGGTGGCCATGGACATCAAGCGCTTCACGGCCATCGGCGCCACCACGCGGCAGGGGATCATCAGCGCGCCGCTGCGCGGGCGCTTCGGTTTAGTGTTGCGCCTGAATCCGTACGACGTTGACGAACTGGCCGGTATCGTGCGCCGCTCGGCGCGGCTGCTGGAAGTCGCGATCGATGAAGCCGGCGCCGAAGAAATCGCACGGCGCAGCCGGGGCACGCCGCGCATCGCCAATCGCCTGTTGCGCCGCGTGCGAGACTACGCCCAGGTTCGTGCCGCGGGTCACATCGATATCGACGTCGCGCTGAAGGCTCTCGATCTGCTGGAGGTGGATCGCCACGGACTCGACGAGATCGATCAGAAGATCATGATGACGGTGCTCGAGAAATACGGCGGCGGGCCGGTCGGGCTGGGGACGATTTCAGCCGCCATCGACGAGGAACAGGGCACCATCGAGGAAGTCTACGAGCCGTATCTCATGCAACTCGGATTTCTGGATCGCACGCCGCGCGGAAGGATCGGGACCGAGCGGGCGTTCGAATATTTCGGCGTGGCGCGAAAGATGCGGGGCGGCGCCCAGAATACGTTGTTCTGATAAGCCTTCTCGAAAGCACGGCATTCCCGTCAATGGTTGTAGGATGAAATAGATGGCGCATACCCATTCACATTCCTATCGCAAGACGCGCGTGTTGTTTGTGGCGCTCGCCCTGACCCTGGGATTCGTGGTGATCGAGGCGGCGGCGGGCTTTCATGCCCATAGTCTCGCGCTGCTCTCGGACGCGGGCCATAACTTCACCGATGCTTTCGCGCTGCTGCTGGCGGCCTGCGGCGTGTATTGGGAAGCGCGCCCCGGCAATCACATCAAGACTTTCGGATATCAGCGCGCCGGCGTGCTGGCGGCCTTCGTCAACGCGCTTACGCTGGGAGTTCTTGCGCTGGTGCTGTTTTATGAAAGCTACCGCAGGCTGATTCATCCGGAGCCGGTAGGCGAGATCACTATGATCGTCGTCGCCGCCATCGCCTTGGTATTGAATCTGTGGATCGTGCGGGCGCTCGGCGGACATGGTGATCACCAGCACGACTTGAACGTGCGTGCGGCGTGGATTCACATGGCGGGCGACGCCGCGGCCTGCGTGGCCATCATCGGCGGCGCGGTCGTGATGCGCTATACCGGCTGGCAAGTCATCGACCCTCTGCTCTCCATCGTGATCGGCATGGGCATTTTGTGGACGGCGTGGGGAATCGTCCGCGACTCGCTGAACATTCTGCTCGAGGGATTGCCCAAGGGCCTGAAGCTGCGCGATGTGACCAGGGAACTGGGCGGCGTGGAGGGCGTGATCGACGTCCACGACCTGCACATCTGGAACATCGGTTCGCAGTCTCGCGCGCTTAGCTGTCACGTGTTGATCGACGATATGCCGCCCTCGGCGAGCGACGCGATCCTGCGGCGGATCAACCAGACTCTGTCCGACCGCTTCGACATCGGGCACACCACCGTGCAGTTCGAGCATATGCGCTGCGAACACGCCGATGAGCACTGCACCGCGCCGTTGCACGTCGAAACCCATCGGGAAGTTCACCACCACTGACACTGGCTCCGCTGGCGGCTTTGCGCGACAATCGTAGCAGGACGCCACGACGAGTCCTATCCACAGGGGGCTTCGAAAGCGCATGCATCGGACTTTCAGTTTCCGTTTGCTTCTTTGGGCCGGGATCTTGCTGGTGGCTTCCGTATGGTCCGTGAATTCCTCCCGGGCGGCGGATTCGTCGCAGGCAGCGGACGCGTCCTGGAAACACAAACCCGTTGCGCAGTGGAATGAGGAGGAGTCGAAGGACGTGCTCGCCAATTCCCCGTGGGTTAAATTCACCACGCCCGTGTGGTTGCGCGATCTGAGTCCGGACGAGCGCCGTGAAAGCGGGGATTGGGAGGCGACCGAAGGCCACGGAGTCGGATGGGAGGCTCTGCTGGGATTGTTCGGCGGGTCGGACAGGGCCAAGGCGGCCATTGCGCGCGCGCACGCCAAACCGCCGGTGGACGCCGTGATGATTCGCTGGGAAAGCGCTCTGCCGATCCGCGCGGCGGAGAAGAAAGTGGGCGAGACGGGCGTGCCCGCCGGGAATGGCGAATACTATGCGATCGCCGTCTATGATATTCCCACTCCCAAGAAATTCAACCTGGCGAATGAGCTCAAGGATGTCGCGTACATCCGGCGCGACAAGAAGAAGGATTTTAAGCCCTCGCGCGTGGAAATCCTGTGGCAGGATGACAAAAAAGCTACCGTCGTTTACTTGTTTCCGCGGTCCGTGGAGATCAGCAAAAGAGATGGATGGCTGGTGTTCGCGGCGCAGATCGGGCGGCTTTTTGTGACCCAGAATTTCTTTGCGGGAGAAATGCTGTTGCGCGACGAGCTCGAACTCTGACATAAACGATCGGGCTGCGGGAAGCTCGCGGTCGAGACGACAGCGCTGGCTCGCGTCGCGTGACAGCGGAAGCGTCCTACGGCGGTTGACGGTGTGCCAGGGTGGGAGTTTTTGACTACACTGAAATGTGTCACTCCGGTGACGCACGGATGGAGCATCCTTCCCGCATCGGGAAATATGAGATCGAGGCTTTTCTCGGCGGCGGCATGTCCCACGTCTACCGGGCCAAGGACGCGGTTCTCGGGCGTACCGTCGCGCTGAAGATTCTCACGCCAACCGCCAGCTCCGACCACGACGCCACGGCGCGTTTCTTACAGGAAGCCCGCATCGCCTCTCACGTCTGCCACGAGAACGTGATCGCCGTTTATGATTTCGGCCAGGAGGACGGACGTCCTTTCATGGTGATGGAATATCTGGAAGGCGAAAGCCTGCGCGCCGCCTTAAAGGCCGGACGCGTGGGCGACTTTCGCCGCAAGGTAAAGATCGCGCTGCAACTTGCGCGCGCCATCGAGTACATTCATTCCAAGAAGATCGTGCATCGCGATATCAAGCCGGAAAATATCAACGTCGATCGCGACGGGCGTTTAACGCTGATGGATTTCGGCATAGCCAAAAGTGAAGACGCGGCGCTCACGCGCAGCGGGACCACGCTCGGAACCCCGTTTTACATGGCGCCCGAGCAGGTGATGGGGCAGCCCGCGACCGCCCAGGCCGACGTCTACGCTTACGGCGTGGTGCTCTACGAACTGATGACCGGCGTGAAGCCGGTGAGCGGCGACCGCCTCGAACAGGTGTTTGACCAGATTCTCTATCGGCCCGTGGCGGTGGAACCGCTGGAAGCAGCGCAGGTCCCGCCGCTGATGATCGACATGATTACCCGCTGCATGGAGAAAGCTCCCGCGCTGCGCCCCCAAGGACTGGCGGCCACCTGCGGCCAGCTCGAAACAATATTGGAAGCGGCCTGGACGACGCCGGAGACCAGAGCCGCCGCGCCATCAAAGGGAAAAGCGACGCCCCCGCCGGCCCGTAGCGCGCGTCCCGCTGAATCCACGGGAACCGCCCTCGAGCCCGATGTTCCCGCGTGGCTGCGAAAGCTTCCGGCTCCGCTGCGGACGGCGGGTGGGCTGATCGTGCTTGGTGCCGTGGGGGTCGGGGCGATTGGCGCGGCCATCGCGATGCTGCTGAAACGCGCCGGTCTTATCTAATCTAAGGAAAGCCCTTTCGGGGATGTTGAAAAAGGGGACAGACTACTCTGTCCCGACTCGTAGACTTATGATTTCACGTTCGAGTGTGAGAGTGGACAGAGCGGTCTGTCCCCTTTTTCAACCTTTTTCACCTAGCAGGCTGCTGAAAAAGATACTCGGCGCAGGCTCGTCACCCTCACCGACGAGCTTTTTGCGGGCATTTTCGTGGAGCTTGTATGCCCGAATCGCCGGTTTGTTGGCGTTCGAGCACACTTCTCCCCGGGCTTATGCGGAGGGAACCACCGCGAGGTTCCTCATCCGCACCAGATTGTAGGCCGCCGCCGCGAAGGTGAACACCCACCCGACTTTGAAGATTCCACGATGCCGCGTCTTTCGCAACATGCCCACCGTCTTTAACCACCCGAATACTTCTTCGATCCGTTTCCGTTTACGCTGGCTCACCTGGTATCCGGCATGCCGCGTCGTGCGGCCGTCAACCGCGCTGCCCCCAGATCGATTCGTATTCTGCGACACGTGCGGCGTCACGTTCCGTTCGCGCATTTCGCCGACGAACCCCCACGTGTCATAGCCTTTGTCGGCGCCCACCGTCACGCGCTTGTCGCCTTCGATCCGCTCGGCCATCTCGACGGCGGCGTCGCGCTCGGCCGTGCCGCTCGCCATCACCAGTGCGGTGTCGATCACTAGTCCGTTGCGATTCTCGATCAACACGTTTCCGCAAAAAGCCAGCTTCGACTCGTGTCCCGAACTCTTCCGCGCCAGCCGCGCCTCCGGGTCCGTGGTCGACTGATGCGTGTCGTTGCTGCGCTTTTCGCCATGAAAACTCACTGTCGGGTTGCCAGGATCGTCCGGCGGCGGAGCCTGATTGTGGTCCTTGCGTTGAAAGCTCTTGTGGCTTGCCCAAGCTTCGATGAGCGTGCCGTCCACACTGAAATGCTCATCCGACAGCAGGTCGTTGGCGCGCGCCTGATCGAGCACCTGTGCGAAGAATTTCGCGGCGATCTCGCCCTCCAGCAGCCGGTCGCGATTCTTGCTGAACACCGTGGGCACCCACACCGGCTCGTCCATGTTCAATCCCACGAACCAGCGGAACAGCAGGTTGTATTCGAGTTGCTCCATCAACAGTCGTTCGCTGCGAATCGAATAGAGGAGCTGCAACAGCAGCGCCCGCAGCAGCTTCTCCGGCGCGATCGAGGGCCGGCCCCAATCGGGATACATTTGTCCAAACGATCTCGATAGTCCTTTCAGTGCCACATCCACCATCCCCCGGATCGGCCGCAGAGGATGGTCCGCAGGCACGCGCCGTTCCGGCGAAACGTAACTGAACATCGCACTTTGCTGGGTATCTTTTCCGCGCATAGGGGTCGAAACATTATGACGAGACTTTCCCTTCGAGGGTCACGCTCTAACAAAGTTTCTTTTTCAGCATCCTGCTAGGGGAAGCCCTTTCGGGGAAGCCCTTTAGAGTAAATCCAAAAAGAGTAAAGTAGTGGGTTGTTCGAGCGACACCGCGCTGTAAGACCAACAGGAGCTTGCATGAAATTTTCAAAGTTGTCGAGGATCATCTGTGTGGCGCCGGCGCTTTTCGTTCCGCTTTTCGCGCAGGGGGATTGGCCCGGCTACGGAAAGGACGCGTTCGGCCAGCGCCATTCGCCGCTCGGGCAGATCAACACCGGGAACGTCAGGAAGCTGAAGCCGGCGTGGCAGTACGGCATCGATCCGAAGGCGGTCAGCATGGACAACGCGACCCGGCTGCTGACGTCGACCGAAGCCGTGCCGATCATGGTCGGCGGCGTGCTTTACTCGCCCACCATGAAGCGCACCATCGTCGCGCTCGAACCGGAAACAGGAAAGGAAATCTGGAAGTACGAGCTCGGCAACGTGGGCGCGCCCTTGCGCGGAGTGAGCTATTGGGCGGGCGATCAGGACCACCCCGCATCGATTCTCGCCGGGACCAACGACGGCAAATTGATCGAGCTGAATGCCAAGACCGGGAAGCTGGTGCCAGGATTCGGCAACGAAGGCGCCGTGAATTTAAAGCAGGGCGTCACGGATAGATTTCCCGACGCGCCGTATCACATGGCGTCGCCCGGCGCGATTTATCGCAACTCGATCATCACCGGCGCGCAGGGCAAGGAAGACGAACCCGGCGGCCCCGACATGGACGTCCGCTCCTGGGATCTGCGCAACGGCAAGTTGAATTGGACGTTCCACACGATTCCGCATCCGGGCGAACCTGGATACGAGACGTGGCCGAAGGATTATTGGATGACCGCCGGATCGCCCGCCAACTGGGGCGCGGCGACCGTAGATGAACAGCGCGGATTGATTTTTCTGCCGATCGGGCAGCCGGCCGCGCAGTATTACGGAGGCGCCCGGCACGGACAGAATCTGTATTCTTCCTCGATCGTGGCGCTGGATGCGAATACCGGCAAGGTGCGCTGGTATTTTCAACTCACGCATCACGACATGTGGGATTACGACGCCGAGGCCGCGCCCACGCTGATGGACATCACACAAAACGGAAAGAAAATTCCCGTGGTGATTGCGGTGTCGAAGCCGGGGTTGATGTTTTTCCTGGATCGCGAGACGGGGAAATCGATTTACGGAATGGAAGAGCGTCCCGTTCCGCAGAGCGATATACCGGGCGAGGAGAGCTGGCCCACGCAGCCGTTTCCTCTGAAGCCGCCTCCGCTGACGCGCCAGGGGATGCGTCCCGATGAAGTGTTCAAGGGCGAGCCCGAGCACGAGAAGTTTTGCAAAGATCTGGTCGAAAAAATCGGCGGCATCCACAGCTACGGATCTTACACGCCCTATAGCAGCAAGGAATTTCGCGTGATTTTCCCGGGACAGCAGGGCGGTCCTAATTACGGCGGCGTAGCGGTCGATCCGAAGCTCGGATACGTGATCGTGAATGCGCGCAATGTCGCGGGGATGGGCCGTCTTGATAAACGCCCGGAGAACGATCCGGTAGCTTACCGGCGTTTTAGTCCCTTAGGAGCGGGAACCGTCAACGCGCGCTTCTGGGATCCATCGAAGCAGCTCCCGTGCCAGCAGCCGCCCTGGGCGGAGCTGATGGCGGTGAACGCGAATACGGGCGACATCGCCTGGCGCATTCCGCTGGGGACCAGCGACGAGATGGAGGCCAAGGGCATCCATAACACGGGCGCGTTCGGCCAGGGCGGACCCATCACGACGGCGGGCGGGCTGACGTTCATCGCCGGAACCATCGACGCGCGCTTCCGCGCTTTCGAAACGAAGACGGGGAAGCTGATGTGGGAGACGAAGCTCGATACCGAGGGTCACACGAATCCGATGACGTACATGGGCAAGAACGGGAAACAGTACGTGGTGATCGTGAGTTCGGGGCTGAACGCGTTCGCTCTGGAGTAAACGCGTCCCTCGAGCGCCCCGCCGCGCGGACACACGTGTGCCCGCACGAAGCTTTATAGAACAACAGCTTACAAAACTAAAGAGCCGGCCCTCGTACCGTTTTATACTCTCTCGGCTGAGAGGCCGTCGTTTAAAGGCGAACAGCGCGCCACCGTTTTGACCCAGAACGGCTCGGGACCTGTTTAGACCGGTAAACTTCCATCGCTCGCAGACCCGCAAAGGCTTATCTAGAAAACCCGTCTTGGTCGGTTGAGCTCTCCGATGGATGAGCGCATCGAACTCGTTACCTAGAAAGTAAGGGGTGCAACGTGCATGACTGCTGAAATGAATGTGCGATGTGATTGAAGAAGCCGGGAATTGGGGCCGTCGACGAGCAGTGACCGCACTTCGGAGCTGAAAAGCAGGTCGACTACGCTCGGGATGACACAGGTGAGAGTGATGGGAAGCCGATGGTGTGGCCTTCGATGGAGAAAGAGCAGGTCCCTCGACTACGCTCGGGATGACACCCGTTGGAATGGAAGGGTAGCAGCGGCTAGCGCTGGGAGACTTCGCCCCGACTGACGCGTTGGGCGAATTCTTTCGATTTCCCGCGAGGAACGCTGACCGTCTGCCAGTGCTCACCTTGAAAATGTTTGGCAAGCATCACGATCTGCCCGCAGTGGTAGGCGCAATGGCCCATGGCGCGATGGATAGCCTGCATCACGGAGTGGGCTTCTCCACGGATATAAATGGTGCGGGAAAGGTCGGCGTCGGTGAGCTGGCCGCAGGCGAAGTAGAGGCAATCCCAGCCTTCATTCCACATCTTGAGAAGCGCCTCGCGCGTGGCCGGAGGGTCGAGAAATTCGCTATCGCGGTCGCGGTTGGGCTTTTCCCCGTCCGTAGTAAGGAAGTCCGTCCAGCGCGAACGCAGGTTGCCGGCGAGATGTTTCACGATCAACGCGATGGAATTCGACTCCTTGTCCAGCACGGCGAGGAGTTGTTCGTCGGTAGCTTGGGCCATAGCTCTTTCCGAGAGCTGCTGGTAGTAACGGAAAAGGCTCAAGGTGTCTTCGAGGCAGGAGGTGGTGAATTGGAGCGCCATGTCCTTATTGTGACGCGAGGGGACAGGGGCAGGGGGGCCAGGAGACAGGAGACAGGAGACAGGAGACAGGAGACAGGAGACAGGAGACAGGAGACAGGAGACAGGAGACAGGAGACAGGAGACAGGAGACAGGAGACAGGAGACAGGAGACAGGAGACAGGAGACAGGAGACAGGAGACAGGAGACAGGAGACAGGAGACAGGAGACAGGAGACAGGAGACAGGAGACAGGAGACAGGAGACAGGAGACAGGAGACAGGAGACAGGAGACAGGAGACAGGAGACAGGAGACAGGAGACAGGAGACAGGAGACAGGAGACAGGAGACAGGAGACAGGAGACAGGAGACAGGAGACAGGCCCCTCTTGGAATTTGCCGGCCGTAACTCCTAACTCCTAACTCCTAACTCCTAACTTCTAACTCCTGACTTCTGACTCCTAACTTCTAACTTCTAACTTCTAACTCCTGCGTTAGAACATGCGTTCCTGGCGATTCAGGCTTCCGAAGGTTCCGATATTGGAGATAGAGAAGGAAAACCGGTAGATGCTCTCGTCGCGGATTCCCTCGTTGACGCGGAGGTACTGTACGCTCGCGCCGCAGCAATCGGTGTTGTAAGTGACCTGAAGCTGCGCGGAAACCATGGTGCCCTTGAGCAGATCGTAGAAAGTGCCGATGGCGGCGCCCCATCCGCGCCGGTTCGCCTGGCCGTAGCCCACGCTCCCGCTGATCTGGTCGGCCGTGGGAGCGAGGATCGAGGGAGCCTGCAGATCGGTGTGCCCCAGATTGAAAAAATACTGATTGACGCGCCAGCCGACGGAGGTGCTGCTATTGACGATGCGGTGGAGCAAGGGGTCGTAATCCAGGCGCCAGTCGAGAGTGAGGCGACCCTGCTGCATGCGGAGCGCGCTCACCACGGGAGAGGAATGCCGCAGGCCATCGAGGAAACTATAGCCGGTGAGATCGAGGACGGCCTGCACGACGTTGCGTTCGCCAGGAACCACGGCGCCGCCGAAGGTCGGATCGAAATAGCGTTCGTACGCCAGCTGCCAGCTGAGGAAATCGGTGACGGTGCCATTCTTATCCTTAGCCAGCAGGCGATTGGTGAGCGAGAATTCGAGCTGATTCGTGTCGGAAAGGATGTCGGTGCCGTCGAAACGGATAATGTTTTGAAAGTTGTCGATGCCCGCGACGTCCGTGTAAGTGATGCGGGGTTCGATCACGTGTTTAACCTGGGCGCCGATCCAGGAAGGAGCTTTGAAAATGCGCTCCAGGGAAGGAAAGAGCAGGTCGGCCTTGAATTCCCGCGAGTTGCGCCACAGACTCCCTCCGTTGAACGTTCCCTCGGGTGCGACGCTCGCGCCGTAGCCCGTCTCGCGAATGCCGAAGCTCGGGACGAGATTGATGCCCTTCCAATGAAATGCGGTGTTTACCTCGGGGGCGAAATCCGCCCGGGGGACGAACAGGCCCGTTCGCACGAGGGGGGCGGCCTGCAGCAGCGAGATCGCCGGATTGAGGGGCTGACTGCGGCTCTCGAAGCCCGCGGAGGATTGGAAGGAGACCCAGAAAGGCTGGCTGCCGAGGTGGAATTCGTGGTCGCGTTCCTGAAACTGGACCTCGGGCAACTTGTGGATGGTGACGACGTCGCCGGGCGTGGTGCTCTGGAAGTCGACGTTCTGCTGAGCCACGACGTAGAGGGCGAAGTCGTCAAAGTGCTTGTCGATATAGCCCACCGAGTGGGTTTCCCCGAACACGGCTTCATTGAACGATTCCGAGTAATACTGGACGAACGAGAACGAGCTCAGATAGTTCAGCTCTCCGCGCGCTTCCCATCCGTGTCCGAGAACCGTCTTGGCGGTCGCCGCGATCTCGGCGCCGGAGGCAGGGAGGGGCAAGTTGCGTGTGTCGTCGACGCCGTCGACGCGGATGTTGAAGCTGGTGGTGGCATTGATATCGCCGCGAAAATCAATGTGCTGGGCGGTTCCCGCCTTCTCGTAATATTGACCCTGGTAGAGGAGATCGAAGCTGCGATTGATGGCCCAATAGTATCCGTAGTTAAGCTCGGGGCCGCGGGTGGAACTATTGCCAATGGAAGGGATGATGATTCCACTCCTACGCGGCTCCTTTTCCAGGGACTTATAAAAGACCGGCGCGTAAAAAAGCGGAAACCGGACGAGGTAGAACCAGGCGTGATGGGCGATGGCCCGTTCGCCGGGAATCACGTCGAAGACCGGAGCACGCAGACGCCACCAGGGGCGAGGCAAAAGGCAATCGGTCAGAAATCCGTCGTGCAGGATATAACGATCCTGCATTTTCTCGGCCCATTGCGCTTCAAAATAAAAGGGATTCGTCGTCGTGAGGAGGCCGGGCCGGGTATGAATTACGGGGACCGATGTGCCGGTAACAACATAAAACTTTCCCGTCTCGGATTCGATGTTGTAATCGGCGCGGTCGCAGTTGATCTTTTCGCCGCGCTGGAAACTTTCAAAATAGACATGGCCGCGAGCTTGGATGGCGCCGGTATCGGCGTTGTAGTCGACCTCGTCGGCACGCATCAGCATGTCGGTGGTCTCCACGCGGACCATGCCGCGAAGGTGACGAATCGGTCCGTCGGCCTCCTGGGTGACGGATTCGATGAAGACATGCTCGGCATCCGGGGCGTTGGGGCGCGGGGGGCGGACCGGCTGATTGGGGTTCGTGCTGACGATGCCGGCGGGCGCCGGCGGCGGGGGCAAAGAGGGGCGAAAATCCTGGGCGAAGGCGGGGGGCAAAAGAATTTCGGAAAGAGCCAACCACAACAGAATCAAACAAAATGCGTGACAAATGTCCCGAAGTATGTTAGGTAGGAAGAGCGGCCTAGTACTTCCGTTGGGTGTGCAGTTGGGATGGCTATACAGAAAGAGCCCCAATCGAGAACCGTAGCAGAGGGGAATTGAGCGCGTCAAGATAACGCGCCTGGACAGCGATCATGGAATGCCGATTTTGCAGAGCGTGGAATGAGGAAGATGAGCGGCGCTGCGCGCGCTGCGGCCGGCGTCTGCATGCGGCCGGCCCGCGTCCCGCTGCCGAGTCCTATCCGCTGATGACGGCGACCGCTCCGGCGATGGAATCCTTGGACGCGCCCGCGCTGGAAGCCCTCCCAGGCGGCAGGCCGCAGAATGCTCCCGGCGCGACCCCTGGCTATCTACCGCAGGCGCGGCCGGTTTATCCACCGCTGGCGCGAGGACCTGAGCAACCACCGCAGCCGGCATATCAGCCGTCGCTGTTTCCACATCCCCAGCAAGGACTGAAAATCGTTCCGCTTCCGACCATGACGCCGGTGCGTCCGCCGGGCGGCCCCAAGCGCGGGACGGCGAGGCCTCCTCGCCCCGCGGATCGCGGCGCGGACGTGCAGCATTCGCTGAATTTCCCGGACGCCTCGATGCCGATGCCGCGCTCGACATGCGGGTGCAGGCGGTGATCTACTGCGACGCTCCGGTCGCGCTGCCCATGCACCGCTTTATCGCCGCGGCGGTGGACGCCAGCATGATCGTGATTGCGCTCGGGCTTTTCCTCAGTGTGTTTCTGCTTTCGGGCGGTCATCTGGTGCTCAACAAGCAAGTCGTCCCGTTGTTTGTGGGGATGGTCGGCGTGCTGTGGGTGATGTATCACATGCTGTGGTGCCTGGCGGATGGCGATACTCCCGGGATGCGCTTCGCGGGATTACGCGTGGTGAACTTCGACGGGCGGGTCGCGGACCGCGAGCAACGAGGAGTGCGGCAGGCGGCTTACGTTCTGAGCTTCCTCTCGGCCGGAGTCGGGCTGCTGTGGGCACTGGTGGACGAAGAGAATCTGACCTGGCACGATCATATTTCGAAAACCTTCCCGACGCCGGGTTAGCGTCGACCTCGCGGGTTCCGACACCCTCGCGGGTCGCCTGCACGGCCTGAAAGAGGCCGCCGAATTCGAAATGCCATGAACGACGAGGAATAGCAGGCCCGCCTCGGGCCTGGATGTTGCACTCCGATTCCGGTAAGCTTAGTTGATTCTTTCCCGGAGCGTGATCTTATCTCCGGAATCCGCAACTCATGAGAGCCCTGCATCTTTTGGCTTCCGGCGTTCTCCTGTGCGTGACGTGTCGTGCGCAAGCAGTTTACACGTATGTGGGCAACAACTTCACCGCAGTCTCGGGGATTGTCACCACGTCCAATCGCATCAGTGTTTCCCTGAGTTTCCCTTTGCCCCTGCCAGCTAACATAGGAAATTATTCGGAATACCCCAGTGCATGGACAATGAGCGATGGAATCAATACCTTTTCCTCTGGTGCCAGTTCCAGTGGCATCAGCGTCGAAATTAGTACGGACGCAGCTGGAAATGTCGTGGATTGGTTCATTAGTGCGACTGGTATGAGCTCGTCTGGCGCGGCGGTATTGATGGAAACGATTAAGCTCAATTTTCAGCAGCCCCGTGATGATACGCGCTACGTCGATATAAATGGCAATATCCTGGGGACCGGCGAAAACGACAGCGAACCGGGGAAGTGGGGCACAACCGCTTGTCATTATTCGCTGAGCGCCACGGGGCAAGCTTTCCCTGCATCTGGCGGGAGCGGCAGTATTGGAATTACTGCGCCGTCGGGATGCTCCTGGACGGTTGCGGGAGCGCCCAATTGGGTTACATTCTTGGGTTCCTCCAGCGGCAGCGGCGGCGGCACCGTAAATTATCAGGTTGTGCCGAACACTGGTAATACGGCCCGCACGGTGACGATGACCGTTGCCGGTTTACCGTTCGCGCTCTCACAGGCCACCGTAGGCGGAGGCTTCTATATTGGCTCGATGCCGCATCTGGCGGCCGAGGGCGGCTGGAGCACCACTTTCACGCTCATCAACAAGGGATCGGCACCGGAGCAGGCGAACTTGTCGCTCTTCGATCCCAGCGGAAATCCGCTTCCGCTTCCGCTCGCGTTTCCACAATCGGGAACGTCCACGACGGAGTCGATGTTGAATCAGGCGCTCGCTTCGAATGCTTTGTTCCTGGCGGAAGCCAGCGGACCAGCGAACGTGCAATATTTGGAAGGCTCGGCGCAGTTGGCCGGATCCGCCGATGTAGATGGCTTCGCGATCTTCCACTTCGATCCTAGCGGGCAGGAAGCCGTCGTGCCGATGGAAATGCGCAACGCACCCTCCTATTTTCTGCCGTTCGACGACACCAACGGTGTGCTAACGGGCATCGCGATCGAAAACGTTTCAAGCTCAGCTCAGACCGTCCCGGTAAAAGTTTACGATGATGGGGGAGCGCCAATTATGATGGCCCAGGTGCCCCTGCCCGCCAATGGGCACACCTCGTTCGTGCTGTCGAACAACTATCCGATGACGGCCAATATTCGAGGGACTGTCGAAATCGACACGCCCTCCGGGGCGCAAATGAGCGTGCTGGGCATCCGCGTCACCCCGCCCGGAACGCTGACCACGATCCCCGCGCTGGCGAACGTCACGAACGTTGGCGGCTCGATGGCGCATATTGCTTCAGGCGCCGGATGGCAGACGACGTTTGTACTGGCGAACACCGGCACGAATGCGGCGCCGGTGAACCTGAATTTCTTCGACGATAACGGGAATCCGTTGTTACTACCGCTGACTTTCACGCAAACCGGCGCGACTTCGATTGCGTCCTCAGTTACGCAGAACATTGGCGATGGCGGGACGCTATGGATACAGAGTACTGGACCGTTGACCAGCGCCCTGCTGACGGGCTCGGCCCAACTGACGACGACGGGCAACATCGGCGGCTATGCGATCTTCCGGTACACTCCCAACGGGCAGGAGGCCGTCGTGCCGCTCGAGAATCGCAATGCAAGCGGATATCTGCTGGCGTTCGACAACACCAACGGGATCGCGACGGGGGTGGCGATTAGCGCGATTTCGACACAACACGTCAGTGTTCCGGCGGTTCTGCGCGACGATACGGGCACACAGATAGGGGCGACCTCGATTTTACTTACGCCCAACGGTCACTCTTCGCAGATGCTGACGACGCTGTTTCCGGCTGCGGCAGGGATTCGGGGGACGGTCGAGTTCGATACGCCTGCGGGAGCGCAAATCAGCGTGCTGGGAATCCGAAGTCCCCCAGTCCTGACATTCACGACGCTGCCAGCGCTAGCGAGGTAGCACCTGCGCTCGCGCAAACAGGTGTCGAGAGGAGTCTCGACACGGCACGCAAAGTGCGTGCGCCACGAGTGACGCCGGCGCGCGCCGGCGGTTGAAAGGATGGACGGGCGTACCATTGCCAACGGAGAATCCGCTAAGGTTTATGCCGGGTTTCCGACATCCCTTGTGCGATGGTAGGCTGAAGTGGTGAGCCGCGCGTTGGCCCGTTACATTCCGTCCCGGCGCTATGCCTCGCTGACCCTATTCGCGGTGGTGGGCGCGCTGTTGAGCGCGTGGATGGGGCAACGCTGGACGCCCAGTTGGATTGCTGCCGGGTTGTTTACGGCATCCGCGATCGCCCTCGCGCTGGTGTCGCTGCGCCCGGTGCTGGAGATTCACGAAACGCACCTGTCGATCGGGCGGCGGAAGATTCCGTGGGGGGACATCCGGCGGGTGGATCAGACGGGCTGGAGTGCTCCTTTGGCGGTTTATCTCACGCTCGAAAGCGGCGAGCGCATGCTGGTGCTCTATCCCGGCGATCTGGACGGATGTGGGAGCCTGCTCCGGCACATCCGGCGTTTTTCGCGGAGCGCGCTGCTCGACGGCATCCCTTATCGTCAATTCTGGGGCGAACCGACGTCGGGGCAACCCGTGGTTTCCGCCGCGGCCAAGAACACGCGTGAAACGGTACAGAAGTATCCGGTGCTTCCGCCCGAGGAAGAAGAAGAGATCGAGCGCATGCTCCAGCGGCTACGAACCGTGGGACACATCGATTCCCGTTCCTCGGATGAGAAATAGGATTCTCCGCGTCCCGTGAGATTCCGCGTGTCGCGGTCCCGCTCATGAAAGTCCTTCTCGTGAAAATCCGGGAAACCGGCCATGAAGCTTTAAAAGCAGGTCCCTCGACTTCGCTCGGGATGACACGCGTTGTAGGTAGGACTATTTGGGGCGGAAATTAGTTCAGCCCATGAAAACTCGCTGGCGCGCGGTGTGGGTGGCCGTGGTGCTGCTGGCGCTCGCCACGTGGCTCGCGCGCGACCGCATCCTTACGGGACTGGGCGAATATCTGATCAGCGCTTCGCCGCCGGAGAAAGCCGACATCGCGGTGGTCCTGGCGGGCGACCCTTTCGGCCATCGCATTCTGACGGCCGGGGATCTGGTCAGGAACGGCTACGTCCCGGTGGTGCTGGTGAGCGGCCCGGGCGGAGAATACGACTTTCACGAGTGCGATCTCGCCATCCCGTTCGCGGTGAAGCGCGGTTATCCGGTGTCGTATTTCGCGCACTTCGAAAACGACGCGCGGTCGACGGCCGACGAAGCTGCGGCCATCGTGCCCGAATTGCGGCGCAGGAACGTGCACAAAGTGCTCCTGGTGACGAGCAACTTCCACACGCGCCGGGCCGGTCTGTTGTTCCGGCGCGCGGCTCCGGAGCTCACGATCATCACCATCGCCGCCCCGGACGAGTATTTCCGGCCGGACAACTGGTGGCATGGCAGGGAAGCGCAGAAGACGTTTCTGACGGAGTGGGAGAAGACCGTGTCGGTGTGGCTGGGATTGTAGCGGCAAAAAAAGCAGGCAAAACTAGAAGAAGGGCGATGGTTCGCCCCTCCTCTAAAATGTGCGGCTGGCGACGAATCCGTCGGCATGACTGCCGACGGGTCCCGCGCCACGCCGGACGGCGGTCCTGAGAGGACGCGCAGGCTTCGAGCCTGCCCCACATATCAACCCTTCCGCGTATGCGCGGACGCGAGTTAGTACCAGTTGCGGATGCGGACGTCGACGCCGGTGCCTTTGAGCGCGGCTTCGAAAGGCTTCAGGTCGGACATGCCGTAGTGATACGGATAGACCACCTTCGGCTTGAACGCCTTGACGGCCTCGGCGGCTTCCTCGGGGGTCATAGTGTAGGGCAGGTTCATGCAAACGAAGGCAACGTCGATGTTCTTCAGGGCGCGCATTTCCGGGATATTCTCGGTGTCGCCCGAAATATAAATGCGCAAGCCGCCGTAGGTGACGACGTAGCCGTTGCCGCGGCCCTTATCGTGAAACAGCTTGCCTTCGGAGGGACCGCGTTTGATGTTGTACATGGGCACGGCTTCGAAGGTCCAGGAGCCGACGGTCTTGGTTTCGCCGTTCTTCATGATGACGCCATCCGGAACGTCCTTCTGGGCGGCGCCCGGGATAATGATCATGGTGCCGGCCTTCTTGAGTTTGGCGATGTTGCCGGCATCGAGATGGTCGCCGTGAATGTCGGTGATCAGGATGATGTCAGCCTTGGGGGCGCCGGTGAAATCGCCCATGGCTGGGTCGACTTGAATCACCTGGCCGCCGGCTTCGATGGTCAAGCTGGCGTGCTGGATGGGCGTGATCTTCAGAACGCCGGCCTTGGTCTTAAATTCTTCGGTGGGTTTGGCGGCGAAGGCGGGGATCGCCAGCGCGAGACAAAGTGCAATAGTCGAAATCTTCATATAGGAAACATTATGCGTCATCCACGGGCTGGGCGGGCCGCGGGGCGGGATTCAATCGGCGATCGGGCGCGATTGAAGATCGCACGCAGGTTGCAAACCTGCCCTACAAATGCTCGGGAACGCGCGCAGTTCACGAATCCTCTTAGCCGCAAGCCTTCGCGAAGAGTGCGGAACACAAGATATATTTGACAGTAGATGCTTCGTTCGGCGGCCGCTTTAATTGCGATAGGCGCAATGGTCGGGATCGCTCCGCCGGCAAAGGCGCAGGCGGCGCCTGCAACAACGTGTTCGCAAGCCGTCGCGTGGGCGGCGTGCGACGTGACGTTCGACCTCAGCGCACCGGAGAACACGCCGCAAGCCACTCTGCGAGCCGAGTTCCGCTCGCCGCATTACAAGACAATTCTGATCAACGCGTTCCATGAAGGATCGCGGCTCGTCCTGCGCTTCGCGCCGACCGAGGCGGGCGCGTGGACCTACCGGCTCACCAGCAGCGTGACCAGGCTCGATGGGCAGACCGGCCAGATCCAGGCCGGCGAGTCGAATTCGCCCGGATTTGTGCGGGTCGCGAACGTCCATCATTTCGCGACGCAGCCTGTGCCGGAGGGGAATCAGAGGCCGCATTTGTGGATGGGAGCGCCGGTCGAGCACTTCGTGACGATGCCCCGTGCAGACTTCGATCGGTTGATCGACCAACGGGCGAAGGATCGTTTCACGCATCTGCAGGTGACGATCGAGGCGAACACGAGACTGGATGAGGCGGCCGAGCGCATCCGTGCGATCAACGCGAAGGGGATGGTGGCGGATGTGGCGCTCGCGTCCCTTTCCGCCGACGCGATTGAACGGCAACGCGACATTGCTGCGACGGTGGCCGATCTCGTCGCGCGATTTTCGGCGTTCGACATCACGTGGGCGGGTATCCCGGATTTCGATCACACGCCGCACGGGCGGGCGATCTTAAAGGATCTGGAGACGGCGATTCAAAAACTCGATCCCTATGCGCATCCCCGTTGGACGCTAGCGGCATCGACGGCGGGTCCGGTGGCGAGCGACGGATGGGCGAATTTGCTCGGCTACGGGACATCGAACATCGATATCGGCGCGGTGGAGCATCAGTTTTACGCGATGCCGGGCGTGAACGCGGGAATCAAGTCGCGAACGGATTTGTGGAATGCGACGATGAACGGCCAGTATCCGGGGGCGGGCGACGGGCCATACATGAAGGCGTGGTTCGATTTTCTTTCCGCGAGCCGCTACTGGGAGCTCGAACCGTATTTCGATGTCGAGGGCGGCCGGGCCGTTGCGCTCGAAGACGTCGAGTATCTGGTGTACGTCGAGAAGCCCGGGACGGTCGCTCTGAAAGTGGAAAATCACGGCTACGACGTGGTGTGGATGAATCCGGCAAACGGCGAGCTGGTCAAAGAGAAAAAAGAATACAAAGGCGAGATGTTCGTCGGCGAGCCGCCCGATTCGTCGCACGATTGGGTGCTGCGTGTCTCGCGCGAAGGCCATAAGGAAGGGATGCTGAGATCCTACAAATTCGAATCGAGCGCCGTGGTGGCGCAGGTGGTGGAGGTCGCGCCGGCGAAAATTCCGTTGGAGATCTCGGCACCGGAGGGCGATGAAATTTCGTTATCGCAACCGGTGAAGTTTGCGCTGAAGCTGAAGCGCGAAACCAAGGCCACGAAATCGCTGCTGGTGGAATGGACATTGGAACAGCCCGGCGGATCGGAAGGATACCGCGTCGTGGGGACGGGCAGAGAGGGAACGTTCGCGTTTCCGCGCGGGGTTGTGGAAAAGACGCCCGGGGTGGTGACGCTACGTGCGAACGTGGTGAATACGTTCGGCAAGGCATACACGCTGGACAAAGTGTACCGGCTGATTCCGTGAGCGCCCTGATTCTGGCCGTCGATACGACGGGCGATCCGGGAAGCATCGCGCTCATTTCCGAGACAGGCGTCGTGGCGGAAGCAGACCTGGGTCCTCCCGGCGCGTTCGCGGACGTGCTCTTCGGAGCGATCGAGGTTTTGCTGGGACGGGCAGGGGTTGCGGTTACCGACATCTCCGCATTCGCGTCGGCGTCGGGGCCCGGATCATTTACGGGTGTACGAATCGGATTGACGGCGGTGAAAGGATTGGCCGAAGCCACGGGGCGTCCGGCGATTGCGGTCTCGAATTTGCAGGCGCTGGCCTATTTCGGCACGAGGCCGCTGCGAGCGGTGATGATCGATGCGCGCCGCGGCGAGATTTACGGAAGCCTCTACAATGCCGCGCTCGATCCAATACGCGACGAGGTCGTCATGAAATTAGACGACTGGCTCGCGTCATTCTCCGAATTGCCGCCAGGCGAAGTAGAGGTAATCACGAACAGCCAGGCGCTTGCCGAAGTCGTGAGAAGCGGCTATTCCGGCACGCTCGTTTTCGAAGCGCCGCACGGGCTGGCCGTCGCGATCGGCAGGATCGCGCTCGACCGCTTTCAACGCGGCATGGTACAGGACGCGATCGAGATCGACGCGAACTACGTCAGGCGATCGGACGCGGAACTGTTGTGGAAAGACCCGTCGACGGCGAAGGGGCCGGAAGGGCGCTGATAATCGCGTTTGCGATGCCATCGAGCGGAAGGACGTGTTGGCGGCGTCCGCCGCGGGGAAAGCACTCCCGGCGCTTCTTTACGCGCTCCCGATCAAAATGCCGGCGATGAAAACGAGGGCCCCTCCGAGCATCACCTGCAGCGTGGCCGAAATCCACGGCGTGTCCATATAACGATGGCGGATCGTGCTGATCGCGGCCAGCTCCAGCAGGACAATGATGGCCGCCACGATCAACGCGAGCCGGAAATCGCGGATGAGGAACGGCAAAGTATGGCCGATCCCGCCCGCCGCTGTCATCAGCCCGCAGACCGGGCCGCGAATCCATGGACGGCCGCGCCCAGTGAGCGATCCGTCGTCGGACAGCGATTCCGCGAAGCCCATGGAGATCCCGGCGCCCACCGAGGCGGCGACACCGACCAGGAAAGCGTCCAATGAACTTTTCGTCGCGAAGGCGGCGGCGAACACGGGCGCGAGTGTTGACACCGATCCGTCCATCAATCCCGCCAGTCCAGGCTGAACCACTTGCAGCAGGAACAAGCGCCGCTCGGTTTCTTCCTCGTGCGCGCCCGCGGCGCCGGCCGTGAGCTCCTCTTCGAGCGCGCCAGCCTTCTCGGAATGTTTCAATTCCTCGGCGGCCAGGTCGCCGAGCAGTTTGCGAATGGAGGCGTCGGTGGTCTGTTGCATGGCGCGCTCGTAGAAGCGCCGCGTTTCGAGCTCCATGATTTCGGCTTGCTTGCGCACCACGTGGATCGCCAGCGGCCGGAACAGCCATACCGGCTTGCGGCTCACGAATCCTGAAACGTCCTGGCGGCGGATGAGCGGGATGTGCTCGCCGAACTTCGCGCGGAACAACTCGATCAACCGCGCGCGATGTCCGGATTCCTCTCCCATCATCTCTTCGAAAACCTTGGCGGTTGCTGGATATTGTTCGCGCAGGCCGTCGGCAAAGTCGCCATAAACGCGCCCGTCTTCTTCCTCGAGCGCGATGGCGAGCGCCAGAATCTCGCGCTCGGTCAGGTCCTTGAACTGTTTGGCCATACGTATAAGATAGACCGGCGTCCGCAACGACTCACTTTTGTTCTTGCCATTGACAGAGTTACAATAGTCTTTCGGTAAACCATTTCACTCGCCTGTGAATCCCAGGAGGACGTTTGCAAAGGACGAATACTGACGATCCGAGCTACTATCACAAGGTCGTCGATTGCCAATGGGCTTGCCCCGCTCACACTAATGTCCCGGAATACATCCGGCTGATCGCGCAAGGCCAGTACACGGAAGCTTACATGGTAAACCGGGAATCGAACGTCTTTCCCGGTATCCTGGGCCGCACGTGTGATCGACCCTGCGAACCGGCCTGCCGCCGCACCCGCGTGGATGGAAAACCGGTAGCGATTTGCCGCCTGAAGCGCGTCGCGGCCGATCTGAAGGGCGAGATCAGCCACCTGCTGCCGGAGATTCCCAAGAGGAAGAACGGGAAACGCGTCGCCTGCGTCGGCGCCGGTCCCGCGTCGCTTGCGGTGGCCAACGATCTGATGCCGCTCGGCTACGAAGTCGTGATGTTCGAGAAATTCGAGAAGCCCGGCGGGTTAACGCGCACGAATATTCCGTCGTTCCGCCTGCCGACGACCGTTCTCGACAGCGAGATCAACGCCATCCTCGATATGGGCGTGGATATCCGTTATAACTCGCCCGTCGATAGCATGAGGGAGTTGCTCGACAAGGGCTTCGATGCGGTGTTTGTCGGCAGCGGAGCTCCCCGGGGCAAGGATCTGGAGATTCCGGGCCGTCACGATACCGACCGCATTCATCTGGGCATCGACTGGCTGGAGTCGATCACGTTCGGGCACACGGATTCGATCGGCGAAAAGGTTTTGATCATTGGCGTCGGCAATACGGCGATGGATTGCTGCCGCTCGTCGGCCCGTCTCGGCGGCAAGGATATTAAAGTGATGGCGCGCCGCCCGCGCGGGTATTTCAAGGCCTCCCCGTGGGAACTGGAAGATGCCGAGGAAGAGGGCATCGAGATCGTCATCAATCACGCTCCCAAGCGCTTCGTGATCGAAAACGGCGTGCTCAAGGGGATGGAATTCGAGCGCCTGGAATGGGACGATCAAGCGAAAAAATCGAAGGTTGTGGAAGAGGTGTTCTTCCCGGCCGACGATGTAATTCTGGCCATCGGCCAGGAGAACGCCTTCCCGTGGATCGAGCGCGATCTGGGAATCGAGTTCGATAAGTGGGGCCTGCCGGTGGTCGATGAAAAGACGCTGCAGTGCACGCGTCCCGGAGTCTTCTTCGGCGGCGACGCGGCATTCGGCCCGAAGAACATTATCTGGGCCGTGGCGCACGCTCATGCGGCGGCGATTTCCATTCACAACCATTGCCAGGGCATTCCGGTAACGGATCGCCCGCCGGACCAGAGCAGTCTGGTAACAACCAAGATGGGCCTGAGCGAGTGGGCCTATCACAACGATTACAATCCGTCGCCCCGCCAGAAGATGAAGCACGTCGATCTGACGAGGCGCTTCGAGGAACTGAGCATTGAAGTAGAACTGGGGTTCAACCCCGAACAGACCGCCCGCGAAGTGCAGCGCTGCCTGAACTGCGATATCGAAACCGTGTTCACGCCGAAGCTGTGCATCGAGTGCGACGCCTGCATCGACATCTGTCCGATGCTGTGTCTCACCATCACGCGCGACGGCGAGGAAGAAGAAATTAAGCAACGGCTTTCCGCTCCTGCCGTGAACCCCGACCAGGCCCTGTTTGCCTCGGCGCCCCTGCCGCAAACCGGCCGCCTGATGATGAAGGACGAGGATCTCTGCGTGCACTGCGGTTTGTGCGCCGAGCGCTGTCCGACCGCGGCTTGGGACATGGAGAAATTTGAGCTCCTTATTAACTATGCAGGGAGAGAAGCGTGCAGCACGGTACCCGCGTAAACGATTTTGCTTTTAAGCTGGCGAATGTAAACGGCACTGGATCAGCCAGCGCCAACGGCCTGCTGATGCAGGCGATTTTTCGCATGGGAATTCCGGTCTCCGGAAAGAACCTATTCCCTTCGAACATTCAAGGCCTCCCCACCTGGTATGAGATCCGGGTGAGCAAGGACGGCTATGTTGCCCGATCGCTGGATTACGACCTGATGGTCGCCATGAACTCGCAGACTTACGCGCGCGACGTGCGCGAGGTTCGCGAGGGCGGCTATCTGCTGTACGATTCCACCTGGCCGCTCGATCCCAGTCTGCATCGCGACGACGTTACGTTCCTGGGCGTGCCGCTTTCGCGCTTGTGCAATGAAGCTTTTGCCAATCCGCGCGAGCGCATTTTGATGAAGAACATCGCTTACACCGGCGCGCTGGTGGCGCTGCTCGACATCGACATGGGTGTGGTGGAGCAGCTTCTCGAAGAAAAGTTCGCGGCTAAGAAAGCCCTGCGCGATTCGAATACCAAAGCTCTGAAGCTGGGCTTCGATTACGTCAAATCGCACTTCATGTGCCCGCTGCCGTTCCATCTTGAGAAGATGAACGAGAACGCGGACAAGATTCTGATCGACGGCAACACCGCGACGGCCCTCGGCTGTGTTTACGCCGGTGCGACGGTGGCGGCGTGGTATCCCATTACGCCCTCGACGTCGGTGATGGACGCATTCAAGGAATTTTGCGAGCAGTACCGCAAGGATCCGGAAACCGGGAAGAACAATTTTTGCATCGTGCAGGCGGAGGACGAGCTCGCGGCCATCGGCATGGTGATTGGCGCTTCGTGGAACGGAGCGCGCGCGTTTACGTCGACCTCGGGTCCGGGCATTTCGCTGATGAACGAACTTCTCGGCCTGGCGTACTATGCGGAGATTCCAGCGGTGGTGATCGACGTCCAGCGGGTCGGTCCTTCGACCGGAATGCCCACCCGCACGCAGCAGGGCGACTTGTTCGAGGCCGCCTACGCCTCCCACGGCGATACCAAACACATTGTGCTTTTTCCGGCGAATCCCGGAGAGTGCTTCGATTTCGCCCGCAACGCCTTCGATCTGGCGGAGCGTTTCCAGACGCCGGTCCTGATGCTTTCCGATCTTGATATCGGCATGAATGACTGGGTGGTTCCGCGCCTGACCTGGGACGAGCATTACCGCCCCGATCGCGGCCGCGTGCTGAATGCCGCCGATCTGGAGAAGATTCCCAAATACCAGCGCTATCACCCGGAGGATGAGAATCACGTCGCTGCGCGCACTTTGCCCGGCGTGCACTCCAAGGGTGCGTTTTTCACGCGCGGCTCGGGTCACAATAAGTTCGGCGGATATACCGAAATTCCGGATGAATACCAGGAAGTAGTGGATCGCCTGCTGCAAAAGCACAAGGCGGCGGCGCGCTTCATTCCCGCACCGATTATCAAGCGTCGAGCGGGCGCGAAGATCGGCCTGATCACGATCGGCGGTTGCGACGCGGGCGTGCGGGAAGCGGGCGATCTGCTCGCCAAGCGCGGCATTGAAACCGATTACATGCGCATTCGCGGGTTCCCGTTCGACGAGACCGTCGAGAAATTCCTGGTGAACCATGACCTGTGCTTTATCGTCGAACAGAATCGCGACGCGCAACTGCGCTCGCTGCTGCTGCTCGAAACAAGAGTGCCCAAAGAGGACCTGCGTTCGGTCCTGGTGTATGGCGGATTCCCGATGAGCGCCAAGCACGTGGTCGATGAAGTGGTTCGCCAGATGAGAAACCGCGCCGCCGAGACGCCGAAAGAAGTCGTCGTCGAATCCGGCTCGTGGGAGGAATAGACCATGCCGTCCATCACGAAACCCATTGCCACGCACCCCAGCCTGCATCGCAATCATATCGGCCTGACGCTTCGGGACTATGAAGGCGCGATGTCCACCTTGTGTGCCGGCTGCGGCCACGATTCCATCACGGCGGCCATCACCAAGGCGCTGTGGGAACTCTCCGTTGCCCCGCACATGATCGCCAAGCTCAGCGGCATCGGCTGTTCTTCGAAGACGCCGACGTACTTCGTGAACGGCGCTCATGGATTCAACTCCGCGCACGGCCGTATGGCCGCCATCGCGACCGGCGCCAGCGCCGCGAATCCGGAGCTGACCTATATCGGCGTTTCGGGCGACGGCGATTCGCTCTCCATCGGACTCGGCCACATGTGCCACGCCATTCGCCGCAATCTCAAGATGCTGTACGTCATCGAGAACAACGGCGTATACGGTCTGACCAAGGGCCAGTTCTCGGCCTCGGCCGACGTGGGCTCCAAGAGCAAGCGCGGCGAGGCAAACCGCATGGCGCCGATCGACCCGGTGATGCTAGCGCTGAGCATTGGCGCTACGTTCGTGGCCCGCAGCTTCTCGGGCGACAAGGAACAGCTGGTGCCGATCCTGAAGGCCGCTATCGCGCATCGCGGATTCGCGTTGGTCGATGTGATCTCGCCGTGCGTGACCTTTAACGATCACGTCGGCTCGACCAAGAGCTATCTCTATACCCGCAAGCACGCGCATCGAGCGACGGAAGCAAATTTCGTCCCCCCGGCTGCGGAGATCCTGGCGAACATCACGCCCCAGGGAACGACGTCCGTCACCATGCACGATGGCAGCGTGGTGAATTTCACGGCCGTTCCCGCCGATTACGATCCGCGCGACCGGCAAAAGGTTTATGAATATTTGCAGGGACGTTCCGGGGAGGTCCCGACGGGCCTTCTTTTCCTGGATGAGAATGTTCCGGACATGCACGAAATGAATAACACGCCGGCCACGCCGCTGGCTCGTATGGAGTACGAAAAACTGTGCCCCGGTTCGGCGGCACTGGATGAGCTTCAGGAAGAATTTCGTTAAACAGCAGGAGCGGTCAAATTGGGGCTTTCAGTCGGAGTTGTCAAGGAAACCATACCCGGTGAACGCCGGGTGGCCTTGACGCCGAAGGTGATCGAGATGCTCACCAAAGTCGGCGCCGAGGTGTGGATCGAGAGCGGGGCCGGCGTCGAGTCCGGTTATCCCGATGAAGAATACGCGGGCCGCGGCGCCAAAGTCGGCTCGCTCGCAGACGTTCGCGGCAACACGAGCATCCTGCTTACGGTTCGCGCGCCTCAGCCGGAAGGGCTGAAAAGAGGCCAGATCGTGATCGGCTTCTGCGATCCGCTGAGCGAACCGGACATCGCCGCTCGTTACGCCAGCGCTGGTCTCACGCTGTTTTCCATGGAGCTGGTTCCCCGTATCACCCGGGCGCAAAGCATGGACGCGCTTTCCTCCATGGCGTCGATCGCGGGATACAAAGCCGTGCTGATCGCGGCCGTGACGCTCCCGCGCCTTTTCCCCATGATGACCACCGCGGCCGGCACTATTCCTCCGGCGCGCGTACTGGTGCTTGGCGCAGGCGTCGCGGGACTGCAGGCGATCGCCACGGCGCGGCGTCTGGGAGCGGTCGTGAGCGGCTACGACGTTCGCGCGGCGGTGAAGGAGCAGATCGAGAGCCTCGGCGCGAAGTTCGTTAACATCGACATCGGCGCGGCTGGGGAAGGGCAGGGTGGTTATGCCCGTGCCCTGACCGAGGACGAAATTCGCAGCCAGCGCGAGCAAATGGCTAAAGTAATCAAGGAGCAGGACGTGGTGATTACGACCGCGGCCGTTCCCGGACGAAAAGCTCCGATCCTGGTTACGAAAGAAATGGCGCTCGGAATGAATCCCGGTTCGGTGATTGTGGACATCGCGGCCGAGCGGGGCGGGAATTGCGAACTGACGCGCGCAGGCGAAACCGTCATCGAGAACGGCGTCTCGATCGTGGGTCCCGTGAATCTTCCGGCTACGGTCCCTGGCCACGCCAGCCAGATGTACGCGCGCAACATTGTCACGCTGCTGAAAAACATGCTGACCAAGCAGGGCGAGCTCAACATCGACACCGCGGACGAAATCACGCGCGAATCGCTGGTCGTCCGGGACGGCGAGGTGGTCAATCCTCGCGTGCAGGCGCTGCTCGGCGCGCCGGTCAAGTCGTAAACGTAAAGGGATTCCACAAGATTATGAGTACGGAAATTGAAGTCAGTCTATATGTGCTCGTGCTGGCCGTACCGCTCGGCCTGGAACTGGTGCGGCGCGTGTCCCCGCTTTTGCACACGCCTCTGATGTCGCTCACCAACGCGATCTCGGCCATTTCGGTGGTCGGCGCGATCCTGGTGGTGGCGACGAAAGGTTCACCGCGGCTGAGCGAGGTGCTGGGTATTATCGCGGTGGCGTTCGCGACGATCAACATCGTTGCCGGGTTTCTGATCACCGATCGCATGCTGAAGATGTTCAAGAAGAAGGAAGGCGGCAAGTGACCCCGGGAGCAACCCAAGCTTTTTGGCAGATCGCCTACATTGTCGCCGCCCTCTGTGTGGTCCTCGCGATTAAGTGGCTGAGTTCGCCCGTGACGGCACGCCGCGGCGTTTTCGCCGGCGAGTTGGGAATGCTGCTGGCCGTCATCGGCACGCTGCTGCGTGTCGGAGCGGTCAACATCGAGTGGATCCTGATTGCGATGGTAGTCGGCGCCGCCATCGGCGCGCCGCTCGCCTATTTGATGCCCATGACGTCGGTACCGCAGCTGACGGCGCTTTCGCACGCCTTCGGAGCGCTGGCCGCGGCCTTGGTCGGTACCGCCGAATTTTACAAGGACCTGTTCGAGGGTCATCCCACGGTCGGATTCAAGATGTTCGCGATTGTTGTCGAAAGTCTGCTCGGATATCTGACGGTGACGGCCAGCGTCCTGGCGTTCGGCAAGCTTCAGGAACTCATTCCGACCCGGCCCATGACCTATAAGGGCCAGAACATCATCAACCTGACGTTGTTCGCGATCGCCGCCGCACTGGGCGTTTGGATGATCGTCACGCCCGCGCCGGCGTGGGTGTTTCCTTCTTTCATTGCGCTTTCGGCGCTGTTCGGAATCCTGCTGATTCTGCCCATTGGCGGCGGCGACATGCCTACCGTGATTGCGCTGCTGAATTCTTACGCCGGCGCGGCTTGCGCGGCGATGGGATTCGCGCTCGAAAACTACGTGTTGATCATCGCGGGCGCGGTCAACGCCGCGTCGGGCTTCATCCTTTCCGTCATCATGTGCAACGCCATGAACCGGTCATTCACCAACGTCCTATTTGGAGCGTTCGGACAGGCGCAAGCTGGCGCGGCGGCCCAGGTCGTCGCGAGACCAGTCAGGTCCGCCACGCCGGAAGATGCCGCCTCCATCCTGGCCGGGGCGCGCCGTGTGATCGTTGTTCCGGGCTACGGGATGGCCGTGGCGCAGGCCCAGCACAAACTGCGCGAGCTCACGGATATGCTTACAAAACGCGGCGTCCAGGTCGATTTCGCGATTCACCCCGTCGCGGGGCGCATGCCGGGCCATATGAATGTGCTGCTCGCCGAGGCGGATATCCCTTACGATCGCATGCATGAAATGGAAGACATCAACCAGGACTTCGCGGAGGCCGACGTCGCGCTGGTGATCGGCGCCAACGACGTGGTCAATCCGGCGGCGCGTCATGACAAGACCAGCCCCATTTACGGCATGCCGATTCTGGACGTCGACAAGGCGCACACGGTCATGGTGATTAAGCGCAGCATGAATCCAGGCTTCGCCGGCATCGACAACGAGCTGTACTACATGGACCGCACTCTGATGCTGTTCGGCGACGCGAAAAGTTTCCTCGGCGAAATCGTGAAGGAATTGCCGAAGAATTAGTGGGGCAGGTCCCTGGCCTGCGCCGGACCCCCGGTCCGGCTTATGGCGACTCGCAGAATCGAAGGTCGGCTAAGAGCCGACCACAGGCTGGGAGGCTGCCCGACTAAGGTCGGCTAAGAGCCGACCGCAGCCTGGGAGGCTGCCCCACTATGGATGCAGCTTCTTCGCCGCTTCCATGTATCGCTGCGTGGAGGCGCTTTCAATCCACTTCGGCGCCATCAGCCCCGACGCGAGCCGCAGCATGGCGATCCCGACCGCCTGGTCGACATGAGCCATATTGTCGTAATCGAGCTTCTGCCATTCGTCGCCGACCGCGTGATAGTCCGGGAACTCATAGGTGACGCTCACCGTGTGCGCAGGGATTCCGACGTCCGCAAGAGGACCATTATCCGACCGCCGGAAATAAGCGTCGCTCGCCTGGGCGTCCTTCACTACCGCGATCTGGACGCGCTTCCCTGAATCCGCGAGCAGCGCCGGGATGGTCGAGTAATCAAATCCCGTGACGTTCATCATTTTGAGATGTGGCCCTTCCGTACTGTCCGTGCGCCCCATCTGCTCCATGTTGATTTGCGCGACGGTTTGTTCGAGCGGCACGAGCGGATGGCTCGCGTAATATTTCGAGCCTAAAAGCCCTTTCTCTTCGCCGCAGAAAAGAATGACCAGGACGCTGCGCTTGGGCCGCGGATGCAGGGACGCCAGCGCATTGGCGACTTCGAGCACCGACGCCGTTCCGCTGGCATCGTCGTTTGCTCCGTTGAAAATCCGATCCGCGCCCTCCGGTGCCAGACCCAGGTGATCGTAATGCGAACTCACGATCACATAGGTGTCCCTCAGCATCGGATCGGAACCGCGCAAAAGTCCAATGACGTTGTTGGCGGAGCGCAACGGCGGGCCCGAGTATGCAAAGCTGTCCGGTTCGCGCTTCTCATGGGGCGGGGGAATCGGAACGGCTTGATAGAAGCTGTCGCCGGAGACCGGCTCGAGTCCGCTCCTGCGCAACTGCGAGGCGATGTATTCGGCCGCGATATCCAGCCCGCGAGACGGAGTGTCTCTTCCCTCCAGCAAATCCGACGCGAGGAACGACACGTCCGCGCGCAGTGCATTCGGCGTAATGTGGGCCGTGACGATCCGCATCTCCGGCGTGATGCCGGCGGATTCAACCGCGGCATTATTCCCGGCACGACCACTGGCTCTCGATCGTGAATGCTGTTGCGGGGATGCGGGAACGCCGAGGAATAACGCAGCGCAAAGAGCCGCGAGGGCAGGGAATCGCAGAGCCAATCTTGGCAAGGGCACTATCGATTGTCCCGGTACTCGTCGACCCAAGCTGCCTGAATCGCTTCCAGTTTCGCCTCGTTCGATTTCTTCGGGTCGTCCGAAAACTCGTCCAGCTCGGTGATCCACTTATGCAAATCGGTGAACCGGATGAAGGAGGGATCCTGGTCGGGATATTTTTCGGAGAGCGCGTACGCAATGTCTTCTAAATCGTTCCACGTAAGATTCGGCATGATAATACCTCCGGCGACTTATAACTGGGTGCCCTTGAGGGCGCCGCGCACCGCCGTATTCATGATATTCTCCGCCAGCGCCCGTGTCGCCTCGTCCAGTTGCTCGATCTTGGCACGGATCAACAGGTGGTCATCGCTATGGTACACCACCAGGATTTCGTTGATGGCGCGGTCGATCGCCGCGCGCGACTGATCGTCAAGATCCTGATACGCATCGCTGTGGCGAGCTTTTTCCGTGGCGGCCAGCATGCTATCGGCTTCGACACGCGCCTCGCGCACCTGCCGCTCCTTGAAGTCGTCCTCGGCCCTTTGGAACGATTCGAGGATCATCGCTTCCACCTGTTCGTCGGTCAGGCCGTACGACGGTTTCACTTCGACGCTTTGCTCGCGGCCGCCCCGGAGATCGTGAGCGGTCACGCTGAGGATGCCGTTGGCGTCTATGAGAAAGCGCACTTCGATCCGCGCCATGCCGGCCGGCTGCGGAGGAATATCTTTCAGGTCGAAACGGGCCAGGCTTCGGCAATCTTTCGTCAGTTCGCGCTCGCCTTGCACCACGTGAATCAAGACGTTCTTCTGTCCGTCCACGGCAGTGGTGAAAACTTCCGTTGCCGACGCCGGAATTGTCGAATTGCGATGGATCAGCTTCGAGACCAGCCCGCCCATTGTCTCGATTCCCAGCGACAGGGGAGTAACGTCCAGCAGCAGTTGATCCTCGACCTCTCCGCCGAGGATGCCGGCCTGCACCGCCGCTCCGAGCGCGACCACTTCATCCGGATTCAACTCCGTGTGCGGGCGCCTGCGAAACAGTTTCTCCACTCCCGCGCGTACCAGGGGGATGCGCGTCGACCCGCCCACCATTACTACCTCATCGATCTGCTCAACGCTCACGCCGGCGTCCTGGAGACAGGCGCGGCACGGAGCCAGCGTCCGTTCCACGATCGGTTCGATGAGTTTGTCGAACAGTGCAATGTTGATTTCGCGTTGATAGCGCTTGCCGTGGTATTCCAAATCGATCTTGGACGCGGGCACGAAAGAAAGCTCTTCCTTCGCATGGATAACGGCGCGTCGCAGGAGCTGAACTGCGGTGCTGTTGGTCGAGAGATCCTCGCCCCATTCCGCTTGAATATCTTCGAGCGCAATGTGCAGCAGAAGATTGTCGATATCGTCGCCGCCCAGGTGCGTATCGCCGTTGGTCGCGAGCACTTCGAAAATGCCGTCCTGCAGACGGAGAATCGAAATATCGAACGTGCCGCCGCCGAAATCGTAAACCGCGATAACGCCCTGATTGCGCTTGTCGAGCCCGTAGGCGAGCGCTGCTGCCGTCGGTTCGTTTACAAGGCGCAGAACTTCCAGGCCCGCGATCCGCCCGGCGTCTTTCGTGGCCTGTCTTTGCGCGTCGTTGAAGTAGGCGGGAACGGTGATCACGGCCTGCGTGACGGGCGTGCCAAGGGCGGCCTCGGCGTCGTCTTTGAGCTTGCGAAGAATGTGCGCCGAAACTTCCGGCGGCGTCATGATCCGCTCGCCGAGTTGCAACCGCAGCACCGAATCGCTGCCCCGTGCAAGGCGGAATGGAAATAGTTTCAATTCGTCCTGAACGTCGGCGATCCCGCGCCCCATGAGCCGCTTGACGGAATAAATCGTGCGTTCGGGATTCGTCACCAGAAGATCGCGAGCGAGCGGTCCGGCGATAACCTCGCCCGTGGGCATCACGGAAACCACGCTGGGAACGATTCCACTGAGTATCCGCGGACCGGTCAGGTCCATCACCGCGACCAGACTGTTGGTGGTTCCGAGATCGATCCCGACGATCCTAGAGGCCGCCTGTGCAGGCTTCCCGTCGCCGAAGTCAATTTGAAAGCTAGACATTAACTGATTCTCCGCTCCGCGTGTACTTGGTTCTCCGCGCCGGGCGCTTCCGTCTGCCCGCCGCGCAGCTCCTTCTCCACATCGCGCACCAGGTTGGACACGTACCGGCGCCTATCGAGCGTCGCCCGGATTTCGGCGAGCGCCGCGTCATCTTCCGCGGCGTCATAGCGGGCGAACAGGCCGGCCAGTCCGCGGTCAATTTCCAAACGCATATCCACGAAGCGCTTCTCCGCGTCGGCGAGTTGCGGTCGCACGGAAGCATCGCCGCCGCGCAGCTCTTCCAGCGCCATATTCAGCTCGAATACTTCTTCTAAAAGTTCGGCGGGCGGAGTTTTTGTCGGCGGCAATCCACGCTCCTCCAGGAAATACTCCGCGCGGCTCACGGGATCGCGCAAAGTGCGAAACGCATCGTTGAGCATGGCGGTCATGTCCAGGGCTTTTTTCTGTTCGTCGGGGCCGCGACGGGCGAAGCGGTCGGGATGCCATTCCCGGCTGCGTTCGTAGAAACGTTTTTTGAGGTCCTCGGCGTCGAGCGAAAGCTTGGGAGCAAGGCCTAGCGCGTCGTAATATTGCATGGCGAGAGGTGACTAAATGACGGCTGCCGGAGGCCGCGAACCCAGGCCGTCACGCCGCGAACCCAGGCGGTCACGCCGCAAAAGACGTTCCGCACCCGCAGCTCTTCTTGGCGTTCGGATTATCAAACACGAATCCGGAGTGGATCAGCGAATCTTTCCAGTCCAAGGTCATGCCGTCCAGAAACACCATGCTCTTGGGATCGATGAAGACCTGCACGGGATCCGTGCCTTCCAGCGGGAAAGTAAGCACCTGATCGGTCGCGCGCGGTTTCGGATCGAACTTGAACTGGTAGCTCAAACCGGAACAGCCGCCGCCGAGCACGCCCAGGCGCAGCCCTCCCCGGACGCCTTGTTTCGTAAACGCGTCGTGAATTTTCTGGACGGCTTTGGGCGTGACTGTAACCATTGCTCGTAATTTGCGGCGAATCTTACGCGTGAGCCTGAGCCGGAACGCGTCCCGGCGTCTTGCTCTTGTAGTTTTCGATGGCCGCTTTGATGGCGTCTTCGGCCAGGACGGAGCAGTGGATCTTCACGGGCGGCAGGCTCAGCTCGTTGACGATCTCCGTGTTCTTGATCGCCAGCGCCTCGTCCACTGTCTTGCCCCGTAACCATTCTGTCGCGAGCGACGAACTGGCGATGGCGCTGCCGCAGCCGAACGTCTTGAACTTGGCGTCCTCAATGACACCCGTCTCCGGGTTCACCTTCACCTGCAGCTTCATCACGTCGCCGCACTCGGGCGCGCCGACCATCCCGGTGCCGACGTTGGGATCGTTCTTATCGAGCGACCCGACGTTGCGCGGGTTGTTGTAGTGATCAATGACTTTGTTCGAATACATTCGTTGAACTCCTTGCCAAGATTCAAACTTTCAAACTTTCGAGCGCACAGGCGTAAGTCCGTTGTGCGCGATTAAATCCTCGGAGCGCACAGGCGTAAGTCCGTTGTGCGCGATTCAAAACTAGTGAGCTGTCCATTGGACCTTGCTCAAATCGATGCCTTCTTTGAACATTTCGTACAGCGGCGAAAGCTCGCGCAGCTTCTTCACGACGTCGATCACTTTATCCGCCACGTAATTCACTTCCTCTTCCGTATTGAAACGGCCGAGGCCGAAACGGATGGAAGAGTGAGCCAGATCATCGCCAGCGCCCAGAGCCTTCAGCACGTAACTCGGTTCGAGCGTGGCCGACGTGCAGGCCGAGCCACTCGATACCGCGATGTCGTTGATGCCCATCAGCAGGGATTCGCCTTCCACGTAGGCGAAGCTGATGTTCAAATTATTGGGCAGGCGGTGCTCCATGGTTCCGTTGACGTAAACCTCATCGAGCGACGCCATCAGCCGGTCCTTCAGTTTGTCGCGCAGGAATCCGAGGCGCTTGGCTTCCTCGGCCATTTCCTTTTTCGCGATGCCGCACGCTTCGCCCAGCCCCGCGATGCCCGGGACGTTCAGCGTCCCCGAGCGCATGCCGCGTTCATGACCGCCGCCGTCCATTTGAGCTGTGAGGGAAACGCGCGGATTACGACGCCGCACGTACAACGCGCCAACGCCTTTCGGTCCATACATCTTATGTGCGCTGATCGAATACAGATCGATGTTGTCCTCGAGCATGTTCACAGGGATCTTGCCGGCCGCCTGCGTGCCGTCGCTGTGGAACAGAACCCCGCGCTCGTGGGCGATTTTCCCGATCTCGCGCACCGGCTGCAGCACGCCGATTTCGTTGTTGGCGTGCATGATGCTGATCAAAATTGTCTTATCGGTGATCGCGTCCTTCAGCTGATCTAAATCGATCAACCCGTTCTGCTGCACCGCGAGATACGTGACCCGGAGGCCTTCTTTTTCAAGCCGCTTGCAGGTATCGAGAATGGCCTTATGCTCGGTGGCCGCGGTGATGATGTGGTTGCCTTTTTCGGCATACATCTGCGCGACGCCCTTGAGCGCGAGGTTGTCCGACTCGGTCGCGCCGCTGGTGAAAACAATCTCCTTGGAGGTTGCACCAATGAGATCCGCCACCTGTTTGCGCGCCTTGTCGACCGCTTCTTCCGCTTCCCAGCCGAAACTGTGATTGCGGCTCGCGGAATTGCCGAATACGTTCGTCAGGTACGGCTTCATCGCCTCGAACACGCGCGGGTCCACCGGGGTCGTCGCGTGATTATCCATGTAAATCGGCAGTTTCATATTAAGAACTCGCAGGCCTCGTTAACTGAATCGTCGAAAGTATCGGCCGGGGTATAGGCACCGGCATGTCGTCGCTGGATAAGTCAGCTAATGTGATGTTCGCCAGCAGCCCCAGGATTCCTTCATGCACTTTGCGCAAGGGCTCCCGCACCGGGCACAGTTCGCTCTGATGGCAGCCGGTGTGTTCCGTGAAGCACTGGGTCAGGATGATGGGACCGTCGATCGTACGGATCGCTTCGAGCGCCGAAATATCGCCCGCGTCCCGCGCCAGCCGGTAGCCGCCGTTGGTGCCCTGCTCGGACGTAAGCAAACCGCCCCTCGCCAGCTTTTGCAAAACCTTGGAAAGCAGCGGCAGAGGAATACCATATGCCTCGGCGATATCCTTGGCAGGCGCGCTTCCCTTCGGTCCATTCGCCGCCAAGGCCAAGTGCCGCAAGGCAATCAGCCCGTAATCCGCTTTTTTGGTCAACTTCAGCATTATCTAGAACAGCGTCGATGTACGACCGAATGAGTCTTCTCAGACCACTTTGGTCCTACATGTATTATGACGGCGAGGGGAAGCGCTGTCAAGCAAGCGTTATGTTGTTGTACGGAGAGGGTTTGTCACGGTAAGGGCACTCGTGACCTGGGAAGAGGAAAGGGAGCGCAACAGATTCCGATAAATCAGCGGGAATCGTTTATGGGCTGCAGACGGTTCCCGCTGGGTGGAGTAGAAAAGAGATTAGGAGCGACCCGAATCGGGGGCGCTGTCGCGGGAGCGCTTTTTGCGAGCACGCTTGCGTGCCAGCGCGGACTTCACCCGCTTCTTCTGGCCGGGCTTCAAATAGAACGCGTGGCTCTTGATGTCTTTAATAATGTCCTCTTGCAGGACCTTCCGCTTAAAGCGTTTGAGCGCGCTCTCCAGGCTTTCGCCGTCGTGTAAATGAACTTCAGCCAACGAAAATCACCTCTAATCTGTGAAGGAATTCAATCTAACAGGTTAACAGAAGAATGGAGCTGGCGGAGGGAATTGAACCCCCGACCCTCTGATTACAAATCAGATGCTCTACCTACTGAGCTACGCCAGCGTCCCGCAACATCGCGATGTTTTCATTTTACCGGAATTAGGCGTCTCGCCGGACGGCGATTTCGGCGACTCTATGCTCCCGTGTTGGGCTGTCGCGCTGATAAACACCTTCGCGCTGATGGACAATTTTCCACCCTACCAAGCCGCCGAAATATGTCGCGAGCTCGCCGGGTTGCACACGAAACCGGCCTTTTCCCGACACGCCCTGAAGAGAGTCGGCAAGCAAGGCGATCACGATCAGCACGCCGCCGGGCGCGAGGCCGAGTCTGGCAGGCTCGAAAAGGTCGCGTTGCAGATAGCGGCACATCAGGATCAAGTCCCACGCATCCGGCGCGATCTTGAACTCATGAGTCTCAAGGTCGGCGACCTGAGTCGCCACGCGCACGCCACGCTGTAATGCATGCGCACGGACGAGGTCGATGGCAGAGGGAGATCGATCCACCGCCGTCACATCCCAGCCGCGTTCGGCAAGCCACAAAGCATTGGCCCCGGCCCCGCAGGCAAGATCAAGCGCTCGTCTGCTTTGATCCGTCCCCGCGGGACGGAAGCCATCGGTGATTTCTTCCACCAGAGGATCAGGCCGGCGTGCTTGCGGTTCCGCGCCCGGTTTGGAAAGTGCCTGAAAGCGAGCCTCCCACTCGGCTTCGTTCATAACACATCTATTCATAGCAAGCTTTGTGGTTTACAGAGCGGACAGAGGCAATGTAAAGCAAAACTGTCAGTGTAGCGTGTTCATTGCAGGGCTGCGGCCCGCGCCCGGCGATGCCCTGACGGGGCTTCTCATTTATAGATGAAAGAGGTATCCTGATTGGGCATCGACCGTCAATATCGACAGTCCTGGGAGGCGTAATGGCATCCATTAAATTCACTTTAAACGGCAAATCACAGACAGTGGAAGCATCTCCGGAAATGCCGCTGCTGTGGGTCTTGCGCGACGTGCTGGGCATGACCGGCACGAAATACGGCTGCGGCATGGCTCTGTGCGGAGCTTGTACCGTTCACATGGACGGCAACGCGGTGCGCTCTTGCCAGACGGCGATTCAAGCCATCGCGGGAAAGCACATCACGACCATCGAAGGACTCTCCGACGATGCGAGCCATCCCGTGCAGCAAGCCTGGATTGAGCTGGACGTTCCGCAATGCGGCTATTGCCAATCGGGACAGATCATGACGGCGTCGGCGCTGCTGGCGAAAAACTCGAAGCCCTCGGACGCCGACATCGATGAAGTGATGCGCGGCAATATCTGCCGTTGCGGCACGTATCAGAGCATCCGCAAAGCAGTCCACTTGGCTGCCGAAATCAAGGCGAAGGGAGGCCGGGCGTGAAAACCATAACAGAGCGAAAAACGGAAACGAATATGACAAACGGGATCACCAATGTCAGCCGCCGCGGATTCTTTCAAACGCTGCTGGCCGGCGCGGCCGGTCTGGCACTAGCCTACGAGCTGCCGGAGAGTTTGGAAGCGCAGTTCGGCGCGGGCGCAGGCCCGGCGACCAACAAGCCGAACGCCTATATCCACATCGGCGCCGACGACAAGGTGACCTTCACCATTATCAAAGCGGAGATGGGGCAGGGACCGCTGACATCGCTGTCCATGATCCTGGCCGAGGAACTCGATTGCGATTGGAAGAATGTGAACGGCGTATTTGCGCCCGTCGATCCTTCGGTGTACGGGGCGCTGCAAAGCGTCGTCGGCAGCCAAAGTATTCGAACTCTGTGGACTCCGATGCGCACGATCGGTGCGACGGGCAGAGCCATGCTGGTGGAGGCGGCCGCGCAGAAGTGGGGCGTTCCCGCTGACGCAGGTTCGCACTGACAGCGGATTTCTTGTGAACACCGCAACGAATGCCCGCTTGAGCTATGGGAGCCTGGCGGAGGCTGCCGCGCAATTACCGGTTCCGACGAATGTGTCGGTGAAAGACCCGAAGAATTTCCGCATCCTCGGGACCAACGTGAAGCGTCTCGACACCCGCGACAAGTCCACCGGACGCACGAAGTTCGGTCTGGATACGCGGCTGCCGGGCATGGTTTACGCGGTGATCGAGCGTCCTCCGGTGTTCGGAAGCAAGGTTGCGTCGTTGAATGACGCGAAGACCAAGGCCGTTCCCGGTGTGAAGGGTGTGGTTCAAGTTTCGGGCGGAGTGGCCGTGATCGCCGATAGCACGTGGACGGCGCTGCAGGGACGCAAGCAGCTCGAAATCACGTGGGACGAAGGCGCCAACGGATCGGTCAGCACCGCGAGCATCAGCCGGATGTTCGAGGAAAAGACGCAGATGCCTGGCGCGAACGCGCGCAAGGAAGGGGACGCCGCCGCTGCGCTCGCCTCGGGGAGCAAGCGCATGAACGCAGTCTATGAGGCGCCGTTTTTGGCTCACGCACCCATGGAGCCGATGAATTGCACGGCCGTGGTGAACGCCGATAGCTGCGAAGTATGGGCGCCCACGCAAATGCAGACGCCAGCCCGCGCGGGCGCGGCTCAGATCCTGGGTCTTGCTCCGGAAAAGGTCAAGATCAACTCCATGTTCATGGGCGGCGGATTCGGACGCCGCGGCCGCACTGACTATGTGAATGACGCGGTGGAAGTCGCCAAGACCATGCCAGGGACTCCCGTAAAGGTGGTCTGGTCGCGCGAAGATGACATGCAGCAGGACTACTATCGTCCGGCGTCCTACGTGAAGATGGCCGCCGCACTGGACGCTTCCGGGATGCCGGTCGGCGTTCGATGTGAAAGTCGCCTGCCCTTCGTTCCCCAACGTCGGCCGCAACGGCGTTTCCAGCACCGCGGTCGAGTGCTTCGAACAGATGGTGTACGATATCCCGAACGTGAACGTCGATTATCATCGCGCCGATACGCACGTGCCGGTCAGTTTCTGGCGCTCCGTGGGATGGTCGCAGAACACGTTCTTCTTTGAGAGCTTCATCGATGAGATGGCGGCGGCCAGCGGTCAGGATCCGGTGGAGATGCGCCGCAAGATGCTGGCGAAATCCCCGCGCATGCTGGGTGTGCTGAATCTGGCGGCCGAAAAAGCCGGCTGGGGCAAGACGCTGCCGAAAGGTCACGCGCAGGGCTTCGCAATCACCAATAACATCGGAAGCTTTACCGCGCAGGTGGCCGAGGTCTCCGTGACTAACGGGAAGCTGAAGGTGCATAAGATCGTCATTGCGACCGATTGCGGACACGTGGTGAATCCCGCGATCATCAACGCGCAGGCGATCGGCGGTGCGGTCTACGGCCTGGCGGCCGCCTTGAAGGGTAGCATCACTATCGACAAGGGCCGCGTCCAGCAGTCGAATTTCAATAATTACGACGTGCTGCGCATGGACGAAATGCCGGAGTTCGAAGTTTACATCGTGCCGAGCACGGAAGCTCCGGGCGGCATGGGTGAGGCGAGCACTCCGGGCACGGCTCCGGCCGTCGCGAATGCGATCTTCCGGGCGACCGGAAAGCGGCTGCGCTCGCTGCCGATTCGTAACGCGAATCTGGCGTAAGCGCCGGGCTCTATCGACGCGGCTTTATCGGACCTTCGGGGCTTGTCCGCCTAGGTAAGACATCGGCGCGAGCAGTCGTTTCTGGCGTATCTGTTCTGCGACGACTTCACCGCCGGTCTTGTAGACTCTGTAGGCCTTCGCGTAGCTCTTGGAGCTGATGACTCTGTAGAATCGGCCGTCGATAAACTCTATCGCACAGTTGTTCTCCATCGCGATTCCGACGCCACCGATCTTGCGAATCATTTCACGGAAGTGTTTTCTGCGCGGGACGCCCCGGGTCGTGCTGTTGTAGTGGGGACAGTGAATCCCTTCGATCAGGCCCAGACCCTTCACGTTGATGTACCGCCAATCCTCAGGATCGTAAAAAGACATCGAATCAGAGTGGCCGGAATCAAACCAACAGATCGCCCCCGCGCTTATGCCAGACAGCACCGTGCCGTTATGATAGGCCGATTTGAGAATCTCATCGACGCCTAAGCGCCTCCAAAGGCGCATCATGAACAGGGTATTTCCGCCACCGACGTAGATAATATCCGCTGCCAAGATTTTTTTCCGAATCTGCTCGTTTGAAAGCCGCTCTTTGATGAGGAAGAGAACATCGGTCTTGCACTTGAGGAATTCGCCAAAATATTCCTGTATTTGATGCCAATAGCGTTCGGAATCCGAACTTGCCGTTGGAATAAAAAGAAAATTCGGATTTTTTTGTGGGAGAGCCGGATAATCTCGCGATCAATCGCAGCGTTACCCCTTGTCCTTATCTGCCCACCACCGATAGCAACAATCGCTTTCGCCACGTGCTCATCGTAGCGAAAAGGAACAATGTATCGCGCGGTCACCGCGGCGAAGGGACGTCAGCATATTGGGGCCGTAGCAACGTTCAGGCGCTCTTCGAAAAATACGCCGGCTCGTTGCCTTTGCGCCACTTGATATTGCAGCCGATGCTGGACTTCTGTTCCGGACTCACCGGACGCCCAGCAAGGAGCCCGTCGATGGCCGCGCGCAGATCGGCTCCCGTGACGGGCTTCCCGTTGCTCGGACGGCTGTCGTCGAGTTGCCCGCGATAGGCCAGTCTGCGCGCGCGATCGAAGACGAAGAAATCGGGCGTGCACGCCGCGGCGTAGGCTTTCGCCACCGACTGCGATTCGTCGTAGCACACCGGATAGGGCAAGCCCCACTCGGCGGCCATGCGCTTCAGGCCCTCCGGTGAATCGTCGGAGGACACGGCGGGATCGTTCGAAGAAATGGCCACGATGCCGGTGCTCTTGGAAGCGTAATCGCGCCCCAGCCGCGCGAGCTCGCCCTTCACATGTTGGACGAAAGGACAGTGATGGCAAATAAACATCACGACCAGAACGTCCTTGTCGCGAAAATCGCCCAGCGAAACTTTCCGGCCGGTGGTCACCTCGGGAAGCGCGAAATCGGGCGCCGGTGTGCCCAGCTCAAGCATGGTCGAAGGAGTGGCTGCCATATTTTTGATCCTAGCAAGCCGGGAATGCAGGCGGCGTGACGCTACCCGGATCTAAACGAGATCCCTCGACTGCGCCCGGGATGATCGCTTTAGGGGATGGTGGATGCTGGAAAAATCGCGCTATCGCCTCGGCCCAGCCGCCTCCAGATCCACCGACCGCATGCTGCGCTCCCGAAAATCCACGGAACACGAGAAACGGTACACCTCCCAGTTCTTGCCGCGGCGCGTTTCGAGCGTCCCCGCGACCCATTCCTCGCGGCCCGGCGTGCTGTCGAGGGCTGAGTGTCGAATGGCGACGGCCTGGGCGTGGAAGCGTTCAATCGCCCGATCGATGGCCGCGTCCTCGCAGCCCCGTACCGCTTCCTCGGAAACGAACGGACGGACGAATCCTGAGTCTGCCCGCGGTTTACTCTCAACATCCGGCGGCCGTTTGCGATCGGATTCCGGCCCCTTATTCAGATCCGCCGGTAAGCCGGTAATCGACTTCTCATCTTTAGACCCAGTCCAGGAAATGTCAATCGTATAGCTCTCTGTTCCTGGCTGCGGGTCGTCGACTTGGAGGACCGCCGGGCCGCCCCGGGAGGGGTCCAGCGTGAGTTTTAAGCGTCCGCGTCCAGTGACCTTGGTGAATTTGAACCCAGCAGGTTGCAGCGGCATGAGGGAGGTGCATTCGAACCGCTTCCACTGCGGGCGTTGTCCCCCGAGATTCCGGAGCAGCGCGCTGTCTTGCTGAATCTCGACCTCCGCGCGGATATCGACCGAGATTTCGATCCTGCAATTTCCTGGTCCGTTCGGTGCTCCGTCGCCCAACACGGCCCGTCTCTCTCTGAGCTGCGCGATCGACTCTCTGAGCTCCGCGGTCGACTGCGCGGCCGCCGGCAGAATCGCGAGGGCCAGCACCACGAGCGCCTTCCAAACTTGTGACATGCAACAATCCTTAATGCTTCCATCATGCCTTACTGCTTCCATCATGCACGACCGGTACCAGGCGGCGCACCCCCAAGGGTCGCCGGGCTGTAACGATTCGCCTGCCCTCGGTGTCCCCCTAAAGTTGTTGTCACAATAGGAAGAGCAACATGCATACAGAGCGTGCGGTGATTCGAGTTTTAGTCGTCGATGACGAGGAGAGCCAGCGGACGGCGCTGGCAGGCATGATCGGGTTGTGGGGATACTCCGTCGAGACCGCTGCCGACGGCGTGGAGGCGCTGGAAAAGCTCGCTTCCTTTCCGGCTCACGTCATCGTCACGGACTTAATGATGCCCCGTATGAACGGGCAGGAATTTTTGCGGCGCCTGAAAGACGAAGGCAATCCCGCGGCGGCGATCGTGCAGACGGCGTTCGGAAGTCTGGAAACCGCGGTCGCGACCATCCACGACCTGGGAGCTTTCTGGTTTCTGGAAAAGCCGGTCCAATCCCAGGCGTTGCGCCTGCTGATCGAGCGGGGCGCGGTGCAGAGTCAGCTTGCCGAACATGCCGAACGCCTGCAGCGCGAACTCAGTTATCACGGCGTGCTGGGCGAGATCACTGGCCAGTCGAAGAAGATGCAGGAAGTATTTACGCTGATCCAGCAGGTGGCGCCGAGCCGGGCGGCCGTGCTGATCACCGGCGAGAGCGGCACCGGCAAGGAGCTCGCGGCGCGCGCGATCCACTCGCTGAGCCCTCGCGCGTCGGCCCCCTTTGTCGCCATCAACTGCGCCGCGATGCCCGATACGCTCATCGAAAGCGAGCTTTTCGGTCATGAGAAAGGCGCGTTCACCGGAGCGGTGGAGCGGCGGATCGGATGTTTCGAACTCGCCCAGAACGGCACCGTGCTGCTCGACGAAATCGGCGATATGCCCGCCGCCACGCAGGCCAAGCTCCTGCGCGTCCTCGAGGATCAGCGCGTGCGGCGCCTGGGCGGCAAGAGTGAAATCCAGCTCGACGTCCGCGTCATCGCCTCCACGAACGCCCCGCTCGAAGCCGCTATCCGCGAGGGACGCTTTCGGGAAGATCTCTTTTACCGCTTGAACGTTTTTCCGATTCCCATGCCGGCCTTGCGCGATCGCAAAGAGGACATCCCGGTGCTGCTGACCGCGCTTCTGGACGTGATCAACCGCAAGCACGGCACTCGCGTGACGGATGCCACTCCCGAAGCGATCGAGCGACTGATGGCGCACTCCTGGCCAGGCAACGTACGCGAGTTGCGCAACGTCGTGGAGCGTGCGGCGATCCTCGCCGGCGAAGGCGCCATCCGGCTCGAACATCTACCGGGGAGCCTCACCGGTATGGCGGCCGCGCCCCCGCGTCCCGCCACCACGTCCTCTTCTGAGGGGATGGAACTGCGGGTGTCCGTCGGCACCACGATCGAGCAGGCCGAGCGCGGCCTGATCGAGCTGACGCTCGAATACACGAAGAACAACAAGACGCGTGCCGCCGAGATCCTCGGCATCAGTCAAAAGACGCTCTTTAATAAACTGAAAGAGTACGGGGCACAAGACGGAACGGCGGCGTAATGTCTCTGCGGGTTCGGCTGGTCATCCTGATTGTGCTGGTCGTAACCTTGGTTTCCGCCGCGCTTTCGACGCTCTACCTCGATCGCCTGGTCAATTCGCTTTCGGCCGATGCCTACGAACGAAGCGTACTGGCCAGCCAGCAGGTGAACGCCTTCATCATCGATCGCATCAACAGCACCGGAACGACGCTCCCCATTCCGGACTCGGAGCGTGCGGAGGCCGTTTGGACCGCCACCGTCGCGAGCGATAAAGATATCGCCGCGATGCTGGAGCGCACCATGGCGCTCTCGCCCGCGCTGGTGGAAATCAACGTGACCGACGCCACGGGCACCGTTCTGACCTCCTCCAATCCTTCGCGCAACGGCATGACGGCGGCTGCCTTGGAGAAGCTCGCCAATTGGGAGGCCCTGCCGTTTTATCGCCGCCTGCTGGACTTGATGACGCGCGCCCGCGATTATCAGGTGGTCGTGCCGCTGGGGATCGCCGGACAGGCGAAGCCGCTGTTTATGATCCAGGTCGTGGCCTCAAGCATCCTGCTGCGGGGCGCGGTACTGCCGGAGGTCCAGACGCTGGCCGCCGTATCCGGGGCCGCCTTGCTGGTTTCGCTCGCGATCACGGTCCTGGTCACCAGCCGCGTGCTGCGCCCCTTACGCCGCATCGAACGCACCATCGACCGCATTTCGCAAGGCAAGTTTCACGGCACGGACGCCGGGGCGCCGCAGGGTCCCCGCGAATTCGCGGCGCTCGAAAGTAAATTGAATCTGTTAGGCCACCAGTACACCGGTGCGCAGCGCGACGCCAAAAACCTGAAACACAGCGTCGATGAAATGATTGAGCGTATGGCCAATCAGCTCGACGTCGCCTCGCGCCTGGCGGCCATCAGCCGCATCACGGGCGGCGTCGCGCACGAAATTAAAAATCCGCTCAATGCCATCTCCCTGCGCCTCGATCTACTGAAAGCCCGCGCCAGCTCCGGTGCGTCCGAAGAAGAACTGATTCCCGAAATCGACGTGCTCTCGCGCGAGGTGCGCCGCCTCGACCGCGTGGTGAAAACGTTTCTCGATTTCTCGCGCCCCGTGGACGTTCACTTTGAGGATCTGGACCTGGCGGCGCTGGCGGCCGAAGTCGCCCACCTGCTGACGCCGCAGGCCGAACGCAGCGGCGTCGAGCTGACTTGCGAAAGGCCCGACCAGCCCGCTCGGGTACGCGGCGATCCGGACATGCTGAAGCAGGCTATCCTGAATCTGGTCACCAATGCCTTCGAAGCCATGAAAGGCGGGGGCGGCCAACTGCGCATCTCGGTGGAAAACGGTGGAGACTTCGTCGACCTGGTTGTGGCGGACAACGGTCCCGGTATTCCGCCTGAACTCCGCGAAAAGGTTTTTCAGCTGTATTTCACGACCAAGGAAAAAGGCTCCGGCATTGGCCTGGCGATGACTTACCGGGCTGTACAATTGCACAATGGTACTGTGGATTTCGTAAGTGAGAGCGGCCATGGCACCACGTTCCGCCTGCGATTTCCGGCGGTCGTGGTTCGTCAAGCCTAGCGCAGCGATGACCTGGTCCATGACGAGACTCCGATGGAGCGCCGCGTCCGAGTTTATTTCGGCGGGGACTGGTTTGTGCCCGCTGCCGAAGTCGCGAAGGCCCCCGACGGAAGCTCTGCGCGAAACGCGTTTGATCGGGACCCCGCTTGAAGTTTCGGGCAAAGCCGAGTCCGACCCGCGAGTTGCTCGTGAAAACCGGGTCCTGATGAAGCGGGCCTTTGGGATGCTCTGGACGTTGCCGGAGCTGCCGGGCTTCGCGCTCGTCGCGGCGCTCCTCGTGATTGCGCTCTCTCTCGTGCCGGCATCCTGTTCGCGCCGCCATGTGCGGGCGTTCGTCCCACCGCCCACGCGGCCACGGCCGCCTTTCGTGCCGCCGCCCCGGCCTCAATTGCCGGATCCGCCCAAACTCGACGCCGACTTGCAGGCGCCGATACCACCGGAGGCTGATTCCACGTTTCCGGTGCTGCCGCCGCCGCCCCCTCCCCCGCCCAGGCGCCCCCCTGTCGTGGCCACGCCCAAGCCGCTTCCTCCGCCCGCGCCCGCCGAGCCGGCGCCCAGCCCCCGCCTCGGCCAGATCTTCACCGCGGATCAATCGCGGGATTACAATCGCGCTCTCGACGAAAGTCTGACGCGGGTGCGGGTGGTTCTGGCGGCGGCCGCCAACCGCAGGCTCACCGCCGATCAGGATCGTTTGATTGTCCGGATCAGAACTTTCGTGATGCAAGCGGAGCAGGCGCGCGAGCAGGATCTGGTGACTGCGGTCAACCTCGCGCGGCGCGCGGATCTCCTGGCGCAAGATTTGGCCGAACGCCTTCCCGGAGGTCGCTGAATCGGCTGACGCGGCTTCAGAGTGTTATGCGGCAGGACGGGGGCGTCATTCGGCGCGCAACGCCGCCGAGAGCTTCTCCCACGTCGATTCGAGGTCCTCGGGAAGGACTCTGGTCTCTCCGGTCGTGGTCATGAAGCTCGTATCGCCCGGCCAGCGCGGCAACACATGCATATGGATGTGACCCGCGATGCCCGCTCCGGCGCATTGTCCGATATTGAATCCCAGGTTAAAACCCCCGGGATGATAGACGCGGCGCAAGGCCGCTTCGGCGCGCTGCCCCAGACGGATCAGCTCTTCCAGCGTTTCCGTGCGCGCATCCTCCAACGTGCCGACATGTTCGTAAGGCGCGATCATCAGATGACCGCTCGAATAAGGGTAGCGATTCAGCAGAATGAAATTCCGTTCGGCGCGGTAGAGGACGTAATTCTCGCGATCAGTGGAATGCACGTCGCCGGCGTGTCCGGTTCCAGGCTGCGCGTCACCCGAGTGTCCACTCCCCGTGTGTCCGGCGACGCGGCAGAACAGGCACGGCGCACCGCCTTCCGGCTCCTGCGTGCCCGACGTAACGTAGCGATAGCGCCAGGGACTCCACAGATAATCCATCTCTGTTTCTTATGGTGCGGCCTCTTTACGGTCGTGATCGCGCGCGCCTGCGCCGCATCGTCACGCCGTCGGAGTTCGTCCAGCCTAGGCGCCGGAGGGCGGCGGCGGAGCCGCGCTTTCTCCATCGCGATTCACCAGATCCTTCAGTTCCTTGCTGGGTTTGAAGTAAGGAATGCGCTTGGCGGGCACGTCCACGCGCGCACCGGTTTTCGGGTTGCGCCCCACGCGTGGCTGGCGCTGGCGCGTCCGGAAGCTCCCGAAGCCGCGGATTTCGATCTTATCGTTATTCCTCAGGGAGCGGACGACGCTATCGAAGATTGCTTCCACGATCACCTCGGAATCCTTCCGAGTCATTTCCACGACGCGCGAAACTTCCTCGATCAGTTCGGCTTTCGTCATTTACCGGTCTTCTCCTTTTCCGCGCATGTTCATGGCCTCTTCTATTGTCATCGTAGCCGCTGCGGCTTGTCGCTGGTAGTCCTCCAGCCGCGTGCGTTCCTCATCGTCGGCCACAGCGCGGAGGCTGAGTCCAATTTTCTTTTCGGCCTCATTCATTTTAATGATTTTAAAGTCGTATTCCTCGCCCATCGGCAGCAAGGTCTCATCGGCGTGATCCGGCATCGGCGGGATCTCGGATTTGTGACACAAAGCCTCCACTCCGGGCGCCAGTTCCACAAACACACCGAAAGGCGCCGTGCGGCACACTTTCCCGCGCACCAGGTCGTTGACTTCGTGGGTGCGGAAAAAACTCTCCCAGGAATCCGGCTGCAGTTGCTTGATGCCCAGCGACAGGCGCCGGTTGGGGGCGTCGATATTGAGGATCACGGCCTGCAATACCTGCCCCTTTTTCAGGACTTCCGAGGGATGCTTCACATGCTTGGTCCAGGACAGATCGGAGACGTGTACCAGACCGTCGACTCCTTCTTCGATTTCCAGAAAGGCCCCAAAATCCGAAAGCTTGCGCACACGGCCTTCCACCACGGAGCCGATGCTATAGCGCTGCCCCACCGTGGTCCACGGATCGGCTTCCAATTGCTTGATGCCGAGTGAAACGCGGCGTTCCCGCGACTTCACTTCGAGCACCACGGCTTCCACCTGATCGCCGACCTTCACCACCTTGTTCGGATGCTTCATCCGCCGGCTCCAGGTCATCTCGGAAATGTGAATCAGACCCTCGACGCCGGGCTCGATTTCCACGAATGCCCCGTAATCGGTGATGCTCATCACCCTGCCGATGACGCGGCTCTGCGGGGGATAGCGTTCGGTGAGCGATTCCCAAGGGTCCGGATTCAACTGGCGCATCCCAAGCGAAATGCGCTCGCGCTCGCGGTCGAACTTAAGAACCTTGACGGTGACCTCGTCTCCCGAATGCAGCACTTCGGACGGATGGGAGATGCGACCGTGCGAAATGTCGCTGATATGCAGTAATCCATCGATTCCGCCCAAATCGACAAAGGCGCCGTATTCGGTAAGATTCTTCACCGTCCCGGTGACTACCGCGCCCTCGAACAGATTTTCCAGTGCGCTGTGGCGCCGCGATTTCACCTCATCTTCGACGGCCAGCTTGCGCGAGACGACCACGTTGCCGCGGCGGCGATTCAGCTTAATGATCTTGACTGGAATATCCTGGCCGACGAACTGATCGAGATCGTGAATGGGCCGGACATCCACTTGCGAGCCAGGCATGAATGCCGTTACGCCAACATCGACGGTCAAGCCGCCCTTGGTCCGCTCGAGCACGCGACCCGAAACCAGCAGTTGATCGCGCATGGCTTGATCGAGCGTGTCCCAAATCCGAAGACGACTGGCTCGCGAGTAGGAGAGGAGAACATATCCTTCGGGCTGATGGCCATGCCGGTCGATCACCACGTCGATCGTGTCGCCCGGTTTTACTGCAATCGATCCATCCGGTTGCCGCAACTGTTCGATCGGAACCAGACCCTCGAGCTTGAGGCCGACGTCAACGATCGCCTCCGTTGGAGTTACCTTGACGACGTGACCCTGTAACACCTCTCCTTCGGACGGCGGAGCCAGGTGGCTGTAGTCCTCAATGAGGTGCTCATAATCCTCTTCTTCGGGTGGGGAAGGGAATCCTGGGTCTTTTTCGTTTGCCGCAGCCATTGTCGAATCCTCGACAAATCACTAGAAGCTCAAGTATTTCAGAACTATACCGGACATTGTGGGTCTTGTCAACTCGTAGACCGACCAGCCTACAAATCCGAGATCAGTTAATTCCGATACTTCAAAGCCCTAATGCCGCGGACCTATTTAAAATGTGATACGTGCGAGCAACTGACCGTAACGGGAATTGCTGGGGAAAAACTGCTGATACTGTCCGAACGAGGCGTTGCTGGGAATCAGGAAGTTGCGGTTCGTGTTCGGCTCCTGGGCTACGTCGTTCGGGTAGCCGCCCGTAAATTGCGGATGATTCAACAGGTTAAAGAATTCGATTCCAACTTCGAGCTTCACCCGCTCGGTGATCGCGAGACGCTTCCGCAAGGATGCGTCGAAGTTATTGATAGGATCGAGCGGAAACGTGTTGCGGCCTCCATTGGACAGCGCGCCCAGTCCTGCTACGATATAGCGTGCGTTGGGCTTATTGGCCACGTAGGCCACAATCGAGGGGGAGTTGGCCGCTACCTGAGCGCCGCTCGCATTGACGCCGTATACTCCGCTGCCAACGCCTGCATTTCCCGCCGGATTCACGATCGCGCGGTCCGCAATCGAATCGCCATTTAGGTTTGAATCGACGCCGCTCTGCACGGTAACGTATTCCGGCGATTCGTAAGTGTACGTGAACGAGGCCGTCCAATTACCGACTAAATTCCGGAGCGCCCAGGATCCCGTTTTGAACGGCGCGATGTCGTAAATGGGGGAGAACGTCAAGCGCTGCCGCCGGTCCAGCATGGAGTTGGCCCAATCCGCCGCGATGTTGTTGAAATCCTGCGGGCGACGCGGAGTAAGAAGCGTGCTGGCGACCGTCGCGGTCGAATCGTCCATCGTATGGCTCCAGGTATAAGCCGCGATGAAGGAGAGATTGCGCGAGTAGCGTCGCGTAGCCTGCAATGAGAGGCCATTATAGTCCGAGTTTCCGCGGGGCGCGTAATCGGTGATGGCGTTCGTGAGCCCGTAGGAAGCCCACGGATTATTCGAAATTGACTCCAGGGCTCCGGTGGTAAGCGTGAGCGCCGATAACTGCGCGGCCGTCGGTGCCGTCAGAAAAGTAGGAATGAACTGTGTGGGCGTCACGATGGCGTTTCGATTTAACTGCGTCTGGACCAGCAGATGATCCCCGCGTGAGCTGAGATAGCGCGCTTCCAGCAGATAATCCTGGCCGATTCGGCGCTGCACCGAAAGAGTGGTGTTGACCGCGTAGGGAAGCTGCTGCTGTTGCGTATAGGAGGAAATCCCGGCCCGCGCCGCCGCGACGGAAGAGAGCAATCCAGAAGGGGTGGTTAAACCGCCATCGGCCAGAAAGGATTGCTGCGGGGCAGCGGGATTAATGTTCAAGGTGACGGCTGACCCATAGAACTCCGGCGCCGTGTTGGTGGCGATATTCGTGAACGGCATGTCGAAGGCCCGGCTGAACCCTCCGCGAATCGACCACTGGCCGCTCGATCCCGGCGACCAGGCGAAGCCCAGACGCGGCGACCAGTTGTTCATGGTGGGCTGCGGCTGATTGAAGGTGATCACGCCCGGGACGTTTGCCAAGGCGCTGAGATCCTGCATCCGCGACATGATCGGCACGGTGACGTAATCGTAGCGCACGCCGAGATTCAGAGTCAGATTCGGACGCACGCGGAAATCATCGTTAAAATACGCTGCGTTCTGCAAGAAACCGGCGGGCATTCCGGCCACTACCGATCCCGTAGTGCCGAGGAATCGCTCCCCGAACAGGTCTGGACTCAGGTCCTGAAGAAAGGTACCCAGTGAGGAGTACACATAGTACCCTCGCGCGTACGACACGAACGAGGTGGTCTGAATGATGTCGTGGAAGTCATAGCCGGCTTTCAACGCGTGCTTTCCAATGACCCGCGTGATCATGTCAGCGGCCTGCAACTCGCCTTGCACCGTGCCGTACGGGACATTCGGACTCGGTCCAACCTGCAACGCGAGATCCTCGAAATAAAGCGTCGGGAAGGCGCTGAGACCAGGAAAATTAAAGCTGCTGGCCGTTTCCTGCGAGTTGTTGCGGCTGTAGCCGATACGCAGCTCGTTCTGAGTTGTGGGCGAAAACGAGTGATATTCCGAAAGCGTGACCAGGTGGGTATCGCTTGGTCGCGTGACGAAGAAGATCGGCAGCGTCGCCGAGGTGGTGTCGATCCCGGAGAATCCGCTATACAGATACCGGCCGCGCACACGATCTTTGTCGCTCGCGTCCCAGTCGATACTGCCGACGCCGCGATACCAGTTGCCGTAGCTCGGAGAAGTGATCGCTAAGGGCCCCACCGGAATCGAAGCGCCTCCCACCGTGATATTGCCTGAGGCTTGCGGTGCGGCGGGCAGATATTGTTCGAGCACTCCAAGATTCGTCTTGCTCAGGCCTCCTAAGCTGTTGAGCGTCTGATACCCGGCGGCCGTGGGAGAGGAGACGATTTGCGCGGCCGCGTACGCGTACCCAATCGGGTCGTATTCGAAGTTTCCAAAATAGAATAGTTTGTTCTTCAGGATCGGGCCGCCGATGGTTGCGCCGAGGCGGTTGTTATCGTAGCGGGGCGGGGAAGTTCGTTTTTGACGGGCGTACATCGCATCGAGCGCATCCAGATCTCGATTTTGATTGTATTCGTACAGCGATCCATGCAGCTCATTGCCGCCGGTTTTCACCACCGCGTCGAAAATGCCACCCTGGCCGCCACCGAATTCGGGGCCGAAGTTATTCTGGAGCAGCGTAAATTCGGCGATCGCTTCATTCGAAATATAACCCAGCGGCCCTGGCGAAAAGTAGCTGTTATTGTCCGCGCCTTCCACGAAGAAACGATTGCCTGTGGGACGCTGGCCGCCGACACTCGGTCCGATGCCATAACCGTAGCCGCCCGACGACCCGACTCCCGCTCCTAGCAAACTTAGGTTAATAAAACCGCTGCCGGTGGCGGCGACCGGTATATCGATCAGCGACCTTGTTTCGTAATTAGTCTGCAACTGGGCGGTGGCTTCATCGATAGGAGCGCTCGCTTCCACGGCGATCGCCGTCGTGGCGCTCGCGAGCGCCAGCCCTAAATTCACCGTCGTGACGCGATTCAGTTCCACAAGAACTTTAGAAACGGGAAGAGGCGCGAATCCCTGCTTATCGCCTTTGATATCGTAGACGCCAATCGGCACATGCTCCAGGCGATACTCACCCTGAGCGGTCGTGACCGCCGTGTATTGGACACCCGTCGCCTGATTAGCGGCCGTCACCGCGGCCCCCGGAACCGAGGCTCCGCTGGGATCAGTAACGAGGCCGGTCAGGACGCCGTCGACGGATTGCGCTGGGGCCAGGACTGCTCCAAAAACGATTCCTGCGAACACACACACCACCACTGGTCGGCGAATGGAGACGAATCTCATGGTACTAAGAACTCCTACTATCTCTTTCGTACGGAAGCGGCTTAACCTGTATACGGACGGCGCCGTAATTTAGCCGGGCGGGACGAACTTCTCGCTAGGCCAACGAGCTGATTTGAAAGGTTATCAGCTAATCCGGACGAAGGCAAACCCGGTATTGGGGGTTGCGCGGGGCACTGATATTGCAGGACCAGGCCAACAAAGGTCGATGTAGGAAAAACACTTACGGCTCCTAGGGGCCGCTGGTGGAGGGAGTCTGGGTGCGGCGAACCTGATCGAAATAGCGTTGGACGAACTGCTCGTACTCGAGCGGAACCTCGTCCCTGTGGATCTCGCTCCCCGCTTCCGCGTGCGACGCGTCGCGTTGGGCGAGCGGCGTCTTCAACTGCTGGCGCGTGGAGCCGACCTCGATCATTACCGCGCCGGTGACATTCTCCGCGCGCTTCCCGAACAGCTCCGTGATCTTGCCCATGGCTTTCAGCGCCTCCGCCTGGCGGGCCGACTTGTCGCCTTCCTGCGAGCCGATGCCGCTGTGCTCGTTGTCATCCTTCTCGCCTTCCGCGCTCAAGCCGCTGGCGTCCATTTCATTGCCCTTGTTGTGATTTTCGGAATCCGCGTTGTCGCCCGGGTTCTTATCATCCATGTCGCTGGATTTTTCCTGGCTGTCGCCCTGCTGGCGCTCGCTCTTCTTGCCCTTCTGGCTGCTCTTCTGCTGCTTGCCGGACGATGGCTTGACTTTATTCATCATGTCGGAGACCGCGTCCTTCAGCTTGTCGAGCAGCGATTCCTGCTGCTGGCCGTCCTGCTCTTTCCCTTGCTCGGAAGCATTCTCCAGGTTCGGTGGATTCTGCGGCGTCTGCGATTCCGCGCTGGAAGGCTCGCCTTTGCCCTCGCCCTTCTGCTGCTCGCCCTTCTGCGCGTCGAGCGTCTCGGGAGTTTCGGCCTCCGCTTCCTTTTGAGCTTCCGGCTCGCCCGCGTAGTCGCGATTCTTATCAAGCTCCTTGGAAGTCTGGTCGCCGCTGCCGGGTTCCTCGCCGGGGCCGGGCTTCTTTTCCGCGCGGGCCTGCTTCTCGGCCGGCTGCAACAGCGCCTTCAGAGGACCTTCCACCAGCGAGGCGCGCGTGTCGAACGATCCCGTGGCGGCGACGCGCAGCAGGAAAATGCCGGCGACTACTAAAACCAGAATCACCGCGGGATAGAGCGCGGCAGGCCGACGCATCGGCAGCGCACGCCGCACGTCCACGGACCGCGCGACTTCTTCCGCACGGGCCCTTTGCATATCGCGCAACCCGGGATCGACGCGGCGGGCCGCATTGGCGTCGGAAAAATAAGCCGCGGTGGAGAGCGTGTCGGAGAGCTTTAGCCGTTCATCGATGCGCTGCGCGAGGGCGTAACGGGAGGGCCGTTTGCGATTTTCGAGGATCAGCCGGGCGGTCAGCGTGGCGAGCCCGGCGAGCGGAATCCAATACAAACCGAGGCGCGCGGTTCCCGCGAGCAGCACGATCGCGGCGACGCCCAACGCTACTGCCGCGGCAAGCAGGAATTCGCGCGCGAGGAGATGCCCCAGCGCGCGGCGCCGGGCTGCGGCCAGAAGCTCCTGTAATGATTCGGGGAATTTCATCCGTGCAAGTTCCAGCGCCCTCGATTCCTGCCTCCGATTATGCCATGCGCAATCGGGCGCTGAGGAAGGTCGCGGACACAACATCGTGAAGTAAGGACCCGGCGGAACCGCCCGGCAGAAGGGGCGACTCAGCGCGGTGAACTAAAATCGGCTTTTGCCTGAAACGCAGGGCCCCTGTTCCTGCTCTGTATCTTGAAGGAGTTGTCTATGAACCTCGTTAAAATTCTGTGCTTCGTAGCCCTGTTGATAGGCCTCGTTACCTTCGCCCAATCCGCCGACCAAACCTGGACCGGGCAGATCAGCGATAGCAATTGCGGCGCCAGCCACGCTCACATGACCAGCTCGCACCCAGGAATGACCGATCGGGACTGCGTTCAGGCTTGTATCAAGAACGGCGGCAAATACGTTTTCGTGACGGATGGGAAAGTCTACGCGATCGCGAACCAAGACCTCCCTCTCCTTCCGATGCATGCCGGACATACGGTTCGTCTGACGGGCGACATGAAGGGCGATGCGATCACTGTTTCGAATATCGTAATGCCCGGAAAGAAGTAAGCGCGCATCTCTACGTTGGCTCCCGGCGGATGAATTCCGCGCACGATCGCGTTCCATGGGTGCGCGCGATTTCCGTCAGCGTTCACCCGTCGCCGCGTCAGGCATATCGGGTTGAGAAATATTCCCGAGAGCTCCTACCTGCCACTAGGCCGCTTTAACACTGCGAGACTTGATACAGCGGCTGGTGACGAAAAACAGCGACTGCGTTACAATGGAAGAGTAGATCCGGCGTCACGACCGCAAAAGCGGGGCCTCACCTTCTGAATGAGTTGCCGCAGGGCACTCCGCCGACGCACAGGCGTGGTACCGGAATCCTGCGACGCCGCAGAGTGAATGGCAGAGTCCGGTGACGGGCTTGGTTCGTTCCGCGTGTAATACGAGCGGCGTGGTCCAACGGCGAGTTCGCCCTTACGGGCGAGCTTGTCGAGTGGCGGAATGATGACGGGAGGATTTTAATATGGCGGGTCGCGGAGCACCGACGTTTCAAAAACGGCAAAAAGAGCAGCAGCGCAAGGAGAAGCAACAACAAAAGATGGCCCGGCGCGCCGAGCGGAAGACAGGCGAGGGTGAGAGCGAGACGGACGCTCCCCTGGAAGTGCTGACGGCCCCGCAATTCGAGGGTCCCGAGTTCCTGGGGCTGCAACCTGATTTACCGGCTATCCACAAGCCGGAGTAACCGCAAACGGGAAGTATTGTCCCGGTTGTTTGCAGTTCGCTCGATTTCTGTTGCCCGTAGTGATCCCAGGAGTCATCCCGCGCGAGTGTCGGGATGTGCTTTTCCGTGAGCGGATGTATGGATCGCCGGCCAGTGGTGCAAGAGAAGTAGCGACCCGTCAGGTCGTTCTCTGTCCCCGAAAACCGGTCTTATTGCTCTGGAGTCTTTTCCAGTTGCTGCTGGGCCCACACGCGCGACGGATCGAGTTCCACACCCTTTTGGAATTCTTTACGCGCCTCCGCATTGCGATTCAGCTTGCGCAGCGCTACGCCCATCCACAGGTGGGCCTCGGGTAGCTTGCGATCCAATTCCGCGGCCTTCTCAAAATCCTTCATCGCGAGTTCGACTCCGCCACCTAACGCCGCCGGAAGGTAGTAGTTTCCGATCCCTCGGCTCAAGTAATTCATCGGCGATTTGGCGTCCAGTTGCAGCGCCTTGTTGACCTCATCGAGTGCGCAGCGCCCAAATTTCAATGCGCCCAGACCGCCGACCGCGGCTGCCGCCTGCCCGCACAACGTCCCGTAAATGCGATGGTATTCGGCGATTTCCGGTTTGAGCGTCACGGCGCGCTCGGCCATCCGCGCTCCGGCATCGGTCGCGGCGCGCGCCAGATTCTTATCCCGAACCTCCATGGCGACCTCGGCGAGCGTGGACTCGGCGAAAGCGGCGTTGTATTGCGCTGCAGCATCGCCCGCTTCCTTATCCGCTCGAGCCATGGCCTGCGACGCGATCCGCTCAAGAGCAGGCTGGTCTTGCGCATTGCGGGCTTTCATCAGCTCCGCGTTACTTGCCGCGCCGTAGGAAACTCCCAACCAAAGGAAATAAAAAAGCACGCTCATTCCGAATTCCCGCTCCCGATTTCCGCTGCCGTCTCTGCCCGGCTCAAGCCGAGCGATAGCTGCCGAGCACGCGCAGGAAGTCCGCGACCTCCGCCAGATGCGCCAGCGCGTTTTGTACATTCTTTTCATCGCGATGTCCCAGCAAATCCAAGTAGAACAGATATTCCCAGGGCTTGCCCCTTAATGGCCGCGATTCGATTTTCACCAGGTTCAGATCCCGCAATGCCAGTGCACTGAGCGCCCGGAACAAAGCTCCGGGGACATTCTTCGTGGAAAATACCAGTGACGTCTTCCAAGGACGTTCGGACGACACACGGGGAGTACGCGGGATTGACTTTTTCCCATGACCCCGCCCGGCGCCAGACTGAGGAGCGCCAGGAATCTCGCGCGGCTTGGCTCCGGCAGGCTCCAGTAGAAAAAACCGCGTAAAGTTCTGGCGGTCGTCCTCAATGCCGCGCTTCAGAATCCGCGCCTTATAAATGCGAGCCGCCAATTCTGAGGCGATGGCAGCGGATTGCGAGGGATGCTCTTCCATCAGCATCTTTACGCTGCCCGCAGTGTCGTAATAGGGAACCCGCTCGATCTTTGGATTCTGGGCGAAGAAATCCAGGCACTGATTCAGTGCCACCGGGTGCGAATAAACCCGCTGGATGTCCTTAAAGCTGGTTCCCGGGGGCGCGATCAGGTTATGAACCACTCGCACATTTGTTTCTGCAGTGATCTCGAAGGGATATCTCATCAGCAGATCGTAGTTTTCATGTACCGATCCTGCCAGCGTGTTCTCGATCGGAACTGCCGCGGCGTCCACCGTTCCGCTCTTGAGCGCGGCGAAAATGTCGTCAAAGCGGGGGCGGGGAACAGGCTCGGCCTGCGTTCCGAAAAACTGGCGAATCGCCTGCTGGCTGAATGCTCCGAGCTCGCCCTGGAACGCTACGCGCATCCTCCGCGGCGCGGCAGCGCCGGCAGCGCCACTCCGCTTTCGAGCAGCCGTCATCGGTCGCGCTCCGGCCTGCTACGCTTAAGCCTGCTATATCCGCGATTTCCACCCGCGCTGCTCATGTTTCTCATGATAATCCTTGGCGGCAGTTATCGTGCGGCGGCCGATAATGGCTCTGGCTTTCGCCGCCGACCTTGGAAAAATCCCAGGCCTGGCAGATTTTGTTCCGATTTCAGAACATGATTGGCCTGAATATCCTTGCGAAGGCTCGGTATTTCTTCAGTATGAGCCGATAGACTCTCTAAAACGCTATACTTAATCCATTCCCAATGGCGTCTGGTACTGGCGTCTGGACCTCAACGGTCTAGCGGTGGGACGCCTCGCGGTCTCATCATGCCAGGTCAGAAACTCAAGCGCATCCGCGAACGATTGAATCTACGCTTCCGGGACGTCGAGGAAGCGAGCATTAAGATTGCGGCGCGGCGCAACAACGACGAGTTCATTATCGCGCTGAGTCGCCTCGCGGATATTGAAAACAAAGCCACTGTACCGTCCATCTACAAGCTATATTCACTCTGCGCCATCTACCGCCTGGAACTTTCGGACGTACTTTCCTGGTACGGAATTACCCTGTCCGCCCTGCCCGGAGATGCCGCTCTGCTCGAGCATGAACGTACTCATTTGATTGGGTTCCGGCCGGAAGAAGGCGAGGTTCAGGTGCCCTTGGCGCTCGATCCTGGTATAGATTTGAGCCGGACCGTATTCCTGAGCCGGATGATTCAGCGGTGGGGGACTCTCCCCGTGATGCTGTTGAACAAGATGGATTTACGTTCATACCGATACGGCTTGATTGGAACCGAAGATCGATTCATGGATCCGCTTATCCCTCCCGGGTCGCTGGTCGTAGTGGACGAGTCGCGGCGCCGCATCGTGACCTCCGGCTGGACCAATGAATTTGAGCGGCCCATCTACTTTCTGGAGCATCGCGACGGCTACCGCTGCGGATGGTGCTCATCGAGAGCAGGACAGATTGTGGTCCAGCCCCACCCCGCGTCGCACTGCGACCCGGAAGTCTATGCCTATCCGGAAGAAATTGAGGTTGTCGGGCAAGTTACGCGGGTGGCGATGATTCTCGATAGACCCGCTCCTTATCAAAACCGTGACTGAGCAGGGCCGCCGCCATGTTGAAATCCCGGTGGAAGAGCTCCCGCTCCATAGGGAGACATCTGTCCGGTAGCTGATATTCGTTTCTGTGCTTAGTCGTCAGATACCTCAGAACCACTTCGGGGGTATCTTCCAATCCCTCGATAAACTCCCTCAGGTCCCGCGTTTTCGATTCGAGATCCAGGTTCAACCAGTCGAGGAAACAGCGCTCATGGCTCTCGCGCAGAGCGCGAGTGCTCGCTTCCCGGCCGAAAGTCGCCATTAAGCCGTGGTGACGATATACGCCCGAGTTCTGATCCCGCAGCGAAGCAAGATAAGCCAAACGTCCGTAAGCGGTTGGGATTGCCGATAGGGTCCGCCTCCAAAGATCCGTGGCGGCGGAGCGCTCCAGTACGCCTTTGATTTTAAAGCGCGGCATCCTGAGGTCATTGTAAACCGCACACGCTCGTGATGGGGACTGGAGTCGCGTCTACCTGGGCAAACCCGGTGGGCGCAATGACAGTTGTTCTGAATCCCGAAAACATCAGCATATGCCGTCATATGCCGACGACATACGCCATATGCTCCTCCGCAGAGAGTTTCTAGCTCTCCCAAATCCCTGGAGGAATCGAAGACATGTTAAAGAAAATCGTGCTGCTCGCGTTGCTGGCCTTTTCGGTGGTTTCCACTGTTGGGGCGACGTCTTACCCGCAATCTCCCTATCCGCCGTGCTATCCATGCAGCGGCGGCGGGAATTAGTTAGCCTTAGCAGATATCGGGAACTCACGCGGCCGCATGCAAGAAGGCAGCCCGAGCCGCGTGAGTTTCGCCGTTCGAACTTCTCCTTGCCCCCTCTCTCGCGGTAAGTTCTTTACTCACGAATGTTAGACTTCGGATATGGACCCCATCAGCCGTTGGCTATGGTATGCCAATCTGGCGGCCTCGGCTGTTCTGCTCGCTCGCATCGCGATTACCCGATTCTTCAGGATTTATCCGTTCCTCTCCGTCTATTTTCTGGTCTATCTCGGCGGGGGATTGGCGCTGAGCGAGATCCCTTTGCGTTCCGATTCCTTTGCCATTACGTACATGGCACAACAGTCCATCCTGCATATGTTGGGCCTCGTGGTCGTATTGGAAATGTACCGGGTTGCTCTTGCCAAACATGCCGGCCTGGCGCGTTTTGGCCGTGCCAGCGTGCTGATTGTCACTCTTTGCACGATCATCGTCGCGGGGGCAGGCACATTGCTTGACAAAAACATCCTTTCCGGGCAGTCGGCCATCGTGCACCGGTTCTTGACGCTCGAACGCAGCCTGGAGCTGATTATTGTCATATTCCTGTTACTGATCGCCGTATTTATTACGTGGTTTCCCGTTGAGCTCTCCAGGAATGTCGCGCTTTGTATCGGTGGCTTTTCTGTTTTTTATTTCGCGCGAGCGGCTGGTCTGTTGACGGCGAACCTACTGTCGACAGCGTACTATCTGACCATCAATGACGCTATGCTCGGCGCTTCGCTCTTCATTTTGGCGTTTTGGTCCCTGCTTCTTCGTCCTGACAGCGCTAGACGTGATTCCGTGGCCGGCCATTCCTGGGACCCGGCCGCCCATGCCCGGGTGAGCCGCCAGTTGGACGCGATCAATTCCGCACTAATTCGCTTTGGACGCCACTGAATTATCGCTAATTCGGAGTATTGATTTTGCATTCGCCGACAAACTGTATTATTCTGACCGAAGAGATCTAGGAGTTGTCGATGCATCCCTGGCTGGTGATATTGGCGTGGATCGCTACGGCCGGCTCCGTGGCCGGATTGGCGGCGGTACTCGCGTGGATTTCTTTCGGTTCTGAAAAGTTCGGACATCGCAGAAATCGCGAAAGCGCGGAAGATGCCGCTTCCGGCTTCTCATTTGCCCGCTACCAAGTTATGGAGCGGCTGCTTTCGTCCCAGGATACGCAGTTTCTTGCGAACCAAAGGAGTTTCGATGCGCGGGCCGGCTCCCAGTGGAAGCGCGACAGCCTGCGCATTTTCCGGCTGTATTTAGCCGAGTTAACGCGTGAATTTCTGGCGTTGCATGCGCACGCCCGCCGCCTGATTGTCGAAGCGCATTCCGAATCGCCGGAGTTCGCTTCCACGCTCGTGCGCCAGCAAGCGGCCTTCTGGCTGGCGCGCGTGGCCCTCGAAGGGCGTCTGCTCCTGTTTAGGTTTGGCATCGGAACTGTAGACGTCGCCCCACTGCTCGCCATGATTGAGGGGATGCGCATCGATCTATTTCGTCTCATCCCCGAGCCCGCGCAGGCTCTCTAAAAAATGGGAAAGCGCGAGTTTCACGTCCGCTTTCTTGATCCGTCCAGGACTCTGTATGGGAGCAATCCGGGCTAAGGGGAAACAGATTCCGCGGCTGGTTCCACGTTGGGGTGAGTTGGCGCCGAAGCAATCGCCGGAAGGCGGATCTCGAAGCGGCTGCCCTTGCCGGGCGTGCTTTCCACATGAAGTTCGCCGCCATGCGCGGAAACGATCCACGACACGAAGCTGAGGCCCAATCCCAGGCCCTCGATCTTGTTGGTTTGCGCGTTACGAACCCGATAGAAACGGTCGAAAATATGCGGCAGGTCTTCGGGTGCGATTCCCACGCCGGTGTCCTCCACGACCAGACGGGCCCATCCCGGACGTTCCGGGTCCATGCCGACGCGAACATTCACATGGCCGCCCCTGGGCGTATATTTGATGGCGTTCGAAAGCAGGTTGGAAAGCAGGCGTTCCATTTGGGTGCGGTCCACGAGAGCGCATGTGCCCTCATCGCACAGCACGGTCAGGGACTGGCCCTTTTCCTCAGCCGGAATTTGGAATTGATCCACCACCTCGGCCGCCAGCGCGCCCAGATCGATCCGCGACCGTTGCAGCACCAATTGCCCGGACTCTGCTTGCGAAAGCAGCAGCAGTGCGCGCACGATACTCGAAAGTTTCTCGACGTCCTCCAGTGCGTATACCATGGCATCGCGGTATTGCTCGGTTGTCTTCGCGGTGAACAGCGCGACTTCCAACTGGCCTCGGATAGCCGTGAGCGGCGTCCGCAGCTCGTGGGAAACGTCCGTTGAAAATTGGCGGATCTGGTCGAAGGACTGGCTCAATCGCCGGGTCATGCGGTTGAAGCTATCGATGAGGTTATCGAGCTCGTCGCCGGCCCCGCGGCCGGGAATCTGGGTCGACAGGTTCACGCCGGTGATTTCCTGGGCGGCGCGCGCCACCGAGTTCAGCGGCCGGATCGCCCTGCCCGCCAGCACCCATCCCGCGAGTCCCGTCAGCGCGATCATCGCAGGCAACAGAAAAAAATAGGTACGCGTGAAGCCGTCCACGGTCTTCTCGTTCTCCTCGAGCGAACGTCCCAATGCGAAGAAATATGGCCGCCCTTTCTCGTCCGGCACCGTACCCGCCTTGATCAGATAGGGCACGCCGTTCTTATCGCGGCGAACGTGAGTCTCGGGCTTGGGAAGCCCTAAAATGCGCGCGATCTCCTGCGGAGAATCGATTCCAATCGAGTCGTAGGTGGGGGAGTGTTCGAGCAGATATCCGTCGGGATCGGTCAGCACATACACATGGCGCAGGCGCTCCACGATGTACGCTTCTTCTGGATCGGTGGAATCCTCCACCCAGACGGGCCTTTGATTCTCGATGCGCAAGTAGCCTTTGGCCGCGCCCCACTCCTCCTCGAGCGCCGCCTGGACGTCGCCATTCATTTCGGACTGCAGCGCCTGCCGGAACAATACTCCGATGGCGATGAGCAACACCGTGAAGAACAGACCGTAGCTCAAGGTGAGGCGGAAGCGCAGCCCGCGCACCACACGTTTCGCGCGCTCGAGCAGCGGCGCTATGCGAGGGGCGCGAGCCATCGCTTTAATTCCCTCGCTCCACGTGCCTCTCCGGGGTATCCAGCATGTAGCCAATTCCGCGCACGGTCTGAATCATTTTCTCCGGAAAGCGATCGTCGATCTTGCTGCGCAGATGGCGGATGTAGACGTCCACGATGTTGGTGAGCCCGTCGTAGTCCATGTCCCATACGTGCTCGACGATCATGGTGCGGCTCAGAGGCCGGCCGCGATTGCGCATCAGGTATTCGAGGATGCTGAATTCTTTGGGAGCGAGTTCAATATTCCCGCCCGCGCGCGTGACCTTGCGGCGGATGCAATCGAGCGCAAGATCCCCGACCTGCAGGCGCTCCGGAAGCGGCTGCCCGCGGCGTAGCAGCACGCGCACCCTGGCCAGCAGTTCCACGAAGGCGAACGGTTTCACCAGATAATCGTCGGCACCGCCTTCGAGTCCCTTCACCCGATCATCGACGGCGTCGCGCGCGCTGAGGATCAGCACCGGAGGCGATACCTTGCGATTGCGAATCTTCTTCAGGACCTCCAGCCCGTCCATATCGGGCAGTCCCAGATCCAGAATAATCAGGTCGTATTCAGTGCCGTGCACCATGTCGACCGCAGCGCCGCCCGTGTTCGCCACGTCCACTGCGTAGCCGCCGCTTTCCAGTCCCCGCGACAAGAAGTCGGCAATCCGTTTTTCGTCCTCGACGACGAGGATCCGCATGGTTTCAGTTTAGCGCGCGAGAAGCCCCTTATTTCACAGCGACGGCGCTGGAACTCCACTTGCAGAGCGTTGCGAGGCCCGCCAATAATAGCGTCCCCGCCCTGATACCTGTCGATCTCCCGCCAACAGATCCGGCACATCCAGTCGATCCGTGATCCCGGCCTGCATCGCGGCTGGGTAATATAGGAGATACGCATATGAAGAAACTCGCGAAGAATCTGGCGAAGTTTCCCGCGGCCGCGATGATGATGCTGGCCGCTCTTGGTGTGCCGGCCGCTCTTTTGATGCACGCTCCGCCGGCGTCCGCCGCCGACAAGGTCGATCCCGTGTTTGCCAAGTGGTGGCAGAAGTTTCAACTCGCGGTGGCCCGCCGCGACGTCAGGACGATCGACAAAGGCGTGGAATATCCGATGGATTGGGAAGTCAGCGCGGACGTCCGCGCCATCCGCGGGGAATCCGATCTGGCGGCCAACTTCGGACTCTTCTTTACTCCGGAGGTGATGAAAAACATCGCCATGGGAAAGCCCGAGAAACTGCCTAATGGGAATTACCTGCTGGTGTGGAAGTCAGGGGGCAAAGAGTACTCGCTGAATTTCCGAGCTTACAACGGAACCTTCGTGCTGGACGGCCTCGGCGAAGGGCCTCCGTAGGTCAAACCTAGCACCGCGACGACTCGAGAGCATTCCTAGCGAAATCGCAAATCGCCCAGAAAGGGGACAGCCGACTGTCCCCTTTCTGGCAGAAAACACCGCTCGCGTTCTTACTTGCTGCCGCCCGCGTTCTGGGCTCCCGCGCCGGCGCTGAAAAGAAGTTTGTTGCTGGTACCGCCCAAATCAATTTCCAGGATCTTTGAATTCTCTGAAACGAACGAAGTCGCGTCGTACTTCCGGTCTCCCTTGCCCATTGTCGCGGGAACTTCGACCACGGTTTTGCCCATTTTGAAAACGGCCTTGTCGCCCTGCATCTCGACTTTGTACTCGCCGGCTTTCAGCTGAGTACTGCCGATCCACATTGGATCGTACAACTTAACGTTGTAGCTGGTGGCGGCGCTCGCAACTCCGAGTGCCAGGGTAGCAAGACCTAACGTCATCTTCATGAACTTCATAGTGAAAGGTTAACTCCTTAGTTTGTTTTTATTTAAGGATTGCGACTACGGGGTGCTGGCTGGTTTCAGCCCAGATTGCAATCATCCACGGGCTTCTTTGCCCTCGGCTATTAGACGCTGACGATCGCACAAAGGTTGCAGCGAATGTTTGAGAAAGCCGAGGATCTTGTAATTTCTAACCTTTAGTAATTTTCTTTCTATGTCATACGCGGTTGAATACCTTATGACGTTGCCGGGACGAACTCTTTCACCGCGCCCGTCCCCGGCCCATCTGCACGCGATAATCAACCACCGCCGGCATGTTCACGATCCGGCACATCTCGAACAGCCTCGAACGTGCCCGGGCGCCGATCGTCTCGCCGAGCGTCTTCTTATAAACCTTCTCTCCGCCCGCGCTGGTGTATTCCACTGCACGGCCGGTGACGTCGTCGTCCGGGAGATTGGTCGTGGCGATCAGGGGCTTCTTATGATTGCACCGGTAAGTGATAATCGCGGTTACAGTATCCTCCACCCATTCCGTCACGCGATGCGCGCCCAGATCGTCGAGCACCAGGACCTCAGCATCCAGAGCGGAGCGGTACGCCTCGCGATCCGCGGCGCCCGCCGCCGCGTTGTAGCCCGAGCGAATCCGGTCGAGCAGATTTTGATAATCGAAGAAAATGCATTCGTGGCCGCGTTCGAGCAGCGCCTTCATGGCCGCCACGGCCAGATGCGTTTTTCCCGTTCCCGAATTGCCCACGAGCAGCAGCCCCGGCCGCTCCCCGGCGGGGAATTCGCGCACGAAGCTACGAGTCTGCATCAGCACGGTTCCGAGTCCTTGCCGCGCGGTAGGATTGTCCTGCGGGATTTCGAAATTCTCGAGCGTCGCGTCCCGATAATTCGGAGGGATGTTTGCGGTCTCCTTGAGCGAGCGCGTGCGGATCGCCGCCGCACAATCGCAGCGCGCCGCGCCCGATAGCCCAGCCCTTTCGACAATCCTCCAGCCCGTGCCTCCGCATTTCGGACAGTTTTCCATGATGCTTACCGCCTGTTCACTTCAACACTCATAACTTAAACCTTGTCATTCCGAGCGGCAGCGAGGAATCTGCTGTTGTTCGTCTCTTGCCGGATCTCAAAAGCAGATCCCTCGCTTCGCTCGGGATGACGACCTCGGGGGAATTTGCCGTCCGAGCACACATCGTTGAACTAAAAAACGCCGCCACTACTCCATCACGAGCAGCGTGTCGCCCGCCGCCACCGCCGCGCCGGCCGAGGCGCGGACTTCCAGGATCTTTCCCGCCTTGGGCGATTTCATCTCATTCTGCATCTTCATCGCCTCCACCACAATCAGCCCTTGTCCAACTTCCACTTCCTGACCGGCCTCCACCAGCACGCGCATCACGCGACCGGGCATCGGCGAGGCGATGGTTTGCCGCCCTTGTCCTTGCTCCGCGGAACCGCGTCCACGCAGCTTTCTGGGATCTTCGACATTCACGCGGAGCGTGCGTCCGTTCACCACGACTTCGCCGTTCCCGACCACGGCCTGGTAGCTTCGGCCCTCGATCAACACCGAGTATCGTCCGTCGTCGCCCGGCTCGATCGAAAAAACTTTGGCGAGGCTCCCGCCGTCTTCGCGGGTGTACCGGAACTCGTTGTTTTCGACGGTGAGCTTCGCCGTGCGCTTGCCAATCGTCACGTCGTAGGTCATCGCAGCTCGGCGATCCTTCCCGCTTGTGACCAAATTGATCTTGCGGGCTTCGACTGCGTGACCGCCCCCGGCCTTGGCGATTGCAACGCACTCACCAGCGCCGCGACAGCTTGGGTTTCAAGATCGATTTCCGCAATGCCGCGCCGCTTGAGGAATTCTTCGAGAAACGCCGTGGAAAGCCGGCCGGCTCGAAATTCATCGTCTTCCAAAAGGCCCGCGAAAAATTCCCGATTGGTGCGGATCCCTCCGATGACGAACTCCCTGAGAGCCCGATGCATGCGCGCCGTCGCGAGCTCGCGGGAAGGCGCCCACGTAATCAATTTCGCCAGCAGAGGATCGTATTCCATTGGCACGTTCCAGCCTTCGTAAGCGCCCGAATCGAGGCGCACACCGGGACCCGAAGGCTCCCTCCAGCGGGTAATCCTTCCCGGCGATGGTAGAAATCCCTGTTCCGGATCTTCCGCATAGATGCGGCACTCGATGGCGGATCCACTCCAGGTGACATCCTGCTGCCGGATGGTCAGCTTCTCGCCCGCCGCGATCTTCAACTGCCATTGGACCAGATCGAGCCCCGCGACCAGCTCCGTCACCGGATGCTCCACCTGCAGGCGCGTATTCATCTCCAGGAAATAAAAGTTCCGGTCGCGATCCACCAGGAACTCCATGGTCCCGGCGTTGTAGTAACCCGCCGCTCGCGCAATCTTCAGCGCGGCCGCGCCCATTTTATCGCGCAGTTCCGGATCATCCCGCATTAACGGAGAAGGGCATTCCTCGATTACCTTTTGATGCCTCCGCTGAATGGAGCATTCACGCTCGCCCAAATGGATCAGGTGGCCGTGCTGGTCGCCCAGCACCTGGATCTCGATGTGCCGCGGATCGACGACCACTTTTTCGAGATAGACTTCCGCGTTGTGGAACGCCCGCAGTGCTTCGCTCGAGCCATCGCGGAGAGCGGCTTCCAGATCCGCTTCGCGATCCACGCGGCGCATGCCTTTGCCCCCGCCCCCCGCCGCCGCCTTCAGCAGCACGGGATATCCGAGGCCGGCCGCGATTACTTTCGCCTCCGCGAGGGTCTCCACTGCCGCTTCGGTTCCCGGAACCACGGGCGCACCGGCCGCCGTCGCTAGGCGCCGGGCCGACGTTTTCGACCCCATGCCGCGGATCGCCGACGCTGGCGGACCTATAAAAGTGATTCCAGCATCTGAACAGGCGTCCGCGAATTCGGGGTTTTCACTTAGGAATCCATAACCGGGGTGAATCGCCTCGGCGCCATACCTGCGCGCGGCGTCAATAATCTTGTCGATCGACAGATAGCTTTCCGAGGCCGCGGCGGGGCCGATCGAAGCGGCTTCGTCGGCCATTTGCACGGCCAGCGACGCCCGATCCACGTCTGAATACACCGCTACGCTGCGGATCCCGGCTTCGCGCAGCGCCCGGATCACGCGCACGGCGATTTCTCCGCGGTTCGCTACCAACACTTTGCCGAACATTTCTTTATCTTTTCTGCCTCTTTATCTTTTCTGTCTTATGCCGCTGGGCGCGAGCTTCGATTTTAGCAGGACGGCTTTTTGCGAAAGTCACATTTTTGCGGGATCGCAACGGCGCAGCGTAACAACGGTCGCGCCCCAACCTCCGGCTTCCATCGGCGCGTCCCCGAACGAGACGACAAACTCCGTCCGCTCAAGGACTTTGCGAACCATGGCCCGCTGTACCCCGATCCCCCGGCCATGGATGATGCGGATTGCGGTCAATTCCAGCCGATAGCATTCATGAAGGTATTCTGCGACGACGGCCTCGGCGTCGCGGGGTGAAACGGTATGCAGATCCAGAACATCTGTGATAGGAATATCCACGGGTACGTCCGAATCCGAGACCATGCGGTTGTCCGAGGCGGGTTCTTCGGAGCGCAGATCATCGGAGGCGGGTTCTTTGAAGGGAGGAAGGGAATTATCGGTCATAGGGTTCCATGGACATAGCCCATGCTGCTGCTATTGTTCGGTCCCGCCGGCTCTGCTGAAACCGGTTGCTGGCCGGACGCCGAGCTTCAATCTAAAGCATAGGCCTTAGAACTACCCAGGAGGTGGTGGCATGCCTCTAGCATTTCTTCACCTAGACCTGTTGGAAATGATGTACCGGCTGATAAAATCGGGTTGCTAAGACAGAGACCATTTTCTGATGCAGTGTTTCATGTGCGGTAACGATATCGGGTGGCTGCGGTCCATGGTGGATCAGCAATACTGCTGCGCCGAGCATCGCCGGGAAGCGCGCCTGGCGTCCGCACAGGTCCTCCGCGAGGAGGAGGATGAGCAGGAGTTGTGGTCCGTCTCCAAGAACCGCCAGAAACAGCAAGCGCGCTCTGCGAGTTCTTCGAATCAGGCATCGGCTGTCGCCTTCGTTACGCTGGGGGCCCTGCTGGTAGCTATGTTGATGCTCCCTGGGAACAAGGGCGCCCAGGGAACCGCGTTTCCCCCCACTTCCGGTCCAGCATCGGATAAAGGATTATTTAGCCGGACCACCGACACCATCGGAAGCTTCGTGCGCGACCGCGCACCGGTCACCCTGCACCATGATTTTCATAGCGGGCTGAACGAATGGGTCACGGTGGCCCTGAACAGCACCAGCAAAGTTGACGACCCTCACGACTGGAAGACCCCGACCTCTCCTTCGTTGGTCGAGCCTGGCAGCCTGCGGTTGTGGTCGCGTTCCACGCTGATGCGGAACTACCAGATGGAATTTCAAGGACAGATCGAGCGCAAGAGCCTCAGTTGGGCCTTCCGAGCCACCAATCCCGCCAATTACTACGCCGCCAAGATCCAGATCACTCGGCCCGGTCCACAGCCCAACGCCGACCTGGTCCATTACGTCATGCTGAACGGTCACGAGTGGGATCGCATCCAACTCCCCCTGCCGCTCACGCTCGAGCGGGGCAGCGAGTATCGCGTCCGCGTTTCGGTGCAGGACGACCACTTCGTTACTTACCTCAACGGCCAGGTGATCAGCTCCTGGAGCGACCACCGCCTCACGCGCGGCGGGATCGGCTTTTTTGCCGATCAGGACGACCAGCAGCAGCTTTCCTGGGTCAGCATCTCCGAGCGCGACAGTTTAATGGGACGTATGCTCGCGCACTTCGGCTTGTTCGTCCTGCCCACGTCCTTGCCATAGCGCTTTTCCGGCCGTCGCGTTCTTGCGTGATCGCACTCCCGCATGACAGCGATTTCCTTGCGGCGCAGACCAGTCACGATCCGCCAAAACTATTCTCATCCGGAGCTGCGGTCCATGCCGCCATCCGCATATACGGAAGGCCTATCGTCAATAGTTTGAATTTCATGAATTTATAAGAGGAAGTGCAAGCGTGGACGCGCAGCCGGACGCGTGAAATCGCTCCGGTCGTCGAGTTGCGCATTTTCGTTTGCCGCCGCGATGGATCGGATCAAGGCTGACCGCGAAATACGAATACCAGTTCGATTACCAGGATCACCACGACCATCACCTCCAGCACAAAGCCGCGGCTGGCGTGGAACTGATCCATCATGAAGGTGTACAGATCCCCGGCCGTATTTAGTTTGCTCTCCACCAGTCGCCGGTAATCGTCGACGCCGATCTTCACGGCGGCCATGCGGTACTGGCGCGCCGAGAACATATCGCTCAGGAACTTGATCGACGTGTCAATCCTTTCGGTGAGTTCGCGCACCTCCAGGCGGATCTTGTTGAGCTTCTCCGCCTCCCTCGCCAGGCGCCAGCGCGCGAACAAACCGCCGCGCTGATCGAGCGCATCATACACGCGCTCCAGCACCCGGCTGAGAACCCTGTCGTAATAGCGGAACTCCACCAGTTGGGTGTTCGCATATTCCAGCAGTTGTACGGTGGGCGTTGCGCCTTCCGGCGTGTCGCAGATAAATGCGGCGATCCAGCCAACCACCATCAGATCCTCCGGATAATACGACATGCGCGATCCCAGAATTTCGCGCGTCTCCTCTTCGGAAAGGAGAGCCTTTTCTCCGCGGACAATGCGCGCGATCTCGCTTCCGTGCTGTGCGATCAGATCCGTTCCGTGGAAGCGGTGCGAACCGTCCGGCTCCTCCGGGTTGTGCAGGTGGATGATGTAGTAATCCTCGCTGAGCCAGTCCTGGCTCGGCCGAACCATCGCGGGCCCGGCCTTTTCCAGGCATCGGCGAACGATCTGTAGCGCTTCCGCCTCCAGCTGCGGATCGGCGATCCATTTGCCCGAGAGGGCCACCAACTCAGGCCAATCGAGCTCGAACGGCAGACTGAGTTTTACGCTCACCGCCCCGTATTCGTAGTAATTCAACTCGGCGCGGAAGTTTCCATTCTTAAAAACCAGGGGTCCGAGTTGCTGCACCACCGGCGGACGTTCAAAGCGCACGTATTCGGGAGAAGGATGATGAAACGCCGGATCGCGGCGGCGCTCCGCGATTTCGCCGACCTCTATCAGCTTCCGGAGCTGCATGGTGTTGATCTCCTCGCACACGTCGTACAGGAAGAGAATCTGAAAGGAACCGGTGAGCGGAGCACTGATCATCGCGTGCCGATTATAACTGGTTCGAATACGAACTCTGCAGAACCGCGAATGTTATTCATGTATTGTTTGATGTATATTATGAGATCCGCCCCCCGTGTTTCCGGAATCGAGTTCCCGGGAGCGGCAGGCGTTTCTTCCGATATCTCAGGAGGCTCACGATGAAGCGAAACCTCATTCGAAACGGCGTTCCCGTCCTTGCGCTCGCGCTCATGGGAGTATGGGCGATGCATGCGCAAGCGCCGCAGGGGAAGGACCTAAGCTGGGCCTATCCGGTGCCCGATAAGGTACAGCCCAACGCTGACGCCGCCAAGCTTCATCAGCTTCCGGGCAGTACGCTTTCGCTCACCGCGGCGCAGATCGACGACCTGATGAATCCGCCGGACTGGTTCCCGAATGAGCATCCCAAGCCGCCCCAGATCGTGGTGCACGGCACTCCGCCGAACGCTCTGGCGTGCGGCTCCTGCCATCTGATGTCGGGCGAAGGCCATCCGGAATCGGCGGGTCTGGCCGGTTTGCCGGCCGCCTATATCATCCGGCAGATGGAATATTTCAAGAGCGGTGCGCGCAAGGATCCGGCCCGTATGAACGGTATCGCCAAGCAGGTGACCGAGGACGACGTCCGCCAGGCGGCCGAGTATTTCTCCGCGCTGAAGCCGGTGCTGTGGACCAAGGTGGTGGAGGCCGACATGGTTCCCAAGAGCCTGGTATTGCGCTCACGCATGCGGCTCCCGGCCGCAGACGGCGGCATGGAGCCGCTCGGGAACCGCATCATCACCATGCCTCTGGACGCCGAACGTATCGAGGAGCGCGATCCGCACACCGGTTTCACCGCCTATGCTCCCAAAGGCAGCCTGAAAAAGGGCGAGGCGCTGGTCAAGAACGTTCATGGGAAGACCATCCAGTGCGCCATCTGCCACGGCCGCGATCTGCACGGCATCGGCGACGTGCCCGGCATTGCGGGCATGCATCCCATCTACATCGTCCGCCAGCTTTACAACTTCAAGAACGGCGGAGCGAACGGCGGTCTGGATCAGCTGATGAAGGGCGTCGTGGAGAAACTCGATGACGACGACATTTTGGACATAGCCGCCTATGTAGCCTCGGCTCCGCGGTAAGAGGAGCGGAGAACAGCGTTTTCGCCAGGAGCCTGGCCGCCTGAGGCAGTGCTCACCAGCAGCCCGTTCAGCGAATCGGCGTCGACAGCCTCGGGTGATGGCTTGACCGGCATTTTGCGGCCTGAGATCGCCGATGGTTTGATGAACGGCATGACGTCTTCAGGCTTCGGCCGATGCTTCTCCAGATAATCGATGCCCTCCACCGTAATCTGGATGTTGCTCTTGTCGTCGTTGGCGGCATAGCCGCGTTGCTTTACATACCACAGGGCGAAAGTGAGCGCCGCCAGGGGCGCATCGAGCATGGCTTCCACGTGGCGCATGGAAAGCGCGGGCGTCGCGGGCGTCGTGCGGCGGCGGTCGTAGAGAATGCACAGCAGAGCGCCGCGCAACCCGATCTCACGCCCCAAAACCTCGAAGAAATCGAGGCCCAGGAACATCGGGCGCCCATGATCGCCCGCCACGCCCTTGAGCGCGTCGAACTCCTTGCGCAGTTCCGGATTCGACAGCGTCTCGTGGGCCACCTGGATGACCGCGAACTTCTCATCGTCCCGGAAATCGATATTATCGGGGCCATATTTTTCCGCCAGCTTGGCGTAGGCGCGCTCGATCATCTCCGTATCCGCGCTGGAGTCGATTCCCAGAATCGCGTAGTGATCGTTAAATTTGCTTGCGGGAGGGGAGGGTCTTTTGCCTGGGGGAGGTGCTGCCATATGAATTCTAACTCCCAGTATCGGTGCTTCGCCCGTGCAATACCCTCAGGGAAAATACTTAGGAGTTCAGGAGAGCAGCACTTAACGTTTGTCCAGGAAGAACAAGGACGGCGATCGATGAACGTTCAATGAGTGCGCGCCGTAATCGGGCCGCGCCTCGAAAAACGCGGCCCGCGCGAGGAGGGATCTTATTTGCCGGCGTTGAAACGGCGCTCTATTTCCGGCCAATTCACCACGTTCCACCAAGCCGAAATGTAATCCGGCCGGCGATTTTGATACTTCAGATAATAAGCGTGTTCCCACACGTCCAGGCCCATCACCGGGAACTTGCCTTCCATGACCGGCGAATCCTGGTTGGCCGTGGAATAAATTTCCAAACCGGACCCGGTCTTCACCAGCCACGCCCAACCCGATCCGAAGCGCGTCGTGGCGGCCGCGTTGAATTTCTCTTTGAACGTGTCGAAGCTGCCGAACGTGGAGCCGATCGCAGCGGCCAGATTGCCCACCGGCGCTCCGCCTGCGCCCGGTCCCAGGATCTTCCAGAACATAGAGTGGTTGATGTGGCCTCCGCCGTTATTGCGCACGGCCGTCTTGATGGCGTCCGGCACGATGGCGCAATTGTTGGCTAGCAGTTCCTCGATGGTCTTCGAAGCCAGGTCCGGCGCCGATTCCAGCGCCTTGTTTAAATTCGTCACGTACGCGTTATGGTGCTTGCCATGGTGAATTTCCATGGTCATTTTGTCGATGTGCGGCTCAAGTGCGTCCGGCGCATAAGGCAGTGCAGGTAGGGTAAATGCCATTCGTTTCTCTCCTTCGTTTAAGGTAACGCCTTTGTAGTCCCTGGGGCGACCGACTCATTAGATACGTTTTGACAGGCCGCAGCTACACGAAACCCGGCTGCTGGCCGGATTTATTTTACGTTGCATGCCTCTTGATACGCGGCGGCGACCCTAAACATGGTGGTTTCATCAAAATGTTTCGCCAGAATCTGCAGTCCCACCGGCAATCCGCCGGGCGTTCGGCCGCACGGGACGCTCATGCAGGGAATTCCGGCGAGCGAACCCGTAATGGTATAGATATCGGAAAGGTACATCGCTACCGGATCGGCCACTTTTTCTCCGATCTTGAAGGCGGGGAACGGCGACACGGGCGCGACGATCGCGTCCACCTGCTCGAACGCCTGCGCAAAGTCCCGGGCGACCAGAGTGCGGACCTTCTGGGCTTTCAGATAATATGCATCGTAATAACCCGCACTCAGGACGTAGGTTCCCAGCATGATGCGGCGCTTCACTTCGTCTCCGAAGCCTTCCTCGCGGGTCAGGCGATACATATCGGCGAGTGTTTGCGCCGAAGCCGCGCGTTCCGTGTAGCGCACGCCGTCGTAACGAGCCAGGTTTGCGCTTGCTTCGGCCGTCGCAATGATGTAATAACAAGCAACGGCGTAAGGCGTATGCGGCAGCGCGATATCGCGCACCTCGCATCCCAGCGTGCGGAGCGTCTCCACCGCGGCGTGGATGCGGTCGCCGGTGTCGCTCGCGAGGCCTTCAAAATACTCCCGCGGAATGCCAATCTTCAGGCCGCGAAGATCGCCATCCAGCACGGCTGTGTAGTCGGGCACGGGCGCGAACGCGGAAGTCGCGTCCATTTCGTCGCGCCCCGCGATCACGCCGAGGAGCGTCGCCGCGTCCTGAACCGAACGCGCGAACGGGCCGATATGATCGAGAGAGCTCGCGAAGGCCGTCAAACCGAATCGCGAAACGCGCCCATAGGTCGGCGTCACGCCCGCGATGCCGCAAAAAGACGCCGGCTGGCGAATCGAGCCCCCGGTATCGGAGCCCAGCGAGAGCACGGCCGTCCCTTGCGCGACCACCGCCGCTGATCCGCCGCTCGATCCTCCCGGTACGCGATCGAGCGCCACGGGATTGCGCACCGGTCCGAACGCCGAATTCTCGTTCGACGAGCCCATCGCGAACTCGTCGCAATTCGTTTTGCCGAGGATTACGCCGCCCGCCTGCTCTAGACGGATGATCGCCGTCGCGTCATACGGCGGAACGTAGTGCTCGAGCATCTTGGAAGCGCACGTCGTACGCAGCCCGCGCGTGACGATCACATCCTTGACGGCAATCGGGACGCCCGCGAGCGGTCCCGGATCGTGACCCCTGGCGATTTTGTCGTCGACGGCGCGCGCCGCGGCCAGGGCCCTCTCCGGCGAAAACGTCAGATACGCGTTGGTCTTCGGATTCTCCGCTTCGGCGTAGGCCAGTGCCTGACGCGTGAATTCCTCGGCACTGAACTCTTTCGATTCCAACCCCGCGCGAATGGATCCAATCGAATGCGCTGTTAACCCATGTGACGACGCGCTCATCGCTCGATCACCTTGGGCACCTTGAAATAACCGCCTCCGGAAACGGGCGCGTTCGCGAGGGCTTCCGTGTTGAGCAGCGGCGGCCGCACGACGTCCTCGCGGAGTGTCGCGGTTTCGCTCGCCGCATCGAAGAGAACCTGCGCCATCGGCTCGACGTTCGTGGTGTCCAACTCATTCAGCTTTTCGATGTGGCCTAAAATTCCGTCGAGGTCGCGCGCCATGCGGGCAACTTCTGCGCTGGTCAGAGCGAGGTTCGCTAATTCCGCCACGCGCTGGACGTCTTGTTCGTTGATTCTCACGCCCTGTTCCTATTTTGAGATTGCAGATATAAAAGGTTGAGCACGGGGTCTTCGATCTGACCCGGCCTCGCCGTAGCCGCTCTTTGCGGCTGCCTGCGAGCCGGCATGGGCCGGAAATCGATTTCGGTAATCGTCGCTTCTCCCAACGCGCCAGCTAGATTACGAAGCAGGAAATGGCGCAACGTATTGAGTTGCCGTTGCCAGACCACATCTTCCACTTCCACAATGAGCGAGCCTCGCACCACGGCGGTGGCGCGTGTATGTTCGGCGATTTTCTTCCCGGCGGCCACCTTCCATGCCGCCAGCGCGCGGGCTTCGGCATCGGCGGGGTCGCGCGACATCTTTAGCTTGCCAATGAGTTGGCCGGCACGTTGCATGGTTTCGTTTGGCGGGGGAAGTTCGATTCTACCACGCAGCATCCAAGACAGAGATGTTATACCTGTCACGTGGCGAAACGTGGACCCCAACTGATCCTGGCCTCGCAGTCTCCCCGGCGCAAGGAACTGCTCAAGCACGCTGGTTTCAAATTTATAGTCCGCTCACGTCCCGTGCCGGAGGCACGCCGCGAGGGCGAAGCTCCCGTCGACTACGCGCGCAGGCTCGCCCGCGAAAAAGCCCACGCCGCGTGGGAGCGTCTGGGGGAAGTCGTGCTGGGCGCGGATACGATCGTCGTGGTTGAGGATTTCGTTCTCGAAAAGCCGACCGATTCCGCCGGCGCGCGCGCCATGCTCCAAATGCTCTCCGGACGCGAGCACGTCGTCATCACCGGCATCTGCCTGAGGCATGCGGGCGGCGCGATCGTGGATCACGCGGAGACCACCGTGCGCTTCGTGCAAATGACGGACCCGGAGATCGCCGACTACGTCGCCAGCGGCGAGCCGATGGATAAGGCCGGCGCCTATGCGATCCAAGGCCTCGCGTCAAAGTTTGTGGAGAAGATCGATGGCTGCTATTTCAACGTGGTCGGATTGCCTGTGTCGCTGGTGTATCGGCATTGGAAGTCGCTAATGAGGGGTTAGCACGATCTCGTTCTGGCCGAAATTGCCCGCGCTTAGCGCGCGGCGTACGTAAGCGATCCGCGAATCGACAGACGCTTGACCACCGCCAGCGCCGGCAAACAGACACGAAGCGGGGACAGCCGGCGCCGCACACCCGACTAAAATAGGACTATCGCCCTCTCATGCCCGCCAACGATAGCGCTCTCAAATACCGAGCCCTCACCGAAATCTCCGAAGCCTTTCTCGGATGCCGGGACCTCGACGCCCTCTTCCGCAGTCTATGGGACACCCTGCGCAAGCTGATTCGCTTCGATTGGGTGGTGCTGGTGCTGATCAACGAGCAGACCCGCAGCTATCGGATCGAGACGATCGCGGGCGATGTTCCCCAAGGGAGCCTCGGGGGACTTGAAATGGTGGGGCTCGAAATGCCGCTCCGCGGTTCGCCCTCGGAAGTCGCCTGGGAGACTCAACAGGCGCTCTATCTCACCGACATTGAAACGGAAACGCGGTTCCGGCCGGACATTATCGAACAGATGCGGGGGAACGAAGTGCGCAGCGGATTCTGGGTGCCGCTGACCACGGCGCGGCACAAGCTTGGCAGCATGATTTTCGCCTCCCGCCAGCCCGATCCTTATAGCGCCGAGGAGCGTGGATTCCTGCATCACGTAGCTCGCCAGGTGGCCATTGCCGTCGATAACGCATTGGCCTTCGAAGAAATCAACGAGCTCCGTCAGAAGATCGAGGAAGAGAAAGTTTATCTCGAAGAGGAAATCCGCAGCGAGTTCCGCTTCGATGACATTATCGGACGCAGCGCCGCGTTGAAACGCGTTCTGGAGCAAGTGGAAACCGCCGCGCCCACCGACGCCGCCGTGCTGATTGAAGGGGAAACCGGCACCGGCAAGGAGCTGATCGCGCGCGCCGTCCATCGCCTCAGCCGCCGTGCGCAATCGACCTTCGTGAAGCTCAACTGTTCGGCCGTGCCCGCTGGATTGGTCGAAAGCGAAATGTTCGGGCACGAAAAAGGTGCCTTCACCGGCGCCGTCAGCCAGCGCCTGGGACGCGTCGAGCTGGCGCATCAAGGGACGCTTTTCCTGGACGAGGTCGCCGATCTGCCTCTGGAGTTGCAGCCGAAGCTCCTCAGCGTTTTGCAGGATAAACAATTCGAGAGGCTCGGAGGCACGCGCACCATTACGGCGGATTTTCGTTTGATCGCGGCAACCAATCGCGACCTGCGCGGGATGGCCGCGCGCCAGGAGTTCCGATCCGACCTCTTCTATCGCTTGAACGTCTTTCCGATCACCGTTCCGCCCTTGCGCGAACGTCGTCAGGATATTCCTCCATTAGTGCGCTTTTTCGTGCAGGATTTCGCGGCGCGCATGCGCAAACAAATCGACGCGATCCCCGCTGAAACCATGCAGGCCCTGGTGAATTATTCCTGGCCCGGAAATGTCCGCGAGCTGCGCAACGTGGTGGAGCGCTCCGTCATTCTGACCACCGGCAAGCGCCTGACCATCCCTCACGACGCCTTATATTCCCTCGAATCCGGCAGTTTGGGGGGAGTGCTTTCCATGGCCGCGGCGGAGAAGCGCCACATTCTCGATGCGCTCAACGCCGCGAAATGGGTGGTCGGCGGTTCGCAAGGCGCTGCGAGTTTACTCGGTCTGAAACGCAGCACACTGCAATCCAGAATGCAAAAACTTGGTATTCGCCGCGATAGCCGATATATCGGCGATTGACGATATATCATCGCATTGTCTAATCCAACCATTTGATAATACAATAGTTATTACTGGAAGAAAGCTTGCGGCTTTTCCTGCTGCAGGGTCATCTGTTAGTAAAGAGGCCAATCGCTATAAGTATGCTCAAGAGTATGCGTACCTTCGGATTGTTCATCGCGTGTCTGGCCGCGGCACGCGCCCAGACGCAGACAACCAGCCAAACAGGGGCGCAGCCTCCGGCGGTGCTCAATCTTTCGCTCGACGAGGCGATCCAGCGAGGATTGAAGAACAACCTGAGCGTCCTGGAGCGCGAATCGTCCGATCAAATGGTGCGTGCCGACCGCATCCGCGCGCTGAGCGCGTTGCTGCCGCAGGTGTCGGCCTATGCCGCCGAGGACGCGCAGACGCTCAGCCTTGCGACGTTCGGCTTCCATATCGCGGGGATCCCGCAGATCATCGGGCCCTTCGCATACTTGGACGGGCGGGCCACGGCGAACGTGAATGTTTTCGATCGGCATGCTCGCAAGAACTTTCAGTCGGCGGCGATGAATCTGCGTGCCTCCCAACTCAGCTTGCAGGACGCCCGTGACTTAGTGGTGCAGGCCGTGGCCAACACTTATCTGACGATCATCGCCGATGCCGCGAGCGTCGTTTCCACGCGCGCCGAAGTCGCGACGGCGCAGGCGCTGTATGAGCGGGCGCGCGATCAGCACGCGGCGGGCGTCTCGCCGGCCATCGATGAACTGCGCTCGCAAGTTGAACTGAAGTCGCGCCAGCAGCAACTGCTCGCCGCCCAGAACCGGTTCGCCAAGGACAAATTGACGCTGCAGCAAGCGATCGGCTTGCCGGGCTCGCAAGCGATCGAGTTGACCGACACCGCGCCCTTTGCGCCTCTCGAAAACCTGACGCCGGAACAGTTGAACGAACGCGCCAAAGCATCGCGCTCCGATTACCTCAGTTTGAAAGCCCAGCTCGAAGCGGCGCAATTATCGCGGCAGGCGGCGCTGGCGCAACGCTATCCGGTGCTTGCGTTGAACGGCAATTATGGATACGTCGGCGTGGTTCCGGCACAATCGCGCGCGACGTTCCAGCTTACGGGCGAGCTGAAGGTTAATGTCTTCGACGGCGGACGCATTCGCGCGGACGTGCTGCAGGCCGATGCAACCATCCAACAGCGCAAGGACGAAATAGCGGATTTGGAGCGCCGCATGGATACCGATATCCGCTCCGCGTTGCTCGATCTGCAATCGGCCGCGGACCAGGTGTCCGTGGCGCAGAGCAGTCTGGAATTAGCGGATCAGACGCTGATGCAAGCGCGCGACCGCTTCACGGCGGGCGTCACCGACAACATCGAAGTGGTGCAGGCGCAGGATTCCCTGGCCGGCGCGCAGGACAGCCTGATCTCCGCCTTGTACGCGCACAACCTCGCGAAGGTCGCGCTGGCGCGGGCCATCGGCATGACGGAGACGAATTTGAAGCAGTTCATCGGAGGCAAATAAAGTGGCCGAACCCAGCATTACGGGTAAAACGAAGAGCAACGCAGGAAAGAAGATCGCCGCCGCCGTGGTCGTTCTGATCCTCGCCGCCGGGGGCTTCTATTACTGGACGGAGCTGCAGAAGGTGGAATCCACCGACGACGCGCAAATCGACGGACACATCGTCGCCATCAGCCCGCGCGTTTCCGGGCATGTGCTCGAAGTGCTTGTGGAAGATGAACAAGTCGTGAAGAAAGGCGACGTGCTCGTGAAGCTCGATCCCAAGGATTTCGAAGTCGCCGTCGCCAAAGCGCGCGCCGATCTGGAAGATGCGACCGCATCGCTTGAAACTTCGCGCACGGATGTTCCGCTCACCACCATGACCACCAGCAGCACGCTCACGGGAGCGAAATCGGCGCGTCAGGATGCCACGGCGTTCGTGGCGTATGCGCAGCGCCAATTAGCCGTCGCGCAGGCGAAGCTCGTTTCCGCGCAGGCCAATGTGAAAGTGGCCGAGGCGAACTCGCTGCGCAACGAGCAGGACGTGAATCGCTACAAGATGCTGGTTGCCAAGGATGAGATTTCGAAACAGCAGTACGATCAGGCCGAGACCGCACTGGCCGCGTCTCGCGCCACCATTGACGCGCAAAAAGCCGGCGTGATGGAAGCGCAGCAGAGCGTGCAGGCCGCCGAAGTCGCGGTGGAGCAGGCCAAGGCGAAGCTCGCGCAAGCTGACGCCGCCGTGGAAACCGCCATGACCGGACCCGAGCAGATTTCCATGACGAAATCGCGCGTGCAGACCGCGCGGGCGAAAGTGGCCCAGCAAAGGGCGGCGCTCGATCAGGCCGAGCTGAACCTTTCTTACGTCACGATTAGCGCGCCGGCAGACGGCGTGATCGGCAAGTCCGGCGTGAACCCCGGGCAGAACGTGGAGGCCGGGCAGGAAATGATGGCGCTGGTGCCTCTCGACGACTTGTGGGTGACGGCGAACTTTAAGGAGAACCAGCTTCGCAACCTGAAGTCCGGGCAGAAGGTCAATATCAAGGTGGACGCGAACGGACGCGAATACAGCGGGCGTGTCGAGCGCGTGGCGGGCGCAAGCGGCGCGCGCATGAGCCTGCTGCCGCCGGAAAACGCGACCGGCAACTACGTGAAAGTGGTGCAGCGCATTCCGGTGAGGATCTCCATCGATCCCGGCCAGAATCAGGATCACATGCTGCGTCCGGGAATGTCCGTGACGCCCGAGGTTGCCATCAAATGAAGGCCATCGAATGAGCACCACGCTCGAAACGCCCGGAGCCGGAGCGCCTGCTGCGCCTGCGGTTTGGAAGCCGTCGCACAATCCGTGGACCATCGCCATGGTGGTGACGATGGCGACCTTCATGGAAGTGCTGGACACCAGCATTGCCAATGTCGCCCTGCCGCATATGGCGGGAAATCTGTCCATCAGCGAGGATGAAGCGACGTGGGTGTTGACTTCTTATCTGGTGGCGAACGCCATCATTCTGCCGATCAGCGCCTGGCTCTCCACCAAATTCGGCCGCAAGCGTTTCTACATGACGTGCGTGACCATCTTCGGCGTCAGTTCGCTGATGTGCGGCTTGGCGCCGAATCTGCCGGTCCTGGTTTTATTCCGCGTGCTGCAAGGGCTAGGGGGTGGGGGATTGGCTCCTACCGAACAGGCCATTCTGGCCGATACGTTCGCGCCGGAAAAACGAGGCCAGGCATTTTCGGTCTACGGCATGGCGGTGATCGCCGCGCCGGTCATCGGTCCTACGCTCGGCGGCTTCATTACCGATAATTACAACTGGCGCTGGCTATTCCTGATCAACGTACCGGTGGCGCTGGTTTCGCTTTTTCTCAGCGCACGCGTTCTGGAAGATCCTCCGTTTCTCGCCGACCTGCGGAAGAAGATGGTCACCGTGGACTATGTTGGCCTCGCGCTGCTGGCGATCGGGATTGGCGCGCTGCAGGTGACGCTCGATAAGGGCGAGCGCGAGGATTGGCTTGCTTCGCCGTTCATCGCGACCTTTGCGGCGATCGCGGCCGTATGTATCGTCACGGCGATCGTTTGGGAATACTATCATCCCCATCCGGTTCTCGACATTCGTCTGTTCAAGGCGCGGAATTTTTCGGTGGCGTGCATGATGATGTTCATGCTGGGCGCGGGCCTCTACGGCGCCACCGTCCTGATCCCGCAGTTCCTGCAAACGCTCATGGGTTACACGGCGCTGCAGGCCGGCCTGGTGCTGTCTCCGGGAAGCGTGCTGATCATCATCACCATGCCGCTGGTGGGGCGCATGGTCTCGCGTGTGGACGCGCGTTGGATGATCGCTTTCGGCTTCGCGGCGACGTCGATCTCGCTGTTTCATATGACCACGCTGAACCTGGACGTCGACTTCTTCACGCCGTTGATGATGCGCGTGTATCAATGCGTCGGTCTGGGATTCCTGTGGGTGCCGATTTCGACGCTATGCTATGAAGGCGTGCCGCCGGAAAAGAATAACAACGTTTCCGGCATGACGAATCTGGCGCGCAACCTGGGCGGGAGCCTGGGTATCGCGTCGATCTCCATCATTCTTTCGCGACGCTCGCAGTTTCATCAGAACGTGCTGGTTTCTCACCTCACGGGGTCCAGTTCGATTTTGCGGGACCGCGTCGCGGCGATGGCGCACAATTTCGTGTTGCTCGGCATCGACCACGCGCAAGCCACGCAGCGGGCCTACGGCATGATTTACGGCGACGTCCAAAGGCAGGCCGCCATGCTCGGCTATGTCGACGCGGTGTACGTGTTCGCCTGGGTCCTTGCGCTCATGGCGCCGGCGGCGTTCCTGATGAAGAAGGTCACCGGCCGCGCCCCCAAGCGCATGGGGCATTAAAGGTCGCTATGGATTTTCTGAGCCGCGATGACGCGGGAGTGTTGATTGCGTACTGTTTGGTTACAAGTTTAGGCTGGCATTTCGCGGTCCATGCGGCCCTCGTACGAGCGGGCGAAACTTAGCCTTAATTGCTCAATTTCAGCGCGCAGCCCGAACCTGAAGTAGTCTTCATGAATCGCAAGGGCAGTCATGAGTATGGCGGTCGCCGTAATCAGGGCCGAATCGGCGTATTGCTCTTGTGGGCCGTTATTGAATTTGAACGTTCCGTCGCCTTGCGGAACTTTTCGATCTGCCAGGTCGCTAACGGTCGCGTGTATTTTGTAGGTCGGTATGACGTAGGCGGGAATCGATATCTTCTCCAGGTCGTGCCCTGCCTTCATCGCCAACGAGTACATGTCGAGCGGAGTCCACGATAGGCTTCTGCCCCTGGCGTCGAGGAACTTTCCTTTGACCGTTTCGTAGGCTTCCTCCGTCTCTCTGTATTCCGTCCCCGTGAGACGTGTCCGCATATGAGGGTCTTTCTTCACCCGGTTCACGAGCCGGCGCCTCTGAACTATTTCGTATTCGTAGAATCTCTGGATCTCGGACGGGTGCTTCACCAGATATCCGAGGGTGACGACCTTCTCATACAGGCCACGTAGAATCTTATATGCTCCGATTCCGTATCCGTTACCAGCCAAGACCCATAGTTCGCAGTAGTCCTCGAATGACGTTCTGCCTAGAAGAAATATGATGTCGTCCGCCACGGTCTCGATTGGCACCCACCGGTTGAGAAGCTTCTCCGAAGTCCTGACAAGAGCGGGATAGCAGTCCGCTACAAACTTGGAGTTGCGTTGATTGAATGCTGCCCACCGCTCGGGATAGCCAATTGTCGGAGGTGTCACCGGACCACGCTATCACATCCTCTTCCCGCGATCGATCACCATAATCCGACAATCAACAGCGCTCCATAGACGATGGAAAGCGTCAAGGCCTGCAGCCCCACGCGCGTCAGCGGCATCTTCAAAGCGGCGGGATCGGTCTGACGTTTCAACTCCCATGCATAGCCACAAGCGGCCAGCAATAGAGCGGCGGCCATGGTCCATCGATAACCGAGAATTATCGCAGCAGCCGCCACCACCAGCACCGCGATCGCGAGTTTGGCCGCCCGTCGATTGCCGGCTTCAGCTGGCCCGGTCCTGCACGTGGCGTTGCGCGCGTCGAGTCTTGCGTGCACCACGAAAATTCCCGCCGCCTGCAGAGCGCACAGCGTCCACAGGACCCATCCCCATTTTGGAATTGCGCCGAGAGCCGCGAGGCACGCGACCAGTGACGTCGCGGTAAGCGCGATCGCGCTCATCACCTGAAACCAGGGCGAGCGTTGTTTGTTGCGGAAGTTCGTGCGCACGGCAAGCACGCCGAACGCGCCCTCACAAAGACCGAGCACGGCATATTCCCGGCGCGGACCGTGGACCAAAAGAATTGCGCCGCACGCTAAGAACACGGGAATCTCGACAGCCAGCCAGCGCCACGCCGTGGACGCCTCGGGACGCCGCTGCTTCCACTTGAAACGCTGGCGAAAAACGGCTACCAGCGGGTCTTTGATCGCAAAAGCGAAAGCGACGGCGAGGAGGGCAGCCGCGTCCAGGGCGATGGACTCGAGCGAGGAGAATCGCCGCGCCAGAATGAGGGCGCACACGAATGGCGAAAGAAGCATGGCGGTCGCGCCATGCTCGCGGGGAAAGAAGGAGACGGATTTAGGCTCAGCCGCGGTCATCGCTCACCGCGAAAACTACCTCGAGTTACTTCACGACGGGCTGCAGGGCGCGGCTCGAAATGATGTGATCGATCAGGCCGTATTGAACCGCCTGCGCCGGCTCCATGATGTAGTCGCGGTCCACGTCGCGGGCGATGCGTTCCACTTCCTGGCCGGTCGCGTCGGCGAGGATCTGATTCAGCGTTTCGCGCATGCGCAGGATCTCGCGGGCGTAAATATCGATATCCGTCGCCTGGCCGGCGAGACCGCTCATCGACGGCTGGTGGATCAGAATGCGCGAATGCGGCAGGCTATAGCGCTTGCCCTTGTTGCCGCAGGCGAGCAGCACGGCTGCCATGGACGCGGCTTGTCCAACGCAGTAGGTGACGATATCCGGTTCCACCAGGCGCATGGTGTCCAGGATGGCGAGGCCCGCCGTGATCGATCCGCCAGGAGAGTTGATGTACAGCGAGATGTCCTTCTCCGGATCCTCCGCGGCGAGGAACAGCATCTGCGCGATGATCAGGTTCGCCACGTTATCGTCGATCGGCGTTCCCAGGAAGATGATATTTTCTTTCAACAGGCGCGAGTAGATGTCGAAGGCACGTTCGCCGCGCGACGTCTGTTCGACCACCATCGGCACCAGCACGGAATTCTGCATTGCTTGCTCTCCTTGAACCGGGTTTTCCCCGGCAACCCCTACCCACATACATGCCCCGGGACTTCAGGCGCGTCCCGCCGGCTGTTGGGATCCTCGCCGGCGCGATCGGGCGGCCGGACGGCGCTTCTCGCCGAGGGCTTTCGCCAGATCGGCGATGGAAGTCCCCCCCAAGTAATCCATGATACGCGACCGGAGGACCATCCATCCATCGTGCATCCCGCAGGCGATTTTCTCGTTGCATTCGGAACCGCCGCCGAGACAGCGGTCGAAGCGCCCGGGACCGTCGATGGCTTCGACAATCCGCAGCATGGAAATCTCCTCGGGCGGCTGATTCAAACGGAACCCGCCATGAGGTCCCTTCGTCGATTTCAACAAGCCCAGGCGCGCCAGGTCCTGCAGGAGCTTGGCGAGAAAATGCGAGGGAATGCCGGTGTCGGCCGCCACGGTCTTCACCAAAGCGAATTCGCCCGGAGGCAGGTCGGCGAGCGGGATCAAAGCGCAGATGGCGTACTCGGCCGAACGGGAATAGATCATGGCGGAGGAAAATATAAGTTTATCCTTAAAAGGCATTCTTAAGATATTTATGGTGGAGAATACGCACTCGACGAGGCCCGGCGCTCTTGAAGCTCGCGGGAAATCCAGCCGCATGTTCGTGCTCGCGCTGATCGCGGCCATTCTCGCGATCTCGGTAGGCGTGATGGTGTACGTGTGGCAAGGCAGAATAGCGGCGCAGCCCGGAATGTTATACGTTCCCGAAGGCGTTTTCCTGGCGGGTCCCAATAAAAAATCGACCGAATTGAACGCTTTTTTCATCGACGAGACGGAAGTGAGCAATGCGGACTTCGCGGAATTTTGCCGCGCGACTTCTTCCACGGCAGCCGTATGCACGGGTCTTGCGGGCGGGCTCGATCTTCCCGTGGTGAATGTCACCGTCGCGCAGGCGCGCGCCTTCGCGCACTGGAAAGGCAAACGCCTTCCGACGCAACTGGAATGGGAGCGCGTCGCGCGCGGCGTGGACGGAGACCGCTATCCGTGGGGCAATGCCGAAGATCCGAGCCAGGCGAATCTGAGCGACAACCCGAAGCTGGCGACGCACGCGCTCATGCCCGTGAAATCCTTCAAAGCGCAGCCGGCGTATCAGATGGTGGGCAACGCCTGGGAGATGGTGGAAGGCAGTGTTGCTCCGAGCGAAGCCGCCGTTGCCATGTTCGCCAAGCTTCTAAGCCCGCCCCCGTCGGCGCGGGAAGAATGGATTGAGGTTCGCGGCGGATCGTTCAACACGCCGCTCGCCGCTGCAGTGGCCTATGAAGGGAGCCCGATTCCGGAGCGCTACTCGTCCTCGGAGATCGGCTTCCGCTGCGCGAAGACGCCGTAAGCAGGAAGGACCCTGGCCCTTGGTCCCGGCCTATTTCGCCCGTCGTGAAATGGCGTGCATGCTACGCTCGAAGCATGGGATTATCCGAATCGTTTATTGCTGAACGCTTCAATATCACTGAGCACGATCTGGAGTCCTACCTCAGTGAGGCGCTCAACGAGGGCGGCGACTATGCCGACCTGTACTTCGAATACCTGGCCACCAGCTCCATCGGCATCGATGAAGGCATGATCAAGAGCGCGACCGAAGGCGTGACGCTCGGCGTGGGCGTGCGCGTGCTCTCGGGCGAGCGCACGGGCTACGCTTTTAGCGACGACCTCAGTCCGGAGAAGATCCGCAAGGCCGCGCGTGTGGCCGCCTGCATCGCGAAAGGACCTGCCACGGTCGTGCGATCCGGATTCGAGACGGCCCACAAGCACAACCTCTATCCAATGATTCATGCTCCGCACGAGATGGGTTTGGCGGAGCGCGCCGACCTGGTGTGGCGTGCCGATCATGCCGCGCGTGCCTACGATCCTCGCGTATTTCAAGTGCAGGCGACGTACGCCGACAGCCTGCGCTACGTGATGGTGGCGACCAGCGACGGCCGCTTGAGTTTCGATCGCCAGCCCATGGCGCGCATGAGTATTTTCGCCCTGGCGCGCGAGAAGGACGGCCCGCCGCAACACGGCTACGCGGGCGGAGGCGGGCGCGTCACGCTGGACTTTTTCCTGAACGAGAGAACGCCCGAAGAGTTCGCCAAAGAAGCCGCGCGGCAAGCCATCGTGCAACTGGGGGCGGCTGAGGCTCCGGCGGGCGAAACGACCGTGGTGCTCGGTCCCGGATGGCCCGGCATTCTACTGCATGAAGCGGTGGGGCACGGACTGGAAGCGGATTTCAATCGCAAGGGCACTTCGGCATTCAGCGGGCGCATCGGCGAAAAGGTGGCGAGCGACCTGTGCACCGTGATCGACGACGGAACCATCGATAGCCGGCGAGGCTCGCTGAACGTGGACGATGAAGGCGCGCCCACGCAGAGGAACGTGCTCATCGAAAACGGCGTGCTGCGCGGCTATCTGCAGGACAAGCTTTCGAGCCGCCTGATGCACCAAACGCCGACCGGGAACGGCCGCCGCGAAAGCTATCAGCACATCCCCATGCCTCGCATGACGAATACGTTCATGCTGGCCGGCAAGAGCGATCCCGAGGAAATCGTGCAGTCGGTAGAGAAGGGAATTTACTGCACGACATTCTCCGGCGGGCAAGTGGACATCACCAGCGGCAACTTCGTTTTCTCGGCGACCGAGAGCTACATGATCGAAAACGGCAGGCTGACGCGGCCCTTGCGCGGTGCCTCGCTGATCGGCAACGGGCCCGAAGCGTTGAAATATGTGAGCATGGTGGGCAACGATCTGAAGCTCGATGAAGGCATCGGCGTGTGCGGCAAGGAAGGACAAAGCGTGCCGGTGGGCGTGGGGATTCCGACGGTGCGGATCGATCGCATGACGGTGGGAGGAACCGCCGCATGAGCGGAGCGACCCTGGTCCGGGACCTGGAGCAAGTGGCCGCGGATGCCGTCGATGCCGCGCTGAAGCAGGGCGCGACCGACGCCGAATTCACCATCTCCGAAGGCGAGGAGTTCAGCGTCAGCGTGCGCATGCGCGAAGTGGAAAGCGTAAAGGAAGCGGGATCGCGCGGCGCGGGTGTGCGCGTACTGGTGGGCCAGCGGACCGGATCTTCTTATACATCCGACTTGTCGCCGGAAGGTATCGCAACCATGGTGACGGCGGCGCTGGCGCTCGCGAAGATCACGAGCGAAGATCCGCATGCGGGACTGCCGGAGCGCGCGGCGCTCGGAAAACTGGCGGGCGATCTGCGCATGTTCGATCCGGCGATCGAGCGACTGGAAACGCCCGTCAAGATCGAGATGGCCAAGAGAGCCGAGCGCGCGGCGCTGGATTTCGATCCGCGCATTCAAAATTCCGAGGGCGCGGGCTTCTCAACCTCGCATTCGCGGCGCGTCTTTGCGAACTCGCGAGGGTTCGTCGGCAGCTACCGTACCACGAGCTGCGGGCTTTCCGTTTCTCCCATCGCCCGTGAAGGCGCTTCGATGGAACGCGATTACTGGTACACCGCCGCGCGCTTCCTGTCCGGGCTCGAAAGTCCGGAGGACGTCGGGCGCATCGCCGCGGAGCGCGCGCTCCGGCGTCTGAATCCGCGCAAGGTCCCGACGCAGAAGGCTCCCATTCTTTTCGAGCCGAGAACGGCGCGCGCGCTGCTCGGCGATATCTTCGACGCGGTCAATGGCTCTTCGATTTACCGGCACGCGTCGTTTCTCGCCGGGAAGCTGGGGCAAAAGATCGCGGCCGAGAGTGTGACCATTGTGGACGACGCGACCATCCCGGGCTTGTTCGGAACCTGCCCGTTTGACGATGAAGGCGTGGCCTCGCGGCGCACTATGGTGGTTGAAAAGGGTGTCCTTTCCCATTACCTGCTGAATACTTACACGGCGCGTAAACTGGGCCTCGAAACAACGGGCAACGCATCCCGCGGCATCACCGGGAATGCGGGCGTGGGTCCGGGGAATTTCTTTCTGGAAGCGGGGAAGACGACGGCGGATCAGATTCTCGCAGGTATCCCGAACGGGTTGTACGTCACCGAGCTGATTGGCGGCGGGGGGAATACGGTGACCGGCGACTATTCGTCCGGCGCGGCGGGCATGTGGATCGAGAACGGAAAATTAGCGTATCCTGTTTCGGAGATCACCATCGCTGGCAACATGCAGCAGATGCTGCTCGACATTGCGGAAATCGGGTCGGATCTGGAATTCCGCGGCTCGATCGCGGCGCCCACGATCCTGATTCGGGAGATGACGATTAGTGGCCAGTGAGAACACAATAGCTCGGCGCGAAATATCGTCACGAACCTCCGGCTCTTCGCCGCTGCTGTATGCGCTCGGAGCGATCGTGATGCTGGGTGGCGCGTTTTACGGTTACATGCAATGGTCGGCGCGGCACGCGGGCGAGGACCTGGCGCTGACGCCCGAAGCGAAGGCGTACGCGCGAAATCTGAAGCTCGACGACGTCACCATGAAGGCGACGGGCAGCTACATCGGACAGACGGTGGTGGAGATTCAAGGCAAGATTGCGAACGCGGGCGCTCGCCCGCTCGATACGGTGGACATTTATTGCATCTTTCATGACGCTTACGGCCAGCTGGTATTGCGCAAGCGCGTGCCGATCGTCAGCCCGCGCATGGGCGGGCTGAAACCGGGAGAGACAAAATCCTTCCGGCTGCCTTTCGATGAGCTGCCCGAAAGCTGGAATCAGGCGATGCCGCAACTGGTGATCGCCGGGGTCAAGTTTTCCTGAATGTCGTTTCTTGATTAACTTCTCCTGATTAGATCCCGGAGCCAGAATGCTGCGACTCTTGCTGGTCGACGACGATCGTGTTGGTGTAGAAATTCGGCGGCTGATTTTTGAGCGCGCAGGCTACCAGGTGCTGGTTGAGGGAACCGGTGAAGGCGCCCGGCGCGCGTTCACCGAAAGCTCGCCGGAGCTGGTCGTGCTCGACATGCGGTTGCCTGATATCGAAGACGGTCTGGCGCTGATCCGCGAATTCCGGGCGCAGGCGCCGCAAGTTCATATCATCGTGCTGACCGGTTTGGCGGGAGATCTCCACGGGCGGCCGGAAGAGCACATGGTGGACGCAGTGCTCGCGAAACCGTTTCGATCAGAGAGGCTGGTGCGGGCCTTGGCGAAGGCGAGCGGCGCGTCGGAGTGAATTCGCTTTCTTCCATGCGGGGCCCGTCATCGGCCCGCTCATTCACATTCGCGGTTCTGTAAGAGGACATTCACCGTTCGGCTGGTTTGTTCCGCGGCTCCGAGGCTCCGGGTTCAGAACCGCGAGAGTTATCGAGCGGGCCGAGAAGTTTTCCGCAGAGGTGGCGACGCTGCGCGCGAGAGCGCGTGCGCCACGTTGATCGGGCTTAAAGCGTCTTCAAAATCTGCGCGAAGGATGCCGTGCGCAATTGTTCGTGGCTCAGGCCCGTCAACGACGGGACGTCACTTTCGGGAATCGCTCCGCAGCTTACCGCGCGCAGGAAATAGTTCAGCAAGCCTTGCCCGGTGGCCGCGTCATCGAACACGTCGCCTACGCGCGTGGCTTGCGCCGCAGATGCGATGAAATTCTTCAGGCGTTCGGAAGCGGATTCGAGACCTTCCAGAAAGAACGAATACAGAGCCGCGTAGCGCGAAGGCAACTGCGCCGGGTGCAGGTCCCAGCCGAGGAAGAAGCCGTTATGCAGAGCGTGGCGCACGTGCCGATAGTGCAGCTTCCACGCCCGTTGCATGATTTCGCGATTCGCTATCTTCTGTGCATCGGTGATTTCCGGGCCGCGATGGCGCGGGATCGGAAGGATAGTGGTCGGTCCATCCGCCAGGCGCACGCCCGTCCCTGCAAACGAAATTTGCATGATCGATCGCGCGAATTCACATGCCGGGTGCAGGAGATTTTGTTGCGTCGAGGAGATGCCGAGGCTGGATGTGTAATCGTACGGGCCGAGCGATGCCGCCACGATGCGTCCGCGCCCTTCCTCGATCACGCGGTCCAGATGAAACAGGATCTGCGGCGTCTCGATCATGATTTCCAGACCGATGCCGGGATACGGTTCGAGCGCGTCCGCCATCGCATGCACTTGCTCGGGCACCGTGATCTTCGGCAGAGTCACTATGAACTTCGGCGGAAGCCTCCCGCCCGTTCTTTCGAGAAACAAAGTCAGAAAAAGATCCAGAGTGCGCGCCGCGCGAGCCTTCGTCTCCTCGCCGAGCGCTTTCACGCGAATGCCGGTGAAGGGCGGCAGCGTCCCTTCAGCGAATCCCTTGGCGGCCTCTCCGGCGGCGGCGAGAGCGGCGGCATCTTCCTCGGCGTCGGGACGCGTTCCATAACCGTCCTCGAAATCGACGCGGTAATCCTCCACCGGCTCGCGGCGCAGCTTTTCCATCACGCGCGTGCGGACGGTTTCGGCTAGCTCGGGTGTTACGCCGAACATTTCCGCGAAAGACGCGCCGTCGGGGGCGTATTCGTTCACGGCCTTTTCGGCCAGCGATCCGAACTTCCGGCAGGTATCGAACTTGAACAGATGCGCGCCGCCGTAGACCGCATGGACAGGCTGGCGCTCGCCCGATTCTCCGGGAAATTTGCGAGCGAAATCGTGATTCGCGGCCGCCAGCCAGGCCGGGAGGGTTGTGGTCATCGTCAATAGTTTACGCGATCCGTTTTGGCGTTCCATGCCGCGAAGCAGGCGAGCGCCTCCTCGCGCATCAGAGGACTGAAAGGGATGTTGCGGGCGGAAGGTACACGAGCGAGCTGCTCATAGATGTAGGTATCGTCGAAGCCCGCGGCGGCTGCGTCGGCGGCCGTGCCTCCATAATATACGTGGCGGAGGCGCGCCCAATAAATCGCGCCCAGGCACATCGGGCAGGGCTCGCAGGTGGCGTAAAGATCGCAGTCGGTCAGTTGAAAATTGGACTGGGAAGTGCACGCAGAACGGATGGCGACCATTTCCGCGTGAGCCGTGGGATCATTCAGGGAGGTGACCAGGTTGGTCCCGGAAGCCAAAATTTCGCCGTTCCGGACGAGGACGGCTCCGAAGGGTCCCCCCTTTCCGGCCGCGACGTTTTCCAGGGCCAAATCGATGGCCTTTGCCATGAACGCCGGATTCATTCGATTTTAAGTGTAACCATTCCGGCCATAGTAGCGCATGAAACGAAATTTCGAGGTATAGTAGGAGAGGCGTTACCCGTCAAATCCCCGAACATGGCGTCCGCACGCAGCTACATCGAACTCACCAAGCCCCGCATCACGTGTTTCATCCTTATGAGCGCGGCGATCGGCTTTCTGTGCGGCGCGCACGTGAACCCCGCGTGGACCTGGGCGGCCATGCTGCACGCGCTGATCGGCACGGCGCTGATCGCCAGCGGCACCGCCGCGCTGAATCAATGGTATGAACGCGTTGCCGATGCGAAGATGGCGCGCACCAAGAATCGCCCTATTCCTTCCGGCCGCGTGACTCCGGTACACGCGCTGGAGTTCGGGATTGCGCTCTCGGTCGTCGGGTTTATCGAATTGTGGCTGGGTGCGAATCTGCTGACCAGCCTGCTTGGGCTCTTCACCGAGCTCTCCTATTTGCTGGTGTATACGCCGCTGAAGCAGAAGTCGCCGCATTCGACGACCATCGGGGCGATTCCCGGCGCCATGCCTCCGCTGATCGGTTACGCGGCTGCTTGCGGCACGCTGACGTGGGGCGCGTGGGTGCTTTACGCGATCCTGTTCCTGTGGCAGTTTCCCCATTTTTACGCGATTGCGTGGATGTACCGCGACGATTATGCACAGGCCGGGATTCGCATGCTGCCGGTCGTCGAACCGTCGAACGAGTCGACCGCGCGGCGGATGCTGCTCTTCAGCCTCGCGCTGGTACCCATCAGCCTGCTGCCGAAATATCTGGATATGGCCGGGAACTTTTATCTCGCCGGAGCGCTGGCGGTGGGCCTGTACTTCCTTTTCTCCTGCGTTCGCGTGGTGGGCGACCGTACGGTGGTGCGGGCGCGTCAGGTACTGCTCGCGAGCGTGGTTTATCTTCCGGTGCTTTATGGCCTCCTGGTGTTGGACGGTTCCCGCTCTTAGTACGCTGGTGCTCGTCGGCTGTTCCGCGAAGCCGCCCCTGCTTTCCTATGGCGTGGTGCCGGATTTCGCTTTGACCGATCAAAGCGGCGCGGCGTTTTCAAGCCGTGCGCTCGACAAACGAGTGTGGGTGGCCGATTTCATCTTTACGAATTGCCCTGGTCCGTGCCCGCGGATGAGCTCGCAGATGCATCAGGTGCAGACGGCGCTCCAGGGCGACGATGGCGTACGGTTCGTGTCGTTCACCGTGGATCCCGCGCGCGACACGCCGATGGTGCTGACGGCTTACGCCAAACATTTCGAGGCCGATCCGCGGAAATGGTATTTTTTGACAGGCGCGACCGTGACGTTGAATCACCTAAGTTACGACGTTTTTCATCTGAACACCGTCGACGGGACGCTGGATCATTCGACGCGCTTTGTGCTGGTAGATGGCCAGTCTCGGATTCGCGGGTTCTATGCAAGCTCCGATCAGGAGGCGGTTCCGAAGCTGATCGCCGACGCCAGGCAGCTCCTGAAAGACGGCTCTTAATGAGGAGCCGCTTCTCGTGAGTCTCGGCGATTTGCCGGCGTTGAATGCCTTCCTGAATGGGACGGCTGCGGTTCTGCTGGTGACCGCGTTCATTTTGATCAAACAAGGAAGACGCGACGCGCACAAGAAAGTGATGCTCGCGGCGTTCACGGTTTCCGTGCTCTTCTTAATTTCCTATCTGGTCTACCACTTCTACCGGGTCTACTATCTCCACGTCGGAGTAACGCGTTATCAGCATACGGGCGCCATTCGGACTTTCTATTACACACTCCTGATTTCGCATACAGCGTTGGCGGCGGCGGTGCCCATTCTCGCGATCGTCACCCTGCGCCGCGGGTGGAGGGGGATGTTTGCGCGCCACAAAAAAATCGCGCGCTGGACGCTACCGATCTGGCTCTACGTCAGCGTCACGGGCGTGGTGGTTTACCTGATGCTATATCAATTTTGAAATATCGGTCCCCATCTCGTCCGTAGTTTCGGCCCGCTCCCAGAGCCATCACAATGGCGGATGCAGCACGTCGGGAATAGTACTGAGAGCAGTACTGTTTTGCTTCCTTCTAGCGGCGGCTAAGGCCCGAAAGTTGCGCCATCGGCAACCCCGTGCCGGGCGAATGCGTCTACAATGAGGCAGGGAGATGCCATGCGGACTCTCGTTTTTATCGCCATTGCGGGCTGCGCGTTTGGGCAGCACTTGATTCCGGCCGGCCAGGGCGGCAACATCCTGCATCCAGGCGTCCCCATGTCGGGTCTTCCGCGTGTTCGTCCTCCGCGTGCGAACGGCGCAGGAGGCTATCGAGGAGGCGGAATCGTTTACATCCCTTATGGGCTTCCGTTCGATTCCTTCTATTCCGGATACGCCCCCGGCTACGGCTATGGGAGTGGATACGGGTATGGCCCGAATTCCAGCTATGACCCGAGTGGCGGTTACGGACAAACGCCGGCCGTCATCATCAACCAGGGTTTTCAGCCCGACGCCGTGCATCCGCTGCTGCGCGACTACAGCAACACTCCGCTGCCTCCTTCGGGCGCGGTGCAGAATGCTCCTGAACAGACAGGACCGCCTCCCGCCGTACAGGCGCTGGGGCAGCCCCCTCTGCGCGACGATCAGCCGACGATTTTCCTGATCGCGATGAAGGATCATACGATTTACCCGGTGATCGCGTATTGGGTCGACAAAGACACGCTGAATTACGTCACGGTGGACACCACCGTGAAGCGCGTGCCGCTAAATCAGGTCGATCGCGATCTCTCGATACAGCTGAATGACGAGCGCAACGTAGAGTTCAAACTGCCGGCGCCGGCATCGCACTGAGCCGCGGGCGCAATTATTCAGGATCCTCCTAGTACGCGCCGCGAGAACATTTCCAGGGTGCCGCGCGTATGATTGTTCATATGACGCATGACTTGGTCACCACCGCGTTCACGCTGGACGGCTATAAGATCACGAAGAACCTCGGGTTGGTGCGCGGAATCGTGGTGCGCTCGCGCTCCATTTTCGGCACCATCGGCGCGAGCCTGCAGACCATCGTCGGCGGCAACATCACGCTGCTGACGGATCTGTGTGAGAAGACGCGGCGGGATGCTTTTGAGCGCATGATCGCGCACGCCATGGAGATGGGCGCGGACGGCGTGATCGGGGTCCGCTATGACGCTACCGAGATCATGAACGGCGTGACAGAAGTTTTGTGCTACGGAACTGCGGTCGTATTCGAAAAGATCTAACGCGTCGGAAGCACGATTGAAATCGTGCGCGGGTTGCAACCTGCCCCACCGGCTATACGGCCAGTTTGCCCTGGTACATCATGTCCTTCAGTGTGAACTTCGCCCGCACTTCCGCCCGGCCGATCTTCGTGTAAAAGGAAATCAACTTGTCCTCGACGGTAATGTTATCAAGCCGCGAGAAGTAGAACGCCGTCCCCGGGCTGCTGGAACCAAAGCGCGAGCCTTCCTCCACCTTTTCGAGCTTCAGGAATCCGTCCTTGCGCTCGAGCTTGGTGTTTTCCTTGAACATCGCGATCCGCCGTTTGGCCCGCGCCTCGTCGTCCTGGCCGTCGCGCGAACGATCGTCATCATCGTTGCAGTTGTTACACGTGGTGGTGCTCGGGCCGCGATCTTCGTCATAGCCACGCGAGCGGTCGCTCGGATCCGGCAGATCGCCGATCAGATTGAGGACGTAATATTTCGCGAAATCCGGATTAGGCTTGTCGTCGACACCGATGCGCAGGGCCTCCTGGATGGGAGCAGCCGATTCCCAGCGGAGCGTCGCGTGGTAGGTGCGAGGGCCGTCATTCGGATAATTCCCGCCATTCGGAGAACCGCCCCCGGGATAGCCGCCGCCGTTCGGGTAGCGTCCCCCGCCCGGGTATCCGAGCCCGCCACCCCCTGGAAATCCAATGCCGCCGCCCGGGAATCCGATCCCGCCGCCGCCCATGCCGCCCCGGCGATTGCCGCCGTTAGGATATCCACTGCCACCCCGGCCGCCCGTCGAAATGATCACTTCTTTGGCCCAGGGAGACTTGGTGATCATCCGCTCCACTTCGGCGGAACTCCATTCCGATGACGGCTTTGCTTCCCAGAATTCCTTAGAGGCAAAAGCCAGGCCGGGCATGGCGGCAAGGCTTGTGGGAACACCGATTCCGAGACGGATCCAGTCGCGTCTTGTCAACATGCGAATGAGACGCGCGTGCGGGCCGGTTGGTTTACGGAATTCGTCCTTCCGGCATTCCTGTTAGCGGCGGAACTGGTGATTTCCGGGGCGCTTCTCGCGCGGCTAGGGCTTCTCGCGAGGAGACGTCCGATCCAACGCTCCGATGAGCTTGCGTCCTGCGCCCGTCGGTCTGACCGCGCCCGCGACGATCTGACGATTTTCCAGCCGCTTGCCATAAAGCGCGGCGTTATCGTCGACGTCCTGGCGCAGCGTCGCACCCTGCAGAGAAATCCCCGCGAAGATGCCTCGCGAGCGCGACCAGGAGAGAATCTCCGCCGTGAACTTTGCGTCGGTCTGCGCGGTTGTCTCGCGGCCCACCGGGCCGGCGGCCACTTCGCCCTCGCCGCCCAGCGTGAACTGACTTTCCAGCATCCTCTGCGCTCCGCGATCGTTCATCACGAGCATGATGACGTCGGTCTCCGAGCCGCCGATCTGAAAGCCGAAACTGCCGCCCTCCACGCGAATCGCGGCTGGAGCCGACCAATAATGGTCACGCTTGCCGCGGCAGGTGACGAACCCCTTGCCGTACTCGGCTCCGAAAACAAACGCGCCTTTTTTCAATCCTGGCACGATGACCGCGCAATGAGCCCGATTCAACAGGTCCCTGGGAATGCCCTTGTCAGGAGCGGCCATGATTTCCGAAAACGTCACCGCAGCTTCGTCAAGGCGACGCGTCACCGAGTTATCCGTCCGCTCGGCGGCGTGCAGAAGCAGCGGTGCGGCAGCCAAAATGAGCGCAATTCTCATGAACTTTTCTCCTCCTCCAACAGCAAGATACTGCTCGTAGATGCACGCCGGACGCCACGTGTGAAGTCCTTTTGTATCAATGAGAAAAGTGGGATTCCTGCCCGGTAACATATCCATCCCTCAGCAGAAATTACGGGGTCCGCGGGTCGCGCTCAAGCAGCTCGTGTTAACGTGAAACGTTTCCCCATGCCCGTCCTGGCGCATCTTCCCGCCCTGAGTTTCGTGCAAGGGTCCGTCGCGTTCGTCGTCGCCTTCGCGGCGGGCGCGATCAATTCCCTGGCGGGCGGCGGAACGCTGGTGACTTTCCCGACCTTGATCTGGCTGGGATTGGATTCGGTGACGGCCAACGCGACCAGTACCGTTGCCTTGTGGCCGTTCAACATTGGAGCGGGCATCGGTTACTGGCGTGAAACTCTTCAGGTCGAGCGCCGCATGCACTATATGATCGTCCCCGGCGCCATCGGAGGGTTCGCAGGCGCCCTGTTCCTGCGCCTGACGCCCGTCGCCATCTTCGATCGCCTGGTCCCCTATTTGATCCTTTTCGCGACCCTTCTGTTTATGGCCCAGGAGCCCATCCAGCGGCTTTTGCGTTCATCGAACCCGGCCACGCACCACACCGCGAAGTGGTTTGCGGGCGCGCTGGTATTTCAATTATTCGTGGGCCTGTATGGCGGTTATTTTGGCGCGGGAATCGGGATCATGATGCTGGCGGCGTTCGGCATTCTGGGGATGACGGATATCCACCAGATGAACGCGCTCAAGAATATTTTAGGCGGCGCGATCAACGCGATCGCCGCGATTTACTTCATCGCGCATCACATGGTGTATTGGCCGTACGTAGGACTGATGGCGGCGGGTTCGATCGTGGGCGGCTTTGCGGGAGCGCGGTTCGCCCAGCGCATCGGACGGCCCATGGTGAGGAAGATCGTCGTGCTGGTGGGCTTCGCCATGGCCCTTTCACTGTTTCTCAAGCGCTAGCATGATGTCATCACATCTTGACACCATCGCATCAGATGAAATAGAGTAAAGTCATGCGAACAACGCTCGATCTGGATGAGGACATCCTTCGTGTGGCGAAGGATCTGGCAGGGGAGCGTTCTCAAAGTTTGGGACGCGTAGTCTCCGATCTTGCCCGCCGCGGGCTGCAGCCGCGTAAGGCGAAGGCATCTACTCGGAATGGCGTTCCTCTGCTTCCCCGACTGCCCGGCGCCAAGCCGGTGACGTCGCAAGTGGTAAAGGAACTCCTCGAACAAGAAGATTGACGTTACGATGGCCGCCCTGCTTGACGTCAACGCATTGATCGCCCTCGTGGACTCTGACCATGTCGGGCACGACCCGATGCATCGATGGTTTCGCAGGCGTGCGAACAGGGGCTGGGCTACTTGTCCCTTAACCGAGAACGGAATGATTCGAGTGCTATCGCAATCCGCCTATCCAAGCGGCCGGCGATCGCCAGCCGAGGTCATCGAAATCCTCGGCTCACTTAGAAGGGCTTTTCCGGCGAATCACGTATTCTGGGCGGACGACGTGTCGCTGGCGGATGAATCGCTGTTTCTTCCCGAATTCATTACCGGCTCGAAGTCGGTGACGGACGCGTATCTGCTCGGCTTGGCGGCGCGGCACAAGGCAAGGCTGGTAAGCCTGGATCGGTCCCTTCCTTGGCAGGCGATTCGCGGCGGCTCGGCGCAACTCATAGAAGTGCCTGCCTAAAGTAGACCGGCTTTGCACGCTCGCAACCTGTGCTATTCTACAAACTGAAACAAAACGATTAAGGATAGACGAGGAGTATCGATTCTCGAATGGCACTGGCGAGCGCGGAAAAGATTAACGTAATTTCGAAGTTCAGGGTCCATAAAACCGACACCGGTTCGCCCGAGGTACAAGTCGCCATTCTCAGCCGCCGAATTGTGGAGCTGACGGAGCACTTCAAGACCCACAAGAAGGATCATCATTCGCGCAGGGGTCTGTTGCAGCTAGTCGCGCGCCGCCGCCGGTTGTTGGATTATCTTCGGAGCCGCAGCCCGGAGCGTTACAAGACGCTAATCGCAAGCTTGGGCATCCGCCGGTAGTTCTAAGGCGGCAGATTCGGGCGATCGATCTCGAAGAGCCGGTAACGTAACCGGCGCAACGCGAAATCCCTCCAAATCTTCTTTGATCAAAGCAGGCCGGGCCCGCGCCCCCAAGGCGCCCGCGTCGGTCTTGATTAAAGGAAGTCTCTCAAAAATGTTGCATTCCGTTGAAGTCGATCTTGGCAATGGCCGGATCGTGACTATTGAATCCGGGAAGATGGCCAAGCAGGCCAATGGTTCCGTGATCGTCCGCTCCGGCGAGTCGGTGGTCCTGGTGACCGCCTGCTCCAATCCAGAGCCGAAAGTGGGCGCCAACTTTTTCCCCCTGACTGTCGATTATCGCGAGTACACCTACTCCGCCGGACGTTTTCCCGGCGGCTTCATCAAGCGCGAAGGACGCATGAGTGAGAAGGAAACTCTCACCAGCCGCATGATCGACCGTCCCATCCGGCCTCTATTTGCCGAAGGCTACACCAACGAATCCCAGGTGATCGCGTTCGTTTTTTCGGCCGATCCTCAGCGCGACCCCGCTCCGCTCGCCATCATGGGCGCGGGCGCGGCGCTCGCGATCTCGGACATCCCGTTCGATCACGTGCTGGCCGGCGTCCGTGTCGGCATGGTGGACGGGAAGCTGGTCCCCAACCCGTCGTACGAAGAAGCGAAGGCGTCGAAAATCAACCTCACGGTGGCCGCCACCGAGGAAGGCGTCGTCATGGTGGAATCGGGCGCGCAGCATGCCACCGAAACCGAAATGCTGGCGGCCATCGAATTCGGTCACGCGTGCTGCAAGAAACTGGCGGCGGGCATCCGCGAGCTGGTGAAGAAATGCGGCAAGCCCAAGCGCGTGTATTCGCCGGCGCCGATCAACGAAGAGCTGTACGAGCAAATCGCCAAGACTGCTCGCGCCGACCTGCAGGACGCGCTGAACACGCAGAAGCACGAAAAGCTCGAGAGCTACGCGCTCGTCGATGCCGCCAAGAAGAAGGCGATGGAAGGTATCCCCGAAGAGCAGTTGTCCGAAGCCAAGGCTCTGTTCGACCGCCTGAAAGAGCGCATTTTCCGCGATCAGATGCTGAAGGACCGGCACCGTCCCGATGGCCGCAAGTTCGACGAGATCCGCAAGATCGATATCGAAGTGGGCGTCCTGCCGCGCACGCACGGTTCCGCGCTGTTCACGCGCGGCGAAACGCAGGCGCTGGTCACGGCCACCCTCGGCACCAAGGACGACGAGCAGCGCATCGAACTGCTCGATCCGACGGAAACCTCGAAGCGCTTCATGCTGCACTATAACTTCCCTCCATTCAGCGTCGGCGAAGTCGGCTTCATGCGCGGCGCGGGCCGTCGCGAAATCGGACACGGTGCACTGGCGGAACGCGCGCTGAGCGCGGTTGTCCCGGACGACAAAGCGTTCCCCTACACGATGCGTCTCGTCAGCGACATTCTGGAGTCGAACGGCTCCAGCTCGATGGCCTCGGTGTGCGGAGGGAGCCTCGCTCTGATGGACGCCGGCGTGCCGATCGCCGCTCCGGTCGCGGGCATCGCGATGGGCCTGGTGATGGAGGGCAAGGACTACGCGGTCCTCACCGACATCGCGGGCGCGGAGGATCACTACGGCGATATGGACTTCAAGGTAACGGGTACGAAGGAAGGCATCACCGCGTTGCAGATGGACATCAAGGTGCCCAATGTGACGCACGCGATCCTTACCGAAGCCCTGGAGCAGGCACGCAAGGGGCGCATGTTCCTGCTCGACAAAATGAATGCCGTGATCGATAAGGCGCGCGAGAAGATGTCGCCGTACGCGCCGCGCATTTTCACGCTGCAGATTCCGACCGACAAGATCCGCGAACTGATCGGACCGGGCGGCAAAGTGATTCGCGGCATCGTGGAAGCCACGGGCTGCAAGATCGACGTCGAGGACGATGGATCGGTGAAGATTTACTCCACCGACGGCATCGCGGCCGATCGCTGCATCCAGATGGTCACCGACATTTGCGCGGTAGCCGAGATCGGCAAGACGTATCTCGGAAAGGTCGTGCGGATCGTCGATTTCGGCGCGTTCGTCGAGATCTTCCCCGGCACCGACGGCCTTCTGCACATCTCCGAAATCTCGGAGAACCGGATCAAGCAGGTGCGCGATGAGCTGAACGAGGGCGATCAGATCCTGGTGAAAGTGCTGGCGCTCGAAGGCAACAAGATAAAGCTCAGCCGCCGATCGGTTTTGAAGGAACAGCGGGAGAAGCTGAAGACCGAAGCGAAAGCGTAGGAGTCAGAAGTCAGAACATAGGAGTCAGAATGGGCCCGGCGGTAATGCGCCGGGCCTTTTTGTTTTTTGCAGTATGGTGGGGCAGGTTTCTCTTAGCCGGCCGACACGCAAGTATCCCCCCTGCGGAACCGCGAATGTAAATGAGCGGGCAATGAATACCGAAAGCATCTCGGCCCGCTCGATGACTCTCGCGGTTCTGAACGGGCCGGGCAACAATCTCAACCGGCTGCGGCCTCGCAGCCGATTCGATAATCTATTAGGCGAATGAACTACGCGTACTTCGACTCACCCATCGGGCCGTTGCTGATTGCCGGCGATGCGCACGCCGTCACGCAAATTTCGTTTCCAAAAGACGGCAAGCCGGTGCGACCGGAAGCGGGGTGGATCGAATCGGCGAAGGGGCCAGTCGGCGAGGCGATCCTCCAACTGCGCGAATATTTCGCGGGACGGCGCCGAGAGTTCGATTTACCGCTCGCGCCCGAGGGCACCGTGTTTCAGAAATCGGTGTGGCGGCGATTGCAGGAAATCCCGTACGGGGCGACGATCTCCTATGGGGAGCTGGCCAAGCGCGTGGGGAATGCCAACGCCTCGCGTGCCGTGGGCGCGGCGAATGGAAGAAATCCTCTGCCGATCGTCGTGCCGTGCCATCGTGTGATCGGAGCAAACGGGAAATTGGTCGGTTTCGGCGGAGGATTGCCGATCAAGCAGACGCTGCTGGAGTTAGAGACGAAAGCCCGTGCAAACGAAGCCAGCGCGGCGCGGGTTTAAAAGACGCGCGTACAGCTTTCGCCGCCGGGCCGGCATCTTCTTCCGGGCGGCCTCGCCACACGCTCGTCAAAGCCTGGACAGAATCTCTCTATGAAGCTCAATACCTATCTCAACTACGGCGGTAACTGCGAAGTCGCCTTCCGTTTCTACGAGCAGCATCTCGGCGGCAAAATCACGATGATGATGACGCATGGCCAGGCGCCGAATCCGGCGAATGTCCCGCCCGACTGGAAGAATGCCATTCTCCACGCCCGCATCGATATCGGAGGGACGGAGGTTTTTGGAGCGGATATTCCTCCCGATCGTTTTCAGCCGATGCGCAGCGCTTATCTTACTCTCACCGTAGACAGCGTGGAGGAGGCGGAGCGCATTTACGCCCTACTCTCCGACGGCGGTCAGATCTTCATGCCCATGGAGGAGACCTTTTTCGCGAAACGCTTCGCGATGCTGCGGGACAGGTTCGGCACGTCCTGGATGATCCTCCACGATGGCCAGGGACCGCAGCGCGCCTGAACGCAAGCAGCGCCGGTCTCGTCGCTGGCCCCCTGCGTCGCGATATACTGAACCAAGTTGCCGGAACTATTGTTCGCGAGTGGTGTGTGCATCACGAGCGGTCGCTCGCGAATCAAGGACGTTCTAGGCAGATGACTTGGAGGTCATTCGAATGAGACGTATCATCCCAATCGTACTTGGTGTGCTGGCCGTTTCGGCGGGCGCGTTCGCCCAAGACCAAGCCGCTATTGACAAGGCCCTGCTCGCTGCGCCGGGCAATTTGAAAGCTACGGCTTCCGTCATCAAATGGAAGTCCGACTTCACCTATGACACCTTGAAGCAGGGCACCAGCAACCTGGTGTGCTACGACAAGTCCGGGCAGCCTAACTTGCCGCCCTTCATCGTGGAGTGCACCAGCAAGGGCAATCTGCCTCGGGCGGCTCAGAATATGAAGTTCGAGGCGATGGGCGACAAGGCGAAGGTTCAGGCGGCCTTCGACGCCGCCGAGAAGGACGGAACCCGGGTGAAACCCGAGTACGGATCGGTGTGGTATCACGTGATGGGCGCCGACCAGGAACACGCTCGAGTGCACATGACGATCGCCGTGCCGGGCGCCACCACACAGTCAACCGGATTGCCCGATAATAACAAGTCGGGTGGCGTGTGGATCATGAATCCGGGCACCTCGACCGCCCACCTCATGACGCCAGGCGAATAATGCAGTGAATCGTAGATTCATCGGATAGTGCGGATGTGTGGGGCGGCCCATCTGGACCGCCTCGGCGCCCGCGCTGACCTTTTGTTTTGCGGAGAGACGGCGACGCCGGATCGGGTCCGGCGTTTGACCGGACCCACCACGCATCGTTATGAAGCCTCTGTTCTTTGCTCTTCTTGTACTCGCGGCACTGGTGGCGGCGCTGGCCGCGGCACCGGAGAAGCAGACCTTCACCGGCATCGTCACCGACAGCATGTGCCCCACCGGCGATCATTCCGGGATGCGCATGGGACCCACCGACGCGGAGTGCACGATTGCCTGCGTCATGGAGCACGGCGCCCAATATGTTTTGTATGACGGCAAGGCAGTCTATACCTTGAGCGATCAAACCTCGCCGGAAAAGTTCGCGGGAAAGAGAGTGACGGTCAGCGGCACCCTGGACGCCAAGACCAAGACGATCCAGATGGAGTCGATCACCACAGCAAAATGAGCCTCATCCGCGGCTACGCGGCGATGGGGCCGTCGGCCGCCGATAGCGCCGCCACCATATCCTCTTTCATGCTTTGGGCCGCCTCCACGGCCGACTGCAGCGCGAGCCGGTAAATCGCAGCCCCGAGAATCGCATCCAGCGCCAGTACGGCGAACATGGCCGCCTCGCTATCGAAGGCGTAGCGCGCCAGGTAAGCCAGCAAGATCGGGGAGAACATCAGCGGATAGACCAGAAGCAGCATAGCCTGGAAGCGTCCGGCGGCGCCGGAGTGGAAGGAGTTCGCCGGGTTCACGCCGCGCGCGTGACGAATCGACTGAAGATTGCCGGCGCTCAGCAGGAACAAGCTCATGATCGCGGCAATCGCGAAAGCTTCGGCGAGCTTCATGGGATTCATGGGAAGGCCAAGGCCGGCACACACGAAGGTGACCGCGGTGATTTCCGCCGCGACGAAGAATAGCGACGTCAGGTTCTTGGCGACCAGCACTCGCGTAAAGGGAATGGGCGCCAGGAAATAAAATTGCGCCGCGGAGCGGTCGAAACCGAACACGTTCCAAAAACACGTCTCACTCAACAGCAGCAGCGAGTACACGCTCACCACGGTCAAGTAATTGCGCGCCAAAAACGGTACGCCGCCCAGGCGGTCGGCGGAACCCAAACGAGAGCCTCCGTAGCCCAGCGCCATTGGCAGCCAGATCAGCAGGCCAAACGTGAAGCCCATCAGAAACACCAGGCGGAAGCGCGAGGATCGCAGCAAAGTGCGAAACTCCTTTTCGATGAGGATGCCGAGTGGATCCGGCAGCACCAGGGAGGGCAGCCGGTAGAAGCGCTCCAGCCATCCCCCGGCGGGCGCAGATCGGTCGCTGCTGGCCGCGGCCCCGTCGGCATCGAAGGCCAGCGTGCGGGAAAACTGCCAGCGGCTGAAAATCGCCGCTCCGGCGATCCACGCCGCGAGCACCAAGGCGGCGAACGGCGTCTGCACGCCCTGTACCAGGTTGGCCGCCGCCGCCCATGGCCAGCCGGGCCACGATTCGCCCCCGAACGCGGCGAGCATACGGAAGCCGCCCGGGAAGCGGCGCGTCATCAGCAGTTGCGGCAGCGCAGCGCACAGGACAAGGAAAAGGAAGCTGGCCTCGCGCACCTTTTTGCGCGCGAACATGCGGCCCATCAGATCGCGCATCCCGATCGCGAACAGCAGGTTGAATAGGATATAGGCGAGGACCGCCAGCGATCCCCACTTGGGCAGACGCGGATTAAACAGCGCGCCGAGCGAGATACCGGCAAGCAGGAGAATCATCTCGAAGCCAGCCGTCACGCGCAGCAAGGCTTCGATCCAGAACAATTGCGATTCGGGGATGGGATACACGCGCAGCTTGCGCATTTCGAGCGACGCGCCGGTGGTGGCGAGCAGCAAGGGGATCACCTGCCAGTACAGCAGGACCATCAGGAACCCGGCGGGCAGGACGCTGTGAATGAGCTCAGTGCTATTGACTTCACCGATAATGCGGCCGAGAGTGGCGGCGGCCAAACACCACATGCCGTACCAGATCACGCTGACGATGGTCCCCCACGCGCTGCCGCCGCGGCGCCCGCGATGGTTCCGCAGCGTCCTCCACTGAGCCCACAGAATGGCGGTGGCGACGGGCATGGATGTCTACAATCTAGTCCCGGCCCCGGTCATTTCGATAACCATTCGAGGGTATCGCCCCGGCCGACACCGACGGCGCGCACGAACGCGTCCTCCAGCGATTCGGCGCCCAGGCGCAGATCCTCCATGCTGCTTTCGGTGACCAGGCGTCCTTCGTGAATAATGGCGACGCGGTCGCACAGGCGCTCCACGACTTCGAGCACATGAGAAGTCAGAAAAATGGTGGCCCCGTGGCGCACTTGATCGAGTAGGATGTCCTTCATCAAGCGAGCGCCGACCGCGTCGACGCCTTCGAACGGTTCGTCCATGAGGAAAAGCTTAGGGCGATGGATCAGCGCTGCCGCCATCGCCACGCGCTTGCGCATTCCCTTCGAGTATTCGGCGATCAGTTTGCGCGGAGCCTCGCCCAGTTCGAAAAGATCCAGCAGTTCGGCCGCGCGGGATTGCGCCTTCGCCCTGTCCAACCCGTAGACGCGGGCCGCGAATTCGATGAATTCGCCGCCTGTGAGATGGTCGAACAGCAGCGACTCATCGGGCACCAGTCCGATCTGTTTCTTGATTTCGAGTGCATCGGCGGGCATCGTATGCCCCAGCAGTTCGATGCTGCCGGAGGTGGGCCGCACCAGTCCCATCAGCATCTTGATGGTGGTCGTTTTACCCGCCCCGTTGGGGCCGAGGAATCCAAAGAAGCAACCTTGCGGGACGCACAGCGTCAACCCATCGACGGCCGCCTTCCCGCCATAGAGTTTACGCAGGTCCCGAATGTCGATTGCCGCCGGCTCCGCCATCTTACTATTGCTCCGCCATCTCACCATGGTAACGGGTAGAAAGCCCGGCATCTGCCGTAGGACCTTAGAAAATTCGCCTTAGCGCGGTGCTACGAAGACGCCTGGGTTTTCACACAGGTTCCCCATTTCCCACTCATCGCGCGGCCACCCAAGAGCCCGCTAGGAAATGTTCAGGAGCTTCGCGCCGACGTGCGTATCCTGCTCGATTTTCTTCTGCAGGAGCGTGATCGAGTAAATCAGCTGCTCGGGCCGGGGAGGGCATCCGGGGACGTACACGTCCACCGGGATCACCTGGTTCACGGGCACCAGCGCGTAGTTCGAGAAAACGCCGGTAGAGGTGGCGCACGCGCCCATGGAGATCACCCATTTCGGCTCGGGCATCTGCTCGTAGAGGCGGCGAATGACCGGAGCCATCTTGTTCGAGACGCGCCCCGCGATGATCATCAGATCGGACTGGCGCGGCGAACCACGCATGACCTCGGCGCCGAACCGCGAAATATCGAAACGCGAACCGATCATCGACATCATCTCGATGGCGCAGCAGGCGAGACCGAAGCTCATGGGCCAGATGGCGTTCTTGCGTCCCCAGTTGACGGCCTTGTCGATGGTGGTGAGGATCAGGTTTTCGCCGAAAGGGTCGACTTCGGGCTCGTTATCGATCCGGGCGAAAAGCTCCGGCGGCTGGCTGAGATGAAATTTAGGTTCCGCTTCCACGACACTATTATGTCACGGCCGAAACAGACCTTCAGTCACAGCCTGAATAGCTAGGGCCGGTACACTAGGTAGATGGGATCGGACGGTAGACTCCTGGACTGCGCGGTTTGGACATCGCAGTTCAAGTCTCCAGAAAATCCTCAGGTGAAATTGCCGCCTGCTTCAAGATGGCGCGAAGTGTGCCCTCTGGCATATCGCCTGGGTGATTAGGTATTGTTGTGTAGCAGTTCGTCTTAGGATTGAACCAGATTTCGTGGCTGCCGGCAGCCTGCCGGTCAAACTCGAAGCCGTGGCCTTTAGCTTTTGAACGATCTCCCGGTAGCGAAATCCCGCGAGACGACCCATTCACGCCACGCAATTACGCAGCCACCACGATGGTGTAGTCGCGCCGCTCGGTGGTGGTGGGCAAGCTGGGCAGCCCCCCGCGCTCGCGCCGCGCCTCAATGAGTCTTTTGGCGACATCTCGCGCGATATCGAGGGCTTCTGCGACGGTGCGGCCCTGCGCGACGAGGCCATGGAGTTCATCCGACGTCGCCAGAAACAGGCCTTCCGGCAATTCCTCAACTTGAATCTGAAGTGCCAGCTCCATACGACCCGATACTAGCACGGCACGGGCGCGTCCGACTCAAGCGGTACAGCTTCGCCCGCGATGGCCGGTACACTAGGTAGATGGGATCGGATGGAAGGCTGCTGGATCGCGCCGCCGAAGCGCACGGCATCGAGCTCGAATACACCGACGTCTTCGGTCACGTGCATCGCGCCAGTGACGAGGTCACTCGCGCGCTGCTGGAAGTCTTCGGCGTTCCGGCCGCGACCGACGCCGATATCGAAAGTGCATGGGAACGGGAACGGATCGCGAAGTCGTCCTGCGTCATCGAACCCGTGATGGTGGTGCGCGAAGACGCCGCCGCAATCGAGCTTCGGATACCCTCGGCGCTCAGCGGCATTTCCATCAAGCTGGAAATCGAATGGGAAAACGGCGATCTCGAGCATCACTGGCATTGGGTGCCGGAGCTGACGCCGTGGACGACGGGGCCCGATGCGGCGAAGGCCGGTGCGCCTGGGTATAGTGCCAAGCGCCTTCCATTGCCAAGGCTTCGCCTTGGCTACCATGTGTTGCGCATTCTCCGGATGCAGGCGCCGGAGCTCTCGACGCTCGCGGAAGCCCGTTTCATTGTCTGCCCGCAGCGTGCGAAAAGTGTCGCGCAGCGTCGCGTTGGCTTCGGGGTAAGTCTTTATGGCGTGCGATCCGCGCGCAACTGGGGCTGCGGCGATTTCACCGATCTGCATGCTATTATCGACGCCCTCGCCCCCGCCGGAGCCGCTTTCATCGGCCTCAATCCTCTGCACGCCATCGCCAATCGCCAGCCTTATAACACCAGCCCTTATCTGCCTGAATGCGCGTTCTATCGCAACTTTATCTATTTGGATGTCGAACGCGTGTGTGGAACCGGGCCGATCCGGCAATTTCTAAATGAAGAAATTTCTCGTGAGATCGAATCTCTGCGCGCCAGCGAGTTCGTCGAATATGAACGCCTCGCGCGTTTGAAGCTCGGGGTGCTGACGGAGATTTTCTCGTCCTTTCCAGACTCGCCTGATCTCGATCGCTTCATCGCCGATCAGGGCCGTCCTCTGGAGGATTACGCCGTCTATTGCGCATTGTACGAACACATGCGCGAAATCTATCCGCAAATCTGGTTGTGGACCGAATGGCCGCAGGAATATCGCGATCCTCGTTCGTCTGCCGTAGCGGAATTTGCAACGGTCCGGCGGAAGCGCGTCCGATTTTTCCAGTTTCTGCAGTGGCAGCTGAGTCTGCAGGCGCGCGAGGCGCAGGCGTACGCGGGAGCGAAGGGTATGGAGATCGGGATTTACAACGACCTGGCGCTCGCCACCGATCGATATGGCTGCGATTTGTGGGCTCACCGGCCGTTCTATTCGCTCGGCTGCCGCGTGGGTGCGCCGCCCGACGATCTCGCGCCGCAAGGACAGGATTGGGGGTTTCCGCCGCCGGATCGCGACGAACACAGGAAGGACGGATACCGCTTATTCGCGCAGTCCATTCGTCGAGCGGCCGAGGCGGGCGGGGCGTTGCGAATCGATCACGTGATGCGCTTCTTCCGTCTGTACTGGATTCCGGAGGCTTTCGAGGCGAGCCAGGGAACCTATGTGAGGGATTACGCCGCCGATCTGATGGGAATCCTCGCGCTGGAAAGTGTTCGCGGCGATTTCGTGGTGGTCGGCGAAGATCTCGGAACCGTCACCGGAGAAGTTCGTCATGCGCTTGGCGAAGCCGGCATACTCGGCTACCGGCTGCTGTGGTTCGAAAAGGATTGGGACGGAAGTTTTAAACCGCCTCAGCATTATCCGGCGCAGGCGCTCGCTTCGGCCACCACGCACGATCTCCCGACCCTCGCGGGATTCATGCTGGCGCGGGACATCGAAGCGCGCAAGGCCGCGGGACTCATCGATGACGCCGGATACTACGCCCAAAAAGCGTCGCGGGAAGACGAGATTCGGAAGCTGGAGGCTGCCCTGCAACACGCGGGTTTTCCTGGCGATCCTTTGGGCTTTATTCTCTCGACACCCTGTCTGCTGGCCATGATCAACTACGAAGATCTTTCGGGCGAACTGGAGCAGCAGAACTTGCCCGGAAGCACATGGCAGCATCCCAACTGGCGCCGCAAATGGAAGGGGACGGTGGAAGAACTCGCACCGCTCGCCGAAAGATTTCGGAAGCTGGCGGAGAGTAGCGGCCGGAAACGTGTATAACGCCGCCGCTGCGCCAAGATTGCCGGCGGAGACCGATGTCGTCGCGCGCAGCGAACTTATACGAACGAAAGATTGGTCGCCGGGAAGTTCGGCAGGTTCGGGAAAACCGTCGGCAGCATCGCCGGGCTCACCCCGAACCAGGTGGCGAGCGTCGCGCCATACTGGTCGAGCGACGTCGTCGGAATCCATACGCCGCGGTAGTTGGCGTCGTCCGGCCCGCTGAGCTCCTGGGTGGGGAACGTGCCGTACACGTCGCCGCCCTTCACCGAATCGCCCATGATGAAGTGGTGGCTGCCCCAGGCGTGATCGGTGCCGAGCGTCGCGCCGCCGCTCGGTTGGAAGGTTCGTCCAAAGTCGGATTCGGTAAAGGTCACGACGTTCTGGCTGACGCCGAGTTCCACCGTGGAATTGTAGAACGCGTTCATCGCCTGGCTCACTTGGCCAAGGTACAAGGCTTGATCGTTCAGCTCCTGGTCATGCGTGTCAAACCCGCCGAGATACGCAAAGAAGATCTGGCGATTGACCCTGAGCGCGCTTCGCACGCCGATGATCTGCGCGATTTGCGCCATTTGCGCGCCCAGAGACGTCTTCGGAAACACTGTCTTGAGCGCCGTGGCGCCCGCCAGGGCCTCGTTGAGTACGCCGGCCTGGTTGATGCCGTTGTAGTTGATCGCGTTTCCCGAATTCACCAGCGTATAGCCGTTATTGAAGTTCAACAGATTTGCCAGAGCGTCGAAGCGCGCGATGTTGGCCGCGCTGCTGCTGAATCCCTGCAATCCGAGCACTTGTCCGGGCGTCACCGTGGCCGGGTTCGTCACGCTGCCGGTATTGAAAAGCGCATTGCCCCCCACCGACACGATCATGGGGAAGTTCGTCGGGTTGCAGCCCTGCATCGCGTCCGCGAGCCTTCCGCCCCAGCCGGTTGTGGCGAAACCTTGCGCGAGCGATGTCTGCCACTCGGTCTGCTGGTCGAGGTGCGAGAACAGATTGAGCGGAATCGCTTTCGCCTGATGCAGGTAATCGGACTGGCTGAGCGGAGTCACCAGCGTGCCGACGTTCGTCAGCACGGCGACCTTCCCGCCGTTATACAGGGCCGCGACCTCGGTCAGGCTGGGATGCAGACCGTACGAATCGCCTTGCGATGTATTGATCTGGTTGAGACTGGCTTGCGGCAGCGCGAGACCGGCCCGGATCGTCGCATAGTTGGCGTAGGAGTTGTGGGCGTTCGACTTCGGAGTGTTGATCGGGATCACCGTGTTGTTCCCGTCGTTCCCGCCGAACATAAAGATGCACACCAGCGCCTTATAGTCGGTGGGACAGTTGGATTGCGCCAGCGCATTCACCTGGCTCAGCTTGCCTACCACGCTCGCGCCGCCGATGGCGGAGAGCGCGCGGAGCCCGATCTTCAGAAAGTTTCTTCTCGTGTCCGTCAGATTCATGTCAGTGCTCCACGTTGTAGTAGGCCGACGAAAGGCCGAGGTAAAGGGCCGCCTGCGCGCGCGCTTTCGCCGCGGCCGCGGTCGTGCCGGTGATGGCTGTCGTCGCGCTTTGGATCACCGTCTGCATGGCTGCGGGCATTTGGCCGTAAAAGAAAGCGTTGCTCACGGCGGTAAAGAGCGCAGCAGGATTGTTCCCGAGGTTTGAGAACGGTGTGAGATCGATAACGGCGCCTGCACCCAGATTGCCGTAAATGACCGAGTTCACTGTGTTATAACGCGTGACTGCGGCGGAGGGCGATTCCAGCTGAAATTCCGGACCCAGTAAGGCCGCGCCTCCGCTATAAGTGGGCGGAATGTCGTAGCCCGGGGCAAAGTAATTGAATACGGTCGGCGGATAAAACAATTGCTGACCCAGGTTCGTGGCCATGCCCGTTAGATTGTTGGTATCGTTTACCACGGCTCCCAGGCCGCGCATCATGGAGGCGAGGAGGAACACCGGCTCGCGCAATTTGCCGCCGGTCGTGGGCGTGGCCGTGGGATCGTCGTCCGCCGCGCGCGCTTCAGGGTCGAGCAGGATCGCCATTAAGACGGAGGCCAGACTGCCTCGGACGCCGCTTCCGTTATCGTTGAATACCTGCGCCACCCGCGCCACATAGGCCGGCGATGGATTGCTGGTCACCAGGTGCTGGATCAACTGCTTACTGACAAACGGCGCGACGTTCGGATGAGTGAAAATATTGTCGAGCGCGACCTTCAGATCCTGCGCGGCGGTCAGCCCGGCGGGATCCGCCAGGCCGTTCAGCAGGGTCTTGACGCTGGTGTCGTGATTCGGTTCGTAGGGAACCATCGGGCCCGCGTAGTAAGCCGGATTGTGTTTCTGCAGCGTGGCCCCCGGCTTGGTCGGGTAGGTCCACCCTGTGTAGACCTTGGCTAAGTTCTGAATGGTGCTCTGATCGTAGGTGGGAATCGGATTCCCTGACGAATCCAGCTGCAGCGTGCCGTCCTGGTTGAGCTCGAACAAGCCGATCGTGAACAACTGCATTAATTCACGCGCATAATTCTCGTTCGCGGCCGTACCCGTGGCCGGATTAGCCTTGTCGTTGTTGCGCATGTCGAGATACTCGCCCATGGTTGGACTCAGGGTGACGTCTTCCATGAGCTGCCGGAAGTTGCCGAAGGTGTCTTTCTGCAGGATCTGAAGATAAGGCACCAATTGTGCAGGCGTATTTTCTTCGACGGCAGAAACCACGAATTCATTCAACAGCGCGAAGGCGACTCGCTGGCGCAGTTGATCCACGCCTTGCACGGCGTTCGAGAAGAACCGGGCCTGTACTCCGCCGAGACCGGAGCCCGTGGCGCTTGGATCGGGATAGGGCGAAATCGGCGCGTTGAACTGTTCGGCCAGGTAGTTGATGAATCCGATGCTCTGCACATGCGCGATGGTCGCGGCATCTCCTCCCCAGGCGGCCTGGTCCAGGAAGCGCGCGGCGGCGCTGTAGGAGATCACGGGAGACCCGTTGGTGAGCCCGAATCCCAGAGTCGCCACGTCCGTGGAAGTCTCGGAACCGGGATTGGGATTCACCACCGTCATGAAATAACTCGCTCCCATCTCGCCTGAAACGGCTGTTCCCGTCGCCGTTAGCCGCGTGGCGGAAACGTATGTGGTCGTTAAGGGGATCACGCCCGCGAGCATGACGGTGGCGCCCGAAACGAAGCCGCTTCCGTTGACGGTGATGGTGAATGGTCCTGTCGCTGTGAGGTTTGCGGGAATGACCGACGCGACGGTCGGGTAGGGATTCAGAAGAGTGACGGTCGCGCTTGCGGTGACCGTCGGTTGCGTGAGGCTCGCCACGGTCACGATGACCGTACCCGTGCTGGGCATCGTCGCGGGCGGCGTGTAGAGCCCGCCGGTGTTTATCGTGCCCGGAGAGCCGGTCGCTCCCGCCGGCAGCGCCACCGTCCAACCGACCGTCGCCGGCGTGATGCCGGTTACTTTATCCGAGAACTGAAGGTAGGTGCCCAGATGCACATCCACGGCGGTGGGAGAAATCGTTACCGTTCCCTGTGCATGCGCCGATGCGAACGCGACAGCCCCCAGCAGGGCGAGTCGCAAAACTCGTGTCCCCATTTCGAACTCCTCCTGCTCACCCTTAGCAGCCCCCGACGAGTGTCCGAAGCGCCACGTTCCCGCACTTTACCACCCGCAGTCTATCACCGACGGAGCGGCCTTCAAATAGGTTTGAACCCCCGGCGCCGGATAAGGTTGCGGGGTTTACAAGGATTTGTTTCAGGGAATCGAAATCGCGGGACCGGGCGCGAGTTGTACCTTAATTGTCGAAAGGCCCGCCTCTAGGAGGATGTTGAAGAAGGGGACAGACTACTCTGTCCCTACTCGTAAAACTTATGATTTCACGTTCGAGCGTGGGAGTGGACAGAGCGGTCTGTCCCCTTCTTCAACAAGCTCCTAGACGAAGTAGTCCTTCACTTTATCGAGCAGACCTTTTTCGGTGGGCTCGTTTTCGGCAGGCAGGAGCTCCTTCAACTGCTCGAAAAGCTTGCGCTGCTCGCGCGTCATCTTCGCGGGGACGCGCAGCTCGACGTGCACGAACAGATCGCCGCGGCCACTCGCGTTGACATGTGGTACGCCCAATCCCTTGAGGCGCAGACGGCTGCCCGGCTGCGAACCTTCCGGAATCTTCACGGTTTGCAGCCCGTCAAAGGTCAGGATATCGATGGATGCCCCCAGCGCGGCCTGCGCGACGTTGATCGGAACCAGGCAATGCAGGTCGTCGCCGTGGCGTTGGAAAATGGGATGTGCTTTGACCTTGAGCACCACGTACAGGTCGCCGGGAGGTCCGCCGTTCGCCCCCGGCTGGCCTTCCTGCGAGAGGCGCATCTGCGTGCCGTCGTCGACGCCGGCCGGGATATTGACCTTCAGCTTGCGCTCGCGCCGCAGGTAGCCTTCGCCTTTGCATTCCTTGCACGGACGGCGGATGATCTGCCCGCGTCCTCCGCATTGCGAACAGGTTCGTCGCACCGAAAGAAACGCCTGCTGATAAATGACTTCGCCGCGTCCGCGGCAAGTGGGGCAAGTGGTAAGTCCATCGTCGGGTTCGGCCCCCTTGCCGTGGCAGCGCCCGCATTCTTCGAGGCGCGGGACCTGAATATCGATCGTCAGGCCGCGCATGGAATCCTCGAAGCTGAGTTCCAGGTCGTAGCGCACATCGTCGCCGCGTTGCGCGCGGGTGCGGCTCCGCTGGCGGTTTCCGCCACCGAAAGCGTCGCCGAATCCGAACACGTCGCTGAGAATGTCGGCCAGATCCGGAAATCCCGCCGATGGATCGAAACCATTGGCCGCGCTCGCCACGCCTTGATGTCCAAAGCGGTCGTACGCCGCGCGCTTCTGCGGGTCGCTCAGGATGCCGTAGGCTTCGGCGGCTTCCTTGAATTTTTCTTCCGCTTCGTGATTGCCGGGATTGCGGTCCGGATGGAACTGCAGCGCCAGTTTACGGTAGGCGCTCTTCAGCGCTGGCTCGCCGGCATCGCGCGGGATGCCGAGCACTTCGTAGTAATCTCGTTTCGTTACGCTCACGGTCGGACGCTCATGGGTTCAGATGGGCCGGGGAATTCAATTGCTAAGGGTTTCAATCGCCAGGACTTCAATCCGATGACCTTAAGCTTTCCGCGAGGCTGGCTCAACCGCCACCCTTACCATGGCCGGGCGGAGCAGGCGGCCTTTGAAGTTATAGCCCCGCTGGTACTCGTCGATCACGGTATTATCGGCGGTTTCTTCGGATTCTACCATTTCCACGGCATGATGGATGTGCGGATCGAAGGCCAGACCCGCGGCCGAAAGCGGTTCCAACCCCAGTTTCTTCAGCGATTCGAATAAACGCTGATAAATCAACTCCATCCCTTTGGCGAATTCCCTATCGGCCGATTCCGTTTTCAACGCGCGCTCGAAATCGTCCAGGATCGGCAATAGCGCACGTACGGCCTCCGTGCTCGCGTATTCGGCGAACTCCGCGCGGTCCTTTTCGGCGCGCTTGCGGGAATTCTGAAACTCGGCCTGCAGGCGCACGTAGCGATCTTGTAACTCGGCCTTCTCTGCCGCGAGTTGGTCGCGTTCGCTGACGATCGCGTTCAGCGCGTCGGGCGGATCGCTCAAAATAGCTTTGTCGCCGGGACCGTCCGTCCCGTGCGTCGCGGCCTCCATGCGTTCATGGGCCGCCTGTTCGTCATGCGTCTTCTTATGATGGCTGCTCACAATTTCAGATTATCACCTTGGGGAAATCATTGGCTTCTGTGAGATCGGACTGCCTGAGTCTTCCGACGCGCTGGGGCAAATGGGTAGGGGGACGCCCTCGTCCGCTCCGGCCCCCTTGTTCCGGCTCCGCTGTGGTAAATGAAAGGTCGCCCCATCGGCTTCCCATCACTCTCACCTGTGTCATCCGAGCGCAGTCGAGGGATCCGCTTTTCTCCATCGAAGGCCACGCCATCGGCTTCCCATCACTCTCACCCGTGTCATCCCGAGCGTAGTCGAGGGACCTGCTTTTCTCCATCGAAGGCCACACCATCGGCTTCCCATCACTCTCACCTGTGTCATCCCGAGCGTAGTCGAGGGACCTGCTTTTCTCCATCGAAGGCCACGCCATCGGTTCCCATCACTCTCACCTGTGTCATCCCGAGCATAGTCGAGGGACCTGCTTTTCAGCTCCGAAGTGCGGTCACTGCTCGTCGACGGCCCCAATTCCCGGCTTCTTCAATCACATCGCACATTCATTTCAGCAGTCATGCACGTTGCACCCCTTACTTTCTAGGTAACGAGTTCGATGCGCTCATCCATCGGAGAGCTCAACCGACCAAGACGGGTTTTCTAGATAAGCCTTTGCGGGTCTGCGAGCGATGGAAGTTTACCGGTCTAAACAGGTCCCGAGCCGTTCTGGGTCAAAACGGTGGCGCGCTGTTCGCCTTTAAACGACGGCCTCTCAGCCGAGAGAGTATAAAACGGTACGAGGGCCGGCTCTTTAGTTTTGTAAGCTGTTGTTCTATAAAGCTTCGTGCGGCACAGGTGTGTCCGCGCGGCAGATCGATAAACTTTTGAGCATGAAAATCGACGGGAAATCTTGGCGAGGAAACCCGTCCAACGTCACCAAACCGGTTGAACAACCTGAGAAATGTCCGTCTATCCCGATTTCCCCACTGTCCGAAACACGCGGGCTGCCCTCAGGGTTCCAGACGCGACCGCCCCTTTTAAGCCCGATGCTGGCGTTTTAGCCAGGACCGAAGCTGAGCGATCCGAACCTCAGTCAGCTCAGCGGCATGGTCTGCCCAGAACATAGGTCTGCTTGAGCCGTGCCGAACCGGGTACGTCAAAAAGTCACAGTGAGCGTTCCGGTACGAAAGCCATTTCCCCTGAGCATCATCGAAGCTATGCAACCGACTTCCGTCAGTACTTGGGGCAGACCTGCGCGAACGCGCATCATCGGCGATTCCTACCTTCGCTCGAATCTCAGTGAGCAAATGGTTGAGCTCCTCTTCCTTCTTCCCGAGATTTTCGGCCGCGGCGGCGGTCATTTCCCCTTGCGTCAGTGGAGTGAGTCCGAACATCTCGAATGCCAACACCTCTTCTAGCGCCTTGGTGAATCGGATCGCCTCGTCTAGAAACTCCTCGACCTCACCCACTGCGTACGCTGGTTTCTCCGGCGCCTCGTGGCAGAGTATGTGTCTGACTTCAAAGAGCCGCGTAAGCCTGCGGGCCAAAACGTCAAAGTCATTAATTATCGGCGTGGAAGGCTTTTTTTCAATTTCGGTGGCCCATCGATCCACGGCGCTCGCCAGTCGTTGGCGCAGAGCCCTCTCGCCGAGAAGCGTCTCAAAGTGCCCGAGCACGTGGCCAAAAGAATTTACGGAGACATTGTGAGCGACGATATCGCCCAGCGTAATCGCGCGCCCCTGAATGCCTTGAACTAGCGCGAAATCCATCTTCAGATTCTTTGACAGCTCAATAGCCCTGTCGCCGTACGCGGCCCCGTGGTCAATAAGCTTGGCAATATTTGCGCGAGTGAAGACCTCAAGGAACGTGACGGCTCTGATTACGTAGAAATCAGGTGTGGATCCCTCGCTGCTGCCGGTTCTTGTCCATTGCGATTTCAGGCCCTGAAGGTCGTACGAGCCAAATCCGTGCCTGCGTGGGTTTCTTTCCTTGAACTCGAGTATTTCGCCTGTACGGTCGCGCGCGCTCATTTAGCTAAAAAGTTCGACAATATAAGCGTACGAGTGGTCTGTGAGACCTCGGGTGCCCGTCGCCATCTCCGATTCGTCACGCCGTCAGAAACGCTTCGCCCACCTGTTGCACGGCGGACATCACGCGTCCATAGTTCATGCGCATCGGGCCGAGCACGGCGATCACGGCCGATAAACCGCCTTCGAGTCGGACGGGCACGCCGATGAGCGACAGCTCCCGCATGGCGGGGTGCATCTCGCCGAGACCTACGTGCACGGCCAGCTCTCCAGTTGGCTGCGATAAGAAGCGATCGACCAGTTCTAGCACCAGCTTCTTCTCTTCGAGCGCCCGGAAAAGCTCGCGCATTTTTTCTTTCGTCAGATGCAGATCGAGGCCCACCAGGTTGCTCGCGCCCTCGGCGTGAACCTCCGGACGGGAATCGATATCGAGCAGGCCTTTGCGGAATCCGGGACAACGACCACTTCCTCGTGAGATCTTGCACACAGCATCCACACTACATCGGCACATGCCGAGGAGCAAGCGCATCGTGGTCCCTGGGCTGCCACACCACATTACCCAACGGGGGAAATCGGGGACAACGACCGCTTCCAGGACCTTCTATACGTCGGAGCGGAAACCTCAAGCCGTCCAAACCACGTCGCCCATGCCTACACGACCGGCGCGGGCTTGTCCTTCCTCACCTGCTGGTACATAGCGTCGGGAGCCATGTCGATCTCTCCCGGCCACGCGACCGCTCCCTGATCGACGAAAACTCGCTCGAAAAAGGTGCGATCCCGCAACGGAGCTAAGACGCCCGTGAATTCGTCGGGCGAGAGTTGGACCCGGCCTCGCGTTCCATCGGCGAAACACACGAAGAGGCAGTAGTCCGGCTCCGGCTTTACGTCGACGACATCCCAATACATGGAAGATCCCTTTTCAGGCCGTCAGAAACGCTTCGCCGACCTGCTGCACGGCCGACATCACGCGTCCATAGTTCATGCGCATCGGCCCGAGCACGGCGATCACGGCGGACAGACCGCCTTCGAGTCGGACGGGCACGCCGATCAGCGACAGCTCCCGCATGGCGGGGTGCATCTCGCCGAGACCTACGTGCACGGCCAGCTCACCGGCTGGCTGCGACAGGAAGCGATCGACCAGTTCGAGGACCAGTTTCTTTTCTTCCAGAGCCCGGAAAAGCTCGCGCATTTTTTCTTTCGTCAGATGCAGATCGAGGCCCACCAGGTTGCTCGCGCCTTCGGCGTGAACCTCCGGACGGGAATCGATATCGAGCAGGCCTTTGGAATACAGCAGCGTCAGCTTGCGAAGGATCTCGTCATAGGCGGCGCTCGCCTGATCGAGCCGGGCCGACAATTCGCGGCGCACGTCTTCGAGCGTCCATCCCGCGAAGTTGCGGTTGACGTAATTGCGAATGGAGGCCAGATCCTCGGGCGACACGAACTCGTCGAGCGTCACCACGCGATTGCGCACTTCGTGATCCTTTGTGACCACCACCATCAGCACGCGCCTGTCGGGAAGGGAAACCAGCTCAATCTGTTTCAACGACGGACTCGCCTCGGGGATGGCCGCGGCGATTCCCAGGCCCCGTGTCATGCCCATTAACGCGCGCGAGGTAAACTCCACCCGCTGCTCGATCGTTTCCAGCCGCCCGATTTCGGCGCGCAGGCGCTCCAGTTCGGCGACGGCCATGCGGCGCAGCGTCAGCGATTGCACGTAGCTGCGAAACGCTTTTTCCGTGGGAATGCGCCCGGCCGAGGTATGCGGCTGGCACAGGAACCCGGCTTCGTCCAGATCCGCCATGATGTTGCGGATGGAGGGAGCGCTCAGTCCGTCGCCGCGGCGGCGTGCGATGGCGCGCGAGGCGACCGGCTCGCCTGTCTCGATAAATGCCTCTACGATTTCATGCAGAAGCTCGCGGGTTCGCGGAACCATCTACCTCTACCTTCTCATAATTCTAAAGAGATCGTGACAACAACGTCAATGAAGAGTTCCCGCCGCTTACCTAGGACCGTATAAGGTATTTGGGATATGCGAAGTAGGACCAAGTTGTTGCCCTGGCCCATTACTATATGGTCGCGTAGGCTAAAGAGCCGCGCACGCCTGGTCGATACAATTCAATACACCGAAGAACGCTCCATGCTAGGCGGTCTCCCATGCTGAATCCTCTCAAACAACTGCGGTTGGACGGGCTGAAGCAGCAGCTCCAAGCCTTGACTTCCGGGCATTCGGATCGATTTGAAGGGGAACGGCTTCTCGATGAGGGCGACTATCGCGGAGCGGAGCTGTGCCTGGCCAAGGCGCTGCTCGATAGCGAGAAGCGGCGCTTGCCCAACGACGAGCGCATTCAGATTCGTTTGGAGCTGGCGTTGGCGCTGCTGCGCCAGTTCCGGCCGGAGCACGGGCCGTCGCAGCCTGCGAAACTGCAGGCTTCGGAGGAGACGGCCCGCTCCGCTTTGGACCTCGCGCGGCGTCATGGCGATAAGGGGCTCCTCGTCCAGTGCCTGGATGCGGTTTCCCAAACGCTCGCGGAGCGCGGCGATCTGGAAGGCGTGGAAGCGCTGATTCGCGAAACCATCGAAGTGGAGCAACACGTCCAGCGCCCCGACGCGCTCGTGCTGGCCGCGCGTTTGCGCCGATTAGCGACGCTGCGCCGCGAGGCCGGCCACGTGAGTGACGCCGTCCTGCCGCTCGAACAGGCCCTGGCTACGGTCGAACGTCTGCGCGGCGCGGATCATCCCGAAACGGCGGATCTTCTGACGGAGTTGGGCGACGCTTGCCGCTTTCTGGGGCAGCACGCCGCGGCGCAGAAGCATCTGCTCAGGGCTCTTCGCATCCACGAACGCGAAGGCGGTGTGGGATCGTCGGAGGCGGTGCACGACCTGAACTTGCTCACTGGATCGTACGAATCGTGCGGCGAGCTGGATCGCGCCGCGGCCGAACATGAGCGCGTTCTGGGGTTGAAACTGAGGGCCGTGGGCGCCGACCTGGAGCAAATTGCGGAAGCGCAATTTGGATTGGCGCAACTGCATATGCGCTGGGGGAACCTTTCGCGCGCACGCGAGCTGTGGATGGAGGCCATCGGTACCTTCAAACGCCGGAAAAGTCCGCGCCTGGCAGTCGCTTACGAGGCGTTAGCGGCCGTGGAGGAAAAGGGCGGACGCCTGCAGGACGCGCTGGCTCAGTTGAACCATGCCAGTCTGGTGTGGGAGAGTTTGCAGCCGCTGCATACCCAGGAACTGGTGCGGAATCTGGAAGCCCAGGCTCACACCCTCGACCGTCTGCAAAGAAGCGAAGACGCCGTGTTCGTGCGCTCACGGATCGCGACGCTCACGCATGCCGCTGAGTTGGCTGTGGCCAGTTAGGTCTTTGGCGAGTCCGTCTAGGAGCTTGTTGAAAAAGGGGACAGACCGCTCTGTCCACTCCCACACTCGAACGTGAAATCATAAGTCTACGAGTCGGGACAGAGTAGTCTGTCCCCTTTTTCAACATCCGTCTAGGCTCAATTTCTCCCGGGTAAGGCCTTTGGGGTCCCCTCCTCCTCAGGTGAACTAAAGTTTCGACCTTAGATGTCCGATAGAATTGGCGACGGCTCATGTTTGCTAATTTGCGCCTATTCGGATGGTCGGCGGACCCGGGCACCAGCAGCCCTTCCAGCGTTGAGAAATGGACGCTGGATCGAAACTGGGATCGCGCGGAAGGGGAGCGGCTCCTCAAGGCGAAAAACTACGCCTCGGCGGAGACGTTGCTCACCCGCGCCATTGCCGACGCGGAAACGCGCAAGCGGTCGGCGGCCAAGCGCATCTATCTTCACCTGCAATTAGCGGAAGCCCAGCGCCACCAGTTCCGGGCCTACGACGACGAGCCGAACATCGGCAAGCTCGTCGCAGCGGAGCAGACGGTGCGCGCCGCCATTGAAATTGCCGCCAAGTGCTCCGAGCGTGAGCTGTATGTCCAATGCCTCGACGCCCTGGACGAAATCTTCACCGATCAGGGCCGCTTCGACGCGGTCGAGAAGGTGATGCAGGAGGCCATCCGGATTGAATCGGCCCTACCGCACCCCGACCCGCTGCGCATGGCCCGCCGCACCGTGCGCCTGGGAATCGCGCGGCACCGCATGGGACGCACCAAGGACGCCATTCCGATCCTGGAAAAGGCCGTGGCCATGCACGAAGAGAGCTTCGGCAAGGACCACGCCGAGACCGGCCGCCAGTTGACCGAACTGGGCGCCGCTTATCGCGCCGAAGGACGCCACGAAGAAGCGCAGAAATGCCTGCGCCGCGCGATGCGCATTCACCAGCAGGCGCAGGGGATCGATTCGCCGGGATCGATTGAATCCTTGCACCATCTGGCGGGATCGCTGGAGGACGCGGGCGATCCGGAAGGCGCCGCGCAACAGTACGAAACCGCGCTGACCTATAAGCTCCGCACCATCGGCAGCAATCTGGACGATCTGGCGGAGATGCAATTCGGCCTTGCCAATCTGCACATCAACTGGCAGCACTACTCGCGGGCGCGCGAGTTGCTGTATGAAGCCTCGGGCACCTTCCGCCGCAAGGGCGGCGTGCGCCTGGCCGTCACCTACGAAACGCTGGCGCATGTGGAAGAATGCTCCGGCCGCTATACGGACGCGGTAAAGGAACTCGCCCTGGCCGGGAAGGTGTGGGAAGGGATGCGCCCGGAGCGCACGCCGGAGCTGATTCGCAACATGGAACGGCGCGCGGAACTTCTGGACCAGCTGCGCAAGAAGGGTGAAGCCAGCTACCTGCGCGAGAAGATCGCGCTCCTGCAGCAGCAGTTGGAACAGGAAGAAGCGCAGCGCCAAGCCGCTCTGCCGCCGAAGCTGAAAGTCGAATCTCTTCCGGAGTCGCTCGCGAAATCTGCCAAACCGGAATCCGCCAATTTGGAATCCGCGAAAGTTCAGTCAGATCTTTCGCGCATTTCGCTGCAGGTCGGGATGCGCGACACCCCGTTTCCGAAAACAACCTGATTTCGGAATTTATCGACTACTTAATTTCCGGGCTTTGGGCCGTGGCGACTTCCTGGCTCCAGCTATTGCGAATCACCAGCGACTGGTCCGAATAAAACGTGCGGCGCCCCGTGCTGTTGAACGTTTCAGGCACCGCGGTCACCGAGTAACCCGTGGGTGTCGCCGCAACCGTAAAGATATAGCCGCTATTCTTACCATCGGCCAGCACTTTGGGGATCAGATCCGCGGCTGCCGGACTGGCCGCTCCGCTGGCCGGAGGCCCGAGTTCGATCAGGGCATCCGCGTATTTCCCGAACTGCGAATAATACTGCGTCTCGGCTTGATGGATGGTGGTCACCTGGCGAATGGCCGCCATTTCGTGAGCAGCCATCAACTGATTGTTCATCTTGGGGATGGCAATGGCGGCGATGATCAGGATGATCGAAATCACGATCAGAAGCTCGATCAGCGAAAAGCCCCGGCGGCGACGATTGGCCATATCAATAGTGTAGACGTCCCGAATCCTAAAAGCGTGCAGACCCAGTGCGGGTGCGGGACCGCGATTCGCCAGGCCCGGCGTTCTCCGCAATCACGGAGCGGCCGGCGCCGCAGGAGGCGCGCCGTCGCCGCCCCCCAAGCCGAGCAGCGTCTCGCCTTTCTCGCTGACGATCTTCATGACCAAGCCCACCGGACCGCCCACACGCGCCGGCCCGATCGTGACCGTGATCTTCGTTCCAGGAGCGCCAACGTCCGCTCACGCCACTCGAATCCCTTGACGAATCGCTTCCTTGCGGAGCGTCTTGTCGAGCGTCAGCAAAGTCGCATCCTCCCGGCGGGCGAGCGCGAGATAGAACATATCGTAGGCAGGTGTTCGCGCGAGAAGGCTCATGTGAAACGCTTCGCGGCACAGTTCGGCGCACGGAACCCAGGCGCTGACCAGGTTCACAACGATATCGAGAGCTTCCTCGCAAATTCCAAGGTCGCATGCGCCGAAATGGTGCTCCTTCCAAATGGCATTGACCGCTTCGGGAACAAGAAGATCAGGCGCGAGTCTGAGATCGGCGTCTAGGAGGGTCCGAGCGAAGGGGCCGGCATTTTTTCGATTGAGGGCGATTTCCAGGGCGGCGCTGGCGTCAAGGACGACCTTCACCGGTCACGGTCCTCGCGGATCAGCTTCACCGGATCGGGGAGATGCCTGGTCTTCTTGGGATCGATCGCAGCCGCGCGACGGAGTGCGTCCCGAAGGCGCGCTTTCGGGTCGATCTCGTCGCCGAGTCCTTTGGATAAGATCACGATGGCCTGCTGTGAAAGGCTGCGGCGTTCCTCCGCCGCTTTGCGGACCAGCGTCTGATAAAGCTCATCGGGCAGATTGCGGATTTGGAGGAGCGGCATGCCTCCAGTTTACATGCACTTTGCTGCAAAATGCAGCACGTCGGCTAATCGCCGCCCGCGGCTTCCCGAATCCGCTGGAGCGTCCGCCAGAGAGGACCCAGAAGGTCCAGCCGCAAGGCGTTGGCCCCGTCCGATAACGCCCGCTCGGGAGCCTCGTGAACTTCGACGAAAACCGCATCGGCGCCGGCCGCGACCGCTGCTTTCGCCAAAGGAGCGATGAACTCGGGCTGCCCACCCGACGCGGTTCCCGCCGCGCCCGGCAGTTGGACGCTATGCGTCGCGTCGAACACGACCGGCCATCCCTCCTTGCGCATGATCGCGATCCCGCGCATGTCCACCACCAAATTGTTGTACCCGAATGTGGACCCGCGCTCGGTGATCAGAATCCTTTGATTGCCGGTGGAGGCGACCTTTTCGGCGGCATGCCGGATATCGTGCGGCGCCACGAATTGGCCCTTCTTGATATTCACAACACGTCCCGTGCGCCCGGCTTCGACGAGAAGATCCGTCTGGCGGCACAGAAACGCAGGGATCTGCAGTATATCCGCGACCTCGGCCACGGGCGCGGCCTGTGAGGGTTCGTGGATATCGGTCAGTACGGGAAATCCAGCGTCGCGCACGCTTTTCAGAATGCGCAAGCCTTCCTTGAGTCCCGGTCCGCGATAGGAATCGACGCTCGACCGGTTGGCTTTGTCGAAGGATGCCTTGAAAATAAATCGCCCGGCCATCTTGCGGATTTCACGCGCCAGAAAATGAACGTGCTCTTCGCTCTCGATCACGCAGGGCCCGGCGATCAGCGCCAGAGGCCGGCCGTCCCCAATGGAGATTTCGTCGTTAATTTGAATCACGATTTCGAAGCGAGCGAGGTCTCGCGGCGCGAATCGTCGGCGCGAGGGACTTCACGCGGCGAGTCCGCATTGAGTCGCCCCAGCTCCAGGCGGCGCTTACGATGCGCCAGGGCCGCGCCGACAAAGGCCCGGAATAAAGGATGCGGTTCCAGAGGCCGCGATTTGAATTCGGGATGGAACTGGCAGCCCAGATACCAGGGATGATCCGGCAGCTCGCAAATCTCGACGTAGACGCCGTCGGGCGTTTCTCCGGCCAGGCGCAGGCCGTGCTCTTTGAAGGTCGCTTCGTACTCGCGGTTGAACTCATAGCGATGGCGATGGCGCTCGCTGATTTCGGCCGCGCCATAGGCCTCGCGGGCGAAGCTGCCTTCGGCGAGCTTGCACGGATACGCGCCCAGCCGCATGGTGCCGCCCAGTTCATCGACGCCCTTCAACTCGCGCAGCTTGTAGATCACGCGATCGGGCGCGGCCGGATCGAACTCCGTGGAATTCGCCTGCGCCAGGCCGCATACGTTGCGGGCGAATTCGATGACCAGCGTCTGCATGCCCAGGCAGATGCCGAAGTAGGGAACCTTGGCTTCGCGCGCGTAGCGAATCGCCACCAGCATGCCTTCGATGCCGCGCTTTCCGAAGCCGCCGGGCACCAGGATTCCGTCGAAGCTCTCGAGTTCCGCCATGGCCTGCGGCCACTCCAGGCGCTCCGCTTCAATCCACGTAATGTTGACCCGCGCGTCGTGCGCCAGGCCGCCGTGCAGCAAAGCTTCTTTCAGGCTCTTATAGGAATCCTCGTACTCGACGTATTTGCCGACCAGTCCGATGGACACCTGGCGCTGCGGATGTTTCATGCGCGCCACCATATCGCGCCACTGACCCATTTCCCTCTGGGGAGCGTCCAGGGCCAGCAGCCTCAGCGCGATTTCGTCGACGCCCTGTTCGGCGAACACCAACGGGCATTCATACACGCTATCGACGTCCTTCGCGGTAATGACGGCCTGAGGATCCACGTCGCAAAAGAGCGCGATCTTTTCCTTGACATCGTTGGGCAAAGGGCGCTCGCTGCGGCACAACAGAATATCCGGCTGAATACCGATGGCGCGCAGCTCCTTCACGCTATGCTGCGTGGGCTTGGTCTTCAGTTCCTGCGCCGCCGCAATCCAGGGCACCAGCGTGACGTGCACGAAAAGCGAATTCTCTCGGCCGATCTCATGGCGCATCTGGCGAATCGCTTCGAGAAAAGGCAGCGATTCAATATCGCCGACGGTCCCTCCGATTTCGACGATCACCACGTCGGCGGCCGTGCCGTCGGGGGCCGTGGCTACGCGCTTTGCCGCGGCCTTAATCTCGTTCGTCACGTGCGGAATCACCTGGACCGTCTTGCCGAGATAGTCGCCGCGCCGCTCCCGGGAGATGATCTGTTCGTAGATGCGCCCGCTCGTCAGATTATTCGCCTGGCTTAGCGGCGAGTGCGTGAAGCGCTCGTAATGCCCCAAGTCGAGATCGGTCTCCGCGCCATCATCGGTGACGAAGACCTCGCCGTGCTGAAACGGGCTCATGGTTCCCGGATCGACGTTGAGATAGGGATCGAACTTCTGCAGCGTGACCTTCAGGCCGCGGCTCTCGAGCAGACATCCGATGCTGGCGGCCGCAATGCCTTTGCCCAGGGAGGAAACCACGCCGCCGGTGACGAATATGTATTTTGCCATCGTTATTTATTTCGTGAAACCATGGATTTATTCAAGGCCGTTCTGTCGTAGAGGGCCGCAACCGTCCGCCAATCCTCGGGTGTATCGACGCCGAGCGACTCATATTCCGTTTCCACCACGCGAATTCGAAATCCGTTTTCGAGCGCGCGCAATTGCTCCAGCCGCTCGGCCTGTTCGAGAGGTCCCACGGGAAGATCCGGATAAGCGAGCAGGAAATCGCGGCGGTAAACGTACAACCCAATGTGTTTATAATACGCCGTCGTTTCCGGATTGCCGTCGCGGTGATAGGGAATAGGCGCGCGCGAAAAATAGATGGCGTTGCCCAGGTGATCCGTCACCACTTTGACGACGTTCGGATCATTGATTTCGCGAGGCTGGTCGATGCGTTTCTTGAGCGTGCCCATGGGAACGTTTTCGTCGTGCAGCATTCCGAGAACGGCGGCATCGATGGCGAAGGGGTCGATCATCGGCTCATCGCCTTGAATGTTGACGATTACGGTCGCGGTGGAGGCGGAAGCGGCTTCGGCCACGCGGTCGGTGCCCGAGGCGTGGTCGTCGCGGGTCAGAACCACCTTGGCGCCGAATTCCTCGGCGGCCTGCAGGATGCGATCGTCGTCGGTGGCGACGACGATGTCGGTCAGGTAACGGGCCTGTGACGCGCGCTCCCACACGTGCTGCAGCATGGGTTTCCCGGCGATAGAGACGAGGACTTTTCCTGGAAATCGGGAGGATGCGTACCGTGCGGGAATTACCCCAAGAATTCGGTGCGGCACAATCGAAGATATCACAACTCATGTGATTCGCGCTGAGGCCGTCCGGAAGGGGAGAGCAGACGCATTCTGCTGGCGCGGAAGGGGACCGTTCTGCGCCGAGAATCAATGTAGACTACGATTGAATTTCGATTCGCCGACAGGAGCGCCCACCATGTTCGACTGGCTGATGATGCTGTGGCAGACGGCCGAGTGGCCCGTGATCTGGAAGACCACCGGACAGATCGGTCTGACGTTTATGCTGACGGTGATCATCGGATGGCAGCGCGAGGCGGAAGAGCACAACACGGGAATCCGCGCCTTTCCCATCGTCGGCATGGCCAGCTGCGGCTATTTGCTGATCCTTGGCCAGCAGCCCGACGTGGCGGCGCAGTCGCGCGTGCTCCAAGGCCTGATCACCGGGATCGGATTCATCGGCGGTGGTGCGATTCTCAAAGATGGCGGCAGCGTTCGCGGAACGGCCACGGCGGCCAGCATTTGGAATGCGGGTGTGATCGGAGCCGCGGTGGCGATGGGGCACTACGGCATTGCCACCGTGCTGGCGCTCCTCAATCTCTTCACACTGCAAGTGCTCTTGCCGATCAAGGTGCGGCTGGATGCCCGAAAGTCGCCGAGAGGATAGCCCTTGTTGCCGGCTGGCGCTGGGTGGGGGAGTAGGCTGACGGAGGGAGCAGGGGAGTGCTGGTGTATCGTGGACACTGGGGAAAGATCCGTCTGTCCCGGTTTTCCCCAGTTTTCACAGTTTTCCCAACGCGCAAAGGAAATGAATGATGATTCCGAGCCTATCCCCGGATCTTATGCATACAGTGCTAGCGGAACTGGAGCAGGCGCTCTTCAACCATGATCAATGGTGCGAAGGCCTTTACGGCACTCTGATCTGTCGTCTTCCCCCCGACCAAAGAGACATGGCCCCGGACGCACACCAGAAGTGCCGGTTTGGCCAATGGTACTACGGTGCGGGCTCCGTGAAGCTGCGTCAGCATCGCGGGTTTGAGGAGATCGCAATCGAGCATCAGCGCATGCATCAGTACGCGAGGACCCTCCTTATCGCGTCAACGAACAAAGTGTCGGTTTCCCTGCCGGACTACGAGCGCTTCGTTAACGCTCTGAAACGAATGCGCCTGGAAATTGCGACTCTAAAGCACGACATCGAGGACTCGCTCTACAACCTCGACCCGCTGACCGGTACAGCCAGCCGCATTGGGATGCTGACCAAACTGCGCGAAGAACTGGAGTTGGTGAAGCGCAAGGTGCATTCCTGCTGCGTGGCGATGATGGATCTGGATAACTTCAAGACCGTGAATGATATCCACGGACATGCCCTCGGCGATCGAGTGTTAATCACAATCGCACGCTACATCATGGCTCGCCTGCGTCCCTACGACAAGCTCTTCCGGTATGGCGGCGACGAATTCCTACTTTGCGCGATGGACGCCGATTTGCTGGTGGCCCGGGGAATTATCGAACGTTTGCGCGCGGAACTGGCTTCCATTTCCCATGAAAGCAATGGTAAAGAATCATTTTACGTCACCGTATCGGTCGGCCTCACGCTGCTGGATCCAGATATTTCCGTGGAGCAATCGATCGACCGCGCCGATAGGGCCCTCTACGCCGCAAAATTAGCGGGAGGCAACCGAATCATTGTCTGGGACCCTTCGATGGGTTGAGGACAGTCAAGCGTTCGAGGGTATCCCGCGGTTTAGTTGATGGAAAACCGGGGAAAAACGGGACAGGACGTTCCCCACTTTTTGCGACGTACGTGGGTGTCGCGATTCTCTGCAAACTCCCTACAACCTGCGCATCACGACGACGGTAATATCGTCCGCTTGCGGGGCGCCTGCGGCGAACTTCGCGACCTCGCTCTGAATCTTCGCGACAACTTCGGAGGCCGGACGGCCTCGCAGCGAGGCGGTCAATGCTCCCAGGCGATCCTCGCCGAAATCCACGTCCGACGGATTCACCGCTTCGGTCACGCCGTCGGAATAGAGCACCAGCGTATCGCCCGGGTCCATTTGCGCGCGGAACTCCTGATACTTGGCGATGGCCAGGATGCCGAGAATGATGCCGCCGCCCTGCAACTGCTCCACGGTTCCGTTCTTGCGCACCAGCAGTGGAGGATTGTGGCCCGCGTTGGTATAGACGAGCTCGCCCGTGACCGGGTTCACGATGGTCATGAAGAACGTAATGAAGCGATTGTCCGGGCAGCTCGCGGTGGTGGTCTTGTTGAGGCGATTAATTTTCTGCGCGAGGTCGTCGCCGTCTTCGAAAAGGACTTTCACGCGCGCCTGCAAGCTCGACATCAATAAGGACGCGGGCATACCCTTGCCGGCGACGTCTCCGATCAGAACGGAAACGCGGCCGTCGGGGAATTCCAGGTAATCGTAATAATCGCCGCCGACGGTGCGGCAGGGAAGCGTTCCGCCGGCGATATCCATGCCCGGAACGACCGGCGATTTGGAGGGCAGAAGTCCCATCTGGATGTGCGCGGCCTGCTCCAGTTCCTTGGCCATGGCGCGCTCCACCGCTTCGATTTCGCTGAGCCGGGCGTGCTCGATGCGAATGGCGGCGACGTTGGCCATGACCGTCAGCAGACCCAGGTCCTCGCGCGTGAACTCGCGGATCAGATCCGGAGTATCCACGTAAATCAGGCCGATGACGCGGTCGTTGGTCTGCAGAGGCACGGCGATCATGCTGCGCACTTTGTTCTGCACGATGCTCATCTGCTCGCGCAAGGCCTGATCGAGCTGCGTATCGCGCACCAGCAGCGACGTCTTGTCTTTCAGCACGCGATCACGCACGGTGGTGGAGATCTTGAAGCCCGCGCCACGGGCCGCGCGCACGATCAGCTCGCCGTTTTCGAGCGTCATCAGCACGCCGCGCGCCGCCATCACCGCTTCCATCGCCAGGTCCATGATGACTTCGAAGAGCTCATTTAACGGGCGGTAGCCGACCAATTCGCGGCCGGCGCGGATCAGGGCCTGCATCTGCGGATTGGTCTGGATGATCGACGTCTTGTTCATCTCGTCGATGCCCGAAGCGCCGATCAACGACTCCAGATTGGCGGCGACGGTGGTCGTCGATTTGGCGGCGCTCTCAGCTTCGACGAAGACGACTTTGTCGCGTGCGATGGCCGTGGCGTCGGCGCCCGCGAATTCGATGGTGAGATGCCCGGCGGAGATGCGGTCCCCCATAACGAACGGCGCGGTCCCATCGAGGAGCTTTCCGTTCAGCAGCGTGCCGTTTTTGCTGCCCAGGTCCTGCACCTGCCACGTGTCCCCGTTGCGCGTCAAAGCTACGTGTTGCCGGGAGAGGCCGGAGTCGTCCGGATAGGCGAGCTCGCAGGCGCTCGACCGTCCCACGGTAAAACGGTCCCGGTCCAACGGCACCGTCACCACCTTCTCTTCTGCGTCGCGAACAAGGAGGGCGGTGGGCATTCTGGAAGCCACTTGCGGATTGGATGCCACGGATTTAGGTTATCATTGCCGGAAGTTCGCAGCGCCCGACCGCGGGGCCGGGCGTTTGTCAGGCGGCACGGCGCTGATGATCCTTGTCAGAACCGCCGATAAGTAAAGTGTGAGGGTAAGGCCGAGATTGGGCAGGGCAATTTCGCGCGGGGAGAAAACTTGACCTCGCGTCATTTCTCCCGCACAATGTTTCTTTGCAGTTGATTCGCCTAACGCTCAGGCGGGGAGGGTGTTTTGTCCTTGCGTTCGCGAAGGTTTGTTCGCGCCGTTACGGCTTTCCTGATGCTGTCCGCCGGCGCTTCCGCGCTGTTCGCGGTTACTCCCAAGAAGACGACTCGCAAGACCTCGCCCGGCGCGGCGCAGTCTCCGGTGAGACGCAAAGGGCTTGCGCGCATCCTGCGCGGACCCTGGCGCGTGCCGACCTACGCGAACTCCACCGAGGGCGATCGCTTCGATGGCGAGGACATCGTGGTGCGGCGCGCGGCTGTGGATGCACTCGGCGGATTGAACGGCACCGTTGTGGTGACGCATCCCGAGACCGGTCTCGTTCTCACGATCGTCAATCAGAAACTCGCTCTGCGCGATGGATTTCAGCCTTGCTCCACGGTGAAGGTTCCCGTAGCTCTCGCGGCGCTGAGCGAATCGGTGGTGGAGCGCAACACGCTCCTGCATCTTTATGGGCGCACGGCCGTCGGCATGACCGAGGCGCTGGCGAAATCGAACAATCAGTACTTCGCGACGCTCGGCCAGAAGCTCGGGTTTGAGCGCGTCAGCTACTACGCGCGGCTGTTCGGCCTGGGCGAAAAGGCCGGCTACAACATCGAAGGCGAACAGGCGGGTTTGCTGCCGCACTCCACGCCGCACAACGGCATCGGCATGATGACCAGTTTCGGCGACGGGATTTCCGTGACGCCGCTGGAGATGGCCGCGCTGATGGGCGCCGTCGCTAACGGCGGGACGCTCTACTACATGCAATATCCGAAGACGCTGGAAGAAGCCGCGTCCGTGGAGCCGCGCATCAAGCGCCGCCTGGATATTCAATCTCTGATTCCAGAGATCAAGCCCGGACTCGCGGGCGCTGTCGAATACGGCACGGCCCGTCGCGTTGCGGTCGAATCCGATGAACCGGTTTTCGGGAAAACTGGCACCTGCACGGACGCGCGCTCGCCCACGCATCTGGGATGGTTTGCTTCGTTCACCGACACCGAGCGCGGCAAGGTCGCGGTCGTAGTTCTTCTGACGGGCGCAAACGGCGTCAGCGGTCCGGCGGCGTCGGGAGTCGCTGGAAATGTGTACCGGAACCTCGCGGCGGCGGGATATTTCGGCGAGCCTCATGCGGCTCCGGTAGCCGGCGCGGGACGTCCGGGGCGCTACGCGCTCGCTTCCAGCTCCGACGTCAGCCCTTCCCATTCCGCCACGCGCGCTTCCAAATCCTTGCGGCAGTGATCCAGCAATCCGCTTAGGCGAGCCGATTCCTCGGCGCTCTTGAAATCCGCGAGCGCGCCTTCGTGCTGGCGGATTTCCGATTCCAGCGTGGCGATCCGCTCCTCCACTTCCTTCAAACGGCCGCGCATTTTCTGCGCCTTCATCGGATTCACGCGCGATTTTTCTTTTTTGGCTTCCGGTTCCGGCGCCGGCGGAACCAGAACAGGCTTCGGGGTTGCCTGCGAAACCGCCATGGCCTCCGGGCCTCCCGATTTCCGCCACAGATAATCTTCGTAATTGCCCGGATACACGTGCACGTGACCTGCTTCGATTTCGAAGATCCTTAGCGCCAGATTGTCGATGAAATAGCGATCGTGCGAGACGAACACTACCGTGCCGTTATACTCTTTCAATGCGTCGAGCAGTACGTCTTTGGCGCGCATATCGAGGTGATTCGTGGGCTCGTCGAGCAGCAGGAAGTTGGAGGGCGCCAGCAGCATCTTCGCCAGAGCGTAGCGATTGCGCTCGCCGCCGGAGAGCACGCCGATCCGCTTGAAAACATCGTCCTCGCTGAATAAAAAGCATCCCAGCAGGCTCCGCAGCTCCGTTTGGGTGGAGCGCGGCGCCGCGTTCGCGATATCGTCGAGCATGCGCGCGTCCGGATCGAGCTCTTTATATTGATCCTGCGCGAAGTAATCGGGCGTGGTGTTGTAGCCGAGTGTGTAGGATCCTGTCGACAGCGGTTCGGTCCCGGCCAGCAATTTGATCAGGGTCGATTTCCCCGCGCCGTTGACGCCCACCAGCGCCACGCGATCGCCGCGTTCGATGACGAAGTTCGCGTCGCCGAAGACAAACTTTTCGCCGTAGCTTTTACTGACATCCTTGAACTCGGCCACAATGCGGCCGCTGGGCTTCGGCTGCGGGAATTTGAAGTGAATCGTCTGCTCGTCGGGAGGGACTTCGATGCGCTCAATCTTCTCCAATTCCTTGATGCGCGATTGCACCTGCTTGGCTTTCGTCGCCTGATAACGAAAGCGGTTGATGAAGGCTTCCAGTTGCTCAATGCGCTCGCGCTGGTTGCGATAGGCGGCCATGAGCTGGTCGCGCCGCTCGGTCTTCTGCGCGATGTATTTATCGTAGTTGCCGCTGTAGAAATGGACGTGTTTGTTCCATACTTCCACGGTCTTTTTCACCGTGACGTCCAGGAAATAACGGTCGTGCGAAATCAGCACGTACGCGCCCGGATAATTGTCGAGATACGTCTCCAGCCAGTTGCGGGCTTCCAGATCCAGGTGATTGGTCGGCTCGTCGAGCAACAACAGATTGGGCCGCTCCAGCAGCAGTTTCGCCAGCGCCAGCCGCATCTGCCAGCCGCCCGAAAACTCCTCCGTGCGCCGCTCCCAATCCTCTTTGCGAAATCCTAAGCCGTCGAGCACCGTGCCGACCTGGGCCTCGATCGCGTAGCCGTCTCTATTGCGGAATTCACTGTCAATGTGATGGGCGCGATCCGCGGCCGCGGACCACTCGGGACCCGCGGGATCGAGGTCCGCCAGCTTGTGATGGAGCTCCTCGAGCTCCTTTTCCATGGCACGCAGGCTGTCGAAAACCGACATCGCTTCCTGGAACACGGTGCGTCCGGAAAGCGCCAGGCCGTCCTGCGGCAGGTAGCCGATGGTCATGCCCTTGGTGAAGGAAATCGTCCCGTAATCGAGCGATTCCTTGCCGCACAGGATCTTCAGCAGCGTCGATTTGCCGGTGCCGTTGCCGCCGACCAGGCCCGTGCGCTCGCGCGGCGTGATCAGCCAGTCGCAATCTTCGAACAGGAGTTTGTGGCCGAAGCGTTTGCCGGCCCCTTGGAGTTGAATCATCCGGAAGTTTCTACTTCTATTTTAGCGGAAGCTCTTCGGCTTCTTGGCGTGAAACTTACCTCGGACGCACAGTCAGGACCTTTTTCGCGTCCACTTTGCCGAACTGCATGGGGAAACTGCGGCCCGACATAGTAGGCGTCCCACTGATCCGAGTAATGGCCGGAGAGCCGCTGGCCGGATTCGCCCGTCGCCAGATTCGCGACCGAGTGATTCAGATCGGCCAGATCGTTGACGATCCGCATCGACGGTCCAATCCGCCCCGGCGCTCCAATCCGCGGCGTGTATTGCAGCACGCTTACCGGCGATCCGCCGAACAGCACCGGGCCGATATCGAAATACTTTCCAATCAGCGGCAGCCGTCCATCCACCGGATGGTCGATCGCCAGCATCTGATATTTCCCGAATTCCCAGCGCGAGAGTTTCGATCCCTGCCGTTGCGCGCCCGCTTGCACTCCCGCGTCCAGCGACCGAACTAGTAAGGCGTCGTAGTCCGGAAACCAGTCCGCGGGCCGCTCGGTCAACAGTCGCTCGATGATCCAGGTCGCGCCGATGGGCTCGTATGCGGATTTCGGCGCCGCACGCTCGCCGACAGCCTTGCGCAATTCGTTATAAGCAAGCGTGACGATCAGGGGAGCGGCTGCGTCCTTCTTCATTTGCCCATCCCAACGCCGCAGTTCGTCGATCGCTTCGGCGCTCAGTTGCTGCTGCGCGTTGCCCGTCTTCGTCTTCTCTTGCGCGGAGGCCGCGCGGCGATCCCAGGCCGTCACGATCTGCTTGGCCAGAAACTGATGGAAAGCCGAGTACACGTCCGTCTGCACGCGCAGCATTTCCTCGGGCTGCCACTTGAGCCGCGATTCCAGCAGCGCGCGAATCTGACGCACGCGATAAGGCGGCGCGAAGTTTCCGTTGACGAGAAAATCAGCCGCGACCTTTTTTGTATCGTCCTGAGCAACCGGAAAGGGGTTCTGATTCGCCGTCGCGATCATGCCCGACGGGGGATTGAACGCCTGGGGCAATTGATCGAAAGGAATGTACCCGTCCCATTCGCAATCGCCCGCCGCGCCGTCGGCGGGGACGTCACCCGAACATTTCCGACGCAGCGGAAGACGGCCTGCCGCGTGATAGCCGATGTTGCCTTCGACATCCGCGTAGACGAAATTCTGTCCCGGGCCGCCGTAGCGTCCGATCGCGTCGACGAACTCCTTCCAGTTGTGCGCGCGATCGATATCCACAAAAGGGAAAGTCATGCTGCCCGTTTCGGCCGCCGTCCAGCGAACGGAATACTGGCGCCCCGCGTCGCTGATAAAGACCGGGCCATGCCGCGTGATCCACGTGGCGATCGGGACCGGAGGCGCGCCTTTGACCGCGATGACGTCGCGCTCCAGCCGCGCCTGCTGCTCGTGCCCTTGAAAAAGATAATGGCCCGAATTTAAATCGATCTGTTCGCGATACAGATCCTGGACATCGAACTCCAGATTCGTAACGCCCCAGGCGATGCGATCGTTGTGCCCGGTGATGACGCCGGGGATCCCGGCAATCGTGGCGCCCGTAACGTTCAAACCGGGCGCTTCGAGATGAACGAGATACCACGGCGAGGGAATCCCGAACTCCAGATGCGGATCGTTGGCGAGAATCGGTTTCCCCGTCGCCGAGCGCGCTCCCGAAATCACCCAGGCATTGGAGCCGGGCTGCGGCGCGGCCGCCGCCGCCGCGGGAAGCAGAAATTCCACTTTGGCGCGATCGCCCGCCTCCAGCATATGCAGCTTGTTGATCTCCGCGCGCCAGCTGGAGGTGAGCTCGCGATACATCTCCAGGCCGGCCAGGATCGTATCGCCGATGGTCCACGGCCGCGGATCGTAGCGTAGCAGCGCGAACTCCAACGGCAAACGACCGCGATGAGTTTCCATGTACTCGTTGACGCCGCGCGCGAACGCCGCAATCGTCGTGCGATCGCCGGGCGACAGTCTGCGTTCCTGTTCTTCGGCGATGCGCCGCATGCGCAAGCGCCGGGATTCGCGATCCGCCTCCACGGCCGGAGAGCCGGCGATCTCCGCCAGTTCGCCCGCCGCGCGCCGCCGCAGGCCATCCATCTGCCACAGCCGGTCCTGCGCCATCGCGTAACCTTCCAGGAAGAGAGCGTCCTCGGCGCTCGCCGCATGAATGTGCGGAACACCCAGTGCATCGCGGGAAATCGTGGCCGGGCCGGAAACGCCAACGGTAACCTCTCCCGACGTCTCCCCCAGAGGCCGCCAGGCGTACCAATACGCGGCGACACCGAAGGCGATCAGTAAAACGCCAATGATTGCATTTAGAGCGCGGAGCAGGACGGTCTGGAACACTGTTTCGAGTGTAACGAATCGTGGGGCAGCCTCCCAGGCTGCGGCCGGCTCTTAGCCGGCCTTCGATTCCGCGAGCCGTGAAGAGCCGGACCGGGGGTCCGGCGCAGGCCGGCGGCCTGCCCCACTACGAACCGCTTCGTTTTCGGAAGACCCGCGCAGATATCTGGGATGAATCCCATGGACCATCAATCCCGCCCCACGCCTCGCTTTATGTTCATTCTGTGTGACACTACACTGAATCTATGCCGCTGCGACTGATCCTGCTCGCTGCCATCGTAGCCCTCAACGGCTTTTTCGCCGCCGCCGAAGTCGCACTGGTCTCCGTGCGCCCGTCGCGCCTCAAGGAGCTTGCCGGGCAAGGAAAGACTTCGGCGCGAGCCGCGCTCGGATTGCTGGCGAATCCCAGCCATCTTCTCAGCGCGACCCAGGTCGGCGTCACGGTCGCGAGTCTTGGCCTCGGATGGGCCGGAGAAGATACCGTTTACCGCCTGCTGGTGAGCACGCTTGGCGCCGTATTCCCATCGATTGCGCAAATGTCCGCTCCGCAGATGGCGTGGTTCCATGGCGCGAGCTTCGCGGTGGCCTTCCTGCTGATCAGTCTGGTGCACGTCGTGATTGGAGAAGTGGTTCCGAAGAATCTGGCGCTGGAAAGGGCGGATCAGCTGGCCCTGTTGGTAGCCCCTCCGCTGTTGGCGTTCCGGCGCGTCACGGCGCCCTTCGTTTACGTCATCGAAAAATCGACCGCCGCGGTCTCTCGCGCCATCGGTCTTCACGGACGGCAGGAATCCGGCGGCCATTCCGCCGAGGAACTCAGGTTCGTGATCGCCTCCAGCCGCCGGGAGGGACATCTCGAAGAGTTCGAGGAAGCCGCTATCAATAAACTCCTGGAGCTGCGCGACATCAACGCGCGCGAGATCATGAAGCCGCGCATCGGCATCGTTTCCGTCCCCATCGATGCGACGCTCAACGATTTGCTGCGCGTGACGCTGCAGCACAAATATTCGCGCCTTCCCGTATACGAGGGCAGCCCCGAACACATCGTCGGCATCCTGCACTTCAAGGATTTGATACGCGCCTGGCAGGAACGCAAGGCCGCCAGCGACCGCAATCTGCCCCAGCGCACCTTCCGCTTGCGCCCCTATCTGCGCGAGCCGCTGGTCGTCCCGGAAACAAAGCCGCTGAATCAATTGATCGACGAATTTCGCGCCAAGCATACGCACTTGGCGATGGTGGTCGACGAGTTCGGCACCTTTACGGGTCTGGTCACTCTCGAAGATGTTCTCGAACAGATCTTCGGCGACATCTCCGACGAACACGACGTCAGCCGCCCCCTGCCCGCGGCGGGAGCGCCCGTCATGGAACTGGACGGCAGCACGAACATCCGCGATCTCGCGTCGCAGTATTCCATCGAGCTGCCCGGCGACGCAGGTTTCGAAACGCTTGCGGGATTTCTGCTGCAGCGCCTCGGCTACATTCCAGCGCCCGGTGAGTCGCTGACCTACGACGGCCGCACCTTCATCGTCGATCGCATGGACCGCAACCGCATTGCACGCGTCAAGATTTTGAACCTGCGTCCCGACCGGCAAGCCTCGTGACCGACCGGCAGAGGCCGCGATTGATCCACTGCCATTCCACTTCATCCTTGGCCCAATACCGCTAGACTCCGCGTGGGATCTGCCTGTCTTTCTCCTCCCGCACAGGCCCCCTCTGGCCCATTAGCACCATAGGCGGTTTAGTCCAGCCATTAAAGAAGGTACATCCGGCTTATTTTCAATCTGTTACATTTGGCTCGCCAAATGCTTTCCTAAGGGTGTGGTTAAGGAGGAAAGAAGATGAAAAGTAAACTGCTCGCTCTGATGGTGGTGGCCGCGAGTTCGGCCTTCGCTCAGGTTCAATTCGGGGTCGGCGTCGGTGCCGGCGCACCGGGATACCATCCTCCTGCGCCTGACGCGTACGCCGCGCCCGCTGTTTGCGGGCCCGGTTACGTGTGGATCGATGGCTACTACGACGCCTACGGCAATTTCGTCAACGGCTATTGCGCCGTGCCGCCTTATAGTGGCGCGTACTGGATCGCGCCGGGCTATTACGGCGGACGCTGGATCGGCGGATATTGGGGTGGCGGCTGGGGCTTCAATCGAGGCTACGGCGGCTACGGATACCGCGGCGGATACGGATATCGTGGCGGATACGGATACGGCGGTGGCTTCCGCGGTGGCGCAGTCGGTGGACATGGCTTCGCAGGCAACAACAACAACTTCCGCGGAGGCGCGGCCGGCGGCTTCGGGAATAATGGCTTCCGTGGTGGCGCGGTGGGCGGCAACAGCTTTCGCGGTGGCTCGGTAGGCGGCGGTGGGTTCCGAGGTGGATCGGTCGGCGGGGGACGATCCTTCGGGGGCGGAGGTTTCCACGGAGGAGCGTCGGGCGGACGATCCTTCGGCGGTGGCAGCGCCAGGGGCGGCGGTGGTCACGGCGGCGGGCACCGGTAAACAGTTCGGAGACGATTTGAACGCTGCCCCATAATTTGAACGCTGCCCCATAAGAGGAGAAGACAGCGACTGGACAGGCGGGTTGATGGCGAGGCTCAGGCTTCGCTCTCAACCCGTTTTTGCTTTTAAAATGTTTCAAAAACGGGACGGGCTATCACTTTCGCTTTATTCTCGATCGCGGCGCGGCTTGGCAGATCGCGGGCTCACAAAAAGTGAAAGCATATCCTGTCCCCGTTTTTGGCTCCGTTTTTGGCGCTTGCTTTCCCGTCCGACTTTTCTGGCCGAATAGCACCACGCGCGGTGGACATCGGCCATTAATAAACCTCCATCAAGCCTATTTTCAATAGTTTAACTTTGGTGCGGCAGTTGCTTTTTTAAAGGCGTAGTCAGGAGAAAAAGAAAATGAAAAAGAGACTGCTTGGAACGGTATTGGGAATGACGCTGATGGCGGGAAGCTCGGCCTTCGCGGGAGTTCGATTCGGCGTCGGCGTCAACATTGGCGTGCCTGGATACTATGCGCCGGCCCCGGTCGTGGTTGCGCGTCCGCCTGCTCCTGGTCCCGGCTATGTGTGGATAGACGGCTTTAACGGACCTACGGGCTTCGTGGCCGGCTACTGGGCCCTCCCGCCAGCTCCCGGCGCCTTCTGGGTGGCTCCACGCTTCGTTGGCGGACACTTTGTCGCCGGTTATTGGGCAGGACGCGCCTTTGGTCGCCCGGCGTTCCCGGTGCGCGGCGCCGTGCGCTTCGAGCATGGCTTCCGCCGCTAAGCCCACGTGACACGATCTGAGCGCGGCTTGTCGGAAGGACGAACGGTGTCGGCGGACAAGCGGGTTGAGAGCGAGGTGCAAGCTGCCTCACTCCCAGCCCGCTTCGTGTTTCAGCCTGGACTTGGAGTGCGTTGTGAAGATTCTGGCGGAGAGGGGGGGATTCGAACCCCCGGTAGAGTTTTTGACCCTACGACGGTTTAGCAAACCGCTGCTTTCGACCACTCAGCCACCTCTCCGCGAGGCGCTTAGGCACTGTTCGGATGTTAGCACAATACCACCGGATTTAGCACCGGACTCGTTGATTGCAGGACGCTAGCGGTCCTCGGGAAACGATGCAACACGCAGCCTTCGGATCTTGGGCGACGCGCCTGGAAAAGTCTACAACAAACGAAAATGCTCACCCGAAGGTGAGCATTTCGATTTCCCTGTTTTTAGGCAGGGGATGTACATGGGAGAATCAGTTTCGACGGAACGCAACCGTCAAAAACCGTTAGTGATTGGATATTAGGGTTTGCGGCAAGCGAAGTCAAGGGAAAAACTTGGCGGTTCCCGGTGGACCTTAAATGTCTGATCCATGGGTGGTTGCGCCCATGCCCATGTCTTCGCCTCTCGTTCCAAAATGGTTCGCACGGCCTTCCGGAACACCCCGTTTTCAGTTCTAACAGCGCGGATTTCCGAGGTTTACTTAGTTGCCGCCGGAGTTCAGCTTAACCTGTCGTCGCGGGTTTTACTTATCTTCGAATATTCACTTATCAATGTTGAGAACGATCATTGCATCCGGGTCTTGTCTTTTCGACACCTTTTGGCGCAGAATCCGGAAACCGGCATAGCCGAATCCGGCCACGATGCACAGCAGAATCACGACGCCGGCGAGCACAAAGATATTGATGAGATCCCTTGCAAACCCTTTTATTTCATTAACTGGCACCTTCTCGTTGACCGTAACCTGCGCCTGATAGTTGATCTTTCCCAGGAGCCTCTCGGCGGCGTCGGGATCGGGCGGCGAAGGGATTACGACGACCATAGGCCCGGTGCGCTTCACGGCCATGCCCGCGATCTTCTGAAACTCGGCGGCCTGGTCGCGAGCCATGGCGGGAGTCGGATAGTCAAAGATCGCTAACGTCATTAAGCCCTTGGACGTCATGTATTTGCCTAGTTGAGCCTCGGCGCCCAAGCGGAAGGCCGCGACCGATGGCGGAATCTCCGGCAGGAACCGCTGCAATGACACTGGTCCGAGGAGATAGCGCTCCGAATTGGGCACAAGGCCGTCCGGCAGGAGTTCTTTGCTCAGCGCCGGAAGAGGCGAATTCTCGAATTTGGGCAGTTGGTTGTAGAACGCCGGGAGGTCGGCGTTATCGGGCTGGCCACCCGTGAACTGGATGACATAGTTGCCGTATTCGAAGATTACTCCGTCCGAGGTGGTAACGGCCAAGGGCGCGAAGGTCGCCGGGATGGCTCCCGACGGTCGCCGGGACTGGAACAACGCCATGGCGCCCGTGGAATCGTGCATACGCCAGGCCGTAGCGGTGAAGTGCTTCTTATCGGGACCGGTGTAGATCGCCTGCTCGCTGGACTCCAGGCCATATTCGTCGTAAAGCCCCCGATCCGGGGCGGATAGGGTTGTGGGAGCATGCTTCTCGTACGGACCAATCTGGTCGGGGAAGATGGGGGCTTGGGCGAAAAGCAGGATGGGAAGGCAGAGGAGGAGGAGGAGAGCGACCGGGGGCCGGGGGCCGGGGGCCGGTAACCAACGGGTGACGGAAAACGTTGTAGGTATCGGCTCGCACTCCTGATCTGACTCTGTTTCTGAATGTGAAATTGCAACCTCGGAAAGATCCCTAGGGGACAGCGAAGGTCCGTACTTCGGTGCTGGCCCCTGGCCCCCGGCCCTCGGCCCCTGCGTTATGCTCCGCAGCATTTCTTGTATTTCTTTCCGCTGCCGCATGGGCAGGGATCGTTGCGGCCGGCTTTATGTTGGGCGATCACGGGACGCTGCGCGGTGGTCGTTTCACCGCCGACGAATTGCAGCGCGGAGAGCTCCTTGTCTTTCTTGCGCTGGATATTGCGCGTCAGGTCGAGAACCGAATTCTGCGCGGCTCTTTGGGCGTTCAGGCGCTCCGTCTCGCTCGCGACTCCCACCGGCTGGGCTTCCTCTTCGTCAGGCTCGTCCTCCCATAGTTCGGGGTGCGGGACGTTTTGCGGAATGCCGCCGATGTCGTCGGGCCCGCGCTGCAAGAAGAACAAGAAGCGGATGGATTCGTCTTCGATGCGATCCATCATGTCCTGGAAGAGGGTGAAGGATTCTTTCTTGTACTCGATCAGCGGATCTTTCTGCCCGTAGCCGCGAAGCTGGATGCCTTCCTTCAAGTGGTCCATCGACAGCAGGTGGTCTTTCCACTGGTTGTCGATGACGTTGAGCATGATCATGCGCTCGGTCTCGCGCAGCAGCTCCGGGCTGAGCATGTCTTCCTTCTCCTGGTATTTGGCCAGGAGCTGATCGAAGATGTGCGCCTCCATTTCGCGGCGAGTCAAGTTCTGCAACTCCCCAGTGTGGATGCGCACGCCGAACTGATTGAGGATATCGGTCTCGAGTCCGTTCCAATCGTACTGGGACGGATGCGTTTTCTCGGGGCAGCGAAGATCGACGAAGGAGTTAAGAATCCCCTCGATGATCTCCTTCACGTGTTCCTTCTGATCCTCGCCTTCGAGCAACGCGCGGCGCATCTTGTACACCGCGTGGCGCTGCTTGTTCATGACGTCGTCGTATTCGAGGATGTGTTTGCGCGACGCGAAATGCTGGGCTTCGACGGCCTTCTGCGCGGTGGCGATGCGCTTGGTGATCAGGCGGCTTTCGATCGGCACATCTTCTTCCATGCCGAGCTTGAGCATCAGGTTCTGCATGCGATGCCCGCCGAAGATGCGCATCAAATCGTCCTGCAGCGAAAGATAGAACCGCGCGCTGCCGGGATCGCCCTGGCGTCCGGCGCGTCCACGCAACTGATTATCGATACGGCGCGATTCGTGGCGCTCGGTGCCGACGATGTGCAGGCCGCCGAGCGCGATCACTTCATCGTGTTCGCCCGCGGTCTGTTCCTTGTAGCGCCCCAACACGCGGTCCCATTCCTCGCGCTCGGGAGATCCGACGGCGGCCGTCTGCAGGACGTCCGGGTCCTTGTTCTCCTTGCGGAAATGCTCCTTCGCCATGAACTCGGAATTTCCGCCGAGCAGAATGTCGGTGCCGCGGCCGGCCATGTTGGTGGACACGGTCACGACGCCTTTGCGCCCCGCCTGCGCGATGAGAAACGCTTCGCGCTCGTGATTCTTGGCGTTCAGGATTTCATGCCGGACGCCCATTTTCTTGAGCAGCGACGATAGCCGTTCCGATTTTTCGACGGATACCGTGCCGACCAGAACGGGCTGGCCGGTCTCGTGCCGCTCCTTGATTTCCTTAGCCGCATTACGGAATTTTTCCTCTTCCGTACGGTAAACGATGTCGTCCAGCTCGGCGCGGCGCAGCGGCCGGTTGGTGGGAATCTGCACGACTTCCAGGCCGTAAATCTTGGAAAATTCGGCCGCTTCCGTGTCGGCCGTGCCGGTCATGCCGGCGAGCTTTTTGTACATGCGGAAGTAGTTCTGGAAGGTGATGGTCGCGAGCGTCTGATTCTCGCGCTGGATCTTGACGCCTTCCTTGGCTTCGACGGCCTGATGGAGACCATCGCTCCAGCGGCGGCCGGGCATCAGGCGTCCGGTGAATTCATCGACGATGATGACCTCGTCGTCTTTGACAACGTAATCGCGATCGCGCAGGAACATCACGTTGGCCTTGAGCGCCTGCTGCACGTGATGATTCATATCCATGTTGGTCGCATCGTACAGGTTGCTGAGATTGAGGAGCCGCTCGACCTTTAACACGCCTTCCTCGGTCAGCGCGACGGTGCGCGTGCGCTCTTCCACCGTGTAATCTCCAGTAGTCCACTTCACACCGGCCTCTTTGCCTTCAATCACCTCTCCTCGAATCAAGTTCGGGATGATGCGATTGATGCGGTAATACTTGTCGGTGGATTCCTCGCTTGGGCCGGAGATGATGAGCGGGGTGCGCGCTTCGTCGATCAGGATGGAATCGACTTCATCGACGATGGCGTAATTATGCAGCTTGGTCTGCGTGCCCTTGCCCTCTACGTCAGGGACAGAGACCGGCGCATAGTACCGTTGCACGCATTCCGAAAGGCGGAACTTCATGTTATCGCGCAGATAGTCGAAGCCGAATTCGTTGTTGGTTCCGTAGGTGATATCGCGGTGATAGCTGTCGTGGCGCTCCTCGTCGCTCAATTCGTGCACGATGTTGCCGACGGTCATGCCGAGAGGCCTGTAAATTCGTGCCATCCATTCGGAATCGCGCTTGGCCAGATAATCGTTGACGGTGACGACATGGACGCCCTTGCCCTCAAGGGCGTTCAGATACACGGCGAGCGTCGCGACCAGCGTCTTGCCTTCGCCAGTCTTCATTTCGGCGATTTTGCCGCGGTGCAGGACAATGCCACCAATCAACTGGACATCAAAGTGCCGCATGTTGAGATAGCGGCGTCCGGCTTCGCGCACGGTAGCGAAGGCGGGGACGAGAAGATCGTCGAGCGACGCGCCTTGCTCGATTTGTTCCTTGAATTTAATGGTCTGCGCGGCGAGTTCAGCGTCGCTCAGCTTCTGGATTTCCGGCTCCATCTCATTGATGGTGGCGACGATCGGCCGCAGCGCTTTGACATCGCGGTCGTGCTTGGTGCCAAAGACCTTGGCGAGCACATTCTCAAACATATTTTGACTCCAGTTTAATTCTTGGCCAGTTTAACCCTTGGAAGGAACGACTTCCGAAGAAAACGGAGATTCAATCAGCAGCGGAGAAGGGAGGCGAGCGAAGTTTGCTGACGCGGAGCGAGACGATCGCTCATCCAGCGATCGCGAACCATCCAGATCGAACCGCACAGAGAGGTCTCGCGCAGTGCGTCCCATCCGAGGATTGTGCTGGGATGCGCTTGAACCTGGTTGCTCGAAGCCGATCCGGCAGCCGCCAAACCGAGGAGCGCGACGAAGGGATGCAAGAAGCCAGGCGAACTCGGTGCGGCGCGATGCTGAGTCGCGCTCGATGACCCGTTCCAGACTTCCGAGGGCTGGGCAAGGAGAGGAGCGCCCAAGGCCAGGAGGCCCATCAGCGGACACATGAGCGGACCCAGCCCGCGCAAGACTTTTGTCATGTTGGTCATGCGCAGCCGTGTGCGTCGGAATCTCATTCGTGCTTCTAGAGTTAGTTTAACACGGCGGCCAATATCGAGATCCTCTCGAAGCCAGAGGTGTTGCCTGCAAGCGCGTCGGGGCCCTCAAGTACGAGGACCTAAGGCAGGATCGTCCTGATTGATCGGGATCTCATATATACTCTCCTCTCTCGGTCATTGAAGCGCCACGTTATCAATCAAAACCAGCTACCTATAGGGAAGCCAACCTGCCGATAGACTCGCTGGGTGCTTCCCCTAGGACGTCTCCTGGCGAAGATCGACAGGGCAATTCCGGACGCGCTAACCAGGGTTCGGTACCTTGGTCCCGGCGTCAGGGTCAAGACCCTTTCGGAAAGCCCAACCGACGGCCCATGACTTTCGTAATAGGTTGATTTTTAGAGGTTTATCTTCTTGCTTCGGTTCCGATGCGGACTTAAACTCGGTTTACGAGAACGCCAAAGTTTCATACGCCTTCTGGCCGGAGCAATAGGGCGGATCACATGATGCACTACAGCAATTTCCGAAGCCAATTGGCTGACTCATCTTATAGTCCGGCCAAGGACCAGCCGATAACATGTAAAGGACTAGGCTAGACGGAGTACTAGCCACTACGTGGAAACTGTTATGCATAATCGAATACCCATCAGTGCGGCGCGGCGCAGGAAATCGGGCGGTCAAACCATCGTAGAGTTCGCATTGACGTTTCTTCCGCTTTTTGCCCTGATTTTCGCTATTACCGATTTTGGGTTCATGATTTTCCGCTGGACGACGTTGCAGAACGCCGTCCGGGAAGGCACGCGCTATGCCGTTACCTTCCAGGTGGATTCGTCGGGGCACCAGGACACGTCCATCGAAAACCAAGTGACGGCCTACGCGATGGGTTTTGTCCACACCACCGATAATCCGCAGACGATTTTCGTGAAGTATTACAACCCCAACACCCTGGCGCAAGTGCTGAGCGGTGGAAACGTTCCGGGCAATCTAGTCACGGTTTCGGTGCAGAATAAGGCTTTCTCCTGGATGGCGCCCCTCTCAGGAACCTATGGGCTTCGAGCCACGACGCCTCTGACGTTAAACGTGTTTTCGTCGGACATCCTGGGGGGCTATCCGGTAGGAACCACGAGCGTAGCGGAATAGAGGCCGGAAAGAAGAAGAGATGATACGCAGGATTCAAATTGCTCGCCGCCGGATTCGCCGCGAAAGCGGCCAAGCCGAGATGATCATGTTCGGGCTTATGACTTTCTTCGTATACATCCCGCTTTTTATCGGGTTGTTCGTCATGGGCATGAACCTGATCTTCAGCATCCAGGCCAACACCGTGGCGCGAGACCTGGACAACATGTACATTCATGGAACCGATTTCTCGGCCTACGCAGCGCAGCAACTCGCCCAGCAGATGGCGACCGGGTTGGGTTTGCAATTTCCGGCGTTTGGATCGGGCGTCACCAACCAGGCGACCAACACGGGCACGACGGGCAACGGCATCGTGTGGGTCACGCAAATCATGTATGTGGGCACCACCAGCGATAACCTATGCACTTCTGTTCTGCCATCCTCCTGCACGAATGCGAACAGTTTCGTCTATACGCAGCAAATTATCTTCGGGAATTCCAATCTCACCAGTCAGAAGAATACGACGATCGGCAGTCCCACGGGCGCGACGCTCAGCACCGCCGGGGTGGTCTCCAATCCCGTGACCGACAGCCACGCGCAACTGGGGTCCACGTACCAGACGGCCATGGCCGGCTTGTGGCAGACCACGGCGAACGGGCAGGCCAGCCTGACCGACGGACAAGTTGTTTACATCGTGGAGACCTTCTTCCAGACTCCGCAGCTCAGCCTTGGCTTCTATACCAGCAAGGGCGTGTATGCGCGCTATTTCTTTTAGGAGCGTGATCTCATGAAGCATTCGATGATCTCCCCATGCCGGCCAAAACGCGGTGAAAGCGGCAATTCTCTGTTCATTGGCACATTGTCCCTGGTGATGCTCATCCCGCTGATGGGTTTGACGATCGACGCGAGTTTTCTATATGCGGCCAAAGCTCGCCTCCAGGCGGCCGTGGACGGCGCGTCGCTCGGCGCGGCGCGCGCTTTGAACCTGGGCAATACGCTGCAATCGCAGCAGGTCAACGCGGCCCAGAATGCCGTGAACTGGTTCTACGCTAATTTCCCTCCGGGAACATGGTCGACGTCGGGCACTTCGATGTCCACCAGCGGCTACACCAACACCAACGCCGGTTTTGCGAGCCCCAACGTCAACATCTTTCCGGACACGAACAATCCGCAGCTGGATCACGTGAACGTAACCGCGTCCACGAAGGTACCGACCTATTTTATGAAGTGGTTCGGGGTGCAATCGACCACGCTCAACGCCGTTTCCTACGCCACGCGGCGCGCCGTGGTGGTGATGATGGTGCTGGACCGATCCGGGTCCATGTGCGCGGTAAATGGCGTGTCCAAACCGCAGCCCTGCGGGAAAGCCAGTGCGGGCTCCGCGTGCCAGGCGATGATTAATGCGGCGAAACAGTTTACGGGATCGTTCGCCGAAGGCCGCGACTACATGGGCATGGTCACCTTCAGCTCGAACACCTACGTCGTGCCGAATTCAGGGTTAACGAACGGAATCCCCGACCAAAACTTTCAAACCACGCTGGGCTACACCAACAACTTTGGCAGCGGAAACGGGTATATCGACAATCTCGAATGCATGGGCGGCACGGGCACGCCGCAAGCCATCTCGCTGGGATACCAATTATTGGTGCAGGCCGGGCTTCCCGGTGCGTTGAACATCCTTCTGATCGAAACAGACGGGATGCCGAATACGCTGACCATGAATTTCTACGATTCCTCGATGCCCTCGGGAAGTAACATGACGGCGTTGAGCAACTCGAGCAACTGCACGGATACGAGCGCCCCCACTCCCAAGAAGGCGTCGGCCGGCGGCTTCAGTTCGGCCGGCGTAATTCCCAACTGGAACTCGTTTGGACTGAACCTAACGAATGCTCCCTTCGGTACCACCAATCCCGGCCTCTATCCCAATACGCCGTTAGGAATGGTCGGGGCCGTTTACAGCGACGATCCGGGCACAGGCACCAATTTTATTCTGATGATGAATCAGTGGACCAACACAGCCGCTCAAACGCCGCAGTCCCTGGGCAATGCCGCCGATGAATACAACACAAACGCGCCGATGAATACGGCGACGAATTGCAGCTTCAACGGCGTTTTGCAGAATACGGGCAATCCTTCCGATTTCGCGTGGTGGCCGCTCACCGACGTTTACGGCAATCAACTGAATCCAGCCAATGCGTACAAGCCGGTGACGACCCAGACGATTAGCGGGCACGTACGCGTTCAACAGAGCGGAGCGAATCCAGCAAACTGGACCAACTATCACAACTCGGCCATAAACGCGACGGACAACGCCGCCTACAACGCGCGCGCCAACACGACTTATCAAGCGTTCGTATTCGCGCTAGGGCTCGGCAACAATTCCGCCGGCGCTCCTCCGGATCCTATCCTGATGCAACGCCTGGCGAACGACCCGAACGCCGATACTTTCAATAGTCCCGCCAAATACCCCGCGTGCGCGACGGAGGTGGGATGTATCACCTATGCGAATCAGCTTCAGGGAACCTACGTCTTCGCACCCACTTCGAACCAACTGGCGCAGGCGTTTCTTCAGATTTCCTCGCAGATTCTGCGGCTGAACAAGTAGGCATCACTCGCCGGTCGGCTGTTTGAGCCCGCCCTGGACGGGCGGGTGATAACCCCGTCGCGTGACACGTTTTGCCCGTGCAACCGTCGCGGTATAATGAAGTTGCGCGTGTATCCCAAGCTTTTTCAATACGGCAATTTCTTTCTTCCCACCTACGGAGTCCTGGTCGCGCTGGCGTTCCTGGCCGGCCTGTGGGTGACGCTCAAACTCGCGCGGCGCACCAGCGTCAATACGGAACTCGTGACGAATCTGGTGGTTTATTCGGCGCTTTCGGGGATGCTGGGAGCCAAGCTCCTGATGATCGTCTTCGATTGGGACCATTTCAGCGCCAATCCGGGCGATATTTTTTCATTCTCAACGCTACAAGCGGCGGGCGTCTATCAAGGTGGATTGGTTCTCGCGATCCTTACCGCTTTCCTGTACTTACATCATCACAAGATGGCGTGGCTGCCGACGTTCGACATGTTCGCTCCAGGCGTCGCCCTGGGACACGCGATCGGCAGGATGGGCTGTTTCGCGGCGGGTTGCTGCTGGGGCAAGGAATGCGATTTGCCATGGGCGGTGACGTTCCGCAATCCCGACGCCAACGCTTTAACGGGCGTGCCGCTCCGCGTCCAGCTGCACCCCTCCCAGCTATACGAGCTCGCGAGCGAGGCGATCCTTTTCGGGTTCTTGTGGTGGCGCATCGGAAAGCCACATAAACCCGGCACAATCATCGGTTTATATCTGGTGATCAGTTCCATCATGCGGTTCCTGATCGAGTTCACGCGATTCCACGAACAGGCGCTGCCCTTCGGTCTGCCATTGTCGATCACCCAGTGGATCGCCGTAGGCCTCGCGCTGGCCGGAGCCTATCTGCTGTGGGCGCCCGCTTCGCATAGATCTAAGATAATTCCTTCCCCGGCGCATTGATAAGGCGTTCCGATCATAGCAGTGCTTAACCGCTCCCTTTGGTCGCGGCTCGGTAAAGACGGTAGCGGCTCGAGAATACGTCTACTAAAGAAGCTTGGCTTTTCGGCCGTTCTACTTAATAGGTGACCAGTTTCCAGAGGCCGGAGCGCGCCTTGAAAAGCCAGCGGGGATTTGTCCTCATCGTTATGTCGGCCTGCCTGTTCCTGCTACTGGCGGTGATCGGGCTGGCCTTCGATCTCGGACGCGTCTACATCACGCGCAACGAAGCGCAGATATTCGTGGATGCCGCGTCGCTGGCGGCCGCCCGGCAAATGGATGGCACGGCCGCAGGACTCGATCGCGCACGCGACGCCGTGCAGCGGCTACCGAATCGCTGGAACCTGGGAACGGAAGCCTTCCGCGGCGTACAAGTGGAGTTCAGTCCGGATCAAGAGCATTGGCAGGCGAGGCCGGAGGGGGACCCCCAGGCCAAAGACACAGCCACCTTGCGTTTCGTGAGAGTGACCGCTCCCGACAATCACCTGGCTATTGTGTTCCTGAGAGCCGTGGGCGGCCCGGAAAGCTTCACGGTTCCCGCGCGAGCCGTCGCGGCGACCAATCCGGTGAGGCTGGCCGAATGAAAATCACGCCGGGTGATTCAAGATCGGAAAAAGGTCACGCCATGCTGGAGCTGGCGATATCGGCCGGCGTTCTGGTGACGTGTCTTGCCGGGACTTTCCAGTTCGGCTACACGTTTTACGTATACAACCAGTTAGTGAGCGCCATCGGCAACGGCGCCCGCTATGCCGCGCAGCGGACGTATCGCGCCGCGACGCCCGACGACATCGATCGCGGGAAGGCAGCCATCCGCAATATGGTGGTGTACGGCGATGCGCAACCTTCGGCAGAAGCGGCTCCCGCGGTTGCCGGGTTGAAGCCGGAGCAGGTTGACGTTGAATGGATCGCTCCCAAAGGCGGAGCGCCCGAGGCCGTGGACGTCTCGATTCGAGATTATACGGTCAACGCTGTCTTCAAATCCTACACTTTCGACGGGAAGCCGTTTGTGGAGTTTCCTTTCATCGGGCGCTATGCGCCGGCGGAGCGCGAGCCGTGAACGCGAATCGCTTATCGGCGACGGAAGGCCGGCAGAGTGCCGGCCGCAGGCTGAGAGCCTGCCCCACGTCGAGAGCCTGCCCCACATCGAGAGCCCGCCCTGGACGACGCGAGCGCGGGCAATCTCTCGTCGAGAGCACACTGGTTATGCTGGCATTCTTCGCGCTGCTGTTCGGCGTGGTGGACTGCGGGCAAGTGCTGGTGGCGCATCAGGCGCTGGTCGAGCGCGTGCGCGCGGCCGTGCGCTGGGGCGTGGTGCGTTCCTGGGACGGCACGGGTGATCAAATCGCCAACCTGGTGCTGTACAACCAACCGGAAGAGCCGCGCACGGCCACCGACGGGTATCTCGGCCTAACGCGCGAGAACTTGCAAGTGCGCTACCAGCCAGCGACGCCCTCTCGTCCCGACGATGAAACGCTCAGCGTCGCGGTCGTGAACTATCGCTATCGCTTCATGTCCCCGTGGATCGGGCAAGCATTGGTCAATCCGCACCCGGTGCTGATTTCCGCGCCCATGGCTTATCGGGAAGCGGCGAGCTCGCGCTAAACAGATGTGGAAAGATAACCGTCCCTGCTATTCTGTTCTTTGGCAACCGTAAAACCCTTCCATCCCCTTCGTTATTCTCCTCAAGCCGGCGACCCCGCGAAGCTGCTGACGCAACCCTACGACAAAATCAGTCCGGCGATGCAGGCGAAGTATCTCGCGGCAAGCCCGCATAACCTGGTGCGCGTCATTCTCGGTGAGCGCCGGGACACGGATACGGACGCCGACAATGTCTACACGCGCGGCGCGAAATATTTCGACGACTGGATCGCGCAGGGAATTCTCGTGCAGGACGCCGCGCCCGGCTTCTATGCCTATTTTCAGGAGTTCGAGGTCCCGGATTCCGGAGAGCGCCTTACCCGCAAGGGATTTATCGGGCTCGGCAAAGTGGAGGATTACGCGGCGAACGTGGTCTTCCGGCATGAGAAGACGCTGGCGGGTCCAAAGAAAGACCGGCTGCAGGTGCTGACGCACACGCGCGCGCACTTCGGCCAGATTTTCATGCTGTATCCGGATCGCGCGGGCGATGTGGATCGCGAACTGGACGCCGCGGCCGTGGGCACTCCAGCGCTCGACGTCGTAGACGAATATGGGGCACGGCACATGCTTTACTCGATCACCGATCCGGCGCGCGTCGAGAGGATTCAAACATTGATGGCGCCGATGAGGCTCCTGATCGCGGATGGACATCACCGCTACGAGACATCGTTAAATTATCGCGATCAACATCGGAACGATCCGGCCGCGCAATACGTGATGATGACCTTCGTCAACATGTATTCGCCGGGTCTGCGCATTCTGGCGACGCATCGCGTCCTGCGAAATCTGGAAAAATTCGGGATGAGCGATCTGCTGGCGCACGCGGACGACGGCTGGGCGGTGCACGCGTTCGATTCGATCGCGGATTTGAAGCATGAACTGGAAACGGCCAGGCCGCACGCGGTTCGGATCGGCGTCGTCACGGCGAAACACATGTGCCTGCTAGAGCGACCGCGCCAGAAAGACGAGATGGACGTGCCGGTGCTGCATAACGAAATTATCGGCAAATGGCTCGGCATCAGCGAGGAGGCGGTGCGCGACGAGAAGTACATTCATTACGTGCGCGGCATCGATACAGCGGTCGCGGAAGTGCGGGAGCGCGGGGCGCAGGTCGCGTTTCTGTTGGAGCCGACGCCGATCGACGACATGGCGCGCATCGCGTTCGCCGGCGGAGTGATGCCGCAGAAATCGACGGATTTTTATCCCAAGCTGCTGACAGGAGTGGCAATCTACAAGCTTTAGCCCTACGGAAGAGTCGAGATGACTCTCGACTCAGAAGCAGGCCTGGCGGCCCGCGCCACGCCAGACAGTCGGAGATGCGGGACCTTTTCGCCGAACGCGAAAAGCGGGTCCCTCGACTTCGCTCGGGATGACAGCGCGACCTTTTGATTTACCGCCGCGCGCTGGTGGGCAAGGCGGCATCCGCGCCGCGCAGCGGCAATACGCCGCTTTTGGTGAGATCACTGAGCAGGATTTTGAGTTCGCGCTCGGCGTCCTCCGGGAGCAGGAGGCGGTCGGCGATGGCTTTGTTGGCCGCTTGGACGGCCATCGAATAGTAGTTCAAGAGATTGCCGTAGCGTTCTTCGAGCGACGGCCGGGGATCGCCTTTTGCAAGTCGCTCGGCTTTGGTTTTGGCAAACGGAATGGTCGCGGCTTGCAGCTGGCATTCCTGACCCTTCAGGAGGCCGCTCGAAATCGGATTCCAGCCGGTGTAGGTTCCGAGAGGCACCTGCAGTAACAGAGGATGAACGCCGGCGATTTCGTTTCCATCGGCATCCACTTTGGCCGCGAGCGTCGGAATCACCTGTTTTACGGGAGGTGGCGCATTGTCGATGATCCCCGAATGATCGTTGTAGCGGAAGCGCGGGCCGAAATCGTAATCGAGCACCGGATTCAGCACGCCATCGGGCGACGGAACACCAGGAATTTTCGGCCAGCCGATGGCGGCGGCTGTCGCCGGCACCAGCGTTCCATCGGTGACGCGCGGATAAGCGCTCGGCGGCGGAGGCGTGCCTTTCACGATCCAATCCTGCATGGCGGCGAGCAGCGCGCGTTCGGTTTCAAACCACGGCAAGGGATTCGCGGGCAGCATGCATCCCTCGACAGGAGGTTGTTCATAGTTGAAATTGTCGGTGCCTCCGGTGTGGTTCGTGCTGGTCATGTAATAGCGGCGCACGTTGGCGGGCAACGGAATATCGTCCTTCCCGGTAGTGCCCGCGATGCCGAGCGATCCCTTCACGAAGAAGAAATCCGCGCCGCCCTCAAGTTCCATGATCGAAGGGCAAGTGTTGGTGGCACGGCAGCGATGCAGCAAGCCCCACGAAGGCCGGCCGCGAACGGTGTCGGCATAGTCTTCCCACCAGGAGGGCCCTTCGGCGATGGGGTCGTACAGACCCGCGATGTTGCCGGGCTGCGCGAAGCGGATATTAAAGGCGCCGGCGGCCGCGGAGGCATCGAGGAACGCACCGTCCCACACGGGGCGTCCCGCTTCGTCTTCGTTGAAACCGAGGTTGATGAAATCGCGCATCATGCGGGCGGGCTGCGAGACGCCGAAGCCGATCACGTTGCGCACCGCGCCGGCGAGAGGATTGGCAGTGCCCGCATCATCTTTCGCTTCGCGGCGGAAAAACGAAACAACGTCGCGCGCGGCGGCGAGTCCCACGCCCAGCACAAAGGGGTCCTTGGCGGTGTATACCAACTGATAGACGCGCGCGGTGTCGAAACCATTTTTCAAACAGATGCGCGACGGATCGGGCTTGCCCGGGAAGGGCGTCGTGCGGCAATCGGCGAAAGCCCAATCCGTGCCCGGAATTGTCTCGACGCCGGAGCTCGCGCCCGTGTTGGTTTCCGATGTTTTCGAAATCAACGTCGCCTTCGAAGTATCGAGGCTCGCGGGCGTTCGTCCCGGGCCGGGCAGGGAAACCGTGTTCATATTCACCGAGAAATTCACCTGCTCATAACCCGGCACATTGGCCGCGAAACGGACGGTTACGGGGCCGGTGACTGGGGAGCCATCCGCGTTTTTCGCGATCGGAACGTCGATTGCTTCGCGCCCCGCGGCGGTCGATGCGAGCTGCATGTCGCCCTGCCAGGCGCTCGCCAGCACGATATAACCCGCTTTATAGAGCGAGCCATCGCCAGCGTCAGTCACCTCCGGGTCGGGAGTGGCGGCGGCCAGCACGAACTTAGTGAAGCGCGCGGCGAAGCGCATGTTCCCGCGATTGACAACGTCGTAGACCAGCGTGCCGTTCGATTTCGAAGCGTCCACGGGTTTGAGAAGCGAAAACGTGGTCGTGTAGGAAACTTTGCCGTTGGCGTTGCGCGGGGCGAGTTGAATGTCGGTGATCACGGCGTTGCGGCGGTCGGAGGGGTCGATCTCGCCGGTCGCCTTGCCGCGCACCAGTTCGTAAGCACCGGTCTTGCCGAAGGATTGCCCGTTGAGAGCCGGCTTCCTGCTGGTGACCGTGATGTGGATCACCTTGGCTTCGGCCACGGCCGCCAACAAGAGTGCCGCGCCTGCGACGGCAAGGGGAATCGCGGAAAACGGAGATCGCAGCATGTCGATGGAACCTCCCAAATCGGGCGCCTGCGAGGAGAGATCCCAGCGGCTGCCTGCCGTGAATCATAGGAGATGTTGTCGAGACGAGTCAAGCGTGGGCTCAGAAGAGAAAATATCGAGGGGGCGATGGACACGCCCCCTCGATTTTTAGCGACTGAACCGGCTAGAACGTTAACTTAAATCCAAGCTGCATTTCGCGTGCGTCACCCGATCCGAGAATCGGATTGCCGTTGACGGTGTCGGGCGTGGCGCACCCGCAGCCGAACGTCCCGGGGACCGAGGGGTCGTTGCCCAGGGCGGAGCCCACCGCGCCGCCGTACGGATTGGCGAGATTGGGGTGATTGAGCAAGTTAAAGATCTCGACGCGAAATTCGGCGTTGACCCGTTCCTTGATCCTGAAGTCCTTGAATACGGAGAAATCCACGTTGGCAAAGCCGGGGTCGTAGAATATATTCCGGCCCATCGTGCCGAAGGTTCCGGCCTTGGGAGGAACCATGACCGAGTTACCCTTCACGTAGCAGCCGCCGGCGGCGAGCGTGCTTTGGTCGGGGGCGACGGCCGTACACTGCGCCCACATCGCTGTGGATTGGGCGGCGCTAAACGAGCTCGTGCTGCCGGAGACGCCGCTGGTTGTAGTGCAGCCGCCAGCGCCCGGACCCGTGCAGTAGGGAAGTGAACTCGAGCTGGACTTGAAGTCGCTGGGATTCCCGAAGAAATCCCAACGATCGGTGAAATCGAGGTTTCCGCTGAAATTGTTCCCGGTGTCGTCGACCAGCCACGGCTGACCGGTGGCGATGGTCACGATGCCATTCATCTTCCAGCCTTCCAGCAACTGGGCAAAGCCTTTTCTCGAAGGAAGGCTGTAAGTGGCCTGGAAAGTAAAGCGGTGCCGGGTATCGTAGTCGCTGCTGGCGTACTCGGCCGCCGGATTCAGGCTGTTCTGCGGCAGATTATTGAAACGACTCAGCGAACCGTTGTCGAGACCGTGACCGTACGTGTAACCGGCGGTGAAGTTAACGCCGTGGGATACCCGCTTGGTCAGCGTGGTTTGCAGGCTGTTGTAATTGGAACGGCCATTGGTCACCGACTGGTTGATGTAGTTCAGGTACGGGTACTGAGCGGCGAAGGGACGGACGCCCGTGGCGGGATTCAACATATTCATGTCAATCATCCCCATCAGGTTGTCGCCGTGATTGCCGACGTAGGCAACATCCAACGAGTAGTCGTTGGCAAACTGGTGCTGGACACCGAGGTTCCAATTCACAACGTAGGGGTATTTGAGATTCGGCTGTATTGCCGCGGCGTTGCAGGGGGCCGCAGCCGTGCAAGCCGTCGTAACGCCTTGTGGATAAACGACGCCGTTCCAGTTCAGGGCGCTGCCGGGGATGGTGTTCTTGGAGGCCGTGATGGTGCCGCCAAAGGTCTTCGGACAAGGGGCTCCAATGGGTACGGCCACCGTGCAGGCGCCCGTCGGGTCGGAGCCGACGCTGAGGCCGCCTGGGACGTCCTGAGATCCCGGGTTTCCCACGAAATCGCCAGAGGCGAACAATGAGGACATGACGCTGGCCGCGCCGCGGATCACGGTCGTCCCCTTGCCGGTAGGATCATAGGCAAACCCCAAGCGCGGCGACCAGCCGGCGTTCGTGTCGGGTTGAACGAGCGTGCTGCCAACCCCCGGTTGGCCCTGCTGGACGAGCCCTAATCCCGGAATGAAGTTGCCGAGTGCGTTATTGGCCGCCGACATCGGCGCTACGTAGGAGTAGCGCAGGCCCATGTTGATCATCAATTTCGAGGTGATGCGCCAGTCGTCCTGAATGAAACCCGCGGTGGAAGTCCAGTTGAAGGTAAGGTTCGGTAAGCCGCCGGTGAGTAGTTGTGCTTTGGTCGGACGTCCAGCGAAGAAGTCCTGGAGCGGCGTGGAGCCGGGGAAAGCGACGCCGCCAAAGAACTGGATATCGCCCCGCGTGTCGCAGCCGCACGTATCGGTCTCGATGTGCGTGAACTCGAAGCCAAACTTCAAGGCGTGCTTGCCCACCAGGTAGGAGACGCTGTCCTGCAGATCCCAGTATGGGTTGGGGGTTGAATCCGCGGGACGGCCGGTCTGGCTGCCAAGCACTTGGTGCGCCTGTCCGTTAAAACCCGCAATGGCAACAGACGGGAACCCGGCAGTGCCCGTGTTGATGGGGTAACCCGTACTCGTGCCATTGGCGAGAGTGCCGGCGTCGGCCGGGTCGAACAAGTAGGTAAAGCGGTCATAGCCAAACCGCATTTCATTTACCGTGTGGGGGTTGGGGGTGTAAACCCAGTTGGCGCCGACCGTCCACGTGGTCTCGACGACATTTTGGGTAAAGAGTTGGTTCGTCGCGGCGTGATCTTCTCCGTTGGCATTGTAATGGCCCGTCAACAACAGGCCGTTGATGCGGTTCTTGTCGTTAAGGTTGTAGTCCATTTTGCCCAAGTAGTTGTTGGTGGTGTTGACGTTCGGGAAGCTGCTGACGTAGCTGTTGCTCGCACCGGTGTTGGGGAGGTAGCCGCCGGTGCAGGCGCCTGCCGCGGTGCAGCCCAGCAATTTCAGGCTGAGAGGACTGAGCGGCACGCCTGCGGCCTGCAGCCCCGCGATGGCATCCGGCATGCTGAGCTTCGGATTCCCGCCCAACGAGGCGGTTGCCGGCAGCACAATGGAGTAGACGTTGCCGACGGTGGCACGCATACCCTCATAGCCGCCGAAGAAGAAGAGCTTGTCTTTCTTGATCGCTCCGCCCACCATGGCGCCGAACTGCTCCAACTGCGTGGGGAGAACCGGATCGGGCGCGGGATTGAAGAAGTTGCGGCCGTCCATGGCATTGTCGCGGCCAAACGCGTACGCCGAGCCGTGCAACGTGTTGGTTCCGGACCTGACACCGACGTTCACCTGGGCGCCGGGCTTCCACCCATACTCCGCTTTCGGATTTTCCATGACGTTGAATTCCTGGATCGCGTCGATCGGCAGAATCGTCGCCATGTCGGTGAACGGACCCGACAAGTTGGCGATGGAGCGGTTGTCGGAGAAAGTGTTATTGATCATGCCGTCCACCAACCAGACGGTTTCGTCGGGGCGGACGTTGTTGGTGCTCTGGGTCCAGGGCGAGCCGCCCGGCTGCAGCATTACGCCAGGACGCAGACCCAACAGGTTTTGGTAGTTGCGGCCATTTAACGGCAGATCGTTGATTTCCGCGTTGCTGACCGCGCCTCCCAGAGTGGAGCTGGTCGGGTCCACCAGCGGAATCGATTCGGTAACCGTGACGGTCTGGCTCTGATCGCCGGCCTGCGGCGTCGCGTCGACTCGCAGATCTTTGCCCACCTCCACCTGGAGGTGGGGACGCTCCAGGATCTTGAACCCTTTCGCCTCGACGCGGACGGTATAAATGCCGGGAATCAGGCTCGGAGCGATATACTCACCGGCCGCATCCGTGGTTAAAGTTCGCGTGGTGCCGCGCTCCGTGTCTATCACGGATACCGTGGCGCCCGGTATGACCGCACCGGTCTGGTCCGTCACAAGTCCGAGAATTCGGCCCAGGTTGGTTTGCGCGAAGAGCGCAAGGGAAAAAAGAAACAACCCAATAATCGCACCGGTGACGGATCGCCTCTTTCGCACCCGGGACGTTGTCAACGAAGTCAACGAAACAGATTTCATAAGCCTCTCCTCTTCGAACAGGAAACAAAAAATTACTCCCTGCGAGGGGCCGTCCAGCCACGACAACTGACCGCTACCACTAGCGTCGTTGGGATACGAACCGAGTCCCCGGATTCCGGGACCCGTTTTTGCGGCTTATGAAATTTGTAAAAAAGTTGTGAAAATCTTAACCCAAAAATTCTCGCGAATATGTTAATCGTTCATCCCCTACGACCCTTGCGAGCACTTTACGAGAAACGGCGGTCTGCTAACCTATGCTGACCCCTACGGGAAAAAAGTATGCACTTGTTCTTAAATCCTGTCAAGAAAGTTTTCCTGAGGGTTTGCTGAGGTTTTCCTGAGTTTTTCTTGCCGTTTTAATCCGCGCTGATTTATCTCGTGTGAAGTCTTGGCCTTTACGGTTTTTCAGAAAGGATCGTTTTTCTGTGCTATCCAAGTAACATGCGGTTGTGGATTAATCGTCGGCAGTTCGAGAGCATTGCCCTCACGGCAGCGACGGTCGGACTCGATAAACTCCTCGCGTCTTCTGGAGGCTCGCAGGCGATCGATGAAACATTGCGTGCGGGCATGCAGCGCCGCGCCATTCCAGCGGTCGTGGGGTTGGTTGCGAATGGGCATTCGATTCTTTATTCGGGCGCATTCGGTACGCGCGACGCGACGTCGAACATACCGGTGCGCGTGAATTCGATATTCTCCATCGCTTCCATGACCAAGGCGATCACCACCACCGCGGCGTTGCAACTCGTGGAGCAGGGGAAACTCAAGCTCGACGAGCCGGCGGCGCGCATTCTGCCGGAACTTGGAAAGCTGAAAGTAATCGCGGGATTCGACGCGTCCACCGGCGAACCGGTGTTGCGGCCCGTGTCGAAACCCGTCACGCTGCGGCACCTTCTGACACACACGTCCGGGTTCGCCTACGATACGTGGAACGAGACGATGTTCCGCTATGCGGAGAAAACCGGAACGATCGACGCAGCCGCGATTACCGATCCGCCGTCGCCGCTGGTTTTCGAGCCGGGTACTGCGTGGCAGTACGGTACCAGCCTCGATTGGACGTCCGTAATGGTCGAGGCCGCCAGCGGGAAATCGCTCGAAACATATTTTCAGGACAACATCCTGAAGCCGCTCGGGATGAACGACACCAGCTTCATCCTGACGGCGGAGAAATTCGATCGCCGCGTGGCCGTTTCCCAGCGGCAGCCAGACGGCAAGCTGCGCGAGAATCCCCGTGCGCTTCCCGCGCCTCCCGCGAGGCCCACGGGTGGCGGCGGGCTCTACTCCACCGCGCCCGATTATATCCGCTTCACGCAAATGATCCTGGGGCGGGGAAGCCTGCGCCTCGACAACCGCAGCGCCGTTCGAATTCTGAAGCCGGAGACAGTTGCGCAGATGAGCCGGAATCAGATCGGGCCGCTGGCCGCCGGGAGGCTCAAGAGTTTCCGTACGGACCGCTCCGCCGATGTGGACATGCATCCGGGAGCGCAGGACAAATGGGGGCTAGGGTTCCTGATCAACACCGTGGCGTATGACGGCGGACGATCGGCGGGAAGCCTCGCGTGGGCTGGGATCGACAATACGTTTTACTGGATCGATCCGCATCGCGGAATCGCGGCCGTTCTCATGATGCAATTGCTCCCTTTTGTCGATAAGGAAGCGGTTGGGATGCTGGGCGATTTCGAGCGTTCGGTATACGCGAACGTGGCGGCGCGAATCTAAGGGCGTCCGGAAATTTAATCCATTTTACCCGGAGGCGCATTAAGCAATTTGTCATCCATCATTCTCTATAAGGCTTCAAGTCCCCAGCTCATATATGGCAATCTTTTGTCCAATCTTTTAGCCATTATCACAATGTAAGAGTAATTAAGAGTAATAAGGTCAATGCCATTGGAGCAATGTGAGAACTTCCCGGCGTCTTACGACACGGTTACGAAAATCATATCCGGAATCGCATTTGCGCTGACATTCGCGGTCGGGGTGGTTATCTATAATCCGATCGCGGCGGCGATATTGATTCTGGTCCTGGTTCTGTCGTATGCGTATTCGCCCCGAGCCTACCGCGTTTCGGAGAAAGCCATTGTCGTGAAACGGCTCATCGGCAATGTCCGCGTTCCTCTGGAAAGTTTACGCGCTGCCAGGCGGATGGAAGCGGACGATCTGCGAGGGTGCATACGACTCTGGGGCAGCGGAGGATTGTTCGGCTATTTCGGCCTGTTTCGTACGACCAAGCTCGGGCGGTGCACGTGGTACGCTACCAATCGCAAGAATCTGACGGTGGTGGTTGGCGCGAGGAAGACGACGGTTTACAGTCCTGACGATACGGAGGGCTTCCTTAGGGCGATTCGCGCCCAGGTTCCGATTCCGGAAAGCGAACGCGTCCAGACGGCAATCGGAACGGAAAGGGAAGCGGCCTCAAATCCGGCAGCCATGTGGATTGCATTGATTATCGTTATTTTCGCGACATGGGGTTTGGTGGGAGTCCTCCTCCTGGTGAACCGGGCGCATCGGTAGCCGCTGAACTCCGATTGCAGTCCCTGGGGCATCGCCACGGACATATACACGGATATATAGTGGATGCGATGCCTACACGTAGAATGGTTCTCATGGCTCCCTTGGTTCAGGCCGCGGCTTCGTCTTTGAAGGGTGCGGACAGGAAGGCGGGGACGGGGAAGATGACGCTCTGCCTGCACCAGAACACGTCGGCGGGCGCAGGATATAGGAAGTCGCTCGAAGGCTGGGCGCGTGCGGGGATCAGGCAGGTCGAACTGGTGTCCTCGATGCTCGACGAATTCCTGAAGACGGAAGATCTCGCGGCGGCGCGGCGTGTCGTGACCGACCTGGGACTGACACCGGTTTCGTGCTCGCCGGGTTTGGCGGATTTTTGGAATCCGCATCCAGGGCGCGCGGCGCTGATGGAAACCTTCCAGCGGCGCTGCGAGCAATACGCGACGTTCGGGATCAAGAAGATCTACAATCCGTCCGCGACCACGATGAAGATCACGCGCGACGATTACAAAGCGGGGCTCGATTGCATTCGCGAAACCGGCGAAATTGCCAAGCAATTCGGCATGACGGCGTCGATCGAGTTCGTGCGGACATCCCCCTACCTGTCCAGTCTGGCGACGTGCGTGAAGCAGATCCACGAGGCGGCGCATCCAAATGTGCGCGTTCTGTTCGATTTTTATCATTTCTGGTCCGGGCCCAGTAAATTCGAGGACATGGATCTGTTGCAGCAAGGCGACGTCGCACACGTGCACTTTCAGGATGTGCCGGACATGCCCCGCGAACTGCTGGATAACACGACGCGCCTGATTCCGGGAGACGGCGTCACGCCCATCGCGAAGATTTTGAAGAAGCTCGCGGAGAAGGGCTACTCCGGGCCGCTTTCGGTGGAGCTGTTTCTACCCGAATTTCAGCAAGGCGATCCTTACGAAGTCGCGGGCCGGATTCGCGAAAAAGCAGGACGAGTCATGCGCGAGGCACGAGTCGGCTAGCGCAGAAAAGAAAAGCCGAGAAGACTCTCCGCTCATCAGGCTTGGCGGCCCGCGCCACGTGGTCCACGAAATGCCGTTAAATGTTGACGCGAGGCATCTGCGCGACGGGATAGCGCGTGCCTGCGGCGACTTCGGGCGGAAAAGCCGCGTTAAGTTCGTCGAGCTCAGCGGGCGTGAGTGCGATATCGACCGCGCCGGCGTTCTGTTCAAGATACTTGCGCCGTTTTGTTCCGGGGATCGGCACAATGTCGTCGCCTTGCGCGAGCACCCAGGCAAGCGCGAGCTGGGCGGGCAGGATACCGCGCTCTCCCGCCAGCTTTTCAACCTTGGCGACGAGTGCGCGGTTACGGGAGAAGTTCTCGCCCTGGAAACGCGGCGAGTTCTGGCGATAGTCGCCGGCGGGAATGTCTTCGAGTTTGGAGAACGCTCCTGTCAGAAATCCGCGACCCAGAGGACTGTACGCTACGAGGGCCACGCCGAAGTGCCGGGCGGCAGCCAGGTTGCCGTGCGTCTCAATGTCGCGCGTCCACAATGAATATTCGCTTTGCAGCGCGGTGATCGGATGAACTTTGCAGGCGCGTTCGAGTGTCGCGGCGGAGGCCTCGGATAGCCCAAGGTATCGAACCTTGCCCGCGCGTACAAGTTCCGCCATCGCGCCGACGGTTTCCTCGATGGGCGTACTGGGGTCGACGCGGTGCAGATAGTAAAGATCGATCATCTCGATGCCGAGACGCTTCAGGCTCGCATCGCAGGCGGAGTGCACGTATTCGGGGCGTCCATTGACTCCGGAAATGGCTCCGCCGTGGCGCACGAAGCCGAACTTGGTGGCGAGGAAGACGCTCTGGCGCTTGTCTTTACTCAATCCCTTGAGCCAGCCGCCGATCAGCTCTTCGTTCGTGTACGGGCCGTAGACGTCGGCGGTGTCGAGGAAATTGATTCCGAGATCCAGTGCGCGGTCGAGGGTGGCGAGCGATTCTTTGTCGTCGCGTCCGGAGTAAAACTCGCTCATCCCCATGCATCCGAGGCCGAGGGCGGAGACTTGGGGGCCGTTCGTTCCGAGGCGGCGTGTCTTCATGTTTTTATTTTAAACATTGACATATTTGATGCGGCCGTTCACGTTCTAGTGTTCCTTTTCTTCAGCGTCTATGGCTGCATTCCTCTTGGATACACAGCCGTCTCAGTGGCGTGGGATACAAATTTGATGAGGGCCCTATTGTGCGTGAATCGTGGATAATTTCAGACGACAACGTAGCCCTCTTCGTTCCGGGTAACCCAACGTCGTTTCTCCAGAGACTACGCAAGGCAAAGCGATTTGTTATCGAATACCACCCTTCTGACACCTAACAGAAGAGGAAAGACTAAACCAAGTCAATGAGGACGCGTTGGTTTTTCCGGGCGTTAACGGGCTTTGTCTCATCAAGTTGAATCTCCGATGGGAACGACGAAACGTCAAACGATATAGTTTGGGGAATCTTGCATGTTCTCCACTGTTTCTAGAAATTCTCCAGTCGTGATGTAGCAGTCAAGTTTCTTTCCTCTTTGTCGGACAATGAGACCTACATCACGCCGCTGACTGATGACCGCTGTAACCGTGGTCTCTCCAGTTAGCTCGTTTCGGTCTGCAGACACACTCCATGGAGAAGGCGGGAGGGCTGCTTCAGTGCTAACCAGTTTTTTTTCCGGCGAGGCGGTGGATGCAGGGGATCCTCTATTGCAGGCCAAAAGCGCGAGTACGAGAGCTCCTAGCGAAATGCCAGTCAGGGCAGTGATCTGCATTAGGCGACTTCCCTATATTACCTTTCAGCCATCGTAGTCCGAAAATCTGAAAGTTATAGCTAGTGCCATCAAGTATAACAATGCCTACTTTAAGGCGGGATTCGAGGCGTTTCGCGCGATCTTACGGGGCATGCGCGTAATGCGACGCGGCGTGCGGCGAAAGAAGAGAAATTAAAGAAAACGGCGACCCGAAGGCCGCCGTTCTTTGCTGCAGATGGGAATGGACCGTTACTCGGCGAGTGTTTCCTCGCCGGGTTCGGTTTCGGAGAGGCCGCCCGCATATAGGGCGCGGGTCTCCTCGTCGTAACCCGGGATGACATCGAGAGGAGCTTCCTGCTCCGGAACCAACTCTTCCTCGACATCCTCGCCCGCGATCTTCACGGTACGATAGTATTCCATGCCGGTTCCGGCTGGAATCAGGCGGCCCATGATGACGTTTTCCTTCAAACCGCGCAGGTAATCGACCTTGCCGTTGATGGCGGCTTCGGTAAGCACGCGCGTGGTTTCCTGGAAGCTGGCCGCGGAGATAAACGAATCGGTGGAGAGCGACGCCTTGGTGATGCCGAGCAGCACCGTCTTGCCGGTTGCGGGACGGCCATCCGCCGCGACCACGCGGGCGTTCTCCTCGCGGAATTTAAATTTGTCAACGACTTCCTCGGGGAGGAATTCGCTGTCGCCGATGTCTTCGATCTTGACCCAGCGCATCATCTGCCGGGCGATGACTTCCAAGTGCTTGTCGTTAATATTGACGCCCTGCAGACGGTAGACTTCCTGGATTTCGTTAACCAGGTAGCTCTGCAGCTCTTTTTCGCCGAGCACGGCCATGATGTCGTGCGGATTGCGCGGGCCGTCCATGAGCGGATCGCCGGCGCGGACGCGCTCGCCTTCCTGCACGTTGATGTGAACGCCGCGGGGAAGAGCGTATTCGCGCTGCTCGCCGTCATCGCCGAGGATGTACAGCTTGCGAACGCCTTTGCTGATTTCGCCGTAGCGGACCGCGCCATCGATTTCGCTGATGACGGCGGTTTCGCGAGGCTTGCGGGCTTCGAACAGTTCGACGACGCGCGGCAGACCGCCGGTGATGTCTTTGGTCTTGGTGCTGGCGCGAGGGATCTTGGCGAGCACGTCACCGGCGTGGACGTCGTCGCCGTCGGCGACCGTCAAGTGGGCGTGCATCGGCATGAGGTAACGCTTTTCGTCATGCTTGCCGCCGCCCTGCGGACGAACGACCAGCGCGGGGACGCGCTTTTCGTCGGGCGAATCCGTCACCACCCACTGCGAGCGGCCGGTGATTTCATCCACCTGCTCCTGCATGGTGATGCCTTCCTGCAGGTCGCGGAAGTGGACCACGCCACTCACCTCCGTAAGGATGGAGAAGGTGTAAGGATCCCATTCGAGCAAATCTGAGTTGGCCTTGACCTTGGCGCCGTCCTCGAAATAAATCTTGGCGCCGTAGACCACCGGATAGCGTTCCTTTTCGCGACCCTTGTCGTCGAGAATGGCGACGATGCCGTTGCGGTTCATCGCGATCAGCTCGCCTTTCGCATTGCGCACGGTTTGCACGCCATGGAATTTGACGAAGCCGTCGGACTTGGCATCCTGCTTGGACTGCTCCGGCGATCCGCTGGCCGTTCCGCCGATGTGGAACGTACGCATGGTCAGCTGCGTGCCTGGTTCGCCGATGGACTGGGCGGAGATGATACCGACGGCTTCCCCGCGCTCGACCAGACGGCCGGTGGCGAGGTTGCGTCCGTAGCATAGCTGGCATACGCCGCGTTTCGATTCGCAGGTGAGCACGGAGCGGATCTTGACGCGTTCGATGCCGGCCGCCTGGATGGCCGCCGCCAGATCTTCGGTGATCTCGTGATTCACCTCGACGATGGTGCTGCCTTCGTAATCGACCTGATCTTCGAGAGCGACGCGGCCGACGATGCGGTCGCGCAGAGGCTCGATGATTTCGCCCGATTCAATGATGGGTTCGACGTAAATCCCGTCGCTCGTCCCGCAATCGTCTTCGGTGACGATCACGTCCTGCGCCACGTCGCACAGGCGGCGCGTCAGGTAGCCGGAATCGGCGGTCTTGAGCGCCGTATCGGCCAATCCTTTACGCGCTCCGTGAGTTGAAATGAAGTACTGCAACACGTTCAGCCCTTCGCGGAAGTTCGCCGTGATGGGCGTTTCGATGATTTCGCCGGAGGGCTTGGCCATCAGGCCGCGCATACCGGAGAGCTGGCGGATCTGCTGTTTCGAACCGCGCGCGCCGGAATCGGCCATGATGTAAATCGGGTTGAGATAACGGCCGGTGCGGTCGTCCTCCTCCATGGTCTTGAACATTTCTTCCGATACGCGTTCGGTGACCTTGGACCAGATTTCGATGATCTTGTTATAACGTTCGCCCTGCGTGATGGCGCCTTCCTGATACTGGGACTGGACCTCGATCACGGCTTTTTCCGCGTCCTTCACCAGGCCGGCCTTCTCGCCGGGGACGATCATGTCGTCGATGCCGATGGAAATCCCGGCGCGCGTGGCGTACGTGAAGCCCAGGCTCTTGACATCGTCCAGCATGCGGACGGTGATCGCGCGGCCGTTTTTCAGGTAGCAGTAGTGCACCAGCTGCGACAGGCCCTTTTTCTTCAGCAGGCCGTTGATGTAGGGCATTTCGTCCGGCAGCGTGTCGTTGAAGATCACGCGGCCGACGGTGGTTTCCATGTACTGCTTCACGAACTCGATCGGCTCGGTATGCATGAGGTTCTGGTTGTCGAAAGCCTTCACCAGATCGATCACGCGGCCGGTATAGCGCAACTTGATGGGCGTCAGCGTTTCCACCTCGCCCATTTCGAGGGCGATGAGAACGTCGTCCATGGATGCAAATGTCCGTCCTTCGCCCTTAGAGCCCGGGCGGGACTTGGTCAAATAATAGAGTCCCAGCACCATGTCCTGCGTGGGGACGGCGATGGGCGCGCCATGCGCCGGCGACAGGATGTTGTTCGCCGAGAGCATCAGCGTGGAGGCTTCGATCTGCGCCTCGGGCGACAGAGGAATGTGAACCGCCATCTGATCGCCGTCGAAATCGGCGTTGAAAGCCGTGCAGGTCAGCGGATGCAGCTTGATGGCCTTGCCTTCCACGAGTACCGGCTGGAACGCCTGAATTCCCAAACGGTGAAGCGTGGGAGCGCGATTCAAAAGAATCGGGTGATCCTTAATCACTTCTTCGAGGATGTCCCACACCACCGGGTCCTGCTGCTCGACCAATTCCTTGGCCTGTTTGATGGTGGTGCAATGGCCGCGCTGTTCGAGGCGATGATAGATGAACGGCTTGAAAAGTTCGAGCGCCATCTTCTTGGGAAGACCGCACTGATGGAGCTTCAGTTCAGGACCGACCACAATGACGGAACGGCCCGAATAATCGACGCGCTTGCCGAGCAGGTTCTGGCGGAAACGTCCCTGCTTGCCTTTGAGGGTATCGGAGAGCGATTTGAGCGGGCGGTTGTTGGCGCCGCGCAACACACGTCCGCGGCGGCCGTTATCGAACAACGCGTCGACGGCTTCCTGCAGCATGCGCTTTTCATTGCGCACGATGACGTCGGGGGCGTGCAGGTCGATCAACTTCTTCAACCGGTTGTTGCGATTGATGACGCGCCGATAAAGATCGTTCAGATCGGAGGTGGCGAAGCGTCCGCCATCGAGCGGAACCAGGGGACGCAGCTCCGGCGGAATCACCGGAATCACGTCCAGGATCATCCACTCGGGCTTGTTGCCGGACTTGCGGAAGCTCTCGGCGACGCGCAGGCGCTTGGCGTACTTCAGCTTCTTCTGCTGCGAAACCTCGGTCTTCATCTTCTCGCGGATTTCGAGGCTGAGCGCCTCGCAATCCACCTTCTTGAGAAGTTCCTTAATTCCTTCGGCGCCCATCATGGCGACGAACTTGCCGGGAAATTCCTGATCCAGGGCGCGCTTGCGCTCGTCGCTGATGACTTCGGCGCGCTTGAGGTCGGCCACTTCGCCCGGATCGACGATCACGAACGCTTCGAAATAGAGCACGCGCTCCAACTCGCGCAGCGTGATGTCAAGCAGGTAGCCGATGCGGCTCGGCAGGCCTTTGAAGAACCACACGTGCGAGCAGGGACTTGCCAGCTCGATGTGGCCCAGACGTTCACGGCGCACGCGAGAGAGCGTCACTTCGACGCCGCACTTATCGCAGATGACGCCGCGGTGCTTCATGCGCTTGTACTTGCCGCACAAGCATTCCCAGTCCGCGATGGGACCGAAGATACGCGCGCAGAACAGCCCGTCGCGCTCCGGCTTGAAGGTCCGGTAGTTGATCGTTTCGGGCTTGGTCACTTCGCCCAGCGACCAACTCCGGATTTTTTCCGGAGAGGCGAGCGAAATGCGAATCGAATCGAAATCGGCGATGACGTTGGCTCGATCGTAGGGGGAAGACCGGTACATAGTTAGCTCCTCGTTTCGTTAGTTCGCATTTCCTGGCTAATCCGCAGCCAGAGCGGTATCGGCGACGTCGATTTGCTTCTTCATCAGTTCGACGTCCAGACACAGAGATTGCAGTTCGCGGATCAGCACGTTAAAGCTTTCCGGAACGCCAGGCTCAGCCGCCGCCTCGCCCTTGACGATGGCCTCGTAGATTTTCGCGCGGCCATACACGTCGTCGGACTTCGCGGTCAGCAGCTCCTGCAGCACGTAAGCGGCGCCGTAGGCTTCGAGCGCCCACACTTCCATTTCGCCGAAGCGCTGGCCGCCGAACTGAGCTTTTCCTCCCAGAGGCTGCTGCGTGATCAGCGAGTACGGCCCGATCGAACGAGCGTGGATCTTGTCATCGACCAGGTGGCTCAGCTTGAGCATATAGATGTAGCCGACGGTCACCGGCTGCTCGAACAAGGAGCCGCTGATGCCGTCGAACAGACGCATCTTGCCGGAGCTCGGAAGTCCGGCGTCGTGCAACTGCGTCTTGATGTCTTTCTCGGTCGCACCGTCGAAAACCGGCGTTGCGAAGCGGACGCCGAGTGCGTGCGCCGCCCAGCCCAAGTGGGTTTCGAGAATCTGACCGACGTTCATGCGGCTCGGCACTCCGAGCGGGTTGAGCACGATCTCCACCGGAGTTCCGTCCGGAAGATACGGCATGTCCTCTTCTGGAACAATGCGCGCGATCACGCCCTTGTTGCCGTGGCGGCCGGCCATCTTATCGCCGACGGAAAGCTTGCGCTTCATGGCGATGTAGCACTTCACCTGCTTGATGACGCCCGGAGGCAGTTCGTCGCCTTTGCGGAGCTTGCCGATCTTTTCATCGGTGATCTTCTCGAGCACGGCGATCTGGCGCGAGGTCATTTCCTCGATTTCGTCGATCTGCTCGTTGACGCGCGGGTCTTTATCTTTCAGCCGCAGGCGCTTCAGGTCACGAGCGCGAAGCTTTTCGATCATGTCGGCGGTCAGGTCGGTGCCTTTGGCGAGAAGCTTCTTGTTGGTCTTCTCGTCGTGCAGGTCGGCCAGGATTTCCTTGCCGGCCAGAATGGCCGCGAGGCGCTTGGTGCGCTCGTCACTGAGGATGCGCTTCTCGTCTTCAAGATTGCGGCGCAGGCGCTCTTCGGAGCTTTCGAGAATCAGCTTGGAACGTTCGTCGAGCTCGGCGCCTTTGCGTGAAAATACTTTGCAATCGACCACCGTGCCTTCGATGCCCGGCGGGCAGTAGAGCGAGGCGTCTTTCACGTCGCCGGCCTTTTCACCGAAGATCGCGCGGAGGAGTTTCTCTTCCGGCGTGAGCTGCGTTTCGCCCTTGGGCGTCACTTTCCCCACCAGGATGTCGCCCGGCTTGACGGTCGCGCCGACGCGGATGATGCCGCTTTCGTCCAGGTTCCGCAGGAAGCCCTCGGCGATATTCGGAATATCGCGCGTGATCTCCTCCGGGCCGAGCTTTGTATCACGGGCGTCCACTTCGAATTCCTCGATGTGGATCGAGGTGTAGTAATCTTCTTTGACCAGCTTTTCGCTGACCACGATGGCGTCTTCGAAGTTGTAGCCGCGCCAGGGCATGAAGGCCACCAGAACGTTACGTCCAAGAGCCAGCTCGCCCAGATCCGTGCAGGGACCGTCGGCCAGCACCGCGCCCTTGGCGACTCTTTGGCCTTGGCGCACGATGGGCTTCTGGTTGATGCAGGTGTTCTGATTGGAGCGTTTGAATTTGGTGAGCGTATAGATATCGGCGCCCACTTCGCGCGATAACTGCCCTTCGTGGACGCCGCCGTCGACGCGAACGATGATGCGTTCGCTATCGACCGAGTCCACGACGCCGGCGCGCTTGCAGATGACGACCGCGCCGGAGTCGCGCGCGGTGACGCGCTCCATGCCGGTGCCGACGTACGGCGAATCGGCGCGCAGCAGAGGAACGGCCTGGCGCTGCATGTTCGATCCCATCAGCGCGCGGTTGGCGTCGTCGTTTTCGAGGAAGGGAATGAGGCTCGCCGCCACGGAGACGAGCTGCTTGGGGCTGACGTCCATGTACTGGATCTCGGCGACGCGCTCCAGCACGAAGTTGCCGGCCTTGCGGGCGTTCACGAGTTCGGCCGTGATGCGGCCTTTTTCGTCAACCGCCACATTGGCTTGGGCGATGATGTACTTGTCTTCTTCCCACGCCGAGAGGTAATCGCAATGCGCCTCGTATTCGGCGGGCTTCTTCTTCGCGGCGCGGTTGGCCTTTTCGGCTTCCGGACGGGTAATCACCTGGCCGACCTTGAATTCGGTTTCGCCCGGATTCGTGATGCGGATTTCGTCCACCAGGACGCCTTCCTTCACGCGGCGGTAGGGGCTTTCGATAAACCCATAATCATTGATCCGCGCGAAGCACGAGAGCGAGCTGATCAGTCCGATATTCGGACCTTCCGGCGTTTCAATCGGGCAGATGCGCCCGTAGTGCGTGGGGTGCACGTCGCGGACTTCGAATCCGGCGCGCTCCCGGGACAAGCCTCCCGGTCCCAGGGCGGAGAGACGCCGCTTATGCGTGATTTCGCTGAGCGGATTCGTCTGATCCATGAACTGCGAGAGCTGCGAGGAGCCGAAGAATTCGCGGATCGCCGCCATCACGGGCTTGGCGTTCACCAGATCGTGCGGCATGGCCGTCGACATTTCCTGATACACGCTCATCTTTTCCTTGATGGCGCGCTCCATGCGAACCAAGCCGATGCGGAACTGGTTTTCGAGCAGCTCGCCCACCGCGCGCACGCGACGGTTGCCCAGGTGATCGATGTCGTCCACGGAGCCGATGCCGCGGCGCAGCTTCAGCAGGTAGCTGATGGTGTGGATGAAATCGCCGTGATCGAGAATTTTGCGGTCCAGAGGGCCGCGGTTCTTATTGGCAGGGTCCTGGGTCCAGTGCTCCGGAGCGTAATCCGCACGGTCGTGGATCTTGATGTTGAACTTCATGCGGCCCACGCGCGAGAAATCGTACTTGCGCGCATCGAAGAACATGCCCTGGAACAACTGCGTGGCGGTGTCGACGGTCGGCGGATCGCCGGGACGCAGCTTGCGGTAGATCTCAAGCAGCGCGTCGTTCTGCTGCTTCACCGGATCTTTGCGCAGCGTCATCGAAATGACGTTGCCGGCGTCGTCCAACTCAGGGTAGAAAATATCGAACGTCTTGATTCCGGCTTCCATCAGCTTGCCGGCGACGGCGGGCGTCAGCTCGTGATTCGCTTCGATCAACACCTCGCCCGTTTCCATGTCGATGACGTCGGCGGCCACGTAGGCGCCTTCCAGGTCGTTGGAGGCGATCTCCACCTGCTCGATCTTTGCCTTCAGGATTTCCTTGTAAACGCTGTTGGTGATCTTGCGGCCCTGCGGCACCACGGTGTCGCCGCCCTTGGTGGTCACCGCGTAGGAAAGCTTGTGTCCGATCAGGCCGTCGTTGACCTTCCAGAAAAGCTTCTTATCCTTGATCACGATATCGCTGCACTTGTAGAAGGCGCGCAGGATATCAGCATCGGTCTTCAGGCCGAGAGCGCGCAGGAACACGGTGCCATAGAATTTCCGTTTGCGGTCGATGCGGACGTACAGGAGATTCTTGTTGTCGTATTCGAACTCCACCCAGCTGCCACGGTAGGGAATGATCTTTCCGAGGTAGTAGCCTTGCGCCTGCTGGCGTTCGAAGAACACGCCGGGCGAACGGTGCAACTGCGAAACGATGACGCGCTCGGTCCCGTTGATGATGAAGGTGCCGTTGTCGGTCATCAGCGGGATTTCGCCGAAGAAAACTTCCTGCTCTTTGATATCGCGGACGGTCTTGACGCCCGTCTCCGGGTCCTTGTCGAACACGGTGAGGCGGATGGTGACCTTGAGCGGCGCGGCGTAGGTCATGCCGCGCTCTTCGCATTCCGGAACGTCGTACTTCAGCTGCAGATCCACGGGGTCGCCGCAGCGGTTGCAGAAGGTCACGATGTTCTTGTTAAAAGTGCCGCAGCGGTGGCACAACACGTCGCCCAGATGGAACGGATCCGTCTTGATGGTCGCGCCGCAGGCGGGGTTCCGGCAGGTCGAGCGCAGGTGATGCAGCCCTTTCAGGTTGCCGCACTTGCATTCCCAGTTGCCGATGGCGTAGTCGACGAATTCCAGCTGGCTTAAGCCGCGGAAATCGGAGATGGGGAAGACGCTCTTGAAAACGCTCTCCAACCCCGTCTCGTCGCGCTCGCTCGGCAGCAGATCCATTTGCAGAAAGCGTTCGTACGATTTCTTCTGAATCTCGATGAGATTCGGGATCGGGATCGACGTTTTGATCTTGGAGAAATCAACTCGCTCACGCAGAGTCACGCCATTTGCGGAATTTTCCATTATTCAATCCTCGATTCGATGAAATGGCTGGCGCGGGTCGGTACGCCGCCGGCAACAGAAACAGCCCGAAGCGTCTCGATGCGGATCACTTCCATGAAGGATGCTGCGAGATACACCGCGGGCGAATGATTTTTTCGCAGGGCAAAGCCAAGCGGTAGTTCTGACGAACTGCCGAGCAGAACGCGGAGGTCCAAATTCACCTTAGCCTGACGGGCTCACTCAAAAGCACAAGCCATGCACAGCGATCGACTGCGCGCTTGGCCGATAACTAAATCATAACAAGAGCCGTCTGCTTGTGCAAACGGCCCTTTTCAGCACGTCACCCCGCCACCAGCCGGAACCTTAGGATCCCGCCGGACCGGGGACTCAGGCTATTTGACTTCCACGGTTGCGCCGGCGTCGGTGAATTTCTTCCGGATCGTTTCGGCTTCTTCCTTGTTGATGCCCTCTTTGACGGTCTTCGGAGCGCCGTCGACGAGGTCCTTGGCTTCCTTGAGTCCGAGGCTCGTGACTTCGCGGACGGCCTTAATGACGTTGATCTTGTTGGCACCCGCCGCCGTCAGGATCACCGCGAATTCAGTCTTTTCTTCCGCCGGAGCCGCCGCAGCCGCACCGCCGCCCGCCGGAGCCGCCGCCACGGCCGCAGCCGCAGCCGACACGCCTAGCTTCTCTTCCAGCAGCTTTACGAGCTGAGACGCTTCGAGCAGCGTCAGGCCCTGAATCTGTTCCGCAATCGAATTAATATCTGCCATGTTTTTTCCCCAAACCCTCTTCTAAAATTCGTGAACCCGCGGCTTGCAGCCGTCGAGCTACGCGCTAAACTTGTTCTCTTTCACGCCTTGGTCCACCACCACCGCGAGATTCCGTCCCACGCCATTCATCGCCGTCACCAGCCGCTGAGCCGGCGCCTGAATCAGATACAGGAGCTTGGCGTAAATTTCTTCCTTCGGAGGCATGGTCGCGAGCGCGGTGATGCCCGTGATATCCACCACGCGGCCCTCCACCAGGCCGGCCTTGAAAGTGAACGCCGGATTCGCCTTGGCGTAGGCGCTAAGCGCCTTGGCGAGCGCCACGGGATCGCCGGACGTAAAGGCGATCGAGCACATGCCCTTCAGATCCTTCAGCAGGTCGCCCGCGCCCGAACCCTCGGCCGCTTTCTCAGCGATGCGGTTCTTGACCACCTTGTAATCGCCGCCTGCCTCGCGTACGGTCTTGCGCAGCTCGAAATCCTGCTGTACGGTCATCTTCTCGTAGCCGGCGAGGAACACGGTGCCGTTGTCGGCGAGCTTCTCGCGCAGCTGATCGAGGTCCTTCTTTTTTTCCGGTTTCTTCTTCATGGGAAAATCCTTGGAAAGCCTATGCCGTGGCCTTCAGATTGTAAGGCGTCACGTCGAGGGGCACGCCGGGCCCCATCGTCGAACACACCGTAACGCTCTTCACATACTTGCCTTTGGCAGCCGCAGGTTTGGCCCGAACCACCGCATTGAGCAGGGTCGAGGCGTTTTCCACCAGCTTGCCCGCTTCGAAGCTCACCTTGCCGAACGGCACGTGAATCACGCCGGTTTTATCCACGCGAAATTCCACCTTGCCCGCCTTCACTTCCTTCACCGCCTGCGCGATGTCGTTGGTGACGGTTCCGGTTTTGGGGTTGGGCATCAGGCCGCGAGGACCCAGAACTTTGCCGAGCCGCCCGACGCTGCGCATCATGTCCGGCGTGGCGATCACGGCGTCGTAGGCCGTCCAGTTTTCCGCCTGAATCTTGGCGACCATTTCGTCGCCGCCCACGAAATCCGCGCCCGCTTCGGTGGCTTCGCGCTGCTTGTCGCCGGAGGCGATCACCAGCACGGTTTTCGATTTGCCAAGGCCGTTGGGGAGCACCACCGTGCCGCGGACCATCTGGTCGGCATGCTTGGGATCCACGCCCAGGCGCATGTGGAGCTCTACGGTTTCATCGAATTTGGCGAACTTGATCTTCTTGACCAGCGGCACGGCCTCTTCGAGGGCGTACGGCTTGCGCTCAACCTGATTGAACGCGGCAGTATACTGCTTTCCGATTTTATTGCTCATGTTTTGACTGGTCCAAACGGCCGAGCGTAACGACAGCACGGCCTCCCAAAGTGATTACGAAATTTAATAGTAGCAAAGGCCGGGGGATTGCGCAACTGGCGGGTCCGGCGTAGTCTGAAAGCAGGCGCGATCGATGGCGACGACCACCAGTACCCCCCTCATGACATGGGAGGCCTTCGAGCGGCTCCCGGACGGCGACGGGCTGCACCGCGAAATTCTCGAAGGAGAGTTGCAGACCTTGCCCCCCGCGAAATCAGGCCACGCCAAAGTGGCGAAAAAAATCTTCAAGCTGTTGCTCGGGATCGAGGAAGCTGCATCGGGCCAGGCCTTTTCTGAGGCGGGATACAAGCTTTCCGATCACCCGGCTACGTGGATTCAGCCGGATGTTTCCTTTCTCTCAAACGATCGGGCTTTTGCGACGAAGGACGGCCAATATTTCTCGAAAGCGCCTGAGCTCGCCGTCGAGGTCGTTTCGCCGTCTGAAAAAGCACGGCATCTTCAGCGGAAAGTCAATCTGTTCCTGGAAGGCGGTAGTCGCGCCGTGTGGGTGATCTATCCGGAAATCCGGTCGGTGGTCGTGCATGCGCCCGATGGAACTTCGATCACGCTGGGCCTGAACGATAAACTGACCGCTCCTTTTCTGCTCGTAGGCTGGGAGCTGCCGGTAGCGAAACTTTTCGAAAAGGCCTAGCGGAGGGAAGGAGGAATCCCCTCGCGAACCCGCCGCCGTCACCGGGCGCTCGCGGGCTGTTATGATGAGCATTCCCCTATGCCAGAAGCACGCTCCGAGCTTGCTCCGATCTCCGAAGCCGTCACGAACAACGTCAAGGTCGAGGTTCTTTCGCAGTATTCCAAGGAGAACTCGCGGCCCCTGCACGGCGAATGGGTTTTCGAATACACCGTTCGCATCACAAACCTCGGGACCGAAACAATTCAGCTGCTGAGCCGGCACTGGATCATCACCGACGGCACCGGCGAGACCCGGGAAGTCGAAGGCCCGGGCGTGGTGGGAGAGCAGCCGGTGCTCGCGCCGGATCAATCCTTCCAATATTCGTCGTGGTGCCCGCTCACAACGCCGACGGGCGTCATGCGAGGCAGCTACGGAATGGTGCGCACCAGCGGAGAGAAGTTCGACATCGAGATCGCCCCTTTCGCCCTGAAGGCTCGCTACACGGTTCACTAGTCCGGGGAGCAGAATCCTTTCGGGGATGATCTTCCCGGCCCGCTCCATCACTGTCGCGGTTCTGTTAAGTGGTTGTTTCTCGGAGACTCGACTTAGAACCGCGAGAGTCATCGAGCGGGCCGAAAAGCTCTTCACGCAGCGGCCCCGGCGCTTCAGGTTCGTCCCGCCGGTGGGTTTTATCCTGCCGTAGGTTTATCCTAAGAGTCACGAGGCCATTGCCCATGCGCATCCTGATTCTCGCCGTACTGCTGACCCCAACCGTCTTGCCCGCGGCGGATGCTTCGACGGCCGTTGGAGATGCCTCGTCCTACGCGACAACGATTGCCCGTTGGCGGGCCGATCATGAAGCGCGCCTGAAGGCCGATGATGGATGGCTCACGGTGGTCGGTTTGCAATGGATCAAGAACGGAGAAAGCAGTATCGGCTCGAACCCGGCATCGACGGTTGTGCTGCCGAAGTCCGCGCCGGATCGCGTCGGGACACTGACGCTCGCGGGTGGAAAGGTTCGTTTCAAACCCGCCTCGGGTCTCGCTCCTGGCGCGGTCATGATCGTTGCCCAACCGGGCCAACCTGGGGGCCAACCCGCGCGTGAAATGGAACTGAAGCCGGATCTCGATCCGACGTACACTCGCGTGGTCGTGGGGCGCATCAAATTTTTTATCATCCAGCGCGAGGATAAGGCCAGTGGTGAAAGTAGATTCGGTGTCAGGATCAAGGACAACGACAGCGCCACGCGCCGCGCATTCACGACCTTGAAGTGGTACGGGGCCGACCCATCCTGGCGCGTCACGGCCCAGTACGTTCCTTTCGACAAGCCTCGCCAGCTGACCTTCGAAACCCTCGTTGGCCTGAAGGAGCGCGATCAGAGCCCCGGCTATGTGCAGTTCGAGCGCAACGGTAAGCAGTACCGCATGGACGCCGTGGCTGAAGATGACGATTTGTGGTTTGTCATGCGCGATGCCACCAGTGGGAAGAGCACCTACGCCGCTTCGCGTTTTTTATACACCGAGCTGCCGAAGAATGGCTTACGCAAACCCGGTCCGGTTGTTCTCGATTTCAATAAGGCGGAGAATCCGCCGTGCGTGTTCACGCCCTATGCGACGTGTCCTCTGCCTCCGCCGCAGAATCGCCTGACGCTTGCAGTGACGGCGGGCGAGCGGATGTACGGGGCTCATCACTAGCCGACGCCGGCCCGCTCGATGACTCACGCGGTTCTGAAGAGAGCCATCCTCTGAAGAGAACCATCCATTGCGACGGCCTAAATTTTCTGGATGCGCCGCAGGGTGTAAAGATCGGGTTTTACGGCCGCGTCGCGCAGGCGCTTCCAATCGTCCAGCACGTGGAGCAGTCTTCCGCTGATGTGGTTGGATTCTTCCGAGCCCAGAAACAGGGCCAGGTCGATCTGTTTATCAGCCGTCACGCCCCCTGTCAGCCGCACCTGCTGCGCTTCTTCGAGCTCCCGCCACCCGGCGCGATCGCCCGCCGCGAGCACCTGATCGGTCATGTGCGTGTAGCTGGAGCCCGGGGACATGCAGTTGATCTGAACGTTGTGATCCCGGAGTTCCTCGGCCAGGCTTTCGACCAGGCTGACGACCGCCGCCTTGGTCGCGGCGTACAGGGCGAAATTAGGACGCGCCTGCGAGCCATGCCCGCCCGTCAGGATGACGATCTTGCCCTTGCGATGCTGGATCATATCCGGCAGCACGGCGCGGCATACGTTCATGACGCCGACCAAGTTGGTTTGAATCGCTTCGGTCCAGGACCGCGGGCTTGATTCGGCGAAGGGCCCGACGGGCCCGAGCGTGGCCGCCGCGCACACCAGCACCTGGGCGGCGCCGCCGAATTGCACGCGCATCCGCTCGATGGCGGCGGAGACTTGTTCGTAGTCGGCGACGTCGGCACGAATGCGCAGGGCATTCCCTCCGGCGTGCTCAATCTCCAAATGGCACAAGTCGAGCTCGGGTTTGCTGCGCGCCAGCAGGCCGACGCGCGCGCCCCTGGTGGCGAATCCGATCGCCAAACGCTTTCCGATGCCTCGTCCTGCACCCGTCACGAGCACGGGGACCGCTTTGAAGGAATACACAAACATCAAAGTAGTACAAAACTTGGACGAGCAGGTTACGGATGCGGGACTCGATGCCCCTTGACACCTGTCTCGAATGTCTATTGCTCCGAGCCTGACGAGGTTTTCGTCGACGCTGGCCCCGTGCCACGCGTTTCTTGCGTCCGTTCCGGAACGGCCCCCGGCCCCTGTTGTTGTTCGACGATCTCGAAGCTGGTGAGGACCTCGGCGGTGGGGCGAACCGTGGCCACCGCGCTGCAGTACTTGTTGGTGGAAAGTTCTATGGCACGCGCCACGGCTTCGGCCGATAGCTGAGTGCCGCGCACGATGTGCTTGATTTCGATACGCACAAAGGCGCGCGGATGATCGTCGCGGCGCGTCGTACGGATCTCGACGCGGTAGCCGGTCACTTGTTGGCGTTTTTTATGCAGAATCGAGACCACGTCCGCCGCGGTACAACTGCCCAGGCCGGCGATAAACAATTCGAGCGGTCCGGCGGCGGCGCGGCGCCCGCTTTTGATGTCCACCATCTGGGTGTGCCCGCTGGGCGTGGTCACCTTCAGGAATTCATCGCCGGCGTATTCAATGACCGTGGGAGTGTTGCTCACTCTCTCACCAATATCACACGTTACACTGAAGACTTCATGACGGATGCGCTGACGTTGTCGCAAATCCAAAGAGCCCGGCAAAGAATTACGCCCTGCGTGAAGCGCACGCCCCTGACGGCGAGCGCCGCCCTCAGCGAGCGCCTGAAGACCAACGTCTACGTGAAACTCGAAGTGTTTCAAAAGACCGGATCGTTCAAAGTACGCGGGGCGTTCAACAAGATTCTCAGTCTGAAGCCGGAGGAACGCGGACGCGGCGTAGTCGCGGTGAGCGGCGGCAATCACGCTCAGGCGGTGGCATACGCAGCGCGTACGCTGGGATTACACGCGGTGGTGCTGATGCCGGAAACGACGCCCCGTAACTATGTGGAAGCGACGCGCGGTTACGGCGCGGAAATCAAATTCGCGCCGGATGTGCACACGGCCTTCGCCGAAGTGGCCGAGTACGAGCGCCAAGGCTGGGCCTACATCCATCCTTTCGACGACCCCGATGTCATCGCCGGGCAGGGCACCATCGGCCTGGAGATTCTCGACGACGTTCCACAAGTCACCGACATCATCGTGAGCATCGGCGGCGGAGGCTTGATCGGAGGCATCGCCCTGGCGGTGAAAGCGCTGAAACCGGGGGTGCGCGTCTGGGGCGTCGAAACGGAAGGCGCCGATTGCATGTCGAAGTCCCTGGCGGCCGGAGAGATCGTTACGCTCAATGCCATTACATCCGTCGCGCGCACGCTCGGCGCGCCCGCGCCATCGGAGCTGACCATGGCCCTGGCCCGCAACCTGGTCGAAAGCGTCACCGTCGTTTCGGACGCGGAGGCTCTGACGGCCCTGCGCTTTCTCTTGGAGCGCTTGAAGATCCTGACCGAGCCCGCGGCCTCTTGTACCCTCGCCGCGGCGGATCGTCTGCGCGACAAATTTTCGCCGGAAAAGCACGTCGTGCTGGTGCTGTGCGGCGGCAACATGCCACCCGAGGATCTGGCCCGTATCTGACGTTTCGGCGACGATAACCTGTGCGTATCCTAGCGCGTCCCTAATCCCAGCAGCGCGACACCTACCAGGATCAGGCCGAGCGCGACGAATTTAGCACGCGTTAGCGGCTCGCCGAAAAACAGTTTGGACCAAAAGAGCGTGAAAATATAGCTCAGCGAAACCATCGGGTAGAGGACGCTCAGGTCGCCTTTCTTCAGGCCCATCACGAAGAAGACCCAGGAGATCAGATATCCGGCGACACCCGCCTGCAGCTTCCAATTGGTGGCGAGCGCCGGAATCGTAAGCTTCAGATGGTGCGCGCCGGCTTTGAGCCCCACGGCTCCCAGACTGCCGATGAAGGACGCGAACATCACCCAGGCGATGGAAGAAAGCGGCGTGGTCATCGACTGCCGCTCCGTCCGAGAATGGCGACGCCGAGGATGATCACGGTTATCCCCGCCAGGCGAAACACGTTCAAATGCTCGTGGAATATCAGGACGGAGAGAATGGCCACCCACACGTAGCTCAGCGAGATTACCGGATAGAGTACGGAAAGTTCGCCGTGCTGTAGTGCCAGCACCATCATCATGGCCCCAATGCCATAGAGGATCAGGCCGCCGATCAGCGGGACGCTGGTGACTCCCGCGAGAATGATCGCGCTGAGCGGAAAGTGCATCGAGCCGAGAGCGACGTTCGCGATTGTGCCGGGCGGGATCTGGTTCAACGCGTTCGCTCCCGTCTTGATCAAGACCTGCGCGATCGAAGCCAGCAACGTAAACGCCACCACCATCCAGAGAGCCTTGCGCTTTTGCGCAGGGGTGCTGATGCGCCGGGCGCCGGTCGCTGGCGCGGCGTTGGCGGCTGGTGGGGAAGTGGTCGGGTTCAAGCGATACCTGTCCTATGGCTTCAACCGCGAGAGGCGTCGCGGTTCTCATTAAGAATCGGCAGTTCTTCAAGAATAACGCGCCGGCGCCTGTGAATCTCCGGGGCTACTCCAGAATTTCGGCAGGTTCCGTTCGGCGACGGGTGCGGGTCACGGAGCGGCTAGAGACCCGACTGGCCGCGTTTCCTTCGAAATGGCAGATCGAAAGGGCCGGCTTGTGCGGCCTCGCGGCTTACGATCGGGGCGCTGATGAGAGTCGCTGTGAGTCTCAAGTTACGGAGATGGAGCCAATGAAGAGTTTGTTTCTCGCGATTTTTTTGGCCGCCACGGGGGCGTGCTCCGCGCAGACGCAGGCTTCGAATACGGCCGCTCCGGTGCCGGATGAGCGCGGGAACTTCGAAGCGGCTGCGTACACGGGCGTTGTGATCGACAACTTTGCGGCCCAGGAATCGAATGCCTTGATCTATCCGGGAAGCGGCGTAGGTGTCAAGAGCAGCTATATCGTGGGGATCGATTTCGCCTACCGGCTCGTCGGCAACGCAGCCGACGTGCGGGCGTTTAAGGGCTCGCAATTATGGGTTTATGGAGAAACCATTCATGGCCAGCAGAGCGGGGACGTGAATTGCGCGCAGGTAACTAATCCCGCCATCTGCTCCGTTCTGGCAGCCGCGGCTCCCGCGAATCTTCAGAACGCCTTCTATTCCGTCCTGCGCAACGCAACTTCCCTGGAGGCCTATGCGGGATTGCGCTGGGAGTTCTTGACCTTGCAGGCAAAGAGCGCGGACGCTGCCAAATTGTATGCCAAGAGCGAGCTTGGTTTCCTGACGGTGACCGGCCTGGGTTCAGTCATCGACTCCGGTCAGAAGATCGCGCTGGGGGCCGTCATTACCAGTGGAAAATTTAAGCACAGCTGCCTGGAAGCCGGCTGGGGGAGAAATGGCCTGTTCCGAACCCACGCCGGACGCCGCTTCAAGATGGACGGCTATCTCACCTGGGACCTGAATCAGTGGATGAGCCAGTACGGCATCGTACCGTTTCTCGAAATGACCGTCGATACGGATTTCGGGCCGGGATCGGATAGCGTGCGCAGCTACTTTGGATTCAACTTCGATTTAAGCAAGCTGTGGACTCCTCCCGCGAAATAACTTGGCAGGATCGCGCATGCAATGGCGTCCACTGACTTCACCCCACCCCACGACTGTCATCCCGAGCGGCAGCGAGGGATCTGCTGTTGATGCGCGTTTGGACGAATGACTAAAAGCAGATTCCTCGCTGCCGCTCGGAATGACAGTGTTCCCGGTGATGTGTGATTGGGACACCCCAACCGAATGCGGTGTATTTCCGGACTCAGTTCACGTTTTGAACGCGCCCGGGAGCCATTCGAGCTCGGGCGGATTCGTCAAAATCACACTCACCAGGTCGAAGCGGACGCGTTCGAGCGGAGTGTTGCTCTTTCGCGCATACTCGCGGGCGACGCGGCGAAGATGCTCGCGTTTTTCCTCCCCTACGGCGCGATCGGGAGGGCCGTGCTCGCCCGTGCGGCGGGTTTTGACCTCGACGAAAACCAGTTCCTCGCCATGCCAGCCGATGATGTCGGCCTCGGCGCTCCCGGAGCCCAGGCGGTAATTGCGCGCGACGATCTTGAATCCCTTGCGACGCAGATAGCGATGAGCCAGATCCTCGCCGCGGCGGCCAAGCGCGAGGTCGGGACTCCAGCGGCGCTGGCGGGCGCGGTGACGGAGCCAGTCGAAGAAGGTGCCGATCATAAGGGGGCTCTTCTGAAGAAGTGGCCCATTGAGGTCGGATTTCTCAAGTATAAGTGCGTCAGAAATCATAGCCGGTGATTGCGGGTCTGCGCTGTGGCGCACGTACTCATACGTGCCGTGTCGAGACTCCTCTCGACACCTGCGACGAGTGAAAACCAGCGCTAGGCGTCGACACGATTGTGGACGCGGCACGCAAGAGTGCGTGCGCCACAAGGGCCGTCATGACGAGCGATCTGCTATTACAGTGGACGTTATACTCAAGAAGACAATGAGCGCGATACTTATCCGGTCGTAATCGAGCGAACAAGTACGGGTTTCTCAGCCTATTCGCCAGATGTGCCGGGCTGCCCGTCGGCAGGCGACACGGAAGAAGAAACACGCCAGAACTTCGGTGAGGCGCTGGCGGCTCACTTCGAAATCATGCGTGAAACCGGCGATCCGATTCCCGAGCCGAGTTCATCCGTCGATTACGTCGAGGTGGCCGCCTGAGGTCTCAAGGCCGTTTGCAGTAATCGAGCACGACCGACACCGCCGGTCGGTGGTTAACGATCACGTCGGCGTGCATCCAATAAAGCGGGTTATCCTCCGCTTCCAAATAGCCGAACACGGTCAGATTTTCCTTTGCCGGGATTTCAGCCCTAAAAAAGCCGTTCCGATCGCTCCTCGTGTGTGCCAGAGCTCTTCCGCTCTTCACGAAGCTGATCAACTTATCAAAGCGGTCGAGAACGGTTTCATTAGTTGATTTCAGAACACCATCAATGAGCATCGTAAGCTGCTGAGATTTTGGGAAGACAAACACCTCCACGCCCGGCGTGTGATAAACCTTGCCAGCGAGGCAGTCCAGCGAGCTACCGGTCACGACTACGCGATCTGGAGCCGCGCTGCAGATCGTGGACGTGGCGAGAACCAGAATACAAATTCTGCGTTTCATGTCGACTTGATCGCCCGTAGCCGCCATTCGATTACTTTGCCGCGCACGACGTAACACAAGTAATACTCCCAGAATCGGCGGAAGCGCTTGGAGCTGTTGACCGCCCACTCGAAGCCCAGCCATCTCCAGAACGCCAGCAGCTTGACGCGGACCGAAACCTCTTCAAAGCGCGCCTTCGAATAGTAGCCAAAGCCCGCGTTGTCGTCGCCGAAGTAGCGCAGAGAGAAGGAGTTCAAATGCCAGCGATGCGTCGGATCGCAGAAGGAGCTGAAGTCGGTATAGTGCGGCGTCACGATGAAGACCTCGCCGCCGGGGCGCACCAGGCGGTGCCACTCCTCCATGGTGCGGATGACGTCCGAAACGTGTTCGATGACGTGAACAGCTTGCAACTTGTCGAAAGAGCTGTCCCGGAAAGGATACGGGAGGTAGTCGAGATCCACCAGCACGTCCGCGCGGGTGTTTGGGTTGCGATCGATTCCGATGGAGCCCGCGAGCTTGTTGATACCGCAGCCGACGTCGAGTATACGCACAAACTGCGATTGTAGCCTTTAAATCGGGAGTGTAGCCTGAATATGGGTGGGGACGACCGAGGCGGTGGGCCGGTCCAACGTCCGGGTGCTCGTAATATGCCCCACATGCGTGCTTGATATGCCCCACATGCGAGCCGCTCGCTTGATGCTTTTTGTTACGTGGATCGGCGCAGGCAGCGGCGTCACGTTTGCCCAGGAGCCGCTCAAACCGGAGCCCCGGCCACCCGCTTCCTCGCCGTGAATTACATGTTCCAGGTGGCCGAGGCACCCCATGGTCTCCGGTCTGGGTTTCCAGGACCGCGAAGCACTCGGCCTTAAAGATGCAGTGACGGTGACGGCACTGGGTTCGGATATGGATTGTTATACGGTCTGGCGCTTCGATGGCGGCGCTTACCGGGACGTTGAATGCCTGAAGGCGGAGACTTCTCAGGATCGCGAAGAGCCTGGGATCGTAAGAGTAAGCTGTCGATAGTTTGGGTGGAGGCCGGATAGATTCGCGCTACTCATGAAGATATGTCTATTGTTATCTTGTTGTTAAAGCTAGAGTGTAAAGCTGTGCTAAAGTTGACTGTAGACAACTAAGATTATTGAATAGCGTTGCACTAATATGCTATACTGCATTTAAAGGTCGGGAAGATTATGGACTTCAATCGTTTCACGGAAAAGCTCCAAGAGGGCGTTCGCTCCGCGCAGTCGGAGGCCATCCGGCGCGGTCAGCAACAGGTGGATGTTGAGCATCTTCTGCTCGCGTTGATCGAGCAGGAGGGCGGGCTTGCGGCTTCGATCCTGCTGAAGGCGGGCGTAAAGCTGGAGGCGGTCCACGCCCGGCTGAAACAGGAGCTCGACAAGCTGCCGAGGGTGTCGGGAAGCGGTGCTTCCGATCAGGTTTATGTCACGTCGCGGCTGCAGCAACTCCTCACGAAGGCCGAGGACGAGGCCAAGCGGCTTAAGGACGAGTACATCTCGGTGGAGCATGTCATTCTGGCCGCCGCCGACGAGAAGATTTTCAAGGAGTTCGACATCACCCGCGCCCGTCTGCTGAAGACGCTGCAAGAAGTGCGCGGATCGCAGAGGGTGACGACGCAGAATCCGGAAGCAACTTACGAAGCGCTGGAAAAGTACGGCCGGGATCTGACCAAGCTCGCCGCGCAGGGCAAGCTCGACCCCGTGATCGGACGCGACGAGGAGATTCGGCGCGTGATCCAGGTGCTCTCGCGGCGCACGAAGAACAATCCGGTGCTGATTGGCGAGCCGGGCGTCGGTAAGACGGCTATCGTCGAAGGTCTGGCCCAGCGCATCGTGCGCGGCGACGTGCCCGAGGGGTTGAAAGAAAAGAAAGTCGTATCGCTCGATATGGGCGCGCTGATTGCCGGGGCGAAGTTCCGCGGCGAATTCGAGGAGCGCCTGAAGGCCGTGCTGAAGGAAGTGCAATCGGCCGAGGGCAACATTATTCTATTCATCGACGAGCTGCATACGGTGGTGGGGGCGGGGAAGGCCGAGGGAGCGATGGACGCCGGCAACCTGCTGAAGCCCATGCTGGCGCGCGGCGAGCTGCACTGCATCGGCGCGACCACGCTCGACGAATATCGCAAGAACATCGAAAAAGACGCCGCGCTGGAGCGCCGCTTCCAAACGGTGCTGGTGGATCAGCCCACGGTGGAAGACACCATCTCCATTCTGCGCGGCCTGCGTGAGCGTTACGAACTGCACCACGGCGTCCGGATCAAGGATTCGGCGATCGTGGCGGCGGCGGTGCTGAGCAATCGCTACATCTCCGACCGGTTTCTGCCGGATAAGGCCATCGATCTGATGGACGAAGCGGCGGCCAAGCTGCGCACCGAAATCGATTCGATGCCGGCGGAGCTGGATGAAGCTACGCGCCGGCAGATGCAGCTTGAAATCGAGCGCGAGGCGCTGAAGAAAGAATCGGATAAGGCGTCGAAGGAACGGCTCGCGAAGCTTGAAAAAGAGCTGGCCGAAATCAAGACGCAAAGCGCCGGTCTGCGTGCGCAATGGCAGGCCGATCAGCAGCAGTTGAAGAAGCAGCGTGAACTTCGTGCGCAGCTGGAGCAGGTGAAGCTGGACATCGAACAGGCCGAACGCGCCTACGATCTGAACAAGGCCGCCGAGCTGAAGTACGGAAAGCTGACCTCGCTCGAAAAACAAATCGAAGCCGGTAAACGCGAAACGACGCTGCTCAAGGAAGAAGTCGACGAACAGGATATCGCGCAAGTGGTGAGCCGCTGGACGGGCATTCCGCTCTCCAAGCTCCTCGAAGGCGAGATCCAGAAGCTGACGCATCTTCCTGACGAACTGCATAAGCGGGTTGTGGGTCAAGACGAAGCCGTGGAAGCCGTGGCGGACGCAGTCATTCGAGCGCGCGGCGGGCTGAAGGATCCGAAGCGTCCCATTGGTAGCTTCCTGTTCCTGGGACCGACCGGCGTCGGGAAAACCGAACTGGCGCGGGCTCTCGCGAGCTTCCTGTTCGATGACGAGCACGCGATGATTCGCCTCGACATGTCGGAGTATCAGGAGAAGCATACGGTTTCGCGCCTGGTGGGCGCGCCTCCCGGATACATCGGCTACGAGGAGGGCGGCCAGTTGACGGAAGCCGTGCGGCGCAGGCCTTATTCGGTGGTGCTGCTCGACGAGATCGAGAAAGCGCATCGCGACGTATTTCACGTGCTGCTGCAGGTGCTCGACGACGGGCGCCTGACCGACGGGCAGGGACGCACGGTGGATTTCAAGAACACCATCGTGATCATGACGTCGAATGCGCCCAAGGACGAGCTGCCGCGGCTGTTCCGTCCCGAATTCCTGAACCGCGTGGACGAGATCATCACGTTCCACAGCCTTACGGAAGACAACTTGAAGAAGATCGTGACGATCCAATTGGCAGGATTGCAGGCGCGACTGGCGGAGCGGCATATCGCGCTTACGCTATCGGATGGCGCTCGTGAGCATCTGGTGCAGGTGGGTTACGATCCGGCCTACGGCGCGCGGCCGCTGAAGCGCGCGATTCAAAAAGAGGTAGAGACGCCGCTCGCCCGGCGCCTGGTGGCGGGCGAGATTCGCGATGGGCAAAACGTGCACTTGGACGAACGGCGCGGCGAGCTGGTTTTCGAGATCGACACCTCGAATAACGACGTCAGCAAGGGCGCCCATAAAGAATCGTCCGTGCACGCCGACGCATCATAAGGAAGAAAGAGAAGGAGACTGTCATGGGCGAAATCGTGAAACCAGAAATCCGCACCTTGCCATTATTGCCGCTGAAGAACTCGGTGTTGTTCCCCGGGCTGTTTATGCCGCTTTCGGTGGGCCGACCGGGGTCGATCGCGGCGGTGGAGGCCGCGCTCGCCACAGAAGATAAGGAAATCATCGTGGTGGCGCAGCGCGACGCCGACGACGACACGCCCAACGCGGCGGGCCTTTTCACCATCGGCACGCGCGCGGCGATTCGCAGGGCGCATCGCCCCAAGTCGGATCACATGGAAATAATGGTGATCGGCCTGGAGCGCGTGGTCATCGTCAAAGTTGAGGAAACCGCGGGATACCTTGCGGCGCGCGCGCAAACTCTCCCGGCGCCGGACGATTCCAGCCGGGAAACGGAAGCGCTAACGCTTTCGATCGTTGAGCTCGCCACGAAGTTCGCGAGCTTCCTCCAGCCTTCTAGCGGAACGCCGCAGGATCTGGCGCGGATGTTCACAGCGCACGAAGATCCGCTGCGTCTGGCGTATCTGGTGGCTTCGCTGCTCAGCCTGGACGCGATCAAGGCGCAGTCCCTGCTCGAAGCTCCCACGCGTCTGGAGGCCTTGCGGCTTACGCATGGATGGCTGGCGCACGAAGTGGAGGTGTTCGAACTCCGCAATAAGATCGCCGAGGAAGCGCGCGGCGAAATGTCGCGCGAGCAGAAGGAATACATCCTGCGGCAGCAAAAGAAAGCGATCGAGCAGGAACTCGGCGAAAAGGGCGGCGACCAGGCCGAGGCGGAGGATCTTCGCAAGCGCCTTGCCGAAGCCGATCTCTCCGCCGAGGTGCGCAAGGAAGCCGAGCGCGAGCTTGGCCGGCTGGAGAAGATGTCCTCGGCGCAACCCGAGTACAACATCATTCGCACCTGGCTCGAATATGTGATCGAGCTCCCGTGGAACAAGAGGAGCGAGGATAACCTCGATCTTTCGAGGGCCCGCCAAGTTCTCGATGAAGATCATTTCGGCATTACCAAGGTGAAGGAGCGCATCCTGGAACACCTGGCCGTGCTGAAACTCAATCCGGAAGCGAAGGCTCCCATCCTGTGCTTCGTGGGAGCGCCGGGCGTCGGCAAGACGTCGCTCGGACAATCCATCGCGAGGGCGCTGGGGCGCAAGTTCGAAAGAATGAGCCTCGGCGGACTGCACGACGAGGCCGAATTACGCGGCCATCGGCGTACGTACATCGGCGCTTTGCCTGGACGCCTGATACAAGCCATGCGGCGCGCGGGCTTCGCGAATCCCGTGCTGATGCTGGACGAAGTAGATAAGCTTGGGCGCGATTTCCGCGGCGATCCGGCGGCCGCGCTGCTTGAGGTGCTAGATCCGGAACAGAACAAAACATTCCGCGATAACTACCTCGATCTGCCGTTCGATTTGTCGAAGGTGATGTTCGTCACCACGGCGAATACATTGGACACAATCCCCGCGCCATTGCTCGACCGCATGGAAATCCTGCGGCTTTCGGGATATAGCGAAGAGGAAAAGGCGCAGATCGCGACGCGCTACCTGATTCCCCGGCAGTTGAAGCAAACCGGACTGACAGCGGAACAGGTGAAGATCACCGAGGCGGGGTTGAAGAAGGTCATCTCCGCGTATACACGGGAAGCGGGCGTGCGGCGGTTGGAACAAGCCATTGGACGCGTAATCCGAAAGGTGGCGCTGAAATTCGCGGAAGGCGCGGCCGGACCGTTCGATGTGAAGCCGGAAGATGTTGTGGAGATGCTGGGTCCTGAGCCGTTCACCCAGGAGTCAGCGCGGCGCGAACTGCCTGCGGGCGTCGCGACGGGACTGGCCTGGACCGAAAGCGGCGGCGACGTTCTCTACATTGAAGCGGCGCTGCAGCGCGGCAGCAAGGATCTGACCATCACCGGCCAACTGGGCGAAGTGATGCAGGAATCCGCGCGGATCGCTCGCAGCTATCTGTGGAGCCATGCCCTGGACTTCGGGTTCAAGGTCGATCAATTCACGGAGGCGGGTGTGCACGTGCACGTTCCCGCAGGCGCGATCCCGAAGGATGGCCCCTCGGCCGGCGTAACGATGACGACGGCGCTCGCGTCGCTCTATTCGGGCATTCCGGCGCGTAGCGATACGGCGATGACGGGTGAAGTTACGCTCACCGGCCTGGTGCTGCCGATTGGCGGCGTCAAGGAAAAGGTGCTGGCGGCGCGGCGCGCGGGAATCAAACGCGTGGTCCTTCCCAGGGCCAACCAGAAGGACCTCCGGGATCTTCCCGAGGAGGTCCGCAACGAGATGGAGTTCGTCTTCGCCGACCGCGTCGAGGACGTTCTTCGGGTGATGCTGCCGGAGTTGATGGCCGCTCCGGCCAAAGCCGCCTAGCACTTCCTGTCAGAAGTCGCACTGGAGGATCGGCGCAGCGTGTAAGATGGCGTCATGAGGACGCTTCAGTACATTGCCGCGCCGTTTCTTTTTGTAGGACTGATATACGGAGCCCCCCAGCCTACCATTCAAGAAGCGAAACAATTTCTCGCCGACGCCGACAAAAAGCTGTTCGGTCTTAGTCTCGAAGCTAACCAGGCCGCGTGGGTTCAATCGACCTACATCACGGACGACTCCGAGGCAGTGGCTGCGAAAGCCAATGAGAGAGCCATTGCCGAAAGCGTGCGCCTCGCCAAGGGCGCCGTGCGTTTCGACGGCCTGAAACTCCCGCCGGACGTGGCGCGGCAGATGCATCTTCTGAAAGTCGGCCTCGTGCTCGCCGCCCCGTCGAACCCGGCCGAAAGCGCCGAAGTCACGCGCCTCGCAGCGTCGCTCGAAGGAACTTACGGAAAAGGAAAGTATTGTCCGGAGGGCGGCAAGCCTTGCATGGACATCGAAGCCGTCACCCGCGTGATGGCGAACAGTCAGAATCCGGCCGAGCTGCTGGACGCCTGGCGCGGCTGGCACACGATCGCGCCGCCCATGCGCAAAGACTTCCAGCGCTTCGTTGAATTGTCGAACAAAGGGGCGCGCGAGCTCGGATTCAAGGATACCGGCGCGATGTGGCGGTCGAAATACGATATGCCTGCCGACGATTTCGCCAAGGAGGTCGACCGTTTGTGGGAGCAGGTGCGTCCGCTGTACCTTTCGCTGCACGCCTATGTGCGCAGCAAGCTCCGGGAAAAATACGGTCCCGGCGTGGTTCCCGCGAATGGGCCGATTCCGGCGCATCTGTTGGGGAACATCTGGGCGCAGGATTGGTCGAACATCTATAAGCTGGTCGCGCCCGCGGATGCCGATCCGGGCTACGATCTGACGCAGATCTTGAAATCGCGCAACACGCAGCCTCTCGATATGGTCCATTATGGCGAGAGCTTTTTTACGTCGCTCGGTTTCGCGCCGCTCCCTCCCACGTTCTGGCAGCGGTCCATGTTCGTGAAGCCTCGCGACCGCGACGTGGTGTGCCACGCGAGCGCGTGGGACATCGATAGCCTGGACGATCTGCGCATCAAGCTGTGCATCGATATCACGGCCGAGGATTTTATTACTATTCACCACGAGCTCGGGCACAACTTTTATCAGCGCGCTTACAATAAGCAGCCGTTCATTTTCCGCGATAGCGCCAACGACGGCTTCCACGAGGCCATCGGCGATACCATCGCGCTTTCGGTCACGCCGGAGTACCTGGTGAAGATCGGGTTGCTCGATAAAGCGCCGGATGCTTCGAAGGACATCGGGCTGCTGCTGGCGCGCGCTCTCGAAAAGGTCGCGTTTTTGCCCTTCGGTTTGATGATCGATCAATGGCGCTGGAAAGTGTTTTCCGGAGAGATTACGCCGGAGCAATATAACAAAGCGTGGTGGGATCTGCGGCTGAAGTATCAGGGTGTGGCGCCGCCTATGGATCGTCCGGAAACGGACTTCGATCCGGGCGCCAAGTATCACGTGGCGGCGAATGTGCCTTACACGCGATATTTCCTGTCGTTCATCATGCAGTTCCAGTTTCATCGAGCGCTCGCGGCCGCGGCAGGATGTCCGGCGGGTGGTGCGACGCCGCTGAATCGCTGTTCGATTTACGACAATAAGGACGCCGGTCAAAAGCTAAATAAGATGCTCGAAATGGGCGAGAGCCGTCCGTGGCAGGATGCCATGTTCGAACTCACCGGCCAGAGACAGATGGACGCGAGAGCGATCCTGGATTATTTTGCTCCGCTGCAAAAATGGCTGGATGAGCAGAATAAGGGCAAGCCGGTCGGCTGGTAGGCCTGCTCACGCCCCTTATGTTATTATGTATACATAATTATGCCTGAGCGCACGACCGTCGTATTCCCTCCGGAATTAAAGCAACAAGCAACTCTTCGCGCTCGCCAGCAAGGGATTTCCTTTGGGGAGTTTGTGCGAAGGGCCGTTTCGGACCAGCTCGTGAATGCTCCAAAGAAACGAGCGAGGATACCATGGAGGGCTAAGAACTCTCCTAAGACGGGTGACCCATTCTGGGATAACTTGGTCATGTACGATGACGACGGACCTTCGGATATGTCTGTTCGTCACGACCACTATCTCGCGGATGGCGATTCTTGATTTTCGCCGATACCGGAGCTTTCGTAGCGCTGTACTGCATAAACGACCAGCATCACGGTGAAGCTCTCCTGACTTGGCCGCGAATCGGGGCCAAGGTCTTCACGAGCAACTTTGTGATTGGCGAAGTCGGCAATTTGCTGGGCCAGAGGTTGGGAGCGATTCCGGCGTCCGATCGACTGTCGGACATCTTCACCTCCACCAGCATTGAGGTGATTCGGGCCACACGCGAAGACGAAGTACGCGCGTTGGATTATATGCGCAAATTTTCCGATCAGAGTGTCAGCTTTATCGACGGCACCTCGTTCAGCATCATGCGCCGCCATCGAATCAAGACTGCCTTCACTTTCGACCGCCATTTCCGTCTCGCCGGTTTCGAAATCATTGGATTAAAGTAGCCAACAGCGTGGGAAAATAGAAAAATCCAATGACAGGTTCCCAAGTCCGTCAGAAGTTCCTCGATTATTTCGCGGCCCGCGGCCATCGCGTCGTACGAAGCTCGTCGCTGGTTCCTGGCAACGACCCGACGCTCCTCTTCACCAACGCCGGAATGAACCAGTTCAAGGACATGTTTCTGGGTCAGGAAAAGCGCGACTATTCGCGCGCCACGACGTCGCAGAAATGCGTGCGCGCCGGCGGCAAGCACAACGATCTGGACAACGTCGGATACACTCGGCGGCATCACACGTTTTTCGAAATGCTGGGGAATTTTTCCTTCGGCGATTACTTCAAGAAGGACGCCATCGCCTACGCTTGGGAGCTGATCACCAAGGAATATGGCCTTTCGAAGGACCGACTCTATGTCACCGTATTTCGCGAAGACGATGACGCCGAGGAGTTATGGCAGAAGGTCGCCGGCGTTCCGAAGGATCGCATTTTCCGTCTCGATGAAAAAGACAATTTCTGGCAGATGGGCGAGACGGGCCCGTGCGGGCCGTGTTCGGAGATCCACTACGACCTGGGGCCGGAGGCCGCCGAGCCGGGGCGCGAGAACGAACAATTTCCGCTCGACGGCGGCGGGCGCTTTGTCGAAATCTGGAACCTGGTCTTCATGCAGTTCGACCGCGACGCGAGCGGCAAGTTCACGCCCCTGCCGCGGCCTTCGATCGACACGGGAATGGGGTTGGAGCGCCTTGCTGCGGTCATGCAGGGCGTGCTTTCGAATTACGACACGGATCTCCTGAAGCCCATCATCCACAAGGCGGGCGATCTGCTCGGCAAGACGTATGGAGCGGGGAACAGCGAACAAGACCAGCGGATCGATACGGTATTGCGGATCAATGCGGATCACGCACGCGCGACCGCATTTCTGATTCACGATGGCGTTCTGCCGTCGAACGAAGGCCGCGGATACGTCCTGCGCAAGATCATGCGGCGTGCGATGAGAAATGCCCGTATGACCGGCACGACGGAGCCCTATCTCTATAAACTGACCGGCTTCGTCGCCGAGCACATGTCCGACGCGTATCCAGAAATGATGGAAAGCGTCCAGCGCGTGGCGCGCGTCGTCAGGGATGAAGAGAAGCGCTACGCCACGACGTTCCAGGTAGCCGAGAAAGTTTTCTACGAAGAGGCAGCGCGCGTCAAGGACAAACTGCTGCCCGGTGACGTCGCCTTCAAACTTTACGACACCTATGGCTTGGCGCTCGAAGAGCAGCAGGATATGGCGGTCGAGCGCGGTATGGGCGTCGATCTGCTGGGCTTCGAGATGGAGATGGAGAAGCAGCGCACGCGGGCGCGAGCGAGTTGGAAAGGCGCGGAAAAGTCGATCATCCGGCCTGAGTTTCAGGACATCCCGAAAACGGAGTTCGTGGGTCGCGAGACGCTGGAAACCGTTGCAACGGTCGCTCTTGCTTCGATGGAAAACGTTCTCCTGGACCGCACTCCGTTCTATGCCGAAGCGGGCGGACAGGTCGGGGACACCGGGGTGTTGTTGTCGACGCAAACGGGCGAACCAGTCGCTCTCGTCGAGGGCACAGTGCTCGGAGCCCCTGGCAAAATCCTTCACAAAGTGAAAATGGTCGGCGTCGGCTTGCGGCACGGCGATGCGGTGATCGCCCGCGTCGACGCGCACTCGCGCCATTCCACCATGCGCAATCATACCGGCACGCACCTGCTGCATGCTGCTCTTCGAAAAGTATTAGGCACGCACGTCAAACAGGCGGGCAGCGTTGTGGAACCCGGACGCTTGCGCTTCGATTTCACGCATTACGCCGCGATGGATTCCGACGAACTCGCCGAGGTCGAACGTCTGATGAATGAGGAGATTTTGGCGAATCGCGAGGTCCACACCGACGTCATGGATCTCGATCAGGCGTTGAAAACCGGCGCAATGGCGCTGTTCGGCGAAAAGTACGGCGACAAGGTTCGCGTCGTTTCCGTCGACGAGCCCGGCGGCAGCGTATTCAGCAAGGAACTATGCGGCGGAACGCACGTTAAGTACACAGGGGAGATCGGAATCTGCAAAATCGTCTACGAGGGCTCGATTTCAGCCGGTGTGCGACGCATCGAGGCGATCACCGGGGAGGGCGCGCTCAAGCGATTCCAGGAAGCGCAGGCGCAATTGGCGCGCGTTGCGGGAATCGTCCGCGCTTCGGAAGACGATCTCGCCGACCAGATCGAGAAGCTGCTCGCGAAAGACAAGGCTCTGGAGCAGGAGTTGCAGCAATTGAAGACGAAGGCGGCTCAGGCGCAGGCCGGCGATCTGGAATCGCAGGCGCGAGACATCAAGGGCGCGAAGGTTCTCGCCGTCAGACTCGATGGATTCGATCGCGCCCAGCTTCGCGTGCTCACCGATTCGCTTCGCAATAAATGGAAGTCCGCTGTCGTTGTTCTTGCGTCGGCTGACGGGCCGGATATAGCAATCGTCAGCGGTGTCACCAAGGACCTCACATCCAAAGTCCAGGCCGGGAAGCTGGTGCAAGAGATAGCGCTCGGAACCGGTGGCAAAGGCGGGGGGCGCCCAGACATGGCCGAAGGCGGCGGCAAGGATGTATCCGCTTTAGCAGCGAAGCTGGACTGGGTATATAAGACTGCGGAAGAGAAGCTTTAAGCGGGCATCGGCATGGAATCCTTTGATGTTGTCATCGTCGGTGCGGGACCCACTGGCCTCGCGTGCGGCATCGAACTGAAGCGCCGCGGTGTCAGCGCCGTGCTAATCGACAAGGGCTGCGTAGTCAATTCGCTGTACCACTATCCGACGCAAATGGTGTTCTTCACGACGCCGGAACTGCTCGAAATCGGCGACATCCCGATGACCTCGCTGAATGAGAAGCCGGTGCGCGGAGAAGCCTTGAAATACTATCGGCGCGTCGCGGATCATTACAAGCTGGACATCCGTCAGTATCAGCGCGTCGAGCGCATCACGGGAGACGACGGCGCGTTTATCACGCACGCGGTGGACGCGCACGCTTGCCCGCAGACTTACCAGTCGCAGAAGGTCATCTTCGCCATGGGATATTACGACGTTCCGAACATGCTGAACGTTCCTGGCGAGGATCTGCCCAAGGTCATCCATTACTACAAGGAAGCGCATCCTTACTACAATCACGACGTCCTGGTGGTCGGGGCCAAGAATTCAGCGGCCATCGCGGCGCTAGAACTGTGGTGGACGGGGGCGCGCGTCACCTTGGTGCATCGCGGCGAGGGAATTCACGGGAACGTCAAGTATTGGATCAAGCCAAACATAGAGAACCGGATCAAGAACAACGAGATCCCTGCCTATTTCAAATCCCATGTGGCCGAAATCCGAAAGGATACCGTTCGCATTGTCACGCCCGAGGGCGAAAAGTGGCTTAAGAACGATTTCGTTTTCGCGATGACCGGCTATCGCCCGGACCTCGCGTTTCTGGGTGCGCACGGGATCGTGATCGACCGGGAAACGGGGCGTCCTTACACGGACAAAGAAACGCTGGAGAGCGGGCGCAAAGGGATTTATTTAGCCGGAGTACTGGTGGCGGGGATGCACACCAACGAAATCTTCATCGAGAACGGACGCTTCCACGGCAAAATAATCGCGGAAGCAATTGCGGCGATCCTCCACTAAACGAAAAAGGGGACAGACTACTCTGTCCCCATCCTTTTGGATTTCTGAGCCCACCTGCGCACGTCGGAGTGGACAGAGCGGTCTGTACCCTTTTACGGCACGCGCCAGCCCTCGCGTCCGTCGACCTTAATTAGCCTTGGCGACCGTTTTCTTTGGGGCGGCGCTGCTCGTGGTCGCGGTTTCTTTCAACAGCTTCTCGACCAGAGTTCGCAGATAGGCTTCGTCCTGCAGTTCGGGCGTTCCTGTCGAAGCGCTTTGCGCCACGATGTTGCCTTTGCGATCGATCACGGCAACCTGCGGGACAACCCAGCGGTCCATGATCGGAATGCTGAGGTAGCTGATCACGGAGTCGCGCGACGCGTAACCCACCGGGAAGCCGATTCCGAAGTCGTTCACGAACTGCGTGGCCATGGGACCGTTGGCATCGTTAAACACGGTGCCGAGCACCTGGAGACCGCGCGCGCCGTAATCTTTCTGGAGCTTGGTCAGCATCTGCGCCTCGTGCTGGCAGTGCGGGCATGTTGTGAACATGAACGGCAGCACCAGGACCTTGCCCTTGAAGCTGGAAATCAGGACCTGTTTGCCGGAGGGGTCCATGATCGTGAACTCCGGCGATTTGCGCGGCAGGGGCGGCGGAGCGGCGCTCAGGGATGTGATGGCGAATGCCAGGAAAGCGGCGGAAGCGATGAGTCGCATAGGGATAGTGTACCTCAGCCTTTTTATTCTACTTCAGTCCTTCCACGGATTGGACGGCGGTGCCGGCGAGTCGAATCGTAAACTTGCCGCTATCGCCCGTCCCTTTTAAATCGGTCGCCGTGCGGCTTTCCACCAGCATATGCTTCCATTTTCCCTGTAAAACGCGCTCATACAAGCTGAAAAATGTCTGGGCAGCCTCCGGCGAATCCCATTCTGACGCGTAAACCAGGAGCGGGGAGCCATTCTTCTTGTGTTCGTAGACGCGGAACTCTCCCCCGCGCCAATGGACCGAGGCCGCCCCCGCCGTGGCACGGTCGGTGAACTGCCGCAGCAGGATATTATGATCGAATTCACCGAGGGACCCGCCGATCAGCAAGCGAAATTCATGTGCCTGTTTGCCGATTTCGGCGGCAAGAGTGGGAAGATCCGGTTCCTTGGGCTCCACGCGGCTGAAATAATCGACCGGATGAAGGATCTGCTGTGTGCTGGTCGGACCGTGCTCGAAAACCTCGTCAAACCCTTTCACGCCCGAGTGGTGAAAGACGGCGTCCTGGAAGCGCGCGCCGTCGTCATAAGGAAACAGCAGCGATTCCCGCACATACAATGGCGCGGAATTGAGTACCGGAAAGTCCGGGCCCTCCTGCGGATCGGCCGTCAGCTCTTTCAGGAGGCGCTCAGGAACGTCGGCCGCGCCGCCGCCCAATTTGGATTCATACGCCCAGGTGAGCCAGGTCGCTTGTCCCTCCATCACCGCTTCTCGCGCCGTGGATTCGTCGCTATCCGGCGAGCCATGGTTCAGGTATTTACCCAGCGGATACTGTTGATCGGCGAGCGCATGCGCGAGTTCGTGTACCAGCGCCATGCGCTGGTCGTCCCCAGGAGGCGTGGAATCCAAAATGAAAAGGCGCTTCTTTTTATAGTCGTAGTAGGCGGCAGCCTGTTCGTCCAATAGATCGACGGTCTCCCGCGCCAGGCTGAAATCCTGCGGGACCAGACCGAACAGCTTCAGTGCGATCTCCTCCGCGCGGATTTCCTTCTCTGCGGAGCGCCCCTTGGTATGGCCCTCAACGTATTTCCGGAAGGATTCCCGGGTGACGATTTCGGAAGGCACTTTGCGGCGCACCGGCCATCCCGTGATTTCCGACAGCGTCTGGACGATGCCGTCGACCTCATTGAAAAGCCTCGTCCGTGGCTGCGCCGCAAGGGGAAGAGGAGGACCAAGACAGATGAGGAGCGCAACGAACAGCAGGCGGCGGATCATTTTGGTGACTAGGGTAGCATGCAAACGACAGAATCCAAGGCATGCAGACAGTCTATGACGTGTTCGGTGGACCGCTGGTTCCACGCGGGGCCGTGGCGATCGCGTTCCATTGCACGATCCACCGTCGGTGCGGCGCTCGATGCAGGGAAACCCTCTGGGCTATACTGAAAACTCACATGGCAGACGACAAACTATATTCAGCCCAATACATCGGCAGCGGGACCTTCATCATCAGCAAGCCCAAGCGCAAAGCCGCCAAGCGGCGCCAGTCGAAGCTCAAGGGCACGGTTCGCGGCGCCCGGAAATAACCGCGCGCTCGTGCGGCCAGGCTCCCGGCATCCACAGCGGAGGAAGCTCTCCTGTGGCAAGTACGCTCGAAACGATCGGGTGAGGCTTCGCGGCGGGTCATAATCGTGACCGCCCCGCGTAATTGGCATTTGTTGCAGTTTGCAAATAGCCCTCCCGGTTTTACACTTCCTTAACAATTCTCCGGACACATCGAACGGACTCTTTACAACTGCCAGCTAGACTGTTGGGGTCACGACCGCTGCTCTACCAGCGGCTCGATCGCCTCAAGTACGGCGGAAAGGGTTCAGAATGACGCGAGGAAAGAGCAGACCGGCAGCCGCGGGAGAGAAGAGAGGTGCGATGGCGTTGTCATTCGCGCTGATGGCGGGATTCGCGATGACCGCCGGCGCGCACCATTCCTCCACGGCCTACGATCTGACCAAGCACGTTGAATGGAAGGTCACGGTTACCCAGTTCCAGTTCGTTAACCCGCATGCATACGTGTTTTTCAACATGCAGGACGCCGGCGGGAAGCAAGTGCCCGGGCGCTGCGAATTGCCTGCGGTAACCGCACTCATGCGCGTCGGCTGGACGTCCAAGACCTTGGTGCCCGGTGAGAAAGTCACCATCAAGGGCTCTCCGGGCCGCAACGAAGAGAACGTCTGTTTTATGAATTCGTTTGTCCGGGCGAACGGACAGGAGATCAGCCGTAGCGAGGACCTCACGAAGAATGGAGCGAATCCTCTGGCGACGCTCGCCCAGAACACCGCGCGTCCGGCGCGGCTTGCGAACGGGCGTCCCAATCTGCAAGGTCCTTGGGTCGGCATCGGTGGTCCCGATGGCCGGGGCCCTTTGAATCGGGGGATCGGCGGAAACGGTCCGGGTGCCGCCGACGGGAAAAAGGGCCCTCCGGGTCGCGGACCAGGGGGCCGCGGTGGTCCTCCCCGTCCGGAAGAAACGGCCGCGGGCGCGCTTGCCGCCAAGAACTACGACCAGCCTTTCGACGATCCCGCGATCAAGTGCGACCCCGCCAACATCCTTTTTGGCTGGGTGCACGACCGCCATGTCAATGACATCCTTCAGAAAGACGACGAAATCACCCTCAAATACGGCTACATGGATTTCGTCCGCACGATTCACATGAAGCAAGCTGAGCCTCCCCGCAACGTCGCGCCGTCGCGCGGCGGATATTCCGTCGGCAAGTGGGACGGCGATACCCTAGTGGTGGATACGACCCATCTCTCGGCGGGCGTTCTGATTCCCATCATCGGCGTGATGTACAGCGATCAGATGCACATCGTCGAGCGCTTCACCTTCGACCCGAACGCCAAGACCCTGACGCGCACCTATCGCGCCGAAGACCCGCTTTACCTGAAAGGTCCCTACACAGGCCAGGACGTGATGGCGCTCTCCGACGAGCCCTATGTGCCGTATAACTGCGTGGAATTGTCGGGCAAGAACAACCTCCGGCCCAAGCAATAGGCGTCACGCTTGCGCGATGCCGCGTAGGGCGAGCTATGCCGTTCGCCTGGCGCGAGCTCGTATATTTTGAGAAGCGTGTGGCGTGCGACGCGGTGGACGCGGGGGCCGTATAATGACCGTGATGGCCGCGCTGCCGGAATGGTCGGAACCGCGAGTGGTTGAACTGCGCCGCATTGCGCCTGCCGATCTGGAACCTGTTCTGGCGGAAGAGGCCGCCGCGTGGAGGACCGGGCTGTCCTGGGATCTCTCGTCTTCCGCCGAGCTCGTGCGCCGCTACACACGCATGCAGGCGCTGAACGGCTTCGCTCTACTGGACGACTCGAACGTCATTGGTTACGCGTATTACGTCCGCGAGGAGCACAAAGGCCTCATCGGCGATCTTTACGTTCTGGGGCGTCACCGCACGCCTGCCCGCGAAGACGCGCTGATCGACGCGATTCTGGGCGAGTTGTGGCGGCTTCCCGGTGTCCGTCGCACGGAGGCTCAACTGCTGATGTTGAGCGGCGCGCCCGGCCGTTCTCTTCCATTCTCCGGCTGGTTGAGAGTCCATCCTCGCTGGTTTCTGGAGTTTCCCTTCACGGACGCCAGCGCCTTGGCCCCTCGCGAGCGCATGGGCATCCGGTTTCAGCCCTGGCGCGAATCGCATTTCGACGATTCGGCGAAACTCGTCGCGCACGCCTATCGCGGCCATGTAGATAGCGAGATCAACGATCAGTACCGTTCGCCCGCGGGCGCGCGCCGCTTCCTCTCGAATATCGTGGAATTTCCCGGCTGCGGCGTGTTTTTCCCAGCCGCTTCCTACGCCGCCTTCGATGTTTCCACCGGTCTGCTGTGCGGCATTTCGCTCGCCAGCTTGGTCGCCCGGGAGGCCGGACATGTCACGCAGTTGTGCGTCGCTCCCTCGCATCGCAACGCCGGCTTGGGAAGCGATCTCCTGCGGCGATCTCTGCTGGCCTTCGCGGCCCACGGCTGCCGATCCGCCAGCCTTACCGTGACGGCCGCCAACGAAGGAGCCCTCCGCCTTTACGAACGCATGGGTTTCGTTCGCCGGAAGCACTTTGCGGCTCACGTGTGGGATTTTCGCTAACCGGCATATATCACAACGCCGCGACGGTGACGTGGCGCACGCTTCCGTCGACGCATGGCTCGATATCACACGGAAATAGCGCTTCTTCCGAGCCGCGATAGGAATGGAGCGGGGTGCTTTTGTTCGCTTCTCCCGCCTTCAATCCGCTACAGTAGAAAGAGTCCATGGCGTGGTTTTCGCGGCAAAAACCGGGTGTCGAAGAGAGTTCCAGTGAGGGCGAAAAGCGCGTCCGCACCGAAGGCCTGTGGCTGAAGTGTGAAAGCTGCACGCAGATCATCTGGAAGAAAGCGCTCGAAGACAACAACGAAGTGTGCCCGCAGTGCGAGCACCATTTCCGGATCGACGCGCGCGCGCGGCTGGCCCTGTTATTCGACGACGGCCGCTATGAGGAAATGGACCGGGGCCTCACCTCCACCGATCCTCTGCACTTCACCGATTCGCGAAAGTACTCCGAGCGTCTGGCCTCCGTGCAGCGCCAAACAGCTCTTTCCGATGCGCTGTTATCGGGCTGGGGGAAGCTCCTGGACCGCCCCGTGAACATCTGCGCGATGGAGCTCAAATTCGTCGGCGGGAGCATGGGCGCGGTGGTCGGCGAAAAAATCACGCGGTCGATTGAGCGGTCCATCGAAAGGCGCGCTCCCCTGATCGTGGTTTCGTCTTCGGGAGGCGCACGGATGCAGGAAGGCGCCATCAGCCTGATGCAGATGGCTAAGATCTCCGCTGCACTCGCCCGTTTGGACGACGCCAAAATTCCCTACATCAGTGTGCTGACCGATCCGACCACCGGCGGCGTCACCGCCAGCTTTGCCATGCTCGGCGACTTGAACATCGCCGAACCGGGCGCGTTGATCGGCTTCGCGGGCCCCCGCGTGATCGAACAGACCATTCGCCAGAAGCTCCCTCACGGGTTCCAGCGCAGCGAGTTCCTGCTGGAGCACGGATTCCTGGACGCCGTCGTGAAGCGCAACGAGATGAAGCACTACATCGCCCGCGCGCTGAATTTCTTCTGCGGCTGACCCATTCTCAATACTAGCGAAGCCCGCGGCGCGGCCTTTCCGGGCGGCCGCCGGCCTGCCAGCCGTTCGCGCAAAAGGTGTCAGTTCTCCTTCGCCATCGGGACTACCGTGATCCCCTTGATCCGCAGTCTTTCATGAAATGCCGCACGCTGGATCGCGGCCTGACCCGCGCGATGAGCCTCGATCTCCTCGTCCGTCGCCCGCCGGTGCGAATTCGATTGGAGCAGCTTCGCCGCCGTTTCGGCGCCCACCTCCGTCATGCGCCCTCCGCGCATCCCGCGCTTTGAATCGTCCACGCTCACCAGCCATACGAACGCCGGCAGCGAGGCTGCCAGCGTGCGGATATCTTGCCAATATTTCTGCAAATCACGCATGGTTCTCGTTCTCCCCGCTCAGCACCCGCGAGATTTCCTGCATCGCGAGGGCCTTGGCCTCGCCGGACATCTTGGGATGGATATCTTCCACCTGAATCGCCGACTGCGCGCGCCGCTCCCCCAGCTCCGCCGCCACCGATCGCCGCAGTTCCTCGAGCATCGGCTGCTTTAACCCTCGCACCAGTTCATCGAATTTCGAATTCATGATTTCTCCCCGTGTCTACGGCCGCGAGCCGTAAATCTTTTCCATCTGGTCCGCGTTTTCGGAAATCGCCACGGCGCGGCGGCGATACTCCGCCGCTTGCGCCACGAGCGCACCGGACACGCCCTTGGACATATCCACGGGCAGCACGACTTCCTCGGTCACGGCATCGCGCAATTGGCCCAGCAGTTTTTCGGCGCGTTCGCGCGCGATCTGTTCCAGCGCCTTGGCTCGCACCATCGCCGCATGCGAAACCTCGCGTAAATGCGCGATGCGTTCAAGCGGAAGTCGAGTCTCGACAAGCCGCTCCAGCGTCCGGCTCAAATACCGCCCGCGATGCTCCAGCGCGGCGAGTTCATTAAGCGCCTTGTAATCCGGCTTTTCACCGCCGGCCGCCGATTCGATCAACGCATCGAGGGCGGCTTCGCGAGCGGCGGCCATCCTCTCCGAAATCTGGCGCGCATGCCCGTTCAGCGCGCGTTCGGCCCGCGTGAGTTTCGCCAGGCGTTCTTCCGCCGCGCGCTCGTTCTCCTCGGCCGCGACCACTTCCGGTTGCGAGACGGCCTGCCGGAGCGCCGTCTCGACGCGCTGTTCAAGATCCTCCACCAAGGCTCGTTCGTCGCCCGTCGCCACGGCTTGCAATGTCGGCGTCTGCGCAAGATCGATACTCATGTAGTCGGCGTCCCTCCGGCCAGATGATACGCGACCCGGAAAAACGGGCGTGCCTGATTCACGCGGCGAGTCGAGTCAAGTGTTCACAGGAGAATGGGATACCGGTCCGAAGGAACAGAGGTTTCGGAAGTGACTGGCAATCGATCGTCGTTCTTCGCTGTGTCAATGGTTGGCGCTACGACCCGCAACGACAGGGGGACACTGAAGACCCCGTCATTCCGAGCGGCAGCGAGGAATCTGCTTTTATTGTTTGCCGCCTGGCTTCAAAAGCAGATCCCTCGCTGCCGCTCGGGATGACGCGTGGGGAATTAAATCTCGATTTCCATCCGAAGCAGTGCGGCGCTCAAAGTTTTGCCTTGCGCATCGGTGCGCAGCGACACCGTGCCTCCTCCGTCCAGCGCCTGGTGCAGCACGAAGTTCAGCGCGTGGAGATTCGGAAGCTCATAGCGTTCTACATTACCCTGGCACAATTCGCGAAAGTGATCCTTCACGCGCTCGGCCGTCACCTCGGCGACCAACGCCGGATAATATTCCGGTTTGAGCGCGATCAAGCCGATATTGACGTCGTCGCCTTTATCGCCGCTGCGCGCGTGCGCGATCTCCCGCAACTGCACCCGAGCCTTCGCCATTGCTTTATTTAGGCCTCCAGAATTGTGACCTTCGCGGCGACCTCGTTCTTCGGGAGGAGAGCCGGCCAATAAGCGACGACTTCTTCCACCTTGGGCCTGCCGCCCGATGGATACGTCACAACCGGAGGCCCGTTCAGCGCGAGCGGCGCGAGCTCGCGTGTGAAACGCTCGATGGGCGCAGGGTCCGGCCCCCGCACTCCGACGCGCAGCGTGACTTCCGCCAGATCCGGCGACGGTTCTCCCGACAAAGCCTCCCCATGGCACGCGTTTGCTCCGACGAATTCAGTGTGGATCGTCTCGAATTTCAGGCCCAGGCGCTCCAGGCGCGTCCGCAGAATCCGGTCCGCCGCGCGAGCTTTCGCGTAAGCGTCCGGCCAGCCGTAGGTCATCGTGCCTGTGGCCTTGAATCCTGCCGAGTAGCTGATCGAAACCTTGTAAAACTCGGTCGCCGGTTTCCCCTGGATGCCCCAGAACTGCACGCGATCCGGTCCTGCCTGCTTCAATTGAATCGACGTGAAATCGGCGATCACGTCGGGCGCGACGTAGGCGCGGGGATCTCCGATCTCGTAGACTAGTTGCTCAGTGACGCCGGCTACGCTCACGCGCCCGCCCGTTCCCGGATGTTTTGTGATGGCGAAGCGCCCGTCGGGTTCGGCTTCCAGAATCGGATAGCCGATCGCCGCCAGATCGGGGATCGTTTCCCAATCCACCTGGCAATTACCTCCGGTTGCCTGCGCACCGCATTCGATCACGTGGCCGCCCACTGCGCCCGCCGCGAGCAGATTCCAATCGTCGCGCTGCCACCCAAATTCGTGAATCTCCGGCCCGAGCGATAGCGCGATATCGGAGCAGCGTCCCGTCACCACAATCTCCGCGCCCTGACCGAGCGCATCGGCAATAGGGAACGCTCCCAGATAAACATTCGCGCTGCGGACGCGTGGAAGAATCGACGCGAGGGGCTCGCCTGTGTCCATATTGCACAGCGCCGCATCTCCCGTAGAGCCGCGCTCGACGAAGTCGGGCAGACGGCTTAATATATCGTCGCCGGTCACGATGCCGATCTTCATGCGTCCGCCGCAACCCGCGCGTTTCAAGGCCGCCGCCACCGCCGCCGCGCACGTCTCCGGATTTACGCCACCCGCGTTCGCGACCACCTTAACGCCGCGTGAGACGATGTCTTTCGCGCCGCGCTCGATCATCTGCACGAAATCGCGCGCGTAGCCGGCTTGCGGGTCGCGCGAGAATTGCTTCTGCAGAATCGACATGGTGACCTCGGCCAGATAGTCGAGCGTCAGATAATCGATGGGCCCCCCGCGCAGTTGTTCGAGCGGCGCTTCGAGCGAATCTCCCCAAAAGCCCTGCGCGTTGGCGATGCGGATCATGCGTGGAGGATTCTTCTAGCTTATTGCACTGTGGGGCAGGCTCGTAGCGCGTGGGGAAGGCCCTCGGCCTGCGCGGGACACTCTCGTCCCGCCGCGTGCTTATTATGATGACCCGAACAGCGGAGCTGAGAGCTCCGCGCAGGCTGGGAGCCTGCCCCACTATTCCAGTTGCTTCCTGCCCGCGGGGAACAGATTGGGAATATCCAGCTTGGGATTGAAGCCGACCTCGAAATAGGCAATCGCCATCTCTTCCCAGCTCTGATCGCCCCAGCGAACCTCTTTCGCCGGATCGGGATTGGACTTATTGTTCACCGAATTGTCGAAGCCGCACGACATTTCGAGGCGCGTGCCCTTGGGCAGAACCTTAGGCTGGGCCAGCGTGAATTCCAACTGCCAGTTAAAGTCGTAATGCGGCACGTTGAGCAGCACTTCCTTTTCGCCGTTCGGGTAAACCGCGCGGAATTCCATCCACTTGCCGCGCAGGTGCATGTGCGGCTTCAACGAAACGAGGGTCGTTTCCTGCTGCAGCGTCGTCGACGCTTCCACTTTATAATCCCCTGCGCCCGGAGGAATCACAAACGTATTATTCGCTGCGTAAATCCGGGCGACGCGCATTTCCGGCTGCTCTTTGGCCAGCACCATGCCGAACTTGGTACGGTCTTTCGTCGCCGTGCCGTTTGCCGTGTAGTGGATCTGGAAAACGATATCGGAACCCGCCGGAATCAGCTTCGCTTTCCCCGGCGAAAGGACCACGGTCTGCTTACCGGGCGTGTAGCCGGCGACGTTTTCATCGGCAAGAGGAGCTCCCGCCGAAGAACTGGTTTTCTGTTCTTCCGGGACAAACGGCACACCCACCGGGTATTGGCGCAGCCAGGGCGAATGGGGACGCCGGATGTAAATATTCGCGTGGTGCACCACGGCGCGATTGCCCGGGCGCATCTCCATCTGTTCCACCCACGTATCCTTCGTGAAACCCGTCGGCACGATGATGTACGTGTACTCCACCGTTCCCTTCGCCGGAACGTCGATTTCGTTCGGCATCTCGACCACAAGATCGGGCTTGGGGATGTTCCATCCGTCCACCCATTGCACCGGTGCGGGCTTGTCCTTGGCGTCGCCTTCCACTGCTCCGGTATCGGCCCACGCGGTCAGAGTGTTGATGTCGGATTCGCTCAAGCTGCGATCGTTGGCGAAGTGGCCGTACTTCGGATCGGCGAACCACGGCGGCATTTTGCGGGAAAGGACGGCCGCTTTCATCGCTTTGGCCCACGGGCGCGTGCCTTCGTACGTCAGCAGCGCCATGGGGCCGACTTCACCCGGACGATGGCAGGTCTGGCAGTGCGTCTGCAGGATGGGAAGGACGTCCCGATTGAAGGTGACCGGATGGGCGGAAGGGTCAGAAGAAACGTCGGCGGCTTTGATAGGAAAAACCGCCGCGGAAACCACCAGTAAACCAGCTACCACCATGCTCCCAAAGTGTCTGCGCATGAAAGGCCTCGCTGAATGCGAGGCTAGCATAGATTGTGGAACCAGAGAAGCGTAGCCTGCGCGGGGCCCTTCGTCCAAACCTTGAGCCTGACATAAACTTGGCAGGAAGACTCGGCGCTCGGCCTATCGCGATCCGCTTTTGTGTTTCCTGCGGGGTCTCGCATACTCGGCTGTGACCTTCGTGTGGACGCCGCCGCGCGGCATGAAATCGCCCACCAGCGTGGCTTCCCATGGTTTGGCAGCCTTCACGACATCTTCCAGCATGCGGTTGACGACGTTTTCCTGAAAAATACCCAAATTGCGATACGCGAGTGTGTACAACTTTAGCGACTTCAGCTCCAGGCACAGCTTATCCGGCACGTAGCGCAGCACCAGCGTGCCATGATCGGGAAGCCCGGTTTTCGGGCACACCGAAGTGAACTCCGGCATTTCTATTTCGATCTCGTAGCCCGTTGGATATTGATTCGGCCAGCACTCGATCTCCGGCAGATCGGCATGGACCCCAGCCTCGGCGTGTTCGTCCGTATACTGGCGTTTCACGCGGCCGCTCCCCGGCTCGCGCTTTGCCGAAAAAGGGGACAGACCGCTCTGTCCACGCCTGCGCTGGTACGTGAAGTCATAAATTTACGAGAGGGGACAGAGTAGTCTGTCCCCCTTTTTCATCCAGGTTCTTGGCGAGTAGATCGAGGAACAATCCGACGTCCGTCACCACGCCGATGGCTTGCCCCGTGCCGCGATCGCTCACTTTCGTCGCCACGGCTGGATTGATATCCACGCACACGACCTTTACCCAGCTCGGCAGCATGTTGCCGGTAGCTATGGAGTGCAGCATGGAACCCAGGCACAGGACCACGCCAGCGCCCTTGAGCTGTTCGGCGTAGGCGTCCTGCGCCAAGTTCATATCGGTGATGGTATCGGGCAGAGGCCCGTCGTCGCGCAAGCTCCCGGCCAGCACGAAAGGAATTCCGGCCTTGACGCATTCGTACATCACACCTCTAGTCAGCTTCCCCGATTCCACGGCTTTGGCGATGCTGCCCGCGTGATAAATCGCGTTGATCGCGCGCATATGGTTGCGATGCCCGTGTTCTTCCTGACGTCCATCGCTCTGCCGTACACCGAGTGAAGTGCCGAGCAGGGCCGCCTCGATATCGTGCACGCCCAGGGCGTTGCCCGCGAGCAGCGCCTGCACCCATCCTCCGTGAATCAGCTTGGCCATGGCCGCCGAGCCGCCGGTATGAATCACCACGGGCCCCGCGACGATGATGATCTTCTGCCCGGCGTCGCGCGCCGCTCGCATCAGGCCTGCCACCTGGCGCACCGCCGATTCCACCTGGCGTTCCGAAGAAACGCCATTGCTCATGAACGCGAACGACAGGCGGTCGCGTTCCTTCGATTCCGGCACCACGCGGATGCCGTGCATCCCGACGACGACCTGATCGCCCTTCTTGAGATCGCGCAGGCGATGGCACACGGCGCGGCGTTTTCCGGCGGGTCCTTCGACGACGATCATGGCGTCCATGCGCTGATTTTCCACTTCCATCCAGTGGCCCTTGTATCGCACAAGCGTCTTGTGATTGGTGGTGGAATAGAAATCCTCGGGGGCGCAGCAATCGCGCTCCACGGTGGAGAGCACGGCGTCGCCCGGTTCGGCCGGGGCGCAACCCAACTCCAGCAGACGCAGCAGCAGCAACTGCATCTCGGCGTCGCCTTCGGTTTCTACTTTCAAGCGCAGATACGAATCGTCCGCGTTGGTGCGCCCGATGCGAAACTGCTCGACCTCGAAGCGGCCGTTGTACTCGACCACCGTGTCGAAGATCTGCTCCATCACATGGGAGTCGATCAGATGGCCTTCGGCTTCAACAACTTCCTGTTCCATTTGTCCTGTCCTTGGGGGTAACTTTTAGGATAACGCGTCCGACGTGGAAGATTACGATGAAAACTAAGCAGAACATGAACCACGTCTGAGCGGAAGGCCTCAACGTCACACCTTCCACTCCCGTGACAGAAGTGCGAGAATGTGTTTTGGTCATGTTGAGCCGATGGCAGTGTCTGCGCCGGCTGTGGCCGGTGTTCGGGGGGACCGCACTTGTCGCCGCGAGCGCATTCCTGTCTCTGGCCGCACCGGCTGGACCCGTTGATCCTCCATCTGCCGCGCTCACCGAACTGAAAATCGCGGTTGCTCAACTCCAGGGCAAGCAAAGCGGCAATGGGGTCGCCACTTTAAGGCCGCTCTCTGCGAAGCTTCCGAAGCTGGCCGATTACGTCGCGTGGTTGGTCGCTTCGGCGCAATTCGATGCTCAATCTTACGCCGACGTTGCCGCGACTCTCGCGCCGGTGTGGGCGCAATGGCCGCCTTCGCCTTTGATCTGGCGATCCGCTCTGCTCGCATCGCGCGCGGATCTGCAGATCGGCCGTGCGCACGAGGCACTGGAAACGCTGCGCAAATATTACGACAAACTTCCACAGCCGCAGGGCGATCTCGCCATGGCGACGGCCTTCGCCGCCGATAACGATCTGATCAGTGCGGCGGTTTACGACCAGCGCGTGTATTTCGGTTATCCCGCGGCTAGTGAAGCCGCGCAAGCGGAGGCGGATATCGAAAAGCTACGCGCACAGTTGGGCGATCGTTACCCTCCGGCCATGGGCAACGCGATGTTGGGGCGGGCGCTGAAGCTTCTGGCGCTGGGGCAAGCGGAGAAAGCCCGCCAGGAACTCGTCGGCCTTGTCTCCCAACTGGGAGGAGAGGATCGCGATCGCGCGCGTGTCGAGATCGGCGTCGCCGATTACGAACGCAAACAGACAGCCGCGGCTCAGAATTATTTAGAATCACTCGATCTCGGCGCAGGCGAGGCCGACGCCGAGCGCCTCCACTACCTGCTGCTATGCGCGCGCCGTCGCGATGATCGCGCGGCCATGAACGCACTCGTCGAGCGCATGGCGCAAAGCTATCCCACGTCGCACTGGCGCATGGAATCGCTGTGGGCCCTCGCTAACCTGAACCTGGTGGAGAATCAGACGGCCAACTACGAGCCTCTGTACCGCGCCTGCTATGAATCTTTTCCCAACGATCCGCGCGCGGCGGAGTGCCACTGGAAGGTCACGTGGGCGCATTACATGCGGCGCGCCGACGATGCCGCTGATTATCTTCGCGCGCATTTAAGCAAGTTCCCGGCTTCCGACAACGCTCCGGCGGCGTTGTACTTTCTCGCGCGTCTTGCCGAATCCACCGGCGACACGGCTTCGGCTCGAATCTATTACAACGAAATCGTGCGCGAGTATCCGAACCATTACTACACGCCGCTGGCGCGCGAACGCCTCACTTTCGCGGCGGCAGACCCGGCCGCCACCCGTCTGGCCGCCGCCCGTACGCCCGAAACACATTTGGGTCAAGCTGATGATTTCCTGCGCACGATTGCTTTTCCGTCGCGCGTTCGCGCTCGCGATTTTCAGGCGAACGCGGTCGCCAAGGCGCGTGTGGAGCGCGCGCGGATGCTGGCCGCCGCGGGTCTCGACGACTGGGCGGAAGTCGAGCTGCGCTACGCCGCGCAGAACGAAGATCAGCCGCACGTGATCGCTCTGGAGCTTGCCGTCGAGGCGAGCCATCAGGACGCCTACCCTCAGGCGCTGCGCTACTTGAAGCGCTATGCCAGCGATTATTTGTATTACCCGCTCGATTCCGCGCCGGCCGATTTCTGGCGTCTCGCGTTTCCGCTGCCTTATCGCGCGGAGTTCGAACGCTCGGCGCGGCAGCACAATTTGGACCCTTTTCTGCTGGTTGCTCTGGCGCGTCAGGAATCGGAATTCGATCCTAGAGCGGTCAGCCCTTCTAACGCGCGGGGTTTGACGCAAGTTCTTCCCGGCACTGGGCGCGAGCTCAGCCGTAAGCTGCAGATCAAGCCCTTCTCGACCGCGCGTCTGTTTCAGCCCGCGGTGAATCTGCAGTTGGGCGCCTACTATCTGCGTTCGATCGCCGATAGTTTCGAGGGTCGCTGGGAAGCGACGCTCGCCGGTTATAACGCAGGGCCGGCGCGGGTGAAAAGCTGGCTCACGTGGGCGGAATTTCGCGAGCCCGCCGAATTCGTGGAATCGATCCCGTTCCGCGAGACCCGCAACTACGTCCAGATCGTGCTGCGCAACGCCGATCTGTACCGCCGCATTTATGCGAACGCACTGACAAACCCACAGACAGTGGTAAAGCCCGCGGTTAAGACGGCCGCCGTCACCGCGCCGCGGTCGGCGAAGTTGACCAAATAAGCGGCCGAGTTAAATCGTTGGGGATCCTGCGAAGTTATCCTATTGGAATGGGTATCAGCCACGAAGCACGGCCCGCGCGAATCTCCAAGGAAGCGCTTTTCGATTTGCCGGCGCCTCCGGAAAGCAGGCCGCGTTTCCGCAGCAGCCGCGCCGCGGCCATGACCGAGAGCGTGATCCGCGAAATGTCGCGCGTCGCCCACCGGCACAAGGCGATCAACCTGGCGCAGGGCTTTCCCGATTTCGAGGCGCCCGCGGAAATCAAGGCCGCCGCGTGCGACGCGATCAATCGCAACATTAATCAATACCCGATCACGTGGGGCGCCAAGCCCTTCCGCGACGCGATCGCCGCCAAGTATCGCGCGCATTACGGCCTGGAGTTCGACCCGGAGCGCGAAATCACGGTCTGCTGCGGCGCCACCGAATGCATGATCGCGGCAATGATGGCCATCCTGGACCCGGGCGACGAAGTGGTCGCGTTCGAGCCGTTCTACGAAAACTACGGTCCCGATTCCATCTTTTGCGGAGCCAAGCTAAACCTGGTCAAGCTCCACGGTCCGGATTGGATCTTCGATCAAGCCGAACTGCGCAAGGCTTTTTCCCCGCGCACCAAGGCTATCATCCTGAACACGCCGAACAATCCAACGGGACGAGTCTTCACGCGGAGCGAACTCGAAACCATCGCGGCGGCATGCCAGGAATTCGACGCGCTCGCGATCACCGACGAAATTTACGAGCACATCGTTTTCGACGGCGCCGTGCACATCCCCATCATGACGCTGCCGGGCATGCGCGACCGCACCGTGCTGATCAGCAGTCTGAGCAAGACCTACACGGTTACCGGCTGGCGCGTGGGCTGGGTGCTCGCGAGCCCGGACCTCAGCGATTCCATCCGCAAGATCCACGATTTTCTCACCGTCGCCGCGGCCGCGCCGCTCCAAGCCGGAGGCGTCACGGCTCTCTCGATGCCCTCTGAATTCTACGCGGAGATTGCGCGCGAATATCAAAAGAAACGCGATTTGATGTTGAGCGCGCTCACCGGCGCGGGTTTCCGCTGCTATGCTCCGCAGGGCGCATATTACATCATGACGGACATCTCCGGCTTCGGCTTTCCGGATGATATGACCTTCATGGCGCACATGGCGGAGCGCGCCGGCGTGGTCGCCGTTCCCGGCTCCTGCTTCTTTAAAGATCCCGCATCGGGAGCGCAAAATGTACGCTTCTGTTTCTGCAAAAAATATGAGACCCTTGAGGAGGCGAAAAACCGCCTGAGAAATTTGGCCGGGTGATGGAGGCTGTTTTATGATGCCTGCGTATCTCCTCCCGGAGAAGATCGCCTCTGAAGATGGACAGGGCCAACGTGTTGCTCTGAACCAAAACCACGGGCAGCGAATTCTGCTGAGGTTGGGAATTTCCCGTATTCTGGAACGCGAAAGCCTGGACGTATTCGTCTGCGGCTCCTCCGACGGCCAGCAATGGAAGCCGCTCGTGGTGTTTCCCCGAAAATCCTTTTGCGGCACTTATTCGTTAACGCTGGATTTGTCGCGCCACCCTGACGTCAGGTTTCTGCGCGCCGAATGGACGATGCGCCGCTGGGGCCAGCAAGAATCCCGACCACTGTTCAGTTTCTACGTGTGGGCCGAAGAACTGCAGTCGAAGACGCTGGCCGGCCGTGTCTTGACTACAGCCGGTTCATGAGGCTCGCGGCGTAGCCGGCGCCGAAGCCGTTATCGATATTGACCACTGTCACATTGCTCGCGCAGCTGTTGAGCATCCCGAGCAGCGCGGCCAATCCCTGAAAGCTCGCGCCATAACCGACGCTCGTGGGCACGGCGATCACCGGAACGTTCACCAGTCCGCCGACGACGCTCGGCAGCGCGCCTTCCATCCCCGCGCAGACGATCACCACGCGGGCCTCCGATAGACGATCGCGATTGTTCATCAGCCGGTGAATGCCCGCCACGCCCACGTCGTGCAGGGCCAGCACCTCGTTGCCCATCACTTCAGCCGTGATTTGCGCTTCTTCGGCCACGGGCAGGTCGCTGGTGCCGGCGCACACCACGGCGATCTTGCCCTTGCCTTGCATCGACCTGTCTCGCCAGAATCGCAACGCACCGGAAGCCGGGAAGTACTCGCCGCCCGCGTGTTCCTCTTTCAACCGCGCGGCCACGGCGGGATCGGCGCGCGTGATCAAGACATTCTGTGCCTGGGCCAGCAAGGCCGCGGCGATGGACGAAATCTGGTCGGCCGTCTTGCCTTTCCCGAAAATCACCTCGGGGATGCCATGGCGCAGCGCGCGGTGATGGTCCACCTTCGCGAAGCCCAAATCCTCAAACGGCATGTGGCGCATGCGTTCGAGCGCGGCGTCGATGCCGGTGGCGCCGGAGCGCACCTCGTCGAGCAGCGAGCGCAACTGTTTTTCGTCCATACGCTCCCCAGCATAGCGAACAGCACAACGCTGAGGCCTCCTCCTTCATTTCTTGCCGAGTCGCGTCCGGAGCGGACAGTCGACTTGCGCGGGGGTATCCCAATACCCGCAAAGGAGTCGGCCAAACCCCACGCCAAGACACTAGCTCCGTAGTACAACCCTGGGCATAATCAGTCATACATGAACAGCGAACGCGAGCAGGTTCCCGGGATTTGCCAGCAGGTCGGACTGAGCTGTAAGAGTTGTACCGAGGATTCCGCTGCCTCGCTCGCCGCCGTGTGCAAGGGATTGCGCACGAAGGCGGTCGTCCAGTTGTTTCATCAGATCTATCCTCACTCGGCTTGCGCGCCGATGAGCTCCCACTTTGCGAAATCCTACAGGGCCGCCTCGGAGGAGGACTTGAGGATTCGCGCGAGCCAAGAGCTGCTGAACGGAAAGGTGGGCGTGAGGAAAGAGGTCGCATCCCTCCGCCCGCGAACCATGGCGGCGGTAGCGTAGGGCGTTATAAATTATTCGCCGACATCATCCCTTTAAACATGAGCCCGAATGAGACCACGGTCGCCGCGACCGCCACTCCCGCGAGAACTTTCCAGATACCTTCCGTGGGACCCGTGAGACGCGGCGTTCCCGCCAGGAATCCCACGACGAATCCGCCGGTGAGGCCGCCGATGTGGGCGGCATTGTCCACCGCGAACAAGGGGAGCAGTCCCATCAGCAGCCCGTACACCGCCCAACGCATGTATAAACTGCGCACTGCGGCGCCGTAAGCGGAACGCTCGCGCACGCCCATCGCGATCATCGCGCCGATCAATCCGAAAATTCCCGCCGAGGAGCCGATCGAGAGTGTGGGCGACCACAGAAAGCTCGCATAGAATCCGGTGATCGTCGTGAACACGTAAATGAACAGGTACCGGCTGGTCCCGTAACTTTCCTCGACCTGAACGCCCAGGTCGAAGAGCACCCACGAGTTCATCAAAATGTGCAGAATGCCTCCATGCAGGAACCCGGCGGTAATCAAGCGCCACCATTCGCCGCTGCGGATGAGAGGTCCGTACTTGGCCCCGAATTCGGCCAGAGTATAGAGGTCCAGATTCATCACGCTGCCGCCCCCGCCGGACTGCAAAGAGTGAATCGCCATGGCGGCATACAAGCCGGTGTTAATCAGAAGAATCAGTATCGTCGTAAAACGGGCGTGAGGAATCAGGCCGCCGAAAACGTCCGCGGGCGCGCGGCGTTCGATGGCCCGAGGTCCAACCTTGAAATCGCAGTAGGGGCAGGTCTTGTCACTAGTCGTGATAAAAGCCCGGCAGTTCGGGCACATCCGGCGGTTATCCACGACCCATTGTAACGATCATCCAGGCCCGTGAGATAGCGAAGCCCCGAAACCTTGATCTCGGGCAGCTTGAAGCGAGACCATCGCTCGCCCGTCCTGCCTTGTCTCCGCGCGGTTCCCAAAATGTCCGCGGGTGTCCCCGTGACGAGCCCGAGATGCCGTTGCATCTCCTGCTAGAATACTTTTACATGCTCAAAAGTGAGCAACAGCATCGGGAGGAAATTGTCCACGCCGGCCGCATGATGTACGACCGCGGTTGGATCGCGGCGAGCGACGGCAATGTCAGTGTCCGTCTGGACGCCGGCCGCATCCTGGCTACGCCCACCGGCGTGAGCAAGGGCGCGATGCAGCCGCAAGATATGATCATCTGCGACCTTGCGGGCAACAAATTGAGCGGCGAGCGCGAGCGCACGACGGAGATGGCCATGCACGTGGCCGTGTATCAGGATCGCCCCGACATTCATGCCGTGGTCCACGCGCATCCCCCGACGGCGACCGGATTCGCGGTCGCGGGGAAGGCCCTCAACCAGGGGATTCTGCCGGAGCTGATCGTCGCGTTCGGATCGGTGCCGCTGGCCGACTACGGCGAGCCGGGCACGCCGGCGCTGGTCGAAGGCATGCTGCCGTTTATTCCGAAGTACAACGCCATTCTGCTGGCCAATCACGGCGCAGTGGCCTATGCGGAAGATCTCGCGCACGCGTTCGCACGCATGGAATCGGTGGAGCATCTGGCGCGCATTACTCTGGTGGCCGAAATGCTCGGCGGGGCGAAGCTTCTGCCGCGCACGGAAATTGCCAAGCTGTTCGCGGCGCGCGCGCGCTACGGAGTCCGCATCCCGAATCAGTTCGAGCCCGGAAATCCGCTGGCCGCCGAAGACGTGCCCGAAAGCAGCGAGAAACTCGAAGTGACCCGCCAGCAGTTGATCGCGCTGATCGACGAAGCCATGCGCGTTCGCGGGGTTGTATAAGCCGCCGTTAGGAGTGGCGCGTCAACTGCGGGTTGCAGACGATAACATGCTTTTTATCGTCTAATAAAACAGTTTACTTCCGGATGCCCGACCATCCATTCCCTATCCAGCCAATTCGTTTCAAATGAAGGTCGTTATCCGAGATCTGAGCAGCTATCAGAGAGGGGCGTTAGTCGTGAACCCTCCGTTTGCGGCTCAAGCGTGAGCGGGCCTGCACTGTTCTTGAACAACTGGCGATAAGCGCGTGATCAATGGGTCACGAGCAAATTAAGCATCGCATTGCCGTTGTATTCCTGCGCCAGGACGATGTTCGGTCCGCTCATGTTCACGATGATGGCCCCGTGTAGATTGCCGTCGTTGAGCGAATTCAGCACCGTGCTGGACGGAAACAGTCCAAGGGGATCCCCAGGAGTTCTCCCGACCACGAGATAGCCTGCAGCGCCGTTCACGGGTATTGCGGGTATGTTTACGGGCCCCACCAACGATCCATCTGAGGACACCAGCGTTACCGTTCCCGTGATCGGGGCGTTACTTTGATTTGTAATCGAGATCGCGTCGAAGGGTGCGGTCACCGCAGTGCCGTTGTAGACGTACCTTGATGCGGGAGTGCCGCCAATGCTGACGCCAGGAATGTAGGAAACATTCGGCCCAGCGAGTTGGGGGGTCTCCGCTTCCTCAAAAGTGACCTGGTTGCCGTTTAGAAACTGAATGGTCAACGTTGTTACCGCGGCTGTAACGTCCGCCGGATTCGCGGCTGAGATAAGGACCTGCGCGCTAAACATATTTGGCACGGGTCCGCTGGGAGCGGGCGCCGTACAGGTGCTGTCCCAACACACCTGTGCGACTCTGATCGGTTCATAGCCACCCGGGCTCACAACAATCGGGGTTGCACTGGCGACTGTGATGGGGATGCCCGGGCCCGGCGAAAAGCCTTGCACCGTGATTCCCATGAATCCCGTATACGTGCTTCCCAGGCTGGAGTTTATGGCCGTAAGAGTCCAAGTTACTGGTCCGCTCGCGGTCGGCGGCACATAAAACTGCAGGATACTCTGCGCCCCTAGTCCGGCGGCAGCCCAACCCAGGGTTACCGAGAGTGTGCAGTTGCTTCCCTGGGCTACTTGGGGCGCGGGGCAGGTCGGCGCGCCAAACGCAGGTAGCGCAGCCGCAAAAACAGTAATGGCGAGAACCTCTCCCAGTTTCATGGGTCTTTCTCCTGGATTGTTTTGACCGCTCCCCAGCAGATTGTGCCTTCGTCTTCTTTGGAGCGAATTCGACCAATTTTCGCCCATGCTTTCCATCGAACGCAACTCCGGCGGCGACACTCCGGCGGTAATACTGTGCCGAGGATAGCGCGTGCCCTTGGCCAGTGGCATGCGTTGATAATCGATTTTCACCCATGCAATCGGCAATGTCCTGTATGACAGCGTACTCGGAATCTTTTTTTTGCACTCGGTGGACTCGAGCAAGCTGGCCTGGTCTGCCGCCTATAATCCGTAGTTATGTTTACTGGGCCGTTCCGCCGGCGACCCTGGGCCCTCGCTATTCGAACGGCACGGCTCAAAGAACGGAAGCCGTTATGAGCCGCGGGCTCTTAAACTCGGCGTCGCGTGATTTCCTCCAGGAGAGCGGGATCTTCCCCAGCGCGGAGCCGTCGCCGCGATTTGTAGGACGCGACATACAACGTAAGCACGCCGCCGACCAGCACCAGCGCCGCTTCCGTTCCCATGTACACCTCCTCCAGCAGCCACACCCGCTCCTCGGTCCTGAAATTTCCCCTGCCCGGCGGAAAATCCGCTTCGCGCCCGCGGAAGGCGAGTTCGGGCGTCACGGCGACGTATTGGAACAAAGCGATCATCAACATGAGGCAGGCCAGAAGAGAGGGAACCGGTTTGCGATCGGTGGCGATAAAGACGAACGGGATGAGCGCCAGGCCTAGCAGGATTTCTGCCAGCTCCCACCGGCCGAAAAAGTAACGGTTGCCCTCCGCCGCGAAATGCCGCAGCAGCAGAGCCGCTTCCGGCGGCCCATACTCCGAGAAGATCTTCTGAGCTTGCGGCAGAGGGTTCGCCATGACGCGTTCGGGCAGCTTCAGGTTTAGATACGCGGCAGCGTCCACAGCGAGCGTGCAGACAATCCAGCCGCCCAATAAAAACGTGACGATCCGAGTCGCGTGCATTTTCCCCAGTTTGACACAGGAACGCCTGACACAGGCCAGTTTGACACAGGCCAGTTTGACACAGAAACGTCCGGCGCAGGAAGGCTGGACTGGCCCGCGAGGCGCGGAGCAGTACGGGACAGAAGGAGCGCGGGAGGGACGCGCCTCCAGAATGGGCGGAAAGGCGATCCTAAAATGCGAGAAGGGAAACGTTGCCGTTCCCCTTCGCCGCGTCGTTCCAATTTGATTCTGGAATCGTGACTTCCTGGTCCCCTTCTGATCGGGGACCTTTAGTGTATCAGTTTCTCGGCGGACTTGGCCGGTTCCGCGGCATTTTCCACCGGGGAAGCCGGCGGAATTTCCGAGGACGGGATGAACACCACGCGATTGCGTCCTTGGCGCTTGGCCCGATACAGCGCGTCATCGGCCAGACGGATCAGCGATTCGGCGGTTACCTCCACGCCGGGAACCGAAGCCGTCGCGCCGAAGCTGCACGTAATGGTGCGCGATTCCTCGTTGAAGGCCATCGCTTCGCCGGCGAGCGCCGCACGCATGCGCTCGGCTTGCTTGCGGGTCGCGGCGTCGTCGCAGCCCGGCAGCACCACCAGGAACTCCTCGCCACCGTAACGGCCCACCGCGTCATACGAGCGCATGGAAGCCGACATCCGGCGCACGAATTCGCGCAACACCGCGTCTCCGCTGAAGTGTCCGTAATTATCGTTAACCAATTTGAAATGATCCAGGTCGGCCAGGATCACGCCCAACGGTTGCTTGTCGCGCCGCCCGCGATCCAACTCCCGGTCGAGGATATCGAGGATCGACGACCGGTTCCAGATGCGCGTCAAGAAATCCTTGGTGGCCTGTTCCCGTAACTCCTCGCGGGCCGTGATCAGTTCCTGCTGCAGTTCGATAATGCGCAGTCCGGGGCGGAGACGGACCTTCAATTCATGCTGATCGAAAGGCTTGGTCAGATAATCGTCCGCGCCGGACTCCATGCCTTCGATTAGATCCTCGCGCTGGCTCTTGGACGTCAGCAACAGGATGTAGGTGTAGATGTCCTTTTCTTTGGTGTTGGCGCGCACGTTGCGGCACACCTCGGGACCCGTCATCCCGGGCATTACCCAGTCCAGAATCGCGATTTTCGGCGCGTCATTGGATTGGAGAATGCGCCAGGCCTCATTGCCGTCGCAGGCGACCACGACTTCATATCCCCACTTGCGCAGGGTCGCATCCAGCAAGTGCCGGGACACGATACTGTCGTCCGCAATTAAAATCCGAGTCACGAGTTCGCGCCTTCTCCGATTATAAGCGCGTCCTAGACGCTTTATCGTCTGCTTCGGCACAAAACCCGCGCCAACTACTGTTGTTACCCTAATACAAGTGGAAATTCTCGTATTACGTCACGAGCCGCTTGAACACCTCGGGCATTTCGGCCGGCATCTGGAAGCGAGAAACATTCCTTTTGTCTATAAAGATTTAGGGCAGCCTCTTTCCGTGGATGGTTACGGGGGAGTGATCCTCATGGGCGGCCCGCAATCAGCCAACGATCCCGACTCCGGACTGAAGGCGGAGATGCGCCTCATCGAAGAAGCTGTCGAAGGCGGGTTGCCGATCCTGGGCGTATGTCTGGGAGCCCAGTTGATCGCGAAAGCGCTCGGCGCGCGGGTGTATAAGAACGCAGCGATGGAAATCGGATGGGCGCCCGTGCACTTTACGGAGGCGGCAGGGGGCGATCCGGTTTTCGGCCGTTTTGCATCTCCGACCACGTTCTTCCACTGGCATGGGGAAACCTTCGATCTACCGCCAGGCGCCGTATGGTTGGCCTATTCCGATCTTACGAGAAACCAGGCTTTTCGTTATGAAAGAACCGTTTACGGCGTGCAATTTCATCCGGAGATTCAACCGGAGATGATCGTGGATTGGTCAGCCCACGCAGCCCAGTGCGGCGACATCGATGAGCTGGCCGCACCGATCGACCCGCACGCGGTGGATTCGGAGAGTCTCGCACGCATCGTGCTCGACGGGTGGCTATCGCTGACAGGAGTTCACGGGAACGGTGTTACAGAACGTTGATGCCGGATATCCGCAACATCCACACGACGAGCCATAGCGCGATCACCGCCCCCACGACGTAACGAATCCACTGGGTGAGAGTCTTCGGTTCGGTGCGGTTGGCCATACCTATATCTATATTGTCCCTCGATATCCAAAACGCTCCGTCGATAGGCTTGACGGAACATCAGCGATTTTATGCGATCAGATGGGCGCAAGGCCCGCGGACCGCCCAGAACATTTTGGCTGTATAATGTTTGAAGTTAGCCGGTTGGCAAGTGCAGCACGCGACTTTAGTGGCGATCGGGGTCCGCTGGCTGAGCAGGAAATGCTCAGTGGTGCTGTACGAGTTTGCCACGGCGGCCGATGAAAATCCGGACGTCATCGGCTGGGCGCCCGAAGCGGGTTCCATCCTCATCGAATGTAAGCTAAGCCGTTCCGATTTCTTGCAGGACGCGACCAAGGCTGTTCGCAAGAATCCATGCATGGGAATGGGCCAGCGCCGCTACTATTTGTGTCCCTCCGAGGTGATCCAGGTGAGGGACCTTCCCCCGAAGTGGGGACTACTCTGGGTGGCGAATCGTGCGGTGAGTGTTAAGCGCGAAGCTCGCGGATTTCCAGGAAGAAATCTTCTGGCCGAGGTCCGGTTCCTCAGTTCGATGCTCAGGCGCGCGCAGATAAGAATCGGCAGCCGGCCGCTCTCGGAATGGCTGAGAGGGGAGAACCGCTTCGAGGCGAAACGTGGACTGACGCCGAATCGATATCAGGTGAAGCGGGAAACCAACCGTACACTATCTTAAAGCGATCTCCCTACAGTCTGGACGGGAGATCCAATCGCGGAATGTGAACGAGAGGGCCGTGCCCGCTACTCTCGAGCGTCGTATCCGCCGAAGATTACATAGTAGGTCGGGCTGGCTTGAAAATAATTAGTCGGATCATGTAGCCCCCGGAAGGGCTTTCACCGTCTAACCACGTACGGTATTGGCGCAGACCACGCGCTCCGGTGGAGAGAGGCGCCCGACCTGCAAATGAGTTGTATGATTTTAAAACGTTTCGCGCCTGCTTGTCCTTTTCTGCTTGGCATGATGTGCATGCTTGGGTTAGCGCTGGCCCCCAGGATATGCGCCGCCGAGCAGCTGCCTTCGGTCGATTCCCCCATGGCGTCCGATCGCAATGCGTCCGATCCGACAGCATTCACCGGCGACATCGAAACGAGTGCTGTCATCTCCGAGCAGCCGTCATCGGAAATGGCGCTGCCTGCGCCAGACTCCGCATCCGCCGCCAATTCCGTCTCGAAGCGGCTGTTTGGCGTTATCCCCAACTATCGGGCCGACCAGAAACTGGACACCTATACGCCTCTCACGACTCCGGAGAAATTCCGCATTGCGCGCAGCGATAGCTTCGACTGGCCGAACTACTTTCTTCTGGCGGGATTCGCCCTCGAATCGCAGGTTGCAACGGGCGGTTTCAGCCACAACGGAGGTTTCACCGGATTCGGCGAGTTTTACGCGCGATCGCTGGCCGATCAGGTCATCGGGAGTTATGTCACGGAAGCCATGCTGCCCAGCCTCCTGCACGAGGACCCCAGGTTTTTCCGGCTGGGAGTCGGCACATTTCGGCATCGGGTCTTTTACGCCGCTTCCCGCATCTTCGTAACCCGTATGGACAGCGGCCGGATGCGGTTCAATGTGTCGGAGATCGCCGGGAACGCGGGCTTCGTTGCTCTTGCCACGTTGTACTATCCCGATAGCAGGTCGGCCGCGGAGGCCGGCGAACGTTATGCCATGCAGCTCGGTAACGACGCAATCTCAAATTTACTCACCGAGTTTTGGCCCGACATCAGGCACCGTCTGCGTTTTCCGCGGCGGCATGTTGTGTTCTTTCCTTAAGCGGAATAACTTTTATAAAGTCGGAGCTAACGCCCGCCTTCTCCATCTGGAGGACCCTTTGGATTTCTCAACGGCATTTCTTTGCCATTGATGACAAGCTTCTTTCCCAGGCAAACCTTCGCTCCTTCGGCCTTCGCGGGGTTGCACGTCAGTGTGACTTCGTCGCCTGGCTTGATCGCCGTCTTGCTCCATCCGGCGCCGTAGCTCCTCATCATCACGGGAGTGGCTCCCAACTCGGAAGCCCAACGTTCGACCTCGCCGTTCTGGTTCTTCACGTCAAAATACAGTTGGGGATGCGGATAGGAGAACGAGAACTCCCTCACGATGCCGCTTACCGTGATCAGCTTGTCGCCCTGATAAGACACGTTGGTCCCGTGGTGGGCCAATAGCGATGTGCACGACACGACCAAGCCTAGGACTGGGCCCAGGACCGGGCCCCAGCCCGTCGCCGGAAAGCTCGTTTTTCGATTCCGCATGAATGATCCTCTCCGGGGATTCTCGCCGGTGGAAAGACGGGTGTCAACCGTCCAGGCGAAGATCGGACCTTCTCAGGATATGCAATCGAAGTCTATCGATTTCAGAAAATGAAATCGAAATCTAATGTGAAGCGGCGTCCGCGATGGCCAAAGAAGTACCCGAAAGCCGGGTCCGCGGAATTGTTGTGAATCACTTCCGGATTCAGGTGATTCGTCAGATTAAAGCCAGTGACCGACGGACGTATCGCATACTTTGGCGTCACTTGAAAATCACGAGAAAGGCGCAGATCGACCGAGATGAACGACGGAAAACGATTGCTGTTGGCGATGCCGGCATATTGCTGCAAGGCCGTCAGGTCGCTATACGGGAGACCGGTCCGGTATTCGATCGTCGGAGCCGCTTGGAATTTGCTCGGGAGCTTCGCCACCCCCCACAGCAGAATTCTGTTGGGTACGTCCGTACCAAGCGTTCCGTACTGATTCGGGCGGATGATCGGAGCCGTTACCGAGCCCAGGAACTGCCCGAAATCATTGAGGTCGCCGAGCGCTAGGCTATGCACGTAGGAGAAGAAGAACAGGCGATCTTCGCGCAGCCGGATCTGCGCCGTCAAATCGAACTGGCGGTAGCGCGAGACGCCGGAGCCTTCGAGCAGATAGGCGGCTGTGTTGGTCGCATCCGGCGGGGTCTGGTTCATCACGACGAGGCCGTCGGAATCATTGTGCAGGTAGGTCGCGCGGAGTTTCAGGAACCTGGTAAATGGCTGTTCGATCTGCACGCTCCAGATGCGGCTTTCGGGCGAGAAATTCCCGTCGATGGGCTCCTGGGAAACGAAGGGCCTGCGCACGCGATCCTGCCCCAGAGTATTGAGGAACAGAAACGGTCCGGCCGAAATGGTGCCATCTGGCGCGTAGTCGGTGATCACGCGGTCGGGGTACCGGTTGAAGGCGTAAACATTCATCGGCACGCGATCGAAAAACAGACCATAGCCGCCGCGGATGGAAGTCTGCGTCGGCCCCGGCAACGTCCATGAAAATCCGAAGCGTGGCGCGACGCGCAGGGATCCGGAAATCTGCTGAGATTCGGTGCGCACTCCGGCATCCACGGCCAGACGCGGCGTCAAAATCCAGTGATCCTGCGCGAAGTACGACTGCTCGATATCGGAAACGTCAAAGGAGCCCACCCGGCGAAAGGAAATGTTCTCGATCAGGTTTCCCGCGCCATTGACAATGTCGATGGGCCGCTCCTGAATATTGCCGTCATCCTCGCTGCTGGCGAAATAGCCGCCCACTTTGAACTGATGCGAACCCGCCTTTTCGACGGGCGAAAAGGCATAGGCGAGCGCGCCGCTGATGCGTGAGGCAGTCCTATTCTGATCGGCGAAGTAGTTCCCGGAGTTGCCCGTCGGGCTCATCACGAAATCGGACGCACCGGTTCCCCAGGTGGCGCCGTCGAAGCGTGTGACCGAAAAGCGGCTCTCCAGCAGCCCGCGCCAGACCGTCAGACGATCGATGAGCGTGCCCGTATAGTTGTGGCTGGAGGTGTCGGGCGTGGTCGGCAGCGGATTGAATAAATCCGCGTTTGGCGAGGCGTACCGCTGCGGAGCGAGGTGCAGCGTAGCGGTAACAAGATTACGGCTCGATTGCACCCAGTCGAGTTGAGAAAACGAGTTCCAGCCCTGCAGTTTTTTTTGATTGAAAGGGAAGGGCAGCGTAAAGACTTCCAACTTGCGGATCTCGTATTCAAAGCCCTCTGAGAAAAAAAGCTTATCGGGTAGCAGGGGGCCGGAAAAGCTGAGGCGGGGCGTCGCGTTTTTCAGCCCGCGCAGATGGTAGCTGCGGATGCGAAACTCCGGCAGCGGATCGCTCAGATCCCATTTCCATTTCTCGCCGCCGCGGCGCGTTTCGACCGAGACGAGGCCGGCGGTAAAACGTCCATACTCCGCCAGGTACGCTGTCTGAAAGACGTTGATCACCTCGACGCTATCGATCGGAATCGTCACGCCGAACTGTCCGGTCGCGGGATCGGTAACGTCGGCGGAGTTCACGATCAGCGCGCTGCGGCTTTCGGGGCTCGAGGAAAGTACGAGCGCTCCTCCTGGTTCGCGGAAAACCCCCGGCGTCAGCGGAAGAACGTCGGAGACCGTAGCAGGCCGGCCGGGGAGCTCGCGAGCTGCCTGGGGAGGGAGCGTGTTGGGAACCGACGCGTTGGTTTCCACCTCGGCAACAGTTCCGCGGACTTCGACGACGTCCGACCTCGTCAAGAGCGGGTTCATCGTCAGTTCAAGGCTCGAAAAGGGGCCGCTCATATTCAATCCGCGTTTTTCGACGGTTTCATAGCCGTTTTGTTGCGCCGTGACGTTATGGATTCCCGGCTTCAACCCGGCGAAGAGGATGTGGCCGAATTCGTCGGTTTCGCCTTCGACCACGCTGCTTTGATCCTGTTCGGAAACCTCGATGCGTGCGCCGATCACGGGGTGTCCCGCCGCATCCAATGTCAGGACGTCCAGGCGCAGCGTGGGCGCTTGCGCGAACGCTGGAGCATACCCCAACACGAAAGCACACAAGGCCAGTAGGAAAATCCGGCGCAGGTTCACCCTAATAACCTCAAGGATAACTCCGCGCCGCAAGTTATATGTTCGCGGTATACCGCGAATCAACACCATCCAAATAAAATTACTCCCTTGATTCGTCCCCCGAGGGAGTGAAGCATCGCACAGATTGTGTCGATATCTATTTTGGTCGGAGTTTATATGCGCTTTGCCAAATTTGAAGCTTCCATGGCCTGGTTTTTTGGCTTCTTTTTTTTCTCGGGATTTTGCAGTATCCTGTACGAACTTATCTGGCTCCGTCTGGCGGTGGCGCAGTTCGGGGTCACAACCGCACTGGTTTCCATCGTGCTTTCGATCTTCATGGCGGGCCTTGGCGCGGGATCGTGGCTCGCCGGCTCGTTGGTTCGGAATTACAAGGGCCGGCGTTATCATTTCCCGCCTCTTCGGCTGTATGCTCTCGCCGAACTCGTGATCGGAATTTCCGCCCTGACAGTGCCGCTGGAATTCCGCGGAGGAGCGTGGTTGCTCGACTGGATCGGAAGCCATGGCACCATCGCCTCGCTCGCCCATTACCTGGTTTCCGGCGCGATTCTGGCGGTGGCCCTCATTCCGTGGTGCGCATGCATGGGCGCCACGATTCCGCTAGCGATGTTCGCGATCGGCGATGACCCACGCAACGATGCGCGCCGCTCCTTCAGCTTTCTGTATGTCGCGAACTTGGTGGGCTCGACCGCGGGTTGCATCGTTCCCCTATTCCTTATCGAACTGTACGGATTCCACGCCACCTTGGGTGTGGGCGCGCTGATGAATGTCGCCATAGCGGGCTCGGCGTGGACGATTACACTGGCATGGAAGGCTGGCCGGAAGAGCGTCCCGGCGGACGCCGCCGCGGCGGTCTTGACGCAGCCGGCGGTCGTATCGACAACGGCTGCTCCGGCCGCGCGGAGCGCCGCGACGGAAGAAAAAGCCGACCGCAGTGGCGTCATTCTGGCGCTGCTATTTGCCACCGGCTTCGCTACCATGGGCATGGAGGTGATCTGGATCCGTTTGTTTACGCCCTATGTCGGGCCGGTGGTCTACGCTTTCGCTTTAATCCTTGCCATTTATCTAGCCGCGACTTTCGGCGGCTCGCAGGTGTACCGTCGGTGGAGCCGGACCCGTGATCGAGAAGCACGGATGGTTTGGGTTTCACTTGCGCTGCTTGGATTATTGCCGCTGCTCGCCTCCGACTCTCGCCTTGAGATCTTGCCCGCGCTGCGTGTGCTTATGGGTATTGCGCCCTTTGCGGGTGTCATTGGATTCCTGACCCCGATGTTGGTGGATCGCTGGTCGAAAGGCGATCCGGGACGCGCCGGGCGAGCTTACGCAGTCAATGTCGTGGGCTGCGTCCTGGGGCCACTTGTTTCCGGCTTCGTCCTGCTGCCTCTCGCCGGCGAACACTGGTCGATGCTATTGTTCGTGCTCCCATGGATTGCCATGGCGATCCCCGGGAGTGGCGCCGCGACTCTCCCGACGGCGCAGCGCTTGGCGGCTTATACCTTCATTCTAGGAGCGCTGGTGCTTTTTGCAATCACAAACGACTTCGAAACGCAGTTCGCCAAACGCGAGGTCCTGCGTGACAATACGGCTACCGTGATCGCGACCGGTGAAGGGATGAAGAAGCGGCTGTTGGTCAATGGAATCGGTATAACGAGTTTGACGCCGATCACCAAGATGATGGCCCACCTCCCGCTGGCGTGGCTCGATCGGGAACCGCGGGACGCTTTGGTCATTTGCTTCGGGATGGGGACCTCGTCGCTGGCCGCGCTCTCCTGGGGAATTCGCACCACCACGGTCGAGCTGGTGCCGAGCGTCCCCAGGCTCATCGGATACTTTCACCCGGACCGCGCCGCGGTGTTCGCCTCTCCGCGCGCGCACGTCGTGATTGACGATGGGCGCCGCTACTTGGATCGGACCTCCGCGACTTACGATGTCATCGTGATCGATCCGCCGCCGCCCGTGTCGGCCGCCGCTTCCAGCCTTCTCTATTCCCGGGATTTCTACCGCACGGCGAAGCTGCGCCTTCGGCCGGGGGGAATTTTCCAGCAATGGCTGCCCTACGGCGATCCGGAAGTGCTTACGTCGGTCGCGCGCGCGTTGCAGGATTCCTTTCCCTACGTCCGCGTTTACCGGTCGTTCGATGGACGGGGCTGGCACTTCTCCGCCAGCATGACTCCGCTGCCGGATCGCACGCCCGCAGAATTCGCCGCACGGATGCCAGCCGACGCCGTCGCGGACCTGCTGGAGTGGGGGCCCTATCGAACGGCCCAGGAGCAATTTGCTCGAGTGCTTTCGCAGCCCGTAAAGCTCGACCAATTAATCGCGCTTTCGCCCTCCACGCCGGCGCTTCAGGACGATCGCCCTATTAACGAATACTTCCTGTTGCGCTCGTTCGCCCAATAGGGTCCCAATAATCCACGCGTAATTGCGGAGATCGCGAAAAGGCTACTTAGCGGAGTTGGGCGGCCTGCGCTGGTTTGCCCGCCATGAGCAGAAGCTCGGCCTTCGTCACGGTACGGCCGTCGCCCGGCGTATGAATCGGAATGATCGTTTGCGGGTCGATCTTCAAGGTGTCGAGTAGCTCCGCGAAGTGCGGATGATACGGATGGATCGGATTGGGCGTCATCTTCGGGGGTGTTGGCGGAACGTTGAATTCGTCGGCTTCCACCAGAATGCGTTCCTTGGGGAGCCACGCCATGATCATCCCTTCGTTATGCATGCTGCCGGTTACATGATACAGCTCGATGGTGTGCGTCCCGTCGGTCATCACTTTGGTTTCGGTCATGGTCTCGAATTTCGGCTTTTTCCCGGACATCGCCATGCGGTCCGGATTCAGCGAATGCGGATCTTTCCACACGCGTTCAAAATAGGGTTTGTTGATGGCGTGGGTCACCACAATCGACCCCTCCGCTACGAACGGCCGCAGGCCGCTGGAGTGATCGATATGGTTGTGGGTGTTGATCACGTACTTAATCGGCTTGTTGGGGATTGCCGCCTTTGTTTGCTCGATGACGGCAATACCGCGAGCCTCGCTCTGTGGGCCTTCGATGACCACGGAATAATCCTTAAACTCCACGGCCAGCGATTCGTAAGCGCCGGTGATGAGAAAGACTCCATCGGCTAGTTTCTTGGCTTGCGCGGCGGGTGGCGCACCGGGCGCCGGAGGAGCCTGGATATTTACGGGTCCGTTCACCTTTACGTCAGCGACGTTGAGATCCAGAATCGGATAAGGGCCCTGGCGCTGCACGATATGGGTAGGAAACTGGACGCCGTTGAAGCTCTTATAATCGCTATATTCGGCTTCCCAAGGCAGGTCGCCGAACAGGGGCGTATCGATCTTCGTCGCGACTTTCTCCACCAGGTTCTGCGCATTGATGTAGCCCATCACCGGGGCTTTGTTCTCGCCCATGAACGTCACCACCTGATACTTCCTGCCGCCCACGGTTTGCGACTTCACGGTGGCGTTGCTCTTCGCGGCGGCATTCAAAAAACCCTGCGGCATCAGGACGATTTCCAGCTGCTGGGCCCAGGGAGTATTTGCCCCCGCCACAATTACTTGATCCTCGGGGCGTTCACCGACGATCGGCTGCAAGCCTCCGCCGCGCGGAGGGTCGTTGAACTGCGTGCGCACACGATGCATCCGGGAGGCTGGCTGCTCGAAGTTGATGGCGCGCGTATAGGTCTTGTCGTTGAAACGCGGCCACGGCGAACTCGGATTGAACGCCTGTCCCAGCACGAAGTCCGACCCGGAACCGGAATACTCTACAGTCTTCAAATTTCCCATCGCCTTGGCGGCATTATCGATTACGGATTTCGCGTCTTGCGCCGGCGCGCTCTGTGCCCAAAGCAGGCTGGCGGCCGAGGTGATCATCACCATGTATTTCAGCTTCATATCGCTCTCGCTTTCATCTGACCCAATTTCACCAACTTAGTCTATCGCTCCCGCCGCTGCGGTGGGGAAACGCCTTTACCCGCCGGGGGAGCACTTAACACCGCCGGGGCGAACAATTAACATAAGTGGAGTGCCGCGCCTCTTTCTGATCGATTCCTTCGGTTTTATTTTCCGTGCCTACCATGCCCGCGCGCGAATGGGCGCGCCGCCTATGCGCACGTCCACGGGAATTCAGACCGAGGCCGTTTACATTTTTCACAACATGGTACGGAGACTGCTTGACGCGCATAAGCCCGACTTTCTCGCGGCCGTGTTCGAGAGTTTCGGCCCAACGTTTCGCGACGAAGCGTTCGCGGATTACAAGGCGAATCGCACAGAGACGCCTCCGGACTTGCTGGACCAGATTCCGTGGATCCGTAAAACGCTCGAAGCGATGTCCGTTCCAGTGCTGGAATTTCCAGGATTCGAGGCCGACGACGTGATCGGCACCATCGCACGCCGCGCGACAGAGCACGGCATGGATGTGGTGATCGTTTCGAGCGACAAAGATATGCTCCAGCTGGTGAACGACCACGTTTCGATGCTGAATCCCATGAAGGACGACTTCGTCTACGACGCCGCCGAGACAGAAACATTCATGGGCGTGCGGCCGGATCAGGTGGCCGATCTGCTTGCCCTGAAGGGCGATTCCATCGACAACATTCCCGGTGCTCCGGGCATAGGCGAAAAAGGGGCACGGGATCTGATCAGGCGATTCGGATCGGTGGAGGGCGCGCTCGAACATGCCGCGGAAGTCGAGCGCAAGATGTATCGCGAAAGCTTGCAGAATAACCGGGACGTGATCCTGCTGAGCAAAAAGCTCGCAACCATTCATATGGATGTGCCGCTGCCCTTCGAGCCCGAGGCGCTGGTAGTCCGCGAGCCGGATGCGGCCGCGCTCCGCGAACTGTATCGGACGCTCGAATTTCACCGGCTGCTGCGGGAAATGCCTGCGGCGGCGGAGGCCGCGTCCGCCGTGGAGCACGACTACCGCCCTCTTTCCTCGATCGCGGAACTGGACGCATGGCTGCCGGTCTCGGGTCCCATTGCGCTGGCCGTCGAAGACGTGATGTCGGAAACGACCATTGCGCTCGCGGCGCGCGCGGGCGAGGCCCGGACACTTGTTCTGGGTCCAACATCAGTAAAGCCGATTCCCGAAAGTCTGGCGTCAAGATCTGATTTGGTCGCGCACGATATCAAGGCGCTGATCCATCGCTTCGGTGAGCTTCCGAACTTGCGTCACGACGTCATGCTGTATGGCTTTCTCCTGAATGCCGATCCCGCCGGCTGCGATCTCCCGTCGCTGTCGGAAAAATATCTCGGGGGACGCGTCAACACGGAGCTGGCCGCGCGGGCCGATGCGATCCTGCAACTGCACCAGAAATTGCGCCCGCAAGTGGAGGCGATGGGGCTCGCGGAGCTCTACGAATCCATCGATCTGCCCCTGGTAAGCGTGCTGGCGCGCATGGAAAACCTGGGAATTCGCGTGGACCCCGATCGGTTGCGGCGCTTGAGCGGGCGCATGGACGCGGAGATCGCGAGGCTCTCGGCTGAAATTTACGAAATCTGCGGACGTACGTTCAATATCAATTCTCCCCAACAACTCGGGAAGGTCCTATTCGAAGACATGAATCTGCCAACCCCGGGCAAGGGCGCGAAAGGCAAAGCGATTTCCACGGCCGCGGACGTGTTGGAACTGCTGGCCGTCGATTATCCGATTGCCGGGAAAGTGTTAGAGTTCCGCCAGGTAGCCAAGCTCAAAGGCACCTATGCGGACGCGCTCCCCGTGCTGATCGATCCCGCGACGCGGCGGGTGCATTCCACGTTTAACCAGACGGGCGCAGCGACGGGGCGGTTGTCGTCGTCGAATCCGAATCTGCAAAACATTCCGATCCGCACCGAGTTGGGCCGTGAGATTCGGGCGGCGTTTGTGCCTCGCGAAGGCTGGAAGCTGATCGTGGCGGATTATTCGCAGATCGAGCTGCGGCTGCTCGCGCACATGTCGCGCGACCCGGTGCTGACGGAAGCCTTCCGCAACGGCGAGGACATCCACACGCGCACTGCGGCCGAAGTATTCGGCGTGCCTCCGCTCATGATTACGCCCGAACAACGGCGCAATGCCAAGGCGGTCAACTTTGGAATTGTCTATGGACAGACTCCCTTTGGTCTGGCGCAGCAGTTGGGAGTGGATCGCAAGGAGGCCGAGCAATATATACGCGCGTATTTTGCGCGCTACGCGGGTGTGCGGCGCTTTCTCGACGCGACCATCGCGGAGGTGCGGCGGACGGGCGTCGCCAAAACCATGCACGGAAGGCAGCGTCCCATCCCGGATATGGACAGCCGCAACCCTAACGCGCGCGGATTCGCGGAGCGCACCGCGGTCAACACTCCGCTGCAGGGAACCGCGGCCGATCTGATCAAGATTGCCATGATCCGGATTGATTGTAAACTGCAAGGATTTGAAACACGCCTGCTCTTGCAGGTACACGATGAGCTCGTCTTCGAGGCACCGCCGGCGGAAGTGGATGAAATGCGCGCCATGGTGAAATCGGAAATGGAGACGGTCGCGCGGCTGGAGGTTCCGCTGGTGGTCGATGTGGGCGTCGGCGATAACTGGAGAGACGCGAAATAGGAACCGACATTGGTCAGTCTCCGGCCGGCCTCCGAGCGTCATCTCGAGCGCAGTCGAAAGATCTGCTGTTGTGCGCGGCGATGAGAGATTTGTGCGCACGCTCAATGGGTTCGTATTGCTAGAGTGGTGAATGAATGAGATTTGCCGTACTCTGCTTATTCGCAGTTGTCGTCATGGCCCAATCCCCCACTCGAAAAATCTCCGACGCCGAGGTTCAGCGCGTGCATAAGTCCGCGCTGCTGATTGACACGCACAACGACGTCCCCAATGAGCAGGCCGGCGAGGATCGCGAAGGCTCAGGTTTCGATATCGGTCTGAGCGCTCCGAAGGGCCACACCGATTTGGCAAGGTTGAAACAAGGCGGCGTGGGTGGCGTCTTTTTTGTGAGCTACGTAGCCGCGAAATATGCCGGTAACGGAGCCTATGCGCGCGGCATGATGTTCGTCGATTCCATCCATCATGACCTGGTGGAGCACTATCCCCACGATTTCGCGCTGGCGACCACGGCCGCCGGGATCGAGGCCGCGCACAAGCAGGGTAAGATCGCCGCGCTGATCGGACTCGAGGGTGGGCACGCGATCGAAGACAGCTTGGACAAGCTGCGCGAGTTTTATCGCCGTGACGTCCGCTATATGACGCTGACGCACGCGAACACGAATAACTGGGCGGATTCGTCAGGTGACATCGATAAGCCGGAGGTGCAGCATCACAATGGCCTGACGGACTTCGGCAAAGACGTCGTGCGTGAGATGAATCGCCTCGGCATGATGGTGGATATTTCGCACGTCGCGGACAAGACCTTCTGGGATGCGCTGGAGGTGAGCCGGGCGCCTTTGATCGCCTCGCATTCTTCGTCGCGGGCCCTGGCCAACGTGTCGCGCAACATGACCGACGAAATGATTGTCGCGCTCGCGAAGAAAGGCGGCGTGATTCAAGTGAACTTCAACTGCGCTTTCCTGACGATGGAGCGGCCGCCGCATGCCGCGCTTGCCGACGTTGTGGCGCATATCGATCACATCCGCAAGATCGCGGGTATCGACGCGCTGGGCATTGGCAGCGATTACGATGGCGTCGAATGCACGCCCGTGGGCCTGGAAGATGTTTCGAAGTATCCGAATTTGACGCGGGCGCTGCTCGAGGACGGCTACCCGGCCGCGGATATTCGCAAGATCTACGGAGAGAATTTTCTGCGCGTGATGAGGGCGGTGGAAAAGGTTGCTGCCAATGCGAAGGACGAAAGAGCTGCGAACAATTAGCGGATTCGCGCTGCGGATCGCGGCGGCCTCGCTTGCCTTGGCGATGGCCGGTTGTTCTAAACCGCCTCCCCAGCGCGTGTTCATCGATCCCGGACTCGCTCCGCTGATTCCTCCCGATACGACGGTGCTCGCGGGCATGCGCGTGGATCTCCTCGCGAAACATCCCGGGTTCGGATTGCTGGCCAAACAGCACGCGGTGCAGCGCTTCGTGGAAATTACGGGCGTCGATCCGCAGAAATCGCTATGGCAGGTCTTGTTTGTTTCCAACGGAAGCGGGGGGTTGTTGCTGGGACGAGGGAAGTTCGCCAACGAACTGATGGCTCCCGACGTGAAACGCTACGGCGCCGCGGGCGGACGGTTCGATTACAAAGGCCTTTCGATGGTGGGCAGCGAGCAGGACGCGATGCTTTTTATCAATTCGTCAACCACGGCGATCGGCGCGGCGCCCGCGTTGCGCGCCCTAGTGGACGCGCGCCCTTTGATGCACGATGTTCCCGAACGGTTCGCGGCGTTGTTGGCGGAGATTCCTCTCGAAGCGGAAGTATGGGGCGTGTACGCAGGCGGTCCCGTGGATCTGGATCTGCCGGGCAACCTCGTGAATTTACGAAAAGTATTCGGGCTGCTGCAAAGTGGCGAGTTTTACGCCAACATGGACACGCAACTGCACTTGACGGCCGTGGGAACATCGCCGAATGAGGAGCGCGCGCGGGAGCTGCACGACGCTCTTCAGGGGCTGATGGCGATCGCTCAGATTAGCGGAGATGTATCGCGAGAGGGAAATCGCGTCAAGCTAAAGGCTGACGTCGGATTTTGACCGAAGGCGGCGGCTGAACCTTTTGCCGCGCGTGGGCGATCACCCGAATAGGGCGCCCTTCGCTCGGTTATCATGATCATTTGCCTGAAGGAGGCTTGCATGTATAAGCGGTGTACGGCGGTCGCATTGGGGATGTTGATCGCCCTGGTCGCGGCGGTGGCGCAGCGGACGGAAACGTATAAGGTCCGGCTGGCGCCGGTGGCGATCGATGCGGCCATGAAGTCGGTGATCGCGGGCGAAGGATCGGTTACGGCGACGCTTGCCGGAAATATGTTCATCATCTCCGGCACGTTCACGGGACTGAAGAGCCCGGCCACGGCGGCTCACATTCATCAAGGAACGGCGCCGGGCGTGCGCGGTGCGCCGCTTCTGAATCTGGCGGTAACCAAGGCGCAAAGCGGCGAGATTTCCGGCATGTTCGAACTGACGCCGGAACAAGTCCAAGCACTTCACAAGGGCAGATGGTACGTTCAGATTCACAGCGAGAAGGCGCCGGCCGGCAATTTGTGGGGCTGGCTGTTGAACTAGGGGTTGCCGCAGGGGAATAGGATCAATGAGAAAAACATTTTCCGACACATTCACGATCGCCGCGACGATTGCATTGCTGGTGGGCGCGAGCGTAGGGCTCTTTGCCCAAACCACGCAACAGGCCGAAGCCGGGCGAGCTCTTTATGGCGCGCGCTGCGCCACGTGCCATGGTGTGGATCTCGGCGGCAGCGAGGCGCCGCAGCTTTCGGGCTCGAACTTCATGGCCGCATGGGGGACGCGCTCCTCGCGCGAACTGGTCCAGTATCTCCAAAGTTCGATGCCCCCGGGAAATAATCATCTGGGCGAGCAGGATGCCTTGAACGCGGCAGCGTTCGTGCTGGCGGCGAACGGTGTGGCTCCGGGAGCACAGGCGCTGGCGGCGGATACTACATTTGTCATCCGATCGCGAGGCAACGGCAAGCCGGCGATTCCTTTAGGAGCGGGCGGACAAGCGGCAGCAGTGACGGGCGGTCCGCATGGGCTCCTTGTCACGGGTACCGTGAAGAACTACACGCCCGTGACGGGCGCGATGCTGCGCAACGCCGATCCGGCGGACTGGCTGATGATCCGGCGAACCTATAGCGCCTCGAACTTTAGCCCGCTGAATCAGATCAATGCGACCAACGTCAAGAATTTACAACTGGTGTGGTCGTGGGCCATGTCGGATTTCGGCGCCAACGAGCCGACGCCGATGGTTCATGACGGCGTGATGTTCCTCGCGAACACCGGTAATATCGTGCAGGCTCTAGACGCCAAGACAGGCGAACTGATTTGGGAAAACCGCCTCGGGCCGGAGCAATCCGGCGGATTGGGCGCGATCCGCAGCCTCGGGCTGTGGGGCGACAAAGTGTATATCGCGACGACCGACGTAAGACTTGTCGCGCTCGACGCGAAGACCGGCAAGCAGGTGTGGGAAACGCGCATCGCGGATACGGCTCACGGCTATAGCAACACGAGCGGCCCGCTGATTGTCGATGGCATCGTGATCCAGGGCATGGGCGGGTGCGATCGCTACAAGGAAACCGGCTGCTACCTGAGCGCCTACGATGCCGAGACGGGCAAACAGTTGTGGAAGTTTGAAACCGTGGTGCGCCAGGGTGAGAAGGGCGGGGAAACATGGGGCAATCTTCCGAACCTGTTGCGCGCGGGCGGCGACACGTGGATCACCGGTAGTTACGACCCCACGCTCGACCTCACGTATTGGGGCGTCGCGCAAGCCAAACCGTGGATGCGCGCGATTCGCGGGACGAATGCAGCCGCTTTATATACGACGTCGACGCTCGCGCTAAAACCGAAGGATGGAACGCTCGCCTGGTATTTCCAGCACGTGCCGGGCGAATCGCTCGATCTGGACGAAGTCTATGAGCGTGTTTTGGTGGATTCCGGCGGCCAGAACTTGCTGTTCACCATCGGCAAGGCCGGCATCCTCTGGAAACTGGATCGCAAAACCGGCAAGTTCCTCGATTACAAGCAGACGCTCTTCCAGAACGTGTTCGAGAGCATCGACAAGAAAACCGGGGAAGTGCATTATCGGAATGAAATCGTCGAGCAGCAGCCCGAGACGTGGGTGCAAGCGTGTCCTTCCACGGAAGGCGGCCACAACTGGCAAGCCATGAGCTACCATCAACCGACCAACCAACTGATCATTCCACTCAGCCAGAGCTGCATGGAAATGTACGGCCGCAAGAGCGAGCCGGTGGAAGGCTCGGGCGGGACGTCTGCGAATCGGCGCTTCTATGAAATGCCGGGAAGCAACGGCAACGTCGGCAAGCTCGCCGCATACGATGTCAACAGCATGAAGGAGATGTGGAAGCTCGAACAGCGCGCGCCGTTCTTGACTGCCGTGCTTTCGACGGCCGGCGGATTGGCCTTCGTCGGAGACCTGGATCGCGTGTTTAAAGCGGTGGACGTGAAGACCGGCAAGGTCGTGTGGCAGACGCGGCTCCCGACTTCCGTGCAGGGATTCCCCGTGACATTCACGGTCGGCGGCAAGCAATATATCGCCGTTCCCGCGGGTCTCGGTGGCGGAAGTCCGCGCCAGGTGCCTGGCGTGATCGTCGGCGACGTGCATCATCCGTCGAACGGAAACGGATTGTTCGTCTTCGCGTTACCGGACACAAAATAAGTTCGTAAAATGTGAGACGGCGGTCGAATTGACGGCTGAGACGGGAGGAGGACAGATGCATAAGTTCGCGATCATCCTGTCCGTGATGAGCGTTTCTCTCACGGCCCAGTGGCCGAATCATCCAACCCCGGGAGTGCCCCGGACGCCGGACGGCAAGCCCGACCTCTCGGCTCCCGCCCCGCGAACCGCGGATGGCAAGCCGGATCTTTCCGGAGTCTGGATAGTCAAAAATTATGGCGGTTCTCTGTTCTACGTCACGGGGGATCTCAAGCCGGAGGAGATGCTGCCGTGGGCCGCGTCCCTGTACAAACAACGCGCGGACGATTTTCGCAGGGATAGCGACGGGGTCCATTGCCTGCCGCCAGGTCCGAAAGCCGGCATCGCGGTTGGCAACTTCCCGATGAAGATCATTCAGACGCCAAGCCTCGTGGCGGTTCTTTACGAATATCAGACTATCTATCGCCAGTTTTTCATGGACGGCCGCGGGCTGCCGGAGGACCCGAATCCGACCTGGATGGGTTACTCGGTTGCGCATTGGGAGGGGGACACGCTGGTCGTCACGACCGCCGGCTACAACGATAAGACCAACCTCGATCTGGCTGGGCATCCCCACACGGAAGCATTGCGTCTGACGGAACGCTACCGCCGCCGCGATGTCGGCCACATGGATCTGCAGGTGACCTTCGACGATTCGAAGGCGTACACCCGGCCGTGGACACTTCCGCTCGAGTTCGAACTGATCCCGGACGGACAACTGATCGAGTATGTGTGCGAAAACGAGCGCGATGCGGCGCACCTGGTCGGCAAAATCGGGGAGGAGTCTCATGTTTCGGCCGCGATCCTGGCCCGATACGCTGGTACTTACGAAGCGCCCGGATTTACCGCAGCGGCGATCTCCTTGGAAGGGAGCCGCCTCATGATCGATACGGGAACGGGAAAGATCCCTCTCACTGCCCATTCGGAAAGCAGCTTCACGATGGAAGGAACCGGTGTGGATTTCGTGCAGGACGCCAAAGGTACAGTGACCGGCATGATCGAGCACTGGACGGAGGGGGATCGTAACTACGCGCGCAAGAAGTAAACAGGGACCGGCAGGGGCGAGAGGTTCCCCACGTTTTTATAGCCGATTCAACGAATCGGGAGAACGGAAGAACACTCGCTTGCTTCCGAGACGGCGGCGCGTAAGCGGAGCAGGTTTGCGTGAGGCCCAAAATGAAACCGCTCCCTCAGGCCTCAGCCCAAAGGAGCGGCGATTTGTAGATCCCGACTACGACGTAAGCTCGGTCGTTTCCCGAGGTGCAGTCTACTTCGTTTTTGGAATCGGTCTCGCGAATTTCGACTCGTCAACCGGAACGTTCGGCTTGATTTCCGATATCACGTACTCTTCCCGTCCGCTCACCCAACCAAAGGTCCATTTGTACGGCATCATGACGCCGTTCACCGGGCGATAGTCGGAATAGTCGATCTGCGTCGGCACGCGGCCCAGCACGGTAGTCGCCGTGCGAATCATACGCGTCAGCAGGCCAGTCTGCTTATCGAAATAAAACGTTGCCAGCAGGCCCGGACCGCTCCCCTGAATGACAAAGACGTCGCGGCCGTCCAGAGTGGTGGAATAGCCCACGCGCCAGTTCTTGAACAATTGCTTCAGCCCGCCCGGGAAGGCCAATTGGGCGTCCACTTTGGCTCCTTCGAGCGCACCGGCGTGCAGTTGGTATTCCGAAGTCACGGTGAGCGGCAGCATCACCCACGCGTCCATGCCATCGTAGGTCCTGGCCAGATCGCCTCCTCGCTGGTGAACGATGGTGGCCAGATGATTCGGCGCCTTCGCATAGATCTCCGCGGGATCTTCCGCGGCCTCACCGAACAAGTGGCTGGTGCCTTTTTCTGTATAGCTGGTGATGCTGGCCACCTTGGCGGCTCCGCCGAGAGCCTGAATATATTTGTCGAGAATCTGCTCGGCCGTCGGTACGCCCGAGTTCGGGGGAGCGATCGGCAGAAGATCCGGCGGCACGACGGAGGCCTCACTGTAGATGGCATCGATGGGAGGCGTGGTGGCGGGGAACGTGCTGCCGTGATGGCAGGTATAGCAGGTGACCATCTGGGCCCCGCCGAAGTTCTCCTTATTGATATTGGCCACCATCGTCACCATGCGGCGCGCGATCCGCTTTTCCGGTTTATCGTCGGCTTCCCATTTCGGGTCGGAGCCGCCGGCCCCCACATGGCAGTCCCCGCAGCACACGTTCAGCGCGGCGGAAAAGAGGCCCATCGTCCCCATGAACTCGTCGACGGGAACGCCTTTTATCACTTGGATATTTTTAAAGGCTTCTTCTGACATCTGTTGCTTCGGCGCCTGCGCGAGTGCCACGCCGCCGAAGGGCAACGCCGCACCCAGGCACGCGATCGCACTGGTATATATAAATCGTTTCACCTTCATCAATAGCTCCTCTTCTTTAATAGCTTTTAGATCCCAATCTTCATGTCACGAACATCCTGGGCTGCAACGCCAGAGAATATGTTATCTCAGAAAGCAACCCGCTTGGGCCGCGGGCGAGAGCGGGCGATGCCCGTGCAATTACTTGAACTCAGTCTTGAAGCCCGGCAGACTCCACTGCATCTGTAGACTGTTCGGCATCCAATGGAACTCGGCCATCATGACTTTGCCGATTTCTTCTTCGCTCTTATGTGAGTGGATGAGGCCGGCGACGCGCTTGCGCTCCTTTTCGACGTTGTCGCGATAGGTCATCAGATTGGACTTCGTGGTCACCGGGCCGTGGCCGGGAATCACGGTATCGAAATCGAACTTCATCGCTTCATCGAGCGTCTTGGGCCATTCGACCAGGCTGCCGCCGCCCGGGTAATCGATCAGCGGGGTATCGCCCGCCATCAGGTCGCCCGTGTGCAGCACCTTGAGCGCCGGGAAGTACACGACGGCATCGCCATTGGTGTGCCCGCGTCCTACGTAGCGTGCCACCACCTGTTTGCCGCCGAGAAACACCTGCTCTTCGGTCGTGAAGGTCACGCGAGCGGGCACCACTCCTGGAGGTGCGTTGGATTGCTTATGGTCCACGATGTTGTTGTGCGAATTTACGGTGGAGATAATCTCGGCGCCGGTCTGGAACATCTTGGCGTTGCCACCGCTGTGATCGGCGTGATAGTGCGTGCTGATCACGTATTTGATCGGCTCGTTCGTGACGCTCTTGATCTTCTCCATAATGGCGTCGTGATCGAAATCGAATTTGTCGTCGATCAGAATGAGGCCCTCGTTGGTGACGTAGACGGCTACGTTGCCGCCATCGCCCTCGATCTCGTAGAGGTCGTCCTTGATTTTGTTGATCTTCAATTGCGGTGGCTGCTTGGCCTGATTCTGCGTATAGGCCACGGCCGCGATCAGAAGCATGAGGATCACGGCGGGAACGTACACGAATAGTTTCCGTTTCATGGGGGTCACTATATCAGTTTCCGCGCTGTCAGGGAAGAGGGATCTGGCAAGGGGAGGGCTGGTGTCCCGTGAAAGGACGGGCCCAGGGCTGATCTTCAGCTTTCTTAAGACAACCGTAAGGGGATCTTAATCGATCTGCCATACGCGAGTGCTAGATTCGACCGGGTGGCCTCTGCATCAGTAACGTGCACCGCTCCGCAACACAAGAACGCTGCGGATGATTAGGTTTCTGATCGCTCAGCGCCTAAGTCGGTCAGGTTCGATCACACGGTTCAGCTCCAGTCCAAAACTTCCGAGGAGAACTATAAATGAAAGCGAATTTCCTGAGAAAACGCGGTCGCCAGATCGCAGTACCAACGTTGTTAGCGGTCATTTCGATCGCCGGTCTGCTGGGCGTCCGAAGCGCCTACGCGGACGACGACAATGACTCCCCTTTTCCGCTTCAAGGCCATCTGTTTATCCCCGGCAACTTGGTGGTTAGCCGAAACGTATACGTGAACACCAATAGCATTACAGCCGGGAAGACGGTCCTGCCGCCGAACTGCTCGCTCACCAACTGCCCAACGTCCGTAACCGCGGTCGCCGACGGGACCTATCCGTACGTTTTTAACAACGATACTGTCGATGGCAGCTTCGGCATCACTTCGCAGGTCTTTCTCGATCAGGTCACTCCATTCGGCTGGGTTTTCTCTTCGCTCGAGGTGCCCAACAGCTTGCAGCACGGAATCGGGCCTAACAGCGATCAAATGGTCTCTAGTTTCTCCTCAAAATCGGAATTAGCATTGAACCTGTCGACCAAGGGTGACGCTCTGACCTTCATGGGCTATCTTGCGCCGGTCGGCGCGATTGACGTTTCAAATTCCAATACGCCCGGAGCGTTCGATGCGACGAATCCGGACGGGGGGAGTTTCTACCGGGTCGTGGCGCAAATCGATCAGTTCGGTAAGTTTCACTTCACGAAGACCAACGCTTATAGCGGCAACAATGGCCGCGCGGTGATCCTCAATGATTCCTTTGGGGCGAACCTTTTCTACGCATCAGGCAATGCGGGGAACGGCGGGAATCCTCAGCCGGACGGCATCATTATCGGCGCGGGCGCGCAGATCCTCACACCCGAGGTCAAGGCGGAAGTTGCGCAATCGCCCGGAAATCCGACGCCTGTCGGGAGCTTCAGCATTACGCAGTTAGGCGACAAATTGGACAAGGTCGGGAAAGATACCAACTTCCGCGGCCTGACGATTTTCGACAATGTGCTCTATTACACCAAGGGAAGCGGCGGCAACGGCGTCAACACGGTTTACTTCGTCGATGCTACCGGTAAGGTGTGCACAGACTCAAACGGCGTGGGCCTTCCCGCCGCAGGCGCGAGTCTTCCCGCGTCCGCGTTGGCTTACAACGCAGCGCTCCTTCAGACCAAGGGCCTCGATCCCAACAATATGTGCATCCTGAAGGGCTTCCCTACGCTCATCGCCAAATCGAAAAGCGGGGTAAGCTATCCCTTCGGCATTTGGTTTGCGAACGCCACCACGCTTTATGTCGCGGATGAAGGTAGCGGCAATGCGGGTACAACCGTCTCGGGTTTCTACACTCCCGCCCTGGCAGCTCAAAACCCCACCGCCGGACTCCAGAAATGGATCTTTAACTCGAGCGCAGGCGAGTGGCAGCTCGCTTATACGTTGACAAACGGCTTGAATCTCGGCGTGCCGTACGCCGTCCCTGGTTACCCCAGCGGAAACAATTCCGGAACCGGAGGAACGAATCTTCCGTGGGCTCCGGCCACCGACGGCCTCCGCAACATCACGGGTGTCGTGAATTGGGACGGGACCGCGACGATTTATGCGATCACCTCCACCATCAGTGGGAGCGGCGACCAGGGCGCTGATCCGAATAAGCTGGTCGCTATTACGGATAAGCTGAGCGCCACCACGCTTCCGTCCTCGGAGAGTTTTATCACGCTGAGAACCGCTGGTTTCGGCGAGGTCCTGCGCGGCGTCTCCTGGGCGCCGGGGACCGACCGGGACGGGCACTAGAATCGGCGGCATGAGTGAGGCGGGTGATCTTCAACCCGCCTCATCGGCTTCGGCATTTGAGAAGAGTCGGTGTAATCAAATTGAAGCGAGCCGGTGATAGGCTGTTAACGTCATTTCCACATCTCCATTCACGTTAATCCCGCGAAAGCGCCGACACCGAAGTAATGGGCGCTGTTGATCGCCGGTTTTCCCGCTCGCGAAAGGCCGCCTTCCTCGCGATCGTTTTCCTGAGCTTCGCTCAGGACAGCCCCGCTGTCGAACTGAAGGACGAAACTGTCGACGCCTTCAACAAATTCATTGCTGGAGTAGAGTTGCGTCTGGAATCCTTCTTCAGCGGGCGGCATTTTCTCTGGTCCGATGAATTCCCCGCCGTGCGACAGGAGCTTCTCAGAGGCATGGTGATCGCGCAACCAGTCGCGGGAAACGGAATCGTTCCGCTCAAGGGCGGTCTGGTTCAGGATTGGAGAGGCGCGGTTTTCATCCCGCGTGCGAGTCTTCAAGATGTTATTGCCGTCGTCCAGGATTACGACAATCACCGTAATGTTTATAAGCCCGATGTCGCGAACGCAAAGGTCGAATCGCGCCAAGGCGACGAGTTCCTCGTTTTTATGCGCATCGTAAAAGCAAAATTTATGCTTTCCGACGTACTCGATACCGAGCAAGCCATCCAATTCATCCGACTGGATTCGAAACGGATTTACAGCCGCTCCTCCAGCCGGCGCATTAACGAGGTCGCCGCCGCCGGGCAAGCGACCGAGCATGAATTGCCTCCCGGCCAGGATCGCGGTCTGCTCTGGCGGCTGGTCGGCTACTGGTTCTTTGAGGAGCGCGACGAAGGCGTCTACATTAATTGTGAATCGATCACGCTGACGCGCGATATCCCTTTCGGGATGGGAACGCTTCTGGGGCCGATCATCCACGATCTGCCAAGTGAGTCCGTGCGCAAAAGCCTGGAACAGACGCGTAGAGCCGTCGTTCTTTCTCTCCACTAGCGATCGTAAAGACTGAAACGAAATCGGCGGCGGCCGGATCACTCCTTACGGGAGTGTACGCCCCTGTGGTTCTTTTGCCAGCATTCGGGTTGGGGCGCGAGTTCGATTCGGAGAAATATATCTTAGTGAAAACGATCAGCCCGGACCAAACTTTCATTGATTATTGGCAGGACTATGAGACCGGCCGCAAAAGCCACTACGGGGTTCGCGTCTGGGAAGACCACTGCTGCGCTCTCACCAACGTCGGATCGGCGAATCCGACGGTGCTCGGAGAGATCCACGCCCTTCCTATGGATCTATCGGACATCGCCCCGAAGAACAGCCTTTCCAATGTTACCGGCGAGCATATGTACCATCATCCGGACTCCGACTTGTTCCAGCTCCTCACCGGAAAGAAAACATTCCGCGAGGCGCTCAACCAAAGGGATTCTACTGCCAAAGAACACGCCCGGCGGCCCTAACCAAAGCAAATTGCTGACTACCCGCGAGGATTTATCTCGCAGTGGCGCGCAAATACGTTGGCGCGCGGCCCCCAAAGCCGATTTGTGTTGGATGTTCTCTGATAGACTGATTCATGTAATGCAACGTTGCTTGTCATTGCATTTCGTCAGCGCCTTGTCACGGCGATGCCGTCATTGAATTTGCGCCCGTAGCTCAGTCTGGATAGAGCGTTTGCCTCCGGAGCAAAAGGTCAGAGGTTCGAATCCTCTCGGGCGTACCACACAACCCTTTCCCTTTCATTGGAGTACCGCCTCTCTTTCGCTCTCGGCTGAATTGGATGATTCGGGAGTGTGCCCAGAATTGTGCCCACCCCAAGCGCCGTGGGCGCGTTCGATGGCGGCACGACCCGATTCCATGTTGGGATGCACGTACCGGCGCGTCGTTCCGAAATCGCTGTGGCCCGCGAAGTAGGCCAGAGTGTAAGGATCCATGTGCTGCGACCACTTAGTGAGGCACGTGTGCCGAAACGTGTAGAACAGGAAGTAATTGATCACAGCGGCTGAACACGCCTTCTCGTGTTGTTTTCTGAGAGTCGATTGTTCGATATGACCACTCTTGGTGGCGGCAGGAAACACCCACTCCGAAGCCGTCGCGAGCCGCCTCATTTCTAGCACTGCCTCCGTGCGCTTCGACAAGGGGATAGACCGGCGAGCATTCGCCGTCTTTCCAAAGAGGATGTGTAGTGCACCGGTCCTAACCTGCTCCCATCGCAGCCGGTAGCACTCTTCTGGACGCAGACCGCAATCAAGTAAGACGGTGGCCACGTCGCGGAGCAGGTATGGATCGTCTGGTTTGATGGGGTTTTGTCCGCGGTCCATCGCACGGATTCCATCAAGAGCCCGTCGATAAGCCTCTAGAATGCCTTCGCCGACGTTGCGCGCCTCGTCTAGATATGTCGCTTCCTCGGCCCTGCTCAGGACACGTTCCCGACGTCGCTCGCCCGGGAGCAGGCATACCCGCGGCGCGGTCCTCTCCGAATGGCCCCATTCGACTGCAAGTCGGAGCATTCGACGGAGTACCTGCAACGCGCGGTTGATGCTGGAAACTTGATATTCGGCTTCTCTCCACTTCGCCACAAACCCCGCGATGATTTCGGGCGTCACGCCGTCAACGGGGGCGGCTGCCAGCGGTCCGTATCCCTTCAGATGTCCAACCTGAATTTGGTAGTAGGTTAACGTTGTTGGCTTGTCGGCAAATTGGTTGCGAACGTGAGGCAAGAAATATTGCTCGGCAAATTGGAGAAGAGTGGGAACGGCCTTCTTTTCCCGAATGCCCACTTCGCCTTTCGCGAGAGAAGTCTTGTGGGCCGCCTCGATCTGTTCAGCCGTCCGCTTATTGCTCTGCTTTGTGCTTTCACGGATCGGTTCACCATTCCAGGCGAACTTGTACCACCAAACGTGGCCGCGTTTGTAGACCGCCACGCTATTCCGGCCTCAGCGATTTCTGGGACTCAGCGTCCCGATTCTTCCAGCTCGTCATCCACGCCTGCTCGCCGTGCCGGATGGTGTCAGCGGTAATCCTGCCGGGTTGACCCGCACCCCCTAATTCCAAGAAGAGCTCGTTCAGGGCGGCTGCTTTCCATTCGGCCCACGACATTACTCGCTCGGTCGTGCTAGAGGAGTCAACCGGCGAGGTGATGGACTTTTGGGGGCCCGGAACCGGCGCGCAGAGCCTATCCGGCTCGCTTGGTGGGGCTTCAATTTCCGCCGATTGGGCCGAAGGGGAACCATCAAAACCATCAAAACCGGGTTCTGATGGTTTTATCGGTTCGGTTCCCGCCGAATTCGCCGTTATTTGTCCCCCGGCCGCCAGGCTAACCAGCGGCGACGGGGGACCGGATTCGCGTTCGAGTCACTCATTTCCAGACCCGTGGATTCACCTGATACCGATTTGAAGGGCGCCCTCCGAGCGGTTTTGCTTCGCCGCTCTGTTCGCGAATCCAGCCGGCATCTAGCAGGACATGTGCGGCCAGCCTAACTGCTTCTGGACTATCCAAACCGGTCCAGCCCTTCACGTAGACGTCACGGCAGGTAAAGAAACCGTCCGCGCCGAGGTTGCGCTTCTTGATCTTTTCCGCGAGCACTTGCGCGGCACGCATTTGAGGCGTCGTGACGCACGAATAAATACGATGGGCGTGAGATTCCAGGTAGCCGCACCATTCCGCCGCCTGGGCGGTATGCTCAAGCGACACATACAAATCGGATCCTGGCTTATCCGCAACGACGCGGTCGGCCAGCTCAAACAACAGCGCGAGCGCCGGCATCAATTTGCGATATTTGCTCAGGTGTGACACCAGGGCGGGATGGACTTCATCCCCGCGCACCTTCGCTTCTAACCCGGTCAACCATTCGATGAAGAGCTTCTGGGCGTCCGGGCGAAACCTGAAACGCAGTGGATTGGCGGCATCCAGGTCCACCAACCCGCGGAAGATTTCAGCAGCTCGTCTCTCGGCTGCCGCATCCGGTTGGCGGTCAATGTATTTCCAATCGACTTCCGTGTCCGGCCACACCAACACCTGAAAGCGCTGAATCAAGCCATCGTTGCTGGGTCCGTCAGCGAGGGCTTCAGCTAAATATGACCGAAGCCGGCCTGGTTGAATGCCGCCCAACATCGACATACAGCACGCCTCGACGTGAATCGTGCCACGGCCGATTCGGTCGATTGTATGACCGGTGTCGCCGTTCCAAGCCTGTAGACAGAATGCCCGCTCACCCTCCCGGCCTGCACGATCCAACTGGCTCCACCAGCCGGTGAGTTCGTCCCGGATGACGAGAATCCCGGCCGGATTCTCACTCATGGTTTGGTGCAACGCCTCGAAGGTGGCGTCGTTCACGACGAGCCTGCGTAAGACGGGAACAAGGGGAGGATCTGGCGGCCGTTCCAACGCCGATCTTCCGCTCTTCAATTCCCGCTTCGAAAGCTCCCTCCAGGTAGATTTTTTCAACTCCCACTCCTCGATCGCGCGCGCATGCTCGGTGAGGTTGCTGTCATGCTCGCGTCGCCATTCGGCCTGAATCTGATTAAGCGGCCGGGTGGCAGCCTGAATCACCGGGCTTTTCATGAAGCCCGGCGGCGCAATCAGGCCGCCCCAAAGATTTGGTACGACGATCCAGGACGGATCGTGAGCCTTGGGCTGAATCGTTGCCCGGCGGTTCACAGCCCCTGCAAGCGAAAGGACCATGACCACCGCTGGATAGTCCATCGGAACCTGCATACGCTCGGAAACATCTGCGACCAGAGTGCGAAGTGAGACGGGAAGCAATTCTTCTGAACATCTCTCAACCGGAGGCAATTCACTTTGGAGCGGCAGCGGCTCCGGCCATTCCTCCGAAACGACGCCCGCAGGCCCGTGTGTTGCCGGTGATTGCCACCGCTCGCGCCATGCCGCCAGACTTTCAGGCGTGACTGCCGGGCAAACACTGACCAGTGCATGCAGCTCCTCTAAAGTGCCACCGTCAGCCAACCACTCGGAAGCATCCTTGGCGTGAGGGAGTTCGATGATGCGGACCTCGCATCTCTGCCGCAAGAGGCTTTCGGCCACTACTCCCGCGTGTCGCTGACCCTTGTAGTGCTGCTGGCCGCGCTCATCCGTCGGCGGGTCGTTATCGGTGATGACGACAACTCGCCGCCCCTGCAGCGCGGCGGCATATTCGTCCCGCCATTTGCCGGCGCCCATCGGATTGCACGTCGCGAGCAAACCCAGGGCCGCTAGTGCGTCAGCATCTTTTTCCCCCTCGCAGATGAAGAGCGTTTCGCCATTACGCTTGAGCAACTCCGGCAACCGGTAGAGTACAAGACGCACTCCCTTTAAGTTCCAGATCCAATCGCCTTTGCCATCGGGCCGTCGCTGCTTGAAGGCCTTGGGATCGTAGCGGATTGTTTGGTACAACAGCCGGCCATCTTCATCCCTGTAATCGTAGGTAGTCACGATTGGAGCGCCCGATCGATTTCCGTTCCGGCTTTCGGGTCGCCCAACGATGCGAAATACCGCATTCTTCGCTTCGTTGAATCTTGCTCCCGTCAGTTCGCGTTCCAGTCCGACCATGTCCCAGCCACGGCCGCATTGCGAATGACAACACGCCTGGCCGTTCTGAGGATTAACCGCGAACGAGTCCCTTTTGCCGTTGTGAACCGGACAAGGTCCACGCAGCTCGCTGCCGCTGGGTTTGAGGCCCGGAACACGCGTTGCGTAGTAGGCCCTCACCTCGTCGGGTGAGAAATCGAGGCCCACGTTAACGCGACTCCGGCGAGCGCCCTTCGCCCCCGGTCGGCCGCGATGCCAGCCACGCCGAAATGTCCTCTGTCCTGTAGCGGACCGCAGAACCGAGCTTTAAATACTGAGGGCCTTGCCGAAGCAGGCGCCATCGTCGAACCGAGGCGACCGAAAGGCCCGTGATGCGCGCCACGTCATGCTCATTCAGGAGCTTGGAAATTAGGGTTGTTTCCATGTTCATCCTTATCCGGGGCGTTACGCCCCATGGGTAAGCATGGAATCCGAAAATTAATTTGAAAACTTTCGGCGATGATGATGAGTAAAACCGGGCTTCCGCGGCAGCAGCCCGGAGAACCGAAAGTTACGAAAGTTAGCCGAGAGTTTGGGGTTTTACCCTGTCTAGTTCTAGATGATGGGTAATCGCCTTTACCACCAACGACCGCTCGCCAACCGCGGCGCTGCACCAGCTCGCATACCCTCGATCTTTCCAAGTTTTCGGACGCCGGATATTTCGGTCGTCGAGCATTTCGCAGATATCATCCAGCTTCGATAGCCAAGGCTGATCCACCGCGACGCTGAGCACTACTTCGGCAACTTGGGCTGCGAGTTCGTAATCGGGCTCCGGTCCTCGCTTACGCTGAGCAGTGAACACCGGGGTGCCCGGCGCCGGGACCGGTGTCTCGGCGGCGGAGCCCCCGCTGCCGAGTGCCTCTGATGGTGCGGTCGCTGCCATTGTCGCCTGCGCGGCCGGTTGCGGTGTCGCAGTCGGCGGCTGCTCCGAATTCGGCGTAATCGGTTTAGCTTGCTCGTGTTGCTCCCGAATCGCCCTTAGCCGATGCCCAATCCAATACTGCTTCCTCGCGTTCAGCCGGCGCTTGACCTCAGAAGGCCAGGTTTTGGGGTCGATGAAAATTCCCCGAGCCTTACTAGCTTGGGCCAAGAGTAGCTTTTCGATTTCATCCAATATGCGTTTAAAATCCTCGATCGTCTCTTTCTTCAGGGGTGAATTCCTAGAGAATGCCTGAACCCAAATGTCGAACGTACCCGAGAACACGTTCAGACTATAATCCACGAACTCTTGTGCCGGCGCGCTCTCTGGCGGCATGCTCTCCAATAGTTCTGCGTGAAATAAAGCGAGATGCTCCTCGACCCAAGCGTACAAGTCGCTAAAGACTTCATACGCGCGAGTGCCTTTCGGTAGGGGGCCCGGAGGGAACGAGTAGCCAAAAGAATTTCCACTAGGAACGCCGAACGCAGCCAGAATCCCACGTTCTGTCACGTGACCGCAGAACTCTCCATTGGAGTTAGGTGAGAACGTAATCAGGTTTGCAAGTAGGAGTTGATAAAAATCCTGAGCTGGATGGTCACACGGAACAGAATTTCCATTGGGATATAGAAGACGTGCGCCAGCCGACTCACGAATGATCGTGAAATCAGCCCCGCCAGCCACCTGATGCTGAATGGCTAGATCCAAAAGGAGGTTTCGCTGCTCGCTTGTAAATTTCACAAGTTTCTGGGCGTAGGGCTAAGAGCCGGCTCCCCTCCCTAGTCATCGTTAGCGTCGATTAACAGCAGATAACTCCATATATTACAGCATTTTGCAAACGGCAAAACTGCCCGTATAATCGCCGTTATGAAGCCGGCTATTTGCCCTGCCGCTCAGCGCATCGAGATGTGGCCGATCCAACGGCTACGCGAGTATCCTCGCAACCCGCGGAAGAATGATGCCGCCGTGGATCGCATGTGCGCGTCGATCCGCGAGTTCGGTTTTAAGATCCCCTGCCTCGTCCGGAGCGACGGTGAGGTGGTGGATGGCCACCTCCGGCTCAAAGCGGCGCGCAAGCTCGGCATTCCGGAGATCCCCTTGATTTTGTGCGACGAGTGGACCCCGGCGCAGGTCAAAGCATTTCGTTTGATGGTCAATCGCTCTGTTGAGTGGGCAGAGTGCGATCCTGACCTGCTTGGTTTGGAACTTCTGGATTTGAAGAATCTCGACTTCGATTTGGGATTGACCGGCTTCGAGGACGAGGAACTCGCGCGGCTGCTCGCGGCGCAAGACGCAACCGACGGCTTGTGCGACGAGGACGCCGCGCCGCCAGCGCCTCAAACACCGGTCTCAAAACTGGGCGACCTGTGGTTGCTCGGCCGTCACCGCTTACTTTGCGGCGACTCAACCGACCGGCAAACTGTCTCTCGCGTGCTGGGTTCCGTAAAACCCACGCTGTTGGTGACAGACCAACCCTACGGCGTTCAATACGATCCCGAATGGCGGAAGCGCGCAGGCGTGAATAACTCGAATCGTATGGGCAAGGTCCGCAACGATGACCGAGCCGACTGGCGCGAAGCGTGGGCTCTTTTCCCGGGCGACGTCGCGTACGTTTGGCATGGCGCTCTCCACGCTTCTACGGTTTCCGACAGCCTGGAATCTTGTGGCTTCGAGATTCGCAGTCAAATTGTGTGGGCAAAACCGTCCCTGGTTATGGGCCGCGGGCATTACCACTGGCAACACGAGCCTTGCTGGTACGCGGTCCGCGGCACGGGACACTGGAACGGCGATCGGAAGCAGAGCACGCTTTGGCATATCGAAAACCGCAATCAGGATGCGGAAACCGTGCACAGCACGCAGAAGCCGGTCGAATGCATGCGGCGTCCGATCGTGAACAACTCGAGTCCGGGACAGGCCGTGTACGAGCCCTTCTCCGGTTCGGGCACCGCGATCATCGCCTGCGAAAAGGAAGCGCGAATCGCCCTTGCCATTGAATTGGAGCCAGCCTACGTCGATGTGGCCGTGACCCGTTGGCAGAACTTCACGGGCAAGCGGGCCGTGCTCGACGGCGGCAGTTCGTTCGACGAGGTTGCGCTGGAGCGCGCGGGAGCGGCGGCGTGAATGTCTCGCGACCAGGTGGAACGTTGCAAACGAGAGATCGCTGCGATCGAAACGGAGATTCTCGCGGGCAATCCCGACCTGCAGGGTTTGTGCCTGGCGCTCTCCGACTGGCACGCCGAGTGGAGGATCCTCGAACAAGAGGCACGCAGCCAGGACGAGGCTCGGCCGCATGAGGATTCGGAGCAGGCTGGAGAGACTAGAAGAGGAGATTCTTCCGCCGCCTCCTGCGCCTCGCTGGCTTATCCACATTCACTTCGTTGATTCCCGCAGAGGTGAATGCTATGGGTTCGATCCCGAAGAGGGTGATCCCGATTGGAAGGCACGCGAACCAATGGTTATTCAGGTTGATCAGCATCGTGAGCCCAGTTGGCGAACGGGTCGACGCTACCCACGAACACGAGGAATCCGGTGAACCAACGAGAAAAGCCGCCGGGCGTAAACCCAGCGGCCAGTGAGAAACGGAATTGGCGAAGCTTAGGCTTTCACGGAATACGCGCGCTCACCGTCCTCACCCTTCGTGGATACGACGGTCAGGCCCAGCTTCTTGCCAACGGTTCCCGAAAGGAACCCGCGCAAGGAATGCGGCTGCCAGCCCGTCGCTTTGAGGAGTTCCTTGGCGGTAGCTCCGCCGGTCCGCTTCAGCATTTCCAGGATCGTCGCGGTCTTGCTCCCGTCCCGGGCGGCCCCGGCTTTTTTTGCGCCCTTGGGCGCTTTCTTGGCTGGGGTCGCCTTCTTGCCCGCCTTGGCCTTCTTCGGCGCAACGTTGCGCGCACGTTTGCCAACGTTGGCCCTTTGCGCGCCTTTGGGCTGCTCGCCGGCAGTTTGGGCCTGGGCGGTTCCGGTTTCTTCAGCAATCGATGTCATGATGTGTTCTCCTTTGTTGGCGGTAATCACCGCTGTCACGACATCGATCACTCGGCTCGGCCGGAATTGCAAGCGAATTGTGATGGAAACTCGCTCTGGCGAAGGACAGGCGATGTGGGCGCTTCGTGGTGCCAGATGGGGGCAGATGGGGGCAGATAGTAGGCCACGGCGCAAAATTCACGCACAAGAAGGAAGCGGCGATCGCCGCCTTGCTAACGCAAAGGAACGTTGAGGAAGCCGCCCGAGCGGCCAAGATCGGCACCAATACTCTCCTGCGATGGCTTCAATTGCCAGAGTTCAACGCAGAGTATCGCAAAGCGCGGCGTGAGGCCGTACATCAATCTATTGCGCGGCTGCAGCAGGCTACTGGCGCTGCTAGCACAATCGTCCTGAAGCTCATGACCGATCCGAACGTACCTGCGGCGGTCAAGCTGCGCGCGGCCGAGTGTGTATTTGATCGCGCGATCAAGGGAATCGAGTTGGAAGACATCGAGGCGCGACTCTCGGAATTGGAGCGGGCGACGGAAGAGTCGAAACGGCGCCCATAAACGCCATGACAGCTGCGTTAAGCAGATCGAATCTGGAAAGACGGCTCCAGAAGTTGGAAGCGGTACTGACTGACGATAGCTGCGCGGTGCCGCACACGTACAAGTGGCTCCTCTATTGGACCGAGCAGATCGGCAAATACATGGCAGGCGAGATCAAACCAGTTGGCAAGTTCATCCCGTTAGAGGCGTTCAGGGCGGTTATGAAGGCTTGCGGGGCGGGAATAGTAGATTCTCCCTACGCCCGGATTGTTCGCTGTGAGGACTGTCGCGACGGAGAAACGGCAACATGACGTTCAGCAACGAACGCGGCCCACGCCAAGGGAAGAAGAACCTACACGCACGCCTCGCTGAATTGGAAAGGATCCATGAGCAAATCAGGCGTGCGACTAAGGAACGCTCCGACCAATCTAGCAGCACGTTACTGCAGAAACTCCAGGGCATTATCGAGATTTCGGGAATCGAGCGACTTCCAACGGAGAGCTGGTTCGACGTCACCGCTCGTGCTTTTGGCATATCCTCGCGCGAAATGAGAACACAGCTCCACACCGGGGGCTTCGACGTAACATTTTCGAAATGGGCAGCGGCCCGCGAGGCGGACATAGAGGAAGCACGGCGGATAAATCAACACGATGAAGACCATCCATCGGCGGATTCGCAAGCTTGAGGATCGGGTTTGGCCCGGGAATGGGAGGGCGAGTATTCTGCTGGTGTTGTGCCAGGCGGGTTGGGGCTTGGCCCTAGATCAGGACAGGTGTATCGAAATCCTCGGGGAAGCCGGGTTTCTGCCAACGGGCCGGTTTGGTGTCGTGAATTTCTGCCAGATTCCAGATGGTCTGAATGCGGAGGAGCTTGAAAGGTTTCTGCGAGAAAACGGCGCGGAGACTCGCGGTTTGGAGGCCAAGACGCGGGACTGAGTGCGCCGTGTTCAGTTCCGATAATGCCCCACATCAGGCCGGTGAGTGTGCTCCCCGACTCCGAAGTGATGTTACCTCTTCGTCTATTTCGCGACGCCGGCGCCGGTCGTAAGGGCGTCTACCAGGGCGCAAACCTCTAAGGTGTTTTTTCGCGCCATATTCAGCGATGCGGCTCTTGTCCCGATCCAACAATAACCATAATCTGGCTATGCAGTTACCTCATTGAGGTCGACAACGGAAGAGAACGACTAAGCGGAATGATGCTGGGCAATAAGATATCCCGGGCGGCGGTGTTGGGCAGTCTGGTGCTCGTGGTAATCACTTCACTAGCACAGGACGCCTTAACGCCTCGACGAGAGTCCATAATTATCTTTGACGACATTCCTGTATATCGCCAGGCCGATCCCAGATCCTCAGTGATCGCCATTCTACAAAAGGGCCGTGAAGTGGGCGTAACCAAGCGGGTCCTGGTCAGCCAAAATCTGCCAATAACAGAGTGCTGGAGCCGAATTGAGTTTGAGCAGGTGGGCGCTGAGACAGGCTTCGTGCGCTGCGAAGAGGTTCAGCAACCGTTGGGCGCACCGCGTGCTAATGATACCTCCGGCAAGCAGGCCGATGATCCTGTCGACCAAGTTCTTGCGCTAGCCAACGTCGACCTAATTTCCCGGGAGCTCGATAACAGCGTCACCGTAATGTTATCCAACAAAGGCCGCGTGGATGAAACCGATGAACAGTTGCGCAGCGTCTTCAAGGATGCCCAAAAGAAAGTTTCGTTCCTTGAAGCCGTGCGGGCTGAACTCGCGCCGTATTCAAGCGGCGAACGAATGCGCGGCCTGATACAACGACTAAATCAGCCGCTCATGGAAAAAGTTCGCGTGCTTTCTGCGCGTACTGGATCGGCTGGAGCCGCGCGTGATCTGGTCCCGTTTGTCACGAACATGGTGAGTATTCCCACATCGGACAGGCGTACGCAGCTAGTAGAACGAATCGACAAAGCGCATGGCGAGCCGGACACTTCCGTTGAGTTTGCCATGATTGTCCTACGCGCTTGTGTCAATTCACGTTTACAGAATTCCCAGACTCCGAACAAGCCCAGCCCGGAGGAATTGGAGAAATATTTCGATGACATGCGTGCGAAAGCCCTTATGAGCGACGCACGCCGTATCCGTATTGGTTCGCTCTATTCTCTTGCCCCCTTAACCGACAACGAACTGGAGGATTACACGAAATTTGAGGAATCGTCGGACGCACTCTGGTTGCGCGCCCGTATAAAGGCCGGATTGCTGAAGGCCGTCTCGGATTACGCAACAGAGATTTCGAACGGGTTGGTCACGTTGCTTCACGCCCAAGACCGGATGCTGAACAATCCCTCTGAAAGTCACAACGCTCAGGAACTTTACCGGCAAGCCGTTTGGCTCATCGACCACGATCAGCCCTCGCAAGCCGTGCCATTTCTCGACGCTGTGATTCAGCTCGAACCCCGCAACGCGCTAGCCTATTACAAAAGGGGAAACACGTATCGGGACTCTAAGCAAGCCTCCCTTGCCAGCCTCGACTACGCGGAAGCAATCCGTCTTGATCCTTCCATGGCCTTGGCGTATCTCAACTTGGGCAATACGCTGCATTTCTTGAAACAACGACAGAAAGCGATGGAGGTCTATAGTCGGGGCCTCGCCATAGATCCGAATATCGCGGGTCTTTGGATCGAGCGAGCCCTCAGCTACGTGAGTTTTGGGCGCTTTAAAGAGGCGATCGCGGATTATACTCAAGCCGTTCGGCTAACACCGTGGGACGGCGAGCCGCTGGCCTGGAGAGGAATGGCACATGGACATCTAGCGCAATCAATACGCTCGCAAGGCACTGAAAGCTATCTGGAATGGAAGCGCTCATGGCAAGATTGTGAGGCCGGGATTCGACTCGGGGTACGATCTTCAGAACAGTCTCCAGTCTACACTTGCATCGGTCGGGCGCTGGAATTGATGAACGACTACGCGGGCGCCGTGAAGGCCCTAAATCGCGCAATCGAGATTGACCCTGCCTATGCCATCGCTTATCAGCATCGTGGATATTCGTCGGAGCAGATGGGCAAACTTGAGGCTGCTTTAAATGACTATGACACCGCCATCCAACTGGACCCCAAGGACGCTTGGACGCATTGCCAAAGGGCAAAAGTCTTGGAGGCTTCAGGGCATGTTGGCGATGCAAGTACCGACAGAACGTTTTGCCCTTCGAACAAACCTTAAGACAAGCCCTCGTCTAGGGATGTCCGACCTTTAGCGGTCGGGATAGATCCTGTGAAACGCTGACGTCAGGGCTCCCATCGCTCTAGGAAATTGCCCGGATTGGGAACGACATGTCGGCCCTAGTGGCCTGTAATTTGGGAGGAGAGATCAAGAAGGCAAGTGGCGGTGGACGTTGCTATGATACCCGCATGAACCTGTCGTTCGATCCGAAAGGAATTCGTTCGTATGAGATCGAATTCGGGGCGGCTGGACAACGACTCGGCTGCACGTTCCATTTCGACGACGGTTCACTTACCTTCATTCACGAATCAGAGATGACGGATGAGGTCGAATCCCTGATGGCGAGTCTGGGTTCACCGACTGAAGGGTCGACGCCCAGCCGCTCACGTTGACGATAAGGTGACCCAAATCGGAGACGGTCGTTTGCGCTGAAGAGAATCACCGTAAGCGTCTTGGCAAGGATCTTCCAGAGCTGCCGATAATGCGTGATAACGGGCACTAACTTCCTCCAAGAGGACTTCTAGCCCGCTTGGTGCATGGCGAGTCTGGGGGACGAGATTGACAACTGCGGATTATTCCTTGAGCAACGCCGCCGCCACATCTTCTGCAGCGGCAAGCTCTCTATGCAGCAACCGGAGCACGCGAGAATCCTTCCTGCCAAAGTTCACCCTCTCAATTTCTTGGGACAGCCAGACGAAGAGCGCCCATCAAAGCATCAACCTTGAACAACCGCTAGACGCCGCCGTACAGTGCATACGCGCCGCAGATGCCATAGCTTACACTCAAACTACATGCTCAACCGGGGCTATGCCTACACCACAATCATCAGCAGCAAATACCATGGACAAACCCTGCTCTCCCACTTGGCAAGCCTTTACCCCCACTCAACCCCACAAGCCTGGCAACAAAAACTAAACAACGGCGAAGTCATCCTCAACGGCGTCACCGCCACCGGAAGCGAATCGGTCACTTTAGGCCAAACCCTTGTCTGGAACCGTCCACCCTGGATCGAACCAGACTCCCCTCAGCACTTCGAAGTGCTGTTTGAAGACCCCCATCTGTTGGCCGTAAACAAACCCAGCGGGCTCCCCACCCTCCCCGGCGGCGGCTTCATGGAAAACACCCTCCTGCGCTGCGTGCAAAGGCGAACCCCCAACGCAAACCCTGTCCACCGATTGGGCCGAGCCACCACCGGCATCGTCCTCTTCGCCAAAACACCGCGGGCGGCCTCTAATCTATTCGCAAACTGGAACACACCCAAAATTCAAAAAATCTACCGGGCGCTGGGTCAAAACATTGCACAGCACGACGCCTACGAAATCCTCACACCCATCGGCCTCGTACCGCACCCGCTCATCGGTTCCGTGTGGGCCGCCAACCCAAATGGCAAACCGTCAAAGTCATTGGCAAAGGTGATCTCACGCACCACCAGCACCACAACATTTGAGGTAAGCCTAAATTCGGGCCGCCCTCATCAAATCAGAATCCATCTGGCATCCATCGGCCATCCCCTGGTAGGCGATCCTCTGTACGGCTTAACCGGCCAGCCTCTTCAAAATCTCCCCGGCCTCCCCGGCGATGGTGGATATTTCCTGCACGCCCAATATCTGAAATTCCACCACCCCATCACCGGAGAACAAATCAATCTTGAGGCAGCTTTGCCGTCCGGATTCTCATTGCATCAGTAGGTTCACGGCGGGTAGGATTCGCGCTTCCTCCAACAGGGATTAGGCTGGGCAGTACCCATCATCAACCCTACGCGATCATCGTTTACCTATCTGGTATCACGTACACAATGGCCGCCCTGTCGGATAATGGGTTTGGAATGCTGTTTGACGACAGTATATTTCGACCTTTCTGATGCTCAGTCCAACCGAGCGTTTCACGATCGAATTGCGGCGGCTGGCGTTTGAGCATTTCGAAGCTTGTACGAGTTGCGGCCACAAATGGGTCGAAGCTGAGCACTCCTGCTCAGGCTACCTCGCCAATGACCAGCCCGCGTACGTATGCGACCGCTGTTCGAATCAACTTGTTGAGCTTGCGGCACGGACATACTTCATGCCACGTCCATATGACGTTCCTCCACCGCAGGCCCAACTATGGCGCTATATGGATTTCACCAAGTACGTGAGCCTTCTTTCTTCACGAGGGCTCTACTTCAGTCGTGCCGATCAGTTTGAAGATTCGCATGAAGGAGCCAAGGGGCACGAGCGGAGAAAGGAAGCGTGGGATAAGCACTACCTGAAATTTTTCCGGCAAGCCATTAGCAACCCGCCCGAAGGGCATGAGTGCAATTTGTCTGACCAAGAGGTTGAAGAAGAAGCGCAGCGTTTGCTTAGCGACTTAGAAATCGACGGCGAAGCCTCGAGGTCTCGCAAGTTCATCAGTTGCTGGCACGAAAACCCACACGAGTCGGCGGCTATGGGGCGCCTCTATTCGAGCTTTCTCCCCAACGCCGTGGCTATCAAAACCACTTCCGACTCTCTGTACAAGTCACTTGGAAGAAGCCCAGAGATCAAAATCGGCAGAGTCCAATATATCGATCTTAGTAAGCAGTATGCTGGCGTCAACGACGCATATTGGCGAAAACGCAAGTCCTTTGAGCACGAGCGAGAGGTGCGTGCTCTGTTCACCGATTTTTCGCACCGGGAAGCCGGCAAGCTTATCGACTGCAATGTTGAACTTCTGATAGAAGCGGTTTACGTATCTCCACAAGCCCCTGGTTGGTTCAGTAGTCTCGTGAACGAAGTCAATAGGAAGTTTGACCTTCGCGTGAAGGTAAGCGGGTCCGAGTTCGACGAGGATCCCTTCTTTTAAGGGAGCGGTGGCACCCACTGGATTTGCGCTGGAAGGACTACGAGATGCGAAAAGGGTTCACGAGAAAACCAAAGGCGGACGAGCCCGCGACGCAAGGCAAGAACTACATAACGCCGAGCGGGCTGCAGCGCCTCCACGATGAGCACCGGTTTCTGCTTAGCAGGGAACGCCCGGCCGTGACGGAGGTAGTGGCGTGGGCTGCCAGTAACGGCGATCGCAGTGAAAACGCCGACTATCAGTACGGCAAGCGGCGGCTGCGCCAGATCGATGGGCGGATTCGCTTTCTCAGGAAGCGAATCGAAGCTGCGGAAGTAGTGGAGCCGGAAACTCCGAGAACGGGGCAAGCGGCCACGAGAGCATTCTTCGGCGCGACCGTGCGCTATGCCAATGCCGTGGGAGTGGAGCGAGTGGTGAGCATCGTGGGGACCGACGAAGTCGATCTCGACCGCAACCACATCAGTTGGGTGTCGCCTCTGGGGCGCGCGTTGCTGAAGTCGGTAGCAGGCGACAGCGTTGTACTCCAAGCGCCGGGCGGTACAGAATACCTGGACGTGCTGGAAGTGTGTTACCAGCGCATTTCAGTGGAACCATTCCGTGAGCCGCCTGGATCCGAGTCCTCGTCAAAGGGACCCTCTCGCCGACCCATTCCAACTGACGAAGGTTAACGAGGCGGCACACGAAAATTCCACGTCACGAGCAAGGACGAATTGTGAGCCGACTAGGGCCTTCGTTCCGCTATCATCCCACCCGTGTGAGGATCGCTCGCATGCAATGAGTACTGTTCACCCAATCCGCGCTCGTATGCACATTCAGCCACTCCCGAAAAACGGCGTTCGAGGAGATGATGCCACACTTCTTGCAAGCCGACTAGGAGACTGCGCCGCAGCCTCTCAAACGGTCGCGATAGCCCTCAGCCACATCACGCCCGGCCCGAAAACTCCCGGGTTTCGGTGGCTATTTTCACCTTTTCACCTTGCTTAATAAAGAGCGGAACGCGGATCTCAAGGCCAGTCTCCAGTTTGGCTCTTTTGGTGCCGCTCCCACTGGCCGTATCACCCCGCACGCCGGGTTCGGTTTCAGCAACCTCCAACTCCACAAACATCGGCAGTTGCAAACCAATCGGATTGCCGTTGTACTTGTGCGCATGGATCAGTGCACCCTCCACCAGCAGGTCCAACGCATCCCCAATCACGGTTGCGGGAAGGTTCAGGGTATCGAAGTTGTCCTGGTCCAGGAAATAGGAACCGTCGCCGTCACTATATAAGTAGCTGACCGGAACCAGTTGCATATCCGGTTCTTTGAACTTCTCACCAGCCTTGAAGGTCTTATCCAACACGGCGCCGGTGAGCAGGTTCCGAACTTTCAGGCGCACCAGGGTCTGCCCGCCGCGGGCGGTGGGCGTGCTGATCTCTGCCTCCAGGCAGTAGAGGGGAGCGTTTTCGTGCTCAAAGACGGTCCGGCGTTTTATGTTGATCGCATCAATCAGTGAGGCCAATGGTGTTCAGGTTCCTTAATTTCTAAGTATAGAAGGCGCAATCGCGGTGGGCGAAGCGCGCCGGGATTAAGAGGCCAGCGATGCCGGCGGTTACAAGGCCGGTTGCCCGTAATCCGATTTCGGGGTAATCAATTGGCCATAATCGGCGTTCGAGGAAGTTGGTAGTGGGATCAGCAATCGGATCGCGTGCCCCGACATGACTTCCGATAATGATACATAACGGTCGCTGTTTCTTACTGACGGCGCGGCCTTCCATTACATAAGTTAATGGAAAGGTGACGTGGAGTACGCCCCAAATCATCCATAATCATTGATATCCTGAGAGGCCGATGCTTAAGCCCCAAGTTCCTTGTGAGGTGTGTTAGTGAAACGAATCGTTCTCGCCTTGACTCTTTCGGTCCTCTTGCCGGCAGTCGCCGTTCGTGCCCAGGATTCGCTCCCTATCGACATATATCCGGATTCGCGAAGCCGCCTGCCCTTGGTCAAACCCGGAGACTCGGATGAGGTTGCTCGGCAGGCAACCGCTGCGGCCGCTGCAAATTTCGTCGGCATTCAGAACATGCGAGCCGCCGTCAACCGCTACGGTTATCGTGGAGATATTGCCCAGGCCGCCTCCCCGCTCGGCTTTGCGTTCATGCAATTCGTAATCCTCGCTGCGGCGCGAGAGCACGACCAGCCCTACGAATGGTCTCTCCACGAAATGCAAGCGGTCGCCGTGGGCCTCGACCCTGCCGAAATCGACGTTGTCCGCAACCGCAAGCCGCTCGCGGGCCTTCCCGAGAACGAAGCCGTCGTCGTCATGATGGCCCACGAGATTTTCGCCGGCAACCAACTCAGTTCCGCAACTTACGCGGAAGGCCTGAAAATCTTCGGCCAGAAGAACCTCGTGGACATCATCGGCCTAATGGCGGACTATTCGGGAACCTCCGTCACGCTATCGGCCTTCAATCAGCAAATGCCCCCGGGTTGGAAACAATTTCTGCCTTTGCCCTTCACGCCGCCCGACGACATCTACGCCGACTCTCGCAGCCGCCTTCCTTTGATCAAAGAAAGAGTCCCGCCCCAACCAGGCTTTGCCAAGCTACTTTACGGACGCGGTCCCGAGCCCCTCGGCACCGGGCCCTCGCACATCGGGCTGCACGCCGCCGCTTTTCCGGCGCTTCTGGCTAGCGTCGGTCGGCCATTGATTGATCTCGCGATTCTCGTCACCGCTCGTGAGCACGATTCGCAGTACGACTGGACCATGAACGAACTCGCGGCCGTGAAAGACGGCCTCGACCCGGCGGTCATCGATGTCGTGCGCAACCGTAAGCCTACGGCCGGCTTGCCCGAAAACGCCGCCGCCCTGATCGACTTCGCGCGTGAACTTTTCCGCGCTCATTATGTGACGTCGCCAACCTATTCGCGCGCCGTCAAAGCCTATGGGGAGGGGAACCTTGTCGCCCTCGTCAGGGTCCTGGGCCAACATACCCAGGAAGCAGCGCTACTCGCCGCGTTCGATCAGCGTCTTCCCGCCGGCCAGAAGCCGCTGTTACCATGATTCAAAATCACTGCCGCTGAAATTTCACTTCGATAATTGCCGAGATGCTCGTTCAACACGATGTACGGACATCCGTGAAGCGATTGCTTGGCCATGCCCTCGGATGGAGTGAGTTGATCGGCGACAGGATTCAGCCCGTCCATTGACAGTCCAAATCCTATTTCCCGACCAAGTGCGCCGAGTCCTTCTCGTTTTCATTGCAGATGTACTCGAGGATTTCGCCATCCAGTTTCTTTGGGTGAGTAGTGAAGGACCAGTCTTCCGAATACATCTTAGGATCTTGGACAGTACTCACGATTTCCATATTATTCGCATCCAGCAAACGGATGTGTTCGATCACCTTCATCTCGGACGAATGAGGTACGCCGGCGGCGTCGATCCAGGTTCGCTCGTTGAAGCCTGTGGTTTCGACGATGAGCGTATCGCCTTCCCAATGCCCGATCGATTCCCCGTTCCACAGATCCTCGGCGAACTTGGAGAAGCCGCGCCCATCGGTGTAGATCTGGCGGAAAGTCTGCGATCCTCCTTCGTAAATTATCACAATCAGCCCGGGCACCTGCAGAAAACGAAAGGGATAGGGCGTAGTGGTGAGACGCGGAACACCCGGGGGCAAACAGCGGGCTTCGGGATCGTCTTTGCCCAAAACGCCGATGCGCGAGTCATAGATCGATTTGGCGTTGGACCGGAAGGGAATCTTAACCCCCGTCGCAATCAGATTGACGTTTTCGCGAATGGCGTTGGGCTCCCATGGTCCGGATAGATCGGGTTTGCCATCGGCAAGCCGTGGAATCGGGCCAGACAGCTTTGCATCGGGCTTTGACTCGGGCAGTCTCTGGATCACGGACGGATCCTGCAAACCAAAAGAGGCTTGCGGCGGCGGCTCGTCGGACTTTTGCTGTATTTTCTGTCCGAGTAACAGCGCCGAACACGCACAAATGATCAGACCGAGTTTTTTCACCGACACCTCCACTAAACCGAATATCGATCTTCGGAACCTTTAACGTCAAAAAGGGGAAGCTCCCTTCAAAGCGTCCCCTAAATCGTGCCGACCTAGAGATTGAGCTTCGGTCCGAGTTGGATCAGCGAGAGCTGAAGGCAAGACCTTGACCGCGACTTCGCGATCAAGCTCGGTGTCGCGCCCCCGATACACTTCCCCCATGCCTCCGGCCCCAAGCTGTCCAACGAGCTCGAAATTTCCCAAGCGTGTTCCGACGCCGATTGGAATGGTGTAACGCTTGATTTTATCCCAAATAAAGAAGTACCGCCTGGATGACGCGCCATACGGAAGTTATCGAACGTGGAAGCTTCCGATAATGTCCGACATCTGGGACCTTCGAATGTTTCGCGTGGCGTCGGAGGAGATTTTGGTCGAAGCCACCCCTCAGTTGGCGTGCAAGGTCGTCGGACGCCCTTTGGAATCGCCGCGTAGGGTTATATAGAGGACCGCATCGGGCGAAGGCGGAGCGGCAATGTGGAACTGCAACTTCTGTCGACGGCCATCGCCGGAGAGGGGCTGAGGCAACTGCGAAACTGGAGTTTCCTTGTCAGCTGTCCAGCCTGCCTTGCCGATCGTTTCCAGGCTGAGTCCCACGAGGGTCGCGATCGGATCGCCGCTGCCGTCGTCGGCAAGATTGAACTGCTCGAAAGTCGGCACGTCGACGATGCGGGCCACGCGGCGCGGCGCGGAATCGCCCTCGCTTCCGGTGACCGTTGCGCTCAAAACGCACCCGTTGAACCACGCGCCACTGCCGAACGTCAGAAACAGCTGATCGGACGTCAACTGTTCCAGCCTGGAACCGCCGGCTTCTTGTCCCGGATGCAACGTGAGAGTTCCGGACGATCCTGACTGTTCACACCCCAGCCTGACGCCACCGTCGGCCGGATAATGCGCCGCGCGAATCATCGCGGTCAGCACCAGCCCTCCCGGCAACTCGCCGGTTTCCAATTGCACCGGCTGTGCGGGCAGTTGCGAAATCGTCAGGTCCGTAATCACCGGCCGGGGACCGACCACCTGCAGCACGTCGGCGACGACCATGGGCTCGGCGCGATCCGCAACGAAAGCCCGCGCGGTGAGCGTCTTACCCGCGGCAATTCCCGGTGCGAGCTTAAAAGTCACCTCGCGCTCCGTTCCATCCGCGGAAACCGCTCCTAGCGTAGCGGTGCCCTGGGAGATTTCCAGGCGCTGAAGCAAACCGAGCCGCTTTCCCTTGAGACCGACGGCAACGGACAAAACGTCCTGGTTGACGTGCACGGGCAGATTCTCAATCGCGGGGAGCGGTGGGAGCAGCTTTAGAGCAACATCGCGCGATTTTCCGTCCACCTGCGAAAGGATCAACTGGTAACTGCCGGGATCCAGGCCAGCCGTGTCAATCTGAACGTCCATATGGTCCTGCACACCCTCACGCAGACCTTTCGGCAGGACGAACGGAACGGCGGCAGCCGCAGCGAACTCGTCGTTCAGCTTTTTGATCTCGACCTTCGTCACGAACTCGAAATCGCTGTTTTGGAGCGTAAGAAGTGCTTTGCCGGTACCCGCGACTAGCAGATCGTGAGTGGCGGCCGTCGGCTTTGCGGCCGCGAAGTCGGCCAGCGGTCTCACGTCGAAGAAACCGTTCACCTCGAAGGCCTCCCAGTCCCAGTTCGCCTTCAAACTGTAGCGGCCGGGTCTCACCGTCTTGCCGACGTCGAGCTCGATGCTCTTGACGTTGGCCAGGACCTGCACCTTTACAGGGATCGCTTTGCCGCTATCGGGCTGAAGCTCCCAATTGCGCGCACGATCCAGATATTTCCAGTCCTCCTCGGAGGCCGTCAGAGGCAGCGGCGATTTCAGAGCCGCCGGAAGCGAATTCGCCTTACCCACCGTGAGATTCGGAGATCCGGAGTTGGGCACACGGACGGCCCACAAATAGTCGACCCGCGTATGCACCGGCCCGGCGGCGGTCTTCGCGCACAGGCCGACGCCGTCATTGGGCATCGCTTGAGAAAACGCCGAACGAAATTCCGAGCGCGGAAACGCCAGAGCGCTGAGGTTCAGAAGCATCGCCGTACCGCCTGCGGCCAAACCCACTGGGCTGCCGAAGAACATTTCCGCCGTTAGCGTTGCCAACCCGGTCGTCTGGCCTACCGATCGCGAACCCTGCGCAGCCAGCGGATCGTAGGCGGCCACGCTGGGGTTGAGAGTCTCGAACAGGACCGTCGCCTGCTGATTGGTCGACTCATTTTTCCCCAGCTGCGAGGCGCCGCCGAACTTCGAAGCAAAGCCGCTGAGTGCTGCGTTCACGGTTTGCGGTGAGTTGTCCGACGACGTAAGCGCGGAAATCAGCGCCTCGGCTTTCGCCGTCTTATCCGCATAATCGGCGAGCTCTCCCACCAGTTCATCGTCGCGATCGAGAAACGTCTGGACCCTTTTCTCATTTACACCGGCCGGACCGTAAACGAATGCGACCAATGAGGCGCGCCAGGGCGCGGTCCACTGCTGCGGCTTGTCCGCCGGGCGTGAATCGAAGATTAACAGGTCTTCGCCCGCCTTCTTTTTATCGGCCGGCACCAGGACCAGAGTCACCTCGCCCTTGCGTTCTTCTTTCGGACGGAGGACCGGCCGGTAACGAATCGTGTCGCCTTCTTCGATGCGGTTGATCGTTCGCAGAGGCAATGGATTCGGATTTTGCAGCGATGGCGAAGCGACTCGTAGATCGATGGTTCCGACCGCGCCCCCGGAGGCACAAACCAGCGGTGGCAGGGAAGCCGCGAAAAGTCCATGCCAAGCTACCAGAGCGAAAGCAACACGTTTCATGACCGGTCGCTTAATTATAATGCGGGCGCGCCGGCCTGTCCCCTTCAACCTGCGGACGATAACACGTCACAACGGGCCAGTGAATAGGCCGCACGCTTGTCCGACATGCCGACAAGCCGTCAAGGTGAATGGTGGACCTGATCGCGTTTACCGGGACTGATCGTGGTCTGCTTCGGTCGGTTTTTGGGTCCGTGGTCTCCCGTTCCCAAATGCGAGGCACCTGAGGCACCCATTTCAGTGGAAGAACACACTTCCATGGCACCTAGGCCCCGCCGCCAAAGTCAGAATCCTCCGCTTCAAAAATCTTCAGCCATTCCGGCATTACCGTGGCCTTCAAAATTCTTCAATACGGATTGGCTTGCCCTTGTTGTAGCTCTTGGCGCCGGTAGGATACGGGTGCTCGTAGTACCAGACTTCGCTTGTCGGCTGGTCCTTGGTGAAGAAGAGCAGGTTGGTCCGGATACCCGTGTAGGGATTGAAGACACCGTTGGGAAGGCGGACGATCGTGTGAAGATTACACTCTGTTACGAGTGCTTCTTTGATGCGCGTCTTCACGCCTTCTCCGAACAACGTGCCGTCGGGCAGAACGAGTCCCGCACGACCGCCGGGCTTCAGTAGTTTCATCAACAGCACGAGGAAAAGATCTGCCGTCTCACGGGTGCGAAAATCTGCCGGGAAGTTCGCCTCGATGCCATCCTCTTCCATTCCCCCAAAGGGCGGGTTCGTAACGATTACCTCTACTCGTTCCTTGGGTGACCAGTCGCGCAGGGGACGCGCAAGCGTATTGTCATGGCGGACGTTATTGGGAACATCGATGCCGTACAGCAATAGATTGGTCATGCACAGGATGTAGGGCAGATGCTTCTTCTCAATGCCAGAGAAGCAGTCTTGAATAACATGCTCGTCCGCTTCCGTTTTGGCCTGCTTGCGGAGGTGCTCTATGGTGCTGGTGAGGAATCCGCCCGTACCGCAGGCCGGGTCTAGGATGTGTTCGCCGAGTTGCGGGTTCACCTGCTCCACGATGAACTGGGTCACCGCGCGTGGTGTGTAGAACTCCCCCGCATTGCCAGCTGATTGGAGATCTTTGAGTATCTTCTCGTAAATGTCGCCGAACATGTGGCGGTCATCAGAAGCATTGAAATTGATGCCGTTGATCTTGTTGACGACCTGGCGCATGAGGGTGCCGTTCTTCATGTAGTTGTTGGCATCCTCGAAGACTGAGCGGATCAGCCTCGCGATTTCTCCGCCTGCGGTGATTGTCTTGAGCTTCGGGAGGAGATTGATATTGATGAAATCGAGCAAGGCCTCGCCGGTGATGCCTTCTTCGTCGGTGGCCCAGGTGGACCAGCGCAGGTGCTGTGGCAGCGGTGATTTGTAGTTATCGCGGAGGAGTTCGAGCTCCTTCTCCCGATCATCGAAGATCTTGAGAAAGAACATCCAGCCAAGCTGCTCCAGGCGCTGCGCGTCGCCGTATGTCCCGGCGTCCTTGCGCATAATGTCCTGGATGGTCTTGACGATATTGGAAACATTGGACATCGCTTAGGCGGCCTCCAGGTATAACTGAGTTTCAAGTTCGTGAACGGCAGCGAGGTAGTTGCTCTTGCCGCCGAAGAGCTGGATGATTTCGATGGGCGTGCCGTGAGTTGTGAGCGGATCCACCTTCAGAATATCGAGGGATTCCAAGCTCCGGATACCTTTGCGGCGACGATCTTGGTGCGCTGTTCAAGGATGAGTGTTCGGTCGTAGTCGAGAACGTTGTACTCGCGGTCTTCGATAAGTTCGCCGTAGCGATCCGTCTGGCCCTGTTCTGGACGCCATCCGTCGAGATCGCGATCTAGCCCGATACGCACGACCTTATAGGGGGCAAGGAAGCCGTCCGAAATCCCTTGTTTCAGCGAGTATGTGTAGAGCGGATCGCCGAAGTACTCGATGTTTGAGACTTCTTCTGTCTCCTTCGGAGTTGCGGTCATGCCGATCTGGGTGGCCGATGAGAAGTATTCAAGCACCTTCCGCCAAGCGGCGTCGTCCGCCGCGCTTCCCCGGTGGCACTCGTCCACAACGATCAGATCGAAGAAGTCGGGTGAGAATTGCGTGTAGATATTTTGCTCTTCTTCTGAGCCCGTCACGGCCTGATAGAGCGCGAGGTAGATCTCGAACGCCTTGTCCACCGTTCGATTAGTGATCTTCGTCATCGCCTGACCGAATGGCTTGAAGTCGTTGGTCTTGGTCTGGTCTGCGAGGATGTTCCGATCTACGAGGAAGAGAATTCGCTTCCTGGCGCCAGACTTCCAGAGTCGCCAGATGATCTGGAAGGCAGTATAGGTCTTACCTGTTCCCGTGGCCATGACGAGCAGGACACGACTCTCGCCGCGCGCGATCGCTTCCACTGTTCGGTTTATTGCGATGGTCTGGTAATAGCGAGGAGCTTTCTGGGAGCCGTCGTCGTAGTAGTCCTGGGTGGCAACAGCATCTTGGCGCGGTGTGTATCCCTTCGCCGCACGATAGCGGCTCCAAAGATCTTCGGGCGTAGGAAACTGATCAAGCGGGATTTCTCGCTCAACGGTATTGCCAACACCAGTGCGGTCATGTTCGAGGAACGCGTCGCCGTTGGAGCTAAAGGCGAAGGGGAGGTCGAGAATCTCGGCATACTCTAGCGCTTGCTGCATGCCCGCTCCCACGGAATGGTTGTTGTCCTTGGCCTCAACGACTGCCAGTGGGATGTTCGGCTTGTAGAACAGGATGTAGTCAGCCTTCTGGGCCTTACCGCGCGTCACCTTCTTGCCGCGAACTATGACTCGGCCTTTGGTGAAGTAATACTCCTCCAGGAACTGACTCATCCGATCCCACTTTGTTCTGTCCTCACCAACGATCGCCGGCGTGATGAACTTGGTTCGGATGTCCGTTTCGGTCAGTTCTTTCTTATTCATACGGTCAGCTCAGCGGTACGCAGGGATGTGGCATCATAGCCCGCGAGCGCAGTTTGATAAGCGGAGCGTCGCGGCCGTGGCACTCGCTGGATTTTCTTTTTGATTTCCGCCAAGATTTCACCAACCGCAGATGATGTGATCCTAAAGCGAGAAGATCCTAAGCTAGGATTGTACCGCCTAGCGTAAGGGCGGCAGCAGGGACGCCGCCAGCGCAAGTCGGTGGCTGGCCCGGGAGACCTTGCTGCACCGAAGGCTTGAGCTTAGAACGTTATTCCGTATTATCGGCAACACGCAACGAGCGTAACTCGAAGCAAACTATTCTTCACCGACGCGTTGCAGGAGGTTTCGTAGCTGTGCGCCAGCTTCGGTCGAGACCGCGTCAATCGCCAAATCCGAGTCGATTTGAAAACGGTGAAGTGCATAATCGTGCGCTTCATGCGTCCTGGGAGCGACGTGAGAATTACCGTTTAAGACGATACCAACCCGCCGTAAATGCATTCCGGAGTCGCCGGCGGCTCGGCTGTAATTCCAGAACGTGCGAGAGATCTCATCAGCTCTGCTCGCGGCTTCTTGTGGTGACGACTGGTTTAAATCCACTCCGTCGACCAATGTCCAACCGGAGCCACTCGGAATCGCGAGGGCGATTTTCTTTGCACCGGTCAAGGTCCGCCCCAATATGTCCCGAGCAGATACGCCGGTTCTCAACTTTGTAGTAGAAGGGACGTTGCCGCGGACGAATGCCTCGATTTCCCTGGCTACCTTGTCTTCGTGAGAGCGAGATCGCTTCTTCCTTTTCGAGGGATACACGTACCTACCCATCAACATTTCGATCGCGCCTTCTGATACCGGTAAGCCAATGCGACGAGCCGAAGATGCAGCAAGCTGGGAGCCATAGGAGTTTATAACGGATTCGACCTCATTCGATGTCCGCAAGTCGGCGCCGAGACTCTCCAGGCTAAAAGCCAAAGCTTGAGGGTCGACGTCCGGGAACACTTTAATGAGTTTGGCGAACGTCGGATCGTACTCCACGGTGGGTCCGCGGACACCGGCGAAGACCAAGGCAATCGCGATTCGTTCGCCCGCTTCGGGGAGTGGTTGGTAGAAGAGAACCCAATATTTCCCCGTCTGGCGTTTTAGTTCGTTGCCCATACGGCCTCCACTAACCTATCAATATTTTGCGCACGCCGCGCGAGCACTTCAACGCTGCTCTCTTGCCAGTGGACGTAAGGCAATTCAGCCGCGACGGGCGTTACCAAGTCATTCAACTGTTGCGTGGAGACAGCTGCGATCCTGCCTAGGATTGCGGCCGGGCATCGGAGCCGTTGCTGTCTGAGAATCGTCCCAAGTTCTTCAGTCGGCCAAAGCCGGCGAGGATCGATTGCCCCTGACCCCAAGAAGGGGTTCTCAGCAAGCGTGCGTGACTTTTCGAAATCGATCATGTAAACCTCGATGCGGCCGTTACCTACCGAACTACCAACGACGTTGCCCATGTTGCGATCATCGTTCACCAGCCACGTGTCGACCGCGATCATCTCGAACAAGTGCGTTCGGTTGTCGATTCGCGCCTGATCTCTGAGCCAAGGCCGGATGTTCCGGTTCGCGGCGGGCACGCTTTCGACTGCGGCGTAAAGATCGCCACCAAAGAGTCCAATGTGCGCTTCGGGCACTTTCAATCCGACCAGTGCGGCTAGGCGGCAACCGACGACCTCCGTGAAAACTATCGGACTGTTGCACCCTTTTATGTAATAGGTTCTGCCGTCCTCGCCAATGGCAACCTCTGGGCCTGTACTGAAGACCTTGCCCGGTTCACCGATAACGGGACCTTCAATGGTTTCCAATCTGATCAAGTACTAACATTCTAATCGGTTATTGGATTTCAAAACGCCCGATTGGCGTTCCTGCTTCGTTGTTAAGCTCTCGGCCAACTCCACTGTGCCCATTTTTGTGCCCACTCCTCGCATAGAAGCGTTGCGCACGGTTACTCGCAAGGATCGCGCCGGGCCGTCCAAGTGTTTGATAACTGGCAACAACGAGTAAGCGCTAACAACCATTGTGCCCAATGCTAAGTGTTTGAAAGCACGTCGGTTCTTGCCTCCGGAGCAAAAGGTCAGAGGTTCGAATCCTCTCGGGCGTCCCACTTTTCCATAGCGGACTTATTCAAACAAAGAAGCCTGCTTCCAGAACGCGGTGATCAGGCGGGGACGGCGCCGGAGGCGGCCCAGAGTCCGGCGAGCGCCTTCGCTGAGCTGCCAGAGATCCCGCGGGCAGATATTCGGCAATTCATGATGCTTCCAGTGACCCCACAGGTATTCGACCGGGTTGAGTTCCGGAGCGTAGGCCGGCAGGTATTCCAGCACGATCTGTCCTTCCAGAAATTCGACGAACTCGGCGACCAAGCGGCTGCGGTGAGCCGGAAGCCGGTCCCAAACGATCAACAGCGGGCCGGGAAGCTGACCGACCAGGTTGGCCAGGAACTCGACCACCTGCTCCTTGGCCACCGCTTTTTCGAAGATCTGGAAATAGAAGTTCCACAGCGTCATGGCCGCCGCCACCGAGATGGTCTTCCAGTTGAAATGGTATTGGAGTACGGGTGTCTCACCGCGCGGAGCCCAGGTGCGGCAGCGATGCGGCCGTTGACTCAATCCGCTTTCGTCTATGAAGACGATCGTGCGCCCTTGTTGGCGGGCTTTTTTTTAAGGGCGGGCCAGCGCTGCTGCTTCACTGGCGGATCGCTTCTTCGTCCCGTTCCAGGGCGCGGCCCGTGGGACGCTGTACGCTCCAGTTCATCGCCCGCAGGAGTTTCCAGATGTGCCCGGCGTGATAGCGGACGCCGAATTCCTTCTCGATCAAGTGGGCCACTCGCCAGCAGGTCCATAGCGGCGTCTCGAAGCCCAAACGCTCGGGGCCTTGTTTCAGCAACTCCACTAGGCGCTCCTGGTCGGCAGCACGCAACCGGGGTTTGCGACCCGCTCGGCCAGCTTGGCCCAGAGCCGCTTTGCCTCCGACCGAATACTGTTTCCGCCAGCGGCTTACGGTTTGATTGCAGACCTTCAACCGCCGGCCAATCTCGCTGTTGTTGAACGCCTTGCCGAACAGACGGACCGCCGCCAGCCGCCTCTTCTCCAAAGCCTCAAAATCACGCCGAACACCTCGCGGGTTTCCCATACCCAATTAGAACCCGGAGGGGCTGGAAAAGTTCCGCTATATTATGCGATCTTCAGTATGTGTCGAGCCGCTCACTTTTCATTGCGTCCTCCGGAGGAGAAGCGTCCTCGTTTGCGTGCAATCACAATGCCGGCTCAAGGCGTCGGATGGAGGGTGCGACGTTCACATCCTGACCGGCGTTGAATCGATGCGCTCGCTCGAATGGTATCGGTAAATGCATCACCTGCTCGACTTTCTTTTCCGGCAAGGCTACTCCGTATTATTTGGAGTGGTGCTGGCCGAGCTGGCGGGCCTGCCGATTCCTTCCATTCCCGTGTTCCTCGCGATGGGCGCGCTGATCGGGTTGGGAAACTATTCTTTTGGGGCTGCGGCGGGGACGGCCCTGATCGCGGCACTGATTTCCGATAGCGCCTGGTATCTGGTGGGCAGCAGGAAGGGCGGCTCTGTTCTGAAGGTTCTATGCCGCATTTCGCTGGAACCGGACTCCTGTGTCAGTACCACCCGTTACTGGTTCCACCGGTTGGGTGGCTGGGCTGTGGTCATTGCGAAGTTTTTTCCCGGCTTGAGCACCATAGCCGCTCCCATGGCCGGACTTTCCCGCATGCCCTGGTGGAAGTTTCTCGCGCTGGACAGCGCTGGAATCCTCGTCTGGGCTGGCACCTACATGAGTATCGGCATGTTATTCCGCGAGCAACTGGAGGAAGCCGCCGCCCTGGTCGCGCGTTTAGGCTTCGGCGTTGCCATGCTTATGGGAGGGCCGCTGGCGCTGTGGATCATGTGGAAGTATTGGAAGCGGCGGTGCTTTATCAAGAGTCTGATCGTAGCGCGCATCACTCCCGAGGAACTGCTGGAACGCATCGACGAAGTAGTTCTCATCGACTTACGCGCGGCGGAGGAAGTGGAGGATAGGCTTCCCGGAGCAATTTGGTTGAATCGCCGGGAACTGGAGGCGCAAGCACGGAACATTCCGCGGGACCGCGACGTCGTGATCTACTGTTCTTGACCGAACGAAGCCACTAGCGCCCGTGCGGCGCTGCAACTTAAGAAATTCGGGATCACGCGCGTTCGCCCGCTCCAAGGCGGCTACGACGCGTGGCGTGAGCGCGGTTATCCGTTGACGTCCACGCGGGAGACGGTGCAACCCTGACGCTCCCAGCTTCCGGCCTTCGCGGCGCTCGCGCGCGCCAAGTTGCCGGGCGCGTCGCGAGCCTGGTAAACAAGCTAACCATTCGCCCCTTCCACGGTTACCAGTATCCGATCATCCGGCCGGCGGATATCGCGGTAAGCCAGCAGACCAGCGATATCCCTCCCATCCACGCCAGCTTTGTCCGTTCACGTGAGGAAGGCTCCCGCAGTTTGCGTTCCTTCCACGCCGGAAAGGAATTCAGCACGGCAACGTTCACAAGGCCAAGGCCGATCGCGGGGAATTTAATATACAGGAAGGGATTGTCCACATATTCCGTCGCCTTGGTCGCCAGCAGGCAGACGCCGCTCAGCACCGCAATAAGGAAACCCGTCGCGGCGACGGGCACCGCGGGCTCGCTCATCGCGGCAAGCGAAACCCTTCGCCACAGACCCAGCAGCCGCAGGTCGATGACCAGAACAGCGCCGAAAAGCGAGGCCACGCCAAGGATGTGGACGAGGTTGACGCAAGCGTATGTCCACACCCCTGATTCGCGCATGAGGTGACCCACTGCCGAACCTTCGAGCCACGCCATGAACTCGTGCAAGACGGATCTCCGGGTTATGCTAAGCCGGCCGCGCTACGTGCGGTCGGGATAGACGTTGAACGTCCGGCCGTTCCAAATCACCCGTTCGGTCTTGATCTCCAGGCGCTTTGCCTCGCGGTTGCGATGACCATGCACGGTCACCGTGGCGCCCACCGGAATAATGCCTTCCTTCAGGCCTGCCCTCTCCGTGCGTGCGGGCGGGGCCAGGGTGATATCCCAGATTTTGCCGTCGGCGTCACGCACTTTCATGGTCGCGTGAGGCCCGGCCAGGCTAACGCCCGATTGCACCGTGCCCGTGAGTTCGAATTCCTCAGTGAAGTTTCCAGACCAACCGTGATGGGCCGAAGCCGGAAGAGCGGATAGCGAAAAGACGAGAATTCCAAGGCTCATGCAAAATGAGAGTCTTGAGTACATGGCTGACCTCCCTTTCACGTCCACATCATACTACTCCGGGCCGCGCGGCAAAATGCAAAGCAATCGCACAACGGCCGTAGTGCCCGATACGGCGAAGGATTCAGAATACCGTCACGGGACGCGTTTCCGTTCCCGTCCAGATCGGCTTCAAGGCCGCGTTTTCCCAGGGAGGCAAAGCGACGATCCGAGGCTTGAGCACAAGCAGGATTTCGTTGCGATCGTCCTCGCGCGTCTGGCTGCGAAACAGGTTTCCCAGAATCGGGATGCTGGACAATCCCGCGAGGCCCGTCGGATTAATGGTGTGCGTGATTTGCAGCAGGCCCGCGACCACGGCCCATTCGCCTTCCTTGAGCCGCACCTTGCCCTGATACTGTTGGTTCGAAATCGAGCGATTGCCGTTGGCGTCGGCCGATCCCAGGGACGTGAATTGGGCGTCGATGTCGAGCGAAACCTCGCCGCTTCCGTGCACCACCGGCGTGATCTTGAGTCCCAATCCCAAATCCTGATAAGCGATGGTGGGTACGGTGCCTAGCCCCGTCAAGGTAGTGCCGCTGCCCGCCGAGTACGTCGATGTGACCAACGGGTAGCGGTCTCCTATCTTGAACGACACCGCCTGGCCGTCCAACGCTACAACCTGCGATTGAAGCAAGGACGTTGCCGAAGACCGGCTGGCGGCCGCCAGCACCGTCGCGTTCCCGATGCTGACGCCAAACAAGGACAACGGCGGGAAGCCCGTCCAAAAAACCTGCGTGCTTCCTGGCAGCGATCCCAAGTAGGTAATGGAAGCCGAGGTCGGCAGCGCGAGGCCGTAGTTCAGGGAGGATGTTTTGGAAACGGAGAGAAATTCGACGTCAACCACGACCTGCGCTCGCAGGCGCGAGAGCTCCTCGAACATTCTACGCGCCGCCAGTACCTTGGCCGCGGAGTCCCGAAAATACACCACGCGCCGCGGGCCGTCCAGGCTGATTCGGCGGATTTCCAGCGTCTGCTGCACGGCCGTCGCCAATTCCTGCGCCTCCTGCAACGCGATGCGCTCCGGGATCGGTACGGCGATCGCGACCATGGGCGTGAGCAGCAAACGATTCTGCGCCGTATCTCGCGCCACGAGCGCCGTCGTTTCGCTCACCGGAACCAGGAATGAATCCGTGGCCGCTTCCAGCGCTCGCAGCGCCTCCTCGCATTCCACATCCGCGACGGCGAATTTGAATGGAGGCGGCTCCCGATAATTGGGTTCGAATAACAACCGGATCCCGCACCCCGCGCCCACTTTTTCGAACATGTCCCGGGCCGTCCCTTTGATCGTTAGGCTGCGTTTCGCGGGTGATAGCGTAAGCCGCGGCGGCGGCGCGGCCGCCGGCGAAATCAGGGAATCGTCCGGTAGTAACCCTTTGAGCAGACCTTCGGCCTCCATGTGCGCCGCGAGCGTATCGTTTGCCGGATCCAGCACCGAGTCGGGAACCGCTTCCGTCCGCGGCTGCAAGGCCGCGCTTTGCGCCACCGCCGCCATACGCTTGGCATAGAGGGGATTTGCGGCGTCGACCTGAGCGGCTTGCGAATAGAGGAAATATGCTTCTAGATGATCTCCGGAACGCTCCGCTCGCTGTCCCGCCCGGAAAGCTCGAGAGCCGGCGTGGGAGATGCAGCTCGCCGTCGTTAAACAACTTAAAATGAGCGTGATGGAGAGACACCTATGCATCGTGGCAGCTCGGCCTTTATACATGAGACGGCCGCTCTGCCGTCCTCGTGCAGAACATTCGTAACTCTTGCTTATTTCACCTTGTGCTGAACCGACCCGATTCGCTGCCTCGAATTGAGGGAGCGTGCTTCGTCTAAGAGGATGTTGAAAAAGGGTGAAAAAGGGGACAGACTATCTGTCCCTACTCGTAAAACTTATGATGTCACGTTCGAGCGTGGGAGTGGACAGAGCGGTCTGTCCCCTTTTTCAACAAGCTCCTAGGGTAATTCCCCGAGGCAACCCATGTCTAAATTGTCACGTCAAACTTGTATCGACGGGGTTATAGTTTGAAGCAAGGCTCATAATAAAGAGATCCGACCGCGCATGCGCATTTTTCAGGGTGTACTCGCTGTTTTTGTATTTGCAGGGACGCTTTGCGCGCAGACCCGCTCGCGAATCGCGGGTCCCGTGGACGAAAGTTCCTTGACGCTGCTTCCGAGATCCACCCACCGCGCGATTCAGACGGCTCAGGATTCCGGCCCGGTAGCCCCCGACTTCCGTCTGGAGCGCCTCCAGTTAATTCTCTCGAGCAGTCCGGAGCGGCAGGCGGCGCTCGAGCAATTCCTGCGCGATCAACAGAATCCGGCCTCATCCTCCTTCCATCGGTGGCTCACCCCCGCGCAATTTGGAGAGCAATTCGGTCCCACACCCGAGGAATTGGACGCGGTGACCGCTTGGTTGCGCGACATGGGTTTCAGCGTGGAGAACGTCGCGAACGGACGCCGCTCGATCGAATTCAGCGGCGCCGCCGCCCAGGTAGCGCGCGCGTTTCACACCGAGATTCATCGCTACGCGGCTAACGGCGAAACGCACATCGCAAACTCGACGGATTTATCCCTGCCCACGGCCTTGGCCTCGGTGGTTACCGGAATCGTCTCCTTGCACGATTTCCGCGCCCGTCCGCAACACCACGTGCTGGCGGTCGCCGGTCCCTCCAATAGCTCCCCGACGCCCGCGTACAACAGCGCCGGCGGCTTACACTCGCTCACGCCGTACGATTTCGCCGCCATCTACGATGTCACGCCCGTGTGGGGGACTCTGGGTGTGGACGGAACGGGGCAGAATATTGCGGTGATCTCGCGATCGAATCTCAGCCTGTCCGATGTAAACAGTTTTCGCGCCAGTTATGGCCTGCCCTCCGCCTCGGTGAACATTTTGCTGAACGGACCAGATCCAGGAATCCTCACTTCCACCGGCGACGATCTCGAAGTCTCCCTCGACACCGAGTGGTCGGGCGCGATCGCCAAAGGCGCCACCGTAACCGTGGTGATTTCCAGCAACACGGCGACCTCCGACGGGGTCGATCTCTCCAGCCAGTACGCCGTCGACAACAACGTCGCTCCCGTGATCACGATGAGCTACGGGCAGTGCGAGGCGGACAACGGTTCGTTTAACACTTACTACAACGATCTATGGCAGCAGGCGGCCTCCCAGGGCATGTCCGTATTCGTTTCCGCCGGCGACAGCGGCTCGGCCGGCTGTGACGATCCCACTTCAACCTCCCCTGCGCGGGGAATATTTGGCGTCAACGGATTGGGCTCCACGCCATACAATGTGGCGGTCGGGGGAACTGAATTTAACGAAAACGGCAACGATTCCACCTACTGGGCCGCGTCCAATGCGCCCTCGACCCTCGCCTCCGCTTTGGGCTACATTCCCGAAGCCGTGTGGAACGAAAGCAGCTACGTCGGTCCGGGAAATTCTAACAACGGACTGTGGGCCGGCGGCGGGGGAGTGAGCGTCGTTCATGCGACGCCTTCCTGGCAGACGGGCCCCGGCGTTCCCGCTTCGGATCCCGGCTCCACCGGGAGCCATCATCGCTACCTCCCGGATGTTTCGTTGACGGCGGCTCAGCACGACGGCTACCGGGTGCGGGACGGGGGCGTCACTTGGCTGGTAAGCGGGACATCCGCCAGCACACCCTCGTTTGCGGGGATCATGACGCTGATCAATCAATACACGAACTCGCGCAACGGAAATCCCAACCCCCAGCTTTACGCGCTGGCTCAATCGGCGCCGGCCATATTTCACGATGTTGCTTCGGGCACGAATGCGGTGCCGTGTTCGAAGGGAGGGCCCTTCAGCGGCGGTGGTCTGAATTGCACCGGTCCGCTGCTGGCGCCCGGCGTGGCCACCATGGGCGGATACAACGCCGCGGCGGGCTATGACCTGGCGACGGGGCTGGGCTCCGTCGACGCCTATCTGCTGGTGACGAATTGGTCCGCAAGTTCATCCGGGAACGGCGGCAGCGGGAGCAGCGGCGGCGGTGGGGGCGGGAACAGCGGTGGTGGTGGAACCACAGGCCCTCCTCCTCCGGGCGCGGTCAGCCTGTCGGGTACGCACCTGGCGACGGGCGGCGGCTGGGAAACGTGGATCGAGTTAATCAACCCGACCGGCGCTCTCGCCACCGCGTATCTGCGCGTTTACGACGACAATGGGAAGGCGCTTGCCATTCCGCTGGTTTCGGCCGATGGAACGATCAATGCCACGACTTCCGCCCTCGATCAGCTGCTGCCCGCTCACTCGGTGCTCATCCTGCAGAGCGCGGTTTCGGCGGCCCTGCCCGTAAAGCAAGGATCGGTCGAGGTCACCTCCGACGCCGCGATTGGTGGATTCGTGATCTTCCGCTGGATGCCCACCGGGGAAGAGGTGCTGGTACCGCTGAGCTCCGGCGCCGCTTCTTCCTACGCTCTGCCATTCGACAACACCGGCGGGATGGCTACCGGGATCTCCGTCGCCAGCAGTGCCGTGCAGCCGGCGACGGTCGCCGTGGCGGCGCGCGATCAGAACGGGCTGCCCGTAGCCAATCTTACGCTTACCATTCCACCCTTGGGACACCAGTCTTTTGTGCTCTCTGCGGAGATTCCGGCGCTCGCCAACCTGCGCGGTACCGTGCAGTTTACGCCTGCGGCGGGTGCGCCGATCAGCGTCCTCGGGATTCGCGCCACTCCGTCCGGGGCGTTCACCGGCATTCCGGTGCTGGCGAGCGGCGCCACCGGCAGCGGGATTCTCGCGGATTTGGCCTCGGGTGACGGCTGGAACACGATCATTGAGCTTGCGAATTCGTCCTCCAGCGCGGCGCAGGCAAACCTCCAGTTCTCCGGCGACGATGGTTCGCCGCTCACCCTGCCCGTGAACTCCTCGGACCTCGGGTTGAACGCGAACACTGCTTCCGTGCAGGCTGCGCTCCCAGCCTATGGCACTGCCTTGATCCAGAGCGCCGCTGCCGCGGGCAGCGCCTTGCAGACAGGATCGGCCGTGCTGACCTCCGGCCCCGGCGTCACCGGATTTCTCATCTTTCAATACACGGTCACGGGCCAGGAAGTGCTGGTGCCCGTCGAATCCGGATCGGCCGGCGCCTATGTCGCCGCCTTCGATCAGACGAACGGCTATGCCCTGGGGGTCGCCTTGTCGAACGCGACCGGGAAAGCCGCCAACATCGGCGTGATTCTTCGTGACCAGACTGGGCAGACCTTCGCCACCGGTGCCGTGTCCCTTGCGCCCCAGGGACACCAGTCGTTCGTGCTGACGGATCTGTTCCCTCAGGCCGCCGGCCAGTATGGCACCGTGGAATTCGATCCGCCCCTGGGCGGACAGATCGGCGTCGTCGGCATTCGGGCCACGCCGGCGGGCGCGTTCACGAGCGTGCCGATTCTGACGCCATGAGCGCGAAAACATGTGGCAGCGTGTTCTGGGGTTACGAATTGCTAATGAGTTAGGAGGATGTTGAAAAAGGGGACAGACTACTCTGTCCCTACTCGTAAAACTTATGATTTCACGTTCGAGCGTGGGAGTGGACACAGCGGTCTGTCCCCTTTTTCAACAAGCTCTTAGAGGAGGAAACATTGTGAAAAAAGCGGTGCTTACCTTGATCGCGTTCGCTTTGCTGGCTGCGGGAACTGCGCTGGCGCAAGTTAGTTTTGGCGTCGGCATTCGGATTGGCCCCCCGCCGCCGCCCCGCGTGGAGCGCGTCGTTCCCGTTACTCCCGGCCCCGGCTATATTTGGATCAATGGCTACTGGTTTGCCGAACGCGGCAAGTGGAGATGGCACGCCGGATACTGGACATTGCCCCCTTATGCCGGTGCCCGTTGGATATCCGCGCGCCACGATGGCGCCCTGTTCTATGAAGGCTTCTGGGACGGCGATCGCGGCCGTTTTGCACACGACCATCGCTGGGATCGCGATCGCGACCGGGATCGGGACCGCTTCGATCGCCACTAGGGAAGACTAGTTTTTGGCGCCCGAGTCCCAGCGCCGCACGGGTTGATGGGCCGTCTCGGCCAGCATTTCTCGAATCGTGAGGCCGCTGCGGGGGTGGCGTAAATCCGCTGCCAGCTCCGCGAGCGGCTCCAGCACGAAGCGGCGATTTCCCAGGCGCGGATGAGGAATCTCCAGATCGGGGGCGCGGATCGTGGCGTCTCCGTAAAGCAGAATATCGAGGTCGATGATGCGCGGCCCTTTGGGAACGTTTCGGCGTCGTCCCATGCTGCGTTCGATCCGCAGTAACCGCGCCATCAGTTGCCGCGGGAGCCATTCCGTTCTGGTCTCGATGACCTGATTCAGGAACCACGGCTGCTTCGCGAAATCGCGCGGAGCTGTTTCATAAATTGAGGATGCTCGCACGATCGGTAGTTCGCTCGCCTGCATCCGCCTCCGCGCTTCACCCAGATGGCGAGCTCGATCGCCGATATTCGATCCAAGGCCGATATAGACGGTTTTCAAATCCTGCGCACTCCCGTCGGTCCTGACTTTTAGCGCGCGGTCACTGCGTCGAGGGTGGTCAGTACGCCGCCTTGCGTCGTGAACGCTCGCATCGCTTCAACAGCCGCCGAATCGTCCAACCCCCGGACCGCATCCGTCACCAGTTCCACGCGAGCGCCGGTTTTGATCAGGCCGCACGCCGCCAACTTCACGCAGATCTCCGTGACCACGCCATAGACCACGTAACGCTCCCCGCCGAGGCTCGCGAGCGTCTGCCGTAGATTTACATTCGTAAAGCAGTCGAGCGCCTGTTTCTCGAGCAGAATCTGCTGCACGCCCGCCCGCGCGCTCACCATGCCCGCCTCGCACGGCGCGTTGGGAATCACCATTCTTTTTTCGAGCAGCGTGGCGGCGGGCTTCTGCTGCCCCGTCGTCCCGGCGACGCAATGCGGAGGCCATTCCCGGAACTCCGCATCGTCCTCGGCGTGAGCGTCCATGGTGGAGATCACGACGATGCCATGCTCGGCCGCATAATGGTTCAAGCGCTCCAGCGCGCCCACGATTTTCTCCGCGCCAGGCACGTAGAGCGCACCGGCTGGATAAAGGAAATCGATCTGCGTGTCCACGTCAAAGAAGACCGTTGTCATGCAGTCACCTCCTGGCGCACGCGCAAATCCAATTTCTTGAGCTCCGGGCTCAGCTCGACACGCCACGGATCCTTCGCCTCAAATAAACTTTGACACGCCGCCGGCAGCCGCGCGAGCGAGGCGGTCGCCCGATCCCGGGCCTGGGCCGCTGTGGGAAGAGGTTCCACCAGTTGGCCGGCCAGAATCACCGGACGTTGGAGCGCCTCCACGTCGGAGCGGTCGCACGAAAAACACTCGGTCGCCAGGCCGATCACGTCGTGATCGGGCAAGCGGAAAATCTGTTTCGCTCCGGGCAACGTGTGTTTGTCCTCGCTGAGCTTGGCGGTGAAGCGCCGCTCGCTTCCGCACTCGATCTCGACCATCTTGTAAACGACGCCGAGCGCCGGCGCGTCGGCCGACGTGGCCAGATCCGTCCCGACGCCGAACGCGTCGAGGGGGGCGCGCGCAGCCATTAATTCATGGATCTTGTGTTCGTTCAAATCGCCAGTGGCGAAAATCTTCGCGTCGGGAAGCCCGGCATCGTCCAGAATCCGCCGCGCGCGGAACGATAACTCCACCAGATTTCCGCTGTCGAGCCGGACGCCCCACAAGGGCCGTCCCAAAGCCGCCGCCTGACGCGTCCCTTCCAGAGTGTCATAAGTATCCACAAGATAAACGGTCTGTTCGCCGAGCAGTTTCTGCAATTCCACGAAGGCCTCGCGCTCGCTTGGAAACGACATTACCCACGAATGGGCTGCCGTTCCAAAGATCGGAATCCCGTACCGGAAACCGGTTTCCGTGTTGCTCGTGCCAATGCACCCGCCGATATAGGCGGCGCGCGCTCCTAATACGCCCGCCTCCGGCGAATGCGCTCGGCGTGTGCCGAACTCCACGACGCCTCGTCCTCCCGCGGCTTTCGTCACCCGCGCGGCTTTGGTGGCGATCATGGACTGAAATCCGACCATCGCCAATAGATATGTCTCCGGAATTTGCGCTTCGATGATCGAAGAGCGCAAGGTCAGAAACGGCTCGCCCGGGAAAAGCGGAGTGCCCTCGGGCACTGCGAAGAGATCGCCCGTGAAGCGCAGGCTCCCCAGCATGTCGAAAAAATCGGACCCCGCTTTTTCGAATTGCGGCTGGGTCCGCAGGAAAGCGATTTCTTTCGCCGTGAAGCGAAGGTTCAGCAGGTAATCGACGGCTTGCGCCAAACCAGCCGCCAGGATGAAATTACGCTGCGGCGGAAGGCGGCGCACGAACATTTCGAAGGTTGCGCGGTCCGCTGACTTGCCGGCCGCGAAATACCCGGCCGCCATCGTGAGCTGGTAGAGATCGGTAACAAGCGCGCTGCGGGAGTCGGGATCAGGCATGCGGGATTGGTTCTATTGTTTCATGCCCCGGCCCCGGGCCCCTGGCGTCTGGCCCTGTTTCCCGCTACTTCTTCTTGGCCTGGACTTCCTTCACGTCGCCGGCCGCCTGGCGCAGCTCCTTAACGGTGTTGGCGTCGAGCTGATAAAGACCATCTTCGCCTCGGCGCTGGGCGATGTAGTCCGGCCCCGTGGCCGCCGCCGCGATGTCCACCGTTTCCGTCCGCTTGCCCTCGTTCGAAGCGATGGTCAGCGTCATGGCCGGTTTCGTGAACCCGGAGTCCACGAATTTGGACGCGGAAAGATCGCGCAGCCGGTCGATGAACGCCTGGATGCTCGTCGAGTCCATCTCCTTGCCGCTCGACATCCACTTGTCTTTGATCTTCTCGTAGGTCGTCGTCTTTCCGCCGTCCTGGACCACCATCCGATTGGGATCGCTGTAGGCGAAATCGAACAGCTTCTTGTTTCGATAATCGTCCAGCGGTTTTCCGAGCGCGTCTCCGAGATCCTTGCCGATTTTGTAAACGCCGTCGATCGCGCTGGATTTGGCGTAGTAATCGTCCTTGATCTTGCGAACTTCGAGCGATTGGGTGGCCGTCGAATCGATCACTTTGATGACGCCCACCAGCGGCGCGGAGGCAAAACTCGCCGCGGCTTTCTTGGCATCTTCTTCGGATAGGTTCACGTCCATTTCCGTGAGCTTCAGCTTGCTGACGATGTCGTCCACCGGCGTGCCGTCGGCGCGCATTTTTTTGGGTTTTGTGATTTCCCAGTCCGTGTCGCCCACGCGGCCGAACTCGATGGTCTGCGGACCGCTTTTCGCCTTGATGGTCAGCCCGACGCCCATCAGCTTGCCGCCGGTGAAGGCCAGCAGATGCTTTTCGCGCAGATCTTTGGAGGTCTTATCGAACGTCGCCTTGTTGTTGTTCGGCATCGTGAACAGGCGCGGATCGCCGCCCAGCTTGGCATAAACATTGCTGCCCGTGGGCGTGGCCTCGCCGATCAGAAGCTGAGTCGTCTTTCCGTCCTTCGTCGCGACATCCACCTCGAGCAGCGCCGGCGCGAGCCCGTATCCGGCGAGATCCGTTGCGTTCGCGTCCACCAGCCGGTCCGACGTCAGGTTCGAAAGCGCGCTGGTCAGTTGCGCGACGGCGGTTGCATCCGCCACCAGAGGCTTGGGCGACGTGATCTCCCACTTGCCCTTATCGTTGAAGCGGACCGATGTGGATTCGCCATCGCGGCGTTTGATGTCGATCTGCTTGACCGCGTCCGGCTTGATCTCCAGGATCTTCGGAGGAGCGTCCGCCGCCGGCTTGCCTTCTTTCGCTTTCTCGTCCCGGTTGGACCACCACAAGGCGCCGGCTAATCCGGCGAGCAGAACGGCGGCAATCAACAAACGGCCCGGTTTCATAGCGTGAAATGACTCTCCGTGAAAGTTGTTCTACCGGCGCCGCCACCACACGCCGAAGCCCGCCGCGATGATCACAAGCGGAATCGCGAGCACGCTGGCGTAGAAGACAAGCGCCATTTGCCTGGCAGTCAGGCTGAGGCGGCGATCCTCGGGTTCCTTGGGGCGGATCGAGATCAGATCCTCGTCCGAGGATAGCCAGTTCATCATGTTCAGGAACAAATCGCGATTTCCGTTGAAGCGCAGGAACGAATTATCGATCCAGCGCGAGGAGCCCACCACGACGAAGCGCCCGTTGCCGCCCGTCGCCGCGCCGGTCACTGCTCCATTGTAGGTACCCGCCGCGCCCAGCGTCAGCGGACCTTTCTTGTCGGTCGAACTCGGGCGAATATCCGCGGACTTCAGGTTCAGTGTCGCGAAGCTGTTGTCGCTGGTTTCGAAAAGTTTCTCGACCATCGTCTTGTCGCCGTTCTTGATCGTCAGCGAACGAGCGATGGGAAAGCCCGAGGGAACGTCCTTCATCGCGCGGACAATCGCATGCTGGCTGTAGTTTGTCACCAGCGGAATCTCCGGACCCATCCCGAACACCTGGCCGACGCCGCTCGTATCGAGCACCAGGTCTGGATCGGCCGTTACACCCCAGGAGGCCAGCACATCCGCCAGCGGCTTGTTCGCGTCGATCTCCTGCTTCGCGAACATCAGAGGCGGATCCAGCAGGAAGATCGCGTGGCCGCCATCCTCCACGTATTTCTTCAACGCGTCGGCTTCGGGCTGAATATAATCGTGCGCGGGACCGCCCACCACCACGATCAGGCATTCCTTGGGGATCTCCGGCTTCTCCAGCAGCTTCACGGTCTGCGTCTTGTAATTGTTCGCTTCCACCAATTGCTTCACGGACGAATATCCCGTGCGATCCATATCGTCGATGGAGTGTTCCCCCGAACCGAGCACGAAACACGCCATGCGTTCGCCGCCCTTCAGCGCCCGCACCAGCGCTCCCGTGATCTCTTCCTCGGAGAGCGTTTTGGCTTCCTGGTGCTTGCCGGCCGTGTCGACGAAGATCGTGCCGAGCTGCTTTACGCCCGCCGCGATGGCCTGTGTGCGTTTCTTATCGGTGTCTTCATAGCGCACATCGACCTTCGGCGAGAGGTTCTTATAGCGGTCCAGAAGATCGTGCGCCCCTTGGAAACGCGCAGGCGCATCCCAATACGTGATCACCACGTCCCCCTTCAAATCCTTGACCACTTTCAGAGTCTGGTCGGACAGGGTGAATTTCTTATTCGCCGTCAGATCCGCTGATTTGTTGTAGCGGTTCGCCAGGAAGTTAACGGCGCCGATGACGGCGAAGACAATCAATACATAAACCGTCGTGTAGGCCGCGAATTTGGTTTGCCGGGCTTTCATCCAGGAATTGTTCGCCATGGTCCTAAGCCCTCCACCGCAGCGATTCGAGCGACCGGGCCGTCAGAAACAGGCCGATGAAAATCGCCGAAAGGTAGTAGACCACGTCGCGCGAATCGATCACGCCCTTGGAGAACGAATCGAAATGCTGCAGCACCGACAGATAAGAGAATATCTTGCCGGCGACCGAATCCTGGAACGACGAAAGCCAATCCAGCACCCACAGCATCAGGCACACGCTGAATCCGGCGACTCCCGCGACGATTTGATTTTTCGTGCAGGTCGAAATGAAGGTGCCGATCGAAAGGAGACTTCCGCCGAGCAGCAGCAATCCCAGATATCCGGCCACCATCGGCCGCAGGTCCGGCTTGCCGTATAGGAACAGCGTCGCCATGCTCACCAGCGATAGCCCGAGCATCGCCGCGTACAGCGTCAAAGCAGCCAGAAATTTGCCCATGATAATCGCCAGATCCTTTACCGGCGAGGTGACCAGCAGCTCGATCGTCCCGCTGCGCTTTTCCTCGGCGAAGAGCCGCATCGTGATCATCGGAATCAGAAACAATCCGATGACGCTGATGTTCGAGAGCAGCGGCCGCACCACCGAATCGTTCACGCTCATCGGCTGGCTTTGCCCCATCATGGAACTTTGCACGCTCATGCGCACGAAGTACACCACCGCCACGTAAAAGAAATACCCCGCGATCAGCGCGAAAAACGCCATCACCCCATAGGCGATCGGCGAGCGAAAATAACTTTGCAGTTCCTTGCGCCAAATTGTGATTGTGTTCGACATTTAGCCTTCTCTCCCGGCACTGACGCCTTCTTCCGCCGAAATGGTGGTCGCGTGCGGGGCGTCCAGGTCGTGCTTGGGCGCGCCGGTCAGCTCCAGGAAGATCTCTTCCAGGCTCAACCCCACCGCATGCAGCTCATTCAAATTCCAACCCGATTCCACCACCGCGCGAGCCAGTTGCGGCCGCACGTGCTGGCCCTCCTGACTTTCGACCACAAAGGAAAGAATTCCGTCGCGGCTTTCCCGCGGCGAAACCCGGCTGACGCCCGCGATGGTTTCCAGGCGCCGTTGGACGCTTCCGGCATCCAGCCCCGCCCCTGCGATCTCCAGCGATATCGTCTCCGAACCGCGCAGGCGGCTGGTCAGATTGGCCACCGTATCCTTGGCGACGAGTTTCCCTCGCGCGATGATGATCACCTGCTCGCAGATCTGTTCCACTTCCGGCAGAATGTGCGTCGAAAGAATAATGGTGTGGTTGCCCGCCAGGCCCTTAATCAGATCGCGGGTTTCGATGATCTGCTGTGGATCGAGCCCGGAGGTCGGCTCGTCCAGGATCAGAACATCGGGATTGTGAATGATCGCCTGCGCCAGGCCCACGCGCTGCCGGTAGCCCTTGGAGAGCTTCGCGATCAGCGTCTTTTTCACGTCGCCGATGGCGCACTTCTCGGACACCTCATCCACCCGCGCGGCGAGTCCCGAAGTCGGAATGCCCTTCAATCGCCCGACGAAATCCAGGTATTCGGCGACTTCCATTTCGGGGTACAGCGGCGGCGTTTCCGGCAGGTAGCCGATCCGTTTCTTCACTTCCATCGGCTGTTCGATGACATCGAACCCGGCCACGCTGGCCGTTCCGGAACTGGGAGGCATAAAGCAGGTCAGAACCCGCATCGTGGTCGTCTTCCCGGCGCCGTTAGGACCCAGAAAGCCGACGATCTGGCCTTTTTCGACCTGAAACGAAATGTCATCCACCGCGACATGACGGGCGTACCGCTTGGTCAAGCCTTCGACTTTAATCATATGTATAGTTGCCGCACGGACACGGACGGTCTCCCCACATTGACGGTCGAGAACCCGATTTGGTTAGCAGGCCTCGTAGAATGCCAAGAGCCCTAGCCAGGAATCCAAGCTTGAATCCCAAGCCGGGAGCAATGGAAGAGTGCCGCTCAATATGATAATGAGGCGGGCGGGCGGGTGTCAATCGCGCCAGGATGGGTTTCCGGGAGGCGACTACGCGGCTCTTTCCTGCTGATACACTTGAAAAGTTCCTAAATTCTTCGTGAATCTCGGACAATTCTTCGCCGATCATTGGGGCGACCTGGCCAGTGTGGTCGGGCTCGTCATCGTGATTTGGGCGAGCTTGACTGCCAAAAACGCCGCCGAACAGGCACGCGACGCTGCGCGCCAGGTGAAGGAGCGGATCGCAACGCTGGATACTCTGGCCGACGTCTCGGCCGCGCTTGGCATCATGGAGGAGATCAAGCGTCTCCAGCGTGCCGGCGCTTGGCCGATAGCCTTGGATCGATACTCGACGCTCCGGCGACATTTGGTTCGGGTAGAGCGAATGAATCCGGGGCTGACAGACCAACAGCGCCAAGACGTCCTTCGTTCGGTCGCTCAGCTTCATAGGGCCGAAGTGAAAGTGGAACGCGGCACTTTGGCTGGTGCCAGGGCATTGAATCTTGCGAGCGTGAATCGGGTCGTTTCGAATGAAATTGACCGCATGGAGCGTGTTATGATCGCAATTAAGCAGGCAGGATCTTAAGAATGGCTCTGCAACCGCAAATTGTAAAACTCGTCGAGAAGCTGACTGAGCTCACGCGTCAGAACAAGATCACGTGGGAAACGACAGCCGATGAGGACACATTCCTCACATCGGCCGGCAAGTCCGTCGTGACGATCTCGCGTCGGGGAGCAACCGACGAAGACGCCGACTACCGAATTCAGCTTTTAAATGATGTCGGCCAGGTGGTTGAGGAAGCAACCGCCACGCTCAGTGATTTCGTACCGGCTGAGCTTAGGCGGAATCTGGGGCGGCGCGTGGAGTGGGAGCAAACGCGATCTCTCCACGAAATGGCGAGGCGAAGCGCGTTGCACGCTGACGAGGCTGTAGCGGATCTGCTTATGTCGCTAGAACAGATCCGGTAGCGCGAGTTTTCTCTAGGCGCATCCCTCACTCGTACCGCAGCGATTCCGCCGGCGCCACCCGTGCCGCGCTGCGCGCCGGATAGAGTGTCGCGATGATACTCACCGCCATCGCCGCCGCCGCAATCCATAGACCGTCGATCGAGCGAGGTTCGAACGGTACGTAGGCGATCGAATAAACCTGCTGATCCAGGCGCACCCAATGATAGCGCTCGGCGAAATAGCATAGCGTGTAACCCGCCACGAGGCCGATCGCAGTCCCCACGGCCCCGATCAGCACGCCTTCGTACACAAAGATATTGCGAATTTGACGCGCCTTCGCGCCCATCGAGATCAGGATCGCGATGTCGCGATGTTTCTCCATCACCATCATGACCAGGGTGATCAAAATATTCAGCGCGGCCACCAGCTGGATCAGGCCGATGGTGATCACCGTCACCATGCGCTCCATGGAAAGGGCATTCAGGATCTGCTTATTTTGCTCGCCCCAGGTGGTTGCGGCCAGCTTCGGCCCGATCATTTTCGACGCTGCGGCCGCTACGTTCGGAGCCTGATAAATGTCATCGAGCATCAACTCCACACTATTTACGACGTCGGTTAAATCGAAAGCTTTTTGCGCGGCGGGCAGGGAAAGGAAGGCCCAGTTGGCGTCCAGATCGTAAAATCCGGATTCGAAAATACCGGCGACGCGAAAGCGCACGAAGCTCGGACGCGGGCCGAAGGGCGTCAGTTCGCCGTTGGGAACCGTAAGCGTCACCTGCTTGCCGTTGACCGCACCGATATTTTCCGCCAGACGCGATCCTAATATGATCCCCGGCAAATCGGCCGTCGCCGCGGTCGAATTCGGCGATTCGCGTAGCCCTTCAATGGACCCGGCTTTCAAATGCACCAGCGCGGCGGCCAGCGGAGCTCCCGGCCGCACGTCGACTCCCTTAATGGCGACCCCCGCTCCCTGCAGCGGGCCGCTCAAATAGCCACTCTCATAAAGCGCGGGAGCGGCGCTTTTCACGTGAGCAAGCTTGGCGAGCTGCGGCGCGAGCGCCTCCCAATTCTCGATTCCGGTGCCCGGTTCTTTTTCGAGAATCGAAACATGCGCCGTGGCGCCCAATAGATTACGTTGCAGCGTGTCGCGAAAGCCGTTGTTGATCGCCAGCGCGACGACCAGAGCCATGACGCCCGCGGCCACGCCGATGACCGAAATCGCGGTGATCACGGAGATCACCACCTGCTTGCGTTTGGCGCGCAGATAGCGGCGGGCGATGAATAATTCGAACATAAGCAGACAGGAGTCAGGAGTCAGGAGCCAGAATCGCTTTGGAATACGAGTTCAGGATTCGACTGACTTCGCCTAACAAACGCATCAGGAAATCGTTTTCGCCATACGACAAATCTTTAGCGAGGATTAGGTAGTAACGGCATTCTTCGATCGATCCCTGCGCGATATTCATAAAGCGCGCCTTGTCGCGGTTGCCGGTCTTGCGAAACCCTTCTGCAATGTTTGCTGGAATCGACACCGCTGCGCGACGGAACTGTGCGCTCAGCCCATACGTTTCGGATTTCGGGAACCCCGCCGAATACCCGTAAACATTGAGCACAAATTCGTGTGCTCTCTGCCAAACGATCAAATCCTCGAATGTTCTTGCCGGCACCCTTTGGGGGCTCATACTGTCTCCCGTCTCCCTCTCTTTTCTCCAGCCTTGTATTTTTCCTCTCGACTCCCGAGTTCTGACTCCCGACTTCTGACTCCTGAATTCTGACTCCTGACTCCTGAATTCTGACTCCTGACTTCTGACTCCTGAATTCTGACTCCTGACTCCTGAATTCTGACTCCTGACTTCTGACTCCTGAATTCTGACTCCTGACTTCTGACTCCTGAATTCTGACTCCTGACTTCTGACTCCTGAATTCTGACTCCTGAATTCTGACTCCTGAATTCTGACTCCTGAATTCTGACTCCTGACTTCTGACTCCTGACTTCTGACTCCTGACTTCTGACTCCTGACTCCTAGCTCAGCTTCTTCAATTTCTCCGCAATCCCAATCTCTCCCTCCGGCCTAAGAAGCGGGAACAGAATCACGTCCCGGATCGATTTCGAGTTCGTCAGAATCATCGTCAGTCTATCGATCCCGATCCCTTCGCCGGCCGTGGGCGGCATGCCGTAGGACAACGCGCGGATGTAGTCCTCGTCCATCTGATGCGCTTCCTCGTCGCCCGCGGCTTTTAACGCAAGCTGCATTTCGAAGCGTTCCCGCTGCTCGTTGGGATCGTTCAACTCCGTATAGGCGTTCCCGATTTCCATGCCCGCGATGTAGATTTCGAAGCGTTCGACGAAGGCCGGATCCGACGCCTTGTGCTTGGAAAGCGGTGAAACCTCCACCGGGTAGTCGTAAATGATCACCGGATCGAACAGCGTCGGCTCGACGTTCCGCTCGAATGCCTCCACCAGCGCATGACCTCGCAGAGGCGTCTCCGAGCCTACCGCCTCCTGCATCGAAATCTTGCGAATATTTCCGAAATCGAGAGTTCGTCCGTCGTATTCCACGATCGCCGAGCCCGTCGCATCAATGGCGACCTGCTTCAGTAGCTCGGCCGTGAAATCCATCAGCCCCTGATAGTCCGTGTAGGCTTGATAAAACTCCAGCATCGTGAACTCGGGATTGTGATGCGTCGAAACTCCTTCATTGCGGAAATTGCGATTGATTTCGTAGACGCGTTCCAGCCCGCCGACCACCAGCCGTTTCAGATAAAGCTCCGGCGCGATCCGCAGGTACAGGTCCATGTCGAGCGTATTGTGATGCGTGACGAAGGGCCGGGCCGTCGCGCCGCCGTAGAGCGGCTGCATCATGGGAGTTTCCACCTCAATGAACCCGCGCTGCTCTAGTTGCCTTCGAAACGACGCGATAATCCGCGCGCGCGTCGCGAAAATCCGCTGCGATTCCGGATTCGCGATCAAATCCAGGTAGCGCTGCCGGTACCGGATCTCGACGTCTTCCAGGCCGTGAAACTTCTCGGGCATGTTCAGCAGGATCTTCGAAAGGAACATCAGCCTCTCCGCGTGCACGCTCAGCTCGCCCGTGCGTGTGCGAAACAAATAGCCTTCCACGCCGATAATGTCGCCGAGGTCGAGCAGATTATAGAGCGTGTATTCGCGCTCGCTGACGGCATCCTTGCGAACGTACACCTGCAGCCGCTCGCCGGATTGCGCGAGATGCATGAATCCGGCCTTGCCCATGCGCCGGACGGTTTGAATGCGCCCAGCGATCTTGACCCGCGGTTTCTCGGCGTCCAACGCCTCGGCCGTGCGGGCGCCTTCCGTAGCCAGGATTTGCGGAATGGTATGGGTAAAATCGAACCGCTGCCCGTAGGCGCGGAACCCGAGAGCTTCAATTTCACTGATGCGGCGGATGCGTTGCTCCAACAGATCGTCTTCGAGGGACAAGGATGCTCCTTTAAGGCAGTATAGAGGGCCGTAGCAGGTAAGACAAAGCGAAAGACTATGCGATTCAACCGAAAGGGAGCATCCAGACCCTATGCCGTTCCGCGTCAATCGTCACCAATGCCCCTCGCTTGATCTGGGTCTCCGTGATCCGTAACGCCTGTATACAATGGTGTCGCCGATTCGATCCGGCAGAACATCCTGCGCCCGAATCTGCACGACGCTTGGTCCGTGCAAGGCATTGACCGCGAGCAGCGATCCAAAGTCAAGATCGTGAATAAGAATTACGAGTTGTTTGTCGGTGGCGTACGCCATGATGTCGGAATCTGGCGCGGACGTGCTTCCAACGGAGGACCAATGAATCGCCTCAAATCCTGCGTTGGACAAGAACGAAACCCACAGCGGGCTCAGGTTCACGTCGATCAGGATCTTCATGCGACGGGCAGAGGAATCTCAATCTCCTCTACGCGCCACGCGGCGTAGGCTAGAGCCTGACGGATGTCTTCTTCTTCCAGATAAGGATACGCCGTCAGGATCTCAGGCCAAGAACGGCCTGAAGCTACGAGTCCAACAATAGTGCCGACGGTCACACGCATGCCACGAATGCATGGCTTGCCTGCCATGACATCTGGATTTCGAGTAATGCGGTCGGGAATTGGCATCGCGATAGCCTCAGTGTACCGCGGCGCATCCGTCAAAGTTCGACGCACAGCTAGCGCGGCGCGAGTGCGATGACGCGCAGCAATTCCCGACGGCGAAGTATCTAGCGCTTCACGATCACTTCTCGTAGATGATCCCGCGTCAGGAAGAACTTCACCGACGAGAAATCCTGGAATAGTTTTTCCAGATTGCGATTGTTGAAGATTTGCGCCGGTTTCCGCCGGGCGCGCTGTGTCATCAGCACGGTTCGATGATCCTGAATGCGGTAGGCAAACGTGGAGATTTCCGCCGCCCGCTCCTCCGCGTGGAAAATCGACAGCAGGCTCGATCCCGGTCTCAGAATACGATGCAGCCGCCCGACCACCGCCGGCAGCAGCGTGGGCGTCAGGAATTGCAGCGAGTCCCACACCAGCGCGCCGTCGAAGGATTGCTCGTCGAAGTCCAGCGCCGCATCCATGAATCGCGTCACCAGCAGCGGATTCGACTGGTTCTCGAAAAAGTCGCCGGACGCGCCGAAGCACTGGTCCATCTGGTGCACGAAATCGTCCGAGTACAGACGATGTCCGTAGTCCGTGATGAAGCTCACCGTGGACTGGCTCGCGGGCGCGAAATCCAGAATCGATAACCCCGGACGTTCTTCGAGCGTGCTACAGAACTGGGAAAGCCCGTTGCTGTTCCGGGTCTCGAATGCCGCTGGCGCCCGAACCAACCGTTACCTCTTGTGGTCGGCTGCTGCTGCCGCCGCCGGAGCATTCGGGGCCGACGTTGCCGCCACGGCCGCGGGCTGCGGTTTAGGCGCTGCGGCCGGCTTGACTTCGGTGCGGATAATATCGATGTTGCCCTTGAAATAGGCCCCGTCTTCGATCTCGATCCGCGCCGTCTTGATATCGCCCACCAGCTTCGCATCCTTGCGAATGTGGATCTTGTCGCGCGTTTCCACATTGCCCTCCAGCGTGCCCAGCACCACCACTTCGCGCGCCTTCACCGTCGCCGCCACCTTGCCGTTCGGCCCGACCGTCAGGCGATGCTCCTGCAATTCCACCGTTCCTTCGACCTCGCCGTCGATGGTCAGATCCTCGCGGGCGTAGATTTGGCCTTTGACGATTACGGATTTACCCAGAATCGCCGGTCCTCCTCCTCCGCGGTTGGTGTCATGATGAGTTTCTACCGGGCGTGCGGGTTGCGTCGACATGGGGATTCCTTCCTTAGCGGGTTCAGGTGCTGGCGATGAGGCCGGGGGGGCCGTGGTCGGCTTATGAATTACTTCGTCCTTGCGGCGGTTCCACATGGGATACCTCCTAAATTATGAGTCTGCGGCGTACCGCCGAGCCCCAAAGAGTCGGCGTCCTCCCTATACTACTACGTGTACCGGATACCCGTCCTACCCACGCCGTTACAACTAATTAGAAGCTTTTTTTTCTAAGGTGCTTTCGAGCGTTGACTAAAGTTCATTCCACAGTCACGCCATGTTCATGCTTGCCGGCCCCGGCGGGCACAGCCTCCCGAAAGGACCTAAAATATAGCTGTGGCTGGACATCTTTTGACACCGCGAAGTTCGACCTCGTGCTTCGCCCGGCGGAGTCTCTTTTGGTTGAGCCTCGCTTCGTTCGGTCTTGCCTGTCTCGCGCAGGCCGCGCCCGAGATCTTCCCGCTCAAGGACGTTCGCGCCGGCCAGCACGGGATTGGACGCACTGTCTTTGCCGGCACCCGCGTTGAGGATTTTCAGGTCGAAATCCTGGGCGTTCTCGATAACCTGGGACCCCGTCAATCGATCATCCTCGCTCGACTGAGCGGCGGGCCTCTCGCGGCTACCGGCGTCATGCAGGGGATGAGCGGATCGCCCGTCTATATCGACGGAAAACTCGTGGGCGCCGTGGCCCTGAGCTTCCCCCAGTCGAAGGAAGCGATCGCCGGGATTCGACCCATCGAAGATATGCTGCGCGTCGAACCCAAGCCTTCCGCCGACGCCTCACGGCAGTTAGCGGTGAATCTTCCGCCCCGTCGCTCTCCTGTCATCGATGGAAATACGCGCCTCGAAGAGATCGCCACGCCTGTCTCGTTTTCGGGATTCACCGCCGCGACTCTCGATCATTTCGCTCCGCAGCTTCGCACCATGGGGCTCGATCCGCGCCAGGGCATTTCCGGCGGCGGCGCTCCCGGCGATCGCTTGGGCGATCCCAAAAAACTCGAGCCCGGCTCCATGATCAGCGTACAATTGCTCGCGGGCGACATGTCTACGGGCGCGGACGGAACCGTGACCGCCATTGATGGCGATCGCATCTACGCTTTCGGGCACCGGTTCCTCGCAGCCGGACCCACGGACTTGCCGTTTGCGCAAGCCGAAGTTCTGGCGCTGCTCCCCAACCTTTTGAGCTCTTTTAAAATCTCGACCGCCCGCGAATGGATGGGCTCGATCACCGCCGACCGCGACACGGCCATCGCTGGCGTGACCGGCCGCGCCGCGGCGATGATTCCCGTCGAGATTCGCGTCGGCGCCAATGCTTACCGCATGCGCATGGTGCAGGATCGTGTGATGACGCCTCTGCTCACGCAGATGGCGCTTTTTTCCGCCATCGACGCGACCGAGCGCAACATCGGTCCGGAAACGTATTCGATGAGCGGGAAGATCGATTTCGAGGGCGGATCCGTCCGCATCGACGATGTCTATAGTGGCGACGTGGCCGTCCCGGCGATCGCCTCGGGGGGTGTGGCGTCCACGCTGGGCTTTGCTTTGCAAAGCGGTTTCGACGCGCTGAAGGTCAAGAATCTCACGCTCGACGTCCGTCCTGTGGAAAAGCGCGGCCAGAGCCAGATCCTCGATTTCATTGCGCCGCGTTCCGCGCGTCCCGGCGAGGAACTTGATCTGGTCGTCGTCATGGGAGGAGAAAACGGCTTGGAAATGTCCCGCCACGTACGCTATCGAGTGCCCGTGGGGGCGCCGAACGGAATGCTGTACTTCACCGTTTCCGATGCCACCGCGACGAATATCGTCGAATTCCAGGCCGCTGTCGGCACGCCCCAGCACTCCCCGGAGCAAGTGCTCAATCTGCTGAACGGCCTGCGATCGAATACCAAAGCGTATTTGCGCGTGTGGCGTTCGGAGCCGTCCTTCACAGTGGAGGGGCGCGATCTACCCGATCCTCCCCCTTCGCTCGCCATGATCCTCACGCGCGCGCAAGCCGGCAGCACGAATCTGACCATCGCCCGCGGCGCCAAACTCGCCGAACTGGAAGTCTCCCCCGGCCCTGGATGGGTCGTCACCGGCACCAAAACCGTGCAAGTCGAGGTGAAGGAATAGTGCACCTCGTCCCAAATAACCGTTTCTTGTCATCCCGAGCGAAGTCGAGGGACCTGCTGTTTGCGGCTGCCGTCCACACAATCGCCATGTGTGTGCTGCTGGTGACTGCGGGCGCTGTGCACGCCGCCACCACCACGATCTGGGAATTGAACGGCTATCAGGATTTCTTGCGCGGACGCCTCAGCGGACTTTCCCTCACCCGCGATGGACGCCTCGTCCCCGGCCCCTCTCTGGTGCCCGTTTATTCCACCGACCAGCCGGAAATCTGGGCCGTCGCAACTGGCCCCGACGGCTCGCTGTATCTCGGAACCGGCCATCGCGGACGCCTCCTCAAAGTGGACGGGTCCGGGAAAGGCTCGGTCATTTGGACGGCGGATCAACCTGAGATTTTTGCGGTGGCCGTGGATCGCAAGGGCGTCGTTTACGCGGGCACGTCTCCCGATGGCAACGTTTATCGCATCGAGAATGGCAAAGCGACCGAATACTTTTCGCCGCGGGAGCCTTACATTTGGGCTCTGGCGTTCGCGCCCGACGGATCGCTCTACGTCGGCACCGGCCAGCAGGGCAAAATCTATCGCGTCACTTCGGCAAACCACGGCGAGCTTTACTATGAAACCGGCCAATCCCACGTGACCGCGCTGGCGTTCGATCGCCAAGGACGTCTGCTCGCCGGGAGCGAGCCGAACGGCATCCTGTACCGCATTTCAGGAGACCCTGGCAAAGCCTTCGTTCTGTACCAGTCTCATCTCCCCGAAATCCGCTCCATTCTCACGGCCTCCGATGGCACCATTTACGCCGCGGCGTTGGGCGGAAGTGTCGCGCGCCGCGTGGGAGCGGCTTCGTCAGCCATAAATGTCTCGGGAACGACCGTCACTGCTCCGCCCACCAGCATCACCGTTACCGCCGACGCCCAGTCCGCGATGATCACTCCTCCGAAGCCCGAAGCGCCCAAGCCGTCCGCCACTCCTCCCACGGTTGCCGCCGTGACCACGACGTCGGAGAACACCGGCGTCGAGCGATCCGCGCTCTATCGCATTTCGCCCGATAACACCGTCGAAACTTTGTGGAGTTCGAAGGACGAAAACATTTACGACCTCGTTGCCGAACCTTCCGGGACGCTGCTTCTGCTGACCGACGCGCAGGGCCGCATTTATCGTGTGGATGCCCGGCCCTCCGCTTCGCTCCGCGCCGATGCTGCTGCCGGGAGTTCCGGGGCCGGCAGCGCTCAGGACCCCGCTCTCGTCGCGCAGGCCAACGAAAGCGACGCCACCCGCCTGGTCGCCTCGCCCCGAGGTGTGTTCGCCGCCATGGGAAGCGCCGCCAAACTCGTGAGGCTCGACTTGAACGCGACCTCGGGCGGCTGGTTCGAGTCTCCTGTGCACGATTCCGGAGCCGTGGCCCGCTGGGGGCGTATTTCGTGGGCGAATGCCGCCGGGACCGCGGCCAATCAAGGCGTCACCTTCAAAACGCGCACCGGTAACTCCGCGCGTCCCGATGGCACATGGAGCGATTGGTCGGCGCCCATCTCCAGCCCCTCGGCCATCGCCAGCCCCAACGCCCGTTTCATTCAATGGCGAGCGGAGTTCTCCGGCGCGCCCGTCGAAGTCTCAAGCGTCCGTCTGGCTTACCTGCCGCAGAACACGCCTCCAAACATTCGCAGCATCAGCGTTTCCTCTTCGAATCCCTCGACGAAAGCCGCGTCGTCCGCGCCCGCCTCGTCGTCGTCCGCGTATTCCATCACGGTGACGGATACCGGCGACACGTCCACAGCGGCCGGTACGCAGACGCAAACTCTCGGGCGTCCTTCGGGCCAGCAAATGCAGGTGATCTGGCAGGCTGACGACCCCGACGGCGATAAGCTCTCCTATACCCTCTATTTCCGCGGCGAAGACGAACGCGATTGGAAGCTCTTGCGCGCCAATATGAGCGAGAACACGTATCCGCTCGATGCCGATGCTCTCGCCGACGGCCGCTATTATTTCCGCGTGGTCGCCTCGGATCGTCCCTCGAACGCTGCTGATCAGGCTCGCCAGACGGAGCTCGTGAGCGCTCCGGTGTTGATCGATAATACTCCGCCCGTGGTGACTGCCGGTTCACCGCGGCGTGCGGGAACCGCGGTGGATATCGATGTCGACGCCGAGGATCGCGGTTCCGATTTACGCCGCTGCGAATATTCGCTCGACACGCAGCCGTGGCTGCCCGTCGAAGCCGCCGACGGTTTGACGGATTCGCCGCGCGAGCATTTTCTGATCCACATCGACAATTTCCCCGTCGGCGAGCACGTCGTGGTCGTCCGTGTGTATGATTCAGCGGGCAACGCGGGACTCGCAAAGATCGTAGTCCGATAGTCCCGTCGACGTGGCGCGGGCCGCCAGGCCTGCCTCGTCCGCTCCGGCTGTAGCTCTCGTCGAATCTCTGACGTCGACACAGGGAATGTTTATTCTTTTCCCGCTTGTTTGTGGCGGTCTGAATGGAATTCTTCTGTATGGGCTGCTCTCTCTATTTCGCGACCGACGGAACAAGCGAGTAGCCGTCCAGCCGCTTGATCAATTGCCGACCCCGTCCGCCCGACGTGGCGCACGCACTCCTGCGTGCCGCGTCGGCACTCGTGCCGACGCCTGGGCGCGTATTTTCGGCCGGGAGCAGGTGTCGAGAAGAGTCTCGACGCGGCACGCTGGGAGCGTGCGCCACAGCCCGCGCTACAACAGATGGTGATGCCCGGCTTTCTCCAGCCGCTTCACCAAATCCCCGACCTCTTGTGCCCGGCTGCGATCGGCAATCAATAACGCATCCGGCGTATCCACGACAATCAAATCCCTCACCCCGAGCAGCGCGACCAGTTTCTTGTCCGCCTCGACATAATTGCCCGTGCTTGCCTCGACCATTGACGGCGAGCGCAGCGCATTCCCCTGCGCGTCGCGCTTGTGAAGCTCGTAAACCGCGTTCCAGCTTCCGACGTCGCTCCATCCGATATCGCCCGCGGGAATTCCGACCACATTCTTAGCTCGTTCCAGCACCGCGTAGTCGATGGAAATGTTTTCGCACAAAGGGAACGTCGCTTCCAGCTTGGGCGCGAACTGGCGGCTCGCCATGGGCGGAAGGCTGGCCAGCAACGACGCCGTTTTCGGCTGAAACTGGCGCAGGTTTTCGAGCAGCACGGACGCCTTCCAGAAGAACATGCCGGCGTTCCAATAGAAATTGCCGGCCATAACAAACGCCTCCGCGGTCTTCAGATCCGGCTTTTCGCGGAAGCTTTCCACGCGAATCGGGATGCTCGCCGCGGGCGGGTTGGCTCGCCCTTCCACCCGCGTGGCAAATTCGTGTTGGTCGAATTCGACGTAGCCGTATCCCGTCTCCGCCCAGCGCGGCTGGATTCCGATCACCACGATCTTGCCTTCGCCCGCGGCGCGAAACGCAGGGCGCAGCAGCCGGACGTAATCGCGATTCTTCGCGATCACGTGATCGGCGGGGAACACACCCATCACGGCTTCGGGATCGATGCGCGATAGAATCTGCGCCGCGAGACCGATCGCGGGTGCGGTATTGCGCTGCGCGGGCTCGGCCAGAATCTGGCCCTTGGGGACTTCCGGGAGCTGCTTGACGATCTCCGCGCGCAGATGATGATTCGTCAGCACCCAGATGCGTTCGGGCGGGAGCAGCGGCTTCAGACGGTCGACGGTCTGCTGGATCAGTGTGCGATCGCCGAAGAAGTTGAGAACCTGCTTGGCGCGGCCGCGGCGGCTGCGGGGCCAGAAGCGCGTCCCGCGTCCTCCGGCGAGGATGAGCCCGTAGAGATGCGACATGATATTAGGCGCTTCTTGCGCGGCTCCCGTTCAGAACCGCGAGAGTCATCGAGCGGGCCGAAAAGTCTTCCATGATAGTGGATTTCTTCAGAAAGTGATCTAGCTGATCGGAACGCCGCGAATCAGCTTCAGCGTGCGGTTCCAGCGCGTCTTGGCGAAGAAATTCTGCAGCAGATCGACGTAGTGGCCGCCGCCGCTGCCCACCCAATCCTCGGTCGGCGCGTCATAGGACCAGAAAATAAACAGCGGTTTGCCGATGATGTAGTCCCTCGGCACGAATCCCCAGTAGCGGCTGTCGAGCGAGTTGTCGCGATTGTCGCCCATGGCGAAATAATTGCCCGGAGGAACCACCAGTTCGCCGTTCTGCACGTTCTCGGCGAGCATCTTGATCGCGCGGTCCACCACCGGACCGGCCGGCTCGGCGGGAAATGTGTCGCGGTATGGTTCGAGGCCGGGAAAGATGTGCTGCGCGTACGGTTCTTGGAGAGGTTTGCCGTTCAGGTACACGACCTTGTTGAGGATGTGGATGTGATCGCCGGGCACGCCCATCACGCGCTTGACGTAGTTCTGGCGGATATCCATCGGATAGCGGAACACGATCACGTCGCCGCGCTTCGGTTCGGTGTACGGCAGAAGGTACTTGCTGATCGGGTCGGTATTCGCGTAAGAGAGCTTATCAACCAGCAGATGATCGCCCACCATCACGGTCGTGTCCATCGAAGGCGTCGGCACGATGAAGGCCTGCACCAGCGTGGTCGTGCCGAACAGCAGGATCAGGATGTTCAGGGTCCATTCGAAAACGAAGTCGCGCGTGCCTTGCTGGAATTTGCTCATTGGCCGCGATACGGGTGAATCAGCATGAAGCTGCGCCGCCAGCGCGTCTTCCCGAAGAAGTTCCTCGCGACGTCGAGTACGTGATCCACCCCAATGGAGGGATCCTGCAAATCGGAACTGGGCGCGTCGTAGGACCAGTAGATGACCAGCGGCTTGCCGATGATATTCTCGCGCGGGACGAATCCCCAGTAGCGGCTGTCGAGCGAATTGTCGCGGTTGTCGCCCATCGCGAAATAGCTGTTGGGCGGAACCACCACTTCGCCGTTCGTGACGTGATTGGTCAGCATGTCGATGGCGCCCCGGTCCACCATCACGTCGGGCTCGCTCGGAAAATTATCGCGATACGGCGCGATGTAATCCGTCTTGTGAAACTTGTACGGCTCCGGTCCCGGAACGCCGTTTACGTAAACCTGCTTGTTTACGATGCGGATGCGGTCGCCCGGCGCCCCGATCACGCGCTTGACGAACGTTTGCCGGATGTCCACGGGATAACGGAACACGATGATATCCCCGCGGCGGGGGTTCTCATAAGGCAGGATGAATTTGCTGATCGGACCGGAGGGCGCATACGCCATCTTATCGACCAGCAGGTGATCGCCGATCAGCAGCGTGTCTTCCATGGAGCCCGTCGGGATCACGATAGGCTTGCACCAGCGTCGTCGTCAGAAACAGCAGCAGAAGAATGGTGACGGTCCATTCCGCGATCGCGCTGCGGGGATGGTCGCCGGACTCGACTGCTACCGCGGGGACTTCTGCCGCGGGGATAGGCGGAGGAACGGCGGCCTGGATTTCAGACGCCGCCGAATCCGTGATGTTTTCGGAGCTCACTATCCTTCATTCTAACCGCTTCTGGATACGGCGGCGGGTAGTGTCCTAATGGTAGAGGGACACGACCATTTTTCCGTGCCCTGGCCGGTCACGCATGGAACGTGTAGGATATACAAAGGTTCGTCCGCCGCCTTGCGTAAGGCGGACAGGGGTTCGAAAAAATAACGTTTCACAAAAGGGAGTACTTTCCAATGCTGAAAGTATTGAGGCCATCTGTGGTATTCTCGCTGTCCTTTGCGCTCGTCTTCGCGTTTTTCGGGACGGGACATCTTTTCGCGCAAGGCACCACGGCGACGATTTTAGGCACCATCACGGACACCTCCGGCGCGGCGGTTGCCGGCGCGGCGGTGCAGGTTCGTAACGTCGGAACAGGTTCGACGCAGTCCGTCATGAGCGACGCTCAAGGGCGCTATCGCGTAGCCGATCTGGGCGTGGGCGAATACGAAGTGCAGGCAGGCCAGACGGGATTTTCCACGCTGGTTCACAAGGGCATCACGCTGACGGTCGGCTCGCAGAGCGTCGTGGATTTTTCGCTCACCGTCGGCCAGCAACAGCAAACCGTGACCGTCGAAGGGGAAGTTTCCCAAGTAGAAACCACCAACTCGACGGTCGGCGCTCTCGTCGATCAGCAGCAAATGCGCGAGCTGCCGTTGAACGGCCGCAATTTCGAGCAGTTGATTCAGCTCGCCCCGGGCGTGCAGACCATCACCGCTTTTTCCCAATCCGGCTTCCAGGGCAGGGCCAACGAATACTCCATCGCGGGCGCGCGTCCCGAAGGCCAGGCGATTTTGCTCGACGACGAGAATCTCCAAACCTACTGGAACAAGGGCATGGGCTCCATCACCGGCTCGTCTTTGGGGATCGAAGCCATCGGCGAGTTCCAGACTCTGACCAATACTTTTAACGCTCAGTTCGGCGGCAACGGCGCGGTCATCAACGCCGTGAGCAAATCCGGCACCAATACTTTCCACGGCTCGGCGTACGATTTTCTGCGCAACAGCGATCTCGACGCGCGCGGAGCTTTCGACCCCGCCACTATTCCCGCGTTCCGCCGCAATCAGTTCGGAGGCAGCGTCGGCGGCCCCATCAAGAAGGACAAGGCGTTCTTTTTCGTGAACTACGAGGGCATTCAGCAGTTGCTCGGCGAGACCAAGGTGGCTTTCGTCCCCGATGCCAACCATCGGACGCCCACCGCCACGAATCCTGCCGTGGCCACTTATATCGCCGATACCATGGCTCTCTATCCGCTTCCCGATCCCGGAACCGTCAACGGGGCCACCGGCATCGGGAAGTCCACGCAGGTATCGAATCAGACCGCTCATGAGAACTACGTTCTCGGGCGCTTCGATTACGCGTTTTCCGAAAAGGACTCGATGTTCGCGCGCTACATTACCGACAAGGCAGGCTTGTTCGAGCCCTTCAGCGGTTCGAACCTGCCCCTGTGGCCGGAGTTCGACACCTCTCACAACCAGTACATGACGGTGGAGGAACGCCGGATTCTTTCGCCGACGCTCGTCAACATCGTGCGCCTGAGTTTTTCGCGTCCCTACGATAGCGCCTACGCGCCCGGCTCGCCCACCGTGAATGGACTCGCTCCGCTCCAGTTTTTTCCCGGTTCGGGACGCCAGGATGGCATCCTGACGATCGCCGGCCTGCAGGGCCTCGGGAACAACACCCTGATGCCGTTCACCCTGGTGCAGAACCGCTACACGGAAGCCGACGACATGTTGTGGACCCACGGCGCGCACAGCGTGCGGTTTGGGTTTTCCGTCGGGCGTCTGCAGACGAACACCTACTATCCGCTGCGCAGCGGTTCCGCGTGGACGTTCCAAAGCCTCTCGGCGTTTCTCGCCGGCACCGCGCTGACCGTGCAGGGACCGCCCAATAATCCGTCGCTTTATCCCCACCGCGACTTCCGCGAAGTCGAACTGACCCCCTATATTCAGGACGATTGGAAGATCACCTCCCGGCTGACCATCAACTTCGGACTGCGGTGGGAGTTCGTCACCAATCCCGTGGATGCTCACAACCAGCTCTACACCGTTCCGAACATCGCCACCGCCACGGGGTTCACCAACGTCCCGAACGTATTCCGCAACAATCCGACCTGGGGCGATTTCGACCCGCGTATCGGCTTCGCCTTCGATCCCTTCAAGGATCACAAGACCTCGATCCGCGGCGGCTTCGGGATGTTCCACAACCCGTATCTGCCTCCCAACTACGGCGGCGATTTCTGGGGCAATCCGCCGTGGCAAACGCTGCAGCAATCGAATCCGGTTTATCCCACGCCGTTTGTCGGCAGCGTCAACCCGCCCCTTCCCACCGCGCCTTCGGGATTCGACTACAACACCAATACGACTCCCTATCTGCTCCAGTACAATCTCAACGTCCAGCGGGAAATCGTTCCCGGCACCGTTGTCTCGCTCGGCTACGTGGGCTCTCATGGAGTGCATCTGCTCACGCAGATCGAACAGAATCCACCGGCGCTGGTGGTCAACAATGGCGTCGACTATCTCGGATCGCTGGTCAATGGCAAGATCGTGGGCAACCCGCGCCTCAATCCCAATCTCAGCGTGTTCACGGATTTCGCGCCCATCTCTTCGTCGCGCTACAACTCGCTGCAGGCGACGTTCAATCGCCGCTTCGCGCGCAACGTCCAGGCGCAGGTCGGCTACACCTATTCGCGCTGCATCGATAACGGGTCCTTCTGGGCCAGCTACAACACCAACAGCGCGGCCACCGTGGAGAATCCCTACAACCAGGCCGCCGACAAGGGCGTGTGCAACTACGACATCACCCACACCCTGCGTGCGAGCATGCTGGTCGCTCTGCCGTTCCATGGAAACCGCTTCAAGGAAGGATGGCAGGTTACGGGCATCGTGACGGCCAACACCGGTCTGTCGTACAACATCAGCGACGGAATCGATCAGGTCGGTTACACCAGTTCGGGTACGCCGCGTCCGAATTATGTGAGCGGCTGCCAGGTCCAGGTCGGACATGTAAACGAATGGTTTAATCCGGCCTGTTTTGCTCTGCAGGCGCCGGGAACTTTCGGCAACACCGGTCGCGACACAGGCAGGGGTCCCGATTTCGGCACCACCGACATCGCCCTGCTCAAAGATACGAAGATCACCGAATCCGTGCGCGCGCAATTCCGCGCCGAGTTCTTCAACATCGGCAATCACCAGAACCTGGGACTCCCGGCCGCCGCTGTCTTCACTACTTCCGGCGTGAACCCCTCGGCCGGCACGATCACCAATATCGTCGGCACCGCGCGCCAGATCCAGTTCGCTCTGAAGTTGGTGTTTTAAGCGTGGCCCACGCATTTTAAGCGCACCTCTCGGGCAGTCATCCCGAGCGTGGCCAAGGGATCTGCTTTTGGCGATAGCCGTTGTCTTTAAGCGACGATTGAGCGCGGCCCGGTCGGCGAAATTCCGTGCCGTGGCTGCTTCGCCGCGAGGCCGCGTCGTTCTTTTTGCAAAGCGGAAGGCCGTATCGTGTTGCAACGAGCGGTCTGAGAAACGCAGTATAATTCGGCTAGGCGCGGATTCGAAGGTGCGCCTTCCTCTTTCTGTTGCGCGAATCAACGAGGTCCGAATCCAATTTTGAGTACGACGTGTTGAATACGACGTGTTGAGTACGACGTTGAAAACGGCTACGAACATCCCGGCATCGAAGACGCCCATGGCCCTCGCCGACGCTCCGTTGCTCTCTGTCCTCACGACGCTCGAAGCCGGCATTCGGCAAACAGACGCCGCTGCTCGCCGCCTGGACGAAGCTCAGGCCGCGATGTTCGAAATCTTCCGCGGGCGCTTCGCTTCGCCGGTTGCGGCCAAAGTAATGACCCTCAAGGTCTTGAATCTGTGGCTCGCGAAGCATCACCTGCAAGCGCGTAGCGCGCATGTGGGTTCGCGGCCCTTCGCGCTCTATATCGATCCTTCGAACTCCTGCAATCTGGGCTGCCCGGGATGCGTGCACTCCACGACGTCGAAAGAAAAACATTTGTTCGATTGGAAGCCCGGCATCATGTCCCAAAGCCGTCTGGAGACGCTGTTCCAATCCTACGGCCCCTTCGCCGCGCACGTCGGATTCTATAACTACGGCGATCCGCTGGTGAATCCTTTGACGCCGAAGTTCATCAAGCTGGCGAAGTCCTACCTGATCCAGACGGCGGCGTCCACCAACCTATCCTTCCCCAAGTTCGATGCGGGCGCGTACGTCGACTCGGGACTCGATTTCCTGACGCTCTCGATCGACGGCGCGACCCAGCTCGTCTACGAGAAATTCCGGCGCAAAGGCAAGCTGGATGTGGTTCTGGAGAATATCGAAAAACTCGCGGAAGCGAAGCGCCGGCGTAACAAAAGGACGCCGGTCCTTTCCTGGAACTTCCTGGCCTTCGAACACAATGCCCATGAAATCGGCGCGGCCCGGCAACTGGCCAAGGACCTGGACGTGGACCAGTTCAGCGTGTTCACCCCCTTCGATGTGAGCTGGGACGATCCGGCCATCCGCGTTGCGAGCGTTGCGCCGAGCGTCGAGAAGTTCAAACCCGATACCGCCGAGGCCCTTTATGCGAACTTCAATCCGTTTCCCGGCGAGCTGGCTTCGGAAAGCATCGAACGTGAGTTCGCCGTCGGATGGGCGGAGAGGCTGGGACTCAACGCCGGGTTGAACGCCGCCGCGCCCGCGCATACCTGCCACTGGCTCTACAAAACCATGGTCATGGACGCCGGCGGCCGCGTGCTGCCATGCTGTTCCGCGCCCGCGCCGCAGCGCGATCTGGTGTTTTCCGAACAGGGCGATCAGCCGCCCGGGGCCGTTCCCTTCCAAGTCGAGGATCACTATAACTCCCCGAAATACAATCTCGCGCGATCTTACTTCGCCGATCCCGAAGGCTACCGGCGCGCGTCGGCCGCCGCGGAGACCCAGCCCCACTGCGTGAATTGCGAATGGAACCAGACTGAAACGAATTTCAACAACCGCCACTTGCAGAATTATTTCAAGGGCGCGGAGTCCCACGCTGTGGCGATGCATGACCCCCGCCCCTCTTCGCTGCTGAGCAGGTTGGCTCCGGCCCCCCGATCCGACCTCTTCGATCCGGCGAGCCTGGAACTGCTCTGCAACTGGTAGCGGCGCGGGGAGACCCCAGCGCTTTGTGGCGCACGCACTCATCTCATGCGTGCCGCGTGGAGACTCTTCTCGACGCCTTTTTCACAGTAGGGCGGTCCGCCAACGGTCCGCTAAATCAGCCCCAGCACGCCCGCGGCATTGTGATCGAGAATCTTTACCGCGTCCTCGTGCTTTAGCCCGGCCAGCTCCACATATCCGATCGCTCTCTTGTAAAGCTCGCCCGCCTCGTACGGGAAATCGCTGCCCAGCACGATGCGATCGGCGCCCAGCGTCTCCACCGCCGCCCGCAGAGCGGGGATGTGCCCGTGGCCGACCGAGTCGTACCACATGCGCTTGGCCGCGACGCTCGGCTTCTCCGGAAATTTCGGATTCTCCCACACATATTGGTTGTCGAGCCTCTGGTACACCATCGGCAGCGCGCCGCCCAGGTGACAGTTGACGATCTTTAGCTTGGGAAACTTTAACGGAATACCCGCTTCGATCAAGTGCAGAATCGAAACCGTGTCTTCGATGGGCGCGCCGATCATCCACGTCATATGATGTTCGCTGATCAACGGAGAATAGATCGAGCATCCCGCCGGATGGATGAACAGCACGGTTCCGCGACGGTTCAGTTCTTCGTAGACCGGCAGGAACGAGGCGTCGGCGGGCGAACGTCCGGCGGGGAAAGTCGTGATCGTCGCGCCGAGAAAGCCCAGCTGCCCGATGGCCCGGTCGAGCTCCTTCAACGCTTCATCGACGTGCGGCAGCGGCAAAGCGGCGAAGGCCGCGAAACGCTTCGGCCAGCGGCGGACGACGTCGGCGAACAGGTCGTTGGCGGCGCGCGCGGCGGCCACCGCGTTGGCCTTGTTGTCGAAATGCGGAGCCTGCGGGCAGATCGACAGAATCTGCATGGCGACCTTCGCGGCGTCCATCTGCGCGAAGCGTTTTTCCATTTCGGCCTCGCTGGGGCTCGCGCCTTTGTTGCGCTGCACGCTCGTGTCCTTCACGCCGAAGCGCTCCATCATGTTGAGATAATCGTCGGTCCACACGTGCGCGTGGATGTCGATGCGCTTGCCTCCGCCTTGTTTCAACGGGGCGCTCTGGGCTGCCGCAGGGCTCGCGCCGTACAGCAGACTGGCCGCGGCCGCGCCGGTTTTCAGCAAGTCGCGCCGCAAGAGGTCGCTTTTATTTGATTTGTCGAATGAATCGCTCATGAGAAGGCCTTGGAGATCCGCTGGGATCGCTTTCATGGATCGGGCCGGCATCGGTCCGGCATCCATCTACGATAACGCGTTGTCCCCGCGAATGTGTTGGACTTTTCCGTGCCCCGTCAGCGAATCGACGGCGTCGTCTGGCGGACCCCGGCCCACCACGTTCCGGCCGCGGAGCGGTCCGCCGAAGCCCTCGCTTGCGTGGGCGGCGTGTCCGCCTTCAGGCGATACACCTGCGCGCCGGGCAGTTGCAGCAATGGTTCGAACCAATCCGCACGGTGGAGCGCCAGCCGGAACGCGGTACGCCCGTCTGCTTTAAGATCGCGATGAAAATCGCTCTCGGTCATCAGGACGTAATCCAGATTATGCTCGCGCATGAATTCGGGAGAGGTCGCGAAGTATGCGCTCAGCCGCTTCGCGTTCACGCCGTAGATCACCCAATGGACGATCGGCATCGCCAGCCCGCGGCGTCCGGTGTAGAGGTACAGCAGGGGATCGTCGTAGTTCAGCAATTGCGCGTCCTGGGGCGCGTTTTTGCGGATCCACTCGTAGGCTGGCGCGCGCGCGGCGCTCATCTGCGCGTAGCTCTCAAACAACGGCGGCAGGTCCCTCAGGGTGCCGCTGACATTCGAGACGGCCAGCAGGCAGCATCCCGCGGCGGCGAACCCGAATATACCCGCGGCGACGGCTTTCTGCGAAAACGCGGGCCGCCGGAAGACCGTGCGGCACGACTCGAAGAGATGCCGCATCTCGGTATAAAATCCGGCCGCAATCGCCGGCCAGATGGGGATCAGGTAACGTTCATTGGGCGGCCAATTCCACGGCAGCAGGAGTGCGAACGCGGCCAGCGCGAAGAACGCCACATGATATCGCCCCGTGTTTTTCACCAGCCGGCGGATGCCGCTGATGGACGCCGCGGCTACCACCCACGCGAACATGCGCCACAGCGTTTCGTCGGGGATCGTGGCGTAAAGAAGGCGCGCCCCGTTCGACAGAATCGAATCGGTATTGATCCGGATCAGCTCGGGGATCTCTTTCCATTGAACGCTCGCGGCGTAGAAACGGACGTAATCGACGTAATAGAGGGTGACGGGATCGGAACCTTTGTAGGCGTGGGTGTGTGTCCAGGCGAACCACCCGGCGACGGCGGCTCCGAAGACCACGCCATAGGAGAGGGCGTTGCGCCACTGCTTTTTCCACGCAAAAAAGACGAGCGCGCCCACCAACAGGGCGATGCCCTGCGTGCGCGTCAGAAACGCCAGTCCGCCGGCCGCGCCCGCGAGCATCAGCAGTTTGGAATTCGATGCGGCGGTGCCGCGCTCCAGATACCAGAGAGCGATGAGCGAGAGCACGCCGAACGTAATCTCCGACATGGTCATCATGCTGGCGATCACGAAATGCGGGCTGAGCGCCGTGAGAACGCACACCGCCGCGGCCTCCAGCGGCGCCAGTCCCCATTGCGTGAGGACGCGATAAAGCAGGAACACGTAGATCGGAAGCATCGACCAGCACAGCGCCGTGAGCTTCGAGAGATTTTCAGGGAAATGCGGATCCACGCGCCAGACCAGCGACATCAGAAAGGGGAATACCGGCGGATACTTCGTCTGGTAGGGCGCCTCGGGCACCGACTCAATGCGGTATCCGCGACCTTCGGCGAGCGACTTGGCGGATTCCAGATACACCGCGTCGTCGTGGTAGGCCCCCATCTGCGGCATGGAGCGAAAGTGCCACGCTAGCCAGGCGCTGGGGACCAGGGCGGCCGTCATGAGACAGATGGCGAGGATCGACGCAGCTTTCCGGTTCACGCTGGAATCATCGGCATTTTAGGCATCGGGGATTAATCGCCAAGGAGAAAGGAGAAGCGGATTCAGGAAATTGGAGACAGAGGGGCGAGGAGCCAGGAGACAGAAGAAAGAAGAAAGAAGAACCGCCCCCGACGTGGCGCGGGCGTCTCATTCTCCGCGGCCCCCGACGTGGCGCGGGCCGCCAGGCCTGCTGAGTCGGCAGTCGTGCCGACTCTTCCCGCATCGTCATCGCGATCCCGCCGGGCGGAGGGGATCTGCTTTTTGCCGGCCGACGAAACAGCACAGGCTATTCTCGTGGGGCAGGCCCTTGGCCTGCGGCGGCCTCTCAGGCCGCCTCATCTTTGCCCGTCCCGTCATTTCGTCATCCGGAATCCCTCCCCTCTTCAACCACTTCGAGTTTCACTCTTCCGCCCTTTTGCACCGCTCCGGTGTACACCATAAGCAAGAGTTCCGGGTTCTGCCATCGGAAGCCGGGCCACGAAACGCGTACGAGTACTCGAGTCACCGTCGCGTTCAGCGTCCAACAGGGAGCGGCCGTAACGCCCCTGGCGCGATGAGCCGAGCGTGCGAGCGTTACAGTGAACCGAGCGTCACGATGCGTTACAGTGAACCCTCTCCGTTGCGGGCAAACAAACGGAACGCCTGCCGCGTACAACCGGCAGCCCGCCTCCGTGGCGGGTCAACAAACCGGAGGAAGCGCGCTTCCGAAATGAAATGCAGCAAACAGAACCGCGAGAGTGATCGAGCGGGCCGAGAGTCGAAAACAGAACCGCGAGAGGGATCGAGCGGAGATTTTAGATTGGGGGCTTCCGCAATGAGCTTCAGAGCCGCGAGAGCCTCGTTTGTAGGGGAGGAGTGTGTTTATTCCCGCGAAGCCCGTTCAGCCAAGGTCCGACCCCTGTTGCTGTCTCTTCTTAAATCAATTCCCGCAGGTTGAAGCGCCAGGTATTCTCGCAGTGGCCCTGCCACAACGTGAGCGCTTGCATGCAAAAAACGGTGGAGACCGGATTTACAAAGGGCAGCAACTCTCCCTGCCTGCGGCCGAACCAGAAGCCTCCGTCGATACGAGGGTCGTCGGAGCGCGCTTGATAGGAGGTCGCGCGGCGGGCTTCCTCGGCCGCGGCTTCCCGATCGAGCGGCAGGCCGAGAACCCGATGAGCGATCAGGCGGACGCGCAGAAGCTGGGCGCATACATCGGACCGTTCGAAGCGCGGCGAAATCTCGCGCAGATAGCGTCCCACGCGCTCCATGCCGCCAAGCAAGGCTCTTTGGCACTCGGGACGATCGCCCACGGAGAGCAGCGCCTCCAGAAAATAACTGTAGGCGTGAAGACGGTCCATGACCTTTTCCGGGTCGCCCGAGCCGGGAAGGAAACTCTCGTGGGTCGCCAGCGCCGAAGCCAGCGCCGCATCGAACATGCGCGCCGCGTGCGCGTCTTCAAATTCCCGTCCGATGTCGTGCCAGGCCAGCGCGGCCTTCAACTGATAGCATCCCGGACTGCGCGACCAGCGCTGCGGGTCGTACGCGAGAGGCTGTTTCTCGGGCAAAGTAACGACCGGATGGAAGGCGCCCGCGCCCAGGAAGTCGAAGGCCAGCGAAAGCGCGGCGCCCCGGGCGCGTTCGGCGAATTCCACTTCGCGCGTCGTGGTCCAGGCGGCCAGCAAGCCGCGCGCGATGATACCGGTATCGAAGAAGTATGCGTGCTCGGAGCCGGGCTCGAAGGGAATCGTGGCGCACTGGGCGCACCACGCCTGGCGCGTCAAATAGCGCGCGGCGGCGAGCGCCGCGTCGAGCGTCGTGTCGCACGCGAGGGGATGTAGATGGAACAGAGCGCTAGCCGCGTAGCCCGTGATCTCGCTCGAGATCGGGGCGTTCTTTTCCGTATCCGCACGGTAGTAGCGCGCCACCCCACCGCCGGGCTCCTGAATCCCCGAGCGCAGGAGCCAAGCATAAGCACGTTGGAACATTTAAGCGAACACCAATTGTATAATACGTTTGAACCGTTAGGTGGATCGCCCTACCCCCTGCGTACCCGCCGGCCGCTCCCGTGGCGGCAACCGGCCCCCATCGCAGGACCCGCCGCTACTTCAGCAGTTTCAGGAACCGGGCGCGCAAAGTTTGAGCGGTTTTCCTATCGGGAGCAACCACCAGCACCGTGTCGTCACCGGCGATGGTCCCGGTGACCTCCGGCCATGCGGCTCGGTCGAGCGCGGCCGCAAGCGCATTCGCGTTCGCGGGAGGAGTGCGCAGGACGAGTAGATTTTGTGCCGCGCGAACATCCAGCAGGAGCTCGCGCGCCAGCGCTTCCACGTCCGGACCCGCGCCGGCCGCCGGCTCCGGGGAAACCTGCGCATAGCCCGCGGGCGTCTTCACCAGGCCGAGTTCGTGCATGTCGCGCGAAAGAGTCACCTGCGTTGCGGCGATCCTCACCGCGCGAAGCGCCGCCGCCAAATCCTGTTGCGTATACACTGGGCGTTGCCGGATCAGCTTCAGGATCTGGCTTTGGCGATAGGCTTTGTTCATGGAAAAGGGGACAGACTACTCTGTCCCCAAGATTAAAACCGCTGTCTTTTTGAGAGTGTCATTGTGGACAGAGCTGTCTGTCCCCTTTTCACGCGCTTGCCGTCTTTTCCCTTTTCTTTTTTTCATAGCAACAACTCATTGAGGCGGGCACGCGCCTCCACCAGAGCCTTCGCGACGTGCGCTGGACCGGTGCCGCCGCGAATTTCACGGGTCTTCATGCCTTCGGACGGGTCCAGCAGCGCGGCCATCGCCGGCGTGAATTCGGGCGCGAAAGCGGCCAGAGCTTCGGACGTCCAATCGGAAGGTCGTTTCCCGGAGCGCACGCTTTCGAGAACCAGCCGTCCGGCGATTTGATGCGCGCGATGGAACGGCGTCCCGTTGCGCGCCAGAGCTTCGGCGAGATCGGTCGCCACCACCCAGCTCTCTTCGGCGGCCGCGGCCGGGCGCTCGGGACGAAGCTTCGCCGATTCCACCACCGCGCAGGCCATTTCGAGCGATCCGCACAGTTGATCGGCGGCGTCGAACAGAGGCTCCTTATCCTCCTGCATGTCGCGATTATAGGTCGTGGGCAGGCCCTTCATCGTCACGAAGAGCGAACTGAGGTCGCCGAAGACGCGTCCGCACTTTCCGCGCATCAACTCCAGCGAATCGGGATTCTTCTTTTGTGGCATCAGGCTCGACCCGCTGGTGACGCCGTCGCCGAGCTCCAGCCATCCGAACTCCTCGCTCGAATAGAGAATCCAGTCCTCGGCGAGGCGCGAGAGATGCAGCATCGCGGTCGAGGCGGCGTAAAGAAAATCGAGCGCGAAGTCGCGGTCGGCCGAGACGTCCATGCTGTTGTGCGTGACCGAGGCGAAATCCAGATCGCGGGCGATGGCTTCGCGGTCGAACGGAAATCCGCTGCCCGCCAGAGCTCCGCTGCCGAGAGGGAGGACGTTTACCCGCGCCCGGGTTTGCTGGAGCCGCTCATAATCCCGCGCGAACATCTCGAAATAGGCCAGCAAATAATGCGGCCACAGCACCGGTTGCGCGCGGCGCAGATGCGTGTAGCCGGGTATCACCGCGGTGGGATTCTTGTCCGCGCAATCCAGTAAAGCGCGCATCAACTCAATCAGCAATTCCGACGCATGATCGATTTCGCCGCGCATCCACAGCCGCACATCGAGCGAAACCTGCTCATTGCGGCTGCGGCCCGTGTGAATCTTCTCCGCCAGCGCCGCCACTTTTTCGCCGAGCTTGCGAATGACCAGCGTGTGCACGTCCTCGTCCGTCGCGCCATCGAAGAAGCCGGGCTGCTTGGATTCCTCCGCAATCGCGTCGAAAGCCGAGACCAGTCTCGCGCGTTCTTCAGCCGTAAGAATGCCGACGTGTTCGAGAGCCCGCGCGAAGGCCTGCGACCCGCGGATATCCGCCTGAATCAGGCGCCGGTCGAAGTGCAACGATCCGGAGAAGCGCTCGAAGACCTCCGACGGCCCTTCTTCAAATCGTCCGCCCCACAGTTTCATCGTGACCACTCCACGGATGAGGAATTCACTTTCCAGCGGCTTTCTTGAGCGATGCCTGCACTTGAATCGGCAGGCCGATCAGGTTGATGAAGCCGCGCGCGTCACGCTGATCGTATTCGGCGCCCATGGTAAAGCTCGCGATGTTGAGCGAATAGAGCGAATTCGGAGACTTGCGGCTTACCGGCTGGAAATTGCCTTTATACAGCCGCAAAATGATTTCCCCCGTATTGGCCGCGTTAGCCGCGTCAAAGAACGCATCGAGCGATTCGCGCAGCGGCGTAAACCACAGGCCGGCGTAAACGAGATCGGCGTAATCCAGCGCGAGTTTCTGCTTGTAATGCGAGAGAGAGCGGTCGAGCGTCAGCGCTTCGATCTCGCGATGGGCGGCCATGATCAGCGTGCCGCCGGGTGTTTCGTAGCAGCCGCGCGATTTCATGCCCACGAAGCGGTTCTCCACCAGATCCACGCGGCCGACTCCGTGCCTGGCGCCGATGCGATTCAATTCCTCGAGCAGCTCGACGGCCGGCAGCTTCTTCCCGTTAACCGAAACCGGGTTGCCCTTCTCAAAAGCGATGGCCACGTCTTCCGGCTGATCCGGAGCGTCCTTGACGCTGCGGGTGAGCATCCAGATTTCCTCGGGAGCCGCATTGGCGGGATCTTCAAGCGCTCCGCCTTCGTGCGAAATGTGCCAGATATTGCGGTCGCGCGAATAGATCTTCGTCGTGGTCTGCGAGATCGGCACGTTGCGCTTGGCGGCGTAGGCAATCGCGTCCTCGCGCGAAACGATGTCCCATTCGCGCCACGGCGCGATCACGGCCAGATGCGGTGCGAGCGCTTTATACGTGAGCTCGAAACGAACCTGATCGTTGCCTTTGCCGGTGCAGCCGTGGGCCAGGGCGTCGCATCCCGTCGCGAGCGCGACTTCCACTTGCCTTTTGGCGAGCAGAGGGCGCGCGATGGAAGTGCCCAGCAGATATTTGTGCTCGTATTCCCCGCCGGCGCGCACCAGCTTCCAGAGATATTGCGAGACGAACTCCTCACGCATGTCGGCGACGTGGACCTCGGAGGCGCCGGTTTTGAGCGCCTTGGCTTCCAGGCCGCTGAGTTCATCGCCTCCCTGGCCGATGTCGCCGCATACGGCCACCACTTCGCAGCCGTAGTTCTCCTTCAGCCACGGAATGATGATCGAGGTATCCAGTCCGCCCGAATAGGCAAGCGCTACTTTTTTAGGTTTATTCATGAGTCCTCATTATTGTCATTGTGGGGCAGGCCCGTGGCCTGCGCCGGCGTCTCACGCCGGCATGTTCCAATCCGGCTCCCGACGATTGAATCGCCCTGCGGGGATTCGCCGGGAGGGGCGGTTCCGGGCCGTACCTAGCTCAGCAGCATGACCAGCAGCGCCTTTTGCGCGTGCAGGCGATTTTCGGCCTGATCGAACACGGCGGATTGCGGCGATTCCATGACCTCGTCGGTGACCTCCTCGCCGCGCTTCGCCGGCAGGCAATGCATAAAAATAGCGTCGGGCGGCGCCTGCCCGAGCAGCCGGCCATTGATCTGGTAAGGCGCGAACGCAGCGAGACGCGCGGCGGCTTCGGTCTCCTGGCCCATGCTGGTCCACACGTCGGTATAAACGACGTCGGCGCCGTCGACGGCCGCGCCCGGATCGTTCGTGACGAGCACCGGCCCGTACTCGCGCGCCTGCGCGACGATCTCCGCGTCCGGCTCAAAACCCTCGGGTGTGGCAATCGCGAAGTTCATGCCGAGGCGCGTGGCGTCGAGCATCAAGGAATGCGCTACGTTGTTGCCGTCGCCGACAAAAGCCAGGGTCCGGCCCTTGCAATCCCCGAACCGCTCGCGGATGGTCAGCATGTCGGCGAGCGCCTGGCAGGGATGATACAGATCGCTGAGCGCGTTGATCACGGGAACGTTCGACCACTGCGCCAGTTCGTCAATCGTGGTTTGGGCGAACACCCGCGCCACGATGCCGTGGGTCCAGCGGTCCACGTTCCGCGCGACGTCCTTCACCGGCTCGCGGCCGCCGATCGGTCCGATGCTCCACACCGCGTCGCCGCCCAGTTGCTTGATGGCGAGCTCGAAGGTCAGGCGCGTGCGCAGCGACGGCTTCTCGAACAGCAGGCTCAGGTAGCGGCCGGACAGCGCTTTCGTAAAACGCGACGGCGCGCGCTTGATCTGGGCGGAAAGTTCCAGCACATGCTCCAGCGCGGGCGTCGAGAAATCGAGATCGCGCGTCAGGTGCTTGGCGGAAGGTGCGGCGATGTGGCGAAGCGTGGCGGCCATGGCTGTCCTCGGTGGTGAATGTTTATTCAACGTAATGAATAATAATACATTCGTCGCCGGGGCGCAAGGGGACTGACGTCGCCGTCGAGTCTCTCGCAGTAAACTCTGAGGGGATCAGGCCGGCGCGGGGGCCACGCCGCGATTACTTCCCCGGCATGTGCCGGATGTCCTTCTCGTTCTCGCAGATCCCTTCGATCAGCTCGGTCTCCGGCTGCAGTTCGAAACGTTCCGTCACCGACCAGGGTTTCGTATACACTTTGGGATCGTCGATGGTGACCTGCATTTCCAGATGCCCGTAATCCGGCCGGCGGTAGCGCTCTATCGTGTGCAGCGATTCCGTCGTCGGGTGCCCTGCCTTATCCAGCCAGAACTTGCCGTTGTATCCGATACTATCGATCACGAAAGCGTCTCCATCCCACTTGCCGAGCGAGTAGCCGAACCACGAAGGATTGGTGTCTTTACGCGGCTCGCGGTTATCGAGAAACACCTGGCGGTAAAAGCCGAAAGCCTCATACAGGAACACCACCAGCTTCGGCTCCTGGACGATCTTGAACGGATTCGGCGTGGCGTTGATTTTCGGAATACCAGGCGGCAGGCAATTCGCGTCGGACTCTTCGGCCCCGTGCGTCTCCTTGCTGCGTTCTTTTACCAGAGCTTCGGCCCACGGTTGGATCGGCAACTCGCCCGGCTTCAGATCCGCCGCCAGGTTCACCAGGTACTTGGCGCCCATCACCTGCCAGATGCCGGAAATGTCGGGCTTGCCGTCCGGCTTGCGAGGAGCGGGCGCGGTCATATTGATCTTGCCGTCGGCCGTGCGCGGAATCCCGTCGGTCGGCAGTTTGATCCACTGCGCGCCCATCGGCAATGCCGCGAGCATGAACAGAACCTGCGATCTCACAAATAACATGCGGCTCTTCATAACTAAGACGCGTAGCTTATCACTCTGGATGATGCAGCGCCATGGGGGAGAGCGAAAGGCGGGGTCAAACCGAACGACAACCGAGGACGGCGCGACGCAACTGCGAGGCGACCTCTAGAAAGCCGCCCCGCGCAAAAAGAAGTTACGGCATCTAAATTTTACGGCATCAAGGAGGCGGTGTAAGCCGTGATCGAAACGATGTCGTCGTCCGTTAGCTTTTCGACCACCGGCTTCATCAGGCTGGTCCATTCGCCCTTGCGGAAACCGTTTTGCATATCGTACAGCTGGCGTCCGATATAACTCGGCGACCGCCCTGCCAGCCCCGGCACCGGTCCGAGCCCGCGCAGACCGTCTCCGTGGCACAGAGCGCACGCCGTCGTCTTGCCGGCGCCGGTTTTGACAAGCGCCTCGCCTTTCTTCAAGCTCCCCGGCGGCGCGTACACGATGAAACCCGACCGCGGGTTGCGCAGGATCTCGGCGGCTTCGGCGTCGATGGGAGTCTCCAGAATGCGGTGTCCGATCGGCTCTTTTTCGTTGCCTTCCACCAAAAACAAGCCGTTGGCGTTGTGAATCTTCGGAACCGTAGTGGTCTCGACCACCTTCGTAATCCACGGCGTCCACTTCATAGAGCCGAAATATTCGGCCGCGGCCTTGATCTCGTCATCGGTCATGTTCTTGGCGAAGCCGATCATGCGGTTCGTGTTCGCCTTGCGCGGGTCGGCGCTCTTGCGGTTGCCATCGCGGAAATCGTGCATCGTCTGGATGAAGTAGGAAACCGGAAGGCCCGATACGCCCGCGTTCTCCTGGCGGCCCTTGCCGTTCGGATAGTGGCACAGCCCGCAGGCGGCGATCATAGCGTCCCTGCGCCCGTGCGCCACGATGTCGGGCATCGGCGGATGATCGAAGGGGAACCAGTCGGCCGGGCCGTACTGATTGGAGATCTGCTGCCGGGTGAATTCCTTATCGCTGCCGGCGACGTGTTTCAGACTGGTATCCTGGGCGGCGGCAGGCGCGGCGGCAGGCGCGGCGGCAGGGGCGGGAGCTCCCGCGGGCGTTTCAAAACCATAAGCCCACGGCGGCGGTCCCGAAGCCGAACCGGCGGCTGAAAGTGCAACAGTCGCGGCGAAAACGCACGCCGCCGCAATCATCACGAACAGGAACTTGCTCCTCATAACGATCTCCTTTAGCGCTGCGAACGTGAGGCAGTGCCGCGAACCGGTCCGCAAACCTGGCAATGAGCCTCTGTATAGATTACTACCGCGCGCCGCCGCCTGGGGACACGGTTCGGGTGACGCGGCCCCGGATGATCTGTCGAAGCGGCGCGAATCTGGAACACGCGAATAGGGCCAACGCGGTACGCGGCTGAAACCAAGCGTAAGGTTTTAGGGACAGACGCGTAAGAGCGTCTGTGCCGTGATACATGTGTTAGGATCGCTCGGGAGGAGCCATCGTGAAATTCAACGATCCTTTAACGCGGCGCCGTCTGTTGAAAAACGTCCGGGAGTTCCGTCCGCTCCTGCAGCGGACGTAAAGACTAGGCCAAGTCCGCGCCGGGATCGAGCGGCAGCGCTACCGGCTGACGTCTCATCGCGGAAAGGTCCAGCGCTTTGGTCAGCATCAATCGGTTGTGCGCTTCCTTCGCGGTCGCGTGCGGCGTTGGCACTCCGAGCGCGACGCGATTCAGCCACGACTCGGTCTCCTCGCGCATGGGGCCGCGCAGTTCGCCGAGCGCCATGTCGCCGGGCGGATAGCTGCCCATGAAATCCACCAGGCGGCTCTTGTCGGGCGCATAGCCTTCCGATTGGGGCGCGCTCACCGCGAGCACGATATCGCGATGCGTGTCGTCGATGGTCAGCACGCCGGTGGTTCCCACGATGCCGACCTCCAGGCTATACACCGCCGCGGGCCAGGTCACCGGCAGCGCCCAGGAAATGCTGAGATGATACACGCAGCCGTCGCCGAACATGATCATGCCGGCCGTGGCGTCGATGCCTTTATACAACGGCCCCAGCACCTTATCGATGGAACGTGCGTACACCTCCACCGGCGTTTTCGCCTCCAGGTACCACATGGCGATGTCGAGCGCGTGCGTTCCGGAAATCACCAGCGGCGAAATCGTTTCGGGGTGGTCTGTGCGCTGGTAATTGTCGATCGCCACCAGCCGGTTCATGAACGCGCGCGACGTCACCAGGGTCACGTCGCCGAGCGCTCCCGTGCGAACCTTTTCTTTCGCCGCGAGCCACCGCCTGCGGAATCGCTGCGTATATCCGACCACCGCGTCGACTCCCGACTGATCGATAGCCGCGAGCACCCGCGCCGATTCGGCGATGCGCGTGGCCAGAGGCTTTTCGATCATCAAGGGGATTCCGCGTTCGAGCGCGCACAGCACGGGGTCCACGTGCAGGTGTTCATCGGTCGCAATGATCGCCGCCGTCACTTCCGGTCGGGCCAGCAGCTCGCGATGATCGGTCGTGACGAAGTCCGCGCCGATCTCCGCGGCGACTTCTTTCGCGCGGGCGGGCTTTTTCTCGGCGATGCCGATCCAGCCCACCGATCCATGCCGCGCGGCCACCGCACCGCGGAATAAACCCACGCGCCCCGCGCCCACGATCGCCAATCCGATCTGCTTGGGAGTCCGCCTCATTCTGTTCCGATGACCTTTCTGCTTCTGATCCGCGGCGTTTTCATTCTTTCCAGCTTACGCGGTTCCCACGTTGCCTTGCGATGCGTTGAAAAGGGGACAGTCTACTCTGTCCCCTTTCAAACATTTCCGAGTAAGAGCCTCTTGGTGGACAGAGCGGTCTGTCCCCTTTCTCAACCAGTCTCCGTCGCGGTCCGGTGCGATAACATAAGCCACATGACCGTGCGAGACACCAAGAGGCGGCATTCATGAAGGTCCGGTGGTGGATCTGCTTCTTTCTGTTCCTGACATGGCTGGTCTCCTACATCGACCGCAGCCTGATGCCCATGGCGCTGCCGCTGATCGGCCAGGAGTTTCATCTGAGTCCGACGGTGATGGGCGCGGTCATCAGCGCCTTCTTTCTAGGCTACGCGACCATGCAGATTCCCGGAGGCATGCTGGCCGATCGCATCGGCCCGCGCAACAGCATCACGCTGGGCGTGGCCTTCTGGTCGGGATTTAGTCTCCTGACCGGCGCGGCAGGGAGTCTTGCCAACCTGATGGTCGTGCGCATTTGCTTCGGGCTCGCGGAAGGCGTCCATCCGGCGGCCGCTTTCAAAGCGCTGTCGGCGTGGTTCCCGCCCGGCGAACGCGCGCGCGCCAACGGCTTGGTGATGTCCTCGAATGCGCTCGGACCCATGATCGCGCCCATCTTGTTCGCCTCCCTGATGGGCGCCTTCGGATGGCGCACGGCGTTTTACATCGTGTCGGTCCCCGGATTCATCATCGCGCTCGGAGCGTACTGGTTGCTGCGCGACCGGCCGGCCGATCATCCGCGCGTCAGCCCGGAGGAGCTCGCGGAAATCGGCAATCATGAAACGGCCCAGCGCAAGATCCCGTTCTCGGAGCTGCTCAAGAACCCCGCACTGTGGCGCCTGTTCTTCATATATATGATGTGGGACATCACGTGGTGGGGATTTCAAGCATGGCTCCCGTCGTATCTTTTTAAAGTCCGCGGCTTCTCCTTGAGCAACACCGGCTTGGTGACGGCGCTGCCCTACGCCGCCGGGTTTCTCGGCGTCGTCGCGGCCGGATGGATCGCCGACCGCACCGGCAAGCGAAAAGCCGTTCTTCTGACGGTCCTGCTCGGCGATGCCTTATGCATGGTGCTGACGGCCACTGCCTCGAATGCCATCACGGCCGTGATCTTCCTCACCGCCACGGGTTTCTTTCTGCCGTCGATCCACGGACCGTTCTGGTCGCTCGCCATGGAACTTCTGCCCTCGCGCATCATGGGATACTCGTCGGGTTTTCTCAATACGGGCGGTCAGATTGCGGGCATCGCCGCGCCGATCGTCATCGGAGCGCTGATCCAGTGGACCGGACACTACGACGCCGGATTCGTCTTCATGGCGATCTCGGCTACGATTTCCGCATTGTTGGTCGCGACGCTCGAACGCGTCCCGGCGCCCGTCGTGCCGGTTGAATTCGCCGATGCCTGATGTGGCGCACGCACTCGACTCGTGCGTGCCGTGTCGAGACTTATCTCGACACCTGTTGCTCCCAACAGTCGAGTGGCCGCTCGGCTTAATTTAATCGGTAAACGTGGATGACGGCCTCGTTCGGCTGGCGCTCGCCGACGCATACGAAAATGCTCTTATTCATCCAGTCGAGCGGCTTTGCCGCGGTCTCAATCGAGATAATCGAGCGGAAATAGATTTTCGACTGATCGATCTGTTTGCCTGCGTTCAGCTGGGCGATCGCGTCGGCGGGACCGTGCCGCATACCGCGATTGTTGATGTAGATCAGGGCGCCGTTGTCGAGCTGCACGACATAGTGCGCGTCCAATTCCGTCACGCCATCCGTCCGGATCATCTGGTAATCCGCGCCGGGCTGGATCTTGCCTTTCAGCGCGCCGCCGCCCGGAATCCCCGGACCTTCGAGCGTCCCGCCGGCCACCGGCACGATGCGGCGCATGCCGGCCGGGCCAACGGTTCCGACATCCGTTGGTTTCCCCAATTGAAGGTGTAAATCGAAGACGGCATCCAGCTTCGGAGGTCCCATTTTCGACTGGGCCATGCAAGGTACCGCCAGAAGCGCGCTTGCGGCGGCGACCGCGATCAGATGGGCAAGTTTAGAAGGCACGGGGAATTCTCCTCACGATTGCACTTGGGAAACTGCTGGGCGAAACGGTTCAGTGTATCAGGATCGGAACGGCCGCGTAGCGCGACATAATCTCGCCGATTCTCGCCCCGGGCGCACACGCGTCGATTTTTCCCGCATCTGTTGCGAGTTTCCTGCATCCACGCCGTCCCGGGATGCATCCATGCTCGGGAGGTGCAAAATGAAGCGATCAGCGAAAGCGCAATGGCAAGGGGACCTGAAGAGCGGTTCCGGTAACATCAGCATCGATAGCGGAACGTTGTCCCAGACGCCGTATTCGTTCCACAGCCGGTTCGAGGAAGGGAAGGGAACGAATCCCGAGGAGCTGCTCGCCGCGGCCCATGCAGGGTGCTTCACCATGGCTCTGTCCAATCAGCTCGCCAAGGCGGGTTTCCCCGCCGAGAAGCTGGAGACGAGCTGCACCATTTCTCTCGAACAGAAGGACGGCGCGTTCGCCATCACGGAAAGTCATCTGGCGCTGAAAGCGAAAGTTCCCGGCATCACCGCCGAAGCGTTCGGACAAGCGACGGAAGGCGCAAAATCCGGATGCCCGGTGTCGAAGCTGTTCAACACGAAGATTACGCTCGACGCGCAACTGGTGCCCTGACATTTCGACCCGAACTTGAGATTCGCCCTACCGCTCCTGATCTGATCAAACCGCGCGGGCGCGCCCCCGCGAATTTGCTAGCATGATCGTCAAGGAGACCGGATGACCAGGCAGGAAGTAGCCGAGCAGATTCTCAAGATAGGCATTGTTCCCGCCGTCCGTGTCTGTTCGATCGAGGACGGGATCTTCGCGGCCTACGAACTCGCGCACGCCGGAATCCCGATCATGGAGGTCGCCTGCTCCGAGCCGGGTGCGCTGGCGGTCATCGCGGAGCTGGCGAAGCGGTCCGAGGGCGTGATTGTGGGAGCGGGCGAAGTGCTGGACGTCGCGACCGCGCGGGAGTGCCTGGGGGCCGGAGCGAAATTCATTACGGGTCCTGGATTCGATCCGGAGGTGATCGAGTGTGCGCGTAAGGCGAAGGTTGCGGTCATTCCCGGAGCGCTGAGCCCGACCGAGGTGCTGGACGCGTGGCGAGCGGGCGGCGATTTCGTAAAAGTTTTCCCTTGCGCGCAGATCGGCGGACCGCGTTACATCTACGCGCTCAACGGCCCGTTCCCCGAGATCCGCCTCGTGGCCTCGGGCGGCGTCAATCAGCAGACCGCGGCCGATTTCCTTCGCGCCGGCGCGCTCGCGTTAGGGATCGGCGGAGCGCTGGTTCCGCACGAAGCCATCCATTTGCGCCAGACGCATCGGATCCGCGAACTTTCACGCCGGCTTCTGAATATTGTCAGCACCACGCGCGAAGAGATCGCGGCGGCGAAGGCCCAGGCCGAAGCACAGACGCTTTAAGCGTTAGTATAGGGAACTGATGACTAGCGACGGCAGCAAGCACGTACTCGTGTGGGTCTCGGAAGAATTCCTGCATTCAGGAATGCTCCGGATTCTGAAAGAAACCGGACTGATCGCGGCTGACATGTCCGAAGCGCGCATGGCCGAGTCGATTGAACAGGCCGGGGGCTGCGCGCTCACGGGCCTGCTGTGCGAATCGCAAACGGGAGCGGGCGTGTGGATCGCGCCCGAAGACGCGCCGGGCCTCGAAGTGATGATCCCCTGGGGCTTTGTTCGCGGCCTGGTCACGGCGGAAACGCCCAAGACCAAACAGATTTTGGGTTTGGCAAGTCTGGTGAAAGCCAGTCTGGTGAAAGAAAATTCGTGACGCGCTCGCCTGCGAGCTTGCCAGGTGCCATTCCGAATCGCGGTTGAACCAGCGGCTCGGTACAAGCCGGGAAGCGACGGCAAGCGATCGATAGACAGGCGATCGACATTGCGCTACGCCACTGCGGCCAATTGCGTCTTTTCCGCGAGATACGCCAGCGCCATCGGCCATGCCACCGCGGCCGAAGCCGGATGATAGCTGGGACGCTGGTCGCAGAAGAATCCGTGCTCGGCTTCGGAGAACTCGGCGGTTACGAACGATTTTCCCGACGCGCGCATCGCCGCGATGATCTGATCTTCGGCCTCGGCGGGAATGTGTGTATCTTTGCCACCCCACAGGAACAGCACGGGAGCCTGCAGATGCGGAATGCGATCGAGCAGCCCCGGCCCGAAAGGTCCCGGCGCGATGCCGCCGCCATAGAAGGAAATTCCGCACGCCAGCGGCACCAGCGACGCGGCGAGAAACGCCGTGCGTCCTCCCATGCAGAAGCCGGTCGCCGCCACTGGCAGACCGCTCTCTTTCGCGTACGCGAACGCGGCCCGGATGTCAGCCTCCAGCCCTTGCGGCGTCGCTTTCATCATGTGACCGATGCCCTGCTGAATCTCGGGCTCCGTATAGCCGCACTCAAATTTCGGGCCGGTGCGGTGGAACAACTCGGGCGCGACGGCCAGATATCCCTCGCGCGCGAAGCGCTCGGAGATGTCGCGAATGTGAGAATTGATGCCGAAAATTTCCTGGAACACGATGATGGCCGCTCGCGGCGAGCCCGCGGGCGTCGCCACGTAAGTACGCATCGTGGTTCCGTCGCTGACGGAAAGGTTGACCCATTCGGTTTGAATGTCCATTAGTGTTTCCTCTTTTTTGAGTCAGCCAGAATTATAGCAGGGGACGGCGGGCCTTCTCTCCTATCTCCTGTCTCCTGCTGTCTCCTGACTCCTGTCTCCTGTCTTCTGACTTCTGACTCCTGTCTCCTGACTCCTGGTTCTGCTTACCGCGCCTGCAATTCCTCCAGGTGCTCGCCTGTTTCCTTTTCGACGAGCGCGTGCAGGCTGTTGCCGTGCGCATCCATCGTGACGATCGCCACGAAGTCGTGCACGTGCAGCTTCCACATCGCCTCGGGAATGCCGAAATCCAAGAGGTTCACGCCCAGCACTTTGTCGATCGAGCGCGCATAATACTGCGCCGCGCCGCCGATGCCGTTCAAATAAACCGCGCCGCATTCCTTGAGCGCGGCCAACGTCTTCGCGCCCATGCCGCCTTTGCCGATCACGGCGCGGAGGCCGAACGCCTTGATGACGTGCGCCTGATACGGCTCCTCGCGGCTGCTAGTGGTGGGACCCGCCGCCTTCACTGTCCACGTATCGCCGGTCTTCAGCATGACGGGACCACAGTGATACAGAACCGCTCCGTGCCAATCGACGCCCTCCGGCAGAGGATTCTTCATCAGATGCGCGTGCACGGCGTCGCGGCCTGTATAAATGTCGCCGGTGATCAACACGACGTCGCCCACTTTGAGCGCGCGAATCTGCTCCTCGCTGATCGGCGGCCGCAAGATCACTTCGCGGCCGGTGAGCGGGAAACCTTCGCTCTGGGTCATGCGTTCTACCGGGCGCGACGGATCGCGATACATCCAATTTGTAATCGCACCGTTCTTCGCATCCAGACGCACGCCCAGCCGCCGGAATGCCCAGCATTCGTAGGCCACCGAGACGAAGTAGCTCGCAGGCAGGCGATTGGCGACGCCGATCTTGCAGCCGATCAGCGAGAGCTTTCCCCCGAAGCCCATCGCGCCGATGCCCAGGCGATTGGCCTCGTCCACAACTTCCTTCTCCAGCTTGGCGAGATCAGGGATTGGATTCGTGTCGTCCAAGGTCCGAAGCAGCTGTTCCTTGGCGAGATCGTAGCCATGTGCGCGATCGCTGCCGATGCAGACGCCGAGCGCTCCCGGCGCGCATCCCTGCCCCTGCGCCTGCCACACGGCATGCAACAGGCACTTGCGCACGCCTTCGAGGTCGCGTCCCGCTTTGCCCACGTGCTCGAGATCGGCGGGCAGGGAATACTGGATGTTCTTGTTCTCGCAGCCTCCGCCCTTCAGGATCAGCTTCACTTCGATCTCGTTCTCTTCCCATTGCTCGAAGTGAATCACCGGCGTTTCGATGCCCAGATTGTTGCCGCTATTTTTGCCGGTCAGCGAATCCACCGAATTCGGCCGGAGCTTCCCTCGTTTGGTGGCTTCGGCGACGGCCTCGCGAATGGCCGTCTTGATGGCGATCTGGTTCACGCCCACCGGAGTATGGACGAAAAACGTCGGCATGCCGGTGTCCTGGCAGATCGGTCCTTCGTCGGTGGCCGCCATGTCGATGTTCGCGGCGATGATGTTCAGTGCTTGCGACGCTTGCGTGTTCGGTGTTTCGTCGCGCAGCGCGGCGCTCATGGCCGCGCGCACGTCGGGCGGCAGATTCGTCGAGGTTTGGGTGATGAGTTCGATGAGGCTTTCGGCTAAAAATTCCATGGTTAATTAATTCTAGCGCGCAGGTTTCGGGCGCCGGTTCGCAACGCTAGCCATGAGCGGTTTGAATGCAGCGATGTCCGTTTCTGGTTCAGATCGATTCAGCGCAATACAGGTGGCGTGATTTCGCGGATCTGGCCGTTCGGAAGGATAACCTTTGTCTTTCCCATTCGCACAGGCCACCTGCCTTCGTAGACTGTCACTCGCGTGGCCCGGACCGTTCCGTCCTTCAGTTTCAGACCCAGTGCGTAAACGGTGCGGCCCACCTTCAAGTCCTCTCGGGCGCTCGCCTCAAACAAAGTGTCGTCATCCACGGACACGATCTTGCGTTCCTTCCTATAGCCCGATTGCGGATCTGCGTCCGGGTAAGTAAATACTTCGAACCCATCGCGAGTGACCCTTGTGATGACGGCATCGAAGTTCACGCCGTTGAGCTGCATCGTCTCCGCGATCAGGTTGCCTGAGGCGTCCCTCCGGCATCGCGCGATGATCCTGTCGCCCGCTTCGAGCGGAGAAAGGTCGTGAAACGCCTTTCCTTTCCAAATCTCCGTATGCTCGTCAGCGGTCACCGCGATCAGTTGTTGTTCGCTCTTTACGTAAACTTGCTTGCCCGAAACGGCTTCAACAGTACCCCAGACGATTTTCGGCGGCGTGCCCGGTGTGGACCTACTTTGTGCGGCGGCGTCGGACAGGAGCAAGATTACAGCCGCCGACAAAAACGCCGATTTCATGCACTGATATTGTTCCGTTCAAATCGGGAAGTCAACCGTCGCGAGGCCGCAAATCGACCCACCACTCGACGATTCTGTTATTGCCTGCCTTGAGGCTGCGGAGGAGCGATGCGGGCTTCGTCCCAGTGCTCCTTCACCATTCCGTCTTCGATGCGCAGGACATCGAAGTGATTCCATGTGTATTCCTTCGATGGATCGCCGGGGTCCTTGGCCTTGCGGTCCCACATCATCAGGACGTAAGGACCGTTGGCGAGAGTCAGAAACGGCGGGGCTTTCCACTCGGGTTTGATTTCTTCGGGCTTGCGGCCGGGGACGCGGCTCATGAATGTTTTGAATCCTTCACGCCCTTGCGGCACGTTCGGATTGTGCTGGATGTAGCCGGGGTCCATCACCTTGTCGGCGAGCTCCAGGTGCCCGTACTGGAGCATATCCTTGAGCTCCATGGTGGCGACGGCGATGTTCTTTTTCTCGGTTGACGACACCTTGCCGGTATTGCCCGGTTCGCCTCGCGCCGGCTGCGTCACCGGCGGCGGGGCGCTCGCGCCGGGCTGAGGAGGATTCCTCTGCGCGCTATCCCAATGTTCCTGAATCTTTCCATTCGCCATGCGGTACACGTCGAATGTATTGAAGTGATACGTCTTCGAAGGATCGCGAGGATCTTTGTCTTCGCGCTCCATAATCAACCATACGTAATCGCCTTTGGCTCCCGTGACCACGGGCGCGGGATCGAGCTTGGCGGGAATCGGATTCGCGGGAGGACGCCGGCTGAAGAAGGCGACGAAGGCCGCGCGGCCCGTCGGAATATTGGGATTGTGCTGGATGTAATCCTCGGCCTGGTATTTAGGAGAAAGCTCGGTGTGCCGGGCCTGCAACACCTCACGAGTGAAATCGAGCGCGAAGTGCAGATTCTTTTTCTCCCGCGCGGTCATCGGCGCAGTCTGCGGATTCGTGGGCGGATTCATGGACTCGGCCGCCGCAGGCACGCCGGATGCCAAGAGCACCATCGCCGCGAGCCTTCGTTTGTGGAATTTCATCATCAGAAAATTCTCCGTGCATCGATTGTACTCCAGCTGTTTTGGGGAATCGCATGCGCAAGTTTGAGATCTTAAAGGTCTCACTGCCGCCGGGAATTTAATTTCAATGGCAGCGTAATTGCGTCCTTGCTGTGAAAACTCCGAGGTGTATACTGACTCCGGCCCATACGCCTGAGAGTTTTTGGAAGGCGGCAAGTGGCGTTGCTGTTCCCTCCGTTGAATCGCTGAACTCCCGAGTTTCCGCCTCCCGCGCACAGGTGTGTACGGCCGAACCTCACCAATGAGAAAGGACTCAGAACAATGCTCGAAGACAATAAGGCGCTTGTACGCAGAGTGTACGAGGAGTGCTGGAGCAAAGGGAAGCTCGACTCAGTGGAGGAAATCTATGCAAAAGATTGTACGTTCCACGATCCCGTGTTTCCGCAATTGGGTTCGGGAGGGGATAGCATGCGGCGTCATATCCAGATGTCCCGCAATGCGTTTCCCGATTTGCACTTCACGATCAATGACGTCATCGCGGAGAAAGAGGAAGTCGTGGTCCATTGGACGGCAAAAGGCACGCAACAGGGCCAGTTTTTGGGCGTGTCTCCCACGAACCGAAACGCGTCCGTGAGCGGCACGTCGATCTGCCGGTTGAAAAATGGGAAGATCACGGAGCAATGGGTGGACTGGAATGTGCTGACGCTGCTCGAGCAGCTCGGGGCAGCCACGGCGCCAAGGCAGACGGTCGGCGCTCAGCGATAGAGAAAGTAAAGAAGAGAAAGGGGGGACGAGCGGGAGCCTGGACGGACTCGTGCTCGCGAGCCTGCCTCTTCGTGGGGCGGTCCCCTTTTCTCGTTTGCCGCGCGGGAATTCGTTTTCGGGTCGACTGCAACGCCGGGGCTGGTCGGGTTTATTTCGCTGCCTGTTCCTGCGCCAGTTGATCCCGATAAAGTTTTTCCAGCCGGTCCAGTTCTGTGCGAAATCCCTTGGGATCGACAAAGCGATCGGGGTTGTACGGATCGCCGGGCTTGTACTTGTCGTGCAGCTTGAACTGCGCGGCGTGCGAGGCGAGAAATACGTCGATCTGCATTTCTTTGAGGTCGTGGAAGCTGCGCGCGTAGTCGGTGGCGATGGTCGGGTACTTCGGCATGCCGCTGACCTTCACCCCGGGATTGATGCTAGGCATGTTGGCGATGATCACGTGGTAGTCCTTGCCGTTTTCCTTGACGGTGAGCGTGTAACTGGTCGCGCCTTTGGTGTGGCCCGGGTGATGGTGCGCCGTGATCTCTACGTCGCCGAGCTTGATTTTGTCGCCGTTCTTTAACCGCTGATCCACTTTGACCGGGTCGAACTGCCGATGCACACCATCGCCGAAGCGGAAGTCGCTCTTGCCGCCGTCTTCGAGCAGTACGGCGTCCTGCTCCGACATGATCATCTTCGCTCCGGTTATGCGCTTAAGCTCCGCCATCCCGGCTACGTGATCGATGTGGCCGTGCGTGGCGAGCAGCAGCTTCGTATCGGAAAGCTTGAATCCAAGCTTCTCGACTCCCTCCTTGATCTGCGGAACGGTATCGGGAAATCCGGTGTTGATCAAAATATTTCCCTGCGTCGTCGTAATCAGATACGTCGAGAGGTCCCAGGTGCCGACCCAATAGATGTTTCCGATGATCTTGAACGGAGGGAAAGGCTTGAACCAATCGGGATTGCGTTGCACGCCGGAAGGCTGCTGGGCCAGACAAAGAGAGGCGAGGAGCGCGGGCCCAAAAATGCGACGGAGCATAGTGGGATTAGTTTACTTCAGGGGGTGTCCCGAGTAAATCGGCCAGATTCAGGAAGCGCTCGCCTCGCAACTACTCGAATACCTGATCTGGCGTCAGTTCAATTTGGAGTTCAGGAACGGCAAGCGACGCGACTTCCAGCAATCCCGCATCACAGGTGTATAGGCGCTTAGCGTGCGGGTCGACGAGCCAGACGTGCGGGACGCCCCAGTTCTTGTACTCATCCAGTTTTTCCCGGACCGCGTTCAAGCGGTCGTCGAGGGAAAGAACTTCAATGGCAATCAGCGGCGGCGATTCCGGAACGCGGGGTGGTTCCGTTTGGTAAAACACCGCAACATCGGGAATCAGGATGAGGTTCGAGCGAAGCCTCATACGCGTTTCCACGCAAGGAAACAGCGCCAGCTTGGCGCGTAGCGCCAGGAAAAACGCGGCCAGCACGGCCTGCGTCTTTCCGTGAACATAATCTGGCAACGATCGCTCCACAAGTTCGCCGTTGCGATATTCCTGGTCGAGGTTGGGAAAACTCGTTTTGAGATATTGCTCGGCGGAGATGGCGGTTTTGGCGCCCATGATTTGAGGATACTCCAATCGCCCGCTTTGGCCAATGATCGTAGATTGATACGCAGTGCCCGATGAACATCGATTTTCAAGCTACATCATGCTAAAATAAAGGTTTACCAGCCATTCCCCCAGGCTGTTTTAGTAGATCCGTGACGACCACCTGCCGGCCCGTTTTGCGGTCAGGCAAGGACCTAAGGAGTCTAGAAATTGGCAGATCCGCAGGACCCCAAGCAACCGCCACAGGGACCGCCGCCGGGCGATCCTCCAGGCGGCCAGATGCCGCTCGGAGGCGACGGCGCAAATAAGAACCTGATCCCCATCAACATCGAAGACGAGATGCGGCGTTCGTATCTCGACTACGCGATGAGTGTCATCGTGGGCCGGGCGCTGCCCGAAGTCCGCGACGGTCTGAAGCCGGTGCATCGGCGCACGCTTTACATGATGCACGAGATGGGCCTACAGCCGAACCGGCCCACCAAGAAGTGCGCGCGCGTGGTGGGCGATGTGATGGGCAAGCTCCATCCGCACGGCGATGCGTCGATTTATGACGCGTTGGTGCGCATGGCGCAGCCGTTCTCCATGCGCTATCCGCTGGTGGACGGGCAGGGAAATTTCGGCTCAGTGGACGGCGACCCGCCTGCGGCGATGCGATACACGGAAGCGCGTCTCGCGAGGATCTCCGCGGCCGTGCTCGAAGATATCGACAAGGAAACCGTCGATTTCAAGCCCAATTACGACGACACGGAAACCGAGCCCGAAGTTCTTCCTACACGCATTCCGAATTTGCTGGTGAACGGCAGCGAGGGCATCGCGGTCGGCATGGCGTCGAAGATTCCGCCGCACAATCTGACCGAGATCATTGATGCGTGCATCGAGCTCATCAAAGATCCCGCCGCTCCGCTGTCGCGAATCGCGGAGATCGTCAAGGGGCCGGATTTCCCCACGGGCGCCTTGATTCTGGGCCGCGAAGGCATCGTCGATTATTTCAAGACAGGTCGCGGGTCCTTGAAGATTCGCGCCAAGGCCGCGACCGAGAAGATCGGCAAGGATCGCGAAGCGATCATCGTCACCGAGATTCCGTATCAGGTGAACAAAGCCAAGCTGATCGAGTACACGGCGGCGCTGGTCAACGAAAAGAAGATCGAGGGCATCTCCGAAATTCGCGACGAAAGCGATCGCGACGGCATGCGCATCGTCTACGAGCTGAAGCGTGGCGAGCAGGCCGAGGTCATCCTCAACAATCTGTACAAGCACACGCAGCTGCAGGTGAATTTCGGCGTTATCCTGCTGGCTATCGTCAACGGCCAGCCGCGCGAGCTCCCCATCATCGAGGCGATGAAGCGGTTCATCGAACATCGCGCCGATGTGATCCGCCGCCGCACCGATTATTTGCTGCGCAAGGCGCGGGACCGGGAACATCTGCTGCTTGGCTTCCAGCGCGCGCTGAACAATCTGGATCAAGTGATCGCTTTAATCCGTGCCGCGAAGACGCCGCGCGAAGCCCGTGAGGCCTTGATGGCGTTCATCACGCCGGCCGAGGCAAGAGAATACGCCAAGGCGATTGACGCGGGCGAGTTGGGGCCGCGCTTTACGGAACGCCAGGCGCAAGCCATTATCGAACTGCAGCTCCAGCGCCTCACCGGCATGGAACAGCAGAAGATTCTGGACGAACTCGCCGAGATCCAGAAGCAGATTGCAGAGTACACCGAAATTCTGGGCTCGGAAAAAGTTCTGCGGCAGCTGATCGTCAAGGAGCTGAAGGAAGTCCAAAAAGATTTCGGCGACGAGCGCCGCACGCAGATCGTGGAAGACGCCGGCGAAATCACGCTGGAAGATCTGGTGCAGATGGAGGACGTCGCGGTGACGGTGAGCCGCGGCGGCTATCTGAAGCGCACCGCCGTCGATACTTACCGGCGGCAAACGCGCGGCGGCAAGGGCCGCATCGGCATGGGCACGCGCGCCGAAGACGTGGTTGAGCATATGATCATCGCCTCGACGCACGCCTACCTGTTGATTTTCACCAGCAAGGGGCGCGTGTACTGGCTGAAGATTTATGCCATCCCGGACGCGGGTACGACGGGCAAAGGGAAGCACATCTCCAACCTGATCAGCCTGCAGCCGGACGAAAGCATTACGGCGTTCCTGCCCGTGAAAGAATTTGTCGCGGGGCAGTACATCGTGATGGTGACCAAGCTCGGCATCATCAAGAAGTGTGAGCTCACCGAATTCGATAATCCGCTCTCGCGCGGCATCAACGCGATGGCGCTGGAGGCGGGCGACGAACTGCTTGGGGCGCGATTGAGCAACGGCAAGCAGTACATCTTCCTGGCCACGCACGAAGGCATGGCCACCCGTTTCAAAGAAGAGCAGGTGCGCGCCATGGGCCGCAGCGCCTACGGAGTTTACGCGATGGATCTGGAAGAGGGCGATTACCTGGTGGGCGCACAGGTCGTGGACGACACCGGCTTGATCCTTTCCATTTCCGAAAACGGCTACGGTAAACGCACGCCTCTCGAGGAATACCGCTTGACGCGCCGCGGTGCGAAGGGCGTCATCAACATGAAGACCACGCCGAAGATCGGCAAAGTGGTCGGCATCCTTTCGGTCAAAGATGACTCCGAGCTGATGATCATTACGCGCCAGGGCCAGATCCTGCGCATCGACTCGGGGACCATCCGGCAGACCGGGCGTTCGACGCAGGGCGTGAAGCTTGTCACTTTGGAGGCAGGCGATCAAGTGGCCGCGGCGAGTTTGATTCCGGACACGGAGGTCGTGGGCAACCAGGACGATCTGCCGCTGCAGTAGAGTCGCATTCTACGGAACAGTTCAAGCGTCGCTGGTTCCGTTCGTGGCGCAGGCACGAGTGCCTGCGCCACGATAGAGTCGCCGGTACAATAGGAGCATGGATGCGAAAGAGCGCGCCTTAATCGACGCGCTCCGGAACATGCGCAGCGTGATCGTCGCCTATTCCGGCGGCGCGGATTCCGCCTATCTTGCGTGGGCCGCGAAGCAGGCGCTAGGCGATAACGCCGTCGCGATCACAGCGGACTCGGCGTCGTTTCCCGAGTCCCACAAGCGCGACGCGGAACAATTCGCGCGCGACCACGGCATCCGTCACGAATACATTGAAACGCACGAGTTCGATAATCCCGACTACGTCGCCAACAATCCCGACCGCTGCTTCCACTGCAAGGACGAGCTATTCACGCGTCTCGATGAGGTCGCGCGGGAGCGAGGCATTGCGAACGTGGTTTACGGTGTGAATTGCGACGACCTGGGCGACTATCGGCCCGGCCAGGGAGCAGCGAAGCTGCATCAAGTAAAGGCTCCGCTGGTGGATGCGGGGCTCACCAAGGCCGAGATACGCGAGCTATCGAAGCGCGCGGGACTCGCCACCTGGGACCGTCCGGCGTCGGCGTGCTTGAGTTCACGGATTCCCTACGGAACCCCCGTTACGATCGAAAACGTCCGCACGGTGGATCGCGGCGAGGATGCGATTCGCGCGCTGGGATTCCGCCAATTCCGCGTGCGGTATCACGGCGACATCGTGAGGATCGAGATCGCGCCGGAAGAACTGCCGCGCGCGATGACGCCGGAGATGGCTCCGCAGTTCAGCGCGATCTTCAAGAAACTCGGCTTTCACTACGTGACGCTGGATCTGGACGGATACCGGCAGGGATCGCTGAACGTAGTCCTTAAGTAATTCTACCGACCATGTAGTGCGATTTGTCAGAGATCCTGACCGTTACGTTTGCAAGTGGGGCAGGCCCTTGGCCTGCGCCGGGCCCGCGGTCCGGCTCTTCACGGTTGGCAGAATCGAAGGCCGGCTGAGATCCGGCCGCAGCCTGGGAGGCCGCCCCACGAATCTCGCCCTGCGTCTAACGTGCATTCGGTGAGTTGCGACGTGACATTGTCCAGGCGACCACAATCACCACCAGCGTTCCGATGACGTTGTACCAAAGGTAGGCGATGGGAGTGAAACGAGCCACGGCAAAGATCACCGATTGACCGGCGATCACGCCCCAGAATGCGGCGACGCCGCCGGCGCGTTTCATAAAGAAGGCCACGGTGAAAACGCCCAGCATACTGCCGTAGAACAGCGATCCCACTTGGTTCACGGCTTCGATCAACGCGCCAAAGCCCTGCGCGAAGTTGGCGAAAGCCACGGCGTAGGCTCCCCAGAAAACGGTCGCGACGCGCGAGGCCAGAAGATAGTGGCTGTCGAGGCGCCCTTTACTGATGTGGCGCTGGTAGACGTCGATCATCGTGACCGTGGCGAGCGAATTGATTTCACCGGAACTCGCGGACATCGCGGCGGTGAAGATAACGCCGAGGATCAGGCCGATGACGCCGCGCGGCAGATAGTGGGTTACGAACGACAGAAAAATATAGTTGGTATCGCTCTCTTCGGAGCCCTTCTGGGCGTCGGCGCGAACGGCCTCCAGTTTCTGCTCGGCGGCCCGAAATTCCTGAATGGGCGTTCCGTCTTTCATGCGGCGCGCGGCGGACTGGCGCTCCTCCCAAGCTTTTTCGTAGCGCGCTTCGAGCGCGGGGTACCGCGCCGATTGCTCCAGCTGCCTCATTTCCACCGGGTGAAACAGCAGCGGCGGCCGCACGAACATGAAGAACACGAAAACCATCGCGCCGATGAACAGGATCATGAACTGAACGGGTACTTTGGCCATGGCGTTCAACAGCAGGCCCAGCCGGCTTTGCGCGATGGAGCGTCCGGTCAAATAGCGCTGCACCTGGCTTTGATCCGTGCCGAAATAAGCCAGCATCAGAAAGGTGCTGCCGATCAGGCCGCTCCACAGGTTGTAGCGATTGTTCCAGTCGAGATGCGTGTCGACCGCGTTGAGACGGCCCGCCGCGCCCGCGAGCCGCAAGGCGTCGGGGAAAGAAATATCGGCCGGCAGCATGGAAATGGCGATGACGAGCGCGAGCAAAAGGGCGCCCATGATCATTCCCATTTGCAAAACGTCGGCCCAGGTGACGGCTTTGATGCCGCCGCTGGTCGTGTAAAGAATCACGAGGCCGCCCATGATGAGAGTGGTCCAGTGATAGGAGATGCCGAGCACGGCGGACATCACAATGGCGGGAGCGGCGAGAGCGATTCCCGCGCCGAGGCCGCGTCCAACGAGGAAGATCGCCGTGACCAGCGAGCGCGTGCGCGCGTCGAAACGCTGCTCCAGATATTCATACGCGGTGTAGACTTTCGCGCGATGGAAAATGGGCACGGCGGTCGCCGAAAGAATCACCATGGCGATCGGCAGGCCGAAATAGAATTGCACGAAGCGCATGCCGTCGACGAAGCCCTGGCCGGTGGTGGAAATGAACGTGATCGCGCTGGCCTGCGTGGCCATGATGGACAGTCCCATGGCGTACCACGGCATGGTCTTTCCGGCGAGCAGGAATTGGCTGACGTTTTCGGAGCCGCGTCCACGCCACAGGCCGTAGGCGACCAGAAAGACGATCCAGCCGAAGAGCACGAACCAATCAATCGCGCTCATGAGCTATGACGAAGGCGCGTAGTACCGCGTGAAGAGCCAGGACACAAAAATGACGGCGGCGAGATAGATCAGGACAAACGCGTAAAGGTGCGGCCACGTGCGGAAGAGCGGAGGCTTTTCGTCCGGCAATTCCTTCACTGCGCGGCCTTGCCCGCGCTCAGCAGATTGGCGAACAGGCGATAGGCGCCGGGAACGCCGGCCGGCAACTCGCGGAACCAGCTGTAGGCGGTGAAGATGTAAGCGCCCTTGCCGTAGCGCGTGTAGAGCTCGCCACCGAGCATGGGTTTGTCGCCGGGATCGTGCGATTCGAGCACGGGCTGATAACGCGGATCCCATTCGACGGCGAAGTCGAGACCGCGCTCCTGGACCCATCCCTCAAAATCGGCCGCGGTGATTTCGTTGGGAGTGTGGAGCAGGGAAAGCTGCGGATTCGGGAATGTCACGGGAGACTCCTCCACGGTCACGCGATCTTTATTATCGCGGCTTTCCTTGATGGGATAAGGTCCGATGTGTTCGAGAGTATTGGTATCCGCCGCGGCCCGCGCGGGAGCAGGGGCTGGATTTCGTGCTGCTCCGCTTGCAGATCCTTCGCCGGGCGGGGCGGCGGTGCTATTCGTTGCGGCGGCTCCGTTTGCGGCCCCGACCGGTTGCGCGGGCGCCGCGGGAGCGCCGCCCAGAGCTTGTCCCGGAATCCCGTCGGCCACGTTGTACTGCACGACGAGCGTTCCGCCGTCTTCCACGTACTTAAAGACCCGCGAGTAATTCGCGCGCAGATCGGGCCGGACGTTCCAGGCGCGCACGCCCGTGACGATGGCGTCAAACCGGCTCAAGTCTCCGTGCATCAGATCGTCCTTGGAAAGCAGGGTAACGTCGCAGCCCATCTGACGCAGCGAATCGGGGACTTCGTCGCCCGCGCCCATCACGTAGCCGACGTTATGAGAAAGGGTCCGGATATCGGCGCGCACCAGCCGCGCCTCGGCGGGAGGGAAAAGCATCTGCACGGGGAAGTGCGGGTAATCGATCACCTGGACATTCGTGTTGATGGTCTTGCCGTCTACACTCGCGACCGCACGCAGGGTACCTTGCGATGGGGCGGCGGGCGGAGTGAGATCGAAGGTCAGGAGCGCCTGCTCGTCGGCGCCGCCCAGCTCGAAGTGCCGCGAGGCGGGCTCGGACTTCCATCCCGGGGGAAGATCCAGATGCAGGTCGCCCGAGGTTTTGCCGGTCACGGAGCGAACCGGGACCTCGATCGCGCGCGGTTCAGTAGTGGCGAAGACCAGCGCCGTCCCTCCAAAGTCGATGGCGACCGGAGGGGCGATGGCGAGAGGCCGCGTGAGTTCGCCGTACACCCGATCCACGTAGCGCCGCTCCACGGGACGGGTCAAAACGATGTCGGCTCCGCCCACTCGCAGCCGGAACTCAGCCGCAAGCACTGGTGAACTTTCCGCCTTGCCGACGAGTTCGGGATCGGGAACGGCATAAAGAGCGCCGTCTTTCGGAAGAGCAAGCCAATAAGGATTCGAATAGGGATGTTCGTCGGATATCTTGACCGTGACGGGATGCTCGCTCGGTTTGTTCGCGACCAACACGGTGCGCGCGATGGAGGGCGCGGGGAGATCGTTCATGCCGATCCATTTGGCCCCCAGTAGCGCAACCTCGGCGGTGCCCCGGTTGAGCGCGGTCAGAGTAACTTTGACGCTGCCTCCCGGAGTGACTACGGCCTTATCCGCGAGCGCGTCCACCCACACTCCTCCGGCCGCGGCAATCGCTTCATCGAGTTCGGTCAGCTTGCGCTTCGCAATGGGATCGTCGATCGCGGCGATCAGCGGACGAGCTTGCCCGAGCAGAGGGAGCAGTCCTTCAGGACTTGCGGGGATGTAGGATTCGAGGGCCTTGGTGAAGATTTGGCCGACAGGAGCGCCGCCGGGCAGCCGCGTCCATGTGTTGTTGATTCCATCAAAGAGATCCTTGACGGGCTTGTCCCCAGCGTTGGTCACCAGGTAATTCTTGTTTTCGCCGCGCCGTTCCGGGCTGCCTTGCGCCTGACTGCGATGGAGGCTGCGGCTCATGCCGGCGATCTCGCCCCAGGAGTATCCGAGCTCGGGATCGTAGGCCCCCAGGTCGATTTCGAACTTATCCGGGATTTTTTCGATTTCCTTGCGCTGTTCCTCGCTGAAATTGGAGAGGTTCGTCATCAAGCGCAGAGCCTGCCACGGCTTCACGTATTTCAACTGCTCGGGGAAGCGCTTGGGATCAGCCGCGGCGGAAAAAGCCTCCTTGCCGAGAATCGCGGAGGCCTGATGATGGCCGTGGCCGTCGCGGGGCGTGCCGGTGAAACGGAGAATGATAATATCCGGGCGGAAGCGGCGGATGTTCCACACGACGTCGCCGAGCACCTGGTCGCGCGGCCATTTCTTGAGAGTCTCGTCGGCAGTTTTCGAAAAGCCGAAGTCGATGGCGCGTGTGAAATATTGTTCGGAGCCATCGATGCGATGCTCGGCGAGGAGTTCCTCGGTACGAATGATGCCGAGTTCGTCGCCTTGCTCGGGTCCAATCAGGTTCTGGCCGCCTTCGCCGCGCGTGAGCGAAAGATACGCCGTGCGGACATGACGCCCGCGCGCCAGATACGCGAGCAGCGCGTTATTTTCGTCGTCCGGATGCGCGGCGATCATCATGACGCTCCCGACGTTGTTGAGATCCTCCAGCATCAGGCGCATCTTCGTCGCGCCGGAGAAAACTTTCTGCGGGTCGGAAGGCGCGGCGAGCAGAGGGACGAAGGGGGACACCGCGAGAGACGCGACGACACAGAGTGCCGCCGCGGCGGCAGGCAGGACGCGATCTTGAGAAAAGAATCTCACGCTGACCACGGCAAAACCAGCTCCAGTAAAACCGGCTCCGGTAAAACCTTAGATGTTATCTTAGCAGCGCCGGATGCGGGGAATCGATAGGAGGGGGCCGGAACTCGATTCGCGGACCGCCCAAGTTGGGTTTTCCGGCCCGCGCATTGACGTTCGCGGTTCCGTGAAGCCGCTACCGCTCAGTGCCCATTCAAAACGGCGAGGGGTCGTCCAGCGGGCCGAGAGGCCTTCACCTATTCACTTCGGCGAATCTTCCTAGCTTTCCGCCCATTCGCGCTCCAACATGCGCGAATATTCGCCGGACGCGTAGATCTCAAATTCGAGGCCGAGAGTGGAGAGGTCGGCGAAGGCGACCTCCGACTGGCGGATCTTGAAAATCTGATCGGCGTAGCGATAATAGTTGCGAACGAATTCGTCAGAGAAAGTATCGGGAAGGGGCGCGGACCCCAGTAAAACGCACAGGCCGAGGGCGCGGGTGAAAATCGCCTTATAATCCGCGACGCCCCACTTCTTAAGCTTGGTCTGGACGGCGACCGGCGTGTGATCCACCAGATAGGCCGCGAAGCTCTGATAGTGAATCCCGGAGTCGCGCAGTTGTGGATTTCGATTGACGTGTTCCAGGCACTGATCGATCCAGCGCGTGAGGTCCTTGCCGACGTAGAACAACATGCGAATTTCGCAGAAGCGGCCCTCGATGAGCGAGCGCTCGAGATCGTCGGAACTGCGCTCGCCGGCGGGCAACAGCCCCTGGAGCATCAAGTTCGCGCGGGAGCTCTCCACGAGTTTGTCGGGTCCGCCGGTATCGGCGAAAGGATGGAGAATGAGAGGTGGCAGTGTCAGACCGTTCATTTGTTTTCAGCCAAGTATCCCAAATCAGCGGCGTTCTGTAAGCAGTACTTTGGCCTCAATTGTCTGACCCTTACGCATTACTTTCACTAGTACTAAATCCTGAGGTTTGTGCTGGCGAAGCACGTAAGTAAAGTCGTAGAGGTTTCCGATTTGCTTCCCGTCGAATTCAATCAAAATGTCACCCGGCTGGAGGCCTGCTTTCGCGGCCGGACTGCCTGGGCGTATGTCGGCGAAGCGAACGCCCGTGGGAGGTTCGTCGAAATCGGGAATGCTGCCGAAATCGGGGCCATAGCCGGAACTTCGTCCGCCACCAGCCGCCGGCTCACGTTCAGGAGCGACCTTGACGAACTGAGGGCGATCCGGAGAATCGGCCAGGCGCGTGGTGAGTTCCGCGACGTAATCCAGAAGTTTGGCCGCGTCATTGCTATTAATCTTATCGGCCGTATCGCTAGGCTTGTGATAGTCGGCATGCAGGCCGGAAAAGAAAAAAAGCGTAGGCACGCCCTTGGAGTTGAAGGACGCATGGTCGCTCGCGTCGCTCAAGTTGGTGCCGGAGTTTTTGCCGGTCTCGTCAATATTCAACGGCGCCGGCGGTTTCAGGCCCGCCACCAGTTGATCAAGAGTGGTCCCCGTTCTCGCCCCGCTCAAAAACACGTGACCCTCGCGAATCCGTCCGATCATGTCGAGATTGATCATGGCCACGGCGTCACCGAGAGGGAGGGAGGGATGATTGACGTACCAGGCGCTGCCGAGAAGGCCGAGTTCCTCGCCGGCGAAAGTCAAAAATAGAATGCCGCGTTTGGGCTGGGCTTGCTCGGAAGAATACCGCTTGGAAAACCAGCGCGCCAGTTCGATGACGCCGGAGGTGCCGGAAGCGTTGTCGTCGGCTCCGGGATGGATGGTGCCCTTCAGGTCCGGCGCGAGCGAGTGTTCGTCACCCAGGCCTAAATGATCGTAGTGCGCGCCGATCACGACATATTCGGGCGTCGTTCCCGGCAGAAATCCGGCGACGTTATGCACGGTCTTGGTTTCGTGGGCCAGATCGACTTCCAGATCGACCTTCAGTTTCGCCAGTTCGAAGGAGCGCGGGTGGAGATCGCTGTCGATGCCGGAGGCGATCTGGCGCAGGTCGCGGCCTTCGGCGCGGAACCACTCTTCGGCCGTGGCGTCCTTGACCTGTACAAAGAAGATGCCGGCGTCGCGGGGACCGCCCGTGGACCCGAACTCCTCAAGCTTGTCTTCCTTGCCTGGATGCGCGGCGAGGTCGTTGATGAGGATCACGCCGCGCGCGCCGTGCGCCTTGGCGTTGGCCATCTTGTCGACGAAGGTGGCGTAGGAGGTCAGTTTCCTGCCGTCGAAAATGCTGCGCCGATCGTTCTCCTGCGGCTCATGACGCAGGATCAAGACCAGTTTGCCGGTGACGTCCACGTTCGCGTAATCGTCGTAATTGTAGGGCTTGGCGGTGATGCCATAGCCCGCGAAAACGACGCTGTCAGAAGTCTTTCCGACGGTTGAAAACGAGAACGGTTCGAAGTCCTTGTTTATTTTGAGGGTCTTCGCCGCCCCGCCGTCGGAAAACGAAAACGTATTGCGCGAGCCAAGCTTTGCGCCGATCTCGGCGGGGAAGGACAGTTCGTAGTCCTTGCCGTCCACCGGCTTGAGGCCAAAATCGCGGAACAGGCTTGCAATGTGTTCCGCGGCGGTTTCGAGCTCGGGAGATCCGGTGGCCCGGCCCTTCAGTTCGGGCGAGGCCAGATACTTGACGTCGTCCAGGTAAGTCTTGGGATCGATACGGGGGGCATCGACCGGCTGGGAGATGAGCTCGACTGGAAGGAGAGCCGCAAGCGCGAGCGTTCCGAGGAAGACGGCGTTTGGCATTTTATATTTGAACCTGCCTTGCGGATTCGCACCCGCCTTACGCTTGGACGGCTCAGGGCATTTTTCGTTGGACTTCGGCGGACTTCCGACGATTGTCGTATTACTTCTTTCCACCAACGGTCGGGATCTCGACCGTGCAGCATTTGTCGTCGGCCGGCGGATTGGCCTTGGCGACCTGCGCCTGATGAGCGATTTCAATCTGCAGCAACTGGCTCAGGATATTCCATTCCAGCGCGCCTTCGATCTTGCGGCCGTTAATGTAGAGAGTCGGTGTGGCGTTCACCGAAAGGCTCCGGCCCATGGCGACGGAACGGTCGACTTCCGCGGCGGCCGCTTTATCCTCGCTGCAAGCCTTGAGTTTCGCGGTGTCCATGTTTTTGGATTTGGCCCAATCCTGGACCTGCGCATCGAGGTTTTCGAGCGTCAACTTGTCCTGGGTGGCGTAAATCCAATCGTGGTAGTCCCAGAAAGCGGGCTGGCCTTCGCGATACATGCAACGTCCGATGATGGAAGCCTTCATCGCCCAGGGGTGAATCGAGGTCAGCGGAAAATCGTTGAAGTACACGCGGACCTTGTCGCCGACCGCGGAGCCGGGCAGCTCCTTGCGCACCACGGTTTCTTCCTTCTGGCAAACCGGGCACTGGAAATCGCCGAAGACCACCAGGTTCACGACGGGCTTGTCGGCGCCGAAGCTCGGTTGCTTATCCTCCTTCAGGCGCTCCAGGTCGGACTGAAACGGGCTCTTGGCGATGTCATAGGCCGTGCCCTTGACCACGCTCGCGCCGTCTTTCGAGACGTAGTACAGCTCGTCCTTCATTTGGCCGTTGTAGGCGAGGTGCACCCACACGTCGTAAAAATCCTTGACGGCGGTGGAGGGCTTCGGGTCGTCGATGGTGACGGTCACCTGCGGGACCCACAGTTCGGAGTAGCGCAGATAGGCTTCGAGCGTGGGCTTGTCCAGCGCGGACTTGGTTTGCCCCACGAGCGAGAAAGCGGCCAGAAAGAGAGTCACAGCAAGTTTCATATTTGTACCGAGCATGTTGTACCCAACATTATAACTACAGATTCACGGCTCCATTTCGCGGGACGATCCCCGCGATTTCCCGATTGCACGCGAGACGCGATCCCTTGCATTCGCCTCGAAATCCCGGACGCTCGAACATTATACTGAAGTCTTGTCTCGAGCTTGGCTGATCCTAGGAATCCTGATCCTTTATCTACTGCACTTGGGCGGCGCGGGGATGCTGGGGCCGGATGAACCCCGTTACGCCTCCATCGGCCGCGCGATGGCGCACTCCGGCGACCTCGTTACGCCGCGTCTGGACGGGCATGCGTGGTTCGAAAAGCCTCCCTTAATCTATTGGACGGTCGCGATAGGGACTTGGTCTCGTTTGTCCGGCGAATGGGCGGCGCGGCTGCCCGTGGCGCTGATCAGCATCGCGTTCCTGATCTTCTTCGGTAACATGCTGGAGCGGGAGTTTTCGCGGCCCATTGCCTTCATCGCCACCGCGATCCTCGCGACTTCCGCCGGATGGGTGGCCTACAGCTTTGCCGCCTTAACGGATCTGCCGATGTCGGCGGCGCTGGGCGCGGCGATGCTCATCGCCCTGTTCGAGCCTTTCGGTATGGAGAAGAAGCTCAACCGCGGCTGGATCGCGGGAGCTTTGCTGGGATTCGCGATCCTCGGCAAAGGATTCGTTCCGCTGGTATTGTTCGCGCCGCTCCTTTTGATCGTGCGCGGCCGGCGCCTGGCGATCCTCGGAGGCATGCTGATCGTCGCCGCGCCGTGGCACGTCCTCGTGTGGATGCACAATGGCAGCGCATTCTGGAACGACTACTTCTGGAAGCAGCACGTGGCGCGCTTTCTCACCCCTGAACTGGAACACGTCCAGCCGTTCTGGTATTACGCGCCGGTCTTGTTGGCAGGATTATTTCCGTGGACGCCGCTGGTTGTGCTGCTGGTACGCGGAAGACTCTATGACGACGTCCGGGTGCGGTTGCTCGCGGCCTGGACGATCTATGGCCTAATTTTTTTCTCCGCCGCGCGTAACAAGCTCCCCGGCTACGTCCTGCCGCTGATGCCGGCGCTCGCGATCATACTCGCGGTGGCGCTCGATAAGGCTCGCGCCAGAGACTCTTTCGTGGGAGGAGCCTCCAGAGCAGGCGCTTCCACGGGAGGAGTTTTGATCACGGCGGCGCTCGCGGCCTGCGCATCCTTGCTGGTGGTGCTGCCCACCGCCGGCCGAATTCTCCCGGAGGCTTTGCTGGCCGGACTCCGCCGCTCGAACTTTGTCTTCGCGCCAGGCGGCTTGATTTTCCTGATGGCCGCCGCGGCCGTCGGCTGGCTGGCTTGGTCGGGAAGAACCGAGCTCGCGGTGGCCGGCGTCGCGATCGCTGCGGGAGTGGGACTCGTGTATCTTAAGAGCACCGAGCTTCCTGTGCTGGATCGGACTGTGTCCGTGAGGCGTTTCTGGACGGCCAACCAGAAGGTTCTAGAGGGCGCGTGCATCGGCCCGACGCGCCGGATGTGGGAATACGGGCTGGCGTACTATGCCGGTCATGAACTGCCACGATGTCAACCCACGGGCGAAGCAAGACCGCAGGTCCATGGGACGGAAGGTGTTCTTTCACTTGAAGTTCCAAACCATCCATGATATTCTCTATAGGGAAGGGGGACTATATGTCGGCTGTTGATATTCTCACCGAACAGCAACTGTTGGAGCAGGAATACGACAAAGTAGCCCGCGAGGACATTGAACTCTTTCGCACGCAGGCCGCCGCGAAGATCGCCGGCAAGTTGACGGATGACGAGCTGCGCCCCTATCGGCTGCGGCGCGGTGTGTACAGCCAGCGCCAGCCCGACGTGCACATGATCCGGACCAAGGTTCCGGGCGGCTTGCTGACCTCCGAACAGATGCGGCGAATGGCTCACGTCGCCGACGAGTTCGCGGGTGGCAAGGGTCACCTGACGACGCGCCAGAATATTCAATATCATTTTGTTCCGCTGGCGCGCGTGGCGGATCTGCTGCAATCGCTCGCGGACGTGCGTCTGACCACAAGAGAAGCGTGCTACAACACGGTGCGCAACATCACCGCGTGCCCGTTGGCGGGAATTCATCCCGAGGAAGTTTTCGACGTGCAGCCCTACGCGCGGCGCACCGCGTTCGCGTTTTTGCACAAGGAGCTGACCGATAATCTTCCGCGTAAATTCAAGATCGCGTTTTCGGCATGCCCCGAGGATTGCATCGCGACGGCGATCAACGACGTCGGCCTGCGCGGCATCATTCGCGACGGCGTCCGCGGATTCAGCATGACTGTGGCGGGCGGGCTCGGACCGTTGCCGACCGAAGCGAAGCTCCTGCACGAGTTCATTCCCGCGGACGATCTGATCCGGCGCATTGAAGCGGTCATTCGCGTCTTCAATGTTCACGGCAATCGCAAGAACAAAAACACGGCGCGCCTGAAGTTCGTGATGCGCTCGCGCGGGTTCGACTGGCTGCGCGATGCGATCGAGGAACAGTATCAGGACATCTTGAAGAATGGCGGCATCGCCATGCCGGACCAGGTGGCGGAAAGTTTTGGTGGATTCCGCGCGCAGAAGCCGCCGCTTGGATCGGGCGATTTGTTGCCGGTGTGGGAGCCTCCTTCGGCCGAACTCGCGGAATGGCGTCGCACTAACGTCATGCCGCAAAAGCAAAAGGGCTACAACATCGTCACCGTTACCACGCCGCAGGGCAATTTAACAGGCGAGCAGATGCGCGGTCTGGCGGACATCGCCGACCAGGCGGGCGACGGATTTCTACGATTCTCCATGGGCCAGAACGTGATCTTCGGCTGGGTGCCGGAAGGAGCCGTGAAGAAGGTCTATGGTGCGCTGACGAAGCTTGGCCTCGCCGAAGGCAATGCCAACGAAATCTCCGATCCCATCACCTGCCCGGGAGCGTATAGCTGCAACCTGGGTCTGACCAAGACGATGGGACTCGGCGTCGCGATCGCGGCGGTGGTCGCGGGCGAAACCGATCGTCTGGTGCGCAATCTTCGGATCAATGCGAGCGGCTGCCCGAACTCCTGCGGCCAGCACTGGATCGCTGACATCGGCTTCTACGGAAACGCGCGCAAGATCGACGTGCCGGAGGGCGGCAAGAGGGAAGTTCCGCACTATCAGTTGATGCTCGGCGGAACGCAACATGAATTTGGCGTGCAGATTCAGAGCATCCCCGCGCGTCTCGCGCCGGTGGCCGTGCAGAGAGTGCTCGCGCACTACAAAGAAAATCGGCAGGAAGGGGAAACCTTCCGCGCCTACGTCCTGCGCCACAGAGTGGAAACCTTCCGGCAACTGCTGGCGGATATCCAGAAGCCTCCTGCCGATGTCCCGGAGATGTTCCGCGATTGGGGCGATGAGGTCGACTACAGTCTGCAGCTCGGGCGCGGTGAGTGCGCAGCGTAGGTCAGATGTTCCCGGCGTAAAGGCCTTGTCGGGACGAGGACTATCGCGAGGGCTCTCGCTTGAACTCTCGTATAGCTTTCATCAGTTTCATTCCGGCGCCCCAGCTGAACTCGTCTCCTTCGAATTCGCAGCGATAAAGCCCCTGCACGTTCGATGGCACCGGTAATCGCTTGTCCCACACCAAGACCACCCTCCGATCGTAAAGAACAAAGGCCGCGCCGATTTCGATGAGGACATTCTCATTTATGCGGTATTTACCAGTGGGATCCTTGCTGGATTCGTCGGCGCTCACCACGATGATGCCAGCCTGGCATCGTCTCATCGCCGCGAAGACTTTTTCCGGCACCGGAATAGCAGTCGTCTCTTCATCTTCGGCGACCTCGTTGTCGAATCCACCAAGCCCAAGCATCGCCTGGACCTGTTCCACGAGAGCCATGTTCTTCCCATGAGCGATAAAAATCTTCGACGGCGGAACTGTCGCAATGGTTGCGTTCGCTTCCCCAGCCGGCGCGGAAGCCGCCGGAGTCGGAATCGCCGCGTCCGGTGGACCGCCGCGAACTGGGGCGACTAACTCGTCGACTTCCGGATCGGGTAAAGTGCTAGGACCGGACTCGATGAAGGACTCGAGTTCGCTCTGAGAAATTTGGAGGCGCGTAGACTGTCCTCTACGGCCAACGATCAATTTCCCCAGTAGCGCTCCCTGGCATACGTTAAAGAAGCAGACTGCGGCGTCCTTCAGAGTATTCTCGTTGTCCGTCCCGAGATGATCTGAGTGATAGTCGTTCCAATGCGCGGCGACGTCGACGTTCGATACCTCACTCATGTGTTGGTGAAAGGCCCACTCCAGGGCGGAGCGATAAGGGATGATGCTGTCTATGATCTCGCGGAATATCTCTTGTTCCTGCGAAGTCTTTCGTGCATATCGCCAGCCACGCTCGGAAAGCTTTAGCCGATCTCCGTTCTTCTCTACAATTTTCCAGGCGGAATACGCCGTGACCTTCCGCGGGTCCATAACGTTGGCGCCGACGGTTGCTTTAACTTCGGAAGCCGTCGCCCCCGTCGGCTTATTCTTTAAATAAGCCACTAGACTCCGAACGTCATCAATAGTCGTTAGTGTCGGAAGCATAATCTTACTCCATTATTTTGAGTGTATGCCAAGCACCCATTAATTGTCAATAGAGTCATAACAAGACTGTAAAGGAAGATCGGGATTCTGCAGTGGCATCCCCACGCGATGGCCTGGGCCGTCGCGGCTAGGAGTCGGCCGACAGCATAGGGCACACGGGGCCGAGTGATGGATACTTGAGGCAAGCGAGCGTTTATGAAAATCCTGCTCTTCGGGGCCACCGGCATGGTCGGCCAAGGGGTTCTCCGCGAGTGCCTGCTTGATCCCGAGGTCGATGCTGTCGAGACCATCGGGCGGTCCGCCACGGGCGTGAAAAATCCAAAGCTGCGGGAGATTGTCCACCCGAATCTGTTCGACTATTCGGCAATCGAAGCTGATCTGCGCGGGTTCGACGCCTGTTTCTTCTGTCTGGGCGTCTCGTCGGCCGGAATGCCCGAAGCCGAATACGAGCGCCTGACCTATGACCTCACGATGGCGGCGGCAAAAACTCTATGCCGTCTGAATCCCGCCATGACGTTTATATACGTTTCCGGCGCGGGAACCGACAGCACGGAGAAGGGATGCGTCGCATGGGCGCGCGTGAAGGGAAGGACGGAAAATGCGATCCTGCGTCTTCCTTTCAAAGCCGCTTACATGTTCCGGCCGGCGGTCATTCAACCGATGCACGGAGAGCGATCGAAGACCGGCTTGTACCGGATCGCGATCAGCGCGTTCAGGCCCTTGTTTCCGCTGCTGCGCCGTCTTTTTCCGAACTATGTTCTGACCACGGAGGAAATCGGGCGCGCGATGATCCACGCAGCCAAGCGGAGCGCTTCAGAAGGACCGGGCGCTCCCAAAAGGGTTTTGGAGAGCTGGGACATCCGAGACTGCGCGAAATAGCTCGCCGCTTGTAGGCCGGCGGCCTGAGAGGCCACCGCAGGCCGAGGGCCTGCCCCACCCGGTCGCGTTGTAGGTCGGCGGCCTGAGAGGCCACCGCAGGCCGAGGGCCTGCCCCACCGGGTCGCGTTGTAGGTCGGTGGCCTGAGAGGCCACCGCAGGCCGAGGGCCTGCCCCACCGGGTCGCGTTGTAGGTCGGCGGCCCGAGAGGCCACCGCAGGCCGGGGGCCTGCCCCACCGGGTCGCGTTGTAAGTCGGCGGCCTGAGAGGCCACCGCAGGCCGAGGGCCTGCCACACCGGGTCGCGTTGTAGGTCGGCGGCCTGAGAGGCCACCGCAGGCCGAGGGCCTGCCCCACCGGGTCGCGTTGTAGGTCGGTGGCCTGAGAGGCCACCGCAGGCCGAGGGCCTGCCCCACCGGGTCGCGTTGTAGGTCGGCGGCCTGAGAGGCCACCGCAGGCCGAGGGCCTGCCCCACCGGGTCGCGTTGTAGGTCGGCGGCCTGAGAGGCCAACCGCAGGCCAAGGGCCTGCCCCACCGGGTCGCGTTGTAGGTCGGCGGCCTGAGAGGCCACCGCAGGCCGGGGGCCTGCCCCACCGGGTCGCGCCGAGCGCAACGCAGATCGCTCGACGGAGTTTACCCGTTTCGGGCTACACCGAAGTTGTCAGCTTGCTCGTCCGTCAAGCTGCAACTGTTCTCGTTCGGGGCGCCGCTTCCGGGGCCTCCGCGAAAATAGAATAGACGGCTCCCGCGATGATCGCGCCGACGATGGGGGCCACCCAGAACAGCCACAACTGTTCGAGAGCCCAGCCTCCGACGAACACGGCCGGACCGGTGCTCCGTGCCGGATTGACGGACAGATTGGTCACGGGGATTCCGATCAGGTGGATCAGAGTCAGGCCGAGCCCGATGGCGATCGGAGCGAACCCCTGGGGAGCACGGCGATCCGTCGCGCCCAGAATGATCATCAGGAACATGAAGGTCAGGACGACTTCCGCGGCCAGGCAGGCGCCCATGGCGTATCCGCCGGGCGAGTGCGCCGCATATCCGTTCGCCGCGAGTCCGCCAGCCAGGCTGAATCCTTCCTTGCCGCTCGCGATCACGTAGAGGACCGCCGAGCCGGTGATGCCGCCGAGCACTTGTGCGATCACGTAGGGCAAAAGTTCGGACGCGGGGAAACGCTTGCCCACCACCAGGCCGACGGAAACAGCGGGATTCAGGTGACACCCGGAAATGTGTCCGATGGCATACGCCATGGTCAGCACGGTCAGCCCGAAAGCCAGGGCGACGCCCGCGAATCCAATGCCCAGGCCCGGGAAGGCGGCGGCTAAAACGGCGCTTCCGCAGCCTCCGAAGACGAGCCAGAACGTTCCAATGAATTCCGCCAAGGATCTCTTTGAAAGTGACATCGTTTGATACCTCCTGTGCATTCTCGAACAGCGAGGTTTTAAACCTATCACAAACAACCGTGCGGCGAAGGGCGCTGATGTTACGGTCCTATGACGCACGAAGGAAGCCCGGCCGCGGTTCCGCGTCTTTGTCCGCGACTCTCCATCGGGTAAGATCAGGCTGAGAAGTTGTTCAGATTCTTTTCTTCAGGTCCTTTTGTTCAGGTCCTTTTCTTCAGCATTGTGGAACGCCGAATCCATTTCAACGGATACGAATCCGTGACCTTGCGAGGCCGCTTGCGAACGAATTCCGTTGCCCGCGAATAAATCCTTTATGAGGGCCATCACACCTTTCGATTAGCAAGCATGACTTTGCGCACGTATACTCCAAACATACCCCCTCCGTAGCGGGATTTGGAGCATTTCAGAAACTATGGTCGTTCGCGGGAAGACCAGCGCAATTTTTGCATTTTACGCCCTGGCTGGGGCGGGTTGCGCATTGGCGCAGACTGCGGAAGTCCATGTGCCAGGCGCGGCGTCGCCCAGCGCATCTCAGCCCGCGCAACTCTTTGTGGATGAGCGACTGGGGGTCTGGCAGCAGCGCCTCAAGTTGGACGACTGGAAAATTTCCGCCGTCCTGACGCGCCGCAGTGCCCTTGCCCCTCAAACGCTGGGCGGCATTCACTGGGAGAAACGCAAGAAAATCGCCGTCATTTGGGTATTGGACCCGGCCGATTACGCTCTACCCTTTCGCGAGATGCTGGACGACATGGAGCTAACCCTCGTCCATGAATTGGTGCACCTGGAGCTGACCGCCCTTCCCCGGGGCCAAGCGAGCAGGGGGATGGCCGAGGAACGCGCCGTCAGCGGGCTCGCGGATGCAATGCTGGCGCTCGATCGCCGGGAGCGGCAATCCCCGAAGTAGAGATTACCGCCCCGATATCATTCAGCGGTTGCACGGGCCCGATTACTTGCGAAACGCAGCATCGCCCGGGTTACGCACGTAGACGACATTGTTCGGGAATCCCGTGGCGTTCGATGAAGGATAGTCAGCGGCGCGAACAACGCCCTGCTCCTGCGCGGTCTGCGCGCGAGAGGCGTTCGTGGGAACGGTGCTCGTTAAACGAGACATCCCCGTGCCTTTTCCCCACTGTACGGCGCGCGTGACGCCGTATTGGTTCTGCAGGTCATCCTGGCTCGACGCGATGCCGTTGGGCGCGGGAATTCCGGCGGATTGCCCTCCGAAGATGAGCAAGGGACTCGCCAGTACGAAGGCCGACAACAGGGTCAGTCTGATTGGAAACTTCATAACAACAACCTCCACCAGAAATATAAATCCGGGAGGTTCAAAAAGGCATAAAACGGCACATAAAAGATATAAAAGGACGGAAACGAGCACGCCCTACCCGTTGTGAAAAGGGTCATCCCGATCCCGCTCGGCAGTAGAGCGATCTGCTGTTGAGGTTTTGACGGCAAAGGAAGAAACACCAGATTCCTCGCTGCCGCTCGAAATGACGAGGGCCGCGGGTTTGTAATCGAGTTTGGCACTAGGAGTGATAGGACAAGCCTACGGCGTCGGACAGTCTTTTCTGCCGGCCTTCGTGCACCATTCTATTTTCCAGTTCTGCGAGTTGACGTGGCGGTCGCCCACGTCCCAGTGTTCCTGAATCTTGCCGTTTTGGAAGCGCAGCATCTCGAAGCGGCTCCAGGTGTAGGTCTTGGAAGGATTGCGAGGGTCCGCGTCTTCCTGCTGGTACATCAACAGGACCATGTTATCTTTTGCGATCAGAAGGTTCGGCAGGGGATCGATCTCCTTGTGCGGAGGGTCGGCTTTCGGGAAACGGGCGTTCAGCATAGCCATCAATCCGTCCGGTGTCTGCGGATCATTCGGATTGTGGTTCACTTCATCCTTGGCTAGGAACTTATCACGCAGCGCGAAATTGTGAGATTGCACGCAGTCCCGGTAGTACGCGATCGCCATGTCGAGATTCTTGCGCTCCTCCGGCGTATATTTCAAGGAGCTCACATCATAAGTGGTTTTGAGAGGGAGGCCGGCGGGAGCATCGTTGTGGCTTTCCTGCGCGAGCAGGAAAGAACAACCGAGCGCCACCACTCCACAGGCAGCCATTACGTTGATTCGCGAGAATAGCATTTTCGTTTCTCCTTCACTCGACATCCGGACCGGACTCACCGACCTACCCATCGCAAAGGCGCGCGCATCGCTAGGGATTGATGCGCAGGCTGTCCCAATGTTCCTGAATCTTGCCGCCCTTCACTCTGACGACGTCGTAGGTGATGTATTTGTAGGGCGTGGACGTTTTGGGATCCTTGTCATCGTGTTCCCACACCAGCGTCACGTAATCGCCTTTAGTAAAGGCCTGGACCGGCGCTTTCGGCAGCTGCGCTTGAATGGGCCTCGCGGGCGTCGCTCCGTAGTGCTTGACGAATCCAGCCAGGCCACCGGGGATATTGGGGTCGTGCTCCACGTAGGTATTGGCCATGTATTTGGAAGCCAGTTCAACGTGGCCGAAGGCGATGACCTCGCGATACCAGTTCATCACCAGCGCCTGGTTCTTGGCTTCTTGCGGGGTAGCTTCGGCTGACAGCGAACCCTGCAAGGCGGCCACCGCCATCAGGCCACAGATGAACTTCACTCGCGACGATTTCATGTTTCCATTCTCCTGCTACTGCTTTCCATCCCCGAACCACGCTAAATCATCCACGGCCCCGCGAACGATCCCGGCGCCTCTCCATAAGATAGTTCAAACATGTGAAGGCGATGGAGTCAACGAGCGGCGGCTGGTAGCGCGCGTGCGATGAGGCGCGCGGAAGACGATCCGCATCGATCTCGCCCGCCCCTTAGATTCCGGCGGGAGCTCCCGAGGCCGGATGAATCTCCATGTGAATAAACGGCGGCGTTTTCAGGAGTAATATATGACCTAAGGTACCTACCACATGGCAAAGAAACAGAACGGTTCCACGATCGGCCGCCGCGACTTCTTTAAGAAGGGCGCGGTCGCGGGCGCAGGCCTCGCGGGCCTGACGGCCCAAGTTCAGGGACAGCAACGAGCGGGAGACCTGCGTTTCGACAGGGTCGCCGATGTGGTCATCGTGGGCGCGGGAGCGTCGGGACTTCCGGCGGCGATCATGGCGCGCGACCGGGGGGCGTCGGTCATCGTCATCGATTCGAACCACGACATCGGCGGACACGCCATGGTCAGCGGCGGAAGAATCCCTTTGGGCGGCGGGACGATCCTGCAGAAGAAATTCGGCGTCACGGACTCCGCGGACCAGGTTTATGCGGATCACACGAATCACAGGAATAAAGAATTCCGGTTCGGCGACCGGGAATTGATCCGGATGTGGGCGGACGAAAACGCGGCGACGTTCGATTTTCTGATCGAAAACGGCGTCCTCTTCAATGAAGTGACTCCGACGATCGTGAACGGCGGGACGGTACCCCGGCTGTTTATCGCCAAGCCCTTTTCCGACAACTTAAACGAAACGATCAACGGCAGTCCGGGCTCCGGCCTGGTGCGGCACTTGGAGGCAAGCGCAAGGGCCAAGGGCGCGACATTCCTTTTGCGCCACAAGATGACGCGGATTCTGCGCGAGAATCCGACGGACGGCCGCGTCCTCGGGATCACGGCGGTCTTTGAGGGGAAGGCCTTGAACATCCAGGCCCGGCGCGGCGTCATTATTGCCACGGGCGGACATACCGCGAACGTCGAGTTCCGGAGGATGTTCGATCCCCGTCTGACCGAGGAATACCAGACGGCGGGAGAGCCGTGGACCAAGCAAATGGCCGAAGGGGAACTGGCCGCGATGGAGATCGGTGCGTCGCTGTGGGCTACCTCCAACGTGGCGAACGAACGCGGGCTCCAGGTGGCGAAGACCATTCACATCGGCTGCAAATACGGATATCGCAATTTGAAATGGAACCCCAAGAGTCCGATGTTCGATGGCGCCGGCGCCACCGGCCTGAGCGTGAAGGATTTTCAGGACCTCATCCTGGTGAACCAGGCCGGCCAGCGATTCTGGAACGAAGTGGATGAGACGTACGATTTTCTCAACGCGTGTCTCGGCACGAATGGAAACATGGGGAAGGAAGCGAAGATCAACGGTGGCGGCCCGATCTGGGCGATCTTCGACGCGGACGCGGTGAAGCGTGAAGGCTGGGATCCCAGGCCGCCCAACGTCGACCGCAACGGCTGGTTCTTTACGGCGGATACGATTGGCGAGTTGGCGGGGAAGATCGCCAATCCCTATCAGCTAAAGCCCGTGCCGGGCCGCGCGCTCGAAGAAACCGTCGCCAAATATAACTCCTATGTGGACGCCGGCCAGGACGCGGAATTCAAGAAACCCTCGCCGAAATATAAGATCCAAACGCCGCCGTTCCACGCCGCATGGTCCACGCCGATTCTGCACGATTGCCTTTCAGGGCTGCGGATCAATACCAAATGCCAGGTAATGGACATTCGAGGGAAGATCATCCCGGGCCTGTATGCGTGCGGCGAATCGGCGGGTGGATTTGCGCTGCACGGCTTGCCTCGCGTCACCGTATTTGGACGGGTCGCGGGCAGGGAAGCGGCGCTCGCGAAGGCTTAAACTTCAGGGCCGTGAAGGAGCCGGACCGGGGGGCCGGCGCAGGCCGAGGGCCTGTCCCACTCGCAAAGGGTCAGGATCTCCCATGCAATACACTACGCCGTATATTCGAGCAATTGCATGAAACCGAAATCCATGTGCAACTGCATATGGCAGTGAAATAGGGTCAGCCCGGGATTATTCGCCACGAAATCGATCGCCGCGGTGCTGCGTCGCGCCACGCTGATCACATCCTTCCGCAAACCCGACATCGGCTTGCCCCCGACCTCCGTGATCTCAAACGCATGCCGGTGCAGGTGCAGGGGATGAATGTCGCCGCTATCGTTATTGAAGAAGATGCGGTAGCGCTTGCCCTTCTCCAATCGCAGCTTTTCGATATCCGGAAAAGACTTGCCGTTGATGGTCCAGTGATTGAAGTCTTTCTTGTTGCCGGGGATTTTGCGAATCAGCATTTCGAACTTGTGATCGGGTTCAGGGGCGGGGCGATCGTTCGAGAACATCGCGTAGTCCCAGGGGCCGCGGCCAGGATTTTCGGGCTGCCGCCATTGCGGATCCCCGGAGGCGCCGGCGTATTCCACCACCACGCCCATGCCCATTTTGCGTTCCTCTTCATTCACCGAGCCGAAGACCCAGACACCCGGATTCTTCATTTCGACCACCGCGTCGATGCGCTCGCCAATGTCCAGATAAAGCATGTCGACCGTTTGCGGCCGCGCGACCGGATTGCCGTCCATCGCGATGACCCGAAATTGATGCCCGGGAAGCGCCAGTCGAACCTCGTCCGTCGCGCTCGCGTTCAGCAGGCGAAAAAGAACTTGCTGGCCGGGCCGCACCCGCACCGGCTCACCGGCTCCTAGCATCTTGCCGTTGAAGGTCGCCGAGCGATACATGATTTCCCAACCGTTGTCAGGCGGACCCTGGGTTCCGAGGGACGGCTCCCAGTGATGCATCGCGATGCAAATTTCCTGATCGTAATCGCCGGGGTGGCGCGCCGGTTCCACGATGGCGAAACCGAACTGTCCGGAGAATCCCGCGCGGGTCAGATCGGCGTGCGCCATGCTGTGGGTGTGATACCAGCGCGTGCCCGCGGGATTCGGAGTGAAGCGGTACCGGCGATGACCACCGGCCGGAACAGGCGGTGTACCTTCTTCCGTGGACCCATCGACGGCGGACGGAATAAATTGTCCGTGCCAATGCACGGTTTCCGGGACATCCGTTTCATTAAAGACGTCGACGGTGACAGGCTTGCCTTCCGCGAAGCGCAAAATCGGGCCGGGGGCCGATCCGTCATAGCCGAACGTCTTAAGGATTTTGCCTGGACCAATCTCGAGGGAAATTGGAGTGATATGGAGTTTAAAGTCTCCCTTCACTAACTCGCCCTCACCGGCTGCCAGCGCGGCGCGTGGATCAAAAGAGGAAAGCCCGGCGGCGGCCAGACCGGACAGCTTTAAAAACTCCCGACGATCCATTCCCGACCTCCCTTTCCGTGTTTCATCATAGTAAGTCCGCAGGGTGTCTCGCTTTCGTTTTGGAAGTGGGGTTACGACGGTCCCCGGTCGTTAACTACATATCCTGTTTGTTTCGGCACCAGGTTCAACGACAAATCCCGTGCTAATCTCAATTCGATGGAAACCGCAGATATTATCACTCTCCTGGTACAAGAGCGAGACAGACTCAACCGAGCGATTGAAGCTCTTCAAGGACCGCAACCGCGCAGGGGACGTCCGGCAAAGAGTCCCGCGACGCCGGCGACTCCCGTTCCCCAACCCGCGAAGAGAGGCCGCCGGTTCAGCGCCGCGCAAAGAAAGAAACAGGCCGAGAAAATGAGAGCCTTTTGGGCCGCGAAGAAAAAACAAGCGGGAGCAAAGCAGACAGCGACTCCTCCTAAAACAAAAAGCGCGAAATAGAGCAAGCTGCCGAGTTTACCGTGGTTCGACTCAATTCGAACTTCGTTGTGGACGCCGTCCGCGAGCAGCTCCTCTGGGCCGCCCGTCAGATCAAGTTAACGGCGCCCATGCAAGTTTGAACGGCGATATTGGACGGGTGAGCTCCCACTTCGGCGGAGCTTCCAGTCGGTAACCGAGCGCCAAAAGCGAACCAGCCAATTCCACATCGCTGATCCCTCCGCTGGCAAAGTATCACAAATAAACAACGGCGTCACGCGGCCTGAAGACAGCCAGGCTTGCCGCCTTCGCCGGTTCTTTCACGCGCCCGGGGACCTCGCGTTCGCCGGGCAAAGCGGACTGGCGTCCTTCGGCTCGGACGTGTTCCGTTGAGCGGGATGAACAAGATCGAGGCAAGGGCTCCGTGTTAAGTTGTCGACAGATGCCCCTCGCTTCGTGGCAACGGCGTAACGCGCGGTCCGTGGTTCTGTGGACGGCGTCGAGCTTATTCCTCGGAACGGCGTTGCGGGCGCAAGATCCGCTGGAAATCGTCCGGCGCTCGGTGGAACGCGATTGGACGGATTACGCCAGCGTGAAGAACTATACCTACCGCGAGCGCATCGATCTCCGCCGGTACGCCCGCGACGGAAAGCTTGCGGGCAGCCGCGCGGAGACGCATGAAATTCTGATCCTGGACGACCGCCCTTACGAGCGGCTCATCGCGCGCGACGACCGGCCGCTCTCCGAATCGGAGACCCGCAGGGAGCAGGAGAAGCTGGATCGGGAAACCGCGAAACGCGAGCACGAATCCGCGGGTCGCCGCGCCCAATACGAAAAAGAACGCGCCGAAGACCGCCAGTTCATTCGTGAGATTCCCGACGCGTTCACTTTCCGCCTTGACGGCGTGGAGACTGTCAGCAACCAGCCCGCTTGGGAGATCGAAGCCGAACCGAAGCCGGGTTATCGCGCGGTACGCTCCGACGCCAAGATCTTCTCAAAGCTGCGCGCAAAGATCTGGATCGAACAGGCCACGTATCACTGGGTGAGGGTGGATGCGCAGGCCGTGGATGCGCTGGGATTCGACTTCGGCCTGCTCCGCGTGGCTCGCGGCGGGACCCTGCACTTCGAACAGACGCGCGTGAACGACGAAATCTGGCTTCCCTCCAGCATTGTGGTGCGCGCCGATGCGCGCCTCGCACTGGTAAAAAAAGTCCGCGCGGAAATCGATATTCGCTACAGCGGATATCAGAAGTTCCAGAGCGATTCGCACATCGTGAACGAGCACGAAAACTAAGGCCTTGGATCGGCGAACTTGGGCATGAGTGGTTGTGCGCTCAACTCGACGTGCCGCCGCGTGTGGCGCCGCAGGTACCAGCACGGCGGATCGCCGAAATCCGGGAAGAAGACAGGACGCATTCTTCGTCCACCGCCATCGCTCCCGAATATCCGATCGTCGTGTCTTGCAGGCGAATGCCGAAGTAGCGCAGGATTTCCACGAAGTCGAGCACTTGACGGCTCTGCGGGATGTGGAAGTGCACCGAGACGTAGTCCACGAGAAATGTTGCCATGCCGATGGCGATCACAATGAGGAAAGCGCGTTTCATTGGTGTGGATTGGCGCCGTCTAGGATGTTCGCTTTCGAGATCACTTTCGAGATCGACGGTCACCGCGGCGGAAGCGACCCGAGATACGCCGAGATGGAAATGATGTCGTCTTCCGAGAGATTCGCAACCACTTTCTTCATCAGCTCCGCGTTCGTGCCCGCGCTCGATCCGTTCCGCATGCAAATCAACTGCCGGGCCATATAGACCGGCTGCAGACCTGCGAGTCTCGGGATTTCACCCAAACCTTTCAATTCGTCTCCGTGACAGATGGCGCATTGAATCGTTTTGCCGTTGCCGCCTGTCTTCACGAGCGCCTCGCCCTTCGCGATGCTCCCCGGCGGCACGTAAGCTATAAAGGCGGAGTGGGGATCGCGATCGGCCGTTCGCTGCGGATCCATGGGAATTTCGATGATGCGATGGCCTATCGGCTCGGTGCCTCCCTCGGGAGACAAGACACGGTGGCGCCCCGCGGTGGCCACGTAGGTCTTGGGTGGCATGCTGGTTTCGATGACCTTCACCCAGGGAATCGGTTTCAGGGCCGCGAAATATTCCGCGGACTTGCGAATATCGTCGTCGGACGTAGCCTTGGCGATGGGTCCCATGCGATCATCGTCTTTCCGCGCGCCGGACTTGAAATAGTTCATCTGCCGCACGAGATACGCGGCGGGAAGGCCGGCCAGGTCGGCGGATTCAGGATGCCCTTGTCCGGACATCAGATGGCAGGAACCGCACGCCATCTTCGTAACCCCGCCTTCCCCGGTCACGATCCGCGGCGCGGGCGGGTGTTCGTCCGGAAACCAATCGGGAGGAGTGGCATTGCCAGCGATCTTCGCCGCGTCATATTCCTTGCTGCTTCCCTGGACATGAACCGTACCGGTCTTCGGTACGGTAGGGGGCTGAACTTTGTCCGGAATGTTATAGGCCCAGGAGGGCAGGCCATTGGGGATCGATAGCGGTGTTTGGCCAACAGCCATCGAAGACAAAAGGCACGCGAAAGAAAGAAATCCAGCTTTGACCGGCAAAGTCATAAATTGTCTGAAAGCGGCGAAGTCGATACAAGGGAGTATAAACTCTCTTCAGATCGTTCGCCACGCCGCGGCAGGAGAGGAGCCCGCAGCCGCCGCTAGAAGTGGAACCCGACCGTCGCCGTTAATGTCCGCGGCGTGACGTAATGCGTTCCGCTGAACGTCGACAGGAAGTTATACAACGCTTCCGTGTTCGCGAGGTTGATGATCGAGAATCGGGCGCTCCACTTGTAGCGGTCACCGTGAAAAATATTGTCATGCCCGATGGCCAGATCGAACAGATTCCGCGACGCGATGCGCGGCGGATTGTGGTCGTCATCTTCGGTCCCCGCCGCGGGAATCTTGAGGAACGACGAGCCGTACTGCGACGCGGGACACAGGCCGTCCGGGCTGATCGGCGTCGTCGGCGTCGCATGCACGTTGCCGCAAAAGAGGCCAGCCTCGAACTGCTGATCCGGTGTCAGATTGGAGACGTCGACAACCGTATCCGTCCCGCTCGGTCCGTTGTTGCAATTCCCGCCGGCGCACGGCGCTGGACCGGCAACCAGGCCGCTGTCATAGCGCCAGTTGAAGCCGATCCACGGTCCTCTCTTGCCGATTTGATATTGCAGGTGAGTGGTGGCGTTGAAGTTTTCGTCGTGGTCGATGCGGAATACCCCGCCCGCGCCGAAGCTCGACGGGGTGGTCCCGATTCCGGTGACTTGCGGCGTGAAGAAGCGTGCGGCCACACTCGACATCACCACAAACGCGGTGAAGCCGTGGAAGTTCGGCACACTGGCGCGGATGGCGTAGCCGGGAATCTTGGAACGGGCCCATTCAATCGGATAGGTGATCGGCGTGTTGGCGAGCACACTGAAGTCGTAGGCGTTGTGCGTGTACTTCCAGATGTATTCGCCGCTGATCACCAGAAACCGCCCGAAAGCCTGCTGGAGGCCGGCGTGGAACTCATTCCGAAATCCAGGAGTCAGATGCGACGTTATGCAGGGATAGCCCTGGATCGTCGCCATAAGATCGTTGATCACGGGATCGTCGCATCCCACACTCGCCAGCACGAGGTTCTCGTTGAACGGCGTCTCGAGCGTCCGGGCGTAGGAAACTTGCAGGACCGTGCCGGTCGGCTTGATGTTGTAGGCAATCCCGAGTCGCGGCTCTACCTGCGTCGCGCTTGAGATGCCGTTGTACACTTCTCCGCGCAGCCCCAGGTTGAACGTCCAGTTCTTCAACGTGATGGTGTCCTGGAGATACAAGGCCAGCTGGCGAATGTTGGCGTGCCCGTTGAATGTGTACTGGGCGCTCCTGGCGGTCGGACAGCCGTCCGCTGCCGGAAGCGGTCCCGTCCGGGTCAGGTCGTAGCAGGCCAGTAGCGGATCATACCCGGGATTCACTAGCGCCGCGCCGCAATTCGCCGGGTTCATCAACGTCGGGTCCAGATTCGGGCTCCCGTCCGCATTCAAGCACACCGGGTTGAACGTCGGATCGACGATCCCGAACGTGTCGTTCTCCGTCAGGATCGTATCTTGGTAGGTAGCGCCGATCTTGATGTTGTGCTTCCCTTTCACCATCGACAAGCTGGTGCGCAGCCCCAGGTTGGTCAGTCTTCGATCCTGGCCGATCGTGGTGGTCTGAAGATTCGGGATGAGGTCCGCGAATGGATCGGCGCTCGGATAGTAGTTGAATTGATCCCGGCGCGCGAAACCACCGAAGGTGAACACCGTATTTGCGTTGATCACCCGAGTCCAGGAAGGCGCGATATTGAACGTTCCGATCTTCGATACCTGATCCGTTGGGCCCACAACCTGGCCGTTGGGACCCAAGCCGTTACAGGCCGTCGAATAACTTAAATAGTTGGCACAGACCGGCCCCGACCAAGCCGTCGCGTTCTGCGCGTCGTAAGAATTCGGCGTTTGGAACCAGCTCCGCGTATAGCCAAAATTCAAATTGATCGTGTCCTTCGAGGAGGGCTTCAGATCCAGCCGGTCAAAAATATTCTGCTGATTCCCGTGATCGTGCATCACCGTGAACTCCGGCCCGTCCAGAAACCGGTTCGTGTTGAGTCCGCTTAGGGAGATGAAATTTCCCCACTTCTCGCCGCCCCAGCCCAGATTGGCGCTGCCATTCGCCGTCCCGAAGCTCCCGTAGGAACCGGTGATGTCACCATGCGGCTGGGTCTGTCCAAGCCCCGAGCGAGTTGTCACCACGATCACAAGGCTGGTTTTGTCACCATACTCGGCCGGAGGCGCGCCTTCGATCACTTCCATCGATTGCACCGCATCCGTTGGAAGCTGATTCGAGAAGACCTTGCTCTGTTGGTCGGTAATCGGCTGGCCGTCGATGGAAAACGAGTTCTCCGCGTGATCGCCGAGCCCGTGAAAAAGGCCGTTGGAATCGGCCGAGACCCCCGGCGATGCGAGCGTCACCAGCGAGCTTAGCGATGACGATTGACTTTCCAGCGGCAGCTTATCGAACAGGTTGCGGTCCACGTCGGTATGCGTCGTCGGATCGGTCTCGACCAACTCCGCGGAACTCACAACCGTCACGCTGGTCGTCGCGACACCGACTTGCAGGCTGACTTTCACATCCAAGGGAACCGCCGACCGGACATCGACGTCCTGCGCCGCGTTCTGAAATCCCGCAGCGCTCGCCGTCAGATGATAGGGGTTGTAAGGAATATTGGCGAACTGGAATGCTCCCTGCGCGTTGGCCTTCACGCTTTGCTGATAATGGGAAACGGGATTCGAAATCTCAACCGTAGCGCCGGCAATCACCGCTCCGGATTGGTCCAGGACCGTGCCGTGAATCGTGCCCGACGACGATTGCCCATTACTCAAAACGCTGCAGCTGATTGCGAGAATTGTCCACGCGAGACTGCTTTGACGAAGCTTGGTCATTCTCAGATTGTGTAGGGGACTTCTAAGGAGTCCTAGAACAATTTGACCAGCGGCCTAAATCCGCTACGAGCGGCCTATTTTTCAAAATGAGCGGACCTCGCCTTCGCCGGGCGATTAAACCGTGCAAGGCGCGATCTGGGCAATTCAATCTCCTCTGCCGCAGTCACCAGTTCATAATCTGCCGTACGCTGCGCGCCTGCCTCTTACTCGCGACAAACTGCTGATTGTTGCTTAGCGTGATCAGCCACCTCTGGCTGCTCAGTGCGCTTATCTTCCGGACTTGGTCCACGTTCACCAGTGCGTTCCGGTGGAAGCGCCGGAAGTTCGCGGTCGCCAATCGCTGTTCCAACACCGTCAGCGTCTGCGTCGCGCAATACTTCGCCTTGTCGGTGATAATCCAGACGATATTGCCCTCGGCCTGAAAAGCAAGGATCTCGTCCGCGTTTAACAAGAAGTATTCGTCCTCCAACTTGCCGATGATCTTCTTCGGCCTCCGCCCCGAAGCCGGATCGGCTATCTCCTGAAGTCGAGCAAGCGTTTCCGCAGCCTCGAGACCCGAAACACGCTTAGCTCTCTCTACCGCTTCCGATAGCCTCTGCTGGCCGACGGGTTTCAGCAGATAGTCAATGGCCCCGGCCTCAAACGCCTGCACTGCGTACTTATCATGCGCTGTCACCACAACGATGACGGGCATCGGCATGCCGCGTTCGATGTGGCGGACCACGTCCAGACCGCTCATCACGGGCATATGAAGATCGAGCAGCACCAGATCGGGTTTCAGTTCGGCGATCTGGCGGAGCGCCGTCCCGCCATCGCCCGCTTCCCCAACGACTTCGACGCCTTCAATGAGTTCCAAATCCTCGCGCAAAATCTTGCGAGCGACCGGTTCATCGTCGACGATCAGCGTCCTCAATCCCATTCTTGAGCGCGCAAGGCTCGGATATTTTTACCACAGGAGTTCTGGATTGCCGATAACTTTCAGACGAACGGGCGGATCTCCGTCGCCAGCGAACCGGAATGAGGAGCAGGCGGGACGGCGTTGGATCTCTCGGGGCGCGTGTGTCCCTATGGCTGTTCAGATAGAGCGTCGGATCGGACGAGTTTGAACTCTTAAGGCCGTAACGCCGGCCATTCCTCGATCTTGATCCGCGCCACAAGGCGGGTCCCACTCTTGCCATCGGCGCCGAACACGAGCGCCTCGCCATCCGCCAGGCCGGAAGAATACTGCGGAAACGCGCCTTCGATGTTCGGCAGGTGAGTCACGATGATCGTGTTCGTACCCTTCGGGAACTCGGTGACTTTCTTCCGCAGCCACTGGGCTTGCGCTTCCGTGCCGCCCTGCATGCTTTGGCCGTTGTCGCCCAGCTCCGCGAAGGTTTGGGGATTTCCGAGCCGGGCAAACCGAACTGTTTCCAAAGCCCGGTACGTGGGACTCGAGAGCACTTCGCCGACGGGGATCTTCAACTCGCGAAGCGCTGTGCCCATGGCAATCGCGGTGTTCCGCCCCGTCTCGTCCAACTGACGTTCCAGCTTGACGTTATCGGCGTTCGCCTTCTGCTTATCGGGCGCTTCACGGGGAGAACTCGCATGGCGTATCACCAGGACATAACCGCCTTGCTGCAACGCTTTCACCAGTGCGGGACCTTCTAATACGGGGGCCCGCGAAGTTTGTGCGCAGGTCATCACTGGCAGCAAAAGCGCCGGCAGCAAAAGCACCGAAGCTATGCAAGAGGATAAAGCGGGCGCACGCGGAGATCGCATAACTTTCGAGGCTACTTGCACAGCAGATTCTTGTTCGTGAAGACGACGTTCCAAGGGCGGATCTCCCAGGAAACGAACACGCCGTGGATGGCGAAGGGATCCTCGCGCACCATTTTTTCCACTTCGTCGGCGGTATCGGCTTCGTAGATCAGCAGGCCGCCTTTGTCGTCGGTGAAGGGTCCCGAAATCACCAGCTTGTTCTTCTCCTGGAGGCCTGTCAAATATTCGCGATGCGACGGGCGCGCCTTGGCGATGATGGACGTGTCCGGAGTGTATTTACAGATTGCGGCGTACTTCATATTGAACCGATTATACTCAAGTGTTTAGAGGACGCACGCATTCATGAGTAAAAAGAAGCCCTCGATCGCAATTATCGGCGCAGGCATGGGCGGGCTGGCTGCGGCAGGCACGCTGCGCATGGGCGGTTTCGACGTCCGCGTTTATGAGCAGGCGCCGCATTTTGAACGCATCGGCGCGGGCATCCAGATGATGCCGAATTCGATGAAGGTGCTGCGGCGGCTGGGCATTGAGGACCGCCTGCGCAAGACGTCGTTCATGCCGTATTCGCACCTGAATCGGGTGTGGGACACCGGCGAAGTGATGCGCGAGCTGCCGATGCCCGAGTCGCTTTTCGGAGCGCCCTATTTGTGCATGCACCGCGCGGATCTGCATTCGGCGCTCGCTTCCGTGGTGGCGGCCGAGACCATCTATTTGAACAAGAAGCTGACGGGCGTCGATCAAAAGGGCGGGCAGGTAACCATATCGTTCGCCGACGGGACCAAGGAGACGGCCGATGCTGTCATTGGCGCCGATGGCGTGCACTCGCTGGTGCGTGACATCATCGTGGGTCCGGACGCGCCCCTGCACAAAGGCCGGATTGCGTACCGCTCGAATTTTTCATCCGCGCTGCTGAAAGGCCGCGACATAGGGCCGTCGCGCACAAAGTGGTGGGGCATCGATCGCCACATCGTCATCTACTACACCAAGATCGATCGCAGCGAAATTTATTTCGTCACCAGTGTCCCGGAGCCCGCCGAGTGGATCACTCGCGAATCGTGGTCGGCGAAGGGGGACGTCAAGGAACTGTGCGCCGAGTACGAAGGTTTCCATGCGGACGTTCGCGCGGTGCTCGAAGCCTGTCCGGATTGCCACAAGTGGGCCATCCTGGAGCGCGAGCCGCTTCCCCGATGGAGCGACGGAAATGTAGCGCTGCTCGGAGACGCCTGCCATCCCATGACGCCGTACATGGCGCAGGGCGCAGCGGCGGCCATCGAGGACGCAGCGATTCTGGCGCGGTGCTTCGAGGAGACGCGCGGCGAGGATATTCCAGGCGCGCTGCAAATGTACGAAGCGAATCGTAAGCCGCGGACTTCGCGCATCCAGGCCATTTCGAGCGCCAACACGTGGATGAAGGGCGGCAACGAGGATACCAGCTGGCTCTACGGGTACGATGCCTGGAACGTGCCATTGACGCCGGTTGCGCAGACTGTTTGACACATTGTCTGACGACACTGTTTAACGTAAAGATGGCAAACTTCATTACTTCCGATGGTTGCGCGATTGATTACACCTTGTATGCCGCGCGCGACGCGAACGCCCTGCGGCTGGCGCTGATTCATTCGCTCGCGCTCGATCGCAGCATATGGGATGGAGTCGTGGGTGAGCTTGGGTGCGATGTGCACGTGCTTGCTTACGATTGCCGGGGGCACGGGAAATCCGGCAAGCCAGCGGGGCCGTATAGCGTGGAGCAATACGCCCGGGATCTCGCGGAAATGTTCGATCATCTCGGCTGGGCCTCGGCGGCCGTGGCAGGATGTTCGATGGGAGGATGCGTCGCGCAGGCGTTCGGAGGTTTGTATCCGGCGCGCGCCACGGCGCTCGGGTTGATCGACACAACGGCGTGGTATGGCGCGGAAGCGCCCAAGCAATGGCGCGAACGGGCGGCGAACGTAAAAGTCAACGGGCTCGGCGGCATGGTCGATTTTCAGTTGTCACGCTGGTTCGGGGACAAGTTCCGCGCGGAGCATGCGGACATCGTACAGGCGACAGCGCGCGTGTTTTTGGCCAATGACCTGGAAGCCTATGCGTCCACCTGTATTCTCCTCGGCGATGCCGATGTCCGGCGGTTTCATGCCGGGATGAAAATGCCCGTTGCCGTGATCGTCGGCGAAGAAGACTACGCGACGCCGATTGCGATGGCGCAGCAGATGCATGAATCGATCGCTGGATCGACGCTGACGGTTTTGGCGGGGGCGCGGCACCTGACACCCATCGAATGTCCGGAGAGGATCGCCACGGAGCTGCGCGCGCTGATCGCCCGGGTGTCTGCGTGATCACGCATCAATCACCAGTGTGATTTTCCGATGAATGACCCTAGCCATGCCTGATCGCACGACGTCCGTTCCACTCGAAGCAGGCTTAGCCGATCGACTCCAGGCCGGCGCGCTGCTGGCGCGGATGGAAAGCGTCCCGTTCACCTGGTGGCACGCGAAAGCGCGCGTGGTGATGGGCAGTGCGACATTTTTCGACGCGTTCAACGCTCTTTCGCTCGCCTTTGCGCTCCCCATTTTGATCCGCGTGTGGCACATTACTCCCGCGCAAAGCGGCGTGCTCATCGGAACGGCATACATCGGACAACTGGCGGGCGCGCTGTGGTTCAGCTGGCTCGCGGAAAAGTTCGGACGTGTGCCCAGCGCGGCCTGGGCCGTGACGATCATGTCCGTGATGAGCCTGGCGTGCGTATTCGTGGGAAGTTTTCAGGCGCTGCTCGTGTGCCGGTTGATCCAGGGGATCGGTGTGGGCGGCGAGATGCCGGTCGCCGCGACGTACATCAGCGAACTGTCACAAGCTCAGGGGCGCGGCCGTTTCTTTCTTCTCTATGAACTGATCTTTCCGATCGGACTGATGGCGACGGGGCAGATCGGAACCTTGCTGGTGCCGGTGTGGGGCTGGCAGGCGATGTTCGTCATCGGAGGGATTCCAGGGTTGGTCATCGCCTATCTGCTGACGCGTCTTCCGGAATCGCCTCGCTGGCTGATCTCTCATGGGCGACTGGCCGAAGCGGAAAAGGTTGTGCAACAGGCGGAGGCATCCACGTCCAAGCGGATTGCGGTTCCCGCGGCGGTGATCGCAGAGAAGCTACACACGAGCGAGCGAGCGCGCTGGCAGGAAGTGCTTTCGCCCCTCTACCGCCGACGTACGCTGATCTGCTGGGTCCTGTGGTCGTGCGCGTATTTCGTTTCGAACAGCCTGAATAACTGGATGCCGAGCCTCTACAACACGGTGTATCATTTGGGGCTCAGGCAATCGCTGCGGGCAGCTTCGATGTTGAACGTCGCGCAGGTCGCGGTGCTGCTGGTGTGCGCGTTCGCCATCGACCGCACAGGACGGCGCAATTGGACCATCGCCAGCTTTCTGGTGAGCGCGGCGCTGCTCGCGATACTCGGATTCGGCGCGGCGGAGAGCGCCTCGCGCGTCATGATCCTGGGTACTTTGAGCTATGGCGTGATCGGTTCGGCGAACGCGGTGCTGTATTTGTACACCCCGGAAATTTATCCGACGCGGATGCGAGCTATCGGCACGGGGCTCAGCACTTCCTGGCTGCGAATTTCGTCGGCGATTGGCCCGGCGGTGGTGGGCGTGATCGTGGGCGCGAAGGGCGTCGGTCCGGTGTTCTGGATGTTCGCGGGCGTTGCGATTATCGGAGCGATCGCAGCGCTGGGGATGATCGAGACGAGGAACCGGCGGCTGGAAGAGATCGCGCCGTGATCGCATCTTGTGACAACCCAATGATCGCGATGTTGTAGCATCGCATGAGGAAGGTCTGGAAAAAAGAAATGCGTGCTTCAAATTTATTTCTCGGTTGCCTTGCCGGCCTGATTTGCTCCTGCGCGGCGACCGCGCAAACTCAGCAAGGTCTCATCCTGGCGGAAGAACCCCTGCGCGTATCCGAGCACGTGTACTATCTGAAGGGATTTCCGAATGTCGGGATCGTAGTCGGCGATCGCGCGACGCTGGTGATCGATACGGGCCTGGGGACGCGCAACGGTGAAATCGCGACACGCGCCGCGAAGAAGCTCGCGAAAGGTCCGGTTCTATACCTCACCACGACGCATTATCATGCCGAGCACACGGCGGGCGACGGCGGATTTCCTCCGACGACGATCATCGTGCGCAATGCCGTGCAAGAGGAGGAAATCAACAAATACGGGGCGGACTTTATCGCGAATTTCGCACGCAGGCCGGAGATGAAGGATCTGCTCGCCGGTGCGAAGATTCGCCCCGCGGATATTGTTTTCGACCGCGAATTGAAGCTCGATTTGGGCGGAGGAGTGACCGCGCGGCTGTTCTGGATGGGACCCGCGCACACCAAGGGCGACGAGATGACTTTCGTGGAGCCCGACCGGACGCTGGTTTCAGGCGACGTCGTGCAATACAAGCAACCCGCCGGCGCCTCTGCGCCCGAGGCGGGCGTCAACAGCTGGCTCGAAATTCTGGACAAGCTCCCGGCGCTGAATGCCAAGATCATTCTGCCGGATCACAGCGAGCCCGGCGAGGCCGGGCCGATGATCGCAATCCAGAAGGGCTTTTTGGTAGATCTGAAGGCGCGGGCGTTGGCGGCAAAACGCCAGGGAGTTCCGGTCGACGATGCCGCGAAGCAGATCACGGAGACAATGAAAGGGCTCTATCCGGGCTGGGAGCAGTGGTTCGCTGTGCCAGGGTCGGTGCGCAAAGTGTACGCGGAGTCGCAATAAATCCTGGCGCATGCAAATGAAAGGCGTTCGATTTACGTGCCAGGCCGGCTGCATCAACTGCTGCACCCAGGAAGGCCGCGTTTATCTGACGGAAGAGGATTTGGTGCGCGCCGCGAAGTTCATCGGCATGACGGCGAAGGCGTTCGAAAAGAAATACGTTTATCGAACGCGCAATGAGATGCGGCTGCGCAAGCCGCCTAAAAAGCAGTGCTCGTTTCTGTTGGACCACGGATGCAGCATCCATCCGGCGAAGCCCACGCAGTGCCGGACATTTCCGTTCTGGCCCGAGCTGGTGGAAAGTAAAGTCGCATGGAAGTGGGTGGGGAGTTACTGCCCGGGGATCGGCAAAGGGCCGCTGATCCAGATCGGCACCGCGCTCGAAATGGCGGAAGAGCAGCGTAAAGCCTATCCGAAGATGTACGAATCGGAGGCCGGCTGAGAGCCGGCCGCAGCCTGAGAGGCTTTCCCACCCCACCGACCGCGCCGATTATTTCTGGCTGAGGCCGCCGTCGACGGCCAGTACCTGACCGGTGATGAAGTCCGGCGAAGTCAGGAAAAACGCGACCGCTTCCGCGATTTCCTCGGGCGTGCCGGCGCGGCAGGCGGGGGTCCTCGCGATCAAGCGCTTCACGCGTTCGTCGGGCTCGCCGAACGGAATCACACCCGGGGCCACGGAGTTCACCGTCACCTTGGGCGCAAATGCTTTGGCGAGCGCTTTCGTCAGCATGATGACGCCGGCCTTCGATGCGCAGTAATGCGCGTGCTGGGACCAAGGGCGCAGTCCTCCGAGTGAACTCAAGTTGACAATGCGTCCGCCGTCCGCGGCGATCATCCGTTTGGCGGCTTGCTGGCAGCAGAAAAAGGTCGCCTTGAGATTCACGGAATGAATGAAATCCCAGTCGGCCTCCGATATTTTCAACGGATCGATCCGCGTGAAGCGGGCCGCGTTATTGACCAATCCGTCGATCCGTCCGAAATGCCCGTGCACGCGCTCGAAGAGCGCTTCGATTTCGGCGACGCGTTCCAGATTCGCCTGGAACACCGGCGCCCCTCCGCATTCAGCGGCGGTGGCGAGCGCGTCGGCTTCGGAGGTGCTGTAGTGAATGGCCACGCGCGCGCCGTGCTTTGCGAGATGAAGCGCAATCGCGCGCCCGATGCGTTTGGCCGCGCCGGTGATCAGAATCACGCGTCCATCAAGTGACAACGTCGCCATTGGATCTCCCTCACGTAGTCATTTGATCCCGACAATCATCGAATCGGGCCCCGCCAGATGTTCGACTCTGGTTTCGCGGAATCCGGCTTCCTTCATCCAGAGCCGGCCGTCGGCGCCGGTGAAATCGAATCCGCCCGGAGTCTCAATCAACATATTAAGGCTGATCAAGAGGCCGAACACGTTCTGACTGCGATCGTCGTCAATCAGCGTCTCGTACACGATAAACGCGCCGCCCGCGGGAAGAGCGTCGTAGGCTTTCCCGATCAGCATCTTCTTTGTCGCGAGGTCCCAATCGTGCAGGACATGACCCATGACGATCACGTCGGCGCCGGGCAGAGGATCCGTAAAAAAGCTTCCCGCACGAAAACGCAACCGTTCCTGGAGACCATGCGAGGCAACGTACTCTTCGAAAATGGGCTGCACCGGCGCGAGGTCGAATCCGGCGCCCGTGAGATGCGAATGCCCCAAAGCGACCTGCGCGGGAGCGGCTCCCTGGGCGCACCCGACGTCGACGAAAGTCTTGTAATTGGCCCACGGAAACTTTTGCGCCATGGCTCGCGCGCCCGGCACGCTCAGTCCCGACATGGCGCCGAGGAACTGGCGCAGACGCTCCGGATCGCCGTAAAGCTGCGCAAAAACGTCGGCGCCATCGCGACTTTCGTTCTGGGGCTCGCCGGTGCGCAGCGCTTCGGTTAGCGATCCCCAAAAATGGAAGAGGCGCGCTCCGAACATTTCCAGGAGGCCGCCGATATAGCTGGGTTTGGCGCGATCCAGAAAGGCGTCGGTTTCGGGCGTGTTGGAATAGATCCCGTTTTCGCGATTCAGCATCTTCAAGGCGACGAGCGTATCGAGAAAGTCCAGTTGCGCGCGCGGATGGATTCCGAGGCGCTGTCCGATCGTCGCCGCGTCCTGGGGACCCTTCGCCAACTCCGTGAAAAGTCCGATTTCAACGGCGGTCAATAGTGTCTTAGAGGCCATGAAGCCAAGGCCCAACTGCATGATGTTTGCGGGCGTAACCTGTGGACCCGCGGATTGTGGATGCATGAATTGGATTTTACACGGTCGGGGGAATTCACACGACTGCCGATATTACACGGTTGGATCGCCGTGGACTTCGACTTCTTCGGGTGCGACCCCCGCGAACACGGGTTCCGGGAGACGCCCGGTGTAGGCGGCCCAACCCCAGAAGATGGCGGTCGTCGAGCTGAGGACGCCGCTCACGGCTCCGATGATGCGCGGATCGACGTGCGTGGAGGCGAGTCCGGCGAGCGACATGGAGACCATCATGGTCATCCAGGTCCAGGTCTCGATGGTCGAAAATACGCGGCCCCGGAAGCCGGGCGACACATGCCGCAAAAGTTGTCCGAAATTCAGGACGGAGCTGACCGCCACGGCCCCGCGGGAGATCCCGATGAATACGAGCGCCCAAGGAAACGCCCTGGCCTGGCTGAACAGAACATAAGATGCGCCGTGAATCACGTAACAGATGGAGATCGTACGCTTGTAGCCGGCGAAGGTGAGCCGCGGACCGATACGATGCGCGACGATCGCGCCGACGATGAGTCCGATGCCCGCGCAGCCCCAAATCACGCCGATGCCGGAAGGTCCGCGCCGAAAGACGACTTCGCCGAAGAGACTGAACAGAATTTGCGCGGCTCCTCCGCCGGTGGCCCATCCGACCGCGACCAATCCGATGCCGAAGATCAGCGGGGACGACCGCATGTAGCGCAGTCCTTCCTTGTATTCGTGCCACGGCCGCACGACCGTGTCTTCAGAAAGGTGATCGTCGGGCGATTTAATTTTCGCCAACTTGGACCGGCGCGGGCGAAATCCTTCAGGAACGCTGAGCCGCGAGATGCACAGAGCGGAAAAAAGAAACGAGGCGGCATTGAAGGCGAACGCGAGCTTGTATCCGAACGAAGTGACCGAGGCTCCGCCGAGGAACGAGCCGATGGTAATGGTGCTCCATTGCGTGAGCTGCGTCAGCGAATTGGCGGAATGCAGTTCGTCGCGCGACGCGATGGAGGGGAGAATCGACGCACGTCCGCTGGTGAAGAACGGCGACGCGAACATCAGCAGAGCGCTCAGCAGGAACAGCAGACCGGTGCGGCCCGCGGGAATCGCGAAAATGAATCCGATGGCGACCGCGGCGCGCACCAGATCACTGAGAATCATGATGCGGCGCCGATCCATGCGATCGAGCAAGACGCCCGAAATCGGCCCCGCGAGCATCACGGCGAAGCCGCGGGCCAACAGGATACCGGCGACCGCGAGGCCACTGCCGGTGTTCGCGAGCGCGAGGCTGAATACGGCGATGTTGTTGAAGTTGTCGCCGACTTCGCTCACCACCTGACCGGTCCAGGTGAACCGGTAGTTGCGGTTGGAACGGAGGACGCCCAGAAACCCGCCGGAAGTCGCACGGGTTGAACTCAAACGACGGTTTCCTCTCGTACTGTGACGCTGCGCAGATAATCGGTGTCGATTTCGTAGCCGAAGCCGGGACCGCTCGGAACCTGGATCGTTCCCTGCCTGGAGACTTCAATCGACGGCTGAATGATGTCGCGCTTCCAGTAACGATTGCTCGCGGAAACGTCGCCGGGCAAGACGAAATTCGGCAGCGTGGACAGGGCGATATTGTGGGCGCGGCCAATTCCTGCTTCCAGCATTCCGCCGCACCATACGGGGATGCCATGCGCCTGGGCAATATCGTGAATGCGGCGGGCCTGGCGAAATCCGCCGACGCGCCCCAGCTTGATATTGATGATCCCGCACGCGCGCATCTCGATAGCCTGCTCGGCATGGCGCGGCGTGCGAATGCACTCGTCGAGGCATAACGGCGTGTGGAGTTGGGCCTGAAGTTTGGCGTGATCGATGATGTCGTCGTGCGCGAGCGGCTGCTCGATCATCATCAAATGGAACTCGTCGAGGCGGCGCAGGTGGTCCGCATCGGCCAGGGTATAGGCGGAATTCGCGTCGGCCATGAGGCGAATCGACGGGAACGTCTCACGCACTTCCCGGATCACATCGATATCCCAGCCGGGTTTGATTTTGATTTTGATGCGCTGATAGCCGGCCGCGAGTTCGGTTTCGATTTTCTCGAGAAGCTGCGCGACGGAATCCTGGATCCCGATGGAGACGCCGCAGGGAATCTCAGTGCGAGCGCCGCCGCCTATCTGTTTCGAAAGTGGAACGCCGGCGCGCCGCGCTTCAAGATCCCATATGGCGGCCTCGACGCCGCCGCGAGCCATGAAGTGGCCGCGAATGCCGGCGGTGCGATCGAACACGGCGTGCGCACTTTGGATCGGCTGCGCCATGACGCGCGGGGCGACGTAATCGCGCAGCAGCGGCCAGATGGAATCGGTCCATTCTTCGTTGTAAAAGGGGTGCTCGCCCGCGGTCACCTCGCCCCAGCCCGAAACTCCTTCCGATTGAACCTCGACCAGAACGATCATGCGTTCGTAGGTTCGCCCGAAGCTGGTCTCGAAGAAGTGCACCAGAGGCATGCGGATCTGGCGCAGGACGACGCGTTCTATTCGGTAGGCCATGGCGAAAACAGATACGTCCCGGCGTCGGAGGTGATTTCGAACCCGGTCACCGCGAGATTCTCGGCAAAGCGGGCGATGAACTGATCGGCCACGGCGCTCTGAATGCGCCGGGCGCGATCTGGATCTTCCTGGCGAATCCGCCCGATGGAGGCCGGAATGGAGATGCGTGCGGTGGCGGGCGGGCGGTCGCGCTCCTTGCGGATGTGCCATTCGGCGACGCAGCGGTCGGTGGGAAGGCCCCCTGTCAGGGGGCTGCTGGTGATGCCGTATTGATTCAAGACGAAGCGGCGCACAATGGCGCCCAGCCGCTCGATGTTGAAATAGGCATTCTTGATTTCGAGCGGATCGAAGGTCCATTCAATCAAGTCGATGCGCCGGGCGAGCGCGGCGTCGCGCTGGGCGAATTTCAACGACCGGCCGATGCCCGTATCGCGGTATTCGTTCAGAACTCCCAGCATGTGGCTATGCAGATAGGATCGACCGTCGGGCTTGATCGCGGGAATTGCCAGACAAAAACCCGCCATCCGCTTTCCGTCGAAGGCGCCCAGAGCCTGGCCCCCAATGCTGCGCGCGACGACGAAGAATCGGACAGGGAGGATATCGAGATCGTTCCAATTCCAGATGATCCGCTGCAATTGCACGGCGTCGGCGAAGTCTGCGTGCGTGGTGAGCTCGCGGATGTCGATGGTCCTTTCCACTGCCATCATTTCAACGGTCAGCGTTCCGACTGCCGGCTTTCGGAGAGCTTCGCGGCCTGCCACAGGGCTTCCATTTCGTCGAGAGAGGCATCGGCGGTGGTCTTGTCACGCTGGGCCAAACCTTCTTCCACTTGTCCGAAGCGGCGGCGGAAGCGGGCATTGCACCGGCGCAGGGCCTGCTCGGGGTCGACCTTGAGAAAGCGGGCGATGTTGACGATGGTAAACAGGAGATCGCCGACCTCGGATTCAATCTCCTCCTGCGAGCCTCCGGTGCGCGCGGCGTCCAGTTCGGCGAGCTCTTCGCGCAACTTCGCGAAAACATCGTCGATCGCCGGCCAATCGAATCCGGCGCGGGCGGCTTTCGATGAAATTTGTTGCGCTTCGACGAGCGCGGGCAGGGCGCGGGGAACGCCTGAAAGAATTCCCTTCGGCTTGGTCGCGGCCGCGCTTGCGTCGACCTTTTCCTTTTTGTCTTTTTCTTCCTTTTCCTGGGCCTTGATCTCGTCCCAGCGGCGCACGACATCGGATGCCGTCTTCGCTTCCCCATCTCCGAAAACGTGGGGATGCCGGCGGATCAGCTTGCTGTTGATCGCCTTCACCGAATCGGAGACTTCAAAATAGCCGGCCTCGGAGGCCATTTGGGCGAAGAAAACGACCTGGAGCAGCAGATCGCCAAGCTCTTCGGCGAGGTTGGGCCAGTCGCGCGCGTCGATGGCGTTCATCACCTCGTAGGTTTCCTCGAGCAAATAAGGCTTGATGCTGTCGAAAGTCTGCTCGCGATCCCATGGACATCCGCCGGGAGCGCGAAGCCGGGCCATGATCTCGACTAAGCGGGCAAAATCATCCGCCGCGGAATCGTGGTTAGACATGGGGGAACTTTCAGGTTATCACTCGCGCCGGACACATTTAGCGCACGGCTTTATTTACCGCACAAGGAGCTTGTCCGTAACCCGTCCGTAAGAGTCTGTGTGAAAACCTCGGAGTTGAACCGCTCCCTATGGTCGCGGCTCGGGGGCCGCTTTTGAAAACAATCGCCCGATGCGAGCCGCGACCATAGGGAGCGGTTGAGACCGCCCTCCTCGGCCACCAACGGGTGCAATCCTTGGTTGCTCCAGAGGGCCTGTCCTCGAATGCTCGACGACTCCCCCCGCGCTTACCGACGGATTACGGGCTTGTTGAAAAAGGGGACAGACCGCTCTGTCCACTCCCACGCTCGAACGTGAAATCATAAGTTTTACGAGTAGGGACAGAGTAGTCTGTCCCCTTTTTCAACATCCCCCTAGAGATTTACCGCACTACCCGAGGCGTGATCATCCATTGCAGCACGCCCGCGGGCTCCGCGCCCAGGGTTTCGACGTCAATGCGGACGAGCGCGCCCTTGCGGAAGTGCACCATCTCCCGGGTGGAACCGAGCAAGTAGGCGACGGCCGAGGAGAAGAGCGGCTCGTGCCCGGCCAGGAGCACGGACGGTTCATGGCGGTGCTCGCGGAGCTCTTTCCACAGCCCTTGCGGCGCTCCTTCGGGAACAAGAACGTCGGACCGCACGAGCTTGCCTTCGTAACCCAGTTCCCGGGCCGCGATTTCCGCCGTCTCCAGAGCCCGGCGATAAGGGCTCGTGACGATGACGGACGGCGAAACTCCCGCGGCCTGAGCCCATGCCAGCACGGCGCGGAGCTTGCGGCGCCCCTCATCGGTAAGACGCCGGTCGGCATCCTTGCCGCTGGGAGAGTGCGATTCGGCAATCCCGTGACGAAGGAGATAAATTTCCATTCAATTCGATTATGCAATGAACGGGGGATGGGCGCCCTAGGAATCGAGAGGCGCGATCGCAGCCGGCTGTGCTTTTGGTCACAGTCGTTTACGAAGGGGTGCGATTTCCGATGCTTTTTCTTCTGCTATTCTAGAGGCAGAAAGGTAGGGCCGTATTCTACCTATGAATCGCCGATTTCAATACGTCCTGGTTGGATTTTCGACAGCAATGGTCGCGCTGCTTTTGTTCGGCGCGGTAGGCCGGAGTGCGTCACCCGATACGCCTTACGCGCATCTCGGTGTGTATAGCGAAGTCCTTTCGCGCATCAAGGCCGATTACGTGGAAGAGCCGGATATGAAGGCGGTCACGGTGGGCGCGATCAATGGAATGCTGGAATCCATCGATCCTTACGCCAGCTACCTGAACGCCGATCAATACAAGCAGTATTTGAAATCCAAGGAAGGCCCGAAGAAGGCCGACATTGGACTGATTCTGGCCAAGCGCCTGGGCTACATGGCCGTGGAAGATGCCATTCCTGGTTCGCCCGCCGCGCTGGCCGGTTTCGCCACGGGTGACGTGGTCGAATCGATCAACAACGTATCCACGCGAGACATGCCGCTGGCTTTCGCGGAACTGCTTTTGCAAGGCGATCCGGGAACATCCGTAGAGCTTGGTGTGATTCGCGTCCGCCGCAGTGAGCCGAGCAAGATGATGGTCACGCGCGCGCAGGTCGCGATTCCGCCGGTAACAGGGCGGCTGCAAGGAAAGGTCGGCATCATCGCCGTTCCCGGCCTGCAGGCAGGCCGCGCGAAAGATGTCGCGGCGCAGATTTCAGCGCTCGAAAAGCAGGGCGCCAACCGCCTGGTGCTGGATCTGCGGCACTCTTCGACGGGGTCGGACGAAGAAGGCGTCGCGCTGGCGAATCTATTCATGAACAACGGCCTGGTCACCTACACGCAGGGACAGAAGCAGGCGCGGCAGAATCTGTTCGCCGTGAATCACGCCGTGACGCAATCGCCGCTGGCGGTGATCGTGAACCGGTCGACGGCGGGCGGGGCGGAGATTGCCGCGGCCGCGCTGCTGAATACCAAGCGGGCGCAGGTGATCGGCGAGCGGACCTATGGAGACGCGGCGATTCGCAAGACGATCACGCTCAACGACGGCGCGGCCGTGATTCTTTCCGTCGCGAAATATTATTCGCCGGATGGGAAAGCGATTCAGGACAACGGCGTGACGCCCAACGTTCTGCAGAGCGAGGCGGATAACGCCGCGGACCTCAGCGATGACATCCCGGATGCGGCTCAGGACGACACGGCGAAGAAGCCCGCGACCGACGAATTACTGAATAAGGCGATCCAATCGCTGCCGCAGTAAGACGCAGAGAACACGAAAACGATGCCGTTGTACGAATACCATTGCTCGAAGTGTGACAGGAATTTTGAGGTCCTCCAGAGGTTTTCCGACGCTCCCGTGGCCACGCACGAAGGGTGCGGCGGCGAGGTGGAGCGGGTTCTGTCCGCTCCCGCTTTCCAGTTCAAGGGAAGCGGCTGGTACGTCACCGATTACGGCAAAGGCGGGAATAAGCCGGGGACGTTGAGCGATCACGCAGCGACGGAGAAGAAGTCGGGCGATTCAGAAAAGAAGTCCGGGGATTCGAAATCGGGCGATTCGAAATCCACGGAGACGAAGGCCGAGTCGAAATCGGAATCGAAGTCCGAATCTAAATCCGATACGAAGCCGGCGTCCGAGAGCAAAGCTCCCGCGAAAACCGATTAGCCGAACCCGTTCGACCTGCTTGTTCGCAACAATTTTTGCTCGCAAAGCCCATCCATGCTCGTCCTCCCGGGCGCCGAGGGATCTGGTTTTTGCCGGCGTATTACCAAAGCTTTAACAGCAGGTCCCTCGACTTCGCTCGGGATGACCGGGCAGTGTGGCGCTTTGAGACCGGCAGGAATTATGCCACCAGTTTCTGACTAGTGAGTCATCGCGTAGACGATATAGTTGATTCCGATGCGGAATCCCAAGGCTGAGAATCGTTCTTCGTACTGGGGATTATCGGCCCATTCCCAAGAATCGCCCAAGTCGGACTCGAAGGTCATGGCGGCGATGACGCGGCCCTTATCGTCCATGATGCCGCGCCAGTAAGCGGGGCAATCGTCGCACTTCTCCGTCACGCCGGTATAGAGATAGCGCGCGCCGGGAACCTGGTAGCGCTCATCCAGGTCGAAAACGGAGTGGAAGATGGACGACGAATTTTCCAGGTCAACGATGGGCCTGTCGGGGAAAACGCGCCGCATACTCTTTTGAAAAACCTCCCATTGAGGAGGGCCCCAGAAGTCGTCCGCCATGAAGAAGCCGCCGCGCAGGATATAGTCGCGGAGCTTGGCCGCCTGCGCGTCGGTCAGGTCCCAGCGGCCCGTCTGCACGGCATAGAGCCACGGCCAGTTGTAAACATCGTCGCCGTCATCCAGATTGACGGGCTGCTCCACGGAACGGGCATCGATGCGGCTCAGGCGGCGGATGGCGCGCAGGAAATGGCGGTCGGCGCGCGGATAATCCTGGGTCCACATGGAATTGCCGTTCTGCCAGCTCCGATTGTAGAACCCGAAGCCGAAACCGCGGTATTGCGGGTACATCAGGCGCGCGAAGGTCCACTCCGTCTGATGTTGCCAATCGGCGGGGAGGGGGAAATCGTTGTACTCGATTCCAGGGTATTCGCGAAAGGGACGCTGGAACGCGTAAACGGTGCCCAAGAAGAGGGCCAGGCCGCCGGTCGCGGCAAGCAACGTCCGGGAAACCGTCACTGCCAGAACACCATCCTGGATCAAGCGTAACATCGTTGGGCAAGCGTATCCAGATATTCGCCTGCGTCATCTCTGCCCCATCTGGTATATGGCTTGGCGTTATCCTTGTTGGTGGCTAGCCCAGTTGGTGGCTAGCCCAATAGACGCGCTAGGATCGGATACCCATGTCTCAGAAATTCGAACGTAGTGTATTGGCTTGGATCATTTTGACGGCACTGCTAGCGTGGTGTGCCCCGGCGTTCGCCGCGACGTGTGAAAGCCTGACGGCGGCGGCGCTGCCGAACGCGACCATCACGTCGGCGAAAACCATCGAGGCCGGGAAGTTCGTACTTCCCAAAGCTCCCGCGGGAGCGCAGGCGGGCGGGGGATTCGCTGGTCCGGGAGCGGCGCCTCCGACACCTGGACCAGCAACAGCGGGACGAGGTCCGCGCTTCGACGATCTCCCGGCCTTTTGCCGCGTGACGGCGACGATTAAACCGAGTAGCGATTCGGACATCAAGGCCGAATTCTGGATGCCTGTGACCGCATGGAACGGGCGTCTGCAACCCACGGCGGCGGGCGTATTCCTGGGCTCGATCAATTACGCGGGCATGGCCAATATCCTGCGCAACGGATCGGCGACAGCCACGTCGGATAACGGCCACGAGGGCGGCAGCGGCAGTTTCGCGCTGGGGCATCCGGAAAAGCTGAAGGATTTCGCGTATCGCGCGGGTCACGAGACCGCGGTCGACGCGAAGATTCTCGCGAAGGCGTTCTACGGCAACGGTCCTGCGCTCACACTGATGAACGAGTGCGGCGGCGGGGGGCGCACTTCGCTCGTGGAGGTCCAACGTTATCAGGACGATCTCGATCTCGCGATGGTCGGCGGCCTGGACAGCGACACGACGCATCACGTGCTGGGGCAGATGTGGGTGTGGCAGGTGACGCATCGGGACCCGGCCAGCATGATTCCTCCCGAGAAATATTCGGTGCTCAACAAAGCCGCGCTTGCAGCGTGTGACGCCAAGGATGGCGCGAAGGACGGGCTGATTCAAGATCCCATCAAGTGCAAGTTCGATCCGGCGGTGGTTGCCTGTAAGAATGGCGACGGTCCCGATTGCCTGACCATGCCCCAAGTGGAAACCGCGCGCAAGATCTACGCTCCGGTGCGCAACGCGCGGACGGGCGAATACATCATTGGGCCGTTTATGCCCGGGAGCGAATTGGGCTGGGGCGCGACGGCCGGAGCGGCACCGTTCCCTTACGCGGTGGAGGTGTTCCGCTATCTGGCGTTCAAGGACCCGAGCTGGGATTACAAGACGCGTCCGATCAACTTCGACTCCGATGTCGCGCTGGTGGATTCACCCGAGAATCAAATCATGAACGCGAAGAACTACGATCTTGCGAAGTATTTCAGTCACGGCGGCAAGCTCCTGCTGCTCGGCGGGTGGAACGATACGGCGATCGCGCCATCGACGAACTACGATTACTACAACGCGCTGGTCGCGAAAATGGGCAGTAAGGCGAAGGACAATACACGCTTGTTCATGGTCCCTGGCATGGGACATTGCCCCGGCGGCAATGGCCCGAGCACGTTCGATATCGACAGCCTCAACATGCTGCTCGATTGGAAGAAGACCAACAAGGCGCCGGATCAATTGATCGCGCAGCATCGGACCAATGGAACGCCCGATCGCAAGGTGCTGGTGTGCGCGTATCCGAAAATCGCGGTTTTTAACGGATCGGGAAGTTTGGACGATCCCGCGAATTTCACATGCAAAATCTCGAAATAGGAGCGCCCATGCGCCGACTCTTGCTCGTGCTGACCGTGCTTTCGCTCCCTGTCCTGGGTGCGACGTGCGACAGTCTCCTGTCGCTTCAATTGCCGGATGCCGCGATCGACACCGCACAAGTGGTTGCGGCGGGGACTTTCGCGATGCCGGCGGGAGCGGGGCAGCCGAATGGCGGCCCGAACTTCAAAGGCCTGCCCGAGTTCTGCCGCGTCGCGGCAACGTTGAAGCCGTCGGGTGATTCTGATATCAAGATCGAGGTGTGGCTTCCCAACCCGGCGGCATGGAATGGTAAATATCTGGGCGTCGGAAACGGGGGATGGGCGGGAGTGATTTCGTACGGGGCGATGGGTGCGCCGCTGGGACGAGGCTACGCGGTGGCGTCCACCGATACGGGGCATGCGGGGACGGGAGCGGACGGAACCTTCGCGTTCGGACATCCGGAAAAGGTGGTGGATTTCGCGTGGCGCTCCGTACATGAAATGACGGTGAAGGCCAAGGCTATCGTGGCGGCTTACTATGGCTCAAACGCAAAGTATTCGTATTGGCAAGGCTGCTCCACCGGCGGCAGGCAGGGATTGAAAGAAGCGCAGACTTTCCCCGCCGATTACGATGGCATTATCGCGGGTGCGCCGGCCAATTATTGGACGCATCTGGTCACGCAGATCGTGTGGGAGGAGCAATCCGCGCGCAAAGGCGACGAGAGCGTCCTGTCCACGGATAAGCTGACGTTCCTTCACAATGCCGTGCTTGCCGCGTGCGAGAGCCATGACAAAGTCAACGACGGCGTTCTGGAGAATCCCGTGCTTTGCAAGTTCGATCCGAAGGTACTGGCATGCAAGGATGCCGACGCCCCCCATTGTCTGAACTCGGCGGAGGTGCGAGCGGCCGACAAAATTTACGGCCCGTCCGTAAACCCGCGCACCGGCCAGACCATTTATCCAGGCCTGATGCGTGGGAGCGAGCTAGGCTGGGTTCAGTTCCTGAACGGCCCCGTGCCCGGCCCGCTTGGCATTTCGAACGGATACTGGAGGTTCGTGGTATTTCACGATCCGCAGTGGGATTACCGGACGCTAGACTTGGACCGCGACGTGGCGCGCGCGGACCGCGACGGGGAGAAGTTCAACGCGATCGATCCGAATTTGAAGACATTTTTCGGCCGCGGAGGAAAGCTGCTTCAGTATCACGGCTGGGGCGACGCGCAGATTTCTCCGCAGAACAGCATCAATTACTATAAAAGCGTCGCGGGGGTGCTGGGCGGCGTGGGGAAGATCGACAGCTCCTTCCGGCTTTTCATGGTTCCTGGGATGGGGCACTGCGGCGGCGGCGAAGGTCCGAACGTTTTTGACGGGATTTCCGCGCTCGAACGTTGGGTGGAGCGGGGTCAACCGCCCTCGTCGATCCCGGTCTCTCGCGTAGCGGATGGCAAGACGATCCGCACCCGTCCCCTGTGTCCTTATCCACAAGAAGCCGTATACAACGGAGCGGGCAGCACGGACGATGCTGCGAATTTCACTTGTAAGGTGCCATAACACTTGCGGCAAATCTCCCGAAGAACGCAATACGGCCTGCGGGCGCTGTACTCGCTCGCAAGAAGCTACGGGCGCGGGCCTACGCTGATCACGCACTTGGCGCAAGAGGAGGCCATTCCGAAAAAGTTCCTGGAGCAGATCCTGCTCGCGCTCAAGGAAGCGGGCTTCGTCGCGAGCAAGAAAGGCAAAGGCGGCGGATACGTGCTGGCGCAGGCACCCGACCAGATCACGCTGGGCGCGGTGATTCGCAACATGGAAGGGCCGATCGCGCCGCTGCCGTGCGCGAGCGATATGCGCTTTCGCAAATGCGAGGAATGTGTGGACGTGGAAACCTGCGGGACACGCATCGTGATGCGCGAGGTGCGCGACGCGATGGTGGCGATCCTGGATAAGACCACTCTCGCGGGAGTCGCGAGAAAAGTAGAAGACGCCGAGCAGCGAAAACGCGCGGCCTCGGCTCTCACCTATCAGATTTAGAACCTATCAGATTTAGGAGCTTGTTGAAAAAGGGGACAGACCGCTCTGTCCACTCCCACGCTCGGACGTGAAATCATAAGTTTTACGAGCAGGGACAGAGTCGTCTGTCCCCATTTTCAACATCCTGTTAGATCCGAACCTCGGGCGAGCGATGTTCAGCCCCTGCGGCGCGCCGTTCCGCGGGCCTCCGCTTCCGCCGCGTGGTGCGTCGGAAGCGTATAAACGTTCGCGGGAACGGCCTTGTGCCAGCCGATCGTCTGCGGGATCAGGCGCCAGGGAATGCGCCGGTAGGCCAGGCTGATGCCGATCATCAGCACGACCATCCCGAGGACCGCGCCGAAGGTAATTTCAGGACTCAGCTTCTGGCGATAATCGGCGAACCAGCGGCCGTAGGTGAGTTCGATATGCGCCCAATAGACGATCAGAGATGTCGTGCCGAGCTGGCGCACAAAGCTCCAGCCAGTAGCGAGGAATTCCGTCCACAGGTAAGCGCCCGATCCCAGCAGCATGGCAACTCCCAGCTTGCAGAAGACCAAACCCGGGCTGTTCAGCCAAAATTCGGAGGCCGGATACAACGAAAACGGTAGATTCGAAAAATATTGACCGCCCAGCACGCAGGCAAAGCCGCACAGCGCGCTCCACTGCATCACACGATTCCAGTCGGCGCGGCGCACCAATGGAATCATGCTCCCGACTGCGATGCCGAACGCGAGGAATGCTCCCCAGGGGAAGACACTGAACGATTCGTAGTTCGGAACGAAGTAGTTACGAAGCGGCGCCGGGATTTGCGCCGAAGGAAGCATGGAAATCACGGGTGACGCGACGGCGATTCCGATTCCCGCGATCAGAGACCAGCGAACCCTCTGGATTCCATTGGCGAGGGCGAGGACCGCGAGCAGGGCCGCAGCGACGCCCATGAGATTCAAAATATCGACCTTCAGCAAGTCCGTCGCGTGGCTGCGCGGGTAATCGAAGATCCAATTCTGGAGCCGGAAGATGACCGCCAGCAAAAACAAATACCGGGCGCGCCGCAAGGCGGTGGTTACACGCCGCCACGGCGGCAATTCTTCCCGGAGGTTCATCCCCAAGGCAAAGGTTATCCCCGTCAACAGCAGAAAAATGGCGGCCGCTTCCCCGCCGAAGAATTGGGAATAAATAAAGAGGGCGCCGTTGCGAGACTCCGGACGGGTGAACGCGTCGAAAACATGACCCTGGATCATAATGACGGCGGCCAATCCACGCAGCCAGTCCAGGAAAACTACACGGTTGGAGGGGGTAGATCGCATCAGGGGATTTAACCTCCAGCTTAGCAGACGAGGTCTCCCAAAGAGGTCCGCCAGTTTAGACGCGCACGGGCGCTTTGGGGGTTACGCGGAAGGGGGATTTCCGGAGCCTTAGCTGTTTTTCGCGGGCGCGTTCTTGTCGGGAACGGGGCCACGCATAATATCGATGCCGCCCTTGAAGAATGCACCGTCTTCGATCACGATGCCAGGCGTTTTGACGTCGCCGACCAGATTGGCGCCGGTGCGCAGCGTGACGCGCCCGGTGGCGTCCACGTTGCCTTGCACGGTACCGGCGACGTTGAGCTCGGCGACTTTGAGATTCGCGGTGGCCTTCGCCTGGGGGCCTATGAACAGGCGAGCCTTTACGTCCATCTGGCCCTCAAATTGGCCGTTGAGATCCACGTTTTCCGAGCTCTGGAGGCTGCCTTTGATGTTCATGGTGCTGCCGATGATCGTGGTCCCGCCGACGGCTCTGCTCAGGCCCGCCGCGGCGGCAGCGCTCGATGCGGATACGGGCTCAGACGGTGAGGAGGGTTGGGGCGGCGAGGACGGTTGTTTGTTCCACATAGTTTACCTCCAATAAGCAAGCCCCGGGCCAATCTAAGCGCTTGATTCCGCTGATCCCTTGCGAATCCGCTTGCGGCGATCGATGTGCTTTTTACTGGCCGCTGAGGAATAACTTCCCGATTATAGCAGGTGCTGGCCGAAAACCACCGCCACGGTTGTTTTCGATCACGGGTTGAGTGCATTAACCCTGATTTTTCAGAAGCTTACATTTGGCAGTCGAGTTGCCATTACAAAAGTGCAAAGGTAGCGAAAACTTATGAAACGCACTGACATATTTCGCGTCGGGATGGCCCTGCTGGCGGCTTCGGCGATAGCTTGGGCGCAGGACGCGCAACCGCAAGGCGCACAAGCTCAGAACGCGCCATCTCAAGGCACGCTGTCTCAAAATACGCCGCCGCAAAGCGCGCCATCACAAAATGTGCCATTTCAAGATCAGGGTGGCTGGCGCCGGTTAGGGGCGCCTGCGGCGGGGCAAACGGCTCCGCCGCCGGGACAATATAACGGCGCTCCATCGAACGTTCCACCTCCTCCTCCGCCGCTTCCGGCGACGCTTACGATCGGTCCCGGAATGTTCTTTTCCATTCGGGTGAATCAACCGCTTTCTTCCAATCACAGCAAGGTGGGCGACGTTTTCACCGCCAGTCTGGCAAGGCCGATCATCGTCAACGGCGTCGTGGTCGCTGAACGCGGCCAGACCGTTGCGGGACGCGTCGCGCAAGTCGATAAGGGCGGTCTCCTGAAGGGTTCCACTAAACTGGGCATCGAGCTCACGGAACTGACGCTGATCGACGGCAGCCAGACGCCTGTTCACTCGCAACTGATCAGTATCGCGGGCCCCGGATCGGGCGGCCGTAACGCGGCCGTCATCGGAACTACCACGGTGGTCGGGGCTGCCATCGGCGGCGCAGCCGGCTACGGTACGGGCGCGGCGATTGGCGCGGGCGCGGGCGCGGCCGCCGGAATCCTCGGCGTGCTGGCGGCGAAAGGCTACCCGACGATCATACGGCCGGAGGCAGTGTTAACGTTCCGCACCCAGGAACCCATCGTTGTCGCGACTGATCGGGCTCCCCAAGCATTCCGCTACGCTGGTCCGGGCGATTACAACCAACCGATGAGCCAGCCCAGCCTGATGAGACGTCCTCCGCCCTATTACGGCGCAGGTTACTACGGCCCCTACCCCTATCCTTACTACGGCCCGTACTATGGCTGGGGCTATCCCTACTATGGACCCGGCATCGGGATCGGCTTCGGTTTTGGCGGCCGGTGGCGCTAACCGAAACGTTCAGGATTCGAGCGTGAGCCGATAATAACCGCCGGCCTGCTCGACCTGAACCGGAACTTCGAAGAGCTCCTGCATCCTCTCGGATGTCAGGAGTTTTTCTTTTGCTCCATCGAAATAGATCTCTCCCCGTTTCAGGGAAATGACGCGCTTGATTTCCGGGATGATATCGGGAAGATAATGCGTCACGACGATGACGCTGACGCCGCTTGCCGCGAGCTTTCGAACGGCCTCACGGACTTCCAATTGCGCGCGCACATCCAGACTGTTGCTCGGTTCGTCGAGCAGCAGGGCCTTCGGATTATGCGCCAGGGCGCGGGCGAATACGGCGCGGCGCGCCTCGCCGCTGGAGACTTCCGTCATCAGACGGTCCTGAAGATGCGCGATTTCGAAAAAATCGATGACCTCATCGGCGCGTGCTTCCATCCACGGCGTAACGTGATGATTGGGCCAGATGCCGACGGATCCGAAAAACGCACTTAACACGGTCTCCCGAACGGGATACGGCTGAGTGCAGTAGTCCACCAGGTCATTCGTCACGATGCCCAACTTCGCGCGCAGGTCGAAGATCGTCCAGATTTCGTCACCCCACATGCGGACGCGGCTTTCGTCGGGGAACCGGGGATAGCATTCTCGCGTAATAGCTTTGATGAGGGTCGATTTGCCGCATCCGTTCGGGCCCAGGATCGCGATATGCTCGCCGGCGTCGATGGAGAAGCTGACGTGGCGCAGCGCCATGGTATTTTCTCGCTGGATCGACACATTCTCGAACTCGATGAGGCGGGGCATTTCCTCCATCGTACCATCGCGCGTTCGCATGATACAATGCTGAGTAAGCACTTACTTATGAGAAACCGCCTATGAACAGCATGGTGTCACGCGCGCCCCATTCCTCCGTTGCCGTCCTCAAACCACGCATGCAGGGACGCGACCGGCGCCGGCAGCTGCTCGAAGTCGCCGTCGAAGTTTTCGCACGCCAGGGATTCGGCGGCACCAAGACCAAGGACATCGCCGCCGCGGCGGGGGTGAGCGAAGCGATCCTCTTCCGGCATTTCGCGAGCAAAGAGGATCTCTACCACGCGATCCTGGACGCGAAAGAAGACAAGCACGGTGCTCCCGAGTTTCTCGAAACATTGCGCGGCTTCGCCGACCGCCGCGACGATGCCGGCCTGTTCCATTGCGTCGCCGCCGCGATCCTGTGCTCCTTTCGCGAAGATCCCGCGTTCCATCGCCTGATGCTGTACGCGAGCCTCGAAGGGCACCTTCTGGCCGGGCTGTTCCATGAACGATTCGGCGTACCCATCTCCGATTACCTGCGGCGCTATGTGGGATTGCGCCAGAGGGAAGGCGCCTTCCGCAAAGGAGATCCGCAGATTGCGGTCATGTTTGTGATCGGATCGATCGTGCATTTCGCGATGGTCCGCCATGTGTTTCGCATCCGCAAGCCGAATGTCTCGGAGGATGCGGCGGTCCGGGAAATGGTCGCTATGGCGATTCTCGGGCTCACCGAGCCACGCCGCGCGCGGTTGCGGAAGAAAGCCAAAAAAGCGCCTGAAAGAGCGGGACGCGCATGAGAAGCCGCATGATCGGGGCGATCCTCGCGAGCGCCGTCCTGGCGGGGTGCGGCGTATCGAAAAATAGTCCTGTTGAGGCGAAGACAGACGGCCCGGCCGGATCGCAAGGGACGCCCACGGTGACCACGATACGCGCGCTGACGCGTCCGGTGGCGGCGGCGGTGCAAGTGACGGGAAGCTTCGTCGCCAAGGAATCCTCCGACGTGGCTCCGCAGGCAGCGGGCCGGGTGATCGAAACGCCGGTGGACGTGGGCGATTTCGTCAAGCAGGGGCAGCTGATCGCGCGCCTGGAGGACCGCGATCCGCGCTTGCGGCTGGAGCAGGCGCAGGCCACCGAGGAACAAGCGCAAGCCGCCGTGCGGCAGGCGCAGTCGCGCATCGGACTGGGAGCGGGGCAGACGTTTGACGCGAGCGTAGTCCCCGAGGTGCTTTCCGCGAAAGCCGCCTACGAATCCGCGGCCGCGCAGGCGAAACAAGCCGAGGCCGACGCACAGCGTTACGAGAGCCTGGTGAAGACCGGCGACGTCTCGCGCAGCGCGTATGAGAAGGCGCGCACATCGGCGGATACGGCGATCGCGCAGGCCAATGCGGCGCGCCAGCAGTACGAGGCCACGTTGAACGGCGCGCGGCAGAATTTTCAAGGCGTGACCGGCGCGCAGGCCTCGCTCGAAAGCATGCACGCTCAGACCGAACTTGCCCGCAAGGCGCTGGAAGATACGCTGATCCGCGCGCCCTTCGCGGGATATGTCAGCGCACGGCCCATTGCCGCCGGGCAGTACGTCGCACTCACGGCGCGGATCGCCACGATCCTGCTGATTACACCGATCAAGCTGGAGCTGCAGGTACCCGAGCTGAACGCTCCCCAAATGAAACTCGGCGCCGAGGTGGAAGCGAGCGTTCCGGGTTATCCCGAACGCGTCTTCCACGGCAAAGTCACGGGGATCAACCCCGCGATCGATACCAATTCGCGGACCTTCACCGTGATCGCCGAATTCGCGAACGCGGATCTGGCTTTGAAGCCCGGGATGTTCGCGACGGCACGGATTCTCTTGCCGGGATCGAGCCTGGGAATTTTTGTTCCGCGCGGCGCCGTGACGACCGATGCGACCACGAGTTCCTCGGAGTTGTTCTTTGTCCGCGACGGGAAAGCGCGGGTCGCGGTCGTCCAGTTGGGAATCATCGACGGCGATCTGGTTCAGATCCTTTCCGGCCTCTCGGCGGACGCGCTAGTCGCCACGGATCATCTACAGGATCTTTATGACGGCCAAAGCGTGCAGACGTCGATCGCGCCGGCCGGGAAAGGGCAATAGGTCCGGTCATGCACAGGCTTGCCGCGCTTTGTGTCCAGCGTCCTGTCTTCGCCACGATGTTGATCCTGGCATTGATGGTGGTGGGTGTCTTCTCGTTCGCCACTCTCGGCCTTGACCTATTCCCGAAAATCGACCTGCCCACCGTGGTTGTGACGACGGACAATCCGGGAGCCTCCGCGGAGGAGATCGAAACCGAGATCACCAAGCGCGTGGAAGACGCGATCAACACCACCAGCGGCATCGACTCCATTACCTCGACGTCGATTGAGGGCACCTCGACGGTGGTGGTGCAATTTTCTCTCGACAAGAACGGCGACGTGGGCGCACAGGAAGTACGCGATAAGGTAAATCGCATCATTCCGGATCTGCCGGAGACCACGAAGACGCCCATCGTGCAGAAGCTGGATCCCGACGCGACGCCCGTGATGCAGATCGTGGTCTCCTCGCCCCGGCCTCTGCGCGACGTCACCGAGATGGCCGACAAGCAGATTCGTCCGCGCCTCGAAAACATCAAGGGCGTGGGGCAAATCGAGATTGTCGGAGGCCTGAAGCGGGAGATCCGCATTTGGGTGGATCCCGAGAAGATGCGCGCCTACAATCTGCCCATTACGGATGTTACCAACGCGCTGCGGCAGCAGAACATGGAGCTTCCCGCGGGAAGCGTCAACGCCGGCGAGCAGGAGCTTTCGGTGCGCACGCTCGGCCGGCTGGTCGATCCGGCGCAATTCAACGAAATCGCGATTGCGCGCCGCGGGCCGTACGTCGTGCGCCTTGCCGACATCGGCCGTGCCGAGGATTCCGAAGAAGAGCCGACGACGGCCGCCCGCCTGAACGGCAACCCCGCCGTGACGCTGACGGTGAGCAAACAGTCCGGCGAGAACACCGTCGCGACCGCGGACGCTCTTAAGGCCCGGTTGCAGGAAGTCCAAGCCATCCTTCCCAAGGACTTGCGTTTCCAGATCGTCAACGATCAGTCCGAGTACATCAAGAGCGCGCTGCACACCCTTGAAGAGCATCTGATTGAAGGCAGTATTCTGGCCGCACTGATCATTTACTTTTTCCTGGCGAACATCCGCACCACGCTGATTGCCGCCATAGCCATTCCGACGTCGATCATCTCGACGTTCGCGCTGATGGCCGCGATCAATCTCGATCTCAACCAGATCACGATGCTCGCGCTGACGCTTATGGTCGGGATCGTGATCGACGATGCGATCATCGTGCTCGAAAATATTTATCGGTACATGGAAGAAAAAGGCCTGCCGGCGTTCCAGGCCGCGATCGAGGGCACGCGTGAAATCGGTCTGGCCGTGATGGCGACCACGGCGTCGCTACTGGCCGTGTTTCTTCCCATTGGATTCATGGGCGGCATCATTGGGCGATTTTTCTCCTCGTTTGGATTCACGGCGTCCTTTGCGATTGCCGTCTCCCTCCTGGTGTCCTTCACGCTCACTCCGATGTTGTGTTCGCGCTTCATCAAGATGCCTCCCAGGACGGATGCCGCGCCGCAGCGCAGCTCGAAGGATTCCCGGTTCTTCCGCTTCCTCGATCGCCACTACACCCAGATGCTCGAATGGTCCATGGCGCACCGGAAATCGATGGTCGCTCTCAGCGTGGCCGTTTCGCTGAGCACCATTCCGCTGGTTCTGGTGGTCGGCAAGAGCTTCGTTCCCAACGACGACAGGTCCGAATTTCAGGTCTACGTTCGCGCGCCCGAAGGCACGTCGCTGGCGGGAACGCTGACCATCGCCGAACGCATCGCGCGAGACATTCGGTCGTTCCCCGGCGTGACCACCACGCTCACTTCCGTCGGGACCGCAGCCGGCGGATTCGGAGGGTCCATCGCGACCACGGCCAACCGCGCAGGCATCTATGTGAAGCTGGTTCCCAAGGATCGGCGCTCTCTCTCGCAGGACGACCTGATGGTTCGAGCGCGCACCTTGCTGAAGACCTATCCGAGCGACCTCCGGACCAGCGTGAGCCAGGCGAACGGACCGGGCGGCGGGCAATCCGACGTGCAGTTCGTGATTAGCGGACCGGATCTCGACAAGCTCGATGCCTACTCCAAGATTTTCATGGAGAAGATGAAGAAGATCCCGTTCGCCACCGACATCGATAGCTCGCTGGTCTTCGGAAAGCCTGAGCTGCGCGTCGAAATCGACCGGCAGCGCGCCGCGGATCTGGGTGTGCGGGTCAACGATATCGCGGTCGCCTTAAATACGCTGGTGGCCGGTCAGGTAGTTTCGACCTTCAATTCCAACGGCGAACAGTACGACGTGCGGCTGCGCGCCGCGCGAGAGTATCGAACCAGCGTCGAAGGCCTCACCCAGATGACGGTGGCCTCAACCACCCGCCCGGGCGGATGGGTGCCGCTCGATCAAGTGGTACGAATCAGGGGCGGAACGGCGCCTTCCTCTATCGGCCGTCTCGACCGGCAACGGAACGTAACGCTGAGCGCGAACGTCGTGCCTGGCGGCTCGCAAGGGGCCGTGATCAATGCGATCAATGCCATCGCGGATCAAGTCAAACTCGCTCCGGGATACAGCACGGGTTTACAAGGCACCAGCCGTGAGCTTGCACGCACTGTTTACTATTTCGGCGTCGCCATCGCGTTGACGTTCATCTTCATGTACATTGTACTGGCGGCGCAGTTCGAATCGTTTCTGCATCCGTTCACGATTCTGCTGACGCTGCCCATCGCCATTCCTTTCGGGATTTTCTCTCTGTGGGCGACCGGACAGACCATTAACGTCTTTTCCGCGCTTGGAATGCTGCTGTTGTTTGGCATCGTCAAGAAGAACGCCATTCTGCAGATCGATCACACCAATGGCCTGCGCCGGCTCGGGGTGCCGCGTCACGAGGCGATCATCCAGGCGAATCGCGACCGCTTGCGGCCGATCCTCATGACTACCATGGCGCTGGTCGCCGGGATGCTGCCGTTGGTTCTTTCGACCGGCGACGGCGCTTCCACGAACCACTCGATCGGCGTTCTGGTCGTGGGCGGTCAGAGTCTGTGTCTGCTGCTGACGCTTCTGGCGGTCCCGGTGTTTTACTCCCTGTTCGACGATATGAAGGGCCTTCCCGTGGTCCAGAAAGTTTTCGGACGCCGACAGGATGCGGCTTCCTCAGCCGTCCCGATTGCGCAGCCGGCGCGGCTCGGCATGGAGGATCACGCTTGAAGTTCGCAAACCATCTCGGGAAGACGCGTCCGGCAAGTGCGCACCCTGGTTTTGGGCGCACGACACGTCGTGCGGCGACGTCCGTGACCGTCATACTTTCTCTTTGCGGGTCGTCGTTTGGGCAAGTAAGGCTGGCGCAGGAGACGACGACGTTGCCTCGGATCGCGCCGGATCAAACGACCTTAGTCCCTCCCGTGCGGGAGTTCAGGCTCCCCGCGCGCGTCGGCGTTTTCGGCGAAGCGCGTCTCTCGCTCGAACAGGCGCTCGCCATGGCTCTCGCGAATAACAACGATATCGACGCTTCCAAGATCGATCGCGAGGAGGCCGATTACGCATTGCTCGGCGCGAAAGGCGCGTTCGATCCCACGGTCGGCGCCGTCAGTTCCTGGCAGAAGCAGGTGGTGCCTGCCGCGTCGGCACTGGCGGGATCGGCCACCGGCTCGGTGCTGACGAAAGTGTGGCAAACGGATCCCACGGTGAGCGGTTCCCTTCCGTGGCTCGGCAGCTCTTACAGCACGGATTTCAATTCGCAGCGCACTTATACGAACAACACGTTTTTCACTCTGAATCCGCAGTATCCCTCGTCGTTGAACTTCCAATACACGCAGCCGTTGTGGCGCAATTTACGTTTCGACAACAATCGCCACACGCTGGACGTCGCGAAGAAAAATGTGTCCCTCAGCCAGGAACAATTTCGCCAAAAAGTGATGCAGGTGGTGTCGCAGACGGAGCAAGCCTACTGGGAGGTGGCATACGCCTATAACAACTTGCAAGTTCAGCTGGAGGCCGTGGAGATCGGGCGGCAGCAGGATGAAAGCAATCGCCGGCAGGAGCGCGAAGGACTGCTTGCGCCCATCGACGTGGTTGCCGCGCAAACGCAACTCGCCGGTTTCGAGCTGAACGCCTACAGCGCGCAGACGGCTCTCACCCAGGCGGAAAACGCACTGAAGCTGCTGATTCTGGCGGACCGCACTTCGCCGATGTGGGCTCTCGCCATCAACCCCGTGACACCCGCCGAAATGACCGTGCCGGTGACGCCTCTGGCCGATGCCATCGCGGAGGCTCTCCGCGCCCGTCCCGAGACCGCAGAAGTTAGGATTACGAAGGAGATCAACCAGAGCGACACCAAGTTCTACCGCAATCAAACCAGGCCGCAGGTGGACCTCGTCGCGATGTACACCCGCGCGGGTCTCGCGGGAGCCAGTGCCGCGCAGACCACCAATCCGCTCACGGCCAGCTTCGGTCCGATCATCGATCGCCTGAATGATCTTTCCGCGAGCTCCGGACTGCCGCCCCTGGCGATCAATTTCGGCAGTGCCACTCCTCCGCTGCTGGTCGGAGACTATGGCCAATCGCTGAGTAATCTGTGGGCGGGAGACTTTCCGACGGCTCAATTCCAGCTGCGCGTCTCACTGCCGATTCGCAATCGTGCCGCCGAAGCGAACCTGAGCCGTGCGGCGGCCGAAACCCGGCGGATTCAAAATCAGACGGACCAATTGGAGCAATCCATTGAGACGGACGTGCGCAACGCCATGCAAGCCGTGGGTTCGGCCGCCCTGCGCCGCGACGCCGCGCGTGTGCAGCGCGAATCCGCCGAGGAGCAGTACAACAGCGAGCAGCGCCAATTCCGCGCCGGCACGTCCACATTATTCCTTGTTCAGCAGCGCCAAAGCACGATGATCGCCGCGCGCAGCCAGGAACGCCGCGCCGAATCCGATCTGGGCGAGGCGATCGCGGCTTTTGAGCTCGCCACCGGAACGATCCTGGAGCAGCACAATATCCAGCTTCAGTAGGATGCCTCGGCCGCAACCCGCGCCGCTACAATAGCGGAAGAGCGTAATCACAATCACATTGCAGCCGGTTTGCGGTTTTTTTCTTTTCCGCACCAGCATCGTGGTAAAAATAGTTTTGGGTGCGAGCGCACCGTGGAGGAAGGGAGCCATGATCAACTGCCCGCTTTGCGACGCAGTCATCGATGTGGACGAGGAAGAGTTGGACGAAGGAGATTCCCTCATTTGCGAGGAATGTGGCGCGAATCTCAATGTCGGCGGAACGAATCCCCTGGAGCTGACCCCCGAGGTCAGCACCGACGAGGATGAAGAGGAGGATTTGGACGACGAGGATTTCGACGAGGACGACGAAGAGGAAGAGGAAGACGAAGAGGAAGACGAGTGGGAATGACACAGGAGAATCATGCGGCGCCTGGAACCAGGATCGGGCCCGTTTCGTCTAACCAGCGAGTCTAACGAAGGCGGAAAGGGAATCGAACTGAGTTGCTAGTGAAATCCGTCCGGATCATCGCAGTTTTGGCCGTGGCCGCCGTCTGCGGCACGCCCGCGTTCGCGCAAAAGCCAACCCGCCAGGAACGGCGGGAGGAAGCCAATTCCCGTTCCGCGATGGGTACGATCACCGGCGCCGATGATATGCCCGCCGTAGGCGCCGTTGTGCAGTTGAAGGATATGCGCAACCTGCAGGTGCGGTCCTTCATCACCCAGGCGGACGGTACGTATCACTTTTACGGCCTGAAGGCCGACGTCGATTATCAAATTTCCGCGCGTTCGGGCGACGCCACCGCGCCCACCAGAACGCTGAGCGTTTTCGATACCCGCAAAGAAGCCATTCTCAATTTCAAACTTGAAAACAAGAACGAAACCAAAAAGTAGCCCGGGCGTTGCGCCTCACGGGCTCTAATCTCCGCAGCGCTCCACTTCCACCAGACAGCTGAAGAAAGCCGGACCTCCGCCCATATCCGTAAGGCGATCCGAAGTGAGAGCGTTGGCATTCCGCCCGTCTTCGGCGCTTTTCGGCCAGCGGACCGCGGGAACCCGAACGACGCCGGGACCCACTGTCCTGTCGATATCCGCGCGCAGCGTCAGGCTGCCGCGATCGTTGAACGCGCGCACCCGATCGCCCGATTTAATCTGCCGGGCCGCGGCATCGCCGGCATCCAGATGAAGAATTGACGTTTGCCGGTCGAGCTTACCGCGATATCCAAAGGTCGAATTCATAGCGTCATCGGCCTTGGAGGCAATGAGCTCCAGTGGATATTTTTGCCGCAATCCCTCATCGCCGAACCGCGATTCCACCGGTGGCGCATAATTCATCCATTCCGCTCCGAGCTCGCACTTTCCCGAAGACGTTCCGAAACCGCCTTGCGCAAACGGCAGGAAGGGTTCTCCTTCCGCCGACAGATTCAGGCGAACCGAGCCCTGGTCTTCCAGGCGATCGAGCGTAATCCCTTCTAAGAATCGATGCCCCGACCCCAAAAGCGTGCGAATCATGTCATCTTCCGAATCTTCAAAGCACCGGTCGCGGAAACCCATCCGCTGCGCGAGCGCGCGGAAGATTTCGACATTCGATCGCGTCTCTCCGGGTGCTTCGAGCGCCGGACGCGCCAACTGTAAATGATAGTGACCGTACGCGAGATATAAATCCGTATGCTCCAGGAACGTTGTGGCGGGCAGCAGGATGTCGGCATGATCCGCCGTATCGTTCTGGAAATGTTCCAGCACCACCGTGAAGAGATCCTCGCGGCGCATGCCCTTCAGGACCTTGTTCTGATTGGGAGCGACCGCGGCGGGGTTCGAATTGTACACCACCATCGCCTTCACCGGCGGATCGCTTAGCTCCGTCAGCGCCTTGCCGAGCTCCGACATGTTGACGATGCGCGCTTCTCGCGACAGCGGCGATTTCCACTGTAAATCGGGCCGTTCCAGCGCCGCGCGATCGAGATGGAACGCCTGCGAAGTGGAGAGCTGCAGCCCTCCGCCGGCATATTTCCAAGACCCCGTGATGGCCGCGAGAGCCGCCGCCGCGCGCACCGCCGCGCCCCCACGCTCACTCCGCTGGATGCCATAATTCAACCGAATGACGGCCGGCCGCGCCGTGGCATATTCGCGCGCCAAGGCGGTGATGTCGTCCGCTGGAATGCCGGTGAACTTCGCGGCCCTTTCAGGCGGCCACTCGCGCACTTTTTCGGCGAGTTCCTTGAAGCCGCTGGTGTATCGCGAAACGTAGCCGGTATCGTGAAGGTTTTCACCGATAATGACGTGCATCATCGCGAGCGCCAGCGCCAGGTCGCTTCCCGGATGTATGGCGAAGTGCCGATCGGCGAGTCCCGCGGTTCGCGTGCGGATGGGATCGATCACGACGAGCTTCGCGCCTTTGCGTTTCGCCTCCACGATAAACGGCCACAAATGGACGTTGGTTCCGTGGATATTGGCGCCCCACGCCAGGATCAATTTCGCGTTCGCGAATTGTTCGGGCTCGGTGGCGTAGCGCAGACCGAGCGATGCCGTCAGCGCCGCTCCGCCAGTCGAGGAGCAGATCGTACGATCGAGCCGCGACGCTCCCAGCCGGTGAAAGAAACGCCGGTCCATGCCGGAACCGTTCAGAAGGCCCATCGTACCCGCGTAGCTATAAGGAAGAATCGCCTCGGAACCGTACTTCCGCGCGATCGAGGTCAGCCGTTCGGCGATGGTATCGAGGGCCTCGTCCCACGAAATGCGTGAAAAACGGCCCTCGCCTTTCGCTCCCACGCGCTTGTGCGGATAGAGAAGCCGGTCCGGTGAATACTCGCGATCCAGATAGTGCGTGACCTTCGCACAGAGAAATCCGCGCGTCACCGGATGCTCGGGATCGCCATGCAGGCTGGTGGCCCGCCCGTCTTCGATGCGCACGAGCATCGCGCAGGTATCGGGGCAATCGAGAGCGCAAACCGAGCGCCGGGTTTCCATATTCGCAGGATAGCAGCGTCACGAATTCGATAGGATGGTGAGTGGAGGAATGGGTGAGTGGTTGAAACCGGCGGTCTTGAAAACCGTTAGCGGGGTGACTCGCTCGGGGGTTCGAATCCCTCTTCCTCCGCCAAATTCTCCGTGTTCCTTGACGCGCTCTCCGCGACGGTACAACTTCGGATTAAACTAGGCGTCGGAGGTGTTTCCATGCCGCATTTGCGTCAGGCTCGCTCCCTATCCGTGCTGGCTGTTTTCTGCTTCTTCAGCGGCAGCGCCGCCAAGGCTTCTATCGTCGAAAAGCACGCGAAAATCGGCGCGACCAAGGTCGACTACAAAGTGGTCCTGCCGGATCATTTTGACGCTTCGAAAATCTACCCCGGCGTCCTCGCGTTTCCCGGAGGCCCCCAAACCATGCAGATGGTCGACGGCATGATCGATCGCAACCTCCGCGAGCAGGCGGAAAAGCGCGGCTACATCGTCGTGATCCCCGCCGCGCCCGACGGAGTCCTGTTCTTTGAAGGCAGCGAGAAGATCTTCCCCGAGTTTCTCAAACAGATCCTCACCGACTACAAAATCCAAGGCGGGAAGCTCCACATGGCCGGTATTTCCAACGGGGGCATCAGCGCCTTCCATATCGCGTCGATGAACCCGCAATATTTCATTTCGATCACCGGACTTCCCGGATACCTCATCGAACCTGGGGCGGAGCGCCTGGCTGCGATTTCGAAGATGTGCATCAACATGCATGTCGGCGAGCTCGATAGCGGCTGGCGTCAGGAAATGACGGCACAAGCGCACATGCTTCAAGGCAAGGGCATGAAAGTCCGCTTTACCGTCGAAAAGGGGCAGGAGCACCGCCTCAATACTTTTATCGGCGCCGGCTCGTCGCGTCTCTTCGATGAGTTCGATGAAGCCCAGCGGGGCTGCAGTAAATAAGCTCCACTAAGCAGACTGTTCGAATCGTGGCGCGCGCCCTCTTGCGCAGAGCGTCGCCGGTCCATGAACTAGAAAGAAAATCGCAACTGCAGCTGCAGCCTTCGGTTCGCGCTCTGCGTCACGCCCGCCGCGTAATTTCCCGCGAGACCTTGCGCCTGTCCGAACAACGGCGAAGTCAGCACGCCGACGGGCGTTCCCGGATTCACGTTATTCAGCAGATTCCGGGCCTCCACGCTCGCCGTGATGTTATAGCGCCGCGCCGCATTTCCAGCAGAGGCAGGCCCGCTGTTCGCGCCGCTCGCCGGCTCGCCTAAGCCCCACGTCCGGCTCGCGCGCAGGTTGATGGTGAAACTGGAGTATCCGGTTCCCAGGTTGCGCGGGATGATGGTCTCGCCGGGCAGCGGCCGAAGGTTGAGGGCGCCATAAATGGTCTGCACCACATAGGCGGGATTGTCGGCGCGGGTGGCGAAGGAAGGCCGGTCGGTGCTTTGGCCATCGCCGTTCAAATCCTCGCCGATGGTGATGTTGTAAGGGCTTGGTCCAAAATAAGTGATGGCGGGCGCGAGACGAATCGCAAGCGGAAGATCGATATTGCCGCCGATGAAGAATCGATTGCGCACCTCGAACTGCGCGCGGCTCCATTCCGTCGATTCGTCATAACTGTTGGCGGGGAACGTATTCACGCCGTCCGTATTGGATGATGCGCGCGCCCACATGTAGTATCCGAACATGCTGAACTTTGCATTGACACGCGCGTTCACGTTCACCACCACCTGGTTCTGCTTGAAAATCCCGCTCGACTCATACAAATCCAGCGGATTTCGATTGCCCAGGGGATAGACGCCGCTCGTGGGGTCGCCAAAGATATACGTCCCCGGGAGAGGAGCGTTGATATTGCGCGTGCGCAACTGGTGTACGCCGCGTGAATTAATGTAGCTCGCCGAAAGCGTGATGTTCCTGGGTAACTGCCGTTCCAGGCTCGCCATGCTCTGATAGACACGCGGAGCGACCAGTCCCGGATCGATGCGATAGCTGGTCACGGGCTGACCGGCGGCCAGTTGAGCGAGCGGAGGCGTGTCGCCCACAAAAAAGGACGGACTCTCGATCACGTAGCGCCGCTGGTTGACGCCGTTCAGCCGTTCGGCGTTCAGAACCTGCGCGATCGCGAAGCGATCGAAAAATGTACCGAAGCCCGCCCGCAGCACTGTTTTCGGCGGTTGAGCGCCCTTGCTCCGCCCGAGTCCCCAGGCGAACCCTGCGCGCGGCGAGATGTCGCTCTTATCCCCGATACCGTTTTGGATTTCGTACCGTGCTCCCACGCTCAGCGTGAGATTGGGCCGGGCGCGCCAGTCGTCCTGGAGGAAAGGACCGGCGTCCACCAGAGCCGCCCGCGCCCTCGGATTTCCGGCCGCCACCACGTACTGGAAAGCCCCGCCTCCATTGGCCAGGATCTCCGGCCATGTATATCCCTGCGCCAATCCGCTGAGCGTCGTGGCATACGCCGTGATGGAGGCGAAATTGAAAGTCCCGTTAAAATTCTGATCGGTCCCCGTATCCTGCAAGGTGCCTCGAATGCGCGCTCCGAACTTGATTAGCTGCGTCCCGTGCGTGATGCTCGTGTAGTTCTGAAATTCGTAGGCATCCTGGTTTAGGAAAGTATTTCCGGAGGACGCGGCTCCTCCAATGAAGGCGCCCGCCACGCTGATCGTCGGTGTACCGTTCGCCGCCGTCGTTGTGTTATTGGCGCGAGTGTACTGGAAACGCGTCTCATTCACCGTGGAGCCGTCGATCGTCCACGTGGCCGCGGCCTGCGCCCCGAAGTTGTCGCTCAGCGTCCGGATTCCCTCGACCGGCAGATTGAACTGTCCGACAGTCGTGTTGTCGTTGGCATAGCGGCTGAATCCGAAGCGTCCCTGGAGCGCCAGATTAGGCGTGACCTGGTAATCCACGCGAGGGCTGATTCCCAGGCGCGTACCGGGCGTGGGAACGTTTTCCACCAGCGCCACGGGGTGGAAGGCGGCATCCAGAACCGTGGCGTCTACCAGCGCCAGATCGTCCTGGCGGCGAAACGTGAAATCCGTGAACATCGACATCTTGCGAGTCAGCGATCCGCTGATGTTGCCATCGTACTGGCGCGAGAGAAACGAAGGTTTGGCAACCGCGAACGGGTTGCGCGTGTCGAAGGACGCGTCGTCGACCTGTGCGAACGCCATTCCATGCAGCGTGTTCGTACCCGCCTTGGTGAAAATCTCCACGCGGCCGTACCCGAGTTTGTCGAACTCGGCAGAGAACGGATTGGAGTTCACGCGAACCTCGCGAATGGAGTCCCTGGGAGGCAATTCTCCGTTGCTGAGCCCGTCGACGAAAAGTTGTCCGCCATTCGGCCCCGCGGCCGGTCCAGCGAGCGCCTGCAGATCGTTTTGCAGATCGTCGGGGTCGTCCGAGAGCATTGCGAGGTCCTGGCCTTGCACGACGATCGCACTCACGTTCTTGGATGGATCGAGTCCCACCTGGATGGTGTCCGCAACCGTGATTTCCTGCTCCGCGGTCGCGAGCGGAAGCCGCACATCGAGCGTCACCACGCTGTTATCCCGCAATTCCACCGACGTCCGAAGGTAGGCCGCGAAACCCGCGGCCGAAACTCGAATGGCGTACACGCCGGCCGGAAGCCTTAGGAATTGAAACGCGCCGGTAGGACCGGTCTCACCCGATTGAACGTTCCCGCCGGGTTCCACCAGCGCCACCGCGGCCCCCGGAATGCCCGCGCCGGACGGGTCGGTTACCTGGCCGCGCAAATTACCGCCGCTTTGTCCGAGGATCACGCTCGAGGTGCACAGGAAGGCCAAGGCGAGAAGTCGGCCGTGTTGCGCAACCCTCCCGGCTCGTGAATTCATGAGTCCGCGTGCCGGGTCACTGGCCAATCCCGCCGAGGCCTCCGAGATCTCCCCCCGCCGCCAATCCACTGGCGTCGCCCAAAGATAATTCGCTTGTCCCGGGACGGCGCAGAATCGGCTCGACGCCGGAAAACAGAGTGATCGCGGTGACCTGGTCGGCGCTCGCTCCCACGGTTCCGGAAACGATGATCGCTTCGCCCGGCTTCAGATCCCCCAGAGCGATCACAGGCATGCGTTCGAACATCTGCTGAAGATCCTCGCCGCGCGCGTCGGCACCGCCGCGTCCGCCGTGCACGCGATTCGCCACGATCTGCGCGAGTTCCGGCGTCATGCGCCGCACCTTCGAATCGGCCGCGAGTTTCACGGAGAGCGGTTTCTTGGTCTCCAAGTTATTGATATGCACGATCCCCTCCGCAGCGTCGATCGTCGTGATCAATCCGGCGATCGTGCGGAAAGATCCGGAGACGATCTCCTCGGCCGTCATACTCGCTCCATCGGACGATTTGTCTCCGCGTGAACGAACCTGATCGCCCTTGCCGATCTCCTTGAGGCTCGATCCCTTCGCGTCGGCGAAGCGCACGGAATCCGGAGCATAGCGGCGAATCGCCGCGCCGGGGGCGGGCGTGATCGCGAGCGATTTCACACCTTCGGGTGTTCGCATCTGAATGGTGACGTGATCGGCCGCCACCTCCGTCACGATTCCCATGACGCCGCGCCGTTCCCAATCCGCTCGATCGGTCGCTTGTTTATTGGCAATATCGGTCTGTGACATGACGACAACGAGCGTGGCCGTGATGGACTTGGGTTCCGCGCCGGACCGGCCGCGCGCCAGCACGCGGTCGCCGGGATGAATATCGGCGGCGGCGATGATCGCGGTATTTTGCAGATTCGTCTCGCCGGGCGCGGCTTTACGGAAACTGGCCTTTTCGGAGAAAGTCACGGTAATGGATTCGCCCGCGTCGCTCCGTACGGTCATCTGGTGAGCGGCGGCATCTACCTGGGTCACGGATCCGAGCGCACGCGCGTTGTTGGCGTCCTGGGCGAAGCCGCAAACGGCCAGGCAAACGGCCAGAAAAGCGACGCGATATTTAGCGGTAATTCCCACAAATACGCCCCCCATAATTTCGTGACAACTTCCGGCGCGAATTTGTCTCCGATCGGCGAAATGCTTGATGTTTATCCAGATTACTATCTTTGGGTTCGTATTTCTACCCAGTTATTTACACTATTCGTGGCTAGGTGCTTCGTTCCCGCCCGTTGTTTTTAGCCCTACGGGGGGCAGGTACAGGCCCTTGGGCTGCCTCTTCCACCAAGCTCCGGTGCGGCGCTTCGTGGCGACGTCCGTGAATGTATATTCGTACAAACTTGCGCGGATGAAGCGGGGAGGATGCCCAGGGAAGGGATTGGTAGCGAGCAGTTTTTCGACCTCAGGCGAGCCTTCCAGGAGCCGCACCAGGAAGTTCACAAACCATGGATTTGACTGGTAATTGCTCAACGCCGCGAACCACATTTGCCAATCCAGACGGGGCTGAAATGGCTCAATCCACCGAGGCGCCGCGTTCACGTCGCCAGGTTTGTAACGGAATTCGTATGTCTGCCAGTGATCGCCGTCCGTTGAGCCTTCCACGATAATTTCCATCCTTTGCGTGGTCATGACCGCGAAAAGGCCATAAGAATTTACGATTTGGAGCGGTCCCGAGTAGCGCAACGCGACCCGCACAGGTTCCGGCGCCGTTCCTCGGAACGTGAACCACAAGTGTGAGAGTCCCAGAAACAGAATGACGGATGCTACTGCCAACGCCACGCGCGTCTCCATTACGTTCGCGATCCGGCCGAGCCGTGTTTTGACGTAAAGGGGAACGGCATGCCGCAACGCCTGGTCGTCCAGCACGAACATCAGCAATGCAATCGTTAGCACGTTGAAAAACGTGTAATTGCCGGTCAAAAAAATCAACACCTGAAGCGCGATCATCCACGCGGCCCCCGCCAACCGGATGCGGCGCGGCATGAAAATGAAAAATGGCATCACCAGTTCAATGGCCAGCACCATCCAGGTCGACCCGCGCAGAACGGCCGCCGGAAGCTGATCCGCGTACCATGCCAATACCGTCGGCAGCGGCTGCGTGTGGAAGTGATAGGAAAGCGCGGTCAGGTTGCGCCAGGTGGGATCTTCGCTCAGCAGCTTCACCGCCCCCGAGAGAAAAAAGAGCCGGAACGCCAGCCACCGGAACATCCACGGGATGACCCGATTTCGCCCGAGGAAAATCGCCAGAAATCCGGCTTCGAGCAGCAAGGAATCCCATTGAAATGACAAAAAGTTCTGTCCGATCGCACTGAAGGAAAGATACAGGACGAACAGCATCGCCAGGATGAATCGCTCGAAGTGCCCCCGCTTGAAGCCAGTGATGAAGAGCATCACGGCCAAGACCATGCCGCACCATGCGATACCCGTCAACGTCGCGTCGTCACTGGAGAGCCAAAAGATCGAAGGAATCCCCAGAAACCGGATGGCTCCCGCGCGTTGCATGTTCGCGAGCAGTTCGCGCGCGGGCAAGATGCCGCGCGAGCCTAGCAATCCCTGGACTTGCGTCGCCACGGAGCCGAATGCCACGGCATACACGAGCGCCAGCAATCGTATGAAAATCCATTGCACCGCCTCGAACCGAGTGGGCTCGATGCGCGTTCCGAACGTAAACCGAGTCGCCTGATACGCGAAGTTCCGGTGCCTGGCGATGAAGCGATAGGCGATCTCGCTGGGTGCGGAAATCCAGCGGTAAAGATTCACAAGTCCGAGGGACTCGAATACGGCCCGCGCTCCGCCGGTTACGGTTCCGTCGGCATGCACGAACTGAACCGATTGGGCATAGGCCTCGGGCGGAATCTGTGGGAAGCGATCGCCCACTTCCTGCGATGCGACGAACTCGATTCGATCCCCGATCAGCCGCCGCCAGTAATCGATCCAAATGCGGCAGAATCCGCAGTGCCCATCGTAGATTAAGACCGGGATAAATGCCGGCGAACGCTCATTCATGCTAGTTCATTATCCACAAGCGAACAGTGTCATTGTTGCGCCCGATTCGACACGCCCACAGCGCCAGCGTCCCGCGCGATTCAATGATGGGGTGATTCTCCCGCCGCACGCCCGCTGCGGAGTACAATCTTCATGATCGGTAACGAGTTGAATGGATGGCCGGCCGCGTCAACCGCAACGGATGCGAGCAAGCGAAAAGGGAGAGATCAGATGCGAACGATTTGGATCGGAATCATATTCATCGCCGCGGCGAACATTGGCTGGTCGCAGGCTTCGGCCCAAGAGTTCGAGATGCGACGCGATGTGACCTACGCGACGCACGATGGGGCCGAACTGAAGGGCGATTACTATGTACCGAAGGCCGCCGGGAAATATCCCGTGCTGATCGCCGTCCATGGCGGCGGATGGCAGGGCGGCACGAAGTCCAGCTACCGTTATTGGGGACCTTTTCTCGCGCAGCGCGGCATCGCGCTTTTCTCCATCGACTATCGCCTCGCCAAGCCGGACCATCCCAGCTACCCGGGCGCGGTTCAGGACATTCGCGCCGCGATTCAATACGTTAAATCCAAAGGGGCGGATCTCAAAGCCGATCCCGAACATGTCGGATTGATGGGCGATTCGGCCGGCAGCCATCTGGTCGCGCTCACCGCTCTGGCTGCCGACAAACCTCCCTTTGCGGGCGCCTATCCAAACGATCCATACCCAAATGTCAGCGCATCGGTAAAGGCTGTGGTGGCGGCCTACGGCGTCTACGACATGGTGCAGCAGTGGAATCACGACCAGCTCTCGCGTCCACGCGATAATATTGCGGAAAAGTTCCTGGGCAAAGCCCCCATGGATGACCGCAGGATTTATTTCGATTCCTCGCCCATGAGCTACGCGACGCGCGGCAACAATCAGACGTCGTTCCTACTGACGTGGGGCACCGCCGACGACATCGTGGATCCTCACCAATCCGAGGCGTTCATGCTGGCGCTGAAGCAGGCGGAATTCTTCGTGCGTCCCGTTCCCGTGATCGCCGCGCCACACTTCTGGATGGGCGACCCGCTCGACGATCCGCGCGGCAACGTAACTTTTGCCGCTCCGCAGATCCTGCGATTTCTGCAAACGCGCTTGTAAATCGCGCGTCAGGCTGGCGGGGCGGGCCGCATTTGGGGAGGCAACGCGCCCGATTTTATTTGGGTGCGGGCGGTGGCAATTCGCGGGCAGGGCAGGTCGATTGGAAACCCACTTTGCGATGCGCGCCATCGCAAAACGGCTTGTTTTCGGAATGCCCGCAACGGCACATTCCGATGGCCTGGCGCCCACCGAGACCGAACACGTTTCCTTCGGCATCCTGAATCGTGAAGTCTCCCTCAATTCGCAGGGAGCCGTTGTTGTTGACCGTGATCTTCGCTGACATTCTCTTTGATCGTAGCAGAAGCTATCTTCCGGCCGGCCCGGACTTCCGGTTTCCGAGTTCCTATAATTAAAGAACTTGTGATTCATCTCTCGACCGACACCGGAGAATTGTTCGAGCAGTCCTATCAATTCGCGCAGAAGCAGGTGCGCAAGCTGATCGAAAAACATCCCATGCTGTTTCCTCTCCATACCAAGGACGGGCGCTGGGCGCACGAAGGCCAGGTCTGGACGCACTGGGCCGACGGCTTCCTGCCCGGCATGATGTGGATCTTCAAGAAGCATGCTGTGCCCGAATCGATTGACGCGAAATACTGGTTCGAGCAGGCGGTCCGGTACTCGAAAGAAATCGAACCTCGCAAAAACGACCAGGATTCGCACGATCTGGGCTTCTTATTTCTTTCGACCTACCATCGCTGGCATCGCCTGACGCACGAACCGGCCCAGCGCGATGTATTAATCGAGGCAGGCCGCACGCTGGCCGCGCGTTTCCAGGAGCGGGGCGGGTACCTGCGCTCCTTCGTCGCCGAGAACTCGCTGTTCATCGATACGATGATGAACGTCGGCATCGTGTTTTACGCCGCGCGCGAAACGGGCGACCGCAAACTGCGTGATATCGCTCTGAAGCACGCTCTTACGACTCGCCGCGTGCTGGTCCGCGGCGATGGGTCCACCGCGCACGAAGGATTGTTCGACACCGACACCGGCGAATTTCTTCGCCAGACGACGCACCAGGGCTATCGCGGCGATTCCTGCTGGTCGCGGGGGCTGGCCTGGGCCATGTACGGCTTCACCACCTGTTACGAATACAGCCGCGATCCGGCTTTCATCGAGACGGCGCAAGCCTGCGCGGATTACTACCTGATGCACTCGCCCTCCGATGGCGTGCCTTCCTGGGATTTTAATGCGCCGGCGGAGAATCGCATGCTGCTCGATACCTCGGCGGCGGCGATCTGTGCGGCGGGCCTCCTGCGCCTGTGCCGCATGGTGCCTGACTCCATGAAGGGGCATCTGTACTGGTCGGCCGCCGTGCGCATCCTGCGCTCGCTGTGCGAAAAGCATCTGGCGAAATCCGATCCAAAATGGGAAGGGATTCTCAAGGGCGGCGTGTATCACGTCCGCGAAGGCTTGGGCGTCGACGAATCCGTGATCTGGGGTGAATACTTCTTCTGCGAAGCGCTGGAACGAGCGATGTGGAAGTCTTCCTAGTGGCCTGTCGCAGCGAGTTCGTTACTATGCCCTCATTGTGGCGCACGCACTCGTGCGTGCCGCGTCGGCACTCGTGCCGACGCCTGGGCGCTTGTTTTCAATCCCACAAAAGGTGTCGAGAAGAGTCTCGACACAGCACGCATGAGTGCGCGCGCCACGAGTCTGCTAACGATTTCTCCGCGACATGCCACTAGCCGCTCGCGGCGGGAGCACTACCGTCCGCGCACCCATGACTCGGCCACATCGTCCGAATGTGATACGTTGGCGGTTGTTAGAGGACTGCTCCCGTGCAATTATGGCTCCGTATCGCGCTCCTCGCGCTCGCGCCGATCGTGGCGGGACAATCTCCGATTCCCGACCCGGCCGCGGTTCCGGCGCGTGTTTCGGGCACGGTGGTCGATGAGAGGGACGGACGTCCGCTGAGCCACGTGACGGTGTGCTTTGTTCTCGATCGCAACGGCTTCGACGATGCAACGAACAGCCATTGCGACGAGACGGATACGCGCGGAATTTTCAACATTGCGGATCTGCCGCCCGGACGGTTCGCGCTTCGAGCCGACCGTCCCGGGTACTTTGCGTCCGAGCCCCCTGCGGACGGCCTTCCCGCAGTGGTCAGCTTGAGCGCCGGCGACGAAATCCGCGACGTCAAACTCCGGATGAGCCGCGCTGGTGTGATTGCTGGACGCGTCGTGTACGCCGATGGAGAGCCCTTCAGCGGCGCCACCTTGACCTTGAACGGGCGCTACGCGACGGGCCTGCAAACCGCTACGAACGATCTGGGGGAGTATCGCTTCGCCAACCTTCGCCCGGATGATTACGCGGTGAAGGTTCAGGTTCGGGGTCAACCCAGCGATCGGCTCGCCGATTGCGAACAGTTCGCCAAACGTAATCTTCGCCTTTACGTCCAGCAATCCACGGACCGGTCGACTCTGCCGACGCACGTAAGCTCGGGGCAAACTGCGGTCCCGCCGGACTTGGTGATGATCCAGGTCGCACCGCGGCGGGTGACCGGCCGGATCGTTTGGGATGAATATCCTTTGCCCGGGAGGTGGTGGGTCCACGGTGCGGACCAGACCGTCGAGTCCAAAATGTCCGACGGGAGCTTTTCGCTTTGCGGCGTACCGCCGGGCGAACACACGCTGGAAATTTCAGCCGTAGTCGCGGGCCGCATGGTTGCGGGAGATGTGAAGATTCAGGTCGCCGACGAAGATCTGAAGGAAGTGGAAATCGTTCCGGAGATTTCTGCCATCATACGCGCGCAGATCGATGTCGAGGATAACCTTCCCCTGGACCTGTCTCGCGTCCAAATCGTCGGAGGCTATCTGTCCGGAGGCGGACTCGGACCAAACCCCCACAATTCCGTGCCCGACGCGCGCCCCAATCCTGATGGGACTTTTTTTATCCAGAACCTTTACACCGGAGAATACCGCTTCGCATTGTCCCAGCTCCCGCCGGGTACTTTTCTGAAGTCGGTAAAACTAGGCGGCCAGGACTTCCTCGAGGCTCCCCTCATGGTCCGTGGCGGTGAAGCGATCGATGGCTTGGTTTTCACCGTCAGTACGAAAGCGGGTAGGGTGAATGGCGTGGTCAAAGACGAGGCCGGGCTTCCGGTTCCGGACGGGTTCATCTGGCTGCAGCCGGACCCTCCGCACATGAATCCCGAAATCCACGTGTGTGATCGAACCGCGGATCAAAACGGCGCGTTCACCTGCTCGAATCTCTCTCCGGGAAAATACCGGATCGCCGCATGGCGCAAGGCTCCTGACCTCCCAGACCTGGCGAAAACAGTGAGTTCATCCGGAACGCCCGTAGAGATTCCGGAGAGCGGGGAAGTTACGGTAACGGTTCCGCTCATTAACCCGTGATCTTCGCGTCACGGTTTCGCCGGGCTCCGAACGCCGAGGCTGTGGAGATACGTCACGATCTGCCAGCGCTGCTGGTCGGGAAGGGCCGCGAACGAAGGCATCCCTCGATACAACGAACCGTTCCGCAGCACCCAGAAGATCGCCCCGGGCGGGGCGCTCGTCACCACGGGAACATTCAACGGCGGAGCTTTTCCCTCGCCGGCGGCATCGGGGCCGTGGCACTCGACGCACTCTCGACGAAATAGCTTTTCCCCGGCTCTGCGTGCTCTCTCTTGGCCGGCAAACGGGTTCATCAGACTTCGCGCGTTTGTTGGCGCTCTGTCGATAGGCGGCTCGGCCAGCGCGACCGTCATCCCCGATACCGTCGCAAGGACCGCGATGCAGACATTCTTTTTCACTGCTGACCTCCCGAATTTCGAAACATTCTGGCAACGGAACGTCCGAAGGCGTCGATCTCGTAAGCCACACCAAACCGGAGCAGAAACCCCGCGCTCGTGTCTGTTAAGCCAAAGCTGGGCGCCACGCGAAACATCGTTCCATTTGCGAGCGTCCAGGCGAACGTAGGCGCAAGGTAGTGCGACGTTTCGTGGAACCCGAAGTCCTGGTGTGTGCCGAGGCCTCCATAGACCTCCACGCCGGCCTGGAAATTCTCCGCACAGAGATTGCAGCGGTCGGGCCGCGCCGCCAGCGCAAGCGGACGACTGATTCCGGCCGCATAACCGAACTCGAAGGGATCGTGCCCCAGGTTTTTTTCAGCGATGAAGTTTTCCGCGATGGTCCAGCCCCTGTAATAGCTGCCGAGAATTAGCTTTGTCTCAATCTCATGCTGCTTCTCGACCCGCGCCTCCGCGTTCGGGGCGGTCAGGTCCCCCACGCCATCGTGGCCGACGACCTCGAGCAGGCTCTTGTCGGCGCCGTTTATGTTCTCGTACTCGACGTACAGCACCGGATTGATCCAGTGCTCACGCGGCAGCACGCGAAAACGATTTTCCCAGCGAAACCCCGGCATCAGCGCGCTGTCATTCGCGGTGGCTTGTCCGTCCAGGTACAGTTCGGTGGTCCACCAGCCCTTGGCGCCGTACTCGAACTCGAAGGAGCTTCCCACGAATCGATTTCCGCCATCGGGCTTCCCCGTGATGCTCTTCATAGCGATTTCGAGGTTGCCTGGTTCCTCCAGTTGATGCGTGTAGGTCACGAAAAAGGGGGCTTCGGAGGCCCGGCAAATCGCGGCACAAGCGAGGAAGCTCGTGATTGCCAAGATCCGGGAGAGCGGTCTGCAGCTTGGAGGAATGCAAATGAATGTCATGTAGAAGGAAGCTTAACGCCAACAAAGTTAGAAGTCCTAGAATTTTTCAGCAAACCAGTTGCATAATGGATCTGAGTGGTCCTAGATCGCAGTCGAATGGGGAAATCGGGCCTTTTGAACTACCCCAAGAAAGCGCATGCACGCGTCCGCCGGACGGTTACCCGTGTACAAAGCACGACGATTCTTTAATTTAGCCCCGAGTAAGCGAACTACAGCTTGAATGCGACGATCGCCAGCGGCGGCAGCGTGATCAGGAGGCTGGCTGGACGTCCATGGTGACCGATAGGCTCGGCCTGCACCGCGCCGCTGTTGCCCAGGTTGGAGCCGCCGAACATCTCGGAGTCCGTATTCAGGATCTCGCGGTACAAACCCGACTTCGGGACGCCCAAGCGATAGCCGATGCGCGGCACCGGCGTGAAATTGCAGCCGAATACAATGAAGTCCTCGCGATTGCGCGCGAACCGTGCGAACGAGATCACGGAGGATTCCGCGTCCTGGATGTCGATCCACTCGAAGCCCGTGTACTCGTCGTCCACTTCGTAAAGCGCGGGCTCGCGCCGGTAGATCGCGTTGAGCTCCTTGACCAGCGTCTGTAGCGTGGAGTGGACCCGGTACTGCAGCAGCCACCAGGGCAGGGCAGTGGTGTGGTTCCATTCCGAGGTCTGGCCGAACTCCGTCCCCATGAACATCAGTTTTTTGCCGGGGTGCGCGAACATGTACCCGAGGAACGCGCGCGCGTTGGCGAAGCGCTGCCATTCGTCGCCCGGCATTTTGGAAACCAGCGCGCTTTTCCCGTGTACCACTTCGTCGTGCGACACCGGCAACAGGAAGTTCTCGGTGAACGCGTACAGCATACTGAAAGTCACCAACTGCTGGTGATATTTGCGGTACACAGGCTCCTTGGAAAAATACTCGAACATGTCGTGCATCCAGCCCATGTTCCACTTCATCGTGAATCCCAGGCCGCCCGTATAAACCGGCCGTGAGACTCCGGCCCACGCGGTGGATTCCTCCGCGATGCTGATCGCGCCGGGTTCCCGATGCACCAGTTCATTGAAGCGCTTGATAAAATCGATGGCTTCCAGGTTCTCGCGGCCGCCGAAACGATTGGGAATCCATTCGCCCTCATTACGCGAGTAATCCAGATACAGCATGGAGGCGACGGCATCCACGCGCAGGCCGTCGGCGTGAAACTCGCGCAGCCAGTACAAGGCGTTCGAGAGCAGAAAAGTGCGGACCTCATTGCGCCCGTAGTTGAACACCATGGTTCCCCATTCGCGATGCTCGCCGATCCGGGGGTCCTCGTGCTCATAAACGGCCGTGCCGTCGAAACGCCGCAAACCATGCGCGTCGCGCGGGAAATGCGCGGGCACCCAATCGAGGATCACGCCGATGCCGTGCTGATGCAGATGGTCCACGAAATAGCGAAAATCGTCGGGCGTGCCGAAGCGCGACGTGGGCGCGTAATAGCCCGTCACCTGATAGCCCCACGAGCCGGAAAACGGGTGCTCCATCACCGGCATCAGCTCGATATGGGTGTAACCCATGCGCATCACGTACTCGGAAAGCTTGTGGGCGACCTCGCGGTATCCCAGCCATTCGCCGGCCGCGCCTCGAAGCCACGATTCCAAATGGACTTCGTAAATCGACACGGGCTCGCGCAGCATATTGCGGTGCCCGCGCCGCTCCATCCACGCGCTGTCGCCCCAGGTGTAGTTGTTCAGGCTCCATACGATGGACGCGGTGCGCGGAGGCACTTCGGCGAAAAAGGCGTACGGATCGCACTTTTCCTGCACGTGGCCGGAGCGCGACTTCACGACGTACTTGTAATGCGCCCCCTGGCCGAGGCCTGGTATGAACGCTTCCCACACGCCTCCACTGCGATGCGACATGGGGTGGCTGGTGTGATTCCATCCGTTGAAATCGCCCGTGAGCATCACCTGTTCAGCGTTGGGCGCCCACACCGCAAATCGCACGCCGTCGACGCCGTCCGCGCTCAACAAATGGGCCCCCAGTGATCGATAGCTTTCATAGTGGGTACCCTCGCCGTGGAGGTGCAGCTCGAACGAGGTCAGGAACGGAGGAGAATCGACTGCCTGCATCACCGTTATTATGACAAGAATGAGCGTCCTGCCGATGCCGCTAGCCGAACTGCATGTCCACCTGGAAGGCTCCGTGGAACCCGAGACGCTTCTGGAGATCGATCCTTCGCTCACTCGCGCGGAGATCGATGCCGCCACGGCCTACCATGATTTCGCGGGATTCATAAAAGCGTTCGTGTGGGTGAACCGATTTCTGAAGGGACCTCGCGACTATGCGCTGGCGGCGCGGCGGCTGTTCGAACGGCTCGCCGGGCAGGGAGTGACCTACGCGGAAGTGACGCTTTCGGTTGGCGTGGTTCTTTGGAAACAGCAGGAATTCGCGCCGGTTTTCGATGCACTCCAGCGCGAGGCAGCACGCAGCCCGATCGCCGTGCGTTGGATCTTTGACGCGATCCGCCAGTTCGGAACCGAACCCGCGAAACCAGTCTTCGATCTCGCGGCGGAGCGCATCGGCGAAGGAGTCGTCGCGATCGGCCTGGGCGGCGATGAAGTGCGCGGGCCGGCGATCCAATTCGCGGATCTCTTTCGCGAAGCTCGTGATAAGGGATTGCGCCTCACCTGCCACGCGGGGGAAATCGCGGGTCCGGAAAGCGTGTGGCAGGCGCTTGAGATTGGAGCCGAACGCATCGGCCACGGCATTCGCTCCATCGACGATCCGAAACTGGTAGAGCACCTGAGTTCACGGCGTGTGCCACTCGAAGTCTGCATTACCAGCAATGTGCGGACGGGAGCCGTTTCCTCGCTCGCGGAGCATCCCGTGAAGCGGCTCTACGATGCGGGGGTTCCGATTATCCTCAGTACCGACGACCCAGCTCTGTTCGCGTGCACGCTGACGAGCGAATATGCACTCGCACGACGGGAATTCGGATTCACCTCGCAGGAGCTCGGGGCGATCGCCGCCAACAGTTTCCGCCATGCGTTTTCGTCGCAGCCCACAGACGACTTTGATAGAATCCTGCCGGCCTCAATTACGAAAGCATCAGTTCGCAACGTCAACGAGTGGGTTATTCCCTTGCCTGAAGTGAAACAGGCAATTCGGCTGGCGACCGAACATCTCATCGCGGTCCTTGGAGTTGAATCATTTCGTATATTGGCGAACGGACTCGGCGTGGTCGGGTACACGGGATATGAATTTGAGTTCATCGGGAACTGGCCGGGCTATGTGCGCCAGAACAATGGTGCTGCTCTCCGATACATCGAAGAAAATCAGTTGGGTCAAGGCTACGGATACATTCTGACGGTGAGTTCAGAGAACGAGTTCAGAACGATGTCCCGACCGCGATAGCCGTGCTTAACCGCTCCCTTTGGTCGCGGCTCATTGTCCGGGATCAGATAAATAGGCGAATGGAACGAGCTGCGACCAAAGGGAGCGGTTCAACGGCCGGCTCTCAGTCAAGACCTCCCGGTGTTGAGATCACCGGGGACAGCGGAACATGACGGGAGGCCGGCCAGCGCTCCCGACGTTACTTCTCCGGCGGTTTCGTCTTCTTGAACACGCGATTCAATACCGTAATGGCGCGATCGACGTCCTGTTCGGTAAAGATATAGGGCGGCAGCGCGCGCAGCGTGAAATCGTGCGTGCAGTTGATCAGCAGGCCCTCGGCGAGCGCGTCCAGCACCACCGGCTTGCAAGGGAATTCGAGCTCGACGCCGATCATCAGCCCCACTCCCCGGACCTCCTTGATGAACGAGTAGCGCTTCGATAACTCCGTGAGCTGCATGCGGAAGTAACTCCCGACGCTCGTAATCTGCGGCAGTAATTCCTGCATGACATCGAAGAATTCAAGGGCGACGCGGCACGCCAGAGGGTTGCCGCCAAAGGTGGTCCCGTGCTTGCCGGCCGTGAGCGACGCCGCGGCCTTCTCGTTCGCGGCCAGCACACCAATCGGGATGCCGCACCCCATGGGCTTGGCCGTCACCGTTACATCCGGCAGCACCGCTGGATCGAAAAGTTGGTACGCAAAATAGGTCCCCGTGCGCCCGACGCCGCACTGGATCTCGTCGAAGATCAGCAACGCGTTGTAGCGGTCCGCCAGTTCGCGCGCCTTGCGCACGTATTCGCTGGTAAGCGGATAGATGCCTCCTTCGCCTTGCACCAGTTCGAGCACGATCGCCGCCGTTCGCTCGGTCACCATTTGTTCCAGGGCCGTCATATCGTTGCGCATCACGAAATGGACGCCGGGAATCAGGGGTTCGAAATCGCGACGGTAGCTCTCCGTGCCGGTAATCGAGAGCGCGCCCAGCGTGCGCCCGTGAAAAGAATTATCCAGCGCGATCAGCTCAATCTTCTCCGGCGAAATCTTACGGCCGTGCGCTTTCGCCATCTTGAGCGCGGCTTCGATGGCCTCGGTTCCGGAATTGCAGAAGAAGGCGCGATCCAGGTTGCTGAGGCGGCAGACTCGTTCGGCCAGGGGACCAGTGTACTCGTGATAGTAAAGGTTCGACGTGTGGATCAGACGTCCGGCCTGCTCGCGAATCACTTTCGTAATGCGCGGATGCCCATACCCGAGGGAATTTACGCCAATACCGGCAACCAGATCGAGGTAACGCTTGCCGGACGTGTCGTAGACATACACGCCCTTGCCGCGATGCAGCACTACCGGGATGCGCGCGTAGTTTTGCAGCAGGTATTGCTTTTCCAGATCAATCGGGGACACTACGCTCGCGGTTTCGGTTTCCATTTGTTTATTCTAACGGGAAAACGCGGGGCTTTTCCTTCGCGCCCGGTGAAGGGCAAGGCCTCGAAAGGCCGCGTGATATGATGCGGTTTTGCCGCAGTTCGGCGGAAGACGCGCGCCGAAACGAAAATGGACGCCAGCATCGCAGCCCTGATCGATCATACTTTGCTGAAACCCGAGGCGACCGCAGCGGACATACGCCGCTTGTGCGCAGAAGCGCGCCAGTACGGATTTGCCTCGGTCTGCGTGAATCCGTGCTGGGTGAGGTTGGCCGCGGCGGAGCTGGACGGAGCGGAAGTGAAAGTTTGTGCCGTCGTCGGATTTCCACTGGGTGCGAACGCCACGGAGACGAAGAGCTTTGAAGCGGTCTTAGCCCTGGAGCAGGGCGCCCGAGAAATCGACATGGTGATCAATATTGGCGAACTGAAAGGACGAAATGAACCGGCGGTGGACGCCGATATTCGCGCAGTGGCCGAGGCGACGCGCGCGAGGAGCGCGATCCTCAAAGTGATTCTTGAAACGGGGCTCCTCAACGACACCGAGAAAGCCGTAGCCTGTCGCATTGCCCAGTCGGCGGGCGCCGACTTCGTGAAAACGTCGACCGGATTCGGGCCGAAGGGCGCAACGGTCGAGGATGTCGTTTTGCTGCGGCGCGCAGTCGGCCCGCACATGGGCGTGAAGGCTTCCGGCGGCATTCGCACGCTCGAGGATCTTCGGAAAATGGTCGCAGCAGGGGCGTCACGCATCGGCGCCAGTTTAAGCGTGCGCATCGTCCTGGAAGCGGCCGCCGAGGCGACGGCCTAGGAAGCGGCTCCTGCACGCATGGCTTCTCCCCGCCGAACGCCCGTCAATTTTCGCGAGCGAGCCGAGTTGCTCGATTTCCTGCTCGAGGTGTCACGCGTTACGGCGGAGACGCTCGACCTCGATAAACTCCTCGCCAGCGTGGCCTCCATCGTAAAGCAGGTGGTTCCCTACGACTTGCTGGCGATTCTGTTGTACTTCGAAAAGAACCAGGTATTGCGCATCCGCTATTCGATCGGCCACCGCGAAGAGGTCGTCAGGGGGCTGGAAATAACGCTCGGCGAAGGGATCGTAGGCGCGGCCGGGCAGAGCCGCGAGCCCGTGGTGGTCGACGACGTACGGCGCGATCCGCGTTATCTGAACGCGCTCGATGCCGTTCGCAGCGAGCTCGCGGTTCCCATGCTTTCGCGTCACAAGCTGGTCGGCGTGATCGACCTGCAATCCACGCGGGAACGTGCGTACACGGAGCACGACCGCTCCATCATTCGGCTGATCGCCACGCGGGTGGCCGCATCGATTGAAAACGCCCGCTTGTATCGCCGCGTGGAGCGCCAGCATCGCACGCTGCAGACGCTGGCGCAGCTTTCGCAGCGCTTCAGCTCGATTCTGGATCTTGATGAGCTGCTCGGCAAGATCGCCGAAATCGTGCGCACGCTGACGAATTACGATGCGTTCAGTATTTATCTGGTGGACGCGGAACGCCAAGTGCTCCGCCACCGTTTCAGCGTTCGTTACGATCAGCGGGTTCAACTGGATAACATTCCGCTGGGGAAGGGAATCACCGGCGCCGCGGCCGAGGCTCGCGCTCCCGTGCGCGTCCGCAACATCGCGGAAGATCCGCGCTACATCGCTTCGCACGCCGATATCCTTTCAGAAATCGCCGTGCCGCTGATGGTGCAGGATCGCGTGGTCGGCGTGCTGGATCTCGAAAGCGACCGGCTCGGATTTTTCACGGAAGATAACCAGCAGGCGCTGACGCTGCTGGCTCCGCAGATCGCGAGCTCCATCGAGAACGCCCGCCTCTACGAGGAATTGGCCCAGCGCGAGCAGCGCATGGAGACGGACCTGAAGGCCGCGCGCAAGCTGCAACGCATTCTTTTGCCGCGCGACGTGGAAATCCGCGGACTGGAAATCGGAATCCGTTCGCGCCCCGCGCGGGAGATTTCGGGAGACGTCTACGAATTCTACGTGCATAGCGACGATTATGCGGTCATTGCTTTCGGAGACGTCAGCGGTAAGGGCGCGGCGGCGGCGCTCTATGGCGCGCTGGTCAGCGGTCTCCTGCGAACGCTGGCGCCCCGGCGCAGAAGCCCGGCCCTGCTCATGCAATCTCTCAATGAAGCGTTGCTCGAACGCCGCGTCGATGCACAATATGCCACGCTGACCGTGCTCCTGTGGGAACTCCCTTACCGGCGGCTGACGCTGGTGAATGCAGGCGGCGAAGCTCCGCTCGTGTATCGCCGCGGCGAACTGATCGCACTGCGCAGCACGGGCGTTCCCATCGGGTTGCTGGAAGACCGCCAATATGAGGAAGAGGTATTCGAGACGGAGCCTGGCGATGCAATCCTGCTCTATTCCGACGGCATCGTGGATCAGCTCAACGAACACGAGCAGGATTTCGCGGGCGCGCGGGTCCGTGATTTTCTGGAAAAGCACGGGGCCGACGCACCTCGCGCGGCCGTCGACGAACTCATTGCGCAACTGGATGCGTTTCGCGGCACGATGCCGCTGACCGACGACCAGACTGCCGTTATGATGAGGGTCTTATAGGAGGCGTGGCGCTAATATAGAAGTTCGGTTCGTCAGCCTACTTCTTCCCCATGCAAGCATTCCACTACAGGGAGCATGCGCTCCACTGCGACGGAGTCGCCCTGGCCGAAATCGCCGCGCGCGCGGGAACTCCTTGTTACGTCTACTCCGCCGAGACGATTCGTGAGAATTTCCGGGCCTACGATAGGGCCTTTGGCGAAGACCCGCATACAGTGTGCTACGCGGTTAAGGCGAATGGAAACCTATCCGTGCTGCGTTTGCTGGCGGCGGAAGGAGCCGGCTTCGATATCGTTTCGGGTGGTGAATTATTCCGCGTGCTGAAGGCCGGAGGAGATCCAGCAAAGATTGTTTTCTCGGGGGTGGGCAAGACCGCTGCCGAAATCGACGAAGCACTGAAGGCCGGCATTTGCCACTTCAATTGCGAATCCGAACCAGAGTTGGCGCTGATCGACGCGCTGGCGCATCGACTGGGCAAAAGAGCGCGCGTGTCGCTGCGCGTAAATCCCGACGTGGAAGCCGATACGCATCATTACATCTCCACTGGGAAGCTGGCGCATAAGTTCGGCATCGACATCTCCGAGGCGGAATGTGTGTACGAGCGCGCGCGGCAGCTTCCGAACCTTCTGCTTGAAGGCGTGAGTTGCCATATCGGGTCGCAATTGATGGACCCTGAGCCGGTGATGGAGGCGGTGGACCGCGTGCTGGAGCTGATCGATCGTCTGCGCGCGAAGGGCTTCGATATACGGCAAGGCGATTTTGGCGGCGGGCTCGGCGTCGCCTATAAAGAGGGCGAAACCGCGCCGTCGATCACGGAGTTCGTGACGAAATTGAGAACGCGAGTGGCGGGGCACGATCTCCATGTGCTGGTCGAGCCGGGCCGCTCTATCGTTGGACCGGCCGGCGTCCTTTTGACGAAGGTGCTGTATCGCAAGAATACGGGCGGCAAGGAATTTGTGATCGTCGATGCGGCCATGAACGACCTGATTCGTCCCGCGCTGTACCAGGCCCATCACGAAATTCTGCCCGTACGGGCGCGCGAGGGCGGGACGATTCACGCCGATGTCGTCGGGCCGGTGTGTGAAACCGGCGATTTCCTGGCCCGCGACCGCGATCTTCCGGAAGTGCTTCCAGGCGATGTGCTGGCCGTGTGCACGGCGGGAGCGTACGGGTTCACCCAATCATCCACCTACAATGCGCGGCGGCGGCCTGTGGAAGTGATGGTGGACGGCAAAACGTGGAACGTGATTCGCGAGCGCGAGACTTACGAGGATCTGATTCGCGGCGAGGTGTGAATGGGCGGCAGTTCCGCGCGCGTGTCATTCCGATCCCGCGGGCGCGAGAGGAATTTTATGTTTCTCTGCGTAAAAAGCAGGTCCCTCTCGACTTCGCTCGGGATGACCACCGTAAAGGTTGAGAGAGATTCAAGGGCGGCGAAGCTTGCTTGTTTAGTGCGCCGCGGCCATGAGTTCGATCGCAGCGGTTGCATCGGTGGAGGGCAACCCTTCAAACAACACTTGCGCCAGATTGCCGGCGTCCTGGGGACCCACAAATTCCTTTCCCTGGGCGACAATCTTTGCCGCGACCGGATGCGTCAAAGGATAGATGCCTGTCCAGAAAACATCGTTGAACGTTGCTCCGAGCGGCTCCATGGCTTTGCCGAGACGCTGAAACGCGAGGCGGATATCGGCATCTTCATCACGGAAGACCAATTTGGTTCCGGTCATGACAATCTTCGGCGTGAGGACGCGTCCCTTAAGGTTAAAGTCGCCTTTTGTCGTTCCCTTGGGATCGGGGAGGCGTGCGACGCCCTCGCACGCCACGAACGGCTCTAAGCTCTGGCGTTGGGTTTGCAAAATATCGACCACGGCACCGGGGAACGCGGTTACTGCGGCCGTTCGGGTGATGGGGACGTCGTCCAGCGAACTCAGATAGCACGTAGCGCGAAGCATCTCCAAATTGCCAGAGCGCCCCCGCAAATCCGCGACGCCCGACGCTGCGTCCTTCGCGGCATATCCCGCATAAAATACAAGCCCAGCCGGGTTGACTTCACGGCGTTCCACGGATGTCGCCTCGATCACCACCTGGGCCCCGGTTAGCGGAAGAGCACCCGCTTGGATCGTGCTGAGCACGGGCAGCGCCAGTTTGCGCTCCGTGAATTCCTCCACCATGATGGTCTGCACCCGCCGCAAGTCGCCGGAGCCGGCCACGAAGGCCCGCAATTTTACGATCTGGGCGCCGTGATTATCGTGCAGCAAGGCTTTCAGGGCATCGCGAACCTGTTGAGAGAGCAAGCCCTTGTTCGAAAGCGGCGAAACCTGGAACGACAATCGCGCCGTTTCGGCGGCTATGGCGTCGGGCGGGTCCGGAAGAGGGGGGAGCACCTGCGTGGGCGGCTCCTCGTCTTTCTTATTCTTCTTTTTCTGGGCGGAGATGGTGACGACGAGCGTCACGCTGAGCAGCACCGTGGCTAGAGAGCGTATCATCACCGGCAACCGAATTCTAGCACCGCCGCAAGCGAGTGGCGACAACAGGAGGAACACGTGGGGAGATCCGAAAGCCCCGGCGGAAAACGCGCTCCAGATTCACGCGCGCGCGGACGTGCGTGGCATACTAGAAGAAAGAAGAAAAGATTTCAATTATGTTCCTTTCCGAAGAATTCCGATTGAAGGTCGGCCTGGCCGAGATGCTCAAGGGCGGCGTGATCATGGACGTCACCAACGTGGAGCAGGCGAGGATCGCGGAGAAGGCCGGCGCCTCGGCCGTGATGGCGCTGGAACGCGTTCCGTCCGATATTCGCAAGGAAGGCGGGGTGGCGCGCATGGCGTCCATCCGCATCATCCGCGAAATCATGGGGGAAGTTTCGATCCCGGTGATGGCGAAGGCGCGGATCGGGCATTTCACGGAAGCACGCGTTCTCGAGGCCCTGGGCGTGGATTACGTGGACGAAAGTGAAGTCCTGACGCCCGCGGACGAGGAGCATCACATCGACAAGAAAAGCTATAAAGTCCCGTTCGTGTGCGGGGCGCGCAACCTGGGCGAGGCTCTCCGCCGCATCGCGGAAGGCGCGGCGATGATCCGCACGAAAGGCGAGGCCGGCTCCGGCAACATCGTGGAGGCCGTGCGTCACATTCGGACCATCGTCAAGGAAATGAAGCAACTCACCGTGCTCGGCAAGGAGGAGCTAGTTCATGAGGCGAAAAACCTGGGCGCGCCGCTCGAACTGGTCGAGTGGGTGGCGGCGAACGGCAAGCTGCCGGTTCCTAATTTTTCCGCGGGCGGCATTGCGACACCCGCCGACGCGGCGCTCGTGATGCAACTTGGGGCCGAAGCCGTGTTCGTGGGCAGCGGCATCTTCAAATCGGAAGATCCCGAAGCGCGCGCCAAGGCGATCGTGAAGGCAGCGACGTACTTCAACGATCCCGCGAAGCTTCTCGAAGCGAGCGAAGAACTGGGCGAGCCGATGCGCGGCCTCGACATTTCAAAGCTCCCCGAGAGCGAGCTGCTGCAGACGCGCGGCTGGTGAAACCACTCTTCGGCATCAAGCAGGTAGGCGTTTGAAGACCGTCGGCATCCTGGCGCTGCAGGGCGATTTCGAGGCTCATCGCAAAGCGGTGGAACGCGCCGCTACCCCACAGCGGAAGGTTCAAGTGAGAGAGGTGCGCACCGCGAGCGATCTCGCCGAATGCGACGCTCTGATCATTCCCGGAGGCGAAAGCACCACCATGTGGAAGCTGCTCGAACAGGAGCAGCTCACCGATCCGATTCGTCATTTCGCGGCAAGTAAGCCAATCTATGGAAGCTGTGCCGGTGCGATCCTGCTGGCGCGCGAAGTCACGCATCCCGCCCAGGGAAGCCTCGGACTGATGGATATTTCCATCGAGCGTAATGCGTATGGCCGGCAGATCGATAGCCGTATCGCCGCCGTCGATACCTCAACGGAAGACCAAGATCCAGAAGCGGCCAGCCCCATGGAGGCCGTCTTCATCCGCGCGCCCATCATCCGCCGCGCCGGGCCCGAGGCGCGCGTGCTCGCGACCTACGCCGGCGACCCGATCTGGGTGGAGCAGGGAAGGCACATGGTCACGACGTTTCATCCCGAACTTACGTCCGATACCCGCGTTCACCGCCGGCTCCTCGAAAAGTTATAAGATCGCGTGGTCCTGCTGGTAAGGCCCGCAACGTCCGCCTTAGAAGGCGTATTTTAGAGCAAACTGGATCTTTCGAGTAGGCTGGGCGGCATTATTTATGCTGAACAGATTGCTATTCACGGCTTCAAAAGCAGGCACGACGGCGTTGCCAGGAGACGCCGTGGTCGGAACCAAGGAAACGAAACTATTCGTTAAGTTGAACGCGTCGGCACGAATCTCAAGAGACTGGCGTTCCTTGATGCGGAAGATCCGCGAAAGGGCCATATCCATGTCCCAGAAGGTCGGACCCACGACACTGTTCCAACCCAGATCGCCAAACGTTCCCAACGGCGCCGGTGCGAACGCAGCGATATTGAGGTAGGGCTGATTCGGGCCAGTCATGCCGGTATAAGGATCGGAGAGGATCTCATTCGGCCGTTGGTGATTGATTCCGGTCAATTCACGGTCGACACCTGTGCCGTCCTGGATGGAAATCGGCATGCCGGAGGAGAAGCGATAGATTCCCGAGATCTGCCAGTCGCTGGCCAAGATGCGTGTGACACGATTGGAAAATTTCGGCGTGACGCCAACGACCGTGATGTTGACGATGTGGCGCCGGTCGCTATCGCAGTTCCCGCGATCAAAGTTCAGGTTATTGGGCACGGTGGAGGTCTGATCGGATTTCGAGTCATATCCCTGGAAAACGCCGATGCAATGCGACCACGTCCAATTGGCGCTGGCGCTGATCCCGCGGCTGAAGCGCTTTTGCACCGACGTGAGCAAGCCGTTGTAGATTTGCGTTCCCGCAGGCTGCCATTGATCCATATTCCCGACGAACTGCCCTTGAGAAGCATTCAAAACGCTGAGGACGCGACGAGCTTGCGTATTGGCGGTGGAGCTGCACGTGAGAGCCGTCGGGGCGCAGCCGCTGGCCACAGGCGTTCCCAGGAGCTCGGCGTAATTAATCGGCTGGTTGATCGCCAAGTGCTGCATGCGGCTTCCGATGTAGGTGCTAGAAACAATCCAGGTGGCCCCGATTTGCCTTTGTACCGACAAATTCCATGAGTAGGTGGTCGGCGTGGGCAGGTTGTACGGCGAGGTCATAAATTGGCCCGCCTGGGTGAACTGCACGTTCGGAGTGATGTAATAAGGGTAAGGATTTCCGCCGGTAATCGCCCCATAGGGATTGGCGAAGTTGGTTCCCGTTTGCGCAAACGTGCTGCGTCCGCCCCACGGGTTCGAGCCGCCTTGATCCTGGCGCGAAATCCCTGGTATGTATGCGTAGCCATACGCATAGCCGGCGCGGACAGACATCTTCCCGTCGCCCTTGGGATCCCAGGCGAGACCTCCTCGCGGATCAAAATGACCCCATTGGCTGTAGGCCCCGGAGGTACCCGGAAAACCGGGGTCGCCGGGGAAATAGAATCCGTAGGGCGCGTTCAAGAATACAGTGCTGCGCGTGTCGGAGAGGAACCGGGCCATTGAGAAATTCGAGATCTGGCCGTTGCTTACGGACATCGGCAAATATGGTTCCCAGCGGATTCCGAAGTTGAACGTCAAACGCGGCATGACTCTCCAGCTATCGGTGGCATAAAGATTAAAGAAATTCTGCCTGCTGGCGGACGTATTCGGAAGGCCCTGGAAGAACGAGCTGGGCTGGCCCGTAAAGTAGTCCGCCATGCCGAGCCCGGTGACGGAACCGTTGAAAGTAAATTGCCCGGCGCCCGCAAAATCGTTGAGGGAGCTGTATTCCCCGCGCAAGACACCCCCGCCGAATGCGATCTGATGGTTTCCCTTCACCCAGTTAATGTCGTCGTTGATGCCGATGGAATTGACGTAGAAATCGGCCTTGCCTTGGGATCCTCCCACGCCGCCGCCCCCTGTAAATCCGCCGCTGATACTTACCCCGCCCAGTTGGTTTGTTTGCGCTCCGCACCAGAAGTTCTGAAGACCCGCCTGACAAAAGTCGAACGACGGATTTTGGATATTATTGGACGCGGTCCGATCAAACTCCGCGCGGAAGGATTGAACGATGTTGCTGCTCACGACGAACGTATGCCCGATGGCGTACGACTGCCCCAACTGGTCCAGACCCGTGGAGGCGGCGGTCAAGAGGTTCGGCGTGACGGCGAATGAATTCAGAATCTTGTTGTGCGTATCCAGCCCACGGAAAAATACGGATTGTCTGTCGCTTAATTGATAATCGACTTTGCCGGTAAACTGCAAATAGTTTTCGTCGTCGGGTGTGTTGTAGGTGAGCACACCGCACTGGTTCGGCGTGAGGCCGCCGAGACTCCCCAGAATCTTGTCGGCGATGTACACGGCTGGCCCGGAGTACGCCGCCGGATTGATCGTGTTCGGGGCCTGGCCATTGGCGCCAAACGGAGCTTTCAACGTCTTGGCGACGCCTCCATTGCACGCCGCGGAAGCGAACGTGGTCCAGTCGCCGTTCAGCATGGACTGTGTCGGAACCGTGGTGATCGTGTTATCGGGATTCTGACGGATTGCCGTGCCCTGGAAGCCGCCGAAGAAGAACAGCTTGTTCTTCTTGATCGGCCCTCCAATCGTTCCGCCGTACTGGTGGCGTTTATAGTCCACGGCCGTCGGCGAGAAGTACTCGCGGGCGCTGCCGATGGCGCTATTGCGGATGAATTCGAAGAGATTCCCGTGGAAATCGTTGGAGCCCGACCGGGTCACGACTGTAATCGCGGCCGCTGACCCATGCGACGCAGTCTGACCGCTCGACTCGACTTTGAATTCCTGCACGGCATCCGGAAAAGCGATCGGCATGGTCGTGCCGGTCATAAAATTGACGTGGTTGGCGCCATCGAGGGAGTAATCCGTTCCGAACGGCTCGCCGCTGGACGCCTGCCCGGCAATCGAAATCATGGGGAGGTTGGCAAAGAAGCTAGAGCGAATGTTGCCAAAGTTCACGGCGCCGCCGGCCAACGTAATGAGGTCGGTCACGTTGCGGCCGTTCAGCGGCAAGTCCACGATGCGTTGTGTCTGCACCACCTCGCCGATGCCGGAGCTGCGCGTTTCAACCTGCGCCGCGTTTGCTTCGACCACAACCTGCTCGGTCACTGCGCCGACTTTGAGACTGGCTTCTATGGCCGGGTCACTGTTGACCTGCAGCAGCACGCCCGATTGCACGTACTTTGTGAAGCCTTCCTTGGTGACTTCGACCCGATAGGGGCCCAGAGGGAGATTCGTGAGAACAAAACCGCCGTCGGCGCCGCTCATTACCGTGCGGGAGATGCCCGTGTCGGTCTGCGTAGCCTTGACATCGGCGCCGGGCACGGCGGCGCCGCTCGCGTCCTGAACCGTTCCGTGCATCTGCGCGGTCGCCTGGCCCCAGACAACGGCGCTCGTGAATAGGCCAAAAAGTACAGCCCCAAGGAGAAATCTCATGTCAACCCCTTCCGTTCAATACTCTTGAAATCGGCTTTTGCGGTTTTCTCGAAAACAGCGACGACCGCGGTACAGGCTTCTCAGAACTGCGTCCCAAGCAAGACAAACGCTCCGGGGTAGTATGCAGAAGTCGTTCCTCGAAGTCAACCGTATCCCTCCGGAAAATAAAATGAATATTCGCGGGAGCGGAAGAGCGGCTCGAGCCTCGCGTAGATCACGTGTCGCGGCCGGGATTCAAGCCGCATTTGGTAGCCTGAAGAATCGATGAAAGCCAAGGCACGCCGCCGCGACGCGCAGCCGAAATCCACCGTTGCTCTTCCGCAACCGATTGGGGCTCGCTGGCAGCGCACGGGTGTAGCGCTGGCGCTCGTCGTCATCGCCCTGCTCGCGTTTTCTAATTCCTTCACCGCCGGATTCACGCTCGATAACAAGGGACTGCTTCACGATCCGCGGATCGTCGATCTTACGGCTCAAAATCTCGGCCTGATTCTTCACCACAGTTATTGGTGGCCTAATGGCGAATCAGGACTCTATCGCCCGTTTACGACCGTTTCCTACCTGTTCAATTACGCGATTCTAGGTAATCGCGATCAGCCCGAGGGCTATCATTGGCTGAATTTCGTCCTTCATGCGTGCAACATCCTGCTGGTCTATTTCCTGCTTCTGCGATTGACAGGCAAGCTTGATGTCGCGGCATTCACCGCCGCGGCATGGGCTGTGCATCCAGCGCTCGCCGAATCCGTAACCAACATCGTCGGCCGGTCGGACTTGCTTGCGGGAAGTGCAACCCTCGGCGGATTGCTCATGTATCTGAGGAGCACGGAAACGACGGGCTGGCGGCGAGCGCTATGGCTCGGCGGATTGAGCGCGATCACCTTCGCCGGCGTGTTCTCGAAAGAAAGCGCCGTTTGCATCGTGGCAGTGATCGTGCTTTACGAATTCACGTGGTGGAAGAGTGGCGCGCGGATTCGGACGCTGATGCTGGGATGCGTCGCCACGGCCGTTCCGATCGGCACGATGCTTTTTCAGAGATCCAAAGTATTGGCCGCATCTTTACCAGCGGAGTTCCCGTTTACCGATAATCCGATCGTCGGCGCGAACTTTTGGATCGGGCGGCTAACAGCGTGGAACGCAATTGCGCGTTATCTATGGTTGAGTGTGTGGCCGGCAAAGCTCTCCTGCGATTATTCGTATTCGGAGATCCCGCTGGCACGAGGCACGCCCGAGGATTGGGCTGCCGGGATCGTGGTGCTGTCGGCCATCATGCTCATCGGTTTTGCGTACAGATGGAACCGGCGCGCGTTCTTCGTTGCCGGTTTCGCCGCTGTCACCTTTTTCCCCATGTCCAATTTGGCATTCCCGATCGGGACGATCATGGCCGAACGCTTTTTGTATCTGCCATTGATCGGAGTGATTTTTTGTGCGGTGTTGGCAATCTACGGCGCCGCTGCGCGTTTCGGCGCGAAGCGGTTCGTACAAATCGCGATGTGCGTGGTGATCGCCTGCTTCGCGGTGCGTACTTGGGCGCGCAACGCAGACTGGCAGGACGAACGCTCCATCATCACGGCCGGGCTAGAGGTAAGTCCGAACAGCTACAAGCTGCATAAACAAATGGCGACCCTGCTGTTCGGGTCCGAGCGAACACCTGAAAACATCCGTCGCGGCGAGGAGGAAGCACAGAAGAGCGTGGCGCTTCTCGATTCGCTTCCCGATATCCAGAACACGGCGGAACCATATTGTTTAGCGGGCGAGTACCACTTCCTGGAAGGCGAGTTGCAAAATGAAGGTGAATCGCAAAACGCTGCTTCCTCCGGGAGCCTTGCGTTGAGCTCCGCGAGAGGAGTGGAGGAATATCGACGAGGAATCGGCCTCGTGCAACGGTGCGCGGAAATTGACAAGGCCATCCACGAGGCATACCTCAAAAATCTGGAAATCTCGTCGCCTGGAGGAGTCACGGGCAAGTCAGCGCCGAACGGAGATTCTCAGCCGTACCTGATGCTCTCGGCGGCTTACGTTCGTTTGGATGACGTTGACAGAGCAACCACGGCTGCGCGTGAGGCGCTGCGTTTACACCCGCGGAGTGCTGCTGGGTTTCGCCAGGTCGCCAACGTGTTTATGCTCCAGAACCGACGCGAAGATGCAGCCATCGCTCTGACGGAAGGCATGCTCCTCATGTCCGATCCGGGTTTGATGGAGAATCTCGCAATGCTGTACAAGGATTCGAGCAACTGCAAAGTGGTTCAAACCGCGACGGGTCCAGCGATCGATCCTCTTTGCGCGCCCATCCGTCAGAATGTTTGTGCGCGATCGGCCGAGGTGACGAAGACGCTGCTCGAGGCCGGGCGGGAGGATCTGGCGGAGCGGCGGATGAATGTTCTGCGGAACTACGGGTGTCCGGCCAGCGTGCAAGGCCCTCCGCCCTCGCGGTCCGGACGTTAATGCAAAAAGCGCGCCTACTCGCGTTCTATTTGCGACCGGCCGGCTTCGGGCGTCCTTGCTTCAGGCTGTTATAGACCGCCTCCACGAAGTTGTCGGTGGTCCAAGGGCCGGTATTCGCGCCAAAAAGATCGTCGTAATCGATCGTGACGCGAGCGGCCTTTACTTGATCGAGCGACGCTCCGTCGTTGATCAACCATTGCACCCGGTCGCGAATAATGGCGAGCATGTCGCGATACTCAGATAGTTCGTATTCATCGCTCACCCGCCCGTGACCGGGAATAATCATCGTTCCGCCTTCGCCCAAGTGCCTATAGACCGTTTTATCCAGGATATTGTCGAGCGCATCGATCTCGCCGAAAATGCTGCCGCCGTTCTTGAGGTCGATCACGGGATATTGCGTCGTTGTAAAAATATCGCCGGTCACAATGACGTCCGAGCGGCGAAAGTGAATAATACTGTCGCCGTCCGTGACGGCCTTCGGTTCCCAGAAAACCTCGACTGCCTCGTCGTTGTAGTACTTGCGGCGCCGGCCTTCGAGGAACGTATCGCTGGGCCAGCCATCCGAGGATTCACCTTTCCCCGCCGCCTCACTCATACGATTCTGAACATTCTGGTGTGCGATGATCGTGGCGCCTTGCCCGGCGTCGGCAAATTGACCGGAAAAAAATGAACCAACCACGCTCGGATCCGCTCCGGCCAAGCGGACTTTCACGTTGCCGCCGGTGTGCTCCGGGCGGAAGCTGGTGTTGACGATGAACTGAATCGGCTTGTCGCCGACCAGCTTCTTGATCGCCGCCACGACTTTATCCGCAAGCTTGCCTTCGCCGGTGTCTACCACCAGCGCTCCCTGGTCGCCGGTCTGTACGGCGATATTTCCGCCGTCGCCGATCAGCAGGTACACGTTCCCCTGGACGCGCAACGTATGGATTTCGCCATCGTGCGGTGTCAGATCGACGGCCTTGCTGGTATGGGGAGTTCCCTTCGGAGGGATAAGCTCGGCGCTCGCGACAGCGTCGGCCGCTGCCCGATCCTTAAGCTTCGCGGTGAATTCCGGGTACAACGTCTCAGCCCCGCCGAGCGCGGGCAACATCTGCATCTGATGTTTATCCAGGTATTCGCGCAGGTCGGGATTCTTCCCGAACGGATAGCTGGGAACCTGATCCACCGGCCTTCCGATCACCTGCTCGCCGTCATCGCACGCGTACAGCCACGCTTCCGGATCCCGCGTGATCCTGCGCATGTCGGTCGTCCAGAACATTGGCTCGGTCAAATAGACCGGATCTTCCAGCACCGTCGCGTAAGTGATCCTGTCGCCGTGGCGAATGAAATGTTCCACAAGCGTCGCTTCGCTGCTGAAGGCGACTCCGTTGGTGCGAATCCAGTTCCGCTTCAGATGAGTGGTATACACGGTGAGAACGCTGCCATCGTACTTGCCGGTGGAAAAGCCCAGGAAGGTGTGAGGCGCGTAAGCAGGCGGATGCGGCCGGTTATCCATCCAAATGGTGCGCGTTCCCTCGGTAATCTGGCCGTACATCTTGATATCGATGAGTTTCTGCGTGAACGGATCGCGATCCTCCCAGAACCGGTAATTGCCGCCGCCGTGCAGCAGGCGCGTGGGATCGTAGCCGGCGCATTGCTGCTGGCGTCCGGTCATACGAGACGGACTCCAGGTCAAACTGTAGATGCGGCCTGCTTCGCTCAGGGGAATGCCCGTGTAGTCGCCGATTTGGGAAAAGGCGTTCGTGTCCGCCTGATTCCCGGCGTTGGTCCAGTCGCCCGAAAGATCGATTCCCGAGGACTGGGGCGCTTGCCCGAACAGGGCGATCCCCACGAACAGCGCGGCAAATGGCGCGCCCACGGGGTACATCGCCCGAAAACTCGATTTCATTCTCGAAGCTCCTTCATCGGCCGCACGCACTCCTCGCGCGGCTCCCACGCATCGCCGAGCAGGCGTAGCTGCTTGCCACAAATCATACAGCACGGGTGATACGCGTTCAAGGGATCGAGCGAACCGACCGGCCAAAACCGGCTTGGGGTTGACTTCGAACGAGAGTTTCACGATACTTCTGAAACAGTATGGACCGTAAAGATGCAATAGGGGGACCAGGTGAACGAATCTAGCTGGTGGAATGAGATCCGCATGGGAAGAACATCTCGACGCGAACTCTTGAGGTCGACGGCTGCGGCCGGAGCCGGCGCCTTCGCGGCTCGCAAAATTCTTAGCGCCCAGACCAATCCGCGCCGCATCGATGTACATCATCACTTTCAACCTCCGGTTGACGGCAATGCGGGACTGAAATGGTGGACGCCGGAGAAATCCCTGGAGATGATGGACAAGTTCGGCATCGCCTTCGCGATGATGTCCAATCCCGGCGCCGCGGGTTCGGCTTACGATGGCACACAGAAGGGGAACGACGCCGCCCGGCGCAGCAACGAATTCGGCGCAAAACTCGTCAGCCAGTATCCCAAGCGGATCGGCCTGTTCGCGGCGATTCCGATGAACAACACCGACGGCGCGCTCAAGGAGATCGAGTACGCGCTCGATACCCTGAAAGCGGACGGGTTCCAGATCGGCAGCAGCACCGGGGACAAGTGGCCCGGCGATCCCCAATATCTGCCTATTTTTCAGGAAATTCATCGGCGGAAGGCATCCGTATTCATTCACCCGTATGTGAACAAGTGCTGCAAGGTGCTCATGCCCGGGATTCCGGAATCAGTGGTGGAGTACGATTTTGATACAACGCGCTGCATCACGAGCATGCTGTACAACGGCACACTTTCGTCGTGTCCGGATATGAAGGTGATCGTAAATCACTCGGGTGCCGCCGTGCCGATGCTTGCCGGACGCATCAAGGACCGCGTCCCGGGTGCACAGACCTCGAACTTTGGCACGCCCAAGACGAACACAGACGGGATCAATCCGAAGATTCCCAAAGGCGTTTTCTACGAGCTACGCAAGCTGTATTATGAGTGCGCGCACGCGGCCTATCCGTTCCCCATGGCCGCGATGATGAAGCTGGCTCCGTCGACGCAATATTTATTCGGCACCGATTATCCGGCTGAACCGATGGAATCGACGCTCGATCACCTGCCCGAGAACGATCTGCCCGCGGAGATACAGCGTGTCATGAACCGCGAAAACGCCGAGCGCCTCTATCCCCGGCTGAAATCGTTATGAGGCCGCTCCAGCAAGGATAATTTTAGAGGGAGAAGGTCAATGAGACTACCATTTGTGACAAGGTTGGCATGTGGCGCGGGGCTGATCGCTTTTTCCGGTGCTGCGTTCGGTCATCACGGAACGTTCGTGTCTTACGATACGACGAAGAGCTACACCACCAAGGCGACGGTCACGGAATTTCGCTACACGAATCCGCATATCCAGCTCTTTTTCGATATTAAGGACGACAAGGGAAATGTGACGCATTGGAGCGCCGAAGGGCCGGATCCCGCCGTGCTCGTAGCAGTCGGCTGGGGCCGCAAAAAGACCATTTCCGCGCTGTCACCGGGCGCGGAGATCACCATCACGATCTCTCCAGCCAGGAACGGAAAGCCCGTGGCTGAAATGAGCAACATCGTTCTCGCGAATGGCGATATGGTGTGCGGCCTTTCCGGGGCACGCACGGGAAACTGCGCCGGCGGCGAATCGAAATAACGCTTCGCGAGCGGCGAGTCGAAAAAGACGATCGCACACGGCTCATTTCGACCCATAACGGCGCGCGGCCTTGCCGGGGTACCCTGGAAACCCGCTCGTCGTATCTGTATAATCTCACGGAAGGAGGGGGCCCATGAAATCTAAGTCCGCAATTCCATATATCTTACTGAGCGCGTGGCTGGTGCTCGCGACGGCAGCGATGGCGCACCACGGCACTTTCGTATCGTACGATTCAGACCATCCAGTGACGATGAAGGCGACGGTCACTGAGTTTCACTTCACCAATCCTCATATCCAGCTCTATTTCGATGTGAAAGATGCCAGCGGCAACGTGGTTCATTGGAGCGCCGAAGGTCCCGATCCGGCCGTGCTGGTCGCCGCGGGTTGGGGAAGAAAGAAAACAACCGGCGCGTTGTCGCCCGGCGCCGAAGTTACCATCACCGTCGCCCCCGCCCGCAACGGAAAACCGGTGGGAACGATGAGCAATGTGGTACTTTCGAACGGCGATTCGGTATGCGGCCTGGGTGGCGGCAACGCGGCTGCCAACTGCAAGTAGACGGCTCCTGACTGCAAGTAGGCGGCTGCTGAGTGTAAGTAGAGTGTCTAACCTCTTCGATCCAACAGAGTAACCAATCGCCGATTTCGCGCTTGCGCGCTTGTTTCGCGAGCCAACCTGCGTCTTGGGCTCGCGGAGGTTGTGAGGATCACGGTTTGATTTCAGACGCACGGAGGCAATCATGAAGATCCCATCTCAACGAGCGATTTTACGGGTCGCGGCGGCTGCCCTCGCTCTTCCGCTGGCTGGGACGCTCGCGTATGGCCAGGCAGATCTGCCGCAAAAGCCCGTGTTGTCGGACCAATTCTTCAAAAACGTTCAGGTACTGAAAGGGATTCCCGTCAACGAATTTATGGCGACCATGGGTTTCTTTTCGGCCTCGTTGGGCTATTCCTGCGAGAACTGCCACGACGGCAACACTTGGGAAAACTATATCAACGATACCCCCAAGAAGCGGACCGCGCGCGGAATGGTCGCCATGGTCACGACCATCAATAAGAATTTCTTCGGCGGACGGCAAGTGGTCACCTGCTACTCCTGTCATCACGGCGGCGATCATCCCAAAATCACGCCGGATCTCACCGCGCTGTACAGCCCTCCTTCTGAGGAAGCGGATGACGTCGTCAAAACGAGCACCGCGGGGCCGTCGGCGGATCAAATCTTCGAGCAGTACACGAAAGCGCTCGGTGGCGCGCAGCGGATCGCGAGCCTCACCAGCTATTCGGCCAAAGGTTCGAGCATCGGCTATGGGTTGGATGCCGACAAACAGGCCGTGGAAATTTACGCCAAGGCCTCCCCGGCCGAGCGGACCACCATCGTCCACAATTTCGCGGGGCTTTCGATCAACACCTATGACGGCAACGCAGGTTGGATGGCTGGACCGCAGATTGCCGGGCCGAACCTTCCGGTTCCGGTGCTCACTCTGGCCGGAGAGGACTTGGAAGGCGCCAGGCTGGACGCGGAATTCTTCTTCCCAGGACGGGCCAAGCAGGCCATCGGCCAATGGCGCGCCGGATTACCGGTGGAAATCGACGACCATGACGTCCAGGTCGTCCAGGGAACCAGCGCGGGAGGAGTGATGGCAACGCTGTACTTTGACGCGGAGTCACACCTGCTCCTCCGGTCGGTGCGCTATACCAATTCGCCCGTAGGCCGCATTCCCACGCGCGTCGACTATTCCGATTATCGCGACGTGGCCGGCGTGAAGATGCCGTTTAAATGGACGGTCACGTGGCTCGATGGGCGGGAAACGTTCGAGCTTACGGACGTCCAGCCGAACGTCGTTATCGACGCCGCGAAGTTCGGTAAGCCGGTGGGGACGCCGGCGGCTCGTTAAGCTTCGGAGCTATTTTGCCGTACAGGGAGTAGGATTCCAACCCGTCGCGTCCGCCTGTTTCTTGAAATGCGTGCTCAGCATGAACGGCGCCGTGAGGTACATGGGGTCCTCCACCGTGGATGTGACCACGATATACGAATCCCCGTTGGGTTCGTTCACACGGTCGAAATACTCGGTCAGCACGGCATTCGCGCTATAAGGAACACCGTTCTTGCGCAGGTATCCGGCCTTGAAGTTGGTCGTCACGACTTTCAGCGAACCCGCGCGCCCATCAACGGAGCCGAGACCCGTGCGCGCTCCATCGGTGGCCGTAATCGTGCCCGGCATGAATTCCCAGGAGGCTTTGGAAACGCCCTGCCAGTCGCCCCCCTGACTCTGCGGAGCTCCAAAATAGAAGATTCGCGTCTGCTGGCCGGAATCCATTTCAAGCTTTAACGTCTGGTCGTCCTGCCACGTAATGTGGAGCCGCCCGGGGACACGCATGAGAGCGGGCGCGCCATAACTCTTGCACTGATCGCCAGCCGCCTCGTCCTTCGCCGGATCCCATGCGTCGGCGATTTTTCGGGCCGCCGGATTCATGGGCATGCTGGTGTAATCGCCTTTCGGTGGAGTCACCATGCGGAAACGCCAGTCGCCCGTGACCACCGAAACCCAGTAGCCGGTTAAATCCACCGGGGCCGCGGCTTTGGCGGTGGAAGGAGTTTGCGCTCCACCACGGCCTCCGCGTCCTTGGGCGAATAAACTCCCGGCAGCGAGCACAGACACAACAATCGCTTTCCACATCCACCGCGATACCAGCATGGCCAAAAGGTCCCTTCTAACTTTCGATGCCGAGGCGATCATCGAATCGCTAATCGCGCGCCACCCCTGCGAGCTAGTCGAACGTACCGCCCCACTTCCAGCCGTCGGCGGGACGATTGATGCTCACCAGACGCATGCGATGGTCTTCCGGATTGCGGCCTGGCTGGCCGACGACGATAATGTGATCCCCCGGTTTCAGGCTGTCGCGCGTCACGCCCTGGCGGCCCAGTTGTCCGCCCGCGCCCCATTCGATTGCCCACGTTTGCATCACGCCCTTTTCGTCGGGGGCGTCCACATGCAAAAAGGAATGCGGATTGCGGAACAAAAACTGAACCACCGTGCCTTCGATCTTCTGCGTTTCCGCTTCCTTGTAGGTGGCCGCGAAGGAGTGATGAGCAAAGAGCGAGCCGCCGGTCAACATAAGCCCGGCGACGAACATTACTGCAAACAGTGTGCGTTTCACAAGTTTCTCCGGTGGGACGATTTATCCACGGCTTAGTCTACATCAGGCTGAAATCGGTGTCCAGCCCGATCAGCGTCTCCGCTCCTGGTGTCGAGCCGTCCTCCCGTTCATCACTCTTCGCCCCCGTCACGGCCTCGGAGTCGATTTGACAGACTGCACCTTTGCCCTTGTTCGCGGCAGGCGCGCCGAGTATGATTTATGAACCGAAGGGCTTTCGAAAGAGGAGCAATCATGATCAGTGGCCGCAAGGTTTCCGTTCTGTTCACGGCGATGCTCGCGTGCGTTCCCGCATCCGGACAGAATGTGGCCCCGCAGTCTTCTGGAATCGACATCACCGGTGCGTGGTTCGACGTCATTTTTCAGGAGACCTCGAGAACCGCAAACGGCATGCTGGGCGAATATCCCGGGATCCCGATTAGCGATCCGGGCCGCATCTACGCCCTAACCTGGGATCCCTCCCGTCTGACGATTCGGCAGCAGCAATGTTCCGCGTACACTCCGGAGTTTCTGCTCTACGGCGGAGGAAACTTCCGTTTTTGGGAGGATCGCGATCCCTACACGCAGAAGCTGATTTCCATAAAAATGTACGGTCAGATCACCGAAGGCAACCGGACGATCTGGATGGACGGCCGCCCTCACCCTCCTGCGTGGGCGCAACACACGTGGATGGGATTTTCGACCGGCAAATATGAGGGCAATATTCTAACCGTATACACGACGCACCTTAAGCGCGCCTGGATTCGCAGAAACGGCCTGCCTCAGAGCGATCAGACCACCGTGGTGGAACATTTCATCCGGCACGGCGATCGCATCACCTTCACTTTTGTCGTCACCGACCCCGTGTATCTGTCGGAACCGCTGATTCGGAGTACGGAGCTTCTGCGAGCGACTCGCGATCCGGATGCGTGGTTGTACGCCTGCGACGACGGCGAACAGATCGTGGGCCGGCCCGACGATAAGATCCCGCACTATCTGTATGGTCAATATCCCTACGTTCACGAATATTCGGAAAAGTTCAAACTCCCTTTCCTCGCGGCTCTCGGCGGTCCTGAGACCATGTACCCGGAGTACGCGGCGAAGCTAAAAGACCCCGCGGCTGCGGAAGCGGCTGCCCAAGCGAAATTGTTTCCGACGCCTGGGCCTCCGCACGTAAGCAAGATGGTTTCCGAAGAGCCGAGCGACGGCGAAATTCACGCATGGCCCGTCCAGGGCAGCGTGTATATGCTGCTGGGTGATGGGGCGAATATCGCCGTGCAGACAGGGGCGCAAGGCGCGCTCGTGGTGGACACCGGGGCGGGACGGTTATCGGATAAAGTGATCGCGGCGATTCGCAAGCTAGTGGGCGACAAGCCGATTCAGTTCGTCCTGAACACGAGCTTTCGCCCTGACCATACAGGCGGGAACGCGAACCTGCACGCAGTGGGCGCCGACCCGAGTTTGCCGGGGTCCTTCTTTGCGGGCAACAATGCCGACGTGGGCATTGGCGCGACCATCATCGCGCACCAGAACGTGCAGAACCGGATGAGCGCGCCCACCGGCCAGGTGGCGCCGACTTCCTCGGAAGGCTGGCCGACCGATACATTTCTCCAGGGACGGCGCCGAAAATCTTATAACGGAGAAGCCATCGAAATGTTCTGGGAGCCCAACGCCGTCACCGACGGAGATAGCATCGTGCAATTCCGGCGCTCCGACGTCATCGTCACGGGCGATATCTTCAACACAACCCAATACCCGTTCATCGACCTGAAGAGCGGCGGCAGCCTCCAAGGCGAAATCGAAGCGCTGAACAATATCCTCGACAAGACCGTCTATCTGCACGAGGAGGAGGGCGGAACGCTCATTATCCCCGGGCATGGACGGGTGTGCGACGAGTTTGAGGTCTCCGAATACAGGGATATGCTCGCCATCATCCGCGATCGCGTGGAGGCGATGATCGACAAAGGCGCCACTTTGGAGCAAGTGAAAGCGGCTCAGCTCACCTACGACTACGACGATCGCTACGGCGCGACCTCAGGTCCCTGGACCACGGACATGTTCGTGGAAGCCGTGTACACGAGCTTGAAGCAGGGACGTCCGAAGCCCTCGGTTCGAAAATAGAGAGCGGGCGGCGATCGAATCGCAGGGCTGACTTAGCCCTGGCGAGCTTAATCGAGTGTTCCGCTCCACTTCCAACCATCGGAGGGACGCGAGATACTCACCAGCCGCATGCGGTGATCCTCAGGATCGCGACCCGGGTGCCCAACGGCAATTATGTGATCGCCCGGCTTCAGGCTATCGCGCGTTAAACCCTGGCGTCCCAATAGTCCGCCGGCGACCCATTCGATGGTCCACGTTTGCATGACGCCATTTTCGTCGGGCGCGGCGACATCGAGGAAAGAATGCGGATTGCGGAACAAAAACCGCACGACCGTGCCCTCGATCTCCCGGGTTTCCCCACTTTTATAGGAAGCGGTGAACGAGTGATGAGCGTAAAGCGAGCGGCCGACGAGCATTAACCCGCCGACGAGAACAGCGGCAAAAAGAAAGCGCTTCATGAGTGAATGTCTTCCGGTGAGACTTGCGTCCAACGATCAGCTTAGACGATTTGTTTTGCGGAATGCCGAAAACCGATTAATTTAAAAGTCGTCTCACCAGGCGTGCCACCGCCACCGTTGCGTGTAGCAGTGACGTCCAGTATCATCTGAGGTTAGTTTAAGGAGCGTGATCCAAGATGATTCGAACCGGCAAAAAGACGCTTTTGGGCGCGGCTTTTCTTCTGACTACTCTTCTGACTTCGGCGGCTTTCGGCCAGACGCAATCTTCCGGACTCGATATCTCGGGCGCGTGGTTCAACGTCTATCAAGGAACGGATTCGAACGCGACCATCCCTCTGGTCGCTTACGGCGGCTACCCCCTTAACGAAGCGGGGCGCCTGTATGCGCTCACCTGGGACCCTTCCCGAATGACCGAGCGCCAGCAGCAGTGCGCGCAGTACAGTCCTCATTTCCTTCTGCACGGCGGCGGAAACTACCGTTTTTGGGAGGAACGCGACCCTTTTACGCAGAAGCTGATTTCGATCAAGATGTACGGCCAGATCACCGAGGGGACGCGCACCATCTGGATGGACGGCCGCCCGCATCCCCCTGCTTACGCGCCGCACACTTTCCTGGGATTCGCCACCGGGAAATACGAGGGCAACGTGCTCACCGTTTACACGACGCACATGAAGCGCAATTGGATCAAGGCCAATGGCATGACCCAGAGCGATCAGGCGACGCTGGTGGAGCATTTCATCCGGCACGGCGACCGAATCACCTACGTATCGGTTCTTACAGACCCGGTGTATTTGAGCGAACCGCTCATGAGAACGACGGACATGGCCCGCGCCACGCGCAATCCGGATGCCTGGCTGTATGCTTGCGACGACGGCGAGCAGGTCGTCGGGCGTCCGCTCGATAAAGTGCCAAATTACTTGTACGGGAAAAACCCTTATCTGCGTGAGTTCTCCGACAAATACAAAATCCCTCTGTTCGCGGATTTGGGAGGACCACAATCCACTTATCCGGAATTCATGGCGAAAATCAAGGATTCGACTGGGGAGGAGGCTGTGGCAAACGCGGAATTGTTCCCTTCGCCGGGGCCCCCGCACACGAGCAAAGCCGTCGATCCGACTCCGCACAACGGCGAAATTCACGTCCTGCAGGTGCAAGGCAACGTGTATTTGCTGACTGGCGACGGTTCCAATATCGCCGTGCAGACGGGCGAACAAGGAGCGTTTGTGGTGGATACCGGAACGGGCAAATTGGCGGACAAGGTAGTGGCTGCGATCAAAAAGCTGATTGGGGACAAGCCGATTCAGTTCATCGTGAGTACCAGCTTCCATGCCGATCACACCGGCGGAAATGTGAAAGTGCGAGCCGCGGGTGCCGATCCGAGCGTTCTCGGTTCATTTTTTTCGTCGGGAGCGCAAGCCTTCGCCGATGCGGGCGTAGGGTCCACGATTATCGCTCATCAAAACGTACTGAATCGCATGAGCGCCCCTACCGGCAAAGCGGCGCCCACGCCGTCCGACGGCTGGCCGAGCGATACGTTCCTCGAAGGCCGCCGCCGGAAATACTACAACGACGAAGCAGTCGAGGTGTTTTGGGAACCCAACGCTTCGACGGATGGCGATACCATCGTGCACTTTCGCCGTTCCGACGTGATCGCGACAGGCGATATCTTCAATACCACCCAATATCCGTATATTGACGTGAAGAACGGCGGCAGCATTTTCGGCGAGATCGACGCGCTCAATAACATTCTCGACAAAACGGTCTACAAGCACGAGGGAGAAGGCGGAACCATGATCATCCCCGGCCATGGCCGCATCTGCGACGAATACGAAGTCTCGGAATACCGCGACATGCTCGTGGTGATTCGCGACCGCGTTCAGGCCATGATCGCGAGCGGCGCAACGCTGCCCCAAATTCAGGCAGCGCGGCTCACCGCGGATTATGACGATCGCTTCGGCGCTAACTCGGGCGATTGGACCACCAACATGTTTGTGGAGGCCGTCTACACGAGTTTGAAGGAAGGCCGTCCGAAGCTTCGCAAACCTGCCGCGCTTCAGTAGCCCGTGCAAATGAAAAAGGGGACGGCCGCCCGTCCCCTCGTTCGTTTGTCTGTGGACGCCGCTCTACTTCGAGCCCGCTGGATCGCGGATACGCTTGTCGAACTGATCTACTTCGTCCGCCGGCGCGCATACGTCCTCCAGCATTCCCTGGAATCCGTCAACCGTCTTGATGTCGGTGACTAAATGGAATCGCTTGGTCTGGCCGACCCATGGTTTCGTATACACAGTGGGATCGGTGATCGTCCAGTTCAGCTCCAGAGTATTGTAATTGGTCCGGCGATAGCGCTCTTCGAGGTGCATCTGCTCGCTGTGCGGGTAACCGAAATGATCGACCCAGGTCCGCTGATCGTGGCCCGTGGAATTGACGACCAATGTATCGCCTTCCCAATGACCCACTGAATATCCCCACCAGCGCGGCTGGTCGGGATCGTCGGGCAGCTTGCGGCCATCCATCCAGATGGGGCGAATGCCATAACCCCACATATAGTGCTGATAGATTCGATCGGGCAGCTGGACAAACTCGATGGGATCGGGATAAATCAGCGCTCGCGTGACCCCCATCGGATTGCAATATTGATACGGATCGGTCCCGTTCGCGGGAGGCACCGCTCTGCGCCTTCCGATATGTTCTTCCGGATGCGCGGCAGCGTCCGGCGTCCCAAGCAACCGTCCGTACGACGGCTTGTTCGCGTCGAACATCTTCTGGCCGAGTGCCGTAAACGGGGGCGTATCGTTGCCGAAACCACGGTCGCCGCAGTCTGGGCAAGTGGAACCGCCGCCCCATCCGAGCGCGCTATTGCTGCGCGTCCAAATTCCTGCAAGATCGTGCGGATCGTACTTCTTATCGGAGGGCTTCAGCCGTGCGAGCGGTGGCCCGCCGCCGCCTCGTCCCTGTGCGAATATGGTTGCCGCGAAACCGAGCGCGGTCAGGCCGCAAAGAATTATATAGAAATTGCTTTTTCTCATTACCGTTGTCCTCGCCTTAGGATGCTCTAGCCGTGAACGCCTCGTCTCGTTCCCTGAGCAACTTCCCGTAGACTCTATCACCGGGTTCGCACGTTGTCAAAGGGCCGAGCACTCGTGTGTCGTTAGCACGCTAGTTGTCCGGTGGAATTAGTTTGTTAGTTGTCCGGTCCAATCCACTGGCGAGGAACTCGGGATTACTTCCCACTCACTTGTGGATCTGCCCTGCTAAATCGTCATTCTCCGTTCCGAGTTTGCCAACCAGTTGACGCTCCAAACGTCAGTTTTTGAGCTTTATGCTAAAGCAGCATTCCTATTTTCAAGAGGTTAGGCGTGGCCCGCGGACTGCATTAGCCCGGGCATGAATGTTCTCGCGAATCTATCCGCCACTTATCGAGAGTCCCTCGTCGTGAGCGAGGTAGCGGTCGTCAACAAAGCAACAAAAAGTGGCAGCCCACGAGTTTCACCCTACGTCGAAATGATGAGAATTCTTCAAACGCTCCGCCGGGAGGATCCGCGTCTGTACCAGCGGGTGCAACGCGAGGCGGTCACCTCCTTGCAGGCCGCGACGCGGGCGGACGGCGCCGCGCTTGATATTCGACGGTTGGTAACGCGCCATCGAACACCTCGGCTATTCTGGATCGCGGGTCGCCTGAACCGCCTGGCCTACCGTCTGTTCCCCGGCTTCGGCGAACCGTTAACGCCCGGTACACGCTGGTAGCGAGTTTCTATCGTTGCGGCCGGTAGAACAGATTCGGGAAACGAAGCGCCGGATCGCCGAGCCACATAAATCACTTTCATGCGGCAACATCTCAACGGACGCTGTCAGGATTCCGTCAGGACGAAGACCTTATGCTCCGGCAAACCATTGATTTTGTGTGGCATCGGTTGGTTCTCGACTTGCTTCGAAGGGGCTGGTAGCTATTTGTGTCCTCACCCTCAACTGCACATAGTGAAGTAACAGCCCTCGCTGGCGAATCGGCCCGGCGCAACCCGCTCGATGGATGGGTACTTGCCGGAATTGCCATCGCTGTCGCGACGACCGTCGCGGGAATCGCCTCGACCGGAGTCAACCTCCGTTACTTCCTCCAGCCGACCGCGGCGTGGATCGTACTGGGAGGAACGCTGGGAGTGACGCTGGTGACGACGCCGCGCACTTCTCTCCTTCAAGCCATTCGCCGAGTGTTGGGTCTGATCCGGCAACCCTCGACGAATCGGGCGCAGTTAATGGAGGAAATCATTTCCTACGTGAGGATCGCGAGGGTCCAGGGGATGCTCGCGATAGAACCGATGATCGAGCAGTCCAGCAACAGCTTCCTACGCGAGATGCTCGGGCTTGCGATGGATCTGAAGAGTCGCACTGAGTTCCAGAGCGCGCTCGAGACCAAGTTGCGATTGAGAGAGCGACAAGGCGACGCGGATGCCAAGGTGCTAGAGGTGGCTGGGGGATTTGCACCCGCCATCGGCGTGATCGGCACGGTGGTAGGGTTGATCGACGTGCTACGACAATTCTCCAACATGAATTCCGTTGCTCTGGGAATTGGCACCGCTTTTGTATCGACCATGTACGGATTGACGCTGGCCAACCTGATTCTTCTTCCGGCCGCGCATCGGATTCGAGCGAGCGTGGCGGAAACCTTCGAGATCGAAGAAATGATTATCGAAGGCGGTCTTTGCCTGATCGACGGCACTCATCCGTCCCTGGTTCGTGACCGTTTGAACTGTTTCCTGCGCGAGCGACCCAAGAGATGAAGCCGGCCTATTTTCAGAGCCACAGCAGCGGCCGGGATCGCTGGATGGTGAGCTACCTGGACGTGCTGACTATTCTGCTCATCCTTTTTGTCGCGATGGCTGCACACCTGCAAAGCGCGCCGAAGAAACCCAATCTTCCACCGGCTGTTGCGCCGGCTCCCCCAGCGGTAGCCTTGATCCCAGGACCCAGCGCCGGCTTAACCGCAATCCAACATGATCTGGAAAATGACGGCCTGGATGTCCAACTCGATTCCCGAGGAGTGGTAGTCAGCCTACCCCAAACCTTGCTCTTTAAGCCGGGAGAAGATCGCATCAATGTGGATGCGCTCTCCACGGTAAGCGCGATTGGGGAAGTGCTCAACAAGATCCCCAATAACGTGAGCCTGGTGGGGCACGCGGACGCAGTTCCCATTCACAACCAGCGTTTCAGCAATAATTTTGAACTGGCGGCGGCGCGCAGCCTTCGGCTGCTCGAACTCCTCAGCAGCCGCTATGGAATCGCGGAATCGCGACTTTCCGTCGAAAGCTACGGTTCGTACGACCCCAAGAGCACAAATGATACCCCGTACGGCCGCGCCATCAATCGTCGCGTGGAGATCGTGATCCGGGACACCGCTCCGCGCAGCGATCCGTAGCGTAGTTCACTCTTCGCCTGAAAGTCATCGTTCGACCCACCTGTAGGAAGGCCGGTCGGGTGCCGCTGGCCGTAATCCCTTGGGGAAATCGATCCACAAGAGCGGCGCGAAGCGAGCCTAGCGTTTGTCTGACTCGGTTGTACGTACTGCCCTCAAGCCCGGAGACCGTAGTAGTTCGCGGTTGAAGTGATATCCGGGCTGTGCTCGCTCCGGAGCAGGCTCAGAAGATCCAGCGCCCGCGTAGGGGCGGATGGCAATCCGATCGCGGACGGATTTACGACCCGGCGGAGACGGCCCGACTCAACCAGATAGAGCTTGTTGTCAAGGCCTTGGAGGAGTTCACCCTCTTTCGCCCCCACTTCGGAACTCAAGCGATCAAAAGGCGTTCCGTATCCGTCCACGATGCCGGTATCGAAGCCTTGCAAACCTCCGGTAGACATTTCGTTACGCTGAATTCGCCACAATAGCTGCTCTCTTGCCGCGACTGCGCCATCCCAAGTCAGGCTCTCGGCAATCGCGCGGCCATTGCGCGCCAAGCGCTGCCGGAGTTCAGGCAACCGGACCAAGCCGTCGAGCGCAATGACGAAATCCGAGACGACGCGAGGGCGAACGACAAGCGCAGTATGGCCGTCGATGGCGTAGTCTTCCGTTCCATAAGGCGTAGTGATCACGGACGTGCCGCAGGCCATCGCTTCAATCGGCGGCAGCGGGAAACTCTCGTACCACGACGGGCATAACACGATGTCGCTTTCCGCATAGAGCTTGCTCAGGTCCTCGTGGTCCAGTGCTCCGTGGAACTCGTACGGCGCAAACTCATTCTCCGGCCCGAAGACCGGGTGCGCGAAACCATAGACGTGCCAGGCGATCTTGTTCGGATATCGCCGCATGAGCTCCTGCATGGCCGGGACCGCGTCCTGGAAGCCCTTCCATTTTTCAGGGCGGCAATAAGTGACGACTCGGATAACACCGTCCTGGTCGCTCAACTTCGGCCGCATGTGGAACTTCGCGGTATCGATACCGTGTTGCACCGCGGGGACGGTTTCGCCGAACCTGCGGCGGAATTCGCCAGACAGCCACGTCGAATTCGCGATCCGATAGACTGGCATCTGAAACGTATTGCGGCACAACATCTTGATCAGCGGATTGCCCTGCAGGCCGGCCGACGGTTGGGAGTCCTGGGCGAAGAACACTTCATCGTAATGCTGCGGAAAATGGACCGGCTTGCCTTTTCCGGATTGCCAGGCCGGGATAATTCCTTCCCAATTCGCGGCGATGATCAGATCCGCCCGCGGAATTGCCGGCGCGATCAAGTGCATATAAGCCAGAAAGAACCGCAACTCTGCGAGATAGTCACGCGGCGTCTTGTTCAGAAAATGAAAGGGAAGCGACTCACGCCGGGCAGTGGAGTCGTAGTGAATCGGAATGTCGGAATCAAATCCCGGGAACGGCTCCTCCGCCGGCCAAAGAAACTTCGGCCAGGTAGTGAGGGAAACCTCATGCCCGCGGGCCCGCAAGCGGCGGGCGTATTCCAGAATACAGGCCGCGCCACCCGTGCGAATGCGCGCCGTGGGTCCCAATATGAAGGTCATGGACAAGCGCGCCTTCGTAGGGACAGCAGGAGCCGTAGCGCCTTCGTGGATGTTCATTCTTGAGAATCCTTTGACCAGAGAATTTGATATCCCGCGCCTGTTGAGATGCAGGTCATCATGCCGCCTCCCCTTCTGCATAGGGAAATGAATTGTAGCGCTGGTTCACGCGATCCGGCTGATGAAGAGTCGGCTCCGAGCGCCCCAGCACAATGCGATCGGCGACCTCCACTCCTTGCATGAACGAGTGGTCCTGATTACTGACCTCATATTTCCATGCGCCAAATCGTCCGCGCGAATAAATCTCCCGGGCCTCGAGCGAAGGAAGTACCTGGCACAGAATGGCGTCGCGTTCGAGCGAAGGGGTCGGATATCCGGGCGTCAGCGTCGTACTCCATCTGCTTAAGATCGCCCGTTCGTTGGGAATCAGCCCGATAGACATCATCTGCGTGACTACGTCGCCGACGATCCGTGCGCGTTCTCTGGGGAAATGTTCGGTTTCAGATATCTCCGCCATTAACGACCATGTCGATCCGGGCAAGGGCACGTTGTGCGGACTGTAGTTGCTGAAGACGGTGACTCTGTAGAAGCTGGTTTCCGGGGCCGGGAAATACATCCAGCACATTTTCTGAATCGACGCCGGTGGTTGTCCGTGCAGCCCGATTCCAACCACGTGCACGGCTGATGATTTCAGCCGCTGGGCGGCCGAGAGGTTAGGGTCCCCGATGGAACCGCAAAGCCAGTTCAGTGGCGCCGTGTTGACCAGTTGCCGGTAACGCAATTGCCGCCCTCCGGACAGAGTAACGATCCGGCGCGTCGCGTCGATTGATTCAACGCGAGAAGACATCTTCAGGTGGGCGCTTGGAATTCTTTGGCCCAGGGAACGCCAGATCGCGCCCGTGCCGCCGCGAAGAGGAAAACGAAAACGGCGATTCGGTCCCCAGGAGACTTGGTCCTCCCGCAGACACACGGCGCGCAGAGTACCCTCGAGAGAAGGTGTCGCGACGCGCTCGCCCGTCCAGCGGTAATCCATTTGCTCCAGCGGATGAGCCCAAACCTTGAGGTTGTATGGAAACAAAAAAAGATCCGCAATGCCGGGGCCGAATGTTGCCAATATCCAGTCGCGGAAATTGTCAGGCGGGTGCGACCTTGAATTACGATGGGCCGCTAAAAGCCCTTCGATGGCCCGCCACTGATCCGCTGGCTCGAGGCGATGCAAATTGTTCTGAAATGGATACGGAATGAATCGATCGCCCAGCCAAATCCAGCTCTCGCGATCGTGCCATAGCCACCCCTCGGGGGCAAAGGCGAGGTCCATGTACTCATCGAACTTCCGATAGTGCGAAAACTGAACATGCCCGCCGAGGTCCCAGGTAAAACCTTGCGCATCTTGACGGGAAGAGGCGAGGCCGCCGGGGGTCTCGGCTGCGTCGATCAAAACAAAATCCTTATGGCCCAATTCGAGAAGGCGAAGGGCCGCTCCGATTCCCGTCGGTCCCGCTCCGATGATCGCGATGCCGGTGTTCAATAGGCCTCCGTGAAACATTCTTCAATCCCGCTGATGCAGAATTGGTCACCGGCGAAAGCTTGCTCCCACAGTTCCACGTTCTTCTCGATGTTGCGGTGTGTCAAAACCCATTCGCGCTGCTCTTGGCACAGCTTCGCGCGATCCGCCTGAAGAACCTCCTCCAGTCCTCGCTTCCATCCATCGCGGTTATTCTTCGCGGTGAGGGGGACTTCCACACTGTAGGGCAGCACGCGCGATGCCAGCGTGACCGCGCCTGACATCGCATATTCGTAATATTTGATGCAGCTCTTGTGCCGATTGAAAGCGTCGTCGAGCAGCGGCGCAATGCCTACGTCGAGCCGCAAATCGCATACTTTTTGCGGATGTTGCTGGATGGGGACGTTGGGATGAAATTCGTACCGGATGCCGGACAGCTTCGCCATGAAGTGTTTTATCGACCTTCCGAGCGGCGTTTGGAACAAGGCTTCCCCACACCTGGCCTTAAGTTCGGCAACCAATTCGTCGAGGCTCGACTCCTGACAGATTCCCTGCATTACGAACGTGAACGGGAGCTTCTTCTGCACTTCGCGGACGGCGTCCAGGGCCACCGCGAGATCTGCAAAGTGGGTGGGACTGCCGGTCCACCCGACGCGGGGTTCTCCAGTTCTCGGTTGGCAAATCCATTCATCGGGATCGACGCTGTTGGGAATCACCGTGACGTTGGGATTCCACTTTCGCAGGTAGCTGGCGAGCGTTTCGGTGGTTGTGGTCACGACATCCGCGGAACGCATCAGGAATTCGTATAACGGAAGCCTCGACTGAAGTGCTTTGTAGTTGAGGTTCTCCGGCGGCACCAGATCCAGGGCGTCATCCGTATCAAATACGATTCTGATCTTGTTTTGCTTGCACCATTCGACGACTTTAACCGCTTGAGGATAGTGCGCTCGATAGAGGACCAGAACGTCCGGCGCGTCATAGTGGGTTTGATTCGAGAGAATCTGAACCTGATGCCCTCGCCGGCTTAAATACTTGGCGGGAATTGCGCCCCTCCATTTGTAGCAACCGCTTTGAGTTTCCGTAAGCAGGCAGATCTTCACGTGCGTTCCTCCTTACTTTTCCGCGCTAGACCGCGCCCATCTTGAAATGTAAGATTCGGCGGCTGTGTTTTCCAACTCGCGGTCGTTCTGATACGTCCACGCTGTTTTGCGCTTTTCCTTGAGGTTTTCAACAGTTTTGCAATCTTTGCGCGCCTTCAACAGGCGCTTCCGCTGCTCGGCGAGCAGGTTTTCGTAACCCCTTCGGCTCGCCAGTAGGGAAATCCGTTCGTGGCGGAGGCGCAGCTGAAATGCGGCGAGCGCGCGAAACTCAGATCCTTCCATCGAAGGTTTTCCGAGCAAACCCATTTCCGCATTCAATTCCGCGGCGAGGAGAGCATTCTCCCGATGAAGCACTTCCGCCAGCTTGTTTTGAATCGCGGAAAGCTTTTCCTCCTCGGCTCGCAACTGGACCGCGCGCCAGTCAAGAACCCGCTGGAGCGGAAAGTGAAACGCCTTCATGACAGGTCCTTGGCAAGTGAGAAGAGGTTCTTCTGTGTTTCATGGAGTGGCGAGTAGCTTTCCGCGTCTTGACGCAGAAAGTCGAGAATCTGTGGACGGTGGCGGATACTGCGATCCAGGACGGGGTTGGCGCCGTGGACATGCGCGCCTAACTGGATCAGATCAGCGGACTGCTGGTAGGTCGCGAGCGCTTCCCGGACACGGCGATTCGCGTCGAGTTCCTCCGCCGTGATCACTTTATTAGAGAGCCGGCTGACGGAACTCAACACGTCAATGGCGGGATAATGTCCGGCGGAAGCCAAATCGCGCGACAGAATGTAGTGGCCGTCCAGGATGCTGCGCGCGGCGTCGCAAATCGGTTCATTGAAGTCATCGCCTTCCACGAGCACGGTGAAAAATCCGGTAATTGACCCCCTGCTAAAGTTGCCCGCGCGTTCAAAGATCTTGGGAAGAAGTGCAAAGACCGAAGGCGTGTAACCCTTCTGGCTGGGAGGTTCTCCCGCCGCCAATCCGATCTCCCGCTGCGCCATCGCCAGACGCGTGACGGAGTCCATCACCAGAAGCACATCTGCGCCTTGGTCGCGGAAATATTCCGCCGCCGCCAAAGCCACGAACGCGGCTCGAATCCGGAGCGGGGCGGGGCGGTCGGAAGTCGCGACGACAACCACCGAGCGCTTCATGCCGTCGGCGCCAAGCTCGTGTTCCAGAAACGCCTTCACTTCGCGATTCCGCTCGCCGATGAGGGCGATCACGCTGACTTGCGCCGAGTTCTTGCGCGACATGGCGCCGAGCAGCGTGCTTTTGCCGACGCCGCTGCCACCGAAAAGCCCAATTCTCTGTCCCTTGCCGCACGCCAGCAGGCTATCGATTGAACGGACGCCGGTCACGAGGCGCTCCGTGATGTGTTTCCGCTGGAGAGGATTGGGAGGAGGAGCGTAGAGAGGGTAGCGAGCGGGACACTCTACCGGCGCGCCGCCATCCATGGGCTGCCCGAATCCGTCGAGAACGCGTCCCAACAGTTCCGGTCCGACCGCCAGCTGAGCGTCTTGCGAGCGGGCGATCACGCGGCTGCCCAGTTGCAGCCCATCGGGCTCGTCCAGGGGCATAGCCAAGACTCGACCGTTGCGAAAACCGATCACCTGCGTTCGGATACTGCGACCGCTGCCTGTGAGTATTTCGCAAAAGTCCCCGATCGCGACCGCTGGTCCATGCGATTCAATCAACAATCCGACCGTAGCGGTGACCTGACCGCTCCAGGGCAGAAGATCGATCTGATCAAGATCTTCTATATAAGGAATGAGCGCGACGTTTTCGGAGGGGTCCATAGCTACGAGTTCCATGGTTATCGGTTCGGCGGTGTGCGGTGCAGGCGGTCCGCAAGTCCGCGCTCAATTTCCTGAAGCTGCGATTCGATGGAGGCGTCTAAATTGCCATGCGCCGTTTCGAACACGACGTCGCCGCTCCGCAGCGAGGAATCCGCAATTACTTCCACTTTGTTTGCATTCGAGAATCGAGCGAGAGACCCTCGAAGGGCGGCTTCCTGGTCGGGATGGACACGGACACGGCATAGCTCGCGGGCTTGTAGTTTTTCGAGCGCCACCCGAATCAGGCCCTCGATGGAGTTCGGATCGAGCGTTAATTCGCGATGGAGCACGCGTCGGGCGATCGCGACGGCCAGTTTGAGAAGATCTCCTGCTGCCTCCGTTCGAATGTGCGCGCGAAGCGCAGTCAGAGACGCGAGGGTTCGTCCGAGTTGATTGAGAACCGGTTGCAGCTCAGCGCCGGCTTCCGCCTGTCCCACTGCTTTCCCCTCCGAGAAACCGCGGTGATAGGCCTCCCTCTCGACGCGTTCCAGTTCCGCCTGTGCGGTGCGATTTTCGTTTGCCGAGGCTTGCTGTGGCCGGGCCCGCTTCGCCGCAGCCGATTCCCCATTGGAAGGCAGTACGGGCGCGGTGGCTCGCCATTGGATGGGTGTAACGGTGTTCCGTTCTGTCTCCCGCAGAACTCTAGACGACGAATTGGTCATCACCACCGTTTCCCTTCAGACTCAGGACGCCCTCCGTTTCCAGTTGCCGGAGGACCGCGATAATGGCCTGCTGCGCACCCTCGACTTCCCGGATTTTGACGGGCCCCAAGGCCTCCATGTCTTCGAGCAGCATGAGGGCGCCACGCTGAGACATGCCTTTCAGCAAATGCTGCCGCAATTCGTCGTTAGTACCTTTGAGGGCGATCGTAAGCTGGCGCCGGTCGGCTCGGGCCAGCAGCTCTTTGACGCCGTTGGCGTCCAGATTCATCAGATCGTCGAAGACGAACATCTTTTGGCGAATAGATTCCATGAGTTCGGAATTCTGTTCCCCGATTTGCGTGAGAAGCTCGTTGCTTAATTCGGAATCCAGCTGATTGAATATCTCCGCGACCGCGCGGGGACCGCCTGAGGGCTGGCGTTTTAATTCCCCAACCGACTTGAGTTTCTGGCCGATAACCGCGGAGATTTTTTCCACGACGGCCGGTGAAATCTTGTCGAGCTTGGCTATGCGAAGAGCGATGTCCGGCCTTACCGCTGAATCCATCGAAGCGAGGACGCCGGCCGATTGCGATGGATTGAGTTGAGAAAGAACGATCGCCACAGTCTGCGGGTGTTCGCTTTTCACGAAGCGCGCCAACACCTGAGGTTCCACGTTCTGCAGTTGCCGGGTGCTCCGCCCATCCGCGTCAGATTCCGGAAGCTGATCCAGATGCTTTTTGCTCCCTTCCGGGCCGAAGGCGCCGGTCAGAATCCGCTTGGCATAGGCGATGCCGCCCTGGCCGACACGAACGGCATCTGAGGTGGCCATGTGAAACTCTTCCAGGATGGATTCCGCCGCAGCCGCGGAAATTGACGGAAGATTTGCGATCGCGCTGCTGACGGCCTGCACTTGTTCAGGGCTCAGGTGCTTTAACAAAGCGGAGGAGGCCTGATCGCCCAACGCGATGAGAAGGATGGCGGATTTTTGCACGCCGCTGAGCTTCGCGGCGACGGCGGACGAGGCCATGTGACTATGCCTGCCCTTCTTTGAGCCACCCACGCAAGACGCCGGCACAGATTTCGGTGTCCTTCTGCGCGGTTTCCCGGAGTTGCTGCGTTAACGCGTCGTATCTCGGCGCAACCAGCGTTGGAATGCCGTGTGGAGAGGAACTCGACGGAGTCCATGCATCTTGTGTTTGGCCGCCTACTCGCGCGGATTCCAGGGTGTTCAGGGGAGAGGCTGCCGGAAGAACGGGCGTCATCTGGGCCTGAACCGTGCTGGCCGCCGAACGTTTCTTCATTTGCATAAGAACGAACGCACACCCGGCTAGAACGACAACCACGATTGCCGCCAGGCCGGTCATCAACTTCGGGTCGGCCTTGAGCTGCTCCAGCGGGGAACGCGGCTTCGGAACCGTGCTCGGCATTGGCTGCGTAACTGCTGGAGGATCCAGATTGAGAGTGGATTCAAAGGGCAGGCTCTCCACGATCAACTGGTCGCCACGGTCCGCGCTGAAGCCGGTGGTTGCGGCAACCAGATCGTGAATGACCTTCAACCGTTCCGGAGATGGCGGCACGAGGACGCGCTTCGCATTGGCGCCACTGCCTTCCCAGTGCGCTTCGTGATCGATGAGCACGGAGACGGACAGCCGTTTGATGGAGCCCTGCGGCAAAACCGTCCGCTTCAGCGTGCGGCTGGTCTGATAGCTGATATTTTCGGTCTTGCGGGAGGTTCCTCCGCCCGCGAGTGGACGCGGAGCCGAGTCTGGAAGATTCGAGGCCGTTCCGGGAATGCCGGTAGCGGCGCGCGTCGTGGTCGATGTGTCTTCGGTTTTTTGCGACGATACCATCACGGAACGCGTTGGATCGAAGCTTTCCTCGCTTTGCTCTCCGCTGGTCAAATCGCATTCGGCGGAGACAGAGGCACGGAATCGGCCGGCGCCGACCAGCGGTTCCAGGGTGGCGTCCAATTTGGATGTCAGGTCCTGTTCCACCTTGTGGCGGTACTCAAGCGCCCCTTCCGAAGCGTCGGTATTGACGCCATCCACGCGCTTGGCGCGATTCAGAAGATTGCCGCGCATGTCCAATACCGATACGGCTTCCGGAGCGAGGCCCTCGACGGCGCTCGATATTAAATGTGTGATCGCGGGAATGGCGGTTTCGGGCAACGCCGCGCCCGGTCTGATCTTGATCAACACGCTGGCCTTGGCGGGCTGGCGCGATTCGCTGAAGACGGATTCCTGCGGAAACGAAATATGAACGCGCGCCTGCTCCACCGCGGCGATCGCCATGACGGACCGCTCCAATTCGCCTTCGATGGCCCGGCGATAGTTGATGCGTTCCGCGAAATCGGTCATGCCGAAATTGGTCTTATCGAATATTTCAAATCCGATTCGTCCGCTCTTCGGCACGCCGGCGGCGGCTAAATCGAGCCGCAGCTCGGCCACTTTGTCTTCGGGCACCGAGATGGTGGTTCCGTTATTGGACAGCCGGTATTCCGTGCCGCCCTCTTTTATCTTTGCAATGACCAGCGCCGCGTCTTCGGGCGCGAGCGCCGTATACAACGGGCGGAAGGCACTCTCCCGCTGCCAGTGGGCCAGCCCATACAGGCCGGCGGATACCAGAATCGCGGCGATCAGAATGGTCCAGCGTTGCGGTACCGACAGCAATCCTGCTAATCGCTTCATTTGTTCCATGAAATGGTTTCGATCTCGCGCCTTACATTTGGATCTTCATGATTTCCTGATATGCGGAAACCACTTTGTTGCGAACCTGCATGAACATCTGAAATTCGAGCTCTGCCCGCTGGGTGGCGAGAATCGTGGAGTGCAGATCGTCTCCGTTTCCGGAAAGAAATTGCTGCACCCTGTTGGCGGCGTCGCTGCTCGCGTTCTCCACTTCTCCGATGGCACCGGAGAGAATGTCCTTGAAAGACGTTCCTCCCTCCGTTACCGCGGGTCCCGGCGATGTGGCCGAGGGAGCCTGCAATTCCGTTTGTATCTGGCTGAGGGACGATTTTATTCCTGAAATATTCATCGACATGACGGAGGCTTTACCGGAACAAGTCCAGCGAGCGCTGGATCATATCTTTGACCGCGGACACGGCGGAGACGTTGGCTTGATAGCTCCGGGAAGCCCCGAGCAGATCGACCATATCTTCGGCGGGATTCATGCGCGGATAGGCAACGTAACCGTCTTTATCGGCGTCGGGATGACCGGGCAGATAGCGCTTGTCAGGTTCGCGCGTATCGGTAACCACTTGCGCCACACGCACGCCCGTGCCTGAATCCATCTCCGAGTCGAACAGCGAGGAGAACTGCGCGACCGAAGGATCGGCGACGAAGACGGCGTCCTTCCGCCGGTACGGGCCGCCCTCGGGCGTCCGCGTCGTATCGGAATTGGCCAAGTTTTCCACGAGCAACTCAGTGCGTTGCCGTTGCGCCGACATTCCCGAAGCACTAATCGAAAGCGCGGAAAGGAGGTTCATCCGCTCTTTCCTTCCTGAATTGCCGTCCTCACGGAGCTCAACTCGGATCGTGCAAAGTTCGAAGCGATCGAGAACCGCAGGGCATTTTCCGCGAGCAACCGTGCCTCGCGATCAATATTGACGTTGTTTCCGTCCGGCTTGACCGCCAGTCCCTCTGGTTCGATTACGGCTGGCGTTTGACCGCCGAGGGCATTTTCAAATTCCGCTTGAAAATTGATGTCCTGCGTGTGGTAGCCGGGCGTATCGGCGTTGGCTATGTTGGACGCGACCAGTTTCTGCCGGGCGCTCAACAAACTCATATATTGTTCCGAGTTGAGAGCCAGATTTTGGAACATGGCATACATCCGGTTGCACGCGCCATGCCATCGGTAAACTATTGATTCAGTTTCGGCCGTCAAGCTGCAAAGGAGAGATAATTCGACGATTCCGTCGGATCTTTGACAGCGGTTATGCGCTCAGAGTAAACAGTTCCTTCTTGCGGATTCCACGCGTGTAGGCGCTCTCGCGGCTCAGGAGAATCAGCTTGCTCTGTGCATGGGATCGCGCCGACAGTGTGGCCGTCCGGGCCCAGTCAAGAAAAGCCTTCACTTCCGACTCGATCGCGCACCGCTCGTCGGATGTGGCGGCTTTCCACGAGGCCTCTACTTCTTGACGGTAGCTTCCCAGAAGCCGTTCGGCTTCCAAAAAGGCGCCGGCCGAAACCGCACTGCGAAAAGCCTCAGCCGCCGCTAATCGTGATTGCATTCTGAGCCTGGGATAGTTGCAACATGAAGTTGTTCTGCGATTGCAGGGTGGCAAGCAACGCGTCCGCGGCCGACATCTGCGCCGTCAGTTGGTTTTGCATCGTGGTAATGCGGGCCTGGGTGTCCGAGATTTCTTGATTATCGGCGCTCACCTGGCCCTGAATCGATGCTTGCTCCGACTCGAAAAGACCACTCGTGGCGTTGGTGAGCCCGGTGAGAGCCGTGGTTGCGGACGCGAGGAAACCGCTTCCCGTGCCGGTACCGAGGAACGCCGCCACGTCACCGGGATCAGACGCCGCCACGCTCGCGAACTGGGATTGATCAAACTGCAGGTTGCCTGATCCGTCGAAAGTCAACCCGAGATTTGTCAGGCTTGTTACAGATCCGCTCCCGCCTGAAAAGTTGTTCAAGTCCGAAAGCGTCTGCTGCAGGGTGTAGACGATGCTTTGTCCCGCGAGCGCTCCACCGGCGGTGCCGCGATTATTCGCCAATTCAGCAACCGTCGCGTTGTAAGCTGTTACGAAAGCCGAGATCGCGCTGGCGGCAGACGTCGAATCCTGTGCCACGGAGATCGTCGTCTGTCCTGTCCCTACGAGATTGACAGTCAGGCCGGGGGCGAGCGTAATGCTGTTACTATCCGAAGAGATCGGCGTGGATGGCTGCCCGTTGACCTGGTACTGAGCCTGGGTCCCCGTCGACAGCGTGGTGAGCAGATTCTGGGTTCCGTCGTTGAGTTGAATGGGGACATTCCCCAGGGCCGTGCTTTGAAGGGAAAGGCTGTAGCTCGGCGCAGAGGGCGATCCGAGGTTCACGACCGTCGCGCTCACGCCCGCACCCGACGAGTTGATCGCCTGGGCTAGCGAATTCAGAGTATTCGTGGACGGATTGATCGTAAAAGATGAACCGTTGACGGTGAGAGTGAAATTGCTCGAAGTGCTAATGGAAGTGGAGGACGGATCGGCTACCGTGGGCAGCCCGGTATTGCTCAAACTCGTTGTCGGCGAACCTGCGCTGATTACGTTGAGCGTGTAGGTGCCCGCGGTGGCGGCCGCACTCGAATCCAGAGTTGCCGTGGCGATCGAGTTGTCGGCGACGGACGCGGAAAGATTGCCACCATTGGACGCCGAAGTCAGGCTCTGGATAGCGTTCTGAATGGAGCCGAAATCGCCTTCCAGGGTGGTGAGTTCGGTGGATTGGCTCTCGAGCGCGCTGACGTTGCTGTTCAGCTGATTGAGTGGTATGGAGGCAACCGCCACCGCTTGGTTGATGGTTTGCTGCAGCTGAGCCGCATAGGTGCTGCTGCCGTTGAACGTCGCCGGGGTGGTCCCCATAGTCCTCCTTCGCTCGATCCGTCCAGTCCGATTCGCCTACAAACCGAGCTGGGCCGTTCTCGGTAAAGAATCGGCCCAGCCGGAATGAAACGTTAGTTCAACGGAGTGGATTATTGGAGCAGCTTCAGGAGGGCCTGCGGCGCCGCATTGGCCTGCGCCAGCGCGGCCACAGAGGATTGCTCCAGCACTTGCGACTTGGTCAGGTTGGCGGCTTCCGCAGCGATGTTCGCGTCTCGGATGCTCGACTCCGATGCCGAATCGTTGGTGATCTGGGATTGAGCCAGGCTGATCGCGTAGTTCAGATCATTCTCACCCGTTCCCACGGCGCCCTGCGTATTGCCGAGGCTCTGTACCGCGGCGGTGATGTCCTTGATTGCATTCAGCGCGTTGGCCTGGGTGTCGATGGTGTCCGTGGTGGCCGGGCTGACCGCGTTGGCATCGAGGCCGAGACCCTTGGAATCGACAATATTTCCACTGCCGCTCAGATCGATGGTGACCTGGGCATTTGTTTGGGTGCTGCCGCCGCCAATGTAAACAGAGATGCTGGCGTTGAATTGGCCGCCGCTGGCGAGGCCGATGTTGGCCGCCTGACGGTCGATTTCACCGAGCAGCGTCGTGAACTGGTTGTTCAGCGTGGCGCGGTTCCCCTGGAACGTTCCCGAAGCGGACTGCGTTGCCAGGCTTTTCAGCTGATCCAGAATGTTCGAAATGTTGTTCAGGCCGCCGTCAATGGTCTGCAGAATATTGGTGCCATCGTTGGCGTTACGGACACCCTGAGTCAACTCGTTGATTGTGCTGCGGAGTCCGTTTGCGACGGCGAGGCCGGCGGCATCGTCGCCCGAGTTGTTAATACGGTAGCCGGAAGTCAATTGGTCAATCGTCTGAGTTTGAAAGTTCGTGTTGATCTGCAGATTGCTTTCGGCTTGTAATGCGGCTACGTTAGTTTGAAACGAAAGTGCCATGTTTCACATCCTTTATTCTTAGAGATTCCGGCTCCCGCCGAACCCAGCTGTTGTTTCTAGCAGCGGTGCCATTCATTTCGATGAGGTCCGGCGGAAGTTTAGTTTTTGTTGAAACATTTTTGCGGCGGTACGTTCGTCGGTGGAAGTTTTTCGCGAGTCCAGCGTGCACTCGGCTAGAAGAGCGGCGGTCTTTCTCGATATGAACGGCAGGATGCCCGAATGACTTCTCCGAGACCCTTTACTGCCTCGCAACACTATGCAAGTTTGCTTCTCACCGCTTGGGACAACCATGAAGGAACGGATTTTCAGGCGGTCTGGAAAAGAATTCCTCCTTTTGATCAAGAGCTTCTGAGCTTTGGAGAGCGGGAACGGATGGATCTCATTCAAGACATTGCCTCAAGTCTTCCCCTGTGGAAGAGCTCCGGACAAAGCGAGGACGCGGGGAGTCTAAAAGCCGCTCTCACCCTGATGCGCCACCTCGCGCGCGGACGAGAGGACAGCGTGACTAAGAAGACATCTCTTCCAACTGAAAGGCCCGCCTCCGCCCTGAGCTTAAGATGTGCCCTGGGAAGGAAAGCTCGCCATTGACAATTCCCCGAACGGGCTCGTGCACGGCGTGATCGAATCTGACGACCTGGCCCTGCTGAAGCGCCATCAGTTCTCCAAATGTAAGCCGCGCACCGTCGAGATGCACTTCCAGTTCGACTTCCGCATTTTCCAGAAGATGTGCATTGCGCTCGATATCCACCGGTGAGAGTGCATCCTCCGCCTCCTGGGGGCCGCGTGCCGGCGCCGTCGCCTCGAAGAAGGAACAGGGAACAGCAATTTCAAAATGACCCGTTCCCTCCGGCAGCCGAAGTCCGAAGGAAATCAGGAGCGCGGATCTGGTGGGATCGGGATAAAGCGTCAGAGACGGATCACTTCCGAGCGACTCGACTACAAATTCGACGGGTTTGACACTTTGCCAGCTCTCACCGAGGCACCGGACGATCACGCGGCTAATTTCTTCCAACAGGCTCCATTCGATCTCCGTTAGTTCGCGGGAAGCCGACTGGGGAGAACCGGAGCCGCCCAATAAGAGGTCGAGCAGGCTGAGGACGGTCGCACAGTCCAGACATAGGAGCACGCGTTCCGGCTCGGGATGCAGTCGCAATGTGAGCAGACAGGTAGGATTGGGGAGCGCCCTTTGATAATCGCCTATGGTTGTGAGGCGAATTCCGGCCAAGGTCGCCTGGATTTCCGACTGCAAGAACGGGGACAAGACATTAGAAAGCGACCGAGCGTAGGTCTCGTGCATTCCCTGGAGCATCTGAAACTGAGGGCTCACGTTCCCCTGCTCGCCCAGGTCGAGCGCTTTCGAAACAGGACGCCCTAAGCCTTTAGATATGCCGGGCTGCCGGGAATTCATAGTTGTCTTCACTTAATGAAATCGTCGGTCTAGGAGCAAACCTTTAGTTCGCGTAGTGTGCACTTCGCGCGCACTGATTCATTCGATAAAGACCCAGATAAAGATAGACAATCCTAGATTTTCTTCGATATGCCCGTGTGCCGAATGCGACCGAGTAAAAAGGGGACACTCAATGATTACAATAACCAGGCTGAACCGCATGCCTCTGATTCTGAATTCCGATTTGATTGAACATATCGAGGCAACGCCCGACACGGTGATCACGCTCGTCTCGGGGCAAAAATATGTGGTTCTAGAGACAACCGACGAAATCGTTGAGCGCATCGTTAGATTCCGCCAGTCCCTGCTTCGAAATCAGCCCCTCCGGTCCACGATGGCGCCGAACGTGAGGCCGGCCACAAGCCTGGGGCTAGTAGAGCCGCCGTTCCATGGCTGAGAAGAAATCTCAAGACAAATCAAAACTGCGATCCTCGCGCCCGGATGTTTCCAGTATCCTTGGCGTCGGCGTGGCCTTAGGGGGCATCATCGGCGGATTGGTGCTCGAAGGCGGCAAGATCTCCGACATCACACAGGTTACGGCCGCGATTGTAGTTCTGGGGGGCACGCTCGGCGCTGTTATGGTGACCTGTCCGCTCGCCGCGCTGATCGGCGCGGCTGCGAGTTTGAAGAACGTGTTCTTCGAGGAGTCCGTTCAATCCGAGGCCGCCGTCGAAGAAATCATAGGTTATGCCACCAAGGCGCGGAAAAACAGCATTATTTCCCTGGAGGAGGATCTCGATAAGATCGAAGATCCATTCCTCCGCAAAGCGCTATCGCTCGCGGTCGACGGGACGGATCTCCACGAACTTCGGTCGATGATGGAGCTCGAACTCAACCAAAGCGAAAAACATGCCGAAGCGAACGCGAAGGTGTTCGAGGCCGCGGGCGGATATTCCCCGACCATCGGGATCATCGGGGCGGTCATGGGTTTAATCCAGGTGATGAAACATCTGGAGAACATCGACGAAGTGGGCCGCGGAATCGCCGTCGCGTTCGTAGCTACTGTCTATGGCGTCGCGGCGGCGAATCTGCTTTTCCTGCCCGCCGCCAGCAAGATTAAGGCTCGCATCCACGACGACGTCTCGGCGAAAGAATTGATGCTCGAAGGCGTGATCAGCATCGTTGAGGGGATGAATCCGAAACTGATTCGTGTGAAGCTGGAAGCGTTTCTTCACGGGTCGAGCGGTAAGAAGAAATCCAAATCAGGTTCGGCGCCTGCGGCAGCGGGCCAGGCCGTGGCGGCCGGGTAACGCGCATGGCCCGGCGAAAGAGAGAGGCCGCGCATGAGAATCACGAGCGTTGGCTGGTCTCGTACGCGGACTTCATTACACTCCTGTTTGCATTCTTTGTCGTGATGTTTGCGTCCTCCCAAACAGACAAATCGCGGGCCAAGCAAATTTCCGAGGCCGTGGAAAAAGCGCTGGCGGACGGGAAAACGCTCGGCATTCCGCCGACAGTCGCCAAGATTCTGGGTGGAACCGTCGACGACAAGGGCGCGGGGAACGCCCAAATGAAAGGGCCTGGAGGCGCCCAGAAGGCTGCTAGCGAAGCCCCGCGCGAGAATATCGTGGAATTGATGCCCTCGCTGAAAGTATTGACCTCTCAGCTTGAAAAGGAGATAAAGGCCGGCACTGTCGAAGTCAATCTTGAGCCCCGGGGTTTGGTGGTGAGCCTGAAGCAGACTGCGTTTTTCCCTTCCGGCACGGACGCCATCGATCCAGCCACGTACCCGATTCTGCAGAAAGTCGCCGACGCCTTGAACGCCGTTTCGAACCCCCTGCGCATCGAAGGGCACACCGACTCTGTTCCGATCCATACAGCGCGTTTTCGCAGTAACTGGGAGCTATCCGCGGCGCGCAGCATTTCGATGATGGAAGTGATGGCGGAGCGCTTTCAAGTGGACCGCCAAAGGGTGGCCATCGTCGGGTTTGCCGACACCGCGCCCCAGAACTCCAACGATACGGCGGAGGGCCGCGCCAGAAATCGACGTGTAGACATCGTGATTCAGAATAACTACATGGCAAAGCCGAGCGCGGTCAAGGCGGCCGCGCCGCAAACAGCCCCTTCCGCTTCAGCCCCCAGTCCCCGACAAGTAGCTAAATAAACTGGTCTTGGGTATGGCCGATTCGGCTTGAATGGCCGCCTGATAAGTCGTCTGCTCCTGCGTCAATGCGATGCTCGCGGCGGCCACGTTGGTGTCTTTTACCTGGCTGAGCGAGGTTTGATCCTGGAGCTGGAACTTTTGAGCCACGTCAATCGCATTCGTGATCTGGTCCTGAACACCGCCATAGAAGGCCAGCTGTTGCGACATGTAGTTTTGGGCGGTTTGGATGGAAGCGGTCGCGGAATTAATCCCGGCTTGATCGTTATTTGCCAGGGCCACCCGTAGATTATTGACTGCGGCGAAAACATTGTCACTAGCCAGAGTGTCGTTGGGATTACGGTGGTCGAAAATGTCTTGCGCGGTGGCCGACACGGCAAAAGTGATGCCCGACGCATCTTGGATCAAGCGCGTCGCAGGCGCCGTAATCAGACGGTCTGCACCGTTGGGACTGGTCAGATCGAGCTGGTAGGAAGGCGATGTGGATTGATCGCCACTGAAGACGTAGCTCCCATTGAACTGGGTTTGGCTGGCGGAGACCAGTGAGGACAAAATCTGTTCCGCCTGTTGCGAGAGAGTGCTGCGCGTAGCGGCGGAAACGGTACTGCCGGCCCCCTGCGCCGCGATACTGCCCGCCTGACTCAACAATTGGGTCGCGCCTTGTAAGGCAGTCTCCGCACTGTTCACTTCGCCCTGGACAAGGTTTAGATTACCGGCGACCTGGTTGACCTGCCCGAGATTGGACTCCAGCTGCAGAACGTCTCCGAGGGAATTCGGCGCATCGGAGGGCCGGCTAATCTGCGTGCCTGAAGACAACTGATTTTGCGTCGTGGCCATCTGTTCCTGCAGCAACTGTAGATTTGCGAGGAATTGCTGACTTACCGCGCCTGAATTTTGAATCATTACAAATAGCCTTTCCCGGTTACATTGTCAACAATGTATCAGCCAGAGAATTTATCACGGTTACCATTTTCGCCGCGGCCTGATACTGCGACTGCAGTTGCAGCACGGCAGACGCCTCCGCATCGAGTGAAACTCCCGAAACCTGAGTTTGGAGCGAGGTAGATTGAGCCAGCAATTGCGTGTGAAGATCGCTCCCGGTTTGTGCATCGGCGGCGCTTTGGCCCGCCTGGGTAGCCATTCCGCTTAGGAACTGCAGGATGGTTTGGCCGGAGATTTGATCGGCGGGAGCGTTCGAGTTTCCGAGGTTTGCCAACTGTAGTGCTGCGCCGTTTGAGACCACGGGAGGTCCCGGATCGACGGGAGCTAAAGTACTGGCAGTGATCGTGGGATCGAGCGCCAGCGTCTGCGCCACGTCAGACGGGTTCGCCGCGTTGTAGGTGAACAGCGGCGCTCCCGGCTGTCCGCCCGGCGTCTGGGCGGACGTCAGAATCGTATTCACGCGGTCCGCGATTTGCTGGGCCAATTGGTTTAAGGAGCCCTGCTGTGTTCCGTTCCCTTGGATCGACGGCAGAATGGAGTTCCGGACAGCTAAAAGGCCGCCCAGGCTTCCTTGCGAGATCTGCGACGTAATGTCCTGGCCGTTGGAGTCCAAAATACTTGCATCCGGCGGATTGCCGGAACCAGCGAAGCTCGCTTGAATCGAATATTGCTGGCTGCCGATGACCAACGGAGTTTGTCCGCCGAGCAGCACGGTCGCGGTCCCGTTACTGGCAAAGGAAACCGTCACATCCGCCACCTGCGAAAGCGATTGCAATGAGGCATGAAGATTGGCGTCCAGGCCGGCGTCCGGGGCCGCACTATTCTGAATCGCGACATTCGCGGATTGAACCGCCGCGGCAAGAGTATTAATCTGGGCCACGTTCGCACTGATCTGCTGATTGACGCTCCCGGTTGTCTGAGAAAGGCTCGCGGATGCCGCCTGAAAATCTTGTGCCACGGCCTGGGCTTGGCTCAGAACAGCCTGGGCCGTCGTCGTGTTGGGCGTCGCGCTCCATGCCGAGAAACTCTGAAATAGGTTATTGAGATCGCCGGTCAGGCCCGTCTGGCCCGTGACATCGAACAGAGACTGAATCGAAGCGAGAGGGCTCGACTGCGCTTTGAAGTACCCTTGTGCCGAGAGCTGCGTACGCACCGCCTGGTCGACGTATTCGTTCTGGGTGCTCTGGGTCCCTCCAAATTGAACCCCGCCCGCCAAGCCTGCGGGAAGATTGAACGACTGCGAGTTCAGCAGCGCGACTTGGTCCGCGTAACCCGGAGTGGAAGCGTTGCTGACGTTGTTCTGGGATACCGCAAGGGCGCTTTCAATGGAGCGTAGCGCACTCAGGCTATTATTCAACGAGCTGAATAGGCCCCCCATCGCGTGATCCTCCTAACCCTCGAAACAACTTCTCGTCTGGCTGGGGATCAACACCGGCAGCCCCTGTTCGGAGTAGCCCGTCCCCAAGCGCAGCTGAAGCAGGCCCATGCAATAGTTCGAACCATGTTCGAATTGAGCTTTCAGCATGTGAGCCGAACGCTGGATTCGCTCGATGCTGAGGCGAAGGGATGGATTGCCTTGAGGGAGAGCGGATGCGGCACTGCTTTCCCTCATGGATTGACGCAGTGTTTCGAGTGAGGCGGCGATCATTCCGAGTTGCGTTTCGCACTCGGTGAGCGTTTCCGCACGGGGAACGACTACCCGTTGCTGTAAGTCCCGAAGCTCTGTCTCAATGCGCTGACATGTTTCCAGCGCACCTTCCTGTTGGATAGGCATGGCAATCGACCTTAGTAGCCGTTGCTGGCAGCCGTGACGATCGATTCGCTCAGTGCGGCGCTATCTACTTGATACTGACCGGATTGAAGGAGCGCTCGCAAATTTTGCACAATGTTCGACTGGCCGGCCAGACCGGCGGCCTTCGCCGTAGCGACCAGTCCGGCCTGATTTCCCAGATCAACCCCGTCGCTGCCACTCGCGACCGTCTCCGTGCGAGAGGAAGATCGGACGTCGGTCTGCGCTGGCTGCTGGACCCGGTCGTTTTGTGGCATGGAGATGTTCAAGAGATTAGTCTCGACCTTCATTGCACTGCTCCTTCTATATCGCAATAAACTTTCCGTTGTAGAGTACTGTTGCAAAAAACATTCTAAGGCCCGATAGGATGACGGGCGGGTAGATTCCGGTGATTCTTCGTCGAATCATATCTTCAAGCTGCTCTCTCCGGCAGTATGCCCGTAAAACCCGAGGCATTTCGGGCCGCCGCCATCCTTATTATCCGAACGGCGTAATTGCCGTCGGCGGCCACAACCTCACCGTAGGCGATGACGCACTTGTTGATGCGAATTTCGACTTCGTCGCCCAGTTCTTGATCGAGTTCAACCACCGATCCGTTTGTTAGATTGAGCAACTCCTTCAGGCGCATCTTGGTGCGCCCCAGGGAGACACTCACCGGCATCTCGACGTCCATGAGAATGTCGGCTGAGTTGGTGGCAGCCGTCGATGGCGAGCTCAAATGTTCCTCTGGCGCTGTTTCGGAACCAGCGGAAGCTCCCAAGGCACTTTCCAGATCAGGATTTACGCTGACATGGACGGAAATCGTGGACTGGGATTCAGGCTTGATCGTGAGCCGTACGGAAGTCCATTCCTGGGGAAGCGTGCTCGATCTATCCTCCTCCAGGCAAGTGACTTCCGAACCAAATTGGCTTTGCACGGTCTGTTCAATTGCCGGTGTCAAGAGAGACAGACAACGCTCCCTCACGGCGTCTAAAGAGGCATCCTCGCGGAGGCCACAAATCTCCCTCCAGGTTTCCTCGGCAGCGCCCACGAGAATGCGACTGGTGGAATCGATACTCAGCACCCAGGACCAGCAGGCCACATCGGAAGACGTTAAGCCTTCGGCGTCGGCACTCCAGGAAACGGCCACGCCTTCCGAGCGCTCCCGCGAGAACCGCGTTTGCAGTTCACGCGCGAAAATGTCGAACAGGCTTGCTACAAATGGATTGGGCTGGCTCACGTTAGTAAACTCCTCGCAGAGTGGGCCAGCGTCGCTCAATATAGCTGCGTAGGCGGATGATCGCCTGTGCCCTGATCTGCGAAATGCGGGTAATATGAAGGTCCATGATGGGGGCAATTTCCCGCAGGTTTTGACCATGCCGGTAATACAAGTCCAGAACGATACGTTCGGGACCGGGCAACTTTTCCAACCCCTCCTGAATCAGCTTCTGCAACTCCGCCCGTTCCAGGATGAGGGCCGGGGAGTTCTCCGCCTTGTCGGCGACATAGCTGACGAGACTGCGCGAATCGTCGTCGTTCAGCGGTGCGTCCAGACTACCGATACTGATTCCGCGCAATTCGGCGAGCCATTCCTGATACTCGCGATGGGGTAATCCCATTTCGGCCGCGATCTCTTCTTCGGAAGGAGGCCGCCGCAAGCGCTGCTCCAGTGTTTCGATGGCCGCCTGCACCAGCTTCAGGCGCTTTCGCTTATGCGGGGCGATCCCGTCCATGCCGCGCACGCTGTCCAGAATGGCTCCTCGGATGCGGTGTTCGGCATAAGTCTTCAGCTTGACGTTAAACGAAGGGTCAAAATTGTCGATCGCGTTGATCAAGCCGATGATTCCCGTGGAAATCAGATCTTCCAGGCAGGTATTTCCCGGCAGCTTCTCGTGAATCCTGGTAGCGATCCAATTGACCTGAGGCAGGTGCTCCAGGATGAGTTGCTCGCGTGACGCGGCGACGGTTTGCGGCTCGGCGTAGGAAAATGTATTGAGAGTCGCCATTTGATCCCTTATGCGACGTGTTGCGCGCGCGGCCTTCCGCGCTCAATCGCCATATTCATCAAATCCTCAGAAGACGCCGCCCGGATGTCGTGAGGGATGCCAGGGCCGTAAGCTACGAACGAAAGTTTCAACCCTGCCCGTGCGGCTTCCGAAAAGACGGAGCCGAAAGCATAAGTCTCGTCTAACTTGGTCACCAGCATTTTAGAGGGTTTGAAGGGGGCGTATTTCTGAATGCAGCGGCGCAGGTCACGCGCTTTCATGTAGCCCGGTACTACGAGATGAACGTCCAGACCCGGGCACTCCGCGAAAGCCGTCGCGGCCGCTTCCGCCGTATTCGCGTCGGCGCCGGTAAAGCCGGGAGTATCCACATAGACGGTCTCTTTTCGGCGCGCCTCTGCGATCACCTTGGGCAAAAGATACGCGGCGGGGATTTCCTGAAACGCGATGTTATACGTGCTGGCCACCGACTGGAGCTGCAGATGTGCGGTCGCCCGGGACATATCCAACGACAACAGCCTCGCGGCGCGCGCATTCGCGAATCGTGTGGTCGACACGGCCAGTTTTGCGAGGCTGGTGGTCTTTCCCGCGCCTCGAGGACCGACGAGGACCACGACCGGCCCGCTTTCGTCATTCATTCCAGCAGCGAGGTCCGCCCCGAGACGGGGCGCCAGACCGACGCGGCTCTCTAATTCCACTCGCAGGAAGGCCTCCAGACGGCGCGGATCGGGGCGCAGCGTCTTCCACCGATTGGCGGCGCCTTCCGGGCCGGTTCCCGCGCGCTCGCAAAATGCATCGGTAGCCATCGAAGCTTCCAACCGGTCTATGATATCTTTGCTCAGCGCCGGGTCCACATCCGCTGACGTCAAGCGCCCATATACGTCCGCGAGTTCCGGCATGGTCCGTCCGATGGTCAGATGCGCTCGCGACGAACGCACGATCAAGCCTCGAATCTCGTCCATTTGCTCGTGCAGTTGCTTCAGATCAGAGGCGAACTGTTCCGGCACGCGGCTTTCTGATGCGTGGCTTTCGAAGCGCACCGTGGGAGCGGCCGCCGGAGCGGACGAGGGCAGTGCTGCCGCTGGCATTTCTCCGGGGACTCCAAAAATGACTTCGTAACCTCCGCCGCCCGGCTGATCCGGGGACGCCTTCCGCGTGTTCAGGAGCATCGCTTCAGCGCCGAGCTCCGCCCGGGCTTCGGCCATCGCTTGGTCCACGGATTTTGCGAAATAGGATTTGATTCGCATCTGTTCGCGTTTCGTCATTCGATCACCCCGCGGGAACGAACCTTTACGTCCGCCGGAAGTTCATTGTGCGAGAGCACCGTGATACCCGGCATGCTCGGTTCCACGATCTGGCGCAGGAAATGTCGTGCCCCCGCGCTCGTAATTACCAAGGCGGATTCCGCCTTCGCAATCTTGCGGCCGATCTTGCCGAGGATGTCCCGAATTCCATCGGGAGCCATGCCGAAGACACTGTTCATTTCGCCGTGCTCCACGGAGGATTCGATCGCGCGCTCCAGAGACGGATCCACGAGATAGGCCGGCAACTCGCCCTGTCCGTTTACCACCTGTTTGACGATCCCGCGCCGAACGGCCTGGCGCACGTATTCAGTCAGGAGGACAGGGTTCTTGCTGCTCTGCGCGGCTTCTCCCAGGGCCTCCAGGATACCGACACCGTCGCGGATCGGCACGCGTTCCCTGAGCATGTTTTGGATCACTCGTTGAATCGTAGCGAGAGCAAGCAATTTGGGCACCAAATCCTCGACGACCTTGGGATTCTCCTGAGCGACCCGGTCGCAGAAGGCCTTGGCGTCCTGCCTGGTGAACAATTCGTGGGCATGCCGGCGGACTACTTCCGTTAAATGAGTCCCGATGACGCTGACGGCATCGACGACGGTATATCCGCTGCTCCGGGCCCGATCCGCCTGATCCTGACGAATCCAAATGGCCGGCAGGCCAAAGGCGGGATCGACCGTAGCCGTCCCTTGCAAGGAAGGATCTGGATTTCCGCTCGGAATGGCCAATTCATGGCCCTGGCGCAACTGAAACCGGGCAATTTCGATGCCTCGCATCTGAATCACATACTCGTGCGATCGAAGGGCCACGTTGTCCTTCACCTTTACCGGCGGCATCAGATAACCCAATTGGGTCGCGAGTTGCCTTCGAATGCCCGCAACGCGCGTAAGCAAAGGCGAGTCGGCGCCCCGCTCCACCAAGCCGACCAAACCCAAGCCCACTTCGACGGAAAGCGGCTCCACTTTGAGCAGGCCCTCCAGGTTTTCTTTCGGTTTCGCCAGCGCCACCGTCGAATCCGCGACGCGAGCGGCGGATTTTTGACGCATTCTCCAGGCAACAGTGCCCAATCCCCCTCCCAGCGCCAGAAAGGGAATCGTCGGCATACCTGGCAAAAGAGCCAGGACCACGAGGACTCCGCTCGCCATGAGGAGAGGCTGCGCACTTCCCATCACTTGTTTCTTGAATTCGTTCCCGAGACTGTCTTCCGAGCCCGTCCGCGTTACGATCAGGCCACCTGAAATCGAGATCATCAGCGCGGGAATTACTGTCACGAGGCCGTCGCCGATGGTTAGGACGGTATAGGTCTCGAGGGCCCGGCGAAGCTCCATGCCATGCTGTAGGACGCCAATCAGGAACCCGGCGATGATATTGATGCCGGTGATCAAAATGCTGGCGACGGCGTCCCGTTGCGTAAATCGCGAGGCGCCGTCCATGGCCCCGTAGAATTCCGCTTCGGCGGACAGGTGCTTCCGCCGGGCCCGCGCTTCCGCTTCGTCGATGAGCCCGGAATTCAGATCCGCGTCGATCGACATCTGCTTGCCGGGCAACGCATCCAGCGTGAAACGCGCGGTTACCTCCGAGATGCGGACCGCGCCGTGATTGATGACCACGTATTGGATGGCGATCAGCACCAGGAAGATGACCGCGCCGATGATATAGTTGCCTCCCACGACAAAGCTGCCGAACGCCTCGATCACGTGCCCGGCCGCGGAAGTGCCGGTGTTCCCGTTCAGCAGGATGAGGCGCGACGAAGAAATGTTCAAAGCAAGCCGGTACATGGTCAGTAGCAGCAGCGTCGTGGGGAATACATTGAAATCGACGGCGCGCCGGATATAGACCGCCACCATCATGACGATCACCGACAGCATGATGTCGGTGACAATCAGAAAGTCGAGCAGCGCGCCCGGCATCGGCATGATGAGCGCGAGGACGATGGCGACCACCGCAATCGGCACCGCCATTTCGCCCATGCTGGCGGTAAAGCGCCCCCAAGAAGTGAGCGGTGATTTCCCTGCGAGTGCTGTCGCCTCAGCCATAAATACGGTGCGCGTCTCTAGCCGGCGAGCGCTTCGAGAGCCTTTGTTTTATAAAGCAAGGTCGTTCGCTTCATGCCCAGAATACTTGCAGCTTTGGCCTTATTGCCTCCGCAGGCGCGCAACGCTTCCTGAAGCAGAAGCATTTCCACTCTCCCCGTGACTTCCTCGAAGTTCAGTCCGCTCTGCGGGACCCGAATTTCCGGGAGCACGGAAGAGGCGGGGCGGGCACTAGGGAGCTGAAAGTCGCCCAGGTATAGCTTTTGGCGGTCACCGGCGAGCGTGACTGCCATTTCGATCGCGTGCTCCAGCTGCCGGACGTTGCCTGGCCATTCGTATCCAGTGAGACCATCAAGAGCCCCGACCGACAGAACTTTGGGCCGGAGATTTTCCCTGACGCACACCTTTTCGATAAAGTGTTCGGCCAGAAGCGGGATGTCACTAAGGCGCTCTCGAAGAGGCGGAACCCGGATCGGCACGACATTGAGCCGATAGAGCAGATCCTCGCGAAATTTCTTTTGCTCCACGGCCGATTGCAAATCTACGTTGGAGGCGGCAACCACGCGGGTGTCGATGGAAACTGTCTCCGAACTCCCGATCCTCTGAATCGTTCGTTCCTGTAGCACACGCAGCAGTTTAGACTGAGCTTCCAGCGGTAATTCGCCAATTTCATCGAGGAAAATGCTTCCACGATGGGCATATTCGAAGTGGCCCACGCGCGGATTTACGGCGCCTGTGAAAGCCCCTTTGGCGTGTCCGAACAGCTCGGCTTCAATCAGATGCTCCGGGATCGCCGCGCAGTTCACCACGGCCATGTCGGTTTCGGCACGCGGGCTGGCCATGTGAATCGCCCGGGCGACCATTTCTTTTCCCGTTCCCGTCTCTCCCTGGATCAACACCGTCGTTTTGCGCGGGCCAACCAAGCGGATCAGCGAATGCAGATCCGACATCGGCCGGCTCTCGCCAATCAGCAGATCCGCCCAGGCCTCGCGTTTAGCGGTTGCGCGCGGGGCCTCCCGGACGATGGCGCCCAATTCTTCGGGAGTCAAGTGCTCAGTCAAGTGCTGAAACGTCGCGGGCGGCCGGACCAGGGACTCATCGAGGATAGATTTCGGATCATAGATGACAACAGACAGCGGCATGGCCGTGCGGTTTGTATCTGCTAAAGCCTCCTGGATGATCGCCGTTGCCACTGGTAGTTCGATCAGCACCGCACGAAAGCGGTCTCCAATTCTGCTCCAGTTCGTTGTTAGGCCGTCGGACACAACTACTTTCATACCGGTGGCATTCTCGAACGCCTTCACTGAATCCTGCCGTGGGTCCGAAGTGATCCACAAAACTGTCGACACGTTGACTCTCCCTGTCGCCGATAGAAATATTTCAGACATCGTATGCACTACTATCGGAGGACTAAGTACCAAAGCTTAGAGTTAAGCTTTTTAAATAGAAAGTTTTCCGAGCTAATCCGCGAGCATCGACGTTTGGCGCAATCTCAAGCCGAAGCCAGTACAGCAGAATACGTCGCAAGTGCGTGACGTGGACCGCGCGGAAACGCCGTCCAGTTCCGCTGGTTGGTGACCGTCCTCCTTTCTGCGAGGTTTCTGACCGCATCGTTCTACTTTTTCGGTGGTCTCGCGATAAGTAGGGCGTGATGGATAGCGAATTCGCACAGCAGGCGCATCGAGACTATGTGGAAAGCCAAGTCCTATCGGCGCGCCCGGCAGAACGCGTTTACCTCCTTTACAAAGTGGCGATTGATAGCGTTAACGTGGCGATCGAGCAGTTGAAAGATGGGGACATATTTGCGCGGGGCCGCGCTGTTAACAAGGCCCACGAGGCCGTCGACGAACTGAATTTCGCCCTGGATCACACCGTCGGCGCAACTTTCACGCGCACGCTGGCCGAACTCTATTTCTACATCCAACGACAGCTGGTAAAAGGCCACTCCCAGAAATCGGAGCAAGCGTTCCAGGAGGCGCTGTCCTTGCTGACAACCCTTGCGGATAGCTGGAAAGAGGTCGTCACGCGTACCTGCGGAGACAACTCGTCCCCGAACGATCTGCCAGGGCATGTGCATGCGGATCACGGGCAGGAGCCAACAAAGGTCATCGAGCCTTCTGAAACGTATGCGGCCTATAAGGGGGTACCCGAAGACCCAGCTACTTCGCGGGGTTGGAGCGGTTAGAAACTTCCGCGGAAGCCTTATCCAAGCTGCTGGAGATCATCCGTGCCAGGCCCAGTCCGCCGTGCGCGGTGATGGCGCGAGCGAAATACTCATCGGCCATTTGCATCGCCGGGCCCGCAGTCTGGTCCTCGCCTGACCCTAACCACCCGCCGCCTTCCTCATCGTGCGCGGATTTGAGAATCTGACCTACAAGCAGGGACTCAAACTGAGCCGCCGCATCGTGTGTCTTTTGAGGAGAATCCGTTTTCGGCAAGGAATCTCCGATACCGGGGCTGAGTCCGGAAGTTGACAGAATCGGGAGAAGGGAATCGTCTGGCATCGAAATTTCAGAGGACGTCGATGTCCGCTTCGAGCGCCCCTGCGGCGTGCAAGCTTTGCAGAATGGCGATGACATCGCGCGGGGTGGATCCAATCGAACCGAGAGCGCGTACCAGTTCTTCGACCGTGGCGCCGCGCTGCAGCACCAGGCTGCGGGTCTTCTCCTCTTTCGCGCCGACCCTGACCTCGGGGACGACGGCTGTCTGCCCCTGCGACAAAGGAGCAGGCTGGGATACGGTATTCACCGTCTGAATCTCCACCGTCAAGTTGCCGTGCATGATGGCAACTGGTGAAACGCGAACTTCCTTGCCCATCACGATGGTGCCGGTGCGTTCATTGATCACGACCTTAGCGGAACGGTCGGCCTGAACTTTTAGCGCCTCGATTTCAGCGATGAACTCCACGGCGCGCGTGGTGTACTGCGGCGGAATCGTTACGGCGACCAAAGCCGAATTCTCGGGTTTGGCAAGCGCTGGTCCTCCGTTCATAAACCTCTCGTTGATGGCGGTGCTGATTCGCAAAGCGGTGGTGAAGTCCGGCTGAAGGAGCTGGAGCCTTACGTGGCCGTTCGGCTCCACCGACGGTCCCACACGCTCGACCGTCGCGCCGCCCGGAACTCGTCCCACTGTCGGGTGGTTCACGGTCTGCCCGTTGCCGCCTCTTCCGGCGCTAAATCCTCCCGTGACGACCGACCCTTGCGATACTGCATAGACTTGGCCGTCGACTCCCTTGAGACTGGTCAACAACAGAAGTCCGCCCTGGAGATTGCGGGCGTCGCCCATGGCCGCCGCCGTGACGTCAATGCGCATTCCCGGTTGGGCAAAGGGCGGGAGTGTGGCGGTAACCATCACGCTGGCGGTGTTCGCCACGCGGATGAGCGTAGGGTCGACCGCGACTCCCATCTGTTGCAAAAGATTGGCCACACTTTGCGCCGGGAACAGCGTCTGAAGACTATCGCCTGTGTGGTTCAGGCCAACGACCAGCCCGTAGCCGATGAGCTGATTGTCGCGAACGCCTTCGATCGAAACCAACTCCTTGAGGCGGGTGTCGGTCGTCTGGGGTTCCATCATCAGAAGAGAAAGGAAGAATGGCAACACTTTCGCAAGTCTCCTAGAAGGGCAGCAGTCCGAGGAGCAGCCGGTAGAGAATGTTGGGACGGTGCACCGCGTCCGTGACGACGCCCTTGCCATTGACCTGAATTTCCATTTGCGCCAATCTCGCGGACAGCACGGAGTTGGTGGTATCCAAGTCGATTGGGCGAATCACGCCGCGCACGACAATGGTCTGGTTCTCGGTATTGATACTAATATTTTTCGTGCCCTCCACGACAAGGTTGCCGTTTCGGAGAACGTGGGTCACACGCGCCGATACGGTGGTGGTTAATGTTGTGGTGCGGCTGGTCGTGCCCTGTCCGTTTAACGATGTTTGGCTGCCAAGATTCAGGAGATTCGCCAAGGACCCCGCGGCCTTGGTGACGCCAGCCAGCGCCGCGATATTGCTCTGGGCATTGGACTGGCGAGAAGTCTGCGTCTGGCCCGTGCTCACTGCCGAGGCGCTCTCCTGCACCACGATGGTCACAATGTCATCGACGTGCCGCGATCGTTGATCCGCGGCCAGATCCGAGAACCGGGCGCTGGAAGTCCACAGGGACCCGGCATCTAATGTCGGGCCGTTCGGAGCTTCCGGTAGAGAAGCCTGCTCAATATACTTGTCGAGAGCGGACGGAGGCTTTGGTTTGTCGGTCTTTTCCTTCGGGGCGGCAGTTGCGTTAGCGGCAGCTGCGCAGAACAAAAATCCGGCGATCGCGATCTTTTTCATTGCACCGAATCCCCCACGACAACCCGACTTTTCCCGGCGACCCGCGCGCGAAATTCCTTGCCGCTTGAGAGGTTGCGAACCAGGATCGTCGATCCCTCGAAACCTTCCGACTCCGCTTTCCCTTTGACCACAAGATGGGCTGCCCCAGCGAAGACCTGGACATCCACCAGCTCGCCCTTGGCTACGTCGGGCGCAGGAGAGAGTTGGGTCGTTCGAATGGGAAGATAGGCGCGCAAAAGAGTCTTGGGAAGACGCCCGATCACTTCATCCAGACTGCGGGCGGTTGTCTCATCGAGCAGGAAATCCTCACAGCTTTCCACCCGTACCTGGCTCTTCTGAACAGGTCTTCCGCTCGGGATATTCGCGGTCGCCACCACGCGGGTCATGTTGGCCACGATTCGAACCCGCGCCCACACCGGAAATTCTTCCTCACCGTGGCGCACGAATCCACGCCACAGTGCATTCGGCTGATTTCCGGAAGGTAATTGCAATCCAGCGCGCGGGAAGATCAGCTCGCCAAAGGGAATGCGGCGCTGGCTCAACGAAGAGATCTCGATTTTAGCGGCCGCGATACCCGGGACATCGGCGAGCGTCTTGCGCATGGCCGCCTCCATTTCTTCCGGTTGAGGGATGAATGTCCGAAGCGCAAAACACACGTCTGGCGGATCGATAAGTTCCACGCCCTGGTTCCTCGCGATGCGTTGCAGGTCGGCGCGGTGAAGAATGCGCGGTGCGCCGGAATCCGGGACGTACCCGAGCCGGAAATCGCCGGCCACCTGCCGGAAGCCCGGGACGACGGCCGTTACGTCGCGAGCAAAAATCAAGTCGGTCTGAAGAATGCGGCACCCATCGAGGGGTGCGGACAGAGCGAATAGGAACGGGAGGGCCATCATCATCTCGTGAGATTGTTCATGTTTTGATACATCTCGTCGGCGGCCTTCACGACTTTGGAATTGGCTTCGTAGGCGCGCTGACTGACAATGAGATTGACGAACTCGTCGACCACGCTCACATTGGATTGTTCGGTGTAGCCTTGCAGAAGGGTTCCGAGACCCTCCTGGCCGCCGGGATTGCCGGTGACGGCATCGCCCGAGGCGTTGGTCGGCTGATACAGGTTCTGACCGAGGCTGTTCAAGCCGGCGGGATTGATAAAGGTGGCGAGCTGGATCTGACCCGCGGTCTGCGCCGCGTTCTGACCGGGTACCGTGTAGCTAACCGTCCCGTCGGTAGCGATCGTGATTGCCTGCGCGTTGGGAGGGATCGTGATTTGCGGAGTCAGCAGATTCCCATTGGCGTCCACCACGCCGCCGTCTTTGTTCAACTGGAACTGGCCGGCACGCGTGTAGGCCAGCTCGCCGTTGGGCAAGGTTACCTGAAAAAAACCGTTGCCCTGAATCACCAGATCCAGCGGATTGGAGGTCTGTGTAAAGTTGCCCTGGGTAAAGACGATCTCGTTGGAGGTTGCGCGCGTTCCCAGCCCCAGTTGCAACCCCGTGGGCACCGTTGTTTGCGCGCCCGCAGCCGCGCCAGGCTGAACCATCGTCTGGTACAGCAGATCCTGAAATTGCTGGCGACGGGCCTTGAACCCTGCCGTGTTGGAGTTCGCCAGATTGTTGGCGATGTTGTCAACATTCATCTGCTGGGCGGTCATCCCGGTGGCAGCGCTGTAGAGAGCTCTAATCATGGTTGTCCTCCAACGGCTTTCCTTCTTTTGCGTCCTCTGGATGGTTCTGGTAATCAGGCGCCGGATACACGAGCCACCTCCGACAAAGCCTGCTTGTTCATATCCGTGGTAATCGTAATGGCTTTCTGTAACATTTCGAACTGGCGCATCAAACCTACCAAACGCACCGCGGACTCGGCGGGTGCAACGTTGGAATTCTCGATTTTGCCCTGCTGTACTGTCGCATCGGTCGTGAGAGCGGGCGTGGCCGTCGCGTCGCTCACGCTAAAGTAACTGTTGCCGAGCTTCTGAAGAATGGAGCGATCTTGAAAATCCGCGACCTGCAGTTGGCCAAGCTCGTTTCCGGCCTGCGTGACGGTGCCATTCGCGCTGACTTCGATGAGCGCCGGCGACTGCGTCTGAATTGGTTTTCCATTGGTATCCAGCACCTCGTATCCCTCCGGCGTCGTGAGCTGCCCGTTGGTGGAAAGCCGGAACGAACCGTTGCGCGTGTAAAGCGGACCGGACGGCCCCTTCACGGCGAAGAACCCTCTGCCGGAGAGCGCCAGATCCAGCGGACCGCCCGTCGGCGTCAATATACCCTGACTGAAATCCGTCCATTGCTTTTTGACAAGCGGAAGGGTCGTCGAGGCGCCGTCGACGGATTCGTCTTCCCCGGCTGTAAACAAACTGTAGAACTCCTGATCGAGTTTGAAACCGCCGGTGGTGGAGTTGGCGAGATTGTTGGCAACGAGGTCCAGCGCTTGCATGCGCGACTGCAGGCCGCTTGCCGCGATAACTGAAACAGAATCCATAAGCCGTGCACGCCAGATTGCACGCATGCGGCCAAACTCCTCGTTTAAAGTTTTCCTCGAAGATTCATCACAACTGGCGATATGCGAAGTGGGCCTTGGTTTCCCAATCGTCAGATTCCCGACGGAGTTCGGCGGAGCTCTGACGGCAGCCGAGCGCTAAACGATTGAAAATCTGGTCGGCAAGCAATGGCCGCTCATCTGCATAGCAGAGGCTCAAGCGATGATAGCTTCTGTTCAGATTGCGAATGCGGCTCGTGCCTTCCCCAATGCCGCTCCGGTGCCCTCCGGTGGAACCGAAGCGGCCCCCGCAAATTTCCAGAGTGTGCTGCGCCAGTATCATTCTGCGACTGAACACGATTCCGAAGAAGATAGCGATCAAGCCAACAGCCGGCAGGGACAGAAGGACTCAACATCCACGCAGACGGTGTCCGCGACTACGTGGAATGCCAAGCTGGAGTCGAAAACAGGTCCGTCATCTTCTCCGCCTCCCGCTTCCGATCAAGCGCACGGCACGGCGGATAGCTCCGACGCAAGCGGAGCGTCAACTTACGCAATTTCCCAAAGCGTACCGCATAAATATCACTCGTCGCGCTCCCGCGATTCGGAAGAAGATGACACCCAAAGCGGCAGCCCGCAGAACCAAAACTCGGATCCAACGCGGACCCTCCCCGCGCCGCTCCCCGTAACACAGGCTGTGGAACCGCCGCGCCTGATTCTTCCGCTCACCGCCTCCATCACAGTGCGACAAGACGGAACAGCTTCCCAAAGTAATTCCACTGCCCCGCAAGCTGTCATGCTCGAGACGGAAACGGATCAAGCAATGGCTGTGCCTCCGCCTCGGGTGCAAGCGGATGAGACTGCGACGGTCTCCGCGGGCTTGGTCGCATTCGCGGCGCGCCTTTCTCCGAACGCCGAAACCGAAGCTCCGGCCTACAACGCGCTGCGCGGCGCCGAGCAAGCATCCTTTCCAAACGCAACACAAACGGTTACAAAACAGGTCGCCACCGGGACTAGCGAAGTGGCCGACGCGCATAGCGGCGCAGGCGGAGATCCGTCATCAAGAGAGAATGCGGGCGATCTGTTCGCGAAGCCCGACGCGCTGCCGGTGCAAACGCCCGCCGCAGTCCCGGATCACACCATCGCGCCGGTGCATAACGACGTGGTCCACGACGCGGGTAACAATGTGACTAAAAACCCGCCGGCCGTACCGGTGCCGCCCCTGGCGCGCATGGATAGAATCATCGAGCCGCCCGCGGCGCAGACCAGCACGAATCACGATATTACGGTTCGCATTCCTGACGCCACCGCGCAGGGCACCGCCGTGCGTTTCGTCGAGCGTGGCAGTGAAGTCCACGTCTCCGTGCGCACGGGCGATGCGGAAATGGCGCAAGCCCTGCGGGGAGGACTTAACGATTTGGTGAACCGTCTCCAAGACGGCGGAATTCGAACGGAAGTATGGCAGCCCGGTTCGGATTCATCCTCTTCGCAGGACGATCCTCACCATCCATTCGCGGATCGCGACAGCTCGAATGGCAACTCGTCTTCATCCGGTTCGCACTCCGAACAGGAATCCAGTCAGCAGAACAAACCCCGATGGGTGGAAGAGCTGGAAGGCTCCATCGGCAACGAAAACATTAAGGAGACATCACAAATATTATGGCAAGTATAGGTTCAGTCCTCGGCACGTTGGGCAGTACCGGTTCCCCCGCGCCCACGAGCAGCACTAACTCTTCGAACAACGCCGGCACTGCTCCTTTGGCGGACCAGTCAACATTTCTGCAGTTGCTTGTTACGCAGATCAAGAATCAGGACCCGACGCAGCCTATGGACAGCACGGCATTTCTCAGCGAACTGGCGCAATTCAGCCAACTGGAACAGTTGACCAACATCAACCAGGACCTCCAGACGGGTGTCCCTGTGACCGTCGCGACACCGGCTAATTCCACAACCCCGACCAGTTCCACGACCGGAAGTTGATTTATTTACAAATAGGAGACAAACATGTCATCGTTTTCCACCCCCCTTTCAGGATTGCTCAGTAACGAACAGGCTCTGAATGTAATTGGCGATAACATCGCGAACATGAATACTCAGGGATTCAAATCAAATAGTGTCCTCTTCGAGGACGCTATGAACGAGGTTTCCGGGTCGCTGCAGGTCGGTGCCGGTGTCGGAAGCACGCTCACCGAGCGTAACTTCACGCAAGGTACGCTTCAAGCCACAGGCGGAGCCACCGACGCGGCCATTCAGGGCAGCGGCTTTTTCGTGTTACAGGATAGCTCCACCGGCGCTACTACCTACACACGCGACGGCAGTTTCAGTCTCAACGCCGCAGGTCAGCTGGTGAACCAGACCGGTCAGCTCGTCGAAGGGTGGAATGCCGTGAACGGCGTGGTGAATACATCGGGAGCGGTCTCCGCCATCACCGTTCCGTCCATCTCGTCGCAAGCTCCCACGCCGACCGCGAACATGACAGTCAGCGCAAATCTGGATGCGGCGTCCTCGGTGGGAACTTCGTTCAGCGTGCCCGTGCAGGTTGTAGACTCTCTCGGTAATACGCACACGTTGACTGTCGATTTCACGAATACGGCGCCCTTGAAGTGGAGCTACAACGTTACGATTCCCGGCGCCGATGTTACCGGCGGAACAGCGGGAACGCCCACGTCCCTCACCACTGGCAACCTTGCTTTCAACGCCAGTGGCGTCATGACGTCGCCGGCCGCAGGTTCACCCATCGCCGTATCGAGTCCCGCTTTATCGGACGGCGCCGCGGCGCTCAACGTTAACTGGAATCTGTTCGATCCTACGGGTAACCCGCTGGTTTCGCAGTACGCGAGCCCCTCGACCACCGTCGGAACGACTCAGGATGGTGTCCAGGCAGCAACGGTTAGCGGGACAAGTCTGCAGAATGGCGGCACGCTCGTGGCTACTTTTTCGGACGGCTCCCAGCGGACTGTAGCCCAACTGGCACTGGCCTCCGTTCCGAATCCCGATTCACTGATCGCGCTCGCAAACAACCAGTACACCGTGGGTGCCGATACCGCCACTCCTTCGGTCGGCGCGTCCGGCACGGGATCGCGTGGAAGCATCGTGGGTGGATCGCTCGAATCCTCGAACGTCGACATGGCTACGGAATTGACGAACCTCATCGTGTATCAGCGCGCCTATCAGGCGGACTCGAAAGCGATCACCTCGATCGACCAGATGCAACAAACCCTGATTGCGTTGAACCTGTAGCAATGGGCCTGACGGAGTCTATTTGACAAAGGAAGAACAGTTAGCACGGTACACACAGCTCTCCCTTCCCATGGAAGCCGAGTTGGGCCGATGTGCGATGTCTGTCCGAGAGATTCTCTCCCTCTCCCCGGGCAGTCTTCTCGTGTTGCCTAACGCAGTTGGGTCGAAGGTGACCCTGTTTGTGGGTGGCGCGCCGTTCTGCTCCGGAGACGTGATGCGACTGGGCGGCGCGGCGGCCGTTCGGATTACGGGCTTTGAAAGCCGGAAGCGGAATTGACGGGCAATCCTGTGGAATGGTTCCAACAGTTCGTCATCGTCCTCGCTGTGCTCGGACTCCTGTGCGGCGCGCTGTGGGTGCTCAAGCGAAAAGGTTGGGTTCGCACCGGGGTGCGGCGACGCGAAGACGGTTTGCCGCGCCTTGAGGTGATCGATCGGCTCCCTCTCACCCCTCAGCACTCCTTGCATCTGGTGCGTTTAGCAGACCGGACGCTGCTGATCGGGTTATCGCCGAACGGCTGCAATTTATTGGAGTCCTGCCAGGGAGCGCTGCCGCCTTCCCCCGGACGGGAGCATTAACTCATGGTGCGAAGACTTCTGCTTGGGATGTTGTTCGCAACAGTTGCAGTCGCCGCGCCGGCGGTGAATTCTCCGCTCTCTGTATTGGGCGCCAAAGGGGCCGGGACTACGCTCAGCCTCCCAATGCAGATCGCATTATCGCTGACGCTGATGGTACTGCTACCCGCGGCGCTGATGTCCATCACGCCGTTTCTGCGAATCACGATCGTCCTGCATTTTCTCCGTCAGGCGTTGGGCACGCAACAGACGCCGTCCAATCAAGTGCTAGTCGGACTCTCCATGTTTCTGTCTCTCCTGATCCTCCAGCCCATGGCAACCGAGATCTATCACACGGCATGGGAGCCCATGGACCAAGGAAAACTGACCGCGAGTCAGGCTTTCGACGAAGGATCAAAACCGTTAAAGACGTTTCTCGTAAAATTTGCCCGCGAGAAGGACATCCAATTATTTGTTGAAGTGGCGAAAGCGCCCGCACCGCGAAATCCCTCGGATCTGGGGCTCCAGGTTTTGATCCCGGCTTACATTCTGTCTGAACTGAAGACGGGCTTCCAAATCGGTGCACTCCTGTTCTTGCCGTTTCTGGTCATTGATCTCGTGGTTGCGTCTATCACCGTTTCGATCGGCATGATGCAACTGCCGCCGGTGATGATATCGGCACCTTTCAAAATTCTTCTGTTTGTGCTGGTCGACGGCTGGAACCTGGTCGTGGGCTCGCTGGTTAAATCTTTCTATTAGGATTCTTATGACACCTGAAGCAGCGGTACAGATTATTCGAGAAGCGTTGATGGCGGCGTTCCAACTGGCCGTACCCCTGCTCCTGATTGGTTTCGGAGTCGGCGTCGTCATGAACCTGGTACAAGTGGCGACGTCGCTGCAGGACCCAGCCTTCACTACGTTTCCGCGGCTCGCGGCCTTTCTGACCGGCTTCATCGTTCTGATGCCCTGGATGCTCAAGCAGCTTGTCACCTATACGGTGGGAATATTCTCAAGCATCGCCAAGTATGGGCACTGAGCTTACCTTCGATGTCGGAACACTCTACGCTTTCTTGCTGGTGCTCGCCCGTATATCCGGCGCGTTCATTTTTGTTCCGATCCCCGGTATCCAAGCGGGACCACAGATCGCGCGCGCCGTTCTGGCCGTCAGCCTGACCCTTGTTCTCGCGCCCCGATGGCCGACGATTGACGCGTCCGGCGTGAATTTCATGTTGCTGGTCGGATGGTTTCTCGCCGAGGCGGGAATGGGGCTTGCCGTCGGACTTGCGGTGGCGTTCTTGACAGAAGGTTTTCAGATGGGGGCGCAGATCATTAGCCTGCAGGCGGGTTATACGTTTGCGTCCACCATCGATCCTACCTCCGGTGCGGACTCAAGCGTCCTTCTCACTGTCGCGCAAACCGCCTCTGGATTGCTCTTTTTCGCCACGGGCATGGACCGGCAGGTCTTGCGGGCTTTCGCCGATAGTCTTTCCTCTCAACCACCCGGCCATTTTGCGGTCTCGGGACCAATGGTAGCCCGGATGATTCAGACGGGAGCTTCCATCTTTTCCACGGGCCTGCGGCTAGTTCTGCCGCTCCTTGCGCTGCTCCTCATGGTGGAGATTTCCCTCGCGCTCCTCGCTCGGCTCAATTCGCAGCTGCATCTGATGGCGCTCTCATTTCCGATCAAGATGCTATTGTCGCTGATCTTGTTGGGCTGGCTCTTACTCGTGTTTCCCCAGGTCTTTGCGCAATCCGCTGGCCGCGCGATGCAATTGATTCATAGTCTGCTTGCGGCATAACCGCGCGATCCATGGCGGATTCCAACAAGACAGAACAGCCAACAGGCAAGCGCGTCGAACGGGCGCGGACCGAAGGACAATTCGCGACCTCGCGCGATCTGCTTGCCGCGGCAAACTTCCTGGTGTTCCTCGGAGTCCTCGGCGCTTGGTTCCCGAATTGGCTTGCTGGAATGAAACAGATGCTGCGGCAGGCGCTGGAGGGGGCTTTTCGGAGTGACTTGACGGTAACGAGCTTTCCCCGTATTGCCGAAGTTTTGCTGAATCGAGCTTTCCTTCCCCTTTCGATGCTGGCGGTGTTGACGACCGTCACTACTGTCGCAATCAACCTTGCCGTCACCAAGATGGGATTCAGTCTGAAAAAACTGCTCCCCGATTTTACGCGCTTGAATCCGGCTGCCAAAATCAAGAATCTCGCCACACAAGGGCCCGCCGCCGTGGCGCAGGCAGCCACGATGCTGGTCATCTTCAGCGGCGCCATCTATCTGATTGCGAAACAGAACGCGGAAGTCTTCCTCCTGCTGCCCTTCGCCAGTCTGGATATTGGCCTGCAGAAGGTGGCCGCGGCGATCAAGGACTTGCTGTGGAAGGCGGCCGCAGTCTTCCTGGTTTTCGGCCTCATCGATCTTTTCCGTCAGCGCCGCCGCTACACGAAGGGCCTTCGCATGAGCAAGCAGGAGGTCAAGGAGGAGGCGAAAGAATCCGAGGTCAATCCGCAGATCAAGGGCAAGATTCGCCGGCTGCGGCGTGACTTGGCTCGTCGCCGCATGATGAAAGAGGTGGCGACCGCCACGGCTGTGATCGTAAACCCCACGCACTACGCCGTGGCCTTGCGCTACCAGCGGAACACTACAGGCACGCCCCTGGTTGTGGCGAAAGGCAAAAACTATCTTGCCCTCCGGATCCGGCAGCTGGCCACGGAAAATGGGGTACCTCTGGTCGAGAATCCGCCCCTGGCGCAAGCTCTTTACAAATCCGTGGACGTGGGCCGCGAAATCCCGCCACATCTCTATCGTGCAGTGGCGGAAGTGCTGGCCTATATCTATCGCTTGACCAACGCGCGTCTCACCAGTACGCGCCCGCAAAATACGCAGCGTCGGTAGATCACACCTTTTGCTCTAAAAGTCCTGCGATTCTTCGATAAAGCTCAAGGATGGGACTCTCTGTCACGAACCGGTCTTCCGTCCGCGATCAGACCCTGAAATGTCTGAACCGGCTGCCTCGGTTGTCCCCCTTGATGTCCCAGTTGTTGGCCCGTCTTACCCGAAGAAATTGCGAAATCCAGGAGTTGACGGAAATCGTGGAAAAGGATCCGGTTTTGTCGGCTCAGATTCTGCAACTCGCGAACTCCGCGATCTTTGCCCGCCTGCGCCCCGTGGATTCGGTCCGACATGCGATCGCCATGGTCGGCCTCTCCACAATGCGGAAGTTCGCCCTGGGGGCTTCCATCACGAATCTGTTTTCCCACACCAAGCCAGCCAGAACGTTCTCCCTGCTCCGCTTCAATCTCCACTCGGTGGCCACCGCGACACTCGTCGAACTATTGGCGGAGGAAGTGCCCTTCGAGTCAGGCGGGGACGCGTTCCTCGCCGGATTGCTTCACGATATCGGCAAGCTCCTGATTGCGGTGAACTTCCCGCAACAATACGACGATCTCTTGGCGCTCGTCGCGGTGAATGGCGCGTCGTTGATTGAAGCGGAGCGCGACATTGTTGGTATTGATCACGCCGAGTTGTCCGCCCTGGCCATCTCTCGTTGGGAACTGTCTGAAGCCGTTCAATGCGCGGCGTGCTATCACCACGAGCCTGGCAAAGCCGATCCAGCGGAACGGCCCCGTCCCCAAAGGGTCTCACTAAGTCTCGGGGTCCATCACGCTGACTTGTTCGTGAACCATCTGGGAATGTCCGTACTACCGCTGCCGCTGGCATGCCAGACAGCTTCCACTCTGAGCGTCCCCGCATTTACCTTTACGGAAGAGCGGCTTCTCCCGCGATTTCAGCGAGAAATACAGAACCTGGGAGATTTATTCCGTTAGCGCACGGCAGAGCGGAGCTACTACTGGGCCAAACGCTTGAGAATTTCTATGACGTAGTTTTGGGTTTCGGGAATTTCAGGAACAGCGCCGGCCCTGTCTACGCGATCCGCCCCGGCATTATAGGCGCTGAGAGCCAAGGCTAGATTGCCGTGGTAGCGATCCAGCAAATCCTTTAGCAGCTTGCTCCCGGCCTCCAGGCTTTCCCTGGGGCTGAAGGGATTTTTCACCTGGAACTGAGTCTGCGTCGAGGGCATCAGTTGCATCAAGCCCTCTGCTCCCTTGGGAGAAACGGCGCACGGCCGGAAACCGGACTCCTGACGAGCGACTTCGCGCACCAAGGCCGGATTCACGTTCTGTTTCAGAGCGACGTCGCCGATCAACCGGGTCAGTTCGGGTGGGGGCACAGGTTCACAATCGCCGGCCTCAGGCGCGGCTACCTGGGCACTCCAGGAAATCGTGTTCGCACCGGCGGCTTCCACCTGCGTCCGCACGGACGCACGCTGTTTGGCAAGGGAAGGTTCCATGGCCGCGCGAATTCGATCGGCCTGCGACGGAAGGGCTTGGGCGAGGAAGAGCGCCGCCAAAACAATCACAGACGTGTAATCGGCAAAAGCGCGGCATTTCTTTACACTTCCGCGAAGTTGCGTACAGGCTATTGTGGGGCACCGCCCAGAGCGACAGACAATTTTTCAAGGCCAGTACGGAACTTCAAAACATCGGCGCCGGCTCGGTGGTCCACCACTCCGGCCGCCACTTGAAACGATAGCGTGCGGGGAACGCCGCCTTCCTGAAAATCATACGGTTCCGTCAGCTTTTGCGCCACTTCGCGAGACATCACCATGGCGCTGCCCGGCGCTCCGTCCAAGATCGCGACGAATTGGTTCTTCGTCCAGCGCCCCACGGAGGCCCCTCCCAGCATGCCCTGAAGGCGGGCCTGGAGAGATTGAATTCCGTCTTCCATGACGGCGCCTGAATTACGGCTCGCCAGCATTTTCAAGTTCCGCAGTACAACTAATATCAGGCAAAATGAGACGTCCTGGCTCAATAATTTGTCGATTCGATTGTCGATTTCCTGCCGGTTCCAGACCTCCGGAGGACGTTCCGAGGCTGCGGAACGGCGACCCGACTGAATGGTTTGATGCAAGAGGCGAATCTCGTCTTTCAATTGCGCGACGGCGAGATGATTAGCAGCCTGCATTTGCTCGAAGCTCGCAAAAATACGCGCGGAAGCCGATCGGATCGCCGCGCGGATTTCGTCCAACCGTTCGCTGGCGACTGCCACATCGAGGCGATTTAGCGCCAGCTTCAACTCCTTCTCATGATCATTCCCACTCGAGGCCGTGTTGACGGCGAACTCCTCCAACGCCGACGCAGCGGCATCCACATCGCGCCGCAACCGGCGAATCTGCTCGTGGGTCACATCCTTGTAATCGCGCAGGTCCGCCTGGAACAGACCCTGAATTTTCCGGAGCTGCTCGGGAGTTGTCGCCCGGTCCAACTGGTCTATGAGCGTCCGTAACTCGGCCCGGAATCTGGCCGTTTCCACCTCGTCGAACTCAATGGCGTTTTGTTCCGTCGACGAAAGGGCCAGTCCGTAGCATTCAAATGCAGCCTTCTTGAATTTTTCCAGCCGCTCCATCTCTAAAGCGGTCTTCAATATCGAGATCAAGGCTGCTCCTTCAACCGACTTTCCGCCGGGCACGTGGGGAAGTGAAACGGAGCCCGCGTGAGAGTGAAAAGTACGTGGTCGGAGAAATGGCAACGAATTGCAGCAGATGTCGCCACGTCACATCGCGGGCCTTTCGGGGCGCGGAGCGGGCTTGTTCGTCTACGCCGCCGATTATCGCCGATCCCCGCCGGAAGGCTTGGAGGCATCGATGAGCTGTTTCCTCGCCCTGTGAAGAAAGGTGTCCCAACTTCGGACTTCCAGAATTCTTTGCTGGCATGACCGGCAGGTGAGAACGTGCATTTCAAGTTCAGAATCCTGTACCTTGCCCAACGCATAGGCTTCGATCGTCTCGTGATCGGCGTTACACTGCATGAGAACCTCGCGTAAATGCGTTTCTCCTCGAAGCATGCCGTTCCTCGGATCATTCGCGCATTCCGAAACGGCGTTGGGTGCATAAACAACCAGGCTTGTGCACCGCGCTGATGAGGATCTGTCCCGGAGCAGATCCAGGCGTAGATCGATGCCGGCTTACCGGCGTCCGGGAGGTAGCGTGCCCGTTTGCCAAGATCGCTCACCCTGTCGTATCGCAAAGTCCGGGAGAGATTCTAGTCGGGACGCCCGTGAAATCAAAATAATTAAGGTGGATCGTAGCCACGAATCGGGGGACCTCCTCGGTAGGACTCCCAGGCCTGTGGTACTGTCTCGCCCTCAATCACACTCCGCTACCGGACAGAACCTTCCTTCCTGGATGTATCGAAGGAGGAATGTCGTGAATCCGTCACCCGTCAAAAACTTGCCAGTATGACGGTCATCTCGAGTCCATGGTTGCAATATCCGTAAAGCTGCCAGACGTGGCGATATAAATGCACAGGGGTAAGCTATGGGAACTATAAACAGTCTTTCGAGTTATTTGCAGTCGGAGCTCAGCAGCGTTCTCCAAACTTCCGGCGTCCCCATCAATACAACCGCGAACACCTCAGGGAAGACAAGCACTTCCTCAGTCGCACTCCAGACTGACAACCAGCAACTATCGCCGTTCGCCCAGATGTTGAGTCAGCTCCAGCAGCTTCAACAATCGGACCCGACGAAATACCAGCAAGTTACCGGGCAAATCGCCACCAACCTGCAAAACGCCGCCCAAACTGCTCAGACGGACGGCAATTCGACGGCAGCGAACCAACTCAACCAACTGGCGACGGATTTCACGAGCGCCTCGCAAAGCGGCCAACTCCCCAACATCCAGGATCTGGCTCAAGCGACCGGTAGCCATCATCATGGTCATCACCATCATCATTCCCAAAGTGCATCGACCGATCCTGACACCGCCTCCACCACTAACGGCACTTCAAGCGATGCATGGAGCGGCGGCTCGAATCAGACCTTGGGTCAACTCCTGTCGAGCGTTCAGGCAAACGGGTCCCCGAGCGATTCGCTGAATCCGGCGACGATTATTCTGAATACGCTTTCCAGCGCTGGCATTAGCGGCTCTAACAGCTGATAACCAGTCTTTCAATAACGGAATTTCGCAAACGCTACACGATCCATGCCCGATGCGCTCAGCGTCTGTATGGTTGTCAGGAACGAGGAGCTCAATCTCCCCCGCTGCCTCGATTCAGTGTGCGACTTGGCCGGGGAGATCGTCGTAGTGGACACTGGTTCGACGGATATAACCCCACATATCGCAGCACGCCGCGGGGCAAAAGTGATCCCGTTCGATTTCACGGTCGTCGATTTTTCCGCGGCTCGCAATCGCGCTATCGAACATGCAAAGGGCCGTTGGATATTGATGCTAGACGCGGATGAATCGTTGGACCCGTCCGGCCCCCCCCTGATAGAAGAGATCCTGTCGCGCGGCGAAAACGCGGGATATTTCCTCGAGCGGCATAATCGTTTAGCGGATTCTAAAAGCTTCACAGATTACGTCGTTCGCCTCTTTCCCAACAAGCGAAATTATCGCTACCGCGGCCGCGTCCATGAAACGGTCGATGCCTCGATCTTGTCAGGAGGCGGGCTGCTGCGTAAGACCGGCATCCGGGTCGAACACCGGTTTTCTTCGGATCCGGAAGCGCGTCGTCGCAAGAACCTCCGCTATATCGAGATTCTGAACGAAGAAATCGCCGCCTCCCCGGGCGATGCTTCGCGACTCGATTTTCTGGCCGCCGAATATCACCAGCTGGAAATGTTCGACGAGGCCACGGCGGTTGCTGAACGCATCGCGCTTCTGCGGCCGCTGGATCCCAAGGCCCATTTGTTTGTGGGCGTTTATCATCTGCTGTTTAAACCCGATCTGCAACGGGCGCGAGCGGATTTCAACCGCGCGCTGCAGCTCCGCCCGGGCTATGCGGAAGCCGTGTCTTTCCTTCAACTCCTCGAACAGCGCGAGGACGCGCTACTCTCCGGACGGCACGCCACGACCTGACGGTCACTGCGTCATCAAGGCAACCCGATCCAATCCAGCGCCTTTCGCAATGTCGATGACTTCAGCGACGTAGTTGAAGGTCAGGTCTTTGTCGCCCCGCACGAAGATGACGTGATTGGCCGCATTCTTGAAGACCACCTTCAATCGCTCTTCCAAATCTGCAACGGCGACAGTCTCTTCGTTGAGTCGTACGGTTCCGTCTGCGAGAACCGAAAGCACAATGTCATCGATGGGCGGCGCTGACTTTTCATCCGGATTTTGAGGGACGCGGGCCTTCAGGCCGGTGGAAAGAGTCGGCGTCACGAGCAAGAAGATGATAATGAGAACCAGCAGAACATCGATCAACGGGGTGACATTCATTTCCGCTTTCCTTCCACCAAGTGACATCGCCATAGATTTGTGCTCCTTGATTGCTTGGACACTGGTGACGAAAGGAAAGTTCCCCGGACCATGAGTGACAAGCGAACGGCGTAATCGGAACCAAAACGCCTCATCGGTGTCTAGATCACCGGGAGAAATCACATGCTATTGCCGGAATCAAACCGAAGTAACTTGCCTTTCGTCGCATCTTTGACGGTCCAAGGTTCTCTGGTCCTTCTGGTGGCAATCCCTTGGACGGTGCAAACCCTCGGCAACAACACGTCCCTCCAGTTGCCGATCACCCTCAACATTCAGCCACCCAAGGTAATGGAGCCGCCTAAAACGGCGCGAACCCACAACACAACCAGCAACTCACTGCACGTTTTCACCCGGCAAGTTCGCGTATTTCAACCTCCACCGGCGAACTCGGACAACTCCAAAAACACATTCCCCACAGCGCCGGAAATTACGTTCGATCCAGGAACACCCAGCGGGTTTGGCGAGGCAGCGCACGTTTCCGATATTGTCGTTCGCTCCGTTTTGGGACCGGCTGTCCTGCCCAAGTTTGAAGCCCACGCAGAAGCGAACGAGCAAATCCTCGTCATCGGTGGAAACGTCCAGGCCGCAAAACTGATCCGTCAGGTGCAACCGATCTATCCTGCTTTGGCGCGTCAAATACGGATTCAGGGTGTGGTTACCCTCGAAGCGATTATAGGAATCGATGGAACGATTCAACAGCTACAGGTGCTGAGTGGGCACCCATTGTTGATTCCGGGTGCCGTCCAGGCGGTCCAACAGTGGATGTATAGTCCGACTGTTCTCAACGGGAAAGCAGTCGAGGTCAAGACCACGATTGAAGTTCGGTTTACTCTATCTCAGCCATGAAAGAATTCCCCCTTGCGGCGAGCAAAAGAAATTTGCTCGGAATGCATCTTAGCGCCTACTTTGCGGCCGGCTTCTGTTTGAGGGTGGTGTATATTGCTTCGACGAACATATCGGTGGTCCAGGGCCCGGAAGTGGCGCCGTAGCGCGTATCATAGTCCGCCGTCAGTCTGGCGGCCTTCACCTGATCGAGCGTAGAGCCCGTGTTCAGCATTGACTGGACGCGGTCGCGTATGATCGTGACCATGTCGCGGTATTCCGCAAGATCGTATTCATCGGATAGACGTCCATGTCCCGGGATGATCATCGTGCCGCCGTCCTCGTCGTGCTCGTAACCGGTCTTCTCGAGGATGTTGTTGAGGGCGTCGATCTCTCCTTGAACTGTGCCGCCGTTTTTGACGTCGACGAAGGGATACCGGGTCGTGTCAAAGATATCACCCGTGGCGATGACGTCGGACTTGCGAAATTGTACGATACTATCGCCGTCGGTAATGGCGTTCGGCTCGTAAAATATCTCGACGAGCTCGCCGTTGTGGTACTTACGCCGCCGTTTGTCCAGGTAGGTGTCGGGCGGGATCATCTCGTTTGGAAGCTTGGCTTCCTCCATCCGGACGAGAATATTGTTTTGCCCGATCAGCGTCGCGTGATGAGCCGGATCAGTGAAGAAGCCCGTGGCTCCCGTGGGCGCTTGATTGCCGAAGAACGAACCAAGAACGCTGGGATCCAAGCCCGCCGCCGCAAGTTTCGCGTTCCCGCCTGTATGATCGGCGTGAAAACTGGTGTTCAGGATGAATTGAATCGGATTACGGCTGAGCTTCTTCACGGCCGCCACCACTTTGTCCGAGATTCTACCCGCGCCGGCGTCCACCAGAAGAGCGCCTTGATCGCCGACTTGGACGGCGATATTTCCTCCGTCGCCCACCAGCATGTAGACGCTCCCTTGCGCCGGCCAAACATGGATCTCTCCGTCATTGGGATCGGGGTTCACAGCCTTGCTGCTCTGTTGCGGACCGCGGGAAGGAACTACTTCGGCCATGGCGGCAGCTTCCGCGGCTGCCGTGTCCTTAAGCCTCAGCTCAAATCCCGGATGCATCGTCTGCGGCCCGCCGAGCGCGGCAAGCAGCGGCATCCGATTCTTTTCTGCGAAGTCTCGAAGGAAAGGATGCTTGCCGAATAAGAAATGCGGAATCTGATCTTCCGGCCTGCTCAAAATTTCTTGCGCATCTTCACATGCATAAAGCCACGCGTCGGGGTCTTTGACATTGCGAAGATTGATCATTGTCTTGGTGTAGGGTTCGTCCAAAAAGACCGGGTCGACGGTTGTCGTGAAAACCGTGAGGCGATCGCCATGCCGGATCAGGCGTTCGATAACCGTAGCCTCATCGCTGTACGGCGTGCCGTTGCCGCGCAGCCAGGCTCTCTTCAGGTGAGTCGTCGTGATCGTCAGGACGTTGCCCTTCCACTCGCCGGTGGAAAAGCCGGGGAACGTATGCGCCGCGTACGCGGGAGGATGGGGCCGCCCGTCCATCCAGATGGTCCTCCGTGTCTCCGAGGTCTGGAACCACATATGGATTGCGATCAACTGTTGCGTATACGGATCCCTTTCCTCCCAATAGCGATAATTCCCGGGGGAGAAATACGCGTAGGGGATTCCGTAACCGGCGCATTGCTGCTGGCGGACCGTCATGCGCGATGCGGGCCATGCCAGCGCATACAGTCGGCCCGCCTCATTGAGCGGGATTCCGCCATAATCGACCAGCGCGCCTGCCGCCGTTCCATAGGCTGCATCCTGGTGGCCGCCGTAATGCCATGTCCCAGAGATGTCGATCCCGGAACCGGTCGCCGTCGGCCCGAAATTCGTCTGTCCGAAAGTCACGGCCGCTGCGAGCAGCAGCATTGCACCGGTCTTCAGGATTCTCATATTCATAACTCCTTGATTGCCAATTGATCGCTGCAATTCAGGCTATCGAGCCGCGCACGGCGAGGGTTTCCAGCCCGAGGCATCCGCTTCCTTCTTGAAATGCACCGACGTAAGATACGGCTCGGTGAGATACACGGGATCTTCTACGGTTGTACTAATCACCAGGTATGATGTGCCCGGCGCCTCGTCCACCCGATCGTAGTATTCGGTCAGCGTCGCGTTCGCGCTATACGGGATTCCGTTTCTTTGGAGATATCCCGGCTTCAGCTTAGTCGTGACGACCTTAAGAGAGCCGCTGAGTAACGGCGCGCCTCGGCCGCCTGGGAGTGTTTCCCATGAAGCTTCCGAAACGCCTTGCCAACCGCCGCCCTGGTTCTTCGTGCCGTTAAACTCGAACAGTCGGGTTTGTGTCCCCGCGTCAGTTTCCAACTTTAAAGTCTGGTCATCCTGCCAAGCGATACGAATGCGTCCCGGTAAACGCATGATGTTCGGCGCGCCGTAGCCCCGGCATTGTTCCCCTGCTGCTTCATCCTTGGCCGGGTCCCAAGCCATGGCAATCTTCCGGGCTTCGGCGTTCATGGGGATGTTGATCCGGGCCCCCAGCGTAGGGGATGCGGTCAGTTTCTCTGGTGGCAGCATCCGATATCGCCAATCCTCGACCACGACGGCAACCCAATACCCGGTCAGATCGACGGGAGCGGCTGCTTTCGGACTCGGCGGGGGACCTCCGCGGCCACCTCCTCTTCCCTGAGCGAACAGGCCCACGCTGGCGAACGCAATAGCCGCCATGACCAAAAAATTGCGGGCGCAAACGAGTTTGTACATATGCTTTGTGATCATTCTTCCAGTCGACGATTGTTCAGAACGATTATTGTATAGTTTTCTTCGGGCGAAAACATCGAGGCGAATGGTGCAAGATGAATACCGGGAGCACGGAACCATCGTGGAAAAGTACGATGTAGTCCGCAGGGCGAGCGATATTGATGGCGACCTTCGTTTTGGATATCGCTCGAATGAAGTGGGATTCGGCTGGACCAAGGGCGTTTTTACGCTGCTACTAGATGAGCTGAGTCCAAGCGATCGACGCGCGGTCAGTGCGTCAAATCGTAGATGAAATAATTCATCGCGATCCGGTAGGCCAGCGCGGCCCACTTCTCCGGATATCGCGGATCGTCCGACCACTCCCACGCGTCGCCCAAGTCCATGTTGTGACAGATCGCGACCATCACCCGGCCCTTGTCATCGGAGATCGCCCGCCAGTGCGGGGTCTTTCCCGTTTCGCCCGCCTCATATGTCCGCCTGCTGCGAGTCCACTGCCAGCCGGCGACCTGGAAGCGATCGTCCAAGTCGTAGATCGTGTGAAAGATCGGGTCGGAGTCTTCCAGATCCACAATCCGACGGTCCGGGAAAACTTTCGTCATGCTGGCGAGAAACACCTGCCATTCGCTGGCGACGCCATGGTAGGGTTCGTCGCCGTGGAAATCGTCGACCATCAGGAACCCACCTCGCAGCAGAAAATCGCGCAATTGCGCCGCCTGAGCGTCCGGGAGGGCCCAGTGCCCGACCTCCACGGCGTACATCATCGGCCAGTTGTACACGTCGTCGCTGCCGTCGAGATCGACGACCTGCTCCACCGATCGCGTGTCGATGCGGGTCAGCCGGCGCACGCCCTGGAGCAGATGTCGGTCCGAGCGCGGATAATCGATAGTCCAGTTCAGATCCAGACCGAAACGGTTGGCGTAGACACTAGGATAGCGAAGTCGCGCGCGGGTCCACTCGGTTTTATTGCCCCAGTCAGGAGGAAGCGGAAAATCCTCGTACTCGGTGGCCTGATATTGCTTGAAGGGCCGCTGCGCGCGTAAAACTCCCCACATGCCCAGCGCGGCGGCGACCAGCAGCACTCCCGAGCGGAATCGCATGCAGCCTCCGACTACGATCAGGTTACCATGGGCGCTCCATCGCATCATTACGCGTAGCGACCTTAATTTGGCCTCGTAACCCGCGGGAAAGCTCTGGAGGTTGGGCTCCAGACTGCCGAAAGTAGAGAATAAACCTCGGTTGTAGGCCTTAGGCTATAGGAGATTGTAGAGAAGCATGTTTCCGATCGTAGGCATCATCGTTGTTTTGGGCTGTATTGCTGGGGGTTATCTCATAGAAAAGGGCAACCTTTTAGTGCTGATGCAGCCCGCGGAACTGCTCATCATCGGGGGTGCGGCGCTGGGCACCGTTCTGATCGGAAACCCAACCTATGTCTTGAAAGCGATCTTGGGCGGTGTTGTTCAGGTCTTCAAGGGAAGCCGTTACACAGAAGCCGTTTATCTCGACACATTAAAATTCTTAAATGATTTCTTTAACACCAGCCGCAAGAACGGTTTGTCAACGCTCGAACAAGATCTTGATGAACCGGACAAAAGCGAATTGTTTAAGCGCCATCCCAACTTTCGCAAGGATAAAGAGGCGATGCATTTTTTCTGCGACACGATGCGCACGCTGGTCAGTGGAGGAATCGCAATCCATGACTTGGACCAGATCATGGAAACTGACCTGGAGATTCTGCACCGGCAGGGCCGCCTTTCCGCCAGCGCTCTCACGACCGTAGCGGACAGCCTCCCGGGGCTGGGCATCGTTGCAGCCGTTTTGGGAGTTGTCATCACCATGGGGTCCTTGGGCGGCCCGCCCGAGGAAATCGGACACAAGGTCGCCGCCGCGCTGGTGGGAACATTTCTCGGCATCCTCCTGTGTTATGGCTTTTTGGGACCCGTGGCGGCCCACATCAAGAAGCATACGGACGCGGAGGGAGAGTACTTCACGTGTCTCAGGATGGGCCTTCTCGCGAATATGAAGGGACTTTCTCCGATCCTCGCGCTCGAAGCCGCGCGACGCGCCATCCCGCACCACTTGCGACCGACGTTTCAAGAGATGGACAAGGTCTGCCGTAAATCGGCCGAAATCCCGGTGGCCGAGGCGGCGGCTTGAGCACGAAGTCGAACGCGCCGATCATCATCGTGCGGAAGCGCTCCGCGGAGCATGATGACGAGCACGGGGGGGCGTGGAAAGTAGCCTACGCGGATTTCGTCACGGCAATGATGGCACTCTTCATCGTTCTGTGGCTGTTGAGCGCCAGTGAAAAAGTGCAAAAGGCAGTCGGCGGATATTTTTTAGACCCCACGGGAAAGGGACGACAAACGGGCACGACAAATTCGGGTGCCGGAGAAACGCTCACGTTGGAGCGCAAGGATCTGCAGCACCTCAAGGAGAAGATGGAAGAGGTGTTGAAACAGATTCCGGCGCTCCAGCATATGCAGAAGCAGGTGAGGATCACGCTGACCACCGAGGGTCTGCGCATCGATCTGCTCGAGACGGAACACGGCCTTTTCTTTCTGACCGGCGATCCGAAGCCCACCGAAGCGGGAAGCGAACTCCTCAAAGCTCTGGCCGCCGAGCTGGTGAAGCTGCCCAACAAAGTCGCGATCGAAGGACACACCGACGCCGCGCCCTTTGGGCGTCCGAACTACTCCAATTGGGAACTTTCGGCGGATCGTGCCAACGCGGCGCGCAGGATTCTGGCGGAATCCGGTTTGACGAACGACCGCGTAAGCCAGGTGCGTGGGTTTGCTGACCAGCGATTGCTAAAGAAGGACGATCCAACCAATCCCTCGAATCGCAGAATTTCTATTATTGTCCGCAACGCTGGTCTCGACTTGCAGGAAGAAGCGATGGCGCAAGGTCAACCCACCGTCCCGCCATCCCAGCAAGCCCCATCCAAGTAATAATTGTTCGTTCGCGGAAAAGAAAGATCTCGAATCCCTGCAGCGAGCCCCGATCGTTCGAAAAGCAGAGCCTTGGATTGAACAAAGGGACTGAGTAAATATGCTCGCGGCAATTCATTTCTCTGGCAAGGGTTTAAAGAAACGCGTCATTTCGGCGAACTTGGTGGGGCTCGCCGGGAACCGGCGGGTAGCCCCCGCGAGTCACGGACTGGTAAGATACTTTCCGGATGCGCCATACCAATCATTCGGGTGGGAGTACCGATTGCGGGCACCTTGGCCGGGCACGGCCGAAGAGTTGTGAGCTGGAATTTTTGGGAGATCGCAAATCATGAACATATCGGCGACTGCATCGACGATCGCGATCCTGGCAGCCGCGTTGAGCGCGCCGCTCTCTGCGCAGTGGCTGAATCACAAGATGCCGGGGATTCCACGCACACCCGACGGCAAGCCGGATTTCTCGGGACCCGCGCCGCGCACGGCCGACGGCCATCCCGATCTCTCGGGTTTGTGGAATAAAATCTCCCCCAAATACGGCCGCAATATCGTTGCCGACCTGAAGCCCGGAGAAATTCAGCCCTGGGCGGAAGCTTTGGTGCGCGAGCGCGAAGAAAATCTCCAAAAAGACTACATGAACGTGCTGTGCCTGCCCTTGGGTCCCGGTTATAGCACCGCCGCGGACAGCACCGGAGCGGATATGGTGAAGATTGTTCAGACTTCAGGGCTCATCGTATTTCTCAATCCTGACCTCACGTTTCGCCAGATCTTCATGGACGGCCGTGCGTTGGAGACGTCCCCGAATCCGAACTGGATGGGATACTCCGTAGGCCATTGGGATGGAGACACGCTGGTGGTGGATAGCTTCGGATTCAATGACCGCACCTGGCTGGATCACGACGGTCATCCCCACACCGAGGCTCTGCGCATGACCGAACGGTACCGGCGCCGGAACTTCGGTAACCTGGACCTCGAAGTAACGCTCTCGGACCCGGGAGTATATGCCCGGCCGTGGACAGTTGCCGTCCGCGCCGAACTGGCACCCGACACCGAAATGATCGAGTCAGTCTGCGCCGAGAACGCCGCGAAACCGATCCAGCACTGGGTTGGCAAGGCCTCGGACGAAGCAAAATCAGGGGTAAAGGTTCCCGCCGAGATTCTGGCGAAATACGTAGGCACCTACGTGGAGCAGCCGAGGGTGTGGAGCAAGACGCTCGTCCCGCGAGTCGTCGAGATCACGTCTTCCGGGGATACGTTGTTCGGCGACATCGACGGCCGCGGAAAGGCGCCGCTGGTGGCAAGCTCCGAAACTGAGTTTTCGGGCTTATATGGGTTAGGAGTCGAGTTCACCAAGAACGGCCCTAACGCGCCGGAGCAGCTTTTTGTAAAGCACGTTTCAGGCAATTACCGGTTCACACGCAAGAAATAGGAGACTTGTGAAGGGTCTGCGGAATTCTTCCGCAGCAGGGCGAGGACCAGCGCGTATCTGGTCGCCCAGGGCAACTCTCTTGTGCGTGTCGTCAGCGGTTCTTGGACTCTGAACTCCTTCGGAACGCGCCGTCAGATCAGGAGTTGGCGCCCAGTTGCGCCGGGGCGCCAGCGCCCGCTTCTTCCAGCTGCTGAAAGCGATCCGCCAAGCCCGACAAATACGCCGTTTCGATTGCATTTGTGGATTGCGATGCCGCGGCTCTCAGCTCGCGTATAGCATCGTCCAACACAGCGCGAAAACTCGAGGGGGTCTTGCTTTCAAGCTGCTGGACCTGTGCCGTGAGAGGGACCGTGGCAATCTGTACCTGATCTGCTACCGCGGCTGCGGGTTGAATGCGTGTCGTGGGGGTGGAATCTGAAGGGCCTATGAAGTTTAAGGCACTGAGATTTTGGATCATGCTCATTTCACCTCCAGGAGGTAGCTGACACGCGAGCGATCAATATATCGGTGGAAGGCCGGAAGAACTTTAACCGTTGATTCGCACGGTGGCACAGTTGCCCGGTCATTCTTTCGGTATTCCCCGGTCCCGCAGCGCCAAGACTGCCCGTATGTGAAGCAAATCCTTCAGTTTGTCGTGCGTAGGCGTTCGGCTAGCGATTTGCCGCGCGCCCCAGGATCTTAGCTCACGTCGCTCCTTCGACCGTCATTTCCCGCGTCCTTGCCGGCGGCGTATCGCTCAGGGACGATAGGAGGGCGGCAGCGGATTGGATAGTCTCACGTGGCGGCCGCCGGATCGCCTCACCGAGGATTTCTTCCGAACGACCCTGCGAGTACACATTCGCAGTGTCGAAGAAATTGACTCCCGCTTCCAGGCAGACTTCGATCAGACGCGCCGCTTCTTGGACATCAATCTCACCCCATGCACGAAAAAACTCGTTTCCTGCACCGAAGGTGACAGTCCCAAAACAGAGAATCGGAACTTGCAGGCCACTGCTTCCTAACTGTCTAAATTCCATGCGGATTAGATACCCGCGGACAGCTTTGGTCGCAGTATTTTCCCGAGGGAGACGGGAACCCATCCGTTCCGAAGAGAGTCATTCGGGCATAAGCGCGAACGTCCAGATTGAACCGCCCGTCGGCATTTTACGCGACGCGTAGCGAGTGGCAAGAATGCCGCCCAGTCCCGAGGCGATGGTCACGTATTGGCGGCCCTTGTGAATGTAAGTGATCGCGGTGGAATTTATGCTCGATCCGGTTTGGAACTGCCACAGAGTTTTGCCTGTGTCTTTGTCGAGCGCAATGAATTCACCCGTCAATTTACCGGTGAACAAAAGCCCCCCGCCCGTCGCCAGCATGCCGGCCGAACTTGGCATATCGGTCAGAGGGATTTCCCATTTCTTCTCGCCGGTTAAGGGATTGATCGCCGCGAAGTGGCCGACGACTTCGCCTGGCTTTGGCTCCGGGAAGGTACCGTTCACACCGGTTGATTGCCCGCCAGGGGCTACTGGTTTGGGCGGCGCTAGTTGCTGGATGCGAGGCACGTTCCAGGTGCTCGCGTAGACGAGGCGTGTGTTCGGATCGAACGCGACGGGTACCGCGTTCGTTCCGCGCGATGGCCAGATTTCGACCTGCTCTCCGTTTCGAAAACGCTCTTGGATGTCTGTCAGCACCGGTCTTCCGGTGACCAAATCGATGTGTGTGGCCCAATTGACCTTGACATATGGATTTGCGGCGATCAGCTTGCAGTTCGTGCGGTCCAGCACATAAAGGAATCCATTCTTGTTGGTCTGCATCATCACCTTGCGAAGCTGTCCGCCGATTTGGATATCGGCGAGCACTTGCTCGTCGGTAGCGTCCACGTCGTAGACGTCGTTGGGCGTGTACTGGTAATAGCAAACAACCTCGCCCGTTTTCGGCCGGATCGCCAGTACGCTGTTGGTGAACAGACTATCCAGACCTTCGCGAGGTCTGGGGTCGTATGGCTCCGCGTTACCCGTTCCCCAATAGACCAGATCCAACTGGGGATCGTAAGAACCGGAGCGCCACGTGGGACCTCCGCCTTGGGACCAAGCCTCGCTATTCTTGGGCCATGTCTCGGAACCAGGCTCTCCCGGCGCTGGAATCGTATACCTGCGCCACAGTTTCTTCCCGGTGTCAGGATCCCAGCCGTCCAGGAACCCGCGTGTGGTGGACTCTCCCCCGGCCATGCCGGATATCAGCACACCATTCGCAATGATCGGCCCGCCCGTGGAGTAATAACCCTCGTGCAGATCCGCGAACTTCTGGTTCCATAGCTGCTTGCCGGTCTTCATGTCGAGCGCCAGCACATGATTGTCGACGGTTACACGAAAGAGTTTTCCGTTATAGATCGCGGGCGCCCCTCTGTGGAACGCGGCTCTCTCAACCCCCGATTCGAGTTGTACCGGCGTGCGCCAGATCTGCCGGCCGGTCTCGAGGTCGATGGCGAAGGTCCACTTGCCGTTGATCACATACATGACGCCGTTGTAAATTGTGGGCGCCGCCAGTTCACCCTGGTCATTCATGACGCTCGTGTTCCAGATGGGCACGAGGCGCTTGATGTTGGATTTATTGATTTGTTTCAGACTGCTGTAGCTCTTGCGGTCGTAGCCCATGCTCTGCGTCGTGACGTTTTCCGGGTTCTTGCCGTCGTTGACCAGTTCTTCCGTTGTTTGGGCCGGCCCCAGTCCGGCAGAGAAACCGAGTAGCATTGCACACAGCCAAATGTTTTTCATGATCGGCCTTCCTTGATTCAAGTACATGGGTATCGACGTTCATTGACGCCTGCGGCGCCAGTGTCGCGCTCGTGGTCAATTTCCGCACCAGCTTACCAGAGACTGAACATGTAGATCTGCACGTGCCGTTCACAGCTCTGAATCCAATCGATGATGTTAGGGGCGAGGAGACCTAGCCGTATCAGAACCATTATCGGCACGTGTCGACGAAATTTCTTCACGTGTCGTGCGGAACATTGCGCACAGCGCGATTCACGCGAAGAACTTTTCTCGTCGAGCACAATATTGACGGACGAAGTCGCGTCAGAACGCCAACTTCACCGCAAGTTGTACCAGCCGAGGCGGGGCCGCGCTGACAACCTGGCCGAAAGCATCGCTCGTGATTTCGCCATTGACCGACGCCGGCCCGAAGAATTGGGCGTGATTGAAGGCATTGAACGCCTCCAGCCGGATTTCCAGAGCGCCCGACTCGCGGATTTTCGTGCTCTTGGAGAGCGCGATATCAAAGTTTTCCACTCCGGGGCCGTAGAAAAGGCGGCGCGCCGATGTGCCCGGCGTACCCAGGGCGTTCAAGCTGTAAAGCGACGTGTTGAAATAAGGCAAACCGTTACGCGGATTGTGATTCAGATTGAGGGGGCCACCCTGCACATCCGGCAGATCGACGCCATAGGCATTGACCCCGTCCGGCTGCGTACCGAGCAGGGAATTGTCGCTCGCGTTCGTGAAGGTAACGGGAAAACCCGTTCCGTAACGGGTGATCCCCGAAAGCGTCCATCCCGTGGTCAGTCTGCTTTGCGTCCGGAATAATTTCTCGACCGGAAGCTCGTAACGGTAACTCACCACAAAATTGTGCTTCAAATCGAACGCCGAGGGCGCATAGGTCGCATTGTAATTGTAGGGATTCAGCTGCTCCGCTATGCTCGAAGAGTTATCGAGAGACTTGCTGTACGTGTAACCGGCTTGCACGTCCAGCCTGCGGCTCGTATGGCGGATGCCGAACTGCAGCGCGTTGTAGTTGGAGTTGCCGATCGTAGTCAGCCAGTCCACGCTGCCGAAGTTCGGACCCAGAGCCTGGCGGGTCCCGTTGATCGTTCGACCTCCCGCCGTCGTATAGACATTCGATTCGCCGAACGGCCCGCAGGTCGAGGTGCCGGGCGCTACCTCGTTTGGCTGGCTAAGGCTGAGGCAGAGCGCCGCATTGCCGGGATTCGCTTGCACCAGCGTCAAAAGATGATGGGATTCGCTGCCAACGTAACTCGCGGTGATCACCGTACTGTTCCCCAATCGCCGCTGAACAGAAAGCGTGTATTGTTCGGTGTAGGGGCTGACGCCGTCCGGCTTGTAACCCGGAAGCCCGGAGATGGGAAGGAAGGGCGTCCAATTCACGTTCGGGTTCGGGTTGCTGGCGGTCGCATTGAGCGGCGGAAACTGGAGCGGGAAGCGCTGGAGATTGTCGACCCCTGTCGAGGCAGTGACGAACGGGTTGGAAAATAGCGGCGGCGCGGGGCTGATATAGGTGCTGCCATAGGGCGCGTCGCCGGCCATCACTCCTGCCGAGATACCTTCCACCGCGGAGAAGAAGCGCCCGAACCCGACCCGTATGCTAGTCGCGTCCGCGTCGCCGAGAAGCTTCCGCGACCATGCGCTCTCCCCACGAGGAGCCCAGGCGATACCTACGCGCGGCGAAAGGTTGTTCCACCTCACCGGCGCGAGCGCGCGCGACACACCCGGGTCGCCGGGAAAGACAAGGCCGGTGGGGGCGCCCGGATAGACCACTGATTGTTCGCCCGGAATCAGAGTCTGGATCTGATTGTATTTTTCGTACCACGGCATGATCACGTCCCAGCGCGCCCCGAAGTTAACCGTAAGGCGCGGTTTTGCTCTCCAGCTGTCCTCCGCGTAGAGGGCTCCGTAGTGATTTCGCATGTAAAAAGGCCGCGCGTCACCCTGCTTGTAAAAGCTTGGCGCCCCGATGAGGAAGTCGGCAAAATCGATGCCGGTCTCCGAGCCGGTAAAGGAAAAGGTTCCATTCGACTGGACATCAGCCGCTGAGTTCACCTGGCTGAACATCACTTCGCCTCCCAGCTTCAAAGTATGCGTGCCCATTACCCGCGAGAGGTTGTCGCGGTATTCGTAGGTGTTGTCGATCTGCTTCAGTCCGGTGACCGTGGATCCGATGACGAAGTTGTTGAACGTTACGTTCTCCACACCGACGATGGACGGGCGCTGCGGCAGAATGCTGGGCGCGCCGGAGCTGTTGACGAATCCCTGCGAGGTGAGACTGGTGCCCACGGTTCCCTGCGGGGTGCCGACGTTGTTCGCAGCCCGGACATATGAAAAATGGACATCGTTCACAGTGTTCGATCCGAAGGTTTTCGTCGTACTCAGCGTGAGCAGCTGCGCGCGTCCCAGGTTTAAAGCGCTGAAGCCGGGGACATTGGCGCCGCCCTGCAGAACCGGGTAGGGATTATTGAGCGAGTAGTCGTCGGCGAAGTAATAAGCCGAGAGTTGGCCGATGTGCGTGATCGCGTCCAGCCGGAAGGCCCCTTTGTCGTCGCGCAGTGTCTGGTCCACCGCCGAGGTGGAGAAGAAGTTGCCGGGCAGGTTCGGCGAGGGAACGTATTGCAGGAGGTTCTGCGCCGGTGCGGACCAGACGCGCACGGGGATAATGGCGTTGGGAAAAACACACTGCGCCGTGATCGTGCAACCCGGGCTATAGTACGGCTCCCCGGCGGAAACTCCGTAGCCCAGCTTGTTTCCCAGCACTTGTGCAATATAGGGACCGCTCACCGACCCGGTCAACTGATTTGAGTTGTCGGAAAAATTGCCTTGGCGGTTCAGAAGCGACGGTACTTGGATCAAGCCTGTGTCGACTCCCTGCGTCTGCCGTGTTCCCTGGTAGTCAGTGAAGAAAAATACCTTATCGCGGACCACGGGTCCACCCAACAAACCGCCAAACTGGTTCTGTCGATAGACCGCGCGTTCGGGAGAAAAGAAGTTTCGCGAGTCGAGGTCCGTGTTTCGCAAAAAATCGAACGCCGAGCCGTGAACCTGATTCGTCCCGGACTTTGTGACGACGTTGATACGTCCGCCGCTGTAATTCCCATATTCTGCGTCGAAGTTTCCCGTCAGCACCCGGAACTCCGCAATCGAGTCGAGATCAGGAACGACGGCCGCCCCCATGGTGAAGCGTTCCACCACATCCGCGTCGTTGACCGTGAATCCATTGGCATATTCGCGCTGCCCGTTGATCGAGATCGTGCCCGGATTCAGGCTGCCGGAAGGAGCAAGCGTGACTGCGCCCGCTGCCTGGATGGCTGTGCCCGTGATGGTAGTCATCGGCGCGACGCCGGGCTGTAGTGCGAGCAGGTCCGTGAAACTGCGGCCGTTTAGCGGGACCGCTTCGATCTTGGTGCCCGCCATCACTTCTCCCAGCTGCGTATCCACGGCTTCGATTCTCGAAACTGCAGCCGCGACCGTGACCGTTTCGGTGATCTCGCCCAGCGTCAGCGAGACGTCGGCGCGCAAGGCGCTATTCGCATCCACCACCAGGCGGGTACGCCGGTAAGTCCGGAAACCCGGGCATTCCACTTCTACGTCGTATGTTCCCACGGCCAAATCCAGGAACGAATAAATGCCGTCGGGCGACGTTCTGACGCTCCGTCTGATATTCGTGGAGGAGTCGATCGCCGTGACTGTAGCGCCTTCCACGGTCCGCGCATTCGGGTCGGAAACAGTCCCCGATATACTTCCGCCCGCCGCGGCCCATAGGCACGGAAACGAGAATAGGGTGTACAGAACGATGGTCGAGCGAGCGGCTACCGATACGTACTCCGGCAGCCTCCGTAGGTTCAAAATGAGATCCTCCGATCACACTTGTGCTCTCGCTGCCTAACGTGCCAGCTGCGGGGAGTTCGCGCTCGGCCCTTGTCAAAGAGGAGGGCCAAACCGCTTTTACCGTACGGGAAGATTACCGGAAAATTAAATTATTGTCAATAATCTGAGCGGCTCTTGCCATGGATTTTTCTTCAGAATGGTTCTAGTACCGCGTAGAGACGGAAAAGTATTTGTGACGGTATACTAATGACGCCTTTGGTCGCAAGATGAAGCTATTGATCGTGGAAGACGAACTTAAGACTGCGAATTTCCTGAAGCGAGGCTTCAGCGAGGCAGGCTTTGTGGTCACCGTGGCGCCAGACGGAGCTGAGGGTATGCGGCAGATAGAGACCGGCGCCTTTGATCTCATCGTGCTCGATATTATGCTGCCCGGCATGGACGGGTGGCAGATTCTCACCTGGTTGCGTGGAATCGGATTGCAGACGCCCGTCCTCATCCTCACGGCTCGCGACGAAGTGTCGGACCGGGTGCGGGGATTAGAACTCGGGGCCGACGATTATCTGGTGAAACCCTTCGCATTCTCCGAATTGTTGGCGCGGGTAAGAACCATTCTGCGCAGGCCGCCAGTGCGCGCGGCAGCCACGCTTCGGGTAGCCGATCTAGAGCTTGATCTGGCCGGCCACAAAGCCACGCGCGCGGGCCAGCGGCTCGACTTGACGACCCGGGAATTCACCCTGCTTTCGCTACTGGTTCGCCGTGCCGGAGAAGTGCTGACACGAACGCTGATCGCTGAGTCCGTGTGGGACATGAGCTCCGGTGGCGACACCAATGTGGTCGATGTGAGCTTGCGGCGCCTGCGCGCCAAGGTGGACGACCCTTTTCCACGGAAGCTGCTGCGCACGGTTCGCGGAGTAGGATATGTTCTGGAAAATCCCGAAAGAAACTAGCCGATACTCCACCCCATGGAGAGGCGCGTCGCTGGCGGTGCTACTCACCACCTGGTACACGGCCGCATCCTTCGTGGTGGTTGTCGTGGCGACGGGGCTGCTCTATCTCGGCCTCGCGGATAACCTCAGGAAGATTTCAGAACAGTCGCTCATGGACGAGGTGGAGGTGTGCCGGGCGCTGGTGCTTGAGCGAGGGGGCGATTCTAATGCGCTGCACGAAGAAGTGGAGATCGATTCGGCGGTCCGGCGCTATCAGAAATACTACGTCCGCGTAATCGACGCGAACGGCGTGGCGTTGTCGACGACACCGGGCATGGACCGGGACCTGAGTGCGTCTCGCATGGCGCAAGAAGCGGCCAGCCGTCAGGGCATCTTCCGAATCGACTCGCCCGGCGGCGCCCCCTATCGAGCCATGGTCGCCAGCGTAGCGCCTGACGCCACTGGAAAGATGTGGGCGCTGCAGATCGCGGTCGACCTGACACAAGAGCAGGAAGTTCTCGGGCGGCAGCGAATCTGGGTGTGGCTGGTGCTGGCGGCCGCCCTGATCGTTTGTCCGGCCATCGGGTTCGCCATCGCCCGCAGGGGTACTCGGCCGCTTCGGGAGGTTGCAGAGACGGCCCGCCATATAAGTTCCACCACTCTCAACGAGCGCATTCAGGCCGCGAGCTATCCGGTGGAGATACGAATTCTGGCAGGCGCTTTCAACGCCATGCTGGAACGGCTGGAAGAATCCTTCGCGCGCCTATCCCGATTCTCCGCGGACATCGCCCACGAACTGCGCACTCCTGTCAATAACATTCGCGGCGAAGCGGAAGTGGCGCTGGCGCGTACCCGCACTCCCGCGGAATACACCGAAGTGCTGGGCTCGTGTCTGGAGGAAGCGGTGCGGCTTTCGGAACTGATCGAGTCGTTATTGTTTCTGGCACGCTCGGAAAGCCCAGGCGCGCACCTCAATCGAACGCGGGAGGATGTCGGCCGGCTGTTGACGGATCTTCGTGATTACTATGAGGCCAGCGCCACGGATCTTGGCGTGACGCTGCAGGCCAGCCCTGGGGAGAGCATCGTGGCAAACGTCGACCGGGTATTGCTCCAACGCGCTCTGGGAAATCTGGTTTCGAACGCCCTCGCTCACTGTGCGCCGGGAGATGGCATTTGGCTGAGCGCGCAGCCGCGGGACACCCAGATTCGGCTGGAGATTCGCGACACCGGCTCGGGTATTGCCGCCGACGCCCTCCCGCGCGTGTTCGATCGTTTCTACCGCGCGGACCCTGCGCGTTCGCGCAACTCGGGAGGCGCCGGTTTGGGTCTTGCAATCGTGCAGCAGATCGTTTTTTTGCACGGAGGCGATGTGCGGATCGTAAGCGAGCCGGGAAAAGGTACGACGGTGTCGGTAGTCCTGCCCCTTTGATCGCGACGCGCCTCATAGGTTGATCGGCTCTTCCGCGTCTTTCTGATCTGATCCCGATTCATCAACCTGTGACCCTGAGAGAACAGACTGAGCTGCAGACAAGCATCCATCAGGAGTTTCGAGGATGACGTGCGGCCTTGATCGATTCGGGAGTCGATTCGAGTTAGACTGGCGGCCAGGGGGCAGTTCCTCTATGACTGCCTCATTCTCGCCAAGAACAGGACGAGTAGTTCGCGAAAAAGTGCGTGTGGGCGTCATGAGGTAAGAGGTAAAGAGATGGACGATGCACTTGCAATTCACCGGTTGCACTTTGCCTTCACGGTAACGTTCCATTATATTTTTCCCCAGTTGACGATGGGGCTCGCTTTGTTGCTGGTCGTCCTCAAGACCATGGCGTTGAGAACCGGCAACGAGCACTACAACCAGGCCGCTCGGTTTTGGGCCAAGATCTTCGCCATCAATTTCGCCATGGGTGTAGTGACGGGCATCCCCATGGAATTTCAGTTCGGCACAAACTGGGCGCGGTTCTCGAAGGGCGCCGGAGGGGTGATTGGGCAGACGCTGGCCATGGAAGGCATGTTCTCGTTTTTCTTGGAATCATCGTTCCTTGGTCTCTTCCTTTACGGCGAAGAACGCTTGGGCCGCTGGCTCCATTGGTTCGCGGGCGTGTGCGTTTTTCTGGGCTCCTGGCTCAGTGGTTATTTCATCATCGCCACTGACGCCTGGATGCAGCACCCGGTCGGTTACACTGTCGGGCCGGACGGGGCTATTCGTCTGGCCAGCCTCGCAGGTCTTTTGACCAATCCCTGGATTTTGTGGCAGTACACGCACAACATGCTGGCGGCGGTAGTGACCGGGAGCTTCGTCATGAGCGCTTTGGGAGCGTTCTACATCCTGGCGCGGACCAGTGTCGCGTTTGGGCAGACATTCGTGCGCGTCGGCGTGACCGGCGGGGCCATTGCGACGCTTTTGGTTTTGTTTCCGACCGGGGATCAGCAGGGAAGGATGGTCGCGTTCAACCAACCGGTTACGCTGGCGGCCATGGAAGGCTTGTTCGTTGCCGAAAACGGCGCTCCGTTGGCTTTGATCGGCCAGCCGGACACCGAACACGGCCGCTTGGATAACCCGATCGAGATTCCCAGAATGCTGAGCTTTCTGACTTACCAGCGCTGGCGCGCCAGGATCCAGGGTCTGAACGATTTCCCGCGCGATCAGTGGCCCGACAACGTTCCCCTGCTGTACTTCAGCTATCACATCATGGTTGGTTTGGGCACGCTGCTCATCGCCGTCATGGCCTTGAGCTTGCTCCTATTGATGCTCGGACGTTTGTACGGCAATCGCGCCATGCTGTGGATCTTGATGCTGGCCTTTCCGTTTCCCTACATCGCCACAACCGCGGGATGGATGACGGCCGAGATTGGTCGCCAGCCGTGGCTCATCTATGGATTGATGCGCACGTCGGCAGGCACCTCCAGCCGCGTATCAGCGGGCAGCGGAATGTTCACCCTGCTCGGGTTCATGGGATTGTACGCCGTGCTTGGCGTGCTGTTTTTGTTTTTGATCTGGCGCGAGATCGAACATGGTCCGGAACCGGCGGCTCCGATGAGCGCGTAACGAAAAACCATATGCCAACACTTTGGTTCTGTCTCGTCGCGATCATGCTGGCCGGATACGTGATCCTGGACGGTTTCGACATCGGCGCCGGCATCATTCATCTGTTCGTCGCTACAAACGAGGCCGAACGCCGTGCGGTACTGGCGTCGATCGGTCCCGTGTGGGATGGCAACGAAGTCTGGTTACTGGCTGCCGGGGGCACCCTTTATTTCGCGTTCCCGGGCTTGTACGCTTCCAGCTTCAGCGGCTTTTATCTCGCCCTTATGGTCGTCCTATGGCTCTTGATCCTGCGGGGAATTTCCATCGAATTCCGCAATCATGTAGACAGCGAATTGTGGAGCAGTTTCTGGGACGTGATTTTCGCTGGGGCGAGCGCGCTGCTCGCTATCTTCTATGGCGCCGCTCTGGGAAATGTCGTTCGCGGTGTCCCCCTCGATGCCGATGGCTACTTCTTTCTCTCGCTTTGGACGAATCTCCAGCCCGGCGCAGATGCCGGCCTTATCGATTGGTACACCGTGCTCGTCGGCGTCACGGCGTTCGCCGCCCTTTCGATGCACGGGGCTTTATGGGTCGCTTTGAAGACGGAGGGCGATTTGCAGGCGCGCTGTCAGGGCGTCGCCCGGCGCCTGTGGACTCCCGTACTGTTGCTGGTGCTCCTGGTCAGTGTGGCGAGCTTCCGCATCCAGCCGCTCTTGCTCAAGAGTTTCGCGGAACGCCCGTGGGGGGTCGTCTTCCCCCTGCTATCCGCCGCCGGTCTCCTCGCGGTTCCCATTTCGCTCCGGCGGCAACGGGAGCGAGCTTCTTTCCTGTTCAGTTGTGTCTTCATTTTGGGGCTGCTCTGCTCCGCGGCGACGGGCCTCTATCCGAACCTTCTCCCATCCAATGCGGAACCGGGGCACAGCCTGACGGTTACCAGTGTCTCCGCGGCTGAGTATGGGTTGAAAACAGGATTGTTTTGGTTTGTTCCCGCGTTTGCTCTAGCGCTCGCTTATTCGATTTTCGTGTATCGGCAGTTTGCCGGGAAGGTCACGACACAGCCTGACGATCGCTAGGAAAAAGGACAAACGGTGCACGCAGCGCAACTCGACGATCAATTCGGCCTTCCCGATACTCTGCGGTTCGACGACGGACCCGGGCAGGAAGCCAACTCTGCCCATCCGCGGGTTTGGGGCGATCTGTCACTGTTCTGTCATCTTTGTCGGGCGTTCATAATTGCGTCCGCCAAGCTCGCAAAAAAACGTTAGCATGAGAACAAGGCTCCCTGCCGCAGCCTGGGAGGACGAGATGAATTTTCAAAAGGAATTACGAAACGCAAAACAGGTCGTTCGTGAGTGGGTCCGCGCCAACTTCGACGATCAAAAACTGGCGAGCGTCTCCGCTTTCAACTCCGACGGTAAAATGAGCTTCCGGAACCCGTGTGGTTGTCTTATGGGTGTGACCTACAGCGACCGCCTCCATTTAGGCCACGAATGCGACCATAAACATTATTGGCTCGCGCGGAGACAGGACTTAGCGCAAACTCGCCGCTTTGCGGCACTATTTCCATCCTCCCGAGTTGGCAAGGCGGAGAAGGCTTACAATTTTCTAGGCTTTTCCGCCACCTTCAGTAGCTGTTTTGGTGACGACGAAATTCGACGTCGCCGGTTTTCTTCGCTTCTCCGCGCGGAGATGCGCCGCCGCGCGCGGCTTCGCGTGTTTGCCGAAGACGACGCGGCCACGCAACTCCGTCCCCTGCAGCCGGTACGCTAAGTGCACCGTGCGTCCATGAAACCCGAGCCCACCCGTTGGATGGCACCGCTGCGCGACTCGAAAAATCCCTTGTTGGGCTGATGGACAACCCGACATGGCTATAGTCGACTCCGGCGAGGCGGCAGGTGCTAGCCTAGCGGTGCCGCCCGCGCATCCGAACCTTCCGCCGACTCTTAATAAGAAGTCGAAGAGCCGGAACATTCGTGTTTCACAGGCGGTCCTCGATGCCGCCTTGAAGGACGAAAAAGCGCTGCTCGAAACTTTGCGGACCAGTCCGGGCGGCCTGACGCAAGCGGAGGCTGATCAGCGCGCGCGCACGGCGGGGCCGAATGAGGTCGCGCAAGAGCGCCGGCGAGGTTGGTTCGTCCGCCTGCTGAAAATCATCCGCAACCCGCTGGTGATCCTGCTCACGATTTTGTCGGCGGTTTCGTATGCCACCGGCGACGCGCGCGCCGGAACCGTGATGGCGGTGATGGTGGTCCTCGGCGTCGGGCTTCGCTTCGTGCAGGAGGCCCGCGCGGACGCGGCGGCAGCCAAGCTCAAGGCCATGATCCATGTGACCGCCACGGTACTTCGGGATGGTGGCGCAAAAGAGGTACCGCTCCGGGATCTGGTGCCCGGGGACATTATCAAGCTGTCCGCGGGCGACATGATCCCGGGTGACGTGCGGGTGCTCTCTTCCAAAGACCTCTTCGTGAGCCAGGGGAGCCTGACCGGAGAATCACTTCCCGTCGAGAAGTTCCATGAAGCGGAGACGAAAGCGGTCAGCTCGCCGACGGAGATCAAGAATACGTGTTTCATGGGGACCAGCGTTGAAAGCGGTACGGCGACTGCCGTGATCGTGACGACCGGTGTCAATACCTATCTCGGAAGCATGGCCGGTTCGATCGCGGAGGATCGCGCGCCTACCAGCTTCGATCAGGGACTGAACAATTTCACCTGGCTCATGATCCGGCTCATGGCGGTGATGGTGCCCCTGGTCTTCCTCATCAACGGATTCACGAAGCACGATTGGAAAGGCGCCTTTTTCTTCGCGATGGCCGTGGCCGTGGGCCTCACTCCCGAGATGTTGCCCATGATCGTCTCCGTATGTCTTGCGAAGGGTGCGCTTGCCATGAGCCGCAAGAAGGTGATCGTCAAGCGGCTCAATTCCATCCAGAACTTCGGAGGCATGGATGTTTTGTGCACCGACAAAACCGGCACGCTTACGGAGGACCGTGTCGTCCTCGAACTGCATTGCAACGTCGCCGGGCAGGAAAGCGAGGAAGTGCTGTTGGACGGTTATCTGATCAGCCACTTCCAGACGGGGCTCAAGAACCTGCTCGACCGGGCGATCCTGGATAGCCCGGACTTCCATGAGCAAGTGCTGGTCGAAAAGTACAAGAAGCTCGACGAACTTCCTTTCGATTTCACGCGGCGCATGATGTCCGTACTGGTGGAGGACCCGGAGGGCAAAGCGATCCTCCTCACGAAGGGTGCTCCGGAAGAGGTATTCCGGCACTGCTCGCACTTCGAGCTGGACGGGAAGCTCTCGCCGATGGACCCCGACCTGATGGTCGGGCTGAAGGAAGAGTACGCGAACCTCAGTAACGATGGCTTCCGGGTCCTGGCGGTGGCAAAAAAAGAATTGCCGGGGAAGCAAGCCTGCTCAAAGATCGATGAGTCCGACCTTGTTCTCAAAGGATACGTCGCGTTTCTGGATCCACCCAAGAGTACCGCGGGATGCGCCATCGAGGCTCTTCATAAACACGGTGTGGCTGTAAAAATCCTCACGGGGGACAACCAGCTCATCAGCCGGAAGGTCTGTAGGGATGTGGGCCTCCCTCCCGACCCGATGCTGCTTGGTGGCGATGTCGAGAGGATGTCCGACGCCGAGTTGGCCGACGCGGCCGAGAAAGCCACTCTTTTCGCGCGCCTTTCTCCCGCCCACAAGCAGCGGGTTATCCGCCTTCTCCGGAGCAAGGGACACGTCGTCGGATTCATGGGAGACGGCATCAACGACGCGCCGGCCTTGAAAGTCGCGGATATCGGCATCTCGGTGGACACTGCTACGGACATCGCCAAGGAGTCGGCGGATCTGATCTTGCTGGAGAAGGACCTGATGGTGCTGGAAGGCGGCGTGATGGAGGGCCGGAAGGTCTTCGCGAACATCCTAAAGTACATCCGGATGGGGGCGAGCTCCAACTTCGGCAACATGTTCAGCGTGCTCGGAGCGAGCGCCTTCCTGCCTTTCATCCCGATGGCTCCAATCCAGGTGTTGACGAACAACCTGCTCTACGACTTTTCGCAAGTGCCGATCCCGAATGACGCGGTGGACGACGAGCAGGTGGCGCAACCGCGGCCCTGGAATATCGAGGAGATCAGGCGATTCATCCTGTGCGTCGGTCCGATCAGCTCGATCTTCGACTACACAACTTTCTTCGTCATGCTCTGGGTTTTTAATTGCTGGGACCCATCCCGAGCACAGGTATTCCAGACGGGCTGGTTCGTCGAGTCCCTGATGACGCAGACACTCATTATCCACGTGATTCGCACGAATCGCATTCCCTTTATCCAAAGCCGGGCGAGTTGGCCGCTGACGCTGACAACGTTGTCCATCATGGCCTTCGGAATGTGGTTACCCTATTCCCCGTTGGCCTTCTCGCTCGGTCTTACGCACTTGCCAGGAATGTATTGGCCGATCCTGATGCTGACTCTGCTCGGCTACGTGAGCCTTACGCAAGTCGTCAAAGTCTGGTTGTTGCGGAAGAAGTGGATCTAATTCAGGTTTCCCCGCAAATGCTGGTGCCCAAGAAGCTGGTCATTCAAGTGGTGAAAGTGGATACCAAGTAGCTCCCCGGACGATGAGCCGTACGGACTATTTGCGACTCGCGAACCGCGCATCGCGATCGACCTCCGGCTCCATCGCCCGCCTTCTCCGCGATTCATCGCACCCCGCTTGCCACGCGTTCCGCCGGTTCCCCTAGAATAGGAAAGTTCCAGGAGGCTTCCATGAAACGAATTCTGACCTCGTCAGTCGTTGTGGTTGTGCTGACCGCGGCGCCTTTGCTTGCGCAGCGCAAGGCCACTATTGAGAATGTGCCGGACATACCCTACTCGTCCGCGGCGAACTTCCTGAAGCTTCCGCCCGGTGAATATCTCGGCGAATCGGTCGCGGTGGCGACCAATTCCAAAGGGCATATCTTTGTCTATCACCGCAGCGCCAATACTCGGTTGTTTGAGTTCGATCAAGCCGGCAACTTCGTCAAGGAAATAGGGAGCGGCTATTACGGCTTCGAATTCGCCCATTCCGTGCGCGTCGACAAGGACGATAACATTTGGACCGTCGACGAAGGTACCAACATGGTTACAAAGTTCAGCCCCGATGGAAGAGTGCTGATGGTGCTCGGGCGCAGACCACCGGCAGTAATGGGCGTGCAGCCGGCTCCCCCCGGGGCGAACGTCCCGGCGAAGAAATACATTTTCTGCCGGCCGACGGATGTGGGCTGGGACCCGCAGGGCAACATTTTCGTTTCCGACGGCTACTGCAACAACCGCGTTGTGAAATATGACAAGAACGGCCGCTTCCTGGCGCAGTCAGGCAGCGAAAAGCCAGGAACCGCTTTGGGAGAATTCAATCTGCCGCACGGCTTACAGGTGGACGGACAGGGGAACGTCTGGGTCGCCGACCGCTCCAATTTCCGCTATCAGGTGCTCGATAACAATCTGAAGCCCATCAGGGAGATTACGAACCTCGGCGTCGGTTGGACCGCGTGTATTTCGTCGGGCCCGCATCAATACGCGTTCCTCTCGAACTCGAACCCCAACGGAAACCTGCCGGGATCCTGGGCCATCACCGGTGAAATTTACAAGACCGAGCTGGATGGGACAGTGATCGGCAAGTTCGGCCATCCCGGCAAGCTGGCTCCCGGATTCCAGGTGGTTCACACGATGGATTGCCGCAATCCGAATGAGATCATCGCGGGTGAAATCGAATCCTGGCGAGTGCAGAAACTTATCCTTCAGCCGGCCACCACGGCCAAGGCCGAGGCAAGGAGCGCGCGGTAAGCGGGCATTCGGAACATTGAGAATAGCCACATGAGAACACCCATGAGAACACGCCAAAGAATGCCCTTGGAACGCCGGATAGGAGCGCTGCGAGCTCTGGCCGCGACGTTGTTTATCGGGATGTTTGCTGTAGTACCGGCTCGCGCGCAGAATGCACCTGAGATCAAGTTCGATTCCGTCGCCAATGCTCTGCAGCTTCCCGCAGGTCTCTATCTCGGTGAAGTGGGCGGCGTGGCGACGAATTCGCGCGGCGATATTTTCGTCTACACGCGGACCGGCCATCCCACGGTAACGATCGGTACGGCTCGTCCCTTTGCCCATGGCGGCTCGCGACTATTCCAGTTCGACGCCAACGGCAAGTTTGTCCGTGAGATCGGCAAGAACATTTACGGCTTCATGTTCGCCGCCCAGGTGCGCGTCGATCCCAGGGACAACATCTGGGTGGTCGATCAGATGACCAACATGGTCATCAAGTTCGATCCGCAAGCGCGCGTCGTCATGTTGCTTGGAAGAAAGGCGGAATCGGTTCCCGTTCCGGCGCGTCCGGCGGCGGGAGGAGACGGCTCGGGACAGCCGACTGACCTGTTCGACCGCCCGACCGACGTCGCGTGGGACGCGGCCGGGAATATATTCGTCGCCGACGGACTCGGCAACGCTCGCATCGCCAAGTTCACGAAAGACGGCGTATTTGTGAAGTCCTGGGGCAAAAAGGGAACTGCACCCGGTGAGTTTGCCAACGTCCGCAGCATAGCGGCTGACGCGAAAGGCAATATCTATGCCGCGGATGGCGGAAACAAACGCATCCAGGTTTTCGACAATGATGGCGGCTACAAGACGGCGTTTCCCAATGTCGGAAATGCGCAGGCGCTGTGCGTGACCGGGGGAGCGAATCAAGTTCTTTACGTCTCGAATTCCAATCCGCCCGACGACATCGACCACGACGGTGAAATTTACAGGATGCGCCTCGACGGAACGATGACCGGCAAATTTGGCCGGGCGGGGAAGTTGCCGAAGGAGTTCGGAACCGTTAACGCCATCGATTGCCGCAACGAGAATACGCTCTACGTTGGCGAGATCGGCAATCTGCGGGTGCAGAAGCTGGTGCTGCACTAACCTGGTGCGGCGACTCTACACGGTAGCCTTGGCCAGTGCGCGCTGCCGCATCGCTCGCATGTAACCCATGTTGAAAGCTTCATACGTGCGGTTTCCGCCGACCATCGCAATGAAATGATCCAGGTAAACAATGCCTTCGTATCTTACGTTTGCGTTTGCGCCGGGAAAGCGCCCAGAACCAAAATACCGGCGAAAACCACCTTTTGCATGACTCTCTCCTTTTCAGGGCAGGTATACAGCAAACGCTGGGATGGTTGAACCGCGCTCGATATGGATCGTCAAACAACAGGTTGAAAAAGGCCGCCCCCTCCGAGTGTGGGCGGCCTCGGGAGGGCACGGCCTGGGTACATCTAGGGGAGGTGCAAACAGTCTTACATCGGCCGTAAGGTCATTCCTCTGTAGCCCTTTTTGGGATTTACGGATCCAAATTTCTAGGGTCCGATCTCATCCATAACGACGACATATGATCACTCTCGCGTTTCTCTCGGCGCTCCTGACGAAGCGACCCGAAGGATCATTTCTCAGTGGTCATTCCGTCGAGAATCAGTTGAACGACCCGCTCGTCCCCCATCGCGGAGTTGATCATCACATGGAAATACTGGCGTGCCGGCCATTCTATGCCGAAGTGCTGTTTAATGAAGTCGGAGCGCTCGTGATCCACAGTTTCGACGAGGTCGATGGCTTCGCGCTCGCTCTTTCCCATTTGCCGCAAACGGCGTATTTTCTCCTCTACCGGGGCATAAATGAAGACGTGATAGGTATCCGGCCGATCGTGCAAATCGTAGGCGGAGCCGCGCCCCAGGATGACGCAGTTGCCCTGGTCGGCGGCCGCGAGAACGACTTCCCGGGAGGCGTCGCGAATACCCTCCGCGTCGGCCATTTTCAAATTTGGCGTCGCGAGGCTACCCTCGAAGCTGCCGCGTAGAAAGGATTTAAAAAGACGGTAGTACAGCGAGTCGCGGCGCTCCTCGTGCTGCTCGACGTGAAGGTGGTCGCATTGTAACCGGCGGGCGATTTCCGTGGTCAGAAGCTGGTCCCATAGCGTCCAACCCAGCCGCTCGGCGACCTTGCGCGCAATATCGTTCGCGCCGCTCCCGTACTCGCGCTCCACCGTCAGCACTCTGATCATGGGTTGTGCCTTTACTCCACCACGACCTTTCCACCCGCCCCGGGATCGTTCCGCCTTACGATGAGCGCGAGTACGAACATGATACTTGCGGCGACGGCAAGGATCATGTACGTATCGATATAAGCCAATGTCTGCGATTGCAAAAGAACGGACTGATAAGCGCGCCCATAAGCTTGCGCCTGCGCATCGGGAATGGTAGCGCCCGCGTGGACCAGTTGCTGGCTCATGCTGCTGATTTGATTCCGAAACGCAGGATCATAATTGGTCGCATTATACGCCAGGATGGATTGGTGAAACTGGGCGCGTCGCGCCAGGATCGTCGTGACCATGGACGTTCCCACGCTGCTCCCGATGTTGCGCATGAAATTCACCAGGCCTGATACGCTATTGCCTTTTTCGGGCGCGACGCCGCTATACGCCGAGAGCGTGATGGGGACGAATAAGAATCCCAAGCCGAACGATTGAATCACGCGCAGACGGGCCGCCGAGGAGAAGCTCATCAACAGATCCATGCGCATGGTGGAATAATACATCCCGAGGGCGAGGCACAGCCAGCCGAAAGCCATGATGTATTTGACCGGAAGTTTGGTTGTGAGCTGTCCCACGACCGGCATCTCGAACAGGAGCACGAGTCCGGCGCCGGAGAGCACCAGACCAGCCGATTCCGCCGTGTATCCCATCAACGTTTGCAGGAACTGAGGCATCATGACGAGGCTGCTGAAAAGAAGAACGCCGAGAACGAACATCATCAAACTGGACACGGCGAAGTTGAAGCTGCTGAACATGCGGACGTCGATAATCGGCGCCTTGTGGCGCCACTCCCACAAGACCAGCGACGTGAGACAGACAATCGCGATCGCCATGAGCGTAACGATGAAGCGCGACCCGAACCAGTCCTCTTCCTGGCCTTTATCAAGCAGGATTTGAAGAGCCCCGATTCCAAGAATCAACAGCGAGATGCCGACATAATCGACGCGCGCAAGAGCGCTCTTGGCCTGGCTGAGATACGGCGGATCCTCCACCATGCGAATGACCAGGAATAATGTCAGCACGCCGACTGGGAGATTGATGTAGAAAATCCAACGCCAGGAATAGTTGTCCGTAATCCACCCTCCGAGCGTGGGCCCGATGGTCGGAGCCATGATCGCTGTAATGCCGTAGAGCGCGAACGCCAGACCGCGCTTCTGAGGTGGGAATGTGTCGGCGAGAATGGCCTGTGCCATCGGCTGCAGGCCGCCGCCACCGGCGCCTTGCAGGACACGGAACACGATCAGCATCCCTAAGGTCGGCGCGGCTCCGCACAGCAGTGAGCTCAGCGTGAAGAGGAAGATGCACAGCATGAAAAAGCGCCTTCGTCCGAAGAGGGTCGCGAGCCATCCGCTAATGGGCAGGACAATGGCGTTCGACACAAGATACGAGGTCAGCACCCAGGTGCTCTCGTCGTTGCTCGCGCCCAGGTTCCCCGCCATATGCGGCAAGGCGACGTTAGCGATGCTGGTGTCCAGTACCTCCATGAACGCCGCCAACGCGACCACGACCGCGATGAGCCACGGATTAAATTTAGGCTTCCAGATCTCGGTGGGGCCAGCCATATTCGGTCTTTACTCGACGTAAACGCGGGGATCGACCGACAGGCCGGGACGGAGGCGGTGATCGTCATTCTGGCCGGGATCGAGATCAATGCGCACCGGAACGCGCTGCACGACTTTTACATAATTCCCGGTGGCGTTCTCCGGAGGGAGCAGGCTGAAGCGCGACCCGCTGGCTCCGCCGATGGCTTCCACTCTGCCGGTATACTCCCTATCGTAAGCGTCGACGCTGAATCTCACTCGCTGGCCGGGATTCATACGGCCGAGCTGCGTTTCCTTGAAATTCGCCGTGATCCAGACGTCGTCAAGCGGGACCACCGCCATCAACTGCTCGCCGGGCGAGACGTTTTCGCCCAGCTCCACCGTCTTTTTGCCGACGATTCCGGTCACGGGTGCGACGACAGTGCAGTAGCTCAAATTCAGCTTCGCCTGCTGTACCAGGGCTCTGCGCTGCACGACCTGCGCCAGAGCCGATTTCGCGCGCGTCTCGCTGACGGCCACCTGGCGAGGCGCGGTCATCGCGGACTCGATCGACGCCTCGGCCTGGACGATGCGCGATCGCGCTTGATCGATGGCGCTCTGCGCCACCACGATGTTCTGTTCCGCTTCACGAACTGCCGCCGTACGCGCATCCAGTGTGGCCCGGGCGGCGGCCGCGGCGGAAACGGCCGTATCATATTGCTGGCGGGCGATTTCGTCTTTGTCGACCAATAACTTGTAGCGCCGGACATCATCGTCGGCTTTGGACAGGTTCGCCTGGGCTTCGCGCATTTGAGCGTTTGCGGTCTCAGCGCGGGCCTGGGCAGCCGCGAGTTGACGTTCTGCGCCGTTTAAGGAGGCCACCGAGTCGGCGCGTCCGGAATTCGCCGTCTTCAGCTGGCTCGCCGTGTTGATATTCGTGATGGGGATATCGATACGCGAGGTTTCGAAGGCCGCTTCGGCGTCGGCAAGGTCGGCTTCCGCCTTAGCGAGGGCGGTCTCGTAGTCTTTGGGGTCGATGCGGACCAGCACATCGCCGGCCTTTACATATTTCTCGTCTGTGGCGAGCACTTCCACGACGTTCCCGCTGATGCGCGCGCTGATCGCGTCGATGTGCCCGTCCACCTGAGCGTCGTCGGTGGTTTCAAAGGCATTGAAATGCCTCCAAATGTAGTACCCGGAGACACCAAGAACGGCCACGATCAAAAGCGGAATCAGGATTCGTCCAAGCCTTCTCGCCCGCCGCGGACTCCGTTTTTCACTCGCAACTTCAGCCACGGTGTTGCACCTCCCTCATCAATTTCCACCACTCTCAAATTGCCCGATCACGAAATTGCACCACTGCCGTCACATCGTGTGTCTGGATCCGCTGTGCACGCGCCACCCACGCCGAACCCATTCGTATCTTCTTTTGAAACCAGGAAGGGTCTTCTTGACAGATGCCGAAAAGATCCTCTAGGGTGCATGCGATTCCGCCTACAGGAATTTAATTGCCTGGAAAAATATTACAAGATATATACTTGATCTGACCGATTTCGACCGGGAGGTCATTATGAAGCGTCTCCGCAGCGCGTGTGTGGTGTTCCTCGCCGTGCTGGGAAGTTGCGCTGTTTTTGGCCAAGCTAGTTTCATTCAAGGTTCTGGTCTCGACATTTCCGGGGAGTGGTTCAGTGGTGGATCGGGAACAGAAGTGAGCAGCGCCCAAACGGAGCTGGTCGATTACGCAGGGGTTCCGATGAGCGAGGCGGGTCGTCAATACGCCCTTACCTGGGATCCCTCCCGTTGGACCCTGCGGCAACAACAGTGTATTGCCTACGAGCCGACTCGTCTCCTGCACGGTGGCGGAAACTTCCGGTTTTGGGAGGAGAGGGACCCGTATACCCAAAGGCTGATCGCCATCAAACTGTATGGGCAAACCACAGAAGGGATGCGGACGGTTTGGATGGACGGGCGCGCGCACCCCCCGCCTTTCGCGAAGCACAGTTTCTTGGGATTCTCCACGGGTAAGTACGAGGGGAACGTCCTGACCATATACACGACCCACCTCAAGCGGAATTGGATTCGTACGAACGGCGTGGCGATGAGCGATCAAACCACACTTGTCGAGCATTTTATACGGCACGGTGACCGCATCACGTATACAACGGTCCTTACCGATCCGGTGTATTTGACCGAGCCCCTCGTCAGAAATTCGGACATGCTCCGCTACTCCAGAGACCCGGATGCGTGGCTCTACGCCTGCGACGACGGCGAGCAAATTGTGGGCAGGCGCGACGATCAGGTGCCGAACTACTTGTATGGAGCGCATCCCTACTTGCGGGAGTACGCGGACAAGCACGGCGTGCCGCTTTTGGGCGCGCTCGGCGGCGCGCAAACCATGTATCCGGAGTTCAAGGCAAAGCTGGCGGACCGGGCGGCTGCCGAAGCACTGGCCGAGAAGGAAATAGTCCCCGCGCCTGGTCCTCCCCATGTGAGTAAGGCAGTGGATCCTGATCCGCGCGACGGTGAGATCCATATTTGGCCGGTGCAGGGCAATGTTTATATGCTGATAGGCGACGGCGCCAATATCGCGGTGCAGACCGGCGAGCAAGGTGCGCTGGTCGTGGACACCGGTACCGGCAAGCTTGCCGATAAGGTCATCGCCGCAATCCAGCAGCTTATTGGGAACAAACCGATTCAATTCATCCTGAATACCAGCTTCCACGCCGACCACACCGGCGGGAACGGCAAGCTTCGCGCGGCTGGCGCCGACCCCAGCCTGCCGGGCTCATTTTTCTCCGGGTCGAATCCCGATATCGGAATCGGCGCCACGATTATCGGGCACCAGAACATTCAAAACCGTATGAGCGCTCCGACCGGCAAGGTCGCGCCGACGCCTTCGGAAAATTGGCCGACGGATACGTTTCTAGAGGGCCGCCGAAGGAAGTATTACAACGACGAAGCGGTGGAAATGTTCTGGACGCCGCACGCGATTACCGATGGCGACAGCTTCGTGCATTTCCGCAAATCGGATGTGATCGTAACCGGCGATCTATTGACCACCACGCAGTATCCTTTCATCGACGTAAAAAATGGCGGAAGCGTAAAGGGCTTCATCGCCGCGCTCAACCGCATCTTGGACATTACCGTTTACAAACACCAGGGCGAGGGCGGCACGCTCGTGATTCCGGGACACGGGCGTGTCTGTGACGAGTTCGAGGTCGCCGAATACCGGGATATGATGGTCGTGATTCGCGATCGGGTTCAGGCGATGATCGACAAAGGCGCAACACTGGACCAAGTGGAGACGGCACGTCTCACGGCGGACTATGACGACCGTTTTGGCGCGAACTCCGGCCTCTGGACCACCGGTATGTTCATCGAAGCCGTGTATACGAGCCTGAAACAGAGTCCCGCAAACATCGCCGCGAAATAGCTTCTAAGGGTCGAGTACCGTGTTCGTTGCGCGCGGGTAAGAGGAGGTGGATTCCCAGGCTTGGGTGGCATGTGTGAACCACTTTCTGTTCGACTAAACTAGCGTGCATTGCCTATATAACTCTCTCTGGCGGAAGTTCCAATAATCGGTGATTTGATGAAGGCGAAAGATGTGCTGTTTGAGGCGAGGGGACTCTACAAAGCCGGGAACCTGGAAGGCGCGGCGCAAGCTTGCCGATGGCTTCTCAAATCCGAGCCTCGCCAAACGGAAGCGCTGTATCTGCTCGGAGTGATTGCCCATCAGACGGGCAACCAACCTATGGCGGTGGAATGCATGCGCCGCGCGCTTGCGATCGCCCCGGATCACGCCGACTGCTGGAACATTCTGGGGCTGGCTTTGATGATCCTGGGACATGACGACGAAGCCGCCACAAGTTTCGAGCGGGCGATCGAGCTGGGCGAATCGCCCCATTTCTGCAACAATCTCGGAAGCCTTCGGAAGAAGCAAGGCCGTCTTGACCATGCCGCGGCCGCCTATCGCCAGGCTGTGGCGCGAAATCCGGACTTCGCCGACGCGTATTTCAATCTCGGGAGTGTTCATCGCGAGCAGGAGGAATGGGAGCCGGCTGCGGAATGTTTTCGAAGGGCCGTTGGGGCGAACCCGGCCGACGGGGAAGCCTGGGCGAATCTTGGACAGGTTCTAATAAGGTTGAAGCGGAACGAGGAGGCCGCCCACGTACTCGAAAGGGCACTCGCCGTAGCTCCCGGCAACGCCGATCTGCATTGCGATTTGGGAGACGCGCTTCGCGCTTTGCACCAGACCGAAAGAGCCATCGCCTCATACATGCGGGCGCTGAGCCTCAACCCGAAGCTTGCGCGCGCCTGGTTTTCGGCAGGAGTCGCGCACAACTCGGAGCAGGATTACGCGGACGCGGCTGCTTATTTCGAGAAGGCCTTGGAAATCGAGCCGGAGTGGCCGGCGGCCCAGCACGATCTCGGAAAGGCCCTCTTCCACCTGGGGCAGGTGGAGGAAGCGCTCCATTTTTTCGGCAAAGCCGTCGCAGGCGACCGCCCCGCGCTGCCGCTCTCCATGATTGCCTTGATCATTCCCGGCAGCCCAAAGGCCAGCAACCAGGATATCTTGGACGCGCGGCGTTCTTTCGCCAAGTACCTGTCTCCGCCACGGTCCACCGAGAGATTCGCGAAACGCGAAACACCAAGCAACTGGTCGATTCGCGACCGGCCGCTGCGCATTGGCTACGTCTCCTCCTTCTTTCAATTTCCCAATTGGATGAAGCCGGTTTGGGCCCTCGTGAACCACCACGATCGCCGGCGATTCGAAATTCATCTCTTCTCCGATGCGCCCGCTTCCTCGGTCAACGGGTATCGCGCCCATTCCAAAGACCACTTCCACGACATTACTGGTCTTTCCAACGAGGCGGTCGCCGACCGCGTCGAACAAGCCAGAATCGATGTGCTCGTCGACCTTAATGGTTACAGCAAAATGCGTCGGTTGGCGCTTTTCGCGATGCGGCCTGCTCCCGTGATGGTCGGGTGGTTTAACATGTATGCGACTACCGGTATTTCGTCCTATGATTACCTCGTCGGGGATGCCGTCGTGATCCCCCCGGCGGAGGAAGAGTTCTATTCGGAAAAAATCCTCCGCGTGCCAGGAAGCTATTTGACATTCGAGATCGGCTATCCGGTTCCCGACGTGGCCCATTCGCCGTATCTGGAGCGTGGATCGATAACGTTCGGCTGCCTTGCGTCGCAGTACAAGATCACGAGGGCAGTAGTCGCGGTGTGGAGCCGTATTCTGCACCAGGCTCCGCACAGCCGCCTCATTCTGAAGAACGCCAGGCTTGGATCGCCCGGAATTCGGCAGTATGTCCGCGGGCTATTCGATGAGCACGGCGTCGCCCACGATCGTGTGCGCTTGGACGGCCCGTCGGATCACTATCAGTTTCTGAAAACGTATGACGAAATCGACGTGGCGCTCGATACGTTTCCATATAACGGCGGCACAACCACTACGGAAGCGATTTGGCAAGGCGTGCCGGTCATCGCTTTTGAAGGAGACCGCTGGGCAGCCAGAACCAGCGCGACGATTCTGCGGGCAGCGAATTTCGGACGGTTTGTCGCTCAGGGAATCGACGACTACGTGGTTCAAGCCGTCGAACTGGCGACCTCCGCCGGCGCGGCCGCGGGCTTGGCCGATCTCCGAAGGAATATGCGATCCTTGCTTCGTGATTCTCCAGCATGTGACGCTGAGTCATTGGCGCGGAGCATGGAGGCGCTCTATACGCGGATGTGAGCACCCGCGCAGAGGCGGACTTTCATCGAAGAAGGAAGGGGCGGTCGCGCTGGTGTTAGTATCGGCGGAGTCAACCGCATGCGCTCTGCTGGCCGTCGATACCGAGCTTCTTCATGCGATACAGCAGCGTCTTATACTCCATCTTGAGAAGGACGGCGGCCTTCTTGCGATTCCAACGCGTCGAATCGAGCACGCGAAGAATGAAGTCGGTTTCTTCTGAATCACGTGTGCGCTTAAAGGCGACCAGCGCTTCGGCTCCCAATAGGACCGGCTTTCGCTGGTCTGAACGTAGCTCGACCACGTTGTCGGGTTCCGCTGAAGCGAAGTCATTGCTTTTCGACGCTGATTCGCCATTTTGCGGCGAACGCCCATAAATGTATTGCAGAATCGCCTCCGGATCGCGAAACACGATCAACCGCTTGACGACATTTTCGAGCTCGCGGACATTGCCGGGCCATTCGTATTCGAGCAGCGCTTGCGCCAGATAGGGCGGAATCTGGGGCGGCTCTTCGGCCAAACGGTGCTTCTCCAGCAAGGATTCGGCGATGGGCAGAATCTCGTCCTTTCTGTGACGCAAAGCGGGGACGTAGACGTTGATTACATCCAGCCGGTAATATAAATCCTCCCTGAACCGGCCGCGCGCGATGTCGGCCTTTATGTCCCGATGTGTCGCCGCGATAATGCGGACATCCACTTTCTGGATCTCACGCGCTCCCAGCGGAAGGTATTCGCGGTCCTGCAGCACCTGTAGAAGTTTGCCTTGGAGCTTGAAATCCATGTCGCCGATTTCGTCGAGGAACACGGTTCCTTTATCGGCCAGCGCGAACTTTCCAGGGGTGGTCTTCATGGCCCCGGTAAACGCGCCTTTCTCATATCCGAACAATTCACTTTCGATCAGCTCGGAGGGCAACGCCGCGCAATTGATCTTAACGAACGGCATCGAGCTGCGGTGAGAGTTCTCGTGTATCCTTCGCGCAATCACTTCTTTCCCAGCGCCGGTCTCACCCTGAATGAGGACCGGCATATCCGACGGTGCAATTTGTCCCATCAAACGCTCAATTTCGTGGCGCCAATCCCGGCGTTCTGGGGAATTCGGAGGGACCACCCGAATCTGATTCTCGGACCGTGTAAGAAGTGGTTGGGGGTTCGTCATTGGGATTTCTTCCGAAATCCTAGGTTATACGGAGAAAAGTGGGGGTTCTATAGTTCGCGAGGCACAAAACTCGGCCATCGAAGGTACTGGGAACATCCGTGACGACTTCCTCTATGTGTCCATATCTTCAAGTAGTTACCTGGTAGCTTCCTCACAGGACACTCGACATTTTAGACGTGATCGCTTGCCGGCACTCATATTCGATCACGCCGATAGGGTCGCTGGAAGAGCACAAGAGCCCGGCCCCCGGGGCGCGATTAATGATGAGCCTGAGATGCGCGCATTCGGTTGACAGGCAAACCTGTTGCTCTCATCGATCTGGCAGGGCCCCGGTTCTGGGAGACGCCCGGACGCGAAGTCACGTAGTCTGGAAGCATGAGCTTGGACCACCCGGTTCCTCCGAAAATGGCTGCTCCGAAAACCGTCGCCGCCGGTCAAGAAGAGCCCGAACGTCGGGACCCGTCGGCTGGCCCGATGCACCGGCGGGCGCCCCTTGAAGTTTTCTTTCGACCCCGCAATGTTGCGGTCATTGGCGCCACCGAGGAGAAGTCGAGCGTAGGGCACTCGATCGTCTCCAATCTCAAGCAGACCTCGTTCGGAGGAAAGATTTTTCCGATCAATCCAAAACGTTCGAGCGTATTCGATTTGGCCTGTTATCCGCGCATTGCCGACGTTCCCGATAAGGTCGACCTCGCCGTCATCGTGACGCCGGCGCGCACCGTACCGGGAATCGTCGCCGAATGCGCGGCCAAGAACGTCGAGGGCGCGATCATCATCTCGGCCGGCTTCAAGGAAATCGGGGAGCGAGGCGCCAGCCTGGAGCAAGAAATCCTGCGCGAAGCCCGCAAAAGCAAGATGCGGATCGTAGGGCCCAATTGCCTGGGCATCATGAGCCCACATTACGGCCTCAACGCGACCTTTGCCACGTCAATGGCGCGACCCGGACACCTCGGCTTCATCAGTCAAAGCGGCGCGCTGTGCACCGCCATTCTCGACTGGAGCCATCGCGAGATGGTCGGATTCAGCGCGTTCGTCTCCGTCGGTTCCATGCTGGACGTCGGCTGGGGAGATCTGATCCAGTACCTGGGCGACGATCCTCAAACGCGCAGCATCGTGATCTACATGGAATCGGTGGGCGACGCCCGTTCGTTCTTGTCAGCCGCGCGCGAAGTGGCGCTTTCGAAGCCCATCATCGTGATAAAGCCCGGCCGCACGGAGGCCGCGGCCAAAGCCGCTGCCTCGCATACGGGAGCGCTCACGGGCCGGGACGAAGTGCTCGACGCGGCCTTCCGGCGCTGCGGCGTGGTGCGCGTGAACACCATCGCGGAGCTTTTCAATCTGTCGGAAGCGTTGGATAAGCAGCCTCGTCCGAAGGGACCTTGTCTGACCATGGTGACGAACTCTGGCGGGCCTGCCGTGCTCGCGACGGATGCGCTCCTCGCCGACGGCGGCCGTCTCGCCGAACTTTCGGCCGATACCATTGATCAGCTCAACCGGTTCCTGCCTCCCCATTGGAGCCATCAGAATCCCGTCGATATCATTGGAGACGCCGACGCCCAGCGCTACACGAAGGCCGTCGACCTCGCCGTGAAAGATCCCTCCACGGACGGCCTTCTTATTATTCTCGCGCCTACTGGATTGACCGATCCGACGATGGTCGCCGAGCGGATGACACAGTACGCCAAGGTTGCCGAAAAACCGGTGCTGGCCAGTTGGATGGGCGGGCAGGATGTTGCACGCGGAATCTCCATTCTCACCAAGGCCGGCATCCCCGCCTACGAGTATCCGGATTCGGCGGCTCGCGTCTTCCGTCTGATGTGGAGTCACAGCGCCAATCTCGAGGCGCTCTATGAAACGCCGGCTGCGTTCAACACGGAAGATACGGCGGAACATGGAAAGGTTCGCGCGCACGCCGCTCAGCTCGTCGCAAGCGCACGAGAGAGTGGACGCACTCTTCTGACCGAGGCGGAATCGAAGAATCTGCTGGCCTGCTATGGGATTCCCACGGTCGCAACCGAGATCGCCGGCAGTGAGGACGACGCGGCCAACGCGGCGAACCGCATGGGCTATCCCGTTGTTCTGAAACTTCACTCGGAAACCGTCACACACAAGACGGATGTCGGAGGCGTCCAGCTGAATCTGGCCAATCAGGCCGCCGTCCGCGAGGGATACAGAGCCATCGAGAAATCGATCACGCGTTTAGCGGGACGCGAACATTTTCTCGGTGTGACGGTGCAGCCCATGGTGCGACTGGAAGGCTATGAGCTGATTCTCGGCGCGAGCGTCGATGCGCAGTTCGGGCCGGTCCTCATATTCGGCAGCGGCGGCCAGTTGGTCGAGGTTTACAAGGACAGTGCGGTCGGACTTCCTCCGCTCACGTCCACGCTTGCGCGCCGGCTGATGGAGAGGACGAAAATATTTACCGCGCTCGGCGGAGTGCGGGGGCGCAAGCCCGTAGACCTCGCGGCGCTCGAAGAACTGCTCGTCCGCTTCAGTTACCTGGTGATCGAACAGCCCTGGATCAAGGAAATCGACATCAATCCGCTGCTAGCCTCGCCGGAAGGGATTCTGGCGCTCGATGCTCGTGTCCTGCTCTATCCGCAGGGCGCCGCGCCTCGCCCGATCCCCGCCATCCGGCCCTATCCTCTCCAGTATGTGAATCCGTGGCGCTTCGAAGATGGCTCAGAAGTGTTGATTCGCCCGCTTCGTCCCGAAGACGAGCGCCTCATATCCCATTTCCACGAGCATATTTCCGAGCGTAGTGTCTATCAACGCTACTTTCAGTTTCTTTCACTCGACCAGAGAACTTCGCACGAGCGCCTGGTACGGGTTTGCTTCAGCGATTACGATCGGGAAATCGTCCTGGCCGCGGAGCGCCGGAATCCGGCTGGGAAACAGGATGAGACGCGTGCGCAAGAATCCGAGATTCTCGCGGTCGGCCGGCTGGGCAAGGCGCATCTGGCGAACGAAGCCGAACTCGCGGTGTTGATCGCCGATGAATATCAGCACCGCGGCTTAGGGACGGAGCTCACGCGGAGGTTGATCGAGATAGCGCGCATCGAAAAACTGGACCGTGTGACGGTGGAGATCCTGGGCAGCAATCATCCGATGCTGGAGATGTGTGCTGCGCTTGGATTCCGCATGGAGCACGAAGAAGACGGCGTCGTGCACGGCGAGCTGGAGTTGCGATAGAAGAGCGGCTCAAAATTGCCGGCGGCCTCGTTGGGCAACAGGAACCGCTTGCAACTCTCGACAACAGGTTTATTCGGGTGACAGCGCCAGCAACACGTTGCCCCTGCCGAGTGCCGATCCGAAGCTGTAGCCCGAGCCGACAAACAGCATCCCGCCCGAAACGACCGGCCCGCTGGAAGACATCATGTTGCCGCTCGCCGGTACTCCGTTGACCGTGGTGAAGTCTTTGTTGGTGTCAAATTCCCACAACGTGTGACCATCCGTAGTCGAAAGACCGTAGAGAATCCCGTTCACGGAGCCCGAGAAAACTACGCCTGGGATCGCGGTCACGGCGGCGTTGTTTCCAGTCCGGTTGCGGTTCGGAGGCGACGGCAACGGATTGATCCAGGCGCGCTCTCCGGTGGCGATCTGGAGTGCAGCGACACCTCCCGAGGTGAAGCCGTAGTAGACGTTCTTGTCGTCGGCCGCCCCGCCCCACACGAAGCCGCCGGCTCCCGGCCGAACGTTCACGTTCCACAAAAGGGCGCCCTTCTGATCGGGGTCCACGGCGAAAACGTTGCCGTTTTTGGTGCCAGCGATCAAAACTCGTTTCCCGTTTGCGAGCGTCTTCAAGATGGGCGAGTTGCCGATGTCCCAATCGGGCCCGCCGTTTTCCGGACAATTCTCGGGTTTATTCACCGGCGGACAGTTGACCAGATATACGTCATTCGATTGCGTCTGATAGCTCCACAGCAGCTTGCCAGTGGCGATGTCGACCGCAGCAATGGCGTCGCTGGTCTTGGGCACCGGGCCTACTGCGGCTTCGCCCGTGCCGAAATAGATGGCGTTATGTTTAGGATCGACCGTGGGAGCATTCCACACGGAAACGCCAGAGGGCCCGAAAAGTGGCGTTCCCATGGAATTCTTACCAATGGGTTTGGGCGGGTCCGGAATCGTGTAGAACTTCCACAACTGCTTCCCGGTGTTCGCGTCCAGGGCCACGACGCTGCCGCGCGAGGTGCAGCACGGATATTCCGGCTGCTTCGCGTTGAATCCCTCCCATGACGCGATCGGGACAAACAGCTTGCCATCGTAAAGCGTGGGCGTGCCGGTGATGCGCGACGTGAAGTGATTATCCGCGCGCGCTACCCAAAGCTCCTGACCGGTTCGTGCGTCGAGCCCGTACGCGAAGCCTCGCAAGTCTCCTATGAACACTCCATAGGTCGTCGACCCGTGGCCCTTCACCGGTCCGAAACTGATGGCATCGCGGGTCATGGCCTTCAGCTTGTAGGACCAGTACACGCAGCCGGTGGCCGCATCCAGAGAGTAGACCCACCCGGCGTTCGATCCGACAAATACGCGTCCGGCGACAACGGTCGGTTGCGCATGCGCGGCCGTCGCGTGGGGAAACCCGAACGCCCACTTGACCTTCAGGCGCGGCACGGCGTCCGCGCTCAGTCCCGCGCTCTTGGCCGGCTGAAAACGAGTGTTCGCGCCGTCATTGCCCCATCCGTTCCAGGAGGGTGCGGCGGCCGGATCGGAGATCGGAGGATTCGCCTTGCACTGGTTCATCATCTGCTTGGCATCGCCGTCCCTTGACGTACCCATCATGCGGCCGCTGAGCGATTCCGCGGCGTGAAGGAGTTGATCATCCGTCAGCTTCAGATCCTTGTGGGCCGGAAGAGTCTTCAAGCTTTGGTAGTTCTTTTCGGGCGTGTACTCTTTTTCCATGAGCGCCGCGATGGTCGGTAACTGCGGCATGCTAGCCCGGCCATGGCAGGCCATGCACTGCTGCTGGAGGATCCCATAACCGTATTCAGTTCCGTATTGCGGCGGCGAAGACTGCGCGCCGGCCAGCGATTGTGTCAGGCAAACGTACGCGGCGACCCCCACCAGCGCGGTGCCAACGATTTGAATGGTTATTTTCACAGTGCTCCCTGTATCGGAAATTTTAATGCGTGCGCCACTCAGGCCTTGGGGAACTCGCAAGCTGGCGAAGCAAGGCCGCGGTATCCTCGTGCCGGTTGAAGCCGCCGTTAATGAACTTGTGGCCTAAAGCGAGTGTTTCGGGCGACCAGCCGTCTTTATCCTTCACCTCTATCTTTGCTCCCGCCCGGATCACAAGATCCACGCTAACGGCGTCCTCCCAGTGCGCGGCCCAATGCAGGGCAGTGGTCTCGTCCAGTTGTGCGGCATTCGGGTTGGCGTTTCGAGAAAGCAGCGCCGCGATGGCTTCCTTGTTCTGGTTCATTGCAGCGTCGGCGCCGGAGGAATCCGCCGCAGCCAGCGTGCCTGCCGTCAGCATCGCGACGACGCACATTTCCATGAGCCACCCGGAGTTCCGGAAATAAATTTGTCGTCTCGTCATGACGTTCTAGAGGGAGAGATTCTGCCGATATCGCCTTGCCAGTTTACTTGGCGGAAGTGGCTGAGTCAATGGTGGAGAGCCTTGTTCCGGAGCGTGGAGAGAGGGTGCGACTGATCCGCTATCATCTTGATAAGAATGGGCTGGGGCAGGGAAGACTAGATGGGCGGGGAAGAAGCCGCTTAACCTTTGTTAACACGTCTCGACAATCGTGCGGGCGTGACTCCGTAATAGTCTGACGAATGATGCCAAAAGCGGCATCGAGTCCGGGCAGACCTGTTCTGAATCGGCTCAATCGGACGCAGTATGCGAATGCAATTCACGATCTGATATCGCCTCGCTGCTTCTCGCCGATGACGGGAGTTTTGGTTTTGACAACGTAGGCGCGGGACTCGGGCTATCACCCGCCCTGGTCGAATGCGTCACGTCGCAACACGGGTTTAAAAAAGAAGGACGGGACGCTCGTGCCAGACGGCATCTCGTCCAGGAGTGCAGCCGGTTCAACTAAAGTGACTTCCGTTACCTTTTGTGGACCCTCAGAATCAACTCATTAAAATCCCAGATGGGTTCCGCTTCACAATTCAAACACTCGTCCCCGCGGGAAGTGAACCAGAGCAGCATTTCATAGTAATCCAGGTTGTTTACGGCGTCCGAATCCGCGACCCAGTACTGCTCGTAGTTCGGCTCGAGTAAATGGTAGTGTAATCGTGTCGGCTTTCCCGACCAGCGCGCCTGCATTTGTCGCAGAAAGCGAGTCGGAATCAGAGATACGCCTTGATAAGCAGGCGATGCCACGAGGTTGAGGCTCGCCTTTCTCATTTTGCCGATCGCGTCAAAATCCGAATATGGCCGGACTTCATAGCCTTGCGCCAGCCACCATTGGCAGTCCCACGCCGGCTTCAAAAATAATAGACCGCCATCTTTCACCACGCGCCGGATCTCCACGAGAGCTTGTTCGGGCTTGGGCACATGCTCCAGCACCCACACCGACCACGCCGCGTCGAACTCGTTGTCGCGAAACGGCATGTCAGTCGCCGAAGCTTCCACAAACGGCTTGTGAAAGTAGCGCCGCGCCGACGGCGAAATATCGAGGCCCACGTAGTTCGGTACGATGTCCTGCAGATAGCCGGTTCCCGCGCCGACATCCAACACCCGTTGGCCGGCGAGGTTATATTGTTTTGCGAAAGCAGTAATCTTCGGAACGATCCGGTTCTTCTCAATCGCCCCGCGCGCCACCGTCACGTATTTCGAGTCCTCGGCCTTTGAGTTCTCAATCACCGCGGGGACCTTGGGCGCCGAATAAATATCCGTATAGAACGTCCCCGCCTCCTTGCGGGCTTTCGGCGAACCCAGCTCGTCCACCTGATAGGGAAAATAGATCGCGGTCAGCACCGCCAGCAAGACGACGTAACCACAAAAGACCTTCAGCCCGGTCAGGCCCAGACTCTTGAAGATTTCTAGAAAAGTCTGCGGTTTTTTCTTTGGCCCCGGCGTGGCGCGTGAGACCGTCGCGCTCGCGGGTGTAGGGGCTGGCATGTCAGATCATCGTCTGAAATTCCGGAAAGCATTAACAATGCGGTCGGCACGCGGCTAGGCGTCACGACGGTGCGCGAGGCCCCCGCGGCTCGCTAGGTTGATGGAAAAAACACGAACGCCCAAATGCGTGCGGCGCCAATTTGAATAGACGAGAACTGCGGGCTGCCGGCGCGTAGTGCTGGTTCTCACATCTTCCTCATGCCTCGTTAGGTACTAAACCCGCCACCCAGATTTGGCGGAGCGTGAACGTGAGCCTCCCTCCGATTCGATACGGCCCGGACGAGTTGGGCGGAAGGGTGATATCTTGCTGGGTGGGCTGTGTTTCCGCCAAAAGGAGAAGCTGGAATGACTTTCAAATCCACTATCGCGGCGATAAGAACGCTGGATCGCTGCGTTTCGCTGTCGCTCGCGGTCGTTTTATTCGTGCTTGCGGCGCCTGTTTTCGCTCACGGAGGGTTCGACCACGTGATTGGCAATGTCGTCAAGATCTCGAACAATGTTTTGACGGTCAAGACCTCAACCGGTAGCGTCGACGTAAAGCTGGACGCCAAAACGGAGATCACGAAGGACAAGCAGAAGGCCCAACTTGCGGATCTCGCACCCGGCGTGCGTGTGGTCGTGGATATTCCGGAAGACAGCAAAGACAAACTCGCGCACGCCGTAAAGATCGGAACGGCCGCGGCGGCCGATCACGACGCCCACAAGTAACGTCTCGGCCGCCCCATGGAGGTTAGCGTTTCATCGACGCGACTGTCCGCTCGGACATTGTATACTGGCCCCGTATGCGCACTCTGATGGTTTGTTTGTGGGTTACTGTCCTGACTCTGTCTGCGTTCGGGCAGGGAGACAAGGGCTCGATTTCCGGCACAGTCAGCGATCCGTTCGGCAGAGCCGCGAAGAACGCCACCGTGCAGGCGAAGAATGCCTCGACGGGAACCGTCTTGAAGGCGACGACTGCGGCCAACGGCAGCTATACGATGGCCGACGTCGCGGCTGGCAGTTACGATATCACGGTGAACGTCCCCGGCCTCCGCGGATTCGAGAAGAAGGGCCTTGCGGTGCAAGCGGCGAAGGCGACGGCCCTCGACATTCGGCTCCAGGAGGGCACGCAGCTCAGCACATTGGGCGAGGACACGGAAGCCATTCTGGCCGACCAGAAGAAGCACCTTCCGCCCACCGGAGCGACGCCGCGCACCGCCGACGGGAAGCCCGATCTTTCTGGCGTGTGGTGGTCGCCTGTGGTAACCGATCCAGGCAAGCCCGAATGGACGGCCTATGCTGTAAAGGCGGCGCAGGAGCGGCAAAGCAACAATCGCAAGGATAGCCCGCAGGCGCACTGCCTGCCGTCGGCCACTCTCCGGCGCGGACCTCTGTATGAATTCGTGCAGTCCAAGGACATCATCGTGGAGATTTCCGACGACGACAGTCCCGGCTTTCATCAGATTTACGTGGGAGCCTCGCACCCGAAGGACCCCGATCCGCTGTGGTACGGCGATTCGGTTGCGCGCTGGGAAGGCGACACGCTGGTGGTGGATCGCGTGAATTTCGACGAAGCCGTGTGGCTCGATCAGGATGCGCATCCGCACAGCGACAAGCTGCACGTCATTGAACGCGTTCGCCGTCCGGACCTGGGGCACCTGGAGACGGAGATCACGGTGGAAGATCCTGCTGTGCTCGCCAAACCATGGACGTTCAAGCGTAGGTCGGACCTGGCCGCGGGCCACACGATCCGGGAATTCATGTGCACGGAGAACAATCGCGATCTGGAACACCTGGTCGGCAAGTAGCGCTCATCCGCGCCATTGATTGCACGTCGCGATTACGTGCTCGACCTCTTCTTCGGTCAAATAAGGATGAATCGGCAGGCTCACTTCGGACGCGCAGAGAAGGCGCGCCCTCTGGCAGCCGTGATCTTCGTGGCGAACGCGAGCCAAGGCGGGCTGATCGGGGATCGCAATGGGATAATGCTCGCCTGGCGTGATCCCGTTCTCCTTTAGATATTCGAGAAACGCGGCCTTCCGATCGGACGCGACGCTGACCGGGAACAAATGCCAGCTCGAGTGCATAGGGGAATGCGTCTCTGACGAGACGCCCGTGTGACCCACAGGAAGGATTCCGGGATGCATGATCCCGGCGAGGTAAGCCCGCGCGATCCAGCGACGCTTTTCGATCCAGGCATCCAAGCGAGGCAAAAAGACCCGGCCGAGCAATGCGGCTTGCAACTCGTCCAGACGGCTGTTGTAGCCGACGAATTCATGGCGATATTTGGACGTCTGCCCATAATCGCGAAGCTGGCGCGCGCGCTTCGCGAGCTCGGAATCGGAAGTCAAGATCGCGCCTCCATCGCCGAACGCGCCCAGGTTCTTGGTGGGATAGAAGCTGGTGGCGGCGGCCTGTCCGACGGTGCCGGTGATCATTTGCGCCGCCGGACTTCCCCAGCGGGCGCCGATGGATTGTGCGCAATCTTCGACGACGCGCAGTTGAAACCGATCGCGAAGATATTCCAGGCGCTCAAGGTCCAGGCTGCGGCCGTACAGATGAACCGGTACGAAGTAACGGATATCGGGCGCCCGTTCCAGCAGCTCCTCGCAGGCGTCGAGCGAGATCAGCCCGGAGGGATCGCAATCGACGAACACGGGTACGGCGCCGAGCTTCAGAATCGCGAGCGTAGTGGCGAAAGCGCTGACCGGCGTCGTCAGTACCCTATCGCCCGGCTGGCAGCCGAGAAGACGAAGTGAAATCTCGATGGCGTCGAGACCGCTGGCGACGCCTACCGCGTGCGCCACGCCCCACACGCGTGCGAGCGCCTCCTCAAAGGCCGCCACTTCGCGGCCCAGCACGTACCAGCCACTTTCCCCCACGTCTTCGAAGGCGGCGATCAACGCGCCACGCAGTTCCCGCCATTGCGGTCCGAACTCGTTGGCGGGTACGCGAACAAAAGATTTAGCGATCAACCGGCCCCATTATAACGGCGGCGGAGCTCATCGCCAATATCTCGCGTCAGGCGCGGGCAATACTCCCCACCGGTAGCGCACAACGCCGATCCCGGCGCCCGGACTTCCCGGGGATGTAATATGAAAGCGACAACGTTGTGAATAGAATACAGAAAGCCTGCTCGATTTTTGTCGCAAGTCTCGCAGCGCCCCTTTTGTTGGGTCCATGTCCGGCACGGGCCGAGTCGCGAAACGAGATCGTGGTGGCCGCCGCCGCGAACCTCACGCAGGCGTTTGCGCCAGTGGCGTCGCGGTTCGAGGCCGAAACGGGCATTCACGTCGCGTTCAGCTTCGCATCGACGGCGCAGCTTGAGCAGCAGGCCGAAAATGGAGCTCCTTTTGACGTGCTGGCCGCGGCGGATACCGAACACATCGATATGTTGGATCGGAAGGGACTGCTGGTTCCTGGCTCGCGCGCGATCTATGCGGAAGGAATGCTGGCTTTATGGATTCCGCCAGGAGGGCCGAAGGGGGTCAACCGCATCGAAGATTTAGCCTCGGAACCAGTAAAGGTCATTGCCGTCGCCAAGCCTGAACTCGCTCCCTATGGAGCGGCAGCAGTGGCGGCGCTCAAGAAGGCGGGCGTCTGGGATCGCGTGCAATCGAAAATCGTGTACGCGGAAAACATCAACATGGCGCGGGAGTACGGCGCCTCCGGAAATGCGGATGCCGTACTGACGGCCTACGCGCTGGTGCTCCACGAAAAGGGAAGCGTCGCGCAGGTGGACCCGCGGCTTTATCCACCAATCGACCAGGCGCTGGGAGTGCTGGCGAGCTCGCGCAAGCGGAAGGAAGCGCGGCGCTTCGTCGAGTATATTCTGCGAGGGAATGGGCGGACGGTGCTCGGCGATTTCGGATACCGCATGGTCTCGCCTTAATTACGCGTCTCTCTCAGCCCGTTCTTCGGGCGCGATCAATTTCTTCCGTGGTGTAGCGATACACTCTGAAAACATCATTTTGCTGTTTGGCCGGGGGATCGTTCGCGAAGCCAAAATACGGATTGACGTACTCCCACACGGTCTCGCCCTCCGAGGTCACCTCGAAAAAGCGTCCGAAGACTCCTTCATTGACGAGCGTGTTGCCATTCGGCAGCCGCTGGGCATTACCGATTCGCGTACTGAAGAAACCCGTTGGCACGGGCTCCTGATATTTCCACGTAATCTCTTTGGTTGAAGGCTGGACCTCGATCACGCGCGATGATGAATGCAGACCGTTGTCGAAAATCAGGAGGTGGCCGTTGGGAAGCGGCGTGGGCGCGTGCTGCACGGACAGGGTCGGCGGCCCCATCTTCCACACGATATCGCCCGACTTTCGATCGATCTGGATGATGGTGCAAGTGTTGCGAAAGCTGAGCACGATGTTGCCATCGGGAAGCTCGGCCATCCCGTTTCCGTGGGTCCATTCGGCGCGGCCGCCATCGATGATCACGTCGGTGGCCGGGTCTAGATGTTCCCAACTGCGCCATTCCCAGACGACCTTGCCCGTGGTGGTCATTTCGACGAGGTAATCGCCGGCCATTTTCCGATTGCCGCCGCGCCCGCTCCCGGCACCTCCTTCGGCGCCGCCCGCCGCGGCCCCGCCGCCGTGCACTTTGCGGGCGATTTCATCGGGCAGCGCAGTGGCGCATAACAGAAGGATATTGCCGTTCTTCAACAACCGGCCGTCGTGGTGCTGCTCGGGTTGACGGACCTCCCAGAGCACCTTGCCGTTCCAGTCGGCCTCGAGCGCCACGCCGCCGTGCGGCGGAGTTTTGCCCAGGATCGTGTCGTTGTCGATCTTGCCGTTGTAGAACAGTGTGCCTTTCTCCGTAAGGTAACCGTACAGGCCTGGCGGATAGGGCATCTTCCAGGTATGAACGACTTTACCCTGAAGGTCGATCAGGTAGACTGTGCCGTCTCCTTCCAAGGGCGCAAACAGCGTGAAGCCTGGAGACGCCTTCGCGGGATTTAGGGCGCGGAATCCGGTGCCTCGGCGGCGAATGGGGTTCTGATCGACTACCGTCGCTGGGGCCGATCCAGTGATGGACTGCGCGATGCCGGTTTCGGGCAAGAACAACCCCGCCGTGCCCAGCGCGGCCACGCTTGCTCCCATAAATCCACGACGAGTCGTTTTTCCAGAGGCGATTTTGGCCGGGTCTCCAGCGGGATCTTTAATCATGGACGCCTCCTGTGGCATTATCCTCGATTGAACAGTGTACGCGTCGTGTGTAAAGATTCCGTGCAAGAAAGCCAGGAATATTGTTAAGGGTGCGTAAAGGCCGGGGCAGCGGTTTCTAGATCCTTTCGCGCCTCTTCATCAGGTAGAATGAGAGGGCCATATCAGGCTAGGGAGAAAGATAACTGAAATGAAAACCGCGACGATTTTCATCGCTACTTTACTGGGCGCGACCGTGGTGTCCGCGCAGAACCCGCTGAGCGCAGAGCTCAAGCAGCAATGGGCCGCCACCAAGGACGCGATCGGCAAATCCGCCGACCGCATGGCGGACGCCGATTACAGCTTTAAGCCCGCCCCCGGCAATACGCGAACTTTCGCTCAGATCATCGGGCACATCTCCGACGTCCAACTGGCGATTTGCGGCGCCGCCAAGGGCGAGCAGAAGCGCGGCGACGCCGAAATGACGAAGAGTTCCAAGGCCGACGCCGTGGCCGCGCTGAAAGCGTCCTTTGACTATTGCGATTCCGCCTACGATGGCTTGACCGACGCGAGCGCTACCGAGCAGATCAGAATGTTTGGCGGGATGCGCAGCCGGCTGAGCGCCCTGTACTTCAACATCATCCACGACAACGAAATGTACGGAGAGATTGTGGTGTATTATCGCGCCAAGGGCATGGTGCCGCCGACCACGTCGGATCGTCCGGCGATGGGAAAGAAGAAGCAATAGGGGGCGCTTTTTGGGATGCTAAGGATGCGGCGCGTCCTGCGTGGCCGCATTTTTATTACCCTCTTGACAGGCGTCGGCACGAGAAGGGCGCGCGCCACATGCGTTATTCCCATTCGATGGTGGCCGGCGGCTTGTTTGTCAGATCATAGAACACGCCGGCCACGCCTTCGACGGCCGCCAATTCTCGCGTCAATTGTCGCAGCAACTCCTCCGGCATACGGACCGCGCGCGCGGTCATGCCGTCCACCGAATCGATAGGCCGCAGCACCACGGAATCCGGGCGGTCCGCGGTGCCCAGCGGTACCAGGACCACTGGGAATTGCCAGATTTCTTTATCGAAGCCCGATTCGTGGGACAGCTTGCGGACGATCGCGTCGGCCCGGCGCAAGCGATCCAGACGCTCGTTCGTGAGATGCGCGGCATGACTGCGTAGTTCGCCCATCGGAGCGGCCAAGTACGCCGTGCCCAGCACGCGATTCACGTCGGTACGGCGATTGATCAACGCCGCGGTCTCGGCTTCCGTTGCCGGAAAGGTTTCGAGGGCAAGCACCGGCCGGTATGTTCGCGAATCCCCCTGCACGCCGACGGAGCGGATCGGAAGAATCCAGCCTTCTTCCACTCGTTGGGGCGCGTCCCCTCTCTCCAAACACAGGCAGCGGATCGCGAGACCCGGACCCGGGAAAGGGTGGCGATCCAGCAATTCTGCGGGAATGTTGAGCTCGCGGCCGATCGCGCGAACTTCATCCTTATAGAAAGACGACAACGGTTCGAGGATGCGTCCCGCGTCGATCAGCTTCTGAATTCCCGCGACACGATTGTGGTGGGTCTTGATGAGGTCGGCCTTGGCGCTGCCGCCGGATTCGATGGTATCGGGGTAGATGGTCCCCTGGCCGAGTATCCAGCGGCCGTTTAGGTAATGCTCGCTTTCGAGAATGCGTTCCTGAACCTCGACGAATTTCTCGCCAATCACGTGGCGCTTGCGCTCGGGTTCGACGATCCCTGCAAGAGCGGAAAGAAATCGCTCGCGCGCGTCCTCCACGAAGAAGGCTTTTGCGCCCAGGCGGGCGAAGCTCGCGCGCACGAATTCGGTTTCGCCTTCGCGCATCAGGCCGCTATCCACGTAGGTGCCGTGCACGCGATCGGGACCAAGAGCTTTGAGGCAAAGCGTGTAGGCGACCGTCGAATCCACGCCGCCGCTGACGAAAAAGAAAATACTGCTGTTGCCCGCAACTTCGCGAATATGATCTTCTATCGCCTGAATCTGGCGCGCCGGATCCCAATCCGAGACGCAGCCGCAAATTGCTTTGACGAAATTCGCCAGTATGGTTTTGCCGCAAGGAGTGTGCGCGACCTCGGGATGGAACTGGAGACCGTAGAGGCGGCGTTCGTCAGACCCCATTGCGGCGACGGGGCAAGTATCGGTGCGGGCCAGCACGTGAAATCCCGGAGGCGGCTCGGCGACCAGGTCGCGATGACTCATCCAGACCTGCTGCGGTCCGTTGACGCCGCGGAGAATTGTGCCGGCCTCCGTGATATCGAGTTCGGCGAACCCGTACTCGCCGCGCTCGCCCTTCTCAACCGAGCCTCCCAACAAATGCGCGATCAATTGTTCGCCATAGCAGATGCCGAGCACGGGGATTCCGGAAGACAGCAGCGCGGGATCGATCGTGGGGCTGCCCGGATCGTAGACGCTCGAGGGTCCCCCGGAGATGATGATGCCCTTGCGGCCGGCGAGTTCGGAGGCGCGCGTTTCGCTGGGAGCCACATCGGCATAAACGCCCAGCTCGCGGACCTTGCGGGCAATCAGGTGACAGTATTGTCCTCCGGCGTCGAGGACGGTAATCTGCGGTTTCAAGTATTTATTGTGGCAGAGTAGTTTCGGGGAAGGAAGGACGCGGCGACGTATCTTGCCAAATTCAGATTCACCAGCTTAAATTCGCGTCCTTCGCAATCCGTGCCGCTAAACCTGGTTTTACGTTCTGGCTGCCGTGAATCGGGAGAGAAAGAACCTTCGGCTCCCCGGCCTTCATGAAAATATGATGGCTGCCGCGTATTCGTTTCAACGCCCAGCCCGCCTGTTCGAGCTTGCGACGAAGCTCAGGTCCGGTAATAGGCCTCAAACAGCCAGTTCCACGACTTGAACGTCCTCTTCGGGTGTGCGGCCCTCGTCGCGCATCGCATCGAGGACTCCGGTGATCGCTTCGCGCAGATTCCCGAGAAGCTCTTCGACTGTCTCGCCTTGCGAGTAGCAACCGGGTAGAGCCGGCACTTCACCCCAGAATCCACCCGACGGCTCTGGGTGAATAATAACGGCGTACTTGGTCATACCGGGCAGTGAGAGCTAACGAGCTGCCCGTTCCTGCTGCGCGATCCGCTGCACCAGGAGCTTCTTCGCGTTCTCCAGCAGCGCGGTCGCCTTGGGCATCGCGTCTACCGCCGTTGCGATTTCGGGATCCTGCTCGATGGCCACCTTCTGCGATTGTTCGTAGCTGAACGCCGTGATGTACATCTCGTGCTTCAGCTGCTCCTTGATCCACTGATGATTGGCCGTAAAATCCGCTTCCGTGAATTCGATCTTATTGTCGAGCAGGTATTGGTGGAACTGATCGACGAGGGCTTCGTCCGGCTCCCAGCCTTTCGGTTCGCGGGCGTCGGCCTTGGGCCCGAAGTAGTGCGCGGAGAAGTTGAAGAAGCCATAGTTGCGCAGCACCTGGATCTGGAACTTGTTGAGCTTGGAAGCTTCGAACTTTTCGTCCGGCGTGATGCCGCCGCCGCCGTAAACGGTGCGGCCGCTATCGGTCATCTTCACGTCGGAGAGGTTCTTCGAATCGCCGGTGTTGTGATAGTAGTAATCCAGGAACGAGATACTGGAATAATCGCGCTGGATAAGCCGTCCGCTGGGCGTATAGTAATGCGCGGTGGTCAGCGCAAGGCCGGTATTTTCGCTCAGCGGAAACACGGTCTGGACCAGGCCCTTGCCGAAGGTGGTCTCGCCGAGCACCCAGGCCCGGTCATGATCCTGCAATGCGCCGGTCACGATTTCCGCGGCCGAGGCGGACGAGCGGTTCACCACCACCACGACGGGATACTGACGGCCCGCGTTATCGATATGCGCGTAGTAATTCTTGTTGGGCTGCGCGCGGCCCCTGTGACTCACGACCAGGTCGTTGCGCTTCAGGAAGTGGCCGGCCACTTCGACGCCTTCGTTCAACAATCCGCCCGGATTGCCGCGCAGGTCGAGGACCAAGCCTTTGATATTGTTCTCACCGAGCATCTTCAGCTTGTCCTCGAGTTCCTTGCTCGTGGTCTCGCTGAACTGCGTGATCGTGATGTACGCGATGCCGGGCTTCAGCCAGAATGCCTCCGGAACGCTGAAGCGCGGGATGGCGTCGCGCATGATTTCATAGGTGATCGGCTTGGGCTGTCCGTCGCGAGTCACCGTCACCTGGACCTTGGTGCCGCGCGGTCCCTTCAACAGGTCGGCGATTTCGGTGGTGGTCAGTCCATCCGTCTTGTGATCGTTGACCATGGCAATGGCGTCGGCGGGACGGAGCCCGGCTCGATAGGCGGGCGAACCTTCGAAAGGCCACATCACCAGGGTCTTCCCGTTGCGCGGCCCCACCTGCATGCCGACGCCGTAATACTGGCCGCGCTGATCTTCGCGCAGGGCTGCATATTCCTTGGGATCGAAGAAATTAGAGTGCGGATCGAGTGTCCGCAGCATTCCGGGGATGGCGCCGCGATAAATGGCCTTGTCGGGGTCGACCTTGTCGGCGAAGTTCTGCTCCACCACGTCGTAGACCGCAGTGAAGGACTTCATGCTCTGGCCGGCGGGATCGTCGGCCGGCGAGGCCGCCGAAACGTTGCGCGATACAAAAGTTCCCGCAGCGAGCGAACACACTGCGATGATCAACGGTACGAAGAAATACGAGCGGCGTGACGGCATCCCATCCTCCGGTCCAAGTATATCAGCTTGATGACGAGGGCGACGGCGCCCATGGGCGACTCTCGGAGTCGAGCCAATCCTTAAAGTCGAGCCATTAACCGATATTGCGCATGCGGCGTGCGAGCAGTCCAGGCTCCATGCGCACGGGTTTTCGTTCGGTGTGGTCCAGCCGCCGCACCTGATCGCTCACGCAGACCAGGAACATGGGTTGGCGGGAATTCTTGAAGATGTCGATGATGCGCTCCTGCTTTTCCTCGAGGTAGATCGACTTCCCGTCGGTCACCAGGTGCAGATCCGACGCCGACTGCATCACGTCCGCCAGGCGGCGTCCCATTTCCTTTTGCAGGAACCGCAGCACGCGCCGGATTTTCTGCAGCGAAAATCCCTTGCGGCGAAGTTCGGCGATCACCGTGATCTCCACCACCTCGGAAGCCAGGTAAATGCGGCGGTGACCCTCGTGACGCGGAGAAACCACCTTCCGCTCGTCCCACCACTGCAGTTGGCGCAAGCTGACTCCGGCAATCCCGGAAACATCGCTTGAAGAAAACGTTCGTTCCGGGCTAGCGGCATCCACTCGATTCTTGCGGGCTTTCAGGGCTTGTGCCATAGGGAGACTTTTCGATTGTACTCGACTTGGGCGGCGTGTCAACAGGGTTACTTTGTCTATTTTTCCAGGTCCGGTCTTTTAGCGTGAAATTAGGGCGAGGCTCTCGCTGACTCGCTTCGCAATCGAGGATGGGGTCGATCGGCTGCGCTCGCAGTACTACAACCCTCCGCCGACGAACCAGACCACTTCCATATGCGAGCCAGCCGCTACTTCGATGTCCGGCCACGCAGGCTTGCGGACAATTGCGCCGTTGAATTCCACGGCCACCCGCGAGGGATCTATGTCGAGCCAAACGAGCAAGCGATCTACGGTTAGGTCGGCGGGAACGGGCCGCCGCTCACCGTTTAGCACAATTTCAATCGTCTTTGTTTGCGCGGTCGCCATTCGACGTGATTGACACTGCCTTTCCGTGCTCATTATATTCAATACTTAGACTAAATCCTGAAACGCGCGAAGCCGGCAGCCAGGACGCTTCAGTAACCGGCCATCGATAACATGCCAACCACCTATCCCGAACTGTACTTCCCGATCATCGTGCAAGTCGTCATCGCGATTGCGGTGGCCGCCGGTTTGATCGGAATCTCGGCGCTGCTCGGCCAGCGCCGCAAGAGCCCGTTGAAGGACACGCCTTATGAGTCGGGCATGGCGCCGGTCGGCTCCGCCCGTGAGCGCTTCAGCGTGAAGTTCTACCTGGTAGGAATGATTTTCATCCTGTTCGATATCGAAGCCGTATTCCTCTACCCGTGGGCGGTAGTGTACCGGGAGCTGAAAATTTTCGGCTTTTTCGAGATGCTGGTTTTCGTCGCCCTGGTCCTGGTCGGATTCTTTTACGTGTACAAGAAGGGCGCGCTCGACTGGTCCCATGCGAAGGACGGGTCCCGCAAGTGAGCGACACCTTATTGAGTCAGCTCATGAATCACTCCGCGATTCTCGAAACGATCGAAGCCCTCGGCGAAACCACTCTGATCGCCGACCCCGCGCGGATCGTCGATCTGTGCGTCCATTTAAAGTACGAGCATCGGTTCAACCGCATTTGTTCGATTACCGCGGTGGACTGGCATCCGGCCGAGCCGCGATTCGAAGTGGTCTATCATCTGCACGCGGTCGATCCGACGCCGACGAAATCGATTCCAGCGGTCCGCCGTCTGCGCGTGAAATGCCGTGTGAGCGGAACGAATCCGGAGATCGATTCGGTCACCAGCGTATGGCGCGGCGCCGACTGGTATGAGCGCGAAACGTTCGACATGTTCGGCATCGGCTTCCGTAATCATCCCAACTTAATCCGCATTCTGATGCCGCTCGATTGGGAAGGCTATCCGCTGCGCAAGGACTACCCGACACACGGCTACAAGTACAGCTACAAAGGGGAGGAGGCGAAATGAAGCAACCCCTCGAAGACCACGTCGCCACCATAGCCGCCCTGCAGGAAGCGCCGGCCGGACCTGCCGCGCCCCGGCGCATGACCCTCAATATGGGTCCGCAGCACCCCTCGACGCATGGCGTGCTGCGCATCGTCATCGAACTGGAAGGCGAAACGATCAAGAAGGCCGAGCCGGATATCGGGTTTCTCCACACCGGCATCGAGAAAGCAGTGCGAGACGACCAACTGGGCCCAGACCGTCACGCTGACCGATCGCGTCGATTATCTTTCGAATCTTGGCAACAACCTGGTGTACGCGCTGACCGTGGAGAAACTCCTGCAACTGGAGATTCCGCCCATGGCGCAGTGGATGCGCGTCATGCTGGCCGAAATCGACCGGCTGAACAGTCATCTGGTGTGGCTGGGGACGCACGCGCTCGATATCGGCGCGATGAGCATGTTCTTCTACTGCTTCCGCGAGCGCGAAGAAGTCCTGCGGCTGAAGGAAATGTTCTCGGGCCAGCGCATGATGACCAGCTACATCCGCCCGGGCGGACTCGCGCTGGAGCCGCCGCGCGGCTGGCAGAATGCCGTGGGCAAATTCATTCGCCAGTTCCCCGGCACGTGTCGACGAATACGAAAACCTGCTCGATAACAATCCGATTTGGAAGAACCGTACCCAGGGAGTGGGATTCATCTCGATCGAGGACATGATCGACCTGGGCGTCACCGGTCCCATGATCCGCGCCGCCGGCATCCCCCTTGATGTTCGTAAGACGGAGCCGTATTCGAGCTACGAGAAATTTGATTTCACGGTCCCGACGTACACGGAAAACGACGTCTACGCGCGGTACCGTGTGCGGCTCGACGAAATGCGGCAGAGCGCCCGCATTATTGTCCAGGCGCTCGAGGGAATGCCGGAGGGCGCCTGGCAGGCCAACGCTCCGGGCGTGGTTCTGCCGGATCGCGAAAAGATGAAGACGCAGATGGAAGCGCTCATCTATCATTTCAAGATCGTCACCGAGGGTTATCGCGTGCCGGCCGGCGAAGTGTTTCAGGCCATTGAATCGCCGCGCGGCGAGATCGCCTATTACGCCGTCAGCAACGGGACCTCGAAAGCCTACCGCCTGCACATGCGCACGCCGAGTTTCGGGAACCTGCAAGCGCTGCCGACCTTGCTCCAGGACACGTTGATTGCCGACTCCATCGCGGCCCTGGGCAGTATGGATTTTGTTTTAGGGGACACCGACCGGTAACTTTTAACATGACCTTTTCTCCCCAGCTTGAAGATCGATTCGCCAAGATGTTGCGGCGCTATCCGGAAGGGCGGACGCGTTCCGCCGTGGTTCCGATGCTGATGTATGCGCAGGATGAGACCGGCCATATCAGCAAGGAGCTGATCGAAGAAGTAGCCCGGCGCTGCGGCGTGACGCCGCTGCAGGTGGATGAAGTGGTCGGCTACTATTCCATGCTGCACCGCAAGCCTCTCGGCAAGTTCCACGTGCAGGTGTGCACCAATATCAGTTGCCTGCTGGTGGGCGGCGAAGAACTCTACGAGCACGCCAAGAAGAAGCTCGGCATCGGGAACAAGGAAGTGACCGCGGACGGCCTGATTTCACTCGAGGAAGTGGAGTGCATGGGAGCCTGCTCCTGGGCGCCGGCCGTGGAAATCAACTACGACTTTCATCATCGTGTAACGCCGGAACGGTTCGATCGACTTGTGGATGATTTAAGGAAAGCCCAGTAGCCGATGCCCAAGGTACTTTACAACGAACCGAGCCCTCTCGAAACCAAAGTCATCAGCCAGCGCTTCGCGCTGGAGGGCTCCGAAACACTGGACGTTTATCTGGCCACTCGTGGCTACGAGGCTTTTCGCAAGGCCAAGGAAATGACGCCCGAGGCGATCATCGAGGAAGTGAAAACATCGTCGCTGCGCGGCCGCGGCGGCGCGGGCTTCCCTACGGGCTTGAAATGGAGCTTCGTCCCCCGCACGTCTCCGAAACCGCGCGTGATCGTGGTCAACGCCGACGAATCCGAGCCGGGAACCTGCAAGGACCGGCTGCTGATGGAGTACGATCCGCATCAGTTCATTGAGGGCATTCTCATCGCGAGCCTCGCGGTGGATGCGCACGTCGGCTACATCTATATACGCGGCGAATATCGTTATCTGATCGACAAGATGGACCGCGCGATCGAGGAGGCCTACGCGCGCGGCTACCTGGGCGACAACGTAGCCGGCACAGGCTGGAAGTTCGATCTGCACACGCACTCGGGCGCGGGCGCTTACGAATGCGGCGAAGAGACGGCTCTGCTCGATTCGATCGAAGGCAAGCGCGGCATCCCTCGCATGAAGCCTCCGTTTCCGGCAGTGGCAGGCGCGTGGGCCATGCCTACACTCTTGAACAATGTAGAGACCTTTAGCGCGGTGCCGGCGATCATCCGCGATGGCGGGGCCGCTTTTGCGGCGCTTGGGACGGCGAAAAACGGCGGCACGCGCCTGGTGTGCATCTCGGGGCACGTCAACAAACCCGGCGTGTACGAACTCCCGCTGGGATTTCCGATGATGAAGGCGATTTACGAAGTCGCAGGCGGGATTCCGGGAGGCAAAAAGCTCAAGGCCGTCGTGCCAGGCGGATCTTCCTGCCCGATTCTGCGCGCCGAAGAGTGCGATATCGCTATGGATTACGATACGCTCGCGAAGGCCGGCAGCATGCTTGGTTCGGGCGGCATGGTGGTGCTCGACGAAACCACCGATATGGTCCGCTTCGCCCTGCGCATCATGCGTTTTTACGCGCACGAAAGCTGCGGCTGGTGTATCCCGTGCCGCGAAGGTACGACGTGGTTGCGCAAAATCCTGCAGCGTTACTACGACGGACAAGGCCGCCGCGAGGATATCGCTCTGCTGGGCGAGCTCTCGAAGAATATGCTGGGCCGCACGTTCTGCGCCCTGGGCGACGCCGCGGCGATGCCGACCATTTCCATCGTCGAGAAGTTTACGGAAGATTTCGAGAAGTATCTGACAAGGGAGACGGTGGCGGTCTAAATGAAGATACTGAAAAACGGGGACAGACACCTTTTTTCGTCTGGCAAACGTTTTCGATTAGGGCGCGCCGAGCTGCGAAAAAGGGCTGTCTGTCCCGTTTTTCAAGCAGCCGGTCCGCAGTGAACCATATGGCTGAACTCGTAACCCTCACGATCAACGGACGGCAGATTCAGGCGGAGAAGGGTACGCTGCTGATCGAAGCCGCGCGCCAATCGGGCATCGAAATCCCCGCTTTTTGCTATTACGAAGGATATACTCTGCAGGCCGCTTGCCGCATGTGCCTGGTGGAAGTGGAAAAGACTCCCAAGCTGCAAGTCGGCTGCACGCTGCCAGTGGCCGAAGGCATGGTGGTCCACACCGAATCGGACATCGTGAAGAAGTCCCGCAAGGGGATGCTCGAATTCCTGCTGACCAATCACCCGCTGGATTGTCCCGTGTGCGACAAGGGCGGCGAGTGCGAGCTGCAGGACATGGCGTTCCGCTACGGAGCCGGCGAAAGCCGCTTCGTGGAGCGCAAGGTTCACACCGACGAACAGCAGTGGTCGCCGGTGGTTTTCTTCGACGCGCCGCGCTGCATCCTGTGCTACCGCTGCGTTCGCGTCTGCGACGAAGGCATTGGCGTGCGCGCGCTGGGCGTCGGCAACCGCGGCGTGATTTCCGCCATCGTGCCCAATCATCACGATCACCTGGAATGCGACGAATGCGGAGCCTGCATCGACATTTGCCCGGTGGGCGCGCTGACCAGCGGCAGCTATCGTTATCAAACGCGCCCGTGGGAGATGGAGCACGTGGGCACCATCTGCACGCATTGCTCCGACGGGTGCCGCACCACGCTGGGCGTCCGCAACGATAAGATCATCCGCGGAAACAATCGCGACCGCAGTGGCATCAACGGCGAGTTCCTGTGCGTGAAGGGCCGCTACGCGTTCGATTTCGTGGAGCATCCCGAGCGCCTGCAAAGCCCCATGCGCAAGACGGTGAACGGGCACGAGCCGATTTCCTGGGCTGAGGCGCTCGAAATCGTCAGCCATGAATTTTCCAAGATCAAAGCGCGCGGCGGAAAGTTCGGCGTCATCGGGTCCACGCGCACGACCAACGAAGAGAATTATTTCCTGGCGAAGTTCGCGCGGCAAGGGCTGGGAACACACAATATCGATCATCGCCGCACGGGCGATCTGGCGACGTTCTTCGACGCGCTCTCAGGCAGAAGTGACGCGTTGGCGACAACCGCCGATGTCTATTCGGCGAAAGCGGTGCTGGTCGTAGGCTCCGATCTCGCCCAGCAGCATCCATTGCTAAGCTTCCAGGCGCGTGCGAATTTCCGGCATCATACGGCGCATATCTACGCAGTGACTACGGGCCCGGTTCGCGAGGATAAATACGCGACGGCCACCGTCCGTGTAGAAGAAGGCGTGGGAAAGGGCGGGGTAATGGCCGGCGTGGAATCGCTGCGCGCGAAGCTCGCGGCCGAAGGCAATCTGGTCATCCTCTTTGGCGATGCGGTTCAAGGCGACGCGCTGCGGAAACTGGTGGCGTTCGGCGATTCGCTCGGCATCCCCGTGAAATACGTTTGTCTGGTCGACGATTCGAACTCGCGCGGGGCGTTCGACATGGGCATGATTCCGCGCGACGGCGGCCTCTCGCGCGAACAGATGCTGGCGGCGGCCGATCTTGACGCATTGTGGATCGTCGGAGAGAACCCATTAAAGGATGCGGCACTGGCTTCGAAGCACGCTTTTGTCGTCGCGCAGGATTTGTTCATGACGGAGACGGCGAAGCACGCGGCGATTGTGCTGCCCGCGGCCTCGGCGTATGAGAAGAACGGCACTGTCACGAACGTTTGCGGCGAAGTTCAGAAACTCAAGCAAGCCGTGCGTGTGATGGGAACGAAGACGGATCTCGAAATTTTCGGGCTGATCGCCAAGGAAATGGGCCTGAACCTGGGTATCTGGCTGCCGGACAAAGTTCTCGACGAGATCCGCAAGACAGTGCATGGTTACAATGTTCCCCTTCCGGTCATTGCCACCGGCGGCGCCGCGCCGACTTTGCCGCTCAATGGGCGCGTGTCTGCGCTTCCCGGAGTCATCCAGTCCGCTAACGAAACCTTATTTACCTCGGGCACCCTTTCGCGCTACTCAAAGGTTCTCAATGAGGTGATGGAAGCGCCGGGTGAGCTGTACCAGAGGACAGGGGACAGAGGACAGGGGACAGCGTGACCGCAAAGCGGCATAGCGATCTGATCGCCTGGCAGAAAGCGATGAACCTAGTCGAAACGGTTTACCAAATTACGAAAGGATTTCCGAAGGAGGAGACCTACGGACTTACGAGTCAGCTTCGACGGGCTGCCGTTTCGGTTCCCTCCAATATTGCCGAGGGGCATAGCCGGAACGGCAGGCGGGAATTCAGCCATCATCTTTCGATAGCGTTGGGGTCCTTGGGCGAGCTTGAGACGCAGTTGATGATCGCTCAGCGCCTCGGATACGTCGCCGACCCAGAGAGTTCAAAACTCATGGCTTCGGCTGCGTCTACCGCCCGCGTTCTCGTCGGATTGATGCACTCACTGGAGCGCCATGCCGCAGCGTCGTAAGCCGGCCCCCGGCTCCCGGCCCCCGGCCCCTAACCTCACATGAACTTTTTCATCCTGTCGATCATCAAGGCCGCCGTCGTCGCCTTCATTTTGCTGACCGCACTCGCTTACCTGCAATGGCTGGAGCGCAAGGTCCTGGCGCACATCCAATTGCGCGTCGGACCGCGGCGCGTGGGTCCGCACGGACTGCTGCAGCCTCTCGCCGACGTGGTCAAGCTGATTACCAAGGAAGACATGATTCCTTCGCACGTCAATAAGGTCTTTTATCTCCTGGCGCCGTTCATCGCCGTGATGTTTGCCCTGATCCCCATTGCTGTGATTCCCTTCGGCGGCGACCTCAACATCCCCGCGATCACCGTCGGTGGCGTCACCATCGGGCCCATTCATTCGACGATGGAACTCACCGATTTAAACATCGGCGTACTGTTCATTCTGGGCATTTCCGGCCTGGGCGTGTACGGCGTGGCGCTCGCTGGCTGGGCGTCGAACAATAAGTATTCATTGCTCGGGGGCTTGCGCAGTTCAGCCCAAATGATCAGCTATGAACTGCCGATGGCGCTGGCCATCGCGACGCCGCTGCTCGCCCTGAACTCGCTCAGCTTTCGCACGATCGTGAACGCGCAGGGCGGATATATCTGGGGATTCATCCCGCGCTGGACTATTTTCCAGGGGCCGTTTCCCTTCATGTTCATCGCGTTCGTCCTCTTCATGATTGCGGCGTTCGCGGAAACCAACCGCGTGCCTTTCGATCTGCCGGAAGCGGAGAATGAACTGGTCGCCGGCTTCCATACGGAATACGGCAGCATGAAGTTCGCGGCGTTTTTCATGGCCGAGTACTGCAACATGGTGACCGTCTCATGCGTGGCGACGCTGCTGTTTTTGGGCGGCTGGCATCCCCTGTTTCCTGCGGCATACGGCTCCAGCCTGGTTCCGGCGGTGCTCTTCGCCGGAGCCGGTTTGATCAGCTTCATGCATGCGGCGTCGCCCGCGCGCCCTTTCGATCGTTACACTCTTCCGGTCGTCGGCATCGTTTTGCTCGGTTTGGGCGGCCTCTTCGCCGGCGCGGCGGCCTTCGCGATGTTCCCGGATATGGTGAAGGGCAACGCGTTCCTGACGTTTTCGGCCGCGGCGGCCGGCATGCTAATGCCGATCGTCTGGTTCTGCGCGAAGGTAATCGCGGTCTTGTTCGTGTACATCTGGGTGCGCGGCACTCTCCCGCGTTTCCGCTACGATCAACTGATGAGCTTCGCCTGGACGTTCCTGTTCCCGGTGGCCGTCGTCAATCTTTTCCTTGTCGGCTTGTGGGTGGCCCTGACTTAATATGGAAGCTCTGATTTAATATGGACGCGCTATTATTCATGATCTTCGCGGCGATTGCCGTGGTGTGCGGCGTCAATCTGGTGCTGCAGACGCACCCGATCTCAAGCGCGCTTTCGCTCATCGGCGTGATGGGCGCACTGGCGGCTCTCTATTTGCTGCTGGGCGGCGAGTTCATCGCTGCCGCCCAACTGGTGGTCTACGCGGGAGCCATCATGGTGCTGTTCGTTTTCGTCATCATGCTGTTAAACGCGGGAACCGAACACAAAACCCCTCGGGGTAAGGGAACCTGGGCGAAATATGCAGGCGTGCCGCTGCTGGTCGCGTTTCTCGGCCTGGTGGCATATCTGGTGCAAAGTATCGTACCCGCCACTGATAACGTCGTCTTCGGCGAATTCCGCAAGGGCACGGCGCTCGAAATCGGACGCGCTCTTTTCACAACCTATTTATTGCCGTTTGAACTCACCAGCGTGCTGATCCTGATCGCCATCCTCGGCGCGATCGTTCTGGCGCGGAAGGAGATCGATTAATGCCCCCGCTGCCCATCCCGGCGGCTGCTCCGCTGTCCTGGTATTTGACCCTGAGCGCCGTGCTGTTTGCGCTTGGCGTGGCTGGATTTCTCTACCGCCGCAATATTATTACGGTGTTCATGTCGATCGAACTTATGCTCAACGCGGTAAATCTGAGCTTCATTACCTTTTCTTACAAGCTGAAACAGGTGGATGGACACATCTTCAGCTTCTTCGTGATGGTAGTGGCCGCCGCGGAAGCCGCCGTCGGCCTCGCGATCATCCTGACCGTTTTTAAGAACCGCCAGACCCTCGAGATCGACGAGCTGAACTCGTTGAAAAACTAAAAATGCAACTTTGGCTCATCCCTCTCCTGCCGCTCGCCGGCTTTGCGCTGAACGGCTTCTTTGGCCGGCGATTGTCGAAGGCCGTGATCAACACGATCGCCTGCGGTTCGGTGCTCCTGTCGTTCTTGTGGGTTCTGAAGACGTTGAGCGCCCTCGGCGTATTTTCCGGCGGCAACGCTCTGGACGAAGCGTACCGCGAGCACTATTTCACCTGGATCCAGTCCGGCATGCTGAACATCAGCGTGGATTTCGCCATCGACCGGCTGACGGCCGTCATGCTGATGATTGTCACCGGCGTCGGGTTCTTGATCCACGTCTACGCCGTCGGCTACATGTCCCACGAAGGCGGCTATTACCGCTTCTTCGCCTACTTGAATCTGTTCATGTTCTTCATGCTGCTCCTGGTGCTGGCCGCGAACTTCCTGCTCCTCTTTGTCGGCTGGGAAGGCGTGGGATTGTGCAGCTACCTGCTGATCGGCTTCTACTTCCTGGAAAAATTCGCCACGGACGCGGCGAACAAGGCGTTCATCGTGAACCGCATCGGCGATTTCGGCTTTTCGCTGGGCGTCTTTCTGATCGTCATCCACTTCGGATCGCTCGATTTCAACACCGTCTTCGCCAGGATCAAAGACATGCCCGTGGAATCGAGCGCGGGATGGATGACCGCGATCGCACTTCTGCTGCTGCTCGGCGCGTGTGGTAAATCGGCGCAGATTCCGTTGTACGTCTGGTTGCCGGACGCCATGGCCGGCCCCACGCCCGTCAGCGCCCTGATCCACGCGGCGACCATGGTCACCGCCGGCGTCTACATGATTGCGCGCAGCTCGCAGATTTTCCTCCACGCAGCGGGAGCGTTAAACATCGTGGCCCTGATTGGCCTGGCGACGGCCTTCTTCGCCGCCACCATCGGCCTGACGCAGAACGATATCAAGAAGGTTTACGCGTACTCCACGGTTTCGCAGCTCGGCTATATGTTCCTGGGCCTCGGCACGGGGGCGTTTTCCGCCGGAATATGGCACGTGCTAACGCACGCCTTCTTCAAGGCGCTGCTGTTCCTCGGCGCGGGCAGCGTGATTCACGCGCTTTCCGGCGAGCAGGATCTGCGCAAGATGGGCGGGCTCCGCAAGTATGCGCCCATCACGATGTGGACGCTGTTATGCGGCAGCGTCGCGATCGCGGGCGTTCCTCCGTTTTCGGGTTTCTACAGTAAGGACGCGATTCTTGCCGCCGCCTACGATCATGCGCCCTGGATGTATTGGGTCGGCGTGTTTACCGCCGGCATGACCGCGTTTTACGTTTTCCGCGCATTCTTCATGACGTTCTTCGGCCAGTATCGCGGCGAGCAGGAAGCGGCCCACGGTGACGATCACGGGCATGACCACGGTCACGGTGCGCCGCACGAATCGCCGCCGGTGATGTGGATCCCTCTCGCGATCCTCGCGATCTTGAGCTTGATCGGCGGCTGGGCCTTCAATATTCCTAAGTTCCTGTCCCCGATGTTCCCTCTGGTGGAGGAAGCTCCCGGCACCGAATGGACCATGTACGTTTCCATCGCCGCCGGTTTGCTCGGGATCGCGCTGGCGTATCTGTTCTACGTCGTGTCGCCGTCCGTTCCCGAATCGCTTGCAGGCACCTTCAGCGGTCCGTACCGCTGGCTCTATAACAAATATTTCGTCGACGAGTTCTACGACGCCGTCGTGATCAGCCCGACGGTAGACGGTTCCCGCTCCTTGCTATGGCGCGTTGTGGACGCTGGCGGTATCGACAAAATCGTCAATGGAGCCGGGAAAACCGCTCGCAGCGTGGGCGGCATTTTGAGACGCCTGCAATCCGGCTCGATCCGAAGTTATGCGGCTTGGGTGGTGCTGGGGTCAATCCTGCTGATTGTATTCGCGGGCTTCGCGGGAGGTGCGAAATGACCCTTCTCGACGCCGTAATCTTTCTTCCTCTGCTCGGTTTCCTGGTGTTGATCGTCGCGCCCGCGAGCGTTTCCCGCATGGGTGCGCTGATAATTTCGCTGCTGATCTTCGTCGTCTCCCTGGGACTGATCGGCACGGTGACGGACGCGGCCGGCAGTTACAGTTTCGTTCATAACTCCCAATGGATCGATTACCCATCGATTAAGTATCACGTCGGAATGGACGGACTGAGCCTATGGCTCGTGATCTTGACTACGCTGCTAACGCCCATCGCGGTGCTGGTTTCCTGGAAACACATCGATCATCGGGTGAAGGCTTTCTACGCGTTCCTGATCCTGCTGGAATTCGGATTGATCGGTGTTTTCGTTTCGCTCGACTTGTTCCTGTTCTACGTTTTCTGGGAAGTATCGCTCGTGCCGATGTACTTCCTGATCGGCATCTGGGGCCACGAACGCCGCATCTACGCGACCGTGAAATTCTTCCTGTATACGTTTGCCGGGTCCGTGCTGATGCTGGGGGCGGTCATTTACCTCTACAATCTTTCCGGTACGTTCGATTACACCAGCATTCTGGAGCAGCTCCGCTCGGGCCGCATCATGCTGAGCGACCGCGCGGAAATGGTTTTGTTCCTGGCGTTCTTCCTCGCTTTTGCGATCAAGGTTCCCCTGTTCCCGCTGCACACCTGGCTGCCCGACGCCCACGTCGAAGCGCCGACGGCCGGCTCCATCATGCTGGCGAGCGTCATGCTGAAGATGGGAACGTACGGTCTGGTTCGCTTCTGCCTGCCTTTGTTCCCGCAGGCCGCGCACAAATCGGCCCCGTGGGTGGCCGCGCTCGCGATCATCGGCATCATCTATGGCGCGCTTGTCGCCATGGTGCAGCCCAACATGAAGAAGCTGGTCGCGTATTCTTCGGTGAGCCACCTCGGATTCGTCGTGCTTGGGATTTTTTCCTTTACTCAAGCAGGTTTGGACGGCGCTGTTTATCAAATGTTGAACCACGGTATCTCCACTGGCGCGCTCTTCCTGCTGGTCGGCTATCTCTACGAGCGGCGTCATTCGCTCGAAATCTCCGCCTATGGCGGTGTAGCGACGCCTGCCCCTAATCTGGCGGCGGTGTTTTTGATCGCGACTCTCGCCTCCATCGGACTCCCCGTGCTGAACGGCTTCATCGGCGAATATCTGGTGCTGCAGGGCGCATCGCAAGCTTACTTCACGTGGTCAGTGTTCGCGGCGCTCGGCGTGATCCTGTCGGCCTGCTACATGCTGTGGCTCTACCAGCGGACCTTCTTCGGGCGAGCCTCGGAGTCGCTCAGTCATCATATGCCGGACCTCAATATGCGCGAATGGGCGGCCGTGCTGCCGCTGCTCCTGCTGATGTTCTGGATGGGCATCTATTCGCAGAGCTTTATGCCCGCCATCAGCACGCAGAACGCGCAGATCCTCCAACAAGTGAATCAGGGCGCTACGGCCTCACGAGCCACGGCGGTGAGGGAGGTGGCCAATGCCCGCTAACGCCTTCCCCGCGAGCGTCGAATATTTCCGCATCCTGCCGGAAATCGTGCTGACGCTGTTCGGCCTTCTGATCATGTTCCTCGAAGCCGTGCTTCGCCCCGATCAGAAGAAAATCTTCGGACCGCTGACGATCGTCGGCTTGGCCATAGCGCTCGGAGCTGCGGTCGCGGCCGGAGGTGCACCGGGAGCGGCTTTTCATAACATGCTGGTGGTCGATGGATTTGCGACCTTCTTCCGCGTCCTGGTGATCGGCGTGGGCCTGCTCGCCGTCTTCTCTTCCATCGAGTACTTGGAGCGCGAGAAGTCCAATGGCGGTGAATATTACGCGTTAATTCTGTTTAGCATCGTCGGCCAATCCGTCATGGTGACGGCCAACGAGCTGATCATGGTGTTTATTGGCCTGGAAATCTCGTCGATCGCCTCCTACGTCCTGGCCGGCTACCTCCGCGACGATTCGCGCAATAACGAATCCGCGCTGAAATACTTCCTGCTCGGTTCGTTTGCCACGGCATTCCTGCTCTACGGTGTGGCCTGGATTTATGGCCTGACGGGTTCCACAAATCTATTCCTGATCCGCCAGGCGCTGGCGTCCGGCGCGGCTCCTCCCCTCGCGCTAACCGGCGTGGCTGCCGCGCTTATGTTCGTGGGCTTCGGCTTCAAGATTTCCGCCGCGCCCTTTCAGGTCTGGGCCCCCGACGTCTATCAGGGCGCGCCCGCCCCGATCTCGGCATTCCTCTCTGTGGGACCGAAGGCCGCGGCATTCGCCATTCTGGTGCGCGTATTCATGACGGCCTTTGGACCGATCGCCGCGCGCTGGGAACCCATCATTTGGGTTTGCGCGCTCGCCACCATGATCGTCGGCAATTTCGCCGCGATCCAGCAGTCCAATATCAAGCGCATGCTGGCATATAGTTCCATCGCACACGCCGGATATGTGCTGGTTGCCGTCGCCGCGAACTCAGAGATCGGCTCGGCGGCCGTGATGTTTTATCTGGCTGCATACGCGCTGACCAATATTGGCGCGTTTGCCGTCGTGACCCACGTCGCCCGAAAGGGTGAGAAGTACGTCGGCATTGACGATTTCGCGGGTCTCGCCCAGCGCCAGCCCGCCATGGCCGCCATGCTCACCATTTTTCTGCTGAGCCTGATCGGCGTCCCGCTCACCGGCGGCTTCTTCGGCAAGTTCTATATCTTCAAAGCCGCGCTCGATTCGCACTTGATCTGGCTGACCGTTCTCGGTTTGCTCAATAGCGCCGTGGCCGCGTATTACTACTTGCGCATCCTCGTCGTGATGTATATGAAGGACTCTGACGAGAAAGGCCAAGCGTTGGCCGACGCGTCCCGTCCGGCGGGTGCGGCGCTGCAGTTCGCCGTGTATGCAGCCGCGTTCGGGACGCTGCTGCTCGGTGTCTTCCCAGGCTGGGTGCTGGACGTCGCCAATCGCGCGGCTCTCAAATAGCGCCGTGCGCTATACTGGCTAATCGTTGAACCGGCTGTTACTGCCGGACTACAAGACAAAGGTCCTGAGGAGATTATCTATGCGCAATTGGATTCGTGGATCGGTATTGTTCGCAGTGGGACTGGTGCTCGGGATGGTGACGATCAAGTCGATCGACGCCCAGCAGGATAAAGGCATCGGCCTCCGCGTCAACCACGTGGGGATCTACGTCAAGAACATGCAGGATTCGCTCGACTTCTACACGAAGACTCTCGGCATGCGCGAAGGGTTCGTGATGCGCGATAAGAATGGAAACCCGACCACCCACTACATCCAGGTCGACAAGTACACGTTCCTGGAGCTCTCGCAGGCCACTGCGGACCGGCCTGCCGGGATCAACCACGTTGGTTTCCAGACCGAGAACATGAGCGATACCGCCGCCGAGTTGAAAAAGCGCGGAATTACAGTGGGCGATATCACTTCGGTTGGCAGCGGGGCGCCTCACACCAGCATCACGGATCCGAACGGCGTGCGCCTGGAGATACTCGAATTCGCTCCGGAGTCGATGCAGCGAAAAGCGATCGAGTCGTATCGTTAGTCCACGCTTCTGGCATCATTGGGCCATGTGGCGCGGGCCGCTAGGCCTGCTGAGCCGAGAGTCATCTCGGCTCTTCCGCTGGGCTTTTAGCCCACGATCTTTAGTAGCGACTGGGTCGTCTGATCCTCGGCTTGCGCCGCTTTGACGTTCGCGGCAAAGTTGTTCCGAGCCTCGATCAGCGCTACCACTTCCGCGCTCAAGTCAACCGAGTCGCCGCCCGTATTGCCGGCGACATTCGCGATCCTGGTCGCCGCGCGATCTAAACTCCCCTCGGCGGCACTCATGCCTGCCAAAGGAATCGAGAAATCGATCATTTAGCTCTTATCGAAAGCTCTGGCTGAAATTCGAGCCGTATTTAATGCGCAGCCGGGCGAGCCGGTGAACTCGGAACGGGCGCTTCTTGGATCGTGTAATCCGGCGACACCACGAATAACGAGGCATCCGGTTCGCTGAGATGGATATTGGTCATCCTCGTTGTGAGCTCCCCGCTGCGTGAATCGGAGTTCTTCGTCATCACCATCATCATTCCCAATTCCGGGGATTCCCATGCCTCAAAAACCGTAACGATCCGTGGATCACCGGTCTTCGCTCCCGGGAGCCTCATCGTGGTGCGGCGGCCCACGGCAGTAACCCCTTCCATGGTCCGCCTTCCGAGATCTTCATTATGTGATGGCGGCGAGTTTGCGTCCTCCATATCGGGTGCCACGCCCGCAGGACGGCCCTGTGCCATACCTGCCGGGATCATGGCCAGAAGTGCCGCTAAATCTGGTGGCTTCGGCCGATCGGATAACTTCGGCAAAGGAAATTTCTGCGCCGTTTTTTTGTTCGGATTCAGAAGGTACCGCGCGCCCGCGATGCAATCGTAAATCGTGATGTTCATCAGAGCCGGATGTGCTTGCTGCGCCGGGTTATTCGCCGAGACGAACATGTCGAGCCGTGTCCGCCCCGCCGAATCGCGATAAAGCTTCGATTGTTGGTCGGCCGGGGTGACGTGCCTGCCGTCGGGCAAAATTTGGACTTGCGTCAGGATCTGGTCCGCCGAGAACGGCATACCCGGCTGAGCTGGGATGGGTCCATATTGCCCGTGAGCGAAGCTCGCGGCCGCGATCGCCGCAAGGATTGTGATTTTGGCTCGCATCCCATATATCTTTCGGCTTTCGCGACACGCAAGTTTAGCGGCTCACCTGCTGGGGCGGAAGGAAGGCGAAACCCCGTTTCTTGCCCCCTAGCGGGCTCAAGGCTGCGTCGTTTCAATTTTCGGCACCTTCGCTATTGCCGACCCTCCTCCGGCTCGTCGATTTTTGCGTTTTCGGGGCCCATGGAATTGAAGGGCAGGGGCTTCCCGGTAGCTGTCGGTGCAGTTTCGCACAACAGGAATTCTTGAGGATCAGAAGTGCCGCCGTAGATCCGCGAATCGATCCACCATCAGCAACCTTTGATCTCCCGGCAGCCGCAGGTCCTCGCGTTCCAGCACCCAGGTATGCTCATGTGGCACCAGCACCGCGTTCAGTCCCGCTTCCAGCGCCGGATTGATGTCCGATTTCGGTGAATTTCCGATCATCCACGTCTCCGTCCGCACCCAACCACGCTCGTTTACGATGCCGTCGTAGGCGGCGGCGTCCTTTTCCTTCACGATGGCCGTGTGCCGGAAAAAACGGCCGACGCCTGAGCGGTCGATCTTCAGACGCTGTTCCTCGGGATGGCCTTTGGTGAAGAGCGTCAGCTCGTGGCGCTCGAAAAGATACGCGAGCGTTTCCTCCACGCCCTCGATCATCTCCACGGGTTGTTCCATAATTCGCGACGCCAGCGAAAGCACGTGCTCCAGATCGTCGGCGTGAATCGCGCGTCCCGCCAGATGCCGGTAGGCCTGCTGCAGATTGCGTCCGAAGTTCACGGCCCCGTAGCCGTGAATCTTGGCGTTCACCAGCTCGATCTCGTTCAGCACTTCGCGGATTTCAGGCGGCTTGAGCGTCGCGTGATCCAGAAAATCGCAGAAGGCGTCGAAGGCCCTTTCGAAGTAAATATTGTTTTCCCAAAGAGTATCGTCAGCATCGATCAGCAGGTTCATTCGATTTCCGAAAGCGCGCGGCCGTGGCCGTTGCGCGGCGCCACTTGCTTGACGTGCTGCACGCGCCGCTCGCGGATCAGGTAGGCCGGCAGGAAGGACGCGAGCTGCCGGATGCGCTCGGCCTCCGTGCGCATGGCGAGCAAAATCTGCCGCGTCGCCAGATCGTTCACTGGACGCGCGAGACGGAAACTCAACTGGGCGTCGTTGGCCTCCCCCGCCGCGAGCGGCCCCTGCGAAGACAGTTTCTGCAATGCGTTAAAAGCCGCGATAGCTTGCTCGCGAGTTTCCGGCGGCGGCGGCGCGGCCTCCTCGTCGTCGAAAAATTCGATGGCGCCGCGCAGGAAGGAGCGGTCCTCATTGAGCCGCAGGATCTCAAAACGCCGCCGGCCGGTCGTAAGAATATCCATGCGTCCGTCGGGGTATTCGCGCAGAAGCTTATCGACTGTCGCCGTGCAGCCCGTGTTCAGAAGTCCTTTTTCACTCGCCAGGACCACTCCGAATTCCGCGCGCTCCCGGAGCACTTCCCGGATCATCTCTTTATAGCGGTCTTCGAAGATGTGCAGCGGCAGTTCCGCTCCCGGCAGCAGCACTGCCTGCAGAGGGAACAGCGGCATCCATTCACGCATGTTACTATTATCACTTTCGCGTCAACATGATTCTGAAGCTGAAGTTAACCCCGGGGATCTATCTGGTGGGATTCATGGGATGTGGTAAATCCACCGTGGGCCGCGCTCTCGCCGACGAGCTGGGCTGGTGTTTTTACGATATCGACGAGGATGTGGAAAAGACTGCCGGCTGTACCATCTCCCACATTTTCGAAACTCGCGGCGAGGCCGCCTTCCGCGAAATGGAAACCGCCGCGCTGCGCAAGCGCATTGCAAGCGTTCGCACCGGACGCCCGCAGGTGATTTCGCTCGGCGGCGGCGCGTTTTCCGTCCAGGAGAACTTCGATCTCGCCTTCAACAATGGCATCACTTTGTGGCTCGACACGCCCTTTGAAGTGATCGAGCAGCGTGTCGCTCGCGAGACGCACCGCCCGCTGGCTCAGGATCCCGAACGCATGCGGCACCTGTACGAATCCAGACGCGACGACTACGCCCGCGCCGATTATCGCATCGAGCCGCGCGATGACGATCCCGGGAAGGTCGTGGCGCGCATCCTCGAGCTGCCGCTCCTTACCCCGTGAGCGCGAGCGATAGGAAAACGAAGACCCGCCGCGCCGCGCTCGCCATTTTCCGTGCGGCGCTCGATGCCGCCGATCCCGCGCGCGCCGTGCGCCGGAACATTCGCCTGGACGGACGCACGCTTGTTACCGGAATTTCCTCCGCCGGTCCTTCCCAGGTTGCCCGTTATGATCTCGCCGATTTCGATCGCATCTGGATTGTCGGAGCGGGGAAGGCGGCCCTCGGGATGGCAGGCGCGCTCGAAGACTTGCTTGGCGATCGCGTTCCAGGCGGATGCATCAGCGTGCCGGACGGAAGCACCTCGCGATTGCGGCGTATTCAAGTGATGGCCGCCGCGCATCCGCTTCCAGACCGGCGCAGCGTCGCGGCAGGACGGGAAGTTGCCCGTATTGCCGGTAAGTGTGGGCGTCGCGATCTGCTGCTGTGCGTGATCTCCGGAGGCGCTTCGTCGCTGCTGGCGCTGCCCGCGCCTGGCGTGACGCTAGCCGCGAAAAAGCGCGTGTCGAAGCTCTTGCAGGCCCGCGGCGCGACCATCCATGAACTCAACGCCGTCCGCAAACATCTTTCGGCGATCAAGGGCGGCCATCTGGCGCGCCTGGCCTACCCGGCGACGGTGATCACCTTGATTCTTTCCGACGTGATCGGTGACAATCTGGACGCCATCGGCTCGGGTCCGACCGTTCCTGATCCTACGACGTCCGCCGATGCGGAGAAGGTGCTGGAAAGGTACCGTATTCCGAAGCTTTCCTTTACGGAGACGCCGAAGCGCGGCGATCCGGCGTTCCGCCGCGTGCGCAATCTGATCGTCGGCAGCAACCGCCAATCGATCGAGGCTGCCAGGAAGAAGGCGGAGGACCTCGGTTATCGGACGATTGTTCTCTCGACGACGATCGATGGTGAAACCCGCGACATCGCGCGCATGCACGCGGCTATCGTCCGCGAATGTATCGCCACCGGAGGGCGCCGCATGTGCTTTCTCTCCGGCGGAGAAACGACCGTCACGCTGCACGGCAAAGGCCTTGGCGGACGCAATCAGGAGTTCGTGCTGGCGGCGCTGCAGGCGCTCGAAGGAACGCGCGGCGTCACGATTTTCAGTGCCGGGACCGACGGCCGCGATGGTCCCACGGACGCGGCGGGCGCCGTCGCCGAAAGCTCGACCAGAATTCCTTCGGACGCGCGACACTTTTTGGACGAAAACAACTCCTACCGGTTTTTCGAGCGCGAAGGCGGGCTGATCAAGACCGGGCCGACGGGAACGAATGTGATGGACGTGCGGATATTGCTCGTCGAGAAGTCGGCGGGTTAGGCACTGCGTACCACCACACTAAAGCGCCAGTCATCCCGAGCGAAGTCAAGAGGGATCTGTTTTTGCTCGGGCGGTAGGCTTTGCCGAAGGCGAACAAAAAGCCGATTTCTCGACTTCGCTCGGGATGACAGATGGATTGTTTCTGTCACAAAACCGAATGCCTGCAGCGAACGGCCTTCTGTGCGACGGGCCTATTGATTAATCGTTTCGAGCGGATGTGTAACTTCCTTCGCCGGCGTCTTGCCCGATCCCCTGCGCACGGAAATGTCACCGCGTTCTACATCCAGAGTGATCTCGGGACCACTGCCCGTGGCTCCCTGCAGAGTTTGCCGGCGGCCGTCGGAATCGACTTTGAATCCTGTGCCGAGTCCATTCGAAATGTTCCCACGTCTGGTAGTCGCCTTCATGGAAAACCCGGCGTTTTCCGGCAGCACGAGACTTACGTCGCCAGAGCGCACGCTCGCTCGAATGCGCGAAAGCGGCGCCTGCACGGCTTCGAGATTCAGATCACCACGATCGAGCTCGATCTCCAGCGCGTTTCGAAAATCGCGAATATGCACGTCGCGCGTGCGCGAGGAGAGCCGTGCCGGTCCGGTCAGCCCGTCCGCATTGAAATCGCCGGAATCGATGTGGATCTCTCCGGGCACGCCGGCCGCGGCGAAGTCCGTCCGCGCCGTCTTGAAGCGTACCGCTTTCGCCAGATTCTTGAGCTGAACATTGCCGGCGAAGTTCAGGTCGATGGTCACCGGTCCGCCGACGTCGTGAACGTCCATATCCCCGGCGCGGCCGCTCACCGCGACCGAGCCTTGCACGTTCGAGATACGTACGGCGCCATCGCGGCGTTTCGCTTCGAGGCTCGCGCCCTGTGGCACGGTCACCTCCAGGGATGACGAAATTCGTGCGAAGCCCGAGCCTTCGCGCAGCCGCAGTGTCATGGCATTGGCATCGCCGGCGATCTCGAATGCCGAGTCTTTATCCGCTCTCTCCGCGCCATCCTTATCCATGGCGCGAATCGACTTGCGTCCGGTCACTTTCACCATGTCCGAGTCTGAGCCGATAATTTGCACGTCGCCCCGAAAATCCTCGATCACGATGCGCGGCGTCCTCGAAGAGTTTTTCTCGGCGCTTACCGGATAGTCATACTGCTCGCCGATTACCTGAATGCCCGCCCAGGGAATTCGTTCCGGCCACCAGCGGATCGTTCCCTGCGCCACGTGCATCCCCATGCCGACCAGGCATACGAATAGCACCAGCACCCATTCGCCGCCCGAAACGCCGCGCGTCGGGAGCGGCTTCGAGGACCACGCCCAATAGCAGATTTCAGCGATCCTCACCGCGCCCCAGACGATCAAGAGGTAGGGCCAATAGCGCGCTATGTATTCGGCAAGGGGAAAATTGGGATACACGTTTCGGGCGAGGAACAGTACGCCAAGCGCAATCAGCAAGAGCGGTGCCACCAGCGAAGGGCGTCTCATGGCCGGTCCACTCCTGCCGGTCCGCTGCCCAGGCGTCCGGATAGATGTAAAAGTCCCGCAACGATCAGCAGGATGGGCCACGTTTTGCCGAAGCTGACGCCCGCCGAATAATCAAGGGCGAATAGCGCGCCGATGGCGATCAACACCACGGGCCCGCGGATCGCCGCGACAAATGCGACTCTCGCGAATGGAACTTTACCGTCCATCGCGTTTGCCCTCCGCCTCCGTTACCCTTGCGTAAATCATATAGACGCCCATCACGATCAGCACCGCCGGCCAGAACCGCAGCAGGCGCCGCATGTCGATAATTTCCAGATTGCTCAGCAGGAACAGTACGCCGAGCGCAATCAGCACGAGCGGTCCGACCGGAGCGCGCGCGGCTCTACCCTGCAGCGGGAATACGCTCGAGAATTCATCGAGCGGCAGGCCTGCACGCCGCTTTTTCGCGGTGTGATAGGCCTCGAATGCCATGTAGAACCAGAAGCCCATGATCAGAAGGCCGAACAGCGGCTCGAACTCGGAAGGCCCGCTGTGCGCCAGGCTGACCGCCAATCCGAAAATCACGACGTGCATCAGGCCCTTGGCATATTGCCCGTTGTATACCGCGCCCACGCCCGGAATCATACCCAGTATGAAAGCCAGCGCCGGCGATCCACCCGCGCACAGGGGAGCCGAAGATGCCGGCGGCGGGCTCGCATAATAAGACGATTGGCCTGCGTGATACGCGGGAGCTGTGTAGGGCAACGGCGGCGGCAATGAGGGATGTGCCCCGTGCTCCGCGACTCGCTGTGCCGGTTGGTGCTCCTCGCAATAAATCGCGCCAAATGCCTTGCGAACGTTGGTTTCATCCAGAGCTTTTCCGCACTCGCGGCAATAACCGACGATCTTCGGCGCGGGAGCCGCAGTGGCGGCATTTACCTGGGGCGCGGATCCAAGACCCGTCTGCGTCTCAAGATGAGCCGGCGCGTCCGAGGTCGTTTCAAGTAACGGCTCCTGAGTCGGTTCAAGTTCTGGATTTACGGGCTCCGTTGGGTTCATCTCGACTGCCCTCCGTCCCCTGAATCGGGCGCATCGCCACCGCTAACGGTCTCGCGCAATTCGTCGATCTGGCTTTCCACGTTCGCGACCAGCGCCAGATTCTCGTAATTCTTCACCGCGCGATCGAACGTCCGGTAAATGCGATTCTCCGCCATCGTCCAGATCCTGCCTGGATCGGCCGACTCCGGCTTCCAGACACGCGGGATCATGGCGATGGAGAGCGCGGCCATCGCCAGGCTCAGCGCCAAACGCGGTTGCAGGATGGGGCGGATCCAGCCGCCGAGGATTCTTTCGGCAAACGACGCTTGCACCAGCACGCGGCTCGGACCCGTCGTCATTTCGGCCAGGATGCGAGGCACCAGCCCGTCAGGAAGTTCCACGGCGGCGGCCCTTTCCGTGAAAGCCATCGCAGCGCCGGCATCCTGGACGAGTGCCCGGCACTCCTCGCAAGCCGCCAGATGTGCCTCGACCATGGCCTTCTGATCCACGCCGATCGTGCCATCGAGCAGATCCGTAAGATGTCCTTCGCACTCCGCGCAGATCATTTCGATATTCTGCTCGATATTCGGCCTCAAGTTGAAATCCGGCGTCATGTCAAACCCCGACTCCCTGACGCCGGAGGACGCGCGCCAGCTCCGCCCGTCCGCGATTCAACCTTGACTTTACGGTTCCCTCCGGAACTTCTAGAGCCTCCGCGATTTCACGATATTCCATTTCTTCCAGATCGCGCAGGATCACGGTCTCCCGCAACTCCGGTGAGAGCTTCTGCAGCGCCCTCTGCAGTAACTCGCTCGCCTCACGGCCGGCGAGCATACCCTCGGTCCGTCCCGAAAGGGCCGATTTTTCTTCGAGCATTGGCAAATGATCTTCCAGCGACCCCGTCGAACGTTCCGCTTTCGAGCGCCGGTAATGATCGATCAGGAGATTGCGAGTCACCCTCGTCAGCCACACCGTGAACGAACCCGTGGACGACCGGAAACTCGTGAGCGATTTGAATACGCGGAGGAAAACGTCCTGGGTCAAATCCTGAGCGTCGGCGCTCGAACCCGTAAAGCGGTAGCAGATCGCGTAGACGCGGCGCGTGTGAATCCGCACCAGATCTTCCCAGGCGCTGCTCTCTCCGGCGAGGCACCGCTCCACTAGTTGCCCGTCGGCATCCTTGGAACCAGTCATGGAACCGGTCATCGAAGCAATTCCCAAGACGGAAACGATTCCCGAAGCAGCCGACCCAGGGGCCGACGCCAACACGCGCCTCTTGCCGGGTCCGCAGAACGTACTCCCGCTCACCTGCTCCATTACGGCTGAAAACGCCATGGTGTCTTGGCTCTCCCGATTCCGAACGAATCTGGTAACTAAGACGAAGAACAATCATAACAAGTTCGATAAACTAGTCTGATCCAGAACCGAAAGAGTGGGTCCGCGTCAGTTCGGACTTCCCAAACCGGTCTGAAAGTCGTAACCTGAGACACTTGGAGAGATTCAGGAGTAGATAAGAGCATCTATTGACGGTCGGATATGTCCATTTATAACAGTTTTTTAGATGCTCTAAAGGAAACAGTTTCATGACCTGTCCATTTTGCGGCCATCGTCAGGACCGCGTGATCGATTCGCGGGAAAGCAAGGAAGGCGACGCGATCCGAAGACGTCGCGAATGCTTAAAATGCCAGCGGCGATTTACGACCTACGAACGGAGTGACGAAGTGCCCTACATGGTCGTCAAAAGGGATGGGAGGCGTGAGAAGTTTGATCGCCCCAAAGTCCTCGAAGGATTGATTAAGGCTTGCGAGAAGCGTCCGGTAGCGATGGCGAAGCTGGCCGAAGTCGTGGATGAAGTGGAATCGATGCTTGCGGATAGCCCGGATCGGGAGGTTTCTACGACAGCCATCGGTGAACTTCTCATGAAAAGGCTACGTACCCTCGATAAGATCGCATACGTCCGGTTTGCCTCGGTTTACCGGGATTTTCAGGACGTGGAGGCCTTTGTAACCGAGTTAAAGGATTTGCTCCAGCGACGGACATAGGCGTTACAGTACATTTTCGCGGCCGTCAGGGCGATTGCGCTAATGGTGACGGATAAATGACTGAAACCGAACGCCAAGATAAACATCTCTTAAAATAGGGACTTAACAGGCGGCGCGAAGCTTGGTATACTGGGACACGGCGCAGGCGGGCTCAGAAGAAGGATGCATTGTGTGCGTTCTCTATCTCCTTTCTTACGAGGCAGTTAGCGTTTTCAGCCCGGTGGGTTTCAGATCCGTGCCAGTGGTTTCGGTCCGGATGCCTGTGGTTTTCGCGTGATCGATAAGCCCCGGCGGAGCAGGTTCTCCGCATGGGGGAGGTGACTGCAAAATTGGATCAGTTCGAGGATCAGTTCCTAACTAGCGAACCGCTCGGCCTCCCATTCGATGAGGAGGGGGGATTCTTCCATCCCGAAGAGGCCCACGAGGGCGAGGAATTTCCGGCCGCCCATCCGGCAGAAGAATCGATTTACACCGACGACCCCGTTCGTGTGTATTTGCGCGAAATGGGCGCTGTTCCCCTTCTTACGCGCGAGGGCGAAGTAAATCTTGCTCGTCGCATGGAGCGGGGCAAGCTCCGAATGCAGAAGGCGATCAGCCGTTCGGGCGTCGTGCAATTGCGCGCCGTCGAGATCTCCGAGCAGATTCGGCACGAGACCGAGGAGCTCGAAACCTACGTCGATCTTGGGGATTTGGAAGTAGATAGCGCCGCTTATGTGAAGAAGCGCGCGGAGGTCAAGCAAAGCTTGGCCGAAGTAGCGGTCCTGCACAAAAAGCTCCTGCAATTGAGCGAAAAGGCTGCCGCTGTTCCCTTAAGCAACAAGAAGCTGCGCCGTAAGGCGCGCGGCAGGGTCGCGCGGGCGTGGATCGAAATCTCCCAGGCGATTCGCAAGGTCCCGTATTACGCTTCGCAATGGAAGCAGTTTGCCCGGGAAATTGAGCGGGTGGTGGAAGAAGTCGCGCACCTGGAGCAGGACATCAAGAAGTTGGAAGCCCGGTCCAGCCCGACGGCGCAGGCCAAGGTCAAGGATCTAAAGCGGGAAGTCCGCAAGAGAGAACACACGGCAGGCGCCACGTCGCCAGAGTTGCGCCATACGCTCGCAGTAATTCGCCATGGTGAGATCGAAGCGGAGCGAGCCAAGAAAGACCTGGTCGAAGCCAACCTCCGTCTGGTGGTTTCCGTGGCCAAGAAATACGTGAATCGTGGTCTGCATCTTCTTGATTTGATTCAGGAAGGAAACATAGGCCTGATGCGCGCCGCCGACAAATTCGAGTACCGCCGCGGCTACAAGTTTTCGACCTACGCCACGTGGTGGATTCGTCAGGCCATCACGCGCGCGATCGCCGATCAGTCCCGCACCATCCGCATCCCCGTTCACATGAACGAATCGATGAACAAGTTCCTGCGCGCCACGCGAGAACTCGAAAAAGAACTGGGCCGCGCGCCGACCAACGAAGAAATCTCCCGGCGCATGGATATTCCGGTGGAGAAGGTCCAGAAGCTGAAGACCATCTCGCGTGATCCGGTGTCGCTCGAAACTCCGGTCGGCCGCGACGGGGAATCGGCGCTTGGCGATCTGATCGAGGACCGCTGGGTCGGCTCGCCGGTCGATGCGGTCATCGACACGAACGTTCGAGACGAAACGGCCAACATCCTCAAGACACTTTCTCCCAAGGAGGAGAAGGTGATCCGGCTGCGCTTCGGCATCGGCTGCGAGCGCGAGCACACGCTCGAGGAAATCGGCCAGGAGTTCGACGTCACGCGCGAACGCATCCGCCAGATTGAAGCGAAGGCGTTGCGCCAGCTCCGCTCTCCCGAGCGCGCCCGACACCTGCGCGCCTTGCTCGCGGCAAGGTAATCAGTTCTTCGTCCTGGGGGATGAACAACTCCGAGGTCCGGGCATGGTATCTCCGAAAAGTCTCTGAGATTCCGAATCTGGACAAGGAATGGGTTCGCCGAGGCGATTCCATCGACAAGCGAGCCCGGCAAGCTTGGCAACATATGATGAAGGGAAGAGGTGGTATGAAGCGGTCAACCGTCGCACCTGCCAAAGCTTTGTATTTGGACGAATGCCTACAGTCCGATGTGCATTGGTCCTCGACGGGCGACGCTTTGCGGCCATGGCGCGCGCGAATTGGCCGCGATACTTGGACCGTCCGCATCAACGACTTTCCCGAGCACCCACTCTATACACTCCTGATCGATGATCGGTCGGCTGGAGATTTCGACGACTGGCCGCCGCGATGGCTGAGGACGGAGAGCCCCGTCGTGCCCCTTCCTGAGTTGGAGCGCCGCGCGATCCTTCAGGCGCTCGAAAAGAGCAAGGGAAATCGGGCGCTTGCGGCGAGTCTGCTCGGTATCGCTCGCACCAAGCTTGGCCGCAAGCTGAAAGAATATCAACTGGCGAGTTGAGCGGTCCGCACAAGGCGGAAGGCTCATCTACCTCTTCGCCTTCACGTCCGGACGCGCGTCCGGGATGAAGCCGTCGCGATTCGGCATCTTCACCTTCGGCAGCGTGCTCTGATTCATCTCATCGTTCTCCCCGATGATGCCGTTCAGGTTCAGGATGAACGCCACGGCCGAATAGATCTCGTCGGTCTGCAGACTGCCCGGATGATCGTAAGGCATGGCGCGGCGAACGTAATCGAAAACCGTCGTGGCGTAAGGCCAGTAGCTGCCCACCGTCCGCACGGGCTTCGCCGTGTTGAGCGTGCCGATTCCTCCCACCAGTGCGGGATATTGATTCTCGCGGCCCTCGCCCTTGTCGTTGTGGCACACGGCGCACTTGTCTTTGAAGATGTCCTTGCCCTTGGCGGGAGTGCCTTTGCCCACGGGAAGCCCCGCGCCGTCGGGAAACACGGTGAGGTTGACGGCTTGAATTTGTGCGTCGGTGGCGGGCTTGCCGATGCGCCCGTTCTGCGCCGTCGCCATTGGCGAGATCGACACCAGCGCGGCGATAAAGAGCCACGTTCGTTTATGTATTCTCGGCATGCGACACGCTCCCGTCCGCCTTCACGTACCAGACCTTGATCTGATTGTTGTGATACCCGAAATTGCGACCGCGAGCTTCCGTGAGTTCATCCGCCGTAGGTTGCAGGTAGCCGGTTTCGTCGGTGGCGCGCGATTGAATCGAGGTCGGCTGGCCGTCCCAGTTCCATAAGAAGCGGAAGCGCGTGAACGCCTTGCTCAGGACCGGCAGCTGCATTTCGGCGTCCTTCCACGATTTGCCGCTATCGGTGGAGATTTCGACGCGCCTGATCTTACCGCGTCCGCTCCAGGCGAGCCCGGTGATTTCATAAGGCGCCGCTCCATACATGAGCTTGTGGCCGCCGGAAGGACGCGTAATCACCGACTTCGCTTCCAGATCCAACGAGAATTGGCGTGCCTTGCCGTCGGGCAGCAGGTCCGTGTAATACGCGGTTTCATGCGTGGTCATCGCCGGCTCGGCTGCGGCCATCAGGCGGCGCAGCCACTTAATGTTCGTATTTCCCTCATAGCCGGGCAGCAGCAGGCGCACGGGATAGCCCTGCTCGGGACGCAGCGGCTCCCCGTTCTGCGCATACGCGAGTAGCGCGTCGTCCATGATTTTGGCGATGGGGATGCTGCGCGTCAAATGGCAAGGGTCGGCGCCCTCCGCAATGATCCACTTGGCTTCTGGATGCAGCCCAGCCTCTTTGAGCAGGGCGGTCACCGGTACGCCTGTCCATTCGCTGCAACTCGCCAAACCGTGGCTGGCCTGAGGCGTTGGTCCCAGGGCAGCTGAATATTCGGAGCGTCCATTGCCGGAGCACTCGACGAAATGCACGCGCGAAACGGACGGAAAGTGCTTCAGCTCGTCGATCGAATAAACCAGCGGCTGGTCGACCAATCCGTGCAGCAGTACCTGGTGCTTGGCGGGATCGATGTCCGGTACGCCCGAATGAAGCCGCTCGAAGTGCAGCGAGGATGGCGTAATGATGCCGTAGGAATCCTGCAAGGGTGTGCGCGATGATCCGGTGGCGGGTGTCGGCGAATCCGGCGGGGGCAGGGCGCGCGTCGAGGTTTCATGCGGCGATCGCGCTCCATAACCTGAGAGTGGCGCTCCCAACTCACTGGGAGCTTCCTTTTTCGCGCAGGCAGTGAGCGTGGCGAGGCCCGCGCCCATGGATAGAATCTTACGGCGGCTGGGAGGGAAAGAGGTGCCCATAACGATTAGGCTAGCATCCACGACTGAAGGAACCCTTAGTGATTTTGCCGGCGAAATGTGTAAAATTGCGAAACTTGCAACTTCTGGGCGGCTAGCGCTTCTAATAGTAGGTAGAAACGAAATCCCCATTACGTTGACAGACTTAGGGGGGTATCTCTACAATCAGAAAGTACCTGACTCATGGCCCCTGTCGCCCTCAAGAACCCCGCAAAACCGGCGACTTCCCTCCTGTCGCGGATCGGTAATACGCCCCTCGTGCGTCTGGCAAAGGTCGACGAGGACCTGCCGGGCGTCGAAATCTACGCCAAGGCGGAGTTCTTCAATCCCGGAGGCTCGGTCAAGGATCGCGCGGGGCTGAATATGATTCTGGAGGGGGAGCGCACCGGTAAGCTCACCAAGGATCATGTGCTGCTGGACGCCACCAGTGGCAACACCGGCATCGCGTATGCCATGATTTGCGCGATCAAGGGCTACCGGCTGAAGTTGTGCCTTCCGGCGAACGCCTCGCATGAGCGCAAGCAGATTCTGAAGGCGTACGGAGCGGAGATGGTTTTTTCCGATCCCGGAGAAGGCTCCGATGGAGCTATTCGATTGTGCCAACAAATTTTCGAGGCCGGGGAAGAACGGTATTTTTATCCGGACCAGTACAGCAATCCCGCAAACTGGCGCGCGCATTTCGAGGGGACCGGCGCCGAGATCATCCGGCAGACGGAGGGCGCGGTTACGCACTTCGTCACCAGCATGGGTACCAGCGGAACGTTCATGGGCACCTCGCGCCGGCTGAAGCAGGATGTTCCTGGAGTAAAGTGCATTTCTGCGCAGCCTTCCTCGGGATTTCACGGACTGGAAGGCTTGAAGCATATGCCGACGGCGATCGTTCCCGCGATTTACGATCCGGCGCTGGCAGATGAAAATCTATGGCTCGAAACGGAAGACGCTTATCGCATGACGCGCTGGCTGGGACGCAACGAAGGTCTGCTGGTCGGCATGTCCTCGGGCGCGAACGTTCATGCGGCGCACCTGGTCGGTAAGCGGCTGGTGGCGGAGGGAAAAGGTGGCGTGGTCGTCACGATGCTGTGCGACGGGGCCACGAAGTACCTCAGCGAACCGTTCTGGAACGAACAGGATTAATTCCGGAAAACATGATCAAAGTTAATCCACAACCCTGGGATGTTATGGTGGCGCATGCGGAAGCGGCGTTCCCGAACGAGTGTTGCGGGGCGATGCTCGGAACCATCGATGGCGCTTCCAAACAGGTGACGATCGCCGAGCCGATCGAAAACGCTTATGCCGGCGCGCAGGGCGCGCGCTATGAACTGCGTCCCGAGGATCTGCTCGCCGCAGACAAAAAAGCCCGCGCGGCGGGGCTCGACCTCATCGGTATTTTTCATTCGCATCCGGATTGCGATGCATACTTCTCCAAGACGGATCTGGAGAACTCCTGCCCTTGGTATTCGTTCGTCGTACTATCGATAAAGGGCGGAAAGTTCGATCACGCCAACAGCTTCCTGCCGAACGCCGAGCAGACCGCCGCGGAGAAAGAAGAGTTGATATGGCCAAAGTCCTGATTCCCACACCCCTGCGGCAGTTCGCGGAAAAACAAGATCACGTGGAGCTGAACGGCGCCTCCGTGGGCGAAGTGCTCAGCGAGCTGACCACGCGATTCCCTGATCTCCGCAAGCAGTTGTTCAATGACGAGGGCAAGCTGCGGAGCTTCGTGAATGTGTATTTGAACGACGAAGATATTCGTTATCTGAAAAAGGACGCGACTGCGGTGGCCGCGGGCGACACGCTGTCGATCGTCCCGAGCATCGCGGGAGGCTCGTGTGATGAAAAGGGCGGGTGCTGAACCGCTCCCTTTGGTCGCGGCTCTGGCTGAATCTTCAGGAAGCTAGATGGATCTAATTGTTTTTGGAGGTGTAGAGTGGCAACCACAATAGCTCCACCTACTGAGTTAACGAAAGACGAAATCCTGCGCTACTCGCGCCACCTGATCCTGCCCGAAGTGGGCATGGAAGGGCAGTTGAAGTTGAAGCAGGCGAAAGTGCTCATGGTGGGCGCCGGAGGCTTGGGCGCACCCCTCGGGTTGTATCTGGCGGCGTCGGGCGTGGGGCGCGTCGGCATCGTCGATTTCGATGTCGTGGATTTCACCAACCTGCAGAGACAAGTGATTCACGGGACGAAAGACGTCGGCCGCAAGAAACTGGATTCCGCCGCGGATTCAATGCTCGACATCAACCCCTACATGCAGGTGGATAAGTTCGATGTGGCGCTATCGAGCGAGAACGCGCTCGACATCATCCGCGAATACGACATGGTGGTCGACGGCACGGACAACTTCCCGACTCGCTACCTGATTAACGACGCCTGCGTGATCTTGAAGAAACCGAACGTTTACGGCTCGATTTTCCGTTTCGAGGGTCAGGGCACCGTTTACGCTTATCCGGGCGGCACGATTGACGGCAAGGAATACGAGCAGGGGCCGTGCTATCGGTGCTCTTATCCGGAACCGCCCCCTCCTGGATTGGTTCCAAGCTGCGCCGAAGGTGGAGTCCTCGGCATTCTTCCTGGCATCATTGGCCTGATGCAGGCCACCGAGGCCGTAAAACTAATGCTTGGCATCGGCGAGCCGCTAATCGGGCGGCTGGTGCTGTATGACGCTCTGTCGATGCGGTTCCGTGAGATGAAGGTTCGGCGCAATCCGGAGTGCCCGGTGTGCGGCGATCATCCGACGATCACCGAGCTGATCGATTACCACGAATTTTGCGGCGTGCCGAACCCCCAGGAGGTGCAACCCGTGTCCGCTCCCGCACCAGGATATGTTTCCGACACCGAGATCGACGCCGTGGCGCTGAAAGCCAAGCTCGATCGCGGCGATAAGTTCCAATTCATCGACGTGCGGGAGCCGCACGAGTATCAGATCGCCAGAATTCCCGGCGCGAAGCTGATCCCGCTGAACGACGTTCCCAAGCGTATCGGCGAGCTCGATCCCGACGCGGAAATCGTGGTGCATTGCAAGATGGGCGGACGCAGTGCGAAGGCGGCCGATTTCCTGCGCTCGCAAGGATTCAAGCACGTGAAGAACATGGTCGGCGGCATCCTGGCGTGGAGCGACAAGATCGACCCGAGCGTTCCGAAGTATTGACGCGGTACGCGCGGCCGCCGCAAGACGGGACGCCGTCATCCCGAGCGAAGTCGAGGGACCCGCTTTTCAGGCAGTGTATCAGTTTGAGCTTTCGGGACCGACCTCGAACCAACTGTCGACGACCTCCCTCGCAAACAGACCAACCAGCTCGCCATCCCTGAACATCCACAGGTAGTCGCCCGCGACTTCAGCGACCGCTGCGACCACCGACTGGGTGCTCGTCTCGGGAGACTTAAACCGCACCATGTAGGTCTTATCCATCATTTCGACTGTGCCACGATTTTATCGTGCCTAGTCAGTTCGAACAACGATCACGACTTCACTTTTGTTCCCGGTTTTTGTCGATCGAATTGTAAACGAAAAGCAGGTCCCTCGACTTTCGCTCGGGATGACACGCATTGCTGTTCACCGTTTAGTAGAAATCGATAACGCCCTCGCCCTCATCGTTTAGAGCTTTCCTTTTCGCGGTGGCAGTGTATGGTCGTGCTCACATTTGGGCACGATGTTACACTCCCTCGATCTCCTGATCGGCTTCGCGACGGTGCTGGCCGCCCTGAGCCTGGTCGTCACGATTCTGACTCAAATCGCCGTGGACGCGCTGCAGTTGCGCGCCAACCACCTGCAGGTGGGCCTGCTCGAAATCCTCAGCCACGCGGGAATCGAGCTGGAAGAAGCCCGCAGAATTCTGGACGTTTCGCACCTGAAGGGCAGAACCCAAGTGACCGCCGCGGAGTTGTCTGCCGTCGCGGGCAGCGGCGATTTTTCCGCTCTTTTCGATGCGGTTATGCGAAAAACGTCGGACCGATTCACCACTTCAAGCCGGTTGATCGCGGCGGCGATATCTCTGGCTGTCGCGTTCGGGCTGCCGCTCGACATGCTCGACTTGTTCCGGACGTTCTCTTCGGGCGCAGGTGCGCTCGTGTTTCCGCAGACGCTGGCGCAGTGGGTGGGAAGGTGGCGGCAGGTGAATCTCGCGGGCGTTGCGGGGAGCGCAGTGCTGCTCTCGCTCGGCGCGCCGTTTTGGTTCGAAGTCCTGAAAGATTTGTTGAAGCTCAAAGGAGCGCAAGCGTGACGAACGGCCTGAAAATTCAATGGATCGGATGCAGCGGAAAGAATTTTCGTGTGGGACGGCCTGCCGGGTTCCGCCCTGCTGCGATCGTCATCCACATCTCAGACGGCTGCCTCTCATCGGCCGATGCGTGGTTCAACAATCCCGAAGCGCAGGTATCGGCGCATTACATCGTCGCGAAAAGCGGAGCGATTCACCAGTACGTGAAGGAAGAGGACACGGCGTATCATGCGGGCGCACCCGTGGATCCCACGTGGAAACTGCTGCGGCCGGGCGTGAATGCGAACTGGTACACGATCGGCATCGAGCACGAGGGTAGGCCGGAAGATCCGTGGGGCGAAGAACAGTATCAGGCGTCGGCGGAATTGGTGAATGATATTGCCCAGCGCTGGTCGATCCCATTGGACGAGGATCACATCGTATTGCATCGCGAGATCCGAGGGAATAAATCGTGCCCGGGATTCGTGTTCGATCGCGCGAAGCTGCTCGCGAGGATCGCGGCGCTGCCGCCAGTAGAAGTATCAAAGGAAATCACGACGTAGGCCGAAAAGCAGGTCCCCCTTCGCTCGGGATGACGAGGCTGAGAGATTTCTACAACCCCCGCGTTCGACTTCGCTTGTCGGATGATAGAGAAATCTCCATGTCTGTGCTCGCCACCGGTTCCCACGCCTGCAGATGTTCGAAAACCCGCCACGATCCCAAGCTCGTCGTGCTGACGGGAGGGCCCGGAGGCGGCAAGACGGCGATTCTCGAAATGGCGCGGCGCTATTTTTGCCACCATGTCGTGCTGCTGCCGGAGTCCGCCAGTATTGTTTTCGGCGGCGGATTCCCGCGGCTGGCGACACCGGAGGCGACGCGCGCCGCACAACGCGCGATCTTTGCCGTGCAGCGTGAAATGGAGCGCGTGGCGCTCGATGCGAGACCGGCGGTGGTGTTGTGCGATCGAGGTTCGCTCGACGGAGTGGCATATTGGCCTGGAACGCGCCGGGATTTTTGCGAGCAGTTCGGCATCCGCATCGAGCATGAACTGGCCCGCTACGCGGCGGTGATTCACGTGGAGGTGCCGTCCTCGGCGGGCGAATATGAAAAGAATCGCATCCGCCGCGAAAACGTGGCTCAGGCGAGGATGCTCGACCGGCGCATTGCACGAACCTGGAAGGCGCATCCGCGCCACTTGCTGGTGAGCGCGCAGGCGGGCTTCCTCGACAAGCTGGCGTGCGCGATCGGTCTGCTGGGAGACGAACTGCCCGCATGCTGCCGCACGCATCTGCAGGGGCTCAGCGGAAAAACTGATGTCGCGGCGTCCAAATCACCAGGCGAAGGCGCGTCATCGAAGTAGCCGCAGGGAAGTTGCTACATTGAGAGGGCATGATTGTTGAGATCGAAGGCGTACCGCTGCACTTGGCCCATCCCGATGAGCTGAGCGTCGCCTGGGTGGGACAAGAAGAAGTAATGCGGCAGCTGCTAGCCGCCTGGTTGGTCATCGACGAGCACGATCTTCCCATGAACCCGCGGCTGCTGGGGAAGCCCGGCGTCGGCAAGACGACGCTCGCTTATGCCGCCGCCAAACGGCTGGGGCGCGAAGTGTATATTATGCAGGCGACGGTCGACACCCGGCCCGAGGACCTGCTGGTCACGCCGGTGATCGAAGGGGAAGCGCGCCTGCGCTACGTCGCGTCCCCCCTGGTTACAGCGATGCTGCGGGGCGGGATCGTGATCATGGACGAAGGCAACCGCATGAGCGAAAAAAGCTGGGCGAGCCTCGCGCCGCTGCTCGATGGACGCCGCTATGTGGAATCGATCGTCGCGGGAATCAAGATCAAGGCGCATCCGCTGTTTCGCCTCGTCGCCACGATGAACGACGACGCCAGCACCTTCGACCTCCCTGAATATATTCACTCGCGTCTGCAGCCGCAGATCCTGATCGATTTTCCGGAACGTCACGAGGAATACGCGATCTTGAAGGAGAACCTTCCCTTCGCCGACGATTACGTGCTGAACTACGTGACCGACTTCCTGCAGCAGGCGCACATCGCCGACGAGCGCTATACGGCGCGCGACGGCATCAACATCGGGCGCTATGCGTTGAAGCTGGCGCTCCAGGAATCGGGCGAGGCGCGCGGAAAGCTGCTGGCAAACGCGATCGTGCAAACGCTTGGCGAAGAAGCGTTGCGCTATGTCCCTAGAAGCTGAAATCAAATCCGGAACGCTGCAGCGTGGACGCCTGCGCTATTTTCCGGTCGTCCCGGGGCGCCTGGAATTCACCATCGAGCTGCGCCGCCGCATCCTTGCGGAAAAACCCGACGTTGTAGCCGTGGAGCTCCCGGGATTTTTGGCGGATGTTTACCACAAGGCGCTGGCGCGGCTGCCCCAAATGTCGGTGATTCTCTATCATCGTGAGGCAGGGAAGGGAACGGGCCGGGATTCGGAGGACGACGAGCAGGCGATCTATGTTCCCGTCGAACCCTGCGATCCTTTTGTCGAGGCCGTGCGCACCGCGGATGAAATCGGCGCGCAGGTGATCTTTCTCGAACCGGACTCCGCTGAGCGCCCGCATCTCCCCGCGCTTTATCCGGACACCTATTCGACGCGCCGGATCGGGTTCGACAAGTACATCGAAGCGTATCGGGTCTATCCGCAAGTGCGCACGGACGAGGTAACCTCGCACGCGGCGGCCATGGCGTGGAAGCTGCAAGGCGCTGATCCGGGCGCCAAGGTGTTCGTGGTCGTGGCGCTGAATATGCTCGACCCGCTGCTCGATGCGATGGAGACCCCGCAAACCGCGCCCGCGCGCCTGTCGCCCTACGAGATCCTGCTGCTGAATCCGCATCCGGAATGCCTGGCCGAGATCACCATCGAGTATCCCTATCTGCAGGAGCGCTACGAATTCTTCCGGCTGGAGATGAAGGGCGAACAGACGCTCGATCGCCCCAAGGTGCAATACGATCTGTTGCAAGAAGCCGCGGCGAAATACCTGGCCTCGACCGGCGAAAAGATCGTTCATTGGCAGCGCCGCATGATGGCGCGCTACACGCGCAATCTGGCGCATATCAACGGGGAGCTGGTGTGCGGCGTGTACGACATGGCCGTGGCCGCGCGTTCCGTCGTGGACGACAACTACGGCTGGGAGGTGTGGTCCATGGCGAACCGGTATCTGGCTCAGCACGAGGTTTCCGAGCTCGATACCGTGAAGCTGAGCGCGGGCGAGATCTGGATCAACACGAAGAAACTCCGCATTCGCCGCCGTCTGCCGCGTCCCAAGCAGCGTCTGAAACCCGCGAGCCTGAAACCACGGAAGCGCGAAAACACGCCGGGCGAATGGGCGCGCCAGACCACCGGCGAGGCGATCTGCTCCTACCCGCCCGAGGATCTCGTGATCGAGGAGTGCGGGCGTTTTCTGAAGCAGAAGGCGAAGGCCATTCTCTCCGAAGAGCGCGTGCGCGTGGAACCCTTCACCACCTCGATTCTGGACGGCATCGACATTCGAGAGACGATCCGCAACTGGCATCGCCACAAGATTTTCGTGCGCAAGGCGGACCGGCTGGCGGGAGAAGTAGGCGCCGTCGTGGTGATCTTCGACGAAGATCGCGAGGATCGCTATACCTATCTGACGACCTGGCTTGGCGAGCATCAGAACGAATCGGATATGGCGTTTTACTCGACACCGCCGTTCGACCACCTGGTGGGTCCTGGGATCGGGCGCGCCGAGTACGGGGGCCTATTGATGACCCTCCCTCCGCGACGGATGTTCGACGTGTGGACGGACCAGGACTACGAATTCGCCGAAAGCAAATCGGAACGTCTGCTGATGGCGGCGCTGGATTATTCGGTGGAGCGCTTCGTGGTTTACGTCGCGGCAAAGCCTCCGCGCTCGATCATGCGGTCCATTGCGAGTCATCTGGGGCGCAAAATCCTGTACGTTCCTCTGGGCCAGCTTTCCCCGACGAAGCTCAAAAAGCTCCGCGTCGTGCACGTCCTCGATAGCTACCAAAGACGCCGGGACGCCAAAGAATATATCTGGTAATCGGTCATCCGCAAAGGCGTATATTTGAAAAATGCCCCGGCGCACTCAAGTCTGGCTGGTGGTCCTGATCGCCCTGTCCGGCGCATGGAGCGTGCTCCGGGCGCAGCGTCCTTTCAAGGAATATCCGGGCCGCGAGTACACTAATTTTCCGCTGCCGGAAGACTGGCAGCATCAGACGGAATGGACGCGGGCGCGCCTGCGGGTGCCCGGCTATGGCCGCGGCTATTATCGGGGCGGCGACGACCTGAACTGGACCATTGACTATCCTCGCTCCGACCGGCACCTGTTGCAGGGGATCCGCCGTCTGACGCGCATCGATACGCGCTCGGTGGAGCAGGTTGTGGATCTGGACGGCGCTGACGACGTGTATAACTGGCCCTCGATGTATGCCGTGGAGGTGGGGCATTGGCGTGTTCCCGACGACCAGGCCAGGCAATTGCGCGATTTCCTGCTCCGCGGCGGATTCCTCATGGTGGACGATTTCCATGGTACGCAGGAGTGGCAGGTTTTCCTCGAAGGCATCAAGAAGGTATTTCCCGACCGGGACATCGTGGAGATCCCCGATAGCGATCCGATTTTTCACACGAGCTACGACCTGGATCAGCGCTTTCAAGTCCCGGGCGCGCAGTATCTCCGGAGCGGCCGCACTTACGAGAAAGATGGCTACACGGCGCAGTGGCGCGGAATTTACGATGACAAGGGCCGCCTCATGGTCGCGATCTGCTTCAATATGGATCTCGGCGACGCCTGGGAATGGTCGGACGATCCGCGCTATGACGAGAAGTTCTCGGGCTTGGCCTACCGGATCGGTGTGAATTACTGGATTTACGATCTAACGCACTGAGAGCTTGCCGCCTCGCTTTTCTACACCGTCGCCATCGCGACCGTTTCCCTGGTTTGCGCCGCGGGAAGAGGGTCGAACTTCACGCTGACCAGCTTCGAAATACCCGGCTCCTGCATGGTGACGCCGTAGAGCGACTCGGCGACTTCCATGGTGCGCTTGGCGTGCGTGATCACGATGAACTGCGTGTCCATCGCCATTTCCTTGATCAGACGGCTCAAGCGCTGGATGTTGGGCTCGTCGAGCGGAGCATCGACCTCGTCGAGAATACAGAACGGGCTCGGCGTATAACGGAAAATCGCCATGAGGAGCGCCATCGCGGTCAGCGACTTCTCGCCGCCCGAAAGCAGCGCCACGTGCTGGAGTTTCTTGCCGGGAGGCGAGGCCATGATGTCGATGCCGCTTTCGGCGAGATTCGTTTCGTCGGTCAGGCGCATTTCGCCCTGGCCGCCGCCGAACAGCGTGCGGAACATTTCCTTGAAGTGGGCGTTCACGGCCTCGAAAGCTTCCTGGAAGCGGCGCCGCGACTCGGCGTCCAGCTCCTGAATGGCTTTCTCCGTGTCGCGAATGGAGTCGATCAAGTCCTGGCGCTGGGCGTTCAAAAAGTCGTAGCGCTGCTGGGCTTCTTTGAATTCCTCGAGCGCCTGAGGATTGACCGGTCCCAAGGCTTCGATGCGGGCGCGGACGTCCTGATAGAGTTGTTCCGTTTCTTGTAAGCTCGCCTCCGGCGAGTCCTGCGCCGCCACAGCGTCTGCGCCCGCTTCCTCCTCGGCCGAGGCGATCGCGGAGGCGGCCTCGCCCAACTCCTTGCGGCTGGTTTCGTCGAGATGCTTCAAGTCGGATTGTTTGCGAACCAGTTCCACCTCGAACTGGGCGCGTCGCTCCTGCGCCGCCTGGACATCGATACGCAAAGAACGCAGGTGTTCGTCGAGCGCGGCCAGCGCGGTGCGCCCGCCCGTCTCTTGCGCCGTCAGGATTTCCACGGTTGCCGCCGCTTCCGCCGTGTGATCGGCGAGCATTTGCGCTTTTTGATCGAGCTCGATGTTATCCGCGAGCAGGCGATTGCGTTCCACGCCCATGCGCCCGGCATCGACGGCGATCTGTTCCCGCCGCGCCTCGATCTGCCGCACTTGCCCTTCGAGACGCGCGGCCGAAGCCTTCTCCGAACGAGCCCGCTCTTCGAGCACGGCCAGCGCCGCTCGCAACGTGGAATACTCCTCGCCGATGGCGTGCGCGTGGGTCTGCTGCGCTTCGAATTCCCCTCGGGCAGCCTCCAGAGCCTTTTCCTGATCGAAGCGAGCTTGTTCTTTTTCCGCGACCAGCAAATGGTTGCGCTCTCGCTGCTCGCGCGCTTCCTGATCCTTGCGCGTCAGCCGCTCCAGTTCAAATCGGGCTGCCGAGAGGCGCGCACCCGAGCGCGCGTGCTCCTCGGCGAGCTTGCGCTGCTCGTGTCCGAGCGCGAGCGCGTCTTTTTCCCGCGCCTGCTGCTCGGTGCGAACCTGCTCGAGTTCCTGGCTCAGTTGCGCGACGGTGCGTTCCAGACTTTCGAGCTCGCCGGTCATTTCATTCGTCTCGCGCTCGTGGGTTTCCACGCGGCCGGTAATCTCGCGCAGCTCTCGCTTCATGGCGAGCGGTCCGGAGGCGCTCTTTCCGCCCACCGTAACGGTGTCGCCGTGGTAGCTCGCGCCGTCGGGCAGGAGGAAATAGCAATCGGGATGGGCGACGGCCAGGCGCGCGGCTTCGGTGTGATCAGACGCCAGGAAGCAGCGGGATAGGCGCGGCAGGAACCCTCTTGGAGCATCCGAGAATCCATTGGTCAGACGCACCGCGTCGCGCAGTTTCCCGGCGACGCCAGAATCATGAGAAAAATCGTACGCCAAATCCGACGTGGATTCAGACGCTGCGGGCGAAGATCCCGCGGCGTCGTGGATCAAAAATGTCGCGCGCCCCCCGGATTCAGCGCGCAGGAACGCCACGCCCTGTTCGGCTTCCTCCCAATTCCGCACGACGACGTATTCCAATTCCTCGCGGAGAAATTCCTCCGAGGCCTTTTCCCATTCGGGCTGGATCACTTCGACAAAATCCGCCAGCAGGCCGAGCGGGCGGAATCCGCCGGCGTGGCCCCTCTCGATTTCGGTAAACAGGCGCTTGACGGATTCCGTCGTATAAGCGCGATGCGAGAGAATCCCTTCGAGCGATTCCTTGCGCGCCCGTTCTTTCGAAAGCCCGTCCCGCAGGGTTTGCAGCATCCCTCGCGCGTAGCTGACGCGCTGCTGCCCGCCCTTGAGTTCCTCCTCGACGCGCTGCCGCCGCTCGGAGAGCGACTCCATTTCCAACTGCCCGGACGAAAGGCGCGCGGAGATCTCCTCTTTGACCTGGTCGAGCCGCGCCAGTTCCCCGAGCGCCGTTTCCTCTTCCTTGCGGGCCCGCACGGCATCGCGCTCCATGGAGGCCAGATATTCATCCGTCTGCGCCAGCTGATTACGCACAGCGGAAGCCTCGCTCATCAGTCGCAGAACTTCCTGCCGTGCGGTTTCAAGCAAACGCTCCTGCTCCCGCAAACGCGTTTGCAGGGCGTCGCGTTCGGCGGCCTTCGCTTCCATGCGCTGGCGGGCTTCGGCGTAATCCCGTTCCATGGCGGCGAGCGATTCGGCGCACGCAGCCAGCTCCGCCGATTCGCGTTCGTGACGCGCATCCAGATTCTGGATTTCGGCTTCGCTCCCGGCCAGCCGCTCGTCGATCGCGCCGATCTGGCGAGCCTGCGATTCCAACCGCCCGCGCGTACGCTCGGTTTCCAGGTTCAGTTCGGCGACGCGTGCGCGAGCCCCCGTCAGGGCGGCCTCCACCTGATAGCAGGATTCCTGCGTGCGGGCATGCTCCTGTTCGTTGGCCTGCACTTCGACGGAGAGATTCTGAAAGGCGGTCTGCGCCTGCCCGAGATCCAGCGCCAGTTTCGCGGCTTCGCGCTCCAACAATTGAAAGCGTCCGGAAACGGCGCGGCGTAAATAGCCCAGCATCTCGGCGTGCAGCTCTTCGTAGCGTCTGGCTTTCGATGCCTGGCGCTTGAGCGAATTCACCTGGCGTCCGACCTCTTCGAGAATGTCGAATACACGCGACAGATTTTGCTTGGCCCCTTCGAGCTTCGCCTCAGCCAGGCGCTTGCGCGTCTTGTACTTTCCGACGCCCGCCGCTTCCTCGATGATCGCGCGGCGGTCAGAGGGTTTATTGGAGAGAATCTGGCCGATGCGTCCCTGCTCGATGATGGCGTAGCTTTCCGGACCAAGGCCGGTGCCGGAGAAGAGATCCTGAATGTCCCGCAGACGGGCCGATCGTCCATCAATGAGATACTCGCTTTCGCCGGAGCGGTACAAGCGGCGCGTGATGGTGACTTCGCCGGTATGCCCGTGCGCGTGATGACCGAGGCCGCTGGCATGTCCCGTGGCGGGCTTTGCATTATCTTGTTCAACCGGAGGATGCCCATTGGCGTGGCCATTGGTTGCATGGACACCGTTCAGGACCACGGGGCCGGCTTCGGGTTTCTCGGCCTGCGTCCCGGCAACTTTGGCGGCGGGGTCGACCATCGTCAGGGTGACTTGCGCCATCCCCAGCGGCTTACGCTCGCGCGTTCCGGCGAAGATCACGTCTTCCATGCGGGAGCCGCGGAGGCTCTTGGCGCTTTGTTCTCCGAGGACCCAGGAGATCGCGTCGCTGAGGTTGGATTTGCCGCAGCCGTTGGGACCCACGACGGCCGCGATACCAGATCCGTGGAACCGCATCTCCGTCCGGTCGTAAAAGGATTTGAATCCCTGGATGTCGACGCGCTTTAACTTCAGCAAGACAACCCCTCCCTTAATTAGAGACGTTCTCGGGGGGTGATTCAATCCTAAACCCATTCGAAGGGAAAGTAAAGCGCGTAGACTACCGAATGTTGTGGCTCTTTCAATCAAAGCCCTAGGGCTAGGGGTTGAGCATCAGTCGTTTATCTCATGCCTCAATGCCACGATATCCCTAGGAGGACAAAGGCCTCGTCCTGATTGGAGACAACCCTTAACTTGCCGTCGCTGCCAAACAGGTTCATAAGCGGCTCGCCCCAATGCACATAGCGGGCCTCGGGCGAGAGCCGTAAGTGGCGGCCGACGTCCAGGTTCACCCCGCCCGAAATGACAACGCCGTTTGTCACCGCGTAGCTCGCGGGCGAACGCGAATCATAAAAAGGCGTGATGACTTCCGTTGGCGGGTTGGAGTTGACAAACCCGATAGCATACCCGGAGGTTGCGTCCGTTCCGTGGACCGTGCGCAAGTCGTACCCGACTCCCACAAACAGATGTATGAGGGGAACAGGTGGGCGGTACTTCAAGATCATCGGGAACTCGACGGAGCTGTCGCGCTCCCGGGTGAGGCTGCTGCCAAAAAGACCACTGGTGTTGGTGGTAAAGCCAAAGTCCCGGTACAGACCATCGACTTCGACGGACAGGCGAAGAGGTAGCCCGACTTCCAACTTGCCACCCACGATGTAGCGCTTTGACTCATCCGTCGTGGGGCCATTGTATGGGCCGAAGTCATCGGTCAGTCGAACGCCACCCAAGATTCCGAAGTCAACGTGTTGAGCGACCGCGAGTTGGGCGCTTATGGCCATAGCTAGAGCTAACGCGATTCGAACCGAATAAAATTTCATGCCCTGTCGCAAGAGCACGTCTTCAGCCGGTACGGTAGGGTGATTTCAATCTCGCATGCAAGCGAGCAATGCGTCGACCAGCAGGTTGACGTTGTCCTCGGTGGCGAGGGGTCCCATCACGCCGATCCGGAAGATCTTGCCGGCGAGGGGTCCGAAGCCGCCCGCGATTTCGATGCCGCGCTCGGTGAGCAGGCGCTTACGGGTGCGCGCGTCGTCGACACCTTCAGGAAGGCACACAGTGTTCAGGTTCGGAATGCGGCGGCCTTCCGGCACGAACAGGCGCATCCCCTCTTTTTCGATCCGCTTCACGAAGTACTGATGAGCGCGCTGATGGCGGGCGAAGCGTTGGGCGACGCCTTCTTCGAGGATCGCGGCCAGGCCCTCGCGGACTCCGTAAATATTGGTAACAGGGGCGGTGTGGTGATACCGGTGCGTGCCTTCGTAATACTCAAGCAGCAATCCGAGATCGAGATACCAGATGGGGCAGGGCGAAGTGCGTGCGCGCAGACGCTCCACCGCCGCGGGAGACGCCGTGATGGGAGCCATCCCGGGCGGGCAGCTCAGGCCCTTTTGCGTGCAACTATAGGCGATATCGATCCCGTTCGCGTCGGCATCGATCGCCACGGCGCCGAGCGACGTCACGCAATCGGCGATGGTTAACGCGCCGGCTCCATGCGCCGGTCCGGTGATCGCTTTGGGGTCCTGCAGCGCGCCCGTCGAGGTTTCCGCGTGGACGAAAGCAGCGGCGTGAGGCTTTTCGCGGTCCAGAAATTCCCGGGCCTCGGCTTCGGTGAACGTCTCGCCCCAGGGCTTGTTCAGAATGACGACGTTGGCGCCGTGGCGCTTGCCCATTTCAATGATGCGTTCCGAGAAATAGCCCGCCGAAAAAACCGCGAGCTTCTGACCGGCAGCCACGAAATTAGAAAGAGCCGCCTCCATTCCGGCGCTACCGGTACCGGAAAGGAGGTGGACGAACTGGTTCTTGGTGCCGAACAGCTCGCGCAGTGCGGCGCGAATGTGCTCTAACTGTTCGAATAAAAAGGGATCAAGATGGCCGACGATGGGTTTCGACATCGCCTCATAAACGCGTTCGGGAACTTGGGAAGGGCCGGGTCCGAACAATAGCCGGGACGGGGGGACAAAGACGGACATAAAGTTGAGTGTAGCGCGAGGGAGCAGCCGCGCGCTGAGAAAATCAACAGGAAGGCTAGGTTATACAGTTGAACCCGCGAGCCCCAATTCGGCGGCGCGAGACTGCATGGCGCGCAGGCAGAACTCGATATGCTGGTCGAGGTCGAGATCCATTTCCGCAGCCCCGCGAAGTATATCGTCGCGGTTAATCGCCCTGGCGAAAGCTTTGTCTTTCAGTTTCTTGCGGACGCCTTTCACATCTACTTCATGAATGCTGCGGCCAGGCTTCACATAAGAGCAGGCGGTCAGAAAACCTGCCAATTCGTCGCAGGCATAGAGAGCTTTCTCGAGACGGCTGACGCGCGGAACGCCGCTATAATCGGCATGAGAAAGGATCGCTCGCCGCACCTCCTCGGAGACGCCGCGGCCGGCTAGGATTGCTTCCCCTTTTGCCGGATGGTCCGGAGCGCTCGGGTGAATCTCCCAATCGAAGTCGTGGAGCAGGGCAGTGATCGACCAGATCGCCTCATCCTCGCCTAATTTCTGGGCATAGGCCACCACGCAGGCCTCCACGGCCAGCATGTGGCGGCGGAGACTATCGGACTGCACGAATTCGCAGACGATCTGCCAGGCTTCTTCGCGACTCACCTCGTTCTTATTCACGCGATTGTTCCATCCATGCGATTATCGTAGCCCGGAATAGAATGGTCAGGAGCAATGAAAAGGAGCGAGTGATCGCGGTCGCGGCGCGGGGCGCTCCTTTTGTTGCGAAATGCGAATGTGAGGAAGACTCGTGTGTTAAACTGGACAATCGTCGGTGATGTTACCGCTGCCGCACGCTTTTATGCGGCTGCGGCGATCGCGCGACGCGCACTCCGGGCCTGTAGCTCAGTTGGTTAGAGCGCCTGCTTGACACGCAGGAGGTCACAGATTCGAGTTCTGTCAGGCCCACCACTAAAATCAATAGCTAGCCATGTTTTTGAATCCAACGATGCCGCGTCTTCGGTAACGGTTTGACCTCCGGAATTATCTCTTTAATGTGCGGCCTGTCGTTTTAATGTGCGGCCTGTCGTTTGCGGCAGCGTCATTGTCGTGGTGGCTTCGTGCAGGAATTACTGGAAACGGCGTGATACTATTGTGGCGGAAACAGGGCCGTGCCAGCAGCACGTCCAAGGTCACTGAATCTCCGACCTGCATTTCCACAGGAATCGGAGTCGCCTGCGCCCGGTGTTTAGCTCCAGAACCAGACAGAGCCTGTAATAGGGAGGACAAATGCCGCGTATTTTCCTCACCCTTCTTGCCTTGCTTGGCTTGCAAGTAACCAGCTGGGGACAAAACGTCGTGCTCTTTATCGGCTCGGGATCTGCGCCGGCTGGGGGTACGATTTCCGTCCCGATCAATTTGGTTACCTTCGGGGAATCCAAACCAGCTGCCATCCAGTGGTCGTTTAGCCATTCCTCCGACATCTCGGGCGTGACCGTGGCTGTCAGTACATCAGCGGCGAACGTGGGTAAGTCCGCCTCATGCTCGGCGGACAAATGTTTGATTTTCGGATTAACGAAGGATGCGATCAGCAATGGCACGATTGCGACGGCAACATTCCAGATTGCGGCAAATCCCTCGAAGAAAACGATTCCGATTCAGATTGTCGGTGTTGAAGCGTCAACAGCGTTGGGCGCTTTGATCCCCGCTGTTGGAAGTTCGGGCGTGATTTCGCTCCGCTAAATCACCGCTTCTCTAACCGCAAAACGTCACCGGGAGCGCAATCCCTGTGACGAGCGAAACGGCTGATCCTGGTAGAACTGACGCAACGAGGCGCGCAACCGCTGGCATTGCCGACCGGCGAGGTGCGCAAGTTCCTCGAAGACGGGGACGAGATCCACTTTGATTCTGATCAGCATCTATGATTGAAAGGAGCCGGGGTTTGGTTCCATCCGGCGGGATGCACGAAATGGGAGGATCGTCATGAGTCACACGGTTCGAACAGTTGAGAGTGCAAGTCAGATGTTCTGCGGGTGCGGCATGCCGCGCCGGCGATTTCTGAAGGGAGTGGGCGCGCTGGCGTCGAGCTTCATCCTTCCAGGCGCTAGATTGGAAGCGCAGGCGCCGCCATCCGGACAGGGGAAGGTGGACATACACAGCCACTATGCGCCGCCGCAGTGGGCCGCGGCAATCCCGGCCAAAATAAACCAGGGGGCGAAGATGAACAACCCCTTGAACTCGTTCAAAGGCTGGACGCCCGCCGTATCCATCGAAATGATGGATCAAGCCGGCGTGGCCACGTCCATGTTGTCGATCACAACACCGGGGATTTGGTACGGGGAAAAGTATTCGCCGATGGAAGAAACCCGCCGGCTCGCACGCGATTGCAACGAGTTCGCTGCCAAGATGAGAGCGGATTATAAAGGACGCTTCGGGCACTTCGCCGTTTTGCCGCTGCCCGATGTCGAGGGAAGTCTTCACGAAATTGAATATGCGTTCGACACGCTCAAAGCCGACGGCTGCGGCGTGCTGACGAACTATGGCGAGATTTACGGCGACAGGCTGCTTGGCGATTCCGCATTGGAGCCGGTGTTTCAGGAGCTCAATCGAAGAAAGGCTTTGGTGTATGTCCACCGCAGGATCTACAGCGGGCCATATGAGATTTTTGGATGGGACCACTACCGCACGATCTTGAGTCTGATCAAAACGCCGGGGCGGCGCGAAACAGGAGTTCCTTCCCCGCGCTATCCCGACGTTCGCTTCATCGTTTCTCATTCGGGCGGTCTGATGCCTTTCACGTTCGAACGATCCAATACGCCACAGGGCGCCGAAACAAAGGAAGAAGTGGCGACACAGGCCGCGATGCTAGCTGTGTTGAGGCAGTTTCACTACGATACGGCGCATTCGAACAACGCGCACACTTTGTCGGCACTCAAGAAACTTATTCCGGTTTCGCAAATCATGTTCGGAACCGATTACCCATTGACTAAAGTAGCGGATGAGATCAAAGGCCTGGAAATAAGCGGCGTGATGAACGCCGACGAACTGCGCCTCATCGAGCGCGACAATGCTCTCGGCCTGTTGCCCAGGTATAAGACTTAACTTTTCCAAGTCGCATCACTTGAGGTGGAGCCGGTGAAGTGCCAGCGGGCGGTTGAAACGTCTCCAAATGGCCGTTTTGCACCGGCCTTTCTGTCTGAAGGCGGATCAACCGGATCTTCCGGATCAGGTAGGACGCGATCGCTCCTCGCGCCGCTGATTCATGTATAATTCGTCGTGTTCATGCATCGGCGGTGAAATCCTGGCTAAGGCGGTAAGCGTATGATGCGTATGATTCTAGCGGGGTTGGCGGGCGGAACGGTTCTCCTCGCGGCCGATCTATCCTCCCCGGTAACGTTCTCGAAGGACGTGCTTCCTATTCTGCAGAAAAACTGTCAGAGCTGTCATCGGCCTGGTCAGGCTGCGCCGATGTCGCTGTTGAGTTATCAGGAAGCGCGTCCATGGGCCAAGGCGATCAAGGCCGCGGTGACCACCAGGAAGATGCCGCCCTGGTTCGCGGATCCTAATTACGGCCATTTCGTAAACGATCGTTCGCTGAAACAGAGCGAAATCGACGCGCTGGTGAAGTGGGCGGATACCGGAGCCGCGCCGGGTGATCCCACGGCCGCGCCGGCTCCCATTCAATGGCCCGCCGGCGGCTGGGGCATCCAGCCGGATATCGTCATGGATCTGCCGCCCCACGACGTGCCGGCCAAGGGAGTTCTGGAATGGGAGCTGATCGCGCTGCCGGCGCCTTTTAAACAGGACACCTGGATCACCTCGATGGAGATTCTGCCGGGTGAAGCCTCGGTGGTGCATCACATTTGTTTCAGTTTTGAGAAACACAAGCCCACCACGGTTTACAACCGCTATGAATGGGTGCAAGTGCCGCGTGATGATACGGGCAATCCTACCCCGGGCAATGAAGGATTCGCCGAGCTGCCGGGAATGACGATCGCCACCCGCGACGTCGGCAGCACCGAAGTGAAGCTCAGACAAGGCCACCCGACCCTGAAGCAAACACTCGATTTTTGCTACCTTCCGGGCGCAACCTACGACGACTACCGCGCCTGGAATGCCGGGAAGCTGGTACCGGCCGGATCGGACATTGTCGTGAGTATCCATTACACGACGAACGGTAACGCGGTCGTGGATCGGTCGAAGATTGGCTTCACTGTGGCGAAGGCGCCGCCGCCGAAAAAGTTCATCGTGCAGGGTTCCGGAGAGGATGCCCCTGTCACCGCGAAAACACCCGCCAGCGAGAGGGCGGCTTTCGCGGCCACCTACAATCCGGAATTTAAAATCCCTCCAAACGAGAGCAACTACCTGGCTCCTCCGATGGATATTACGTTCCTCAAAGACGTCGAGATCGTGAGTCTCCGGCCGCATGCGCATGTTCGCGGAAAGAGCGCGCGATACACCATAACTTATCCGGATGGACGGGAAGAAGTCGTGCTGAATGTTCCGCGTTACGATTTTAACTGGCAGCTTGCCTACGGAACCGCGCTGAAGTTACCGAAGGGCACGCGCATGCATTTCGAATTTCGTTACGACAATTCCGTCAATAACAAGAACAATCCCGATCCGAAGAGATGGGTGTATCAGGGATTCCAGAGCTGGGAAGAAATGATGGCCCCTAACCTCGGCTTCATTCTGGACCGTGACGCCGATGTGAGTGGCCTCATGTCCGTGCAGAATTGAGAGATCCCCAAGAGAAAATTGCAGGGGGAGCAAGGCGAATCGAGAGATCCGAAAAGTCTGCCGGAATCTTCACAAGTGTCGGCAGGACGACGAATTTCGGAGTGCCGTCTGCCGGCGGCGATCAACCCGTTTTCCGAGGCTACGCAACTCGATTAACCGAGGGCTGGTAGAGACTCGGTTGCATCGTCAAAAATGAGCGCTGAAAGACCATTGTATAATCCGGCTATGTCTAACAACCTGCCGATTGTTCGCCGAACTTTTCTCGGGGTGAGCGGTGCTGCCGCGCTCGGGCACTCCGTGAGTTCCTTCGCGTTCGCGCAAAGCTCCGGTACGTCCGGTGTCAAGGTGGAAAAAGACGTCGTCGTTGGCAAAGGCGGCGATACCGATCTGCATTGCGACATTTACAGACCGCCCGCGGGAACCGAGAAGCACATGGCGTTGGTGCACTTTCACGGCGGAGGGTTTGCTCGCGGGAGCAAGGAAGCGATTGCCAGCCAGGTGATGCCGATCACCGCTCGCGGATATGTGTCCATCGCGGCGCAATATCGCCTGAGCGGCGTAGCGAAGTGGCCTTCGCAAATCGAGGATGCGAAGACCCATATCCGCTGGGCGCGGGCCCATGCCAGTTCGCTCGGTATCGACCCTCAGCGCATCGCGATCGTTGGCCATTCGGCGGGAGGACACATCGCGCTTTTTACTGCCGGCCAGCCCGACGCCGGGCTGGCGGCTTGCGTCGCATTCTATCCGCAAACCGACGTAAAGAACGTCGCACAGGCGCTGCTGCCTCCCGGGAGCGACGAAGCGGCGATCAATGACGCCAGCCCGGTCACTCATATCAAGGAAGGCTACCCGCCCACCGTGATTTTCCACGGTTTGTCGGACGTGACCATCCCTCCGGAGAACAGCCAGCGTTTGTTGCAGGTGCTTCGCGGCGCCAAGGTTCCCTCCGAATTGCACACATTCGCGGGCGTTCCGCACGAATTTGACCAACATCCCGAATTCGCCGAGTCCTGCGCGGCGCTCACGGATTTCTTCTTGGAGCGCGAGATTCTGCATCCGCGAACTTATCCTCCGTTTGCACCCGGCGGTGGACGCGGCCCTGCATAGCACGTGTTTCACCTCGCCCAAGGTTTCACTCGGCAAACTTCACGCATGGCTTGATAACGGCCGCGCATTCCTTGATTCTGCCGCTCCCGTCGGCTTCGGGACATATTCTATTCGCTCTTAAGCTAAAATCACCTAACGGAACGCACAGGAGAACCACATGAAGCGTAAGGTCGCTATTTTTTCAACTTTTCTAGGCATAATAGTGGGACCCGCATCGGCGCAGACGGTCAAGGATGTCCGCTCTGTTTTGGAAGCTTCTCTCAAGGCGATGGGGGGTGCGAATCTTAAGACGATCCGATACTCCGCCAGCGGTTGGTCCTCGCGAATCGGCCAGACCTACGGGCTCGCTGAAGATTGGCCGCACTACGAAGTTGCCGACTACACGCGCGCGATCGACTACGACGCCAAGTGGTCGCGTGAGGACTACACGCGTAGGCAGGGCAAGTATCCGCTTCTCGGCAGGCCGCGGATGTCCGACGAGCGCGTCACGTCCATTCTCAGTGGTAACTATGCCTGGGACATGCAGGGTGACAAAGCGGTACCCCTTACGAGCCTCTATCTGGATGGCGTGTCGTACGCCGACCTGCGGCAGCTCGAGCTCGCGATTACGCCTCACGGATTCCTCAAGGCGGCGCTGGCGGCGAAAGACGCAACGGCCATTACGCTGCCCATCGTGGGTGCGTCGGACGCCGGCCTCTCGGCGTTTGGACGCAAAGTGACCATCGTATCTTTCACCATCGGGAAGTACCGGATCAACGGAACCATCAACGACCAGAATCTGGTCGAACTCACGGACACGTGGTTTCCCAATCCTGTTTACGGCGACATGGATTACGAGATGCGCTACACGAAGTACAGGAATTTTGACGGCGTGCAGTTCCCCACATTGCTGCATGTGCACCAGGGCGATCCGAGATTGAATCCCGCGCACAACTACTACGAGTACAACGTGACCGACGTGAAGGCCAACGTGCCGGTGACCACGATACCCGTCCCGGATGTGGTGCGCGCGGCGGCCGTGCCGCCGGTTAAAGTCGAGAGCCAAAAACTCTCCGATGGCGTCTGGCTGCTCGGCGGAGGCACTCACAACAGCACGCTCGTTGAATTCAAGGACTTCGCCGTTGTCGTGGAGGCGCCCCAGAACGAAGCCCGCTCGCTTGCCGTCATCGAAGAAGCAAATCGGCTGCTCCCCAACAAACTGATCAAATATGTCGTGAATACGCACCATCATTTCGATCATGCAGGCGGCCTTCGGACGTATCTTTCTCAGGGCACCACCGTGATTACGCATGAATCCAATAAGCAGTATTACCTCGACATCATGTTCTACCCGGCGCCCCGCGAATTGCAGCCGGACCGCATGTCTTTGTACGAGCCGATGTATATGATCAGCCGGCGCCCCGCGCCCATTGAGACGGTTGCGAACTTTGCCGGCGGCCCGGGCGGCGGCGCGGCACAGTACGTCATTACGGACGGCGCGCGCATCTTGGAGATTTTTCACGTGCAGGATATGGCCTACGAGTTGGAGGATCCGTCGCTCGCGCAAGGCAACCACAGCGCCGATATGCTCATGGCTTATCTCCCGAAAGAAAAAATCTTGATCAATGCGGACCTCTACTCGCCGCCAGCGCCGGGCGCGCCGGCGCCTGTTCCAACGGCTGGGATGCGGACGCTTTATCAGAATATGCGGAAGCAAAAGCTGGACGTAGTGCAGCACGTGCCCATTCACGGACGCGTCGGTACCAATGATGAGTTCCTGACAATTGTCGGCCAGAGCGGGGCGCAAAATATCGCACATTAGCGGAAGCGTTCCGGCTCCCACCTGGTTCGCTTGCACGTTTGGGGCAGGCGGCTCGACGAATTCAAGATGCTGCCGGAAGCCGCCTCCCGCTCTTCCGAGGTGTATACTTGCTCCGATATAAGCGCAATTCCATATCGGGAGGAACCTTCTATGCGCCGTGTAAATGGGAAATCGCGGAATGTGACGCCGCTCGCATGTCTGTTTTCGATCGCTCTGTTTTTGGCGGCGGATTGCTTGGCGCCAGTGGTGGTCGAGGCGCAGCAGCCGGCAGCCGTGACGGTGTTCGAAGGGGCGCGGCTCATCGTCGGAGACGGCAGCGCGCCCATCGCGGATTCCGCGTTCCTCGTGGAGAACGGCCGCTTCACGGCGGTCGGCCGAAAAGGACAGCTCAAGGTTCCGGCGGGCGCGGCTCGTGTGGATCTGACCGGCAAGACCGTCATGCCGGCGATCGTCGACATGCACAAGCACCTGGCGGTGACTCGGGATGCTCTTGTGGATCAGCTGCAGCATCTGGCCTACTGGGGCGTCGGCGTGGCGATGAGCCTGGGCCAAGATACGGGCGATGTGGCGTTCCAGGTGCGGGCGGAAACGATCCCCAATGCCGCGCGATTGCGCACGGCGGGTCGCGGCCTGACGGGACCGGAGCCGGGGCGCTCGGAAGCTCCGTACTGGGTCAGAACCGAGGCCGAGGCGCGCAAGGACGTCCAGGAGTTAGCCGCGAAGAAAGTCGACCTCGTCAAGCTCTGGGTCGACGACCGGGATCACACGGTGACCAAGTTGAGCCCCGAACTGTATGGCGCAGCCATCGACGAGGCCCACAAGCACGGGCTCAAAACGATCGCGCATATCTTCACGCTGGAGGACGCCAAGGGGGTTCTCCGGGCGGGCATCGACTACTTCGCCCATAGCGTCCGCGACAAGGACATCGACGATGAGTTCGTAAGCATGATGAAGGCCCGGCCCAACATGATCGTGGACCCGAACCTTCCCGATCGGGGTGTGAAGGTGGACCGGAGCTGGCTCCGCGACAGCGTAACCGCCGAAGAGTTCCAGAAACTTCAGGCGGAGAGCAAGGACGATCCCAAAGCCCAACAGTTCTTCGGAATCCAGTCCCGCAATCTGGCAAGGCTCAATGCGGCCGGCATTAAGATCGCCCTGGGCACGGACGGACCCATTCCCTGGGCCGCGCACGAGGAGATGGCGGACATGGTGGCGTCCGGGATGACGCCGGCTCAGGTTCTTGTCGCGGCTACCCGCAACTCGGCCGAACTGCTGAACGTTAAAGACGCGGGCGCCGTGGCGGTGCGCAAGAGCGCGGACTTCATCGTGCTGGACGCCAATCCGCTCGACGACATTACGAATACGCGGCGAATCGCCAGCGTCTATCTCCGCGGATCGCAAGTGGACCGCGCCGCCTTGAGGGCGCGATGGACGAACGGGAAGTCGCGGTAATTCGGAGGACTAGTTCGTAATATCGGAACCCGCGGGACCTCGCGGCAAACCGTCTGTCCTGTTTAGGCCCTCACACGGCCTAGGAGACCGAGGCGCGACGCCCAATGACGAAAAAACATCGAGAAGCTTCGGTATCAAGGTCGGCGCAAACCTTGCCAGAAGTTGCGCCGTCCTCGTCAGGCCTTTGGGTTGTCCAACGCAAACCCGTACTACTCAGACCGCCACGCGGTTAAACGGGAAGTGGAGTTGTGGTGGTGCCAACAGCGCTTGTCGCGCTGTTCGGGAACATCACTGAGTCTCCCTCACTGCTGTGTCTGGCTTGCGCCGATCGCAGGCAGGATCGGAGGGAAATGCGGATCGATGCCAGACTGACTTGCCCCACAACCATTCGGTAACGAGGTGCAGACTTCGGTAATGGACGCGATCAGGTTGCTCAGCCTGTTCAAAATTGAAGTATGCATGTCGGTTGCGAGTTGACTCTGGATGTTCGGCTCGAATTGGGCATTCAGCGCGGGTACTGCCGTGATGGCGGCCAACCTCCCGAGAGCGCCGCTCGCGGCATAGACGTCGTAGCCGGCCGTAGCCATTACCACGAGGGCGAAGCGGTCGGCATCCGTTTCAAAAGTCGAATTCAGGGCGGACAGGGAAAAAATCATCTGGAAGCTGCTTCCATTTCCCAGATTCCGCTGCACAATGTGACCAAATTCATGCGCCACAATGAACGCCAGTTCGGAGGGCGAATCACTCATCAGCTCCGCCAGGCTCTGCCATATTTCCACGGTACCCGCCGGTCCGTTGCACGGGGCGGCGCTGGAGGGGATCTCGATGCAGGCGTTGACCGTGGAATTGTCGCCGGAGATGGCAAGCTGCGGCGTCCCGAAAGACGCCGCAAAAGTGAAATTAGAGGAAAATGTCGGGTTGGTGCGAATCGTTTTGGAGAGATAGTTGAACGCCTTTTCAATGTCCTCATAGTGGTGTGCGGGCACGGACAAAGTGCTATTCGGGAGAGAAGACGTAATTCCGTGGGTGTCGCCGTTAATCGCGAGCGAAATAAATCCCGCGAAGGCGCCCGTCGAGTCCCGGCACACGATTCGGAACGATCCCGCCGTGGTGCCCGGAGGAAGCGAGTAAGAGCTTAGATTGAAGCTGATGTGTTGAAAGGGACTCAGCGAGTATTGGTTCGCAGCGGCATTACCGCCGGACGGGTCGACGAATTGGCCGGTGCAGTTGATGGCAAAGGCGTTGGGGTTCGCGAGCGCAATGCCCGTATAGACGTCGCCGGAATACCACGCCTCGGGTGACGGCGTCGCGCCATTTACGCTAGCGGCGTTGACAAAAGACCCGTTTTGAAAATTGCGGAACTCGGCGGTGACTTGCACCGGAGAATCGAAAGAGAACCGGGCGAATCCTTGCCGGATCACGGGCGCCGTTCCGGATGTTTCCAGAATCAGAGATCCAGCCGGCGGCACGGAGACAGTGAAAACATTGCTGGTGGTTTGGCCGAAGGTAACGTTCAACGGGGTTCCATCTTCCGCGTAGAAAGTAATCGTACCCGCGGCCGCGCTCCCCGTCGCAACGCCCGAGTTCAAAATGCGAAACCGCGTCGTAAAGCTGCTCGCGATGGGGCCTCCATCGGCGACCTGGGCGATATATTGGTCGGCCTGGGAATCCGTAGTCATGAACTGTCCGTATGCACGGGTTCCGAGCGGCCCTGCCACCAGCGGGACGAATAGAAGCATCAGTCGCGATTTCAGTTTCATGTCTATACCTCCGGGTAATGTTGAACCTGTATGCCAGTATCGCAAGCATTTCCGCTCAAGCGAAGCCATCCGCGCTGACCGCGCGTACTCCCACCTGTCGCCGGCTCGAAAGTTAGCGACGGGCTTGCTTGATTTTTCACGTCGCGAGCGCGCTGGGCTGCCGCTTTTGGACGCGGGCGGGCACAACGGTCCTGTCCGGCGCGGCGTCGCCTATGCGCGTGAAGCGTGACATGGCACGCTGGCGATACGCACGCAACTCGGGTAACCTTAGAAAGTTCATCACGCTCCGGCTGTTTAACTCGATGGAAGAACTTCGGGAGGACCGACCATGATTACCCGCCGCCAATTACTCCAATGGAGCGCAGCCCTGGGCGCTTCCGCCAAAGCATTCGCCGCGCGCCTGCCCCGTTTGGGATCGATCGCCGCTCAGGTAAAAGCGCCGGCCGACGCCCTCGCCGGCAAGATCTTCTACAAAGACAAAGATGGCGAGCAATACGAAATCTATCGCCGGGGCGCCAGCTGGAACGCTCGCAAGGCCAACCGCTTCCCGAACGCCATCGTGCTGGCCGAGAGCGACAAAGACGTCATCGCCGCCGTGAAGCTCGCCAAGCAGCGCGGCTGGCAAGTCGGCACGCGCTCCGGCGGCCACAGCTTTACCGCTTCTCATACCCGCGACAATGCGGTGCTGATCAATATCTCGAAGATGAAGGAACTCTCCGTCGATCCGAAAACGCGCATTGCGACGGTTAGCCCAGGTTGGTTCGGCGACGCCTTCAATAAAGTTCTGGCCGAACAATACCAGCTCATGTTCCCGTCCGCCCATTGCCCGCGCGTAGGGCTGGGTGGCTTCGTCATGTCCGGTGGACACGGCTTCAATTCGCGCCTGTGGGGACCGGGCTGCGCGAATCTGCAAGCCATAGACGTAGTCACCGCCGACGGCGAACTGATTCACGCCGACGAAAGCACCAACAGCGACTACCTGTGGGCCGCGCGCGGATCAGGCCCCGGATTCTTCGGCGTCGTCGTTCGCTTTTATCTGAACCTGCACCCGTTGCCGACGGTGGCGAAGTCGAGCAACTATATGTTCACGCCGGATGTGATCGATGAACTCCTGACCTGGTTCGGGAATACTCAGAATTCTTTCCCCAAATTCATGGAAGGCGGAATGAATGGCGGCATCGTCGATGGCAAGCCGGTATTACGGATGAACGGCAGGTGCCTGGGCTATTCCGAAAAGGAAGTGGACGCCGCGCTCGACATGCTGGAAGAGTGTCCGGTGGTGAAGAAGGCGGTCACCCGCCGCGTGAAGTATGTTCCCATGCCGGTTGGAAATGGGGACGGGAACAATCCCACTGGCGCGCGCTACGTTTTCGATGGCGCCTGGACCAGCGCGAAGCCCGCCGAGATTCTCTGCCGCGGTGCGCGAAGATTTCATCAAGCTCCCAACTCCGCAATCGTACATGCTGTGGATGCACTGGGGGCCCGTTCAGAAACTCAAGGACATGGCCTACTCGGTGCAAGGCGACACGTACCTTTCGCCCTGCGCCATTAGCTGGGACGCGAATGACGACGCCAAGTGCTTCGCCTGGACCTCGAGCGTAATCCGGAAGCTGCAGCCCATCATGTTCGGCTCGCAGATGAACGACGAAAACATGCCGGCGAACAAGGGGCCATACCTGTCGAAGGAAGCGGCGGCGAAACTGGAAACGTTGCGGAAGAAGTATGATCCGCAGCGGAGGTTCGTCAGCTTTTTAACCTAAATCTGCTTGCCTGTGGAGGCCGCACGGACCGCATCGTGTTTCCGGAATACGCGTTGTTCTCTCATAGAGACCAACCTGGCAGTGAGTCAGTTTCAAACTGACCCGCTGCCTTCCTCGTATGGGGGCCTTGTTTTCTGCCGGACATTGTATAAAATCATCAAGACGTTCGGCGGAGCCTTCATCCGCGTACAGGTGAACTTGGCCGGAGACGTGTGAGTGTCAACTGGGAGGAGGTCGCAACCATGAAATCGGCGACTGCATTGACGATCGTGATCCTTACATTGGGCGCACCACTGGGGGCGCAGTGGCTGAATCAACCGACGAAAGGGATTCCGCGCACGCCCGACGGCAAGCCCAATCTCGCCGCTCCCGCGCCCCGCACGGCCGACGGCCACCCCGATTTCTCCGGCGTGTGGACGAAAATCTCGCCCAAGTATAAGAGCAATATCGCGGCCGATCTGAAACCCGGAGAAATCCAGCCGTGGGCGCAGAAGCTGGTGGAGCAACGTAACGAGGATCTCCAAAAGGACTACATGCACGAGCTATGTTTGCCCTTGGGCCCCGGCTACGCCACCGGCGCCGATGCCACTGGCGCGGAAATGATCAAGATCGTTCAGACTCCAAGCCTGATCGTCATCCTTAACCCCGATTTGACGTATCGCCAGGTGTTCATGGACGGTCGACCGTTGGAGAAGGCCCCCAACCCTAGCTGGATGGGTTATTCGATTGGACGCTGGGATGGCAACACCCTGGTGGTGGAGAGTTTCGGATTCAACGACAAGACATGGCTGGATCACGACGGCCATCCGCACACCGAGGCGCTGCGGATGACCGAACGCTACACGCGTCGCAACCTCGGCAACATGGATGTCGAAGTGACGCTCTCGGACCCGGGGGCGTATGCCCGGCCTTGGACCATCAAGGTCCGCGCGGAGTTCGCCCCGGATACCGAGATGATCGAGTTCGTCTGCAACGAGGCCAATAAGAATCGCGAGCACTGGATCGGGAAGGCCTCCGACGAAACGAAAACCGCAATAAAGGTTGCCCCCTCGATTCTGGCGACGTACGTCGGCACTTACTTGGAACAGCCGAGGTTGTGGAGCCCGACAGGGGTGCCCCGGATCGTCACGATCACCGTCTCGGGCGATACCCTGTACGGCGATATGGACGGACGCGGCAATACGCCTCTGCTCGCAAAATCGGAGACCGAGTTTTCGGGTCTGTACGGGCTGGGAATCGAGTTCACCAAGAACGGTTCAGGCGCGCCAGAACAGCTGTTCGTGAAACACGTGTCGGGCAATTATCGATTCACGCGCAAGAAGTAAGGGTCTCGCGTCCGCCGGGGGCCGGAAGTCACGAACATTTCAGAAATAGACTACGGCCGCAAACGCGCGTCGAGGCCAACGCCGGTGCATCATTTCTTCTTTGCGGCAGAGAGCGGCGGCTTGTCTGTGAAGAAGGAAAGGTCGATCGCCTCGGCCATCGCTTTGTAGCCGGCGTCGTTCGGGTGCAGGTGATCCATGATGTTGAATCCCGGCCGGATTTGCTTGGGATGGTCGGGATCGCGGACGGCCGCTTCAAAATCGACCACTGCGTCAAACGCTCCGCCTTTCCGAATCCATGCGTTGACCGCTTCGCGAATTGTCTCGCCCGCCTCGCTATAGTACGCAGCCCCTTCGTAGGGCGTGAGCGTTGCACCCATGACCTTGATTCCGTGCATGTGAGCTCTCTCGATAATCTGCCGGTCGGCCGCAATCACGTCCTCGGCTGTGATCGCGCCCTCGGTGGCGTTGGCTCTTCCGATGTCGTTGATGCCTTCCAGAAGAATCAGCCATTTCACCCGGTTCTGGCTTAATACATCGCGATCGAAACGTGCCAGCGCGTTGGCGCCTACCAAGTCGTGGAGCAGCCGGTTGCCGGCGATGCCCTGGTTGACGACCGCTATGTTCGCGGAAGGCAAGTTCGTCGCGATGCGCTGCGCAAGAACCGCGGGATAACTGCTGTTCGTGTCCGGTGTCGAACTCACCCCGTCCGTAATCGAGTCGCCGAAGGCTACGACGACTCCCGCGTCGGGCGGAGCCAGAACATCCACGCTCGCGAGCCAGTACCACGACCGCGTCGTCCCGGCATCCGGGAGGGACGGCTGGCCCGTAAAATCGCCGGGCTTTGAAATATAGGTCGTGTGCAACGCGCCGTTGTGCAGGGTTGGCAGACCGGTTTCGTCCGGCACATAAATGCTTACGACGACGTCTCCGGTGCGGGGCACGTTAAGGTCGACGGGATCGCTGACCAGAAGCGCGCCGGCCGGAATGATCGCCACGGGTTTTCCACTGAAGGTGAGCGTCCGATCGGAGCCCGCGACGATCTCCGATTCCTTTCCATGAAGAGCGATGTGAACAGCCCCCACTCGCAAGGGAGACGTGCCATATGCATTGGAGAGTTGCACTCGGACGCGGCGGCCGGGAAGGGAAGTGCGCACCACCATCCGCACGGTTTGATTGTTGAAGGACCGGTCGATTCGCGCAGGGGGCGCGGGCGCTCCGGCAGCCCGCTGGAACGGAGCGGGCAAGGATTGCGGCGCGGTGGCCCAGGTGGGCACCCAGCGTTCCTGAGCCGCGGTGCTCTGCGGAAGAACAAGGAAGATGCCGAACGCGAGAGCCATCCCTAACACGCCGGCGGATTTTCGGGTTTTCATTTGTACGCTCCAGAATTCCATGCTATTTCTATTTCTGCGCCGTCATCACGGCCTGCTCTCGACGGCGCCGGCGGTCTTCTTTTCCTGAGCGCGAGATCCGCTGAGGATGTTCGCCAGACCGTAGTTTCCCTCATGACACGCGTATTCGAGAAGAGGACCCTCGCTTTTCACCATCGGGATCAATGCCGTCCACCTTCTGGTAAAAGTCGATGGATCGTCCACGGTAACTTCGTAGTTGATAATATCAGTATCGACGCGCGTGAAGCGCTCGATGAGATGGAGATGCGAAGTCTCGCCAAAACGATACGGCACTCCGAAGCCCGTCACGTCCCGGTCGGGAAAGTTCGTCACATCCACCACCAGCGTGTTGCCCTCCCAATGGCCCACGGAATCGCCCATCCATAGCCGGATGTTCTGGCCGATGTGAGGCCGTCCGTCCGTCGGAATGACGCGCACCTCATGCATCAACTCTGATAACAGGGCAACCCTTCCAGGTGTCTGCACAATTTCATAATTATTGTTGTATCCACCGGGGAACATGGCATTCGGCAGACCCGCGGGTGATGCAGCGCGTGACCACGCTGATGTCCTCATAGGAATCGAACGGACCGTCCCCGGAGGAGCCTGTCGCGCTGGGCCCGAGCTTCTTGAATCTCTCCTCGTCTCTCTTCCGCCCGGCCTCCGTTAAGGCAGGCAGTCTGCCGTTCGGTGGATCGATGATGAGCGAGGTCCGCTTGGTTGGCACGACCTTCACCCCTCGATCGAACCACGCCTGATTGTAGGTCCCGGGATCGCCGGCCCTGGGAGGACGATCGACGCGATTTTGCGCCGTTTTCTGTTCCAGAGCGGCTGCCTCCTCGTCCGTCAGCACCCTCTTTGCGGAAAGCTCTGACGGCCGTTCCAGCTCGGTAATCGTGGAATTGTTCCACGTGCCTTGCAGATCCGGATCTCCCCACGACGTGCGGGGGGGAGTCCACCGGCTGGCCCCGGCCGCCGCTTTCGAGGCCTGTTTATCAGGTCCCTTCTGGGCCAGGGCAGCGAGGCTTGCCATCGTCAGGAGCACGCTCATTCGCCGTATCAGCATGGTCTTGTCCTCCATCTGTATTTAACTGGCGTACGTCTTGCCTACCCAATGATCGAGGCTCTTGTTATTCCGATATTTTCCACGCGCTGGTCGACCAGAGCTTGCGCCGAAGGCTTGATATCCCCAGGTTTGAGGTCCGCGGCGATGTTGGCGCCATACTTGGGGGAAATTTTGTTCCACAGTCCCGTAAGGTCGGGTTTGCCCTCGGCCGTGTGCGGCGCGGGCGCGGTGAGATTTGGCTTGCCGTCGGCGCCGCGTGGGATGCCGGGTGCGGTATGAACCAGCCACTGCGCCATTACCGGCGTAGTCAGCGCGGATAAAAGGATCGCCAGGATAACGGTTTTCATGTTCCACCTCTCCCTGCTAACAGCCTTCAGCGGGACCCTGCGCCACCGGACCCGGTAGCAACCGGCTCGGGGGCACTTTCGCTCTGCCGTTCAGTATAATCACCCCTTCCGCTGGAAACCAGCGTTTTCTGATCCACAATATCGGCGCGGGGCATTCGGCCCTTCAGCGTCAAGAGAACCTGTGTTAGAATTCTTGCGCACCACGGATTATCCCTGATCTGTCATCCGCGCAGCATTCCGGCGCTTCGAGGCGCACGTACCGGCCATGACAATGATTAAAGAGGGCGTCGATTATGGGTTCGACCAGACGCACCATACTGGCCACGGGGGCCGCGGCGATTGCGGTGGCACCGCGCGTGTTTGCTCAGCAGGCTGGGAAAGGAGGAACTGCCATGCCCTTCTACGAAAAAGGCGCCGTTCGCATCCACTTTGAGGAGGCCGGTTCCGGCTTCCCGTTGTTGCTCATCGCCGGCGGAGGATTGAACTCGACCATCTCCTTCTTCACCAGCGGCGCGCCCTTTAACGCGATCGAGGAGTTCAAAGGAGAATACCGCTGCATCACGTCGGACCTGCGCAACGCCACTGGCGGCCAGTCCTCCGGCCCGCTCGAGATCGACCGGCCGTGGGATGCATACGCCGATGACCAGCTCGGTCTGATGGATCACCTGGGCATCCGGAAGTTCATGGTGATGGGCTTCTGCATTGGCGGCCCCTTCATCTGGAACCTCTTGCGGCGGGCGCCCGATCGTATTGTCGCAGCCGTGCTGGCGCAGCCCAGCGGATCGCGTCCCGAGATGCGCGATCTTTTCTACGAAAACAATATGAAGGACTGGGGTCCGGAATTGGTCAAGCGCCGGCCCGACATCAAAATGGAGATGGTCGACAAATTTCTGACCAGGATGTACCGCACCAACCCCGACTTCGTCTTCACCGTGACACGTGATTTCGTGCGCCATTGCCAGACGCCCGTACTGATCCTGCCGGATGATATCCCGGCGCATCCGTACGCCGTCGCCATGGAGGCCGCGATGCTCGCCCCAAAGGCCGAGGTGAGCATTTTCCCGTGGAAGGAGCCCAAGGAGAGGATTCCCCTGGCGGTGCGCCAGATACATTCCTTCCTCCGGGCGCATCGGCCTGCTTAGACGGCGGCGTCCATACGACGGGGCCGGCGCAGACGCCAGTTCCGGTGATGTCCGACAAACTGGCGGATAATACTCCCGCGCGCAGCGGCGTCGAACAGTCTCTTATTTTTCGCGGGAGCGGGCTCCGCTCAGAAAATGCACGATGTCGTAGTTGTCTTCATGACACGCGTATTCGTACATCTGCTCGTCGGGATCGATCTTGACCCAAGGAATCCGGGCGGTCCAGGGCCTCGTCCAGGTAGTCGGATCCTCTACCGTAAATTCGTAGTTGAGCGTCTTGGCATCCACCCGGGTAAAGCGCTCGGTGAGGTGGAAAGTCTCCGGATTGGCGTTCTGGAAGACCACGCCGTCGTCTGTCCGGAAATTGGTGGTCTCCACCACCAGCGTGTTGCCGTCCCAATGGCCGCGCGAATCACCCAGCCACTGTCGAAGGTTCTTTCCAAGATGAGGACTTCCGTTCACCGGAATAATGCGGGTGCTATGGATCATCTCGGGCGCAATGGCCACGTATCCGGGGCTCTGCACGATCTGAAGATCATTGTTGTAGACGATCCCCAGATACGGGGGAGAGTCGGTGCGAATGATGCAACGCACCGGTAGGGAGAGATCCGCAAAGTCGTTGGGCAGACCTGCGGCGGCCCTGGCGACGGCTGCGGCGCGCTCCTTCCTTGCCTTCTCCCGGTCCGGCGATAAAGGCACTAACGGAGGGATTCTCCCATCCGGCGGATCGACAATCAGTGAGGTGCGGTGGTCGGCCGTGATCTTCAACCGGTGGGCGTCCATCCAATGCTCGTTATAAGCGCGATTTACGTCGGCCTCCCGAGCGCCATCGCGGCGGTCGCGGCTCAATTCGTTGGCAAGCTGGTCCTGAAACTCAGCCGCTTCCTGATCCGTAAGTACATCCTTCCCGCCGACCGTGTCGGGCCGTTGCAGAGGCGTACTCGTGGCGTCGTTCCAGACTCCCTGCAGGTCCGGATCTCCCCAGGGCGTAAGGGGCACAACCGTCTTTTTCGTGGGAACCGCAATCTTCGCCGCAGGGGTCTTCTGCGCGGCCGTCACCGGAGTTTGGCCTGCGGCCGGCGGCGCGGCCAGCCACAGACTGGCAATTGCGGCGGCCATCCCAACAGCAGGCTTTCTCATGTAGTGTGGAGCGCTCATCCCGGCTCCGATTTTCCATCAGTATACACCCGGTTGGAGACGAGTTCTTCCAGTTCGGATCACCTGGAATACGAAAAACGTTCCGGATTCGAGCAAAGGTGCGGTGGTGTCAGGCCGGGTTTTCGTGGGCGCGGACGCCGGGCATATCTAAAGCCGGTTACTTTCCGCCGTTGCCGATATACGTCCGCAATACTTTATCGACGTAATTCTGCGTTTCCGGATAGGGCGGCAGGCCTCCGTAGCGCGTGACAGTGCCGGCCCCCGCGTTGTAGGCCGAGAGAGCTTTCACCACGTCGCCCTCGTAGCGTACGAGCAGATCGCGCAGCAGACGTACGCCTGCTTCGATGTTCTGGGCCGTATCGGCCGGATCGGCGTCCAGAGCGCGGGCGGTCGCGGGCATCAACTGCATCACGCCTATCGCGCCTTTGGGCGAAACTGCATCGGAACGCAGCGCCGATTCCACTTCGGCGACGCTCTCGACGAATGCCGGCGGCAATCCGGAGCGCTTCGCGGCGTCGCGCAGCAGGACCCGTGGATCGCGCGGCGCTTCGATTGTTTTGCTGGATCCCGGGGCGCTGGATCCCGGGGGCGCCGATGGATTCGCCGGAACGCGTATCGTCGTAGCGTCCATGCGTTCCATGTGCTCGACCTTCTCAAACCGGTCTATCGAGGACGCGGGGAGTTCCGTCACGCCGCCGTGCGTGTACAGAAGGACGCGGTCGCCCTGTATTTCATGCCGATCGGCGTGGAGGCGAAAGCCCGTGGAGAGCACGACGTCCTCTGTCGTGAAAACATTCGCGGACGGCGAAACGGTTGTCACCGCAACAGAGGCGTCCGCCGCCACTGCCGGTCGCGCCAGCAGAGCGACGATTCCGATCAGAATGGAAAGGACCTTCGACAAGTCGACTCTTACAGATATTGACGCATAACGGATGCCATCCGTGGAGAGCCCATTTCGGGCGGAGCTAGTGCGAACCGTACAACGGCGCCAGCGCGATCAACGCGACACCCACCGCGTACAGAATGAATCCGCCCCATAGAAAACTGCGAACTCTCTCGGTTGCGCCGCGAAATTCCTTAAAGACCAGCAGGCCCCAAAGCACGGCGATGAGCGGCGCAGCCTGTTCCATTCCGGTGATCCACCCCGTTCCCAAGAGAACTGCCGCCGGCGAGCCTTTCACCGCGCTCACGGCAAGTAATCCTGCCGCAAGCAGCCCGCCGCCCAGAATTCCCAGCAGGTGCCGTCGCCCGGAAGCGCGAAAATAATCGGCGATACTCACCGGAGTGTTCCCTACGGGGAAAGCGATTACAAAAGGACTATAAAGAAACGTGGAGAAGAGTAAGCCCGCGCCGAAGAGCAGCGTCAACCCATACGGACCGACCCCGTTGTCACCCTCCGCGGCCATCGCCACTACGCGCGGCGCGAAACAGATAATGACGCCGCTGATGATTCCGAATACAACCGCGACGCCCGCCGCCGCCTGCTTCGGACGGCGCTTGGCCTGCTTGGAACGCGGATCGAGCTCCAAGGCCTTGCGCGCGGATTCCTGCACCGCCCTCCGGTGCGCAAGGTAGGCCAGACTCAACAGGACGATCGCCACCATAAGGAACGCCAGGCCGCCCGCGAACAGCAATGGGTTGGGGCGCGGATCGAGAGCAAAATCCCACGTCGCGTCGATCGCGAACGCCACTCCGAAGGCGGCCGGTACGCACAGCGCGAGTCCCCCTACCGATATCCCGGCCAGAAGGATCACGTTCCCGAGATTAAAGATGAGACCAGCGGCAATCGCGTAGATCATCTTGCGGTAGCTCGTGATCAGCAGATTGTCCTGAAACGTCAGCTCGGTCGGGCGCAGACTGCCGAGCGTCAGGGCCGCAGCCGTCGCGCACAGGAGAAAACCGAAGGAAAGATCGAAGTAGTAGAGCTCGTAGCGCCAGCGTCCCGCCGCCTTGAACGTGCTGGCCCACGACCCGATGCACAGCAGCGCTACGAACATCGACAGCAAACCGGTCACATAGGATGCCGGAAGAATCATAGTATTGTCTGGATGACCCGTCCGGATGCGGCTTCCGGCTCGGAAAAAGCATTATAGCTGGTTTACCGGCTTCCGCAAGGAAGTGAGTCGCGAATGCGTCCGCCGAGGTCTCAGTGGCCTTCGCCCGGCGCCGCCGGTTCCGCCTGCAGCGGGTAGTTCGCGCCCTGGGGAATCGGCACCAGCATCTGTTCCTTGCGATAGATCAAGGTGGAGGTGTTGTAGCTGGCGATCTCGAATCCGTGGCCATGGGTGATGGCGTCGGTCGGGCACGCCTCCACGCAATACCCGCAAAAAATGCAGCGGCTGTAATCGATGTTGTAAACTTTCGCGTAGCGCTCGCCGCCGCTGATGCGCAACTCGTTCGTATTCTCGGCCGCTTCAATGTAGATGCACTGTGCCGGACAAGCCGCGGCGCATAGGAAACAGGCGACGCATTTCTCGAGGCCGTTCTCATCGCGCTGCAGCTCGTGGACGCCGCGAAAGCGCTCCTGAAACTTCGCCGGGGCGTCCGGATAATCCTCGGTGATCGTGGGATTCAGCATCTCGCCGAAGGTAATCCCCATGCCCTTGACGATGGCAGCGGCTCCGCCGAACACATCCGAAATCTTGTTGGCCATGATTCCCCTTCAGCTTAGCAGGTTGGCTAAAACGCAGACAAATTCTTCGCCTTGTCAGTGAGTGGGCAGTTTCCCGGATAATCGGGGCTTCTCGCGATGGCGCGGGGGCGAGTGGGGAAAAGACCAAAGGCGAATGACTTGCTGCTGTTGGCAGATCGCGCGAACCGTGTGCGGTGCGCCAGGCGCTCCGCGAAAAGGGAACGGGTACCGCACCCGCTTGAAGCACGGAATTTTTTTGGCTTTAGCTCTTTCGGGCGGTCCGCCGTTTGATGACACCCAGACCGAGGACACAACTCCCTAGCAAAAGTATGCTGGTCGGCTCAGGAGTGGGGACAATAGGGGCCGACGTCGAATAGATATCGGTTTCAAAGTTCCCGAGAACGTTGTTGCCGTCATAAGTGGCGGATTCCGAGAACGAACTCACGTCCGCGAAGCTGGTTGGTCCGTAAGTCGACGACGTTGGGGTCAAAGAGATTGTGCTTGTGCCGTCGCTCGCCGTCACCGTTACTAGGCCGGTGGTGTCCCCCATTCGTAAGAAAGAGGCTTGCTCGTAATCGCCCATGATGCCGCAAGTAAAACCAGGGTTACAGCTGACGGTGGCAGTGAACCCTAGACTACTGAAAGCCGGGACGCTGGAGTTGTTGCCGGTAAACTGCAACCCCAGGAGTCCGGACACGGTGTTGAAGTCAATGTGATTCACAAGGATACTCGTACCATCTCCTACCGGGGAGATCGCGGTGAAGTCGCTAATCGTAACCGTGTAATTGGCGAACGACTCCATGCATCCGGTAGCTGCAAGCGCGCTATAGGATTCACCCGCGATGCTGGTGCAAGTCGGGTCTCCCCATGCCGCAACGGAGCATACGGAAACGCAGATCGCTCCGAATAACATCTTAAGTTTCATACAATTCCTCTACTATCAAGCTCGAATAATTTTCGGCGCACGCCGCGCCCACCACAAGTGGTGCTCCTCGATTCCTAGAGAGCATTTACCCTTCGTGCGTTTATTGTGTCTCGTGGGTCCTTTTAGCGCGATAGACCGAAGGCCCCACTAGTACTATAGCTTTGCTCCCCCGTACCCGGTACACCGGACGACCCCATGAGCGGCCCCGCTTTCACGTTTAGTCAGCGAAATGGAGGAGGGGCCGGGAAGCGTTCGCGGAAACCGATCCACGACCGGGCTGGGCGACCTATGGTGCAATAAACACTTGCCGACTTCGAAGATCAATCCCGATTCGATCGATAACCGGCAAATGGCGCTGCTGCTCGCCGCGCTCTTTGCGATCCTGTTGGCGTCGCGTCTATGCCACACCGATATTCTGTGGGCCGACGAAGACTATCACCAGGCCGCGGCCATGCAGGCGCTGCATGGCAAGGTCCTCTATCGCGATCTGTGGTACGACAAGCCGCCGTTGAACGTTGCCGTCTATGCGTTATTTGGAGCAGCGGGCGGCGTGGTCCTGCGCGTGGCGTCGGCCATCTACGCGTGGCTCGTCTGCGTGGCCGCGCTGCATCTCGCGAGCCGTTTCTGGAGCCATAGGGAAGGGCGCATCGCAGCGTCCCTCGCGGCGTTCTACCTGCTTTTCTATTTCCCCGCCGCGACCATCACGCTGGAGCCCGACACTCTGATGATTTTGCCGCACCTGTGGGCCGTGAATTTCGCTTGGCAGCGGCGGCCGCTGGCCGCGGGAATCGTGGCCGGTCTGGCGATGCTGCTGAATGTGAAGGGCATTTTTGTTGCCGCCTCGTGCGTCGCGGTCGCCATCGGCGCGGGAGCCGTCGGCTTCAGCACATTTGGCTGGATCGCGCTGGGTTTTCTGATTCCGAACGCCGTGGCGCTTGCGTGGCTCGGCTCGCAAGGCGCGCTCGCGGGATACGCCGAACAAGTGTGGCGGTGGGGATTTCTGTACGCGGGCTCATCCTCGTCTGTAGCGGCCGGTTTCGCGCGGCTCGGCAACTGGACGGCGTTTCACGCGGCGCTGGTGCTGGCGGCTGCGTGGTTCGTATGGAAGGAGCCAGATTCAATCGGCTCGCCCCGGTCGCGACCCCGGCGCGTTGCCTGGGTTCTCATCTCATGGACGTTCATCTCGCTCGCTGGCGCCGCCGCGGGCTGGCGATTCCTGCCGCGCTATCTCGATCAGCTTTTGCCGCCTCTGATCGTGGCGGCGTCCAGGGGTTTTGCACTCGCGCGCAATGCCAGGCTGCGGGTGATGGAAGGCGCGCTGGCGATCGCTTTGGTGATCCCGGTGATTCGCTTCGGTCCGCGCTACGCGATCCTGGCAGCGGAAGGATTACGCGGCGAGCCGCATGCGTGGACTGACACGGCGATGGATCGGGACAGCCGCGCGGCGGCGGACATCATTCGGAAAATGGCTAGCCGAAATTCCACGTTGTTCGTGTGGGGTTACCGTCCGAATATTTTCGTGTACACGCGCCTGGCGGCCGCTTCGCGCTTTTGGGATTCGCAGCCGCTGACGGGCGTTCCCGCCGATCGTCATTTGGGAGACGACCGGACTCTATCTGGTCAGGATGCGGCGCGTTGGATTGCGCGGAATCGGGCGGAGTTGACGCGCTCGCGCCCGGACTTTATCGCCGACGGGCTGAGCTTGTACAATCCGCGCCTCGATATCCATCGCTATCCGGATCTCGCGCCGTGGCTCGCGGGTTACTGCGAGGCCGGACGTACCACCGGGACGGTCGTTTATCGCAGGTGTGACTCTCGGTAGGCTCGGAGAGCCCGCGCCCTCGGTTGCTTCTTACGGATCTCCACCAGGTGGGCCCATCAGCTTCGAACTTATGCGAAGCTTCGCGTGCTCCGCGGTGTCACTCTCAAGCCGAGTGCGGGTTGGTCACGGCCGCCTGAAATTCACGCCGTTCTTCTCCATGCGTTCATAGAACGAGTGGCCCACCGAATCGCCCATATAGGTGGGAGAGAGATCGTACAGCGTGCGGCTGAGTTCCAGTCGCGCGTAGTTGTCTTTCCGCGGCCCGAAGCCATTCGCGGCCCGGAGTTATACTGACACTGATGAAACACTTCTTTGCCGTGATCTTCGGTTGGTGCTTGCTGTCCGGGGTGGCTCTGGCTCAATCTCCCTCCACCGTGATACACATCATAAACGTGAAGTGGAAGGCCGACGCGAGTCCGGCGAAGATCAAAGCGGCGATAGACGCCGTGCATCAGCTTCCGTCGAAGTATCCCGGCATCAAGCGTGTCTGGACCGAAAATCTCAAGTATCAGGGCCAGGAAGGTGCGACACAGGCCATTGTGATGGAGTTCGAAAGCCAGGACGCGCTAAAGAAGTATGAGGATAGCCCGGCGCAGAAATGGTGGTACGAACTGTACCTGCCGATTCGCGAAGAAAGCCACACCCACGACATCTCGAATTGAACAACGCGCATTCCAGACGGCGGTTGACGGCGAAGATCGAAAACAGCTCGTTAAAACTTCCGGGATTTGTCTTCATTCGAGCCTTGCGCTACCAGCTTCGTCACAACCTCTGGTGGGAACCGCTGTTTCAGTTCCAAGCCAAGGTGAAAAACGCCGGCTCGTTGTGCAAGATGTCGTACCGTAGCCGTACTGTCCAGATTCGCCCACTCCGCGCGCACAGTCACTTCGGTGTTTACGGATATGCGAGTGGCAATTTCGATGCCCAGACCACCTTCGGAGATATCAAGGCACCTGCCTATGACATGATTTTTCCCGTGTGGCCCGATCCACGATAAGAAGATTGCGCCGAAGTATCGAAAGCGCGGAGACCGGCGCTGTTCGTGCGAAAGGCCCGCATTGCTCTCATCGGAAACGGCCACGGGAACTCCTCGCCTCTAATTGAAATAGCCCGTCCGGCTAAAACGGCAAGCCGTCGCTGTATTCCGGCCGTGCGCCACGGACCGATACTATCACGGGTCTCCGGGGCTTCGAATCGCCGCGTCATCGCCGAAAGGAGGGACGCGACCGTCCGACCGGCAACGGCGTCGCTTACGGACCAATCTGTTGGATGTTGTGCCGCCGGAGATACCAGCACGGCGTGTAGCCGAAATGTGGCATAAGTGCGTCGACGCACGTCTCCATGACCGGCGCGCCGACTGAGTATTCCACCTCATTGAAGTGGTTCACTGCGGCGTATAAACGGCCGACCTTTATTTGTTCGACCGGCCGCCCTCGGAAACGCGCCCAGATGTCGTCGACGACATAGATCAAGGCCGCTAGACTCACCAGGGCGAGGCATCCCCACAGTGCGATTTTCCGGAGAGTCCGCATGCGAAACGCTATTCTCGACTATAACGAAAAGAGCAACTCGGGCGTTCGAGTGCGGGAAGACGCGCTGCGTTGAGGCCGATAAGGACGCTTCGCGCCGAACCTTTCGTAAAGCCGGTTCGGGAGCGCTCAATTCATCGGCAAACACCTTTACATTAACTCGCAGCTTGTCCTGCAAATCGGCAGGAGCCATCGGGCAGGATCGGACTGCAGGAGAATGAGAGCATGAGCAAACGTGACCCGAAAATTGCGGGATTGCCGAGAAGAGGTTTTATCAGGAAGGCAAGCGCCGGACTGGGCACTGCCGCGCTTGGTGGGCTCGGCGGAAAGGAGGCTACTGCGGCGGAGAAACGGCCGGCGGATTCAACCAGCACGGTCTCGCCAAATCCTTAACGTTTGGACGCATCGCGGGCCGCGAAGCGGCGAAGTCCGCGATACATTCCTAAACCTTCCGGCAGACTGCTTCCGCGGTGCGTGGCTTCCGTAATGGAGCTGTGTACCGACCAGCCGAAAAGCACAACATAGATGCCGGGTTCATCCTGGAAGGCTACCGTTGTGCACGCCGCTTGTTTCGTTTATGCTCTTGAAGCGGCCTATCCCTTATCTTTTGCGGTGAGCAGAAGAACGGCTGAAACAGGAGGATGATTGACGCACTTGATTCCATCGCGTCGACTCAGGTTTCGCGGCGCACCGATCGTTGCGCTGTGCGGCTATTCGCCCCTCGGAGCCGTATTGCTTACGGGGCAGGCCCCGCAGGCGCGATCCATCTCGGAAGGTGTGTACTCCACCGGGCAAGCGTCGCGCGTGCAGCAGCTTTACAAGGCCCAGTGCGCGGGATGTCACGGGAGTGCGTTGGAAGGGACCAGTGGACCACCCCTCGCCGGAGATGGCGCGTTGCGCTGATTCCGCGTTCTAAGCAAAAGCATGAACAACGTTCATACCAAACAGACCCTTAGCTGCGTGACGTTTTTCATCGCGCTCGGCGCTCCTCTTTTAAACGCGCAGGAACGTTCGCCGGTCGATTTGACGGGTACCTGGCGATGGCTCCATCAGGAAGATGCGTATGAGATAGGGCAAGGCCCCGGCGCCGACCCGGGTCAGTACTCCGGGCTCCCTCTCAATGACGCGGCGCGCATGCGGGCGGACACATACAGCGAAGAGTGGGTGTCCACGTCTCCGCTGCTTCAATGCCGGCCTCGGTCGGTCACGTATCAGCCTTTGGGACTGGATCCCATGCGGATCGATCAATTCGTCGATCCTCTGAACCGCCAGCTCCTGGCCTACCGTGTGTCCTACGAGAAAACTCCCGGGGAACGCATGATCTGGCTGGATGACCGTTCGCGTCCCTCGCCCTACGCGAAGCATTCGTGGGAAGGGTTTTCGCTTGGTAAATTCAAAGGCGACACGCTCGAGATCAACGTCACTCACATAAAAGAGAGCTACGTTCGCCGCAACGGCGTGCCGACCAGCTTCCGCGCGGCTGTCTTCGAGCAGGTCTCGCTCGATGAGCCGTTTCTGACGTGGGTCATTACCGTCATGGACCCGGATTACTTGACCGAGCCGCTGGTGAAAAGTGCCACCTATATTCGCGCGCCGACCTTGCAGCTTCCGCAGTATCCCTGCCAGGTGCTGGATGAGCGTCCCCCGGGTGCCGAATACCGGGTGCCGCACTATCTCTTGGGCCAGAACCCGTACCTGACCGAAGACGCGATGAAATACAGAATGCCGGTCGAAGCGCTGCGGGGCGGGGCCGAAAAGAACTATCCGGAATGGCGCGCGACCGCACGCAAACTTTCTCCCCCCGCCGGCGAGGCTAAACTGACGGCCGTCTATAATGACGCCTCGACTCGCGTTGCGGAGCGCGCCGGCGCGCAAGCCAGGCGCGCGCCCTCCTACGACAAAGTGGAATGGCTGCACGCGGCCGGCAACGTTTATATGGTCGGCGGAGCCGGTGGAAACGTCGCGGTTTCGGCCGGCGGCGATGGAATCTTCCTGGTGGATTCTGGCGCGGCGGAAGCCAGTCCCCATGTTTTGCAAGCGATCGAGCGAATCGCCGAGGTTTCGCGATCGCGGGAGGTCTCCGATTCGGCGTCGCCGTTCGGCGATACCTGGCAGGCCACGCATTCCTTCCGAGCTCCCGTCATTCGGATGATCATCAACACCAACGACGACCCGGATCACGTAGGCGGAAACGCGAACGTGCGGAAGTCGCCGTTTTTCCGCGGCTTTGGACCCGAGGGCGGCGGGGCGGCGCTGCCTATCGTCGCGCACACCCAGGTTCAACAGAGGATGACCGATCGGAAGGACCCTGAATTGGCCATCCCGACCAGCACATTCTCTTCAGAAACGTTTACTCTGCACCGGTTCTTGAACGCCCAGGCGATTCAGATTTTTCATATGCCGAACGCCATTACCGACGGCGACAGCGTGGTCCTGTTTCGCCGCTCGGATGTGATCGCCGCCGGCGACATCTATAGCAGCGAAAACTATCCGCCGATCGATCTGGCCCGCGGCGGCAGTATCGCTGGCGAGATCGACGCGCTCAATAGGTTGGTGGATATGTGCGTGACGGAATTCATGTCGCAAGGCGGAACTCTGGTCATCCCGGGGCACGGTTGGCTGAGCGACGCCGGCGATGTCGGCTTATACCGCGACATGATCATCATCATCCGCGACCGCATCCAGAACATGATCGACAAAGGAATGACGCTCGAACAGGTCAGGGCCGCCAAACCCACCATGGATTATGATCCGGAGTTCGGCCGGCAGCCGGGCGTTGCCGGGCGCTTTGTGGAGGCTGTGTACCGGAGCCTCAAGGAAAAGAAGGCAAAATAGGGGAGCGAAGGAGGCGAAACGTGAGAAGAATTGCAGTGGGATTGACCCTGGCTGCGGCGATGGGCGGCTGGCCTGTTCTGGCGCACCATTCTTTCGCCGGAACTTACGACGTGAACAAGGAAATTACCATCAAGGGGAAAATCGTGGAGGTCTCGCTGCGCTCACCGCACTCATTCTTCTTCGTGGAGGCCGAGGATGCGAAGGGGGCTGTGCAGCGATGGTCGATTGAAGGCGCCTCCGCGAGCCAATTTGCACAGCAGGGAGTGACGAAGGACGCTCTCAAGGTCGGCGACGCGGTGGAAATTATTGCCAATCCCGCGCGCAGCATGATGACCAGCCTCCGGGCACGCTTGCTTAAAATCACACGTCCCGCGGACGGCTGGTCCTGGGGCGCGCGGCCCGGTGAAACAGTCCAGTAGAGTGAGGCGGTCCAGCAAGGTGAAAAAGGTCGACATTCAGGCAGGACGGAGCTTTCCGCTATTGGTGCTCGCGGCCGCGGCGCTGTTGCATGCGTCGTTGGTTCGCGCTCAGGGGCGGGGCGGCGCGGCGATGCCGGCGAAGATGTCGGCTCCCATCGACCTCACCGGATACTGGACGTCGGTTGTCACGGAAGACTGGCGTCTGCGCATGCTCACCGCGCCCAAAGGCGACTTTGGCGTAGGCGCGCCCGGTGCCGTGACCCGTCCCGGGTCGTTAGCGTATGGCCTCGGACCGAATCCGTCTGACGGGGGAAGCATTCCTTATAAGGTGAAGGGCGCGCAGGCCGCTCTACAGTGGGATCCGGCCAAAGATGCAGCCGAAGGCAATCAATGCAAGTCCTACGGAGCGCCGGGGATCATGCGTCAGCCCACGCACCTGCATTTCACATGGCAGGACGACAACACGCTCAAGGTCGAGGCCGACGCGGGAACGCAAACGCGGCTGCTCCATTTCATTCCGCCGCCCCAAGGCGGACAGATGAGTTACACCAACGGCACTTACACGCCGCCGGAGCAGCCCAAGTTCGATGCGCCTCCCGGAACGGCAGCGAGCTGGCAGGGCTACTCCGTCGCCATGTGGACCACCATGGGCGGAGACCGGGAAGGCTATGAGCGCAGCGGAAGTTTGCAAGTGGTGACCAGCCGCTTGAAGCCGGGCTACTATTGGCGAAACGGCATGCCCTACACGGAAAACGCAAAGCTCACCGAGCATTACCGCACTTTCGAATTACCGGACCGCAGCAAATGGTTCGTCCTCGTGCAGATCGTCGATGACCCGGAGTACCTCACACAACCATTCATCGTGAACTACCAGTTCAAGAAACTTCCCGACGGTTCGACGTGGGCTCCCACCCCTTGTTCCGTCGACTGAGATTGCGAACCGGCAGGGTGCCGCGTTCGTTGGATCTTCGTGTTGCCAACGGCCCGGTTCCTTCCGTTCTTTCTCCTCGCCATGCCGCACCAAAGGGCGGTATTTGGCGCCCTGTTTGGGAATCAGATGCGTGCTCCGCTGGCCTCGCGTTACCCTGAAATATCCAAATAGTTGGCGAGGAGGAACGACCCTGTGTTGAGAACGCCCAAAGAACGCATTCCTTATTCGGCGATCGTGGACCGGCCGCCGCTGGTGCTGCCGGGCTCGGCCAGGATGGTGGTTTGGCCGATGGTCAACGTCGAGTATTGGGACATCCGCCGGCCGATGCCAAGAACGGTCTTACCACCGCCGATGGGGAATCCCTTGATTCCCGATTTGCCGAGTTGGGCTTGGCACGAATACGGAATGCGCGTGGGGTTTTGGCGCCTGTATGATTGCCTTCGCGAATTCAAAATTGTGCCGACTTTAGCGATCAACGGGTCTGTATGCACCGAATATCCGAGGGTGGCCAAGGCAGCCTTGGATGCGGGTTGGGAGTTCTTGGGTCACGGCTATATCCAGGGGCCGATGCATAATGTCGAAGACCAGCGCGGGTCGATCCGCAAAACGATCGAAGCCATTCGATCCGTTACCGGAAAGGCGCCGCGCGGTTGGGAGAGCCCGGGGCTGACGGAAACATTTGACACCATCGATATTCTCTCCGAAGAAGGAATCGAATATGTCGCCGACTGGATACTCGACGAGCAGCCCTGTGACATTTCGACGACTTCGGGCTCGATTGTCTCGATCCCTTACACCGTGGATATTAATGACGTCTGCATGATGGCCGTGGGGCAGCACGCCTCGGAAGAATGGCTCACTCGGGGTATCCGGCAATTCGACCGTCTCTATCGGGACAGCGCGACCAGCGCGCGTGTGATGGCGATCAGCGTCCATCCCTATTTATCCGGCGTTCCTCATCGCATCGGCTACGTGGAGGAACTCTTCCAATACATCTTGAGCAAGCCGGGCGTTCTCTTTTGGACGGGAGAGCAGATTCTGGATTGGTACTTGCAGTCTCAATCCGCAAAGACGAATGCCCGACGTTTATAGGTCGCAGGTGGCGGCTACGGGTTTCTGCTGCCAGCCGCCGGAGCATGTCTTGCCTCGATGGTCTATGTACACTGACCCGAGCCGAGATTGCATCCCCGGTCAATACACGCGACAAGAGCGTGTGCGACGACGGCGCCCGCCCGCGCATCGTCCGTGCGAACCTTCGCGAAGTGACGCCCGCCGCCAGGGGAATCGCGGTTCCGACGAATTCGACTTAAGTTGACGGAAGCTTATGGGTAACCTGCAAGCCTTGGCGTCCCATGCTTCCACTCCGGAAGGTTTGCGAATCCGTTACGATTCGGCATTTTCACCTTCGGCAGGCTCTCGGCGTCGAGGACCTCGTCTTCCTTGATCACGTCGTTCTTGTAGAGCAGGAAGGCAGTCAGAGAGTATACTTCATCCGGTTTTAGCGTCCCTTCTCTACCGAGAGGCATGCCGCGGCTGATATAGTCCCAGATCGTCACCGCGTACGGCGAACGAAGCGCCATGATGCCCGTGTCGGGCACCATGTGCATCCCCTCCATCCCGGGCGGAGGCGCTTGCCCAGGGGTCGCGGGCGGGCCGCCTTTTACCAAAGCGGGAGCTCGAGCCCCGATCCCGGTTGCCCCGTGGCATCCCGCGCATCCCTTCGCCTTAAAGAGCTGCTCGCCTTCCTTGGCGGTTCCGCGACCTTGTGGAAGTTCCTTTCCAGTGGGACTGATCGAGATATCCCAGGCGCGGATCTCTTCCGCGCTCGGGGTCCTTCCCAAACCATAGGTGGGCGACTGTGCCCACGCGATGTGGCAGACCCCCAGGATCGTCACGAAGGGCATCGCCACAAGCGGGAGAAATTTACGCGAGCCCATTGTGAACGCTCCCATCGCTGGCGATTTTCCATGGCTGAACGGTATTGTCGGCGCCTGGGACGCGGAAATTCTCGTCCAGGGGCTTGCCGAAGAATTTGGCGGACTGGGCTCGTGTCGGCTGAACCGTGCCCAGTTCGTCCGTGCAGCGCGACTGGAGCTCGCACTCTTTTCCGTCCCAATTCCAGTGGAGGCCAAACCGGGTATGCGCCATGGGATATGCCGGCGTACGCAGCTCGGCGTCCTTCCAGTTCTTGCCGCCGTCGGTGGATACTTCCACTTTGCGAATCGCGCCTGCGCCGGACCAAGCCAAGCCGCTGATCTCGTAAAATCCGGGGCCGGACAGCTTTTGTCCTCCGGATGGGAACGTAATGACCGATTTCGGCCCAATTTGATTCCCCAACGCACTGGCCTTGGGATCGGGGTTGATGTGCCCGTAGTCGTTATAGGTCATGTAGTAGCGGTCCACTACTTTGATTCGCCGCAGATACTTCGTCTGGTAAATTCCCTCAAAGCCGGGAACGATCAGCCGCAGCGGGAAGCCTTGCTGAGGACGCACCGGCTCGCCATTCATGCCGTAGGCCACCAGACAGTCGTCCATGGCCTTCCCCAGCGGAATGCTCGACGCCCCTTTGATTTCCTCCGCGCCTTCCGCGACAATCCAGGACGCCCCGCTCTGCACGCCGGCCTCCTTGAGCAACACAGACAGAAGCACTCCGGTCCATTCGCTGCAACTCGTCATTCCGTGCGTTTCCTGCACCGTCTTATGCGAGGGCTTCGAACGGTTTCCAATGCATTCGAGAAAATGCACGCGGGTTACGTAAGGGAGGCGCTTCAAATCGTCCATGGTGAAAATCAGCGGGCGGTCCACCATGCCGTGGATCATCAGGCGATGTTCCTTGGGATCGATCTCCGGAATATACGAGCCGCGGTGGGTGGCCACATAATGGAGCGACGATGGTGTGATGCTCCCTACGGAATCCTGAAGCGGACTCAGGACATGAAACATGAGTCCGAAGGCATCGGGCGAATCTCTTTCGGCCACGGGCGCGCGCAAAGAGGTCACGAAACGGGAGCGCTCGCCATAGGCGATGATTTCCTTATTCGTGCCTTTTTCGCGCCATTTAGATGCCGGCGCCTGTCCTTTTGCGGACTGTGCCGCACCGGCGGCCAAACCGGCCAGCGCCGCGCCGCCTTTTAGGAATCTCCTTCGATCAGGCTTTTTTGAATCCATGGGTCTCTCCCTCGAAGTTGAAGTTACCGGGAATTAGTCTTTTGGCCTTCCGGTTGGTTGAAAGTATACCCCATTTGCAACCCGGGAATCGCCCAAGGGCGTCGGCTTCGAACCGCCCGTAATCCGTCGGTAAGCGCGGGGGGAGTCGTCGAGCATCCGAGGACAGGCCCTCTGGAGCAACCAAGGATTGCACGCGTTGGTGGCCGAGGAGGGCGGTCTCAACCGCTCCCTATGGTCGCGGCTCGCATCGGGCGATTGTTTTCAAAAGCGGTCCCCGAGCCGCGACCATAGGGAGCGGTTCAACTCCGAGGTTTTCACACAGACTCTTACGGACGGATTATGGACCGCCCTTCCATGAGTCCTCGAAACCGTTGAATGGCGCCCCAATGGTATTTAGGTCATGCGATCCATGCAAGACCGTGGATCGCACGGCCTAGGTTAGTTTCGCCGTCGTCATTGCGCGGCGGCCGAGAAGGTCTGGAGCGTGGTAAAAGTGCCGCCGGGATTGACTCTAAGGCCCACTCCCGTAAGCCCCATGATCGGCGCGGTCGGCGTGCCCTGGACTCCGTAATAGACGCGGACTTCGCCTCGCTGGCCCATGATCGGAGTGCTGCCATAGCGTGAACTGAACATGAACGATTCGTGCTGACGCGGCGCCAATGAATGCGAGGAATCGGAATAGATCAGCTTGCCGGTCGAATCGTAAAAATAGAGATATTCGATCACCGTGTCAGTCCCGCTCACGTTGGCAATCCCAAACCCCGTGTCAAAGCCGGTTGTTTCGTCGAATGCCATGCCGAAGCCCGACGTCGGGTCCAGGCCGACTACCGTCGCTTCGGATTCCGGGATGCCGGCAAGCTGCAGCCGAAACGCCGCGGTCACGCCCAAATTCGCAACGTTGGTCGCGAGCGCCCAGCCCGCCGTCACTGGTCCCGTACCCGGCGTCGACAGGAACTTGCTGCTATGTCCGGGAACGACAATCGTGTACGAAGAGGCGGCCGTCGCCCCGTTCAGCGAGACCTGCCAGAGGTTCCCGTTATCCTGCCAGAACGTGATGCGGCACGTGACGGGCGCGCCCGTGGGGTTGGTGATAATGAGCGTGGTCACGAAACCGCCGCCGTCGGCGATTTGGGGTAGCACGTTGGTGTCATCCGTGATCGGCGTCGTCGAAACCGTTCCAGCGACCACTGCGGTTCGCAGCGTGCCGTTCGTTGCGCAATTCGCGGAGGTGCAGATCCCTTCCGACACGCTGATGATGTTGACCGTCCCGCCGGCGTTGGTGAGCGCCGACGAGAAGGTCGCCGAAAAAACGGTGGTCGTTCCGGAAACGACGGTGGCGGCCGAAACCGCGCTGACCATCACACTCGATCCGGCGGAAGGATTTTGCGTGAAGTAGGTTGTACCGGACATGGCGCTGCCGCCGGTCGTGGTAATCGATATCGAAGAATAGGTCCCTGTGTTCGCGTCGAAAACGAAGGAGCCGAACACCTGAGCGCCATCCGATAACACGACGCCGTCGAAAGACCAGCGTTGCGGCGCGCTCGTTGACACGGCCGTCGCGGTGCCGGACGTGATGGTTCGCTGGGGAGTCACGGAACCGCAGGCCGAATTCGCACATGTCGATTCAGCGGCGAAAGCCACGATCGAGACGGTTCCTCCCGACGCGCTCAATGCGGGCGAAAAGCCGAGAGCCAGCGCGGCAGTCGTTCCCGGGAAAACCGGCACGGTCGAAACACCATTAAAATAGCCGGCCGCCGTCGAGCCGGCATAAGGCGCGGCTGAATTGTAGTAGTTGCCGGACGTCACTATGCTCCCTGGGGTCGTGGTGAGGTTGATATTGGAGTACGTTCCCGTGCCCGCATCGTAGTCGAAGCCTCCGAAGACCCGCCCGCCATCACTGAAAACGACTCCGTTGAGTTGCCAATGTAAAGGGGCTGCGTTGGCCCCGAAGCTTACTACGCCAAGCAGAAAAGCGAAGGAGAGAAGCTTTTTCATAGCGGTAGCATAGGGCAACGCGAGATCTTAAGTCAATATTGGTTCTCCCCTAGTTCCGCCGGAATCATCCTCGCAGTTGTTTCATCGCCCGGCCCGCCTGCTTCCGGCGAAGCGTTCTACATGTGGAACGCTGGTCACCAGCGACGGCCGGGTGTATACTGACCCCCGAACCAGAGCCTATCTGGAGACTCATGGGGAACCCGTTCATAGCGAACAGCGGCCGCTGGGACAGGCGGCCCTCCGGCAGTTCGAGACGAGCCTCAACCATGGCGGCGTCGATCCTTTTCGCGGTTATGGCCGCCGGTCAACAGGCGGTTCCGCAGACCGACACACGCAACAACCCACGGAACAACCCGCCGGCGGGTCAACGATCGGCGCTTCCATCGCCGGCAAGCAAGCAGGCGTCGTCGGCCAGAGAGGACCCCGCTGCCGGGCAGTTTCCGCCGTACAAAGCGCCCCGCACGGCCGACGGCCATCCCGATCTGAACGGGCTGTGGCAGGCGTTCGTCACCGCGAACTGGGACTTGCAGGATCATGAAGCGCAGCCTGGCCCCCATCCGGAAATCATGGGTGCGTATGGCGCGGGACCGGCCGGGCAGAGCATCGTGGAAGGCGGCGAAATTCCCTACCTGCCGGGTGCGCTCGAAAAAAAGAAGCGCAATTTTGAAAAACGCGTGACCGCGGACGTCAGCAGCGATGAAACCTGGCACGCCCTCGGCGATCCCGAATTTAAATGCTACATGCCCGGCGTGCCGCGCGCGACCTACATGCCGTTTCCCTTTCGCATCGTGCAAGGCTCCAGTCCTTACATCCTGATGGCCTATGAGTTCGCCAGCACGACGCGCATCATCCGGATGAACACCAAGCAGGAGGCTCCCACGCCTTCGTGGATGGGCTGGTCGCGCGGCCGCTGGGAAGGCGACACGCTGGTCATCGACGTAACCGGATTTCGCGAGGAAACCTGGTTCGACCGGGCGGGCGATTATCACAGCGACGAGTTGCACGTGGTGGAGCGCTATACGCCGGCGAGTCCTTATCATCTGCTGTACGAAGCGACCATGGAAGATCCCAAAGTATTTAGCCGGCCCTGGAAGATCAGCTTCCCTCTGTATCGCCGGATGGAGAAAAACGTCGAACTATTGGAATTCAAGTGCGTGCCGTTCACCGAAGAGCTTTTGTTCGGACGTTTCAGCAAGCAGGCCACGAAGTAAGTCGCGTCGCGTTCCGTGTTGACGCGGCGTACCTGACGGAAGGAGGAATCCAAATGAATTACAGATTCCTGGCGTCGGCGATTGTCGCACCTGCATTCGTCGCGCTGGCATTTTTCGCGGCGCCCGCGGCGGCTCAGGCTCCGCCCAACGCAGCGGACAGAACGGCGCACGCGAAAGTGGACGCGGGCGCGCAGGTCACGGCGGCTGCGAAACCGCCGGCGGCGCTGCGCACGCCGTGGGGCGATCCCGACTTGCAGGGAGTGTGGAACGACGCGACCAGCACGCCCATGCAAAGGCCCAATGGCATAGGCGAGAAAGAAGTTCTCTCCGAGGCGGACGCGGCCGAGTTTCAGGATCAACTGGCGTTCGATCTGACGCGCGACCGCCGCGACGGCAGCGCCGCCGTCGACGTCAACCGCGCCTACAACGAGCATTGGATGGATTCCCGCCGCCTGAAAATTACCGCGGATCATCGCACTTCGCTGATCGTCGATCCGCCGGACGGGAGGATTCCCGCGCTGGTGCCCTTGTCGCCCGAACGCCAGAAAGCCCGGGCTGCGGCCGCCGCCGCCAATGCGCGCTTCAACGCGGGCCTGCCCAACGATTATCGGGACTTCTCCCTCCCCGTGCGCTGCATTATCCGGACCGATTCGCCGCCGTACCTGCCGACCATCTACAACAACGACTTTCAGGTATTCCAAAGTCCCGGCTATGTGGTGATCGCGCCGGAGATGATCCACAGCGCCCGCGTGATCCCGCTCGATGGACAACCGCACCTCGGCAAGAATCTCCACCAATGGCTGGGCGATTCGAGGGGTCATTGGGAGGGCACGACGCTGATCGTCGAAACTACCAATTTCCGTCCCGATGACGGCGTCATTTTCCAGGGAGCCAACCCCCAGACCTTCCGCATCACCGAACGTTTCACGCGCGTCGACGGTTCCACCCTCAATTACGAATTCACGGTGTCGGATCCGACTACCTGGACCAGGCCTTGGTCCGCCCGGATTCCCTGGACCAGGATCGACCCCGGCGAGCAGATGTACGAATATGCGTGTCATGAGGATAATTACGACTTGGCGCACTTCCTTTCCGGCGCGCGCTCCCGCGAGAAGAAGCGCGACGGCAAGTGACGCTACTCCGCGATTCTGAATTGTTCTTCGTACAAGGAGATGCTTGTGAAAATATTCAAACTAGCTAAACTCGGTCTTCAGCGGCCGGCCCTGTTGTGGGGAATTCTGGCTCTGGCGGTTCTTACGGGCCCTTCGGCGAGGACCCGCCAGCGAGCCGGCCTGATGCTTCCCGACGTGCGCAGCCTGATGTCGGCCTACGGCGCCGACGCGGTTACGATCGACCGAACTGCGAGAGACTTCAAACTCCCGGACCAGATTGATTGGAAGGGCCGTCCGGGAAGTGTCACTCAATCGGCGATCCTTCTGGGCGACCCTACCAAGCCCGGTTTGTATGTTCAACTCCTCAAGCGCGGCCCCAACGATTGGAGCCAGCCCCACTCTCATCCGAACGATCGATTCATCACCGTCCTCGCCGGAACCATGTTCATCGGCACCGGCGCTAAGTTCGACCGCGAAAACACCGTGCCGCTTAAGGCCGGTAGCTTTGTCAGGGATATCGCGAATCAGCCGCACTACGACGGCTCGGGGCCGGACGGCCTCACCATCGAGATCGTCGGCATCGGTCCCACGACCATGACCCAGGCTGGAGGGAACTGAAGCGCTCTTTCGGCCTGGGGCGTGCGACCGAAGACTCGCGATCCCGACGGAGTTGGATCGTCGCCTTTAATCCGGCAGCTTGTACGCCACCAACTCGCCGGGGAAGTTCGGTCCGCCGATCGCGATCACAATGTATTGCTTGCCGTTCGCCATGTACGTCATGGGCGAACCAGTCTGACCCGTCGGCATGAACACGGCGCCCACCTCTTTCCCGGTCGCCTTGTCATAGGCGCGCAGCCTCGCGGCGTTGCGGCCCTGCTCGTCGGTGAAGGTTCCTCGTTCGCCCGCGATCACCAAGGAGCTGGTGGTCAGAACACCAACCAGTCCGCCGCGACCCGTCCGCGGAATGGTAATTCCTTTCAGCGCCGGACTGTTGCGGATGTTGTCGGGCGTTTCGCCATGCGCCACCCTCCAGGCGATGTCGCCCTTATCTAAATTGATGGCGACAATTTCTTCGTAGGGCGGCTTGAACAGTGGCAGTCCTTGCACTGTGAGCGGAGGGGGCGGGGCCTCGCCACTAGCGTCGCGACCAGCCCCGGCCGCCGCCGCGGGGGGCCGGGCGATCCCGGAGATAAAGTTCATGTCGGTACGGCCGCGTTCCGGAGTCAGGATTCCCAGAGGATTCACCGCTCCCCAAGTGACCGCGTACAGCAGGTGCGTTTGGGGATCGTAGGAGCCGCCGGGCCAGCCCGTGCCGCCCTGGCAACAGCCTCCCACCAGCGTGCCCAACGGACCTTCCACTTTGCTCATGACGGGTGGCGTAAACAGCGGGCCCATCTTATATCGAGCCGCCAGCTTCTCCGCTTCGGCTCTCAGCTCCGGCGTGAAGTCGATCAATTGGTCGACCGACGTGAAGTTGCGGCCGTATGCCGGAGGTTTGGTCGGAATCGGTTGCGTGGGCGAATATTTTTCTCCAGGCACGTCCCCTTGCGGCACGGGCTTTTCCTCGATCGGCCAGATCGGTTGGCCCGTGGCCCGGTCGAACACGTAAAGAATCGATTGCTTGGTGGGCTGCGCTACCGCTTTCACCACGCGCCCATTCAGGTTGAAGTCGACCAGCATCGGCGCGCAGGGAATGTCCCAATCCCAGATGCCGTGATGCACCAGTTGATAGTGCCATTTCCGCTGGCCCGTCTTGAGATCCACGGCGACGATACTCTCTCCGAACAATCCATTGCCGGGGCGATGGCCTCCGTAGTAATCGCCCGTCGGCAGTTCCACCGGCAAGTACACCAATCCCAATTCTTCGTCGACGCTGATTTGCGCCCACACGCCGGTGTTGCCGGTGTAGTCGGCGGAATCGTTCTCCCAGGTGTTGTAGCCGAATTCACCCGACTTCGGGATGGTATGAAAGATCCACAGGCGCTTGCCGGTCTTCACATCGAAGCCGCGGACGTAGCCTTTTACGTTGCTCTTGCTCTTCGGCGCGCCACCCGCCAGGTGCGCGGCGCCGACGATGATGGTGTCGCCGGCGACCGTGGGGGCCGCATGCAGTCCCACTTCGCCGGTGATCAGATCCATCTCCTGGTCGTCATCCAGCTTGAGATCCACGACTCCGGACTTGCCGAACGAAGGGATGATCTGACCGGTCTTGGCATCGAGTGCGATCAACCGGTAGCCCGGCGTCACATAGAGGATGCGCTCTTCCCGGCCATTGGTCCAATAGGCGAGACCACGTCCCGACAGCCTGCGCGGCGCCGCGTCACCGCGGGCGCCTTCCTTCTCGGTGTGCATCCACAGCATTTCGCCGTTTGTGGCGTCGAGCGCGACCACATCGCGGCGCGAGCCCGCCACGGTGTAAATCACACCTCCGACCATCAGCGGCGTGGCTTCGAGGTTAAATTCAGGCCGCGGACCCAGGTTCGCCGTGTTGAACCGCCAGGCGATCTGCAATTTGTCGAAGTTCGACGCGTTGATCTGATCGAGCGGCGCATACCGGGTGTTTCCCAGGTCTCCTCCATAAGTCCGCCATTCTCCGTTTCTGGCCCCGGACTGCGCGTCTAGAGGGATGCTTGCGCACAACAAGCCAATCCCCAAAATGCATTGACACAATCTCGACATTCAACGCCTCCAATCTTGCGATCAGCTCACTAATTATGTACGCGTCCTTCTTGGCTTGCAGAATGCGATTTAAGAGGGGTGCACAGTGGCAATCAAGAGTTTGGCAGAATTCCAATCGGGGTTCAACAAGCCGGCGATGGTCAGGTTTAGCCGGCGCGCAGTGCGGAAATCGTCGCCGTCATTCGGGAAATGCCCGGCAAACGTCCGGCCCACCTGACAGCAGTGCGGCCGCGGCACGCATCCGCCTTCCGTGCGACGATATTCTAAAGTCCGGATCGAGGAATCGGGAGAATAATCTAACTATGGAAAATCTCAAACCAGTCGACCTCGCCATCGTCGGCGGCGGCTGGACCGGCCTGATGATGGCGAAAGAGATCACGACTCGAACGGGCCTCTCCGTCGCGGTTCTGGAGCGCGGCATCCCGCGCAAAACGTCCGACTACGCGCTCGACATGGACGAGCTCGACTACGCCGTGCGCCTCCGCATGATGCAAAACATCGCCGAGGAGACCATTACGCACCGGCATTCGATGCGCGAATCGGCCGTGCCCGTGCGCCAATACGGGTCGTTTCTTCCCGGCTCGGGAGTGGGTGGCGCGGGCGAACACTGGAACGGCGCTTCGTGGCGATTTCTTCCGAGCCTGTTTACCATGCGGACTCACTTGAACGAAAAACATGGAGCTGCAAAGCTTCCCGAAAACCTCGCCGTGCAGGATTGGGGTGTCACCTACGATGACCTCGAACCCCACTATTGGCGGGCGGAACAGATGATGGGCGTCAGCGGCAAGGCCGGCAACGTCAACGGCAAGATCATCGATGGCGGCAACCCCTTCGAAGGAATGCGGAGGAATGAATACCCTCTCCCGCCGCTAAAGAAGTCCCATCTTTCCGTCCTGTTTGAAGAAGGCGCGAAGAAGCTCGGGTACCATCCTCACCCGGCGCCGGCGGCGAACCTGAGCGAAACCTACAAGAATCCGGACGGCATCACGCGTCCCGGGTGCGCTTATTGCGGTTACTGCGAGCGCTTCGGATGTATGATCGGGGCGAAGTCGCAGCCCTCCAATACGCTGCTTCCCCTCCTGCAACGGAGGAAAAATTTCGAGCTCCGAACCGGGTGCTGGGTGCGCCGCATCGTTCACAAGGACGGCAGAGCGACGGGCGTCCAATACATCGATGCCCAGGGACGCGAGACGTTCCAGCCGGCGTCCATCGTGGTGCTGGCCACCTTTACCTTGAACAATGCCAGGCTGCTTTATCTTTCCAAGATCGGCACTCCCTACGATGCCGCGGCCGGGAAGGGAACGCTGGGCAAGAATCTGACGCATCAGGTGGAAGGAAGCACGCGCGTCTTTTTCGACAAGCCGTTGAATGCGTTCATGGGTACCGGCGGCCTGGCCATGCGCATTTCCGATTTCGACGGCGATCACGGCCTGAACGGCTCGGAAGGCCTCCTGCGCATGGGCATGATCGGCGTGCTTTCGAACGGGAGCCGTCCCATCGGCACGTTCGACGCCGTTCCCCGGGGCTCGGCGAAAACGAATTGGGGATCGGAGTGGAAGAATGCCGCGCTGAAATGGCGGGACCGCAACGCGACGATTGCGCTCTCCGGCGAGCATCTCTCTTACCGGCAGAACTTCATGGATCTCGATCCGGCCTATACCGATAAGTTCGGCGATCCTCTCCTCCGCTTTACGCTCGATTGGACCGATCACGAGCACCGGCAGTCGGAGTATGCCAAGGAAATCGCGCAGAAGATCGCGCCGGCGATGGGAGCCGTCATGGCCGAGCCTCTCGGTGGCCGTGCTCCTTATAACGTCATCAATTACCAGAGCACCCACATTCAAGGCGGCACCGTCATGGGCTTGTCGCCCGGATCGAGCGTGGTCAACCGGTATCAGCAGCATTGGGATATGCAAAATCTGTGGGTGCTTGGCGCTTCGTGCATTCCGCAGAACGCGTCTCACAATCCGACGCTGACGATCTTGGCCACGACCACGTGGGCCGCCGACGCGCTCATCGAACGATACCTGAAACATCCCGGGAGTCTCGCATGAGAAGCCGTGGCATGAAACGTCGCGAATTTCTAACCCTGCCGCGCCAGGCGGTGGGCGGACTGCTGCTCTACACGCTGGCGGGAGAGCCTTTCCGGATTTCCGCCCAGCAGGATGGGAGCGTTCGCGTGCCCCTGCGCTTTTTCACGGAGGCCGAGGCGCGGGTGATTGCCGCCGCCTGCGAGCGAATCTTCCCCAGCGATGCGAACGGCCCGGGCGCGACCGAAGCGGCCGTCGTCATCTACATCGATCGCCAGCTCAATGGCCCCTACGGCCGCGATAAGTACAGATACACCAAGGGTCCCTTCGTCGAGTCGCGTCCCGAACACGGCTATCAGGGCAAAGAAACTCCGCGCGAGATTTACCGCCAGGGTATCCGCGAGCTCGGCGACGGTTTCGCCGCCTTGCCGCTGGACGCTCAGATGCAAAAACTGATGGCTATCGAGAAGAGCCGCTTCTTTCAGATGTTGCGCACGCATACGATCGAAGGCATGTTCGCGGATCCCATGCACGGCGGCAACGCCGGCTTGATTGGATGGCAGCTGATCGGTTATCCGGGCCCCGTCATGACTTACCGGGCGGAAATCGACAAACACTACGGTGTGCCTTATCGCCCGAAGCCGGCTAGCCTGGAGCGAATCGCGGGACGGAAGGCAGTGCCATGGGAGGACGAACAGGCTTGACGCGTGCCCGATATTAGGGAGAAGACGGTAGGAATAAGACCCGCGGCTGCGTGGTCCTTAACTGCAGCGGCGGCGAAGCAGCATGCCGACCGTGCCCAAGCCAACCAGCCAGAATGTTCCAGGCTCGGGAACGGAGTCAAAGTTATAGCCGATGGCATCGAGAGCTGTTAGCTCGACGCCCAAGGATGGGCTCGAACCGGGTGTGCCGTAGGCGTCCTGAACGTGAGGCGTCCCGGAACTGGCCCAATCGCCGTAGTCGGAACCCCCTCCGGACTGATTAAAATTAATCAGGTTGGTGACTCCGCCGTCGATCGAGAAATAAGAAGTCGCGCTCGAACTGGTCGTGTAGCTTCGCACGCCGGCCGCGCTGTAACGGAACAAATCTTCCGGACGAATGTCCCCGGTTGTACTACCCGTATCGAGATTCGAGCCCAGGCCCAGCGCCTCATCCAGCTCGTGTTCGACCACGGCGATCAGGGAATAGTAACTCGCGTTGTAGTTGCCTCCATAGTTCGTGATCCCGGTGTTTACCGAGATTGTGGAGTCGGGCTGCCCCGTGGGTGGATTCGCGGTGAATCCCAACGCCCTTAGGTTCGCGGTAGTGACGTCCACTTGCGTGCCGCCATTCACCGGATTGTTCGGCCCCGCAGGAAGGCTGGCAAGGGCGGCGGTATCGGTTGCGTCGCCTGACGAGTTGGCTTGCAGCGCGGCGAGGTACTGGCTGTAGGTGGTCGTGCCGTAGTAAGTGCTGCTTTGTCCGAGCCCGGAGGTCATTTCCTGAAAATCGACGGTGACCGTGATCGGCGTGGAGATGTTCAGATTGTAAAAACTCACCGCCATGTCGATGGTGTTCTCGATCTGTGCGGCGTTGGGGTCGCTGGTGATCGAAGACTCAAACACCGCATCGATGGTAATGGCACGCGCCGGGGCCGCGAAGATGGCGAGACCCACCCCGGCCAGACCCAATCCGAAAACCGTGCGCATTACCCCGCGAGAGCTCGGACGATTCACTTTTCGCCTCCGAACGAAAGTCAAGACGACTAGTCTCTTTTTCTTACAGTACTAGAAGACGGGCGGGTGTCAATACCTCGGGTCCGTACTAAGTAGAGTTTTCGCGAGTATTACTAGGAAACCAGCCGGTAGCCGAGCGTCTTTCGTTGCTGCCGACGGGATCGCTCCCGCAGCGCGGTGCATGCCGCACGTCTGCCCCTCAGGCCCGGCTGATCTTGCTGGCCGTTGGGATTCCCGCGATGACTTGCGCGTGATTCAAGAGAAACGCCGCCAAAAAATATTACCAAGCAGCGCGGGTTTCCCAGCTTCGCTATCCTCTCAATATGCGTTTGAATATGCCTTGCTCGAGGCCGCGTTAGGGAACCGTGCGCGAGCCAACCGGCATCGACGTCGCGATTCGCCAGGATGGCCCCAGCGCCGGCCTGGCTGTGAATAAGCCCGGCCAGGTGCTGTTTGCCAGTCTCATTGGCACCACCATCGAGTTCTTCGACTTCTATATCTACGCGACCGCCGCCGTGCTCGTATTTCCCAAGCTGTTCTTTCCCGCCGGGGACCCGGCCTCGGCTACCCTCGCTTCCCTCGCGACGTTCGCGATTGCCTTTCTCGCCCGGCCGTTCGGTTCGGCGCTCTTCGGTCACTTCGGCGATCGTGTGGGGCGCAAGACCACGCTCGTGGCGGCGCTGCTCACCATGGGCCTTTCGACCGTCGCGATCGGGGCCCTGCCTACTTACGAAACCATCGGCGTGGCCGCGCCGGTGCTCCTCGCGCTCTGCCGCTTTGGCCAAGGCCTCGGTCTCGGGGGCGAATGGGGCGGGGCGGTGCTGCTCGCCATAGAGAACGCTCCGCCCGGGAAACGCGCCTGGTATGGCATGTTTCCGCAGCTCGGTGCGCCCATCGGATTCCTCTTTGCCGGTGGCGTCTTCCTGGCGCTCTCCAAGGGGCTCACTAACGAACAGTTCTTCGCCTTCGGTTGGCGCATTCCGTTTCTGGCGAGCGCTGCCCTGGTTTTGGTGGGCTTGTATGTGCGGCTGACGATTGCCGAGACTCCCGTATTCCGCGACGCCCTCAGCCGCCGGATGCAGGTCAAGGTGCCGATTTTCGCGGTGTTTCGCAACCACGCCCGCACGTTGCTCGTGGGCACGCTGATCTCGCTCGCGACGTTTGTGCTGTTCTACCTGATGACCGTCTTCGCGCTCTCCTGGGGCACCACGGCCCTGGGCTATAGCCGGGAGAAATTCCTGGTGATTCAGTTGATCGGAATTCTGTTCTTCGCGCTGGGCATTCCGATCGGCGGGGCCCTGGCCCAGCGGGGCCGCCGCCGCACGCTCCTCTGGGTGACCGCGGCGATCGGCGCGTTCGGCCTGATCATGGCGCCGATCTTCCTTGCCGGAACGGCCGGGGCGGTGATCATGATGGCGGTGGGCCTGTCTTTAATGGGCCTGACCTATGGTCCGCTCGGCACCGTGCTTTCCGAGCTTTTCCCGACGCCGGTGCGCTACACGGGCTGCTCGCTCACTTTCAACTTCGCCGGTATCTTCGGCGCGTCGCTCGCGCCCTACATCGCCACGTGGCTTGCCACGGCCTACGGTCTGCAGTATGTCGGCTACTATCTCTCCGCGGCCGCGGTCCTGACACTCATCGGGTTGTGGTCGTCGCGCGAAACCAAAGATGACGAACTCTGACGGCCTGGACTTGATCGTCGAGTGCAAACGGGCAACCGGAGCGCGGCGATCGTCGCGCGTCATTTCGCATTGTGGCCAGCCCCCGCCGAGCGCGCGATAGAGTTGCACGATGGATTGAGTGCGCCCTTTAACTCAGGCGGATGAGCAGATGAGCCCAGAACCCTGAACTGGTTCAGTTGGAAATGGAGAAAGCGTTCCGCCGTTAAGATTATGGAGCGAACGCATGAAGAAGCAACGGAACCACTATACGCCGGAAGAGAAAGCAGCAAGCCGCGTGAATTGCGAAGAGCTCGCCGGTCAGGAGGAACAGCACATGCCCTGAGGGGCGGGACTCAACTCAATGGGAGCGCTGCGGACTGCGCTAGACGTGAAATATAAACCCCCAAAACCTTGGGTAAGCCAAAAGTCTAGGATTATTTCCCATTTAGTTCCAGTACCCAAAGCCTGAGTGGAACCAACGCCCAGCAACTCGATCTACCGTGATTTTAGCAGTTTACAGAGGAAAACAGAGGAACGTGGGTTGCATGCTGTCGCGGTCCTGGTACGGACACAGAATTGCACTTTCTTTCCAGGTTCCTTGCGGCTTCCTTGCCGCACAGGTCGAAACGGCTTTTGAGCTAGAGAGGAAAAAAATTATGTTGAGGAGCACATTCATTGCGTTTGAGGTACTGAGCATTGCATTGATCATGGGTGCCGAGGCGCGTGCTGATATCGTCACTCAGTTAGCGTCCCCGTCAGCCCTGTCAGCCGGCGACACAACCTTGAATTTTCCTTCTGTCGCGACCTCGACCGTCGTGGGTTCGCCGATCTCCTTTACAGCCGGCACGAACACCCTGACCTTCTCCGCCGCCGGGGGTAACTTCGAGGAAGACACGGTAGGCTCAACCTATTTTGAAACCGCATTCGCCAATAGTACGAACATCCTCTATGCGGCGGGGTATGCTGGGCCGACGGCACCAATCACGCTCACATTTGCCAACGCGGTAGCCGAGGTCGGCTTTAACGCCGAAGAGTTCGCCGATGGCCCGTACACCATGTCAGTCACCGCATATGACGGTGCCACCAATCTTGGTACGTATACGGCCACCGGCTATGATCCCGCGCTGGGTGAGGGAGGGGGGGTGCTGAGCTTCGAAGGGCTACAGGACTCGGGCGGCGGGATTACCTCGTTGGTGATCAGTGATGCCAGTGGGGACAACATCGCCCTCGGCCCGGTCACCTTTGGGGGAACGCCGAGCGCCGTGCCCGAGCCAGCCTCGGTGATCCTTCTCTTCACCGTGCTGCTGGCAACAGCATTGGTGACACGAAAACGAATTGCCCAGGGCCTCTAAGTACGCCCAGCACCTTCCGCTTCTAGCGCCGAACGTACAGCTCAACGCCTCGCAGGATTTCCTCCAGCGGGGCGTTTTGCTCATAAAGCCGAGCCACATGTTCTTGAAAATGCATCCCACGTTGAAGGCGCGTCACATGGACCAACCCAGGTCACGCCCTTCTTCGTAATCGCAAAGTCGCGCCACAATCATCTTGCCGGGCGAAACGGAAGCGGGCAATGCGGGGACGCAACCATGCCGAGGGATAGCCCGGTGGGCTCATCGAGACGATGAAGGGGGGCGCGGGAACGAACTTCTCGCGCTTGTTCCACCCATCATCGGATCGAAAGACTCCGATGCCTTGAAAATCCCCGCCCGCACTCGGACGGCTTCCCCGGAGGGACGCTGCGCAAGAAGATCCCTGTTATTCGGTTGGCCGATTGAGAATTGCTTTCGTCGCCGCTTTGTGTTCGTACATCGCGGCGTCGGCGCGCTGGAGGATCGTCGTTGGCGTATCGTTAGATTGCCATGCCGCGAAACCTGTGGCCGCGGAGATGTGAACCTTGCGGGGACCCGCTTCCGTGGTCACCGAGTATTCGCCCGCGACCCAGCGTTCGATCCGCTCGACGCCTGTCTTCCCCACGCGAAAATCTCCGTCCTCCAAAACGATGAACTCGTCTCCACCCCACCGCCCGATCACATCCGTGGACCGGAACGCCATCCGCAGTTCACCGGCGAACTGCCTCAGCAAGTCGTCCCCGGCGAGGTGTCCGAGGCTATCGTTAATTTGCTTGAACTCATTCAGGTCAATATAGAGAACGCAGAACGGGCGGCCCCGCTTGGCCCGCAGCTCCAGTTGACGCTCTACCTTTCGGCGGTTCGCCAAGCCCGTAAGCTCATCCATGGAGGCGACGCGCTCTACTTCCTCCAGCCGGCCTTCGTACGCCGTCATCTGCGCTCGTAATTGAGCGACGGACTCCTCCCCGTCTTTCGCCATCTTCGTAACGCAGATCTTCAACTCGGCCACGTGCTTCACTAATGACTGGCGAATCGCAGTGAGATCGTTCAGCTTTGCCGTGGCTTGCAGGCGATCCGTCAGATGTCCGAATTGTTTGGCGTAGCGCTGGTCCCTCTCTCCCACCTGACTGGCCGCCTTGGCTAGGATGGTCAGGATCTCCTTTACTTCGTGCGTCTTTTCCTCGTAGAAGTGGGCTGCACGCGCGCTCCACGTCTGCAACTCTCTTTCGAAGAGCTGCTCGGTTTCGGTGATCCCGCTCGCCGATGTCTCGGCCAGCAGGCGCTGGCTGAGGTTGAGCAAACTCCCCTTTAGCTCCTCGCCTACGGCTGGACACGCTTGTGCTCCGGCCTCCCCAACCGCGACCAACGCCTCCCCGTACGACTTCAACGTGGAATGAAGCGCCTCCTCCATTTGCAAGTCCATGGATTTCCGCAACGATATCATTTAAAAGTGCAATCTCCCCATTTGGTCGAAGCCGGTCGCCGTTTAGAGGAAGCGACGCGGCACATGACTACAAGGTAATCGTCGTTCTCGAAGAGTTCGGCGCTAGGGTGATCACCCTAAACCAGCGTTTGGATGGGCGTTAGCTTTGCTGAAGGATCACGGAGCCTTCGGTTGACGTTCGCGGCGCCTGCCTGTCTGCGAGAAGCTTATTTACTTTGGATATGAACGAGGTCCCTCTCGTTCTCGGCGCAGAAGGATTCCAGCAGGTCCGAGTCGGGAAGCAGACGCTGCTTCAGATGAATCGTGAATGGCATGGTATAGGTTTTCGGATCGTCAATGGTCATCCGTACTTCCATGTGGCCGAAGTCCGGACGCTGAAATCGCTCCGTCAGCCGCATCGCCTCGCTATGCGTGTGACCCCGCGCATCCAGCCAGCTTCGATCGTTGAGGCCAACCGTTTCCACCACCAGCGTATCGCCGTCCCATTTGCCGACCGAGTACCCCATCCAGGCCGGAGAAGGATCGCTGGGGAGCGTTCGGCCGTCGGTGTACACCTGGCGGAACGTTGTGTCTCTTTCGTAAAGCATAACCGTCATTCCAGGTCCTTGGACGATCTTATAGGGAGCCGGCGCGATTTCCACCATCGGCACACCCGTCGGAAGACAGTGCGAGAGCGGAGACTCCTTGGTAAAGCTCGTCGCGCGTTGCCGGAATAACGCCGCCGCGGCGGGTCGAAGGGGCGCCTCTTCGGGTTTGAAATCGTACAGGATATTGAGAAAATACTGCGAAGGAGCGTCTTCACCCGAACCATTCGCGCCGCCGGGAAGCAAGCGCGCCAGCACTTCGCGCGGAGCGCTCTCTGTCTGCCAGAGTCCGGAGAGATCGGGTTTTCCATCCGCCGCCCGAGGCGTCCGCGCGGAAAGGTTCGGCTTGCCGTCCGGAGTTCGCGGAATGCCCGGAGTAGGTTGATGCAACCACTGTGCGCGCACCAACGCCGGCGCTGCGATCAGAATGATCAGCGTCCAGATGTTTCGATTACGCATCGTTCTCCTCCCGGTTCACAAGACGTCTTCGCTTCCAATATATTATCCGTGACTTGCCTTCTCGGCACGGGAGTCAGTCACACAGTTCATCCGATCAACGGGCCCCGCATTCCGGGTGACGGAATTCTTCTGGGATTTCGAGTAATCTAGCATCAAGTGGAGGCATCATGGCTACCCATAAACTCCAGGTCAACGGCCGCGCGGTCAGCGTGGAATCGTGGGATCCGGGCCAGCCGCTGTTGTATGTACTGCGGAACCAGCTCGGGTTGCACGGAGCGAAGTTCGGCTGCGGGCTCGCGCAGTGCGGTGCTTGTACGGTGTTGGTCGACGGCAAGGCGACGCGCTCCTGCGTGACGCCGGTCCGGCAGGTGGAAGGCCGCCCGGTGACCACGCTCGAAGGACTCGGCACTCCGCAGACTCCCGATCCCGTGCAATCCGCCTTCATCGCCGAGCAGGCCGCACAGTGCGGCTTCTGCACCAATGGCATGATCATGGCGGCGAAATCGTTCCTCGCGCAGAATCCCAAGCCGACTCTGGAGCAGGTCAAGCAGGGACTCGCGACCAACCTTTGCCGTTGCGGCACGCACGCGCGCATCCTGCGCGCCGTGATGCGGGCGGCGAGGGCGTAAAGGAGGGAACAATGGCTGCTCTATCGTCAATTTCTCGTCGCGATCTCCTCAAGAGCGCAAACGCGCTCGTCGTCAGCTTCACGTTCGGCGCGCTCGCTCCGCGCGGCGCCGCTCAAACCGCTTCGCCGGATTCCGATCTTGGCAAGACCGTCGACCCGAAGCAGGTCGATACCTTCCTCGCCGTGCACGCCGATGGCTCGGTTACGATCTATACGGGCAAGGTGGACCTCGGCACCGGGCTGCGGGTTGCGATTCGTCAAATGGCCGCCGAGGAGTTGGACGTTTCCGTGGACCGGGTGGCGCTCATTGAGGGCGACACGGCGCTGACGCCGGATCAGGGAGCGACAGGCGGCAGCACGGGCCTCACCCGCGGCGGCGTGGAAGTTCGGCAGGCCGCGGCGACGGCCCGTCAGGCGCTGCTCAAGTTGGGCGCGGAGCGCCTCCATCGGCCCGCTTCCGAACTCACGCTGGATGACGGCGAGGTGCGCCCGTTGGCAGGCGGCGCGAATATCAACAACGGCATCGGCATCGGCGATCTGATCGGCGGCCAAAAGTTCGCGCTTTCCGTCGATGGTAACGCGCCGCTGAAGAAACCGGCGGCATACACGGTCGTCGGCAAGCCGGTTTTGCGCCCGGATATTCCAGCTAAGTGTACGGGCAAGCACACCTACATTCAGGATTTCTCGATTCCCGGAATGTTGCATGGCCGTGTGATCCGCCCGCCCGCTATAGGCGCCAAACCCTTAAGTGTGGATGAATCCTCCATCCGCACGATCCCCGACGTCCGCGTGGTGCGGATAGAAAACTTCGTGGGTGTCGTCGCCAAGGACGAGTGGGCCGCCGTGCGCGCCGCCCGCGAACTGAAAGTCGTCTGGAGCGATTGGCAGGGCCTCCCCGCGGACAATGCTTTGGAGCGCTACGTGCGCGCCGCCGCCATCGACAAGGATCAACCGGTGGTCACGCGCGGGGATACGTCTCCGGCGATGGCCGGAGCCGCCCGGAAATTCGCGGCAACTTACTATTGGCCTAATCAAAGCCACGCTTCGCTGGGACCCTCCTGCGCGCTGGCGGACGTCCGGGCGGACCGCGCGACCATCTGGACGGCGTCGCAGGCCACGCACAACATGCGCGACAACTTCACCAAAGTTTTCGGGCTTCCACCAGGCAAAGTGCGCGTTATTTACCTGGACGGCGCCGGATGCTACGGCGGTAACGGCAACGACGACGCGGCCGCGGACGCCGCCCTGCTGTCGAAGGCGGCCGGCCAGCCGGTTCGCGTTCAGTGGATGCGGCAGGAGGAGCATGGATGGGATCCGAAGGGTCCGCAGCAGTTGCTCGATCTGCGCGCCGGTACCGACGTGCAAGGCAACCTGGCGGCCTGGGAAGCCGAAATCTGGGTGCCGACCACGGTTCCGGGCGCTCGTCCCCTGCTGGCGGCCGATGCCGCCGGGCTCGCGCAGGATCACGGGCAGGGCGCGGGCTTGCTGACCCAGAATTGCGATCCTCCGTATGCGGCCGCGAATGTCAAGGTGGTGGCTCATCTCATCAAGGAAACGCCGCTGCGTCCTTCGAACCTGCGCGCTCCCGGAAAGATCGGCAATGTTTTTGCGGTGGAAAGCTTCACGGACGAAATCGCTTCGTCGGCGGGCATAGATCCTGTCTCCTACCGTCTGAATCGCCTGCAGGATCCTCGCGCCATCGAGGTGATCAAGAAGGCTGCGGACATGTTCGGCTGGCAGGCGCGTTCCTCGCCTGGCCCCGCCGTAGCGCAAGGCGCGGGAGCACAAGGCAAAGTCGCGATTGGCCGGGGCTTCGCGTATGCCCGCTGTAAGCAGGCGGAGAACTACGTCGCGATGGCCATGGAAGTTTCCGTCGATCGCTCCACCGGCCAGATCATCGTCCGGCGAGTTACCTGCGCGCACGATTGCGGACTCATCGTGAATCCGGACGCCCTGCGCAATCAAGTGGAGGGTCTGATTGTGCAAACGCTGAGCCGGACGCTTCACGAAGAAGTGAAGTTCGATCGCTCGCGCGTCACCAGTGTCGATTGGCGGAGTTATCCGATCCTGCGATTTCCGGAAGTGCCATCCATCGAAGTGGCGTTGATCGATCGCCCCGAGTTGCCTTTGCTCGGCGCGGGAGAAGCCGCGGGAGTCACCGTGGCGGCGGCGGTGGGCAACGCCGTTTTCGATGCCACGGGAGTCCGTCTGCGCCGCGCCCCTTTCACCCCGGAGCGGGTGAAAGCGGCTTTGACGGCCGAGTAGTGTCGCGGTCAGGGCCGCGCCACGGGGAACGGTTGGGATCGGCTCCTGTCAGCGAATATTCACGTCGAGGAGCGCCAGCCAATACTGGACGGATTGCAGTGCGAAGCCGGTCAGGATCAATCCCACTCCGAAGCACCGGCACATGAACCAGCGTGGTTCGTACGCTCCGATGGGCAGCAGCGCCAGACTCGGCGATCCGAAGTTTTCCCGAATCTGCGCCAAGCCCTGAGGGCAGGCGGCCCGCGCCATCCGCCATCCACTTCGCGCGACTGATCGCGCTGCCTTCCCGATCGCGCTCCGCCTGTCAACCGGGCGCGCGAACGCTTTCCCACCGGCTCTCGCGGATTCTCGATATAATGCGCCTGCACGATAGTGCGGGTTTGAGGAGGGCCGGTATGAAGAGAATTCTTGTCATCTCAGGAACAGTCATAGGAGCGGCGTTTTCGCTCCTCGTGCCGCTGCGCGCTCAGCAGCAGGTGCGCTCCGCGGCGGTAACGCAGGCGACCAAGGACTTCCAGGCGACCAGGGAGATGAAGGTCATCTCCAGTGCCGGCGCGCGTGCTTTGGCGGACGCCTGTACCGCCTGGGCGGAGCGGAACAAGCAAATTGTGGCGATGGCGATTCTGGATTGGGGCGGTAACCTCATCGAGTCCCACGCCATGGAAGGCGCGCCCATGAACGCCATCGACACCGCGCTCTTGAAGGCCAAGTCGGCGTTGCGCTGGCGGCGTCCCACCTCGGAGACCAATAAAATGGTCCGCAGCGGCGCGAATCTGGCGCCGACTTTCATGCGCGACTTCCCGCAGCCGGGCGCGCTTCCCCTGGTGGTCGACGGCCAGGTTATCGGCGCGATGGGCGTTTCCGGCGCCGACGGGGAGAAGTGCGCGCAGGCGGCGATCGACGCCGTGCTTCATACGCCGGAGGCACACTAGGAGGCTTGAGCCGTCTTCTCGTGCAACCCGATGCCGTTAAGTCGATGACCGAAGTTCGCTGAACCGGCTTCCTGAAAAGCCGCCGGCGGTAGTACCGGCGGTAGTATAGATAGGCGGCCGCGGAGCGATGAGCCCGCGCTATCCGAAGTAAAAAAGGAGAATCGAATGCATCGTTCCGTGCACTTTTTGATTGCAGAAGTCGTCGTTTTCGGGATTCTCGCGATCGAGCCAGCGGCGGCTCAAAACAACGCCGGCCCCGATCGGAGCGGTCTGAGTCTGAGTGTCGTGGGAGTGGGAGCCGCGGATTATGCCGAATCGCTGAACTTTTACACGAAGGTGATGGGCTTTCGGCCTGCCTTCTCGTTCAGCCCGAATGGGAAGACCAACAATACTTATTTTCAGCTCAGTCGCGACACGTTCCTGGAACTGCAACAGGCGCCCGCGAATGCCCGTCCGGGGTTAACGCACATCCATATGCATACCGAGGACGTGGACGCGGTGGTCGCGAGGCTTCGAAAGGCGGGTATCGCGCCCTGCACCGCGACGCTGAAGACGGGATGCATGAGCGACCCTCGTATCGCCCAGCCAACCAATGAAAAGTCGGCAACCATCGTCGATCCCAGTGGGATTCGAATCGAGCCGACGCAATTCATTCCCGGATCGCTTACCCGGAAAGCCGTGGACTCCTGGGAAAACAAAGGCCCCGCGACCCGGCTGCTGGTCGTGGGGATCGGCGTCAAGGATTATCCGGAATCACAGAAGTTTTATGAGACATTGATGGGCTTTCCCGTGGCTTTTAAGTTTTCGAGTCCGGATGGTAAACGAACCACGACGTATTATCAGATCAGTCGTGATACATTCATCGAGATGCAGCCGGTCACCGCGGACGCAGCTCCGGGGCTCACCCACGTTCACATTCTGGTCGACGATCTGAATGCCACCATCGCGCGGCTTCGGCAGGCCGGCCTGGCATCGGCGGCGCGCAACGCGACGACTCCCAACACGGTGACCGAAGCCGGCATTACACAACCGAGCAACGTCAAAAGCGCCAACGTTTTCGATCCTAACGGCATTCGATTGGAGTTGAATGAACTGCTTCCCGACTCGCTTACCAAGAAAGCCATGGAGTCCTGGAAGTAGCTTCGTGCGTTAATGAGTTCGGTTTGCCTCCGCCTGCTCCATTGCAAGCTTCTCGCTTGCTACCTTGATCACTGCGTCGAACCATTCGTTAATTTTTGCCGGACCAACGACCGCCGGATGCGGACCATTGCCGCGCGTGGCCAGGTTTTTTTCGATATCGAGTTCAATATCTTTGGGCATCAGAAACGGGTGGTTGCCGATCGCGACGTCCCAAGGTCCGAGCTGCTTTAGGCGCTCCATGCTCCGGATGAAGACGGGGGTCCACTCCGGGCCGAACGCGATCCCCAGCCCGCCTGGTTCGATGGCGCGATAGGACTGGCCGCGATCTCGCACTTGAAATTCGATCGATGTTGCGCCGACGGTGTGCCCGGGAGTGAAGTAGAACTTAAATGTTGTGTCCCCCAGCGTGATTTTATCGTTGTCTCTCAGGACTAAGTCTTGTTTGAGCGGAATTCCAAGGTTCTGTCCAGACCGGGGATTGCTTTGTTGCTTCGCGACGCTCTGCCAGTCTTCGAGCGAAAGTCCCACTCGCGCGCCGGTCACTTCCTGGATTTTCCCCGCGCCCCCAAAGTGATCGAGGTGCGAGTGGGTGACGAAAATATATTTGATATTCGAAGGATCGAAGCCCAGCTTCCGAACACCGTCCAGGATATTGTCGGCGGTGTCGGCGAAAGTCGCGTCGATGAGAACCAAACCGCCGCTCGTGGTCACCAGATACGAACTGACAAAGTGGAGACCCACGTAGTAGAGATTGTCAAAGATCTTGAACGGTGGTCGAGTTCCCTGAATTGGACTGCCGGAGCGCTCCGGACTGCTCTGGTTGGGTCCCCAGGGCGCTCTCAAATTCCAGTCTATGCGCGGAGCGGCGGCGCCTTGCCCCTGGGCGCTGTTTTGAGCGCCGAGGAAAGAAAGCCCCGGCAAAAGCAAAGTCGCGACGGTCCATCGGTGTTTCATACCATCCCCTTCACCATGGCCGCTATATTATCGCGAACTTCACCATTCCCGCTGTTCGGCGACTCTTTGAATGCTTGAAATTCCGGTAGTGGGCCTATTTCAAATGGACCCACTACCGAAATTCTTCCAAGTCATTCGACTCTGCCGCAGTCGTCGCCGGTAAATCGCGCGCCGGGCTTCCGTGGATATCAAAAAATGAGCTTCAGCCCTAATTGGACCTGGCGCGAAGGAGTCGCTGTCGATGTAATGCGGCCGGCTTGCGCATTCGGAACCGCGCATCCCGCGCCGCTTGCCGTGCAGGCTCCGGCGGCTCCCGCGGCGAAAATAGTTTGAGTCGGGATCGCCAGATTGGCGTGATTAAAAAGATTGAAGACTTCCGCGCGGAACTGGAGATTAACGCGCTCGGTAATACGCGTCTCTTTTGCCAGGGCGATATCCGTATCCTGCAGACGCGGGCCCCTGAGGTTGTTCCGGCCTTCATTTCCCGGTGTGCCCGGGACTTGCATGGAGAAGCAGGCGGGGTTGAACCATCTCGTGACGATTTGCGCGCCCGCGTTGGGATCGCAGCCGGCGACGTAATTCGGGCGAGGGGTGTTTCCGGGCGTCGTGCCGGCCGAGTAACCGATGGAATCGAACCCGGAATAAACGCTATAAGGAAGCCCGCCGCTCGAGCTCACAATCCCGCTGATTTGCCAGCCTTCCACTGCCCGATTCCCTTTGAAGGGCAAGGTGACGACCGTATTGACCTTGATGGCGTTCAGAATATCTTGGGGACAGCGTCCGTAATCGTAGGTCCGATTGTATGGATTTTCGGTGATACCCGAATTGTTATTGTTGAGGGCTCCCAGTCCGTCTCCGCCGTTATCCATGCAGTTGGACCACGTGTAATTGGCTTGGACCTCCACATTGCGAGTAAGGCGCCGGTTCAGACTGGTTTGCAAGGCGCTGTAACGCGAGTACGCGGCCGGGAGATTATCGTCGAAGGCGCCGAGAAGCGGATTCAGCCGCGGGTTCGCCACGATGTTGCCGTTGATCACGTTCGCGTAATGGTAGACGCCGTTCGCATCGATGGTGGGAACCGGAGCATTCACGTCCGTTCCGTTAAACAGGTGCACCCCGCGCGCCCCCACGTATCCAACCGAAAGAACCGTTCCCGCCGCCACTTCCCGTTGGATGTTGACATTGTATTGAATCATGTAAGGAGTAACGTCGGTGTTGTAGTCCCAACCCACAGTGTTGCTCGCCAAACCAGAAGCGAGCGACGGAGTCGGATAAAAAGGATTCAGCGCCGTCAAGTTCGGCCAAGGCGCGCTCTGGGTTAACGCGGGCCAATAGCGGTTCGGCGTAATCATGTCGTGGAACATACCGAAACCGGCCCGGATCGATGTCTTGTGGTCGGCGAAGGGATCGAAGGCCAGACCGACGCGGGGGTCGAAGTTCATCCACGAGGGATTCGTTTTCGTCATGTGCGGGACATTCACAAATCCGGTATCGTGGGCTATGTCCGGCACTAAATAGATCAGCCCTTGCGGTTCCACCGGATTGGTTTGGAATTCCCAACGCAGACCGAGATTCAAAGTTAATTTCGAGGTAACTTTCCAATCGTCCTCAATATAAGGAGTCAGGTCGATTTCACGAAAATCCCGATTGCCGTAATACTGCGGCCCCACCGGCGTGCCGATCGCCCGTTGTGGAGTTCCCGCAAGGAAATTGCCTAGACTGGTGAACGTCCACTGCACGCCCCCGAATTGCTGCAAAAACGTATTGGAATCGAATCTCTGGACCGACATTCCCATTTTCACGCTATGCGCTCCATGGGTCCAATAAATGTCGTCACCCTCGAGATATTTATTTTGGTGCAGAACAAAAGGATTGAAGAGGTTCGGACCGAGAGTGGAGAGGTTGGATACGTTGACGATCGCATCCGCGCGACCCGCACCCGGAAAATCCTGCAGGGCGGAGTGCGTGGGAGCGACCGGCTCGTTGGCGGCGGGACGCGAAAAGCTGGCCCGCACGACATTGATCAGACTCGGATTTATAATCCGCCGCCATTGGGCTGTGGAGAATTGGTTATGAGAAACGTCCGCATCCGGCCACAACGGAATCGCCGTGCTTCCCCCGGTACCGGCAAACGGCTCGTTGAAATCGGACGCATCCGAAATATATCGGGCGAAAAGCGAGTCCTTGTCGGAGAAGTTATAGTCGAAGCGTCCAATGACGTAGTTCTCGGTTGCGACCTGGCTCGCGACCTCGGTGGCTGTGGAAACCCCGTTGACGGCGGGCGTTTGCGGCAGAGGGTAAAGCGCCAGCGCCCCGGCAACCGCTGCGGCCGTCGCCGGATTCGTCGCCGTGATTGCGCAGTTAGGAAGGCAGCCTGGCGTGAAGGCAACCTTGGCTTCTCCCAGCGTTTGTTTGATGCCTTCGTAGTTGACGAAGAAGAACGCCTTGTCTTTCACGACCGGTCCGCCGAGGGATCCTCCAAATTGATTTCTGCGGAAGGCTGGAATGTTTTTCGGGTCGAATTCGTTGCGCGCGTCCATCGCGCTGTTCCGTAGAAATTCATACGCGGAACCGTGAAAGGCGTTCGTGCCGGATTTGCTGACGGAGTTCATGACGCCGCCGTTGCCTCCGAACTGCGCGCTGTAGGTGTTGGTGAGCACCTGGAACTCCGCGACGGCTTCGACGCCCAACGACGAGCCTGAAATCGACGCTAAACCGCGGTTCCAGAACGTCTGCATATTTTCGCCGTCGATCAAAAGCGCCTGGCCTTCGGCGCGGCTTCCGGAGATCGAGTAGGAATTGCCTCTCCCTTGCGACCCCGACAAAGTCACGGCAGTGTAGAACTGAACGCCCGGCGCCAGCAGAATCAGCTGCTCGAAATTTCGGCCATTCAGCGGTAATTCCCGCATTTGCCGATTGTCGACCAGTCCGCCTACGGTCGAGTCCGTGGTTTCGACTTGTGATACTTGCCCTTCCACCGTGACGGTTTGCTGCTGCTGGCCGACCGGCATGGAGAAATCCACCACCAGCTGGGCGCCCACCTGCAAGGTAATTCCCTTGTGCACGACCGTCTCAAAACCCATTTTCGAAGACTGAACGTCGTAGGCGCCGATTGCCAAATCCGGCACGGTGAATCGTCCCTGGCCGTCGGATTGGACATTTACCTGGGCGCCCGTGCCGGCGTTCTTGACATTGATGGCGGCACCGGGAACCGTGGCTCCGGATGAGTCTGTCACCGTGCCGGTGATGGTCGCGGTGGTGGCCTGCGCATGAAGGTCGCCTAGACCCACGCCGCAGACGAACAACAGCAACATACAAAGTGATACAAACGCGGTACTCCCTTTGCGAACTCCGCAATTGATCATCGTCATTTTCTCCCCTTAAGCTTCGCCCTGAAATTAAAACTTCGCCCCGAACGGTTCCGCTCCGTTCTATATCATTGTTTGCTCGCCTGTTCCGGCGGGGTGCCATACTCGTTGCAATTTAAGCCCGGAGGAATCCCGTTGGGCAGAGGAGCGACCCAGCCGCAGCAATAAAGAGTGCATTTTTCGGGAGCGACGTATTTCGTCTTGAGCTGCTTCCGGTATTCCGGATACATCGTCTGCGAGCCGCCGCGCAGCGCTTCCTGCGGGACGTGAAACTTTCTGGCCACTTCATCCAGCTGCATATTCATGCCTGGCAGAATGTGAGGGACCTCGCCTTTCGGCCGCACAATCTCGTCGCCGGGTTCGCAGGCGGTGGGTACGGGGTTCGGCATGGAGGGGTCCAATTCCCAGTTCGTCGTGCGAATAAAGGGCTCGGTCAGGTACACGGGATCGTACACGATCGACGTAACGGTCAGGACGTTGCCGTGCCGCATCCAATGGGTTGTCTCCGTCGCTCGATCACTGGTCGGGACGCCATTCCGGCGTAAGTAGTTATATTTGACGTGATCCGTAAAGGCGATCAGCGTGTTGCCTTCCCAATGTCCCGTGGTGAAGCCTTCCCAGGTATAGCGGACGTTCTTCGAAGGATGCGGGCGCCCGTCGATCCATATCGTGTAATTGATATGCCTGGGCCCGTATACCCTCCAATCCAGGATTTGCCCTGAAATGGGATCTGCCTCGGACCAGATATGCAGATTGGAAGGGCCGTGCAGGTTGTAATTCGCCGCATGCGGAGGACACTGCCGCTCCAGTTCCGTGACCACCGATTCTTCCCAGGAGTCGGCTTTCGCGCGCGCCGCGTCGTTAATGGGAAGCCCGGCGTAATCGCCAACGTCCGGCCCCGGTAGACGGTCCTGCCAGTCCTCGTGATAGCGAGCGCCCCAGCGGCCCGAAAAGTCCTGTTCCCCCCGCGAGGGAACACTGGAAATCAGCACGCACAGCAACACCGCGCCTGGAATTCTAATTTGCTTTGTGTAAATCATATATTTGGTTTCCGTGTGCCTCGCCTACCATTTCGAGGAGCAGGGTTGTGGATCCCACTTCGAACCGTCCGGTTCCTTCCTGAAATGCAGACTGGTGATCCAGTCCTGATACAGATACATGGGATCGTGCACGACGGTTGTCACGACCAGCCATTGATCTCCATTGGCTTCCTTATTCACATCCCAGTACTCCGTCAGCTCCGCGTTCGCGCTGTAGGGAATTCCGTTCTTGCGCAAATATCCAGGACGGATATGGGTGGTGACGACCTTCAAGTCTCCGTATTTCGGAGGGCCTTCGGCTCCTCTTCCTCCCGAAATCTCCCACAGCGCGACAGAGTCACCTTGCCATGTCGCGGGGCTTCCCGGCGCCTTCCAGTTGCCGAAATGCAGCAAACGTGTTTGCTGACCGGCGTCCGTGTCCACCTTCAACGTGTTGTCATCCTGCCAGGTGATGTGGAGACGCCCGGGCACGCGCATGATCGCGGGAGCCGCGAAGGATTTGCATTGTTCGCCGGCCGCTTCATCCTTGGCGGGATCCCATAGATCTGCCGTTTTCCTGGCTGTTTCGTTGATCGGAACGCTCTGGTAGTCTCCCCGCGCGGGAACCAGCATGCGCCAGCGCCAGTCCTCCGTGACGATCGAAACCCAATAACCGGTCAGGTCATTTTCCGCCGGACTCTGCGTTCGTCCGGTAAGCTGGGCCCCCGCCTGGCCTCCCCGGCCGCCTTGCGCCTGGAGAATGCCATGCGCCGACACGGCCACGAAAAACACCGCTCCCGCCCATCTGATGATTAGCCTTTGCCGCATTTGCATCCTTCTTGACATCCTTCCAGCTTGGTCCCTTCCCCTACTTCTTCTTTTGCACCAGGCCCTTGTAAACCGCTTCCACGAACATATTCGTCGTCCAAGGTCCGGAATCCGATCCATATCTCGGGCGGTATTCTTTGGTGGGATCGGCCGCCTTGATCTGCTCAAGCGTCATGCCTTTTTTGATCATGTCCTGGATGACGTCTCGAATAATGGTGATCATGTCGCGATACTCCAAGACGTCGTCTTGATCGCATACCCGCCCGTGACCGGGGATCACGTTCGTGCCTCCCTCTCCCGACCCCAGGGGAACCTCCGAAACCGTCATGTCGAGAAGACGGTTCAACGCATCGATCTCGCCTTGGATACTGCCACCCTTGGCGAGATCGATGACCGGAAACCGCCGCAGGTCGAAAACATCGCCGGCCATGATGATGTCCGAGCGGCGGAAGTATACGAAGCTGTCGCCATCGGTATGGGCCGAGGGCTGATAGATGGTCTCGACGGGTTCCCCATTGAGGAACAGCTTGTGTTTGTCCTGCTCGAATGTGACGGATGGCTGCGCAAGGGTGGGATAGGGAGATTTCTGGCCCGTCGGCGCGCTCATTCTCACCAGGACGTTGAGCTGCGCAAGAATTCCCGCGCGCCCTTCGTTATCCAGCTGGACGGCATCCGATCTCGGAATGGCGCTGAGATTGCGCCCCGCCGCGGAAAGCTTGTCGTTGCCACCGACGTGGTCGGTATCCGCGCTGGTGTTGATGATCAAGCGGATCGGCTTGTCCGTGAGCTTTTTGATTTCGGCCAGCACACGGTCGGCCATTTGTTCCGATCCTGAATCGACCAGTACGACGCCGACGTCGCCTATCTGCACGCCGATGTTTCCACCGGCATCGGCGATCATGTAAAAATTGGGCTCGACGCGCACGACATCAAGCTCTCCGGCTCCCTGAGTTTGGGAGGGAGCGACCTGCACCAACCCGCACGTCGCGAGAACTAACGTCATTCTCGAAGCCATCCGCCAGTTCGTTGCGCGCTTCTGTGTTTTTGAAAACATTCTTTTTCTCATCGCCTGGTGAAACATCTTACGGGGCTGGCTTCCATCGTTCCCGCAAACACGATTGGTCCAAAGCGGGATCGAGGCGGAACGGCATGCGCGGGCTCGCCGGCCGGCGCCAGGGCGGCGGCAGTGAGCGTCGGGAGCCATACACCACGGATCTTCATTGTCGTCGTAACTGCTTGGATTCGCCCCGGGCAAGACCATCCCGGTGAGCAAACAGGATTGGTCAATCTTACTGCTTGCTACTCGCAAATACAAGAAAATCAATACTGGTTCCTGTAAGCGCTTACCCTGGACGCCTTGAAAAAACGCCGGTTGCCGGCATTTCGTCCGGCTTTGAGCGGCAAATTCCATTTCTCTCAAAGTGCGGAAGGAATCGACCACCACATTGTTCCGCCGTGAGCGTTCAGTCGCGTCGCCCCGCGCCGGTTGCGGATGCCGAACGACTTTGAGGCGGCGGGGCGCTTGCCTTGAAGGGGGTGTATCGGTCTGATATAATTCGCGCTGGGTCTGGATGGAGTTCCGGTGAACGCTCACCCTCCGAAGTATGCGCTCATACGGTGATGAAAGCTGCTGGCAGCGATGGCGCAAATGGAGTCTGATCCGAAAGCAACGTCCGAACGCGCCGATTGGGCGTCGAATGCGATTCCCACCGCGGAGATGGTTCGCGAAGAGTTGGTGCGCGTGCTCTCGAGCCGGACGTTTCGCTCCGCCGAAGGTCAAAAGAAATTCCTCGGCTATTCGGTGGAGCAGACTATCGATGGCCGCTCGCTGGAGGTAAAAGAATACGCGATCGGAGTCGCGGTTTTCGACCGGGGGCCGCTCTTCGATCAACGGCTGGATAACATCGTCCGGGCGGAGGCGCGGAAATTACGCGTTCGCCTGGCTAAATACTACGATAGCGAGGGCGAGCACGATCCAGTCCGCATTGAGTTTCCCGCCCGCGGCTACGTCCCCACGTTTCGCTACGCGGGCGTTCCCGTGCCCGGCCTGGGTTCCTCGGCGAGCGAAGGCGCCCCACCCAAAATGGACCAGTCGGCAAGCCAGTCGAGCGATCCGGCCGGAATCGAATCCCTTCTTTCCCCGCCAGGTGATTGGCGACAAGCTGATTCGCGACATACCGGTTCGCATCAGACGAAGGCAGAGCCGGCGGCCCGCGCGCCACGAGCGTATTTTGCGGCACGGTGGCTGGGCGTGGGCGTCGTCGCCGCACTCCTGATTTTCGCCTTTGTCCGGCTGGCTGGGTTCAGTTCAAGACCGCCGGCGGAGAGCCTTTCCATTGTGGTCTTGCCGTTCCAAAACCTCGGGGACAACAAGGACGAATCCTTCAGCGATGGTTTGACCGACGAGTTGATCGATGATCTGGGCCGGGTGCAGGGTCTGCACGTCGTCGCACGCACATCGGCATTCCAATTTCGCGGCAAAACTCTCGATGTCCGCCAGATTGGGCGGCAGTTGAACGCACGAACCGTGTTGGAAGGCAGCGTACGCGTGTACGCGAACCGATTGCGGATCACCGCGGAACTGGATGATACGACCAACGGATTTCGGGTCTGGTCCAACAGCTACGACCGCGATTTTAGCGACGCGCTTTTCCTCCAGAGGGACATCACGCAAGCGATTGTGGGAGCGCTTCGGGAGGAATTTGCGAGCAGCCGCAGCCCTTACGACCTGAAGTTTCCCGCCGGCAAGCCGGTCGCCGTAAACGCGGAAACCTATCAAGACTATCTCAGAGGCGTATATTTCTGGAACAAGCAGACTTCCGAATCCATCGACACGGCGGTGCACTACTTTGAGCAAGTCATAGCGAAAGATCCCGGCTACGCATCGGCCTACGTCGGCCTCGCCCGCTGCTACATAAACATTCCGGCCTTCACCAGAACCAGGGCGCGAGAAGTTGCTCCGAAGATCAGCCGCCTGGCGCGGAAAGCTTTGGAACTGGATAGCAGTTTGGTGGAGCCCCATATCGAACTCGCCTACGCCTCGGCTCTTACCTACGACTGGGCGGCTGCCGAACGCCAGTTCAAGAAGGGATTGGAACTTGGCCCGGGCGATGCCGTGGCCCACCGTTTATACGGAATCTATCTGTTGAATACCGGGCGCTTGGAGAAGGCGTTGGCAGAGAGTCAAACGGCCCAACAACTGGATCCGGTGTCGCCGTACATGTCGGATGGCACGACGCTGGTTCTCTACATGATGCGGCGGTACGACGGGGCTATCGAACAGGCTAAGAAGACTTTAGTCCTGGACCCGGGTTTCGGCTACGCGCATCGCGTCCTGGGAGCCGCCTATCTCCAAAAGCAGATGTACCGGAATGGTATCGCCGAGCTTCAACTGGCGTGCGCGCAGATGAAGAACAGCTCGAGTCCCCCCGCCACATTAGCTTACGCCTACGCTATTTCCGGCAATGTATCGCAAGCGCGCAGGATGCTGCGTGAATTTTTGGAAAAGCCGGCCGGGGATACCGTCCCGCCCAAAACCATCGCCGACGTCTACGTCGGCCTTGGCGACGAGGATCAGGCCCTTGCGTGGCTCGGAAAGGCGGTTGACGCCCAGGACGTAAATCTGTTCTTACTGGCTGATCCCATTTACGATCCGCTCCGGTCCGATCCTCGCTTCAACCAACTGCTCCGTCGCGCCAAGCTCCGCCCCCAGGTTTTCTAATGCTCGCTGGCAGCTCGTTCACTACGCGGATTGACGGCGAAGGTGGCGAGCGCGGCGATGAGAGGCGGCACGGCCGCCACCCAGAACACCCGTCTCGTCTCTAGATTGGAGGAGAGGAGAAGGCCGCCCAACATGGGACCGACGATCGAGCCGAGCCGTCCGATGCCCATGGCCCAGCCCGAGCCGGTGGCGCGAATCGCCGTGGGGTAGCATTGCGCCGCGAGCGAATTGGCTCCCGTCTGTGCGCCGACCACGCAGAATCCGGCGATGAAGACGGCTATGGCTTCCAGCGCCACCGAGGAGGTTACGGCGCCGATCAGGAATACGCCAGCCACTGCCCCGAGATACGCCCACGCCACCACTTTGTGCGAGGTCCGATCGATGAATCTTCCGAGAATGAACGAGGCAGACGCACCGCCGACCTGCAGCATGGTGGTAACCAGAATGGCTTGCTCCACGCTGAATCCCGCGTCATGCAGGATGGTGGGCAGCCAGCCGGTCAGAAAGAATAGATCGAGCAGGCTCATGAAGAAGATCACCCACAGGAGCAGAGTCATGACGGTGCGGCCCTCGCGGAAGAGGTGCCGGACCAGAAATCCCGCGGCGCGATGTTCGGTGGTCACGAAAGAAGTCCCGGACGGAAAGGAGGCGCCGGGCGCGATTTTCCGCAAAAGTTTCGCGACGATTTCGTCCTGTCCGCCCTTTAAGACCAGGAATCGAATCGACTCCGGGAGCCAGAGGAGAAGCACGGCGGTGAGGCAGGGCAGAATGCCCCCGGTTACAAAAACCGATCGCCATCCGAAACGCGCGATCAGGCTCGCGGCCACAAACCCGCCTACGGCCGCGCCGACGGCGAAGCCGGAGAACATCATCAAGACGCCCGTCGCCCGCAGCCGCCGCGGCATATATTCCGAGGTAAGCGCGATCGCATTGGGCAGAGTTCCTCCGAGGCCGAAACCGGTGATCAGGCGGAGAATCACCATCGATGAAAGGGAATCCACGCGGGCCGTGAGCAGGGAGCAAACGCCGAACCATAGTGTGCAAAACAGGAGAACCTTCTTGCGCCCGATGCGGTCGGCCAGCGGACCAAAGAAAAGCGCGCCCACTAGCATCCCCACCTGGCCGGAGACCAGGATCGGGCTGATTCCGGCGCGGGCAATGTGGAAGTCGCTGGCGATGGCCGGCGCGACGAAGCCCATCACCTGGGCATCGAACCCGTCCATGAGCACCGCCACGGAGCAGATCGCCACCAAGAACAGGTGATAGCGGCCAAAGACCTGCTGGTCGATGATTTCCTGCACGTTCACGGAGGCGGTGTCTTTACTCAACATTGGGAACTCAATAGGGGGAACTCAATAGGGGGGACTCAAAAACGGTTCGTCCGGTGGGTCGCGCTGCTGAGCCGCAGAGACATGATCAGAGACTTTGGCTTTGAACTACTTTACCGCTTCTCGCGAAAACCCTGCGATTTGCGCGTAGTGTTCCGAGATTCGTCTCAATTCGTCCTGGCTGATCACGTCGTCGATATTCTTAAAGGGCCGGCCGCCCGTGAGTTCGTCCACCTTCATGTTGATGTAGTCGGGGGGCTGCTGGCGGTTGGTCCGGGCGATGCGGGCAGTGGTCTCCAGGCGCGCCTGTTCATACCTGGCCAGCGCTTCCAAGGGATCCGGCGTTTGACTCAAAAGATCGGCTAAGGTGCGCGCGTCGATGATTCCCTGCGCGGCGCCGTTGGCTCCGCGCGGATACATAGGATGAGCGGCGTCGCCCATGAGCGTGACCCGTTCGAAGGTCCATCTTGTTACGGGGTCCCGGTCGACCATGGGATACTCCAGGATCTGTTCGGAACCGGCAATGAGATCGGCGACGTCCAACCAATCGAAGCGCAAATCCTTATAGAAATCGAAGAAATCCTCTAGTTTGCCCGGCTGGTTCCAGTCGTTCATTCCCACATCCGACCGCCTGAGCTCCGCCACCCAATTGATCAGTTGATTTCCCTGGCCATCCACGTTGTCGATGATCGGATAGATGAGTATTTTCCCCGTATCGATGGTTCCAAAACGAATATAGGTATGGCCGTCCAGAATCGGTTTGCGCCGCTTGGTTCCGCGCCACATGTTAATACCGCCGAACGCGAGTTGTTCCTCGGGATAGAATTGCTTGCGTATGGCGGAATTGATCCCGTCGCAGGCCACTACGATGTCACCCTCGACGGGAGGCAAATCCTTTCCCGTGGTGGCGTCCTTAAAGTGCACCTTGACGCCGTGATCGTCCTGCTCCACGCGGATACAGCGATGATTAGTGACAATCCTTTCGGCTCCGAGCTGTTCGGTGGCCGCGTTCCACAGAACCATATGAAGCCGGGCACGGTGGATACCGAGTTCAGGATAGGGATAGCCGGCGGCCTTTCCGCGCGGCTCTTTATAGATGAATTGACCGTGCCGGGTATAAAAAACATGCTCGCGATGTTCGACGGCGACTTCCCGCAAGCGGCCTTCCAGGCCCAGCGCGGAGAGCTCGCGCATCGCGTGCGGAAGCAGCGTGATGCCCACGCCGAGGGGCTTTATTTCGGGTGCGCTCTCGTAAACCCGGGAAGCAATGCCGCGCTGCCGCAGGGCCAGCGAGAGCGTCAGACCAGCCACTCCACCGCCAACGATTAAGACGTCCACGTAAGTTCCAACTCCTTTATGATAGTTTTTTAGTTCGGATAAGGGCCGGCGAAGGGCGCTCTGACTATTCGATTGATAGTACGGTTTGCTTCTTCGGAAATGCAAGGAAATCAAGACAGTTTCCTGTGAGCGTTAACGGAATGCCGCCGCACAAGACCAATGGAATGAATAGACACACTTCTCCCACACAAGCAGGGGCAGGGAAGAAGGGGACGGCCGAGGGCCGTTAAGAACGCTTTTCGGCCCGCTCGATCACTCTCGCGGTTCTGTTTTCGACTCTAGGCCCGGTTCGGTCACTCTCACGGTTCTGTTTTCGACTCTCGGCCCGGTTCGGTCCCTCTCATGGTTCTGTTTGCTGCATTTCATTTCGGAAGCGCGCTTCCTCCGGTTTGTTGACCCGCCACGGAGGCGGGCTGCCGGTTGTACGCGGCAGGCGTTCCGTTTGTTTGCCCGCAACGGAGAGGGTTCACTGTAACGCATCGTGACGCTCGGTTCACTGTAACGCTCGCACGCTCGGCTCATCGCGCCAGGGGCGTTACGGCCGCTCCCTGTTGGACGCTGAACGCGACGGTGACTCGAGTACTCGTACGCGTTTCGTGGCCCGGCTTCCGATGGCAGAACCCGGTGCTCTTGCTTATGGTGTACACCGGAGCGGTGCAAAAGGGCGGAAGAGTGAAACTCGAAGTGGTTGAAGAGGGGAGGGATTCCGGATGACCAAATGACGGGACGGGCAAAGATGAGGCGGCCTGAGAGGCCGCCGCAGGCCGAGGGCCTGCCCCACGAGAATAGCCTGTGCTGTTTCGTTGGCCGGCGAAAAGCAGATCCCCTCCGCGCGGCGGGATCGCGATGAGGATGCGGGAAGCAGGCCTAGCGGCCCGCGCCACGTCGGGGCCGCGGAGAATGAGACGCCCGCGCCACGCCGGGTGACTTACCTGTTCTGAGCCGCAGGGGGCCGGACGGGGCCGGCATGCTGCGCCATCCGGGGGGCACATTCGTCGTCTCCCGTGCACTTCAGCGGCACAAAAGATTCGACATCCAGGAGCCACGGTCCGTTGGGAGTAAAGCGCTTCCAGATGGCGTAGTAAGACCCGTTCCACTGGTCGACCAGCCCTTTACCCATCCAGCGCTGCGTGTAAACGCCGCGCTCCGAGATGAAATTCTGGGCTTCGTTAACGGTGATTTCCTCAGGCACGTGATCCCATACCAACAAGGGACGACGCCCCACGGTTCGATCCTTGATCACCTCGTAAACCTGGTCGCGCCCGGCCGATCTCCAGGCCGGCGTTCCCAGGAACACTTCCTCCGTGGCGTGCTGGTCGATAAACGTCCGAAACCCGTTCATGTCGTGATTGGCGAGGAGCTTGTTCATGGTCAAGCGCGCCTGACGGACGGCCGCGACGTCGGCTTCGGCCGCGACAGCAGGCATCGAAGTTACGCATAGGACAAAAACCGCCCACCTGGCGAGCTGCCATTTCCATGGAACCGAGGCGTTCTCCCGCGGTGACCGCAAAGATTGATTCATTGCGAATGTCCCCCTTGCGCCGTCAGGGCTTCGGCGGCACGAATCCATACTCGTTGCAATTCAGGCCGGCCGGAATCGCATTGGGGAGAGGCGCTATCCAGCCGCAGCAATAGGCGACGCACTTCTCGGGAGCGACATACTTATCTTTCAGCTTTTTTCGATATTCGGGATACATGGTCTCGGCGCCGCCCCGCGCGGCTTCGAGGGGAATATTGTGGGTCCTGGTGATCTCACCCAGAAACGGATTCTCCCCTGGCAAGTAATGCGGAACAAGGCCTCGGGCCCTGGTGACCTCGACCACGGGCTGACACGTGGATGACACCGTATTGGCCTGGTTGGGATCTAGTTCCCAATTGCCGGTCCGGATGTAGGGTTCCGTGAGGTACGCCGGATCATAGACAATGACTGTCACGGTCAGAACATTTCCGTGGCGCATCCAATGCTGCGTCATGGTGACATCGTCGCTAGTGGGAATTCCCACGCGACGCAGATAGTTATATTTGACGTGATCCGTAAAGGTTACGAGAGTGTCGCCTTCCCAGTGGCCGGTCGTGAAGCCTTCGTAGGTATGCATGGCGTATTGCGAAGGATGGGGGCGTCCGTCCATCCATATGGTGTAATCCATGCCGAAGGGTCCGAACAACTTCCAGGCGACGATCGTCCCGGTGGTGGCATCGGTTTCCGACCAAATTCTAAAGTTCGAGGGGCCGTGCAGGTTATAGGTGGAGGCGTGCGGGATGCATTGCCGCTCCGGTTCCGTGATCACCGATTCTTCCCAGGCGTCGGCCTTGGCGCGAGCGGATTCGTTGATAGGGAGTCCGGTGTAGTCGCCGATTTCCGGACTGGGAAGCCGCTCCTGCCAGTCCTCGTGGTAGCGGGGAGCCCAGCGTCCGGATAAATCTGTCTCGGCTACCGCCGGACTGGAGAATGCCACGGTGAAGATCGCCAGCGCCAGAGCGCCCGCAAGTTCGACGCGCCTGCCCTCCGATTGCTTTCCGCCTCGACAAACGATGTTCATGCGCTCCTGCCTTTCCCGCGCCCGACGCCGATCTAATTCTTGTGCTGCCCGGTCAGGCTTTTATACACGGCCTCCACAAACATATTGGTTGTCCACGCGCCTGAAGTCGACCCGTACCGGGTGCGGTAGTCCTTGGTGGGATCCGCCGCCTGGATCTGCTCCAGCGTCATTCCCTTCTTGATCCACGACTGAATAACGTCGCGCACGATCGTCACCATGTCGCGATATTCCAGCAAGTCGCTCTGATCGCACAGCCGCCCATGACCCGGAATCACGATCGTTCCGCCTTGCTGCCAGCCGAGCGGCACTTCCGCAATGGTCATGTCAAGGAGGTTGTTGAGGGCCGCGATCTCTCCCTGGATGCTGCCTCCCCGGGAAATATCGATCACGGGAAAATGACGCAGATCGAGGACGTCCCCGGCCATGATGACGTCTGCGCGCCGAAAAATTACAAAGCTGTCCCCATCGGTATGCGCGTCCGGCTGATAAATCGTGCGAATGCCGTCGCCGTTGAGGAACATGTCGCGTTTGCCTTCGGTGAAGGTGTCCGAGGGTTGGGCGGCTGTCGGATAAGGCGACTTCTGACCGGTGGGCGCGCTCATGCGGTACAGGACCTTGTCTTGGGCCAGGATCGCCGCAGCGCCTCCGTTATCCGTGGTTACGATAGCGCCGTTCGGGATGAACGTTTGGCCGGCTTTGGAGAGTTTTTCGTTGCCACCTACGTGATCGGGGTCCCCGCTGGTGTTGACGATGAATCGGATGGGCTTGTCGGTCAGCTTTTTGATTTCAGCGAGGACCGCGCCGGTTGCCTGTTCGGAACCGGTGTCCACCAATACGACGCCGTTTTCACCAATCTGCACACCGATGTTTCCGCCGGCTCCGGCGATGAGGTAAAAGTTCGGCCGCACTTGCAGGACTTCGACGCCAGGGGCTTGGGCCTGGAGCAGAGGAGTTCCGATCGCCGAGCAAAGCGCGATGGCGCATGCGGTTGCCGGCCCGACGGCCCACCCTCGTTTTGAGAACGCGCGAAGTTTCCGAATCATTTTTTCCGATCGCCTAGGAGCTTTTTGAAAAAGGGGACAGACCGCTCTGTCCACTCCCACGCTCGAACGTGAAATCATAAGTTTTACGAGTAGGGACAGAGTAGTCTGTCCCCTTTTTCAACATCCTCCCAGTGGACTTTTACAGGTGCGGTGAATATGTCACTTGCGATGACCCGCGTGCGGCGGTGGCCTTGCGGCCTGGGAGGCAAAGCCGATTCGAACCTAATCCTACGGCAAGGGCACAGCCGGGACAAGTGACCGCGACACAGTTTACCGTAAGCGTTAACGGCTTTAAATCTATAAAGCGCTGAGCCTTCCCCAGTATGGCCGTATGACGACCTGAGGTCAATTGCGGATCAAGCTGGACAAGCCGCTCGCTGATCCCGGGGCGATTCCAGGCGTCAGCAATCGGATCCTGACCAAGTTTCTGCGATCCGCGACGTAGAGAGTTTTGTAGTCCGGGTCGCCGAACGCGAGGTTCGTGGCGGGTTCCGGCATCAGAATGGTTCCGATATGTTTGCCGGAGGGCGACACGATCCAGATCCCTCCGGGTCCCGTGCAGTAGACGTTGCCCTGGCGGTCGACTTTCATCCCATCCGTCCCGCCCGGCGCGTTATCGCTGGACATGTCGATAAACACACGGCCATTTCCGATGGTCCCATCCGGATGAACATCGAAGCTTCGGATGGTCTTGCCGCCGTTGATGTAAAGGATCTTCTCATCCGGCGAAAAAGCGATTCCGTTGACGCGGAAATCGTTCGCCAGGCGTTGGGTCTTTCCGTCCTTGATCATGAAGACGGCGCTGTAGGGCAATTCCATGGTGGGTTCATTGTCGATGTGCGGGTCTGTAAAATAGATCGTTCCATCGGACTTTACGACCAGGTCGTTAGGCCGGTTCAGGCGCTTGCCTTCGAATCGATCGGAGAGCACGGTGCGCTTGCCATCCTTCTCGATGCGGACGATGGCGCGGTCGCCTTGGGCGCAGAAGACCAGGCGTCCTTCCGGATCGAGGGTGATTCCGTTCGATCCGAAGTTCATCACATACAGCGGACCGCTGCGCGCGATAAATCCTTCATGACTGACCTTGATAAGGTCGCCGGTATAGCCGCTATTCTTCATGAATACGGAGATCTGGCGATCCGCAGGCGTCCATTTGTAGATGACGTTCGCGATGATGTCGCTGAACAGCAGATAGCCCGACTGCCCGTCGCGAATCCAGACCGGGCCTTCAGAAATCCCGAACTCATGTTCTTTGAGCATGTCGAGCTTGGCGCCGGTGGAAATGATCGCGTCGAGGGAAGGATCGAGACGCACGACGACCTTGCCACGGGACGGTTCGGCGCCGAGCGCGACCAAGGTTGGAATCATCAGCAACAAAGCAAATAATTGTTTTCTCATAAGCTCCTCGGAATGAGAACGCTACGCCTCGATGGATGCGGGCGCAGGATTCTACTGTCAATTGGCTCGCAACGGGAATCCGCCCGGGCCTCCACAGGCTCGCGGGCAATGCTCCGGCACGGTGTACCGGTCTTTAATTTTCTTGCGGAATTCCGGCAACATCGTTTCCGCCCCGCCTAGGGCGGCGTCCGCCGGAATATTGTAGGTCTTCGTCATTTCCTCGAGGAATGGATTCTTTCCGGGAAGGTAGTGAGGCACCGCGCCTTCCGGAACTCCCTCATTCACCTGCGTACACGGCTGGCCGACCGAGCGGGCCGGCGCGACGGCGCTCAATTGAAAAGTTCGCGTCAAGTAAAAGGGCTGGGTGAGATAGAGGGGGTCGTCGATGCGCGCCGTCATGGTCAGGATATCGCCATGGCGGAAAAATCGGGCGGTCATGGTCGCCTGATCGCTGTGCGGGGCTCCGTTGCGCCGAAGGATTCCGGACTTCATATGAGTGGTATAGGTCGTGAGAACGTCGCCGTCCCAAACGCCGGTACTAAATCCACCCATGACGTGAAGCGCATTCTTCGAGGGATGCGGACGCCCGTCCATCCAGATGGTCATGGGCGCGAGATCTTCCCAGCCGCCGATATGCCACGCGATGGTGCTGCCGTTCAGCGGTTCCGTTTCATTCCATATCTTCATGCCAAACGGGCCGATGGCCAGATAGGCGGGCGAGTAAAACCCGCAGGCCCGATCGGGCATCGAGAACTGAGAATAAGAATAGCTGAGGGCTCGGGCGAGACCGTATTCGTTGAAGGGAATTCCGAGGTAGTCAACGGGGATCGGTTCGGGGCCGGGCTGGTTGCTCAGTGCATCGCCGTAGTTTCTGGAAGCCCACGTCCCCGAGAGTTCGATCTGCGCGAACGCGGGAACGCCCATGGCAATGAAGATCGCAAGCGCGATGCTTTTCATGCCTCCAAGGCTGCCGATCCTGGCGCCAGTCATGATTACTCTCCACAAGCGAGGTCTCGTCATCCTGATTACCATTTTGCCGATCACCATTTTGCCGATCACCATTTTGCCGATCACCATTTTGCCGATCACCATTTTGCCGAACAAGGGGTCGGCTCCCAGCCGGCAGAATCGGCCTGCTTCTTGAATTGCGCAGTCAGGATCAAAGGCTGGTCCAGATACACGGGATCTTCCACAGTCGTGGTTACGATCATCCACGTATCGCCATTTGGCTCGTGGATGGGATCGTAGAATTCGGTCAAGATCGCTCGCTCGCTATACGGAACTCCGTTCTTGCGCAGGTAGCCGGCGAGCATGTGATTCGTGGTCACTCGCAGATACCTCGACGAGGGGGGCGGCCTCGACGCGGGACTTCGACGCGAGGCCCACACCGCGACGGAATCTCCCTGCCACGTTGGTTTGCCTGCGGGGGCGTTCCAATCTCCGAAATGGAACACGCGGGTTTGCGTTCCCGCGTCGATCTCCATGCGCAGAGTGCTGTCGTCCTGCCATTCGATATGCAGGCGCTCGGGGAGCGTCATAATCGCCGCGGCGCCGTAATACTTGCATTGATTGCCGGCTGCTTCGTCTTTGGCCGGATCCCACGCATCGGCAATTTTCTTGGATTCCACGGTCATGGGGATGCCCATGTAATCGCCTCGCGGAGGCGTGACCATCCGCAGGCGCCAGTTCTGGGTAATGGCAGAGACCCAGTAGCCGGTCAGATCAAAGGCCGCGGCGGCCCTGGCCGTCGGCGGCGGTTCGGCAGGCCCTCTGCCGCCCTGACCGTATGCGTGAGCTGCCGCGAGCGCCAGCGACGCAAGCGCGATGAACAAGGTCCGAGTCCCGCGATTTCCAGAGGCCGGGTTAAGCATAGTTTCGTTCGCGTGTCCTTCTAAAGCAGCGATCTCTACTTTTTCGCCGTGAGGCTCTTGTAAACGGCTTCGACAAAATCATTCGTGGTCCACGGACCCGAAGACGCCCCATACTGGGGCTCATAGGGCTTGGCCGGACGAGCCGCTTTGATCTGGTCGAGCGTCATCCCGCGCTGGATCATGTCTTGTATAACGTCGCGGACGATGACGATCATGTCGCGATACTCCACGGCGTCGCCATGATCGTAGATCCGGCCGCGGCCCGGGAGGACGATGGTTCCTTCTCCCGAGAAGACAAATGGGATGGGCCGGATGGCCAACTCGACAACGTGGTTTAACGCGTCGATCTCGCCTTTTACGCTGCCGCCATTCGCCAAGTCGATGACGGGGAAACGCGTCGCGTCGATCACGTCGCCGGACGCGACCACATCCGACGCGCGAAAGAATACCAGGCAATCGCCATCGCTATGAGCCGCCGGCTGGCGCAGAACTTCAATTCCTTCGTGGTTGAAATAGACGGTCTTTCTCTTTTCGGTAAAGGTCTCGCTCGGCCAAGCATCGTTCGGATAGGGAGCTGCTTTCCCGGTGGGGGCGCTCATCCGCAGCAGGACATTTTCGGACGCCAGGATGGTCGCGGCATAGTTGTTGGTCATGGCTTTTCCGAATTCACCGCCGATCGGTTCGGTTCCCGCCGCAAAGATGCTGCGGCCGGCTTTCGAGAGCTTCGCGTTGCCGCCAACGTGGTCGGCATCCGCGCCGGTGTTGATGATGTACCGGATCGGCTGATTGGTCAGCTTGCCGATTGCCGCCAGAACCCGATCCGAGGCATCCGCCGTGCCGGTGTCGACCAGCACGACGCCATCGGGACCAATCTGAACGCCGATATTGCCGCCCGCGCCGGCGAGCATGTAGAAGTTCGGCCGGACCTGCAGTGCTTCCAGTGCTCGGTTATCCTGCTGGGCGCGCATGAAATGAGCCGGCCCCCCCACACACAGAAAGAGCACAGCGGCTGCAATGTTATGGAAGCGGGGCCGCATTAGAAAATGAGCTTCAGCCCAAGCTGGAACTGCCGTGATGTACCCACGATGGTCGTTATTTTGCCTGCGGTCGAGTTCGGGATGGAGCAACCCGCTCCCGTGACGGTGCAAGCGCCCGCCGCTCCTGCGCTGAATACGGAAGCAGCTGGCATCCCAAAATTGGGGTGATTGAAGATATTAAACACCTCACCGCGGAACTGCAAATGAAGTCGCTCTTTAAGCCGCGTATCCTTCGATAGAGACAAGTCCGTATCTTGGAGGCCGGGACCTCTAACGGCGTCCCGACCGAGGTCGCCGATCGTTCCCGGCACGGGAGTGCTGAAACAGGCGGGGTTGTACCACTCGGTTACGATCCCGACTTGCAGCTGGCAACCGGAAACATAGTTTGGCCGAGGAACGCCACCCGGATTAACGCCAGCGTTGTACCCAACACTGTCGTATCCCATATTCAGGTTTAGTGGAAGACCCGTGCTTGATGTGACGATGCCGCTGAGCTGCCAGCCTTCGACAAAACGATTCCCGCGGAACGGCAAGGCATATACGCCGTTGACTCTCAGAGCTTGCCTGATATCCTGAGCGCAGGGACCGATATCGAGGCTCCTATTAAACGGGTTTATGGTAATCGAGGAAGTGTTGTTGCTCAGAGCGCCCAATCCGCTTCCGCCGTTATCCACACAATGCGAGTACGTGTACGACGCTTGAACTTGAAAGTTGTTAGCGAAGCGCCGATTCGCGCTGAGCTGCAAGGAATTGTATTTCGAATAGGCGGCTGGAATGTTGTTGTCGAGGAAGCTGAAACTTGGATTGAGCCGCGCGTTCGCCACCGGCGTCGGACTTCCGTTCACTATGGTTCCGAAATGATCGACGCCGTTTGCGTCAACTGTCGGGATGACCGGATTCTGGTCCGTTCCATTCATCAGGTGAACGCCCCGCGCACCAACGTATCCCGCCGAAAGAACAACTCCCGAACCAATTTCGTGCTGCAGGCTGAAATTGTATTGAATCATATACGGAGTGACGTTCGTGTTCCAGTCCCATCCCGGAGAAACTGCCGGAACAGGTGGAATCGCACTCGTGAATGGTGTCGGATACGTAGGGCCCAACTGAGTGTAGTTCGTCCACGGCGGCTGACCCGTCAGCGCCGGCCAGTAGACGGACGGAGTGATCAGGTCGTAGAACATACCAAACCCGGCGCGAATGGAGGTCTTGTGATCGTTGAAGGGGTCATAAGCTACTCCGATGCGAGGCGCCAGGTTCCTTGTCGAAGGATTCGTCTTCATGACGTTCGAAACGTTCTGAAAAGTGGTCCCCGTGATGTAGCTCGTAATCATGTAAAGCGTGTTATTCGGGGTGTTCGGATCCGTTTGGAATTCCCAACGTAACCCGAGATTCAACGTTAATCTTTGGTTTATTTTCCAGTCGTCCTGCACGTACGGGGAAAAGTCCGTTTCGCGCAAGTCGAAATGTCCATAGAACTGCGAAACGGGCGAGCCGGCCCCGGGGACGAGCGGTGTCCCGACTACACGCGAAGCATTTCCGGCGAGAAAACTCGAGAAGCTGGGGAAGGTCCACTGTGCACCCGCGTATTGCTGCAAGGCGGAGTTCGTGTCGAATCTCGTAACCGTCACGCCGAGTCTCAAACTATGTGCTCCCAGCGTCCAGATGAGGTCGTCCCCTTCCGTGAATTTGTTCTGGTTCAGGACGAAGGGATTCCACAGATTAGGGCCGAGAGCGTTCAAGCCCGTGATGTTCACGATGCCGTCCACGCGGCCGGAACCGGGGTAGAACTGGATCGCAGAGTGATCCGGCGCCGGAGATTCGTTGGCGGTCGGACGCGAAAAGCTCACCCGCGCGTTATTGACCAGCGTAGGCGAAATGATTCGCCGCCATTCTACGGTTGTGAACTGATTCAGCGACGTGTCATTGTCCGGCCAGAGAGGGAGCGCCGGTCCGTTTCCACCGTACGGCTCTACGAAGTGCGTATGGTCGGAGACGTACCGCGCGAAAATCGCGTCCTTTGTGGAGAAATTGTAGTCGAAACGCCCTAGTATGTAGTTTTCGTTCGACGTCTGGTTGGCCACTTCAGTCGCGGTTCCAATCCCGTTGCCGTTATAGGTCTGTGCAGCCGGGTACAGGGCCAGAGCTCCGGCGACTGCCGCCGCCGCCAGCGGATTCGTCGCCGTGATCGTGCATGCCGTGGGAACCAGGTTGCAGGCCGGAACGAAGGCGACTTTGGTCTCGCCCAGTAGTTGGCGGACACCTTCGTAATTCACGAAAAAGAATGCCTTATCCGTCTTAACCGGCCCGCCGACACTGCCGCCAAACTGGTTCCGCCGGAAAGGAGGCGGTCCGCCTGTTCCCGGATCGAAGAAACCTTTCGCGTCCATAGCGCTGTTTCGCAGGTAATCGTATGCGGTCCCGTGGAATGAATTCGTGCCTGCCTTGCTCACCGAGTTAACCACGGCGCCGTTTCCACCGAATTGCGCACTGTAGGTATTGGTCAATGTTTGAAACTCGGCCACCGCCTCGATCCCCAACGAGGAGCCTGAAATCGACGCGAGTCCCCTATTCCAGAACGTCTGCATGTTCTCGTCGTCCAGGAGGAGGGCCTGCCCGGAAGATCGGCTTCCTGAAACCGAGTACGAAGCCGACCTGCCTTGAGCGCCCGACGCTGAAACGGTGTAGAAATACTGCACCCCTGGTGCGAGTAGAATTAACTGCTCAAAATTCCGGCCGTTCAGCGGAAGTTCCGCCATCTGCTTCTGGTCAACGAGCGAAGAAACGGTCGACGTGGCTGTCTCGACCTGCGTGACGTCGGCTTCCACCGTCACGGTCTGCTGAGACTGGCCAACCTTTAGGGAAAAATCCACGACCGGTTCAGCTCCTACCGTCAATGTAATTCCCTTGCGAACCAAAGTCTGAAAACCTTCTTTGGAAGCCTGGATCTCATAGCTGCCGACCGCTAAATCGGGCGCGGTATAGCGTCCCTGGGCGTCGGATTGTACCGTAGCGGTGGCACCCGTTCCCGTGTTCTTCACCTGTACCGTCGCAGACGGCACGGCGGCGCCGGACTGATCGGTTACGGTCCCAAGGATTCTCGCGGTGGTACCCTGAGCGCGTAACGGACTCGCGCCGGCCAGAACCAATAGGGAAGCCAAAATGAGGGTCATCGGGAAACCCAAGGTGCGGAATCTGCTGTTGGTCGTCATCATTTCTCTCCTTGGTAAATTGATTCCGGGGACGAACTCTTTAGATCTGTCGGTCATTGTTTGGCGGCCGCGGGCACGACAAAGCCGTACTCATTGCAATTCAAGCCAGGCGGAATTCCGTTGGGAAGCGGCGCGATCCAGCCGCAGCAAAATCGCTCGCACTTCGCGGGAGCGACGTAGTGATCCTTCAGCTTCTTTCGATATTCGGGATACATCGTTTCAGCTCCGCCGCGGGCCGCCTCGGGCATGATGTTGGTCATTTTCGTGAGTTCATCCAACGTGGGATTCGTCCCGGGCAGATAGTGCGGTACGACGCCGGGTGGACGCAGGATTTCAATGACCGGCTCACAGGGCTGCGGCAAGGCGTTCGGCTGGGAAGGATCGAACTGGAAATCCGTGGTGCGAATATAGGGCTCGGTAAGGTATATCGGATCGTAAACGATCACGTTTACGGTGAGAACGTCACCGTGCCGCATCCAGTGCTCGGTCACGGTGGTGCGGTCGCTGGTGGGAATTCCGTTGCGGCGCAAGTAGCCGACTTTGACGTGGTCGGTGAAGGTCACGAGCGTGTTTCCCTCCCAGTGGCCGGTGGTGAAACCTTCCCACGTGTGCATGGCGTACTTGGAGGGATGCGGACGCCCATCCATCCACACGGTGTGCGTAGCGCGTCCGAAGGTGCCCCACACTTTCCAGGCCATGGGCCGCCCGCCGATGGGATCCACTTCCGACCAGATCCTCAGATTGGCGGGACCGTGGAGATTGTAGGGGAACGGATGCGGGATGCACTGGCGTTCGGGCTCGGTGATCACCGATTCTTCCCAGGCATCGCCCTTGGCCCGAGCACCGTCATTGATCGGCATTCCGGAATAGTCGCTAACCCAAGGGCCGGGAAGCCGCTCCTGCCAGTCTTCGTGGTAACGGGGAGCCCACTGTCCCGCCAAATCCACTTCCGCGTTCAGCGGAACGCTGGCCATCCAGAACGAGAGCCACAGAACGGCGCCGGCGATTTTCATGTTCGGATGAGTGTTCATGTATGGCTCCTGTTCCCTCTGCCGGCGGCCATCATTGCCAAGACTGATCGATACATGGGCGGAATCGCGCTCCTGCTTTCGCGCGGGCCGTGCATGGGCCGGCGCACTTACTTCTTCTCCCGCGTGAGGCTTTTGTACACCGCTTCGACGAACATATCCGTCGTCCAAGGGCCTGTGTCGGACCCGTAGCGCGCCCGGTATTCTTTCGCGGGGTCGGCTGCCTTGATCTGCGCGAGCGTCCTTCCCTTCTTGATCAAATCCTGGACGACGTCGCGCACGATCGTCAGCATGTCGCGGATTTCCAGCACGTCGGCCTGGTCGCACAGCCTTCCATGACCCGGAATGACGATCGTGCCGCCCTCCTGCCAAACCAAAGGAGTTTCCGAAACGGCCATTTTGAGGAGGCGATTCAAAGCGTCGAGCTCTCCTTGAATGCTGCCGCCCTTTTCGATATCGATCACGGGAAACCCATTGGTGTCGAGGATGTCGCCCGCCATAATCACGTCCGAACGGCGAAAGAAGACGATGCTATCGCCGTCGGTATGGGCGGCGGGCTGATAAATGGTCTGGATGGCTTCGCCGTTGAGGAAGACATTGTGTTCGTCCTCAATGAAAGTGGAGGATGGTTGTGCGGCGGTAGGGTAGGGAGACTTTTGACCCGTGGGCGCGCTCATGCGCATGAGAACGTTTTCCTGCGCGAGAATTGCCGCGGCGCCTTCGTTGTCGATCGTGATGCGACCGCTGTCCTGGGCGCGTCCACCCCCCACGCCGGGAATCAAAGATTGCCCCGCTTGCGCGAGTTTCTCGTTGCCCCCCACATGGTCGGCGTCCGCACTCGTATTGACGATGAAGCGGATCGGCTTGTCCGTTAACTTCTTAATTCCAGCGAGAACGCGATCGGTCATCCGTGCCGACCCGGTGTCCACCAACACCACGCCGCTGTCGCCCAACTGGACTCCGATGTTCCCTCCGGCTCCGGCAATCAGATAAAAGTTCGGCCGGACCTGCAGGACTTCCACTTCCGCGCTTTCGGCCTGTTGCGCGAGAGTGAACTGCGCTGAGCTGACGATTCCCGCGAGCGCCGCGATAAACCATCGCAGCCGCCGCCTATTCGAGCGCCACCGACGAGCCGAAATGATTCCGGTTTTCGTCACGTAGTCTCTCGACGCGGCTATTGCGCTATTTTCCACAGCGCACCTGTAACCTTCAGGCGAATTTTCTGCAGGCTCCTGCGGTCGGTGATGTAAAGAGTCTTGCCGTCCGCGTCCCCGAAATTCATGTTCGTGCCCGGCTCCGGCAAAAGAATCGTGCCGATGTGTTTCCCGTCCGGCGACATGATCCACACGCCGCCTGGTCCAGTGGAATAGAGATTCCCGAGCGCATCCACCTTCATACCGTCAGGGTTACCCACGGTCTTATCGCCGCTCATGTCCACAAAGACGCGACCGTTCGCCAGCGTGTCATCCGGCTGGACGTCATAGCGCATGATGAGTCTGCGCTGGGTGTCGTTCACGTACAGAATCTTTTCGTCCGGCGAAAACGCGAGTCCGTTCGGGACCCGGTAATCGTTGAGCAGCATTTTTACGGAGCCATCCTTGATGAGAAACACGGCCGGCGTGGGGAGATCCATGGTCGGATTGTTGGCCGCGCGGGGATCCGTGAAGTAGATCGCGCCGTCCGATTTGAGGACCAAATCGTTGGGCCGGTTGAGACGTTTGCCCTCGAAATGGTCTGCCAGGACCGTGCGTGCGCCATTCTTTTCGATCCGGACAATAGCCCGATCACCCTGGGCGCACAGAATCAACCGGCCTTGGGGGTCCAGCACGATTCCGTTCGAACCAAAGTTGCCGATATTGAGGCGCCCGTTGCCTGCAACGAAACCTTGGAAGCCAATCGCCGCCATGTCGCCGGTGTAGCCGCTCTTTTCGAGGTACACGGACATGGTTCCCTCGGGCGTCCACTTATAAATGACATTCGCGCCGATATCGCTGAACAGCAGGTATCCGGTCTTGCCCTGCGGCACCCATACGGGGCCTTCCGAGATCCCGAAGTAATCACTCTTGAGGAATTGAAGTTTAGCGCCGGCCGCAACGACGCGATCCAGGGAGGGATCCAGGCGCACCACGGCGTGGTCGTGGCCGGCTTCCGCCCCGATCAAAGCGGTCGCGGCCGTTACGGCAACCAAGATAAAAGTGGATAAGGGAAAAACTCTCACTCGCTGTCTAGTCCTTAACAATCGCCGCGCACCGATTCATCCCTGCGACAGAACGCCGCCATGTGCCGGAGTTTAGCCCGCAGCAGCTCCGCCGATCGGATTCCGCAACCCTCATCCGAGGATCGGAGGTCAGCGATTTATGCTACGGCATCAGCCGGAGTGCGAACAAGTAAACTCCCAGGAGTTACAGTAACTGTTAACAAAGCGTGTTCACGACGCGCGAAGCGGGCGACGTTCGTATTTGCTTGATTTGAAGCCGTCTTGGGGTCGCCGACGTTCTTCCCCCGCGCCGAGGCACGTGAAGCGTTCCGCACGAAACCGCGACACTATCCGGGGCCGAACCGGATTGAATGTCGTCCGCCACTCTGATATGCTTCGACCCGGGGCATTAGTTTGAGTGGGTGCGTCCGGACCGTTGCTCGATGTGGCGTCCAGACAAGCGAAATCGGTGGATATGAAAGACTTGCGAGAGAACGGCCACGACAAGGACGGGCTCCGTCACGGCAGGCTACCCGAGCAAGCGTCATGGGACCTTGCTATTACAGAGGACTCGATCCGCGAGGAGCTGGAGCGAGTTCTTGCCAGCCGCACTTTTCACGGCGCCGAAGCCCAGAAACGATTCTTGCGGTATGCCGTGGAGCACACGGTCGTCGGTAGTTCGCATGAAGTCAAGGAATACACCGTCGGGGTGCAGGTTTTCAGGCGCGGTCCGGCATTCGATCCAAGGCTCGACCCGATCGTACGCGTCGAAGCGCGGAAGCTGCGCAGCCGCCTAGCCAAGTACTACGAAACAGAAGGTGAACAGGACAGGCTTCGGATCGAACTGCCGGCCAGGGGCTATGTTCCGGCGTTCCGTGAAAAGGACGCCGCCGCGATATCCTTGCCAACGGAGGCGACGGCCTCGATTTCTGACGCCGCCGTGGAAGCCAGCGAGCTGAACGGTTCTTTGAATGTGGCCCCGGCGAATGCGGCATCGGCCCCGCCGTCCGAGCCATCAGGGGAGTTGAGCGGATCAGCGATTCGCGCGGCAGGTAGACCTTCTGTGACGGGCAACTGGCGGAGGGCTGGTCTGATCGGGGGGCTGCTGGTGCTGGCGAGCGCGGCGATTTATGCGGGCCGGGTTATTCTCGAGGACCGCAGGCCTTCCGATCTCTCTCCTTCCATCGCTGTCTTGCCCTTCCAGAACCTCGGCGACGTCAAGGACGAATCGTTCAGCGACGGATTGACGGACGAGCTGATCGATTCGCTGGGACGAGTGCGAGGATTGCAGGTGGTGGCCAGGACGTCCGCCTTCCAGTTCCGCAGCAAGACGCTCGATATCCGAGAGATTGGCAAGAGGCTGAATGTCCGGACTGTCCTCGAAGGGAGCGTCCGGATCTATGGGAACCGTCTGCGCATCACCGCGGAGTTGGACGATACCACCAACGGGTATCGCGTCTGGTCCAATAGCTACAATCGCAATTTTGAAGATGCTCTTTTTATCCAGAGGGACATCTCGCAGGCGATTGTCGAGGCGCTGCAGGAACAAGTCGCCAAGGTTGGAGCTCCCCGGGAATTGAAGTTTTCACCTGCCAAAGCAGCTCCCGTAAACGTGGAAGCTTACCAGGATTACCTGCGCGGCTTATATTTCTGGAACAAGCAGACCACCGAATCCATCGAGATGGCTAAGGGATATTTCGAACACGCCATCGCCCTGGATCCCAGCCACGCGCCTTCGTATACGGGCTTAGCCCGTTGTTACGTAAATCTGCCGGCGTTCAGCAAAACGCGAGCGCGCGACGTCGCTCCCAAGATCAGAGAACTCGCACAGACGGCTTTGCGGCTGGACGACGGCTTGCCGGAAGCCCACATCGATCTGGCTTTCGCTTCGTTCCTCGAATACGATTGGGCAGGCGCCGAAGCCGAATTCAAGAAGGGCCTGGAACTGAGTCCGGGCGACGCGATCGCTCACCGCTGGTACTCGACGTATCTGGCGAGCGTGGGTCGTCTGGACGAGGGGCTGGCGGAGAACGAAACCGCGCAACAACTCGATCCCGTTTCCCCGTACATGCTGGAAGGCAGGGGTCGCTCGCTGTATCGCATGCGGCGCTACGACGACGCAATCCAGCAAGACAAGAAGGCGCTGGCGCTCGATGCGGCGTTCGGCTACGCGCATTTGGGTTTAGGATCGACGTACATCCAGAAGAAGATGTATCCGGAGGCGATCGCGGAGCTCCAATTGGCGCGGCAGCAGATGGGGAACAATCCTTCTCCGCTCGCCGAACTCGCCCGTGTCTACGCGGTCTCGGGCAGGGAGATGGAAGCCCGAAAGATTCTGCGCGGGTTCCTGGATCAAGCAGCTACGAGTTCGTTCCCGTCCAAGCCGATTGCGGATGTCTATCTTGCGCTCGGCGACAAAGATCAGGCGCTCGAGTGGCTCGAGAAGGGTGTCCAGGCCCGGGACGTGTATTTATATTTGAACTCCGATCCGATTTACGACGTACTTCGGTCGGACCCGCGTTTCGTCCTTCTGCTGCAAAAAGCACGGCTGTCGAAGTCGCTGTAACTCCGCCCCGGTCTCCCGGTTGAAGGTTTTCAAAATTAGAACGGGTCTATGTTAGACGGGTCTATGTTAGGTTGTGAAAAGCGACCATGGCAGTCGCGACAATTTCGGAGGATGCAAGCATGGGTTTGGGGAAATCCCTTGGAGCGGAGGGGGCCGCGATTCGCTGGATTCGGCTGGCGCTCGCCGCGTGCGCGTTGTGGCCGGGGCAGGGGAGCGCTGCATTGCTTCCCAGCCCGGACGGCGCGACTGTTTATGACACTGTCAACAACGTCAGCTGGCTCGCCGACACGGATTTCGCGGCCACCAACCGGTTCGGCCTGCCGTTATGCGGCAATTCCACCCCGCAACCATGCGTGAACGCCAACGGCTCGATGAGCTATACGTCGGCTACGGCATGGATCTCCGCCATGAACGCAGCGAATTATCTGGGGCATAACAACTGGCAACTTCCGACCACGCCCTTGACGGATGCGGGCTGTCAGTTTGTCGGGGCAAACGGAGGGTCCTTCGGATTCAATTGCACCGCCAGCGCGTTCGGTTCGCTGTACTACAATGCCCTGGGCCTGAAGGCGCCCAACACGGCCGTACCCATTCCCAGCAACACGGTGGGTCCGTTCAGCAATTTCCAGCCGTATCTTTATTGGTCGCAGACGAACGCCGGTACAAACCTCGGTTACATTACTTTTTCTTTCAACACAGGGTGGGAGGGCGCGAACACCACCCCGCATAACATGTACGTGCTTCCGATGATCCCAGGCAAAATTCCCGGGACTCCGCCGGCCTCGGGCCAGGGGCTGCAGGTCAATCCCGGCGGGCTGAGCGTCTATGACCCGGTGACGAACGTCACGTGGGCGGCGAACGCCAATCTGGCCGCGGCGAATGCGTTCGGACTGCCGCCGTGCAGCGGTCCCGGAAGCCCGAAAATATGCGTTGCCCAGGATGGCTCGATGAATTTTGATTCGGCCAACCAATTCATCACGAACATGAACGACTACAACGTCACGGGCTACCTTGGCCAGAATAACTGGCAACTCCCTCCGATCGACCCGAGCTGCAGCGGCTACAACTGCGACCTCCAGGGCAGCCCCATGGGGGAATTGTTCTACGATCAGCTGAACTTCAGCAAGGGCATGTCCGTGGTGGCCGCGCCGAACATCGCCGTGGGCCCTTTCCAGAACATACAACCGTATCTCTATTGGACCTGCCAGGCAGCCTCGATCGACGCGTCCTGCCAAACCACCGGCCCCGTCAGCAACATGGCGTGGAGCTTTTCTTTCGGCAATGGTTTTGAGGGCACCGATGTATTCGCCAACGATTTGTATGTCACCGCCTATTTCGCGGGTTCTCCCGGAGGCTCGTGCACGTATTCGTATAGCTCCGGGGGGCAGTTGTTTTCAGCGCAAGGCGGGATGGGTTCGATCACCATCACTACGGGCGCAGGTTGCCCATGGACCGTGGGTGGTCTCCCGTCCTGGGTGACGGCGACAAGCGCGACGGCCGGCCTGGGCAGCGCCACCGTTACTTTCCAGATTCTCCCGAACAGCGGAGGCGATCTCTCGGGCTCCTTCACAATTGCCGGCACGACCTTCACCGTCGAGCAGCAAGCGCCTTCCATTCCCGGATTGAGCTTCCTCGGCTCCATGCCGCACCTGGCGGCGGAAAACGGATGGAACACGACGTTCACGCTGGTGAATAAGAGCGCGGCGCCCCTGGAAGTCCGCAGCAGTTTCTTTGACGATAACGGGATTCCGCTGACGCTGCCGCTCACGCTACCACAGCAGCCGCCGGCAGCGGGCCCGCTTGTGGGCGCGTCTTTGGACCAGACGCTGGCCGCCAACGCTTCGTTTATTTTGGAGGCGTCGGGACCCGCGAGTGCGCCGCTCGCGCAAGGCTCGGCGCAGATCGCGGCCACGGGGGGAGCGGACGGGTTCGCGATTTTCCACTTCGATCCAAGCGGGCAGGAAGCCGTGGTGCCGCTGGTATTGACGAACGCGCCATCCTATCTGCTGGCGTTCGACAACACCAACAGCGTGGTTACGGGCGTCGCGATTGAAAACATTTCGATGCTGAACGTCAACGTTCCCGTGGTGTTGAGGGACGACACGGGCACGGTGATTGCAAACAAATCGATCTCCTTGAACGGCAGAGGCCACATGTCGTTCGTTCTGTCGACGCAGTTTCCGCAGACGGCAAACATTCGCGGGACAGTGGAGTTCGATACGCCGGGCTATGGGACGGGCCAGGCCGAGCAGATCAGCGTGATGGGGATTCGTTATACTCCTCCGGGCACGCTCACGACGATTCCAGCGCTGGCGAACGTCGGCACCACGGGCGGATCCGTGGCGCATCTGGCGTCGGGCGGCGGATGGGAAACGACGTTCGTTCTGGTCAATACCGGTACGACCGCGGCACAGGCGCGGCTGAATTTTTTTAACGACAGCGGAAGACCATTGCCGTTGCCGCTGTCGTCGCCGCAGGCCAGCGGACCCCTTTCGACAGTGGCGCCCTTCGTAGTGCAAAGCGTGGCCGCGGGAGCGTCGCTGTGGCTGCAGAGCGCGGGAACCGGGGCACTGCAGGAGGGCTCGGCCCAACTCACGACGACGGGCAACATCAGCGGTTTCGTGATCTTCCGCTACAATCCCAACGGCCAGGAGGCCGTGGTTCCGATCGAGAGCCGCAACGCAAGTTCGTATCTGCTGGCATTCGATAACACCAACGGGACAGCGACGGGCGTCGCCGTCAGTGCAGTTTCGGTGCAGGACGCGACGGTCTCCGTCATGATTCGCGACGACACGGGAACGCCGGTCGTCACGGGGCCGATTACGCTCGCGCCCAACGGCCACTATTCGCAAGGACTGACGACGCTGTTTCCACAAACGGCGGGAATTCGGGGCACGGTCGAGTTCGATGCCCCGTCCGTAGCGCAGATCAGCGTCGTGGGCATTCGTTCGCCCCCGACGCTGACCTTCACGACCCTGCCACCGCTGGCGAAGTAGCTCGCGCTCCGACTTGTATCCGCTTGGCGGTCCAAAATTCCAGCTTAAAGTGATAGTAGAACTTCCAGCGCCTAACACTCTGGTATTCAGTTGCTTGTTTCCAGGAATTCGCGGGCGCTGATCGCAAAACGGTGCTACCTAAGGGCTGAGAGAAAGCCGGGCATCGGACATTATAGATCCTCTTGAAGCCCGCAGCCTCCCGGTTGGGTATTTTAAGTGATATCCTTCACCGCATGGCCGAGTTCCCGGTTAACCCGACGCGTTTCGATCCTTATAAGAACTTCAAGTTCCGTGTGAAATGGGATGGACGCTATATCGCGGCAGTTTCTCGTGTGACGGGTCTCATCCGAACGACTGAGGTAGTGGAGCATCGCGAAGGGGGCGATCCCAGCACCAGCCGAAAATCGCCCGGGCAGAGTGAATTCGAGCCGATCACATTGGAACGAGGCCTTACCCAAGATTCCGCGTTTGAAGATTGGGCAAATCTCGTGTGGCGCCTTGGCGCCGCTTCGGGATCCGAATCGGCACTGAACGAGTTCAGGAAAGACATTAGCATCGAACTATATAACGAAGCCGGCCAGCTTGTGCGCGCCTACAAGGTCTATCGCTGCTGGCCTTCCGAATATCGGGCGCTGCCCGATCTGGATTCCGGCGCCAACGCGGTGGCCATCGAGCACATCAAACTGGAGAACGAAGGCTGGGAGCGCGACACTTCGGTCGTCGAGCCACCCCAGCCATAGCTCGAAACGGATGGATGAGCGTTCCGACCGGCGTCCAGTGCAGGGCAAAAGGGCGAACGGTCCGGCGATCCCCCACTCCTCCTTCGCTTCGACCCGCTTTCAATGGCCGCTAGAATCCCCTCGACGGCTTGCTTCGAACAGGAACCAGGTGCGCCTTTCCGTTTCGTCAATCCAGACTTCGATCAGGCTGGCGGTGGCGATATCGCCGTGCTCGTCGCAAACATTGTGGGCTTCGCGCAAGCGCGCGGCGAGCGTCTTGCTATCCCCGCACAGCTCGGCGAGCATGTCCTCGGGTTCTACATAGTCGGCATCGTTGTCCAGGACGCGTTGCGTGCGGGCGATGTGGCCGATGGACCTGAGCGTGGTGCCACCCAGCTTGCGGATGCGCTCGGCGATCGGGTCAGTCATCGCGAAAAGCTGGTCGGCCTGTTCGTCCAAGAGCAGATGATAGTCGCGGAAGTGCGGCCCGCTCATGTGCCAGTGGAAGTTCTTGGTTTTTAGATAAAGCGCGAACACATCCGCGGCTATTGCGTTCATGGCTCCGGCGATGTCTTTCGTTGCAGAAGCCGTCAGGTCGGTTGAAGTGATCAGGGGAGACTGCTGCCTTAGCTTGAGATTTTGAGTCTTTTTCGCGTCAAATGTCTTCATAGAGTCGCACCTTGCTTGTAGGTTAACATCGCCGATTCCGTGGCAAGCGAACTCGCTGAGCCCGTAATCCGTCCGTAAGAGTCTGTGTGAAAACCTCGGAGTTGAACCGCTCCCTTTGGTCGCGGCTCGGGGACCGCTTTTGAAAACAATCGCCCTATGCGAGCCGCGACCATAGGGAGCGGTTGAGGCCGTCCTCCTCGGCCACCAACGGGTGCAATCCTTGGTTGTTCCAGAGGGCCTATCCTCGGATGCTCGACGACGCCCCCCGCGCTTACCGACGGATTACGGTGAGCCTGGAGTAACGGCTGACCCTGCACGCTCCCCGGCGGCCTATGTTATGCGGTGGACGTTTCCCGCGCACGTTAAGGAATCGGTTTCGCGAATGGACCCACGAGAGCGCGTATTCACGATATAATGCGGGCCGGTATTCTTGGCGTCGCGGGACGCCTGGGTGAACAAATGAGCAAATTCAGAAAGCCTTCGAAGGCGGAGGCACGTTGATACCGCCGCCGATACAAGGTCTTTGGCTAGGCGATCGATTATCGAAGCTCGAGCAACTTTCCATACGATCTTTTCTGAAGCACGGCCACACGTATCATCTTTATACATATGAAAGGTGCGCCGGTGCGCCCGAGGGAGCCATTCTGCGGGACGCGAACGAGATCCTTCCGCGATCGCTTTTGTGCCAGGACCGACCGCATGGGAACGAGGCGTTGTTATCGGACTATTTTCGTTTCAAGCTATTGCTGGACCGTGGCGGCTGGTGGGCGGACCTGGACGTAGTGTGCCTGAGACCATTCACATTTCACGCGGATTACGTATTCGCGAGTGAAATGGCCGCGGGGGGAGCGCATCCCGCCAGTTGTGTCATCAAAGCCCCGGCGGGCGCGCCCTGGCTGCACGACGCGTGGGAACGGCTGCGATCGCTTGATCCGGGAAAGATCCAATGGGGCGACGCGGGTCCTCGACTGGTTGCGTTGTGCGTTGAAGCGCGGTCGCTTCAGGAGTGGGTCCAGCCGCCCAACGTGTTTTGCCCCATCGATCCTCCGGATTGGGAATCGGTCTTGCGTGCTCGAGCTCCCGCGCTTGGCGACGATACGTTCGCGATCCATTTTTGGCACGAACTGTGGAGGCGCGCCGGCCGCGACAAGGACGCCCGGTATCCACGGACCTGCCTGTATGAGCAGCTTAAGCGCGAGCACGGCTTAGGGGAGCAGGCGGGATGGCCGGGCGAACTCATGCATCGCGCCAAGGCAGCACTGCGCCCGCACTTCCGAGCTAAGTAGCGATGTTCCGCACCTCGAATGGAAGAAACTGACTGGAAAGGTTTCGTCGAGTGGCGATGAAAATTCACCTCGTCAATAACCCGCCCACGCATCACGCTTCGCTTTCGGGCTACAGCAGGATCGGCCAATACCTGCGAGAGCTGACCGTGGCGGAAGAGCTGTCCTCAGGATGGGAACCGGCTCCTATGTTTGGGAGGGTATGGGACCGGCTCATCGATCGCTCCGGGATGGATTGGTACAACAAACGGTCCCTCGGACTGGAGATCGCCGCGGGGAAGAAACTGTTGCGAGGCAGCCATGAGATTTACCATATTCTTTACGGCGAGGATACATATCGATATTTAAGTTCTCTGAGCACAATCGCGCGCCGCAAAAAGAGCAAAATCGTTTGCAGCTATCACCAGCCGCCTGCCGTTCTGGAGAAAGTCGTGCGTCACAAGGAGGCGATTCGGAGGCTCGATGCGGTGATCGCGCTTTCTTCGGGCCAGGCCGATTATTTCGCATCCTTGTTGCGCGATCCGTCGAGAGTATTCTTCATTCGGCATGGGATTGATACGGTGTTCTATCATCCTGCTCGACAGCCAGCTGGCGATCGAATTCGCTGCTTGTGCGTCGGTCAATGGTTGCGCGACTACGACACGCTGAGACTCGCAGCGAAGCGGCTGGGCGAGCGTGATCCCAGGGTTTCTTTTACTGTAATTACGAGCGCCGAACGCGCGGGTTCCCTGGGAGGGATCGAAAACCTGATTGCGGTTAGCGGCCTTTCGGATCAAGAGCTCCTGAGAACGTATCAGCAATCCGATGTATTTGTTCTGCCGCTGACCGACTGCACGGCAAACAACGCTTTGATGGAAGCGCTCGCCTGCGGCTTGCCGGCCGTGGTCACGGATGTCGGGGGGATCAAGGACTACATCACGCCCGATTGTGCGATCGCTGTACCGCCCGGCGACTCCATGGCGATGGCGGACGCGATCTTTCACCTGGCTGGGAACCCGCGCCTGAGGGAACGCATGGGAGCTCAGGCGAGAGTCCGGGCATTGGAATTGGACTGGAAGCACACCGCCAGAACCGTGATGAATCTTTACCAAACGCTGGGAGCTTGAAGAGAGCGCTGAGACCCTGCAAGACGGCAGCGATTAGTTTTCGTCGGGCAGCGAGAACACGAATACGGCGTTGGAGGCGCTCGGATGGAGCTCCGGCGTCAGCGTCATGAGACCGGAGCTGGTCAGCGAGCTGCCGGTGCTAACGGCGATGAACTGCTTGCCGTTCACCGCGAAGGCGATCGGATATCCCGTTACCGGCAAACCGAGGTTCACCTCCCACAGAACTTTGCCGGTATCCTGATCGAGCGCACGGAAGCGGCCAAACTGACAGGACTTAAGTTCCACCCTCCAACGTTACGGATGGGGGATGCAATCACCCTATGGCGTTCTCCAATATGAATGCGTGGAAAAGCGATCGCTGTCGGAAAGCGAGAATCGTCGACATCAACGTGTTCCCTACGTTGGCGTGGCGCGTATTTCCTGGGAGGACGAGCGCGGACTGGTGAGACACGAGGAAGCGAAGTGCCTCGACATCTCGCAGGAGGGTCTGTGTATCGCGGTGGGGCAGACGATTCCTGTCCGCTCCATGCTTTCGTTGCGCGTGGAACGGATCAAAATCGCCGGATTTGCGACGGTGAGGTACATCGCGTGGCGGGGGCGCAACCGCACGTTAGGCTTGAACCTGAGTCAGCCCCTTCCGGAAAATTCGCTAAATTTGGCGCTCCACTCGCCCTTCGGCCGGGCATAACCCAGTTCAGAACGGCCGCCGCGCAATTGTAGGGAGCGGCCGACTTCCTCGCGCCCTATGACGTCAATGGCCCTTCCGTGGAGCTTTCCAAATAACCTTGTCCGCAACAGCAGTGAATGGAACTGTCTGTGTGCGTACCGAACGAACGGGGCATCCTGCCTGTGGAGTTACGAATCGGATGGGCACGAGAGGGAATCAACTTTCCGACGCCCTGCGCCACCCCACGGCGTACTGGAACGCCGTCACAAAGACGCGGAGAAACTGGTAGAACTCCGCTGCCATTACACAGAAGCCCACGAACAGGTCTTGCGGGCTATGGGAACACTCTGCCGACCCGGATACACTTTGATTCCAGATGATCACCATTCTCCAACCACGGATCAACGGTACAACGGCGGTAGCAGCGCCAAACACGCCTGGACCGGCATCCATACCGTGTTCGTGGAGTGCAACGTCATGTCCCACTCCGGACATAGAAGTGTTGAAGATTTCGGTTCTTTGCCCGGATGAACAAGTGGTTGAGGATCTCGATCAGATCCTATGCGACCGGAAGGACGTCGCCATCCGGCACGCGTTTACGAGGAATCCGGGACACATTGAGCTCGACCGGCATCTTCACCTCCACTCGCCTCAGGCGATTCTGGTTTCGAGCGGCGGCGATAAACATACGCTGAGTCTGATTGAATACGTCAGACACACCTATCCTAATCTGCCAGTGGTCGTCCTGCATGCGGAAACGAACCTGGGTCCGGCGTCGCTGCTTCCGTTCATGCGCGCCGGTGTTCGGGAAGTAATTTTCCAGCCACTCGATCGACAAGAAGTGCGTGAAGTGGTGGACCGGCTGTGCGCCATGCCCGCCAAAGACGCGATTCCCAAGGTGGGCAAGGTGTTGTGCTTCCTTCCCTCCAAACCCGGCGTGGGAGCCTCCACCGTCGCCATCAATACCGCCGCAGCACTGGCTCGAGAGGGCAGCAGGGTGCTTCTGGTGGACGGCGATCTGACCTCCGGAATGGTTCGCTTCATGCTAAAACTTCAAAATCCGTCTTCGATCCGGGATGCCGCCCGGCGGATCGCGGATTTGGATAAGTTTCTATGGCCCCAGTTGATCACCGAGGTTCGCGACGGTCTGGACGTGCTTCACGCAGGAAGAGTGTCGCCTACGGGCAGCCTCGATTCCAAGGTTCTGTTGAGTCTGATGGATTTCTGGAGGGCGGCGTACGATGTCATCTGTTTTGATTTCTCCGGAAATCTGGAGCAGTTCTGTCTGGACGCGCTGCAATATGCCGATCGGATCTTTCTCGTATCCACGAGCGAAGTCACTTCGTTGCACCTGCTCCTGGAAAAGGCGCAACATCTGAAGGCCAGCGGCTTGATCGAGCGCGTCCAGGTTGTTCAAAATCGAAAGGCCCCCAAAGACGACCTGACGAGACGGCAGATTGAAAAAGCGATCGGCATGCCGGTCTGCAAGGTTTTCCGGAACAGTTATGCGGAAACTTTGGCGGCGAACAGAGAAGGCCGGGCCGTCCGGGCCAATTCGGCGCTCGGAGAGGAGTTCACGGCTTTCGCGGCGGAGTTGTGCGGAAGGCCAATCCAGGGCGGGAAATCCTTGGGAGCGGTATTAGCGCGCGTCTTTAAAACACGGCCATCCGCGCCGATGGAGCCGGACGGCAATCGGGTTCTCGTGACGTTCCGGCCTGTGCTGGCGCTGCCGGAGCCTGCTCCGAAGGCGCTGGTGCGATACGGGAGTTCGACTCGCGCAGTGACGTTGAATCTGTCCGCGCGCTAACGGACCGAGCTCCGAGAGAGATGCGGCGAGAGCGGACATACAGCACGACATTTGCCGGCATCCGCAAAGGCGACAGCTCACGGTTGCTTTTTGACGATTTCCGCAAGGCTCAGCAACTTCGAACTAATCTCAAGCTTCGCGCGGTCCGCGGCTTCTAAAGCAATCTGAATGCGGATCCGCGCGCCGTCCAGTTTGAATCCGATGATCCCGCCGAGGGCCGTGAAATCGTCGGTTTCTCCCACCGTCAAGATGCCTTGATCGCGCGGCGCTTGCGGCAGGCTGCGGGTGCGCTTCCATTCCGCGGCGCCGATAAACAGAATCTGGCATTTGGCGGTATTGCGCGTATCCGCCAGCCGCCGTACGACGAAAGCCCGTTCTCCGAGCTTCTTGCCTTGCACCATATCCTCCAGCGTCGAGCCGAAGGGATTCTGTCCGACGATGCAGATTCCGATCGGGTCGGTGGCGTTCGCGAACGTACCCGGCGGCCAGTCCACGAACTTGGCAAAGTTATAGAGAAAGGCCGCCTTCACCTGATACTCATCGAAGGCAGGGGCTTGGGCGTGGACGCGGAACACGATCCCCAGCAGAAGGATGAGACTGAGCGTCAGGTTCATCTCCGTTGGGCTCAAAAGCGCCACGTTATCTTGCCGAACACGCTGCGCTCCACTTCGGTGTCGAGAGTCGTCCCACCGGCGTCGAAAAACTCCAGATGCCGCGGCGCCAGGAGATTCTGGCCTGTGAGGCTGAATTCGACAGACTCACCCAGCCGCCACCCCAGCCGGGTATCCACCCGCACGTAACCCGGGATATTCTGGTTCGTCAGCCTCGATACGTACATCAAACTGCTGTCCCATTCCACGTTTCTGCGCGGATTCAACTGGGAGCGGATTTGAAACTGGTGCTTCGGCACGTCTCCCGGGGTTTGCTCGATCAGGGGGTCCTGGCTCGACGGATCTCGTTTCACCGCCATCTTCAACAAGGAGTAGCCCGGGCTGATTTTCCAGCGGCTGGTCACATTCCAATGGGCGGAGAACTCCACGCCGTAGTCGCGGGCCTGGGCCAGATTACCGTATACCAACGGAATCACCAGAATCCCCGGGTCTGGCATGAAGAACGGGGCTTGCGGATCGGTGGTTTCCAATTGGTGGTAGTAGCTCAGGAATCCCGTAAAATCCAGGGACAGCCGCGGGTTGATTTGCGCGCGATAACCGGCTTCAAAATCGTGCAGGTTTTCGGCCTTTAAATCGGGGTTGCCAAATAAGGTCACCAGCCCGACGACGCCGCCAGGCAGCTGCTGGATCCCTACATTGAACTGCGCTCCAAAATCCGTCGGGGCGAGTTGCCGGATGGCGCGGGCGGCGGAAGCCCAAAAAGTGTTCCGGTCCGTCGCGGTCCATACCAGTTGGGCGCTGGGTTCATACTCAAAGCCGGTATACGCGTTGTGCTCGAACTTCGCTCCCAGAGTCAGGAAAACGGAACTGCTGAGGCGGATCTCATCCTGCACAAATGCGCTGAAGAGATTGTCGGTGCGATGGGGAGGGTTAATCCGAAAGGCGTAACTTGCAATTGGGCGGAGGTCGTCGGTGGTGACGCGGTAGTCGAGCCCCCACACGATATCATTCCGCGCCCCGGCGGCCAAGTGGTGCTTGAACTCCACATCAGCGGCATTGTTGGAGACATCCGCTCCTGCCTCGCCGTCACGCCGGAGCGCACTGTAATAGAACTGCAACGACGTATCGGAGCCATTCGCCAGGGTATGGTCCCAACGCCCCAGCACATCTCCGGAGATGTTGGTCAGGCTGCGGTTGACGTCGGCTTGACTGGGCGGAGGGCCCGGGAATACGGCCTTCATCGTACCCCCGGCCGCGGTCGTCAGAAGATCAGTCGAAACCATGAAAGTGTCCCGCGAAGAAAGGTTCCAATCGGCCCGGAATCCCGCGTGCCACTCGTGCCACCCGTCGGCTGCGCGTTGACCACCGGAGAAGGCGGAGTTATCGACATTCACGTAGCGGCCAAAAGCCCGGTAGGCTCCGTTTGAGCCGATGTCCGCTCCATACTGGGCCAATCCCTCTGCGGTCTCTTTGGAGCCGGCGCCCGCAGTGACCAGCGCCCCTTTCGTGTCTCTGGAATGTTTAGTGATGATGTTGATCACGCCGTTCACCGCGTTAGCCCCCCATACGGTGCCACCCGGCCCCCGAATGATCTCAATGCGCTCGATATCCTCCAGAGGAACATCGATCACATCCCAAAAGGCGCCGGAGAACGTATTGATGTAAACACTCCGGCCATCGATCAGAACCAGGACCTTGTTGGAAGCCGCAAGATTGAATCCGCGAATACTGATGGCCCACTGGTTAGAGTCGATCTGCGCCACATCGACGCCCGGCACCATCCGCAGGAGATCCGGAATATTGGTCGAGCCCGAACGGCGGATATCTTCCTGGGTGATCACGAAGATCGCGGCGCCGGTCTTAGCGAGCTTCTGCTCTTTCTTTGAGACCGAGGTTACCTGGACATTCATCAGATCTTCCAGGCTGAGCTGCGTGAGGTCGCGGGGAGTCGCGGTTTGCGCCGATCCGGGGAGTGCGGCTGCTAAGCCGAGCGCGATAAGAATACCCGCGCGTGCGAGGGAAATCGCTCCGCGATTCCTGCCTGTGTTGGCGGGAAATGAACTCGGCACATTGCCTCATCGGCGGACCGGGGCCCGTCTTGAGCCCAAGGGCCGGTGAGGCGCGCCTATGAGGAGAGAAGCGCCGCGGCAGAAAGAGAGCTGTAAAAGAGGCGCAAAAGAGACGCCGTCAAAATGTGCCGGCCGCTCGGCCTATTCTTGCGATCCGAGCGCTTCTTCCAGGTACCGTTTCCACAACTTCGCCGAGCCGGTGGTCGCGTGGCCGCGCGTCTCGGAACTCGCGGGGATCAATATGTAGCGGCCATTCTTTATGCGTTTGATCTCGCGTTCCATAACGCCGAGCTCCGGAGGATTGCGTTCGTCGTCGGCGGAGTTGATGGCGAGCACCCGCGCGCGAATCTTTTCGAGACCGGGCGAAGGATTATAGCCGCGGGAAGCTTCGTAGGCGTACAGAGTGTCGTTGGCGTCCGCGCTCGCGCCCGCGCGCTGCGCGATCTGCCGGTCGATGTATTGGTCGGCCTTTTCCTGCGTGGGAGCCGCGCGGTAGAGCGCTCCGCTGCCGCCGCTGGTGGCGAGTCCGAAGTACAACTGCGCTTGGCGAAAAGCCCGCGGCTGAGAAGTATAGTTGCCGCCGTTCCACTCCGGATCGTTGCGGATCGCGTCGATCAGCATGCGGCGCATCATCCAATTGCGGCCGGCCACCTCAACCGGCATCGACGCGAGCGGGACCAGCACATCCATGGCATCCGGATACAGCACGCCCCACATCCACGCATGCATCCCGCCCATGGAGTTGCCGATCACAACGCTCAAATGGCGGACGCCCAGATGTTCGGTTACGAGGCGGTATTGCGCGCGCACCTGATCGTCGTAGGTATAGTGCGGAAACTTCGCGCGCAGGCCGTCGGAAGGTTTCGACGATTTTCCCGCGCCGATGCTATCCGGCAGGATGATGTAATGCGTGGAAGCGTCCAGGGGCTGCCCGGAGCCGAAGAGTTCGCCGGCGAAACCGTCATTCAGGAAACCCGCGCCGCTGCCGTTCGACCCATGCAAGATCACTACCGGCTGTCCCGTAGACGCGCCCACGGTGGTGTAGTGCAGGCGCACTTCGGCCAGCGTTTCGCCCGATTGAAAATGGAAGTCGCGGACGGTCCAATCGCCTTCGACAGGGGCGGGATAAGTAGCCGCGGGCAACAGACTCGCGAGCAACAGACTCGCGAGCAATAGGGCGCAGAGTAAAGCTGTCCTCATGGACGAACCTCCTCGATCATGTGTGGGGCAGGCCACGGGCCTGCCCCACGATTCACACAATATCTTTCGTGGACCCTCAGGCCGCCTTCTAGAGCGGACCAGCGGGGCTAAGAGCCCCGCGCAGGCCACGGGCCTGCCCCACGATTTCACACAAAATCTTTCGTGGACTCTCAGGCCACCTTCTAAAGCGGACCAGCGGGGCTAAGAGCCCCGCGCAGGCCACGGGCCTGCCCCACGATTCACACAAAATCTTTCGTGGACTCTCAGGCTGCCTTCTAGAGCGGACCAGCGGGGCTAAGAGCCCCGCGCAGGCCACGGGCCTGCCCCACGATTCACACAATATCTTTCGTGGACTCTCAGGCCGCCTTCCAAAGCGGACCAGCGGGGCTAAGAGCCCCGCGCAGGCCACGGGCCTGCCCCACGATTCGCACAATATCTTTCGTGGACTCTCAGGCCGCCTTCCAAAGCGGACCAGCGGGGCTAAGAGCCCGCGCAGGCCACGGGCCTGCCCCACGATTTCACACAAAATCTTTCGTGGACTCTCAGGCTGCCTTCTAGAGCGGACCAGCGGGGCTAAGAGCCCCGCGCAGGCCACGGGCCTGCCCCACGATTCACACAAAATCTTTCGTGGACTCTCAGGCCGCCTTCTAGAGCGGACCAGCGGGGCTAAGAGCCCCGCGCAGGCCACGGGCCTGCCCCACGATTCGCACAATATCTTTCGTGGACTCTCAGGCCGCCTTCCAAAGCGGACCAGCGGGGCTAAGAGCCCCGCGCAGGCCACGGGCCTGCCCACGATTCACACAAAATCTTTCGCGGTCAAGCTGCGCTTGGCACGCCGGCGGAAACGCGCTGCGCTTCTTCCTGGGCCGAGATGCGAAGGGCCTCCCGCCTGGCCAGGATCGGGAAAATCAACGAGAACAGCATGACGAACCCGATGGTGTAGATCGCGTATTCATAAGTCCCGGTGGTCTGACGTATATAGGCGATCAGCAGGGGCGAGGGCACGGCCGCCGCAAAACCCCACCCCAAAAGAACGTAGCCCAGGATTCCGCCCACGTATTTGGGCCCGAAGAAATCGGCCGTCATGGAAGGCAGAATGCCGTAACCTCCGCCGTAACATAAGGCGATCGCGCAAACCGCAATGGTGAAGGGGAGCGCGCCGTGCAGGCTCGGCAGAGCGAAGAACAAACCGACCTGGACAGCAAACAGCAGAAAGAACACCTGCGCCCGCCCCAGCATATCGGACAACCAGGCCCAGAACATCCGGCCCGCGGCGTTGAAAATCGCAATGATCCCGACGATGGTCCCGGCGGCCAGCGCGGCCATCCCGGTTTGCTGCTGGGCGAGCGGCGAGGCCTGGCTGATAATCATGATGCCCGCCGATGAATTCAGCGACAGGAGCAGCCACAGCAACCAGAACCGCCACGTTTTGATTGCTTCCGATGGCGGGTAATCGATCCTGGTGGCGGATTTCGACACCTTGGTCACAGGCTCCCAACCTTCGGGACGCCAGCCGTGGGGAGGGTCTTTGAAGAGCCGCACGACCAGGGGAATCAGAATTACATATGCGACCCCGAAGCTCGCCAGCGTCGCCGGCACACCGTTCGATTGGATCAATCGGGCGGCGATCGGGCTCACGATCAACGCCCCGCCTCCGAAGCCCATAACGGCGGCACCGGTCATCAGCCCGCGCTTATCGGGGAACCATTTGGTGATGGGAGGAACCGGGCAGATGTAGCCCATGCCCATGCCCAGTCCGCCAAGCACTCCGTAGCCGCCGTACAGTAACCACAGCGAATGATGTGAAACCGCCAGCGCTCCGATGAGGAATCCGCCCCCGTAAAGCAGTCCCGCCGTCGTTCCGACCACGCGCGTACCGTTGCGGACCTGCCACCGGCCACCGATCGCGCTGCCGATCCCCAGGCACGCCATGGCGATGGTAAACGCAGCGGAGACCTGGGTCAGCGACCACGGCTCGGAGGCGGTTAACGGCCTGACGAACACGCTCCAGGCGTAGTTCGCGCCCAGGCAAACCTGCATGAGCACGGCGGCGCCCGCGATGATCCATCGATTGGGTAAACGCGGATTGGGTAAACGCGGATTGGGCAGAAGCGGATCGGGTAGACGCTCGGTTGCCATAGGCGAAATCCTTGTTATCACCGGAAACGGAAGCTGCGGTCCGGCGCAGTTGGAAGTATACAACGGACGGGGGCGAGCATCCAGTCTGCCTTCCACAGTCTGCCTTCCACGCGCGTTGTGTGTCCACGCGCCTTGCACTGCGAGGGCCGGCTGCACTGTGCGCCCTGAAGCTTCCCGGCAGACGAACCCGCCAAGGCGGGGAGCCCTGATGGGTTTGCGCGATTCTGCCGATGGGGAGGCATCGCACGAGATGTACTTGAGTCTCGGGAAAAGGGGCAGCGCGGGTATGGACTCGCGGGTATCGACTAAGGTAAACGACCGAGTGAGACTTAGGGCGCCACGGAGTCTTCTAGGTTTAATCTCGCCTGAGATTCCGGTACGGGATGAATTGTTGGAACCACGCGGAATGCCCTAGCCTTGAGCCAGAGCATTAAGGAGGGCCGATGTTACGGAGTATTGTTATTTGTCCTGATCGAGAGATGAGCGCGAAACTCGATCAAACGTTGCAGGCGTCGGGGGCCGTCAGTGTCCTGCGGGCCGCGGACAAATATCCCGCGACGGCGGATCTGGTGCGCATGCTCAGGGCGAACGCGGCCGAAGTTCTTTTTCTAAGTTTTGAGGAACTGGACAAAGCACTGGAAGTCGTACAGACCATCGAGCGGGAATCGAACCACGTCCAGATCGTAGCGATGCATCGCACCATGGATTCGCAGATCCTGCGCGAAAGCATGCGGGCGGGCGTGCGCGAATTTCTGGTGTATCCCTTCGAAAAAGAGGCGCTGTGGGAGTCGCTGAGGCACGTGAAGGACATGCTCGACCGGCATCCCGCGCAGTATGAAGCCACCAATCAGATCTTCACGTTTTGCCCGTCCAAGGCCGGCGCGGGGACGTCCACCATTGCCCTGAACGTCGGCGCCGCAATGGCCCGCCAGGGGGACGCGCGCGTTCTTCTTTCGGATTTCGACCTGAATTCCGGGATGATGCGGTTCCTGTTGAAACTGGACAATCCGCACTCCGTGCCGGAAGCCTGCGAGCGCTGCGAAGAGCTGGACGATAATCTTTGGCCGCAGCTGGTGACGAGCGTTAAAGGCCTGGACGTTCTGCATGCGGGCCGAATAAACCCGAATCTGCGCATTGAAGCGAGCCAAGTGCGCACGCTGATCAGCTTCATGCGCCGGAACTACCAGGTGCTGTGCTTCGACGTTTCCGGCAATCTGGAACGTTACTCGCTTGAGTTGATGCAGGAATCCAAGCGCATCATGCTGGTGTGCACGCCCGAGATTCCGTCTTTGCACCAGGCTCGCGAGAAGATGATCTTCCTGAAGACCCACGATCTGGACGGGCGCGTCTCCGTGATTTTGAACCGGGTCGGCAAGAAGCCGATCATGACCACCAAGCAGGTGGCGGAGATCGTCGGCGCGCCCGTGGTCCGGAGCTTCCCCAACGACTATTACGGCGTCGCCCACGCGCTGACGAACGGGACGCTGGTGGCGCCCGGCTCGGAGCTCGGGAAAGCTTACGACGAATTTGCCGAATCCCTGCTTCCCTCGGGGGGCCGGACGACTTCCTCGAAGGCCCCGCCCACGAGCAAGCGGAAATTCCTGGACTTCCTGACGGTCGCGTCGCAAGCCAGTCTAACCCAGGACAACTAGCCGCCATCGTGTAATTGAAGTCGTCCAGGCCATAGGCGCCTTGCGCGTCACACATAAGTCGCGCGCGATCTAAGAGCTTGTTGAAAAAGGGGACAGACAGCTCTGTCCACTCCCACACTCGAACGTGAAATCATAAGTCTACGAGTCGGGACAGAGTAGTCTGTCCCCTTTTTCACCTTTTCAACATCCTCCTAAAGCCTCGACGAGATCGCCAGGCGGCCCGCCCGTTCTGTTCACGGTATCACTCTGCGGAGTAAGGCATTGAGTTATCGTGAAGCGGTGGACTTTGTCTTCCAATGGGTCGCGACCTACGGCTATGAGGCGCTCTTTCTGCTCCTCATGGTAGGCATTGTGGGCATCCCCATTCCAGATGAGACTCTGCTGGTTTTCAGCGGGTACCTGGTCTCTCGAGGTTCGTTCCATCCGTTACAGACGTTCGCAGTGGCCGTGGGAGGGAGCTGGTGCGGCATCAGCCTGAGCTACTGGATCGGCCGCACACTGGGGCTCGGCGTCGTACACAAGTTCGGCCGTTTCCTGCGGGTGAGCGACGCGCAGTTGGGGAAGGTCCACGCCTGGTTCGACCGGCGCGGCCACTGGACGTTGTTCCTCGGCTATTACATAGCGGGCGTACGGCATTTAACCGCGATCGTGGCGGGCGCCTCCGGATTGAGATTCGGCTCCTTCATGGCCTACGCCTGGACTGGTGGGCTATGCTGGGCGGCTGCCTTCCTTACCCTGGGCTATTACATTGGGGAGGACTGGCGCCGTATCGCAGAGCTCGTACATCGCTATTTGTTGATCGCCTCCGCTGTGGTGCTCGTCACGGTCGCGGGTTATGCCTTCGCGCGCTGGAAGAAGGGGCGCACGTAGCCACCCCGTTGGATAACCGACATACTCTGGAGCAGTTGTGTTCTCTGAGATGGAATCCTAAGCGGAGCTAAGGTTGCTCGGTGACTCTCGTAGGGTGTGTCACTGACGGGTTTTGGCAGCGTATCCGTGTAAATTTAAAGCATGTTCCACTGGATCTGCCCGGAGTGCGGCCGTGAGATTGCTCCCACGGTACGGGAGTGTCCGGTCTGCGACGGCGGCGCGGAACAAGCGGAACTGGTGCTCGCGGGCGTTGTGGAAGCGTCCGCGCGCACTTTGCAAGGCAACTCGTCCGCGGGCGCGTCGCAAGCTTCGCACACGAAAGAGGTGGATGCAGAGGGCGACGTCCCGGCGACTGAATCGGAATATGCCGTGGAACCTCCGCGCCTTGCCGATGCCGTTAACCCGCTTCCTGAGCCGGTGAAATGGAGCCGGACACCTGGATCAACACGCGGATTAACACCCGGATTAACACCAGGATTAACAGCTGGGTTAACACATGGGCTAAGTAGCGGATTAGATGCCGAGGAAAGTTCTGTCGAGCAGAATATCGCAGAGCGGACGACTACCGAGCCGGCCGCGAACGGGCAAATCCAAGATGTAAACGGCCAAACCCGGGCTGTAAACGGGCGGGCTGCAAACGGACAAGCCAATTCCGCTCCAGTTCAGGGGCCGAGGCTTTCGGTCGAACCGCTGATCCCGGAGATTCTCGACGCGAAGGCGGCGTTGGACCGGGCAGTCGAGGCGAAAGCCAGCATGCGGGGCATGTCAGGCCGGGCCGTGGAGGGCTTGGTCAACCGGCCGGCAGGGGCGGAAGGGAAAGCTGTCGCGAGCAGGGCCATCGAAAGCCGCGCGGTCGAAACCAAGCCGGTGGAGGCCAAACCGATAGAAGCCAATCCGGTCGATGCACAGGTTATCGAGACCAGACGCATGGAAGGAAGCCCGGTCGCTGAAGTGAAGCCTAAGGCTGCCGGAACAAGACGGGTTGATACAACGACGGTAGAAACAAAGACGGTCGAATCCGGCACTGTCAACGTGCAACCAGCGGCTGCTTCCCCCGTGGACGCCGATTCCCCGGCCGCGGCCGAAAGTAAACACGCTGGCGCGGAGCGAGCGACAGGTGCTCAGCCACCGGCGAGGCCGCCGTTCGATCTCATACCGCTGCTGGCCAAGCTCAGCAGTTTGGCGCTGCCTAAAATAGCGGCCTCCCCCGCGAAAATCGAGTCGCGTCCTACCGACGCAAGCGGGAATGAAGCGGGCAAGGAAGCCCCGCGGCCCTCAATGCCGGAGACGACTGCGCGTGAAATGACCCCGGGACCCGATGTGGGGATCGAGGAAAAAATCGCCGCGCCGTCCTCCGATCAACCTGGTCCTCCCGCCAAGGATGGCGTGACGCCGGAAACGGCTCCGTGCGAGCCCCTGCTGCCGACTTTCGCGCCGCCCCCTCGGGAATCGCTGAATGCTCTCCTTGCGGACGCCGGGATGCTGGACGATGAAGGCGCGGCGGACGAAGGCGCGAAGACGCAGGCCGATCCACCGGTAGCCGGGAAATTACGGTTGCCAGCGATATCTTCCGCGCATTTGCCGGCGGTCGCGCCAGAGGTCGTGAGCATCGGATCCGTGGCGCCCAGGGTATTGCCCAGCATGGCGCCGGCACGCGATTTGGTCAGGGACGTGGCCTCACCGGCGACCACGCCTGGACAGGAAATCGCTCGGAAAATGACGGGCCTGCGGCTCGTGGAGTCGCGACTCCCGATGGCGCGACCCTCGGCGCGAGCACTGAAGTTCAGCGCCGCGGCACAGCCCGTCCCGGCCTCCCCGCGAGCGGGCGCCGTGCGCGCGCCCCGTTCGCCTGCTCCGTTCCTCGCGCCCCAATTGGCCGGCCTCGTGAAATACGCGCCGCTTGAGAAGAACCCGATCCGTCCGGTCGCGCCGCCGGTGGATCTGCGACGATCCGACACGACTCCGCGGATCACGCTGCCAGGTCCAATGCTCACGCGCGCACTGGTGTCGTTCAAGGACCGCGAACTGGCGCCGATCTTTCTTGAAGCGCGCGCCTTCCGCAAGCGCTTCGCTTACGGCTGGCTCGCGATCGTGCTGGCCGTGGGGACCGTTTTAGGGGTGGGATTCAGCAGTATGATCTCGACCCCGGCGCGGGCCACGGCGGAAGCCAGACCGGCCTCGGAAGCAACACAGGGCGCGAAGGCCACGGTCCAAGCTAACCCCGTCGAAACCAATACCAGCGAACCCGCCCCGCTTACCGGCGCGCCGGCACATGCACGCGGTTCGAACCCCTTATCCAAGGTCATTGAGGTCACAGGGCTCCGGATTGTCACGGATCCCGCCCGGAAGCAACAGGTGGAATACCTGGTGGTCAATCATTCCTCGGCGCGTTTCCCGGACGCCACGATTTACGTAACCCTGCGCGCGGCGGATGCGCGCGTGGGGCAAGCGCCGCTATGCCGCTTCTCCTTCGCCGCTCCTGACCTAGGTCCGTTTGAGGCGAAAGAAATGATCAGCGCAATCGAAAAGACCAACCGGACGGCCAATCTTCCGGAATGGCAGGATCTGCGCGCCGAAATCGAGATCGGCCAGTAGAGCAGGTTCAGGCCGGGGCCGCTAGATTTGTCTCCTCGGGGTGCGCTGTCCTGAGTTTCCATTTGCAGACGCCAAATGTGGGAACGTCTCGTCCGTCCCCGGTTTTCCGCCCATTCGAGGCATTCATACCGGTAGTGCTCCCAGGCTCACCAATCTCTCGCGAAATCGGGAAATGTTCCGTCTGTCCCGCATTTTCCGCATTTTGCCCACAACGGCGAAAGGCAGGCGTTTTCAGCATTCTTCAATCCACGAGATGATTGTGAATCGCGTAGCGCATCAGTTCCGCCGTGGTTGCCATCTTCATTTTTTCCAATATGCGCGCACGATATGTGCTAACTGTCGTCACGCTCAAATGAAGTTCCTCAGCGATCTGGCTCCCTGTTTTCCCCGAGCCGATCATCACCAGAATCTCGAATTCTCGAGCGGACAGAGTCTCGTGGACGGGTCGATCCGTGCTTTCATGCAAGTCCCGCGCAAGTTGTTCCGCCAGCGTCGGGCTGACATACCGGCTGCCGGCAAGCAGCTTGCGCACGGCTTGAATCAATTCTTCGGGCGCCGATTCCTTCTGTAGGTAGCCATGGGCTCCTGCTTTTAGCACCCGCTTGGCATATTGGTCTTCCGGGTGCGCGCTCAGAACCAGAATACGGAGTGTGGGCTGCACCAGTTTTACGTCACTAAGAATGTCCAGGCCGCTTCTCCCCCGCATGGTGATGTCCAGGATCAACACATCCCAAGGGTGGCGCTGCACTTGGGCAAGAACCTGCCGCGCATTCTCAGCTTCGCCGCATACCGCGCCTTCCAAGTGACGAACCAGGAGTTCTTTCAGTCCACCGCGCACGATGGGATGATCATCGGCAATCAGAACCCTGATCATGTTTACTCCGCGCCCTGCCTGGAGGCCGGAATGAGGACTCTCACAGTCGTTCCCTTTCCCGGAGTACCACTAATCGTGAGCGTGCCTCCGAGCAATAGAACTCTCTCCCGCATTCCCACAATCCCCAGCGACGTTCTGGTCGAAAGCTGTTCTTCGCCGATGCCCCTGCCGTTGTCGCGAACCTCCAGAATCAGATTGCCATTTTCTTTGCCCAGTCGAACGTCCACCTGTGTTGCGTCCGCGTGTCGAGCGACATTGGTTAACGTCTCTTGAAAAATGCGAAAAAGTGCTGTCGCACGCTCTGGGTCGAGCGCGATGTCCGCATCGGGAAGGTCGACTCGGCACCTCGTTCCCGTTCGAGTTTGAAAGTCTTCGGCAGCCCACTCCAGCGCTGCGACCAGACCCATGTCGTCCAGTATTCCTGGCCGTAGTCCGGCTGCAATTCTTCGGACGGATTGGATCGTCTGACCCAAAAGTCTCAAGATAGATTGACCTCGCGCCGCTGCAAGCTCTGGCTGCTCCGGAAGTTCATGAAGCAGCGAAGTAAACTCAAGCTTGATGGCCGTTAAAGCCTGTCCCAGTTCATCGTGAATTTCTCGCGCTACTCTAGTCCGTTCTTCCTCGCGCGCGGAATGTAGCCGCGCGGCTAGTGCTCGCAATTGCTCCAGGGAATGTTGCAAATCTCCTTCCGCCCGCTTCGCCGCGGTAATGTCGCGATAGATTGCGTAGCCCGCAATTTGTTCGCCTGGTACCGTAACCGGCACACGGACCACGGAAACGTGTACACTACTGCCGTCCTTGCGCTGGCGAATGGCTTCGGCATCCACTCTTTGCCCCCGCCTCGCCAAGTTTCCGAATTCCCCTACTTCCTCTTGCGACTCCTCGCGTGCGATCAGGCGGCTGAGGCGCTGGCCGAAGGCTTCGCCTGGAGAGTAGCCAAAAATCCGCGTGAAATCCTTGTTCACGCGCACGACACGGTCGTGAAAGTCGGTTAACACCACGGCTTGGGGCGCCTGTTCGAAAAGCTCATTCAGAAGGACGCTCTCCTTCTGAAGCCGGTCCGCCAGCGAGGCCAGCAGCGTCAGAAGGGGAACCATCACGCTGACGGCGACAAAACCGGCAGGCCCGAGGGAAGAGATGCTCACGGCGTGTGACACGTCCGGAATCGTCGCAGAGCTCGTAAAACTGGCAGCGGCCATAGCGGTGTAGTGCATGCCGGCGATGGCGGCCCCCATCAGCAGCGCGCTCGCTGCCCTCCGCCATCTCCAACCGATTGGGCGGTCCCGAAAAAAGAACAGCAACCAGAGCGACATCAGGGACCCGGCGATGGCGATCACGACTGAAAGCGTCACCGGTACGGGAGAATAGCGGCATGTTGCCGGAAGGCGCATGGATGCCATGCTGGTATAGTGTAACGCCACGATGCCCCCGCCTTGAAGAATGCCGCCGGCCAAAGTTTGGAGCAATCCCATGGCCGGCCGGCTCACGACAAACAGGGCCACCGCAGAAGCGAGAATGCCCGCGAGTAGGGATAGCAAGACCGTGGGCCAGTCGTATCGCACTGGAACTGGAAGACTGAAGGCCAACATCCCAAGATAGTGCATCGACCAAATGCCGATTCCCATCGACACGGCGCCCGCTATCATCCACCAAAGCCGTTCATTCCCGCGAGAAGAGGTTAGCCTTGCACCAAGATCGAGCGCGGTGTACGAGGCGAGAATGGCGACCAGAACGGACAATGCTACCAAAGGGTAATCGTAAGACCCTGCCATTTAGCTCCTCAGGCGCGGTCATTGTAGTACAAATCACGACCCGGCGATACCGGCAACTCTTACGGAATAATCCCGGTTTTCGCTATAGCGCACCGTGCGACTCAACGTTAGACTCCCTCTTAAGTCCGCTCATCCGGCCGGTGAGTATCTTCCTCCGAGTGCTCACCGGCTGTAGATGGCCGGGCGGGGCCTGGATCTCGTGGAATTTGGAGTCTACCTGATGAACGTCGAAGGACCTACGCAAGGCAACAGCCGGCCTGTCGACTGGGCGGATCTCGTCGCAGGAATTCGAGCGGGCGATGAGGAAGCGGTTTTGCGGTTGGGGGACATCTTTCGAGGTGGAATCCGCTTCTTTCTGCGCCAGGGGTTAGGTCAACACAAGCTTGAAAGTCGACAACGGGAGGTGCTCTCTCTTGTCATCAAGAACATCCGAGAAACTTCCATCGACGATCCGAACCGCCTCGCTTCCTACGTCCTAACCGTCTTACGCGAATACATTGGCTCTCAAATAACGGCCTGTCCCCATTTGGTCTCTGAAGACGAATCGCCCGTGAACATCAAAAGTGTGGGGGCCATCAGAGAATTGCTCGATAAGATCGCTGACGTAGATAGAGAGGCCCTGCACAGATATTGCGTGGACAAGGTAACAGGAGAGCAAATCTGCCGGGAACTTAACATTACCTCCACCCGAATCCGCGTTATAAAGGAATGGGGGAATCCGGGACAACGACCACTTCCTCGAATTGAATTGAATTGGAAAACGGGACCGACAGAATCGACGAATTGATGGATTGCACGAAAGTGGCAGATAGCTCCGTCCCCTTTCCGGCTTTTAGGCTAACACAGGGTTGGGCAGGTTCAGACCCGGGGCCGCTAGAGACTTGTCCCCGATGTGCGCAACCCGGCGCGCTCAAAGTACGTCATAATTTGAGCATGAAGGCCCTACGAATTCTCGTTCCCGCGTTCATATTGGTGCTGGGGATCGCATGGGTGCTGCCGATGCCGGGCCAGCAGGGCCCCAACAACGACAGCAGCACGACCGTGGCACGTCCGCGTAAATCCACCGGTTCCGGCGATTCGGGCGCTCCGGCCGCCGCCCCGGACCAGGCGAAGATCCCGTCGAAGTTCGGCAAGGCCAAGGAAGGCGATCTGCCTTCGGACGTACCGACGTTCCGGACCGACGCGCTGACGGTTACGGTGGACACTGCCGTGGTGGACAACAAAGGCCACTTCATCCCGCACATTCCCAAGAACTATTTCCGCGTGCTGGAAGATGGCGTGCCGCAGCAAGTGGCGGCGTTCTCCACGGGCGAGGCGCCGATGACGATTGCCATGGTCGTGGAATTCTCCAACCGCTTTCAGCAGTTCTATTCCGCCGGCTGGTTCCAGACCCTCTACGCGGCCTACGGATTCGTGCAGTTGTTGAAGCCGGAAGATTATCTCGCCATCATTGCGTACGATCTGCGCACGGAGATTCTTTCCGACTTCACCACCGACCGCCAGCAGACCGCCGAGGCGATGCAGCGGCTGCGCATTCCGGGATTTTCGGAATCGAACATGTACGACGCGCTGGTGGATACGGCGCGGCGCATGCAAGATGTCGAAGGCCGCAAGGCAATCCTGCTGATCTCCTCCGGAATGGATACGTTCAGCAAGCTGACCTACGACAAGACGCGCCGCGCCCTGCAGGACGCCGGCGTGCCGGTGTACACAATCAGTTTGTTACAGGCGCAGCGGGAAATGGCCGATGCCAGCGGCGCCATGGGCAACATCGCGCGCATGGATTTCCTGCAGGCCGACAATCAACTGCGCACCTTCGCGAACGAAACCGGCGGCATGAGCTTTTTCCCGCGTTTCGAGGGCGAATATCCCAACGTTTTCCGCTCCATTACGGAGACCATGCGCAGCGAATACGTGCTGACCTATAACCCTTCCAATCAAGCGCGCGACGGCAAGGTTCGCCGCATCAAGGTGCAGTTGATCAATCCCGAGACCAACGAGCCGCTGCGCATCAACGACGATAAGGGCAAGCCCATCAAGTATCAGATCGTCGCGAAAAACGGCTACACCGCTCCCCGCGAAATCGAATAAGAGCGGCAAAGCGCGCGAGAAAAGCAACAAGCCCGAGCGGTTCTGTCGTACTCCGAAAGTCAAGCTCTCAATGTCTCTCGGAATGAGCCTGTTACGGATTCATTGACACGATTGTAATGCCTCTGATAGATTCGACGTGTTTCAATACATGTCTGTTCGCCCTCATTCCCCGACAACGACCCGTGCGCGCATTCTCTTGGTGGACGATAACGCCAACGGACTGGCTGCGCGGAAGACCGTACTGGAAGAACTCGGTCACAAAGTTCTCACTTCGACGAGCGGAGCCGACGCACTGGAGCAGTTCGCCGCGCATACGATCGATTTGGTGGTCACCGACTACAAAATGCCGCGCATGGATGGGCTGGAACTGATCAGCCGCTTGCGGGGGCAGGCGCCAACGCTGCCCATCGTGCTGCTTTCGGGATTTTCCGAGACGCTCGGCCTTGGCGAAGCATCGACGGGCGCCGACGTAGTGTTACAGAAGAGTGCCAACGAGGTTTCTCATCTGGTTCGCGCCGTTAATCGGCTGCTGCGCCGCAAGCCCGCGAAGAAGCCGCCTTTCGGGGAGGGTCCCTTAAAGGCCAAGCGCAAAATGGTCTAGCGGAACCCGTCCGGTTGCGAAAATCAGCGCAGGGCTTTCCACAAGAGTATAGCCGCGCCGAGCAGGAATCCGGCGAACGCCTGATATTCCTCGTTGCGCCGGTAAAGGCTCCAGCGGAAGCGCTTTGAGTCCGGCTTATGCGGCATCCGCGGCACCAGCTTCGGAACGCGCCGCTTGTAGTCCGCGAACTCCGGGAACAGATTCGCCAGGTGCTGCTCCTCCAGTTCGACGACGGGAAGATAGACCAAGACGAACACTGCGCCAAACAATACGGCGAGCTCCCAGCGCCGCGACGCGATGACGAATCCCAGGGCGACTGTCAGAGTGCCGAGGTATAAGGGATTTCGAACCCAGGCATATGGCCCGCTCTGGGCGAGGGTGATATTCTTTTCGAGATGTCCGGCGGCCCAGCCGCGGATGACGAGGCCGAAGATGGAAATGAGCAGTCCGCGCGAAAGCGACTCCAGCGTCGGTTGAGCCAGCCACACGAACGCAGCCAGCAAGACAAATCCGCTGGGCACGCGGATACGGGCGACCTGATCGGAGTAAGACTTGGGAAAGGTCACGCGGCGCAGCCTTCCAGTACCGAGGTGAGCGCTCGCGCGGCCATAGCGGGCGTGAGGGCGCGCATGCTGGCGTCGGGCTGTTCGCGGCGACGGTAGTCAGTGACGGCATCGGCAGCGCGCAGTACCTCGATCGAACCGCCGTAAGGCCCGTTACGAGCGGGGTCGGTCGGACCAAACAGCGCGATGCCCGGTTTGCCGAGAGCGGCGGCCACGTGCAGAGGCCCGCTATCGACTCCTATGACGGCCGTCGCGCGGCGGGTGGCATCGATGAGGCCGGAGACTCCACAGACGTGCACGAACGCGCCGGAGACCTGCGACAACTGTTGCCCGGTCGAGGGAGGGCCGTTGAGAACCAGAGGGACCTGGAGCAGCATAGCGAGTTCGCTCCAGAATTCGAACGGCCATTGTTTCGAGCCCCAGCCGGCGAACGGACTGGCGAGAACGAATCGGCCTTCCGGCAGCGCGCCTTCGGGATGGCCCTGCGGCAAAGGGAACTCACGAATTGCGTTCGAGGCATCGGGCGTGGGCGTTTCCGCGCATGCGAAGGCGGCCAGTTCCATATTGCGATCGACCACGTGGGCGGCGGTGGGATTAAACGTGTCGGAGTAGAAAAACGCGGCGGGCTTTTCGCGCACGGATTCCCTTCCGAAGCCCACCAGTTTGGCGGGCCGCGAGCCTTTGGCGACCACGGCGGACTGGATCAGTCCCTGGAAATCGACGGCGAGATCGAAACGCTCGCGCCGCAGTGTTCCCATGCGGTGCCACGCGGCGCCGATCGAGCGCTCCAGGGAAATGACTTCGTCGACGAAGGGATTGCCTTCGAGTAAAGGCGCCCAGCGCGGGCGGATCAGCCAGCTCAGGCGGGAGTACGGGACGCTGCGCTTGAGAAGGGCGGCGGCGGGCAAAGTGTGGATGACATCGCCCATGGAGCTGAGCCGCACGACCAGAATCCGCAATGCGTTCATTTATTTTTCTGAACGGCCGCTTTTGGGGCCAGCCGCGTCCTGCCGGGCGTGCACATGCCTGACCAGTTCACGCAGCCGCTGTGCGTGCTCCTGTTCGAGGCGGACGGCAGGCTCGATCTCACATTCCGCATCGCATACGTAATCGACGACGGCCAAAGCCGCGACTAGTTCCGCACGCGCGCTCGCTGGCAGAATCGGATTCCCGACGGAGCGGATCAGCACGACAAGCGGCCTGCTTTCCTTTGTCCCGGCCTGTGTCTCTTTCCGTTTTAGCTCCGCGAGTTGTTCCGCGAGGCTGGCCACCAGCGGGTCGAAAGAGCCGCTGACCACGAACGCGCCGGACCGCGCCAGCTCGGCGACGCGCTCCGGGCTAATTATTTTCGTGCGAGTATCCACAGTCCCCTTACCATGAAAATCTTCCAGGAAACAATTTCAAAAAAACCTTCCCCATACAGAGGGTCTCGCCAAAAAACTCTTTCCTCGCGAAACCTCTATTTGACCAATTCGAGGGCGGCACGCGCTACTTTATCGGCACTGAGGCGCGTCATGCAGCGGTGATCGATGGGGCATTCGCGCTTCAGGCACGGCGCGCACTCGACCTGTTCGCGGACGACGCGGGCTAAAGGTCCGGTGGGCCCGGTAGTCACGTCATTGGTGGAGCCGAAGACGGCGACGGTGGGCACGCCCAGAGCGGAGGCGACGTGCATGCCGCCGGAATCGTTGGTGAGAAACAAGCGGCAGGCGGCGGTAAGGTCGATGAACTCGGCGAGAGTCGTTTCGCCGGCGAGGTTGTGCACGTCCACGCCGTCCATGTGTTCCGCCACAGAGGCGCACAACCCGCGTTCGCCGGCCGAGCCGAACAGCACCACCGATGCGCCGAGCGAGCGCGCCACCCGGCGGGCGGTCTCCGCGAAATATTCGGGAAGCCAGCGCTTCGCCGATCCATAGGCGGCGCCGGGGCTGACGCCGATCACTGTATCGCCCAGACCGAGTTCCTTGAACCTCGCCCGCCCGCCGGCGCGAGCTTCGCCGGCGCCCTGCAGGCGGATGCGTTCGCATTCGGGAAGCGTATTCAGAATACCGGCGCGACGCAGCATTTCCAGATAGTAAAAACGTTCGTGAGGAGGAATTTCGCCGGGGAGGGGAACAGGAACGGCGCGGGTGAGCAGCAATCCCCGGCCGTCGCGCGCGTAGCCGATTCGTTCGGGAATGCCGGCGGCGAAAGCGATTGCCGCGGCTTCGAACGCGTTCTGCAAAAGCACGGCGCAGTCGAATCTTTCGCGACCCAAAGCAATTCCAGCGCTCCATTTCTCGGACAGCGAGCGCGGGGTGTAGGGAATTACGCGATGGCAAAAGGGTTCGCGGCGATAGAGATCGGCCACGGAGGGCTTGGCGAGAATGGCAAGCTCGGCGTCCGGGTAGCGTTCGTGCAGTGCGCGCAACGCCGGCAGGGACATTACCGCATCGCCCAACCAGTTGGTGGCGCGCACGAGAATCTTGCTGTACGACACTACTTATTAGAGTAAATGAACTGGCCCATCACTTCCGAGACACTCCCCATCATTTTCATTGGAGTGGGCTGGACCGGCGTACTGATCGAGTTCGTGCGGCCCGGATGGGTAGTTCCCGGCGTGACCGGGGGAGTTCTCCTGGTGGTGGGATTGGCGCGCACGCTGCCCGAACACCCAGGGATCGCGGCCGCTGCAAGCGCTCCGTTCGTATTGGCGGCATGCTGGCTGCTCGGGGTCGCTTGGAAGGCCCGGCGAAATAAGCGGGCACTATAAGTGGGCTGATCTCCAAGTATTCGCCTCGGTGAGGCGGATTACGCGGAAAATCGGGTCATCCTTAAAATGCCGATCTTCAGCGCCGATCTTCTCTGCCACGATATGCCAAGGCGAAATTCAGCTGGCGGATGGCTTCATCGGTTGCGCGCAGGGCCTCTGCTTTGTGGCCGCCAAAGTCGTGGGGCGCGTTAGCCATATATTCGCGGGCGTCCCGCAAGGCCTCAATCGCCCTCGCAATTCGGGGATGCATGGCGCGTTCGTTCTGTGCGGACAGGGTCCACGCACCGCCGCAGAGTAAGCATCCGAATACAAGTCCCAACACGAATTTCATATTTCCCTCCAGTCCGGAATTCTAGCAGACGCCCGTCATCTTCCGTCGATATAAAGCGTCCCTGAGAACGGGGAACTCGTGGCGGACGCGTCTGATGCAGCACGGCCTGCGCGCCTTACAGGACGACGATGGTCCGACGCGTCGAAAACGCCCGCGATGCTATGATGGCCGTAGAGTAATGTCTAAAGGCAGGCTAAGCGTTCTGCTCGTCCTCGCACTGGTGTTGGTCAACATTCAGTGCGTGGCGTTGTGCGCCGCCGAGTCCTGTAATGACCGCGCATCGGCATCGATGCCGGCTTCCGCTGACGTCCCGCCCTGCCACCAACATCACCAGGCTCCCGGCGGCAAAGCTCCCGCCCAGCAGGATTCCGCCGCCTGTCATCATCGGGTTGTTCAGGCGGTGGGCGCCAAGGCTGTTGTAACGGCTGGCCCGGCAGCGGACAGCCTGGCAGCGATTCCGCCGGCCGCATCATTGTTCACGGATCCGCCCGTACAGGACACGAACAGCTCTCCAGCTCGCGCCCCTTCGCCGCCCGGTCTTGATCGCACCTCTTTCATCGTCCTCCGCATCTGACTTCCCCGCTGGTTCAGTCCATCCCTAGTAGCACGGTGACGCGCTGATTTCTTTTGCGCTTGGAGATTTCCATGATTTCGAAGACGGAATTCCCGTCGTTGGCTTTGGCTTTGCTCGGCGCTTGCCTTCTCGCCGGTCCCGCACTGGCACAGGATGCGCACGGCGGTGACGATCATGACCACGACAAACCATCCGGAATGAACATGGTCGATATGAATCCGGCCAGCATGGACCTGATGAATGTGGCGTCGGGCACGGCGGTGAACGCCGCGGCATGGCCCATGCCGATGGTAACGACGCACTTTGGAACATGGAACACGATGTTCATGGGCACCGGATTTGTGGTGGACACGCAGCAATCAGGTCCGCGCGGCGGAGACAAGCTATACTCTCCCAACTGGTTCATGGCTTCGGCCGAGCATCGGGTCGGGGCGCGCGGAGCCTTCCAGGCGGACCTGATGCTCAGCCTGGAACCGGCCACCGTTACTGGTGAACGCTATCCGTTGCTCTTTCAGACGGGAGAAACAGCGTATGGAAAACCGATCGTCGACGGACAGCATCCTCACAACTTCATCATGGCCCTTGGATTTCACTACACGTATGAACTGGCGGAGGACACGTTCTTGAGCGCCTACTTCGCGCCGGTCGGCGACCCGGCGCTGGGACCCGTCGCTTTCCCTCACCGGGCGTCGGCCATGGAGCTGCCTGAAGCAACGATATCTCATCACTGGCAGGATTCGACCCACATCTCCGACGACGTCCTTACGGTTGGGATCGAGCACAAGAAGCTGCGGCTGGAAGCCAGCGGCTTCTACGGGTCCGAACCGGGAGAGAACCGCTGGATCGTACAAAGCGGCCCGATGAACTCCTGGGCTACACGGCTCTGGTTTTTCCCCAACAAGTATTGGGCGGCGCAAGTCTCCGCCGGAAGGATCGCTCATCCGGAGGCGCTCGAAGCGGGAGATCAGGTGCGCGTGACCTCCTCGTTGGAGTACATCAAGCCGATGCCGGGCGGGAGCTGGGCGTCCACCATTGCGTGGGGACGCAAACACGATACAGCCACGCTTCGGAATCTCAATTCCTACCTTGTCGAGTCGGTTCTTCCCGTGGGGCACAAGAATTTCATCACCGGCCGCGCCGAACTGGTCGATGAAGACGAGCTGTTTAACGGCCAACCGGACATCGAGCAGCGCGTGGACGTGCTCTACGGCAGCACGTTTCGCGTTGGCGCCTATACGCTGGGCTATACACGCGACGTGGCGCTGTTCCGATTCGTCGAAACCGGTATCGGCGCGAATTTCACCGGTTATTCGCTTCCGTACGCGATCAAGCCGTACTACGGGAATCATCCGGTGGGCGGCAATATTTTCGTCCGATTCCGGCTCCGTTCGCCCGAATGAGGCGGCCGGCGCCTGCATATAAGGAAAAACATGAAGCTGAAACAGATTGGTCTGACATTTACGCTGGGCGGCGCTCTCTTCGCAGCCGGCGGGCAATCCACCTTCACAGGGGTCATCACGGATACGCTGTGCGGAAGAACACACGCCATGATGAAGGCAGCGTCCGATGAAGCGTGCGTAAAGATGTGCGTCAAGGGCTCCGGGGAATACGCCCTGTTTGACGGCAAGGAGGTCCTCAAGCTCAGCGACCAGAAAATGCCGGCAAAGTTCGCCGCGCAGCGCGTCAAGATCACGGGCACCTACGACGAGAAGGCCAAGCGCATCAAAGTCGCCTCGATCGAGCCCGCGAGCGATGGAATCGATAAATAGAGGTCCCCTGCGTAGCGGACGGGAGAGCGACAATCCGGCAGACTTCATGCCGCCAGTTGTCACCGAAATCGCAGGCGTATATCATGGACTCGCCTTCTGCCACGAGCACCGTTGCCAGTAGGACTTTGCTTTCATCGATCAGTTCGTCGTATTCAGGGACGCCCCAATACTTTCTGTCTTCTCGAAGTTGTGAAGGTGGCTGCCGGTCCAACCCATGGCGACTTGGAGGGCGCTGTGGAGGCAGCACAGCTGGATGGAACCGGGAACCTGGAGCACCCGCCAAATGGGCGGCTCAGTACCGATGAGCGTGATCTTCAGCCGGTAGACGGGCGGTGGTGCCTTGGGAGAGGGCATAGAAGTATTGTGCCCGCTTTCGCCGCGTTACAGAACTGCCGCTATGCCGTTGGTAGAGCCGTGCGTCGCCGCGAATCAAAGTTCGTGAAACACTACTTGCCCATCGATGCCTGAGCGGCAGGTTCCGTTGCCACCTGAAGAGCAACAGGGGCCGTCTGCACAGGTGCAGGGGTTTTCTGTACGGGAGCCGGGGGTGTCTTCTTCGCCGTGTTTCCTGTTGGGGCTTTCGATGCCGCCCTTTTGACAGCGGTCTTCTTCTGCGTTGTTTTTTTTGTAGCTGGGCCTGCCTTCGCAGTTGCTGCTTTCTTTTGCGCCATACGCCGCCGTACGCCTTCTTGAATAGCCCTCTTGCCGGCCGCACTGAGTTTTCGTTTTCGTTTGGCGGGTTCCAGTGTCGCTTTTGATGATGCGTTAGAAGTCTTCGCCGCTCCGGAGGAAGCCTGCGAACTTACAGCCTCCTTCACATGAGCAACAGCAGCCTTCGCATCCCGAAGCGCTTCTCGTATGTGGACCGCACCTTTTGAATATCGCTCCGTCAGGTCCGATATCATTGCCTCAATCTTGGCTAGTCGCTTGTGAATCTTATTCGCTTTCATGAGCACTCCTCTCATTCACGTTTGGCGATGGCCAAAAGAAGATCGCCAGAACGATGTCGTCGCCCTTCAGAGCGAGCTGTATTCGCTAAAAAACCACTAACGATTCTTGGACGATGGAAGTGTAACACAGCGGAAACATGGTGACTGTGGTTGGCGACGAAGGATGACGGCGGAGCGGATTTCCGACGCAGCCGCTAACTTATTGCCCTTGTGTAACGCCTACTCCTTTGTTAGGAGAAACTTTATGTTCCAGAGCCTCGACGAGCAGATGAAGCATGACGATGCAACAGCAACATCGCCTCGGCAACGTATGACGAAGTGGGCCGTGATCGCATTGGTGGCTGTTGCGGTATTTGGCGCGCTGTATTACGGCATTCAAGCCTTTGCCTGAGTTCCAGCGCTGGCTTGCCTGCGGGAGAACACACTGCCTCTAGCAGAATCCACGCGATAGCAGCAGGCTGACTTCGGGCGGAGCGCCGCGTCAAACCCAGCGTCGCACCTGGGCCTTGTAGCGGATGTACTCGGCTCCGAATCGCCGCTCAAGATAACGTTCCTCCGGGCCAATCACCCGCCGAGCAATCAAGATCAGGACGAACGGCAGTAGCAGCAGTGCCCATACGGATTGCCAGAGAATGGCCAATCCGACGTACAGCAGCGTCACTGACACATACATTGGATTGCGCGTGAAGCGATACGGCCCCCGAATAGCCAGCTTCGTTGCAGGCTGATCTGGCCGAAAGGTGGTTCCGGTGCGCCGGAATGTGAAGAGCGCCCAACCGGCAAGCGCCAGCGCGAGGCCGACAAACCCCCACCCTGCAATTCGAGAGATCGCCATCGGCAGCCACCTCAACGGAAGCCATATGCCGATGCACCAGCCAAGCAGTAGACCGGCGGCGAAGATCAGCGGTGGCGGGAAGCGGACCCCAGGCGAATCAGCTTGTACCGACATGGATGAATAAACTCCGTCATAAAGGTATCAGAGAATCCACGCCTTGATCGTGCGGCGAGAAGCAACACTGACGTTGAAAAGGGCGGCAGGTTGCGAACGCCACCCTCTCAGATTCCAACCGAAAGACGTGCTTACCAGCGGTTCTTCTGCCGTGAACCGCCGCCGCCGCGATATCCGCCAGCGCCCGATCCACGTTCAGCTTTCGGTCGGGCTTCGTTCACGGTCAGTGCCCGGCCATCAAGTTCTCTACCGTTTAGCTCGGCGATGGCCCGATCCGCTTCGGCGTTGTTACTCATTTCAACGAATCCAAAGCCCCTGGCTTGCCCGGTGTCCCGGTCGGTGACAATGCTCACGCGTTCAACTGTGCCGTATGCCTGAAACAGGGACCGGACTGAGTCTTCGGTCGCGCCGAAGCTGAGATTTCCTACAAAGATATTCTTCATTTGCTTTCCTTCTGAATTTGCAGAACAGGTGAACCCGGGCAGGATCGAACAAGGGCGGTTGGGCCGGACTATCGAAAGATGCCAAAATCAACAGACTGCTAAACTACACCTCTATATTGACACGAAATGGCTAACGTCGCAATCATCATCGAATAGGGAAACGGACTTTGCTCAGGCTGATTGTCGCCGCCATCCTCATCACCCCCTTCCTGTTCTATCGGTCTCGGCCACGGACCCACTTGAACGTCACGCCGGATGCCCAACGGGAAATTGAAAAGCGAAGCGACGTTGACGGTTGTATTATGATCCGCATGGCGCTGCCGCTCGACTCGAAAACGTTTCGGGTACCTCAGCGCGTCGAAATACTCTCCCGTAGTGGCGATCCTTGGCTTGCGGACTGAAGCTCTGTATACTGGCGATCAAACTTTACACTCAATCCGGGAGACAGGAGAATGAGCCGATGAAACCAGTATTGCTTGCGCTTTTGCTGCTGCCCATGCCGAACGCGCTTTTCGCGCAAACCAAAATTAACAAGGCTTCCGCCGAACAACTGATGCAAATGGAGCGCGACTGGAGCCAGGCAGACGTCAAGAAAGACGCCGCGGCCCTGAACCGGATCCTCGCCGAAGACTGGATCGGGATCGACTTCCAGGGGACTGTCCTGACCAAGGCCGAAGTCCTGAGTCAGATCGATCTTCACTCTGACGCCACCGCCACGGAATCCACCGAGCTGGGAGAAATGAAGATCCGTATCTTCGGCAATACCGCGCTCGTCAGTGGTACGGAAATCGAGAAAAGCGAATACAAAGGTAAGGACAGCAGCGGAAAGTATGTCTGGACGGACGTGTTCGTTCGCCGCAAGGGCCGCTGGCAGGCGGTTTCCTCGCAATCCACGAAGCTCGCGGCTCCGGAAGGGCCGAAGCTATTGGCACGGCGGCCCACAACAGGTGGCGAAGGGCGGGAACGACAGACCGAAGACTCTGAGCCCGATTCTACGACGGCCACTTGTCCTCAAACCTCATCTTGCACGGCGCTTAGCGTCCCAGTATGTATCATTATCGGAACCGTGCGCGGGGCGCTCTCTTGCCCTCAAACGCCCGCGACGAAGCGGATACTGTACGCTCGTCCAGTGTATTGGCCCGCAGACCGCGAGTCTCCGCGCCATGTTCCCGCAGAGACCTTTCCAGGTCCCTTGCATTTAGACCGTTCGGGATCTGCCAGAGATTCACGAGACCAAACCGGCCCGTTGGCAGAAAACCCGCATTCACCGAGGATTTCGATACACCTGTCCTGATCTAAGGCCAGTCCCCACCCCGCTAAGCACGCGAACCGCAGAAGCTGCGGCTTCTCGTTACAAAATCGGTTTTCAAGCCTTCGCACCCTGTTATCGATGGTCCTCATCCGGCGGTCTACTGCCACCTGATCGCTGGCATTCAGCCCCCGGACTGCCGCTGCGATCTCCCTGTTAATGTTCCCCACCGCCTTCCGCGTGCCTTTTCCGAAGTAGCGCCTTGTCTCCATCGCGCAGCTCAACAGCTTCCAGCTCGCCGGTCGAGGCCCTGGATGGGACGGCGGCGCGTCCCAGGCTTCCGTCCTCGAGCCAAACATCGGCCTCGACAGTCGGGTTGCCACGGGAATCGAGAATCTCTCTCCCTACAATTCTTGTGATCTTTTTCATATAGTCCTTGGGTCCAAAATCAATCGTCACGTTGAGCCGGGACGCCTTGAGCACGGTGGATCACGCGCGCCTGTGGTCCCCTGTATCGGCAATCTCGTCTCTTAGTGCCTCTATTCTTTGCAGGTCCTGCCGGATTGCCGGGAGGCGGTCGCCGCCGCCGGTCTCTATGAGGCGCCCGACCGTGGCCACCAACTCGTCGAGACGGCGCTCGGCCTCCTTCTCCATGTCCAGCGATGCGGAGTTTATTCGCTCTTCCCACTGCGACGCAAGCCGGGAAATGTTCGTGAACAGTTTGTAGGAGACCTGGCCTTCAAAGTGGCGTCGCACAAGCCCTGTAATCAGGGCTACCAGTACAATCGGCGACAAGAGCTCCCAGTTCCGATCGAATATCTTCCCCACGCGGATGTCCGGCGTCTCCGGCTCTCGCACCTCGATCTCCACTTCCGTCGTTCTCAGCGGAACACCGAACGCCCGCATCGTCCCGTCCGACAGCCGGTCCCTGAAATCCTGGAGAATCCGGACCACCTGTTGCGAGGTGCGCTCCATCGGTGCCGAAAGCCGGGAACGCTCATTCGCCGATGCCCTTGCCAGATTCTCGGTCAGCGCGGAGCCGAGCCATCGATCAAAGGAATCCATTTGTCTTCGAGCCGTTGAGCCTGCCCCATTCCTTTTTGAAATGGCGGTGGTTCTAAAGGGATGGCGAGCCAGTCTTGCTCACACATTGCTCACACGATTTCGAATCGTAGAGGTCTTGCCGAGGATTAGGGCGGTCTGCGTTTGTTTAGAATTAGCTTGGGTGAGACCAGCTCGGACGGTGCGAAACGGTTTCGATGCCTGCTTTGGCGTGGGGCGATAGCGCCCGGTTGCTTGACATTGGAAGATTTTGTACGGGGACTTGCTTATAAAATCCAGGAATTCTGGATACTGCCGCAACACCGTGTCATTGATCTTAGGTGGTTCCGATTTCAAGAGTTCCACGCCGCGCGATGTGAGGCGCTATCATGGCGTCGAACGGACGATTGACGATACTCATCTTGACGGCCAGAGCGGATCATTTCCACTGTGGCTCCCCTCAATTCAGCTTCCTAAACGCTTTCCGACGGCCGCGCACCTGGCCAGTTACGCGGGCCTGGTGCCACGCGTACAATCGAGCGGCGGTCACACGCGCATGGGACAGGTCTGCGGCAACGTGAACCGCAATCTGAAGTGGGCGTTTGTAGAAACGGGCAACCTGATCGTGCTCAGTCAGCGCCGGTTCGCAGGAACCCACGTGGTGCGGCTGTATCAACGGATCAAACGTACCAGGAATCACCAAAAGGGCAGTAGTGGCTGTAGCGCGCCACTTGGCCGAGGCCGCCTGGTGGGCGCTCACTAAGTAGGAGGTTTATCGCAAGCCGCAGCGCCCACGGCAGCAGGCTCTTTCGTCGACGCACGTTGGAAACCCAAGCGTCGAGCGTTACGCTTTTGTCGTCGTTTTCCCAATAAAAGCGAGAACGTTGGTCACGCATTCATCGGCGTTTGCTACGGCCACATGATAGGCGTCGCTGGTCAAAACCAGGAGTCTTGAATTCGGAATTTTCCGCTGATAACGAAGTACCGTCTCCACGGACTGCAATGCGCTTCGATCCGAAGTGATGATCAGCGTGCGTGCGGTGATGTGCGGCAGAAGATTATCGAGATTGATCGTCGAAAGCAGCTTCTGGATATCGCGTCTCGTTTCGGGGTTTGTCTCGTTCCTCAGCTTGTCGAAATACGCAATTTCCTCCTTGGAAGCCGCCGAGCCGAGCCTGACGAGCTGCGAGGAGTTTTCAAACTGCGGATCGACGCGGCCAAACGGGCCGCTCGCCACCACGAGCGTGCGCGTGCGTTGCGGATAAGTGGCCGCAAATTGCATGGCAATCGCGCCTCCCGTCTTAGCGCCGACGATGTGCGCCGACTCCACGCCGATTGCGTCGAGAAAATTCGCCACAACCTTCGCAAAACTCTCAAGAGACCAATCGAAATTGGCTGGTGCTGCAGAATGTCCGTAACCGGGAAGATCGGGCCGGAAGAGACGGAATTGCTGCGCCGTTTGCGGCACCCATCCATACCAAACTTCTCCAGTCTCCAAATTACCGTGTAGAAAAACGATGGGTTCCGCGTCGAGCCACGGCGCACCCAGCCAATCCTCCCTATAGAACATTTGAAGCCCGGGAGAAACCGCGACGATCGACCCGCCGCGCGCACCGATATCCTGACGTTTCGCCTGCGCTTCCGCTACCGGCAGCAGCGCACGCGAAACCAGAGGAATTCCAACTGAGGCTACACCCAGCTTCATGATCGCTCGTCTGCCCTGTCCCGCCGATAATGTCATTGCCTTAAGCTCCCTTTATACCGATTCCAGAGTATCGCAGGCCTGGTTAGATCGTCTTCGAGCGCAAGTCCAGTTTCCGAACAGCAAGAACGCGAAAAAGGCCGCCACGCCAGGATACGTTCCGCCGGCGGCGAGGGGAATTCCCAACGCACCGGCTCCCGGCGAGTATGTACGGCCCTGGCAGCCACAATCGGCTCGCCAGTGGCCCGCGCCCGCTGGTAGTCGACGTGAATCGGAGCGTTAGCCGGTCGATACACCAGCAGATAGTGTCAGGCCACCCACCTTTGGGGAACATAACGCAGGTCTGCAACCGCCTATCCTCAGCAACATTGGTCTGACTTGTCCTTACAATCCGGTCATCGACGTGCATCATCGGAGTAGTCCCACTGGGGCATCCGGAAGGCACGAGCTATGTTCCCATTTCGCAAAATCCTATTTCCAGCCGACTTCTCGAAGCGCTGCGAAGGAGCCGCACGAGCCGTTCGCACGATGGCGCTTCAGTTCGATGCCGAGGTTACGGGGCTCCATGTAGTCGAAGTCGCCTCGGCCGATAGTGCCTACGAGGTGCTGGCCCGACGAGCCGGGGACAAGATGGACCAACTGGTCGCTCAAGAACTGGGAGGTTGCAAGGTGGTTCAATTCGTCGAAAGAGGCGATCCCGCCCAAGTCATTCTCAGCTATGCACGCAACGGAAACTTTGACATAGTGATGATGCCAACTCATGGCTATGGCGTGTTTCGGCGATTTCTGCTGGGCTCAGTGACGGCCAAGATTCTTCACGACGCATCTTGTCCTGTGTGGACCTGTGCACACTTGGAAACCTGGCCGGCCGCCGAGAACCTAGGAATCCGAAACGTACTAGGTGCGGTCGATCTCGGCCCGCGTAGCGCCGCAGTGCTGGCGCAAGCCTCGCAAATAGCTGAGAGATTTCAAGCCAAGCTGATTGTGGCACACGTCGTTCCGGAGGCTCGTTGGATCGAGGACCGGCGGAAAGATGCGAGAAAGGGGATTCCGGAGCAAATTCAGAAACTGCTTCCTGCTGCCGGCCCTCCTGCGGAAATTGAGATCTTGGAAGGATCGCCCGCCGCGGCACTCCCCGACGCCTTGGACCGCCTCAATGCCGACTTGATCGTTATGGGCCGCACGCGCGCTCCCGAAACCGGTGGATACTTGGGTGCAAATGCGTACGCGATCATTGCTCGCTCCCCTTGTCCTGTTTTGAGCGTTTGAGGATGTGGTAAGTGGCTGCCGGTTGGCGCGCTTCCCTAACTTGCTGACGCACGGTTCCTGTTGATCTCCTCGCGCGAAGAGTGGAGTAGGAGTTCAAATTCAGGACCCGACAAAACACGTGCGCGGAGAGCGTGTTTGTATTCCTTTTCCTGTTTCCGTTCCGCGCACCCTATGCGCGTCTGGGCCGTGACGCGGTAAGATGACGGTTTTCGCCGATCATTTCTTCAACCCGGCGGTCCAGTTGACGAACACGGTAATCGGCACGCTGGCTGGCCGTCCTGTTTGAACGGGCAGGAGGAAGCGACCGTCCTTGCTGACGTCGAACCACGTACTGGTGCCGAGACGCGTGTCAAACAGCGATTTCGGGATGCCCGCTTCGAATTTCGAGCCGCCCTTTATATCCACGGCCATCATTTTTCGATCCGCGCCAATGAAGAACAGTTCCTTTCCGTTCCGGCTCCAAACCGGCAGGCTCCCGCCGTTCGTGGAAACTTGCCATTTGCCACCAGGGTTTGGAAACGTCTGGATGTAGACCTCATTCCGCGTGGTCTCATCTGAAACGTAGGCCAGCCATCGGCCGTTGGGCGATAGCTTGGCATGGTGTTCATTGGAATCGGTGTGCAAATAGGGAAACGCTTTCCGGTCGCCGAACAGCGGCAGCACCCAGATGTCGGTTCCGTTCTTGGAAATGTCAAGGGTTTCCTCGATGATGTATCGGCCATCAGGGGACCAATCATCGGGCTGCTTGGAAAGCGCGTCTTTGTCCAGTTCCCTATCCTGGGCGCCGGCGCTGGTGTTCTTTTGATACACCTTCCAGGGCCCACCATCGCGGTCTGAGGCAAAAGCAATGTGGCCGCCATCAGGAGACCAGACCGGAGAATTGTTATTTCTCGGACCGAAAGTGAATCGGGAAGCGGTACCGCGAGCCAGGTCGTCGATCCAGATGTCCAGGAAGGGGGCCTGCGGGTCCCTGCGTCCGACGGCCACGCTGCGACCATCTGGTGAGATCGCACCACGGCTCTGGATGCCGGGCGTGCCTATAGTTCCCAACACCTTTCCCGTGGGGTCGAACCAGGTCAGTTGAACAACGTCGGTGGCGCTGGCGTAGTTGCTGAAGAAACCGCCGGAAACGTAAGCCAGGACTCCGCCTTCGGAAACGGAGAACAATCCTCGCATAGCCAAGCCATCGTTGTTGTAACCCACCAGACCGGCAACGGGGACCGGATCGCCGGTTGTCGAGAGCTCGTCGGCGTCGAAAGGCTGTGCCATCAAGGTCTGCTCCCGGACGTACAGCAGAAAGCCAGCCGCATATGAGGCGTTGGAGTTTACGGCCGTCACACGGCGACGCGTCTTAGAATCCAGATCTCCGATGTAGATCGCGACGTTCTCCGGCTTCGGGCTGCCGGCTGTATAAAGAAAATGCCGGCCATCCGGCAAGAACCACGGGTTACGATGACTAATCTCGGAAAGCGACTGGTCGGGCGCAGTAACCGGTGTGACGTCTCCTCCTGCAGCCGGAATGCGGAGCAGACCGCTATTATTCGTGGGCGAAAATACAATGACGTCGTTCTTGCTCCAGGTCCCACCGCGGGGAGTGGGCGCATCGGACAAAGTCACAGCAGGACCGCCGGATACATCGATTTTCTTCAGTTTTCCATCAGCGAAGAACCCAAGGAAGCGGCTGTCCGGGGACCAGAAGGGAAGGCTTGCACCCGCGGTTCCGGGCAAGATACGGGCGTCTCGCGAATTCAGGGCGCGTAAGCCCAGAACGCTTTCGGCTGGGGAAACACCGGCTGCGCTGCCTCCCAGTCTGGCTACGAATGCCAGGCGACGTCCGTCGGGCGAAACGGCCGGAAAACTGTTCCCTAATGTTGCTTTCTCCGGCGGCAGCACGGAGAATTTTAGAACTTGTGGTTCTTGGGTGGCACGGTGGTAAACCGCGACGCCGAGCGCTACAGCGATCATCAACACCACACCGGCCATGAACGCCCAGGACAGGATACTCCAGGGTCTTGCCTGTGCCAGTGGTGCCTTGGGCCCCGCGGCGCATTCCTCAATGGCGATGCGAGCCTCGCCGATGGCTTGCAAGCGCTGCTCGCGATCCTTAGTCAGGCACCGGCGCAGCAGTTTGCGAATGGAGGCCGGCGTCCCGGCGGACAGCGCGCTCCAATCCGGCTCTGTCTCCAGCACCGCAGACAGCGTGTCCGAAAGCGATTGGCCAGCAAACGCCTTTCTGCCCGAGAGCATTTCATAAAGCATCGCGCCGAACGACCAGATGTCAGCTCGCCAGTCCAGCTTCTTGCCGCTGGCTTGCTCCGGCGAAATATACGGAGCCGTTCCCAAGCTTACGCCCATGCCAGTCGGCCCCAACGTCGGCGCCGGCAAGTGAGCAGTATCGTCATGGGACTGCGCCGCGTCCTCGATCGCTTTGGCCAGCCCGAAATCCATCACTTTCACCACACCTTCGGGCGTGATCTTCACGTTGGCGGGCTTCAAATCCCCGTGTATAATCCCCTTCTCGTGGGCGGCTTCCAAAGCTCCGGCGATTTGCTTGGCGTAGCGGAGAGCCGTCTCGAGTGGTAATGGACCTTTTAGGTCCTGGCCCTCGACCAGTTCCGTCACCAGCGCGCGATCTTCCACACCGCAGATCTGCTCGATGTTGGGGTGGTTCAGCAAAACCATCGCTTGAACATCACGCTGGAATCGAGCCATGCGTTCGGGGTCTCTGGCAAAGGAATCCGGCAACACCTTCAATGCGACTTCGCACTTTAGCTTGGTGTCTTTCGCCCGATACACTTTACCCATGCCGCCCGCGCCAACGGGCGCAAGGATCTCGTAAGGGCCGAGTCGGTCACCTACGGAGAGGAACATAGAGTGCTGCAGCTAAGCTTACTCGATCCGGAAGCCCATGTGCCTGGATGACGGCGCATGGGGAAGTGTCTTTTTGGCCAACGCTCGTATTCTCCCTTCGCCTGAAGAATCGTCTTCATCGAACTGGTACAACATTATCAGGTCAGATCATGGAGCTGCCGTTCAGAGGTCGCTCGCCACTCATTCCATGGCTTATAGAGATGGCGGTCGGGCGGGGAGGCTTGCGCGGGCCCATGATATCCAGGACATTGATAACCGCGTTCTGCGCGGCATTGTGCAACTTGCCGGCTGTCGCCGCGCCACCCACTGCAACGCTTAACGCTTTCGATCGGTACGCCGCTGTTGTGGAGGATCGTATCCGCTCGGACTCCTCGACGGCGAACTTTCTTCGTGTTTTGCCGGATGAGTCCAAGCGGGCACGAGTGCGCAAGGGCGAGGTTCTTGTGGATAGTGCGCAGCGTTTGGGGGTGAGGCCAGACATTACCATTCCAAAAGGTCAGATTCAGCACTGGGTGGGCGCGGCCTTTCTGCCAGATGCGACTATTGACGGCGTCCTGCCGCGCTTGCGCAACTATAACAACCGCAGCCGGTATATGATGCCGGAGATCATCGCGTCCCAGTTGATGGACCGTCAGGGGGATGTCTTTCAGGTGTACCTGCGGCTGGTCGAGAAGGCGATTCTCTCCGGTGTTTTCGACTTGGATCTTCGGGTGGTCTATCGAACCGAGGGGACTGGCCGGCTCGCGATCGAATCCAGAAGCGTGAGTGTGGTTGCAGTATCGGACGCCTCCGCTCCCGTAGGCTCGACTGCCAAAGACCAAGGACTATTATGGGCGCTAAATCATTACTGGCGCATCCTGCAAATGGACGGTGGTCTCTACATCGAATGTGAAGCTCTGGTGTTGTCGCGCCCAACGCCGATCATGCTGCGCTGGATTGCTCGCCCTGTCATTGCCAGAGCAGCGCGCGAGAGCCTGATCAGGACGGTTCACGCCACCATTCGCATCATGAATTCCCCCGATGCTGCGAATTGAGTTCCCTGAGCCGCCTGCCAGATAGGGAATGTATTACGGCGTATCCGGAGAGCGCCGGGATAAACCGGCATGTTGTAGGGGATGAAAGAGCCCTACAGAAAAGGAAAGTAGCGAATCCATCCTGGCCTCGAGTCTTGCGGGCGGCATCGCGAAGTGTCGTTTGAAGCGTAGATAGAGGTATCAGTGGGCGGGGCTATTGAGCTTCGAAAAGCCGTTGGTCCAGGACGCCGACTCCATTCCGAGAGGAGGAAGGCAACACGACAGCCGCGATAAACGCGAGTGGCTTGCTCGGTCCTGCGTAGTCTTAGGACCCGCGCACGCTGAGAAACAACATGCACGAGAACCGAGAGAGCTCTTGGACGTCTTGGCTTCGACAGCAAGACCGGTCCGCGAAGGCCATAAACCGAACGGCGGACATGAACGTTCAGGCGTAGGTTCGTGCACATATGCGGCGTGTCTACCCGTGTGGCCAGGCGTGGCCAATACTCGAAAGGCCCCTTCAACGATTTCCCCCTCAGTCACCAGATGATCTGCCTTTACAGCCTCGGGTGCGGCTTCCTCCAATATTCCGCGCAGCAGCACAAGCACACCCGCCTCCGGAACACGTTTGCCGAGCCAACCACGAATGCCCTTTGTTGCAGTCTCCCTCGTCAGACGGGGCATCTCGTCCGCTGCATAGTAGACATGCACGCCAAACTTGCGCTGAAAAAACGCTGCGCCGGCCGAATGGTCATTGTGCCGGTGCGTAAGCAGGATTGCTCTCAGGCGATCTGGCCGCATGCCGACTGCCGCCAAACCCTGAAGGAAATCTTCGGCGTCGGAATCCATGAAGTTCGACACGCGACGCTGGCATCGACGTGTTCAGAGGAAGCAGCGTGGCGATGCTGTTATAATGGCGCCCGGAAGAGTCCACAGAGGCTTGAGGACAGTCAGCCGAGTGGGAGGAAGCCTTCATGTACAGAATCGCGATCGCGGCGGCTCTATGGCTGCTCCCAATTCCACTGTGCGCTCAATGGCTCGACTTCCGCACGCCTGGGATTCCCCGGACTGCCGATGGGAAGCCGAACCTGACGGCTCCCGCGCCCCGGACGCCTGATGGCAAGCCGGATTTGTCCGGCACGTGGCGACCCCAAGTAAACGCTTACCGTTTTGACGTGATCCAAGATCTGAAGGATGAGGGCATCTTCCGGCCAGCGGCGGAAGCTGTCTTCCTGAAGCGTGTTGCGGATTTCAGGCGGGACGACCCCGTAACGAACTGCCTGCCGGGCGGTCCTTCGGAGATGCTGAACACGATGTACCGGATCATCCAATCCCCCACGGTTGCGGCGGTGCTTTACGAGGGCGGCATGGGGCGGTATCGACAGATTTACATGGATGGGCGCAAACTCCCGAAAGACCCGAACCCGACCTGGTTGGGCTACTCCGTCGGCCATTGGGAGGGCGACACGCTTGTGGTCGAGTCCGCGGGGTTCAATGACCGGACTTGGCTCGATAGAGCAGGCCACCCTCATTCCGAGAACCTGCGCGTGACCGAGAGGCTCCGGCGTGTCGATTTCGGACACATGCAGTTTCAGATCACCTACGACGATCCCGAGACCTTGACCAAGCCTCTGAGCCTCTCGCTGGCAGTGAACTACGCGGCGGATACGGACATGCTTGAGACTGTGTGCAACGAATCCGACCGGAATAAGGTTCACATGGTGGCCACTGCGAACACGGGTGTGGAACTGAGCTCGGCCGTTCTCGCAAAGTACGCGGGACGGTATGAGTTTCGCGAAGGGTCGCGGGTTGTCGCGGGCTTCATGGGTATGACCCAAAACGTAACCCTGATCAATGGCCGGCTATACTTGAACGCTCTTCCTCTGATTCCGCAGTCGGAGACGAAGTTTGAGTCCACAGGTTCCGCCGCGGAATTCCTCTTGGACGCCAACGGCAAGGTGACGCGTTTGGTATTGGGCCAGACCGAAGGCGACGCGATCTACGATCGCAAACCTTGATACGCGTCAGAATTGCGCGCCTTCCATCCTACGGTTTTGCGATATGAGCGCGGTCCTTCTCGTTTTCGTTGCAAATGGACTCGAGGACGTCACTGTCCGGAACCAGGAGCAGAGTGACTTTGATCGTAAACGGTCTGGTATACATCTTGGGGTCTTCGACGGTTATGCTCAAGTCCATGTGGCCGAAATCGCGGCGGTGGAAGCGCTCCTGAATTCGTAGATCCTCACTGTGCGGGTGGCCCGCGACATCGAGCCAGCTCTTATCATTGAATCCAGCCGCGTCGACGACCAATGTGTCGCCCTCCCATTTGCCGACCGAGTAGCCTAGCCAAGCGGGTTGAGGATCAACGGGAAGTTTGCGGCCGTCCGTGTATATCTGCCGGTAAGTGTTGTCGATCTCGTAGAGTACCGCGACTTCCCCGGGAGTCTGAATGATCTTGAAAGGTGCGTAATTGTGGATATCGGCCCGCGGCAGACCCTGTGGTAGACAGCGCGCGACGGGACTCTCCGTTCCTTTCCGCTCCGAGTTTCTGCGAAACAATTCGACGAACTCCGGCCGCAGGGGGGATTCTTCCGGCTTGAAGTCCACAAGGATATTCAGGAGGTACTTGGAAAATTGACGCGGGTCGTCTCCCAGCACCGCGAAAGTCTTCGTTTCAGCGCCGAATAAGCGTTCGTTCTCTCCCGAGGGTGCAAACTCGGTCTGCCAGACTCCGGAGAGATCCGGCTTTCCATTGGACGCTCGCGGTGCTGTTGCAAAAAGGTCCGGTTTGCCGTCGCGGGTGCGGGGAGTTCCCGGCGCCGGATAGTTCAACCACTGAGCGTGCAAACAAAGCAGACTCCCGGCAAATAGAAGTCCGACCCTTTTGACTCGATCGCTCATGCCGCCCCTTCAGTACCGTCAATCATAAACCGTGTTGGGCCTTCCTTATTGTATGTTGTCGTCGTTGGCTCCCGAAAGTTTTTTTGTCGGACCCACATGCTAGACCCCGGCGACGGCCGCTGTTAACATGTTTGGGAATATAAGTGTTCCGTGAGACGCTGGCCGAATTTGACGGGCGTGACGAAAGGGAGGGCAGATGTATAAGTTTGCGATGATCCTGTGCGTGATGAGCGTTTCTCTCACAGCGCAGTGGCCGGATCACCCAACTCCCGGAGCGCCCAGAACGCCGGACGGTAAACCCAACCTCTCAGCCCCTGCTCCGCGATCCGCGGACGGTAAGCCTGACCTGACCGGAGTTTGGAAAGTCTCGAGAAGTTATCTGCTCAACGCGGCGCCGGATCTTAAGGCGGAGGACATCCAGCCATGGGCCGCGGCTTTGTACAAACAAAGCGCGGATAACTATCGCAATGACACGGACGGAATCAATTGTCTCCCTCCCGGACCGAAGGCCAGCATTTCGCTTGGCGGCGGCTACCCGATGAAGATCGTGCAGACGCCGAATCTTGTCGTGGTCCTTTACGAATATGAGACCATTTTTCGCCAGATCTTTACGGACGGCCGTGCGTTGCCGGGCGATCCTAACCCAACCTGGATGGGTTACTCGGTTGGGAAATGGGAAGGAGACACCCTGGTAGTCACCACTGCGGGTTATAACGACCGGACGTCGCTCGATCTGGGCGGGCATCCGCACTCGGAATCCTTACGGCTGACCGAGCGCTTCCACCGCCGCGATTTCGGCCATATCGATCTCCAGGTGACGCTCGAAGATCCCAAAGCCTACAAGCGGCCGTGGACGCTTCCGATCGGTCTTGACCTGGTTACGGAGGGGGATTTGATTGAATATGTCTGTGAGAACGAGCGCGACAAGCAGCACCTCGTTGGCAAACGTGGGGAAGAGTTTTCCGTTCCGGTCAACATTCTGGCTCAGTATGTCGGGACATACGAGACGCCCCAGTACCCCACGGGCGTCGTGGTTACCTTGGAAGGGAGCCGCCTTATGATCGATCCGGGCGGCGCGGGCAGGATCCCTTTAGTCGCCCAATCCGAATACACCTTCAGCATGGAAGGAAACCTTGTGGAGTTCGTTAAGGATGGGAAGGGCGTGGTAACGGGCGTAGTGCAGCATTGGACTGAGGGCGATCGGTACGCCCGCCGGAAATAACTTCGGCGACGACCGGGATCTCCCCGCCAGGACCTTTCCATGGGTGCTGCGCTTCGAATTTCAGGTGGCGGCCACCTCAGGTCAGCTTGGCGAGCTGGCCTTCGACCAACGCACGGACGCCAGCTTGCTGGTCACTCGCGACCGAGGCGGAGATATTGGCGGCGAGACTCTTAAGCGCGCTCCTGGCTTCGTCGAGATCGGCGGCCTGGACCTGCCCGAACGCAGCGACGTACTGGCTCACGAGCGTTTGCCGGCGTCTTGAGGCCTCGCGTGGCATGGCGAAGCTTGCGTCGGGAAGCCTTACTAGAGCCGACTTGAGCTCGCCCCAGCCCAGGTCGATGACCAGCGGCTTAACCAGCATGAATTCCCCTGCGAGCTGCGACAAACCGGCCACCTGTTGCACGAAGTGGATCTCGTCAAAGCCGTGGTCTCCAGCCTCCGTGTCCGCCTGCGCGTAGGTCTGCGTCCAGCCGCCGGGCCAATCGCCCGCCAGCCCGATTCCGGGGATCCCATACGCTCGTCCCTTATTCATGGGACTCTTCACGGTGCCCTGGAATCCGCCGTTGATGCCCGGCGCGACACCGCCGGCTTTCACGTCGACCCTCGTCCAGAGATTGTCGGTCGCGGCTCTTGCGATCGCATCTACCAGCCAGATGTTGTTGTTGTGGACGTCCATCAGGCTCGTGATGACGCCCCCGTCTGCCGGGCGCGCGCTGGAATAGCCGTAGGAGTTGCCGCCGCGGCCGGTTTCGACGGTCTGGCGCCCGCCCATGTGCTCCATTCCCAAGGTCGCCACGATCGGCTTCAAGCGCTCGGGGTGGATCGTGTAATAGTCGAACTGCGGCCAGCTCGCCTCGCCGCCCGGCATGAAGTGCCGGCAGTCGAAGTAGAACACCAGCGTGCGCGGCCGTTCCGCCCTCGGAATGTGACGGAAGTAGGAAGCGATTCCGAGCATGCCCAGTCCGCCGTTCTCTTCCACCAGTGACATGGCGTCGGTGTGCGTGGCGAGCAGCACTTGTTCATCTCTCGGCGTTCCGTAGTTCCGGCCCGGCAAATACGCGAGGAACGCCGTGCCGGTGTCGCGCTGAAAACGGGCGATGAGCGTCAGCGTGGCCGTCTTGCCGGCCTTGGCGTCCGCGAGCACTTTCGCGCCGTTCACTCGATCCAGCGTGAGCGTGGGGCAGTTGACGTACTTCGCGCCGAGTCCCGCCTTCCCGTCCGGCGTGTAGACGCTTCGTTGCGCCAATCCGAACGCCGCGCCCGGCGAGAGGTCGTACACGACGACCATGGCCGCCGCATGCCCTTTGATGCCGATCGCGGCAAATCCGTTCAGCTGGCCCCACACCCAGCGGGAGTGATAGGAACTTGTCAGGCTCGCCGGCGGAGGCGTAAACAGCGGAGCCCATTTGCCCGGCGATCGCCACTCGTAGTCGGTCAGCGTGAAATTATCCAGGAACGCATCGGAGTAGGGCGGATTGGGATACTGCGCAGTTTGAAAGACAAGAATTTTCCCCGCAATGTCCTCGGCGGCCGGCGGCCGCGCCGGATCGTAGTAGATCATTTGCGCCGTCACACCTTCCGGCGGCGTAAAGCCGGATGTCATGCCATAGGAGGCCACCAGCGGCACCGGCGTCCCGTCGGTGACCAACTTCTCAACCGCCGCACCCGAGTCGTAAATGTGCGTTCGGCGATCGGGCCAATCGTCGACGACGTAATGGTCGTAGGGGATTTCAACAGTGTCGAAGTCGACGGCGCCGAACTCCTGCATCTTGGAAGTCAAGAAATCGGTGTAGCGCTTCCAGCCCGCGCTGCCGGCGTACGTCGGACCGCATTTGCTCTTGAACACGCCCCAGTTCCATGCTTCGGTCGGCCCGATCCTGAACCGCGGATCAATCCTGGTCAGCCCGGGATCATGCGACACTGCGTTGGCGGAAACATTTTGTGCCCGCTGCGTCTGTCCCGCCAGCACCGTTCCGGCGGTGACGCCCGCCGCGGCCTTCAGAAAGGTTCGCCGCGCCGTCCGCATCCACGATTCGTTCATAGTGCACTCCAGCTGATCGGAATAGCCAATGGCTCCTGGCCCATGGCTGCTAACTTATCACGGGGCCGTTCATGCTGCTTAACCGCACGAGCAGCCGCCTTATCGCAGCTGCTGGAGGACGGTCAACGGATACAAGCCGACTTCCAAACTACCGCGCCAATCGCTTCAAGGGCACGGCGTTCATCGGTCAAGTGATGAGGCCGGACGTGCAAGGCCGAATATTTTACCCAGGCGACCCATCTGTCGACAGACTTGGCGAGTTGCCAATGAGAAGTCCACCAATTCACTCTTGGCCAAGCGCACCTAAGACGGGCAATATTATTGATTCCCCCGCGCCATCGGGAGCGACGATCGATCCGGCTCGACCGGTCGCATAGCCTGCCAACCGATGCAATCCCGAGAATCGAGCCTGGTCGCAATATGCAAACCCCGCTTGGACGGCGCCCGACGAGAGCCGGTCGGTTAAGTGTTCAGCGAGGACCGGCCGACAAGCCAGGAAACCCTGCACCTGATCACACTGCTCCGCCGCCAAGAAGGCCAGCTGGGCGTCATGTTCTACTCCTTCCGCGGTAACCGAAAGATCGAGATCGTGAGCCAGTGAGATGAGTCCTTTCGCCACTGCCGCGGCCTTCCGATCCGTCACGATGTCCGAGACGAAACGCCGGTCCATCTTCAGCGTGCTGAAGTTGAACCTCCGCAAATAGTCCAAGGAGGAATAGCCCGTGCCGAAGTCGTCGATCGCTATGGGTATACCCAAGGCTCGCAATTGTTCGAGCGTACCCGGCGGCGCGCTATCGAGACTGTCCATCAAAGCGGTTTCAGTCAGCTCCAGTTCCAGCCACTCCGGCCTCAGCTTGGCTTCTTCCAGGATGCGCAGAACCCGTTGAGGAAAGTCCTTTTGCTGGAGTTGCCGGGCTGACACATTGACGGCCATCCGGATAGGCGGCATGCCCGCCCTTTGCCAGGCGCTATTCTGCGTACACGCGGAACGCAGCACCCAATCGCCGATGTCATTGATGAGCCCAAGTTCCTCGGCCAGCGGAATGAATTCGGTGGGTTGAATGATTTGGTTGTCGGAACGCTGCCAGCGAACAAGAGCTTCTACGCCAAGAATTTTTCCTGAACGAAGGGAAACGCAGGGTTGATAGTGAAGCAGTAACTGTTGCCGCTCCACGGCCCAGCTCAGGTCGGTTTGCAAGTCACAGAGCTTCGTCGCCTGCACGTGCATTTTCTCATTAAATGTTTGCGCCTGACCTCTCCCCTTGTTTTTGGCGTGGTACATCGCCATATCGGCGTACCGCAGGAAATCTTCGCTGCTCTCCGCCGCTTCACTGCTCAAGACTATGCCGACGCTCACGCCGCTTGCCACTTCACGATTGCCGATGTGAAAAGGCGTGGACAGGGCGTTTTGAATTCGAGCTGCCACATTTGACGCTTCGTCCGGGTCCCTCATCTGCTCGATCAGGATGACGAATTCATCGCCGCCAAACCGCGCGACTACATCCTGTGGCCGGGCGCAGTTTTTCAAGCGGCCCGCGACGGCCATGAGAAGCTGGTCTCCTACCAGATGCCCCAGACTGTCGTTGATAACCTTAAAACGGTCCAGGTCTAAAAACATCACCGCAAACAAGGAAGGGTGGTTTGGATGGCGTTTCTTTCTTTCGACCGCCTTCTCCAGCCGGCCCATGAAGTAATGGCGATTGGGGAGCTGCGTCAATTTGTCATAGAACGAATCATTGAGCAAGCGATTCTCTATGTCGATCACCGAGGTAATGTCGGCGTGCGACCCAGCCAATGCGACGGCCTCCCCGGCTTCGGTGCGGACCGCAGTCGCGCGAGCCATGACCCAGAGGTAAACGCCATCCTTGCGGCGCAGTCGATGCGCATGATGAAACTGCTCCGACTGGTCTTCGAGGTGGCACGCCAGCTGAGCTCTCAGTTCCGTGAGATATCCTGGATGGACACGGCTGAACCATTCTTCTGGATTGTTCCCGAGTTCGCCCGCGTCGTAACCGAGCATGGACTCCCAGGAAGAAGAACCATGAAAGAGGTTGGATTTCAGATCCCAGTACCACAGGCCATCGTGACTGCCTTGGACAGCCAGTTCAAGACGATCCCGTGCTTTTTGCTGCTCCGCCTTCTGAGCTTGTTCACCGACACGCACTGCTTGCGCCTGATAATGCCTTCGCAGCCGCAGCCATAAACCCAACCCGGAGAGCGCAGCGGTTGTCAGCAAAACCAGGAATCCGTGAATCAAGCTGGGCAAAGGTAGTTTGTGGAATCCAATAACTCCCCAGCCCGAGAGAGATAAGATAGCCGTAAATACAAACTCCTGCCAAGACAAGAGAACACCGGCGCTGCCTATCAGTAGCAGCATGATGACCGCGGACTGTTTGACATCGGCCGCAACGTAGAGTTCAGCGAGACTGTGGAAGAGAATCAACAAGCCGAGCACCAGGGCGACCAGGCGAACTCGGCTTGCTGGAATCCAGTTTCGGCGCATCAGCAGCCAGACGAGGAGACCGACCGCTCCCGTTGCGTAGGCTGACCAGCCGAGGATCTCGGTGGACTCGATGGGCTTGAAAACGAGGCCCACGCTCGATCCCGCCAGATAGATGACCGCAATTGCGGGAAGAATCATCTGAATGCGCGTACCAACCCAAGCGTCCAGCTCTTTCCGGACCTCAGAATGAAAGGATCCAGCGCTCGTGACCGGACTGGTGGTGGCGGCCTCGGACATGCTTCAGTGCATCATGGTTCTGCACGGACCTCCAATAGATAGGTAGGCCCATTTGGGATGCAACAAAAGTACGTCAGGTAGATCAGGTTAATCGCTTAGTTTCGTCGCAAACCGTGCTCGTCGACAAGGAATTGGAATGAGGTTGGGGTGCGGCCGTCATGCCATTGAAAAGGTTTGACAAGAGCAACGCGTCTTTGATGGAACATTCTCGAGATCGCCACGTCTCGTACATCAAACCTACCTAGTGGTGAGGACGCCGACCCGGCCTTGGCGGCGGCGCCCCCCTGAACGAACACCGTATCGAAATCCACAAAATGTCGCCGAAACGTGAATCATATCTATCTGTCTGTGTCAGCAGCAGGGACGAGCGCCGTTAGCAGCCCGTGGATAAAATCGCTTTCGGGCGGGACGGCGATTGATGGTGACAAGGCAGGTTTTTCGGTCGTGCCGTGGGCCGAAACGATTGCATCGCCAGCAGAGTGGTGTTTTCAGCTTGTATGAGCTGGAGAAGCGCAAAACAAAGCGCGGCAACTAAGTCCGCCGCCTGGCGGGCGGTGCCCACCCCCAACATCTGCCGCAGGATCAAGCTCAGATTGAAGGCTGCCGCATGAATCAGCGCGCGTTTGGCGATGTTGTTCTTGCCGGGCAGATGCACTCGCCTCATGCCGCCGGTGTCATACAGGTGAGCGAAGCTTCTTGCAATCAGTTCCCCGCGCCGTCTCATCAGCATCTTGGCGGTCTGGGTGTTCAGCCGCCGCCGATTCGCTCGTTCTTATCGATGCGGACGCTATGTGCCTCCGACCAAGCATAGAGACCCTTGCCGATTTCGCGCACAAAATTGCCGTTCTGATCGAACTCGAACAACTGCGCCGCCGCGGCACCAAAAGCCGGGCCAGTGGCGCTGTTTGAGCGCGAGAACACAAAGACGTGACCTTTGGAATTCACAGCGACGCCGGGGACCTCGCCGAAATTCATCCCTTCTGGAAGGTTGGGGTAGTCGGGAACGGATGTGAAGGGGATCGCGGGCACGCTTCGCTGAGCGAGCGTCGGCCCAGCGAGCACAAGAAGCGCGAACAAATATCTCTTCATTATTTCCTCCCTTGAAGATGTTAGCTCAAGTTAGGCCGGCCGCCATCCTTCGCCGCGACCAGGTGCACGGTGAGACTCCTCGTATTCTCATCGATCTGTGGAAGCCCCTCGCTACGTTAAAGCGCAGTACAACTCGGTTATCGCAAACCCGCATCACCGGCCCGTTGTTTGCCATTACCGGAACCTTCCGGGAGGGACCAATTGTGCATGACGGCCCACTTCGAACGGGAGGCCCGCGCGGTTGCCTCTCTGAAACACCCGAAATATCTGCGTGCTCCACGACATCGGCAGCCAAGATGGCGCCGGGTACATGGTGATGGAAGCTATTCCGGCAAGTAGCGAGCAACACTACTCGGCAGCCTCGTCTAGCAGGCTGCGGAAAAACCACGCGAGGAGATGGGGATTAGTCTTTCCGCGGTCTTTTGAAGTAGCGGGGAGCCGCCTTCTGGCGGTCTGGCCGGTGCGGAGGGCTTAGGCCGCAGCGAGGGTGGTGAGGTTTCGCAACCTTACCAGGTTGAAGGCCGCCGCGGCGAAGGTGAACATCCAGCCGACTCGCTTGCGGCCGCGATGCTTGGTCTTCCGCAGGCCGGCAATCGTTTTGATCCAACCAAAGATCTCTTCGACACGTTTGCGCTTGCGTTGGCTTACGGCATAGCCAGCGTGCCGCGTGGTGCGTTCATCAATCGCGCTGGAGCGGCGCGCGTGTGCATTCTGCGCTACGTGCGGTGTTGCTCGGATGGCGCGCAACGACGCCACCAATTGCTGCGTGTCGTAGTTCTTGTCGCCGCCGAGCGTGATGCGCCGCTGGCCACCAGCCACGCGCCAGGCCATTACCCAAGCCGACTCCCGTTCGGCCTTGCCCGTCGACTTGGTGAGCCGCGTATCCACCACCAACCCGTTGCGATTCTCCATCAACACGTGCGCCATGTAGCTCAACTTCGACTCGCTGCCACTGGACTTCTTAAACAGCCGCGCCTCGGGATCGGTCCTCGAGCGATGCGTGTCGTTGCGCCGCTGGTCGCCATGAAAGTTCACCGTTGGATTGCTGCCGCCATCTTCGGGCGGCTGGCCCTTGTCATCCTTGCGTTGAAAGCTCTTCTGCCCCGCCCAGGCTTCGATCAACGTGCCATCCACGGTGAAATGGTCGGCCGAAAGCAACTGCTGCGCGCGCGCTTGCTTCAACACTTGGTCGAAGAAGCCATCCGCCACTTCGCTCTCCAACAGCCGCTCGCGATTCTTCGTGAAAACGGTCACATCCCACACCGCGTCGTCCATGTCGAGCCCCACAAACCAGCGATACAGAATGTTGTAATCGAGCTGCTCCATCAACTGCCGCTCGCTGCGTATCGTGTACAGCACTTGTAGCAACAGCGCCCGCAACAACTTCTCCGGCGCAATCGACGGCCGCCCCCGCTTGGCATACATCCGCGCAAACCGCGGCGACAATCCGCGCAGCGCCTCATCCACCATCCGCCTCATGGCCCGCAATGGATGATCCTGCGGCACCCGCTCTTCGGCCGTTCGATAGCTAAACATCCCGTCCTGCTGCTTGTCTTCACCGCGCATAAAACAGAGACGTCGTCTTCTGTTTCAAGGTGTCAGCTATGAAGGATTTTTCCGCAGCCTGCTAGAGAAATCCTTGCCGGCTTCGGGTAATGTGATCTCCAAACGCTTGCAACGGCGCTCTTGAATTCCGAAAATTAGGAATGGCCCGGGTTTCGCCCTCGGGTTTCACCGCCACAAGGAAGCCACCCAGTTATTGGAACGCCGCCGGGCATTGGGGTTCTTCGTAACGGATGACAAACTGGCGCGAACGATGCGATCCTTCGGCTTATTACGGTTTTTGCGAAACGGCGAAAAGGAGAACCAAAGTATGTCAAAGAGAATCATGGCTTGCGTTGTTCCGTGTTTGATGCTCTGCACGTGGTTTTTTGCGTTCGGCATTGGTGCGTTCGGACAGGAAGGCGGGCGCGGCAAAAAAGGTGGTGGGGGCACAAACCTGTCAAATCTGCCCGATAATGCCCAATCGCGCGCGCATATCGAGGCCGCAAAGAAACTGGCGGGCGATGACCCGGTGCTGATGAAAACCTGGACCTTCTTCTGCACAGTAAACGATATCAACGCGCCCAGGCCGGGGATTGAAGCAACGAAGGTATTCGACAACCTTTATGCGATCCCCAGCAGCAACATTCAACAAACGACGGTTTGGGCCATCACGACCAGCGATGGAATCATCCTGCTCGACTCCGGGCAGGAAGGCAGGACTCAGGCCATCATTGCGGATATGCAGAAATTAGGACTCGATCCCGCCAAGGTGAAGTACATTCTGCTGGGGCACGGCCACGGCGATCACTTTGCTGGCGCGGCGTACTTTCAGGAGCATTACGGTACCAGGGTCGGAACAACCGCCGCGGATTGGGATTTGATCTATCCGCCGAATCCGCCTGCCAATAAAAAGCAGAATGACAACCGCCCCAATCGGGATCTGGTTCTAAAAGAGGGCACGCCGATTACGTTGGGCGACGAAACGGTGAACGTCATTGAGATACCGGGCCACACGCCGGGCTCGGTGGCATTCATTTTCAAGGTGAAGGAAAACGGCGCAACGCATACGGCCGGCCTGTTTGGCGGAACGATCCTCGGCCAGGCAAACATTACGACCGAGGGGTTGAACCAATATCTACGGTCCATCGATCATTATTTGGAATTTGCAAAGAAGATGAACGTGGACGTCGAGATTCAAAACCATGCGCTATTCGACGACACGGAGGGCCGGATTGCGAAATTCAAGACCCGAAAACCGGGCGACCCGAATCCATTGCTGATGCCGATCGACAAGTACACGAGGATGTGGGGCGTGGTGTCCGAATGCATCCGGGCGGAGATCGCCCGCCGCCCCAGTAACTAGACGCTGCCTGGGGTAATGATCCCGATTCGGCTGGATCGTTTACGAAATTCGGGGACAGGCTGTCCTTTCGCTAATGAAAATTGCAAACGACTCAAGCATTCGATGGAGAACAGGAAAACCGACGCGCGAACGATTGAGTTCCAGCCCACAATAGCCGCTGGCGGGGAGACCGCGATTCGCTACACGGTGCACCAGGCTATCAACGCTTTTCCGGAAAACGGGATCGGCCAGCACACGTTCGATCTGGTCACGCGAGACGTTTGCAAGACGATCGAGGGGTTATGCGTCTTCTCCCACAGTTCGGGATCAAGCTTCCGCCACACTTCGTCGGTAGCATGATTCCACGATTAGCGCATATCCAGGGCGAGTTCAGCCAGGGAATCGAACCCTTCGATTTCCGTGGATAACTAATGGGATGGTCCGCCGCCTTTCACGCCCGAGCAGCAGGGGCGTAGAAGATGAACGAAGGAAGGGCGAGAGTTCGCGGCTTGGATGGGAGTGGTTCCACGAGAGCACCGGCGGCAAACAAAAACTGCTGGGCATCCGTAAGCGCGGGAACCGCTATTTGCGAAAACTGTTCGTGCAATGTGCGCGTGCTGTCTTGCAGCAGAAGACCAAGCAGTCTCCCGGCCTGAAAGCGTGGCTGGAGAAGCTTACATCACGTACCCCCGCAACGTGGCTGGCGTAGCGTTAGCCAATAAATTGGCGAGGATGGCTTGGGCGGTACTGGCAACCGGGGAAGCCTATCGGGCTCCCCGGATGGCCGCTGCTTGAGCTTGACTGCAACTGAGGAGTTGATGATTTCCTGCCAGGTTTGCTGGCGAACAACGAGATGGCACAACGGTCAAATCCGGCGCTCTCAAAACCCGTACTCGGAAGAAGTCTTCCAAGACTGCGTAGCTAAATGGGAAGAGAGCGTAGCGCATTCCATCCTGGCCCGGAGCCTTTTCCCTCCACCCAAGGCCGTATACATTTGCGCAGACCAACCCCGTCCCTCTCTTTTTCGCTTGCGATGAGGCGGCGGACCATACATTCCGTGTACGCCGTGATACAGGCACAAAAGCCCGGCGAACCTAGAAGCTCAAGTCCATCCGCTTGATCCGATAGATGCGTCCGACTCCCGTTCCGGGCCGTGCCGAGTCCGAATTTCTGACCGCCTGCTGCCCGACAACCGCGCGCACCAGCGATCGCGCTACGTCGGCCGTCAGATTGAGTAGGGGACATCTTCGAATCGACTCGCCCTGACCCAGGATCAAATCGTTTCACAACTTGGAGCAATCGGTTGGAAACTTTCCAAAAATTTGTCTCGACCTGTCACCAGAATCCGCGCACATCAATCGTATATACAACGATTTGCTTAACTGGCAGCCGAATTGCTGATGAAGCCGCCAATCGAAACTGCGTTAAGGACGGGGGAGTTACTCGCGCCCGGCCAATATAGACAACCATCTTCCTGGAAGTGGGGAAGCGACTATGCGTGGTTTGACTAAGTTTTTGCTTGTTTGCGCCGCGGTGACTGGAGTGCCGCTAATACTTTCCGCCCAGCCGCCCGGGCGTCCTATCCCTCTAATTCGTGAAGCGATTGACGAATCCAAACTTGTCACGCTACCTCACAACACCCACCCGGAGGCCGTCCCGGCGAACGACCTGGGCCGGGTTCCGGATGACTTTCCCATGGAGCATATGCTGCTTCAACTGAAGCGTTCTCCGGAGCGAGAGGCGGCACTTCAGGAATACATTTCAGAGTTGCACGACTCTACGTCGCCGAATTATCACAAATGGCTTACTCCGGATGATTTTGCCTTGCACTTCGGCGTAGCCGATGCGGACGTTGAGGTCGTACGGGGGTGGCTACGATCGCACGGCTTTACCGTTCATGGAACCCAGCCGAACGGAATGTTCATCGACTTTAGCGGCACGGCCGCGATGGTGAAGGCGGCGTACCACACCGAAATTCACAGTCTAAACGTGAACGGAGAATCCCATTTCGCCAACGTGAGCGATCCGCAGATTCCGGCAGCCTTGGCGCCGGCGGTCACCGGGGTGGTATCTCTGCACAATTTTCATCCTAAGCCTGCGTTAGTGCCGCGGCCTGCTTATACATACACGAATAATAACGGCACATTCCACGCGCTGTCTCCCGGCGACATCGCGACGATCTATAACTTGAATCCGCTCTTTGCCGCTGGTTACTCCGGCCGCGGACAGAGCATCATGCTGCTCGAAGATTCCTACCTCTATTCAACTGGCGACTGGACCGTATTTCGGAAGGAATTCGGCCTTTACCGGGCCTATCCCTATGGGACGCTCTCGCAGATTAGTCCCGCCGGCGCCCTCACCTGTGTAAATCCCGGAGTGGGATTGAATGACAACGAATCAGCTATCGATGTCGAGTGGGCGACGGCGGTGGCGCCGAATGCAGCGATCATTCTCGCGGCTTGCGAAGACACCACGGCTTCCGGTGTTCTGATTGCGCTGTTGAACGTTCTGAACGGTCCCGCCGCCAATTTGCCGTCAGTTGTCAGCAGCAGCTTCCTCGACCCGGAAGAATTCCTCGGCGCAGCGGGCAATGCTGCATACTATAGCGCGTACCAGCAGGCGGTCGCTGAAGGTGTTTCGGTCTTTGTTGCTGCGGGTGACCAGGACGCGGCCCAAACGGATCGAGGAAGCGCCGCCACCCACGGCATTACCATCAGCGGACTGGCTTCCACGCCATACAACGTGGCTGTCGGCGGTACGGATTTTGGTTACACAGCGGACTTCGTGAGCAGCAGTACCTATTGGAATTCAACGAATAGTCCGACCTTTAGCTCCGCGCTCTCCTACATTCAGGAGATTCCGTGGAACGATTCGTGCGCGAGTGGTCTGACGGCCAACTATTTGGCAGTAGTAGATGGCGATCCGACGATTACTCCGATAACCCTCTGCAACAGTACGCTCGCGAGGGATTCTCTTCTAGTTAACGCAATTGGGGGCAGCGGTGGGCCGAGCGCTTGTGCAACCGGTATTCCAACCATAGTCGGTGTGGACAGTGGCACCTGTGCAGGATATCCAAAGCCAGCGTTCCAATCAGGGACGTTTGGAAACCCGTCTGACGGCGTTCGTGATATTCCCGACGTGGCACTGTTTGCGTCAAACGGTTTCTGGGGCGCTTACTATCTGGTCTGTTGGTCGGATCCGAATGGCGGGTCCCCTTGTACGGGCCCGCCGAACACTTGGGCTGGCTTTGGCGGCACTTCGGTTTCCGCTCCGGTCATGGCTGGCATCCAGGCACTGGTCAACCAGTACACAAAGAGCCGCTGGGGAAATCCGAACACGGTTTACTATTCACTGGCCCAAGGTGAGTACGGCGTTGGCGGGGCCGGCGCCGCATCCTGTAATTCGAACACCGTCAACAAGACATCCAACAGTTGCATCTTTTATGACATCACCGAGGGCGACAACGACGGTGCGTGCCGCGCTGCAAGCGATGGAACTCTTTACAATTGCTACCGCCCGTCCGGGACATACGGGATCTTGTCCACCTCGAATAGCAGTGACTCGCCCGCCTTTACGTCGAACGTCGGTTGGGACTTCCCCACAGGGCTTGGATCGGTTAATGCCTACAACTTGGTGATGAATTGGCCCTAGCGATCAATTAACGGATATGGCGTCAGGAGGAAGACCCAAGGAGGAAAATGATGCGAGCGCTTTACAAACTGCTAGTTGCCCTCGTCTGTTTTGTTGGGCTGCAAGGATTGGCCAAGGCAGATCTATGCGATGGAGGCGGCAATCTCGTTCAGAATTGCGCGTTTCAAAACGCCGACTTCGGCGGTTGGAGCCTCTCGGGGAATGATGTGCCGACAGAAGCAGGCTTTCTTTATGGCGTGGAGGGGACCGACCCGTTTGACGGAATTTCGCCAATCGGCGGTTCTAGCTACCAGGCTTTTTTCGCAGACTTGACAAGCAACCCAACCACTCTGTCCCAGACCATCGCCACGACGGCTGGCATCATGTACAAGATCTCCTTCTACCTAGCTCAGGACACCGCTGCGGTCAGCCCCTACTCCAATACCCTCGATGTGGCTTTCGGTGGAACCACGCTCATCAATACGACGGACGTTGGTGTCGAACCATACGCTATGTATTCATTTACAGCGACGGCGACGGGTTCGTCGACTCTCTTGGGTATTACACTCGGCAACGACCTTGGCGAGTTCCTGGTAGACGATGTCTCCGTTCAAGCGGAGGTACCAGAACCTTCCGCGTTGCTTCTGTTGCTGACCGCTCTCCTAGCTTGCGGGCGCCAGATGTTATGGCGTGCTGGCCGAATGAAATAACCGTACCCGTCTAGAGCCCTCGTGTAACGAGGGCACCAGGCTGTACCTTTCACCCGAGGGAAATCGGGTGCCTCCCACGATCATTGACCGGACTCGAAGCCCTTGGGGAGTCGACTTCACGCCCTCACCACGAGCCCGGAATAAATCGACTACCGGAACCGATAAACGCCATTAGTGGCAGTTTCCCGCCCGATCTCGACCATGCACCTCACCGAGCAGGGCGCTTCCCGTCAACGTGGTCCCACATTGCCGTCCACGGAGTCTCCACTCGCGCGGGTGATCGCGGTGCACAGGTTCTTGTCCCTAGCGGCGGATTACCGCAGACTCCGCACAGGTCCAGGGCCAGAGGATCGACCCGTTACGCTTTACTCGCAGGACGCTGCAGCCGGTTGCTTCCCGGACCAATATGGATATGAGCCGCAGTCGCCTTCCCCGCAACAGCCGATGTGAAGGCGTAATAGGGGACCTTTCGTGAACGCAGATACCGGCGCAGCCAAATACCTTCCGGAGCGCGAGGATCGATGGCAACATCGATGCGCCCGCGATGATCGAACCCCAGAGCGCGATGGACCTCGGTTTCGCCGTCCGCGCTGATCGGCAGCGGACGATCGAATTTTGCCTCGAAAGCCTTCTCGATTGCCTGGAGATCGCGGGTCTCGTCAAAAGTCCCCAGCCCTTCGAAATGCTCCATTTCGCCGATTTCGAAATCCAGACGCATTGTCTCATCGTTATGCGAACTTCTCGCCGCCGATGCAACCGCTTCCGCCTTCGCGAAAATACGAGCCTGAGCCGACGCGAGATCGGATTCCCGGCTGTGCAACTCTGTCTCCGTCGGAATTAAGTCCGAAGGCGGCGCGATACCGCTTTCGATCAGTAGCCGGATTTTTTCCGTCCACGCCTTCTGGCGATCCAGGCGGCGCTGGGCTGCCCCGACGATCGCGTCGTCCGGCGGAACGGCCTCGTTCGAAAGGAGCGGGGGAACGGCGCTCTCCAAAATCACCTTGTCCTTCGTATCCTCCAGATCCCGTTCTGCCGCATCCAGCCGGATTCTCGCTTCAACCCCGGTGTCGACCAGCGCCTTGATCCTTTCGACCTGTCGGCTCGCCACCTCGATGCGGCGGGCGGCGACTTCCGCTCTTAGATCTACCGGAGCTTGAGCGTAAAGGGCCGCGGGTGCAATGCACGTGATCCATGCAAACCAGGTTGGAAACACTCTGAATGGGAAGATCTGTGTCACGAAACCAAAGACGAAACTAAAGGGATAATCTGAATCGCGCGGGAAGACGCGCCAGTCTCATTCTCGCACGACGCGCGACCCGGCATAATTTCCCGGCGCGTGCGAGCCCCTTACCAAATCTAGTCCGATTGGGAAGCGTACACTGACGGCTTGTCGGCATCCCGTAGAAGTGGCGAGTTAGCCGCCCGACAATTGCCATTAACGGAACCTCAGGCCGGCCGCAACTTCCTTAAACGTTTCCGGTGTATGGTTTTCGGATGCGAGATCTTCGCGCGGAATCTCTAGCTGACGCTACTAGCGCGACGACGCTTGCAATATGAACTGGTCGATTCGTTCGGTTAGCAAGTCAAGGGGGAGGCGCCGGTCACGAATCACCGCGTCGTTGAAGTCGCGTATGTCGAACAATTAGGATCCGCACACCAGGTCGGGATGTGGTTGATTGTCGAAGTACACTTCGTTCTTGCCCACTGACCTATCGACGGCCCACCGTTAAAAGACCGTCGAGCTGGGCAGATCTCCCGGCGGCAGGGAAGAGAACACAGGAAACGCTTCTGCATTCAGTGACAAGCTGATGATGGGGCCAGTGGAAGTAATTTGCAGCGAGCCTGTGAAGCTCGACAAGCCCATTTGAGGCCCCACGTTGAAGGCGGCATGCGCCAGCGGCCCCAGAGTTTGCACGGTGCTCCCGATCGCCTGTCCCACTTGGTTGAGAACGACGAACGTCACGGTGACGGACTGAGTCGTGGAGGGGTTGCCGTAGGCGACTCCAGTCTGCGTTTGGGCAAACGTCGCGAACTTGGTGGTCGCCGCCGTCTCCGCGCTCACGCCGGCTTCTCCGACCTCCGCGCCCGATTCATACAGGCGATAAAGCAGACTAGCCTGAACCGGCCCCGAGCACGTGGCTTGGGCCCATCCCTGCGTGATTCCTATGGAAGCTGTGACGGTTTGATCGTGAATCGACCCGCCCGGCGGCAAGATATCGGTTCGACTGGCAATCGTTCCCTGGCTGAACGGGATTTGGAGTGCCGCGCCGTTGTCCCCGTAGAAATTCGTAACGCATGTGACCTGCGTCGAACCGTAGTTGATATAAGTCAGCGTAGTTTGGAAATTGACCGCAGTCGAGCCGCCGAAGGCGAGTTGGGAAAAATAATACGACTGCGATCCGGTGGGCAGGGTAGCCGGCAAATCGCCCGGGGGCAGAGAAGAGAATACCGGGAATGTCTCCGCGTTGAGGGATAGGCTGATGATCGGGATATTTGAAGCGATTTGAAGGGCCCCGGTGAAACTCGACAGATTGAGCGTCGGTCCCGGGTTTTCGGATCCATGTTGGAGTGGCCCGAGTGAAATTGTTTGCGAGCCTAACTGCGTTCCATTTGCGCTTAGGATGGTTAACGTAATCGAGGCCGTTTGCGTTGCGGAAGGATTGGCATAGGCGACGCCGGTCTGCGTTTGCGCAAAGGTAACAAATTTGGTGGTTGGCGTGACCTCCGCATTGACGCTGGCCTCTCCGAGCGGTGTGCCGGACGCGTTGTACGCGTTGAAATAGCGGTAAAGAAGACTGGCCTCGACCGGTCCCGAGCATGTCGCCAATGCCCAGCCCTCGATGACGGTCCCGAAATTCGCTACGGTTTGGTCGTGAAGTGAGCCGCCGGCTGAAAGATAATCCGCTCGCGTCGAACTCGTCCCCGCGTTGAACGGGATTGCTAACGGGTTTCCGTCGTCATCGTAGAACGAGGTGTAGCATTCCACTGTCTGCGGGCCGTAGTTGATATAGGTAAGCGTCGTCTGGAAACCGCCTCCAAAAGCGAGATGGGAGAAGAAATAGTTTTGCAGACCGGTAACGGTGTAGATGGTTCCGGACCCGGTCGCCGTGAAACTCAACTCGCCCACCATCACATACGTGAAGGAGCCCGTAATACCCGCGAAATGTCCGGTTCCATTCGTAATCGTCGCTGTGCCGGAGAATGTATTCCCCCCTTGGTTTGCCGTCGATATGGCTGTTACCGTGCTCCCATCGACGAATGTGAGCGAGAAGCTCACGTTCAATCCTCCACCTGAAGCTGCGCCGCTCACAGTAACTGTTGTCTGCCCGTATGGCGAAACGGTTCCGGAGCCTTTGAGCGTGAAGCTCGACGTACTTCCGGAGCCGTTGCCGCTAAATGTAAATGAGATCGGTGTCTCAGTTTGAGCAGCCCTTGCCATGTCGCTGGAGGCCAGTGCGGCCCCTATCGCGAGCGGCAATACCCACGATCGGTGTTTGAGAAACATGATTCACCCCCTCCTCACGCACTGGGAAATAGCAGGTTGCCATCCATTCGGTGGAACGCGGCGAGGGGGTGCTCCATAGGAACACGGCTGGACTATAGCGCGGACATTCGATAACTGGCCTCACTGGCTTCGGAGCTGGGGCACACTCCCCAAAATGCCTGCGTCATATGGCCCGGTCTGGTCCAGCGTTTTCTCGTGTTGGTCCCAGCCGAAGTCAGCTTGGAATTGATGGCGGTGCAAAACTGGGTTGCGGACCTGAAGAAATAGTGTAGAGAAAACCGACCGGACGATTCATCCGAAGTTTCGCTGAAAGCATCCTGTCTGAAATCCCGCTTTTCGTCAGTTGAGGTTCACGAGACCAAACCGGCCCGTTGGCAGAAACCCGCATTCACCGAGGATTTCGATACACCTGTCCTGATCTAAGGCCAGTCCCCACCCCGTTAGGTACACCACCCACAGAAACTGCGGCTTCTCGTTACAAAATCGATTTTCAAGCTTTCGCACCCTGCGATTAATTGTTTTCACGCGCTGCTCGTTATCGATCGCGTCCCCTGTTCGCCCGCGATGGCCGCAGTCGGTCAACGGGAGGGCTGCCGCGAACGTCGATGATCTCGTCAAGTTCGCTATGCGCGAGACGATAATCGTGAGAGCGGGCTCGTCGCTGGGGAGCGCAAGTTCTTCCTCAAGTCGTTCCAATCGTCGCGCAAGATTTTTGCTGCTCATCTGACCGCCCGATCCTCACTACGCTGGTCGACCATCCCGTGCTCTGACGAATTGCATGACCATCCCCTCGGGTCGCCGATCTCTTCCTCGTTGAGTCGTGGGAAGTGCGCGCTTCCGGGTCCCTCAAATAACAGCACCAACCGGTGATCTTTGGGAGGAGCCAGCGTCCTCTCCACTTGCTTCAAACGTCGCAAGAGACTCGGACGACCCATCGTTGCCTCTTCAACTCTGCCGGCCACTTTTGGCTTCGGCGGCTTTTTCCAGTTCGGCCACCCGCGCCTCAATATCTTCAATCTCGACGGCCTTCGCGGAATGATCCAAGATGCTGTCGGCAGCTCGTACGCGCGGTTGGCTCCGCAAACGGAATTCGACCTCGCCCCCTTTTGGTTGACGGAGCCCCAATGCCAGCATTCAGCTACTGAGTTCGCCAAGCCCCACAGTTTGACGAAGGACACCCGTCCGCGCGCAAATTCACTGGCTGCTCCAACCATTCCCTTGGGCCATCAGTGCGCAGGGAATGCTTTCAATCACTTTCTTGAGGGCCGCTGCATCCGTCGCGACATTTTTCGTTTGCCGCGCGCGCTTTTGCACTGGACCTCTGTCTTCGCCGCCATCGCGAGGAAGGAGAGCCGGTTGCGCGTCCATCCGTCGAGGCACGTGACCTCCCAATCGCCGAAGCGGGAGCCAATCGTGACTGGGGTGCGGAGGCGGAGGAATTTGGTTTCCAATTACCTGAACCCTCCCGGCCGGAGTCCACACATTCATCCGTGTTCACGTGTTGACAGTCAAGTCGCAGAGTGGAAAGGAGATCGCTCAATGCGTTCCGCGAGTTCGCATCCATCCCGGGCGCCCGGAAATATGAAGGAATATTGAGAGAAAAAGTTGTAAAACCGCATTTCTGGGGAGCCAGACATTCTGGTTCGAAACCTCGGCCCCCGGAGCACGATTGGATGTGGCCACGACCGTCGGCAGGTGAATGATCTCTCGTGGTTGCGCGCGGTCGGCCGATGGAATCTCTACCTGCGCGATTCGAAGAAATGGCCTGTATTGAATATCGTATTGACCGAGATGGGCTACTTCGGCGCCCACAAGTTGAAGGAACTCTTGCGCCTTTGCGGCATCAACGCCTAGTGCAGAGATTACCTCGACCAGCTCCCGCTCCTTGCTTACACGAACTAGTGAACTGAGGAACGCGGTGTTGTTGGAGACGCTGTAAGGGCGGTTGACCTCGATATCAACGAGACTAATGAATTTTAGGACACGCCAGATGCGAAAGAAGTCGTCCAGAGTGATTGTGACGGTTAGTGGAATCGCAGTCGTCCCCGCCTCTTGCAGCGGGAACAAGAAGTCCTGCGCTAGTCGTTCCTCCAGGGACACGTCGTCGAACAGCCTCGTCTCATTCAATCCTCTATACAGTTCCCGGATTATCGGAAACACCACGCGAATGCGACTAACCCCTATGACATCTTCGCGCCCATCGGAGCGGGTGGCATGGGAGAAGTTTATTGCGCCGGCGACGCCACGCTGGATCGTAAAAGGCGGGAACGCAACATGGAACACGAGCACACACACGAGGCCATCCGCCAATGACTCGCGGCCGGGCCCGCTAACAGCTATCTCTGGGATTGGGTCTATGGCGGCATTGACGGCACCGTGACGACAGCTTAGGCACGGGTTGGAAATCTGGAATAACCCGGAGCCTGCCGGACTGAATGATGATTCTAAGTGTAATGCATGAGTTCGTAACCCCTTGTTAGAAAATCTAATTAGTCTAACTAGCTGCGAAACTGTGCAAGCAAATGTGTAAGGATTCTGCCCTTTAATCTATCTGCGTGAGACTCGCCAGCGGCCGCTTGTCGTGAGTTCATGGTATCCTTCACGCCGAATTTATTAAGTAGACATACTTCCTTGCTACCTTTTTCGAGGGGCAGGCCGAGGTTCCCCGGTACGCGCAGGCCTCAATGCTTAGCGCGCGGACTGGCGAGGAACTGTTGGCAAGCCTTGACGGACCCTGATTGAAACGGAGGAGGAATCATGAAGAGATTATCGAAACATGCGTCATTGTCGCGGCGCTGGTTGTGTCGACTGGCACCCCTTGCCGCCGCGATGCTCTGGCTTACACCGGCAGGCGCCGCCGACAACGATTCGTGTAAGCTCAGCTCCGCTGGCGGCGGAATCCAGCACGTCATATATATCCAGTTCGATAATGTGCACCTCACGCGGGATAACCCGAACGTCCCCTCCGATCTGGAACAGATGCCGCACCTTTACAACTTCCTCCAAGGCAACGGTACGCTCCTTGACAAGCATTACACGGTGCTGATCTCGCACACCACGGGCGGCATCACGAGTTCGTTGACGGGCCTCTATCCCGACCGGATGGGGATCACGGAGTCCAACTCCTACGATTACTACAACCCGTTGACCGGGATTCCGACCTATACGTCGGCATTCAAGTACTGGACGGCGCCGGTCGCCTCGCCAGTCGACAGTCACCCGAACATGATTACTACCGGCGGCAAGAACACGCCCGCTCCGTGGGTTACCTACACCCGCGCCGGGTGCGACGTCGGAAACGTCTCGGTCGCAAACACGGTGCTTGAGAACGCGACGGCAGGCGCCTTCAAGGCCGGGCCGACCGACCTTTACTCCTCGACAAAAGTCGGCGACACGCGCATTGACCTCTACAGCAACAGCGGCTTCCACGTCGGAGACACGATCACGATCGACCAGGACGGCAACCAGGAGACCGCCACGATCGACCATTTTTCCGGCTACTACACGTACTTGACGGCCGCGCTGACAAAGGCGCACGCACAGGGCGTTGAGGTCTGGGAGCCTGCTGCGGATCCGGTTGACCACACTGGCGATTTGACGACCATCTTCGGCGCCAACTCGCCCGAGTGGCAGGAGGGCCTCAACTCGCAGGAAGCGCCGTACGGCTCGGCGGCGATGAACCTCGCCACGACCGACTTCGTCGGCATCGCGGTGCACTGCGCGAAGAGCGGGTCAAGCATTTGCGCGAACAACGCCAATGCAAGGCCCGACCAACTCCCGGATGAGCCGGGCCTTTATCAGGGTTTCCAGGCGCTGTTCGGGGCGAAGTACGTCAACCCGGCGATCAACAAGGGCTCGCTGGCCGTAACCGATGTGTACGGCACGAACCCAATCAAGGATTCGTTTGGCCAGCCCGGATTCCCGGGCTTCGACTCGATGTCCGCAGCGACGACCCTGGGCTACGTGGCCCAGATGCAGGAGGCTGGCATTCCGGTGACCTACGCCTACATCTCCGACCTCCACGACAACCATGCCGGCGGCGGCGCATACGGCCCCGGCGAGCAGGGCTATGTCAACGCGCTGAAGGCTTACGACAACGCGTTCGCCAAGTTCTTCGACCGGCTGAACACGGACGGGATCAACACGAGCAATACCCTCTTCATCGTAACCGCGGACGAGAATGACCACTTCGCCGGCCAGCAGGCGCAGAACTGTGACGGCGTCACGATCCCCTGCACGTACAACACGCCCGGCGGCAACCCGCAGCACGGCCAGTACGATGTTACGAACAACGGTCAGAGTGTGACCACCTGGGCGGGCCCCTCCACGTGGCCACCTGCGGGCACGAACGGCCCGCTCGTCGGTGAGATGGGTTACAACATGTCGTGGCTGCTCGGAAGCATGATCGACGGCACCGGTTACGACATCTCGTTCGACTCGGCGCCGAGCTTCTACATCAACCAGCAGCCGCAAGCCGTGGACGCGGGTGGCAACGTTGTCCTCAACCCGACGCTGCGCGACTTTGAGAAGGCGGCAGCGAACCTGAAGGCTTTCGATCCGTATATCGACCCGCTCGATCTGACGCCGGTTGCGCGTTACCTCGTGGACGGTCCGACGCTGAAGGCGCTCCACATGGTGAACGCCGATCCGCAGCGAACGATGTCGTTCACGATGTTCTCGCAGCCGGATTATTACTTTCAGACCTACAGCCCATGCTCCGGCAAGAGCCAAGGCTGCCTCAACGACAGCTTCGCCTGGATCCATGGCGACTATTCGAACGACATCGGCCAGACTTGGCTCGGGATGGTCGGCCCCGGTGTCCAGGCCGGTGGAATTGATTACTCGACCTGGACCGACCACACAGATATCGTCCCCACTGTGAACGCGCTGCTCGGTCTAACGCCGGACTACCAGCCGGACGGCCGCGTGATCACGCAGATCCTTAGGCCGTCAGTGGCAAAGGGCGGCAACGGCGAGTCTCTCACCGAGCTGGGCGACGTCTACAAGCAGTTGGACGCGCCCTACGGCGATTTCGCCCACTCGCTAATCGTTGCCTCGACGAACGCTATCGAGGCCGACGACTCGACGTACGTCTCAACGGAGCGTCAGATCCAGCAGCTTACCTCTCAGCGCGACGCGCTCGTCCAGCAGATGAAGGATGTGCTCGACGGCTCTGCCAATGGGCACCGCGAGCAGCTGATCCAGCAAGGCAGCAATCTGCTTAAGGCGGCGAAGGATCTGGCCGGTCTATAAGCACCAACTCGGTCCTCCGGCGCCCAGATAAACACGGGAATTACGGGCCCGTCCCGCTCTCGACCGCGAGAGCGGGGTCATTGGCGAGGCGCAGGTTCTGCGAAGCCAGACTAGAGCCGGTGAGCGGTTCGCGTCGGTCACATTGGGTGGTGCCCGGCGGGGTTGACACCGCGGAATATTGTTGGCGGTATTGCCTGGAGGAGTACTCGTTTGGGCGTTGGGAACAACCAACTCCAGGTGCCGGAAAATGCCTCGCGCGGGGCTGCATGAACTGGCAGCCCGGCTCCGACGGCGTGCGGTGCGCGTTACCAGTCTGGGACGCTCAACGCTTCGATACTGGTAACGCCGCTCACGGAAAGCACTTGGCTGTGTTGTCGGCAAACCGTCGAAGTGGCGGCACCAAGCTCCTTCGAAACGTCGTTCGAGGAAGTCTCCCCGGATTGGGAACGAGAAGTCGGCTGGTAGCCGGTGATCGTCCGCCACCTGGACGCACAACGCACTGGTCGTACGAGCGCCCGTTATGACGTGTTATCGGAAGTCTACCCCCGCTCCACGCGGGCGTATCCGGCTTCGCGCGTCTTTCGTCAAAATGGATACTTTCCGGCTGCGCTGTGTTCGATGGTTTGGCCACTCTGACACTTCTCCCTACGACGCAAACCCCTCAAAAAAGCCGCCGGGGGCATCGTGCTAGTAGTTTCATTGTTGCACTGGGCCTTGACGCGTTCAAGATTACGTGTGACCATTTACCAAACGTGACTTAGATTCTCGGAATGCTGCGAGTACAGGAGAGTTATAAATGACAAGAATTCTTGGGAGCATTTTGATCTTCATCGGGGCATCAGCCGCGCTTATGGCTGACAGCTCGCTCGTTGTTCCTGAAATTAACGCGGGCTCCGCTGCAACTGCGCTCGGGCTCCTGTCTGGCGGACTGCTGATACTTGGATCGCGCCGCAGACGTTAAGACGTAGTGCGGTCCACACAGTTCGTGCGGTCCACACTAAAGCCGCGTTCCGTCGCAGCATTTCTTCTAATGCTCGTGCTTTACGGGTTCCTGGCCTTTTGGCAAGCCCGGACCGCTTACCCCTGGGACAACGAAGCTTGGTTTGCCGACCCTGCTTTGAACCTTCTAAACAAAGGCTTCATGGGAACAACCATCCTGGAATCCAAGGGCAGTTGGATGGAGGGCTTGGACCGCCACACCTATTGGATCCTCCCGCTGCATGTTCTGGCTCAGGCTGGCTGGTACAAGGTTTTCGGCTTCAGTCTCATGACTCTCCGCGCGCTTTCGATCATCTGGGGCGCGGTCATTCTATTCGCATGGTACTCACTGATGTACAGACTTTCTCAAGATCCCAGGATTGCCTTGCTAACCGTGAGCCTGCTTGCTTTGGACAATCACTTCATCTCGGTCGCAGCGCTGGGCCGCATGGACGCGATGTGCGCCGGACTGGGCTGGGCTGGATGTGCCGTTTATATGTGCCGGCGCGAGGGCTCTCTGCGGGTCGCCGTGCTCTACGCTAATGTACTGGTTGCCGCGAGTTGCTTCACCCACCCTTGTGGAGCACTTTACTTCGTCGTCCTGTGGGTTTGGACGCTCTACTACGATCGCGCGCGACTCGGCTGGAGGGAAGTCGCGATGGCTGCCGCGCCGTACTTGGCCGGACTGGGCGCTTGGGGGCTTTACATCTCACAGAACCCGGCACAATTTTGGAGCCAGTTCAGCGGAAACGCTTCTGGTATTGCGTCCGAGTTCACGGAGTTGAATCGTTGGTCCGGACTCAGGGCCCCGCTCAAGGCGTTTTATGGGGAGATTAGGCGCTACCTGGGCGCTTTCGACTGGTATCTTGCGACAAGCTTTTGGATACGTTTCAAGGCCATTATTCTGGTGGTGTACGGGCTCGGCATCATCTGGGCTCTATGCACGCCCTCAATCCGGCGGAAGCCCGGATATCAGGTTCTCCTGCTATCGGGGATTCTGTTTTATTCTTTGATGGCCCTCTTCGACGGGCTTAAATCTAGTCCGTACGTGGTGCACACGCTGCCAATTGCCGCTGCCCTGCTGGCAGTGTCTATCGCCTACTATGTTTGGGCAGACGGAAGTGGATATCGGCCTCCATGGACCCGCCGTGCTGCGGTTTCGGTCCTGACCGTTTTTCTGGGCCTCCAACTCGTGTACGGGATATATGACGATCGGATGCCCCGTAAACAATGGGACTATGTCGCCACGCTGCAGTTCTTAGCGAACCATGCGCTGGCGTCATCGCAGATCCTGGGAGGCGCGGAGCTGGCTTTTGGACGAGGATTCGACGCTCATCTCATTGATGATCCTCGGCTTGGCTACTACAGCGGAAAGCGGCCCGACTTCATCGTGGCCAATAGTCTTTACTATGGGTGGTTCGGGCGGTCACAAACTCTACATCCCGAAATCTACGACCACATTCAGCGAGTCCTGAGCACTAGCTATCAGGAAGTCTTTCATAACGCCTCCTACACCGTCTATCAGCGCGTCGGCGACCGGCACTGATGATGTTTTGGTGAAAATGTGTTTTCCCCCGGAGGTGAGCGCATTTGCGCGCAGCGGAACGGCACGGCGTCCCGAAGCTCACCCCTGGATAAACAGAAAAGAATCCCGTCAGGAAGCGACGAAAGACTCGAAGGTTCCCAATGTCGGACATTATCGGTCCCTAAGCTATCCCGACTGAACTCGGTAGAGTGGTTGTCATAAGATTGAGGTTGCTTCAACCCATGACGGAGCGTGCTAGCTTCTTCGTAGCCCCTGCCGATGTTCCCGGCCTTCGCGGCGCCATTTCGAAAATCACTGGTTTCGGATATTCGGAGAGCTTCGTAAGAGAGCGTCTCGGTATGGAGGATCTTGCCGACCTCCAGTGGCAATCCGCGCCTATATGTCGTGCTGAGCGTTTGTCCAGCCGCGATGCGCTCGCTCTGGCGATCGATCTGTTTCTTTTGCAAGGGGCTCTTCCGACGGAAGAACTCGACCAATTGTTCGTTGCTTCCGAACGCGATGTACTTATCCGCGCCGGGCTCCTCGCCATCGATGAAATGGGCGTAGCCCGGGCTCGTGCGTCGCTGTTTCCGGTGGGGAATCGCCTGATATGTTCCGATCACGCCTGGCCGGCGCTTCCGCATCCCGGGTATGCCATTGTTCCGCCCGATCAGGTCATGAGGATCGGCTCGGATAGCCGCCATCTTGGGCGCTGTACGGTGCGGCGGCCGTTTCGTGCCGCGCTCGACCTTTGTACCGGCTCGGGCATTCATGCGCTACTCGCTTCCCCTCACACCCAGCAAGTGCTCGCTGTCGATATCAATCCGCGCGCGGCCCGCTGCACGCGCTTCAACGCCCAAATCTCGGGCGCGGCCAATCTGGAGGTTGTGATCGGCGATCTCTTCGAGGCCTTGCGCGGCGAATGTTTCGACCTGATCACGGCAAATCCCCCGTTTGTGCCGTCTCCCCTGGATACGCTCCTATTTCGTGACGGCGGCCGGTCGGGAGAAGATGTCCAAAAGCGGATCATCAGTGGTCTTCCGCATCACCTCGCACGGGGCGGCATTGCCCAGGTCGTCACGGAACTCGGCGAGCGCGACCACGAATCGCTCATCCCCCGATTGCGCGAATGGCTCAACGGCGCCCCGATGGACATCCATATACTCCGTCTGAGCGAACATACCGCGATGAAGTACGCCATCGGACACGCCCAAGGGGACGACTACCAGTCTCGTCTCGATTCTATCCACGAATGGGCCAGTAATCTTCGAGCACAGGGCTATGTCCGCGTTGTCTCTGTGGTCATTTCCTTCCAATGGAGTGACCTGCGACGCGAGTCTCCCTGGGAGCGCGTCGAAGAATCGCGGCCGCCGCATCGCCCCGCTGGTGCGGAGATCGAGGCAGCGTTTCGCGCAGAGCGCGAGGCGCGGCAGCTCGATTCGCAGGCCCTGAAACATAGTTGGATGTGCCGCGCCGGATCCATAGCGCTTCTCGACGCACGAGTACTGGGCAGTGACCTGCGTGCAAAAGCAAAGGCAATTTTGCTGGGACAGGCCTTGACGATGGAACATCACCTTGATTCTGTCGAGCGAGATATCCTTGATCGATTAGAGGGGCGCTTCCCTGTGCCGGAATTGATCAGGATCTTTCGCGATCTCGATGTGGATGAGCCGACCGTAATCGCGGCGCTGCGTTCACTGCTGCGACGCCAGTTGGTCCGTATTGACGGTCAGTTTGGAGATTGCCGCTCGTAGCCCGGGCGAATAGGGTTGCGGACTTGTTGACGAGTGGCCCATTCGATCGTACGGATTCCGATTTCGCTCCCCGGAGAGAGAACATGTTGGGTAACGCTTCTCTATCTTGGTACTGCCGTGCTCGACTGCCTCGGGCTCATCCTAACGCCCCGATAATTCGTAATAACGGGCGGGCCCGGCAGAGGGAGGAACGAAGCGCCGGGCAACCTCAAGGCACTCGGCAGTGCACGGCGCCGTTCTATCGCGCCGTCACGTGGACTACGACTGCTTGCCTTGCGTCGCCTGTGATGGTTACTTCTTGACCTTTCGGCGCCAGCTTAGCGATGACTTCCGAACTCGCATAATCCGAGGGCTCGCCGTCCTCGAAGGCGAACATCAAATATTCTCCCGGCGCCACCCCACGCCAAGCAAATGTGCCGTCGCTGTCGCTTTGGTCAACACGATAAGCTGCGAGATTTTGCCAGTTATTCTTAGGGACTAGGAGGGCCAACAAGCCGCCTTCCGGCTTGTCCCTGCGAAGAACCCGCCCGGGAACGTTTCGCTGAGGCGATGCGTCGGCGACGATGGTCACGCTGATTTCACCACTCGCGGGAATATCCAAGATTCCGCCCCTCAAGATGGCCCCCTTCGCGGTGACCGAAAGCGGCATTAGCGATTGCCCCTTCGTCACGTACACCTCATATTGTCCCGGCGGCAGCGCCGCGATTTCGGCTCGCCCGTCCGAATCTAGCGTTCGCTCGGCACGCACGTTCTTGCTCTGGAGCCGCAAGATCGTCGAAGCATTGGGATTCCTGGCCTCTCCGCGCAACTCAACTATTTCGAGAACATGAGCGAACGGCGTTTCTCCTAGGGTCACCGTTACGTCGCTCGTGCCCACATCAACCATGGATCGAGCCACGCGCCGCCCCTGATCGTTATCGAGATTCACGACGTACTGTCCTTCCGGAACGCCATCGAGAACAAATTGCGATCCAATCACCATCGCTCTGACTAAGCCCACCTCACCCCCGTACGGAGCCGCGGCATTCACAGAAACCCATCCGCCCTCGGGAAAATCCGGCAACACAACTTTTCCCGTCATGCGGACCCTCGACTTGGGCGCCAAGATCGCATCCGCGCGGACCTCTTGGCCTGGTTCCACCCGAACCAGCGCCGCACGGGCCGCCACAGTCGTTCCCGGATAATATGTGACCGGGTACGTTTCCGTCGTGGCCACGGGCGTCGGGGCAGGTCGTGCCGTCCATCCCGTGAAGGCGACCACGAACGATCCGGACGGAAGCGGCGCGATCCGATATCGCCCTTGATCGTCCGTCCTATCACCGAACAGCTGCAACTCGGCACGGCGTTCGTCTCCTACCCCCACGACCCGGTAGACCAGAACGCTCATCCCCGTCACTGGGTTTCCCTGTGTATCACTCACCGATCCCGCGATCACTCCGCCCGGAATCATTCCGAACACGAGGTTTTCCGTGGGCTGGCCTTCTCCGGTCACGATTCCCGTGGAGAGATTGGTCATCAGTGAACGCTGGCGGTAGCTCTGGCGGCCAAATCCCACCTTTTCCGCGGCGAGTGGAAATTTCCCTTGCTTCACGCCAGTGAAACGGAACTTTCCATCCACGCCCGTGACCTCCGGGTCCGCCGGCCTGCCTCCCAACGTCACCCGCGCTCCACTCAACGGTTTTCCGTCCACGCGGTTTACGACCGTTCCACTCACCGTGTACGTCGGTGCCGGTTGAAAGAACCAGGCCAAAAGCAGCAGTTGCCAGATCATCGGACCTCCAGGGAAGTTGCCTTCACCTCAGTTTGCTCGTTGCCGAATTCGTGCAGAGTCACGGAAACCGCGCCTCCCGAAAGCGATCGCAATACGTCGGGATTGCGATACTCTACCTGCTGGTCGGATGGCCAAGCATAGACGGAGTACTGTCCCGGCGCAAGGTTGCCCGCGTAAAAGCTCGCCTGGCCGGTGCTTGGATTGGTGAACGCTGCGACGACGTTCGGAATCCCTGCAAGGCCCGATGAGCGGACCAGAACCACCGTCCCTGATTCGCCCGCCCGCAGTCCCGACACGAACCCGTGAATGCTCCCGCCTCCGCTTCGCAGGGTGATTTTCAACTCTGGCGGACTCCCCGGCCCAACTTCCAGCCCATCTGCCAACACGTCCGTCGTCCCCGAGCGCATCGATTCAATGTATTCGCCGCCCGTCGGAAGCGTGAACGCGTACTTTCCGGGCAACATGTCCGTGAACGTGAAGTGGCCATCGGCGTCGACCTGCGCCGGAGGTTGCTTGCCGGGCACCGGAAGTCTACCCGGCTCCAAGATCGCAACCTGAACTGGCAGACTCCTTGGTGGCCGCTGTACGACGGATAAATTGTCAGGAACGTCGTCGTGATCATCGTCGTCGAACGGACCGCCAATGGCAGGCGGAGCCTGATCGGCCGGCAAATGCACGATCGTTCCGGAAACATCGACGCCGGTGCTCAGCCGCACGACCACGTCGCTGACGTCCTGTTCGCCGACAGCGACGTTCACCTCGCCCAGCGCCAACGCTCCGCCGCCGATCGAATACGCCTGCAGAACGTAATTTCCCGGCGCTGCACCCACCACCTGAAACTGCCCCGTTGCGATGTTCGCCGCGAATTGCCTGCTGGCCGGATCCTCGCCGTTTAACAAGCGGACATTAACACGCACGTAAGCCGCGGCTCCCTGCACGACGCCGCGGATTCGATAGGCTTTGCGCGGCTTCAGCGCGAAATCGGCCCTCATTGCTTGACCGGGCGAAACCCGGATCGCCTGTGCGGAATTCCGGTCGGGGGCGCCAGAAAAATAGAGGGTCGGAAAAGCTTCGCTCGTCCCTTGGCTCGCGGTCGCGCGGACATAAACAGTGCTCGGTGCGACATTCCAAAATCGGTATTCGCCTAGGTCGCTGGTCTGGCCCGACATCAAGGGACTCACCGCGCGGCGTCCGTCTTTGATTTGTTCTTGCAGTAAGTCCACCATGACGCCCGGCATCGCTTCCCCGGCGGCATCCACGACCCGTCCTTCGATCACGCCGGTCGGGACCAGCGACACGTTCAGGCCTTGCGAAAAGTTTCCGCGCGCCTGGCCCGTCCCGTCTAGATAGCCGACATGCGTCACGCGCACCGACGCAAAGATTGGCTCTGGAACCGAAAACGAATATTTCCCGTTTTCATCGGTCAAGGTCTGGCTCGGCGCAGCGGGGGGGCCGTGCGGTGGCACCCTGTCCCGGCTGAGTGCCTAATTGCGCCTTCGTCAGCCCGGCGTACAGCACTACCAGAGCGCCGGAAACCCCTCGGCCAGTAACGGAGTCCGTAACTCGGCCGCTGATTTCGATGGTGGATTCCAGCGTCCCTTGAGCGTGCAGCACCGACGTCAAACACGCAACGAAAATGGCCGCAAGCCGAGCGCGCATTCCTCCCGAATATAAATCATCGTCTTGTGTGCGTCAATAATTTCTGCGTGTCAACTAGACTACACAATTTCGCAAACAATGGCTGCATTCGTGTTGCCTAGTAAATGCGAATGTGTCAGCAATTCGGGTGTGTCCTACGTATCTGTGCTTCCCAACCTGCGCCTGAAGATCGCTGGACGCGATATGCATGCTTCCGAAATCCTCGGACGGCAAAGTCGGCCTCCTGCCAACGATCCTGTTCCACGGGGCCGGTAGGTACGTCATCCTGGATAAAGGCGGAACGGGAAGTTATCCAACGCGAAAGGCTTCCGATAATGCCCCATAACGGGACCCCAAGCCGTGACGAAGTCGGAGGGCACGGTCGAGGATAGCTTGCTTTTACGCGGGCGCGGAGTCACCGGAGGCGATGCTACCGAATGGTGAGGTAGCCGGCGAAGGCCAGGGCTAAGAACGCCAGGATAGTAACGATGATGCCAGTTCGGGACATTTTTTTCTGCTCGACCGTCCTTCCTCTCACAATCTGCGGAATAGAAGCCATTTCAAATTACGGACGATGGCAGCCGGATGCAAGGGGGTGCCGATAAAGGAACGCTACCGATGACACGTCATAAGTGGACTAAGCCGCGTGACCGCCCCTGCACTCAGACGAGACTTAGTGACTTGCCCCAGGACGTATACGCTTCAGATGCAACGTCTCGGATTTCGCGTTACCAGTGATCGCCATCACTGCGAGCTCCATGCTGTCGGTTTGTTCCGTGACCGTAAATTGCCGCTTGGTGACATCTGATCCCACGGTCTCGAGTTGGACGAGTATCGGACCATTGAAATACATCGGAACTTTGACCTTTTTTCCTGAATCGGTCCCTTCGCACTCAGCTCCCGTAGGCTTGCACTCAATTTCGGAGATTTTCTGATCCCCCTGCGAATTTGTGATATGAAGAGAATCGCCCTTTGTCTCCACAACCCAAACGGAAATCCCCTTGCCCGAGTCGTCTTGCTGTTGCCATGCGCCAATCAGGCGCGCACGGGCGGGAGCGTCATCTACCAGTACTGGCGCCAACGGCAGCAGTGCGGCCAAAGCGATCGTGTAAATAGTCATGTGATCCCCTTTCCGACGCGATCCGGTCCTTCTGTGGGCCGACGTTTCAGACCTGCTCAAGTCCACTTCGAAGGTTCGCCATCTCCAATCCATGTATGTGGCTTCGAGTTGGCATGGCCGGATCGTAGCACCATTGAAGGAGGACGGCACCCCCAAGAGCATCCGCAGGATTTGGCGAAGGCTTCGCCGATCAAAGAGTACATTGCGCTGTATCACGGCGCATCGGATTTGAATGTCGAAGCGGCCCCCGCTCCCAAACTAAGTCCTGGCAGGGTGAACTCACCACCGATAATGCGTGACATCAGGCGTGATTGTTGCACTTACTTCAACGGAATGCCGTTACGTCCAAGTGGTTTTGGGGCAGAGGCGAAGGAAAGGCACGCCATTCTCTACTCCGCGATTTCCGCCTCGATCAGCGACATCGGCGACGGTGTCGGCGTAACACTCCTGAGGCGCAGGCCCGCAGCCGCCAGCAATTCTCCAAACTCGCTCGCAGTGCGCTCCTTGCCGCCGTTCGCGCAGATCAGCATCTCGATATCCAAGTACTTCGAGAAGTGCGGCGTCGTATCTTCCGGCACCACCATTTCAACCAGAAACACGCGCCCCGTCTGCGGCGCGGTCTTCGCGAGCTGCTCGCGAATCCGGGTGAGGATGCCACGGGCGTTGTCGTCGTCCCAATCGTGGACGATGAACTTCACGATGTAGGCGTCACATCCGCCTGGGATTGTTTCAAAGAAGCTGCCGCCTTCGATGGTCACGCGGTTTTCGACGGCGTCGAGGTATCCGCTGCCCGGTGCTCCTGCCACAACCGCGGGCAGGTCGAACAGCACACCCTCCAGGTTCGGGAAACGGTTCAGGATAAGGCCCAGGAGCAGGCCGTGCCCGCCGCCCACATCGGCCATGCGACGGAAGCGCGAAAAATCCGCCACTTTGAGAACCGCCTCGCCGAAGACGTGGCCGGTGCCGCTCATCGCGCCGTGGAAATGCGCGCGTTGGACCGGGTCGTCGGGCAGCAACTCGAAAAGCTGCTTGCCGAATGCCGCGGAGACGCCGTTGCCGCCCGTCTCGAGACAATGCGTCATCTGCTGATAGCTCTGCACGCTCCAGGGGTCGGTCATCATCATCACCATGTCACGCAGGGAAGGCCCGCTGCTGCGCAGGAGCGGCGTGGCAGGTGTCGCGGCGAAGCGACGACCGGGATGTTCGGCAAAGACGCCCGCGGTCGCCAGCAGCCGCATTGCGCGGTACAGCGAGGGTGCGTGGGCATGGCACGCCGCAGCGAGTTCCTCCACTGGACGCGGTTGATCAGTAACGTGATCGGCGACTCCCAGCCGCGCTACTCCGCCCAGCGCGAATAGTTGCATTTTGCCGTTTAGGATCTGGAATATCGTGGCATCGGGCGTCATGGCCGCGGGCGCCGCACCGCTACCTTGTGAAGTGGTCTCCATAAATGGCCTCAGACGTAACATAGCACCCGCAGATGGGTGTGGAAACCACAAATTGCAGCGTGATTCAACAGGGGCGCGAGCAGTCAATTCCGGCGATGCATCACTCTGTTTCTGCATGCCGCGCACGCCGTAGCTGATTAACGCGCTGGTTCCGTTAATGGCAAACATCAGGCGGCTAAGGAGCCACTTTTACGAGAACGCGACAGGACGTCCGAGTGAATGTAACTGTCGGTCATGCGAATCTCCTGCTCGCGGAGCGACTGCTACAGGCGTCAGTCCGTTGTGCGCCGGAGGTTTGAATTTAAAACACGTACTTCGCCGCGAGCTGAAACACGCGCGCGGGGGCGGTGATCGGGCCCGGCGGCGTGGCATCGGTGGTGATCAAGCCGAAGGTGCTCGCGGCACTCACGGTGCTGCCGGGATTGCCCGGCCGGAAGCTGTTGGTCACGTTGAAGGCCTCGAAGCGAATCAGGATATTCTGACCTTCGACAATCCGGAACTGCCTGGACAACGACATGTCCCACTGCCAGAAGGCGGGTCCGATGAGGTTGTACGCTCCCATGTTCCCATACGTTCCGACGGGGACCGGTCCGAATGCCGCGGGATTCAGCCATTGCTCGCAGAATGCGCCGGCGGCGCCGCACGATGCACCCTGGTTGGTCGCATAGACACTCGGCAGGATCTGATTCGGGCGCAGCGTCGACCCATTCCCGCCGTTGCCGGTAGCCGGGTCTGGGTTAGTGCCAGTGACGACCGTAAACGGGGATCCAGAACGCGCCTGGATGGTCGACCCTAGCGTCCAGTCCGAGGCTAAAATGCGCGCGAAGGTATTGGAGTACTTCGGAGTTTGATAGACCAACGTCAGGTTCGCGATTTGCCGCCGGTCCGCAACGCAATCGCCCACGTCCGCATTGCGGTCGTTGGCTCCGGGGACGGTGATGCCGTAGCCGCCGTGAATGTAGGCCGAGCCCGGATTGAGCAGGGTGATGGGGGCCAGGCCGATGCAGTGCGACCAAGTGTAGTTAGCGTTCACGCTCAGCCCATTGTGCAACCGGTAGGTGGTGCTGAGCAGCAGGCCGTTGTAGCCCTGCGTGCCTCCATCGTCGTACTGCGTAAGGTATCCCAGGGGGTTCTCCGTCGGGTTCGCCAGATTCAGAATCCGGCGCGCGAGTATGTTGGCGCTGGTGTTAGTCGTACAGGGACCGACCGCCGTCAGGCCATACTGCCCCGCCACGCAGTTTCCCGGAATGTATTCGGCAGGGTTGAGTTCCACCGCATTCCAGACGTGAAGGATGTGGGTTCCAAGGTACGTCGCCGACCCGAACCAATTCTGGCTAATTTGCCGCTGCACGCCCAGGTTCCAGGAATATTGCACGTGCGTCTTCATGTTCGAAGGAATGGGCAGGAAAGTCGGCGGGCAGGTGTTCGCCAGGCAGGGAGCCACGGCTGTGGTCGGCCACACGGGATTTTTGGGGTTGTAGTTGTAGGGGAACGGATCTCCCTGCGGATAAGGATTATCCAGATTGATGAGGCCGGTCTGGACCACTGTTAAACGGAACGGCAGCGACGACGACGTGTTCAGGTGCAGCTCCTGATTGATAAAATCATGGCCGATGCCGCCGCCCATGCGGATGGCCGTTTTGCCGTCGCCGAACGGATCCCACGCCAGGCCGAGGCGCGGATCGAAATGAGCATACTGGGACTTAATGCCCGAGGCGCCCGGAAATCCGGGATCGCCCGGGAAGCTGAACCCCGGGGGCGCGCCGGAGACAACCTTGCTCGTGATTCCCGCATAAAAATTCGCCAGGCTGAAGTTATAAACATCGCCCTGTTGGAACGCCATGCCGAAGAAGGGATCCCAATTGACACCGTAGTTCAAGGTCAGCTTCGGCGTGACTTTCCAGGTATCCTGCGCGTACAGGTTCACGAACGGCTGGGACAAATTCAGTGGGTTGGGATTGGCTTGCCGGAGCTGGGAGGCGTCTCCCAGGAAAAAGTCCCCCATGCCGAGGCCGGTGACGCCGCCCGAGAACGTAAAGGCGCCGCCCGACCACGCCTGCGCGACCGACCACTCGATAGACCGCGTGATGGATCCGCCGAAGCCGAACTGGTGCGATCCATGCACGATCTTGAAATCGTCGTTAGCGCCGAAGGCGGTGGTGTAGGCGAACGAGTTTTCGCTGAACTGGCCGGCTCCCGTTTCGAATCCGCCGGTTACGGTGGCGGTCAGGTAGTTCGGCTGGTAGGTGTAATCGTGGATGCCGACGTCCTGCGGACCGAACATTTTGGCGCCCGGGAGGTTCGCCGTAACGCGGTCGAGGTAAATGCGGGCGGAGTTCACCTTGGTGGCGCTCAACAGATACGTATCGCCCAGCGTGAAACTATTGTACTGATCGTTGGCTCCGCTGCCGGCCGCGGTCAGCACGTTGGTCGGGGCCAGCGAATAGGGCACCGCGATGTTTTCCTTAGCCAATTGATAGTGGGCGAACAGGCTCTGCTTGTCGCTCAGCTGATAATCGACGCGGGAATCGACTTCGTGATTGTCTTCGCTGAGGGGTTGAGAGTACGTAAATGTACCGCAGGAGTTGTTCGCGGCGGGCAGCAATTTCGCGATGGCGACGGCTGCGGGGCTGAAGAGCGCGGGATTTACCATGTTGGTGGCATACCCGTTGGTGCCGAACGGAGCCTTCAGCGTCTTCCCGCCGCCCGGACAGCTTGGGGATTCAATCCCAGTAAAGTCCCCTTGTAACATCGCTGGTGTCGGGATGGTGACGGGGGCTTGCACGGGAGCCTGGCGCACAAAGGTGCCCTGATAGCCCATGAAGAAAAACACCTTGTCTTTCTTGATGGGGCCGCCCAGCACGCCGCCGAACTGGTTGCGCTTTAGGCCGTCCAGTGTTTTCTGGAAGAAGTCGCGGGAGTTGACGTCGGAATTGCGGATAAATTCAAACGCATCCCCGTGGAAGGTATTCGTTCCGGATTTCATCACGGCATTGACCGAGGCTCCCGAGCGCCCAGCGGTCGCGGCTTCCTGGGTGCTGGTGGTGACCTTGAACTCCTGGAGGGCATCGGGAAAGGGGATCAGCAGGCCGCTTCCGTCGAAATAGTTGTTGTGCGAGGCTCCGTCCAGAAAGTACTGGACGCCGTCCGGCTGCCCTCCGGCCACCGCTACAAGCGCGCCCAAGGGCATGGTCAGGGCGGTCGTGCTACCAGCGGCGGAGGTCTGGACCGCCGCGCCGCTCAGAGCGATCAGGTCTGTTGGCATGCGTCCATTGAGCGGAAGATCGACAACGCGCTGGTTTTCGACGACCGCGCCCACGCCGACGGTGCTGGTTTCTACTTGCGTCGCGTTCGCTTCAACGGTCACGCGTTCCGACACCGCGCCTACTTTCATCGCGATGGGGATCGCCGGGTTGCTGCCGACTTGCAGCACGACGCCCGACTGCACGACGGTCGCAAAGCCTTGCTTGGCGACTTCAATCTGGTACGGTCCCAGCGGAAGGTTGGAAATAACATAGCTGCCATCGGCCTCGGTCGTCACGGTTCTCGAAATGCCCGTGTCGGTCTGCGTCACCTTCACCGTGGCGGCGGGAATCGCCGCGCCGCTCATGTCCTGAACCACTCCGTGCATCTGTGCGGTGGCCTGCGCCCAAACCGCGGCAGTCGTCAACGCGGACAACAACGCAATTTTTACTAACCTCATGGAAAGTCTCCCCAGTGGATACCCCCGTTTAGCGGGACTGACATCGTACTCGGAGGATCTTTCCACAAAATCGTCATGGTGTCAAAGGGCGCTTCCCGGACGTAGTCTCCGGCGGCTCCGCCTGGATCCCGGCGTATACGGAAGTCCGTGCGCCTTTGACGAATCACGCGCAACCTGCGGATGTGCCAACGTGGCGCCAAAGCGGAAGCTGCCGATAATGATACTTAAAAGGTCCTGGCAACGAATCCGAATAGAACCAACTCAACTTCTCATAACCGGTCCAGTTTTGTACGAGTGGCCGGACCGATCCATCGGGTATGAGCGGAACGCCGGTGAGTGTGACGGCCGTTGAAGACTTCCTCACAACCAATGGTAAAAGTGTCTCGGGTTTCCTCTGTCCCGGGTTCCCTGTCGCGGGTTCCCGACTCACGTGAGTGTCAGTTGAGATATAATCCTTGCGACATGAAAGGCAAAACGCTAAACATTGCGATTACTGGTGTAGTCTGCCTGACGGCGATCTTGCTCAGCAACCGTTTGGGCCTGCTGAGTGGACAAGAGGCGAAGGTGCCTGGGTCGGGGTTTGCAGCGGTCCCAGGACAGAAGGGCGGACAGGACGTCTTCGGCCCTTACGATCCTGTGCAGAATTGGGAGAAGCCGTTGGCGGAAAGCCTACCCGAACTCAAGGGTTGGACCTTTTCGCAGGCCACCTACGTTTTTCCGGAAACCCCCGATCGAGTATTTGTGGCGCAGAAGGGCTTGCTGCCCTTGCTTCCCGAACGGCTCAAGACGACGTGGCTTCCGCAGATCGGGCCGAGCTTGAAATTCCCCGTGGGCATGGGCCTGCCGATGCGCGAGACTGCCAGCGCCACACCGAGTTGTGGCGGGATTCAAAATCCTCCGAATATGCCGCGAAATCCGAATTGTCCCGACGTCAGTGATGGGCGCGCGGGGCGGCCGGGCGTCGATTGGCGCTGGGATCACGTCATTGTCGTGCTGGATCGCAATGGCAAAGTGGTGGAAGACTGGTCGCAATGGGACAAGATCTGGGGACGGCCGCACGACATTGAGGTCAGTCCTTACGATCCGGAAAAGAACGTCTGGATCGTGGATGCTGATAACCACTTCGTCAGCAAATTCACGCACGACGGCAAACAGCGCCTTTTAACGTTGGGCACGCCGGGCGTGCCGGGCGACGACGATACGCATTTCGCGCGGCCGACGTTCATGGCGTTTGAGCCCGACGGAAGTTTCTACCTGTGCGATGGGTATGACGGCACGCGTGTGATTAAGTACGACAAGAATGGCAAGAAGCTCTTCCAGTGGGGCCAAAAAGGCAGCAAGCCGAATGAGACTCGCCCCGGTTATTTCAACAACGTTCACGGAATCGCCATCGATCCGGAGCGGCACTTCGTCTTCATCAACGACCGCGACAACGGTCGTGTGCAAAAGTTCGACGAGAATGGCAAGTTCCTGGACCAGTGGAACATGGGTCCGCGACCGCCGATGAACATTCACACCCTTTACATGGGCAAGAACCACATTCTATGGGCTGCGGATCAGGGATCGAACAAGCTGAACGCTTATGACGAAGACGGACATTTCCTCTATTCGTGGGGTACGTTTGGTACGTGCCAGGGCTGCATGTGGGGTGTACATGGGTTCGTCACGGATTCGGAGGGAAGCCTCTACACCGCGTCGGTACGAGACGGCCGGGTTCAGAAGTATACGCCGCGCAAGGGCGCCAACCCCGATTTTCTGGTGGGTAAGCCTTGGGGCTCCCATTAAGGCGCGCTCGAAAGCCCAGCAGCGGGAGTGCGAACTGAAGCGCGGAAGTAGCTTCCGATAATGACCGATAACGGGCGGTTGTGACCTCGTCTACTGGGGCGGCCCGGCAGGCACGACGTGCTCTCTGATCCGGTAAACTTAGCTAAAATCGCTCCTCCGCCGCTCCCTGCCCGGCGCAAGACTCGGGGCCTAAGGATCTAACGTTTCTAGGAGGCAACGACCACTTTGTCGCGCCCGTTTTGCTTGGCAACGTACAAAGCACGGTCCGCGGCCTCGGTTAGTTCGGCGCAGGTCCGGCCATGATCCGGAAATATCGCCACCCCACAGGAAATCGTGATGGAGCCAAGTACTTCGCCGCGGAAGTGCAGATCCATCTCCTTGATGGCTTCCCGGATTTGATTCGCCCGTGAAACCAGGGCGTCGCGGGAGAGGCCGGGCAGCAAGAGCAAGAATTCTTCCCCTCCGTATCGGCACGCGATGTCCTCTACCCGGGTCTTGTTCTGTAAGAGCAGACCGATTCGCCGCAGTGTGACATCACCGGCTTCATGTCCCCAAGTATCATTGAGCCGTTTGAAATGGTCGAGATCCATCATGATCACGCCCGCGCTGGCCCCTTCCTGTGCGGCTCGCCGAAGTTCCCGTTCCGCCGTCTCTTCAAAATAACGGCGGTTAAACATGGCGGTGAGAGGGTCCCGGATCGCCTGATCCCTCAATTTCTCGCGGAGCTGGAGGTTGGCCAGCGCGAGCGCAATCTGTTCGACCGCGGTCAGTGCCAGCTGTTGCGCCCCCTCGGAAATCGGCGCGGCCGATTGTCCCGGCAAACTTTCTCGATGCAAGACCAACACGCCGGTCGTTTCTCCCTGAGCCATCATCGGTACGCACAGCGAAGTCGCGGAAACTTGTCTGACGTGACGGCATCGCGGATTTTTTTGATCGTTTTCGGCCAGGTGTTGCCGGCCCCGTCGTAGCGCCCAACAGTCCTCTGGCGTGAAAGTCTCCGACGACGCCGGTTCTCCGTTCCAGTAGGCGGCCCGTTCGAGAATATTGCGGGAGGACCGGTAGAGGTAAATTGCTCCACCCAGGGCGGGAAATAGTTTTTCTCCAAACCGCCGTAACATATCCTCTGCTTCCGTAGCCGTCCGGCTGGCCTGGAGCAGTTCGATCAGTTCGCCGAGTAAGGTGCTTTCCCGGTGTGTTTCTTTGAGTGCCTGCAAGGATTGGTGGACTTCGCGGCTGGCGGACGCCAGCTCATGGGTTCGCTCTCCCACGCGTTCCTCTAGCTGAACTTTAGCTTGCTCAAGCTCCTGTATGGCCTGTTCCTTTTGTTCGACGTACCGCTGCATGGGCCGGAACATCAGGAAATACAAAAGAGGAAGGACCGCGATGAGAAAGACCGTGGTATCCACAACTGCGGCGACAAATGCGTTTAGCCCCAGATGGTTTCTGCCGATCCCAAGCCAATTCAACAGGACTAGGATCACGTACCCCACGGAAGTGATAGCGACCGTATACCGAAAAGGAGAGAACGTGGTTAGACGGTTCGGCGCAGGACGGGTGAGCCGGCCGGCGCGGTTCTCCAGAGTCAGCTCCGAAGTCTTGTCTTCGCAGACTGCGAATTGCGTGGAGGTAGACGTACCTTGCCCCTCGTGTTTCCATCGTCAAGACGCACGGGATTCTTTATGCGGACCGTCTGAGCCACGCTTCAGTACCGGAGATGATGCCATTTTCCAGGAACTCAGTCCTTTGTCCTTGGATCGCCAGGAGGTTAGGATTGTGGACGTTTCAAGGAATGGCCTTCGCGTCCCAGCCGCGAAGTCCGTATTTCTTGGAACAATCGTGCAGATTCAAGGGATGTCGGATCGGCTTAGGCTGCACGCTGGATTCTAGTAGTCGGCCGCGAAGCGCTCCGCCCGATGCCGCAGCAGACGCAGAGCCACCATCTTCCCCGAAAACTTCTTCTGCGAGCTAAAGCAAGGCGGATCGCTACCGATAACACGTCATAACGGTGCTCGGGAAGGCTCGGTCGGCACGTGCGGTTGAATAAACTGACCGTCCGCGATTGGGCGAACAACCCTTATCCATGCGAAACCCCGTCCGACGTCTTTGCTATTCCATCGCAGGCACTTTTTTTGCATTTACACCGGAGAGCGGGTGCCGCAGGAGGGATTCTACGCTGGTCCGTTCCTTTTCACTCGGTTGCCACTCAAGATTGCACGCCTTGCAGTAGAACCGTAGAGTTCTGTCCTTTATGAACTGTCGCAATGCGTAAGATGGGAAGCCGCCCTGATCAACCTCGCAGTGACAAGACGGGCACAAAGCTGCAAAACCGAGATCGTAATTCACTTTTGCTACCTCAATTAGAAGCGGGGCACGAGTAGAAAGCCGCTCGGAGGTTGGCCGGCCATCATCCGCCCTTGCCTCGCGTTCCTCTCTGAATGCAATGCAAACGCCAACCTAGCAGTTCTCCAGAATCAATAGGTTGGCTACGTGTCGTGTTCAGCAAATAAATGTGGGTTTGAGCGAAGCCGCTCATGGCGTGCGAAATCTCTCGCGCTAAAGGCCAGACTCATTTGTCTCGGCGTCGCGAAATTCCTCACGCTTTGGACCGGATAACAAGTGTGGATGTTGCCCGCCATCCAGGAACATTCCATTGAGCGATTAGCACAGGTCCCTGGGGGGCTTCCAGACGGTGGATCACTTCCGAACACGTCTTAACATCCCGAGCGTGAGCTACTTTTTGAGGAATCGTTGAGGTCAGCGCCTTCGAGACTCTCTACTTCGCCTGGATGTCTCTCAAATACCGAGCGAGGTTGTCGATTCGTACCCGTCCCAGATCCTGGTCCCGGCCGACTTCTGAAAAAACTGGCCCCCAAACGGGCATTGCCCCATGGCCGCGCCGTTCTTCTTCACCGGAGATGATCCGCTCGATCCGCATCAGCGGGAATGTTCCTCCGTTGCGCGCTGAGATGCGCGTCAAATCCGCGGGAGGAAACTTGAGCGTCGAGGCCCTGGGACCATTGCCCTTGGCTTCAGGACCATGGCATGTGGCGCAATATGCTTTATATAGGGCAGGCCCCTGAATAGAGGCGATCAGCCCCTCTTGGGGTGGACTATGGCGCTGGTCCACCCACCCCACGCCGAAGATCGCCATAGTTATGCTGAGAATGCCGACGCTTCTACCGATCACAGTCGCCTCATTTCGCTTGATACGCTGCAACTTCAGAACCGGATGGTGACAATCCTGAGGTCGCGCAACACCCGCGTTATTAGGCGACTTTACCCTTTTTGCCCATCACGTGCGGAGCGAGGAAGCTAACTACCGCGCCTGTGGCGAATGCCAAGGCGACAGAATTCAGCGGATTCCGCCGAATCCGGTATTCAGCCTCGCTGATGCCGTCTTCCACGGCATACCGGGCGCGTTTGCCGAACCGCTCGGCTTGCATTCTCGTCTCGTCCAGCTGCGCGCTGACCGTCGCCTTCGCGTCCCGGAAGGTCTTCTCTGCCCGCATAGCAGCATCCTTCACCTCTCTACCGGCACACGTCCCAGCGCACGTCGTCCGCGCTTCGCTGGTATTCTCTGCACTGGTTTCAGACATTACGGTTGCCATGACAGTTTCTCCTCAAATCTCTGAACGATGCCACGCAAATACCCTCCAAGCATCGCAATGGCCCAGACCGATTTCGCAAACTTAAGCTACGCGGGCCCAAATGCGGCGCTTCTAACCGCTCGCTGCCGGCTTCGGTCACCCGGTGCTTTATTTCATCCATACTGCTTGTTGCAAGTCCATGACCGAATTGTTCGCAACTCCAAGGGCCGGTTACTGACGGATATGCGAACTCGTGAGTACGTACTGGCCGTCCGGCAATTGCGCGATTACAGCCAGCAGGGTGGGATGACGCATCCCTGTCCCGGAACAAGCGAGTCCTTAACAGCACTCGGGTGGGGAGATTTCGAAATTTGCGTGAGCCGTATAAGCCGCCCAGCGCGTAAGCACCGGTACCAGGCAGGTTTCCCATCAGATCCTGGTGGCCGTGCAAAAAGCTCCAGCATGATAGTGCGGAGACGCGACACCTTTGGCTGGCGGCCAGTTGCCTACCGTTAATGGTGGTTAAGGGGCACGACTGCTCACGCCGCAGGTGGCTTGACAAAACAGGCCGTCCTCACAGTGAGGATATGCGCGTTGAAGAGTGCTTCCACCCGGCGCCCCAGCAAAGGACCTGCTCGAGAGCAAAGCTTTGAGGCCCTTTCAGGCTGTATGCCTTTGGGCCGTGTCTCTAAGGACGCGGCGGAATGGGACCTTAATAACGGTGGTTGCTGAGGCTCTCCGGATGGGCATCGCCGTGGTGACAGGTGTAACACGTCACTGCCTGTTGGCCCACGGGATAAACGCCAGTGCCAGGGAAATTCGCATTCATCACCCGCAGCAGCTGGATCATTTTACGCGTGACGTCTTTGCGCGGGTTCGAATCGTCGGCTTGGGCTCCGGTGCCGCCGTGACAGAATCCACAATCCACATTGAGCGCGTCGCGCCAGTCTTCCATCACGGAATGCGCTCCGTGAACCGGCGTCTCCGGTGGGAGCACTCTGAGATTCACTCCCGGGGTGGTCTCCGTGTTCGGGCCGCTTCTGGCCTCGCGCGTGGCAATCCAATAAAACGCCGCCTTGGTATCCGGCTGCGTCTTCCCGCGATGGCAGGTCATGCAATCGACTTCATGGTAGCCGCGCGGAAATGGGCCGGCCGTCGACGGGAAGAAAGGCTCGGCCTGGCGTACGATCGTAATCATCTTGCGCGCCGTTTCTTTCAGCGGATTGGCGTCGGAGGCGAAATCCCCGGCGACGTGACAAAACGTGCATTGCACGCCGAGCGCTTCGTTGAATCCGCGCATCACGTCCGTCAGGTCGACGTTCGCCGGAATCAGCTTCAAATTCTTTGGTGGCGCGGGCGCAGGACCCTTGGCCTCTTGGGCAAAGGCAGAGCCGGCCCCAATCGTCAACATGGCAACGGCACAAATCGGGATGTGGCGAATCGTCAAGAAGGGCACCGATCCATAAGACAACGAGGATCCGAACCATTGTAGCGTGCAAGAGAAACACGCCTCGCGGGGACTCCCACGTGTAACGCGCCCTCCGTTGATTTGAGCGTCTCGCGTTCAGGGTCGGATTCTCGGACGCTACCGATATTGCTGCACATCAGGCAGTAAACGATGTCATTCGCGGTGCGCTCAGCGACAGACAAAGACCTCCGCCCACCTCCCGGTCCCTTTTCCTCTGGAACGGTCCGGCCGCTGAACGTCTCCGTGCGCATTCCTGCCTGGTTCGTCTGCTTCCTTTCCGGCGTCTTTCTCTGAGGCGTCGTCAGTTTCGGCGGCGGAGTCGGGCGCGGTTTCAGGCACCGTGCGGGAAGTGAGTCGCACCTGGGCGAGCATCAACAGCACGTGCACGATAACCGGTCCGGACTGTAACCAAGTCACCTGCCCGCATGTACTTGGAGCGATTCTTCTCAGCGAACCACGGTTCGATGAAGAGGATTTCACCCTCCAATCTATTAGGCCTCACGTTTGTTCCGCGAATGATGGGAACACCGGTTTCTGCGTAGGCGTGAGTTGCGGCTTCCGCGATACCAACATCGACTCGCTTACAAAGGCGCTTAAAGGGTAAGACGTCCCATCCGGACGGGATCTTTCCGATCCGATCCGATTCCGCGGACCCGTAAGCTGGGTACGGAGGAAGTTCTAGTCTCATCAGGCACGAAGCTCCGCTTGGAGTCTATCCGCTTCGGCGTCGAGGGCTTCGAGATCGGCTAGTATGGCCGTCAGGTCCCGTGGAGGCTTGTATTCATAGAAGTATTTGGTAAAGCCAATCTCATAGCCCACCTTGTCCTTGCTGCGGTCCATCCAGGCGTCTGGCGCATAGGGCAAGACCTCCTTGGCGAAATAAGTGGCGATGTCCGTCTTCAGCGGGATGCGCTCCTCGTCGCGAAGGTTGCCGTCGGTCTCATACCAGTTGCCAGGATCGGACTCGGCAGTTTCCGGGTCGAAGTCCGGCTCAAGCGGCTTGATTAGTACCATCTCTGCTGTTTCATCCGTCTCCCCGAATGATGACCGCAGTGCGGTGACGAGTTGGCCAGGCGCCTTGAACGGTAGCTCATCGTTGATGGCCGTCTGAAATGCGCGGTCGTCCAGACACGGGCAAAGAACTTTCACTTTCTCCAGTGCGCCGAGGATCGTGGCCTGCTTCTCCTGCCCTTTCGCAATGTCCGCCTTCGCCTTGTCGCCGACTTTCTTTGTCTCCACCAACGCGGTGAAGAACACGGATTTCTGAAAATTTGCAAGGCGGGTCTCATCGATCTCGTAACGGAGACGGAGCGGACGTTCGACGGTGACGCGGGTATAGCCGAAGTCCTTCGAATCAAAAACGTGCGCCAGCTTTGCTACGGGCTTGCCATCGCGATAAGCGTCGACCAGCTCCCTGATAGCTGCGGGGGTGAGCTCTACGCGCTTTTTCCCGAGATTCCGGCGCATCAGGGTGCGGAAACGGTCCTGGTTTCCATTGACTAGCGTGATGGTCCCCGTGCGGTTAGCGGGTTTGTTGTTGCGGACGATCCAGAGATACGTGGAGATGTTCGTGTTGTAGAACATGTCCTCCGGAAGGGCCACGATGGCATCGAGCCAGTCGTTTTGAATGATCCATTTACGGATATCCGACCAGCCGGAGCCAGCGTCACCATTAAAGAGGGGCGAACCATTGAAAACGATACCGATGACGCTGCCGCCTTTGTCCACAGGTGTCATCTTGCTAATCATGTGCTGAAGGAAAAGCAGCGAGGCATCGCCAACATCAGGTAGGCCCGCGCCGAAGCGGCCGGCGTCGCCGCGCCCCGCTTCCTTTCTGATGAAGTCCTGAATCTTCTTCCAGTCCGTGCCAAACTCCGGATTGGCCATCATGAAGTTGAAGCGCTCCCCCATGAGCTTGTCCTCGGAAAGACTATTGCCCTGCTTAATGCGACTGCCGTCGTCGCCCTTCATAAGCGCGTCCGCCTTGCAGATGGCGTATGTCTTCTCACGCAATTCCTGGCCATAAAGGAATACATTGGACGGGTCGAGCCCCCATTGTGAGGTGAGGTATTCCTTTGAGACCGTCAGCATGCCGCCAGTGCCGCAGGCCGGATCGTAGATGCCGACCAGGGAGCCCTTCGATGCTTTCATCTCGTGCTCTACATCAGCAAAGACGAGTTGCACCAGGAGTTGGACGACATCGCGCGGGGTATACTGCTCACCCGCTGCCGCACCTTCTTTGAATTTGCGTATGAGGTACTCATAGACGAGACCCATCTCGTGGTTGTCCACCGCATCGGGGTGCAAGTCAAGGTCGGGGGATTAATGCTACATCCGTTCAAACTCCGCCAATCCATCCCGGACTGTCGTTCGGTCTGAGAAATGTCGTCTGTACTTCGAGACTCTGGTTCGGCCCGAAGCCGAATTCGGATAAGATATGGATTCGATTAACATGCCATCTCCGTTCCTCGCCGACCTCGCGCAACGACCCCTGAATATCGGCGATCCGAAGGGTGCCACACCGCTCGCGCTCTACCTGGGAAATGGCCCCAATGCCCTCGAAGTGGCAGTTCTTTCTTCGAACATCCAGCCGACCGCCACCAACTTGCGGGCAATCTGGAATTCCCGTCTCGCGGGACGCGCAACGCCTCTTCTCGTCGTCGTGCTCCATGGCAAGTCCGCCGCTGTTTGCGGTCCGAACGGTGATCCACCGCCGGCTTTCGCAGCGCTCGAACCAGACCGCGTCGAACGACTTTGCCGCTCCGCTCTTGCCGAGCCAGATCGCAACGCCGCGCTTCGGTTTCTTTCTTCAGCCATCCCTGAAGCAGACGCGGCGCTGCCCGGTATACGTAACGAGGGTCTCTTCGCTACCCACGAATTGCAAAAGGCCTCCCCCGCAATCCGGGCTGGCCGAAGGCGGGAGAGCAAGCGCGGCCCCTGCTGAATCTGCGCCGCGAAACACTTCTCCAGCATCTCGGGTACGCGATCGATGCAACGCCCGGACCGGTCAGTATTCTCCGTGCCGGCCAGCATCGCCGGGCGATCGCTGTCTTTCTCGACCGCAATGAATCACCAGACCTACCCAGCCCGCGTTTCGCTCAGCTTTCTCCCGTCTCATACACACGCCAAAGCGGACCAGGAGAATCTCGACTGGGTCGTTGTATCCGCCGGTCCCGTTCTGCGACTTCATCCCGTCGGGACGGGTGTGGGAACCGGACGCCGCAGCCGGACCGAAACGTTCGCCGAGATTCACCTCGACCTGGTTGGCCCCACAGACGCGGCCTACCTCTGGCTTCTGTTCTCTGCCGATGCCCTCAAGAAACAGGGCGTCGTTGAAGAACTCCTCAGCAATTCCGTCCGCTACGCAGCTGAGCTAGGCGCGCGCTTGCGCGATCGCGTCTATAACGAAGTAGTCCCCGATCTGGCATTGGGCATTCTCTCGGCCCGTGGTTTGAAGGGACCCACTCCCGAAGATCTGGCGGAATCCTACCAGATGACGCTGATCTACCTGTTCCGGCTGTTGTTCCTGGCCTATGCCGAAGACAAAGAATTGTTGCCATACAAGCACAACACGCTCTATCGCGACCGGTCGTTAAAACACAAGGCTCAGGAACTCGTCCAGCTAAAACATGACGCCACCGCCTTTGCTACCGGCACCGCTCTGTGGGAGGAATTCGACCATCTTTTCAAAGCAGTGGACAAAGGAAATACGACTTGGGGCGTCCCCGCCTATAACGGCGGACTCTTTTCCCGTGATGCGATTGTGTCAATGCCGCCAACCGGGCTCTCGGTCCGCTCGCGGGGGCAGTCACGCTCGAAGACACGCAGTTGCTCCGCCGTCAGATCGCTCGCCGCTGCGTCTACGGCGTCGATCTGAATACTATCGCTGTCGATCTGGCGCGTTTGGCGATCTGGATTCACACATTCGTTCCCGGTCTGCCTTTGTCATTCTTGGATCACAACCTGCTATGGGGCAATGCGCTCATTGGTGTTGGAACGCTAGATGAAGCAAATCAGTGCCTGGAGGAAATGGGTGGCAGCCTCTTGCGGATCAGTAGCGCCGAATTGACACCCGCCCTGGAGCCGTTGCGACAACTGGCTGGCCTCAGCGATGCCAACGCCTCGGAGATCGCCCAGGCTCGAATAGCTTTTTCAGAAGCCCAGCGTGCCGCAGCCCCAGTGGGTGCGCTGTTTGACATTCTCACGGCGGCCCGATTGAATTCTGACTGTCGGCAGGCAGTCTGGCAGGATGGGGCGCGCTGGATCGCCAATCTCGACAAGTTGCCGGGAACAGCTATCCATAAGCAAGCGGTAAAAGTTCTAACGGCGATCCCGCCCTTTCATTTCCCGGTTGCCTTCCCGGAAGTATTCCTGCGCGAACGAAGCGGATTCGATCTCTTACTGGGCAACCCACCGTGGGAAGAGGCTACCGTCGAAGAGGACCGCTTCTGGACCCGGCACAATCCCGGATTCCATTCGCTGCAACAGAAAGAACAGGAGACGGAGAAAAAGAAACTTCGCGCCGCGCGCCCCGATCTGGTGAAGGTGTACGAAGCGGAGCGCGCGCAAGCCGAACTACTCCGCAGCGTCCTGACCAGCGGCCAGTACCCCGGAATGGGAACCGGTGATCCCGACGTTTACAAAGCTTTTTACTGGCGATTCTGAGAGCTGCTCGCGCCGGGCACCGGCTGGGCCGGGATTGTCCTGCCGCGGAGCGCGATGTGCGCCAAGGGAAGCACGGAGTTCCGCCAGCAGGCTTTTGCGGGGGGGCAGTTTCATGATCTGACATGGTTATTGAACAACCAGGGATGGGTATTCGATGATGTTCACCCGCAATACACCATCGTCCTGGCTGCATTCTCGAAGCGGCCCCCAGCGTCCGGGCAGGTACTTCCGTTCCGCGGGCCGTTCCGTTCCCTCCAGCGGTTTGAGGAGGGCGTACAGCGACCGTCACTGAAATTTCTTGTCAGCGAGGTCGGCGAGTGGACAGATACATGGGCGCTCCCTCTGCTGCCGAATGAGGATTCGGGCGAAGTATTTGTACAGATGCGAAAGTCACCGCGCCTGGACGTGAAGATCGAGGGGAGTTGGCGTGCGAGACCTGTCGCCGAACTTCACGCAACCAATGACAAAGGGCTGATGAAATTCGCCGATGCCCAGCCGGAAGGATACTGGCCCATCTTTAAAAGCGAATCTTTCGACATCTGGGAACCGGACACCGGCACGTACTATGCATGGGGCGCGCCGAAGAAGATATGCAAGGCACTGCAAGACAAGCGCCTGCGGAGCGGACAACTGGAACGCTCTGCATTCCACGAGTTTTCGGCGGCATGGCGCAAAGATCCTTCAACACTTCCGTGCTTCACGCCTCGTATCGCTTTCAGGGACATCACCAGGGCGACTGACACCCGTACTGTCCGGGCGGCGCTGCTGCCAGGCGAAGTGTTTCTAACCAACAAAGCGCCATACCTCGTTTGGCCGTCGGATGATGAGCGGGACCATGCATATCTGCTTGCTATCTTGTGCTCGCTTCCGCTCGACTGGTATTCGCGACGCTTTGTAGAAATCGGCCTGAATTTTTTCATCCTCAACCCGTTCCCCATCCCCCGCCCACCACGAACATCGCTCCTTTGGAAGCGGGTCGTTGCGCTTTCGGGACGCCTCGCGGCGCCAGACAAGCGCTTCGCGGCATGGGCCAAGGCAGTCGGTGTCGCACACGGGAAGTTGCATCCCGACGAGAAGGCGGAAATGATTCATGAGCTGGACGCCGTCGTCGCGCATCTTTACGGGCTGGACGCCCGTCAGCTCCGCATCGTTTTCGAGACATTCCACGAAGGCTGGGATTACGAAGAGCGGTTGCAGGCAACCCTCAAACACTTTGAAGTCTGGAAGGGCCGTCTATGAGACCCGAGTTTGTTGACAATCTGGAACTCAAACTCATCGATGCGCTGAACGGTCACCTGGACTGGCTGGAGGTCACCTACAAGACACCCGTTGCCATGTCCATCGCCACCGGCTACTTCAACGCTGATGGCTTTGCCATGATTGCCGACCGCCTGGAACGTCTCAGCGGAGTCCGGCTGTTGCTCGGCGCGGAACCTGTGCCGCCGCCGGCCCAGCCATCGCGCAAACCCGGCGACCCCACTGGCGCGCAGCTCGAAGCGAAGCTGGTTTCTGAAGGCCTCGAAAAGACTGCCGCAGGTCTTCTGCGCGATCGCGACCATCTAG
>CAWJHX010000001.1:0-346458 GCA_963842825.1 Terriglobia bacterium | reverse complement strand
AGCCGCTGCGCTGGGGATTGCGATTCGCGAACGGTCTTAGAATTTGCGATGTTGTCGGCACCCGATTGGGGATGGATGGACTATCCTGGTCCATGAGTTCGCGCGAAGCCGGCGTTCATATTCCTTTTTCCGAGCACCACGCGAGTGCCGCATCTTCCGCATTCCTGCGCTATGGCAAATGTCGTCATCCCGCGGCTCTGAACTTTGGCGATTGATGAGTTACGCGGCAGCCAAAGTGAGCGGCCATCCGCTCTTGTTCGTCGGAAAAGACTTTTCGAAGACGGACCTCGTTGCGGCCTAGGAAAATCGAGGCCTGAAATTACAACCGGTCAAGCCCCCGGATAGGCGAACAGCGTACCGCGCCCGAGCAGCCAATCGGGATCGAACCGACGCTTGACGTTTTTCATTGCCTCGATCTGATCCGGCGGATATTGGATTTCGAGCAGATGCGTTTTGCGCTTCCCTAAGCCGTGCTCGGCGCCGACGGTGCCTCCGAGCGACACGGCCACGCGCGCCAGATCCGTCATGAGCTCTTTGCCGCGATCGTGTTCTTCCTGCGATTCCGGAAATGCGTTGACGTGGACGTGCGCGTCGCCGATGTGGCCGTAGATCACGTATTTTCCGGGCATCTCGTGATCGAGAGTTTTGCGATACGCGGCCATCATCTCGCGATTGCGATCGAGAGGCACGGCGTAATCGGTGCCGATTTTCGTATATCCCGTGCGCCGGATACGCGCGTTCACCTTTTCGGCGAGCCCGTGGCGAAACACGCGGAAGCGCTCGCGATCGGCGGCCGACATGGCGAACCAGGAATCGGATTCGAGCGCGCCCGAGAGATCGACGTCGGCGTCACCCTCGATTTCGATCATCAGCGCGGCCTTGTGCGGGACGTCCATCATTTTGAGCGACGCCTCGTCGATGTACTCGATCATGTTCAGCCCCGGCGTGGGACGCCATAAATCAACGGCATCTAAAGCGGCGGCTTCCGAGACGAAGAAGACGACTCCTCCCAGTCGTTCGCCCGGCGCCGGCAGCAGTTGCAGTTCGGCTTCGGTGATCAGCGCGAGCGTACCTTCGCTACCGATGATCAGATCGATCAGATCCATGCCAGGCTGCAGAGGATAGCCGGCTGATAGCTTCGTCGTGCGCGGCAGCGAGATCGCGGGGACGTCGAAGTCAACCTTCTCACCACGATGAATGGTTCGGATACCGCCGTCCGCGAACACCGCGTTCAGCGCGAGCACGTGGCGGCGCGTGGCTCCATAGCGGAAACTGCGCGAGCCGCTGGCGTTGGCGGCGATGTTGCCGCCGATAGAAGAAGTATTCTCGGTGGGATCGGGCGCGTAGAACTGGCCGGAGTTTGCAGCCGCGGCTTGCACCTCGCGCAGCAGGACGCCGGGGCCGACGCGGGCGCGGCCATTGAAAATTTCAAGCTTGCGAAAACGCGAGAGGGAAATCTCCCAGCCGCCTTGCGGAGCGGCGCCGCCAGCCAACCCGGTGAGCGCTCCGGCAGCCGTGACGGGAATCTTCTGGGCGGAGGCCTGGCGCAGGAGATCGGCGACTTCCTGTTCAGTATCGGGCGAAAATATCTGATCGGCGTGCCCCGGATATCCGGAGGCGTCGGTTACGTCCACTATTTGGCTCCTTACGAAAGGCGTTCACAGGAGTGTGAACGCGGCACGCACGAGTGCGTGCGCCACTTCATAATTCCAGGATAACCGGGAGAATCAGCGGCCGACGCGCGGTCTGCTTGCTGATGTAGCGTTTCAGATCCGCGCGAATTTTTTCCTGCATCACGCCCCAGTCGCCGCGCTCCTCGGCAGTGGAATTTTCGAGCGTTTTGACCACCACCTGGCGGGCGTTTTGGAGAACCTCGGAGCTCTCTTCCATGGACATGAAGCCGCGGCTGACGATCTCCGGCAGCCCCTCGGCTTTGCCGGTGTTCTTGTTGATGGCGATGATCGGCAGCACGAAGCCGTCCTCGGAAAGATGGCGCCGGTCGCGAATGACCATGTCTTCGACCACTTCATCGAGCGAGCCCGAATCGATGCACACGCGGCCGACGGTGACTTTCTCGCCCTTGTGCGCGCCCTCGTGATCGATCATCAAGGTTTCGCCCGATTCCAGCACGAACGATTCCTTCAGCCCCAGGTGACTCAAATGCTGGGCTAGTTTGGCGTGGCGCGCGAGCTGCCGGTATTCGGCGTGTATGGGAACAAAGTATCGCGGCCGCACCAGATTCAGGATTAAGCGGAGCTCCTCGGCACTGCCGTGACCCGAAACATGGACGGGCGGGTTCATGGAGCCATACACGACGTCCGCGCCGCGCTTGGAGATGTGGTTGATCATCCGGTAGATGGCTTTCTCGTTTCCCGGAATGATGCGCGAACTTAACGCCACGGTGTCACCCGGTTCGAGGCTCAGCGATTTGTGATTATCGACGGCCACGCGCGAGAGCGCCGACATCGGCTCGCCTTGCGTGCCGGAAACCACCGCCACCAGCTTGCTGGGCGCGGTCTGCATGATATCTTGCGGCCGGAGCAGGATGCCGTTGGGGATTCGCAAGAAACCCAGGTCGTGTGCGATCTCCGTGGTGTTGTTCATGCTGCGGCCGAGAAACGCGACTTTGCGGCCGTGCTCCTTTGCCAGATCGAGAATCTGTTGCAGCCTCGGAATGGACGAGCTGAAACAGGAAATCACCAGGCGGCGCGGCGAACGCACGAACAGATCCTCCAGGCGCGGAGCGACGGCGCGCTCGCTCTCGGTGTAACCGGGGCGATCCACGTTGGTGGAATCCGACATCAGCAGCAGCACGCCGCGCTTGCCGTACTCGGCGAGGGTGTGAAGATCGAACAGCTCGTTGTCGATGGGCGTGGGGTCGACTTTGTAATCGCCCGTGTGGATGATGACGCCGAGCGGCGTCGTGATGGCCAGCGCGACGCAGCTCACAATGGAGTGCGTGACGTTGATGAACTCGATCGCGAACGGCCCCAGCGTGAGCTTTCCACCCGGTTTAATGGGATTCAGATCGGCTTGGTCCAACAGGCCGTGTTCTTCCAGGCGCCGTTCCACCAGAGCGAGCGTAAAGGCCGTGCCATAGACGGGCACCTGCAGCGTCGATAGAAGAAAGGGGACGGCGCCGATGTGATCCTCGTGGCCGTGCGTCAGGATCAGGCCGCGGACGTGTTTGCGGTGCTGCTCCAGGTAGGTGAAATCGGGCGTAACGATATCGACGCCCAGCAGTTCGGCATCGGGGAACATCATGCCGGCATCGACGACGAGAATATCCTCGCCGTAACGAATCGCCATGCAGTTCATCCCGAATTCGCCGAGGCCGCCCAGAGGGATAATTTGGAGTTTTTTGTCCATTGTTTTCGACCGGCGGAGTTGCCGCCGAGCATGCGTGAACCTTGAGGTTAGCAGGGAACGGGAACGCGAGGTTAACTTATACTTGCTCGTTTTTCGACCAGGTGTATGCTCTATAAACAGGAGATTGCATATGAAAGAGATCATCGTTCTGTGTTCGCTGGTGGCCGCCGCGGCCGGTTACTGGATGGGCCGCGAGACGACCGTTTCCGCCTCAACAAACAATGTGTACGAGATCCGCCGGTATACGGCCGAGCCGGGCAAGCTCGAAGAACTGCAGGCGCGTTTTCGCAATCACACGGACGCGATCTTCAAGAAGCACAATATGAAGAGCGTGGGCTATTTCGCCCCGATGGACGAGCCGCTTTCGAAGAACACGTTTATCTACATTCTGGAATTCCCCAGCCGCGACGCCGCCAAGAAATCCTGGGACGATTTCCGCGCCGATCCGGAATGGCAGAAGGTGCAGAAGGAATCCGAGGCGAACGGAAAGCTGGTGGCCAACGTGGAATCGATCTTCGCGAATCCGACCGATTTTTCGAAGACGAAGTAGATCGCCTCTCCCGCCCAGCGGGATCGGGATGACGAAGGGAACATCTTTCAAAGTATCGGCGGCCTGAGAGGCCGCTGCAGGCCGGGGGCCTGCCCCACAAAAGACACTACGGGCGTCGAAAGACACTTTGGGCGTTGCGGGCGGCCGGGGCTTCGCGGACTTATCGCCGTGCGTATCCGTGATTCAGACGCGCACAACGCAATTGCTGTACGCTCCTGTTTCGAGTCGCGCACAACGCATTCGCTGTGCGCTTCTGCCGCCCATGATTTGAGAGGCGTCTCACGGGGGATCTAAGACTGCTTTCTGGCAATCCCCTGTTTTTCCCGCTTCGACACTCCCTCTCTGATGACCGCCGCGGGCGATCCATATAGGTCGTGATCCCGCGACAGTTTAATGAAACCGGTTTCAAAGTCTCCCGCCGCCGGCATACTCATGGTTGCGCGACGTTAGGCTTTTTAGGGCCGACAGGAGTTCAGTACCACTGCAATGCAACGCTTCCTGGCCAGGAAGAAAATCAATTCACGACCGAAGAATAGCAGACGGGATCGAGCGGATCGGTGGAAGTTGTTGATGGGTAGAGGGAAGTAGGTTGTGACTGAGGAAGGGGCCGAGGGCCAGAACGAAAGGGGCAGGGGCCAGAAAGACAGATCTCGCTGCGCGCGGGATGACGACGTGGGGATAAGGGATCAGGCGGTTTGAGAAACCGCCGCAGGCCGGGGGCCTGCCCCACCCGTCGGGATGACGGGGTTTCAAAGCCAGAGAAAGCTCGCGATTGTTACCATGATGAGGCGGGCGCGTAGCTCAGGTGGATAGAGCATCAGCCTTCTAAGCTGAGGGTCGCTGGTTCGAGTCCAGCCGCGCCTACCAAACTCCCGTTTTCGCTCGACGGCCTCGTTTGACTCGCGGGCGCATCCTATTTCGCGAGCGCTTCGACCACCGCTTTGCCGATATCGCTGGTGGTCGCGGTGCCGCCCATGTCGGGCGTGCGAGGGCCGTGCTCGGTGACCTGCTCGATGGCCTTGACGATGGCGTCGTGCGCGGCGGGATAACCCAAGTGATCGAGCATCATCGCGCCGCTCCAGATCTGGCCGATCGGATTCGCGAGGCCTTTCCCGGCGATGTCCGGCGCCGAGCCGTGCACGGGCTCGAACAAAGACGGGAATTTACGCTCGGGATTAATGTTGCCGGAAGGCGCGATGGCCACCGTTCCCGTGCAAGCCGGACCGAGGTCGGAGAGAATATCGCCGAACAGGTTAGACGCGACGACGACATCAAACCAGTGCGGATTTCTCACAAAGTGGGCGGTCAGAATATCGATGTGAAATTTGTCGACCTTCACGTCGGGATAGTTCTTGGACATTTCGACGACGCGCTCATCCCAGTACGGCATGGAGATAAAAATGCCATTGGATTTCGTGGCCGAGGTCAGGTGCTTCTTGGGACGGCGCTTGGCAAGCTCGAAGGCGTATTTCACGACGCGATCCACGCCGACGCGCGTGAAGACGGTCTCCTGGAGCACCACTTCGCGCTCCGTGCCGGAAAACATCTTGCCGCCGACCGAGGAGTATTCGCCCTCGGTGTTCTCGCGCACCACGTAGAAGTCGATGTCGCCGGGCTTGCGATTGGCGAGAGGGCTCGGGATGCCCGGCATCAGCCGCACGGGGCGCAGGTTGACGTACTGGTCGAACTCGCGGCGGAACAGCAGCAGCGAGCCCCATAAAGAAATGTGATCGGGGACCTTGGCCGGCCAGCCGACGGCTCCGAAGAAGATCGCATCGTGGCTGCCGATCAGCTCCTTCCAGTTATCCGGCATCATTTTGCCGTGCCGCAGGTAATAATCACAGCTGGAGAAATCGAAGTGATCGTAGTGCAGACCGATGCCGAACTTCGCTGCCGCGGCGTCCAGAACGCGCAGCCCCTCCGGAACCACTTCCGTGCCGATGCCGTCCCCTGGAATGACGGCGATTCTATGCGTAGACATTCTCTAGCAGGGTAGCATCCGGCAGGCGGGATTCGCGCTTCCCGCACTCGTCAATCTGTTATGATGCCGGGCATGTCGTTCCTCTCCAGGGCCGTATATACCGCGGTGCTTTGCGCCGTGTTCGGGAAGGCGCAGACGCCCGCGCCAAAGCCAATCGATCCGGGCAAGGCCGCGCTCATCGAAGAGATGCTCACGCTGAACCATTCGGAGCAGGCTGTGAAACAGCTTCTCGACCAATACCGCGGCACCTTCAAGCAGGCCATGGAGCCATCCTTCGTGCAGACTCTTCGGCAGCAAGGAGTCACGGACTTCAGTCCGTACAACGCGGACGTCCAGAAATTCGAGGAGCGCGTTTTCAACATGCTCGCCCAACGCGTCACATGGGAACGGCTGAAACCGGGGTTCGTGAGTGTATATGACGAGACGTTCACGCCGGAGGAGCTTCAGAACCTCGTGACATTCTACAAATCTCCGACCGGTCAGGTGGTCTTGACGAAGATGCCGGGGTTAGTCACGCGGACCAGCCAGCTCACCCAGGCGCAAGTCCGCGATATTGTGCCTGACCTGCAAAAGATGACGAAAGAGTTCAACGACGAGCTGAAGAAGAAGGCGGCCGAAACCAAGAACGAAACCAAGAAGTAAGCCTCGCCCGGGAGGCCGGGCGTGCGAGGCTCTCCCCGCAGCGATTGTGATAAGATCCATTTTCTGTGATTTGGGTTTTGTGAATCAGGTTTTGCGATTTCGTGAAAAAGGAGTTAAGCTCCCGTGAAGGTTTACGAAACAAGTGATATCCGGAACGTTGCACTGGCCGGGCACGGCCATTCCGGAAAGACGTCGCTGACGGCGGGCCTGCTGTTCTCCTCCGGCGCCACGCCGCGCCTGCTGCGCGTGGATGAAGGCAATACGCTCACGGATTTCGACGATGAAGAAATCCAGCGGAAGCTTACGATTTCGACGGGCATCGCGGCCGCCGAGTGGGGCAAGAAAAAGATCAACCTGCTGGACACGCCGGGCTTCAATATTTTTCTCAACGATACGAAGGCGTCGATGGTAGCGGCCGACGCGGCTCTCATTGTGGTGGACGGCGTGGCGGGCGTCGAAGTGCAGACAGAAAAGGTGTGGTCGTTCGCGGAAGAATTCAAGCTGCCGCGGGCGATCGTGATCAATAAGCTGGATCGGGAACGATCGAGCTTCGAGCGGGCGCTGGAAAGCGTGCAATCGTTCTTCGGGCGCACGGCCGTGCCGATCCACCTGCCGATCGGCGCGGAAAAAGACTTCAAGGGCGTGGTCGATCTGGTGCGCATGAAGGCGTACACGTACACGCTGGACGGCGACGGCAAAGGCAAAGAAAGCGAGATCCCCGCCGATCTGGCCGAAGCGGCCAAGGTCGCCCACGAAGCATTGGTTGAAATGGTGGCCGAGGGCAACGACGCTCTCCTGGAAGAGTTTTTCGAAAAGGGCACGCTCCCGGTGGAACACATCAAGGACGGTTTGCGCGACGCCGTCCGCCAAATGAGAATCTTCCCGGTGCTGTGCGCGTCGGCGCTGCACAACGTGGGGAGCGATCTGGTGCTCGATTTCGCGATCGAGAACTTCCCGGCGCCGCCGGATCGGGGCCCGTGGAGCGGCCAGGTCAACGGGTCTCCCGCGGAGCGTCCCGTGAAGGACTCCGAGCCGGTTTCCGTGTTCGTCTTCAAGACCATCGCCGACCCGTTCGCGGGACGCGTCTCTTACTTCAAAGTTGTGTCCGGCATCCTGAAGAACGACGCGAACCTGATCAACGCGCGCACCAACACCACCGAGCGTTTTTCGCACATCGGAATCATTGCCGGAAAAGCGCTCCTTCCGGCTCCGGATCTGCATGCGGGCGACATCGGCGGCATCGCGAAACTCAAGGACACGCTCACGGGAGACACTCTGGACGACAAAGCCTCGCTGATCGCGTATCCGGCGGTGAAGCTGCCGGAGCCTTCCATCGCTTACGCCATCGCGGCCAAGACGCGCAACGACGAGGATCGCATGGGCCACGCGGTGCACAAGATTTTAGAAGAAGATCCCGCGCTCCGTTTTTACCGCGATCCCCAGACCAAGGAGTTTTTGCTGGCGGGCAGCGGCCAGCAGCACGTGGAAGTCATCGTCAGCCGGCTGAAGAAGCGCTACAACGTCGACGTGGAATTGCACGCGCCTAAGATTCCTTATCGGGAAACGATTCGAGGGAAGGCGGACGTCCAGGGGCGTCACAAGAAGCAGACCGGCGGCCACGGGCAATTCGGCGATTGCTGGATTCGCATGGAGCCCTTGCCGCGGGGTGAGAAATTCGCATTCGAAAACGATGTCTTCGGAGGTTCGATCCCCAAGAACTTTATTCCAGCGATCGAGAAGGGAATCGTGGAGACCGCGGAGAAAGGCTACCTGGCCGGATTTCCCGTCGTGGATTTCAAGGTAACGGTGTACGACGGGTCCTATCACGACGTCGATTCATCGGAAATGTCGTTCAAATTGGCCGCCCGCAAAGCGTTCAAAGCCGCGATGGAAGCCGCCAAACCCACGCTGCTGGAACCGGTGATGAATGTGGAGGTGCAGGCGCCCGTCGAATACGCAGGCGACCTGATGGGCGATATGAATGGACGGCGCGGGCGCATTTCCGGCATGGATACCAAAGGCGGCACGCAGATCATCCGCGCGCAGGTTCCCATGGCGGAGATGCTGAATTATCAGAACGATCTCATTTCCATGACGCAGGGCCGCGCATCGTTCACGATGGAATTCGATCACTACGACTTTGTTCCCGCGCTGCAGGCCGAGAAAATTATCGCGGCGGCGAAGGCCGCCAAGACCGGCGAAGAGGAAGAAGAAGAGTAGCCGCGCGGACGGCAAGCCCGCCAGGGCGACCGACGGCGAGGAAATAGAAAGAGATCCCTCAAGCGCCTTCTCACTCTCCTGAAAAACATTCGCGACGCCGATACATTCCGTATAAGCCGCATGTTGACGCGCGGCGTTGATCGTTATGTCCACCAACTTGCTACACGAGCGTTTGTGGCGTCACCTAGGGTGGTCGCGCAATGGAAATAGGGCGATCGAGCAACGAAAAAATGCAACCGAACGCCTGCGCTGCTCCGTCATACATTTCAATTGGTTTCCCAGCCGAAGTAATGGTAAGTTAGGGAGTACTCGGAAAAAGTTGGAGGAAAAATGAGGGCTAGAGCGCCACAAGTCTGCTTGGCAGCACTACTCGCTTTCCAATTGTTTATCGCACAGGCATGGGGCCAGCAGGCGCCCGGGCCAACGCTGCAAATCGTGGTCGTGGAAGGTGAAGGCGCCACCAATAACGTAAATTCCGGGGCGAATCGCCAACCGGTCGTCCGTGTGGAGGATCAGAACCACCGGCCAGTCGCCGGCGCGGCGGTTATTTTCTTCCTGCCTACGAACGGGACCGGGGGCACCTATGCGAACGGCACCTCTTCGTTCACCACGACGACAGACACCCGCGGGCGCGCGGTCGCCGGAGGCGCGAAGTTCAATCAGCAGGCGGGGCCCATGCAAATCCGCGTGGCGGCGTCCTACGGCGGACAGACCGCGAGCGCCGTCATCAATCAATCGAACGTCGTCGGTCCGGTGGTGAGCGGCGGAAGCAGTTCCTCCTCGGGCGGCGGGGGGCTCAGCACGAAAGCCAAGGTTCTGATTATTGTGGCGATCGCGGCCGCGGGCGCGGCGGGGGCCATTGTGGCGACGCGGGGAGGCGGCTCCTCTTCCCCCGCGGCCGCTCCGACGGTGACGATCTCGGCCGGGACACCCACGGTCGGCGCCCCGACGGCCGGTACGCCGTAATTGCGGCGCCAGCCAATAAGAACGAGGATGCGGACATCGATCTATGGCGCAGAGCGGAGCGTGGAGGACTGTGGCATTGGGCGGAGGACAAGAGCAATGACACGAATTTTCTTAACGGCGATGCTGGCCGGCACGGCGGTGGCTCAGGTGAGCGCTCCGATGCTTGGCTATCTGCCGGATCAGGGCACGATTCGGATGATGAACGGCATTCCGGCGGCAGCCTCCATCGGGCCCCTGTTGAACGCGGGGCAGACGTTCACCCAAGTGGAAGTTTCCTCGAGCGGCACGTTTGCGCTGGCCTCGACGGGCACGGGAGAAGTCGTCGTCCTGACCGTAGGGCCAGACGGAGTGACCGTACAGACGGCAACCGTGGCGGGTGCGGCGGCCGGCACTCTACAGCTTAGTCCTAACGGCTCGTCGGCTCTGATTTCGAACGGCGGCCAGATGCAGGTGATCGGCGGACTGCCAGCCTCGCCCGCAGTCGTAAGTTTCACGGACGCATCGTACCTGGGCGCCGCTTCCGCGCTGGCGGTGAGCGACGACGGGCAATGGGTCGCCGGGGTATTCGGCGGCGCCCTCTATGCGCTGGGCTCCGGCGGGCAGGTCATTGCGCTCCCGGCTCCCGCGGGCGTCGCGGCTACCGCGTTTTTCCACGGGACCGACGATCTGGCGGTAACCACCGCGGTACAAGTCCTGGAGATTTCGAACATCGCCGGTACGCCGACGGCGACGGTCATCCACGGAAGCGCGGACACGCCTCCTCCCCCCGAATCTCCGATCTCTCTCGCGCTGACCTCGGAAAATGCGTGGATCGTGCTGGTAGAGCCGGATGGCGGGATTGGCCAAGTGCAACTGGCGACCGGCGCGGTCAGCATCGCATCCTGCGGCTGCACGCCGCAGGGATTGATCGGTCTGGGAGGAGATTTGTTCCGGGTCAGCAGCCTGGCCAACGGATCGGTGAAGGTTTACGACGCGAGCTCGGGGAATGTGTGGTTCGTGCCACTGGCGTACACCGGCACGCAAGGAGGCCAGCAGTGACCATCCGCCGCGTTGCCGTTCTCATTAGTTTCGCGATCTTCGGGGCTGTGACCGCTTTTGGGCAGCTACCGGCGATTTCCCCGGCCGTCCTTACGTCGACGGGCTGCACGGCGCCGAGCACGACGGTTTCTTGCGCCGCTCTCAGCGCAGCCTATGGGCCCGTGGCACTCAGTGTCCCCACCAATCCTCCGGCGGGCACCCCAACGTGGAGCTTTGGCGTCGGAACCCCACCGCCGGGCTTCACCATCGACCCAACTGCGGGCACCATATCCGGCACAGCGACGTCAGCAGGCGAGTTCACGTTCACAGTCACGGCGCACTACCCGGGCCAGGACGTCACCCAGCGATACTGGGTTTACGTTTCGTCGGGTCCTCTCACGATTCAGACGTCGACGCTGCCCGGCGGCACGGTGGGGATTCCTCTCTCCACGACGATCACGGCAACCGGTGGTGTTCCGTTCGTCGATATAAACAACAACATCTACTATCAATGGAGCATCGTAACGGGCTCCCAGCCCGATGGATTGGGGATCGGTGGTACGAACGGCGTGTTGTCGGGAACACCGGTCGCCGCCGGAACTTTCCCGATCACGCTCAATGCGCTGGACCACAACGGAACGTCGGTCAACTCGCCGCAGTACTCGTTCGTCGTAAATTCGACGGGGACGCCGTTTACGATCACGACCACTTCGCTGCCCAATGGCGTCATCAGTACCTCTTATAATCAAACCTTGACGCAGAGCGGCGGCCCAAGTTCGGGCGTCACGTGGACGATCCTATCGGGCACTCTCCCCGCCGGACTGGGGATCTCCAGCAACACCAACGGCACGGGCGCGATCAGCGGAACGCCAACGGCGACCGGCACATCCAACTTCACTATCCAGGCGAGCTATACATCCGGCAGTTCGACGATTACCGCGTCGCAGGGGCTTTCCATCACAATCAACGCCTCGGCGTCCACTCTCACCATGGCGAATCCCGCCGCTGTGAGCGGAGTGGTCGGCCAAACGGTGTCGATGCAATTTACGGCCACCGGCGGCATCAGCCCCTATACATATTCCGTGGCGAGCGGGAGCACCCTCCCAGCGGGTTTGACCTTGAATGCGCAGACAGGCAGGGTCAGCGGGCAACCCACGACCGCCGGCGCGTATACGTTCACGATTCAAGTGACGGACTCCTCGAGTCTGCAGACGACGGCCACAGGGTCCATGTCGATTCTGGGCATGCCTAATCCCACCTCTGTATCGGGAGTTGTTGGCCAAACGTTGTCGATGCAATTCACGGCCTCGGGCGGCACCGCCTGCACCACGGGCTCTTCCTATACGTACGCCTTAGTGGCAGGGTCCCTGCCGCCGGGGCTCCTCCTGAATCCGCAGACGGGTCTGCTCACGGGGCAAGCCACGCAAGCCAATGCGAACCCGTACGCTTTCCTCATTTCGGCGACCGATTGCTCCTCTCCGGCTTTGACGGCGACCGCGACGGGTTCGATCACCGTTTCCGTCCTGAGCATCTCAGGAGTAACCATCACTCCCAACGGAACGGTGGGCGCGGCCACACAGCCGACGGTGACGCTTACGCTCGGCTCGGCGCCGGTCACCGCGGTTACCGGAACCCTGTCGGTGACCTTCGCGCGCACTTTCGATGGCCAGGGGAGCAGGGAAGTTCTATTCTCGAACGGGGCCCCCACGGTCAGCTTTACCGTGGCGGCCGGGTCCACGCAGGCCACATTCCCCGCCGGCACTGTCCTCATTGTGGGAACCGCGCAGGGATTCGGGAACCTTAGCGCTACCTTCCGCGATGCGCTCGGCAACAATATCACGCCGCAGTCCTTGCAGCCGACCATCTTCTCGATCGCCGGCACCGCGCCGGTCATCTCTTCGTTCAAGATTTCGCTGCCGGTGGGAAATGTTTATACGGCCACCGTGGTCGGTTATTCGAGCACGCTCGACATGGCCAACGGCGTGTTCAACTTCACCCCGTCCTCCGGCACGAATCTCGCCGATTCCAGCGTGACCGTGTCGCTGAGCTCGGCGTTCACGGCGTGGTACGGCAGTTCCCAGTCGAACCAATACGGAGGCCAGTTCCGGCTCACCGTACCGTTTACTTTCTCCGTGACGGGAGGCGCCAATTCAAATCCGATCGTGGCGGCGACCGTGACGCTGACGAACGCGAAGGGCTCTACGACATCGGCGTCGGCGAATCCTCAATAGGGGGATCGGGTTCATAGAAGCTCAGGGCGTTATCGCCCTGCTTGACGACGCGGGTGCGGCGCAGGGGACCATACCGCTCCTTGAGCGAGAGACGGGTAGAATGCTGGGCCACGATTAAAGCCGGCCTTCGTCCGTCATCCGGCGCCGGCGCAAAGACCGCGGCCAGCTTCTCGAACGCCGTCTCGTATTCCTGTTCCAGATCATAAGGCGGGTCCAGAAACACAATCATCGGCTGCAACGGATCGATGACGCGGTCGATGAGCGCCGACACTTTCCCTTGCCGGATCTCCGCGCGCGCGCCGGCTCCGAGCGATCGCACATTTTCGCGAATGGCTTCGAGCGCCGCATGCCCGCGTTCGACGAAAATGACTCTTGACGCTCCGCGGCTCAGCGCCTCGATCCCGACCGCTCCCGTGCCGGCGTAGAGATCGGCGAATACCGCTCCTTCGATGCGCGGAGCGAGAATGTTGAACAGCGTTTCGCGGAGGCGGTCCGGCGTGGGACGGGTGTCCAGACCGGGAACGCTCGCCAGTCGGCGGCTGCGGAATTCACCTCCAATCACGCGCATTTTTCGTTCTCCTTGCCGGGTGTGGGACAGCTCTGCAAGCTGCGCGCCGGTTTTCAACCGGCGACGGGCGGGTTGAGAACCCGCCGCAGGATAAGATCCTGCCCCACTTCGTCACTCTCAACCTACCTGTACCAATCCATAGCGACGCTGCCAGTGGTCGCGAATGTAAGCGATGGCCCGGCGCAGCTCGTCTTCCGAGCCCGGCTGGCCCACGAACGACTGCGCGTGGCCGCGGGCGATCTCCAGAATATCGGCATCACGCAGGATATTGCCCACGCGCAGCGCGGGAACGCCGGATTGCTTCGTTCCGAAGAACTCGCCGGGACCGCGCAGCCGCAGATCCATCTCCGCGATGTAAAAGCCGTCGCTCGATTCCACCAGCGTGCGGATGCGTTCGCGGGCGGTATCGTTCAGCTTTCCCGTGACCAGAATGCAGTAGCTTTGTTCGGCCCCCCGTCCCACGCGGCCTCGCAACTGGTGGAGCTGGGCGAGGCCGAAGCGTTCCGCCTGCTCGATGACCATGACGGTGGCGTTCGGCACATCGACGCCTACCTCGATCACCGTCGTCGAGACCAGGATTTTCGTTTTCCCGCGCTGAAACTTTTCCATGGCTGCTTCTTTTTCCGCGGTGGCGAGCTTGCCATGGAGCAGGCCCACGGTGAGATCCGGAAAGACGACTTGCGAGAGATGCTCGTACATTTTCTGCGCGGCCTTCATCGCCTGGGTCTCCGATTCCTCGATCACGGGATACACCACGTAAGCCTGGCGGCCCGCCTGAATCTGTTTCTTCAAGGAACTGTAAACTTGCTCGACGTGATCGTCGGTCACGTGCTGGGTAATGATGGGCTGGCGGCCGGGCGGCATCTCGTCGATGATACTCACGTCGAGGTCGCCATAGATGGTCAGCGCCAAGGTACGCGGGATCGGCGTCGCGGTCATCACCAAAACGTCGGGATGCGTGCCCTTCTCCATCAGCGCCTGCCTCTGCTCCACTCCGAAACGATGCTGTTCGTCGACGATCGCGAGGCCCAGGCGGCGAAACTCGACTTCGGCCTGGAGTAGTGCATGGGTGCCGACCACGACGTGAGCGAGCCCGGCGGCCGTGAGCTTCCGTAGTTGCGTCTTCTCGCGCGCCGTGAGCGATCCGGTCATCAGGATCGTGACGTAATCGAGCTTGCCAAGGAGCCGCTTGAAATTGAAGTAATGCTGCGTCGCCAGGATTTCGGTGGGCGCGAGCACCGCCACCTGATATCCGTTTTCGATGGCGATGATGGCCGCCTCCATGGCAACCAATGTCTTCCCGCTGCCGACATCGCCCTGCAGCAGGCGATACATCGGATGAGGCTCCGCCATTTCCCGCGCGATCTCTCCCAGAACGCGCTTTTGCGCGCCCGTGGGCCGGAACGGCAACATCTTCTTGATCCGATCGCGGACGCGGTCGGTCAGAGCAAAGGCAATGCCTGGTTGACGGCGCGCTTTTGTGCGTTTCAACTCCAGGCCGCACTCGAGCCAAAAGAATTCCTCGAAGATCAGCCGGAATTGAGCGGCAGAACGGAACGCATTCAGCAGCCGGAGATCGGCGCCGGGAGGAGGAAAGTGCAACTCGCGGATGGCGCTCCACAGATCCGGCAGCTTCAGCATCGTCCGAATCTGTTCCGGCAGTGGATCCTCCGTGATCGGAGAAATACTGGCGAGAATGCGGTCGATCAGGGTTCGGATGGCACGCGTGCTGACCTTGCCGGCGGCCTCGTAAATCGGAACGATGCGCCCGGTATGCAAGGATGTGTCGCCTTCGTCGTCGCTGCTGGAGAGGATCTCGTATTCGGGATGCATCATCGCGAGATGCCCGGTATAGCTATCGAACTCCACCTTGCCGAAGAGCGAAACGCGCTGCCCGGGAGCGAAAATATCGGCCAGATATCCGCCGTTGAACCATTTGCCGGTGAGCAGTCCTCCCGTGGCGTCGCCGAAGCGGACCTGAAAAATCCCAGCTCGTCTTCTGGGCAACCCCGAAATTTTCGCGGACTTCACTTCCGCCAGAACCGTGGCCATCTCGCCGGGAGCCAGATCGCGGATCGGCTTCACGTTGGTGCGGTCCTCGTAGCGGAATGGCGCGTAGGTGAGCAGATCCTCCACCACGCGCAGTCCCTTGGCTTCGAGCATGGCGCCGCGGGCGGGGCCGACGCCCTTGACGTACATCAGTGGAGTGGAAAGGTCCAAGGTTTAGAAAGGCAGTCGCCGCCGTCGTCGCCTTTGTTGAAAAGAGGACAGACCGCTCTGTCCACTGCCGCGTTCGCACATAAAGCAGAAAATTACGAGAGGGGACAGAGTCGTCTGTCCCGCTTTTCAACAAAAAGTCGCGCGACGCTCCTAGTGTACAATGCGGTTTCATGCCTCCATTAATGGAAGGGAAAACGGCTCTCATTTTGGGAGTCGCGAATCGTTGGAGCCTGGCGTACGCCATCGCGCAGGCCTATCAGAGGGAAGGCGCGCGGCTCCTGCTGACCTATCAGGGCGAGCGTTTGAAGAAGACCGTCGAGGAATTGGGAGCGTCGCTCGGCGCGGCGCGGATTTTGGAATGCGATGTCTCACGCGATGAAGATCTCGCGCGTTTGACGGAGTCTCTCGCAGACGAGCGGCTGGACGCGGTGGTCCACAGCATTGCGTTCGCGAACGCAGAAGATTTGAACCGGCCGTTTCTCGAAACCTCGCGTGAGGGCTATCTGCTCGCGCAAAACGTGAGTGCTTATTCGCTGATCGCCGTAGCTCGCGCGACCGCTCCGCGGATGACCGAAGGCGGGGCCATGATCACGCTGACCTATTTGGGCGCGACGCGTGTGGTCACGAACTATAACGTGATGGGCGTCGCGAAAGCGGCCTTGGAAGCGGTGGTGCGTTACCTGGCGAGCGAGCTTGGTCCGCAGAAGATTCGGGTAAACGCCATTTCAGCGGGACCCGTAAAGACTGCGGCCGCGCGCGGGATCAAGGATTTCTCGAAAGTGCTCGAGAACGTCGAAGCGCACGCGCCCATGCGCCGCAACGTTACGCCCGGAGAGGTCGGCGACGTGGCGGTTTTTCTGGCGAGCGATTTGGGCCGCGGCGTTACGGGAGACGTCGTATTCGTCGACGCGGGTTATCACATCATGGGCTTGTAGCAGGAAATCCGCTCCATCACTGTCGCGGCTCGGTTGAGGAAGGTTTCGACAGCGGCCGCACGATGGCGTCGATGAGATCCGGTTTGTTTCCGTCGCGCTCCAGGTAAGGATATTTTTCGCCGCCGTGGTATTCCAGAACGAAAGTATTGCTGCTTCCGCCATTCTTGGCGGTGAGTTCGATGGGATCGTCGAGGGACGTCGCGCTGCCTATCGCCTCACGAAGCGATTCCAGCGAAAACGCGTGGCCGCCGACGTAGCTTATCGTGGACCCCGGGGCGAGGCCGGCTTTTTGCGCGGGACTACCCATGGTGACGTCCTTCACCATACCGTCGTTCTTCACAACGATGCCGAGCGAGAACACCAGATCGGCCGTTTTGTGATCCTCTTCCGAAGCGGTCCAGAACGCCGTTCGAGTATTTCCGTAGGCGAGCTTCCATCCCGCGTTGGCGATGCCTGCGCGTGGAGTGCGGCTCGCGGTCGAGTCGACGCGCTGGGTGAAGAATCCATCCCAATCGTAGGGCTGCACGGCTTGCAGGGCAGCCACCAGACTCTCTTTCGTGTAGGGGTTCACTACCGGCTCGCCGGAGGCATGGGAGGGAGTCTCGCCGAAAAATGCGCGGCAGAAATCATCCAACGACTTCGTTCCATGACTTAACTGGCGGATCAGAGTATCCGCTTCAAACCAGATGAGCGCGCCTTCCGAATAGAAATCGACGCTGCGCCGCAGCAGGGAATAATCGTCGCGCGAGCCGTACAGGATCTGCGCGGAAATCGCCGTGTCGGACAGAGGCCTCCACTTCCGCCCGGCCGACTGATCGAGGAGCGCGGCGTCGCGGGCCAGCCATTCCCGGAAACGATCCGGAGTTCCCAGGCCGCTGCGCGTTGCGAGCACCTCTCCCAGGTATTCGGTCAGCCCCTCGTACACCCACAACAAGTCGCCGCGCATGGGCTCGTTGTAGTTGCTGGTCACGAGTCCGGCCGGACGGCGGAACTTGCCGTTCCAGGAATGGACGAACTCGTGCGAGAGCATGTCGGCGTTGTATTGGAGAAGGGCCTGGTCGGTGAGCGTGCGTTCCGCAAGGCGGTCGTCGCTTGACTCGTGATGTTCCAGGCCAAAGTTGGCGACGTAATCGCTCAGGGTGAGTAGAAAGTGATACTGGCGATAATGCCGCGCGCCGAACAACACGCCGGCCTCGGCGATCAAGCGTTTGTGGCGCTCGATCCATTCCGGTTGGGCAGCGATGGCGCGTTCATCATCGGCGGCGATGTGCAGAAAATGCGGCGCTCCATCGACGATGCCGAGGTCGATGCTCTTGAAGTGCGTGCCGGAGATCACGGGCGAATCGATGAGGGTCACGAGCGACACGGGGCGGAATTCAACTTCCGAATTGCGGGTGCGCGCCACGGGCAACGCCGTACCGTACTGCCAGCCGGAAGGAAGGCGCAGCCGAGCCTGATAGCGCAGTTGATCCGCGGGCGGACCTTGGGGGTAAAGCACGAACTGATTCCAACTCAGCACAGCGAGTTCCGGAGTCATCGAAGAGCCCGAAGAAAAACCGCCGGCGTCGGGGGGAGAAATAAAATCGAAGGCTGCATCCAGAGATCTGGCGCCGGGCGGCACGTTCAGGTGGAAGGCGAACAGGTCGACGGAATCGCGGCGCCACGCGAGCGTCTGGCCGCCCGCGGTGAAATGCAGATTCACCAGATCCGCGATGGGGCCGGTGGGACCGTGCTCGCCGGGAATCCATTGCGGATAGAGCAACGTCAGCGGTCCCGGCGCGACGGGCAGCGCGAGGCGGATGTGAATCAGACGGCGCGGAGCGTCGGCGGCGTCCACTTCCAACCGCGCGGGCTCCTGGGAAACTGTTTGGGCCGGGGCCGAAAGCGCCGCGAAGAACAAGATCAGCGCCGCGCGTCGCATCATTCATACAAATAGTAGCAACTCGCAAATGGCGGCAACTCGCACAATCTGACGTCCGCCGATAGGGGACCGATTACGGCATCCGCCTAGTGGCCTTCGCTGGAGGTACGCTTAAGATCAAGGATGAAGTGAAACTGAAATTCGATCTGGTCGCGCGGCGTCGCGATTCGGAAGAGGTGCGTTGACTTATGTGTCTCGCGATCCCCGGCAAAATCGTCGAGTTGTCCGCCGGACCCGAACCATGGGCTATCGTGGACGTGGTGGGGCTGCGCCGGTGCGTGGATATCAGTCTGGTCGCCGATGAAGGAGCCGCGCCCGGCGACTGGGTGCTGATCCACGTCGGCTTCACGATGAGCAAGATCAGCGAAACGGCAGCGATCGAGCAGATGCAAATGCTGGAGATGCTGGGCGAGGCCGCGTCGGCCTTGGAGGAAGTACAGGGTTACGGAAGGACGGAACGCCGGACGGACGTCTGGCCTGCCGGTCCGCCGGATTCCTGACGAAACGGGGGAGCTTATGAAATTCGTCGACGAGTTCCGCGAACCCGAGTTGATCACGCGCACCGCTGCCGAAATCCGCCGCCTGGCGGATCCGCGGCGCCTGTACCGTTTGATGGAAGTGTGCGGCGGCCACACGCATGCGATTTACCGCTTTGGCCTGAAGGATCTGCTGCCGGAAAATATCGAACTGGTGCATGGTCCCGGATGCCCGGTGTGCGTGCTCCCGATGGGCCGCATCGATGACGGTCTCGAAATCGCGCGCGATCCTGGCGTGATTTTCACCGCGTTCGGAGACATGATGCGCGTACCGGGCGCGCATGGCAGCCCTTTGCAGCATAAGGCGCGGGGCGTGGATATTCGGATCGTGTACTCGCCCGCCGACGCTCTCAAAATGGCGCAGGCGAATCCTTCGCGTCACGTGATGTTCTTCGCGATCGGTTTCGAAACCACCGCGCCTTCGACGGCGTTGACGCTCATGCGCGCGCGCGCGCTGGGACTTCGCAACTTCTCGATTTTTTCCAACCACGTGACCATTATTCCGGCGATGCGGGCGATTCTGGATTCTCCGGACATGCGCATCGACGCTTTTATCGGTCCCGGCCACGTGTCCACGGTGATCGGATGCCGCCCGTATGAATGGATCGCGACGAACGAACGCAAGCCGGTGGTGGTCAGCGGATTCGAACCTCTGGATATTCTTCAATCCATCGTTATGATCCTGCGGCAGCTGAATGAGGGACGCGCCGAGGTGGAGAATCAATACAGGCGCGTGGTCCCGTGGGAGGGAAATCGCGCGGCCCTCAAAGCGATCAACGAAGTTTTCAAACTGCGCTCCTACTTCGAGTGGCGCGGCATGGGGTTTATTTCGCAGTCGGCTCTGGCCGTGCGCGAATCCTACGCGGAGTGGGATGCCGAACAGATTTTCCCAACTTCCGGACTGCGCGTGACCGATCCCAAGGCCGCGCAATGCGGAGAGGTGCTCAAGGGAGTGCTCAAGCCATCGCAGTGCAAGCTGTTTGGGAAAGAATGCACGCCGGAAATGCCGGTGGGGGCGCTGATGGTTTCCTCGGAGGGAGCCTGCGCCGCCTGCTATACCTACGAGCGGCGAAAACACGATCTCGTGACTGCCGGGGCATAAGGGAAAGCACGAGACATGGATGCCGCCGTCAAGATCCGCTTCAAGGATCCGCAAATTGAGATGGCCCATGGCGCGGGTGGTACCGCAAGCCGCCGGTTGATCGATCATTTATTCGCGCCGCTGCTGCTCGGCAACGGTTCCGATCCGCTGCCGGACGCGGCCATCGTGGATGTAAGCGGCGCCTCCGTCGCCTTCACGGCGGATAGTTTCGTGGTGAAGCCGCTGCGTTTCCCCGGCGGTTCCATCGGGGAACTGGCGGTCAACGGCACCGTGAACGATCTGGCGGTATCCGGCGCGCGGGCCGTCGCGCTGGTCGTGACCTATATTCTGGAAGCCGGACTTCCCGGCGACGTTCTCGAGAAGGAAGTGCGCGCCATGAGTTCTGCCGCGCGCGCGGCCAGCGTGGCGATTGTGGGCGGCGACACAAAGGTGGTCGAGAACGGCAAGGCGGACGGGATGTATGTGACGACGGCCGGCATCGGCAGCACGATACCCGGTGTCGCGTTGTCGGCGCGCTCCGTCCGGGCGGGCGACAAAGTGCTGCTCTCCGGATTCATCGCGGATCACGGGGTGACGATCCTGCTCGCGCGCGGGGAACTGGATCTGGATGCCGAGATCTGCTCGGACACGCGTTCCGTGCTGCCGTTTGTGGAAGCGCTGGCGCGCAGCGCGGCGCCCGGCCTTCACTGGATGCGCGATCCGACGCGCGGCGGCGTGGCTACCTCCCTGAATGAACTGGCGCGCGACTGCCGGCTGGCCATCCATCTTCAGGAAAGCCAAATTCCCGTGCGGGACGCCGTGCGCGGCGCTTGCGAACTGCTGGGACTGGATCCCTTGCACATCGCCAACGAAGGTCAATTGCTCGCCGTGATCGCGCCCGAATATGCCGACGCGGCGTTGGAAGCATTGCGCGCCACGCCCGGCGGGTCGGCGGCTTGCATCATCGGCGAGGTATGGGAAAAGCCGGCCGGCGTGGTGATTTCGGCGACTGCGTACGGGGGAACACGCGTTGTCGACATGCTGGTGGGCGATCCCCTTCCGAGGATTTGCTGATGGCTGCTACTACGACCGGCGCTGTTGCCGTCGAAAAGGTCCGGCAGCGTTTGGGGATGCGCAACGCGTTGTGCGAGACGTTTCTCCACGCCGAGGCTCACCGCCTGGCACTCGCGTGCGAGCAGATGGCGCGGCGTTTCCACGACGGCGGCAGGCTGCTCGCCGCGGGCCGCGGGCCCTGTCTCAGCGATGCGCAGCACGTTTCCGTGGAGTTCGTGCATCCCGTGATCGTGGGCAAGCGCGCGTTGCCCGCTCTCGATGTTTCCAGCCTGATCGGTCCCGGCTTGAATGCCATCATGGAGCCCGCCGACATGGTGATGGGATTCGGACCGCCGTCGGGAGACCCTGAAATCGCCGCCATTTTGCGCGCCGCGCACGCCTGCGGAGCGATGACGCTCGCGCTGCCGGGCAGCGAGGGCGACTACTTTTGCCAGGGAGCCACCGACGATCCGCTGGTGCATCAGGAGATCATCGAGATCCTGTATCACACGCTGTGGGAGACGGTTCACGTATTTCTAGAGCGCCGTGAACTGGGATTCGACGCCGGAGAATCGGGATTTCTATATCCATTTTTGGGGCAGAAGCCTCAGCAACAGGGCGATTTGGTGAACGAGGTTGCGGCTTCCATCCGTCTTAAGGTCAGCGACGACTCCGCTCTGCGGAGTCGCGTGGCAGAAGAGGAAGCGGACGTCATTGTGCAGGCCGTCCGAGGAATTCGTGAACGCCTCGACCGCGGAGGGCGGCTCCTGCTGTTCGGAAACGGAGGCTCCGCGACGGACGCCAACGATTTCGTCTTCGATTGCCTCCTGCCCCCGGAGGGCTTCCTGCCGATTCCGGCAATCTCCTTTTCGCTTGAGCCGGCCAACGTCACCGCGATCGCCAACGACGTCGGGATCGAGACGATTTTTCTGCGGCAACTGATCGCGCACGCACGCCCCGCGGATGTCGCGATCGGAATTTCGACCAGCGGCGGATCGGCCAACGTGATCGCCGCGCTGGCCGAAGCGCGCAAGCGCGGATTGCTGACGGTGGCTCTGCTCGGCTACGACGGCGGTGAAATTGTGCGGAGGGGGCTTGCGGATTTCGCGATCGTGGTCCGCTCCGATTATATTCCGCGCATCCAGGAGGTGCAGGCGTCGGTCTATCACATCATGCGGGAATTGCTCGATGAGGAGAAGGGCCATGCCGGGACTTGAATTGTTCGGAACGCAAAGCTGCCCCTATACCAGCGAAATGCGGGAATGGCTCGAATTCCTGGGGCGCGACTTTGTCGAATATGACGTCGAAGTGGATGCGGACGCGCTCGAACGGATGCGTGCTCTGGCACCCGGCCAGCAGATGGTGCCCTTGCTTGTGGAAGATGGCAAGATCGTGCAGGCGGGCTGGAAGGGCCGCGGCTGCATGGTGGGCGGACGCTCGTGATGCACGGCGGCAAAACGAATGCATGAGCTCTCCATTGCGATCAGCCTGATTGAGGCCGCCGAAGAGGAGATCGAGCGTCTCGGGGGCGCGCGGGTGCAGGCGATTCATGTTAAGCGGGGGCGGCTTTCGGGCGTGGTGCGCGAGGCGCTGGAATTCTCCCACGAGGTCGCCTGCCGGAACACATCGCTCAAGCTCTCACGTGATTTAGCTTTCTCCGGATGATGTTGGCAACTCGCCCTTGCTTGTTATACTCGGGAGTGCCAGTCCTTTCTTGAACGGCTGTCTTGCACGCTGGAGTGGCGGAACTGGCAGACGCACGGGACTCAAAATCCCGCGACCTTCGGGTCATGTGGGTTCGACCCCCACCTCCAGCACCAGATTTCGAAACCCCTCTCCGCGTTCGGGGCGCTGGCGCATTTGACCGCTGCCGCCGTACTGCGGTAGCATAATAATTCGCATGGCTAATACTGTTACCGCGCTGAAGCGCGTACGCATCACCGAACGCCGCACCGCGGTGAATCAGACCCGCAAGACGCGCCTTCGTCACGGCATCCGCAAAATGCGCCGGCTGCTGGAGGCCAAAGACGCGAAGGGCGCCACGGAATTCGTGCCCAAGACGTTTTCCCTCATCGACCGGGCCGCTAAGTGGGGCATCATCAAGAAGAATACCGCCGCACGTTACAAGAGCCGCCTGACGCTGCGCCTCCGTAAGCTCGCTTCCGCTTAGCCCGATAGCCTCGGCGCTCTGAACCTCGCTCAGTCCTCAGGCTGGACTTCCTGAAAGCGCTGATACGTTCGTTCAAATTCCGCTTTGAGAACTGGGTTCGGTGAACTCAGGGCATCCACCACCTGTTTTCCCCACTCGAAATATCGCCGCTTCCGTTTGTAGTCCCAACCCGCCGGCGCACTGGACAGGATGGACTGAAGGTTGGAAATCTTGTCGGCCAATTTGATCGTTTGCGCCCGCACGGACATTTTTGGCGCATGTTCAATTTGAAGCCTTTTCCGCTCCTCCTTGGGGAGCGATTTGTCGTCCGTCATCTCAACCACGAGAGAGGCTACGTCTCGTCCGAAACGCTGATTCAGTTCCGCCGCGGTGACATCCGTATCTTCGATGACGTCGTGAAGCAGCGCGGCGATCACAACGTTGGTGTCGCCGGAGATGGCCGTGGAAACCAAATGCGCCACTTCGATCACATGGTTCACGTAGGGTTCGTCGGCGGCGCCTTTGCGCTTTTGACCAGAGTGTTTCTCTGCGGCATATTGGACGGCTGAAAGGATCGATTGGATTTCGTTCATGACTTGTTTGGTCGTCTATAGCAGCGAGTAATGGCTCAGTCGCCAGCCTACGCGGTCAGCGCCAGGATCATTTCTTCCATTACGATGCGGTCATCGGGACGCGCATCGCGCAAAGCCCGATCGGCTGCGAACAGCTTCCCGATCGCGCTCTGCAGTTTTTCCATGGAAAACGCATTCATAGTCTGCTCGATCTGCCGCGCCCGTTCCGGCCACACGCGCGCTCCGAGCTTGGTGAAGTGCGCCTGAATTTGTTGCGTATTGCGGAGCCCCGCTTCGCGCGCCACCAGCGCCATCCTGAATTGCGTGGCCAGGAAGGTCAGCGCCAGCGGCATGTATTCACCTTCGCGCGCCAGGGTGTCGAGAATCTCGAGAGCCCGCACGCGGTCGCTCCGGCCGAGCGCGGCCACCAGCGCGAAAATCGTCGCCTGTTGCGCGTTTGCCACCAACGTCGCGATATCCCCGGCAGTAACCTTGCGCGCGCCCCCCGTGAACAGCCTTAGCTTTTCGATCTCCACGGCGAGGCGCGCGGCTTCTCCGCCGGTGGCATCGAGCAGCAAAGCGAGTTCGGCGAGCCCTAACAGCAGTCCGGACTCTCTAGCGAGTCCCTGCGCCAGCGAGCGAGCCGCCTCCGGCGAATACGGCCGGAATTCAACTTGATGGGAAACCGCCGCGTAGAACTTTTGCGCGCGTTCCGTCCTGGGTTTGTCCTCGCCGTCGAATCCGAAGCGGCTTGCTTCAAAAACGACGACCGCGCCGGGCGTGGGCGATGTAAGATACGCGGCGAGATCGGAGACATCGCCGCCTTCCTCCCCGTCCTCTTCCGATGCCGCGGATCGCGTTCTGGGCAGAGCCGCTTCGGCGTTGGCGATCCAGATCAGGCGTCGCGACGCGAACAGCGACATCGCGCGGGCGTCGTCCAGTGCCTCCGCGAGCGTTCCCTCGCTCAGATCGTGACGGGAGAATCCGTTCTCCCGATCCTCGGGATCGTCGCCCAGCACAGCGCGAATCAGTTCCCGGCGGCAGCGCTCGCGCTGATACGCTTCCGGACCGAGAAAGAGATATGCCGGCGAGGGGCCGCTCTTTTGCAGGCTGGCGAAAAACTGATCAGGCGACATCGAATTCAGAAATTCTCGAGAATCGCGGAAACCACCTGGCGGGCGGTCTGCTCGCTGGCGCGCTTGATGGCGTCATCGCTTTCCTCAAAAAACGCTCCAGGGTCGAGGGAAATCTGGTAGCGCTCGCGAACATCCATGAGGGGCCGGGTGAAAAGAATCTTTCCGGTCGCGCGCTCCTCCAGGCTCAAGCGCAACCAGACGTGAATATCCACGGCGCTGGCTCGTCCCGTCGTCGGGTCGACGACCGTCACTCCCGACGTATAATTCGTGACCGTGCCGTGCAGGACGGCGTCGGCGGCCGCGGGATCCACCACGATTTTGTAGCGGGTGCGCGTGGCGAATTCGCGGGTGATCGCCTCCGGCAGCCCGTCCGTGATCTTATAGCGCGTGGACGCGTTCGTGAAAGGCGGGATCGCGATGGTCTGAATCGTCGCCGGCAGCAGGCTGGCGTGTCCTCCGGTGGAATAACCGCACGAGGACGACAATACCGATAACGACATGGATAACAGCGCCGCCAAAGCCATCGTGATCGCGGTGCCCGGTTTCATGCGAGGAACTCCCGGGCGACGGCGACGGCATTTTCAGCCGCCAGCCGAAAATTATCCGCCACAGCCCAGATCCACGCCGCGCGAGGCTGATTGGAATCGATCGCAATCGCGCCGGCGCTCAGGCCGCTCTGTCCGGCGACATTCGCGTTTGAGGGAGGCTCATCGAGGCGCACATCGACGCCCGCGTCTTTCAGGGCCTCGGCCAGCGCCGCGACGCCGGGGTTCTCCGCGAACTCCACCCACAGAGAAAAGCTGTGCCCGTGGAAAACCGGCGCCTGAATCAGGCGCAGCGAGGGCATCGGGATCGCGGGATACGCCGATAGCAGCGACGCCACGTTCCGTTCGATACGTTGTTCGACGCCTTCGAGCGGCTCCATCGCCTCCTCGCCGTAGCGGGCCAGCAGATTGAAACTTAATTGCGCGTCGAACACCGCGGTCTTCAGCTTTTGGAAGTTGAGAACAGCCACGGTCTGCTGCTGCAGCTCGTCGACGCCTTTCTTGCCGCGTTCGCTTGCGGGCTCGAAAATATGGACCAGCGCCCGCCGGATGGTCGTGCGCCGCACCAGTGCGGCCAGAAGGACGCAGATAGCGATTGCGGCGGGATGCGCGATCACTTGGACCGAATCCCGCCTTTCATTCAAGGGTCCGGCTTTGCCTGCGGGCTCCGCGGAAGGGGCTCGCAAACGCGCCTGCGGTTGATCTTCGAGCGCGCCCGTCAGATCGATCAGCACGGGACCGTCGGCCGGATTCAATCGCAACGCCTTGCGGCTGGAGGCGAGCGACCCGGCCAGAAACGCCACGCCCGCTCCGGTCAAGCTGGCGGCCGTGAGTGGGCTCAGAGGAAGCGCTTCTTCGCTGTCGCCGCCGAGCACGGCCGCCGTTTCGCTGGCGGAGGAGATCAGCTCGATGCTGGGAGCGGCGGTCGAGTCCTCGAGCAGTTCCTGGATGTCGCGGGCGAGCAGGGAATCGCCGCCCACCACGGCCACGCGCTGCCGCCGGGTGCGCGCTTCAGCCAACCTGGTGCTCCCGTTGCGGGGGCGGCCGATGCAGCCTGCGGCGCAGCATGCCTCCCGCGCGAATCGCAATGCCGCTTCCCACGTAGCAACTGGCCATTAATAACAGGACCGGTTGCGAGAAACTCAAGATGAGAAAAATCAGGCAGGCCAGAAGCACGAAGATCAACGGCGAGCGCGGCTGCGTCAGGTTCAGATCCTTAAAGCTCGGATAGCGCCACGTGCTCACCATCAGGAACGAAAGCAGGCCCAGCAGGCACAGCCAGGCGACGGAAAGCATCCAGTTGCGGATGGGCTCGCTCTCGGCCGCGTATACCACGGCCGCCACCATGCCGGCCCCCGCCGGAATCGGCAGGCCGACGAAATACTTCCTGCCGGGACGGCCCGGATTGGACGGAATCGGATTGTGCTGAATGTTGAAGCGCGCGAGCCGCATGGCGCCGCACAGCAGGAATAGAAACGCGACGAAATAGCCGGTGCGATGCAGGTATTCGAGCAGCATGCGGTCCATGGAAGGATCGACGAACCGGATGCCCCACGCAAAGGCCAGCACCGCGGGTGCGATGCCGAAGGCGATCACGTCTGCGAGCGAATCCAACTCACGGCCGAAATCGCTGACGGTGTTGGTCATGCGCGCGATGCGTCCATCCAGGCCGTCGAGAAACGCCGCGGCGCCGATGGCGATCGAGGCGACCTGAAAATGACGCACGGCGCTGCCGTCTCCCGTGGGCATTTGCATGGCGGCCTGGAAGGTTTCGATAATCGCGTAGAAACCCAGAAATACGTTTCCTGCCGTGAACAGCGTCGGCAGCGCGTAGGCGGCCCGGCGCGGCCGGCGGTCCGGCGAACGGGGGTCAATCAGACGATCTCGCCAGGTTTTAGCCATGCATTCCCCCATCGGCTGAAGGGCGAACGGAAGTCATGCCGCCTCTCCTGAAAAAGCCCGAAAACGGGCTAAAACACTCGATCCCGCGCTTACCCGGTCCCCCGCATGCACCACGATCTCCCATTCGGGGCCGAGAAAAACGTCCACTCGCGAGCCAAACTTAATCAGGCCAACACGCTCGCCGGCTTTCAGCACGTCACCGGTTTTCTTGTAGCAAATAATGCGCCGCGCGATCAGGCCGGCGATCTGCGAAAACACCACGCGGACCGGGCGTCCACTGAAGTTGCCATCCACCGTGAAAATGTTTTGCTCATTCAAGCGGCTGGCGCCTTCGCGGCTCGCGACCAGAAATTCGCCCTTCTTATACTGGATGCTGGCGATGCGGCCGGGTATGGGCGTCCGGTTCACGTGCACGTCGAAAACATTGAGAAAAATACTGATGCGGCTCCCCCCCGCGTCGTCCGCCTTAATCGCGACCACCTTGCCGTCCGCCGGCGATACGGCGACCGCGCCTTCCGGAATTTCGCGGTCTGGATCGCGAAAAAAATTCAAGCAGAAGACGGCGAGTAAATAAAAAGGTACCGCGTAGGGCCACCCGACGAGCCAGGTGACCGCAGCGCCGCCGGCCACCAAGCCGAGGGCATAATAGATGCCGTAAACCACCATCTTTCTGTTTTTATTGTCGCACCAGGAAGACCGGCTAACGTTTCAATAAGATGTCATCCGGCAGCACGACCCGGACGGGAATTTGGCGCAGCTTTTCGGAAAACGTTTCCTCGCCCGTGGAACTCCGCACCCAAATCGTTTGCGACGGCCCCTTGGCGAACTGGACCTCCACCGGCACATCGACCGAAAAGTCTTCGTCGACGCCGCTTTGCACCAGCGTCCCCGCGAGCGCGACTGCGGGCGCCGCGCCTGTCACCTTGTAATCCAGTTTCAGGCTGGGGACGCCGGCGGCATAGACCCAGTTGTCGAAAAATGTGTCCATGGATTCGGCTGTTACGCCGCGCGGCCGAAATTCCTGGACCAACGCTCGCAAACCCTCGGTCGTGACCACGCGGAACTCGTAACGCTTGCGGAGCTCGGCCAGCATCGCCAGGAATTTTTCGTCTCCCATGCGCCTGCGGAGCATGTGCATCACCCACACGCCCTTGCCGTAGGTGATCGCCCGCCAGGCATCCGGAATATCCGACGCCAGAAGGCGATCGCCCCATACGATCGGGCCAGCCGATTCAGGCGTCTTTCCGCCGTAATCCGCCAGAAGTTCGTCGCGATAACCTTGCAGAACGGGTAAAGCCGCCTTGAAGCCTTTCTTCTTCTCCAGCCACATCACCGCCGAGTAGTTCGCCAGACCTTCGATGATCCAGGCGTCCTCGTTGCGTTCGACCGAGGTCACCGCGCCCCACCACTGATGAGCGGTTTCATGCGCCGCGAGAAGATCGGAAAAGAAAACCTGCTGGCTGGCGCTCCGCAGCGCGGCGGGCCGCTCTTGCGGATTCAAATACGCGAAGGTCGAAAGATACAACAGGCCCGGAAACCCCTGGCCGAAAGTTCCGGGAATGGGCGCGACCGTCAGCGTTTTCAGGGCGGGCGGTCCGAAGAGCCCAGAGTAGAAATCGATGGCGGCCGAAACGTCGGCGGCCACCGCCTTCAGCCTTGCCAGCGGATCGGGAACCGGCTGGATAGTGGGAATCGCGATGCTGTCCGGAACCTGGGAGCCGCGCCCCCGCCGGTGGAGTCCCGCGCTCGGCTGCGGCTGCACCAGATCAACCGGCGGTCTCAGCGAATCTTCGATGTGGCGATTCCCATATACGTCGATGGACACGCCGCTCGCCTGCACCGAAACCTTTTCGTAATCGCCGAGATTGAATCCCGCGGAACTGACCGGAACCGTGATACGCCTCCGGGTCGTTCGCCAATCGCCATCGGTCCGGTCGCTGACCAGTTCGCCGGCATTCACCAGCGTCAGACGGCGCGGATAGCGGAACGTGACATCGAACGTCGCGCCGCCGGTGGTGACATGCGGGTACCAGCTGGCGCGGTCCTCGACGAAAAAGACGCCATCGCCCGCAATGTTGACCACGCTGCCTTCGTGCTCGAATTCAATCGTATGCTCGCTGCCGGGCGCGAGCGCCTGGGCGGGCACCACCAGGACCGCCGATTCCTCCTCGCCCGTGACGAGCCGGCTCTGCTCCGTGTCGCGCCGCAATATTTCCACCGGGGAGCCATCCAGCCGGACGGCGGTGATCCGCATCTTCTGCGCGATCAGCAGCGCGAGCGTGCGGCACGGCTCCGAGCCGACACGCAGCACGGCCGCGGTCTTCGCTTTTAAGCGCAGGTCGTTGTCCAGGCTCGCCTCGATGCGATAATTGCTGAACGAGAATTCGGGCCGCTGCGGAGCACCCGCGGAGGTGCGTGCGCTGCGCGCCGGGAAACTGGTCCACACATCGTAGGCGGGCTTGTTCTCGCGCTCCGTGCGGCGGCGGATTTCGACCCGCGCTCCGCTGCGAGGCTCTACGATGATGTCGAAGTTGCCCAAAGTTTTGCCGCTGACCGCGAGGAACGTGAGTCCTCGGCCGGGGTCAGCGGGGGCCAACGCATCCTGCACCAGGCGCAGCGCCATCGGCCCTTCGATGTTGGCCGCCATGGGCGACCATTGAGAAGCCAGCAGGGCTCCCATCTCCGGGGCTCTTTTCCCTGCACCTTCGGTGCCGATTCGCTGGATGAGGTCCTCGGCGGTTCCATCGGCGAAGACAAAGAAGCCCGAGCGAATGTGCTCGTCGAGGTTGGGCAGCGTGGCGAAACGTGCTAGCGACTCGCGCTCGCTACGCGTCGGCGGCAGCACGATCACTTCACCGTCGCCGCCTTCCACATCGGCCGAAAAGAGTGCGGCGGTGCGCCGTCCTTCCACCGGCTTGGTGAAGATCAGATAGCCTTCGTTGAGATAAACGCGGACGTCTTCCTTCGCGAAGCTGAGATCGCGAACGCGAAAGCAGGCGGCGGGATCCAAAGCATTTTCCCGAATTGCACGCACGATCTCCGAGGGCGAAGCGGCCGCCGCCAGGCCGGCAATGGCCAGGAAAGTAGCGAGCAGACGCGCGAGAAAAAGGTGATGGCGCACAACATCACCAGTCTAGCGCCGAGGATGCACTGAAACGGAACGACGGCCGAGGTTCGGGACGCGCAAGTGATATGCTCCAGTTAGGTGTATGAAGGCCCGCACCCGGACATTGCTGACGACTTTCGGCGCAATCGCCTGCGTCCCGGCCATGTTTGCGTTTCAGCGCGAGTTCCGTGTCTACACCAGCCTCGAAGGCTACGACAACATTCCGCTCCCGGAGGATTACAAGGTGCCGGGCGAATGGGTGTTCGCGCGCCTCATGTATCCCCCGCATCCGCATGCCCGATTTAGCCGTCCTTACCGCTTCGGCGTAGGTATCGATTGGCGCGAGGGCGGGAGCAGCTGGTCGCAGGACTATCCGCGCGCCGATCGCCATTTCGCCCAGGCCATGCGGCGATTGACGCGTGTCAACGCCCGCTCGGTGGAGCAGCCCGTCAATCTCGACGACGACGACGACGTCTATAACTGGCCATGGCTGTGCGCCGGCGAAATGGGCGACTGGAAGCTCAACGACGACCAGGTGAAGAGACTCCGCGACTACCTGCTGCGCGGCGGCTTTCTGATGCTGGACGATTTCTGGGGCACCGAAGAATGGGGGCGCTTCGAGGAAACCATGAAGGCTATTTTCCCGGACCGGCCGATCGTCGAGATCGATAACGCGGATGCTATCTTTCACTCCGTCTACGATCTGGACGATCGCTACCAGATTCCGGGGCAGTGGGCGCTCGCGCGCGGAACCACGTATCGCAACGACGGTTATCACGCCTATTGGCGCGGCATTTACGACGATAACAACCGCCTGATGGTGGCCATGTGCTTCAACTCCGACGTCGGCGATTCCTGGGAGTGGGCCGATGAGCCGCGCTACGACGAAAAGTACTCGGCGCTCGGGATACGGATTGGCGTCAATTATGTCGTCTATTCGATGACGCATTAAACGGCCAGTATGGTTCTATTGGCAACATTCAACTGGTTGCCCTTCGAACGTCGGGTTTTGTTTTGCCTGCTGTTCCTGAGTACGCTAAGCGGCGCGGGCGCGCAGATCCGCACCGACGCATCGCCTCTATCCCCTCCATCGCCTCCGCTCGGCCTGCCGGCTGTGATCTGGCCGGCGGATAACCCGTACTCCGCGGCACGCGTGGAACTCGGCCGCAATCTGTTCTTCGATCCGCGCTTGTCGTCGAATGGCAAGGTTTCCTGCGCGACGTGCCATCCTCCGGAGCATGCTTTTGCCGGCGGCGACCCGCCTCCGCTCGGGGTCACCGGGACGCCGCTGCGCAGGCGCGCGCCCACGCTGATCAACCGGGCCTATGGGCGAAGCCAGTTTGTGGACGGGCGGGCAGCCACGCTGGAAGCGCAAATCGCCGGCCCGATCACAGCTCGGGACGAGATGGGCGGCACACCGCAGGCAGCAGCCGCAGCGATAGCGAGCATCGCGGGCTATGCGCCGTTGTTTGAGCAAGCATTCGGAGACCGGCAGGTTACATACGATCGCATAGCGAAAGCGATTGCGTCCTTTGAGCGCACGATTGTTTCCGGCAACTCGCCGTACGACCGCTTTTTGAATGGGGACAAACACGCACTGAGCACGGCGGCAAAACGCGGCCTGGAGATCTTCGAGCGCACCGGAGAATGCTCGGAATGCCACAAAGGCTACAACTTCACCGATGAAAAGTTCGCGAGTTTGGGCATCGGCCCCGAAGAACAGCCTCCCGATCTGGGCTTAGCTGGAATTACGAAGAAACGGCGCGACGAGGGCAAGTTCAAAGTGCCCACGCTTCGGGAGGTGGCCCTCACGGGACCGTACATGCACGATCGCCGCTTTCGGACGCTGGACGAGGTGCTCGAGTTCTACAGGAAGGGCGGCCAACCGGGTCCGCACCTGGATTCCCGCATCGCGCAGTTCTTTTTGGACGCGCCCGCCAAGGCGGACTTGCTGGAGTTCCTGAAAACGCTCAGCGGCGAGGGCTGGCAGCAGATCAAAGCGCCCGAAAAGCTGCCGCAATGACGCGCTAACGGGTCTATTTCTGCCCGAACTTCAAACGCCGCCCAATAATCATTTTTACCAACAGATGGTCGGTCCCCTGCGTCATTCCGATGCCCGCAGCGAGGTTGAATTCCCAGTTGGGGCCGAAATTGAGATCGAGAGCCGGCATAATGGCCTGCTGCTGGTCGCGCACGGCATCGAAGCCCGTGAGGGGACCGACGTCTCCGTAGTATTCAAATCCCAAAGTGACTTTCTTGGTGACGTCGTAGCTCACTTTGACGGCTGGCGAGAAGGTGACTCCCCGGTTCACGTCCAGCCCGTGGAAGGAGCGCTCCAATGCGGGATTGACGGCTGCGTACCAGCGGCCTAGCTGTTTGTCGACGATGGGCCGGATCTCCCAGGTCCAGGTATCGGGGGAGTACGACCGGCGCTGGTAACCAATTTCCGTTGAAATGCTGACGTTCACGGGCCAGTGCCACTCCTCGGGAATCCTTACACGCGGGCGAATATGATCGCCCACCCATTGGTAGCCTTCGCTGGCGCGGTAGCTCATGAAGATATAGAAGCCGGTTTCAAACCAGGGCGTGAACCCCTGGGTGATCTCGATGGTCTCGTGCAAAGCATGCTCATCGGCGCGCACGCCATCCACGGCGTCCTTCGATCCCTCAAAAGTGAAGTTCGAGTGCAGTTCGACCATGGTGCGTTCCGGCGGCACCATTTCCGATCCGTACACCTGAACCTCATAGTTGCCCTGAGCCCGAACCAGTGCTGCGGCTCGCAGGAAAAGCAGCGCCAACAGCAGCGCGTGGAACCATCGTAGAAAAAAAGACATAGAGGCGAACTTTCGAAGCGCGGCTCCGTTGACCGCCGCGACCGTTCGCAAGAACGAAAGCGATTATAGCAATGAAGGAACTACGCCATGTTCGTCTAGGCGGAATCCACTCAGCCGAAACGCGTGCGACTCGCGATGGCGAGGGTCGCCGTGACCAAGGCGGCGTGCGGCACGGCAATGGTCTCGCTGTTTGTTCGTCATTTAAGAATCCTTAATTCTGACGGATGGAACCTGTCGGACGAATCGGACATCTTACCCTTCAACGGAGATCGAAACATGAAAAAGCACAACTCCCGTGCCCCGTTCGGTCGGCTTCTCATCGCCGGCCTCACCGTGGCTGTCAGCTTGGCCCTCGCTCAAACCCCGGCGCAGACGCCTTCCTCGGGCCGCTCTCCGGTCCCCAATACACAAGCGGCTCCCGCGCCCAACCAATTGACGCCACAGGTGTTGGGAGAGATGCTCCGCTCGGCGGCCACTTTCCATGAGCTGGTCGAGAACATGAAACTGAGCAAATCGTTCGGCTCCGATCAACACGTCCAAGGTCCGGACGGACAGTTTCACCATCCTCTGGAGCGCACTGCGCAGACCATCGGCGCGGGGGCGGGCGCCGGAGCGGCGATCGGCGCGATGACACATAGCCAGAACGGCGTGCTCATCGGCGCGCTCGTGGGCGGAGCAGGCGGGCTGATCATCGATGAAATCCTGAAGCATCGGGAAGAATTAGCGGAACGATCCACTCGCGAGGCGACGGACCCGAGCTCTGCTCCATCTGATCGTCCACGCGAGTTCAAACAGCGGGACCCCCAACTTAACTGACGATTTCCTCGTGTCCGCTTCGGTACGCCATGTTTTTCGCGTTTTCCCTCCTATTCTACTAACGGCCCGCCTTACGGCGAACCGGCGTCACGCTTTTGCTATACTGAAGTTTCTATTCTGACCTTGGCGCCTCCGCTTGCGGCGTTGTGCGCGGATAACGAAGGAAACGCAGATGCCGAAACGTACATTTCAGCCCAATAATCGCAAGCGCGCGAAGACGCATGGGTTCCGTGAGCGCATGAAGAGTAAGGATGGACGCGCGGTGCTCGCCCGCCGTCGCGCCCGCGGCCGTCATAAACTGACGGTCAGCGATGAGAGAGCCGTCCGAAACGCCAATTAAACCAGCAGCCGGCGCCAAGTTAGGATTCCCGAGATCTTCCCGGATCCTGCGCCCCGCTGAGTTTCGCGCTACCTATGACCACGGCCTTCGAATCTCCGGTCCCCTATTCGCCGCCTTCTGCAGGAAGCGGACGGAGGGGGAGCCGAGGGGCGGTTGCGTCCAGGGCCCGCGATTGGGTCTTACGGTCCCTCGCGCTATCGGCGGAGCCGTGGTTCGCAATCGCATCAAGCGGCGTCTTCGCGCGGCCTTTCGCCTGCATCGCGCGGAATTCGGACCGCAATGGGATATCGTGCTCAACCCCCGGCGCGCGGCGCTCGATGCAAGTTTTGCCGCCATCGAACGGGCTTTCGGCCGGCTGATCGAAAAATGCGGACCCTGACACTAGCCATTCTGCGTATCTATAAACGGTGGGTGTCTCCCTGTCTTCCGTCGGCATGCCGGTTTCATCCGACCTGTTCGGAATACATGATGCAGTCCGTGGAAAAATACGGCGCGGCCCGCGGCATATGGATGGGCCTGATGCGGCTGCTGAAATGCCACCCATTTCATGAAGGAGGATTCGATCCGGTCCGTTAGGAAAAGGAAAAAGGGGACAGACTGCTCTGTCCCCGCCGCTAGAATTTGGGCCGCTTTTTCGCGGGTGGCCGTGGACAGAGTGGTCTGTCCCCTTTTTCCGCATCGACTTCACACATGAAAAAAGAATTGTCCATGGAGGCCCGGCTCCTCATCGCGTTCCTGCTGATGGGCGTGGTGCTGCTGGTGAGCCAATACTTCATCAAGCCGGCGCCCGCGCCGGTGGCGACCAAAGCCGGCGCCCAGAAAAGCGTGCAACCGCCCACTCCCGCGGCCGCCGAGGCGCCCCCTCCGCTGCCGCTTCCCGCACCCAAGGCGGGAAGTGAACCCGCCGCCCAAATCCAGGGCTACACGGAGGAGACGTCCGAAGTCGATACCGACCTCTTTCACGTCGTGTTTACAAATCGCGGCGCCGTGGTACGCAGCTGGATTCTTAAAGACTACAAAGATCACAACGGCAAGCCTCTGGAGCTGGTGAATCAACGGGCGCTGGTCAAAGTTCCGCCTCCGTTTGCGCTGTCGTTCAAGGGGACGGCGCCCGCCACCGATCCGAACGCGGCGTTGTTCAAGGCCGATCGCTCCGACGCCGGATTGACACTGAATTTCGAGTTTTCCGACGGCCGCGCGCTCACCAGGAAGACGTTTCAGTTCGACCAGAAGAGCTACCTGGTGCGCGTGACCAGCGAAGTCTCGCAAAACGGCGTGCTTCTGCCTCACGAGCTGACCTGGCGCGGCGGCTTCGGCGACGCGGGCGTAGTCAACCCGCTCACGGTGCAGCACGCGATCTACTACGATCTCCCCAATTCGAAGCTCCAGGTGAAGACGGCCAAGGACGCCAAGAGCGGTCCGGTCTCGGCTACGGGACAGTTCTCCTTCGTGGGTATCGAAGACAGCTATTTCGCCGCGGCGTTCCTGCCGGGGAATAAGTCTTCGGTCGAGCAGACCACTTTTTCCGACGGAGTGCCGGATGCAAAGGGAACCGACGAACAGCGCGTCGGGGTGGGCGTCGGCGGCGAAGGCGTGAACACGCTGTCGCTTTTCGTCGGCCCGAAAGACTCGGACCTGCTACGCAAAGTCGATCCGAAGCTGGAGCAGGTGGTCGACTGGGGCTGGTTCTGGTTCCTGGCGCAGCCCTTATTCACGGCGCTCAATTGGACCACGGATCATCTGGTTCACAACTACGGCTGGTCGATCGTGCTGGTCACCATCGTCATTAACCTGGTGCTTTTTCCGCTGCGGCTGACCAGCATGAAATCGTCGCGCAAAATGCAGACGCTGCAGCCGCAGATTAACGCGATCAACGAAAAGTACAAAGGCTATCCGATCCGCGATCCCCGGCAAAGCGAAAAAAACGCGGAGATCATGGATCTGTACAAGAAGAACGACGTCAACCCGGTCGGCGGCTGTCTGCCGATGGTGTTGCAGCTTCCCTTCTTGTGGGCATTTTATAAAGTCCTCGCCGTCTCCATCGAAATGCGAGGGGCTCATTGGTTGTGGGTCACGGACCTTTCACAACCGGAGAGTCTGGCGATTCATATGCTGCCGGTGTTGCTGATCGTCACTCAGTTCCTGACCCAGAAAATGACGCCCAGCCCCGGCATGGATCCGTCGCAGCAGAAAATGATGATGGTGATGCCGCTCATCTTCGGTTACATGTTCTATTTCGCGTCGTCGGGATTGGTACTATACTGGTTGACCGGCAACGTCGTCGCTGTGGCGCAGCAATGGGCGCTGAACCGCATTTCCCCGATGCCGGCGGTCACAAAAGTGGTCACAAAAGCGGTTTCCAACAAGAAGAGCAGGAGCTGAACTTGTCCGACAAGAAATATACGGTTGCCGAAACCGGCCCTCTCATCGAAGATTTCCTGGAACCTGTATTGGACGCCGCTGATTTCGACGTCGAATATGTGGTCGCCGAAGGTGAAACGCCGCATCCTGATTTCGAAAATCCCGACGTCATGGTGAAATTTTCGGGGCCCGACGTCGATCTGCTTCTGGCCAACAAAGCGGAAGTGCTCTTGGCCCTGGAGCAGTTGACGCAGGAAGCGCTCCGCATGCCGTCGGAGGATCATTCGAAGATTTGCTTCGACGCCAACGACCGGCGCGCGCTGCGCATCGAGGAATTGCGGATGAGCGCGCAGACCGCCGCCGAACGGGTCCGTAAGACGCACGCGCCGTTTCACTTCAGCCCGTTGAATAGCCGCGAGCGCCGCATTCTCCACCTGGCGCTGCGCGACGAAAAAGAAGTGCGCAGCGAAAGCGTGGGCGAAGGACCGATCCGGCAGGTGGTCATCGTGCCGGCTGATATGAAAACCTTGCCCGAGCCGGTGATTCCTCCACGTCCGCGGCCCGAGGACGACGCCGGCCGGCCGCGTTTCGGCGGCCGCGGTGGAGATCGCGGGGGTCGTGACCGGCGTGGTGGTCCACCGCGCGGCGGAAGCGGTGGCCGGGGCGGACCCGGTGGCGGGCGTGGCGGTGATCGCGGCGGCCGGCCCCGTCATTAAGACGAGGGTGTTGCATGAGGTTTTGTGGGGCAGGTCCTCGACCTGCGCAGGGTTCTCAGCCCCGGAGTTCCTTCTCTAATCGCCGCCTTGCCTGAAGACGGCCCAAGCCGCCGTCGCAGGCCATGGGCCTGCCCCACTGGAAAACGTGAACATCCGGGACACCATCGCCGCTATCTCCACGCCGCCCGGACGAGGCGGCATCGGGATCATTCGTTTGTCGGGAACACACGCGCGCGCGATCTCAGAGCGCATTCTGAAGTTCCACCAGGGCTTCGTGTGGACGCCCTGGACCGCAACGCTCGCGGAGCTGACCGATACTGACGGCCACACCATCGATCACGTCGTCGTCACATTTTTCGCGGCGCCGCGTTCTTACACGGCCGACGACGTTGTCGAGATCTCCTGTCATGGATCGCCCGTTGTCTTGCGGCATGCTTTGGAGCGAGCCTGCGCCGCGGGAGCGCGCCTGGCCGAGCCCGGCGAATTCACGCTGCGCGCGTACTTGAACGGGCGCATCGATCTGCCCCGCGCCGAAGCCGTACGCGATCTGATTGACGCGACCACGCTATATCAGGCACGCATCGCCGCACAGCAGATCGAAGGGTCCGTTTCGCGCCGCCTGAAGCCCATGAAGGAGCAGCTGCTCGAATTGATCGCCCTGCTGGAAGCCGGCATCGATTTCGCCGAGGATGATCTCAGCATCGCTTCCACCGAGGAAATTCTGCGGCGCTTGCAGCCGATTCAGGAAGCCGTGCGCGCACTCGCCGCGAGTTTCGCCTACGGCAAGCTGGTGCACGAAGGATTCACGCTCGCCATCGTCGGACGCCCGAACGTCGGCAAAAGCAGTTTGTTCAACCGCCTGTTGGAACAGGATCGCGCCATCGTGACGGATATTCCCGGCACCACGCGCGATCTGGTTTCCGAGCACGCTTCCCTCGAAGGCATCCCCGTAAAGTTCGTCGATACGGCTGGAATTCGGGAAGGTCCCGATGGGTTTGAATTGGACAGAGTCGAAAAGCTCGGCATCGAACGAAGCTTTTCGGCCATGGCCGACGCCGACGTCACCTTAGTCGTAATCGATCTTTCGTCTCCCCTGGAAACGCAGGATCTCGAGCTTGTGGAAAAAGCGCGAACCCAGGGCAAGTGCGTCGTGGCCGGCAACAAATCCGATTTGCCGCGCCACGCTGAACTTCCGAAGCATTTCGGCGAGCTTCTTCCCGTTTCCGCTCTGACGGGCGACGGCTTGCCCGCACTGCGGCGCAAGCTCGTCGACACCATCGCTCCGCGCGGGCGCCTGGAACAGGAAGGCGGATTTATCACCAGCCTCCGTCACGAACAGCTTCTGCGCGAATCCGGCGAAGCTCTGGATCAAGCACACCGGGCCGCCGAACTCGGCATTCCGCACGAGATGTTGCTGCTCGATTTTTACGCCGCACTGCGGCCGATTGACGCGATCACCGGCGCGACCACGGCCGACGAGATTCTGAATCGCATCTTCTCCACCTTCTGCATCGGCAAATAAGATGACCATCGACCGAACCGAGCTGCGGGCGATGCTCGTACTCGCCGCGCCGCTGGTGCTGGCCGAGTTCGGCTGGATGGCCATGGGCATCGAGGACACCATGTTCGTCGGCCGCATTGGAGCCGAGGCGATCGGGGCCATCAGCGTCGGCACCACGATCTTCTACACCATCGCGATTCTCGGCGGCGGCCTGCTGCTGGGCCTCGACACGCTGGTTTCGCAGGCATCAGGGGCGGGCAATTCGGAGGACCGGCATCGCTCGCTGGTCAACGGTTTGTGGCTGACTCTGGCGCTGATCCCCGTCGTGATGCTCGCTGTTCACGGCATGCTGACCGTGCTGGGAGTTTTTAGAGTGAACCCCGGAGTACTCGAACGCGTGGTCCCGTACATGCGAACGCTCAACTGGAGCACACCTCCGCTTCTGCTGTTCTTCTGCCTGCGCCGCTATCTGCAGTCGATCGGCCGTGCGCGGCCGATGATGATGGCGATTGTCGCCGCCAACCTGCTGAACATCGCCGGGAACTGGATTTTCGTCTTCGGTCACCTGGGAGCACCGCGATTGGGCGCAGTCGGCTCGGCCTGGTCCACCGTGATGGCGCGCACTCTCATGCTCGCCATGGTGGGCATTGCGCTACTGCGCGCGGAACCCGGATTGTTTGGCTTTCGCTGGACTCCGGATTTATGGCGCGTACGCAAGCTTCTGAAATTAGGCGCGCCCGCCGCCGGACAGATCGGCGCGGAGATGCTGGTATGGACGGCCGCAACCGTGCTTGCCGGAAGGCTTGCGGCGGACAGCCTGGCGGGACACCAAATCGCGATGACGACGGTCTCCACCACGTTCATGCTCCCTTTGGGAGTGAGTTCCGCTGCCGCCGTGCGCGTGGGGAACGGCCTCGGACGCGGAGATCCACGGGGCGCGGCTCGCTCGGGATGGATGGCTCTGGGCCTGGGTGCGGCGATCATGTCCATTTGCGGCCTCGTGCTCTTGTTTCTGCCGCGGGTGATCGCGCGATTATTTACTCCCGATGTTGCGATTATCGCCGCCGCCGTTCCTCTTTTGCGATTGGCCGCGTTCTTCCAGCTCTTCGATGGTCTCCAAGTAGTCACCACGGGAGCCTTACGCGGCGCGGGAAATACCGCGACGCCGATGATCTGCCACATCGTGGGCTACGGGATCATCGGACTGCCGCTCGGCGCGGTGCTGTGTTTCCGCGAAGGAATGGGCGCGGTCGGATTATGGATCGGACTTTCTACCGGATTGATCCTGATCGGCATCGCGCTCGCGACGTTTTGGCGCAACGCAGCACGAGAGATAGCCGTGTCCGCCCCGGTCATTCATCGGGCGGATTGAAGCCGCGACCTTCCGAGGCGTATCGCTCCAGCAGCGGCGCGGGCGCCCACAACGCCGATCCGTGTTGTTTTTCGAACTCGCGAGTCCGCGCGAGGACTTGCGGCAATCCCGCCGTATCCGCGTAGAACATCGGACCGCCGCGCCAGGAAGGAAACCCGTAGCCGGTCATATACACGACGTCGATGTCCACGGCGCGCAGCGCGACGCCTTCCTCCAGAACTCGAGCGCCTTCGTTGACCATGGCGAGGATGCAGCGATCGACAATTTCGTCGTTAGAAATGTTTCGGCGCTGGATGCCCGCTTCCTTCGCGCAGATTTCGATAAGCGCCGCGACTTCCGGATCAGGCGCCGGCCTGCGATCTTTATCGAACCTCGCGAACCCCGCCCCGCTCTTTTGTCCCAGCCGTCCCATCGTGACTAATCGTTCCATGACCAGCGGTCGCCTAGCCGGTTCCCGTTCAAAGCGCCGCGCTTCCCTCTCGACGTGCAAGGCTACGTCCAGGCCGACCTGATCGTACATCGCAAGCGGCCCCATCGCCATGCCAAATTCGACCAGCGCATTGTTGACGTCTTCGATGGACGCGCCTTCTTCTAATAGCAATTGAGCCTCGCGCGCGTACGGCAGCATAATACGGTTGCCGATGAATCCGAACCGATTTGCGGATAATACGCCGATCTTGCCGAGCTTCTTCGCGAGCGCCATCGCCGTCGCCAGCACATCCACTTCAGTACGCTTACCGCGCACGATCTCGACCAGGCGCATCAGATTCGCGGGGCTGAAAAAATGCACGCCCACGACCGACCCTGGCCGTGACGTCGCCGCCGCGATCTCATCCACATCCAGCGAGGAAGTATTCGTCGCGAGAATGCAACCAGGTTTGGCGACGCGATCCAGATCCGCGAACACCTGTTTCTTCACCTCTATGTTTTCGAAGACGGCTTCGATCACCAGATCGGCGTCTTCGAATCCATCGTAGGCGAGTTGTCCTTGGATGCGCCCCAAGCGTTGCGCCATCGCGGCCTCGGTCAGTCGGCCGCCCTTGAGCGACCGCGCATAATTGGCGCGAATTGTGTTCATGCCGCGGTCGAGCGCCTCGGTGGTCGTTTCGCGAATCACGACCGGGAAACCGGCGTCCGCGAATACCATGGCAATGCCGCCGCCCATGGTGCCCGCGCCCACGATCGCCACTCGTTCGATGGTTCGTGCGTGCGTCGACGCCGGAACGTCCGGGATTTTGCTCACCGTTCGCTCGCCGAAAAACGCATGGATCAGCGATCTTGACTCGTTGGATACGCGGCAGCGTTCGAACAGTTCGGCTTCGAGCCGCAGGCCTTCGGCAAACGGAAGCTTCGAGGCGGCTTCCACGGCATCGATGGCCGCGAGCGGCGCTGGCTGCCCGCGCATCTTTTTTTGGGCCAAACTGCGGGCAGCGCGAAATATTTCCGGATCGGCATCCACGAGTTTTCCGCTACGCTCGCGGGTCCGCGGAATCGGTGCGCCCATAACTTCCCGTGCGAAAGTCAGTGCGGCTTCGAGCAGATCGGCTTCGCTTTTCAGATCGATCACGCGGTCGACGATTCCGGCCGCGAGGGCGTCCTTCGCGCCGATGGATCCTCCGAACGCGCACATCTCCACCGCCTTCGCGATCCCCGCCAGACGAGGTAGCCGCTGGGTTCCGCCCGCGCCCGGAATCAGACCGATCTTTACTTCCGGCTGGCCGATCTGGGCGGTCGCGGCAATCAGGCGATAGTGTGACGCCATCGCCGTCTCCAGTCCTCCGCCCAGCGCCGCGCCGTGAATCGCGGCGATCACGGGTTTAGAACATTCCTCCACCGCCTTGAGCGCCGCGACGAGAGCCGCGGCTACGCGAGCTCCGTCGGGCCGCCCGAATTCACGAATATCGGCGCCTGCGATGAACGTGCGTCCCGCGCCGATCAGTACGACCGCGCGGACTTCCGGATCGGCCTCGGCCGTCCGCGCTTGGGCCAAAAGTTCTTCTGAGACTCCGGAACTCAGCGCGTTTACCGGAGGATTGTCGATGGTAATGACGGCGACGTCGCCGTGGCGGGCGTAGCGTACAAGTTCAGGCATCACCTCTTAGGGTAATCGCTCACGGCCGCGCGGACCGCAGCATTCTACTTCTTTATCCCGAAGCCTGCGCGGCTTTCAACGCGCGAGCGATCTTCACCAAGGCCGCACCGTGCCGGCGGACAGCGTCCTTGGGATCGTCGGAGTTCAAGGGCGGAACGATGATCATCCCGGTCCGTGCGACCGCGGCATAAATCGGAGCCAGCGCCTGTTCCTGATTCCTGGTCGCGACGGGAGCGGCGATTTTTCCCGCCAGCGATCCGTCGGCGGCGAGCGATTCCACGAATCGCTGAACCTCAACCGTTTCGTCGCCCGGAGTCAGCAGCACCAGTACGTCGGCGAGTTTCGGATCGCCGGGACGCGGAGCGACGTATTCAATCTTAAATCGCTCCAGGTTCTTCTTCCAGCGCTCATCCGCTTCGATTTCCGCGGGCGCCGTCAGGTCGGCGAGCCGCCGGAACCGCGGCGTGGCCCTGGCCTGAAGAACGCCCAATCCCACGTTCAGCGCGAGACTCTCGGTTTCGCAGTAACGCGAATAAAACGCGATGACGACGTTGATTTGTTCCATTGAGTAGATGACTAGGGGATCAGGCGAGATCGAAGAGCAGGAATTCGCCGCCTTGGTCGCCGTCGCCGTAAAAAGTCAAAGTCTTCTCGTCACTGACGGCCGCGCCATCGCCTTCCTTGAAAGAGACGCCGTTCACAGTCATGTTCCCTTCGGCGCAATGTATCCAGGCATGGCGGCCTTCGGGAATCGTATATTGGATGCTCCCGCCCGGCATCAGCACGCACGCGTAGATTTGCGCGTCCTGATTGATTTTGGCGACGCCCGCTTCCGCGTTCCCTGTCGGACCCGCGATCAACCGCAGCCGCTGGAGCTTCGAGGCGGGATCGTAGGCGAACTGCTGGTACGACGGCTTCAGATCTTCCTCATTCGGAACAATCCAGATTTGCAGGAAGTGCACGGGCTCGGTCGAAGAGCCGTTGAATTCCGAATGGATCACACCGGTTCCCGCCGACATCACTTGCACTTCGTTCGGCCCGAGCACCGCGTTTTCGCCCGTGCTGTCCTTGTGCGCGACCTGGCCTTCGAGCACGTAGGACAGAATTTCCATGTCACGATGGCCGTGCGCTCCGAAACCCATGCCGGGAGCGACGCGATCGTCGTTCAGCACGCGCAACGAGCGAAACCCCATCTGTTTAGGGTCGTAATAATTGGCAAACGAAAAGGTGTGATAACTGTTCAGCCAGCCATGATTTCCATGGCCGCGTTCTTCGGCCCGGCGCAGAGTGATCATGCTTCCATCCTACGCCAGGCGTCAAGCGGCCTTTATCAAGCGGGCTTTCTCGTCGACGCGGCGCTTCCCGCGCCGGGGATTGTTAACGTGTCTGATCCAGTCGTAATTCGCGGACGCCGTCGTCGAGCCCGTAGATCTTGACGACCCTCGGCCCTGACGGCTTTGGCGGCGGCGCCGGCATGATCGCGGGTCTGGCGGAAGGTCCGCCCGCCACTTGGAGCGCTGGTTGGGAGGCCCGTTGCTCCTGTGCCAGGCGGATGTTTTCCTGCAGTTCCTCCTTGGTCATGGAGATCTGCACCTGCATGCTCTTTCCGACCGCGCCCATCTTCACCTTGCGCCAGAAATCCTGTGCTTTCTGCCCATCCAGCTTGGCGTTGACCGCAGACTGCATTTGTGTCGCCAGCAATTGCGCGAGCGCCTCCGCACCCGCTTCGGACTTGGTCGCTAGACTGATGTCCATGTTGAATCCATCGCGCACGGCGAGCCCCAGGTCCAGCCCCTCAATCTCGGACGCGAACATCGCCGCTGGTCCAGTCGCTTTCTGCAGAGCGCCTGATGAGTCGCGCGCGACAATCCAAATTTCGTTGGCGCCCGCCAGTTCGCGGGCACGCGCGAGCAATGGTCCCTGCGCTTTCACCCCCGTGGTCTTGCGATCGATGGCGCGATAGATCGATTTGTCGTCGCCCATCAAAATCGTGTGCTCATCCAAGACTGCCACGCTGGTGGGGTCCGCGCCCGTCCCCCGATACACATTGATGCCCTTGTAGCTGGGGTGCGCGCCCTTCAGCAAAGGACGCAGGTGCTCGTCCGGGAAGGTCCCCGTGATGACCAGCACGAACGCCGGGCTGGCCTTGGCTCCCGCGGCTCCGGCCTTCGGCGGATCAGCCGGCGCCACGCTCTTAGATGCGGACGAGAGGCTCGCGGTGGATGCCAGGAAAACGCTGTCGATGTCGTCGAGCAGTTCGGCTCTCGGCACATGCAACATGGCCATCGGCGCTTGCATCTGGGCACGCATTTGGGGCGTGATCGAATCGCTCAGCGACGAATTTCGCAAGCCGCGGACGTCCACTCCCAGCAGGATTTTCGCATCGGGCGGAGCCAATTCCCAGGAGGGCTGGGCGGCGGACAGAAAAGCGGCCGGACAAAGAAAGCAAATAGCCGGGAAGCAGATAGCCGGAAGTTTTATACGCATGGATATGCTCTCGCCTCATCCTATAAGCGATTGCACCATCCCCGGAATCGAGCAAACTACTTAGTTCACGCCCCGATCTACTGCAGAATGTCCTTGTAATCGACGTTTTTGCAGCGTGCAGGGCGATCGCGCGCGCCTCCCCCACTTATCCAAAGAAGGCCCGCTGGATAAACCAATAAGCGGCCAGCAGCGCGATCATCGTCGAGATCGCCGGGCGCAGCCACGTCCAGCCCCTCTTCATCAGGTCGTCTAGCGCCGGAAACAGCAGGATGACGAATATCAACTGCCCCACTTCGACTCCTGCATTGAAGGAGAAGAGCGAGAGAGCCAGATTCGTGCGCGGCAGCTGCATCTCGCGCAGCACATTGGAGAATCCAAATCCATGCACCAGACCGAAAAGAAACGTGATGCGCCAGCGCTCGATTGTGCGCTTGCGGATCAAGTTTTCCACGGCGACATAAATGATGCTTAACGCGATCATGCTCTCGGTGAAGCGCGAGGGCAGGATTACGATATCGAACGTCGCGAGCGCGAGCGTAATGCTGTGTGCGATGGTGAACGACGTAATCGTCTTGACCAGGGAGCGCAGCGACGCGGTGGCGATCAGCAGCCCGAGTAGAAACGCCAGGTGATCGTAGCCGGTCGCGATATGCTGAACACCCAGCCACAGGAAGCGGACGAACGTCTGCAGATTCGATCCGCTGGTCTGTGTGAAGAACGCTTCTTCGTGGCCGCTGGTCAGAATCGCTTCCTGGACGCGCCGGTTCAAAATGAACGTCACCAAATGGATGTGACCTTTGCCAAGCACCTCCGTCAGTGTCGAATGCACCTTCAGCCCGAGCACGTCTTGAGGGAACGTATACGTCAGGCCGAGATCCAGAACGTGCTGATCGAAGAGGCGATAGCGGTCGCGCGTGAACCGCGAGGGCGGCCCCGAACTGTCCAGCGAATAATGCTGCAGGATGGCGGCGTACACGCGATCGAACGCCGCGTCGAACTCCTCCTGCGAGACGACTTTATCGCCGTTTTGATCGACGCCGGGGAAATCGAGCAAGTTGAAGGTGAACGCCGCGCGCACCTCGTGGCCGCGGACTTCGAGGCGGGATTCGCTGCGGTAGAGATCGTGCGCCGCCACCGGCGGCCGTGTCCAAAGAAGAATCAGGACCAGCCAAAAAATCGCCCGAATTCTCGACGGAAGGATGACGCCGGGAGTCCAGAGTTGCTCCCCAGGCCTGGGCTTCCATGCCGTCCGTTCATTCTTGAGTTGGCGCCGGCTCACTGGGTTTGGGAGCAAAATATTGGGCAGCGAAAATCGCCATGCGGCGACAAGTTCCTAGTGTACGCTTCGCCCAAACCGGCATGTCAATCGTTTTAAAGACCAACGCTCCCGGTGTCGTCTTGTATGCAATACTCAGTCGTGTATACTAGACACCATGGGCCAAAAAGCGAGTAAGCCCCTTTGCCGTCTGATTGTGTGTTCCGCACTATTGTGTTCGGTATGGATACCTTCCGCGCGGGCACAGGTCGGAGCGGCGCTTTCGGGCGTCGTAACGGATCAGTCTCAGGCTGCGGTTTCGGGAGCTGCCGTGACCGTGAAGAACGCGAACACGGGAGCAGTCCGAGAGACCACGACGGATCAAGCCGGCCGCTATCAGGTTGTCTCTCTGCCCATTGGGACGTACGAAATCCATGTAACCAGGACCGGCTTTGCGGAAGCTATTCGCACGGGCGTCCATCTGGTGGTGGGACAGGACGCGGTAGATGTCAGCTTGAATCTAGGATCGGTCAGCCAACAAGTGACGGTAAATGCCGATGCTCCCGCGGTGGGCGTTTCGGCCACCGACATCTCCGGGCTGGTGGGCGAACAGCAGGTGAGGAATCTCCCGCTCAACGGCCGCAGTTTCGACGAATTGCTCACCTTGAATCCGGGCGTTGTCAATTTCACGTGGGAAAAGACGGGCGGCATCGGGATTTCCAATTCCACAATGGGGAATAACTTCGCGGTCTCGGGCAATCGCCCACAACAGAACCTATTTCTACTGAATGGCGTCGAATTTACGGGCGCGGCGGAGAACAACATGCAGCCCGGAGGGACCAGCCAGCAGTTGCTGGGGGTCGACGCCGTGCAGGAGTTTAACCTGCTCCGCGATTCTTACGGGGCCGAGTATGGAAAGCGGCCCGGAGCTCAAGTTCTGATCGTCACGCGGGGAGGCACGAATCAATTCCACGGATCGATCTATGAATTCCTGCGCAACAGCGCCTTCGACGCCCGCAATTTTTTTGATGGCAATTCGGTTCCGGGTTTTGAACGCAACCAGTTCGGCGGTTCATTGGGCGGTCCCATCAAAAAAGACAAGACGTTTTTCTTCGCGAACTTCGAGGGAATGAACCAACACCTGCACCAAACCGGTGTCGATACGGTTCCCGACGCAAACATGCGAGCCGGATATCTGCCATGCAAGCTGATCAGTCCAGCGCCGGCAAGTTGCCCGTCCTCAGGACTGCAATTCGTGGGCGTCTCGCCGTTGATCAACCTGTGGCCCGTTCCTAGCCCGGGCGCTCCCGATTTTGGGGGAATTTCCGAGGCGTTCAATAGTCCGCTGCAAACCATTCGCGACGACCTTGGGACCATGCGGCTCGATCATATTTTTTCGGAGAAGGATTTCCTCAACTCGGTCTATACCATCGACGATAGCAGCGACTTCACGCCGGCTAACTTTAATGCTTACGCCACCGACGTCGACACTCTGCGAGAGCAGGTACTCAGCTTGGAGGAAACGCACATTTTTTCCCCCACGCTGTTAAATAATGCTCGCGTTGGATTCTCGCGCGCGGGCTTTTTCTTCACCGGAGAACCGACGCCGGGCTCGCCCGCCGCGGCGCTGCCGGGCTTCTTGCTGGGGGATCCGATCGGCGTTGCGGTTGTGGGAGGAAGCGCCGCCTCGAATCCCGCGGCATCGCTTGCCTCCAACGGCAGCAATAACGGCAGCAATTTGCGCGTCGCGCGCAACATCTTCACCTATGAGGATCGCGTGTCCCTCACCAGGGGACGCCAGCAGTTCAGCGCCGGCGTGTGGTTGCAGCGGCTCCAATCGAACGAGAACCTGGCTCTCAGCCAATACGGCCAGGCGACATTCACCAGCCTGCAGACCTTCCTGCAGGGAACGGCCAGTTCATTTCTTTACGATCCCGCGCCTACTCCGTTGGGCTGGAGATCCTGGTTAGGCGCCTGGTATGCCGAGGACGCGATTCGCTTAGGCGCGAACCTCAAGCTGACCGCCGGATTCCGCGACGAGTTTACCTCGGGATGGAATGAAGCGCATGGGCGGGCGGCCAATTACACGTATCCGGGCGGAATCATTGCGACGACCCCGCAAGTCGGCTCCTCGGGTTTGACTGTCAACAACGCAAAGTTCTTGCCGGAGCCACGAATCGGCCTGGCGTGGAGCCCGCTCGGGTCCAGAAAGACAGTGGTACGCGCGGGCTTCGGCATGTATCATGACCTTCAAGATGCGCTGGGCTATCGCACCGATCAGAACGCTCCTTTCAATCCGACCTACAGCCTTCCGAATGCCCCGGTTTCCGGGTTTCCGATCAACACGTCTCTGCCCGTGCCCTCGACCGCCAAGCTTTCGCCGGGCGGGATTCAGCCGGACCTGCAAACTCCCACGCTGGTCTCCTGGTCGCTGCGGCTGCAGCGGCAGCTAACAGCGAATACGACTTTGACCGTGGGCTATGTCGGCTCGCACGGCTATCACGAAATCATCGGAGTGGACGCGAACGAGCCTTTCCCTGTTATCTGCCCCGCGTCGCCTTGTCCGGCAACCTATCCTTCTAACTTCCCCGTCGGGATTGCCGGGGCGCCGGTGGCTGCGGGAACTTACTATGTCCCGACCGCGACCCGCGCGAATCCCGCGCTTGTCAATACTTGGACATACTTTTCGGAAGCTGATAGCTCCTACAATGCGCTCCAGGTCGACCTGAACCACCGATTCAGCGGCGGCCTGGTTCTTCGAGGAGCCTATACACGGGCCAAAAGCATCGACGACGGGGATTCTTTGAACTCGACCACGTCGGGAAGCGAGCCCGCATTGGTGTCGAACCCGTTCAACCTGCGCGCGGATCGGGGATTGGCAAATTTCGATGTCCGTAACGCAGCCGTGATCAGCGCCTCGTACGCCCTCCCGTTCGGACCAGGGAAGCCATTCCTTCAGAGCGCGTCGGGGATCGGTAAGGCTTTGGCCGGCGGCTGGACGATCAACTCCATCGTCACGCTGCAAGGCGGATTTCCCTTCACGCCGCAGTTGAGCTACAACCCCTCGAACAACGGAGACACAAAGAATCCAGTTCGCCCGTTCGTGAACCCGGCGTTCACCGGTCCCGTGATTCTGGGTAATCCGAACCAATGGTTCAATCCGGCGGCATTTCTGGCGCCTCCCACCGCCAGCGGCTTTTACGGCAATCTCGGCAGGGACACGCTCGAAGGCCCCGGTCTCGCCACCTGGGACTTTTCGGTTATGAAAGATACGCGGCTGCGCGAGGACCTGACGCTGCAGTTCCGCGCCGAGTTGTTTAATCTGCTGAACCGCGCCAATTTCAGCTTCCCGAATCCTATCGCTTTCACTCCGGCGGTATCGCCCACAGCAGGACTGATCACGAGCACGTCCACGTCGTCGCGGCAGATTCAATTGAGCCTGAAACTGCTCTGGTGAAGTAGCGCGAAGAAGACAAACCGTGATCGAAGTCTGCGCTCGCAGGCTGGAAAACGATATCCTGACAATGTGAGCGCTACGACGATTCCGCCCGTGCAGGGAACGCCCCAGGGCGCAGCCAAGGACACGACGGTCTACCCGGTTCTCGGCACCATAAGTGTCTGCCACTTTCTCAACGACCTGATCCAGTCGCTGCTGCCGGCCATATACCCGCTGCTCAAGAACAACTATCACCTCGATTTCAGTCAGATCGGGCTGATTACTTTCACCACCCAGTTCGTCGCCTCCGTGCTGCAGCCGGTCGTGGGATTATTCACCGACAAAAGGCCGCAGCCGTATTCGCTGCCGATCGGGATGGGTTTCTCGCTCAGCGGGCTGCTATTGCTTTCGACGGCATCGAGCTTCCCGGCTATACTTTTGGCGGTCGCGCTGGTAGGCGTGGGCTCCTCGGTATTTCATCCCGAATCGTCGCGTGTGGCGCGGATGGCCGCGGGTCCGAAACCGGGATTCGCCCAGGCGATCTTCCAGGTCGGTGGCAATGCAGGCACGGCGACGGGACCCTTACTCGCCGCCTTCATCGTGACGGCGAGAGGGCAGGGCAGCATCGCGTGGTTCTCGATTGCGGCGCTGATCGCCATCATTCTGATGATCCGCATCAGCAACTGGGCCATCCACTATCGCAAAGCGAAGGCGAAGTCGCCGGCCTCGCACGCTGAGCGCGAAGGGCACGGTCTTCCGCCTCGCAAAGTCGCGCTGGCGATCGGAGTTCTGGTGATGCTGATGTTCTCGAAGTTCATCTACATGGCCAGCCTCACGAGCTACTTCACGTTTTACCTGATCAATAAATTTCACGTCTCCGTGAAGACCTCGGAGCTGTTCTTGTTCATCTTCCTGGGTGCGGTAGCGGCGGGCACCATCCTCGGCGGGCCTTTCGGCGACCGGGTCGGGCGCAAGTACGTCATCTGGTTTTCGATTCTCGGCGCGCTGCCCTTCACGCTGGCGCTGCCCTACGTGAACCTCATGTGGACCGGTATCTTCGCCGGACTCGTCGGCCTGATTCTAGGGTCGGCGTTCCCGGCGATTGTCGTGTTCGCGCAGGAGTTGATGCCCGGCAAAGTCGGGATGATCTCGGGCTTGTTCTTTGGACTCGCCTTCGGGACCGGCGGCATCGCGGCGGCCTTGCTGGGCGCACTCGCTGACCACACCAGCATCAGTTTCGTTTACAGTGTGTGCTCGTTCCTGCCGATGCTCGGACTGCTGACCGCGTTCCTGCCGAACATGTCGGAGGCCCGCCTGCGGCAGGCTCGGAGCGCATAACTCGCCGAAAATCGTGTTCCGGCGTGGCGCGGGATGCCAGGGCCTGCTTCTGAGCCGAAGCTCTCCTCGATTCTTGTCCCCTCGCGACACATTTTCCATGCCGTCTTTCTGCTTTCCGCTATAATTGCGTAAACTCATGCCGCTGGCCGTGGGCGAGAAACTCGGGCCGTACGAAATCCTTGGACCGCTCGGAGCGGGCGGGATGGGCGCGGTGTATCGCGCGCGTGACACGCGCCTCGGCCGCGAAGTCGCCATCAAAATTTCGTCCGCGCAATTCACGGACCGCTTCGAGCGCGAAGCCCGCGCCGTCGCCGCGCTGAATCATCCCAACATCTGCCATCTCTACGACGTCGGGGCCTTGCCTTCGGGCGCGGGCTACCTCGTGATGGAGTTGATCGAGGGCCAGACTTTGACGGATCGCATTCGTCAAGGGCCGATACCGACGGAAGAAGCGCTGCATATCGCGGCGCAGATCCGCGACGCCCTGGAAGCCGCGCACGAGAAGCTCATCACGCATCGCGACCTGAAGCCGGGCAACGTCATGATCACGTCCGAAAGTTCATCCTCGGGCAGTGTGGTCAAAGTCCTCGATTTCGGACTGGCGAAGCAGGGACGCGAAGGGCCTGTCAGCGGGAGCGAAGCTGCCCAGTCGCCGACGCAATCGCCGACACTCTCCATGGCCGCCACGGAAGCCGGCATGATCCTCGGCACGGCCGCGTATATGGCTCCCGAACAAGCGAAGGGCAAGCCCGTGGACAAGCGTGCGGACATCTGGGCCTTCGGCGTGGTGCTGTATGAAATGCTCACGGGCGAGCGGCCTTTTCATGGCGAGGACGCCGGCGACATTTTAGCGTCAGTGATCAAGGAGCAGCCGAAGTTCGATAAAGTTCCGGCGAAGGTTCGGCCGCTGATCGAAAGTTGTCTGGAGAAAGATCCGAACAAGCGCCTGCGGGATATCGGCGATGCGTGGCGGTTGCTCGATAGTGGGGCAGCCTCTCAGGCTGCAGCCGGGCTTCAGCCCGGCGAGCTGCCCGCTCATTCACATTCGCGGTTCGGTTGGATCACGTGGGGACCGTCGGCGCTCTTGCTGATTGCCGTTGCCTCGTTGAGCTTCGTCCATTTCCGCGAGACTCATCCCGTCGAACAGAGCCTGCGCTATCAGATCCCCCCGCCAGGGAGTGCGGTCGCGCAGTATCTTGCCCTGTCGCCTGACGGCCACAACCTCGCGTTCGTGGCGAACAACGGCGGGCCGAACCAGGTGTGGGTCCGCGCGATGGACACTCTCGAATCGCGGGCGCTGGCGGGCACCGACGGAGCGACCTATCCGTTTTGGTCGCCCGATGGCGCGTACTTGGGATTCTTCACGGATGGCAAACTCAAGAAAATCGCCGTAGGAGGGGGGCCTCCCCAGACCTTGTGCGATGCCACCAGCGGCCGCGGCGGAACATGGAATCGCGCCGGCGTGATTCTGTTTTCTCCCGGTCCCGCCAGCGTGATTTTCCGTGTTCCGGCTGCTGGAGGCACTCCGGTTCCGGTGACAAAGCTCGCGGGGAACGGCGGTGGCGAGGGGAACCGATTTCCCGTTTTCCTGCCTGACGGCGATCACTTTGTGTATAACGCTGGGTCGGACAGACCGGACGCCGCGGGTGTTTTTGTCGGCTCGCTGAACGGGGCCGCGCCCGTGCGGCTCTTGCCCGACGTAAGCAATGCACTCTATGCGCCGCCTGCTGCACAGGTTGCTTTCGGTCATCTTCTGTTCCGACGCGAGGGGACGCTCATGGCGCAGCCCTTCGATGCCAAAGGCCTCAAGACCGCCGGGGATGCGTTTCCGATTGCCGAACAAGTGCCGATTAGCGGTAACAACGGATTTGGAGCGTTCTCGGTTTCCGGAAACGGCATGCTCGTGTTCCGCTCCGGGGGCGGGGCTACCAGCCGTGAATTGGCGTGGATGGATCGCACCGGAAAACGCCTTGGTGTCCTTGGCAAGCCGGGCGACTTTGCGGGAATCAACGTTTCGCCGGATGAAAAGACCGTAGCCGTGCGGATCGGCAGCGGCTCTCAGGCCGACATCTGGCTGGAGGACATGGCGCGAAGCGTACTCTCCCGATTTACCTTCCGTTCTGGAATCGGCACAAGTGCGGTCTGGTCTCCGGATGGCAGCCGCCTCGCGTTCGCGCTTCAGACTTTGGGCACATATTCCTCCGACATCTACCAGAAACCCGCGGGCGGGAACGGCCAGGAAGAACTGCTGCTCCATGCGGGCATCAACGGTTACCCCGAAGACTGGTCTCCCGACGGGAAGTGGATCTTGTATCGACAAACCGGCCAGAAGACGGCGCTTGACCTATGGCTTTTGCCTTTGAACGGCGACCGCAAGCCAGTACCGTACTTGCAGACTCCTTTTGACGAGGAGTTCGCGCGGTTTTCTCCGGACGGGAAGTGGATGGCCTACCAATCCAATGAGTCCGGCCGAAACCAGATATACGTACAGAGCGTTCCCCCCCAGCGGGGCGAAGTACCAGATCTCATCGGCGGGCGGAACGGTGCCCCGCTGGAGGAGGGATGGCCAGGAGTTGTTCTACGTCTCACCCGATCAGAAGCTGATGGCCGCGCCAGTGAAGCTCGGCGCGACCGTCGAGGCTGGCACGCCGCAGCCGCTCTTCCCGATCCCACAGACAGGGAACGCCTCACCTATGCGCCCATGCGCGACGGCCAGCGTTTCCTGGTGAACGTCCCGGCGGGCGGCGAGGCAGCAGCCGCGGTTCAGCCCATCACCGTCGTGACCAACTGGCAGGCGGGGTTGAAGAAGTAAGCCCACGTCAAATCACGCCAGCCCCGCCACCGGCCTTCTCCGCGCGGCTTTACGAATCGCCCGAGCCAGTCGGCGCACTCCTTTTTCCCAATCCGGAAATAGGTCCACGTATTGCAAATGATTCGCGATCGGGCGCGGAACTTCGCAATCCTCCAGACGCACGGGCATCACGAATGGATCGTCGAGCGGCCGCCGCCTTGCGCACTCGATCGCGTGACGCAGTTCCTGCTGGAACATCCCGCGCTTGGCGACCGACCGGCGCGAGAAACAGGCCACAAAAACATCGGAGACTTCGATGGCCCGCTCGATCGCGCGCGGCCAATTTTGCCCGGCCAGCAGCTTTTCTTTATCAAGCCATGGCGAGCAGCCGGCCGCCTGTAGAGCCTCGCACAAGCGCGACGCCAAAAGAAAATCCTCGGCGGCGTAGGCTATGAACACTTGGGCGACGGTCTGCGGCGCGAACTCGTATGTCTCTTTTTTCGTGTGGGCGCCGCCGGCGGCATGTGGTGTCGCCCGAAAGGTTCCCAATCCTTCGATCTCTACGGCGTGACCCGCTGCCAGCGATTCGCGCACGATTTCGGCGATGAGATCCCGCGCGCCGGAGGTTGTCATCGTTTGGGCGTCCTCAGCTTGGGGCTCCGCGCCAGAGCCGCGCCGTGAGCCCCGGCGGGAAACGCGGGCGTCAGTCTGCCGATCCCCGGCATTTCCGCCGCGCGGCCGCGCCGGAGGCTCCTTACGATCCCGTGTACCAGGCGATCCAACTCGTCTTGAGCTTCTCCTTGCGTCAGTCGGCTACGCTCGGCCAGCGCGCGCGCCAGATCTTCTCGTTTTATGTCAAATTTCTTCATTCCGGGTGGTTGCGTTGCGGGATTCTTCCTGCCGAACTCAGGGTACCCATCAGGTGTCCCGCGCCCGCGCGAATGAAGCCGCTAAATCTATGAACAGTCGCTTGTTATGTTCGATGCGAGTGCGGTTATGTAGAGATTAATCGATTTTAACGCCGCCTTAAGGGTGACTTCATGTGCGATTGCGATGATAATTGGGAAGACGGCCGCAGGTCGTCACAACATATCAAGGAGAATTACCCCCGATGAAGAAGCTCATGAGTGTTATGCTCGGCCTGTCCCTCCTGTTGGGCGTCGCCACCGTTTCCTTCGCGCAGACGGATACGGACAAGAAGCAAGGCAAGAAGAAGGGCAAGAAGAAGAGCACCGACACGCCCGCCAAGCGTTCCTAATTTTAGGAAGCAAATTTTTCGTACCGCGCCTGGACCTGATGGGTCTCGGCGCGGTCGTCGTTTAGGCCCGCCCTCGTCCCTCACTCTAGCCCGGACCCGCCCGTAAGCTCTCCTCCCGTTCTGTAAGTCTCTTTGAGAATTTCTCGATCCCCACGCGACTACATCCGTAGCCGGTCGTGCTCCAAACATTTGCCGTGCGCGAGCCGCTGTAATGCGCGATCCATTGGTCTTGCCGACGGTGGCGATCACCGCGGGGATTCTGCTCAGTCACTGGACACCGTTTACCATTGCGGAAGCAGCCTGGCCTGCGGCGGCGTTTTGCGGACTGTGGTTCATATCTGCGTCAAGACGCTGCGATTGGCTCATTTGGACGTGCGGCGCCCTGACGTTGATCTCAGTGGGCGCTCTTACGGAAGCGTGGCATCGACCCGGAAGCGCTCCTCAAATTGACGCTGGATCGCGTGAAATCGTGCTTCTCGACGGCTGCGTGGTGGAGCCCACCGTCTTTTCGCCCGGACGCGAGCAGTTCACGCTCGAACTGGCCGATCACGCCCGCGCTCGGGTGAGCCTGGCAGCCGACGAGGAGGCCTCCATCCAGCCAGCGGACCCGCTGCAGCCGTTGCATTACGGCCAGCGCGTCGAAATCGAAGCGCGCATTCGCCCTCCCCGAAACTTCCGGAATCCCGGAGCTTTCGATTATGTGGGATACCTTGCGCGGCAAAAAATCTATTGGACGGCTTCGATGACACGCGGCTCCGCTCCGAAAGTCCTTCCCGGCCGCTGCGGAAATCGTGTTTGGGCCGCGATTTTCGACATGCGCGAGGTGGCGATTGCGCGGCTCGACCGGTTGTACGCGGGCAGCGAATATACCACCGGCATGATGGAAGCAGTGCTGCTGGGCGAAACCTCCAAGCTTGAGAAAGTGTGGACCGAAAACTTCCGGCGCACGGGGACGTTTCATGCTCTGGTCATTTCCGGAGCGCACGTCGCGGTGCTCGTCGGAGTGCTGCTGTTCCTCCTGCGGCTGTGCGCCATGCCGGAGATCCCCGCGCTCCTATTGGCGGCCGTCGCGGCGTGGCTGTATGCCTTGATCACAGGATTCTCGCCTCCGGTGGGACGCGCAGCCGGGGGATTCACGCTGTATTTGATCGCGCGATTTTTCTTCCGCCGGGGACGTGTGATCAATCTGCTGGCTGCCGTTGCGATCGTCTACTTTTTAGCCGATCCGTTGGAATTGTTCGACGCCAGTTTCCAGCTTTCCTTTCTCTCCGTGGCCGCGATCGGAGCTTTGGCCGCACCGGTGCTCCAAGCCACCTCGGGACCCCTGCTATCCGGCCTGCGCGGGATCTCCCACGTGGAAGCCGACCCTCATCTGGATCCTCGCGTCGCGCAACTCCGCGTCGAGATCCGTCTGCTGGCTGAAACCGTCGAATTATGGACGCGCCCGGCTTCTCCCGTCGCCGTCCGCCGGGCGGCCGGTTGGGTCGCGGGGGCCATCGCCGCAACGGCCCGCCTCCTCTTGTTCGCTTGGGAGCTTGCCCTGGTTTCCGCTGTGATTCAAGTGGGTCTCGCGCTGCCCATGGCCGAGTACTTCCATCGCGTCTCGTTCACGGGTTTGAGCGCCAATCTGATCATCGTTCCGCTGCTCAGCGCGGTCGTCCCGCTCGGATTTCTAGCGATTTTCACGGGATGGCACTGGATCGCCGCGCTTGCCGGATGGCTATTGGGGATAGCCGCTCGCACCGCCAACTGGCACGCGCGGATCGAGCCTTCCTGGCGCATCGCGAGCCCTCCGTTGTGGCTCGCGCTAGGATTCGTGGCCGCGCTGATTGCATTCGCCGTGCTCGTAAGGCGTCCCCTCTGGCGACGGGCCGCGGGTACCGGGGTACTGGCCTGTTTCGCGATCCTCCTGTGGCAGCCCTGGCCATCGGATGCAGGTCGCGGAAAGCTGGAACTGACGGCCATCGACGTCGGCCAGGGCGACAGTTTGCTCGTGGTGTTCCCGGACGGCACGATCATGGTCGTGGACGGCGGAGGAGTTCTTTCGTACGGAACTCGTCGACGGCGCTCAAGTCTCGACATGGGAGAAGATGTCGTATCGCCCTATCTATGGAGCCGGGGCATACGGCGCATCGACGTGCTCGTCGTCACCCACGCGCATGAGGATCATTCGGGAGGCGCGCCCGCATTGGCCGAGAACTTTCAGCCGGCGCGCATTTGGGTGGGCGCGAATCCTCCGCAGACGCTCCTGGCGGCTGCCGGACGTCTGCATATCCCGGTCGAGGCGATGCGCGCTGCCGACGCTTTTCCCTTCGGCGGCGCAACCATCGAGCCGCTCTCTCCTCCCCGCGATTACGTCAACAACCGCCCTGGAAACAACGATTCGCTCGCGTTTCGCATCTCCTATGGCTCACGATCCTTCCTGCTGACCGGCGATATGGAGCGTCCGATGGAAGAGCGGATTTTGTCCGATACCCGACTGGCCCACGCGGACGTTTTGAAGGTGGGCCACCACGGATCGAGAACCTCGACAACCCAGGAGTTCCTCGATGCGGCCGCGCCGTCGATCGCCATGGTCTCCGCGGGGTTCGAAAATTCCTTCGGCCATCCGCACCGGGACGTCATCTCCCGTCTGGCGGCACGCCACGCGGCCGTTCTGCGGACCGATCTTGACGGATTGGTTACAGTGCGGACGGACGGCGTAAGTCTTTGGTTTGATGAGGCGGCGTGGAAACAGTCTTCCTCTGCTGGGGGCTTCGACTGGGCGATTTCCGTAGGCCGTTGACAGCGCTGGAGAAGAATCCTGCTAAACTGAAGGGGACCTGGAGTGAAACGGGCTCGAGGATATTCGTGTTACATTTCCCTTCGATCAAATCTACCGCCTTTCTCGCACTACTGATCCTACCCGGCGCGGCGGTGTCTTCGGATGCCCCGGACTTGGTTGAGGAACATAATCTGCCCATCGTGAGCAAGTACGTGGACGCCACGCACACGCAGCAGGAAGCCATGCGCGGCGTGCAAATGGAAGTGGATATCGACGCAAAGATCCCCAGGCTTGAAAAGCACGGGCGGCTGCTTGCGCTGCGCAAGATTTCCCGGCTCGGGGTGATTACCTATAAGGCGCTGGGATTCTCCGGCGACAACACCGTGAAACAGGAAGTCATCACCCGGTATCTTTCCGCCGAGAGTGAAGGACGGGAGAACGGCACGATCGCCATTTCTCCGGCCAACTACAAGTTCAAGTTGAAGGGCGAGATGGAGCGCGACGGCCGCCGCGTGGACATCCTGCAGATCACGCCCCGCAAGAAAGCCATCGGCTTGTTCAAAGGCGAACTATGGGTGGACGCCGAAACCGGGATGCCGGTGCGGGAGGTCGGCCAGTTCGTGAAGTCCCCGTCGGTTTTTCTGAAAAAGATCGCCTTCGTCCGCGATTACGAGATGCAGGGTAGCGTCTCGATTCCGGCGCACATCGAAAGCACCGTGGATACACGCATCGTGGGCCGGGCGGAACTTGAAATCAGCTTTAGTAATTTCACACAGTCGGTCGACGAAGAAGTCGCATCGGTTGAGGCCAACCCGTAAGGAGACCGTTTGCCGAAAAAGACGCTTTTTCTGAACCCTCCATCGTTCGAGGGATTCGATGGCGGAGCCGGTTCGCGCTGGCCATCCACGCGCGAGATCGAATCGTATTGGTACCCCGTGTGGCTGTGCTATCCGGCGGGGATGCTCGAAGGGAGCCGGGTGCTCGACGCGCCGCCTCATGGCATATCCATCGAGCAGACCGTGGCCATCGCCAAGGACTACGAACTACTAGTACTTTACACGTCCTCGCCGGGTTTCAACGTCGACGTGAAGATCGCCGGCATGCTCAAGGATTCGAATCCGAAGCTAGAGGTCGCCTTTGTCGGCCCTCCCGTGACGATCGAGGCGGACAAGGCGCTCAATTCCACCAAGGCCATCGATTTCGTGGTGCGCCGCGAGTTCGATTATCAGATCGCCAACTACGCCAAAGGCGTGCCGCTGGAAGAGATTCCTTCCGTCAGCTTCCGCAAGAACGGCGAGAACGTCCACAATGCCGAAGGCGGGCAGATCGAGAACCTGGACGAACTTCCGTGGGTGAGCAAAGTCTATCACCGGGATCTGGACTTCAGGCGTTATAACGTCCCGTTTCTGCTCAATCCCTACATATCCATGTACACCTCGCGCGGCTGCCCGGCGATGTGCACGTTCTGCCTGTGGCCGCAAACGCACTCGGGACATCGCTGGAGACTGCGCTCCACGGCGGACGTCGCGAACGAATGCCGCTTTGTGCTGGAGAATTTCAAGGGCCTGAAGGAAATCTTCTTCGACGACGATACCTTCAACTACAAGAAGGACCGCACCCTGGAGCTGTGCGCGGAGTTGGGGAAACTTAACTTTACCTGGTCCTGCACGTCGCGCGTCACCACGGACTACGACACGCTGAAGGCCATGAAGGACGCAGGGGCGCGGCTCCTGATCGTGGGCTATGAATCGGGCGACGCCCAGATTCTGAAAAACATCAAGAAGGGCGCCACGGTCGATATGGCCATGCGCTTCACCGAAAACTGCCACAAGCTCGGCCTCACCGTGCATGGCGATTTTATCGTCGGGCTTCCGGGCGAAACCCGGGAGACGCTGCGCAATACCATCGATTTCGCCAAACGCCTGGACGTCGAGACCATCCAGGTTTCGATCGCGCACGCTTATCCGGGCACCGAGTTCTACGACTACGCCAAGAAGAACGCGCTCGTCAATATCGCCATGGCCGACAACGAAGGACATCAGCTGCCCAACGTCATCTATCCAGGCATCCTCGACGAAGGCGAAATGGTGGAGTGGGTCGAGCGTTTCTACGGGGAATACTATTTCCGTCCCAAAGCCGCGTGGCGCATCGTTCGCAAAGCGATCTTCAACAGCAAGGAACGCAAGCGTCTTCATAAAGAAGCGAAGGAATTCCTCAGTCTGCGCGCCAAACGGAAGGTTTACGTGGCCGACAAAAAAGCGGAAGCTCTGAGCCAGGCCGGGGAACGCGCCTGATTCCATAAAATCGATGGCGTCAAGCCAGAACTCCGGGGCGAGGCCGAAATGGAAGACCCCGCTTTTCGCGTTGTTCGTCATCTTTACGAACGCGTTCGGCAATTTTTTTATCGCCCGCGGCATGCGCCAGCTTCCCGCGCTGGCCGCGCCCCTGGACCTTATCGTGGCAATCTTCACGCCCTGGGTGGGGCTGGGAATCCTCCTGCTGATCACGTGGCTGCTCAGCCGCATGATGTTCCTCAGCTTCGCGGATCTGAGCTATATGCTGCCGCTGACCTCGCTCGGCTATGTGTTGAGCGCGGTGCTGGGGCACTTCTATCTGAATGAACAAATCACGCCGCAGCGCTGGGCGGGAACCCTCCTGATCACCATCGGCATGGTACTGGTGGGTTTGGGCAATCCAAACACCACGCCAGAAGAGGAACCGCAACGCGATGCGCCCGAAATCGGAAGAGTCGCTGCGCAAGGAGCCGGAGGCACGGTCCAACCTCGTGCCGGAGGCGAGGTCCAATCGCGAGCCAGGGGCGAGGCCCAATAATGATGCGGGCGTGGCTACTCCTCGGCGTGGTGGTCGGCTGCACCGTCATGAGCGATCTGCTGACCAGCATCGAAATGAAACGGCACGGCGAGATCCACGATCTCGGCCCCTCCGGCATCGGACGGGCGCTCCATGCGATGGCGCAGAAGAAATACCTGATCCTCGCGATCGTCTTCATGGCGTTTTCCTTCTTCGCCTTTATCACCCTGGTTCAAACGGCGGATCTGAGCTTCGCCGTTCCGGCCTCCGCGCTCAGCATCGTGTTCGAAACGATTCTGGCGCGGCTGGTTCTCAAAGAACGCGTGGATGCGCGGCGCTGGTGGGGCGTCTTCTTTGTCGCGTTCGGCGTCGGCTTGCTCGCACAGTGATCATTCCTCCAGTGATTCCGCTCGCGGTCGCGGCCGTCGCGGGGGCGTATCAGATCGTCGCGATTCTGGCGTGCTTAAGCAGGGGCCGGGGGCCGGGGGCCAGAGGCCAGAAAGCAGGGGCCGGCCAGAGACCAGTTTCAATTTTGAAACCGGTGCACGGGGCCGATCCTGCACTCCGGGAAGCCATCCGATCGCACACCGTTTTCGGAGGCGAATACGAATTGTTGTGCGGCGTTGCCGATCCTCAGGACGTGGCGATCCCCCTATTACTTGAAATGAAGCGCGAGTTTCCCGTGGTTCGCATCGTCGAAAGTCGCACCAAAGCAGCGAATGCCAAAGTAGGCGTGCTGGCCGATCTCACCGCAGCCGCGCGCTTTCCGGTTTTGATCGTCAACGACGCCGATATTCGCGTCGAGCCGGATTATCTCGCGCGCGTGACAGCCCCGCTGGCCGATCCGTCGGTCGGGCTCGTGACGTGTCTGTTCCGTCCGAACGGAACTACCTTTGCCTCATGTTTTGAAGGCCTCGGAGTCTCCACCGACTTCGCTCCGGCCGCGCTCGTCGCACGTCTCGTGGGCGTCGACGAATTCGCCATGGGATCGACGCTGGCATTCCGCCGCGCGGATCTCGACCGTATCGGAGGTTTCGCGGCCATCGGCGATTATGTAGCCGACGATTATCAACTGGGGAGTCGCATCCACGGATTGGGATTGAAGTGCGTGCTCTCGGATGTGGTCGTCGAGACCGGCCTCGGCGGCGGGTGGCGCGAAGTATGGCGTCACCAGATTCGTTGGGCGCGCACGGTCCGCGTTTCGAAACCCGGCGGCTATGTGGGATTGCCCGTGACCAACGCGACACTATGGGCTGTGGTTCTTTGCGCCATGGACCGATGGGATCTCGCAGGGATCGTGCTGGCGCTGCGCTTATGGATGGCGATTCAAGCGGGATGGTTCGTACTACGCAGCCGCGACGTGCTGAAGTTCTGGTGGCTGGTGCCTGCTCGCGATCTATTCGCCTTCGCTGTGTGGATCATGGGTCTGTTCGGCGATACCGTGATCTGGCGCGGACGTAAATTGAAGCTCGATAGGGAGGGTCGGATCGAGAACTAGCACGTTTGCGGGCGTACATTCGCCGCTTGCTATATTGGTTCCGAATTGTGAAGTTGGTACCCAAATCTCTTGCGATTGGCATCGTCGGAACTCTTGCTTACTATGCCGCGATCTGGCTGCTCACGTCCGTGGACCGTGGTCCGGGCTGGCCTGTATACGCTGTCCCAAACGATCTGCTCGATTTTCTTGGCGAAGCGTTGCTTCTTCCCCTGATTCCAGGCGCGTTGCCCGGCTTCATCGTGGCGGGAATGCTCGCCAAGTTCGGAATCATCGATCTTGATGTCCATCTTGAAGGTGCGCTCTTGCCATGCGCTTTATCCGCTCCTTTCGTCCACTCTTACTTTGTCTATCGCTGGCTAAAATGGCGACAGCAGAGCATCGGCTTCTCGCCGGACGAGGCAGCCCGGCCCGAGTCCTCAGCAAAGGGCAACTGACACCACCCACGCCGCATTCTGCCCGTTTTTCTGATATTCTTAAGGTAGATGTTAACCCTGCCTCCGCGCCTGCGGATGTCCGGTCTGACGATAGCCCGTTTTTCGCTAACCCAGCTTTGCCCAACACCTCTTTGTCCCCTCGAATGAAGTCCAGCGTCCAGATCACCCGCGGCATTGAATCCCTGTTCGGGACACGCGACGAGAATATGCGCCTGATCGAAAGCGGTCTGGGCGTGCGCACGCGTCTGCTCAACGATTGCATCGAAATCGAGGGCGAGGCCCCCGCCGTGGATCGGGCGGTCGCGATTCTTTCGGACTACGCCGCGCTGATCCGCGAAGGATTCGTCTTCAACAACGGCGATCTGAACAGCTACTTGCGCGTGGTGACCGAAGATCCCGATTCCACGCTGCGGCGTCTGGTGGAGAGCGGCAAACAGCGCAGCTTCGGCAAGAAAGTGATCACGCCGAAGACCATGACGCAGCGGCGCTACATGGAAGCGATCGATCGCCACGACCTGGCCTTCGGCATCGGTCCGGCGGGCACCGGGAAAACGTATCTCGCGGTGGCGATGGCCGTGGCCGCGCTGCTTTCGAAGCGTGTCAGCCGCATCATTCTGACGCGGCCCGCTGTCGAAGCGGGAGAGCGGCTCGGATTTCTGCCCGGAACTTTGCAGGAAAAAGTCGATCCGTATCTGCGCCCTCTTTACGACGCGCTGTACGAGATGATCGAGGCCGACAAGATCGAGAAGCTTTTCGAGCGCAACACCATTGAAGTCGCGCCGCTTGCGTTCATGCGCGGCCGCACATTGAATGACAGCTTCATTATCATGGACGAAGCGCAGAACACCTCGCCCGAACAAATGAAGATGATCCTGACGCGCCAGGGGTTCAATTCGAAGATGGTGGTGACCGGCGATACCACGCAGATCGATCTGCCCTCGGGGCAGCGCAGCGGACTGATTGAAGTGATCGACGTGCTGCGCGGCGTCGAAGGAATCAGCTTCGTCCAGTTTGACGACCGGGACGTGGTGCGTCACAATCTGGTGCAGAAGATCGTGCGCGCGTACGAGCGCTACAACGAGGCCATCGGCGCTACGCGCCAGCTTTCCTTGAAGTTAACCAATGGGGCGCCGACCGGCGGCGAAACCGCAACTGATCCTGCGTCAGATCAGCAGACGTCTCAAGATCCATCACAACAGGCTTTGCAGTTGGCGCCGCAACCGGCGGGCCAACCCGCTTCTCAACCAACTTCTCAACCGACTGCGCAACCGGCCGCCTAAGGCGGTTTCCATGTCCTCCGACGACGATATACCGCTGCTATTTTCTCCGCCAGTCCGGATGCGCAAGGCGGAACTGCGGCGATTCCTGGCGGAATTGACGCGACGCGTGACGCGCGGCAGGACCATTTCCTGCCTGGTCACGAACGACGCCGCCCTGCGTCGAATGAATAAGCAATACCGGAGGAAAGACCGCGCCACCGACGTTCTGTCGTTCCCTTCGGCCGGGGGCAACGGCTTCGCCGGCGACCTCGCGATTTCCATCGATCGCGCGCGTGCGCAGGCCGCCGAGCAAGGCCATTCGCTCGAAAATGAGTTGCGCATTCTCATGCTGCACGGCGCCCTCCACCTGGCCGGCATGGACCACGAAGAAGATGCCGGCGAAATGGCGAGGGCGGAAATTCGCTGGCGGCGGAAGCTGGGCTTGCCCTTGGGACTGATCGAGAGAACCGGGTCCGAAACGTAATCCATGACCCTGAAGATTCATCCATGACGTTAATGTTGGTCATTCTCGACGTGTTGGTGTCCGCGTTGGTCACGCTGGCGACCTGCATCCAGGTGCTGTACCTGGAGTCGCAGCGGCTGCGCGCACGCGATCTCCCGTCGCTCGAGTTCTTCAAGGAAACGCTCGAATCCAGAATCGGACTGGAAACGGAAAAGGGCGCGCTCGTGTTTTCCCTGGTCAAGCACATCGGCCTGGCGGTTGTGGGCGTCCTTACACTGGCCGCGACCTTGCCGAACGCCGAAGGTTGGGAGGGTATGGCCGCTGCGTGTTTATTGGTGATGCTATACGCAGTGCTGGGGACCTATCTGATTCCGCAGATCGTTTACACCAAGAGCAATGGAATCGGGCTGCTGCGGCTGGTTCCGCTGTTTCGCGCCCTGGCGCTCGTGATGCGCCCGCTGACCGGCGCCCTGGCGTTTTTGCACTCGCTTTTCAATCTGGGCGAGAAGCAGCATTCCGCCCAGGAGCCTACACCCGAGGAACACATTGATGCCCTTATTACGGCAGGGGAAGAAGAGGGCATTATCGAGAAGGGCGACCGCGAGCTGATCCAGTCCGTGGTGGCTTTCGGCGACAAAACCGTGCGCGAGGTGATGACGCCGCGCCCGCGCGTCGTGGCGATCTCCCGCGACGCAACGCTCGAGGAACTCCGCGACCTGGTGATCAACGAACAATATTCACGCATCCCGGTTTACGAGGATTCCATCGATCAAATCACCGGTTTCATCCACGTGCGGGACATGTTCGAGATGGACGAGGACGAGCGCGCTAAGAGAAAGGTGCGCGAGATCATACGCCCGATCCGCGCGGTTCCGGAAACGAAGAGAGTGAACGATCTGTTGCGCGAAATGCAGGAGGAAGGCGCGCACATGGCCGTCGTCGTGGACGAATACGGTGCTACGGCAGGCATTGTCACGATGGAAGACATGGTCGAGGAGATCGTCGGAGAAATTCACGATGAGCACGAACCGGAGCGCGATTTCCGTCAAGATCCGGACGGAAGCTACGTCGTCTCCGGCAGCTTCGATCTGGGGCGCCTGGCGGACCTGGTCGATTTTCATCCGGAGGAAGACACGGAATCGACGACCGTGGGAGGCCTGGTGACGGAATGGCTCGGCCACGTCCCCAAAGCAGGGGAGCGCACGGAGCGCGATGGCATCTCCATTCAAGTGCTGGCGTCGAATCAAGTACGCGTGGATCAGGTGCGCGTGTCCAAAACGGCGGCTCCATGACGACGGCGGAACAAACGAAAGCGACGGCCCAGTGAGGAAGAAATATCGCGCGGGATTCGTTGCGATTCTCGGCCGTCCCAACGCCGGGAAATCCACGCTGTTGAACGCGCTTCTCGGCACCAAGCTCGCCATCATCGCGTCGAAGCCGCAGACCACGCGAACCTCCATTCAAGGGGTGCGTTCGGTGCCGGGCGCGCAGATGGTTTTCATCGACACGCCCGGAATTCATAAATCCGATACTCTGCTGAACCGTCGCATGATGGATACGGTGCGTGCCGCGGCTGCATCGCCCGATGTGGTCCTGTTCGTCATCGACGCACTGACGCCGCCCACCGCCGAGGACCAGCAGGCGCTCGATCTGGCGAAGAAAGCGGGAGTTCCGGTGATCGCCGTGCTCAACAAGGTGGACTGGCTGGAGGACAAACCGCAGCTCCTGAAACGGATCGAACAATATCGCGAGTGGCACGATTTCGCCGCGTACGTCCCGGTTTCGGCGCGCCGCGGCGAAGGGGTCGACGAGTTGTGCGAGGAAATCGTCAAACATCTTCCCGCGGGTAAGGCGCTGTTTCCGGAAGATCACTTGACCGATCAGCCCGAACGGTTTCTGGCCGCGGAAATCATTCGCGAAAAGGTGCTGCATCACACCGAAAAGGAAGTTCCGCACGCCGTCGCCGTGGCCATCGAAAGCTGGGACGAAACGCCCAGGCTCCTCCGCATCGCCGCGACGATTTTTGTCGAGAAGCCCGGTCAGAAGGCGATCCTTATCGGAGCGGGAGGGGCCATGTTGAAGAAGATCGGAACGCTGGCTCGCCAGGATATGGAGCGGGCTTTCGGACGAAAGATATTCCTCGAAACATTCGTCAAAGTCCGACCCAACTGGCGCGAAGATCCCGGTTTCCTCGCCGTGACCGACTGGCGCGCCTAAGGCTCGGGCATCATACCCCAGGTCATACTCCACGGAGTTTCCCGCGCGGCAACAACTCACCCTTTCTCATAAGTTCCCGGCTTCTCTTCTCTCGATTACACTTCAGGAAGTCCTTAGGGAGGGCGATGAGATATATATGCCTTTCTTAATTCGATATTTCCTGGCTGGGATTTTTCTCGCGGCGAACTTCCTCTCGGCGCAAACCGCACTCTTCCTGAAGACCCGCGTCATCGCAGTGGATCCTAGTGTCTCGGTGAGCCGGATTGTTCCCGCTCGGAGCGAACGCGTCCATTACCTGGTCCAATTCGGCACTCCGCCTCCGCCCAAAGCTATTGCCGCCCTGACGGCCCGGGGCGTGCGGGTCCTGGGCGATGTGCCTGCCAACGGGCTGCTGGTTTCCCTTGGCCATCCGGTCGACGTCTCAGATCTGGATATTCACTACGCGGCGCCTCTCGATCCAGCGGATAAGATTAGCCCGCTGATTACGGCGGGCGATCCCTCCTCCGCCAACGGATTTCTCCTAGTCGAGTTCCATTCCGATGTCCGTTTGGTCGCGGCGCGATCGCTCATCCTGGATCTCGGCATAATACTCCAGGAGAATCCCGATCTTGGTCCAACCCACCTGATGGTTCGAGCACCCGTTGCTCAGGTGCTCGCGATCGCCACGGCGATGGCCGGACTTGACGAAACAGCTTATGTTTTCCCCGCCGCTGCGGAGTTGGCGGCCGGAACGCCCGTGAACCCATACGCGGCAGCGCTTACGACAAACGGGCCTGTTTCGCAGTTGATCCCCACGTACGGGCCGGGGTGGGACGGGCCGGGCTTGGGCTCCGCCACCGTCGGCTTCGTGTTTAGCCATATTACTTCGCAACTTGTTCCCACGGCTGCGGAAGAGGAGATTGAGCGCGCCATGGCGGAGTGGTCCAAGGCGGTCGCGGTGACTTGGGTCCAAGGAACGAATCCGGCGGCTCGCCAAACCGTGAATATCTTTTGGGCTACCTACGCCCACGGCGACGGATATCCTTTCGATGGCCCGGGCGGAGTGCTGGCGCACACGTTCTATCCCTCGCCGCCCAACCCCGAGCCCATCGCGGGCGACATGCATTTCGACGACTCCGACCATTGGGCGATCGGCGCGACCACGGATCTGTACAGCGTGGCCCTGCATGAGCTCGGCCACACCCTGGGCCTCGGCGACTTCGACGACCCCACAACGGTAATGTACCCCTACTATCGCGTGGTGACCGGACTCTCGTCGCGGGATATCGCCGCGGTGCAGACGCTGTATGCGGCGGCGACTGTACCTCCCTCTCCGACGCCCGTCGTGCCCATCGTGCCCCCACCTGCTCCGCCGCCGACCCCGCCATCAACTCCGCCATCAACCCCGCCATCAACCCCCGCGCCTGGCGGGGCTCCGCCCACGTTGAGCATCACGTCGCCCGCGACGTCGACCTTTTCGACCTCCTCGGCCGTGATCACCGTTTCCGGGATGGCCAGCGACGCTGTCGGGATCGCGTCGATCACCTGGACCACCAATTTTGGACAATCAGGAAAGGCGTCAGGAACAACAACGTGGTCGGCCGCGGTTCCCTTGATCACCGGCTTCAATACCATTACGATCCTGGCAACCGACACGGCCGGGAGAACGGCTTGGCGCAGTATCGTCGCTGTGCGGCAATAGAGGGCCTGCCTCTCACGGCGATGGACTTCGCATAAAGCGAACCGTTTATCGAGTCTCGTCGTCTATAATCAGGAATAGAGGCAATCACGGCGCGCATGCGCCTGCTCGAGAATGATGGACGAGCTCGAACCAGTAACCGCTGCTCCAGAGCCGCCCCGCCGGCCGTCCTACGCGCTTGCCGCGATTTCCTGGGCGCGCGATCTATTCGTCAGCGTGCTGATCGCCGTCGTCATCATTCTGTTCCTTTATCAGCCGGTGAAGGTGGAAGGCACCAGCATGATGCCCTCGCTCGTCGACCAGGAGCGCATCTTCATCAACAAGTTCGTCTATCGCTTCGGCATTTCCGAAATCAACCGCGGCGACACCGTAGTGTTCTGGTATCCGGGCGATCCGACAAAATCCTACATCAAGCGCGTCGTCGGGATGCCGGGCGACAAGGTGCAAGTCGTGGAAGGTACGGTGTTCGTGAATGGCCAGGCGCTTGACGAACCTTACGTCCCGTCCGAATACCGCGATCAAGTATCCACGCCGACCGCGACCGTCCCTCCCGACGAATTTTTCGTGCTGGGTGATCACCGCAGCTCGTCGAACGACAGCCGGAGTTGGGGCACGGTACCGCGGAAGTTTATCTACGGGAAAGCAGTGTTCGTCTACTGGCCGCTCGACCGCCTCGGCATCGTGAAGTAACCCTCGGTGAGGTAACTCTGCCGGCGTTCCTCTACCGGCATTCCTCTACCAACCTGGCGCGTCCGGAAGATCCGGGATCAGGTAATGCATCGCGGCGTAAATCCCGCGGATGCGATTGTTCTCCACTGCGAAAATTTCCGTCAGCAGATTGCGCGGGAACGGTGTGCCGTCGGGACGCTTCGCTCCGGGCGGGCGATTGAACACGACCATTCCGAGCACCACGCCGGCCTGCTCGTCGATCACCGGGAAACGGCGATGATCGACGGCCGCAATCGTGGCTTTGAAACCCTCCATGTTCGTCGCGCAGTCGTCGGCGATGGGCGGTCCGCCTTTCACCGGCGCGGGAACGGGAGCGCCGGGGGCGTCCGCCGGATGACCCGCGGTGGTCACTCCGTTCTCGATGCGAACGCATCCCTTCTGTTCCAGCACATGGGACCCATCGTGGTTCTGCAGCCCGTCGAAGTAGCTATTCGCGGCCGCGACCATTTCTTCGCGAGTGGATCGTGCGCTTTTTGCGACAGGTCCCAGCGGTGGAGGATGGGCCGTCAAGCCGTCGACGCTCAGGATTCCGTTCCCCTGCCGCCCGATAACCAGTTCGGCCTCGGTGATCTTGCGGTTCACCACGCGAATCCGCAGCGTGGCGATTCCGACGGAATCTCCTTCCTCGATGTGCCCGAAATAGGCCGCCGATTCATTTCCTGCGTCCAGATACCGCCGCTGAATCTTCCCGAGCGCCGTCGCCGTTTTCCAGATCCCTTCGCCCGGCTTCGTCACGATGGCGTCTTCCGTGTAGCGAAAACTCGCGTCCAGCGGGGCGGCCCTCGGATCGTGCTTCAAGACGGCGTTCAAATACTGATCGAGCGTTTTCTCCAGGCACGCCCGGTCGCACTTGGCCGAAGTGGTCCTGGCGCTGGACACGGACGTAGCCGTTACGATCAGCGCCGCAGTGAGCAATTTCAGGCCGGGAGATCGCAAACTCATGCTACACACGCTCCAGGGAGATCGTGTAGTCGTACCACTCGACAATTTTTCCATCCTTGAGAAAGAATACACCGACGCCGTGCCACATCCTCAGAGGTCCGCCCGTGAAGGAATCCCGGCGTTCGTTAAAGACCATCGGTCCCTTGGCGAAGCTTTCGATCACTTCAAATTTCCCGACCCGGTCCAACATGCCGCGGATGTGGTCCGTAACGGCCTGTCTGCCTTTGTAGGGCTCCTGCGTTTCCGTGACGCGGTAGGCGCAAGTCTCGGCAAAGAACGACATGACCCGGTCGAGATTGTGGCTGGAAAATACCGCGCAGAAATCGTTGACGATTTGCACGTTGGCTTTCTCCGCCGCGGTCATCTCCGCGGCGCGCGCGGCTCGGGGAAGACTGGCGAATCCGGCCAGTCCGATTCCGCCGGCGGTAAGCGCCGATCGCCTGGTTACCGCTGGTGAGTGTGTTCGAGGCATGTTCCCTCCTTACAGACGAAGCTCAGTCTATCAGGTCAGCGATAGGTTGGGTCGAGCTATTCTGATGAAAAGAGATGCGCACGAGAATGATCGGACAAGGACGGTCGCCCGCATCATGAAGAGTCTGGTTGCGGGATATCATCGCTTTCGCGTCAACGGCTGGCCGGAGCAACGGAAGGCCTTCGAAAGACTGGCCAGGGGCCAGTCGCCCGAGACGCTGGTGCTGGCGTGCGTGGATAGCCGCGTGGACCCGGCCATCATCTTCGACACGGCGCCCGGCGAGGTGCTGACCGTGCGCAACGTCGCCAATCTGGTACCGCCCTACGCCCCCGATGCCGCTCATCACAGCACCAGCGCGGCGCTGGAGTTTGGCGTGAAGGTGCTGGAGGTCAGGCAGATCATGGTGCTGGGGCATGGCTCCTGCGGCGGCGTGAGGGCGCTGCTGGAAGGCGCTCCGGGAAGCGCCCACGAGTTCATCGCGCCGTGGATGTCCATCGCCGAACCAGCCCGCGTCCGCGCACTGCAAGGCGCATCGCCCGAGGATCGCCAGCAATTTTGCGAACGCGAGGTCGTGGGAGTTTCCCTCGCCAACCTGATGACTTTCCCTTGGATCGCCGAGCGCGTCGCTGCCGGGAAACTGGAGCTCCACGGCGCATGGTTCGCGATTCGCTCGGGATTGCTCCTGATTCGACAACCCGACGGGTCGTTCGCGCCGCCGAAATAGAAGGCGGCATCGCGAGAGCGTGACGGCCGGCGTGCTACCGTCTAATGAAGAAGCGGGCGAAGGCGCGAGCTGACCAAGAAGAACGCCTGCGAAGGAGGAATGCAAGATGTCCCCGACGACAATCCGCGGCTTCCGGCCGCGTCTGATGATTTCCGTCCTGTTGCCGTTTTCTCTCGCAGCGCAAGCGCCGCAGGATTCTCCCGCGAAGCCCGACTCGCCCGAAGCCGCCGCGCATGTGGCGAAGGCGAAGAAGATCGCAGGCGCCGAGTGGGCCGCCGAAGCGCACTTCTTCTGCGAGGCCCCGCGTGCGACCGACGCGAATGCCGCCCCGATCGAGCCCGCCAGGATTTTCGACAACGTCTATGCGATCGGCAGAGCGGCGACCACCACGTATGCGATCACGACGCCCGAAGGCATCATCATGATCGACTCCGGCTACACGCGCGATGTCGAAACGATTCTTCTGCCTGCGTTCAAGAAACTGGGGCTCGATCCCAAGCAGATCAAGTACTCCATCATTACGCACGGCCACGCGGACCATTTTGGCGGGGCGTTCTATTTGCAAGAGCACTTCGGAACGCGCATCGCGATGTCCGCGGAAGACTGGGATGTCGTCCTCGCGCCGCCACCGGCCGAAGGGAAGAAGAAAGGCGAGCCGCAGCCTTTGCCCCGGAAAGACATGATCCTGGTGGAGGGCCAGCCCGTCTCGCTCGGGGGCGAGAAAGTGACTCCTGTTTTCATCCCCGGCCACACGCCCGGTTCGATGGGGCTGATTTTTCCGGTGAAAGACGGAAGCAAGACCCACGTGGCCGCGCTCTTCGGCGGTACGATTCTGATCGCCGGCCGGATCCCAGACGAGGGATTGCAGCAATACCTTCGTTCCATCGCGCACTTCAAGCAGATGGCGAAGGAGATGAAGGTCGATGTGGAGCTTCAGAACCATCCCGTTTACGACAACATGCCGGAAAAACTGGCCCAGTTGAGTGAACGCAAGCCGGGAGCGCCCAATCCGTTTGTCGTCGGACCAGCGAATTACGGCAAGTTCCTCGATGTCATGGAGGAATGCATGCGGGCGGATATCGCCCGCCGCGCCTCAAACTAGTGATCTGCTAGAACCGTCGCTACTTAGGCCCGGAGGCGTGGAATCAACTTCTGTGCGTAGCCGCGCGCGATCGCAGTCGCTTCGGTGGGGCTCAATTTTACGCTCTTCAGTCCCAGCGACAGGCCATCGGCCACGTACGGAAAATCGGAGCCGAACAGGATGTGCGATGGCTCGGCGAACGCCGTCAGCGCGCCCCACGCGCCCGCATTCGGGGTGACTTGCGCGGTATCCATGTAGAGCCCTTTCAATGCCGCCAGCTTCTCCGGCGATTTTCCCGCGAACCGGGCCGCCACCATGGGAAGCAATCCGGCGCCGTGTGAAAAGATGAATTTCACGTCAGGCAGACGCATGAGAATGCCCGAGCTCAGCATGCTGGAAATGGTGCGAGTGGTGTTTTCCCAGTTGATTCCCAAGGCCCGCAGCGGATCTTTTTCGTCGCCTAAATCGCTGGTCAATTTGGGATGCACATACACCACCAATTTGCGTCGATTGAGTTCCTCGAGGACCGGCGCAAATCCGGGATCGCCCAGATAGCGGGTACCGTAGTTGGACCACAGAAGGATCCCGTCGGCCTTCAGCGTTCCCATCGCGTAGTCGATCTCCTTCAGGCTTCCCTCCGTATCGGGCAAGGGCACGGAGGCGAAGAAGCCAAAGCGCCCGGGATGATCCTTCACCATCCGGGCGCCGAATTCGTTGACATCTCGCGATGCAGTACGGCTTGCCTGAACGTCGCCGTTCCAGGTGCCAGGCCCGCCGCAGGTCACGATCGCGGTGTCGCAGCCGGTCTTGTCCATTTCATCGAGCGCGGTTTGGACGGTCCAACTGAAGAAGCGCTCCCCATGCGACTCTATGATTTCTTTTTTGAATTTTGTCATCCATGCGGGGGCGAAATAGTGGTGATGCACGTCGATCAATTTTCCGGCTTCCGCCGCCGCGAGAGACTTCAAACCAGTACCTGCCGCGAGCGCGAGCGATCCGCCCATCGCCAATGCGGTCCGGCGCGAGATGAGATTGGATTCCATGCTGACCTCCCTTTGTGTGCCTGGTTTTTATCCGCGATTTGGCCTCGCGGCAACAAGAATCGAAATAGGGAAGACGTGCCCCTGCGGCATCGCGCCCACACACCCGTCTTCAAAAGCAGCACCATTGTACACTTTCCCGCCTGCTCGCAAGGTTGGGAATGGATTTTCATGGTGGGCGCGCCCCGGAGTGTTGCGAATTCTTCTACGCCGGTGCTCCGTCCATAGAGCGTCCGGGCCCTCAAAGAAGCTTCAGGAATTCTTCTTCGCTGAGCTTGGCTTGCTTGAGAATTCGATGCTTGAGCAAAGACGGCGGGAGGACCTTGTTGTGGATTGGCACCGTGACATGAAGTTCCGGCCTGGTCCGATGCAAGAGACGCGCGTGGTTTCCCCTTTGATGGTGAATGTAAAATCCTGCTCGCAAAAGGGCAGCGACCACCTCTTTGGGTTTGAGAACGGGGAGCTTCGGCGGCACGCCGCACCGCGGTTACGGGATCGTTACCGCGACCCGTTCCGTCGTCAATTCCGAGATGTCTTCCGGGATTTCCTCGCCGGTGCGGATCGCGCTCTCCAGGTAACACCGGATCGCGTCTCTCGCCATCTCGCGGGCTTCTTCCAGAGTCTCACCGCTGGTGCAGATCTCGGGGATGGCGGGAATCAGAACGTTGTAACCGCCCTCGGGGAGGGGTTCGAACACCGTTGTGTAGCCGTATTCCGCCACAATTTAATTGTACGCGCCTGGTTTCCCCCGTCCCCAGGTTTCCCCCAAATCCGTTCGTGGCGGGGGCCGTGAATTACGCGAAATTTCTCGACGTCATGGATGAATGCATGCGGGCGGATATCGCAAGACGCAAGCAGTAAAGTCAAATTCCATGGTCGAAGTCCTTGCGTATCCGCCAACCGGACGGATCGTTCGTCGCGCCGGAATAGGGTTCGGCCTCGTCGCGTGTTACCTTCTAACGAAGGAGCACACAAGCATGTTCTCGAAGATGATCCGCCGTATCTTGCTGTGCCTGGTTTCTGTTTTGCTGCCGGTATGCGTTTCGGCGCAAGCGCCCGAATCCGCTCCCAAGAAGCCGGATTCACCGGAAGCGGCCGCGCACGTGGCCAAGGCGAAGGAGATCGCGGGCAAGGTATGGGCCGACGAGGCGCACTTCCTCTGCGAAGCGGCGGTGGCGCCGGGTCAGGCGTCCCCGGCGATTGAACCGACAAAGCTTTTCGACAATCTCTACGCCTGGGGCCATTCGGAGGTCGTGGCTTATGCCATCACCACGCCCGACGGCATCATCACGATCGACGCCGGTTACGCCAACGATGTGGATCGACTGCTGCTGCCGGCGTTCAAAAAGTTGGGCCTCGATCCGGCGAAAATCAAATACGCGATTATCACCCACGGGCACGCGGATCATTTCGGCGGCGCGTTCTACTTGCAGGAACACTACAACACGCACATCGCCATGTCCGCCCTGGATTGGGATATGATTCTCGCGCCTCCAGCGAATGGCAAGAAAAACGCCGACGCGAATCCCCTGCCGCACAGAGATGCGATTCTTGCCGAGGGGCAGCCGATCACATTCGGTGGCGAAACGCTGACGCCCGTCTTCATTCCCGGTCACACGCCCGGCTCCATGGGTTTGATTTTCCCGGTGAAGGATGAAGGCAAGACCCACATGGCGGGTATCTTCGGCGCGGCGATGCTGGTGCCTGGACGCACCTCCATCGAAGGTTTGCAGCAATACCTGCGGTCGCTGGAGCATTTCAAGCAGAAGGCCCAGGAAATGAAGGTGGACGTGGAGTTGCAGAACCATCCGCCCTCCGACGATATGGCGGAGAAGATGATGGCGCTGGGCACGCGCAAGCCCGGCACGCTGAATCCGTTCGTAGTGGGCGAGGCGAACTACTCCAAGTTTATCGACGTGATGTCGGAGTGCATGCAGGCGGTGATTGCGCGGAAGAAAGAATAGCGACTTGGGTGGTTTTAGGCAGCGGCGTGGTCCCGAAGAGCGGCTTCAGCGAGCCGGTCCACCCTGCCCTCGCGGGCGTCAGCATCGATCTGGCGCTCCCAGGATTCGGCATCGAACGCCGCGAACCATTCGCGCAGAGCCGCTAGCTCCTCAGCACTGAGCTGCTGGATCTGTCCTTCGATCTGCTCGACACGGCTCATATCTGTTTCTAGTGTATCTGCAGGAGCCATCGGCTGGCGTCGGCGAAAGGATTGGTACGCGCCCGAATTCCGGAACGAAACCCGAGACAGTTCATCATTCGTCCCCGGTTTTCCCCGGTTTCCCCGATTTCCGCGCCGAGTTTCCCCTCGGTTTCCGCGACCAGAGGGTGCAGTTTAGCGCTGATCTATGCACGCAAGCGGGGCTGGCGGAGCGACGTAGATAGCCATAGGAGCGCCCTGCTTGCCGATCACATACCGGATCGCGGTGTCCGTATGATCGCGACCGCGCAAATTGCGCGTGCTGCCGTGGCGGGCCCACCGCTTTCGATCCGGTCCCTCGAATTTTGCGTGGTTTAGGCGACGGCTAGCATAAGATTTAACGTCATTCATCACTCGCTCCGCCGCCGCATTCGTGACCACAATGAGGTGCACGTGATTGGAGCGGACGTGTGCGGCCAGCAAGATCCATCCTCTCTGCAAACAACGTTCGACTATAGCTGCCAGCACCGCCTGACGGCGCGGACGATCCATTCTGTAAGGGAGCTGGTCCATGAGACGCCGCTCAGCGAACGCGCGGTTGAAGTTCGGAGCGAGCATCGGGCTCCCGGTAAGATTGTGCTTCCGGTCGATCGACCACGAGTCATCGCCGTGCACGTGAGCGCCATAACAGGAGAAGGTAATCAGGTAGGTCGCTAATGGCGGGCCGGAAGTGCCGAGCGGCGGTGGCGAGCTGGGCAGGGGCGTTATCGGGCCGGGTGAGTTGAACCGCTCCCTATGGTCGCGGCTCGGAGTGGGTTGAGGGGCCTCCATGGAAACAGAGTGGCGGCCCGAACAAAAATTCTCTGCTTAAGCCCGGCCAAATCAATGGCGGGCTGTGAAACCACCTCTATCTGTGATCCAGATCCGAACCGAGCCGCGACCATAGGGAGCGGTTTAACGCTCGGGGGCGCGACACAGACGAGCTTTGCCGAACTCCGGACTTTGGCCGCGCGAGCGCGGCGGCCGAGAGGGTGAAAAAATCAGGGACAGTTCCGTCTGACGTGGATTTCTGACGTGGATTTCTGTTGTGGATTTCTTCGTCACGACTGAGGTGTTTCGCTACTCTCCCCTTCGACGGAGTTGAACCCTATCCTGCGCTTGGGCTTGCTCGGGTCTTGGCGCGTAACTTTCATGAGCGAAACGCTAATCTGATTCACGTGCTGAATTAGTTCGACGGGATCGCCCTGCTCAGTCTTTCCGGAAAAGGTTATCAGGGAAGGGTTCCAGTATCCGACATTCTCAAGGTGGAACACGACCGCCTGGCCGAAGTTCACGAGCCGGACACCCACCTCATGCGCCTCGTCGAGTTCGGCATCAAACCTTCCAATCCAGTCGACGAGCCGCTTATGAAATTCGCTTGCGTAATTGGCGACTGCATGGTCCAGCAAGGGATTTCTGATCTCAGGCATTCGAATCTCCGGCGTCCGGAGCTCCAGCAGCCGATACGAATCTAACGGCGAGATCAGACTCGCTAAGTCAGTCATTTTCCCCATTTCAGTCTCTCCAGTTGTAATGGATGGCGCGTGCGATTCGCCTAGCTACACCCGCTCGTGCCGCCGCAGTTTTCGCACTTATAACAACTCCCGTTCCGCGTCATGAGCCCGCCACATTCGCTGCAGGTAGGGGCGTCGCTGATGGCCGGTGCGAACTGGAGCTTCTGCTGCGGCTCCGGCTCCGTGATGGCGAGCTTCGGGGACTCGCCGGCTTCTCCCGCGGCGTATTCGGCGCCCAGGAACTTGGCGCCCAGCCACCGGAAAATATAATCCATGATGGACTTCGCGTAGGGCACCGTCGGGTTGCCCGTCCAGCCGCTCGGCTCGAAGCGCACGTGGCTGAACTTGTCGACGAAGAATTTCAGTGGCACGCCGTACTGCAGCGCGTAGCTGATGGCCGTGGCGAAGCTGTCCATCAGGCCCGAGATCGTCGAGCCTTCCTTCGCCATGGTGATGAACAGCTCGCCGGGCGAGCCGTCCTCGTACAGGCCCACCGTGATGTAGCCTTCGTGGCCGCCGATCGAAAACTTGTGCGTCACCGAGTTCCGTTCGTCGGGCAGCTTGCGACGCACCGGGCGGTAGACAACTTTCTCGACGACCTTTTCCACTTCCGTCACGTTCGGACCGTTGGCCGCCTTCGCTCCCTTCGATGTCCCGGAGCTGAGCGGCTGCACGCGCTTCGAATTATCGCGGTAGATCGCGACCGCCTTGAGCCCGAGCTTCCAGCTCTCGATATAGGCGTCCATCACGTCTTCGACGGTCGATTCTTCCGGCATGTTGATGGTCTTCGAAATCGCACCGGAAATAAACGGCTGCGTCGCGGCCATCATGCGCACGTGGCCCATGTAATGGATGGAGCGCGTGCCGTTCTGCGGGCGGAAGCTGCAATCGAACACCGGTAGATGCTCCGGCTTCAGGAAGGGGGCTCCTTCAATCGTCCCGCTCGAATCGATGTGATCGACAATCGCGTTGACCTGATCCGGGTTGTAGCCGAGCTTGGTGAGCGCGGCGGGCACAGTGTTGTTGACGATCTTGATGACGCCGCCGCCGACCAGCTTCTTGTATTTCACCAGAGCGAGATCCGGCTCGATGCCTGTGGTATCGCAATCCATCATGAAGCCGATGGTGCCCGTGGGCGCGATCACCGTGACCTGCGCGTTGCGGTAGCCGGCCACTTTCCCGAGCTCGTAGGCTTCCTCCCAGCAGCGGCGGGCGTTCTCATAAACATGTTGCGGGACGCGGCGGCTATCGATGCGCGACGTGGAATCGCGATGCATCCGGATCACGTCGAGGAACGGTTCTTCGTTCACGGCATAGCCTTCGCAAGGGCCCGTGGAGCCTTCGGCGATGCGCGCGCTGGTCAGGTATGCCTGACCGCTCATGATGGCGGTGAGAGCGGCGGCCCAATCGCGGCCATGATCGCTGTCGTAGGGAATGCCCATCCACATCAGCAGCGCGCCGAGGTTCGCGTAGCCCAGGCCGAGCGGGCGGAAATCGTGGGAATTTTTCGCGATCTTCTCCGTCGGATACGACGCGTTATCGACAATGATCTCCTGCGCGATGATCACGGTGTCGATCGCGTGGCGATACGCTTCCACATCGAAAGAGCCGTCGGTCTTCACGAACTTCATCAGGTTGAGCGACGCCAGATTGCAGGCCGAATCGTCCAGGAACATGTATTCCGAGCATGGATTCGACGCGTTGATGCGCGCGGTGTTCTTCGAAGTGTGCCAGCGGTTGACCGTCGTATCGAACTGCATGCCGGGGTCGCCGCACTGCCACGTGGCTTCGGCGATTTCGTGCAGCAGCTCGCGGGCTTTGAGGCGTTTCACTGGTTGATTGGCCAGGCGCGACTTGGTCCACCAGTCGCCATCGTTCGCCACGGCTTCCATGAATTCGTCGGTGACGCGGACGCTGTTGTTGGCGTTCTGGAAGAAGATGGAGCTGTACGCTTCGCCGTCGAGCGAAGAATCGTAGCCCGCGTCGATCAGCGTGTGAGCTTTCTTCTCTTCCTTGGCCTTGCACCAGATGAATTGTTCGATATCGGGATGATCCGCGTTGAGGATCACCATCTTGGCCGCGCGGCGCGTCTTGCCGCCGCTCTTGATGACGCCGGCGAAGGCGTCGAACCCTTTCATGAAGCTCAGGGGGCCGGAGGCGCGCCCGCCGCTCGAGAGCAATCCATCGCCCTCGCGAAGGGTGGATAAGTTTGTACCGGTTCCCGACCCCCATTTAAAAAGCATGCCTTCGGTCTTGGCCAGATCGAGAATCGATTCGAGCGTATCGCCCACCGAATTGATAAAGCACGCCGAGCACTGCGGACGCAGGTCGGTCGGGGTTACCTTTTTGAGATCGTTGGTGGCTTCGTCGTAATACCAGCCGTAGCCGCGAGGCTCCTTCACGCCGACGTTGAACCACACGGGCGAATTGAAGCAGGCCTTCTGCGTGAGCATGATGTGCGCCAGCTCACTGCGGAAGTTTTCGGCGTCCTCGTGCGTCTTGAAGTAGCGCTGATCCTTGCCCCAGCCGGCGATCGTATCGACGACCCGCCCGATCAGTGCCCGGACGCTGGTTTCCCGTTCCGGAGTGCCGATCTTGCCGTAAAAATATTTAGAAACGACGATGTTGGTGGCCGTCTGCGACCAGTCCGCGGGCACTTCCACATCGCGCTGCTCAAAAATCACCGCGCCCTTGTCGTTACCGATCGAGGCGGTGCGCAACTCCCACTGCACCTCGTCGTAAGGCGTCTTTTCCGGCCCCAGATGGGCGGTGAAATAACGGTTGAATTCTACGCCTACGCGTTCGGCGACCGGAACGGGCTTCCGGGAACTTTTGGCCTGCATCGCGACACCTGATCCCATCATCTATTATCCTCCGATTGCAAAAACAATGTGACAAAAACAAGACAAAGCCGTTTTTGTGCTGTTGGCAATCATGGCCCAACATATGGGGTTCTGTCAAGATAATTTGTACTATATGCGGTGTTCGTCCTCAATCCCCACATCCTGATGGACAATATCGTAATGAGGTGATATATTAAGGCGATGGCTTGGGAAATCAGCCACTTACAAGTTCTCGAAGCCGAGAGCATCCACATCATCCGGGAGGTCGCGAGCGAATTTCAGCGTCCCGTGATGCTGTACTCGATCGGCAAGGATTCTTCCGTAATGCTGCGCCTGGCGCAGAAGGCTTTCTACCCGGGTCCTATTCCGTTTCCTCTCCTGCACGTCGATACGACGTATAAGTTCAAGGAAATGATAGAGTTTCGCGATCGCTACGCGGCCGAGTTAGGCGTAAAGCTGATCGTGCACACGAATAAGAAGGCGATCGAAGAAGGCGCGAATCCCATCAAGCTTGGGACCGAGAGGTGCTGCGGGTTCCTGAAGACGCAGGCGCTGCTGGAGGGGCTGCGGGCGGGGAACTACGACGCGGCTTTCGGAGGGGCGCGGCGGGACGAAGAAAAGTCGCGCGCGAAGGAACGCATTTACTCTTTCCGCGATTCGCTGGGGCAGTGGGATCCCAAGAATCAGCGGCCGGAGTTGTGGAACGTTTTTAACAGCCGCATTGCGCCGGGCGAGAGTATTCGCGTGTTTCCGCTTTCCAACTGGACCGAGATGGACGTGTGGCAATACATCCATCTGGAGAAGATTCCGATCGTGCCGCTGTACTTCGCGAAAGAACGCGAGGTGCTGGTGCGGGGCAATTCCATCGTCATTCCGGAGCAGAGTTTCATGCAGCCGCGCGCGGGCGAAAAGACGCAGATGATGAAAGTCCGGATGCGCTCGCTCGGATGCTCGCCGTGCACGGGCGCGGTGGAATCGGACGCGGATACGATTCCCAAGATCATTGCCGAGCTGGTGGCCGTCAAGAAATCCGAACGCGAGAACCGCGTGATCGATCACGATCGTGAGGGCTCGATGGAAATCAAGAAGCGGGAAGGCTATTTCTAGTATGCCGGCGGCTTTTCACTCGCATTTCTCACACTCTTACGACGGAGTGGCGCACGCACTCGTGCGTGCCGTGTCGAGACTTCCGGGGTGCGGACCCGTTCCGGGCCTCTCGACATCTCGGCGGGTGCAGACATTCCTTTCGCCAACAGGCGTCGCCAAGAGTGGCGACGCGGCACGCACGAGTGCGTGCGCCACGTCATTGCGCCCGAATACTTGTGAAAGATGGCGGCTAATATGAATGTCGTGCTGGACGAACGCCCCGATCTTGACAGGAGCTTCGACATCGAAGAGTTTCTGGCGAACGAACAGGCCAAGGACCTGTTGCGCTTCACCACGGCGGGCAGCGTCGACGACGGCAAGAGCACGCTGATCGGGCGGCTGCTGCACGACGCCAAAGGCGCCTACGAAGATCAGTTGAAGCAGGCGATTCGGGGCGGCGAGATCGATTTTTCGCTGCTCACCGACGGGTTGCGCGCGGAACGCGAGCAGGGCATCACGATCGACGTGGCGTACCGCTATTTCGCCACGCCGAAGCGCAAGTTCATTCTGGCGGACACGCCCGGCCACGAGCAGTACACGCGCAACATGGCGACGGGCGCATCGACAGCCGATCTCGCCATCATTCTGCTGGACGCCTCGCGCGGCATCACCACGCAATCGATGCGTCACGCCTACATCGCGTCATTGCTCGGCATTCCGCACTTCATCATCGCCGTCAATAAAATGGATCTCGCCGGCTATGACGAAGCGGTTTTTCATCGTCTGCGGGCCGAATTCGCTCCCTTTCTCGTACGGCTGGGGGTGAAAGACGCCTACTTCCTGCCGATCAGTGCATTGAAAGGCGATAACGTCGTCGATCGCAGCACACGCATGCCGTGGTTCGATGGGCACAGCCTGCTGCATCATTTAGAAACGGTGGACACGACGCCATCCTCTCTGGAAGCGCCATTTCGCATGGCAGTGCAGCGCGTGGTGCGCCCGGACATGAACTTCCGCGGCTACGCGGGGCAGATTCTTTCGGGGATATTGCGGCCCGGCGATACGGTGCTTGCACAGCCTTCGGGACGGCGTTCGAGGGTCGAGCGAATCGTAACCTGGGACGGCGATCTTCCGGCCGCGCACGCGCCCCTGTCGGTGACGCTCACGCTTGCCGACGAAATCGACATCAGCCGCGGCGATATGATTTCGAGCGGACCGGAGCCGACGTCCTCGCGGTCGCTGGAAGCGACGATGGTATGGTTCGATAGCAAACCTCTCGATCTGGCGGGCGATTACCTGGTGAAACACACCTCGCAGATCGTGCCCGTGCGTGTCGATGCGGTGGATTATCGCGTGAACATCAACACGCTGCACGCCGAACAGGCGACCTCGCTCGCCATGAACGAAGTCGGCGTGGTGCGGCTCACGGCCGCGCGGCCGCTGTTCTTCGATCCTTATCGCGACAATCGGGGCGTGGGGGCGTTTGTGCTGATCGACCGGAAAACCGACGCAACCGCGGCGGCCGGGATGATCGTTTCGGCGGTGGAGGCCGGTTTGGAAAGCGCCACCGATCGCCTGGTGCGGCTGGTGCGTGCGGCGATTCCGGCCCGCGCCCTGGTCGCTTTGCCGGACGATGACGAGGCGGCCGTGAAACAGTTGCGCGAGCTGTTCAAAGGACTATTGCACCATGAGTGACGTGGGACACATGAATGACGTGGGAAACATGAATGACGTGCATCGAGAGACCGATCTGGATCAAAAAATTCAGGAAGCCGAGAGCCTGATCGCCGCCGAACTCGCCAAAAGCGGTCTGCCTTGCGTCACGTCGAGTTTTCAGACGGAATGCGTCGTGCTGGTGCATATGGTGACGCGGAAGCGGCCGGACATCCCCGTGCTGTTTCTCGAGACCGGATATCATTTCCCGGAGACGCTGGCGTATCGCGACCAGATCACCCGCGACTGGAATCTGAACCTGATCAACCTGCAATCGAAGCAAAGCGTGGCGGATCAGGAATCGCAGTTCGGCATCCTGAATCAAACCGATCCCAATAAATGCTGCGCGCTGCGCAAAGTCGGTCCGCTGTTTGCTGGACTCGCGGGCTATCACATATGGTTTACAGCGCTGCGGCGCGAGCAATCGCCGACGCGCGCGAATCTGCAGCCGGTCGAGCCGTTCAAGTTAACGACCGGGGAAATTCTGGAAAAAGTGAGCCCGCTCGCCGCCTGGACCAATCGGGACGTGTGGAACTACCTGGGGCGGCATGGGATTCCAGTGCTTTCGCTCTACGACCAGGGCTACACCAGCATCGGCTGCCAGCCTTGCACGAACCTGCCGTTCGATCCGAACAATCCCCGCTCGGGACGCTGGCAGGGCAAGCAAAAACTGGAGTGCGGCATCCACATTCAGGCCGAGTAGCGGCCCTTTCGAACGCATGGCATACGTTCTTGGATTTCTGATCGCCGTCGCGATCGGGCTCACCGGCGTGGGCGCGGGAACGCTCACCACTCCTTTGTTGATCCTGGCGCTAGGCGTTCCCGCGAGAATCGCCGTGGGGACGTCGCTCATCTTTGGCGCCGTGGTAAAGATCATCACGTCACCCGTGTACATGGCGCGGCGGCAAGTGGATTGGCGCACGCTATTCTACATGCTCGCGGGAGGCGTGCCGGGTGTTCTGATCGGTGTTTTTGTTCTGCGCGGCGTGGACGGCAAGGTCATTACGGGCGTCATTGGTGCGACGATCGTTGTCGTCGCGGGTTTCAATCTGTTTCGTCCCTCGCCCGAGCATCGCCGCGACAAGACAAAATGGCTCGCGTTGATTGCGCTGCCGATTGGCACGGAAGTTGGATTTTCCTCGGCGGGCGCAGGCGCACTGGGCGCGCTTTCTTTATTGAGCCTGACGAAATTAGCACCCGCCGCGGTGGTGGGAACCGACCTCGTATTTGGCCTCGTGGTTTCGATGATCGGCGGCGGCGTGAACGCCGCGATGGGAACACTCGACAGAGTGGTTTTGCTGCAACTGCTGACGGGAGGAGTTCCGGGGGCCATCGCGGGCGCGTATCTCGCCGGGCACATGCCGTCGAAGCCTCTGCGAATGGGGCTTTCGGGAGCCATGGCTCTGCTCGGCGCGAACCTGTTTTACCGCGGATTCTTCCACTAGACGGATTGCGGCCGTACGTACCGGCCTCGCTTCTTATTTCACTTACGGAAAAAGGGGGACAGACTACTCTGTCCCGACTCGTAGACTTATGATTTCACGTTCGAGTGTGGGAGTGGACAGAGCGGTCTGTCCCCCTTTTTCATCGCTTCTTATTTCATTTACGAGCCGGAACAGGGGCCCGAACCTTCTGACGGCACAATGTGGACACCGACGCGCCTTTGTTCAGTCGAAATTACAGTATCCGCGGCCGATCGGCCGGCACGGGGCTCTTCTTTTTGTCTATCCCGCGCGGATCGGCGCAACGCATAGGACCCGTGGTACGTCGATTAGCTTGTTATACTGAGACTCTACGCTTTTTTAGTCATCGCGAATGCAAAAAATCTTTGTCCTTCTATTGCTGTGGACCAGCCTGTTTACAGGTGTGGCCACCGCCCAGGTATTTCTGACGGGACAAGCCGCGCGCGCCGTGATCGGACAGCCGACGTTCACCGCCCAGAACTCCGGCGGAGTGAACTCGGTCGCTGCCTGCCCTACTGCGCAGTCGTCGGGTTGCACCCCGACGACCTCTGCTACCCCGCCGGGAATCCAAACGCCCGCAAGCAACACGGTTTTCGGGGCGATGGGCGGGTTGGCCTTTGCGGCGAATACCTTGTTCGTGACCGACGACAACACGTTAGGGCTGCTTCCGAATAATAATCGCGTTCTCGTTTTCAATAACATCAACCAATCGATTCCGGGGCCCTCCACCGAGATCCCTCCCTTCACAGCGCGCTGCCCGTTGTGCGGCGGCCAAGCCAACATCATTCTGGGCCAGCCGGATATCACCACGGTCACAGCGCCGAGCCCGCCGACCGCCGCGAGCATGCGCTTGCCGATCGGGGTTGCCTCCGACGGGACAATTTTGGCCGTCGCGGATACGGACAACAACCGGATATTACTGTGGAAGTCGCTTCCGACTACGACGGGCCAGCCGGCCGATCTCGTGCTGGGTCAACCGGATTTCGTTTCCTTCTCGGCGGGGTCCCCGAAAGCGACCACCATGCGCGGTCCGCAGGGAGTGTGGGTGCAAAACGGCATGCTCTTCGTCGCCGACACCGGGAACAACCGCATTCTGATTTGGACTTCCATTCCCACCAGCAACAATCAACCCGCCAACCTCGTTCTGGGACAGCCGAATTTTACGAGCGGTGGACAGTACGACCTGACCAATTTATCCCTGACGACAGCCGCTTCGCTGCTGGCCAGTCCCACGTCGGTGACCAGCGACGGGACGCATCTTTTCGTTGCCGACCTGGGTTTTAATCGCGTTCTGATCTGGAACAAGATACCGACGCAGAATCAGCAGCCCGCGGACGTGGAAGTCGGACAGTTGAATATGGCCAATTCAATACCGAATGACGCCGCGGAACTGTGTGCCTCGAACGGCACGGATTCAAACGGCAATCCGACGTATCCGAATACCTGCCTGAAGACCATGCAATTTCCGCGTTTCGCGCTTTCTGACGGTACGCGCCTGTTTATCGCCGACGGCGGCAACGATCGCGTGCTGGTCTTCAATAACATTCCCACGACGAACGGCGCGGCGGCGGACGCGGTTCTGGGAGAGCCGGATGAGTTTACCGACGTGGTTACCAGCACGACGTCGATTCTTACCACCGGTCCTCCGCTGGTACAGTCCGCGTCGAACGTCACGCCGACGCCGACCTCGCTCGCCTGGGATGGGACGAACCTGTACGTTGCGGATCCCAGCGATTATCGCATCCTGGTGTTTTCGCCGGCTCAACCAAACGTGTCCATCTCCGGCGTCGTCAACTCGGCAAGCCAGGCGATTTTTTCGCAAGCCACGGTCGTGATAGGCGGGACGATCACGGCCAAGGACACGGTAACCCTGACCATCGGCAGCCCAACGACCACAACCGCCCCGGCGTATACTTACACGGTGCTGTCCACGGACACGGTGGACACGGTGGCGCAGGGGCTTGTCGCGGCGATCAATTCCTCGAATTCCGGCGCAGGCGATCCGAACGTACTGGTTTACGATCAGCCGACCCTGGCAACCATCGTGATCGTGGCGCGTATACCCGGTCCGAATGGCAACAATATTACGATTTCGACTTCCACATCGAGCAGCGCCACGATTACGGCTACAACCAGCGCCGCCAATCTGGCTGGTGGAGGAAGCGCGGGCCAAGTGGCGGCCGGCACCCTGATCTCGATTAACGGTGTGAACCTGGCGGACGTGACCGCGGTGGCGCCGGGCGCCACGCAAGCCCCGCAATTACCGTTTTCGCTCGGCGGCGTGGAGATTTATTTCGACGGCGACCGCGGGCCGTTGCTCATGGTCTCTCCGACGCAGGTGAACGCGCAAGTTCCCTGGGAACTCGCCGGCTCGAATTCCACCAGCGTCTATCTACGCACCACGCATGCGGATGGCAGTGTCACCGTCACCAACGCGATCGGCGTCCCGCTGCTGCAGGGCGCCCCAGGCATTTACGCGGCGAGTGGGACCGAACCGCGCGTGGGGCAGGTTTATCATGGCTCCAGTTTTGCGACCGGCATCATCACGTTTAACTCCGCCACCATTCAGGCCGGCGATAACGGAACCATCCTGATCGGCGATCGGCCCTATACCTATACGGTTCAGGCCTCGGATTCGCTCTATACGATCGTCCAGGCGTTTGTCGGCATGATTAATTCGGATCCCGAGGTAAACGTGACGGCTTCGGCCTTGCCTGCGGGGAACGCGCTCCTCCTTGCGGCCAAGGTTCCAGGACCGGACGGAAACGGGATCACCCTCGCCGCCAGCGTCACGACAAGCACGACCAACACCGCCGGAGCACTGCTGACGCTGACCACCACCAACTCGGTAATGTGTTGCGCCAACGTCGTGAATCGGCCGGTCACCGTGCAGAACCCGGCGCTCCCGGGAGAAACGGTCTACTTCCTGGCGACAGGGCTAGGCCTGGTCTGCACGTCCGCGGACCTCAGCGCCGACGGACTGGGCAATTGTTCTTCGCCCGATCCCGCGAAGGACGCGCTGATTACCGGCTCGGCGTATACCGGCCCGTGGGAAAGCGTGCCGTTGAACAACGTCAATGCAACAGTCCAGGGGGGTGCGGCGACGATCATTTCGACGGGCATCATCCCGGGCACCGTCGGACTTTACCAGGTTGTTATTCAATTGCCGAACACGCTCACTGCGAATCCGTTCACGCAGCTGTTCATCCAACAATCGTTCAATGCGAGCAACATCGTAACGATGCCCGTCGGGGCGCCGTTGCAATTCCAATAATTCGCGGATCGCGCGCCACGCCGGCACAAATGAAGCTCAGTTGTGGGATTCGTAGGGCTGAAATCCGGCATTCGTCATGATTTCGCGGGCCGCGAGCGCGCTTTCGGGCGGCACGTAAAAGAACGCCCCGACCCGTTCCGTGCGGAAAATCACGCCGCCGCTGTAACGATCCGGTTCGACAAGGTAGTCGAGTCCCGCCTTGGTGAACACTTCCTCCAGGCGCAGCGCCTCTTTCAAGCGCTTGGCGACAAAGACGAGTTCCAGTTCCTGATCGTCCTCGAAATGGTCCGGCTCGCGGCGCATGCTTTATTTATCTCGTGTATACAAGCCCATGCAGCGTTTTACCTTTTCGACGGTATCGCGAGCCAGGGGAGAGACACGCTCCGCGCCTTTCTGCAGCACGCTTGCGACGTAGCCTGAGTCGGCCGTGATCTCGCCGTAGCGTTGCTGGATGGGTTCGAGCGCGGCGACCACGGCCTCGGCTACCTGTTTCTTCAAATCGCCGTAACGCATCCCTGCAAAGTGCATTTTCATGGCGTCATCATCCCAGCCGGTAAACGCCTGGTGAATCGCGAGCAGATTGCGCACCCCGCCGCCCATGGATTCGAAATCCACCGCCGGATTGGAATCGGTGGTCGCGCGCATAATCTTCTTGCGAATTGTGGACGGCGGATCGAGCAGGCTGATTGCGTGGCCCGAGCCTGCCACGGACTTGCTCATTTTTTTCTCGGGATCATCCAGTCCCATGATGCGAGCGCCCACCGCCGGCAGGCGCGTCTCCGGCATCACGAAGGTTTCGCCATAGAGCGAATTGAAGCGCTGCGCGATATCGCGCGCTAATTCGAGGTGCTGCCGCTGATCTTCGCCGACAGGGACGATGGCGGCCTGATACAGTAGGATGTCGGCGGCCATCAGCACGGGATACTGCAGCAGGCCGTCGCCGACGCCGGTGGCGGAGCCGCCGGCCTTTTCAAAAGATTGGTTTTCCTGAGCCTCGGTTTTCGCTTTGTATTGCGTCATGCGCTCCAGCCAGCCGACCGGCGTGACGCAGGTGAGCATCCAGGCGAGCTCGGCGTGCTCGGGGATGGCCGATTGCACGACCAGCGAGGAATGCGCGGGATCGATGCCGACGGCCAGCAGCATTCCCGCGAGCTCCAGAATTCTGGAACGCAATTCGGCGGGCTCCTGGTAGATCGTGACCGCGTGCAGATCGACGATGCAGTAGATGCTCTCGTAGTCGTACTGGATTTTGGCCCAGTTCTTCAGCGCTCCGAGATAGTTACCGATGTGCGGGCTGCCGGTGGGCTGAATGCCGGAAAGAACTCGTGCTCTCATGGAGATTGGGGGAAACTTCTATCGTAAACGATGCGCAGCGCCGTGTTCGGGGCGACGGTCCAGCGGTGGGGGCCAAAGCTTCCGAAGTCGCCGTTTTAGCGGAGAAGTGGGTTTACGGAGGCGAAAGCCTGGCGCGCCTGGATGGCCGCGTCGTCTTCGCGCCGTTCCTGTTGCCGGGCGAAACCGCGCGGCTGAGCGTGGGAGAGGACGTCCATGCGGAACTGATCGAGGTGATCGCGCCTTCGGCGGAGCGCGTCCCGCCCCCGTGTCCTCTGTTCGCGAAATGCGGGGGATGCCATTATCAGCACGCCCCCTATGAGTTCCAACTGGCGCGTAAGGCCGAAATCCTGCGCGAGCAACTGAAACGCGTGGGCAAGATCGAGTACGGGGGCGAAATCGAAACCATCAGCGGTCCTCCGCTGGGCTATCGCAATCGCGCGCAATTTCACTTGCGCGACGGCCGTGTTGGATATCTCGCGGCGCGCTCGCACACGCTGGTTCCCGTGACCGGGGATTGCCCGGTGGCATCGCCGAAACTAAATGAGGCGCTGGCCGTGTTGCGCGAAAAAGTGCGCGATCCGCAATTTCCGCGCTTCGTGAAGTCCATAGAGTTGTTCACCAATGAGACCGACGTGCAGGTCAATGTCGTGGAATCCGATAAGCGCGTCGCTCGCTGGTTTTTCGATCAATGGTTTCCGGAATGGCCGAACGCGGTCGAGGCGATCGACTACCAGACCGGCGTGGGAACATTTCGCGTCGGGCCCCGGTCATTCTTTCAAACCAATCGATTTTTGATCGAGAGGCTGGTGGAGACGACGCTTGGCGATGTCTCCGGCGGTTCTGCGCTTGATCTGTACGCCGGAGTGGGCCTGTTCGCACTGCCGCTCGCGAAGCGTTTCGGTGAAGTAACGGCGGTGGAGGCGAATTCGGGAGCCGTTCGCGATCTGGAGTTTAACGCCGAGCGAGGCGGAGTCACCGTGCGTGCCGAACATGCTCGCGTGGAAGATTTTCTGGTATCCGAGCATCATAATCCGGGCGAATTCGATTTCATCGTGGCCGATCCTCCGCGCGCGGGACTTGGGAAAGCGGTCAGCGGTCGTCTCGCATATCTCGCGCCACCGCGCATCACGATTGTTTCCTGCGATCCCGCGACACTCGCGAGAGATCTCGCCACGTTGAAGGATTACGAGATCGAGAAATTGATCCTGGTGGATCTTTTCCCGCAAACGTATCACATGGAGACGATCGCGCATCTGCGGCGACGGACGTAATAGGTGCGTTATTGTGGGGCAGCCCTGGAGTTTAGCCGAAGCGGAGGCTGCAGCCCGGTTTCTAGCCGGCGCGTGCAAGCCGCGACCCCACTAGGAGCCCGAGATAATTGCTTTCGCGGCTGCGCGGCCCGTGCGGATGCAATCGGAAATGCCGATGCCTTCGTAGGCGTTGCCCGCCAGATAAATCCCGCCGAGCGCCGCGGCGCGCTGGCGAATCTCGGCGATCTTGGGCCCGTGGCCGACAGTGTACTGGGCCATCGACCGCGGCCAGCGTGCGATCACGTGACTGACGGGCTCCGCTCGTAATCCAAGAATGCGCTTTAATTCGTCTCGCGCGATCGCCACCAGCGATTCATCCGTCTCGTTGAGAATGGCCTGATCTCCGATGCCTCCGAAAAAGCAGCGCAGCGCGATTTTGTCGTCGGGAACCCGATCGGAGAACTTGGTCCCGACGAAAGTACATGCGGCCAGCCTTTGGCGTTCTTTCTTGGGAACTAGAAAGCCGAACCCGGCACGCTTGCCGTCGAAATCACTTGACTCATAAATCAGCGATAGGGTCACAGAGGAGCTGTAGTCGATGCTCGCCAGCAGCTCGCTGAGTTTGCCGTCGATGCCCGTCACCAGTTGTCCCGCGGCCCATGCCGGACACGCCAGCACCACGCGATCGGCCGAAATCCATTCTCCGTCGACGCGCACCAGGAATCCGGAGCCCTCGCGCACGATGGTTTCGACTCCAGCGTGTACGATTTTTGCGTGCGAAGAGAGCGCGTCCACCAACCTCCCGAGGCCGGTTCGCAGCGTCTGAAATAATGGCAGTGGCGCCGCTCCAGGGCGAGCGTTTCCGCGACGCGACGCCAGCACGCCTTTGACCAGGCTCCCGTATTTCTTTTCCATTTCAACGAAGCGCGGCAAAACGCTCGCGACGCTGAGTTGAGCGGGATCTCCTCCATATACACCAGAGAGCAACGGTTCAGCGAGATAATCCAGCGTTTCGGTTCCAAAGTGATCCGTCACGAAGTCCGCGACGCTACGGTCCTGGCCGCCCCCATTCTCACCACTTGGCTTGCGGAAATACTCCAGCCCCATGCGGAACTTCGTGCTCCAGCCCACGAGCGAGGTCCTCACCATCGGCATCATGCGGGAAGGCACGATCATCATGACGCCCTCGGGTAGTGGAACTAAGCGTCCTCGCTTCCAGATGTAGGTCGTGCGCTGGTGGTCGTTCGAGCCGATCACATCGTCGGCGAAGCCGAGTTCCTTGAGCAAGGCGACGGCTTCGGGCTTGGCGGAAAGGAAGCTATCGGGGCCGCATTCGAGCGTGCAGCCGTCGGCGATGCGCGTGTCGATGACGCCGCCCGCACGAGGCCGTTTCTCGAAGACGGTGGCTGGAATTCCAGCCCGCGAAAGATCGTAGGCGGTTGCAAGGCCGGAAATGCCGGCGCCGACGATGACGACACGCTGGTCAGTGCCCATTATTGTTGTTGTTGAAAAAGGGGACAGACCGCTCTGTCCACAAGCAGGGGTGAGCGTGAAAGTGGAAATTTAATTTGAGGGACAGAGTAGTCTGTCCCCTTTTTCATAACTTGAATTCGCGCACGATGTCGACGCACGCTTTCACGTTGTCCACCGGAGTCTCGGGCAGAATCCCGTGGCCGAGATTGAAAATGTGTCCCGGACGCGAGCCGGTTCGCTTCAGCAGTTCGTGTACGCGCATGCGCAATTCAGGAATCGGCGCGAGCAGTACGGCCGGGTCCAGATTGCCCTGCACGGCGGAACGATAGCTGATGTCCATCCAGGCCTGGTCGATATTGACGCGCCAGTCGACGCCCATGACGTCGCCGCCGGCCGCATGCAATTCGCGGAAGAAGCCCGCAGCACCTGTGCCGAAGTGGATTACGGGAACGCCGGCGCCCCTGATCCGCTCGATCAGCGCGCGGGAGTAGGGCGCCACGTAACGGACGTAATCGTCGGGCCCAAGCGCTCCTATCCAGCTATCGAAAACCTGCACGATGCGGACGCCCGCGGCCACCTGCATGACGGCGAAAGCGCCCAGAACATCGACCAGCTTACCCATCAGCCGGCGCCACAGCGTTTCATCGCGATACATCATGGACTTCGTTCTCACGAAATGCCGCGACGGACCGCCTTCGATCATATAGCTCGCCATGGTGAACGGCGCGCCCACAAAACCAATCACCGGGACGCGTCCGGCGAGCGCGCGCACCACCGTTTGGATGGTTTCGCCGACATAGCCGAGATCGTCGGTATTCGAGATCGACAGGCTATCGATATCGTTGGTGGTTCGGACGGGGTTGCTGATCACCGGTCCTTCGCCCGCGGCGAAACTGAGCTTCAATCCCATGGGCTCGACCGGCAAAAGGAGGTCGGCGAAGATGATGGCCGCGTCCACGTCCAGGATTTCCACAGGCTGCAAGGTGACCTGAGCCGCCAAATCGGGCCGCTTACAGATTTCGAGAATTCCATGATGGGAACGAATTTCCCGGTATTGCTTCATGTAACGGCCGGCCTGCCGCATAAACCAAACCGGTCGAACGTCGGTCGGCCGGCGGCGGCAAGCATCCAGAAAGCGGCTGTTCATCGGAGCCACGCGCATGTCATCCACTCCCGTTGAGCTGCATCACGCAACATGTTTGTTTTATTTGGTTTACCCTGAAACTGCGGTTTCCCGAAGGAGACGCGCGCCACGCATTCCAGGATAGCGAGCCGTCCCGCAGATGGCTCTTAAAACCAACTTAGCACACCGCTTGTAACACGGTCTTGTTTTTTTAAGCTTTAGGACGTCCGCGGCGAATGCGCTTCAACAATTGGGAGGCTTTCGCTCCGATTTCCGCCGGCATATCGGCATCGAAGTGCAATTCGGGCGTCTTGAAGAGCTCCAGGCGTTCCGCTAACTGGTTTCGCAAGTATGATTTAGCATGCTCCAGGGCTTCCAGCGTGCCCTGCTGCTCAGCGGCATCTCCGTGCAGCGCCAGCCGGATGTGAGCGTGCTTATAGTCCGGAGAAATATGGACGTCGGTCACGGTCGCCGAGCCTACGCGTGGGTCGGCAAGCTCGTAGCCGATCAGCTCGTCGAGCTCTTCCCGGATGATTTCCCTGACGCGCTCATGACGGTGCGGGTCCACGCTCTCAGCATAACGCTCCACGTTGGGGGAAACAACGCAGGGGACACATAGGGTCAGTCGCGGAGACGTTCAAACTCTGTTGATTCAGCGCCTTTCAGCGGAGCGCGAATTGCAACCTAGGTTTCGGTTCAAGTCGAACAGGTCATTTAAGCAAGAGAAGGAAGGGGCGATTCTATGCATATACTCCGGATTCTCGCGGTTGCGGCAGCTTCGGCGTTCATCGCGTTCGGACAAAGCGCTGCACGAGAGGGCGATAAGCCGCTCCCGGTCACGTTTTCGCTTACCGGGAGCGAGATGTACAAGACGTGGTGCGCTTCCTGCCACGGCACGGCCGGGAAGGGCGACGGCCCGGCAGCTTCCGACCTCAAGACGCGTCCGACGGATTTGACGCAACTGTCCAAGAAAAATGGCGGCAAATTCCCCACCGAGAAAGTGCGGAATTATATCGATGGCGCCGCTGCGGCGCCGGCGCACGGGTCCAGGGAAATGCCGGTATGGGGCACCTACTTCCGGCAGATCGGTGACGACAAAGCCGCCACGTACCGCATCGTTACGCTAGCGAACTACGTCGCCAGTCTGCAGGCCAAGTAGGGAGCACCATCAGGCAGGGAGTTTCTTGCGGAACGTCAGGATATTGCGCCCCTCTTTAAATTCGTAATGGAGATCGTCGGCGAGCTGCTTGACCAGAAAAACGCCGAGGCCGCCCGGCGTGCGCTGCTCGATGGGAAGGTCGAGATTCGGATCCGGCCGCAGCAGCGGATTGTAAGGCGTCGCGTCGTCGGAAATTTCCAGTTCATAATCCTTGCTACCAAGTGAGATGCGGACGCGGATATCGTAGTCGCGGTCCTGCTCGCAGCCGTGGCGGATGACGTTGCTCAGGATCTCATCGAGCGCGAGCGACGCGTCCATCTCAGGCTCCGGCGGCAAACCATGCTCGGCCCAGAAGCCGGCGAGGATGTCGCTGGTTCGCGAGACTTCCTTGAGATCGTTGCGAACGGAGACCTCGATGGTGTCCGCAGCCATGGTTAACGCTTCACGCCCCATTCCTGAAGAATAGTCTCTCCTTTTTGCACCTCCAGCAGCCATTGGAGAAACCGGATGTCCACACTGATGTTGCGGGCGACATCGGGATCGTAGCCGAAATCGTTCGCGACGTTTTCCCAGGGCCGGTCGAAGTTAATCCCCACGAGTTCTCCGCGGCCGTTGATCACGGGGCTGCCTGAATTGCCGCCGGCGGTATCCGCATCCGCCAGAAAATCCACCGGGATGCGCTCCGGCATGGTGCGCCTGGCGGCATCTAATACAAAAGGCGGAACCGCGAACGGTTCTTCGCCGGTGTTCTTTTCCATCATTCCGGCGAGCGTCGTTTGCGGCGAGTAGAACACGCCATCGCGCGGCGAATATCCCTTTACATGCGCGAAGCTGACGCGCAGAGTGCCGTTCGCATCGGGCGCCACCGGTTTCCCCGCGTGTGCCAGAACCGCTTTCCGCCATTCGGGACGGAGCCGGGCGATCGCTCCATCGCGCGCGTCGATGCCCGCTTGCCAGGCTTGACGCTCGGGTTCCAGGACGAATGCGAAATCGAGCAGCGGATCATGGCGGGCCCTTAACTGGGCAGCCGTTTCGTCGAACATCTTGAGACGCTCCGAGAGATCCGTCACGCGTGTACCGTCATAGAGGCGGGCGACGTCGGCCTGCTTGGCCGCGGAAATTCCTACGCTTTGCGCACGCGTCATCCACGAACGGAACAGCACCTCGTCGGCAGGACGGAAGAAACTTTTCTGATCGCGTTCGATGGCCGCACGCAGACGCGCCCAATCGCGCTGCTGAAATCCCGGCGTGCGCTCGGTATCGGGCCTTTCGCGCTCCGAGGCCAGCCGCACCAGTTGTGATGCGTGCCTCAGCGCGAGCGATCCGGCGGGAATCAAGGCGAACACGTAGTCGCGCCGCAGGGTCTGGCTGCGCTCTGACGCCAGGCGATCGAGCTCCTTCTTGGCCGCGAGCGTTTTCGCAAACTCCGGACGGTGAGCCGCCCATTCTTCTACCGCCTCGTCCCGCATCTTTTGTTTTTCGACGAGGCCACCGCGCAGCAGGCCTGCGAGCTGACCTTCTGCATTGGTGTGGGTGTTATTGAGCCCCTTCAGCGCGGCCGCGACTGCAATGGATCCCTCCGCGCTGCCTTTGGCCGCTTCCTCAATGCCCTGAATCCACTCTCCATTTAACTTCAGCACCAGTTCGAAGCGCTGCTTTTCGTTGTCCATTTCGCGGGCGGTCAAGGAGCGGAAGGTGCGGCCGGGGTAACCGAGCACCATCACGAAGTCGCCCGGCTTGACGCCGCCCTTCGCGACGGGAAAGAAGAACTCGGGTTGGTACGGTTTGCCGTCCTTGTAGGCGCGGCCGATCGCGAAATCGCCGGTGTGGCGCGGCCATCGAAAGTTATCGGGTTCACCGCCAAATTCACCGATGGCGCGCGGCGGCGCGTACACCAGACGAATATCGGTCAGCTCAAATGTTTCGATCAGAGCGTACGACAGGCCCCCGTCAAAGGCTGCCACGCTGCAGCGGCTGCCGGCCTTCTGCTCGCAGGCGGCCACCAGCGCTTTCTCCTTCGCGTCGATGGCTTTCGATCGGGCGGCATCGTCGGCGCGCGCGGGCACCGCGGCTCCGATCTCCTGCGTGACGTCGGTGAAGCGTCGCGGCACCGTCACGCGCATGGTTTTGCCGGGAAGCTCCTCACGGAGCGTGCGCGCCAGAAAGCCGTTGGCGATCAGATCGCGCTCCGGCGTCGTGTGTTCCTGGATCAAGCTGAACAGGCAGTGATGATTGGTCAGGATCAGTCCGGTCGCCGAGACGAAGCTCGCCGAACATCCCGGCAGTGCGATCGCGGCGGAGAGTAATCCAGTGCCGCGTCGCGGGTCCCATAGTCGAGAAACCGGCAGTTCGAGCCCCTGGCGCTTGAGCCAGCGGGGATCGAGTTGCAGGACCTGCTGCGGCGTCCATTTGCCTTCTTCCGCGCGCGCGAAGGGAGCGGCGCAGAACACCAGGAACGCGATCGTTTCATAGACAGCGGCCCGCGATCCCGCAACACTTCGCATACAATAAAAATCGCATGAAATGGGCGTTCGTGCTGATAGGGACGATGTGGCCGGCGGCGCTACCAGCGGCGGCCCAGCCGTTGAACGTCTATTCGGAATTCGCGCGAATCGATGCACAAGGCAACGTTGTCGCGCCGGAAACGCCCCGCGAGATTATCTCTCCCGCGCTCGTTCGGAACGGATTCACCTCGTTCCAAGTGGTCGTGCAGGTTCCCCTGGATACGCCATACGCGCTGCGCGTCGGCCAGAATCCGGACAACGCGGCGAAAGTGACACTGTATCGATTCGCCGAGCATCGCGTGGAAGCCGTCGCCGAGTCCGCAGCCGGCAATGCCACTCAGATTTTCTGGATGGACGTATGGATCGATAAAGACGCGCCCGTACGCCGCATCAAAGTGGAGCCGCAGCTTTTCGTGAACGGCGACTGGGTGATCTATCCGATGGAAATGCGCGTGCGCGAACAAGTCGTTCCGGAGATCGCGGCGCCGGGTACGGGCGCAAGTTTTAGATCTCCATGGGAAACGCTGCGCGCCTATTTATGCGATCCAAAGGCGTCGGGGAGCGCGAAGCAGGCTGCTCCGGCGTCAGCAAGCGCCGAGGTCAATGCCATCGAGGCCCTGCACCTGCGTAACGCACGGCAGGACGTGGCGCTCGCCTCACTGCTGCCGCAAGCGGATCGCGACGAACTTCGCAAGCGAATGGGCGGCTGCAACGCTCGCGCTCCCGAGAACCCCGAGTTTTACTTGCGTCTGCGCGATTACTTCGTCACGCCGTTGTAGATGAAGATCGAGCAGGGAAATTGAGGGCTGCCTGTTAGTAAATCGAAGCACGGATGATAGACTATAGATTCGCCCTTGCGGAGAGGTGGCCGAGTGGTTGAAGGCGCACGCTTGGAAAGCGTGTTTAGGGGAAACTCTAACGAGGGTTCGAATCCCTCTCTCTCCGCCATACTTTTCTACCGTTTTTTCAACTACTTACCGTTTGGGCTCGTTCGGCGTGTAATAGGTGTGTGCTTCGATGGGCTTATGATAAGGGCCAAACGATGCTCACGCTGTTCCGCAGACATCTGAAACGCTGTGATCGGCCGTCAGGCGACCGCACGTATCGGCGCTGCCATTGCCCGATTCACGTTGAAGGAAAACTTAGCGACGATTTTATTCGCAAGTCCGTTGGCACAACAAACTGGGAGACCGCTCAGCGGCGTGTGTCGGATGCCGAGGCACGCGGCTCGTGGGAACCGCCCGAGCCAAAACAGGAGCGACCGGCTGAGCTACTTCCGACCGAACTGCATCCCCAAAGTGTGACCGTAGAAGACGCCATCACAGAGTTTCTTTGCGACGCTACGCATGGCAGACGGCTCAGCCCGAAAACCATCGAAAAATACGAGCTTTTGTTGCGGCAATTGCGCGCCTTCGCGGTGACTGACGCTAAGAACAACGCTGAGAGAGTTCGACGTGAGTGCGTTGCGCCGGTTCCGTGAGGGCTGGCGCAAAACACGCCTTGCCGACCTCAAGCGTGCGCCGAAACCACTCAGCGCCCGTACGGTGGGGAAGAGGACGGAACTGCTGAAGGCGTTCTTTCGATTCGCGATGGATTCCGGCTGGATCGACCGGAACCCGGCGCGCGTCTTGAAATCTCCCGTCGCAAAGGACCCGCCCAAACAACCGTTGACCCTGGAGGAGATGTCGCGTATCTACGATGCGTGTATGACTGTGAATCTCACGATGGGCACCCACGAAGAGGACGGGGCGATCACGAACGAAGAACTTCTAACCTTTACCATGCTTCTCCGTTACAGCGGCCTGCGAATCGGCGATGCCGCGATGCTCACGACGGATCGAGTTCAGGGAGAAAAGCTTTATCTGTACACGCAAAAGACTGGCCAGCACGTCTATGTTCCGCTCCCGCCGTTCCTGTGCAATCGGCTGAATCAAGTTCGGATTCGTCATCTGAAGTTTTTTTTCTTAGGGCCGCGTTCGCGTGATATCGATGTGGCCGCAGAGGTATGGCGTCGCAAGCTGAATCGTGTTTTCGTCAAGGCGGGTGTGTTTAATGGCACTCCCCATCGGTTCCGGCACACTTTTGCGGTCGAGTTACTCCTCAAAGGCGTCCCCCTGGAAAGCGTCTCCATTCTGCTCGGGCACAGCAGCACCCGCATCACGGAAAAGCATTACGCGGCGTGGGTCAGGTCGCGTCAGATCCAGTTGGAACAGCAAGTCGCGAAAACTTGGGATGACTACAGGGTAGTAGAGAAAGCGGGCTGACGGCTTACGCCGCCCGCTGCTATCTTTGATGCGTGGCCAGCGTAACCGCGACGCATTGGTGGGAGCCGAGCAACCCGAACAAGGCACTTCCAGGAGTCCTCCTTCAAGACGAAGAGCATGGTTGGGTGCTTGAACTCGACGGCAGTTTCGAAGAACTCGATTTTTCGTCATTGGCAACCTCCGGGAAGCCGGTCGCTATACCCGTAAGGCTCCCCAGGAGTGTTCCGATTCTGCTGGGTGCAACTAGTCAAGGTCAACTGATATCGCTCGTCGATTGCCAAGTTTTGAGTGGCTCGCCCTCATTTCTTCAGTCGCGGGGCTCCCTGAAGGTTTGGCCGGAAGTCTTGGTTTACGGAGTACATTTTGCTAGCAGCGACGATTTCCGTTTGACTTCGCTGTCAGTCCGCTATTCACATTTGGACACATGGGTTGCAACATCGGGATTCAGCGTGAACCTTGGGACTGCTTTCTACCCGATCGAAGTCCGGTATGCGAAACCGGAGCCGATTGAAAGCGATCTTTCGGAGGGCTTCAAACTTCGCGTAGACTTTTCGGCCTTTGGGCCGACAATCCCGGTCAACGCGAATCTCCAAATCACTCAACGGAGTTGGCTAACAATCGCTTCGACAGTGGACGTTCCCTTCAAGAGACTCTTGGAGAATATTACCGATTTTGCAAATCTAATTTCGCTTGCGGTGGGCGAACCTTTAAGGCCACTGGAATTGTCAGCCAAATGCAATGCTCAAGATCCTTCAGGAGTAGCAGTCTCGGTAACTATCGAGCTAGTTCACAACCGAAAGCCTATAGCTCCTTCGTCGAGCGAAGTGCCACACTGGGAGATGTTATTTACGCTCCCTGACGTGCGTGCTCGTTTCAGTGAGTTGATGACCGCGTGGCATCGAAGAAACAACGCTCTTCGGACTCTTGGTGCTTTGTACTTTGGCACTGTTCGTAGCCCTGCGATGTACGTCGAACACCGATTTTTCAGTATGTTTCAGGCAGTCGAATCGTATGATCGCAGAGCATTCCAACTTTCTGCGGAGAAGTTGCTAGCCCACAATGAACGGAAGGAACGCATCTTGAAATCGGTGGAAACAACAGATCGGACCTGGCTGACGCAGAAGCTCCAATATCGTCATCAGCCGAGAGCCGCCGACCGCTTAAAGCATATCGTAGAGACGCTCGGAGCAGGCTGGCTGTTGAGCGAAAAGGATATCGAACTTTCGGTCAAGATGCGGAACTACTATACGCATTTCGATCCCAAAAGTGAGGAGCAATTGCCTCCTCTCGGAGAGCGGTTTCTAATCATGCATAATTTAGCAGTTCGCCTCCGAACCCTCTGCGAGTTGGTTCTGCTTGACGCGGTGGGTTTCTCCATGGAAAACGTGCAAGAGCGGATTAGAAGCACGCGCCGCATCGAAGGTCGTTTGGTCAAAATTGAAGCCGAATAATTTGGTCGATTCACGCTGCCTTGGCTGACATCCGCCGATGGACGCGCTGTAGAACGCTTAGTGGAATTCGCAGTGTTGTGTACATTCGCTTATACCGGCTTGCGGGACGGCTGATCTTTAATACCCCTGGTTCGTCGCGAAAAATCTCGCGCACCGAGTCCTCATCGAGGCTCCACTTCTCCGAAATCTGCTTTGCGGAAAAGTGCAGCTCTAGCGCAACGTCGGTTGCCGCGGGCGATTCTGCGGTGCTGGTATCATCTCACGAAAATGGAAACGATCAGCCCCTCGCCGTTCACGCCAACATCGATCGCATAATCGTTCGCGTTGACCGGATTCCCTTCGTTGGAGAGATCCGCGTGCGTGTAGCTGTCCTTCACGCCTGAGGAGGCAGGGGTGCGAACTCCTTCACGGCACCAACGAGCGTTGCGGCAAGTACGGCCGTTGTGCCAAAAACGGCCTTGCCCGTATTCGACGCCGGAGGGGAAACGACAATCGCCGCGCATTTGCCGTTGGCAGGGAAACCGGCCGGCAAAACCGACGACAGGGGAACCGCAGTTCCGGCCGTGGGAACGGCGATTTTACCGAGAGCGAAGGTCTGCATGAGAACTCCTTAATTTTCTACCCATGACAAAACTGGAAGACGCTGCCTGCAACGGGCCTTCCCCAAAGTATGAGTAACCTCAGGTTGTTTCCCGAATTGGCCAGGCGTGCGTCGGGTTCGTCTTCGTACCGCCAGTCGATGCGGCAATCGTTCGCGGGAGTGACTCCCCCGGCGAATCCCCCTGTAAAAGCGGGCATCGCGGTTAGGAAGGCGGCGTCCCACGAATCCTGCAAAACCACGCGGCACGTGACGTTCACCGGCGCGCTGTGCATCTTCACAACGGCCGTAAGATCGGTCGGAACAGCCGCAAACACTGTATTGTCTACGTCGAGAGCGGCGCTCGCATAACCGACGTGCGCCGCTGCGCCTCCGGAAACGTAAGCATTTGCGAATGTGCTGTTGTTGAGCGTGAATGCATTCGCACTGGTCTTTGTGATAACCCACTGCCCATCGGCTTCCAGGGTTCCGGTCACACCGCTGATTTGAACGATGTCGCCCGTCTCCAAGCCGTGCGCCGTCGCGGTGACCGCAATAAGGCCGCCCGAAGCAACTGTGCCACTGATGGTAATATTTTGACTGCCGACGGTCTTTGATTTCGGGGTCGGCCCTACGATCCAAGATTGCTGCATTTTTCAACTCCATCCTTTGAACTGGTGAATCTCCGTGGCCTGGTGCCTCTTAATTTCTGCGGCCGTGGCGATTTTGTATAGGCCTTCCACGACCAATTGAGCTGCTCTTCGCGTGGGCTCGCAGTAGGCCAAGTACGCCGTAGCCGCTCCCACGGAAATCAGGATCACGCCAGAGCCGGAACGCGGCTGGCCTTCCCAAGCTTCTGGATCGTTAGTTTCCCAGAACTTCGCCTTGCGCCGTTTGTGAGCGGCCAACAATTCGGCCTTTTTCTCGTCTACAAGGGTCCAGAACGTTTTCGAGTCCATGCGCTATTGCCCTTCCGCCCGCTGGCACGCGCTGGCCTCTTGCGACTCAGGGTCCCCCGACGCGAGCGCCTGTAGCTCCCCCGCGTGGCGTCGCAATATCGAAGAGATTAGAGCTGATGCAGATGCTTTGCCGCCTTTCGTCCGCTGCACGCCGCGCGCGGCTGAGCGCAGGAGCAAGTGCAGATCAGCGTCCAAGCTGACGCCCGTGATTATCATTGGCATCTGGAAACACCCCTAAAGCAAAAAGATCGCCCGGCCCGAACGATTTCGTCCGAGGGGCGATCTATACCTTTAGTATAACATTTGGCAGTGAATAGCGACCTAAATAAGTGATTTATAAGAGAACGCGCGCAATTAGCGGCCCTTATTCCCGTCGTTGGACGGGCTTTTTGAGACGCTGTGATAACCTGAATATAGGGAGAGAAAAACACTTTGGAGCATACAGTGCTTACCCGAAAACGCATGGGACGGCCGAAAGGCCACAGCCCCAGGTATCGCAATCTTGCGGCGTTCTATGCTCTCGCCCATGAAACCTTGGCCGACGGGCAACTCGTGCTCAGCGTTCCGCGTGTGGCTTTCGCGCTGGATTGCAGCCGCAAAACCGTTGAAACCTTGATTAGAGAAGGCGATTTACCGGCGTTCGCCGTCCCGGTCCTGATGGACACCAGAGTAATTTACGAAAACAAGATCCCGTGCGAGGAGTTGCTGGCGTGGATCTCACGTCACACGCAACCGCATCCAGTGCAGCACCTATAAAGAAGCGCAAAGCTATCGAAGTTTTTTTGCCCCTGCATTCCCCGGCATCGCGCCGGGCCGAATCAGGGGTTTTGTCTTTCAGACAACGCGTTCGGCGAAGTCCGAACACTTCGTAAAAGGAGAAAACGTTTTTTATGGCAGCACTTGAAGTTTGGCGCAAAATCGAAATGAAGCGCCTCGAATTGATTGACACATTTGTCACGCAGCGCCGCGCGAAAATAGCAGCCGGAGAACCAGACCCGCATATAGGCCAGCCGGCGGACGGCCACTCTTTATTCATCGCTTCGCTCGGGTCGCCGAACGATGCATCCGTAGTCGCCGGGCGGCTCGTTTGTTGCAACTTTTTCTTGGCCGCGCGGAAGATCGTTGGCGAAAATCTGTGGGCTACCCATGCTGTGGCGACTACTGAGCAGATCGCGAAATTCTGGGAGGAGTCGGAAGCCAATCACCAGTCCGAAATGCGGATGGAAAACGCAACGAACATGCGCCGCGTTGTTCATGTCCTCCCGGCCGAGCCGCGCAAGAAGAGCGCCTGAAGGGTGATGTATGCGGTTCGATCACCTATCGGCGGCAGACCTGCTACGGCTGCTGTCGGCAATTCTGACCCGGTGCTCGGCAACGCTGCACGGTGCCCAATCCCTGGAGCAACCCCCGCCGTCAGGGGCTGCCTCCGAATCGTGCCTTCTGGCAGTTGCCGCTCGCTCGGAGCGGCTGGCGAACGAGATCGAAGGGACGGTGAAGTAAATGCGCCGTCCACTTTTCAAAGATGAAGCCGAACGATTTTTTGCGTCGCTCCGGGCAGGACGTGCAAACGCAACGCGTCCACCGCTGACGGAGGAACAGGCCCGCGCCTTCCATCGGGAGAACGGCGCACGCCGCGATCTGGAGGCCGCACGCAACACATATTATCTGACGCATCGAAGCGGCGATGCTCTTTTTCCAGGAGATGAGGAGACTGCATGACCACCGAAATTGAAAGCGTCGATTCTGGCGCGCTCGAAAGTCTGAAACAGAAAGCCGACGCCGCGCACGTCACTTATAGTGAAGCCTTTCACCGTCGCGAGGAGTGCGAGAAGAAGCTCGCGGCATACAGCGGGCGAAGGGCGGGACTCATCGCAGAATACAGGCGGTGCAAACGATCCTGCGAAACAGCCTTGCAGGATTTGGTTGACGGCCTCATCGACGATCCGACGTGCGGCGATCCGTCTTCCCTGACAACGGCGCAAACGCGATCCGGATTATTGAAACTGAGCGTGCAAAAGTACAGCGCTCATGAAGCAGCCGACGCGGAGCAAAAAGTCCTGGAGGCCAGGGTCGTCCAACTCGCCGCACAACTCCAATTTGAGAAGCTTCGCGCGGAAGTGCAGGAATCGGAGCTATACGCTGCGCTGGCCCCGATTGCCGAAAAGAATGGTGGCGTAGCACTGGCGAGTCTCGGCCCTGCCGCAGCCGCCCATCGCGAGTTGATCGCCGACCTCGCTGTAAAATTAACGGGTGCTCGCGAGCAGCTTCGATCCCATGCGGATGAGACACAGGCCGCGCGCGATAACTTCTAAAAGGAAATGAAAAAATGGCAGAGCTAAATGATGACGCTCAGGTACTCGGAGGTCAGATAAAGGATTTTCTGCGCGACCAGCGCACGGCGCACGCTGACAAGCAACCATTGCCCCGGCTCGCGATTCTCGACGATCCCAAGGCCAACCCTGTCAAGCGCATGGAGGCCGAGCAAGCGTACGGCGAAGCCTTACTCCGGCGAAAGACCTCGACAGCCTAGCAGCAGACCTTCCTCGGTAAAGCCATCTGGCAAGCCCTGAATTCCAAGGAATAGCGTGTGCTTACCCTTGAACAAAGGAGCGACCTCGCATACTTGACAGGGCAGGCCTCCCAGCGCGTTTGGTGCCGTGTGCCGGACGCCGCCCGATCCGCACATCCAGAATACGGATCGGTGGGGAGGTTCGATTTCACTCGGTGGATCGCCGGGTGTGTGCATCACCTCGCGGCATATCAGATGCTCGATTCGCAACTCTTCGCGGCGATCGCCGAGATCGCTTTCTCCCTGCAAAATTATTGGTCCGGCTTTGCCGGAGAGCTAATGGATACGGCGGTACTCAGGTGAAGGCTTCTTTCGCCGCGCTGCGTCAGGAGATCGCCGAAGCGCTCGGCCTCCCGGTCGATCACATCGGCGTCATGCACCGTGATCTCCCGGGCAATCTCAATTGGAACGTCTCGGGTGTGCGGCTGGAATTACCCAAGCCGCTTTTGTTCAACGCCGCGCGTTTTGCTGGCCCGCGTGAGAGCGCGGAAGACGCCCGATCAGGAAGAGTGGACGCGCTTGATTGACCGCTTGATTTTGGAGGCTGCTGCGTTATCACCGGGGAATGCGCGCCGCCCGCAGTGCGCCGCATCGTCAAGCGCCCGCGTGTTGAGTTGCAATTCGTCAACGATGGCGATGAACTCTTTGCGATACACACCTCCGGCCGTCGGCTAGTGAGTTCTCGCCTTGATGCCATTGCACTGGTTCACTCCATCGACGGCCATTACTGGGGCCTCGATCTGCAAGTGTTTCCGCCAGGTGAACCGGAGCGGGTCGTGTTTCTTGACGCGACACACTTTCACGGTTTGCCGGCCGTTTTGCATTCCGAAGCTCGCCTGCTTCGCGGCGTGGAACGGCTTGCGAATGGAACAGGGGAATCTTCTCCGCCGGTACCTCTTGCAACAAAAGCCGGAGCGCGAACGCATCGTGGCAACGTATCACATCGCTGATGATGACGAAAGTGCGATGGGTTCGGCGCGACGGTTCTATCACGGGAAACACGAAGAAACGGCCTAGGCCGTCTATCGGAAAGTTCACGGCCCCTCGGAACGGGGCGCAAAGTTTCGGAAGTGGGAAATGATCGGGATAGAAGACGAAAAGCGGAGCGGAGGAGAATCCGCCCCGCCGGGTGTGCAAGGCTTCGACCAGAAAGCCGGGAATGATCCCACTACCATCGTGACAACCGAAGAAAAATCTCCACTCGATTTTGCGTTGCGGTATGCCCGTAACGGCTGGCGAATTTTCCCCTTGAAGGCGGAACCAAGCGTCCCCGACCAGAAATGACGGAATGGCCGCGGGTTGCCTCTTGCGATCCGGCGACGGTCGAACGTTGGTGGATGCAGTGGCCGGACTCCGGGATTGGCCTCTTGCTCGATGGTCTCCTGGTGATCGACGTAGATCCCAAAAACGGTGGCCAAGAGTCTCTGGAGAAGCTCGAAAGAGAGCACGAGGAGTTGGACAAACGCGCCAGACAGCGCTCCGGCTCGGGCGGCTCGCACTATTTATTCCGGGCCGTTGATGGCGTGGAGACGAAAACCGATTCTACGCATGGCCTGGAGCTACTCACCGGCGCGGGCCATTACATTTGTGTTGAGCCGACGCTCCATCCTCAGGGCAGCCGGTACGAATGGCTTGAAATGCCGCACCCGCTGAGGGATGAGCGCGACACCATACACCTTTTGCCGCCTCCGCAATGGTTACTCGACGCCCTCTGTGCACGAAAAGACCGTGCTGCGAGAAATCCCGCGTCGTGCGCCGTGCCGCCGGAACGCGTTCCGATTTCACGCATTCTTGAAGACGCGGTTGCGAAGATTCGCGGCGGCGAAGACCGCAATAAATCAGGCTTATGGCTCTTCACTCAACTTCGCGACAACGGGTACAACCGAGACGAAGCGAAGACGATCCGGCGCGAATGGCACGTCAATGCTAATGCAGCAAAGCCCGGAGATGAACCTTACCGGCTCGGGGAAGTTGATGCAACTCTTAACCAGGCTTTTCAAACGCGAGAAACGCGAGCCGTGGAAACACACGGCTCCGGCCTTCGCCCTGAAAGAAGATGGTCTGTACTGTGCGAAGGAAAGCGACAAAGGCCGGATCTGCTCGCCGGTTGAAGTTGTGGCCTTGGGCATCGAAGGAAAGATTCAAGGTTTCGTTCTGCTGAAACTGTTCGACCAGGATAAGAACCCCTGCGAATGTGTCTTGGGGCATGACGAACTTAACGGCTCGAATCACGACTACATCGATCTCTTGCTGACAAAAGGCGCAAAGATCGAAGTCGGGCGCGAGAAGCTCCTTCTTCAATACATCAGGAATACGCAGACGGACGCGCGTTTTCGCGTAACATCGTCGGTCGGCTGGCAGGACGGTTTCGATTCTTACGTACTTCCCGAAGAGGTGTTTGGAAAGCAGCCGGACCTTCGCATCGTTTTCTACGGCGGGTCCGATCACCGCTTCAACACAGCGGGAACTCTCCAGGACTGGAAAGAACACGTCTCAAAACGTTGCGTAGGTAACAGCCGTCTGACGTTCGCCGTCTCGTGTGCGTTTGCCGGGTCGCTGCTACCACTTGTAATTTCCTCGGGCGCCGGATTCCACTTTCGGGGAACTACGTCTACCGGTAAGAGCACCGCGCTCAAGGTTGCCGGTTCCGTGTTGGGTGGGGGCGGAAGAAACCACGAGCAAGGCTTCCTGCGTTCATGGAATTCGACACTCAACGGATTAGAGAGCGTGGCGAAACTCCACAATCATGCACTGCTGTGTCTGGACGAGATCGGCCAAGCCGACTCGAAAAAGATTGGAGCTGCCGCTTACATGCTCGCTAACGGTCTAGGCCGCGAGCGCGTGAAATCGGATCTCACGCGCCGCGAAGCCGCGGCCTGGTCGCTCGTGCTTCTGTCCAGTGGGGAGAAAAGCCTCTCCGATCACGCTCAGGAAGCGGGGCAAAAGATCAAGGGCGGTCAGGAAGTGCGCCTTATGGACATTCCGGCCGATGCCGGAACTGGATTGGGCCTCTTCGAGGAGATCCACGGCGCGGCGTCTTCCAAGGCCTTTGCGGAGGCCCTGGGAGAGGCGTCCTGCCGTTTCTACGGGGTTGCCTACAGGGATTGGCTGGCGACGTTGGTAGAACGCCGTGCGGCGTGGGCCGTGCGCGCCAAGGAATTGATCGCAGAGTTTGAGAGGGAGCACATCCCAGACGAAGCAGGCCACGAGGTCGGCCGTGCGGCGCATTGGTTTGGGCTGATGGCCGCGGCTGGTGAGTTGGCTACGGCAGCGGGGATAACAGGATGGCCGGAGGGCGAAGCAAAACGCGGGGCCGCAAAATGCTTCGAGGATTGGCTAGGCGGCCGTTCGGCGGGGACCGGGAGCGCTGACGAAGAGGAATGGATTGCGCAAGTGAGGCTGTTTCTGGAATTGCATGGTGCGAGCCGCTTCGAAGATGGCGACTGGAAAGGGGAGTTTCCTCAGCGGATCAGCAATCGCGCCGGTGTGCGCCGCGGGAAAGAGTTTTGGATCTCGCGCGAGGTTTTCCGCGCTGAGGTCTGCAAGGGCTTCGACGCGCAAGCCGTCGCGCAGGCTCTTGCAAAGTGCGGTCTGTTGGTCCGAGGGGAAGGTAAGAATCTTGCGAAGAGGCCGCCGACAGGCAAGCGGCAACAGTGTTACGTCGTACTCGATTCGATTTTTGGAAATGACGATTTGCAGGCGCAAAGTGACTTGCCAGGCGTAAGAGTTGAGTCGGAGTTTGCCGACGTGCCGGATCAATTTTGAGGACGGTCGTATCGCCGTGCGCCGTCCGACCCGTCCGACTCTCGATTTCTGGTCGGACGTGAGAGGTCGGACGTGCGTAGCCGCAAGAGGGCAGGGGAGTTACTTCTGTTCGTCCGACTCGTCCGACTGAAAAATGAAATAAGAGAGGTTCACGCGAGGTGAAAAAACAAAATGCCACGAATATTTTTTATATCGTAATTACGTAAGATTGTCGAAAAATGGTCGGACGGCGTCGGACTGGTCGGACGTGCCTGTTTTTGGAATAACTTGCGGCGTCCGACCGTTCGTCCGACCTGGACTGGGGTCGGACGTGTGAGTTGTTAGTGCCGGTGACACCAAGCGAAGAATGGCCCGTTTTCACTAGCGATACGCGCCACCTGTGGATTTTTCAAATGCCGCCGACCCACTCAACCGTCAGTGCCATGCGGAGTATCCGATGTTTTGAATGTGCAGTATTCACGTAAAAGCCTTCTGGAAGTGATGTAAATTCATGCTCGACGAATCAGCAATGACTAACGCGCCGAAAACCTCGCGCGGTCGCCCCAAGGGATCAACCAACTATCGCGCGAGACTTGCCCGTGACATTATGGAACGTCTCAAATGTGATCCCCTGGAAGCTCTTTTACGTGTCGTTAAGAACAGACGTCTGCCAATCGCGTTGCGCATCGACGCGGCAAAAGCCGCGGCTCCCTACTGCTACCCGAGGCTCTCCACCGTATTCATGGCAGGCAAGGTTGATTCCGACGTGAATGTCACGGGTTTTCTAGCAGCCGCTCAACATGACCCCGAGCTTACCGCCGCGATGGAAAAACTATCGTTAGCAATGTGCGCGGCCGAGCGCGAGAGAAAAGCCGATGACGTAATCGACGCCGAATTTACAACGTCAGAATCGCCCCTCGCGTTGCCGGAACCATCCGATTCTCAAGACGCCTGACGCACGGCGCGCGTCAATCGCGCTACCGTTGTTTTCGCCATTTGCGTTTTTGCGGCAATCTCCCCGAGGCTCAAACCAGCCTTTCGCATCGAGCGCAACTTTTCCCGGTCGCAAACCACACTAGGCCGCCCAAGGCGCGTCCCCTGACGCCGGGCGCGCGCCAAGCCCGCCAACGTCCGTTCGCTCAGCCGAACGCGCTCCTGTTTAGCTATCGTCGCTAGAATCGACAGCACGGCGTCACGAAATACCCCGCAGGAATCAAGATACTGTTCCGTGAAACTCCGCCAATTCACACCGGCTGCGGTGAGTGCCTGAAGGTGTTGCAACGTCTCCAGGACGCCCTCACGTGAGAAGCGATCCAAGCTCCAGAAGAGCACCAGATCAAATTCTTTCCGCGCCGCGGCTGTAAACATGGCTTGGAACTGCGGTCGCTTCGCAGTCTTTGCGGAAGCCTGGTCAACGTATTCGCGTGAAATCTCCCAGCCGGAACGCTGGCAGAACTCGCGTAGCTGAGCGAGCTGATTTTCAACGTCCTGTCCTTTGTCGCGGGTGCTGACGCGAGCGTAGATCGCGGTTTTCATACTTGATAGTGCCTCGATCCACCCGATTTGTCTCCTAGGATCGTTCCGAAAAGGGTCCTTTGTGGACCGATTCCGCCACGCGAAGAATTCGATGTATTTTGAGCGCGCCGCCTGCACTGGTCGCAACACCGTTTTTGGTACGATGCCCGCGGTTCACGCCTGGTTGCCGTTGCGGGATGGGCCGTTTCTGGCGCGACGTACACCGCACGGCGCTCTGCGGCGAACCAAACGAGCCTAGGAGATCGCGGAAGGTCACCCGACGCGCGATGTGCACGCCTAAGTCGCGCCCGCGCGGGGAGGGGTGTATTAGAAAACTTCGCGCGCGCCGGTTCGCAGGAGGGTGTGTCATGGGGCAAGATGCCAGCGAGTTACCAATTGGTAATAGACGTTAAGCGCTGATCGCGAGCGGCGGAAGGGATATTGTTGAATTCGCCTGATTCACTCGATTGCGAAATTCGAGCAAACGTCCCCTGCCCACATTACCGCACGGCGTACGTCCCTTGCCGCTATACAAGTCGCCGCTGCCAAGGTGCATCTTCAGGTCTCGGTTGTAGTTGTGCGCGTGACTTGGACGCCCCGGAGGGGGACGCACGCCGTTCGATGGGCAGCCATACTTCTGCTGTTTCGCCCTCGCACTCTACACCTTCGCGGATACAGCCGCCGCGGCGTTCTCATTGGGAAAGACGGCCTTGATCGCGGAGACACAAAAATTCTAACTGCTGTCGAAATAAACGCTTAGCGAGAACCATCCCCGGCCGTTCGCACATCACCTGATATCTTTCCCTCAGAAGTAGGATCGTCCAACCGGCTTGCCCCGCTCTCAACATCGGGGCGGGCCGGTTTTTTGTGGCTGAAAGGAGAACAGAATCGATGGCCGTTCGTATCTTTGAAATCCCCCCTGCGGGAAGCCTTGCGCGCTGCGAGGCGCTGGCGGCTGCTCGTTGTAGCGCGAAGCGCATCGTCAAAACGCCGTTCGCCGTGCGGCGTAGGCCGCAACGTCGCGTTGCGATACCAGCAGTAGAATCCCTGAACCCTTGCCACGGTCTCGCAGTGAGTTCACGGATCGCACGTCTGCAAATGCGGCTCCTACGAGTGAATCACATGATCGCGCGTCTGGAACGAAAAAGTCTTTGCGAGGTTGAGACTTTCACATTGCGATAGCGGGTCTCTTCCAACTCGCTGTCGCCAGCCGGTGCTCTCTGGTCGAGGCATCCGGTGACGGGGCAGTCACTCCCAAAATTGGCTGCCCCGTTTTTCTCTTTCTTGAGATTAAGAACGCGCGGCGCGCACTATCGCTTCATGGAAAAATGCCCACTTTGCCAACGCGAACTCGCTGAAGATCCGGTCTACCGAACTGAGGAGGGCTATCACGATCTAAACCCGCCAGATCATAAGCCTCCGAGCCGGGTGGAATTCAACTGTACCTTCTGTAAGCGCTATGAAGTGGTTCAACCGCTAGCAAACCGCGGATTCTCGCTGCGTGATCTTTGGCCCTGCCTTTCGACCGCAGCGCAACCCACTGGGAAGCCACGCAAAAGCCCCTTCGGATCGACGCAGACAACTGGCGTCACTTTGCGGAGCCTTGCGAGAAGAAGTCGGCAGGAGATTGAGCGGGAGATGTGCACCTGTTTTCCCGGCACGAAGTTGCCGATGTATTTTATACGCAAACGCACCAACTTGACGCGTTCCGGTTGAACCTAATGCGGACAGCGCTTAAATTTACCGGCGTCATCGCCAGCATCCTGCTTGCACTCACCGCATTCCTTTTCGGGTGGTACGCCGCGCGCTACTGGTCAAAAGCAAGCAAGATTGAGATTGCGCACGATTGGAAAATGGAATCCCCTGATCCCGAGTGGGCGCACGAAGCCTGGATCGTAGCGACGGTCAAGGCCGTATCGGAGTCCTCTGACCTCAATCGAAAAGCAGCGGATCTAACAAAGTGGCTGTCGTGCTCGGTACTCTCTCCAGCGTTGTTGGCGCGTTGACTGGTCTCTTTTAACCCCTGCATCGTGGCACGGCGCAATTTCCGGGCCGCTCCCAAGACAACCTTGCCGTCCGTCACGCGACGCAGCGTCTAAACGTGGTCCGGGGCCGTTTTCTAAGGGGGGATCACGGCGCGATTTGTAGTGTAATAGGTGTGTAATGAGACTCGGGTTCTGCCGGTTGTATCGGTTTCTTGAGAACGTGGCACAATAACTTACGTGTTGTCAAAATGTTGTCAAGAGCGAATCCCTCTCTCTCCGCCATCATGCAAATGCGAAAGCGCCGATAGGATTCTTCCCGTTCTTTGGAGTACGATCACATTGAGAGGAGCACGTCGAACATGAGGAAATTTTTGATTTGTGCAGCGATGCTGGTCTCCGTGACCAGTGGTTTCGCCCAGGACAACAAGAAGGGCCCGCCGCCGCCGCCGCTGATGGTGATGAGCCCGGACGTAAAGGATGGGGTCGAACTGCCCGTCAAGTATTCTTGCAGCAACGCGCCCTCGGGTGTGTCGCCGCGGATCCAGTGGATGAATGCGCCGGCGAACACGCAGAGCTTCGCCATTCTGCTGCATGATCCCGAGCCGCATCCGCGCGGGAGCATCTACGACATCACGCATTGGTTCATTTACAACATTCCGGCAAGCGCCAAGGAACTTCCGGAAGGGGTCCCGAACGGCGACCTTCCCGACGGAACGAAACAACTCAAGGGCATCCGCGGGTTCGCCGGTTATTTTGGACCCTGCGCGCCTCCCGGACCGAATCACCACTACACGTACCAACTCTTTGCGCTGGACACGAAGCTGAACCTCGGTCCCGATGCCACTCGCGCCGACGCGGAGAAGGCCATGGACGGCCACATTCTGGGCTCGGCGGAGATCATCGGGCTGTTTCATCGCACACAATAGCCGCTCGAATCACGCACGGGGCGGACAAATCCTCGCCGCCCCGGGGAATCACGGTTTGGAGTCCTGCCGGAGGATGTTACGCTGCCGCGATGCGAATGGGGATATCGTAGCGCGCGAGCACGGCCTCGACTTCCTTCTTGGTCAGACGGGAAGCGTCGTAATCCACGGTGATCTTATCGAGCGTGGGAGCCACCTGGACGCGCGCCATGCCGTACGTGGAATGGACGTTGGAGATGCTGCCGAGGTCGTCGTCGCTCAGCGGATGCGTCAGATCGTAATGCAAAGTAACTTTGGTCATAGCGGAAATTTCAGAATATCAGCTTGCGCGCCGCATCAACTCTTGCTATCGAGTTTCCATAGGATCTGCCGCAGCATGCCCAGCCACACTTCCGCGTCGTGTGCATTGAGTTGCAGGCGGTAGATGAGACGGCGGATCTTCATCCTGGTCGATCCCTCGGTCCGCGCATGAACATAGCCCGAATGCGCCAGCACTTCCTCGAGGCGTGCCGCGATGCGCTCGCGCTCTTCGGCGCTGGCGGCGCGTTTCGCTTCGGGAGCCACCTTTGCAGCCGCCGGATTGCGGATGATCTCATACAGGCACACCGCGACGGCCTGGCCGAGGTTCATCGATCCGTGCTCCTCGCGCGCAGGAATTCTCATCAGCCAGTGGCAGTGGCTCATGTCCTCATTCGAGAGGCCGAATTTCTCCGAACCGAATAACAGCGCGACTCGCGTGCCTCCGCTCGCTTTTCCGCCCGACGCCAACTTTCGCGCGATCACCTTTCCTCCATATTCGAGCCGCCGCAAGGAATGCTCCAACGCGCGCGGTCCCAGCGATGTTGTGCCGACGACCAGCTCGCAATCGGCTACGGCTTCCGCTACCGTGGCGAATTCTTTGGCGGCTTCGAGAACCCGATGCGCCTTCACGGCGGAGCGCGCCTCTTTGAAAGCGACCGCGTACGGATTCACCAGGCGCATCTCGGAGAAGCCGAAATTGCTCATCGCGCGCGCGGCAGCGCCGATGTTTAATGGATTACGCGGGGAGATAAGAACGATTTTCAGCGCGTCACGTTGACACATGGATCGACGTGGGCCTCAAGCAGTTTCGCGTTGCCGCCGAATCGCATCGAGCACGCCGTTGACGAAAGATGCGGATTCGTCGGTGGAAAACTGGCGCGCCAGCTCCAGCGCTTCGTCGATCACCACCGCCGCGGGTGTATCGGTTTCTGTCAGTTCATAGACCGCCAGCCGCAGGATATTGCGATCCACGGCGGGCATGCGCTCCAGCCGCCAGTTTTCCGACTTGGAGACGATGCGCCGGTCAATCTCGCCGGACTTGGCCGCGGTTCCTCGTACCAGAGCTTCCATGAATTCGTCGGGAGGCGTTCTTGAAACCTCGTCTTCCTCCGACGCGAGCGTTTCATAAAACGCGGAGATCGAGTCGTCGACGGTTTTCCCGCTCTGATCCAACGAAAACAGAACCTGCAAGGCACGCTGGCGGGAACGATGGCGGGCAGGCATGGCTAGAACCTCACCATATCGTTAAAACCGGGCCATCTCAACGGCTGTCATGGCCGCATCGAAACCTTTGTTCCCCGCCGCTCCGCCCGCGCGCGCCTCGGCCTGCTCCCATGTGTCCGTGGTGAGAACGCCGAAAGCCACTGGAACGCCCGTGTCCAGCGCCACGCGCTGCAAACCGCGAGCCGCCTCGCCCGCCACGTAGTCGAAGTGCGGTGTTTCCCCGCGCACCACCGCACCCAGCGCGATGATCGCGTCGAAGCCTCCGCGCCGGGCGAGCTTCATGGCCGCGAGCGGCAATTCGAAAGCACCGGGGACGTGGAAGACCTGGTGGCCGGCGGCTCCCGCCTTCTGCAAAGCCTCGCGGGCGCCCTCCAAAAGCTTGGCGGTGATGGCTTCGTTAAAGCGCGCCACAACGATCGCGAAGGTGAGGCCGCGCGCGTCGAGATTTTGCCAAGTGAGAGAATCGGCCGACATCGTGGGATAATTGAAAGACTTCGAAGTTCCGAGTCTCATCATACCTTAATGGACCCCGCGCACATCCGCAATTTCAGCATCATTGCGCACATCGATCATGGCAAGTCGACACTTGCCGATCGCCTGCTTGAGACCACCGGCGCGTTGAGCCAGCGCGAAATGATGGCGCAGGTTCTCGACACGATGGATCTGGAGCGCGAGCGCGGCATCACCATCAAGGCGCACGCGGTGCGGCTCGCGCATCGCGCCAAAAACGGCGAGTGGTACGAGCTCAATCTGATCGACACGCCGGGCCACGTCGATTTCACCTACGAGGTTTCGCGCAGCCTGCAGGCGTGCGAAGGCGCGCTGCTGGTGGTCGATGCGTCGCAAGGTGTGGAAGCGCAGACGCTCGCGAATACCTACCTGGCTCTGCATCACAACCTGGAAATTATTCCTGTGATCAACAAGATCGATTTGCCCTCGGCCGAGCCCGACCGGGTGCGCGAGCAGATCGAATCCGTCATCGGGCTGGACGCGAGCGAGGCCATTCTCGCCAGCGCTAAAAACGGCGTCGGGATCGACGAGATTCTCGAAGCCATTGTCCAGAAAGTGCCACCCCCCAAGGGCTCGCCCGACGATCCTCTGCGCGCCCTGATTTTCGATTCGTGGTTCGATTCCTACCGCGGCGTGATTATTCTTGCCCGCGTGGTGGACGGGCGCATCCATAAGGGCCAGCGCATCCGCTTGTGGGCCACCAATGGCGTGTACGAAGTGGAGGGTCTCGGCTATCAATCGCCCAAGCCGGTTCCCTGCGATGAACTCGCCGCGGGAGAGGTCGGGTTCATTTTCGCGAATATCAAAACTGTTTCCGACGCGCAGATCGGCGATACCATCGTCGATCACGCCAATCCGCCGGCCGAGCCTCTCCCCGGATTCGAACCTCTGAAGGCGATGGTGTTCGCCGGGCTCTATCCCGTGGAATCCCACGAGCACGGGGTGCTGCGCGACGCGCTCGAAAAACTTCGGCTCAACGACAGCGCGTTCAGCTTCGAGCCCGAACATTCCGCCGCGCTCGGTTTCGGATTTCGCTGCGGATTTCTCGGCCTTCTGCATCTGGAGATTATCCAGGAGCGCCTCGAACGGGAATTTCAGATCGACCTGATCACCACCGCTCCGGGCGTGCGCTATCTCATCACGACCACCGGCGGCGAGGTGATCGAGGTCAATAACCCGCAGCGCTTTCCCGATCCCTCTTCCATCAAGCAGATTCAGGAGCCGATCATCGACGCGACGGTCATTACGCGCGAAGAGTATATCGGCGAGATTCTCAAGCTGCTCGAAGAGAAGCGCGGCACACAGAAGAAGTTCGAGTACATCGGAACGGGACGTGTGCTGCTGGTGTACGAGCTGCCGCTGAACGAAATCGTGCTGGATTTCTACGACCGCCTGAAATCGGCATCGCGTGGCTACGCGTCGCTCGATTATCATCTTTCCGGGCATCGCATTTCGCCCATGGTGAAGCTGGACGTGCTGGTCGCCGGCGAGCCGGTGGACGCGCTTTCCATGATCGTCCACACGGATTTCGCCTACGATCGCGGCAAGGATTTGATCTCGCGGCTGCGCAAACTGATTCCCCGGCAGATGTTCGAGGTGGCGCTGCAGGCGGCGATCGGAAATAAAATCGTCGCACGCGAGACTATTTCAGCCATGCGCAAGAACGTGCTCGCCAAGTGTTACGGCGGCGACATCAGCCGCAAGCGCAAGCTGCTCGAAAAACAAAAAGAAGGCAAGCGCCGGATGAAACGCGTGGGGCGCGTGGAGATCCCGCAAGAAGCGTTCCTCGCGGTGCTGAAGGTTAGCGGCGGTACCAGCGAAGAGGATTAACGCCATGTTAATGGTGATCTTCGGGGCAGGTGCATCGTACGATTCGTGGCCATCGTTTCCGCCTGCTCGAATGTCGCGCGCTTCGGAGGCGCTCCGCCCTCCACTCGCTAAGGAACTCTTCCTCTATTCTCCGCAATTCCGCGCCGTTTCCGCGAAATATCCTCGATGCCAGCCGCTGATCCCCTATCTCGAGTCTCGGGAGAACGTTGAGGAAATTCTGGAAAAGTTTCGTGACGAGGCTGAGCAGAACCGCGAACGCCGAAGTCAGTTAACCGCGATACAGTTTTACATTCGGGAGAACGTGCGGGATTGCGAGAAGCACTGGCGGCGGAGAACAGATGGGGTCACCAACTACCGAACGTTCCTGGATCAAGTCGCGGCTTTCCCTGAGGTCTGCTTCGTGACGTTCAACTACGACACCCTCCTTGAGGGCGCGCTTGAGGCGATTGACGTCCGATTCCCGACCATTCACGCGTATACTTCCGGGCGCTACAAAGTGTTCAAACTTCACGGGTCGACTGATTGGAAATATTGGATTCCCAAGCTGTCCACAACTCTACACATAAATCACCAGCCGACGGACGAAGAGCTGATCCGCGGCGCACCCGACGTTGGCGACGACGCAGTGATCACGAAGGAAGACGGCAGCCTGCCCCAAGCCGAGCGCGAGATTTACTACACACTTCCTGCTCTGGCGATTCCTACTCTCTCCAAGTCGAGCTTTGTTTGTCCGGCAGAGCATATCGAAGGTCTGAAAGGGTGTATTGAGATGGTGGACAAGATCGCAATAGTCGGCTGGAGAGCCAGTGAAAAGAACTTCCTTGAACTCCTCGCGAAGGGACTGAAGCCCGGCGTGGACCTTATCGCCGCGTGCGGGAGCCGAGAGGCGGAAAGTGACACAATCAATAATCTTAAAAATGCAGGAGTTCCAGTTAGGAGCACAGCGCAATCACTCTCGGGCTTTACCGATTTTGTCTTGAATCGCAATGTCAACTGGCTGCTGAAGCAGCGGACGTAGCAGTCCCAGCCCGAAATCCTAGCCTATACTGTCAATTGTCGCAGCCCGCATGAGTGCTCCTACCGTCCGAACGCCGCCTGGAACCGCCGCGCAAGCTCCTCGCAAGATGTTCTGGTTGATCTTCCTCCTCGGCGCGCTCGCGGCGCTGGGGCCGTTCTCCATCGATACCTATTTGCCCGCTTTCCCGGCGATTGCGCAGTCCTTCCACACCACGGTCGGCGATGTCGAAGCGACGCTCGCGATCTATTTCGTCGGCCTGTCGCTCGGGCAATTGTTCTACGGTCCGTTCGCCGATAGCTACGGGAGAAAACCTCCGCTGTACTTCGGCCTGGTGCTCTACATCGTGAGCGCGATCGGATGCGCCTATTCTACCAACATCACGATGTTGACCGCGCTGCGCTTTTTCCAGGCCGTCGGAGGCTGCGCCCCCACTTTGATCTCCCGCACGGTGGTCCGCGATTACTTTACGCCCCGAGAAGGCGCGCGTATCTTTTCCTTCCTGATGCTGGTGATTGGCGTCTCGCCGGTGGTCGCGCCGATCGTCGGCGGATACCTCGTAGTGCACGCCAGTTGGAGAGCCACTTTTTGGATCGTCATCGTGTTGGGCGCGGCGTGTCTTGTGAGCGTCGCGCTGTTCCTCAAGGAAACTCTGCCGCCGGAACGCCGCCATCCGATTATCTTCTCCGGTGTGCTGCGTTTGTACGGGAGTCTGCTGCGCGACCGCACATTTCTTGTTCACGCGCTATCGGGGAGCCTCGCGATGGCCGGGTTGTTCGCCTATCTGGAAGGATCGCCGCTCGTCTTCATCGAGCTGAATCATGTTTCCGCCGACCACTTCGGCCTGTTTTTCGGCATCATCGCAGCGGGGCTGATCGGAGCTTCGCAGATGAACGGATTTCTGGTGCGCCGCGCGCACCCCGGGAACATTTTACGCGTCGTACTATTTATCTCGGCGGCATCGAGCGTCGCTCTGTTTGCGACGCAGGCAACGCATGCGGGGGGATTTCCGGGACTGATCGCGCTGTTGTTCGTGTGCATCGCGTGCCTGGGATTCTTGTCACCCAATACCACCGCGCTTGCCATGGCTCCGCACGGGAAGGTCGCCGGCAACGCTTCAGCGATGCTGGGCTGCATGCAGTTCGGGATTGGAGGCGCCGCAGGCATGCTGGTCAGCGGCCTGGACAACGGCACCTCGATCCCGATGGTTTCGGTAATCGCCGTGGGCTCGTGTCTGGCGCTGGCGATTCATCTCATGCTCGCTCCGAAGAACGAACCGCTGCATTGAGAGTTACTGGAGGCATAGTGCCCAACGAGGATTTCCGGCCCGCTCGATGACTCTTGCGGTTCAGTAGAATGCTTATCCTGTAAAGCTCTTCTAAGCAGAACCGCGAATGTCAATGAGCGGGCCGAAAAAGTCAGGCTGATTTCGCCGCCGAGCGCACTGCCTGAGTTTCCGGCTGCTTGGCCTCCGGTTGTTTGGACCTTTCGTGTTGCTTGGCTTGCGTCTCAGGTTCCTGGGAGGCCGTTTTCGGCAGCCCGATCTTCATGCGAATCGCCGCCTCAATGCGGTCTCGAACCCCCGGGTTCTCCTTGATAGCCCGGCATGCGTTATCGCGCCCCTGGCCGAGCCGTTCGCCTTCGAAGCTGAACCAGGACCCGCTCTTTTCGACGACTTCGCGCTCCGCACCGAAGTCGATCAGGTCGCCTTCGCGCGAGATTCCGTGGCCGTAGAGGATATCCACTTCCGCCTCGCGGAAGGGCGACGCCACCTTGTTCTTCACGATCTTAATCCGGGTGCGATTGCCGACGGCCTGGTCGCCATCTTTGATAGATGCCGTTCGGCGCACGTCAACACGTACCGACGAATAAAATTTCAGCGCGCGGCCGCCCGTCGTGGTTTCCGGACTCCCGAACATCACGCCAATCTTCTCGCGAATTTGATTGATGAAGATGAGGCAGGCGTTGGCGCGGGAAAGAGCCGCCGTCAGCTTGCGCAGGGCTTGCGACATGAGGCGCGCATGCAGGCCCATGAAGCTATCGCCCATTTCCCCTTCCAGCTCGGCCTTCGGAACCAGTGCCGCGACTGAATCCACCACGATCACGTCGACGACGTTCGACGACACCAGCGCGTTGGTGATTTCGAGCGCCTGCTCGCCGTAATCCGGCTGCGAAACGATGAGATTGTCCGTGTCCACGCCGAGCGCCCGCGCGTATTGCGGATCGAGCGCATGCTCGGCATCGATGAACGCCGCCGTGCCCCCTTCCGCCTGCGCCTGCGCGATCGCGTGCAGGGCGAGGGTTGTCTTCCCCGACGACTCCGGCCCGAAGATTTCGACCACGCGTCCCCTGGGGAAGCCGCCCACGCCGAGCGCCGCATCGAGAGAAACCGAGCCCGTGGGAATCACGCTGACTTGCAGAACCGTGTTCGAGCCGAGCTGCACCACGGCCCCTTTGCCGAACTGTTTCTCCATTTGCTGCAGTGCTTGCAGAATCATGCGGCTGCGTTCGACTGACGGCATGGGAACTCCCTCGCGAATTGGTGCGCGGAGGGAATGAAAATTCTCAGAGAAGTTCGCGGCGGCCGAGACGGGAGCGCGAGCCCGACAGCGCATGACCGTCCCGCTGACATCCATATGACAATCCGGTTGCGACGGCGGGCCGCTCGCCATTGTCGAGTCCAGCGTCCTTGTGGAATGCTGAATAGGTTGAAATCGCCCAAACCTTTGAGAGGTAACCGATGGCCTGTGATCCCGATGCATTGAAAGACGTGGCGCTCTTCGAGCTGCTCGATCAGGAAGAGCTGGCGGTGCTGGCCGCGCAAGTGGAGCGCAAGGAATATGCACCGCTCCAGCGCATTTACAAAATCGGCGATCCCGGCGGCAGAGCTTACGTGATGGTGTCGGGCAAGGTGCGGCTCACTACCATCGATGAGGATCACCAGGAGGTGGTGCTCAGCGAACCGGAAGCGGGCGAGCTGTTTGGCCTCGCGTCCATGCTCGAAGGAACGCCGCACCAAACCACCGCGGTGGTCGTCGAACCAGCGGTGTGCATCGAAGTCGATCGGAACGATATCGCCGTGCTGCTGCAGGTGAAGCCGCACGCGGGCCTCGACATCCTGAGCGTGCTCGGACGCCACGTGCACGCGGCCCATGAATTGGTCCGCACCCGCGCAACCCGGAACGTCAACGAGATCATTGAAGAAGAAACCACGTTCGGCGAACGCATCGCCGATGAGGTGGCGCGCTTCGGCGGCTCCTGGGCTTTCATCATTACATTCGGCATCGTGCTGGTGTGTTACACCTCGACCAACATCTGGTTGGGCAAGGGCGCGTGGGATCCGTATCCGTTTATCCTGCTCAACTTGTTTCTCTCTATGCTGGCCGCCATCCAAGCGCCGGTCATCATGATGAGCCAGAACCGGCAGGACGCCAAGGACCGCGTGCGGGGCGAAATGGATTTCGACGTCAACCGCCGCGCCGAAACGGGCATTCAGGATCTGGCGCGCCGGCTGGAACATTTAAACGATAAGTTCGACGACCTCGCCGAACAGATTCGCAGCGCGCCCGTTACGGCTGCAGGTAAAAGAGACTGAGCCTCGGCAGTCCCGATGCCTGCAGCAATTTCCGCTCCAGGAATTGCTTCTCCAGCATGGCCAACTGATCGGCACTCATCTTGCTGCGATACGCTTTCAGCTCCGCATCGAACGAACGTCGCGCTTCGAATAGCGCTTCGTCGGTCGCGGCGGCGCGCAGCCGTGCGATCATTTTTTCCTCGATGGCCGTGAGCCTCTGCTCCAGTTGCTCCAAATCGTTATACAAAGCCGCGAGGTCGAGAGCTTCGAGTGATGCGGCTAAGTCCCCGTGTCCGGCTTTGCGCAGCGCGGCCGCGTTGGCGTTCACATAATCGCGCACCGTCTCGATTTCGAAGGGAGGGGCCGTCGCGCCCGCCTGTGTCCCCGCTGCGCCGTTCGCGATCGCTTGGGCCTCGGCCGCCACGGCCTGTGCGCAATACGCCAGCGAGTTCACCATCTGAATCCGGGCTCTGGCTGGGCGCTTCCGCCATTTCTCGAACGCCTGATCGATGCCTCGCAGCACCGCTTCGAGCGGAATTCCGGCGTTCTTCCATGCTTCGATCAAGGCCCAGTCGAGCGGCGAAATCAGGAACAGGGCGGTGCCGCGGGCGCGCTGGAAATGATCCTCGATCTCCGTAAAGTAATTGAAGTAATTTTCCTTCACGCGGAGTGATGACGTTCCCAAATCAGCCGCAAACCCTCGAGCGTCAGGTTCTCATCGTAAATTGTTACGCAGCGCGAGCCATGTACGATCAACTCGCCCTGCCCGCCCGTCGCCACCGCTTTCGTCTCCGGACCAAGCTGTGCGGCGATGCGTTCGACGATTCCGTCGATCAAACCGATGAAACCGTAATACAGGCCCGATTGAATGCTGCCGACCGTATTGCTGCCGACGAGTTTTTCGGGCTCGCGAAAATCCACCATCGGCAGGCGCGCCGTGCGGGCGAACAGCCCGCTGATGGACATTCCGATGCCCGGCGCTATTAAGCCTCCCAGGAATTCCGCGTCCTTAGATACGACGTCGAAATTGATTGTGGTTCCCAGATCCACGATGACGCAAGGGCCGCCGTACTTATGGAAGCCCGCCACTGCGTTTACCAGGCGATCCGCGCCCACCTCGCGGGGATTGTCGTAGCAGACACGGAGTCCCAGGTTCATCGCCGGAGTCACGAACAGCGGCTGGCGATGAAAATAGCGCTCCGCCATCGCGGTGAGCGGCTGGTCGACCGCCGGAACCACGCTCGAAATCACTACACCATCGATCGCCGCGAGATCCAACGACGACAGGGAAAAAAGATTGCGCAGGAGAATTCCCCACTCGTCCGGCGTCTGGTCCCGTATGGTGCGCAATCGCCAGTGCCCAGTGAGAGTTTCACCGTGGAAAGCGCCGATCGTGATGTTGGTGTTGCCCGCGTCGAGTGCCAATAGCATGGGAACAGAATTCTAGCTCGTGTAGGTTCTCGGAACTTCGCCGAACAAATGTCGCTCCTTATTACTCACCCTCCAGCCGTGTCATCCCGAGCGAAAGTCGAGGGATCTGCTGTTAGGATAATCATGCCGGCCTGACGCCTCCGGCAAGAATAAGGGCCTCGATTCCATTATCCTGCCGCACGCGCAGGAAGCCAGAAGCGTCCAGCCCGCAGGTGACGCCTTCGACGACCGCACCCGCCTGGTCTACTTTGACGCGGCGACCGATCGCATAACTCGACGCGCGCGTGAACATGTCGAGAATTGCGGACGGACCTTTTGTCTTTAAAACGTCGACGGCTTCATCGATGGTGCGTGCGAGCGCCGCGAGTAAATCCTCTCGCCGAACGCGCGCGCCCGCGATCGCCAGGGACGTGGCCACATCGCGAAGCTCTTCCGGAAACTCCGCGTGGCCAACGTTGATTCCGATTCCGGCGACGATCGCGTCACCTTCCATTTGCGCCAGAATTCCCGCGCACTTCATGCCGTTGACCAAAACGTCGTTCGGCCAGCGAAGGTCTGGCGCCAGCCCGCTAATTTGGGCGATGGCCTCCTGTGCCGCGAGCCCCAGCGCCAGCATTACGAGCGGCAGCGCGCTGTCTCCGGAAGGCGGCTCGATGACAAAGGATACATATAAACCCGCGCCCGTTTCCGAATGCCAGGAATGCCCATGGCGTCCGATTCCCGCGCTCTGTTCATCGGCACCGACGATCGTCCCGGGCGCGCACCCCTCGCGAACCAGTACCGCCGCGGCGGTCATCGTGGAATCGATGGACGAACGCCAATCGATGCGCCTTCCCGGAAGCAACTCGCGGACCGAGTCGATATCGAATGTCCGCGTGTTTGTCATCGACGCGCTCCGCGAAGCAGAAGACTCAGCGAGACGAGCAGGCTCAGAGGGCATAAATCCCGCAGTTAATGTCGATGGCCGTGGCCGAATGCGTGATCGCTCCCGAGGAAATGAAATCCGGGCCGGCCTCCGCGTACGCGCGAACCGTGGCGAGCGTCACGCCGCCCGAGATCTCGACCTTTGCACGCTTGTTTATGAAGCGGATTTCTTCCGCCGCCTGCGCGGGCGTCATGTTATCGAGCAGGAGTAGCTGGGCACCGCATGCCAGCGCTTCTTCGATTTCCGCGCGCGTGCGAACTTCCACTTGCACGACGATTCCCAGGGATTTAGCCCTTTCCGTCGCTCGCTCGCAGGCGATCCGCACTCCCCCGGCCAACCGGATGTGATTGTTCTTGATGAGCACCGCGTCCCATAGGCCCATGCGATGATTTACGATGCCGCCCGCCGCCGCCGCCATCTTTTCCAGCACGCGCAGCCCCGGCGTCGTTTTGCGAGTATCCAGAATTTTCGCGCCAGTCCCTTCGACGGCGGCGACGTATTTTGCCGCGAGCGTCGCCACGCCCGAAAGCCTCTGCAGGAAATTGAGAGCCACTCTTTCGCGCGTCAGCAGCGAACGGGCGGGACCGCGCACGATGGCAATCTCGTCTCCCGATTTGAGGCGATCGCCGCTCGCGTGCTTCAGGACGACGTTATCGAATAGAAGAGACAACAATTCGACGCCCGCCAGCGTGAAGTCCTGCCTGGCGACGAAGTGCCCCTCGGCCTGAAGATCGGCGGGGATGGTGGAATCCGTGGTGACGTCGCCGGTGCGGATATCTTCTTCGAGTGCGATTTCCACCGCGCGGCGCACGTCGGGATGAGTGATATCAAATTTCATGTGTGCTAGGGCAGGCTCGGTTGTGGGGCAGGCTCGTTTTGTGGGGCAGGCCCCTGGCCTGCGCGGGGCTCTCAGCCCCGCAATTTCTGTCGTCGGAAGGCGGCGTGAGACGCCGCCGCAGGCCGAGGGCCTGCCCCACATTTCGCCGTCGCGTCATTCTCCCAGCGCCGCCTTATTCTTGGCGAGCTGTGCTTCGTACTCGGCGAGCTTCGTCCGCATTCCTTCGATCACTTTCGCGGGTGCCTTGCTCACGAAGCTTTCGTTTTCGAGCTGCCGCTTTGAATTGGCGATCACTGTATCGAGTTGCTCATTCTCTTTTCTAAGGCGGACCTTTTGCTCCTGAGTGAGACCAGTGAGGGTCGGGAATTCAACCTTGGTTGAACCTATAGTTTGGAGCACGACTACGGACGTGTTCGTACTTGTGGCAATCACCTCCGTATGAATGGATTCCGGACTGTAGACGCGAACCTCGAAGCTAGTCTTCTTGTCGACCTTGCGCTCCGCGCGTCGCTCCCGGATCTCCATGATGATCGTCTGGTGCAACTTCATTTCCCCCTCTGCCTCCGGATCATCCAACGCCGGATCAGCCTGCGGATACGCCTCTAGCGCAATCGACGCCTCGTGCCCACGCCGATGCCACAATTCCTCGGTAATGAACGGCATCAAAGGGTGCAAAGCCAGGAGCGCCTTTTCGTGCACCTGATAAGCAAAACCCCAATTTGTGTCTTGCTTTTTCAGCTCCAGATACCAATCGCAAAACTCATCCCAGAAGAAGGTCCACCAGGCATCCGCGGCCTCATGATAGCGATGATTCTCAAACGCCTCGTTCGCCTTCCGAATCGCCAAATTCAGCCGGCTTCCGATCCAGCGGTCGGCGAGCGAAGTTCGCACAGGCTCGCCTTGTTCCTTGCTAAATAGTAATCGCGAGGCGTTCCAGATCTTATTCGCGAAGTTGCGTCCCCGCAGAATCACTTCCTCGCTGAGTGCGATATCGTTACCAGGAGCCGCCGCCACCAGCAATCCAAAGCGCACGGCATCGGTGCCGTATTTCTCATTCACAACAAGAGGATCGATTACGTTGCCCTTGGTCTTCGACATCTTTTGCCGCTCGGCGTCGCGCACCAAGCCATGAATGTGGATCTGGCGAAACGGGATCTTTTCCTCTAACGGCGCCTCCGGCGGGCCCGTCAATTCAATGCCGAACATGATCATGCGCGCGGCCCAGAAGAAAATGATGTCGAAGCCCGTGACCAGGAGCGATGTGGGATAAAACGCAGCGAGGTCTGGAGTTTGATCCGGCCACCCTAGTGTGGAGAAAGGCCACAGCCCCGAGCTGAACCACGTATCGAGCACGTCGGTTTCCTGCGTTAGCTTCGCCGAGCCACATTTAGAACACTGCGTCGGATCTTCGCGCGACACGGTCACGGCCTTGCAATCGCCGCAATGCCACGCCGGAATGCGATGTCCCCACCACAACTGCCGCGAGATACACCAATCGCGGATGTTGTACATCCACTCGAAATACGTCTTCGACCAATTGGCCGGAACAAATGTGATGTGCCCGTCTTCCACCGCACGAATCGCGGGCTCGGCGAGCGGTTTCATCTTCATCCACCATTGTTTGGAAACCAGCGGCTCCACGACGGTCTTGCAGCGATGGCATTTGCCGATGTTGAGTTTATATTTTTCGATTTTTTCGAGCAGTCCCAGCGCTTCCAGATCGGCGACCACTTGTTTGCGCGCCGCGTAGCGATCGAGCCCGGTGTAATTCGCGCCGGCCGCCGCCGTCATTTTGGCGTCTTCGCCAATGACTTGAATCAAGGGCAGATTGTGGCGCTTCCCGGCTTCAAAGTCGTTCGGATCGTGTGCGGGCGTGATCTTTACCGCGCCTGAACCGAACTCCGGATCGGCCATTTCGTCGAGCACGATGGGAATCTCGCGATCCGTCAAAGGCAGCCGCACGGATTCCAGGTGCAGCCTCTCCGCTCGCAGATCGTTGGGATTGATCGCGACGGCCGTATCGCCGAGCATCGTTTCCGGACGCGTGGTCGCGACCACGATCACTTCATCGCTGCCAACCACTGGATACCGAATGTGCCACAGGCTGCCCTCCGTTTCCTCGTGCTCCACTTCCAGATCGGAGAGCGCGGTCTGGCAGCGAGGGCACCAATTGACGATGTAGTAGCCCTGATAGATCAGACCCTTTTCGTACAGCCGGACGAATGCCTCGCGCACGGCGCGCGACAATCCTGGATCGAGCGTGAAGTGCTCGCGCGACCAGTCGCAACTCACTCCGGCGCGCTTCATCTGTTCGACAATGCGCCCGCCGTTCTGCTCTTTCCATTTCCACACGCGCTGTTCGAATTTTTCGCGGCCCAGGTCACGCCTGGTGAGCCCCTCTTCGGCGATCTGACGCTCCACCATGATCTGCGTGGCGATTCCGGCGTGATCGGTGCCCGGCAGCCACAGGGTGCTGACCGCTTTCCCGTCAGGTGTCCGCCGCATCCTGCGCCAGCGGATCTGAGCATCGATGATGGAATGTTCGAACATGTGGCCCATGTGCAGTGAGCCGGTCACGTTCGGCGGAGGAATGGCCAGGGAAAAATAAGGCTCGCCCGGCCGTGCGTCGGCGTGGAATGTATGGTTCTCCACCCACCATTCGGCCCAATGCGGCTCGAACCGCTGGGGCTCATATACTTTATCGATTTCCATCGGGAAACTTGATTTTAGCAGGCCGGGATTTTCAGGGGCGCGCCGAAAGTGTTTTGGATTGGCGCGCAAGGCGAACAGCCGCTTGAGTATCCGCTCGGGAGCGCCGATTCCGCGCCGGAAAAATCAAGACAGAATCCGCAATTGCTCTTCCACACTTGGCTCCGTAGCCGCGCGCTTCGCGCGAACCTGCCCAATTCTGATCGAGCCTTTGAAGATGAGTCCAACGGGAAGGACGCCACCCAAACGGTGGGCCGCAACAGCGGCCAATCCCATGGATGCCGCGCATCCGCACGAACTGCAATCCGGATTACCCCCGAACTGACAGGGAGTGATCTTGGTTTTCAGGTCCGCTGAAAGCGTCTGGGTCGTGAGTGCGAAAACGCATTCCTGAGGACTTTGTGGAGGTGTGGCAAACTGCCGAATCATGGGTTCCGGCATGTCCAGCTTGGGAAACTGCTTCCTTAATTCCAGCATCTCCGCGATCGCCCGCGAACGTTCCTCGGGCTGTAATATCTCCGGGAACCGATCTCCTACTTGGGGCGTGAACAAGCTGAACCAGATCCTACGGATCTCCGTCCGCGGACTCCAGAACTCCAGAAAATCATGCAAATAGCCCGGCCGCTTCATCATCTGACTGGTGATCGTGCAGTGGATGGTGATATTCTGGCCCGCAATGTTTTTGACGATCCGGTCATACGTCGCCGGAGATCGGCGGACATCGTGCTCGGGCTGTAGCCCGTCTATCGAAACCGCGACGTTCAAATGCGCCAAGGTCGCCCAACTCGCGGGAAGCGGCCGAAAGGCGCTGGTGACAATCTGCACGTGGATTCCCCGCCCGAGCAATTGCGGAACGAGGGACTCCAGTTCGCGGTAGCGGACTAGGGGGTCGCCGCCCACCAGGGAAAGATGCAGAGGCCGAAGGCGATCTGCTATTTCGAGCACGCCGTCAATGAGCTCCTGGCCTTTACGATCCCTCAAGCCGCGCAAGGTCTGGCCGCCACCCAGATGATCGTCGCCATACGCGTAACAGCCAGGGCACCGGAGCGGGCATTCCCGGGTAATTTCGATGGAAAGCGACGGGCAATCTCCTCTTAGAATTTTGCCCCACGCGCGCACGACCTCTGAAGTTTTCACTGCGAACGCTCCCACTGCGCCGAACGTCGCCCGGATACTTCATTTGCAGCGCCGGATTCGCACGCCGGCCGCGGAACCCAATGGAGGAATCCCCGGCCACTCTTATTATGCTCGTTCGACGCGGCCAGGCGCGACCGGGTTACGCATTCGCCGGCATGAACAACGTCATTGAACATGAACAACGTCATTGAAATAGATATGTTGCCGGCGAACCCCGCTACTCGGCGTCCTGCCAGGCTCGCCAGCGGCGCTGCTGCCGTGGAAAAGCACGGATGAGCAGCATCCCCGCGATGAAGCCGCCGACGTGCGCGAACCACGCGACGCCGCCGCCCGTATAGTCCGTCCGCGCCAGCGATCCGAAGCCGCTGCCCAGTTGAATCAGGAACCACCACACCAGCATTACCGCCGCTGGGATTTCCATGGTCGTGATGAAGACGATGATAGGAATCAGCGTCACGATGCGCGCGCGCGGAAACTTGATCAAATAGGCGCCCATCACGCCGGCGATCGCGCCGCTCGCGCCAATCGTGGGCAGGCGCGAGTATGGATTGGCGATCACCTGCACCACCCCCGCCACCAGGCCCACGAGCAGGTAAAAAACAACGAAACGTCCCGAGCCGATCAGATCCTCGACATTGCGCCCGAAAACCCACAGGAACAGCATGTTTCCAAGCACATGCATCCAGCCGCCGTGCAGAAACATGGAAGTCAGCAGCGTGTACAAGTGCCCGGAGATGTCGTCCGGCACGATGCCCCAACGCTCGATGAACGGCACCAAACTATCCTGCGGCATACTGACTTGATACAGAAAAATCAGCATGTTCAAGGCGATAATGCCGCCGGTGGCGACAGATCTGGAATAAACCCGCTCTGTGGATCGAAGAGGAATCATGCGCGGTCAAGGCGCTTTCGCGCTAATTCCGCGCCGGAGCGTCGTCCGCCTTGGTCGGCGGCATTTCGTAAACGTAAATCAGGTGTACGTGCCGGTCATCGGCGCGCTCCACGTGGGACGGCTTCCAGCCCGGCACCGCATAATCGTGCGAAATGACGCGCGCGCCCGCTTTCAGAAACCGTTCCAGGCGCGGCTTCAGTTTCTGATTCGAAGAAGTCGCCAAATAAATTGTCACCACATCGGCGCCGCTGAGGTCGGTATCGAGCAGGTCGCCCCGAATGACGCTCGCCTGATCCGATAACCCCGCGTTCTCGATATTCGCTTTCGCTTGCGCCACCAGCTTCTGGGAAATCTCCACGCCCACGGCCTTGACCTTGTATTTTTCGGCAGCCGCGATCAGGATGCGTCCGTCGCCGCAGCCCAGATCGTAAAGGGTCTCGCCCGGCTTCAGGTGCGCCAGTTCCAACATACGGTCGACGATTTTGACCGGGGAAGTGACAAAAGGAGCGAGCTTATTCGCGTAGCGGGGACTCTGCGCGGAAGCCGGCAACGTAGCCAGGGCCACGGCGGCGATTACAATAGGCCAGCGCATAAGATCAGTGAGCGGCTTCGACGTAACCCCGCCCCTGTTTCGATCTTACTATACGCGAGACCATTTCGGACATGGAAAACCATAAATCGCGTGGTCTGGTGATAGTAAATTCCGTGCCTCGAAAAACGCGGATAGCGCGGCCGATGGAATCGCGCCACGGAATCGCCTGCGGATTGAGCGCGTAATTCACGTAAAAAACGGGATAATCGATAGCGCTCAATGGTTTGAGGGTATCTTCAGGCACCGAAGCATCCAGCAGGACCTTAGGACCCGCGAAGACCAACGCGTCTGGATGATCTTGGTCCTTCATCTCGTTTTGGATCAGTTCAGTCAGGAAATCAGTATCGCCATGCTTCTGCTGCAGCCTGTGCGTGTCCACCGTCCCGAGCTTCATCGACCGCAGTGCCTCACCCAAGGCTGGAAAGTCGATCGATTCTTCGCTCTGCTGGCGATATAAAACCCTTTGTTCCTGTATGTTAAAGGCCACCAGTGAAAACTTGCCGAACTCCGGCTGGCGGGCGACGCGCCGCAAGATGGAAACCAACGCCACGGTGTCCTGCGGCCGCAACGAGCTGGCATTATAATTCTGCGGCGCGAAGTTCACCAGCAACTTGATCTTCAGGGGCGACGGCGTCAGGACGCGGGTGACGGGCGGTTCCTCGGTGAACTGCTCTTCGTGCGCGGGCTCGACGTTCCCCGCTGCCTCTTCCAGGCGCATGTCGCGATCCTTTGAGGGAAGCTCGGCCTCCATATCCCAATAGAAGGAGCACACGCTTTCCGTGTGGTCCCGCATCATCCAATCGACGTGATATTTCCCTTCGCCGAGATCGACGGTCCCTTCCAGTTGGGCGTCGCCCGACGCTTCCTCGTCGATCATGGGGACCTTGAAATGTTGAATGAAGTATTGCGGCTCGCCCGTGCGATCGGTCGGCGTGACGCGGAACAGAATATTCAGGACGTTCTCGGATCCGGCGAGCTCTTTCAAGGGAATCGTGACGGTGTAGCCGGCGTGATAGCGAAGGTCGAAGCCCAGCACCGGTTTCACCGGTGTCACCGTGCAGGAGAGTTCCTTGCGCACGTCCTGCGCTTCGAGCACGGCCTGGTCGGTTCCCACCAGGTGCACGCGTCTGCCCGGCGATCCGAGTAAAGCCTGGGCGCGCGCGGGCGTTCTAAGGACGGGTATGAATAGGACAGACGCGATTGCTCCGTAAAAGGCCAGACGGATCAATCTGGGCACTACGCTATCGACAGCCATCCGAACTATCCCTCCGAGCGGCTATTGCCAAATCATACACGAATAGGAGACGGCAATGGGGAGGACTGTTTCATCGGCGTCCGCGCACGCCTTCTGTATGGTAGCTTTGAGAATCATGGCAAGCCGCAGCGTCAATAAAGTGATTCTGATCGGACATCTCGGGCGCGATGCCGAGACGTCCTATACGCCGTCGCAGACGGCGCTTACGAAATTTTCCGTAGCCACCAGCCGCCGCTGGAAAGACCAGCAATCCGGCGAGTGGAAAGAAGAAACGGACTGGACACGCGTGGTCCTGTGGCGCGGAGAAAACGTAGCGCCTTACCTCCTCAAGGGCAAGCAGGTTTACGTCGAAGGCCGCCTGCAAACACGCAGCTACGACGACAAAGACGGTAAAAAGGTCTGGACTACCGAGGTCGTCGCCGATGAAGTGATCCTGCTCGGCGGACGCGGTGAAAGCGGCGGTGGTGGCGCGGACGAAGGCTTCTCGCAAGAGGGTTCCGCTCCCATGCGTTCCGCTCCGCGAGGTCGTGGCGCCGCGGCTCCGCAGGCGGGGCCATCGAATCAAGGCGTCACCGACGACGACGTTCCGTTCTGATGTATGGTTTTTGAGGTGTGTCCAGTTATCCTCTTGAGCGCGGAGCACGGTTGTGCTTTTGATCAGATGGTGGGGGCCGCGCGAATCGCGTAGGCCGTAGGCCGGAGCGATTTGCGCGGCCCCTACCATCTGAAACCGACTCCTTCGCCCCTCCTCCGCACGCGCCGAGGTCTTCGATATTAGAGCCGGGCATGTCCGCCGCGTCCACATTCGTGAAAACATAATCAACTGTTCACGTTCCCGTGAACAACGCGGAGTAGACTCACCGCATGGGCTCCGGCAAAGTGGACGCGCCTCGCACTCCGGAAAGGGTGTCGCCCCACGTCGTTCTGAATGTGGTGCTCGAATCAGGTGAACGTCTTCCCTGTTTGGTGGATAGAGCCACCTGGATTCCGGTTCGTGTCGGCACGCGTTGGGCTGTTCGTTACCGGCGCTATCGCGTCCAGTCTTCGACCCTGGAGAGCAACCTCCGGGTCCTGGGTCGGATCTATGAATGGGCTCGACGTAGCGCAGGCGTCGACCTGGACGATCACCTCACCAGCGGCAACAGCCTCGCTACCCGTCAGATCGAGTCGATGGTTCTGTACTTTCACACGAGAGGCGAAGGCGCTGAGGCCGTTGTCGGAGGCGATGCCGGCACGCTCGATCATCATGTCTCCGTGGCCGAGAACTTCCTGAAATGGGCTCTGGATAGCGACAATCGCGGTGGCGTAAGAACGCTTACGTTAGACGAGCTGTCAGCACAGAGGGCTCACTTGGAGCAGGTTTTCCGATCTCTGCGGACCGGAGCGAAACAGTCCCACCGGATTCAGCCCCTCAGTGAGCAGGAACTGGCATCTCTTCGTCGGGTACTCGCACCCAAAACGGAAGCCGGCCGAGATTGGGTCTTCCCGAAAGGTGTTTTTTACCGCCATGCCCAGTTACGGAACTGGTTGATGGTGGAGACTGGCCTTGAGCTCGGCCTACGCCGAGGTGAGTTGCTCAAGTTGCGATTGGACTCTATCCCGCGGGGCGGTGATGACGGACTCCGAGTCCTGCGCCGGCCAGATGATCCGCATGATTCGCGCCAAAGGGAACCTGCGGTCAAAACCGCGGAGCGCGTGGTTCCGGTTTCGCGATCACTTCTATCGCTCTTCCGTGCTTATCTGATTTCAAAGCCGCCCCTCGGTCGCGTGACCGGCAAGACGCCGTACCTGTTCGTTACGGGAGCTGGCGCACCGCTGTCGATGAAGGCAGCAGACGACATCATGCGGTCGATCGGGCGTCACAGTGGTGTTACGCCGTTGTCGTGGCATCGGCTCCGGCACACCTGGGCTGAGCGGATGGCGGAAGTGCTCGCCGAACAGGCAAACGGCATGGATAAGCTGGTTTACCTGGGCGGCTGGACCAACCCGCAGTCACCTAAACGCTATACCCAGAACGCGATTGCCAGGCAGGCGAGCGAAGCGATGCGAAGCTACCATAGCCGCCTTTACGGTGAGGACTCGTGAGCGTGGCGCGCTCGTCTCAGATTACTCCAGCGTCCGAAGCGATCAGCGATCTTCCTTCTGTTCCCATGCGCGTCCGCTCATTGGATGGACAGTTGATCGAGACGGGCGCCGACATCTGGAGGATGCGCACCTGCAGCGATGGCGGCGATGTGCTCACAATCAACTGGGAGCGGCTGCGGGCGATGCGTCGAGGGTTTGCCTTGGCCACCCGGGCGGAGCATTTAGCCCGGCTCTATCTTGCAGACCGTCTGTGCAGGAAAAAGTCGTCAACCATTCACAACGACTTCTCAACATTCCTCTACTTCGAGGACTGGCTCTGGAACAAAGCTGGTGTACGTCGGTTTGACTGGTCCGACCTAACCGAGGCTCTTGCAAGAAGTTTCCTTGCACACGGGATCGAACACAGTGCCGAAAAGGGTAATCGTTTTTCACGTCTGCGTACGTTCTATGAATGGGGTGTCGCCCGGCAGCATGCGGATTTCGACGGGCAACTCCTTCGAATCCTCAAAACGATCACAGCAATCGGGAATGCGAAGGGACATCACGTTCGGTTCCGCCACCCGGTTAGGGGACCGTTTTCCCCTGACGAACTCTTATTGATTCGAAAGGCCATCGATGCTGGGGTGGGCGCCGAAAGAGATCGTGCGATCCTGATGCTACATCTGGAACTCGGGCATAACCCGAGTGCCACCGCCCGCCTGAAGAACAAGGACCTGATTCGATACGAATCGAAGACTGCGACCTGTTATCAGCTTGATATCCCGCGTGTGAAGAAGCGGACCGCTCACCGGGAAACAAAGCGGCGGCCGATCAGCAGTAGGCTCGGTATCCTGTTGGAGCATCTGCGGGCGGGAGTTGCAGAAGATCCACTTTTCCACTGGCTTCCCCGGCGATCGCCCGAAGGTGCAGTGAGCGCCGCCCTGCGAAGATTCGTCCGTATCGCTGGTCTGGTGTCCCCGCGAACCGAAAGGTCGATGGTAGTGAACCCGAGACGCTTCCGCTTTTCGATCGGCACGTATATGGCGGAAGAAGGAGCCTCGGTGTTTCACATCGCCGAGATACTCGACCATACGGACACCCAGAACGTGAGAGTGTACGTCGAAACAGTTTCCTCGATTGCCGATCCTGTGGCCAAGGCAACCGACGCCGCCTTGGCCCCTCTCGTACAGAGATTTCAAGGAAAGATCGTAGACTCCCCTGACCTCCCGGCCTTCGATGGTATGCCTAACCAGGTAATTCCGGCAATCGCACCTCATCTGGGAATCGTTCATCTCGACATCGGAGGGGTTGGCATGTGTGGCCGGGATGTCCGGAAGGACGGTCTTTGCCGGCTGCTGCCGCCGGTGAGCTGTTATTTGTGTCCCTCCTTTGCTGCCCTCCGCGACGGCCCACATCGCGAGATGCTCAGCTCGATCGAAACATTCCTGCATGAAGCTCGGGACATCAGTGACAAGCGGATTCTGATGCAGCTAGAGGATGTTCGCATCGCGATCCGCCAGGTGTTAGACCAACTACCCGGAGACAACAAGGAATGAATGCGGCAGCAATGAAGAGACCTGCCGGCCGTAGCGAGGAAGCGGCGATTCTAGCGCTATTGGCCATCGCACGACAGAAGTTTGCCGCCGATCTGCACATGGATGTCGCCCTCTTTGACCAACCGGCGTGGGAGGTCAGTGCTCTGAGGGACAGGAGCACCAGTCTCCGGAACCAGAGGCTTTACTTTACCCAGCGTGGAACCACGGATCAGGCGCTACCGGCCGCATATGGAAACGTCGTAAAGAGCTGGATCATTCTGGACCGCCGCTCAGTTGGCAACATGGGTCGGAGGTCGGATGCCGCGCGCATTCTGTGGGAAGCGATCCAGCAGCGCCGCAAGAGAAAACCGGAAGAGTTCACGTGGCAGAGCTTCTCCGAGGAGGACCTCAGCCACGCAGAACTGCTCATGCGAGCGAGTTGGAGTGAATCAACGGCGTACAAGTTGATAGTTAGCCTGCTGGTGTTCACGCGATTCCTTGCCGCCCGCGGAGTCTGCCGGCCGCTTTACTACACGCCCCAGACTCCACGTGTGGAAGATTTCAACCGGCACACGATCAGCGGCCAGCAAGAGCGAAGAGATCGGTTGCCCACCGAGGCGGCGTTGCAAGGCATCGCTGACATTTACCGTGAACATGCGAAAGAACCGGCTGACCGCCTGCGGGCGGCAGCTGTCGCTATCCTCGTGGTCACCGGGTTTCGGATCGGCGAGTTGCTAACGCTTCCACTCGATTGCGAGGTCGAGGAAGTGCGTGGTGGCAAAGCCCGCTATGGAATCCGCTACTACAAGGAGAAGGCGCGCGGCGCAGAGAAGATGTTCGCTGTTCGATGGCTGACCGCGACCGGTGCGGAGTTGGCACGAAAGGCGATTCACGAGATTCGAGCCCTCACTCAGGACGCACGGACTCGTGCGCGCGACCTGGAGAAAACGCCCCACCGCGTTCCGATCCCCGGATTTCACTGGGCTGCAAGGATGACGACTGCTGAAGTGACGCTTGCGCTGGGAACAAAAGAAGTTCCCAAACCGTTGCCGCGGCATCATGACCACGAAGGCGTCTACTATCGTGCGTTTGAGGCAGAAGCCTTTCTGCAATCGCTGAGAGTGTCGCCCGGGTGGACTGTGGATCGCCGTGACGATACATTCCAGATGCTCTCAGAAACGCTACTGATTGCGTTCCGGAACTCCTTCCATCCTGGCCGGCGGTTTTTCCTCTGTTGGTACAGCCGATTTTCATATCGCATATCGCCGACTTTCTGTCCGGTGGTGGCGGAACCCCATCGGCGTTCGAGCGTTTTGGTGTTCGTGAGCCTGGCGGCTCGTTTTGCAGGATGACTTCCCATCAGTTCCGCCATTGGCTGAACTACATTGCCGACAAGGGTGGCCTACCGATTGAGCTGCAAACGCGCTGGATGGGGCGCGAACACTCGAAAGATACCGAGGCGTACCGTCATGCCACGGTCGACGAGAGGCTTGAGTGGGTGAAAGCAGGGATTCAAGAAGGCAAGTTGGCAGGTCCTAAAGCCAGTATGTATTTCGAGTTGCCGAGAGCCAAACGGGACCGGTATGTCGATGGCGAAGTTCAAGCGGTTCACTTCACCGCATTCGGTTTGTGCCTGCATGATTTTGCCGTCACGCCCTGCCCGTACCATCTCAACTGCGTTCGCGGCTGCGCCGATTATCTGCGTGTCAAAGGTAGTGAGAGCGAAAGGCGCCATCTCGTCCAGATCCAGCAAAGCACTGAACGAGCGCTTGAGTCCGCGAAAGCGCGGGCCGGCGCGCCGGACGGTGGAGTTGCCGAGCCGTGGATCCGCCACTGTGAGGAAACACTCGAGGGCGTGCGCGCGGCTCTTGCGGTGGACGACGAAGCGGGGTCCGCACAGGCAGGAGTGGCTCAGCCTTTCCGTGGCCGGCGGAGCAGGTTCGAAAGGACTGCTGGCTGAACATGTCCAGACCCAGTGTTCATGACGAACTGAAGCGACGCCTGATGGAACATCTGGCGATCGCCGAAACATACCCGCCTGAGGAACGACCACTTGATGTGCGAAGCGTGGCGGCCGTGCTCCGCATCAGCCCGACCACTCTCTACAAGTACGGATTGAATCGGCAGGTCAACACAGCCGAGCAGCGGCAGCGAGAGAATGCGTTCACCGCGGGTGCCGCAATCGAACAGGATTACTTCAAAGGTGAGATCCGCAAGCTGACCGAAGACCTTGAGAAAGAGCGTGAGCGCAGCAAAGGACTCGTTGGCCGGATCGCGGTCATGGAGGCAAACGCCGCCAGGCTCGGGTTTGATCCTGAGGAGATGCACAAGGCGATTTTGAAGCCGGTTCGGACGATGTCACGGGCCGGCTCGCGTAAGCCAGGGCGACGTCGTTTCTGACCCCGCGTGTCCTCAGGCGGGCGGTTTGCCGATACGCCGAATGCGCGTTATATGAGAGATTGAGAGTTTGGAACGTTCGCACACCGAGTTCACGAAGCTGAACGACGGCTGGAACGCCGAGCCCGGCGCGCCAATACCAAAGATCTGCGTGGATGGAGAGACGTTAGTGCTCACGTTTTACCTGAACCCGTGGGCGTTCCCGAGATTCAAGCTCGGCGATCGCGGTGAGCTAAGGTTCGCGAAATGCTGGCGCTACAGTATGGAGGGAACGAACGACGAGGGATGGTGGCGCGGCCAGTGTCGATTCAGTCGGCGGGCACCCGACTGGGGCGAATTTTACGAGCTCGAAGGTGACCTTCGACTGGACAGATTGCCGGAAGATTACTGGACCTTAGTAGGAGAGCCACGTTCCACGAACACGCGGCACTTCCTGTTCTACTTCAAAGACGAGACGTTCGAGTGTGACGCGGCCGATTGGGATTTTCGTGAGATCCCCGGTGGGCCTGATGCGACCGCCAATTGGCAAAAGGTGACGATGTCCTCCGGATCTACGGTTTTTCTCGTTCCGGAAAACGATTCCCCTCAGACGTCGCCGGACATCACTGGTCCCAAGCCCTCCAGGTCCAGACGTTGGATTGCGACCTTGCGATCAATATTCCGATGAGAACTCGGCGGGGGGCCGCATGGTTTGGCGCGAAGCGCACAAACGGCTGTAGAAAATCCATACTGAACGCGGTCACCGTGAGAAATGAGCCAAACTCATTGTCCCGTAATGGCTTACGAATCTGAACGCGGCAAAATCCGCGTAAAACCGTTTTGAGCCCTTATTATCAGTACTCGGAGACGCCCAGCAGATTTCCGTCTGGGTCCTTGAACCACGCCACCTGCGCCCCGCTCGGCGATTTCTAGATTCCGAGCTCGTCCTGTTCTAAACCGGGAAACCGTTCGAACTTCAGTCATCCCGAGCGCAAGTCGAGGGACCTGCTTTTGTTCCCCTTTCACGGTCAGGTCTTCCCGTGCGGGATTATCCGACGTCCGAAGTGGTCAGAATTCAGGCTAAGGCACGGAGCACCGAAGCAACAGCAGATCCCTCGACTTGCGCTCGGGATGACAGGATAAGGGGTGTTGTAAGTGAGCGCGGATATCGTCCAGCAGGAATGTGATGTCATCCCCTCGCGGCGGCGTAAATATTATTCAAGATGTGCACCACCATCGGCGCGTATAGCGATCCCGACGTCTTCTTGATCCAGTCGAGCAAAAGAGCTAACAACCACAAGAAAATCGCGGTCTGAATCAGGCTCAAGGGGGACCGCAAGCGTCCCTGGAAATACCAGCCGGGAATATGCATCGCGACGAACACGATTCCCGCGCGGACGTTCGCTGTTCCAAACGTCATGCCTGCGCGCTCGAGCGACGTCAGATAGAACCCGCGCATGGTGAATTCCTCGACCAAGGGCGCGACCAGCACACCGAAGCCCGCGAGCACTCCGATACCGATTCCTCTCAGCGGCGTGACGAGTTCTACAAATGCGGCCCAGGGAATTTGTTTACGTCGCAGAATCACGATCACAGGGATTATCCACAGCGCCATCTTCATTGCGATCCAGTAGGCGGTGTCGGCGCCGTCGCCCCAGGCGAATGCATTTCGTAGCGCAAGATCAATCAGCTAGGCGATGATCCACGCGGCCAAGAGCAGAGCCGGATAGAGAATAAGACCTCGGCGATCGAGCGCACTGGTTTCTGCGGGATTCATCGCGATCCTTCGCCGCTAATCTTCCGGCACAGTCCACTTTTCGCCGACTTCGAAGAGCTTGAACGATTGCTCGGGCCTCTGGCCCAGCATGTGATCGACGAAGGCGCTCTCGTCGGCCTTCGACGCATGCATCGGCGCCAGCCACCGCGCGCCGATGTCCAGCGCGAGCTGCGCGGCGTCGCTTGCCGAGTGATTCTTTCCGCCCACCGGCAGCAGAGCGACGCTCACGTTGAACGGACGCAATCGGTCCGCCAATCCTTCGTACGGCGCGCAATCGCCGGCGTGATAAATGGTCCAGCGGCCGAAACGGATCAGATAGCCAAGATACGGATAGCCTCCGAGGGCCGTCCAATCAAGCTGCGGATGCGCTGAAGGCACGGCGTACACGCGGCCATAAAGATTGTCTTTCCAGTATTCGACGCGCAGGCCGGAATCGGTCGTCGTCATGCGCGCGTAGTCGATCCCGGCGGCGTGTGCGGCCTCTCCCGCGCTTTTGGGAAGTACCAGCTTCGCACGCGGGCACGCGGCCAGCATCGGCATAACCGTCGCGGCGTCCAAATGCCGCGGATGTGCGTGCGTCGCGAGAATCATGTCGGCGTGGCGGATCTCATCGGCATCCAGCGGTGCACCGGCGCCGGAAAGGTAAGGGTCCACGTAAAACGTTATGCTGGCAAAACGAATCACGAATCCCGCATGGCCGAGCCACCACAGCGTCGGCGTCGCAGTGATGGTTTGATCGATTTCCTGAATCAGTTCCGCGCCGCTTTTCACTTCGCCGTCTTTCATTTCAATGACGCTCTCCGCAAGCGGTCGAGCACCGCAGCCCATTCTAATGTGTCCGGGGGCGGCTCCACACTGATCACCGGCCAGCCTTCTCGATCGAGCTCGTGCAGCGCGCCGTATAACCGCGCCGCGTATGCTTCGGGATCGCCCGGCATTGGGAAAGCTCGCGCAGCGGGAGCGGAGTGAGCGAAATACAAGAAAGCCCCGCGCGGATCCGGTTCACCCGTCAGCACAAGCGGCGTGCGGGGACTGTAATGGCGTTCGTGCATACCGGGCGCCGCATGAGCCGCCCCGGCCGAGGGCTCTGCGGCTTGTTCGATTTCTTCTGGCGTAAGACCGATTGTTTCCGCGATCGCGCCCAGCGGGACGTGCCCGGGCCGCAGCAAAACGATCTTTCCGTCAATAATTGACACCACCGTCGACTCGATCCCGATGCGGCATGGGCCGCCATCCAGAACCGGAATCGCATCGCCGAAAATTTCGCGCACGTGCTCGGCAGTCGTCGGCGAAAGGCCTGTAAATCGGTTAGCGCTGGGCGCGGCAAGTGGGACGCCGGCGGCGCGGATCAGCGCGAGCGCGAGCGGATGATCCGGCATGCGCACGCCCACCGTGGGAAGTCCCGCGGTCACGATATCCGGCACAGATTCGTTCTTCGGTAGCACCAGCGTCAGAGGTCCGGGCCAAAAGGATTGCGCCAGCGCCTCGGCTTCAGGCGGCCACTCGGTCACGAGCGTGCACGCCATGTGCACCGAAGACACGTGGACGATGAGAGGACTGGTCGCGGGCCTGCCCTTCGCGGCGTAGATTTTTTCGACTGCCGATGCATCGAGCGCGTTCGCGCCCAGGCCGTAGACGGTCTCAGTCGGGAAGGCGACCAGCTCGCCCGCACGGATTCTCGCGGCCGCGTCTTCGAGGGAAATCGTCATTCGGACCTACAAACTAGTAGGGGAAGTCGCATGAGCGCCAGTTTAAATTCCGGACCTGAACCTCCTGTCATTCCGAGCGTCATCGAGGAATCTGCTTTTCGTTCGTGAGTTGCAAATGCTTTAAAAGCAGGTCCCTCGACTTCGCTCGGGATGACAGGCGTTGGGAAGATGACCACAGGCAGAAACAACTCAATGACCTTCCTGACTGGGGACGCTAGTCGAGATCATCTTTATCCGCGCCCGTCGCCACTGTCTTTCCGGTCTTCTGCCACGCCAGGAACGCGTGGATCAGATCGTCGAGATCGCCGTCCAGCACGCGATCCACATCGCCCACCGAAAGCTTGGTGCGATGATCCTTGATCATGCGATACGGCGCCAGCACATAACTGCGGATCTGGCTGCCGAAGTTGATTCCAAGCTTGGTATCTTCCAGCTTGCGCTCCTCGACGCGCTTCTTCGCCAATTCGAATTCGTAAAGCTTCGCGCGCAGCTGCTTGATCGCGCTGGCGCGGTTCTTGTGCTGGCTCCGTTCGTTCTGGCACTGCACCACGATGCCGGTGGGCAGGTGCGTCATGCGGACGGCCGAATCGGTGCGGTTGACGTGCTGGCCGCCCGCGCCGCCGGCGCGGAACGTATCGACGCGGAGATCTTCCGGCTTGATATCGATCGAAATCTCGTCGTCGATCTGCGGATAAACGAACACGGAAGCAAAGGACGTGTGCCGCCGGGCGTTCGCGTCGAAAGGCGAGATGCGCACCAGCCGGTGCACGCCCACCTCGCTCTGCAGCAGGCCGTAGGCGTTTTCGCCATTCACCTCAAACGTCACCGATTTGATGCCCGCGCCTTCACCCTCCAGGCGGTCCGTGATCACGGTTTCCATGCGGTTGCGTTCGGCCCAGCGCAGGTACATGCGCAGCAGCATCTCGGCCCAGTCCTGGCTTTCGGTGCCACCCGCGCCGGGATGGATGGTCACGATCGCGCTGCGCGCGTCGTTCTCGCCCCCCAGCAACATCTGCGTTTCGAGCTTTTCGAGATAGCCGGAAAGCTCCTTCATCTCGCGCTCCAGGTCGCTGGCGACGTTCTCGCCTTCGCGCGCCAGCTCGAATAGAGTCTCCAGGTCGCTCGAGATCGCGGTGATCTTTTCGTCCTGGCCGACTTGCTCCTGCAGGCGCTTGCGATCCTGCATCACCTTCTGGCTTTTTTCCGGCTGCGCCCAGAAATCCGGCGAGTTGATCTCTTCTTCCGTTTTGGCTAGCTGAGCTTTGCGGGCGGGGGCGTCAAAGATAGCTCCGCACAGCGTCAGCCTGCTGGCGGAGCGTAACGTACTCTCTTTCCAATTCGTCGAGGGTCATTTTCTTTCAGCTTAGCAGAGGCCCTCGAAAGCTCGGGTGATTGTTCGTCCGCGCGGTTCCGCGGATCGCCAACAACGCCGCCACGCGGCACAAGCTCATAACCCAAGCGCTTAGGAATTTGCGTATAATGAAAGTCGTGCCGACCGTGATGAGGATTGATGGATTACGGATCGTAGTCTATCCCAACGACCACCGGCCCGCGCATGTCCACGTCATTGGCCGTGGATTTGAGGCGGTATTCAATTTGAACTGTCCGGCCGGGCCCGTGGAACTTAGGGAGAACTATGGATTTCCGCGCCGGGAACTCAGCTACGTAGTTGATGTCTTGTCGGCGGACTTAGAAGATTTGTGCCGGGCATGGGAGTATATTCATGGCATCGCATAGCGATTTCAAACAAGCAAATCAGCGCGCGAAGGATCTGGAGGCAGGCATGCCGCGGGCAGTCTCCGCGCATTACGATGGCAGGACCGGGCGGATTGTGATTCACCTCAGTTCTAAGCTGATTGTGAGTTTCTCGCCGGCCGACGCGGAAGGGCTGGAAGGCGCTCAGCCCTCGCAGCTCAAAGAAATCGAGATCAGTCCATCCGGATTTGGACTCCACTTTCCGGCAGTGGACGCGGATCTCTATGTGCCCGGTCTCTTGGAAGGCTTTCTGGGCTCCAAAGCCTGGATGGCATCCAGGTTGGGGCAAATGGGCGGCCGGTCGCGCAGCAAGGGAAAGCAGGCTGCCTCCCGAGCGAATGGAAAACTTGGCGGCAGGCCGAGGAAGACTGTCGGACGTTAGCGCCCAGGCACGATCCTCGTGATAGAGTACGGATCGAAGACCATGCGCAAAAGACTTTTAGTGATTCCCATGGCGATGGCCCTGATCTGCTCCTTCGCTGACGCTCAGCGGCTATCGTGCGAAGACGCATGGAAGAACAGGGTAGGCAGCTGGGACGCGCTTCATCGCTGGTACAAGCTGTACGGGCGTTGCAACGACGGCGCAAACGGCGAGGCATCTAGCGAATATGTGGCGCGCATACTGGTGGACCACTGGGCCACGCTGCCGCGTCTGGCGAGACTCGCGGGCGGAGACCCTGGGTTCCGCGCTTTTGTTATCGCTGGCGTCAACGCCACGCTCGATATGAGCGACGTGAAGCAGATCGAGGTGAAAGCAAAGACCTGCCCGAAAAATCTTGCTCAGTTATGCGCCGACCTCTCGAAGCAGGCGGACCTGGCGATTAATCAATCTGCGAAGTAGCCATTACAGGGGAGCTTGGAAACGCCGGAACAGCGCGAACACCGGCACTCCGATCAGCACGATCGCGAGGCCCGGAAGCGTCGTCGCCGGACGATAGGCGAACAGTAGCGCGAGGATCACGGCCGCACCCGCGATATAGAGAATCGGAACCATCGGATATCCAAAAGCCCGATAGGGGCGCTCGGCGTCGGGGCGTTTCTTGCGCAGCACGAAAACACCCGCGATGGTCAGGATGTAGAAGATCAATGCGGCGGAAATCACGTAATCGAGAAGATTGCCGTAAAGATTGCCGTAGGTTTTCGTTTCCTCGTTGTACGTCCGCGGCAACACCAAAAGAGCGGTCCACGCGGATTGCATGAAGAGCGCCTTGCCGGGGACCTCCGCGCGATTGATGGACGTCGCGCCGCGGAAAAACAAGCCGTCCTTCGCCATCGCGAAAAATGCGCGCGCGCCCGCTAAAACCATCCCGTTGATGCAGCCGAAGGTCGAAATCATGATCGCGATCGCCATGATTTGCGCGCCCGCCGAAGGAATCACGGCGCCGACCATCGCGCTCGCCACGCGGTCGAGCGGCGCCGTCTGGATTTTCGACGAAAGGCAGCACGGCGAGATACGCGACGTTCGCCAGTATGTAGAGGCCGATCACGATTCCCGTGCCGAGGGCCAGTGAGAGCGGGACATTCTTTCGCGGATCGCGAACTTCGCCCGCTGTGAACGTGATGTTATTCCAGGCGTCGGCCGAAAACAGCGATCCGGTTTGCGCGACGCACAGGGCCACCAATAATCCGAACATCGTCTCCGGCGTCAGCCCCGGAGCCGAAGGAGTGAATCCACGCGGCGTCCATAGATCGCCGAAGTTGCCGCCGGCCGCCGCGCGATTCCAGCCAAAGAAAAGACCAAGCGCGACCAGCCCCACGAGCGATCCGATCTTCGCGACCGTGAAAAAATTCTGAACGCGCTTGCCGTAGTGCAGGCCGCGCGAGTTGGTCCAGCTCAACAGCAGGATCACGAGGATCGCCAGCAATTGCGCGGTGGAAAGTGAAACCGCGTAGCTGATGGAAATATGGAGCGGAGGAATCAGGTAGTTGCTTTCGGAAATGGCCGGCCAAAGGATTCCGAGGTATCGCGCAAAAGCTACACCGACCGCGGCGATCGTTCCGGTCTGGATCACCATGAACAGCGTCCAGCCGTATAGGAAACCCCACAGCGGTGAAAACGCCTCGCGCAGATAAACGTATTGGCCGCCGGCTTGCGGCATCATTGCGGCGAGTTCGCCGTACGAAAGCGCGGCGGTCAACGTCAAGACGCCTGTGATCACCCACGAGAGCAGCAGCCATCCGGGGCTGCCGACGTTGCGTGACATCTCCGAGGAGACGATAAAGATGCCCGAGCCGATCATCGATCCGGCGACGATCATCGTCGAATCGAATAGCCCGAGACTGCGCTTGAGTTGCCGCTCGATCGGGGCGCCGCTGGCGGTAGTTGAAGTGTTAGAGGATACAGACACGCAATCGCTTCAGCCTTGGGACGAGTATAACTGGTACGTCCCAAGGGGCGAATCTACGAGAGAGCCGTGAAGCGCTGGAGATTTCACAAAGCCTTGCTCTCCTTTACCGCCGCCGCCCCCAATAGCCGCCGTAAAATCGGCCGCCATAATATCGCGGACCGAACCAGGCCACGCCAGCATGCGGCGGTCTAGCCCAATATCCCGGGCGCCATCCCCAGCGAGCTCCATTGGGATACCAGTAACCTCCCACCCACGCATAGCCGGGACCAGGAGCCGCATAATAAGGCGTGACCAAGGGTGCGGGCGGCGGTGCGGCAACGGCGTAACCGCCGTAGTACGGGCCGTACCCGAAGCCTCCCCACGCCGGTCCGATGCCTACTCCGAATCTGACGAACCCGCCCGCGAAGGCGCTGGTCGAAAGCAGCAGTGTCGCCAACAATAGTTTGAGTTTCATCGTGCCTCCTCCGCCGTCCGAGAAGCAAATCCGTTGCCACCGATTAACTCTTTGAAAATAGATGCGCCACAGATTAAAGTCCGTGGCCGACCTCCACCGCGCTGGTGCTTTTCGGCCACGTGCACTCGCGCCTGCCCGAACATAGGGAGGTTGGGCGGTGTCGAAAGTCTCGCGCCTGTCTCTCCATCGCGTGTATCGGAGCGAAGGGCGATTCCTGCGCGATCGCCGCCGATGAATGGTGCCCGGGGTGGGACTTGAACCCACACTCTCCTTACGGAAAAAGGGATTTTAAGTCCCTCCATTTTGCTCATAAGTTATTGATCATATTGCTACTACAGTGCTTAGAATGTGAAAGTGTGTAAGTAACTGTGTAAGTTAACGCCGGGTCGGCACAACCGGGACGACTGGCTCTTTCTCATTCTTCACTGATGAGCCTTTGAAGAATGGCACGGCCGGCGACGCATGGGCCTACCACACGAGCTTTGGAAACGTTCCGGGGAATGCGGGATCGATGAGGTCGGCGACTTGCGCGAGAGATTCTGCTTTGGGAGCAATGGAAAGGTCGATCCCTGTCAGCCTGCTGCAGTGGAAGTTAGCAAATCTCACGCAAACGCAGTTTAAACTGGGAAGGAATATCAGTGGATGGCGATCTTCACGAGCGTGTTTTTGAACGGATCTCTCGATCCCCGCTCTATCGCCATCGCGTCGCCGTAGTGAGCCTTGTTGTCGCAGTCTTCCTGGCAAGTCGGGCATGTCCGAGCAAGCCTGACGGCGTCGATCTAACACCGATTACCTCGCTTCGGTTCACCGCCGGGCCCTATTTCCTAGAAGGAATTCAGCGACAACTCGGCGGTAGCGCTGCCGATTGGTCGAAGAATGGTGTCGGGTACCTCGTCTTCCATCCCCTGACGGATGCCTCTGACCCAGATCATCAGATCTTCCGCGACGTAAACGTGTATCGGGAGGACAGCCCAGCAAAGGCGCAGGCGATATACGCCGATCAAAGGCAGACATTTACAGGTTCGGACTGGAAGCTTTATCTCGAAAAGGGCGATGCGGAGGAGAAGTGGTTCATCAGCTACAAAGGGACCCGTTTTGACACAAACCACGGGATGCCGGTGTGGGTGAACGCCAAGCCGGAAATCTTCATCGGGATCTTGAAAGAGAATGTATTTATCGTTGTCAGTTACACGGCGTATGCGTCGGGTTCGGATTACATTCGGACCATCAACAACGATGTCCGCTGGGTTGCCGATCTTCTCTCCAAGGCAGCGCTATAGAGATAGCTTCTGCTTTGCGGCGGAAGTGGCGATCTGAAATTCAGCCGCTTCGGTCTGGCAGACTCGCCACTCTGGTGACCAGTCAGAGCCCATAGTTCAAAATACTGTTGGGGCACACGCCATTTCCCGATTCAAGGTGACCTGCGGTCTCTTCGGCGTCGAAGCGAGGGAAAAGGAAGGTTGGTGCGGGCGGAGGGACTTGAACCCTCACGGACCTTGCGGTCCAACGGATTTTCTTGCCCTCTACGGCTTTCGCCGCCGCCCACCGCTTTCGCAATGGGGTTTGGGGTCTGGACTATCCCTTCACCGTGCCCGGATTTGGCTCCGGGTGTCAGGCGCTGCCCGTCTAGTCTCTACACCTTCCCGGCCGTTTCGGGCCGGGCTTGGCTCGGGATCGCCATGTAACAGGGTTCCCCGAATTTGAGCAGTTCTGCATCGCCGGTTTCCCGGCGAGCACTCAAGTTTGCGCTTAAGTCCGGTGCGTATGCCATTTCGCCACGCCCGCACAGTTTCAAACGTAGCACGAAACAACCGCTGACCCCATCGGACTTTTAAGTCCCTTGCGTCTGCCAGTTTCGCCACCCGGGCTAGGGCCGCTCGTATTATCCATTCTAGTACCCGCTTGCAAAACATCCGGGAATCGCCCGGTTTCAAACGGACCCGAGTACCAACCCGCGCGAATCGATCCTTTCCCGGTTTGGCGCTCCTCGCTCTCGATCTCTTTAGCATTTCGGATCCGACTCCATAAAGCGATCCAGCGCCGTTCGCGGGTCCATTCTTGAAACACGAGAATTTCCTCAGGAACCCGGCTATCGCTTGACAGTACGAAGTGATATGATTCCCCCCGCGCCGCGAAACGGTGCTATCCCAAATTCTTTAGGAGAAAAACGTGCAAACTTCAATCGTGACGTCTGGGAGTAAGGGCAGGCGACTCGCTTGTGTCGGAGCCGCTGTTCTAACGATGTTGTTCGTCAGCAGTATCGCTTTCGCCGCTGAGCCGGAGAATTTCAAACTGATCCGCACAGTCCCCCTGCCGAACGGCGCGAAACTTAGCGCGGTCGACATCGGCCAGGTGGACGCGTACGCGAGAGCGTACGCCATCGCTGACTCGGGCAATGCATCGGTCGATCTGATCGACCTGAACACCGGCAACATCACCATGATTAAGCCGACGGGCGCGAACGCGCTTGCGGGCAAGCCCGCCGATCCGAACTCCCCGTCACCGAACTTCAACGACGTCATGGGGCCGAACGGCCTCGTTACGGTGAATCACTCGGAAATTTGGGTCGGTGACGCCCCGACCCTGTCCGGGCCGCTGGTGAAGAACTCCAACCTGGCGATCGCCTACGCAACGGACAATTGCGACAGCGGCGTGAAAGTCTTCAGCATCCTCGATCAGAGCGTCACGGACGTCATCAACCTGGGAGGCTGCTTCCGTTCCGACGAGATGGACTGGGATCCGGCCGATCAAATCGTTCTCATCGCCAACCCGGCCGAACAGCCCATCGGTAAAGGACCAGTAGCGCCGTTCATCTCTCTGATCTCTTCGAACCCGGTCGCGCCCGGAAAGCACCATCCCGTCTTGAAGCAGATCACTTTCGACGGCACCAACGGGACGCCGAACGCCACCAACGGGATCGAACAGCCGGTCTATTCGCCCAAGACCGGACTGTTCTACATCTCGATCCCGCAGAACGGGCCCAATGACACCGGCGGCGCCGTCGCCGTCGTGGACCCCCGCGGCGATCCGACCGCGATGCAGGTGGTCAATATTTTCCCGCTGCAGGGTTGCGGTCCGAATGGCGCCTCGCTCGGTCCGGACTACGAACTGTACCTGGGATGCACCAGCGGCTCGATCCCCGGCTCGCAGATCATCGATATCCGAAGCGGCCAACTGATTGCACGCTTTTCGCAGGCCGCGGGCTGCGACCAAGTCAACTACAACCCGGGCGACAACCACTTCCTGGGCGATTGCGGCGGCCTCGCGATTATCGACGCCGACCCACCCAGCTTCGACCAGAAAATCGCCGGTCCTACTCACGCGGGGACGGCGGCGGATCCTGTTACCAACCAGGTTTACAATGCAGTCACCGCCAACGGAGCCCTGTGTGGACCCAGTCCGAACAATGGCTGCATCGCGATCTTCGGTGCCCCTGTTACTCAGGCGATTCTGAACGTTCCGGCCACGACGAACCAGAAGCCACTCATTGCGGATGCGAGCGGCTCCACCAGCGCCACCGGCTCGCTGGAATACCTGTTTATCCCGATCCAGGGTCCTAACGGGTTTACGCCGGTCGTCACGCAATCCCCCACGAATCCGCAGGCCACCGTATTCTGCAATAACGGGCCTGGCGCGTACTCGCTCCAGTTGGTTGTCGTGGATGGTAATGGCAATACGTCCACCAGCGCTGTCATCACGATCAACTACACCGGACTGTAAGCGCGGCGGAGCGGCGATTCGACACAAAGGCCGGGGCGGACGTCCGCTCCGGTCACTTCCTCAAATTACCCGCTAGGGGGGCGCACGGACAGAGCATGAAAAAGGGGACAGACTACTCTGTCCCTACTCGTAAAACTTATGATTTCAACGTTCGAGCGTGGGAGTGGACAGAGCGGTCTGTCCCCTTTTTCAACAAGCTCCTAGGGGTACACGAACAGAGCAAGGCCCCGGTGTCCGGGGCTGGTTGTCGAAACCTTTTGATCTACGGCTTCTGGGGAACCAGTCCCAACCCGACGGCGTGACGCGAAAGTTCCGCCAAGGAATGGTATCCGGTTTTGTTGCCGATGTTATTGCGATGAAACTCGACGGTTCGCGGAGAGACTTTCAGGATGGTTGCGGCTTCCTTCAGCGTGTTGCCCTCGGCAAGAAGTTGCAGCACCTGGCGCTCGCGCAGCGTGAGATGCTGGTTTCCGTCCTTGCCCGGATGATCGATCAGATTCTGGAACACGGCCGACGCGATGCGCGGAGCAATGTACGTCAGTCCCTCGATGGCGGCATGGATCGCCGCCAGCAGCTCCTCGGCGGGGGACTGTTTCAGGACATAGCAAGACGCGCCCAGCCGCAGGGCTTGGGCCGCCAATCCGACATCGCAACTAGCGGTTAGGAATACAAATTTCGTGGCGTTTCCGGCACTTCTCAGCTTGCGCAGCGCCTCAATGCCGTTCAGCATGGGCATCGCCACCCCCGCCACTGCGATCTCCGGCTGCAACGCTTCCACGGCACGAATGAGGGCATGCCCGTCGCGGACCATCGCGATTACCTCGAACTCCGGCTCCAGGATTTTCTTCAACCCTTCCAGCAGGATCCCATGATCGTCGGCGATTACGATCCTCGGCCGGTTCATCCCATGAACAACGCCCGCCAGGGAATCTACACCTGGTGCTCGCCGACTTTCCTCTACAACCGGCCCGAGCAAGGATTTACTGCCCTGCTCAGGATTCGACGGTGAAAGATCGCGCATTCTCAGAAACTCGAGTTGGTTCGGCCGTCTTGTTCGGGTTCGTAAGTAGTGTACGCCAATCCATTCTTTCGGAGACCTAGTAAAATGCCCTGGTTATAGTCCCCGGGCGGGTAGTCGGTTATTCGCTTGGGCGTGTCCGGCGTGGAGCGCCTTTACGCGACGGATGCTGGTGCGGCTGGATTCGTTTCAAACGCGGCGTCGGATGAAGTTTGGTCGCGAGTCGAGATGAGCGCCGTCGCGGTCAGGCCGAGCAGCGCCGCGAAGGATACCCACAATCCGGGCATCGCCCGATTGCCGGTCACATGGATCAAATAGGTAGCCACGGCCGGCGTAAAGCCGCCGAAAATGCCCGCAGCCAGGCTGAAGGCGAGCGAAAAGCCAGAGGCGCGGATCTTGGCCGGCATGATTTCAGTGAGTAGCGCGACCATGGAGCCGTTATATCCCCCGAAAATCATGGAGAACCACAACGCCACCACGACGAGTCTTCCGAAAGAAGGCCCACTCGTCAGCCATAACAGAGCGGGGTACGAGGTCAGCAGGGCGATGATCGAAAATGTCGCGAGCATCCGGCGCCGGCCGAAGAAGTCCGAGGCGAGGCCGCCGGAGGGTACCAGAATGAAATTCGAGAATCCCACGATCAGCGTCACGAGCATGCTGGTGGCGGTCGAAAGGTGAAGAACGCTTGTGCCGTAGGTGGGCATATATGCCGTGATCACATAAAACGTCACGGTAGTCATCGTCGAGAGCATCATTCCCAGCAGCACCAGACGCCAGTTGGCCGCCACCATACGCATGATCTCCCCTGGCTTCGGGTGATGCTTGCGCGCCAGGAACTCGCTGGTTTCCTGCAACGAGCGGCGCATCATCAGGACGAAGGGGATCATCAGCGATCCCAGCAGGAGCGGGACACGCCATCCCCAGCCGGCCATTTGCTCCGGGCGCAGGATTCTCGACAGGAGCAATCCCAGCACGGCCGCGAACATCACCGCCACCTGCTGGCTTCCCGATTGCCAGGCGGTATAAAATCCCCGCCGGCCCGGAGTGGCGATCTCCGCCAAATAAACGCTCACGCCGCCGAGTTCTACCCCGGCCGACAGCCCCTGCACCAGGCGCGAAGCCACCACCAGGATCGGCGCGAGCATCCCGATCGTCTCGTATCCCGGCATGCAGCCGATCGCCAGTGTTCCGAACGCCATCATACTGAACGTCAGGATGAGGCCTCTCCTCCGGCCATGATGATCGACATAGGCGCCCAGGATGAGCGCCCCTAAAGGACGCATCAGGTAGCCGGTCCCGAAGGTCATGAACGAAAGCATTAAGGATGCGTATTCGCTCTGGGCCGGGAAGAAGGCCCGGCCGATGCCGGCTGCGTAATAGCCGAACACCATGAAATCATACATTTCCAGGAAGTTGCCGCACGCGACGCGGATCACGGTCATCACCCGGGCCGTCAGTGAGGAGGACAGGGGCTGTGAGGCGGCTGGATGCAATAACTGCTCCGTGGGAAAGCGAATCCTGAGGAAGGATAACATAATTTATTAAAAGGCTCCCTCCAGGATGAAGTGGCAGGCTTTGATGCGAGTCCTTGCCGCGCGGCCAAACTACTCATAACCTTGAATAGCCCTCGTCACTGACCGGTCACTGACCCGCACCTGACCGGTTCCACGCTGTGATCCGATGCAGTCATGCTATTCTCAAAACCGAGCGCGATGGGCCGGTTCTTGACGACGTTTCGGGCGTATGATAACGTGTCAGGGCGGTCTGATACTTACCGCGTGTATTGAAGGAGAGGAACGTTGATGAAGCGCACACTGCTTGCCTTAGTGATCGCCGCCGGAGCGGTCGTTTCGGGTGGACGGGCCTATGCCCATCACTCTTTTGCAGCTACGTATTTCGAAGATAAGACGGAGAAGATCGAAGGGAATCTGGTGCAGTTTCTGTTCCGCAACCCACACTCCTTCGTGCAAGTGGAAGCCGAGGATGAGCATGGCGTCATGCAGCGCTGGGCCGTGGAATGGGGCGCCGGCGGGCAACTGGGACGTCAGGGGGTCACGCGTGACACTCTGAAGCCGGGCGACCATGTGATCATCGTCGGGAACCCGGGCCGTAATCCGGAAGACCATCGCATGCGCATGGTGAATATCACCCGGCCGTCCGATGGCTGGAAGTGGGGCGGAAGCTTCGAATAAGAGCCGCACAGGCTGAAGGTCGAAACTTCGTTCCTCTGAGACGTTAAACAAGGTCTGCGCGCATCCCGGCGCAACGGGCAGGTGTCCGAGCCGGGATGTGCCGCGGGCCTTTTGTTTTTAGGGGACTTTCAGCGTCCTGACTTTCGTAATGACCGATCGCGAACAGCATGACGGAATTTATTACTAAACCCATGACGGAACACGTCCATGAACACACGACGGCACAGCGCTCCATCCGGAGTTGTGTCCGCGTCGCAGGACTGTTCGTCGCGAATCTGCTGTTTGTTTTGCCCGCGCCGGCCCAGCAAGCGGTGGCTTCGACACAACCGCCTCAGACGGCTGAATCCATCGCTCCGTTCGATATCACGGGTTATTGGGTATCGGTAGTGACCGAGGATTGGCGCTTCCGCATGCTGACGCCACCCAAGGGCGATTACAACAGCGTGCCGCTCAATGACGCCGCCCGCAAAATCGCCGATGCATGGGACGCGTCCAAGGACGAAGCGGAAGGGAATGCCTGCAAATCTTACGGCGCTCCCGCCATCATGCGCGTTCCGGGACGCGTTCACGTTACCTGGCAGGATCCCAATACGCTGAAGTTTGAGATGGACGCCGGTACACAGACGCGCCTGTTTTACTTTGGCGAGGCCAAAGGGGCGGGCGGCGGCTGGCAGGGAATTTCGAAAGCGTCCTGGGACATGATCGCCGGAGCGGGAAATCCGGCGCGCGGTGGTTCACTCCAGGTAGTCACGACGGGCATGAAGCCGGGCTACCTGCGGAAGAACGGCGTGCCTTACAGCGGGAGCGCGGTGCTGACCGAGTATTACGATCGCACCGAGGAAACCAATGGCGATTCGTGGCTGGTGGTCACGACCATCGTCGACGATCCGACGTATCTGGCGACACGCTTCATCACCAGCACGCATTTCAAGAAGCAGGCGAATGCGGCCGGCTGGTCGCCTTCTCCGTGCGAAGCCCGTTAGGGCGGAACGATTTTTATACTACGACCGTTTAGGTTAGGATAAATGTTCGGTCGCGGTTTCCGGGACCGGCGTCTTTTTCGTTCGCGAAGAATGGCCACTACGTCATGATGTCCTTGTACGAAATCTGTCAGTTCATTCAGGATTCGCAGATCGGAACGGCGATCCGTGAATCACAGATCGTTTTCCCGGTGGTCGAGTCGATCCACGTGCTGGGCCTCGCGGTGTCGGCGGGCGCGATCGTATTGCTGGACCTTCGTCTGACCGGCCTTGGCATGCCCCAGGTCCTGCCCGGGCAAATCATGCAGCGGCTCAAGCCCTGGTATATGACCGGTTTTGCGGTCATGATCGTCAGCGGCGGATTGCTGTTCTGGGCCGAAGCCGAGAAACTCTATCGCAGTCCCACGTTCCGCTGGAAACTCTTTTTCTTGGTTGTTGCTGGCTTGAACGCGCTGTACTACGAGGTGAAATTCGTCCCCAAGATGCATGATTGGGGCGCCAAAGCCAAGCTTCCGCAGGGAGCCAAACTGGTCGGCTGGTGCTCGCTTATCAGCTGGGCGGCGGTGATCGGTTTTGGACGGTGGACGGCCTATGGGCTGCGCTGAAGCGGGTTTGCCCTCGAGGAAAGTTGGGTGACCGCGCGGAGAAAACGGTATGACGGTTCACGGTATCTTTTTGTGGCTGGATCATTCGGCGCTGGCGAATTTGATACGCGCCTCGACCTGGGCATTCGCGGCCCTCGAAGTGGTCCATCTGTTGGGGCTGACGCTGCTGCTGGGGACTCTCTCGGTCCTGGACCTGCGCCTGTTTGGAGCCGGTTTGCGGGATCAATCCATTTCGCAGATCGCGGCCGATACGTCGCCTTTTACGATGATCGGTCTGGTGACCTCGGCATTGTCGGGAATCATCCTCGCGGTTTCGGAAGCGAACCGGTTGTACGATAGCGGTCCTTTCACGATTAAGATGGTTCTGTTCGTCCTGGCTGTGATCTTCACATTCACTTTCAACCGCCGTCTGAACACGCAGGAGCCTTCCCGGGGCGCGGCGCTCCGAGGGGGAATTATCTCACTGCTGTTGTGGTTCGGCGTGGGGTTCGCAGGACGCGCGATCGCGTTCTTCTAGGGGTCAAGTGGGGCAAGGCTTCCGCCCGGCGCCCGCAAGGGCCGGCTAGAAAGCCGGCTGCGGCCTCCAAAGGGCCCCACACAAGGCTTAGCGCTCCGCCAATCCCGCCATTTCCCGCAGGATCGCCACGACCGCGCCGATATCGTAACCGGCCATGCCCTGCGCTTGCGCCGCCGTGAAATAAGGGACGCTTGCGCTGAACAGCGGAACCGCGCAGCCCGTCTGGCGCGCGAAGTTCGCGATGATGTCGAGATCCTTCTGAAACACGTCCACTTTCATCATCGGCGTCTGATACGTTCCCGCCGCCATGCTGGCCCCTCGCACTTGCAGCATGGTCGATCCGCCTCCGCTGCGCGCCAGCAACTCTACCATGAGTTTGGGATCGAGGCCGGCTTTCTCGGCGAGGGCGATGGCCTCGGCTGCGGCCAACGTGTGGATCGTCACCAGAAGATTGGCGACGTACTTCATTTTCGATCCCGCACCGAAAGTGCCGACGTAGTGAACCGCGCGCGCGATGTGCTTCAAGAGCGGTTCAGCGCGATCGTAATCGGCGCGGTCGCCGCTTGCGAGCACCGTGATATCTTTCGCCGCCGCCTGCGATCCCGTGCCGCTGACCGGCGCATCCATCATCGCCATGCCTGCATTGGCTAGCAGTGTTCGCGCACTCTCTTTCGCGTCCAGGGGAAACGTGCTGGTTTCCACGATGAGAATCCCGCGCCGTCCTGACGAGACGACGCCTTGCTCACCGAACAGCGCGGATTCCAGCGCCTTCACGCTCGGAAGCGAAGTGACGATCACGTCTGCTTTGGCGGCAACCGCTGCGGGCGACGCGCAGACTTCGACACCGCGCGCTTGCGCCGCCGTCCTCTTTTCGGGAAGAAGATCGAACCCCAGCGTTCGCACGCCCGCAGCCGCGATGTGTCCGGCGAATTCGCCGCCCATGATCCCCAGGCCGATGACTCCGGCTACCGTTCCGCTCATGAATCCCTCCATCAGAAAAGGCCAGACGCCAGCGCATGACCTATCCACACCACTTTACCGAGGCGCGACAGAAGAGTCGAAAAGACTTTCGACTCAGCAGGCCAAGCGGCCCGCGCCACCAGCGCAACGCCTGATATATACTTGCGCGAGAAGGGCATCACTATGCTTGTGATCCGCATCGTCGCGTTTACCGTAGGGCTTCTGGTTGCTGTGGCATGCTGGGCGCAAAAGAGCCCGGCGCTCGCACCCGACCCGCTGATCGCCGATCCGGTCCATTACAAACTGGAGTTCGAAAATCAATGGACGCGCGTGATTCACGAGAGCATGCCGCCGCACGAAGGCGTGAAGTTTCATACGCATCCTGCGCCGGGTGGCGTGGTGGTGATGCTGACGAAGCAGAATTTGCGCCAGGAACTGCCCGACGGGACGGTCCGCGTTCTCACCGACGGTTTCCCGGGACGCGTTGGTTGGTCGGAACCGCGCACGCATCGCGGCGATAATCTGATGGACACTCCATACGATTACATCGAAGTGGAGCCGAAACCCCAGGCAAATGTCGCGCCGGCCGCGCCTGCGCCGAACGACTATCCCGATCCAACTGTCTCCGATTCGCAGCGTTACCACGTCGAATTTGAGAACGACTTAGTGCGCGTGATTCGCGTCCGCATCGGTCCGCTCGATCATGTCGCCATGCATCGGCATCCGGCTCGCGGCGCGGTGCTCATTCTGCTGACCGACCAGGATGCTCGCCAGACCTTTCCCGATGGCTCGACGCACGAGAATCACAATAAGATCCACCTGGTTCGCTGGGAAGCGGCAGGCAGCGGTCCGCACGCGGATGAGAATCTGAGCGATCGTCCGCTCGAGATCATTCGGGTGGAGTTGAAACAGAGCCGGTAGAATTCGTAACTTCAAATAGCAAATGGGGTGGCGTAACGGAAGAGCAGGGCTATTGCGGCTGACGAAAGCGGCCAGAAGAGAGCCGGGAGCAATCCAAGCAAGGTCCAGGCGCCGCGCTTGCCGTACTTTCGGATCGCAGAGACTGATATCACAAGCCAAGCGATTGAGAAACTAAAACTCACGCAAGCCGTGAAGAGGCCGGCGCGGCCGGTTTTCGATGCAGCCAGCGGAATCACAAAACTTAACCCTGCAACGGCGAGAGCGAGGATTATTGTAGGGCGCAAGGACATTCGGGGCCGGCTGATTTAGATTGTAACCTCACCATCAGCCGAGCCTCGCGGTGACAGCCTCGCGGTGACTGCCTTGCAGTAACGTGCATTCGGAAGTACGATGGTTCGACGCAATAGGCTCCCCATGAACAAACGCAAATCCCCCAAAAAGCCCTGGTACACCGATCTGACGACGCAGGTTCTGGTCGCCATCGCGATCGCCATCGTTTTCGGCTACGTTAGCCCGGAAAAGGCCGCCGCGATGAAGCCCCTGGGCGATGGATTCATCCGCCTGATCACCATGATCATCACGGTGGTGATTTTCTGCACGGTCGTCTCGGGCATCGCCGGCATGCAGGACATCAAGAAAGTGGGGCGCGTCGGCGGAAAGGCTCTGCTGTATTTTGAAATCGTCTCGACGATCGCCTTGCTCTCCGGCATGATCGTTGGGCATATGGTCGATACCGTCGGCTCGTTCACCGTGGATCCGGCTGCACTGGATGCCAAGGCTGTTGCCGCCTACGCCGGGCAAGCCAAGGCGCAGAGTATTGCGGATTTCATCCTGCACATCATTCCGACGACCGTCGTCGACGCGTTCGCCAAGGGTGACATCCTGCAGGTCGTGTTTGTTGCGCTGCTGTTCGGGTTCGCACTCTCCATGGCCGGCCCCCGCTGCAAGCCGCTGACCGATTGGATCAAGGCCTTGACGCACGGCGTCTTCGGCGTGGTGAACCTGGTGATGCGCGCAGCTCCGCTGGGGGCCTTCGGCGCGATGGCCTTCACCGTGGGGCGCTTCGGCATCAAGTCGCTCGAGCCGCTGCTGAAGCTGGTCACGACTTTCTATGTCACGTCCATTCTGTTTGTGCTGGTGATCCTCGGCATAGTATGCCGCGCCGCCGGATTCAGCATCATCCGATACCTGATCTATATCAAGGAAGAAATCATTTTGACGCTCGCGGTCAGTTCGTCTGAACCCGCCCTGCCGACGCTGATGGAGAAGATGGAACGCCTCGGGTGCTCGCCCGCGCTGGTCGGGCTGGTGGTGCCTACCGGCTACACTTTTAACACCGACGGTACCAGTATCTATATGACGCTGGCTGCACTGTTCGTCGCGCATGCGACGCACACGCCACTGACCATCTCACAGGAACTGGCGATTTTCGCCGTCGCCGTTTTGACATCCAAGGGCGCGAGCGGCGTGCAGGGCGCTGCGTTCATCGCGCTCGTCGGAACTTTACAGGTGATCCCCACGATTCCGGTTGCCGGCATGGCGCTGATCCTCGGCATCGACCGCTTCATGAGCATGATGCGCGCCTGCGTGAATATGTTGGGGAACGGCGTGGCGACGCTGGTGGTCGCGCGCTGGGAGAAGGAAGTCACCGGCGAATCGCTCACGCGCGCGTTGAAAGAATCGGGCGAACTGGCGCTGGTCGCCGAGGTTTGATCTTGCGCTAGGGCGAGAGGCGGCCGAGCAGCGTGGCTCTGTCCCTTGAGGAACGGCAGGAACTGCTTTGCCCGCTCATTCACATTTCCGCAATCGCTCTTTTTCCGTTCGCCCCTTCAGAACCGCGAGAGTCATCGAGCGGGCTACGTGTTCAAGATTTTGGTCACTTGGTAGAGAATCTGAAAGCCCTCCCGGAACTGCTCTGATACACTGATGTTTCAGGTTTTTAGGGCGGCTTTGTTTTAGCGCCTTCTGGAAGGGTGAAACGGACCGCAAATGGCGAAGCTCGGATTTGTTGGTTTAGGCGTGATGGGCGGCAACATGGTCGCCCGGCTGTTGGAGAAGGGCCACACGGTTACCGGTTATAACCGGACCAAATCGAAAGCCCAGTGGCTGATCGATAAAGGCATGAAATGGGGCGATTTGCCCCGCGCGGTGGCCGAGGCGTCCGACATCACGTTTTCGATGGTCACGAATTCGGCGGCCCTCACTGAAGTTTTCGAGGGACCCGATGGCATGCTGGCAGGCGTCACCGCCGGCAAGTTCCTCATCGACATGAGCACCGTCAGCCCGGCAATCAGCCGCAAGCTCGCCGAGCGCGTGCGCGAAAAGGGCGGCGACATGGTGGACGCGCCGGTTTCCGGCAGCGTCATCACCTTGCAGCAGGGCAAGCTCTCCGTGATGGTGGGCGGCCGCGCCGAAACGTTCGAGAAACTGAAGACGGTGCTCGGCGACATCGGCCCCAAGGTGACGCACGTCGGCGAAAACGGGCTCGCGCTGGTGACCAAGATCGCCACGAATTTAAGCCTGGCGGTGCAGATGCTGGCGTTCTCGGAAGGCGTGCTGATCGCCGAAAAATGCGGCATCAAGCGCGACGTGGTGGTGGACGTGCTGACGCACAGCGTGATCGCCTCGCCGATGGTGCAGTATCGCGGACCTTTTGTGTTGAAAATGGTAGAAGAGGCCTGGTTCGACGTCAACATGATGCAGAAGGACATGCTGCTCGCGCTCGAGCTGGGGCGTCAGATGGACGTGCCCATGCCGACGACTTCCGCGACCAACGAAATGCTGACCGCGGCGCGCGGCATGGGGCTCGCCAAATATGATTTCGCGATTATCTTTGAGGCGCTCGCGCGCATGTCGGGCGTAAAAACAGGTTTGGTCTAATTTAGAATTTCGTAAGGAAGGACGCCGGGCCATTCCCGGCCACGTGGAGGTATCGAGATGCCATTGAAAAGTTACGGAACGATGGGGGTCGATTGGGAGCAGAGAGTCGATTATGACCGGCTTCGCAAAGAACGCCTCGCCCGGGCCAAGGACGCCCTAGCGAAATCCGAAATGGGCGCGCTGTTGTGCTTCGATATGAACAACGTGCGCTATCTCACGGCGACGCACATCGGCACATGGGCGCAGGATAAGATCAGCCGCTTCACTTTGCTGCCGCAAAACGACGAGCCCATTCTGTGGGATTTCGGCTCGGCCGCCAGGCATCATCAGATGTATTGTCCCTGGCTCGGGGAGCGTTCGCGGCCTGGTATTTCGCTGCTGCGCGGCGCGATGTCGCCAGAGATGGGGCGCGCCGAAAACGTAGCGATGAAGATCAAGGTCGAGCTCGAAATGCGCGGCTTGATGAATGAGCCGGTCGGCATCGACGTGATCGAGCCTCCGATTTTGTTCGCTCTGCAGAAGCTCGGGATCACAGTGGTCGATGGCCAGCAGTTGATGTCCAACATCCGCATGATCAAGACGCAGGATGAGCTAACGCTGCTGAATATGTCGGCCGGAATGGTGGATGCAGCGTACGAAGAGCTGTACCGCATGCTGCGCCCCGGCGTCGGCGAAAACGAAGCCGTCGGCGTCGCGAGCAAGGTGCTGTACGACCTGGGCTCGGAATACGTCGAAGGCGTCAATGCGATTTCCGGCGAGCGCTGCAGCCCGCACCCGCACGTGTTTTCCGATCGCGTGCTGCGCCCCGGCGATCCGATCTACTTCGACATTCTGCACTCGTATATGGGATACCGGACGTGCTATTACCGTACGTTCACCATCGGTTACGGCTCGCATGCGCTCAACGACGCGTATCGCCGCTGCCGCGATATTCTGGACGCGTCGATCGCGCTGATCAAGCCCGGCCGCACCACGGCCGAGGTTGCCTCAGTCTGGCCGAAAGCGCAAGAATTCGGCTTCCCGAATGAAGAGGCCGCTTTCGCCTTGCAGTTCGGCCACGGCATCGGCCTGGCGATCTGGGAGAAGCCGGTCATCAGCCGCCTGGTCTCGCTGGAGCATTCCTACGAGCTGAAGCCCGGCATGGTGTTCGCGCTCGAAACTTTCTGGCCCTCGAAGGACGGCTATACGGCCGCTCGCATCGAGGAAGAAATTGTCGTGACTGAAACGGGCCACGAAGTTCTGACGCGCTTCCCGGCGGAGAGACTGATGGTCGCGGGTACGCAGTATTTCACTACGACGGGACCGCTCGAAACCACGCGCGAGCACGATCCCGAGCCGAGCCAGAACATCCTCGAAATGATCGAGGCCAGCGCGCGGATGGAAGGCGTCGCGGGCGACTAATTCGCGCGGCGTGCATCACGCGCCTGTTTTGACCGCGATCGTTGATGCCGTTGAGTTGAATTGCGTTTGGGGCGGGCCGGAAACTAGAATATCAGACAAGGCCCGCCTTTCAGAAAACGTCACGTTTGGAAAAATCAATGAAGCGAAGCACAAGCCGAATCCTTTCCACGCATGTCGGCAGTCTGATTCGTCCGACTAAGCTGGTGGAAGCGATTCAAGCCAGGCAGAACGGCCAGTCGGATGACGCGGCGTATCAGAAGTGCCTGCGCGAATCGGTCGCGGAGGTCGTGAAGCGCCAGTTGCAAGCGGGCGTGGACGTCATTAACGACGGCGAATTCGGCAAGTCCACCAGCTGGTCGCTTTATATATTGAAGCGCTTGAGCGGTTTTGAGATGCGTCCCGCGAAAGCCAGTGCTTTCGCGCGTGGCGCCGATCGCGAAAAGTTCAAGGATTTCTACGAAGAGTTGGAAGGTGCGCGGGCGACGAAGGCGTGGTCGAACGTCACGGTGCAGGATGCCGTGGCTGTCGCGCCGATCAAGTATACGGGCCTCGCCGAGGTTCAGCGCGACATCGACAATTTGAAAGCAGCGATGCAGGGAACTGGCGCCGAAGAAGCGTTCCTGCCGGTCGCCGCACCTTCGAGCGCCATTCCCGATCGCAAGAACGAATACTACAAGAACGACGAGGAACTTCTGGTTGCACTGGCCGAGGCCTTGCGGACCGAGTACCGCGCGATCGCGGATTCGGGGATTCTGCTGCAGGTGGACGACGCGCGCGCCGCGGTCACCTACGATCGCATGGTGCCGCCCGCGTCCTTCGAGGATTACTATCGATGGCTAGCTCGGCATGTTGAAGTTTTGAATCACGCGCTCGAAGGCATCCCCGCGGAAAAAATTCGTTATCACGTGTGCTGGGGAAGCTGGCCGGGGCCGCACGTTTCAGACGTACCTCTGCGGAAGATCGTGGACCTGATCTTGAAAGTCAACGCGGGCGCGTATCTTATCGAGGCGGCGAATCCGCGGCACGCGCATGAATGGAAAGTCTGGCAGGACGTGAAGCTGCCGGAGGGCAAAATCCTGGTTCCGGGGGTGGTGAGCCACGGCACGAACGTGGTGGAGCATCCGGAGCTGGTGGCCGAGCGCATCCTGAATTTCGCGGGCTGCGTGGGCCGCGAGAACGTCATCGCCGGTACCGATTGCGGATTCGCGCAGGAGGAGTTGAACCGGCGCGTGCATCCGTCCATCATGTGGGCGAAACTGGAGTCTATGGCCGAAGGCGCGCGCATCGCCTCAGCCGAATTGTGGGGCCGCAAGGCGCAAGCGTAGGAACGGGAAAGATACTATGGCATATATTTTTCATGAGAACGAACTGCCCCGGCTGATTTCGGTGACGCCCGGGCGCGAGCGCATTTTCTTCGTCAATAAAGAGCTGACGAACATCGATGACATGCTCGCCGGCGTGATGCATTACGTGCACGGGGGATCTTCGCCGTATCACTTTCACAAGAATTGCGAGCACTTCTACTTCATCATGGAAGGGCATGGCACGGTGGAAAGTGAAGAGGGCAAGCGCAAAGTCGGTCCCGGAGACATGATTTTCATCCCGGCGGAGGAAAAACATCGCCTGCGCGCCACCGACTCGCCGCTGTTCTATTTCGAATTTCAGGCACCTAATCGATTCCAGACGACCATTCTCGACGGCACGCCCGACGATCTGCGCTGGAACCGCGTGGACGGCCGCGTGTGGGTGCAAACCTAGAAATTCCGGCCCAGAGTCAAGCAAAGCTAAGGAACCTAATCATGTCGCTCACCTTTATCGATACCAACAAGCTGCCGCGGGAAAAGACCGCGCACGGCCAAGTCACCGAGATTCTGAACGAGAAGCTCGCGGGAGCGAAGAATCTGGTCGCGAGCCTGCGCTGGCTGAATTCGGGCGATAGCTATGTCGCCGATGCAGGCGGCAAGCATCAGCTGATTTATCTGATGGACGGCAAAGCCAGCATCGAGCTGGAGAATAAAAACTACGATGTAGCTAAGGGCGCGGGCGTATATTTAGGCCCGTCGGAAAAAGCGACCATCCGGGCGGGTGCAGGTGATTCCGTGAAACTCCTGCAATTGGTGGTTCCGAAGATTCCGGAGTAGATTCAGCTTTTCACGAAGTGTCGGGGAGAATTCTCGCGGGCAGCAAGGAGAAATTTCGTATGGCAAGAAAACAGACACTCGCCGAAGAGGCAGCAGCCGGGGCGCGCACCGGTCTTTCCGAGGACGCGCGTTTGCGGATGTATCGCGCCATCGTCGAGATTCGCGAGACGGAACAGCGGGCGCACGATCTCTTCCTGCAAAACTTGGTCAAGGGCACCGTTCATCTTTCGCTCGGCCAGGAAGCGGTGGCGGCCGGTTGCGCGGCGGCGATGGAGCCAGGCGACCTTAGCTTCTGCACGTATCGCGGCCATGCGCATACGCTGGCGCGCGGCGTCTCCCTCGAGAAAGTGCTCGGCGAGTTGATGGGCCGCGACAATGGCTTGCTGCGCGGCAAGGGCGGATCGATGCACTTGACGTCGGTGGAGCACGGCGTCATGGGATCCTACGCCATCATCGGCGCGCATCTGCCCATCGCCTGCGGCGCCGCATGGAGATCGCAATACAAGGGTGACGGCGATATTTCCGTGTGCTTTTTCGGCGATGGCACCACCAACATCGGCGCGTTCCACGAGGCGCTGAACTTTGCCGCCGTCTGGAAGCTGCCAGTCGTGTTCGTCTGCGAAAACAATCTCTACATGGAGTACACGCCGATCGGGGACGTCACGGCGGTGCCGCATCCGGCCGCGGACCGCGCCTCGGCTTACGGGCTCGAGCGCATCATCGGCGATGGCCAAGACGCCGACGACGTGTACCGCATCGCCAAGGCCGCCTTTGATAAGGCACGTTCCGGCGGCGGACCTTCGCTGATCGAGTATCAGACGTATCGCTACGGCGGGCATTCGCGCGCCGATCCAGCGAAGTATCGTCCCGCGGGCGAACTCGATTTCTGGCGCGATACGCGCGATCCGGTGAAGATTTATCGCCAGCGCCTGCTCGATCTCGGCGTCGGGGAAAACGTTCTGGCGTCCATTGAAACCGAGACGCGCCGCAAGGTCGACGAGGCCACGGAGAAGTGCAAAGCCGCGCCGCCGCCTCCCGCCGATCTCCTCACGACTGACGTTTATGCCGACGGGGGATGGGCATGGCGGAATTAACGTATCGCGACGCCGTGGCGCGCGGCTTGGCGCAAGAAATGTCGCGCGATCCCGACGTCGTGCTGATCGGCGAAGATATTGGCAAAGCAGGCGGTGTTTTCAAAGCCACCGTCGGCTTGTACGATCAGTTCGGCCCGCAGCGTGTGCGCGACACGCCGATTTCGGAGCAGGCGATTTTGGGCGCCGCGATGGGCGCGGCCATGACCGGGCTGAAGCCGGTGGCCGAGATCATGTTCTCGGATTTCATCGCGGTGTGCTTTGATTATTTCGCCAACGAATTTTCGAAGAGCCGCTACATGACCAACGGGCAGGTGAAGGTCCCGCTCGTGGTGCGCACCGGCAACGGCGGATCGGCCCGCTTCGGCGCGCAGCATAGCCAGAGCGTCGAAAACTGGTGCATGATGATCCCCGGCTTGAAGGTCGTGGCTCCGTCGAATCCGCGCGATGTGGTGGGCTTGATGGCCGCGGCGATTCGAGATCCCGATCCCGTGGTCTTCTTTGAACACAAATCGCTGTACGCGGTAAAGGGCGAAGTGCCGGACGGCGAAATTCTGGATCAGCTCGGCGTCGCGAAGATCGTGCGTCCGGGTACGGATGCCACTATCGTGGCGCTGGCGCTGATGGTTCCCCGCGCGCTGGCTGCCGCCGAACGTCTGCAAGCCGAGCACGGCGTGAATTGCGAAGTCATCGATGTGCGGTCGCTGGTGCCTCTGGATACGCAGACGATTCTCGGTTCGGTGGCGCGCACGCATCGCTTGTTTACGGTCGAGGAAAATCCGCGGCTATGCGGCTGGGGCGCCGAGATCGTCTCCATCGCGGCCGACGAATGCTTCTACGATCTGGACGGGCCGCCGGTGCGGATTACAACGCCCCATATTCCGCTGCCGTCGGCCGAAGTTCTGGAGGATCTCGCGATTCCGAGCGTCGATCGAATTACGGAAACGGTGCGGAAGGCTTTGTCGGCGTAACGAATTTTAAAGGACGATCGAACGATGGATGTTTTGATGCCGCAACTCGGCGAAACGGTCGCCGAAGGAAAAATCAAGACGTGGTTCAAGACGGTCGGCGACAAGGTCGCGCCCGGCGATAACCTCTTCGAGATCGAGACCGACAAGGTGACGATGGAGGTCCCGGCGATTTCCGCCGGCGTGATCGCGGAGATTCGCGTCGCCGAAGGCGAGATCGCCCCGGTGGGCGCAATCGTTGCGTTAATTGGTGATGCGACGATTGGCGGTGATGGCGCGGCGGCCCAGCCCGTGGCTTCGTCGGGCGTCGCAGCGGCGCCCACCAAAACCCAGCAGCCAGCCAAAATGCAGCCGGCGAAGATGGAAGCGCCGAAGGTCGAAGTTAGAAAGACGGGACCCGTAAAGCTCGATCCGTATAACGAAGTGCGTTCGCCCGAGCGCAATTTCGGTCCCGCGCAGCTTTCCAATGGCATTATCGTCACGCCGCTGGCGCGGCGTCTCGCGGGCGAGGGCAACGTCGATCTCACCAGGGTTCGCGGCTCCGGTCCGCGCGGCAGAATCGTCGCGTCGGATGTCGTAACGGCTCTGCGTTCGGCACCGTCTCGTCCAGCCGCGGCGATGGCGGGCGGCCCGTCGCTCGCGCAGGTGAAAGCGCTCTACAAGAACATTTCTTACGAGGAAGTACCGCTCGACGGTATGCGCAAGGTGATCGCCACGCGATTGCAGGAGGCCTCGCAGAGCGTTCCCGCCTTTTATTTATCCATTGATATTCGAATGGACCGGCTCCTCGCGCTGCGGGAGGAGATCAACACCAGCGCGCCTCAGGACGCAGACGGCAATTCGACGTTCAGACTTTCGGTCAACGATTTCATCGTCAAGGCGCTGGCGCTCGCTTTGCAGCGCGTCCCCGGCGCGAACGCCGTGTGGGCCGAAGATCGCATCCTGCGCTTTAAACAATCCGATGTCGGAGTGGCCGTGGCTGTCGAGGGCGGCCTGCTCACTCCCGTGGTCCGCCAGGCGGATACGAAAACGCTGTTGGCGATATCGATGGAGCTGAAAGATCTGGCCGCACGTGCCCGCGCGCGCAAGCTCAAGCCCGAGGAATACCAGGGCGGCACATCGGCCGTTTCCAATCTGGGCATGTACGGAATTCGGGAGTTCACGGCGATCATCAACCCGCCGCATGCGACGATTCTCGCTGTCGGGGCGAGCGAACGCCGTCCGATCGAGACCGAAAACGCCGGAGTGAAATTCGTCACAGAGATGAGCGTCACATTGACGTGCGACCACCGCGTGGTGGATGGAGCTCTGGGCGCAGATCTGCTGGCGGCGTTGAAGACGCTGATCGAAGCTCCTTCGGCGATGCTGATTTAGCCGAAAAGGAGACAGGAGTCAGAAGACAGGAGTCAGGAGAACGGGGAGGACTCGGACGCGAGTTTCCGGCAACGCGCTCGTCTAAGTCCTTTCCAATTCTTTAGTTTGTGTTTCTGGTTCCGTTTCCGCCCTCTCCTTCCGTCTCTTAAATTCTGTCTCCTGGCTCCTGTTTGCTGACTCCTTTTGTTCGTTCGGGGCCCCTTGCTGCCACTATCGGAAGACAGCGTCCGGCAACTGTTTCGCCAATTGCGGTCCACTCGATCTCGCCCATTTCCCCGCGAACGGGAATTTTGCATTGCAGCAGCGTTGCCTAGGACGCCGCGCTTTAGCGAGCCGGTACTCCGACGAGAGAACACCCGGTCTTCTTGCCCGAAGCGTACTCGATGGAAGGCGCGTAAGGCCTCGGGTGAAAGTCGGAAGTCTCGGGGATCAAGGGGAAAAGAACGCGCGAGGATTGCGTGATGCGCACAAGGCTCTGGCTGATCGGCGTGGCGTCCGCTTCTCCCCAACATTGAACTACTACTGGTCGTCGTATCCTGATCGTATAGATAAAGCAGATGGCGCCACCTACCTCGCTTGACAACATCTTGTTGGGCTTGCAGAGCGAAATTGCGAAGGCGTTTGCTTCTTCCGCCAGGCAAGTTGCCGACGCAGTGGAATCGTTCCAGACGGCAATGGATCCAGTACGAAGGGCTTTGGAAGAACAGCAGGCGCTCTGGGCTACGCAAAGCCAGGAGGTCGCAGAAGGACTGAAGCGCTTTAGGACCGCACTTGAGAAGTCTGAGAGCCTTGGAAGGTATGGCTGGATGATCCCGCTTGATGCGTCACTTGGCGAGATTGTGCGCATCGTCGATTCGACCACCGATGAAGCGACGGCGGACGCAGCTTTCGTGGTCTACTTTACCTCCGACGATGAGCATCAGATGAACGCTCTCGTCGACAAAACACTTGCGAATCCGGCGTTGCAGTACTGGAGACCAGTTCTGGAGGAGTCGTTATTTTGTCTGCGTGCTAAGAAGTACCGAGTTTGCATTTCCTCACTTCTTCCCGTCCTAGACGGTGTCTGCGCCCACCGATTTGCGATTCCGCAGTTTCAGTCCAAAAGAAGACGGCAACGGTTTCTCGACGAGCGCCGTCAGCTCTTGGCCGACAGCGGCTCAACGATGTGCTTTGAGTGGCTTTCGTTCATCGGCTTCGTTGAGACTATATTCCAAGACTACGACTTTTCAAATCCAATGCCGCCGCCCTTAGGCCTTAATCGGCATTTGATTTTGCATGGCCGAGACATCCCGCAGGCGCGGTTGGAAGATTGTCTTAGGCTTCTATTAGCGCTCGACGGGATTAGCGTGTTGACGCCCTAGGGGGGCCGGCACCGAATCGAAAGTCTATCGCGGCTGTGGTTGCGCCTCGGAAGTGGCTTACGCGGCCAGAACCTTGCCCTTGGTTTCCGGCAGCAGGAATGCCGAGATCGCCATGGTTGCGTAGGCCGCCGCCGCGAAAATTCCGATGGCTTCTCCGAGTGGCATTCTTGCGGAAAGGATTCCGACCAGGGCTGGGAACAGGGCGCCCAGCGCGCGCCCCAGGTTGTACGCGAAGCCTTGGCCGACGCCGCGTACTCGGGTTGGGAAATTCTCCGTGTAAAAAGCCCCCATGCCGCTGAACACGCCGGAGGCGAAGAACCCGAGCGGAAATCCGAGAAGCAGCATGGCCGAATCGCCAAATGGGACCATGGTGTACGTCACAACTACCAGGCCGGCGCCGATCGCAAAAACCAGGAACGCGAGCCGGCGGCCCAGACGATCCGCCGCGATCCCGCCGGAAACATAGCCGCAGAAGGCGCCGGCGATTAGCACGAAAAGATAGCTGGTCGAATCGAGCACCGACAAATGGCGCTCCGTGCGCAGGAACGTGGGAAGCCACGTGGTCACGGCGAAGTAGCCGCCTTGCGCGCCGGTTCCCATCAGTCCGCCGAAGATGGTCACTTTCAGCAAGGGCGGTTTGAAGATTTCGAAGAAAGACGGCTTATCGCCCACGGCTTCCAGCCGGGCTTTCGACTGCAAATAGACCTCGGGCTCCTTGACGTATCGGCGCACGAAGAAAACCAGGAAAGCCGGCAGGATCCCGACCATGAACAGCGCGCGCCACGCCGAAGCCGGAGGAAGTACCGAAAACACCAGTACGTTGAGCAGCGCGGCTACGCCCCACCCGATGGCCCAACCGGCCTGCATCAGACCGAGCGCCTTGCCGCGATGCCGCGCCTGAATGACTTCGCCGAGCAGCACCGATCCAGCCGCCCATTCGCCGCCAAAGCCCAGGCCAAGCATCGCGCGCGCGACCATCAGTTGCTGATAATTCTGAGCGAGACCCGAAAGGAACGTAAATCCCGCGAACCATAGAATCGCGATCTGCAACACGCGCACGCGTCCCACGCGGTCTGCTAGCCATCCGGCCAGCCATCCGCCGAGCGAGGAAAACAACAGCGCGGCGGTTCCGAGCACGCCGGCTTCGGCACGCGTAATGCCCCAGGTTGCGATCAGCGCGGGGATGACGAAGCTGTAAAGCTGGACGTCCATGCCGTCCAGTCCCCAGCCGCCGGCGCAGGCCGTGAAGACGCTACGTTCCTGCGGGGAGAGATCGAAGATCCACGCAAACAGGCGCTTGTCTCCTTGCGTCGCTGTCGCTCCCCTCGCTGCCGCATTCCGCGTCGTGGCCATATAGCTTATGATCCGAGCCTCGGGTCACAATGTAGCACACGGTACAGGCGCCGTTCCGATGCATTCCTGACGCGACTGCCCGCGACGTTTTCCTCAAAGACACGTCGATTTCAATAGGTCGATCGAATGAAAAGTACTGATGATCCCACGGTGCCCAGCTCGGCAGGACCGGCGAGATCATTTTCGGTTCCCCGCGAGTTTCAAAACCCGCCTGTTTACTTTCTGAGCGATTGTGGTAGCATGTTAGTGCCTTCGGGGAAGACCTCCTGAAAGCAACACCCCCACCAATGGAGTTGAAGATAACCGTCGAATGAGTTTTACCGTATTTCTTGGCAATCTGCCTGTTTGGGTTACCGCGGACGATATCAGGGGCTGGCTGAGCGCCGAGAACCTGGTTGCGGACGCAATTAAAGTTATCCGCAATCCGGAGACGCAGGAGTCCAAGGGCTTCGCGTTTATCGAAGCGCCGAACGCAGAGGAGATGCATTCGATCATCCGGCGGTTCGATCGCGCTCCCCTGGAGGACCGCTTGCTTCGCGCCAATCCGGCGCAGCCTCCGAAATCCAAGGGCCCGACGCCCCCGTCACAGGGGCCGGGAGGACGCTCCGGCGCGAGCGGCCCGCCGCCCGCCACATCGAACCCCTCCGCTGCGTCCAACTTTGGCGGTCCGCCACCGCAGACGGCCGCCGCGTTCGATCGACCCCGCCGCGCGAAGAAAAGCAGCGTGAAGCGTTCGGGCTCGGGCGGACCGCAAAGCGCTTTCGCCGAAGAACTCGCGAAGGCTTTATAGTTTCTGCCGGGCAAATCCCGGTATTGTAAGTGTTTCCCGCACTCTCGCGCTTGTGTGTGTGTGCAAGCGCGAACCATGGCGCGCTGTTCTGCGCGGTGCCTTCACTCCCAAATCTCCGGGTGCTATACTAAACCGCAAGATTTTTGCGAGCATTTTTATTTTCTGCCGTAATTTCGCGAGCAACGGAGCACGCTCAGGGGAGGCCGACCCGTGATTGACCTGCTTATTATCCGCATTCTTTTCATCGCGATCGTTGCGAGCGCCGCGTATTTCCTTCGTCCTTTTTACCTGGATGCACCCATCGCCGCCGCCGTGGGAGCCATGGTGGGAGCAGCCGTCGTCGTTTTTGAGTTTCGCATCCGCCGAATCAGTCTCAAGCGCCTGATCGGCGCCGCGGCAGGCAGTCTTTTGGGAATCATGGGGGCCTACCTGATTTCGCTGGTGCTCGGCCGTGCGTTGCCCGGGGCCGGCAGCACGCTTCCGTTCCTGCAGATCGTCCTGCTGGCGTGGATGACCTATTGCGGGTTGGTTGTCGGCGCCGCCAAGGGCGAGATGCTGAATCTCTCGGCGCTCGGCGGACTCTTCGGGGGAGAGGTTAATTCGAAGACTTCCTTCAAAATTCTCGACACGAGCGTGATCATCGACGGACGGATCGCCGACATCGTCGAAACCGGATTTGTCGACGGAGCCCTGGTCATCCCTCAGTTCGTGCTGCGCGAGCTGCAGTTGGTGGCGGATTCGTCCGATTCCATGAAGCGCAACCGGGGCCGCCGCGGCCTGGACATCCTGGCGCGCATCCAGAAGATGACCCAACTGACGGTGCAGATCGTGGAAGACGACTTCCCTGCGGTTAAGGAAGTCGATATGAAGCTGATCGAGCTGGCCAAGCTGTACGACTGCAAGATCGTCACGAACGATTTCAACCTGAACAAAGTCGCGCAGCTGCACGGCGTCGAGGTCTTGAATATCAATGAGCTCGCCAATGCGCTGAAGCCCGTGGTGCTTCCGGGCGAGCTGATGCGCGTGTTCATTCTGAAGGAAGGCAAGGAATTTAATCAGGGCGTAGCGTATCTCGACGACGGCACCATGGTGGTGGTGGACAACGCACGCAAAATGATCTCGAAGACCATCGACATCGCCGTCACCAGCGTCCTGCAGACGACGGCGGGCAAAATGATCTTCGGCCGCTTCGACGATCGTATTCACGCGGTGCACGATAAGGAGCGCGGCGAACGCCAGGTGCGCGAGCACATTCCCGCCAGCGGAAGCGCAGCTCTCTAGGGAGCGTCTTATCGTCCGGTTGAAAAAGGGGACAGACCGCTCTGTCCACTCCCACGCTTGAACGTGAAATCATAAGTTTTACGAGTAGGGACAGAGTAGTCTGTCCCCTTTTTCAACATCCTCTCTAGGGGGTGTCTTATCGTCCGAGCGGTCGTCGATCAAAGCCCGGGGACTGCGATTGTCCGGACCGTCTCGCGCTCAAAGCCTAGGCCGGGCACGAACTTAAACCTCAGATGTGTCCCGAATTCGCCCGTTTGATCCGCCTTGTTTGGGAGAGGGCGACCCCTCCGCGATCGGCTCCCCGATGGAGGTGACCTCCGCGCTACCGGGCGTGCTTGCCGGTGACTACTAAGTTGGCGCTAGCAACCGGCCACGTACCCGCAACATCAAAGAGGCGGAGAGAAAGAGAGAGGCCAATTATGAAGCGGTCAAAATTGAAGGCGTCGTCAGGATTCGTGATGGCTGCGTCAATGGCGGCTGCGTTTTTATGCGGACCTCTGCTGGCCGCCGGAACGTCGCAACCTTCGGTGACCAACTCAGGAACGGCTAACTATGCGCAACCTCAGCGGCCAAGTCCAGGCCAACCAAGTTTAGGCCAATCAGGAGCGACGAGCAACGCCGAACCTCCAGGACCAGGGACGATCAACTACCTCGAAGGGCAGGCGTCCCTTGGCACACGGCCTTTAGCGCCGTACGCGATAGGAGGCGCCAGGCTCGGGGCGGGGGACACCCTGACCACGCAAGCCGGCAGAGCGGAGGTCCTGCTTACGCCAGGCATCTTCTTCAGGGTGGCGAACAATAGCGCGGTTCAGATGATTTCGCCGGGTCTTGAGAACACAGTGGTAATGCTGGAGCGCGGGCGCGCGCTGGTGGAGGTCGACAACATCCTGCCCGAAAACAACGTCATGGTCAATGCAAACGGCGTCAGCACGCGGCTTTTGAAGGCGGGTTTGTATGAGTTTGACGCCGACCACGGTGCGGTTCGGGTGTTCGACGGGAAAGCGACGGTTCAGGCGAATGGTCGGACGGTGGAGGTGAAAGGGGACCACCAGGTCATCACGAACGGCGCCCAGCAGATTAAAGCCCGCAAATTTGATAAGCGCGACTACGAGGATGATTTTTATCGCTGGGCGAGCCTGCGGTCATCGTACCTCACCGAGGCGAACGTCGATGCGGCGCGCCGTTACGCGGGCGGAAGCGGCTGGGCTCCCGGTTTGTGGAATGGGGCTGACTGGTACTGGGATCCGTGGTTTGACGCCTACACGTTTATTCCCGGAGACGGGATCTTTTACAGCCCGTTCGGTTTTGGTTTCTACTCACCGTGGTATGCGTACGGAGCGCCTTTCGGCTATGGCTTCTTTGGCGGATATCATCATTTCGGGCCCGGTTACCGTGCACCGTTTGGGGGCGGCGCCTTCGCCGGGTCCTATCCGGGGCACGCGCATAGCTTCAATGGAGGAGCCGGATTCCGTGGGGGCGGCTTCGGTGCAGCCGGCGGGATGCGTGGCGGGTTCGACGGAGGTGGTTTCCGCAGCGGCGGAGGATTCCACGGCGGGGGAGGTGGTTTCCACGGCGGGGGAGGCGGAGGACACCGCTAAAATCCCTTGAGTCAGGTAGATGAGACGGGCGGAACGCGATGGGCGGTTCCGCCCGTCTCTGTGTTGGGGGTACGTTGTAGTGAATATACGCCTGTTCGCCTATACTGCAACATACCGGGGACTTGGTATTTTCGGCAGCGTTCTCACGGGAGGCTTCCTCACCGCTGCTTCGTCCATAAGGTTCAAGCACATACGCCAGAAATCAGCGCATTTCCGTTGAAGGCGCGGGGTATCAACGTGCATCAGCATCCAACGGAGGCGGATATACGGCAAAAGAAAATTTTTGGAAACCGCGCCGGTCAAGGAGACCAAGTTTTACCCAGCCTCTATGAGAGAAATCCACCATGCAGGCGCAAGTAGCACATGCTCCGGAAAGATGCTAGATGCCGTAATCGAGGAGTCGGAGCCCATCCTTGTAGGCTTCCTTCGCGGCGTTCGCCCGCTCGCGGGCTTCGTCTGCCTTAAAGCCCGCCTGTTCCCAGATCTCCCAGGCGGCGATGGAGTGATCGGGGGTCGCCAGATTTTCCTCTTCACGAATGGCGGTGATCCATAGATCTACGGCCTCTTTGTACGCTTTCTGGAGGATGTCCAGGTCCTGACGCTCGATAGCCATGCTTCATCCTAAGCCGGAAGAATGTCAGAACCATGTCGAGCGTCCGCCTTTTGGTCCCCCACCTGCTCTGAAAGCTGCTATGATACGCCTTCTGCTTGCTTCGAGTGGACTAGCGTTGTTGGGCAGCCTCGGAGCATTCTTCCTGTTCGTGCCGCTGTTGTCGATTGTGGCGGTGGTCCTCCTCCTGCTCGCTCTGATGCTGATGTTCGGGCTCGGAGTGCAGGTGGGAACGCGAGGAAGTCGACATCTGGGAGCATAGCGGACGGACCGCGACCAACTCTGAATCTACCGGGGCCGGTGGATCGAAAGAATGGAAAAAGGGCAGTCATGACCGACATTCAAGCAAAGACGTTCCGGAACATCCTTGCCGCCCGCCAGACCGAATTAGAAGGGCTGATTCGCAACCGCGAGGCTGCGGCGATCGAGACGAGCGCCGATGCGCTCGACCAGATCCAACACATGGTGGAGCGCGAGCTCGCCCTAGAAACGCTGGGTCGTGAATCCGCGTTCCTGCGCGAGACGCGGGCCGCGCTGCGCCGTATGGACGAGGGGATATTCGGAATCTGCCTCGACTGTGAAGAAGAGATCAGCCCCAAGCGGCTGACAGCGGTACCGTGGGCATCGCGCTGTATCGCTTGTCAGGAACGGGCCGACCGCGAAGGCACATCCGCTGCAGGCGACGAAGCGCTCTTCGCCGAAGCCGCCTGAATCCGCGCCCAAATCCCGCCATATCGGACCACCGATCGCCGTCAAGCTCCTGCGCTTGAGGAGATTCCAGACGAGCCGCTGCTTGCATTTCTAGCCTCAATGCAGGTATCCTGATCGGCATTTGGGCCACGAGCCCATACCAATTGCCGATCCGGGTTGCGAACGGATGGAAGAACCGGCAACTCGTTTGAGCTTGATGTTGATTCGTAAAACGGATTCCCGTGAAGGGCAAAGCGTTCCTCCACGGTTAATGCGGAAGGGCTGAACCCGAACCATGTGGCAACAGAACTATACGCCGGTCGCAGACAGCATCGCGCTTTCCACGCTGGTCGCGGCGATTCCGATCTTTACGCTTCTGTTTCTGCTGGGGGTGAAGCGCAAGCCAGCCTGGATCGCCTCGCTCGCGGGACTGGCCGCGACGGTCCTGGTCGCGGGGGCCGTCTACCGGATGCCTCCGGCGATGATCGCCACGTCGGTAACTTACGGCGCGGCCTTCGGGCTTTTCCCGATCGGGTGGGTGGTATTCTCGGCGATTCTGCTTTATCGCGTGACCATCGAAAGCGGAAAATTCGACGTCTTGAAAGACTCCATCGGGCACTTAACAAACGATCCGCGACTCCAGGTATTGCTGATCGCCTTTGCTTTCGGCGCTTTTATTGAAGGCGCGGCCGGCTTCGGGACGCCCGTCGCCGTTTCCGCCGCCATGCTCGCGGGATTAGGGTTCTCGCCGTTCTACGCCGCGGCGCTGTGCCTGCTTGCGAACACAGCGCCAGTCGCCTTCGGATCCATCGGAATTCCCGTCACCACTTTGGCGGTCACCACCGGTTTGCCGATCGACCGCCTGAGCGCGGCCGTCGGCCGCATTTGCGCGCCGATTTCTCTAATCATTCCGGCATACATCATCGTTGTCATGGGCGGCTGGAAGAGCCTGCGGGCCGTGTTTCCGGCGGCCGCGGTCTGCGGAATCGCGTTCGCGGGCACGCAGTTCGCGGTCTCGAACTACATCGGCCCCCAACTTACCGACATTCTTGCGTCTCTTGCGGCTATCCTCGCGCTGGTTATTCTGACGCGGGTATGGCTTCCCCGCGACGAGTTCGTGTTTGGCGAGCACCATGTCAAAACCGAGGTGACGATGCATGCAGCCGCCAGGATCGTTTCCGCATGGACGCCCTACGCGCTTCTGGTCGCGCTGATCTTATTGTGGGGCTATAAACCGCTGCAGGTGTATCTCAACGCGGCCACCATCACGTTCCCCTGGCCCGGGCTGCATAACCTGGTGGAGAGGATGCCGCCGGTGGTTGGAAGCGCCTCGCCTTACGGTGCGATGTACACATTCAATTGGGTGTCGGCCTCCGGAACGGCCTGCCTCATCGCCGCGATTTTAGGAGCGCTGGTGAGCGGGCTGACTTTAAGGCAGTTTGGGCGCGTCTTCGTTCTGACCGTGAGGCAACTGCTGCTGGCGGAACTTACGTACGCCGCGGTTCTCGGTCTGGCATTCCTCATGAACTATTGCGGTGCAACCGGAACTCTGGGCCTCGCGTTCGCGGCCACGGGAGCGTTGTTTCCCGTCTTTAGCGCGCTGCTCGGATGGGTGGGCGTTTTCCTCACGGGAAGCGACACGTCCGCCAACGCGCTGTTCGGTACGCTGCAGGTGGTGACGGCGGGAAAGCTGGGTCTGAATCCGGTGCTGATGGCGGGCGCGAACTCCGCGGGCGGTGTCATGGGAAAAATGATCAGTCTGGCGAGCATAGCTCTGGCGGCGGCCGCGACTTCCATGAAGCCGGCGGATGAAGGCCGGTTGTTCCGCTTCACATTGAAACACAGCGTGATTCTGGCGCTCGCGATTGGCATGGTCACTTTGTTCTACGCCCGTGTAGCGCCTCAGTTGGCGCCGTAACGCCGTTCGACTGGATATCGATACACCAATTCCGCGCCGATAAATACAGGGAGATGCCCACCCATCCTGCGTTGTTTACCGGCCAGCTGCAAAATCGGCAGCCCGCAGACGTGTTCGTCCTGTGGTATTCGACGGGAAAAAGGCGGACGGCAGAAATTGCGGCGGTCTTAGAGCGTCCGCTCGAGGGATAGCGGGAGCAGAGAAAGAGATGGACTAGGTTCCGGCACGCAGTTGCGCGCGATCGCGGCGAGATGTACGAGGCTTTCGGGAGGCGGAATGATCTGGATGTATCCCATATCCACGGCGCAGCGTGTCCAGGCGTTTAATATCTGACCGACACGCTGGCGAACGAGGCCGTAGCGAATCGCAATTCTCCCGCAGCTCCATCCCAGCACAAAATAGAGTTGAGCGAATTTACGCTGCAGGTCCGGCCGATCCCGGCGATCGAACACGGGCACCTGGCTAGGAAAACTGACAGAGTTAATCCGCAATGCTTCGCGGAGCTGATCGATGCGCAGGCTTCTCAGCTGGACTTCATCCAGCGAGGGAAGCGGCTGCCGCTCATAATGCGGCCGCCTGGCCGGCTTCGCAGAAGTGCGTTGCGAAACCACTGGGGGACCATAAGTAAACGCTTTCGCCGCGTACATACTAGCCAAGTGTGCGACGAAAGTTGTAAAAAAGGCATAAACGGCGGCCTATTCGTCCGAAGGGCCCGTTTGCTCGAAGTCGGAAGGATTCCGAAAGCGATATCCGACCCATGCCTCCGTGAGAAGATACTGCGGTCTGGCCGGATCATCCTCGATTTTTTTGCGCAACATCCGGACGTATGTTCGAAGATACTCCACCTCACCGCCATATTCGGCGCCCCACACGGCACGCAACAGCCGCACGTGGGTGAGCGGAGCGTTTTGATTTTTCATGAAGAACGTCAGGAGATCGATCTCTTTAGGGGAGAGGCGGATTTCTTCGTCGCGTTTCCACAAAAGCCGCCGCTCCAGGTCCAACTTGAGATCGCCGGCGCGCAGAATTCCGGGCTCCGCGGCGCTTGTTTGCGTCCGCCGCAGTACGGCCCCCATGCGCGCCACCAACTCACGGAACCGGAAGGGTTTGGTTACGTAATCGTCCGCGCCCGCGTCGAGCGCCCGGACTTTATCTTCTTCGGCGTCGCGGACAGTAACCATCACGATCCCCGTGTTCGGCGCGAGAGCGCGGATCTGCCGGCACGCTTCCACACCGCTCATACCCGGCATATTTACGTCGAGGAGCACCAGATCGAAAGGGCGCTGCTGAATGAAGCCCAGCGCCTCTCCCCCCGTGCCGGCCTCCTCCACGGTAAAGCCGCTGGCGGCCAGCGACGAACGGATTACTTTCCGCAGCGCGGGTTCGTCGTCCACTACCAGCACGCTAACCAGTGGCGGCGAGATCATGTTGCTCACTTTCGGGAATAGGCAAAGTCAGGCGAAACGTAGTTCCCTCCGCGGCACCGCGTTCCTGGTCCAACTCCAGAGCGCCGCCGAGAGCGACGGCTATCTTCCGAGCGACGTACAGGCCCAGTCCGGAACCATGCGTATTGCGCGCGTCGATTCCTCGATAGAAGCGGTCGAAGATCTTGCCTCGCTCGCCGGCCGGCACCGGGTTTCCGCGACTGATCACGCGCACCGTTACGGAATGCTCCTGGCGTTCGATATGTAGTGTAACCACGGACCCGGGAAGCGAGTACTTGCACGCGTTATCCAGAAGCTGGCTGACCGCCAGCCGCAGCAGTTCCGGATCGGCGAGGGCTTCGCTAGAGGCGCAATCCTTGATGACGGAAATCTGATGGTCGACGGACTGTTTCTGATACTGCTCCACTGTATCAGCGATCACCGAAGACACATCAATCAATTCGATCCATGGCTTTACGGCTTCGCGTTCCAGCCGAGCTGTGCGCAGGAGGCGCGATGTCAGACGGCCCAAGCGGGCAGCTTCCGACTCCACGGTCTCCGCCATTTCGCGGTGATGCGGTCCCAGAGAGTCGGCTTCCCGTAGCGAACCAGCCGCGGCGAGGATCGTGGAAAGCGGAGTCTTAAATTCATGTGCCAGCGCGTCCAGAATGGCTGTGCGATACGACTCTGTTTGGGCCGCGGCGGCCGCGCGGCTCGCCTTGACAAACGAGTGGCTCCTCTCCAGCTGGGCGGCGGCGAGGGCCGCGAGCGGGCCACCCGTCAACTCAGGATGTTCGAGGCCTTCGAAGCCAATCGCGCCGATGGTGCGGCCGCCGACACGAATGCACCTTCCCGAAAATCCGAGGTCTGGATCCTCCAGATCTCTCGCTCGTATGAAAACCTGGCCTGTCTTCTCTTCAAGATATCGGCCCGCGCTGCCGGCAATGTGCACCTCGGAACTCATGGCATCGTACAGGCATACGGCTCGCAGGCCGAAGACCCCGAGGAAAGGATCGAGGAAATCGTGTCCGCCTGTGACATCCGGCTCCAATGCCAGGAGCTGTTGGGCGAGGTCGTAAAGTTGCTGCAGTTGCTCTTTCTGAAGGCGCGTCGATTCCGTCTTCGCCCGAACCTTGCTTACCAGGCCCGTAATAATCAGCCCCGTCACGAGAAAAGCGACGATTCCGACAACATCGCGCGGGTTGTCGATGCGAAACGTAAAGGGCGGATAGGCAAAGACATAAGAAAGTGCAGTGACTGCAAGGATGGAGACCACCGCCGCCGAGGCGAAGTCTCCGGCAAGAGATAAGAGCACCAATTCCAGGAGAAAGCAGAAGCTGGCTGTCGCCAGATTCACCCCTAGGCTGTGCATGGCGAAAGTAAGCGCCACTACGCCCAAAGCTCCGCCTCCCGACCACTTTATGGATCGCCAGATCCCGCCTTTAGGGAACCGCGGCAGCGCAATCATCCTTGGACGTCTCTGTTCTTACCTTAGCGGGTTTGCTGGCCGGCTTTCAGCTTGCACGTTGGCCGGAGGAGCGAATACCCTTATTCGATCGCGAATCAAGTCCTTCCTCAACTTTGTACCACTTTCCGAAGACGCGTCCCTTTCGCTATATCGCGGTTGCCGAAGAATCAGGGTGAAATGGCTTGGTTCACGCCTGGCCCGTTATGCGTGCAGACCTAAATGCTTCCCACAACCAGTGTGGAGCATGATTACTAAAAAAGGCATAAAATGGCGGGCCGGAATTTGAAATCGGGAGTTCTCTTCCAGCGTTCATGAATTTTTTATTGCCTCGGCCCGCGCGTTAGAAAGCGGTTTCGAGAGGATGTTCGCCGGGAAATGGAAACAGGGAAAGCGTTCGAGATGGCACCCCTACATCGAGAGTATTGTACTTGCCCATCATCACGGCTTTCCATCATCGCGCCTGGAGTTAGCGGCTCAAGCGTTGACAGCCAAAGGCATTTATGGACTCGATCAAAATTTCCTTTGAACGCTTTCGTCCAAATTTTATGACTTTTTTAGGCCATAAGACCCACACTGACTCATAGAGCAAATCAATTGGAATTTTCCTCCAATTGGCAACACCTGCTGGCCCAGACGTTGCAGCCAAGCCCTAGTCCGATGCGGCTGAGCAATCCACAACGAAGAATTTTATGCCGGCGCCTGATAAAGACAGGGAAGGAAATAGTGCTGCAACCAAGAAGGCGCAAACAGAGTTCGCAAGCGTTCATCTTCGTCGCTTTGATGGGAACCTCCTACGTGCGAACCGCATCTGCCCAGGAAACGATCGCTTCGACCGTTCCGGGCACCCAGGGAGGAACCTCTGCGAAACAACAATCATCCGTCATAGATGGCGATGCCGTGCAACATCCAGCCGCGACCGACGCGATGGAACTCGCGAGCGCGGCCACAGCGAGTAGCTCCGCGAACGCGGCGGCCGATTCGCAAGTGAATGCCGCCGTGCCCATTGCTGTCGCTCCCGCTTCCACGCCCGCGGGGAATGTGGTCCCCGCGCCGGTTCAACGTGGATTCTTCAGCCGGCTGGCGAAAGCGTACGCCGACGATTGGCATCCGCCAACTACGGCAGAAGAGTCGAAGTATCGCGGGTACCCGCCGGTGGAAAGCAGTCCGCCATATCCCTTCAGCGTATGGCCTATCGGTGGCACCGTGTGGATGGGTTACAACAATGCCACGTCCTATCCTTTGACCACGGCCTTGCAAAACGGCCCGCACGGCGATTGGTGGAAGAAGTCGAACATCCAGATCTATGGTTGGGCGAACGCGGGAATGAATTTCAGCAGTAGTACTGAGCAGGTCGGCGGCAAGTATGCAAACTCTCCAGCGGCTTACACGCAAATCCCCAATTCCATACAACTCGATCAGCTCGTGACTTATATCGAACGCACTCCCGACACCGTTCAGACGGACCATTTCGACTGGGGGTTCCGGTTCACGAGCTTGTATGGAGGGAATTATCGTTTTACGACCTCCAAGGGAATCTTCAGCCAGCAGTTGTTGACTGTGCAGCCAGACGGAACCCTCGGCAAGCAATACGGGTGGGACCCCGTGATGGCCTATATTGATTTGTATTTCCCGCACGTGGCGGAAGGAATGATCCTGCGCGTGGGCCGTTACGTTTCGCTTCCTGATATCGAGGCTCAGTTGGCGCCGAATAACTATACGTACACGCATTCCCTCACGTACACGTATGACTGCTACACGCAGCAGGGCGTAAACGCAACCATCAAGTTGAGCGAGCACTGGACCTGGCAAGGCGGCATTTCGCCCGGATGCGATACGGCCCCCTGGAAGGCGGATGCGCGCCTCACCGGCAACACGTGTTTGCAGTTCATGTGGCGGGAAGGCCAGGACGATATTTACGCTTGCGCCAACTCCATTAACAACAGCAAATACGCCTACAATAATCTGGCGGCGTATTACCTGACCTGGTATCACAAGATCAACGCCAAGTGGCATACCGATTTTGAATCCTGGTACCAGTACATGAAGGATACGCCTAATATATTTAATCCAATCGGGCAAACGCTTGTGGAAACCAATTCCAACGGCGCATGGTGCGACCGAGTTTCCCAGGTTGCCTGCTACGCCCCGGAGTGGGCTTTTCTCAACTACACCAACCGGCAGTTGGGTCCTCACGATTTCATCAGCTTCCGCGACGAGTTCTTCGATGATCTTAAGGGTCAGCGGACCGGGTATAAGGGGGCATACGTGGAGGGTGGCGTCTCGTGGAATCATTGGATCGGCACGACGATCGTCATGCGCCCCGAAGTGCGATGGGAGCACAACTTTGAAAACCCCGCCTACGATGGCGGTAATCGTCACAGCCAATTCATGTTCGCGGCTGATATCATTTGGTTTTACTAGCCATGAAGAAAAGAGAGAAACTAATGGTATCGATGGTCCGGGAAAGGAGGCGCATCGTCTTCGGTATCGCTGGACTGTTCGCGACGGGGACAGTCGCTTCGACCGTGACGTCGGCGCAAGACGCCAGTCCGACACCGACAAAGAGGGAAAAGAAGGTCGCAGCGGGTGAAAAAGAAGCGAAGAAGCTGCTTCTGCTTATGGATAAAGACCAGAACGGCAAGGTTTCCAAGCAGGAGTTTATGAGCTTTATGGAAGCGGAATTTGAGAGGCTCGATACGGATAAGAGCGGCGAGTTGGATGTGAAAGAGCTGACCCAATCGCGCGTGCGAACAACCAGTGGAGTTTCTCGGTAAAAAGTGAATACGGACGCACTTCTGAACTTCGCATGGGCGTTCCTGTGCATCGGCGCACTGGTTCGCAACTGGTGGTGTGAGCGGCAACGCGCGCGCCCTCGGAGTCGGCGCGTGCGATTTTTGGCAGGCGCTTCGGTCTTCCTGGCGGGGCTCCTGCTGTTCCCCTGCATCTCCATTTCGGATGACTACGCTCGCGCCCGCCTGCAAGACGTCAATTCGAACCCGAGCCCTCACGTTTCGGCTCGGAAGGGCGGAAGTTCCAACCTTCTGCTGGCGTCTCAACTGGAGGAAACAGAGCACATTCGGCCTGTTGCCCCGTTTGTTTTGGTTCTGGTTCCGTACTTTCTCCTGGTCATCTCTCCGGAAGAGCGCGGCACCGTCTGCGCGTCTCACTGGGACACGCTCGGCCGCGCCCCGCCTTGCGCCTTCCCCCTTCCCGATTCCGAAGTCTAAATTTTTTATCAAGGTTCAGCTTTCGTAGAAGCCGGCCCATCAAAGCCGCGAGAAGGTGTTGGATGAAGAGACAGTTTCCATTCCTGCGATTTCTATTTCTATTACTAGGCGGCTTGCTGGCCTCGGACCTGCGTGCGCAGCGCGCTCTTACTTGGGCGGATGTCCGCGAGAAGTTTGCATCGGCCAATCCGACATTGAAGGCCGCTCAGCTCAACATCGATGAGGGACGGGCCGCCGAGATCACCGCTTACCTGCGTCCCAATCCGGATATCAGTCTGTCGGCGGACGGATTTCAAATCACTCGAAACAATGGAATCTGGCGTCCGCTCAGCGGCGTTGTGGAAACGCCCGGCTTCAGCTACCTCCACGAACGGCAGCAAAAGCGTGAACTGCGGCGCGATCAAGCCAAGGAGAACACGGCCATCTCCGAATCGACGTATCTAGACCAGGAGCGCAATCTCGTCTTCAACCTGCGCAGCGCCTTTGTGCAGGTTCTGCAGGCGAAAGCGGTGCTCCAGAACGCGCAAGAGAATCTGGCGTACTGGGACAACGAACTCGGCATCAGTCGCCAGCGCTTCCAAGCGGGCGACCTGGCGCAAGTGGATCTGAATCGTCTGGAGCTGCAGCGCGTGCAGTTTGAGTCCGATTTCGAAACCTCGACGGTGAATCTGCGGACGGCCAAGATCCAGCTTCTGATGCTGATGAACGACCGCACGCCGATCGAGCGGTTCGACGTGACCGGACCTTTCGATTTCAGCAATGAGCTAGCGCCCCTCGAGGAATTCCGAAAAATCGCCCTCGATACTCGGCCGGACCTGAAGGTTGCCATGCAAAACATCGATTTGGCGAAGGTCACTCACGAACTGGCCGTAGCCAACGGTTCGACGGATCCGACATGGAGTCTGTGGTACTCGCACAATCCATCGTTCGCCAACTCCTATGCGAACGAAACCATCGGCGGCAGCGTCAGCATCCCTCTCCGTATCTTTGATCGGAATCAGGGCGAGAAGGCGCGCACGCAGATCGATATCGGCCGCAACGAGCGCCTGCGGGACGCCAGCGAAGCGCAGGTCTTCAACGACGTCGATTCCGCATACTGGACGATTGTCCAAAGCTTGAATCTTTTGAAGCCGTATAAGAGCAAATATCTGCCGCTGGCGATTGATGTCCGCGACAGAATTTCCTTTTCCTATCAAAACGGTGGCGCGTCGCTGCTGGATTTCCTGGACGCGGAGAAGTCGTACCGGGACACGCGGCTGGCTTACTTGAATCTGATTGGTTCGTATTTAACGGCCGGCGCCCAAATGAATATGGCCGCGGGGCGGGAGGTAATCCAATGAATCGTCTATGTATCCTCAAAGCGATTGCTTGCGTAGGCTTGGCTCTTTTCGTGACGGGCTGCGAAGGGAAAGTCAAAGCCAAGGAGGGTGCGCCCGGCGGAACCGGTCCAGTGCCGGTCACGGTCGAATCCGACTTGGATGCTAACAACTTCAAGGTGGAGCACCCGGAGCAGTTTCCCTTGGTTACCTCGGGCGAGCATGTCGCCGCGCCGGAGTTGAACGTAACCGGCGTCGTCAGTCCGGACGTTTCGCGGCAGGTGCCGGTGCCGTCGCTCGCGACGGGGCGAATCGTGGAAATCAACGCGCGCCTTGGCGACGAGGTCAAGAAAGGCCAGCTCCTGTTTAAAGTGCGCAGCACGGATATCGCTGGCGCGTATTCCGATTATCGTAAAGCGGTCAAGAACGAGCAGCTCGCGGTCGACAACGAACGACTCACGAAGATACAGCTCAATCGCGCCAAGCTTCTGTACGAAGGCGGGGCCATCCCCAAGAGCGCGCTCGAAATTGCAGAGAATGCGGAAATTGGTTCGCAAACCGCGCTGGACAATGCGAGAGTCGATATCGAGACAACGACCGAGCATCTTAAGCTGCTAGGCTCCGATCCCGAGCATCCTTCGGGGATCGTCGAAGTCACCGCTCCCGTTTCAGGAACGATCACGGATCAGCAGATCACGAATCAATCGGGCGTACAGGCGCTGACGCCGCCGAATCCTTTTACGATTTCCGACATGTCGCACGTTTGGATTATTTGCGACGTGTGGGAGAACAACATGGCGCAGGTACACATCGGAGAATATGCGGACATTCATCTGGCGGCCTATCCGGACAAGATCCTGAAAGCGCGAATCAGCAACATTCTGCCCATCGTCGATCCCACCATTCGCACGGCGAAGGTGCGGTTGGAAGTGGAGAATCCCGGCCTGATGCGGCTGGGAATGTTCGTCACCGCGACGTTCCACGGCGAGACGATGGAACGCCATGCGACCGTCCCGGCTACCGCCATTCTTCACCTGCACGATCGCGAGTGGGTTTACACACCCGCCGAAACTCAGGGCCGTTTCCGCCGCCTGGAAGTCGTCGCCGGGAGCATGCTGCCCGACAAGACCCAGGAAGTGGTCAGTGGGCTCAAGCCCGGCACGCCGGTTGTGGCTAATGCTCTCGTCTTCCAGAACACGGTCGAACAGTAGGAGGGGTCGCAACAGATGATTCGCAAGCTTGTCGATTTCGCCCTGGAGAACCGCTTCCTTGTTTTTGCGGCTGCGATTCTGCTCTTCATTTGGGGCGGCGTCGCCTTTCACAATCTTCCCGTCGAAGCGTATCCCGATGTGGCGAACAACTACGTGGAAGTCATTACGCAATGGCCGGGAATCTCGGCCGAACAAATCGAGCAACAAGTCACTATTCCTCTCGAAATCGTGATGAACGGAATCCCCGGCGTGGTGAACTTGCGCTCTTTCTCGATTTTCGGCCTCTCCGATTTGAAGCTTGTCTTCGATGACGACACGGACAACGCGTGGAACCGGGAGAGAGTTCTGGAGCGGCTGTCGCAGGTTACCCTGCCGCCCAACGTGGTGCCGCAGATGGGTACCGATTGGAGTCCTGTAGGCCAGATCTACTTCTTCACGCTGCACAGCTCAAATCCGGCGTTTGATCCGATGGAGCTGAAGTCGCTCGAAGACTGGGTGATCGAAAAGAATTTTAAGGCCGTTCCGAACATTGTCGACGTGGCCAGCTTCGGCGGCCCGACGCGCGAATACCAGGTTCGCGTGGATCCCAACAAGCTGATCTCGTACGGTTTGAGCATCGGGCAGGTGGAGCAGCAACTCACCAACAATAACGCCAACGCGGGCGGCAGCTTTATCGAGGCTGGACTCCAGCAAATCAACATTCGCGAAGTGGGACTGGTCAAGACCGTGCACGACATTGAAAACACCGTGCTTCTGACCAAGAACGGGACGCCCATTTACGTGAAGGATATCGCGGTCGTCGCGCAAGGTCCCAAGATCCGGCTCGGCCAGTTCGCCCGCGCGATTCGCCACGAAGACGGGCGGGTCGTGGATAACGACGATGTGGTTTCGGGCATTGTGCTGCTTCGGAAAGGAGCGGAAGGGGACGCGGCGCTGCAGGGCATCCACAAGAAAGTGGACGAGCTCAACGATCACATCTTGCCTGCCGGCGTAAAGATCGTCCCGTTCATCGACCGCAGCGATCTGGTGCACTTCACCACGGAAACCGTTTTGCACAACCTGACGGAAGGCATCATCCTCGTGGTGGTGGTGCTGTTTGCGCTCCTGGGGAACGTGCGCGGCGCGATTATCGTCGCGCTTACCATCCCTTTTGCGCTTTTGTTCGCAGCGACCTGTTTGAGCTTGAAAGGGATTCCGGCGAATTTGCTATCGCTCGGCGCCCTCGATTTCGGAATGGTGGTGGATGGCGCCGTCGTCATGGTTGAGAACATCGTTCGTCACCTGGGACGCCCCAATCAAGGCACACGGACACCCAAGCAGAAAATTTTCGACGCAGCCCACGAGGTTCAGCGGCCCGTATTTTTTGCGATCGGCATCATCATCACCGCGTACCTGCCCATCTTCACGCTGCAACGCGTGGAGGGACGATTATTCAAGCCGATGGCGTGGACCGTGGCGTTTGCCTTACTGGGTGCCATCATCTTTTCGATGTTGATCGCGCCGGCCCTCGCGAGCGTACTCTATCCCAAGGGCACGCGTGAGTGGCACAATCCGGTAATGGCGTGGCTGATCAAGGCCTATCGCCACGCTCTGCGCAAGGCGATCCAGTTTCGCTGGCTTACCGTCGGGCTGGGCGTCGCAAGTCTTCTTGTCTCTCTATTTATCAAGAGCCAAATTGGCTCCGAGTTCTTGCCTCACCTGGACGAGGGCTCGCTGTGGGTACGCGGCACTCTCGCGCCGAGCACCGGATATTCCGAAGGCTCCCGGGTGGCGAACCAGGCTCGTATCATGCTGTGTTCCTTTCCCGAGGTCAAGCAATGTACCAGTCAAGTTGGCCGTCCCGATGACGGAACGGATACGACTGGGTTCTTCAACACGGAATATTTCGTCGACTTGAAGCCAAAAGAAGAATGGCGGCCCGGATTCCACCAAACCAAGGAGGAAGTCATCGCCGCCATGAGCAAGGAACTGGAACATATTCCGGGAACGCTGTGGAATTTCTCTCAACCCATCGCAGACAACATGGAGGAGGCGGTCAGCGGCGTGAAAGGCCAGCTTGCCACCAAAGTCTACGGCGACGATTTGCGGACGCTGGAGCAAACGGCCGATCAGATTGTCGGAGTCATGCGCCAGATCAAGGGAATCGAGGATCTCGGCGTTTTTCGCGTTGTCGGCCAGCCCAACGATAACTTCATCGTCGACCGGCAAGCCGCCGCGCGGTATCAAATCAATGTGGCGGACGTTCAGGATGCGATTCAAACGGCGGCTGGAGGCAACGCTCTCACTCAGGTGCTCCAAGACGAACAGCGATATGACTTGGTGATGCGCTATCTTCCCCAATTCAGGGATACCAAAGAGGCTTTGCAGAATATCCGGCTTCTCGCCCCCACGGGGGAACGAGTTTCGCTCGCTCAATTGTGCAAGATCGAAGAACGGGACGGCGCTTCCGAAATCTATCGCGAAGGCAACCAGCGCTATATCGCCATCAAGTACAGTGTCCGCGGCCGCGATCTGGGAGGCGCGGTCGAGGATGCGATCAGTACAGTAGGCAAGAAGGTTCAACTGCCTCGCGGGTATCACCTCCTATGGGAAGGCGAGTACGAAAGCGAAAAGCGCGCGGAAGCCCGCCTGCTCATCGTCGTGCCGCTGACGATCCTGCTGATCTTCATCATTCTGTACATCATGTTCCGGTCCTTCAAATGGGCCCTGCTCATTCTGGTCAATGTGGCCATTGCGCCATTGGGAGGCCTGCTGGCCCTATACCTGACGCACACGAACTTCAGCGTGTCCTCGGGCGTTGGGTTTCTGGCTCTGTTCGGAGTATCCGTGCAAACCGGCGTGATCATGCTGGAGTACATCAATCAGTTGCGTGTGCAAGGACACGCCATCGCGGATGCCGCCGTCGAAGGGGCCGTGTTGAGGCTTCGTCCCATCATGATGACGATGCTGGTCGCCACTTTAGGTTTGCTGCCGGCAGCCACCTCGCATGGAATCGGCTCGGATTCTCAGCGTCCCTTCGCCATCGTGATCGTCGGTGGTCTAATTTGCGCCTTGTTCATTAGTATTTTCGTGCTTCCCACGCTGTATGTATGGATCGCCGGCGAAGACGACGTTCTGCCGGAGAGGGAAGCGGAGTTCGACGAACACGGCTGAGTTCGATGAGCACGTCGCCGACTCGACGACTCGTTGAGAGATGCAGCGCACGAAGGGGCGTTTTTACCCGTGGCGCCCCGGGAAAGCACGGAGGAAGCGTGAAGACCGCCAAAGTACCAGATTCTAAAAATCGAGACGCTATTCGGGCCCGTATCCAAGAGATCGGCATTATTCCGGCGATTCGCCTATCGTCGGCCGAAGATGCCCTCTTCGCCGCAGAAGCGGTGTCGAACGCCGGTATCCCGATCGTGGAGGTGACCATGACGGTTCCCGGCGCGATGAATGTCATTCACGAACTGGTGCGGGCGAACCCACAAATGATCGTGGGTGCGGGTACGGTGCTCGATATTATGGCCGCGCAACGCTGCCTGGATGCCGGCGCGAGTTTTCTGACGAGTACGGGACTTGATCTCGAAGTCGTCAATTTCGCCCGCAAAAAAGGTGTCGTCGTCTTTCCGGGGGTGCTGACGCCGACCGAAGCGATCACCGCGTGGAAAGCGGGGTCCGATTTCGTGAAGGTTTTCCCATGCGCCCAGGTCGGCGGACCTGCTTACATCAAAGCACTGAAAGCTCCTTTCCCCGAATTGCGCCTCATTGCGGCGGGCGGCGTGACTCAAAATAGCGCTCCCGATTTTATCCACGCGGGAGCCGTGGCGCTGGGGATCGGTCAGAACCTGATTCAGCCGCAAGCCATCCGTAATCGCGAACGCGACTGGATTCGTGAACTGGCGCGCCGTTTTCTGCGGATGGTACAGGAAGCCCGAGGAATCGACGAAGGGAAATAATTCCCGGTATTGTCGCCGTTTGCATTTTAGTAGTGTTCGTATTCGTGAGAATGCGGCTTAATCCGCCTTGCCTTCGTGCTTCTTCCGCCGACCACGTGACTACGCTTCCGGCTGGCCGTTCGTTCGCGGCAGCGAAAGAAGCAAGGCGATGCGTCCCGGCTTCATTTGCTCGGGATAGAAATCGAGTGTTCCTCCGTGGGCGAGCGCTATTTCCCGCGCCCGATTCAACCCCGCATAGGATTCCGAGGAGCGGTTGCGCGCCCGACCTCCGCGATGCGGACGCTCAAAAAAGCGATCGCGATCGAGGGGAAGACGCGAGTCGACCGCACTGGAGAAGCCGACTGCGACAAAGGGGGTCCGCGCTACGATCTTGACCAGAACGGGCGCATCTTGCGCGGCGCGCTCGCAAACGAAATCCAGTACCTGGCCTAGCGCCACGAGAATCAGCTCAGAGTCCGCGAGCACCCGGAAGGCCTCGCCGTTGCTGGCGAAGGTAATCTTCCGGTCGGGCAGTTTCTGTGAGCACTGCTTCACAGCCTGTGTGACCAGTGCGGTAAGGTTGGTCGTTTCCACCCGGGGATGAATCTCTCCCTGGTCCAGCCGGCCAATCCGATCCACCGATGAAATCAGGCCGCCCAGCCGCGATGCTTCCTCCTCCACCATGCGGGCCATCTCCAGTTGTGCCGTCGACAACGGTCCGGCCTCCCGAAGTCCACCAGCGGCCGCGAGAATAGATGTCAGCCCGTTTTTCAATTCGTCCCCTAATTTGCGGCGCAGGCGCGCGCGTTCATGAAGCGCGGATACCAGCGAAATCAATGGTTCCGCTGTTTGCTCGGGATCTTTCAGCCCTTTGAAAGCGATCGCCCCTGTAATCCGGTTTGCGGCTCTCAGACAGCGGATCGTGACGCCATCACCGGGATTGTCCGCATCTCTTCCGGTGAGACAGGCGGTTCGGGTGCGGTCCTCCAAGTCTCCAGCGGCGGAGCCAGTTTTGTAAAAAGCTTCCGTCCCTGCATCGAACAGGCACACTGCCGTGATGCCGAACGTGCCCTTGAAGAGTGGGAGCAGTTCGCCCTCATACTCGATACGCGGCTCCGCAACAAGCAGATGCTGGGCGAGCTGGAAGAGTTGATGCAGCCGTACCTTTGACAGCTCCGACACGTTCGCGCCTTTCGTACTGCGTTTGTTTGTGAGGTTCGCGCGATCGCTGGATTCGACCGCCGCCAACTTGGGGGGTCACAGCAATGGCTATGACAGGAGACGGGGCTGTCATTAGAGAACTTAACCGGGAAAGCATAAAAAAGTCATAAAAGAATTTGTCGACACTGATTGGGCCGGGATGCTTTTCGAAGAAAATAGAGAGGTCGAGAGGCGAGGTTCTGCCCATCCTCGGCAGCATCCAGTTCCCGTCCTGGCAGGCATCTTCAGGGGGCGCCGTCCCAGCCGGTCGCGCCCGGGTTCCTTACGAAATCCTCACGCTTTTTCTATAACTTTTTGAGGAGTTTCGCGTTATCATCGGGCGCTGGAAGATGTCTACGGCTGCTTATGCTTAAGTCGTCCAAGGCCTCAACTTATGAGGCCCATTAAAATTTCCTTTCATGGTTTTTTCATTGTTTTTATGACTTTTTTATGAGGCGCGTCGCATACTGGGTCCACAAAGCAGCCCGAGGATATGAGCCTTGTTATTCCAATAGGCTTCGGAAGCCTGGGTTGCCCAGGGTATTAAGCAACTCCCGTCCGTTTATTTACTGGCACCATTTGCAGCCATACCCCAGTCCGGTACGGTTGCCCATCGAGACTAGCTTTCGGGGCAGTGTCAGAGATCCATAGCTCAAGTTCTATCGCTCGCTCTCTCGTAGGCAGAGGGCAAGGAAGGATATTTTCATGCACCATACAACGCGTAGGAAAGGCCGAGGTGTCCTCGTTGCGAGTCTCTGCACCGCGGGGCTCCTGGCCTTCGCTGCCCAGAACGTCGCGGCGCAGCAGCCAGCGGTCGAACAAACTACCTCCGACCAAACTTCAGCGGATGCAAAGCTGGAAGCGCTTAAGAAGCGCGCAGCGGAACGAGGAGCCGCTCTTCAGAATCAATCGGACAAACCGGACGCGGTGCTCACGGCGGACGCTTCCCCGGCGCCCGACCCGCAAGCCGCTCCGCCGGCCACGCCGCCGCCCGCGGCTCCCGCGGCTCCTGCCGTGGACAACGAGACGCCGTTCGCTTTCGCCGACTTCACCTGGATGCTTTCCAACCCACGCAACCATGACGAGGTCCTGGACGGAAAGTATTTCTCGGGCGAGTTCAGAGTCGACACCAATTACATGTACGACCTCAACCATCCCATCGATCACAGTCTCGGTGGAACCACCGAGGGCGAGCGGACGGGTGAGTTTGTCATCCAGGCTCTGGGCGCCGGCGGAGACTTTCACGCCGGCAACATGCAGGGCCGCATCCTGACGCAGTTCGGCGCTGTTTCCACGGCCGTGCCGCGCAACGATGCCAGTTACAGCCTGGGCCAATGGCAGCTGAATGACGCTTACCGGTACCTGACCGAGATGTACGCCGGCTATCACATAAACTATAAGCACGGCCTGAACATCCAGGTCGGCGACTTCCTGTCCTTCATCGGACTGTTCAGTTACTACAGCTTCGATAACTGGACCTACCAGCCGTCCTACGTGTCGTCGAATACGCCGTGGTTCTTCACCGGAGCGCGCATACAGTTTTTCCCCACCAACAAGCTGAAGATTGAGCCGTGGCTCATCAACGGCTGGCAGACTTATGCCAAGTACAATGGCAGAGAAGCCGTGGGAGGGCAGGTTCTGTATCGGCCCACCGCGAATTGGGATTTCGTGTGGAACACCTATACGCTCGGCCGCGACACTCTGGGCAATAACACTCGCTCCCGCTATCACGCGGACTGGAGCCAGGAATGGAAGTTTTACGAAAAGAAGGACGGAATGGGCTTCCATCGCGCAGCGATGACCATGACCGAGGATTTCGGTTGCGAAACGGGCGGCGGCGTCTCCTGCACGGGCGAATTTAAGAAGGGCATCCCCGCGCAGAACTTCATCGGCATTATGGGGTATATGAAGCTGTGGCTCGACACCAAGGAACGGTTCGCGTTCAACTTTGGCGGCGGTGTGATGAACAACCCCGGCCGCTACCTGGTTCTCCTGCCGCCGATCAACGGCGCGACGGCCACCACCGGCACGCCCTATTTCCCGGAAGCTCCTGGCCTGCCGTTCAAAGGCTACGATTTCCAGGTCAACTTCAGTTACATGCCCAGCCAGTGGGTGACCTGGATGTTCGAGTTCACGCAGCGCGGTTCCACTGTCCCGTACTTTACGGGACCCGGCGGTGTCACTCCTCAGGCAGTTCCTGGAACTTACACCAACACCGGCAACCCGGGCTCCTATACCTGTAATGACGGACTTGCGGTCGGCAGTACTACAGGCTGCGGCGCCGACGGTGGCCTGTGGCAACCGGATCTGCGCAAGCAGGAACGCCGGTTCACGATCGCCCTTCTGGTGAAGCTATAAGTGTTCGTATAAAAACCGTGGCAAAGTACTCGCAAGGGTGCTTTGCCACATCCAAGTTTTCAGTCGATCAAGGTAAGGAGGTCCCCAGTATGAGCCATATTTCGAAAGTGTCGCAGGTTCCAAAAACATCACATATTCTAAAAGCCTCGAGAGCGTCGTTGCTCGTTTTTTCCGTCGCGGTGTCCGTAGTCGCATTGACGGCGGCGGCGGATCCGTCGTGGCGCACGAAGCCTTTCGACAAGTGGACGGAGCAGGACGCGAAACAGGTGCTCGCGGGCTCCCCGTGGGTGAAGTGGACCACCGTGAAGGCATACGTCCCGAAGAGCGAAGATGAGCTTCGGCAGGCCGGAAAGATGGGCGGAGGCCAAGGCATCGGGCTCCAAGGCCTGGACCCCAAGGGCTTCCTGATCGGGAGTTCGCCCAAGAAGGTCCGTAATTATGCGGTACCGTCCAACGCATTGCAGATCCGCTGGGAGAGCTCCGCAACGGTGAGCGCCGCGGAATTGAAAGTGAAGGATGAGAACGCTCCTGATTGGAAAGGCGAATACTACGCGATAGCGGTATACGGCGTACCGATTCCGCCGGCGGATCTGAGCGAGGAAAACAACAATTGGAATCTGAAGAAGCTCGCGACTTTAAAGCGCGCCGGGAAGAAGGATTTAAAGCCGGTAAAGGTCGACGTCTCGGTGCAAACCGACAAACTCAGCCTGGTGCTCTACCTGTTTCCGCGTGACGCCGCGATCACGACCGAGGATGAACATGTCGAATTCGATGCGCGCATCGGCCGGATCATGCTAGATCAGATCTTCGACACGGCAGAAATGCGGGTCTTCGATAAGCTCGATCTGTGAGGATGTACCGGTCAAGCTGCAAGACCGGTGCGGTAAAATGATCGTTGTATCCATGGCGAGGCATCCTTAGGGTCCTTCGCCACGGATTGTTTCATAACGAGAGGTATAGGTTATGTCTCGCGTGAAAGTGCCATTGCTTTTGCTGGTGTGCGCCATATTGCTGCTGGCGGCCGATCCTGTCTGGAAAACCAAACCGGTTCCGAGCTGGACGGAGCAAGACGCCGTGCAGATCATCAGCAATTCTCCGTGGTCGAAGCTTACGGTCGCGGGAATTGCCCGCCTGCAATCCGAAGATGAGCGTCGCGCGGGCGGGAACATGGGACAAGCGACCGGCGTTGGCTATGACGGAATCAACAACGGAAAGAAGCCCATGCCCAACGCGTCGAGTCTGTTCGGGGGACCGAATGCCGATCCGAAACGCACCGGCCAGGATACGTTTTATAAGTTGAGGCTGGTTTGGGAGAGCGCGCTCCCGATTCGCCTGGCGGAATTGAAGGCCCGCGATGTCGAACCGCCCACGTCAGCGACCGAGGGCTACATGCTGGCCGTATACGGCGTTCCGGGAAAGTATTTTGTGGGCGATCCCAAGAAGTTGGGCTATCCTCTGATGGATGATGCGGTCCTGAAGCGGGAAGGCAAGAAGGATGTGAAGCCTTTCAGCGTGGAAGTGTTCCAGCGCGACTCCGGCCCGGTGGTGGTCTACATGTTCCCGTTGTCGGCGGAGATCTCCCCGAAAGACGGAGCTGTCACCTTTGAAGCGAAACTCGGCAGGTTGATGATCTCCCAGGTCTTTCCCCTGGCGGAAATGGAATTCCAAGGCAAGCTCGAAATTTGAGGCAGGGATGAGGCGCGCGGACAGGCGGGCCTCGGCACGATCATCGTTCCCTGGCGCTTGCCGTCGTTCGTGAATCCCGAAAGCGAGGATGCCGTGAGCGCGATGCCATCGCCGCCGCTGTCCGAAAAATACAGTGTTCTCGTCGTGGACGGCGAAGCCTGCTTGCGGAAAGCGATTCGAACTTCCCTGAAGGCGAGCGGCTTCTCCGTGGAGGAAGCCGGCACCGATCGGGATGCGGTGGCTGCCATGGGACAAAGGCAATTCGATATCGTTCTCCTGGACGTCAACATGCCCGGTGTTAACGTGGTCGACGCCTGCCGCCAGATTCGTGATCTTGCACCGCGGGCAGGCATTATTATCGTGACCGTCCGTGACAGCGAGGACGATAAAGTGCGGGCTCTGGGCGCGGGCGCCGACGATTACGTCACGAAACCCTTCCGGTTTGCGGAACTAGTGGCGCGTCTGGGAGCCGTGCTTCGGCGCACCCACAAGCCGGAGAACGCCGAAGCCGCAATGCTGCGCGCGGGTGACCTGCGACTCGACCTCAACCGCCGCTTGCTCATGAAGCGCGGGAAGAAGATCCGGCTCTCCCAGAAGGAGTTCGATCTTCTGGCCTGCATGATGAGAAATCCTGGAGTTCCGATCACGCACGCGAAGCTGCTCCGCGCCGTTTGGGGACCGGAATACGGTGGCGAACTAGAATATTTGAGAACGTACATCCGCATACTCCGAAAAAAGATCGAGGACGATCCGGCAACGCCCGAATATATCTCGACCGAGGCATGGGTCGGCTATCGTTTTTGCGACCCATTTGGGGCGTCCTAGTCAGGACCAATCCTTCTCATTATTGCCCCGAGCTTAGTCCGCGCCCCGCGAGCTAACATTGAGTTGAGCAGACCTTAAGAATGGAGCCTAAAAGCAGCGGCGCCGGGTGGGATAGCGTCATGCGCACGTTTTACGGCGGCGTGGCCGTAGCGCTCGGCACCGCCTTGTGCTTCCGGTTGCATCTCGGCGTATCCGGGGCGATTCCTGTATTTCTCCTGATCGTGGTGCTGCAGTCGTTGACGGGGGATTTCCCGTCCGCCGCTCTGATATCTATCCTATCTGCCTTATCGCTGGATTATTTTTTCGCCTCTCCGCTCTTCGCCTTGCGAATGACCAATCCGAGCGAGGTCCTGGCATTGCTCTCGTTTGCCATCACGGCACTGGTGATCACGCGTTTAGTGACGCGCGTGCGCGAGGAAGCGAGGTCGGCGAGCCGCCAAAAGGACCGGCTTGACCGCCTATACCAGCTTTCCCAGCAACTTTTGACGCTGGAGCCCGAAGATGCCGCCAGTGAGAAATTTTTAGACCCCTTTCGGCAGCTTTTTAATGTCACCTCCGTCTGTATTTTCGATGTCGAAACGGCCGAATCGCATCTTGTAGGGGATTCGCATTCCGGGCTTGCGGAAAAGACGCGCGAGGCGTATATACGCGGGCGCGACTTCGACGATCCAGACTCCGGCGTCGCGGTCCGATGCGTTCGTTTAGCCGGGAATTTAATTGAAGTGATCGGATTCGAAGGGCTCCGCCATGCGGAGGAAACAGCCGGTCCCCTGACGGCGCTGACGGCCGCGCTGCTCGCGAGGATCAGGGCTTTTCACAACGCAAGTGCGGCGTCCGCAGCGGCGCAAGCCGAAATCTATCGTTCCGCCGTGCTCGATGCGCTCGCGCACGAATTCAAGACTCCGCTTGCTACCATTCTCGCCGCGATCGGTGGATTGCGCGAATCGGGCCCGCTCCTGCACGAGCAGATCGAGATGGCCGATACGGTGGAGAATGAGGCCGCGCGTCTCGGAAGCCTAACCTCGCGACTTCTGCGCACCGCTCGTCTGGACAGGGAAGATATAAAGCCTCGCATGGAGTGGGTCGATCTTGTGGGATTGGCGTCACAAGTCGCCGAGTATTACGCCGCAAGATCGTCGGACCGGCAGATACGGGTAACGGCACTCGAGCCCGCACTCGTTTTCGCGGACCCGGAGCTGCTCAAACTCACGGTGGGTCAGTTGATCGAAAATGCCTGCAAGTATTCCCAACCAGGTTCGATCGTGAGCATCGGGACAGAGCAGCGCGCCGATTCCGTTACGCTGAGAGTCACGAACAGCGGAAGCTCGATTCAACCCCACGAACAGCGCCGCATCTTCGAGCGCTTTTATCGGGGGACGGACGCGAGGCGCTCCACCTCCGGCTCGGGCCTCGGTTTATACGTAGCCCGCAAGATCGCGGCTGCTCACGGAGGCGCGTTGGAGCTGGAGCCAACCGGGAAGATTGAGGACGGCGTCACATTTTCATTGAAGTTGCCCAGCGCCAAGGAAGAACCTAAACATGCCCTCGCCACTGAGTAGTGTTTTGATCGTGGACGACGAGTCTTCGTTGCGGAAGGCGCTGCGAAGCTCGCTGACCGCGAGCGGATTTTCCGTGGGCGAGGCGCGTAGTGGAGAAGAAGCCTTGGGCACCGTGCAGCAACAGCCTTTCGATTTGGTTCTTCTCGATATCAATATGCCGGGCATCAGCGGCATTGACGCCTGCCGCCGCCTTCGGGAGATGGCGCCGAACGTCGCGATCGTAATGGTGACCGTCCGCGAACTGGAAGACGACAAAGTTCGGGCTTTAGAAGCAGGAGCGGACGACTATGTCACAAAACCGTTCCGGTACCGGGAGCTAACCGCCCGTCTGCGCGCCGTGCTGCGCCGGACCCGCGTCCAACCGTCGGCCGAGCCGACCACGATATTGGAAGCCGGTAACCTTAAACTGGATGTCGAACGGCGCATTCTGTTGCGGAGCGGAGACGAAATTCATCTCTCACCTACGGAGTTCGACTTGTTGGCCTTCCTCATGAAGAATGCCGGCGCGCCGCTCACGCACGTGAAACTTCTGCGATCCGTCTGGGGGCCGGATTACGGCGATGAACTCGAGTATTTGCGGGCGTACATCAGAATGCTCCGCAAAAAGATTGAGGACGATCCAGGCAAGCCGCAGTACATCTTGACGGAACCATCCGTCGGTTATCGGTTTCGAAACCCGTCTGATCCGGACGCGCCCCCGTTGCCCGCCGAAGACTCCGGTTTTTGAAACTCCGTTCGCGAACTTGAACTCGATTCTTTTGATCTACAGCTGTGCCGGGCTGCTTTCGCCCGTTGGAGTCGTGAAATGCACGATTCGGGCCAGCAGATCATGTGCTCGCACGGGTTTGGAAAGATAATCGTCCATGCCGGCGGTGAGGCACCGTTCGCGGTCACCGGCCATCGCGCGCGCCGTCAAGGCAATGATGGGAGTGCGGCGATTTGAAGGAGCTTCCTTCGCGCGTATCGCTGCCGCAGCTTCCAGTCCGCTGAGGTTCGGCATTTGCACGTCCATAAGAATAAGGTCCGGGGACTCCGTCGAGAACAAGCGGATGGCCTCCACGCCGTCTCGCGCGACGATCACTTGATAGCCGCTCCGCTTCAAGATGTTCATGATGAGGATGCGATTGTTAGAATCATCGTCCGCAACCAGGATCGTCGGCGCCACTCTCAGACCATTGTCCGGACCTGAGGGCGGCTCCTCCTGCGAGGCGTAAATGACCTTCCTAATGGCGTCCAGGAGGGCACCTGAGGCGATCGGCTTGGTCAAGTACATCGAAACACCCAACTCCTGGCATAGAGTTGCGCTGAGGTGATGGCCGACCGAACTCAACATGATAATGGGCACGCAAGTTGGCAGCGGCCTGGCTTTCAGTCGCCTCGCAAATTCCGGACCATCGATCCCGGGCATTTGAACGTCGGCCAGAATCAAACGAAACTGGCGGCCGTCCCGGGAAGCCGCACGGAGGATCTCAAGAGCCTGAAAGCCGCCTGCTGCTTCCACGGGGTTCGTCCCCCACCGCCTTAGCGTCTCCATCAGAATCTTCCGGTTCGTGGCGTTGTCGTCCACCACCAGCACCGGAAGTCCGGTTATATCCACGCTCCCGGATTGCTCCGGAATCGGATAGGCCACCGCGACGCGCCCGAACCGCGCCGTGAAATGGAACGTGCTTCCTTTGTCGGGCTCGCTCTCCACCCAGATCGTTCCGCCCATCAGTTCGACTAAATTCGAACAGATGGCCAGACCGAGGCCGGTGCCCCCATGCAGTCGCGTCGTGGACCCGTCCGCCTGCACAAATGCTCCGAAGATTTTCTCCTGTTTGTCGGCAGGAATCCCTACACCGGTATCGCTTACCGCGAAGTGCAGGAGCGTACCATCGTCATCGTCCGAGCTGGAGCCAAGAGACACGCGCACTACTACTTCGCCCTGTTCGGTGAACTTAATCGCATTCCCTATCAGATTCACCAGGGTTTGGCGTACAAGGTGGGAATCTCCTCTTACCCAGGGAGGGACGCCGGACATCACTTGATAGGTGAGTTCCAATCCTTTTTCATGGGCAGGCAATGCCAAGGAACGAATCGTTTCTTCAATTTCAGTTTCGAGTTCAAATTCCGCTTCATTGAGCGACACCTTCCTGGCTTCCAGTTTCGAAAAATCCAGAATGTTGTTGATGATATAGAGGAGCGAATCAGCTGAGTTTTTGACAATCTGCAGGAACTCACGCTGTTCAGATTGCAATTCGCTGTCGAGGACCAGTTCCGTCATCCCGATGATGCCATTCATGGGGGTCCGGATCTCATGGCTGATATTGGCGAGAAATTCACTTTTCAACTGAGCCATTTCTTCGGCTTTTTCTTTGGCCCTCTGGAGCTCGTCGTTGTTGGCCTTTAGCTCCGCCGTTCGTTGGGCAACCAGTTCCTCCAACTGCGCCCGACGCTGCTCCTCCCTTCGATATTGATCCGCCAGGCGCGCATTTTCGTCCTCCAGCGCGCTCTTCGCGATCGCGCCGCTCAGTTGTTCACCGATAAACGTGATGGAGTTGATCTCCTCTTCGGAGTGGTGATGGCGCTCACGGTGGTGAATATTGATGACACCGATGGTCCTGCCTCGATTGATCAACGGAACGGATAAGAGCGCTTCGTAGGTGTCTTCCACCAGCGCGGCAACGGTCTTAAACCGCGAGTCGCTCGAAGCGCTGTCGCCGAGTGCCACGCAACGTTGCTGTTCCGCCACCCAGCCGGTCACTCCTTCACCGGGTTTCAACCGGAGCGTAGCGGCGCCAGCCGCGCCATACGAACGTGGAAGTTGCGAGGCCCTGAGCACAAAATCCCCGGTCGCAGTTTCGTGCAGATATATCAGGCAGGCGTCGCAATGGGAGATCCCGGCAGCCAGCCCAACGATCTGTCCAAGGATTTCGTCCACGGAAAAATCGGAATTGGCAATTCGGCTAACTCGATGAAGCAGAGACGCCCCTAGATCCGTTGGCTCAGCGCCCGTGGGCTCAGCGGGGACCATGCTATTTTGAGGCTAAAATGGAAGTCCCTGCCGGTCCAATCGAAATTTCTTATTAAGTGGATCAGGAGCCGGGTTTGCCGGGGCGTTAGGAGCTTGTTGAAAAAGGGGACAGACCGCTCTGTCCACTCCCACGCTCGAACGTGAAATCATAAATTTTACGAGTGGAGTCTGTCCCCCTTTTTCACGGGTTTGCCGGGGCCTTAGACGTGCGGCTTCCCGTTTCGCCGAATGCGAAAACGCGCCGGTAAGACGTGGTCTCACGGGTTGGTTGCTCGTTGACGGTACATCCTAAGTTTGCGGTTAATATGGTTCGGTACTTGTTATATGGTTCTGTAATTGCTCTAAGTTTCGAGCAAAAGGGTTGACGCTTTCTGTCGAGGTGTTGCGCAAAGAAAATGCTACGTCGAAATTCGCTCGTCGCCGTTTTGCTCATCGTCCTTGCCACGGTTGGTCTGGCCGAGACGGTCAACATTCCCAAGGTTTGGGATGATCGGGACGTGGCCGGTTTCCGGCTACCCGTGGCGGGCCTTGGTAAGGCTCCGAAATTGATTTCCGAACAGCAGTACTACGCGCTTCCGGAAGTCAACCTCAAGACTTATCCGGTCTACACGCCCGAGAAAGAGCCTCCCGGTTATTTGGACTGGCTCAAGGAGCAGGAGCCGAAGCCTCTGGTCGACGTTTCAACGCTGAAAACGGAAGCCGACTGGATCGCCGCCGGGCGCGAGGTGTTCTACGGCCGCGAACTGCCACGCTTCACTGGCAGCGAAGATAATCTGCAACTGATTCGCGACCCCAAGGTCATACAAGCGTATGGCCTGCAGATCACGCCGGCGGGTGTGCTTGTGGGGCTGCGCTATGTGGTGCGCGCCAAGGGCAAAGTCGAAATGGGCACAGACACGTGCGCCATGTGCCATGTGCACGCTTTGCCGGATGGAACGCTCGTTGAAGGTCCTGCGAACACGCACACGCCGTTCGGTCCGCTGATGGGAGATCTGACGCGCCGTTACGCGTCCATGAGCCCGGAGCTGCTGGAGAACCGCCGCCGCAAACACATGCGCGAGGATTATCGCGTCCCCTACCTAATAAACGATCCCAATCTTGCGGTCGCCGACATGCCTGCTGAAGAGATCGCGCGGCTCTACGAACAGAATCCTCTCGGTGTCCACGCTCGCACCAATACCAGCCTCCTTTACCCGGTCAAAATCGCGAATCTGATCGGAATTAAGGATATGCGGTATTTCGATCGAACCGGGACGTCACGCCAAAGAAACATACGAGATCTGATGCGCTACTCCGAAATGATCGCGGATGTCAGCGATGCCTTGACTCATTTTGGCGATGGTCCGGACGCGACACTAAGACTGGAGAACATGGGTCTCGGCGGCGGAATCAAGCGCACGCCGGATGCGCTTCTGTACGCCCTTGCGACGTACCTCTATTCGCTGAAGCCTCCTCCGAATCCCAACCCGGTCGACGCGCGCTCTCGAAGAGGAGAGGAGGTTTTTAGGACATCCGGGTGCCAGCGATGCCATACCCCTCCGCTCTACACCAACAATCGCCTCACTCTGGTCCAGGGTTTCCAGGCGCCGCCGTCTCTGCTCCAGACCGCGGACATTACGCCAATAACGGTGGGAACCGATCCCAATCTAGCGCTAAAGACTCGCAAGGGAACCGGGCTATATCGTATCCCATCGCTTCGCATGCTGTGGCTGGAGGCCTGTTTCCTTCATGACGGGTCCATCGGCACTTTGGAGGAGTTTTTCGATTCCTCCCGATTGCGTCCCGCCTTCCGGTCCTCCAACTGGAGCAAATGGACGCCTTCACACGCGGTCACAGGTCATCCTTTCGGCCTCACCTTAAGCGCCGAAGACCGCGGTGCTTTGATCGCATTTCTGAGGACACTCTAAAACCAAGTGAGACCCGACCCATCCCGAATTACTAACATGGCCAGCCTGTTTCAGGACTCCGCGGTGCTTTTCGCCGCGTCGGAACTGGGCATCTTTGGCGCGCTTTCCAAATTGAATGCAGCACCTGCGACGGAGGTAGCCGATCACCTGGGCATGGATGGTCGCGCCGCGACCTTGATCTTAAACGCTTGCGTCGCCGTGGGCCTGCTGGAGAAAGAAGACGACCGCTTTCGCAATACCGCCGAAAGTGCCTTGTTTCTGGTGCCAGGCAGTAAGGCGGACCTTTCGACTGCGTTGATTTACATGCGCGACGTCTACCCGTCCTGGGGCCGCCTCGCGACGTTCGGCAAAACCGGCAAGCCGGTGGAATCCCCTCAACTGCACCTGGGCGATGACGAAGCGCGGACGCGCAACTTTGTTCTATCTATGCACGGCAAGGCGCTGGCAACCGCCCCGGCAGTTCTCGCTCGACTTTCCTTGGGCGGATGTAAGCGATTACTGGATATAGGCGGGGGCCCCGGCACCTACTCCGTGCAGTTATCGCGCCTCTATCCGGACCTCCATGCCACCGTTCTGGATCTGCCGCCTGTAGTCCAGATCGCCGAGAAACTGATCGAGCAACAGGGCGCAGCGGATCACGTCAAGACACTGGCCGGAAATTATCACACCACCCCATTCCCTGGCGGCAACGATGCCGTCCTGCTCTTCGGGATGCTGCACCAGGAATCAGCCGAAAACATCCAGGCGCTGCTTCACAAGGCATACGCCGCCATGCTTCCGGGAGGGCTGGTCTATGTCATGGACATGATGACGGACCCGACTCATACAGCGCCCAAGTTTTCGGCCCTTTTTGCCGTCAACATGGCCCTGACCGCGCAATCCGGCTGGGTGTTTTCCTCGGCGGAGCTTACCATGTGGATGGAGGCAGCCGGCTTCACCGAAGTCGCCGTAAATCCCTTGCCTCCGCCTATTCCGCATTGGCTGGCGAGCGCGCGAAAGCCCCAGCCTTAAGAGCCGAATCCCGTTTCGAGCGATCCCCTGGAGCGCGCCACGAATTCCTGTCCGAGCGCAGCCTGTAGTCTAATCCCGTAAGTGGCGCAGAATAACCCCGCAAACGTCCGCTGCGCTCACCTCTTGTTTGTCCAACAAACCAGGTTCGCTGGTTATCAGCAGCGGACCATCGGCCGGCAGATCGGTGGGCCTCCCGTGCGATCCCTTCACCAGCGTGGCATCTAGCGGAATCACATCCATGAGGTAACGAAACCCAAGCGACTTGCGCGCAAGCTTTCCAGCAATCCGCAGTTTCGCTAGCCTGAGTTCCGGGTCGAGGAACAGCTCCACCGGATCGTATCCCGGCTTGCGGTGAATGTCGACGGTGCGCGCGAAGTCCGGAGCGCGGCGGTCATCCAGCCAATAGTAGTAGGTGAACCAGGCGTCGGCACGGGCGATGGCCACCAGTTCGCCCGAGCGCGGATGCTGCAGCCGGCGTTCGGACTTGCCGCTTTCTTCCAGAACGTTTTCCACGCCGGAAAGCGATTCGAGGATGCCCCGGACGCGTGCCATCTGATCGCGATCGTTCACGTAGACGTGCGCAATCTGGTGGTCGGCTACGGCGAACGCCGCGCTTGCTCCCGCGTCCAACAATTCGTGTCCGAGTTCCTCGCGGACCGAGAGGAGCCCCTGCTCACGCAGCGCGCGATTGATGTGCACGGGCTGGCGCACTTTCGTGATTCCATATTCCGACAGCACCAGAATACGCGCGCCGCGTTGCTCATAATGACGCCGCAGCCTGGCGAAGAGCCCATCCACCGCGCGCAGTTCGCCCGCGATCCGCGGATCGGCCGGCCCGAGGCGCTGCAAGTCGTAATCCAAATGCGGCAGATAGATCAGCGTCAGTGTCGGATCGAAATGCTCGTCCACGTAGAGCGCCGCCTCTGTGATCCACTCGCTGGCGCGGATCGATGTCGCAGGACCCCAAAACTGGAACAGCGGAAATTGACCGAAATGCTTCTGCAGTTCGTTGCGCAGGTCGCTTGGCACACTGTAGACATCCGGCAGCTTGCGCCCGTCGGCCGGATACATCGGCCGCGGTGTCACGGAAATATCGGCGGATGAGTACATGTTGTACCAGCCGAAGAGATTGGCGCACGTGAAGGTGGGATCCATCTCCCGCGCCATGTCCCACACTTTCGACGCCTGCACCAGCTTGTTCGATTGCCGCCAGAACCGCACCTCGCATTCATCCCGGAAATACCAGCCGTTCGCAACGATGCCATGCGTTTCGGGATATGCGCCCGTGAAGTACGTCGCTTGAGCGGTGCAGGTGACGGCCGGCGTGACTGCCTCAATATGCGCCGTGCGGCCGCTACAGGCAAACTCGTGCAAAGCCGGCGTATCGGGGCCGATGAGAGACGGCGTCAGACCGACAATGTTGATGACCGCGGTTTTGCGCACGGCGCTCCTACCAGACGGGCGAATTCGCGCCGGATACGGTCCACCACCTCAGAAGGACGCTCCCGGCACGGGTGCGCGCGCTGAGGCGATCCAAGAGCATGCGATCAAGCGACCAATACAGCTGCTTTTTCCTCTTGAGCCGGCGCCCGGAATTTCGGAGACTGGCGCATGAACTTGATCGGATTCTCGAACACGATTTTGGAAATCATTTCCTCCGTGTGCCCCCTGCGACGCATCTCCCGGATGAATTGCGGAATCGCCACCGTCACGCTGTGGCCCCAGTCGCAGGCGGAATTCACGTAGATACGCTCAGGACCGTGCATTTCGACCATGTCGACCGCCCGCGCGTATGAGACCTTGGTATTCGGATACAGCGTCAGACCCGCGCGGAAACCATGGGAGAGAATCATCTCCACCGTGTGCTCCTCGGCGTGATCAATCATGACGCGGCTGGGATCAAGCTTGTGGAATTTCAGCAGCGCGTCGATGGTGACTTTCGTGCCTTTATATTTGTCTTCGAGATGCGGCGTATGGATTAGGATCAACTGATCGTGCTCCAGCGCGAGGGACACATGGTCCGTGAACGTTTCCAACTCGCGTTGGGTGACCCGGTTCAGCCCGATCTCTCCGATCCCCAACACGTTCGGCCGGTCGAGAAATTTCGGGATGCGCTTCAGGACTTCGCGCGCGAGCTCGCGGTTCTCACCCTCTTTCGGATTCAGACACAGCCACGTATAATGCTGAATCCCGTATTGTGCGGCGCGCCGCGGCTCGAACTCAGTGAGTTGCCGGAAGTAATCTTCAAAACTGTCGGCGGAAAGCCGGTCCCAGCCGGCCCAAAACGCCGGTTCGCTGACGATCGCACACCCGGTCAGCGCCAGCTTTTCATAGTCGTCAGTGGTGCGCGAGATCATGTGCGCATGGGGTTCAATGTATTTCATGAATGCACCTCCAGCGCGGGATTATAGGCTCCATAGGCGGCTTTGCAGTCGAGCCGTTCGCGCGGCTGGGCCGTGGGATCGCTGAGGATCAGATGCACACGTGCGGCGCGGCCGGGTTTGTCGCTCAGCAACTCCTGCAATCCCTTGCGGAACGCGCGGATGCGGAAATCGGAGCTGGGGTCCTCGCCATCGTGGGACCGTTCGAGCCGGTCCAGAAACGCGGCGATGTCGAGGAGCCGGTTGCGATTTTCGAGGAAGTATTCATCCGTGAGCTGGCGCGTGGTCAACATACATTTACGTATCATATTAGAGCATCCTCTCTATAGCCTGCATCATCAGGTCACCGGAAATAATCTGGCCAAGCGGGAGGCTGAGACCATCAGCACAAGCAGGCCGCCACCGTACAGCCAACCTGCATAGCCTGCGGCAATCGCCGAATCAAGCACCACCAGCGAGAGTATCCCAGCCTTTACTCCTCGGCGAATATACACCGGCTCGGGTGTAACACAGGCCCGCCATAAGGGCGGACCCAGTCTCCACGAAAGCAGCGCCAGAAACGGAATGACCCGCCAGACGTCGAAATCCGGCGTTACGCCGGCCCCCGCTATGCCAAGCCCGCCTCCGCCCATCAGGAACGCCGATAGGCACGACGTTCGCCGTGATCCGCCATTCACCTCTCCTGTACTCAGCAGCGTCACGCCGGCAATGTACGCCAGGGGCAGCAGCGGAACAAACCAGTGGCTCACGCAAGAAGACGGATTGGCCACCATGCCGAGCAGCAGATTAAGCCCTCGGCAGGATCCCATGACAAAAGGGCCAACACCGGGCACATGTTTCGCCCACTTGTCGTAGGACAGAGCAGCAATGACGATAAGAACGGCCACTGCAGCCGCTAGCGTGGATGCGCGACTGGCTAGGGCAATGCCGCTTACCAGAAGCACGGACCCCAGCATTGCTGCACCGCCGACGCTCACCCGGCCGCTGGGGATGGGCCGTTCCGGGCGCTCGATCGCATCGATCTGGAGGTCGAAAACATCATTGAACACGATGCCGCCCGCGTACAGGCAGAGGGTCGAGGCGAGCAGCCATGGGAGGGAATCCCAACCGATCAGACCTGTGACAGCGAATCCGGCCAGCACGTCCGCCATGGAAGTGATCATGTTGGCGGGACGCATCATCTGGACATACGCGCGCGCCTGCCTTAGGGCAGGGAGAGAAGGAACCGTCGTCGCGGCGATATCAGACATGGCGGTAACAAAGCCCTTGAGGTCGATTTACTAGCAACCCGAATGCCACGCATAAGATAGCTCCGCGTGTACGGATTTCACAAGAATTAGTCCCCGCCATCTTATGGTGTTCGAAGCAATTTTAAATCGAAGGCGTTCACTTGCAGGTGCTCCGATCGTGCCAGCGAAGTATTCCGAAGCTGATTTATTTGCCAACAATTTCAATGACTTAGCGAAGCCAAAACAGAACTTGTCTCACCCCCATTTCACTGGAACGTCGATCGAACCGAGAACTTTCCTCTAGATCGGACAAGTATGAGCTTGCATCCGGAGGCACCGAACCCAGGCTTGTCGGCTCAGTTTCATGGAGCACGGATTTCCGGGCTGCTCAGACTATCGCGTTCATCTTTTCGTGGAAGACGGCGCGGTACGCATGCTTTAGAAGGTATGCCACGCGATTCCATCTGGTTATCACCACGTTTCCATAACCCAGGTTCCTTCCCTGAGCCGTCCCCCCGGGAGTCCTATAAATCATCCAGGAGTCCTATAAAAGGGGACGTCAGGCGACATTTTTTCCCGGCTGCTCGCAAACACGGACGCTTCTTTGCCACTGTTTCCCCTATCACCCCCATAACCGCTGGAAATGGCTTCCCGCTCCCGAAGACTTCGCCAGTGCGCTTCGCCGAATTGAGCGCCGAGCGTCCGATGATTGAAACCTATCCGCTCGAAAAAGCGGGCGAGGCTTACGCGCGCATGATGAGCGGCAACGCACAGTTCCGCATCGTTCTGACTATGTGAAGTTCGCTAACGGCGCAATTCGCCAACAACTCACTTTCGATTACGCGATTGAGCAACCAGCCGGGTGGAATTCGACGAGGTGGTCCTGTGTCCCCACCGTAGAGGATTTCTGAGGGAGCCATGAACGTTTGGCGCTACTCCTCTAAATCGGATTTGGGGAAAGCAGTTGGCGGATGCAGGGGTCGATTTCCGCTGGATGGCATTCGGCAGCTATAAAATCATGTACAGTTGCCAACTGACCGTTGGCTCCAACACGAGGACTACCTGAAACTGGCCTGAGGGCCTATTCAGACGTCGAACACCAGCCACATCACGAGGAGCCCGAGTAAAATCCCCATCAAACGATCACGGCTGGTCGCGAGGGAGGCGGTGATTCCCCAGCCTTGGAACATCGTGAGATAGTAAGCGAGCGCCATTTGGCGGCCGAAGTAGGACAGGCGGGGACTCGAGGTCGCGACCCACGCAGCGGCTGCGGAAACCGCAGCAAACAGTAGGGTGAAGCCCACGATCGAATCGACCGAAGGAAGGATGAAGACCTGGGATCCGATACCGCAGATCACACCGCCGGTGAGGAGCCCCAGAAGACGCGTCGTCAACCGCTGGCGCGAGGAACCTGGAGTTGACAGAGGCGCGGCGATGATACAAGTAACCGTGCAGACCCCTAAGCCGGGCCATGCGAGCCCCCCCCAGGTCACATAGCAGATTGTTGCCGCGAGACAACCCTTAGTTGCGAACACCTGGTACGCGGGATTCGAAAATGCATCGGCGACGAACAACCGGCGGGAACTCGGCGGGAGAACTACTGGGGTCGCGGGAGACGAGAAAACCCAGTCTGCGAGCACCGTCGCGAGCGTGCCCAGAATCATCCCGAATGATGTCCAGAGAGTAATGTCAATGTCCGGCCTGAGCGGATTGGGGCGCGCCCAAATTATGTTCACCGAAGACGCAGCAACTAAGATGATGCTGAAACCGGAGGCCATGCTGTGATTCGCCAGCGTACGGGTGAGGAAAAAAGCCAGAAAAAACGTGCCCACCACAAACAGAAAATGCAGCAGGGGATCATCGATGAAAAGGATAATACCCGCCAGCGCTAACGCGAGCCCGGCAAGATTACCCAGCACGATCGCGAATCCATTCCGCACTGTCGGTCGCGGGTCCTCGCGTGAAATCGCAAGGGCGTAAAAGACTGCCAGGAAACCGTTGGGAAGCTTGAAAATCATCACGGCCAGCATGGTGACGATACATGCCGTCGCCATGCGTGCGACCGCGGCTGTCCGGCCGGGATATGGCGCGAGTTCCTCTCTTAAGAACGCGCCGAGCCGGTCAAGACCGGCATTACCAATCGCCGGAGATTCTGCAGAAACCGCCATGAGCAGTGAAAAAGTGCGCTATCGGGATTCCTTAGTCGCGTCGCCACGCACGATGACCATTGCAGAGGCGCCCATGCGAAAATCGTCCGGCGAAGGGCGATCGATGCGGACACGAACCGGGAAACGCGTGGCGAGGTGCACCCAGTTCAAAGAGCGCTGCACATCGGGTAGTCCCTGCGATAGACCGCCGACCAGGCTGGTATCGGGAGTCACGCCGAAACCGGTGCTGTCGATGGTCCCTTCAAACTTCTGGTCGGGTCTGGACATCACATAGACATCCGCCTTCGTGCCGGGTTGGACGCGCTTCAGTTCGGTCTCTCGAAAGTTGGCGATCACCCACCACGTTCGCGTGTCGATCAGCGTGAAAGCCTGCTGGCCAACGTGGGCATACGCGCCCTCCGAAATTGTCAGGTTTGTGACCCGCGCGTCGAATGGTGCGAGGACCGTGCAGCGCTCCAAGTCGTAAGCAGCATCCTTAGCCGCCGCATCCCGGGCTGCACGCTGTGCGATGAGCGGTTCAAGAATAGCGACGCTCTTTTTTGACTGATCGAGTTGGGCGTTACTCTGTTCGTAACCTGCTTGCGCCTCGTTTTGCTGGGCCACCGCGGAGGCCCATTGCGCTTCCGCAAGGGCCAAGCGGGATCGGGCTTGCCGGACCGTTTCTCCCTTTACCGATCGCGAAGTTCTGGCCTGATCAACCAGATCCACTGTGACGAACTGCCTGGTGAGTAAAGGTTCCAGGCGGAGCACATTGTTTTCTGCATAAGAGTAGTCGGCCTCGGCCTGCGACAACCCCGCCTTCGCAGCGTCCACGCTTGCCCGAGCCGCCTGTACTGCTGCTTCCGCACTGGCAATCCTGGCTTGCGCGCTCCTTGTGCTTGAGGTGGCGGCAACGACAGCGCTGCCTTGCGCGTCAATGGTACGTTCCAAATCCCGAATCTGCCCCTCGAGCGTCGCTTGCTGCGACCGCGCAATCTCTAATGAGTGCTGATAGGGAATCGGATCAATTTCAAAGAGCACGTCGCCCTTGCGTACGAGCTGGTTATCCTTCACGTTTATCTTGACGATGCGCCCATTCACCTCGGGCGCAATCCCGATCAGGTTGGCGGACACTTCCGCGTCGTCCGTCTGCGGATTGATTCGAGTCTCGTGCCACACAGCAAGACTTGCCGCAGCAGCCCCGGCGACAATCAGCAAACCAAGTATCCGGCCAATTAACCTTCTGGTCATAAGTCCTCAATAATCAAAAAACACGAGCCAGATGGCACACGCGAACAGCGCGATCATACTCGGGTAGACGACGACGCGCGGCCCGAGTTCTCCATCCAGCCGCGCGCGGATCAGTACGAAGCGGACCGCCAGCGTAAGCAGGACGGCAGCCGCAATGCAGAGCATCCAAATAGGAAAGAACGAGCCGAAAACCTCTAGCGAAGGAGAATGGGAAATCATACTCAATGTTGCGCAGTCTGAATGGGATCGCCCGCCTGAAATGCAAAATCCGCCAGGCTCGAAAGCAGTTGGATACGCGCCGTTGCTTGTGCCGTGCGAGCCCGAGCTAAATCTCGTTGAGCCGTGGTTACGTCAATGAAGGTTCTTACTCCTGCCTGAAACGCCTCCGTTGCCGCTGCGTAGGATTGCTGTGCGGCTTCGAGCAGAGCATTCGCGGCGTCCTGTTGCCGCCGCGCTGTCTTTAGATTGGTGTAGGACGTCCAGATCTCATTCTCAATTTCATCCCGCGAGAGCGTTACCTGCGCCCGGGCTTCTTGAGATACGGATCGGGCAAGGGCAAGCGCATTGCTGCGCGCCCCGCCATCGAAGACATTCCAATTGATCTTTATTTGCGCCTGGTAGGGATAGATCGCCGATTGTGCAGAAGGGCCAAAGTTCTTCTGTTGCCCGAACCCACTAGAATGGCCCCAGTCCCCAGAAAAGCTAATCTCAGGATAGAAGGCGGAACGGGCCTTCTTGATCTCAGCATCAGCGGACCGGATCAGCGCCATCTGTGCCTGCAGATCGGGCCGCTGACCGATCGCCCGCTCGACAACGGTTTCCATCGGCTCTTCTATCGATGCGGACATGGGAGCCTTGGAAACATCCTCAATGCGGAACATACCGGTTGGAGATGCGCCCAGCACAGTTGCCAGCGCGCCTCGCGCGATCGCTTCCAGGCCCTGTATGGATGCGAGCTCGTACTGCGCCTGCGCGGTTGCGGCACGACCTTCGAGGACGTCCGGCAAGGTCGCCAAGCCATTGGTGAGCCTCGCCTCGATCGCCTGCTGGACGGTCTGCGCGTCCGTTACGGTTGCCCGCGCTGCGTCTTCCTGGCCCATCGCGTCGAGCAAGCGGTAGTAGGCCTCGATGACGCGGAAAATAATTTTGCGGTGCGCGTCGTTAAAGGAGAAGTCGGCCGCAAGCAAGTTGGCCCGGGCCTGGTCGATTTGGGCTCTGCGCGCTCCGAGGTCGAATACGGTATAAGACAGATTTACAAGCGCTGGAAACAAGGCCGTGTCTTCGTGATAAAACTTGCCGAAGAACAGAGAATATTGATTCACGGAAGCTGATGCCACAGCCGCAACGGTTGGGAATAATGCACTGCGGGCAATGCCGGCCGCCGCGGCTCTCTGTTTCGCGCGCTCCCAAAGAACGCGGGTTTCAGGATTGCCTTGTTCCGCGATGTCGACCAGGTCGGGCAAGGTATAAACGCGATTGGGATCAAGAGAGGGTCTTGCCTTTGAAATCTGGACTCTTTCGGTCTGCGAACCGGATTGGAAGGAAACCGGCCAAGCCTTATCGGGAGAGGGCGGAGCCTGCTGCCCGCGAACCGCGAGGGCGGTCAGCGGAAGAAGAACGAAAAGACCGGCACGGCGGGTCATTTTGGTCTTGCCAGCGGAGCAGAAGTCTGGCATCCGGCAGCGGCAGCTCACTCCGGTACTTTCGCCGGAGCACAGCGAAAAGTTACGCGCACGTCCGAGAAATGCAGTATGGTGGCAATTCATGCCGCTGCTCCACCCGGCTGTTCACATTCCGGCATTCCGCAATCAAGCCTCTTGTGTCGCCATCTCGGCTTCCAACTCGCGCAAGTCACGGCCCCGTGTTTCGTGACCAAAGGCCGCAATGAGCAGCAAAGACGCCACCGTAGGGATTGCGATTGCTCCGGCCGCCAATCCGAACGCCGGTACCAAAGCGAATGCGGCCAATCCCTGCGAGATTACACCACCGACCTTGCTGCAGCCCGCGACCCAGCCGGTGGCGCGGCCTCGCTGTCTGACTGGGAAACTTTCCGCCGCGTAGGGCATTAGAATCGAAATCACCCCGCTGGTGCCGACGATCAGGAGCGAGACGGAGATCAGCGGGTTTGAAAGGAATGGAAATGCGGTGTTGTTCCGAACAAGTGTCGCAAGCAATCCCAGCGTCGTAATGCCAATGGCCAGGATAAGCACCTGCTTTGTGCTCCAAAGACTGTAAAGATAAGTCGCCACGGCAATCGTGGGAACCGCTATCAATGCCGACCGCGCGATGAGGGTGCTTGTAAGGCCTACACTGCGGCCCTCCCCGATCAGGCTAGCTGGCAGCCACAACATCAGGCCAAAGTTCACGAAACCCCAGGCCAGCGCCGCAAGCGTGAGGGCGACGCTCAAGCCCATTCGAGGGCCGGACTTTGCCGGCGTACCAGATTGCCGGCCGCCCGGAGTGCCTGTTGGCTCGGCATAGCGTGTTGCTACGCTTTGGTCTGTTCTAATGACGGCCCCAAAGCGGGCGAGTATCTCGCGTGCTTCCTCGACACGCCCCATCTCAAGCAGGAAACGAGCAGATTCGGGAAGGAGAGGACTGAGGGCGATCAGAATCAGTCCCGTCGGAAAACCCACCAGCCACATGATCCGCCAGCCGAAATGTGGCTGCAGCAGCGCCGATAGCTCGCTCGTTGCGAAATACCCGCCGATCGTGCCAATGCCGCCGATGAGCACCAGGCACCACCCCCGGTGTTTCGTTGGCATGATTTCGGCGAGCAGCGCATTGGCGACAGGCAGCATACCGCCGGCCGCAAGCCCCATCATGAAGCACATGAAAAGATTCCAGGAAAAGGACGGCATGGCTCCGCAGATGGAAGTGCCCACGAACATGACGGCTGCGAGTAGAATCGAGGCGCGCCGCCCGTAAATATCAGCCAGCGCTCCCCAGATGAATGACCCCACAGTGGTGCCGGTCAACGCGACGACCGGCAATACCGCTATGCTTGCGGAACTGAGGCCATACTCGGTGCGCATGCCTGGAATGACGAACCCGAGGGTGGCCGCTTTCATGACGTCGATGACAAGCGCGATGCCGATCAGCCCTAACTGTATCCAATGGGCCTTCGTAAGCGGCGCATCCTCGGGCGGCGCGATCAATCCGTGGCTGACCTGTCCATGCTGGTGGCGGGGGGGCAGTAGACCATAGGCGGTAGCGACGACCCCAAGGATGATGAGCGCCATCCCAACCAGCATGCCCGTGTCCATCGGCATGCCGGCTAACCGAAAGCCCGTTTTTCGCCCCATCCAGAACATGGGGAAGTGCAGGGCAACTCCAACAGCTACCATCGTGGAACCACACCAGAAGGCGAGCATTTTGTACCAACTGGCGAACAGAGATGTCTTGGAATTCATTCCGGGCTCATCCTCACATCAGTGCCTTCGTCGCGGGACTGACGGAAGTTACGCTCGCCTGACAAAACTTTGGGAACGTCCGCAGCCACCGCGAGCGCGTAACTTTCTGGGGCTTCGAGCGAAGGACTGGTTATGAAACGTTATTTCGCCGCTCAAGCCGAGCGCCGCATCCTGTCATCTCAGGAACGGGGGGCCCGGTAATGCAATTCAGCTACTGGTTGCAATTCTGGTGGATGTCGCCGATTGCGCTTTCCATCTGTATCACCGCTAATACGCTGGGGGTTTCGGGTGCCGCTCTCTTCTTGCCCTTCTATACATTAGTCTTCCCTCTTCTGGGCCACCATCTGGAACCGGTTCAGGCTGTCGAGGTCGGAATCATGACTGAGATATTCGGCTTCATGAGTTCGACGACCGCTTTCTGGCGCGCCGGCTTGATCGACTTTCGAATTGCCGGATTTGCCGTCTTGTTCGCTGCACCGATGGCGGTGCTGGGTGGGTATGCCTCGCACTTCGTGCCCGCGCAATGGATGCTTGCGATCATTGGCGTCGGGCTCTTGGGTCTTTCTGGATTGCTGTTCCGTAAAGGCGGGAACACACACCCTCACGTTCCAGTTTCGCAGGCTTTGGCGACGGCAAACACGGGACAAGAAGCTTTGCGCGCAAACGGGTTGAAACGGCATGTAGACCGTCAGGGGCGAGTCTATCGCTATCGGGTTCTGAACGACATCTGGCGCGGAGCTGCGGCGTCGATCGGCGGGATGTTCCATGGACTGGTTGGGTTCTCCGCCGGAGAAGTGAGTACAGTGGAACAGGTGTTTCGCGGGATGCCCGTCCGCGTGGCTTCCGGGAATTCGCATCTCATCATCGCCGCCGCTTCCATCGCGGCCGCCTTCACGCACCTGGGCGTAAATGCGGTGCAAGGGACGACAGTCCCCTGGAATATCCTGGCAATAACGATTCCGACCGTTCTGGTTGGCGGTCAGCTCGCCGCCCTCGTGGCGGGCCGGATGCCCCAACATAGGCTCCGCATCGTTTTGTCAGGCGTTTTGTTGTTACTAGGCTCAATCAGTCTGTATCGGGCTTCCGCTTCTTCGCACCTGCCTCTCGGGGGCTGGATAGCTTTCATGCTCTCCCTCGGGGCGGCCCTCCTATGGTTTCTAGTCCGCTGGCGCAGCGGAAGTCGCAGCGTGCAGGCAAGCTGCCCGGAACTCGCTTAGAATGAGCTGGGAACTCCAACTCCAGTCCAAGCGGAGATGATTTGGAAGACAAGCTGAGCGAATGGCAACAATGGCTGAAACAGCCCCAGACCTTGTGGCTGCACAACGTGTTGTTCCAGATCCACTTTTGGATCGGGGCCGTGGCCGGTGTATACCTTGCGCTCATGAGTGTTACCGGGAGCATTATTGTTTACCGAAACGAGCTATCGCGGTGGACCTCCGTCGAGTGGATCGTGAATCTCCATACGAACCTTCTGTTCGGATCGGCCGGTCGTTTCGTGAACGGCATCGGCGGGGTCTGTTTGACGTTGCTTTGTCTGACAGGAGCCATCATATGGTGGCCAGGAGTGAAGAATTGGCGTCGCAGTCTTACCGTGAGCTGGAGGTCGCAATTTGCGCGCATCAATTGGGACCTGCATAGTGCGCTTGGATTCTGGTGTTTCTTCTTTGTTCTGTTATGGGGAATCTCTGGGATCTATTTTTCTTTCCCGCAATGGTTTGACGCCCTGCTCCTCCTAGATCCCGCTGACCGGGTTACTGACCAAGGCTTGTTTTGGCTCTCGGAGCTACATTTTGGAAGGTTTGGCTGGTTTACCGAAGCCGTCTGGGCCGTTTTAGGTTTGGTGCCTGCCGTTCTAGCATTCACGGGTACTTTCGTTTGCTGCCGTCGGGTGATTTACAAGAAGCCTTCTAACCCGAACCGGTGATGTTCGCTTGCATCACAGCCGATTCACGCGTCCGCCCGGACACGCCGCGTCCTTGCGGTTTCTTTCCGCCAAGCGGTCTCGTTGACCCGCTTCACGTAAACGATCGGCCCGATACCCGCCAGTGCGCCCGCGCCGCCCGTCGTGGCTTGTTCACGGCTTGGACCAAGTTACGCCATGATTGAGAAGGCAGCGTAACTAAAGTCGCTGGACATTCGAACTACATGGGTGAGACACCGATTGACGATCGCGAGTTGAGGGACCTCATGACGCGTTACCAGCGTGCCGATCCGGACGCTCTTGATGAGCTGGTGCGGCGCATTTCGCCTCCACTTCTCCGCTACTTCGGTGGCTCGCGGGTGGGCCGGAATGACGCAGAGGATCTGCTGCAAGACTGCTGGATCAAGATTCACCGCTCACGCCATACCTATCGCGTCTCTGAGCCGCTGATGCCATGGATCTATGCAATCGCGCGGCACACCCGCCTGGACGCCTACCGGAAGCAGAGGCGGCTGGAATCGCGAGAGGTGCTGGTTGCGACTGTGCCTGAAGGTCTACATCAGATGCTGCCCGAGGCGCCTCGCGAGCAGGACGACTTCGATCGCCTGATCTCCAGCCTGCCCGAGACTCAGCGTGGCGTCATCGTGATGTTAAAGGTTTCAGGGATGAGCCTGGAGGAGGTGGCAAAGGCGACCTCGTCAACGATCGGAGCAGTGAAGCAGAAGGCACACCGTGCGTACGAGACGCTTCGCCGCGCATTGGGAAAGGATCGCGAAAATGCAAGATAATCCGCGTGACGTCGACCTCGAACGCAAGTTGGATACGTGGGCAGCTTCACAGTCTGACGCGGAGCTTCGCCCGGAAATCCAAAGGAAGGTCCGGGGTCTGCTGACGTCGTCGCTTACCCCTGTGAAGCCTCTTCCATCCCAGAGCAGGCTGGTCGTGCTCTTTCTCGCCGTTTTCGCCGCCTGCGCCGCGGGGCTGATCGCGATCATGGACAAAGCCGGCTTTCATCTGATGACCGGAGCTCAAATGGGCTGGATGGCGGTGATTCTAGCGGGCGGAGGAATCCTGTTCTCGCTTGCGCTCGCTTGGCAAATGGTTCCTGGCAGCCGACAGGGCTTCCCGCTTTCGCTTGTTCTGGCGCTATCTGGTATTGGGGTGATCGGCGGAATAGCGCTGTTCTTTCCGTGGCAGGCATCCCACGCTTTTGTTTCGGAGGGATGGCCGTGCGCGGCCATGGAACTGATGATCGCCATTCCGGGCGCCGTCATCTTCTGGCTGCTTGCGCGGCGAGGAGCGCTCTTCGCATCCGCCGGACTCGGAGCGGTCTTGACTGGCTTGGCCGTCTTCCTGGCTTTGACGCCTCTTCAATTCCAGTGCATGTACCAGCAGGCACCGCATCTGCTGGTCTGGCATGTAGGAACGGCGGCGATTCTGATCGGGTTAGGCGCGCTGATCGGAGAGTTGCGACGCTATCGGTGGATGCAATGACCTCTCGGCAGCCGTTTCTGCTAGCGCTTCTCATTGCGACTTCAGCGTACGGTGCGAGTGGCCGAATGGTTTAGCGTCGTCTGTCGAGGCGGCGTGTTATTAGGCCGCGCTGCGGAAAAATGGCGCGAGCCTTGTGTTTGAAGCTGCAAGGCTAGACCATTTTCATAGTATTCATAGACCATAGCCGCAGTGACGGAAGCAGGACTGGACGTTGCGAGGAGTGACTGCAGCGAGGGCCTCGGAGAGGCGATATTCCAAGCTGGACAGAGAGCGGGCCTTGGCAGCACGGAGGAGTTGTTTGACCTTGGACCAACACTTCTCGATGGGGTTGAAGTCCGGAGAGTACGGCGGCAGATAGCGCAGTCGGGCTCCGGTGTTCTCGATCAGCTCGCGCACGCCAGCGACCTTGTGAGCGGCTAAATTATCCATGACCACGATGTCGCCCGGTTGCAGTTGCGGGCACAACACCTGCTCCACGTAGGCCAGGAAAATCTCTCCATCGGTGGCAGCTTCGATGGTCATGGTCGCCACCCATCCCGATAGGCGAATCGCGCCCAGCACGGTCAGCGTTCGCCAGTGTCCTCCCGGTGTGCCTTCGCGAACGCGTTCGCCGCCGGGGCCGCGTCCGTAGCGGCGCGTCATCTCCGTGGTCACGCCACTCTGGTCCAGGAAAATCAGCCTCGCCGGATCGAGCTGGTTCGTTTCCTCGCGCCAGAGGCTGCGTTGTAGCTGGCCGGCGACGGTATCTTGCTCGGCGGCGTGGAGTGACTTTTTTTGAGCCGCAATCCCATGTCACGAAGGGCCATCCACAGCCGGCCCACGCTGACTTTCAGCTTCCTCTGCTTCCACAGCCGATCCTGCAGCTCCGCTAAGGTTAGGTCCGGCTGCTTGCCAATCCAGTTCCGCAGATCCTCTTGTACTTCAGCGGTCATTTTGCTGGCGGGCCCGCGCCGCCCGCCGGGCGGCCGCTCCATTTTCCCGGTCGAGCGCAGTGTCGCCGAAATTTTCTTGGCCCACGCCAGGCTCACATCGAAGCGTTGGGCCAGTTGCGACAGGCTCCCCGCTCCACGCTGATGCGCTTTCAACAGCTTCCGCCGTAGGTCGTCTGAATATGGACTTGCCATCTTCCGTCGCCGAAAGATTGCCAGAGCTGTCTATATTATCTATGAAAACGGTCTAGAACTTCAACGACCTGACGAGCTGCAGGTTATCTGGAAGGGAACACCTGTTGTTTAGACACGCGATCAAGTTGTTGAAACTAATAATGTGACCCCCTGCGCCCAAGGCAGATTTCGGCCGTTCGCCGAAACTGCCTGTTTTCTGATGCTTAGGTCTCAATCGGATGCTGCGAGCGAGTGGAAAGTTGTTGAACTTTTTGCAGCCCGGAGGAATTCGCATCCTCAGGATCATCTACAGGGGGCTGCTGGCTTTTAAGCCGTCCGAGGCCCAGTGCATTGACGACGATTCCGAGGCCCGACGCATGGGGAAATGCTTCCGGCCCGTCTCCACGCTTTCCGAGCGCGACCAAAAGCCCTCTTCCGCCTTATCTATCACCCCTTTTTATCCGTTACCGCCACCCGCCGCGCCGCGAGTGCCGAGGGAACGGAAGAGAAGAATCGTGTTTGAGGCCAGACCGGCCTCCACGCATCGGGCATTGCGAGGCATTCTATTTGTAGAAGTGTGCTCGCAAGCCCAAAATTCTCCAAAGCGACACTTCAGTCTGCTACTTTGACAATTTTCGCGAAGGAGTCACTTCAGGCTGTCCCCTTCGTTTTCCTGCAAGCTGCCTTTTACGCTGTGCGCCTCGAAGTGCAACGCCGGAAGCTGGTGTGAGTTGCTGAGGCCGGGATTGATTGTTTGCGGAGATAACGGCTAGTTGGAATGTTTTTGATCGGACTGGATTTCGAGCCGCCTCACACCCCAGTTTGCGAGAGCGTCTATAAAGGGGCCTTCCACGATAAGAATCAGAACAAACCATGCATATCTCCAATGTTCAACCAGTCGGAAGAGGACCAGAAAGATGCCAATGTGGGCAGCAAGCAGGGCTGCGATCACACACCAAAAGATCTTCTTGTGCCGATGACGCCGACATCGTTTAATCACGTAGCCGAAAGTGAACGCACTGAACCATGCGAAGCCGAACCATTTGGTTGAAGACTCGCCTCGAAACTGCACGCCGCCTCGAATCACCAGAAGGTAGGACAGAGTGCCGAGCACTAATGCGACGACAACCGTCGCAGCCAAGATCGCTACATACCCGAGTACCGTATAGACTGCCGGGGCCTCCCGATTCACAGTTAGCGACACATTCACTCCCACGAGAACGGCCGACAAGTTCCTTCGTGCCGTTCAATCAAATCGTCCTTGTAGGCCCAAATTCCCGCACCTACGGTGTAGACAGGCAAACTTGCGGCTTCCTCTGCGAACTTTCCGTACTTTAATAGTGGCCGAAAGATGCTCGACTTATTCGGATAGCTAAGAGCTCGGCTGGCTGCGTGTTGCCAAGCTTTGGCCTGGAAGTAAATAGAAGCCCCCTCAAGGCCTTTGCGACCTAACTCTGCGGGATCGAAATCGGAGGGTAACGGATTCATCAAATCACCCCAATTTCGTGTGAAATTCCCAAAACAGCTTGGCATGTTGTTCGGGGTCCCACCAAACGTTGCCACGCCGTTGGGACTGCTCGGTATCTTTTCGCTGTGAGTTATGCTAAACGACGGCACAGACCCAGGACTTGGAATGAAATCCCCGTATGGTGCGACACCGCAAACGCTCCCGTAAATAAATCCGCATTGCGAGTACCATGGGTTGATTCCCGCCATCGCCGCAGGGCCATCGTCGGACGCTGGATTAGCGTTATTGACCGGAGTTTGCAGCACGTTCGCCCAATTCGGAGGCGGAGGAGAACCACCGCCGCCGCCGAAGAGTCCGAAGAGTGCACCGAACAGTTCGCCGAGATCAATCAAGCCGCCGACTATCGTACCGACCGGGCCAGCAGCAGACAGAGGACCCGCCGCCTCGATAAACCTCCCGCTCGGATCGGTGTAGCTCAGCGGATTGTTTCCGACATACGCGTACGCGTTCCAGGTTTGCGGATCACCGAGTGCCACTCCCGCGTTCCCCGGATCGACGCTCTGGAACCTTCCCTGTGCGCCGCTCATCGCGCGAGCGACGAACCAATCGAGCGCTGTTCCCCCATTCGGATCATAGGTCTCGGGATCGCGCATCTGACCGGTGAACTTCGGATTCGTCGTATCCGGCGTGGCAAGATAGCCCATCGCCGTTGTCCGGCCGTTCACGTTAGCCAGCAGTTCTCCACCGAACGGCAGGTAGTCGTACCGCGCCGCGTTGCTCGACGCCGCGCCGTTTGTGCCCGCAGTGTCGGTCAACATGCGCGTCGACCCCAGATGATCCAGCGTCAAATAACACGTCTGAGTGCCGCACGGGCTCGCTGGTGGATTCGACGAATACTCCGCGTCCAGATTGCCGAACGCATCGTAGACGTACACGGTGGTCACGCCTCCCGCCACTTTCTCCACGCGCTGGCCGAGTCCGTCGTAGGTGTAATTCGATGTGTTGCTGTTGATCGTCGCTGTTACGTGCCGGTCCTCGGCGTCGTAGGTAAAACTGCGCGTCATGCCGCCCACTTGCAGGACGTTACCCGCGGGGTCGTAGCTCCACCCGCTGATCCGGTTCGGCACGGACGACCCCGTGTACCAACTCGCGCTGGTCGGTGTTTCGAGCGTCGGCTGCGGCAAATTACTTGAAGTGGAGGCCACCCATCGGTTCCCACTTACATCATATCCGTAACTCTGGGTCCAACCCGTGGTGTTCTCCGCCGCCGCCGTGAGCCGGAGGTTGGAGCAAGGTCAGCGCCAAGTTCGCGGCGAACAGCGTGACTGCTACCAGTTCGATCACGGCGGAGCACGGCAGCACATGCCAGGCGATCTCTACGTTCGCCTCATACGCGGGGATCTCCGAAGCCACGCGCAGCGCGCAGCCAATGGTGAGAGCTGTCAGCGAAGCCAGCATCAGGCGGGGGCTGTACAGGACGCGCGCACCGCAGAAGGCTGGCAGAATCCGCTGGCCGATCGCGAAGACCATGGTCGAAAGAAATCCCACGGTAAGGGCATGCCGCGACGCGCCCCAGATGCCGCCTCCTACATCGCTCCAGGATGCGCGCACCGAGAGAACTGCGGCGATCAGCAGCCACACGTATGCCAGTCTTACAAAGAACGGAAAGCTCGGATGCACACCAGTCGTCTTGGCAGGCCGTACCGAGGGCTCTGCGATGTGCAGTGCGAACACGGCGGACAGCGCTGCGAGCGGGAGTACGGCGGCGAACCAGGTAAGCCGGTCAGCGAACTCCGCCAGAATCGCTGCCCAGGCGAGGCCAAGGGACAGAAAGAGGAACCGCGCCCGCGGCTGGTCGAATCCTAGAAAGACGGGCAACCAGCGCGCGTTGAACCCCCAGACGGCGGGAACCAAGAACCCCCATGTCGCGAGTGTCACCAAGCGCTGGTCAGGCACATGTGCAAGTGCGGGCCCCGCATTGCTCATGGAAACCTGGAGAGTCGCGGCGAAGTTCATTACCAGGGTCACCAGAAACCCGAGCGTCGAACCGATCACCATCCACATCCACGGCTCAGGTCGACGAGGGGTTGCTATAGCCCCATCCGCCGGCGTCGGAGGCCGATGACGGGAAACAGTCCGGAAGAACAGCAGGAACCCCACCAGTTCTAACAGCGCAGAGAGCGGCAGAAGGACTCGCCACTGCCATTCCACGATACCCCCAAACCAACGCAGCGTGATTCCCACGGTCCATAGGCCGAAGCAAGTCCAGCCACGTGGGATCGCGATAGCCGGCCAACGCCCCATTTTGGTCAATGAATAAAACCCGATACCCAGGATGAACGTCCCTATCCACCCGAAAATCTGCGCGTGTCCATGAGCCTGCAGAAAGGCCGGAGAGAGACTATCGAGCGAGTGCCGGTTGCTGATCGAAATCAGATTCCAGACTCCCAGAAACGTGCCGGGCAGTAGCAGGAACAGCAGACCAGTCAGGATGTAAGCGATTAACATGCGCTGCATCTTCATCTCGCGCTCGACTAGAGCGGCCGGGCCGGCAGCGATCTGGCTAATGGTGCTCATGGACCACCGCTGAAACCTGCCGCTCCATATGAAGCGCGCGCGGGAATAGGATGTTGTTCTCTAAATGCACGTGCTGGTGAAGATCGCGCTCGAACTCTTCTAGTCCGTGATATAGAGCTCGATAGGTGGGACATGCCGAGTCCGGTGTGCGATATCCCGAGGACAGAACGCGCATCTCGGACAGCAACTCCCCGGCATCATCGTGGTCGGCAAGCATGCGGCTGATCGGCATCTCAACCGAACCGAAGGCCGCTGGCAGAGGTGCTGCCCCTCGGGCCACAGCCACCTCCATCTGCTCGAAGTAAGGGAAGAGGACGTTCTCCTCTTTATGTATGTGTACGGATAGTTCCTCCGTCAGCGCCTTAAACAGGTCACGAATCGACGCCAGTTCGGGGTGGGCTTGGCCATGACGGCTTACGACCTTCTCGAACATCGTCATCAGACGCGGGGTCTCGCTCCGCACATAGTTGTGATGCCGTCCCACGATGTGGCGAATCAATTCCTGGGCGCTGGCTCCGCCCCAGTTGGCAATGTCCGCTGTAGAATCTTCCTTCACCGCCGCCAGCAGATCGAGCGCCCGTTCCACAGGCACGCCGGCACGTTGGCAGGCATCCTGCAAGCTGCGCTTGCCGCCGCAGCAATAGTCGATTCCGAGGGACTCAAAAACCCGCACGGTGGTGGGGTGCTCGATCGCGATCTCTCGTACGGTCTGGTTCAGATCCGGTTCCATCTAGTTTGTCTCCGGACTCAGAATAAGCGGGCGCAGTGGAGAAAGCCGTGACTAAAGTCACCAAACAGACTAGAGGACTGAAGAAAGTTCCGCTTCCAAGCCTTCCAGGTTGAGGATAGTGATCTCGTGGCCGTTGATTCCAATGAATTCCTGTGCCTGAAGCCGGGCAAGGTTGCGAGAGACCAACTCGCGGACCGTGCCAATCTGTGCCGCCAGTTCCTGATGGCTCGCATTGAGCGTGAAACTCAATCCGGCCCCATTCCTTGCCCGTCGCAAAATCCAGGAGATCAGGCGATGGCGAACGGTGGTGAACGATAGTTCCTCAATGATTCCAACCAGCCGGCGAAGCCTGGCGCCCGCCACTTCGAGCACCTTGAGTGCGATTTCCGGATACTCCATGCAAAGCGCCCGAAAATCTTTGCGAGCTATGAATAGAAGCTCGGAAGGCTCGACGGCTACGCCCGAGGCTGGGTACGGTCCTCCATCGAAGACAGGGAGTTCGGCGATCGAACTGCCTGGACCTTCGAGTGCCAAAACCTGCTCACGCCCACCAGGCGAGACTTTGAAGATGCGAACCCGCCCCTTGAAGACGATATAGAAGCCCACGCAAGGCGCACCCTCGGAGAAGAGCAACTCGCCAGATGCGTAGGAGCGGATGAGCGTGCGCGTCGCGAGCGACTCCAATTCTGCGTCACTGAGTGCGGAGAACAGGGCTGTCCCTTTCAGTACGTCCGGGATGGATGGGGTACTGCTTGTCATGAGGAAGTCTCGCTAAGGGTGACCAAAGACTCACGGCGCCAAGCCGTTGGACGGCGGCGCTGCACCCAGAATAGCGCTATCTTCGCGGGCGTTTGGCATGTCGTAGGGTGCCGATACATTACAGAGATGCTACCTCTGTTCAACGGCTTATACACAACGTCTCGCCGTCATGGAACAGATCTATCCGAAGGGCAAGGACGGCGAGTTCGGATTGCCGAACCGGACAACTGGGGCAGGTCGGCCGGACTCTTTAATGGCGCACAATCCGTTCCGAAAGCGAAACTGGCCAGGCGGACGTGAAGACCCCCCGAATTGAGCAGTCGAGCCGAGGAAGAAGATATCCCTAGAGACGTCAGCTACTCTCCAGCCAGAAACGGAGAACGGAGATGATCTCTGCAGCCGTCGAACCGGTGTGCCGGCATCGACGTCGGCAAGAAGTTTTTGGCCGTGTGTGTCATGGTCGGGCCGTTAGAGCGGGAGCCTCGAGTTGAAACGGATGCACTTCGTTGCCTCCGGGTCGCTTCCACCGCCCCGCCTTGAGGTCGACTCTCCCAATAGACGGCTTCCACCCGTGTACCGATTGGAGGGTGGCTGGCCTCATGATCCCCAGGCGTACCCCTCGCATTCACGCGTGGGATAGGTCTGCGTAACGTTAGGAAGAGCTTCTCAGAGCAGGTCCGCGACTGTCATCCCGACGAGAGCGAGATAGCTGGTACGAAGGCTGCGCGGAAGGTAGTTTCTCGCCGAAAGCTTCATCTCGGTCACAGTGATGTCCCAAAACAGTCATGAGGATAATCGGGCCAAGAGTCGATAAGACTTTACTGCACCTATGAATCCGCTGATAACGGAACGCACTCTAACAGCACGGCACCGGAGCGGACGCTTTCCGGAGCCAGTCAGGAGGCGATAGGTGACTCTCCAGGTTTCGTGTCCCAGAAGGACCTTGATGTACATCCCCATTGTCCACACGCAGGCCGACATGGGCGGCCTGAGCACATCGCTGCAGCGGATTAAGGCGTCCACTTTTGGGCGGCGGCGGTTAGTACAGAGCGCCGAATTGGTCGATAGGATATGGCAGGAGATCGAGCAAACCGTGGAAGGCTTGCGCATCGTTGCGTGGAAAACCCGTGTCTACCAGGATGGATTACCGGTCTGCGCGCAGGAGGCGCGTATCATTTCGGAACTGGCAGAGGCGGGCAGCCGAAATTACAAGTTGTTGCTTCGCTTACAAAACCAGGGCGCAGTGCTAATGGGCACCGAGGATCCGGAATTGCTGGTCGAGGAGTATCAGCTGGCACTGACAGCCCTCAATTCGGGTGGCGCGGGCGGCGCAAGACGACGCGAACTGCGGAGCGCCGCGCTGCTCGAGAAGCGCGACCGGTTCATCGCGGATCGGATCAACAGCACCTTGCAACCCGGGGAGACCGGAATTCTGTTTCTGGGCATGCTGCACGCGGTGCAACCGTACCTGGACGGGGATATCGACGTCGTGTACCCGGTGAAAGACATCGAGAAAGTGAAAGCAACATGACCGGCGGCAAGGTTCTGATCGTCGACGACGACAGAGAGATTGTGGAGGCCCTGGCCGAGCTCATGCGACGCCAAGGGCTTACGCCGGTGCTCGCCAAGGACGGAGATTCGGCCCTCGAGTGTATCCGCAGGGAACATCCGGATGTTCTCCTGGTGGACTTCCAAATGCCTGGGAAAAACGGATTGGAAGTGATGCAGACGGCGAAGGCGCTGGACGAGGACCTCCCGGTGGTATTGCTCACCGGATTTGCGGAGGTACGCGGTGCAGTGGAGGCGATCCGGGCCGGGGCGCACGACTATCTTGCGAAACCCTTCGAGCACCACGAGGTCATGCGGGTGGTGCTTCGGGCGTTGACCGAGCGGAACCTGAGACGGCAGTTGCGAACGCTCTCGAGCCAGGTCTGCCAGCAGGGGCCGTTGCGGGAGATTCTGGGCCCGAGCGAGGCCGCTACCAAGCTAATCGGCGCTATCCAGCAGGTTGCCAAGTCCGACTTTAGTGTAGTCGTCCTGGGAGAAACCGGCTCGGGCAAGGAGGTTGTGTCTCGAGCGATTCACCAGGCGAGCCTGCGTTCGCGCCAACCGTTTGTTCCGGTGGATTGTGGGGCGATTCCAGAGGCGCTTCTCGAGAGCGAATTGTTCGGGCACGAACGCGGGGCGTTCACTGGGGCAGATCAGCAAAAGCCAGGCATGTTTGAAACCGCGAGCGGAGGGACGCTCTTCCTGGACGAAGTCTCGAACCTGCCGCTGCCTTCGCAAGTCAAGTTGTTGCGCGTTCTGCAGGAAAAAACGCTGTACCGCCTAGGCGGGACCAAGCCGATTCGTGTGGATGCGCGCGTGGTGGCGGCCAGCAATGACGACCTGCAGACGCTGGTCGACAAGGGTTCGTTCCGGCGCGATCTGTATTTCCGGTTGAACGAGTTCGCGATCCATGTGCCGCCGCTGCGCCAGCGCCGGGAAGATATCCCATACTTGGCCAAGCATTTTATCGATATCACCAATATCGAACTATCCAAGCAGGTGAAAGGGATCGCGCGATGCGCTCTGGAAGCGATGCTGGCGTATCACTGGCCCGGCAACGTGCGGCAGCTCCGCTCGGTGATCCGGCGAGGCGTTCTGATGGCTGAGGACACCGTGACCGCGGAGCATCTGGCGCTGCATCAGCCGACGCCTATGCAGCCCCCCTTTGCGCTGGCTGAGGAGACGGATCAGGAGTCCGGCTCGTTGCGCGAGATTGTGAGGCGGCATACGGTGTCGATTGAACGCGGGATCATCGCGCGAACTTTGCGCCAAATGGGCGGCAACAAGACCAAAACGGCGCGTCTCCTGCAGATTGATTTTAAGACGCTGCATTCCAAGCTCAAAGAATACGGAATCGAAAGTAATGGAGATACATCATGGCCAAGAAAACCAGCAGAACCCGAGAGAAAGCTTCGGCCGGCGGATTCGGCCTCGGAGGCATTCTGAAAGGCCTGACCGATTTGGTTGAGAAACTGGATGAACTGTCGGAGTCGCGTGGGGATCTCTCGAAGACGGGAGAGATCCGCGGCGACGGCCAGCAGGTGAAAGGGATGTACGGGTTCACCGTGAAGATGGGCCTGGGAGACGACCAGCCGCGCGTCGAGCCGTTTGGCAACCTTCGGCAGGACAGCAAATCGGGCCACACCGTGGTGCAGGAGGTGCGCGAGCCGGTGGTGGACGTGTTTGAGGAAGAAAAGCACGTGCTGGTGGTGGCGGAGATGCCCGGCATCGGCGTCAAGGACGTGCACGTTGAAGTCGAGGGCGATCTTTTGACTATCTCGGCCGAGCACGGAGACAAAAAATATCGCAAGGAAGTGCTCCTGCCGGAAAGTGTTCCTCAAGAGAAGATCCAGATTACCTGTAACAACGGCGTGGTGGAGATTCGATGCCCGAGATCGACGTAGTGCTCATGGGCAGGTTATGACCACCGCGGAACAAACGACCCTCAAGCTGCGCGTGGCCGAGGCGATCGGCAAGGATGTGGCGCGGGCGTTCGCCCGTATTGGCCCGGAGGACCTCGCGAAGCTGGAGGCCGCCGCGGGGGACATTGTCGAGGTCCAGGGCAAGCGCAAGACCGTGTGCAAGGCCATGCCCGCGTATAAAGAAATGCGTGGGCAGTCCAGGATTCAACTGGACGGGCTGGTGCGGGAAAACGCGGGCGCGGGGCTCGACGAATTCGTTCAGGTACGGAAGATCGGTTGCCGGCCTGCCGAGCGGCTAGTGCTGTCGCCGGTCAATATTACTCCCTCCGATCGGGACTTGAACTACATCGGCAGTCTGTTGGACGGTCTGCCGGTCCTCGAGGGAAACAGGATTCGAGCCACGTTGTTCGGCAGCCGGTGGGCCGATTTCAAGGTGGAGAGCACCACGCCCAAGGGGCCCGTCCTGATCCATCCCACGACGCAGCTTGTGATCGGAAAGGATCAGCCACGCGCGGCAGAAGTATCCGGCGCTATCTCCTACGAGGACATCGGGGGCCTGAAGCCGCAGCTGCACCGCATCCGCGAGATGATCGAGCTGCCGCTGCGTTATCCGGAAGTCTTCGAGCGCCTGGGGATCGACGCGCCCAAGGGCGTACTGCTGCACGGACCGCCGGGATGCGGCAAGACGTTGATCGCGCGCGCCATCGCGCACGAAACGGAGGCCAATTTCTTTTCCGTCAGCGGGCCGGAGATCATTCACAAGTTTTACGGCGAGAGTGAAGCGCACCTGCGCAAGATCTTCGACGAGGCCGGGCGCAAGGGGCCGAGCATCATCTTCCTGGACGAGATCGATGCCATCGCGCCCAAACGGGAGAACGCGGTGGGAGATGTCGAGAAGCGAGTCGTGGCGCAGCTGCTCGCGCTCATGGACGGCCTTTCCCAGCGCCGGCAGATTATCGTGATCGCCGCGACCAATCTGCCCAATGCGATCGACCCCGCCTTGCGCCGGCCCGGCAGGTTTGATCGCGAAATCACCATTCCCATCCCCGACCGCAACGGACGAGAGGAGATCCTCAACATCCATAGCCGGGGGATGCCGCTGGCCACGGATGTGAACATGGCGCATCTGGCGGAGATCACCCATGGCTTCGTGGGCGCCGATCTCGAAGCTCTGTGCCGGGAAGCGGCTATGCTCCGGCTGCGGCACATTCTGCCGGAAGTCGACTTCGCGCTGGCGCAGATCCCTTATGAGCAACTGGCCAAGCTCGAGGTCGAGATGGACGATTTCCTGGGCGCCTTGCACGACGTCGAGCCTTCGGCGACGCGCGAGGTTTTCGTCGAAGTGCCCAATGTCCGCTGGGAGGACGTGGGCGGTTTAGCTTCCACTAAACAGCGGCTGCTCGAAGCCGTGGAGTGGCCCCTGCGATATGGACCCGTGTTCGCCCAGGCCGGGATCCGTCCGCCCAAAGGAATCCTTCTGGTGGGTCCCCCCGGCTGCGGCAAGACGCTGCTGGCCAAGGCGATCGCCACGGAGAGCCGGGTGAATTTCATCGCCGTGAAGGGACCGGCGTTGCTCTCGAAGTTCGTCGGTGAGTCGGAGAAAGGAGTGCGTGATGTCTTCAGAAAAGCGAAGCAGGCCGCGCCCTGCATCATCTTCTTCGACGAGTTGGAAGCGCTGGTGCCGGCGCGAGGCGCGGGCTCGTCGGATTCGCATGTCTCGGAACGCGTCCTCAGCCAGTTCCTGGCCGAGATGGACGGCATCGAAGAATTGAAGGGCGTATTGGTCCTGGGGGCCACCAATCGCGTCGACCTGGTGGACGCGGCGATGCTCCGGCCCGGGAGGTTCGACGAGATCGTGGAGATCGCCGCGCCCGATGAAGAAAGCCGCCGCCAGATCTTCGAAGTGCATCTGCGGGGAAAGCCGTTGGGCTCGGGAATCAGCGCGAAAGACCTGGCGGCGCGGTCGGACGGCTTCAGCGGCGCCGAAATCGAGTGGGTGTGCACCAAGGCGGCGTTACACGCGGTACGCCGCGCCGTCGAGAGCGGACAGGGAAAGCCGGTCGAGGAAATCAAGGCGCGGGTTGAATCCGGTGACATGGAGACAGCGTTGAGGGAGGTCGAGAAGCGATAAGTGGCGGCGCAGGATATGTCAAACCGGGCCTACTATCTTTACTGCCTGACACCGGCAGGGAGTGCGCTCACTCTCAACGACACGGGCGTCTTTGTGTGGGCCTGCGACGGTATTTCCGCCGTGCTCAGCGAGACGAGTCGCGAGGACTTCTGCGGCGACGGTGCCGAAGCGCGGCTCGAGGATCTGGCGTGGCTGGCTCCCCGGGTATTCCGGCATGAGGCCGTGGTGGAAGAAGTAATGGGCCAGTCGCCGGTGCTGCCCGCACGCTTCGCGACGTTGTTTTCCACGCTCGACAGCCTGCGATGTTTTATTCTCGGGCACCGCGAGTCCATTACCGGATTTTTCGCGCATCTGGGCGACAAACGAGAGTGGGCGGTGAAAGGCCTGCTGGATCGCACACTCGCCAGTCACGGCGCGCCCTCTCCACCACTTCAGCCGGTGGCTTCCCCCGGCAAGAACTATCTCCAGAAGAAGCGCACGGAGGCAAACGCCGGAGAACGCCAGTGGCTGAGAGCGGCGTGCGAAAAAGCCGCGGGAGAGCTGGAGCAACAGGCGTCGGCCTTCCGGGAGCGGCCATTGTGGAACGGAGGCGAATCCAGTGAGCCATCCGAAGTCATTCTGAACTGGGCGTTTCTGGTGCCCGGTGGCGGAGAGGCGGATTTTCGCCGGATGGTGAGTGAGTTGGACGAACGCCATCGTGTCAGCGGCCTGAGTTTTGCCTTGTCCGGTCCCTGGCCGCCCTACAGTTTCGCTCCTGCCCTTGGCGAAGAAACAGCAACCAGAGAGACTATATTATGAAACGCTTGCTGCATTGCGTGTTTCGGAGCGACGGAACCGACGTCGCGGAGGTAGTTCACAATCCTCGGCTGGCGGTAGCCACCTCGCCTTGGATAGACGGAGAACTGCCGGACGTGGCTCGCTTGCTGGTCTATGAAAAAGCGATCGCTGTGTTGCACGCGAGTCGAACGGTGGTTCCCTTGCGTTTCGGCTGTATTAAGGAGGACGAATCGCAGATCCTGCAACTGCTCGATGAGCGCGAGGCGGAGTTCAAAGAGCTCCTATGCCAGCTCGACGGCTTGGTCGAAATGGGATTGCGGATCTGGTGGGAGCCACCTCCCGAAGAACCGTTGCCCCCACATCCCGCGGATCCGGGTGCACGGTATCTCGCCGCCGCGCGAGAGCGCCATGCCGGACTGACACCGATCGAGGAGCAATGGGCCCGGCACACTTGCGGACAACTGGAGGGTCTCTACGCGCGGCAAAAAAAAGAAGCCCGCCCGGCGCCCGCAGGCCGGCTGGTATCGCTGAATTTTCTGGTAGCGAGGGCCGCGGTGGAAGATTTCCGGGAGCGGGTTCGGCGGATGACTGTTCCGCGAGAAATGAAGTTCCTAGTCAGCGGTCCGTGGCCGCCCTACAACTTTGTCGACCATGCCCGACAGTAAATCCAGTGCCGTCGTGGACGCGGAGGACCACTTCCGGCACCTGTTCGATGCCAGTCCGCACGCCATGTACCGGATGCTGGTCGACAGCATTCCCTCGTCGGTCGTGCTGATCGACGAAAACCTGCAGGTGGTTCTGGCGAACCGGAACTTCCTGGAGAAAGCCCGGCGGCTGGAGTCGGAAACACTAGGGCAGCAGCTCATCGACGTGTTTCCCCGAGTGATTGTGGAAGAGCTGCAGCTGCAAAAGCAGGTCCAGCTGGCCTTCGCCAGCCAGCACGCGGTAGAGGGTCAGCGCCTGACGTACCGTGCGCCGGGCGTACCTTTGCGGACCTATTATTACAGCGTCATCCCCATGGTACGGGGGGTGCAAGCGAGACTGGTGATGCTGCTGCTGGACGATGTGACCGAACAACTGCGGCTGGCCGAGGAGGTCCGGCGAGTGGAGCGCCACTTGGCCAGTGTGGTGGAGAGCGCTAATGAGATTATGCTCTCGACCGACACCAGGGGCCGGATTTTGACCTGGAACAGAGCGGTGGAACGGCTTTCCGGATATTGTTTAGACGAGATCCAGGGTCGTCTCCTCTCCGACTATTGCGCCGTGGATTGCTCGGAAACGATCCAAGCCTTCTTCGCGATCGAAGCATCGCAAAGCGGTTGCGGCGCGGCGGAAGGCGATCTGATCACGAAGAGCGGCACGCGAATTCCGGTCTCCTGGGAGTTTTCCCCCATGAAGGACGACCTCGACCGCATCGTCGGTATCGTGGCCGTGGGCCGGGACCTCACCGAACGGCGCAAGTTCGAGCAGCAGTTATCGCAGTCCCAGAAACTCGCCGCGCTGGGCGTCATGGCCGGAGGCATTGCCCACGAAGTCCGGACACCGCTGGCCATCTCTTTCTCCGCCGCGCAATTTCTGATGGAGGAGGATATCACCGCGGACTTCCGCAAGGAGTGTGCCGAGAAGGTACACATCGGAATCCAGCGGGCATCGGTGATCATTGAGAATTTGCTGCGCTTCGCCCACCCTTCGACCAAGCTCGATACCACCGAGATCGATCTGTTGTCGGTGCTTCGCGACGCGATCACGCTGGTGGCCAACCAAGCCCGGATTCAAAAGGTGGAAATCGTTTGCCGTTTCTTCAAAGAACCGGTGGTGATGCGAGGAATCGCGAGCCTTCTGGAGCACGCGTTTCTCAATCTCTTTCTCAATGCGCTGAGCGCCATGCCGGAAGGAGGCAGCCTGACGATCTCGGTCGATGTTACTTCGGCTGCCGTCCGCGTGCGGGTTTCCGACACCGGCTGCGGCATCGCCAGTTCCGATATCGGAAAAATCTTCGACCCGTTCTATACCCGGGCGCCAGTCGGGAAAGGCACGGGCTTGGGCCTTTCGATCTGCTACTCCGTCATCCAGGAGCACGGAGGGTCCATTGAAGTCGAAAGCGTCCCGGATAGAGGAAGCACCTTTACCGTCACGTTAGGCCTAGGAAAGAGCGTTGCCAAACCAGCAGCCCATTTGCCTGATCGTGGATGACGAGCCGGATACCTGCTGGGCGCTCGAACACGTACTGCGCAAGCAAGGGCTTCGAACACGGCGTGCGCTGAGCGCGGAGCAGGCTCTACGAGAGGTCCGCCAGCACCGATATGAGCTCACTCTGCTCGACGCGAAGCTGCCGGACATGGATGGACTCGAGCTCGCTCGCCAGATTCGCGCCATAGACGCCGGCATCGTGATCATCGTGGTGTCAGGCTACTTCTACCAGGATGCTCCTACGATTCAGGAAGCGCAGGCCAGCCGGCTCATTCAGGATTTTGTCGCCAAACCGTTTCAGCACGAAGAAATCACGCGAGCCATTCGAAAAGCCCTGGCTGCGCGGGCCGATGCTCGCCTCGAACCTTAGGGAACCAGCACCATGGTGCCGATTCCACACTACTCCTTCCACAAGCCAGTAAGACCACGCGAAAGACCAGCAAATACGGCACTTTTTAAAAGCCGTGGGCCCGTTTACGTTGGCCATCGATCTGCATAGTTAAAGCCGGATCGAGCTGAATACGAGGTCCTATATTTTGAAAAGGAGGTAGAAGCATGGCAAAAGTGCAGAAAGCTACGGACTCATCGAGCTTGGCGGAAGTTGTGGACCGCATTCTCGACAAAGGCATCGTAATCGATGCCTGGGTCAAGGTGTCGCTGGTCGGCATCGAATTGCTTTCGGTGGAAGCCCGAGTCGTGATCGCTTCGGTGGAGACTTACCTGAAGTACGCCGAGGCCATTGGCCTGACCGCCAGTGCCGCAGCGCCCGCGTAGAGCTAGACCGATGATGTGTTCCGCCGTGAGAGGCGCTTCCATGAGCCTCTCGCGGCGTACCCGAGTCAGCGGAAAAACAAGACCGGTAGGGAGGGACCAAGATTATGTTGACTGAGGAAATGACCAATCTGTGCGGAGAAATCGTCGCTATGCGCACGCGCCGCGGCGAATTATTAAAAGCCCTGGAGAGCGAGAGCAACGAACGGCGAGAGGCCGTGTCGGACCTGTGCAAGCAATTCCACAAAGCCCGCATCGGGATGGCCAGAAGGACGCATCATGAGCGAGTGTCTTTTCTGCGCCATTTAAGACATGGAGTCAATGTGCAACTGCGGGAGTTGAGATCGGATCTGGCCGGCGTTCGCAAGGCTTGGGCTGGTAAAACAGCCTGACGGACGGAGAAACACAATGGGAGCGTTGACGGAAAGCATGACCCGCTTGTGGGACGAGATTCTGGTGTTGCGGCACAACCGCCAGACATTCCGGATGGAGCTGGAGCGATCGACGAAAGCGGCGCAACTCCGGGTTTCGGCGCTGCGCAGGTCGATCGCCAAGGATCTTGCCGGAGCGAGGTTGGCCTGGCTGGGATGTGCTTCCGGGGATGGGCGGGCCACAAGGAAAGCGCACGAAGTCATACTGCAACCGTCCTTGGAACATCACCACGAAACCCGCCTTACGCCGCCGCTGGATGTGCCGCCGCCGTCTCACGGCAAGTCGCTATTCAAGAAACATAGGAAACACTAATGGCAAATATCGAAGCTGCGGAGCGGGCGGCGACCACAGTCCGGGTCCAGCCCGACGGCGACCAAGTCGAGCCCGAAGCGAGCCTTGAATTCGTAGCCACGACGCACGTGGAGCAGTTGACGGAGCGGGCACTGGCGTACCTCGATGTGGGATACGCAGTGCATTTCGCCGGCCCGGCCGGCACCGGAAAAACAACACTGGCCTTTCACGTTGCGGCGCGGCGCAACCGGCCCGTTACCTTGATCCACGGAGATGACGAGTTTAGCAGCGCGGACTTGATTGGCAGGGACACCGGCTATCGCAAGTCCAAGCTCATCGACAACTACATTCACTCGGTGGTCAAGACCGAGGAAAACATGAACACCGTATGGATGGACAACCGCCTCACGGTGGCGTGTCAGAACGGCTACACCCTGATTTATGACGAATTCAACCGGTCGCGACCGGAGGCCAACAACGCCTTGCTCAGTGTGCTCGAAGAGAAGATCCTGAATCTCCCGAGCTTGCGCCGGTCAGGAGAGGGCTACATCGAAGTGCATCCGGAGTTCCGTGCGATCTTCACGTCCAATCCCGAGGAGTACGCCGGCGTCCACAAGACGCAGGACGCTCTGATGGACCGGCTGATCACGATTGGCATCGGCAACTTCGACCGGGAGACGGAGGTCCGGGTCGCTGTCGCCAAATCAGGCCTGGGACGACAGGATGCGGAGGTCATCGTGGACGTAGTCCGCGAGCTGCGCCGCACGGGAGTCAGTAATCACCGGCCGACGATTCGCGCCTCGATCGCCATGGCCAAGATCTTGCAGCGCCGGGGAGCCCATGCGCACATCGATGATCCGGTGTTTCGGTGGGTTTGCAGCGATATTCTGCACACGGATACGGCCAAAGTCACGTGCGAAGGCCAATCGCTGATGCCACAGAAGGTGGAAGAAGCGGTGGCCAAGGTCTGCGGGAACTTAAGGAAGCGAACGAAGGCGCCGCATGGAAAGGATGACAGCGCATGGCAGTTTCCGGCCGGGGCCTGAAGAACATACGAACTCTCTCGGGCAGAGTGGATCCAAGCGCGCTTTCCTATCGCGGGTACATGCGTATTACCTGCCTCGAGATGGAAAAGGTCCGCCGCGGCGCGGAGCGGAAAAGCGCGGAGCAGCGTATCGCGGAGATCGATGCACGCGTGCGCGAGATCGAAAAGGAAAAGCGCGAGCTGCTGGCGGCCATCCAGGCCGGCCCAAAGGCGTCATCGCGGCTGCCGGGAATCGAAGTCAAACCCTCTTCGTATAAACGCGCCGCGGGATTTCGAATCCGTTATTGAGGAAGGGAGAAAGCATATGAGTAATCGCGGCAGCGCCACCGTTCTCAAGGAACCGGAACTCCAGCAAGCGACGGTAAAGGCTCATGCCAAAAGGTACCTGTTCGCGATCGTGCATATGGCGGACGTCCAGCCATGCACCTGTCCCGGCATGGACGAGAAGGCAATCTCGACCATTACCGAGGGACGCCTGGCCGCGGTGGTCAGCGGCGTTACCAGCGCGAAGATCCGGCCCGAACGCCGCAACCTGGCGCGACACCAGGAGGTTTTAAAACAGCTCCTGGCCTACACCACGCCGTTGCCGATGACGTTCGGGATCCTGGCCGACGACGAGGAGGCAATCCACAAGATCCTTCGGCGCAACCAGCGCATATTTCTGGAGCAACTGCAGTATGTCGTCGGCAAAGTGGAAATGGGGCTCCGGGTCAATTGGGACGTTCCTAACATCTTCGAGTATTTTGTGAACACCAATTCGGAGTTGAGGTCGGCGCGGGACCGCCTGCTGGGCGGCAATGGCCAGCCCACCCAGGAAGACAAGATCGAACTCGGCCGGATGTTTGACCGGCTGCTGAGCGAGGAGCGCGAAAGTCACACCGAACAGGTGCGGCAAATCCTCTCGCAGGCCTGTTCCGAAGTCAGGATCAACAAATGCCGCAACGAGCATGAGGTAATGAATCTCGCGTGTCTGGTGGAGCGCGACGCGCAGGAGAATTTCGGCAACGCCGTCTTCCAGGCGGCCCAAAAGTTCGATAACAACTTCGCATTCGACTACAACGGTCCATGGGCGCCTCACAACTTTGTCGAAGCTAGGCTGGCGCTGTAACGAGGAACGATGATGCTGCTGGTTGACGATCTTCTTCTTGCTCCCGCCAAGGGAATTTTATGGATCTTCCAGGAGATACACAACGCGGCGCGTGAGGAAATGGCTAATGAACCTGAGGAGATTTCACAGCAGCTCAGGAATCTGTACATGCAACTCGAAACGAGTGCCATCTCCGAACAGCAGTTTGATCAGCGGGAGAAAGTACTGCTCGACCGGCTGGACGAAATCGAAGCTCATTCCGAGACAAGAGAGAACGAAGAAGAAACAGATAACCAGGAGACACCCGAGGAAGTCACCGCAGATGGGAAGGACCACTGATGCGCCCGTGAGTGCGATCCGGCCGTCTTTCCTCGACAAGCGAGGCCTGCACCTATTGCTCTTCGGAGGCAAGGGAGGCGTGGGCAAGACCACCTGCGCCACCTCAGCTGCCCTCCGCCTTGCGGCGGAGAGGTCCGGCGAACCCTTTCTGCTGGTCTCGACCGACCCCGCCCACTCCTTGTGCGACAGCCTGGCGGGCATGGTTCCGCCCGCCAACCTCACCGTTCTCGAATTGAATGCGCACGAGTGCCTGGATGCTTTTCGGGCCGAGAATGGCCAGAAACTGCACGAAATTGCGGCCGCGGGCACCTTCCTCGATGACGAGGATATCAACCGGTTCCTCAACCTGTCTTTGCCAGGTCTCGATGAACTCATGGCATTCCTGCAGATCGTGGATTGGGTGGAAAGCCGTCGCTACGCCTGCATCGTGGTGGACACAGCCCCTGGGGGTCACACGCTGCGACTCCTGGCCATGCCTGCCCTCATCCGGAACTGGCTGTCGATGCTCGATGCCCTGCTGGATAAGCGCCGGTATATGAGAAAGGTTTTCAGCCGCTCCGAGAGCCCCGATTCGCTGGATCTCTTTCTCAGTAAGTGGTGGGATCGGCTGCGGCGTATGGACAGGTTGTTGCGCGATCCGGCCCGCTGCCAGTTTGTACCCGTGGCGATCGCCGAACCGCTCAGCGTGCGCGAAACCGCGGCGCTCAGGAAAGAACTGCGGCGGTGGCGAATCTCGGTAACCGATCTGATCGTTAATCAGCTGCATCAACCGGGCGCCTGCGTGACCTGCTCGGAAGCCTATGCGCGCGAACAAGAGCAGATCCGGCAGCTTTGCTCCGCCGGTGAGGCCCTTTCGGTGTGGGGAATCGACCTGTTTGCCGACGAAGTTCGAGGCGCGGAAATGTTATCTCGATTTTGGGCGCAGGCCCACCCGATCGACGGAACCCCTGCACTCGCACCTCAGGCGTGGCCGACCCGCCATGCGCAGGTTGAGATGCCGGCGATACTGCCCTCGCGTGCGATCCGGATGGTTCTGTTTACCGGCAAGGGAGGAGTCGGCAAGACCACGCTCTCCTGCGCCACCGCCGTGCGGCTGGCCCGCGATTTCCCCCAAAAGCGGATCTTGCTTTTTTCGACCGATCCCAGCCACTCTCTGTCTGCGTGCCTCACGATTGAAGCCGGTCCCGAGCCGGTGCAGGTGATGCCAGGTCTGAGCGCCATGGAAATCGACGCGCCCGCCGAGTTCGAAGCCTTGAAAGTTCGTTATGCCGAGGACATCGAGGAGTTCCTGAAATCGGTCGCCGCCGGTTTTGACCTGACCTTCGACCGGGTGGTTCTGGAGAAGATGATGGATCTGGCGCCGCCCGGGTTGGATGAGGTCATGGCGCTGACACGCATTCTCGATCTCCTGGTTCACGACCGCTTCGACTTGTTTGTGCTGGATTCGGCCGCCACCGGCCACTTCATCAGGCTGATTGAGCTTCCCGCGCTCGTGGACGAGTGGCTCAAGTCATTCTTCCACGTTCTCTTGAAGTACCAGCACGTGCTGCAGTTGCCGCGCTTCTCCGACCAATTGGTGGAACTCTCCAAGCGTCTGAAGCAATTCCGGAAACTGCTGACCGATCCCACTAGGGCCATTCTGTACGTGGTCAGCATCCCGACTCAGATGGCGTGGGAGGAGACCAAGGACCTGCTCGCAGCCTGCCATCGTATGAGCATTGTCGTCCCGGCGATTTTTATAAACCTCATGACGCCGCCCGGTGAATGCGTTCTGTGCGCGAGCCTGCGGCGGAGGGAGTTGACGGCCGTCGAGAATTTCCGCCAGGCCTTCCCGAAGCAGCAGCTAAGTCTTGTCTACCGGCAGGGACAGCCGGTGGGACTCGATCGGCTGGAGGAATTGGCGCAGAGTCTGTACCGGACGGCGAGTCGCGAGGTTGCCAGCCCTTATGCCCCAGCCTAAGCTCGAGCTCACCGGCCTGAACGACCTGCAGCGCGTCTCTCTTTGCGAGACGCTCGATCGTGTTTTGAACAAGGGCGCCGTGGTTGCTGGAGAAGTGGTCATTTCCGTGGCCGACGTCGAGCTGGTCTATCTGGGTCTTCATCTCGTGCTGTCGTCGGTAGAGACTGCCCGCGGCGGTGGGCCGGGCGGAGTGGGTCTGAGTATCGCGGTTGGAAAGGAACACGCCGATGCAGTGGGATGAAATGGCGCGAGTCGAGACTGACTCGGCTTCAGAGTTCGCCCGGGTGATGCACCCAGGCGTTGGCTTGGCTGCGGTTCGTCAGGAAAGCCACCTGCCGGCGCGGCTTCGGCTAAACCTTGATCCCGAAACCGTAAAGAATGGCCTTGGCCAGCTCGTGCTCACGGTAGTGAAACTACTGCACGAGCTCCTGGAACGGCAGGCGATTCGACGCATCGATGCTGGTTCCTTGAACGAAGCGCAGATCGAACGGTTGGGCCTCACCTTGATGCGCCAAGCGGAGGAGATCGAAAGATTGCGCAAGGAATTCGGTCTCGACGAGGAAGACTTGAATCTGGACCTCGGTCCCCTCGGAAAGCTTTTGTAAAGCAGAACATTGCTCATGCCGCAACACACCGTTTCGCACGCTGTCCAGAGTTCGACCCTGTCCGATGTTCTCGAGCGAGTACTCGATAAGGGCATCGTCATTGCCGGAGACATCAAGGTGAAGTTGGTGGATATCGAGCTGTTGTCAATCCAGATACGGCTAGTGATCTGCTCGGTGGACAAAGCCCGGGAAATGGGGATGGACTGGTGGGTGAACAATCCCATTTTTTCAAGCCAGCCGCAACCTAACCATTTGGAAAGTGCGGTAACCCGCATGGAAGAAAGACTGGCCAGGCTGGAAACAATTTCCACTCCGGCTGGTAGCGGGGATTAGAACGTCCAAAAACAGAACGTCGAGAAGCCCATCTTCCGCATGGATCTGGCGTTTATGACTCTCCGGCTGTGCAGAGCTTTTTGCGAAACAAGCCTTTTGCGGAACAAGAATGTCTCCGGATAAGATGGGACCGTGAGCGTCCCTCCCACGCTGTTGAATGACTGGAACGCACGCCAATATCTGAAATTCGAAGACGAGAGGACGCGTGCCGCCCGCGATCTTCTGGCCCAAGTGCCCTTGCTGCGTCCGCGCACGGTGTTCGATTTGGGTTGCGGGCCGGGTAATTCCACCGAACTTCTCGTGGATCGCTTTCCAGACGCCGCCGTGACCGGACTGGATTCGTCCAAGGACATGCTGCGGAAAGCCCGCGAGCGGTTGCCGCGCTGTGTGTTCATAGAGGCCGACCTCGCGGCTTGGACACCACAGGAGCCGGTAGATCTCGTATTTGCGAACGCCGTGTTCCAGTGGGTGCCGAATCACCAAATAGTCATGAGGCGAATACTTGAAACAATGCCTCAAGGTGGCGTACTTGCGGCGCAGATGCCGGACAATACCCGGGAACCCTCTCATGTGCTCATGTTAGAGGTGGCGAATCGGGAAACGAGCGTATACAGCTCCTCTCTCGCCGAAGCCGCACGGGCTGACTTGCCAAGCCCAGAAGCTTATTATGACCTGCTTAAACCGCTGTGCCGACGCGTCGAGATCTGGCACACGATCTACAACCACGTCATGTCCGGGCCGACCGCAATCGTCGAATGGTTCAAGGGATCGGCGTTACGGCCTTTTCTTTCCGCGCTCGACCCGCAGGCCGCCGACGATTTTCTGACGGCATACACGGCGGAAATTGCCCGCCACTATACGGCGCGTCTTGACGGGCAGATGCTGCTGCGATTTCCGCGGCTCTTTGTCGTCGCGACAAGATAATCCAGAAGAGCCCCGGTTGGGGAATGCCGGCCTTTCGTTCCGAGTTCAGGAAATAATGAGAACCAAGCGCATTCCCTTTCTCTAGATTCACAACGGGCGCGCGATGCTAGGATTATGCCCACACATAGCGCGGGGCTCTTGATGTTTCGTCACGCGGGCAGGAACGCGCCCGAAGTGCTTCTCGTTCACCCGGGCGGTCCTTTCTGGAAGAAGAAGGATCTAGGAGCGTGGTCGATTCCCAAGGGTGAAGTTGAGCTCGGCGAAGAACCGTTTGCAGCGGCGCAGCGCGAATTCGAAGAGGAAGTCGGCACAAAAGCGTGCGGAGATTTCGTTGGGCTGGGCGAGATCCGGCAGACCGGCGGGAAGATCGTTCATGCATGGGCGTTCGAAGGCGATTGCAACACGGCGAGCATCCGCAGCAACGCTTTTTCCATGATTTGGCCGCCGAAATCCGGCAAGCTGCAGAGCTTTCTTGAAATCGACCGTGCGGCATGGTTTTCGCTCGATACCGCCCGGAGCCGGATTCTCAAGGGTCAGATTCCTTTCCTCGAACGCCTGGCGCGGATCCTCGAAAACCGGACGAGGAAAAGCGTCAAGGGAGAATAAGATTCGCTCGCGTCTTTCTCCTCCCCCGCCTGTTTCAGGAGGCACACAAAAACGCTGGCGATGCGATTTTTGCAACTCACATGACAATCCGCACCAACCGGGCCACAAACTGATCCAACGGATATGCCGTCCGTCGGATCAGCCGGGAGCTTGCATCATATACTGTTAGCGTTATGGTTTTTCGGCACCTATGTAGGTTGGCCTTGACGCTGGTCGCGCTCCAGGCGATTCCCGCGTTTGCGCAGATCGATCTGGCGGGCGTGTGGAGACCGCAGTTTCACGAGGATCAAGCGGAACGCATTCCTGGTCCCGAACTCGGCGACTATGCCGGACTGCCGATTAGCGACGAGGCTCGGCACTGGGCCGACAGTTGGGACGCCTCGCGCGTCACTCTGCAGGAGCATCAGTGCCAGGTGCACGTGGCTCCCTACATTTTTCGCGGGCCGCTCGCGCTGCGCATGTGGGAGGAACGCGAGCCGGAATCGCAGAAGCTGATCGCCATCCATCAATATATTCAGAATTACGAGCAATCGCGCACGATTTGGATGGACGGCCGTCCGCATCCGCCCGACTATGCGATGCACACGTGGATGGGCTTTTCGACCGGTAAGTTCGAAGGCCCCATGCTGACCATTTACACCACGCACATCAAGCAGGGGTGGATTCGACGCAACGGCCTGCCGGAAAGCGATCGCGCGACCCTCACCGAGCACTTCATCCGGCACCACGACGTGCTGACGGACGTAAGCATCGTGACCGACCCGGTTTACCTGACCGAGCCCCTCATCAAAACGCAGGATTTTATTCTGGATACGGCGTTCGCGGGCAATTGGATCTACCCGTGCGATTACGTCGAGGAAATCACGGGGCGCCCCGCCGATGAAGTGCCCAATCACTTGCCGGGAGAGAATCCCTTCATTTACGAATGGGCCGATCGCCACGGAGTTCCTCACATAGGGGCACGAGGCGGCGCCGAGACCATGTACCCGGAATTCCGGCTGAAATTGAAGGCCGGTTCCGGGAAGTAACCGAGTCCTCACGATGAAAATCGCAAAGATGAAAAATAACCGTTCACGCGCTGCGGCGCTGATCGTTTTCGGCATCGTATTGTTGCTCGGTCTTAGCGCAAAAATAGCGCGCTCGCAGCAGAGCTCCGACGGCGAAGTCCACGCGCTGCACGTCCAGGGCGGCGTTTATATGTTGGTCGGGGCTGGCGCGAATATCACCGTTCAGACGGGCGCGCAAGGCGTTCTTCTCGTGGACGCGGGGCGTGCGGATGCATCCGCAAAGGTGCTGGCTGCGATTAAACAGATCACCGATAAGCCGATCCGCTACATCCTCGACACGCGCTACGCCGACGATCACACGGGCGGCAACGATAACTTGCGCAAAGCGGGGGTGACCATCACGGGGGCGAATGTCGCCGGCAATCTCACGGATGCCACGCAGGGCGCGGCGATTTTTGCGCACGATAACGTCCTCGCGCGCATGAGCGCGCCCAGCGGCCAAAAATCTCCTGCCCCGACGGGCGCGTGGCCGACTATGACCTACACCGGCGCCGAGAAGGAATTGTACTTCAACAACGAAGCGGTTCTGATGATGCATGCTGCGGGCAACAGCGACGGAGACAGCATCGTCTTCTTCCGCCGCTCCGATGTGGTCAGTACCGGCGATCTTTTCAATACTGTCGGTTATCCGGAAATCGATCTCGCCAAGGGCGGCAGTCTGCAAGGCGTTATCGACGGACTAAACGTGATCCTGCATCTGGCGATCCCGGCGCACGAACAGGAAGGCGGCACGCTGATTATTCCCGGCCACGGACGTTTGTGCGACGAAGCCGACGCGGTGGAATATCGCGACATGATGGTGATTGTCCGCGATCGGATCCGCGCCATGCTCAAAAAAGGAATGACGCTCGAGCAGGTGCAGGCCGCGCGTCCAACCTACGAATACGATCCGCGCTATGGGTCCAAGACCGGTCCGTGGACGACGGACATCTTTGTGGAAGCGGCGTACAAGAGCATGGCCGCGAGAAAGTAGTTGAAGCAAGGCCATCACGTAAGGGGTTGCGGTGCGGGCCTGCTGAGCCGGCACTCAGGCCGGCTTTTCCGTGGCGTGGCGCGGACGACTGAGTCCGATCCACATCAGGACCCCTGCTAACGGCACTAGCGCGACGGCCCAAAAGATCCAAGCGTAGTGAGCCTGATCGAACCAGCGTCCGGTGAGCGGCAGGATCACGGCAGCTTCGGCCGCCCAAGCTCCGGACGCAACGCCCGCGACGCTCGCGGTCCGCTCCCCAGGATACGCGCGAGCGCCGGTGCGCAATCCGAGCATCTGGAATCCTCCCGTGACGAACATGCACCAGAAAAACAATGCCAGCACGCCCGCGGTCGAGCCGATGAGCGTCATGAAACCGAACGGAATGATGCAGGCGGAGAGCAGAAGGAACATCGCCACGGGGCGATCCTTGCCGGGCGCGAAGCGATCGAAAATCCAGCCCCACGCGAAGTACCCGATCTCCCAGCCCAGAGGAGGAATCCACAGGACCTTCCCAAGATCGGACTGGGATAGTTTCATCACGCGATTCAGATACAGAGGACTGAGATAGAACACCGGCCCGATGGCGACCGAGCCCAGCGAATAGCTGGCGATCAATGCCCAGAAACGCCGCTCCAGGGGATTCAGCGTCGCGAGCTTCGGCTTTTCTTTCGGTTTGGGAAGAAAGGGCGGGCGCGCGATGAACGCCCACAGCACCACCCATAACGCGCCCAAGAGTCCCGTCACCAGAAACGCCGCGCGCCAGCCGAACGCCGACGCCACAGGCACGACGACCACGGGCGCGAAGATGGCGCCCAACGATCCGCCGCTATAAGAGATCGCCATGCCGCGAGCCTGCCGGTCCTTGGGCAGCGAATCGATGGACGCGCGGAAGCCGCCCGGGAAGGTCGCGCCTTCGCCCAAGCCGAGGAGTGCCCGGCACAAAGCGAAGCCCGCGAATCCGACCATCCAGGCATGAGAAGCGCTGGCGACCGTCCAGATCAGCACGGCCGCGATCATACCGAGGCGCAAGCCGACATAATCGAGAACCGCGCCCCAGATCGGGTTGGCGATCATGTAGGCGATGGAAAACGCCGAAACGATTTCTCCATAGCTCTGCGCGGAGAGACCCACGTCACGCAGAATGGTCGGCGAGAGGACCGCCAATATTTGGCGGTCTACATAGGACAGCCACGAGCACAGCATCATGGCGCCGCTCGCCACCCACATGCGCCAATCGGTCGCGCGCTCGTAGGCGCGGAGCGAAGGCGGTATGGTGGCGCTCGGGGAAGACATACGGTGTCAGGCTAACATACGACTGTTTTTAGCGACTGTTTTTGGCGACCGCTTTTCCTTACTGGTGACCAGCTTTTTGATGCGATTCGACAGGCTCCAAGCCGGTCTTCTCGATGACGGGAATTCTCGCTGGTGAGGCCAGATACTGAATCAGCGCCTTGGCGGCATCGGGTTGCTTTGAGGTCACGGGGATGCCGGCCGAGAATACGGTGACGCGTTGCGCCCCCGGAGGCAGAGGACCCACAATATCGATGCCCTTCACGGGACGCAGCTCGCTGATTTGCTGAAAGCCGATCTCGAATTCGCCCGACGCGACCACACCGCCCACGGGATCGGCCTCGATCTTTTTGGATTTTGCCTTGATCTGATCGGCAATTCCGAGCTTGGGGAATAGTACGGCGGAAAGATACACGCCGCTGGCGCTGTCGGAATACGCGATCGATTTCGCCGCGAGCAGCGTCCGCTTCAGTGCGTCAACGGTGCTGATGTCGGGATGCGGCGCGCCGGCCTTGACGGCCAACGCAATCCTGGATTGCACGAGATCGACGCGGCTGCCGGCGAGAACTTTGCCCTGTTTGATCAGGTCGTCGAGCGCGGGGCTGGCCATGATCACGACGTCGATCGCTTCCCCCCGGGCGAGGCGCACGGGGATCGCGTTCTTCGTGGTTCCCATGGAAGGCCCGAATCCCGTGTCCAGCTTGTTGTGCGTGGTCCGCTCGAATTCCGGAGCGAGCTGGAGATAGGCGGCAGTGAAGGCGCCGGAAGTCACGACTTTGATCTCGGCCGCAGCCGCAGAGCCCGCGCCGAGCAGCCCGGTGATCAGGACAAGAGATGCTATCCTCACGCGAAAAGAAATGTTCTTCATGGACGAGTCCTTTTTGGCTCCGCAGCGTGCGGATAAGCCTATCTATTATTGTCCAACTGTATGGTCCGGTGGCTCTCTATGGATGTCCGCAGCTTGACATCGTCACAGCGTTTCGCCATAATCCCGGCCATGGACCAAACCAGGAAGCCTCAGGACCCGACCCAATTCGGCCTCAGTTCGCGTCGTGTTTTTCTCGGTGGAATGGGAGCAGCCGGTGTCGCCGCGCTCTTCCCGCGATTCAACGTCGAAGCGCAGGCGGGCCCACGCCGCATCGACGTGCATCATCATTTCACGCCGCCCGCTTATCTGGAATACACCAGAATGTACAACGCGGGTGCCGGTGGACGCGGAGGTGGCCGCGGCGCCGCTCCGGCTTCGTCGACTCCGGCAGCCTTGGGCGGCAGGGGCGGCAGTGCGTATCCGGGATGGATTCTCGAACAAGATCTCGACGACATGGATAAGAACGGGACGGCGACGGCGATTCTCTCGCTGACCACGCCCGGCCTGTGGTTTGGCCCACAACTACCGCAGCGCAAAGTGATTCGCGAGTCTAATGAATTCGCCGCGAAGCTCGGCCACGATCATCCGGGACGCTTCGGCAGCTTCGCTTCCATTTATCCTCCGGATACCGATGGCGCGCTGAAGGAGATGGAATACGCGCTCGATACGCTGAAGGCCGACGGGATCGCGCTCTATTCCGATTATCGCGATAAGTGGCTTGGTCACGAGTCGTTCAATCCGGTTTACGAAGAGTTGAATCGCCGGAAAGCGGTCGTTTATGTGCATCCGATCGAGGCCGCCTGCTGCATGAATCTGGTGCAGGACGTCGGCGATACGGTGATCGAATACGGCGCCGACACGACGCGCACCATTGCGAGCCTGATCTTCAGCGGGTCCACCACGAAGTATCCCGATATTCGCTGGATCTTTTCGCACGGCGGCGGAATGATGCCCTACGTGATCGAGCGATTCCTGACGGGGACGACCGCGGAGCTGATCCCCGGCATCGTCACCAAGGGGCAAGGGAACAATCCGCCCGCGAAGGTACCGAATGGCGTGCTCCATGAGCTTCAGAAGATGTATTACGACACAGCACAGGCATCGAATCCCGTTGCGATGCGCGCTCTGCGCACCGTTGTGCCCGTGACGCAGATCCTGTTCGGAACCGATTATTGGTATCGGACCGCGGGCGAAACCGGCAAGGGGCTGACCACCAACCAGGTGTTCAACGCCGCTGAGCTGAAGATGATCGATCGCGGCAACGTCGAGCGGATACTGCCGAAATACAAGAGCTAAGATTGACAGTTCGTCGATGGGTTGTATAATGTCCACCGATGCACGCATTCAAGCCGTCTAAAAATTCTGCTCCCTCGCGCCGGGAGTTTGTGAGCACGGCAGCCGCGGCCACCGGCATCGCGGCGCTTTTCCCGGGGCTCCGGTCATTCGCGCAGACGGGCAATAACCCGCGGCGTATCGATGTCCATCATCACTTCGTTCCGCCTGCTTATGTGGCTTTCGCGAAGTCCCACAATCAGTCTCCGGGCCTCATGATGAAGGGCCGCACCACCAGTGATGTTCCGTGGGAACTTTCCATCGATCTCGAAGACATGGATAAGAACGGCACGGCGGCTTCACTGATGTCGGTCACCACGCCCGGGTTCTGGTACGGGACGGTCGCCGAAATCCGTAGGGTGACGCGCGAGTGTAATGAGTTCGGCGCGAAGCTCACCAAGGATCATCCCGGCCGCTTTGGGAGTTTCGCGGCGATTCACCCACCCGATACGGACGGCGCGCTGAAAGAAATCGAATATTCGCTCGATACGCTGAAGGCGGAAGGCATTGGCCTGTTTTCCAACTATCGCGATAAGTGGCTGGGACACGAATCCTTCGCTCCGGTGTACCAGGAGCTGAACCGGCGCAAAGCCGTGGTGTTCGTTCATCCGATTACCGGAGCGTGTTGCGGGAACCTGGTGCCAGGCGTCGCCGACACGCTGGTTGATTACGGCGCCGACACGACGCGCAGCATCGGCAGCCTTATTTATAGCGGGACGACGACGAAATACCCCGATATAAAGTGGATTTTTTCTCACGGCGGCGGCGTGATGCCCTTTGTGATCGAACGCTTCCTGGGCGGCGCGCAGGCGGAAATCGTTCCGGGCATCGTCACGAAGGGGCAGGACGGCGCGCCTCCCAAGAATGTTCCCGCCGGGACGCTCGCGGAAATTCGCAAGATGCATTTTGATACGGCGCAGGCGTCCAACCCGGTCGCCATGGGGGCTCTGCGGAAAGTGGTGCCTGTCTCGCAGATTCTGTTCGGCACCGATTACTGGTATCGCACCGCGGCGGAAACGGGCCACGGGCTGGTGACGAGCAAAGTGTTTACTGCGGCCGAGCTGCGCATGATCAATCGGGGCAATGCCGAGAGGCTGATGCCGACGTTCAAAACGTAGTTTTCGGCGGCGTAGACCGGGACCTACCATTCCGTGCCGTGCGCGTATATCCTAGGATGATCATGAATCTGCCACTTGGCGGTGCGGCCTCGCGCCGCGAAGTTTTGAAGGCGTTCGCTGTGGCTTTGCCGGCATCCAAGCTGCTCGCGCAGAATGGCAAGAAGCAGACGGCGCCCAAGCGCGGCCGCATCGACGTTCACCAGCATTTGCAGTCGCCCGCGAATCCCGGAGCCGGACAGGCGGCGCGATGGTCGCCCGATAAGGCCGTCGATGAGATGGAGAAGAACGGCGTCGCCACCGGAGTTCTCTCGCCCGTGAATCAGGTTCGCGAGTTAATGTGGGACGGCAGCGAAAAGGCGCGCGGCTTGGTCCGTCAGCATAACGAATTCGGGGCCAAGCTGATGCGCGATTATCCGGGCCGCTTTGGATTTTTCGCGTCGATTCCATTTATGGATCGCGAAGGCAGTATGAAAGAAATCGAGTATGCTTTCGACACCCTGAAGGTGGATGGAATCTGTCTGTGGACCGACACCGGCGATAAGTGGCTGGGGAACGCGATGTTCGCTCCCATCTTCGATGAGTTGAATCGCCGCAAGGCCGTTGTCTTTCTCCATCCCAATACGCCGGTCTGCTGTCACAACCTCGATCCCGGAGTTCCGGATTCCATGAACGAATACGATTTCGACGTTACCCGCGGCGTCACGAGCCTGCTGGTGAATGGGACGCTTTCGCGCTGCGCCGATATCAAATTTATCGTCCCGCATTCCGGTGCAACCGTTCCCATGCTGGCCGGGCGCATCAAGGATCGCGTGCCGAAGGAAGCCGCCAGCCGCATTCCCAATGGGACCTACTATGAGCTGCGCAAGCTTTATTACGACACCGCGCACGCCAGTTTCCCGTTCCCCATGGCAGCACTGCTGAAGCTGGTTCCGATTTCGCAAGTCATGTTCGGCAGCGATTATCCCATCGAGCGCTTCGAAGTTACCATCGATGAGTTCCCGGCGTCGAATCTTTCGCCCGAAGCTATGCGCGCGATCGATCGCGAGAACGCCGAACGTCTGTTCCCCAGGTTTAAAGCGTAGGCCGAGGGTACAAGGAGATCACGTCATGCATCATTTCAAATCGGGCCAGACTTCGCGCCGCGAGCTTCTCGGCGGTTTTGCGGCTATAGGCGCCGGTGTCCTGGCGAGCGGCCAGCGCACGCTCGGGCAGCCAGCTCCCGGACAGCGCATCATCAACGTGCACCATCACCTCGTCGCGCCCGGCTACGTGAAATTTCTGCAGGAGAACAAGGTCCGCGATTTTCCGTTGAAAGGCGAAAAGGAGTGCATTGAAGACATGGATCAGGCGGGCGTAGACGTCGCGCTGTGTTCCACCATCGGGCCGGGATTCTGGTTCGGGAACATGGCCGATACGCGCCGCCTCGCGCGCGAGATCAACGACTACGCCGCCATGATGATCGCCAAGTATCCGAAGCGTTTTGGAGTCTTCACCACAATCCCCCTGCCCGACATCGACGGAAGCTTAAAGGAAATCGACTACGGCTTCAGCGCCTTGAAGGCCGACGGCGTCTTCATGCACACCAACTGGGGCGGCAAGGCGCTTTACGGCGATAAATATTTAGGCGATCCAGCGCTCGCGCCCATTTACGAAGAACTCAACCGGCGCAACGCGATCGTCTATACACATCCAAAGGACGCCGCCTGTTGCGAAGGCGTGATTCCGGGGGTCGGTTCCGGGACCGTGGAATATACGATGGACACGGCGCGCACGATGGTGAGCCTGCTGTATAGTGGAACCGCCGCGAAGTATCCGAATATCCGCTGGATTTTCTCGCACGGGGGCGGTGCGCTCCCTGGCATGATCGGACGCCTCGCGGGAGCGCAAGCGACTTACCTCGAAGACGGCGGCAAACTGCGTGCGGGCGCTCCGCCTCCGCGCAAAAGCGCGGCGATGCCCAATGGACCGCTCGCTGAACTGCAGAAGTTTTATTACGATACGTCGAGCGCCGTGAATCCGCTAGGCGTGGGCGGCCTGCGCAAGATGGTGCCGCTTTCGCAGATCATGTTCGGCGGCGACTTCCCCTTCGTGGTGAGCGCCGAACAAGTGCATCTGCTCAAGGAATGTCGCGTTTTCACCGACTCGGAATTGCCGGCGATTTTCAGCGGCAACGCCGTTCGCCTGTTCCCGAAGTACAAAGCGTAAGAGGATGTTGAAAAAGGGGACTACTCTGTCTCCCTCCGGTTGTGTCATCCCCCGACTTCGCTCGGGATGACGCGCAAAGTTCCGGCTTCGCGGGCGAGCGTGGGTGTGGAAGTCCGGAACAGACGCCCGATTGCGGGTCCCGGCGATAAACAACGCGGGCTCTGTCCCCTTTTTCACCGTAATCCAATCTGCTTTCTGATCGGCTAAACTTAGCTGAACTCCTTCTATGCCGCTTTCCGCCGGCGACAAACTCGGACCCTACGAAATCCTTGCGCCGATCGGCAAGGGTGGCATGGGAGAAGTGTGGAAGGCGCACGATCCACGCCTGAATCGCGACGTCGCCATCAAAATTTCCGCCGCGCAGTTCAGCGAACGCTTCGAGCGGGAAGCCAAAGCCATCGCGGCGCTGAATCATCCCAACATCTGCCAGATTTACGACGTCGGCTCCAACTACCTGGTGATGGAGTTCATCGAGGGCGAGTCTCCCAAAGGACCATACCCCCTTGAGGAGGCGTTGCGTATCGCAACGCAGATACGTGACGCTCTTGAAGCCGCGCACGAAAAGGGCATCGCGCATCGCGATTTGAAACCCGGCAATATCAAGATCAAACCTGACGGCACCGTAAAAGTTCTGGACTTCGGGCTGGCGAAGGTCAATGCAGCGTCTGCTGCGTCGGGAGAAAACTCACCCACGCTGACCCTGGGCATGACCGAAGCGGGGATGATCCTGGGTACGGCCGCCTATATGAGTCCCGAGCAGGCGAGGGGCAAAGAAAACGTGGACAAGCGCGCGGACATTTGGGCCTTCGGCGTGGTGCTGTATGAGCTGCTCACCGGCAAGCGGCTGTTTCAGGGCGAAGACGTGGCCCACACGCTGGCTGCCGTAATCATGCAGGAGCCGGATCTCTCCGGCGCTCCGGCGCAAGTGCAGCCGCTGCTAAAGCGCTGTTTGGAAAAAGATCCCAAGAAACGCCTGCGCGACATCGGCGATATGGATCTGTTGCTCGGTGGGGCAGGCTCTCAGCCTGCGGCGGTCTCTCAGACCGCCCTCCAGTCGCGGCATCGATCGTGGCTGCCCTGGGGAGTTGCCGCGCTCCTATTGATCGCTGTCACCGCGCTGGGATTCGTCCATTTCCGCGAGACTCCGCCGCAGGAGCAAACGCTGCGCTACGCGATCACGTTGCCGGAGAACCGCACCGTTCACAGCCTTGCGATTTCTCCCGATGGGCGCACTCTCGTCATCGCCGCAACGGTCAATGGAAAACGCCAGCTCTGGCTGCGGCAAATGGATGCGTTACAGGCTGAGCCGATGGCCTTCACCGAGGACGCCGGGTATCCCTTTTGGTCTCCGGATAGTCGTTATATCGGATTCTTCGCGCAGGGCAAGCTGAAGAAAGTCGCGGCCAGCGGCGGTCCATCTCAGTCGCTGTGCGACGCGCCCGCCGGTCGCGGCGGGTCATGGAATCGGGACGATGTCATAGTTTTCTCACGGGGCACCGCCGGGCTTTCCATCCAGCGGGTTGCGGCGGCGGGTGGCGTTCCCGTCGACGTGACGAAAGCCAGCGGCACCCAGAGGCATCCTGCATTTCTTCCCGACGGCCGTCATTTTCTGTACGACTTAGTTAGTGGGACGACCGCGGCACAGGTGGGCATCTATGTCGGCTCACTCGATGGAAAAGAAAACCGGCGAATTCTGGCTGATCGGTCGAGCGTATTATTCGCGCCGCCCGCGCACAGCGGCCGAACCGGTCATATTCTGTTCGTCCGCGAAAGCACGTTGATGGCCGCGCCTTTCGATGCCGCAAGCGCGCAGCTTGCGGGCGACGTATTTCCGGTGGCCGAGGGTGTCTCGTTGACGGCCCTAGACACTACTTACATGCCGGTAACGGTCTCAGAGAACGGCGAACTGCTTTACGAAGTCAGCGGCGCTGGCGGTGGAAACCAAATTGGCTGGTACGACCGATCCGGCAAATCTCTTGGTCCGGTGGGCGCGCCCGGCGATGTCCTTGTCCCTGCTCTCTCTCCAGACGAGAAATCGGTTGTGTACCGCAGAGGGACTGATCTTTGGGTACGCGACCTGAGCCGCGGCACGGAGACCCGTTTCACCAGCGATGCTTCGACGCACGTAGCGCCCTTTTGGTCCCCGCGAGGGGACCGCATCGCCTTCGCGTCGACCCGCAATAGCACCGGCTACAACATTTATCAAAAGACAGCCAGCGGAAGCGGCGAGGACGAACTGCTGCTACCCACCACCGTCACCGTCTACCCGTCCCAATGGTCCAGCGACGGCCGATTCATCGTTTATTTCGAACAAGACCCTAAGAACAAATATGATCTCTGGGTTCTTCCCACCGACGGCCCCACGGCGAACCGCAAGCCTATCCCGTTTTTGAGGACGGAATTCGATGAACTCCATGGCCAGCTCTCGCCGGACAGCCATTGGATGGCCTTCACTTCAGACCGTTCGGGCCGACGTGAAGTGTATGTCCGGCCGTTTCCGTCCGGTGATGGCGAATGGACCATTTCCATTGCCGGGGGCGAGCAGCCGCGCTGGCGCGGGGATGGCAAGGAGCTGTTCTTTAAAGCAGCGGATGGAAAAATGATGGCCGTTCCCGTCAAGGCGATTGCGGGAGCAAAGCCCTCGTTTGAAGCCGGGACTCCCGTGGCGTTGTTCGACGCGCACATGGCGAACTCTGTCGACTTTAACTACGACGTCACTGCGGACGGCAAGCGATTCCTGATCAACACGATAAACTTCTCGGGCGCGTCATCGCCGCCGCTGACCGTGGTGACGAATTGGACCGTTGGACTGAAGAAATGAACATCGCCTGAGGATGTGGCGCACGCACTTTGCGTGCCGTGTCGAGACTCTTCTCGACACGGCACCGGCCTTCCCAAAGCGCCAGGCATCGACAAAAGTGTCGATGCGGCACGCGAGAGCGCGTGCGCCACCACCAGAGTCTACTGCTGGCGAGAACTCGGCCTTAGGTGTGTCAGAAATGCCGGGTAGACAAAGCGAAAGCCCGTGCCACCGACTCGATAAGGCGGCACGGGCTCGCTCACAGCAACCTCGCCCGATGCTCAGAGCAAGATCGCCGGCTACTGATTCCGGCAGCTACAAACTCCTGCGGAAAAAGGTATTGGGTACCGATGCCGGATTATTCCAAGCTTGATACATGTAGGCAATACCGATGGCCACGCCGAGTGCTAGGGTCACAATCGTCAGGATTTTACCCCAACGGTCAATCGCTTCGAGCTTATGCGCCAAGGTAACCTGCTCGGGGATCTGGCGTTCTTCTCCATCAGCAAGGTGCACGAGATCTTCCTCATTCGCCGAAATCAGCTTTCGGTAAAGAGCAAGGCCAAGCGTCGCCATCCCCAGAACAACCCAAATCATCACGATAGGTGTCATATTCACGGTGGACCTCCTTTACGGAAGCCTATGGGTGCAATTCAAACTCCAGGCAGTAATTTCCTGGAAAGCCTGAATATCAAGGCGATGCGGAAGGAGCGAGAGGAGAGCACTGGGGGAAAATACGCAACCGGAAGGGCGACGGGTAGGCTAGAGGACGCAGCCCAAGCTTCTGAGCCGGGGCCACGTCGTTACGGAAAAAGCTATTGCCGGTAAACCGGGTTGGACTCTCTTAACTTGATCAGCTTTTGCTCAAACTCGACCTCGCGCGCGGCCGACCAGGACTTGAAAATATCGGGGTTCACAAATAGCTTATTATCCTGTTTGAGCTTCGCCATGCGTTCGAGAAGCGTACCGGAGCTCTGATTCAGCGTCCCCGACCAGCCGTAAGCTCCGGTTTCCAGATAAATATCCACGGGCAGGACCTTGCGAAAGAGCTCCAGGTTATGCCGGACGCCCGCTTCCGTAATAAACGCATTGCGGCTCAGGTCGTCCGGATATTCCCAACAGCAGAATTCGAAGACGCGGTATTCGCGACCATTATCCTTCACCGTGTATAGGAAGCTGGTGGGGGAGGGGCTGTGACCGGGAGCCAGGTAAGCCGTGAATTTCAGCGGCCCGACCGTGACGACGTCGCCATCGTACAACGCGCGATCGACATGCACCGGCGGATAAGTGCCCCCTCCGCCACCCGGAGGAGGCGTGTTGTTGGGGATCGACGTTCCCGCCGGAAGCCGACCGCCGTGTTCCAGATAAGGCACCTCGGCGAAGCCCGCCATCATCTGCGCGCCGCTTTTCGCCTTGAGCGTCGCCGAGCCGCCGGACTGATCCTGGTGATTGTGATTGACTACGATCACCTTCACGTCCTTCAGATGGAAGCCCATGGCTTCGATATTCTTCTCGATCTGGTCGGTGGTGTCTGGGAACGCCGCGCCGAAGAGAATGTGGCCCTTGGGCGACGTAAGCAGGTAGACCTCGCCATTCGCCACCCCGACGAAATACAGATTTCCCATGATCTTGAAAGGCTCGGCGGGTAATTTCATGTTCGTGATTTCTTTGCGAATGCGGAGCGATTCGGACGCGATCTTCGCTCCGCGTTCCGCCTCTTCCGCAGTGAAGGGCGGCTTGGGAGCAATGGATTGGGCGTACAGGAGCGCTGCGGTGATCGCGACGGCCGGCAAACCGATGAGTAAGGATTCTTTTTTCATGGGTATTTTCCTCGCTACCTTTGCGCGGCCTTGACCTTCGCCAGCTTTTCTTCGAACTCCACTTCGCGCGCCGCCGACAACGCCTTGAAGATCTCCCGATTAACGAACAGCTTGTTGTCCGTCTTCAGCTTGGCCATGCGCTCCGCCATCGTGCCGGAGGGCTGATTCAGGATTCCCGACCAGCCGTAGGCGCCCGTCTCCAGATAAATGTCCACCGGCAGAACCTTGCGGAACAGCTCAAACGTATGCCGGACGTTAGCCTCCGTGATGTAGGCATTCTGCGTGATGTCATCGGGATACTCCCAGCAGCAGAACTGAAACACCCGGTAGTCCTTGCCGCCGTCGCGAACGTTGTACAGCCAGCTCGTGGACGACGGGCTGTGTCCCGGCGCGAGATACGCAGTGACCTTGAGCGGCCCTACGTTGATCACGTCGCCGTCAAAGAGCGCGCGATCCACCTTCACGGGAGGATATTGATTGATGCCCTGGAATTGCGCGTTAATCCTTTGCAAGCGCGAGGGAGGACCCGGCGGCGGCGCGGGAGGATCGTTGGCGCGGCGCGGCACGCCGCCCGGTAGAATCCCTCCGTGTTCCAGATACTGAACCTCGGCGAATCCTGCCATCACCTGCGCTCCTGTCTTCCGCCGGAAAGCCGCAGCCGCGCCGGACTGATCGCCGTGCCCATGATTCAACAGGATGGCCTTAATGTCGGTCATCTTGAAGCCCATCGCTTCGATGTTTTTCTGCACCAAATCGGCCGTATCGGCGAAACCCACGCCAAACAGGATGTGCCCCTGTGGCGAAGTCAGCAGGTAGGCCTCTCCGTTTGCTACGCCGACGAAGTAGAGGTTGCCCATGATCTTAAACGGATCGGCCGGCGCCTTGGCGTTGGTGATCTGCTCGCGAACGTCCAGCGACAGATCCGCGAGCTTCTTGCCGAGCTCGGCGTCTTTCGCGGTAAAGGGCGGTTTGGGGGCCTGTCCATGGAGCGCACATACCAGAGCGCACGCAAACCAACTGGCCAGTAGCGGACTTTTTCGCATAAATCTCCTGCTTGTCGGGATTCCTGCCAGTCTCCATGGCTATCATCCCTGGGTGTCTCTGTCAAGGCGAGCGCGCTTTCGCGACAACCGCGGCATCATTCGGGACCGGGTTCTCGTGGGCTGCTGCTGGAGAGATTCTGGTACAATCACAAGCGCCCCAAGCCAGAGTTTCTTCAAGACTGGATGTATCCCCAAGCGGCCATTCAATTGCAACAATTATTGTCTTTCAACTCGTCATTATCTGGTTGCCCGCAAGTTGTGGGCGTCCAGGGAGGGTTATTGATTTGACGTCCATTGCGCAATTCTGCAAGATGCTGGAAGCGAGCAGCGTTGGTACGAATATTCGGGAGTCGAGTCTGCTCTTCCCAGTGATCGAGGGCCTGCACGTCCTTGGGTTATCGATTTCTGTCGGCCTCATTTTGATCTCCGATTTGCGCCTGGCCGGCGTCCTGCTGCGCAAGAGGACGGCGCGGGAAGTTTGGTCGAACTTCCTCCCATGGCTGATACCCGGCTTCATCCTGATGACGATTACCGGAGTGCTGCTGTTCTGGTCGCACGCCTACGCCGCCTACCAGAGCATCGCATTTCGCACGAAGCTGGTTCTGCTGATCATGGCTGCCGTGAACGCCGCGGTGTACCACTTGACCGTGTACCGACGAATGAACGAGTGGGACACGGCCTCCGTCCCGCCGGCCGGAGCGCGGTTTGCGGGGTGGGCGTCCGTCGTTCTGTGGGTCTGCATCATCACCATGGGCCGCATCATGGCTTACACGTTCTAGTAAATTGTCCCGGCGCTTTCGATAGCGAGATCTTGACCGGCAGCCGGCCGTTGAACCGCTCCCTCTGGTCGCGGCTCGAAATCTCGCCGCCTATTTATCTGATCGCGGACAATGAGCCGCGACCAGAGGGAGCGGTTAAGCGCCGCTATTGTTATTTCGTTGCCCCGAAATGGTCTCTGACGGACCGAGCTTGCCGCCGCGTCGCGCCGCGCGATCATGGCGTACACTTTCTAAGAGGCCATTTTCTGCGTGCAATCTATTTATCCTTTTTTTGAGTGGTGTCAGCAAACCTGGATCTATAACGCGATCGCAAATCACGAGTCGGCGTACCCTGCGTTAGAAACCCTGCACCTATTTGGACTGACCCTGCTATTGGGCACTCTGGTGGTGCTGTGCCTGCGGCTGATGGGTATGATTTTCAAGAAACAGCCGGTGGCGGAGCTTGCCGGAGAGCTGTGGCCGTACCAAATCTCGGGTCTGGGCTTGATGCTGGTGACCGGCCCTTTGATGTTTATCGCGACCGCCGTGCGCTGCTACGGAAACACGTCGTTTTGGATCAAGATGATTCTGCTTGTCCTGGCGCTGACGTTCCATTTTGCTTACTTTCGAAAACTGGTGCGGAAAGACGACGCGAGTATTTCCCCGGGCGCGGGTAAAGTAGCGGCGGCCATCGCGCTGGCCTTGTGGTTCGGCGTCGGCATGGCCGGGCGCTCCATCGGATTTTTCGGCTAACCTGCTGGCTTCGCGTCCCGGTGCTTGAAATGAGAACGCCGCAGCGGCGTCCCAGTAAGGCTGCTGGGACGGGCTGCGGCGACATCGTTGCGCGCCGCGTTGAGCTACTTCGCGAAGGTCTTGAGCACCGCCGGCGCGGGCTTGGCGAATCGCGACGCGTCAATCGCGACGTTCGCCTGCGCTTCGCTCAACTCATTGTGGGACTGTCCGTTGGTCCAGGTCACCACCCACTTGAAGGCAATTTTGACTCCGCTCACGTCGCGATAATCGGAATAATCCACCTGAATGGGGAGGGTGCCGACGGCCGTGGGTTCGTAGCGCACCACGCGCACCAGCAATCCGCTCTCGGCATCGAAGTACAGTTTGAAGCGCGTCCCGCCGGCACCCTTGCCCTCGACCGTCTGTACGTCCTTGTCGTCGATGGTGGTCATCGGGAAGCCTGTCTTCCATTGTGTCAGCGTCTGCTTGATCCGCACCGGGATCGCGAGCTCTGCATCGAGCTTGGCGGCATCCTGCTCATAGCCCGGCAGGTCGGGCAGCAGCCGGACCGGCCTGTCGACCGATGCAATCCAGCCCTCCCGGCCGTCGAAAACAGTGGTGCTGTCGCCTATCTGGATATGCATAATCTGGGCAAACTGGCCCGGCGCTTTGGCGTAAACCTCCATAGGCACCTTTAGATGGTTGGTGTCATAGCCTTCGAAAGTTCCCTTGCCGACGAAACTTTTGAGCGCCGCTACCTTCTGCGCGCCGCCGATGGCCTGGATGTACTTGTCGAGAATCTGGTCCGCCGAAGGTCCCGGGGGCAGCCCCGCCACGACTTCGACTTCGTTCGGGTCCTCGGGAGCGACGCCGTACTGTTCGGCGAGGCTCGGAATCACCTTGGGGCGTTCGTTGCCATGATGGCAGGTGTAGCAGGTCACCACGCGACGGCCGCCGAAATTGTTCTTGTTTAGATTATTCACCATCGCGATCATGCTGCGGGCGATTTTCTTGCGCGGAACGTCGTCCGCGAAGTGATCCCAGTTTTCGAGACTATCGAAAGTGTGGCAGAAAACGCAGTTGAGGCCGAGGGAGGCTGCGAAGAACCCCATCGTATCCATGAACTCGTTTACCGGAATTCCTTTCAATACCTGGACGTTCTTGAAGACCTGCTCGGCCATCAAAGGCTTATCCTGCACAGGCGCCGGCGTCTGCGCGTTGACGGCTACGCCCAACAGACAAACGATGATAATGGCACTAAACCAATTTCCTATAAATCTCATTCGTTCTCCTTCACTTCTATTATTTGCCCCGCGCCAAGAACGTGGACTTCAGCCGCATATCATAACACCTTGCGCTTGCCGAATCATGACCTCCGGATTCCTTTGATAGGCGCGGAACGTCACTAGTCGCTAACGGCCGTCACGCCCTTGACTCGGACTCGCGCGCGGTGATAAAGTCTTGTGCGACTCTGTGAATTGATCCGGAGGAGTTTGTTTTTGAGGAACATCATGAAAGCCAATTTTATTAAAGCCAAGTTTATTCTTTCCCTTTTGTCGGTCGTAGTTCTGCTGGCGATCGGCGTGCCCCTGAGCGCGCACCACGGCACGGGTGTGTCTTACGACGCATCGAAACCCGTGACGCTGAACGGAGTGGTCACCGAATTCCGCTACGCGAATCCGCATCCGCAGTTGTTCTTCGACGTGACCGACGACAAGGGCAACGTCGCGCACTGGAGCGGTGAGTTCTATCCCAACCCGGCGCAGTTGGTGCAGGCCGGCTGGGGCCGGAAGCGCTCGGAAGCCGCGCTGGCGCCCGGAACGAAGATCACGGTCACCGTGGCGCCGGCTCGGGCGGGCGGCCCGGTGGGCGCGCTCCTGAAGCTCGTGAACGATAAGGGCGAAGTGATCATGGGCGTGGCTCCTGGCAACGCCAACGCCTCGCCGGCGCCGGAGCCAGCGAAGTAAGGACGTCCCGGAAAGGACAATAGAATGCAAAAACGCTTTACCTTGCGCATTGCGATGGTCCTCGGAGGGGCGCTGGTTTTCACTTTCACAGCGTTTGCTCAAGGCGGACGCGGAGGCATCCTGGCCCACAACCCGGCCAACGATAATAAGCCCTTCGACAAACACGATCTGAACGGCATCTGGTCCCGCAACGGTTCGCCCGCGGGCTACGGCGGCGGCGGTACGTGCCGGGACTGCGGAGATCGTGGCTACAGCAACGACGTTCCGCCGTTCACTCCACTCGGCCAGAAGATGTTCGATGCGAACAAGCCGTCTTATGGCCGTAATTTGAACAGCCCGGAAGCCGCCGCCCATCCGGAAGAGCACATTGGGCGCCGCCGCGCCGTGCCGCCGGCCAATGGCACGGACCCTTATCAGTCGTGCAATCCGGAAGGCATTCCGCGCGCTCTGATTTATCCGGATCCGATCGAATTCACCGTCCTAAAGGATCGCGTCTTGCAGCAATTTGAGTGGGGTTATCAGGTGCGGACCATCTGGACCGACGGCCGCGCGCCTCTCAAGGACCCGGATCTTCCCCGCTGGTGGGGTTACGCCACTGGTAAATGGGATGGCGACACCTTCGTGGTGGACACTTATGGTTTCGATCCGCGGACGTGGGTCGACCATTTCGGCTATCCGCACTCGGCGGACATGCATCTCCAGGAGCGCTATAAGCGCACGTATTACGACACGTTGGAGCTCTCCATGACGATCGACGATCCCAAGGTCTATACGAAGCCGTGGGTCAGCCAGCCTAAGAAGTTTCGCTTGATCGACCAGCCGAAGACAATTGAGGGATGGAGAGGGCTGATCGAAGACATCTGTGCCCCGATCGAGGATGTCGAGGAGTTTAACAAGCGCATCCGTGACCCTGCGGGTGGGGTTGTTCACCACTAAGCGGCTTTTCGCCGGTCTTGCTTGAGTGGGAAAGACTCCCTGCCTTCCCGGGCAGGGAGTTTTGTTTTGTGAGCTAGGGTATAATGATTGCCGCACCGAAACCAGCACGAGGAGATGAGACGATGATGAATCCACGCGCCCAGAGTTGGTTGAGCATCCTGCGATTCGTGATGGGCTTCTTATTCATCCAGCATGGCCTCGAAAAGCTGTGGGGTTTTGCGGGAGGCCGCATCGACCGCGATTTTGCGCAAGCCCACGCCTGGGCCGGCCCAATCGAGGTGACCGGCGGCATTCTCCTGATGCTGGGTCTGTTCACGAGGACCACTGCCTTCATCTTGTGCGGCGAAATGGCGGTGGCTTATTTCAAATCGTGGGCTCCCCGCGGTTTCTGGCCGATCACCAATGGCGGTGAGCTCGCGGTGCTCGACTGTTATCTCTTCCTGTGGCTGGTTTTTGCAGGCGGCGGTCCGTGGAGCCTCGATGCGCTGCTGGCGCGCCGCAAGAAGCCGGGCACGGATTTCGTCGCCTCCGGCGAACCGGTACGAACGTAAATCTAGTTTTTGAGGAGGCCGTTTTGAAGGAAAAACTTTCTTCCTGGGAAGCGCAAGCCCGCTCCATTGCCCGCATCATTGCCGGCTTTCTGATCACACTGCACGGCTTCCGCAACGCCTTCGGCATGCTGGTGGCCCGAGCAGGACGGCGTGGCGCGCCTCCGATGGCTCTCGACATGATGGGACCGATCGGCGGTTACGTTGAAATCGCGGGCGGGGTCCTGCTGATGCTCGGGTTGCTGACGGTGCCGGTTGCCATTATTATGTGCCTCACTTCGGCGATTGGATATATTGCCGGACCGATGGCACGCCCCTCGCCATGGCCGCTCCGCAATGGTGGTGAAGAAGCGGTGGTCTACTGCGTCGCTATGATTTACTTCGCGCTGGCGGGTGCTGGCGCCTGGAGCATCGACGCACTGCTGCATCGCGGCAAGACGAGAGAAGTGGCAGCGGCGGAAGCCGCCTGATCTCGTCGGGGAGGGCGACCCGGATTCCGATGCTGATCCGTCCTCTTTTTTCCCTGGCGATTCTTGCTTCCTTAGGTCGCGCGCAAGTACCTGCCGGCAAGAGCCCCCATCCTCAGGGCGGATACGTGTCCGTGAATGGCACAACGCTGTGGTATGAATCGGAAGGCAGAGGCGAACCGGTCCTGTTGATCGCGGGCGGCCCGGGCGATTCTCATGCCGTCTACCATCCTTTCTTTTCGCGGCTCGCCGATCGCAGCCGCGTGATTTACTATGATGCCTTCGGCGTAGGCCTCTCGGATCGCGCGAAATCGCCCTCCGAATACCACTTTGCGCGCGACGTCGAGGACGTGGAGGGCCTGCGCAAGGCGCTGGGCCTCCGGGCGATCACGATTGTCGGCCATTCCTACGGAGGCATGGTGGCGCAAGCTTACGCTCTGAAGTATCCGCAGTCCGTGAAACGTCTGATCCTGATCGATACGTTCTATAGCGGTGCGATGTGGCAGACGAACAACGACAACTGCAACTTCGAAATTCGTAACCAATATCCTGACGTCTGGGAAAAGCTGCAGGCCATGCGCGCCCGCGGCGTTCGCTCGAGTGCCCCGGAGCATCAGCAACTCTACTACGGCATCCCGCTTGGGCTCTTCTACTTCTACGATGCTTCGAAAGCGGCGCGTCTGCCCAGGGAACCCGGCAATACCGAGGTCTACTATGCCATCGCTGGAGCGGATGCCGATTTCGAAATCGGAGGCGACATCGCGGCACTGGATTTCCGGCCGGACCTCGGTAAGCTGCACATGCCGGTGCTGATTCTTGCGGGTCGCTACGACCGCGTTTCCATGCCTCGCTACGCTGCTGAGATTCCGATGTTCATTCCTGGCGCCCATCTTGTGTTCTTCGAAAAAAGCGGCCACTTTCCGTACATCGAGGAGCCCGATGATACGCTCCATGTCCTGCGGGATTTTCTCGGCCGTTAGCCCGGCTCCCGCCGGCCGATACCACGATCTTGACCGAGAGCGCGGCTAAGCACTCCTCATCGTTATTATTGGGGCACCTTGCTAGCGCGATTCCAAGGCCCTTCAGCGCCGGTTTCGAGATGTGACAATCCGCACTAGATTTGACAAGAATATGAGCCCGGTGTTAGATTTCCTGGGACGGTGGTCTTTCCATTGCGAGGTTTCATGAGGAATTATTGGATGGGTATGTTTGCGTTCGTTCTAGGCGCACTACTCTGCTGTGTGCCTCTATTCGCACATCATGGAACGAACGTCTCCTATCAGGGCGATAAGATGATCACTTTGAACGGCGTCATGACGGAGTGGTCGTTTTCCTATCCGCACCCCCAGTTGTACTTCGATGTTAATGGCGAGAACGGTGAAGTAGAGCATTGGGCGGCGGAGCTTCTGCCTACGCCCATCATGATGAAGAGCTACGGCGTCGGCTGGAGCAAGGACGCCATCAAACCAGGCGATCGAATTACTCTCGGGTGCAACCCTTCGAAGGTTCCGGGCGCAAAGGTGTGCCTGGCTAAGAAGCTGACCGTGAATGGCAAGGAAATGCCTCTGAGTAATCCCAAAAGCGGCGGTGAAGGAAAACAGTAGGCCGCGGCGGAAAAAAATAAGTCGTTGATAACAAAAGCTGCATTCGGTCAGTAACCGGTCACTGACGGGAATTTGACCGGGACGCGCTAGGAATCGTCGGCGGTTAGTGATAAGTTCTTTTTGTGAGCCTGAATCAGGACCAGGAAACTGGTGTGCTCGGAAGAAGGGTTCGCTTGATATTGGGTCATCTCTCTCAGTGAGGAAAGAATTACACATGAAATCTAAGTTGCTTGCACTCCCGATCGCTGCGGCGCTGATGTTGGCCACGGTTCCAGCCCAGGCTCACCACTCCTTCGGCGCTACCTACGATGTTTCGAAGGAAATCACAGTCAAAGGAAAAATCGTTCAGGTATCCTTGCGTTCGCCCCATTCCTTCTTCTTCATTGAAGCCGAGGATTCGAACGGAACCGTTCAGCGCTGGTCGATCGAGGGCGCAGCTGCCGGGCAGTTCGCCCAGCAGGGCGTGACGAAGGACGCTTTCAAGGTGGGCGACCCGGTTGAAGTCATTGCCAATCCCGCGCGTAGCGCCACCAGTTACCGCGGCCGTCTGATCAAGATCACGCGCACCACCGATGGGAAATCCTGGGGCAACCGGGCCGGCGAGACCTTCGAGTAATATCCAGCCTTATTCCTGCGCTGACGCGGCCGACCTCGTGTCGGTCGCGTTTTGTCGTTTTCGCATCTATCGTTCCTAGTAATTGGCACGCTCCGGCTCTCGCGCTCAGCAGCCTCACCCTTGCCGGCAAGGGGACTTGTAAACGACCTTGAGAAGCGGCGAAACTTGTTTTGGCTGCGCAATCACACGCACCCTGCGCGCTCGGTTGAGGCGGTTTCCCCAGCTGGAGTCATGCCACGACTCGTAGTCGTAACCGCGGCAATGCTTTAGGATTCGCTGAGTTTGGTCCCAGACCTGCCAACGGTAGGGCATTGGCGGCTGGCAATCCCGGAGCCGCCATCCACTCGGGAGTGGGCGATGATGCAACGCCTAGCGGTTAGGATGATTGGCCTCTCCTGCCGGCGGCGGTTCAGCCAAGGGACCGCCGCTCCCCTACTCTCGAATTCCGGGATGCTTGGTAGTTTGCGCCGAACGATGTCGTCGTGCCACCGCTTGGAGCGGAAAGTTGAGGGCTGCATTCATGAAGCGCTCACCTCTTGTCGGCCTGATGATCGGGCTAATTTTAGCAGCCATTTTGATGGCCGCGTCTCGGAATCCAACCTATCGCCGCGACATATTCCCCATCCTCGAAAAGAACTGTCTGGCATGCCACAGCCCCGGCCGAGTCGCGCCGATGTCGTTTGCGACCTATGAAGACACGCGACCCTGGGCCAGCCAGATGAAGGCTGTAGTGACTAGAAAGAAGATGCCCCCCGGTGTTGTCGAGCGGCACTACGGCTTGCTGGGCGACGACGGAACTCTCACCCAGGCCGAAATCGATACGATCGCGGAGTGGGTGGAAGCCGGAGCACCGGAAGGCGCCGTCCAGGACGCCGCCCCATAAGCCCGGAGCCGGGGAAGATGGACGAGTCGAGATAACATCAGGGCTAAAGTCCGGGATCCGGTTATTTACGGCTCCCGGGTTTTGGCTTACTGCGGAAGGCAAACGTCGCCTGAGCCGCCCCGTCGCTCATTTCCGCCCAATCAATCGACCCTATAAAGACAATCTATGAGCTAAGCCGTTGCCAAACCCCCGTCTCCTGGTTGAAAATCAGGTACTGCTTCTGCAAATACCATGAACAAATACAAACTCGAATACATTTGGCTTGACGGCAACAAGCCCGTCCCTGGCCTGCGCGGCAAGAGTCTGCTTAAGCAATTTGAGCATCCACCCACTCTCGCCGATATCCCCAATTGGGGGTTCGACGGCAGCTCCACCATGCAAGCCGAGGGTAAAAGCTCTGACTGCGTGCTGAAACCCGTGGCCCTCTATCCTGATGGAAGCCGCGGTAACGGGTACATCGTTCTGAGCGAAGTCCTGCACGCCGACGGCACCCCGCATTCCACCAACATGCGCGCCACCATCGAGAACGACCCCGATTTGTGGGTTGGTCTCGAACAGGAATACTTTCTCTATAAAGACGAGCGTCCTCTCGGCTTCCCGGAACACGGCCACCCGAGCACTCCGCAAGGCCCATACTATTGCGGCGTTGGCTACAAGTATATGGGCAGCATCGCCCGTAAGATCGTGGACGAACACTGGGATCTCTGTCTTCACGCCGGCATCAATCATGAAGGCATCAACGCGGAGGTCGCGAAAGGCCAGTGGGAATTCCAGATTTTCGCCAAAGGCTCCGCCAAAGCCGCGGATGATCTCTGGACCGCGCGCTATCTGATGATGCGTCTTTGCGAGAAGTACGAAGTCGATCTTCAGTTGCACTGCAAGCCTATCAAGGGCGACTGGAACGGCTCCGGCATGCACACCAACTTCTCGACGAAATACATGCGTGAAGTCGGCGGCAAGGAATATTTCGAGGCGCTCATGAAGGCGTTCTCCGACAATGTCGCCGCGCACATCGAGGTCTATGGCCCGGATAACCATCTGCGCCTGACCGGTCTCCACGAGACGCAAGCCATCGACAAGTTCAGCTACGGCCTTTCCGACCGTGGCGCTTCGATCCGGATGCCGATCAACTTTATTAAGAACGGCTACAAGGGCTATCTGGAAGATCGCCGCCCGAACTCCGAGGGCGATCCGTACCAGATCGTCTCGCGCATTCTGAAGACGATCAATAGCGTCCCGAAGTCAGCGCCGGCGATGGCTTAAGCCGAACCGGGACCGTAGAACGATCGTGCGGTCGGCGCCCCTATTGCGATGCGGCGGCGCCACGCACAATTGGGATGAAGAGCGATCCGTGCGTGTGAGTGGGATGATCCCCTTTTGTTCGCGAGTAGCCTCGCGGTTGCCCAACGGTATGCGAATCTAGTTGAGAACAATCCGGATGCTTCCCGGCAACATATTTTTCTGACGGAGGGTCCGGAACCTCAGCCCGCGAAGGAGAACAATGAGCAATTTATACGATTTTCTCGAACTCCCCTATGGAGAGTTGGAAGACTTGAACCTGCTGGCGAAGGATCAGCGCATGAAGCGCGTTTCGATCGAGACCATCCAGGAAGAGCGCATCAAGTACCTGACCGACGAGAAGCGCATCAAGGCCGTGACCGTGATGTTCAGCGACCTCGAAGGCCGGCTGCACATGCTCGATTACGATAAGAAGTTTTTCGTCAAGAGCTGGGACAATATGACGTTCGACGGGTCTTCGATCCGCGGCTTCACCGCGCAGAAGGAAAGCGATCTGCGGCTCGGCATCGATTGGTCGGCTTTCTACTGGGGCCCGTCCAATTATTTTGGCGCCGGCAAAGTGCTGGTCTTCGGAGAAGTCCGCGACAAGGACGGCAGCCCGTTTAAGGCCGATCTTCGCAGCGTCCTGAAAGACTACGCCACCCACCAGTACAAGAAGAACGGGTACACGCTAAACGCCGCGAACGAGATCGAAGGCTTCCTGTTCGCGGGCGTGGACGCCGAAAAACATTACTGCGACACCGGCAAGTTCGAATACGTCAACACCGGAGGATACTATCATTCGCTGCCCGGCGATCCGCTCCGCACCTTCATCGACAGATGCGCCGAGGTGCAGCGGGCGATGGGATTCCAGAATGAAAAGGATCATCCTGAAGTTGCGCCTTCGCAGTTCGAAATCAACTACAGCTATGCCGAAGCGGTCGCCGCCGCCGACCAGATCCAGCTTTACAAGTTCATCTGCCGCCAGGTAGCCGCCAGTATGGGTATGACGGCCAGCTTCTTGCCGAAGCCCGTCGTGGGAGTGAACGGCAGCGGCATGCACACCAACGTTTCGATTACCAAAGAAGGCAAAAACGCTTTCTGGGATCCCAAGGGTCAGGAACACCTCAGTGCATTCGGCTGGAGCTTTGTCGACCGCATTCTGACGTCCGGCAATGATATTTGCGCATTGCTGAACGCGAGCGTCAACGCGTACCGGCGTCTGGATCCGCACTTCGAGGCGCCGAACCAGATTATCGCCTCGGCGGTGGATCGTGGCTCCATGGTGCGCATCCCGATCGGCAACCACCGCAGCATGCGCGTGGAGGTCCGTTCGGTCGGCCCCGACGCCAATCCGTACATGGTGATGCACTCCATTTTCAAAACCGGTATCGAAGGTCCTCTTTCTAAGATGAAGGACCTGCGTACGGCGAAGCGTTACCTGCCCGACAATATCTACGACGCGCTCGACCTCTTCAATAACTCGGAATGGACCACGAAGCTTCTCGGCGAGGATGTCAAGGCCCGGTACACGGACCTCAAGAAGGGTTCGGCGGACCGTTGCGCCCGCCTGCTCGGCACCGTCGTCAAGGCGGCCGAGGTGCAGTTCCACCACGAAGTGTACAACCAGTTCCTCTGGAATAAGTTCTAAGACGAGGTTCGTCGGCCAAGCATCTCAACGACGGCCCGCGGGGCGCCTTTCTGCTCCCGGGCCGTTTCCCCTTTTACCCGAAAACTTTCTCGAATAGGGCGCGGACGCGCGAGCGGATCTCTTCGACGTCGTCGAGCGGAACCGGGGTCCAGCGCGCCAGCAGAGCCCGCAGCGCTTCCACCTGCGCCTCCGCCGACGGTAGTTTGTCCTGGACGTGCCCCGTGAGGATCCGGATGCCGTGATCGAGTGCGCGATAAAACCTGGCAGCCTGATTGAGGAACTCCGCCGTGGGGTGATCCAGCAGGTCCATATGCTCGAGGACCTCGATGCGGGTCGGCGTGTTGAGAACTTTGAAAAACACCCCGGCGCTCTTCAGACGCAGGTACATCAGGATGAAATCGATGTCGTAGTAGCCTCCGCGGCCGGATTTGAACGGGTGCAGCGCGCCATGCTCGCGCTCGATTTTCATGCGCATCTGCTTCAAGTCCGTGCGCGAGCGGCCTCCCAGGCCATAGCGCTGCCAATCGGTTTCCTGCAACTCATGCAAGAAGAATTCCGCGCGGTGGGGATCGCCGGCGACGGCACGCGATTTCATGTATGTGATGCCTTCCCAAGCTTCGGCCGCCCGCGCGAAGTAGTCCTTGAAAACGCTCTCGGTCTGCACCAAGGGGCCGTCCAGGCCGTTGGGACGCAGTCTTGTATCGACCGCGAAGAGGACGCCCTCCCCCGTGTACGCGGTGATGAGATCGACGAAACGTCCGGCGACGCGCGTCCAGAAGAGGTGTTCGGCCGAATCCGTGTCCGCCAGGACGAAAACCAGGTCGGCGTCGGAGGCCATGTCGAACTCGCGCACGCCTAGTCTTCCGAGTGAGATGACCCACAGCTGATCGGCCGGATGATAATGAGGATCGGCGGGAGGATGAGTGGCGCGGGTCTCGCCAATCGCGATCTCGTAGGCGCGGGCAATCACGGCGTCCGCCAGGTCCGACGTGCGGGCGAGCGTCTCGAAAATCGGCTGCGAGTAGCACACGCTGGCGGCCTGGATGCGTAGCATTTCCCGGCGGTACCAGCGCCGCAGATCGGTCATCGAAGGCGGAGACGCCGTGGTCGCGGAGGCGTCTCCTGAACGCGCGATTTCATCCACTAGTTCGGGCGTGCGAATCAATTCCTCGGCGAAGTAAGGACTGTGCTCGAAAAGATCCAGCGTGCGCGCGGCAAGATCGGGATTCGCCTCGAGCTGCTCCAGGCGTCCCGGCTCCGTCGAAATTCTCTCCAGAAAATGCTCGAAGGCGCGGCGTCCGCGATGCAAATCCGCTTTCGCCAATACCTCGAACAAGCGCGGAGCGCGCTGTTCCAGCACGCGCACGACGTTGGCCGCTTGCGCCGCTCCTGCCTCCGCGGCGGATTCACTGGCGGCCGAGCCTGCATGCACCACCCGATCGTAAATCCCGATCACCTGTTGGAGGTGCATGCGCGTGGTATCGAGCAGCCATTCCGCCGAGTCGCGGCCGCCCGGCATGCGCCGCGCGAGCAACGCCAGCGCCGATTCTTGCGCCGGAAGGGTGTGCGTCTGACGATCTTCGGTGAACTGAAGCCGATGTTCGAGGTGCCGCAGGAACTGGTACGCCGAGGCCAGCCGTCCGTATTCGGCGTCGGACAGAAAGCCTTTGTCCTGCAGTCGGGCGAGTGCCAGCATGGTTCCGCCGTGCCGTACCCAGGGCTCCGCGCCGCCGTAGAGGCGCTGTAGACACTGCACCAGGAACTCAATATCGCGGATGCCGCCGCGCTCCAGTTTTACATCGATGGCGCTGTGGCCCTTCGGCCGTTTGTGGGCGCGCTGCCGCGCCACAAGCTTCTCGTTCATGCGCTCGCGCGTCGCGGAAAGAGCCTCAATCGCCGAGAAGTCGAGGGTTGTGGCATATGTCCTGGAGGCGACGAATTCCAGAAGCTTGTCGCCCGTGGCGCGATCGCCCGCCGCGACGCGCGCCTTGATCATCATTTGCAATTCCCAATCGCGGGCCCTCTGCGCGTAATATTGCTGGGCGCCTTCGAGCGAAATGCACACTTCTCCCAGGCTGCCTTCCGGTCGCAAACGAAGATCGACGCGATAACACATCCCCTCGGCTGTATAGGTGGAAAGTAAATCGGTCAGCGCATTCGCGGAACGCTTAAAAAACTCCTTGTTGGCGATCCGGGCCGGTCCCGAAGTTTCGCCGTTCTCCGAATACAGGAACATCAGGTCGATATCCGAGCTGTAATTCAGTTCGTTGCCGCCCATTTTGCCGAGCGCGATCACGGTGAAACAAGCTGCGTCGCCCGAGCGTGTCACCGGACTCCCGAATTCGGCGACCAGCCGCGCTTCGATGCGCGCCAGGGCGGTCCCGAGAATGGCATCGGCAAGCGCCGTCAATTCGCCGGTGATTTCCGGAAGGCTGGCGAGATTCAGAACGTCGCGCACCAGAATCCGCAGCATCTGACGGCGCCGGAAACGCGACAAGTCGAGCGGCGAGGCCGGTCCGGGAGGCAGCGAGGCCTCCAGTACCTCCCGCGTGCGCTCGGCGCTTCGGACGCGCAGTAGAACATCTTCTTCCAGCAACTCCTCGGCCCACTCCGGATGCTGCAGAATTTCTTCGGAAAGAAACGGGCTATAGGCGAAGACGGCGATCAGGCAGCGCAAACCCTGCGCGGACGCCATCATGCGGCGGAACGCGTCCGGATGCTGCTCCCACAGGCGCGCGAAGAAATGCAGTCCATCCTCGGGCGCCGGTGACGAAGCCAGCAGCAAGTCGAAGCGATTCGCGGCGCCGGGCGGCACGGCCCGCGAAATCTCTTCCATTTCCCGGAAGGCTCGGGCGGGATCGTGATAGGGGAGCTGCTTCAGGCGATTCATGCCTTCCGCTGCTCCCGATGGCGGCTTCGGAAAATCATGCCGGACGGATGATATCCCCGGGGTGGATGATGCCGTGTTCGACGACGCGCGCGTAGCATCCACTCAGTCCCCAGTGGGGAGACGACGGATCGCCTGCCTTGACCACTTCATCGTAGACGGCCCTTTGAATGGCGCCCGCGCCGTAGCGATTTAGCGTCTTGCAGGGGACGCGGATCTTGGTGAATTCCACGACGACGTCCGGTCCCACGCGCCAGAGCCCGCCGACCTTCCACGTCCGGCGGTCCAGGCCGAGGGTGGTGATATTTTCGCCCAGCGCGCCTGGAAATAGGGGAAAGCCCGCCTGCTTCAGCTCCTCGATGCCTTCGGCCGCAATGAATAGGAGCGCCTGGCGCGGTCCCCCATGAAGTTCCGGATGCGCGTGCCGATCGCCTTCCAGGCCGAGTTCGGTCACGACGCCCTCGGGGATCGCGTGCTTCGGCACGCCGCCCGCGGAGACGCTGATTTGCAGGACGGAGCCTGCGGTCTGGCCCTGGGCCACTGGCTCGTGTCCCTTAGATGTCATAGTACAGCGCGAACTCGTAGGGATGCGGACGCAGACGGATCGCGTCGGCCTCATTCCTGCGCTTATAGGCGATGAAGGTTTCGAGCAGTTCCTCGCTGAATACATCCCCTTTCAGAAGGAAGGCATGATCGTCTTCCAGGCAGCTCAACGCTTCCTCCAGCGATGACGGCATCGATGGAACGTACTTCATCTCTTCCGGCGTGAGGTCGTAGATATCCTTATCCAGAGATTCGCCCGGGTCGATCTTATTGATGACGCCGTCGAGACCGGCCATCAGCATCGCCGCGAACGCCAGGTACGGGTTCGACGACGGATCCGGCGGGCGGAATTCCACGCGTTTGGCTCTTGGGACTTGCCGAATACATCGGAATACGCACGGCGGCGGAACGATTGCGGCGCGAGTACGCGAGATTCACCGGGGCCTCGTATCCCGGCACCAGGCGCTTATAGCTATTGGTGGTCGGCGCGATGATCGCCGAAAGCGCCCGTGCATGCTTCAGCAGGCCGCCGATGTACCACAGCGCCATTTGGCTGAGGCCCGCGTACATATCGCCCGCGAACAACGGCTTGCCTTCTTTCCACAGGCTCTGGTGCGTATGCATGCCGCTTCCGTTATCGCCGAACAAGGGCTTCGGCATGAACGTGACTGATTTCCCGTACTGATAAGCCGTGTTGCGCACCACGTACTTATACAGCATCATGTTGTCGGCGGAGCGCAGCAGCGTATCGAATTTCTGATCGATTTCGCACTGCCCGCCGGTAGCCACTTCGTGGTGATGGCATTCGATGTCCAGGCCGCATTTGATCATGATCTGCACCATCTCGGCGCGCAAATCCTGATAGTGATCCGTCGGCGGCACCGGGAAATAGCCTTCTTTATAGCGCGGCCGGTAACCCAAGTTGTTTTCCGCGCGACTCGAATTCCAGCGGCCCTCTTCGGCGTCGATGAAGTAGAAGCCCGAATTCGCGGTCTGATCGAAGCGGACGCTATCGAAGATGAAGAACTCGGCTTCGGCGCCGACGAACGCCGTATCGGCCAAGCCTGAATTCTTCAAGATACATCTCGGCTTTCTTGGCGATCCAGCGCGGATCGCGGTCATAGTGCTGGCGCGTGATGGGATCGATGACGTCGGCGGTCATCACCAGCGTTTTGGTTTCGTAAAAGGGATCGATGAACGCGGTATCCGGGTCGGCGATCAGGAGCATGTCGCTCTCGTTGATGGCCGCCCATCCGCGGATACTGGAGCCGTCTATCCCAAAGCCCTCCTCGAAGGCAGCCTCGTCCAGCTGGCTGACTGGATAGGAGATATGCTGCTGCAGGCCGGGCAAATCCGTGAAGCGCAAGTCGAGTTGCTTCGCCTCATGCTGCTTGACGTAGTCGAGTACATCTTTCGGGGTTTTCGGCTTATGGCTCATACGTACATTCATCATACCCGCCTGCAGACAGCGGCGCGGGAGCCTTCTATGCCCGGTTTAGGGATCAGGCAAATAGATCCGAGAGGGGCAATTCGAAGCCGGGCAGAAGGGGCGACGTAAGGCTTTCACCCGCCGCGAGGGCTCGATCCGGCAGAGTGGTTCCTCTCCAGACTTCGACTTCGCGAGAATCGGGATCGATCAACCAGACTTCTTTGACCCCGGCTTCGAAATACTGCTTGAGCTTGCGGTGAATCATCCGCGGCGTCTCGGAAGGCGAAAGCACTTCCGCGGCGATCTCCGGAATGATCGGGATCACCTTGGCGTTTTTCAATTCCTCGTAGCGGTCGCCAAGAATGACGGCCACGTCAGGTGAACGGCGAGTATTGGCCGAAAGGGCGTAGAGGTTCTCCGAAATCAATGCCTCCCCAGTCCCGTGCTTGGTGAGATGCGCGTCCAAACGTACGAGAAGCTTTCGGAGCACGCGATTGTGTTTATACGCCGGCCTGGTCATCTCGATCATCTCCCCTTCGTCGAGTTCGTAGCGCTTGTCTTCCTCGAACGGGTAGTTGTCGAACTGCTCGGCTGTCAGCAGAGTTCTCGTCGCGCCCATGGCCCCAGTTTATACCCAAGGTACATTTATAGTTGTGGAACAGATCGCCCTCGACTGGACCCCCGAGCCGCACTACTACAGCGTCGGCGAGCTGACCACTGCCCTGCGCGGCGTCTTCGCGGAGTACTTCACCAATATCTGGGTGGCGGGCGAGATTTCCGGCACGAAGTTCGCCCCCAGCGGCCACTATTACTTCACGCTCAAAGACGAAAGCGCCCAGATCAAATGCGCGTGTTACAAGATGACCGCGCGCTACCTGAAATTTAAGCCCCAGGACGGGGTCGCGGTGCTGGTGCGCGGTCGCGTCGATCTATACGAGGTGCGCGGCGAAATACAGCTCATCGTCGAGGCCATCGAGCCGCGGGGTCACGGCGCGCTGCAACTGGCCTTTGAGCAGTTGAAGAAGAAGCTCGATGCCGAAGGCCTGTTCGCCTTGGAGCGAAAACGCAACCTGCCGGCTTTTCCGGAGCGGATTGGCATTGTGACCTCGCCTTCCGGCGCGGTCATTCAGGACATGCTCAACATCATGGAGCGGCGCTCGCCCGGGAGGCACATCCGTCTTTATCCCGCTCAGGTGCAGGGTGAAGGAGCGGCCGAACAAGTCGCGCGCGGGATCGAATATTTCAGTGCGTCCGGTTGGGCGGAAGTCGTGATCGTCGCGCGCGGGGGCGGGTCCTTGGAAGATCTGTGGACGTTTAATGAGGAGCTCGTCGCCCGCGCGATCGCGGAAAGTTCCGTGCCGGTAGTCTCCGCCGTCGGCCATGAAACCGATTTCACCATCGCCGATTTCGTCGCCGATCTGCGCGCGCCTACTCCGTCCGCGGCCGCGGAGTTCGTGGTGCCGACGCGCGAAAGTCTGCTTGATCGTCTGAGCATCGCCAATCATAAGCTGGCGCAATCGATACGGCTGACGATCGCGCTCGCGGTGCGCGCGTGGCACGGCCTCGCCATCGATCGCGTACGTTTGCATCAGATGATCGGGCGGCAATCGCAGAAAGTCGATGACCTCGACGACCGCCTTCGGGACCACTGGCGCATATCGATGGCCGAGCGGCAAAACGCACTCGATGATGCGTCCTCCCGCCTATCCTCGCTCGATTTGCGCCTGCGATTTGCCGCGGTTCGGCGCCGCCTCGAAGCCTGCGACACGGCCATGACACAGGCAGTGCGTCTCCGTCTGAGCCACACGCGGGGCGAACTCGTGGCTTTGGAAGCTCATTTGAAACAACTCAGCCCGCTGGCGATTCTGGATCGCGGTTACGCCATCGTCGAACGCGACGGCAAGATCGTGAAATCGCCGGAAGAGGCGCCGGTGGGATCGGAAATTCATGTACGCCTGGCGAAAGGCGGAGTGAGTGCTGCGGTGACAGCAATTACTCCAGCCGATAATTCGGAGCTTCCTTCGTAATAATCACGTCGTGCACGTGGCTTTCGCGCAGCCCGGCCGACGTCAGCCGGACGAATCTCGCGTTCTTGCGCAACTCGGCGATGCTCGCGCATCCGCAATAGCCCATGCCCGCGCGGAGGCCGCCCACCAGCTGGTAAACCAGTTCGGAGAGCATTCCCTTGTAGGGCACGCGTCCTTCGATGCCTTCGGGAACCAGCTTGCCGCCTTCCGATGCTTCCTGCGAATAGCGATCCGCCGAACCCTGCGTCATCGCGCCCATGGAACCCATCCCGCGATAGCTCTTGAATGTGCGGCCCTGATACAGAATCGTCTCGCCGGGCGATTCCTCGGTGCCCGCCAGCAGGCTTCCGATCATCACGCAATCCGCGCCCGCCGCGATGGCTTTCGTAACGTCGCCTGAGTATTTGATGCCGCCGTCGGCGATCAGCGGTATGCCGGTGCCGGCCGTGGCCTTGGCGCATTCCGCGATGGCCGTGATTTGCGGAACGCCCGCGCCGCTCACGACGCGCGTCGTGCAAATGGACCCGGGTCCGATGCCCACCTTGACGCCGTCCACGCCGAGTGCGATCAGATCGCGAGCGCCTTCGTAAGTGGCGACATTGCCGGCGATCAGCTCCACGTTAGGCAGCGCCTGTTTTACGGCGCGAATCGCGTCCATGACGCGGCCGCTGTGGCCGTGCGCCGAATCGATGGCGAGCAAGTCGACCTTACGATGCACCAGTTCCTGCGCGCGCTCCAGGAAATCGCCGGAAGAGCCGAGCGCCGCCGCCACGCGCAGCCGCCCCTGAGCGTCCTTGGCCGCATTGGGATACTTCAATTTCTTCTGAATGTCTTTGACCGTGATCAGACCCTTGAGGTTGTAGTGGTCGTCCACAACCAGCAGCTTCTCCACGCGATGCTGATGCAGAATCGCCTCGGCTTCTTCCAGCGTGGTCCCGACGCCGACCGTGATCAGGTTCTCCTTGGTCATCACGTTGGCGACGGGAATATCGTAGCGGGTTTCGAAGCGCAGGTCGCGGTTGGTCAGGATGCCGACGAGCTTCCCGTTTTTGGTCACGGGCACTCCGGAAATACGGTAGCGCTTCATGACATCCAGCGCGTCGCTGATCTTGTGCTCGGGCTCAATCGTCACAGGGTCGACGATCATGCCGCTTTCCGACCGTTTCACGCGGTCGACCTCCTCGGCCTGCCGCTCGATGGTCATGTTGCGGTGAATGATGCCGATGCCGCCCTGCTGGGCGAGGGCGATGGCCAGGTGCGACTCGGTCACCGTATCCATGGCCGCGCTGACGATCGGGATATTCAATCCGATGTTGCGAGTGACCCACGTACGGGTGTCGGTTTCCGCGGGGACCACGTCGCTGCGGGCCGGGAGCAGTAATACGTCGTCAAAAGTAAGGCCTTCCGGGATCGTATCGGGGATCATGCGGGGTATTTCTCATGATACACGCGATGCCGCCGATGCGCGCGACTCGTTACGCCATCCGAACGCCCGTCTGCTAGACTAAGGATTCCCTTTTATTTATATGATTTCAGCAACACAAGTGCGCCCCGGCATGGTGATCAAGTGGAACGGCGAGCTGTACACCATTTTCAAAATGGAGCACCGCACGCCCGGCAACCTGCGCGGTTTCGTCCAAGTGAAAATGCGCAAGCTCAGTTCGGGCACCATGATCGAGCATCGCTTCAGCTCCGAAGACAAAGTAGAGAAGGCCTCGCTCGAGGAGCACGAGATGGAGTACCTGTACGACGACGGCGAGTACTTCTATTTCATGAACACCGAGACCTTCGAGCAGATGCACCTGACCAAGGACTTCCTGGGCGACGCCACCGGTTTCCTGATTCCCAATCTGAAGGTCGCCATCGAGTTCTACGAGGGAAAGCCGATGGGCATCGAACTGCCTCCTTCGGTCGACATGATGGTAGTCGAGACCGAACCGGGATTGAAGGGCGCGACGGTCTCGAACGTCACCAAACCGGCGAAGCTCGAGACCGGACTTGTCGTGCAAGTGCCGCCGTTCATCAGCGAAGGCGAAAAGATCCGTGTCTCGACGTCGGAGATGGCGTACTTAGAGCGGGCCTAGGACCGCTCGATCCAGCAAAGAGCGGGCCTAGGACCGCTCGATTCGAGCGAGGAGCGGGCGTACTTACGCGGCTTCGAAGATATCGTCTTTCGTCAGGACGATTCCGTATTCGGGCAGGCTCAGTTCGTTTCCTTCGTGTAATCCGGCATCCCCGTACGTGAAGAACTTGCGGTCGTCCGGGTCAGCGACCCAGATGTGCTTCACGCCCCATTGGCGATACTCTTCCAGCTTCGGAACGATATAGCCGATCCGATCGTCGGGGGAGAGAACCTCGATCGCCACCAGAGGTGCGATGAAAGGCACCTCCTCTTCCGGCTCACCTTTAAAGACGGCGACGTCAGGGATGCGGTAGCGGGTTTCTGTAACCTTCTGGCGGACCTCGACGATCACGTAGAGGCCGGTACTCTGTTCATGTTGCCGAAGCAATGAACCGATGACGAGCTGGATTCTTCCGTGCGACTTGTTTCCCATGTTGCGTTCCACGACCTCGCCATCGAGATATTCGCGGTCGGCGCCGTCGAACGTGGTGTGCAGGTACTCCTCCACACTCATGAGGGTTTTCGTGTTCATTCCCATTTCCAGTGTAGCAATCCGTCACTTCCTCGCCTTCGGATGTGCTTTGTCGTAAACCGCCGTTAGATCCGCCAGCGACACCTGCGTATACTTCTGCGTCGTGGCAAGGCGAGCGTGACCCAGCAGCTCTTGAATGGCGCGCAGATCCGCCCCGTCCTGGAGCAGATGCGTGGCGTAGGCATGACGTAGCGTGTGTGGATGCAGCGACGCGTCGCCCGAAATCATGCGCGCGTAAAATTTCACGATTTCGCGCGCCCGGCGGTCGGATAATCGCGCGCCGCGATCGCTGAGAAGCAAAGCGCGTTCCTTGGCCTTGGTTTCGCGCACAGCCAGATATTTTTCGAGAGCGGCCGCGGCCTTCGATCCATAAGGAACCTGGCGCTCCTTGCGGCCTTTCCCGCGCACGCGAATCCAACGCTCGCGCGCATCGAAATCGTCCAGGTTCAAGCCCGCCAGTTCACTGACGCGCAGGCCGCAGCCATAGAGCAGCTCAAACAGGAGCAAGTCGCGCTCCGGATGGGGACGCTCAAAGCGCGCTTCTCCGGAAAGTTCCGCGGCCACACCTTCCACCAGTGCGTTCGTCTGCTCCGCCGACGGAACCTGGGGAACGCGCTTGGGCGTGCGAGGCGTGCGCAATTGACGCGCAACGTTTACTTCAAGCGTGCGTTCCCGGACGAGGAATTGAAACAGAGAACGGACCGCGGCCAGCTTTCTGCGGATCGAAACGGCGTCCAGGCCTCGATCGAATAGATTCGTGAGCCACTCGCGCAGCAGCGGAACGTTGATCTCGGCAAGGGGCGGAGGCGCGACGCCCGGCGGGGAAAAATAGGCGAGAAGCTGTTCCAGGTCGGAGGCGTAATTGCGAATCGTGTGCGGCGACGCGTTCTCGCGGCTCAGCTCGGCAAGGTAGCGGCCGATCGCCGCCGCCAGCTCCGATGTCTGCTGAGTAGTGGGCATCTTACGAAATCCGTGCCGGCAGATACGCGTCGAGCGCCTCAAGCGCCCGGCGGCATACCTCGGTCTGGCGGACGCGTTTGTCGCGCGGCGGATTTTCCAGCTTCGGCAACAGATCGAAGGTGATGTTCGCCGGCTGATAATTCGCTGGATCCGCCCCCGTCACGTAGGCGCATAGCGATCCGATGGCCGTCTGCCTCGGAAACGCTCGCGGAGTTTCACCGGCCCCCAACGCCGCTGCCGCACGTCCCGCAACCAGCCCCGTGGCGATGGATTCCACATAACCTTCGACGCCTGAAATTTGTCCCGCGAAGAAAATCCGAGGGTGTGAACGCAACTGCAACGTCGGCGTGAGCAACGCAGGGCCGTTGATATACGTGTTCCGATGCACCTGGCCGTAGCGCAGGATCTCGGCGCGCTCCAGGCCGGGAATCATCCGCAGAACTTTTTGCTGCTCGCCGAAGCGCATGTGATTCTGGAATCCAACGAGGTTGTAGCTGCCCGCGCGCGCGTTCTCCTGGCGCAGTTGAACGACAGCGTAGGGGCGCCGGCCGGTGCGCGGATCGGTGAGGCCCATTGGTTTCATGGGACCGAAGCGCAAGGTATCGCGTCCGCGCCGCGCGATCTCCTCGATCGGCAGGCAGGCTTCGAAGAACCGTACATTGCCGGGTCCAGCTCCGGAATCGTCGGGGGCAGCCTGTGCATGCAGCTCCCGATCTTCTTCAATATGCGCGGGGACGCTTTCGGCGGCCAGCAGGGCGTCCAGAAACGCTTCGTATTGCAGCCGATCGAAAGGGCAGTTCAGATAATCGTCGGTGCCATCGAGCGATTTGCCGTACCGCGACGCGCGAAACGCAATCGAAAGATCGATCGATTCCGCGTCGACGATCGGGCTGATGCTGTCGTAGAAGTACAGGCGCTCCGAGCCTGTGATGCGCGCGATCTCCCGAGCGAGTGTGTTCGACGTCAAGGGCCCGCTCGCGATAATGACGATCGCATTCGGGTCGCCGTTCAAAGTATCCAGCGAGGTAATCTCCTCACGCCGGATTTCGATCGCTGGATCGGACTCTATCCTGCGCGTAACTTCGGCGGCAAAGAGTTCGCGATCAACCGTCAGCGCGTGTCCGGCGGGAACGCGGGTCCGCGGCGCGATCTCGCCGATCAGGAGCGAATCCAGCCGGCGCAGTTCTTCTTTCAGGAGCCACGGCGCCGTGTTTTCCTGTTCGCTTTTCAGCGAATTGCTGCACACGAGTTCGGCCAGCCGATCCGTCTTGTGAGCCTGCGTGCCGCGCGCCGGGCGCATTTCATAAAGGACGGCGCGTCCACCGGCGCGCGCGATCTGCCAGGCGGCTTCGCAGCCGGCGAGACCGCCACCAATGATGTGAATGGGCGCGGAGGACATCTTCTTCATTATCGGGCTGGCGATAGGGTCATGCCGCGACTCCCCGAATCGATCTATGACCCTTTTTTGCCTGAGCCGAATCATCGGCCATTTTTGCCCGAAAACCCAATTTCCATTTGTAGGGGCCTAGGAGGCTCGTGGTGCGATCGCCGTGATTTCCGGCACCCTTACCATGGGCAAGGGTCCAAAAATATCTCGATTTTCGCGATTTTGAGGGTGAATGAATTGACGTAGCTAGGCTTGGAGAAAAATCCCGGTGCCCTTTCGCACGTCGGCAAATCGGCGGAGGGTCTGTGCGCCGCAGGTGGCAATCGTTCCAGCCGTCCGGTATGATCGTGAAGTCTGACGACAGGACGACATTCCTCAAATCCGGGGAAGCGGAAGGAGCGAATATGATCAAGATTTGGCATGTGCGGTGGTTGCCGCAGCTTACCATTGCGGCGATTTTTTTAGGAGCGGCAAGTTTCGTATGGATCCGGGCGGCGCGAGCCGATGTGAATCCGGCCGCCATCATGATCACGCCCCCGAAAGATATTAAATGGGTGGAGGGAGCCGGCGGCGCGGCCAATGCGATCCTCGCGGGCGACCCAACCAAACCGGGCATTTATGTGGAATTGACCAAATGGCACCCCGGTCATATGAGCCGTCCCCACTTCCATCCCAACGATCGCTACATCTATGTGATCTCCGGGACATGGTGGGTCGGAACGGGGACCAAGTACGATCCGGATAGCACCGTTCCCGTGCAGGCCGGCAGCTTTGTTACGCACTACGGCAAGCAGATCCACTACGACGGAGCGAAAGAGGGAACGGGAGACGCAGTACTCGAGATCGTCGGCATGGGCCCGGCCACGTCTACCAACGCCGAAGTGAAATAAGAAAGGCTCAGTTGCTCCACGAATCAGCGCGCACTCCACGCCTCGTCAAGCGAAGTGCGAAATAGTTCGTCGAGTTGAAGCGTAGGCGGTGCAATCACACTTTGCCCGGTGGCAATGGCCTCAAGACGCGCCGCCTCGCTATCGATAAAATCACTGATCGCAGGAATTCTTGGGGCCCGATCAAGTTCGGAGCCGTCTTTTTTTTCGGCGATGAGTTGGTCAATGGCCAGTCTAAGATCTCCCTCTGGCAGAAACTTGTCCAAGAGCTTCCCAAATTCAATGGGTACTGGTCCTAGGCCGGCCTCGATCCACCGCATCGCTAGCAGGGGACGCAAGACGTACAGGTACTTCTTGCGCCAAACAATCTCTCCTTTCAGATAGTCACGCATGTTGCCTTTGGCCATGTGGAGATAGTGATGAAAACTAGCTTTAGGCGAATGGAATGCCGGAAGATACAGCCGAAGCCGCTGGGCGAAAGAGAAGCGTTCCTGGTAGATGATCGGGCATTGCAGCCACTCAAGTAGCGGCGGATTGGATTTTCGAAAAAGGCGCAACGCCTTGCGAACGTCCCAGCCGCTAACGTCAAGCTCATCGTGAAGGGGGCGTTCAATTGTATCTGGTCGATCCTCGACATCGATTGACAGGTACCACTGCGGCTCGCGGATGTAGATGAATCGAACGTCAAAATCGCTATCCACAGAAGCGAATCCCCACGCCCGGCTGCCAGACTCGACCGCAAGGAGCACCCGCACATTTTCGTCGCGCTCGATACTGTCAAGGTCCGCAACTACTCGTTCTGAAACGTCGGTCAGTTGGTGCATCTTCAACGTCTGTTGGGAGCAATTAGCTTTCCCGATACTCTCCAAATACCTTCCTTAGCCGATCGGAAATCTCTCCGACCGTCGCCAGCGCCTCGCACGCCGCGACGATCTTCGGCATCAGATTGTCCGTACCTCGCGCGGCCGCTTCCAATTCTGTCAGCCGCGCGTCGCATGCGGCTTGATCTCGCGAGGCGCGAATCTCCCGCACCCTTGCGATTTGCCGCCTTTCGATCTCTGGGTCGAGCTTGAAAGTCGGTACCCTGCCACCTGGTTCCTGAAACTTGTTCACTCCAACGACGATCGTTTCCGCGCGTTCGATGGCTTGCTGATATTGATACGCCGCGTTCTGGATCTCACGCTGGATGAACTGATTCTCAATCGCGGCGAGCGTTCCACCCATTTCGTCGATGCGCCGGATGTAGTCTTCGGCCCCGCGCTCGATCTCATCCGTGAGTCTTTCGACGTACTCGCTGCCGCCCAATGGATCGGGTTCCGCGGTGACGCCGCTTTCGTAAGCGATCACCTGCTGGGTGCGGAGCGCCAGGCGCGCCGATTCCTCGGTAGGCAGCGCGAGCGCTTCATCGCGCGAATTCGTATGCAAAGATTGCGCGCCTCCGAGCACCGCCGCGAGCCCCTGTAGCGTCACGCGAACCACGTTCACGTCGGGCTGCTGCGCCGTCAGGGTCGAGCCAGCGGTCTGGGCATGGAAGCGCAGCATCATCGATTTCGGATCTTTCGCGCCGAAGCGCTCTTTCATGATTCGCGCGTATAGCCGCCGGGCCGCGCGATACTTGGCGATCTCCTCGAAGAAATTGCTATGCGCGTTGAAGAAAAACGAGAGCCGCGGCGCGAACGCATCCACATGCAGGCCCGCGCGCACCGCCGCTTCGATATAGGCGATGGCGTCGGCCAGCGTGAACGCGACTTCCTGAATCGCCGTGGAGCCGGCCTCTCGAATGTGATATCCGCTGATCGAAATCGTGTTCCACTCGGGGACCTCCGTGCCTGCCCAAGTGAACAGATCGGTGATGAGGCGTAGCGCCGGCCGCGGCGGATAAATGTAGGTTCCGCGCGCGATGTACTCCTTCAGGATGTCGTTCTGCACCGTTCCCTGAAGCTTGCGAACATCCGCCCCCTGGCGTTTCGCCACCAGAACGTACAGCGCTAACAATATGGCGGCCGTCGAGTTGATCGTCATCGACGTGCTGATTCCGGCGAGCGGGATACCCTCAAACAGCACTTCCATATCGGCCAGTGACGCGATGGAGACGCCCACTCGTCCGACCTCGCCCGTCGCCAGCGGATGGTCCGGATCCATGCCGATTTGCGTGGGCAGGTCGAAGGCAACGGATAGCCCGGTGGTGCCCTGGGACAGCAGGTAACGATAGCGGCGGTTGCTCTCCTCGGCCGATCCGAAGCCCGCGTACTGGCGCATGGTCCACAGCCGCTTCCGGTACATGTCGCGGTAAATGCCGCGTGTGTAGGGGAACTCGCCCGGACGCTCGTTCACTGGGCGTCCTTCATGAGCGCGAAATCCTGCGGGCGCGCAGGAAGGACGATACGCCAAAGTAGCCCATGACCAGGCCGAACAACGCCGGAAACACGATGCGCACCAGGCTTTCCAGGGTGCCCGCGAAGTCCCGCACGGCCCGGAAGACATAATATGCGCAGAGGGCCGTAAATACCAGAAAAAGAAAGCCGATCACCTCGTTCCACAGCGCGTGCAGGGGCCGCACGATACCCGGCATCACGTGGCTCAGGAACTTGGAAATCAGGTCGCCCATCCGTCTCATCCTAACAATTCACGATGGCCCCGCGTTGTCAGGCGCTCGCTGCAACAACATGGCGTCCAGCCGATAAGAAAGGTGATTGTTTCCCTTGGAACGGGATATCCATAGGCAGCATCAGATGATATGCTGGGGGTGTTCAGGAGATTCCGGAAGCGTCGGCCGCGACAGGAAGGAAGGATGATTTGGAAGACCGCCTGAAAGATCTGATGCAGGAACTCGGAAACGCGATCAACGAGTCGCTTTCGGATTCCGACCGGATCGCTGCCGCGATCGGTGAGATCAAACGCGCTGGTTATGACGTCTTTCTGGTCCTTGAGGCCACCATTGGTTTCAACAGACGAGACGAAGCCGGGGATGGCGAAGAGCCTGAAACCGTCGAAATGGAATCCTCCGCGCCCGAGCCGGTTCGCCGCCGCGTCGGGAAGATCAAGCTGACGTCGCAAGATCAAAAATTCCTCCGCGCTCTCAAAATCGCGATCGACGAAGACGCCAAGCATTAATCAATCAACAAGCGTCAAGCGATCGACTGGACAGCCGCACGCGGCCTTTCGTCAAGCCCTCCCGCCGGATGATCCCAGCTTCCCTAGAATAGAAACTGTGAACTATCGAAAGCTCGGCAATACCGGCATGCTTGTTTCCGAGGTCGGCCTCGGGTGCAATAACTTCGGCATGCGCATCGACCTCGAAGGCACGCGCAAAGTCGTCGCCAAGGCGCTCGATCTCGGGGTGACGTTATTCGATACCGCGGATAACTACGGGAACCTGGGCGGCTCGGAAACGCTTCTGGGGGAAGTGCTCGGGACCCAGCGCCATAACATTGTTCTCGCGACGAAGTTCACCTCGCCGATGGCAGCGGGAGTGACGCGCAAGAACGCCTCGAGGCATTACGTCATGTCCGCCGTCGAAGCCAGTCTGCGGCGCCTGAAAACCGAATGGATCGATCTCTACCAGATGCATTATCACGACGAGCTGACGCCCATCGAGGAGACGTTGCGGGCGCTCGACGATTTGGTGCGGCAGGGGAAGGTCCGCTACATCGGCTGCTCCAACATGCTCCCGTGGCACGTGGTCGAGGCTGCCTGGACGGCGCGGCATTTGAACCTGCATCGCTTCGTCTCCATCCAAGCCGAGTACAGCTTGCTGGTGCGGGAGATCGAGCGCGAAATGCTGCCCGTTCTGCAGGCTTACGACATCGGCCTGCTTCCGTATTTCCCGCTGGCGAGTGGTCTTCTCACGGGCAAGTACAGCCGCACGTCGCCTCCTCCTCCCGACACCCGGTTTTCGGCCTGGCAGCGTCTGGGGGAGCGCTACACGACGGATGCGAACTGGGATGCCGTCGAACATTTCCGCTCCTTCTGCGCCGCGCGCGGAAAGAGCATGCTCGAGTTGGCGTTTAACTGGCTGCTGTCGAAGCCTTTCGTTTCGAGTGTGATCGCCGGCGCCACTAAGCCGGAGCAAGTGGAGCAAAACATCGCGTCCGCCGGATGGAGGCTCACACCGGAGGATCTGGCTGAAATCGACAAAATGCCGCGCGGGTTCGCGCCGCCGCTTTCCTAACACCCGTTTGCGGTTCGCGCTCGCCGATTCCGGGGGCAAACGTCGCGAGCGGGAACGCCTAGCTTCCGCCCTCGATCGATCCGTAAAATCGCGATTCCTTCGCGCGCAGTTCGTCCAAGCCGATCAGCTTGTTGAACGCGCCGAAGTCCAACGTCTCGTCGAAACCAGCGATCGTCTGACGCGATTGCAAATACCCCAGCGCACGCTCCGCCGCGTGTGCCATCGCGTAGGTCGTCAGCACCGGGTAAGCCGCGATGGAGAATCCGAGCTGCTCCAGCTCCTTGGCCGAAAGCAAAGGCGTCTTTCCGCCGGCCACCATATTGGCCATATTCGGCGCCGCGATCTCGTGCGTGATACGCCGCATTTCCCCGATCGAGCCGGGCGATTCGACGAAGGACATATCGGCGCCCGCCTCGAGATAACGGTGCATCCGGTCAATGGCGTCGTCGATGCCGTGGACCGAAAGCGCGTCCGTGCGCGCCATGATCATGAGATCGGGATCGACGCGCGCATCCACGGCGGCGCGAATCTTCGCCGACATTTCCTCTGCCGGAATCACTTGCTTCCCGGACATGTGACCGCAGCGCTTGGGGCTCACCTGATCTTCGAAGAAAATTGCGGCGACGCCCGCTTTTTCGAACTGCCGCATGGTGCGCATGACGTTATTTACATTGCCGTGGCCGTTGTCGCCGTCGGCGAAAAGCGGAAGATCGACGGCGTCGGCGATCCGCCGGGCGCAGTCGGCCATTTCCGTCATGGTCAGCAGTCCGACGTCGGGCGCTCCCAGCAAGGAAGCGCTGGCGGCGTAACCGCTCAGGAAGACGGCCTTGAAGCCGGCCTTCTGGACAAGCCGCGCGCCCATCGCGTCGCCGATGCCGGGAATCAGCACGATTTCCGGACTCTCAACGTAGGTCTTGAATAGTGTGGTCTTCTTCACAATGTTTTCTACTTTAGGGCGTGTTCGCGAATCTGCGGAAGAAAGGGTCGACACGCTGCAGCCTAGTCCGAACCCGCCCATTTTACCGGGTCCGCCAGAAAATTCCTGCGAGCGCTTGCCCGTACGCTGTCATTACAAATCAAGCGTTGCTCTTTGAAAGATCGGACTCGAGGTGCTGGCGCAAGTACCTTCGTAGTTCAGACTCCGTTCCCCAGCGAATGAAGCGGTATCCTGCCAGGTCGAAATGGATCTCGTCGTTCTTCCGAATGCTGAAAATCATTTCTTTTCCCAGAGCGTGAGCAAACCCGGCTTCGTAGTAGCAGTTGGGCCTTTGGCCGGATAGCTCGGCTAGGATGATCTCACTCTGCGAAATATTCTCAAGCACTTGCTGTACGATGTGCCCGGCGTCTCGAATCTCATCAACGCGCAATACCTCAAAACCAAATTCTCTCCCGATTGGCTTGATCACGCCTTCATATGCTGAATCGAGGAGCGAATCTCCGAATTTCATAACAACAAAAATTTGCTTGTTCGGCTTTCCGACGGACTGCTGGAGGATCGAGCGGCTAGGTGGACTTGCGGCGAGGATCTTGATCTCATCGAGAAATTCTTCGGTCGCGGTGTGCACAGCAACAAATTCCGGATCATCGAACTCGGTTGGATGCAATCCTTCGGCAGGCCTTTTCAGCTTCCGTTCTGTCTTGATTACAGTTAGATAAGAGATCGATCCAAAATTGAAGAGGGTCTTGCTGCCGCGCCTCTTTGCGATCTTCACCTGCTTACTTACGAACGGTACTATGATGTCGGCAACGAAACTTTCTCGTGTTCGATTCCACCAGTACCGGCTCTTTTCGCCGAAATCGGTCACAGCGTGGTACCACATCGTAGTTAGAGTATCATCGAAGCTGTTCGGCTTTGCTCTGCCGCTACCGGTGAGGTCTGGTAATTGCACCATTCCGCCCCAAATGAGGTGCAAAGCAAACAGCATCACGCTGTGCGCGTTCTACAATGAAGGTCGACCCATTATGAAGAGGGACTTGAGCTCGCCGGGCCGGGCCACTGCATGGCTTTGCGCCATTGCCGCGGTGGCCGGTCTGTTCTACGTCTCGCACGATGCCCGCGCGCAGGGCGGCGACGTGGAAGTCCTGCTGGTAAAGCCGAATTTCTACATGATCGCCGGAGCGGGCGCGAACATCGGCGTGCAGATCGGACCGGACGGCGTCGTCCTGACGAACTCGGGCTCCGGGCAGAAGACGGCCGAGGTACTCGCCGCGATTAAGAAGCTGACGGACCAGCCCATCCGTTACATCATCAACACCGGCGCGGACGCCGATAGCGTCGGCGGCAACGAGGCCATCTCCAAGGCCGGACATACGTTCTTTCCGCTTGCCGATTCGCTCGCGGTTGATTTGGCTCTCAGAATGACCAGTGGCGGCGCCGCGCCCATTCTTGCGGCGGAAGGCGTTCTTCTGCGCATGAGCGCGCCCACCGGGCAAAAATCTCCCTATCCGTCCGAGGCATGGCCCAGCGAAACCTTTAGCAACCGGCAGAAGTACATGTACATGAACGGCGAGGCTGTGATCACCATGCACCAGCCCGCGGCCCATAGCGACGGAGACAGCTTCGTGCTGTTCCGGCGTAGCGACGTCATCGCAGCGGGCGATATTCTGGATACGACACGTTTCCCGGTGATCGACTTAGCTCGCGGCGGCGGCATCGAAGGCGAGATCGACGCGCTGAACCGCCTGATCGACATGACGATCCCACCGGTTCCCTGGGTCTGGCGCGAAGGCGGCACCTATGTGATTCCCGGACACGGGCGCATCTGCGAACAGTCCGACGTGGTGGAATATCGCGACATGGTCACGATTTTGCGCGACATTATCCGCGACATGAAGCAGCGCGGAATGACGTTGGAGCAAGTGAAAGCGGCGGATCCCACCAAGCCTTATTATCAGTTCGGATCGAAAACCGGCCCCTGGACCACGGACATGTTTGTCGAAGCTGTTTACAAGAGCTTGCCGGAAACAGGCGGCAGGAAATGAGCGCTTCCACAATAAGCCGGGGGCGAAACGTCCAGGTTGGGCCCGCACCAGACATGAAATCGCGCGTTTTGCAATGTTCCCCGATCCTACTTACAGTGGTCGCCACGGCGCTCGTCGCCCAGGCGTTGGTTGCTTCGGCTTACGGACAAGGCCGCGGCGGTCCGCCCCCGGGCCCTCCTCCCACCGCGAAGGCCCTTGCTCCTTACGATCTGACCGGCTATTGGGTTTCCGTCGTCACGGAGGATTGGCGTTATCGCATGGTTCCTCCCGCGAAGGGCGATTATCAGGCGGTGCCGATCAACCCGGAGGGTCGCAAGCTCGCCGATGCCTGGGACCCGGCCAAGGATGAAGCCGCCGGCAATCAGTGCAAGTATTATGGCGCTGCCGCGCTCATGCGCATTCCCGGATATCTCCACATCACCTGGCAGGACGACAACACGCTGAAAATCGAAACCGACGCCGGGACGCAAACTCGCATTCTGCATTTTGGGAATGGGAAATCGCCGGCCGGGGAGCGCAGCTGGCAGGGAGACACGGTGGCGACATGGGAAGTTCCGCGCGGCCGCGGACCTGCGCCCGTACCGGCCCCCTATGGCACCCTCAAGGCGGTCACCACGAATTTGAAGGCCGGATACCTTCGCAAGAACGGCGTGCCGTATAGCGAGAACACCGTCCTCACCGAGTATTACGACGTGATCCGCGGTACCGACGGAACTCCGTGGCTGGTGATCAGCAGCCTGGTGGACGATCCGCAGTACCTGCGCATGAATTTCATTACCAGTACGAACTTCAAGAAAGTGGCGGATGGCTCAGGCTGGGACCCTTCTCCGTGCTCGGCCCGTTGGTAGAAGAGAACCAGGAATGATCATGAACGAAATTAGGCTTCGCAAAATCCTCACCCGAGCGATCCGGCGTGCGATGGTCCTCGGCGCGATCGTTCTGGCGGGATTGTTTACAAGCCGTCCGGCGTTTGCCGAGGTCGACCTATCGGGCGACTGGGTGGCCTACGGTCACGAGGATCCGATGGAGCGCGGCGGCGGGCCTTATGCGGTGGATTACCTCGGACTGCCCCTGAACGAACAGGGCCGCGAGCGCGCCCTGCTGTATACCGCTTCGCAGATTGCCGAGCCCGAGCGCCAGTGCCTCTACTACACTTCGCAGTATCTGGTCGGCGGACCTTTCGGATTCAAGATGTGGTCCGAAACCGAGCCTATCAATGGAAGGACCATCGCCTGGCATCTGAGCGGCACCAACGATCGCGCGCCCATAACTATTTGGATGGACGGGCGGCCCGATGCGTCGCAGTACGCGCTGCATCCAATCGGCGGCTACGCGACCGGAATGTGGGAAGGCGATACGTTGAAGGCGAAAGAAACTCACATCAAGGCCGGATACCTCCGGCGCAACGGCGCACCCACCAGCGATCAGGCCACGATCACGTTTCATTTCATCCGCCACGGCAATCTGCTGACGATCATTTCCGAAACCGTCGATCCCGTGTATCTCACCGAGCCGTATGTGCTCAGCCGCAATTACATGCTGGGAACGCAGCCCATCCGGCCGGTCGATACTCCGTGCGTTCCGGGCTATGAAGGTCAGGAACCAGGCACCGTGCCGCACTACCTGCCCGGCAAGAATCCTTCGATCGACGAAGTGTCGAAGCTTTACAACTTGCCGCTCGAAGCCGTAATGGGCGGCGCGCAGACGCTTTATCCCGCCTATCGCAAGAAGCTCAAAGAGACGTACGTCCCGCCCGCCAAGTGCCCGGCCAACTGCACCTATGGCGCCTTCGAAACCAACGCGTCGCAATGAGCGATGTCGCAAGGAGCGATGTTGCAATGATCGATGTTGTAATGATCGATGTTAAGCAGCGAATGACCGACGCGTTATAGCGTGAAGGCGACTTCGATCTCCGTCACCACTTCGACGGTTTCGCCGTTGACGATCGTAGGCTGGTAGCGCCATTGCTTAACGGCATCGGCCGCCGCTTGCACCAAAGGAGGCGGACCGCCCAACAACATCAGGCTCTTGATCTGTCCATCCGTCCCGATCATCGCCCGGAAGCGGACTACACCCTTTACACGCGTGGCCTTGGCGAGCGCTGGATACGCTGGCGTTACTTGTCTCACCAACCTGGTTGCCTGCACGTTTCCATTGACGTTGATCTGCCGTGGCGCGGATGATTTAGGCGCGCTCGGCGCAGGGGGAGGAGGCAGCGGCGCGATGCGGGTCGGAAGAGTGACAGCGGCCGGGGCGGAAGGGGTGTTCGACGATAACGCCGGTGGCGCGTCGACAATCGTGCTATCCGCCGGACGGACTCTGGCGGCCGGAGGCGCGAATGCCCGCGCGACCGTTCGGGCCGCATTTGCCTCCACGGGCGGGGGCGAAGCCGGGCTGGCCGCTGGAACAGGCGGTTTCGCAGTCTGCGGGGCTTCCACCTTTGCCGGAGCCTTTTCTTCTTTCTTCAAATCTTCCACACGCGGCGTCGCGGTGGGAGCCGGAATCCCCGATGGCTTCTCCGCAGTCGGTTTGTCTTCCGAAGTTTTGCCGGCCGCCGGCGACGCCGGTGCCGGAATGTTCACGCTAGGCGTCTGAACCGACGCCATCACCGCCGGTTTGGGCGCACTTGCCGCTTGCTTGTTGCCGGGCCTGACCAGGAGATACGTGATCATGCCAATGGCGAGAATCCCGCCTGCGATCGCAGCCAATCCCGCCCTTGACGTCGCGAAGCTCTTCAGCTTGCCGGATGAATCTCTGTCTTCTGTTACCGGTGGGAATAGGGTGCTCGCCCCTCCCGCTGCATAGGCCGCCGGCTTGCCCATCGGGCTCGAATCGCGCTCCTTGAGGCGGGGGGCACTCACCACCGCCTTGCTCTGGATTTCCTCGATCCCGAGGGCCATTTTCTCGGGCTTACGGATTTTCTCCTGAACGATTTTTTCCTGCGCAACGTGTCCCGGTTGCGTTTCATTCGCCGCCTGCTGATCGCCGGCCGGCGGCTGGTCTTCGACACCTTGCCGAACGTGTTTTGAAATCTCGGCGTTTTGCGGAATTGCCGCCATCTCGGGCAGAACGACCGCGGGAGTCACGATTTCCGGTTCAGTGGGTGCCGTATTCGCAGGCTCTGGACGGATCGAGACGGCCCGCCGTTGCTTGATAGAGGAGAGTAGCGCGAGCTTTGAAACGACCTCCGGCTGCGCCTCCGCCGCGGGAACCGCTGGCGTAGCTTCGCGAACAGGGGACGCCGGGAGAGACTCGGCCGCTTTGCCAGTTTCGGCCTTAGTCGTCTCCTCCGCCGGGTGCGCCTCGGTGGCATTCGGCGAGCCCGCCGTTGGGCGTTCCTCCGCGATTCCTTCGGCGCTACGCGCGGATTCCGTCGGCGTTGCGGATTCCGTCCATTCGTCTCGATGCGCAGCCGGGCGCCAATCCGAAGGTGGGGGCGCGGCTTCCAGCGGAACAGAAACGGCTGCGGGAGGTGCAGTCCCAGGAGGGGCGACCGAGGGAGCTGATTCTGCCGGCGCGGTCACTGCTTTCAGCAGGGCTTCCAAATTTTCTTCGTTCAGCGCTACCGACGCTGACGGGCTGTCCCCGCCTTCCGGCGGCGCGAGGGGTGCCTTTTGTTCCGTTTCCACGTTTCCCATGGCGATCCTGGCCGAACGCCTTGCGATGCAGCGCCGGCTCCCTGTGACGCCGTACGTCGTACGCAATATTTGCCCAGCGGAGCGCTAATCGACGGAAAACTCGCCCTACTTTAATCCCCTATTTAATCCACCTAGTCCTTCCCAGGGTGTCGACTGAGCTACGAGCGCCTATCCCATAAATGAATAAAGACTTAGCGAAATAGGGACGAACTTCCTTGGGCCCTTCGCCAGTCGATCGCTGTTTGCTACCTTCAAAGGAGTGCTGAAGAAAACCATTTTTCGCGAATACGACATCCGGGGGATTGCGGAGACGGAACTTTTGAGCCTGGACATCGCCGATCTCGGACGGGCCTTGGGGACCCTGTTGCGGCGCAAATCAGGACCGAGGGTCAATATCGGCCGCGATTGCCGCCTGAGCTCGCCCCGTTTGCGCGACGCCTTGCTCGAAGGTTTGGTCAGCGCCGGTTGCGAGGTGACCGATATCGGCGTGGTTCCTACTCCGCTGCTCTATTATTCGGCGCACCTCATGGAAGCGGATGGCGCGGTCATGATTACGGGCAGCCATAATCCCGCCGAATTCAACGGCTTTAAGACCATGTGCGGCACCGGGACGATCCACGGCGAGGAGATTCAGGACGTGCGGCGGCTGGTCGAAGCCTGCGATTTCACCACGGGGCATGGCTCCCACCGCATGGTCGATGTGATCGAATCCTATGTCGACGAAATCAGCGCGCAGTTCGACTTTGCACGCCGTGTAAAAGTGGTCCTCGACGGCGGCAATGGCACCGCCGGGCCGGTGGCTCATCGGTTGTTTAAGAAGCTGAACTGCGACGTTACGGAGCTGTTTTTCGAAATGGACGGGCGCTTCCCGAATCATCATCCCGATCCCACCGTGCCGGCCAATTTGAAGCATCTCCAGGAAACCGTGCGCGCCCAGCAGGCCGACCTCGGCGTCGCTTTCGACGGCGACGCCGACCGCATCGGCGTAATCGACGAAGCTGGCCACGTGATTTATGGCGATCTCCTGCTGCTGATCTACGGCCGCGAGATCCTCACACGCAAGCCGGGCGCGACGTTTATCGGAGAAGTGAAATGCTCGCAGGTGCTGTACGACGAGCTCAAGCGCCTGGGCGGCAACCCGATCATGTATAAGACCGGGCATTCGCTGATCAAGGCCAAGATGAAGGAGGAACACGCGGAGCTCGCCGGCGAAATGTCCGGCCACATGTTCTTCGCCGACCGGTATTTTGGCTTCGATGACGCACTCTACGCCGCTTGCCGCCTGATCGAAATCGTCGCCCGCAGCGGCCAGCCGCTTTCGGCGCAGCTCGCCGGACTGCCGCCCATGGTCTCGACGCCCGAAATTCGCGTGGATTGCTCCGATGAAACCAAATTCCAGGTGGTCGAGCGCCTGAAGGAGCGCTTTCGGACGACCCACAAGATCATCGACGTGGATGGCGTACGCGTGCTTTTCGGCGAGGGCTGGGGCCTGGTGCGCGCCTCCAACACGCAGCCGGTTCTGGTGCTGCGCTTCGAAGCCGCCAGCGAACCCTTGCTCGCGCAGTATCAAGCTCAGGTGGAAGCCGCCCTGGAAGAAGCAAAGTCGGCCGCCTGAAGTCCTTGGAGACCTCAAGGCCCGGGAGAGAAGACCCACTTTTTCGCCGGTCTATTCAACCGGCGCGGGACCTCGACGGCCGCTCTCTTGGCCGTTCGGACGCGCCCGGACCAGACGGGGTAACGGTTCTAAGTAGATTTTCAAAAACAAGCAAGGGATTCCACGGGCACACCGATTAGTCTGCATTTCTCATACGCTGGGCACCATGTGGCGCACGCACTCGTGCGTGCCGTGTCGAGACTCGTCTCGACACCTCCGCGGCGGTAATCATTTTGTGGTCAGCAAGCGTCGCCAAGAGTGGCGACGCGGCACGCACGAGTGAGTGGCGCCAGCTTGCCTCGTTGGATCCGCGCACAAATTAAGATGGAAATTTGCGGAACGCCAGTACCGCGTTCAGTCCGCCGAAAGCGAACGAATTCGAAAGCGCCCACTCCACTTGGGCGCGCCGGGCGGCGTTCGGAATGACATCCAGATCGCAGGCCGGGTCGGGCCCCGTGTAATTCGCCGTCGGCGGCAGGATGCCCTGGTGCAGCCCGAGGAGCGTCGCAGCGGCCTCCAACGCTCCCGCCGCGCCTAATGCGTGCCCGTGCATGGATTTCGTCGCGCTGATCGCGAGCTTTGGCGCGTGCGTTCCGAATACCTGATGAATAGCCGCGGTCTCCGTTGCATCGTTGACCACGGTCCCGGTGCCGTGCGCGTTGATATATCCGATCGCCTGGGGCGCCGTCTCGCTGTCTCGCAAGGCGGCCCGCATGGCGCGCGCGGCCCCTTCCGCCAGCGGCTGCGTCAGATGATGCGCGTCCGCGGACATCCCGAAGCCGGTGATCTCGCCCCAGATACGCGCGCCCCGCGCCTGCGCGCGATCCAGCGGTTCGAGCACCAGCATGGCGGCGCCCTCACCCAGGATCAGACCACGCCGATCCGCGGAAAATGGCCGGCAGGTGTCGGGAGCCACGATCCTCATCGCCTCCCACGCCTTCAGAAATCCCAATGAAAACGGAGCCTCCGCGCCTCCCGCGATGGCCATTTCCGCGGCTCCGTGGCGCACCATCCAGAAGGCCTGGCCGATGGCGTGATTTGCCGAAGAGCACGCCGTGGCGATGGTCAGCGATGGCCCCACAATCCCGAATTCCTGCGTGATAGCGCAGGTCCCTGCATTCGCCATCGTGCGCGCGATCGTCAGGGGATGAATCCGCGCGCCCTGCGCCGAAGCGCGATGAGGCCCGCTGTTCGCCGCGTAGAGTTCGCGAAATTGCGCGTCCTCGCTCGTTTGCCCGCCCGTGGAAGTGCCGGTCACCACCGCGGTTTGTCCGGCTAGCTCCGGCGTGACCGCGATCCCGGCGTCCGTCAGGGCCTCGCGCGCCGCGATCACGGCGAATTGCGCGAATCGATCCAGGAAGTCGGCTTGCTTCTCTTCAAAATAATCCGTGGCGCGGTAATCGGGAACTTCCGCGCCGTTCGGGAATCGCAGCGCGCCCTGCGGGACCAGCGTCATGGCGCGGATGGAGCTTTCGCCGTTCGCCAGCGCCTTCCAGAACGCGTCGCGTGTGCGGCCCGGCCCCGCAATGACGCCGATGCCCGTGACCGCCACGCGGCGGTTCATGAAATCGTCTTGGCCGCGACCAGTTTCGCGACGCCTTCCGCCATTTCACGTACCGAACGGATCGAGGCGACGTCGTCGTCGGGAACGCTGATGTCGAACTCGCTTTCCACCGCGAAGACCAGATTCATGGCGTCCAAAGAGTCGATCTTCAGATCCTGAAAACTCTTGTCGAGCGTTACCGCTTCGCGCGGGAGGTGTTGGGTCTTCGCGATGACGTCGAGTGTGCGGGCGATCAGGTCGTCGGACATAGAATCTGGCTCACCGTTTCGAAGCGAAACCCCGTCTGCTGGAGCTGCGGCACCGCCTCCGCCACGGCCCTCAGCGTCACATCCACGGGAGGCGCCTGCTGCACGCCGCGGCCGTCGTGCAAGCAAATGATATCGCCCGCGCGCGCCTGCCCGGTCAAAAATGCGGAGACGCGAGGTGCGGGCCAGCGCCAGTCGCGGCCCAGGAGAGTCCACATCACGCCGAGCAGGTTCAGGCGCTTCTGCGCGGCGCCCAAGCCGAACCAGCGCACGCCGTAAGGGGCCCGGAAGAGCCTGGGTGAAGCGCCTGTCGCGCCGGCGATTTTGCGCTGGGCCTCGGCGAGTTCGTTATAGATGAATCCCGGGGAGCAAAAATCGAACCGCGGATGGGTGTCGCTATGATTACCGATTTCGTGCCCGGCCGCCGCCACGGCCCTGGCTATTTCAGGAAGCCGCTCCACGTTCGCGCCGCACATGAAAAAAGTGGCGTGAACGCCCAACTTGTCCAGCAGTTCGAGCAGCGCCGGGGTCGATTCACTCGGCCCGTCGTCGAAGGTCAGCGCCAGCGATTTGCGTTCGCGGGTGCCGCGATAAACGGAAGGCCCAAAAATCGCCGACGATCGCCCGCGCACCGCATAGGTCAACCCGGCGGCGGCGCCGAGGATCGCGATCGAGCCTCCGATAAGCGCGGTCTTTGCCATGTTTTTATTTCTGCGTCTATTTTCGGCGCTATGAACTATTTCGGTGTGAACTTGAAATCCGAAATCCCGATTTCATCGCTGCCCTGCACCAGGAAACCGAATTTCCCCTTCGTGAAATCACGACCCGGTTCGTTCCAGGTGTCGAGCACCAGCCAGTTGTCTCCGTTCTGGATGCGGTGCACCAAACGGCCCGGCGCGACCTCGATCTGCATGGTGTACGACTTTTCCTTGTCGCCCAAGCCGTGCTCGTGCTTGTCGCGTTCGTACGTCTTGCCGGCTTCGATTACTTTGGAGTACAAATACTTCTTGTCCAGCTCGAACAGGTCGTAGTTTTTCCCGTCGATGTACTGCAGGTCCCAGCGGATGCGCCCGCCGTGCAACAGACCTCCGCCGTGCAGCAATTGAACGGTGAAGGTGAACGTCCCGCCGGCGGCCGGCTTGAAGGGAATAAAGCCGCCTCCTTTGTGGGTCCACAGACCGTTTTGGGAGCTCCAGGCGTTGGGATCTTCGAAATCCGCCATACCCAAAGCTTTGGGCGGCGGGGGCGGCGCCGCGGCGAGGACCTTGGCCAGAGCGAGTTCCACGGGATCCGTTTCCCCCGCGTTCACCTGCACGCGCTGCGATTTTTCGGTGAACCCCGTGGCGCGCGCGGTGAAAACGTACACGCCGGGCGCGAGCTCCAGTTGGTTTTCGCGCAGTTCATGTGTCTGCTGTTCGTCGGCGCGATGATAAATCACCACGGCGTCCGCCGGGGCGCGCGTCAATTTCACTATCCCCATGGCCGCCGCCAGCACTGTGTCCGTGCCCGCCAGTGCCACCGTTTGTCCGGCCCGGAAATTCCGTTGCAGGCGCTTGGGCGTATAGCGTTCGTGCCGTAATTCCACCGTGTGATCGCCCGGCTTCACGGCGCTCGAGGTGAGGCCGCCATCCTCGCCCACGATGCCGACGGGCTTATCGTCGAGCAGCACTTCGGCCCCCGGCATTGCGCCGCGAACCTGCAGGATCGCCAGTTGCGGCAGCGCCTGCATCTTGAATTCCAGGCGAACCTCGGACCCCTTCTTTACCTCGGCCGTTTGCGGCGGGACAGGCTCAAAACCGTCTTTTGCGACCCGTACGTTCACCGCGCCGATCGTCTGAATACGCACCTGCCCGCGGCGCGTCTTGCGCGCGTACTCCTGGTTATTGACAAAAACGCGCGCGTCGTCCTCTCCCGTGGAAATGATCAGCGTTCCGACGTTCAGATCCGATTTCAGAAAAACTGTGAGCATCGGCGCGGGCCCGAAGCTCTCCTTCATGTTGTGCTGGTCGCGGCCTTCGCCCACCACGATTTCATCCACGCCCGGCTGGAAATTGTTCAGATCCACGCCCGCCGGAGTGGCGTCGGCTTGCGGCTGCCCGTTGAGAGAGAGCTTCCAGGGGCCGGCGTTCGTGACGACGCGAGCCTTCGATCCCAAGCTCGATACGAGCAGCGCGATGAGATTGCGCGCCGCCACCGGCCCGGTCACCTCCGGTTCCTTCGCATCGGTCAGTTGCACCGTAAACGAGGCCTCGCCGGTCTTCGACGTCACCTTCACGCTATGCGTCCCCGGCCTCACGTTTTCGAGAACGAACTGCCCGTCCTGCAAATCCATGGGTGGCTGGTCATCGAAGGCAATTTTCCCCTGATCAAGGTCCGTCAGCACGCGTACCGATTGCGGTTGCGGATCGAGTGGCAGGCTCAACGCCGCCGGTTTTCCGGACTGCACGGCGATGCTGCTGGCCGCGGGTTCGTACCCATCCAGGAATGCCGTCACCTGATAATTACCCGGAGGCAACGAAATGCTGCAGTTCGAGGTGCAGATAGGCTCGCCGTTGACGCGCACGGACGCGCCCGGGGGCGTCGTCGCCAGTTGAATTTGCACTCCCGCGACGAGACGTTTCTGGCGCGCCCGATTCACCAGCAGCCCGAGCACACCGATACAAATGATCGCCCCCACCGCCGCCCCCGCTAGCAGCGGACGTTTCCACGAGGGGGAGCTTCTTCGCGGACGCCCTGCCGGCGGCGCGGCCCGGGCGGCGAGTTCGCGCTGCGATGGAAGCGGGGGCGGCGTGGCGCTGCCCTTGCTGATTTCCCTCTCCTGATCCTGCGGAATCGGCGGTGGCGCGCCGCCCACCGGAGGCGTATTTGACGGGACGGGGCCGCGGTCAGGAGCGCTCGCGGGAACCGATTCCGTTGGACCGCTGCTGATCCAGCTGGCCGACATAGCATCCGCTGGAATGGCCGGCGGCTTCTTTTCCACGGGAGGGGATTGAAACGTCGCCGGAACCTGCGTCGCAGCAACATTGAGACGCGGAAGAGACGGCATCCTGACGGTCTGCTGCGACGGGGGAGATTGCTTTAAGAACTTTCCGCGATCGACGATGCGCTGTTTGACTTCGCTTACCGCCACCTGAATCTCAAGATCGCCCGAGTGCGACCGGCCGATGTCGTCGACGCGGGAAAAAATGGGCTTTAGCCCTTCGAGATCGGCGACATGATCAATCTGAAGATCGACGAATTTCAATTCGTCCAACGGATTGAGGCTATTCGCGCTCACGATGCTATCGTACACTAGGACGGTTTACCGAAAAACCGGGTTCCAGGGGAAGGGCAGACTGAGTTCCCCAGGGAATCCGCCTTACCTTGCGTCCCGTGGCGAGGGGAGCCGGCTGGAGAAGCATGGCTGCGCGGAGCCAACGCGGAAACCTGGTCATCTCGCTGCTGTTCACAGTCTTCGGCGGCCCTGGGATCGTCGGGGTCGGCCTGCCCGCGGCCATCACGCGCTGGCGAATTCCACCGTCGTCCGCGCCCTTACGCGCGCTCGCCTGGACGCTGATTGTGCTTGCGCTCGTGCCGCTCGCCGAATCCGTCGCGCGTTTTGTTTGGGCAGGACGTGGAACCCTGGCTCCGCTCGCACCGCCAGAAACGCTGGTGATCTCCGGCTTCTACCGCTATGTGCGCAATCCCATGTACCTGGGCGTGCTGGCCGGAATCGCAGGGCAAACCCTCCTCATACTTGGCCGTTGTCGCGTTCGGATTTCATTTATTCGTGACATGCCATGAGGAACCAGTCCTCCGCAGGAAATTTGGCTCCGGATAGGACGCCTATTTGCAAAGCGTCCCGCGTTGGATTCCGCGGAAGCCAGCTGCAGGTTTATAAGTCTATTTTTAACAATATCTTATGAGAAGTTTTGCTCGTTCGCTCTCCTCTGTTTTGTCTGAATGTTGACAATCATACACTAAAGATGCATAATGTCTTCAGGCTAAAACAAGCTGTCAATTCCAGCGGGCAAGGGACGCATAAGGACACAACAAAGTCATGAGCAAAATTATTGGAATCGATCTTGGCACCACAAACTCCGTGGTTGCTGTCATGGAAGCGGGTTCGCCGGTAGTTATCCCGAATCAGGAAGGCGGTCGCACGACGCCTTCCGTGGTGGGCTTTGCCAAGAGCGGCGAGCGTCTGGTCGGGCAGGTCGCCAAGCGCCAGTCGGTCACGAATCCGGAAAACACGGTGTACTCGATCAAGCGCTTCATGGGACGCCGTTTCGATGAAGTCAGCGAAGAGATGAAGTTGGTCCCGTACAAGGTAGTGCGGGGTGACGGCGATGACGCCCGTGTCGACATCAGCGGGAAGAAATATTCGCCGCCGGAAATTTCGGCGATGGTGCTCGGCAAACTGAAGGAAGCGGCCGAAGCCTACCTGGGCGAAAAGGTCACCAAGGCTGTCATTACCGTGCCGGCTTATTTCAACGACGCGCAGCGCCAGGCCACCAAGGACGCCGGCAAGGTCGCCGGTCTCGAAGTGATGCGCATCATCAACGAGCCGACCGCGGCCGCGCTCGCCTACGGCTTGGATCGTAAGAAGGACGAGACCATTGCGGTTTACGACTTTGGCGGCGGCACTTTCGACATCTCCATTCTGGAAGTCGGCGACGGCGTGGTGGAAGTGAAGTCCACCAATGGCGACACCCACCTCGGCGGCGACAACATCGACCATCGCATCATCGACTGGCTGATTCAGGAATTCAAGAAGGACCAGGGCATCGATGTATCCAAGGACCAGATGGCTTTGCAGCGTCTCAAGGAAGCCGCGGAGAAGGCCAAGATCGAACTTTCCACGCTCCTCGAAACGGAAATTAATCTGCCCTTCCTGACGGCCGATGCCAGTGGCCCGAAACACTTGGCCATCAAGCTGACGCGCGCCCGCTTCGAGCAGATGGTTGCGGATATTCTGGATCGCACCGTAGAGCCTTGCAAGAAGGCGCTGGCGGATGCCGGTGTGGTTCCTTCCCAGATCGACGAAGTAGTGCTGGTGGGCGGATCGACTCGTATCCCCAGAGTCCTCGAGATCGTGAAGAACCTATTCGGCAAGGAGCCCAATCGCAGCGTGAACCCCGACGAAGTGGTCGCGGTGGGCGCGGCGGTGCAGGGCGGCGTACTGGGCGGCGAAGTGAAGGATGTCCTGCTGCTCGACGTGACGCCTCTCTCGCTGGGCATCGAGACTCTCGGCGGCGTCTTCACCAAGCTGATCGAGCGCAACACGACGATCCCGACTCGCAAGAGTGAAGTTTTCTCGACGGCGGCCGACAATCAGACTTCGGTGGAAATCAAAGTCTCCCAAGGGGAACGCGCCATGGCGCGCGACAACCGGTTGCTTGGCGTCTTTCAACTCGCCAACATTCCGCCGGCCGCGCGCGGGGTTCCGCAGATCGAAGTGACCTTCGATATCGACGCCAATGGAATCCTGAACGCTACGGCTAAGGACAAGGCCACGAACAACGAACAGAAAATTACCATTACGTCCTCCTCCGGCCTCAGCAAGGAAGAGGTCGACAAGATGGCGAAAGATGCCGAATCGCATACGGCCGACGATCGCAAGCGCCGCGATGAGATCGAGGCCCGCAACCGCGCCGATTCGATGGTCTACCAGATCGAAAAGATGCTGAAGGACCATCGCGATAAGATCAGCGAAGCCGACGCCAAGAACGTCGAGGAAGCCATCGAAGCGAGCAAGAAGGCCATCGCCGGCGGATCCATCGACGAGATCAACAAGACCACCGAAGCTCTCACGCAGGCCAGCCACAAACTCGCCGAGGCGATGTATAAATCGGCGGGCACGGGTGCCCAGGAGCCGGGGACCGGCGGTCCGGGGCCATCGGGCGCGGATGGCGCGGGCGCTGCGCCCGGTGCGGAGAAGCCGAAAGACAACGTCGTCGATGCCGAATTCGTCGACGTGGACGACAAGAAGTAGGAAAGGCAGAACACAGGAGTCAGGAGACAGAAGACGGGACTTTTGCTCCTTGCTCTTGGGTTTCTGGGACAAGAAGCATGGGATCAGACGTCAGGCGAGAGCGAGGAATTCTGGCTCCTGACTTCTGTCTCCTGAATTCTTGGTTTTATGGCTGCTGCTACTGATTACTACAAAACGCTCGGAGTCGATCGCGGCGCCGATGCGGACGAGGTCCGCAAGGCCTACCGGAAGCTTGCGCGCAAACATCACCCGGACTTGAATCCCGGCGACAAATCCGCCGAGGAGCATTTCAAGAAGGTCCAGGAAGCTTACGACATTCTGAGTGATCCCAAGAAGAAGCAAATGTACGATCAGTACGGCTTCTACTCGGAAAGCGGCGCGCCCGGAGCGGGGCCAGGGGGTCCTGGGGGGCCTGGTGCGGGCCCGCATATGGGATTCGGCGGGTTTGATTTCGATGCCTTTGCGCGCGGCGCGGGGACGCGCGGCCGTCCTCCAGCCCCCGAGGAAACTACCGGTTTCCATGACATCTTCAGCCAGTGGTTCGGCCGCCAAAACGAGGCGCCCGGCGAAGCGATGCAAAAAGGCACCGACCTTGAGTACGGCCTGAGCGTCGACTTCTGGCAAGCGGTCCGCGGCACGCAGGTGCGCCTGAAGATCAGCCGCCAGGAAGTGTGCGCCACTTGCGGGGGCACCGGAGCGCGCTCCGGCACCAACACGGTCTGCCCGGAGTGCAATGGCAGCGGCAATGTCACGCAGATGGCGGGGGCCATGCGCTTCAGCCTCACCTGCCCGAAGTGTGAAGGCTCGGGCCGCTTGCGCAACCGCTGTGCCACCTGCAATGGCGACGGCCGCATCGTCACCACGGAAAATGTCGAGGTGCGCATCCCGCCGGGCGCGCAACAGGGCTCGCGGCTGCGCGTCGCGGGCAAGGGTAACGCCGGAACCCACGGCGCGCCTCCGGGAGATTTATACATCACACTGCGCGTTGAACCCCACGCATTTTTCCAGCGGGAGGGCGACGATATCCACATCACCGTGCCCGTGCGTATCGACGAGGCGGGCCTTGGAACCAAGATCGAGGTGCCCACCATCGACGGACGCGCGCTCCTGAAGATTCCGCAAGGGACCAAGAACGCCCAGAAGTTCCGGCTGCGCGAAAAAGGCGTGCTGAATGCGCGCACTAACGTACGCGGCGATCAGATTATCGAAATCGCCGTCGAAGCTCCGGTGGTCCAGGACGAGCGCACGAAAGAACTGCTGCGCGAGTACGCGACGCTTCATCCGGAAGATCCGCGCGCGGAAATTTGGACCAAGGTGTAAGGCTCTATGGCGAAAACGCGCAAAGCTGGCTACATGATTTCGGCCATCGCCGAGCAATATCAGATCCATCCGCAGACGCTGCGGCTCTATGAGCGGGAGGGTCTGCTCAAACCCTCCCGCAGCGAGGGCAACACGCGCCTCTACACCGAAGAGGACATGGAGCGCCTCAACGTGATCCTTAAGCTGACGCGCGACCTCGGCGTGAACCTGGCGGGCGTCGAAATCATTTTGAACATGCGGGAAAAAATGGAAGAGATGCAGCGCCAGATCGAGCACTTCGTCTCCAGCCTGAATACCGAGATGAGCACCCAGCGCGCCCGTTCGACGGCGCCGCCCGGACCGGCGCATTCGCTGATTCCTGTGATCGAAATCAAACGCCCGAAGAAGTCCTGAAGCATTTCCGTAAGTAGAATCCGCCCGCGACCGGCCGATCCTTTTCGTTTATGCGGAATGCGTATCGCGTCTGCGCGCTGGCGATTCTCCTGGCGAGCTCAAAGGCAAGCCGCTCAAAGACTTCGCCGCCGAGATCATGGCTCAACTGGGCGATGACGTCGTAGATATCCGCAGCGGGGAAATCTTGTGGACTCCTGTCCCCTTCGGCGATCCCTCTGTTCAGGGTGGAACCGGCATCGGCATCCGCTACACCGTGCCCAAACGCCCTTAATTAATTCCGCTGCCGGTTCGCAACGCGTCTTAGGTCTTTTCAGCGAAAACTTTCTTGGCTATGGCGAGCGCCGACATCGCGGTCGGCCAGCCGGAATAAAACGCGAGCTGCGTGATCGCCTCGACCAACTCCTCCCGAGTGACGCCGTGTTCAAGCGCTCGTTCCAGATGAAACGGAAGCTGCTCGGTGCGATTCATAGCCATCAGCGCGGCGACCGTGATCAGGCTGCGGTCACGCTTGGCAAGGCCGGGGCGCTCCCACACGTCGCCAAAGAGCACATCGTCGGTGATTTCGGCCAGCTTGGGCGCGATGTCGCCGATCATCTTCTGAACAATTGTCATGTTTCCTCCTTGAAATCTTGGGAAAAAGCGGTCGGGCGCCCGGTGCACGCGCTACTCTTTGGCCAGCAGTTGTCCCGTACCCGCGTCGACGGTCACCGTGTATTCAGCCGACGAAACCGTGTTGCCCCACAGCACGCGCCAGGCAGGACCGGGAAAGCGCCCCGAAACCTCCAGCAGGAAATTCACGGGCGGGCGCTGGCCCGGTTTTTCGAGGTACGCCGCGCTCGCCTTGGTGGCGATGTCCAATGCCTCCGGCGTGTCGATCCTGATTTCGCCGGCCGCGAAGGGCCGCTCGGCGCCTCCTGGGCTCCACGATTGACGCTGTCCCGGAAAGACGCCCTTGTGTAATCCCTCGGCCTCCACGGCGGACCAGCTGTAGGTACGCGCCATCGCAGTGGATTCGGAAACGAACACGGCTTCCCATGCTCCGGCCTTGCCCTTGTCACTCTTAACGCCGGTTAAGTTGATGCTGCGGATGGTGAGGGGCTGGGCGTCGGGAGCCCACAAGCGCGCGGAGCCATAAACGTACTGGAACGCCTGCCGCCCGCTGATCGGAGCGGCGGCCGCCTCGGAGGGGTTCTTTTCCGCCGGTTTGGGCTCTTCCGAGCAGCCGGCGAGGAGAATCGCGGCGGCCAGCACCACGAGAAAAACTCGCATACTCTTCCACTGTCGGATCTGGCGAGCGGCTGTGTCAAACAGAACTCCCGTTTTAGGGACGACTCCGCTTGGAAAGCCTTTGCATTTGACCTGCCCAAGACGCTGGTCTGTAATGAGCTCTATGCGCCCGCGCGGCAGATTAAGCAGTCGTCGGGTAAAAAGAGACGAGGGGTGGTGGTCCGAAGACGCCGCCCCTCAGCATTTGGTCTGAACGATTACCAGCGGTTGTTACGACGCTGGCCGCCGCCACCGCCGCCAAATCCACGCTCCGTTTTCGGGCGGGCTTCGTTTACGTTCAAGGCTCTGCCGTCCAGTTCCCGGCCATTCAGTTCGGCGATGGCGCGATCCGCATCCGCGTTGACGCTCATCTCGACGAAGCCGAATCCTCTCGCCTGCCCGGTATCGCGGTCAGTCACGATGCTGACGCGCTCGACGGTCCCATATTGCTCGAATAGAGACCGAACCGCAGCTTCGGTGGCACCGAAGGCGAGGTTTCCTACGAAGATATTCTTCATTTCATTTTCCTTTTAAATGCTGGTTGGTGAATCGGGGCAGGATCGGACGAGGGACGGTCTGGACCGGACTGAGCGAAGATGCCAAAACTTCTTAGGCCCTCAGCGTAGCACGGAAATCTTCAAAAGAGCAATCAAAAAGGTGGACGCTGTCAACCCACTTTAGAAATGTCCCCTGGTTTACCTCGTTAGAATTGTCCCCTTTCTTTTCTTGCGCAACCAGTTGATTCCCCTGCTGCGGGCCGCTGCCGGAGTGGAGCCCTGCGAGGCGTTAGGCCGAGCGTCTAGGGCGGAGCGGAGGCAGCGGCCCGCAGCATCGCCGCCTTCCAGGGATGGTCTGCCGCCGGCTTCCACCGCGATGGTTGGGGTGGTTTGCTCCTGGCAATTGAAATCGGCGGCTTGGGCGGCGCGATCTCGTGATGCGAGCGAGCCTTGCCTTGGTAGCGAATCTCGATGCGCTCGTCCTCCCACTCGCACACCATTACCTTGGCCTGCCGCGGCGGATAATCGCTCGACCTCTCCAACTGAAACCAGCGATTCTCATAACGCACCACCCAGTCGTTGGAAATGCTCCGCTCCGTTTCCAAACGAAACACTTGGTCCAGGTCCCGCGACTGCGGCGCACGGCGATGATAATCCTGCGGCAGCGCGGGTGTGCGCGCGAACCGCGCGTTGTGATCCGGCAGATACTCGGTTTGAAGGAACTCATGGGCCGCTTCGTGTGTGCGGATCTTCTTGCGCCCCATCTTCTTGATCAGCCGATCCTGATGCGTCCCGTTGCCGCGTTCCACTCGCCCTTTGGCTTGCGGCGAGCTGGCCGCGATGATCCGGATATCCAGCTTCTGGCACATCCGCCCGAACTGCGTCACCGGCACCTTCCCGTGCAGCAGTTCTTTTTCGGTGGGCTCACGCACGTACACGTTCTTCCAATCCGTGTACAGCGCCAGCGGCACGCCGTACTTCTCAATCCACTGCCGCAGCACCCGCACCGCGGCCCAGATCGTCTCTCCTTCACCCAGCCGCGCTTCCACCGTCGAGGTCGCGTCGTCCACCATGTTCATCAGGCAAGCTTTCCCTGCGCGGCCCTGGTACCAGTCATGAAAGCTGCCGTCCATCTGCACCAGCTCGCCGAAGTGCGCGCGGCGATCGCGCCTTTTCCGATGCTGCTTGCGTTTGCGCGCCTTCTTCCACAGGCCCTCGGCCAACATCCATCGCCGCAGTGTTTCCGGATGCACTTCCATCTGGTCTTCACTCGCCAGATGCTCTGCGGCCAGGGTCGGTCCGAAGCCCGCGTACTTCTCCTGAACCTTCCTCAGGATCTTTTTGCGCTCTTTCGGTGCACGTTTGCGGTTGGAAACCCGCCCCGCATTGCCGTGCTTGAGGCTCGCCGCACCACTGGCCCGGTAGCCCTTCCACAGCCGCTTGGCCTGACGGTAGCTGACTCGCATCAGCGCCGCTGCGTCCTTGACCAGCAACTCCCCGGCTTTCACTCGAGCCAGCACTCCGACCCGCTGCAACTCCCTCTTGCTCAATGCCGTCCTCCTCACTTCACCTCCCTCGGGGAGGCTCATCAGGGGGACATTTCTATCGAGGTCTTAAGGGGACATTATCAAAGTGGCGCAACATCAAAAAGGTGGACGCGAGCATGTTCCTATTGGTGCAATTTCTGCACGCGGGGCAAAGGAGATCGCCAGAAATGATGAGCCGGGAGATACCACGAAGCGTTTCTCGGAGTGGTGGGCGGTCACAGGATCGAACTGTGGACCTCCTGCTTGTAAGGCAGGCGCTCTAACCGGCTGAGCTAACCGCCCTTTTAGTGAGTTACGGCCACTTTTGCGTTCGCTGAATCGCTCACTTTGGGGGATTCTTTGGGGACTGCAACTGGGAATGCGGAACGCACCTCAACCGCGCGGATGGCGTCGATCTTCGCGGCTTTGCGGATGTGCGAGTAACGCTCCAGCATGGCCCGGCTCATGTGCCCCATTATAGCCTGCATCGTGGCTTCGGGAACCCCCGCTTCAGCCATCTTGGTGCAGACGGTGTGGCGCAAGTCGTGAAAGCGAGACTTAACTTTTGCACTATCGCAAACGCTTCGCCCGGCGGTTTTAATGGAGCCGAGCGGGAGCAACGGCTCCACCGGCTTCCCTCGATTCGCGGACGGAAACACGTGCCACTCGCTTTCAGACATGGCAATTAACGTGAGCTAATCTGCGACGGTTGGGCGCTCCACGAGTTTACCGATGCGCGAGGCCGGTCGACGATTTGCAGGGTTGCGGTCTACACTCGGGTGAGCTCTTTGTGTAGCCAAGCTTTGGCGACTTTCCAATCGCGCATCACGGTTTCGGGTGAAACGCCCACGACTGTGGCAGTTTCCTTTACGTCAAGCCCCGCAAAGAATCGCAACTCAACGACGCGAGCCTTTCTCGGATCTACGCCGACGAGCGTAGTCAGCGCATCGTCGAGCGCCACCAACTCCGCCGAGCGTTTCATCGACAGGTCCGCGGCCTGGTCTACATTGACCACTGCGGCGCGCCCCCCGCGCTTGGCGGCATTTCGTCGCCGCGCGCGGTCCACCAGGATCCTGCGCATGAGCGTCGCCGAAACCGCGAAGAAGTGGCTGCGGTGACGCCAATCGAGCTGCGAGGTGTCGGCGAGATGCAAGTACGCCTCGTGAACCAGATCGGAGACTTGGAGCGTATGCCCCGGACGCTCATTTTGCAGGCAGCGTCCGGCGAGCCTTCTAAGTTCGAAGTAAACCCGTGGCACCAGGGCGGAAAGCGCCCGTTCATCGCCGCCGGCCCAGGCTCGCAGGAGTTGGGTTGTTTCGGATACGGAGGCGTCGTCCATAGGCTTCCTTCGTTGAGTATATAAGGTCAAGAAAATTTGCCGCGTCCATGACAGTTTTTGCTGCCCGATTGCGCATTATGGTTGTGCGCAGTTGCGATCCTCACGGCGCCTGCCACAGAAAGAGGACTCTCGATGAGACGGAACTATCGATTTACGACAATTGCGGTGCAGCTTGTCGCACTGGGCGCACTGGCTGCCACGGCGAAGGCCGGATGCGGCGATGCGAGCAACGTTCAGCCGCCCTTCCAGTTCGCCGATCCGCAAGTTTTGGTTCAGGCGATCCAGGCCCGGACACCGGAAGCCGCCACCATGAAGGCCGCCGCGAACCCAATGGCCCTCTCGGCCAATCCGATTGGCATGTGGAACGTTCAATTCATCTCCCAGGGAAACACCCGCCACAATCCTCCGATCCCCGATGGCGCCATCATCGACTTCGGCTATGCGCAATGGCACAGCGACGGAACAGAAATTATGAATTCCGGCACGCACGCGCCAGCCACGCAGAACTTTTGTCTGGGCGTCTGGCTGCGGACGGGGCTATTTACTTACGAGGTCAATCATTTCGCTCTCAGCTATGACGCCACCACGGGAGCCCTGGCGGCTAAGGTCAACATTCGCGAACAGATCACGCTCGATCCGACCGGCAATCAGTTCAACGGCACGTTCACGATCACCGTATACGATGCGTCCAGCGGGCAACAAGTGGACCAACTTGCGGGAATCATCACGGCGACGCGCGTCACGCTCGATCAAACCACGCCGTAGGGCTTCCTGTTCGGGCGGGCGTCCCGGAGACGTCCGCCCATTCACTCACGGGACCGGGACACTGTAGATGTTACGGTGAGTTGTGACGCGTGGATATGCGTAGACCGACGGACTAGCGCCCGCAAAAGCCCGGGGCTCGGGAAGCAAGATCGCGCCGGGTAGCTTCCCCGCGTCACGCAGGCCGGTCAGCCCTCCGGCCGGCAAGGGCGGCACCAGTTGACCTTTCCGCAACGGGATCGCGTAGGTTTCGCGCGCGCGGCTGTAATCTACGTACAGGAACTTCTGATCGGGCGACCAACTGACCAGCGGCGGCGTAACGCCACGGTTCTCCTCTCCGGCAGTTGCACATTTGGCGCAAATCAACGTTCGTGAGCTCCCGTCGTAGGCGAAGACGACTACATCGTTGTCAACCCATAGCGAAAGCGCTTTGCCATCCGGTGAAATCGCATAGAGGAATGACACTGGCTCGGGCAGCAGCTTCCGCAGGCCATTACCGTCTTCGTTCACGTGATAAAGGTAAGGGACGCCTTTCTCCCCTCCAACAAAAAGCACGCCGCCGTGCGGATCGAACAGGGCGCGGTCGGAGTATTCGGTCGAACTCAGCCGGTGCGGTTGCGAACTGCCATCGAGCGGCGCGATCCAAAGCTGCGAGTGACCGGAGTCATCGATGCTCAGAAACACGATGCGTTTGCCGTCCTCCGATACGTCGTAATGTTCCATAAGGAAATCCGGAAGAAGGCGCACCGTATGCCCTGTTTCCAAACTGACCGACCACAACTCTCCGCTGACAAAGCGCCGGCTCGCCCGCGACCGAACCAGGTAATACAAAGTCGCGCCATCGCGCGAAAACGAGGGAAGAAAGGCGAATCCTTGCGACGTGACTTGGCGGTCCCCACGGGCGTCTTTGATCCATAAGGTGCTTTGACTTGTGCCTACGGAAGTCACGAAAGACCGTCCGTCCGGTGCAAGCGAAATTCCCTGTTCTTCCGTAGCGCCGGAGGTCACCTGTTCCGGTGCGCCGTTCGGAAAGCGCTGGCGCCAGATGTGGTAGCCGTCGCCCGTGTTGGCCGACATGTACATCCACTTTCCATCCGGCGACCAGGCGGCGTCCGTGCACTGCGCCGGTTGCGGACCGACGCGGCTTCCAGGTGAGCTTCCGTCGAATGGAACCAAGCGGCACGGCAGCCAGCTGCCGAGATCCATCTCCACGACGAGTACATTCCGTCGATCGGGCGAAAGAAACGAACGATGCGCCATGCCAGTCACGGCCGCAGGCATATAGACTGTGCGAATCTCCGAGCGACTCACCGTGGACTCAAATATCCCCATGTGGATGCCTTCTCCCGTCATCGAGGAGAACATCACACGCGGCCGGCCAGGCGCTGCGTCGATCCAGCTCAAGCCGGATGCGCGGCCGAGCAACCGGCCTGGGTCGCCACCCAAGACGGGCGCTACCCAGGTATCGCCTGCACTGCCACCGTCGGTGAACGCAACCTGGCTGCCGTTCGGCGAAAAGACAACCGGTCCTTCCTTCTGAGCGCCGTCGTGCGTGAGCTGCACGGGGTCGCCATCGGGTAATAGCTTGACGTAGACTTGGCCCGGCCCTTCAAAGGTGTTCTCGCCGCGGATAAACGCCAGCATGCGGCCATCTGGCGAGAATGAAGGAGACACAGCCGAATCAGCGAAATTTGTGAGCTGAACATACTCGCGCTGTGCTGGAGCGCCTTGTGGCTTCTGCCGCCAGACGATCCAGCTGGCAACTGCGATCGAAACTGCGGTGGCGCCCGCGATCGCCCATCTCCATAAACCCTTGCCGCCGCTCGCTGCGGCCTGCGCCGGAGTTCCGGACGCCGTCTCACGAAGGGAGCGCTTCAGGTCGGCGACCACATTGCGCATGGATGGATAACGCTCGGCCGGGTCCTTGCCCAGCGCTTTTTCGACGATCGCGCGAATCGAGGGCGGCGTCTCCGGCCCCAACGGCTCCGCAGGCGCGTGGAGGATGGCCTGCAAGACCTGCAGGTCGGTGTCGCCGAGGAAGGGCCTCCGTCCGCCCAGCAACTCGTAAAGCAGCACGCCGAACGAGAAGATATCGCTCCGCGCGTCGACCGGCTTGCCAGCCGCCTGTTCGGGCGACATATAAGGAACCGTTCCGATAATCACGCCGGGCCGTGTCCGGCCCTCGGTCAGCGTACGGGTCAGGTCGCTATTGGCGCCCTCGGCTAACTTGGCCAGACCGAAGTCGGCAAGTTTGGCATAGCCGGTCGCAGTCACCAGGATGTTGTCGGGTTTGATGTCGCGGTGCAGAATTCCCGCTTGATGCGCGGTTGCCAGTCCGTCGGCAACCCCGATCAGCAATTCAATGACATCCTCCCAGCTTCTTCGCTGCCGCCGGGCCCAGTCCTTGAGAGTGCCTCCATCGACGAACTCGGTGACCAAATATTGCCGGCCTTCGAACTCGCCGACGTCGTAAACTGTGAGGATGTGTGGATGATTCAGAGAAGACGCCGTCTGAGCTTCCCGCTGGAAGCGGCCTCGTGCGGCTGCGTCCGAGAATTCGTTGGATAGAAACTTGATTGCGACAGGCCTGTGGAGCTTAGCGTCCTGAGCCCGGTAGACGACACCCATGCCTCCAGCACCGATGGCGCTTTCAATCGTGTATTGACCGATCTGCAAGCCCGCGCCAAGGGGTCGTTGCCCCGTCTGCGCCTGCTCGATCTCCCATGCGTTGTGATTCAGGAGGCTCGCGGCGTCGGCGTTCGCGAGCATAGCCTCCACTTCCCGGCGTACCTCGGGTTCGGCCTGCGCGAGTAGTGTCCGTTGTTCTTCCTCGTTTCGCTCGAGCGCGGCCTGATACAACGCCTCGATTTCCCGCCACCGTTCCGGGGCCATGATCCGTACTATTATGGCGCGGGTAGGGCGCGCGGTCGACCGGCGCAAGTGTCATCCAACACCGGTCAATCGCCGCAAGTCCGCATCGGCACAAGCGCGGCGTGGGCCAAATAGAACTCGCAAACTGGACAGAGATTGTCTTCTGTCGGTTTCCGATACTTAAGGACCGCCAGTACCGGATGGGTCAACACTGCGCCACAAAGGCGGGTTCTATTTCTCCGACCGCCGGATTCTTGTTCACTTTTTTAAGCGTCCGACCCAGTTCGCGCAGCTGTCGCAGTAAGATGAAGGCTCACGAAATTGGAGGATTTGCGATGCCCGAAAAGGCCCAGTATGCTACAGCGCACAGAATTCGTTTCCGGGAAATAAGGACGCCGGAGATGCTGCAGCTTACCGGAACTCCGGCGCGAGCACTCAGCTGGAAGATTGGTCCGTCGGGTGGGGTCGGCCCTGACGGGTATCGATTGCCGGCAGATCTCTGGTGCGCCAAGTCGGCGGCGGTGTATTGCAGTCCGGACGTGCACGGCAACGGTCTGTCGCAGCAGCCTCGAGATTTCCTCGCCTGCTGTGAAAGCAGGTGCTCGCAACGGGATTGATTACCCAAGAAATCATGGGTTTACGGTTGGCTGGGACGACGCCACAATTCTCGATGCCAGTCGAGTTCTGCTTTTCAAAAAATCTTCCGCCCTAACTTGTTGATACAAGATGCACGGGAATTTTGGCACGGTCCGCCTGCATCGGGTTTTGTCACGGTTCTGCCACGGTTGAGGTGAGAGGCCGTTGCATCGCTGGTGGAAGTAATTTAGAATCAAATAAGTACAAATGTCGGGGCGTAGCGCAGCCTGGTAGCGCACCTGCCTTGGGCGCAGGGGGTCGGGCGTTCAAATCGCCCCGCCCCGACCAACAGAATCAAATAGATGCGGCCTCTTTTCGGAGGCCGCGTTTTCTTGATGTAGATGAAATTGAGGATGAGGTGATCTCGCGGCACAGGAATCGATTCAGTTCGCTTGAAGTGGCCAAGTTAACGGATTCGGAAGCTCGCGAACTTTGCGGGGAATCGAAATTTGACGGGGCGATCTTATCTTCGCGAATCACAAGCAATCTTATGGCGTAGCGGCTGTGGATAACTATGTCTTTTCCAATTTCAGGAAATCGTGCATAGTTCAAGGGCATGAAATGTATGAAGGGAGCACGTGGTTTCGCGCCGATCGTAGTTTTGGTGATTCTAGGAATACTGCTGATCGCCGGAGCCGCGTTTTGGATTTTTACAACGCGCAACCAAGCTGCAAACGCAAATCCGGCGGCGCCGGTTTCCTCAGCGCCCTCATCCTCGATAGCGAGCACCCCCACAACGGCAACCGATACAAATCAAACCATTCCGAGCGCACCACGAGCAGAAGCCTCCCTACAACCATCGACCTCGACCGCTAATTGGCTTTTGTATAGCGATAGCAAATATGGGTTCTCCGTGATGTATCCACCCACCTTTGCTATCGCAACTTCGACTGGCGGCTCTAATGCACTCTTGGATATCTACCAAAACGCCAGCGCTTATCAAAACGCGGTGCGCATGCAAATCCCATTGCTGCCATTGATTGAAATCTCGAATGTGTCATTCGGTAATGCGACCGATGTTCCCGCCATGGCCGAAAATGTCATCCACGAGGGTGTGTTAAGCGATGAAACCGACTTTCCAAACATCCATGATACGGTCAGCCCAGTCAATATTGCAGATTTTTCCGGAGAAGCGATTTACGACCAGCTCGGAGTGTACTACGTAGTGTATCGAAAGCTCGACGAACAATACCGTATTTTCTACATAAACGTGAACTACGAATCAAGCAACGCATCGACTATCAGCACGGATAAAGCAACAGCCAATACAATCCTCTCGACCTTTAAAGACCTCGAGGGCTGATGCTCCCCGCCAACGCAATTTCTAAAGAAGCCGTGGAGCCAGACTCTCGTTGCGTTCAATATCCGTCACTTCGCGAGGACCGGTATTGTTGTTAGCGTGCCGTCGCTTGTTGCACGGACACCAATGACGCTGATGCGTCCACCAGTCGGCGGAACAAACTCGACAGTTCCCCGCTCGCCCACAGTCATCGGATAAACGTCAGGCAGCATGAACGACGTATGGCCGAAGGCGGCGACACTCGTCACCGTAGTCTGCAAGAGCGCGCCCGTATCGTCGCGCATGTTGATCGTCACAAGCGCGTTTTGATCGGCGACGTTGGCAAGCGCAAGTCCCGTGGTTAATCCGTTCGTGTTGTCGAAGATCAGCACGAAGCTGTTTGGTGCTCGTGTCTCTAGCGGTACGGACGCTTCTTGACCGTACGTGGTCCAACGGAAGACTTCGTATCCGCTAATGTTCCCAGTCGTGGTAAGTTGCGCTGAGCCTTGAACAAGTGGCAGCGAATCCTGTGCTTGCGTGTCGATTTCGAGAACTGCCCCAGCAGCTAACGTTTGGGTTAGGACTGCGGCGGTTGTGGTCGTTTGTGACTGAGGTAACGAAAGGGGAACTTGCTGCGGATTACCGTTCTCGTCGAAAAAGCTGATGGTGAATGGGCTCGCGGTAGTGCCCACGTTGACGAGATAGAAGCTGCTTGTAAAGCCCCCGTTGTATGTGGAATGCGCGATAGCACCGCCACTCGTCCCTACATTTGCGAGGACGGGCAAGGTCGTGAGCGCAGGGCCGTTCGCCCGTACACCAAGTACGCTGATCTGTCCGCCGGCAGGCGCGTCAAACTCGACCGAGCCGCGCAGTCCGGTCGTTACTGGATATTGTTGATTCAACATGAAAGAGGCGTGACCGTTGGCCGTCAGGGCAACAGTTGCGGTACCGATCTGCGCGCCAGTGTCACTTCGGATGATCACCGGGATATTGGCAGCCTCGGCAGCCACATTCGCGACGGCGACGCCCGTCGCGAGCGATCCGGTGTTATCGAATGGTAGAATGTACGAGTTTGCGTTGCGTGTTTCGAGGGGAACCACAGCGTTCCAATTCAATTGCGGAAAATTGAACACGCCAAAGCCACTCACGGCACTGCTACTCGCTAGCAGCTCTCCCCACCCAATCGTCGCGGCTTGACTAACGGAGCCTGAGGTATTGACCATGAAAACGCTGTTTGGATTGATCATCCGATCGAAAGAGGCTGACGTTAGCGAATTGAGCGGTATTTGCGGAAATGTTAACGGAAATGGCAGAGGAGTTCCCGTCGGGTCCGAATAAAAGTTAAGCTGAGCGGCTGCGGGCGTCTGGCCGGTGTTCACTAAAGCGAAAGTCGTGTTCCACCCGCCGGCCGAGGCGATCTGAGCCATTGATCCTAGCGGCGTCGCGGTCGCGAGGAGAGCGCTCACGAGTCCGTAGGTCTGGACACTTGGAGCGGCCGAATTAATCGTCATGGCCGCAAGGACGGGAAACAATGTTTGGCCGGTTTGTGTCGGGAGTGGCTTGGCGTTCCCGTCCAAGATCACCATCACAAACATGTCCGGTACGCCTCCGCTATCGATGTTGGTCGTCGTCGAAATCGTGAATGCCAAGTGGCTGCCGGGGTTAAACTGTTGCGTAAAACCAGTAATCAGCAGCGAATCCGTGAGCGTAATGCTGGAGGACAACGAGCCGCTTGCCGTGCCGAGCTGGGTAATGTTCCCCAAGGCGTTGCCCCCTCCAAAATCAAAGCCAGTCAAAGTTACTGTATTGTTGCCATCTCCGAGTTTGCTCCCGTCGTTCACGTAAAACCCGACCGAAAAGGGACCGCCTGTGCGACCTACGAGCGACGAAGTATCGACAGTCAACGTCAGGTTCGCGCCCTGCGCGGTTTGGATTTGCATCCCACAAACAACCAGTGACATCAGCCCGTAGATCGAAGAGAAAATTCTTATTGTTACTGGAAGGTTGACGCTTTTTTTGAGGCATCGAATGAGCATCACGGGATGAACTCCAATCTATTGGGCCGTCAGCGTCACAGTGCCGTAGTCGATCCTGGACGCCTGTTGCTCGGCATTGTAAAGAGACTCAATCGCCGAAAAGAATAACCCCCAAGCGCCGCCAAGCTTGTCGAGGATCTGACCCTGGAAGGCACTTTCGTAGGCGTCGCTGGCAATTGAACCCAGCATAGAAGTAAATGCCGATACCTCTCCCGGGTCTGTAAGAAACAAGCCAAGATAATACACCAGCGCACCGACGTTCGGGGCCGAGATGGCGTTCTGAAGGTCGGGTAGTTGGGCAAAGGTTTGCGCGATCGTCTGCGCGTCGCCGATGGCAATTGTTACGACGCCAATTTCATCCCCAGCGTTGCCGGGGATTATGGCGCCTATGGCGCTAACGAGAATCTGGGTAATGTTCATTGCTCTGGCATAACCGTGCCCAGCTGTCCCGTAAGGATCGACGGAGATTTGGACGGAGGAAAGAGGCTGCGCGAAAGTGACTGATGAGTACGTGACCGTACCATTGGGAGGGAGAAGCAGAAATTGAGAATACAAGGCTCCCGCGGCGTCGACAGGTGTCGGTGCGGTTACGGCATTCAGGTAAATCGTGTAATCTGTCCAAAATGAATTGGGGTTGGTGAGTGTCAGAGTGCCGCTACACGAGGATCCCGGAAATGATACAGCCACGTTACCATTGGACGCACTCGCATCGATCGAAACGCTGCTGCAGACGGTTGGCGCCAAGGTGACCGTAAAGGATTGCGTTACTGGCGTGGCCGCGCTGTAGTTTGCATTGCCAGCTTGGCTGGCGGTAATCGAGCAGGTCCCCACCGCGAGGATCGTCACGGTGCTTCCCGACACCGTGCAAACTGAAGTCGTGTTCGAGGTGAAAGCAACCGCCAACCCCGAGCTGGCCGTCGCACCGATCGTGAACGGAGTTGCGCCAAGCGTCACATTGATCAACGCGCCGAACGTGATCGTCTGCGAAGCTAAACTCGTAACTGTAAAGTTCTGGGTCACCGGTGCAGCTGCGCTGTAGTTTGCGTTTCCGGCTTGGTTAGCCGCAATGGAGCAGGTCCCCACCGCAAGGATCGTCACCGTGTTTCCCGACACTGTACAAACCGAGGCCGTCGTCGAAGCGAAGGTGACCACCAAACCAGAACTGGCCGTCGCGGTGATCGTGAACGGAGCGACGCCAAGCGTCACATTACTCAACGGACCGAACGTGATCGTCTGCGAAGCCAGACTCGTAACCGTGAAGCTCTGGGTCACTGGGGTAGCTGCACTGTAATTCGCGTTGCCGATTTGGCTTGCAGTAATGGAGCAGGTACCTACCGCAAAGATAGTCACGGTGCCTCCGGACACCGTGCAGACCGAGGACGTTGTCGAAGCAAAGGTCACTGCTAATCCCGAACTGGCCGTTGCACTGATCGTGAACGGAGCTACACCGAGAGCCACGTTGCTCAACGCGCCGAACGTGATCGTCTGCGAAGGCAGACTCGTAACCGTGAAGGACTGCGTGACTGGCGTGGCCGCGCTGTAACTTGCGTTTCCGGCTTGGCTAGCCGTAATCGAACATGTTCCCACTGCGAGGATCGTCACAGTATTGCCGGCTATGGTGCAGACTGAGGCAGTACTAGAGGCAAAACTGACCGGCAAACCAGAACTGGCCGTCGCGCTGATTGCGAACGGAGCGACGCCGAGAGTTATGTTGTTGAGGGGTCCGAATGTGATCGTCTGCGAAGCTGGACTTCCCGGTGCGGCCGGCGTCTGGAAGTACAGATCGGCGGCGTAGCTGGAACATCCCGCGCTGTTGCACGCGTTCACGTTCCAGCGATAGGGCGTCCCGCTGGTCAGCGTGACCGTGTAGGAGGTACCCGTCAGCGTGGTGTTCACATCCAGGTTGTTGGTGTTCAGGTTGCGCGCTCCCAGCCCGTAAGAGGTCGCCCCGCTGGACGCGCTCCAGCTCAGCGTCACCGTGCTGCTCGACAGCGTCGGTCCCGGACTGCTGCCCGATCCCGGACTCAACCCTGTGGGCACCAACGGAATGGTCACACTGCTGGGCGTCTGGAAGTACAGATCGGCGGCGTAGCTGGAACATCCCGCGCTGTTGCACGCGTTCACGTTCCAGCGATAGGGCGTCCCGCTGGTCAGCGTGACCGTGTAGGAGGTACCCGTCAGCGTGGTGTTCACATCCAGGTTGTTGGTGTTCAGGTTGCGCGCTCCCAGCCCGTAAGAGGTCGCCCCGCTGGACGCGCTCCAGCTCAGCGTCACCGTGCTGCTCGACAGCGTCGGTCCCGGACTGCTGCCCGATCCCGGACTCAACCCTGTGGGCACCAACGGAATGGTCACACTGCTGGGCGTCTGGAAGTACAGATCGGCGGCGTAGCTGGAACATCCCGCGCTGTTGCACGCGTTCACGTTCCAGCGATAGGGCGTCCCGCTGGTCAGCGTGACCGTGTAGGAGGTACCCGTCAGCGTGGTGTTCACATCCAGGTTGTTGGTGTTCAGGTTGCGCGCTCCCAGCCCGTAAGAGGTCGCCCCGCTGGACGCGCTCCAGCTCAGCGTCACCGTGCTGCTCGACAGCGTCGGTCCCGGACTGCTGCCCGATCCCGGACTCAACCCTGTGGGCACCAACGGAATGGTCACACTGCTGGGCGTCTGGAAGTACAGATCGGCGGCGTAGCTGGAACATCCCGCGCTGTTGCACGCGTTCACGTTCCAGCGATAGGGCGTCCCGCTGGTCAGCGTGACCGTGTAGGAGGTACCCGTCAGCGTGGTGTTCACATCCAGGTTGTTGGTGTTCAGGTTGCGCGCTCCCAGCCCGTAAGAGGTCGCCCCGCTGGACGCGCTCCAGCTCAGCGTCACCGTGCTGCTCGACAGCGTCGGTCCCGGACTGCTGCCCGATCCCGGATTGAGACCGGTCGGCGTCGCTGGCACCGCCGCTTGCACGAAGCGCTCTAAAAGAATGAGGCCAAACACCGCAGCTCGGATCGATGATCTATTACCCGAAAGCATGAATGGCGCACCGCTGCCACGTTTGGTTGTGATCTAGGACGCACAATTGTACAGCAAAGATCGCCTTGCGTGCTTGTGCATGCATGGCGCAGAGCCCCATTCTTTGTACAAATCCTCAGCTGCCCGAACGACTACAGGCGACTTCGGCCCGCAGCCCCAAACAGTGCCCGCTACTATTTCTATTGGAAGGGCCGGGCATTTAAATGGCCTCCCCAAGAGGACGGCAACGGAACAGAGCAACGTGATTGGAGGGGCATGAGGACCTTGAGTGCGATCCGGTTCAATTTTCTCATCGGGGGTCTACTGATGGCACTCGCCTTCGAACCGCTATCTATGGTTCATCATTTGGACCTCGCAAGCTACAGATGATCTCACGGAACTCAATAATTTCCGAGATAATGCGGTTCGAAGGTACGCATGGGAAGGGCACATCCGATGAAACACCAGTCGCAGATGCGCGAAAAACGCTGAACAGGAGCCCCAAATCAGCGGTTCGAATCTTTCCGTTTACGAAACCGCCCGGCAGGATGAGACGATCGAACCGCGAGCGGAACGGCGGCTTCAAAGCCTTCCATGTTGTCCGAAGCGCACACAACGGTTTCATGATTTGCTGGATATCGGAGCGCACCTGACCGAGATCCGTGCTCTGCTTGGCCTGGCTCTCCAACGCCATCCGTTGATCGGCTAGTCTCGTTTTCTGCACCACGAATTCCTCATTGCCAATGAGGTTTTGCGCCCGCATCCGGATCAATTCACTGACTTCCATTTCCAGTTGTCCAATCCGCTTGCGCCGTCGCTGCCGCTGCATGGAGAGATCCCGTTCGCCGTCTTCCGCCATTTTGATCACGCTCTCCCCGATTTCATGGATGACTTCTTGCCGTGGCGCGATCTCGTCGAGAAACGACATGAACTCCGCATGGACGTAGGCGGCCGGGAGGCTTTTGCCGCGCTTCGCGCACCCCCGGAGAGAGCACAGGTAATAGGGATAGGTGCTGCTGCGCCCGCGCGAGAAAGCAGCGGTGAGCCCGTGTCTGCATGTGTCGCACCGGACAAAGCCGCGCAAGGGAAATTCCTCACGCTCTTTCTGGTGGGTGGCCGAATGACTGCGCGCGCCGATCACGCGCTGCACGCGGGCAAATTCTTCCCGCGTGACCAACGGTACGTGTTTGCCTAGAAACTCTACGCCGGACCAGGGATCAACCAGGATGCCCGCGTAAAACGGATTGGTGAATAACTGGTGAAGCGACTGGGGAGCAAATGATTTTCCGTGGGCGGCAACGAGCCCCCACGACTCCATGAGGCGGCCCATCTCGGCCTGCTTGTGCGCGCCCGTGGCGAACTCCGCGAATGCTCTGCGGATCAGGCTGAAGGCTGGCTCGTCCGGCAGGTCGGGCAGCGTTTTCTTTTCATTGCCGGTAACTGAGCTCTTGTAGCCGAACGGCGGCCCCCACGGGAAGATTCCTTCCTGAAGTTTTCGCTGCATGCCTTGCACGGTCCGCATCGCGCGAATGTCATTGTCGAACTGCGCGAATCCGGCGAGGATCGTCTCCATGAGCTTCCCTTCAGGATTCGTATCGATCGGCTCGGTCACGGATACAATCCGCACGCCATACTTCCCGAGCGTGGCTTTGACGCTGAAGTGGTCCGCCACGTTCCGGGCGAAGCGATCGACCTTCCAGACCAGGAGAGCATTCACCGATCCTTTGTTCTTCCGGCAGAAATCGACGAGTTCCAGAAGCTGAGTTCGGTCGGCGAACTTCGCGGACTCGCCCTGCTCGATGAAAACCTTCAGGATTTCAATATTTTTCGCGTGCGCGAATTCACGGCAGGCCGCGTGCTGGGACTCGAGGCTCGTTCCCTCGATCTGCTCTTTTGAAGATACGCGGCAATAAATGACGCAGTTCATAAAGTGAATGAAGTTAGATTGAAACGACCTTGGGGGATATGAGGAACGCCCTGGATACGCCTTGACCTTAGCGGTCGGATCGTAGAACGTCAACGTGCCGCGATCCACAGGCCTTTGCGTTCAGATCCGCGTTCCGAGAGCAGTACACATCGAGCAGGAGGGCGGCCATCGCGTCAATATCACGCCTCAATTGCTCAAGCTGCGCCGTCGTCCAATCGTCCGCTGCGGGACCGACGACCCTCCTCAATCTTTCAAGTTCATCCATCTGAACAGTATGGGAGGCGGAGCCGTGAAGAAAAGGTAGGCGGATGGTTTTCTGGCGCACGAACGCGGTACACACATTCACCGTTCTTTCTTTCCGCGGCCCTTTCCCACACCATGAGACGCATGGAACTGATCCGCTTTCTGGCAGAAGCCACTATAGAGTGGGTCCGCGATACGTTGGTCAACGTGTCCGCCCGCATTGCCGAGCAAGTCGTCAGCAAGCGTGTTGGGGGGCGCAGCAAAGCCAAACGCCGAGGTAAAAGCTCACGACCGCGGTGAAGTGATTGAAGACGCCTTACTCCTCATCCTTTTCAGCCTCTATTCACGGCTTATTAACAGAGTGCGGTGGTGCTCGCTCGGCTTTGCCTGATTTTCCGAAGAGAGGGCACGAAAATGACGCGCCTGTAGACTGGCGGAATGTGCGCGCCGCGACCATTTGTGATCCTATCGTGATTGCAGACGGCTGCTAGTCTTAGAGCTAAAGGTCGAAAACACTATTGCGCGTTAGACATGACAAACGAAGTAGCAGGGAACTACCTTCGAACGCACCGGCGGAGATGCGGTCTCAGCCAGGAGGATCTCGCGACTCTTGTGGGTTACAAAAACTGGAATGCGGTAGGCCGGCATGAGCGGTCTCAGGACATTCCACCGTTCCTCATCGCTCTCGCATACGAGATCGTCTTCGAAGTCCCGGCAGCGCAGCTTTTCCCCGGATTCTACTCGGCGGTACGTGAGTCCGTTGCGCAGAACCTGCGAGAGCTGAAGGCGGACTCAGCGGGCGAGAGTGGCAGGCGGAGATCAAATCCAGAAAAAACGCAATGGCTATTGAGGCAGCGCATCGCGTAACTGACAGCTATCCAACGGAGCGAGAACTGGCGCTTGAGATTCGACCGCGGAGGTTTGCCTTTGCCGTGCTTCAGGAAGGAAACCTTGCCGATTGGGGGGTGCGCGCCTTTCCACCGGGCACAGCGGGGTTGAACCTTGTGATTCGAAAGCTTAGTTTTCTGCTGAAAATCCACACGCCCTCCGTCGTGATCGCCCGGCGCACGCGACGGGCGAAACACAAATCATCAGAGAACGCAGCGCAGGTCCTTCGGAAGATTCGGCATGAACTCAATCGCCGCTCCGTCCCGTTCGCAGTCCTCGCGAGGCGGGACGTGCGCGAGGCCTTTGCACGGCAGGGCTGTCATACCAAGCACGATATTGCGGCGATCATCGCCGACACTTTCGGCCAGTTGAAACCGAAATTACCTCGCCGCCGAAAAGCATGGGACCCGGAGCGCCAGATCGTGTCGGTTTTCGATGCCATCGCAACGGCCATCGCGTTCCGCCGTGGATCGCTTCCGAGCTCGACTGCGGATGCATGAACTAGGGCGGCATCGGAGGCTCCTCGGCTGACGTATGACCAATCTGGCCGTCAGAATTTCCGAGGAGCCTCTGATGCTGCTCCAATCGAAAGTATTCAGGAGATCCTCGGGAGACTTCTTGGCCGTCTGCCTCGTACCACGGCCCCGCTTCGCCCTGGTTTCCTGCTAGCTTCGTGCTCGCACCGATTCGACTGCATCGGTGAAACATCGCCAATTAAACACCGTGATTTCGCACGCAGCACATTTCAACATGTGCTCTTCAAATAACGCGGTCTGTTCGGGGGTGGTTCCATTGCGGAGATACCTGCAGACAATCTTTCCAATCCGTTTATCTGTGCATTGGGCGTCGCTGGCTATCCAGATGACTCCCTTGTCTGCAACTGGTCGCTTACTCTCCATTCGTCGCATGCCTTTCCAGAACGGCTTCATAAAAACAAAACGATCCCCTTCGGCGTCGCCGAGGGGTGGAATTTGCCGCCAGTAGTGTTTCAGTCTATCGAATTGCTTGCTGGGTTTGCTTCAACCTCTCTTTCTGCACCGACATCAAGAATCTGCCGTAATAGCGAGGTGCTCGGAAGACCACCGACCTGACGTTGTCACATGGCGTGCCAAGCTCGGTTGCGATTTCTTCGTTCGTCCACCCCTCAAGGTGGCGAGCCATGATATCCGCGTGTTTACGGTTGCGCTGTCGTAGCCATTTAAGGAAACTCTCTGCCCAGCGATGAGTGTCTCCCTCGACGAAAACATCAACTGGATCGGCTAGCATCTCGTCAGCGGAATATGTATCCCCGGTTTTCTGAGACGCCAGTTCCTCGACCGACGTGGTGGATTGGCGGCGGTCACTCCGAAGTAGACTGATGAAGGCATTTGCAACGACACGCCGGACCCAGGTCTTAAAGTGCTGCCCCCGGCAACGAGAGAATCCCTGCATCACGTGCAAGCTGGACAGTTGAACTAAATCATCGGTATTGAAGAGCGAATACGAGTTCCCATGGGTGAACCCTCGCGCGAACCGTTGAATCAGTTCCATGGTTCGCTCATGGAACTCGCGGTCCTGTTCCGGATAGGCAGCGCCCGGAGATCGGCTTAAGATCTCCTCAGCTCTCGCGCTCAGCCATACCTCATGGATGCCTTGCTCTGCCGTCATTTTCTGTGCCTGATTCTCGCTGGTTAAGGTCAATACTGCTCTATGCGGCAAGAACTTGCGTAGAGGCAACTAAAACGCCTGGACACGCTAGTGGGTTGGTCCAGTGGGAGCGTTGACTGCTCTCGATGGATGCGATCATGAATTTCTACGCTTGGCTACGCGCCTAGCTCAGTTTGCTCGGCTCAGTATGCTCGGGTTGATCGATGGTCGCAAACCGGAAACATTCGGTCGCGCCGTAAATGATCGGATCTCAGGAATTCATATACTCGGACACGTCCTGTGCCTGGAAGCGCCATAGTTTCGGCCCCACTTTTTTCCCGCGCAGCCCTACCGTGCCGCCGCTGTCATTCCATTGTTCGGCGAGCTCGCGCACCTTGCGGGGGCTTATGCGCAACAGCGTAGCCACCTCTTGTGCCGTCATAATCCCGGAAGAGGAGGGGCTTGCTTGTTGACAGGTCGTGATCGGCACGCTAGAAATACTAGAATGCCTGTTTGTGCGGTAAGGCACTGGTGCTTCGCGGGCTGGTAGCATGAGCGTCACCTCGTGTTGCTAGCCGCTCGCAGCGCGAGTGCAAGGCCCTGGGACACCACCCTGGGCCTTAAACTTATCTGACGTCGCTCTGTCACCCGCGCTCCGAGACGGCTTCGCCCTACAGTATTCCCGCTTCAGTAAACCACCCAATCGTGTCCGTGTCAACAACTAATTTGCTATTCATCAATTTATATCATCCCAGGGTATAATGTCGTCTTGGAGTGGCCATGCCTACCAAGTCATCCCCGCGTGCGAGCGAGCTTCCTGATGAGTTCTTTACTGCCATCGCATTCCTAGTACCATACCTGAATCGCGTAGCCCAGACAGAATGTGGAATGAACATAGGCAGCTTGCTGGTAATGATGCATCTCACGATTTCCGGCAAGGAAATAGACGAAAGGCGTACCATGTTGCGCCGAGATTTGACCAAGGTTCTCCAAGAACGCGGATTCAGCGAAGCGCGTATCAGCCGATTGCTTCAGGATCTCGAGTTCGGTGGCTTCGTTCAACGAATGTCAGTCCCGCCCGCGTTGCGTGAGACACTTTTTGAACCGTCAGAAAGGGCAAACACCCTAGCCATTGCCCTCACCCCCGCCGGCGAAGAAAAGATTAGAGAGTTCAAGAAGGCGCTCCGGCGGCATTTTGGAAATTGGCTGTCAAAGGCTTCCAAGGATCAACCCTGGGTTGGAAGATGGCTTAGCCGGCTTCTACTGCCACGAGCGGTCAAGCTAGCTGAGTCGGTGATAGAACGAATCGCAGAGGTAGGGCCCTAGATTTCTTTGGTTTGAACTGGAGCGCTACTCCACGTCCGCACGAGGAACAGTCAGCTCGTCAGACTTGTTGCAACTTTCTTCATCGTTGCCTGCAGCAAGAAATCCTTCGGCGGCGTCTCTCTGAGTGAGCGGACGGAAACGGCGGAAGCCAACCGAAAGGCGAGCCTATGTCGACCCACCGCTCGATTCCCACCCAACAAACCTCTTAAGAGGTCCCGGACGCGGGCGGGTTGGCTCACCACAGCCCAACCCGCTCCTTCCGGGGCGCGCGTGGGAGAAGGGGCGACATGAAGTTGATCCTCGATACTGTGACGGCAAACCAAACCACCAGGAAGCCCAGCCGCGGAGCATCCTCTGTTCCGATCGGAAATCTCCTGGCCGGTTCAGGCAGCCGCGCAATCTTCGGAATCCCGCTTCAGTCGCCGTCCTCAGACCGGGGGCGGTCGAGCGTACGCGCTCGTAACGTCGCTGCTCCCGCCCCCGGTCCCGGTGACGTTTTACACAAACGGATTTCACGTCTCGACGAAGCAAACCGCGAGTGGTCCATCTGGCGTTTCGGCGATGACGCCTAGCGACTGCCTGGAGTAGTAGCGCAGTCCAACCAGATTGTGCGTCGCGCGCGCAATCGTGTACCTTTTCAGCGCCAACCCCTTTGCTAAAGTTAACCCGCGCTCCAACGTCCTGTTGGAGTGTCCCCAAGAAAGGTCGACCCTCGTATGCTGTCAGTCTCTCCATCTACGGCAATGGATTCCCCAATGAGCTACATCGGAGGCAAGCGCCGACTCGCTAAGCGGCTCGTCGCGCTGTTTCCGCCGCACGTAACGTACTGCGAGGTGTTCTTGGGCGGTGGCCAAGTGTTGTTTCGTAAAGAACCGTCACAGGTCGAGGTACTGAATGACCTTGATGGAGACGTCGTCAACTTCTTCCGGTGCGCCCAACAGCACCACGAAGAACTGTGCCGGTACTTGAAGTTTGTCCTGGTGGGCCGCCAATGGTTCGAGATTTTCCAAAACCAGAACCCAGCGAGCCTTACCGATATTCAGCGCGCCGCACGGTTCTTCTATCTCCAAAAGAATTCTTACGCCGCGCTGGTTCACGGACGACACTATGCGTGCAAGGTCGTTTCGTCGCCCGGCTTCAATCCGAACCGCCTCGCGGAGATCCTTGAAAACGCCCATCGGCGTCTTGCGCGCGTCCAGATCGAATCGCTGCCATTCGGGGAATTCATCGGCCGCTTCGACCGCCCGACCACGTTGTTTTTTTGCGATCCGCCGTATTGGGAGCGGAAGCTGTACAACTTCAACTTCACGGAAGAGGATTTCCGCAACCTCGCTGCCCAGCTTCAATCGATCGAGGGCAAATTCGTTTTGACCGTGGACGACGTGCCAGAGCTCCGGGAACTGTTCAAGCGGTCGAAAATCACCGAGGTCGAAATCCCGTACACCGCCCAGCGAGAAGCCGGCAAGCGCTACCGCGAGTTGATCATTACCAACTTCTAAACGTCCACGCTTAGCCCCTGGATAATTTCCACCGCATGAAAAACTTCTTCGAAAAAATGATTGCGCGCCGCTGGAACCGCCGGGTGAACGAACGCACCGTTCCGATGAACCGCGGCGCTCTTGACCTCGGGGTGCAACTCGTCGACGGCGAACCGGTCGGCGCGCGCGTCGGCATCGCACAGAACCGCAGGGCCGAACACCTTGCATTGCTGGGAAAGACGGGAACAGGGAAGTCCTATCTTATCCGTCACTTAGCCCAGCAGGATATCCACCAGGCCCAGGGTTTCGCGTTTTTCGATCTGCATGGTGACGTGACGCCATTCCTCCTGAAGACCATCGCCCTCCGGGAGCGTGCCCTCAAGAAGGACCTGAGCGATCGCCTCATCGTGATTGATCCGGCTGATCCGGACTTCTCCGCCGGAATCAATCCGCTCGCCGACCAAGACCGAAATGACCGGTTCGTCCAGATCGCGGAATTTTCCCAGATCCTCAAAGAGCGGTGGCATCTCGACACCTTCGGAGCGCGGACTGACGAGCTGTTGCGGAATGTGCTGCATGCCCTCGCCGAAAACGGGCTTACGCTCGTCGAACTCGCGCCGTTTCTCGGCGATGCCGCGTTCCGGTCCCGCCGTCTTGCAAACATCACCAACTCGGAGGTGAGGGAATATTTCGAAGGGCGCTACGACCAGGCGAGCGACGCCATGCGGCGCGTGTTAGCGGAGCCGGTCCTGAACAAGGTATCCCTCTTCATTTCGGATGCGCGCTTCCGGCACCTGCTGGGTCAGCAGCACTCCACGTTTTCCTTGGTCGAAGCCATGGATCGCGGCTGTTGGATCATACTCAACCTCGATAAAGGACGGCTTGGAGACCAGGCCACGATCTTCGGAAGCTTGTTCCTCACGAAGATCAAACACGCGTTCTTCTCGCGGGCCAGGCGCGACCTTTTCGGATTGTATGTCGATGAGGTTCAAAATCTGGTCCACTTCGGCGGCGGCCTCGAGACGATGTTGGCGGAAATACGCAAACGGAGTGGGGCGCTGGTGGCTGCAAACCAGTTTCTGGCGCAGTATCCGGCGGAAACCCAGGCCGCCATCCTCTCGGTGGGATCTTTCGGTTTCTTTCAGCTTTCCGGCGCGGACGCCCAGCAGGTCGCCACGATGCTTGACGGCGGGAAACCGCTCGCCGAGCGCCTGAAAAACCTCCCGCGACGGCACCTGATCGTGAAAACCGTTCACGAGCGCTGGCGGGAAGCCATCGTGCCGATCGTCCAGGAGCCGGACATCGATTCGTCCGATCTTTATCGTCGGTCGCGAGCGCGTTGGGCACGCCCACGGCTGGAGATCGAGGAAGAGATTCGGAACCGGCGCGAGGTCGGACGCCGGAGCAACCGTGAGGCCCTCGATGGCTGGGAATAACCGGAAGCTCGTCATCTTGCAGGACCGGGACGTTCACCTGTTCCGCGAACTCGCCGTTATGCGCGTGATCGACCGCGAACAGGCAAAGGTGGTCGCCGGGTTCGGTTCGACGACGCGGGCCAACGCGCGGCTTCTCGCCCTCAGCCAAGCCGGATTTCTGCACCGTTTCTTCTGGGGAACCGTCGGCGGCGCACGCAAAGCATTGTACTCGCTCTCGCCCCGCGGAGCCGGTCTCGCGGGGGTTCCACATCGGCGTCCTAGGCGTGGGCAGGGTCAAGTGCTCGCGGCCGATTCCCTCTCGGCGCACCAGCTGGAGATAAACGAGATCTACTGCACGCTGAAGTACCGGCCCCTACCGAATGACGCGAAGTTCATCCGCTGGGTTGGATTCCAGGAACCGATTTTCGGCACGCTGATTCCGGACGGATACGCCGAGATCGGAACCACTGGCAAACTGCGAGCGCTTTTTCTTGAGGTGGATCGCGGCAACGAAGGCCGTTCGGTCTGGCAGGCGAAAGTGCAAGCGTACCTCGAATACGCCGCATCAGGCGCCTTCGCCCAGCAGTTCGGCCAGCCACAGTTTCGAACGCTGACCGTCACCACCTCGGAATCGCGTTTGACCTCGCTCCGTGTGGCAACCGCGGCTCTTACCGACAAGATATTTCGCTTCACGACCATGGAGAGAATCGCGCGTGAAGGGTTCTGGGAAAACATCTGGCAGAAACCGACCGGGAATGAGCGGCAAACGCTCCTCTAATCCATGAAATTCTGTTTCAACTGCAATCGCATCACGCCCGGCGGGCCGCTCTTTTGCAATTTCTGCGGGCGGTCGTATGACGTGAAGCTCTGCCCGCGCCGTCACGCGAATCCCCGTACCGCTGAAGCTTGTTCCCAATGCGGCAGCCGGGATCTCTCGACCCCGCAGCCCCGGCGTCCCGGATGGACACCGCTTCTCGGCTTTGCCCTTTCCATCGTGCCAGGCGCTTTTCTTCTTTTGGCTTCGGTCGCGGTCTTCTTGGCCGCCATCATCGCCATACTCCAGCGTCCCGACATGATAGTTGCCCTCGCGCTTCTTATGATTCCCTTCGGAATTCTGTGGTGGATGTGGTCACAGATCCCTGTCTGGTTCCGCACCCAGATCTATAAGCTGCTCAAGCGGAGGCGCGAGCGGCGAGACGGAGGGGACGAGTGATGGCGAGCCGCAAGTCAGGGCACGGCATTCTGCCGAATGCCAAGCAACTGTTGGCTTTCGCGCCGCCGCCCCTAGGGCATAGCTCACCGCGCCATTGCCCGATGCAGTGCCCGCCCCCGAATGACGCCGACCCGCTCGGCACGCCGCTTTCGATCCGCGAGGCCGCGGCGCTCATCGGCTGTTCCACGTGGACGGTGCGCCAGAAATACCTGCCGCTCGGCCTGCCGCATTTCCGCGTAGGCTCGACCGGAAAATTGACCTTTTACAAAACGCAAGTAATCCGCTGGCTGCTCGCGCGCCAGCAGAAAGGAGGAACTCTTTCGTGAGCCTTTTGAAGCGCGGCAACGTCTGGTGGGCCTACCTGTATCGCGACGGCATTCGCCATCAGTTCTCCACCGGGACTTCCAACCAGAAGCGGGCCGAGAAAATTGAAGAAAAGCTCAAGCAGGAATTGAACGATCGGCGATTCCAAATCGTCGACTTCGACCCCACGATGACCTTCGGCGAGCTCGCCGCGCGGTTCATCGCGGGCGGTTCCGTCCGCCCGCATCACGTATATCACCTGAAGTTCCTCCTGCCGTTCTTTTCCGAATCTCCCGTCCTGAGAATCACGAAATCTCTCGCGGACGAATTTCGGAAGGCCCGGCACACCAGGAACCAGGCGATCAAGGACGCGACCATCAACCGCGATCTGAGCGTCCTCCGGCACATCCTGTATTGGGCGGTCGACGAGCAGCTCCTCGCTGCGAATCCGCTTGCCCGCATGAAAATGGCGCGGGAGCGGCGCACCCGCCGCCAGGTTCTCGGCGTCGCCGAGGAAGCATTGCTTCTCGGTGTCGCCAAGGACCATCTACGCGCCATGGTCATGATCGCCCTCGACACCGGCATGCGCCGTGGCGAAATAACCGGCCAGAAGTGGGAGGACGTGGATTTCTCCCAAAAAAGTCTTTTCGTCACGCGCTCGAAGACGCCCGAAGGCGAATCACGGGAGATCCCCCTCACCGAGCGGCTGTTCACGTTCCTGCTCGAACACCGCAAGCCGGAGGGCCTCGTGATCGACTTCCAGGGCCATCCGGTCCGCATCGTGAAGCGCTCGTGGGGAACCGCGCTCAAAAACGCGACCCTCCGCCACATGCGTTTCCACGATTTACGCCACACATTCAACACGCGCCTGATGGAGGCCGGCGTCCTGCAGGAGATCCGCATGGCGCTCATGGGCCACTCCACCGGCGGAAAAGTTCACTCAGCGTATACCCACATCGAGCTTCCGGCTAAACGTGAAGCGATCCGGAAACTCGAACAGTGGGTGAAGGAACAACAACAACAGATTAAGGAGAAATAAGAAAATGCCAGTGCAAAAACCGACGAGTCCGAAAGCTCCCCCGGCCAAGCCGGAACGCAAACCGTGGAAAAAGAAGACTCCCGTGGAGGTGGTCCTCGAACAAGCCGACAAGCTCAAGGCCGAGATCGCCGAGATGGAGGACCAGTTGAAGGAGAAGCGGCGGCAGCTCCAGAAGTTCGAAGAAGCGCGAAAACTGTTCGAGTCCGTGTAGCGAAAGGCGTGAAGCCATGAAGCTCCTCACGGACGAACTGCGCGCGCGGCTTCCCTCCCTGTATTCGCAGGAGAAGGAAGCCGAGCCCGTCGTATACGCGAAGTTCTTCCTGCCGGGCACCGGATGGACGTGGTACGTCACGGAAGGCAGCCAGCAGGAAGACGATTTCCTGTTCTTTGGTTTTGTCGTGGGCCTTGAAAACGAGTTCGGGTACTTCCTGCTCTCGGAGCTCGAAGGTGTCCGGACTACGCTCGGCCTCGACGTGGAACGTGATCTTGCATTCCGCGAAGGCAGGCTCACGGATGTCATACCTGCGCCGGATTTATGACCTGGCGCCCTCGAGGCCAAGACTTTTCTTGGCCTCTTTATTTTCTTTCGCCGCTCACCGTGGGCGGCGCTCGATCAGCCCGTAGCGGGAGAGGGCCCGCCTCCCACCACCTCTATATATAAGGAGAACCAAACCAGTGAAAAAACTATCCGTTGTTGTGGCCGGTACCGGCCAGATCCGGGACGTGGAAATCCAGCCGGGCACGACCGCCGGTGATATCCTCCACCAGTTGAACCTCGCGGACTATCTGCTCAGCCGTGGTCCGAACGAGCCCTTTTTCGCGAACGCCGAGTCGGTTTACGACAAGGTGAAAGACGGCGAGAAGATTTTCGCGTCCACGAAGGCCGAGGTCGGCGTCGTTGTATGCGCGTAAAGGAGCTCGGAACCAGGCCTGCCCCCAATTCCATCCGCAACATCTTCTCGCGGGTGGCGTGGGGGCATGCCCCCTTAATTTCCGTCCTGCGCCGCGAAATCCCATATTGGCGTGAACGCGGCTGGATCCGCGACGGAAACAGCTACACGGGATCGTATCAGACTCCCTACGCTTCCTTTCAGGGCTGGATCGAGGAAAAGCGATTTGGCCACATCGATTTCCATCTTTACAACCCGTCACGAGAGATCCAGAGGCACAGCCACTGGGTTTGCTTCGCCTCGCGCGGAGAGGATTGGTATCTGGTCCACATGGCGCGGCGACCGAAGGACGTGAGTTCGGGAATCATAACCATCGAACGACTGATTACAGAGGCTTACGAAAAATGAAAACCACCCATATCGACGAAAAGAAAAAGGTGCTGGTCGAGAAGCGCGAAAAGCTGATCGGGCAGTTCAGCGACGCCGTGCGCGCCCGCAAAGCCACCGCGCGCGTCGCGACAGAGATCCGGCGGACGAACGATTTTCTCGCAAGCCTGGACCGGATCGTTGAAGAGAATACCCGGAAGCCGGATGAGCCGCGGCGCTACGCCGTCAGTTCATTGTTTTTGCATGAGTGCTTCAAGAAGCTGACCGCCGATCCGGATGAGCAGTTCTTTTTCATCACGGGCTCCGAGGTCGAGGGCGTGCGCGTCCTCGACCAGTGGGCGGAATTCGCGCACCAGCGCCGCACACGGATGGGCGTCGTGGCCGATATGCCCTCGACGCACAATCTGCTGATCCGGCTCGAACAGTTTGGGCACAAATTCCTGGCGCACTTTCACAGCCACCCTGGGAATGGTCCGGGCGCTACGCATCCCTCGGGCACGGATGAGAATTTCCAGCGCCGGCTCGAAAAAGCCGGACACCTGGCGCTGATGGCGATCTTCAGCCGCGACGGGTACGTCCGGTTTATCCGGCTCGACCAGAACTTTGAACTTGTAATTTATGGGGAAGGAGTCGAAAATTATGCGCCCGCCATTTACCGGCTCAAGAACGTCGATTAGCCTGCGCGGGACCGCAATCCCCGGAGCCGAAGATCGACAGCGGCGGATTCCGGGATTCGATCAAGCGGCTTTCTCGAAGGCGAGCGTGTTGTGCATCGGAGCGGGCGGGCTCATCTCCCAGATCGCGCCCACCCTGGTGCGCAAGGGCATCGGGCGGATCACGCTGTTCGATGACGACGTGGTGGAACCGAGCAATCTGAACCGCCAGCGTTTCTATATAAAGGATGTCGGGGAGAACAAGGCAATCGCGCTCGCAAGGAATCTGAAGCCAGAGTGCATCGTGGAGACCGAGATCCGCGCGTGCCCATTCCGGCTGGAAGATGCCATCGGTTCTACGCATCTCGACTGCGATCTTGCGATCTGCGGCGTCGACAACAATCCGGCTCGCGTTTTGGCGAGCTGGTACTTCCGCCGAAAGCATATTCCCGTAATCTTCACCGCCGTCAGCCATGACGCCGACCATGGCTACGTGTTCGTGCAAGACAATGACGGTCCCTGCATCGCGTGCCTGTTCCCGGACATGGTGGACGACGACCGCTTTCCCTGTCCAGGCACGCCCGCCGTCGCCGACATCCTGCAGGCCGTGGGGGCGCTCGCGGTCTACGCCGTGGACACGCTGCTCATGAAACGCCCGCGAGCCTGGAACTACCGCCGGCTCAGCCTGTATGATCCGACTCTCGATGGCGGCTCGATGATTTTGCAGCGGGAGGCATGCGAATTGTGCAAAGACGGGACCAAATAGTGGGTGCAGAGGTTCGCTAGTTGTCGCTTTAGATTTTATGCTGCCAGGTTTGGACAAAACCATCGTCGCTGTTGATGATCCCTCGGGGTGAAGCAAGTGCCCGACCCAGTCGGATATACTCTGAATTCTGATTGCTGAATCCGAGGGGCGTGTCATGGGCGATTTTGCTCATTACTTCCGCACAATTTCAGGCTTCGACTCCTTTTTCTGGCAACAGGAATTGTTTCAGAAGCTCGTACATGGTGAGATACCGGCGCTAATTGATTTGCCGACGGGCACCGGCAAGACATCGGTCATGACGGTGTGGCTTCTAGCCCTGGCGGAGCAAGTACGTCAGGGAGTAGTCACTTTGCCCCGGAGATTGGCCTGGGTTGTGGATCGTCGCGTTGTGGTGGACCAAGCGACGGATGAAGCGGAGCGACTAGCGACGAATCTAGATCAGAACGCCAACCTGGTAGACCTTAGGGATACCTTTGTTGGTTTCTGTGGAGAAACGGGCACAAGTCCTCTGGCCGTGAGCACCCTGCGTGGAGAACGAGAGGACAACCGGGAGTGGAGCAAGAACCCAGTACGACCCGGGATCGTAGTTGGCACGGTGGATATGATCGGGAGCCGACTACTGTTTTCGGGGTATGGGGACGGCCGCTGGTCGCGGGCCCAGCACGCCGGTCTGCTCGGTCAAGATACCTTAATCGTCAATGACGAAGCCCATCTCACTCCGGCTTTTGCCGAACTGATTCACGCAGTGTCTCGGCGGTCGGCGATGCGGACAATTCTGCTTTCGGCCACACAACGCAACAGCAACATGAAATCATTTCCGCTGAGCCTAGATGCCGACCTGGTTGCACCCGATTCGACCTTTGCGAAGCGCTTCCGGGCGATCAAGCAACTTCACCTCGTTGATCCGGTCGATAAGCCGGAGGACACCATTGCCGAATTGGCGCTGCGGCCAGACCGGCGAACCATCGTATTTCTCCGATCTCCGAAGGAAGCCCGGAAGCTCGGTGCCGCGATCGAAAAGCAACACAAGGTGCGGGTTCCGCTCATCACGGGAGTTCAGCGCGGCAAAGAACGCGATGAGCTGTTGAGCGACGCGGTGGTGAAGAAATTCCTGTCGAAGGAACCTCCGGTACGTGAATCGCCGCCCTGTTGGTTGGTAGCGACCTCAGCAGGAGAAGTCGGTATCGACCTTTCGGCGGACCGTCTGATCACGGACCTCGACACGGCAGATCACTTGCTGCAACGGTTCGGCAGGTTGAACCGGTTTGGCAACAGCGAAGGAGCCGCCTACGTCGCTTACTCGGAAAAACAGATTCAGGGCGAGACGGGTGCGCGGCTTAGGGCTACGATCGGCTACTTGCGAACGCTAGGAGGAAGCGTCTCACCGGAAGTACTCCGCAACCAGCCACCGCCGCCCGGAGCTATGTCCGCCACACCGCACTTGGCTCCTTTGTTGCCCTGGCATATCGACGTTTGGTCGCTCACTTCTATCCGCGCGACCGAATGGCCGTCTCGGCCTGCGGTGGAAGCTTGGCTGCGGGCGGAGGAAGAAGCGTCTCCTCCGGAGACCTACGTCGCTTGGCGTGACGACGTCGAGGATCTCACACATCCAGAGTGCGGCGCAACGGAAGAGGAAATCGAGGAAATGCTCGCCATTTTCCCGATTCGGGCATACGAGCGGTTGAAGCAGTACACCGACGACTTGTGTAAAACTTTGCGAGTTTCGCAGCATCGCGGGACGCGCGCAATCTTAGTCCGCTCAGACGCATCCGTACGCATCGGTGACCTGGAAGACTTGCTAAAGGAGGATCGGCTCGCGCGCTACGCAACGTTGGTGCTGCCCCCTAGCGTGGGTCATCTGGATGCGAATGGCATGGTGGATTGGACGAAAGAGCGCAACAACGCTGCCAGGTATGACGTTTCCGCAATCAAGGGAGACCGCGGGAAATCGAAAGAAGGCACAGTACCTGACGGATACCGGAAACGGATAACCATCGAACTGAAGGGCGACGATGATACTGAGCCAGCTGCGACGTGGGTGTATTACTCCGTTCAGAACGGGCAGAGAGACAAGTACGGGTCTTTATTGCTTGAAGATCATCTGCGGCGAGTAGGTGCGGTTTCGGAAGACCTCGCTCGGCGGCTGAACCTGAACGAGCGCGTATTTCGCTGGGCAGGAGATTGGCACGATCAGGGAAAGAACCGCTCCGTTTGGCAGCGAGCGGCAGGAAATCGCAACGGTGCTGCGCCTCTAGCCAAGAGCGATCGTTTCAATGGGCAGAGCCTCGGCGGTTACCGGCACGAATTCGGGTCATTGATTGAAGCCGAAGGTAACTTGCCCGCAGACTTCTCGACGGAAGAGCGCGACCTAGCTTTGCACTTGATCGCTTCACATCACGGCTGGGCGAGACCTTACTTCGAGGAGCGCGCCTTCGACAAGGAATCTGTTCACCGGAGCCGGGTAGTCGCACTGGAATGCGCGCAACGGTTCGGAAGGTTGCAGCAGCGCCATGGTCCCTGGGGGCTCGCGTACCTGGAGGCCGTTTTTCGTTCGGCGGATGCGATTTCGTCATCTGAGCTACCGGAGTTACCGGCCAATGCGTGAATATCGCGTTCCGTTCGACCCGCGCAATCCTGGCCAATATCTTGCCTGCTGCGGGTTATTCGAATTGGCTGAACTGGGCGCACCGGGCGGGGTGTCGTGCTTTCAGGAAGCTGGCGCAGAATTTGTCCTACGAACCGACGCTGATCTGCCTCCTGGGGACCTGGCGCTATCTCCTCAAGGAAGCTTTGAGGGCAAGCCGTACGACGATAAGCTGGAACCATTGGAACTGGTCATGGCCGGACGAGTATTCACTCTTTGCTGGTGGCTGAACGATGCACAAACGTCGAAGAGTTCTCTCAAGACGCATGGGGGCAATCAAAGGCCGCGAGAAGTGTTTGACGAGCTTGTACGGCTGCTCGATTACACTCCGCCGCTCGAAACCTTATTTCAGAGAATGGCTTACACAACTAAGCGCTTTGGCGTGGATGCGCGGGCGGCATGGGACGCCATCGATGCAGGGTACTCCCCGAACGATATCGGCCAAAACGCGGCTACTTTTCCGTGGGTTGAAATCTTGGCTGTGATCGGATTGCAAGGGTTTCGACCAGCGGAACAGAAGCGAACGCGCTTCCGATATTCCACCTGGGCTGATCTGTTGCCCATCGCCGCGGCGCGGGCGGCCTGCGCAGCGCCGTGGCCGGGATTGCCGGCACACACGTTTGAATTTGAGATCGCCAGCCGCGGGCAGGGTTATAAGACGTTTCTATTCGCGGAAGGAGTGCTTCATGTCTAATTTGCTGTCGGGCTACGACGCTTGGATTGCGGAGGGTGGGCCGAGCGCGCTCGTGCTGAAGGAATACCTCCAACCTGCCGCTGGGCCAAATGAGGTCATTTTTCCACCAACGTTCGCACCGCCAGAGGAGAGAAGAAAGGAGCCTTCGAGCTACATCATTGATGGTGAGGGCGAGAATACAGTATGCCTAATCGACTCGGTTGGATCACAGGCAAACCGGTTGGAGCCATTATTCAAACGGGACAAATACAGATCCCTTGTTCCTCAGATCACGGTAACTGTTGAAGGTCGGGTGGTCAATCTGCTGGACCTAGGTCACCGGGCGGCAGACGCTCTCATCCGTTCCACGAAGCTGGCGACAGACCTACAGAAAGCATTCTTGGAGTGTGATGCCGGTAACGCGGTTAGCCTTGCCAAGCTTGCTCCCACAAGCTTGATCTTTGGAGCCTGGGACTCTCGATCATCCCAAGTGAAACTGCCACGCCTTATTGATTCCACAATCAGAGCGTTTCACGTAGACGAACTTTCACGGGCCGCTCAGTACTTTTCTGCTCTAACAAACGACGAGGTCGAAACTCTAGTGCTCACGGATAGCGACAAACAGAAAAAGCCGCTGAGCAAGGCCGGCTTCCTTGATGCCCCCTCTGGCAGGACGCGCGGCGGGGTTATCGTTCGCGGAGACATTGTTCGGACGACAACTGTAAATCTAACGGCGTTGCGGTATCTAGGGGGACCGTCAGAGGAGGAGTGCCGAAGGGTGCGGCGTTACATTTTCAGTCTGTGCCTTCTCGTGACGCTTTCCCCGGTCGATCTCTTCTTGCGCCAAGGTTGCCTGCTCGTCAGGGCCGGTAAGCCACTGGAGAGCAAGTTGGTCTATCGCGATGGCCGTACTGAGGATTGGAAGGTCGAACTTGATGCGATTGAATCGTTCGCGAAGGAAGCTGCGGAAGCCTTCACGGTTGGACAAAACCGGGAGGTCGCCTTTGACGTAAAGGCGGCGAAGGAATTGGTCAAGCAAGCCAGTAAGGCGAAGGAGGATTCCTGATGGCATCGCATCTGCAATTGTCGGTGCGTTTTTTGGTAGATCGCTACCACGGGAGTGAGTGGCCACCTTCGCCCGCGCGGCTGTTCCAAGCCTTGGTAGCGGGCGCAAGGACCGGCGCCGCATCGCGGGAGTTGGGTCGGAAACATCAAAATGTGCTCGAATGGCTGGAACATCAGGAAACACCGGAAATCTTTGCGCGACCGCCTCAGAAGGGTAAAGAATTCACACTGTTCGTGCCGAATAATAGCTTGAGCGGCGAGCGGAAGAATACCAAGACCTCGAAAACCGTTCGTCCTCGAATATTGGCGGATCAGGCTTTTGGCCAGCCAGATGTTGTGTACCAGTGGAGATTCGACGAGGAAACTGGCGTGTCCGAACGAGTACGTACTCTGGACGAAGTCGCTTCGCGGTTGCGCGCGCTCGGTTGGGGCGTGGATTTTGCGGCAGCATGCGTGGAACTAACCGGGGGCACCATGCAGTCGGCATCTCTTGATCACTTTGTTCCTGATCCAGCTGGAGACATAGCCCTAACAACATCCGAACAAGGATTCTTTGCTCATTTGAGCGCATCTCATCTGGCGTTCACGCGGCGGATCACCAATCAGGGGGTGAATCCTTATACGCGGCCTACACAGTTCGGACACGCGAGGTATCGCAATCGAGCAACAGCACGCGGCAGACGGTTCATCGCCTTCGAACTGGAGCAGCCAGAAGGTGGCGTCTTCGCCACACGCTGGGATCAAACCCAAACCATTGCGGCAATGATCCGGCATGCGGCAGGTGAAGCATTGAAGAAGGAGGAAATGGACCAGGCGTGGATCAATTCATTTGTCCTTGGACACAACCAGCCCGAGGACTTGGGCCATCGCCTATCGTACGTGCCGTTGCCTTCGATCGGCCACCAGCATTCGGACGGCGGTATTCGACGGGTACTGATCGCCGAACCGCCCTCAGTCGTTGCCGAAGATAGGGAGGCGCTCGATCTACTCGACATCAAGTTCGCGGGACAGATTCTTACGGAATACGAAGGCGGACCGACCCGAGCCATGCTCGTGCCCGTGAGGGATCAAACCAAAGTTCTGCCTTTCTACACCCGAATCGCTGCTGTTTGGGAAACTGTGACGCCGATGGTCCTCCACGGATTCAATGCTTCGCGCGGCCAGATTTCGCTCGCCAAGACTGACCGTTTACTGTGTCAGGCGTTCGAAGCGGCGGGCTTCCCCGAGGCTGGGATCGAGAACCTGACCTTCCAAACTGCGCCCTACTGGGGCGGCTCCGGGGCGGCTGGAACAATTCGCGTTCCGAAGCATCTGGCGAAGTGGCCACGAGTTCACGTGCGGGTAACGTTCAAGCGGCCAGTGAAGGGACCTGTTTTGGCGGGTATCGGGCGTCACTATGGCCTTGGCATCTTCGGTGCAGGCGACGGGGGATGAAAAGATGCGCTCCTCCTATTTGGTTTGCTACGACATCGCCGACGATAAACGCTTGCGGCGCGTGTTCAAAACCATGCGTGCCTGGGGCGATCATATTCAGTTTTCGGTGTTCGAATGTCAGTTGACTTCGGCTGACCTTGTGCGGCTCCGGGCTGATCTCTCCGGCATCATTCATCACGACGAAGACCAAGTATTGTTCGTGCTGCTGGGACCGGCGGAAGGGCGTGGTGAGCGCGTCATCACCGCTCTCGGACAGCCGTACACGCGCGTGGACTCCCCTTGCATAGTTGTTTGAGGATTTATGGCTACTCAACCCTTGGAATTCCCCCGCCAAGACGATTTGCCGGATTATCTCCCGGCGCGAATGGTCAACGAATTCATTTATTGTCCGCGCCTATTTTTTTACGAATGGGTGGAGGGCATCTTTCGTGAATCTGCGGATACCGTCGAGGGCTCCGTCCAACATCAACGGGTGGATAGAGAAGGTGGCGACTTGCCACCCGCCGAGGAACTATCCGAGAACCTGAAGACCCAGGCCATCACACTCTCGAGTGAGCGCCTCAGGGTGATCGCCAAGATGGATGTTGTCCAAGTGGAGGACGGGCACGCTCGACCAATCGACTACAAGCGTGGGCGTCCTGCGGACACCGAAAGTGGGCTAGGGCTATGGCCCGCCGACCGCGTGCAAATGGTGCTACAGGCGATGGTCCTTCGTGAAAATGGTTACCGCTGTGAAGAAGGAATCGTATACTATCGCGCTACCAACCAACGCGTCCGTGTGCCGATCACGGAGGACCTAATTCAGGAAGCAGAAGTCGCCGTGTCGAACGCGTGGAGAATTGCGCGGCAACGAATCATTCCCACACCGCTGGTGGACTCGCCGAAGTGTCCCGGTTGTTCCTTGAACGCGATCTGCCTCCCAGACGAAACCAACGCGCTAGAAGTTGCCGATGAAGAGGATGACGGCCAGTTATCTCTGTTTGTTTCCGGAGGTTTGCCGCGCAAACCTCCCCGTCGCGAGCTGCGCCGTTTGATCGTCCCAAGGGAGGATCGAAAACCGGTCTATCTGAATACGCAGGGCTTGCGGGTCGGGAAAGCGGGAGACGTGTTGCAAGTGAAAGAGAAGGACGCCCTCCGTCAGGAGGTGCGCGTGAATGAGGTTTGCCAAGTGAGCCTCATGGGTAACATCCAGATCTCTACACAGGCGATCCAAGCGCTGTGTTCCGCTGAGGTGCCGGTGTGCTACTTCTCGCAGGGCGGCTGGTTCTATGGAATTACTAGCGGACTGACTACGAAGAACGTCTTCCTTCGGCAGTCGCAATTCCGCTTGGCGACGGAGGAATGGTTCGCACTTCGATTGGCGCGAAAGCTCGTGGCGGGTAAGATCCGAAATCAGCGCGTGATGCTGATGCGCAACCACGAGGAGCCGCCCAAGCTCGTGCTGGAGCAGATGCGGGAGATGGCGGAGCGCGCGGAGGAATCCATTTCTCTCGAAGAATTGCTGGGAATCGAGGGGAATGGCGCTCGGCTGTACTTCGGGGCTTTTGCCGGAATGGTAAAGCAGGAGTCGGTAGGCAGCGAACTGGGATTTGATTTCACCGCGCGGAACCGTCGGCCGCCACGGGATCCAGTGAACGCGCTGCTGTCGCTCGCATATAGTCTGCTATCGAAGGACTTGACCGTCGCGTGCGCGGCTGTAGGATTCGATCCTATGATGGGTTTCTACCATCAGCCACGCTTCGGACGACCGGCTTTGGCATTGGATTTGATGGAGCCATTCCGGCCCCTGATCGCTGAGTCCGCCGTGTTGAATGCGATCAACACGCGAATGGTTACCCCAAAGGACTTCGTCCGGGCTGGTCGAGCAGTGGCGCTCACACCAGGGGGTCGCCGTGGCTTTTTCCAGGCATATGAAGCGCGGATGGACACGCTGGTGACCCACCCGATCTTCGGTTATCAGGTTTCATATCGTCGGCTGCTAGAAGTGCAGGCGAGGCTACTTGCGAGGGTTCTGGAAGGAGAACTGGATCAGTACGCGGTCTTTGTTACCCGGTGACGCGAGCGATGGGTCGATGCGGAAAATAGGGGGCTCGCTCGCGGCTTCCAAAGGGTTGATCTCGTGATGGTTATGTAGGGAAGGATTCGTTAATAGGTGAGACATCGAAGGCCAAGCCGGAGCCTCTCGCCAGGCGTATCGCAGATCATTGACAATAGAATACTTGGAGCGGCGGCTAATTCCGCGATCAGCTGATCGCGGCCCCATTGAAGCGCGCATCGGTGGCGATTGACGCAGCGGTCGATCGCACGGCTCAATTCCGCGATCAGCTGATCGCGGCCCCATTGAAGCGGTCGATTCGGTGGCGGACGTGCGGTATCGAACGGCTTAATTCCGCGATCAGCTGATCGCGGCCCCATTGAAGCTTTAAACTCTTTTCGGCTATAGGCAGTAGCAAAGGTTCAATTCCGCGATCAGCTGATCGCGGCCCCATTGAAGCTCCGCCGCTTGTCAGTTGTGTGAAGTGCGGGCCGAGAATTCCGCGATCAGCTGATCGCGGCCCCATTGAAGCCCATAAGAGTGATCCTGAATGGAGATGGATTTATGTAATTCCGCGATCAGCTGATCGCGGCCCCATTGAAGCGGCTGAAAGCCCTGTGCGATTTGTGCGTTGAGTCCAATTCCGCGATCAGCTGATCGCGGCCCCATTGAAGCAAAAGAAGCCGCTGCCAGGCACATCAAACCTGGGACGCGCACCTGTTGGTACCGCAGGCTGCGCAGCCGCGTGCGGGTATCCTTGCCCACACCCGCTAATTGCTGATCGACTCAACGCCAGACTGAGCTCGGCTGGCGGGCCGCCGTCGAAAATTGAACCGGTGCCAGAGGAACGCAGCCGGACAACCCAAACCGATGACCCAGTGAAGGACGGACACGATCGAGCGTGCCGTCTCGCTTCCGGTGTAGTAAAGCAGGTAGCCGCTCAACATCAGCCACACCATGACACCCGTCATTATGCCGCCAGACCATCGCCGTCGCGAGAGAGGCCATGCTTTGGTCACATGCGCGCCCCACAGTAGGCCGAACATCCAGATGGCGGCAAAGGAAAATGCCCCGTGCAACCTGAGACTCCAGGGTTCAATCGGATGTATTTTCGGTCCGAAGTCGCCTTCTTCGGCGAAGAAGTAATGAAATAGGAGCCACAACCCGCCAGACAGCCAAACTCCGACGCCGACGGCGTACAAGGCCAGCCGTCTCATGCGTCCCAATCGTACCGAGTACTGAGACGGCACGCTAATCAAACCTCGATTCCTCCAAAACGGCTCCATCCTCCGCGCGGATCATGGAGTAGGGCTGACGCTTTGAACTGCCGGAGCAAACCGGCGCTGCGGTGACCTTCGGCCATAACAATCTTCGTTAAGGCGTCCGCAACAATGCAGCGTTCCGCGATGACGCACACAAAGCGGTCAGTTGGTACGGGAGAGCGCCGGACGCCATGGACGTGCGGGCCACAGACGCGCCCTTGGTGCCACAGCCGGTGCCGATGGCCGCTGCTGCTGGCAATACTGCCGTTCGTCAGCTCAAGGACGGGCACAGGATTTAACGGGAATTCGAGTTCCAGGCCGATACGCTCCGCTTTTCGCCCGATCACACGAATATCGCCGCCGGCATTGACGACAGCCTGCGCGGCGCCTGATGCGCGCAGGCATTCGGTGGCCCGATCCACGGCGTAGCCCTTGGCGATTCCCCCGAGATCGATCCAGAGCGGACGCTGGAACTCAACCCGCCCGTCCGGCAGAATCTCAATGTCCCGCCAGGAGCCCATCGGGTGCCGTGGTGTACCAACGGGCCGCGGCAATAGTCCCCATTCCACCAGTTCCGCGCCTACCGAGATATCGAAACAGCCGCCCGAGATGGCCGCGATCGCCAGTGCCCACTTCAATACTTCGAGCGTGTACGGATGCACCCTGACGGGCTGGCGGACTCCGGCGCGATTCAGGCGGCCGACATCACTATCTTCTTCGTGAAAGCTCATTTGGCGATGGACCGTAGCCACTTCCTTGAAAGCGGCATCGATCGCGCGATGCGCGTCAGCAAGCGGCAGGCCCTTCGCACGGAGGCTGACGAGCGTTCCAAGCCAGGGCTGAGCACGCTCAACTTCGCCCAAAACGCTCGGCCTACGGCCTCGAGGCGGGTTGTCTGAGTACGATGTCATAGGTAGCCAGAAGTCGGTTCACTCCGTCAGTGACGTGTTTGCACGAAAGCGTTGCCCCCGATATGTTGTGGATGCTTTTGTCTAGTTGCAGCTTCGAGCCAGCCTGTTTGCCAATAAACTGCTTGCGCCAGTCTGGTTCGCGAATCTGTCCGCCGTACGCCTCCCGATACTCCAGGATCTCGATTGCTTTGATCGCGCCGGAATCATCCAGTCCCAGAGCAAAGGGAATGAACTCATGCTTCCCGACCACTTCATCGACAATGAACCACCCTCCGGTAGAAACCCGCCAAAGTTTCAGTTGCCTGCTGCGAACGTTCACGCCAGAGGCGTGCTCAATGGCCTTCGCTTGCTCATTAGTCAACGTGCGCGTGTCAGGCTGTAATGTCGCGCCAGGGAACATGAGGGCCTGCGCCTGCTCGACGGAAAGATAGACAGTGGCGTAGGCAGGGCCGCCCGGCAACACAAAGGATGCGAGAGGCAGCAAGAAAAAGCGGGACTTCATTTCTCCTTGCCTCCGAAGTACCAGCCTAATTTGACACGCACGCGATACTTCTCGAAATCGTTGTCGTAGTCGCGCCCGCCAACAATTGCGCCTGGTACCGTGTCTGAGTGAGTGGTTGCCCAGGGCAGTTGCTCGACGAAGGTGGCCGTGATGAAGAAGTGCTTTCCGCCGTAATGGATGACAGGCCCGAAGTAGTAGGCGCTATTGATCTCATGGGTGAAATTCAAGCTGTTGAATTCGCGCTCGTTCATGGATTCAAAGCCCGCGAACCAATTCCGGCGAAAGCGGTACGAGAGGCCGAAATCCGCGTTCACGTCGGTTTCTGCAAGGCACATACAAGTCGTGTCCGGCGGCAGGCGCCGGTACTCCGGCGCGTACGTGAAATTGAAGGCGAGCACCAGCCGGTCGTCACGGAAGTTCTTCTGCAAGATGAGCCTGCTTTCCGGCTCGATAAATCCAGGTCCGATTGTAGGCTCGAAGTACAGGGCGACGCCTACAGTGTGCGTATAGGGGCTGAGCAGCCGATAGATCGCCTCCCCGGAAACACCAATGAAACGTGAACGGCCGTAGTGATCATCGGGGCCAGGCATATCGTATGAAAAAGGTTCCCCTGGCGTCGTAGCGCCAAAGGGACCACTGTGGTAAGCCGCAGTTGAGTCGTAGTTGGCGTACAGCGAGAACTGAAACTGGTCGTTCACGCCGTACTCAAGCTCGGTGCGGTTTTCCTGCTGCCAGAAATTGCCTGTGGCCTTCGTGAACCGGGTCGTGGACCATTGTTCAACCTCGAATTTACCCTTGGGCAGGAGATCTGTTGTGTAGGTGAAGCCAAAAAGCGGCTCATCCGCTCGGACTGGACTGGGTGCAGCAAGCGCCATCACGAAGAGGGTTACGAGCAGAGCCGCCGTATGGCGTGAAAGCAGCCCTCCGGTTCGTTGCGGACAGGACTCTTGCGCCCCGCGCCCTCGGTTCGTCTCAATCGCGAATTGATCGATATGTCTTGTATCGGGGATTGGTTCAGTCATTTCGTCTTGCTCTCCTTAAGCAAAACCTGTGGCCAGTCCCCTACAATGTGAGAGGGATCGCAGCCAGCCGGTTGTCGGTTCTTTGAGAGGTCGCGCGGTGTCCTTCGCCAAAAGTCAGCCGCGCGGCCTCGAACTCTCCTCGTCAACTACACGATTTCTTGTCCTTACAGCAGGCCTCCTCTCCGCATTCCGTGCAACTGTGTGCGAGAGCACAGCAGTGGCTGCAGCGGCCACCCACTTCTAGGCGTGTCACCCGAATGTGAAAGCCCGTCTGACACGAGATTTCCGCCTTCAAGCGTTCGAACAAGAGGCTCGTAAACTCCTCGATTCGTCCGCATTGGAAGCACGCAAGGTGCAAGTGATCGATGTTCGTCTTCGCCTCATAGAAATGCTTCTCGCCGTCCAGGTGCATAAGATCCAGTTCATCGATCAAACGCAGCTTCTTCAGGAGCTCCAAGGTGCGGTAAACGGTGGCCCGGTTGATTCCTTCATCGCGCTTCCGCGCCAACTCCAGAAGACCCGCGGCGTCAAGATGGCGGGGGGAATCCTGGATCGTCTCTACAAGGATCTTTCGCTGTTCCGTGATACGGATGCCGCGCAGAGTCAGCTCCTGCAGTAGTGAGCGGCGTTCTAAGGTGAGGGCTTTCATATTGCGACTTGTTGCGACTATGTCGCAAAAATTCGGAAGTTTCATTAAACTCCATTTGCAACTGAGTGTCAACAAGAAACAGCGGATGGCTCCTTCGCGGGCATGAAGTGGTAATTCCAGGGGGCGAGCCGGGGAAATCGCGCTGCGGCCACGAGTCTGTTCACGGCGGTAAACTCGTCGATCATGGTCCCGCCACAATTCTCCGTGGCATCCTGGGGCAAGTCGGAAGGGAATGCCGACTCTCGTCCACGTGGCTAACAAGCGCCACCGGGCCAGACCCGAAGAACGGATTTCTAGCCCAGAATTGATAGCCCGCGCATCACACAGAAATCGCTCAGGTGACCTACCTTATCTGGCTGGAACGGACATATGCCCAGTATCCCCGGAAGACGACTGGCTGACGGCTGTAAGCGAGGTTCGCGTCAAGCACATGCCCTCAGCGGTTGCTTCAATCGTCTTGCAATTCGCTCCACTCGATCTCCTTCTGGAATGGCAGGCTCCAAAGGTAATTCCTCTTTGCGAGCACCAGCGCTGTGTTCTTTGCTGCCGCTAGTGTCTGCTCGCCCGCCTCTGGATATTTGATGTTGACAGGATTGCCCGTGGCATCGAAGCACGCATGATCCGGCTCGAAGATGATCCGCCAGGGTTTCTCGCCGTCATTGTCTCGCAAGATCCGGATCGTGTGGCCGCTATACCGGCCCAAGCACTGGGGCTCCCCCGGCAGATTGCTCATATCCCCAAGCCGCCTTCCTTACAACTGTTCCAGATCCTTTTGTGATCGGAACAATTCCTTTGACCGGACACTATCTCTCCGCACAGCTCCGCGACCTCAATCTAAGCCGAGCAGAGCGAGAACCGAGGGCACGCCTCCGTTTCAGGTGACGAATTGAATCGCGTAGTAAAGAGCGCTGAACACCGCAACAGCAAGAAGTGCGATTACGGCCCACTTCGTCATGCGTTGCCGGGGTGACGTTGCTGCCGCATCGTCATGCTTCATCTGCTCGTCGAGACTTTGGAACATACTTTTCTCCTAACAAAGGGTGCGCGTTACCGAAGCGCCACAAGTTAGCCGCAGACTCGCAAATCCGCACTGAATTCTCAATCGCCGACTATTTCCACCGCTGTCGCACAATGGACCGTTGGTATCCGAGCGAGGTTTAGCGACTTGCGACTGAAGGCATCCGCTTCAGATGCAACGACTCCGATTTCGTGTTGCCAGTAATCGCTGTCACAACAAGCTCCATGATGTCTGGTTGTTCCGTCACCGTAAATTGCCGCTTGGTGACATCTGATCCCACAGTCTCAAGTTGGACGAGTGTTGGACCATTGAAATACATCGAAACTTTAACCTTTTTCCCCGAACCTGTTCCTGCGCACTCAGTTCCTGTCGGTTTGCATTCGATTTCTGAGAGTTTCTGATCTCCCTGTGAGTTTGTAATGTGAAGAGAATCGCCCTTCGTCTCCACAACCCAAACGGAAATCTCCTTGCCCGAATCATCTTGATGCTGCCACACGCCATTCAGGCGCGCACGGGCGGGAGCATCATCCGCCAATACTGGCACCAAAGGCAGCAGCGCAGCGAAAGCGATCGTGTAAACCGTCATTTGATCCCTTTTTCGGACGCGATCCGGTCCTTCTGTGGGCCGACGTTTCAGACCTGCTCAATTTCACTTCGAAGGTTCACCATCTCCAATCAGTGGTTGTGGCTTCGACTGGACATGGCCGGATAGTAGCACTATTGAAGGAGGACGGCATCCCCCAAAGAGCGACACCCCCAAAGAGCATCCGTAGAATTTTGGTGAGCTTGGCCGATCAGGAAACGAACAACTCCTGGATGACGGCGTATCCGGAAACAATCCACGTGGCCGGGTAACGCGCGAACCATAGAACTTGGCTGGGCCTAGGTCCCGCTTTGGGAAGCGGCGGGGGCTTCGAAAACTGAACCACTAATCGAAGAGGGCAGACCCACGCGGTGTAGATGAAATTGAGGATGCGAAATGCCGCGAGTTCCAAGAGCTTCAACAAAGCTAAACAGGCGGCGTGCATCTCACTGAAACGAAGCATGTTGAAAACAGAGCATTTCAGGCCAAGGCCGGAATCCGCCTTGGGCACAGTGGTTCGCATCATTAGTTTCAATCACTTACAGATAGATCACCTGTCTAAACAACAGGTGATCGGGTCGTGAAAGCCCAGTGGACGCGCTTTTCCGCGAATCAGCCTGTTGAAACGTGAGGAAACTTTAGCTGCAATTTTCGCTACACCCTTCCGCAGGGAAATTGCTGATGCTCTTATGTGATTAAAATTAATGACGTTCTCGCCGTCAAACTTGGGACGCGCACCTGTTGGTACGGCAGGGTGCGGTGCACAGCCGCGGGGGCACCCGATCAAAGCGCGGATAGCAATGGATAGCAGATTGAACCGGCCGCGACCGGGTACCCAACCATCCCAAGACTAAGCCGCCACAATTGACGATTGTTTGGACGGGGTTTCACTAACTTTGGAGGGTTCTCGCGAAGACCTTGCTCGGCTTCCTTGCACTGAACACGCCGTAGAGGCCGATGCCATCCCGAAACGCGTAAAACTGATTTACAAAAGCCTTCATGTGAGAGACTTGCAGCGAGCGTAGTCCCAGGACTGAAAACAGCCGCGATACAGGCAGTAGGAGCCGGCCAAGCCGGTTTACTCTTTCGGCGGTTGGCAAAATGCAAGGTGTCTTGTCAAACCAGCGAACGTTCGAGAATCCAGCGTCCACTAGCCAATTTTCAAACTGCTCCTTCCGTGGGAGGGGTGGAACATGAACGCCCTCAAAGCATGCTGTGGCTATGTCTTTTTCCAGTGGCGAAAGCGATTTCGGGTCCCTTCTGAAGTACGCATCCGCAACGGCAATCCGCCCACCAGGCTTGAGGATGCGCCAGGTCTCCGCTAGAACACGAAGCTTCTGGCTAGAGTGGGAAATGCTTTCTATCGAAATGGCCGCATCAAAGGTGGAATCGGCGAAACGCGTACGGTGGAAGTCCATCGTACAAAACGTCACTAGGCCCTCAACCTTTCGCCTCCGAGCTAATCGTCGCGCGTCCGCGACTTGATCCTTGCTTAACGTGATGCCGGTAACGCGACAGCCGAGATGTTTGGCAAGCCAAACCGCGGTGGATCCGTAGCCACAGCCTAAATCGATTACATGATCACGCCGTCGAATATTGACTGCATTGGCAACGACCCGATTCTCGTTCGCCAAGGCGTCACGGTGGCTTTGAGTTGCTTCATCCCATATGCCGTAGTGCATGGAAAGATCGCTTGCTCTCGTGTTGTAGAGGCGGTAATCGAGTTTGCTGAAGGCATAGTAGTCGTTGATTTCTTTTGTCGACGGCATAGTTTAAAAGGTGGGATTTGGGTTATGCCTTGGCGACGCGGGATGGAAAGACCAGCCTGCTAATCGGCGGGCAAGCGGAACCTATTGATGTACATGAAAAATAACATAGTTACTCACTTTTAGACAGTCCGCTGCCGAATTTGCCGTCGACTAGTTTGACCGTCGTACCAGGGCCGGATAACTAGAAATTATCCTCACCGGCGAGCAGGACTGAGCACGACTGAGATGGACCTGGAACCCCAGAGAACCGAAATCAGCCATTTAGCGGGTTGTCTGCTCGGTGTGGCGGTCGGAGTTATCTGGACAACAGTTGGATTCCTTGTCGCCGCACTCCAGGGCACGCGGCAACAATTCCTCAACGAATGGTTTCTCCTACAGGGTTTCCCTATGATGTCCGTGGGAACGTGGCTGCTCTACACCATTGTGTCCGGCAGATTCGAGCACCATGTTGCGACTTTGACCGATGGTCCGCTGAGCCGGCCGCTGCGCAATACCAATCTCGGATTCGTCATCACGGGTTTGATCGGCGTCGTAGGAACGTCCAGTCTCATCGCGCTTGGGTTCAATGCCCATGGGATCGTACTGGCATTCTTCTGGCTCACCTGCGCATTGATATGTTTGACTGCTGGCTACGTCACTGCCCATGCGGTCGAAATTCTATTGGTTGTTCATCGCCTTCAGCGACGTACGATCAAGATCTTCAGATATGCTCCGGCTCAAACGCCAGCACTGCGGAACCTGGTGAGCTACTTCGGTTCATTCACCGTATTGATGACGGTCGGCTACGGTCTCGCCCTGATCGGAACCTTGGATCCAAATTGGACCGGGTCCAAAGCATATGTCGACGCGGTCCGGTTGGGCTGGCCATTGCTATACGTACCGACTTGTTCAATCGCATTGATCTACCCCCATCTCGTGGTCCACCGGCTAATCCGGCACGAGAAGGATCAGACGCTGCTTTCTTGCCAACGCGACATCGACGCGTTGCTGCAAAAGTATGCCGACCTCAACAAAGACGACATTGATCGAACCAACAGTTTGACCCAATTGTTCGATCGCATAACATCAACTCCCAACTACGTCCTCGATTTCGGGGTTGCCGCCCGAACACTACTGCCTCTTGCTGTGAATGTGGCTTCGCTCTTTGCAAAAACCGCCTTGACAGGGAGGAGTTAACTAGTCTTGCCGCTTCGCATGCCAGGGAGGAGGTATCGTGGCAACCGAGACCCGAGTTGGAACAACTCAAACCACGTGAGCTCGTTGGAGCAGAACTTGAAGACCAAGGGCGGCGGTAGAGTGTCCATGAACCGCACGAGTTGATCAAATACTTCCACGTTCTGCCGCAAGAGGATTCGTGTTACTGAAAGCTGAAGTAGATCTTGCGCCCTCTTCAAGAGAGGATGGCGATGCGCCGCCCTCAACGCGAATGCCCCCTTTTTCCCAAGAAGCGCGTCAATATTCCGGCAGGTACGTTCGGAGTGCTCAAGGATCTCGTTGAAAGCAGTACCAAGCATCGGTGGTTGAACAATCGCTGCTTCCCCAACAGGCAGGACTCCCGGTAGCGATCGTCCACGCGAACTGCCGATCACGATCGATCCCAGTTTGGGCGTGACAATCTCACTATCGCCGGTCATGGTGAAAAATGGATTGTTTTTGCAGTACGCATAGAACCTCGAGGTTAATTGTTCGGGGGGTTCAAGATTGCGTGAGTATATGAACACCGCGCAGTAAGCGCTATCCGGACCGCACGGTATTACTTCGAGGATCGGCGGGGGATCTCCGAGGTGCCCGATATGGGCTAAAACGATGTCCGACGTGTGCAGGCTGATGTTACGAACTCGGGCACCATAAACCGAATAGAAACCCGCAATCCGATGCAGCCGGAAAGTTTGTGCGATCGGGGAATGGGTGCCAGTCGCATCCAATACGAGGCGGGCTCTGTAGGTTTCGCCCGTTGTCTGGGCTTCGACCCGTCCGTCCTCGGTCCAGGACACGCTGAGAAGTGCGCAACCTTCAACGACCACGGATGCGTACCTCCGGCATCGGTTCAGCAGTTCGCGAAGTAGCAGATCGTCATCTACAACCGCGAAGTCTCCGTGGGCGAATGCCTTTCCGCCGAGGAACGTGCCGATCTGCATCCACTGTGCCTTGTGGAGAATACAATCGCGGAGTCCATGCCTTTCTAGCCTGCGTTCTGTGGTCACCCAGTACTTGCTTGTCTTTCCGAGCGTCCCCTTTTCGATTAAGCCAACACGGTGTTTCACTCCAAGAAGGCTAGCGAACAGCAGGCCGGCCGGGCCGCCGCCTACTACGAGAATATCCAGCTCCGTCACCGAGTGGGCCTCCGCGCAGGCGGTGTGGGACGTA